>NZ_KQ948426.1 GCF_001514065.1 Streptomyces antibioticus | reverse complement strand
GGCTGTTGGGCCGTTCCGACGTCTCAAACCTTAGCGGATCCTCCCGGCAGTTCCTAATCGAGCTGCCGAACCCAAATCGAATTGAATTCGGGCACGCCGAATTCATCCCGGCTGGGAGATCGTTCTGATGGTTTGTGGTGCCGCTGATGCGGCGGAGGTGTTGTCGAAGAACCGTTACGGCTCCGCGGCAACCCGAAGAACTCTACGGATCCGCGAGGGGGCTGTCAAGCACCCCCTGTCAAGATCTTTTCGGGTGACGCCAAGGGGCCGGTCAGGTGGTGACGTCAGTCCAGGTCGGTGAGGCGGCCGCCCGCGTCCGGCTGGGCGTGCTCCACCCTGCGCAGGAGGCGGGTGAGGACATCGCCGAGGGCCGTGCGCTCCTCGGAGGACAGGTCCTGGAGGAGGTCCTCCTCGAAGACCGTCGCCATGCGCATGGCCTCCAGCCACTTCTCGCGCCCCTCCGCGGTCAGCTCCACGATGACGCGGACGCGGTTGGACTCGTCGCGCTCCCGGGTGACCAGTCCCTCCGTGACCATCCGGTCGATGCGATGGGTCATGGCGGCCGGCGTCAGGCCGAGGCGCTTGGCGAGCTCGCCGGGACCCATCCGGTAGGGGGCACCGGAGAGGACGAGGGCCTTGAGGACCTCCCAGTCCGTGCTGCTGATGCCGAGGGCGGAGGTCTGGCGGCCGTAGGCGACGTTCATACGGCGGTTCAGTCGCGACAGTGCCGAGACGATCTGCTCGACCTGAGGGTCGAGGTCCTGGAACTCGCGCTGGTAGGCGGCGATCTGTTCCTCGAGTGTCGGCTCGCTGCCGATGTGGAGACTGCCGGGACCGCCGGGGGTGTCAGCCATGGTCGCAGTATGGCACGCGGCCGCTTGGCGTTGAAGTCCTTCTCTGTGTACTCTTTAGGTCTGAACTTTAGCTTTGAAGTCTTCGGTTCTAAGTACTGAGGGACTCCAACTACCTGAGAGAGGTGAACGTGACCAGGGCGATGGGCGCAGCGATGCGCCGGATTCACGTGGGTAACGCACTCAGCGCGTTCGGGCTCGGCTTCACCGTCCCCTACCTGTACGTCTATGTGGCGCAGGTGCGGGGGCTGGGGGCCATGACGGCGGGGCTCGTCCTCGCCGTCTTCGCCGTGGCCGCGCTGATCGTGCTGCCGTTCGCCGGCCGGGCGATCGTGCGGCGTGGCCCGCTTCCGGTGTTGCTCGTCGCCCTGGTCACCGCCGCGCTGGGCGCGCTGAGCCTGGGGCTCGCGAACAACGCGACCACCGTTCTGATGTCGGCCGCCGCGCTGGGCGCGGGCCAGGCCGTGATGCAGCCCGCCCTGGCGACGATGATCGTGGACTGCTCCACGTCGGAGACGCGCTCGCGCGCCTTTGCCATGCAGTTCTTCCTCCAGAACCTCGGGCTCGGTGTCGGCGGACTCATCGGCGGTCACCTCGTCGACACCACCAACGTCTCCTCGTTCACCCTCCTCTTCGCGATCGAGGCGGCGATGTTCCTGCTGCTCGCCGTGGTGATGGCGACGGTGCGGATGCCGCGCGCGCCGCGGATCGAGGGTGCGCCGTCCGCTTCCGCCAAGGGCAGCTGGAAGCAGCTGCTGGGGAACCGGGCGATGGTGCAGCTGTGCGTGCTGGGCTTCGTGCTGTTCTTCGCCTGCTACGGGCAGTTCGAGTCGGGTCTGGCCGCGTACGGCGTCGAGGCCGCCGGGATCTCCACGTCCGCGCTGGGAACGGCGCTGGCCGCCAACACGGCGATGATCGTCGTGGCGCAGTTCGCGGTCCTGAAGTTCGTGGAGCGGCGTCGGCGCTCGCGTGTGATCGCCGCGGTCGGGATCATCTGGTCGGTGGCGTGGGTCGTGGCGGGGTACGCCGGGCTCGGCCACGGCAGCCAGGCCATGGCGACGGCCGCGTTCGTCTCGACGTACGCCCTCTTCGGTCTGGGCGAGGCGATGCTGTCCCCGACGGTCGCCCCGCTGGTGGCCGACCTCGCCCCGACGGGCTTGGCGGGCCAGTACAACTCGGCCTTCGCCCTGGTGAAGCAGCTCGCCCTGGCGGTGGGCCCGGCGATCGGCGGCCCGATGGGCGCGTCCCTGCACGCCCCGTACATCGTGGCGTTCCTGCTGTTCTCGCTGGGCATCACGTACTTGGCGCTGCGGCTGGGCCGTCAGCTGACTGACGTACAGGACCATCCGTGGCGAGCAAGGAGCCGCGTGGTGGCCAAGGGCGGCACACAGCAAGAATCCGTCGCCGCGTAACTGGAGCTACCTAGGGGCGCGGGAACTGCGCGACCAGCCACAACGCACCCGCAGCCGCCACACCACCCCGCGCCCCTACCCCTTAGGCAACACAAACTCGCACCAAACAGCCTTGCCACCACCCGGCGTCCGCCGCGACCCCCAGTTCGAAGCAATGGTCGCCACAATCGCGATCCCCCGCCCCGACTCATCCCCGGGTTCAGCCTTCCGACGCCGAGGCAGATGGTCGTCTCCGTCCGTCACCTCGATGATCAGACGTCGATCAGTCCTGCGTAGACGCAGCCGCATCGGCGGCGTCCCGTGCTGCAAGGAGTTCGCGACCAGTTCGCTCGCCGCCAGTACCCCCAGGTCATGGAGCTCCGCCGGGAACCGCCAACTGGTCAGCACGCCGGAGGCGAACGCACGCGCGCGTGGGGCCGCCTCCACTCCGCCGAGGAGTTCGAGCGCGGCGTTGCGGAAGAGGTCGCTGTCGGGGCCCGTACGGGACGGGTGCTGGAGGACGAGGACGGCGACGTCGTCGTCGTGGTCGGCGGTGACGCCGGCGGAGCGGACGAGGCGGTCGCAGACGACCTGGGGCGTGCCGGTGGCGCCGGACAGGGCTCGCTCAAGGGACGCGATGCCCTCGTCCAGGTCCTCGTCCCGGCGTTCGACGAGGCCGTCGGTGTAGAGGACCGCCGTGGCGCCGGGGCCCAGTGGGATCGAGCCGGAGGCGTGGATCCAGCCGCCGGTGCCGAGGGGCGGGCCGGTCGGCTCGTCCGCGCGGAGCACCGCGCCGCTCTCGTCGCGGACGAGGATCGGGAGGTGGCCCGCGGAGGCGTACACCAGCTTGCCCTCGTTGGGGTCGTGGATGGCGTACACGCACGTGGCGATCTGGTTGGCGTCGATCTCGGTGGCGAGGCCGTCGAGGAGCTGGAGGATCTCGTGCGGGGGCAGGTCGAGGCGGGCGTACGCGCGGACGGCCGTACGGAGTTGGCCCATGACGGCTGCCGCGCGGACGCCGCGGCCCATGACGTCGCCGATGACGAGGGCGGTGCGGCCGCCGCCGAGGGTGATGACGTCGTACCAGTCGCCGCCGACCGCGGCCTCGGTGCCGCCGGGCTGGTAGGTGGCGGCGATGCGGAGGTCGTCGGGTTCCTCCAGGACCTGGGGGAGCAGGGAGCGCTGGAGGGTCACGGCGGTTTCGCGCTGGCGGCGTTCGCTCGCTCTGAGGCGCTCGGCGGCTTCGGCGTGGTCGGTGACGTCGGTGGCGAAGACGAGGACGCCGCCGTCGCCTTCCGACACCGGGGTGCAGGTGAAGGTGTAGGACCGGCCGTCGGGGGCCTTGCGGGACTTGATCGTGCGCGGCTTGCCGCTGCGCAGGACCTGGTCGAGGAGGGGGAGGAGGCCCGTCTCGTGGAGCTCGGGGAGGGCTTCGCTCGCGGGGGCGCCCGGTGAGCGTGGGCCGAAAGCGGTCACATAGGCGTCGTTGACGTAGGCGAGGCGGTGGTCGGGGCCGTGGACCAGGGCGACGAGGGCCGGGACGCGGTCGAGGACCTCGCGCACGGGGAGTTCGTCGACGGCGGGCACGGGGGGTGCGTCGTCGGTGAGCTGTTCGGCGCGGGCCGCGGGTACGGCGCCCTCCCCGAGTCGGTCCGGGGTGAGCTCGTGGTCGGTCCGCGCGGCTGCGCGGCGCTGCGTTCCGGGGAGCCGGGCGCTCCAGCGCGTGAAGTTCACGAATCCTTGCCTCGTGTCGTCGTCTTCGGCCGGCTCCGGACCCGGCCTGGGTCCTCGCGGGTTCGGTGGGCGGGCGTCCACCCGTCCTGGGTCGGGGATCAGTGTGGCAGTGTGACCGACCGGGCCGACATCCGTCAGACGCCTGCCCCGCCGGTGGAGTTCCTGGGTCCGGTCAGGACGACCCCTTCGGGTCGTTCGTGGGGTCCTGAGGAGGCTTTCCACCGGCCGCGAGTTCGAACTCCGCTCGGGGATGTTCGAGCGAACCCAGCGAGACGATCTCCCTCTTGAAGAGCCCGGACAGGGTCCATTC
Organism: Streptomyces antibioticus; assembly: GCF_001514065.1. Taxonomy (GTDB): domain Bacteria; phylum Actinomycetota; class Actinomycetes; order Streptomycetales; family Streptomycetaceae; genus Streptomyces; species Streptomyces antibioticus. Next base: position 763,132 of record NZ_KQ948426.1, on the reverse strand, counting down.
GGCCAGGACGCGGGCCTTGCGGTTGAAGGTGGGGACCCTGCTGAGGTGGTAGACGCGGTGCATGAACCAGGCAGGGTAGCCCTTCAGCTTGCGTCCGTAGACATGTGCGACGCCTTTGTGGAGGCCGAGGGAGGCCACTGAGCCGACGTACTTGTGGGAGTACGTCTCCAAGGGCTCGCCCTTGAGCGCGTGGACGATGTTGTCGCCGAGGACCTTGGCCTGGCGCACCGCGTGCTGGGCGTTGGGGGCGGTCTCCCTGCCGGGTTCCCCGGCGGTCACGTCGGGGACGGCGGCGGCGTCTCCGGCCGCCCACGCGTGTGTGGCGCCCTCGATCGTCAGTTCAGCGGTGCATTTCAGCCGACCCCGGTCCGTGAGCGGGAGGTCGCTGGCGGCGAGGACGGGGTGGGGTTTGACGCCGGCCGTCCAGACGACCGTACGGGTCGGGAAGCGGGCGCCGTCGCTGAGGACGGCGATCCGGTCGGCGCAGGATTCGAGGCGGGTGTTCAGGCGTACGTCGATGTTGCGGCGGCGCAGTTCGGTGACGGTGTAGCGGCCCAGCTCGGCGCCGACCTCGGGGAGGATGCGGTCGGAGGCCTCCACGAGGATCCACTTCATGTCCTCGGGCTGGACGTTGTGGTAGTAGCGCGCGGTGTAGCGGGCCATGTCCTCCAGTTCGCCGAGCGCCTCCACGCCCGCGTAGCCGCCGCCGACGAAGACGAAGGTGAGGGCGGCGTCGCGGATCGCGGGGTCGCGGGTGGAGGAGGCGATGTCCATCTGCTCGATGACGTGGTTGCGCAGTCCGATGGCCTCCTCGACGGTCTTGAAGCCGATGGCGTGGTCGGCGAGGCCGGGGATGGGCAGGGTGCGCGAGACGGAACCGGGGGCGAGGACGAGTTCGTCGTACGTCAGCTGCCGGGCGCCCGTTCCTTCTTCTTCCGTGGCGAGGGTGGTCAGGGTGGCGGTGCGCTTGGCGTGGTCGATGGCGGTGGCCTCGCCGATGATCACGGTGCAGTGGTCCAGGACGCGGCGCAGCGGGACGACGACATGGCGCGGGGAGATGGAGCCGGCGGCCGCTTCGGGAAGGAATGGCTGGTAGGTCATGTAAGGGTCGGGAGTGACCACCGTGATCTCGACGTCTCCGCGCCTGAGTTCCTGTTTCAGCTTCCGCTGGAGACGCAGGGCCGTGTACATCCCGACGTAGCCGCCGCCGACAACGAGAATGCGCGCGCGTTCCTTCACCACCCCATGACGCACCCGGCGCTTGAGTTTGTCCACAGCCCCGACAATTTGTGTGACCGGCGACTTCGTGTGCGCGGGGTTGGCCGAATCGACGGCGTGCGAGGAAGGATTGCAGGTCAGCGGGTGTGCGCCGGGGGGCCTCAGGGGGTGCAATCGGGACGTATACGACCCGTACTCCTTTCGGGGGGCGCTCCGTGCGGAACCTGCCCCTTCTGAATTGACTCCCTCTCAACTATGTTCGTGTGTCGACGGGGTGTAGGGGGATGCGCTCATCGGGTCCGCGACGGGCGGCCCGTGATCCGGGTTCGTTCCCTGTGTCGCCCCGGCCTTTCAGTGGCGGGGAGAGTCTCCGGGGGGAGACGTCATTACCGGGGGATCGCTTATGCATGTTCAGGACTCTCATTGGTCTTCCGCGTCTGCCATCGCATCCGGTGGCGGAGCGATGAGCGCGGCGGCGGGCAACGGACGCGGGGACGCGTCGCGCTCGACACCGCTGCGCGTGGACGCACAGCGCAATCTGGAGCACGTACTGCGTGCCGCGCGCGAGGTCTTCGGCGAGCTGGGATACGGCGCGCCGATGGAGGACGTGGCGCGCCGCGCGCGGGTCGGTGTCGGCACCGTGTACCGGCGCTTCCCGAGCAAGGACGTCCTGGTGCGCCGGATAGCCGAGGAGGAGACCTCCCGGCTGACCGACCAGGCGCGGGCGGCGCTCGGGCAGGAGGACGAGCCGTGGTCGGCGCTGTCGCGCTTCCTGCGGACGTCGGTGGCCTCGGGTGCCGGGCGGCTGCTGCCGCCGCAGGTGCTGCGGGTCGGGGTCCCCGAGGAGCGTGCCGGGCACGCCGACGGGGCCGTCTTCGACGAGGCGCGGGTGCCGCAGCAGCGGACCCAGCCGGGCGCGGGTGAGTTGCGGCTGGTGTCGGAGGAGTCGCTGTCGGCCGACGACACGGGGGCGGCGGCGCTGCTCGACGTGGTGGGCCAGCTCGTGGAGCGGGCGCGAGCGGCGGGTGAGCTGCGGGCTGACGTGTCGGTGGCGGACGTGCTGCTGGTGATCGCGACGGCGGCGCCCTCGCTGCCGGACGCGGCGCAGCAGGCGGCGGCGTCGGCGCGACTGCTGGACATCCTGCTGGAGGGTCTGCGGTCGCGGCCGTCGTGAACAGCGCGCGACCCGGTGACTCGAAAAGGTGACGACGGGGTGTGAGCGGTGCGCCGCTCACACCCCGGTCACATTCCGGCTTTTTCGGATACGTCCCTCAACTCCCGCATAGGCGACGTCAGTTGAGCCTTCCCCGGATGGGTGACGGCTAGTACTCCCTTGCCACAAGTCCCCACGGACGAGTGGAAGCCCCGTGCTGCCGGGGCCCGGTCAAAAGCCGTTATGGCACTCTGACCCGGTGTTCGGGACGGGCAGGGCAGGCGGCGGGGGCTTTCCGCGATGAGCGTTGACGGGCGGGACGAGTCACACGGTGACGGTGAGCCGGACGGCTTCGCGTCGCCCCAGGTGCCGAGCCAGGGCGGACGGGCGGGACGCCCGCACAGTGGCGGCGACCCGGTCGAGGGCAGCGTCCCGACCCAGCGCGACCGGCGTGACGACGGTGTCCTGCCGCCGCCCCGGGAGCTGCCGTCCTCCGACGCCGACCTGATCGGCCGGATGCGCTCGGGCGACGACTCGGCCTACGAGGAGCTGTACCGGCGCCACGCGGACGCGGTCCGCCGCTACGCCCGCACCTGCTGCCGGGACGCCCACACCGCCGACGACCTCACCGCCGAGGTCTTCGCCCGCATGCTCCAGGCGGTGCGCGGCGGCTCGGGGCCCGAGCACGCCGTACGCGCGTATCTCCTGACCACCGTCCGCCGGGTCGCCGCGAACTGGACGAAGTCCGCGAAGCGGGAGCAACTGGTCGACGACTTCGCGCTGTTCGCCGCGCAGTCCGCACGCGTCAGCGAGGCCTCCACCGACGACACGTTGGACCTCGGCGCCGACGTCCGCGCGATGCACGAGGCCGAGCAGTCGATGGCCATGCAGGCCTTCCGGTCGCTGCCCGAGCGCTGGCAGGCCGTGCTGTGGCACACCGAGGTCGAGGACGAGTCGCCGAGCGATGTCGCCACGCTCTTCGGACTCGACGCCAACGGCACACGCGTGCTGGCCTCCCGCGCCCGCGAGGGCCTCAAGCAGGCCTATCTCCAGGCCCACGTCAGCGCGACCCTCGCCGACGACGAGGAGTGCGCCCGCTACGCCGACCAGCTCGGCACCTACGCCCGCGGCCGGCTGCGCACCCGCGCCGAACGCGGCCTGCGCAAGCACCTGGAGGAGTGCGCCAAGTGCCGCCTCGCGGCCGCCCAGATCTCCGAGGTCGCGAGCAGCATCCCCGCTGTCGTGCCGGTCGCGGTCATCGGCTGGTTCGGTGCCGCCGGGTACGCCAAGGTCGCCGCGCTCATCGCCGGAGGCACCGGAGTGGGCGCGGCCGGGGTCGCGGGCGCCGCGGCGGCGAGCGGCGGCTCGTCGGGCGGGGCGGGCGCGGCCGGCGGGGCGGCGGCCTCCGAGGGGCTGGGCGCGCCGGTGAAGGTGGGTATCGCGGCCAGTGCGCTGGTCGCGGCGGGCGTGGCCGCGGCGCTCGCCCTGTCCGGCAACGACAAGCCGGTCGACAACAAGCCCGAGGCCAGGCCGCCCGCCTCCACGCCGGTCGCCGAGCCCGCGGTGGAGACGCCCAGGCCGCCGAAGAAGCAGCCCGCGCCCGCGCCACCGGTCATCGCCCCGGCCCCGACGCCGACTCCCACCCCGACGCCCAAGCCCACCCCGAAACCCACGCCGACCCCTACCCCTGCCCCGACCCCCACACCGAAGCCGAAGCCCAAGCCGACCCCACCCCCCACTCCGACGCCCACGCCCACACCCACGCCCGTCCCGGCCGTCTACCAGTGGAGCGAGCTGGCGTACAACGTCAACGGCGACGGCACCAAGCCCGAGATGCGGATCGCCGAGAGCAGCTGGGTGTGGCAGCGGTACGGCGTCTCGATCGCGGGCAGGAGCTACGCACACGGCGTGACCGTGCACGGCCGGTCCTCCGTCACCATCGACCTCAACCGTGCGTGCACCTCCTACGACGCCTCCGTCGGCGTCGACGACATGACCCTCGGGCTCGGCAAGATGTACTTCTCCGTCTACGCCGACGGCGTCCAGCTGTGGAAGTCCGGCATGGTGAAGGGCGGGGACGCGGCGATCCCGGTCCATGTCGACCTCACCGGGCGCAAGACCGTACGGCTGGTCGTCGAGCCGCACAGCGAGTACGACGACCTGATGCTGGCGGACTGGGCCGAGTCGAAGTTCCGGTGCTCCTAGGGCCTGTCCTGGCCCTGCGTTCCGGAGCTCCTAGGGCCTGTCCCTGGCCCCGCCGTGCTTCAGAGGCCGGTGACGCCCGCGCGCAGTGCCTCGTCGAGTTCGTCGAGGACGTCGGCCGCGGTGAGGGTGACGCCGCGCGCGTGCTCCTCCTCGTAGCGCGCCGGGCCCAGCCCGGTGCGGGCCGCCGACTCGGCGCGCTCGGCGCGGGCCGCCTCCGGCATGGAGCGCGCGGCGTCGCCCCGCCAGTGCCCGGCGGCGGCCAGCAGCCTGACGGCGCGGGGAAGGTCGTCGAGGTCCGCGAGCAGGGCCGCCGTCGCGTCGACGAGCGTCGCCACGATCAGGTCGGCGCACTGCTTGTCCAGGGCCTCCCGGACCGTGGCGACCAGCAGCGGCAGTCCGTGCCCCGGGCCTGACTCGGCGACCGTCACCATGGCCTCGACCGAGTTCAGCATCACGATGAACTGCGGGGGCGGGGTGCCCCGCGCGGTCTCCACGCGGGCCTCCTCCAGCATCTCGCGCGCGGTCGCGGTGTCCTTGTCGTCCAGCGCGACGTGCGCCCGCAGGAGCAGGACGAACGCCCTGCTGTCCCCGACACCGTACCGGTCGGAGGCCTCGCTCGCCTCGTCCAGGGCCGTGATCGCGGCCGAGCGGTCGCCCGCGCGGTAGGCGATCTCGGCGAGGCGGGCGATGAGGAACGGCGTCTCCGTGTACGCCCCGACCTCGTAGGCGAGTTGCAGTGCCTCCTCGTACTCCCCCTTCGCCTCCTGGAGCCGGCCGCGGGCCATGGCCGTCTCCCCCGCCGCGCTGTACACCTGGGCCAGCAGCCAGCGGTCGCCGACGCGGCGGCTGAGAACCCGCAGCTCCGCCAGGTCGTCGTCCACACCCTGCATGCCGCCCGGCGAGTCGACCACCATGTGCGTGCGGAACATCAGGGAGACGCCCATCTCCCAGTCGCCGCCGTACTCGCGGCAGTTGGCGACCGCGGTGTCCAGGACGCCCCGGGCGTCCCCCCGGTCGCCCATGAAGAACGAGGTCAGCGGCCAGACGAGACCGGGCATCCGGGCCGCCTGCGGGCCGCCCTTCTCGAAGTACGCCCGCACGTGAGAGATGTACTCGTCCATCCGCTCGTCCGGCACCCGGTTGCGCGCCTCGAGCTCCGAGACGAGCAGGATGTGCAGCATCCGCAGCTCCATACGGAGCGCGTGCAGCGGGTGCCCGGCCTCGCCGTCCGGCGCGGAGAGCAGGGCTTCCCTCGGGTCCACGGCCTCGATGAGGGAGCAGCGGGCCCGGAGGTCCGCGGGGAGCGGGCCCGCGTCCAGCGCCGTGCCCAGCCGGAGGATCCGGTCGACCCAGTCGGCGCCCTCGCGTCGGTAGTTGCGCAGCCAGCAGAACCAGCCCATGTTCAGGGCGAGGGCGCCCGCCGCCGCCTCGTCACCGTCCTCGACGGCTCGGTGCAGGGCCGCGCGGATGTTGTCCAGCTCGGTCTCCAGACGGGCGATCCACGGGAGCTGGCCGACCGAGCGCAGCACGGGCTCGGCTTCCGCGACCAGGGCGGCCGCCCACGCGCGGTGCCGCCGCTCGGCGCCGGCGCGCTGTTGCGGGGCCTCGGCGGCGCGCTCCACGGCGTACTCGTGGATCGTCTCCAGCATGCGGTAGCGCATGGCGCCGCAGACGGCCGCGCCCTCGCCCGGGGCCGCCACGATCAGGGACTTGTCGACGAGCGCCCCGATCAGTTCGGCGGCGGGGCCGGTGCACACGGCCTCCGCGGCGGCGAGGTCCCAGCCGCCCGCGAACACCGACACCTCGCGCAGCACCGTCCGCTCCCGCTCGTCGAGCAGGTCCCAGGACCAGTCGACGACCGCGCGCAGGGTCTGCTGGCGGGGCAGGACCGTGCGACTTCCGGAGGTGAGGAGGCGGAAGCGGTCGTCGAGGCGGTCGGCGATCTGCCGGGGCGTGAGCAGCCGCAGGCGGGCCGCTGCCAGCTCGATGGCGAGCGGCAGTCCGTCGAGGCGGCGGCAGATCTCCGCCACCGCGTCGGAGTCGCGCAGGACGAGGTCCGCCGCGTCCGGGCGGACGGCCGTCGCGCGCTCCGTGAAGAGTCGGTGGGCCTGGTCGGGGAGGAGGGGCTCGACCGGGCGCACGGACTCGCCGGGGACGCCCAGGGGTTCACGGCTGGTCGCGAGGATCGTGAGCCCCGGGCAGTGGGTGAGGAGGGTTTCGGCGAGGTGGGCCGCCGCCTCGATCACATGTTCGCAGTTGTCAAGGATCAGGAGTTGGCTGCGCGGGGCGCAGTACTCGACGAGCAGGGCGAGCGGGTCCTCCTGCGGGGTGGACAGCTCGGTGGCCAGCAGCACGGTCTGCCGCAGGCCGAGGGCGCTGACCACCGCGCCGGGCACCGCCTCCGGGCGGTCCAGCGGTGCCAGTTCGACCAGCCACGCCTGGGGCAGCCCGGCGGCGGCTTCCTCGGCGAGGCGGGTCTTTCCGGAGCCTCCCGGCCCGGTGAGGGTGACGAGTCGGGCCCTGTGCAATTCGGAACGGATGGCGTCGAGTTCGGGTTCCCGGCCCACGAAGGAGTTGAGGCGGGGACGGAGGTTGCCGGTGCGGGCGGGTGCGGGCGGTGTGGGGGGCGCCTCGGATGCCGGTGGCGCCGGGGCCAGGAGTTCGGCGTGCAGGGCCCGGAGTTCCGGGCCCGGGTCGGTGCCCAGGCCCTCGGACAGGGCGCGGCGGGCCGTCTCGTACGCGGCCAGGGCGTCGGCCTGGCGGCCGGTGTCGCGCAGGGCGCGGACGAGGAGGGCGTGCAGCTTCTCGTCGTACGGACGGGCCGTGGTCAGCTCTGTCAGTTCCGGTACGACGTCCTGGGCGCGGCCGAGGCGCAGGGACGCCTCCGCGCGGGTCCTGGTCGCCTCCAGGCGGAGCGTCTCCGGGCGGGTCGCGGCGGTGCGGTCGGGGAGGTCGGCCAGGGCCGGGCCGTGCCACAGGGCGAGGGCCTCGTCCAGGGCGCGGGCGGCGGTGCCGGGGTCGCCGGTGTGGAGGGCTTCGATGCCCTGGTGCACGAGGCGTTCGAAGACGAAGAGGTCGACGTCCGTCCTGGCCGCGGCGAGGCGGTAGCCGCCGGGGGTCGAGACGATCGTCGTCCTCCCGATGGCGCGGCGCAGGCGGCCCACGAGGGCCTGGAGGGCCGCGTTGGCGTCCTGCGGCGGCTCGTCGGCCCAGATGTCGTCGATGAGGGTGTCGGGGGTCAGGGTGTGGCCCGGGCGGAGGGCGAGGGCGGTGAGCAGAGCTCGGACTCGGGGGCCGCCCAGGGGTACGACGGTGCCGTGGTCGTCCGCTGCCTGGGTGACACCCAGAATTCTGTACCGCACCGGGTCATTGTCGCCGGGGAGGCTGCGAGGGGCACGGGGTTTGTGGGCGGTGGGGTGTCCTGGGGCGGATGGGTGGGGGTGGCCGCCCCGAAGGGCAGTCGCCCTGGGAGGACAGGCCGCGGGAAGAGCCGTCCCCGGAAAGGACAGTCCCTACCCCCTCCGCGCCGTGGCCCCCGCCCCCAACGCCCCCCGCTGCGGCGTGATCCCCGCCGGTACCGCACGCGCGCGGGCCGGGGTTCCGGTCCAGCAGGTTCCCCGGCGGGCCAGGAGGCGGCGCAGCCAGAGTTCGAGGGAGACCAGGTCGGCCAGGCCGTCCAGGGGAAGTGGTTCGCCCTCCGCCGCCGCTCTCAGGGCCTTGCGGACCACTCGTGCTTCCACCAGGCCCGCCTCCGCCAGCAAGGGCGTGCCGAAGAGTGCCATGAGGGAGTCCGCGGCCACGCGCAGGCCCGTGCGGGCCGCCACCGCCGCCGGGGCGTGGGACGGGGCGCCCCAGCCCGGGGGGAGGTCGGCCACGCCGGCGCCCTGGAGGACCGTGCGCAGGATCGCGGCCCGGGCGCCCGGCTGGACGCGCAGGGCCTCGGGGAGGGCTCGGCAGGCGCGGACGACCTGGTTGTCGAGGAACGGGGCGTGCAGGCGCTGGAAGCGGATCTCGGCGGCTTGCTCCAGCACCCTCAGGTCCGCCGCGTGCCTCGCCAGCGCCGCACGCGCGCGGTAGTCGCCGGGACGCTGGCCCGGTCCCACCGCCGAGCGGTGCGTCGCGCCCTGGAGGCGAACCGATACTTCAGCAAGGGCCTCGCCGGTCAGCCAACGGGCCGCGGGGCCCGGTCTGGCCCAGGTGAGCGCGGCCAGGGAGGCGCCGACCGCGCCGCCGGGCTCGTCGAAGCGGCGGTCCATCAGGCGGTCGGCCAGGACCTCCAGACCTGCCCTGTACGGCGTCCGGGCCAGCCGGCGCGCCGCGCTGTACACGCGCGCGGGGACCATCACCGAGCCGTCCGCCTTGGCCAGCGCGGCGACCGGGCGGACCAGATGGCGGCGTTTGCGGTCCATCAGGAGGTCGGCGAGGCGGGCCGGGTGGGCGTCCAGGACCTGGCGGGCGCCGTAGCCCGTGAAGTGGTCGGCGCTGCCGGAGGCCAGACGGGCTCGATGGCGGGCGGCCGTCACCAGGCTCGCGCCGGGCTCGTCGGTCAGCGGGCCGTCCAGGTCGGCGTACGGCAGGGTCTCCTCGCCGCCGGTCACCACCACGTGGTGCAGGCGCGGGTTGGCGGCGAGGTTCCCGGCGCGTTCGAGCTCGGCCTCACGGCCGCCCACGGCCAGGTCGTTGAAGGTGACCGCCAGGAGGCGCTCGCCCGCCCCCGTGCCGTGTCCCAGCACCGTGCCCGGCATGCCCGGGAGGCCCGCCGCCAGCAGGGCGAGGGTGCCGGACGCGGGGCCGCCGGAGAGGTCGGCGCCGATTCCCGGTACCGGCATCCCGCGCGCGGCACGGCGTTCGGCGGGCCCCATGCCGGGCACGGGACCCGGGTCGATGTCGGCGCCGGGCACATGCCGAGGGGCTGACAAGCGCGCGCGTACCGCCTCCACCAGCGCGTCCCGTACGGCGTCCACCGCGCTGTCGGGATCGGCCGTGGGCGCCGCCACCGCGAGGGAGGCCACCGGCTCGTACCCGGCGATCTCACGCGCCCCGGCGCGCAGGATCAGCGCGTGCCCCGGCGGAATGCGCCGTACGCCGTCGTAGGGCGTGGAGTCGTGCAGGGCCGCCGGTACGTCGGGAGCGGCCAGCAGCGCCGCCAGGTGACCGAAGTCGAGGTTGGCCTCGATGAGGTCGGCGAGCGGGAGGGCTGCCGTCGCGTACGCCGTGCCGCCGGCCCAGGGGGTGTAGAACACCGGGCGGGCGCCCGCGAGATCGCCGCACACCGTGACGCGGCGGCCCACCTGGACGACCGCGGTGTAACTGCCGGGCCAGTTCGTCAGATGGCGAAGTGCCCCTCCGCGCGCGGCGAACAGACCGACCCGCAGCTGCTCGTCGCTCGCGCCGCAGGTGCCGAGGACGGCGATGCGGTTCTGGGCGTCGGCCTTCACCACCCGCACCTCGTCGGGGCGCCAGTCGCCGACCGCCCACAGCGGATCGGGATCACCCCAGAGGAGTTGGGACCCCACCGGGTGCACGGTCTCGCCGTCCGCGCCGGTGGCCCCGGCCGAGCCGATCTCGGCCGCTCCCGCTGCGGTGCTGCTCCACCCCACCAACCACCGCATGGACGCCTCCACAGGCTGTGGACAACCAGTGCACCGTACGAATCGGTTCACCATGCTGCCATGAAGGACGCGCGCCGGAGGGGCGGTGGAGCCGCTTGAGCTCCGCCGCATGCGCCCCCGCGCGCATGCCCGTGAAGAAGCGAACACCCGTACTGGGGAGGGGGTCTGCGACCTGAATGCGCCCCCGGTACGCTCCCCCAGAACGCCCTTCGCGCCGCCAACGTCCATGGTGGGAGCGGTAATTACCCGCGGAACGCGGGGGCGGTTTTCAGCCAAATTGGCGCGGTGGGGACAGGCTCGCGCACGCTCCGTACAGGCTCTGCGCACCGCCTCGGCAACGCGCAGTCCGGGGAACGGAGTTCGCCCCCCGGACCGTTCCGCCACCCGCGGGGATGGAGGTGGCGGAATCCCCCAGCCCACTGGATCCAGTACAGCGGGCCGACCCACGCACGATCCATGGAACCGCTCCCCCGATGGCCGGAGAAGAGCGCACGCGTGGGCGCACGGCCACACGGCGGGAGCACGCCACGACGGTGCGTGGGGAGCCCGTACGCGCGTACGGGCCACAATCCCGCCATCCGGAAGAATGCCCCTTAACGCTTGGGATGCGGCGAACTACGCTGGGTTTACGAATGCCGCGTGGTTATGCCAGCGCGGCAGCCGTCTGTGTCGAGGGGTGGCGCATGTCCAGGGAGCAACGCGGGCCGAACGAAAAACTCGGCGCCGTTCTCGCCCTCGCGGGAATCAGCAACGCAGGACTCGCGCGTCGCGTCAACGATCTTGGCGCTCAACGCGGGTTGACTCTTCGCTACGACAAGACCTCGGTGGCGCGCTGGGTGTCCAAGGGCATGGTGCCGCAAGGCGCTGCGCCGCACCTCATCGCCGCCGCGATCGGCCAGAAGCTCGGCCGCCCGGTGCCGCTCCACGAGATCGGTCTGGCGGACGCGGATCCCGCGCCCGAAGTGGGCCTCGCCTTCCCCAGGGACGTCGGACAGGCCGTCCGCAGCGCGACCGAGCTGTACCGGCTCGACCTCGCGGGCCGCCGGGCCGGCTCCGGCGGCATCTGGCAGTCGCTGGCCGGATCGTTCGCAGTAAGCGCGTACGCAACGCCTGCCTCACGGTGGCTGATAACCCCGGCCGACAGCTCGGTCGCGCGCGAGGTGAACCACTCGGAGGACTCCGGCGCACCGCTCAAAGTCGGCCACAGCGACGTGCAGAAACTGCGGGAGGCCGCCGAGGACGCCAGGCGCTGGGACTCCAAGTACGGAGGCGGCGACTGGCGTTCGTCCATGGTGCCGGAGTGTTTACGGGTGGAGGCGGCACCGCTGCTGCTCGGCTCCTACTCCGACGAGGTGGGCCGGGCGCTCTTCGGTGCCAGCGCCGAACTCACCCGGCTCGCCGGGTGGATGGCCTTCGACACCGGCCAGCAGGAAGCGGCGCAGCGCTACTACATCCAGGCCCTGCGGCTGGCCCGCGCGGCGGCCGACGTGCCCCTCGGGGGCTACGTGCTGGCCTCCATGTCCCTCCAGGCGACCTACCGAGGATTCGGCGACGAGGGCGTCGACCTCGCCCAGGCCGCCCTGGAACGCAACCGGGGCCTGGCGACCGCCCGGACCATGAGCTTCTTCCGCCTCGTCGAGGCACGCGCGCACGCACGCGCCGGTGACGCCCATGCGGCGGGCGCGGCACTGCGGGCCGCCGAGGGCTGGCTGGAGCGGGCGCGGGACGGCGACCAGGACCCGTCCTGGCTCGGCTTCTACTCCTACGACCGGTTCGCCGCCGACGCGGCCGAGTGCTACCGCGATCTCAAGGCACCGCGCCAGGTGCGCCGCTTCACGGAGCAGGCGCTGTCGCAGCCGACGGAGGAGTTCGTGCGGTCGCACGGACTGCGGCTCGTCGTCTCGGCGGTCGCCGAGCTCGAGTCGGGCAATCTCGATGCGGCATGCGAGCAGGGCGTGCGGGCGGTGGAGGTCGCGGGGCGCATCTCGTCGGCCCGCACCACCGAGTACGTGAAGGACCTGCTGCACCGCCTGGAGCCGTACGGCGACGAGCCGCGGGTGGTGGAGCTGCGGGAGCGGGCGAGGCCGCTGCTGATGGCTCCCGCCTAGACACCTGTCGCGTCCCGCGTTTGAAGGGACTGTCAGTGGCGCAGTGCACTATCGAGGTGGGAGGTGGTGCACGTGCGCTCGGCCGTCGCTTACGACTGTGACGTGCTCGTGATCGGTGGGGGCATCGTCGGGTTGTCCACGGCGTACGCGATCACGCGTGCCGCGCCCGGGACCCGGGTGACCGTGCTGGAGAAGGAGGCCGGCCCGGCCCGGCATCAGACGGGGCGGAACAGCGGGGTCATCCACAGCGGGATCTACTACCGCCCGGGGTCGCTCAAGGCGCGGTACGCCGTCAAGGGCGCCGCGGAGATGGTGAAGTTCTGCGCGGAGTACGGCATCGCGCACGCGGTCACCGGCAAGCTGATCGTCGCCACCGAGCGGGACGAGCTGCCGCGGCTGCACGGCCTGGTGCAGCGCGGCCGGGAGAACGGCATTCCGGTGCGCGAGCTGGGCCCCGCCCAGATCTCCGAGTACGAGCCGGAGGTCGAGGGCCTCGCCGCCATACACGTCGGCACGACCGGCGTGTGCGACTTCGTCGGCGTCGCCCGGCAGCTCGCGGCGGCGTCCGGGGCGGAGATCCGGTACGGCGCGCGGGTCGAGCGGATCGACCGGCGCCCGCAGCTGGGGGTCGCCGTGCGCACCACCGCCGGGGACGTGGTCCGCGCGCGGGTGCTGGTGAACTGCGCCGGGCTGCACTGCGACGAGGTGGCGCGGCTGGCCGGGGACGACCCGGAGATGCGGATCGTGCCGTTCCGGGGCGAGTACTACGAGCTGGCGCGGCCCGAGCTGGTGCGGGGGCTGGTGTATCCGGTGCCGGACCCGGCGTTCCCGTTCCTCGGCGTGCATCTCACGCGCGGGATCGACGGAGGCGTGCACATCGGGCCCAACGCGGTGCCGGCGCTCGCCCGGGAGGGGTACGGGTGGGGTGTCGTACGGCCTCGGGAGCTGGGTGCGACGCTCGCCTGGCCCGGGTCGTGGCACATAGCGCGGCAGCACTGGCGGTACGGGGCCGGGGAGCTGCGGCGGTCGGTGTCCAAGGCGGCGTTCACGCGGGCGGTGCGGCGGCTGCTGCCTGTCGTCCGGGAGGACGACCTCGTACCGACGGCGGCGGGGGTGCGGGCGCAGGCCGTGCTGCGGGACGGGACGCTGGTGGACGACTTCCTGATCAAGGAGGGCGCCCGGACGGTCCACGTACTGAACGCACCGTCCCCGGCGGCGACGGCCTCGCTGCCGATCGGGCGGGAGGTGGCGAGGAGAGCGCTGGAAGCACTGGCCGACGGCTGAGCGACGCGGCGCGGCCACGCCCGTAAAATCGACCCCACTGTGTCTGACTCCCCCATCACCCCCGAAGCCCCCCAGCCCACCGCCAACCCCGGTGAGCCGGCCCCGCACGCCCCCGGCGAAGCGTCCGAGCACACCCCCGGTGTCTCCGTCCGGCACAGCCGGTCCAAGGGTGAGCCCAGGTTCCCCGACGGTCCCAAGCCGGACCCCGCCGGGTCGCACTTCGAGCGGCGGATCCGGAGTTTTCAGCCGCGGCGCAGCCGGGTGACCGCCGGGCAGGCCGACGCCTTGCAGCGGCTGTGGCCCAAATGGGGGCTGGACATCGACGGGCGGGACATCGACCTGGAGGAGTTGTTCGGCAACGCCCATCCCGTCGTCCTGGAGATCGGGTTCGGCATGGGCGAGGCCACCGCCCAGATGGCCGCCGCCGACCTCGGCACCAACATCCTCGCCGTCGACGTGCACACCCCGGGCCAGGGCAACCTGCTCAACCTCGCCGACCAGAACGGCCTGCCCAACGTCCGCGTCGGCAACGGCGACGCCATCATCCTGCTGCGCGAGATGCTCGCCTCCGACTCCCTCGACGGGCTGCGCGTCTACTTCCCCGACCCCTGGCCGAAGAAGCGGCACCACAAGCGGCGGCTGATCCAGCCGGAGTTCCTCAGCCTCGCCGCGACCCGCCTCAAGCCGGGCGCGATCGTGCACTGCGCGACCGACTGGGAGCCGTACGCCGAACAGATGCTCGAGGTGCTCACGGCGCACCCGGACTTCGAGAACACCCAGGCCGACGGCGGTTTTGCGCCGCGTCCCGACTACCGGCCGCTGACCCGTTTCGAGGGCCAGGGACTGGACAAGGGACATGTCGTGAACGACCTGTTGTTCCGTCGCGTACAGCGATAGACAGCCGTGGAGAAGGCAAGAGAGAACCGAGCGAGAACCGAGAGAGACAAGCCCCGCAGCCACCCCCCTCGTTAAGGTCAATGCCGTGGCCACCTTTCCCCCGTACCCCACGCACCCTCCCACCGGCCCCGCCGGCGGTGCGCTGCGGCACGCGCACTGGTGGCAGAAGAAGTGGGTGCGCTACGGCGCCCTCACCACCCTGCTGGCCCTGTCCGGGCTCGTCATCCTCGCCCTGGTTCGCGAGCAGACCGGCACCGAGGGCTTCCTGGTCGGCCTCGGCCTCGCGATCCTCCCCGTGCCGCTGCTCATAGCCGCGTTCCGTTGGCTGGACCGCGTCGAACCGGGCCCCTGGCGCAATCTGCTGTTCTGCTTCGCCTGGGGGGCCTGCGCGGCGGCGCTGATAGCGATCGTCGCCAACAGCTTCGCGACGAGATGGATAGCCACGGCGACGGCCGACCCGTCCAGCGCCGACACCCTGGGTGCCACGGTCATAGCGCCCATCGTGGAGGAGTCCGCGAAGGCCGCCGCCGTCCTGCTGGTGTTCCTCTTCCGCAGACGGGACTTCACCGGGATCGTCGACGGCGTGGTGATAGCCGGGGTCACCGCCACCGGCTTCGCGTTCACCGAGAACATCCTCTACCTCGGCACCGCCTTCGGCACCGACCAGCTCACCGGCGACCGCGGCATCGCGTCCGTGACCGCCGCGACCTTCTTCGTGCGCGTGATCATGTCCCCGTTCGCGCACCCCCTGTTCACGGTCCTCACCGGCATCGGCTTCGGCATCGCCGCCCTCTCCGCGGACCGCCAGCACCTCCGCCGCGTCCTGCTCCCCCTCTCCGGCCTGCTGCTCGCGATGGGCATGCACGCCGTCTGGAACGGCTCGTCCACCTTCGGGGAGTACGGCTTCTTCGCCGTGTACGCGGTCTTCATGCTCCCCGCGTTCGGGCTGCTGACCTGGCTGGTCATCTGGACCCGGCAGCGCGAGCTGAGGACCGTCCGCGAGGAACTGCCCGCCTACGCCGTCGCCGGCTGGCTCACCCCCGCCGAACCCTTCGCGCTCGGCTCGATGCGGGCCCGGCGCATCGCCCGCCAGTACGCCCGCCATCACGCCGGACGGCCCGCCGCGCGGGCGGTGGCGCAGTACGAGGCCTACGCGACGTCCCTGGCGTTCCTGCGGCACCGGGGGAGCCGTGGCCGCGCCGGCGCGGACTTCGTCGTACGGGAGAGGGAGTTGCTGCACGAGCTGTGGGCCCGGCGGGACGTCGCCCGCCCGGCGCTCGACCACGCGGCCCGGACGACGGCACCGCCGGTCCCGGTGGTGGCGGCGCCGTGGCCGATGCACGGGGTGTACGGCTACGGCCAGCAGCCGGCGCCGTACCCCGCCTACAACCCCTATCAGTCCTGACGAGGGCTACGCGGACGCCTCCGTCAGCCGCTCCGCCTCGGCCTGCGTGAGGGTCACCTCCGCGACCTTGAGCAGCGCCGGCAGCTGGTCCACCACCCGTGCCGAGGCGATCGGGGCCGCCACGGTCGGCCGGGCGGCGAGCCAGGCCAGGGCGATCGTGGCGACCGGCACGCGGTGGGCCTCGGCGATGTCGTCGAGGGCGGCGAGGACCTTGCGGCCCCGCTCGGTCGCCAGGTGCTTGCCGGCGCCGGCGGCCCGGGCGCCCTCCACCACCTCGCCGTCGCGGTACTTGCCGGTGAGGAACCCGGAGGCGAGCGCGTAGTAGGGGACGGCGGCGAGGCCGGTGCGCTCCGCCAGGTCCTGGAGCTCACCCTCGTACGTCGCGCGCGAGACCAGGTTGTAGTGCGGCTGGAGCGCCACGTACCGGGCCAGGCCCTCGCGCTCGGAGAAGGCCAGCGACTTCTCCAGCCGCTCGGCGGAGATGTTGGACGCGGCGATGTGCCGCACCTTGCCCGCCCTCACCAGCTCGTCGAGCGCGCCGATGATCTCCTCGACCGGCACCTCGGGCTTGTCGAAGTGGGTGTAGTAGAGGTCGATGTGGTCGGTGCCCAGGCGGCGCAGGGAGGCGTCCGCGGCGGCCTTGATGTTGGCGGCCGTCAGGCCCTGGTACTCCGGGTGCTGGCTGACCTTCGTGGCGATGACGATGTCGTCGCGGTTGCCGCGCGCCTCGATCCACTTGCCGATGATGGTCTCGGACTCGCCGCCCGAGTTGCCCTCCGCCCAGGAGGAGTAGGAGTCGGCGGTGTCGAGGAAGTTGCCGCCCGCGGCGGCGTAGGCGTCGAGGACGGCGAAGGACTGCGCCTCGTCGGCGGTCCAGCCGAAGACGTTGCCGCCGAGGGAGAGCGGGAAGACCTCGAGGTCGGACGTGCCCAGCTTGCGAAGAGAAGTCATGGTCATGGACAACGCCCGCGTCGGAGGCGGTGCTTCCGGGGCGGCCGCAAAGTTCCCGTAAACAAGCGGACCGCAGTATTCCGCAGCGGGCACGGAAGCACGCAAAAAACCGGAGGCCCTGACGTCGGGGGGTGAGCGTCAGGACCGCCGGGGTTCAGAAGGTGACACGCCTCAGGGGTTCAGGCCCTTGCTCCGCAGCCAGGCCATCGGGTCGATGCCGGTGGCCGCCCCGCCCGGGTGGACCTCCAGGTGCAGGTGGGCGCCGGTCACGTTGCCGGTCGCGCCCACGCGTCCGATGACATCGCCGGTGCCGACCTTCTGGCCGACGCTGACGCTGATCGAGGACTGGTGGCAGAACCACAGCTCGGTGCCGTCGTCGAGGGTGAGGATCGTGCGGTAGCCGTAGGAGCCGGCCCAGCCGGCCTCCGTGATGGTGCCGCTGTGGATCGCCTTGATCAGCGTGCCCGTGGGCGCCGCGAAGTCCAGACCGGTGTGGTAGCCGGAGGACCAGAGCGAACCGGCCTGACCGAAGGTCCCCGTGATGGTGTACGACGAGGTCGGCAGCGTGAACTGCTTGGCGAGCTCGGCCAGGCGCTTGGCCTCGGCCTCCTTCGCGGCCTTCTCCTCGGCTGCCTTCTTCGCCGCCGCGGCGTCGTCGGCGGCCTGCTTGAGCGCGGCGGCCTCGGCCTTCGCGGTCTGCGAGGCGACCTCGGCCTCAGCGGCCAGCTGCGCCTTGTTGTCGACCTGGTTCTGCTGGCTCTCGGCCTGCGCCATGATCCGGTTGCGCAGGGCCTCACCGGCGTCCGAGCCGGTCTCGGCGGTCTGCGTGGCGCTGGTGGCCAGGCTGCTGAGCGCGGTGGCGGAACCCTTGGGAGCCTCGTCGTCACCGCCGAAGACGCCGCCCACGTTGGGCAGGTCGGGTATCGAGATGGAGACCGGCGGCTTGCCGGTGTTGGCGCTGGCCATGCCGCCCGCGCCGACGGCGGCTATGACACCGACGCCCAGGACCGTGGAGCTGCGGGCGAGTCCCCCGCCGCGCTGCTTGGCCACCCGGTGCTTGCCACGCGGCGGACGGAGGGAGTCCTCGGTGGGATTCCAGACGTCCTGCGGGCCCTCGTCGTGGTGGTAGCTGCCGTAGCCGAAGGCATCGGTGCTGCGCTGGCTCGGCACATACGGGGCCTCGGGGGCAGGCCGGTTTGACGCCACGTGGGCGTGCTCCTTTCCTTCCTTCTCGCCTACCGGGTTAGCTGACGGGTTCGGAGCAGGAAGGTCTCCTACGCGCGTATATCCGCCGTGCTGCCACGGCGGCTTACGCGTGATTCACCCCAAGTTGGTGGTTCCCCGGTTCCCTTGCGGGATTCGGCGCGTGCGCACGGAGCCGACTCTTGTGACGGCTGGGACGACCGCGCTGCGTTATCGAACGTTAATAGACCCGGGGTGTGGATTCCAAGCTGTTCCGCTTGATCATTAACCTTTTTCAGCAGGACGTAGGGGTCATGGCCGGTGAAAAACGGGCGAGTTGACCCCGCCCGAGGAGACCCTCAGGAACCTCACAGGTATTGACGGTATGTCAGTTGTTATGCGGAGGGCGCTCGCCCGATCACCGGCCGTCACATCGTCACGGCCGGCGTACGGCGAGCAGCGCCATGTCGTCCCTCGTTCCGCCGCCGCAGTGCCGGCGCACCTCCTCGGCGAGGGCGGACAGCAGCACCCCGGGCGAGCGGAAGACACGGCCCGCGAGCCGGGCCACCGGGTCGTAGAACTCCCCGTGCCGGTCGCGGGCCTCGGACAGGCCGTCGGTGTAGAGAAGCAGCGTGGCCCCGTCGGGGAAGCGGGCCTGCTCCACGCGGTCGAGCCAACTGCCGAGCTCGCCCAGGCCGAGCGGCAGTGCGGGCTCGGTGGCGGGCAGCGGACGTACGGCGCCGTCGGGGCCGAGCAGCAGCGGTGGCGGATGGCCGCGGTTGACGATGCGGACGACGCCGTCGCCGCGCGGGAGTTCGGCGAGGACGGCGGTGGTGAACCCCTCCACGGCGTCGAGGCCCCCGCGCCGGGTGCCCTCGCGGTCCAGCGCCCGCTCCAGCCGCCGCGCGACCGCCGCGAGCGTGGCCTCCTGCTCGGCGGCCTCCCGGAACGCCCCGATGAGCACGGCGACCGCGGCCACCGCCCCCATCCCCTTCCCCCGTACGTCCCCCACCATCACCCGCACCCCGTAGGGGCTGTCCTGCACGGCGTACAGGTCCCCGCCGATGAACGCGTCCCGCTGCGCCGCCTCGTAGCGCACCGCGATCTCGAACGCGCCGATCCGGTCCTCCGGCTCGGGCAGCACCGCGCGCTGGGCGGCTTCGGCGATCACCCGCTGCGAGGCGAGCCGCTGGTCGCCGCGGCGCACCACCCGGTTGAGGAAGGCGGCGAGCGCGGCGACCGTGAGCACGGTGAGCGTCTCGGTGAGGGTGTCGGCGTCCAGATGGCTGCCGAAGCGCAGGTGCACGCCGTAGGTCGCCGCCAGCGCCACGGCTCCGGTGACGAGCGTGCCGCCCAGCGAGTACAGGGGGGCGGCGACCAGCGGGGCGGCGGTGAAGAAGGGGACCGCGGTGAAGTCGCGGGGGGTCAGGACGTCGTAGACGACACCGCCGACGATCAGCAGAGCGGGGAGGAAGCGCAGCGCGGAGACGCGCCATTCGTCCACCGCTTCTTGATCCACATCTCCAGGTTTCCCGGAGCGGGGGCGGGCGGCGAGCGGTGTGGACCGACCGAGGGAAAAACTCAGGGCCGGAATCCATTGACTGGATTCCGGCCCTGGGCCTTCAGTAGCGGGGACAGGATTTGAACCTGCGACCTCTGGGTTATGAGCCCAGCGAGCTACCGAGCTGCTCCACCCCGCGTCGGTGAAACCAGCATACGCCATCCGCGGGACCGCTCGCGCCACATATACGTCGCCCCAGCTCACGGGCGGTTCTCAGCTGCCGGGATTGCCCGCGTGGGTCAGGGTCTCCCAGGAGACGAAGAGGTTGTCGGTGCCGGCCGGGCGGGTCTCCTCGGCGAGCTTGTGGGCGGCCGGGACGGCGATGCCGAGGCGGTTCTCCAGGTGGTTGAGGGCGACCTCCAGGTCCGGCCCCATGGTCCGGTCCACCTTGCCGCCGCACAGCCACCCGGGCGCGGTCTCCCCCGCCTGGTAGCGGGCGTGGAAGGCGAGGGTGCTCTTGAGCCGGTCCTTCACCTCGCCGTACAGGTCGATGCCCTGGTGCCAGGCGGTCTCGGCGATGTGGGCGGTGGCGGCGACGGAATAGCCGACGTGCTTGAAGTTGCGGCAGGTCTCCTGGGACATGCCGTCCTTGTACGTCCGCTGCCCGAACCAGTACGTCGTGAGCTTCTGCGGAGTGGTGACGGTCGACCCCTTGGGCGTGATCGGCAGCTTGCCGTCCTTCGCCAGGTAGAAGTAGGCGGGCACGCGCTCGCGGAACCGTTCCAGGGCGTGGTCGAAGGCCTTGCGGTCCTCCAGGAAGACGGCGATCCCGATGGCCGCGTCGGTCATCACGAGGTCCCAGTTGCCGTTGTAGTCGGGGACCTTGCGGGTGACGGTCGGCAGATACGCCGTGCGCAGCATGGTCTCGAACCGGGCGACCCGGTCCGCCGGCCAGCCCGCGCCGGGACTGTGCCGGACGAGCTCGGCGGCCCGCGCCCACGTCGACCCGGCCCACCCGGTCTGCAACCCGGCGTCCTCCTCGGTGTGCCGCCGCATCTTCGCCGACCAGGCGTCCAGGATCTCCCTGGCCTTCACGGCGTGCTGCTGCTTGCCGGTGATCCGGAAGAGAAGGGCCTGGGTGTAGGCGGCGATGGCGTCCTCGCGCTCCTCGACACACCCGTGCGCGGGCCGGTCGGCGTGGTCGCCACCGGGGCAGTCGACGCTGGCGTACGGCTCGGGCCGGTAGTTGTACGCCCCGTACTTGCTGTCCCGCATGTCGAGGTAGGCCTTGAGCCACGGCTGCTTCCCCGCGGTGACGTTCTTCTGCACGGCCTCCAGCTGCGCCTCGCTGACGAGCACGCCGGGGTGGGTGAAGGCGGTGTCCGGGGGCAGCGCGCGGGCCATGGTGCGGGTGCCGGCACCGGTCTCCGCGCAGGCGGTGGCGAGGAGGGGGGCCAGCAAGAGAGCGGCGGTGAGTCGGGGCCTCATAGGGGAAGCGTGGACCGGGGGTTGCCGGGCCGCAGGATCTGTTGGGCCGATCGGTCGGCCGGACCGGGCGGGGTCCCACGATCAGGGCAACAGGCGCCTGTTCGGCGCCTTCGCCCGCTCCTCGCCCCTACGACAGCATGTGCTTGTTTGCGCCTTCGCCCGCTCTCGCCCCTACGACAGCAAGTGCTTGTTGGGCGCCTTCGCCCGCTCCTCGTACTCCGGCAGTACGACGACGTCGACCCCCTGCGCCGCCAGCAGCCCGTTCCCGTCCGCCGCCGCCACGAACGTGTCCGGCTCCCGCCAGGCCGTCACGACCCGTCGTACTCCGGCGTCGAGGATCAGCCGGGCGCAGGGCGCGGGGCGGGAGGCGCGGCGGGCGCAGGGCTCCAGGCTGCTGTAGACGGTCGCCGACGCGAGCCGGGGGTCGTTCGGGTCGACCTTCGCCAGGGCCGCCTCCTCCGCGTGTACGACGGGGTCGTCGCCCTCCCTCGAATGCCCGCGGGCGAGTTCGGTGCCGTCGGCGGCGACCACGACCGCGCCGACGCTGAACGCGGTCCGCGAGGGCGGGCAGAGCGTCGCCAGTTCGCAGGCGAGACGGAGCCAGTGGTGGTCGGCGGGCGTGGCGCGCGGGCCGGTGCCGGGGGCGGTGGGTTCGTAGCGCATGAGGACCACGTCCTCGATCTGCCGGGTTTCCGTCAGCCGCAGGCGTCCGGCCTGATAGCCGCCCGGGCCGAAGAGGCGGGGGGCTTCCGGGGTGCCGACGAACAACGGGGCCAGCACCAGCTGGAGTTCGTCGGCGAGGCCCAGCTGGAGGAGCTGGGTGTGGATCCGGCCGCCGCCCTCGACCATGAGGCGGTCCACGCCCCGGGCGGTGAGGTCGGCCAGCAGGCGGTGCCAGTCGAGGTCGGCGCCGAGGGAGACGACGTCGGCGGCGAGGCCGTGCGCCTCGGCACGCTCGGCGCCCTTGTCCGTCGTGTAGACGACCTTGTCGCCGCCCGTGTGCCAGAAGTTCGCCTCCGGGTCCAGGTCGCCCGAGCCGCTGACCGTGACCTTCAGGGGGTACTCCGGCTTGCCCGCCGCCAGCCGGGCCGCGCGGCGCTCCGCGGAGTTCACCAGCAGGCGCGGGTTGTCTGCGCGGATGGTGCCGGCGCCGATCAGGATCGCGTCGACGGAGGCGCGGACCTCGTCGACGCGGTCGAAGTCGGCCGGGGAGGAGAGCAGGAGCCGGTCGGGGCCGGTGTCGTCGAGGTAGCCGTCGAGGGAGACGGCGGCGGAGAGGAGGACGTACGGGTGGGGCATCGGCGCGGTCCCTCTCGCTGAGGTGTGCGGTGGCGTGCTGCGGCGGGTGGTGGGTGCTGTGACGTGGCACTCTTGGTTCAAGTTTGAAGCAAACCTACACTGGGAGCATGACGACCCGCTGGCTCACCCCCGAGGAGCAGCGCGCCTGGCGCGCGTACATGGCCGCGACGCACCTCCTGGAGGACGCGATCGACCGGCAGCTCCAGCAGGATGCCGGCATGCCGCACCTGTACTACTCCATCCTTGCCACTCTCTCCGAGGCGCCGGAGCGGAGGCTGCGGATGACCGACCTCGCCGAGGGGCTGAAGATCACGCGGCCGCGGCTCACGTACGCCGTGACCCGGCTGGAGAAGGACGGGCTGGTCGGGCGGGAGAGCTGTCGGTGGGACAAGCGCGGCAGCATCGCCGTACTGACCGACGAGGGCATGGCCGAGGTGGAGCGGGCGGCGCCGGGACATGTCGAGGCGGTCCGCTCCGCGATCTTCGACCGGCTCAGCCCGGAGCAGGTGGGGCAGCTGGAGGAGATCTCCCGGGTGATCGCGGACGGGCTCCAGGAGGACACGGGGGACGAGGTTCCGTGGCGGCGGCGGTCGTCGCCATCCTGTTCATGACGGGTGCGTGACGAGCGCCATATACCTGTTGCTTCAAATTTAAAGCATGAGGTAGGGTCTCGAACCGTAGATCTGATTCAAATCTGAAGCAGATATGTCTACGGACCGGAGTACCCGCATGACCGACATCCCCGCCGCAACCCAGCGCTCCCGTGTCCGCGTGCCCCTGCGCTTCGGTGACGGCTACCGCGTCGACTCCGAGCTGGTCACCTTCCACGGACTGGTCGACGGCCAGGAACACCTGGCGGTCGTCCTCGGCGAACCGGGCCCCGACCCCCTGGTCCGGCTGCACTCCGAGTGCCTCACCGGCGATGTCTTCGGCTCCGCCCGCTGCGACTGCGGCCCGCAGCTGCGCGAGGCGGTCGAGCGCATCGCCGAACGCGGCGGCGTGCTGCTGTACCTCCGTCAGGAGGGCCGCGGCATCGGTCTCTACAACAAGCTCGACGCGTACGCCCTCCAGGACCAGGGCCTCGACACCTACGCCGCGAACACCGCGCTGGGCCTGCCCGAGGACGACCGCGACTACACGGCCGCCGCGCAGATGCTGAAGGCCCTGGGCATCGAGTCGCTGGACCTCCTCTCCAACAACCCCGACAAGGCGGGCCAGTTGCGCGACCTCGGCATCGACGTCCGCGACCGCGTCCCCACCGGGGTCTTCACCACCGCCCACAACGTCCGCTACCTGCGGGCGAAGGTGCTCCAGACCCAGCACACGCTGCCGCTGGGCGAACTCACCGAGCTGAGCGTCGGATAACCCTCCCGCCCTTCAGGAGAGCGGGCCGAGGATCTCCTGGGACTCGATGAGTCCCTGGTCGCTGGGCGCCTTGCCGTCCTCGAAGACGCGGGCGGCCTGCCGGGCGCGGAAGTCGAGGTGGGCCTCGGATGGCCTGGGGTAGCCGTGCCGGGCGCGGGCCTCGGCGGGCGTCAGCACCTCCGGCGTGCGGGGCGGGACGCCGAGCTTCATCGGCGCGATCACCGGCACCGTGGAGGGCGACAGCCGTCCTATCAGGAGCAGTTCGAGCCGGGGGCTCAGATGGGCGAGCGCAAAGGCCGTCTTCATGAAGGGCACGATGAGGCTGTCGAGGAGGCGGGACTGCCGGATGCCGGCCAGCTCGCGCATCCAGCGCGGCAGGGTGGCGATCGTGGCGATCCGCTGGGCCCGCGCCACGGCGAGGCTCGCGGGCTTCGCCCACCACGGCGTCGGCGGCAGCACCAGCTCGGTCCTGAGCAGGTGGTTCATGGCCTGCTGGGCGATCGGGCTGGCGGACAGCCGCGGGCGCATCTCGGCGAAGTACGCCCGGATTCCCTCCCGGCTGCGCGGTACGTCGTCCGGGGAGCAGGTCTGGAGCTCCGCGGCGAGGGCGCAGGCCTCCCAGTACTCCGTCTCCTCCCGCTCGGTGAGCTTGCCGGGGCCGTATCTCTCGTAGGCGTAGAGGATCGAGTGCCAGCCGGTGAGCTGGATCCACAGTTGTGAGGCGGGGTCGTTGGCGTCGTAGATGCCGCCGCCGTACGGCAGCTCGCCGATCGCCTTGGAATGGACCTTGACCAGGACGTCCGCGGCCTGGCAGACCTCACGGGTGCCGGCGAAGGCCACCATGGCGAAGTACCGCAGCGTGCGGTCGTAACGGGTGCGGGCGCGTCGGTAGATGCCCTGGGTCGCGTGGACGGCGGCCACCAGCGGCGGGTCGAGTTCCTCGACGACCACGGCACGCTGGAACCCCACGGTCGGGGCGGTCGGATAGCTCCAGACCTTCCACACGACCGACCCGGGCCCGAAGAACCCGTAGTCCTCGTGCGGTATGACGTCACCGCGCCTCACCTTGGCCATGAAGCCGCCGCCCCTCACTTACGACACTGGTGTCTTAAATTAAGACACGTCTGTCGTAAACTGCCAAGGTGTCGACCCACGCGACTTCCGGAGACCGGCCCCGCAAACGACGCCCCTACGCCCCCCGCGTCCCGATCGAGCAGCGCCGCGAGCAACTGCTGGACGCCGCCCTCGCCGTGATCGTGAGCGAGGGCTACGACCGGATCTCCATCGACGCCGTCGCCAAGCGGGCCGACGTCGCCCGGTCCGTGGTCTACGGCGCCTACGACAACCTCGACACCCTGCTGACCGCGCTGCTCGACCGGCAGCAGGCCCGCGCCTTCGACCGCCTGCTCGCCACGCTGCCCGACTCGGCCCAGTCGCCCGACCCGGCCGCGTTCGCCGCGGAGACCGTGCGCCGCATGTCCGTGATGCTCCATCAGGACCCGGACACCTGGCGCCTGATCCTGTCGCCGCCCGGCAACATGCCGGCCGTCGTCCGCGACCGCATCGAGGCGGACAGAGAGCGGTTCCGCCTCCTGGTCGAGGCCTGGCTCACCCGCCTCCCGGCCGACCGAGACGCCCCGCCCCTCGACCCGCGCATCCTCGCCCACGCCTTGGTCGCCTGCGCGGAACACTTCGGCCGCCTGGCCCTCACGGCCCCCGGCACCTTCGACCCGGCGCACCTGATCGACCAGGTAAGGCTGATCCTCGGGGCGCTGTGGCCAGGGACGCGCTGACCCCGGCAGCAGGTCGGCGCCCCGATCGGATGCTTCTGGAGGCCTGCGTGCTCTCGTCGCGCCCCGAGCCAGTCGAGGCCGAACACCAGGACCGGGTTCTCCGGAAACGCCGCGGCGCCCGAACCGACCGAAGCCGGCTCGGGCGCCGTGTTCTGTAGGCCCTGTGGGACTCGAACCCACAACCAATGGATTAAAAGTCCACTGCTCTGCCAATTGAGCTAAGGGCCCCAGGCGATGTTGCCTCCCCGAGCATAGCCGGACGCGGCCGTCTCTCCGATCGGGTATCGGGGACACGGCCGCGCCGGGGTCGGGTACCGGCCGCAAAGATCACGGATCGACCGGTTCGGGGCGTCGGTGAGGGCCTATGCCGCTGCCCCCTTGCGGGCCGCTTCCCGTGCCCGCGTCCGCTCGTGGTCGGGGTTGAGGAACCAGTGCCGGGCCGAGGCCAGCCACCAGGCCGCCGCGAAGCCGAGGACCGCGAGGACGGCCACCGGCGCGTAGTTGAAGGTCTCCCAGTTGACCGGCGAGACCTGCGGCAGCATGAACAGGATCGTGATCACGCCGACCCACACCACCGACACCACGCCGATCGCCCTGGACCAGCGGCCGAGATGCCACGGCCCGCGCTCGAACTCCTCGCCCTTGCGCAGCCGCAGCAGGGTCGGGATGACGTAGGCGATGTAGAGGCCGATCACCGCCACCGAGGTGACCGCCGCGTAGGCCGTGTAGTTGATGAGGTACGGCAGTCCCAGCAGCAGCGCGCCGCCCGCCGCCAGCCACACGGCCGCCACGGGCGTGCGGGTGCGTGGGCTGACGGTGTGCCAGAGGTGCGAGAACGGAAGGGCACCGTCGCGCGAGAACGCGTAGATCATGCGGCTGTTGGCGGTCACGGACGCCATCCCGCAGAAGAGTTGTGCACCGATGACGACCAGGAGCAGCAGCTTCCCGCTCGTCGCGCCCAGCGCGTCCAGCAGGATCTGGGCGGGCGGCGCCCCCGTCGGGGAGTTCAGGGCATCGTCGTAGGACTGGATGGCGAAGGTGAAGCCGAGCAGCAGCACGAAACCGGCGATCCACGAGGTCCAGATCGACTGCACGATCCCCTTCGGGCCGGCCGTCGAGGCGTCGTGCGTCTCCTCGGTCATATGGGCGGAGGCGTCGTAGCCGGTGAAGGTGTACTGGGCCATCAGCAGGCCGAGCGCGACCACGTACACCCCGCTGCCCCAGCCCGTGTTGTTCACGAACTCGCCGAACACGAAGGACGCCGACTGGTGGTGGTCGGGGGCGAAGGTCAGCGCGCCGACGATGAGCGC
Organism: Streptomyces antibioticus; assembly: GCF_001514065.1. Lineage (GTDB taxonomy): Bacteria > Actinomycetota > Actinomycetes > Streptomycetales > Streptomycetaceae > Streptomyces > Streptomyces antibioticus. The sequence goes on along the minus strand of NZ_KQ948426.1, from coordinate 736,361 downwards.
GACGCCGATCACGTGCCACCACACGCTGATGTCGTTCAACAGGGCGACGATCTTCACGCCGAAGGTGTTCAGCAGGCCGTGCAGGACGAGGATCGCGGCGAAGAGCAGGATCGTCCGACCCGGAGTCACCTTGAAGTCGAACTGGAGGTTCAGGTAGGCGCCCAGGAAGGACGCGGCCCCGAAGTCGATGCCGGCGGTCACGGCGACCTGCCCGAGCACGTTGAACCAGCCCGTGAACCACGCCCAGGCGGCGGCGGTCCGGGGCGGGGCCAGCCGGTGGGCCCAGAAGTACAGGCCAGCGGAGGTCGGGTACGCCGAACAGATCTCGGCCATCGACAGCCCGACGAACAACGTCATCAGCCCGACCGCGACCCAGCCCCAGGTGATCACCGCGGGGCCGCCGGTGTTCATGCCGAACAGATACAGCGTCAGACAGCCGGACAGGACCGAGATGATCGTGAAGGAGACCGCGTAGTTGGAGAACGCCGACATACGGCGGGCAAGGACCTGCGTGTAACCGAGCTGGGCCAGCCGTTCCTCGTCCGACAGGCCGGATGGCCCCTTGGACGGCCCGCTCGCTATCGCGTCATCTGTCATGCCCCCAGCATTTCCCTCGCCGGGGGCGTGACACACGCCACAACGTGGCTAAAAAATGCCCTTGTATACCTGCCACCCGGAGGCGATCTTCGTCCGCGCCCCGAACGACCCCTTGCCGTCGCCGTTGTTGCGGTACAGGTTGCCGCTGGTGTCCCGCGCGACGATGTCCGCCTTCCCGTCGCCGGTGATGTCGCCGACGCCGACGATCGCGTTGTAGGAGCCGCCCCAGTCGCTGAAGAGCTTCACCCGCTCCTCCACCTGGCCCGTGCCCGTGCCGTCGTAACGCCACAGGGTGTTGGACCTGTCCAGCGCCAGGACGTCACCGAAACCGTCGCCGTCGAGGTCACCGGCGCCGACGATCTTCTTGTAGCCGGACCACGTGCGGATCTTCACGCCCGTCTTCAGCTTCCCGTTGCCGCCGTTGGCGAACAGGTAGACGTCGCCGTTCGACGCCTTGCGGGCGAGGAGGTCGGCGCGTCCGTCGCCGGTGAGGTCACCGGGCGAGGTCAGGACGTTGTAGGCGTTCCAGCCAGTGCCGAGGGAGACATAGGCGTGGGACGGCTTGTACGGGTTGCCGCAGCGGCCCGTGTAGCGCCGCAGCTCACCGCCCGGCATCCGCACCAGCAGCTCGGCGCACCGGTCGCTGCCCATGTCGGCGAAGGGCACGGCGACCGAGCCGGCGGGCCAGCCCGAGCCGGAGGACTTGAAGTCGAACGTGCCCTTGCCCTTGGTGTAATGCAAGGTCAGGGCGCCCGAGGAGTTGAGGGTGACCAGCTCGCCGTAGCTGTAGTACCCCTGGTCGTGGAAGCCGGGGAGGCCGCCGACGTACCCGAGCGAGCCGCCCGTGGTGTAGGTGCCGCCGCCGTCCTGGGCGACGGCCTTGAGGCTCCAGGTCTTGGGGCCGTTGGTCAGATAGGTGCCCGTGTCCGACCTCAGATCCCATTCGACGTCGACGGACGCGCCGCTGCCGGTGAGGGTGCGCTCGGTGCGGCCCTGCGCGTCCTTCACCGTGAAGGTCCAATCGGCAGGCTTGTTCAACTGCCAGTAGCTGCCCCAGTATTCGACGCCGTTCTTGCCCTTCACGTCCACGGCGTCGCCGGCCACGTCCGACTCGATCTTCGCCAGGGCCTGGGCCGGCACCCCGCTCTGCACGATCCGGATCGTGTGGTCCGCGTCGACGTAGGCGATGTCACCACCGAGCTTGTCCACCGTCCAGGTCAGCCGCCGCTGGTCGGCGGTGTTCCCGGCGGGCAGGTCGGCGATCTCGCGCGCGACGGCGGCCGTACCGGAGTGGTAGTCCGTCAGCATCAGCTTCCCGGCGGTCCGGTCGTGCCGGACGAGATAGCCGTCGCCGACGAGGGCCGGCCCGGAGGGCACGGTGATGTTCTTCCTCGCCGTACGGTCGTACACCCCCGCGGCACCCGTCGTGCCGCAGTTCCAGTAGATCCACCGGCCGATGACCTGAAGCTCCTTGACCGTGCAGGGGGCTCCGGTGGAGACGGTGGCGACCGTTCTCTTCGTCTCCAGGTCGTACTGGGTGACGGCACCGTTGCCCGAGCCGGGCGTCCACAGCGCCGAGCCCCACACGGAAGCGGCCGTGATCGAGCGGGTAAGCCGGACGCCCGCAGTGCGGTAGGTGTCCACCGCGTCGACGTACTGCTTGCCGGTCGAGGACGCCTGGTAGACGTAGTAGCGGCCGGTGGCGTCGACGAAACGGCCGCCGGTGACCGTCGGCTGGTCCGTGCCGCTCAGCGAGTTCTCGGTCAGATAGATCTGGGCCGTCTGCCTGCCGTCGGCGGCGTTCATGAAGTAGCCGGCATAGGTGTTGCCGAAGGTGCGCATCGGCACGCATGCGCCAGCGTCGCACGGTACCCGCTCGATGTGGTCGCCGCCCGCGTCGGTCTCCGCGTAGCCGCGGGACGTCTTGGCGAGCACCGTGGAGCCATCGGCGGAGATCTGACGTCCGATCACCCACTGGTAGCCGCTCGGTGCGACCTCCACGTCGGTCAGGAAGCCGCCCGAGTAGTCGAGGCCCCAGACGCCGCTCGTGGTGATCGGCGTCGGGGTGGTGTCCGCGGCCGCCCTGCCCGCGGTGGTGGTCAGTGAGCCGGCGCCGAGGGCAGCCAGGCCGACGAGAGCGAGAGCGATCCGGGCAGGCCGGGTCAAGGTTCCCTCCCCAGGGAAGTCAGAAGAGGCACCGCGGCAGGCCTCGTCGAATTCCCCCTCGGCCACACTCCGCCATGCAAGCGCTTGGGATGTTAACAACCGGCACACAGGCCCCGGTAGTCGATTGTTGACACGTTGTGGAGCCCCGGAGGGGCCCGTACGACCGAACCAGCTGCCGAACCCGAACATGCAGCCGTATCCGAAGACGACGTACTGCCTGGACGCGTCCACAATCTGGCGGCCCCGGCCCCCAGGTCGATGTGGCGCTTGTACAGGGAGGCAGGTAGTTGGTGTCCGGCTCACCGGTCGCCAGGTCCCCGGCCGCGAACGTCACCGCGCCGTACGACGTCTCCTGGTGCCATCGAGCGCGTCCCGCCGCAGCCGGTGCGCCTTCTGGTCGCCGTATGCCGGGTCGAACCACGTCCCACCGACCGCGACCTGCGTGTAGCCGCTGCCCCACGTGCCCTAGAGCACGCCGGTGATCCGCCCCGCTGACCTTGCCCACCAGGCCGATCTGGCGGGTCGGGTCGCCGTACGTGCCTTGGTGTGTCTGCCCCTCGAGGAGCGTGAGGCGGATCGACGTACCCGCCTTCATGTCCCTTCAGTTCCGACCGGTCGGAACGGGTGTGGACGCCTACGGCTCCGAGGCGAAGCCTCCGATGCGCTCGGCGGACGAGGCCTTCGGAAAGCCGCCTCCGGAAAGCCGAAGGGCCCGTACGACCGAAGTCGTACGGGCCCTTCTTGATCAGCTCAGTCGGCGTCAGCCGTTGCGCTTCCAGCGCGGCTTGTCGTCGCGGCGGCCGAAGGACGAGCCGGAACCGGAGCCGGTACCGGTGCCGCGGTGGTCGTCACGGCGGCCGTAGGGGCGCTCGTGGCCACCGGAGCGGAAGCCCGGACGGTCGTCGCGGCGGTCGCGGTTGAAGGGACGGTCGCTGCCACGGTGGCCGCCACGCTCGTCACGACGCTCGAAGGAACGGCCGGCCGGACGCTCGTCGCGACGGAAGCCGCCACGGTCGTTGTCCCGACGCTCGAAGCCACGCTCGCCACGGTCGCGGTTGTCGCGGTTGTCGCGGTTGAAGCCACCGCGGTCGTCACGACGCTCGAAGGAACGGCCACCGCGGTCGTCGCGGCGGTCGTCACGGCGGAAGCCGCCGCGGTCGTTGTCACGGCGCTCGAAGCCACGCTCGCCACGGTTGTCGCGGTTGTCGCGGTTGAAGCCGCCACGGTCGTCACGACGCTCGAAGGAACGGCCGGCCGGACGGTCGTCACGGCGGAAGCCGCCACGGTCGTTGTCCCGGCGCTCGAACCCACGGCCACCGCGGTCGTCACGGCGCTCGAAGGAGCGGCCGGACGGACGGTCGTCGCGGCGGAAGCCGCCACGGTCGTTGTCACGGCGCTCGAAGCCACGGCCACCGCGGTCGTCACGGTCGACGTCCTGCGCCGCGGGCTGCTCGGGCACGGCCACCGCGGCGGCCTCGACGGCGGCCACGGCCTCCGCCTGCGCCTCGGCCACCGCGGCCTCCGGGTCCTCACCGCGGTCGCGGGCGGCCCGGGCGACGAGGCGGTCGGCCTCCTCGCGCAGCTCGGTCGCGCGGCGCTGCGCCCGCTCCAGCTGCTTGGTCAGGGAGGCGACCTCACGCTCGGCCTGCTGCGCGGCGTTGCCCGCGGACTCGGCCTGGACCTCGGTCATCGACCGGGCACCGGTGATCTCGGCGACCTCGGGGTCGAAGGCGCCGGCGCCCTGGATGATGTGGCGGCCGGCGTCGACGCCCGCGTCCTCCATCAGGCGGAAGATCTGGCGGCGCTGGTGCGGCAGGGAGAGGGAGACGACCGTACCCGTGCGACCGGCACGCGCCGTGCGGCCCGCGCGGTGCAGGTAGTCCTTGTGGTCGCCGGCCGGGTCCACGTTGAGGACCAGGTCGATGCCGTCCACGTGGATGCCGCGGGCGGCGACGTCGGTGGCGACGAGCGCGTTGACGTAGCCGTCCTTGAAGTCGGCCAGCGTGCGGGTGCGGGCGCCCTGGGTCATGCCGCCGTGCAGCGCGTCGGCCTTCACACCGGCCTCGCGCAGCTGCTCGGCGATGCGGTCGGCGCCCAGCTGGGTGCGGACGAAGATGATGGTGCGGCCCTTGCGGGAGGCGATGGCCGCGGTGACCGGCGCCTTGTCCTTGGGCTTCACGATCAGGATGTGGTGGGACATCGTCGTGACGTTGCCCTGGGCGCTGTCGACCTCGTGCGAGACCGGGTCGACCAGGTAGCGCTTGACCAGCGTGGAGATCTCGTTCTCCATCGTGGCGGAGAACAGCATGCGCTGGCCGCCGGCCGGGACCTGGTCGAGCAGCTCGGTGACCTCGGGCAGGAAGCCCAGGTCGGACATCTGGTCGGCCTCGTCGAGAACGGCGACCTCGACGTTCTCCAGGGAGCAGGCACCGCGGTTGATGATGTCGCGCAGTCGGCCCGGGGTGGCGACGAGGATGTCGACGCCGCGCTCCAGGGCGTAGATCTGGTTGCCCATCGACGTGCCGCCGCAGACGACCTTCATCTTCAGGCCGACGACGTCGCCGTAAGGCTGGAGGGCGTCCGCGACCTGCATCGCGAGCTCACGGGTCGGGGTGAGGATGACCGCGCGGGGCTTGTGCTTCTCGGTGCGGCCGCCGGCGAGACGCGCCAGGGTCGGCAGACCGAAGGAGAGGGTCTTGCCGGAGCCGGTGCGGCCACGGCCGAGGATGTCCTTGCCGGCCAGGGCGTCCGGGATGGTCGCGGCCTGGATCGGGAAGGGGGTGGTCACACCGTTCTGCGCGAGCTTGCGCACGACGCCCTCGGGCAGACCGAGGTCGGCGAAGGTGACCTCGGGGGTCTCGTCGGCCGAGTCGGCCGAGGAGACCGAGTCGACGGTCTCGAGCGCCTCGACGGCCGCCTCGTTCTCGTCGTTCTCGGGCATGACGATGTGATCAGAACTGGAAATGGACATGCGTAAGCGAAACCTTCCGGAGTCTCGTCGGCACGCGCCCGTCAACTCCGTGATTTCGCAATACGACCGCCTCTATGCGGTCAGCCACGGCAAGGGAGAGAACGCGCCACACGGCGCTCTCTGCAATGGCGCCGGGCAATGGGATCAAACGATCTACCACCATACGCACCCTCCACCCCCGAAGGCAAACCAATCCCCCCGGACTAGACGTACGTCACATCGCCACACCCTCGCGACACCGTCACGCCGGTGATCCCGCCGTCGGCGCCGGCTCCCGCTGGACGAGTTGCGGCTCGGTGTCCGGGTGCGCGGAGGAGGACGGCTCGGCCGGGGGCGTCGACGGCTCCGGCGACGGGGGCTCCGGCGTCGGCGTCACCGGGTCGGGGTCGGCCGGCCTCGTCGGCGTCGGCTGCGCCTTGGTCGGGGTCGGCTGCCCCGGCTGGTCGGGCTTCCCGGGCTTGGGCTTCGCCGAGGGGGACGCCTCGTCCGCGGCGGACGCCGAGGCGGAGGGGGACGCCGACTCCCCGTCCTTCCCCTTGCCCTTCTCCTTCTTCCCGTGCTTGCCGTCGACGCCCGCCGCCCCGTACCCGGAGCCGCCGCCCGACACCGCCGCCCCGCCGTCCGGCGCCTCACCGCCCCGCTCGCCCGCGGAGTGCGAGGGCTTGGCGCTCTTTCCCCCGTCGTCGTCACCGACGCTCATGCAGCCGGCGGCAGCGGCGACGGCCATGACCGTGGCGGCCAGACGGACGGGTACGTACTTGGGGCGCACGGGCAGCCACCTCCGAGGGCGGGTGAGGGAGTCAACCTGTTCAACTCCCGCCGCCCGCAAGAGGACACGCGCCGGACCCCGGTGCGGCCCGCCCTCACCCGAACCGCGCCCGACCCCGCGGACGGCGCCCCCGTCCCCGACAATGGCCCTGTGCTGGAGATGACGCGCGACACCTTCGAAGAGCTGGTGGCCGAGGCCCTGGACCGGATCCCGCCCGAGCTGACCCGGGTCATGGACAACGTGGCGGTGTTCGTCGAGGACGAACCCCCGGCGGACGACCCCGACCTGCTCGGCCTCTACGAGGGCACCCCGCTCACCGAACGCGGCGAGTGGTACGCGGGCGTCCTGCCCGACCGCATCTCGATCTACATGGGCCCGACCCTGCGCCACTGCGCGACCCGCGACGACGTCGTCCACGAGGTCGCCGTCACCGTCGTCCACGAGATCGCCCACCACTTCGGCATCGAGGACGAGCGCCTGCACGAACTCGGCTGGGGCTGATCACCGCGGGCGAAGTCCGCCGCATACCCGCCCCCGGACTTGGGCATACGGGACCAATGGCCCGCGTCCCCGCCGCAGTCCTGAACGCCCTGATCCGTGTCCGCCGCTCGCCGCGCACCCTCGCCCGGCACTACCGCGCCCGCCGCCCGCACCCGGCCGTCGAGCTCGTCCCCCAGCCGCACCCGTGGGGCCGCGCCCTCGGCCTGGTCGCGGTGGTGCTGCTCGGCGCCTGGCTGGGCCTGCTGATCGTGGGCAACGTCCGCACCCCCGTCGGGCCCATGAACACCACGATGACCCTCCGCCCGTCCCTCACCGGCGGCACAAAGATCAACATCTCCCCGCTCGGCGCCCTGCAACTGGACAGCCACCACGCCCCGGTCCGCCTCGACGTCAACGTCGACCAGCTCGACCCGGCCCGCTCCCAGGCCCTGGTCGACCACCCCGAACGCCTCTCCGGCCTCCAGGACGAGGTCGCGAAGGACGTCGAACACGGCACCCTCGACCTGGCCCTGCGCTCCTGCGTCGCCGTCGTCGCCGGCGCCACCGCCCTCGGCCTCGCCGTCTACCGCCGCCCGCGCCGCGCCCTCGCCGCCGGCGGCCTCGCCCTGACCCTGCTGGCCGCGTCCGGCGGGACGGCGTACGCCACCTGGAACCCCGACTCGGTCCTCCAGCCGAAGTTCTCCGGCCTGCTCTCCTCGGCACCGTCCCTGGTCGGCAACGCCCGCAGCATCGTCACCGAGTTCGACGTCTACCAGCAGGAACTGGCCCGCCTGGTGACGAACGTGACCAAGCTGTACGACGTCACGTCCACGCTTCCCGCCTACCAGCCGGACCCCACGACCATCCGCGTCCTGCACGTCTCCGACATCCATCTGAACCCGGCGAGCTGGAAGATCATCGCCTCGCTGGTGGAGCAGTACCAGGTCAACGTCATCGTCGACTCCGGCGACACCATGGACCACGGCACCGCCGCCGAGAACGGCTTCCTCGACCCGGTCGCCGACCTCGGGGCGCCCTACGTCTGGGTCCGCGGCAACCACGACTCCCGGGTCACCCAGCGCTACCTGGAACGCATGAAGAACGTCCACGTCCTCGACGACGGCCGCGCCGAGACCGTCGCCGGGCTGCGCTTCGCCGGGCTGGGCGATCCCCAGTTCACGCCCGACCGCAGCGAGAAGTCCGGCGCCCAGGAGACCCAGGAGGCGGCCGGCGCCCGGCTCGCCGCGTCGCTGCGGGACTGGACGACCGCCGGGAAGCCCGTCGACGTCGCCGTGATCCACGAACCCTCCGCCGCCCGCGAGGTCGACGGCTCGGTCCCGCTGGTCCTCTCCGGGCACCTGCACCACGAGGACACCGAGGTCATGAGCAACGGCACCCGGCTGCGCGTCGAGGGCTCCACCGGCGGCAGCGGGCTGCGCGCGGTCGAGGGCAAGTACCCGGACCCGATCGAGGCCTCGATCCTCTACTTCGACCGGGACACCCGCCGCCTCCAGGCCTGGGACTCGATCAAACTGGGCGGCCTCGGCCTGACGACCGCCGAGGTCAGCCGCCATCTCCCGGAGGACAACCTGCCGGGCGCGACCCACTCGCCGACCCCCTCCCCGACCCCGCCCTCCACCCCTTCCAGCCGGGCTCCCTAAACCGTTTTGGCGATACCTCCCGGCATCCCATATGCTTCTCACGTCCCCGACGCGCTGCGAAGCGCAAGGCGGGCCGATAGCCCTCATCGTCTAGCGGCCTAGGACGCCGCCCTTTCAAGGCGGTAGCACGGGTTCGAATCCCGTTGGGGGCACGCAACACCGTGTGCGACACTGTCGTACGCAACAGCTTGGTCCTGTGGAGCAGTTTGGAGTGCTCGCCACCCTGTCAAGGTGGAGGCCGCGGGTTCAAATCCCGTCAGGACCGCTGAGGTTTCCCTGAAGCCTCGTGGCTGGGTAGCTCAGTTGGTACGAGCGATCGCCTGAAAAGCGATAGGTCGCCGGTTCGACCCCGGCCCCAGCCACCATGATCGAAGCCCCTCCGGGAAGCCGGAGGGGCTTCGTCGTTCCTACTCGATGCTCAGTGCTCAGGGGGAGACGATGGCCAAGGCTGTGCAGGGGGACGGGGTGGAGCTCGCTCGGGCCCGGTACGGACTGCTGGCGGTGGTGTCCAGCAATCTGGCGATCGTGGTGGTGGCGGTCATCGGTGTCTGGCGACTGGACGGCGACCAGTCCGTCGCCGTGGCCATCCTCACCGCCGCCTTCACCGCGGTGAGCACCATGACCACGGCCTACCTGGGGATCAAGGCGGTCTCCAACACGGCCAAGTCGATCGCCCTCGACGAGAACCGGCGCCGGCGCGAGGCCGAGGCCGCGGTACCCGCGCAGGGGCCGGGGGACGTCTTCCAGGTTTCCTGAGGCCGATCTCACGGCGTCTCCCGCGCGTCTCACACGCACGCCCGCCGCCCGCGGCAAAAGCGTTCGCCATGAATTTCGCCGGGATGAGATCCTGGATCGCGTATGTCTACGCATCCCGCCCCCGCCCCCGGCGCCTCCGATGCCCCGAGCCTCGGCGCCCTCGCCCCCCGCCTGAGCGAGCTGTCCCTGCGTGACGCGCACCGGATCGGCCGCCGGCTCGAAGGCGCGCGCAAGATCCGCAAGCCGGAGGCCCGTGCCGCCGTGCTCGCCGAGATCGAGGGCGAGGTCGCGAAGGCCGAGGAACGCATGGCCGGGCGCCGCTCCCGCGTGCCCGCCGTCAGCTATCCCGAGCAGCTCCCGGTCAGCCAGAAGAAGGACGAGATCGCGGACGCCATCCGTGATCACCAGGTCGTGATCGTGGCCGGTGAGACCGGGTCCGGCAAGACGACCCAGATCCCGAAGATCTGTATGGAGCTGGGTCGTGGCGTCCGCGGCATGATCGGGCACACGCAGCCCCGCCGTATCGCCGCCCGGACCGTCGCCGAGCGTGTGGCCGAGGAGCTGAACACCCCCCTCGGCGAGGCCGTCGGCTGGAAGGTGCGGTTCACCGACCAGGTGAACCCGGACGCCACCTTCGTCAAGCTGATGACCGACGGCATCCTGCTCGCCGAGATCCAGACCGACCGCGAGCTGCGCGCCTACGACACGATCATCATCGACGAGGCCCACGAGCGGTCCCTCAACATCGACTTCCTGCTCGGCTATCTGGCCCAGCTGCTGCCGAAGCGGCCGGATCTGAAAGTCGTCATCACCTCCGCCACCATCGATCCCGAGCGCTTCTCCCGGCACTTCGGGGACGCCCCGATCGTCGAGGTCAGCGGCCGGACCTACCCGGTGGAGGTCCGCTACCGCCCGCTGCTCGAAGAGGACTCCGAGGACGCCGACCGCGACCAGATCACCGCGATCTGCGACGCCGTCGAGGAGCTCCAGGGCGAGGGCAAGGGCGACATCCTGGTCTTCCTCTCGGGCGAACGGGAGATCCGCGACACCGCGGACGCGTTGAACAAGAAGAACTACCGGTTCACGGAAGTCCTCCCCCTCTACGCCCGGCTCTCGCACGCCGAGCAGCACCGCGTCTTCCAGCCGCACACCGGCCGCAGGATCGTTCTGGCGACGAACGTCGCCGAGACCTCCCTCACCGTCCCGGGCATCAAGTACGTCATCGACCCGGGCTTCGCCCGTATCTCCCGCTACAGCCACCGCACCAAGGTCCAGCGGCTCCCCATCGAGGCGATCTCGCAGGCCAGCGCCAACCAGCGCAAGGGCCGCTGCGGCCGTACGTCCGACGGTGTCTGCATCCGGCTGTACAGCGAGGACGACTTCCTCGCCCGCCCGGAGTTCACGGACGCGGAGATCCTCCGCACGAACCTCGCCTCCGTCATCCTCCAGATGACCGCGGCCGGCCTCGGCGACATCGAGAAGTTCCCCTTCATCGACCCGCCGGACCACCGCAACATCCGCGACGGCGTCCAGCTCCTCCAGGAGCTCGGCGCGCTGAACCCGGCCGAGAAGGACCCGCGCAAGCGCCTCACCGACACCGGCCGCAAACTCGCCCAGCTGCCTGTGGACCCGCGGCTGGCCCGAATGGTCCTGGAGGCCGACAAGAACGGCTGTGTTCGCGAGGTCATGGTCATAGCGGCGGCGCTGTCCATCCAGGACCCGCGTGAGCGCCCCGCCGACAAGCAGACCCAGGCCGACCAGCAGCACGCCCGCTTCCGCGACGAGACCAGCGACTTCCTCGCCTATCTGAACCTGTGGCGGTACGTCCGCGAGCAGCAGAAGGAGCGGGGGTCGTCGTCCTTCCGCCGGATGTGCAAGCAGGAGTACCTCAACTTCCTGCGCATCCGCGAATGGCAGGACATCTATACGCAACTGCGCACCGTCGCCAAGCAGATGGGCATCCATCTCAACGAGGACGACGCGCCGGACCAGTCCGTCCACGTCTCCCTCCTCGCCGGCCTTCTCTCCCACATCGGGATGAAGGACGTGAAGGACGGCAACAAGAACGAGTACCTGGGCGCCCGCAGCGCCAAGTTCGCGATCTTCCCGGGCTCGTCGCTCTTCAAGAAGCAGCCCCGTTTCGTCATGTCGGCGGAGCTGGTGGAGACTTCGCGCCTCTGGGCCCGCGTCAACGCCAAGATCGAGCCGGAGTGGGTCGAGCCGCTCGCCGAGCACCTGCTGAAGCGGACGTACTCCGAACCGCACTGGGAGAAGGACCAGGCGGCCGTGATGGCGTACGAGAAGGTCACGCTGTACGGCGTACCGATCGTCGCCCAGCGCAAGGTCAACTACGGCCGGATCGACCCCGAGACGAGCCGCGAGCTTTTCATCCGCAACGCGCTCGTCGAGGGCGACTGGCGTACGCACCACAAGTTCTACGCCGACAACCGCAAGCTGCTGAGCGAGGTCGAGGAGCTCGAACACCGCGCCCGGCGCCGGGACATCGTCGTCGACGACGACACCCTCTTCGACTTCTACGACCAGCGGGTGCCCGACCACGTCGTCTCCGGCGCCCACTTCGACTCCTGGTGGAAGCGCAAGCGGCACGAGCAGCCCGACTTCCTCGACTTCGAGCGGGAGATGCTCATCCGGGAGTCGGCGGAGGCGGTCACCAAGGCCGACTATCCGGACTCCTGGCGGCAGGGCCAGCTGAAGTTCCGGGTCACCTACCAGTTCGAGCCGGGCGCGGACGCCGACGGTGTCACCGTCCACATCCCGCTCCAGGTCCTCAACCAGGTCACGGACGAGGGCTTCGACTGGCAGATCCCGGGCCTGCGCGAGGAGGTCGTGACGGAGCTGATCCGCTCCCTCCCCAAGCCGATCCGCCGCAACTACGTCCCGGCGCCGAACTTCGCCAAACGCTTCCTGGACACGGCGGTCCCCCTTCAGGAGCCCCTCACGACCACCATGGCCCGTGAGCTGAAGCGCATGGTCGGGGTGCCCTTCGAGGCCGAGGACTTCGACTGGTCGAAGATCCCCGAGCACCTGCGCATCACCTTCCGGATCGTCGACGAGCGGCGCCGCAAGCTGGCCGAGGACAAGGATCTTGAGGCACTGAAGCTCCGGCTGAAGCCGAAGGCGCGCCAGGCCCTCTCGCAGGCCGCGGCGGCCACCGCCGAGCGCCAGGGCGGCGAGTCCCTGGAGCGCAAGGGCCTCACGGACTGGACGATCGGCACGCTGACGCGGGTCTTCGAGACGCGCCGGGCCGGTCAGCCGGTGAAGGCGTACCCGGCCCTCGTGGACGACGGCGACACGGTCTCGGTCCGGCTCTTCGACACCGAGGCGGAGCAGGCTGAGGCAATGTGGAAGGGCACGCGCAGGCTGGTGCTCCGCAACATCCCGGTGAACCCGGCGAAGTTCGCGAGCGATCACCTGACGAACGCCCAGAAGCTGGCGCTCTCCGCCAACCCCCACGGCACGATCCAGGCCCTGTTCGACGACTGCGCGATGGCGGCGGCGGACAAGCTGATCGGCGACTTCGGGGGACCGGCGTGGGACGAGGAGTCGTACCGGAAGCTGTACGACAAGGTCCGCGCGGAGATCGTCGACACGACGGTGCGCACGGTCGGGCAGGTGCAGCAGGTGCTGGCCGCCTGGCAGGCCTGTGAGCGCCGTCTGAAGGGCGTACGCAGCCCCGCGCTCCTCGCGAACCTGACGGACGTGCGCAAGCAGCTGGACGCCCTCGTGAAGCCGGGCTTCGTGACGGCGACGGGGCTGCGCCGGCTGCCGGACCTGATGCGCTACCTGGTCGCCGCCGACCGTCGCCTCCAGCAGATGCCGACGGCCGTGCAGCGGGACACGACGCGCATGGAGAAGGTCCACGAGATGCAGGACGAGTACGCCTGGCTCCTGGAGCAGATGCCGCAGGGCCGCCCGGTGCCGGCCGCCGTCCTGGACATCCGCTGGATGATCGAGGAGCTCCGGGTCAGCTATTTCGCCCACGCGCTGGGCACGGCGTACCCCATCTCGGACAAGCGGATCGTGAAGGCGATCGACGCGGCCGTCCCGTGACCGACCGTGCACACGGGGTGAGTTCGCGCAGGACCCTCACCCTCCTGTACAGTCCTTCTCGCAGCGCAATGCAACAATAAGCGCCGCGAAACCTGGTCCTGTGGAGCAGTTTGGAGTGCTCGCCACCCTGTCAAGGTGGAGGCCGCGGGTTCAAATCCCGTCAGGACCGCAGTAAGGAAGCAAGGGTCGTGCCCCGACAAGGGCACGGCCCTTCTTCACGCTCAACCCGCTCGCCACCCGGCCAAGGTGGAGGCCGCGCCCGCGGCGCAGCCGCAATCGGGTCCAGCAAATCCCGTCAGGACCGCAGTAAAGAAGCAAGGGTCGTGCCCCGACAACGGCACGGCCCTTCTTCACGCTCAACCCGCTCGCCACCCGGCCAAGGTGGAGGCCGCGCCCGCGGCGCAGCCTCAATCGAGTACAGCAAATCCCGTCAGGACCGCAGCAAAGAAGCAAGGGTCGTGCCCCGACAAGGGCACGGCCCTTCTTCACGCTCAACCCGCTCGCCACCCTGCCAAGGTGGAGGCCGCGCCCGCGGCGCAGCCTCAATCGAGTACAGCAAATCCCGTCAGGACCGCAGTAAAGAAGCCCGGATCTTCGGATCCGGGCTTTCTTGTTTGTGCGTCCAGCCGTACGTCGACCAGCTGGGCCTCTCCCCGCACAGCCCCCTCAGCCGCCTCGTGCCGTCTTGACGGCGTCACATTCGGTCGGTACCCAGAAACCAGGGCCCCTTCCCTGTGCGGCCCCTGGAGGTGGCGTATGGCGGCTTCGGTCAGGCACGAGACGCGGGCGCTGCTCCGTGCCCATCTGTCGGCCGCCTCCTCCTATCGCCATCTCACCCGGCACTGCCCGATCTGCCATCAGCTGCTGCGGCTGGCGATGGCCTCCCCGCCCCGCAGCGCTCCCGAGGGGGCCGACGAGCCGGTACAGGACGAAAGTCCCGCCGACGCATGACCAACGGCGGCCCCAACACCCGTACTGGCGTGGGACGCTGGAACGCATGCCTCCTCTAGCGCACATGAGCCAGAGGCAACAAGGACTCTGGCATGTGACGGGTGTCACCGCATGAGTTTCTGAAACCGCGGTACTTACCCTTCGCCTACAACTGGTCAATTTAATATGTGCAATTGCACCAGTCCGGAGGGGACGTCCACAGGAGATCCGACACCCCTCCCCAGACTCCGACAAGCCCGCTCACAGAGCCGGCAGCCGGACGCTCCGCGCGCACAAAAAAGATCGCGCTGGACCCGGCGGAGTCCAGCGCGATCTACGACGCACCCTGTGATGTTCTTGGGATGAGCTTGGGCGTGGGCCCCGTTGGGGCGGAACCCGCGTCGCTTGGAGCTTGTGAAGCGGTGTCACGGACGTATCGGCACGTTGGGGGACCTGCCGGTTTGTCCGTTATTCAGTTGGTTCAGGCCTCGCTGCGCTGCTGCGGGATGCCCGCGAGCAGTGCACGGACCTCCGCCTCGCGGTAGCGGCGGTGCCCGCCGAGCGTACGGATGGAAGTAAGCTTCCCGGCCTTCGCCCACCGCGTGACCGTCTTCGGGTCCACGCGGAACATGGTGGCGACCTCAGCCGGGGTCAGCAGCGGCTCGGCATCAGGGGTGCGAGCGGTCATGAGCGGCCTCCTCGGGAGAACCGAACCTTCTCGGTTCTTTCCTCTAAATTCTGCACCTTGACCCGCGTTGCCCGAAATGGCGGACGCGAGTCGAGTCGGTTATAGGACGAACGGCTTGTCCTCGGCACTACAACTACACCATCTGTCCAGCCGCGTCGGCCAAACCGATGGAATTGCCCCCCAGGTGTTCATCGGCGACAGAGGCCGATGGACCATGCCATAGCGGACAGTCACGCCACTGTGACGATCAGTCACAGGACGATCAGGAGTCACCAGACCCCCCAAAGCGGAACCTCCCCCGGGCCCCTTGTCCTATTTTGGCATGAGGAGGGGGAAGAGACGCAAGGGCCAGGTACGTGCGGTCCATCACGCTTGACCGCACTTGAGCCTCAGTTGAGATGAAAGCCCGGATAGTGACGTACGTCCCATGTCGGGCGAACCTCAAGCTCCGGGCAACTCAGTGCGAGGACAAAACCCCAAAACGAGCGTCACGTCAAACACCCGTTCGTGACCTAAGCCTCACTCAGTTCGCCGAGCGCCGGTCCCTGACCGACCGCCAGCGCTCCACCAGCCGTCCGTAGGCCTCCCCCGCGGCCGCCCCGTCACCCTGCCGCAGCGCCTCGATGCCCTCGGCCACGTCCGCCGCCGAGTGGTCGTCCTCCAGCTCGCCGGCCGGCAGCGTGTGCACGAGGCCGCCGTAGTCCAGCTCGACGAGCGAGCGCGGGTGGAACTCCTCCAGCCAACGCCCCACGTCCACCAGGCCGTCGATGAGCGGCCCCTCGTCCAGGGTGTCCTTCAGCGTCCTGAGGGCCCGCGCCACCCGCCGCCGCGCCTGCACCATCGGCGTCCGGTAGCGCAGCATCGCCGGGATCTCCCCCGACCCCTTGTCGAAGGACCGCTCCTCGTCGCCGACCAGCACGAACCAGTGCAGCGGCACCTGCCAGGTCGAGGAGCGGATCCAGGGGCGGGCGTCCGGGTTCCGGATCAGCCACCGCTCGTAGTCCTGCGCCGCCTGCCGCCGTACGACCTCCGGCAGCACCGCGTCCAGGACCGGCTTCGGCAGCTCCTCGCCCAGCTCCGCCAGCGCCTGCCAGCCGCGCAGCCGGGTCCGCCAGGGGCAGACGCAGGTCACGCCGTCCACGTCCAGCACGAAGGCGTCGCTGCTCTCGTGCACCGGCACCGCCATCGGCGGGGTGGGCAGCAAGTCGGCCAGGGAGCGGCGCAGTTCGTCCTGGTACGAGGGGCGGTCGGGGCGGCGGGCGTAGCGCGCCCAGTGGCTGCGCTCCGGCTCCGGGAAGGCGGCCAGCGGCTCGTACACACGGAGATAGGTCGGATACGGGACGACCACCGAGGACACCTTGGGCACGCCTGCTCCCTCCCCCGCCCGCTGCCAGGAAAACCTTCGGAACCCGCTCACAAACGGGCGCGAAATCTATGCAAATCGTCGCACGGGGGTACTCCGTGTGTAGGTGATCCTGAGCACGGCGAGGTGGACGGGTGCAGCCAGGCTCTAATCTCGTGCCCACAGCGCCCGCCACCCTTACGGGTAGCTGGTCCCAACCGCCGCTACGCATCCAGGAGTCACCACAGTGACCGAAGTATCAGCCGGCGTCCTGCACACCCTGTTCCACTCGGACCAGGGCGGTCATGAGCAAGTCGTGCTCTGCCAGGACCGTGCCAGTGGCCTGAAGGCCGTCATCGCCATCCACTCCACCGCGCTGGGCCCCGCCCTCGGCGGCACCCGCTTCTACCCGTACGCGACCGAGGAGGAGGCCGTCGCCGACGCCCTGAACCTCGCGCGCGGGATGTCGTACAAGAACGCCATGGCCGGCCTGGACCACGGCGGCGGCAAGGCGGTGATCATCGGTGACCCGGACACGGTCAAGAGCGAGGAGCTGCTGCTCGCCTACGGCCGGTTCGTCGCCTCGCTCGGCGGACGGTACGTCACGGCCTGCGACGTCGGCACGTATGTCGCCGACATGGACGTCGTCGCCCGTGAGTGCCGGTGGACGACCGGGCGTTCGCCCGAGAACGGCGGCGCCGGTGACTCCTCCGTGCTGACCGCGTTCGGCGTCTACCAGGGCATGCGGGCCTCCGCCCAGCACCTGTGGGGCGACCCCTCGCTGCGCGGCCGCAAGGTCGGCATCGCGGGCGTCGGCAAGGTCGGCCACCACCTGGTGACCCACCTGCGCGAGGAGGGCGCCGAGGTCGTCATCACGGACGTCCGCGAGGAGGCCGTGGGCCGCATCCTGGCGGCGCATCCGACCGGCGTCACGGCCGTCGCCGACACCGCCACCCTGATCCGCGCCGAGGGCCTCGACATCTACGCCCCCTGCGCGCTGGGCGGCGCCCTGAACGACGACACCGTGCCCGCGCTCACCGCGAAGATCGTCTGCGGCGCGGCCAACAACCAGCTCGAACACCCGGGTGTGGAGAAGGATCTCGCCGACCGCGGCATCCTCTACGCACCGGACTACGTGGTGAACGCGGGCGGGGTCATCCAGGTCGCCGACGAGCTGCACGGCTTCGACTTCGACCGGTGCAAGGCGAAGGCGGCGAAGATCTTCGACACCACGCTCGCCATATTCGCACGTGCGAAGGCGGACGGTATCCCGCCGGCCGCCGCGGCCGACCGGATCGCCGAGCAGCGGATGCACGAGGCGGGCTTGGCGCGCCGCGCGCGCTGACCGTCGTAGCGGCGCAGGCCGGTACCCGTCGGCGGGCACTTAGAGAGAACTCTCACGTTCGTCGGCGGGTCGGGCGCCAAGAAGTGGTTAAAATCGCGGTTGACCAGCGGGGACAGGGTGCCTCGCGGGTTCTGGGGCCAGGCGCGTCCTGTGGGCGACGTACCGTATGGGCGTGGGCTCAGGTACCGTGGAAGCCCTACGGGCCGGTCTCTCTGCGGAGAGCCCGTTCCAGATCATGAACGCGTGTCAAGACTCTGGGGCCATCGAGCCCCGTCACCGAGGGGGTCGAGCCATGGGGCGCGGCCGGGCAAAGGCCAAGCAGACGAAGGTCGCCCGCCAGCTGAAGTACAGCAGCGGCGGGACTGACCTGTCGCGTCTGGCCAATGAGCTGGGCGCTTCGACTTCGCAACAGCCGCCGAATGGCGAGCCGTTCGAAGACGACGATGAAGACGACCCGTACGCCCAGTACGCGGATCTCTATAACGACGACGATGAGGACGAGGACGACGAGTCCGGTCCGTCGTCGCAGCAACGCCGCGGCGCTTGACGCTCCAGCAGTCGCAACCCGGTCCGGTAGTGGTCCACACCACCGGACCGGGTTTTGCGCTGCCGGTCAGCGGCCTGCCTGTCAGGCGTAGTCCCCGACCAGCTCCGCGCCGGTGGCGTGGTCGCCGCGGTCGGTGATCTCGCCGGCCACCCAGGCCTCGACCCCGCGGTCGGCCAGCGTCGCGAGCGCCACGTCCGCCGACTCCTCGGGGACGATCGCGATCATGCCGACGCCCATGTTCAGGGTCTTCTCCAGCTCCAGACGCTCGACCGAGCCGGTCCTGCCGACGAGGTCGAAGATCGGGGCCGGGGTCCAGGTGGAGCGGTCGACGATCGCGTGCAGGTCGTCGGGGATCACGCGGGCCAGGTTGGCGGCGAGGCCACCACCGGTGACATGCGAGTAGGCGTGCACGTCGGTGGTGCGCATCAGCGCCAGGCAGTCCAGCGAGTAGATCTTGGTGGGCTCCAGGAGCTCCTCGCCGAGCGTGCGGCCCAGCTCCTCGATCCGCGCGTCCAGGGACAGGCCCGCCTCGTTCAGCAGGACGTGCCGGACGAGCGAGTACCCGTTCGAGTGAAGACCGGAGGCCGCCATGGCGATGACCGCGTCACCCGTACGGATGCGATCGGGGCCCAGCAGCCGGTCGGCCTCCACGACGCCCGTACCGGCGCCGGCGACGTCGAAGTCGTCCGGGCCCAGCAGGCCCGGGTGCTCGGCCGTCTCGCCGCCCACCAGGGCGCAGCCGGCGAGGACGCAGCCCTCGGCGATGCCCTTGACGATCGCGGCGACCCGCTCGGGGTGGACCTTGCCGACGCAGATGTAGTCGGTCATGAACAGCGGCTCGGCACCGCACACCACGATGTCGTCCATGACCATCGCGACCAGGTCGTGGCCGATCGTGTCGTAGACGCCCAGCTGGCGCGCGATGTCCACCTTGGTGCCCACGCCGTCGGTGGCGGAGGCGAGCAGGGGCCGCTCGTAGTTCTTGAGGGCGGAGGCGTCGAAGAGGCCGGCGAAACCGCCGAGGCCGCCGAGGACCTCGGGGCGCTGCGTCTTCTTCACCCACTCCTTCATCAGCTCTACGGCGCGGTCGCCCGCCTCGATGTCGACGCCGGCAGCCGCGTAGGAAGCACCGGTAGAGGAACTCTCAGACATTGCCTGGGATCTTTCGGGTTGGGTTCTACGAGGCTTACGGGCGACGGATCGCGTCGGCCGCGGCCGTGGCTGCGGGACCCGCGGCCAGCTCGGTCTCCAGGAGCTGCTTGCCGAGCAGCTCGGGGTCCGGGAGCTCCATCGGGTACTCGCCGTCGAAGCAGGCGCGGCACAGGTTCGGCTTGGCGATGCTGGTCGCCTCGATCATGCCGTCGATGGAGATGTACGCCAGGGAGTCGGCGCCCAGCGAGGTGCCGATCTCGTCGATCGTCATGCCGTTGGCGATGAGCTCCGCGCGGGTGGCGAAGTCGATGCCGAAGAAGCAGGGCCACTTGACCGGCGGCGAGGAGATCCGGATGTGGACCTCGGCGGCGCCCGCCTCGCGGAGCATGCGGACCAGGGCGCGCTGGGTGTTGCCGCGCACGATCGAGTCGTCGACGACGACCAGCCGCTTGCCCTTGATGACTTCCTTCAGCGGGTTCAGCTTCAGACGGATGCCGAGCTGCCGGATCGTCTGGGAGGGCTGGATGAACGTACGACCGACGTACGCGTTCTTCACCAGGCCCGCGCCGAACGGGATGCCGGACGCCTCCGCGTAGCCGATGGCCGCCGGGGTGCCGGACTCCGGAGTCGCTATGACCAGGTCCGCCTCGACCGGGGCTTCCTTCGCCAGCTTGCGGCCCATCTCCACGCGGGAGAGGTACACATTGCGGCCGGCGATGTCGGTGTCGGGGCGCGCCAGGTAGACGTACTCGAAGACGCAGCCCTTGGGCTTCGCTTCCGCGAATCGGGAGGTGCGCAGGCCGTTCTCGTCGATGGCGACGAACTCGCCCGGCTCGATCTCGCGGACGTAGGAGGCGCCGCAGATGTCGAGGGCGGCGGACTCCGAGGCGACGACCCAGCCGCGCTCCAGGCGGCCCAGGACCAGCGGGCGGATGCCCTGCGGGTCGCGGGCGGCGTAGAGCGTGTGCTCGTCCATGAAGACGAGGGAGAAGGCGCCGCGCACCTGCGGAAGGACCGTGTGAGCGGCCTCCTCGATGGTCAGCGGCTTGCCGTCCTCGTCGACCTGGGCCGCGAGGAGCGCGGTGAGCAGGTCGGTGTCGTTGGTGGCCGCGACGCGGGTCGAACGGCCGTTGGTGTCCTTCGGGAGGTCGGCGACCATCTCGGCGAGCTGCGCCGTGTTGACCAGGTTGCCGTTGTGGCCGAGCGCGATCGAGCCGTGCGCGGTGGCACGGAACGTCGGCTGGGCGTTCTCCCACACGGAGGCGCCGGTGGTCGAGTAGCGGGCGTGTCCGACCGCGATGTGACCCTGGAGCGAACCGAGAGAGGTCTCGTCGAAGACCTGGGACACGAGGCCCATGTCCTTGAAGACGAGGATCTGGGAGCCGTTGCTGACCGCGATACCCGCGGATTCCTGGCCCCGATGCTGGAGGGCGTAGAGCCCGAAGTAAGTGAGCTTGGCGACCTCTTCACCCGGAGCCCAGACACCGAAGACGCCACACGCGTCCTGGGGGCCTTTCTCGCCGGGGAGCAGATCATGATTGAGTCGACCGTCACCACGTGGCACGTCCCCGAGTGTAGGCGAGGTCGACCACTGGTCCGAATTGGGGATACGGACCTTTTGGGGATCACTTGGCCGCGACCGCGTTGGTGGTTTTTCCGTTTTCGCTGGTCAGCGTGAGGGCGCGATGATCCAGTTCGTACCTCACCGTGCTGTCGAAGAAGCCCAGGAGGGCCTTCTCCGTCTTCATGAGTGAGGTGTCGCACACCATTCGGGTGGTGGCGGGAGCGCCCAGGGTGATATGTCCGTCGCGGACCGTGGCAGTCGCCGTCACCTTGTTGCAGCCGAGGCTGCCCGTCACCTTCCCGGTCTTCTTGTCGAAGCTGAGGTGGGCCTCACCGGTGGGGGCGGGTGAGGTGATGTTCCACCGGGTGCCGTAGAGCGGGGCGTCCTTCTCCTCGGTCAGCCGGACCCTGTCGCCGTCGTCGGTGGTGAGCGTGAGCCGGTCGCCCGTGACGTCGGTCTTCAGGGGGCTTCCCGCGAGGGTGCGGGCGAGGGTCCTCTCGAAGGCCATGGGCCGTTCCCCGCAGGCCATCTCCGTGGTGGTGGTGTCGCTGAGCCGGATGGCGCCGTCCTCGAAGGCGACCTTGGCGTTGAAGTGGTTGCAGCCGTAGTTGCCGGCCGCCTTGCCGTCCTCGATCGTGACGTTCGCCCCGGCGGGGGCCTTGTGGGTGGTGCCGTCCACGGTGACGCTCTCGACGCTCCAGTGGATGCCGGTGACGGATCGCTCGGCGGCCACCGAACCGCCGTCGGCCTGCTCGGTTCCGCAGGCCGCGGCGAGCGGGAGGACGGTCAGGACGGCGAGGGTCATTCGCTGTGTGTCCATGCCACTGGGACGGGAGGGGTGGAAGGCCGGTTCCCGGGTCAACCCATCACGGGAAGCAGACCGCCGAGATCCGCCCGCTCCCCGCTCGCGCTCACCTTGGCCTCCTCGACCGCTTCCTTCCAGGTCAGCCGCCCGGTCGCGAGCCTGATCCAGGTCAGGGGGTCGGTCTCGACGACGTTGGGCGGGGTGCCGCGGGTGTGCCGGAGCCCCTCGACGCACTGCACCACGGCGTACGGCGGGATCCGCACCTCGGTGGAGCCGCCGGGGGCCTTCGCGGCGAGCGCGTCGGCGAGCAGCCGGGTGCAGGCGGCCAGGGCCTGGCGGTCGTAGGGGATGTCGAGGCCGGGGACGGCGGCGTTCAGGTCGTCGGTGTGGACGACGAGTTCGACGGTCCGGGTGACCAGGTAGTCGGCGAGGGTCATGGCGCCGGTGCGGCTGCCGATGAGGCGGTCGTCGGGGGCCCGGTCGAGGGCCTCGGTGAAGCGTTCCCCGGTGCGGGCGTAGAGGGCGTCGAGGTCGGGGTTCTCCTGCGCCAGCCGCCGGGTGCCGTCGTCGATGTCGGCGCCTCGGGACGCGGTGGTGGCGGGCCAGTCCAGGAGGGCGAGGGCGCGCTTCGGCGGTTCCTCGGCGTCGAGGGCATTGCTGATGGCGCCGACGGCCATGGTGAGGTGCGCGGCGAGGTCGCGGACGGTCCAGTCGCCGAGGCGGGTGGGGCCGGCCAGCTGCTCGGGCGTGAGGGTGCGTACGGCCTGTCGTACCTGTCCGAACTGGGTGAGCACCGCGGTGCGGATCTTGGCGGGGTCGTAGCTGCGGGTGCGCTTCTTGGCCGGTGGCATGGGGTCAGCCTAGGCGGGCCGGACGGCGTATCCGGAGAGGCCGCCGGCCACCAACGCGAAGGCGCGCTCGGCTCGTTCGGCGGCGTCGGCGGCGACCTCGTCCACGCTCTCGCCGGCGTCGATGCGCAGGTGGTGCTCCTCGATCAGGGCCTGGCGGACGTGGGTGAGGGTGGAGGCGGCGATCAGGGCCAGGGTGCGGTCGCCGGTCTCCTCGGTGAGCAGGTCGGCGAGTTCGAGGGCGCCCTTCTCCGCCGAGACGTAGGCCCGGTCCCGCAGCACGGGCGTCGCGATGATCACCGAGCGGATCCGGCGGGCGAAGGGCTCGGCGTTCAGGCCGATCGAGGGGTCACGGCCGTCGATCATCTCCAGGAACTGCCGGCGTACGGCCTCCACGGCGGACTCGCCCGGTTTCCGGTCGCGCACCGCGCGGGCCGGATCGGAGAAGTGGTCCTCCATGGGCTTGAAGACCAAGTCCTCCTTCGTGCCGAAGTAGTTGAAGACGGTCATCTTGGAGACCTCGGAGGCGTCGGCGATCTCCTGCACGGAGACGGCGTCGAAGCCCTTCTCGTCGAACAGCGCCACCGCGGTCCGGTAGATCCGCAGCGCCGTCTGGAGCTTCTTGCGCTCGCGCAGCCCCATGCCCTCAGCAAAAGCCATGCCGTCACTGTACCAAGATGAAATTTAATCCCGGATGAAACATTGACTGAGTACACGATTCTCGGGCATGGTTCTGCCATGACCGAAATCCAGCGCAAGATCGGCTTCCTCGTCTGCCTCGCCACGATCGTGCTGGCCGTCCTGGACATGCAGATCGTGTCCGCGGCGACCGTCCCGATCGTCCGGGACCTCGACCCCGCCCACGGCATCGACAAGATCCCGTGGCTGGTCAGCGCCTTCTCGCTGGCCTCGGCCGCGGTGCTGCCGCTCTACGGCAAGCTCTGCGACACCCTCGGCGCCAAGCAGGTCTTCCTCGGGGCCGTCGGCACCTTCCTGTTCGGCTCGGCGCTGTGCGGGGCCGCCCAGTCGATCGGCCAGCTGATCGCCGCCCGGGCGGTGCAGGGCATCGGCGCCGGCGGACTGATGAGCGTGACGATGGTGGTGATCGCCCAGCTCAAGGACCCCGGCAAGGAGAAGGACAGCAAGGGCGCCGGCATGGGCGGCATCGTCGCGGGCGGCGGCATGGCGCTCGGCCCGTGGATCGGCGGGGTGCTCTCCGACCACGCGAGCTGGCGGTGGATCTTCTACGTCAACCTGCCGATCGGCATCGCCGTCCTGATCGCCTCGGCACTCGCCCTGAAACTTCCCCGGCACACCGAGCGGCACCGCATCGACTTCCTGGGCGCGGCCCTCGCCGCCGCCTTCTCCACCACGCTGCTGCTGGTCACCGAATGGGGCGGCAAGGAGTACGACTGGACGTCCCCGCAGGTCATCGGGCTGGCGCTGGCCTCGGCGGCCTCCCTCGCCCTGTTCCTGCGCCGCCAGCGGACCGCCGCCGAACCGATCCTGCCGCTGTCCATGTTCCGGGTCCCGGAGCTGCGCTGGGGCTTCGCCATCCAGGGGCTCGTCGGCGCGGCCATGGTCGGCTCGATGTACTACGTGATGATCTATCTCCAGGTCGTCCGGGGCATCGGGAGCTCCTCGGCGGGCCTGTACCTCATCCCCATGGCGATCGGCATGACCGTGGTCGGCGTCGTCACCGGCAAGCTCACCGAACGCGGCTGGTCCGAGCGGACGTTCGTGATCACGGGGTCCGCCGTCACCGCCGTCGCCTTCCTCCTCCTGGCCACCACCGGCACCCACACCTCACTGTGGTGGCTGCGCGCCGAACTGCTCCTCGTCGGCGCCGGGTTCGGCCAGCTGATCGGCCAGCTCATCCAGCTCGTGCAGGACGCGGCACCCCGCCACCAGCTCGGGGTCGCCACGACCGGCGTCCGCTTCTTCCAGACCCTCGGCACGGCCCTGGGCGCCGCCCTGTTCGGCACCCTGATCAGCAGGCTGAGCGACGGCACGGACATGACGTCGTACGTCTCCGCCATGGATGCGGTGTTCCTGTGCGGAGCGGCGCTGATGGGGCTCGGGGTGGTGCTGGCACTGCGGCTGCCGAAGGCGGGGCCGGCGTCCTCGGAGCCAGTCCCCGCGGCGGTGCCGGTCGGGAACTGAAGTCCGCGGGGCGATCACTCGTACGTGTGATCGGCTGTGGAAGCCGCCGCGCGGCGCCGGGCGGCGGACAACACTGGCTTCCGCCTGGAAGGGGGTGCAACATGACGGTTATGGCCGAGCGCACGTCTCAGATGTCGGTGGAGGAGTTCGAGCAGATCGCCCGATTCGCCGCCAAGCAGTTCGAGGGCGTCAGGTTGGAGTTCATCGACGGACGGATCGGCATCAAGGGCATGACCGACGGCAATCACAGCACGATCATCATGTGGCTGATCCGGCAGTGCATGCAGGCACGACCCGAGCTCGACCTCAACCCCGTCGCAGGCCTTCAGGTCGATGCGTACCGGAAGGGCCGGGCCCAGCCCGATGGCGTACTCGCGCCCACAGAGCACTTTGCGGGCCAGGGGGACTGGGCCGATCCTCGCGGTGTCCTCATGACGGTGGAGGTCACCTCGTACGACTCCGACACTCACGCCCGGGACAGGGTGGAGAAGCCCATGGCCTACGCCGAAGCCCAGATCCCGGTCTATCTGCTGATCGACCGCGACAACAGCACACTCACTGTGCACAGCAATCCAGATCCCGAGCGGTCCCGATACCGAGACACCCACACAGTCGGTTTCGGTGAACAGGTGGCTCTGCCCGACCCTGTCGGCATCGTCCTCGACACCGAGATCCTCAAGCGCTACGCCGCGCGCTGACGGCATCGGCCGATGTAGCGGCCCCCGCACGGACCTGGTCCATGCGGGGGCCGCGGCCGACAACCGTCAGGCAAAAAGCCCCGGCACAGTCCCCTCGTGCGCCGTACGCAGCTCATCCAAGGTCAGTTCGAACTCGCCCTGGAGCTCGACCGTGTCCCCGTCCACGACACCGATACGGGTGACCGGCAGGCCCCGCGCACCGCACATGTCGTTGAAACGGACCTCCTCGGAGCGCGGTACCGCGACGACCGCGCGGCCCGCCGACTCGGAGAAGAGGAAGGTGAACGCGTCGAGCCCGTCCGGGACGATCAGACGCGCGCCCTTGCCGCCGAGCAGCGCCGACTCCACGACCGCCTGGATCAGACCGCCGTCGGACAGGTCGTGCGCGGAGTCGATCATGCCGTCGCGGGAGGCCGAGATCAGGATCTCCGCGAGCAGGCGCTCACGCTCCAGATCCACCTTCGGCGGCAGACCGCCCAGGTGGTCGTGGACGACCTGCGACCACGCCGAGCCGCCGAACTCCTCACGCGTGTCGCCGAGGAGGTAGAGCAGCTGCCCCTCCTCCTGGAAGGCGACGGGCGTGCGGCGGGCGACGTCGTCGATGACGCCGAGCACCGCGACCACGGGGGTCGGGTGGATGGCGACCTCGCCGGTCTGGTTGTAGAGCGAGACGTTGCCGCCGGTCACCGGGGTGCCCAACTGCTGGCAGGCGTCGGCGAGTCCACGGATGGCCTCCGCGAACTGCCACATCACGGCCGGGTCCTCGGGCGAGCCGAAGTTCAGGCAGTCGGAGACGGCGAGCGGCTTGGCGCCGGTCGTCGCCACGTTCCGGTAGGCCTCCGAGAGGGCCAGCTGCGCGCCCGTGTACGGGTCCAGCTTCGCGTAACGGCCGTTGCCGTCCGTCGCGATGGCGACGCCGAGGCCGGTCTTCTCGTCGATGCGGATCATGCCCGAGTCCTCGGGCTGGGCCAGCACCGTGTTGCCCTGCACGAAGTGGTCGTACTGGGACGTGATCCACTTCTTGGAGGCCTGGTTCGGGGACGACACGAGCTTCAGGACCTGCTGCTTCAGCTCGTCCGAAGTCGTGGGCCGGGGCAGCTTGTTGGCGTCGTCCGCCTGGAGCTCGTCCTGCCAGGACGGGCGGGCGTACGGGCGCTCGTAGACCGGGCCGTCGTGCGCGACCGTGCGCGGGTCGACGTCGACGATCTTGCCGCCGTGCCAGAAGATCTCGAGGCGGTCGCCGTCCGTGACCTCACCGATCACCGTGGCGATGACGTCCCACTTCTCGCAGATCTCCAGGAAGCGGTCGACCTTCTCCGGCTCCACCACCGCGCACATGCGTTCCTGCGACTCGCTCATGAGGATTTCCTCGGGAGAGAGGGTCGAGTCACGCAGGGGAACGTCGTCGAGGGTGACGCGCATGCCGCCCGAGCCGTTGGAGGCCAGCTCGGACGTGGCACAGGAGAGACCGGCGGCACCGAGGTCCTGGATGCCGACGACCAGCTTCTCCTTGAAGGCCTCCAGGGTGCACTCGATGAGGAGCTTCTCCTGGAAGGGGTCGCCGACCTGGACGGCCGGACGCTTCGAGGGCTTGGCGTCGTCGAAGGTCTCGGAGGCCAGGATCGAGGCGCCGCCGATGCCGTCGCCGCCGGTCCGGGCCCCGTACAGGATGACCTTGTTGCCCGCGCCGGACGCCTTGGCGAGGTGGATGTCCTCGTGCCGCATGACGCCGATGGCACCGGCGTTGACCAGCGGGTTGCCCTGGTAGCAGGCGTCGAAGACGACCTCGCCGCCGATGTTGGGCAGGCCCAGGCAGTTGCCGTAGCCGCCGATGCCGGCGACGACACCGGGCAGGACGCGCTTGGTGTCGGGGTGGTCGGCCGCGCCGAAGCGCAGCGGGTCGACCACGGCCACCGGACGGGCGCCCATCGCGATGATGTCGCGGACGATGCCGCCGACGCCCGTGGCCGCGCCCTGGTAGGGCTCGACGTAGGAGGGGTGGTTGTGCGACTCGACCTTGAAGGTGACCGCGTAACCCTGGCCGACGTCGACCACGCCCGCGTTCTCGCCGATGCCGACGAGGAGGGCGTCGCTCTGCGGGGCCTTCTCGCCGAACTGGCGGAGGTGGACCTTGGAGGACTTGTAGGAGCAGTGCTCGGACCACATGACCGAGTACATGGCGAGCTCGGCACCGGTGGGCCGGCGGCCGAGGATCTCCACGACCCGCTCGTACTCGTCCTTCTTCAGACCGAGTTCGGCCCAGGGCAGCTCGACGTCGGGGGTCGCGGCCGCGTGCTCGACCGTGTCCAGAGGCGTCCGGCTCATGCGTTGACCAGCTTCTTGAGGATCGAGGTGAAGAAGGGGAGGCCGTCGGTGCGGCCCGACCCGATGAGCGGCTCGACGGCGTGCTCCGGGTGCGGCATGAGGCCCACGACGTTGCCGGCCTCGTTGGTGATGCCCGCGATGTCGCGCAGCGAGCCGTTCGGGTTGAAGTCGACGTACCGGAAGGCGACGCGGCCCTCGGCCTCGAGCTTGTCGAGGGTGTACTCGTCGGCGACGTACCGGCCGTCCATGTTCTTCAGCGGGATGTGGATCTCCTGGCCCGCGCTGTAGTCGACCGTCCACGCACTGGAGGTGTTCTCCACCCGCAGCTTCTGGTCGCGGCAGATGAAGTGCAGGTGGTCGTTGCCGAGCATCCCGCCCGGGAGGAGGTGGGCCTCCGTGAGGATCTGGAAGCCGTTGCAGATGCCGAGGACCGGGAGACCGGCCTTCGCCTGCTCGATGACCGTCTCCATCACCGGCGAGAAGCGGGAGATGGCGCCGGCCCGCAGATAGTCGCCGTAGGAGAAACCACCCGGGAGGACGACCGCGTCCACCTGGTGGAGGTCCCTGTCCTTGTGCCAGAGGGCGACCGGTTCGGCGCCCGCGAGGCGGATCGCGCGCTGGGTGTCCCGGTCGTCGAGACTCCCCGGGAAAGTGACGACGCCAATACGAGCGGTCACTTCGCGGCCTCCGCGACTTCTTCCACCTTCACCGTGAAGTCCTCGATCACGGTGTTGGCGAGGAAGGATTCCGCAAGATCATGGATGCGGGCGAGCGCGGCCTCGTCGACCGGCCCGTCAACTTCCAGTTCGAAACGCTTTCCCTGACGGACGTCCGAGATGCCTTCGAAACCCAGACGCGGCAGTGCGCGCTGCACCGCCTGGCCCTGGGGGTCGAGGATCTCCGGCTTGAGCATGACGTCGACTACGACGCGTGCCACTGGCACTCCCGGTGTGTGGTGCTGAGCAAGGTTCCTGCGGGTGGTCCTCCAACAGGTGTCTTCAGACTACCCGCACAAAATTTCTACGCGCGTTGACTTGTAGGAAGCTACGTGACCCCAGTCACGATCCGGTATCGGGAGCGGCGTTCACCAAAATTTCCAGGAAAGATCCGCGATCGACACCCGATACCTATTGCGCTCGGACACGCCAAAGGATTTAGTCGGGCTTCACAATGCATTGTCGGGCACTGTACAAATGAATTGGCAAAGTGCCGTACGAAGGGACCGATATTCGTGGCGCAGAAGGTCGTGGTCACTCTCTTTGACGACATCGACGGCTCGGAAGCGGCGGAAACGATCGCCTTCGGACTCGACGGCAAGTCGTACGAGATCGACCTGAATCAGGTGAATGCCGAGAAACTGCGTAAGGCCCTCGAGCCCTACGTGGAAGCAGGCCGGAAGCGTTCCCGGTCGGGCAAGGCGTACAAGCAGACCGAGGTCGCTCCCGACCCGGCGGCGGTCCGCGCCTGGGCCCAGGCGAACAAGATGGACGTGCCGGCCCGCGGCCGCATCCCCAAGAAGGTCTACGAGGCGTTCGCCGAGGCGCAGTAGCCCCGTCGACGCCCGGTCACCCGCCCCTCGGGGCAACCGACTTGCGCTGCACCCCTCCTGGTCGGCTAGAGTCTGGAGCACGCCGAGGGGCGGGGACGGAAAAGCCCAGCCCACGGAGTACATGCGGGTGTAGTTCAGTAGCAGAACATCCCCCTTCCAGGGGGAAGGCGCAGTGTGCAATTCCTGTCACCCGCTCTGCATCGCCGGTCTGGTCCTCTTGTGGATCAGGTAGGATGATGCTCGCGCCGGTCGGTGAGAGCTGACCGGAGGCAATGCGAACGTAGCTCAGTTGGTAGAGCGCAACCTTGCCAAGGTTGAGGTCGCGAGTTCGAACCTCGTCGTTCGCTCTTGATGAAAGCCCCCCGGTTTCCGCCGGGGGGCTTCTTCGTGTGCGCGCAGCGCCTCTGACATTTGTCATGCCGAGTGATGACAGCGCGCACTCCTGCCGGGTCCTCGGCGCCGGGACGCTTGCACCATGGACACGAACACGAACGTGATTGAGGTCACCGACCTGCGACGCGTCTACGGGGGCGGGTTCGAGGCGGTCCGCGGGATCAGCTTCTCCGTGGCCCGCGGCGAGGTCTTCGCCCTGCTCGGCACCAATGGGGCCGGCAAGACGTCCACGGTCGAACTGCTGGAAGGGCTCGCACCGCCGGCCGGGGGCCGGGTGCGGGTGCTCGGGCACGATCCCTACGCCGAGCGGGCCGCCGTACGACCGCGGACCGGCGTGATGCTCCAGGAGGGCGGGTTCCCCTCCGAGCTGACCGTCGCCGAGACCGCCCGGATGTGGGCTGGATGCGTGAGCGGGGCGCGGCCGCCCGCCGAGGCGCTGGAGCTCGTCGGGCTCGTGCGCCGGAGCGACGTACGCGTGAAGCAGTTGTCCGGGGGCGAGCGGCGGCGGCTGGATCTCGCGCTCGCGCTGCTGGGGCGGCCCGAGGTGCTGTTCCTGGACGAGCCGACGACCGGACTCGACGCCGAGGGGCGCCGGGACACCTGGGAGTTGGTGCGGGCGCTGCGCGACAGCGGTACGACGGTGCTGCTGACCACGCACTATCTGGAGGAGGCCGAGGGCCTCGCCGACCGGCTCGCCATCCTCCACGAGGGGCGGATCGCGGTCACCGGGACCCCCGCCGAGGTGACGGCCGGGCAGCCCTCGCGGATCTCCTTCGAGCTGCCCGAGGGGTACTTCCTGGGCGGCCTGCCGCCGCTCGGGGAACTGGGGGTGCTCTCCCACGAGGTCGACGGACGGGTCGTACGGCTGCGGACGCGGGAGTTGCAACGGGTGGCCACGGAAGTGCTGGTGTGGGCATCGAGGGCGGGGGTCGAGCTGCGGGGGCTCGATGTGCGCTCGGCCTCGCTGGAGGAGGCGTTCCTGGGGATCGCCGCGCAGGAGGTCGGGGCATGAGCGCCATGGCCGATCGGATGGCGGCAGGCCGGGTGAAGGCCCTCGCGCGGGCCGAGCTGACCCTCTTCGGGCGCAGCAAGGGAATGATCGTCACCGCGGTGTTCGTGCCGCTGGTGCTGCCGGTGAGTGTGCGGACCGTGGCCGAGGACATGGACCTGAAGGGCACCGGGCTCAATGTCGGGACGGTGGTGCTGCCGGGGGCGATCGGGTTCTCGCTGCTGTTCGCGGTGTACTCGGCGCTGGTCGGCGTCTACGTCGGGCGGCGCGAGGAACTCGTCCTCAAGCGGCTGCGGACGGGAGAGCTGCGGGACGGCGAGATCCTCGCCGGGACCGCGCTGCCGGCCGTGACGACGGGGCTCGTGCAGTCCCTGGTGCTGGCCGTGGCCTGTACCGTCCTGCTCGACGTCCCGGCCCCGAAGGCGCCGCACCTCGCCGTCCTGGGCCTGCTCCTCGGGCTTGCGGTGTGTGCCCTGCTGGCCGCCGTCACCGCGAGTGTCACCCGGACCGTGGAGAGCGCCCAGGTCACGGCGTTGCCGCTGGTGATGGTCGCCATGGTGGGGTCGGGGATGACCGTCCCGCTGGAACTGCTGCCGGACCGGATGGCCTCGGTGTGCGAACTGCTGCCGCTGACCCCGGTGATCACGCTGATCCGCGGCGGCTGGACCGGCGAGCTCAGCGTGTACGAGACGATCGGGCCGGTGCTGACCGCGCTGGCCTGGACGGCGGCAGGGGTGTTTGCTGTAGGGCGGTGGTTCCGGTGGGAGCCGAGGCGCTGAGGTACGGGGGAAGGGTGAGCATGCCCGGGGGCTGGTGGGGGCGCAAGAGCACGCCGGCGAAGGTGGAGACGTACACGCGGTGGTCGTTCCACGCCTTCGCGCTGGCCGAGCTGGCGTCGGTCGGGCTGCCGCTCCTCGGCGGCGGGGTGCCGGGCTGGCTCGCCGCCCTGCTGCTGGCGCTGGTGGTCGGGCACGCCGTGACCTGTGCCCTGACCGCGTCCCGGGCGCTGGACTGGACCCTGGGCCGGCGCGATCAGCCCGTCCACACGATGTGGACGCTCGGCGCGCTCACCACCGTGGTCGCCGTGACGGCGATCGCCGTCACGGAGCGCGGGCCGAGCGGGGACGACGTCGACACGGCCGCGGGCGGGATCTTCGCGGTCGTCCTGATCTTCGGCGCCGGCGTGCTCGCGATGGGCCTGCCCGACCGACGGCACGTGTACGGCGTCGTCGTGGGCTTCGCGGCGGGCTCGGGTGTCCTCGCCCTTCCGCTGGGGCGTTCGGGCTCCGCCGCCCTGCTGACGACGCTGGCCGTGCTGCTGGGTGCCGGGTTCCTCGCCTTCACCTCCGCCTTCTCGGCCTGGCTCCTCAACGCCGTCTACGAACTCGACGAGGCCCGCGAGACCCGGGCGCGGCTGGCCGTCGCCGAGGAACGGCTGCGGTTCGGGCGCGATCTGCACGACGTCATGGGCCGCAACCTCGCGGTGATCGCGCTGAAGAGCGAGCTCGCCGTGCAGCTGGCCCGGCGCGGGCGGCCCGAGGCCGAGGAGCAGATGATCGAGGTGCAGCGCATCGCGCAGGAGTCGCAGCAGGAGGTGCGCGAGGTCGTGCGCGGGTATCGGGAGGCCGACCTGGGGATTGAACTCAGCGGAGCCCAGGGGGTGTTGGCGGCAGCCGGGATCGAGTGCACGGTCAACGGGGAGGCGGCCGGGCTGCCGCTGGACGTGCAGTCGGCGCTCGGCTGGGTGGTCCGGGAGGCGACGACGAACGTCCTGCGGCACGGCGACGCCCAGCAGTGCACGGTCACCGTACGGCGGTCGGGCGAGGATGTGGTGCTGACGGTGGAGAACGACGGGGCGGCCGGTCCGTCCGGACCGGGCGGGTCCGGGCTCGCCGGGCTGCGGGAGCGGCTGGCGGCGGTGGACGGGACGCTGGAGGCGGGGACCGTGCGGGAGGGTGTGTTCCGGCTCGTGGCCCAGGTGCCGATGGTGACCGAGGTGGCCTCGTGACCGTACGGCTGTTGCTCGCCGACGACGAGCATCTGATCCGCGGGGCGCTGGCCGCGCTGCTCTCGCTGGAGGACGATCTGGTGGTCGTCGCCGAGGCCGCGTCCGGGCCGGAGGCGCTGGCGATGGCCCGGGCGCACGAGCCGGACGTGGCGGTGCTCGATCTTCAGATGCCCGGGGCGGACGGTGTGAAGGTCGCCACATCGCTGCGGGCCGAACTGCCCGGCTGCCGGGTGCTGATCGTCACCGGTCACGGCCGGCCCGGGCATCTGAAGCGGGCCCTTGAGGCGGGTGTGCGCGGGTTCGTCCCCAAGACGGTGAGCGCACAGAAGCTCGCCGAGATCATCCGCACGGTGCACGCCGGAAACCGTTACGTCGACCCCGAGTTGGCCGCCGACGCGATCTCCGCCGGGGACTCGCCGCTGACCGCGCGCGAGGCCGAGGTGCTCGAACTCGCCGCCGACGGGGCGCCCGTCGCGGAGATCGCCGAGCGGGCCGCGCTGTCCCAGGGGACCGTACGGAACTATCTGTCGTCGGCCGTCTCGAAGCTCGGGGCGGAGAACCGGCACACCGCCGTGCGGCTCGCGCGCGAGCGAGGTTGGGTATAGTAGGCATCGCGCTTCGGCGCAGTGCGAACGTAGCTCAGTTGGTAGAGCGCAACCTTGCCAAGGTTGAGGTCGCGAGTTCGAACCTCGTCGTTCGCTCCAGATCAAAGGCCCCGGTCATCGACCGGGGCCTTTGTCATGCGGTCAGTTCCAGCTGGTGCCCGTCAGGCGCTCGTACGCCTCGATGTACTTGGCGCGGGTGCGGTCCACGACCTCCTGCGGCAGCGCGGGCGGCGGCTGCTCGCTCTTGCGGTCCCAGCCGGAGGCCGCCGAGGTCAGCCAGTCCCGCACGAACTGCTTGTCGTACGACGGCTGCGCGTGCCCCGGCTCCCACGACTCGGCCGGCCAGAAGCGGGAGGAGTCCGGGGTGAGGACCTCGTCGCCGATGACGAGGGTGTCGCCGTCGAAGCCGAACTCGAACTTGGTGTCCGCGAGCAGGATGCTCCGGTCGCGGGCGATGTCCCGGCCGCGGGTGTAGACGGCGAGGGTGGCCTGGCGCAGCTGGGCGGCGGTGTCGGCGCCGACCTGGCGGGCGACCTCCTCGTACGACACGTTCTCGTCGTGCTCGCCGACCGCGGCCTTGGTGGCCGGGGTGAAGATCGGGGCCGGCAGCTCGCTGCCGTCGGACAGGCCCTCGGGGAGGGCGAGGCCGCAGACCGTACGCGACTCGTTGTACTCCACCAGGCCGGAGCCGGTGAGGTAGCCGCGGGCCACGCACTCGACCGGGACCATCTGGAGCGACTTGCAGACCACCGTGCGGCCCGCCCAGTCGGCGGGGGCGCCCTCGGGGAGGTCGGTGCTGATGATGTGGTTCGGGATCAGGTCGGCGAGCTGGTCGAACCACCACAGGGAGAGCTGGGTGAGGACCCGGCCCTTGTCCGGGATCTCGGTGGGCAGCACCCAGTCGTACGCGGAGATACGGTCGCTGGCGACCATCACGAGGTCGCCCGCCTCGTTCTGGTACAGCTCGCGCACCTTGCCGGTGTGGAGATGCACCAAGCCCGGCACCTGGATCGGCTCGGGCTTTTCTACGAATCCGGACACGGTTCCTCCCCGTGGTTCTGTCCCAACGGGTCGATTGTCCCTTATAGGGGGCTGACCTCGGACCAGGGGTCAGTCGCGCTTGCAGATGCGGTCCAGGAGGTTGGCGGTGGCGCGCTGGACGCGGGGGTCCACATGGCCCGGGCGGTCCAGGGACGGGGACCAGGCGAACGTCCCCGACGCGAAGACCAGGGCGCCCGAGGGGGCGCGGTAGAGGGACGTCTCCTGATGGCGGAGGGCGCCCTCGGTGTCGGTGTACGGGGAGTGTGCGAGCAGGATGCGGTCGTCGTGGGCGGGGAGGGCGGTGCGCGGGAAGTAACGGTCGGCCTCGCCCGCGACCAGGCCCTCGATGGCGTCGCCGTCATGGGCGCCGGTCGCCTCCCACAGCCAGTGGTCGGCGTTGCGCACGATCAGGGGGTGGGGCTCGGGGACCTGGCCCGCGTACTGGATGCCGATCAGCTCCTGCTCGGGGCGGTCGATCTCGCGCCACAGCACCGGGCGGCCGGGGCCCTTGCGCTTGCGGCAGGTCAGCAGCCGGTCGGGGACGCCGGACGGGGACGGGCCCAACTCCACCTGCCAGTACATGGTGTTGGCGGAGAGGAAGACGAGGGACGTGCCGTGGTCACGGGCGCGCTCCACGGTGCGGCGCATGTTCGCCGACCAGTACTCGTCGTGGCCCGGGAAGACCAGACCGCGGTAGCGGGTGGGGTCGACGCGGCCGGAGTGCAGGTCGCGGGCGTCGGCGTAGGCGAGGTCGTAGCCGTAGCGCTCGGCCCAGCGGATGAAGTCGTAGGCGTGGCCCACGTGGAGGGGCAGGCCCGCGCCCGCGTACGGGCGGTCGAAGGAGACCGTCGTCGCCGCGTCGGACTCGCCGAGGAGGCGGCCGTCCTCGTCCCAGGCGTGGTAGAGGCTCGCGCCGGTGCGGCCGTCCTCCGGATAGAGGTTGTACGCCTGCCATGTCACGTCCGGGAGGAGCAGGAGCAGGTCGGCCGGCTGGTCGTGGCGGACCGTGAAGGGGACGTGGGAGCGGTAGCCGTCGGCGGTGGTGAGGACGGCGACGTACGCGCCGATGCTCCAGTACGAGGGGATCTGGAGGCGCCAGCTCAGCCACCAGTGGTGGCAGGAGACCGTGCGGTCCGCGGTGAGGGGCGGGGGCTGGACGATGCCGGAGAGGCGGGGGCTGGTGGTGATCTTCGCGGCGCCGTCACCGCCGTAGTGGCCGATGCGGTAGACGTCGACGCTGAACTCCTGGGGCGGGTCGACCGTGATGTGGAAGTCGATGGCCTCGCCGGGGGCGGCCGTGCCGGTGGCGGCGAAGCCCTTGATCTGGCGGCGGACGTCGTCGGCCGCGCGGGGGCCGCCGGAGGAGGAGCGGGGGGTGGGGATGCGGGTGCCTCGGGCCGGTGTGGCGGGGGGCTGCTGCGGTGCGTCCACGTACCAGGGGACGACCTGGCCGGTGTCGTCGAAGTAGGTCTCACTGCCCCGGAGCCAGGGGAGGGGGCCCTGGCCGAAGGGGTCCGTCACGGCGTGCGCCAGGGCTCCCGACTCCCAGCGGCGGATCGGCTCCGAACCCATGGCTGCTCCCCTCCCTCGTACCCCCGTGTGGTCGTGCGTGTCGTATGTCGCAAGCCCTTGCCATGTGCGCGGTCGGTCCCAGCACATCACATAACGCACGCATGCTGTCACTATTCGTTGCGAATTGGCCGAAAGTGGAATCGGGGGTTCCGATACGGCAGGCCTCAGACCAGGCGGAGCGGCTTCTCCGGGCGTATGCCTGCCTGGGTCAGCCAGTGGCGCAGGGGGACGGGGTCGCCGTCCTCGATGAGGCTGAGGACTCCTGGGGCGAGGTCCGGGGTCCGTTCTCCGTTGATGAGGAGGGTCGGGCCGTCCAGCCAGTCCAGGCCGGGGGTGGCGCCGGCGGTGTCCATCGCGGCGCAGCAGACCATCGCCGTGACGTGGTCGGTGAGGAGCTCACGGGCGGTGCGAGGGGGTTGGAGCGGGAAGAGGGGGAGGGTGGCGTCGTCCCAGGGCAGGGGCGGGGGCTGGGTGTCGGGGGCCTTTGCCTCGGGGGCCGCGGACTCCTCGCGGGCGAGCTCGGTGGTGAGGGCTGCGGCGAGGGTGTGCGTGCGTTCGCTGCCGGGTTCGGACTCGCCGTCGGCTTCGACATCGACATCGGCGGGGGCGGCGGCGGGGGCGGCTGCGGTGTCCGGCGGGGTGGCCAAGTAGTCCAGGACCCTCGACAAGGTGGGGCCCGCTGTGGCCGGGGTGGCGGGGTCCGGGGTGTGGTGGATGCCGTGGGCGTCCAGGACCCGGTGGAGGCGAGCCGCGTCCAGGCGCCACTTTCGGTCCACGACCTCTTCCGGGTACTCCTGCCAGGTGACCGGGGCCCAGTCCGGGCCCTGCTCGGCGGGGCCGCCGTGGAAGAGGCGGGCGGCGAGGAGGGAGGCCGCCTCGTCGATCGCGCCGGGTTCCTCCAGGAGGTCGCAGGCCGGGCGCTCGCCCAGGCGGGAGGCGAAGCCCTCGGCCAGGCGGTCGCGGCGGGACAGCTCCGTGAGGGCGGCCACCACGCCGGCGTCGAGTCGGGAGGGCCAGCGACCCATGCGCCAGGCGGGCAGCGCGACGCGGGTCAGGAGCCGGTCCCAGCCCGCGTACGCCAGGCCCACCTGCTCCTGCGCGACGATACGCAGTCCGTAGTCCACCGCCTGTGCGCGCTCGGCGGCCGCCGCGGCCACCCCGCGCTCCATCAGCGCCGCATGCTCCCGGCAACTGCGCAGCAGCAGCCGCGCCACCCAGCCGACGCCCGCGCACACCCCACGGGTCAGCGGGCAGCGGCCGGACGTCGAGGAGACGGCCACCGCGGCGTCCAGACCGCGCACGAAACGGCGGGCCGCGGCTATGTCCGGGTGGGCCGAGGGGCCCGTACCGGCGACGACCGGGGCGAGGACGGCGCGGAGCTCGCCCACGCGCATCCACCACAGGAACGGGGAGCCGATGACGAGGACGGGGGCCGCTGCCGTACGGCGGTGCGCGCCGTGGGCGCCGGTGAGCTCGTCCCGGTCGGTCTGCGGGGGCGGGCCGTGGGCCGGGTGGGTGCGGTCCTCCAGCCAGCTGTCGCAGTCCGGGGTGAGCGCTATCGCGGAGGGGGCGGGGACGTCGAGGCGGTCGGCCAGGTCGCGGACCATGCGGTACAGGTCCGGGGCGGACTCCTCGGCGATCGCGACCGTCGGGCTCACCGCGGGCCGGGCGCGCGCCACGACCAGGGCTATGCCGGCGGCGGCGAGCAGGACGAGGGCCGCGAGCGGGGTGACGGTCCAGCGGGCAGCATGCCAGCCGGGACCCACCAGATGGCCGGTTGTGTCTCCCGCGTACAGCACCACGGCGACCGCGGCGGGCAGCAGTGCGACGGCCAGCGCGCGGCTGCGGATGCGCAGCACGGCGAGAGCCCGGGAACGAGCGGCCTGTGCTCCTGCCTCCACACCCATACCGGTCACGACCGGAGTCGCCCCCTCCCTGCTGTCCTGGCGTTGCTCATTCCCCCACTGTGGCACCAGCCACCGACATCGCAATGCCGGTGGGCCAAGTGCCGGAACGCTTGCGCCGCACCCTAGTTGGGCCCTCGGTCTCCGTCAGCCGTTAAAGACATCGGTCACTCGATGGAATGGCTTTGGGGAAAGGTGGATGACGGACAGCGATGATCAGGCCTTGGATCTTGACTGGGATTCAGTCATGTTCGGGGCGTGCGAAAGCCGCAGGCCCCGAATCCAGAGACGGATTCGGGGCCTGCTCGGTTCATCGGATCCCGGGGTCGGGCTACGCCGGTTCAGGCGCCGGACGCCGCCTTCGCGGCGATGTCCGTGCGGTGCTGGGAGCCGTCGAGGTGGATGCGGCCGACGGCGGTGTACGCGCGGTCGCGGGCCTCGTGGAGGTCCTTGCCGGTCGCGGTGACGGACAGGACGCGGCCACCCGCGCTGACCACGGCGTCGCCGTCGTGCTTGGTGCCCGCGTGCAGGACGTAGGCGTGCGGGGCGTCCTCGGCGGCCACCGCGTCCAGGCCCGTGATCGGGTCGCCGGTGCGCGGGGTGCCGGGGTAGTTGTGCGAGGCGATGACCACGGTGACCGCGGCGTCCTCGCTCCAGCGCAGCGGGGGCAGGTCGGCCAGGTCGCCCTTGGCGGCGGCCAGCAGCAGGCTGGAGAGGGGCGTCTTCAGGCGGGCCAGGACCACCTGGGTCTCGGGGTCGCCGAAACGGGCGTTGAACTCGATGACGCGGACGCCGCGGCTCGTGATCGCGAGACCGGCGTAGAGGAGCCCGGAGAAAGGGGTGCCGCGGCGGCGCATCTCGTCGACGGTCGGCTGGAGGACGGTGTCGAGGACCTCCTCGACCAGCTTCGGGTCCGCCCACGGCAGCGGGGAGTACGCGCCCATGCCGCCGGTGTTCGGGCCCTCGTCGCCGTCCAGCGCGCGCTTGAAGTCCTGGGCGGGCTGGAGGGGGACGACGGTCTCGCCGTCGGTGACGGCGAAGAGGGAGACCTCGGGGCCGTCGAGGAACTCCTCGATGACGACGCGGTCGCAGGCGTTGGCGTGCGCCCTGGCGGCCGCCAGGTCCGCGGTGACGACGACGCCCTTGCCGGCGGCGAGTCCGTCGTCCTTGACGACGTAGGGGGCGCCGAAGGCGTCGAGGGCCTCGTCGACCTCCTCGGGCGTCGTGCAGACGTAGGAGCGGGCGGTCGGCACTCCGGCGCCGGCCATCACGTCCTTGGCGAAGGCCTTGGAGCCCTCGAGCTGCGCGGCCTCCTTGGAGGGGCCGAAGACCGGGATGCCCAGCTCGCGCACGGCGTCGGCGACACCCGCGACGAGCGGTGCCTCTGGGCCTACGACGACAAGCTCGGCGTCGAGCTCACCGGCCAGCGCGGCGACGGCCTTGCCGTCCAGGGCGTCGACCTGGTGCAGCTCGGCGACCTCGGCGATGCCGGCGTTGCCGGGGGCGCAGTACAGCGCGGTGACGTCGGGGTCGAGGGACAGGGAGCGGCACAGGGCGTGTTCGCGGGCGCCGCTGCCGATGACAAGGACCTTCACGGGGTTCAGAGTAACCGGCCTGGCGGGTGCGGCTTTGTGCGGGTTGCTGAGGGGAGGGGGGTGGAGGGCCTGTAGGTTCCTCCGACTCCTGCCGGGCTCGGCTTCGAGTGGAGGCTCGCGTTCGGCCTGGAATTCGACTTCGAGCTGGGCCTTGAGCTGGGCTTCGAGCTGGGCTTCGAGCTGGGCTTCGAGCTGGGCCTTGAGCTGGGCTTCGAGTTCGGCCTTCAGCTGGGCCTTGAGTCGCCGCCCTACTCGTTCGTGAACTCCTCCACCACCGTCGCCCCCAGCTCCCGCACGATCAGTTCGCGGCCGGAGAGGGCCGACTCGTTGAGGTCGGGGTCGTCGTCCTCCGGGATGTCGTCCTCGGGGGCGACCGGGGGCGGCTCCGGGGCGGAGGGCTGGGGTGCCGGGGTGGGGGGTGCCGACGGAGGAGGTGTCGACGGGGTCGGGGCGGCGGATGCCGCGGATGTGGGCTGGGGGGACTGGGGGCGTTGCGCGGGGGCGGCCGGGGCGCCGTACGTGCTGGGGGCGCCGCCACCGCCGTAGCCGCCGTTGAAGTTCTGCGCGCCACCGGTAGGCGGAGGTGCCGAGCCGCCCGCCGCGTCGACGATCGCCTCGATCTTCCACTGCACGCCGAACTGTTCGCCCAGCGCCTGCTTCAGGACGTCCTCGCTGCCGCTGCTGACGAAGTTGTCACGGGCACCGGCGTTGACGAAGCCGAGCTGGAGGGTGGTGCCGTCGAAGCCGGCCACCTGGGCGTTCTGGCTGAGCAGGATCCAGGTGAAGCGGCGGCGGTTCTTGACGGCCTCCAGGATGTTCGGCCAGAGCATGCGGGGGTCGAGGCCGCCGGCCGGGGGGGCGTAGGCGGTGGCGGCCGCGGGGGGTGCGGACTGGGGGGCGGGTGCCGGGGCGGCGGGCGTGGGCTGGGGTGCAGCGGGGGTGCCGGCGCCGGGTGCGGCTGCGGGCTGGCCGCCGCCGCCCGCCGGGGTGGCCGTGGGCCAGCCGCCGGGGCGTCGGCCGCCGCCGGCGGGGGTGGCGGTGGGCCATGCGCCGGGGGCGGGGGCGGGGGTGCCGGTGGGAGTGGGGGCGGGGGTGCCGGTGGGGGCGGGAGCGGCAGGCGGGGCGGCGGGTGCGGCTGCGGCGGGGGGCTCTTGGGCCGGCGGCTGTACGGGCGGTGCGGAGGGGGCTGGCTGAGCTGCCGGAACGGGCTGGCCCGGCTGCGTCGGCTGGCCCGGCTGCATCGGCTGGCCCGCGGTCCCTCCCGATCCCACGGGCCCTCCGCCTCGTACCGCCGCTCGCGCCGCCGCTACGCCGCCGCCCGGCGGGATCGGGGCGGCAGCCGCGGGGGCGTGGGCGTCGGGACCGGGGACGTAGCCCATCGCGGGCGCGCCCATGCCACCGGAGGCGTGGCCAGCGGAGAAGTTGACGCCGCGCTCCAGGCGGTCGAGGCGGGCCATCACGGAGCGCTCGTCGCCGTACGCGGCGGGCAGCAGCACGCGCGCGCAGATCAGCTCGAGCTGGAGCCGTGGAGACGTGGCCCCCCGCATCTCGGTGAGGCCCTCGTTGACGAGGTCGGCGGCGCGGCTGAGCTCGGCCGGTCCGAAGGTGCCTGCCTGGGTCTGCATCCGTTCCAGGACGTCGGCGGGGGCGTCGATGAGCCCCGTCTCGGTGGCGTCCGGGACGGCGGCGAGGATCACGAGGTCACGGAGGCGCTCCAGCAGGTCCGCGACGAAGCGGCGCGGGTCGTTGCCGCCCTCGATGATCCGGTCCACGACCTCGAAGGCGGCGGCGCCGTCACCGGTGGCGAAGGCCTCGACGACGGAGTCCAGGAGCGAGCCGTCCGTGTAGCCGAGGAGGGAGGTGGCCATGGCGTAGGTCACACCCTCCTCCCGGGCGCCGGCGAGGAGCTGGTCCATGACGGACATGGAGTCACGCACGGAACCCTGGCCGGCACGGACGACGAGCGGGAGCACGCCCTCCTCGACGGGGATGTTCTCCTTGCCGCACACCTCGCCGAGGTACTCGCGGAGGGTGCCGGGGGGTACGAGCCGGAAGGGGTAGTGGTGGGTCCGGGACCGGATCGTCCCGATGACCTTCTCGGGCTCGGTGGTGGCGAAGATGAACTTGAGGTGCTCCGGGGGCTCCTCGACGACCTTGAGCAGCGCGTTGAAGCCCGCCGACGTGACCATGTGGGCCTCGTCGATGATGTAGATCTTGTAGCGACTGCTCGCCGGTCCGAAGAAGGCCTTCTCACGCAGCTCACGGGCGTCGTCCACACCACCGTGGGACGCGGCGTCGATCTCGATGACGTCGATGGAACCCGGGCCGTTCCTGGCGAGGTCCCGGCAGGACTGGCACTCCCCGCACGGGGTCGGCGTCGGACCCTGCTCGCAGTTCAGACACCGGGCCAGGATGCGCGCACTGGTCGTCTTGCCACACCCGCGCGGGCCGCTGAACAGGTACGCGTGATTGACCCGGTTGTTCCGCAGCGCCTGCTGCAACGGGTCGGTGACATGCTCCTGCCCGATGACCTCGGCGAACGACTCCGGGCGATAGCGGCGGTACAGCGCGAGAGACGACACGCATACGAGGTTATAGGCGCCCACTGACAACCCGGGCCCGCCCGTCCGCTCCACCGGGAACGCAAGCGCCCCCCACGCACCCGCCAGAGCCGACCTACCCTTGCTGCCTTCCGGCCCTGGGGGAGTTCAGTCAGATAGCGCCGCGTGAGGGGCTGCCCAAACAGTACCCGATGGCGAGGGGTGGGAACGAGTTCGCGAGCACTCCTCAACGTCTTGTATTGTTTGCCGCGGAGGATTCGCCTAGAGGCCTAGGGCGCACGCTTGGAAAGCGTGTTGGGGGCAACCCCTCACGAGTTCGAATCTCGTATCCTCCGCCAGTGCCTCACCGGGCACGATGTCGAAGGGCCCCACCGCAAGGTGGGGCCCTTCGACGTTGTCCGTCTCGGTTGGGCTTGGGTGGATCCCAGAGGGCGTCGCCGACTTGTGACCCGGACGGTTATCGACCTGGCCGACGACCTGGTAGCGGACGTGGCGAAAGCCCTCGGTACGAGCACCAAGAAGGAGACGGTCAACACCGCTCTGCGCGAGGTGCTGGAGAGCCGGCGCCGGGCCCTGGCTCTCGCCCGGCTGCGGGCCGCGGCCACGGACGGCGCGTTCGATCTAGAGCTTTTCGAGAACAAGGGGAACTACCGCCGGTGAACTCGGCCCAGTTCCTGATCGACACCAGCGCGCTCGCTTGATGCGCGAGGACGCCGAGCAGTACGGCTGGGACCAGGCGGCAGCCGCCGGGCTCATCGCCACCTGCCCGATCACTGAGCTCGAGTTCTTCTACAGCGCCCGGTCGGCCGCCGACAGGGCCCACGGCATCGAGGACATGCGGTCGATCTTCGGCTGGGTTCCCGTCGACGACCGAGCCTACGACCGCGCGTGGCAAGTGCAGGAAGCCCTCACCAAACAGGGAAAGCATCGCACTGCGGGAACCGTGGATCTCGTCGTCGCTGCGACGGCCGAACTGCAAGGCCTCACCCTCCTGCACCGCGACCACGACTTTGCCTGCATCGCAGCGGTGACCGGCCAGGCCCTCCAGTGGTACGGCCCGGAGAGCGGCAAATAGGTCGGCGTATCCTCCGCCAGCCCAGCGGGCCGGACCGTGCATGCGGTCCGGCCCGCTCGGGCCGGTGACCCGAACCGGGTCAGGTCGCCTCGGCCCGTGCCGGTTCGGGTTCGGGTTCCGGCCGGCGTTGTGTCGGCAGGGAGATGTCCCCCTTCTCCCACGCCTTGGTGGTGCGCAGGTAGCCGTAGATCACCGAACCCATCGCCAGCAGGATCAGCGGGCCGTACAGCCAGGGGAGGCGGGCCAGTTCCGTCGGCAGGTAGCGGTACGACAGGAGGAGGGCCGTGAAGATCGTCGTGCCGTAGGTGACCAGGTGGGTCGCGGAGCGGTCCCAGCCGCGGGCCTGGGCGCGCAGGGCCGCCTCGATCGTGAGCGTGAAGACCACGCCGGCGACGAGGTCGGTGCCGTAGTGCCAGCCGAAGCCGAGGGTCGCGGCGAGGGTGGCGATCAGCCAGAACGTGCCCGCCCAGCGCAGCACGCGCGGGCCCCTGCGGGAGTGGATGAAGATCGCGGTGGCCCAGGCCGTGTG
This sequence comes from Streptomyces antibioticus, assembly GCF_001514065.1. Lineage (GTDB taxonomy): Bacteria > Actinomycetota > Actinomycetes > Streptomycetales > Streptomycetaceae > Streptomyces > Streptomyces antibioticus. Next base: position 692,642 of record NZ_KQ948426.1, on the reverse strand, counting down.
CAGGCTCGGCATGCAGTTGCGGGGGGTGAGCTCGTCGAACGGGATCGCGTGCGGGTCCGTGAGCGGGGGTGGTGTGTTCGGCCAGAAGTCGCCCACCGACCACTGCGCGGTGGCGGGCGTGTGGGTCCACAGGCCGACCGGCTGCCAGTGCTCGATGCCCGTGCCGTAGGCGAAGATCGGGCCGACCACCGGGAAGATCATGTAGATGCCCGGTCCGAGCAGGCCGATGACCAGGAAGGTGCGCACCAGGTGGTGGCGCGGGAAGCGGCGTTCGGCCGCCACGTTGCGCAGGCCGTAGAGAGAGACGAGGACCGCGGCTACCGCCAGCTGGCCGTAGACCAGGTCCAGGAGGTGGGCGCCGAACGGGCCGGTGGCCTTGAGCATGCGGCCCGCCACCCAGGACGGGTCGCCCAGCGCGCGGTCGGCGACCGCGAGGTACGGGTCCAGGACCATCGGACGGGCCTTGGCCGTGATGAGCAGCCAGGTGTCGCCCGTCTTGCGCCCGGCCACCAGGAGGAGCGCCAGGCCCACGCCCTTCAGCAGCAGGACGCGTTCGGCGCCGGTGCGGCGGGTCAGCGCGATGACGCCGTAGCCCAGGACGACCCACAGCGCGCCGTTGCCGAACGGGTGGCCGCCGTGCAGGCCGGTGCCGGTCGCCCAGCGCAGGAGCAGCAGGACGGCGTCGATGCCGAGGGCGACACCGAGCGCGCGGAAGCGCTCCCGCCGGGTGAGCACCACCATCATCAGGGCCATGGCGCCGTACAGCAGGAAGCCCGACTTGGGCGGGAGGATCACCTCCTTGACCTGGGTCGTCAGCGGTCCCGGCAGGCCGTAGTGGCGTGCGGTGAGCTCCATCGCGATGAGGAAACCGAGGGTCACCGCACCGGCCGCGGTCCACAGGATCGTCTGTGGGCGGCGCCACGCGGCGGACGTGGTTCTTCGTCGTATTCGCGGGAGCGGGTGGTCCCGCGGCTCTCCAGGTATCAATGGGCCGGCCGTTTTCTTGAACGTGTGTGGTGGACGTCGGACGGGCGTCTTGCGGTGTTGGGCCGCCGCTCATCGTAAGTTCAAAGACCCCCACCGTTCAGAGGGCCCAGGCCGGAAACCGGTTCGACCCCGCCCCGTCCGTGCGGTCGCTCACGTCAGATTCAGGCCACCGTCGAGCATGATCACTTCGCCCGTGAGGTAGCTGCTCGCGATCAGGGAGGCCACCAGGTCGGCCACGTCGGCGGGCCGGGCGGGGCGGTGCATCGGGGCGCGTTCGCGCCAGAGTTGGTGGGCCTCGGCCCAGTCCTTCGTCATCGGCGTGTCCACCAGACCGGGCGCCACCGCGTTGACCCGGACGTCCGGGCCGAGCGCCGCGGCGAGGAGGCGGGTGACGTGGTTCAGGGCGGCCTTGCTCGCCGCGTACGGGACGGACGAGCCCTTGGGGCGCACCCCGGCGTGGCTGGTGATGTTCACCACGCTGCCGCCGCCGGGCGCCTCGCGGAGCGCCGGGAGCGCCTCCGTGCACAGCACCCACGGGGCGATCAGATTGACCTCCAGCAGCCGGCGCCAGTCCGCCGGCGTCGCGGCGGCCAGGTCGGCGTGCGGGATCGGCCGGCTGATGCCCGCGTTGTTCACCAGGACGTCGAGGCGGCCGAGGCGGCCGAGGGCGGTCCCGACCAGGGCCCGCGTCTCGTCCTCGACCTCAAGGTCCGCCTGTACGTACGTCCCGCCGAGCTCCGCCGCCAGGGCCTCGCCGGCGTCGGTGCTGCGCCGCGAGTGCACGACGACCCGCATCCCGTCCCCGGCCAGCCGCCGGGCCACGGCCTCGCCGATGCCGGACGTGGAGCCGGTGACCAGGGCTACGGGGCGGTCCTGTGCTGCTGCTGTTCCCATGCCGGTGGATCCTGCCACCGGCGCCCGGCGGCTCCTGCCGGGGGCCCGCTCACTTGCCCTCGGCCAGCGTGTGCGCCACCAGCGCGTTCGCGTGGCCGTGGCCCAGGCCGTGCTCCGTCTTGAGCCAGGTGACGAGTTGCATGTGCCGGGTCAGCGGGGAGCTGCGGATCAGCTCCACCCATTCCTCGATCGGGCGGCCGTACTTCTTCTCGATGGAGGGGAAGTAGCTGGCGGGGCCCTTGACCGGCTCGGTCATGTGACTCACGTCCTTTCGTGGCGTCGGTGTCACCCCTATGACCGTGGCCGCCGGCGGAAGTAATCGGCTCTGGGGAAACCCGCTACCGAATCTCGACCTTGTCCGTCTCGCTGACCTGGTCGGTCTCGGAGATCCGCACGGTCGTCCGCATCGTCCAGGTCCCGGCGATGGGCAGGTTGAAGTCGCTGGTGCCCCAGTAGCCGCCCTGGTCGGTGAGCCGGGCGTCGAGGGGGCCGATGTCCTGGGACGGCAGCGTGAAGGTCAGCCGCAGCTCGGGGACGATCGCGAAACCGCCGTCGGCGCCGTAGACGATCGCCTGCACCTGGTTCTGGCCGACCCGGCCCGGGTCGAGGGTGATCTGCACGGTGCCGCGTCCGGCGGGGCCCATGTCGAAGGGCACGTTCGTGACCGAGGCGACGGGCAGCCCGCCGCCCGGGGCCGCCGTGCCGGCCTCCTCCGCCGCCCGCCCGGGCAGCGTGCCGGTCAGCACGGTCGTGAGCACCAGCACCACGACCCCCACGGTGATCTCGACGGCCACGGACCGCCGCAGCCCCCGCCGGTACCCGTCGTCACCGGGGGCGTCCACGGTCTTCTCCGGTGCGGGCAGCGGCGGCCCGCCCACCGGCTCGGGCACTCGCTCCTGCTCCCGTACGACGTTCTCGGCGTCCACCGTGACCAGCCGCGCCGTCCACTGCCGCGACAGCCCGGCCGCGCCCAGCAGCACGAGCACCGCCGCGAGCTTGAAGAGCAGGAGACGGCCGTACGACGTCCCCGTCAGCGCCGCCCAGGAGCCGAGGCCGCGCCAGGACTGGTAGACGCCGGTCACGACCAGGACGGTCACACAGGCGAAGGCGAGCCGGGAGAAGCGGGCGACCGTGGCGGCCTCCACGACGGAGGCCCGGTACAGGGTGGTGACCAGTGCGGCGAGGCCGCCCAGCCAGGCCGCCATCGCGAGGACGTGCAGCACGGAGGCCGTCATCGCCACCGGCACCTGGATACCGGCGGAGGCGTGCTCGCCGGCGGCCCAGGTGAGGGCGAGGGCGACGGCGAGGACACCGCCGGCGATCCGGGTGCCCTTGGCGCTCCACGCCCTGCGCACCCAGCGCAGGTACAGCGCGGTGAGCGCGAGCAGCCCCAGCCGGGCGAGGAGGACGAGCCCGGGGCGGGTCGTCAGCGTCCGGCCGAAGCCGTCGAGGGCCGGGGCCGTGCCCGTCTCGTAGGAGGCCCGCAGCAGCAGCTGGGCGACGGTCGCCGCGGCCAGGATCCCCCAGCCCGCCCACAGGAGCCGGGGCAGGACGGTCGTGTCCGCGGGGCGGCAGCCGGCGAGGAAGACGGCCGTGCCGATGAGGAGGGCGACGGCGAGATAGGCGAGATAGCGGGCGATGTTGTAGAGCGTGGCCGTCGTCGGGTTCTCCACCGGGCCGGGGTCCGCGACCGCCGAGGTGACCGAGGGCTTGCCCACGGAGAACGTGAACGCGCCCGACACCGGGTGGCTGTCCGCCGAGACGACCCGCCAGGCCACGGTGAAGGTGCCCTCGCCGAGCCCCTTCGCGGGCAGTGTCACGCGGGCCGTGTCGGAGCGGCCGGGCGCGTGCTCGGGCTCGCCGGTGCGGACCCGCCGGTTGTCCGGGTCCAGGACGCGGAAGGAGTCGTCGAGCAGGCCGACGGACTCGGTGAAGGTCAGGGTGAGATGGCGGGGCGCGGACTTGAGGACGGTTCCGTCCTCGGGGTCGCAGGCGCGGAGGGCGGCGTGGGCCGACGCGGGTCCCGCACCGCCGAAGAGGAGCAGGACCAGCACGGTGCCCAGCAGCACCAGCCCTTGAAATCGCCGCCGTCCTCGGCCACCGTCACGCTCCACGTCAGTACTCCGTCCCGCCGCTCCGGGACATGTACGTACGCGAGCCGCGGAACACTCACCAGGTCGGGCGCGCCGACACCCCGCCGTCGACGACCAGGTCCTGCCCGGTGATCCAGGAAGCGAGCGGGGAGGCGAGGAAGACGCAGGCGTCACCGATGTCCTCGGGGCGGCCCAAGCGGCCCAGGGGGGCCGCCTGTTCCCAGCGCCGTACCCCCTCCGGCCAGGACCCGGCCAGTCCGTCCCGGTCGATCAGGCCCGGGGAGACGCTGTTGACGCGGATGCCGCGAGACCCGTACTCAAGGGCGGCGGACCGGGCGTGCATGACGACGGCGGCCTTCGCGGCGGAGTAGTGGGCGTGCCCGGCGGCGGGGGCGTGGGCCTCGATCGAGGCGATGTGCGTGACGGACCCGCCCCTGTCCATCGCCTCGGCCGCCGCCTGCGTACACGCGAACACGCTCGACAGGTTGGCGTCCACGACCTCCCGCCACTCCTCGGCGGTCATCCCGGGCAGTTCCCGCACCGGTTGCACACCGGCGTTGTTGACCAGCGCGTCCAACCGCCCCCCACCCCACTCGGCGGCCTCCCGCACCAGCCGCCGGCACTCCCCCTCGTCCCGGAGATCGGCCCGCAGCACGACGGCCCGCGCCCCCGACTCCCGCACCCGCGCCGCCACTTCCTCCGCCGCCGCCACCGACGTACGGCAGTGCACGGCGACCGCCGCCGCGCCCCGCTCGGCGAACCGCAGGGCGATGCCCCGGCCGATGCCGCCGCCCGCGCCGGTGACCAGGGCGACCTGTCCTTCGAGGAGTCTCATGGACGGCACAGTCCCGCGATCCGGTCGGCCTCCGCCGGATAACGCGCCAGCAGCGTCTCCAGGTCCCCGTGCTCGTACCCCTCGTAGGTGAACCCCGGTGCCATCGTGCAGCCGAAGAACGTCCAGGCGCCGAGGGTGCGGCCGCCCATCCAGGTGCCGGCGGGGACGGTCAGCTGCACCGACTGTCCGGCGAGCACGTCCGGGCCGAGGACGGCCGTGCGGGACGTGCCGTCGGGGGCGAGGAGGAGCAGTTCCAGGGGGTCGCCGAGGTAGTGGTGCCAGATCTCGTCGGCGGGCAGGCGGTGCAGGGCCGAGTGGTCGTCCGCGGTGAGGAGGGCGACTATGGCCGTGCCCGCCGGGCCGCCGTCCGCCCGCTCGGGGCCCTCCCAGGTGCGGCGGAAGAGGCCTCCTTCGCGCGGGATCGGTTCCAGTCCGTAGTGGGCGACGAGGTCATCCGGGGTCACCCGGGGAACACTACCTCCCGGCTCAGGAAGGCCAGTTGGGCGTGCTTCTCGGGCAGGTACACGTCCGGAAGGTCGATCTCCGGCAGCACGACCCGCTCCCCCGCCACGAACCCCATGCGCAGGAAGCGGGCGATCGCCTTGTCGTTGCGCACATCGGGGTCGACCACCACCCGCTGCCGGTCCAGTCCGATCAGGACGTACGAGGCCACGGCACCCAGCAGCGCCGAGGACCAGCCGGAGCGTGGCCCCCCGGTGGGGTCGGCGGGACCGAGGAGCAGATGGACGCCGATGTCGCCGGGCTGCACGGCGTAGCACTCGCTGACCCGGTCGGCCTCGGGCTCGTAGGTCTGGAGCAGCCCGGCCGGTTCACCGTCCTTCTCCAGGAGGTAGGCGTGGTGGGTGTCGAGGGTGTCCATGTGGGCGTAGATGTCGGCCACTTGATCCTGGGTGAGGCCGTTCATGCCCCAGAAGGCGGCGCGTTCCTCACGGACCCAGCCGTGCACCAGCCCGGCGTCGGCCTTGGCGTCGAGCGGGCGGATGGCGACGGTGCCGAAGCCGTCGACGTCCTGCGTGTGCACGTAGCGGTCAGACATCGCTCTCCTTGCTGAGCTGTTCGAAGTCGGTGACGACCGGGACCAGTTCGCCGCCGAGCCACAGGGGCTGTTGATCACGGTGGTGGGGCGAGCCGGGCGCCCCGGAGGCGCCGAACGGCACCACCCAGCGGCTGTCCTCACGCCGGGCCAGGTCCCACACGTACCGGGCGGCGGGTCCGCGCGCGGCCAGGTCGGTGAGCCCGGGGACGGCCGAGGTGCACAGCACGCAGTCGTGGTCGCCGGAGAGCCCCGGTCCGTCGTACGACGGGTCGGGCAGCGCCCGCCACGGCACCAGACGGTGCGTGTCGCCCCACGTCTTGACCGGCCCTGCCAGGGCCACCTCCTCGACGGCGGCACGCACCTCGGCCGGCCGGTCGATGCCGTACAACTCCTCGGCCCGCAGCAGGTGTTCGAGCGCGAACCCGATGCGCGGGGTGAGCCCGAGCCAGGGGAGGAGGACCTCCGGGTAGGCGGGCGGGGTGGTGAGCGCGGCGAAGGCGGGGTGTGCGGCGAGGCGTCGTACGAGCGCGGTGCGCACCGCCGCGAACAGCGCGGCGGCCGAACTGTCCGCGTCCATACGGCGGTTCCAGGCGAGGAGCGTCGCTCTGAGCTCACCCGCCCCGGGGCTCAGGTCCGTGAGGGCCGCCAGGTGGTCCAACAGGGGCCCTGCGGAGCCGAGACGGGTGTCCATGTGGATGGCCGGCATGTCGGCGGCCGTCCACTTCGCCTTCCCGGCGAGGAGTTCGGCGATGCGGTCGGCGCGGTGCGGCGGCGCGAACTCGACGCCGAGCGGGGTGGCCGGGCCGCGCTGGTTGGCCATGACGGCGACGCCGTCGGTGAGACCGGCGCGGGGCATGTCGTGCCAGCCGGTCCACTCGTGCCCGGCTTCCCAGGCGGGCACCACCCGGGTGCGGTTGGCGGTGGACCGTACCGGCACCCGGCCCGCGACCCGGTGCAGCAGCCCGCCCTCGGTGTCGGCGGCCTGCACCACGTTGACCGGCTCGGCCCACTGGTCGAAGGCCCGGTCGACGTCGGCGACCCGGCGGGCCCGCAGGAGGGGGAGCAGGGTGCTGAAGCCCAGGTCGCCGGTCACCCGGGGCGGGGTGCGCAGGCTGAGGGCGAGCGGGGTGCCGTCGTCGAGGCCCTCGGGGCCGCCGGCGATCACCGGGCCGCGTGCGGTCTCGATGACCTCGACCTCCACCGGCTCCTCGCCCGCGATCGCGACGGTCTCGGTGTGCCGGGAGGCGCGCCGCCACCTCCCGTCCGGGTCAAGGGCTTCCACCCCGGCTCCGGTGCGGCGCAGCTTCTCGTCGTAGAGGTCCTGGTAGTCGGCCATGGCGTTGGTGATGGCCCAGGCGACCGTGCCGGTGTGGCCGAAGTGGGCGATGCCGGGGACGCCGGGGACGGCGAGGCCGATGACGTCGAACTCCGGGCAGGACAGGTGGATCTGCTGGTAGACGCCGGGGTCCTCGATGAAGCGGTGCGGGTCGCCGGCGATGACGGCCCGGCCCGTCGCGGTGCGCTCGCCGCTCACCAGCCAGCCGTTGCTGCCGGAGGTGCCGGGTCCGTCGGTGGCGAACAGTCCGACGGCCGCCTCGCCGAGGTGCTTCGTCGCCTCGGTACGCCAGAGCTTCGCCGGGAAGCCCGCGAAGAGGATGTGGGTGGCGAGCCAGATGCCGAGCGGGGTCCAGGGCTCCCAGGGGCCGGGGGTGCCGAGCGGGAGGTCCGCGCCGGTGAGGCCGTCGTTGACGCCGTCGACGTACGCCCGTACCCAGTCGGCCGTCTCGGGGTCCCGGCTCTCCAGGTCGGCGAAGCAGCGTCGCGCGGTGTCGTCGAGGCGGGCGCGCCGGACGAAGCGGTCCCAGGGGAGGGCGTCGATGCCGAGGACGGCGGCCGAGGTGCCGCGGGCGCGGTGCCGTTCGACCTCCAGCTGCCAGGCGCGGTCGCGGGCGGTGACCAGACCCTGGGCCCGGGCGAGTGCGTGCACGCCGTCCGCCCGCAGATGCGGGATGCCCCAGGCATCTCGGTAGATCTCGGCGCTCACTCTGCAGCTCTCCCGTGCTTTAGGTTAGGCTCACCTAAGTATTTCGGTGGAATCGTACGCGAGGGGTGGACAGACGATGGGGCAGGGGCACGGCTGGGAGGGCGCGGTCCTCAAACTGCTGCGCGCGAAGGACTTCGTCCTCACGGTGACCGGCGCCGAGGACGTCACCCCGCAGTACCGGCGGCTGCATCTGACCGACGGCGGCCTGCTCGCCGCGACCGGCGTGCACCCGACGATGTGGGTCCGCCTGTGGTTCTCCGCCGCGGGCAAGCCGCACCAGCGGGCGTACACCCTCGTCGACCCGGACCCGGCGGCCGGCACCTTCAGCCTGGAGTTCGCGCTGCACGAGGGCGTGGCCAGCGACTGGGCGCGCGCGGCGAAGCCCGGCGACACGATCGAGGCCACGGTCCACGGCACGGCCTTCGAACACCCCGACCCGGCCCCGACCCACGTCTTCGCGATCGGTGACCCGGCCTCGCTGCCCGCGATCAACTCGCTCCTGGCGGCCCTGGACTCCTCCCCGGCGACGATCTGGTTCGAGGGCGCCCCCGACGGCCTCCCGTTCCGCACGGACGCGTCCCGCCACGACGTCCGGGCCTCCGCCGCGCTCGTGGACGAGGTGAAGAGGGACCTGCCCGACCTCCTCGGCGCCCACCCGGACGCCTACGTCTGGATCGCCTGCGACACCCGCACGACCCGCACCCTCTCCGCCTACGTCCGCAAGGAACTCGGCGTGCCGAAGGACCGGATGCACGCGCTCGGCTACTGGCGGGCGGCCTGACCCGGCACGCGGCATGATCGAGGTCATGGACGTCACCCTGCACCTCGCCCAGGACCCCGAGGCCGACGCACTCCTCGGGCGCTCCCCGCTCGCCGCGCTCGTCGGGATGCTGCTTGACCAGCAGGTCCCGATGGAGTGGGCGTTCAAGGGGCCGCGGACGATCGCGGACCGCCTCGGCGGCGACGACCTCGACGCCCACGAGATCGCCGCCCAGGACCCGGAGGCCTTCGCGGCCCTGCTCTCCGAGAAGCCGGCGGTCCACCGCTACCCGGGCTCCATGGCCAAGCGCGTCCAGCAGCTGTGCCAGTACCTCGTCGAGCACTACGACGGCAACGCCGAGCTGGTCTGGAAGGGCGTGACGGACGGGCGCGAACTGCTCCGCCGTCTGGAGGAACTCCCCGGCTTCGGCCAGCAGAAGGCGCAGATCTTCCTGGCGCTGCTGGGCAAGCAGCTGGGCGTCACCCCGAAGGGCTGGCGGGAGGCCGCGGGAGCGTACGGCGAGGCGAAGTCCTTCCGGTCCGTCGCCGACATCACGGGCCCCGAGTCCCTGACCAGAGTGCGGGCGCACAAGCAGGAGATGAAGGCCGCGGCCAAGGCGGCGAAGGCCGCCGAGAAGTAACCCGGTCGGCTCAGCCCGCCTCGCACGGCGGCCGTCCGCGGTCCAAGCATGGACCATGACCGAGGCACCGAGCGGCTCCTCCTGGGGCCCGGAGTACGACGACCGCAAGGTCCACGCCCAGCGACGGACCGCCGAGCCGGAACCCCCCTTCGAGGGCCCCCTCCACGCGCTGTCCAAGGCGGCCTGGCAGGTGGTCCTGATCACCGGGATCGCCTCGCTGATCCTGGGCATCCTGGTGCTGGTCTGGCCGGGCTCCACGCTCCTCGCCACCGGCATCCTCTTCGGCGTCTACCTCGTCGTCAGCGGCGTCTTCCAACTGGTCTCCGCCTTCGGCACGCACCGGACGACCGGCCTGCGCGTGCTCGCCTTCATCAGCGGCGCCCTGTCGATCCTGCTGGGCCTGTTCTGCTTCCGCGGCCCCATGCAGTCGATCCTGCTGCTCGCCCTGTGGATCGGCATCGGCTGGCTGATCCGCGGCATCACCCAGACCCTGGCCGCCGCCTCCGACCCGTCGATGCCCGCCCGCGGCTGGCAGGTCTTCCTCGGCATCCTCACCTTCGTCGCCGGCATCGTCCTCATCGACTCCCCCTTCGAGTCGGTCGCCGTCCTCACCGTGGTCGGCGGGATCTGGCTGGTCGTCGTGGGCGTCGTCGAGATCGTCACGGCGGTACGGATGCGGGGGCGGGCCGCGCAGGTGCCGCGCGAGGTGTGAGTCACCCGTGCGGGCGGATCTGACGGACGACGCGATGCACCCCGTACTCCCCGGGGCAGACCAGCAATCATGAGCAGCACCAGAACCTGGCTCCGCGCCTTCGTCCTGCTGCTCGCGCTGCTCGTGCCGGTCGCACCCGCCGGGGCGCCCGCCGCCGTGCCGGTCGCGGCCGGTGAGGTCGCCGAGTACGACGTGCTCGACACCGTCCTGCGACCGGCCGACCGGCATCCCGTCGCCCCGCTGCGTCCCGCGCCCCGCGTCGCGCCACCCTCCCCCGTCATCCCGGAGGGCACCGCGCTCCCGGCGCCGCCGCACCCCTCGTCCCGCCTGCTCGCCCTGCGCACGGTGGTCCTGCGCTGCTGATCCGGCCCTCGCGACCAAGGCCGTTTCAGCAACGAACGCAAGGAGCACGACCACCATGCCCGTCGACCCGTACGCCGTCCTGCGCGCCCTCCTGCGCGCGGAAGCCGCCCGCAGCGCGCCCAAGCCACCGGCCGCCCAGGAAGAGAAGCCGCCGGTGAAGGAAGGGAAGCGCGCCTGAGCCAGTGACGGAGGCGGTTTCTCCGGGTTGCCGGGGTTACCGCCTCCGCCTGGCCGTACCGAAGATCGAGCGGGTGATCTCACGGCCGATCTGGGTGCCGAGGGAACGCGCGAGGGACTTGAACATGCCGCTGCCGACGACCTGTTCGACGACGGAGGGCTCCTCCTTCGGCGCCTTCGGGGCGGGCTTCCGCGGCGGTGCTTTCATCTCGTCCGGGCCCTTCGCCCCGCGGGGCGCGCTGAGCTTCTCGTACGCCGATTCTCTGTCCACAGCCTGTGCGTAACGTCCGTGCAGCGGCGAGGCCCTGACCGCCTCGTCGAGGGCGGCCGGCTCGATCGGGCCCATCAGGGACTCGGGCGCGCGCAGCCGGGTCGCGGCGACGGGGGTGGGGGCGCCCTTCTCGCTGAGGACCGTCACCACGGCCTCGCCCGTGCCGAGCCCGGTGAGCAGTTCCTCCAGGTCGTACGCGGAGTCGGGGAACGTCTTCACCGTCGCCTTCAGCGCCTTCTGGTCGTCCGGTGTGAAGGCCCGCAGCGCGTGCTGGACGCGATTGCCCAACTGGGCGAGGACATCGGACGGTACGTCCTTCGGGGTCTGCGTCACGAAGAAGACGCCGACCCCTTTCGAGCGAATCAGCCGGACGGTCTGCGTGATGGAGTCGAGGAACGCCTTCGAGGCGTCGTGGAAGAGCAGATGCGCCTCGTCGAAGAAGAAGACGAGCTTCGGCTTGTCCGCGTCACCGACCTCGGGCAGATCGTGGAAGAGGTCCGCGAGGAGCCACATCAGGAAGGTCGAGAACAACGCCGGCTTGTCCTGTACGGCGGGCAGTTCGAGGACGGAGACGATGCCGCGCCCGTCGGACGCCGTGCGCATCAGGTCCGCGGTGTCGAACTCCGGCTCACCGAAGAAGTCGGCCATGCCCTGCGCCTCGAAGGCGGTGAGGGAGCGCAGGATCACGCCCGCCGTGGCGGTGGACAGGCCGCCGATGTTCTTCAGCTCGGGCTTGCCCTCGTCCGAGGTCAGGAAGGTGACGACGGCCCTGAGGTCCTTCAGGTCGACGAGTTCGAGCCCCTTGGTGTCGGCGTAGTGGAAGATCAGGCCGAGGGACTGCTCCTGGGTCTGGTTGAGCTGGAGCACCTTGGAGAGCAGCAGCGGACCGAAGTCCGTGATCGTGGCCCGTACGGGGATGCCGTGGCCGATGCCGCCGAGGGCGTAGAACTCGGCCGGGAAGCCGGTCGCCGCCCACTGCTGATGGACGTCTTCCGAGCGGCTGCGGACCTTTTCACTGGGCTGCCCCGGCGCCGAGATCCCGGACACGTCCCCCTTGATGTCCGCCAGGAACACCGGCACGCCCTGCGCGGAGAGCTGCTCGGCGATCAGCTGGAGCGTCTTGGTCTTGCCGGTGCCGGTGGCACCGGCGACGAGTCCGTGCCGGTTCAGCATCGGCAGCGGGATCCTGACCTGCGCGTCCGGCAGACACACCCCGTCCCACAGCAGCGCGCCGAGATCGAGGGCCGGCCCGGCGAAGGCGTACCCGGAGGCGATCTCCAGGGCCTCCTTCGGAAGCGCGGGGGCACTGCCCGGCGCCTCGGGAGCGGTGGCCGGCGGCATGGTCTCGCTGTCACTCATCTCAGGCACCTGTTCCGGTTTGCCCCCGTTTACGGCATCTTTTCCAGCATCACACTCCGTCGCCATGGCTGCGCCCGGAAGGTCTTGACCGGTAGGCTTTCCGTGTGATCTTCAAGCGCATCGGAAACGGCCGGCCGTACCCCGACCACGGCCGGGAAAGCACCCGGCAGTGGGCGGACGTCGCGCCGCGCCCGGTCCGCCTCGATCAGTTGGTGACGACCAAGGGCCAGCTCGACCTGGAAACCCTGCTCGCCGAGGACTCCACGTTCTACGGCGACCTCTTCGCGCACGTCGTGAAGTGGCAGGGCGACCTGTATCTGGAGGACGGCCTGCACCGCGCGGTACGGGCGGCGCTCCAGCAGCGCCAGGTCCTGCACGCGCGTGTGCTGGAACTCGATTAAGTGACCACCCTGTAAAGGGTTGGCCCTTTCGGGTTCTCCTGCCCGGTGTCCAATGATCATTTAGTAGGCATCGCCGCCGCGGCGCACTACGCTGCGCCCATGAGCATGCTGACTCCCCCAGGCATGGGCGGCAAGTACCGGATCACGGGGGACAAATACCCACGCATGCGCCGCCCCCGGCGGCGCGGCAGGCTCGTGGTCGCGCTGGTGGCGTCCGTGGCCGCGCTCGGTCTGGTCGGCTGGGGCACGTTGCAGCTCATCGGCATCTTCACGGGCAACGACGAGAAGGCGTCCGCGGCGGGTCCCAAGGCGGACTGCGCGACGAAGGCGTCCCCGTCGGCCTCGGCGTCCGCCCCCGCCTATCCGAAGCCGTCGCAGATCACTGTCAACGTCTTCAACGCCACGCCCCGCGCGGGGCTCGCCAAGGAGACGGCCGACGCGCTGAAGAAGCGCGGCTTCAAGATCGGCGACGTGGGCAACGCGACCAAGGAGTTCGACAAGAAGGTCAAGGGCGCGGGGCTGCTGCTGGGCCGTACGTCCGCCATGAGCACGTCGCTGGAGGTGCTGGGCACGCAGGTGGCCGGGGCCGAGGCGCGGGCGGACGGGCGCAAGGGTGCCGACGTGGACCTGATCCTCGGCACGGGGTTCAAGTCGCTGGCGAAGAAGGCGGACGCGGACAAGGCGCTGGCCGCGCTGGGGAAGCCGCAGCCTGCGCCGACGTCGTCGAAGAAGAGCTGCTGAGGTTCGCGCCTTGTCCCCGTAGGGGTGCGGTTGTTGTGCGGCTACAGGCCCGTTGTGGCTCGTCGCGCCCCGCGGCGGAGCCGCATATTGATACGGCCCCGCGCCCCTTCAGGGCGTCTTACTCAGCAGCGCCATAGAGGCGATCGCCCGCGTCTCCCAGGCCCGGCACGATGTAGCCGTGCTCGTTCAGGTGGTCGTCGACCGCCGCCGTCACCACCGTCACCGGCGTGCCCGCCAGCTCGCGCTCCATCAGCTCCACGCCCTCAGGGGCGGCCAGCAGCACCACGGCCGTGACATCGTCCGCGCCGCGCTTGATGAGCTCGCGGATCGCCGCGACCAGCGTGCCGCCCGTCGCCAGCATCGGGTCGAGGACGTACACCTGACGCCCGGAGAGGTCCTCCGGCATGCGCGAGGCGTACGTGGACGCCTCCAGCGTCTCCTCGTTGCGGATCATGCCCAGGAAGCCCACCTCGGCGGTCGGCAGCAGGCGGACCATGCCGTCGAGCATGCCGAGGCCGGCGCGGAGGATCGGCACGACCAGGGGGCGCGGGTAGGACAGCTTCACGCCGGTGGTCCGGGCGACGGGCGTGTTGATGTCCACCTGCTCGGTGCGCACGTCGCGCGTGGCCTCGTAGGCGAGAAGGGTGACCAGCTCGTCGGCGAGACGGCGGAAGGTCGCGGAGTCGGTGCGCTGGTCGCGCAGCGTGGTGAGCTTGTGGGCGACCAGAGGGTGGTCGACGACGTGGAGACGCATGTCCACAACAGTAGCCGGGCCCCCTGGGCCCGGCGCCCCGGAGATCCCCAAACCCCCGGGGAGCACCATTCACCCGTGCGCTGGCATCAAACCGCCCGTCGGAGGGAAAGTGGGAGGGACGTGACGGGGTGGTGTGCCTATGCCAGTGCCTGTGCCGGAGCAGGAGCCACAACAAGAGACCGACGCCGAGCGCCGCAGGCGGCGCGCCCAGTTCCTGCGCGATCTCGCCGAGGCCCGGGAGCTGCGGGACCGTGTGCAGCCGCGGCGCGCCAAGACGGCACGGCTGCGCCACGCCATGCGCATGCGCACCTTCCGCTGGTAGGGCTTGAGGCGTTCTTGGACCGCCTGATGCGTGCGCCACGCCGGGAGCCGCGTACGATCCCGCTGGTGGACGATCAAAACGGGCGGACACAGGGAGCCGAAGACGTCCCCTGATCGCTCCGTTTCTGCCACGATTCCGAGTGGGTGGGGCTCGGAGCCAAAGCTTCCCCGCCCGCAGACCTCCGCCGGGGGGACCCCCAACCGGCACGCCTATGACCAGTGGGAGAGTCACGGTGTACTTCGCCGCACTGCTCGCGCGCACCGAAGACGGGTGGGAAGCGAGCGACACAGAGCTCGACGATGTGGAGACCCTGTCGGATCTGGCCGAACTGGCCCGTGAAGCCTCGCCCGAGGACGACACGGTGCTGGTTCTCATCGAGCAGGAGGACGCCTGGTTCGGCGTCGTCCGCATCGACGGCGAGGACGACCCCCGTATCTACGTGTCGGACGCCGCCGCCGCTGCCCGCAGCAGTTACGGCGAGATCCTGCTCACCGACGAACTGCTCGGAAGGGAGCCCGGCGAAGACGACGCCGACCTGGAATCCCTCGACCTCGACGGCACCGAGGACGGCGAGGACGAGGACGACGACGACAGCGAGGGCAGCGGCTCCGCCGAGGCCGTGCCGCACGGCCCGGTCGGCGACCCCGAGATCCTCGACGACCTGGGTGTCAGCCAGAAGGAGCTGAAGGCCCTGTCGGAGGACGCGCTCACCGAGATCGCCGAGGCCCTGGGCGCCTCGGAGGTCCTGGAGACCGTCCGCTGACCGGGAGCGTCCCCGCGGGGTCCCCGGACCCGGTACGCGACCGCTGGCGGGCCGCGATGCGGCTCGCCCTGGACGAGGCCGGGAAGGCGGGGGCGGACGTTCCCGTGGGGGCGGTCGTACTGGCCCCGGACGGCACCACCGTCCTCGGCGCCGGCCACAACGAACGCGAGGCGGTCGGCGACCCGACCGCCCACGCGGAGGTCCTCGCGATCCGCCGGGCGGCTGCCCGGCTCGGCGAGTGGCGGCTGACCGACTGCACCCTGGTCGTCACTCTCGAACCCTGCACGATGTGCGCGGGCGCCCTCGTGCAGTCCCGGGTGGACCGGGTCGTCTACGGCGCCCGCGACGAGAAGGCCGGTGCGGCCGGCTCCCTCTGGGACGTCGTCCGCGACCGCCGCCTCAACCACCGCCCCGAGGTCGTCGAGGGCGTCCTGGCCGAGGAGTGCGCGGCGCTGCTCACCGCGTTCTTCCGCTCCCGCTGAGGGGCCCCGGATACCGATTTCAGAGCATGCCCCACCTTGCTGTAAGGTCTCCCTCGGTAGCGTGTCCGAGCGGCCGAAGGAGCTCGCCTCGAAAGCGAGTGTGGCGCAAGTCACCGAGGGTTCAAATCCCTCCGCTACCGCTTGAGAAGGGCCCCGTCGAAAGACGGGGCCCTTCGTGCGTGCCGAGGCGTGTGGGGTGCAAAGGGCCCTAGCAGGCGGGCCGTTGGTCCTTAAATAGGACGTGAAGTTACACTCGCCGCCGGCACACCAGTCCCAAAGAGCACCTCAGTCACGGGGGAGGCCGCGATGGCGGTGAATTCGAAGAAGGCCGCCGTCTATCTGCTCGTGGTCTTCGTGCTGTACGTGATCATCACGGACCCGGCCAAGGCCGCCGACTACGTCCAGATAGGGTTCGAGGGCATATCGGACGCCGCCAAGGCGATCGGCGACTTCTTCACCTGGCTCGCCGACGGGGCGCAGTAAGCCGTAACGCCGTACCCAGGAGTGCTCATGATCCGCCATCTCGTCCTCTTCAAGCTCAACGACGGTGTCGAGCGCGACGACCCGCGCGTGAAGGCGGGCGTCGAGGCCTTCCGGGCGCTGGAGGGGAAGATCGACGAGATCCGGTTCTGGGAGCTGGGGTGGAACCTCAGCGACCGGCCCATCGCCTACGACTTCGCCATCAACTCGGGGTTCGAGGACGCGGACGCGCTGCGCCGGTACGTCGAGCACCCGGAGCACCAGGCGGGGGTGGGGCTCTGGAAGGAGTTCGCCACCTGGGTGATCGCGGACTACGCGTACTGAGTTCCCCGTTCCACCTCGTTCGGCCCCTCGTCGGAACGGCGGGGGGCTTTCGTGCGTCTTCTGCCCCAACTCTTCCCTCAACACGGCGTTATGAGGTGCTTGCACACAGTGCACATGTCTTGTGATGCTATGACCGCTTTTGACGGATGAGTTGACCGATGTAGACCGATGAAGAGGTGGCGTTGACCGTGTCGGCCAGTACTGCGCCACCCCAGGAAGAGGCGCCGGTCCAGACCCCCGCGCCCGTTCAGACCTCCGCGCCCGGTCAGGCCTCCCCGCCGATCCAGCCCCCGGCACCCGCCGCCCCCCAGCGCAGCCGCGGAGCGGACACCCGGGCGCTCACCCAGGTGCTCTTCGGCCAGCTCAAGGGGCTCCAGCCGGGCACGCCGGAGCACAACCGGGTGCGTGGGGCGCTCATCGAGGCCAACCTCCCGCTCGTGCGCTACGCGGCCGCCCGTTTCCGCTCCCGCAACGAGCCGATGGAGGACGTCGTCCAGGTCGGCACCATCGGGCTCATCAACGCCATCGACCGCTTCGACCCGGACCGCGGTGTGCAGTTCCCGACGTTCGCGATGCCGACGGTCGTCGGCGAGATCAAGCGGTACTTCCGGGACAACGTACGGACCGTGCACGTACCGCGCCGGCTGCACGAGCTGTGGGTGCAGGTCAACAGCGCGACGGAGGACCTGACCACGGCCTTCGGACGCACCCCCACCACCGCCGAGATCGCCGAGCGGCTGCGCATCGGCGAGGACGAGGTGCTGTCCTGCATCGAGGCCGGCCGGTCGTACCACGCGACCTCGCTGGAGGCCGCCCAGGAGGGCGACGGACTGCCGGGCCTCCTTGACCGGCTCGGCTACGAGGACCCCGCCCTGGACGGCGTGGAGCACCGGGATCTCGTACGGCATCTGCTGGTGCAACTGCCCGAGCGGGAACAGCGGATTCTGCTGCTGCGCTACTACAGCAATCTCACCCAGTCGCAGATCAGCGCGGAACTCGGCGTCTCCCAGATGCATGTCTCGCGGCTACTCGCGCGTAGCTTCCAGCGGTTGCGGTCCGCGAATCGCATCGAGGCCTGAAGCCGGAGCTCCGGTCGGGAATCGAATGAGGCCCAGCTGAGGCCCAACCGAATGCAGATGCGATAGATCACCTTCGCGAGCGAATCGCTCACCAGCACGGATCCCGGCAGTTCCGCGCCGAAAAACCGTCAGACCCCCTTTATCCAGGGCGTATTCACGTCTCGCATGTCGACATGTCACTACAGCGTGTTGCCGACATGTGACATTCTGCCGGAAGCGCGTTTGCCGGGGCTTCGGCTCCGGTATTCAGGTGAAGGCTGACGTTCTCGACGGAACGCCCGCCGCGACCGTCCCGCGACCCAGAGGGGGTGGCATGTCCGCAGACCAGGGCAGCTCGAAGGTGCTCACGCTCACGAAGAGCGAGTCCGCGCCCGCGCTCGACGCCGTAACCGCTGTCGAGGCCGCGCCGGCCCCGGCTCTCCCGGCCCCCGTGGCCTCGGGAGCCATCGACACCCGCACCCTGTCCCGCTCCCTCTTCCTGCGGCTCGCCGCACTCGACGAGAACAGCCCCGAGCGTGCCTACGTCCGGGACACCCTGATCGAGCTCAACCTCCCGCTGGTGCGGTACGCCGCCGCCCGGTTCCGCTCGCGCAACGAGCCGATGGAGGACATCGTCCAGGTCGGCACCATCGGCCTGATCAAGGCGATCGACCGCTTCGACTGCGAACGGGGCGTGGAGTTCCCGACGTTCGCGATGCCGACGGTCGTCGGTGAGATCAAGCGGTTCTTCCGGGACACGTCCTGGTCGGTGCGGGTGCCCCGGCGCCTCCAGGAGCTGCGGCTCGCCCTCACCAAGGCCAGCGACGAGCTCTCGCAGAAGCTCGACCGCTCCCCGACCGTCGCCGAACTCGCCGCGGTTCTCGGGGTGTCGGAGGAGGACGTCGTCGACGGCCTCGCGGTCGGCAACGCCTACACCGCTTCCTCGCTCGACTCCCCGGCCCCGGAGGACGACGGCGGCGAGGGCTCCCTCGCGGACCGCCTCGGCTACGAGGACACCGCCCTGGAGGGCGTCGAGTACCGCGAGTCCCTGAAGCCGCTGCTCGCCAAGCTGCCGCCCCGCGAGCGCCAGATCATCATGCTGCGCTTCTTCGCCAACATGACCCAGTCGCAGATCGGCGAGGAGGTCGGCATCTCCCAGATGCACGTCTCCCGGCTGCTGACCCGGACCCTGGCGCAGCTGCGGGAAGGCCTCATCTCCGACTGAGGTCTTCATAATTGACGGAGCGTCAGCCACCATGGCCCGATGCTCCGTAGGACACCGGGCACGACACCGAGTACGACATGGACGTATGGCCGTCGAGGCGCCCTGATCGGCGCATCGGCGGCCGTCGTCTGTCTGGGGGTGGCCCTGGCCGGCTGCGGGAGCGCCGGTGACGGTTACACGGCGGTCGGCCCGGCAGGCGGCACGCCCTCGCCCGCGCAGCCGACGGGGGACGTGCGGGTGGTGCCGCTCAAGAGCGGTGAGTCGAGCCCGGGCGTCGGCAACTCCCCTGCCCCCGCGGACGGTTCACCGACCCCGGAACTCCCGGCCCCGGAACTCCCGGCGCCGAGCGCCCGCCCGTCGAGCGGTGCCAAGTCCGGTCGTACGGCGTCCGGTTCACCGTCCCCGACGGCCTCCCCCGGTCGGACGACCGCGCCCGCCGCGCTCACCTGGGACGCTCCCGTGCGGACGGCCACCGACCGGCGGTGGTGCGAGGACGTGACGCTCGTCTTCCACAACTCCGGGGAGGCCGCGGTCCGTTCGGGGACCGTGCGGTTCGGGACGCATGTCATCGGGGCGCTCGGGATCGACTGGGCGACCGTCGAGTCGCAGGTCGGCCTTCCGGCGCCGGTGGAGGGCGGCGCGCGGAAGGAGCGGACGTGGACGGTGTGCGTCGAGGAGTGGCGCGTGCCGCTCGGCATGCACATCGAGACGCGGGACGTCGACGTCCGCTGGAAGTGACGTCGCGAACTACTTGAGCGCCAGCCAGGCCACCGCCGCGACGATCGCCACGGCGACGACGACACCGACGATCAGGCCGATGCGCGGGCCGGACGAGGTGGGGGCGGCGGCCGCCTGCTGCCGGCCCTGGGGGCCCTCGTCGACGAACGCGCGGAACATCTGGGTGCTGCCGGCGGGGTCGTAGTTGCCCTGGGGGTCCTGGGTGTTAGCCATGCCCCGAGACACTAGCGAATCCGCCGTGACGGCCCAAGTGCGGGGCGGGGACCTGCTTCAGCCCCTCTCACATGCGCGTTTACGCTCGCAATACTTGCCTTTGCCAAGTTTTTATGTCGCACCCACACCGTTTTATTTGCCTGTAGCAACCAATCGCTCCTATGGTTGCCCTAAGCAACGAATACGGGAGGTGGCATGGCCGGTCAGCCGCAGTACGAGGAGCTGATGCGCCAGTTCAGTGCCTTCGGTGCCGTGAAGCGGGAGATGGGGCGGATCCTGCCGTCCGACTGCCCGAGCGGTTCCGCCGCCGTGCTGACGCTGCTCGCCCGTCACGGGGACATGCGCATGAGCAAGCTCTCGGAGCTGCTCGCCGTGGACATGTCGGTGACCAGCCGCCATGCGGCGCACCTCGCCGAGCGGGGCTGGATACGGCGCTCCCCCGACCCGACGGACAAGCGCGGCCGCATCCTGCACCTCACCCCGGCGGGCCTGGCCCGGCTCGACGAGCTGTCGGAGCGGACCTGCCGGATGCTCGCCGAGCGGCTGAGCGACTGGAGCGACGACGAGGTGGCCCAGTTGAGCGGGCTCATGGCCCGGCTCCGGGCGAGCTTCGACGACGGCCGCGGCGCCCCTCACGTATCCGGAGCCGTAGACGTATCCGCGGACACGACGTCCGTGGAGACCACCCGTACACCCGCGAACACTTAAGAGAAGGAAGCCCATGGCAACGACCACACCAGCCGGTGTGCGGGCTCATGCCAAGCACGGGGGAGGCGCCGAGCATGCCCCGATGACGCACCGGCAGATCATGGAGGCGCTCTCCGGGCTGCTGCTCGGGATGTTCGTGGCGATCCTGTCGTCCACGATCGTCTCGAACGCCCTCCCGGAGATCATCGGTGACCTCGGCGGCGGTCAGTCCGCCTACACCTGGGTCGTCACCGCCGCCCTGCTGTCGATGACGGCCTCCACCCCACTGTGGGGCAAGCTCGCCGACCTCTACAGCAAGAAGGCGCTCGTCCAGATAGCGCTCGTCATCTATGTGCTGGGATCGGCCGCGGCCGGACTCTCCCAGAACGCCGGCATGCTGATCACCTTCCGCGTGGTCCAGGGCATCGGCGTCGGCGGCCTCTCCGCCCTCGCGCAGATCGTGATGGCGGCGATGATCTCCCCGCGCGAGCGCGGCCGTTACTCCGGCTACCTCGGCGCGACCTTCGCCGTCGCCACCGTCGGCGGCCCGCTGCTCGGCGGTGTCATCACCGACACCTCCTGGCTCGGCTGGCGCTGGTGCTTCTACGTCGGTGTGCCCTTCGCCGTGATCGCGCTGATCGTGCTCCAGAAGACCCTGCACCTGCCGGTCGTGAAGCGGGACGTGAAGGTCGACTGGGCCGGCGCGTTCTTCGTCGCGGCGGCCGTGTCGCTGCTGCTGATCTGGGTCACCTTCGCCGGTGACAAGTTCGACTGGATCTCCTGGCAGACCTACGCCATGGTCGGCGGTTCCATCGCGCTCGCCCTGATCTTCGTGCTGGTGGAGTCCAAGGCCTCCGAACCCCTCATCCCGCTGCGGCTGTTCAAGAACCCGACCATCACCCTGTCGTCCATCGCCTCGATGTTCGTCGGTACGGCGATGTTCTCCGGCACGGTCTTCTTCGCCCAGTACTTCCAGCTGGCCCGCGACAAGTCCCCGACCATGTCCGGCGTGCTGACCATCCCGATGATCGGCGGACTGTTCATCTCCTCCACCGTCTCCGGGCAGTTCATCACCCGCACCGGGCGCTGGAAGGCCTGGCTGGTCAGCGGTGGCGTGCTCATCACGGCGGGCCTCGGCCTGCTCGGCACCATCCGCTACGACACGGACTACTGGAAGACCGCGATCTTCATGGCCCTGCTGGGTCTCGGCATCGGCATGATGATGCAGAACCTGGTGCTGTGCACGCAGAACCAGGTCGAGCCCAAGGACCTCGGTTCGGCGTCCTCCACGGTCACCTTCTTCCGGTCCCTCGGCGGTGCGATGGGCGTCTCGGTGCTCGGTGCCGTGATGGCCGACAAGATCACCGACTACGTCAAGGACGGCCTGACCGACCTCGGCCCCAAGTACGCCTCCCTCGCCTCCGGTTCGAGCGGCTCCAGCGAGATCCCGGACATGGACAAACTGCCCGCGCCGCTGCGCACGGTCATGGAGAGCGCGTACGGCCACGGCATCGCGGACGTGTTCCTGATCGCCGCCTGCCTGGCCGCGGCCGCCTTCCTGATCACGCTGTTCATCAAGGAGGTCCCGCTGAAGACCAAGGGCGCGCTGGCGCAGGCGGCGTCCGAGTCGGAGGCTGAGCAGGCTCCGGTGGAGGCCGTTGCTCAGGCGCCGGTGGCCGAGGAGCGGGTGCCCAGCTGGGCCACCGCCGAGCCGGTCTCCGACGGCACCCAGCGGCTCGCCGCCGTGGCGACCGTCGAGGCCCCGGCCGTACCGTCCGGCGGCATCCCGGTCCGCGGTCATGTCCGCGGCGCCGAGAGCGCGCCCGTCCCGCAGGCCGCGGTCACGCTGATCTCGCTCGCGGGACGGCAGCTGGGCCGGTCGGTGACGCAGGCGGACGGTTCGTACGGGGTGGAGGCGCCCAGCGTCGGGTCGTACGTCCTGATCGCCGCCGCGGACGGCTTCCAGCCGCAGGCGTCCACCGTCGTGGTCAACGGCGAGCCGGTGGCGTTCGACATCCTGCTCAGCGGCACGAGCGGGCTGAGCGGGGTCGTCCGGGCCTCGGACGGCGCGCTGCCGGTGAAGGACGCCATGGTCATCGTGACCGACGTCCGCGGTGATCTGCTGGCCACCGGGACCACCGGTGAGCAGGGCGAGTTCGGTTTCGCCGAGCTGGTGCCGGGTGCCGTGACCGTCGCGGTGAACGCCGCCGGGTACCGGCCGCGCGCGCTGCCCGTCGAGGTCGGCGGGGCGGGTGTCACCCGCATCGAGGTGGAGCTGGACTCCGGCGCCCAGGTCCAGGGCGTCGTACGGGCGCCGCACGGTCCGCTGGCCGACGCACGGGTGACCCTCGTGGACGCGGCCGGCAACGTGGTCGGCACCGCCACCACCGGGTCGGACGGGGCGTACGCCTTCACCGACCTGGACGGCGGCGAGTACACGGTCATCGCGACGGGCTACCCGCCGGTCGCGACGGCCCTGACGGTGACCGGGCGGGGAGCCGACGGTCACGACATCGAGCTCGCGCACCCCGGCGAGTGAGTCACTGAATACCCCGGCCCGTGGAGCGCGTTTCGAGCGGAGGCGCGCCCCACGGGCCGGACCTGTGTGAGGAGAGAAGAGCTGAGATGGGACTGACCGCGAGGATCCGTACCCGGGACGGATGGGCCGTGTCGCACGCGGTCGTCACGGTGACGGACATGACCGGCACGCAGGTGCTGCGCGCCGAGGCCGACGAGGAGGGCGCGGTCCGCGACCCCGAGCCGCTGGCGCCCGGCGCGTACACCGTCATCGTCACCGCCGTCGGCTACGCGCCCGCCGCGTCGAGCGCGATCGTCACGGCGAGCGGCCGGGCCGAGGTCGGCACGGTCACCCTGGCCCGGCAGGGCGGCACCGAACTCCCGCCGCCGGGGCCGTGGACCATCGACCCGGTGCACTCCAGCGTCGGCGCGGTGGCCCAGCACCTGGGCATCTCCAGCGTGCACGGCCGCTTCACGGACTTCGCCGGCACCATCGAGATCGCTCCGGACGACGTCACCAAGTCCCGGGTGGAGGCGGTGATCCGGGCCGCGTCCGTCGACACCGGGAACGCGATGCGCGACGGCCATCTGCGGTCCGCCGACTTCCTGGACGTCGAGGTGCACCCCGAGATCACCTACCGGTCGACGGGGATCGCGGTGGCGGGTGCCGACCGGTGGACCGTGCACGGGGAGCTGAGCATGCGCGGTGTCGTACGGCCGGTCGACCTGGACCTCGCCTACCTCGGCACCGGCGCCGACCCGTGGGGCGGGACGCGCGCGGCGTTCCGGGCGACGACCGAGCTGCGGCGGGACGACTTCGCGATGAACTACAACCAGGTCGTGCAGGCGGGGATCGCGGCCATCGGTACGACGCTGAAGGTGGAGCTCGACATTCAGGCGGTGCAAGGGGAGTCCCTGCCTCCGCAGGCCTAGGGTGGGGCCATGGCACCGAGCATCGCTACCAACACGCGTGTTTCCCTCGACGAGTTGCTGGACTTCGTACGGCCCCGGCACCACGCTCTCCTGCTCACGCGGCGGGGCGACGGCAGCCCGCAGGCGTCTCCGCTGACGTGCGGGGTCGACGACTCCGGGCGGATCGTCGTCTCCACCTACCCGGAGCGGGCCAAGACGCGCAACGCCAAGCGCGACGAGCGGGTCAGCGTCGTCGTGCTGAGCGACGACTGGAACGGACCGTGGGTCCAGATCGACGGCACCGCCGAGGTCATCGACTCACCCGACTCCGTCGAGCCGCTCGTGGAGTACTACCGGAACATCGCCGGGGAGCACCCGGACTGGGACGAGTACCGGGCGGCGATGGTGAAGCAGGGCAAGTCGATCATCCGGATCACACCGGAGAAGTGGGGGCCGGTGGCCACGGGTGGTTTCCCGGCCCGCCTCGTCACGCCTGACGCCTGACCATCGCCTCGATCCCCGCGATCAGCAGGTCGAGGGCGAAGTCGAAGTCCCGCTCCCACATCTCCTCGACCGTGTCGCCGCCCCGCGCCGCCATGATGTCCTCCGCCTCCTTGACGAGGTCGGCGGTCTGCGGGGCCTGGCTCACCGCGCTCATCGCGTCGCGGAAGTACTCGTCGGGGGTCATGCCGACCTGGGCGGAACGGGCATTGAACTGGCCCTCGATGGTGCCGAAGCCGTACACGAACTGGAAGACCGCGGAGATGGCCGCCGCCAGGCCGTGCGCGGGCAGGCCGGTGCGGCGGACGACACCGTGGATGCGCCGGGAGAAGACCAGGCTGTTGGGCCCGATGTTGAGAAACGTGCCGACCAGCGAGGACATCCAGGGGTGCCGTACCAGCAGGGAACGGTAGCCCCGGGCCAGCACCCGGAGTTGGCCGCGCCAGTCCTCGCCGTCCGCCTGCGGGTCGGGGAGGTTCAGTTCGCCGTAGGTGGCGTCGAGGGCGAGTTCGAGGAGGTCGTCCTTGGTGTCGACGTACCAGTAGACGGACATCGCGGTGACGTTCAGCTCCGCGGCGAGCCGCCGCATGGAGAACTTGGCCAGCCCTTCACTGTCGAGGAGCCGGACGGTGGCCGAGGTGATGCGGTCGCGGTCGAGCCCGGAGGGCTGACTGCCGCCCCGGCTGCCGCGCCGCGCCTTGCCTTCGAGCCAGACACTGGTACGCGCGGCCCGCTGGCCGGCTTTCTCCATGGCGCACCTTCCTAGCTGTACAAACGCCGCCCACTTTAAGCGCCTCGTCAGGGGCGCGGGGAACCGCGCGAGCAACCACGACGGCCCGCCGTCGCAATCCAGCCGTACCCCCCGAGCTCCTAGGCGCCCTCACCCCGCTCAGCCCGCCTCAACAACGCAGCGGCGACCAGCCCACCGGCCAACACCGCAACCGCCCCCACCAGCAAACTGCTCTCCAGCCCAGAAGAGAACGCCTCCGTCACACGCACCTTCTCCGCAACCGACCCCGCCTCGGCCAACGCCGCCGGCAAGGACTCCGCCGCGAACCGCGAGGTCAGCACCGCGCCGAGTACCGCCACCCCCAACCCCTGGCCGAACTCCGCCACCGTCCCGTTGATACCCGCCCCGATCCCCGCCTTCTCCGGCGGAATGGAGCTCATGATGGCGTGCGCCATCGCCGGGCTGGCGATCGCCGCCCCCGCCCCGACGAGCAGCAGCCCGATCAGCGTCCCGGCGTAACCGCCGGAGGCGACCGCCGCGATGGACGCCAGCCCGGCCGCCATCAGCGCCATGCCCACTCCGATGGCGGCCGGATTCCCCAGCTTCGTCGCCGCTTTCGCCGCCAGGCCCGAGAAGTTGAGGACGACGATCGACAGGGCGAGCGGCGCGGTGCGCAGACCGGCCTCCAGGGGGCCGTAGCCGAGGACGAACTGCATGTGCTGGGTGAGCAGGAAGAGCGAGCCGCCCATGCCGAAGGTGATCAGCACCGCGCCCGCGATGGCGCCCGTGAAGCGGCGGTTCCTGAAGAAGTGCAGGTCGAGCATGGGGTGCTCGATCCGGCTCTCCCAGTACGCGAACCCGCCCAGCACGGCCACCGCGACGGCCGCCGTCAGCAGCACCCGGCCCGACGTCCAGCCGTGCTCGGGGCCGGAGATGATCGCGAAGACGAGCGCCGCCATGCCGATCGTCGACAGCAGCGCGCCCAGCAGGTCGGGACGGTCTCCTCGCGGGCTCTTCGACTCCGGCACCAGCGTCACCGCGGCCACCAACCCCACCGCCGCGACCGGCAGGTTGATCAGGAAGATCGCACCCCACCAGAAGTGGTCCAGCATGAACCCGCCGAGCAGCGGACCGCACGCGAACCCGAGGGCGTTGACGGCGGCCCAGATGCCGATGGCCCTGGCGTGCTCCTCGGGCGCGAAGATCTGCATCACGACAGCGAGGGTGGTGGTCAGCAGCAGCGCGCCGCCGAGGCCCATCCCGGCCCGCGCCGCGATCAACTGGCCCGTGCTGTCGGCCAGTCCGGCGACCAGCGAACCGATGCCGAACAGGCTCAGGCCGGCTATCAGCATCTTCTTGCGGCCGTACCTGTCGGCGGCGCTGCCCGCGGCGAGCAGCAGCCCGGACTGCACCAGGGAGTACGCGTTGATCATCCACTGGATGTCCGAGGTGGCCGCGCCCAGTTCGCGGGTGAGCGAGGGGATCGCGACGTTCAGCACGGTGTTGTCGAGGACGACGGTGAGCTGGGCGAGGCAGATGACACCGAGGATGAGCCAGCGCTGGGGGTGGCTCTGGACGACGGTGGCGGGTGCGGGAGCAGACATGCTGTACACCGTAGAACTGTTCCTATACGGCGTACAACGCGTTTTCCCGTCGTACGACGAAGAGGGCGGCGACCACCGCGGTCGCCGCCCTCCCTCGTTGCCTACGTCAGCTGCTCGCCTTCTGCGTCAGGTCGTAGAAGGTCGACGAACCCACCGTCACCTTCTTGAAGTTGGCCTCGACCCAGGAGGTGATCTGCGAGGACGTGCCGCTGCTGCTGCCGCCCATGCCACCGCCGGAGCCGGACGCGATGAAGTAGTGGATCTTGCCGTCCTCGACGTACTGCTGGAACTGGGCCAGGGTCGGGGACGGGTCGGTGCCGTTGAAGCCGCCGATCGCCATCACCGGGTCGCCGGTGGAGAGCTGGTAACTCGCCGCGTTCTGCGCGCCGATGGCCGCCGCGACCCAGGTGTAGTGGTCGGAGTCCGTCTCCAGCAGCTTCTTGGCCTCGTCGGAGACGGTCGCGCCGTTCAGCAGGCCGCCGGCGCCACCGCCGCCGCCCATGCCACCGCCGTCGCCGCCCATGCCGCCCGGCATACCGCCGTTCTGCTGGTTCTGGGTGCCGCCGTTGCCGTTCTGCTGGTTCTGACCGGGCAGACGGCCGCCGCCCGGGAAGCCACCGCCGCCGCCAGGGCCACCGCCCCGGCCGCCGCCGCCCATCATGCTCGCGCCCGCCGGGCCGGCCGTCACGATGGAGCCGGAGTGGCCCTCCTGGAGGGTGCTGATGGTGTACGCGGTCGGGCCGGCGAGGGCGGCCACCAGGCCCAGGGACGCCGCCGCCAGGGCGAGTCGGCGGTTGATGCGGCCCGCGAAGATCAGGCCGAGCGCCGCGGTCAGACCGCCGACCAGGACCAGCCACTTCAGCCAGGGCAGGTAGTCGGAGGTGCGATTGAGGAGGACGTAGCTCCAGGCGGCCGCGGCCACGACCGATGCCGCCAGCGTGATCGACGCCCACAGCTCGGCGCGCTTCTCCCACAGCAGTCCGGCGCCCATCCCGATCACGGCCGCCATGTAGGGGGCGAGGGCCACCGTGTAGTACTGGTGGAAGATGCCCGCCATGTAGCTGAAGACGACCATGGTGATGACCAGCGAGCCGCCCCAGACCAGGAACGAACCGCGGGTGACGGACGTCCTGCGGGCCTTGCGCGTGGCCCACAGGCCCGCGACCAGCAGGATCAGGGCCGCCGGGAGCAGCCAGGAGATCTGGCCGCCGATCTCGGAGTTGAACATCCGGTCCCAGCCGGTCTCGCCCCACTGGCCGCCGCCGTTGCCGCCGCCACCGCCGACGCTGCCGGTCTCGTCGCCGTTGAGGCGGCCGAGTCCGTTGTAGCCGAAGGTCAGTTCAAGGAAGGAGTTGTTCTGGGAGCCGCCGATGTAGGGGCGGGAGGAGGCGGGCCACAGTTCGACGATCGCGACCCACCAGCCGCCGGAGACGATCAACGCGGCGGTCGCGGCGGCCAGTTGGCCGAGGCGCTTCTTCACCGGCACCGGCGCGCAGACCGCGTACACGATCGCGAGCGGCGGCAGGATCAGGAAGGCCTGGAGGGTCTTGGCGAGGAAGGCGAAGCCGATCGCCACGCCCGCCCACACCAGCCACTTCGTCCGGCCGTCCTCCAGGGCGCGGACCACGAAGTAGCAGGCCACGGCCATCAGCAGGGCGAGCATCGCGTCCGGGTTGTTGAACCGGAACATCAGCGCAGCGACGGGGGTGAGCGCGAGCACGGCGCCCGCGATGAGACCGGCCGCGGGGCTGAAGCGGCGGCGCACGGAGGCGTACACGACGGCGACCGCGCCGATCCCCATCAGCACCTCGGGCATCAGGATCGCCCAGGAGCTGAGCCCGAAGATCCGCACCGACAGCGCCATCGGCCACAGCGAGGCCGGCGGCTTGTCGACGGTGATGGCGTTGGACGCGTCGAGCGAGCCGAAGAAGAACGCCTTCCAGGACTGGCTGCCGGCCTGGACGGCGGCCGAGTAGAAGGAGTTGGCGTAACCGGAGGAGCTCAGGTTGTAGAAGTACAGGACCGCGGTGGCGAGCAGCAGGGCCCAGAAGGCCGGGCGCGCCCAGCGGGGGTCCTCGGGCCGGCCGCGCCAGAGTCTGCGCACGAACGGCTGCTTGGGCTCACCGGCCTCGGGGGCGGGCGGGGCCGGGGAAGCCGGGGGCTCCTGAACGGCCGTCCTGGTGATGGTCATCGGGCGTCCCTCGGGTCGGTGTCGGTCGGGCGCACCGGCTGCAACTGCATGGTGGCGTCCCCCCAGGTGCGGTCCGCGGCTTCACCGGCGCGGAACTGGTCGTCGTAGTCGTCGTAGTCGTCGTACGTGAAGTGGTTGCCGCCCGGGCGCACCGGCAGTGGCGGCTGCGGGGCGGGGGTGTGGCTCGCGATCACCGTCGAGTCGCGGCGCTCGGGGAACACCCAGGCCCGGAAGAGCAGGAAGCGCAGCACGGTCGCCGCGAGGTTGGCGGCGATCAGGACCGCCAGTTCGGTGGAGTGCGCCGGGTTGCCGCCGGCCGCGTCGAGGGCGGCGAGCGAGCCGCTGGTCAGGGCGAGGCCGATACCGAAGACGACGAGGCCCTGCGCCTGGTGCCGTACGGCACCGCCGCTGCCGCGCACCCCGAAGGTGAGCCGGCGGTTGGCCGCCGTGTTGGCGACGGCGGAGACCAGCAGCGCGAGCGCGTTGGCGACCTGCGAGCCGGAGAAGGTCCGGAAGCCGCTGTAGAGGAGGAGGTAGAAGAGGGTCGACAGGCCGCCGACGACACAGAACCCGACGAGCTGGCGGGCCAGCCCCTTCGGTACGTCCTTGATCTCGCGGTCGCGCGGGTCGTCGCCGAAGGGACGCGCGATCCGGTCCAGCGGCAGCGAGCCCGAGGCCAGCGCCTTGCCGACCCGCCACACCCCCTTCAGGTCCTCGGCCGCCGTCCTGACGATGTGGACGGTGGAGTCGGGGTCGTCGACCCAGTCGACGGGCACTTCGTGGATACGGAGTCCCGCGCGCTCGGCGATGACGAGCATCTCGGTGTCGAAGAACCAGCCGGTGTCCTCGACCATCGGCAGCAGCGCCTGCGCCACATCACGCCGGATGGCCTTGAAGCCGCACTGCGCATCCGAGAAGCGGGCCTGGAGCGAGCCGCGCAGGATGAGGTTGTACGAGCGGCTGATGAACTCCCGCTTGGGGCCGCGCACCACTCGGGACGAGCGGGCGAGGCGGGATCCGATCGCCAGGTCGGAGTGGCCCGAGATCAGCGGGGCCACCAGCGGGAGCAGGGCGTTGAGGTCGGTGGACAGGTCCACGTCCATGTAGGCGAGGATCGGCGCGTCCGAGGCGGACCACACGGCGCGCAGGGCGCGGCCACGGCCCTTCTGCTCCAGGCGGAAGGCCCGGACCTCGGCGATCTCCGCCTCCAGCCGCCGGGACACCTGCGGGGTGGTGTCCGTCGACGCGTTGTCCGCGATCGTGATGCGGAACGCGTACGGGAAGGTGCGCGCGAGGTGCTCGTGCAGTCTGCGCACACACGGCTGGAGGTCCTTCTCCTCGTTGTAGACGGGGATCACTACGTCCAGGACAGGCGTACCGGCGTCTGTGGCCGGGAGGTGCTCCCGCGCCGGCAGAGTGCCGGGAGAAGAGTCGGTTCGCATGGCACCGACTGTCGTCAAGTGCCCTGTTGCACCCATGTGGTGGCACTGTGCTGTGCCTGTGAGTGCGATTGCCAGTTCGTTTCGGGCGCCGGGCGGGGCAACGCGGGCGCGAGCGCGGGCAGATGAACCGTGAACACGGTCCGTCCCGACACGCTGTCCACGGTCACGGCACCGCCGTGCGCGGTCGCCACGGCCTGCACGATGGCGAGCCCGAGCCCGGTGGACCCGGAGGCCCTGGAGCGGGACGAGTCACCGCGCGCGAACCTCTCGAAGACATGCGGCAGCAGATCCGGTGGGATTCCCTGGCCGTTGTCCTCGACGTCCACGCACATCCAGGGGCCGCGCCGCTGGATGCGGGCGGTGATGGTGGTGCCGGGGGCGGTGTGCTTGCGGGCGTTGCCGAGCAGATTGACCAGCACCTGCTGGACACGGGCCGCGTCCGCGGCGACGAGCGCGGGCTCGTCGGGCAGGTCCAGCCGCCAGTTGTGTTCCATGCCGGCGGCGCGGGAGTCACTGACGGTGTCGACAACGAGGGGGATGAGGTCGGTCTGCTCGAACTGAAGGGGCCGCCCGGCGTCGAGCCGCGCGAGCAGCAGCAGATCCTCCACCAGCAACGTCATACGCCCCGCCTCGGACTCGATGCGGCCGAGCGCGTGGCGGGTGTCGGGGCCGATCTGCTCCCTGCCGCGCCGGGTCAGCTCGGCGTACCCGCGGATGGAGGCCAGGGGTGTTCTGAGCTCATGGCTGGCGTCGGCGACGAACTGGCGGACCCGCATCTCGCTCTGCTGGCGGGAGTGCAGCGCCGCGTGGACGTGGTCCAGCATCCGGTTGAGCGCGACGCCCACCTTGCCGACCTCGGTGTTCGGGTCGCACTCCGACTCGGGCACCCGCTCGCTGAGGTTCACCTCGCCGGTGTGGAGGGGGAGTTCGGACACCCGGGTGGCCGTCCCGGCGACGCGACGGAGGGGGCGGGTGGCTACGCCGACGATGACGGTACCGGCGATACCGGCGGCGACGAGGCCGGCTGCGGTGACGCTGGCTTCTACGGCTATGAGGGTGTTGAGGGTGTTGTTGACTTCCTTGGTGGGGAGGCCGACGTAGTAGTTGCCTCTGTCACCGGAGGCGTATCGGACGAGGTACTCACCGAGGCCGGGAAGGTCAACGGTGTGCAGTTTCTGGTCCTGGGTGACCTCGTTGAGCGCCTCGATCGCCTCCTCGCTCAGAGGCTCCGCAGACCGGGTGTAGGGGCCCTCGTTCCCCACCAGGGCATCAGTGATGACGCCCTTCTGCACCGTGGCCGCGATACTGCTCTGCTGCGGCCCCTTGGTGACCAGGTCAGTCAAGGTGGTCGAGGTGTTTCCGGGGCCGCCCGTGCCCTTGGTCTGCAGGCCGGGCGGAGCGCCCATGCCGGAGGCCCGCATCGCGGCCTCTCCCACCTTGGCGCCCAGCTGCTCATACAGATGCGACCGCAACGCCAACGTCGTCACGGTCCCGATCACCGCACACACCACGGCGATCAACACCACCGACGCGACGACGAGCCGCGCCCGCAGGGTACGCGGCTTGCCCAGTCGCTTCCTCTGCGCACGCGGCCGTCGTCGCCCGCTCATGACGCCGCGGGTTTGATCAGGTAACCGGCACCGCGCCGGGTGTGGATCATCGGCTCGCGACCTGCGTCGATCTTCCGCCGCAGATACGAGATGTAGAGCTCGACGACGTTGGCCTGGCCGCCGAAGTCGTAGGACCAGACACGGTCGAGGATCTGCGCCTTGCTGAGCACGCGCCGCGGGTTGCGCATCAGGAACCGCAGCAGCTCGAACTCGGTGGCGGTGAGGTGGATGTTCTCCCCGGCCCGCGCGACCTCGTGGCTGTCCTCGTCCAGGGTGAGGTCGCCGACGACCAGCACGGAGTCGGAGCGGCGGTCGGCGGCGCCGGAGCGGCGGATGAGGCCGCGCAGCCGGGCGACGACCTCTTCGAGGCTGAACGGCTTGGTGACGTAGTCGTCCCCACCGGCGGTGAGCCCGGCGATACGGTCCTCGACGGCGTCCTTCGCGGTGAGGAACAGGACGGGGACGTCCGGCAGCTCACGCCGCAGCCGCCCGAGGACGGTCAGCCCGTCCATGTCCGGCAGCATCATGTCGAGAACGACGGCGTCGGGCCGGAACTCCCGCGCGGTCTGGACGGCACCGGTGCCGTCTCCCGCGCTCCGGATCTGCCATCCCTCATAGCGCAGGGCCATGGACAGCAGTTCGGTGATCGACTGCTCGTCGTCCACCACAAGCACTCGGACGGGGCTCCCGTCCGGCCTCAGCAGTTCGGTGCGCCCCTGGGGCGAGGTCGTGGTCATGGTGGACACACTGGCGGGGCGCTCTGAGAACAGGCTTTCGGCTTTCTGTGATTTCCCTGAGAAACGCACAGGGAACACCAAGGCGGCCCCGGTCACCCGAGGTCAGACGCGGTCCCGCTGGAAGCCGCGACTGTGCTCGACCTTGGCGATGTGCAGCGAGTACCGCTCGTACCAGTGCGCCCGCCCGTGCTCCTTGGCCTCGCGGTGCGCCGCGTGCCGCCGCCACTCCTCGATGCCGGCCAGGTCCCGGAAGTAGGCCACGGTGACCGCGAGTCCGCCCGGTGTGTGCGCCGAGTCCTCGCCGAGGAACCCGGGAATCTCCTGGACCAGTTCGCCCAGGCGCTCCGCGGTGGCGCCGTATCCGCTGCCCCGCTCCGCCTCCTGCGTGCGGACGGAGGTGAAGACGACCGCGTAGTACGGCGGTTCATGGGCGGCGACAGGGAGAACGGGCGCGACAGGTGCAACGTGTTGATCACTCATGTCGTCCACGGTCGCCCGCGGTGCGGCACCGCGTCCAGGGACCTTGCCGAAAGGGATCCCGGAGGGATCCGTCTCTTTACCTTCCGCGACCGGCCGTCGCCCGACCCTAGGAACAATGCTCACCCCTCCCTCAGAACAACCCGTCCTGCACTCCCGCCTCGCGCCTGAACTCCCGCAACGGAACCGACACTTCCGCCCCCTCCGTCCCCTCCACCGGCACCAGCCCCCACCCCGTCATCAGCCGCGTGTCCAGCACGATCACCCCACCCGCCGTGTCCAGATGCAGATCCGGCCCGGCGGCGGCTAGCAACCGTCCGCCCACCACACCGCCCGCGACCAGCTCGGACACCGCACCCACAGCGGCCGGCGCCCCCGCGAGCCCGAACACCTCCACGTGGTCCACGGGCTGGAACGGCTCGGTCCGCAGTGACTCCGGCCAGCCGCCCAACGCCAGCGCCCGCCCGTGCAGTTCCGCGATCTCGGCCGCCCGCTCCGCCGCCGTCCCCGGCAGCGCGGACCGCACGGCGCGCTTGTCGGCGTACGGAATCCGGTCCGGCACCCGGAGGGCGGCCCGCAGCAGTTCCTCCGTCCGCCGGGCGGCCATCAACGGGCCGACGCCGAGCCAGCTGAAGCAGACGGCTCCCTGCTCCAGCAGCCGCGCGGACCCCCGCTCCTCAGCGGTGATCCCGACCTTGGTCATGCCGGGGCCGAACCAGGCCAGATATACGTGGTACGGCCGCGGGTCGTCCGCGATCGTGTCGGCTGCCACGGAGTGCGCCCGGTCCAGCCGCGCGCACTCCTCGCATCGCGCCCCCGTGCTCCGCCCCGGCACGGCCGCGCGCACCGGACACGCATGCCCCCGCGCTCCCACGCATGTCCGCACACCCCCGTCCGCGACCCCGAAGGCCACCCTTTTCCCCCAGGTCAGCGCACTGCGCCGACCGCCGTCCCACGCCAGCACGGGACCGTCCGCCGACCAGCGCAGCCCCGAGCACTTCCATGCCTGTGCCATCTCTGACGAGAGTAGGGGGCGGCACTGACAACCGGCCGATCAGCCACCGGCGTCCGCCGTGACGACCTCCGGCTCGGCAGGGGCGGCGACCACCGGTGCCGCGGCCCGCCGTCCCCGCCCCGCCAGCCGGCACCCCACACACCCCGGATGTCCGTCCCGTGCCGACAGGTCCCGCGTCCGCATCCCCCACTGCTCCCGCGGCCGACGCCCCGGCGGCTTGCCCCAGCCCGCCAGGTGCAGGCCCCAGGTGACAAGGAGGCCCAGCACCGCCAGGGCGCCCCCGCCCGCCAGTACCGGGACCGACACCATGACCACCCCGAGGCCCAGGACGACACAACCGGCCGTGGCCACGGCGCATCCGGTCCACCCCGCGATCGTGTGCCCCTCGTCATACTGGTGCGCACTCACGTTCCCGCCTCCCACCCACGACAAAACCTCTCACAGCGTAAGCAATTTAGCAGCTAAATCTCTCACGATCTAAGGTAATCCGCAGATGCACGCCAAGCCCCGCCCCGCCACGACCCCGGCCGAGGCGCTGTCGTCGATGGACTCCCTCATCGCGACGCACCTGCTCGGCCAGCAGGAGATGGCCCAGCGGCTGGGCCTGAACGTCACCGACCTGCTCTGCTTCGCCTGCGTGCTGAAGGCCGGCGAGGACCTGCTCACCGCGGGCGACCTCGCGGAGCACGCCCACGTCACCACGGGTGCGATGACGGGCATCCTCAACCGTCTGGAGCGCGGCGGCTTCATCACCCGCCGCCCCGACCCCACCGACCGGCGCCGCGTCCGCGTCGCCGCCGTCCCGGCCGCGGTCGCCCGGGTCACGGCCCTGTACGGCCCCTACTACGCCCGCCTCGACACCCTCTTCGCCGACTACTCCGCCGCCGAGATCGCCGTACTGAACGACTGGTTCACGCGGACGGCAGGCCTCGCGCTGGAGTACATCGAGGAGCTGCGCGGCCAAGACGCGAAGGACGCCGAGGGCGCCGGGCGCTCCAAGTAGGGCGTAGCCGAAGGGAGATGGTGGAGCTGGCCCTACCCCGGTTCCGGGAGGGCACACCATCGTTTGGCGAGGCCCGCCGGGAGATCGTGGAGCACGTCAGCAGCTCCCCGACCGCCCCGGAAGGACACCGCCATGGAGACGCAGCGCACGGAGCGCCCGGACGTGCCGCAGGGGGTGGGCGCGCTCGCCTCCTTCGTCCGGTTCGTGGTGTGCGGCGGAGGCGTGGGGCTGCTGGCCGGCGCGTCGGTCCCGCTGCTGGCGACGCTGATGCCCTGGGCATTGGCGAACGCGGTGATCACCGTCGCGTCCACCCTGCTCTGCACCGAGCTGCACGCCCTGTTCACCTTCGGCACCGGCCACCGCGCCGGACTGCGCCGCCATCTCCAGTCGGCGGGTTCGGCGACGGTGGCCTACGGGGTGACCTGCGCCGCGATGGTCGTGCTGCACGCCGTGATGGCCTCGCCGGACCTCGCCTGGGAGCAGGCCGTCTACCTCGGCGCCTCCGGCCTCGCCGGCATCGGCCGGTTCCTGGTGCTGCGGCTGTGCGTCTTCGCGGGCGGCCGCGCGGAGGAGGCGCTGCCGGTACGTCCCCTGCCGGCCGCCGGCCGCCTGCGCCACGGCGACCTGCGCCTCGCTCGCTAGAACACGCGGCTACGAACCGTCCGCCCGCACCGCGTAGACGTAACGCAGACCGTCGTACTCACTGACGTTCCAGATCACGGACTCGCCGTACGCCCACCCGGAGGCCCCGCTGCTGTGGAAGCTCAGGTCCTCGCAGCCGACGGCGAGGTCGGCGACGGTGGTGGCGGTGGACGAGCCGGAGGTGAACGTGCGCAGGGCGCCCTTGGTGGACGGGCCCGCGCTCACCGAGAGGTAGTGCTTGCTGTTGCGGGAGACGATGCCCTGGATCTTCTTCTGCGCGACGGTGACCGCCTCGGTCGCGGTGGGCGAACCCGGATGCCGGTCGGTGTAGTCGAGCGGCCAGCGCACCACGTGGGGCGTCGTCTCGGCGGGCGCGCCGGTGCCGTTGAAGGTGTGGCCGGGGTCGTTGTAGGAGACCACGCCGTCCAGGGAGTACTCGCCTATCACCAGGCTGTCGGGGGTGCTGGCGCGGTCGAGGCCGATGGTCGAGTAGCGCAGATACGTTCCCGCGTTGTCGTAGGCGTGGCTCTGCGGGAGGACGTACTGGTAGCCGTACCCGTAGTACTTGCCGTCGGTGTGCAGACCGCAGACGTCCTTCTCGGCGGTGTCGACGGTGAACAGGGTGTTGAGATCGAAGATCCGCAGGCCTTTGTACGTGTCGACGACGTACAGCAGGTTGCCGTACCACATGATGCCGCCGGCGTGCTTCTGCACGGGTGCGAAGGAGTACGCGCCGCCGGCCGTCCGTACCGGCTCGACCAGCAGGACATGGCGATAGGTGGGCGCGGCGGCGGCGTTGTAGTCGACGAAGGTCAGGCGCATGCCCTTGTCGACGGGTTGCTCGTCACCCGGGGTGTCAGGGTCGGTATCGGTCTCGAAGTACCAGGAGACGAGGACGACCTTGTCGCCGCCGCTGTCCGGGTAGCGGCCGTTGCCGTAGGCGTCGGCGCTGGTGGTGACGCCCTGGGGTATCCAGTACAGGACCTCCTGGTCGGCGGGGTCCCAGGCGAAGCCGGTCTGGAAGGCCTCGGCGGTGCTGGGGGCGCTGCTCAGCGGTCTGGCGTCGCGGTTGGTGGTGGCGATGACGGTGGTGGCGTCCACCTTGGTCAGCCGGGCCGCCAACCCGGCCGCCAGCGCGGCGAATTCGCCGTGCTCGTTGGAGGAGCGGCTGGTCAGGGAGTACTGGCTCGCGGGGACGGTCGCGGCCTGGGCGGGGGCGGCGGACAGGAGGTTCGCGGCCGCACCGGCGACGGGGGCGGCGGCCAGGCCGCGCAGGACCGTTCTTCTCGTCATGGTCATGACGTGAAAAACTAGGCGCATTCGAACATGCGACACAAGCGCAAATGTTCGCCTCAACGGGCGCGAGTGGCACGGCACTTGGGCCGGGACCGGCCCGCCGCACCCGGTGGGTGGGGCTGGCCACACCCCCGGTCCGGTGGGCGACTCCATGGTTCCGCGAGGGGGGTCGCGGCATGGTGGAAGGCAGAGGTTCTCAAGGGCCTTCGGAGGAACGCATCCCGTCCCAGGGGCTCAGGCCCCGCGCAGGAAGGAAGCTCTCATGAACACACCGGTGAACCCCCCGTCCCCGGCCGACGACAGCGAACTCGCCCCGCTGCTCACCGCCTGGGACCTGACCCACCCGGCCGCCGCCGACCCCGAGTGGCGCCACCTCCTGGACGAGCTCGCCCACCCGCGCACCATCGAGGCCTTCCACCGGCTGGCCGGGGCGACGGCCTGAACTGCCGTACGACCCCTACGAGGTGGCGGCCACCGTCAGCGTGTAGTCGACGCCGGTCGCGAAGTCGCCCGCCCGGCCCCGGATCTTCAGCGTGTGCGGACCGCTCTCCAGGCCGGGCAGTTGGACCCACAGCCCGCATCCGGTGCCCTCGAACGTCTCGTCCGTGCCGGTGACGGGGTTGCCGGCGACGGCCTCCACGGTGACGGCCTGGCCCCGGTAGACGTCCGCCTCGACCTTCTTGCCGTCCAGCACCGCCGTTCCCTCCGCGCCGTCCATGAAGAGCACGCAGTCGGCGGGCTCCCCGATCTGGTTCACCAGGGGAAAGGCGAGCGGCACCCCGGCCGGGACCGGGCAGCTGCGCGCGGCCTGCGTGCCGAAGGTGCCGGCCAGGAACCAGATGTCCTTCGGCTGGTTCCGCGCACAGTCGCCGCCGTCCTCGTCCGCGACCGGGTTCGTCGACTCGGGCTCCGACGCCGCCCAGGACCACCAACGGCTCTGCAGCACATCGGGAGCGAGCCGCCCCTGCGCCGACGAGGACGAAGACGCGGACGAGGAAGCCGACGAGGACGCGGGCGCGGAAGCCGTGGACGCCCGCTGCGACGCCTCCCCGGACCCGGCGTCCTCCGCGTCGCCCCCGCCACCGCACCCCACCAGCACGGCCGCGAGCCCCACCCCCACGAGCCCCGCTCTGCCGCCGCCCGTGACCCTCATCGCGCTCTCCCTCCCCGGAACATCACCATGAAACGCGAAAGGCCCCGGATCTCTCCGGGGCCTTTCGTCGGTGTGCACTCGGCAGGATTCGAACCTGCAACCTTCTGATCCGTAGTCAGATGCTCTATCCGTTAAGCTACGAGTGCTTGTTTTGTTTTCCCGCCGTCCCTTGCCCTTCCGGGCCGCTCGCGGCGACAGGAAGAACATTACATGACTGCCGCCGCCATGTGAAATCCGTTTGCCGCACCCCTTGTGACCTGCGAAAACACTCTCAGGGCGGCTTGAGCGGCCGATGCCGGACAACGACGAAGCCCCGGTCCGAGGACCGGGGCTTCGTGATCAAGCGCGGAGGCGGAGGGATTTGAACCCTCGATGGGATTTAAGTCCCAAACCGCATTAGCAGTGCGGCGCCATAGACCGGACTAGGCGACGCCTCCAGCACAGCCGCCCGCGCGAGCGCGAGTGGTGCGTGCAGATGATGACACAGACGAGCGCGGTGTCACCAATCGCCTCCCACGGTACTAGGCAGGCGGGCCGCAGGGCAAAGCTCTTCTCGCCGCCGCCGGGCCGCGCCGCAACCGGCCCGGGCGGGCGGCGTTAGTCAGGTCATGTCCCTGTTCCGGAAGTCCCGTGCCCCGTTCGCCCGGCTGCTCGTCGCCGGCGCCTCCTGCCTCGTCGCCGCCGGCTCCCTGGCCGCCTCGCCCGCCGCCGCCCTGGACCGCATGCCGCCGCCCGCCCGCGACGACCTCGGCACCGGCGACCACCTCACCGTCACCGTCCGGAACGCAGGCAGCGGGAAGGACGGCACCTTCGAGCTGTACTGCCATCCCGGAGGCGGCACCCACCCCGACGCCGGCCGCGCCTGCGCCGCGCTCGACCGCGGCACCCAGTGGGGCAAGGACACCTTCGCCCCCGTACCCGACGACAGCCTGTGCACCATGCAGTACGGCGGCCCCGCCACCGCGCATGTCACCGGGACCTGGGCCGGGCGGCCCGTCGAGGCGACGTACGACCGCAGCAACGGGTGCGAGATCGGGCGGTGGGACCGGATGGTGCCGCTGCTGCCCGACCTGGGGGCGTGAGGCCTTGGCGAGAGGTCGCGTACACCCGTCGTGTTCGCACAGGCATTTCATGGCGGAATCGGCGGGGATGTAAAGGGTGACGTAAAAACGGCGCGAAGGTCCCCCGGGGACGAAGCAAGAGGTCGCGGGATGCGGTCACACGTTCTGCGTCACTTCGTCGTGCGACCTCCCTCTCATCCGGGGCCGCGCGCGCAACCGCAGCCCTTAGACTCCCTCGCGTGACACGCTGCGGACCGATTGGCAAGATGGCCCGAGCGGTCGGCAAGGTGCGGTAACAGGGAGGAAGCGTCTCGTGAGCAGCAGGCCATCCCGAGGCGCTGCTCGCCTCGCAGCCATACTCGACGCGCTGCCCGATGCGTTGGTGCTGGTCAACGCCAATGGGACCGTCGTCAACGCCAACACGATCGCGCTGGAGGCCTTCGAGGCCCCGGGCACCGCGCTCGTGGGGCGCGGGCTGCTCGATCTGCTGCCCGAGTTCGACTCCAAGCTGATCCCGGGCTCCATGCGGCGGCCCGATCACATGGATCCGCGCGGGCAGACCAAGCCGACGCGGATGATCGCGCGCCGGACCGACGGCGTCGAGTTCCCGGTCGAGGTCACCAGCGCCACCCTCGAGAACGGCCAGCAGGCCTACGACGGCTACGGCTACGGCGGCGACGAACTGCTGATGCTCGTCGTACGCGACCTCACCGGCACCGTCGACACCGAGGCCGAGCTGGCCCGCTCCCAGCGGCAGACCGAGATGATCCTCCGTGCGGCCGCGGAGGGAGTCGTCGGGACCGACACCGACGGGCGGATCGTCCTCGTCAACCCGGCCGCCGCCCAGATCCTCGGCTACCGGGCCAGCGACCTCGGCGGGCGCGAGCTGCACGAGCTGATGCTGCACTCGCGCGCCGACGGCACGCCCTTCCCGTACGAGGAGTCCCCGCTCGCCGACACCCTGCGCTCCGGGCGCAAGCACCGGGTGCGCGGCCAGGTGGTCTGGTCGAAGAAGGGCGAGAAGGTCTCCGTCGACCTGACGACCGCGCCGGTCCGCGACGGCGACCAGCTCGTCGGCGCCGTCATGACCTTCACCGACCGGCGGCCGTACGACGCGCTCGTCGAGGAGAAGACCGCCGTCGAGAAGCAGCACGCGGACGAGCTCGAACGGCTCTCGGAGGAGCACGCCTCCGAACTCACCGCGCTGCGCCAGAAGCACGTCACCGAGGTCGAGGAGCTCCAGGAGCGGCACGCGGAGGAACTCGCCGCCGGCGAGGAGCGGTACGCCGCCCTCGGCGAGCGCGAGAAGGACCGCTACGAGGCGCTCGCCGGCCGGCACGAGCAGCTGCTGACGCTGCTCGGGGCCTCGCTGCGCGGCCCCCTCGACGAACTCCGCCGCGAGCTTGCCACCCTCGCCGCCGACGACGCCGGGCAGTTGTGGCCCGAGGCCAACCAGGTCCTGCACCACCTGTCCGCCGGGTACTCCCGGATCACCCAGCTCATCGACAACGTCCTCGCCTACCAGCGGCTCGACGCGGGCACCGACGGCATCACCCGGACCAAGGTGATGCTCGACGCCGTCGTCGCGGCGGGCGTCGAAGGGGCCGTCGAGCTCATCGGGCCCGGCCGTGTGCAGTTCGCCGTGCACGCGCCGCCCATCGAGGCCGAGGTCGACCACGCGCTGCTGGCCCGCGCCCTCGCCCACCTCGTCGCCGATGTCGCCGGCGTCGACGCCACCGGCAACGCGCCCGTGTCGGCGGGCGGTTACATGGACAACACGGTCGTGGTGGCCGCCGCCCAGCGCGGCGAGGTCGTACGCATCGAGGTGCGCGGGCCGTACGCCGGGGGAGACCCGGTGCACGAGCCGATCGTGCGCGGGATCGTACGGGCCCACGGCGGTGTGCTCCAGACCCATGAAGTGCCGGGGATGAGCGGGAGCGCGTACGTCCTCGAAGTGCCGATCGGGGGTGGCGCGGGGGCCGTTCCGGCCGCACCCGCCGCCGTTCCGGCCGCGATCGAGGCGGCCCCGGAGGCCACCGAAGGCGGCGGGCGACGCCGGGCCCGGCGGGCGACGACGGACGCGTTCCTGGAGAGCGAGGACCTGGCCGAGTCGGACGGCTCCGCCGAGGGCTCGGGCTCGGGTGAGGGCGGTGCCGCTCCGACCGGACGGCGCAGGAGGCGTACGGCGGAGGAGGCGGCGCCGGATCCGGCGGGCCAGGTGGCGCCGGTTGCGGCGGCTCAGACGGCTCAAGCGGCTCAGGCTGCCGAGGAGTCCGCGTCCGGGGGTACCGGGCGGCGGCGGGGGCGGCCTGCCGAGATCGCCGGTGCTGACGTGGCTGCGGGCCCGGGTGTGTCGGAGGGTGCCGTCGTGACCGCGGCCGAGTACGCCGCCGGGACCGCGGCCGTGGGCAGTGGGCTGGGTGGGACCGTACCGCCGCAAGGCGTGCCGTCGCAGGGGGTGCCGCCGCAGGGGGTGCCGCCGCAGGCAGTGCCCGCGGCTGCGCAGCACGCGTTGCCGCCGGCCTTGCCCGCGGTGGCGTCGGGGGACGCAGCGGGTGGGGAGGCTCAGCCGACCGGGCGTCGGCGCCGTGCCCTGGCTGCCGCGAACGAGCGTGCGGCCGCGCAGGAGGCGGGGCCGCGTGCGGTGTTCGCCCTGCCGCCGGCGGATGCGGACCGGGGGCCCGAGGTGGCCGGTGGCGGGGTGCCGGGACAGGTGGCCGAGGTGCCTTCGCAGGGTGCCGGGGGCGGGCAGCCTCAGGTTCCTGGGGCGCCTCAGGGTTCCGGGCAGCCGCAGGTGCCGGGGGCCGTGCCGGTTCCGGCTCAGGTGACGGGGGCCGGGCCGGTTCCGGTTCCGGTCCAGATGCCGGCTCAGATGCCGGTTCAGGCGCAGGCTCAGATGCCGGTTCAGGCGCAGGCTTCGGCCGCGGTGCCTCCGCAGGTGCCCGGTGCCCAGGTCGCCGTCCACGTTCCCGTTCCCGGGCAGGCCGTGCCCGCCGGTGGGCTGGTCGACGACGGGCGGCACGACGCGGTGCCGCACGATCAGTCCGAGGATCACACTCCGCCGCAGCCGCATCCCGCGAGCGCGCCGACCGGTCGGCGTCGACGGGCCGTGGGTCAGCCCGCGGAGGCCGCCGGGGCGACGCCCGCGCCGGGGGTTCCGGCGCAGCAGGCGATCGCGGGGCAGGGCGTCCAGGCGGCAGGCGTTCCGGCGCCGGGCGTTCAGGCGACCGCGGCTCCGGGGCAGCCGGTGCCCGCTCAGTCGGTGCCGGCGCAGGGTGCCGCTCCTGGCGCGGCCGCTCCCGTGCCCCCGCAGAACGCCACCGGTCAGACCGCGTTGCCCGCGCAGGCGTCGGTTCCGCAGCAGGCTCCGGCCGCCGCTCCCGGACAGCCGCTTCCGGCGGAGGCCGCCGCGCCGCAGGGCTGGGCCGGCAGTGAGGGCGCCGGGGTTGCCGGGGTTGCCGTACCGGCGAACGGCGAGGGCGTCCCCGTACCGCCGCATGCCCCGCAGCCCGCGCCGGGTGCCGCCGTGCCCGCGCCCGGCACGCCGTTGCCGCCTGAGGCTGGCGCCGGTGCGGCGCAGGCGCGGGGCGCTCAGCCGCTGCCCGCCGAGGCCGCGGCGAGCGCGGTTCCCGCCCCCGTGGACCCGAACTC
The DNA here is from genome assembly GCF_001514065.1 of Streptomyces antibioticus. GTDB lineage: Bacteria > Actinomycetota > Actinomycetes > Streptomycetales > Streptomycetaceae > Streptomyces > Streptomyces antibioticus. Next base: position 649,720 of record NZ_KQ948426.1, on the reverse strand, counting down.
CACGCAGGGGCGGGCGATCAGCGTGCGGACGCTGGGGCAGGGAGTGCCGTTCACTCGGCAGGCCGCCCAGGTGCAGCAGCCGCAGGCCGCCACACCCGCGCCGCATCAGCCGGGAGGTTCCGGCCGGCGCCGCAAGCTCGGTACGCCGCCCGACCCGACCGCCGGTCGGCCGCACCCCACGGCCGAGGCCACCGCGCCGCAGCCGTCGCTCGCCGGGCAGTCGCGGATCGCGCAGATGACCGAGGGCACCGGACGGTCGTACGCCATAGGGGCGCCGGACGAGAACGCCGCCGAGGGTCCCGAGCCGCTCGACGGTCCGGGCGGGGCCGTCGAGGTGGCCGATCCGCCGCGGCCGCAGCCGATGGACGACGAGCTGCCGCCGGAGCCGCTGGACAACCCGCGTCGGCTGCTGGTGTGGCCCGCGCCGGACGTGACGACCCAGCAGGCGCTGAGCGACCGCGGCTATCGGCCCGTCATCGTGCACTCGCGCGAGGAGGTCGACGCGCAGATCGCCGCCTTCCCGGCCGCGCTGTTCGTGGACCCGCTGACCGGGCCGATCACCCGGACCGCGCTCCAGTCGCTGCGGGAGGCCGCCGTCACCGCGCAGGTGCCGGTGATGGTGACCGCGGGGCTCGGACAGGCGACGCGCGAGGCGGCGTACGGCGCCGACCCCGCCGTACTCCTGAAGGCGCTCGCGCCGCGGGACAGTGAGCAGCATCCGCCGCGGGTGCTGCTGATCGAGGAGCACGCGGAGATCGCGCTGGCGCTGACGGCGACGCTGGAGCGGCGCGGGATGCAGGTGGCGCGGGCCGCGAGCGACGCGGACGCGGTGGCGCTGGCGGGGCAGTTCCGGCCGAACCTGGTGGTGATGGACCTGTTGCAGGTGCATCGGCGGCAGGCCGGGATCGTGGACTGGCTGCGCGCGAACGGGCAGCTCAACCGCACCCCGCTCGTCGTCTACACCGCCGCCGTCGACCAGGCCGACCTGCCGCGGCTGGCGTCCGGGGAGACGGTGCTGTTCCTGGCGGAGCGGTCGACCAGCGCCGAGGTGCAGGCGCGGATCGTGGACCTGCTGGCACGCATCGGCACCAACTGAGCCCTCGGAAGGGTCCAGTTGGTGCCGACAGGGGTCTTCTAGAGCTTGGTGACGTCCAGGGTGCCCTCCGCGTACTGCTTGCGGATCACCTTCTTGTCGAACTTGCCCACGCTCGTCTTGGGCACCGACTCGATGACCGTCCAGCGCTCCGGGAGCTGCCACTTGGCGATGTGGCCCTCGTCGGCGAGGAAGGCGCGCAGGGTCTCGAAGGTCGCGGCGGAGCCCTCCTTGAGGACGACCGTGGCGAGGGGGCGCTCGCCCCACTTCTCGTCGGGTACGGCGACCACGGCGGCCTCGGCGACGTCCGGGTGGGACATCAGCGCGTTCTCCAGCTCCACCGAGGAGATCCACTCGCCGCCGGACTTGATGACGTCCTTGGCGCGGTCGGTGAGGGTGAGGAAGCCGTCGGGGGAGATGGTGCCGACGTCGCCGGTCTTCAGCCAGCCGTCCTCGCTGAACTTGTCGGCGGGGCGCAGGGGTTCGGCGTCCGGGCCGTTGTAGTACGCGCCCGCGATCCAGGTGCCGCGGACCTCCAGCTCACCGGCCGACTCGCCGTCCCAGGGCAGGCGCTCGCCGCCGGGGCCGGTGAGGCGGGCCTCGACGCCGGCCGGGAATCGGCCCTGGGTGAGCCGGTACGCGAACTCCGCGTCCGTGCCGACCACATGGGCCGGCGGGCGGGCGATGGTGCCGAGCGGGGAGGTCTCCGTCATGCCCCAGGCGTGACAGACCCGCATGCCCAGCTTGTCGAAGGCCTCCATGAGGGACGGCGGGCAGGCCGAGCCGCCGATGGTGACCTGGCCGAGGGAGGAGACGTCCCGCGGGCTGGCGGTCAGCTCGGCGAGCAGGCCCTGCCAGATGGTCGGCACGGCCGCCGCGTGCGTCGGCTTCTCGCGCTCGATCATCTCGGCGAGCGGCGCGGGCTGCAGGAAGCGGTCCGGCATCAGCAGGTTCACGCCGGTCATGAAGGTGGCGTGCGGCAGGCCCCAGGCGTTCACGTGGAACTGGGGGACCACGACGAGGGAGGTGTCCTGGTCCGTCAGCCCCATCGACTGGGCCATGTTGACCTGCATGGAGTGCAGGTAGATCGAACGGTGGCTGTACACCACGCCCTTGGGGTCGCCCGTGGTGCCGGAGGTGTAGCACATGGCGGCGGCCTGGCGCTCGTCCAGCTCCGGCCAGTCGTAGGTCGTCGGCTTGCCCGCGAGCAGTTCCTCGTACTCGTGCACGCTCGCGTGGGAGCCCTCGAGGAGCGAACGGTCACCGGGGCCGGTCACCACCACGTGCTCCACCGTCTTCAGGTGCGGGAGCAGCGGGGCGAGCAGCGGCAGCAGCGAACCGTTGGCGATCACCACCCGGTCCGCCGCGTGGTTGACGATCCACACCAGCTGCTCGGCCGGGAGCCGCAGGTTCAGCGTGTGCAGGATCGCGCCCATGGAGGGGATCGCGAAGTAGGCCTCGACATGCTCGGCGTTGTTCCAGGCGAGGGTCGCGACCCGATCGTCGTCGGCCACCCCCAGGTCGTCACGGAGCGCGTGCGCCAGCTGGGCCGCACGGGCGCCGATCTCGGCGAAGGAGCGGCGGTGCGGCTCGCCCTCACCGGTCCAGGTGGTCACCTGCGATGTGCCGTGGATCGTGGACCCATGGGTCAGGATCCTCGAGATCAGCAGCGGTACATCCTGCATGGTGCTCAGCACGGCGTCCTCCCGGGGCGACATTGCCTACGCGGTAGTAAGGGTTGGGCTGATTCTGCTCACATACCGCGTGGTATGTCACTAGGGGACGGTGATCGATCACGTCACGTTGCGTTCACGGCGACGCAGCGCTACCGGAGAGGGGAGGACGATCACTCGGGGCCGCGCTATCGGACCAGGCTCAGCTCCGGGTCCTCGCGCAGCTTGCCCAGCGCCCTCGACACCGCCGACTTCACGGTCCCCACCGACACCCCGAGCACCTCCGCCGTCTGCACCTCGCTCAGGTCCTCGTAGTACCTCAGGACGACCATCGCCCGCTGCCGCGCCGGCAGCTTCAGGATCGCCCGCCACATCGCGTCGTGCAGCGCCTGCTGCTCCGCCGGGTCCTCGCCGCCGGGCAGCGGCTCGGGCTCCGGGATCTCGTCGGTCGCGAACTCGTCCACCTTGCGCTTGCGCCACTGCGACGTGCGCGTGTTCAGCAGCGCGCGGCGCACATAGCCGTCCAGCGCACGGTGGTCCTCGATCCGCTCCCAGGCGACATATGTCTTGGTGAGCGCGGTCTGCAGCAGGTCCTCGGCGTCGCTCGCGTTCGCCGTCAGCGAGCGGGCGGTACGCAGCAGCACCGGTTGGCGTGCCTTCACGTACGACGAGAAGGAGGGGTACGTCGCATACGGGCGGGTCTGCCTCGCCGGTACTGCGGCGTCCGAAGCGCTGGTGCAGACGGGTGTGGTCATGGCTCAACGCTAGGAGTGAGGGGGCCTCCGGCTCATCGGCCGCAGGTCCCGAAGACGACTCCGCCTCAGGTTGTAGGGGTGGGGGTGGCTCCACCTCCTGAGGGTGGACGAGGGGGTGGAGACTACTGCGGGATGACCCCTGGGGGCTCCTCCCGCGGAGGCACCGGACCGGGATCATCCGTCCGCCGTGAGCACCAGCCCCGACGTCGGTACTCCCGTCCCCGCCGTCACCAGGACCCGGCGGGCCGAGGGTATGGGGTTCACGGCCGTCCCCCTGATCTGACGCACAGCCTCCGCCATTCCGTTCATCCCGTGCAGATACGCCTCCCCCAGCTGCCCTCCGTGTGTGTTCAGCGGCAGTCTCCCCTCCGCCACGAACTCCGCCGCCTCCCCCTTCCCGCAGAACCCGAACTCCTCCAGTTGCATCAGCACGAACGGCGTGAAGTGGTCGTACAGGATTCCCACGTCGATGTCGGCCGGGGTGAGCCCCGAGGTCCGCCACAGCTGGCGGGCCACCACCCCCATCTCCGGCAGGCCGGTCAGGTCGTCGCGGTAGAAGCTGGTCATCTGCTCCTGGGCCCGGCCCGCTCCCTGCGCGGCGGCGGCCACGACGGCGGGCGGGTTCGGCAGGTCCCGCGCCCTCTCCAGCGAGGTGACGACCAGGGCCTGGCCGCCGTCCGTCTCCTGGCAGCAGTCGAGGAGACGCAGCGGCTCGACGATCCAGCGCGAGGCGGCGTGGTCGGCGAGGGTGATGGGGCGGCCGTGGAAGTACGCCGCCGGGTTGGTCGCCGCGTGTCTGCGTGCGGTGACGGCCACCTGTCCGAAGGCCTCCGGTGTCAGGCCGTACGTGTGCAGATAGCGCTGGGCCGCCATCGCCACCCAGGACGCCGGGGTGAGCAGGCCGAACGGCAGCGACCAGCCGAGCGCGACGCCCTCCGCGGAGGGCTCCCGATGCTGCACGCCGGAGCCGAAGCGACGCCCCGAGCGTTCGTTGAAGGCGCGGTAGCAGACCACCACCTCCGCCACGCCGGTCGCCACGGCGAGCGCCGCCTGCTGGACGGTCGCACAGGCCGCGCCGCCGCCGTAGTGGACGCGGGAGAAGAACGACAGCTCGCCGATCCCGCAGGCCTGGGCGACGGTGATCTCCGGGCTGGTGTCCATCGTGAACGTCACCATCCCGTCCACGTCGGCCGGCGTCAGCCCGGCGTCGTCCAACGCGGCCCGCACCGCTTCGGCGGCCAGCTTCAGCTCACTGCGGCCGGACTCCTTGGAGAACTCCGTGGCCCCGATCCCGACGACAGCCGCCCGCCCACCGAGGGAGTCACGCATACGCACACTCATGCGGCACCTCCTGCGGGGGCGGTCGGCTCCGGGGGCATGTCGGCTTCCGGGGGCATGTCGGCTTCCGAGGGCACGTCGGCCGTCGAGGGCACGTCGGCTCTTGAGGGGACGTCGACCGTTGAGGGCACGCCGGCCGTTGAAGGCACTCCGGCTCTCGCAGGGGCGTCGGCTTCCGAAGGCACGTCGGCCGTTGAGGGCGCATCGGCTTCCGAAGGGAGCGTCACCGTCACCGTGCCCGTGACGTGTCTGCCGATGCCGTTCTCCCCGACCACACGGACCGTCGCCGTGGCGCTGCCGGGTGCCTCGGCGACCTCCGCGACCGTGCCTCTCAACACCATCGTGTCCCCCGGATAGTTGGGCGCCCCCAGCCGGATGGACACGCGGCGGAGGACGGCCGTCGGGCCGAAGTGGTCGGTGATGTAGCGGCCGACCAGGCCGTTGGTGGTCAGGATGTTCATGAAGATGTCGGGAGAGCCCTTCTGCCGGGCCGTCTCGGCGTCGTGGTGCACGTCCTGGTAGTCACGGGAGGCGATGGCCCCGGCGACGACGAGGGTTCGGGTCACCGGGATCTCCAGCGGCGGGAGTTGTTCACCGGGTTTCATACGGGCGGCCTCCCCCGACGGCGACGCGGCTCTCCTCGGCGCGGAGGACACGGAAGACAGGGAGCACCAACTCCTCGTCATACTCCTCGAATTCGAGCCGCACCGGCATACCGATCCGCACCTCGTCGTACGGCACCCCGACCACGTTGCTGATCATGCGCACGCCTTCCGTGAGCTCTATCAGGGCGACCGCGTAGGGAGGGTCGAAGGCCGGGAAGGGCGGGTGGTGCATGACGACGTACGAATAGACCTCGCCCGTGCCGCTCGCCTCGACCGTGTCCCACTCCGGGTGTCCGCAGGTGGCGCAGCCGGGGAGCCAGGGGTGGCGCAGGGTGGAGCAGGCGGTGCAGCGCTGGATCAGGAGACGGCGCTCGCGGACGCCCTCCCAGAAGCCGGCGTTGTCACGGTTGACGACGGGGCGGGGACGCGGGGGCCTCTCGTGTCGAGCCGTCCCTTGCTGCGGCTCCTCCTTTCTTTGCGCCGGCGCGTACTTGAGGATGCGGAAGCGATGGGTGCCCGCCAGGTCGGGGCCGACGCGGATGTCCATGCGGGTGGTGACGAAGTAACCCGTGCCGAGCTTGGTCGTCTTGCGGTCGGACACGGACTCGATGACCGCGTCGAACGTGATCTCGTCGCCGGGGCGCAGGGGGCGGACGTACTCCTGCTCGCAGTCGGTGGCGACGACCGAGGTGCAGCCCGATTCGTCGAGGAGCCCGAGCAGTTCGTCGTACGCCGACGAGCGGCCCGCATGCCCGGAGAGGCCGCCCATGGTCCATGCCTGGAGCATGGTGGGGGGCGCTATGGCGTCCGTGCCGGTGTACGCCGGGTTGGTGTCGCCCATGGCCTCGCACCAGTGCCGGATCATGGGCGCGTTGACGGGGTCCTTGCCGGCGGCGGAGACGGCGGCGGCCTGTCCCTCGTACGCCTTCAGGCGCCTGCCCAACTCGTCGCTCGTCCGCGGCTCGTGCGCCATGGATCTCAGCCCCCTCTGTCTTCCTCGTCCCTGCCGTCCCGCCCGTCGCGTTCTGTCATTTCTGGTACGCCGCTGCCGCCGCCCGGTTTCCACGAACCGGCCACGAACTTCGCCAAGATTTCTGACTGTCCGTCAGATAGCGGGAGCTGTCAAGGTCAGCGGGGGCTGTCGAAGGCATGCGAAAACGGCTGCGCGATGGTGCCGAAGCACCGCCGCGCAGCCGTACGACCACCCCTCGGAGCACACCCGTTGGATCAGGCCGGCCGACCCCCCGGTCGGCCGACCCCCCTTCAGTTCACGTCCTCAGCTCACGCCTCCGGCTCACCACCACAGCGGGGTGAAATGGACGGACGTGTTGTCGTTGCCCTGATTGATGGCCGTGAACGCGGAGCCGTTGACCTGGGCGGTGTTGCTCTGGTTCGAGGCGCCGGAGCCGACCGCGTTCTGCTGCGTGGTGGACGAGTTGCCGTTGTTGGTGCCGCCGACCCCGCTGCCGACGATGCTCGCGACACCCGCATTCGATCCGTCGTCCGCGAAGCCGCCGTTGTCCGCCGCCGCGACGCCGGTGAACAGGGCCGCGGCGAGCGGAAGGGCGGAGACGGCGGCGATGACGCGGGCGGTACGGATGCTTGCCATGTTTCTTCCTCCAGAACCCGGCCTCTTGAGCCGGAAGTACGTCAAGTAAGGCTGTTTCCAAGGCAGTTGGCCGACCACCTCGGTGTCGTTCACGACGTCGCGAGACCAGAGTTGCCCACCGAATCCCCGGCGAACCAGACCGGAAGCGGCTATTCCCCCTGAAGCGTGAGGACAAGTCGATAAACCCCTTTCGCGATGTACGGCATCAGACCACCCCACTCAGGGCATCTCCACCCCAAGTGCCGCAACAGGTGAAGCGTTCCGGCGGTTTTCCGGCCAATCCGCTGCGCCCGGCGAGTCGCCGCCGAACTCCCTTCCTTTTTTCGAACACTCGTACGAAAATGGAGGCATGGCCACCACAGACCGGCAGGCCACGACGCTGGCCCTCGCACACGCCCTGTCCGCCGCCGAACGCGGACTGGCCGTCATCCCCCTGTCCCGGACGAAGCTCCCGGCGCTGCGCTCCCCGCATCGCGACGAACCCCGGACTCCCCAGACCCCCGAGACCCCCGAGGCCTCCGCCGCCTCCGAGAGCCCCGGGACCGCGCCGAACCCGCCCTGCCATGGCGAGTGCGGCCGCTTCGGGCACGGGGTCTACGACGCCGCCACCGACCCGGCCCGCATCCGCGAACTGTTCGCCGCAGCCCCCTGGGCGACCGGCTACGGCATCGCATGCGGCCTTCCGCCCCACCACCTCATCGGCGTCGACCTCGACACCAAATCCGGTACGGACTCCTCCGCGGCGCTGCGCGAGCTGGCCCTGCGCCACCTCTTCACGATCCCGCCCACGGTGGTCGTCCTGACCCCGAGCGGCGGCCGCCATCTGTGGCTGAGCGGCCCGCCGGACGTGGTAGTACCCAACTCGGCCGGCCGGCTGGCGCCCGGCATCGACATCCGCGGCGCCGGCGGCTATCTCGTCGGCCCCGGCTCCCGCACCGACCACGGCGTGTACGCGACGGCCCCCGGCACGGCCCGCCTGGCCCCGGCGGCCTGCCCGCCGGCCCTGCTGCGCCTCCTGCTCCCGCCGCCCCGCACCTCCCACCACCCCACGCCCGCGTCGGCCGGCGACCACGGACGGGGCCTCGTGCAGTTCGTGCTCGCCGCGCACGAGGGCCAGCGCAACACGCGCCTGTTCTGGGCGGCCTGCCGCGCTTACGAGGACGGCATCGGCCCCGCCCTCGTGGACCCCCTCGTCGAGGCGGCCCTCAACACCGGCCTGACCGAACGCGAGGCCCGCGCCACGATCGCCTCGGCGGCCCGCATGACGGGGCACCGGCCGTAGCCGGCCGTCGCAGACATCAGCGCAAGAGCGCGGACATCAGCGAAAGAACAGCGCGAGCCGGGGCGCCGGCCGGAAAATCCAGAGGAACACCCATGCACCGCCGCCCTAGAGTCCCGACCATGTCCCTGGCCCGCATCGTCCTCACGTCCGGCCGCAGCGTCGACCTCTCCGAGCTGCGGCTCTCCTCGACCTACGGCGGAATGCTCGAGGGCTACCCCTGCAAACCGGTCAACGAGATGAAGATCCAGGGCCTGTTGCGGTGGGCCGCGCGGGAGTTCCCGAGTTCGCCGGTCCATCTGGTCCCGCCGCCGCGCGCATACCCCGACCAGTACGCGGGAGGGTTCGGTCCGGTGGAGGTCATGCCGTCCGTGGCCTGCGTAGGCAGCTTCCGCTCCCACGCCCTGAACCCGTCCCACGATCCGGTCCTGTACCGCTCGGCCCTCACGGTCATCTGGTTCCAGCCCACGACAGAGGTGCCGTCGGGGTGCGATGCCGAAGACGGGCTCCGGGACGTGGCGTGGGAGGAACTGGCAAAAGATCACGAGCTGTAGCGGGTGCGACTCGTTCTGCCCCGGCGCCGAACGGGCAATTACGTCATCCCAGACGTACGGGCCGGTGCCGTGCCCTACTGTGTGGGCCAGTTTGAGGGGCAATGACCGGGGGCGCACAGCGTGACGGGGGTGCCCGGCTCGGGGGTGCGGTGTGGCTGATGTCGGGCGATTCGATGTGTTCGTCTCCTACGCGCACAAGGACGGCGAGTGGGCGAAGACCCTGGCTGAGAACCTTCATCGGCTGGGCCTCGACGTATGGCTGGACCGGTGGGAGATGACCGACGGCGGGCTCGTGGCGTCACAGTTGCAGGAAGGGCTGGCGAACGCCGACGCCGTGGTGGCCGTCGTCAGCCCCTACTGGATCGAGTCCGGGTGGTGCGGCGAGGAGTTCGCCGCATCCATGACGGGCGCGGTGGAGCAGGGCAAGCGCCTTGTCCCCGTCGTGGTCGGCGAGGCGGATCTGCCGCGCGGTGTGCTTCAGCGCCGCGGGACAGGAGTACTCCGTCCCGCCGCGCGGGGACGACGAAGAGCTGCGGGAGCGGTTGGGGGCGCTGCACCGGGCACGCGCCGCGGCCTTGGAGGGCATCCCCACGCGACGGCTGCTCATGGAGGCCGTCGCACTGGGCCGGATCCTGGACGCGGTCGATCCCGCGCGCTCCCGGCCGGATCCGCAGGCTCCGGCCGGTTCCGAGCGCGGTAACCAGGCCCTGATGGGGTCCTCCGCCCTGTGGACCGGACGTTAAGCCATGCCTCCGGCGGAGGCGCTCGGGCTCCAGGATGGCGGAGGCATCGCTTGCGAGTACCGGCCGTAAGTGGCTGGGGTGAGTGGTGAGTTGAGGAGGTGGGCCAGTGACAGGTCCAGGACCGCGACGGGGATGATGCACTCATGCGCATACGACGAGAGGCCCGCTGGGTCTTGTGGGGGCTGTGGCTTGCGTGTCTGGTGTTCTCCATCTGGATCTTCGCGCAGGTGATCACTCTGTACTCAGAGGCCGAGTCCTGGTAGCGCGGGAGGTGTCGTGCCCCTGCCGTGCCCGATCGGCCGGTGACCAGCGGGGAACCACGGTGGTTGACGGACAGCGCTCATGAGAACGACCCCCGACCTGTTCGCCTGGTCAGGGGTCGTTCACCTGCGGAAGCGGTGGGATTTGAACCCACGGTGACATCGCTGCCACGACGGTTTTCAAGACCGTTCCCTTAGGCCGCTCGGGCACGCTTCCCCGCGCCGCCGTTCAGCCCGGCGGCGCGGGGACAAGAGTAACCGGTGCCCACGCGCGCGTGGGGGCGGTGGTGTGACCCGCGTGTGGGGTCAGCTGTCGCCCTCGCGGGAGCCCAGCGTGAGCTCCACCGTGTTGGTCTTGCCGTCACGCTCGTAGGTGATCTTGACCTTGTCGCCGGGCTGGTGGGTCCAGATCTCGCCGATGAGGGTCGGGCCGGAGTCGATCACCGTGTTGTCGAGCTTGGTGATGACGTCGCCCGGCTTCAGGCCGGCCTTGTCGGCCGGGCCGCCGGACTCGACGGGGTCGGAGCCGCTGGCGCCCTGCTCGGTGATCTTCGCGCCGCCCGTGGAGTCCTCCAGGGAGACGGACGCGCCGATCTTGGCGTAGACGGGCTTGCCGGTCTTGATGAGCTGCTGGGCGACGTACTTGGCCTGGTTGATCGGGATGGCGAAGCCGAGGCCGATGGAACCGGACTGGCTGGTGCCGCCGAGGCCGCCGCTGCTCGTCGACTGGATCGCCGAGTTGATGCCGATCACGTTGCCGTGGGAGTCCAGCAGCGGGCCGCCGGAGTTGCCCGGGTTGATCGAGGCGTCGGTCTGGAGGGCGCTCATGTAGGAGGCGTTCGAGCCCGTGCCGTCGCTGGAGGCCACCGGGCGGTTCTTGGCGCTGATGATGCCCGTGGTGACCGTGTTGGACAGGCCGAAGGGTGCGCCGATCGCGATGGTCGAGTCGCCGACCGCCACCTTGTCGGAGTTGCCGAGCGTCAACGGCTTGAGGTCGCCCGGCGCGTTCTTGAGCTTGATCACGGCGACGTCGTAGCCCTGTGCGTGGCCGACGACCTCGGCGTCGTACTTCTTGCCGTTCGGGAAGGTCGCGGTCAGCTTGCCGCCGTCCACCGCGTCCGCCACCACGTGGTTGTTGGTGAGGATGTGGCCCTCGCGGTCGAAGACGAAGCCGGTGCCGGTGCCGCCCTCGCCGCTGCTCGACTCGGCCTCGATGGTCACCGTGCTCGGCAGGGCCGCGGCGGCCACGCCCGCGACGGTGCCCGCGTCGCGCTTGACGTCCCCGCCGCTGTCGGAGGCGGAGACGGTCGTCGAGGAGCCGTTGTCGTCGTTCTTGGCCAGGGTGTAGCCGAGGCCGCCGCCCAGGCCGCCCGCGACCAGGGCCGCGATCAGGACCGCCGCCATCAGGCCACCGCGGCCGCGCCCCGACTTGGGGGCGGGCTGCTGGTAGGACGCGCCCCAGCCACCGGCACCCGCACCGCCCGAGCCGCTGTCGGCGTACGACGGGGTCGCGGGCGGCGGAGGCGGCCAGGAGCCGTCCGGGGCCTGGGGGGCCTGGGCCGGAGTGCCGTACCCGGGCACGCCTTGCGCCGCGGCCTGACCCGGGGCGCCCTGACCTTCCGAGCCCTGCGGCCCGTGCGGCCCGTGCTGCCCGTGCGACCCCTGCGCGCCGCCCGCGCCCGCCGACGCGTAGGCCGGCGCCTGGCCCGCGTGCACCAGTTCCTGCTCCGGTGCGCCAGGGGCGTGCGGAGGCGTCGTGGGGAGCTGGGTCGTCGGGGCGCCGCTGTCCGGCGCGCCGGCCTGCGGGGAGGCCGGGGAGGCTGCGGGGGAATCCACCGGCACGGGAGGTGCGGACGGGGCCGGGGGTACCGCAGTGCCCTCGTTCTCGGTGCTCACAGCTTGTCTCCTCGATCCACGGCTGTTGTCCTAAGGTCGCACTCGGTCACGCTCGATCACGCTTGCCGACGGTCCGGCGCGATGCAGCTGTGCATGTGCTTTTGTATGCCGTCAGCTTTTCCCACAGGACGTCAGAGCACCATAAGCGGTGCCTGTGGGTCCACGACCATCCTTTATATGGGACCTTTTGGACGGAACGGCCGCATCTCGGCGCCCGCATCTCGTCCTGTCATCGCCTACCTCGTGCGACGCGTACCCCGCTGCGGTGGCACCATGACGCGGTGACCCACGCACGGCAGCACAGCATTCAGGTCGTCGCCCACCGCGGAGCCTCCGAAGAGGCCCCCGAGCACACCCTGGCCGCGTACAAGAAAGCGATCGAGGACGGCGCCGACGCCCTTGAGTGCGATGTGCGCCTGACGGCCGACGGCCATCTCGTCTGCGTCCACGACCGGCGCGTCAACCGTACGTCCAACGGGCGCGGGGCCGTCTCCGCCCTGGAGCTGGCCGAGCTCGCCGCCCTGGACTTCGGCTCCTGGAAGAACCGGGACGAGGAGCCCGACTGGGAGCACCGCCCCGAGGACCGCGAGGAGACCTCCGTACTGACCCTGGAGCGGCTCCTGGAGCTGGTCGCGGACGCGGGGCGGCGGGTGGAACTGGCCATCGAGACCAAGCACCCCACGCGGTGGGCGGGTCAGGTGGAGGAGCGGCTGCTGGTGCTGCTGAAGCGGTTCGGCCTGGAGGCGCCCGCCACGGCCGCCGACTCCCCGGTGCGGATCATGAGCTTCTCGGCCCGTTCGCTGGCACGCGTGCGTGCCGCCTCGCCGATGCTGCCGACGGTCTATCTGATGCAGTTCGTGTCGCCCCGGCTGAGGGACGGCCGGCTTCCGGCGGGTGTGCGGATCGCGGGGCCCTCGATCCGGATCGTGCGCAATCACCCGGCCTACATCGAGCGGCTGAAACGAGCCGGCCACCAGGTGCATGTGTGGACGGTGAACGAGCCCGAGGACGTCGACCTCTGCGTGGAACTCGGCATCGACGCCATCATCACCAACCGGCCCCGCGCGGTCCTGCGCCAACTGGACCGATGACCCTTCGCGCCGCCTGACGGTGAGTCACTGGTAAAGACCTGTGAAGAAACCTTGACCCCACGAGTCGACTGAAGCATCTTCGGTCACGGCCAAATCGTCGAAATCCGGCCACTCGATTACAGGGAGTGCTCCGGCGCGTTCGGTCCGTGTTCGATCGTTACGAATGCGTCAGCGGACCTGCATTGGCCGGTTTCCGGTACAGGCCAATGGGGCATCCACACCGTGGCGTGGGGCAAAGGAGGTCTCGGGGGTGGCGTTGGTGGTGGCACAGGAGGTGCCCACGTCGTCGAGCATGGCCGTACCCCATGGCCCTGCGGGCGTGGGGGAAGCAAGACACCGGATGCGTTCTCAGTTGCGCAGGGGCGGTGTGTCGGAAGCGGTCATCGACGACGCCGTACTGATTCTTTCCGAACTGTTGAGCAATGCGTGCAAGCACGGCCGGCCCCTGGGCGACGCCCTGGCCGGGGACGGCGACGTCCGTGCCGCGTGGCGCGTGGAGCCGAGCGGCAGACTCACGGTCGAGGTGACGGACGGAGGCGGGCCCACCCGCCCTGCTCCGGCCACGCCCTCGGTCACCGCGCACGGCGGCCGTGGGCTGAACATCATCACCGCGCTGTCCGACGACTGGGGCGTCCGGAACGACGCCCGCGGCGAGGTCACGGTGTGGGTCGTCGTGCACGACGACGTTCATGATCCGGATGCCTGCCACCGCCGGGACGACTTCGCTACGCGCGTCACGGCGCCGTCCGTGTCGTCGATCGGCGGCCTGGACTTCGCGGACGCCTTCACCGACATGGACTGAGGCGGCACGGCCGGTCCACGAGCATGGTCCACAGCTCGGCACACCGTCCCCCGTTGTCCACAGGCTCCCGTCGCGCATGGCCTGAACGACTAGGCTCCCGCCCGTACGAGACGAGCCGTAACCGGGAGACCCCACGATGGCCAAGAAGCGACCCCAGACGAAGGCCCAGCGCCCTCAGATCGCCGACGGGGAGGTCCCGGTCGTCGGTGCCCGTGAACCCTGCCCCTGCGGCAGCGGCCGCCGCTACAAGGCGTGCCACGGCCGGGCCGCCGCGCACGCGGTGACCGAGCTGGTGCAGCGCCCGTTCGAGGGCCTGGCGGGCGAGGGCGACTGGGTGGCACTGCGCGAGCTGGTGCCGGCCGCCACGGTCGAGCTGTCCCTGAAGGGCGGCCTCCCCGAGGGCGTCCCGTCGGTCACGCTGGCCACGGTCCTGCCCATGGCATGGCCGGCGCTGCGCCGCGACGACGGCTCGGTGCTGCTCGGCCTGCAGAACGACACGGCGTCGGGCGACATCAGCCGCGACCTCGCCGACACCCTGCAGCGCGCACTCACCGCCGAGCCGGGCACGCCGGTCCAGGGCCGCCGCGCACCCGCCGAGGGTCCGCGGCTGCAGGATCTCCTCGACCCCGAAGGCCCGTTCGAGCCAGTCGTGCACGAGGGCTTCGAGTTCTGGGTCCCGGACGCGGAGAACGCCACCCCGGAGGTGACCGCCTCCCTGGAGCGGGCCAACGCCGCGGCCATCCCGACCGTGAAGCTCCAGGGTGTGGATGCCGCCTACTGGTGCGAGACGCCAGAGAAGAACCACCTGCGCTGGGTCATGCCGTACGGCGAGGAGCAGCTTCTGGACGCCCTCGCGCGGCTGCACGCGGCCGGGAGGTCCGGCCTCGGCGAGGGCACCCGGCTGGTGGGCTCCTTCCGCGCCCACGGCCTCACCGTGCCGGTCTGGGACCTGCCGACCGGGGTCTCCGCCGAGGACGTGGAGAAGCCGGCGGCCGAGTTCGCCGAGCGCCTCACCGCGGCGCTGGCCTCGGACGCACCGCTCACCGCGGACGAGCGCCGCGCGCGGGGCGGCCTGACCAACCGACAGGTGACCCTCAGCTGAGACACGGGTTCGAGATCGTGTTCCGGCTGACCGGTCGTTCAGCCGGAACCGGTCCCGCCGTGCGGCCGGAAGGGATCACAACTGCCGCCCGCGGCAAGTGAGTCGGTGTCCGGAAAGCCGACGGACTTACGAGATCGAATTTGCGAACAGCCGATCTCTTGTTACCGTTCGAGTAGCCCGGTTGCTGGTGCATCCCCCGTCGCCAGCAACCGGGTCTTTATACGCCCGCTTCCGTTTCACGGCACGCTGAAGCGTGTCAACTGCCGGAAGGCATAGCGGAGTTGCTTCCACTTCGCAGCAGCAGCGGCCCGCTCCAGGCCTCGCCCGCGAACTCCGCGACCGCCGTGTAGGCGTCCGGACCACCCCGGCTGCGCTCCCTGGGCGTCTCACAGGTCCCCGGTTCGTCCCCCGCACCCACGGCACAGTGCATCTGCACGGTCCGGTCGTCCGGACCCATGAGGCTCAGTACGGAGTCGAGCGCGCCGCCGGTGACATTGCGGTAGTAGGTCCGCGCCCAGGTCTCCTCGCCCTGCGTCAGCACACAGGTCTGCGCCTCGATGCCGTCGGGGGAGGTCACTTCGGGACCGCAGCGCGCGGCGGTGGCCAGTCCGAGGCCGAGCAGGAGAGGGGAGCTGCTGGGGGCGGCGGACGGCGCCTTGTCGTCGCGTGCCGAAGGCCGTGCGGCCCTCTGGGCGTCGTCCCCCACCTGCCCCGCGGACGCCACGGCCAGCGGCAGCGCGACCGCGCATGCCACGACGCCCGAGAGGGCGAGGAGACGAAGGTTCATGAAAGGGGACGATAACGACCGGGCGCACACGGCTGGTTCCGTGCGCGCCCGACACCCTTACAACTCGGGCGCGCTCACACCCGTACGAGTGAGGGCGTCGACGACCGCGTCGACCACGGCCTCCACATCGGGCACCCACGGGGAGGCCGAGCCGGGCAGCGGGGCGCGCTCCCAGCGGATGGCGCCGTGGCCGGTCTCGGAGGGGGGCAGGGCGAGGTAGCCGCCCTCGCTGTGGAACCGCAGCGAGCCGGGGACGAAGTCCTTGGCGTACAGCAGTTCGCCCAACTGTTCCATGGAGTACGGCTTGACGAGGATCGCCCAGCGATTGGGCGCGGCGACCACCGGTCCGAGGCGCATGCCCTGGCGGTCCAGGGCGGTGAGCGCGCGGGAGGCCGCGAGGGCCGGCAGGGAGACCGCGCAGGGAGCCTGGCCGCCCGTGGCCAGGACGATCGGCGCGGCGGGCCGGTTGGTCCACCACCAGCGCACCATGCGCTCGTCGGTGGTGGCCGCGAGGAGGCCGGGATCGAAGGGGTGCGCCCCGGGCACCGTGCACTCGGGGTCGGGACAGGAGCAGCGGGCCCGGCCCTGTGGGTCCGGCGCCGCGCCGGGGAGTACGGGCCACTGCCATTCCGTCGCGAAGGTCAGGGCCGCGCTGATCAACTCAGGCGCCCCGTCGTTCCGCTTGGACAGGAGCCTGCGTGCCTTTCCGAGGATCTCGCGCATGAGCGCTCGTTCCTTTCCGTTGCACCGCTGGCAACACCGTGGGCCACATCACACCATGTGTCGATCACTGCACTGTGCGTACCTGTTGGCGCATCACACCCTTGTCCGAGACAAGGGGAACCCCTATGGGCCGAACGTCGGCTGCGTCCGCGGCAGCCGGGCCCACACTGCATCTATCAAAAGCATGGGCGTGGCGTGGGGGTGGCGAAGTCTGGCGTTTTGCCGTCCCGCGTATTTCTCTTCGCCTCCGCCACGGGAGGATGGGGTTCGGTCGTCGGTGGCTAAGACGCCCGGGTCCGTCACCAGGTTCCGGGTGGTTGTCAACCACCCCTGGCCTTCTCCGAGTACGTACCCATCACGACCGCTGTGACGCTCTGTGGAGCAAGGCCAGTCGACCGCAATAAGGCGTTACCTGAGTCAGTTTCAAGCCAACTTGGCTTTTCGGCAAGGGGTACCCCGGTGACCCACGGACACCAGGAATCCCGGCAGGACAATGCTGGACATCCCCTCACGAGTGCGTGTACATGTGGAGACACTGCTAGCGGCGCAGAATGACATGGGGGTTTGCGATGCTTTTGAGCAATACGCACCGGTCGGAAAGCCGGACGCCATGAACGCCCCTCACCCTCCGAAAGTGGCCGGAATCGATTCAACGGTTCCCTCGCCCGCACACACTGTCGCGCCCGCGCCCGTAGCCCCGGACACCTCAGCGGCCTCTCCACCGGGCGCTCCCGGGGCCCTGCTCCAGGACCGGCTCGCAGGCTGGGTCTCCGACCTCACGACCCTCCACGAGCTCACCGAGCGGCTGGCCCGCACGGACTCCCTCGCGGAGGCACTGACCGAACTGCTGCGCGCCGGAGCCGCCCTGGTGGGCGCCCGGCGCGGTCTCGTCGTACTGGAACCCGGCGACGGCCTGGGCCCCGACACCACCATCGGCCTCGGGCTCGCCCGCGCCGACCTCGGCCACATCGAGACCGTGCCGCGCAGCGTCATGTCCTACGGCCGCATCCTCGACGGACTCCCCGACGGCGACGGCGAGATCGCCGAGCCCGACCTGTTCGCCGGGGACGGCCTCGACCCCCGCCACCGCGAGGTGGCCGCCCGCCTCGGCTACGCCGCGAGCTACGCGCTGCCCCTGTCGTCCGACGCGGCGGGCCGCCTCGGCGCGGCCGTGTGGCTGTACGACGAACCGGCCGAGCCGAACGAGCGCCAGCGCCACCTCGTCGGCCTGTACGCCCGCTACGCCACCGATCACCTGGCGCGCGTCGTCGAGGTCGAGCGCACGCGCGCGTCCATGGCGACGATGGCCGAGGAGCTGCTGCCGTCCCGGCTCCCCCGCGTCGCCGGCGTCCAGCTCGCCGCCCGGCACCGCACCGGCCCGCGCGGCGGCGGCGACTGGTACGACGCGCTGCCGCTGCCGGATGCCGCACTCGGCCTCGCGGTCGGCTCGGTGACCGGTTCCGGCCCCAGCGCGGTCGCCGCGATGGGCCGGCTCAGAGCATCCCTGCGGGCGTACGCCGTCATGGAGGGCGAGGACCCGGTCGCGGTCCTGTCCGACCTGGAGCTGCTGCTGCGCCTGACCGAGCCCGCCCGCTCGGCCACCGCCCTGTTCGCCTACTGCGAGCCCGCGCTGCGCAAGATCACGCTGGCCGGTGCCGGGCACTGCCCGCCGCTGCTGGTCGGTGAGCGGCGCACGGAGTTCGTGGAGACGTCCGTGTCGGCGCCGCTCGGCATGCTCGCCTGCTGGGAGGCGCCCAGCGTGGAGCTGGCGGCCGAACCCGGAGAGACGGTTCTGCTCTACACCGACGGGCTGCTGCACCGTACCGGCGACGCCACCGACCGCGCCTTCGCGCGGCTGCACGCGGCCGCCGCCGGCGTACCGAAGGCGCTGCGGCACGACCCGGACGCGATCGCCGACCACGTGCTGCGCACCGTGCTGCCGGACGGGCTGGACGCGGCGGACTCCGACGAGGACGTCGTGCTGCTCGCCGCCCGGTTCGAGTAGCGCCGCGTGCGCGACCGGTTCGAGTAGCGCCCCGTGTAACACCGGACAGCGGCGTGTAACAGGTCTTCCGGCCCTGGGCCCCCTTCCGTACGACCGTACGATGGAGGGGGTCCAGTGCCGTATCGAGGAGGATGACCGTGGCCGACGAGCTCACACCGGAGACCCCGGAAGCTGAGTCTGAAGAGCCCATCAAGCAGCGGAAGAACGGCCTGTACCCGGGCGTCTCCGACGAGCTCGCCGAGAACATGAAGTCGGGCTGGGCCGACACCGAGCTGCACGACCTGGAGCCGATCGCCCAGGCCGCCGAGACCGCGGCCCGCCGTGCGGCGCTCTCCGCGCGTTTCCCGGGCGAGCGGCTGGTGATCCCGGCGGGCAACCTGAAGACGCGCTCCAACGACACCGAGTACGCCTTCCGGGCCTCCGTGGAGTACGCGTACCTCACGGGCAACCAGACCGAGGACGGCGTGCTCGTCCTGGAGCCGGTCGCCGACGGGCACAAGGCGACGATCTACCTGCTGCCGCGCTCCGACCGCGACAACGGCGAGTTCTGGCTCTCCGGCCACGGCGAGCTGTGGGTGGGCCGCCGGCACTCCCTCACCGAGGCGGAGAAGCTGTACGGCATCCCCGCCTCCGACGTCCGCGAGCTGGCCGACGCGCTGCGCGAGGCCACCGGCCCGGTCCGCGTCGTCCGCGGCTACGACGCCGGCATCGAGGCCGCGCTGACCGACAAGGTCACCGCCGAGCGCGACGAGGAGCTGCGGGTCTTCCTCTCCGAGGCACGCCTGATCAAGGACGAGTTCGAGGTCGGCGAGCTCCAGAAGGCCGTCGACTCGACGGTCCGCGGCTTCGAGGACGTCGTGAAGGTCCTCGACAAGGCGGAGGCCACCTCCGAGCGCTACATCGAGGGCACGTTCTTCCTCCGCGCGCGGGTCGAGGGCAACGACATCGGCTACGGCTCCATCTGCGCCGCCGGCCCGCACGCCTGCACGCTGCACTGGGTGCGCAACGACGGGCCGGTGCGCTCCGGTGACCTGCTGCTGCTCGACGCGGGCGTCGAGACGCACACGTACTACACCGCCGACGTCACCCGCACGCTGCCGATCAACGGCCGCTACAGCGAGATCCAGAAGAAGATCTACGACGCCGTGTACGACGCCCAGGAGGCCGGCATCGCGGCCGTGAAGCCGGGCGCCAAGTACCGGGACTTCCACGACGCCGCGCAGCGGGTGCTGACCGAGCGGCTCGTCGAGTGGGGGCTTGTCGAGGGGCCGGTGGAGCGGGTGCTGGAGCTCGGGCTCCAGCGGCGCTGGACGCTGCACGGGACCGGTCACATGCTCGGCATGGACGTCCACGACTGCGCTGCCGCGCGCGTGGAGTCGTATGTCGACGGCACGCTGGAGCCGGGGATGGTGCTCACCGTCGAGCCTGGGCTGTACTTCCAGGCCGACGACCTGACCGTGCCCGAGGAGTACCGGGGCATCGGTGTGCGGATCGAGGACGACATTCTGGTGACCGCGGAGGGCAACCGGAATATGTCGGATGGGCTGCCGCGGCGGTCCGATGAGGTCGAGAGCTGGATGGCTTCGCTGAAGGCCTGACTGGTGTTTGGGAGGCCGGGTACCTGTGGGTGCCCGGCCTTCGTTGCGGGCTGCGGGTGTGTGGGGGCTGGTCGCGCAGTTCCCCGCGCCCCTAAAGACCCAGGGGGTTGGTGTGGACCTGCATATCGAGCTCATCGCCTCGGAAGGGCGTCGTCACGGGCTTGAGCGTGCCCTGCGTGATGCTGTGCGGGACGGGCGGTTGGCTCCTGGGGCTCGGTTGCCTGCTACTCGGCGGCTGGCCGAGGAGCTCGAGGTTTCCCGGGGGACCGTCAAAGCGGCCTATGACCAGCTGGTCGCCGAGGGGTATCTGACCGCTCGGCAGGGGGCTGGGACTCAGGTGGCGTCTCTTCCCGTCAGCGATGCCGAGGCTGCTCCCGTCCCCTCACGCGCGCGTGCTCCCCGTTTCGATCTGCGGCCCGGAAGTCCGGACGTCGGGGCGTTTCCCGCGGCCGCCTGGCTGCGGGCGTTGCGGCGGGCCATCGCCACGGCGCCCTCACTGGCGTACGACTACGGCGACCCGCGCGGACGGATCGAGCTGCGGACCGCGTTGTCGGGGTACCTGGGGCGGGCGCGCGGGGTCGTCGCGCCGCCGGAGCGGATCGTGATCACCTCGGGGTACGTCCAGGGGCTCGCGCTGCTCACGCGCGTGCTCGACGGGGGCGAGATCGCCATGGAGGACCCCGGGCTGGCCTTCCACCGGGAGGTGGTGCGCCGGGGCGGCGGCCGGGTCGTGCCGGTGCGGGTGGACGAGCAGGGTGCCTGCGCGGGGGAGCTGGGGGATGCGCGGGCGGTCGTGCTGACGCCCGCGCATCAGTATCCGACCGGGGTGACGCTCCATCCCTCGCGGCGGCGGGCGGTCACCGACTGGGCACGCGCGCGTGGCGGGCTGATCGTCGAGGACGACTACGACGGGGAGTTCCGGTACGACCGGCAGCCCGTCGGGGCGCTCCAGGGGATGGCTCCCGGTCAGGTGGTGTATCTGGGCACCGCGTCGAAGACCCTGGGGCCCGCGCTGCGACTCGGCTGGATGGTGCTGCCACCGCACCTGGTCGACGCGGTCGCCGACGCCAAGCTGCACAGCGATCACCACACCGAGACCATCGGCCAGTTGGCGCTCGCCGAGCTCATCGACAGTCATGCCTACGACCGACATGTGCGCGCCAGCCGGCTGCGCTACCGGCGGCGCCGGGACCAGCTGCTGCACCGGCTCGGGGCGCGGCGGGCGGTGCGCGGGATCGCGGCCGGGCTGCACGCGCTGGTGGAGGTCGCCGACGAGAAGGAAGCCCTGGCGCGGGCGGAGGCGGCAGGGGTCGCGGTGGGACGCCTGGGCGATCACTGGCACACGGCGGACGGTGTGGAAGGGCGGACGCAAGGTCTGGTCGTCGGGTACGGGACGCCTCGGGAGCGGGTCTACCCGGAGGCCCTGGAGGCGTTGGGGCAGGCGCTCGACGGATTGGTCCCCGGAAGATTGGGCCACTGAAAGGGGCACCGATTGGGACTGTCTGCCGGTCCAGTCGGCTTCTAGTGTCGGTCACATGACGAACTCACTCGTCCCGCCCAGGGGGCCGCAACGCGTCCTCGCCGTCGCCCAGTTGACCAACGCCGTCGGTGACGGCGCCTTCCTCGTGACCTCGGCGCTCTACTTCACGTACGTCGTCGGACTCGCCCCCGCGCGCGTGGGGCTCGGGCTGACCCTCGCGTGGGCCCTCGGGGCGGTGGCGGGCGTGCCGCTGGGGCGGCTCGCGGACCGGCGCGGGGCGCGCGGGACGGCGGTGCTGCTGGCGGTGGTGGCCGGGCTCGCGGTCGCGGCGTTCCTGTTCGTGCGCGGGTTCGTGCCGTTCGTCATGGCCGCGTGCGTCTACGCCGCCGCGCAGTCGGGGCTGGCGGCGGCCCGGCAGACGCTGCTGGCGGGGCTGGTGCCCGCCGGGGAGCGGACCGGGCTGCTGGCGCATCTGCAGTCGGCTTTCAACGCCGGTCTGGCGGTGGGGGCCGGGCTGGGCGGGCTGGCGCTGCAGGCGGGGACGCGAGAGGCGTATCTCGGGGTGTTCGCGCTGGACGTGGCGAGCTTCGCGGTGTGCGCGGGGGTGCTGCTGCGGCTGCCTTCGGTGGCGCCCGTCGCCGCCGAGCGGAAACGGCCCGGCGGCCTCACCGTCCTGCGCGACCGGCGCTATGTCGCCGTCACACTGCTCAACACCGTTCTGCTGCTGCGGATGCCGCTGCTCAGCCTCGCGCTGCCGCTGTGGATCGCCGAGCGGACCGACGCACCGGCGTGGCTGGTCTCCGCGCTGTTCGTGCTCAACACCGGAGCCGTGATGCTGTTCCAGGTGCGGATGGCACGCGGGGTCACGGGGCTCGCGTCGGCCACGCGCGCGGTGCGGCGGTCGGGGTGGGTCATGCTGGCGGCGTGCGGGGTGTTCGCGCTCTCGGCGGGCGGATCGGCGTGGGCGGCCGCCGGGGCGCTGGTCGTGGGGGCGGTGTTGCAGGTCGTCGCGGAGATGGGGCAGTCCGCCGGGTCCTGGCAGCTCTCCTTCGACCTGGCGCCGGCCGACCGGGTCGGCGAGTACCAGGGCTTCTTCGGCACCGGGGTGACGGTGGCGCGGACGCTGGGGCCGCTCGTGCTGACGACGCTGCTGCTCGGGTGGGGCACGGCCGGATGGCTGCTGCTGGGAGGGGCGACGCTCGTGGCGTCGTACGCCATGGGCCCGGTGGCGCGCCGCCGGGTCGCCGTCACCCGGCCGGACGTCGAGCCGCGGCCCGCCGCGCTGGTCGGGTGACCCGGCGTCAGGCCGCCCGGGCCGGTGCACCGGCCGGTAGCGGCAGCGAGTCCAGGAACAGCGCCCCCGCCAGCAGCCCCGCGCTGCCGCGGGGGCTCCACGCGCGGGTGCGCAGGTCCTCGTCGAAGGCGGCGAGGGCCGTGGCGCCCGCCGCCGTGGACGTGCCGCCCGCTTCCAGGACCTCGCGGGCGCCCGCCTGGACGTGGCGCAGGCCGAGCGGGCCCGCGGTGTAGAGGAGTTCGGTGTCCTGGAGGGTGCACATCACCGTGAGCAAGGCGTCCAGCCGGGCCTCAGCCTCCGTGGCGCCGGCCTTGCGGGCGGCGGTGATCGCGTCCAACGCCCGCCGTACGTGCGGAAATCCCGCCCGCGCCTCGCCACGCGCCCCGGCGGCGCCGTACTTCGCCGACACCGAGGAACCGCGCGACGGCCGCCGCGGGGCCCGCTTGTCAGTGTGCCGGGCGATGCTCTTGGCGGTCGCGGCGACCTCCCAGCCCGTCGTCCCCGGGTTCAGGGCCGCCGCGGCGACCAGCAGGCCGAGCGCCCACAGGGCACCCCGGTGGCCGCCGCCCGCCAGGCCCACCGAGTGCTCGGTGCAGCGGCCGATCGCGCCGAGTTCCGTACGGAGCCCGGGAGTCGGCTCGCCGGTGCGGCGGGCGGCGGCGGCCATGGCGGCGAGGCCGGGTACGAGTGCCTTCGCCGACCAGCGCAGGGCACTGTGGTCCACGCGCGTGGCGCGGGCGTCCAGGTCGCGCGGGTCGGGCAGCCCGGGCTTGGGAGCCAGGGCCAGCTGCCCAGTCAGCGCGGTCACGGCGGCATGCGCCAGCGCTTCGTCCTCGCGGCTGCTCATGGCCGTACCTTACGAGGGGGCGTGCCGCCGGTCACGGCGACGGCGCGGCGCCGGGTGATCGTGCTGTCCTTGTGGTGTCCCGTCATGATCGGGAAGGTAGGGACACCGTCCGTCATTGCGTTCTCAGGAGGCTGAGAACGGGCTGTGAATGCCGAGGAAGCTGAACTTCCGTGCGCTTGCGGTGACTTGCGCGCCCTCTTTCATATCTGTGGGTCGTCGTCGTGCAGGATCTTCTGGAACATCCGGTGGTCCCGCCACGCGCCGTTGATGTGCAGATAGCGCGGCGCCAGGCCGATCGGCTCGAAGCCGCACTTCTCCAGCACGCGTTGCGAACCCGCGTTGTCCACGACCGTGGTGGCCTCGATGCGGTGCAGTCCGACCGTCTCCCGCGCGGCCCGGCTCACCCGCTCCACGGCGGCCGTCGCCAGCCCACGGCCCTGCTGGTCGGCGGCGATCCAGTAGCCGAGGTAGGCGCTGCGGAACGGCCCCAGGATGATGCCGGTCAGGGTGATCGCGCCCACGATCCGCCCGTCGGACTCCAGGTGCCACGGCACGAGCCCGCCCTCCGCGAACTGCCGAAGCCGCTCGTCCAGACGTATCCGCTGGCCCACGACCGTGAAGAAGTCCTCGGGGCGGCGCGGCTCCCACGGCTCGAGATGCTTCCGGTTGGCGACGTACGCGGCGCACAGCGCCTCGGCGTCACCGGGCGCGGCGGGACGCAGGACCACGCCACCGGGCAGCTCTTCGGACTCGATCTCCATGCCGCGACCCTAACCGGGACCACTGACAACGGGAGTTGAGCCCTGTGGAGAGCCCTAGACCGCCATGAGCGGAGCGTCCTTCTTCCACTTGAGGATCTTGTCGAAGCTGACCACCGCACCGCCCCGGCCCGGCTTGTTGCCGATGTGGACGTGGTCGGCGAGTTCCTGGATCAGACACAGGCCGCGGCCGTGCTCCGCCTCGCTGGACGCGCGGCGGACCGCCGGTGCGGAGCGGAGGAAACCGGGGCCGGAGTCGGCGACCTCGATACGGCACTTCTCGCCGTCCAGGTACGCGGTGACGCGGTACGCCTCCGAGGTGCCGCCCTGCCCGGTGTCCCCGCCGTGCTCGACGGCGTTGGCGCAGGCCTCGCTGAGGGCGACGGAGAGGTCGTAGCAGACGTCTGGGTCGACGCCCGCGGTCTCCATGGTGCCGAGCAGCAGGCGCCTGGCGAGCGGAACGCTCGCAGCCTCGCGCCGTAGATGGAGTGACCACCAGATGCTCATGCTCCAGCCTCCCGGCCGCGGCTCGACATACCGTTACGTATTGCCGCCCGTGGCCGGGTGTAAGCACACCGTCGACGTGACACCGCCCATATGGGGGATGCGTAGGGAGCGTTGGATGGGGTATGTGGGGCCGTTCGCACCAGAAGGTGATCTTCCGGTCGTACGACTCGTACGTCATCTTATGGACCTGCCGTATGGCCGCCTCGGGGCCAGTGCGATGATGAGCCCGCCATGACTGCCCCCCACCCACGCACGGCGCGCACCGGAACCGGTCTCCGGGTCCTGCGGGCCGCGGTGTTCGCCGCGGTCTGCGTCGTGCTGGCCGCGGGCGGGCACGTGCTCGCCTCCTGTGCCACGGTTCCGCTGTGGACCCTCGGCGCGGGATTCCTCGGGGTCGCCATGGTGGCCGCGCCGCTCGCCGGGCGCGTGCGGTCGCTGCCGGGCATCGCGGCGCTGCTCACGACCGGACAGGTCGTGCTGCACACGCTGTTCGGGCTGGGGCAGCACACCGCCGCAGCCAAGCCGTCGATGACCTCCATGTCCGACGCCTCCCTCGTGGAGCAGGCCGCGCGCCTGGTCTGCGGAACCACCGCGGCGGCGATCAGCCCGGCCCAGGCGGCCCACCTCCTCACCGAGGCCCGCCTCTACCCGGGCACCCACGTGCACGCCTCCATGGACATGTCGGCGGACGCCATGTCCGGCGGTCCCTCCGTCTCGCTGCTGCCCTCCCTGCCGATGCTGCTCGGTCACGTCCTCGCGGCCCTGGCCGCCGGCTGGCTGCTGCGCCACGGCGACCTGGCACTGCTGCGGCTGGCCGAACTGTCGGCGCACGGGGTCGCCGAGGGGGCGCTCGTGCGGTCCCTGCGCGGGGCGCTCGCCCTGGTCCGCGCCCTGCGTGCCGGGCTCCCCGGCGCACCGCCGACCGGCCCGGCGCTGCCGCGCACCGCGCTGCTCGCGCCACGCACCCCCCGTACCACCGCACTCCAGCACACGGTGATCAGGCGCGGCCCGCCGGCCGCCGAGGCTCTCGTCCTCGCCGCCTGACACGACGCGCGCCACTTCCCGGGAAGGGGAGGCCGCCGTCGTGCGGCCCACGCACGCGTGCCCGCGTCCGACCCCCGTCGGCACCTCCACGCGCGCGTACCCCTCTTCATCACCGGAATCACCTCTCGAAGTGGAGTGCCCCTTTTCATGAAGACCTCTCGTCTCGCCGCCGTCGGCGCCCTCACCGCCTCGGCCGTCGTCGTCCTGTCCTCCCCCGCGTTCGCGCACGTCAGCGTGCAGCCCGAGGGTGCCGCGGCCAAGGGCGGCTACGCGGTCGTCGACTTCAAGGTGCCGAACGAGCGCGACAAGGCGTCGACCACCAAGCTGGAGGTCACCTTCCCGACCGACCACCCGCTCGCCTCCGCGATGCCGGAGCCGATCGACGGCTGGGACGTCAAGGTCACCAAGGCCAAGCTCGACAAGCCCATCGAGATGCACGGCGAGAAGATCGACCAGGCCGTCTCCAAGATCACCTGGACCGCCACCGGCAAGGGCATCGAGCCGGGCTTCTTCCAGAAGTTCCCGGTCTCCGTCGGCGCCCTCCCCGAGGACGCGGACGAACTGACCTTCAAGGCGATCCAGACGTACTCCAACAAGGAGGTCGTCCGCTGGATCGAGGTCCAGCAGGACGGCCAGGAGGAGCCGGAGAACCCGGCGCCCGTCCTGACGCTGTCCGAGGCGGCCGAAGGCGGCCACTCGCACGGCTCGGTGGACGCCGAGAAGGCCTCCGACGACTCCAAGCCGGCCGAGAACACCGCCGCCGAGACCGCCGCCCCCGCCGACAGCAGTGACACCACCGCCCGTGTGCTCGGCGTCGTCGGCATCGTCGTCGGCGCCCTGGGCGTCGCCTACGGCGTGCTCGCCGGGCGCAGGCGCACGGGCGCCGACGCCTGAGTCCGACCTTCCGCGCGCTGCACCGGGGGCGGGTACAGCCACCCGTACCGCCCCCGGTGCACGCCGGAGCCATCACATCTGGGACATTCCTCTATGCGCAAGAAGACGTTCGCCGCGGCCGCCCTCCTCGCCGCCGCCTCCCTGACCCTGACCGCCTGCGGCAGCGGTGACGACACCGGTTCGCCCGTCTCCGTGGTCTCCGAGGACTCCGCCAACACCAAGGCCGCCATCGTCCTCGACAAGCCGTTCGAGAAGCCGGACCTCGTCCTCACGGACACGAACGGCAAGAAGTACGACCTGCGCGAGCAGACCAAGGGCCGGCCGACGCTGATCTACTTCGGCTACACCAACTGCCCCGACGTCTGCCCGACGACCATGAGCAACATCGCCGTGGCCAAGAGCAAGCTGCCCAAGGCGCAGCAGGACGAACTGCGGGTCGTCTTCGTCACCACCGACCCCGACCGGGACACCCCGAAGGCGCTCGGCAAGTGGCTCAAGGGCATCGACCCCCAGGTCGTCGGCCTCACCGGCGACTTCCCCACCATCCAGGCCGGCGCCCGCACCCTCGGCATCACCATCGAGGCACCGCACAAGGACAAGAACGGCAAGATCGTCTCGACCCACGGCACCCAGGTCGTCGCCTTCTCCCCGAAGACCGACGGCGGGTACGTCCTCTACACCGAGGACGCCACCGTCGACGACTACATCAAGGACCTCCCCAAGCTCGTCAAGGGAGAGACTCCGTGAGGCGCACCGCCGCGTTCCTCGGCGTCGCGCTGACCGGGACCCTGCTGCTGACCGGCTGCGGCTCCTCCGACGACACCGCCGCCGACCTGTCCGTCTCCGGCGCCTACATGCCGCAACCGGTCTCCGACACGATGGCCGCCGGCTTCCTGACCGTCACCAACAAGGGCGGTACGAAGGACGAGCTGACGTCCGTGACCAGCGACCTCGGCGAGGTCACCATGCACGAGACGGTCGACGCCGCCATGCAGGAGGCGAAGCGCCTCGACGTACCCGCACACGGTCAACTCGTGTTCAAAAGCGGCGGCACCCATCTGATGTTCGAGAAGCTGAAGCACCAGCCGAAGCAGGGCCAGACCGTCTCCGTCCAACTGCACTTCGCCGACTCCGATCCGGTCACCGTCGAGATGCCGGTGAAGTCCGCGACGTACACCCCCAAGACCGGTCACTGAGGGAGGGAACCACCTTGACGCAGACCATCGCCCCCCGCGTACGGGTCCTGGTGCTGCTGCTCCTCGCGGCCACCGGACTGCTCCTCGCCGGTGCCGGGCCGGCCTCCGCGCACGCCGCGCTGACCGGCAGCAACCCCCAGCAGGGGACGGTGGTCGACAAGGCCCCGGACCAGATCTCGCTCACCTTCTCCGAGAAGGTCGCGATGTCCGACGGCTCCCTGCGGGTCCTCGACCCCAAGGGCAAGCGCGTCGACCAGGGCAAGGCGTCCAACATCAGCGGCACCACCTACGCCGTGCAACTCCACAGCGGCCTGCCCGACGGCACGTACACCGTCACCTACCAGGTCGTCTCCGAGGACAGCCACCCCGTCGCCGGGGCCTACACCTTCTCCATCGGCGCCCCCTCCCGCACGAGCGTCTCGGTCGCCGACCAGGCCGTCGGCGGCGGGGTCGTCGGCTGGCTCTACGGCTTCGGCCGCTACGTCTCCTACGCCGGCTTCGCCGTCATGATCGGCGGCGCCGCCTTCGTCCTCGCCTGCTGGCAACGCGGCTCCGGAGTACGCGCCGTCCAGCGCACCGTCGTCTCCGGATGGCTCGCGCTCACCGCCGCCACGCTCCTGCTGCTGCTCCTGCGCGGCTCCTACACCAGCACCGGCTCCGTCGGCGACATCTTCGACCTGAACCTGCTCGGCCAGGTCCTCCAGACCAAGACCGGCGCCGCACTCGTCTCCCGGCTGCTGCTGCTCTCCGCGGCGGCACTGTTCATCGCCGTGCTCTTCGGGGCGTACGACAAGCGCGAGGACGAGGAGAAGCGCGACCTCACCTTCGGGCTCGCCATCGGCGGCACCGTCGTCGCCGCCGGGCTCGCCGCGAGCTGGGCCATGGCCGAGCACGCCTCCACCGGCCTCCAGACCGGCATCGCCATGCCCGTCGACGTGATCCACCTGCTGGCCGTCGCCGCCTGGCTGGGCGGCCTGTGCACCCTCCTCGTGGCCCTCTACCGCGCGGACACCCCCATCGAGCGCTCCGCCGTGAGCCGCTTCTCCACGGTCGCCTTCGGCAGCGTCCTCACCCTCGTCGCCACCGGCATCTACCAGTCCTGGCGGCAACTCGGCTCCTGGTCCGCCTTCACCGAGACCAGGTACGGCCAGCTGCTGCTCGTCAAGATCGGACTCGTGGCGCTGCTCGTCGGCATCGCGTGGATCTCACGGCGGTGGACGGCACGGCTGAGCGAGGCGGGGGCGGTGGTGACCGCGGACGCCGAAGAGGCCGAAGACACGGAAGAGACTGCCGTACGGGAGAAGGAGCACGTCGGGGCCAAGGCGGCCGGTGCCGACTCCGTGCGTGCCGCCCAGCTCGCCCGGCAGCGGGCCGCCGTCGACGCCGCCCGGCGCAAGCGGCAGCGGGACGCCGACCCCGACCGGTTCGGGCTGCGCCGCTCGGTGCTCGCCGAGGCCGGCGTCGCCGTCATCCTGCTCGCCGTCACCACCGTGCTCACCCAGACCGAACCCGGACGCACCGAACAGGACGCCAAGGCGGCCACGACCTCGTCCGCCTCCTCCTCGTCCTCCTCCGCCGACTCGTCCGCCGCGGTCACCCTGGACATGCCCTTCGACACCGGCGGCGAGGACGGCAAGGGGGTCGTCCGAGTCGACCTCAACCCCGCGCGCGTGGGCGCCAACGAGATGCACGTCTACGTGGAGCGGCCCAACGGCCGGGCCTTCGACGTCCCCGAGGTGAAGGTGTCCTTCACCCTGGAGGCCAAGAGCATCGGACCGCTGCCCGTCACCCCCGACCGCATCACCACCGGCCACTGGTCCGCCGCCGGTGTGCAGCTCCCCATGGCGGGCGACTGGAAGATCGCCGTGACCGTGCGAACCTCCGACATCGACCAGACCACCGTCTCCAAGAACGCGCAGATCGGCTGAACCACCGTGGCTGACCAGTCCCTTCCGCAGACCCGGACGCCCGAGAAGGCAGTTAATGACGGCGTCTCCGAAAGTGCCCCCAAGGAGGGCCTCTCGCGGCGCCGACTGCTCGGCACCGCCGGTGCCACCGGCCTCGTGCTCGGCGCGGCCGGCGGAGCCGTGGGATACGCCGCCCGGCCCGCCGAGGCCACCCCGCTGACCTCGCTCGGCGCCGAGGAGGTGATGTTTCACGGGAAACATCAGCCCGGCATCCTCCATGGCCTCCAGGCCCGCGGCCACCTCGTCGCCTTCGACCTGGCGGCGGGCGCGGGCCGCAAGGGCGCGGCCGCACTGCTGCGCCGCTGGTCGGAGACGGCACGACGGCTGATGGCCGGCGAGGCCATGGCGAGCGACGACACGGACGTCGCCCGCGACGCCGGTCCGTCCGCACTGACGATCACCTTCGGCTTCGGACACAGCTTCTTCGCCCGGACCGGACTGGAGAAGCAGCGGCCGGTCGCCCTCGACCCACTGCCCGACTTCTCCTCCGACCGGCTCGACAAGGTGCGCAGCAACGGTGACCTGTGGGTGCAGATCGGCGCCGACGACGCCCTGGTCGCCTTCCACGCCCTGCGCGCGATCCAGAAGGACGCGGGCGGCGCGGCGAAGGTCCGCTGGCAGATGAACGGCTTCAACCGCTCGCCGGGCGCCACCGCCCACCCCATGACGGCCCGCAACCTGATGGGCCAGATCGACGGCACCCGCAATCCGAAGCCGACGGAATCCGACTTCGACCGACGGATCTTCGTCCCCTCCACCGGCGACCCCGCGTGGATGGCGAACGGCTCCTACGCCGTCGTACGCCGTATCCGCATGCTCCTCGACGACTGGGAGCAGCTCACGGTCAAGGCGCAGGAGCAGGTCATCGGGCGCCACAAGGCCGACGGGGCGCCGCTGACCGGCGGCTCCGAGACGACCGCGATGGACCTGGAGAAGACCGACGCCAAGGGCGATCTGGTGGTCCCCCTCAACGCCCACGCCCGGATCACCCGGCCCGACCAGAACGGGGGCGCGGCGATGCTCCGCCGCCCCTGGTCCTTCCACGACGGCATCGACACGGACGGCGTCCCCGACGCGGGGCTTCTCTTCGTCTGCTGGCAGGCCGACCCCCTGCGCGGCTTCGTTCCCGTGCAGCGCAAGCTCGACCGCGGGGACGCACTGTCGCGATACATCCGCCACGAGTCGAGCGGCCTGTTCGCGGTGCCGGGCGGGGCGGCGGAAGGCCAGTACGTGGGGCAGGAGCTGTTGGAGGCCTGAGCGGGCACGAACGGTCACGGCAGCGTTCGGTCACGCCGGTTCACTCGGCGGTGGGGCTGTCCCGGGACGAGTGTCCGGCGTTCCGCCAGGGCCATTAGGGTGAGGTCATGCCAGCCAGCTATGCGTACCTCGGCCCCGAGGGCACCTTCACCGAAGCCGCTCTGCGCACGCTTCCGGAGACGGCCACACGGGAGCTGATCCCGTACGTGTCCGTGCAGTCCGCCCTGGACGCGGTGCGCGGCGGCGAAGCCGAGGCCGCGTTCGTGCCGATCGAGAACTCCGTCGAGGGCGGCATCACCACCACCCTCGACGAGCTGGTCGCGGGCACGCCGCTGATGATCTACCGCGAGGTACTGCTGTCGATCACCTTCGCGCTGCTGGTCCGGCCCGGCACGAAGCTCTCGGAGATCAAGACCGTCTCCGCGCACCCGGCCGCCCAGCCGCAGGTCCGCAACTGGCTGAAGAAGAACCTCCCGGACGCCCACTGGGAGTCCGCCGCCTCCAACGCGGACGCCGCCCGACTGGTCCAGGAGGGGCAGTACGACGCCGCCTTCGCCGGTGAGTTCGCCGCGGCCCTGTACGGCTTGGAGGCCCTGGAGACCGGCATCCACGACGCGGAGAACGCACAAACCCGGTTCGTGCTGGTCGGCCGACCCGCCCGGCCCGCCGCACCGACCGGCGCCGACAAGACCTCCGTCGTCCTGTGGCAGCGCGACGACCACCCCGGCGGCCTGCGCGACCTGCTCGGCGAGTTCGCCACCCGCGGCATCAACCTGATGCTGCTCCAGTCCCGGCCCACCGGCGCCGGCATCGGCAACTACTGCTTCTGCATCGACGCCGAGGGCCACATCTCCGACCGCCGCGTGGCCGAGGCGCTGATGGGGCTGAAGCGGATCTGCCTGGAGGTGCGATTCCTCGGTTCGTACCCGCGCGCGGACGCGACCGAGGGCGAGGTGCGGCCGCCGCTGCGCGGGACCTCGGACGACGAGTTCGTGGCGGCGTCGGACTGGGTGGCGCGCTGCCAGGACGGACGCTTCTAGCGCGGCGAGGCGCGTTTCCAGCTTGTTTCCCGCAGGTTCGGGGAGTGTTTCGGTCCGTCCCTACCTGCATATTTTCGTTATCCACAGGAGTTATCCACAGGGCGCCATCTCGACCTGGGGACAAGTCGACATGGAAGCGCCACCCAGTCGACAAATCGCCCTACAGTGCCCAACTTCGTCCACAGGCCCGCAGGTCACTCTTCGTCCACCCGTTTCCCTTGATCAATCCTTTGGGGCGACCCATTTACACCCGAAAGTGGGCGTGAAGAGCGTTTGGATCGGGAATTCTCAGCACGCGGGATCCGATTGGGAATGATCAATTCCGAAGTCCACAGATCTTTCGCACAGCCTGTGGATAACTCTGAGGCGCTGTGGATTCCTGTGGACGAAGCCGCCCCCAAGTCCCCTTCCGCGCAAGGGAATCGAGTCAACCCGCCGTTAACCCCTTGCTTCGTTCCAGGGAGTGAGACGCCTTTTATTGACACGCTCCCCTACACAGGGCAATTCCCCCATAACGGTATGTAAGGGGTCGCCGCGGAATAGTGAGTCGTGGGCGCTCACCCGGCACCGGTAGCCTTGAGCGCGTGATTGACCTTCGCCTGCTCCGTGAGGACCCCGACCGAGTGCGCGCGTCCCAGCGCGCCCGTGGAGAGGACGTCGCGCTCGTCGACGCTCTCCTGTCCGCCGACGAGCGGCGCAGGTCGTCCGGCGTCCGCTTCGACGAGCTGCGTTCCGAGCAGAAGTCGCTCGGCAAGCTCATTCCCAAGGCCTCCGGGGACGAGAAGGCCGAGCTGCTGAAGAAGGCGAGCCAGCTGGCCGCCGACGTCAAGGCGGCCGACGCCGAGCAGAACGAGGCCGACGAGGAGACCAAGCGCCTCGCCCTCCAGCTCGGCAACCTCGTCCACCCCGACGTGCCCGTCGGCGGCGAGGAGGACTTCGTCGTCCTGGAGACGCACGGCACCATCCGCGACTTCGGCGCCGAGGGCTTCGAGCCCAAGGACCACCTGGAGCTCGGCGAGGCGCTGGGCGCCATCGACGTCGAGCGCGGCGCCAAGGTCTCCGGCTCGCGCTTCTACTACCTGACCGGCGTCGGCGCCCTCCTGGAGCTCGCGCTCGTCAACGCGGCGATCGCCCAGGCCACCGAGGCCGGCTTCGTCCCGATGCTCACCCCGGCGCTGGTCCGCCCGCGCGCCATGGAGGGCACCGGCTTCCTCGGCCAGGCCGCGGAGAACGTGTACCACCTGGAGAAGGACGACTACTACCTGGTCGGCACCTCCGAGGTCCCGCTCGCCGCGTACCACATGGACGAGATCCTGGACGCCGACCAGCTGCCCATGCGCTACGCCGGCTTCTCGCCGTGCTTCCGCCGCGAGGCCGGCACGTACGGCAAGGACACCCGGGGCATCTTCCGCGTGCACCAGTTCGACAAGGTCGAGATGTTCTCGTACGTCGCCCCCGAGGACGCCGAGAACGAGCACAAGCGGCTCCTGGACTGGGAGAAGCAGTGGCTGACCGGCCTGGAGCTGCCGTTCCAGGTCATCGACGTCGCCTCGGGCGACCTGGGCGCCTCCGCCTCGCGCAAGTACGACTGCGAGGCGTGGATCCCGACCCAGGGCAAGTACCGCGAGCTGACTTCGGCGTCCAACTGCGACAGCTTCCAGGCGCGCCGTCTCGCCGTCCGCATGCGCGACGGCAAGAAGGTGCAGCCGCTGGCGACGCTCAACGGCACGCTGTGCGCCGTACCGCGCACGATCGTGGCGATCCTGGAGAACCACCAGCAGGCCGACGGCTCCGTCCGCGTCCCCGCGATGCTCCGCCCGTACCTGGGCGGCCGTGAGGTGCTGGAGCCGATCTCCAAGTGAGCGACGCGCCTTCGGCCTCGGCCGGGACCTTTCCGTACCGGCTGATCGCGACCGACCTCGACGGCACGCTGCTGCGCTCCGACGAGTCGGTCTCGGACCGTACCCGTGCCGCGCTCGCCGCGGCCACGGCGGCCGGTGCCGCGCACATCGTGGTGACCGGCCGCGCAGTCCCCTGGACCCGGCACATCCTCGACGACCTCGGCTACGAGGGCCTCGCGGTGTGCGGGCAGGGCGCACAGGTGTACGACGCCGGGGCGCACCGGCTGCTGACGTCCGTGACGCTGGACCGGCAGCTGGCCGGGGTCGCGCTCGCGAAGATCGAGGCGGAGGTCGGTCCGCTGTACCTGGCGGCCAGCCGGGACGGGCTGGACGGGGAAGTGCTGGTCGGGCAGGGCTACGCGCTCACCGGCGATCTGCCGACCACTCCCTTCACGGACGCGGCCGATCTGTGGTCCGCTCCGCTGAACAAGATCTACATACAGCATCCGGAGCTGTCCGACGACGAGCTGGCGGAGGCCGCGCGGCGGGCCGCGGGCGGGTTCGTGAACGTCGCCATGGCGGGCGCGGGCATCGTGGAGCTGCTGCCGCTGGGGCTGTCGAAGGCGACGGGGCTGTCGCTGGCGGCACGCCGACTCGGTGTGAAGGCCGTGGACACGATCGCCTTCGGTGACATGCCCAACGACATTCCCATGTTCGGGTGGGCGGCTCGGGGTGTGGCGATGGCCAACGCGCACGAGGAGCTCAAGGCGGTGGCCGACGAGGTGACGTCCTCCAACGAGGAGGACGGGATCGCCGTGGTGCTGGAGCGGTTGCTCGGCTAGCGCCGGCTGACTCCAGGGTCGGTCGGCTCCAGGGTCGGTCGGCTCCAGGGCGGTCGGCTCTAGGGCCGGTCGGTGGAGCGGCTGAAGCCCGCCTGGAGGGTGTGGAAGGTGACGGTGCCGCCGCCGAGCATGTCGGCCTTGCGGCGCAACTGCTCCGCTGCGGCCTGGCTCGGTCGGCCGTAGACGTCGATGGAGTTCATGCGGATGAGCTCGCGGAACGCGCGGAACTTCGGTCCGCCGAGCTCCATGTGGAGCTCCAGCGAGGCCGGGTCGGGGTGGACGGCGATCGTCGTCATCGTGGACCCGGACTCGTCGACGTAGAAGCGGTAGGCGATGAGCTGCGGCTCGCGGGCCTCGATGAAGTCGGCGAGGTCCCGCATGCCGTCCCTGACGTCGGCGAGTTTGCCTTCTCGGATGTCCGAGCGGTCGATGTAGTAGATGGGCTCCGCGATGTCCGCTGCGACCGCCATGTCTGTCATGTCTGCCATGTCGGCTGAACGTAATCGCGTCTTGCGGAGGATGCACGGATCGAACGTGCGCGGAGTTTCCCCCGACCATGGCTTAGCAAGCCAGTGCCTTACCTCTCGGCCAATCCTCCGGGTGGGCGGCCCACGCGAGAGCGACATCGCGTGCTCGAAGCGGCCGCCCCGGGCAGTTCCGGTGCGGTGGACTCGACGGTGGGGTAACTACACCGGAGTCCTCCGCGGACTGCCCTGAAGGGTGCTCGACGGACTGCCGTGCATGGACATCGTCGAACACCTCCCCGGTCAGTGGCGCCGGTGGGACCCCGGCGGCGGGTACACAACCATCGTGCCTGTACGCGGAGTTGGGCGCCACCGAATTAATCGGCCGTCTGTTCGTCTACCGGCGCCGCCACCTGCGGCGCCGCCCCTTGCTGAAGAACCACCCCGCCGGCGGCTCGTCGGAGCGCCAGGGCTGCGGCTCGGGGGCCTCCTCGCGCCAGCGGGCGGCGAGCATCCGGGCTCGGGCGGACGGCTCGGAGGTCTCCGCAGAACGTATGAAGTCCTCGTCCAGGACGAGCCCGTCCCAGGTGTCGTCCCCGGACCGGTCCCGCTCGTCGTGATGCGCGTCCGCCATCCCCGTTCCTCCTAGCAGTGCATCCCCGTCGATCCAGTGTGCCGAGGCGGTGGTGAAGCCCCCGTCAATAAGGGCGGCGTCTGTCTCCGGCGGTGTCCGGCTCCCGCGGTGCCTACTCCTCGCCCGCCAGGGTCAGCGTCCGCAGCTTCTGCCCCGCGTACCAGGTGGCCAGCACGGTCACCACGACCAGCAGGACCGTCGCCGTGACGATGCCCACGTCCGAGGTGACCAGGTCCCCGCCGGCGACCTTGTGGGCCACCGCCAGCGACCACTGCTGGACGCTGAGCGTGCGCGCACCGGAGACCAGGGAGCCGAACAGGGCTTCCCAGACGAGGGCGTAGACGAGGCCGAAGACGACCGCGTGCCGGGACACGGTGCCCAGCAGCAGGAAGAGCGCGGCGTAGGCGATGGAGGAGACCAGCGCGGCGACCGTGTAGGCGACGGCGATCTGCTGGCCGTTGCCGTTGAGGATGAGGCCCGCGACCAGGGTGGGCAGGGCCGAGAAGACCATGGTGACCGCGACCGCGACGATCAGCTTGGTGAAGATGATCGTGGGCCGTTTGATCGGCTTGGACAGCAGGTACACCACCGAGCCGTCGTCGATCTCCGGGCCGATCGCGCCGGTACCGGCGATGACGCCGATGATCGGCACCATGGTGGCGAGCGCGAGACCACCGAGCAGGTCGGACGCGGTCTGGTCGTCGGCGCCGACCAGGGCGCGCACGATCACCGAGATCGCGATCAGCAGCAGGGGCAGAGCGCCCAGGATGAGGGCCCGGCGGCGGCCGAGCAGGGCCCGGTAGGTGAGTCGGGCGACTGTGGGGTCGTACATCTTCGGCCTCCTACGCCGCGACCAGGTAAGAGAACACGGACTCGAGGGACTCGTCGGACGGCGAGACCGTCAGCAGCCGGATGCCGTGGTCGCGGGCGACCTTCGGCAGCAGGGCGGTGAAGCGGCCGAAGTCGACGGCCTGGATGCGCAACGCGCCCTCCGCCAGGTCGACTTCGATGCCGGACGTCGACGGGTCGGCGATCAGCGCGGCCGCGAGGGCGCGGTCGTCGCTGGAGCGCACCAGGTAGCGGTGCGGGCGGTCGGTCATCAGGCGGCGGATCTTGCGGAAGTCGCCGCTGGCGGCGTGCCTTCCCGCGACCACGACCTCGATGTGCCAGGCGAGTTGCTCGACCTCTTCGAGGATGTGGGACGAGAACAGGACTGTGCGGCCCTCGTCGCCCATGCGGCGCAGCAGGTCCATGAGCTGCATGCGCTGGCGTGGGTCCATGCCGTTGAAGGGCTCGTCGAGCAGGAGCAGCGAGGGGTCGTGGACCAGGGCGGACGCCATCTTCACGCGCTGGCGCATGCCCTTGGAGTACGTCTGGATCTTGCGGTCCTGCGCGTACTCCATCTCGACCGTGGCCAGTGCCTTCTGGACGGCCTTGGCGCCCAGGCCGTGCAACTCGGCGTTGGCGACGACGAATTCGCGGCCGGTGAGGAAGTCGTACATCGCCTCGCGCTCGGGGACGATGCCGATGTGCTTGTAGATGGCCTCGTTGCGCCAGGTGGGCTGCCCGTCGAGGGTGACGGTGCCGGTGGAGGGGGCGAGGAAGCCGCCCATCATGTTGATGAGGGTGGACTTTCCGGCGCCGTTGGGGCCGAGGAGGCCGGTGACTCCGGGGCCGATCGTCATGGTGACGTCGTTGACGGCGACCACGTTGCCGAACCAGCGCGAGACGTGGTCGATGGAGAGCGTGGTCACAGTCCCACCTTCTTGTAGCGGCGCATCATGAGGCCGTAGCTGGCGGCGATCAGGCCGAGGACGACGAGGACGTACACCACGCCCTGGCCGTCCGAGGGGCCGTGGCCGCCCGGCAGCGAGGGGGTCGCGCCGAGGAAGGCGGACTGCACGCCGTCGATGAGGGTGACCGGCGAGAAGAGGCCCATCCACGGGATGGCGGAGGTGCTGCCCTGGGTGTCGGCGATGGCCTGGAGGGTGGTGACGGCGCCGTAGGAGATGGTGAAGACGGCGATGACGGCCGCGATGCCGAAGCCGCGGCGCGGGGTGACCGCCGCGATGACCAGGCCGATGCCGGCGAACAGCAGCGAGAGCAGTGCCACGGAGACGAGTCCCTGCGCGAATCCCTTGGTCTGGTCGGTGAAGTCCAGCTTGGCCAGCAGCGCGCCCACGTAGAGGACGAGCAGGGGAGCCGCGGTCAGGATGAACATCGCCGAGGCCAGCGCCGCGTACTTGGCGCGGACGTAGTCGGCGGTCTCGATGGGCCGCGAGAAGTACAGCGGCACCGTCTTGAAGCGCAGGTCGCGCGAGACGGACTGGGGGGCCTGCGAGGCGACGTACAGGCAGATCACGGACTGCATGATGATCGCGTAGCGGGTGTAGTCGACCGGCAGGTCGTTGGCCTTGGTGGCGACCGCGACGGCCACCATGATGAGCGCCGGGACGCACATCACGACGAACAGCAGCATCGGCAGCACCTTGGACTTGACCGAGCGGCCGAGGCCGTAGGCGCCGCGCAGGGACTGCGAGTACAGGGACCGGGTCGCGTAGGAGCGGCCGAGGCGGGGGCCGTCGTAGGCGCGGTAGCCGATGTTGTGGATGCGGGTCTGGTCGCCCGCGGGGGTGGCGACCGGGTGTTCAGCTGCCATGGCCGACGGCCTCCTTCCGCTGCTGTTCCTCGGCCTCCTGGTCGTCCTTGAAGACCTCCGAGATGTGG
The DNA here is from genome assembly GCF_001514065.1 of Streptomyces antibioticus. Lineage (GTDB taxonomy): Bacteria > Actinomycetota > Actinomycetes > Streptomycetales > Streptomycetaceae > Streptomyces > Streptomyces antibioticus. The sequence continues at coordinate 611,015 of NZ_KQ948426.1, read as the reverse complement.
TGGCGGCGCTGTTCCATGCGGACCAGGCCGAGGCCGAGGTCGGCGACGACGTCCCGGACGACGTCGTACGTCTCCTCGCCCTGTGCGGTGAGCAGCAGGATGTGGCCGGCGCCGGGCAGGCCGCTGCCCGCCTCGACGCTCACCCCGCGCGCGTGGAGCGCTTCGCGCACCGCGCGGGTGCCGTCCGGGTGCTCGTCGGTGTCGGTGACCTCGATCGCGAGGGTGGTGGTGGTCTGGGTGAAGTCGGTGGTGGAGCTGGAGCGCAGGAGCTTGCCGCCGTCGACGACGACCACGTGGTCGCAGGTGCGTTCCAGTTCGCCCAGGAGGTGGGAGGTGACCAGGACCGAGATGCCGAAGTCGGTGTGGATGCGCCGGATCAGGGCGAGCATCTCGTCGCGGCCGACCGGGTCCAGGCCGTTGGTCGGCTCGTCCAGGAAGACCAGCTGCGGGTCGTGGACGAGGGCCTGGGCGAGCTTCACGCGCTGCTTCATGCCGGTCGAGTAGCCGCCGATGGGGCGGTAGCGCTCCTCGTACAGCCCGACATGGCGCAGGGTGTCCGCGGTGCGCTCGCGCGCGGCGGTGGGCGGCAGGCCGGACATGCGCGCCATATGGACGACGAACTCGGTGGCCGAGACGTCGGGCGGCAGGCAGTCGTGCTCCGGCATGTACCCGACGCGCTCGCGGATGGCGCCGCCCTTGGTGGCGACGTCGAGGCCGAGCACCTCGGCGCGGCCCTCGGTGGCGGGGGACAGACCCAGCAGGATCTTGATCAGTGTGGACTTGCCGGCTCCGTTGGCTCCGACGAGTCCCGTCACACCGGGTCCGACGTCCACGGAGAGCCGGTCAAGCGCGGTCACCCGGGGGAACCGCTTGCTCAGGCTTTCGGTCGCGATCACAGTCACGTCTTCGACACTAGTGACCCGCGCCACTCGCGGTCGTCACACCGCAGAGCTGTCTTCGGGTCAGCCTCCAGACGTACGGGCCCGTAGGGGATGCCATGCCTGAGAGTTACGGAGGGGCCGCCCGGCGGGGCCCGGGCGAGGGTTCTCCACCCGGTTTTCCACAGGCAGACCCGGCCTATTGACGCAGCCTCTAACAACTGTCACATTCGGCGGTGTCAAGTTACGGGCACGTAGCGCAGTCGGCGTGGACTGGGTGGGACGGGGTGGCATGACGACGGCAGTGGCAGGCGAACGGGCCGCGGAGCTGCGGGGATTCAGGAAGGTCCAGCGGCTGGCGTACGAGTGCGCCGAGGCCGTGGCGGCACGGCTGGAACCCGGAGTGACCGAGCGCGAGGCGGCGCGGATGCAGCGCGAGTGGCTGCGCGAGCGCGGAGTGCGGGACTGGTTCCACCTCCCCTTCGCCTGGTTCGGGGACCGCACGGCGTTCGTGAACTTCCGCGTCCCGCTCCAGTTCTTCCCCACCGACCGGCGTCTGGAGCCCGGGATGCCGTTCATCCTGGACATGGCCCCGGTCCACGAGGGCTTCACCGCGGACATCGGCTACTCGGGCTCACTCGGCCTGAACCCCGTACAGGACAAGCTGATGGACGACCTGGAGGCCCACCGCGAGCTGATCCTGCGCGAGGTGCGCGAGCGGCGTCCGCTGCGCGCGATCTACGAGGACGTGGACCGCCTCATGGTCCGCCAGGGCTACGCGAACCGGCACCGCGCCTATCCCTTCGGCGTGATCGCCCACAAGGTGGACCGGGTGAGGGAACGCCGCTGGTCACCGAAGCTCTTCGGGTTCGGTACCCAGTCCCTGAAGGGCCTCGCGGCCGACGCGCTGCACGGCCATCGCGAGGGCTGGTCCCCGCTGTGGTCGCCGTACCGCTTCTCCGACCACCCGCCGCAGCCGGGTCTGTGGGCGGTCGAACCGCACCTCGGATTCCGGGGCACGGGCGCGAAGTTCGAGGAGATCCTCGTGGTCACCGACTCCCAGGACCCCGAGGAGAGCGCCTTCTGGCTGGACGACGATCTGCCGCATGTGCGGCGCTGGGCGGAGGGGAAGTGACCGGGATGACTCTCGAGAACGCGCGGGAGCGCCGGGTGCGGACCGGCGGTGTCGAGCTGTGCGTCGCCGAACTGGGGGAGCCCGGGCAGCCGACCGTGGTCCTCGTGCACGGCTATCCGGACAGCAAGGAGGTGTGGGCGCAGGTCGCCGCCCGTCTCGCGGACCGCTTCCACGTCGTGCTCTACGACGTCCGGGGCCACGGCCGCTCCACGGCGCCGCGGCCGCTGCGCGGCGGCTTCACCCTGGAGAAGCTGACGGACGACTTCCTGGCGGTGGTGGACGCCGTCAGCCCTGACCGCCCGGTGCACCTGGTCGGGCACGACTGGGGATCGGTGCAGTCCTGGGAGTTCGCCACCGTGGCGCGCACCGAGGGCCGTATCGCGTCCTTCACCTCGATGTCCGGACCGTCCCTCGATCACTTCGGCCACTGGATCAACACCCGCCTCAGGCGCCCCACCCCGCGCCGGGTCGGCCAACTCCTCGGCCAGGGAGCCAAGTCCTGGTACGTGTACGCGCTGCACACGCCCGTGCTGCCCGAACTGGCCTGGCGCGGCCCGCTCGGCAAGGTGTGGCCGCGCGTACTGGAGCGGTTCGAGCGGGTCCCCGGCGACGGCTACCCCACCCCGTCCCTCCCCACGGACGCGGCCCATGGAGCCTGGCTGTACCGGGACAACGTACGGTCCCGACTGCGCCGCCCCCGCGCGGACGCCTACGCGCACGCGCCCGTGCAGCTCATCACGCCGCTCGGCGACGCGTTCCTGTCGGAGCGGCTCTACGACGAACTGGAGCAGTGGGTACCGCGGTTGACGCGCCGCACCCTCCCGGCCCGGCACTGGATACCCCGGTCCCGGCCCGACCAACTGGCCGCCTGGATCGGAGAGTTCGTGACAGCCAACGAGAGCGGCAGGACGGTCACCGCGCCCAGCGGCAAGTACGCCGACCGGTTCGGCGGGCAGTTGGTTCTGGTCACCGGCGCGGGCAGCGGCATCGGGCGGGCGACGGCGTACGCGTTCGCAGAGTCCGGCGCGCGCGTGATCGCCGTCGACCGGGACGCGGACGGCGCGGCCCGCACGGCCGAGATGTCCCGGCTGCTGGGGGCGCCCGAGGCCTGGGCCGAGACGGTCGACGTCTCCGACGAGCAGGCCATGGAGAAGCTCGCCGACAAGGTCGCCGCCGCGTACGGGGTGGTGGACGTCCTGGTCAACAACGCCGGGATCGGTCTGTCCGGCTCCTTCTTCGACACCACCCCGGAGGACTGGAAGAAGGTCCTCGACGTGAACCTCTGGGGCGTCATCCACGGCTGCCGGCTGTTCGGCGGGCAGATGGCCGAACGCGGACAGGGCGGTCACATCGTCAACACCGCGTCGGCGGCGGCGTACCAGCCCTCCAAGGCACTGCCCGCCTACAGCACCTCCAAGGCGGCGGTGCTGATGCTCAGCGAGTGCCTGCGCGCGGAGCTCGCCGGTCAGGGCATCGGCGTGAGCGCGATCTGCCCGGGCTTCGTCAACACCAACATCACCTCGACGGCGCGCTTCGCCGGCGTCGACGGCGCGGAGGAGAAGCGGCGCCAGAAGAGGACCGCGCGGCTGTACGGGCTGCGGAACTACCCGCCGGAGAAGGTCGCGGACGCGATCCTGCGGGCGGTCGTGCGCAACGAGGCGGTCGTGCCGGTGACACCGGAGGCGCGCGGCGCGCATCTGATGTCCCGCTTCACGCCCCGCGCGCTCCGGGCGATCGCCCGGATGGAACCACCGCTGTGAGTGCGGGGGTTGCCTCTCGCGGGATGCTCGTCGGCCGGTCGCGCACACGGCTGTGCCGGACTCCGCGGAGGTCACCGGCGGCAAGGGCGATCCCGTGAGCACCGGCCCCGCGTACCGGATCGAGGACCTCGCGCACCGCAGTGGCGCCACCGTCCGCACCATCCGCGCCTACCAGGACCGGGGCCTGCTCCCCCGCCCGGAGCGGCGTGGGCGGGCCAACGTCTACTCGGACGCCCATCTCGCCCGCCTCCATCAGATCGCCGATCTCCTCGACCGCGGCTACACCCTGGCCTCCATCAAGGAGTTGCTGGAGGCCTGGGACGCCGGGCGCGGGCTCGGCGGGGTGCTCGGGCTGGTCGCCGAGGTCGACGGGCCGTGGAGCGACGAGGAGGCGGTGCGGATCTCGCGCGCGGAGCTCGACGAGCGGTTCGGTGGCAGTCCGGATGCCGTGGCGGTCGCCGACGCCGTGGAGCTCGGTGTGCTGGAGCCGGTGCCCGGCGACGAGGATTCCTTCCTCGTGCCGAGCCCTCAAGAGCTGGCCGTGGCGGTCGAGTTGCATGCGGCCGGGGTGCCGCTGTCCGCGATCTCAGGCCACCTGAGGGAGTTGAGGGGTCAGGTGGAGCACATCGCGGCCCGTTTCCTGGAGTTCACCACCGAGCATGTCTTCGCCCGCTACCTCGACGGACCGCACCGTCCGACCGACGCGGAAGCAGCCGAAGCGGCGTCTCTCGTACGGCGGCTGCGGCCGCTCGCTCAGCAGACGGTGGACGCGGAACTCGCGCGCGCGATGCGCCTGTTGGCGGTGCGGCAGCTGAGGCTGCACCTCGGCACGGCCGAGGGCGCGCCGGAGCGTTCCGCGACCCGAACCGTGGTCCTGCCCGAGGAGACGATCCGGGCTGTGGAAGGGCTGGTTGGTGAGGAGCGGGCGGCGGAGTTCGTCGCGTTGGCCGCTGAACGGGAGGTGCGGGCACGGGCGTTGGACGCGCTCACGTCAAGGGGAGTGCCCCCAAGCGATCTTGACGAAGAGGACTGACATGACCAGGAGTTGTCCACAGAATCGCCAACTGGCCTGTGGATAACACTACTTGGTTGTGGATCAAACATCCGGAGCAAAATCATTCGCGTGATTCACGTCTCGCCCGTCACGCTGAAGGGCATGGACGAACGACGCACCGTGAAGGTGTCGAAGTACCTCTCGAAGCACCTGCGCCATCAGCCGGAACGCATCGGGCTCACGCTCGACGAGGGCGGCTGGGTCGAGATCGACACGCTGATCGCGGCGGCGGCAGCGCACGGCTTCCGCTTCACCCGGGAAGAGATGGACCACGTGGTCGCCGCCAACGACAAGAAGCGCTTCGCCGTGGAAGGCACCCGCATCCGTGCCAGCCAGGGCCACAGCATCGACGTGGACCTGGGACTTCCCCCGGCGACGCCACCGCCGTACCTCTACCACGGCACCGTGGCCCGCAGCCTGGACGCGATCCGCGCCGAGGGGCTGCGGCCCATGAACCGGCACGCCGTGCACCTCTCGGCGGACCGCGAGACCGCGACCCGGGTGGGCGCCCGGCGTGGCCGCCCCGTCGTGCTCTCGGTGGACGCCAGCGCCATGCACCGCGACGGCCATGTCTTCCACGTCAGCGCCAACGGCGTGTGGCTGACCGAGGCGGTACCCCCGCGGTACCTGCGGTTCACCGAGCCGCACTGACCCCTCGGCACCGGGCACCACCGACGAGGGCCCCGTAATTCCCCTCGTGACCCGGGACGGACCCGGCATGATCGACGCCATGGACCACCTCCCCACCACCGAGGCCGCCGTCACCGCCCTCCGGGCACTCGCCGCCGAGTACGCGCTCGCGATCGAGGTGACCCATGACATCGGCGCCGACCAGACCTCGCGCCGCACGGCCGCGGGCGTCGGCGTCACCGCGGACCCCGACGGCTCCCTGCCCCACGAGGCCTACGTCGAGCTCGGCGGCCGGCCCCGGGTGGACGTGCGGCTCTACGCCGACGACGACGCGCTGATCACCGTCGACGGCGTCGAATGCCCCGACATCGACCGCGACGACGTGCCCGCGTTCCTGCGCGCCCTCTACGAAGGACACGCCTGGGTCAAGACGCGCCGCTTCCCGCCGGGCAACTTCCTGATGGTCCCGCTGCCGGGAGACCGCGTGCACAAGGAGTTCATCCTGGTCGGCCTGAGCCCCTGGCTGAGCGGCCGCACACGATGACCGTGGGTCACTGTTTCACGTGAAACCCGATCGGCCGCATACGCTCGAACCATGAACCTGCGTCTGAGCACCGTGATCCTCCCGTACCGCCGCTGGTCCGAGGGGGGCTGGGAGGCATGGCAGCGGGCGGAGCAGCTCGGTTTCCACACCGCGTACACCTACGACCACCTGTCCTGGCGGACCTTCCGCGACGGACCCTGGTTCGGTGCCGTGCCGACGCTGACCGCCGCCGCGGCCGTCACCGACCGGCTGCGCCTGGGCACGCTGGTGACCTCGCCGAACTTCCGGCACCCGGTGACCCTCGCCAAGGAACTGATCTCCCTCGACGACATCTCCGGCGGCCGTGTCACGCTCGGTATCGGCGCGGGCGGCACCGGCTTCGACGCCACCGTCCTCGGCCAGGAGCCCTGGACGCCCCGCGAGCGTGCCGACCGGCTGGCGGAGTTCGTGCCGCTGCTGGACCGGCTGCTGACGGAGGACTCGGTGTCGTACGAGGGCGACTTCTACTCGGCGCACGAGGCCCGCAACATCCCGGGCTGTGTGCAGCGGCCCCGGCTGCCCTTCGCGGTCGCCGCCACCGGCCCGCGCGGGCTGCGGCTCGCCGCACGGTACGGACAGGAGTGGGTGACCACCGGCGACCCCAAGCTGTACGAGAACGGCACTCCCGAACAGTCGGTTCAAGCCATTCGCGGACAGGTCGAGAAGCTGGCCGACGCGTGCTCCGAAATCGGGCGGGACACGAACGAACTCGACAAGATCCTCCTCACCGGATTCACCCCGGACCGCGGCCGGCCGCTGGAGTCGCTCGACGCGTTCGTGGACTTCGCGGGGCGCCACCGGGACCTGGGCTTCACCGAGATCGTGATCCACTGGCCCATCCCCGACTCGGACTTCGCCGCCGACGAGAAGGTCTTCGAGCAGATCGCCATGGAGGCCCCGGCGCAGCTGCGCTGAGGCCACTGTGGGTGAGGGTGCAGGTGGGAGGCTGTAATCACTCACCTGTGCAGCCTCCTGCACGGCCGTGCAGGCATATGCGGGAGAATGGCCGGGTGACTTCAGCGACTCGACAGCCCGAGACCCCGGCCGCCGCCGTCCCGCCGCGCCTGATAGCCACCGACCTCGACGGCACTCTGCTGCGCGACGACAAGTCCGTCTCGCCCCGCACGGTCGCGGCGCTCGCCGCCGCCGAGGACGCGGGGATCGAGGTCTTCTTCGTCACCGGCCGCCCCGCTCGCTGGATGAACGTCGTCAGCGACCACGTCCACGGCCACGGCCTCGCCATCTGCGGCAACGGCGCCGCGGTCGTCGATCTGCACGGCGGTCCCGGCGCCCACCGGTTCGTGAAGGTGCGCGAGCTGGCCAGGGAGAACGCGCTGGACGCCGTACGCCTGCTGCGGGACGCGGCGCCCGGCACGGTGTACGCGGTGGAGCAGACGTACGGCTTCCATCAGGAGCCGGACTATCCGAAGCTGCACATGGAGATCCCGGACGAGCTTCAGCCCGCCGAGAAGCTGCTGGCGGCGGACGGGCCGGGCGCCGATGAGCCGGTCCTGAAGATCCTCGCCTTCCACCCCACGCTCGACCCGGACGCCTTCCTCACCCTGGCCCGTCTCGCCATCGGCGACATCGCCAACGTCACCCGCTCCAGCCCCAGCGCCCTGCTGGAGATCAGCGGCCCGGGCGTCTCCAAGGCCAGCACCCTCGCCCTGTGCTGCGCCGAGCGCGGCATCTCGCACGAGGAGGTCGTCGCCTTCGGTGACATGCCCAACGACGTCGAGATGCTGACCTGGGCCGGGCGGTCGTACGCCATGGGCAACGCGCACCCCGACGTGCTCGCCGCGGCCTCCGGCCGGACCGTCGCCAACAACGAGGACGGCGTCGCGGTGGTCATCGAGCAGCTGGTGGCCCAGCGCCAGAGCCTGTCCTAGGGCCTGTTCTAGGGCCTGTCCTAGCCGAGCGGCACGCCCCGCGCCGCCAGCCATGGCACCGGGTCCACTCCCGAGCCCAGTTCCGGGGTGACCCGCACCTCGAAGTGCAGGTGGGGGCCGGTGGAGTTGCCGCTGGTGCCCGACTGGCCGATCCACTGCCCCGTCGTCACTTGGGCGCCCTGGTCGACGGTGACGGCGGCGAGATGGGCGTACTGCGTGTAGTAGCCGCCCGCGTGCTCGATCACGATCTGGATCCCGAAGGCGCCCCCGCAGGACACCGACACCACCCGGCCCGCGCCCACCGACCGCACCGGCGTGCCGATCGGCACCGCGAAGTCCTGCCCGGTGTGCCGGTTCGCCCACCGCGAGCCACCGCTGCCGAAGCCCGCGGACAGCTCGTACGTCTCCACCGGCGGGACCCACGGGCTCGTCACCTGAACCGCCGGCTGATCCAGCCGGACGGCACCGCGGCAGGCCCCCGCCGCCACCGAGGCGTCCGCCTGGCCCTGCAACTGCCGGCGCGCCTCTTCGAGCTTCTGCTCGATCCCCGTCTTCAGATCGGCGAGTTCGACGTTCCGCTTCTCCAGCGCCTGCCACGCGGTCGCGGCCTCCGTCTCGTCCGCGGCGAGCTTCGCCTCGGCCCGCCGGCTCTTCTCGATGGCGTTGTTCACGGCCAGGTTCGTCTGGGAGAAAGCCTGCTGACCGCGCATCAGCTGCTCGGGGCTGCCGGCGAGGATGATCTGCGCGGTGAGCGGAAGGTCGCCGCCGCTGCGGTACTGGGCGCGCGCGATCCGGCCCAGGTCCTCGTGCAGGACCGAGATCTCCCGCCGTTCCCGGTCGAGCAGCGCCTCCAGCCGCTGCGCCTTCGCCCGCTGCACCTCCGCCTCCAGCCGCCCCGCCTCGTACTGCTGCGTCGCCACCGCCGCGTCCTCGTACAGCCGCGCCACCTGGGCGCTGAGCCCGGCGTCCGTACCGCCGTCACCGGGCGCCTTCTTCTCCACGGCGTCGGTCGGACGGGCCGCCAGGACGGCGATCGCGCACAACAGGGCCGGGACGAGCAGCGGATGACGGCGGGACGGTCGCATGCCAGCGATCCTGGCCCGCGCTTCGCGGGCGGTCCTGTTGGAGTCGTACGGCCGGGGGACAGCGGGCCTCGGACGAGTCAGTCGTACGACTGAACGGCCGCCTTGGAGATGCGGGGTGACGGGCCGTCATGTCAACGGCGCTTCCCACACCACCGTCGTCCCGCCTCCGTCCGCGCCGATGCCCGGCCCGTGCCGGCTGTCGCCGCCGAGGGACTCCGCGCGCCGCTTGAGGTTCTTCAGACCGCTGCGCCGCCCGCCGTCCGGGATGCCCACGCCGTCGTCCGCGACGGTCAGGCGGACGCCCTTCCGGCCGTCCGGCAGGATCACGTCGGCGTCCACGACGACGTCGATACGCGAGGCCCGGGCGTGCCGGAAGGCGTTCGAGAGGGCCTCACGCAGGGCCGCGATGAGGTTCTTGCCGGTCAGGTCGCCGACCAGGGCGTCCACGGGTCCGACGAATCGGTGCGAGGGCTTGAAGCCGAGCGGCACCGCGGCCGTGTTGATCTCCCGCAGCACGCGGGTGCGCAGCCCCGAGGGCGCCTCGGCCGGCCCCTGCTGGAGCGCGAAGATCGCGGTGCGGATCTCCTGGATGGTGACGTCGAGTTCGTCGACGGCGTTGCCGACGCCCTCGCGCACCTCCGGCACGACCGATCTGCGCTGCGCGCCCTCCAGCATCATCCCGGTGGCGAACAGCCGCTGGATGACGAGATCGTGCAGGTCACGGGCGATGCGGTCACGGTCCTCGTAGACGGCGAGCCGCTCCCGGTCGCGCTGCGCGTCGGCCATCATCAGCGCGAGCGCGGCCTGCGCGGCGAACTGGGTCGCCAGCGTGCGCTCGGTCTCCGTGAACGGCCGCTCCCCCCGCGCCCGCGGGGTGACCAGGGCGCCCAGGATCCGGCCGTCGCTGTGCAGGGGCACCATCATGGTGGGCCCGTAGCGCTGCGCCAGGGTGGTGATCATGCGAGGGTCGCCGGCCGCGTCCTCCAGGAACACCGCCTGTCCGTCGAGGAGTTCGGCGACGATCTCGCTCTCCGGTGGCACGACCGTGCCCAGCATGGCCGACGGACGGTCCGCGGCCACGGCCGCGATCTCCATACCGCCCTCGTCCGCGGGCAGCAGCACGATCCCCGCGGTCGAACCCGACAGCTTGCGGGCCTGCTCGGCGACGACCTGAAGGGCGTCGTCCGCGTCGCCGCCCGACAGCAGGGCGGTGGTGACGGCGACCGACCCGTCGATCAAGTGCTCGCGCTGCTTGGCCGCCTCGTACAGCCGGGCGTTGCCGATCGCGATCCCGGCCTCGGTCGCCAGCACCCGGACCATGGTGAGGTCGTAGTCGTTGAACGGCTGTCCGCCGCGCTTCTCCGTCAGGTACAGGTTGCCGAAGATCTCCCCCTGGACGCGGATCGGGAGGCCGAGGAAGCCGCGCATCGGCGGATGGTGCTCGGGGAAGCCGCAGGAGCGCGAGTCGGTGGTCAGGTCCGCGAGCCGTACCGGCTCGGGGTCGCGGATGAGAGCGCCGAGCAGGCCCCGGTGCCCGTCCGGCAGGCGTCCGATACGGCGCGCGGTCGCCTCGTCGACGCCGTGGAAGACGAAGTCTGCCAGACCCCGCCCGTCCTCGTCGATGACCCCGATGGCCGCGTACCGGGCGCCCGTCAACTCCGCCGCGGTCTCGCAGATTCGGTCCAGCGTGGAGTGCAGTTCGAGGCCGCTGCCGACGGACCGCATGGCCTCCAGCAACTGCGGCACCCGCGCGGTCAGCTCGGCCGACAGCGCGGGAGGCAGCGGACCGGGGCCGGGGCGCGGGGTGTCGGACATGAGCCGAGCGTAATTAGTCCCCTTTGATACAGAAAGTCGGCAACGGGTGGCTGCCTACGCCGTCAGCGCCAGGGCCTCGGCATCCGACTCCCGCTCCGCCATCTCCCGCAACGGCCCCTCCTCGGCGGCCAGCTCGGCGTACGAGCCCCGCTGCACGACCCGTCCCTCGTCGAGCACGACGATCTCGTCCACCGCCTCCAGCCCGGCGAGCCGGTGGGTGATGAGCAACGTCGTACGCCCCTCGGTGGCGGCCAGCAGGTCGGCGGTGAGGGCGTCGGCGGTGGGCAGGTCGAGATGCTCGGCGGGCTCGTCCAGGACGAGGACGGGGAAGTCGGCGAGCAGCGCCCGGGCCAGCGCCAGCCGCTGCCGCTGCCCCCCGGACAGCCGCGCCCCGTGCTCGCCGACCAGCGTGTCCAGCCCGTCGGGCAGTCCGTCGACCCAGTCGAGCAGCCGGGCCCGCCGCAGGGCGTCACGGAGGTCCGCATCGGTGGCGGCCTTCTGCGCGAGCAGCAGGTTCTCCCGCAGCGAGCTGTCGAAGAGGTGCGCGTCCTGCGCACACAGCCCGACGAACCGCCGTACGTCGTCCCCGTCCAGACCGTACGCGTCCACGCCGCCGAGCGTGTACGAACCGGCCTGCGCGTCCAGGAACCGCAGCAGCACCTGCGCGAGGGTCGTCTTACCGGACCCGGACGGGCCCACGACGGCGATCCTGCGGCCTTCCGTGACGGTCAGGTCGAGACCCGCGAGGGCGTCCCGCTCCTGCCCGGCGTACCGGGCGGACAGCCCCTTCACCACGACCGGGAACGGCGACGCGGGCGCCTCGCACGGCCGCTCCGGCTCCCGTACGGGCTCCGGGGCGTCCAGCACCTCGTACACCCGCTCCGCGCTCTTGCGGACCCGCTGGCGGTACTGCACGGCGAGCGGGAGGCCGAGGACGGCCTCGAAGGCGGCCAGCGGGGTGAGGACGACGACGGCCATGGCGACGCCGCCGAGGCGTCCGGCGGCGACCGCCTGGGCGCCCGCGAGCGCGGTGGCGGCGACGGTGAGGCCGGAGACGAGGGCGGTGAGGCCGTCACCGAGGGCGGTGGCGGTGGCGCCGCGCGAGGCGATCCGGGTGAGCGCTCCGTCGGCCTCGCGCGCCTCGGCGGTACGGGCGGGCAGCGCGCCGGCGACGGCCAGTTCGGCGGTCCCGGTCAGCAGGTCGGTCACCCGCGTCGCCAGCACACCGCGCGCCGGCGCCAGCCGCCGCTCCGCACGCCGGGCCACCGCACCGGTGACCAGCGGCACCCCGGCCCCGGCCGCCAGCAGTCCGACGGCGAGCGCGGCACCGGCCTCGGGCAGCAGCCAGGCGGTGAAGCCGACGGACGCGGCGGACACGGCCAGCGCCGCGCCCGCGGGCAGCAGCCAGCGCAGCCAGTAGTCCTGGAGGGCGTCGACATCGGCGACGAGCCGCGACAGCAGGTCGCCGCGGCGGGTTTGCCGCAGCCCGGCGGGCGCCAGCCGCTCCAGGCGCCGGTACACGGCGACCCGGGTGTCGGCCAGCATCCGCAGCACGGCGTCGTGCGACACGAGGCGCTCGGCGTAGCGGAAGACGGCCCGCCCGATCCCGAAGGCGCGGGTCGCCGTGACGGCCACCATCAGATAGAGCACGGGCGGCTGCTGCGAGGCCCGCGAGATCAGCCACCCGGAGGTCGCCATGAGCCCGACGGCACTGCCGAGCGCGAGGCTCCCGAGCAGCAGGGCGAGCGCGAGCCGGCCGCGCCGGGGGCCGGACATGGCGCGGACGCGGTCGAGGACACCGCGGCTCGCCGCTGCCGGTACCGCCGTGTCTGCGGTGGCGTCGGTGTCCTCGGTGGCAGGCGCGGTTGCCTCGACCTGACGCGGGGCCGGGACCGTTCCGGTCTCGGCAGGGGCCGCGAGCGCGGGCTCGGCCAACCGCACCACCCGGTCCGCCACCGCCAGCAACGCCGGCCGGTGCACGACGAGGAGCACCGTGCGCCCCACCGCCAGCCTCCGCACCGCCGCCACGACCTCGGCCTCGGTGGCGCCGTCGAGCGCGGCGGTCGGCTCGTCGAGAAGCAGCACGGGCCGGTCCGCGAGGAACGCCCGCGCCAGCGCGAGCCGCTGCCGCTGGCCGGCGGACAGCCCGGCCCCGTCCTCGCCGAGCCCGGTGTCGGCACCCTGCGGCAGCGCGTCGACGAACTCCAGGGCCCCCGCGTCCGCGAGCGCCCGTCGTACGGCGGCGTCGTCCGCGTCGGGCCGTGCCAGCCGGACGTTCTCCGCGATCGTCCCGGCGAACAGCTGCGGCCGCTGCGGCACCCACGCGACCTGCGAGCGCCACTGGTCCAAGTCGGCGTCGGCGAGATCGACTCCCCCGGCCAGCACCCGCCCCTCGACAGTCCGCACGAACCCCAGCAATGCGCTCAGCAGCGTGGACTTGCCCGCCCCGCTCGGCCCGACGAGCGCGACCGTCTCCCCGGGCTCGACGGCGAAGGACACGTCCTGGACGGCGTCACCGGACCGCCCCGGGTAGCGAACGGTGACACCTTCAAAGGTCAGCGCGCCACGCGGCACGACCGCGGTACCCGCCGCCGGCACAGGCGTCTCCAGCACCTCGAAGATCTCCTCGGCGGCGGCCAGCCCCTCCGCCGCCGCGTGGTACTGCGCCCCGACCTGCCGCAGCGGCAGATACGCCTCGGGCGCCAGCACGAGGATGACCAGCCCGTCGTACAGGTCCATCTCACCGTGCACCAGCCGCATGCCGATCGTGACGGCGACGAGGGCCACCGACAGCGTGGCGAGCAGTTCCAGGGCGAAGGAGGAGATGAAGGCGATCCGCAGCGTCCGCATGGTCGCCTGCCGGTACTCGCCGGTGATGCGCTTGATCGACTCGGCCTGCGCCTTGGCCCGGCCGAACACCTTCAGGGTCGGCAGACCGGCGACGACGTCCAGGAAGTGCCCGGACAGGCGGGACAGCAGCTGCCACTGACGGTCCATCTGGGACTGGGTGGCCCAGCCGATCAGCACCATGAAGATCGGGATGAGCGGGAGAGTGCCCACGATGATCGCGGCCGAGACCCAGTCCTCGGTGACCACCCGCGCCAGCACCGCCACCGGTACGACCACGGCGAGCCCCAACTGCGGGAGATAGCGCGAGAAGTAGTCGTCCAGGGCGTCGACGCCCCGTGTGGCGAGGGCGACCAGCGAACCGGTCCGCTGCCCGCTCAGCCACCCCGGCCCGAGCGCCCCGGCCCGCTCCAGCAACCGTCCCCGCAGTTCGGACTTCACCGCCGCACTCGCCCGATGGGCGGCGAGCTCGGTGAGCCAGGACACCAGGGCGCGGCCACCGGCCACCGCCACCAACAGCAGCAGGGGAGTGCGGAGTTCAGCGGCTGACATCCCGTGCTGGAAGGCGCCCACCACCACCTCGGCGATGAGCATCGCCTGGGCGATGACCAGCGCCGCTCCGACGACGCCCAGGCCGACGACCGCCCCCATGAAGAGGCGAGTGGCGCGGGCGTAGCGGAGCAGACGCGGATCGATTGGTTTCACGTGAAACACACCTCAATGCGTGGCTTCGGCGATGTGCTGCGTTCCGATGCGCTTGCGGAACACCCAGTAGGTCCAGCCCTGGTAGAGCAGGACGACCGGCGTGGCGATCGCGGCGCACCAGGTCATGATCTTCAGGGTGTAGGGGCTCGACGAGGCGTTGGTGACCGTCAGGCTCCAGTCCTCATGGAGCGAGGACGGCATGACGTTCGGGAAGAGCGACAGGAAGAGCATCGCCACGGCGGCCACGATCGTGACGCCGGACAGCGCGAACGACCAGCCCTCACGTCCGGCCTGATTGGCCACCAGGGCAGCCACCAGGGCGGCGACGGCCACGACCAGGGCGACCAGGCTCTTGCCGTCACCGCTGTCGACCTGCGTCCACAGCAGGAAGATCGCCGCGAACACGGCCGTGACGAGCCCGACCTGGAGCGCCAGCTTCCGTGCCCGTTCCCGGATGTCCCCGACGGTCTTGAGCGCCGTGAACACCGTCCCGTGGAAGGTGAACAGCGTGAGCGTCACCAGGCCGCCGAGGAGGGCGTAGGGGTTGAGCAGGTCCCAGAAGCTGCCGACGTACTCGAAGTTCTTGTCGATCTTCACGCCCCGCACGATGTTGCCGAAGGCGACGCCCCACAGGAACGCGGGGATGAGAGAGGTCCAGAAGATCGCGGTCTCCCAGTTGCGCTGCCAGTTCTCCTCGGGCCGCTTCACCCGGTACTCGAAGGCGACGCCGCGGACGATCAGGCAGACCAGGATGATCAGCAGCGGCAGATAGAAGCCGGAGAAGAGCGTGGCGTACCACTCGGGGAAGGCGGCGAAGGTCGCGCCGCCCGCCGTGAGGAGCCACACCTCGTTGCCGTCCCAGACGGGGCCGATCGTGTTGATCAGCACCCGCTTCTCGGGCCGGTTGCGGGCCAGCAGCTTGGTCAGGATGCCGACCCCGAAGTCGAAGCCCTCCAGGAAGAAGTAGCCGGTCCACAGGACGGCGATGAGCACGAACCAGACGTCGTGAAGTTCCATGACTCGCTCTCCCTCGGCCTAGTACGAGAAGGCCATCGGCTTGTCGGCGTCACGGGTGTCGCCGCCGATCTTCGTGGGCGGGTTGAGGTCGGCCTCGGTGAGCTCGGGCGGGCCGGCCTTGGCGTACTTCACGAGCAGCTTGACCTCGACGACGGCGAGGATGGCGTACAGCGTGGTGAAGACGATCATCGAGGTGAGGACCTCGCCCTGGGAGACACCGGGGGAGACCGCATGGCGGGTCTGCAGGACGCCGTAGACGACCCACGGCTGGCGGCCCATCTCGGTGAAGATCCAGCCCCAGGAGTTGGCGATCAGCGGGAAGCCCATGGTCAGGAAGGCGATCCGCCAGTACCACTTGGTCAGCTTCGGGCCGAGGGCCTTCTTGCCGCGGGGCAGCAGCACGAGATGCGGCACCTCGTCGTCGGCCACCCGCAGGTGCTGCGGCAGCATGAACTTCTTGCGGGTCAGCCAGAGTCCGAGCAGGCCGATCGCGAAGGACGTCATGCCGAAGCCGATCATCCACCGGAAGCCCCAGTAGGCGACGGGGATGTTGGGCCGGTAGTCGCCCGGTCCGAACTTCTGCTGCTCGGACTTGTTGACGTCGTTGATGCCCGGGACGTACGAGTCGAAGTCGTCGTTGGCCAGGAAGGACAGCAGTCCCGGAATCTCTATGGCGACCTTGTTGTGGCCGGCGTCGACGTCGCCGTAGGCGAAGACCGAGAAGGGCGCCGGCTTCTCGCCGTCCCACAGGGCCTCGGCGGCGGCCATCTTCATCGGCTGCTGCTCGAACATGATCTTGCCGAGGGTGTCGCCGCTGATCGCGGTGAGCAGACCGCCGACGATGACGGTGACCAGGCCGAGCCGCAGCGAGGTCTTCATGTCGCTGATGTGCTTCTTGCGCAGCAGGTGGAAGGCGGAGATGCCGACCATGAAGGCACCGCCGGTCAGGAATGCGGCGGACAGGGTGTGGAAGGCCTGGGCGAGTGCGGTGTTCTGGGTCAGGACGTGCCAGAAGTCGGTGAGTTCGGCCCTCCCCTTCGCCTCGTTGATCTTGTAGCCGACGGGATGCTGCATCCACGAGTTGGCCGCGAGGATGAAGTACGCCGACAGGATCGTGCCGATCGAGACCATCCAGATGCAGGCCAGGTGGATCTTCTTCGGCAGCTTGTCCCAGCCGAAGATCCACAGCCCGATGAACGTCGACTCGAAGAAGAAGGCGATCAGGGCCTCGAAGGCGAGCGGGGCGCCGAAGATGTCGCCGACGAAGCGGGAGTAGTCGGACCAGTTCATGCCGAACTGGAACTCCTGCACGATGCCGGTGACCACACCCATCGCGATGTTGATCAGGAAGAGCTTGCCCCAGAACTTCGTCGCTCTGAGGTACTTCTCCTTCTCCGTGCGCACCCAGGCGGTCTGCAGGCCGGCCGTGAGGGCCGCGAGCGAGATCGTCAGGGGGACGAAGAGGAAGTGGTAGACGGTGGTGATGCCGAACTGCCAGCGCGCCAGTGTCTCCGGCGCCAGAGCCAGGTCCACGTCGTCAGTCTCCTTACGTCGCCGTGATACAGCGGCAGTTTGCCCCTTATGTCACACATCGCTGGAGCAACCGGGACACGCTTGTGAACGCGTTCACATTCACAAGCAATTATGACGCACTGATTTTCGACGCCGAACCGGGGGTCCCGATTGGGCCGTGTGGCACTGCGCACAAGGGACGTGTGGCACCTCTTGGCAGCCACTTCAACATATTGTTGAATTGCCGGTCATGCAGATACGGATCTCCTGGCCCTCGGGCCACCTCACCGCGACGCTCGACGACACCCCGACGACCCAGGCACTCGCCCAGGCGCTGCCGCTCGTCTCCACCGCCCGCACCTGGGGCCAGGAGGTCTACTTCGACACCGGCATTTCGGTTCCACGTGAAACCAACGCCCAGCAGGTCGTGGAGCCCGGCACCGTGGCCTTCTGGACCGACGGCGACGCCCTGGCGCTCCCCTACGGGCCCACGCCGATCTCGCGGGGCGACGAGTGCCGCCTCGCGAGTCCGTGCAATGTCCTGGGCCGACTCGACAGCGACCCGGGGCTGTTGGCGTCCGCGCGGAACGGCGATCCCGTCCGCGTCGAACTCGTCGCGAACTAGAGCTCCTTCCGGAACCCTTCCGCCACCTTCAGGAAGATGTCGTTCGCCTCGGTCTCCCCGATCGTCACCCGCACACCCTCGCCGGGGAACGGCCGGACCACCACGCCGTGCCGGTCACACGCCGCCGCGAAGTCGACCGTGCGCTCCCCCAGCCGCAGCCACACGAAGTTGGCCTGGGTCTCGGGCACCGTCCAGCCCTGAGCGCGCAGCCCCTCGACCACCCGGTTGCGCTCACACACCAGGGAGCCCACCCGGCCGAGCAGTTCGTCCTCCGCACGCAGCGACGCGATCGCCGCCTCCTGCGCGAGCTGGCTGACGCCGAAGGGCACCGCGGTCTTGCGCAGTGCCGCCGCCACGGGCTCATGGGCGATGGCGAATCCGACCCGGAGGCCGGCGAGACCGTACGCCTTGGAGAAGGTCCGCAGGACGCAGACGTTCGGCCGGTCGCGGTAGAGCTCCACCCCGTCCGGCACCTCGTTGTCGCGGATGAACTCGCGGTACGCCTCGTCGAGGACGACGAGCACATCGCCCGGCACCCGGTCGAGGAACCGCTCCAGCTCCGCCCGCCGCACGACCGTGCCCGTCGGGTTGTTGGGGTTGCAGACGAAGATCAGCCGCGTCCGGTCGGTGATGGCCGCGGCCATCGCGTCCAGGTCGTGCACATCACCGGGCGTCAGCGGCACCTTCACCGAGGTCGCGCCGCTGATCTGCGTGATGATCGGGTACGCCTCGAAGGACCGCCAGGCGTAGATGACCTCGTCGCCGGGGCCCGAGGTCGCCTGGATCAGCTGCTGGGCGACGCCGACCGACCCCGTGCCGGTGGCCAGGTGCGTGAGCGGGACGCCGAAGCGCTCGGACAGTTCGTTCATCAAGCCCGTGCAGGCCATGTCCGGGTAGCGGTTGAAGGACGAGGCCGCCGCCGTGACGCTCTCCATCACGCCCGGAAGGGGCGGATAGGGGTTCTCGTTGGAGGAGAGTTTGTAGGCGACCGGGCCGTCGGCCGCGGCGGCCTTGCCCGGCTTGTAGGTGGGGATACCCTCCAGCTCGGCGCGCAGCTTGGGGCTCGTCTCGCTCACCGCAGTCCTCCTCGCGACCGCCGGCGGCCCCGTCGCCGCCGCCGGCTTCCAATACTCCACACCTTATGAGGATTCGGCGCCGGTGCGTACAGGTGAGGCGCAGGAGATCGCAAACCCCACCAGTCCCACAGGCATCAGGGGCATCACCGCCCGAAGGGAGACGAATCGCAGGGCGCTCTCACATATATCTATGCGCCGGTGGTGCGCGCCGTGGCGCGCATCCCTCGTGAAGGTGAGTTGAGACCTCTTCGAAACATCGAGGACTTGGCAGGCTCATGCGTGCCGACAAGTCACGTAGTGGCATTGAATCGCTCAACTCCCTTTCATTCAAAGGGAATTGACAGGTTATGACCATGCAGAAACGTGCCTGTCAACGCGTGCATATGCGTCCGCACTACCCCACCGCATGAGCCCTACTATCGGCTCGCCATGACAGCAGCAGGGAAGCACCAGGTGAGCCGCGCGGAAACCTCACGTCGAGGCAGCCGGCCGGGCCGGGCGGGCATCAGAGATGTGGCCGCCGCCGCCGGAGTCTCCATCACGACCGTCTCCGATGCCCTCAACGGCAAGGGCCGGCTCCCGGACGCCACCCGGCGCCATGTCCGAGAAGTCGCCGACAGACTGGGTTATCGCCCATCGGCAGCGGCCCGAACCCTCCGTACCGGCAAGTCGGGACTCATCGGCCTGACCGTGACGACGTACGGGGATGAACCTTTCACCTTCACGGAGTTCGCGTACTTCGCCGAGATGGCCAGGGCCGCCACCTCGGCCGCGCTCGCCCGCGGCTACGCGCTCGTCATCCTCCCGGCGACCTCGCGCCACGACGTGTGGTCGAACGTCGCCCTGGACGGCACGGTCGTCATCGATCCGTCCGACCAGGACCCCGTCGTCAGCGAACTGGTCCGGCAGGGACTGCCGGTGGTCTCCGACGGCCGCCCGGCCGGCGAGCTGCCGGTGACCGCATGGGTCGACAACGACCACGAGGCCGCCGTGCTCGGCATCCTCGACCACCTGGCCGACGCCGGCGCCCGCCGCATCGGCCTGCTGACGGGGACGTCGACCGACACGTACACCCATCTGTCCACGACGGCGTACCTGCGCTGGTGCGAGCGCGTCGGCCAGGACCCGGTGTACGAGGCCTATCCGGCCCACGACCCGTGTGCGGGCGCCGTCGCCGCCGACCGGCTGCTGGCCCGGCCCGACCGGCCCGACGCCGTCTACGGGCTGTTCGACCCCAACGGCACCGACCTGCTCGCCGCCGCACGCCGCTACGGACTGCGCGTACCGGAGGACCTGCTTCTGGTCTGCTGCAGCGAATCCACCGTGTACGCCAGCACCGAGCCGCCCATCACCACGCTCTCGCTGAAGCCGCGGCGCATCGGCACGGCGGTCGTCCAACTCCTCATCGACGCCATCGAGGGGGTCGAATCGGACCAGCCGGTCGAGCAGGTGATACCGACCGAGCTGATCGTGCGCACCTCGTCCCAGCGCCGCCCGCCGCGGACGACCGTCAGCCCGCCCCGGTCACCGGAGGAGAAGTAGAGCGCGGACGCCGTACGACCGTCTCCGGGTCGTCGGCAGGTGGCCGAAGCCCTGCCCAATCGGGGCGAAAGCCGCGGTGAACTGGACTCTTGCGCCGATTCACCACCCCTGGGTCATCACATGGCGCGATCCGCATTCCTATGATGGGCCCACGACACCGCGGGCCGCTGCGACCAGGCAGTCCGAAGCGGTGCAGATGCGGCGCGATGGTGGAGGGGTCTGATGACTCAGGGGGCCGGTCAGGGACCCGAGGCGGAGCGGACGGCGACGTTGCGCGACTTCCGGGTGCCCGCGTACGTCAACGAGACCGGTCCGTACGGCCACAGCACGCACCCCGGCGACGTCGCGCCGCCCCACGAGGAGGCGTACCCCGAGGCCTACCCGGAGGGGTACACCCCCACGGAGCGGGACCTTCCGGTCATCAACCGGGGTGACACGCTCCAGGTCAGCGTCGAGCCGGCCGTGGTCCCGCAGCCCGTGGCCGGGCCGGGCGCCCTGTTCGTCGTAGGCGATGTCCACGGTTATCTCGACGAGCTGGTGGCGGCCCTCCAGGAGAAGGGCCTCATCGACTCCGCGGGCAACTGGTGCGCCGGCACCGCCCGGCTGTGGTTCCTCGGCGACTTCACCGACCGCGGCCCCGACGGCATCGGCGTCATCGATCTCGTGATGCGGCTGTCCGCGGAGGCCGCCGCGGCCGGCGGCTACTGCAAGGCCCTCATGGGCAACCACGAGCTGTTGCTGCTCGGCGCGAAGCGGTTCGGCGACACCCCCGTCAACTCCGGCGCGGGCACCGCCACCTTCCAGGCGGCCTGGCTGCTCAACGGCGGGCAGAAGACCGACATGGACCGCCTCCAGGACCACCACCTGCAGTGGATGGCCCGACTCGACGCCATGGAGGCCGTCGACAGTCATCTGCTCGTCCACTCGGACACCACCGCCTACCTCGACTACGGCGACTCGATCGAGGCGGTCAACGACACGGTCCGCGAGACCCTCACGCGCAACGACGCGGACGAGGTGTGGGACCTGTTCCGCAAGTTCACCAAGCGCTTCTCCTTCCGCGACGAGGGCGGCGCCGACCATGTGCGCTCCCTGCTCGATACGTACGGCGGCACCCGGATCGTTCACGGGCACAGCCCGATTCCCTACCTCCTGGGCGAAGTCGGCTCCGAGGACGGCGAGGACGGCGGCGGCCCCGTGGTCGAGGGACCGCACGTCTACGCCGACGGGCTGGCCATCGCGATGGACGGCGGCGTGACCATGGCCGGAAAGCTGCTGGTCCAGCAACTTCCGCTGGATATCTGAACGTTCACGGGGCAGACGATCCCCCATGACGGACTGAGCGGAGAGAACGCAGGCCAGCGCCCAATTTCTGGAAACCCCCTGTCACGCCTGGCCGTGACCGCTCTACCATCGGCTTATCCGTAGCAGGCTCCCCTCCGTTTCTGCCCGACGGCTCACAGTCATGCGAGCCCCAAGCCCTACGGAGCATCGGGGGATGCACATGAACAGCGTTCCGCAGCACCTGCTGAGCGAGGACCGCCAGGAATACGAGCGGATCCTCGATGAGGCGCTGCGCTCCGCCCCACACCGCCCGGAACTGGCCGCTGTGGGACAGCGGCTCAATCCCGAACAGCTGCGCACCATGGCGCTGAACGCCACCGCGATCATCACGGCGGCCGCGGCGACCGAGTACCAGCACTACGTGAAGGTCCGCGAGGAACTGCGCCAGCCGGCGCCGTCCACCCCGACGTCCGTGCGTGAGACCGGCTCCGCGGAGTCCGGTTCGGGCGCGGCGGGGCTCGCCGCCACCATGGGAGAGGTCGCCGAGACCGCCGGCGCGGGCGCCGTCGCCGTCGTCGCGGTGCTGGCTCCCGTCCTCGCCGGAACCGCCGCGGCGATATTCCTGCTGGTCGGCTACATCCTGAAGATGCTCGATCCCAAACAGGCGTTCGCCAAGACGATGCTGACCACGGGCTGGGTCTTCGGCGCGATGACCGCGGTGGCGATCCTGGTCGCCGCGGTGGGGCTGCTGCTCACCGCTCTGCGCAACCGCCCCTCGCTCGTCGACAGCGGGCCGTACGCCGAGCTGACCGGGGAGGTCGCCCGCGCCAGAGAAGCCTGGCACGACGCCCTGCTGGAGCGGGGCGTCCTGCCCTTCCTGCGGGACGCCCTGGCCGACCCCGGCACCGCGGCCGCCCTGCACCGCACGCCACCGCCGACGCCCAGCCGCATGCCCAACCTCGGCTACGGCCGCCCGGGCTTCAGCAGCCCGGACGACGGCACCACGGGCTCGCGCCCCAGCTTCACCAGCCCGGACTACACCAGCCCGGACTTCGGCGGCCCCGAACACCAGCCGGAGTGACCCTCGGCTTGCGCCCCTCGCCGCGGCCAACCGCCTTCGGGGGAGCGCAAGCCGGATGTCCGGCCGCCGCGAACCCCTTCGACGTCTTCAGCTCTGCACGGGAACCCCTTCGGCGTCTTCAGCCCGGAAGGGGCAGCCGCGATTCTTCCCGTCCCGGAAGGGTGATGATCGCGATCGAGTCCGGCTGGGCCACGGCCAGGCGGATGCCGTCCGGGTGCAGGGCGACAACGGGCGTCGGTATGTGAGTGACCCCGTAGCTGCCGTCTCTCCGGGGCACCTCCACGGTGGGCCATTCCGCCACCACGGCGCCCGTGGTGACATCGATCAGCCGCGGATGCCCGTACAGCGAGACGACCGTCTCGCCCCGCGCGATCAGGGTGCCGATGCTGAAATCGACCTTGCTGCGATGGACCCAACCCTGTGCGGACAGCGACCACACGCCCAACTGCCCTTGGCCCAGGGCGGGGGTCTCCGCACCGTCGAGAGACTCCCCTCCGGTCGCCACAGCCAGGCGATCACCATCAAGCCAGCAGGCCGAGGCGACCTCCGCAACGATGCCCGGCTCCTCGGGCAGCACGCCATGGCCGTCGAGCACAGCAGGGTCGGTCAACGCACCGGCCAGGTCGAAGACTTCGACCACCCCGTGCGGATGCCACAACCAGCCTGCCGACAGCAGGTGAGTCCCACCGGGGCTCACCGCCAGCCGCGAGTGGAAGACGTCCTTGGGATGACGTTCGCCAAGGGTGAGCCGCTCTCCCGACTCCGCGTCCTCGATCTCCAGGACGTTGTATTCCTCCGGGCAGTGGACCAGAACCTCGCGGCCGTCCTGCAGCGCCCCGAGCGCCACCGGATAGTCGAAGACATCAGCCTGGTAGTAGCTCCGGTTCAGCTCACGGACGAGCCGATCACCATCGAGCAGCAGGGCCTTGGTACCGCGCTCGGCATAGACGACGGAGTAGCGACCGGAGGGGGACACGACGCTCCGGTCGAAGGGAAACCCGTGGTTGACCGGTGCAGGATGCTCCACGCCGTCAGGACCCCATCTGCGGCCCCCACCCACCACATCGACCAGATCATCGCCGTCCCACACCAGCGACTGCGCCTCAGCCGTCACCTTGAGAACGATCAAGACTCCCCCACCCCTCATCCTGGAACGCGCGTCGGCGCTGCCCCGAAGGCACCAGACCCCCCTCCGGAGCAGCACCGACGAACGGACGTCAGTCCGCGATCGGCAGATACACCCGGTTCCCCGCCGCCGCGAACTCCTTCGACTTCTGCGCCATCCCCTCTTCGATCTCACCCTGGCTGCTGCCGTGTTGACGGCGGATGTCCTGGGAGATCTTCATCGAGCAGAACTTCGGACCGCACATCGAGCAGAAGTGGGCCGTCTTGGCCGGCTCGGCCGGGAGTGTCTCGTCGTGGAACTCCCGGGCCGTGTCGGGGTCGAGGGCCAGGTTGAACTGGTCCTCCCAGCGGAACTCGAAGCGGGCGTCCGACAGGGCGTCGTCCCACTCCTGTGCGCCAGGGTGTCCCTTGGCGAGGTCCGCCGCATGGGCCGCGATCTTGTAGGTGATGACGCCGGTCTTCACGTCGTCACGGTTGGGCAGGCCCAAGTGCTCCTTGGGCGTGACGTAGCAGAGCATCGCTGTGCCCCACCACGCGATCATCGCGGCGCCTATGCCCGACGTGATGTGGTCGTACGCCGGGGCGACGTCCGTGGTCAGCGGGCCGAGCGTGTAGAACGGAGCCTCCTCGCAGATCTCCTGCTGAAGGTCGATGTTCTCCTTGATCTTGTGCATCGGGACATGCCCCGGGCCCTCGATCATGGTCTGAACGTTGAAACGCTTGGCGATCGTGTTGAGTTCCCCGAGCGTCCTCAACTCCGCGAACTGTGCCTCGTCGTTGGCGTCCGCGATCGAGCCGGGCCGGAGGCCGTCGCCGAGCGAGTACGTGACGTCGTAGGCGGCGAGGATCTCGCAGAGTTCCTCGAAGTTCTCGTAGAGGAAGCTCTCCTTGTGGTGCGCCAGGCACCACGCCGCCATGATCGAGCCGCCGCGCGAGACGATGCCCGTCTTGCGGTTGGCGGTCAGCGGAACGTACGGCAGGCGGACGCCCGCGTGGACGGTCATGTAGTCCACGCCCTGCTCGGCCTGCTCGATGACCGTGTCCTTGTAGATCTCCCAGGTCAGTTCCTCGGCCTTGCCGTCGACCTTCTCCAGCGCCTGGTAGAGCGGCACCGTGCCGATGGGGACGGGGGAGTTGCGCAGCACCCACTCGCGGGTGGTGTGGATGTTGCGGCCGGTGGACAGGTCCATGACCGTGTCGGCGCCCCAACGGGTCGCCCAGGTCATCTTCTCGACCTCCTCCTCGATGGAGGAGGTGACCGCGGAGTTGCCAATGTTGGCGTTGACCTTCACCAGGAACCGCTTGCCGATGATCATCGGCTCGATCTCCGGGTGGTTGACGTTGGCCGGGAGCACCGCGCGCCCCGCCGCGATCTCGTCCCGGACGACCTCGGGCGCCACGTTCTCCCGGATGGCCACGTACTCCATCTCGGGCGTGATCTCGCCCCGGCGCGCATACGCCAGCTGCGTCACCGCCCCGCCGTCACGGCTCCGGCGCGGCAGTCGGGGCCGCCCCGGGAAGACCGCGTCGAGGTTGCGCAGGTTGCCGCCCCGCGGCGAGGTGTGCTTGATGCCGTCGTCCTCGGGACGGACGGGACGGCCCGCGTACTCCTCGGTGTCGCCGCGGGCGATGATCCAGTTCTCCCGCAGCGGGGCCAGGCCCCGGCGGACATCGGTATCGACCAGGGGATCGGTGTACGGACCCGATGTGTCGTACAGCGTGACCGACTGCCCGTTGGTGAGGTGCACCTGACGGACCGGCACTCGAAGGTCGGGGCGCGAGCCCTCGACGTACCCCTTGTGCCAGCCGATGGACTTCCCGCCGTCCGTGGACTTTTCGCCCGCGATGGGCTGCTCGTCCTGGCTGGAGGCAGGCGTGCGTGCGTCCTTGATGGTCATGAGACCTACTCCCTACGCCGGCATTACCCGGTAACAGGTTCGGCGGTCGACGCAGCGGTTTCCGTCTGCCGATATTTCGTGGGGAACGTCACTCACTGGTGACGACGTTCCACGTGAAACATCGCTGGGACGGAGGTCAGCGCCCTCTCAGCCCGGTGCTCCGAGCTCCCGCGTGTACAAAGGTGGCTCCACGCTAGCGTCAATTCGGGCGCGGTGAACAGAGGGCCCCTGTCGTTCTTGCGATGATCGGTCGGTGACCACGACACCGCAGTCCCCGTATCCGCCCGAGCCACCCCGTGGCCCCGGCCGCAGAGGCGGCGGCGCGCAGCCCGGGCCGGACAACTGGGACGGGCCCGGGTCGGATGAATGGCACGGACCGGGGATGGATGAACGGCACAGGCCTGGGTCGGGCGGCTGGAACGGGCCGGGACCCGGCGAAGAATTCGAGCGCGGTCCCCGACCTGGCGGAGGGTTCGAGCAGGGCCCTCGATCCGGCGGAGAACTCGGGCAGGGCCCCCGAACCGGCGGAGGACTCGGGCAGGGCCCCCGGCCCGGCGGCCGGGTCGAACGCGGGCCGGCAAACAGCGGCGGTCACCACCACGGTCACGACCCCGGCCACCACTCTGCCGGCGCCCCCGGGCACAGCCACGAGCACGCCCACGACACCGGTGGCGGGCACGGTGGCTTCCCGAGGGAAGGCAGCGGCGACGGCACGGGAGACGGTGGTGGCGCGGGTGGTGGCGACGGTACGGGAGGTGGCGGTGGACACGGTCACTCGCACGGCCACAGTCACAGCCACGGCCCCGCAGCCCCCGTCTCCAAACACCTGCGCAAGGTCATCGCGGCGATCCTCATCCCGTTCGGCGCCGCCGTTCTGGTGGGCCTCGCCGTGCTGTGGCCCGGCGGCGCCCCCGCGCACGAGCGCACCGGCGTCGGCTTCGACCGGCAGACCCAGCGGGCCACCGTCACCAAGGTCGACGAGGTGAGCTGCAAGTCCGTCAACGCCTCGGGCGAGACGCCGACCGGCGACACCTCCACCGCTGAAGGCTCCTCCGCCCAGCAACAGGCCGGCGGCACCTGCAAAAAGGCCACCATCCGCGTCGACACCGGCAAGGACAAGGGCCGTACGTTCACCGAGATCGTGCAGCCGGACCAGTCGCGGCAGCTGCACGAGGGCCAGAAGGTCGTGGTGGCCTACGAGCCCTCCGCCCCGAAGGACCTGCAGTACTCGGTCACCGACGTGGACCGCCGGTTCCCCATGGCCCTGCTCGCCGGCATCTTCGCCCTGGCCGTCGTGGTCGTGGGGCGGTTGCGCGGTGTCATGGCTCTGGTCGCGCTGGCGATCAGCTTCATGATCCTGAACTTCTTCATCCTGCCCGCGATTCTCCAGGGCTCGAACCCGCTGGTCGTGGCCGTGATCGGGGCGAGCGCCATCATGCTGATCGCGCTGTATCTGTGTCACGGGCTGTCGGCGAGAACCTCCGTCGCGGTGCTCGGCACGCTGATCTCGCTGCTGCTGATCGGCATCCTCGGCTCGCTGTTCATCGGCTGGGCGGCGCTCACCGGCAACACCGACGACAACACCGGTCTGATCCACGGTCTGTTCCCGTCGATCGACATGAGCGGTCTGCTGCTCGCCGGTGTCATCATCGGCTCGCTCGGTGTCCTCGACGACGTGACGGTGACGCAGACCTCGGCGGTCTGGGAGCTGCACGAGGCCAACCCCTCGATGGGCTGGCGCGGGCTGTACCGCGCGGGCATCCGCATCGGCCGCGACCACATCGCCTCGGTCGTCAACACGCTCGTCCTCGCCTATGCGGGCGCGGCGTTGCCCCTGCTGCTGCTCTTCTCGATCGCCCAGAGCAGCGTGGGGACGGTCGCCAACAGCGAGTTGGTCGCGGAGGAGATCGTACGGACGCTGGTCGGCTCGATCGGCCTGGTGGCGTCCGTCCCGGTCACGACGGCCCTCGCTGCGCTGGTGGTGTCTGCCGACCGGCCTGGCACCGGCACGGTCCCGACGGGCGGCGAGCCGACTCCGGCGGGCACGCAGGCGGGGACGTACGGCGCGCAGAGCGCTCGGGCTCCGCAGCCTGCCGCCGCACGGGGTGGCCGCGGGCGTCGCCGCAAGCACTGACGCCGGGCCGGCCCGAACCGGCCACGCCTCAGCCCGTCAGAACGCCACCCTCCCCCAGAAGAAGCGTTCCTGCGCTCCTCCACACCCGCGCTGAAGCGTTCCGCCTCCGCACCGGCGCAACGCCTCAGCCCGCGCTCTGCTCCTCCGCCAGAATGCGGTCCAGCGCCTCGTCGAGATGGGCGTCGAAGTCCGCGAGCGCCCCTTCCTGGCCCAGCGGCACCAGTTTGTCGGTGCGGTCGAGGAAGGCGATGAGCGGCGCCGTCGACGAGCGGAACAGCGCCTGGTCGGCGCCGACCTGAAGCCGGATCAGCACTTCACCGAGCGTCTCCTGCTCCGCCGGCGCGATGCGCACATCCCCGTCACCACTCGGCCGCCCCACGCCGTCGATCAGCAACTCACGCCCGAAAGCCCAGGTCACGGGGGCGTCCCCGGGCAGGTGGAAGGTCAGACGCACCGCGTAGGGATCACAGGTCTCGTAGCGCAGCTCCACCGGGATACGGAACGAGAGCTCCTCGGACACGAGAAAGCTCATCATGACCTCTGCCTGTACGGACTCGTCCATCGTCTACCCCGTCATCTGCGGTCGACTGGCCGGGAATGATCCCTCTGACTCTGATGGAATCTTGCTGAACGTATACGAGAGATCACAAGGAGTGAGTTTTCAGATACTGATAGAGATCGCGAGCGACCCCAGCAGCTGTCCGATCTCGCTCTGCAGCCGACGAGTGGCATCCATCAGACGATCCGCCTGATGGGAGGGGAGAGAAATGGCCATGGTCGCGGCAGTCGGTCCGATCGTGAGCGGGATCGCCGCGCACACCGTGCCGAGCGCGTACTCCTGGTGCTCGAAGACGGGCTCCATCCGCCCCACCCGGTCCAGTCGCCGGAGCAGGGTGTGGTTGTCGTACACGGTGTAGGGGGTGATCGCCTGCACCGGGTAGCGCTCGAGGTGGTCGCGGCGGGCGCCCTCGTCCAGTTGGGACAGCAGGCACTGACCGATGGCGTGCGCATGTCCGGTCTCTCGGAAGTCGGCCCACTCCTCCACCGCGGGGTTGCCCGGGGTGTCGGAGACGCACATGACCTCGATCTCGCCCTCGCGGTACATGGCGTAGTACACGGGTACGCCGATCACGTCCCGCCAGTGGGCCAGCGCCTCGACGACCGTGCTGCGACGTTTCTGCTTGGCTCCGCTGCTGCCCAGCCGCTCGGCCGCCTCGCCGAGGAAGAACAGACCCTTGTCCCGGCGCAGATAGCCCTCGTGCACGAGGGTGCGCAGCAGGTGGTAGGCGGTCGGCAGAGCCAGGCCGGTCTCCCGGGCCAGTTGCTTGGCGGGGGCGCCGTGTTCATGCCCGGCGACGGACTCCAGCAGGCGCATCGCGCGCTGGACGGAGCCGATGAGGGTCGTGGAGGTGGTCTGCTCGGGCTGGTCCACGTGCTCCGACCGAGCCGACCGGTGATGGTGATCCGAGGGCTCCGACCGCTCTCGTACGGGAGCTGCCGGTCGTACCGGAGTCGTCTGTCGGGCGGAAGGCGCCGGTCGTGGTGGAGGCGCCGTCTGTACGGGTACGTGGAGTTCTGCCGGTGCGGTGTCAACCGTGGCCAAGGGTCACTCCCGAAGCGCGAGGGGGCTGCCCGTGCGGGGGGACACGGGAGGGGGTGTACGCCGCTCGCGGGGGATCGTCCCCGCGACGAATTCCGGACTTTAATCGCCTGCCACCGCTCACAGACGGCCTGTGCCGGAAACTTCCCTCGCGCGAGGGAACCGGTGATTCCTGTTACCGATCACCGACGCCCATCAGCGATGCCCCTGCCCACCTCACCAGTCGCTGCGCGACGAGGAACTCGTCGTGAACTTCCGTACGACGTAGATGAGCCCGCCGACCAGGGCCACGAAGATCAGTGCCTTGAACAGCAGCCAGACGACGACGGACAGGACGCTGGCTATCAGCCCGCCGAACACGACCAGGGCGATGACGGGCACCGCGACCCACTTCACCCACCACGGCAGTCCCGCGAAGATCTCACGCATCGTCCCAACCTCTCTCGCCCCGGCATCTCTTGTAGCCGGATCCTTCCGATGTCCTGCTTCGATGCTAGGGCGGGCGAGGGCCTGAACGGGGGCCTCGCACCCCTCGTCGTCCCCTGATCGATCCCCTAGGGAACCCCGAGACGGGGCCTCAGCTCTCCGGGGGAGAGAAGACCACCAGAACCCGCAGATCCTCGCTGATGTGGTGGAACTTGTGGGCGACACCGGCGGGCACGTACACGACGCTGCCCCGGGCCACCTGGGTCGTCTCCAGACCCACCGTGATCGCGGCACGTCCGCTCACAACGAAGTAGACCTCGTCCTGGTTGTGCGGCTTCTGTGGATCATGCTCACCGGCATCGAGCGCGTACAGGCCGACGGACATGTTCCGTTCCCGCAGAAACTGCAGGTAGGCGCCGTCGTTGGAGGCGCGCTCCGCCTCCAGTTCGTCCAGCCGGAATGCCTTCATCGCCGTTGTCCACCCTCGTCACACTGCTCGTAACGGATCTCTTCTGCCACGATCAGACACATGAAGAATTTTGTAGTCAAGACGATCGCCAACGCGGGCGCCCTGGCGGTCGCCGTATGGCTGCTCGACAAGATCACCCTGACCGGTGACAGCACGGGCAAGAAGATCGGCACCCTGATCCTGGTCGCGCTGCTCTTCGGCGTGGTGAACTTCCTGGTCAAGCCGATCGTGAAGCTGCTCAGCCTCCCGCTGCTCATCCTCACGCTCGGTCTGTTCACCCTGGTCGTCAACGCGCTGATGCTGCTGCTGACGTCGTGGCTGGCCGACAAGCTCGACCTGAGCTTCCATGTCGACGGCTTCTGGACCGCCGTCGTCGGTGGCCTGATCATCTCGATCGTGTCCTGGGCGCTCAACGTCATCCTCCCCGACGGGGACTGAGCCCGTAGATGACCTACCGAGTCTGCTTCGTCTGCACCGGCAACATCTGCCGCTCGCCGATGGCCGAGTCCGTCTTCCGCGCCCGTGTCGCGGAGGCCGGGCTCGACGACCGGGTCGAGGTCGACAGCGCCGGCACGGGCGGCTGGCACGAGGGCGACGGCGCCGACCCGCGCACCGTCTCCGTCCTGGAGGAGCACGGGTACGACAGCGCCCACACGGCCCGTCAGTTCCAGCCGTCGTGGTTCGCCCGCCTCGATCTCGTCATCGCCCTCGACCACGGCCACCTCAGGGCTCTGCGGCGCCTCGCGCCGACGCCGGAGGACGCGGCGAAGGTGCGTCTGCTGCGCTCGTACGACGCGTCGGCGGGCGACGATCTCGACGTCCCGGACCCGTACTACGGGGGCCTGGACGGTTTCGAGGAGTGCCTTGAGATGGTGGAGGCGGCGAGCGTGGGGCTGCTCGACGCCGTACGTGAGGACATGGGAGGACAAGCGGCATGACGGAGACGACCGGGGCCACCGGGGAGGGCACGCGCGCGGTGCGGGCCGGACTGCCCGAGCCCGTCAAGAACGAGCCCACCCTTCCCGGCCCGGTCTTCGCCGCCCACTTCCATCTGCCGGGCGATGTCGAGGGGCCGTACACCTACGGCCGCGACGAGAACCCGACCTGGACCCTGCTGGAACGGGCCGTCGGCGAGTTGGAGGCGCCCGGGCGGGACGACGTCGAGACGCTCGTGTTCGCCTCCGGCATGGCCGCCATCTCGTCGGTGCTCTTCTCGCAGTTGCGCGCCGGGGACACGGTCGTCATGCCGGACGACGGCTACCAGGCGCTGCCCCTGGTCCATGAGCAGCTGCGGGCGTACGGCATCCAGGTGCGGACCGCGCCGACGGGCGGGGACGCCCAGCTGGCCGTCCTGGAGGGCGCCCGGCTGCTGTGGATCGAGACGCCGTCGAACCCCGGCCTCGACGTGTGCGACATCCGGCGGCTCGTGGACGCGGCCCACGCGCGTGGTGCCCTCGTCGCCGTCGACAACACGCTCGCCACGCCGCTCGGACAGCGCCCGCTGGAGCTCGGGGCGGACTTCTCCGTGGCGAGCGGCACCAAGCAGCTCACGGGGCACGGAGACGTCCTCCTGGGATACGTCAGCGGCCGCGACGCCGAGGCGATGACGGCTGTACGACGCTGGCGCAAGCTGGTCGGAGCGATCCCCGGCCCCATGGAGGCCTGGCTCGCACACCGGTCGATCGCCACGCTCCACCTGCGCGTCGAACGGCAGAGCGCCAACGCCCTGGCCGTCGCCGAGGCGCTGCGCGACTGGCCCGAGGAACTCGGGGTGCGCTACCCAGGGCTGCCCGGCGACCCGTCGTACAAGATCGCCTCACAGCAGATGCGCCGCTTCGGGTGCGTGGTGTCCTTCACGCTGCCCACGCGCGCGCGTGCCGAGCGTTTCCTCGATGCGCTGCGGCTCGTGGACGACGCGACCAGCTTCGGCGGGGTGCGCTCGACGGCCGAGCGGCGGGGGCGCTGGGGCGGCGACGCGGTGCCGGACGGCTTCATCCGTTTCTCGGCGGGCGCCGAGGACACCGAGGACCTGGTGGCGGATGTGCGGCGGGCGCTGCGGGAGTCGACCGGCTGAGCCGTACACGTACCCGTCGGTCGGTGTCCGGCTACGTACAACGGACGGTCCGAGCCTCCCCCCTCGTGGCTCGGACCGTCCTCGGTTCCGCGCGCGAAGAACCGCGCGAACAAGGCTAGTTGACTCTGTGTCAGTGTCCAATCACAGTAGCGACAGAGGCCTATCGACATATTTATAGTTGGGGCCCGGCCGGGGGCCGGCACAGGGCGCGGAAGGGGAGGGCCTGGCATGGATCTGGCCTTGTTGCGGACCTTCGTGACCGTGCACCGGGCCGGCTCCTTCACCCGCGCCGCCGCGTTGCTCGGTCTGTCGCAGCCGGCCGTGACCTCGCAGATCCGCACCCTGGAAAGGCAGTTGGGCCGGCCCCTGTTCCTGCGGCAGGCCCGCGGCGTGACCCCGACGACCATCGGCGACGAACTCGCCCACAAGGCCGCACCTCATCTGGACGCCCTTGTGGAGATCGCCGAGACCGGCCTCGACGACGAGTCCTCCTTACGGACCCTGCACCTCGCCGGGCCACCCGAGTTCACCGCGGAACGGGCCCTGCCCGCGCTCACCGAGCTGACCGGCGAGGACGGCCAGGGCTTCGCACTGCGCGCTTCCTTCGGTAACGCCGAGGAGACGCTGGAAGGGCTGGCCGCCGGGCATCACGATCTGGCCATCAGTACGGCCCGTCCACGCGGCGCCTTGCTCACCGCGACTCCGCTCTGCGACGAAGTACACGTTCTGGTCGCCTCCCCGCACCGGGCGGAGCAGATCGGCTCGGGCCTGCTGCGCCACAAAGGAGCGCACGCCCTGGAGGACATTCCGGTGGTCGAGGTGCACGAGTCGCTGCCGTTCGTCTCCCGCTACTGGGCTTCCGTCTTCGACTCCCGTCCTGCCGCCCCGGGCACGGTCATCGTCCCCGATCTGCGTGCGGTGCTGGCCTGCGCGGCGGCGGGGGCCGGGCTGGCGGTGCTGCCCAGATATCTGTGCGCCGAGGCCCTGGAGCGTGGTGACGTGGTCGCGCTGCACTATCCCGCGGTGCCACCGCTGCGCACGTACTTCCTGGTGGTCCGTACCGGCACTCTGGCGATGCCGCATGTCGCTCGGGCCCACGACTGGCTGCTGAGGGCGGCCGACGACTGGGGCTGACCTGCGGCTTTCCTCGGGTCACCTGACGCACTCGATCAATGACCGCATGCGATGTTTCACGTGGAACCAAGCGGGCCACATTTCACCCATGACCGTCCGACCCGTGGTCAAGCGCACCGCACGTGCCGTTCTCCTGGACGGCGACGACTTGATCCTGATCAAGCGCACCAAGCCCGGTGTGGATCCCTACTGGCTCACCCCCGGCGGGGGCGTGGAGCCGAGCGACACGACCGTCGTCGACGCCCTGCACCGCGAGGTGTACGAGGAACTCGGCGCCAAGATCACCGACGTGGTGCCCTGCTTCGTCGACACCGTCGAGCACATCGGCGAGGACGGCGGCGCTACCGGGGTGAAGGTCCAGCACTTCTTCGTCTGCCGTCTGGAGTCCATGGACACCTCACTGCGGCACGGCCCCGAGGTGGACGAGCCCATCGGCGAGTACGAGATCGTGCGGGTGCCGTTCACCCGGGTCGGGATCGCCTCCGTCCACCTGGTGCCGCTGTCGCTGCGGCACTACCTGGACGGCAACATCGAGGGTGTACGTGCCATGCACGCGCCGGACTTGGGGTGAGGCAGGTGCGCGGGCTCAGTCGCCGGTGACGACGAGCTCCTCCACCGAGTCGTGGCGGATGCGCTCGGAGGGGATGCCGCTGTCCCTCAGCGCGTCCACACCCTTGCGGATCATTCCGGGCGGGCCCGAGACATAGGCGTCGAACTCGTTCCAAGGGCCGTAACGGCGGATCGCGTCGGGGAGCTGGAGGCGCGCCTGCTCGTCGATGACGGCGCGCACGGAGAGCCATGGGTGGGACTGCTGGAGGCGGAGCATCGTGTCGATGTCGTACAGGTCGATGTCCGTGCGGGCGCCGTAGAACACCTCGACCGGCCGCCGCTCGCCGTGTTCGGCCACGTCCTCGACCAGCGCCTTGATGGGCGCTATGCCAGTGCCGCCACCCAGGCAGAGAAGGCCGCTGTCGGTGGTGTGGTCCACGGTCATCGAACCGGCCGGCGGGCCGAGACGGACGACGTCACCGGGCCGGGCGCGGTGCACCAGGGCGCGGGAGACCCAGCCCGCGGGGACGGCCTTCACGTGGAAGGACAGCAGGCCGTCGGAGCGGGGCGCCGAGGCGAAGGAGTAGTGCCGCCAGATCCGCGGCCACCAGGGCGTCTCCAGGCTCGTGTACTGCCCGGCGAGGAAGGGATAGGGCTGGTTCGGGCGGACGGTGACGACGGCGACGTCTGGCGTCCTCAGATCGTGCGTCACGACCTCCGCGTACCACCATGCCGGTGCCCGCAGTTCGTCCACGGCCGCTGCGTCGATCATCACCTGCGAGATCGTCGTGTACGCCCGGACCCAGGCCGCCTCGAACTCCGGGCCCCAGATGTGCTCGGCGTACTTGTGCAGGGCGCCGATGAGGCACTCGCCGACGGCCGGGTAGTGCTCGGGGCGCGTGCCGTACTTGCGGTGGCCGCGGCCCAGATTCTGGAGGTAGTCGACGAGGACGGGGGTGTTGTCGATGTGCTCCGCCGCGGTGAGAAGCGCCTTGAGCAGCCGGTCCCGCTGGGTGTCCATCGCCGCGGGAAAGAGCGAGCGCAGCTCGGGGTGGCGTACGAAGAGCAGGGCGTAGAAGTACGAGGTGACCTTGTCGGCCACCGGGCCGACCTCCGCCATGGTCCTGCGGATGAGAACCGCGTCCGGGGAGGCCTCCTGGGCCCGCGCGGCGGCCGCCCGCTGAAGGGGCACGCGCTGTTCGACGGGCGGGGGCGTCTCCGGTGACGCGGCGGCCGGTACGGGAGGCACTGACTCGCCGCCCGGTGGCGTCTCCGGCTGCTGGTGCGGCATGAACCAGCCGCCCCCGCCGCCGGAAGTGCCGTTGTCGGCCGATGTGGTGGTCGGAGCGTCCATGGTGTGCCTCGCCTCGAACATCTTTCGGTCGGTCTGCGCACTTCCCCGGTCGGAATGTGCCTGCTTCCCCCGCAGACGGCTTGCTTTCCCCGTTCATGGCCACGGCCGATGCGGCCCTATTCAATCCGCGCGTGCGGATGCTCCGGCCGCAAAACCGAAAATGCGGGTCTTCGATCTCTCCGTCCCGTTAGGCTGCGTCGCCTCGCTCTCGGCCCGGCACAGGCGGCTACGCACAGGGCGCCCCCCTCGTCGGACAAGAACCGGAGTCGACCCTACCGGTCGCCGCCGCGCACACAAGTCCCCCCTCGGTCCCCCATGAACGGGGCAGGGGCGCGAATCATGAATTCGCTCAATTACCGGACGCGACACACCAATTCATAGGCTTCCCACAGATCCTTCCCCGCGTAGGAGTGGGTCGCGAGACCGGCCAGATGACGGTCGGCATTGACCGCGACGGAGACCGGAACCACGCCGAAGAGGTCCTTGTCCGACGACGAGTCTCCATAAGCGACACACTCGGCCCGGGTGACCCCGAACTCCTCGCACAGCCGATCGGCGATCAGCACCTTGGCCGCGGCGCTGAGCACTCCGGCCGGATCCACGGGCTCGGTGAACGGCACGGCCGGAAAACGCGATCCGTACGCCGCATGCGCACCCCAGGCGATGAGCCGCTCGACGAAGAAGGAGGGGGAAAGCGACACGACGGCGCAGTAATCCCCGTTGCTGCGGATCGCCTCCCAGACCTCACGAATACGGGCCAGCCACGGCGCGGCCTCGAATGCGGCCGTCACATGGGCGTCCGTGAGATCCGCCCACAAGGTGTGCACCCGCGTCGCATACTCGGGCGGCTCGATGAGCCCCGACGCAATCGCCTGATCGAGAGCCACAGCCTCGGCTTCCAAGCCGAGTTGCCGGGAGATCTCGACCGGGGCGGAGGTGCCGTGCAGCAACGTGCCGTCGAGATCGAAGAGATGAAGTCTGGCCATGGAGCCAGAGGCTAACGGGGCGAACTGGAGCCCGAGACTGCCCGGGGTTGATTTCGGGTACGCCGGCTCTCGAGGGGGCCGTAGTACCGGGGTTCGCCCATGTTTCACGTGAAACAACGGGCAGCTGTCGCTGGGCTGTGCGGGCGGCTACGACATGGCCAAAAGCTCGTACTTCTCCTCGGAAACGGGTGGACGTCAGGGGTGCCCGTCAGACAGCCTGACCTGCGTGTCGACACCTTCACCCGCCGCTCTGCCCATCCGCCGTCTGACGCATCGCGATCTCGCCGCCTGCGCCGACTTGTCCGAGGACCGGGGGTGGCCGCGTGAGGAGCACAAGTGGAGCTTCCTCCTCGCCGCCGGGACGGGATACGGCATCGACGACCCCGAGGGCGGACTCGTCAGCGCCTGTGTCGTCACCGAGTACGGGCCGCAGGAGCACCCGGATCTGGGAGCCATCGGCATGGTCCTGGTCGCCGAACGGCACGCCCGTCAGGGGATCGGCCGCCGGTTGATGCGCCATGTGCTCGCGGCCATGGGCACCACCCCCCTGACCCTGCACGCAACGCCCAACGGCCGCCCCCTCTACGAGGAACTCGGCTTCAAGGCCACCGGGCGAGCGGAAATGATGCGTGGGCACTTCAGGGCCGACGGCTACCGGCCCACCGTCGCGACACGGGCGGCCACCGGTGGGGACCTCTCCGCCATTCTCCGGCTCGACGAAGCGGTGTTCGGCGCCGACCGCACGCACATCGTCACGCGACTGCCCGCCTTCGCCGACCAGCTGCGGGTCGCGGAGGACAACGGCCGGATCATCGGTTACGCGGCCGCGTGGCCCAACATGGACACCCATGTGGTGGGGCCGCTCGTGGCCCGGGACACCGAGACGGCGAAGGCTCTGCTCGCCTCCCTCGCCGCCCACACCGACCGACCACTGCGCACCGACATCGACGTACGGCACGAAGAGCTGCTGGCGTGGGCGCGGGAACACGGCCTGGAGTCCGTCGCCTTCAACGCGGTCATGACCTACGGCATCCCGGAACTGCCGGGTGACTGGAGCCGGCGGTTCGCGCCGGTGACGGTGGCCGCGGGCTGAGGGTCCGACATACGACTGCGCCGGTCCCCGAGGAGTCCGGGACCGGCGCTGCCGTCATGACTCAGTGGTGGGCGGCGGCGCGCTGGTCGGTCGTCGGCACGGCTCCGACGACGACCGCGCTGGACCTGACATCCCGGCGCTCCAGGGCCGCCGAGAGAACGGCGAGCCCCAGGGCGCCCGCGGCGAGGGCGGCGCCCACCCAGTTGGGGGCGGTGTAGCCGAGGCCCGCGCTGATGACCAGGCCGCCGAGCCAGGCGGAGAGCGCGTTGCCGAGGTTGAAGGCGCCGATGTTCACCGCCGAGGCGAGCGTCGGGGCGCCGTGCGCCTGGTCCAGGACACGCTTCTGCAGCGGCGGGACGGTGGCGAAGCCGAGGGCGCCGATGAGCGCGATCGTGACGGCCGCGAGCACCTTGTTGT
Organism: Streptomyces antibioticus; assembly: GCF_001514065.1. Lineage (GTDB taxonomy): Bacteria > Actinomycetota > Actinomycetes > Streptomycetales > Streptomycetaceae > Streptomyces > Streptomyces antibioticus. The sequence goes on along the minus strand of NZ_KQ948426.1, from coordinate 573,238 downwards.
GTGCGGTGACGGTGAACAGGGCGAGGACGATCGCGAGGGCGCCCAGGGAGACGTACAGCATGGGCATCAGGGCGCGGTCCGCGTACTTGCCGCCCACGAGATTGCCGCCGACCATGCCGAGGCCGAAGAGGACGAGCAGCCAGGTGACGGAGCCGTCGGCGAAACCGGCGACATGGGTCATCATCGGCGCGATGTAGGTGATCGCCGCGAAGACGCCGCCGAAGCCGAGCACGGTCATCGCCATGGCGAGCAGGACCTGGGCGTTCTTGAAGGCGGCCAGCTCATGGCGTAGGTGCACACCCTCGGTCCTGGGCATGTCGGGGACGAGCTTGGCGATGCCGGCGAGGCCGACGACGCCGAGGGCGGCCACGATGGCGAAGGTGACCCGCCAGCCGACGGTCTGTCCGACGAGGGTGCCCAGCGGTACGCCGACCACGTTGGCGACGGTGAGGCCGGTGAACATCATCGCGATGGCGCCGGCCTTCTTGTCAGGGGCGACCAGGTCGGCGGCGACGACCGACCCGATGCCGAAGAAGGCGCCATGGGCGAGCGAGGCGACGATCCGGCCGATGAGCATGACGCCGAAGGCGGGGGCGAGGGCGGAGAGCAGGTTGCCGACGATGAACAGGCCCATCAGCGCCATCAGCATGCGCTTGCGGGAGACCTTGGTGCCGAGCACCGTCATGAGCGGGGCGCCGAACATGACGCCGAGCGCGTAGCCCGTCACCAGGAAGCCGGCCGTGGGGATCGAGACACCGAAGTCGCCCGCGACCTCGGGCAGCAAGCCCATGATCACGAACTCGGTGGTTCCGATGCCGAAGGCCCCGATCGCTAGGGCCAGGAGCGCGAGAGGCATGGAGGTCTGCACCTTCCCGGTTGATTGCATGAGCGCTTTACATTCGCTGACAATACTTGCAGACGCGCGCTAATTGCAAGCGCAGGCTATTGCGGGCCTGCCCTATCCTGGTTTCAGCCGTTCCGGGACGAAGGAAGCGCCAATGACAGCGACGGACCCCGCACTCACCGCCCTCGCCCAGGGCTGGTGCGCCCTCTCCCTGCTGCACGGGAGGATCGAGGCCCACATCGAGCGGGCCCTCCAGGCCCGGCACGACCTCAGCGTGCGTGAGTACTCCCTGCTCGACGTCCTCAGTCGGCAGCACGACGGCGACGGCGGCCACCTCCAGATGAAGCAGGTCGCCGACGCGGTCGTACTGAGCCAGAGCGCCACCACCCGACTGGTGACGCGCCTGGAGGACCGCGGCCTGCTGACCCGGTACCTGTGCCCCACCGACCGCCGCGGCATCTACACCAACGTCACCACGGAAGGCCTCGCCCTACTGGAAGAGGCGCGGCCGACCAACGACTCCGCCCTGCGCGAGGCGCTGGACGAAGCGGCCAAGAACCCGGAGCTGGAACCTCTGGTGAAGGTCGTCGAGTCGCTGAAGGTGCCCGCCTAGGCTGACGGCATGGGAGATCTTGAAATACGCGCCGCCGGCTCCGATGACGTCGCCCCGATCGTCGCCATGCTCGCCGACGATCCGCTGGGTGCGCAGCGCGAGTCACCGAACGACCTCGCGCCTTATCTGACCGCGCTGGAACGGCTCAGCGCCGACCCGAACCAGCACCTGGTCGTGGCCGTGCGCGAGGGCCGTGTCGTCGGCACCCTTCAGCTCACGATCATTCCCGGGCTGTCCCGGCGCGGCTCCACCAGGTCGATCATCGAAGGCGTCCGTGTGCATGCCGACGAGCGCGGCAGCGGACTGGGAACCCAGCTCATCGAGTGGGCGATCGAGGAATCCCGCCGCCAGAACTGCCAGTTGGTGCAGCTGACCTCTGATGCCACCCGTACCGACGCCCACCGCTTCTACGAGCGGCTGGGCTTCGAGGCCTCACACGTGGGCTTCAAACTGCCGCTCTGACGTTCCAAGCAGCGGCGGGGGCTTGTTTCACGTGAAACAAGCCCCCGAACCACTCAACCGATACCCCGCCACCCTTCCGGGTCCACCCCACCAGGCACAGGAGCCCCCTCGTCGTACGGCTCACGCGTGAACACGAACGACCCGAGGTCCAGATGACTCACGCTGCCGTCAGGCCGCCGTACGGCCCGCAGAAGCTCTCCGGCGTAGTAGCCCTCCAGCCCCGTCCACGTGCCGTCGCCGTTGGCGCGGAAGCGCGAGCGTCGGCCACCGCCGGACAGCGGCCCCATCGAGACGCCACTATCGGAAGTGAGCCGCAGGGCGAAGACGTGGGTGCCCCAGTACCACTGGCCCGCCAACTCCAGGACATCCGCATCCACTTCGGGCAACGGGCGCCACGGCTCGGGAATGCGCGGCTCGGCGTCCGCGACGATCCGGACCAGGTCGGCGCCCACGGCGAACAGCGTCGGACCGGACGTGCAGTTGGCCAGCACCACCGCTGCGACATCGTCCGCCACGCTGATGGTGAGATTCGCCAGGAACCCGGGCAGGGAACCGGAGTGCCCCACGAGCAGTCGGCCGTCCCGGTGCTGGATCTGCATCCCAAGACCGTAGGTGGCGCCGTCGACCACGTCCGCGGCCTCGGCCGGCGCGGCGGGTGTGCGCATCTCCCGCACGGTCTCCGCGCTCAAGACCCGGTCGTCCCCCTTCGCCAGGAAGGCCGCGAACTTGGCCAAGTCACCTGTGGTGGACCAGAGTTGGCCGGCCGCTGCCATCCTTCCGAGGTCCTCGGTGGGTTCCGGCAGCATCACATCGGCCCACGGATGCACGGCCCAGCCGCCCGCATGCGGGGCCAACGGATGAGCGCTCGTACGGTCCAGGCCCAGGGGCTCGAGCACTTCACGCCGTAGGACCTCCTCCCATGCGGCCCCGCGCACCTTCTCCACCAGGGCGCCCAAGAGCGTGTAGCCGGGGTTCGAGTAGTGATGGCGGCGGCCGGCCGGATGCAGGAAGGGCTGTTCGCCGAGGACGTCGGACAGCTCGGGGCGCAGTGCGCCCGGGGTCCGCTCCCACCACGGCCCGGGTGACTCGGCCGCCAACCCGGCCGTGTGCGCAAGCAGTTCGGCGATGGTCGCCTCCCCCGCTCCGGTGCCCGGAAGGTGCTTCTCCAAGGGGTCGCCGAGGTCGAGCAGTCCCTCGTCACGCAGCCTCAGCACGAGCACGGCGGTGAAGGTCTTGGTGATCGAGCCGATTCGGTACTGGACGTGCTCGTCCGGGCCGTGGCCGTCCACGGAGGTCCGTGAGCCGTGCCAGACGGCCCGGCCGTCCCTCACGACCGCCGCGACCAAAGACGGCGCCCGCCCTTCGGCCTGGGCCACGGCGATCCGGTGCAGCAGAGCGCGACGTGTGCCCGGGAGCAGCACTTCCTGAGATGTCGTCATGCCCCCAGTCCACCCCGGCAGGTGCCCGGGCGTCGAGTTCATTCGGCCCGGGCCGGGCGGCTCAGGTCTGGGCCATGTCCACAAAGCGTGAGTAGTGGCCCTGGAAGGCGACCGTGATCGTCGCCGTCGGGCCGTTACGGTGCTTGCCCACGATGATGTCCGCCTCGCCCGCGCGCGGCGACTCCTTCTCGTAGGCGTCCTCGCGGTGCAGGAGGATGACCATGTCGGCGTCCTGCTCGATGGAGCCTGACTCACGCAGGTCGGACACCTGGGGTTTCTTGTCCGTTCGCTGCTCGGGACCACGGTTCAGCTGCGAGAGCGCGATCACCGGTACCTCGAGCTCCTTGGCCAGCAGCTTGAGGTTTCGCGACATGTCCGAGACCTCCTGCTGACGGCTCTCGGAGCGCTTGCCGGACTGCATCAGCTGGAGATAGTCGATGATCACGAGCTTGATGTCGTTGCGCTGCTTGAGCCGGCGGCACTTCGCGCGGATCTCCATCATCGACAGGTTCGGGGAATCGTCGATGTAGAGCGGCGCCGCCGAGACCTCGGGCATCCGGCGCGCCAGGCGCGTCCAGTCCTCGTCCGTCATGGTGCCGGACCGCATGTGGTGCAGGGCCACCCGCGCCTCGGCCGACAGCAGACGCATCGCGATCTCGTTGCGCCCCATCTCGAGGGAGAAGATGACGCTCGGCAGGTTGTTCTTGATGGACGCCGCCCGGGCGAAGTCCAGTGCCAGCGTGGACTTACCCATGGCGGGACGGGCCGCGATGACGATCATCTGACCCGGGTGCAGCCCGTTGGTGAGGGAATCGAGGTCCGTGAAGCCGGTCGGCACACCGGTCATCTCACCGGTGCGGGAGCCGATCGCCTCGATCTCGTCGAGCGCGCCCTCCATGATGTCGCCGAGCGGGAGGTAGTCCTCGCTGGTGCGCTGCTCGGTGACCGCGTAGATCTCGGCCTGGGCGCGGTTGACGATCTCGTCGACGTCGTCGTCGGCCGCGTATCCCATCTGGGTGATGCGCGTACCGGCCTCCACCAGCCGCCGCAGCACCGCCCGCTCATGGACGATCTCCGCGTAGTACTCGGCGTTCGCCGCCGTCGGGACCGTCTGCACGAGGGTGTGCAGATACGATGCGCCGCCGACCTTGTTGATCTCGCCGCGCTTGGTCAGCTCGGCCGCGATCGTGATGGGGTCGGCCGGCTCGCCCTTGGCGTAGATGTCGAGGATCGCCTGGAAGATCGTCTCGTGGGCCGGCTTGTAGAAGTCGTGGCCCTTGATGACCTCGACGACATCGGCGATGGCGTCCTTCGACAGGAGCATGCCGCCGAGCACGGACTGCTCCGCGTCGAGGTCCTGCGGCGGCACGCGCTCGAAGGACGCGCTCCCGCCGTCCCATTCGCCGTTCTCCCGGCCGCGGTCGTGCTGCTCGTCGCGGCCCCGGCCTCCGTCGCCGCGTCGGCGCGAGGCAGGCAGGCGATCACTGGGACCGCTGTCGGCCCACGGATCGTCCAAGGGCTCGGAAATGCTCACCGAGCCACCTCCTCCCGTCCGCCGAGCGGACCTCGCCGTGCCTCTCTTTCTACGGCACGGCACTGACAAATAAGAGGCCCAACTCCGTTTGCGGCGCGTCGGTTTTGTGATGGTTTTCGGGCCGACAGACGGAGCGGGCGCCGGACCACGGTAGGCCTGTCGGCACCGTCAGCCAATCTGGTTATCCACAGGCCATGTGGACGACGGCCCTGATGCTGTGGAGAACTCGGCGAAACCTGTGCACGACCCGGTGGACAGGCCTGTGAACAAGCTCGCCCTTCTCTTGAGAGACCCGCCCTGACCTGCACATTTCCCGTCCACCGGCTGTGCAGAAGAAAAACTTTCCCAGTCGGACCAAGATCAGGTCGCACGACGTCCACAAGCGAGCGGCACAAGACTTCGAGTAAGGGTCACTAATCAATTGCATCTATTACCTGTGGACGATTAGATTGGTGCTCATGACACACGCTCCCGCGACCTCGCGCGCCGCACGGCGACAGCACGACCGAGAGATCGTCGCACTGGCCGTTCCGGCCTTCGGCGCGCTCGTCGCCGAGCCTCTCTTCGTCATGGCGGACAGCGCGATCGTGGGCCATCTCGGCACCGCACAACTCGCCGGTCTCGGAGTTGCCTCGGCCCTCCTGACGACTGCCGTCAGCGTGTTCGTCTTCCTCGCCTACGCCACCACCGCGGCCGTCGCCCGACGGGTCGGCGCCGATGACCTTCAGGCCGCCATCCGCCAGGGCATGGACGGCATCTGGCTCGCCCTCCTGCTCGGCGCCGCGGTCATCGCCGCCGTGCTGCCCACGGCCCCCGCTCTGGTGGGGCTCTTCGGTGCCTCGGACACCGCCGCCCCGTACGCGACCACCTATCTGCGGATCTCGTCCCTCGGCATCCCGGCGATGCTCATCGTCCTCGCCGCGACCGGTGTCCTGCGCGGGCTACAGGACACAAAGACGCCTCTGTACGTCGCCATCGGCGGTTTCGTCGCCAACGCGGTCCTCAACGCAGTCCTCGTCTACGGAGCCGACCTCGGCATCGCCGGCTCCGCCTGGGGCACTGTCATCGCCCAGTGCGGCATGGCCGCCGTCTATCTCGTGGTGGTCGTGCGCGGGGCCCGTGCCCACGGGGCCTCCCTGCGTCCGGACGCAGCGGGCATCAGGGCATCGGCCCAGGCTGGTGTCCCCCTGCTGGTCCGCACCCTCTCGCTCCGCGCGATCCTGATGATCGCCACGGCGGTGGCAGCCCGCCTCGGCGACGCGGACATCGCGGCGCATCAGATCATCCTGTCCCTGTGGAGCCTGCTCGCCTTCGCCCTGGACGCGATCGCCATCGCGGGGCAGGCCATCATCGGTCGCTATCTCGGTGCGGGGGACGCCCAGGGCGCCCGCGAGGCATGCCGACGCATGGTGCAGTGGGGCATCGCGGTCGGAGTCGTCCTCGGCCTGGCGGTCGTGGTGACCCGGCCCGCGTTCCTGCCGCTGTTCACCAGCGACTCCACCGTGAAGGACGCCGCCCTGCCGGCGCTGCTCGTCGTGGCACTCTCCCAACCGATCTGCGGGATCGTCTTCGTCCTGGACGGTGTGCTGATGGGTGCGGGCGACGGACCGTATCTGGCTTGGGCGATGGTGCTGACTCTGGCGGTCTTCACCCCCGTGGCGCTGCTCGTCCCGACACTCGGCGGTGGTCTCACCGCCCTGTGGGGAGCCATGACGCTGATGATGGCGGTCCGCATGCTGACGCTGTGGATGCGGGCCCGGTCGGGACGCTGGATCGTCACGGGCGCGACCCGCTGACGTTTCACATGACACGTGCCCAAGCACGGTGACGGGGTCTGCGGTGTTGTTTCACGTGAAACGTCGTGGGCGGACATGTTTCACGTGAAACGGCCAAGCAAGAGGGGCCGTACCCGATACGGGTACGGCCCCTCTCACAACTGCTCAAACCGAGCGCAGCGATCAGGCCGCGACGACCTCGATGTTGACCTTGGCGGCAACCTCGGGGTGCAGACGCACGGACGTCTCGTGGGCGCCCAGGGTCTTGATGGGCGAGCCCAGCTCGATACGGCGCTTGTCGACCTCGGGGCCACCGGAAGCCTTGATCGCGGAGGCGATGTCGGCCGGGGTGACGGAACCGAAGAGACGACCGGCGTCGCCGGAGCGAACGGCCAGACGGACCTTGACGGCCTCGAGCTGGCCCTTGATCTGGTTGGCCTGCTCGATGGTCTGGATCTCGTGGATCTTGCGAGCGCGACGGATCTGCTCGACGTCCTTCTCGCCACCCTTGGTCCAGCGGATAGCGAACTTCCGCGGGATCAGGTAGTTGCGAGCGTAGCCGTCCTTGACGTCGACGACGTCGCCGGCGGCACCGAGGCCGGAGACCTCGTGGGTGAGGATGATCTTCATTAGTCGGTCACCCTTCCCTTAGCGCGCGGTGGACGTGTAGGGCAGCAGCGCCATCTCACGGCTGTTCTTGACGGCCGTGGCGACGTCACGCTGGTGCTGCGTGCAGTTGCCGGTCACGCGGCGGGCACGGATCTTGCCGCGGTCGGAAATGAACTTCCGCAGCATGTTCGTGTCCTTGTAGTCCACGTACGTGACCTTGTCCTTGCAGAAAGCGCAGACCTTCTTCTTAGGCTTGCGCACAGGCGGCTTCGCCATGGTGTTTCTCCTGTGTGATCAAGAAGTTTGGGTACGACCCGCCCTCGACCGATCAAGCCCGGGAACCGGGCCCGAAGGTCTAGAAGGGGGGCTCGTCCGAGTAGCCGCCGCCACCGCCGCTGCCGCCGGAGTTTCCACCCCAGCCGCCACCGCCGCCACCCTGCTGGCCACCGGCGGGAGCGCCGGTCGCCCACGGGTCGTCGGCAGGAGCGCCGCCGCCCTGCTGGCCGCCGCCGGAGTTTCCACCCCAGCCGCCGCCACCCTGGCCGCCACCGCCGCCGTAACCACCCTGGCCACCGCGGCCGGCACCGCCGGCGGTCTTGGTGACCTTGGCCGTGGCATTCCGCAGGCTGGCGCCGACTTCCTCGACGTCCAGCTCGTAGACCGTGCGCTTGACGCCCTCACGGTCCTCGTAGGACCGCTGCTTCAGCCGGCCCTGCACGATGACGCGCATGCCTCGCTGGAGCGACTCGGCGACGTTCTCCGCCGCCTGACGCCAGACCGAGCAGGTCAGGAACAGGCTCTCGCCGTCCTTCCACTCGTTGGTCTGACGGTCGAAGGTGCGGGGGGTGGACGCGACACGGAACTTCGCGACCGCCGCACCGGAAGGGGTGAAGCGCAGCTCGGGGTCGTCGACAAGATTGCCGACGACCGTGATGACGGTCTCGCCTGCCATGGGTGAACCTCTCGGCGGGTTTGCTGCTGGCTGCTTTGTGGTGCTGCTACTCGAATCCCGAGATCAGCTGAGCGGAAGGCTCAGTGGGTCTCGGGGCGGAGGACCTTGGTCCGGAGGACCGACTCGTTCAGGTTCATCTGGCGGTCAAGCTCCTTGACGATCGCGGGCTCAGCCTGCAGATCGATGACCGAGTAGATGCCCTCGGGCTTCTTCTTGATCTCGTACGAGAGACGACGACGGCCCCAGGTGTCGACCTTCTCGACCTTGCCGTTGCCCTCACGGACGACGGAGAGGAAGTTCTCGATCAGGGGGGCGACAGCGCGCTCCTCCAGATCGGGGTCGAGGATGACCATCACCTCGTAGTGACGCATGTGGAACCCACCTCCTTTGGACTCAGCGGCCACGGTCGTTCCGTGGCAGGAGGGTTGTGATGCGTACGCAACGGTATCGGCCACCACTGACAATCGGGGCTTCCTCGCGGTAGACCCGGTCATGGCATGGGCAGACACCAGTGCAGACGGTACAGACTACCCGCACACCGGCTTCCGGTTGAAATCCGGCCGCCGACGCCGACAATCTGTACACATCGGGTGTGTATGGCGCTACGATGCGCCGCCTTCCGCAGGAGGTGCCCTATGGCACAAGCAATGCGACCCAACACCGTCGGAGGCCTTTTCGCCACGGACGGAAAGCCCCACCCCCTCCAGGACACGCTGCTCGCGGTGACCCTGGTGCTGGGCATCACGGCATTCGTCACGGCGATGTTCCACAACCTGCACCTGCTCAGCTCCTGGGCCGGCCTGGTCGGGATCTGCACCGGCGCGTACGGCCAGTGGATCTCGGAGACGACCCGCGAGCGCTTCGGACTGATCCTCGGTCTCGGCGCCTCGGCGGTCGGCTTCTTCCTCGGCATGGCCCACGGCGGCCTCTTCGGCGGAGTGATCAGCTGACGCCAAGGACACCGTCCTCTTCACATCACCCAAAGCACCACGGAACACCTCGGCGGCCCTTCGAGCCGGGGCGCAGGTTCCGTACGCCCAGTCGGGGCGCTCGCAAGGCGCAGTAGGCTTCGGCGCGAGAGCCGGAGCCCCTGTACCCATGGGGACACACCAGCCCGAGGAGCGCCCCGAATGAGCCTGACCCTGAGGACGATCAGCCGCGAGCAGCATCTGGCGTACATCCAGAGCCTGCCGTCGGCGAGCCACATGCAGGTTCCGGCCTGGGCAGACGTCAAGGCGGAGTGGCGCTCGGAGAACCTCGGCTGGTTCGACGACAAGACCGGCGAGATGGTCGGTGCGGGCCTCGTCCTCTACCGCCAGCTGCCCAAGATCAAGCGCTATCTCGCCTATCTGCCCGAGGGCCCGGTCATCAACTGGTTCGCGCCGAATCTGACCGACTGGCTGGAACCGATGCTCGCCCACCTCAAGCACCAGGGCGCCTTCTCCGTGAAGATGGGCCCGCCGGTGATCATCCGGCGCTGGGAGGCCCCCTCGATCAAGGCGGGCATCCAGAACCCGGACGTGAAGCGGCTGCGCGACATCGAGGCCGACTTCATCGAGCCGCGCGCCTTCGAGGTCGCCGACAAGCTCCGCCGGATGGGCTGGCAGCAGGGTGAGGACGGCGGCGCCGGCTTCGGTGACGTCCAGCCGCGGTACGTCTACCAGGTGCCGCTGGCGAACCGCTCCCTGGAAGAGGTCCACAAGAACTTCAACCAGCTGTGGCGCCGCAACATCAAGAAGGCCGAGAAGGCCGGCGTCGAGGTCGTCCAGGGCGGCTACCACGACCTCGAGGAGTGGCAGCGGCTCTACGAGATCACGGCTGTGCGCGACCACTTCCGGCCCCGCCCGCTCTCGTACTTCCAGCGCATGTGGACGGCCCTCAACACCGAGGACCCCAACCGGATGCGGCTGTACTTCGCCCGCCACAACGGAGTGAACCTGTCGGCGGCGACGATGCTGATCGTCGGCGGGCACGTCTGGTACTCCTACGGCGCCTCCGACAACATCGGCCGTGAGGTCCGGCCCTCGAACGCGATGCAGTGGCGGATGCTGCGCGACGCCTACGCGCTCGGCGCAACCGTCTACGACCTGCGCGGTATCTCCGACTCGCTGGACGAGACCGACCATCTCTTCGGTCTGATCCAGTTCAAGGTCGGCACCGGTGGTCAGGCCGCCGAGTACCTCGGCGAGTGGGACTTCCCGCTGAACAAGCTGCTCCACAAGGCGCTCGACATCTACATGTCGCGTCGCTGAGCCACCACAATTCGCTTTCACACCTCTGATACACCGCAGCCACGAGAAAGGTTCCAGGGCCGGCCATGGCGCTCACGCTCTACGTCGACACCGCGCGCTGGCGTGCGCACCACAAGCACGTGCAGGACCAGTTCCCGGGGCTTGTCCCGGTCTGCAAGGGCAACGGCTACGGCTTCGGGCACGAGCGGCTCGCCGAGGAGGCCACGCGCCTCGGCTCGGACGTCCTCGCCGTCGGCACGACGTACGAGGCCGCGCGCATCAAGGACTGGTTCGGCGGTGACCTGCTGGTGCTGACGCCGTACCGGCGCGGCGAGGAGCCCGTCCCGCTGCCCGACCGCGTCATCCGCTCGGTGTCGTCGATCGACGGGGTCTACGGCCTCGTGGGCGCCCGGGTGGTCATCGAGGTGATGTCCTCGATGAAGCGGCACGGCATCAGCGAGCAGGACCTGCCGCAGCTGCACGCCGCCATAGAGAACGTCCGTCTGGAGGGCTTCGCCATCCACCTGCCGCTGGACCGCACCGACGGCTCGGACGCCGTCGAGGAGGTCATCGGCTGGATGGACCGCCTGCGCGCGGCCCGTCTGCCGCTGCACACGATGTTCGTCAGCCACCTCAAGGCCGAGGACCTCGCCCGGCTCCAGCAGCAGTTCCCGCAGACCCGCTTCCGCGCCCGCATCGGCACGCGGCTGTGGCTGGGGGACCACGAGGCCACCGAGTACCGCGGGGCCGTCCTGGACGTCACGCGCGTGGTCAAGGGCGACCGGTTCGGCTACCGGCAGCAGAAGGCGGCCTCGGACGGCTTCCTGGTCGTCGTGGCGGGCGGTACGTCGCACGGGGTGGGCCTGGAGGCCCCCAAGGCCCTGCACGGCGTCATGCCGCGCGCCAAGGGCGTCGCCCGCGCGGGCCTGGCCACGGTGAACCGGAACCTTTCTCCGTTCGTCTGGGGCGGCAAGCAGCGCTGGTTCGCCGAGCCGCCGCACATGCAGGTGTCGATCCTGTTCGTGCCCTCCGACGCCCCCGAGCCCAAGGTCGGCGAGGAGCTGGTGGCCCATCTGCGGCACACCACCACGCAGTTCGACCGGATCGTCGACCGCTGAGGGCCGTACGGCCGTCTGAGGAGCCGTACGCAGACAGCCGAAAGGCCGTACACGGACTGCCCGTGTACGGCCTTTCGCTTGGCTCTGCCAGCGGTTATCAACTCCCGTTCGCTCAGAGCGAACTACCCCCGGAAGGGGAGTCTCCGCGCTCGCCCCACTCGACCTGCGGGCCGGCGAAGTGGGCGGCGTGCCGCGGGGGATGGGCGGCGGGGCCGAGCACGAACACGTCCTCCGCCCCGTCGAGCACACCGCCCGAGGGGTCGTCGTCGCCCGCTCGTCGTACGACGTCCCGCTCCGGCATGAGGATGTCGCGCACGACGACGACGCACAGGTACAGCGTGCCCAGCAGATGCAGGCCGATGGCCCAGTGGTAGCCCTCCTGGGGCAGACCCTTGTGGGCGTCCGCGCTGGTCGTGTACGCGAGGTACATCCAGATGCCCAGGAAGTACGCCACCTCGCACGCCTGCCAGATCAGGAAGTCCCGCCACTTGGGCCGGGCCAGCACCGCCAGCGGGACCAGCCAGAGGACGTACTGCGGCGAGTAGACCTTGTTGGTGAGGATGAAGGCGGCGACGATCAGGAAGGCCAGCTGGGCGAAGCGCGGCCGGCGCAGGGCGGTCAGGGTGAGCGCGGCGATGCCGACGCAGCACAGCAGGACCAGCAGCGTGGCGAGCGTGTTCACGGTGTCGGTGGTCAGCGGGTCGGACGAGTTCTGGGCGAGGATCAGCCAGAAGGACCCGAAGTCGACGCCCCGCTCCTGGCTGAACTCGTAGAACTTCGCCCAGCCGTCCCAGGCGAGCAGCATCACCGGAAGGTTCACCACGAGCCAGGCGACCGCGGCACCACCGAACGCCTTCCCGAAGTCCCGCCACTTGCCCGCGCGCCAGCACAGCACGAACAGCGGGCCGAGCAGGAAGACGGGGTAGAGCTTGGCGGCCGTGGCGAGGCCCAGCAGGACGCCGAACGCGAGGGAACGGCCCCGGGACCACATGAGCATCGCCGCGGCCGTCAGGGAGACCGCCAGGAGGTCCCAGTTGATGGTGGCCGTCAGCGCGAAGGCGGGCGCCAGGGCGACCAGCAGACCGTCCCAGGGACGCCGGGCGTGCGTACGGGTCACGCAGACCGCGATGACGGCCGCACATGCCATCAGCATCCCGGCGTTGACCATCCAGTACCACTGTTCCTGGTCCTGGATGCTGCCGCTGCCCGGCGTGAGCCAAGCGGCCACCTCCATGAACACACCGGTCAGCACCGGGTATTCGAGGTACTCCATGTCGCCGTTGAGCTTGTCGAAGTACGGCACGAGCCCGTCGGCGAAGCCGCGGCCCGCGTAGAGGTGCGGGATGTCCGAGTAGCAGGCGTGCGTGTACTGCGAGCTGGCGCCGAAGAACCAGCCGCCGTTGTAGCAGGGTGCCTTCTGGATCAGACCGAGGGCGAACATGCCGATCGCCACGAGCGCGATGACCCGCACGGGAGTCCACCAGGACGTCCCGATCAGGGCACGCCGCCCGATGGGACCACCGATCAGCTCACTGCCGCTCGCGGCGATCTCGTCGTCCCTGGTAGGCCGCACCGGGTCCTGCTCGTGCACGCTCGCTCGCGTGGATTCTGCACTGGGCATGGGGCACATCCTGCCGTACCTGCCTAGCAATACGCCGAGGGCCGCCGCACCTGGTGGGTGCGACGGCCCATGTTTCACGTGAAACACCCTTGGCGGGCGATATGGCGGCTAACCGGTCGATCCTCCGAAGATGCCGCCACCATTGCCATTGCCTCTGGTGGTGTCCGTCTCCGTGGCCGTCGGTGTGGGTGTCACGCCTCCGTCCGTACCACCGTTGTCCGTGCCTCCGTTGTCCGAGCACTGCCAGCTGAACTTGCAGGACTCGCTGGCCGACGGCGAGGGGAGGACCTCGGTCTCGCTGGGCGTCGGGCTAGGCGTCACGCTGGGCGTCTCACTCGGCGTCGCGGTGACGGACGGCGTCGGGGACGGTGCACCTTCCTCGTCCTGGATGTCACCGATCTTCTCGGCCTCCGGGAAGCCGGTGTCGCTGGCGTTCTTGAGCGCGACCTTCATGTACTCGGTCCAGATCGACGTCGGGATGTCACCACCGTGGATGGACTCCACACCCGCCGTGCCGTTCATGGAGAGCAGCTTGCTGTTCTTGGGGTCCTCTCGGAACATCGCGACCGAGGTGGACAGTTGCTGCGTGTACCCGACGAACCAGGCGGACTTGTTGCTGTCCGTGGTACCCGTCTTGCCGGCGGCCGTACGGCCGAGGGCCAGCGCGTTCTTACCCGTACCGTTCTTGATGACGTTCTCAAGGGTGTCCGTGACGTTGTTCGCCACGTTCTCGGGCATCGCGAGGGTGACCTTCGGCTTGCTGAAGCCCTGCTCTTCGATGCCGTTGTGCTTGACCTGGGTCACCGAATACGGGTCGGCGTGCTTGCCGGACGCGGCGAACGTGGCGTAGGCGTCGGCCATGCGGATGGCACTGGGGGTTGAGGTACCGAGCGCGAACGACGCGTTCAGTGTCTCGAAGCTCTGGTCCAGAATGCCGGACGCCTCGGCCACATCACGCACCTTGCTCATCCCCACATCCATGCCCAGCTGCACGAACGGAGTGTTGACGGACTGCTCCATCGCCTTGCGCAGGGTGATGTAACCCCAGGGATAGTCGCTCTCGTTCTCCTGATAGAAGACCGAGTTGTCCTTCTTCAGAACGTAGGTGCCGTCGGGGTTTCTGACCTTCAGATGATCGTTGCCGTTGTACTTGCTCATCGGCGAGACCCCGGTGTCCGGATCCCTGTACGTGCCGTACTGCATGGCCGCAGCGAGCACGAACGGCTTCCACGTCGAGCCGACGGGCACACCCGACGTGTCGGCGTTGTTGTTGAAGTGATCGTTCTCGTAACCCGCACCGCCGTACAGCGCGACGATCGCACCGTCCTTCGGCCTCACCGATGCGGCGCCGAACTGGACGTGCTTGTCGAGCTCACGCTTCTTCGGGTCGATGCGCTCGTCCTCGATCTTCTTCACGGCCTTCGACAGGGCGTTGACCTTGTCCTTCTCGAAGGTCGTGTAGATCTGGTAGCCGCCCTTGTCGAAGTCGGCCCGCGAGATCTTCGAGTGGGCCAGCACGTACTTCTTGGCCGTGTCGACCAGGTAGCTGACCTGGCCGGTCATGCCCTTGGTCGCCTTGAGGCCCTGGGGCGTGGGGTATTTCTTGGTGGCCGTCTGGTACTGGGCGTCCGTCAGATGCTTGTCGTTGTGCATCTGCTCCAGGATCCAGCCCCAGCGTTCCTGGGAGCGCTTGAGGTTGGCGTCCTTGGTGGCCGTGGGGTCGATGCTCGTGTTGTCGATGGGGTCGTAGTACGTCGGACCCTTGAGTAGCGCGGCGAGGAAGGCGCACTGGGAATCGGTGAGGTCCTCGGCGTCCACGCCGTAGTAGGTCTGCGCGGCGGCCTGGATGCCGTAGGCACCACGGCCGTAGTACGAGGTGTTCAGGTAGCCCTGGAGGATCTCGTCCTTCGAGAGCTTCGTGCCCACCTTTATGGAAATGAACATCTCCTTGAACTTCCGGGAGATGGTCTGTTCCTGGCTCAGGTAGGTGTTCTTGACGTACTGCTGGGTGATGGTCGAACCACCCTGCGTGTCACCGCCGCGCGCCATGTTGGCGAGCGCTCGCGCGATACCCATGGGGTCGACGCCCGAGTCGGTGTAGAAGCTCTTGTTCTCCGCGGAGATCACGGCCCACTGCATCGACTTGGGAATCTTGGCGATGGAGACGTTCTGGCGGTTCGCACCGGCGCCGGTGGCGACCATCTGGCTGCCGTCAGCCCAGTAGTAGACGTTGTTCTCCGACTTCGCCGCAGCGTTCTCGCTGGGGATGCTCACCATGGCGTACCCGATGCCCGCAATGGCCACCAGGCTGCCGAAGAAGGCGAGGCCGAGTCCGGAGACGAGTCTCCAGGAGGGCACCCAGCGCTGCCAGCCGTACTTGCCGGCGCGCGGGTAGTCGATGAACCGGTTCTTGGTGGAGGCGGCGGCTCGGCCGCGTCCAGGACCGGTGGAGCCGCGGCGCGCGCCGCGACCCGTGGGCTCGGGCGCTCTGCGCCGACTGCCCCCGGTTCTCTGTGCCGCGCGGCGGGCGTCGGCGCGGCCGCCGTACGGCCGTTCCTCCGCACCCGACTCGTGTGAACCCGACCCGTACGCGTCGGAAGGAGATCCGGTGGCGCCACGCGGTGCCGCACGGCGGCCGGAGGACGAGCCGGACTGGCCGCGTCGGGCCGCGGCACGTCCGCCTCCCTGCGGCTGCGGCGGTTTGCGACGGTGCTCGCTCATCGAACGACTACTCCTAGGGCAGGCGCACCTTTGCGCGCCTGGAAACGGCGGCTGCTGGTTTCCGGTCCCCCCGAAGTACGGATGTGGTCGCTTTCGCATTCACCCGTACTGCACCGAGGACGACGACGCCCTCAGGCGTCACTCGGTTCCCGGTGGTGTGCATGCCGCACAGACTACGCACCGTCAAAACCCGCCTAGGCCCGAAGTTCACCCCAAATCAGGCAACTTGCCTCCAACGAATCGGTGATGTGATCCCGTTCACCATCCCCGCACTTGTCGCATCCGGAAGGCCGTTCTATCGTCGTGATGTATCGAGCCGATACATCAGAGCGGCATAAGCGAGCGGAAGACCGAGAGGAGGCGACCATGAGCCGGCGTTCCGGGATCCTGGAGTTCGCCGTACTCGGTCTCCTGCGCGAGTCCCCGATGCACGGCTACGAGCTGCGCAAGCGGCTCAACACGTCATTGGGTGTGTTCCGTGCGTTCAGTTACGGCACGCTCTATCCCTGCCTCAAGACGCTGGTCGCCAACGGCTGGTTGATCGAGGAACCGGGGAACGCTCCCGAGGACGCCCTCGCCGCATCACTGGCGGGGCGTCGCGCCAAGATCGTCTATCGGTTGACGGCGGAAGGTAAGGAGCACTTCGAGGAGTTGCTCTCCCAGACCGGCCCCGACGCGTACGAGGACGAGCACTTCGCCGCGCGTTTCGCCTTCTTCGGGCAGACGTCGCGCGATGTGCGCGTGCGGGTGCTGGAAGGCCGCCGCAGCCGGCTGGAGGAGCGCCTGGACAAGATGCGCGTCTCGTTCGCGCGCACCCGGGAGCGCCTCGACGACTACACGCTTGAGCTCCAGCGCCACGGAATGGAGTCCGTGGAGCGCGAAGTGCGCTGGCTGAACGAGCTCATCGAGAGCGAGCGGGCCGGACGGGACCTTCGTGGTTCCACCGGGGGGCCCGCTCAGTCCTCTCAGCAGAACAACACCACTGGAGCGACGGGCAACCTGCCACGGCCCGGGGACACCCCCCGGACCGATCTGCCCGACGACACCGCCACGTGAGCGCCCAGTCAGGGCCTCACTCGTACACACAGGGAGCAACCGGAATGGGTTCGGTTCGCGTAGCCATCGTCGGTGTGGGCAACTGCGCCGCGTCGCTGGTTCAGGGAGTCGAGTACTACAAGGACGCCGACCCGGCGTCCAAGGTGCCTGGACTCATGCACGTCCAGTTCGGCGACTACCACGTCGGTGACGTCGAGTTCGTCGCCGCCTTCGACGTCGACGCGAAGAAGGTCGGCCTCGACCTCTCGGACGCCATCGGTGCCAGCGAGAACAACACCATCAAGATCTGCGACGTCCCGAACAAGGGCGTCACGGTCCAGCGCGGTCACACCCTCGACGGTCTCGGCAAGTACTACCGCCTGACCATCGAGGAGTCCGCCGAGGAGCCGGTCGACGTCGTCCAGGTCCTCAAGGACAAGCAGGTCGACGTTCTCGTCTGCTACCTGCCCGTCGGCTCCGAGGACGCGGCGAAGTTCTACGCCCAGTGCGCCATCGACGCCAAGGTCGCCTTCGTCAACGCCCTCCCGGTCTTCATCGCCGGCACCAAGGAGTGGGCCGACAAGTTCACCGAGGCCGGTGTCCCGATCGTCGGTGACGACATCAAGTCGCAGGTCGGCGCCACCATCACGCACCGTGTGATGGCGAAGCTGTTCGAGGACCGCGGTGTCCGCCTTGAGCGCACGATGCAGCTCAACGTCGGCGGCAACATGGACTTCAAGAACATGCTGGAGCGCGACCGCCTCGAGTCCAAGAAGATCTCGAAGACGCAGGCCGTCACCTCGCAGATCCCCGACCGCGACCTGGGCGAGAAGAACGTCCACATCGGTCCCTCGGACTACGTGGCGTGGCTCGACGACCGCAAGTGGGCCTACGTCCGCCTCGAGGGCCGTGCCTTCGGCGACGTTCCGCTGAACCTGGAGTACAAGCTCGAGGTCTGGGACTCCCCGAACTCCGCGGGTGTCATCATCGACGCCCTGCGCGCTGCGAAGATCGCCAAGGACCGCGGCATCGGCGGCCCGATCCTGTCGGCGTCTTCGTACTTCATGAAGTCCCCGCCGGTCCAGTACTTCGACGACGAGGCCTTCGCGAACGTCGAGAAGTTCATCAAGGGCGAGGTCGAGCGCTAAAGCTCACCACCGCTCAAAAACGCTCCTGCCAGGGCTGTGTCGAGGGTCCCCGGGTTGTACCGCCCGGGGACCCTTCCCTTGTGTGAGGCTGGGCCCCATGGCCGTCGTACGTGACCTGCGCGTCCTGCTCCGCTTCCAGGGCTTCAGACGCCTTCTCGCCGTACGCCTGCTCTCCCAGGGCGCCGACGGCGTCTTCCAGGTCGCGCTCGCCGCGTACGTCGTCTTCTCCCCGGAGAAACAGACCTCGGCCGCCGCCATCGCCTCCGCCATGGCCGTCCTGCTGCTCCCCTACTCCCTGGTGGGCCCCTTCGCCGGCGTCCTGCTGGACCGCTGGCGCCGCCGCCAGGTCTTCCTCTACGGCAACCTGGTGCGCGCGGCGATGGCGTCGGCCACCGCCGTCCTGATGGTCAGCCAGGCCCCGGACTGGCTCTTCTACGTCTCCGCCCTGTGCGTCACCGCCGTCAACCGCTTCGTCCTGTCGGGCCTGTCCGCCGCACTGCCCCGCGTGGTCGACGCGGAACGACTCGTCATCGCCAACTCCCTCTCCCCGACCGCCGGCACGCTCGCGGCGACCGCGGGCGGCGGTCTCGCCTTCGTCGTACGCCTGGTCGTGGCCGACTCCGACGCGGCCGTCGTACTCCTGGGGGCGGCCCTGTACCTCTGCGCGGCACTGGCAGCACTGCGCATCTCTAAGGAACTGCTGGGCCCTGACCGCGCGTTGGCACACCCCGGCCTCACAGCGGCCCTCGCCGGCACCGCCCGCGACCTGACCGCGGGTATCCGCCACCTCGCCGGGAAGCCACGCCGGGATGCCGCCTGGGCACTCGCCGCGATGACGGTGATGCGCTTCTGCTACGGCGCCCTGCTGGTCATGCTGCTGATGCTGTGCCGCTACGAGTTCTCCTCGACGACCGACGACGGACTCGCCCTGCTGGGGCTGGCGTTGGGCATCTCGGGCGCGGGCTTCTTCGTGGCCGCCGTGGTGACACCATGGGCAGCGGGACGTCTGGGCCCCGGCCGCTGGATCGTCGTATGCGCAGCAGCCGCCGCAGTCCTGGAACCCGCCCTGGGCCTCCCCTTCGCCGTCACGCCGATGCTCGTGGCGTCGTTCGTCCTGGGACTCATCACCCAGGGCGCGAAGATCGCGACGGACACGCTCGTGCAGTCCTCGGTCGACGACGCCTTCCGGGGCCGGATCTTCTCCGTCTACGACGTCCTGTTCAACATCGCCTTCGTCGGCGCGGCTGCCGTCGCCGCCTTGATGCTGCCGCCGGACGGGCGCTCTGTGGTGTTGGTGGTCACAGTGGCCGTTATCTACGGGGCAGTTGCTGTGGCTATGGCCCGCTTTGAACGCCAGTAAGTGTCACATCAATGACACAGAGTCCCCCTGGAGTACAGGGGTGTCAGTGGGGCCCGGTAACTTACGTGCGTCTTACTTGCGCCTCATTGCGCATCACTCATCCATGTTCTAGGGGGACCCCCAAGTGTCTACTCCGCCGCCCCAGGGCCAGAACCCGTTCGCCCAGGGCCAGCAGCCCTACGGCCAGCCGCAGGCCCAGGCCCCGTACCCGCCCCAGGACGGCAACCCCTACGCCCAGGGCCAGCAGCCAGGCTTCCCGCAGCAGCAGGGCGGCGTCCCCTACGCCCCGGTCCCGCCGGCGCAGCCGAAGCGCAAGCTGAGCTTCAAGGTGATCAAGAACATAGTCATCGTCTTGGCCGCCATCGGCATCGCCATCGGCAGCTGGTACTCCAGCCGCGACGACGCCAACACCGCGGCCGTGGGCGACTGCATGCACCGCGGCAGCACCGACGACAACGACCCGGACCTTGAGGTCGTCGACTGCAGCTCCTCGAAGGCTCAGTACACGGTGCTGGCGAAGATCGAGGGCTCATTCGGCGACAGTCTCGCTCAGACCAAGTGCGCGGCCGAGGCCAAGGACTTCCAGTACGTCTACACCGAGTCCGGTGACGGCAAGGACTTCCTGCTCTGCCTGAAGGACAAGTAGTAGGTCCTGCGGAACCGCAGACATCACGAGGGGCGACGTTTCACGTGAAACGTCGCCCCTCGATGCACCTGGATAGCGCCACACGCCTAAGCCAACACGCCAAATTATCCTATCGGTACTGAATGTACCCAGACTGCAGATAATCCCGTCCATTGCAGTCGGCGTACGACGCGGTCGTCTTGGGCGTGCCCCAGTTTCCATACACGGTGTAGGCACTCGTCTGGGATTGACAAGTAATCACACCTCGGAACTGCCCAGTTCCAGCACCGCATCCCACGCTCATGTGCATGGGGTAGTCATCGCGGTGATATTGCTTCAGGCAATTACTCGGCTGCGCCTGCGCCAGGGACGGGAAGGCGATCATGCCGCCCACAATGCCGACTGTTGCCAGGCTAGTTGCCACCAGTCGCTTCATTACTCCCCCTCGATGATCGGTGATGCGGTCGCCAATCACACTCTCCGACTAGAACCGCAGTCACACGAGAAGGGGAACAGATGGGGCATGGATCACACGTGCGAATGTGACAGGCGCGACATATCGAGAAGAAGCGCTTACAGGTGCTCCCCGTACGCGACAGCACCGTTCGAGCACGGAACGGGGTCATGTTTCACGTGAAACATGACCCCGTTTCACAGCCTCAGCTCTGCTCGGCCCACCACTCCTTGAGCGCCGCAGCCGCAGCCTCCTCGCCCATAGGCCCGTTCTCCAGGCGCAGCTCCAGAAGGTGCTTGTACGCCTGCCCCACAGCCGGGCCCGGGCCGACGCCGAGGATGTTCATGATCTGGTTGCCGTCCAGGTCCGGGCGGATGGCGTCCAGTTCTTCCTGCTCCTGGAGTTGGGCGATGCGCTCCTCCAGGCCGTCGTAGGCACGGGAGAGCGCCGTCGCCTTGCGCTTGTTGCGGGTTGTGCAGTCCGAGCGGGTCAGCTTGTGGAGGCGGTCGAGGAGCGGGCCGGCGTCACGGACGTAGCGGCGGACCGCGGAGTCCGTCCACTCGCCCGTGCCGTAGCCGTGGAAGCGCAGGTGGAGTTCGACCAGGCGCGAGACGTCCTTCACCAGGTCGTTGGAGTACTTCAACGCCGTCATGCGCTTCTTGGTCATCTTCGCGCCGACCACCTCGTGGTGGTGGAACGAGACCCGGCCGTCCTTCTCGAAGCGCCGGGTGCGCGGCTTGCCGATGTCGTGGAGGAGGGCGGCGAGGCGCAGGACCAGGTCGGGGCCGTCCTCCTCCAGTGCCATCGCCTGCTCCAGGACGATCAGCGTGTGGTCGTAGACGTCCTTGTGGCGGTGGTGCTCATCGCGCTCCAGGCGCAAGGCCGGCAGCTCGGGCAGCACGTGGTCCGCGAGGCCCGTGTCGACCAGCAGGGTCAGGCCCTTGCGCGGCTGCGCGGACAGGATCAGCTTGTTCAGCTCGTCCCGGACCCGCTCGGCCGAGACGATGTCGATGCGCCCGGACATCTCCTTCATGGCCGCCACCACCTCGGGGGCCACCTCGAAGTCGAGCTGCGCGGCGAAGCGGGCCGCGCGCATCATCCGCAGCGGGTCGTCCGAGAAGGACGCCTCAGGCGTGCCCGGCGTACGCAGCACCCGGGCCGCCAGGTCCTCCAGCCCGCCGTGCGGGTCGATGAACTCCTTCTCCGGCAGCGCCACCGCCATCGCGTTCACCGTGAAGTCACGGCGGAGGAGGTCCTCCTCGATCGAGTCGCCGTACGACACCTCGGGCTTGCGCGAGGTCCGGTCGTACGCCTCCGACCGGTAGGTCGTGACCTCGATCTGGTAGCCATCCTTCTGCGCACCCACCGTGCCGAAGGCGATCCCGACCTCCCACACGGCGTCCGCCCACGGGCGCACGATCTTCAGCACGTCCTGAGGACGCGCGTCGGTCGTGAAGTCCAGGTCGTTGCCGAGCCGGCCGAGCAGCGCGTCCCGGACCGAGCCGCCGACCAGGGCGAGAGAGAACCCGGCCTCCTGGAAACGGCGGGCAAGGTCGTCGGCGACAGGGGCGACCCGCAGCAGTTCACTGACCGCGCGGTGCTGCACCTGACTCAGGGCGCTGGGCTTGTCTTCGTTGGCGTTCGGCACAACAGAAAAGGGTACGTGGCCCCGGCGACCGAGAGCGCCTCCATTAAATCTGCACAGACCCGTGCGCCGGGCTGCAGGCAAGGACCGCCTGTAGGACGTACGGATTCGCTCCCCTTTATACGCACACATACAGGACGGTCCGGCCCTGTTTCCCGATCTTGTGGAGCAGACCGCGGCACTTCCCCTCAGCGCGCATCGTTACCATGCGTGGACGCACATTGCGACGACCACTGACGACCACTGACGACGAGGGACGGGCGAGCGCGTGGCCGAGGCGGCAGACTTCCAGGGGATGAGTCCCTCACCTGCCCGCCGGTGGCTCCGGCGCACGGGAGCACTGCTCGCCGGCGCGCCTCTGCTGGCCGGACTGCTCCAGCTGCCTGCCGCCGCGCCCGCGAGCGCCGCGTCCGGCTCCAGCACCGTGTCCGTGGACATCAACACGCTCACGCCCAGCGTCCCCACGGACGGCGACACGGTGACCGTGTCCGGCACCGTGACCAACGACAGCAAGCAGACGGTCACGGACGCCCAGGTGGATCTGCGTGTCGGCCCCGAGCTCAGCACCCGCTCGGACGTCGACAGCGTCGCGCAGCGGTCCGATTTCCAGCCGGGTCTCGACGGGACGATCGTCGGCGGCAAGTACGTCAAGAAGTTCGCCAAGCTGGCGCCCGGCGTCGCCCAGAGCTTCACCATCGCCGTCCCGGTCGACGAGCTGGACCTCGGCTCGGACGGCGTCTACCAGCTCGGTGTCTCCCTGACCGGCCAGACCTCCGCGCAGCAGTGGCAGCAGGTCCTCGGCATCCAGCGGACGTATCTCCCCTGGCAGCCCGAAGGCGCCGACACCAAGACGAAGACGACGGTCCTGTGGCCGCTGATCTCGACCGCCCACATGACGGCCGAGACAGGGTCGAACGCGGAGCAGACGCCGGTCTTCCTCAACGACGACCTGGCCAAGGAGATCGCGCCGGGCGGCCGGCTGGAGCAGATGCTGTCCCTGGGCAAGACTCTGGACGTCACCTGGGTGATCGACCCGGATCTGCTCGCCTCCGTCGACGCGATGGCAGGCGCCTATCGCATCGAGTCGGGCACCGGCACGGTGGCGGGAACGCACCAGGCGGTCGCCAAGCAGTGGCTGGCCGATCTTCAGGACGCGGTCACCGACAAGGACGTCGTCGCCCTTCCGTTCGCCGACCCGGACCTCGCCTCCCTCGCCCACAACGGCACGACTGTCACCGGCTCCCTGAGTCACCTCAAGGAAGCCACCGACGTCGCGGCCACCACGGTGCAGACGGTGCTCCATGTGACGCCCGACACCGACTTCGCCTGGCCCGTGAACGGCGCCGTCGACCCGTCGATCGTCAAGGTCGCCACTTCCGCCGGCGCCGACAAGGTGATCGCGCGCAGCGACAGCCTCCAAGAGACCGCCGGGCTGCCGTACACGCCCTCCGCCGCCCGCCCCATCGGCGGCGGCATCACCGCGGTGGTCGCGGACGCGCGGCTGTCCAGGGCGTTCGAGGGCGACCTGACCTCGGCCTCCGCGTCCACCCTCGCCGTGCAGAAGTTCCTCGCGTCGAGCCTGGCGCTGAACCAGCAGGTGGACAAGCAGCGCAGCATCGTCATCGCCCCGCAGCGAACCCCGACGGCGAGCCAGGCGCAGGCGATGGCCGCGGCAGTGGCCGCCCTCCAGGGCGCGGACTGGACGCAGACCCAGACCCTGGCGTCCGCAGCCGCCGCCAAGCCGGACGCGAGCGCCACCACCAAGGTCCCGTCGGGCTCCGCCTACCCCGCCAAGCTGCGCAAGCAGGAGCTGTCGAGGCCGGCCTTCGAGCAGATCGCGGGCGTGCAGGACAAGCTCGACAAGTTCAAGGTGATCCTCACCAAGCAGTCCCGCGTGGTGACCCCCTTCGGGCGGGCCATGAACCGGGAGATGTCGACGTCGTGGCGCGGCCGCCCCGCCGAGGCGCAGAGCTACCGGGACGGTGTGCGGAACTACCTCGACATCCTGACCAGCCAGGTCAAGCTGATCGACAAGTCCGAGACCAAGCTCTCCGGGCGCAGCGCCACGATCCCCGTGACCGTGCAGAACAACCTGGTGCAGGGCGTCGACCACCTCGTCCTGCGCCTCACCTCCACGAACCCGACCCGTCTGAAGATCGACGACGGCGACTACGAGGAGCAGCAGGTCACGGTCAACGGGGGCCACAGCCAGACCGTGAAGTTCACCACCTCGGCCCAGGCCAACGGCCAGGCGACGGTGGTAGCTCAGCTCTTCACCGAGGACGGCCAGGCGTACGGCGATCCCGTCCGGTTCGACGTGAAGGTCACCGAGTTGACGGCCACCGTGATGCTGGTCATCGGCGGCGGTTTCCTCCTTCTCGTCCTCGCCGGTTTCCGCATGTACAAGCGGCGCAAGCACGCCGCCGAGCGCGAGGCGGCGGAAGGCGAACCCGACGGCCCTGAGGACGCCGGGGAGTCGGCGGACGGCCCGGAGAACCCCGAGGGGCCCGAAGACCGTCTCACGGAGGAGTCCGGCACCCGGCCCGGGGCAGACGACCCGCAGCAGCCGAGTGACCTGACACCTGACACCGCAGCGGAAAGCACCGACCCTTCCGGCACGGGTGAGAGAGTGGACCGTTGAGGATGTCGTGGCCGGTGGGCCCGGGACGATGAGGTGGGGTAACCATGAACGCGCCGTACGACGGTGACCGCGGCCAGGCCGCGGGCAGCTCGGGTCACCCCGAGGGCCCGCCGCCCGAGCACGGCCAGGTACCGCCGCAGCCACCCGCGGACATGTACCTCCAGGACGCCTACGCCCAGGACCCCTACCGGGCCCAGGACATCTCCGCGCAGGACCCGGTCGCCGAGGCTCTCTACGACCGTGCCGCGCACCCCCCGCCGCCTCCGGGCACGTACCAGCCGCAGCAGCCGCTGTACGCCCAGCCCCCGCAGTCCCCGTACGCCCCCGACCCGCAGGTGTGGGCCCAGACCCCGGCGCCCGAGCCGGACGGCGCGACCCAGTACCTGCCGTACGGCGACGACCCGCGCACCACGCAGTACGTCGGCGTCGACGACCTCGTCACGCACTCCGCCGAGGAGCGCCACGAGCCGGACGCGTTCGCCCACCTCTTCCGGGACCAGCAGCAGGGCGGCGGCCAGCAGCCGTACCAGCCCCCGTCGGTGCCGGCTCCTTCTCCGGCGCCAGGCCCTGTGCCGGGTGCCGAGCCCCCGATGCCGCCGTCAGCGGACCGGACCATGAACCTGGGCACCGCCCCCGTACCCCCGCCGGCCTCGCCGGCTCCGGCCGCCGCGAAGAAGGGCGGGAAGGCCGGGGGGCTGCTGAAGTCCAGTGCGGTGATGGCGGCGGGCACGCTGGTGTCGCGGCTCACCGGGTTCGTGCGCTCCGCCATGATCGTCTCCGCGCTGGGTCTCGGCCTCCTCGGTGACTCCTTCCAGGTCGCCTACCAGCTGCCGACGATGATCTACATCCTGACCGTCGGTGGCGGTCTCAACTCCGTTTTCGTGCCGCAACTCGTGCGGGCCATGAAGGACGACGAGGACGGCGGCGAGGCATACGCGAACCGGCTGCTGACCCTGGTGATGGTCGCGCTGGCCGCGCTCACGGCCCTCGCGATGTTCGCGGCACCGCTCCTGGTCCGCGCGCTGTCCGCGAAGGTGGCCAATGACCCGGCCGCCAACGAGGTGGCCGTCACCTTCACCCGTTACTTCCTGCCCTCGATCTTCTTCATGGGCGTCCACGTGGTGATGGGCCAGATCCTCAACGCCCGCGGCCGCTTCGGCGCGATGATGTGGACCCCGGTCCTGAACAACATCGTCATCATCGTGACGCTCGGCATGTTCCTGTGGGTCTACGGCACCTCGGAGCACTCCGGGATGGAGGTCACGAGCATCCCGCCGGAGGGCCAGCGGCTCCTCGGCGTCGGTGTTCTGCTCGGCCTGGTCGTCCAGTCCCTGGCGATGATCCCCTACCTGCGCGAGACGGGCTTCCGCCTGCGACTCCGCTTCGACTGGAAGGGCCACGGCCTCGGCAAGGCCGCGATGCTCGCCAAGTGGACGATCCTGTTCGTCCTCGCCAACCAGGCGGGCGCACTCGTGGTCACCCAGCTGTCCACCGCCGCCGGCTTCGACTCCGGAGTCAAGGGCACCGGTTTCGCCGCCTACGCGAACGCCCAGCTGATCTGGGGCCTGCCGCAGGCCATCATCACGGTCTCCCTGATGGCAGCCCTGCTGCCGCGCATCTCCCGCTCAGCCGCGGAGGACGACAGCGGAGCCGTCCGCGACGACATCTCACAAGGCCTGCGCACCACGGCCGTCGCGATCGTTCCCATCGCCTTCGGGTTCGTCGCCCTGGGCATCCCGATGTGCACCCTGATCTTCGGTTCCTCGGGCGCCGACCAGGCCACGAACATGGGCTACATGCTGATGGCCTTCGGCCTCGGCCTGATCCCGTTCTCCGTGCAGTACGTCGTCCTTCGCGCGTTCTACGCCTACGAGGACACCAGGACCCCGTTCTACAACACGGTCATCGTGGCGGCCGTCAACGCCGCCGCCTCGGCCGTCTGCTACTTCGTCATCCCGGCGCGCTGGGCGGTCGTCGGCATGGCAGCCTCGTACGGCCTCGCCTACGCCGTTGGCGTCGGTGTCGCCTGGAGCCGCCTGCGCAAGAAGCTGGGCGGCGACCTGGACGGCGCCCGGGTGATGCGGACCTACGCCAGGCTCTGCATCGCCTCCGTACCGGCCGCGATCCTCAGCGGCGCTTCCTGCTACGGCATCGCGCATGTCCTCGGCCAGGGCGTCATCGGCTCCTTCGCCGCCCTGATCGTCGGCGGAGCGGTCCTGCTCGGGATCTTCTTCGTGGCCGCTCGGAAGATGCGTATCGAGGAGCTGAACTCCCTGGTCGGCATGGTGCGCGGACGGCTGGGGCGCTGATAAGGGGGTACGCGCACAACCATCGTCCGCCACCGTGTGTCGTGCATAGCGGCGGACTGTGGGCACAATTGGTTTCGGCGTCGGACGGCGCGCACGGATGTCGGTCGGCGCGCAACGAATGGGGAGGCAGGAGCGACGGTGGCGGAACGGAGCACGGCTGCCGTCGACGTGGCAGACAACAGCGGCGACGAGCCGCTGACCGCAGAGGCGGACCAGGCCACGGCCGACGGGGTGGCCACTAACCGGGAGCGGGACACGGACATCGACGAGGCACAGGGGAGTGGCGGGACCGAGGGTCCCGGGAAGGCCTCACCGCCCGAGCTGCACAGCGGCCACAAGCTCGCCAGACGCTATCGGCTCGAGGAGTGCGTCACCCGGCTGGATGGGTTCAGCAGCTGGCGTGCGGTCGACGAGAAGCTCCGTCGCGCCGTCGGTGTGCACATCCTGCCCGCGGACCACACGCGCGCCCGCTCCGTGCTGGCCGCGGCCCGGTCGTCAGCGCTGCTCGGCGACCCGCGCTTCGTCCAGGTCCTGGACGCCGTCGAGGAGAACGACCTCGTCTACGTCGTCCACGAGTGGCTGCCCGACGCCACCGAGCTGACCGCTCTCCTGGCTCCCGGCCCACTGGAGCCGCACGACGCCTACCAGATGGTCAGTCAGGTCGCCTCCGCCATGGCCGCAGCCCACCGCGAAGGGCTCGCGCATCTGCGCCTGAACCCGAACGCGGTCCTGCGGACCTCCAGCGGCCAGTGGCGCATCCGCGGCCTCGCCGTGAACGCCGCACTGCGCGGCATCACGTCCGAGACTCCGCAGCGCACGGACACCGAGGCCATCGGCGCCCTGCTGTACGCGGGCCTGACCCAGCGTTGGCCGTACGAGAACGACGCCTACGGTCTGTCCGGGCTGCCCAAGGACATCGGACTCATCGCACCCGACCAGGTACGCGCGGGCGTTCACCGCGGCCTGTCCGAGCTGTCGATGCGCGCGCTCGTCAACGACGGTGCGACCGCCTCACGCCACGAATCCGCGTGCACCACGCCGGAGGAACTGGTGAAGGCGATCGGCGAGATGCCCCGCATCCGCCCGCCGGAGCCGGCGTTCACCGCGCCGCCGGAGTACCAGCGCACCACGTACCAGCAGGGCACGTACGGCCGCCCGGCGCCGCACCCCGGCGTCACCCAGCCGCTGCCGCCTCCTCCGCCGCCGCTCCAGAGCCGCACCGGGAAGGCCCTCAAGTGGGCCGTGTCGGCGCTGCTCATCGCCGCGCTGGGTCTCGGCAGCTGGCAGCTCGCCGACGCCCTGATGGAGCGGAACAACAAGTCCGACGACACCAACCAGACCCAGACGACGGACGACAACGACAAGAGCGGCGACAAGACCAAGCCGGTCAAGCCGCTGAGCATCGTCGGTGCCAAGGAGTACGTGGCCAGCGGTGACGCCCAGGCTCCGAACGACGTGCAGCTGACGTACGACGGCGACAGCTCCACGTACTGGCGTACCAAGCGCTACAACGAGGGCCCGACGCTCGCCCCGTACAAGCCCGGCGTGGGCATCGTCTACGACCTCGGCTCGGCGCAGCAGATCTCGACCGCGTCAATAGGGCTTCGCTACGACGGCAACAACACGACCGTGAAGCTCTACGCCACCGACTCCCTGTCGCCCTCCACGGGGATCGACGGAATGAAGGAGATCGGAACCGCCACCACGAGTGGCAAGTCTCTTACGGTTAAGGCGTCGAAGTCGGCCAAGACGCGGTACGTGCTGCTGTGGATCACGGCGGTGCCGTACGGCCCGACGGACGGCTACAGCGGCGCCGGCTACAAGCAGGCGGTCACCGACGTGACGTTCAAGGGCTGAGCGCACCGCATCCCAGGGGAGGGGGTCCGATGGCAGATGGCACTGCATACGGCGACGCAAGCGATCAGGACCTCCTCGCCGCCCACGTGGACGGCGACCCCGACGCGTTCGGCGAGCTCGTAAGACGTCACCGTGATCGGCTCTGGGCCGTCGCCCTCCGCACGCTCGGCGACCGCGAGGAAGCCGCTGACGCCGTCCAGGACGCCCTAGTCTCCGCCTACCGCGCCGCCCACACCTTCCGCGGCCAGTCGGCCGTCACGACGTGGCTGCACCGCATCACGGTGAACGCCTGCCTCGACCGCGCCCGCAAGGCCGCCTCCCGCAAGACCTCACCGGTCGACGACACCGAGCGCCTGGAGCAGCTCCTGGAGCCGCACGAATCGGCCTCGGCGCCGGCGGAGCGCAACGATCTGCACCGCCAGCTGCTGGAGGCCCTCGGCACGCTGCCGCACGACCAGCGGGCCGCTCTCGTCCTGGTGGACATGCAGGGCTACCCGGTCGCCGAGGCCGCCCGCATGCTCGACGTGCCGACCGGCACGGTGAAGAGCCGCTGTGCCCGCGGCCGGGCCAGACTCCTCCCCCTCCTCACTCATCTGCGGCCGGAAAACACCGGTGACAGCAGAGAACCGGGCGAGGGACGGAACCGGGTGCACGGGACATCCGTCCCACCGGCAGCGGGATCCCCTGACCCGGGTCCCCATGAGACAGGTCCAGGCGATTCAGCTGCTGTGAAGGGCGGAGGTGGGCGAGCGTGACATCCACGACAGACACGACCGGGCACCCGGACGTCGCGGAGCTCTCCGAGCTCACCGAGGGACTGCTCACGCCGACCCGCAGCGCGGACGTACGACGGCATCTGGACGAGTGCGAGCTCTGCGCCGATGTACACGCCTCGCTGGAGGAGATCCGGGGCCTGCTCGGCTCGCTACCCGGTCCGCCGCGCATGCCTGACGATGTCGCAGGCCGTATCGACGCCGCTCTCGCTGCCGAGGCTCTGCTCAGCGCGACCGCGCCTGCCGATGCGCCCGGCTCCGATCACACCGCCGATCGTGTGGCGTCCCTCGCCCTCGCCGGTACGCATGTTTCACGTGAAACGTCGGTGTCGGCGGACCGTCCCACCGGCCACGCCCGTGCCTCCCGCACCGGCCCGGGCCGCAAGGGGCGTGCCCGTGGCGGGCGACGCAGGATCGCCGTGCTGGGCACCGTGTTCACGGTCGCCGCCCTCGGACTCGGTTCTGTGCTGCTGTCGTCCTTCAACGACGGCAAGCCGACCGACCCGGCCGCGCAGGCCGACGCCTTCTCCGGCAAGAAGGTCGAGACCCAGGTCTCTGAGCTTCTGACACAAGGCTCCAGCGTGGGCTCCCGGTCCCCTCGTAGCATGGGGGCCAACAACGTGCCCGAGAACCACGTCAAGAACCAGCCCGTGCCACAGGTTCCTTCTTGTGTGCTGAAAGGCATCGGCCGCGACGAAACGGCTCTGGCCGCGAAGAAGGGCACCTACGACGGCGACCCGGCCTACCTCGTGTTGATGCTCAACACGAAGGACAACAGCCGTGTCGACGCCTACGTGGTCGACGCCGGCTGTGAGAAGGACCCGTCCTCCTCCGCGAAGGTTCTGCTGACGCACTCCTACGCGCGTCCCGCGCACTGACGCTTCGTCTCTCGCTGCCGTGGTATTCCGTACGGTGGCGCCTCTCCGTGTGCCCGGACACACCGGGAATGCGCGCCCCGTAGGATCCGTTGGGTGGGGTGAGAGTTCTGAAAGGGGCTCCCACCGGTCGTACTGACGCAGTCCAGAGACGAGGAATCAAGCCGTGAGCGACGTCCGTAACGTGATCATCATCGGCTCCGGGCCCGCCGGCTACACGGCGGCGCTCTACACCGCGCGCGCGTCGCTGAAGCCGCTGGTGTTCGAGGGCGCCGTCACCGCGGGTGGTGCGCTGATGAACACCACCGAGGTGGAGAACTTCCCGGGCTTCCAGGACGGCATCATGGGCCCCGAGCTCATGGACAACATGCGCGGCCAGGCGGAGCGCTTCGGCGCCGAGCTCGTCCCGGACGACATCGTCAGCGTCGACCTCACGGGTGAGATCAAGACCGTCACCGACACCGCTGGCACGGTCCACAAGGCGAAGGCCGTCATCGTCGCCACCGGCTCGCAGCACCGCAAGCTCGGCCTGCCGAACGAGGACGCGCTCTCCGGCCGCGGTGTCTCGTGGTGTGCCACCTGTGACGGCTTCTTCTTCAAGGACCAGGACATCGCCGTGATCGGTGGCGGTGACACCGCGATGGAGGAAGCCACTTTCCTCTCTCGCTTCGCCAAGTCCGTGACGATCGTCCACCGGCGCGACACCCTGCGTGCCTCCAAGGCCATGCAGGAGCGTGCCTTCGCCGACCCGAAGATCAAGTTCGTGTGGGACAGCGAGGTCGCCGAGATCCAGGGTGACCCGAAGCTGGCCGGTCTGAAGCTGCGCAACCTCAAGACCGGCGAGCTGTCGGACCTGGCGGTGACCGGCCTGTTCATCGCGATCGGCCACGACCCGCGGACCGAGCTCTTCAAGGGCCAGCTCGACCTCGACGAGGAGGGCTATCTGAAGGTCGCCGCGCCCTCCACGCGGACGAACGTCACCGGTGTCTTCGCCGCCGGCGACGTGGTCGACCACACCTACCGCCAGGCGATCACCGCGGCCGGCACCGGCTGCTCCTCCGCTCTCGACGCAGAGCGCTACCTCGCCGCCCTGGCGGACGAGGAGCAGGCCGAGCCCGAGAAGACCTCTGTCTGATCCCCTCCCACCCACCACCCCACGCACAAGAATTAAGGAGCCCGCCGTGGCCGGCACCCTGAAGAACGTGACCGACGACTCCTTCGAGCAGGACGTCCTCAAGAGCGACAAGCCCGTCCTGGTGGACTTCTGGGCTGCCTGGTGCGGTCCGTGCCGCCAGATCGCTCCGTCCCTCGAGGCGATCGCCGCCGAGTACGGCGACAAGATCGAGATCGTCAAGCTCAACATCGACGAGAACCCGGGTACGGCCGCCAAGTACGGCGTCATGTCCATCCCGACCCTGAACGTCTACCAGGGTGGCGAGGTCGCCAAGACCATCGTGGGTGCGAAGCCGAAGGCCGCCATCGTGCGCGACCTCGAGGACTTCATCGCTGAGTGATGTTTCACGTGAAACACGCAAGGGCCGGCCCGAAGGGCCGGCCCTTTGTCGTCAGAGGGGACGCAGAGCGGGTTCCTTCTGCACCGCGCCCAGAAGCCGGTCCAGTGCCATCTCCACGTCTTCCTTCCAGGAGAGCGTCGTACGCAGCTCCAGCCTCAGTCGCGGGTGCACGGGGTGCGGACGCACCGTCTTGAAGCCCACCGCCAGCAGATGGTCAGCGGGCAGCACACAGGCCGGTTCCTTCCAACGGGCGTCCCCGAACGCCTCGATGGCCTTGAAGCCGCGTCGCAGCAGATCCTTGGCCACCGTCTGGACCATCACCCGGCCCAGCCCCTGCCCCTGGTAGCCCGGCATGATGAACGCCGTCATCAACTGCACCGCGTCGGGTGAGACGGGGCTCGTGGGGAACGCCGTCGAACGCGGGACGTAGGCCGGAGGCGCGTACAGCACGAAGCCCACCGGCACGTCGTCGACGTAGACGACCCGGCCGCACGATCCCCAGTCCAACAGGACGGCGGAGATCCAGGCTTCCTTCTCCAGGGCGGCTGTGCCCCCTCTTACCGCGGCTTCACCGCTGACTGGGTCCAGCTCCCAGAAGACGCACGAGCGACAGCGCTGGGGAATGTCCTGAAGGTTGTCCAGCGTGAGCGGTACGAGCCGACGCCCCATGAAGGCTGTTCCTCGCTTCCCTCGCCCGCGGCATCGCGGGCGGCTGTCAGAGCGCTCCGTTCCCGGAGCAGGCTGCCGACGAAGCCGCCGACCGCGCCCAGTCCCAGACCCGCGCTCACCAGTCCGCTGCGGCTCACCGTTCGCATGACACCTGCCTCCCCTGAGAGGTGCTGCCGGGTGGATGCGCCGTACCCGATCGCATCGTATCCACGATGCGATGGCATCGACACCGCCTGAAAGCAAAGAGCGGGCTGTGTCCGGTCCTTGCCGAACTCAGCCCGCTCCGCCGTTGCACACGGCCCGCTCTCCTGGCCGACGGACGCTGTCGCGCCACCGGCCGGAGGGTCAGTCCTCCGTGTCCTCGGAGTCACCGTCCAGAAGGCTCTTCTGAAGGACCGGTCCCTCGCCCGGAGCGAGCGTGCCGAGGATCCGCTCAAGGTCCTCCATGGAGGCGAACTCGACCGTGATCTTGCCCTTCTTCTGCCCCAGGTCGACCTTCACCCGCGTCTCGAAACGGTCCGAGAGCCGACCCGCCAGGTCGCTCAGTGCCGGGGAGACCCGCGTGCCGGCCCGCGGCCCCTTGGCGCGCTGAGCCGTCTGCGGACGCGATCCCATGAGGGTCACGATCTCCTCGACGGCACGCACCGAGAGCCCCTCGGCCACGATCCGGTGGGCGAGGCGGTCCTGCTCCTCCGAGTCCTCGACGGAGAGCAGTGCCCGTGCGTGTCCGGCAGAGAGAACCCCGGCGGCCACCCGGCGCTGGACGGCCGGGGAGAGCTTCAGCAGACGCAGGGTGTTGGAGACCTGCGGGCGGGACCGGCCGATGCGGTCCGCGAGCTGGTCGTGAGTGCAGTTGAAGTCCTTCAGGAGCTGGTCGTAGGCGGCGGCCTCTTCCAGCGGGTTCAGCTGCGCCCGGTGCAGGTTCTCCAGAAGGGCGTCCAGGAGAAGCTTGTCGTCCTCCGTTGCCCGGACGATCGCGGGGATCGCCTCCAGGCCCGCCTCACGGCTGGCCCGCCAGCGCCGCTCGCCCATGATGAGCTCGTAGCGGGCGGGGCCCACCTGGCGCACGACGACCGGCTGGAGGAGACCGACTTCCCTGATGGAGGTGACCAGTTCCTGCAGGGCGTCCTCGTCGAAGACCTCACGCGGCTGGCGCGGGTTCGGCGTGATGGAGTCGAGGGGAAGCTCGGCGAAGTGGGCACCGACCGGAGACGCGAAGGTCTCCACGGCACCGTTCAGCGACGGCTCCTCCGTTTCATGTGAAACAGGCGGCAGCGTGGCCACCTTCGCCGCGGCCACCCCACGGTCGGTCGTCAGCACCGGGACAGCTGCCGGGGACGCGGAACCCGCGCCACCCATCGCCGCCGGAGTCGGCGTCTTCTCCGTCGGGGCAGCGGGGATCAGTGCGCCGAGACCACGGCCCAAACCCCTCCGTCGCTCGCTCACTGAATGCCCTCCACCATGCTCGGGTTGCTCTGTGCGCCGATGTGGGCCTGCGTCGGGTCATAGCTGACGCCCACGCCCTTCAGCGCGATTTCACGTGCCGCCTCAAGATAGGAGAGGGCACCGCTCGATCCTGGATCGTAAGTCAGCACCGTCTGCCCATAGCTCGGTGCCTCCGAAATACGGACCGAGCGGGGAATGCTCGTCCGCAGTACCTCGTCACCGAAGTGGGTGCGCACCTCTTCCGCGACCTGGGACGCGAGCCGCGTCCGGCCGTCGTACATGGTGAGCAGGATCGTCGAGACATGCAGGGCGGGGTTGAGGTGCCCCCGCACCAGGTCGACGTTGCGCAGCAGCTGACCCAGCCCCTCCAGCGCGTAGTACTCGCACTGGATGGGGATGAGGACCTCGGCTCCGGCGACCAGAGCGTTGACCGTCAGCAGGCCGAGCGAAGGCGGGCAGTCGATGAGGATGTAGTCCAGGGGGTGCTCGTAGGCCTGGATCGCGCGTTGGAGACGACTTTCACGCGCCACCAGCGACACCAACTCGATCTCCGCACCGGCGAGATCGATGGTGGCGGGCGCACAGAAGAGCCCCTCCACATCCGGAACCGGCTGAACGACCTCGGCCAGCGGCTTGCTGTCGATCAACACGTCATAGATGGACGGCACTTCGGCGTGATGGTCGATCCCCAGGGCCGTGGACGCATTGCCCTGCGGATCCAGATCGATCACAAGGACCCGGCCACCGTGCACAGCCAGCGAAGCAGCGAGGTTGACGGTTGTCGTCGTCTTGCCCACGCCGCCCTTCTGGTTGGCGACCACGATGACACGCGTCTGCTCAGGCCGCGGCAGGCCCTCGCCGGCGCGGCCTAGAGCTTCTACCGCCAGCTGGGCAGCACGACCGATGGGAGTGTCGTCCATCGGGGGCGGTGTTTCACGTGAAACATCGTCCCCGATCGACTCGGTACGGGGACCGGGGACCGGATCGGTCATCGGTCCCGCGATGTTGGCGTCGGACCGCAAGGATTCACTCTCCTCGACTTCAGGCTCGCAATGAACAGAGCCTCCCATGTCTTCGGGGTCGTGAACCAGTGAGGCCTGGTGTTCTGTGGAGAAATCCACCTCTGTGGACAACTCCGTGCCCCCCGAGGGGGACGGAGTGTCATCCGGGCGGCCTTCTCCAAGAGAACCTAGGGGCTTGCGTTCGCGAGGTTCGGCCGCGGCGCGACCACGGCTGATGATGCCGTGCAGCAGTGAGCGACGTTTCACGTGAAACACGATGCACAGCAACCGGACCCGAACTGTCGCGACACTCCGGCATGCGTAGGTTTGGCAGCTTGTGTGGAGTACGTCTCGTCGTCAGGACGGATCAGCGACGGCGAAGCCCCGCCACCTCACGACGGCGCCCCGCTACCTCACAATGGCGCCCCGCCTGCCTATCCGCGACGCCGACGCGCACGCCCCGTACGGGCCGCCTTCGCCCGCTTGGCCGCGAAGCGGACCCCGCCAGGACTCTCCCCGACCTCGACCCGGACGACCGTGGACAGGGGATCCACGACACCTTCACCCACCTGGAGGACAGATGTCTCCGCGGCACCGAGCTTGCTCAGAGCCGTGGACGCCGCCTTGAGCTCCTCCTCGGCGGTGTCGCCCTTGAGGGCGAGCATCTCGCCGTACGGGCGCAGCAGCGGAATCCCCCAGGCGGCCAGGCGATCGAGCGGGGCCACGGCCCGTGCCGTCACCACATGCACCGGCGGCAGCTTGCCCATGACCTCCTCGGCACGACCCCGCATGACGGTCACATGGTCCAGGCCCAGCAGTTCCACGACCTCGGTCAGGAAAGTCGTCCGCCGCAGCAGGGGCTCCAGGAGCGTGATCTTCAGGTCGGGCCGGACCAGCGCCAGGGGAATGCCCGGGAGGCCGGCGCCAGAGCCGACGTCGCAGACGGTCACGCCCTCGGGAACGACCTCGGAGAGCACCGCGCAGTTCAACAGGTGCCGCTCCCACAGTCGGGGCACCTCACGCGGGCCGATCAGACCGCGCTGCACGCCCGCCTCAGCGAGCAGCTCCGCGTACCGGACCGCGTCCGCGTAGCGATCACCAAACACCGTGCGCGCCTGCTCGGGCGCAGGGGGAAGCTCCGCTGCCTCCGTCACGGGGACCGTCCTTCCGTACCACGATGGGCGCTCACGGCGCCGATCACCACAACCACCAGAACTATCAGGCTGACAAAGTTCGGCCCCGTCTGCCGGGCAGACGGGGCCGGAGGAACCTACGGTCCGATCAGGCAGGCAGGACGACGACGAAGCGCTGCGGCTCCTCGCCCTCGGACTCGCTGCGCAGACCGGCGGCCTTGACGGCGTCGTGGACGACCTTGCGCTCGAACGGCGTCATCGGCTTGAGCTTCACGGGCTCGCCGCTGCTCTTGACCTCGGCGGCGGCCTTGGCGCCCAGCTCGGAGAGCTCGGCACGCTTCTTGGCCCGGTAGCCCGCGATGTCCAGCATGAGGCGGCTGCGGTCGCCGGTCTCCCGGTGCACGGCCAGGCGCGTGAGCTCCTGGAGGGCCTCGAGCACCTCGCCGTCCCGGCCGACCAGCTTCTGCAGGTCGCGGCCGCCGGCGTCGCTGATGATCGAGACAGCGGCGCGGTCGGCCTCGACGTCCATGTCGATGTCGCCGTCGAGGTCGGCGATGTCCAGCAGACCCTCGAGGTAGTCCGCCGCGATCTCGCCCTCCTGCTCCAGGCGGGTCAGGGTGTCTGCACCCTCGGCAGCGGCGGAGGTGGTGCCTTCCGTCACGGGTTGGACTCCTTCTTACTTCTTGGACGGGGACTTGGGCCGCTGCGGACCCTTGCGCTGTCCGGACTGGGCCTTGCTGCGGGTACCGGCGCCGGGCTGCTGCTTCTGAGCGGCCTTCTTGGCGGGTGCGGGCTGGGCGTCTTCGGGCTCGTCGTCCGACTTGCTCAGCGAGGTGGGCTCACCGGCAGGCTTCGCCGCACCGGCGCCGACGGCGCCACCCGACTGCCGCTGCGACTTGCTCTGCCGCTTGGGCTGCTGGCGCTTCGGAGTGCCGGTGCCGCCGGTGGTCGGCGTACCGTCCTCGGCCTGGGCGGCGGCCTGGCTCTCGCTCTTGATCACGGCGCCGTCGGCCTGGGCGGCGAGACCCGCCTTGCTCAGGGCGTTGATGAACTTGCGCTCGAACTCGTTGCGGTCACGGCCCTTGGCGACGATCGCCTTGACGATGGTCTTCTCACTGCGGCGGCGGATCTTGCCGTGGTGCGTGACGTGCTTGGTCAGACGCTCCAGGTAGGCGGCCTGAGCCTTGGAACCCGGGGTCGGGTTGTTGTGGATGACGTACATCTGCTGGCCCATGGTCCACACGTTGGTGGTCAGCCAGTAGACGAGGACACCGACCGGGAAGTTGATGCCGAAGACGGCGAACATGACCGGGAAGACGTACATCAGCATCTTCTGCTGCTGCATGAACGGCGTCTTCACCGTGGTGTCGACGTTCTTCGTCATCAGCTGGCGCTGCGTGAAGAACTGCGAGGCCGACATCATGACGATCATGACCGCGGTGACGATGCGGACCGTGGTCAGCGAGGCGTCGAGGGCCGAGACGTCGGCGGCGCTGTCGGTGAACTTCGCCGCAAGCGGGGCACCGAAGATGTGCGCCTTCTGGGCGCTCGCCAGCAGGCTCTCGTTGATGACACCGATGGTGTCGTTGTTCGCGATCCCGTTGAGCACGTGGTACAGGGCGAAGAAGAACGGCGACTGCGCCAGGATGGGAAGGCACGAGGAGAGCGGGTTGGTACCCGTCTCCTTGTACAGCTTCATCATCTCTTCGGACTGGCGCTGCTTGTCGTTCTTGTAGCGCTCCTGGATCTTCTTCATCTCGGGCTGCAGCGTCTGCATGGCCCGAGTCGACTTGATCTGCTTCACGAAGAGCGGGATCAGGCAGATACGGATCAGGATCACCAGGGACACGATCGACAGGCCCCAGGCCCAGCCGGTGTCAGGGCCGAAGATGGCGCCGTACACCTTGTGGAACTGGACGATGACCCAGGAGACCGGTGTCGTGATGAAGCTGAACAGGCTGGCAATCGTGTCCACTAATCATGCTCCTTGGGCATGGGACGGAGTCTCTGCGGCCGGGCTCGAAGGAGGAATCTCTTCGGTGGTCGAAGAGGGATTCTCCTCGGTGGCCGTTTCGGCGGCGGAGTGCCCGCCCCTGCGTGCACGCCAGGCGTCACGCAGCATTTCGTGCCACCGCGGTCGCTTGCGGGGCGGGACATGGTCCACGCCTCCCAGCGACCACGGATTGCAGCGCAGGATGCGCCAGGCGGTGAGCGCCGTGCCCTTGATCGCACCGTGCCGGTCGATGGCCGTGTAGCCGTAGTGGGAGCACGACGGGTAGTACTTGCACACAGGCCCCAGCAGCGGACTGATCGTCCACTGGTACAGCTTGATCAGAGCCAGCAGCGGGTACTTCATCGCGCGCCCCCTCCCAGTAGCCGTTCGATGGCGGCATCCAGGTCTCGGGCCAGCTGTGCATGGTCGGCGTCACCCGCACCGGGCAGCGCTCGTACGACTACCAGGCTACCGGGGGGCAGCAGGTCGACCCGGTCGCGCATCAGATGGCGAAGCCTGCGCTTCACCTTGTTGCGCACCACCGCACCGCCCACAGCCTTGCTCACGACGAAACCCGCACGCGTCGGGGGAGCGCTCTCCCCAGGCGCGTGCGGGTCCGTTGCACCGCTACGAAGATGGACTACGAGGTGCGGGCGTCCTGCCCGGCGTCCTCGTCGTACCGCGGTCGCGAAGTCCTCGCGCCGCCTCAGCCGGTTCTCGGTGGGCAGCACGACGGCATGACCTGACCGGAATCAGGCGGACAGGCTGGCGCGACCCTTGGCACGGCGGTTCGCGAGAATCGCGCGACCGGCACGGGTGCGCATCCGCAGGCGGAAGCCGTGGGTCTTGGCACGACGACGGTTGTTCGGCTGGAAGGTGCGCTTGCTCACTCGGGGGCTCCAGAAATCAAATCGGTGGTGGCGGGTGCCGTCCTGGCTGTCACCGTGCGCCCACGAGTAGCTCTCGCTTACGCCCGAGTGCACCGCTTCCCGATCACCTGACGCGATCTGTGCCCATCGGAGGCAGGCGGCAGCAGCCATCGACAACTCGACCTGGTTACGGTACGCGCGGCTACGCCATCCGGTCAAACCAGCCGCCTCGGGGAGACACTATCCACAGGCTGGGGACAACAACTTGAACCGTACCCGTCGCCCTGACTACCGTGGCTGAACTCCGATTCGTTCCTTTGTCCCCCCGCGCCCCGCGGTGTAGATCCCGACCCGTCCCACCATCACACGTTCGTGGGACCTGTGAGAGAGCGTGCCCTGTGGCTGACGTACCTGCCGATCTTGCCGCAGTGTGGCCACGAGTACTGGAGCAACTCCTCGGCGAAGGCCGCGGTCAGGGCGTGGAGGTCAAGGACGAGCACTGGATCCGCCGCTGCCAGCCGCTGGCACTGGTCGCGGACACCGCACTGCTCGCCGTACCGAACGAGTTCGCGAAGGGCGTCCTCGAAGGCCGCCTCGCGCCGATCGTCAGCGACACCCTGAGCCGCGAGTGCGGCCGCCCGATCCGTATCGCGATCACCGTCGACGACTCCGCCGGCGAGCCCCCCGCCCCGCCGGCGCCCCAGCCCGCGCGCCCCCAGCAGCCGCGCTACGAGGAGCCCGAGCTCCCCGCCGGCCCGTACGACAACCAGTACGACAACGGCAACCAGTACGAGGGCTACGGCCGCCACCGCGCGGACGACCGCCGCCGAGGCGACGACCGCCAGCCGGGCCGCCCCGAACAGCTCCCCGGCGGCCCCGGCGACCAGCTGCCCAGCGCCCGTCCCGCCTACCCGGGCGAGTACCAGCGCCCCGAGCCCGGCGCCTGGCCCCGGCCGCAGCAGGACGAGTACAGCTGGCAGCAGCCGAGGCTCGGCTTCCCGGAGCGGGACCCGTACGCCACCCCGCCCGCACAGGAGTCGTACGGCCAGGAGCCCTACCCCAAGGACTCCTACGCCTCGCCGTCCCAGGACTACCGCCCGCAGCCGATGGACCGCCCGTCCTACGACGGCCAGCGCCCCGACTACGAGCAGCAGCGCGCGGACTACGACCAGCCCCGGCGTGACGACTACGACCAGCCGGGCCCGCGCCGGGACGACTACGACCAGCCCGGACCCCGCCGTGACCTGTCCGAGCCGCCCTCCGGCGGCGGGCACGCGCACCGCGGCGGGCCCGGCGGTGCGACGCTGCCCTCGGCCGGTGGCGCCCCCGGCCCGCTGGCCGCGAAGCCCGCGCCGGCGGCCGGACCCGGTGAGCCCACCGCACGCCTGAACCCGAAATACCTCTTCGACACGTTCGTCATCGGCGCCTCCAACCGCTTCGCGCACGCGGCCGCGGTGGCCGTCGCCGAGGCGCCCGCGAAGGCGTACAACCCGCTCTTCATCTACGGGGAGTCGGGGCTCGGCAAGACGCACCTGCTGCACGCCATCGGGCACTACGCACGGAGTCTGTATCCCGGCACGCGCGTGCGCTACGTGAGCTCGGAGGAGTTCACCAACGAGTTCATCAACTCCATCCGCGACGGCAAGGGCGACAGCTTCCGCAAGCGGTACCGGGAGATGGACATCCTGCTCGTCGACGACATCCAGTTCCTCGCGGACAAGGAGTCGACGCAGGAGGAGTTCTTCCACACGTTCAACACGCTCCACAACGCGAACAAGCAGATCGTGCTCTCCAGCGACCGGCCGCCCAAGCAACTGGTGACGCTGGAGGACCGGCTGCGGAACCGTTTCGAGTGGGGTCTGATCACCGACGTCCAGCCGCCCGAGCTGGAGACCCGGATCGCGATCCTCCGCAAGAAGGCGGTCCAGGAGCAGCTCAACGCCCCGCCGGAGGTGCTGGAGTTCATTGCCTCCCGGATCTCGCGGAACATCCGTGAGCTGGAGGGCGCGCTGATCCGGGTGACGGCGTTCGCGTCGCTCAACCGGCAGCCGGTGGACCTGGGCCTGACCGAGATCGTCCTCAAGGACCTGATCCCCGGCGGCGAGGACTCCGCGCCCGAGATCACCTCCACGGCGATCATGGGCGCGACGGCGGACTACTTCGGCCTGACCGTCGAGGACCTGTGCGGCACCTCGCGCGGACGCGCGCTGGTGACCGCCCGGCAGATCGCCATGTACCTGTGCCGCGAGCTGACGGACCTCTCGCTGCCGAAGATCGGCGCGCTGTTCGGCGGCCGCGACCACACGACCGTCATGCACGCGGACCGCAAGATCCGCAATCTGATGGCCGAGCGGCGCTCCATCTACAACCAGGTGACGGAGCTGACGAACCGCATCAAGAACGGCTGACGCAGGCGCACTCACGGCGTTCGGGGCGCTCCGGGACACGGTCCGGGGGCGCCCTTCGTCATGCCGCCAGGGTCCGGGACGCCGTCCGGGCCGTCACGTCCTCGTAGCCGCATGTTCGATTACCTGCCGCGTTACGGCCTCCCTCCACAGATTCACCGACTTTCTGCCGTCCACATCCTGGGGACCGCCAAGTTGTCCAGATCGCCGTCCACAGGAGGTCTGTTGAAAGACCATCAGGCCAGGTCAAGTGGTTGTGGATTCGTGGACGAGCGATCTCCACAGACTGTGGACGACGAAAAGATCCACAGGCTGTGCATCAAGTTGTCCACCGGCAACCCACAGGCTGAGCCAGGTTGTCCCCAGCGATCCCCAGCTTCTCCACATGGCTGTCCACTGTTCGGCAACGCGACGCGGCCGCTCACCGTGTCGAGTGAAAGGCGTCACACGAAGGTGCCGGGTTGGGGTGTGGGAAACGTGGGTAAAGCTGGGGACGCAGCTGGGGAGAACTCGGCTCAGCCTGTGCACGGGGTGTGCAGAACTTTCTGTTCTCCACAGACACCCCGAGTTGTCCACCGTCTCCGCCCACAGGGCCCGTGGACAAAATTTCCGGGCTGACCTGCGAAAACGCAGTTATCCACGGTATCCACAGCCCCTACTACTACTCCCAACTAGAGAGAGCTGGGAATCCGTTTCGAAGGGGGTCCTGTGCACAACTCGCTGTCCGGCTCCCGACTGCCCCTCGTCACGACTTGACCCCGAGAGGCACCTACTGTCAGTGGGGTGCGTCAGACTGTTCCCCGGTGTCCTTCCCCTCACAGGGGCCGACGACACCGAGACAGACGACGAGGCCAGGCAGAGCGAAGCGCCGGCAACAGCAGGAGGCGGCAACAGTGAAGATCCGGGTGGAACGCGACGTACTCGCGGAGGCAGTGGCCTGGGCGGCACGCAGCCTCCCGGCCCGTCCGCCGGCGCCTGTCCTCGCCGGCCTTCTGCTGAAGGCCGAGGACGGCCAGCTGAGCCTGTCCAGCTTCGACTACGAGGTCTCCGCGCGGGTCAGCGTCGAGGCCGAGGTCGAGGAGGAGGGCACGGTCCTGGTCTCCGGCCGCCTGCTCGCCGACATCTGCCGCGCCCTCCCCAACCGCCCGGTGGAGATTTCCACAGACGGTGTACGGGCGACCGTGGTCTGCGGCTCCTCGCGGTTCACCCTCCACACCCTGCCGGTGGAGGAGTACCCGGCGCTGCCGCAGATGCCGACCGCGACCGGCACCGTCCCCGGTGAGGTCTTCGCCTCCGCCGCCGCCCAGGTCGCCATCGCGGCCGGACGCGACGACACGCTGCCGGTGCTGACCGGTGTGCGCATCGAGATCGAGGGCGACACCGTCACGCTCGCCTCCACCGACCGCTACCGCTTCGCGGTCCGCGAGTTCCTGTGGAAGCCGGAGAACCCCGACGCGTCCGCGGTGGCCCTGGTGCCCGCCAAGACGCTCCTGGACACCGCCAAGGCGCTCACGAGCGGCGACAGCGTCACCCTGGCGCTCTCCGGCTCGGGCGCGGGCGAGGGCCTGATCGGTTTCGAGGGCGCGGGCCGGCGTACGACCACGCGTCTGCTCGAAGGCGACCTCCCGAAGTACCGCACGCTGTTCCCGACCGAGTTCAACTCCGTCGCCGTGATCGAGACCGCCCCCTTCGTGGAGGCCGTCAAGCGTGTGGCCCTGGTCGCCGAGCGCAACACCCCGGTGCGGCTGAGCTTCGAGCAGGGCGTGCTGATCCTGGAGGCCGGTTCCAGCGACGACGCACAGGCTGTGGAGCGCGTCGACGCCAACCTCGACGGCGACGACATCTCGATCGCCTTCAACCCGACCTTCCTGCTGGACGGCCTGAGCGCCATCGACTCCCCGGTCGCCCAGCTGTCCTTCACGACGTCCACGAAGCCCGCGCTGCTCAGCGGCAAGCCGGCCCTGGACGCGGAGGCGGACGAGGCCTACAAGTACCTGATCATGCCGGTGCGGCTGAGCGGCTGAGCGAGCGGAAGTTATCCCCAGGCTGTGGGTGCGAGAGCCCGGGCCTGGGGAGAACCCGCAGGTGGGGGCGTTCGTATGAGCGCGTATGCCCACAGGTGTGCGTGAGCGTCCGGGTTTAGGCTCGGACGTAGGTACGAAGGTGCCACACACGCCACAGCAACCTAAGGAACAACTGATGGAGCTCGGTCTCGTCGGCCTCGGCAAGATGGGCGGCAACATGCGCGAGCGGATCCGCCGCGCAGGCCACACCGTCATCGGATACGACCGCAACCCGGACCTCGCCGATGTCCACAGCCTGGAAGAGCTTGTGGGCAAGCTCAAGGGACCGCGCGTGGTCTGGGTGATGGTCCCGGCCGGTGCCGCCACCCAGTCGACGGTCGACGAGCTGGCCGGGCTCCTGGAGCCGGGTGACGTGGTCGTGGACGGCGGCAACTCCCGCTGGACGGACGACGAGAAGCACGCCGAGGAGCTCGCGGCCAAGGGCATCGGCTTCGTGGACTGCGGTGTCTCCGGCGGTGTGTGGGGCCTGGAGAACGGCTACGCGCTGATGTACGGCGGCGACGCGGAGAACGTCGCCAAGGTGCAGCCGGTCTTCGACGCGCTCAAGCCCGAGGGCGACTTCGGCTCGGTGCACGCCGGCAAGGTCGGCGCCGGGCACTTCGCGAAGATGGTCCACAACGGCATCGAGTACGCGATGATGCAGGCCTACGCCGAGGGCTGGGAGCTCCTGGAGAAGGTCGACTCCGTCACGGACGTGCGTGAGGTCTTCCGGTCGTGGCAGGAGGGGACGGTCATCCGTTCCTGGCTGCTCGACCTGGCCGTCAACGCCCTCGACGAGGACGAGCACCTGGACAAGCTGCGCGGTTACGCACAGGACTCCGGCGAGGGCCGCTGGACCGTGGAGGCCGCCATCGACAACGCGGTGCCGCTGCCGGCGATCACCGCGTCCCTGTTCGCGCGGTTCGCGTCCCGTCAGGACGACTCGCCGCAGATGAAGATGATCGCGGCGCTGCGC
This sequence comes from Streptomyces antibioticus, assembly GCF_001514065.1. GTDB lineage: Bacteria > Actinomycetota > Actinomycetes > Streptomycetales > Streptomycetaceae > Streptomyces > Streptomyces antibioticus. The sequence goes on along the minus strand of NZ_KQ948426.1, from coordinate 528,528 downwards.
AACCAGTTCGGCGGCCACGCGGTCGAGAAGAAGTAATCCACAGGGCTGTTGAGAACAGCCCACGAGCCGGGGGAGGTCGGCGCCCGACCATGCACGTCACGCATCTGTCGCTGGCCGACTTCCGCTCGTACGCCCGGGTCGAAGTTCCGCTCGACCCGGGCGTCACGGCCTTCGTCGGCCCCAACGGGCAGGGCAAGACGAATCTGGTCGAGGCGGTCGGCTATCTCGCCACCCTCGGCAGCCACCGGGTCTCCTCCGACGCCCCCTTGGTCCGCATGGGGGCCGACCGTGCGATCGTCCGGGCGCAGGTCCGGCAGGGCGACCGGCAGCAGCTGGTCGAGCTGGAGCTGAACCCGGGCAAGGCGAACCGCGCCCGCATCAACAGGTCGTCGCAGGTCAGGCCGCGTGATGTGCTCGGCATCCTCAGGACCGTCCTGTTCGCGCCCGAGGACCTCGCCCTGGTGAAGGGCGACCCCGGGGAGCGGCGCCGCTTCCTCGACGAGCTGATCACCGCCCGCTCCCCGCGCATGGCCGGCGTCCGCTCCGACTACGAGCGGGTCCTCAAGCAGCGCAACACCCTGCTGAAGTCGGCGGCGCTCGCGCGTCGGCACGGCGGCCGCACGATGGACCTGTCCACGCTCGACGTGTGGGACCAGCACCTCGCGCGTGTGGGTGCCGAGCTGCTCGCCCAGCGGCTCGACCTGATCGCCGCGATCCAGCCGCTGGCCGACAAGGCGTACGAGCAGCTGGCGCCCGGCGGCGGCCCGATCGCCCTGGAGTACAAGCCGTCGGCGCCGGGTGAGGCGCACACGCGTGAGGATCTCTACGAGCAGTTGATGGCGGCGCTCGCGGAGGCTCGTAAGCAGGAGATCGAGCGGGGCGTCACCCTCGTGGGCCCTCATCGGGACGATCTGCTGCTCAAGCTCGGGCAGTTGCCCGCCAAGGGCTACGCCTCGCACGGGGAGTCCTGGTCGTACGCGCTGGCGTTGCGGCTGGCGTCGTACGACCTGCTGCGGGCGGAGGGCAATGAGCCGGTGCTGATCCTCGACGACGTGTTCGCCGAGCTGGACACGCGGCGCCGGGAGCGGCTGGCGGAGCTGGTGGCGCCCGGGGAGCAGGTGCTGGTGACGGCGGCGGTCGACGACGACGTGCCGCATCTGCTGGTGGGGGCGCGGTACTCGGTGTCGGACGGGGTGGTGGAGCGCGTATGACCGCCGAGGAGCCTCAGAAGACGCCCGAGCCGTCCGGTGTCGACCTCGCGCGCGTGGCCCTCAGGGCGGCCAAGGAGCAGGCACGCGCGCGTGGGGACGCGGCGCAGCAGAAGAAGCAGGCGCGGCGGGGCGGGCTGCGCTCCGGCGCGCGCGCCGACGGGCGCGACCCGATGGCGCTGGGTTCGGCGATCAACCGGCTGATCAGTGAGCGGGGCTGGGAGGCGCCTGCGGCGGTCGGCGGGGTGATGGGGCGCTGGCCGGAGATCGTCGGGGAGAACCTCGCCAAGCACTGTGTGCCGCAGAAGTACGACGAGGACGAGCGGGTGCTGGTCGTGCAGTGCGACTCCACGGCGTGGGCGACGCAACTGCGTCACCTCGCGCCCGCTCTGGTCGCCCGCCTCAATGAGGACCTGGGCCAGGGCAGCGTGCGGATGATCAAAGTGCTCAACCCTGGTGGTCCCCCGCGGCGCTACGGTCCCCTGCGTGCCCCGGGCAGCACAGGCCCTGGTGACACCTACGGATGAGCCCGCAAACCTGTGGGTGACAGACATCACATCGACGGCCGTCGGTGGTCCTCCGGGACCTTCGGCGGCCGTCGTGTCGTACACCCGCACGCGGTTGCGAATTGCGACCTGACTCCCAAGTAGCCAAGGGTTGACAGTCGGAAGCGCTGAGTGCCTCCGTGAGCCTCTTGGAGCCCCGCTCCGTATATGGGGACCCGGCGGAGCGGTATTTCGGGCGGCACATGAGGACTCAGGTACCGGCAAACCCCCATCACTGTCGGCGCTACCGGTAGACTGGAAGCTAATCCCGCCCCATTCGTGGGGACCGCCGGGACAAGCTGAGCAACGCTGATCAAGGCTTACCAACGCAACATGCCGCAGCCGCTCCGGCAACCCGCCGCCGAGCTTGGCTCGTGCTGTGCCAGAAAGGGCGCTTCGTGGCCGATTCCGGCAACCCCAACGAGAACATCCCGTCCACCGACGCCGGCGCCAACGGCGAGGTCACCGCCTCGTACGACGCCAGCGCCATCACCGTCCTCGAGGGTCTGGACGCGGTCCGCAAGCGACCCGGTATGTACATCGGCTCAACCGGTGAGCGCGGTCTGCACCACCTCGTGTACGAGGTCGTCGACAACTCCGTCGACGAGGCGCTGGCCGGGCACGCGGACACGATCGACGTGACGATCCTGGCCGACGGCGGCGTGCGCGTCGTGGACAACGGCCGTGGCATCCCGGTGGGCATCGTCCCGTCCGAGGGCAAGCCCGCCGTCGAGGTCGTGCTGACCGTGCTGCACGCGGGCGGCAAGTTCGGCGGCGGCGGTTACGCCGTCTCCGGTGGTCTGCACGGCGTGGGTGTGTCCGTCGTGAACGCGCTGTCGTCGAAGGTGGCCGTCGAGGTCAGGACGGACGGCCACCGCTGGACGCAGGACTACAAGATGGGCGTCCCGACGGCGGCCCTCGCCAAGCACGAGGCCACGGACGAGACCGGTACCTCGGTCACCTTCTGGGCCGACGGCGACATCTTCGAGACCACGGAGTACTCCTTCGAGACGCTCTCGCGGCGCTTCCAGGAGATGGCGTTCCTCAACAAGGGTTTGACGATCAAACTCACTGACGAGCGCGAGTCGGCGAAGGCCACCTCGGGTGCGGACGAGGCCGGCGCCGACGAGAAGGCCGAGGTCAAGCACGTCACGTACCACTACGAGGGCGGCATCGTCGACTTCGTGAAGTACCTGAACTCCCGCAAGGGCGACCTGGTGCACCCCACGGTCATCGACCTGGAGGCCGAGGACAAGGACAAGGCCCTGTCCCTCGAGGTCGCGATGCAGTGGAACACCGGCTACAGCGAGGGCGTGTACTCCTTCGCCAACATCATCCACACCCACGAGGGCGGTACGCACGAGGAGGGCTTCCGTGCGGCGCTGACCTCGCTCATCAACAAGTACGCGCGCGACAAGAAGCTGCTCCGCGAGAAGGACGACAACCTCACGGGTGACGACATCCGCGAGGGTCTGACGGCGATCATCTCGGTGAAGCTGAGCGAGCCGCAGTTCGAGGGTCAGACGAAGACCAAGCTGGGCAACACGGAGGCGAAGACCTTCGTGCAGAAGGCCGTCTACGAGCACCTCAACGACTGGCTGGACCGCAACCCGGTCGAGGCCGCGGACATCATCCGCAAGGGCATCCAGGCGGCCACCGCGCGCGTGGCGGCCCGCAAGGCCCGCGACCTGACCCGTCGTAAGGGCCTGCTCGAGTCGGCGTCCCTGCCGGGCAAGCTCTCCGACTGCCAGTCGAACGACCCCACCAAGTGCGAGATCTTCATCGTCGAGGGTGACTCCGCCGGCGGCTCGGCCAAGTCCGGCCGCAACCCGCAGTACCAGGCGATCCTTCCGATCCGAGGCAAGATCCTCAACGTCGAGAAGGCGCGGATCGACAAGATCCTGCAGAACCAGGAGATCCAGGCGCTGATCTCGGCCTTCGGCACGGGTGTGCACGAGGACTTCGACATCGAGAAGCTCCGCTATCACAAGATCATCCTGATGGCGGACGCCGACGTCGACGGCCAACACATCTCCACCCTGCTGCTCACCTTCCTGTTCCGCTTCATGCGGCCGCTGGTCGAGGCCGGGCACGTGTACCTCTCCCGCCCGCCGCTCTACAAGATCAAGTGGGGCCGGGACGACATCGAGTACGCCTACTCGGACCGTGAGCGCGACGCCCTGCTGGAGATGGGCCGCCAGCGCGGCAAGCGCGTGCGTGAGGACTCGATCCAGCGCTTCAAGGGTCTCGGCGAGATGAACGCCGAGGAGCTGCGCGTGACGACCATGGACCAGGAGCACCGCGTCCTCGGACAGGTCACCCTCGACGACGCCGCCCAGGCCGACGACCTGTTCTCGGTCCTGATGGGCGAGGACGTCGAGGCCCGCCGCGCGTTCATCCAGCGCAACGCCAAGGACGTCCGCTTCCTCGACATCTGAGTCGGTCTCAGCTGACCGCACCAGGAAGGATCTTCACCAGCAATGGCCGACGAGAACACTCCTGTCACCCCTGAAGAGGGCGGCATCATCGCCCAGCGTGTCGAGCCCGTCGGGCTCGAGACCGAGATGCAGCGCTCGTACCTCGACTACGCGATGTCCGTCATCGTGGCCCGCGCCCTGCCGGACGTCCGGGACGGTCTCAAGCCCGTCCACCGTCGCGTCCTGTACGCGATGTACGACGGCGGCTACCGCCCCGAGCGCGGCTTCTACAAGTGCGCGCGCGTGGTCGGCGACGTCATGGGCAACTACCACCCCCACGGCGACAGTTCCATCTACGACGCCCTGGTGCGTCTCGCCCAGCCGTGGTCGATGCGCATGCCGCTCGTCGACTCCAACGGCAACTTCGGCTCCCCGGGCAACGACCCGGCGGCCGCCATGCGCTACACCGAGTGCAAGATGGCGCCGCTGTCGATGGAGATGGTCCGTGACATCGACGAGGAGACCGTCGACTTCACGGACAACTACGACGGCCGCTCCCAGGAGCCGACCGTCCTGCCGGCCCGCTTCCCGAACCTGCTGATCAACGGTTCGGCCGGGATCGCGGTCGGCATGGCGACCAACATCCCGCCGCACAACCTGCGCGAGGTCGCGGCCGGCGCCCAGTGGTACCTGGAGAACCCGGAGGCCTCGCACGAGGAGCTCCTGGACGCCCTCATCGAGCGCATCAAGGGCCCGGACTTCCCGACCGGCGCGCTGGTCGTGGGCCGCAAGGGCATCGAGGAGGCGTACCGCACGGGTCGCGGCTCGATCACCATGCGGGCGGTCGTCGCGGTCGAGGAGATCCAGAACCGCCAGTGCCTGGTGGTCACGGAACTGCCGTACCAGACCAACCCCGACAACCTCGCGCAGAAGATCGCCGACCTGGTGAAGGACGGCAAGGTCGGCGGCATCGCGGACGTCCGCGACGAGTCCAGCTCGCGCACCGGCCAGCGCCTCGTCATCGTCCTGAAGCGGGACGCGGTCGCCAAGGTCGTCCTGAACAACCTGTACAAGCACACGGATCTCCAGTCGAACTTCAGCGCCAACATGCTGGCCCTGGTCGACGGCGTGCCGCGCACCCTGTCCCTGGACGCCTTCATCCGCCACTGGGTGACGCACCAGATCGAGGTCATCGTCCGCCGGACCAGGTTCCGGCTGCGCAAGGCCGAGGAGCGGGCGCACATCCTGCGCGGTCTGCTCAAGGCTCTGGACGCCATCGACGAGGTCATCGCGCTCATCCGGGCGAGCGAGACGGTCGACATCGCGCGCACGGGCCTGATGCAGCTCCTGGAGATCGACGAGATCCAGGCCAACGCCATCCTCGAGATGCAGCTGCGCCGACTGGCCGCCCTGGAGCGCCAGAAGATCATCCAGGAGCACGACGAACTCCAGGCGAAGATCGCCGAGTACAACGCGATCCTGGCCTCGCCGGTCCGCCAGCGCGGCATCGTCAGCGCGGAACTCGCCGCGATCGTCGAGAAGTTCGGCGACGACCGCAAGACCATGCTGGTGCCCTACGACGGTGACATGTCCATCGAGGACCTCATCGCCGAGGAGGACATCGTCGTCACGGTCACGCGCGGCGGTTACGTCAAGCGCACCAAGACCGTCGACTACCGCGCCCAGAAGCGCGGCGGCAAGGGCGTGCGGGGCACGAAGCTCAAGGAAGACGACATCGTCGACCACTTCTTCGTCTCCACCACCCACCACTGGCTGCTGTTCTTCACCAACAAGGGCCGCGTCTACCGGGCGAAGGCGTACGAGCTGCCGGACGCCGGGCGTGACGCGCGTGGACAGCACGTCGCCAACCTGCTGGCCTTCCAGCCGGACGAGGCGATCGCGGAGATCCTCGCCATCCGCAACTACGAGGTGGCGCCGTATCTGATCCTGGCCACCAAGGGCGGTCTGGTGAAGAAGACGGCTCTGAAGGATTACGATTCGCCGCGTTCCGGAGGTGTCATCGCGATCAACCTCAGGGAAACGGACGACGGTTCTGACGACGAACTGATCGGAGCCGAACTCGTTTCGGCCGAGGATGATCTGCTTCTGATCAGCAAGAAGGCACAGTCGATCAGGTTCACGGCCACGGACGAAGCACTCCGTCCCATGGGCCGCGCCACCTCGGGTGTGAAGGGCATGAGTTTCCGTGAGGGAGACGAGCTGCTCTCGATGAATGTTGTTCGACCCGGTACGTTCGTGTTCACTGCCACAGACGGTGGGTACGCGAAGCGGACCGCCGTCGACGAGTACCGCGTCCAGGGTCGCGGCGGCCTCGGCATCAAGGCCGCCAAGATCGTGGAGGACCGGGGTTCTCTCGTCGGCGCGCTGGTGGTCGAGGAGACCGATGAGATCCTCGCCATCACGCTGGGCGGCGGTGTGATTCGTACGCGAGTCAACGAGGTCAGGGAGACGGGCCGTGACACCATGGGCGTCCAACTGATCAACCTGGGCAAGCGCGATGCCGTCGTCGGTATCGCACGTAACGCCGAGGCGGGGCGCGAGGCGGAGGAGGTCGACGGCGAGGACGCCGTCGACGAGACCGCCGAAGGCGCCGCGGCCAACGGCACGGACGAGGGTGAGGCGCCCTCGGCCGAGTAGCACGAGGAGTGAGTCACGTGAGCGGAGCCACGGGCGCCGGACCGTCCAGTACCCCTTCCGGTACGGACACGGACGACGGCGGCCGTGGCTCCGCCGCGCGTACGAACGCTGCGCGTACGACCGACGCGCACGCCACGGACGGGCGGGGCACGGACGGGCGGGCGACAGATTCGCACACGACCCAGCTCAAGGCGATCAAGGCGCCCGCCAAGGACTCTCCCTCGCCCGACGCATCTGGATCACAGGGGGGAACTGTGACGGACACCCGAGGCCCGCAGACCCAGCACTACGCGGCCGGCGCGGGCCCGGCTGCTCCGGGCCCACAGCCGCAGCCGCCGGCCCAGCCGCCGTCGCCGCTGCCGGGGGACCGCAGGCAAGAGCAGGCCGCGGGGCCCTACCACCCGCCGCAGGCCTACCCGGCGCAGGCCGCCGCCACCGGCGCGGTACGCCGGCCGCGCACCGGCGCGCGCACCGTGCCGCGGACCCGCAAGGCGCGGCTGCGGGTGGCCAAGGCCGACCCGTGGTCGGTGATGAAGGTCAGCTTCCTGCTCTCCATCGCGCTCGGCATCTGCACGATCGTCGCGGCGGCCGTGCTGTGGATGGTCATGGACGCGATGGGCGTCTTCTCGACCGTCGGCGGCACGATCTCGGAGGCGACCGGCTCGAACGAGTCCAACGGCTTCGACCTGCAGTCGTTCCTCTCCCTGCCCAACGTCCTGATGTTCACGACGATCATCGCGGTCATCGACGTCGTCCTCGCGACGGCCCTCGCGACGCTCGGCGCGTTCATCTACAACCTCTCCGCAGGCTTCGTCGGCGGCGTCGAGCTGACGCTCGCCGAGGACGAGTGAGCGGCCCCGACTATCGATTTTGGGACTGCCCCGGTCGTGCGCTAATCTTCAGGAGTCAGCGCGCGGGACACACACCGCAGAGCGCGGCGGGGCTATAGCTCAGTTGGTTAGAGCGCATCCCTGATAAGGATGAGGCCACAGGTTCAAATCCTGTTAGCCCCACAGAACGAAGACCCCCAGTCGATACGACTGGGGGTCTTTTCGTATGTACGGAAGTCGTGCGGAAGCCGTCGTGCGCGCGGTACGCGAACGCCCGGTCGCTGGCGACGGGGGATGCACCAGCGACCGGGCTATGGCCAAGGCTAACAACGGTGAAGGTGCTGGGGGAGGCGGCTGCTCGGGACCGGTGAGGTGTTGTGATGGGGATCACGTGATCCGGTCAGTCCTCGCACGGCGGTTCATAGGCGAGTCGCGGCAGGTACTCGTGCCATTTCCCGGGCGTCAGGACACCGCGCGTGGCCGAGCAGATGCGGCGGACCGCCGTGTCGGTGTCGAGGTTCCACAGCCGTACGGTGCCGACGCCGCTGGAGATGCCGAGCAGGTCGGCGTGCGGGCTGAAGGACAGGAAGCTGCCTGTCCTGCCGTTGGGGCTCATCGCCTGGCCGACGGGCGTCGCGAGCGCCGGGTCGGTGACGTCCCAGGCGCGGACGGTGTTGTCGTTGCCGCCGCTCGCGAGGGTGTCGCCGTCCCTGCTGAAGGTGAGGGACACGATCGCCTCGGTGTGGCCGGTGAGGACGGGGCCGACCGGGGATGCGTCGCCGGGGTCGGCGACGTTCCACAGGCGGACCGTGTCGTCGTCGCCGGCGCTGGCGAGGGTGTCGCCGTCCGGGCTGTAGGCGAGGGTGTCGATGGGGCCGGAGTGGCCGGTGAGCGGGGCGCCGAGCGGGGTCGCGTGCCCGGGGTCGGTGACGTTCCACAGGCGGACGGTGTCGTCGGCGCTGCCGCTGGCGAGGGTGCGGCTGTCCGGGCTGAACAGCAGGGAGTTGACGTACCCCTTGTGGCCGGTCAGCGGCGGGCCGAGCCGGGTGAGGCGGGCGGGGTCGGTGACGTTCCACAGCTGGATCGTGCGGTCGTCGTGGGCCGTTGCCAGGAGGCGGCCGTCCGGGCTGAACGCCAGCGCCTCGGGGCCCGGGAAGCGGGTCTGGAGGGGGACCGGGCGGCCGTAGGGGACGGGGCGGCGGGGGTCGGCGACGTTCCACAGCTGCACCGCGTGGCTGCCCGTCAGGACCGCGAGGGCGCGGCCGCCGGGGGCGTACGCCAGCGCGCGGATGTCGCCCTCCCCCGGCCTGAAGGGCTTGGCCAGCAGCCTGGGCCGGTCGGGGTCGGTGACGCTCCACAGGCGGATGTTCTCGTCGCGGGCCGCCGTGGCGAGGACGCGGCCGTCGGGGCGGAACGCGCCGAGTCTGCCGGTCATGTCCGAGGTGGGGATCGACCACAGCCGGACCTTGTTGTCGCCGTTGCCGGTGGCGAGCGTACGGCCGTCCGGGCTGAAGCCGAGCGCGTACATCTCCCCGCTCGCGCCGGACAGCGGATCGCCGATCTGGGACGGGGACGCGGGGTTGGCGACGTCCCACATGCTGGCCGTGCTGTCCGCGCTCGCGGCGGCCAGACGCGTGCCGTCGGGGCTGAACGCCACCGACCAGACGGGGCCGGTGTGCCCGGCCAGCGGGGTGCCCAGCGGCTCGGGCGCCCGCGGATCGGCCACGTTCCACAGGCGTACGGTGTCGTCCGTGCTGCCGCTGGCGAGGGTGCGGCCGTCCGGGCTGAACGCCACGGAGTGGATGATTCCGGTGTGCCCGGTCAACGGGCTGCCCAGCGGCTCGGGTTCGCGCGGGTCGGTCGTGTCCCACAGCCGGATCGTGTCGTCGTCGCCCCCGGCCGCCAGGGTCCGTCCGTCCGGGCTGAACGCGACGGAACGCACAGCGGCGGTGGAGCCGGTGAGCGGTCTGCCGAGCGGCTCGGGGCGGGTGGGGTCGGTCACGTTCCACAGGCGTACGGTGCGGTCGTCGCCGGCGGAGGCCAGGGTGCGGCCGTCCGGACTGAACGCCACCAGGTAGATCGTGCCCTCGTGGCCGGTCAACGGCGCGCCGAGGGAACGCGGGTGGCCCGGCCGCCGTACGTCCCACAGGCGGATCGTTCCGTCGTCCGAGGCGCTGGCGAGGGTGTGGCCGTCCGGGCTGAAGACGGCGCTGCTGACCCAGCTCGTGTGGCCGGTCAGAGGCTTGCCGAGCGGCTTGGGACGGGCCGGGTCGGAGACGTCCCACAGGCGGACCGTGCGGTCGTAGCTCGCGGTGGCCAGGGTGCGGCCGTCGGGGCTGAACGAGGTGAGGTAGACGGCACCGGTGTGGCCGAGCAGCGGGGTGGCCAGCGGGGCGTTCGCCGTCGACAGCACGCGGCTGCGTGCGCCCTCGTCGTCCCCGCGCAGCCGGTGCGCCACCAGGGCGAGCTGCGCGGACAGCGAGGGGTCGGTGTCCTGGAAGCGGTCCGCCTCGGCGACGACCTGCTCGAAGACGGCGTCGTCGCGCTGCTTCCACGCGATCACCGCCGCGCAGACGGCGACGAGCGTGAGCGCGAGCAGCGCGGAGACCGCGGCCCGGCTGATCCACACCGTGCGCCGGCGCAGCCGGACCGAGGCCGCCAGGAACTCCACCGCGCTGCGGGTCAGGAAGGTGTTGCCGGCCGACTTGGCCCAGGTGTGGGCCTGTTCGAGGCGCGAGCCGCGGTACAGGAGCGCGGAGTCGCGCTCGGAGGCCTCCCAGGACCTGCCGTCCTCCTCCAGGCGCTGGCGCAGCAGGTTGCCGCTCCGGTCCTCGTCGATCCACTCGCGCAGCCGCGGCCAGGCGTGCAGGAGCGCCTCGTGGGTGATCTCCACGGTCTCCGCGTCCAGGGTCACCAACCGGGCCCGGACCAGCGCCTCCAGGGACTCCTCGGTCTTGTCGGGGTCCGCCGACTCCGCCGCCAGCTGACGCCGGGTGCCGCGCCTGCGGGTGGCCTGGGTGTCCTCGCCGAGCCGGACCAGCCGCAGCAGGAGGAGCCGCGCGGCGGTACGGGCGGCCGGGTCGAGCCCGGACCAGGCGCGCTCGGCGGTGGCCGCCACGGCGCCCTGGATGCCGCCCGCGGCGCGGTACCCGGCCAGCGTCAGCCGCCCCGCCTTGCGGCGCTGCCAGGTGGCCAGCAGCGCGTGGGAGAGCAGCGGCAGCACCCCGGCGTCATGCTCCCCACGCGGCCCGTCGGCGCTCACCTCACGCACGATCAGCTCCGCGAGCCCCGGCTCCAGCTCCAGACCCACGGCCTTCGCCGGGGCGGTCACGGCCTCGCGCAGCTCCGCGGAGGTCAGCGGGCCGAGCACCATGTGCCGGTGCTGGAGCGCGTCGGCGAGTTCGGGATAGGAGAGGCACTGTTCGTAGAAGTCGGCGCGGATACCGAGGACGACCAGCATCGGAGCGGGATCGTCCGGGCCGTCGCCGGGAGCGGCCACGGCGTGCAGGAGCTGGACGAACGCACGGCGGTCCGCCTCGTCGGCGCAGAGAGTGAACGTCTCTTCGAACTGGTCGACGATCAGCACGGGCCGGGCCTCGCCGGACGACCCCTCGCCGGCCCAAGCGCGCACGGAGTCCCGTACGGTCCGGGCGAACGCGGGATCGGCCGGGTCCGGGACCGCGGGGAGTGTGGGATCGGATGGGTTCCGGGTCGCGGCGAGTGCGGGATCGGACGGGTCCCGGATCGTGGCGAGTGCGGGGATACGACCGGTCAGCTCGGCGAGCGGATCGGCGCCCGGCACGAGCTGGACCACCTCCCGGCCGCCGTCCGCCAGCGTGGGCACCAGACCGGCGTTGAGCAGGGAGGACTTCCCCGCTCCCGAGGCGCCCACGAGCATGACCAGGCCCCCGGTCCGCTCCGCGCACAGCAGCTGGGCGAGGAGGGCCTCGGTGCTGCGTTCGCGGCCGAAGAACCAGCGGGCGTCCTCGCGGCGGTACGAGGCGAGGCCGCGGTAGGGGCAGACGCCGGCCGCGGGCGGGGGCGGGGTCTCGGCCGGGGGCCGCTCCTCGTCGGCGGCGCCGGTGACCGCCTGCTCCCACAGATGCTGCCAGTGGGTGAGGTCGTAGAGCCCGGTGGAGACCGGGGTGGGCTGGGCGCGGCGCGCCTGGGGTATCAGGATGTGCAGGACGGCCGCGAGCGCGGTGAACTGTGCGGGAACGTTCCGCCCCCGGCGCCAGTCGCTGATCCGCTGCGCTGACACCCGTACGGGGCGCCCCCGCTCGTCGACCCGCTGGAGTCGGCCGACCGCCTCGGACACGCTCTTGAGGGGCGGATTTCCAGCCTCCCGGTACAGCAGCGCGAGGCGTTCGGCGAAGGCCGTGCGTGCCCCTGAGTCGGAACTCAAGGCCACCACCCCTCACTTCCCTCGCCGCTGGACATCCGGACCGGAAAACTCACTCTATAGGGCTGACCTGCGGAAAAGTCGATCCCTCAGGTCCGGAACCTCCCCGGCGGCGACGCCAGAGGGCAGGATCAAGCCACAGCAACGCCTTGACTGTGCGTTGCCTGAGCTTCCGCCGGAGTAATCACCGGCCGCATCCGGACTGCCATGTTCCGGCCACCGCCCGGCCCACGCCGCCCTGGCGCAGGCCGACGCTGCCCCACGGTTCGGCACCGGTCCCCACGAGGGGAGGGACCGGTGCCGGACGATGGGGCGGGCCCGTCTCGGGTGGCCCCTCGTAGGCGATCAGCGTCAGTCGATGACGTCGTCGAGCGGGGATCTCGGCAGCGGGGCCTTCGGAGTCGTACGCCAGTGAAGGGCGGCGAGTGCACGCGCCCTTTCCTCTATGACGGACATCCGGGCCTCACGCTCGACCGGATCCATGTGCATGAAAGTCGTTGGTCCTTCAATGGTGGAGGGCTGCTCCGTGTTCGATCGGGCCGTCCTCCTGGATCACCCAGTGCCCTTCCCGGCCGTGGGGCAACCGCTGCTCGCAGTGGGAGCGGTAGGCCTTCGGCGGGTGGCCGGCAGAGGGGGCGTGTACAGCGAGCGGTGCGTGGGACTGCTGTTGCGTAGTGCTGTGACGTCGTTCTGTGAGGTCGTTCGGTTACGTCGTTCTGTCACGTGGTTCTGTCACGTCGGGGTCGTGCGCGCCGGCCGGGTGTTTCAGCGGCCGTGCGGGGCGGCCGGCTCGGCCGGCGGGGCGGCGGCGGTGTCGTCGCAGAGGGCCGTCGCCTCGTCGGTCGACTCCGTGTCCGACGGGGAGCGGTGGCGGCAGCTCGGGGTCTTGCCGTGGGCCTCGGCGCGGATGCGCTGCTTCATCGTGGGAGGCAGGGACCTGGCGTGGGTCAGGGACCAGGACCAGGCCGCGGCCCACGGGGTCAGCTCCGGCGTCGTCACCCGCGCGGTGCTGTTGCGCGTGGTGTCGGCCTGGGGTGCGGCCGCCGCGGCGGTGGTGGTGACGAGTCCGAGCGTCGTGCACAGCGCCAGGAAGGCGGTGACGATCGCGGTCCACAGCTTCATGACCTTGTTCCGGTCCATGGCCCCTCTACTTTCGGGTTGGGCGATTTGCGTACTTTCCTCATGATGTGTATGTGGGTCGTGAAAGCACGGACCGACGCCCATGGCGCGTCGATCTTCAGATGAACACCACCCGGATGGACGCAAGGGACCCGAAATCCGGAGGAGAAGGGAGGGATGGCATCAAAGTCACCGTATGTGGAGGTGTGATCACCCTCCGATCGGAGCGGCGTCATCCGCTTCTATTGCGGTGCGCAAGGCGGAAGTTGAGGGGCTGACGCAGGTCACCGATCGGTATCGGACGGTGTGTATAGTCGGGCGCCAGAGGTCCCCTACGTCAAGGAAAGACGAGGTCGCGCGGTGAAGAAGCTTCTCCTGGTCGCACTGGCCGCCATCGGCGGGCTCCTCGTGTACCGCCAGATCCAGGCGGATCGCGCCGAGCAGGATCTGTGGACGGAGGCGACTGACTCCGTGCCCACGGGTTCGTGAGCACTGACACCAGAGTCTGAACAGACCCCGGCCGCCGTTGCGGTCGGGGTTTTGCGTTGCCTGAAGGGCTTTTGCGTTGCCTAAAGGGCTTTTGCATTGTCGGAAGGGCTTTTGCGGTGCCTGACATACGGGGTGGCCTGAATACGGGGGTGAGCGCCGCCCCGGCTGGGCAGGATGGGCCACGGTCCGGCGACGGTCCGGCGACGAGGAGAGGTGGCGGGTTGCGGTGGGGCGGCGTACCGTGCGGTGGCGTTCTCGGCCGTGGACCACTCTGCGCCCGGCACTCGCGGGAGCGGTCTTCGCGGCCGTCACCCTGATGGGGCAGACGGCGTCGGTCGCTGCCGAGGGGGCGGGAGCCGGTGGGTCGTACGGCTTCTCGTCCGACGATCAGCCGGTCGACGGCGCCGCGGGCACCGGGGACGCCGAGCTGCTCGCCCCCGGCAAGACCTACAAGAGCTCCCTTCCGGCGGACGGCGACGTCTACTACCGCCTCGAACTCGACGACACCTCCGACGCGTACGTCTCCGTCACCGCTGTCCCGCGCGCGGGGGCGACGGTGACCGGGTCGGACGGCATCAGGGTGACCGTGCAGGACGCCGACAGCCGTAGCTGCTCCGTCGAGAGCGATGTGGTGGGTACGGGGCGCAGTCCGCGGCCGGTCGTGGTGTCGGGGACGCGGGAGATCTCCCCCCGACGGACGGCGTGTCAGGATGACGGCTCGTACTACGTCATCGTCCACCGCATCGCCGGGACGGGCGGGACGCCGGACGACTGGGATCTGGAGCTGGCGCCGTTCCTGGAGCCGCGGTTGGAGAAGGCCGTGGGCACCACTCCGCCGGGGAGCTCGGACCCGGGCTCCGACTCCGACTCCGGCTCCCCCGGCGGCGTCATGGGCGCGGCCACACCCCGCTCCGGAGGCGCGGGCTTCAGCTCGGCCACGCCGGTGGAGCAGGGAGTCTGGAGGGCCGACATCTCCCCCGGCCAGACGCTCTTCTACGCGGTACCGGTCGGCTGGGGGCAACGACTCGGCGCCACCGCCGAACTGGGCAGCACGACCCGCGGCGCTTACGTGATCGGCGCCCTGACCATGTCCCTCTACAACCCCGCGCGTGGTCCCGTCGCCGACGGGAGGTTCGGCTACAGCGGCAGCCAGAAGGCGGCCACGCTCCGCCCGGTGCCGCCGCCCGTCGACTACGCCAACCGCTACGACTCCTCCGACGCGGTGCGCGGCATGCGGTTCGCCGGGTCGTACTACCTCGTCCTCCATCTCTCCGAGCAGATGGGCGAGGAGTACGGTGCCGGGCCGTTCGGAGTGACGCTGCGCGTACGGGTCGACGGCTCGGCCGAGGCGGGGCCGTCGTATTACGGGCGGTTCCAGCCTCCGGGGCCTTTCGAGGTGGCGGCTCAGGGGCCGGGGGCTGGGGTTGCCGGGGGAGGCGACGGCGGCGGTGGCGGGGCTGCGGAGGGCGATGCGGTGATGACCGTGGTCGCTGTCGCCGGGATCGGGGGCGGCACTGTGGTGCTGGGGGTGCTCGGGGTGTGGACGGTGGTGGCTCGGCGGCGGGCTGGGGGTGCCGTGTAAGGGGGGCTCGGCCCGGAGGCGCCGTGTAAGGGGGCTGGGCCCGGGGGTGGTAGTCGGGCCGCTGGGGCTGGGGTGGCTGGTCGGGGCGCTGGGCCCAGGGTTGGCCAGTGGCCAGTGGCCGGTTGGAGCCGGGGCATTCAATGGCCGGTCGGGCCCGGCGGTTTCAGCTGCCGGTTGGGTCCGGCGGCGGTCAGTGGCCGGTCGGTCCTGGCGGCGGTCAGTGCTCGGTTAGGCCGCGGTGACTGGTCGGCGGTGGGCCCGGGTCTGGCCGAGTGGTGTGCCGGCGAGCGAGGGGGCGGCCGGGCCGTCATCGGCGGCTTGCTCGTGGGCGGTAGGTCGATCAGATGCGGGTCAGTGCCCAGAAGCCCACGGCGTAGCAGGTCAGCGCCAGGAGCAGGAGGGGGAGCGCCACCTTGGCCGGGGGGCCGGGGCGGCGTCGGGCCCTTGAGCCGCGGCGGCGGGGGATTGGCTGAGCCGGAGACGGAACCTGCGGGACCCGGGCGGTGTATGAAGCGGTAGAGGCATCGGCGAGCTGCCGCGGGAGCGGTGGGGCCAGGGGCGGTGCCGGGGGGCGTGCTTCGGGACGGGGGGTGGACAGGACGTGCGTGGGGTCGTGCGGGGCGATCGAGGCTGGGTGCGGGGGCTGCTGTGGTGCGCCGCCGTGCTGTGGTTCTGGGGCGGTGGTCTGCGGAGGCGGCAGGTGGAAGCTGCCGGTGTCCGACATGGAGGGCGGCTGCGCTCCGGTCGACGGGTCCGTGGCGGGAGGGTGCTGGGGGCGGGGTGGCGTGATGTCCGGCGTGGGGCCGGTGGCGGTGCCTTGTCGTGGGTCGGGCGGTACGACCCCGGGGGCGGCGACGTGATGCGGGTCAGTCGTCCTCGGACTCGCGGCGGCGTGATGCGGGTCGGTCGTCCTCGGGCCCGCGGCGGCGTGATGCGGATCGTTCGTCATCGAACTCGCCGCGGCGCGCCGGGGATCGGTCGTCACCGAACCCGTGCCGGGCCATACGGAGTCGGAGGAGCTGTCCGGCCAGGAAGAGTCCGTCGGCTTGCGGGACGCGCCCCGTGGAGCCTCTGGCCCGCTGATGCCCTGCGTGCCCGTCGCTCCCTGCGGTTCTGTCGCCTCCTGCGCTTCCCGCGCTGCCCTAGCTCCCCGGGTCGTCTCCACACCCGGTGCCGGCTTGAGTGGCCCCTCGGGGCCGAACCCCGGTGGCAGGGGCCCGAGTTGGTCGAAGATCTCGATCAGCTCGTCGTCGGGGCCCGGTTCGGGCAGGAGCTCCGTGGCCGAGGCGAGTGCTTTGCGCGCCCCCGTGGCCGTGCGGAACCGCGCCTGAGGATCGGGCTGGAGCAGGGTGGCCACGACCTGCCAGAGTGGCTCGGGTATGCCCTTGGGCGCCCCCGGTGTGCCGTGCGCCGCGAAGTACTGCACGAGCGCCTTGGTGTCGGGCCGCGCGCCCTCCAGCAGATAGAGGGCGACCAGTCCTACGGCGAACAGGTCGGCGGGGAAGTCCGGTTCGGAGCCCATCATCTGCTCGGGCGAGATGTATCCCGGCGTTCCCACCACGAGGTCGGTCTCCGTCAGGCGCGGTTCGCCCAGCCGCATGGCGATGCCGAAGTCGGACAGCCTCAGCCGCGGGCGGCCCGCGCCGGTGGCTTCCAACAGCAGGTTGGCCGGCTTGATGTCCCGGTGGACGACGCCCTCCGCGTGCACCGCGGCCAGCCCGGACAGCAGCTGGTCCAGCAGCGTGCAGACGAAGGACGGCGGCAGCGGGCCGTAGTCCCCGACCAGATGGACCAACGAACCGCCGCCGACCAGGTCCATGGTGAACAGGACCTTGTCGTCGTCGGCGGCCCAGCTGGCGGGCGCGAGCACATGGGGGTGGTCGATCCGCAATGCTTGCTCACGGACGAACCGCAGCAGCGAGTGCGCGTCGCTCTGCTGGAGCACCTTGGCGGCGACATAGCGCCGACGCCGGTGGTCCCAGGCGCGCCAGACCGCGCCGACGCCACCGCGCCCGATCGGGTCGACGAGTTCGTACCGGCCGGCGAAGACCTCACCCATGGCTGTGCGTCGCTCCTCCCCCTTCGGTCTCCCCCCTTGCTTCCCCCACTGCGAGGGATACGACTCCCGTCGTATCCCTCGGAGATGAGTGACACCGCTCATGTACCCCTCACGCACGGGAGATGAGAGCCCGCGCGATGAGAACCCGGTGCTGAGGCCCGGGCGGGCCCGGTGGAAGGACACGCCCCCACGTGTCGTTCTCCGGTCCCTCTGTGGTGAGGCGCGACCCCCTCGCGCCTCACCGTGTCAGCTCTGGTGGGACTGGTAGTGCGTGACGGCGTCGGAGGTGCGGCCGGCGCCGTAGACCCGGAGGAACTCTGCCAGTTCCGGATGGGTCGGGGCGAGACTGTCGGCGGCGTCGATGATGTCGCCGGCGGCTGCGACCGAGCGCAGCAGCGACTGGATCTCGCGGACGACCCGCTTGACCGTCGGCGCTCCCGAACTGCTCGTCGTGGTCGTGGCGTTGCTGAGCACCGAGCCCCCCTGGGACTTCTTGATCTCGTCCATTCGTTCCGTCGCCTCGGCGGCGCTGACGCTGCCGTCCGCGACCTGCCCCGCCAGATCCTGGAGCAGCTGCACGCGCTGCACCACGGCCGGGTTGCCGATCTTCGCCCGCTGTCCGCTCATCAGCTGCGACAGCATCGGTGCGGACAGTCCCAGCACCCCCGCGAGACGAGCCTGATTGAGGCCAAGATCGTCTATGAGCTTACGGAAGAGCGCCCCCAGCGGCTCCCCGTACCAGTTCCGCTGCAGTTCCCGCGCTCTTGCGGTGGCTTCCTGCTGTGCGGCGTCCATTGCGTCTCCCCATCGCTTCCCCAATACGGCGGTTCGCTGTAGCGAACCACGCCGAGCATCTTACGGAGAGTGGTCATTCATCGGGACCCCCAATCTTTTTGCGAGATACCCCGGGTGACCCGGTAGTCTGGTCTGCGGCGCCCGCCGGTGATGTGACTCTGCCGGACGGACGTTCCTTTTCCGGGGCCTTAGCTCAGTTGGTAGAGCGCTGTCTTTGCATGGCAGATGTCAGGGGTTCGACTCCCCTAGGCTCCACAACAAAGAACCCCCTGACCTGCGGGAACGCGGTCAGGGGGTTCTTCTGTCCGTTGTTTGGTGGGTTGATGACGGCTGAAGCCATGGGGCTCCTCGGAGGAACTCGTCGCCGAAGGGGGCGCCCCGTGGTGGGCGAGGCGGGCCCGCAGGAGGGCCCGGCGGTGCTCGACGCCGTGCGGTGCGGGTTACTGGTGAGCGTGCCGGCGACAGCGGCCGCTTCTTGCGAGGTGGGGGCGCTGGAGGACGAGGCGGACGCCCGTCTCGGCCGCCGGCCCGACGCCGCGGCGAGCGGGCTGCGCGGCACGGCCGACCTGCGGTTCCCGGTTCGTCATGCCGCCCTGGTTCACCGAACCCGTCTTCCGGGCCACGGAGGAGTACCTCGGCAAGCTCGGCATCGAGGAGACCAGCCTCGTCCAGTTCCAGCTCGGCCAGGAGGGCGACGTTTCACGTGAAACATCGCTGTGGGGCGGAAGGCGCCTTCACACCTCCCGCCCCACAGCGCTGCTCACAGAGCCGAACGAACCCATCGGCACCATCGGCTCGGGGAAGCAGCTGTCACCGCCGTTCGTCGCGGTGCGCTGCCTCCTCCTCGGCCTGTTTGGCCTGTACCTCGGGGTCGAGAACGGACTGGCCGCTGCCGTCCACCGACGTCAGCCCATTCGACTCGGGCACCTCCGTCGCGGCGGGCGGCTCGACCAACCAGTCCGGGTTGGCCTGCTTGTCCCACCACTTCCACGCCGCGAAAGCGCCGCCCGCGAGCAGCCCGGCAACCGCCAACGCCTTCGCGAGACGGCCGGCCCTCGCCCGCCGCGCATGCTTGCGCGTCAGCTTCTCGATCTCCTTCGGTGAAACCTGGCCACGCAACGCGGCCAGAGCGGCCACCCCACGCGCAGCGGCCTCGTCCCTCACAGGACCGGCCGCAGCCACAGCCTGCTCGATCCTCGGCCGTGAATAATCGGCGGCCTGCCGGGCAGCCTTACGAGTGCGCTCGGCGGCCTCATGGGCGGCCTGGTCGACCTTCGGCGGCACATGCGTACGGGCCTGTTCCAGACGCGGCGCGACATGCGCGCCGTACTGGACGCGGGCTTGCTCGGCCGCCAGCGACACCCTCGGCGCGAGCCGTACGCGCGCCTCGTGTGCGTACTGCGAGGCCCTGTCCTTGGCCGTGTCGGCGTAGGGCGCCACCACTTCCGCGGCGTGCAGCACGCTGTCCTTCGCCGAACCGGTCGCGGCGCGCACGCTGTCAATGCGGGTCACGGGAATCCTCCTCCTCGGTGGCGTACGGTAATTCGACTTTCCACCCTTTTACGGATCATGCATGCCAACAGCCAGACAGGCATGCGAGGGCGGGCATACGGGGCAACGGGAGCTTGTCGTCGACAATGCCACGGATCGCCGAGGAACGCGCCCGGCCCGGAAGGACTCGCCCCTTTTTCTCCGAACAGCGTCTGAACGAGACCTCCACCGAGGCGACGGGCGCCGAACCACCCGGACCGTGCGAGGATCGCAGGGTCACAGAAAGACAACGGAAGGCACACCGTGGCAGAGCAGCTCTACGCCACCATCAAGACCAACCAAGGCGACATCGAAGTCCGGCTGCTGCCGAACCACGCCCCCAAGACGGTCCGCAACTTCGTCGAACTCGCCCAGGGCGAGCGCGAGTGGACCCACCCCGCCACCGGCGAGACGTCCACCGACAAGCTCTACGACGGCACGGCCTTCCATCGGGTGATCAGCGGATTCATGATCCAGGGCGGTGACCCGCTGGGCAACGGCACCGGCGGCCCCGGCTACCAGTTCGAGGACGAGTTCCACCCCGACCTCCGCTTCGACCGCCCCTACCTCCTGGCCATGGCCAACGCCGGCCCCGGCACCAACGGCTCGCAGTTCTTCATCACCCTCGGCCCCACGACGTGGCTGAACCGCAAGCACACCATCTTCGGCGAAGTCACCGACGCCGGCAGCCAGAAGGTCGTCGACACCATCGCCGCCACCCCGACCAACCCCAACACCAACCGCCCCCTCAGCGACGTCGTCATCGACACCGTCGTCGTGGAGACCCGCGCCCACTGACACCAGCACCCGCAGGGAACCAAACGCCCCGCCCGTCCGTAAGGATGGACGGGGCGGTTTCATTGCATACGACGACGTAGGGGACGACCTCATGGACCAGGCGCCAGGCAGTCCGCAGCAGGAACAGAGCCTGCCCGGCTGCTACCGCCACCCCGACCGTGAGACCGGCATCCGCTGCACCCGCTGCGAACGCCCCATCTGCCCCGAATGCATGATCAGCGCCTCCGTCGGCTTCCAGTGCCCCGACTGCGTCCGCACCGGCTCCGGCACCGGCCACGCCCCGGACGCGGCGACGCCCCGCACGCTCGCCGGAGGGACGGTCACCTCGGACCCGAGGCTCATCACCAAGATCCTCATCGGTCTGTGCCTCGCCGCGTACTTGGTCCAGCTCTCCGTCGGCGACCGCTTCACCGACAGCTTCGACCTCATCGGCCGTGCCTACGTCCCACTCCTGGGCGGTGTCGAAGGCGTGGCCGAGGGCCAGTGGTACCGGCTCCTGACCGTGATGTTCCTCCACGGCGGTTACATCCACATCATCTTCAACATGCTCAGCTTGTGGTGGATCGGCGGCCCCCTCGAAGCAGCCCTCGGCCGCGCCCGCTACCTCACGCTCTACTTCGTCTCCGGCCTCGCCGGCAGCGCGCTTACCTACCTCCTCGCCGCCCCCAACCAGCCCTCGCTCGGCGCCTCCGGCGCGATCTTCGGCCTCTTCGGCGCCACCGGCGTCCTCATGCGCCACCGCAACTACGACCTGCGGCCGATCATCGCCCTGCTGGTGATCAACCTGATCTTCACCTTCAACCCGAGCTTCAACATCTCCTGGCAGGCCCACATCGGCGGCCTCGTCGGCGGCATCGTCATCGGCTACGCCATGATCCACGCCCCGCGCGAGCATCGCGCCCTCGTCCAGTACGGGACCTGCGCGATCGTCCTCGTCGTGCTCGTCGCCATGACTCTGCTGCGCACGGCCCAGCTCACCTGAGCGCGAAAAGGCTCGTTGTCCACAGCGGGTTAGTAATCTTGTGCATAGTGTGCGCGAACAACTGTGCCCCCTGTCGCTGACCCGTGTTTCCGCAGGTCAGGCAGGGGGCGAACAGGTATACGGAGGCCGGTGTGGCAGTCGTACCGGCGTCAACCCTCTGTGAGTTATCCACAGATCGTCGTTCTATTGTCCCCAGGCAGCCTGTGGATACTTTCGCGATCTGTGGATAACTCAGCGAACAGCTCGGGGCAGAGCTACTTCCACTGCGTGGAGACGCCGAACCCGGCGGCGATGAAGCCGAAGCCCACCACGATGTTCCAGTTGTCCAGCGCATCGATGGGCAGGGAGCCGTCCGTCACATAGAAGACGACGATCCAGGCCAGCCCGATGACGAACAGGGCCAGCATCACGGGCGCGACCCAGGCGCGGCTGTTCAGCTTGATGCTGGTCGCCTGCTTCGCCGGCGGCGGCGTGTAGTCGGCCTTCTTGCGGATACGTGACTTCGGCACGAGGGTCTCTCCTGTCGATGCGCTGCGTGGCCGCGCAGGTAGCTGGGTCGGGCTCGGGGCAGCGTACAAGGGGACACTGAGTGCTCCCCCGGGCGTCCGTTAGCGTAGTGCTTCCGCGGCGCCGAAGGAGATAAGGGTACGTTGAGCAATTCTGCCAACCCCCAGGGGATGGGATCCACCCCTGACCGCGGCCGACGTTTCCGGCCCGTGCGGCTGCTCACGGTGGCCGTCTTCGCGCTCGCGGGGCTCATTTTCTTCACCAGCTTCAACACGGCCAAGGGCACCAACATCCGTACGGACGCCTCGCTGCTGAAGCTGTCCGACCTGATCCTGGAGCGCAGCCACAAGAACGGTCAGCTCGACGAGTCCAACGGCGCCCTGCGCGACGACGTCGAGGCGCTGGCCGAGCGGGACGACGGGTCGACCAAGGCCGAGGACGAGAAGCTGGCGGCGCTGGAGAAGAAAGCGGGCACCCAGAAGCTGAAGGGCGAGGCGATCAGCGTCACGCTCAACGACGCCCCGCCGGACGCGACGGCCAAGCTCCCCGGCTATCCCGAGCCGCAGCCCGACTACCTCGTCATCCACCAGCAGGATCTCCAGGCCGTGGTCAACGCGCTGTGGCAGGGCGGCGCCCAGGGCATCAAGGTCATGGACCAGCGGCTGATCTCCACCAGCGCCGTGCGCTGCGTGGGCAACACGCTGATTCTCCAGGGCCGGGTCTACTCACCGCCGTACAAGATCACGGCGGTCGGGGACCCGGAGAAGCTGAAGCAGTCGCTGGCCGCCAGCAAGGCGATCCAGAACTACATGGTCTACGTCAACGTCTATGGCCTCGGATGGAAAGTCGAGGACGACGGAGCGGTGACTCTGCCCGGCTACTCGGGCACAGTGGATCTGCAGTACGCCAAGCCCGTGGAGTAGACCCTCGTAGGTCCTCGCAGGTCTTCTGGAGCCGCCGGTGCGAGTACGTCTCGTCGTCAGGACCCTCAGCGAACTCTGCATCACCGTCGGCGCGGTCATAGTCCTCTTCGTCGTGTACGTGCTCTTCTGGACCGGCGTGAAGGCCGACAACGTCATGGGCGAGCAGATCGACCAGCTCCAGGAGCAGTGGTCGAGGGGGCAGGTGGAGCGGCCGAGGGCCACCGGAGGTGCGGAGGCCTCCGCGAGTCCGTCCGCTCCGGCGCCGTACAAGAAGGGCAAGCCCTTCGCGATCATGTACATCCCGCGTCTTGGTTTCACGTGGAACAAGCCCGTGCTGGAGGGCACCGGGGTCGGGACGCTGAAGAAGGGGCTCGGTCACTACGTGCGGACCGCGCAGCTGGGCCAGGAGGGCAACTTCTCGGTGGCGGGGCACCGGCGGACGTACGGCGACCCGTTCAAGGACTTCCCGAAGCTGCGGCGCGGGGATGCGGTGGTGCTGACGGACGGGACGACGTGGTTCACGTATCGGATCGACAAAGGGCCCTACAAAACCGTACCCACGGACGTTGAGGTGATCGATCCTGTGCCACGTAACTCCGGGTATACGCGGTCGGGGCGCTATCTCACCCTGACCACGTGCGATCCGGAGTGGGGTCACAGCCACCGGTTGATCGTGTGGGCGCATCTGGACTCCACACAGCCTGTGGAGGCAGGGAAACCGGAGGCGCTGCGCCGTTAGTCTGGTGGCTGTACGGCGTGAGTCTGGTGCCGTGGTGCGACGGAAGGGACGGCATGTACGGCTGGATCTGGCGGCATCTGCCGGGGAACGCGTGGGTGAAAGCGCTGCTCTCACTCGTGCTGGCGCTTGCTGTGGTCTACGTCCTCTTCCAGTACGTCTTCCCGTGGGCCGAACCGCTGCTGCCCTTCAACGATGTGACGGTGGACAACCAGTGAGTGCGCGGATTCTCGTCGTCGACAACTACGACAGCTTCGTCTTCAACCTGGTGCAGTACCTGTACCAGCTGGGCGCCGAGTGCGAGGTGCTGCGCAACGACGAGGTGTCGACGGCGCACGCCCAGGACGGCTTCGACGGTGTCCTGCTGTCGCCGGGCCCGGGGACGCCGGAGGAGGCGGGCGTCTGCATCGAGATGGTCCGCCACTGCGCGGCGACCGGGGTGCCGGTGTTCGGTGTCTGCCTCGGCATGCAGTCGATGCAGGTGGCGTACGGCGGGGTCGTGGACCGCGCGCCGGAGCTGCTGCACGGCAAGACGTCGTTGGTGGAGCACGAGGGCAAGGGCGTGTTCGCCGGGCTGCCGACTCCCTTCACGGCGACCCGCTACCACTCCCTCGCGGCGGAGCCGGACACGGTGCCGGCCGAGCTGGAGGTGACCGCCCGGACGCACGACGGGATCATCATGGGCCTGCGGCACCGTGAACTGCCTGTCGAGGGCGTCCAGTTCCATCCCGAGTCGGTGCTCACGGAGCACGGTCACCGGATGCTGGCCAACTGGCTGGTGGAGTGCGGCGACCAGGGTGCCGTGGCGCGATCTGCGGGGCTGGCCCCGGTGGTGGGCAGGGCCACGGCGTGACCGCACTGCGCCCCGAGCGCGAGTCGGAGGCCTCGTACGGGGAGCAGCAGCCGTACGAGCCCTACGAGCCTTATGTGCCGCCGCTCGACGACGAGACGGTGGCGCTCAGGCTTTCCGACCTGCCGGGGCGAATAGGTGAGGCTACGTCGCCCTCTGGCGCCTCGTCCGCAACAGGAGTGGCGGAGAGCCCCACGGGTGGCCGTGCGGCCCGCAGAAAGGCCGCCAAGCGGCGTGGCGGGCGTCATGGGGCCGGGGCGGCGCCCTCGGGAGAGCCTGAGGACGATGCGGGATCCTCCGCGCCGCTCTCCCGTGTGGAGGCCCGTCGGCGGGCGAAGGCCCGCAAGCCGAGTCCCGGGGTGCTCGTCAGCCGGGCGGTCGGTGAGGTGTTCATCACCACGGGTGTGCTGATGCTGCTGTTCGTCACCTACCAGTTGTGGTGGACGAACGTCAGGGCGCACGCGCAGGCCGGCAAGGAGGCGAGCAACCTTCAGGAGGAGTGGGAGAGCGGGAAGCGGGCGCCGGGTGAGTTCGCGCCGGGCCAGGGCTTCGCTCTGCTCCACATCCCCAAGCTTGACGTGGTCGTGCCGATAGCCGAGGGCGTCAGCAACAAGAAGGTGCTCGACCGGGGCATGGTGGGCCACTACTCGGAGGGCCCGCTGAAGACGGCGATGCCGGGCGCGAAGTCCGGCAACTTCGGGCTGGCGGGCCACCGCAACACGCACGGCGAGCCGTTCCGGTACATCAACCGCCTGTCCAAGGGCGACGAGATAGTCGTGGAGACGCAGGACGACTACTACGTCTACAAGATGACGTCATCGCTTCCGGTGACATCGCCGAGCAACACGAGTGTGCTGAACCCGGTGCCGCCGCAGTCCGGTTTCAAGGAGCCGGGCCGCTACATCACGCTCACCACCTGCACGCCGGAGTTCACCAGCAAGTACCGGTTGATCGTCTGGGGCAAGATGGTCGAGGAACGGCCGCGCAGCAAGGGCAAGCCGGATGCGCTCGTCAACTAGGGGCAGAGGACCAAGTGGCATCCACCACCGACCACCAAGAGCACACCGACACGCCTCCTGCTCCGCGCCGCCGCCGTGGCATGGGCCCGATCGCGACGGCGGTCAGTGTCTTCGGTGAGCTCCTCATCACGGCGGGCCTGATTCTGGGCCTGTTCGTCGTCTACTCCCTGTGGTGGACGAACGTCATCGCCGACCGCGCGGCCGACAAGCAGGCCGACAAGGTCCGCGACAACTGGGCCCAGGACACGGGTCCCGGAGCCTTGGACACCGGCGCCGGCATCGGCTTCCTGCACGTCCCGGCGATGAAGAACGGCGAGGTCCTGGTGGAGAAGGGCACGTCGACGAAGATCCTGAACGACGGTGTGGCGGGCTACTACATGGACCCGGTGAAGGCGACGCTGCCGTCGTCCGGCAAGGACGGCAACTTCTCCCTCGCCGCCCATCGCGACGGCCACGGCGCCAAGTTCCACAACATCGACAAGATCGAGAAGGGCGACCCGATCGTCTTCGAGACGAAGGACAAGTGGTACGTCTACAAGGCGTACGCGATCCTCCCGGAGACGTCGAAGTACAACGTCAAGGTGCTCGGCGCGATCCCCAAGGAGTCCGGCAAGAAGAAGGCCGGCAAGTACATCACGCTGACGACCTGCACGCCGGTGTACACGTCGCGGTATCGGTATGTGGTGTGGGGGGAGCTGGTGCGGGTGGAGAAGGTGGATGGGGAGCGGACGTTGCCTAAGGAGCTTCGCTGACTGACTTCCTTGCAGGAAGCCAGTCGCTAGCATGACGGAGGCCCGAAGCCGCAACTATCTCTTGCGGCTTCGGGCCTTGTCACGTCTTCGTCCCTACCCCAGGACCGTCAGCGGTTCCCCGGTGCTCCATTCCTCCAGCACGCCGCGGTGTACGGCGGTGATCCCCGTCTCGGCGGCGAGGGCGAGGGCCTCGGGGGTGAAGGGACACGTCGCGACGAAGAGGGCCACTTCCGCGCTGTACAGCACCTTTGCCGAGCCGATGAACTTCTGGATGTCGGAGCTGGCGATGCTGAGGTAGGGGGCGCGCCTTTTGCATTGGACGACCATGCGTCGTCCGTCGGCCGTGAGACCGATGAGGTCGACGCCTCTGTCTCCCTGACCGCCCTGTACGACGACGTTGGTGCAGCCGTCCCTGATCAGCAGCTTGGCGATGTGGCGCTCGAACGTCTGGCCGTTCATGGCGTCCATGGCGGCCATGACGCCGATGGTGGGTCGATCGTCCCGTACCCCTTCGAGCCGCTTCAGCCGCTCGTGGTGCTGGTGAAGTCGCCGTTCGATGCGCTGGACTCCTGATCGCAGGGCGATCAGCTCCTTGCGGTGTTCGCCCGAGGTTTCGATCAGGGCGTTGAACATGGGGACGACTGTCTTGCCGAGGATGTGGGTGATGCGTTGGTCGATGCGGGTGTCGAGGTCGTCGGGGGTTGTGGGGGCCGGGTTTTCCACAGGCTGGGTGCGGGCCAGGTACTCCATGTCGAGGAGGTACACACGCACCTGACGTGCGACTTCGCTGTCGCGGAGGAGCATGGCGACGTTGAGGACGGCTCGGCGGGAGAAGAGAGCCAGCGATCGGGTGCGGGACTGAATGCCACTGAGTTGCTTGAAGTCACTCAGTTCTGTACCTGCCAGAACTCGGTAGCCGCTCTCTTCCAGTTAGTTCTACGCGGTGGTCGTGCACGAGAGCCCGGATGGCTTCGACTGTGACCTCGAAGTACGCCGCCACCATCGCCGTAGTCACATGCATGCCGTCCGGCAGCAGCGACAGCGCCTTGACTCCGTCGAGTACGTCCGTGCGTTCCAGCACGCTGTCGCGTAGGCTCTTCGACTCCAGCAGTGCGGATTCGTTGATCATTACTCGCCTTTCAGTTCGGGGTGTGGACTGATCAACGAGTTGTCGTATGTAAGGGCACGAGCATGAATGAGCCCCGGCCCCCTGAGATCAGGGAACCGGGGCTCAGTCATGCGGGTGGCCTATCCGGTCGTGCCGCCGAAGAAGCCTCCGCCGCCGTTGTTGCCGCCGCCCTGGTCGGTGGTGAACAGGGTGACGGTCTCGCCCTTGTTGACCGTGCTGCCCGGTTGCGGGTTGGAGGTGACGACGGTGGCGTTGCCGTCCTGGGAGCCCTGGACCTGAACCTGCAGGCCCATGCCCTGGAGCGTGTTCCTGACGTCGTTCAGCTTCTTGCCCGCGATGTCCTGCGGGATCTGGACCTGCTGGTTCTCGGCGGCCTTGCCGATGTGGATCGCCACCGTCGAGTTCTTGTCGACCTCGTTGCCGATGCCGGGGTCGGTGCTGATGACCTTGTCGACCAGGTTGGGGTCGTCGGTCTCCGTGTCGGTGACGCAGTTGCCGGTGAGGTCGTTCTGCGTCATCAAGGCCTTGGCTTCTTCACACGACTTGCCGGCGACGTCCGGCACCGTGGATTTCGCCACTTCCTTGGCCACGGTGAGGGTGATCGTCGTGCCCTTCTCCTTCTCCGTGCCGCCTTCGGGGTCCTGGCTGATGACGACGCCCGGGGTCCGTTCGGACTCCTCCGTCTTCTTCTCGACCTTGAAGCCCTTGCCCTCGAGGTCGGACTTGGCCTGGTCGAACTGAGCGCCCTCGACGTCCGGCACGGTGACCTTCGGGGCGCCGGTGGACACGACCACGTCAATGACCGACTTCTTCTCGACCTTGGTGTCGGGGTCGGGGTTCTGATCGCAGACGTTGCCCTTGGGCTGGTCCTCGCACTCCTTGTTGGTGACCTTCAGCGTCAGATCGCTGTTCGTCGCCATGGTCTGGGCGCTCTCCAGCGTCTCGCCGATGAACCTCGGCACCGCCACCTTGTCATCGGCCGCGTTATTACCGCTGAACGCCCACTTCCCGATCAGGATCGCGCCGATCAGGACCAGGACGGCCGCCACGACCAGCAGGATCGTGGAGGTGTTGTTCTTCTTCTGGCGGCGGCGGTCGGGGCGGTCGTCGTAGCCGCCGTAGCCCGGGTCGTCCGGGTTCATCGGCGGGAGCATCGACGTGGCGCCGGCGTCCGTCGAGCGGAGCGCGGTCGTCGCCTGGTCGTCGGGGTAGCCGCCGTAGCCGACCGAACCCATCGCCGCGGTTGCCGCGACCGGCTGGCCGTCCAGGCACGCCTCGATGTCGATGCGCATCTCGTCGGCGGACTGGTAGCGGTAGTTCGGGTCCTTGACCAGGGCCTTCAGGACGATTGCGTCCATCTCCGGCGTGATCTCGGGGTCGAAGACCGACGGGGGCTGCGCTTCCTCGCGGACGTGCTGGTAGGCCACCGCGACAGGGGAGTCGCCCACGAAGGGGGGCCTGACCGTCAGGAGCTCGTACAGCAGGCAGCCTGTGGAGTACAGGTCAGACCTCGCGTCTACCTGCTCGCCCTTCGCCTGCTCCGGCGAAAGGTACTGCGCCGTGCCGATCACCGCGGACGTCTGGGTCATCGTCATGCCGGAGTCGCCCATGGCGCGGGCGATGCCGAAGTCCATGACCTTGACCTGGCCGTTGCGCGTCAGCATGACGTTGGCCGGCTTGATGTCGCGGTGGACGATCTGGTTGCGGTGGGAGTACTCCAGGGCCTGGAGGATGCCGATCGTCATCTCCATGGCCCGCTCCGGCAGGAGCTTGCGGCCGGAGTGGAGCAGCTCGCGGAGCGTGGAGCCGTCGACGTACTCCATGACGATGTACGGGATCGAGACCCCGTCGATGTAGTCCTCGCCCGTGTCGTAGACCGCGACGATCGCGGGATGGTTGAGCGAGGCGGCCGACTGGGCCTCCCGGCGGAACCGGGCCTGGAAGGACGGGTCGCGCGCGAGGTCGGCGCGCAGCGTCTTCACCGCCACGGTGCGGCCGAGACGGGTGTCATGCGCGAGGTAGACCTCCGCCATGCCACCACGACCGAGCACCTGGCCCAGTTCGTACCGGCCGCCGAGGCGACGCGGCTCTTCCATAGTTCCCTACCAGCCCTCTCCGTCGGTCCCGACCGGCACTGGTGTGCGGTCGGGGGCTGCCGTCCGGGCCTACCGTACCCGGCTGGCTTTGTGTGACCTGGCCAAGCCCGTCACCCGATACAGGACCGGTATCCCAACGTGCACGGATGTGAAGGGGGCGTGATGGGGGTCACTTCTTGGAGTTGATGACCGCCTCCATGACGCTCTTGGCGATCGGTGCCGCGAGGCCGCTGCCGGAGATGTTCTCGCGGACGGCGCTCTCGTCCTCGACGACCACGGCCACGGCGACCGGCTTGCTGCCGTCGGCGAGCTTGGCGTACGAGATGAACCAGGCGTACGGGTTCTTGCTGTTGTTCTCGCCGTGCTGGGCGGTACCGGTCTTGCCGCCGACGGTGACGCCGTTGCCGATCTGGGCGGTCTTGCCGGTGCCCTTCTCGACCACGGTCTCCATCATCGACTGAAGGATCTGCGCGTTGTCCGGCGACAGCGGCTGGCTCAGTTCCGCCGGGTCGTTCTTCGCGATGGTGTCCAGGTTCGGGGCCTGGAGCTCGTCGACCATGTACGGCTTCATGAGCTTGCCGTCGTTGGCGACCGCGGAGGCGACCATGGCCATCTGGAGCGGGGTGGCGGCGGTGTTGTACTGGCCGATGGAGGACAGGGCGACCTGGGAGTCGTTCATGTTGTCGGAGAAGACGGAGGCGCTGGAGCGGACCGGGGTGAACTGCTCCTCGGTGAAGCCGAACTTCTTGGCCTCGTCCAGCATCTTGTCGTTGCCGAGGTCGTAGCCGGCCTTGCCGAAGACGGTGTTGCAGGACCACTGCAGGGCGACGCGCAGGGTGGCGTTCTTGCAGGGGATGTTGCCCTCGTTCTTCAGCGGGGTCGTGGTACCCGGCATGGTCCAGGGCAGTGGCGACTTCGTGTTCTCGTCGGCGCTGGAGTACAGGCCGTTCTGCAGGGCGGCCGCCGCGGTGACGACCTTGAAGGTCGAGCCGGGCGGGTAGACCTCGCGCAGGGCCCGGTTGAGCATCGGGTCGTTGGGGTTGTTCTTCTTGTCGAGCTTCTTCCAGGCCTCGGCGTCCGAGTCGCCGCCTCCGGCGATCGTCCCCGGGTCGTACGACGGGTAGGAGGCCAGCGCGAGGATCTTGCCGGTGGACGGCTCCAGGGCGACGACGGCGCCCTTGCCGCGCTTGGAGAGGCCCTCGTAGGCGGCCTTCTGGGCGGCGGCGTTGAGGGTGGTGACGACGTTGCCGCCCTCCTTCGGCTTGCCCGTGATCATGTCGAGGGTGTTGCGGAAGAAGAGCCGGTCGTCGTTGCCGGTGAGGATGCCGTCCTCGATGTACTCCAGCTGGTTGGCGCCGTACGCCTGGGAGACGAAGCCGGTGACGGGCGCCCACATGGCGCCGTCCTTGTAGGTGCGCTTGTACTTGAAGTCGCCGGTGGTCGTTTCCTTGTGCCCGGTGATGGCCTTGCCGTCGACGATGATGTCGCCGCGCGGGGTGGCGTACCGCTCGATGGCCACTCGGCGGTTGTCGGTGTCGGTGCGCAGCTCGTCCGCCTTGACGTACTGGAGCCAGTTGTCGCGGATGAGCAGGGCCAGGACGAGGAAGCCGCAGAAGAGTGCGATCCGGCGCAGGGGCTTGTTCATGACGGGCGGACCACCTGGGTCATCTCGGCGTCGGGGTTGGGGGCGGGTGCCGGCGCGGGACGGCGGGCGGTGTCGCTGATGCGCAGCAGGATGCCGATGAGGGCCCAGTTGGCGATGACGGACGAACCGCCGTAGGCCACGAAGGGCAGCGTCATACCGGTCAGCGGGATGAGGCCCATGACACCGCCGGCGACGACGAAGACCTGGAGCGCGAAGGCGCCGGACAGGCCGACCGCCAGGAGCTTGCCGAAGGGGTCGCGGGCCGCGAGGGAGGTGCGGATGCCGCGCTCCACGATCAGCCCGTAGAGCAGCAGGATCGCCATGACGCCCGCGAGGCCCAGTTCCTCGCCGAAGGTGGCGAGGATGAAGTCGGAGTTGGCGGCGAAGCCGATGAGGTCGGAGTTGCCCTGCCCGAGGCCGGTGCCGAGGGTGCCGCCGGAGCCGAAGGCCCAGAGGGCCTGCATGGACTGCTCGGTGTGGCCGTAGATGCCCTTGCGGCTGAGCAGGTACTCGTTCATGGGGTCGAGCCAGGCCTGGACGCGCTGCTGGACGTGCGGCTCGAAGGAGGCGACGCCGACGGCGCCGGCCGCGGACATCAGCAGACCGAACACGATCCAGCTGGTCCGCTCGGTGGCGACGTACAGCATGATGATGAACATCCCGAAGAACAGCAGGGATGTACCGAGGTCGGTCTCGAAGACCAGGATGAGGATCGACAGGACCCAGACGACGAGGATCGGTCCGAGGTCGCGTCCGCGCGGCAGGTACAGGCCCATGAAGCGGCGGCTGGCCAGGGCCAGGGCGTCTCTCTTGACCATGAGGTAGCCGGCGAAGAACACGGCCAGGGCGATCTTGGCGAACTCACCGGGCTGGAGCGTGCCGAGGCCGGGGATCTTGATCCAGATCTTGGCGCCGTAGGTGGGTGCGCTGATGCCGGGGATCAGCGGCAGCACCAGCAGGAGCATGGCTCCGGCCATGGAGATGTAGGTGTAGCGCTGGAGGACGCGGTGGTCCTTGAGGAAGATCAGTACGGCCACCAGCAGGGCGACGCCCAGCGCCGAGTACAGCAGCTGGCGCGGTGCCGCGTCGGGGTAGTTGGCGCTGAGCCGCTTGGACTGGTCCAGGCGCCAGATGACCACCAGCCCCAGTCCGTTCAGCAGCGTCGCCAGCGGCAGCAGCAACGGATCCGCGTACGGCGCGAATTTCCTTACGGCCAGATGTCCGACGCCCGCGAGCAGGCCGAGGCCCAGGCCGTAGCTCAGCAGACCGGCGGGCAGCTCGTCGTTGATGGCGAGGCCCACGTTGGCGTAGGCGAACACCGGGATGACGACGGCGAACACGAGCAGTGCGAGCTCGGTGTTGCGCCGGCTCGGCGTGCCGATCGAGCCGATCGTGGACGTGTGGTGCGTCGGCGAGTTGGTGGTACTGCTCATCGTGTGACGGGGCCTCTCACGTACCGCACTTGCCCGCGACCTGCTTCTCTTCGTCCGAGAGCGTGGGGCCGGGGGTGGGAGTGGGCGCGGTCGGGGTTGCGGACGCGTTCGGGGTCGGTGAGGTCGAGGTGTTCGGGCTGGGCGATGCCTTGGACGTCAGGGAGGAGCGGGTGGTTCCCGTGGTCCCTCCTGCCTCGCCTTCACCGGTCTTGGAGTTCTTCTCGCTCTCGGTGGCCTGCGCCTCGGCCACCTTGCGGCAGGCGGAGGCCTGCACGGCGAGTTCGTCGATCTTCTTCTGAGCGGTCTTCAGACCGCCCTCCGCGATGGTGTTCTCGACGAGCTCCTGCTGGTACGGCTGCAGGTACTTGAGTTCGATCTTCGGGTAGTCCTTCTCCACCTTCGACAGCGAGACCCAGGCGAGGTCCTGGCTGATGCCGCGGTAGAGGGCGACGTGGTCGCCGTTGGCGGCGACGTAGTACTGGGTCTGGGTCCAGCGGTAGCCGCCGTAGAGCCCGCCGCCGATGATGCCGAGGGCGAGGGCGATGTAGAGGGATCTCTTCAGCCACTTACGGCCCTTGCGGGGCTTGACGAAGTCGTCGTCGGAGTAGCCGCCGAAGCCGTCGGTGGAGATGAAGCCGGTCACGTCGCCGGAGCCGGGCGGGCCGAACTCGCCGCCTCCGCCGCCCTGTCCGGGCACGTGACGGCCGAGCCCGGAGGCGCGTCCGGCGGGGGTCTGCATGATGCCGTTGTCGTGCAGGTGGTTCTGGTTCTCGGCGACGGCGCCGACCACGACCGGGGTGTCGTGCAGCTGCCCGGCGAGGGTGTCGCCGGTGTCGAGGTCGAGGACGTCGGCGACGATGACGGTGATGTTGTCGGGGCCGCCGCCGCGCAGCGCGAGCTCGATGAGCTGCTGGACGGTCTCCTGCGGGCCCTGGTAGCTGGCGAGGGTCTCTTCCAGGGTCTGGTGGGAGACGACGCCGGAGAGGCCGTCGGAGCAGATCAGGTAGCGGTCGCCGGCGCGGACCTCGCGGATGGAGAGGTCGGGCTCGACGTGTTCGCCGCTGCCCAGTGCGCGCATCAGCAGGGAGCGCTGCGGGTGGGTGGTGGCTTCTTCCTCGGTGATGCGGCCTTCGTCGACCAGGCGCTGCACCCAGGTGTGGTCCTGGGTGATCTGGGTCAGGACGCCGTCGCGCAGCAGGTAGGCGCGGGAGTCGCCGACGTGGACGAGTCCGAGGCGCTGGCCCGTCCAGAGGAGGGCGGTGAGCGTGGTGCCCATGCCCTCCAGTTGCGGGTCCTCCTCGACCATGGAGCGCAGCTGGTCGTTGGCGCGCTGCACGGCGATGCCGAGGGAGGTGAGGACGTCGGAGCCGGGGACGTCGTCGTCGAGGGCGACGATGGTGGAGATGGCCTCGGAGGAGGCGACCTCACCGGCGGCGGCGCCGCCCATGCCGTCGGCGATGGCGAGCAGTCGGGGTCCGGCGTATCCGGAGTCCTCGTTGCCCTCCCGGATCATGCCTTTGTGCGATCCGGCGGCGAAGCGCAGTGACAGACTCATGCGCACCTCGCCCGTCGGCTCCGGATACATCCGCACGGTGCCCACCCTCCGGTCGGGAGCGCGCCGGGGCCCGGGGTGGGGGCCGCTGCGTGCTCGCTCCGCTCGCGCCTATTCATGATGTAGCACTACTTCCGCAGCTCGATGACGGTCTTGCCGATGCGGATCGGCGCGCCCAGCGGAATCGGTGTGGGGGTCGTCAGCCGGCTTCGGTCCAGGTACGTGCCGTTGGTGGAGCCGAGGTCCTCGACGATCCACTGGCCGTCCCGGTCCGGGTAGATCCGCGCGTGGCGGCTGGAGGCGTAGTCGTCGTCCAGCACGATGGTGCTGTCGTGCGCCCGGCCGAGCGTGATGGTCTGGCCCTGGAGCGCGACGGTGGTGCCGGTGAGGGTGCCCTCGGAGACGACCAGCTTGGTGGGGGCGTTGCGGCCGCGGCGGCCGCCGGCGCTCTGCTGGCGCTGCTGCGGGGGCGCCTGCTGCTGCCGCTGGGCCTGCTGCGGCCTGGCGGCCTCACGCCGGGAGCCGCGCTGGGTGACGCGCGTACCGAACAGGTCGCTGCGGATGACCTGCACGGCCACGATCACGAACAGCCACAGTACGGCCAGGAAACCCAGCCGCATGACCGTGAGGGTCAGCTCTGACATTGCCCCCGCTTCACCCTTCGGCTTGCCTATAGATAACGGTGGTGCTGCCCACGACGATCCGCGAGCCGTCGCGGAGCGTAGCGCGGGTGGTGTGCTGTCCGTCCACCACGATGCCGTTGGTGGACCCGAGATCCTGGATCGTCGAGGGCGAACCGGTCCGGATCTCGCAGTGCCGGCGGGAGACGCCGGGGTCGTCGATCCGCACGTCGGCCTCGGTGCTGCGGCCCAGCACGAGTGTCGCGCGGGAGATCTGGTGGCGGGCGCCGTTGATCTCGATCCAGTGGCGGGTGCGGCCGCCGGGCGCCGGGGCGCCGACGGGTCCGCCGGCGCGCGGGGCCTGGGCGGGCTGCGGGTAGCCGTAGCCGCCGGGGCGTCCGCCGGGGGGCGGCGCGGCCGGCATGGGCGGGGCGCCCGCGGGCGCGGCGGCCTGCGGGTAGCCGTAGCCGCTCGGCGCGGTGGGCCGGCCGGCCGGGGCGGCGGGCGCTCCCGAGGCTCCGGGGGCCTGCTGGTCGGTGGAGGAGGCGAGCGTACGGCTGCGCACCCGGTACAGGCCGGTGTCGAGGTCGTCGGCCTTCTCCAGGTGGACCTTGATCGGGCCCATGAAGGTGTAGCGCTGCTGCTTGGCGTAGTCGCGGACCATGCCGGCGAGTTCGTCGCCGAGCTGGCCGGAGTAGGGGCTGAGCCGCTCGAAGTCCGGCGTGCTCAGCTCCACGATGAAGTCGTTGGGTACGACGGTCCGGTCGCGGTTCCAGATCGTCGCGTTGTTGTCGCACTCGCGCTGGAGCGCGCCGGCGATCTCGACGGGCTGGACCTCGGACTTGAACACCTTGGCGAAGGTGCCGTTGACCAGACCTTCGAGACGCTGCTCGAACTTCTTCAGGACTCCCATGGGGCACCTCCTCCGTAGCTGCTGCCGTTCTGCACCCCGCAGAGCGGGTACTGCCTTACCTGGTACTGCACCTGGTACTGCTTACTGATCGTATCCACGCGCGGGTGGATCGGCTGGTTCCCCCTGTCGGCCTCGTCGACGGGTGTCGACGCCTCCGAAGTTCCCTCTGGAGCTCGTCTTCGAACTCCCGTGGCCGACTCCTCCTTGTCAAGGATCGTAGAGGCGGCCGCAGACAAGTGTCCCGCACCTGACTGTGGACCCTGACCGGCTCCTGGGGAGACGGGCGGGACCGGTACGAGGTTGATACGTGAACCGGTCGACGTTGATACGTAGCCGGAGGGGCGGGGGTTCGGTGCCGTCGGACGAACGCCCTGGTCGGCTGCTGCCCCGGGGAAAGGGATGTGAACCCACCCCTGCCAGCGTGCTAATGTTCTGCATGTCGGAAGGCGCCAAACCCGCAAGGGAGCAGGGCCCGAGGACACACCCAATGCGCGGGTGGCGGAATAGGCAGACGCGCTGGATTCAGGTTCCAGTGCCCGCAAGGGCGTGGGGGTTCAACTCCCCCCTCGCGCACCAGACGGAAGCCCCCAGGTCTCGGACCTGGGGGCTTCCGCGTTGTCCGGCCGCACATTCTGCGAGTGCCGGTGGTGAGGACAATCACATGATGTGCGGCCGGTGGCGGGGCTACGCGGCCAGGCGCCCGGTGAGTTCCTTGGCCTTGGCCGTCGCGTCCTCGAGGGCCCGCTCGCGGGAGGCCTCGTAGAGGGGGACCAGTTCGGTCATCTCCGGGACATGCGGGGCCATGGTCAGCTCCGGGACGATGAAGTCGACGTCCAGGGCGAGGGTGTCGGAGAGGACCGCCCGCAGGTAGGTCTGCACGTACTCGTAGCCCTCGCGCGGGGTGCCCGGCGCGTACGAGCCGCCGCGGCTGGCGACGACGGTGACCGGGATTCCCTTGATCTTCGAGTCCTCCGCCATGAAGGTGCGGCCCCTGAGGATCACGTTGTCCAGCCAGGCCTTCAGTGTCGAGGGGATCGAGTAGTTGTACATGGGGGCGCCGATCAGTACCGCGTCCGCCGCCTCCAGTTCCTCGATCAGTGCCACGCGCGCGGCGAAGGCGGCGGCCTGCTCGGGGGTGTGGGCCGCCGGATCGGAGAAGCCGGCGAGGTGGGCGTCGGCGGTGAGGTGCGGCACGGGGTCGGTGGCGAGGTCGCGGTAGATCACCGTGCCCTCCGGGTGCTGCTCCTCCCAGGTCCTGCGGAAGGCGTCCGTGACGGAGCGGGAGGCGGAGGCGCCGTGCGGGAACACGGAGGAGTCGATGTGGAGCAGCGTGGCCATGGGGCTCTCCAGGGAAGAGGCTCGCGTGAGCGGGCAGGGGCAGAAGCTCGCGTGAGCAGCTAATAATTCGTACTCGACTATGAATAACACAGGGACTTACTTTTTTTCATCCCCTTCCATGCGGGGCAGTACGCTGGGGGCATGGCGGGCGAGCTGATTCACGGCACCGAGGCGTGCAAGCGGGTCGACGACGGGATCAGCCGCGTCTTCCAGCTGCTGGGCAAGCGCTGGACCGGGCCGATCGTGGCCGTCCTCACCTCCGGACCGGCCTACTTCGTCGATCTGCGCCGCGCGGTCCCCGGCATCAGTGAGCGGATGCTGTCCGACCGACTCACCGAGCTCGCCGCCGCGGGACTCGTCGTGCGCGAGGTCGACGAGGGGCCGCCGCTGCGGGTGTCGTACCGGCTGACGGAGGCGGGGGCCGCGCTGGAGCCCGCGTTCGCGGAGCTGGGACGGTGGGCGGAGCGGTACCTGCCGGGGGGCGGATGCTGAGCCGCACGGTCAGGCGGTGGGTTTTCCACAGCGGTGGAGTTGTCCACAGGGTCTGACGCGTTTCGGCCACCGGCTGTACGGTCTGCACGAGTTGATGTTCGGGCGCGTGCATGTTCGGGGGAGGCGGTCGGTATGACCGAGGTCGGTTCAGAAGCTGCCGTGCGGGTTTCCGCTGAGGCGGGGCGCAGGCTGCCCCGGGTGCGCGGCTTCGCCACCTGGCCCGCGCAGGGTTCGCCCAAGGAAGAGGGCAAGTCGCTGCGGGGCACGGTCCCGCGCAGCGCGCACGCCGCGCTCGACCTGGACGGCTCCCGCCCGGACGCGGTCGGCGCGGTCGAGGAGTCCAGCAGCGGACGCCTTCCCCACCTCACCCCGATCCGCGTCGGACGGATGGCGGCCACGCCCTTCGCGTTCCTGCGCGGCTCGGCCGGACTCATGGCGTACGACCTGGCGCGCACCCCCATGACCCGGATCGTCGCCCAGATCTGCGGCGACGCCCACGCGGCCAACTTCGGTCTCTACGGCGACGCCCGCGGCGACCTCGTCATGGACCTCAACGACTTCGACGAGACGGTGCCGGGCCCCTGGGAGTGGGACCTCAAGCGGCTCGCGGCGTCGCTGGTGCTCGCGGGCCGGGAGGCGGGCGCGGACGAGGACACCTGCCGCCAGGCGGCGCACGGCGCGGTGGGCGCCTACCGCCGCACCATGCGCCTGCTCGCCAAGCTCCCGGTGCTGGACGCGTGGAACGCCATCGCGGACGAGGAGCTCGTCTCCCACACCGACGCCCATGACCTGGTCGGCACCCTGCAGCGGGTATCCGAGAAGGCGCGGGCCAACACCAGCGGCCGGTTCGCCGCGAAGTCGACCGAGCCGACCGAAAACGGCGGGCGCCGCTTCGTCGACGCGGCGCCGGTGCTGCACAGGGTGCCGGACGTGGAGGCCGCGGCCGTCGCCGGCTCCCTGGAGGAGTACCTGGACACGCTCTCCGAGGACCGCCTGCCGCTCCTGTCCCGGCACGCGGTCCACGACGTCGCGTTCCGCGTCGTCGGCACGGGCAGTGTGGGCACTCGCTCGTACGTCGTCCTGCTCCTCGACCACCGCGGCGAACCGCTGGTCCTCCAGGTGAAGGAGGCCCGCCCCTCGGCGCTGCTGCCGCACCTGGTGACCGCCGGCTTCGAGGCGCCCGCCGCCGGGCACGAGGGCCGCCGGGTGGTGCTCGGTCAGAAGCGCATGCAGGTCGTCAGCGACATCCTGCTGGGCTGGACGACGGTCGAGGACCGGCCCTTCCAGGTACGGCAGTTCCGTAACCGCAAGGGCAGCGTCGACCCCGCCGCGCTCGCCGCCGACCAGATAGACGACTACGGCCGCATGACCGGCGCACTCCTGGCCCGCGCCCACTCCCACAGCACCGACCCGCGCCTGGTCGCCGGGTACTGCGGCAAGAGCGAGGAACTGGACGAGGCGGTCGCGACGTTCGCCGTCACCTACGCGGACCGCACGGAGGCGGACCACGCGGAGCTGGTGGCGGCGGTGCGGGCGGGGCGGATCGCTGCGGAGATGGGGGTCTGAGGGCGCGGAAGGGGGCCGGTCGCGTCGTGAGGAGGGATGCGTGAGGTACGTCGATCTCGACGGGCGGGACGGGGACGTCACCGGGATCATCGACCCCCGGCCCTACCTGGCGAGGCTGCCCGAGCTGGCGGAGGCACTGCCGCCGGGGGCCCGCGCCTTCGCCCGCGACCCGGGGCACTACGACTTCTCCGGCAGACGGTGCGTGAAGGACCTCAAACCGCTTCACCTGCGGCGGATCGGCGACGAGGAGATCGAGATCCGCTTCGGGCACAACTGCTGGAAGCACGACGAGGACCTGCTCGTCCGGTACCTGGGCGTCTCGCGGTTCCAGGTGGACGTCCTCGACGTCTGTGACCTGGCCGCGCTGGGGGACGTGATCCTCGACGAGGTGCTGCC
This sequence comes from Streptomyces antibioticus, assembly GCF_001514065.1. Classification (GTDB taxonomy): domain Bacteria; phylum Actinomycetota; class Actinomycetes; order Streptomycetales; family Streptomycetaceae; genus Streptomyces; species Streptomyces antibioticus. Next base: position 489,147 of record NZ_KQ948426.1, on the reverse strand, counting down.
GTACGAGGGCGGCTGCACCCACGAGGTCGTGTGCCGGCCCGGGACGTTGGTCGTCGCGTGCCGGGACCTCGTGGCCGAGTGGGTGGCGGTGGACTGCCCGGATGCCCGTGACGGCTGACGTGCGCGGCGCCGGGCGGGCCGAGGCCACGGAGTACGCCGTGCCGGGGGTGCCGACCCGGCCGTGGCCTACGCTGGTCGGGTGACGACCCCGGAAGCTGAGCAGGGTGGTGTCGCCGGCGGGACGCGGGCGGTGCCCGAGGAGGGTGCGCTCCGGCCGGAGGGCGGTGAGCCCCGGCCCGAGGAGCGGCTCGAGCGGGCCGTGCGGGCCGCCGAGCAGGCGCTGATCGAGTACGAGATCGCGGTGGAGACCTTCCGGGTCGAGGTCGAGAACTTCTCACGGCTGCACCATCAGCGGCTCGGCCCGATGTACACCCGCCTCGACGAGCTGGACGCGCAGATCGCCGAGGCCAGGGCCGCCCGCAGCGGTGATCCCGAGGACCGGCGCAAGGCGGACGAGGCGCGGGCCCGGGTGATGCCGATGCCGGCCGTGGAGGAGCTGTTCCACGGCTGGATGGACGGCGACGGGCTGTTCCCGGAGGCCGCCGCGATGCTCACGGACCAGCCGGTGCGGCCCCCGCAGCGGGTGCGGCCCAGCGACGAGGCCCGCAAGCTCTACCGCGAGCTGGCCCGCAAGGCCCACCCCGACCTGGCTCAGGACGAGACCGAGCGGGCCCGGCGCGAGGAGTTCATCACCCGCGTCAACGCCGCCTACGGCCGCGGCGACGAACCGCTGCTGCGGGAGCTCGCCGAGGAGTGGGCGGCCGGGCCCAAGCCGCCCGAGCAGGGGCCGACGGAGAGCGAAGAGCTCTACGCCCGCCTCGAATGGCTCGCCCAGCGCAAGGAACTGCTGACCGTCGTCGCGCGGGAGCTGGAGGAGAGCGCGATCGGCGCGATGCTCCGCCTCGCCCCGGACGATCCCGACCGTCTCCTGGAGGAGATCGCCGAGCAGCTGCTCGCGCAGGTCGCGGAGCGGGAGCGGGAGCTGGCGGAGATGCTGGGCCAGTAGCCGGCGCAGTGGCCGGGGGTGGGCGTACGCCGGGCAGTGAGGGCCCGGCCTGGCTCAGGTAGCCTCGGGCCATGAGTTTTGGTGCTGCTTTGCCTTCGGTGGACGTCGCCGGTGTTCCGGCCGACGCCCTCGTGCTGGACGTCCGTGAGGCCGAGGAATGGGCCGCCGGGCATGTCGAGGGTGCCCTGCACGTCCCCATGAGTGACTTCGTGGCCCGGTTCGGTGAGGTGACCGAGGCGGTGGCGGAGGGGCGGCGCGCCTATGTGATGTGTCGCGTCGGCGGCCGTTCCGCGCAGGTCACACAGTATCTGGTGCAGCAGGGCATCGACGCGGTGAACATCGACGGCGGCATGCTGGCCTGGGAGGGCGCAGGCCGCCCGATGGTGACGGACAACGGCTCGCCCGCCTTCGTCCTGTAACAGCCGGGGCCGGCGTCAGCCCAGCGGGTGCGCCGCCAGCAGGTCGCCGAGGGCGTCCTCGTGGGCCGCTGCCGGGCCGAGCGACAGCTCCAGGTGCTTGGCCCAGGCGTGGTACCGGTGCAGGGGGTAGTCGACGTCGGCGCCGAAGCCGCCGTGCAGATGCTGTGCCGTCTGCACGATCCGCCGGGCGCCCTCCGAGGCCCAGATCTTGGCGACGGCGACCTCACCGGAGACCGGCAGCGTCCCCCGCGTCCCGGAGCCGAGCCGCCACGCGGCCTGCCACAGGGTGGCCTCCATGGCCTTGAGGTCGATGTAGCGGTCGGCGGCCTGCACGGCGACCGCCTGGAACGTGGCGACCGGGAACCCGAACTGCTCCCGCTTGCCGGTGTATTCGCTGGTCATGCGCAGCACCTGCCGGCCCAGCCCGAGCGCCTGTGCACAGGTCCCCACGGCCAGCAGATGGTGCAGCCACTCCCAGGCGCCCTCCGCGTCGAGCACGTCCCGCGCCGCGATCCGCGCCGACTCCAGGCGCAGCTCGCCCAGCCGCTCCCCCGTCGTGGAGAACTGCTCGGCGAGGACCACCCCGGCACTGTCCGGCGCCACCAGCGCGAGCACCGTGTGACCTGCGGCCGTGTGCGCGGGTACGACGACGAGGTCGGCGTCGTACGCCCACGGCACCGCCGTCTGCATCCCGTCCAGGATCCACTCGGCGCCCTCCTGCCGTGCGGTCACGGCGAGTTCGGCAGGGTCGTGGCCGGTGCGGCCGCTCGCGGCGACCGTGAGGATCAGCTCACCGCGGCCCGCCCGCTCCAGCAGGGCGGACTTCAACTCAGCGCTGCCGTGGGCCTGTACGGCGGCCATGGCGGCGCTGCTCTCCAGCAGCGGCACCCGGGCCAGCACCTTCGCCGACTCGCTCAGCACCAGGCACAGGGCGACGGCGTCCAGGCCCGCTCCGCCGTATGCGCCGTCCAGCAGCAGACTCAGCAGGTCCGCGTCCGCGAGCTTGCGCCACAGCACACGGTCGAAGGTGTCGGCGACGGCGCCCACGGCGAGCGCGGGGCTGGGGACCGCGTCCGGTGCGACCCCGGCGAAGACCCCGCGCGCCGCCTCGGCCGCCGCCTGCTGCTCCTCGGTGAAGCTGAAGTCCACGGTCCTGTCCTCCCGACGGGTGGCCGATCGGCCCACGGCCGCTGCGACCGAGCCGATCTGACGGACCGTCAAGATAGAACAGGTTCTAGAAGAAGGGAACGGCGGGGCGCCGCCCGGCTGACGGCTACCGGTCGAAGTCCAGTTCCACCTTCTCCGTCGCCGGATGGGACTGGCACGCCAGCACATAGCCGGCCTCCGTCTCCTCCGGCTCCAGGGCGAAGTTGCGGTCCATGCGGACCTCGCCGGAGACGAGGAAGGCGCGGCAGGTGCCACAGACCCCGCCCTTGCAGGCGTAGGGGGCGTCGGAGCGGTTGCGCAGGACCGTCTCCAGGAGGGACTCGCCGTCCTGGACGGGCCAGGTGCCGCCGCGGCCGTCGAGCCGGGCGGTGACCGTGCTGTGCGCGGGCGCCGGGGTCGTCGGGGCGGTGGGGGTGCCCGCGTCGACGTGGAAGATCTCCTCGTGGATCCGGGTGCGCGTGACGCCGAGCTCCTTGAGGGCCCGCTCCGCGCCCTGCACCAGGCCGAACGGCCCGCACAGGAACCAGCCCGCCACCTCCGCCACCGGCAGCAGCGCGGGCAGCAGCCCGGTCAGCCGCTCCCGGTCGAGCCGCCCGGACGGCAGGCCCGCCTGCTGCTCCTCCCGGGACAGCACGGTCACCAGCTGCAACCGCTCGGGGTAGCGGTCCTTCAGGTCGGCGACCTCGTCCAGGAACATCGTCGAGGCGGCCGTACGGTCGCTGCGGATCAGGCAGAAGCGGGCCTTGGGCTCACGCGCCAGCAGCGTCGAGACGATCGACAGCACCGGCGTGATGCCGCTGCCGCCGACGATCGCCGCGTACAGCCCGGGCGCGGGGGCCAGGGTGAAGCGGCCCGCCGGGGTCATCACCTCCACCTCGTCGCCGACGTTGATCTCCTTCAGCGCGTACGTCGAGAACGCACCGCCCTCCACCAGCCGTACGCCGACCCGGAGCTGACGGGGAGCCTCGGTGTGCGGGGCCGGGGAGCAGATGGAGTACGTGCGGCGGATCTCCGTGCCGTCGGCCCTGCGGCGCAGGGCGAGGTGCTGGCCCGGGGCGTGGCGGTACTCCTCGGCGAGTTCCGGCGGCACGGTGAAGGTGAGGGCCACGGAGTCGTCGGTGAGCCGGTCGACCGCTGCCACCGGGAGCGCGTGGAAGCGGGCCATCACAGCTCCTTGAAGTGGTCGAACGGTTCACGGCAGGCCAGGCAGCGGCGCAGCGCCTTGCACGCGGTGGAGGAGAAACGGCTGAGCAGTTCGGTGTCGGCGGAGCCGCAGTGCGGGCACTGCACGGGGGGTGCGGTGAGGGTGCGGGTGGTGCCCAGGGTCAGGGGGACCGGTCCGGTGGTGCGCTGCACGCGCGGGGGCGCTATGCCGAACTCCTGGAGTTTGCGGCGGCCTTCGGCCGAGATGTCGTCCGTCGACCAGGCGGGCGTGAGCACCGTGCGGACGGTGACGTCCCGGACGCCGTGGGCGTGCAGGGCCCGCTCTATGTCGAGGGACATCGCCTCGATGGCGGGGCAGCCGGTGTAGGTCGGGGTCAGTTCGACCTCGACGGTGTCGGTGCCGTGGGCGTGCACCGCGCGGACGACGCCGAGCTCCTGGAGGGTGAGCACGGGCAGTTCGGGGTCGGGGACCGCGCCGGCGATCTCCAGGAGTTCCGCCTCCAGCGGGGTCGTGGTCACCATGACGCCCCCGGGTGGCTGCGGTGCAGATGCTGCATCTCGGCGAGCATGCGGCCGAACGACTCGGTGTGCAGGCCCTGCCGGCCCGCTCCGGCCGCCCACGCGCCCGTGCGCGGCCCTTCGGGGACCGGGAGCGTGGCGCGGTCGAGGACGGCCGTCACGGACGCGAGCCAGGCCGCCTCCAGGGCCGTCCCGTCGACGTCGAGGCCGGCCACTGGCTGGAACATCTCCCCGGTGAACCGCCACAGCGCCCCGCACGCCCGCCGCATCCGCTCCCGGCTCTCGTCGGTGCCGTCGCCGAGCCGCAGGGTCCACTGCTCGGCGTGGTCGCGGTGGTAGGCGACCTCCTTGACGGCCTTCGCGGCGAGCGGCGCGAACGGGCCCTCTGCGGCGGCCAGTTCGGCGTACAGAAGGTGCTGGTAGGTGGAGAAGTACAGCTGGCGGGCGATGGTGTGGGCGAAGTCGCCGTTCGGCTGCTCCACCAGCTGGAGGTTGCGGAAGGCGCGCTCCTCGCGCAGATACGCCAGTTCGTCCTCGTCACCGACCATCGACAGCAGCACCCGGGCCTGGCCCAGCAGGTCCAGGGCGATGTTGGCGAGGGCGACCTCCTCCTCAAGGACGGGTGCGTGGCCGGCCCATTCGCCAAGGCGGTGGGAGAGCACCAGGGCGTCGTCGCCGAGGGCCAGGGCGGCGGTGCGCGTGGTCGCGTCGAGGGTCATGTCGGCGGTCACAGGTGCTTCACCCCCTCCGGGATCTCGTAGAACGTGGGGTGGCGGTACGGCTTGTCGGCGGCCGGTTCGAAGAACGGGTCCTTCTCGTCCGGGGAGGACGCGGTGATCGCGGCCGACGGGACGACCCAGATCGAGACGCCCTCGCCGCGCCGCGTGTACAGGTCGCGGGCGTTGCGCAGGGCGAGTTCCGCGTCCGGTGCGTGCAGGCTGCCGGCGTGGGTGTGGGAGAGGCCGCGGCGAGAGCGCACGAAGACCTCCCACAGGGGCCAGTCGGTGTTCGTCATGCCTGCTGCTCTCCTGTCCCGTTGCCGTGCTTGGCGGCGTAGGCGGCCGCCGCCTCCCGGACCCAGGCGCCCTCTTCGTGGGCGCGCCTGCGCTGGGTGATCCGCTGTTCGTTGCAGGGGCCGTTGCCCTTGAGGACGTCCCAGAACTCGGTCCAGTCGATCGGGCCGAAGTCGTGCTGTCCCCGTTCCTCGTTCCACTTCAGGTCCGGGTCGGGGAGGGTCAGGCCGAGGGACTCGGCCTGCGGGACGCAGATGTCGACGAAGCGCTGACGCAGCTCGTCGTTGGAGTGCCGCTTGATCTTCCAGGCCATCGACTGCGCGGAGTGCGAGGACTCGTCGTCGGGCGGGCCGAACATCATCAGCGACGGCCACCACCAGCGGTCCACCGCGTCCTGCGCCATCGCGTGCTGCTCGGGGGTGCCGTTGCTCAGGGCCAGCAGCAGTTCGTACCCCTGGCGCTGGTGGAAGGACTCCTCCTTGCAGATACGGACCATCGCGCGCGCGTACGGGCCGTAGGAGCAGCGGCACAGGGGGACCTGGTTGGTGATCGCGGCGCCGTCCACGAGCCAGCCGATCGCGCCGACGTCCGCCCAGGTCAGGGTCGGGTAGTTGAAGATCGAGGAGTACTTCTGGCGGCCGGAGTGGAGCTTGTCGAGGAGCTCGTCGCGGCCGGTGCCGAGGGTCTCGGCGGCGCTGTACAGGTACAGGCCGTGGCCCGCCTCGTCCTGGACCTTGGCCATCAGGATGGCCTTGCGGCGCAGGCTGGGCGCGCGCGTGATCCAGTTCGCCTCCGGCTGCATGCCGATGATCTCGGAATGGGCGTGCTGGGCGATCTGGCGGACGAGCGTGGCGCGGTAGGCGTCCGGCATCCAGTCGCGCGGCTCGATGCGCTCGTCGGCGGCCACGGCGGCGTCGAAGGCCCGCTCGTACGCGTCCTGACCGGCGGTGTCCGTCCTGTCGTACGCCTGTGCTGCTGTTGCCATGTGGCCCCCTCGACCCCGGCCCTGTCCGGAACAAGCTCCCGACCGATCGTTCGGTTCGTCGCATCCATGGTGTGCCGGGCGCCGTATGGTGTCAACCGCTGTGGATAACCTGCCGGGGTCCCTGTGCACGACAGGGGCCGGGCGACAGGCCGCAGACACGGTCCGGACATCGGGAAACGGGGCGCCATGGACGCGTACGACACAGACTCGGAGGCCCGGCGCGGGGCCGACGAGCCGCGTGCCCCCGAGCCGCCCGCCGCGCCGGCTCCGCCGCTGCCGCCGCACCTCCGTACGGGAGTCGCCGCGCTGTCCCTCCCCTACCAGATCGGGGCCGCGCTGGCCCTCGCGATCGTGGCGGTCACCGTCTGTGTGCACCTCGGGATGACCTTCCTGCACGTCGCGCCCGCGAACGCGGTCACCAAGCAGCACGGCAGGGCGATCGAGGACTGGGTCTACCCGGAGTTCGAGCAGAACTGGAAGCTGTTCGCGCCGAACCCGCTCCAGCAGAACATCGCCGTGCAGGTGCGGGCCCAGGTGCTGGCCGCGGACGGGACCGTCCGCACCAGCGGCTGGTACGACCTGTCCGCCGAGGACGGCCGGGTCATCGACGGCAATCTGCTGCCCAGCCACACCCAGCAGAACGAGCTGCGCCGGGCCTGGGACTTCTTCACCGCCACGCACGGCACCGACAACCGGCCGGTCGGGCTGCGCGGCGCGCTGTCGGAGACGTATCTGCGCCGGATCGTGGTGATGCGGCTCGACCGGGACGACGCGGCGGGGCCCGACGGGAGCGTCGAGCGGGTACAGGTACGGTCCGTGTCCACCAACGTACGGCCGCCCGGCTGGAGCCAGGAGCAGGTCTCCGACAAGCCCGCCTACCGGGAGCTGCCCTGGTGGGCGGTCACCCCGGCCGACCGCGTGGGAGGCGCCCGGTGAACCGGTTCTCCCTCGCGGTCTCCCAGGCCATCGCCCGGATCACCGAGTCGGCGCTCGGCCCCTACCAGGCCGCCGTGGTCCGCATCGGCTTCAGCGCGACCTGGCTGCTGTTCCTGCTGCGCGAGCTGCCGCACCGCAATGAGCTGTACGGCCCCGACGGGCCCTGGAGCTGGGACCTCGCCGAGCAGCTGATCGCCGGCAACGGCGCGTTCACCGCGCTGATGTGGTCCGACGGACGGTTCTGGTTCGAACTCGTCTACGGCCTCGCCGTTCTGTCCAGCGCCCTGCTGCTGCTGGGCTGGCGCACCCGCACGATGTCCGTGCTCTTCATGGTCGGCGTGCTCTCCCTCCAGAACCGCAGCATCTTCATGGGCGACGGCGGCGACAACGTCCTGCACCTGATGTGCATCTACCTCGTGTTCACGCGGTGCGGCCAGGTGTGGTCACTGGACGCGCGCAGGGCACGCGCGCGTGGAGAGCAGGTTCCGGACCGGGTCGGGCCGGTGCTGTGGATCGTCCTCGGGCTGGTGCTGATCGCGGTGACGGGCGCGGGCCGGCTCCTGGAGGGAGACCCGTTCGTGCCCGCGCTGCTGTGGGCCGTGTGGCTGGCCCTGGGCGTGCGCTGGGCGGTCGACCGTCTCGCGCGGACCGACCAGCCGCGCATCTTCCTGGACGTCGTCACCAACATCGTGCACAACGGCGCCCTCCTCGTGATCATGGCCGAGGCCTGTCTGATCTACGCGACGGCCGGCTGGTACAAGATCCAGGGCTCGCGCTGGCAGGACGGCACCGCCGTCTACTACCCGCTGCACCTCGACTACTTCTCACCCTGGCCCGGCCTCGCCGACGCGCTGACCTCCAGCGCCACCATGGTGCTGCTCATCACCTACGGCACCGTCGCCGTGCAGGTCGCCTTCCCGTTCACGCTGTTCAACCGGCGGGTCAAGAACGTCCTGCTGGCGGCCATGATGACCGAGCACGCCGTGATCGCCGTCGTCCTCGGGCTGCCGTTCTTCTCGCTGGCGATGATCGCCGCCGACGCGGTGTTCCTGCCGACGCCGTTCCTGCGCCGGCTGGGCGGCTGGGCGGCACGCGCGCGTGGGCGGCTCACGGCCGGGCGGGGCCGTACGACGCTGCCGCAGCCCCGCGCCCCCGAGAGCGCCGAGGAGACGCACGTAGGCTTCACGGCATGACCGACCCCGCCGACCCCGCCGGCCCGGTGGCCGTCTGGCACCGGCTCGCCGACTTCGCCGTCCTTCTCGACGGCTTCCACGCCCTCAAGCACGCGCTGCGTTTCGGGGCGGAGGTCCCGGTGGCGGTCACCACCGACCGCGCGGCCACGCTCGCCCTCGCCGACGAGCTGGCCTCCGACGTGCGCGAGACGCTGGACGCGCTGCTGACGGAGGTCGCGCCGGGGACGTACGAGAAGCTCGTGCCGCGCCCGCATCCGACGGGAGTGGCCGCCCTGGCGGTACGACCGCCCCGCGTGGCGAACCTGGAGGCGCTGGCGCGCGTGCCCCGACCCGCGCCGGTGGTGGTCCTGGACAACCCGCGCAACCTCGGCAACGCGGGAGCCGTCATCCGGCTGGCGGCGGGATTCGGCGCGACCGGTGTCGTCACCACGGGCACGCTCGACCCCTGGCACCCGACCGTCGTGCGCGGGGGCGCGGGACTGCACTTCGCGACCGCGGTGGAGCGGGTGACGGTCGAGGAGCTGCCCCCGGGGCCGCTCTACGCCCTCGACCCGGAGGGCGACGACATCCGGGGCGTGAAGCTCCCGGACGACGCCGTCCTCGCGTTCGGCTCGGAGCGCAGCGGGCTGTCCGCCGAGCTGCGCGCGCGGGCCGACCATCTGGTGGCGCTGCCGATGAGGCCCCAGGTCTCCAGCTACAACCTCGCGACGAGCGTGGGGATGACGCTGTACCACTGGAGCCTCACGGCGGACTTCCAGCGCGGGATCTAGGACAGGCCCTAGGCCTCCCGGCGTACCTCCACGACCCGGAAGCGGTTGGCGACGAACGCGCCGTCCGTGAGGGCCGCGTTGGCCGCAGGATTGCCGCCCGAGCCGTGGAAGTCGGAGAACGCGGCCGTCTGGTTGACGTACACCCCGCCCGTGAGGTTCAGGGACAGCTGCGCGGCCTCCTCGAAGCAGACCTCCTGGACCGCCTGCTCGACCTCGTCGTCGGTCGTGTACGCGCCGACCGTCATCGCGCCCTTCTCCCGGATCGTGCGCCGCAGCAGCTCCACCGCGTCCGCCGAGGAGTCGACCGCAACGGCGAAGGAGACCGGGCCGAAGCACTCGCTCATGTAGGCGGCCTCGTCGTCCGGCTTGGCGCCGTCCAGCTTGACGATGACCGGCGTGCGCACCACCGCGTCCGGGAACTCCGGGTTGGTGATCTCCCGGGAGGCGAGGGCGACCTCGCCGAGCCCGGCCGCGGCCTCCAGGCGGGCCTTGACGTCCGGGTTGACGATCGCGCCCAGCAGGGCGTTGGCCCGGGCGTCGTCGCCGAGCAGGCCGTCGACCGAGCGGGCCAGGTCGGCGGCGACCTCGTCGAAGGTCTTGGGGCCCTCGTCGGTGCGGATGCCGTCGCGCGGGATGAGGAAGTTCTGCGGGGTGGTGCACATCTGGCCGCTGTACAGGGACAGCGAGAACGCCAGGTTGGAGAGCATGCCCTTGTAGTTCGCCGTGGAGTCGACCAGCACGGTGTTGACGCCGGCCTTCTCCGTGTAGACCTGCGCCTGGCGGGCGTTGGCCTCCAGCCAGTCGCCGAACGACGTCGAGCCGGTGTAGTCGATGATCCGGATCTCCGGGCGCGTGGCGAGGGTCTTGGCGATGCCCTCGCCCGGCTGCTCGGCGGCCAGCGCCACCAGGTTCGGGTCGAAGCCGGCACCGGCCAGCACCTCCCGGGCGACCTGGACGGTGAGCGCGAGCGGCAGCACCGCGCGCGGGTGCGGCTTGACCAGGACCGCGTTGCCGGTGGCGAGGGACGCGAACAGGCCCGGGTAGCCGTTCCACGTCGGGAAGGTGTTGCAGCCGATCATCAGCGCGATCCCGCGCGGGACCGGCGTGAACTGCTTGGTCAGGGCGAGGGGGTCGCGCTTGCCCTGGGGCTTGGACCACTCGGCGGTGTCGGGGGTGCGGACCTGCTCCACGTACGCGTACGCCACCGCTTCCAGGCCGCGGTCCTGCGCGTGCGGGCCGCCCGCCTGGAACGCCATCATGAAGGCCTGGCCGGAGGTGTGCATGACCGCGTGCGCGAACTCGTGCGTCCGGTCGCTGATGCGCTTGAGGATCTCCAGGCAGACCACCGCGCGGATCTCCGCGCCGGCCTCCCGCCACGCCTTCTGGCCCGCCTTCATGGCGGGCAGCAGCACGTCCACGTCCGCGTGCGGGTACTCGACGCCCAACTCCGGGCCGTACGGGGACACTTCGCCGGACACCCAGCCGTCCGTGCCGGGCTGGCCGAGGTCGAGGCGGGTGCCGAGAAGGGCGTCGAAGGCCGCCTTGCCCGCCGCCGCGTCCAGGCTGCCGTTCTCGCCGTAGGCCTTCGGGTGCTCGGGGTGCGGTGACCAGTACGCGCGCGTGCGGATCGCTTCCAGCGCCTGGTCGAGAGTGGGCCGGTGCTGGGCGATCAGCTCGTGGGCGGTCAGTTCGGCGGCCATGCGGGACCAACTCCTCGTCTGGAGAACTCTGCGTCGAGCTCATGACCTGGGCACAACCATGGTCGGAACCATGGGCAGGAACGGCCAGTCAGAGTTAGAGTAACCGAACGATCGGTCGGGACAAGGGGGTCCGCCGCATCTGTGGAAAACCCCGTGCGGGAGGATCGCGCACATGACAGCACTCGACCTCAGCAGCCCCGTGGCCGTCGTCGGCACCGGCACCATGGGCCAGGGCATCGCCCAGGTCGCGTTGGTCGCCGGCCACCCCGTACGGCTGTACGACACCGCCCCCGGGCGTGCCCAGGCGGCGGCCGACGCGATCGGCGCCCGCCTCGACCGGCTCGTCGAGAAGGACCGCCTCACCGGCACCGACCGGGACGCGGCACGCGCCCGTCTGACGGCCGCCGGCACGCTCGCCGACCTCGCCGACTGCTCCCTGGTGGTCGAGGCCGTCCTGGAGCGGTTGGACGTCAAGCAGGAGCTGTTCCGGGAGCTGGAGGACGTGGTCGACCAGGACTGTCTGCTCGCCACCAACACCTCCTCCCTGTCGGTGACCGCGATCGGCGGCGCCCTGCGCAATCCCGGCCGTCTCGTGGGCCTGCACTTCTTCAACCCGGCCCCGCTGCTGCCGCTCGTCGAGGTCGTCTCCGGGTTCGCCACCGACGTCACGTCGGCCACGCGCGCGTACGAGACGGCACGCGCGTGGGGCAAGACACCGGTCGCCTGCGCCGACACCCCCGGCTTCATCGTCAACCGCATCGCCCGGCCCTTCTACGCCGAGGCGTTCGCGGTCTACGAGGCCCAGGGCGCCGACCCCGCCACCATCGACGCGGTGCTGCGCGAGTCCGGCGGCTTCAAAATGGGCGCGTTCGAGCTCACCGACCTCATCGGGCAGGACGTCAACGAGTCCGTCACGCACTCGGTCTGGGAGTCCTTCTTCCGGGACGTCCGCTTCACCCCCTCGCTCGCCCAGCGCCGCCTGGTCGAGTCGGGCCGCCTCGGCCGCAAGAGCGGGCACGGCTGGTACGACCACGGGCCGGACGCCGAGCCCGCCGAGCCGCACACCGCCGAACCCTCCCAGCCGCCCGCCCACGTCACTGCCGAGGGCGACCTGGGCCCCGCCTCCGAGCTGCTCGCCCTGATCCGCGAGGCGGGCATCCAGGTCCGCGAGGACGAGGAGGACTACGGCACCCGGTTGGTGCTGCCGAGCGGCGGCCAGCTGGCGCTCGCGGACGGGCAGACGTCGGTGGAGTTCCGGGACGTGGTCTATTTCGACCTCGCCCTCGACTACCGCCGCGCCACCCGCATCGCCCTGTCCGCCTCCCAGGACACCGCCCCGCAGACCCTCGCCGAGGCCATCGGCCTCTTCCAGGCGCTCGGCAAGGACGTCAGCGTCATCGGAGACGTCCCCGGCATGATCGTCGCGCGCACGGTCGCCCGGATCGTCGACCTCGCGCACGACGCCTTGGCCAAGGGCGTGGCCACGGAGGAGGACATCGACACAGCGATGCGGCTCGGGGTCAACTACCCCCTGGGCCCCTTCGAATGGAGCCGCCGGCTGGGCCGCAACTGGGCCTACGCGCTCCTGGACGACCTGCACCTGCGCGACCCCTCCGGGCGGTACGCGCCGTCCCTCGCGCTGTACCGCCACGCGTACGCCACCGACAAGAGGGAGGGCAGTACGTCATGACCACCGCCAAGCGCGACACGTACACCCCCGAGACGCTGCTGTCCGTCGCCGTCCAGGTCTTCAACGAGCGCGGCTACGACGGCACCTCCATGGAGCACCTCTCCAAGGCGGCCGGGATCTCCAAGTCCTCGATCTACCACCACGTGGCGGGCAAGGAGGAGCTGCTGCGGCGGGCCGTCAGCCGTGCGCTGGACGGCCTGTTCGGCATCCTCGACGAGGAGCACGCGCGCGTGGGGCACGCCGCCGAGCGCCTGGAGTACGTGGTCCGGCGCATGGTCGAGGTCCTCATCGCCGAACTCCCCTACGTCACCCTGCTGCTGCGCGTCCGCGGCAACACCGGCACCGAGCGCTGGGCCCTGGAGCGCCGCCGCGAGTTCGACCACCGGGTCGCCGAACTGCTGAAGGCCGCGGCCGCCGAGGGGGACGTACGCGGCGACGTGGAGGTGCGCCTCGCGACCCGGCTCGTCTTCGGGATGATCAACTCCATCGTGGAGTGGTACCGGCCGGACGGGCGCGGGATGAACGAGCGCGAAGTGGCGGACGCGGTGGCGCAGCTGGTGTTCGGGGGACTCAGGAACGCCGGCTGACTCAGCCCTGCGGCTCCAGGTCCTCCTCCTCGAAGACCAGGAGCGTGCGCGTGCTCAGTACCTCCGGGATGGCCTGGAGGCGGGTGAGGACCAGCTCGCGCAGGGATCTGTTGTCCGGCGTGTGCACCAGCAGCAGGACGTCGAAGTCGCCGCCGACCAGGGCGATGTGGGACGCGCCGGGGAGCTGGCGCAGTTGCTCGCGGACCGTGCGCCAGGTGTTCTGGACGATCTTCAGGGTGATGTACGCCGAGGTGCCCTGACCCGCGCGTTCGTGGTCGACGCGGGCCCCGAAGCCGCGGATCACGCCGTCCTCGATGAGGCGGTTGATACGCGCGTAGGCGTTGGCGCGGGAGACGTGGACACGTTCGGCGACGGACCTTATCGAGGCACGGCCGTCGACCTGGAGCATCTGGAGGATGTCCTGATCGATGGCGTCGAGAGGACGCGGGGGTGGCAGGGGGACGCCACCCTCCGGTCCTTCGGCCATTTGTTCAGGTGCCATGTCCCCCCGCCTCCCTACCATGGACGTACTGCGTTCATTGCAGGCTGTGGAGAACCGTTTGTCCACAGCCTGAGGGGGCCTGTAGCCAAAATGTGCCGACGACCGAACAATCGGTAGGTGAGGCGCATCACAAGCCGTGACGTGTCTGAAGCCGCTCCCACGAGGAGGTGCCGTCATGACGGTCATGGAGCAGCGGGGCGGGTACCGGCCATCGCCGCCGCCCGCCTGGCAGCCCCGTACCGACCCCGCGCCGCTGCTGCCGGACGCGGAGCCGTACCGCGTCCTCGGCACCGAGGCCGCCGGCAAGGCCGACCCCGGCCTGCTGCGCCGCCTCTACGCCGAACTGGTGCGCGGCCGTCGGTACAACGCGCAGGCGACCGCCCTCACCAAGCAGGGCCGCCTCGCCGTCTATCCCTCCAGCACCGGCCAGGAGGCCTGCGAGGTCGCCGCCGCGCTGGTCCTGGAGGACCGTGACTGGCTCTTCCCCAGCTACCGCGACACCCTCGCCGCCGTCGCCCGCGGCCTCGACCCCGTCGAGGCGCTGACGCTGCTGCGCGGCGACTGGCACACCGGCTACGACCCGCACGAGCACCGGATCGCCCCCCTGTGCACCCCGCTGGCCACCCAGCTCCCGCACGCCGTGGGCCTCGCGCACGCCGCCCGACTCAAGGGCGACGACGTGGTCGCGCTCGCCCTGGTCGGCGACGGCGGCACCAGCGAGGGCGACTTCCACGAGGCGCTGAACTTCGCCGCCGTCTGGCAGGCGCCGGTCGTCTTCCTCGTCCAGAACAACGGCTTCGCGATCTCCGTCCCGCTCGCCAAGCAGACCGCGGCCCCGTCGCTGGCCCACAAGGCCGTCGGCTACGGTATGCCCGGCCGGCTGGTGGACGGCAACGACGCGGCGGCCGTGCACCAGGTCCTCGCCGACGCCGTACGGCACGCGCGCGCGGGCGGCGGCCCCACCCTCGTCGAGGCCATCACGTACCGCGTGGAGGCCCACACCAACGCCGACGACGCGACCCGCTACCGCGGCGACGCCGAGGTCGACGCCTGGCGCGACCACGACCCGATCAAGCTCCTCGAACACGAGCTGACCACGCGAGGTCTCCTCGACGACGCCGGCATCCAGGCCGCCCGCGACGCCGCCGAGACCATGGCCGCCGACCTGCGCGAGCGCATGAACCAGGACCCGGTCCTCGACCCCATGGACCTGTTCGCCCACGTCTACGCCGAACCCACCCCGCAACTGCTGGAGCAGCGCGCCCAGTTGCAGGCCGAGCTGGAAGCCGAGGGGGAGACTCCATGACCACCGTCGCGGTGAAGCCCGCCACCATGGCGCAGGCCCTCACGCGCGCGATGCGCGACGCGATGGCCGCCGACCCCACCGTCCACGTCATGGGCGAGGACGTCGGCACCCTCGGCGGCGTCTTCCGGGTCACCGACGGCCTCGCCAAGGAGTTCGGCGAGGACCGCTGCACCGACACCCCGCTCGCCGAGGCCGGCATCCTCGGCACCGCCGTCGGCATGGCGATGTACGGGCTGCGGCCGGTCGTGGAGATGCAGTTCGACGCGTTCGCCTACCCGGCGTTCGAGCAGCTCATCAGCCATGTCGCCCGCATGCGCAACCGCACGCGCGGCACCATGCCGCTCCCGATCACCATCCGCGTCCCCTACGGCGGCGGCATCGGCGGCGTCGAGCACCACAGCGACTCCTCCGAGGCGTACTACCTGGCGACCCCGGGGCTCCATGTCGTCGCGCCCGCCACGGTCGCCGACGCCTACGGCCTGCTGCGCGCCGCGATCGCCTCCGACGACCCGGTCGTCTTCCTCGAACCCAAGCGCCTGTACTGGTCGAAGGACTCCTGGAACCCCGAGGAGCCCCAGAGCGTTGAACCGATAGGCCGCGCGGTGGTGCGGCGCTCGGGCCGGAGCGCCACGCTCATCACGTACGGGCCGTCCGTACCCGTCTGCCTCGAAGCCGCCGAGGCGGCCCGGGCCGAGGGGTGGGACCTCGAAGTCGTCGACCTGCGCTCCCTGGTGCCGTTCGACGACGAGACGGTCTGCGCCTCGGTACGGCGGACCGGACGCGCGGTCGTCGTGCACGAGTCGGGCGGGTTCGGCGGCCCGGGCGGGGAGATCGCGGCCCGTGTCATGGAGCGCTGCTTCCACCATCTGGAGGCGCCGGTGCTGCGCGTGGCCGGGTTCGACATCCCCTACCCGCCGCCGATGCTGGAGCGTCACCACCTGCCCGGCGTGGACCGGATCCTGGACGCCGTGGGGCGTCTGCAGTGGGAGGCCGAGAGCTGATGGCACAGGTGCTGGAGTTCAAGCTCCCCGACCTCGGGGAGGGGCTCACCGAGGCGGAGATCGTCCGCTGGCTGGTGGAGGTCGGTGACGTGGTCGCCGTCGACCAGCCGGTCGTCGAGGTCGAGACCGCCAAGGCGCTGGTCGACGTGCCCAGCCCGTACGGGGGTGTCGTCACGGCCCGCTTCGGTGAGGAGGGCACGGAACTGCCCGTGGGCGCGCCGCTGATCACGGTCGCCGTGGGGGCGCCTGCCTCCGGCGGTCCGGCGGATGAGACGGGCGCGCCGGCCGAGGGCTCGGGGAACGTGCTGGTGGGATACGGCACTTCGGAGGCACCGGCGCGGCGCAGAAGGGTACGGAGGCCCGCGGCGCCCATGGCTGCGAACGGGCGGCCGGCGGTTCCCGAACCGGTGGAAGGGCCTGTTCCGGTGATCTCGCCGCTGGTGCGCAAGCTGGCCCGGGAGAACGGCCTGGACCTGCGGGAGCTGACCGGCTCCGGCCCCGAGGGGCTGATCCTGCGGGCGGACGTGGAGTACGCGCTGCGCGCGGCCACGGCCCAGGGACGCACCGCCTCCCAGCCGACGGCCGCACCGGCACTCACATCGGCTCCGGAACCGACGCCCACCCCGGCCGCCCCTGTCGCCGGAGGCACCCGCACCCCCCTCAAGGGCATCCGCGGTGCCGTCGCCGACAAGCTGTCCCGCAGCCGGCGCGAGATCCCCGACGCCACCTGCTGGGTCGACGCCGACGCGACCGAACTCATGCGTGCGCGTGCCGCGATGAACGCCGCCGGGGGATCGAAGATCTCCCTGCTCGCCCTGCTGGCCCGCATCTGCACGGCGGCTCTGGCCCGCTACCCCGAGCTCAACTCCACGGTCGACATGGCGGCGAGGGAGGTCGTCCAGTTCGACCAGGTCCACATCGGCTTCGCCGCCCAGACCGAGCGCGGGCTCGTCGTACCGGTCGTCCGGGACGCCCACGCGCGGGACGCGGAGTCGCTGACCGCGGAGTTCGCCCGGCTGACCGAGGCGGCCCGCACCGGCACCCTCACCCCCGGCGAACTCACCGGCGGGACCTTCACGTTGAACAACTACGGCGTCTTCGGCGTCGACGGCTCCACCCCGATCATCAACCACCCCGAGGCCGCGATGCTCGGCGTCGGCCGCATCGTCCCCAAGCCGTGGGTGCACGAGGGCGAGCTGGCGGTCCGGCAGGTCGTCCAGCTGTCGCTCACCTTCGACCACCGCGTCTGCGACGGCGGCACGGCGGGCGGTTTCCTGCGGTACGTGGCGGACTGCGTCGAACAACCGGCGGTGCTGCTGCGCACGTTGTGATCGCGGGACGCCTCCAGCGCACCCGAGAGGGAGGCGCCCCATGCGCTCAGGGCTGCGAGGCGCCTCCCGTGCCCTCCGTGATCGCGGGGTCGCGCGAGTGGCCCCGTGCGATCGCGGAGCCCCACGCGTTCCCTGTGATCGCGACGGCCCGCATACTCGGAGGGTGACCTCGTACGAGCCCGCGGGCGCCACCGGTGCCGACCTCGCGTACGACGCCGTCGTGCTCGCCGGGGGTGCCGCCCGGCGGCTCGGCGGCGCGGACAAGCCCGGCCTGCGCGTGGGCGGGCGGGCGCTGCTGGAACGCGTCCTGGCCGCCTGCGCCGACGCCCGTACCACCGTCGTGGTCGCCGGCCCCCGGCCCACCGCCCGGCCCGTCACCTGGGCCCGCGAGGACCCGCCCGGCGGCGGTCCGCTCGCCGCGCTCAGCGCCGGCCTCCACCCCACCACCGCGCGGGACGTCGTCGTCCTCTCCGCCGACCTGCCCTTCCTCACCGCGGACACCGTCCGCCGCCTGCTGACCGCCCTGCGCGCGGCCGGCACCGACGGAGCGCTGCTCACCGACGCCGACGGCCGCGACCAACCCCTCGTCGCCGCCTACCGCGCCTCCGCACTGCGCCGTGAGCTCACCACGCTCACCACAGCGCACGACGGCCTCACCGGGCTGCCCCTGCGCCGGCTCACCGCCGGACTCCACCTCAC
This sequence comes from Streptomyces antibioticus, assembly GCF_001514065.1. Taxonomy (GTDB): domain Bacteria; phylum Actinomycetota; class Actinomycetes; order Streptomycetales; family Streptomycetaceae; genus Streptomyces; species Streptomyces antibioticus. The sequence continues at coordinate 471,099 of NZ_KQ948426.1, read as the reverse complement.
CCGTGTCCCGGACCCCGTCGCGTCCTTCGACTGCGACACCTGGGACGACATCGCCGCCGCCAGGGCACGTATCAGGGAGCATGGACCCGTGCTGGATGAATGGATCTCCGCAGTCAAGGACGAGCTGGGCATCGAACTCGACGTCGACACCGGCGTCCTGCTCGACCTCGCCCGCGACGCCGCCCACAACGTGGCCAGGCCCGGGGCGCCGCTGACCACGTTCCTCGTCGGCTACGCGGCCGCGCAGGCCGGGGGAGGCCCCGAGGCGGTCGCCGAGGCCGCCCGCAAGGCCACCGCCCTCGCCCTCGCCTGGCCCGACGAGGACGCGCCCGACGCCAAGCCGGGTGCCGCCTCCGACGCCGCGCCCGGCCCCCGACCCGGCACGGACGCCGGATGACCGCCCGCTCCACCGGCGCGGAGACCGACGCCGAGGACCTGGACGTCGAGGAGGTGCTCGCCCTCGTGAACGACCGCCGCGACACCGGCCGTACCGCAGGCGCGGGTTCGGCCTCCGGCGATCAGGTACCCCCGCCCGCCGCGCAGGGCGACGCCCCCCGCAAGCCCGACGCCCACCACCGCGCCACCCCCTGGCCCGAGGCCCGCGCCATCGCCGCCCGGGCGGCCATCGCCGCCCGTCCCGGCAGTCGGACCGCCCGCCGCGCCCTCGCCCCCGTCCCCCTCGACGCCGCCCTCGGCCTCACCCTGGCCGCCCCCCTCACCGCCCTCACCGACCTGCCCTCCTTCGACACCTCCGCGATGGACGGCTGGGCGGTCGCCGGACCGGGCCCGTGGGACGTACGGGACGAGGGCGTCCTGGCCGGGCACGCCGAGCCGCAGCCGCTCAGCGACGGCGAGGCCGTCCGGATCGCCACCGGTGCCCGCATCCCCCCGGACACCACCGCGGTCCTGCGCAGCGAGCACGGCCGTACCGACACCCAGGGCCGGCTGCACGCCCTCCGCGAGACCAAGCACGGCCAGGACATCCGCCCGCGCGGCCAGGAGTGCCGCAGCGGCGACCAACTCCTGCCCGTCGGCACCCTGGTGACCCCGGCCGTCCTCGGGCTTGCCGCGGCCGCCGGGTACGACACCCTCACCGCGGTCCCCCGCCCCCGGGTCGAAGTCCTCGTCCTGGGCGACGAGTTGCTCACCGCGGGCCTCCCGCGCGAGGGCCTGATCCGGGACGCGCTCGGTCCGATGCTGCCGCCCTGGCTGCGCGCACTCGGCGCCGAGGTCATCGCCGTACGCCGGCTCGGCGACGACGCCGAGGCCCTGCACAAGGCGATCACCACCTCCGACGCCGACCTCGTCGTCACCACCGGCGGCACCGCCTCCGGCCCCGTCGACCACGTCCACCCCACACTCCAGCGCATCGGTGCCGAACTCCTGGTCAACGGCGTCAAGGTGCGCCCCGGACACCCGATGCTGCTGGCCCGCATCAAGGAGAACCAGCACCTCGTCGGCCTGCCCGGCAACCCCCTCGCCGCCGTCTCCGGGCTGCTCACGCTCGCCGAGCCGCTGCTGCGGACCCTTGCCGCCCACCCCGCCCCGGAGCCGTACGCGCTGCCCCTGCGGGACGAGGCCCATGGCCATCCGCACGACACCCGGCTCATTCCCGTCGTCCTGCGCGGTGACAGCGCCGTCCCGCTGCACTACAACGGCCCGGCCATGCTGCGCGGCATCGCGGCGGCCGACGCGCTGGCCGTCGTACCGCCGGGCGGTGCCCGGGCGGGTCAGGAGCTGGAACTCCTCGACCTGCCCTGGGCGTCCGCCGGAATCGGGGTGTGTTTCACGTGAAACTTCCGGGCCATGACGCGATCGCCCGCCAGGCGGACGAACATCTCGTGACCCATCGGGTGAAACTCCCGAGGAAGGTGGTGGAGCACCCGTTCCGGCAGGTCGCCAAGCGGGTCCTCATGGCGCTGCTGGTGCTCTCGGCGACCGCGCTGCTGGTCTATGCCGACCACGAGGGCTACAACGACAACTCGGACGGCTCGGTCGATTTCCTCGACGCCTGGTACTACGCGACCGTCACCCTCTCCACCACCGGATACGGCGACATCACCCCGGTCAGCGACGCGGCCCGGCTCACCAACATCTTCGTCATCACGCCCCTGCGCGTGCTGTTCCTGATCATCCTGGTCGGCACCACGCTCGAAGTCCTCACCGAACGCACCCGGGAGGAATGGCGGCTCAACCGCTGGAGGTCCACCTTGCGTGACCACACCGTCGTCGTCGGCTTCGGGACCAAGGGCCGGTCGGCGATCCAGACCGTCTGTGCGACGGGGCTGAAGAAAGAGCAGGTGGTCGTGGTCGACCCCAGCTCCAAGGTGATCGACGCCGCGACCGCCGAGGGGTACGCGGGGGTCATAGGGGACGCGACGCGCAGCGAGGTGCTGAAGCGGGCCGAGGTGCACAAGGCCCGGAAGATCATCATCGCCACCCAGCGGGACGACACCGCCGTCCTCGTCACACTCACTGCCCGGCAGCTCAACAAGGGCGCCAAGATCGTGGCCGCGGTGCGGGAGGAGGAGAACGCGCCCCTGCTGAAGCAGTCGGGCGCGGACGCCGTCATCACCAGCGCGAGCGCGGCCGGACGGCTGCTCGGACTGTCCGTGCTGAGCCCGGCCGCCGGCATGGTGATGGAGGACCTCATCCAGCAGGGCAGCGGGCTCGACATCATCGAACGGCCGGTCATAAAAGCCGAGGTGGGCTTGAGACCGCGGGAGACCGAGGACCTGGTGGTGAGTGTCGTACGAGGTCATCGCGTGCTCGGCTACGACGATCCGGACATCGGGACGCTGGAGCTGACCGACCGGCTCATCACGATCGTGCGGGCGACGCCGGGCACGCAGATCGCACCCGACGTCCGGCCCCTCGTGCAGGAGTGATCACTTGCGGTTGTAGAGCCGCATGGTGACCGGGCCGAAGACGGCGACGAACAGGCCCGCCCACCCCAGCGACCAGGCGATCTCGTCGGCGGGCCAGTCGCCCGCCATCAGCCCGCGCACCGCCGAGGACAGATGCGTGATCGGGCTGTTGTTGACGAAGGCCTGGAGCCAGCCCGGCATGGTCCTCGGGTCGACGAACACATTGGACAGGAAGGTCAGCGGGAAGATCACCATCATGCTGACGCCCATCACCGACTTCTCGGTGCGCAGCAGCAGCCCGAACATGGTCCAGATCCACGAGAACGCGAACGAGAACACGACCAGCAGCGCGATCCCCGCGAGGACACCGCCGAGTCCGCCGTCCGGCCGGTAGCCGATGATCATGCCGACGACGAGCATCACGACCGACGCGATCGTGTAGCGCAGGGCGTCGCCCAGCAGATAGCCGACCATCGTCGACGGCCGCCAGATCGGCAGCGACCGGAACCGGTCGAAGACGCCCTTCTCGATGTCGGTGTTCACGGAGACGCCCGTGTACATCGTGATCATCACGACCGACATCACCAGGATGCCCGGCAGCAGGAACTGGATGTACTCCTTCGGGGAGCCGGCCAGGGCGCCCCCGAACAGGTACGTGTACATCAGCACCATCATGATCGGGAACGCGGTCACGTCGAAGAGCTGCTCGGGGACGTGCTTGATCTTGAGGATCGCCCGCCAGCCGAAGGTGAGGGAGGCCGAGAGCGCGCTGGGGCGCGGCGGCCGCTCCCCGGCGACCAGCAGGGCGGCCAGCGACTCGGCGCTGACGGGGGCGAGATCCTTGGCCTCGGTGGTGGTCGCGGTGCTCATGCCGCCGCCTCTTCCTTCGCGTCGCGGGATTCCTGGGTGTCGTGTCCGGTGAGGGCGAGGAAGACCTCGTCCAGGCTGGGCTGGCCCAGCGAGAAGTTGTCGACGGTGATGCCGGTGCGGGCGAGTTCGGCGAGCGCGCGGGAGGCCTGCTCGGCCGCGGAGTCGCCCGCCCCGGACAGCCGTGCCGTGAGCGCCACGGGATCCGGCTCCCGCTGTACGTCCGTGTCGAGCGCGAGCCTCAGGACCCGCTCCGCCTCCGGCCGCTGCCCCGGATCGCGCAGCCGCAGATGCACGGACCCGGCGCCGACGGACGCCTTCAGCTCGCCCTTGGTGCCCTCGGCGATCACCTTGCCGCGGTCGATGACGGCGATCCGGGACGCCAGCTGGTCGGCCTCGTCCAGGTACTGCGTGGTCAGCAGCACGGTGGTGCCCTGGGCGACGACCGCGCGCACGATGTCCCACACCTGGTTGCGGCTGCGCGGGTCGAGACCGGTCGTCGGCTCGTCGAGGAACAGCAGGTCGGGGGTGTTGAGGATGGAGGCGGCGATGTCGATACGGCGCCGCATGCCGCCCGAGTAGTGCTTGACCTGCTTCGCGGCCGCGTCCGTCAGCCCGAAGGCCTCCAGGAGCTGCCCGGCCCGCACCCGGGCGGCCTTCTTGTGGTGGCCGAGGAGGCGGCCGAGCAGGACCAGGTTCTCCAGGCCGGTGAGGTCCTCGTCGACGGAGGCGTACTGGCCGGTGAGGCTCACCCTGGCGCGCACCTCGTCGGCCTCGCGGACCACGTCGTGGCCGAAGACATGGGCCTCGCCGCCGTCGGGGCGGAGCAGGGTGGCGAGCATCTTCACGGTGGTCGTCTTGCCGGCGCCGTTCGGGCCGAGGACGCCGTAGACCGTGCCGGCCGGGACGGCGAGGTCGACTCCGTCGACGGCCCGGGTCTCACCGAACGTCTTCACCAGTCCCGCGGTCTCGATGGCCAGGCCGGAGGTGGGCCGGCTGGTGGTGGGGCTCATGGTCGGGTGTCCTTCCGCGTGCGAGGCGCTGGCGCTTGCTTGGGCTACGCATGGGGAGACCTTTACGGTCGCCCAAACTCATCGGTGGCGTACAGGGATTTTCGGGTGGCCCCGTCGAAAGGCCGATCGGCATGGGTCCGGAGACCGAGGAGTAGCGTCGCCCCATGCGTGCGATCACGATTCCCGAATCAGGTGGGCCCGAGGTGCTGTCGTGGGACGAGGTCCCCGACCCGGTGCCCGGCGAGGGCGAGGTGCTGGTCGAGGTGGTGGCCAGCGCCGTCAACCGCGCCGACATCGTGCAACGGCAGGGCTTCTACGACCCGCCGCCCGGCGCCTCCCCCTACCCCGGTCTGGAGTGCTCCGGCCGGATCGCCGAGATCGGTACCGGAGTCTCCGGCTGGGCCGTCGGCGACGAGGTGTGCGCGCTGCTCTCCGGCGGCGGCTACGCCGAGAAGGTCGTCGTCCCCGCGGGCCAGCTGCTGCCGGTGCCCAAGGGGGTCGACCTGAAGCACGCCGCCGCGCTGCCCGAGGTGGCCTGCACGGTCTGGTCGAACGTCTTCATGATCGCCCACCTGCGCCCCGGGGAGACGCTGCTCGTGCACGGCGGCTCCAGCGGCATCGGCACGATGGCGATCCAGCTCGCGAAGGCCGTGGGCGCGAAGGTCGCCGTCACGGCGGGCACGAAGGAGAAGCTGGAGCACTGCGCACGGCTCGGCGCCGACATCCTGATCAACTACAAGGAGCAGGACTTCGTGGCCGAGCTCAAGGCGGCCACGGACGGTGCGGGGGCCGACGTCATCCTCGACAACATGGGCGCCAAGTACCTGGACCGCAACGTCCGGGCGCTCGCGGTCAACGGCCGCCTCGCGATCATCGGCCTCCAGGGCGGCACCAAGGGCGAGCTGAACATCGGCGCGCTGCTCGGCAAGCGCGCGGCGATCAGCGCGACCACGCTGCGCGCCCGCCCGCTGAGCGAGAAGACGGCGATCGTGGCGGCCGTGCGCGAACATGTCTGGCCCCTGCTCGAGGGCGGTCACATCCGCCCGGTCGTCGACCGCGAGTTCCCGATGAGCGACGCGGCGGCGGCCCACCGGGTGGTGGAGGAGAGCGGGCACGTGGGGAAGGTCCTGCTGGTCGTGGAGTAGCTCCAACAGATCGACAGGCCGAACGGACCCGGGGGCGGCAGCCGTCAGGCGCGGCGCAGCCGCACCCCGAGCAGGGCGAGCCCCAGACCGAGCCCGATCAGCACCAGTCCGCTGCCGAGCGGCAGGATGCGCAGGACGGGCTCGGTGGCCGGCCGTTCCTCGCCGACGGCCTGCCCGACCGGCTGCCGCGAGGCCGCCGGTACGGCGGTGGGGGCGCCGTTGGTCGGCCGGCCGGCCCCTTCGTCCGTCACGCCGCCCTCGTCCGGGGCCCCGGAGTCCTGAAGCTCACTGTTCTCATCGGCAACGGCGTCGGCACTCTCCGCCGCCTCGGCGTCCTCCTGCCGTCCCGGACGCTCCCGCCCCTCACCCGCGCTGCTCCCGGCCCGGGACGGCCCGGTGCGCGGGACGACCGGCTGTCCATGGCGCGGCGGTGCGACGGAGGGCCGCGGGGAGGCGGCTTTCCGGGGGGTGTCGGGTGCGGGCGTGGCGTCAGCGCCGGTGGGACGTTCGGTGGGATGTCCCGTGGAGGTCGCCGCACCGCCCGGCCCCGACCACCCGGGCCCTTCTCCGCGCTCCCGCCGCTGCCCCGCGGGGGAGCTCGCCGCGACGGACGCGTGCACGCCCGGCGTCGGCCCGGCGGGCGCCGCCCTCACGTCGTACGGCAGCAGCGCCCCGCCTGCTGCGAGAGCGATCAGCAGTCCCGTCGTGCGCACTGTGCGCAGCCATCCCGTCACAGCACCAGCGTCACATCACCCCGCGATTCCGGCATTACGGGTACCGCCGCCGGGCCGAGAAGGCCGCACGATCGGGTCCGGCGGTCGGCCGAATCTCGCGGCCCGTAAACGGTGGATCACCCTCCACCGGGGGCACCCCAGTGATGAGGTGTACGGGTGCGAGAGAATGGCGGCATGGAGATGCCGAGGAACGAACGGTCGTCCGAGCAGCCGCAGATCCTGGTCGTGGGCCAGGACGGGATGGCGCTCGGCGGCAGCGGGGACGAGGACTCCCGCGAGCTTCCGGTGACGGACATGGTGGAGCAGCCCGCCAAGGTCATGCGGATCGGCAGCATGATCAAGCAGTTGCTGGAGGAGGTGCGCGCGGCTCCTCTGGACGAGGCCAGCCGGGTCCGGCTGAAGGAGATCCACCGCAGCTCGGTCAAGGAGCTGGAGGACGGTCTGGCGCCGGAGCTGGTCGAGGAGCTGGAGCGGCTGTCCCTGCCCTTCACGGAGGGGGCGACCCCGAGCGACGCCGAACTGCGGATCGCGCAGGCCCAGTTGGTCGGCTGGCTGGAGGGCCTCTTCCACGGCATCCAGACCACGCTGTTCGCCCAGCAGATGGCCGCGCGGGCCCAGTTGGAGCAGATGCGCCGGGCGCTGCCGCCGGGCGTGGGCCACGAGGGCGAGGACGGGCACCCGGGCGGCCGCTCGGGCGGGCCGTACCTGTAGACCCCGCGAGAGCGGAACACGACAGAGCGAAGGGGGCCGGCGTCCATGGACGCCGGCCCCCTTCGGTCGTGTCTCACGCCCAGGTGATCAGCCGCTTGGGCTGCTCCAGGATCGCCGCCACGTCCGCGAGCACCTTGGAGCCCAGTTCCCCGTCCACCAGGCGGTGGTCGAAGCTGAGCGCCAGCGTGGTGACCTGACGCGGCTTCACCTTGCCCTTGTGGACCCACGGCTGGAGCTTGATCGCGCCGACCGCGAGGATCGCGGACTCGCCGGGGTTGAGGATGGGGGTGCCGGTGTCGACGCCGAAGACGCCGACGTTGGTGATCGTGACCGTGCCGCCCTGCATCGCTGCCGGGGAGGTCTTGCCCTCGCGCGCGGTCGCCACCAACTCGCCGAGCGACTCGGCCAGTTGCGGCAGTGTCTTGGCGTGGGCGTCCTTGATGTTCGGGACGATCAGGCCGCGCGGGGTGGCCGCGGCGATGCCCAGGTTCACATAGTGCTTGAGCACGATCTCCTGGTTGGCCTCGTCCCAGGACGCGTTGACCTCGGGGTTGCGCTTGATCGCGACCAGCAGGGCCTTGGCGATCAGCAGCAGCGGGTTGACCCGCAGCCCCTGCATGTCCTTGTCCTGCTTGAGCTCCTCGACCAGCTTCATCGTCCGGGTCACGTCGACCGTCACGAACTCCGTGACATGCGGCGCCGTGAACGCCGAGCCGACCATGGCCGCCGCCGTAGCCTTGCGGACGCCCTTGACCGGGATGCGGGTCTCGCGCGCGCTGTCGTACGTCGGCACGGGCGGCGCGGGCGTCCGGGCGGGCGCCGGTGCCGCGACCACCTCGGGTGCCGGGGCCGCCGCCGCGTGGACGTCCTCGCGCGTGATGATGCCGTCCGGGCCGGTCGGGGTGACCGTCGCCAGGTCGACGCCGAGGTCCTTGGCCAGCTTGCGCACCGGCGGCTTGGCCAGCGGGCGCTCCTGGGCCGCCGGCGCGGCGGGCGTCGCCGGTGCGGCGGGACCGTGGCCGTTCAGCTCGGTCTGGATCGCCGTCGAGGCCTCCTGGACCGGGATCTGGGGGCCCTTGCGGGGGCGGCGCTTCGTCGAGGACGCGGCGACGCCGTAGCCGACGAGGACGGGCTGGCGGCCCTCGGGCTTCTTCTCGGGCTCGGCGGCGGGCTGTGCGGCGGGTGCGGCCGCGGGTGCCGGGGCCTCGGCGGGGGCCGCCCCGCCCGAGACGTCCACGGCGATGATCGACGTGCCCACGTCGACCGTGGTGCCCTCGGGGAAGTGGAGTGCCCGGACGACACCGTCGTAGGGGATGGGCAGTTCGACGGCCGCCTTGGCGGTCTCGACCTCGCACACCACCTGGCCGTCGGTGACCTTGTCACCGGGCTGGACGTACCACTTGAGGATCTCGGCCTCGGTGAGGCCCTCGCCCACGTCGGGCATCTTGAACTCGCGTACGGACGCTTCCGTCATCGTCGTCACGACCCTCTCCTCAGTACGCCAGGGCACGGTCGACGGCGTCGAGCACCCGGTCCAGGCCCGGCAGGTACTCCTCCTCCAGGCGGGCCGGCGGGTACGGGGCGTGATAGCCGCCGACCCTGAGCACCGGGGCCTCCAGGTGGTAGAAGCAGCGCTCCGTGATGCGGGCGGCGATCTCGGCGCCCGAGCCGAAGAACACCGGCGCCTCGTGGACCACGACCAGGCGGCGGGTCTTCTCGACCGAGGCCTGGATCGCGTCGAAGTCCAGCGGGGACACCGAGCGCAGGTCCAGGACCTCCAGCGAGCGCCCCTCCTCGGCCGCGGCGTCCGCGACCTCCAGGCAGGTCTTCACCATCGGGCCGTACGCCACCAGCGTCAGATCCGTGCCCGCACGGACCACCTGGGCCTTGTGGAGCGGTCCTGGGATGGCCTCGGTGTTGACCTCGCCCTTGTCCCAGTAGCGGCGCTTGGGCTCGAAGAAGATCACCGGGTCGTCGCTCTGGATAGCCTGCTGCATCATCCAGTACGCGTCGGAGGAGTTGGACGGCGAGACGATCTTCAGGCCCGCCACGTGCGCGAAGAGCGCCTCGGGCGACTCCGAGTGGTGCTCGACCGCGCCGATGCCGCCGCCGTAGGGGATGCGGATGACCACGGGGAGCTTGACCTTGCCCAGCGAGCGGGCGTGCATCTTCGCGAGCTGGGTGACGATCTGGTCGTAGGCCGGGAACACGAAGCCGTCGAACTGGATCTCCACCACCGGGCGGTAGCCGCGCAGGGCGAGGCCGATCGCGGTGCCGACGATGCCGGACTCGGCGAGCGGGGTGTCGATGACGCGGCTCTCGCCGAAGTCCTTCTGCAGGCCGTCCGTCACGCGGAAGACGCCGCCGAGCTTGCCGACGTCCTCGCCCATGACCAGCACCTTGGGGTCGGATTCGAGGGCACGGCGCAGCGACTCGTTGATCGCCTTGGCAAGAGCCATCTTCTCTGCCATGTCAGTGATCCCCCTCGTCAGCGAACGACGCCTGGTAGGCGGCGAACTGGGCTCGCTCCTCGTCGACCAGCGCATGTCCGTCCGCATACGCGTGCTCGAAGAGGGCGAAGTGGTCCGGGTCCGGCATGGCACGGACCGCTTCGCGCACTCGCCTGCCCAACGCCTCGCTCTCGGCCTCGAGTTCCGCGAAGAATCCCTCGTCCGCGTGGTTTGAGGCCTCCAGGTACCGGCGAAGGCGCAGGATCGGGTCCTTGGCCTCCCAGGACTGGCGCTCCTCGTCACCGCGGTAGCGGGTCGGGTCGTCGGAGGTGGTGTGGGCGCCCATCCGGTAGGTGAACGCCTCGACCAGGGTGGGGCCCTCGCCGGCGCGGGCGCGCTCCAGCGCCCACTTGGTCACCGCGAGGCAGGCCAGCACGTCGTTGCCGTCCACGCGGACGCCCGGGAAGCCGAAGCCCTGGGCGCGCTGGTAGAGCGGGACGCGGGTCTGCTTCTCGGTCGGCTCGGAGATCGCCCACTGGTTGTTCTGGCAGAAGAACACCACCGGCGCGTTGTAGACCGCGGAGAAGGTGAACGACTCGGCGACGTCGCCCTGGCTGGAGGCACCGTCGCCGAAGTAGGCGACGACCGCGCTGTCCGCGCCGTCCTTGGTGATGCCCATCGCGTAGCCGGTGGCGTGCAGCGTCTGGGAGCCGATGACGATCGTGTAGAGCTGGAAGTTGTTGCTGTTGGGGTCCCAGCCGCCGTTGTTCACGCCGCGGAACATGCCCAGCAGGTTCTCCGGCGGGACGCCGCGGCACCAGGCGACGCCGTGCTCACGGTAGGTCGGGAAGACGTAGTCGTCCTCGCGGGTGGCCCGGCCCGAGCCGATCTGGGCGGCCTCCTGGCCGAGCAGCGACGCCCACAGACCCAGCTCGCCCTGGCGCTGCAGAGAGGTCGCCTCGGCGTCGAAGCGGCGGGTGAGCACCATGTCGCGGTACAGACCACGCAGCTCATCAGGGGTGATGCCGGCGACGTACTTGTCGTATGCGGCGTTCTTGACGCGCTCGCCCTCGGGCGTCAGCAGCTGAACCAGTTCGGGCTCGGTGCTCGGGGATTTTTTGGTCCCGGCGCTGCGTCGCGGCTTGCGCGCGGCAGTGCTCTCCACGGTCACGTGTGCTCCTCCGTCGGTCCGGCATCCCGGGTTCGCCGGGTGCCAGTGCGGCTCACCTGAGGCCCTGCCGGTGCACGGGGTGGGTGCGGACCGGTCGGATCAGGCGTGACAAGGTGCCCCGGCGAGCGCCCTGCAAAAGGCACGTTACCCAGTGCTGCACAATTCTGTGAAACCCCTCCTGACCTGCGATTTTGCTTGGATTTCCAAGTAATTCGATGCTTGGATTTCCTAGTAGATCGCGCAATCGGGAACAGCCGCTGGTCACAGCCTTGCAGGAGGCCGGAGCAACGGCACGTTATCCCGGCTACCCAGGTCACCGGAAGACTTTCTGTGTTTGACTTGCCGCGTGCGCGAAGACGGAAAAATCACCGTATTTCTTCTCGATGACCATGAGGTGGTCCGTCGAGGCGTCCATGAGCTGCTCTCGGTCGAGGACGACATCGAGGTGGTGGGCGAGGCCGGTACGGCGGCCGACGCGCTGGTGCGGATCCCGGCCACCCGGCCCGACGTCGCGGTCCTCGACGTACGGCTGCCGGACGGCAGCGGCGTGGAGGTCTGCCGGGAGATCCGGTCGCGGGACGAGGACGTCAAGTGCCTCATGCTGACCTCCTTCGCCGACGACGAGGCCCTCTTCGACGCGATCATGGCGGGGGCCTCCGGGTACGTCCTCAAGGCCATCCGCGGCAATGAGCTGCTGTCGGCGGTGCGGGACGTCGCGGCCGGCAAGTCGCTGCTCGACCCGGTGGCCACCGCGCGCGTGCTGGAGCGGCTGCGGGACGGCGGCACCGCCAAGGGCGACGACCGGCTCGCGCACCTCACGGAACAGGAACGCAGGATCCTCGATCTGATCGGGGAGGGGCTCACCAACCGGGTGATCGGTGAGCGGCTGCACCTGGCCGAGAAGACGATCAAGAATTACGTGTCCAGTCTGCTGTCCAAACTCGGTATGGAGCGACGCTCGCAGGCGGCGGCGTACGTGGCGCGCATGCAGGCGGAACAGCAGCGGCATTGAGGACCAAAGACCTCTGCATTCGCAGGCGCCGAGGTCCGACATTGGTTACATGCCCTCCGACGAACAGCCCTCCGACGAACAGCCCTCGGGCGAACAGCTCGCCGTCGACCTGCTCGCCCGCACCGACTACGGCCGGGTGGCCACCAGTATGCGCGCGCTGCCCTTCCTCGCCTTCGCCCGGCACATCGTGGCCGACGGCCGGGTCCTGCTGCGGCTGCCGGGGAACGTCGGCTACCACCGGGCGTGCGTCGGTCACGTCGTCGCCTACGGCGCGGACAACCTGAGCTCGGCCCGGCCGGGCGAGGGGCTGTGGTCGGTCCAGGTGGTCGGCGCGTGCGCGCGGCACGAGCCGACGCCCGCCGAACTCGAACGGTTCGGCCCCGGGCCCCGCGTCGTCGACGGCGAGCCGTACGAACCCGTCTATCTGCGCGTCGAGCCGCAGTTCGGGACCGTGCACTCCACCGACGGCGCTCTGGAAAGTCACTTCGCGCACCTGCCGTGATCGAATGCGACTGTCTGTGACAACGCCCAGCTCACGGCCCCGTCGCGTGCCCTAGCATCTGGCGCGTGCCGCGCCCTTGTGTACCACCCCTCATGCCCCACGCGCCCCCGCTGAGCGCCCTGTTGAGCCAGTACGCCGCCGGCTCCGCCGTCGCCTGCGAACCCGTCGAACAAGGGCTGCTGAACCGCGGCTACCGGCTCCGCACGACCCGCGGCCGCTACTTCCTCAAGCACCACTTCGACCCCGACACCGCCGACCCGGCCGCCATCGAGCGCCGGCACCGCGCCACCCAGCGCCTGGCCGACCTCGGCGTCCCCGTGGCCCCTCCGCTGGCCGGCCGCGACGGCCGTACGGTCGCGGTCGTCGGCGGTCACGCCTACGCCCTGCACCCCTGGATCGAGGGCCGGCACCGCCACGGCGGCCAGCTCACCCCGGAGCAGTGCGCCCGGCTCGGGGCGCTGCTGGGGGCCGTGCACGCCGCCCTGGAGCGCGTCATGCCGCCCAAGGGGCGCACCCGCCCGGCCACGAGCCCCCACCCCGTCCGCAGCGCCGACCCGACCGCCACCTTCGCCCTCATCGACGAGCTCCTCACGCGCGTGCGCCGCCACCGCCCCGCCGACTCCTTCGACGAACTGGCCCGCCACCGCCTCCTGGAGCGCCGCGCCCTGCTGGAGCAGCACGCCCACCAACGGCCGCCGAACGGGGCCTGCGTGGGCTGGGTGCACGGCGACTTCCACCCCTTCAACCTGCTCTACCAGGGGGACGCCCCCGCCGCGATCGTCGACTGGGACCGGCTCGGCGTGCAGCCCCGCGCGGAGGAGGCCGTACGCGCCGCCGCGATCTTCTTCGTACGGCCCGCCGGGGCGCTCGACCTGCCGAAGGTGCGGGCGTACGCGCGCGCGTACCGGCGCGCGGCCGGGGTTACGCCCTCGGAGCTGGCGGCGGCCGTGCACCGGGTGTGGTGGGAGCGGCTCAACGACTTCTGGATGCTGCGCTGGCACTACGAGCGCGGCGACACCCGCGCGGACCCCCAGTTCCCGGCCGCGTCGGCGCTGGCGGTGTGGTGGACGCGGGAGTACGAGACGGTGTGCGACGCATTCGCGGGATGAGGACCACGGTCCCGGGGCGCCCGGGGCCCGGGAAACAGCACGAGCGCGTACGGTCCGTTTCCGGTCCGCACGCGCGCGTGGAGTTCAGGTCACAGGCCTGGTCGGCAGGCCCGGCCTTCAAGTGCCGTCGGGGTTGCCCGTGTCGCCGCCGCTCGTGTCCGTGGGCTCCGCCGTGTCGGTCGGCTCGGCGGTGTCCGTCGGCTCGTCCGTCGGCTCCTCGGTCGTCGGCTCGTCCGTGGGCTCCGTCGCCGTGTCCGAAGGGGTCGCCGAGGGTGTGTACGAGGGCTGCGACGACGGGGTCCAGGAGGTGCCGCCGTTGTTCGTGCCGTTGTCGGTCTGCTCCTCGGTGGCCTCGTCCGTCGGCTCGTCGGTCGGCGACTCGCTGGCCGTTTCGTCGTCCTTGGTCTGCGAGGTGGTCGGCGACTGCGTGGTGTCGCCCCCGCCGCCGTTTCCGCCGCCGCCGTTCAGCGCCAGCGCGACGCCGGCCGCGATGGCGATCACCGCGAGGACGGCGAGGATCCACAGCTTGCCGCGGCCGCTGCCCCGGTTGCCGTGCCCCTCGAAGCCGCCGTCGTCCCCGCCGCCGTAGCCCTGGTGGGGCAGGATCGGCTGCGGGATCTGGGTCGTACCGGCGGCGCCGGCGTCCGGGTGCCCCATGACCGTGGTGTTCGCGAAGCCCGCGGCCGGGGTGTGCCGGCCCTCGTGCATCGCGACCGGCCCGGTGTTCCAGGTGCCGGTGTGGCCGCCCTGCTCGTAGAGCATCTGCAGCCCGTACTGGACGAGCCCGCGCATCTCCTCGGCCGTCTGGAAACGGTCGTCCGGCTCCTTGGCGAGCGAGCGCATGACCAGGCCGTCGAGCTCCGGAGGCGTGGCGTCGGAGACCTCGGAGGGCGGCGTCGGGATGTCCTGGACGTGCTGGTAGACCACGGACAGCGGGGTCTCTCCCGTGAACGGCGGGCGCAGGGCCAGGAGTTCGTAGAGGAGACAGCCCGTCGCGTACAGGTCGGAGCGGTGGTCGACGGCCTTGCCGAGGGCCTGTTCCGGCGACAGGTACTGGGGCGTGCCCATGACCATGCCGGTCTGCGTCATCGTCGACTGCGCGCCGTGCAGGGCGCGGGCGATGCCGAAGTCCATCACCTTGACGGCGCCGTTGTGGGTGATGATGACGTTGGCCGGCTTGATGTCGCGGTGCACGATGCCGTGCTGGTGCGAGTAGGCGAGCGCCTCCAGGACACCGGAGACGATGATCAGGGCCTGCTCGGGGCCCGGCGCCTCGGCGTTGATCAGCAGATCGCGGATCGTCCGCCCCTCGACGATCTCCATGACGATGTACGGAACGGCCTGGCCGTTCACGAAGTCCTCGCCGGAGTCGTACACGGCGACGATCGCGTGGTGGTTGAGACCGGCGACCGACTGGGCCTCGCGTGTGAAGCGGGCCTTGGAGACCGGGTCCTCGGCGAGGTCGGCGCGCAGCAGCTTGACCGCGACGGTCCGGCCCAGCCGTACGTCCTCGGCGGCGAACACCTCGGCCATGCCGCCGCGTCCGAGTCTGTGCGTCAGTCGATATCGGCCGTCGCCGACCAGTCCGCCGTTACCCCACAGCTCCGGCGCATCCGACATTCCGCCGCCAGTCGCCTCGGGGTCGGACGGGCCCTGAGCGCGCTGCTGCTGTGCCATCAGTCCTCGCCGTCGTTTCTGCCCGCGGTGCGCGCGGTGTTGTTACGGTCTCCGTCGGCCACGCTACAGCCTCCGCGCAAGCCTCCGGGCCGGGAAGACCCCGGGGGCCGGTCCGAGACGGACCGGTCATCAAAGCGGTAGCACGCGCTGTCGTGCAAATTCTGTGTACCGGCCGTACAGCCGCTGTAACGCTTCCGCGACGCTTCTTTCGCGTACGGTCACGGAACGGGCACCCGGCTTGACCTGTCAGTGCCGTGGGGCAGACTTGGCCGGGAATGAGCCATTCGATCAACGACAGTCGGGCCGGCGCCTGATGGCCGATGGGGGACGCGGAAGATGAGCCAGGACGGCGCACAGGGCCGGTACGCGGGGCGGGCGCTCGCCAACAACCGCTATCAGCTGCGCGACTTGCTCGGCGAAGGCGGCATGGCCTCGGTGCACCTGGCGCACGACACCATGCTGGACCGCCCCGTCGCGATCAAGACGCTGCACACCGAGCTGGGCCGGGAACAGGCCTTCCGCGAGCGATTCCGGCGCGAGGCCCAGGCCGTGGCCAAGCTCACCCACACGAACATCGTCTCGGTCTTCGACACCGGCGAGGACAGCCTCGACGGATCGACGATGCCGTACATCGTCATGGAGTACGTCGAGGGCCGGCCCCTGGGCTCGGTGCTCGACGAGGACGTACGGCAGTTCGGCGCGATGCCCGCCGACAAGGCGCTGAAGATCACCGCGGACGTGCTGGCGGCCCTTGAGATCAGCCACGAGATGGGCCTGGTCCACCGCGACATCAAGCCCGGCAACGTGATGATGACCAAGCGTGGCGTGGTCAAGGTGATGGACTTCGGCATCGCCCGCGCCATGCAGTCGGGCGTGACGTCGATGACGCAGACCGGCATGGTCGTCGGCACCCCGCAGTACCTCTCCCCCGAGCAGGCCCTCGGCCGTGGCGTGGACGCCCGTTCCGACCTCTACTCGGTCGGCATCATGCTGTTCCAACTGGTCACGGGGCGGCTGCCGTTCGAGGCGGACTCGCCGCTGGCGATCGCGTACGCGCATGTCCAGGAGGAGCCGGTGGCGCCCTCCTCGATCAACAGATCGCTCCCACCGGCCGTGGACGCGCTGGTCGCCCGCGCCCTGAAGAAGAACCCGAACGAACGGTTCCCGAGCGCCGAGGCCATGCGCGACGAGTGTCTGCGGGTCGCGGCCTCCTTCCAGGCGGCGCCGCCCAGCATCGTCCCGGGCGCGCAGACCGCGAGCGGCGCGGGTGTCGGCTCGGCCGTCTTCCCGCCGGTCGGGCAGACGCCCCCGCCGCCCACGAACAACGTCCAGACCCCGTACCAGCCGGCCCCGACGCCGAACCCGTACGGCACCCCGACCCCGGCCCCCGCGTACGGCTACCCGCAGCAGGGCGGCTACCAGACGCCGGCGCCGAACGGGTACGCGTCGACTCCGCCGCCGTACAACATCACGCCGCAGCAGGCTCCCGCCTCGTCGGGCGGTGGCGGCAAGAACAACAAGCCGGTGATCCTCGGCTCGATCGTCGTCTCGGTCATCGCGGTCGGCGGTCTCATCGCGGCCCTGCTGATGAACGGCGGCTCGGACGACGACGCGAAGGGGAGCGACGGGGCGAGCACTTCGGCTTCTTCCCACCCGACGGGGTACCGGACGGGTGACGCGAACCGGACGGTCGAGACGACGGAGTGCACCGAGCCGCAGGAGTCGTACAACGACCCGGACATGGTCCAGATGCCTGACTTCCAGTACAAGAACTGGGACTCGGTGCTCGACTGCCTGAAGGCCGCCGGCTGGCACTACGACCCGACTCCCGTGGACGAGAACACCTGGGGTCAGGGCACGGTGATGAAGCAGTACCCCAAGGCGGGTACGGATTTCGATCCGAAGGACCCGCCGGAGATGCAGTTCGACGTGTCGTCCGGCAACCCGGAGTGATCCGAACTCCGGACCTGGGTGAGCAGGACCAGGATCGACCCGCTGAAGATCACCGTGAAGGACACCGAGGCCGACGGGTTCCACCCGGCCGTCCGTCTGGTGACCTGCACGGGCAGCACGGTCAAGCAGTGGCCCTGGCACCACGTCTACGGCGGCAACGGTGCCTCCTACCAGGCATCATGGTCCGATGACCAACGTCAGGCGGGCTCGTGTCGGGGATCTTCCGGATCTTGTTTCCCTCATCGCCGAGCATGCCGTCTATGAGAAGGCCGACCCGCCCGATGACGGGCTTGCCGGGCGGCTGGAGCCGTTGTTGTTCGGGAGTCCCGAGCCCCGACTGATCGGGCTCGTCGCCGAGTTGGAGGAGGGCGGGCCCGTCGTCGGGTACGCCACCTGTTCCGCCGAGGTGTCCACCTGGGACGGGGCCGAGTACCTGCACATGGACTGCCTGTTCCTGCGGGACGGGCATCGGGGGCTGGGTATCGGGGAGTTGCTCATGGACGGCGTGCGTGCGGAGGCGCGGCGGCTGGGGCTCGGGCATGTGCAGTGGCAGACGCCCGTGTGGAACGACGGGGCCATCCGGTTCTACGGGCGGATCGGGGCCACGTCCAAGGACAAGCGGCGGTTCTTCCTGCCGGTGCGGTGACATGCGAGAGGGGGCCCGCCGTCGCGGGCCCCCTCTCGTCACCTGTCCACGCGTCAGCTGATCTTCGCGTAGCCGTAGTTGATGAGCTTCTTCACGTCCGCCGTGCGGCTGGCCTCGTCGGGCGCGGTGAGGACGGCGCCGATCACCGACTCGCCGTTGAGGGTGGCGGCGAAGACGAGGCAGTACTTGGCCTCGGTGCCGGAGCCGGTCTTCACGCCGAGCGTGCCGTTCCAGCCGAGCAGGGCGTTGGTGTTCTTCCACGCCGCCATGGTGCGGGTGGAGCCGGTCTTCGTGATCGTCTTGGCCGTGTACGACTTGGTCTTGACGACGGTCTTGAAGGTGGAGCTCTTCAGCGCGCTGCGGGCGACCTTCGTCAGGTCACGCGGCGTCGAGGCGTTGGAACCCTTGCTGATGCCGTCGAACGAGTCGAAGTGCGTGTTCGTCATGCCCAGGTTCTTGGCCATGGTGTTCATCTTGCCGATGAAGTTCTTGGTGCGGGCCGCCACCGTGGTGCCGGAGCCGTACTTGTCGGCCAGCGCCATCGCGGCGTCACAGCCGGACTTCAGCATCATCCCGTAGAGGAGCTGGCGGACGGTGACCTTGTCGCCGACGATCAGACCGGCGGACGAGGCGCCGTTGGCCACGATGTAGTCGCTGTACGCCTTCTTGATCGTGACCTTGGCGTCCAGGTTCAGGTTCGACTGCGACAGCACGACCTTCGCCGTCATGACCTTGGTGGTGGACGCGGTGAGCCGCTTGGTGTCGGCGGCCTTGGTGAAGAGCGTCTTGCCGGTGGCGCCGTTCATCAGGTAGCCGCCCTTGGCGGTGATGGTGGGCGTGGTCACGGCCTGCGCCGGTGCCGCGGTAAGTGCTCCGGTGGCGAGCATCGCGCCGGTCGTGAGGGCGACGGCAGCGGCTCTGCGGACGCGGAGGCCCTTGGTAGCGGTTGTCAACTGAAATACCCCGAATACGTCGAATTCGCCTGTTATGCGGCCGAGTTGGAGGGGGTGACGAGGGGGCCGCATAGGTGTGACACGTAACTACCACAGAAGGTTGTGCGGCGGCTGGGGCGAATGTCGAGACATCGGAGGGCGGTCCGCATCGTGAAACGGATCCCTCATGCGTACGTGTTGTATCTATGCTGTGCTTATGTCTTCCGCTCCACCCGCAGCCACCGCCACCACCAGACAGCCACCCGCCGCCGACCGTGTCTACGACCACGTCAAGCAGGGCGTCCTGGAGCGCCGCTACGAGGGCGGGACGCTCCTCACCGAGGGCGAGCTCGCCGAGGCCGTCGGGGTGTCCCGCACCCCGGTGCGGGAAGCGCTGCTGCGGCTCCAGGTGGAAGGGCTGATCAGGCTCTACCCGAAGAAGGGCGCCCTGGTCCTGCCGGTCTCCGCACAGGAGATCGCGGACGTGGTCGAGACCCGCCAGCTGGTCGAGGAGCACGCCGCGCGGAAGGCCGTACCGGCGTCCCCGCAGCTCATCGCCCGCCTGGAGGAGCTGCTCGCGCAGCAGAAGGAGCAGGCCACCGCCGGGGACCTGGCGGGCGCCGCGGTCACCGACCGCTGCTTCCACGCCGAGATCGTCCGCAGCGGCGGCAACGAGATCCTGTCCCGCCTCTACGACCAGCTGCGCGACCGGCAGCTGAGGATGGGCGTCGCCGTCATGCACGCCCACCCCGACCGCGTCACCAAGGCCCTCGCCGAGCACGAGCAGATCCTCGAAGCACTGCGCTCCGGCGACGCGGAGGCGGTCGTCGGGATCGTCCACGCGCACGTCGAGTGGTTCTCCCACCTCGCGCGGGGTGAGGTCCGATGAGATCCGAGACCCTTCCCGGTGATCCTCCCGGCGGCCGCCGCGCCATGGCCGTGTGGGGCATCGGCGTCTCCGTCTACTTCGTCGCCGTCATCTTCCGCACCTCCCTCGGCGTCGCCGGCCTCGACGCCGCCGACCGCTTCCACGTCAACGCCTCCGCGCTGTCGACCTTCTCGATCCTCCAGCTGCTGGTCTACGCGGGCATGCAGATACCCGTCGGCCTGCTCGTCGACCGGCTCGGCACCAAGAAGGTGCTGACCATCGGGGTCGTGCTGTTCACGGCGGGACAGCTGGGCTTCGCCTTCTCCCCCTCGTACGGCATGGCCCTCGCCTCGCGCGCGCTGCTCGGCTGCGGTGACGCGATGACGTTCATCAGCGTGCTGCGGCTCGGCAGCCGCTGGTTCCCCGCCCGGCGCGGCCCGCTGGTCGCCCAGCTCGCGGGACTGGTCGGCATGGCCGGCAACCTCGTCTCCACCCTGGTGCTGGCCCGGCTGCTGCACGGCATCGGCTGGACGGCCGCCTTCGCGGGCAGCGCGCTCGCGGGCGTGGTGGTGCTGGTGCTGCTGCTCCTCTTCCTGAAGGACCACCCCGAGGGACACGAGCCCGAGCCCGTTCCGCACCAGGGCGCGGCCTACGTACGCCGTCAGATCGCCGCGTCCTGGCGGGAGCCGGGGACCCGGCTGGGGCTGTGGGTGCACTTCACGACCCAGTTCCCGGCGATGGTGTTCCTGCTGCTGTGGGGCCTGCCGTTCCTGGTCGAGGCGCAGGGGCTGTCCCGGGCGACCGCCGGTGAGCTGCTGACCCTCGTCGTGCTGTCCAACATGGTCATAGGGCTCGTCTACGGTCAGGTCGTCGCCCGGCACCACGAGGCGCGGCTGCCGCTGGCGCTCGGGACCGTGGGGGCGACCGCGCTGATCTGGGCGGTGACGCTGGCGTATCCCGGCGAGCACGCGCCGATGTGGCTGCTGGTGGTGCTCTGCGCGGTGCTGGGGGCCTGCGGTCCGGCGTCGATGCTGGGCTTCGACTTCGCGCGGCCGGCGAATCCGCCGGAGCGGCAGGGGACCGCGTCCGGGATCACCAACATGGGCGGGTTCGTCGCCTCGATGACGACGTTGTTCGCGGTGGGGGTGCTGCTGGACGCGACCGGGGACAACTACCGGATCGCGTTCTCCGTGGTGTTCGTGCTCCAGGCGCTGGGGGTCAGCCAGATCCTGCGGCTGCGCAGGCGGGCGATCCGCAGGGAGCGGGAGCGGCTGGTGGCGAGCCGGGTGGAGGCGGTGCACGTACCGGCGTAGGGCTGGGGGCTTTCGCCCCCAGTACCGCACGCGTGGCTACGGCGTCACCGTGAAGTTCCTCAATATCGCCGCCGTCAGCTGGGGTTCGCCCTCCGCCTTGACCCGGTCCGCCACCTGTTCCGGCGTCACTCGGCCGCAGGCCAGGCGGACGTAGGTCTCCCAGTCGAGGGTGAGGGTGGCGGCGGGGCCGAGGGCGGGGACCGTCTCCAGGGTGCCGCGGCCCTGGATGTCGACGCGGATCGTGCGCAGGAACTCGATGGGGCCGTGCACGTCGAAGACGACCGCCGAACTGCGCGGGGCGTCGGCCTTCTCCGCGACCACGGCGGGGAGTTCGGCGAGCAGGTAGTCCCGCGCGATGTGCGCGCCGGGCGAGTCGAGGTTGCCCGGCCGGCCGAGGGCGGCACGCAGGTCCTGCTCGTGGACCCAGACGTCGAAGGCGTGCCTGCGCATGGACTCCTCGAGCGTCAGTTCGCTGCCGTAGGGGCCGCGCACCTTGGTCCCGGGGGTACGCGACTCGTTGCGGAGCTGGCGGTTGCGGCGGATGATCACGTACTCCAGCTCGGACGTCATCTCCGGCGCCGTGTGGTGCCGGCGGACGTCGACCTGCATCTCCGTGTACCGCTGCTGTTCGTTCGTCACGTGGTACAGGTCGCGGGGCAGGGTGTGGATCGGGCGCGGGTCGCCGAGCATCTCGCAGTCCAGACCGATGACATGGGAGACCACGTCACGGACCGACCAGGCCGGGCACGGGGTGCGCCGGTTCCACTCTCCTTCCACGAGCGGACTCACCAGCTCGGATATCGCTTCGATGGAGTGGGTCCAGGCGTCGGCGTAGGGCTGGAGGGTGGGATGCAGACTCACGGAACGGGACCCCTCGGCGGTCGGTACACGGGCAGATGGCGGCGGCGTTGCCAGCGGGAGGTGGCTGCACTCGGCGGGTGTCTCGAAACGCTAAGTTACGCTGCTGTGAGGCACCCCGGCAGTGCTTTCGTGTGACGATCGTAGGCCCGTGTGAACGGCTCGAATGCCAGGACGGTGGTAGTGTGCGCGCCTCTCTGATCCAGATCGACGTGAACGAGGACGAATCGGTCGAGTCGCGTCGGCTGCGGGTGGCCTCTCTGGTGCGCGGACAGGCGGGCGCCGATCTCGTCGTCCTCCCCGAACTGTGGACCACCGGCGCCTTCGCCTACCAGGGGTTCGACAGCGACGCGGAGCCGCTGGACGGGCCGACCCACGAGGCGATGGCGAAGGCCGCGAGCGACACGGGCGTGTGGCTGCACGCGGGCTCGATCCCCGAGCGCGCCGACGACGGGACGCTCTACAACACCTCGCTCGTCTTCTCCCCCTCCGGTGATCTGATCGCCGCCTACCGCAAGATCCACCGCTTCGGCTTCGACAAGGGCGAGGCCGTCCTGATGGGCGCGGGCCGCGAGCTGGTGACGGTCCGTCTGCCCGAGACGACCCTCGGTCTGGGCACCTGCTACGACCTCCGCTTCCCCGAACTCTTCCGCGGCCTCGTCGACGCCGGCGCTGAGACCCTGGTCCTCCCCGCGGGCTGGCCGGAGCGACGCCGGGCGCACTGGACGCTGCTGGCCCAGGCGCGGGCGGTCGAGAACCAGGCGTTCGTGCTCGCGTGTGGAACGGCCGGGACGCACGCGGGAGTTCCGCAGGCCGGTCACTCGATCGTGGTCGATCCCTGGGGCGAGGTGCTGGCCGAGGCGGGGGCCGGCGAGGAGATCCTCACGGTCGAGTTCGACCCCGGGAAGGTCGCGACGACCCGCGAGCAGTTCCCGGCGCTGAAGGACCGCATGCTGGGCCTGGAACCCCCGCGCAAGCCGTAGCCGTCGCCCGTCAGTCCTCCTCGCGTTCCTTCTCCGCCAGGTGGATCACGCACACCGCGACCGCGATCAGCAGCGCCGGGTCCGCGTCCTCCCGTACGACGTCCACGCCGTAGGTCTCCCGGACGTGCAGCCAGCGGCGCGAGACGACGGCGAGGAGCTCCTCGTCGTACTCGATGGCGAACTCGCGGTCGAGGATCTTGCCGCTGACGTCGAGTTCGGTGCTGCCGTCGGCCAGGGAGACGCGGTAGTGGTTGCGGAGCAGGGACAGGCGTTTGCGCTTGATGGTGGCCAGCGGCTCGCCGTCCCGCTCGATGAGCATGGTGTCGCGCAGGGCGAACATCTTCTGGCGGATGTCGATGAGGACGCGCCCGCGCGTGTCCTTCAGCTCGAAGGTGTCGCGCAGCCGCATGGCCTTGCCGTCCACGAGGAAGACCTTGTTGCCCTGGTCGTCCTCGATCCAGTAGTCGTCGCCGAAGCCGAGCAGCCGGTCGCGTACGAGGAATCTCATGCCATGACCCGTTCCCCGGACGCCGGGCCGAAACGCCGCCGGTACTCCGACGGGCTGAGCCCCGTCTCGCGCCGCACACGCGCGCGGAGGTTGGCCGCCGTGCCGAGTCCGCTCCGCACGGCCACCACGTCGAGGCGCTCCTCGCCGCGCTCGATCAGCCGGCAAGCCAGCGCCACCCGCTCCCCGGTCAGCCAGGCGAGCGGTGTCGTCCCCAGCTGGGTCTGGAAGCGGCGGTGCAGGGTGGCGGGGGAGACGGCGGCGCGGGCCGCCAGGTCCGCCACGGTCAGCGGTTCGCCCAGCCGCTCCTGCGCCCACGCCAGCAGCGGCCCCAGCGACGCGTCGGCCACCTCGGGGATGGGCCGCTCCACGAACTGACGCTGCCCGCCGTCGCGGTGGGCGGCGAAGACGAGGCGGCGGGAGACGGCATTGGCGATCTCGACGCCGTGGTCGCGCCGGACCACGTGGAGGCCGAGGTCGAGGGCGGAGGCGCTGCCGGACGCCGTCAGGATGTCCCCGTCGTCGACGAAGAGCACGTCCGGCTCCAGCCGTACCTGCGGGAACCGGGCCCGGAAGGAGTCGGCCCACATCCAGTGGCAGGCCGCCCGTCGCCCGTCGAGCAGCCCGGCCTCCGCCAGCGTGAACGCGCCGGAGCAGAAGCCGAGCAGCCGGGCGCCACGCGCGTGTGCCCGGCGTACGGCGTCCAGGACGCGGGGTGAGCGCGGGGTGTCGGTGTCGGGCCGGTTCGGCACGATCAGGGTGTCCGCCTCCTCGGCGGCGTCCAGACCGGCGATGTCGGTGAGCGTGAAGAAGCCGTCCCGCATACGGGTGCGCGGCTCGGCGCCGCACAGGGCGAAGTCGTAGAGCGTCCGCCCCAGCTCGGGCCGCCGGAGTCCGAAGATCTCGATGGCGCAGCTCATCTCGAAGGGGTTGGAGTTCTCGTCGACGACGAGCACCACCCGGTGCGGGCGCAGATGCTGAGAGGATCCTTGCGGCATATGCAATTCCTAGCACTCGTGAACCGTCGGCGGCACCCCGCACGATGACGTCATGGAACCCATCGCGCTCTCCGCCGCCCTCGCCTCCTTCTCCGAGCAGTGGAGCCCCCGCATCGTCACGGCCGTCAACGACTACGACGTACGCGTCGCCAAGGTCGAGGGCGACCACGTCTGGCACGTCCACGACCACACCGACGAGTTCTTCCTGGTCCTGGACGGCGAACTGCACATCTCCCTGCGGGAGCCGGCCGGTGAGCGCACGGTGGTCCTGCCGAAGGGCTCGGTCCTCACCGTCCCGCGCGGCACCGAGCACAAGCCCTACGCCCCCGTCCCCACCGCGATCCTCCTCTTCGAACCGACCGGCACCCTCACCGTCGGCGACCGCCATGACGACGTACCGGACCATGTGGACGCGACGACCGGGCATGCGCTGAGCTGACTGTCGGTGGCGGGTGGCACGCTTGGTCCATGAGCGACTCCGCACCCCGCCGCGTCCGTGTCCGCGCCCCCGAGCTGGTCGGCAAGGGCGGCTGGCTGAACACGGGCGAGAAGCAGTACAGCCTGGCCGACCTGCGGGGACGCATCGTCATTCTCGACTTCTGGACCTTCTGCTGCATCAACTGCCTGCATGTCCTCGACGAGTTGCGCGAGCTGGAGGAGAAGCACCGCGACACCGTCGTCGTCATCGGCGTGCACTCGCCCAAGTTCGTGCACGAGGCGGAGCACGGGGCGGTGGTGGACGCCGTGGAGCGGTACGGGGTCGGGCATCCGGTTTTGGACGACCCCGAGCTGGCCACCTGGAAGCAGTACGCGGTACGGGCCTGGCCGACGCTCGTCGTGATCGACCCGGAGGGGTACGTCGTCGCGCAGCATGCCGGTGAGGGCCATGTGCACGCCATCGAGCGCCTCGTGACCGAGCTGGAGTCGGAGCACGAGACGAAGGGGACGCTGCGGCGCGGGGACGGGCCCTATGTGGCGCCGGAGCCGGAGCCGACCGTGCTGCGGTTCCCCGGGAAGGCGCTCGTGCTGCCCTCGGGGCACTTCCTGGTCAGCGACACCACCCGGCATCAGCTCGTCGAGCTGGCGGCGGACGGGGAGAGCGTCGTGCGGCGGATCGGGTCGGGGCGGCGCGGCTTCGCGGACGGGTCCGCCGACGCGGCCTCCTTCAACGAGCCGCAGGGGCTCGCGCCGCTGCCGGACGGCTCCGTGGTCGTCGCCGACACCGTCAACCACGCCCTGCGCCGGCTCGACCCCGCCACCGGCGAGGTGACCACCCTCGCGGGCACCGGACGGCAGTGGATGCAGGCCGACGCCACCTCGGGTCCCGCGCGCGACGTCAACCTCTCCTCCCCCTGGGACGTCGCCCACTGGAACGGCAAGGTGTGGATCGCCATGGCCGGCGTCCACCAGCTGTGGACGTACGACCCGGAGGAGGGGACCGTCTCGGCCGCCGCCGGTACCACCAACGAAGGCCTCGTGGACGGCCCCGCCGAGGAGGCCTGGTTCGCCCAGCCCTCCGGCCTCGCCGCCACCCCGGAAAGGCTCTGGCTCGCCGACTCCGAGACGTCCGCCCTGCGCTGGGTCGACCTCGACGGCACCGTCCGCACCGCCGTAGGGATGGGGCTGTTCGACTTCGGGCACCGGGACGGTGCCGCGGAGCAGGCGCTGCTCCAGCACCCGTTGGGCGTCACCGCGCTCCCCGACGGCTCGGTCGCCGTCAGCGACACCTACAACCACGCCCTGCGCCGCTTCGACCCGGCGACCGGCGAGGTCACCACCCTGGCCACCGACCTGCGTGAGCCCAGCGACGCCGTGCTCGTCGGCGAGGACATCGTGGTCGTGGAGTCGGCCCGGCACCGGCTGACCCGGCTGCGGCTGCCGGAGGAGGCCGTGAAGGTGGCCTCCGTCGCCCATCGCACCCAGCGGGCCGCCACCGAGGTCGCGCCCGGCGAGCTCCGGTTGGACGTCGTCTTCCAGGCGCCGGCCGGGCAGAAGCTCGACACGCGTTACGGGCCTTCGACCCGGCTGCTGGTCTCGTCGACCCCGCCCGAACTGCTGCTCGACGGCGTGGGTGAGGGCGCGGGCACCGACCTCTCCCGCACCCTGCGCCTCGACCCGGCCGTCGGGGAGGGCGTGCTGCACGTCTCCGCGATGGCCGCGTCCTGCGACGACGACCCGGACCACGAATACCCCGCCTGCCATGTCCACCAGCAGGACTGGGGCGTCCCGGTCCGCCTCGTCGAGGGCGGGGCGGACCGGCTGCCGCTCGTGCTGGCCGGGATGGACCCCGACCAGCCCGCTCGGTGAAGGGACTAGCGGCGGCGCGGGCGCGGGGCCAGCTTGTAGAGGGCCACGCCCGCCGCCGCCAGAGTGGTCGCCGTGACGACCAGGGCCATGCTGTTCATCCACAGGCCGGTCGCGGCCAGGGTGGCGCCTCCGGCACCGGTGGTGCCCGCGCCGATCACTCGTCCGTACATCGTGCTTCTCGCTTCTCTCGGTTGAGGGTTGGTTAGGTTGCGACCCACTTCTCCTCGCTGCGGCGCACCATCCCCCACAGCGAGGTGAAGTAGACGGCGTGCTGGAAGAGGTCGTAGAGCATCTCCGGGACCATCAGCGCCGCGACCAGGACTGCCTTGGGGCCGGCCCGCCGCACGGAGACCGTCTTCTCGACGACGAAGATCAGGCCGATCCCCGTCCAGAACGGGGAGAAGCCCGGCCAGCCGTACAGCGTGGTGAACGTGGTCATGTAGACGAGGTAGACCAGGAACGACAACGCGCCGAAGCCCATCAGGAGCTGCTGGGCGAAGTAGCGGGCGGTGACCTTGGTCCAGCCGTAGTCGCGCAGGTTCTCCAGGGCGCCGCGCTGCCAGCGCAGCCGCTGGTGCCACAGCTTGCCCAGCGTCGGCATGACCTCGGTGGTGACCGCGCAGCCGGCCGGGGACATGGCCCGGTAGCCGAGGGTCTTGACCGCCTTGGTCATCTCGTCGTCCTCGGTGAGGGAGGCGAGGCTGTAGTAGCTGCTGCCGCCGCCGATCACCCCGGCGCGGCGGGCCGCCCGCACCTCGCGCAGCACCCGGGCGCGGAACATGGTTCCGGTGCCGGTGAGGACCTGGGCCTTGCCGCCGGTGCGTTCCAGTTCCCAGGCGTAGCGGTGGAACTCCATGCGCTGGAGCAGACCGAGGAAGCCGCCGCCGTCCTCGCCGTAGAAGACCCCGCCGACGGCGCCGACCTTGCGGTTGAAGGTGCCGAGCGCGGTCTCGGCGAACCAGGGGTCGAGGACGGTGTCGGCGTCCTGGACCAGCAGCAGGTCGCGGTCGTCGAGGTGGGGCAGCATCCAGGCGATGGCCTGGTTGAGGGCGCCGGCCTTCTTGTGGGTGTTGCCCTGGGTGTGGAACACCTGGGCGCCGTGCGCGACGGCGACCTCGGCGGTGTCGTCGGTGCAGTTGTCGCAGACCACCACGACGAGGTCGGGGCGCCGGGTCTGGTCGCGCAGGCCGTCGATGGCGGCGCCGATGCGGTCCGCCTCGTTGTGCGCCGGGATCAGCACGGCGAGCCGGGGGCGCGTCGGCGGCTCCTCGGGCGCCGCGTGGGCGCGGCGGGCCGCATGGCGGGGCACCGGGTGCGGTCTCGGACCGCTCGGCGCCGCGAGGTCGAGCACGCCGGGCCCCCTGGTGCGAAGTCTTGCGAGGACAGGGCCCGGTGTCGCTCACCCCCCGAGCCCCTGTGTCCTCACAAGTCTTCACGAAATCCATACAAGCCGACAAGCAGTCCGGGGTAACGGACTGCTCACGGTTGTCTGGATATTTCCTGTGAGCCCAATTGATGACGAGCTGTCAGGAACGGCCCGCTGTCAGTACTCCCTGCGCCGTACCTCTTCGTCGACGACCGGCGTGGTGGGCGGCACCACGACCCGCCTGCGCCGCGCGATGCTGCTGAAGGTGCTGACCCCGATCAGTCCGACGATCATCAGGATGATCCCGACCAGATCGAGGTTGACCCCCTGCATGTCCCAGTCGGTCGCGAACGTGAGGATGGCTCCCGCGGCGATGAGGATGATGCATCCGCCGAGGCCCATGAGTGTCGCCTCCCCTGCATGAAGTTTCCGTCAGGGGCGGGTAACCAGGCGCGGCGGAACTATCCCTCCAGAAACGCCACCAGCGCATTGGCCAGCAGATGCGGGTCGTCCGCGCCGCACAGTTCGCGGGCGCTGTGCATCGACAGGATGGCGACACCGATGTCGACCGTCTTGATGCCGTGCCGGGCCGCGGTGATCGGGCCGATGGTGGTGCCGCAGGGCATGGAGTTGTTGGAGACGAAGGACTGGAAGGGGACGCCCGCCTTCTCGCAGGCGGCGGCGAACACCGCGCGTCCCGAACCGTCCGTCGCGTAGCGGTTGTTGACGTTGACCTTGAGGATCGGTCCGCCGTTGACCCGCGGGTGGTGCGTCGGGTCGTGCCGCTCGGCGTAGTTGGGGTGGACCGCGTGGCCCGTGTCGGAGGACAGACAGACGGTGCCCGCGAACGCTCTCGCCCGGTCCTCGTACGACCCGCCGCGCGCGAACACCGAACGCTCCAGCACACTGCCGAGCAGCGGCCCGTCCGCACCGGTGTCGGACTGCGAGCCGTTCTCCTCGTGGTCGAAGGCGGCGATCACGGGGATGTACCCGAGGTCCGGGCCGGCCGCGACCGCGGTCAGCGCGGCCACCCCGGCGTGCACGGACAGCAGGTTGTCCATGCGCGGCCCGGCCACCAGCTCCTGGTCACGGCCCAGGTAGGCGGGCGGCTCGACGGAGTGGACCATCAGGTCCCAGCCGGTGACCTCGCCCGCGCCGAGCCCCTCCTCCGCCTCCAGGAACGCGATCAGATCGCCCTCGCGGACGTCGTCGCCGAGCCCCCAGATGGGCTGCAGATGCCGCTGCTTGTCGAGCTTGAGCCCCTCCGCCGACACCGAGCGGTCCAGGTGGATGGCGAGCTGCGGCACCCGCAGCAGCGGCCGGCCCACGTTCACGAGCCGCGTCGAACCGTCCCGCAGGGTCAGCCGGCCGGCCAGCCCCAGGTCACGGTCGAGCCAGGAGTTCAGCAGCGGCCCGCCGTAGATCTCCACCGCCACCTGCCGCCAGCCGTGCGCCCCGGCGTCCGGCAGTGGCTTGACCCGCAGGTTGGGGGAGTCGGTGTGCGCGCCGACGATCCGGAACGGCGTGTGCGCCTCGGCGCCCTCGGGCACGTACCAGGCCACGATCGCACCACCGCGCAGCACGTACTTGCCGCCGCTCGTCCCGTCCCAGGCGTCCGTCTCGGCGACCTGCCTGAAGCCGGCCTTCTCCAGCCGCTCGGCGGCGTTCGCCACGGCGTGGTACGGCGACGGGCTCGCCGCCAGGAAGGACATGAGGTCGTCGGTGTGGCCGCGGTCGAAGCGGGAGGGTTCGCTCATGGGGTTCACCTTAACGACGAAGGGATTCACCTGGACGACGTACGAGGGCCCGCTCCCGGTGAAGGAAGCGGGCCCTCAGGAGAGCTGTGCTGATGTGTCCTAGAACGCGGCCTCGTCCAGGTCCATCAGGTCCAGCTCGACGTTCTGGGCGAGCTTGCGCGCACCCGTGACACCCGGCAGGACGTTGGCCGCGAAGAACTTCGCCGCCGCGATCTTGCCGGTGTAGAACGCCTTGTCCTTGGCGGAGGCGGTCTCCAGCTTCTCGGCGGCCACGGCGGCGCCCTTGAGGAGCAGGTAGCCGACGACCACGTCACCGGAGGCCAGCAGCAGACGGGTGGTGTTCAGGCCCACCTTGTAGATGTTCTTGACGTCCTGCTCGGTGGCCGCGAGGTCGGTCAGCATCAGACCGACGATGGCCTCCAGCTCGACGGCCGCCTTCGCGAGGTGCTCGCGGGCGCCGGCCAGCTCCTCGCCGCCGGTGCCGAGCGCCAGGAACTTCTTGATGTCCTCGGCGAGACCGTTCAGGGCCGCGCCCTGGTTGCGGACGATCTTCCGGAAGAAGAAGTCCTGGCCCTGGATCGCGGTGGTGCCCTCGTACAGGGTGTCGATCTTGGCGTCCCGGATGTACTGCTCGATCGGGTACTCCTGGAGGAACCCGGAGCCGCCGAAGGTCTGGAGCGACTGGGCGAGCTGCTCGTATCCCTTCTCGGAGCCGTAGCCCTTCACGATGGGCAGGAGCAGGTCGTTGAGCGCGTGCTCGGCCTTGGCGTCCTCGCCCGCGGCCTCCTTGACGGCGATCGCGTCCTGGATCGAGGCGGTGTAGAGGACGAGCGCGCGCATGCCCTCCGCGTACGCCTTCTGCGTCATCAGCGAGCGGCGCACGTCCGGGTGGTGCGTGATGGTGACCTTGGGCGCGGTCTTGTCGCCGAAGGCGGCGAGGTCGGTGCCCTGGACGCGCTCCTTGGCGTACTCCAGCGCGTTCAGGTAACCGGTCGACAGCGTCGAGATCGCCTTCGTGCCGACCATCATGCGGGCGAACTCGATGATGCGGAACATCTGGCGGATGCCGTCGTGCTTGTCGCCGATCAGCCAGCCCTTGGCGGGGTGCTGGTCGCCGAAGGTCATCTCGCAGGTGTTGGAGGCCTTCAGGCCCATCTTGTGCTCGACGTTCGTCGCGTAGACGCCGTTGCGCTCGCCCAGCTCGCCGGTCTCGAAGTCGAAGAGGTACTTCGGGACGAGGAACAGGGACAGCCCCTTGGTGCCCG
Organism: Streptomyces antibioticus; assembly: GCF_001514065.1. Lineage (GTDB taxonomy): Bacteria > Actinomycetota > Actinomycetes > Streptomycetales > Streptomycetaceae > Streptomyces > Streptomyces antibioticus. Next base: position 440,090 of record NZ_KQ948426.1, on the reverse strand, counting down.
GGCCGGCGCCCTCGGGACGCGCGAGGACGTAGTGGAGGATGTTCTCCTCCATGTCGTGCTCACCGGACGTGATGAAGCGCTTGACGCCCTCGATGTGCCAGGAGCCGTCCTCCTGCTGGATCGCCTTGGTGCGACCGGCGCCGACGTCCGAACCGGCGTCCGGCTCGGTCAGCACCATGGTCGAACCCCAGGTCTTCTCCACGGCGATCCGGGCGATCTTCTTCTGTACGTCGTTGCCCTCGTCGTAGAGGATCCCGGCGAACGCCGGACCGGAGGAGTACATCCACACGGCCGGGTTGGCGCCGAGGATCAGCTCCGCGAAGCCCCAGATCAGCGACGAGGGCGCGGTCGTGCCGCCGATGGCCTCGGGCAGGCCCAGACGCCAGTACTCGGAGTCGATGAACGCCTTGTAGCTCTTCTTGAAGGACGCGGGGACCGGCGCGGTGTTGGTCTCCGGGTCGAAGACCGGCGGGTTGCGGTCGGCGTCCGCGAAGGACTCCGCCAGCTCGTTCTCCGCGAGGCGCGTCATCTCGGCGAGGATGCTCTTCGCGGTCTCGACGTCCATCTCCTCGAAGGGACCCGTGCCGTACAGCTTGTCGCGGCCGAGCACTTCGAAGAGGTTGAACTCGATGTCACGGAGATTCGACTTGTAGTGCCCCATGGCGACGGCTCCCTGGAGAGACGGGCGAGGCACTGGATCCTCGCGCTAGTTCACGTACCGACAAGTAGCTTCGATACGATGATGCTACCCGCCGGTAATAAGTCGCAACCCCGATCCGGCCATCTGTGACGGTTCACACCGCAACGGTCAGGGTGGCGGTGTATCCGGCGCCCGTGCTCCCCTTCACGACCGCCAGCTGCCGCTCGTACCCGTCCCGGAAGACGCCGTCGCTCTCCAGGGAGAGACTGCCGAGGTTGGTCACGCTCGCCTCATAGCCCTCGGTGGCGTACACCGTGTCGCACACGTCCTCGGGGAAGGCCAGCTGCGAGGTGCTGATGACCGCCGTCGCGGCGGTGGCATCCGCGAGACTGCCGTAGACCTCGAAGTGGATGTGCGGCCAGCGGCCGGCGTAACAGCCCGGGAAGACGCTGGTGAAGGTGACCTGCCCCGACTCGTCGGTCTCCTGCACGCCCCGCAGGTAGTTCTCGTCCCTGACGCTCTCCGTATACAGGGAGTACGCGCCCTCCCGGTCGCAGTGCCACAGATACACGGCCGCGCCCTTCCTCGGCGTACCGCAGCCGGAGTCCGCCGCCACGACGGTGAGCGTCACGGTCAGCGGAACACCCTCCGCCGTGCCGCCCGCCGAGTCGCCGAAGCTCTTCCTGATGTCGCCGCGCACGACACCGCTCTCCTTGAGGACGTTCACCCCGTTCGAACCGTCGGCGGGGTACGGACCGGCCGTCTCCTCCGGGACCGCAGAGCACCCGGAGGCACCGGAGTCGTCCGTGGAACAGCCGGCCAGCGGCACGAGGCCCGCACCCGCCAGCAGCCGGATCATCCGGCGGCGGGCGAGGACGGGAAGGTCGTAGGAGAGCCCCCGGTCGTGCTCATGGACCCCGTCGCGGGCCTCGTCGTGCTCGTCTCGGCGCATGGGAACGACGCTAGGAGCGGCGGCCCCCCGAACCCAGAGCCGACGGCTGTCGAGTCGCTGTCGGTTTCCGGCCCCCTGCGGGCCTCCGCCACGCCACCCCGCTCGGTACGCTTGCGCCCATGTACGGCTACGACCAGAGCGCGGGTACGCAGCAGCAGTACGCCACGCCACAGCAGCAGATGCCGGGCGGGTACGGCCAGCAGCCGCCGCTGTACCCCGAGCCGTCCCCGCCGTCCCTCGCGGACGCGGTGCGCGCCTTCACCACCGGGCAGCTCGCCGCCGAGGACTTCCAGCAGGTCTTCGCCACGTCCAAGGTGTACTGCCCGCGCGGCGACAACCCCGGCTTCCTCGCCCTGCACAACACCCAGCAGCCGGTGATCCCGATGTTCACCTCGCTCAAGGAACTGCGCCGGTACGCGGGCAAGGAGTCCAAGTACTTCGTGATCACCGGCGCCGAGGTGATCGACCTCCTGCCGACCGGGTACGGCTTCGTCCTCGACATGGAGGGCGAGCACCGGATGGTGTTCGACGCCAAGGCGGTCGAGCAGATGGTCGAGTTCGCGATGCGAAGGATGTACGGCTAGCCGCCTCCCGGCGGAGAAAAAACCTCCACGCGATTGTCACAGGCATGCCATAGAGTGCCCTCTGGCAGCCGCGCCCCGCACGTCACACCGCCTTCCGGGCGGTCCGCGTCCGGGCGCCGCGCGGCGCTCTCAGTCTCCCGGCGACCCCGGGATCTCTTGTGGGGGTTCACACCTGTGCGCATGCGCAGCACATCCACCGCGACAGCGCTCGCGGTCCTCTTCAGCTCCGTCGCGCTGACCGCCGTCACGGCCGGGACGGCCTCGGCCGTCACCACCACGGTCGGCTCGCCCGGCGGCCTCGCCGTCAGCGACTCGCTCAAGCGGGTCTTCGTCGGCGACAGCGCCAACGGCCGGATCTTCGCCGCCGACTACAACGGCAACCAGGTCGACTCCGTGACCGGCGTCGAAGGCGTCTCCGAACTGGTCCTCTCCGACGACGGCAGCACCCTGTACGCCGCCCTGCGCGGCACGCACGAGATCGTGGCGCTCGACCCCGCCACCCTCGACATCAAGACCCGCTACCCCGTCGCCACCGACACGGGCCCCGCGCACATCGCGTTCGCCGGCGGCAAGGTCTGGTTCTCCTACGGCGACCAGTGGGACGGCGACCTGGGCTCCGTCGACCCGGCCGTGGACCCCGCGAGCGGCACCGACCCGGTGGCACTCGCCCAGCTCCCGACCGAGGGCACCAACTCCGGACTGTGGGGCCAGGCCCTCCTCGACACCGACCCGCAGCGCCCCGGCCTGCTGGCCGTCGGCGAGACCGGTGACTCCTCGGGCACCCTCGCCGTCCTCGACGTATCGGGCGCCACCCCCAAGGTCACCGCCTGGCACGACACCTCGTACGCCCTGACGAACGGCGTCTACGACGTCGACCTCGTCCCCGGCGGCGACCAGGTCCTCGTCAACGGCACCGACCGGGACGCCTTCGCGAACGGCACCTTCACCAAGGCCGGCGCCTACCCCGCGGGGCAGGGGGCGGACATCGGGCTGGGCGGCCTGATCGCCCAGACCTCCGGCTCCCAGGTCGCGATCTACCGGCCCGACGCCACCCAGCCGGTCCGCACCTACACTCCGGGCACCGGGCCCGTCAACGACGTGGCCTGGGCCCCGGACGCCTCGCGCGTCTTCGCCCTGGTCAACTTCAGCAACGGCTACACGCTCAAGGCGCTGACCCAGCCCACGCTCAGCGTCCCGACCCTCACGGTCAACGCCCCGTCGACGGCCACCCGCGCCCAGCAGCTCACCGTCAAGGGCAAGATCACGGCGTCGGTCCCGTTCGCCGCCGGCACCCAGCTCACCGTCACCCGCACCGACCTGGACAGCCCGAACGGCAAGGCGCTGCCGGCGGTGACGGTCAAGGCGGACGGCACGTACTCCTTCACCAACACCCCGCCGGCCGGCGGCAAGGTGAAGTACACGGTGAAGTACGCGGGCGACGCCGCCCACACCGCCGTGAGCGCCTCGGACACCGTCGACGTCTCCCGCGCCGCCACCACGCTGAGCCTGAACAACAACGGCAAGCTGTACTCGTACGGCGCCGACGTGAAGTTCACCGCGCACCTGGGCAAGACGTACAAGAACCGCTCGGTCTCGATCTACGCCGACCCCTTCGGCAGCGACAAGGGCAAGAAGCTCATCAAGACCGGCACGGTCAACTCCGACGGCAACATCAGCGCCTGGGTGGACATGACCCGGGACACGGCCGTCACCGCGGTCTTCGCGGGCGACTCCCGCTACAAGCCGAAGACCGTCAAGTCCACGGCCTACGCCAAGGTCAAGATCTCCACCGCCGTCTCCAAGCACTACAAGACGGCGAAGATCGGCTCGAAGACGTACTACTGGTTCCACAAGAGCACGGACCCGCTGCTCACGACGACGATGTCGTACTACCCGGGCCGTCAGCAGCGCTTCGACCTCCAGGTCTACTACCAGGGCGACTGGTACTCGGCGGACTCGGAGTACTTCCCGCTCGGCTCGAACGGCAAGTCGGCCGTGTCCCTCGGGGCGCCCGACGAGTCGGGCATCCGGGCGCGGATGCGGTCGGTGTACGTCAACGGCTCGTCCGGCGACAGCGTGAACTCGACGACGTACGGGTCCTGGAAGTACCTGTACTTCAGCAACTGACGCGGGTCGGCCCCGCGTGGTGGAGCCCGGAGGGAATGTCCTCCGGGCTTCTGCCGTTAGGGGTGGCAGAAAGTTCAACGCTCAACTAAACTGGATGCACCAAGGAGGTACCGACCATGCCTGCAGTGACCGTCGAGAACCCGCTGACGCTGCCCCGCGTCGCCGCGTCCGCAGACGCCGTGGCCCGTCCCGTGCTCACCGTCACGACCGCGCCGAGCGGTTTCGAGGGCGAGGGCTTCCCGGTGCGCCGTGCGTTCGCCGGGATCAATTACCGCCACCTGGATCCGTTCATCATGATGGATCAGATGGGGGAGGTGGAGTACGCGCCGGGCGAGCCGAAGGGGACCCCCTGGCACCCGCACCGCGGCTTCGAGACCGTCACCTACATCATCGACGGGATCTTCGACCACCAGGACAGCCAGGGCGGTGGCGGCACCATCACCAACGGCGACACCCAGTGGATGACCGCCGGTTCCGGCCTCCTCCACATCGAGGCGCCGCCGGAGTCGCTGGTCATGTCCGGAGGGCTCTTCCACGGCCTCCAGCTGTGGGTCAACCTCCCCGCCAAGGACAAGATGATGGCGCCCCGGTACCAGGACATCCGCGGCGGCAACGTCCAGCTGCTGACGACGCCCGACGGCGGTGCGCTGCTCCGTGTCATCGCCGGTGAGCTCGACGGCCACCAGGGTCCCGGTATCACCCACACCCCGATCACGATGATCCACGCGACGCTGGCGCCGGGCGCGGAGATCACGCTGCCGTGGCGTGAGGACTTCAACGGCCTCGCGTACGTGCTGGCGGGGCGGGGTTCGGTGGGCGTCGAGCGGCGTCCGATCCACCTCGGCCAGACGGCCGTCTTCGGTGCCGGCGGTTCCCTGACGGTCCGCGCGGACGAGAAGCAGGACTCCCACACCCCGGACCTCGAGGTCGTCCTCCTCGGCGGACAGCCGATCCGTGAGCCCATGGCCCACTACGGCCCGTTCGTCATGAACACCCGCGAGGAACTCCAGCAGGCGTTCGACGACTTCCAGAAGGGCCGGCTGGGGACGATCCCCGCCGTGCACGGAATGTCGGAGGGTGGCCTGTAAGGCGCTCGGGCCCCCCGGCTCTCCAGGGCCCGAATCCGCAGCATCGATCTGCGGATTCGGGCCTTTGCCGCATCCGCACCCGCATCGCGAGAAGCGACTCAGCCCTGCCCGGCGAAGGCCAGGATGTCGGGGATCGCCTCGCGGAGGGTCGGGTAGTGGCGGTGGGTGGGTGCGGGGGCCGTTTGCGTGTTCACGCTCCAGACCTGCATTCCGGCGCGCAGGCCTGAGTGGATTCCGGAGGGGGCGTCCTCGATGACCAGGCAGTCCTCCGGGGGTGTGCCCAGAAGGGCGGCGGCCTGGAGGTAGGGGGTGGGGGACGGTTTGCCCTCGGTCACCGCGGCCGCGTCCACGATCACGGGCGGCAGGGGGAGGCCGGTGCGGCGGAAGCGGCCGCGGACGCGGTGTTCGTAGTTCGAGGTGACCAGGGCCCAGGAGCCCGGGTGCAGGGCGTGCAGGAGTTCGGACGCGCCGTCGAAGGCGGAGTAGACGCCGGTTCGGACGTCGTCGTCCTCCAGTGCGTGCAGGGCCGCCAGGCATTCCTGGGGGTCCCGGTCCGGGGCGACCTGGGCGAAGGTCTCCAGCGGGCGGGTGCGCAGGGCCACCTCGTGGACCTCGGCCGGGTTCAGGCCGTGGCGCTCCGCCCAGGTGCCCCAGACCCGGCGTTGGTTGCTCACCGCGTCGATCAACGTGCCGTCGACGTCGAAGAGGACGTACTTCGGGCGGCCGGGCAGGGCGGGTTCACTCGTCACGAGTCGATCATGGCAGCAGGTGGCCGTGAGCCGGTTCGCAGGGCTCGTTCGGATGCCTCTGCGCGACACCGGGACTGCCGTATGGCCAGATGGGAGCATGCAGGAACCGTCGACAGCGCTGCTTCCGGGGCCGATTCGCCGTGTCGGCGCGTGGTGTGTCGTGGTGCTGCTTGTCGCCGGGGTCGGCTACGTCGGGATCCGGCTGTGTGCGGAGTTCCGTACCGCTGTCGTGCCGGTGCTGCTCGCGCTGCTCGGGACCGCGCTGCTGGGGCCGTTGCACCGGTGGCTCATCAAGGTCGGGGTCGGGCGGTCGCTCGCCGCCGGGCTCACCTGTGTGGCCGTCGTCGGTGTGGTGGGCGGGGCCGTCTACATCGTCGTCGCCGCGCTGATCGAGACCGGGGACCAGATCGTCGCCTCGCTCAAGGACGCGGCTCGGGGGATCACCGATCGCTTCGGGGCCGCGGGGACCTCGCTCGACGATCTCGCCTCCAACGCCAAGGATCTGCTGGGCAAGTTCGGGGGGACCGCCGCCTCCGGGGTCATCAGCGGGGTCAGTGTCGTCGGAGAGGTCATCGCCATGGCCGTCCTCGCGCTGTTTCTCGTCTTCTTCTTTCTGCGGGACTCGCATCGGGCCGTCGGTACGCTGCGGTCGATGACCCCCGCCGCCTCCCGTGACCTCGTCGAGGCCCTGGCGCGGCGGGCCTTCGGGGCGGTGGAGGGGTTCATGCGGGGGACCACGATCATCGCCCTCATCGACGCCGTTTGTATTGGGGTCGGGTTGTTGGTCCTCGATGTTCCGGGGGCCGTGGGGCTCGCGGCGCTTGTCTTCGTCGGGGCCTACATCCCGTATCTCGGAGCCTTCATCTCGGGTGCCGTCGCCGTGCTGGTCGCGCTGGCCGACCGGGGGTTCGTCATCGCCCTGTGGGCGTTGGGGATCGTGCTCGCCGTGCAGGTGCTGGAGGGGCATGTGCTGCAGCCCGCCATCCAGAGCCGTACGGTGCAGATGCATCCCGCCGTCGTGCTGGTCGCCCTCACCGCCGGTGCGTCCACCTCCGGGGTGCTCGGGATGCTGCTCGCCGTCCCCCTCACCGCCGCTGCGTTCGCGGTCGCGCACGAGCTGCGGGAGCGTTACGCGGAGGACGCCTCGGCCGTGGACTCGTAGAGCTCGAACCAGATGCTCTTGCCCTCGCCGCGCGGGTCGACTCCCCAGGCGTCGGCGAGGAGTTCGATGAGCATCAGGCCGCGGCCGGAGGAGGCGAGTTCGCCGGGGCGGCGTTTGTGGGGGAGGTCGTCGCTGGTGTCGGTGACCTCGATGCGCATGCGGCGGGTGCCGCGGCCGTCGCCGTGGATCTCGGCGAGGAGGAGCGCGTCGGCGTCCGTGTGGACGAGGACGTTCGTCAGGGTCTCCGACAGGAGCAGGACGGCGGAGTCGATCTGATCCTGGGAGGGCCAGTCGTGGAGGAGTTCCCGCAGTTGTGCGCGGGCCACTCCTACGCGTTCCGGTTCCGCCTGGGCCACCGTGAGCATCGTGCGGCGGACCTGGGGAGGGGTGACCGTGTCGCCGCAGCCGCAGCCGTCTCCCTCGCGGTGCAGCAGCAGGACCGCTATGTCGTCCTCGCGGCGGTCGGTCAGGGGCCCCGGGGTGTGGTGGGAGGAGGGGCCGTGGACCGCCTGGACCAGGGCGTCGGCGAGTTCCTCCAGGTCGTCGCCCTTGTGTTCCTCCAGGATGGTGCGGACCCGCTGCCAGCCGGTGTCGAGGTCGTGGCCGCCGGTCTCCAGGAGGCCGTCCGTGCAGACCATCATCGTCTCGCCGGGTTCGAGGGTGAGCCGGGTGGTGGGGTAGTCGGCGTCCGGGTCGATGCCGAGGGGGAGGCCGCCGTCGGTGCGGCGGGCCAGGACCGTGCCGTCGGCCATGCGGATCGCCGGGTCGGGGTGGCCGGCGCGGGCGATGTCGAGGACGCCGGTCCTGGGGTCGACCTCGGCGTAGAGGCAGGTCGCGAAACGCAGGTCGCCGGGGTCCTGGTCGTCGTCGTACGTCATGCCGTGCAGGAAGCGGGAGGCGCGGGAGAGGACGGCGTCGGGGCGGTGGCCCTCGGAGGCGTAGGCGCGCAGGGCGATGCGGAGCTGTCCCATCAGGCCGGCGGCCCGGACGTCGTGGCCTTGTACGTCGCCGATGACGAGGGCGAGGCGGCCGTTGGGCAGCGGGATCATGTCGTACCAGTCGCCGCCGACCTGGAGGCCGCCGCCGGTGGGGACGTAGCGGGCGGCGACGCTCATGCCGGGTATCTCGGGGCCGAGCTTGGGGAGCATGGAGCGCTGGAGGCCGTCGGTGAGCTCGCGGGCGGATTCCGCGGCCTCGGCGCGGGAGAGGGCCTGGGCGAGCATGCGGGCGACGGTGGTGAGGACCGAGCGCTCGTCGGGGGTGAAGGCCACCGGGTAGGTGAAGGCCGCCATCCAGGCGCCCATGGTGCGGCCGGCGACCGTCAGGGGCAGGAACGCCCAGGACTGGCGGCCGAAGTGGGCGGCCAGCGGCCAGGTGACGGGGTAGCGGTCGCGGTAGTGCTCGGGGCTCGACAGGTACACCGCGCGGCCGGTGCGGACGACCTCCGCCGCAGGGTAGTCGGTCTCCAGGGACATGTGGGAGAAGGGGCCCTCGTCGCCGGGCTGCTGGCCGTGGTGGCCGATGATCTTCAGACGGTCGCCCTCGACGCCGAAGACCGCGAGGCCGTCGGGGGAGAAGCCGGGCATGGAGAGGCCCGCCGCGACGCGCAGGACCTCCTCCGTCGAGCGGGCCTCGGCCAGGGCGCGCCCCGCGTCCAGCAGGAACGCCTCCCGGGAGCGGCGCCAGTCGCCGGTGACTGCGGTGCTCCTGCGGGCGGCCGCGGTGGTCGGCGAGGGCTCGGTGACCTCCTGCATCGCGCCGATCAGGACGAAGGCGCGGCGCTCGGCGTCGTACGACGGCTTCGAGCGGCTGCGGACGACGCGGATCACCCGGTTCTGCTCGTCCATGATCCGGATGCGGACCTCGGCGAGGGTGCCCTCGGCGACGGCGAGCTGGATCACGCCCGTGATCTCGTTCCAGTCCACGGGGTGCATGCGGGCGCGGGCCTGGACCTCGGTGAGGGTGGTGGCCTCGGCTCGCAGCCCAAGCAGTCGGGCGGCCTCGGCGTCCACCGTGACCAGGCCTGTCGCGGTGTCCCAGTGCCACAGGCCGGTAGCCAGGGCGGAGAGGACCTCCCCCACGGCGGGCAAGGGCTCACCAGTGCGCATTGCCCCACTGTAAGAACAGACGATCGGCGGGTGCCACTGATCGCCGGTGCGTAAATGGTGGGGAGGCGATCTTTGGGCGGCCGGTACCCTTGGGAGGTCCGGGCACCATGGCCCGTTCACGTCGGGGAGTGACCCTCGGCACACAGCCCACACTGTAAGGACGATGAACGACGATGCATCGGTACAGGTCCCACACCTGCGGCGAGCTCCGCGCCTCTGACGTCGGCACCGACGTCCGGCTGAGTGGCTGGCTGCACAATCGGCGCGACCTGGGCGGCATCCTCTTCATCGATCTGCGCGATCACTACGGCATCACGCAGCTGGTCGCCCGGCCGGGCACCGAGGCCTACGAGGCGCTGGACAAGGTCTCCAAGGAGTCCACGGTCCGCATCGACGGCCGCGTTGTTTCACGTGGAACCGAGAACGTGAACCCGGACCTGCCGACCGGTGAGATCGAGGTCGAGGTGAGCGAGGTCGAGCTGCTCGGCGCCGCCGCTCCCCTGCCGTTCACGATCAACACCGAGGACGGGGTCAACGAGGAGCGGCGCCTGGAGTACCGCTTCCTCGACCTGCGCCGCGAGCGCATGCACAAGAACATCATGCTGCGGTCGTCGGTCATCGCCTCGATCCGCTCCAAGATGGTGGCCCTCGGCTTCAACGAGATGGCGACGCCGATCCTGTCCGCCACCTCTCCCGAGGGCGCGCGTGACTTCGTGGTGCCGTCGCGTCTGAACCCGGGCAAGTTCTACGCCCTCCCCCAGGCGCCGCAGCAGTTCAAGCAGCTGCTGATGATCTCCGGCTTCGACCGCTACTTCCAGATCGCGCCCTGTTTCCGTGACGAGGACGCGCGTGCGGACCGCTCGCCGGGCGAGTTCTACCAGCTCGACGTCGAGATGAGCTTCGTCGAGCAGGAGGACGTCTTCCAGCCGATCGAGAAGCTCATGACCGAGCTGTTCGAGGAGTTCGGCAACGGGCGGCATGTGACCTCGCCGTTCCCGCGGATCCCGTTCCGTGAGGCGATGCTGAAGTACGGCTCCGACAAGCCGGACCTGCGGGCCCAGCTGGAGCTCGTCGACATCACCGACATCTTCGAGGGCTCGGAGTTCAAGGCCTTCGCCGGCAAGCACGTGCGCGCGCTGCCGGTGCCGGACGTCTCCGCCCAGCCGCGGAAGTTCTTCGACCAGCTCGGCGACTTCGCCGTCACGCTGGGCGCGAAGGGCCTGGCCTGGGTGCGCGTGGCCGAGGACGGTTCGCTGACCGGCCCGATCGCGAAGTTCCTCACCGAGGAGAACGTCGCCGAGCTGACCAAGCGGCTGTCGCTGGCCGCCGGGCACGCGGTGTTCTTCGGCGCGGGCGAGTTCGACGAGGTCTCGAAGATCATGGGCGCGGTGCGGGTCGAGGCCGCCAAGCGTGCCGGGCACTTCGAGGAGAACGTCTTCCGGTTCTGCTGGATCGTCGACTTCCCGATGTACGAGAAGGACGAGGACACCGGCGCGATCGACTTCTCGCACAACCCGTTCTCGATGCCGCAGGGCGGTCTTGAGGCCCTGGAGACGCAGGACCCGCTGGACATCCTGGGCTGGCAGTACGACATCGTCTGCAACGGTGTCGAGCTGTCCTCCGGCGCGATCCGGAACCACGAGCCCGAGATCATGCTGAAGGCCTTCGAGATCGCGGGCTACGACCGGGAGACCGTCGAGGAGAAGTTCGCGGGCATGCTGCGCGCGTTCCGCTTCGGCGCCCCGCCGCACGGCGGCATCGCGCCGGGCGTCGACCGCATCGTGATGCTCCTCGCGGACGAGCCGAACATCCGCGAGACCATCGCCTTCCCGCTCAACGGCAACGCCCAGGACCTGATGATGGGCGCGCCGACGGAGCTGGAGGAGGCGCGGCTGAAGGAGCTGCACCTGTCGGTGCGCAAGCCGCAGCCGAAGTAGCAAGCGGTCAGGAAGGGCTCGGAACCGGCGTCGGTTCCGAGCCCTTCCTGCTGTCTGGGGGTGTGCACAGCTCTTACCGGTGGCGTTCTCAGGCTTCTTCCCTAACTTCCGTGTCCATGACGGGAAACCAGCCGAAACACAAGAAGGACCTGACGCGGCGCAAGGTCGTCGTGGCCGGAGCGGGCGCGGCCGTGGCGGTGGGCGCGGCGGGCACCCTCGCCGCGTCGGGCGCGTTCGCGGGCGAGACGAGCACGACCGCTTCCGCGGGCAGCTCCTCCACGGAGTCTGAGGCCTGCTACAAGCTCACCTCGGAGACCACCGAGGGGCCGTACTACATCGACGCCGACAAGATCCGCCGGGACATCACCGAGGACAAGGAGGGCATCCCGCTCGTCCTGAACCTCAAGGTGATCGACGCCGAGACCTGCAAGCCGATCGCGAACGCGGCCGTGGACATCTGGCACTGCGACGCGCTGGGCATCTACTCGGGGTACGAGAGTCTGTCGACCGGCGGTGGTGGCACGGCCCCGACCGACGCGCCGACCGACGCCCCCTCGGGCACGCCGAGTGGCACGCCGACCGGTGAACCGCCGTCCGGAGCGCCTTCCGGCGGCACCGGTGGCGGCGGCCACGAGGAGCCCACCGACGACGAGCGCTACCTGCGCGGCACGTGGAAGACGGACAAGCAGGGCCGGGTCGCCTTCAGGACGATCTTCCCGGGCTGGTACCGGGGCCGTACCGTCCACATCCACACCAAGGTGCATGTGGACGGCAAGTGGACCGACGCCGGCTACGAGGGCGGGCACACCTGCCACACCGGCCAGTTCTTCTTCGCCGAGGAGGCCGTGCTCGCCTCCGCCGAGGTCGAGCCGTACTCCACCAGCACCACCGAGCGCACCACGCTCACCGAGGACACCATCTACGACCAGAGCGGCACCACGGGCGGTCTCCTCAAGCTGAAGTACGACAAGAAGAACATCGCCAAGGGTGTCGTCGGTTCGATCACCATGGGCGTCGACCCGGACTCCACGAACGACGGCACCTCGCTGTAGTCACGGACCTGCGCAAAGGCGCCCGGGACGGTCAAGTCCCGGGCGCCTCCAGGGTGTTACAGGCCCAGCGACAGGTAGGTCGCGTCCAGCTCGGCCACCTCCAGTCCCGCCGCCTGACGGACCAGGCGGATCGCCCGGTAGATCTGGTTGATGTGGGCGATGTCGTGGCCGACCACCTTCTTGATCATGACCTCCATGGTCTCGCCGCCCTGCTCGCCGTGGTGGCCGGTGCGCTGCCAGTCCTCGGGCGGCAGGGCCGCGAGCAGGGCCACGTTGGAGGCGCGCAGGCCGGTCCAGGCGTCGAGCATCTGACGGAACGGGAGGCGCGGCAGCGGGGCCCACTTCTCCTCGTCGTACCCGGGGTAGACGGGGGCGTCCTCGGTGGCGACCAGGCGCCAGCGGAAGCCGTAGACGATGTCGACGTCGAAGAGGTGGCCGACGGTGAACGCGGCCGGCCACTCCCCCTCCTCCGGGACCGTCTCGGCGAGCTCGGTCGGCAGGTCCGCGAAGAGCCGCGCGGCCCACACCGGCGTCTTGGCGAGGACGTCGAACGGGTCGCGCTCGGCGGCGACTTCGAGGAGCGCGGTGACATACGCGGCCGGGTCCTCGGTCGCGGAGGGGATGTCGATGCGGGGAACTTCGGTGCTGGTGACGGTCATCGGGGTCTCTCAGATGTGAAGGGGCGGGTGCGGAAGGTCAGTTGGTGGTGGCGGACACCGGCTCGGGCGTCTCCGTCACCGGGGTCTCGGTCTGCCGTGTGCCGGGCTTGGCGCCCAGCACCAGGACCGCACCGAGGACGGCGACGGCGGCGCAGACGGTCCAGTGCAGGGGGGCGTTGATGCCGTAGAGGAGGCCGCCGACCGCCGGGCCGAGGGTGCCGCCGAGGGTGTGGGCGAGGCCCTCGGCGCCCTGGTAGCGGCCGCGGAGGTGGGCCGGGGAGAACTCGGCCGGGTAGGCGTTGGCGATCGGGGTGTAGACGGTCTCGGCGACCGTCCACAGGACGACCGTCAGCGCCAGCAGCCACACGGCGCTCACGGCACCGGTCAGGCCCATGCCCGCGCCCAGCAGCAGCAGGCCGAGGGCGATGACGCGGCGCGGGTCGCGGCGCTCGGTGTGCCGGGTCAGGGGCAGCTCGATGACCACGCAGAGCAGGGCGTTGAGCCCGAGGAGCAGGCCGTAGACGGTGTTGGAGAGGCCGGCGTCGGTGACGTGCAGGGGGAGGGTCGCGGTGGCCTGGCCGTAGACGAAGGTCGCGGCGACCATCGAGAGCAGGAACAGGACGTAGGGGCGGTCGGTGAAGACCTCGCGGTAGCCGCCCTTGCCGGTCGCCTCGGAGACCGTGACCGCCGCCTTCGGGGGCCGGCCGGCCGGCAGGAGCAGCAGGGCCAGGGTGCCGAAGGCGAAGGAGAACATGGCGTCGCCCGCGAACAGGAACGTGTACGAGGCCGCGCTGAGCAGACCGCCGACGAGTGGGCCGACCGCCATGCCGACGTTGACGGCGAGGCGCAGCACCGCGAAGGCCATCACCCGCTGCTCGCCCTCGACGACGTCGACGAGCAGCGCGCCGGCCGCCGGGCGGTAGAGCTGGGCGAAGACGCCGACCAGGCCGACCAGGGCGGTGGTGGCGATGAGGCCGTCGGTGAAGGGCACCGCGGCGGTGGCGGCCGCCGAGCCGAACATCGACACGGCGATGGCGCTGCGCCGGCCGAACCGGTCGGCGACCGTGCCGCCGATCATGTTGCCCACGAACGTGCCGAGTCCGACCACGGCCAGGGCGAGGCCCGCCTGGGCGGCGGAGAAGCCCTGGGCGACCAGGAAGAGCACGAGGAAGACGTTGAGGAAGTTCCCGAACTTGATCAGGAACATCCCCGCGAAGATCACCCAGGCGCTGCGCGGGAGTTGACGCAGGCGCTGGTGCAGGGGGGCGGTGTCCGCCATGGGTGGGGCTCCTTCAGGAGGGGAGGTCGGAAGGGGCGTCGGCCGCCGGTACCCGCCGCGCCGCCACCAGCACGCAGACCACCAGGGCGTAGGCGGCGGCGGTGGTGACGGCGAGGAACGTGGCCGCGCCGTCGAGGAAGGCACCGGTGCCTTCGGTGGTCTCGCCCATGGGCACGAAATAGGCCTCCAGGGTGATCTTCAGCCCCGCTCCGACGAAGGTGAGCAGGAAGGCGGCGGTGGTCATCACCTGGAGGAACTGACGGGTGCGGGGCTCATACATGACAGGGGAGTTCCTTGGGCGGGGCGGGGGCGCCGGTTCTATTCGGGGACGGGAGGCGGGGGGACGGGAGGCGAGGGGACGGAAGAGGGGGTGCGGTGGGTCAGCCCGCTGCCGGGGCCAGCTCCTTCTCCTCCACCGGGGCTTCGGGGACCGCCGGGGTCTCCGCCGGCGGCACCCGGCCGGCCAGGACCAGGACGCAGGCCGCCGCCGCGAGGGCCGCGCAGCCGAGGGTCACCGGGGTGTAGCTGTGCGTCGAGTCGGCCATCAGGGCGCCGACCTCGCTGGTGAGAGCGGTGCCGAGGGCGTGGACCGTCCACACCAGGCCCATGCCGAAGCCGCGCACCTCGACGGGCAGGACCCGGGCCGCCCACATGGTGGTGGCGATGACCGTGGCCAGGTAGCTGATGCCGAAGACGATGCCGAAGGCGATCGCGACCGTGCCGGTCGGCGTGAGGGCGACCAGCAGCATCGCCACGCCGCGCACCGCGTACGCGCTCACCAGCACGGCCTTGATGCGGCCCCGGTCGCACAGCCAGCCCGCGAGCAGTCCGCCGGCGATCTCGAAGACGCCGAGCAGGGCGACGGCGGTGGAGGAGACGGTGTGGCCCAGGCCGTGGTCGTGCATCAGCGGGATGAAGTGCACGTCGATGAAGGCCATCGTGGCGCCGCAGGCGAACATGGCGAGCGCGAGCCGGCGCAGGTCGGCGTTGCGGGCGGTGAGCCGGAACCGCTCGGCGAAGGAGAGCCGGACGGCGGGCTCCTCGGAGCCGGCCTCCTCCGTCGCTGCCTCCGACGACGCCGCCGACGTCACCTTGCCCGACGCCCGCGCCACCAGCAGCGCCACCGGCGCCAGCACGAACAGGAAGAGCAGGCCGACCACGAGCAGCACGTTCTCCCAGCTCGCCCAGGTGCCGAGCCAGGACCACAGCGGGACCAGTACGACGAAGCCGACGGCCGCGCCGTTGGTGAGCAGCGCGTACATCAGGCCCTTGCGGCCGTCGCGGAAGAGCTCGTCGACGAGGACGCCGAGGGGGACGTACGACAGCATCGTGGAGGCGAGCGCGGCGACGACGGCGTACACCGCGACGAACAGCCACAGCCGGCCGGCCAGCGCGCAGCCGACGAGGGCCGCGCCGGACAGGGCGGTGCCGAAGGCGAGGGTGGCGGCGCCGCCGATGCGGTCGGCGATCGCGCCGACCAGCGGGGAGGCCACGGCGACGGTGACGGCGAAGAGCGTGGTGGCCCAGGCGAGGGCGCCGCGCGAGCCGCCGAAGGTGTCGGCCATCGGCACGAAGTAGACCTGGACGGTGTTCTTCAGCGCCGAACCGGCGAGGGTCAGCAGGAAGGCCGCGGCGCTCAGCACCAGCAGCAGAGCCCGGACGTTGGGCTTAGACATGGGTCACCTCGGGGGCGGAGGACGAGGACACGGGGCGGCCCTCGGGGTCGAAGGGCTGCCTGAAGTCGAAGGCGTGCGCGCTGGGACCGTGCGTGTCCAGGTGCTCAAGGCGCCGGCAGGCCTCGGTCCAGGTGGGGATCTCGGTGTCGGCCACCCACCAGGCCGCGTACAGCTTGTGGGGGATCTGGGCGAACCAGCGGCGGCGGTCGCGCAGCGCCTGCCGGTGCAGACCGCCGTACGCGTACGCCTTCACGGAGGCGAGGTCGGCCCACAGCGAGAGGGTGGAGGCGCGGGTGTCGGTGTCGTCGGTGCGGCCGCCGGTGTAGAAGGCGGGCGCGTCGAAGAACCCCCACTCGCCGTAGTCCCGGCCGAAATTCGTCCACTTGGTGTCGACGACGTCGATCGCGGTGGCGCGGGCGATGAAGCCGGGGCTGGTTTCCGAGGCGCCGAAAACCAGTGGTTCGAGTGCGTTGAAGTCGTCGTTCGACAGGTGCGGATACGGCTGCTTGAGCACGGCGAACGTAGTCATGGCGATCCTTGGCATGACCTCGATGTTCCCGGTGCGGCAGCGGCACAGGAAGGGGAACGGGCGGGCACCAAAGTGCGTGGCACAAACATGCCAGCGGCTGTTTTCGGTGGCCTGCTGGATCAATTGTGCCGGGCATTCTTGTGCCACCCGAAAACTATTTCGCCGCTGTAATTCATGGCCCAGAGTTTTCGCCATGACCCAGCAATCAGCGACCTCGCGATCAACCGGTGACCACACGCTGCTCGTGGTGGGCGGCCGTATCCAGACCCTGCGCAAGGCGGCCGCCCTCGGGATCCGTTTCGTGCTGATCCAGCACCAGGACCACTTCGTGCCGGAGGCGGCGAAGCTCGCCGAGGCCGTGATCATCGCGGACTACACCGACTGGGAGACCACCCGCCCGCTGATCGAGGCCGCGCACACCGCGTACGGCTTCACCCGGGTGGTGTCGATCACCGAGCCCGGTCTGGTGCCGGCCGCGCGGATCAGCGACCACCTGGGCCTGGGCGGGACCACCGAGCGCACGGCCGAACTCCTGCGGGACAAGCGGGCGATGCGCGATCTGCTGGCCGCCTCGGAGGAGACCCGGGACCTGTCGGTCGCCGCCGCCGAGGTGACATCCGCCGACGACCTGGTGGCCTTCGGTGCCGCGCACGGCTACCCGTTCGTGCTCAAGCCCGCCGACGCCACCGCGAGCCTCGGCGTCGAGCGCATCGACGGGCCCGGGCAGGCGGCGGCCGCGTGGGCCGGCGTGGAGGCGCTGCGGGCCCGCACCGATCTTCAGTGGGGGAACTTCTTCCACATCGAGCGCTTCCTCGTCGAGCAGTACATCTCCGGCCCGGAGTTCAGCGTGGAGTCGTTCTCCTTCGCGGGCCGGCATGTGGTCCTCGCGGTCACGGAGAAGCTGACCGGCGGCGAGAACGGGTTCATCGAGTTCGGGCACGCGCTGCCGGCCCGGCTCACCGCCGAGCAGGAGCGGAGCATCGAGGACACGGTCGCCCGCTTCCTGGACGCCCTCGGCCTCACGGACGGCGCCGCCCACACCGAGCTGCGGCTCACCCCCACCGGGCCGAAGATCATCGAGAGCCACAACCGCATGGGCGGCGACCGCATCTTCGACCTGCTGAACGCCGCCTACGGCATCGACGTCGAGGAGTGGATCGTGGCCTGGCAGTTCGGGCTGATCCCGGCCCTGGACGGCCGCCCGGTGCCGGAGCGCTCCGCCGCCACCCGTTTCCTGTCCGCCCGCCCCGGCACGGTCGTCGAGGTGCAGGGCGTCGAGGAGGCCAAGCAGCTGGCCGACGTCATCGACGTCGAGACCACCGTGAAGCCGGGCGACGTCCTCGGCGAACTGCGCGGCAACTGGGACCGCGCGGGCCAGGTGCTGACCACCGGCCCGGACACCACGGCGGCGGTCGAGACCGCCGAGGCCCTGGTGGAGCAGATCACCGTCGTCACCGTCGAGCTGGAGCAGAAGGTCGCGGCATGAGCAACAAGATCCACAGCAGCAGCGACAGCAACAAGATCCTGCTGATCATGCGGAACACCTACGCGTGGCACCGCGAGCACATCGAGACGCTGGAGCGGATGGGCCTGGAGATCCACCTGGCGACCGGCGTCAAGCAGGCCGCCGCGGACGGCCGCTTCGCCTCCGTGATCCCGGTCCCGGAGGAGCTGGAGGGCGAGTCGATGGCCGCCTTCTGCGCCGAGGAGGCCCGCAGGCTGGGCATCGCCACCGCGATCACCTTCTACGACAGCGACATCGCCGTCACCTCCCGCGCCAACCAGCTGCTCGGCCACACCTGGCCGCGCCCGCAGGCCGACGCGATCTCCCGGGACAAGAAGCTCCAGCGCACCTTCCTCACCGAACACGCCCTGCCCGCCCCGCAGTTCGCCGGGGTGACCGGCGTCGAGACGGGTCTGAAGGCGGCCGAGGACTTCTTGTACCCCTTCATCGTCAAGCCCAGCGCGCTCGCCGCGAGCATCGGCGTGGGCCTGGTCCGTGACCGGGACGAGCTGGAGCGGGCGCTGGCCGACGTGGCGCGGCTCGCCGAGGAGTGGGGCGGCTACTTCCCGAGCGACGGCCCCGAGATCGCGCTCATCGAGGAGTTCCTGCCGGGCAAGGAGGTCACCCTCGACGGGGTCGTCGTCAACGGCGAGTTCCATCTCGTCGGCGTCACGAACAAGATGCAGATGCCGGGCCCCTACTTCGAGGAGGACTTCTACACCCTGCCCTTCCGCACCCCGGAGGAGGAGCCGGAGCTGGTCGCGGTCGCCGAGGGCATCGTCGCCGGACTCGGGGTCGAGCACTGCCTGTTCAACGCCGAGTTCCGGCAGGACGCCCAGGGCCGGTACCGGGTCGTGGAGTTCGCCACCCGGATGAGCGGCGGCCAGAACTACCGCAACCTGCGTGAGGTGCACGGCATCGACGCGGTACGGCTGTACGCCAAGGCCGTGCTCGCCGGGGACGACGCCGAGAAGCGGGCCGCCGTGCTCGACGGCGAGGTCCGCCGGGCCGCCACCCCGCGCGCCGCGACCTGCATCAAGTTCGCCTACCGGACCGGCACGCTGGTCCGCAACAACCCCGGCGACGCCTATCACTCCCCCTACTTCCGCTCCTACATCCCCGCCTCCAAGCCCGGCGACCGGCTGCGCCGCGCCCCCGAGGGCTGGTACGAGATCGCCGGCTCGCTCGCCGTCGCCGCGCCCTACCGGGGCGTCGAGGACGTCGACCGGGTGGAGCGGATCGCCGCCGAGCTCGACGAGCAGCTCGACGTCGTCATGGTCCCGCCCGTGGCCGTGCCGCCGGCGGTCAGGGGCGCCGCGTGATCTTCCGTATGGGCATCACCGAGCCCACCGCCATCGACCCGTACAAGGCCCAGGAGGGCGAGGGCATCCTCGTCTGCAAGGCCCTGTTCACCGGACTGCTCGCGCTCGACGAGGACGGGGAGCTGATCCCGGCGACGGCCCTGGAATGGCAGTCCGACCCGACCGCCACGACCTGGACCTTCCGGCTGCGCACCGACACCGTCTTCAGCGACGGCGAGCCGGTCACCGCGCACAGTTTCGTACGGGGCTGGCGGCGCGCCCTGGACCCCGAGGCCAACACCGAGACCGCCTACCACCTGGCGGGCGTCCGGGACTTCACGGCCGTGGACGACGCCACGCTGGTCGTCGAACTCGCCGAGCCGGACGTCCAGTTCGATCTCAAGACGCTCCAGCCGATCTTCTTCCCGGTGCCGTCCTGGACGCCGGCCGCGCTGGAGACGTCGTACAACGATCTCCCGGTCGGCAACGGCCCGTTCGTGATGGACGGACCCTGGCGGCACGGCGAGGCGATCCGGCTGCGGCGCAACGAGCGGTGGTTCGGGCCGCGGCCGGAGATCGAGGAGGTCCACCTCGACATCCTCGATCCGGTCACCGCCCTCGACGACGAGTACGCCCGGTTCGCCGACGGCACCTACGACTACGCCCGCATCCCGCCGGCCCGGACCGAGGAGGCGGCGCAGCAGGACGGTTACCTGGAGCAGGAGGGCGCCGGGCTCTTCTACCTCATCCCCTTCTGCC
This sequence comes from Streptomyces antibioticus, assembly GCF_001514065.1. Taxonomy (GTDB): domain Bacteria; phylum Actinomycetota; class Actinomycetes; order Streptomycetales; family Streptomycetaceae; genus Streptomyces; species Streptomyces antibioticus. Next base: position 419,984 of record NZ_KQ948426.1, on the reverse strand, counting down.
ACCAGGCGCCCATGGACTCGGTGGACGCCCGCCGGGCGGTCTCCGCCGCCATCGACCGGCAGGGGCTCATCGACACCCACTTCCACGGCAGCCGTACGGCCGCGCACTCGCTGCTGTCGCCGTGGTTCGGCAAGGCGCACACCCCGCGCGCCGAGATCGAGGACGACTGGACGGCGTACGACCCGCAGCGGGCGCGGGAAGCGGCCGGGCGGGCCGGGCTCGGCCCCGGCACCCGCGTCGACCTCGCCTACAACACCGGTGCCGGGCACGACGACTGGGTCATCGCCCTGGCCAAGGGGCTTGAGGACGTCCACGGCTGGCGGGTCGAGTTGCTGCGCACCGACGCGCGCGGTCTCGTCGACCACCGCACCTCGATCGCGGCGGCGGGTCTGTGCCGGGCCGGGTGGGCCTGCGACTACCCCACCCCCGACAACATGCTCTTCCCGCTGCTGCACTCCTCCTGCACCGCCCCCGACGCCGACGGGACCGCCCACGGCGACAACGAAGGGCGGTACGTAGACGCCGAGTTCGACGCCCTGGTCGCCCGCGCCCGCGCCGCCGGCGACCCCGCCGAACGCGTCGACGCCTGGCGGCGGGCCGACCGGATCGCGATCCGCGACCTCGCCCTGATCCCCCTCTGGTACCGCACCGACCAACGCGTGTACGCGGCCGACCGCATCGGCGGCCTGCGCATCGACTTCGACGGCAATCCGACCTTCACGACTGTCACTTCAAGGAGCACTCAGCGATGACCAGCCGCACGTCCACTCCTGTCTACGACATCCTCGGCATCGGCTTCGGACCCGCCAACCTCGCCCTCGCCATCGCCCTGGAGGAGCGGAACTCACCGCTGACGGCACGCTTCCTGGAGGCCCGGCCCAGTCCGGAGTGGCAGCCCGGGATGCTGCTCGACGGCTCCGACATCCAGAACCACCCCAGCCGCGACCTGGTGACCCTGCGCAACCCGCGCTCGCGCTACAGCTTCCTCAACTACCTGCACGAGCAGGGCCGGCTGCTGCGCCACCTGAACCTGCCCTCGGAGTTCCCGCTGCGCAAGGAGTACGCCGGGTACATCCGCTGGGCCGCCGGCTTCTTCTCCCACCTCGTCGACTGCAACCAGCGGGCCGAGGGCCTTCAGGTCGTGGAGGAGAACGGGGAGCGGCTGTACGAGGTGACGACCATGGCGGGCGACCGCTACCTCGGCCGCACGCTGGTCATGGGGCCGGGCCGGACGCCGTACATTCCGGCGCCCTACGACTCGCTTCGCGGTGAGCGGGTCTTCCACCTCACCCAGTACCTGCCGAAGCTCGCCTCGCTGACCGCGTCCGGTGAGCCGGCCTCGGTCGCCGTCATCGGCGGCAGCCAGAGCGCGGTGGAGCTGGCGCTCGACCTGGGGCGGCGCTTCCCGCGGACGCGGGTGACGACGTACACCCGCTCCCACTCGCTGCGGCAGAAGGACACCAGCCCGTTCAGCGAGGAGGGGTACTTTCCCGAGTTCACCGACTACTACTTCCGGGCCTCGCGGGACGGCAAGAAGGCCCTCGACGCCTACATGCACCCGACGAACTACTCGTCCGCCGACATCGACGTGCTGCGCGAGCTGTACCTGGAGATCTACGAGCAGGAACTCGACGGCGACCAGCGGCTGTTCGTCCGCGGCAACCTGGAGGCCGTGTCGGTGGCCGAAGCGGGTGGGCGGGTGGACATCGACTTCCGGGAGCGGCACACCGGGGAGACGGTGACCGACTCCGTGGACTTCGCGGTCCTCGCGACGGGGTTCCGGAACATGGGGCCGGGCGCGCACGAGGAGCTGTGCCCGCCGCTGATGGCCGCGCTGGCCGAGCAGTTCGCGAAGGAAGCGGACGGCCGGCTGAAGGTGGGCGTCGACTACGCGCTCACGCCGGTCGTCGACGGGACGCCCCCGCTGTTCCTGAACGGGCTGTGCGAGTCGAGCCACGGCATCGGCGACGCCGGGTCGTTCAGCCTCCTGTCCCTGCGCGCCTCCACCCTCACCGACGCCCTCACCGAGCGCCTCTCCGCCCGCTCCACCACCGACCGCAGCGCCGTCCTGGCTGCCGCCTGACCAACGGAACCGAGATGACTGCCACCATCGATCACGCCGCTCCCACCTCCCCCGGCTACCCCGGTCCCTACGTCTCCGGCACCCTCCCCGGCCCCCGCAGCGCCGAACTGCTCGACCGGCAGGCCGCCCGCGAATCCAACTCGCGCTCCTATCCGCGGAAACTTCCCATAGCCATACGACGCGGCAAGGGCAGCTACGTAGAAGACCTCGACGGGAACGTCTTCCTCGACTTCCTCTCCGGGGCCGGGGTGCTGTCCCTCGGGCACAATCACCCCGCGCCGCTCGCCGCCGCGCACCGGCAGCTCGACGAGTTCGTGCACGGGCTGGACTTCCCGACCCCGATCAAGGACGAGTTCACCGAGCTGACCATCGGGATGCTGCCGGCGCCGATGCGGGAGCGGACGCGCATCCACTTCTGCGGGCCGACCGGGGCCAACGCCGTCGACGCCGCGCTGAAGCTGTGCAAGACCGCCACCGGCCGCGAGGAGATCATCACCTTCCAGGGCGGCTTCCACGGGGCCACGATGGCCGCGATGAGCGTCACCGGGCTCGTCGAGCAGAAGGAGCCGGTGCGGGGCCGGATGCCGGGCGTGCACTTCTTCCCGTACTCCAACTGCCACAGCTGCCCGCTCGGCCTCAAGCGCGAGAACTGCGAGGTCAACTGCGCCACGTTCCTGGAGCGCGCCCTGACGGACGTCAACGGGGGCATCACCCTTCCCGCCGCCGTGATCATGGAGCTGGTGCAGGGCGAGGGCGGTGTCATCCCCGCCGATGTCGAGTTCGTGCGGCGGGTGCGGGAGGTCACCAAGCGGCTCGGCATCCCGATGATCGTCGACGAGGTGCAGAGCGGCTGCGGCCGTACCGGCACCTGGTTCGCCTTCGAGCAGTACGGCATCGAACCCGATGTGGTGTGCGCGTCCAAGGCGCTCAGCGGCATGGGCCTGCCGGCCGCCGTCATCCTCTACGACGAGAAGCTGGACGCCTGGGCGCCGGGCGCCCACACCGGCACCTTCCGCGGCAACCAGCCCGCCTTCGCCGCCGCCGTCGCCACGATGAAGGTGGTCGAGCGGGAGCGGGTCCTGGAGAACGTGCGGGCGCGGGCCGAGCAGCTGATGGTGCACCTCCAGGGGCTGCGGGGCGTCAGCCCGTACGTCGCCGACGTGCGCGGCCTCGGGCTGATGACCGGTGTCGAGCTCAACGACCCCGTCACCGGGCAGCCCGCCACGCAGCTCGCCAAGCGCGTGCAGTGGGAGGCCGTCAGCCGCGGGCTGATCCTCGAACTCGGCGGCCGCGACGACTGCGTGGTGCGCATGCTGCCGCCCCTGAACTGCTCCGAGCAGGAGATCGACATCGCCGGACGCATCCTGCGCGAGGCCCTCACCGCCGCCGAGGAGGCCCTCCGATGAGCACGAGCTCCTACGACGCCCATGATCTCGTCGTCGCGGGGTTCGGACCTTCCGGGATCGCCCTCGCCGCGGCCGTCGAGGACCACGACGACGCGCACGGCGGTGTCCTGGACGCCCGCTACCTGGAGAAGGCGCCCGACTCCGCCTGGCAGCCCAACCTCGTCCTGCCCGGCACCGACATCCAGCACCACTTCCTGCGCGACTTCGCGACCCCTCGCGACCCGCGCTCCCGGTTCGGCTTCCCGAGCTATCTGCACCAGACCGGCCGCTTCTACCCGTTCACGCTGATGGGCGGCTACCCGAGCCGCCTGGAGTGGTCGGACTACGTGCAGTGGGCGGCCGGGCAGGTGCGCGGTCAGGTCGACTACCACCGCGAGGTGCTGTCGGTGGAGCCGGTGGTGGGTGATGACGGGCGGGTGCTCAGTGCGCGGGTCGTCTCCCGGGATCCCCGGGACGGGTCCCTGCACACCGTCGAAGGGCGCAACATCGCCCTCGCCACCGGTCACGAGGCCTACGTGCCCGAGGTGTTCCGGCCCGCCCTCGGTGAACGCGTCTTCCACGCCAGCAAGTTGCTGCCCTCCCTGGCCGCCCTCGGGCAGCCGGCCCGCGTCGCCGTCATCGGCGCCGGGCAGACCGCCGGTGAGATCGTGCTGCACCTCGCCGGGCAGAACCCCGACGCCCACATCCACTCCCTGGTCCGGCACGCCGGCTTCCGGATGTACGAGCTGGGCCACTTCAGCAACGAGGTGTACTTCCCCGACGAGACCGACTACTTCTACGCCCTCGGCGACGAGGAGCGCGAGCGCGCCCTGGACCAGGCCCGCGCCACCAACTACGCCGCCGTCGACCCGGACGTCTCCACCGGGCTCTACCAGGCCGTCTACCAGGACCGGCTCACCGGACGGCACCGGCTGCACATGCACCGCCGCACCGATGTGCGCGAGGTCCAGCAGGCCGGCGACGTCGTCCGGCTGCACACCGAGGAGGTCTTCACCGGCGAGCGGAGCGTCATCGAGGCCGACGCCGTCATCGTCTGCACCGGCTACCGCGAGGCCGCCTTCCCCCGCCAACTGGAGGCGTTCAAGCCCTACTTGACGTTCGACGCGCAGGGCCGCCCCGACGTCACCCGGGCCTACCGCGCCGAGACCACCGACGACTGCGAGGTGGGCCTCTACCTCGACGGCCTCACCGAGTGGCGGCACGGCATCGGCTCCGCCACCTCCTTCAGCCAGATGGCCGCCAAGGCCGACACCATCCACCGCGACCTGCGCAGCCGACTGCGGCAGCCCGTCGCCGCGTGAAACGGGGGACCCCATGAGCAAGCAACAGCCCGAGAAGAAGAGCCTGATGCACGTGTTCACCGCCCATGAGGAGGACATGGTCTTCGAGGAGCCGTACAACGTCAGCGGCCGGCGCATCTTCCCCTGGCCCGGCGCGGTCGAGGAGCCCACCTGGGGCGGCGCCTGGGTGGACGTGGCGCCCGGCGAGACGTCCACCGCCCACAACCACGACGAGAACGAGATGTTCTTCATCACCGAGGGCAGCGGCGTCATGCGCATCGGCGACGAGACGCGCCGGGTGCGGGCCGGGGAGACGGTGTTCATCACCCCGTACCAGGACCACGACCTCACCAACGACGGCGAGACCCGGCTGCGGTTCGTCACCATCTGGTGGGGCGGCCACGAGGCGATCGCCAGGGAACGCGCCAAGTGGGCCTCCGTGTTCGAGATCGACGACCCGTCCGGTCCCCTCCACTCCCGTGTCGGCTCCGGAGCAGGGGCAGGGGTGTCCGTCTGATGAGTCCCATCGTGCACGCGCACGCCGACGCGGTGGTCGTCGGCGGCGGGGTGATCGGCGCGGCCATCGCGCACCAGCTCGCGCTGGCCGGGCTCGGCCGGATCGTGCTGTGCGACCAGGGCCGGGTCAACGCCCAGGGCGCCACGTCCCGTTCGGGCGGGCTGCTGCGGCTGCACCACACCGCCGTCGCCGACACCCGGCTCGCCGCCCGCTCCCTGCCGGTGTTCGAGCAGTGGGCCGACGTCATCGGCGGCGACTGCGGCTACCGGCGCACCGGGTTCGTGATGATCGTCGGCGACAACCACGCCGAGGACCTGCGGCAGAACGCCGCCGCCACGACGGACGCGGCCGGGCACCGGCGGGTCGAGATCGTCGACCCGTACGAGCTGAAGGAGATCTATCCCGGGCTCAGCACCGAGAACATCGCGCTGGCCGCCTACGAGCCCGAGGGCGGGTACGCCGACCCGATGGCCGCCTCGGGGGCGCTGCTGGCCGCCGCCTACCGGCTCGGGGTCTCCCCGTCCGAGGGCATCCGGGCGATGAAGGTCCTGGAGCACGCCGGTGTCGTCACCGGGGTCCTCACCTCCATCGGGCGGATCGACGCCCCGCTGGTCGTCCTCGCGGGCGGCGCCTGGGGGTCCGGTCCTGCCGAGTACCTCGGCGTCCACATCCCGGTGACCGCCCGGCGCATCGGCCTCGCGCAGGCCGAACTGCCGGGCGCGGGGCGACGGGGCTCCCGGGCCTCGGTGCCGACCTGCATCGACGACACCACCGGCTCCTACTTCCGGCCCGACGGCCTGGACCGCTTCTACTTCGGTGTGCCCAGCAAGCCGGACACCGAACTGGGCCGGGACGTGGAGCCGCTCACGCAGGCCGAGCTGGAGGCGGCGATCAACGCGATCGCGGTCCGGGTCCCGCAGGCGGCCACGGCTCCGCTGGCCGGCACCCGCTCGGGCCTCGACGGCTACACCCCCGACAAGCGGCCCGTCGTCGGCGCCGCCGGACCCGACGGGCTCTACCTCGCCCTCGGCTTCAGCGGCGGCGGCTTCAAGATGGCGCCCGCCGTCGCCGAGCTGGCGGCGAAGGAGATCGTCGACGGCGGTGCCGTACCCGGCAAGGCCGTCCAGGAGCTCCTGGAGCCCTACCGTCCGCAGCGGTTCCTCGCGGGCCGGCCGGTCAGACCGGAGGCGCCGTATGACCACATGTGAGAAGGGGCCGCGGCTGCGGGCGCTGCTCGCCGAGGACATCGCCACCGTCCTCGCCAAGGACCCCGCCGCCTCCTCCCGCGCCGAGGTGCTGCTCTACCCGCACATCCACGCCCTGTGGACGTACCGGGTCGCGCACCGCCTGTGGCGGGGCGGGCACCGCTTCACCGCCCGTGCCCTGTCGCTGCTGGCCCGTGCGGTCAGCGGCATCGAGATCCACCCGGGCGCCCGGATCGGCCGCCGCTTCTTCGTCGACCACGGCACCGCCGTCGTCATCGGCGAGACCGTCCGCATCGGCGACGACGTGATGCTGTACCACCAGGTCACGCTCGGCTCGGTCGGCTGGTGGAAGGACCTGCGCCGCCCGGCCGGCTCCCGCCGCCACCCCGTCGTCGGCGACCGCGTGATCATCGGCACCGGCGCCAGCGTCCTCGGCCCGGTCACCGTCGGCTCCGACTCCCGCGTCGGCGCCCACGCCATCGTCCTGGACGACCTCCCGCCGCACAGCCGCGTGGTGGCACCGACCTGCGAGGTGCTCCCGGCGCTCGACACCAGCGCCGTGCCGGAGCCCGCCCTCAACAAGCTCGCCTCCTAAGGCTTTAAGGACTTCGAAGACCATGACCTCGTACGTCGTCACCAGCGCCCCGCCCAACCCCAACGGCGACCTCCACCTCGGCCACCTCTCCGGCCCGTTCCTCGGCGCCGACATCCTCAGCCGGCACCTCCGTCAGCGCGGCCACGACGTCCGGTACGTCGGCTACTCCGACGAGCACTCCTGCTACGTCCCGCGCCGCGCCGCCGAGATCGGCTCCACCGCGTACCCGACCGCGAAGCTGTTCGGCGACCGCATGGAGCAGACCCTGTCGCTGGGATCCATGCACCACGACTGGTTCACCCGCCCGCTGACCGACACCACGCACACCGAGTTCGTGCAGCGCTTCTTCCTGGAGCTGTGGAACGCGGGCGCGCTGAAGGTCGAGGAACTGCCCGTCTTCCGCTGCGAGCCCTGCGACCGCTACCTCTACGAGGCCGAGGTGCGCGGCGAGTGCCAGTTCTGCGCCGACCCCTCCGACGGCGTCTACTGCGAGGCCTGCGGTCTCGCCCAGGCCCCCGCGGGCCTGGCCAACCCCAAGTGCACGTCCTGCTGGCAGGAGCCGGGCCTGACCACCCTGCGCCGGATCGTCTTCCCGCTCGACGACTACCGCGACCGCCTCCAGGCCTATTACACGGAAGCCCAGTCGAAGGCGGAATGGCGCCCGCGCCTGATCTCCTACCTGGACGGCCTGTTCGAGCGCGCCCTGCCCGCCACCCCGATCTCCCGCGAGGCCGACTACGGCATCCCGGTCCCGCTGGAGGGCTGGGAGGGGCACATCCTCGACACCTGGTTCAGCGGCATCTTCGGCTACGCCGCCGCCACCGCCCGCCTCTCGGAGGCCAACGGCGACAAGGCGGAGTGGGAGCGCCTGTGGACGAACCCCGACACGAAGATCGTCAACTTCATCGGCTTCGACTGCTCGTTCTCGCACGCGGTGCTGTGGCCGGCACTGCTGCTCGCCCAGGGCACACTGACGCTTCCTTCGCAGGTAGTGATCAACGAGTTCTACCGCCTGGAGGGCGACAAGTTCTCCACCAGCCGCGGCCACGCCATCTGGGGCGGCGAGTTCCTGCGCCGCGTCAACGCCGACGCGCTCCGCTTCCACCTCGCGCTGACCGGCCCCGAGCGGGAGCAGAACAACTTCTCCATGAAGGAGTTCGCCGACACCGTCAGCACCGTCCTCGCCGGCGGCATCGAGCGCTGGACCGACACCGTCCTCGACCTGTTCGCGCAGGACTTCCAGTCGGTGGTCCCGGAGACCGCCCTGTCCGTCACCTTCCTCGACGAGGACCGCGCCGAATTGCCCGCCCGTATCGCCGCCGCCCTCGGCGCGGAGACCTTCTCCCCGCAGAAGGCCGCCGCCGAACTGGCCGTGATCGTCGACCGTGCCGTCGACGACCTGCGCCAACTGTCCCTGGTCCGGGCCGCGGGCCCGCGCGAGGAGTACGCCGCCCGCCTCGTCGCCCACCTCGAACTCCTCGCGGCGGTCGCGGTCACCTCGGCCCCCCTGATGCCGGGCTGGTCCGCCCACCTCGCCGGACAGCTGGGCGTGCAGGTGGACATGACGACGCAGATGCCCCAGTGGGCCGCGCTGGACGGCCGCCTGGTCCCGGCGGGCACGCAACTCCCGGACGCGGCACCGCTGTTCTTCCACGAGCTGTCATGAGGGACGTGACGGCGGCCACGGTCCGCACCCTCGCCGCCGTCCTCGGCGCGGGCGCCCTGCTGCTGCCCTCCGCCCTCGCCCCCGTGCCGGTCGGACACTCCGCGGTGGTCGCGCTCGTGGTGGCCCTCTGGTGTCTGCTCGTCGCCCGCGCGGGCGGCACCGCCCGAGGCGGGGCCGTCGGGTTCGTGCGGCGGCGGCTGGGGTTCCGGGCCGCCCGGACCGTCACCGGGCTGTACTTCGCCGGGTTCGCCACCGGGCAGGCCGCGGTCGCCCTGACGGCCGGGGAGTTCGCGGCCCGGCTGGGGGGTGACGCGTACGGCTGGTCGGTCGCCGTCCTGCTGGCCGCCGCCACCTGGGCCACCTACCGCCCCCGCCCGCTGTCGACGCCGGTACGGCGGCTGCGGCTGGCGGCCGTGCTGGCGGCCGCCGGGGGATGGTGGGCGCTGGGCGGGGCCCCCGACACCACCGCCTCCTGGTGGGTGCTGCTCCCGCTGCTCTTCGGCTGGGTCGGCATCGAAGGCGCGGTGCCCGGGCGGTCGGGTCTGCACATCGAAGGCGCGGTGCCCGGGCGGGCGGGTCCGCACATCGAAGGCTCGGCGCCCCGACGGGCGGGCCTGGCCGGAACGCTGCTCGGCGTCACGGCCGCCGCCGCCCTGTACGCCGTACTCCTGCGACCGCCCGCTCCCCTCGCCGACCTCCCCCTCGCCCCCCTCGCCCTGCTGAGCGCCCTCGTCCTCGCCCTCTACTGCCGCACCAACCTCCAGTCCACCGGCGCCCGTTGGCACGAACTGACCGGCCGCCCGCAGGCCCAGGGCACCGCCACCGCCGCCACCCTCGCCCTCGTCACCCTCACCCTCGCCCATCTCGGGGGCGGCACCGCCGCCGTCCTGCTCCTGCTGCCCGGCAGCGCGACCGCGGCGATCCTCGCGGTCGTCGCCGTAGCCGCCGTACGCCACCTCACGAACCGTCCCAAGGAGAAGAAGCCCCATGACCACGACCACCACCGCCCCCTCGAAGGTGCTGCGCGTCCCCGCCGCTGACCCCGCCGAGGCGCTCGCCCACTTCCGCGGGCGGCTGTCCTTCGAGGCGGACGCCTCCGACGTGCACGCCGACATCGAGTCGGGCGCCAAGGGGTTCGTGCTGATCGACACGCGCAGCACCGATGCGTGGGAGCAGGGGCACATCCCCGGGGCCGTCCATCTGCCGACGGACGAAATCGCCGAACGGGCGACCGAGTTGGTGCCGTCCGGGGCGCTGGTCGTCACCTACTGCTGGGGGCCCGGCTGCAACGGGGCCACCCGGGCCGCGTACGCCTTCGCCGGGCTCGGCCACCCGGTCAAGGAGATGCTGGGCGGCTTCGAGTACTGGTCCCGCGAGGGCTTCGAGGTCGAGGACGCGGCCGGCATCCGCCGGCAGGCGGTCGACCCGCTGACGGCACCGGTCAGCGGAATCGCCTGCGCCTGCTGAAGTCCCCCTACAAGAGGCCGTGTTCGACGGCCCGCTGCCCCAGCTGGAAGCGGCTCTGCGCGTCGAGCTTCTCCATCAGCTCCGAGATCAGGCGCCGTTCGCTGCGCAGCGAGATGCCGAGGCGGCGGGCGGCGGCCTCGTCGGTGTAGCCCTGGGCGAGGAGGCGGAGCAGCTCGCGGGGCTGCGAGCCGGGGTCGTCGAGGCTGCGGCGGGCCGGTTCGCCGAAGGGGGTGGCCGTCGCCCACACGGCGTCGAAGAGGGCGCAGAAGGCGGCCACGGCCCCCGGTTCGCGCAGCAGGACGGCGCCCAGGGAGCTGTCGGCGGGGTCGATCGGCACCAGGGCCTTCTGCCGGTCCAGGATGATCATCCGCATCGGCAGCGAGGGGACGGTGCGCAACTCGCCGCTGTTCTCGGTGAGCCAGCGGGCGTGTTCGACGCTGACCGGGTCGTTGCGGAGCGAGTCCTGATAGACGCCCTTGACCTTGACCCCGCGGTCGAGGAGCCCGGTGGTGATCGGCTCGCTGGCCTCGAACTGGGCCGCGGGCTGAGGGCCGCCGGGGTGGAAGCTGATGATCTCCGTGCGGACGTCGGCGGTCAGCTCGGTGATCTTGGCGCGCACCGCCTCGACGCCGAGGAATCGTTCCGCCCCTTGCTCGGGCTCCTCCGGGTGCAGCTCGGCGTACTGGGTCAGGAGGGCGTCGGCAGCGGCCTGGCTCTCGGCGAGGGCGCGCTGCCGCTCGACGATCTCGGCCTGCTGATGGGCGAGCAGGGAGTCGAGCGCCGCCTTCGGGGCGACCACGCGCAGCCGGCCGTCCCGGCGCCAGGTGGGGGTGAGAAGGGAGAGACGGGTGAGTTCCTCCAGCTCCTCGCGCACCTTCTCCTCGGTGACACCGAGTTCGTTCGCGGCCTCCGCGACGGCCAGATCCGGCCGTCTGAGAATGGCCCGATACAGACGGTCGGACTGCTCGGTCAGTCCGAGAGAAACCAGCACGCAAGCCCCCCAGCTTCGTGTCACGGAGGGCGGCGGGTCCCGACAACGCTGGCGGCACATGGGGGACGGGCCCGTCCCAGCCCCGGCGCGGCCACTCCGTGGGTCAAGTCATGCGGAGGGATTGTGCCGCCGGACGGGGTCTCACCACAAGCCCGTCCATGGAGCGGACGCGCAGGTCAGCAGCGTGACGTGATCATGCTCGTGGCCGCTTCCCAAGATCACCTCGCACGAGTGTGAAGATCCCGTGCCCCCGCCTCCGGCCGTCCGGACCGCTCGCTGGCACACATGTGCCAGATCGTTTCGTGCCACGGAAAACACGCGACTCGAGGATCACTCGAACCCCAGTATGGAGTCACGCCGAACCGCCCGGAACGGCCCAACTCACGCTAAAACGCCACTACTTGGGGGAACCAAATGCGCCGCACGCTCGCCACGCTCGTCGCCGTCACCGCCGCCGCCCTGATCGCCGTCCTCGGCGCGAGCGACTCCGGTGCCGACACGCAGACGACCACCGTGGCGACGGCGACGGTCCACGACCCGGGCTGGTCCTAGTCCGCACGGCGACCATGAGAAGGGGCCCGGAATCGTCATACGGTTCCGGGCCCCTTCATCCGTTGTTCACGTCCCGCGTCAGCGGGCCACGTGCTGCGTGAGGATCGCCTGCACCTCGTAGATGTCGACGCCCTTGGTGAACGTCTTCTGGAACGGCAGCGACTGGCCCGAGACCCAGACCTTCAGCTCGGCGTCGAGGTCGAAGGTGCCGGCCGTCTCCACCGCGAAGTGCGTGATGCTGCGGTACGGGATGGAGTGGTACTCGACCTTCTTGCCGGTGATGCCCTGCTTGTCGATCAGGATCAGCCGCCGGTCGGTGAACAGGATGACGTCACGCACCAGCTGGTACGCCGCCTGCACACCCTCGCCGGAGCCCAGCAGCTTGGCGAAGTCCGAGGCCGCCTGGCCCGGGTCGATGGTGTGCGCGTTGCCGAAAAGTGCCATGGATGAAACCCCCCACTAGTGATCTTCGGGCATGTATAGCGCCTTGCCCGGGCCCCTGCCTAGATCAAGTGAGGGACGCGCGTGCGTCATGTGTCATAACTCCCGTCCCAGGGCGGCCCGAAGCCCAGCCGGTCCGGATACAGCTCGGCCCACCCCTCCCCGTCCTCCTCCCCGGTGACGAGCCCGAACAGCACGCCGTCCACGACGAGTTCGAAGGGCCGTACCGCGATGTCGGTGTACGTCCGCCGGGGCAGGCTCCGCAGCCGGGTCGCCAGATGGGCGCGGGCGCGCGCGAGCACGGAGGCGTCCCGCTGCTGCTCGGCCCAGGTCCCGGCGCACCAGATCTCCGAGTCGCGGTAGTTGCCCTCCGCGTCGAAGGTGTGCAGCACGGAGTAGAGGCGCTTCTGCGCCTCCCAGCCGTCGTCGGGCCGGAAGCCCTTGGGGAAGGCGTAGGTGACCGACCCCAGGAACTGCCCTTCCGCGTAAAGCCCGATGGCCTCGGTACGGCCGTGCGGCTCGTAGGCGATCGGGATGATCCCAGGTACTGCCATGGCGCAAACCATACGTATGTTTCGTGGCAAGTTCCGCCCTCTGCCCACAACTTGATCACCGTCAGGCGGAAAGTTTTACGAGACCCCGAGCTGGACCGGGACGAATCGCCAGACGCCGTCGGACTGGTGGCCGTTGATGCGGCTGAGGGTGTGGAGGTGGAGTTCCGCGCCCTCTTCGTGGATGGTGCCTTCGCGTTCGATGGTGCCGTAGGAGGCCGTGGTCGCAAGGGTGAGGCGGTCGCCGACGATCTCATACGGCCCCGTCCCCAGATCCGGATGTGCCCGGTTGAACCACTTGATGATCTGCTCGGCGGACCCGCTGGTCGTCGCATTCAGCACGCTGCCGTCCGGGTAGAACCTGAGGAACTGCGTGTACCCCCTGGCCGTCGCCGGCGTTGCGTAGACACCGTCGTAGCGGACGCCGACGTCAGTGCCGCCGACCAGTGCCAGCGACCGCAGCAGTCGGCCGAAGCCGTCCTCCCGGAAGAGGTCCACCCGGTGCCAGCGCTGCAACCGCTCCGGGACCTCGCAGTTCTCCAGACGGGCCGGGATGACGTAGATCGTGCCCTCGGGCTGGTGGTCGGCCTCGTCGAGGACGATGCGGATCTCCTTCTGCACGTATCCGGTCTTGGTGACCGAAGCCCGTGACAGGCAGACCAGGACCAGGTCGGAGGCGCGGATCGCACGGCGGATCTCACGGTCCCAGTCCTGGCCCGGGAGGATGTCCTCCTCGTCGAGCCAGGGCTGGAAGCCCGCGGACAGCAGCTGTGTCCGCAGGCGCCGTACGTCTTCTTTGTCCCCCGACGAATGACAGAGGAAGATCTTCAGCACGCCCCTGCCCCTCGTGTACTCCGCCGTGCCGTCCTAAGGATTCGTGACGACCATGCTAGGTGGCCTCCAGGAGATCGGTACGGCAGTCGCGGCAGCGCCCGGGTTCGGGGGCGCGGAATGCGCGGTTGCAGCCGTCGCAGATCTGGAAGGAATGCCTGGGCTGCGGGGCCGGTGGCGCCGGGGGACGGACGGGAGGCGGGGGTCGCGGCGGCGGAGGCCGGCGAGGACGTCGACGGCGGTCTGGAGGAGGGCGGGGTGGGGGTATGAGGGTTGGGGTACGGCGGGGAGGCGTTTGCGCAGGGGTGGCTTGTCCGGGGACGCTCGGCGGGTTGGCTGCCTGGCGGCGGGCTCGGACGGGTCGTGCCGGTGTTCTGGCCTGTGGCAGGAGACCGCGCGTGAGTAACCCGATCACTCCGCCGCGCGCGGTGTCCGGTGCCACATCCCACTTCTGGTAGCCGACGAAGAGGAGCAGGGCCGCGCTGACCAGTGCGGTGGCGAGGGTCTGGCAGAGAGTGAGGAAGCGGTAACCCACCTTTGCCCGGCCCCGGTTTCGCCGACACTTATGAACCAGGACCGGAACGCCGAGGAGCCCCGTCCCGGGCGCTAGGACTGCCAGGCGGAGACCACATCCCGTGGTCCCCACGCCAGTCCGATGTTTCTGGCGTTCACCGCAGACGTCGTGCCGGACAGGGATACGACGGCCAAGTCGGCGATGCTGAACGTGAAACCAGGGATCTCCGAGGCGCCTTGGGCCAGGGCGGTCAGGTCTGCCTGGTCGAAAGGCGTGGCCAGCCATTTCACGGAGCCCGCGAAGAACACGGCCCCGGCGACGGGGGCGCGGTCGGCGCCAATGAGGTCGATCTCCGGTGCGAACTGCCGGTTCCACCAGCCGCCGACGACCTCAGTGTCGGGCCAGGGGAAGTCCCCGGACGCGGCGGCGAGTTCCAGTGCCTGCCGGATCAGAGGTTCGACGGCGCGGCCCCGCCAGGCCGCCCAGCGCCGTTCGACCACGCGGTACGCGGCTTCGGGGCGACCGCGTCTGGACAGTTCTTGCGCGGAGCGTGTGGCAGCCAGATAAAGGCGCAGATTGCTGTCAGCGACCCGGTAGAGGGCGGGTTTGCCAGGCTTGGTGGACAGGGGGGCGTCCGAGGCGAGGACCCGCTTCTCCTCGGTGAGCCGGCGCAGCAGGGGGGACAATATCCCCGACGGCAGCGCGCCGCTCTGGCTACCCGCCGTCGCCGCGATGTTGGCGTGCGTTCGGTCGCCGCTGCCCACCGCCTCCAGGACGCGGCGGGCCTGATCGGGTGCCGGGAACTCGGCCATCAATGCGGCCTCCGGTACGCCGAAGAGCGGTGAGGCCGGGTCGGCGCATTCGGACTTGATGAAATCGAGCGCCGGGGTGCTGTGCGGCCAGGCGCGCAAAATGCCAGGAAGGCCGCCGGAGACGAGGTGCGCGTCGAGGGCGTCGGCCGCGTCCAGACCCAGCGCGTCGCCCGTTTCCGCCGGATTCAACGGGCCGAGGACGAAGCTGTCGGCTCGACCGTAGAAGGGGCGGTCGTACGCCGTGAACCGTTCCATCATGTGTAGATCGCTGCCGAGCAGGAGCAGCAGCACAGGACGGCCGGACAGCAGCCGGTCCCACGCGGTCTGCAGCGCGCCGCCGAACACGGGATCCTGCTCGGCAAGCCAGGGCAGTTCGTCGAGCACGACAATGCTGGGAGAGTCCGGCAGCAGGGCGGCGAGGGAGCGGAGGGCGTCCGGCCAGTTGGTGGGGGCTGTCCGGGGGACGAGCGCCGGGTCGGCGGGGAGCGAGGACTCACGCAGTTCCGCCATGAGGTCGGCGATGCCCTCCACTGGCGAGGCGCCCTTGGTCGCGGTGAAGAAGACGTACGGCCGGCCCGCACGGTCGCAGAACTCCTGCACGAGCCGGGACTTACCGACCTGACGACGTCCTCTGATGGCGACCGCTGTGCCCGCTCCGTCGGCGGTGACGCGATCGAGGCGTTTACGGAGGAGAGCCAGCTCGGTTTCGCGGCCTACGAAGGGGGTGGGCATCGTTCGGCAGCTCCCCGAGGTTAGGTAGATTCAATCTATGTAGATTCTATCTACCTAACCTCGGGTCTCGCCCGCCCTACGCGGCAGGCTCGCCGCCGAAGCGCTCCTTGTACGTCTCCAGGTCCTCGTCCGTGAGCTTGGCGAAGAGGACCGGCGGGACGGTGAAGGGGGTGCCGGCCGGGACGGAGGTCAGGGACTTCGCCTCGGCCTCGCTGATCCAGGTGGCGGTGTCGTCCTTGAGCGCGAAGGCCTGGCGCATCGCGGCGGAGGTCGCGGGGATGAACGGCTCCGAGACCACCGCGTAGAGGTGGATCAGGTTCATCGCCGTGCGGAGGGTGAGGGCCGCGCCGTCCTTGTCGGTCTTGATCTCCAGCCAGGGGGCCTTCTCCTCCAGGTAGGAGTTGCCGGCCGACCACAGGGCGCGCAGGGCGGCCGCCGCCTTGCGGAACTGGAGGGCCTCCATCTGGGTCTCGTACTCGGCGAGCAGGCGGGCGATCTCCTCGCCCAGCTTCGCCTCCGCCTCGCCCGGCGTGCCGCCGTCGGGGACGTCGTCGCCGAAGCGCTTGCGGGAGAAGGACAGGACGCGGTTGACGAAGTTGCCGAGGGTGTCGGCGAGGTCCTTGTTCACCGTGGCGGTGAAGTGCTCCCACGTGAAGGACGAGTCGTCGGACTCGGGGGCGTTCGCGATGAGGAAGTAGCGCCAGTAGTCGGCGGGGAGGATGTCGAGGGCCTGGTCGGTGAAGACGCCTCGCTTCTGGGACGTGGAGAACTTTCCGCCGTAGTACGTCAGCCAGTTGAAGGCCTTGACGTAGTCGACCTTCTTCCAGGGTTCCCTGACGCCGAGCTCCGTCGCCGGGAACATCACCGTGTGGAACGGGACGTTGTCCTTCGCCATGAACTCCGTGTAGCGGACCGTCTCGTCCGACTCGTACCACCACGACTTCCAGTCGCGCGTCGACGGGTCCTCGTCCGCCCACTCCTTCGTCGCGCCGATGTACTCGATCGGGGCGTCGAACCAGACGTAGAAGACCTTGCCCTCGGCCGCGAGCTCCGGCCAGGTGTCCGCCGGGACGGGGACGCCCCAGTCCAGGTCACGGGTGATCGCGCGGTCGTGCAGGCCCTCGGTCAGCCACTTGCGGGCGATGGAGGAGGCGAGCTGGGGCCACTCGGCCTCGTGGGCGGCCACCCACTCCTCCACCTCGTGCTGGAGCTTGGACTGGAGGAGGAAGAGGTGCTTGGTCTCGCGGACCTCCAGGTCGGTGGAGCCGGAGATCGCCGAGCGCGGGTTGATCAGGTCGGTCGGGTCCAGGACGCGGGTGCAGTTCTCGCACTGGTCGCCGCGGGCCTTGTCGTAGCCGCAGTGGGGGCAGGTGCCCTCGACGTAGCGGTCCGGGAGGAAGCGGCCGTCGGTGGGGGAGTACACCTGGCGGATCGCCCGCTCTTCGATGAAGCCGTTCTCGTTGAGGCGGCGGGCGAAGTGCTGGGTGATCTCGACGTTCTGCTGGGAGGAGCTGCGGCCGAAGTAGTCGAAGGCCAGCGCGAAGCCGTCGTAGACCGCCTTCTGGGCGTCGTGGGCCTGGGCGCAGAAGTCGGCGACGCTGAGGCCGGCCTCCTTCGCGGCGAGCTCCGCCGGGGTGCCGTGCTCGTCGGTGGCGCAGATGTAGAGGACGTCGTGGCCGCGCTGGCGGAGGTACCGGGAGTACACGTCCGCCGGGAGCATGGACCCCACCATGTTGCCCAGGTGCTTGATCCCGTTGATGTAGGGAAGGGCGCTGGTGATGAGGTGTCGAGCCATCGGGGGCTGCTCCCAGGTCGGATTTCGTGATGCTTTACGAACCAAGAAATCGTAGCCGACATGGGGGGACCGCCCGCTTTCCGTATTGCAGGGTGGAAGGCGGGCGGCCGGGTGTCTTGGGTCAGGGGTGCGGTTACGGGCGCCAGTCGATCAGTACGCCGTCGTAGAGCTCCGCGTCCGTGAGCTCCTTCGGGGTGGGGCCCGCGTGGAAGAAGGCCGTGTTGTCGGTCTTCAGCTTGCGGAGGTAGTCGAAGGCCTTGTTCTCGTGCTCGCCGAACGCGACGAAGGAGAAGAAGACGGACGGGTGGGACTTCGCCGCCTCGGTCAGGGCCTGGGTGGCGGGGGTCTTCGCGTCCGGGGCGCCGTCGGTCTGGAAGACGACGAGGGCGGGGGTGTTCTCGCCGGGGGTGGTCGTCTTGTCGTAGTGGGCGAGTACGGCTTCCACGGCGGCGTGGTAGCTGGTACGGCCCATGCGGCCGAGGCCGGCGTGCGCCTCGTCGATGGCGTCCTTGGGGGAGGCCGGGGTGAGGTCGAGGGTGCCGTCGACCTCGGTGGAGAAGAAGACGACGTGGACGGAGGGGGTGCCCTCAGTGCCCTCGGTGTCCGGGGTGAGGTGGGTGGCGAGGGCGAGGGTCTGGTCGGCGAGGGCCTGGGCGGAGCCGTCCTTGTAGTACGGGCGCATGCTCGCGGAGCGGTCGAGGACGAGGTAGGTCTTTGCGCGGGCGGTGGTGAGGCCGGCCTTGGCCAGGGCGAGGGCGGCGGCGCCGTCACCGAACGCCGCCTCGGCTTCGCCGTCGGCGCCGACGGTGTTCCCACCCGCACCACCCGTGACGGTTTCGATGTCGTCTGCGGGTGGCCCCTGCGGGGCGGACTCGCCGTCGGCGGCTGCGGCGAGGGGAGTGGGGGCGGTTTCGGGAGCGGTTTCGGGAGCGGTTTCGGGGGTGGGCTCGGCCTCGGGGGCGGCTGCGGGTTCCGGGGCGGTGTCGGCGGTGGCCTCGGGCTCCGGGGTGCTTTCGGCGGCGGCCTCGGGCTCGCTCTCCGGCTCCGGGTCGACCTCGGCGATCGGCTCCGGGGTGGGCTCAGGCTTGGTCTCCGGCTGCGGCTCGGCGGCGGCCTCGGGCTCGGGAGTGGGCTCGGCGACCGGCTCGGGAGTGGGCTCGGCGACCGGCTCCGACTCCTCGACGGCGGGCGTCTCTTCTGCGGTCGGCTTCTCTACGGCCGCCGGCGCTTCGGCAGCGGCAGTCTCGGCCACGGGCGCAGCCTCGGGTTCGGGCTCCGTGACCGGCTCCGGGGTGGGCTCCTCCGCGACCGGCTCCTCGACGGGGGCGCTCTCCTCAGCAGCCTCCGGCGCGGGAGCGGGCGCAGCCTCAGCCGCCTCCTCGGCAACGGACTCTGCCTCGACGACAGGCTCAGCCTCGGAAGCAGCCGCCTCGGGAGCAGTCTCGGCCTCGGCAGCGGCCACCGTCTCAGGCTCGGCATCCTCTAGCACCGGCTCAGCCTCAGCCTCAGTCACCGGCGTCTCGGTCACCGGCTCAGCCTCAGCCTCGACCACCGGCGTCTCAGCCACCGGCTCAGCCTCAGTCACCGGCGCCTCAGCAACCGGCTCAACCTCAGCCTCAGCCCCCTCAACCCCCGACGTCTGCCGAGGCACCGTCACGTTGTCGAACGCCGCTGCCACCAGATCGTGCTCGTCCTTGGTCGACAGGGACGTCGACGTACGCGGCTCCGGAACCTCGGCCTTGGCCTCCGGCTCAGGCGCCGCAGGCACCGGCTCCGGCGAAGGGGAGGGAACCGTCGGCTGCGTCCCCTCCGCACCCTCTGCCTCGCCGGTACGCCCCTTGCGTGAGCGGCCGAACGCGTTCCGCAGGAGAGTGAGAATGCCCATGTGCGCAACCCTTCGCATGAGTTGATGCCCGTCAATCCCTGGCCAGGACGGACACGTAAGGTTAGCGGCCCTGGAGGGGGATCTTGGGCCGGGGAGGGCATCGGAAGCCGCTCCCGTCAAGGGCCGTATTCGGTCTTACCGCGCAAGCCGCCCGCAAGCCGCCCGCAAGCCACCCCCAACTCCCACCCCGCTACCCCGCCTTCACCGCGCGTTCATCGCGAGTCCCCGCTCCCGCACCAACCGGCCCTTAGCGTCCGTGGCGCGGATTCAAAAGGGGAGTCCATGGGGAAGCAAGGGGATTACAAAGTGCGCATACCGCTGCCGTTGATCAGTACGCCGTCGTCGTCCGACGGACATCAGGGCGGCCGTTCCGCCATGACCTGCCTCTACCGGTGCGGCAACGCCTGTTTCCACGAGGTGCCCAACACCAGCGGCAACGAGTACGTCGGTGACGTCATCGCCAGTGCCCTCAGCCGCCGTTCCCTGATGCGGACCGCCGCCGTCGTCACCGTGGCCGCCGCGGCCGGCGCGACCGTCGCTGCCGCCCCGCAGGCCCACGCCGCGACCGCTACGGCGCCGACCACCTCGTACAAGCCCTCCAGCAAAGCCGCCCGCGGGCTGCGCTACACCCCCGTCGCCCCCAACACCACCGACGCCGTGACCGTCCCCGACGGCTACGCGCAGAACGTCGTCATCCGCTGGGGCGAGCCCATCCTGCGCGGCGCGCCCGCCTTCGACCCGGAGCGGCAGACGGCCGCCGCGCAGGCCGGCCAGTTCGGGTACAACAACGACTTCCTCGCCCTGCTCCCGCTCGGCCACGGCAGGCAGCTCCTGGTCGCGAATCACGAGTACACCGACGAAGTGCTCATGTTCCGTGGGTACGACCCCGCCAACCCCACCCGTGAGCAGGTCGAGGTCGCCTGGGCCGCGCATGGGCTGTCGGCTGTCGTGGTGGAGGAGGATCGGAAGAGCGGGAAGCTCAGCGCCGTGCCTCGGCATCCGCTCAACCGGCGCGTCACCGCCACCACCGAGTTCCGGCTCACCGGGCCCGCCGCCGGGTCGGACCTGCTGAAGACCTCCGCCGACCCGACCGGCACCAAGGTCCTCGGCACGCTCAACAACTGCTCCGGTGGCACCACCCCCTGGGGCACCACGCTGCACGGCGAGGAGAACTTCAACCAGTACTTCGCCAACAGCAGCCGCGCCACCGACAAGCGGTACGGCATCGGCACCGGCGCCAGCGAGCGCAAGTGGGAGCGGTTCGACAAGCGGTTCGACGTCGCCCAGGAGCCGAACGAGGTGCATCGGTTCGGGTACGTCGTGGAGTTCGATCCGTACGATCCGACCTCCACGCCGCGCAAGCACACCGCCCTCGGCCGCTTCAAGCACGAGGCCGCGACCGTGCGGCTGACCTCGGACGGGCGTCCGGTCGTCTACTCCGGTGACGACGAGCGCTTCGACTACTTCTACAAGTTCGTCAGCAGCAAGAGGATGAAGAAGGGGGCCTCGCGCGCCGTTCGCGAGCACAATCTCTCGCTTCTCGACGAGGGGACCCTCTACGTCGCCAAGCTCACCGGTGACTCCCCCGCCATCGAGATCGACGGCACCGGCAAGCTTCCGGCCGACGGCGAGTTCGACGGCAGTGGTGAGTGGATTCCGCTCGCCACCGCGACCAGCGACGGTGCCGTCTCGCACGTCGAGGGGATGACGGCCGAGGAGGTGTTCGTCTTCACGCGGCTCGCCGGGGACAAGGCCGGCGCCACGAAGATGGACCGGCCCGAGGACATCCAGCCCAACCCGGTCTCCGGCAAGGTCTACGTCGCCCTCACCAACAACACCAACCGCGGTGTCGGCAGCAATGCCCCGGCCGACGAGGCCAACCCGCGCAACGCCAACAAGCACGGGCACATCCTGGAGCTGACCGAGCGCTGGAACCGGCCGGAGAGCAAGCGGTTCGCCTGGTCCCTGTTCCTGGTCGCGGGCGACCCGGCCGACCCGGCCACCTACTTCGCCGGGTTCCCGAAGGACCGGGTCAGCCCGATCTCCTGCCCGGACAACGTGGCCTTCGACCCGTACGGCAACCTCTGGATCTCCACCGACGGCAACCAGCTCGGTTCGCATGACGGCCTGTTCGGCGTCGCCACCAAGGGCGACCGGCGCGGGGAGCTGAAGCAGTTCCTGACCATGCCCACCGGCGCGGAGACCTGCGGGCCGGTCATCCAGGACCGCCGCGTCCTGGTCGCCGTCCAGCACCCGGGCGAGATCACCGGCGCGACCGTGGAGAACCCGGCCAGCACCTGGCCCGACGGCCCGGGGAAGATCGTGCGCCCGGCGGTCGTGGCCGTGTGGCGCAAGGACGGCGCGGACATCGGCGTCTGAGCCGCCGATCGCCTCACCCGGGTGCCTCCCGTGTCACCGGGCCCGTGTCACCGGGGTGAGGCGATCGCGCGAGCCGCCGCGACCTCCTGCCGCAGCGGCTCCAGGACGCTGCCCGACGGTCCGGTGAGGTCGGTGCGGACCGCGTACAGGGTCTCGGCCTTGCGTACGCCCTCCGCCAACTCACGCAGTTGCATGACCACTTGGGTGACCTCCGCCTCCGAGGGCGGCGGGGCGCCGTGCTTGGTGCGGACGCGGGCCGCCGTCGTCGCGTCGACGATCCGCTCCACCGCCACCACCAGCGGCCACCAGGCGGCGGCCCGGCTGCCGGTGGGCGGGGGTTCGGTGAGGGCGCGCTGGAACTCGGTGCGGATGACCGACAGGTCGCGGTAGAGGCGGCGGCGCGTCCGGGCGCGGGCCGGGGGGTCGGTGGGGTCGCCTCCGAACGCCGACTCCACATACGCCGCCGTGTCGTCCACGGCCTTCGCCAGACGGTCGCCGACGCGCGTGTGCCAGCTCTCCGGCCAGAGCAGATAGCCCGCGACCAGGGCGATGCCGCAGCCCATCAGGGAGTCCAGGAGGCGGGGCACCAGGAGGGCGGTGCCCTGGTGGTTGAGGATGTCCGAGAGGAGCAGGATGACCGGGGTGATCGCGGCCGTCTGGTAGCCGTAGCCCCGCGGGGTGAGGGCCGGGATCAGGGGGGCCAGGACCAGCATCACCGGGACGTCCCACCAGCCGCGCGGCACCTCCGCCAGGACCGCCGCCGCGATCACCAGGCCCGCCACCGTGCCGAGCGCGCGGAGCAGGGCGCGGGAGAACACCGAGCCGAAGTCCGGCTTCAGGACGAAGGTGATGGTCAGGGCCACCCAGTACGAGCGCGGCACCGGGAGGATCGAGACGAGGACCTGGGCCACTCCGATGCACAGGGCCAGGCGCAGGCCGTAGCGCCAGGAGGCCGCGGACAGTGCCACGTTGCGGGTCGCCCGCGCGGCGCGGATGCGCAGTGCGGCCGGGCGGCCGAGGCGGTCGTCGATGCCGCCGGGGTCGACGTCCGGGGTGCGGACGACCTCCGCCGCGTGGCGCAGGGCGTGGTCCACCGCCCGGGTCGTCTCCGAGGTGGGGACGGGCAGGTTCAGGGCTATCGGGCCCGTGTAGCCCGTCTCCACCGCCTCCGCGAGGTGGCGCACCGCCTCGGTGACCGCTGGCGGCAGCGGCTCACCGGTGAGGTGGGCCGCGGGAGCCGCCTCGACGACGGGGGTGATGGCGTTCAACTGGGCGAGGAGACGGGTGAGGTCGGGGCTGCGGCCGTGGTGGCGGGTGCGGCGGGCCAGGATGAGGTCGTACGACTGGTTCAGGGACTGGGTGACGGTGTGGCGGGCCTCGTCGTAGGCCTCCGCCCCGCAGGCCGCCATCAGCGTCGCGACCGTGCGGTACGTGCCCGCCACCGCCGCGCGTTCCGGCACCCCGGAGCGCAACGGCCAGGCCAGCAGCGCCAAGCCCAGCACCAGCAGCCCGCCACCGCTCATCAGCAGCGGCGCCAGCCACCACGCGCCCGGCATCGGAAGACCGGCTCCCACCACGGTGTTGAGGAGCAGCAGCAGCCCGGACACCGACGCCACCGCGCCGATCGTCGAGATCATGCCCGAGACGAGGGCCACTGTCGTGACCACGGCCACGGCCAGCCAGCCCTGGCCGAACACCAGCGACCCGATCGTCACGCCCACCGCTCCGAACAGCTGCGGGATCGCGATGTTGAGGATGCGCATGCGGTACGCGTCCGCGGTGTCGCCGATGACGCCGGACAGGGCGCCCATCGAGGCCAGCGCGCCGTACTCCACGTTGCCGACGGCGAGACCGATCGCCAGCGGCAGGGTCATCGCGATCGCGGCGCGGGCCACGGCCGCCCAGGGGACCGGGGCGGGCTGGGACCGGAGGTTCCTGACCAGCCAGTCGGGAGGGGTGAGGCCGATGGGGAACTCTCTGGACATGGGCCTATTACACGTCACATGGGCCTATTGCACGTCATCCGCCCTGGTGCAGGTCCAGTTCGACCAGCAGTGCCCGGTGGTCGGTGTCGGCCAGGTCCAGGAAGCGGGCCTTCTCGCAGGAGAAGCCGGCCGACACGAGCACGTGGTCGATCTGGGCGCCCAGCGTCGGGGCGGTGCGGGCGGGCCAGCTCGGGGTGCGGTCGGAGCCGGCCAGCCGGGCGGCGTCCCGGAGACCGGCGTCGAGGATGTGCCGGAAGGCCGCGTGGTCCTGGGAGGCGTTGAAGTCACCGGCCACGAGCAGTGGTGCGCCGCGGTGCCGGGCGGCGAAGTCGCGGAGCGTGCCCAGTTCCCGCTTCCACACGTCCACCTGGCCGGGCAGGGGCGGCATGGGGTGCGCGAGCTGGAGCCGTACGGTCCGGCCGTCGACGTCCGCCAGCGCGCCCGGCATCCCCATCGTGCCCGCGAGCGGGTCGGCGGCCGTGAGCCGGTGGCGGCTGAGGATCACCGAGCCCTCGGAGCCCGCGCCCGGCACGCTCTGCCGGTTCGGGTAGGCGACGCCGAGGGTCCGCTTCAGCTCCGCCTCGCAGCTGTACTCGCACTCCTGGACGAACACGAGATCGGGCTTCTCCCGGCGCACCACGTCCACCAGCGCCCCCGTACCGCGCCCGAACTCGACGTTCGAGGTCAGGACGCGGAGCGAGGCGAGGACCTTGCCACTCGGCTCGTCGCTCTTGCCGTACGGCTCGATGAACCACGCCAGCAGGCCGAGCAGGGCCACCCCCCAGACCAGGCCCACCCACCACCGGGACAGCAGCGCGAGCAGCAGCCCCGCCCCCGTCGGCACCAGCAGCCACGGCAGGAAGGCCAGCAGCTGGGGCACGGGCGTGATGCCGTCCGTGTCGGCCGTACGGCAGCCGACGACGACGCTCACGACGGCGAACAGCAGCCCCCCGAGCCAGGCCCCGGCCCGCCTGCCTCCTGGCTTGTCCGGCACAGCGCGTACGTCGGTTTCCCCCGTGATGGACTGGTGCACGGACCCGAGACTACGAGTGGCCGTCGACCCGTGCCAGGAACGCCCCCAGCGCCGCGTTGAACTCCTCGGGCCGCTCCAGGTTCGGCATGTGGGCGGCACCGGGGACCACCAGCAGCTCCGCGTCGGGGAGCGCCGCGTGCATCGCCTCCGCGTCGGAGACCGGGGTGTACTCGTCGTCCGCGCCGACCACCACCAGCGCGGGGACCGTCACCCGGGTCAGCAGGTCGCGGTAGTCGGGCCGCAGCGCGCGGGCGCGCAGGGCGGCAGCGGCGCCCTCGGGGGAGGTCGCCGTCATCATGCCGTGCACATGCGCCTTGACCCGCGCGTCGGCGTACGGGGCGACCATCTTCTCCAGCACCTCGTCGGCGTACCCGCGCATGCCCTCGCGCAGCAGCCGGTCCGCCGTGGCGTTGCGGGCCCGGGCGCCCTCGGGGGGCTCCGGGGCGGGGAACGTGTCGGCGAGGACCAGGCCGCGGACCCGGTCGGGGTACTGGCGCCGGAAGTCCATGACGATCTGCCCGCCCATCGACAGGCCCGCCAGCACGGCGGCGTCGACCCGCAGTTCGTCCAGCAGCGCCGCGATGTCCCGGGCGAAGTCGGGGAACCCGGTGACGCCGGGGAGCACCGGGGAGGTGCCGTAGCCGCGCAGGTCGGGGGCGATGACCCGGCGTTCGCCGGAGAACGCCTCGATCTGCGGGGTCCACATCGTGTGGTCGAAGGGGTGGCCGTGGATCAGCACCAGGGGTGCGGGATCGGTCATGATCACGACCCTAGGACGCCCCCTCCCTCGGTGCAATAAGATCTTTGCCCTCGGTGCAATCGAAAGGGGCAGGTGGGGAACCGTGGACGACTATCGGGCCATCGCCGACCGGCTGGCCGACGAGATCACGGCCGGGCGCCTCAAACCCGGCCAACGGCTCATGCCGCAACGCCAGTTCGCGCGGCGGCGGGGGATCGCCGGGTCGACGGCGGGGCGGGTGTACGCCGAACTCGTACGGCGGGGGCTGGTCGTGGGCGAGGTCGGCCGCGGCACCTTCGTACGGGCCGCCGCGCACGACCCCGCCGGCCGGGCCCTCGTCGAGCAGGCGGGTGCGGCGCCGGTGAACATGGAGCTCAACTACCCTGCCGTGGCGGGCCAGTCCGAGCTCCTCGCCCCGCTGCTCGCACCCCTGCTGCGCCCCGACGTCCTCACCGAGGCACTCCTCCCGGCCGCCGCCACCGGCACGGCGCCCGCGCGTCAGGCCGCGGCGACCCTGCTCGCGACCCCGGGCTGGCGTCCCGGACCCGGCCGGGTCCTGTTCGCCGGCAACGCCCGTCAGGCCATCGCCGCCACCCTCGCCTCCCTCGTGCGTCCGGGCGGCCGGGTCGGTGTCGAGCCGCTGACGTACCCCCTGGTCAAGGAGATCGCCGCCCGTCTCGGCCTCGTCCTCGTGCCGCTGGCCGACGACGAGGACGGGCCGTTGCCCGAGTCGGTCCTCGCCGCCCATCGCACGGCCCCGCTGTCCGCGCTCTATCTCCAGCCGACGCTCCACAACCCGACCTCCCGGACCATGAGCGACGAGCGGCGACGCCAACTCGCTCACGTGGTGGGCGACTTCGGGCTGCCCGTCGTGGAGGACCGCATCTGGTCCTTCCTGCACCCCGACGCCCCCGCCCCCTTCGCCGCCCACGCTCCCGCCCTCACCCATGTGGTCGACAGCCTCTCCAAGCGGGTCGCTCCGGGGCTGACGGCGGGTTTCGCCGTCGTACCGGAGCACCGGGTGGACGCGGTCGCCGCCGCGATCCGGTCCGGGGGGTGGAGCGCGGGGCGGTTCGCGCTGGAGGCGGCGGTGCGGGTCATCGGGGACGGGGTGGTGGAGCGGCTCGTCGAGGGCAAACGGGCGGACGCGGCGCTGCGGCAGCGGCTCGTCGCCGAGGAGCTCGACGGGTTCGCCGTACGGGCGCATCCGCAGGTGTACTACGCCTGGTGGGAGCTGCCCGCGCCGTGGCGGGCCGACACCTTCACGGCCGCCGCCGCGGCGCACGGGATCGCGGTGACGCCGGGCCCCGCCTTCGCCGTCGACCCCGGCCGCACCCCGGACGCGGTCAGGCTCGGGCTTGCGTCGGCCGCGGTGCCGGATCTGCGACGGGCACTGCGGACACTTGCCGGCGTTGCGCGTACCGGGCCGTGAGCCAGGTCGCGCAGGCCACGGTGAGGCCGAGGGCGACCAGCAGCCAGGACACCGTGCGCAAGGTGCCGGTGAGGGCGTCGTAGATGACCCCTGCGGCGCTGCGGTGGTCGGCGTCGGGCAGGTCGGCGAGGGTCATCCGGCGGCCGACGGCGACCGCGAGGCCCAGCAGTCCGCCGCCGAGAGCCGTGCCCAGCGAGGTGGCCGTCACCGCGCGGCGGCGGCAGGCGGCGACGGCGATCCCGGCGGCGGCCAGCACCAGGGCGCTGACGGGCAGCCAGAAACCGGCGAGGTCGAACGGCACGTAGGCGTCGGTGAGTCGGCGTCTGACCTGGGCGAGCTCGACGGTCGTCCAGTACGCCGCCCAGGACGCCAGCACACTGAACGGCACGAGCAGACAGGCCAGGCCGATGAGCGTGGCCGAGAG
Source organism: Streptomyces antibioticus (assembly GCF_001514065.1). GTDB lineage: Bacteria > Actinomycetota > Actinomycetes > Streptomycetales > Streptomycetaceae > Streptomyces > Streptomyces antibioticus. The sequence continues at coordinate 392,669 of NZ_KQ948426.1, read as the reverse complement.
GGCGTTGCGAAGGCGTGGGCGCACCCTTCCAGGCAAGGGCTCGGCGGGCGGGGACGCGAGCGGGGGCACTGCATTCGGGTGTACGGCCCCCTGAGCCGGCCCCTGAGATCGGCGCTCCACGGCCCCACACCCCAGTCCCCCCAAGCCCTCTCGCTCTCCGGTGGAGGGTTCACCCGAACGGGTGTTTCCTGGATCTGGGGAGAAGGAGGCCGATCCATGCGCACCACTCCGGCCCTGCGGACCCTGGCCGCGGCCCTGCTCACCGGCGGCACCCTCGTCGCCGCGGCAGCGGGCACCACGGCCGCAGCCGCCACCCCGCCGACCTACGCCGACGGACACGGTGGGGGCGGCGGATCCGGCGGTCCGATCTGGGGCACCATCGTCTCCGGCGTCGACCTCAACGTGAGGGCCGCGCCCACCACACATTCGCCCGTCGTCGACCAGCTCTCGCCGTGGAGCCAGGATCGCGTGGACTGCAAGGTCCTGGGGCAGCGGGTCAACGGCAACCCCTACTGGTACTGGCTCGTCGGCGCCCAGGGCTGGGCGAGCGCCGCGTTCGTCGACACCGGCGGGCGCGGGGTGCCGACCTGCTCCGATCCGTGTCCCGAGTGGAAGGACGGCTCCTGGAGCAACTGGGACGACCCGTACATGAACGACTCCTGGAGCGTGTCGAGTTCCGGTACCTGGAGCTTCTCCGGTTCGTGGAGCTTCAGCGTGACCGGTTCCTCGGCCGGCTGGTGAGAGAGGGAGACAGAAGGGCCCGGCAGCTGCTGCCGGGCCCTTCTGCCGACCATGTCCACGGGTCAGCGGATGCGGTTGCCCTCGCCGTCCTCGCGCGTGTAGTAGCGGTAGAAGAACACGGCGAAGATGCCCGCCGCGACCGCCAGCCCGAGCGCCGTGGACCTGAGCACGCTCTCGCCGGTCTGGCTGTAGAGGAAGCCGACCGCCGCGCCCGCGAACGCGGACTTCACCAGCGAGTGCAGTTCGCGCTTGAGCATCGGCGCGAACGTCGCCACCGCGATGCACAGCACGATGAACGCCAGCGCGGTCACGAAGCCGAACAGGATGTTCCAGCCGGTGATCTCGCCGCCGCCGCGCCGGTTGGCGGCGGCCCAGTAGCCGTAGACCAGCCCCAGGACGACGGGAATCCCGTACCGGGCCGCCGTGTGGACCTGCGGGCTGAAGACATCCGGCGACCGTCCGGCCAGTCCGGACCTGGCGCCGGACGCGGGTGCCGCATGAGCCATGAGAGGTCTCCTCTCTCTCCTCGCCCCCGCCTACCAGAGCACACCTGGGAGAGGGGCCTGGCAAGTCGGAGTGCGGCCCCCGTCTCCCCGTGTTTCGCTGAAGCGCATGAAGCACGGGCTGAGGCCGGTCGGCGGGCGACGCGGTCCGATGGCCCGGCTGCCCCGGCCCGCCGCGGAGAGCGACGTCCTGCGCCGGCAGCAACTGCTGCGGTTCCGCGGGCGCAGCCTCGCCTGGGTGCCGCCGCTGCTGATGCTCGTCGGGATCGCACTGATCGACTTCAACACGGCCGGCGAGTTCCGGATGATCACCTGGGTGGTGCTGGTGCCCGGTATCGCCGCCGCGATCTGCGGTGTGCGGGGCACGGCCGGCTTCGCGGTGCTCGCCCTGCTCACCTACGTCCTCGCGGACTCCTCCTACCCGGACTGGTACCGGAGCGGACTGGCCGACTTCCTTCTCGTCGGCATCGGCGGCGCGCTCGCCGTCCTCGCCTGTGTCGTCCGGGTCCGCGGCGAGCGGCACATGCTGCACATGAGGGACGTCGCCGAGACCACCCGCCGCACGGTGCTGCGCCCGCTGCCGCCGGACTGGGGCGGCCTCGACCACGCCGCCGTCTATCTGGCCTCCGACGTCGAGGCCCGGGTCGGCGGCGACTTCTACGACGTCCAGCAGGGCCTGCACGGCACGCGGGTCCTCGTCGGCGACGTGCAGGGCAAGGGGCTCGGTGCGGTGGAGGCGGCCGCCGCGCTGCTGGGCACGTTCCGCGAGGCGGGATACCACGAGGAACTCGGCACCGTGGCCGAGCGCCTGGAGCTGCGCATGCTGCGCCACAGCCGGCACCTCACCGCGCTGGGCCGCGACGACGGCGACCGCTTCGCCACCGCCGTCCTGATCGGCTTCCCGGACGACGAGCCCGGCGTGGTCGACGTCGTCGTCTTCGGCCATGAACCCCCGCTGGCCGTCGGCCCGGACGGCGTACGGAAGTTGCCGGTCGGCACCGGGCTCCCGCTCGGCCTCGGTGAACTCTCCGACGAGGGACCGCCGCCCGTGCGACGCGTCCCCCTCGCCCCCACCGAGACCCTGCTGATCACGACGGACGGTGTCACCGAGGCCCGGGACGCCGAGGGCAGGTTCTACCCGCTCGCAGCCGAGGTCGCCGGCGCCGTCGTCGCCGACCCGCTCACCGCCGAACCCCTGCGCCTGGTCGCCCACGTCCGCGACGGCACGCTCCGGCACTGCGGGGGCCGGCTCGCCGACGACACCACGGTGTTCGCGGTCCGCCGGTCACTCCCCGGAACCGGCCGAAAGGGACGTTCGCAGTCCTGAGGTCCACCTTTGCAGCCGCAGCCGTTACGGTGCTGAGGTACGTGATCGACGGGGGATGGAGAGGGACCGATGCCCGGAACCGTGCTGCTGCTGGCCGCCGCACCGGCGGGCAAGGGGTGTCTGGTCGACGCCGCGTCCGTCCTGCCCGTCCTCGCGGCCGTGCCGCCCGCCGTGCTGTCCGGCGCGGACACCGCCAACGTGGTGGAGCTGGCGGACCCGTTGGAGCCGCAGGCCGTGCTGACCCGGCTGCGCGCCGCCGCGGCCGCCCCCGGACCGCTCACCGTCTTCGTCACCGGCCAGCTCCAACTGGACCGCCGCCAACGCCTGCCGCACCTCGCGCTGGCCCGCACCACCCCGGCGACGGTCCGCTACAACGGGTTCCCCTGGCACTGGTTCAAGGACGAACTGCGGCTGCGCCCGGCGGGCGCGACGACCTTCGTCCTCGACCTGCACGCCGACCCCGAGACCTGGGAGTGGCTGCGCGCCAACCCCCTGGACACCGGCCGCAACAACGCGGTGTACGGGCGGATCGCGGCGCCGCCGTCCCGGCGCAGCCTCGGCACGCCCGCGTACATGAAGACGGTCGCGACGATCCTGCGCAGCGGACACCGCCCGTCCCTCGACCAGTTGCACCAGCAGGCGCTCAGCCGCCTCCCGCAGGAGAGTGTCGGCCATGTGCTGAGCGCGCAGGGTCCCGAGGCCGGCGATCCGCACGCCCTGATCTCGGCCGCCGTCGCCGCCCGGCGCCACGGTGACGCGGACGCGCTCGCCGCGCACCACGAGCTGAACGCCGTACGGGCGCACGGCCCCGCCTCCGAGGAGGCCCTGCACTGGACCGAAGTCCGGGCGGACCTGGCGATGTTCGCCGGGGACCCGGTGCGCAGCTGCCGGGCCTGGCTGGCGGTGGCGACCACGCGCCTGACGGCCGGGCAGGCGCCGGACGCGCCCGCCGTGGAGGCCGCCGTCGACCGCGCCCACCACCAGTGGGGCCGAATCGACGACCCGGCGCGGGCCCGCGAACTGGGGCCCGCGCTCGCGGAGTTGAGGGCCCGGGTGCCAGGGCGCCGGGAGGGCGCCCTGGACCATGTGCACAAGCACCTCAGTCAGTTGCAGACGCTCAGCTCGTGAAGGTGAAGTACTTCCAGGAGCCGTACGTCGTGGTGTTCACGCTGTCGCCCGAGCCGCTGACATAGGAGTTGCGGACCCGGAAGCGGACGCCCGTCGGCGGGGTGCCGGTGAGCTGCACGCCGGACCTGCCGGTCGAGTCGACCTTGAAGTACTCGCGGTAGGTGGTGACCCAGCTGGTGCCGGACCAGTACTGCACCTGCAACAGCTGTGTACGGCCCCCGTACGGCGGCAGCTTGGCCGTGACGACCGGGTCCGTGGACTGGTGGAAGAACAAGTACGTGTGGCTCCACGTGTACTTGGACTTGTAGGAGCCGGTGACCGACGTGGAGATCGACACCTTGGCGCCGACCGTGCTCTGCGTCGACTTCGGCGCGTAGCGGGCGTCGCCCGCGAACTTCGCCGTCAGCTTGGTCTTGCGCTTGAGGTCGACCACGACGGACAGGTTGCCGTCGGAGTTGACGGTGCCGGTCTTCACCAGCGTGTTCGGCTTGTCGGCGCCGTAGGGGTCGGCCCAGATCTCCACCGTGCGGTTCTTGTAGGTCGTACCGAGGTGCGCGGTGAACTTCACGTCCTGGCCGTACGAGTAGACCTTGCCGTTGTTGTTCAGCGTCAGGGCCGGGGTGGCGCGCGAGACGTCGACGGTGTCGGAGGCGGTGGCGGCGGTGTGCGTGCCGTCGCCCGCCCACGTGACCGTGTACTTCACCTTGCCGCCGGCCGGCGGGACGTCCGTGAAGCTGAACTTGCCGCCCGCGCCGAGGGACTTGGTGCCGAGCGACTTGCCGTTCGGCGACTCCAGGTCGGTCCGGGTGACCGTGATCGGCGTACCGGCGGGCAGGGCCAGGTTGGCGGTGAGCGTGCCGGTCACCGTCAGGGTCTTGGCCCGGGGCGCGGAGGCGGGAGCGTCGACCTTGAGCGTCGCGGCGTACTTGCGGGGCTCGTCGACGACCCGGAACTGGGGCGTGTAGTAGGTGTCGGTGACGAGGAACAGCTTGCTGCCGTCCGCCGACCAGTTGGTGAGGTGGCCGCCCGGCATCCAGTCGTGCGACAGGTTGCGCACGTTGACCGGCTTGCTCGGGTCGGTGGGGAAGACGTACGTGTCGCCCACGTCGTCGGTGTCGAGGACCGTGGCCGCGACCGTGCCGTCCGGGGCGACGGAGACCGTCAGCGGGTTGGACGGCACGGGGTAGGTGCGCACCTGCGCCAGGTCGGAGAGACGGTACTCGGTGAGGGCCCGGGTGCCGGGTCCGGCCACGACGACGTTCTGTCCGTCGGGCGTGAGCGCCGCGTCCTTGTAGAAGCCGTCCTTGTCCTCGGTGACCTTGAGGACCGGGGTGCCGGAGGAGATGTCGTAGACGACCATCGGGCCGGAGCTGATGTTCGTGTCGAGGGCGAGCAGCGTGCCCGGGTTGTCGGGGTCGGCGTAGAGGGCGGGCGGGCTCGCGAAGTCGTGGCCCACGGCGAGGCCGAGGGTGACCGTCGGCGTCTCGGCGGTCAGGTCGACCACACCGAGGTCGGAGTCCCACTGGTCGCCGTAGCCGAACCACAGCTTGCCGTCGGCCCAGGCGAGGCGGGACGGGGTGGTGCCGGTGCCGGTCGGGTACTCGGCGGTCTGCGCGAGGGTCGCCGTGTCGAACGCGACGATCTTGTCGGCGCCGTAGACCGCGGCGTACAGCGTGCCGTCGTCCGGGCTCAGCGTCAGGTCGCGGACCTGGGGCAGACCGGTGAGCGTGCCGATGACGGCACCGGCGGCGTCGGTGACGGCGATCTGGTTCGTGGACGGGTCGCTGATGAACACCCGCTGATGGGCGCCGTCCACGACCGTGTCGGACGCGTCCTCGAGGGCCGTGACGGGCTTGACCGAATCGGCGAACGCCGGAGTGGCGGTGAGAGCCGCCGAGCTGAAGAGGACCGCCAGCGTGGTGGCGGCCGCGAGGGAGCGCATACGCACTTCTGTTTCGAACCCCCCGGAACGAATGTGGAGACCCCACGCGGCCGGTCACGTGCGGGACCTGTGCGTCGCGTGTGGCGAGTGAGCGAAGAGTAAGTCATGCCGCCGACAACGACGCCGGAGGGGTCACAGGTGGGCCAGGGCACCCGCGACGAGCGCCCGGACCCCTGGGCCCACCGCCGACAGGTCCGGCGCGAAGTGGGGGCTGTGGTTGCTGGGGATCGCGTCGAGCTTCGCGAACAGGTCGTCGCCGCCCGGTGCCGCGTCCCAGGTCGCGGCCGGGGTCGTGGTCACGAACCAGTAGGCGTACGGCTGCCCGTCCGCGGCCAGCAGGGAGAAGTCCTCGCTGCCCATCGCCGGGCCCGGGTCGAAGACCGTGCCGTCGCCGAAGACCTCGCGGTGCACGGCGGCCACCCGCCGGTCGGCCTCGGCGTCGTTGACGGTCGCGGGGAAGGAGGCGCCGACGGTCACCTCGGGCTCGCGCGGGCAGCCCGCGGCATGGCACTCGCCCTCGGCGATCCGGCGGATCGCGGCGACCATCCGGTCCCGGACGGCCTCGGACTGGGTGCGCAGGTTGAGGGAGATCCGCGCGGTGGACGGGATGATGTTCGGCGCGGTGCCCGCCTCGATACGGCCGACGGTCAGCACGGCCGACTCGCGCGGGGCGATCTCGCGGCTGACGACGCTCTGGAGCCGGGTGACGAGATACGCGGCCGTCAGCACGGGGTCCACGGTCGTCTCCGGCCGCGATCCGTGCCCGCCCCGCCCGTGCACGACGATCTCGACGTCGGTGGTGGCGGACAGGATCAGCCCGGGAACGTGCGGGTACAGCCCCACGGGACCCGGTGCCGCGTGCTGCCCGAGCAGCACATCAGGCCGGGGCACGCGCGCGTAGAGCCCGTCCGCGACCATCGCCGCCGCCCCGCTGCCGGTCTCCTCGGCGGGCTGCCCGACGACGACCAGGGTCCCGTTCCAGGCGTCCCGCCCGGCGGCCAGCGCCCGGGCCGCGCCCGCCAGCCAGGTCACGTGCAGATCGTGCCCGCACGCGTGCATCACGCCGGGCGTCTGCGAGGCGTACGACAGCCCGGTCTCCTCCGTCACGGGCAGTGCGTCCATGTCGGCCCGCAGCAGCACCACCGGCCCGTCCCCGTTGCGCAGGACGCCCGCGACGCCGGTGCCGCCGATGCCCTCGACGGTGTCGTACCCGGCCGCCTTCAGCCGCCCGGCGAGCAGCCCGGCCGTACGGTGCTCCTGCCGGGACAGCTCGGGGTGCCGGTGCAGATCCCGGTAGAACTCCTCCAGATCGGGGAGGCCGAGCTCAGCGGTCAGATCCAGCGCGATGCGGGCGGCGGCGGAGGTCATGCGGGGCAGCGTATGCCGAGGGAACGTCTCAGGGTCCGTCCTGGGCCCGTATACCGAGCCATTGCTCGGCGTCCCAGGCCACGAACCGCTCCACCTCGGTGAACCCCAGCCTCGCCGCGAGCCGCATCGAGCGGGCGTTGGCGGTCTGGGTGTGCAGCACCACCGGCTCCCCGGGCAGCGCCGTGGAGAGCCAGTCGAGCACCCTTGCGCATGCCTCGCCGGCGAATCCGCGCCCCCACGCGCGCGGCAGGAACATGTAGCCGAGGTCGACCTTTCCCGCGGCGGCCGGACGAGCGTGCTCCGGCATTCTCCTGAGCAGGAGCCGGCCGATCATCCCTCCGTCCGCCTCGACGACGAAGCTACCGGGCCACCGCTCGGGCACCTTGGGCGTCTCGCGTTCCAGCTCCTCGCGTGAGCGAGGCCCACCGAGGTAGGTGTGCACGTCCGCTGAGGCGAGCAGCTCGATGAACGCCGTGCGGTCCCGGGCCTCGGGGGCGCGGACGACAAGCCGTTCGGTCTGCATCGGTGCGGGAGGCCAGGGGACGGGTCCTAGATCACTCATGGCGGCAACGTAGCCTCCCGGCTTGATGGAACCTTTACCGGGGCGGGGGCGTTGTGCGAGTGAGATCAGTCAGACCAGTACGAGCACCGAGGTGACGTCAATGGCACTGTTCGACCGGCTCAAGGACCAGGCCAAGGGTCTGCAGCAGCAGGTGCAGGGCGGACGCGGCACGAGTGGCGGTCATGGGGGTGGCCACGGCAGTGGCCGTGCCGGCGGCGGTTCGCGTGCCCAGCTCGTCGGCCTGTTCAAGACGCAGCTCGGCTCGATCAAGGCCGAGCTGAAGAGCGGCGCCTACCGGGACGCGAGCATGGCGATGTGCGCGCTGGTCGCGGCGGCGGACGGCCAGGTGGACGCGTCCGAGATGCAGCAGATGGAGTCGATGATCCTCACCAACGAGGTGCTCCAGAACTTCCCGCCGGAGCAGCTGCGCACGCGTTTCCACAAGCATGTCGAGCAGCTCACCCGCAATTTCGTGCAGGGCAAGTCCGAGGCTCTCCAGGACATCGCCAAGGCCGCGAAGAAGCCGACCGAGGCCCGCGCGGTCGTCCAGACCGGCATCGTCATCGCCGGCGCCGACGGCCACTTCTCGCAGGCCGAGCAGATGGTCCTGCGCGAGGCATGCGCGGCGCTGAACCTGAACCCGGCGGAGTTCCAGCTCTGAAAGCTCTGAAAACTCTGCGGCTCTGACGCCGGAGCGGCCGACGACGCCCAGGGGAGAGCAGGCGTCGCCGGCCGCAGGGTGTGTGTCAGAAGGCGGGGACCTCAGAAGGCCGGGCCTTGTTGATGTTGTTGACGAGGTTGTTGGTCAGCGGGAAGTTGGCCCTGCCCCACTGGGAGTTCCACAGGGCGTCGCGCGGCGCCTGGGGCATCTGCTCCATGGTGACCAGAGCCGGGCTGTCCCAGCGGTTGCCCGGGCCCCAGGCCTCCGTGTCCTCGCCCCACCCGGCGAAGCGGAAGGCGTGCGTGCTCGCGCCGTCCTTGTGGTAGACGATCTTGACGTGGTTGCCGTCCATCGGCACGTCGTTGATCGGGTGGGTGCTGTAGTCGCCGTGCCGGGAGGCGGCCAGGTAGCGGGGGCGTTCCTCGCCCTGCTTCTGGAAGACCACGACGGACTCCCAGTCGTGGCGGTGGCCGAAGGCGTCGGCGCCGTTGAGTGTCTGGTCCTTCTCGAAGTAGAGCGCGTAGACGTAGGCGCACCAGCCGTTCTCGCACCGGGACTGCGAGTAGGTGTTGGCATGGCCGAGGTGGTCGTTCTGGCAGCCGCCGGTGATCGAGCCGCTGGGGTTGAGGCCGCCGTTGAGGTGTCCGCTCGCGTCCACCGCCGCCGCGGGGTAGCAGCCGTCGTTGTCGTAGTCGAACTCCGGCATGTACTTGTTCTGGAACGTGCTCGCGTTCCACGGCAGCGGGTTCAGGATCTCGGCGCTCGCGCTTCCCGTCAGACCGACGGTCAGGGTGGCGGCGCTGCCCAGGACGAGTGCGGCCTGGGCGAGGCGGGACCGGCGACGGGGCGTGGCTGTCTGCGGCATGTGAGGTGCTCCAGTGGTTCGGTTGGTTCGTTCTGCCGGGAATCCGGCGGGACGACACCGAGCCTGGAGCACGGAGAATTGATCGGCGGCATGCTCTGACCAGGTCGTTCAATCATTTTCGGCGTTTCGTCCACAGCTGTGGACGGCGCCCGTGTCACGCGAAAAGGCCGCCGGTGGACGGGGGGCGTCCACCGGCGGCCGACCGGCGGACGGGGGGTGTCCACCGGCGTGTGCCCCTCGGGGGGATGAGCGGCACGGGTTCAAGACTGACGGCCGGAGAGTTGATCGGCAGCCCGTCCGATCAGGGCAATCAATGCCGGTCGGGTCACGGCGCACCCTTGGCCGTGTTCAGAGACCGCCGTGTTCAGAGATCGCCACGTCCCTTATGTCGGGTCGATCAACTTCGCGGCGGAAGGGGGTTGATGAACGTCACGTGCCGTCTCGCCGGTATGTCACCCGGCGGCAACCTGGGCGTCACCGAGCGGCTTGTACGTTCGTCGCGCTCGATGTCCCTTTCGCGAACTGCGCGGACTGTACGGAGGTGTGCGCATGGGGCGCCCGGAAAGACCCCTGGACCTGACGGCCGGTCCCGTCGCGCGGCTCGCGCAGGAGCTGCGTGAGCTGCGCAAGGCCGCCGGGAGCCCCTCGTACCGGAGGATGGCCGAGACGGCGGGCTGCTCCGCGACAACGCTGTCACAGGCCGCGGCCGGCGAACGGATGCCGTCCCTCGACGCCGTCCGCGGCTATGTGCGGGCCTGCGGCGGTGACCCGGACGCGTGGGAGCCGCGGTGGAAGGACGCCGAGGCGGAGGTGGCGGGGGAGGTCCGCGACGACGACGTGGACGTGGTGCCGTACCGGGGTCTCGCCCGGTTCGAGCCGGCCGACCAGGGGCTGTTCTTCGGCCGGGACCGCCTGACGGAGGACCTGCTGCAACTGGTGTGCGGGCACCGGTTCGCCGCGGTGTTCGGCGCCTCCGGCAGCGGGAAGTCCTCGCTGCTGCGGGCCGGGCTCATACCCCGGCTTCAGAAGGAGATCGCCGGCCGGGGGTGTCCGGCGGTGCTGCGTGTGCTCACGCCCGGCGACCGGCCCGCCGCCACCTACGGTCATCTGCTGACCCCGGCCGCGGACGAGCCGGAGAGCTGGGTGGTGGTGGACCAGTTCGAGGAGGTCTTCACCCTCTGCCACGACCAGCGGGAGCGCTCCCAATTCATCGACCTGCTGCTCGCCGCCCGGGACCCGGACAACCGGCTGCGGGTGCTCATCTCCGTACGGGCCGATTTCTACGCCCGCTGCGGTGAGCACCGGGGCCTCGCGGACACGCTGTGCGGTGCCGGACTGCTGGTCGGTCCGATGACCGCGGAGGAGCTGCGGGAGGCGGTCGTCAAGCCCGCGCAGGAGGTCGGGCTCCTGGTGGAGCGGGAGCTGACGGCGCGGATCGTGGAGGAGGTCCTCGACGAGCCCGGCGGGCTGCCGATGCTCTCGCACGCGCTCCTGGAGACCTGGCGGCGGCGCAAGAGCCGCCTGCTCACCCTGGCGGCGTACGAGGCGGCGGGCGGGGTGCGCGGCGCGATCGCGGCGAGCGCGGAGGAGGCGTACGGGCAGCTCACCGAGGAGCAGGCGGACGCCGCCCGGCGGCTGCTGCTGCGGATGGTCGAGCCCGGCCGGGGCACTCCGGACACCCGGCGCCCGCTGACCCGGGCCGAGCGCGAGGAATGGGGGTGCCCCGACGTGCCCGCGGTGGTGGAACGGCTGGCCCGCGCCCGGCTGCTGACCGTCGACGAGGACGCCGTGCAGCTCGCCCACGAGGCGCTGATCACCAGCTGGCCGCGGCTGCGCTGCTGGATCGAGGAGGACCGCGAGCGGCTGCACCACCACCGGCGGCTGACCGAGGCCGCCCGGGTCTGGCTGGAGCACGACCGCGACTCCGGAGCCCTGTACCGGGGCACCCGCCTGGACCGGGTGGCGGAGCTGTTCCCCGACCCCGAACACGACTACTCCCTGACCGCGCCGGAGCGCGAGTTCCTCACCGCCGCGCTGGCCGCCCGGGAGGCGGAACGCCGGGCCGCCGCCCGTGCCACGCGCCGGTCGCGGGTCGCGGTGGGCGTGCTGTCGGCTGTCGTCGTGGTGGCGATGATCACCGGGCTCGCCGCGTGGACGCAGGAGCGGGACAACGAGCGTCACCGCGTCGACGACGTGGCCCGCCGTGTCTCCGCCGTCGCGGGAGGGATGAGTACCACCGACCCGCGCACCGCACAGTTGCTGGGCGTCGCCTCCTGGCGCGTGGCCCAGTTGCCGGACACCCGGCAGGCGCTGATGGGAGCGCTCCACCAGCAGGAACTGGACGCGTTCAGCGACCGGGCACCGGGAGACGGCCCCTTCCGCCGGCTGACGGACTCCGGCCGGACCCTGCTCAGCGTCGAGGGGCGCACCTGGCGGACCTGGGACGTGGCACGGCACCGGCGGATCGCCGAGGGGCGGCTGCCCGAGGCCGGCATCACGGTCGGGGCGAGCCCGGACGGGCGGCTGCTGGCCGTCCTCGGACAGGGCCGGGGCGACGGGGTGCGCCTGTGGGACACGGCCGCCGGACGCTGGACCGGCGACCGGCTGCCGGCGTCCTCTGTCGTGGACTTCGGCGGGAGCACGTACACCGTGCGCGGGGTGGACGGGTCCCGGGCGGCGGTGCACTCGGCCGCGGACGGGAAGCTGCTGTTCGAGGCGGCGGACACCGTGGCGCCGAGCGAGGACGGCCGGCTGATCGCGGTCTGCCCCCTCGGGAAGGGCGGCGCGCCGCAGGTGCGGGACCTCACGGACCGGCGCACGGTGCACGGGCCCTGGGAACGCGAGGGCGACATCTGCGGCCAGGAGCGTGCGCAGCTGGTGCTCGGCGGTGGGGGACGCAGGCTCGCCGCGGTGCTCCCGAGCGGCGTGCGGGTCTGGGACGTCCGGTCCGGGAAACGGCTGCCCGATCTCTCCCGCACCGGAGTCAGATACGCCGCCTTCCGAGAGGACGGGAAGTTCCTGGCGACCGCCGACGGGGAGGAGATCACGCTGTGGCGGCTGGGGTACGGCTCCCCGGTGTTCCGGTACTCCCTCAACAACCAGCACCTCGGCGGTCTGGCCTGGGACCCCACCCGCCCGGTCCTGCGCTATCTGGAGGCCGGCACGGTCCACACCCTGGACGTGGCGGCGGCCGTGACGCCCGCCTGGCAGGACCGGCCGGTGGACCAGGTGCTGATCAGCCCGGACGGCCGTACGTTCGCCACCGCGCGACGCACCGGTGACCGCTACCGCTTCGAGCTGCGCGCCACCGGCGACGGACGTCTGCTCAGCACACTGCCGCCCCCGCCGCTCGGCGTCTCGCGCGACCCCTCCCGCCCGGTCCGTCCGGAGTACACGCTCCCCCTGCTGGCCTTCACCCCGGACGGCAAGGCGCTCGCGTACGCCGTCTCGGCGCCCGGTTACGAGGCCTCCCCGCAGCGCCTCACCGTCTGGGACGTCACCCGGGGCCGGGTCCGCACGACACTGGACCTGACGGCGAAGACCTCGGCCGGGGCGGTGATCGCCCTCACCCTCGGCCCGGACGCCCGCGCCCTCCACCTCACCCGCACCACGGCCATCGGCGACCTGACCAACGAGACCTGGGACCTCGCCCGGCACCGCCGGACGGCCGTCCTCACCGGCCTGTCCAGCAGTCACCTGGCCGTCCGCCCCGACGGCCGCCTCCTGGCCGGCGACAACCGGACGGCCGGCCTGCCGGGCGGCAGGCCCACCGGACGCGACCTGGTCCAGGGCGACGAGATCGGCGCCCTCGCCTTCTCCCCGGACGGTACGCGGTTCGCGGCGGGGGACCAGACGGGCCGGGTGGGGCTGTGGGACGCGGCGGTGCGGCAGCGGGAGGGCATCCTGCCGAACGTCTTCCCCGAGCTCTCCGAGGGCGAGAGCGGCTGGCCGGACGGCGGCCCCGACCCGATCAGCGACGACACCTCCGAGGCCGTCAGCGCCCTCGCCGTCAGCCCCGACGGCCGCACGCTCGCGGTGGGCGGCGAGGCGGGCAGCCTCCAGCTGTGGGACATCGCCACCCAGCAGCCGCTCGGCGGCCTCCTGTCCACCCCCGGCGACCCGATCGACACGGTCGCGTTCGGCCCGGACAGCGGCACGGTGTACGCGGGCAGCGCGCACGTGCCGCTCCAGCGCTACGTCGTCGACCCGGCCCGGGCGGTCGCATCGGTGTGCGCGGGAGCGGGAGCGCGCGAGCTGACGCGGGCGCAGTGGCGGACGTACGTGCGTGACGTGCCGTACCGCACGGTGTGCGGCGACTGAGGCGAGCTCAGCTGCGTCGGCCTTGGTCGACCTGTTGCACCTGCTCGGCCTGCCGGTGCGGTCCGTCGTCCACCGCCCGCGCCGGCCCTGCGTTCGCCGCCAGGACCAGGGCCGCCACGGCGACCACGGCGGCTATGGCGCCCCTTGCGTAACGCTCGGTGGTGCTGGTGCGTTCGAGCACGACGACCTCGCAGTGACGACGGTGACGAATGCGGTGACAGCTTTTTCCCCGCCTATTTACGTACTGCCTATTAAGCAGGCTTAATACGCCGTTTAACCTAGAGCCCGGCGGAGCCTAACGGCAAGAGGCACAGGGGGAGTTGGCCCATGTCCGACCGTGACGACCCGGAGATCATCGGGCGCAGGGTGCAACAACTCCGGGTCGAACGCGGCCTGACCCAGCGGCAGCTGGCCGAACCCGCGTACACCGCCGCCTACGTCTCCACTCTGGAGTCCGGCCGGGTCCGCCCCTCCGACCAGGCGCTGCGCCACCTCGCCGACCGCCTCGGCGTCGCCTTCGACGAGCTGGCCACCGGCCGCCCCGCCCGGCTCGTCACCGATCTGCGGCTGCGGCTCATCGAGGCCCAGCGCATTCTCGCCACCGGCGACACCGAGGAAGCCGCCCGCAGTTTCGCCGCCCTGCTCGCGGAGGCAGCGGAACTGCACCTCGCCGAGGCGCAGTACGACGCCCTGATCGGGCTCGGCGAGGCGGCCGTCGAGAGCGGTGAACTCGTCGAGGGGCGGCGGTACTTCGAGCGGGCCGAACTGGTCCTCGCCGACGCGCCGCTGCCCGCCCGGGTGCCCGCCCTGCGCGGCCGCGCCCTCGCGCACTACCTCGCCGGTGAACTCCGGTACGCCGTCTACCTGCTGGAGTCCACACTCGACGAGCTCAACCGCGGCGGCCTCCACGACCCGGACGCCCTGCTGTTGCTGTACGCCAGCATCATCGGCCCGTACATGGACATGGGCGCCCACGCCCGCGCCGCCCAGGCCGCCGAACTCGCCCTCGCGCTCGCCCCGCAGGCCGGCGACCCGGCCCTGGTCGCCCGCATGCACCGCTCGGTCGCCCGCACGCTCATCGCCGAAGGCCGCGTCGCCGAGGCCGACGCCTCCCTCGCCAAGGCCGCCGAGCTCTATCGCGGGCTGCAACTCCGTACGGAACTGGCCAACTGCCACTGGATGCGTGGGTACGTGTGCGCCCAGAACGGCGAACTGGAGCGGGCGGAGAGCGAGTTGAGACAGGCGCTGGCCATGCTGTCCGCCAAGCGCGCCGCCCTCTACTTCAGCCAGGCCGCCGTCGAGCTGGCCGACGTACTGCACCGCCGCGGCAAGTCCGACGAAGCGGCGGCCCTCCTCCACGACGTCCTCGGCGACCTCTCCTCCGAACGCGGCGCCGTCCACTCCGCCGCCGCGCACCGCCTGCTCGGCATCATCGCGGAGGACGCCCGCGACCCGGAGACCGCCGAGGAACACTACGTCCGCGCCCTGAGCCTCCTGGAACGCGCGGGCGCCGCGGGCGACCTGGCCGACCTGTGCCGTCTGCTGGGCGACCTGCTGCGCAGGGAGGGCCGGGTGGAAGCCGCCCTGGACGCCTACCGCACGGGCCTGGGCCACCGCACGGCCCCCGGCACCACGACCCTGGGCCCGGCCCCGGCACAACCCCCTCTGTGACCGCCCTCGGCGTCCCGGTCCGGCACGCCCGCCCTGCTCTGGCGGGGCGGCCACCGCCCAAGTGGCTGGGGGTGGCCGCCCCTTGCGAGGACACGCGGCGCCCTGCGCGGTCCTCGCCCGACATCCCCGGCCCCGCACGGAGCGGCGGGAGACGCCCCGGTCGGCGTCGCGGGGTCGGGGACAGGTCTCTCAGAGGTGTGGGCCGGGCCGCATCGCCCGGGGCGTGGGGGTGAGACGGCACGAGGACAGCGACAGGAGCGGCTCCGGCACGGGATGGACGTCGTGGGCGGCCGCTTCCTGACTCGCACCACGACCGACGGTAGCGAGCCGACCCGGCCGTGTGAAGCCCCCTTCGTGAAAGCCCTTTCGTGCCTGCCGTGCCCCTGGAAACGGGCCCACCACGGTCAGACCTGGACGCGAGCCTGCTTGCGTACGTCGGCCAGTCGCCGGGCGGCCAGTTCGGCGACCGCCTGGGTGACCTCGGGGTAGACGTCGCCCAGGCCGCCGTTGGTGAGGATCAGCGCGTCGTCGCCGACGCGTACGGCGGCCACGTCGAGGGTGAGCACGGTCTCGTCGCCGTCCGCGTTCTCCCCGCTGAGGGTGAGCCGCAGCGCCTGCCGGGCGTCCCCGATCCCCGGCAGCCGCGGATCGCTGACGGCGGCGTTCTGGACGGCGCCGCCGGCGGTCGCGGCGGTGAACGTCCCGCACTTCTTCGGCAGGGTCTTCAGCCAGGCCAGCGTCCGGTCCACGTCGGCGGGCCGCACGGCGACGATCTGGTGGTGCAGCTGGGAGTCGTTCCAGGTGTCGTCGAGCCCGGTCGCGGCCCGCACATGGGCGCCCGCCCCGAAGAGCCGCTCGGAGTAGAGGGCGTCGAGCAGCTTCTGGCAGTCGGGCGCGTTGGCGGTGGCCTTGAGCAGCCCGTCCCGCCAGGTGGCGGCTCCCTCGGTGGGCGCCCAGGGTTCACCGAGGTCGGTGTAGGTGATGAGCGCGGCCTGCGCCTGGGCGGGGGTGAGGGCGGGGACGGACGCGGGGGTGGGGCGGGCTGAGGCGGAGGGCGCCGAGGTCTTGGCGGCGGACGGGGTGGCGGTGGCCGGGGCCGCCTTCTCCGTCCGGATGGCGGAGCAGGCGGTGGTCGCGAGAGGCAGCACGAGCGCGACGGCGAGGAGGACGCGACGGGTCATGCCTCCACGGGATCACCGCGGCCGAGGGGCCACCACTGGTCCGGGCTGTATGGGTTACGCGACCGCCACCGTCGAAAAAGCCGTCGCCCCCGGCCCCAGCCCCCTGTTACGGTCCCCCCATGAAGCGCGCCAACCCGTCTCCCACGACGACGCCGGACCACGTCCCGGCGCGCTGACACCTGAGCTGACGCGAACCCCGGGGCGAGTGCCCCGGGGTCTTCCGCTGCCCGGTGGTGCGCTCGCCCTCTCCTCGAGAGGAAACCGTCATGAACGACCACCGCCGACTCGGCCGCGAGCTCGACCTCTTCGACACCGACCCCCTCATGGGCGCCGGGCTGCCGTACTGGCTGCCTGACGGGGCCGTCGTACGGCACACCCTGGAGGAGTACGTCAGGGAGGCGGAGCGCGGCGCCGGGTACCGGCACGTGTACTCGCCGGTGCTCGGGAAACGGGAGCTGTACGAGATCTCGGGGCACTGGGACCACTACAGCGAGGACATGTTCCCGCCCATGAAACTGGGCGGCGAGGAGGTCCTGCTGCGCCCCAGCCTCTGTCCGCACCACGCCCTCATCTACCGGTCGCGGTCCCATTCGTACCGCGAACTCCCGCTCCGCATAGCCGAGTTGGGCGGCATGTACCGCTCCGAGCTCTCCGGTGTGCTCGGCGGGCTGACCCGCGTCCGATCCATCCAGCTCAACGACGCCCATATCTTCTGCACCCTGGACCAGGCCGTCGAGGAGGCCCGCGCCGCCCTCGCGCTCATCCGCCGCGCCTACGCCGACCTCGGCATCCGCGCCGCCGGATACCGGCTGTCGCTGCCGGGCGAGGGCAACAAGTACGTGGCCGACCCGGAGCTGTGGCGCCGGGCCACCGCACTGCTCGAAGAGGTCCTGGAGGGCATCGAGTACGAGGCCGTCGAGGGCGAGGCCGCCTTCTACGGGCCGAAGATCGACGTGCAGATCGTCGACCGCGCGGGCCGCGAGTCCACCCTCTCCACCGTCCAGATCGACTTCCACCAGCCCGAACGCTTCGACCTGCACTACATCGGCCCCGACGGGGCGAAACACCGTCCGGTCATGGTGCACCGCAGCATCATCGGCAGCGTCGAGCGGGCCGTCGCGCATCTCATCGAGGAGCACGGCGGGGCGTTCCCGGCCTGGCTCGCGCCGGTGCAGCTGGTCGTGCTGCCGGTGGCGGAGGAGCAGTACGGGCAGGCGGAGAAGGTCGTACGGCGGGCTCTCGACCTCGGGCTGCGGGCCGAGGTCGCCGGGCCGGAGCACGGCACCCTCGGCGCCCGGGTGCGCGAGGCTCGGCTCGTGCCGTACGTCGCGGTGGTCGGGGCGCGGGAGGCAGACGGTGAGCTGGCCGCCGTACGGCTGCGGGACGGGCGCAAGCCGGGGGCGGTGCCGGTGGACGAACTGCTGCACCGCGTCCGGTCGGTCGTCGAGGATCGTGACGCCGAACTATGGGCTGCTGCGTAAGGTCGGTGGCACGACGGAAGGAGTCCCCGTGACCGCCCAGCCCATCCCCGTGATCATCGACTGCGACACCGGCGTCGACGACGCGCTCGCCCTGCTGTTCGCCGTACGGCACCCCGGTCTCGACGTCCGCGCGATCACCTGCGTGGCCGGGAACACCGACGTCGACGGGGTCGTACGCAACACGCTGACCGTGCTGGAGACGGCCGGTGCCGGGGACATCCCCGTCGCGCGGGGTGCCGAGCGGCCGTTGATCGAGCCGGTGCGCACGGCCTCGCACGTGCACGGGCAGGACGGCATGGGCGACCTCGGCCTGCCCGCGCCGACCCGGCGCCCGGTGGACCTCGACGCGGTGGCCCTGCTGCGGCGCGAGATCCTCGCCTCGCCGCGCCCGGTGACCTTGATCCCCACCGCCCCGCTGACCAACATCGCGCTGCTGCTGCGGACCCACCCCGAGGTGACCCGCAACATCGAGCGGATCGTGTTCATGGGCGGCGCGGTGGAGGTCGGCAACGCCACACCGGTCGCCGAGTTCAACGTGTGGCACGACCCGGAGGCCGCCGCGATCCTGCTCACCGCGGGCGTGCCGATCACCATGTACGGGCTCGACGTGTTCCGGCGGGTCATCGTGCCCGCCGCCGACGTGCAGCGGCTGCGCGGCAGTTCCGACCCCCGGCTGCGGCTGGCCGGCGAGCTGCTCGCCCACCGCGACCCGGCCACCTCCGGCGACCCCACGCCCACCGGCGGCCTCGGGGACGCGGGCGCGGTGTGCGCGGTCGCCGACCCCGGCGGCCTCACCACCGGCCTCCTGCCCGTCGAGGTCTCCCTCACCCCGGGCCCGACCCGCGGCCAGACCATCGTCGACCGCCGCCCGCGGCCCGGCGAGGCCGAGATCCACGAGGGCGAGCGCGAACTGCGCAGGGTGGACGTGGCGTTGGACGTCGACGTCGAGCGGTACGTGAAGCTGTGGCTGGGGGCCGTCGAGGGCTGAACGCACTGGACGCCGGGCAGGTCCCCTTGCCCGGCGTCCAGATGAGTGTGGAAACCGCTGTCGAACGCCTTACGCGCGCGTGGCCTTGCGCCGACGCGTCGCCAGGACGATGCCCGCGCCGCCGGCCAGCAGCACGGCCGCGCCGCCCGCGATGATCGGGGTGTTGCTGCTGGCGCCGGTCTCGGCGAGGTCGTCGCCGCCGCCGTTCGGGGTGGCCGCCGGGGCGGTCGTGGACTCCGAGGCCGACGGGGTCGGCTCCTCGGCCGGGGTGGACTCCGAGGCGGACGGGGTCGGGGTCTCGGACTCGGACGCCGGCGGGGTGGTCTCCTCGGCCGGGGTGGACTCCGAGGCCGACGGGGTGGGCGTCGGGGTCGGCGACGGCTGGGCCGTGCAGTCCTTCGTGCCGCCGTTCCAGGCCGCGATCAGCTTGTCCTTGATGACCGGGTGGTCCGGGCCCTTGGGCAGGTCGCCGTGCTGGAAGCCGTCGTTGGCGTCGAGCTTGCCGTCGAACTTGGTGTTGCCCCGGTACAGGTCGATCTGCGCGTAGCAGCCCTGGTCCGGGATGGCGATGTCGAGGGTGTCGGTCCCGCCGGCCTTGACGGTCACGGTGTCGAAGTCGTGGAAGACCTGCTCACCGGAGGTGGCGAAGGTCGGACCGTGCGCCCGGTAGGAGGCGAGCGAGGCCGTGCAGGTGGACGCGTTGCCGGCGGTGCGGACCGTGACGTGGACCTTGCCGTCGTCGGTCGGCTTCAGGTTCTGGTCGTCGACCTTGACGGAGGGGAAGAAGTTCTTGCCGTCGAGGGAGAACTCGCACAGCTCGGTACCGGTCTCGGTGCCGGCGCCCGTGCCGGGCTTGTAGCTGCCGCCGTCGTCCCAGCCCTTTCCGCCGGGGCAGTCGGTGGCCGAGGCGACGGAAGCGGTGAAGGCGCAGATGGCGAGCGTCGCGGCGCCCGTCCCCAGCAGGCGGCGCACAGTGACAGATCTCGCTATGGACATGCGTATCCCATCAGGGTGGAGTGAACCGAAAGGCGCTGTGGAGCGCTGCGGAGCGCAAAAGGGCGCTCGGAAACAGTTGGACTCATTGGTCACACGAGTCACACGCACAACAGCGTGCGGACATCGTGGATCTCCCGCCGGAACCCTGTCAACCTGCGGGAATACAAGGTCTGTTCCGCCGTCATCACAATTCCGCCACACAGGGAACGCCCTGCTCCACGAAATGCACGGGGTTCGCCCGTGCACAGCTGGGGACAGATTCCCCTTTGTATGTCTTTTCCGTCCGCACGGATCAGCCAGGAGCGCCGCGTGACCCCCGACCTCTCGTCCAAGGACCCGAACTGGTGGCGACAGGCCGTCATCTACCAGATCTATCCCCGCAGCTTCGCCGACGCCGACGGTGACGGCCTCGGGGACCTGAAGGGCATCACCGCCCGCCTCACCCACCTGGCCGCCCTCGGCGTCGACGCCCTGTGGCTGAGCCCCTTCTACCCCTCCGAGCTCGCCGACGGCGGCTACGACGTCGCCGACTACCGCGACGTCGACCCCCGCCTGGGCACCCTGGACGACTTCGACGCCCTGGCCGCCGAGGCCCACCGCCTCGGCCTCAAGGTCATCGTCGACCTCGTCCCCAACCACAGCTCCCACCGGCACGCCTGGTTCCGGGAAGCCCTCGCCGCGGGACCCGGCTCGGCCGCCCGCGCCCGGTACGTCTTCCGCGACGGCCGCGGCGCGCACGGCGAACTCCCGCCCACCGACTGGCAGTCGGTCTTCGGCGGCAGCGCGTGGAGACGCGTCCCGGACGGACAGTGGTACCTGCACCTGTTCACCCCCGAGCAACCCGACTTCGACTGGGACAACGAGGAGGTCCGCGCCGACTTCCGCACCACCCTGCGCTTCTGGTCCGACCGGGGCGTCGACGGCTTCCGCGTCGACGTCGCCCACGCCCTCGCCAAGGACCTCGCCGACCCCCTGCGCGACCTGGGCGCACCCGCCCTCAGCGGCGAGGACGCCCTCACCGAGTTCGCCCCCGGCACCCACCCGTTCTTCGACCGCGACGAGGTCCACGAGATCTACCGCGACTGGCGCACGGTCCTCGACTCCTACCGCCCGCCCCGCATGGCCGTCGCCGAGGCCTGGGTCCCGAGCGCCGAGCGGCGGGCCCTGTACGCCCGCCCCGAGGAACTCGGCCAGGCCTTCAACTTCGCCTACCTGCAAGCACCGTGGGACGCCGAAGCGCTGCGCCGGGTCATCACCGACTCCCTCGCGGGTGCCCGCGCTGCCGGCGCCTCCGCCACCTGGGTGCTCTCCAACCACGACGTCGTACGCCACACCTCACGCCTGATGCTCCCGCCGGGCACCGACGAGAACGCCTGGCTGCTGTCCGCCGGCCGCGCCCCCGAGATCGACCGGGAACACGGCCTGCGCCGGGCCCGTGCCGCGACCCTCCTCATGCTGGCGCTGCCGGGTTCGTCGTACGTCTACCAGGGCGAGGAGCTCGGACTGCCCGAGGTCGCGGATCTGCCCGTCGAGGTGCTCCAGGACCCCGTCTGGGAGCAGACGGGACGGGTCCGCAAGGGCCGTGACGGCTGCCGGGTGCCGCTGCCGTGGACGCGCACCGGCCCGTCGTACGGCTTCGGGGCGGGCGGCGCCTGGCTGCCGCAGCCGGAGAGCTTCGCGGCGTACGCCGTCGAGGCGCAGGACGGCGTCGAGGGCTCGACCCTGGAGCTGTACCGCACGGCCCTGAAGCTGCGCCGCAAGCTGCTGGAGGGGGAGGAGCTGACCTGGGCCGGGGTCGGCCCGCCCGGGGTGCTGGACTTCACCCGGCACGGCGGCTGGCGGTGCGTCACGAACCTGTCGGGGACGGCCGTCGCGCTGCCGGAGGGTGAAGTGCTGGTCGCCAGCGGCCCGTTGGAGAACGGGCTGCTGGGACCGGACACCACGGTGTGGCTGGCGTAGCGAGGGGTCAGCCGATGGTCGGGCTCGGGGTCGCGCCCGGGGCCCCCTGCTCGCCCGGGATCCCGATCGGGGTGGACGTCGGGCTCGGCGGCGGGCTCAGGACGACCATGGGGGCGCCGGGCTGCGGGGCCGGCGGGGTCAGGTCGGTGTCGGGCAGCTTCGGCGGGGTGGTCTGCTGGAAGAGGGCCTGGTCGATGTTGACGAAGCCGGTCTTCTCCATGACCGTCATGTGGTCGAGGACCGTGTTGTTGGCCATGTCGGCCAGCGAGCGCACCAGCGAGTTCTTGGTGGTGGAGCGGATCTTGGCGATCGTGTTGAAGATCGAACCGTGGGTGATGCGCAGGATGTTGGCGAAGTTCGAGTCGAACTCCCTGCCGTTGCTGCTCTCGATGGTGTTCACGAAGCCCTGCTGCTGTGGGCTCGCCACGTTCGGCAGCGTGACGTTGAGCATCGGGGCGATCTTGCGGCAGGCCGCGTCCAGGGCGGCGTGACCGTCGATGAGATGCCGGCCCGCCTCCTTGACCTCGGGGGTCGTGCCCTTCTCCAGGGCGACCTTCCCCAGCGGGTACTCCCACAGTCCCGCCGCCCGCACCTTGACCACGAAGTCGCGGTCCTGCTCGGTCAACGGCCCCCACTGCGTCTGTGCGATGACGCGGTCCTGGGCCGTGGCCGTCTTGCTGACTCCGAGCATCGTGGGGTAGGCGAGCGCGACGATCGTCAGGCTGAGCGCACCGCCCACGAAGAGCGTTCCCGTCGCGTTCCGCGAAAAGCGCACCGTGGCTCCTGTCCGGTCGGGGGGTCGTACGACCCTGTTGTACGGACGAAGGGCCACGGGTGTTCATGCTGTGACAGGAGCCACGCGGGGTTTGCTCCTTGGACGCGCACACCGCCGTCCGGGCGTGGTCACCCCCCATCAGGCGACGGCTTCCGCCATACGGCCGCACAGCGCACGTGTCCCGGACGGCGGCCCGCGAGAATCGCAAGCGGGGGTGGGGCCGACCGACCTCGTCCGCACAGGGAGCCCGCACGATGAGCAGGTGCAGGAACACCGTCACCCTCGGAATCGCCGCCGCCCTCGCGGCGCTCGGCGCGATGACGCCCGCTCAGGGCGTCGGGAGCACGCGTGAACTGTGGGGGGACGTCACGGTCCTGCCCGGCCGGGAGGGCATCGTCGAGATCGCCGGGTACGAAGGGGACGCGCTCGGCGCCGGGTCCCGGCTGACCCTGACCGCGCCGGAGGGCGCCGAGGTGACGAAGACGCCCCTGCGGGCCCAGGACTACCGGGGCCGGGTCGACGCCGACGGCGACAGCGCGTCGTACACCTGGGCCGGGCCGGCGGGCGGACGTCCCTGGCAGGGCCGGTCCTTCCCGTTCGTGCTGGCCGTGCCCGCCGACGCGGTGCCCGGCACCCGGCTCGCCGGCTGCGTGGTACGTCTCACGGACTCGCGCGGCACCTTCAAGGACCGCGGGACCTGCGCGGTCACCGTCGGTCTGCCCGAACCGGCCCTCACCCGGCCGGCCTCCGGGATCGCGCTCGCCGCGCGGCCGGTGACGGGCGGTACGGCCTACCCGGGGGCGCAGATCACCGTCCGGTACGAGGACACGAAGGACGAGGGCGTGACCGGGCAGGGCCCGGAGCTGGGCACCGAGGTGTGCACGGCGACGGCGGCCCGGGACGGCGGATGGACCTGCGTCCCGTCCACCCCGCTGCCGTCCGGCCCGGGTCGGTTGCAGGCGACGGCGACCTTCAACGGGGTGACCGCGGTGAGCGAGCAGATCTATGTGGCGGTCGGCGGGACGGGGCGGAGGGGACGGCCTTAGGCAGCGGCCGTTACCGGCGGATTGCCGAGTCTTGGGGTCCGTAATGCGGACGATTCGGTGTGTCAGCTCCCGTATTACGTACGCATGTTGACCGTTCATTGACCGGTTCGCGGGGGAGTCCAGACCGGTTCGCGGGCGAGTCCAGAACCGGCCCGGCCCTAGATTCGGCGCATGCCCCCACACCCCTCCGGAACGCTGCCCGTTCTGCCGTACCGCAAGCCCACCAAGGGCCGCGACTACTGGGTCCTGGACGATCTCCTGCCCGACGCGCACGCCGTACGGGAACGGTGTCTGGCCAAGGACGACTGGGTGGAGGGATACCCGCACCGGCCGGAGACCTGGCCGGGGCTGCGCGCCATGCCCGGTCTGGAGCCGGGGGAGCTGGCCCGGGTCGAGCGGTTGGTGCGGCAGGCCACCGGCGCCAAGGAGCTGTGGGTGCAGTCGGCACCCGGCGGCGGCACCCTCAACCACAACTGCGTCCAGGTCGTCGGCGAGGGCGAGAGCACACCCCGCCCGCACACCGACTCACGCTCCCTGTGCCGGTACGCGGCGGTGCTCTACCTCAACCCGGACGTCCCCAAGGACTGCGGGACCAGCTTCTACCGCCAGTCCCTGCCCGGCGGCCGGCTCGGCGGCAATGTCGTGCAGGCCCCGCACAACAACCTCGTCGAGGCGCTCGGCACCCGGTTCGTGGCCCCCGACGCCTTCGAGGAGGACGTACGCGTCCCGCACCGCTTCAACCGGCTGCTGCTCTACAACGCCAACCTCGTGCACAGCGCGACCGGCTACTGCGGTACGACGCTGGAGGAGAAGCGGATGACGGCGGTGTTCTTCTGGATGGCCTGAGCACATCCCGGCCGCCGGAGCGTGATCAGTAGCGAACCGCCCTCGCGACCTCGGTCCTCACGGTGCCCGACAGGTCGCGGTTGCTGCGGGCGGTGGCCTTCCCGGTGCCGCCCGCCGGTACGCCGGAGACGGTGACCGCGACCGCGTCGGCCAGGTCGCCGGCGCCGTCCTTGAAGTTCACCTGCACCAGGAAGGACTTCTGCGAGCCGGCGGTGTTCTTGACGGTGACCTCGACCGTGGTGCGGCCGTCGGAGCCGGTCCGCGGGGTGCCCAGGGTCACGTCGCCCTTGACGTCGACGCCGTTCTTGACGTCGTCGAACTTCTTCCCCGCCTCCGCCGTGGCCGACGCGAACACCTCCGTGGCCCGGGAGGCGACGGACGCCGCCTTGCTCGCCACCGAGGAGGGGGTGTCGTCGCCCGAGCAGCCGGTGAGGGCGGTCAGGGCCGTCAGTGCGGCGAGCGTGACGAGCGTGATCGGGGCGCGGTGCGTCCGGTTACCGGTCATGTCCTCCAGTGAAGGTCCTCGCGCCCGCCCCCGCACCCGGGCCGTCACCCGAACGGCGCAGCCCCCCGGGCGCCGCCCCCGCACCGCGCGGATGGTCGAAGCATCACCGACACCGACGCGCGGACCCGCGCGAGAGACGGGGTACGGACATGACCCAGCAGCCGCACACGACACCGCCCAGCACGCCCGGCACGCCGCCCGTGTGGGACCAGGGCCACCAGCAGACCGAACCCGGCCCGCCGCCCGACCGCTCCGGCAGCGGCTGGGCCACCGGCGGGGTCGTCTTCGCCGGTGTGCTGATGCTGGTCAACGGTGTGCTGGCGATCCTCCAGGGCATCTCGGCGCTGGCCGCGGACGACATCTACGACCGGATCGGCGACTACGTCTACAAGATCAGCCTTACCGGCTGGGGCTGGATCATGCTGGTCCTGGGCGTGGTCCTGGTGGGCGCCGGCTACGGCGTCCTCAAGGGCGCTTGGTGGGCCCGGATGACCGGCATCTTCCTGGCGTCGGCGGCGATGGTGCTGCACTTCCTGTTCCTGCCGTACTCGCCCGTCTGGTCCGGTCTCATGATCGGCGTCGACTTCTTCGTGATCTGGGCCCTCGCGACGGCGCCCGACACCTCCGGCGCCCGGCGCGGCACGACCTGAGCCGGGCCGCGTGCAGAGGGGCTGCCCCGCCGGTGCGGCGGGCGCAGCCCCTGGTGGTGTCCTGCCGGATGCCGATCTTCAGACGTGGC
The DNA here is from genome assembly GCF_001514065.1 of Streptomyces antibioticus. Lineage (GTDB taxonomy): Bacteria > Actinomycetota > Actinomycetes > Streptomycetales > Streptomycetaceae > Streptomyces > Streptomyces antibioticus. The sequence continues at coordinate 367,065 of NZ_KQ948426.1, read as the reverse complement.
CGAGGCCGCCGCTGCCGAAGCCGCCGCTGGAGCCCGGGCGCCAGCGTCTGCGGACCTGTTCCTTTCCGCGTTTGCTGCCCGAGTGATGGAGCTGGTACGGCATGAGCCGTTCCTGCTCAGCGAGCGGGAGCTCGTCCGGTTCCCGCATCTCTCTGATCTCGCGGATCGCGCCGGTGCTGGGAAGACTGGGCTGTTCCTCGGGGTGCGGCCGGGGAAGTTCCCGGTCCCGGACCCGCATCCCGAACTGTACGGCCCAGATCAGTGCCCCGGCGATGACCGCGCCACCGACGAATGCGGCGATCACGTTGAGCACATCGCTCCCCGCGGCCGCGACTACGAACGCTGCCGTACTCATATCGCAATTATCACCGAAACGGCCGAAATGGGGAGCTCGGGATTCCGGGCAACCCTGTGCACCCGCACCCGCACCGCGCACCCGCTCGCCATACTGGACGCCGACGACTCTGACCGGCCGGAGGAGCGCGGGTGGGCGACGTGGACAGAACGGCGCCGGTCCTGGTGACCGGGGGCAGCGGTTTCGTCGGCAGCCATCTGGTGAAACGGCTGCTGGAACGCGGCTACCGGGTCCACGCGACGGTCCGTTCGACCGCCGCCTCGCCGAAGACCAGGCCGCTCATCGCCTTGCAGGACCGGTTCCCGGGCAGGCTCGACCTGTTCGCGGCGGACCTGCTCGTCGAGGGCTCCTTCGACGAGGCGGCTCGGGGCTGCGCGACCGTCTTCCACGTCGCCTCGCCGTTCCTCATGCCGGAGAAGATCAAGGACGGCCGGCGGGACGTCGTCGAACCCGCGCTGCTCGGCACCCGCAACGTCCTCGGGTCGGTCGAACGCACCCCGGCCGTCCGCCGCCTGGTGTTCACGTCCACCGTCGGCGCCATCTTCGGTGACTACATCGACGTACTGGAGAAGATGACGGACCAGGTCCTCACCGAGGAGTACGTCAACACCACCAGCACGGTGGCGAACAACCCGTACCACTACGCCAAGACGGTCGCCGAGCAAGCGGCCTGGGAGGCGGCGAAGGCGCAGGACCGCTGGCGGATGGTGGCCCTCAACCCCGGGCTGATCCTGGGCCCTTCCCTCACCCCCGCCTCCGAGTCGGGCAGCCTCTTCCTCCTGGAGGAGCTGTTCAAGGGCTACTTCTTCTACGGCGCCCCGGACTTCAGCTTCACCACGGTCGACGTACGGGACGTCGCCGACGCGCACATCGCGGCGGCGGAGAACGAGGCCGCGCACGGCCGGTACATCCTCGCGGCGGAGACCATGAGTTCCTTCCACGACATGGCACGCATACTGCGCACCGCCCACCCCCGCGACCTGCGCCTGCCCCGAACCCGCCTGCCGCACTGGCCGGTTCGGCTGCTGGGCCCCGCCTTCGGGCTCACCCAGGACTACATCCGCAAGCACCTCGGCATCCGCTTCCGGGTAGACAACAGCCGCAGCCGCACCGAACTCGGCGTCACCTACCGCCCCTTCGAGGAGACGATCCTCGACCACCACCGGGCCTGGCGGGCGCCGACGGGATGACCGTCACCCGGTGGAAGTTGCACACGTCCGTGGTCTCGGCCTGCGGCGCCTGATGGGCCTTGAGGGCCATGCTGACCAGGCTCATCAGAAGGTCGACGTCGGTGTCGCAGTCCAGGTGGACGGTGACCCAGCGCGAACCGGGGACCAGCCGGATCGCCGTCGACTCCGCGAGGTCGAGGCCGAAGCGGTCGAGCGCCCGGTCGGTGAGATGCAGGTCCACCTGGTGGGCGGAGTGGAAGTGCACGATCTCGCTGCGACCGGCGCGCAGCGCGCTTCCGGTACCGCAACTGGCCCGCCCCGTACGGAGGTCGGGCCAGACTCGCAGGCGCTCCAGGGCGCGCTCGGCCGGCGTCATGCGCCCATCGTCGCCTGATCACCGCGTCGCAACCAGAGGTTGAGCAAAACGTAACCATCCCTCCTTCGGAGGAACTCCGGCCCGACTTTCGGTTCAACAGGCAACCTCGACACACCATTTACCAGTCTCACAGGTTGCTCACAGAACCGGCCCAGGCGCGTTGGGGTGCGCCCGTACCAGTGGCCGTCCGATGAGCTGTCCAGTCCGATGCCACTGACCATGGCACTCGCAGACGAGGAACCGATGACCAGTCAGCACCATCGAAGCCGCGCCCGACGCGTGGCACTCGCCGCCTCGGCGGCACTCACCGTCGTCGTCACCGGCGCCGGGGCCGCTCCCGGCGCCGGCGCGGCACAGGCCGCCACACCCGGCAAGCCGAAGCTGAAGCTGATCGCCGCGTCGAACGCGGTGACGCTCGACCGGTGGGAGGGGGAACCCGGGGTCTACCTCGACCTCGGGACGTACGTCACCGTCGACAACGCGCCGCTGGAGTTCCAGGTGAAGCGCAAGTCGTACAAGGACCCGGTCGTCGCGCAGCAGATCCTGCGCGACGCGAAGGGCAAGAAGATCGGGAGCAAGGCCCTGCCCGCGGGGCTGGTGAAGGACTTCTCCGGGCTGCCCGGCTTCCTGGAGGTGTCCATCAAGAACGCGCAGGGCCAGGAGGTGGCCAAGCCCAAGGGCACGTTCTGCCCGAACAACGCCTCCGGCCGGCTCCGCCCGGACGCCCCGGCGACCTCGCACTACCCGGAGAGCTGCCCCACCAACCCGTTCACCCTCGGCTCGGTGTGGGGGGTCGAGAAGGGCTGGGCGGCCAACTCCTCGACCGTCGACTACGACAAGCCGGTCGACCTGCCGGCCGGTGAGTACACCGCGAAGGTGGGCGTCGCCAAGAAGTACCGCGAGCTGTTCGGCATCCCGAACGACCAGCGGACCATCAAGGTGACCGTCCGCCAGATCAGCAACGGCGGCGGGGGCGAGGGCCGCGGCATGTCGGCCATGCACGGCGGCCACGACATGAGCGGCATGAGCGGCATGGCGGGTCACTCCATGGCCCACCACTACGGCCCGCGCGGTGCCGACGAGCCCACCCCGGGCGCCCTCTCGCACGCGCTGGAGGACCGCGGTCTGGCCCGCCACCTGGGCGACGGCACCGGGCACACCGACGGCTCCCGTATCGCGCCCGCGCTGAAGCCGGCGAGCCAGCGGCCCACCGGCCGGGCGGGCGCCCCCGCGGACGTGCCGAAGCCGGACCTGCGGTCGCTGCCCGCCTGGGACATCGCCATCACCGACGGCGAGGACGGCGACGCGCCGGGCAAGGACTACCTGGCCTTCAGCGCCAACGTCTGGAACGCGGGACCGGCGCCGCTCGTCGTCGACGGCTTCCGCAAGCCGGGCGCCGACCTGATGGACGCCTACCAGTACTTCTACGACGCCAAGGGCAAGCAGGTCGGCTACGCGCCCACCGGCACCATGGAGTGGGACCCGCGCGTCGGCCACGAGCACTGGCACTTCACCGACTTCGCCAGCTACCGGCTGCTCGCCGCCGACCAGCACGAGATCGTCAAGAGCGGCAAGGAGGCGTTCTGCCTCGCCAACACCGACGCGATCGACTACACGGTGAAGAACGCCAACTTCAAGCCGTACAACACCGATCTGTCGACGGCCTGCGGCCAGCAGAACTCCATCTCGGTCCGTGAGGTCCTCGACGTCGGCTCCGGCGACACCTACACCCAGTACCGCCCCGGCCAGTCCTTCGACGTGTCGGACCTGCCGAACGGCACGTACTACATCGAGGTCATCGCCAACCCGGAGAAGCGACTCCAGGAGACGAACCTGAAGAACAACGTCGCCCTGCGCAAGGTGATCCTGGGCGGCGAGCCCGGCAGGCGCACGGTCCAGGTCCCGCCGGTGGACCTGGTCAACGCGCCGTAAGCAAAACAGCAGTCAGCAGACCGTGCGGGCCTCTCGACGGGGCCCGCACGGTCCTGTGGTGGGAATTGTGAAACATGGCGTGACGGGTGGGGGAGATTCCGCACCCACCTCCTGGGAGCGGCCCGCGCGCGAGAGGCTCGGATCCCGCAGGGCTGATGTCGCCGTGACGTGACCCGGCCGCCCTGCCGCGCAATCGCCCGGAAGGCCCTGGAACGTGAACGCTCGTACCCCCCACAGCACCGCCATTCGTCTCGCCCTCGCCGTCGGCTCCGCCCTTCTGCTCACCTCCTGCGGTGTCGTCGACGCCGCGGAGGGCGGCGGCAGCACCCGGAGTCCCGCGAAGGGCGACGACCTCACGGTGGGGCTGCTCCTGCCGGACAAGGAGACGACGCGTTTCGAGAAGTTCGACCGCCCCCTCATCACGGCCCGCGTCGCCGAACTCACGCACGGCAAGGGCAAGGTCCGCTCCGCCAACGCCGAGGCGAGCGCGAAGCGACAGAGCGAGCAGTTCGAGCAGATGATCTCCGCGCGGGTCGACGCCATCCTCGTCGACGCGGTGGACTCCAAGGCCATCGAGCCGGACGTCAGGAAGGCCAAGGACGCGGGCATCCCCGTCATCGCCTACGACCGTCTCGCCCAGGGCCCGATCGACGCGTACATATCCCACGACAACGAACTCGTCGGCGAGGTGCAGGGCCGCGCCATCATGGAGGCGCTCGGCGACAAGGCCGAGCACAGCAAGATCGTCATGCTGAACGGTTCACCGGCCGACCCCAACACCGCCCGCTTCAAGCAGGGCGCTCTCGGCGTGCTCCAGAACAAGGTCGCCATCGCCAAGTCGTACGACGTCGAGGAGTGGCTGCCGAAGATCGCCGAGGCGGACATGAAGAAGGCCATCGCGGCCGTCGGCATCGACGACATCGCCGCGGTCTACTCCGCCAACGACGGCATGGCGGGCGCGGCGATCGACGCCCTGAAGAAGGCGGGCGCGACGAAGATCCCCCCGGTGACCGGCCAGGACGCCGACCTGTCGGCGGTCCAGCGGATCGTCTCCGGGGAGCAGTACATGACCGTCTACAAGTCGTTCCTGGAGGAGGCGAACAGCGCCGCGGACATGGCCGTCGCCAAGATCCAGGGCCAGGACATCATGTTCGACGCCCTCACCCAGGACAGCGTGGACAGCCCGACCGAGGACGACATCCCGTCGATGCTGGTGCCGGTGGTGGCCCTGACCCAGGACAACATCGAGGAGACGGTGATCAAGGACGGCGTCTACACGGTCAAGGACATCTGTACGGCGGCTTATGCGGCGAGGTGTGCGGCGATCGGCCTCGAATAGGGAGGTCGGAGGGCCGGCGCAGGGGGCCGGGAAGGGTGTAACGGTTCAGCACACTCGTTCGAGTGAAGCGTGGGGCATCGCGGGGCAGGGGGCGTGAGCGGTGCCCCATCGTTCTGCCGGGGCACCCACGACGGGCTTAGCCTGGCATCAGCGTGATGAGGAGAACCGGAGATGAGTGCGGAACCCATCGGGGAGCTGGTCATGGAGCCGAAGCAGGACCCCATCGATCTGTTGATCGCGTTCGAGGAGGCGTCTCAGGCGCCGATTCGACCCGAGTACGTCGAGGGGACCATCTCCGTGCCTCCACAGCCGAATCACCAGCACAACGCCGGCGCCTTGGAACTGAGCTTCCAGTTCCGCATGGCGGGGTTCCGGCTCGTGGGTATGGGCAACGGCTACCGCGCCTCCCACAAGGACGGCCGCACGATGACACTTCTGATTCCGGACTTCTATGTCCTTCGTCGGGAGCCGACCGAACTGGACGAGTCGTACCGCAGCGCTTACAAGGGCTGGTACCCCATCGACATGATCGATCTGGTGGGGGAGGTCACGTCGACCAACCATGAGACGGACACCGGACCCAAATTCCGGACTTACGCCGCCGCCGGAGTCCCCACCTACATCCTCATCGACCGCCATTCCAAGACGGCCCACTGCTACACCCACCCGGTCCTCCCCGGTGACGACCCCACCGAGGCGTACTACGACACCGACACCAAGGTCAGCCTCGGTCAGACCCTGCCCCTCCCCGCGCCCTACCCCGCCCTGGACACCGCGGCGTTCATCGCGGACTGAGTCGTCTGGCCTGATCCACGACCGCCGCCTAGGGTCGGGGACATGTCACCGACCGCGACGGACGTCGACCGTTTCGAGGCCTCCAGGTATCGCCTGCAGGCACTGGCCTACCGTCTGCTCGGTTCCGTCGGTGAGGCCGAGGACCTAGTGCAGGAGACGTTCCTGCGCTGGCAGGCGGCGGACACCGAACGCATCGAGGTGCCCGAGGCCTGGCTGACCAAGGTCCTCACCAACCTGTGCCTCAACGAACTGACCTCGGCCCGCGCCCGCCGCGAGACCTACGTCGGCCAGTGGCTCCCCGAGCCCCTCCTCGGCGGCGACCCCATGCTCGGCCCCGCCGACACCGCCGAACAGCGCGAATCGGTGTCGTACGCCGTACTCACCCTCATGGAGCGGCTGACCCCCAACGAGCGCGCGGTGTACGTGCTGCGCGAGGCCTTCGACTACCCGCACCGCGAGATCGCCGAGATCCTCGACCTCACCGAGGCCGCCAGCCAGCAGCTCTACCACCGTGCCAAGAAGCACGTCGCCGACGGCAGGGCCCGCAAGGCCCGCGGGGACGTCGACGAGACCGCCGCCCGGCAACTCGTCGAGGAGTTCCTCACGGCCGCGACCAGCGGTGAGACGGCCTCCCTGATCCGGCTGCTCACCGACGACGCGATCAGCGTCGGTGACGGCGGCGGGAAGATCCCGGCCCGCGCCACGCCGTTCCGCGGTGCCGTGGCCGTCGCGAAGTTCCTGTGGGGCCTGTTCAGGCCCGCCCAGGTCAAGCGGGACTACGCGGGCGGCCGGGCCGAGATGTATGCCTGGACGGCGAACGGCGAGCCCGCGGCGGTCGCGGTCGTGGACGGCCGGGTCGTGGGCGTCATGTGTCTGGAGATCACCGCCGAGGGCATCGTCGCGGTCCGCAACCAGGTCAACCCCGACAAGCTGGCGCGGGCGACGGAGCAGTGGGCTGCGGTGGATCACGGGAAGCCGCTGTTCCTCGCGTTCTGAGAGGACCCCCGAGGGGGTGTGACACAGGTCACATCCTCCTTCTGTCAGGGATCGAGTCCCTGTCCGGTTCAAGGTGCGAGCACGAACCCGAACCGGACAGGAGCCCGAACCATGAAGCACCACATCGTCGTCCTCGGAGCCGGCTACGCCGGAGCGATCACCGCCGGGCGCGTGGCCCGCCGGCTGCGCCGCGACGACGTCCGGATCACCCTCGTCAACGCCGAGCCCGACTTCGTCGAACGCATCCGCATGCACCAACTGGCCACCGGCCAGGACCTCACACCCCGCCCGCTCGCGGACCTGTTCAAGGGCACGGGCGTGGAACTCCGCATCGCCCGCGTCACCTCGATCGACGTGGACGCCAAGACGGTCACGCTCGACGACGGTTCGCCGGCCCAGCGCCTCGACTACGACACCCTCGTCTACGCCCTCGGCAGCCGCTGGGCCGACCAGGGCGTCGCCGGTGTCACCGAGCACGCCCACCAGATCGCCGACCGCCCCGGCGCCGTCCGCCTCCGCGACCGCCTCACCGAACTGCCCGCCGGTTCCCCCGTGGTCGTCGTCGGCGCGGGCCTCACCGGCCTCGAACTCGCCACGGAGTTGGCCGAGAGCCGCCCCGACCTGGACGTCGCCCTCGTCGCCCGCCGCGGCTTCGGCGACTGGCTGTCGCCCAAGGGCCGCGCCCACGTCCGCAAGGTCGCCGCGGACCTCGGCATCACCGTCCACGAACACACCACGGTGACGGCGGTGGAGGACGGAGCGGTACGTACCGGGACCGCGGCCCCGATCCCCTCCGCCGCCACCGTCTGGACCGCCGGCTTCGGGGTCCACCCCCTCGCCGCCGCGACCACGCTGAAGCTCACCGGCACGGGCCAGATCGTCGTGGACGACACCATGCGCTCGCTGTCCCACCCCGACGTGTACGCCGTCGGCGACGCCGCGTACGCGATGGGCCCCGGCGACAAGCCGCTGCGCATGTCCTGCGCCTCGGCTACACCGGCCGCCTGGCAGGCCGCCGACGCGATCGCCGCCCGCCTCACCGGCGCCAGGATCCCCAAGGCGCCGATCCGTTACTTCCACCAGTGCATCAGCCTCGGCCGCACGCAGGGCCTCATCCAGATGGTCAAGGCCGACGACACGGTGACGGCCCACGTGTGGGCGGGACGCGGGGCGGCCCGCTACAAGGAGTTCATCTGCAAGGGCGCGTACTGGGGCGTGGCCAGGCCTGTCATGCACCCGGTGCGGCGCAGGAGGACCGAGGCTGTCGGGGCTGTCGCCGCGTGAGGCAATGATCCCGCAAAGATCATTGACGGCAGGCCGGGCGCCGGTGTGGCATCGACGCGACTAGGAGGAAATGTTGAACACCGCTATTCGCCACGGCGCCGTTCTCGCCGCCACCGCAGGCATCCTGAGCACGCTCGCCGTCCACGGTGCCGTGGCTGCGGCCATGGCCAAGGACGCCGCCACGGGGTACGACTGCCGGTACGGAGCGGTATCGGTCTCGGACGCTGCCGGATCGGCTGTACCCACCGCCCAGAAGCCCGACGTGGCGCTCCACGCCAAGCTTCGGCTCCACAACACCGAGAACACGGCGCTCACCAAGGCCTCGTACGTCTTCGCCATCGGCAACCTCATGAAGAACCGGGGCCCCGCGCCGCACGTCCGCTGGCGCGTCGGCAAGGGCTCCTGGCACTCGATGACGCTGCACTGGAACAGCAAGACCAACGGCTCGCTGCCCCTGTGGAACTCACAGTCCCTGGCCGTGGGCACGATCCCCTCGCGCGGCACTGTCACCACGGAAATCGCCGTGACGTTCCCCAAGAAGTCCATCAAGGCCGTCAACTACGACTTCCTGGATGTGCACAGCGGTGTCTGCGGCAAGACCCGCCTGGACTGGTACACCGGCAACGGCTTTTCCTACTGGCCGTGGAAGGGGACCCCGGGCAAGCCCGCCTAGGCCTCCGGCGACGTGACGTTGTCTATGCGTTCTTGGGCTCGGTCTGCTGGACGACCTCGAACGACCACAGAGTTGATCCCGTCGCGGCCGGCTTCGGCTTCTCGCCGCGGTTGTCGCCGCCGCCCTGGTGAGCCGCCCTCATGGGGCCCTTGAGCCAGGCCTGGAAAGACTCCTCATCACGCCACCGCGTGTACACGAGGTAGGTGTCGGTGCCCTCCACCGGGCGCAGCAGCTCGAACCACTCGAAGCCGTCCGATCCCTCCACCGCCCCGGCCCGGGCGGCGAACCGCTTCTCCAGGACCTCGCGCTGCTCTTCGGGGACGGTGAGGACGTTGATCTTCACGATGCTCATGGGTTCATTGTCCCCGGCCGGGTGCGGAACGTGCGGCGGTAGGTGTCCGGGGGGACGCCGACCGTGCGGTGGAAGTGGCGGCGCAGCGTCGTGGCCGTGCCCATGCCCGTCGCGGTCGCGATCGTGTCGATGCCGTCGTCGGTGGACTCCAGCAGCTCCTGGGCGCGGCGGATGCGTTGGGTGAGCAGCCACTGCAACGGGGTGGTGCCGGTGGCCGCCCGGAAGTGGCGGGTGAGGTGGCGTGAGCTCATCCCGGCCCGGCGGGCCAGGTCCGTCACGGTCAGCGGCTGGTCCAGGCGTGCGATCACCCAGGGCAGCAGCGCGCCGAGCGGGTGGTCGTCGCGGGCGGGCACGGGCGCGGCGACGAACTGCGCCTGGCCTCCGGCCCGGTGCGGGGGCACGACGAGACGGCGGGCGGCGGCGTTGGCGACCGACGATCCGTGGTCGAGCCGTACGAGATGCAGGCACAGGTCCATCGCCGCGGCCTTCCCGGCGGAGGTGAGGACGCTGCCGTTGTCGACGTAGAGGACGTCCGGGTCGACCTCCACCTCGGGATGGCGGGCGGCGAGCTCCTCGGTGTGGGCCCAGTGCGTGGTCGCGCGCCCGCCGTCCAGCAGCCCGGCGGCGGCCAGCACGAACGCGCCCGTGCACAGCGAGGCCACCCGCGCTCCCGCCGCATGCGCCGCGCGCACCGCCTCGACCAGTTCGGCGGGCGGGTCCACGTCGACGTCCGCCCAGCCCGGCACGATCACGGTGTCCGCGTCGCGGAGGCGGTCGAGGCCGTGATCGGGTTCGAGCCGGAACCGGCCGACCCGGACCGGCGCCGAGCCGCAGACGGTGACCTCGTACCAGGGGACGGTCACCCCGTCCGGCACGGCGCCGAACACCTCGTACGCCAGGGACAGCTCGAAGTGCAGCATGCCGTCGGTGACGGCGAGGGCTACCGTGGTCATGTCCGTAATTGTATGGGGTGTGTCGTTCCGGACACTCACACCGTGATCGCCGGGCCGACCAGGATGGTCGTCGACGGATCGACACGAGGGTTGGGGACGCCATGGGAGCGGAAGCGGCAGCGGTAGCCGGACGGACGGTCGTGGTCTTCGGTGCGTACGGGCACACCGGGCGCTTCGTCGTGGAGGAACTGATCGCGCGCGGTTTCGTGCCGCTGCTCTCCGGCCGCGACGCCGTGCGGCTGAAGGCGATGGCCGTCGAGTACGACGTGGAGGCGCGTCCGGCGTCGGTCGACGACCCGGCCTCGCTGGACCGTGCGCTGGCCGGCGCGGCGGCCGTGATCAACTCTGCCGGGCCGTTCGCGACGACCGCCGCGCCGGTGATCGAGGCGGCGCTGCGGGCCCAAATTCCCTATCTGGACGTGGCGGCGGAGATCGAGGCCAACGCCGACACCTTCGCCCACTTCGCGGACCGCGCCCGTGCGGCGGGCGTGCCGGTGGTGCCCGCCATGGCGTTCTACGGCGGACTCGGCGACCTGCTCACCACGGCCGCGATGGGGGAGTGGACGGCGGCCGACGAGGCGCATGTCGCGTACGGCCTGAACAGCTGGCATCCGACGCCGGGCACCCGGATCGCGGGCGAGGTGTCGCGGGGGCGGCGGGACGGGCGCCGCGTGCGGTTCAGCGGCGGGCGGCTGGAGTACCGGGACGACGCGGCGCCGGTGCTGGAGTGGGTGTTCCCGGAGCCGCTGGGGGCGCGGCAGGTCATCGGGGAGTTCACGATGGCCGACGTGGTGACGGTCCCGAGTCATCTGCCGATCCCCGAGGTGCGGACGTACATGACGGTGGAGGCGGCGAGGGACCTGTCGGCCCCGGAGACCCCGGCACCGGTCGCGGCGGACGGGGACGAGGCGGGGCGGTCGGCGCAGACGTTCCTGGTCGACGTGGTGGTGCGGTCGGGCGGGGCGGAGCGGCGGGCGGTGGCACGGGGCCAGGACATCTACGCCGTCACGGCGCCGCTGGTGGTGGAGGCGGCGGAGCGGGTGCTGACCGGGCGGACCAGGGTGGGGGCGGGGGTCGTGTCGGCGGGGGAGATGTTCGACGCGGCGGACTTCCTGCGGGCGTTGGCGGGGCAGGTGACGGTCGAACTGCCTTAGCCGGGCGGGGAGTTGCTGTGAGCCGCGCGGTCACCCTTGACGAAGGGGTGATCGGTCGGCATCTTGGGAGCGCTCCCAGACGGTGGCCCCTCCGCTGTCCGAAAAGGCGCACCTGGATTGGAAGCGTGGCCCATGCAGAGCCAGACCAAACGCCGTCTCTCCCCCGCCGATCTCGATGCCCTGCTGCGGTCCTCTGCCGGGATCGGGGGTCGGCTGGAGGCCGAGCTGACCGACGGCTGCTACAACACGGCCTACCGCGTCCGCCTCGATGACGGCCGCCCCGCGATCGTGAAGCTCGCTCCGCCGCCGGAGGTGCCGGTGCTGCGGTACGAGCGGGGGATCATGGCGACGGAGGCGATGGTCTACCGCCGGCTCGCGGAGCTCCCGGAGGGACAGGTGCCGGGCCCCGAACTCCTCTACGCCGACGACGAGTTCCTCATGGTCTCGCTCCTGGCGGGCACCCCCTGGGACAAGGTGGCCAAGGCCCTCTCCCCGGCCGCCACCAGCGCCCTGCGCCGCGAACTGGGCGCGGTCACCGCCCGGTTGAACACCCTGGTCTCCGAGGACGGCCGGTTCGGCTACCCGGCGGCCGCGTCGGGACTGTCGGCGCCCAACTGGCGGACGGCGTTCACGACGATGGTGGACGCGCTGCTGGAGGACGCGGCCCACTGGAACTCGGAGCTCCCCGAAGAGCCGGACACGATCCGGAAGTTGGTGGCCGAGGGCGGTTACGCGCTCGACGAGGTCACCGAACCCCGCCTGGTCCACTTCGACCTCTGGCCGGGCAACGTCTTCGTCGACGGCGGCGATCGCCCTCGTGTCACCGGCCTCATCGACCATGAACGCGCCTTCTGGGGCGACCCGGCGGCCGAGCTGATCTCCCTGGCCTTCGGCGGCGACGTCACCCCGGACAGTGACGTCGTCACCGGCTACGTCGAAGCCGGCGGCACCCTGGACTTCACCCCCGCCCTCCACCACCGCCTCGCCCTCTACCAGCTCTACCTGGGCCTCATCCTGGTCGTCGAGGACGGCCCCCGCGCCACGGACGACGCGGGGCATGTCGCCTGGACCCGGGAGTATCTGGCGGAGGCGGTGGGGCGGGTACGGGGGCTCGGGTAAGGCGGCGCAAAGTGCCCACCGCCCGGCCGTCCGGCCTCGCTCAGCCCTGCCCCGCCGCCACGATGTTCACCATCCACGGCACCCCGAACCGGTCCGTGCACATGCCGAAGACGTCGCCCCACATCTGCTTGTCCAGTGGCACCGACACCGAGCCGTCGGCCGAAAGCTTCTCCCAGTAGCCGCGCAGTTCGGTGTCGTCGTCGCCGCTGAGGCTGATCGAGTAGTTGGTGCCGGCAGTGCTCGGCATGTCCGGGTGGGCGTCGGCGGCCATGAGGGTGAAGCCGGACGGGGTTTCCAGCATGCCGTGCATGATCTTGTCGGCCAGGGGCGTGTCCGCCTGGCCGAAGTCGCCGTACGTGTTCAGCGCCAGCGTGCCGCCGAACACCTCCTGGTAGAACTCCATCGCTTGTCGAGCGGTGCCGTCGAAGCTGAGGTACGGGTTGAGGCGCGAGGCCATGGAAACCTCCCGAAAAGGGGTGTTGGTACTCCTTCGGAGGCTAGCCGGGGCCACTGACAACAGCATCCGGTGAGTGATACCTTCACGAAGGAATTTTTTTAGTGCCCGGTACCGTGCCGGGCCCCGAGGGGGAGGTTCTGGGAATGACGGTGGTAGCGGAGATAGGCGGCGAGGTGCGGGTCGACACGGCGCACCGGCCGGCCTACCTGGTCTTCTGCGACGTCGACGAGACGCTCATCAACTGCAAGAGCATGTTCGAGTTCCTGCGCTTCCAGCTCGTACGGCGCTTCGGCGAGGAAGGGGAGCACCGGTATCGGCTCGTCGAGGCCGACCTCAAGGGCCGCTCCGCCGCCGGGGTGCTCCGGGAGGACGTGAACCGGGCCTACTACCGCTCCTACGCCGGGGAGAGCGTCGAGGAGATGGCCGCGCTCGGGCGGGAGTGGTTCGCCCTCGCCTCCGCCGACCCCGGGTTCTTCATCGCCTCGACCGTCGACGAGCTGAACCGGCATCGCGCCGCGGGCGCCGAGATCGTGCTGGTCTCCGGGTCCTTCCCGCCCTGCCTCGACCCGGTCGCCGAGCGCGTCGGCGCCCGGCACGTCCTGTGCTCCTCGCCCGTCGTGCACGAGGGCCGCTACACCGGTGAGCTGGCCGAGCCCGTGATCGGTGAGGGCAAGCGGGCGGCGGCCCTGCGGATGCTCGCCGAGCACTCCGGGGTCAACCCGCGCGACTGCTTCGCCTACGGCGACCACCCCTCCGACTTCCCGCTCCTCGACTGCGTCGGCCACCCCCGTGGCGTCGGCGACGACCCCGTCGTACGCGGCTATCTCGCCCGGCGCGCGGACCGGGCCGCGGCCGCCGTCTCCGGGTGCGCGCTCGCCTGCTGGTCGATGGGCCGCGACGAGCACTCCGAGGGCTGCTCGGGGGGCTGCGCCCTGCCGCTCTGCTGAGGACGACAGAGGTGGAGGGGCGGAGGCCGTCCGGGCCCTCCGCCCCTCCACCTGTGTGCGGGGTCAGTCGATGCTGCGGCAGATGTGCGGCTCCAGCTCCGCGTCGTCCGCGTCCCCCGCGAGGTGGAGGACGGGCCGCCGTGCCTCGGGGCCGGTGCTGAGCAGGTACCAGGTGCCGCCGTGCTGCACCGAGGCCAGGGTGCCGTTGGCCAGGACGTGCAGGCGGGGGAGCCGGGGGGTGCCGGTGAGGCCGTTTGTCTTCTGCAGGGTGATCACTGCTGCTCCTGAGGGGCGTCGCTGGGGTCGGTGGTCCGTGCACGTGGGGGGTTTCTCCGTAGGGGTGCGGCGGGTGGGGGCGGGCCTACCTCGCGCCGGCCAGTACCGGCTCCCTCACGTCCGTGCTCGCCTCCGCCGGAGCCTGGGCCCGTGCCGGGCGGGCGTGGGCCGTCGGGGCCCAGCGGAACACGGCCGAGCCGACCGACATGCCGCCCCCGAAGGCCGACAGCACCGTCAGGTCGCCCTCGGTGAACAGACCCCGGCGGTGCGCCACGTCGAGGGTGATCGGGACGGACGCGGCACCGGTGTTGCCGTGGTGGGCGAGGGCCAGATGCATCCGGGCCGTGTCGAGGCCGAGCGCGGGCCACACCTCGGCGAGCATCACGCCGTTGGCCTGGTGCGGGACGAAGTGCCGTACCGCACGGGCCGGTACGCGGGCCTTGGCCAGCAACTCGCCGATGGCGACGGGCAGGTTGTCGTGCACGAAGCCGCGCACTCCGCGGCCGTCCATCGTGAACCAGTGCGCGCCCTGCGCGACCGTGTCCGCCGACGCGGGACGCCTGCTGCCGCCGGCCGGGACGCTGATCAGACGGTGCTGGTCACCGCGGGTCGTCAGGCTGGTGGTGATGCCGCCGGTCCCGGCCGGCACCGGCCCGAGGACGACGGCCCCCGCCCCGTCGCCGAACAGGATGGCCGTCTTGCGGTCGGCCGGGTCCAGGATGCGGGAGTAGATGTCCGCACCGATGACCAGGGCGTACGGTCCCTGCCCCGACGCCGTGCGGGGCTCGGCGCGCAGCATGCGGTCGGCGGCCGTCAGCGCGAACAGGAAGCCGCTGCACACCGAGTTGACGTCGAAGGCGGCGGCCCGGCGCGCCCCGATGAGGTCGGTGACGATGGCGGCGGTGGCGGGCTGGGGGTGGTCGGGGGTGGAGGTGGCGACCACGACGTAGGTGATCTGGTCGGCCGTCAGGCCCGCCTGGAGCAACGCCTGCCGGGCCGCGTTCGCAGCCAGGTCCGAGGTGGCCTCGTGCGGGGCTGCGCGGTGTCGTCGTCGTATGCCGGTCTTGCGTTCGATCCATTCGGCGGTCACCCCCGCCGCGGCGCCGACCTCGTCGTTGTGGGCGACGGTCGCGGGCAGGTAGGAGCCGGTGGCGATGATGCCGATCGGGTGGTTGTCGTCCATGGTCTCTCCTCAGGGGGCAAGTGGCTCATCGGGACGGTCAGTTGGCGGGCCGGGTCGTGAACTCGCCGAAGCTCGGGCCCTGGAGCTTCAGCTGGGCGTGGATGTCGCCGCCGAGACCGAAGTGGCCGATGGCGCCGCCGTAGTTCTGCTGGTAGCTCATCCACAGCACGACCACGTTGATCACCCGGTTGGCGCCGGGCGTGCCCGGCGCCGGGAAGGGGTTGGGGAGGGTCGCCCGGTAGTGGGCCATGCCGTTGCTGTCGCTGATGAAGGCGTTCGGCACGCCGAGCGGGCCGGGGCGGGTCGGGCCGGCCGGGTCCAGGTCGTGCTCGCGCAGCGACATGACCGTGTAGAGGCTGTCCGGGATCAGGCCGGTGAAGGCGAAGGAGAAGTCGGCGCCGCGCCGGTGCGCCGGCACGTGCACCTCCAACTGGCCGCGCGCCTTGGTCCATTGGCCGAGCGTGATCGGCTCCCGCACCTTCGGGCCGTCCTCCTCGCGCAGGTCCGGGATGGGCGCGCCGTGCAGCGGGTAGCTCGGGCGGCGCACGTCGTGCGCGTCGGGGCGCTGCTCCGGGGCGAACAGCATCGGGTAGTTGTTGCAGGGCAGGGGGAGGGGCAGCGTGAACAGCTGGACCTGGGCGTCCGGGCCGGTCGGGTCGGTGAGGTCGAGCTCGCGGACGATGTCGTACGGCAGGTTCTGGCCGAGCGGCGGCAGCGGGCTGTCCGGGGAGACCACCGCGCCGCCCCACGCGGAGACGGTGTTGCCGTCGGGGCCGGGCCGGTTGACGCGGCCGATCACGACGAAGTCGCCGTTCTCGTCGACGATCTCGCTCGGCGGGTAGAGCGGGCCCTGGGTGGTGACGCTCAGGTCGTAGGTCCGGGTCATGGGCGCGGCCGCGACGGGCGCGGGGGCCACGGGGGAGAGGGTCATGTCGGTACTCCTTCGCGGACGCGAGGTGGAGAGGCGGGTGGACGTGAGGGAGTGGAGACGGCCGGCCGCGCAACGCCGCGCTCAGTGCACAGGGGTTCCGCGGCCGGCCGTGGGAGGGGAGGAGCGAGGGGCGTCAGGCGGTGACGCGCTCGTAGATGCGGGTGTACAGGCCGTTGTCGCCTCCGGTGATGTAGGTGTCGCCCGCCTCGCGGACGATCTGCTGGTAGCGCGGGGAGGTGAAGGCCTCCATGTACTTCGCGGGGTCGGCGTCGAAGCCGGACACGAACATCACGCCGGGCTCGGTGCTGGCCAGCGAGTGGAACGCCTGGAAGCTCTTGACCTCGTCCGTGGTGCGCACGACGTCGAAGATGGTCTCCTCGCGCCAGGCGCGGTACTGCCGGTAGACCCGCGGCACGACCTCGACGTGCCGCATCTGCACGTAGTGGGTGTCGGGCAGGGCGCCGGCGGCCGGCTTGGGTGCCTCGACGAACTGGAGGAACTGGCGGCGGAAGTCGCCCTCGCCCAGCGGGCCGACGGCCTCCCACAGCTTCCACCAGTCGGCGCGCAGCTCCTCCATCTGCTCGAAACCGTTCTCCAGCGGGGCGAGTTCGAGGACGGAGTTGCTCTCCAGCCCGCGGTAGAGGATGCGGCCGTCGAAGCCGGACGCGTCGTTGTGGGCCTGCCAGGCCTCGGCGACGGCGTCGATCTGCTCGGGCTTGGCGAACAGCTCGGTGGCGGTGATGAGGGCGGCGGAAGCGGACATGACGGTTCTCCTTGGGTGAGTGAGTGCGTGCGTTTCTGAAGGGTTCGTACGGTGCTCAGACGGCGGCCGGCACCGGCTCCGTGGGCGTGATCGTCACGCGTGCGTTGCGCACCGTGTGCTCGACGGCGAACTGGGCCCGGCGGTGCTCCTTGGCCTCGATGACCGGGGCGTCGAAGGCCGTGTAGGTGACGGTGGTGATGGAGGCGCGGCGGCCGGCCTGGTGGAGGGAGATCTCCGCGGCGAAGGACAGCCGGTCGGGGTCGTCGAGTTCGGCGCGCAGCGAGTGGTAGACGATCGTGGCGTCGACGGGGAAGAGGAAGTTCTCGAAGTCGGTGTTCAGCGACTCGATGACGTAGTAGTACGAGCGGTCGAGGTAGCGGCAGGCGTGGTAGCGCTCGCTGACCGCGAGGAACATCTGCCGGGCCGCCTCGACGGCGACCATGCCCTGGACGTGCTCGCCGGTCTGGTGGTCGATGAGCAGCTCGTTGTCGTTGTGGACCCGGAGCGTGGCGGAGAAGAGGTCCGCCCCGTCCCGCCGGAGGTCGGCTATCAGGGTGTTGCTGGCTATGTGTTTGTGGGCCTCGCCGCGGGCGGCCAGCGCCGGCGCCCGGAAGTCGAGGTCGAGACGGTCCCCGAGGCCGAGCAGCAGGGCCGCGTCCCTGACCATCTCCGCGTCCTCGGCGGTGACGCCCTGACCTGCGCGGACCCGGACCGGGCGGCTGTCCCAGGAGTACACCCCGAGGCGCATCTCCTCGATGAACTGGCTGACGGTGAGGACGTCCTGCTGGGCGGCGAATCCGGCGAAACGGTCACCGACGAGCAGCAGGGTCCGGAGGGAGGCTGTGGCTGACATGCGTTTCTCCTCAGCTGACATGAGGGGCCTGCCGCCTCTTCCGCACCGGATTTTCCGGGGTGGCGGGGCCGATGTGAAAGACCGTAGAGGAGTCGCGACGAGAGTGCAACCATCTAGTTGGTTTTTCTGAACCATCCAGTTGGTTGTGCAGTGGACTACGCTGTTCCCATGGCTGAGACACCCAAGGCGCAGGCGACCCGCGCCAAGCTTCTGGAAGCCGCCGAGGCGGAGTTCTCCGAGCACGGGCTCGCGGGTGCGCGCGTGGACCGCATCGCCGAGCGCTCCGGCGTCAACAAGCAGCGGATCTACGCCTACTTCGGCAACAAGGAAGCCCTGTTCGCCGCGGTGATGACCAAGGTCTACGCCCATATGTCGGAGGCGGTGCCCATCCCCGTCTCGGAGGAGGGGCTGCGGTCCTACGTGGGCGAGGTCTTCGACTACCACCGCCAGTCCGACCTCGTACGGCTGCTGGCCTGGGAGGGCCTGCACTATCGCGACAAGCCGATCCCGGACGAGAAGGAGCGCGAGGCGTACTACGTCCACAAGACGGCCGCGCTCAGCCTCGCGCTCGGCGTCGACGACCCCGCGACGGCCGCCCGGGTGCTCATCGCCCTGATCGGCATCGCGTCCTGGCCGTTCATCGTGCCGCAGCAGCGCCGGCTGATGCTGGGGCCGGACGGGGAGACGGAGAGCGGGTGGGCGCTGCTGCGGGCGAGCGTGGTGGCGCACGGGCACTCGATCATCGACAACGTGCTCCAGGGGGCGGTCTGACGTCGGTCGGGCCTGGGTGAGCCGAGGGAGTCCGGAGATTTTCCGGGCTCCCTTTTTGCTGGTCGGAGGGGGTGGGGCAAGGGACCAACCATCTAGTTGGTTCTTAAAAACCAACTAGATGGTTGCGCGGCCTGTCGAACCAGGCTACCGTCTTCATCACCAGGCCGGACCCGCTCCGATCGGGCCGCCGGTGGTATCTGACTCAGCGTCAACCTCCGTCTCGTGCCCGTGAATCGAGGACGCCATGAACGCCGCCCCCGCTGTTCCCCTCACCCCCCTCGCCCCCGTCATCGTCGTCACCGGCGCGACCGGCGGCATGGGCTCGGCCGTCGTCGAGGAGCTCGCCCGCTCGGACGCCACTGTCGTGCTGCTCGGCCGGGACGCGGGCCGCCTGGAGCGGACCCGGCAGGAGATCGACGCCCGCACGGGCGGCGCGGGGCGGCTCGTGACCTACGAGACCGACATCAACTCCGCCGCCTCGGTCGACGCCACCGTCGCCGCCCTGCTCGCCGAGCTCGGCCGGGTGGACGGCCTGGTGCACACCGCAGGGGACGGTCCGCTCGCCCCGCTCGCCGAAGCCGACGACGCGATGTGGCAGGCCACGTTCAACGGCAAGCTGATGGGCGCCGTACGGCTCACCCGGGCGCTCGCCGGACCGCTGGCCGAAGGTGACGGCGGCTCGGTCGTGCTGGTCAGCGGCGTCTTCCGCAAGGACCCCGACCCGCTCTTCCCGGTGAACAGCGCGGTCAACGCCGCCCTCGCCGCCTTCGCCAAGGCGGTTTCGAAGGACCTCGGCCGCTCCGGCGTCCGGGTCAACGTCCTCGACCCCGGTGCCGTCCGTACGCCCCTCTGGGACGAGATCGCCAAGACGATCGGCGACCGCACCGGCGCCACCGCGGTGGAGGTCACGGCCCAGGTCGCCGCGCAGACCCCGCTCGGCAGGCTGGCCGACCCGGTGGACGTGGCCCGCGTCGCGGCCTTCCTCCTCTCGCCCGCCGCCCGCCACATCACGGGCGCCGCCCTCACCCTCGACGGCGGAGCCTCGGCCGGCCTGTAACCCGCCGCCGCCCTTCAGCTCGCTCGACCCTCAACCCCCGTACACCACAAGGAGCTTCGTCATGCCCATCCTCTCCATGACCACCTGGCCCAACCAGACCGACGAGAAGTGCCAGGAGCTGATCGAGGAGCTCACCGCGACCGTGCACCGCGTCATCGGGGCGCCCCTCGACAAGATCACCGTCTACATCCAGGAGATCCCGCAGAACCGCTGGGGCGAGGGCGGAGTGCTCGGCACGAACCCGGAGTTCGCCGAACTCAGCCGCCGCCGCGCCGCGCCGGTGGACGCCTGACGACGTTCCGGTTTGCGCCGGTGGATGCCTGACGACGTTCCGGTTTGCGCCGGTGGGTGCCTGACGGTCTTCCGGTTCGCGCTGGTGGGTGCCTGGCGGCCCCCGCAGGGTTGCCGGTGGGTGCCTGTCTGGCCCTCGGCCCCCAGTCGGTGGGTGCCTGACGGTCTTCCGGTTCGCGCTGGTGGATGCCTGGCGGTCCCCGCACGGTCGCCGGTGGCTGCCTGTCCGGCCCCCGGCCCCCGCCGGTAGGCGCCTGTCCGGCCTTCGGCCTCCGGCCCCCTGCCACTCGTCGGTCAGCGCCTGACCAGCCCCGCAACCCCCACACCCTCGCGGGTGAGCGCCCGACCCGCCCCCGCCCCTCGCCCCTCGCCGGTCGACATCTGACCGCCCCCCGCCCCCCGCCCCTCGCCGGTCGACATCTGACCGGCCCCCGACCCTCGTCGGTGGCCGCCCCCACTAGCTCCCGCCCCTTGTCGGTGGGCGCCCGGTCGGCCCCGATCCTCGCCTCCCCCCACCCCTTCCTCCAAGGAGAGATCCCATGGCCATCCTGACCCGGCCCGCGCGGACCGATCGGCGCTCTGCCGAATCGGTCGGTGCGTCGCCCGCCGCTCCCCGGTCCACCTCCCCCACCACCGTCCTCGCCGCCGCCCTGCTCGCCTTCTTCGTCATCTCCCTCGACGGCTCGGTCGTCAACGTGGCCCTCCCGGCCATCTCCCACTCGCTGGGCGGCACGATGGCCGACCTCCAGTGGATCGTCGACGGCTACACCCTGATGTTCGCCGCGTTCATGCTGTCGGCCGGTACCTTCTCGGACCGGATCGGCGCCAGCCGCGCCTACGCCTGGGGCCTCGCCTCCTTCACCGTCGCCTCCCTGGCCTGCGGAATCGCCCCCAACCTCGGGACGCTGATCGGCGCCCGCATGGTGCAGGGCGGCGCGGCGGCCCTCATGGTCCCGGCCTCGCTCGCGCTGATCCGGCAGACCTACACCGACCCCGGCAAGCGGGCGCGGGCCATCGCGATCTGGACGGCCGCCGGTTCCGTGGCCGTGGCGGTCGGGCCGGTCATCGGCGGCATGCTCACCAGCGGGCTGAGCTGGCGTGCGGTGTTCTACCTCAACCTCCCGGTCGGCGCCCTCGGTCTCGCCCTGCTGACCCGCATCACCCCCTCGCCGCGCCGGTCGGCACCGGTCGACCTGGTCGGCCAGCTGTCGGTGGTGGCGTCCCTGGCCGGTCTGACGTACGCCGTGATCGAGGGCGGCCGCGCGGGCTGGACGAGTGTGGACGTGCTGGGCACGCTGGCGCTCGCCGCGGTCGCGATCGCGGTGTTCGTAATGACGCAGTCGCGGCGTGAGCAGCCGATGGTGCCGCTGAGCATCTTCAAGAACCGCACGGTCCTGGTCTGCCTCGCGGCCGGCTTCACCATCAACGCGGTCTTCTACGGCGCGATCTTCCTGCTCGGCATGTACTTCCAGCAGGTCCGCGGCGCCTCCCCGGTCAGCACCGGCGCGATGTTCATCCCGATGTGCGCGCTGATCTCCGTCGTCAACATGGCGGGCGTGAAGCTCGCGGCCCGCAAGGGCGCGTGGGTGCCGATGACGATCGGGCAGCTGGTGATGACGGCGGGATCGCTGCTGATGCTGACGGTCACCTCGTCGACGTCGTACTGGATTCCGGTGCTGCTGCTGGTCCCGATCGGCCTGGGCGGCGGGCTGGCGGTGCCGTCGCTGACGGCGGCGATCCTGGAGAACGTGGAGGGCGAGCGGGCCGGTACGGCGGCGGCGGTGCTCAACACCTTCCGGCAGGTGGGCAGTTGCATCGCGGTGGCGGCGTTCGGCGCGCTGATCGCGGACACCGGGCACTTCCAGCGAGGCTTCGACACGAGCTTCGTGGCGTGCGTGGTGATGCTGCTGGTCACGGCCGTGGGTACGGCGGTGCTGCTGCCTCGGGTCGCGAAGAAGGGCGGTGAGTAGGTCGGTTCTTCAGCTGCGGGTTCGTCGTGGCTGGTCGCGCAGTTCCCCGCGCCCCTGGGTGGGTGCGGGGAACCGGCGTTTTCGGCGCACCGGACTTGGACCGGTTTCGCAAACAGCCGTTAAAATACCTTCACGAAGGAATTTAAAGAGGGCAGGATGGACTCATGACCGTGATGGAAGAACGCACCCTTCCCCAACCCCCACCGGACACCACCCGCACCCGCCTCGCCGAACTGCACCTCCTCCGCGAGCTCGCCCACGACGGCCCCGCCCCCGGCGCCACCGACCAGCAGCACGCCCGCGGCAAGCTCACCGCCCGGGAGCGCATCGAACTCCTCCTGGACCCGGGCTCGTTCACCGAGGTCGAGGCGTTGCGGCGGCACCGGGCCACCGGGTTCGGCCTGGAGGCCCGCCGCCCCTACACCGACGGTGTCGTCACCGGGTGGGGCACCGTGCACGGCCGGACCGTCTTCGTCTACGCCCATGACTTCCGCATCTTCGGCGGCGCCCTCGGCGAGGCCCACGCCACCAAGATCCACAAGGTGATGGACCTCGCCCTGGCGGCGGGGGCGCCGCTGGTCAGTCTCAACGACGGGGCGGGCGCCCGGATCCAGGAGGGCGTCTCCGCCCTCGCGGGATACGGCGGCATCTTCACCCGCAACGTCGCCGCCTCCGGCGTCCTCCCGCAGATCAGCGTGATGCTCGGGCCCTGCGCCGGCGGTGCCGCCTACTCGCCCGCGCTGACCGACTTCGTCTTCATGGTGCGCGGCATCTCCCAGATGTTCATCACCGGCCCCGACGTCGTCCGCACCGTCACCGGCGAGCAGGTCAGCCAGGACGGCCTCGGCGGTGCCGACGTGCACGCCGATGTCTCCGGCGTCGCCGCCGCGGCCTACGACGACGAGGCGAGCTGTCTGGAGGACGTGCGGCATCTGCTGTCCCTGCTGCCCGCCAACAACCGTGAACTCCCGCCGTACGAAACGCCCTCGGACGACCCCGACCGGCGCTGCGAGGCCTTGCTCGACCTGGTGCCCGCCGAGCCGAACCAGGCCTACGACATCCATCGCGTCATCGAGGAGATCGTCGACGACGGCGACTTCTTCGAGGTGCAGGCCAGTTGGGCCGCCAACCTGGTGTGCGCGCTGGCCCGGCTCGACGGGCATGTCGTCGGCATCGTCGCCAATCAACCCGCCGCCACCGCAGGGGTGTTGGACATCGCCGCCTCTGAGAAGGGCGCGCGGTTCGTGCAGTTCTGCGACGCCTTCAACATCCCGCTGGTCACCCTGGTGGACGTCCCCGGGTTCCTGCCGGGTGTCGGGCAGGAGCACGCCGGGATCATCCGGCACGGGGCCAAGCTCCTGTACGCGTACTGCAACGCCACCGTGCCGCGTATCTCCCTGGTGCTGCGCAAGGCCTACGGCGGCGCCTACATCGTCATGGACTCGCGTTCCATCGGCGCCGACCTCGCCCTCGCCTGGCCCACCAACGAGATCGCCGTGATGGGGGCCGAGGGCGCCGCGGGCGTGGTGTTCCGGCGGGAGATCGCCGCCGCCGACGATCCGGAGGCGGTGCGCGAGCGTCGTATCAAGGAGTACAAGTCCGAGCTCATGCACCCCTATTACGCCGCCGAGCGCGGATTGGTCGACGACGTCATCGATCCCCGTGACACCCGGGCCGTGCTCGTCCGTTCGCTCGCGATGCTCCGGGCCAAGCACGCCGACCTGCCCTCCCGCAAGCACGGGAACCAGCCGGTATGAGCGGCACCGAGGAGCCCCTGCTCAAGGTGTTGCGCGGCGACCCGTCGCCCGAGGAACTCGCCGCCGCCACCGCCGTCCTGCTGGAAGTGGCCCGGCGGGCGCCTGCCGCGGAGGAGCCCGCGCCCGCCCGGAGCGCCGCACCCACCTGGCACCGGCCCGCCCTGACCGGGCACCGCACCGCCGCGTCCTGGCGCCACTGAAGCCGCCGACCTTCCCGACCCTCCCGACCGAAGGATCACCATGTCCGTGAGCGACACCACGACCGAGTACGCGGGCTACGACCGCAAGCGGCCCACCGCCTACGTCACCACCCACGCCGAGACCTACTCCCTGGAGGAGGTCGTCCGCATCAGCGGCCTCGACGCCGACACCCTGGGCTGGTACGAGCGGCAGGGGCTGATCGAGGGCGCCGAGGAGGACCCGTACGGGGTGCGGGCCTACAGCCCGATCCATCTGCGCTGGCTGGAGTTCCTCAACCACCTGCGCAGCACCGGGATGTCCCCGGCCAACATGAACCACTACGTCGAGCTGTACCGGGCGGGCGACTCGACCATCGCCGCCCGCCGCGAACTGCTGGAGGCGCACCGGGAGGTGCTGCGCCCGCGGGCGGCCGCGTTCGCCGCCACGCTCCGCTATCTGGACTGGAAGATCGGGTTCTACGCGGAGCGGGAGGCCGTGCTCGCACGGTCCGCCGCGGCGAGCGCGGTGGAGGCGTAGGCGGCGGCGACCGGTTCCAGGCGGAGCACACCGTGCGAGGCGACCGTGTGGACGTCCCGCCACCGGCGGGTGAGTTCGCCGGAGGCGTCGCGGATGTGGGCGCCGCCGGTGCGGAAGAGGCGGTCCACGGCGTCGGCGAGGAGGCCGGCGGCCACGGCCGCGTCCCGCTGGTTGCCGGTGACGAGCGCCGGGGTGACCGGCTCGGTGTCGGCGCGGTGCGCGGCCCGCTCCAGGAGCAGGCCGGCCGCGTCGATGTGGGCCGAGGCCACGGCGAGCGTCTCGCGCACCGCCGCACTGTCGTGCTGCGGACGCCCGCTGCCGGGGGCCTTGGAGGCTGCCCACTGCGACCACACCGCCAGCGCCCGACGGGCCGCGCCCAGCGCGGGCGCGCAGAACATCAGCCCACCGGCCAGCTGGGCGGGTGCGGTGTGACAGCGGGAGAGGTCCGGGGCGGTGGCCCCACGCATCAACTCCGCCAGGGGAAAGCTGAGTTCGTGCGGGACAACGGCGTCCCGTACGACGGCGGCGTGGCTGCCGGTGCCGCGCAGTCCGGTGGCGTCCCAGGTGTCGAGTACGTCGACGGCGGCGCCCGGCACCGCGAACACCCGCGTCTCCCCGTCGTCCGCCACGGGTGCGGCCACCAGCACCCACTCCGCGCTGTCCACGCCGCTCACACACCCCCAGGTGCCGGTCAACCGCCAGCCGCCAGGCGCCGGTTCGGCGCGTCCGGCCGGTGGCATCAGCGCCGCCGATATCCGTATGTCGGGGTCGGCGCCCCACACCTTTCGCTGCCCCTCCTCGGGCAGCAGCGCGGCGAACCGGCCGTGCGCGGCCCACAGCATGCCGACCCAGGCGGCCGACGTACAGGCCTCGCCGACCCCGGCGACCTCGTGCAGCAGGGCGGTGAACGTGCCTTCCGTACCGCCCCACCGGCGGGGCACGAAGTGCCGGGCCAGGCCGGAGGCCGTCAGCGCGGCGACCACCTCGGGCGCCAACCGGCGGTCGGCGTCTGCGGCATGGGCGTGTCCGGCGATGGTGTCGAACGCGGAGGTCGTGGGGGGCATGGGGCTGCTCCTAGTCATCTCTGTCAGGATCAGGTAAAAAAAGTGCGTTCAAGAAGGTATTGTTCGAGGCAATCGGCCGAAGGGGACCGTGATGGCGAAGCAGGCGCGCTCACTGCGCACCCATGAACTGGTCCTGGACGCCGCCGCGGCCGAGTTCGTGCGGCACGGTTATCCGCGCGCCAACCTCCAGCACGTGGCGGCCCGCACGGGGCTGACCAAGGGGGCCCTGTACGCCCACTTCGCCTCCAAGGAGCACTTGGCGCGGGCCCTCACCGACCACCTCGACCAGGTCGTCGACGAACTCCTCGCCCGGCACAAGGACGCGGACCTCCCGGCGAACGAGCAGTTGCGCGCCCTGTGCTGCGCCCTCGCGGAGCGCGTGGAGTCGGACGTACGGTTCAACGCGGCGCTGCGTCTGGTGATGGACGAGGCCCAGTCGGCCCCCGAACCCCCGCGGCTCCCGGCCGACTTGAGGGCGTTGTCCGCGGAGTCGCTGGCCGATCTCGCCGTCGTGATCCTGGTGGGCGCCTACTACACCGCCCCCGATCCGGAACGGCGCGGACTGGCCGAGCGGGTGCGGGGGCTATGGGACGCGGTGGACGGGCGTCAGGCCGTAGAGGAAACGGGCGCCCGGTGATCCACGTGCGCGGTGCCGTCCGCCGCCCGGGTGCCCCACAGGGTGCGGCAGGTGGCGACCGAGGTGCCGTTCTGCACGGCGTCCAGGGTCAGCCGGGTGGTGCCGGAGCCGGTTTCGGGCTGCCGTTCGCGCACCACCAGGTCGATGGGGGCGTCGAGTTCGCCGAAGGCCTGGCAGTCGACCTCCATGCCGAGCAGGCCGTGCCCGGCGCCGCGGGCCATGTCGCCAGGGTGCAGCAGGAGGTGGCCGAGCTGGCGGAAGCCCTCCAGGGTGACCATCAGCGGGACGTGGTCGCTGGGGTGGTCGAAGAAGATCGGGTGCTCGACGTCGATGAGCAACTGCCAGGGGGTGTCGGTGCGTTCGCGCACCAGCACGCTGTCCTTGGCGCGCAGCCGGCCCACCGCGGCCGCTTGCACCCGCTCCAGCGCGCGCGGGGCCGGGCCGGTGACGGCGACGCCGCGCGGCTTGGCGCCCCGGCCGCGCAGCATGGCGTACCGCTTGTCGTCGACGGCGACGACGTGCAGCGCGCCGCGCCCGCAGGCCCGGCCCCCCACGGTGAGGACGACGTCGAGGCGCATGCCGAAGCGGTGCGGCGGACGGTTGCCGACCCATGCCCACTCGGCCTCCAGGACCACCGGGACCGGTTCGCCGCCGATGCGCAGGGCGGCCGGGTCGGTGATCTCGAACTCCGAGCCGAAGCCGATGAAGCGGTGGGTGAGCGGCACGTCGTAGTAGGCGTGCGCGAGGTAGACCAGGGCCTGGCGGATGGTCTCCATGAACAGCAGCGGGTCGCTGGTGCCGTCGCTGCCCGGCGAGTAGAGGGCGTGGTCGCGCGGCCACTGGGCGGCGACCAGGAAGGAGTGCTCGTCGGTGCGGACGGCGTCGGTGAGGAAGACCTCGGCGATGGCGGCGCGGTGCACCATGTGGCGCGGGACCGGCTGGAGGTAGCTGAGCTGCGGGTGCGGGGAGTCCGCGGGGGCCTCGGGGCCCGGCGCGAGAAGCAGCGGACCGTGGGATTCCGCTCGTACGGCGGTCGAGCCGGCCGTGGCGCGTATGGGCGTGGAGACAGGTGTGACGACAGGCTGATGCATGGTCTGTACCCCCAGTGAACGATTCACGCAGACAGCAACACCGGCACAAGACCGGCACAGGACTTCCGCCGGTCGAGCCGAGACTTACAATACATTCCCGAAGGTATATTTCAAGGAACGCCAGAGGATGGACAGCATGGCCGTGGAACGCAGCGCAGCCAGGTCCCGGCCCGCCCGGGACACCGCCCCCACCGCCCCCCGTCACCGGGACACGGGCCTGAAGCAGGAGCGGGCCGTGCGCACCCGCGCGCAGGTCCTCGACGCGGCGGCGGAGGCCTTCGCCACCCAGGGATTCCCCGCGGTCACCGTGCAGGACGTGGCCGCACTCGCCGGAGTGACCAAGGGCGCGGTCTACTTCCACTACGCCAACAAGGAGGCCCTCGCGCAGGCCTGCGCCGAGGAGTTCTACCACCGGATCGGCGTCATCGGGCAGGAGGTCGAGGAGGCCGATCTGTCGCCGCTGCGGGCGGTGACCGAGCTGCTGGAGCGCACGGCGCGCGCTTTCCGTGACGAGACGATGGTCCAGGCCGGCGCCCGCCTCCAGATCGAACGGTCCCTGATCGGCGCCGAGATGCCCATGCCCTACCTCGGCTACACCGAGTCCCTCACGGTCTGGCTGCGCCAGGCCCAGGAGGCGGGCCAGCTCCCCGCGGGCACCTCACCCGAGGCCACCGCCCGCGTCCTCGTCTCCGCCTTCTTCGGCGCCCAGCACATCTCCTGGGTCCTCAACGACCGCGCGGACATCGCGGACCGGGTGCAGGAGATCCTGTCGGCGGTGGTCCCGATGGCGACGCGGAACGCGGGGTGAGATGACGACCCGCGTGGACCTGGACCGCGCCCTGGCGGTCGCGAGCCAACTGGCTGATGAGGCGGCGGAGTTGATCCGCCGCCCGCGCCCGGAGGCGGTCCGGGAGAAGGACGGCCCCGCCGACATCGTCACCGACACCGACGAGGCCGTGGAGCGCCACGTCCGCGAGACGCTCGCGGCGGCCTTCCCCGGCCACGGGATCGTCGGCGAGGAGTACGGCGTCACGGAGGGCGCCCCCGACGCCCCGCACTGGGTCGTCGACCCGGTCGACGGCACCACCAACTACGCCCACGGCATCGGCTGGTGCTCCTTCTCCCTGGGCCTCGCCGCCCCCGACGGCACCCCACTGCTCGGGGTGGTCGCGGACCCGTGGCGCCGTGAGACGTTCACGGCGGTGAAGGGGCGGGGCGCCTGTTTGAACGGCACCCCGGTCCACACGGCGCCCCACACCACCCTCACCGGCCATGTCTTCCTCACCGAGTGGGCGGCCCACGCCCACTGGCCCGGCCTGGACACCCTGCTGTCCGCCCTCGCCGACCGCCACTGCACGGCCCGCGTGATGGGTTCGACGGCGCTGTCCCTGGCCCAGGTCGCGGCGGGCCGCGCGACGGCGGCGGGAATCGGCTCCTTCCACCACGTGGACGGACTGCCGGCATTGCTGATCGCGAGGGAGGCGGGCGCGGTGGCCGTGCCCGAACTCCCGGCGTACGGCGAGCCATTGCTGCTCGCCGCACCGGGAGTGGCGGAGGAGGCGCTGGAGGTGTGGCGTCGGCGCCTCCCCGCCAGAGGCGTCAGACCGTCGGTGAGGCGCTGAACAGGTGCTTCTGGTCGCCGCCGCCGTCGCTGTCCCAGTCGAGGTGCAGCTCGCCGTCGCCCAGCCCCTTGCCGGAGCCGATCTTGTAGCTGATCGTGCCCGTGGTGTACGAGTTGTTGTAGTTGCCGTTGGAGGTGCTGTCCTCCAGCTTGGCCTCGATGCCGTGGAAGTTCGTCGACTTCTTCACCGGGTCCGTGCCGGACTGCGACTTCTTGATCTGGACCTTGAAGTAGGCCGAGTCGAAGATCGTGTCGTCGTCGACCTGGCCGTACGCCGGGCCGTCCCAGCTGATCCTGGCGTAGCTGTAGACGGTGGAGCCGGAGCGCTTCGCGCACACCTTGACGGTGAAGTCCCAGTTGTCGGCCCACGGACCCGAGTACGACGGGTCGTCGACGGACTTCGTGCTGGTGGTGCACTTGTAGTCGGCGGCGGTGGCCGGGGTCGCGGCCGTGATCGCCGTGGTGCCCGCGACCGCGGCGACGACAACCGCGGCGGACGTGGCGCGCTTCAACTTGCGCATGATGGGGGGCCTTTCTCGGTGCATGTGGGGATCACTCGCTGCACAGGAGGTTGGGGGAGTACCTCGGGCGTGACCGCCCTGCGCGCGTCGTCATGCAGCGGGCTTGATCGTAACGGGCTCGCGATCGCCGGGAGTTGGCGTCCGTCGCCCGTGCCGCGATCCTTCACGCGAAGCCCGCGATGATTCACCGCGGGCTCACGGAACCGACAGCCGTCGGAGAGCTACGAGAACAGCAGCCGCCAGGTCAGCGGGCCCGGCGTGCCGTCCGCGTCGCCGCGCAGTTCCTTGCGGGACTTCTGGAAGTCCCGGACGTTGAGCCGGTCCGCCTCGCCCCACGTCCTGCTGGGCCCGACCTTGTAGTGGTCGCCGAAACCGCGCTTCACCAACTGCTTGCCGAGGGCGAGGACATGGGCGTTGGAGGCACCGGCCGTGAAGTACTTGCGGCCCGGGAAGGCGGGGATCTTGGGCTTCGCCGGGGTGGGCTTGGTCCCGGTCCCGGGCGGCGGGTCGTCGTCCACGTCCAGGTCGGCCTTGGCGAGCTTCAGCAGCCGGGCGAAGTCGATCGCACCGGGATCGCCGTGGACGTTCTCGGCCACGTGCATGTGCCCGCAGATGCCCTTGAAGGCCGTCCACTCGGCGCCCGTGAACCGCTGGCCGCCACTGCCGTACGACTCCGGGTACGCCGGCCACTCCTTCGGCCCCGACAGCGGTACGCCGTGCTGCTCGTGCGTCCACGCCAGGAACCGGGCCACACCCTCCAGCGCCCACTCGGGGGCCTCCGGCCAGAAGATGTGGGCCTGGCCCGCGTCCGACCACTTCTTCTGGCTCTTGGGGTCACAGGTGCCGACGAGTTCGACCTGGCACACGTTCATGGTGTTCGTCTCGACGCCGCCCCGCAGGTTCACCAGGGCCCGGGACGAGGTCTCTATGTCGAAGTGCTGGTACCACTTCAGCTTCTTGGCGGCGAGGTCCGGGACCGCCGTCAGGTTGGGGGCGGTGGCGCCGCCGTCGTAGCCGGGCAGGGTCCGGCCCTCGGTGGTGTGCAGGACGACGACGTTGACCTCCATGGGGTCGCCGCCGAAGTCGTCCTGGTACCAGTTGGCGCGGCTGGCGCCGGGATAGCGCTGGGGTCCTGTCTTGGTGCTCATCGCGGACTCCTGGGATGAGGAGAGTGGGGAGTAACGCCGGGCGGTGTCACGTCCGGTGACATGTCCGGAGCCAGGGGGCCCGCCGCGCGCAGATGCCGGGTCAGCCGCTCCGCGGCGACGGAGGCGGCGGCCTCGTCACCGGGCCGCCGCGCCAGTTCGCGGGCGAGGGCGGCATGCCGGAGCTGCCGGGCGGACGCGGTCTGGGTGCTGAGGACGACGTCGCGCGGGAGTTCGGGCAGCCGGTAGCGACCGGTGCCGGTCGAGTCGGCCGTGCCGGGCTCCGCGTCCCACACCAGAAGGCGGGCGGTGACGGCGGCGTCGATCAGCGGCAGCAGCTCGTCCGGCGCCAGCCCCTGGACGTCGGCGAGCAGGCCGACGTCCAGCCACTCGCCGTCGGCGGCGGCGTAGGCGAGCAGCGTCCGGGCCGCGTCCGGCAGTGCGAGCAGCCGCGCGTGCAGGATGTTGCGGACGGCGGCCGGAAGCCGGGCGTCGGGCCCGGTGCGCCGGCCGGGCGGCAGGGCGAGCAGGTCGGCGAGGGTGAACGGATGCCCCTCGGAGCGCCGGTGCAGCGCCACGACCTCCGCGGGCGAGGTGAACTCGCCCTGTTGGGCCAGCAGTTCGGCCACATCGTCGACGGTGAGCGGCGCCAGGGAGAGCCAGGTCGCGCCGAGCAGGGCCAGGTCCGCGAGCAGGATGCTGGAGACGGGGGCGTCGGGGTTGCGCAGGGCGCACACGAACATGACCGGGGCCTCCCGCAGCACCTGCGAGAGCCGCCGCAGCAGCCGGTGGAAGCCCTGCGGCGCCCGGTCGAGGTCGTCGACGACGACCAGGGTGGGCCCCTGCGTCAGCTCGTGGACGACGGTGGCGAGCGGGTCCTTCTGCGCGACCTCGTCCTCGGCGGAGTCCTTGCCGTCCATCCGCAACGCGTCGAGGAGTTGCACGGTCGGACAGGTCTGCGCGATGCCGCGGTTGCCGCTGAGCGCCTGACCGGCCCGGGTACGGGCGACCGTGAACCCGGCCGCCGCGGCCCGCGCGGCCACCTCGTCCAGCAGCCGCGTCTTGCCCGCCCCCTGCTCCCCGTCGACCACGGCCCACTGCGGTCGCCCCGCGGCCCCGGCCGCCAGCAGCGCGTCCAGCCGCGCCGTCTCCGTGGCCCGGCCCACGAACGGGTCGGGTCGCGGGGACCGGACCGGGACCGCGGGCGCGGGCGGCAGCGCCGCCCCCGTCACCGCCGTACCGAGTACGGCGACGTCGTGCCGCAGCACCGCCGTGTGCAGGTCCCTCAGCTGGGGGCTGGGGTCCAGGCCGAGTTCCGTGGCCAGCATGTCCCGGAACCGCTCGTACTGCTTGAGCGCCTCGACCGGCCGCCCGGCCGCGTACAGCGCCCGCATCAGCAGCGCCCACGACGTCTCCCGCAGCGGCGCCTTCAGTACGAGGCCCTCGGCGACGTCGATCGCCAGCTCCGTCTCGCCCTGCTGGACCAGGATCGTGGCCCGCAGCTCCTTCGCGTCGTCGAACGCGCTGTCCAGCCGGGCGCGTTCCCTGATCGCGAAGGCGTGCTCACCGGCCTCCGCGAGCGCCTCGCCGCGCCACAGCGCCAGCGCGGCCTCGCTCTCCTGCCGGGCGGCGGGGAGTTGACGGGCCCGAAGGGCGTCCCGGGCCCTGCCGACCGCCTCCTCGAAGAGCGCGGTGTCCCTGGCCTCGCGGGGCACCTTCAGCGCGTATCCGGACGGGCCGCTGACCAGCATCGCCGACCGCCCTTGCCGTACCGGGTCGAGAACCGCGCGCAGCCTGCTGACGTGGGCCCGCACGGAGGAGGCGGCGCCGGTGGGGCGGTCGGTCGGCCACAGGTCGTTGAGGAGCGTGTCCTGCGAGACCGGCCGGCCGTCCTCGATCAGCAGCCGCACCAGCAGCAACCGCCGCTGCCGGGGGCCCAGTTCCAGGGCGGCGCCGTCCCTCAGCACCTCTACGGGGCCGAGTACGCCGAACCGCATCTCTTGTCCGTGACGGGAGTTCACCGGGGTGGGCCCTCCTGGGCGACTCTGGGTGGTGCGAAGGGCCGCGGACGAAACACCGAGTGTGCCCGTCTGGTTGAGAAGTCAACCAACGTTACGTTGCTCGGTTGTTGCTCCGGTGTTGTTTAGGTGATTCACGTCACCGGAGAGGAGTTGGGCGGTTACTCTCGGCTATGAGTCGAGTATGCGAGGGGTGACCGCCCATGGCACACGTCCGCCGAGACCTTGATCCCAGCGCGTCCCCGCTGGACTACTACGGCTACGAGTTGCGGCGACGCCGCGACAGCGCGGGGCTGACCTTGGGTGAGCTGGGGTCGATCATCTTCTGCACCGGGTCGCTGGTGGGCCAGATCGAGTGCGCGCAGAAGGTGCCGACGCGGGAGTTCAGTGAGCGGGTGGATGCGGCGCTGGGGACGGAGGGGTTCTTTTCGGGGCTGGTGGGGTTGGTTTTGCAGAGCCAGTTGCCGAGTTGGTTCCAGCCGTACGCGGCGATGGAGGCGAAGGCGACCTATCTGTCCACGTTTCAGGCACAGTTGGTATACGGCCTGCTGCAAACCCCGGACTACGCACGCGCGGTGTTGAGCGTACGCACGGACGGGGACCTCGAAGGCAGGTTGGCCGCCAGGCTGGAGCGTCAGCGCATCCTGGACCGGGAAGATCCGCCTCTGCTGTGGGTCGTGCTGAGCGAGGCGGTGCTGCACCAGGAGATCGGTGGCCCGGAGGTCATGCGGGCCCAACTCCAGCATCTGCTGGACCTGCGGGAACGGGAGTGGGTGCAGGTGCAGGTGCTGCCGTACAGCGCGGGCGCGCACACGGGCCTGATGGGCAGTTTCAACCTGCTCCGGTTCAACCGGGACCCCGACATCATCTACACCGAGGACTTCGTCCAGGGTCATATGACGGCCAACCCGCAAGCCGTCAAGGAGGGTTCACTCCGTTACGATCAATTGCAGGCCGCTGCCCTCTCCGTGGAGGACTCGACCGCCCTGATCGCCCGCGTGATGGAGGAACACTATGGCCCCCAACCTGGACCTGACCGGCGCGCAGTGGCGTAAGTCCTCGTACAGCGGCGACACCGGTGGCGACTGCCTCGAAGTCGCCCCCACTTCCACCACCCACATCGCCATCCGAGACTCCAAGCACCCCACCCTCGGCCACCTCCGCGTCACCCCCGCCACCCTCACCGCGTTCGTCCAGTGGCTCAAGTGATCACCACCCCGTACGCAGCAGGTGATTGAGGAGCAACGCCAGCAACGCCTGCGCCAGCAGCCACCCCCTCGGCCGGGTCAGGAACGCGCACGCGGGGAGCAGCCACACCGCGAACGGCAGCCAGATGCGTTCCGTCTCCGCCTTGCTCATGCCGGACAGGTCGGCGATCAGCAGGGCGAGCAGCGTGGCGGTCACCAGCAGCGCGAGGCGCCTCGCTGAAGAGCGGTCGGCCAGCAGCACCGCCCCGGTCCGGCGCAGGCCCGCCACCGTCGCCAGGCCGGTGATCAGGACCGTGCAGGCCAGGTTCGCCCACACCCAGTAGCCGTACGGGCGGATGCCACCCGCGCCCTGGTGGTAGCGGGTCACCAGCAGGCGGTACGCCTCCCACCAGTCGAACCCGGCGAGCGTGAACACCACCGGGACGACGGCCAGTCCGGCGAGCAGCGGGACCAGGAGGACGGGGCGCGGGCGGGCCGGCACGAGCACCGCCGCCGCGATCAGGGCGACGAGTGTGAGGCCGTAGGAGAGATAGCAGGTCAGGCCGAAGAGCAGGCCGGACGCGCCCGCGTACCAGAGCGATCCCCGCGTGACCGCCAGCGCCAACAGTGCCACCGCCCACGCCGCGACCGCGGCGAAGTACGCGTCCGCCGATGTGCCCATCCACACCGCTGCCGGGGCCAGGACCAGGAAGGGGGCCGCCCGGCGGGCGAGGGTCTCGTCGGCGAGGGCGCGGATCGTGACCAGGACGGCCACGCACGCCGTCGCGCCGACCACGATGCACCACACCCCGGCCCAGCCGCCGCCCCGCAGCCCGATGCGGTCGAGGAAGACGAAGGTGAGGGTGGCGGCGGGCGGGTGGCCGGCGATGTGGGCGGGCCAGTGGTCGGGGGCGGTGAGGAGGATGTGGTCGGTGAAGGTGCGCAAGGTCGCCGGGATGTCGTGGAAGCGGTCGATGACCTGGAGGTATTCGTAGCGGGTGGTCAGGCGGCGGGCGATGCCGCGGTGCCAGCCGTCGATCAGGGCGAGGGAGAAGATCCAGGCCGTGGCCGTGGCCCAGGACAGGGGCAGCAGGGCCCGCCAGGGGAGGCGGGCGGCGAGGGCGGGGCCGTAGGCGATGGTCGCGGCGGCGACGAGGACGGCCGCCGGGGTGCCGGGGCCGAGGTGCGGGTCCCAGTTGGCGAAGAGCGGGGGCCAGCTCACGAAGAGCGTGTGGCGGGTGTCCTGGATGTGGCGGCCGACCAGTACGGCGGCCGCCACCAGCAGGGCCGCGGCGCCGGCGGCGTACAGGTCACGGCGGAGGGCGCGGGAGGGTGAGCGGGTCACGCCGCAGACGCTAGGCCGGGTGGCCGCCCGTGACCCGGCTGCCGGGCCGGACGTCAGCGTTTCGTCATGGGTCGCGCACCCTTTCTTGGGGTGGTCCGGGCCTACGGTCGGCCCATGCGAGACGACCCGCGGCTTCCTTCCACCCCCGGTTTCTGGCGCAGCCCGCTGCGCGGTCCCTGGTTCACCTCGGTGCTGGGACTCGTCCTGCTCGTCGGCATCACCCTGCTGTTCGTGACGGGACTGGTCTCGTACGCCGCCTACAACCCGGACCTGTCACCGGTGAACGACAAGACTCCGGACAAGGGCCTCCTCGGCTTCTACCTCTTCGCCTGGCCGACCCACCCGCACTGGCTGTACCGGCTCAACCAGGGCGTCCACGTCACGCTGGGGATCACGCTCATCCCCGTGCTGCTGGCCAAGCTGTGGTCGGTGGTGCCGAGGCTGTTCACCTTGCCCCCGGCCCGCTCCCTCGCGCACGCGCTGGAGCGGATCTCGCTGCTCCTCCTGGTCGGCGGCGGCCTGTTCGAGTTCGGCACGGGCGTCCTCAACGTCCAGCTCGACTACGTCTTCCCCGGCTCCTTCTACCCCTTGCACTTCTACGGCGCCTGGGTCTTCTTCGCCGCCTTCGTCGCGCACGCCTGCCTCAAACTCCCGGCGGCGCTAAGGGCCTTGAGACACCTGCGGGAGGAGCCCGGCAGCGACCTCGTCTCCCCGCGGCCCGCCGCACCGACCGTCTCGCGGCGCGGCGCGCTGTGGTTCGTCGGGGGCGGTTCGCTGCTGCTCTTCGTCACCACCGTCGGCCAGACCCTCGGCGGCCCCCTGCGCCGCACCGCCCTCCTCGCCCCGCACGGCGGCAGCGATCCCGGCAGCGGACCGAACGGCTTCCAGATCAACAAGACGGCCGCCTACGCCGGGATCTCCGCGGCCGAGACGAGCGCGGAGGCGTGGCGCCTCGTCGTGACCGGCCGCACCGGCACCGTCCGGCTGAGCCGCGCCGACCTGCTCCAACTCCCCTTGCACAGCTCCGCGTTGCCCATCGCCTGCGTGGAGGGCTGGTCGACCTCGGACCAGTGGTGGCGCGGGGTGCGGCTGCGGGATCTGGCGGCGCTGGTGGGCTACGACGGTGACGATCCGCCGGACGTGTTCGTGGAGTCGCTGCAACGCCACGGCGCCTTCCGCCGCGCCGCCCTGCGCGCCAACCAGGTCGCCGACCCGCGTTCCCTCCTCGCCCTCTACGTCAACGGCGAGGAACTGTCCCCCGACCACGGCCACCCGGCGCGCGTCATCGTGCCCGCGGCACCCGGTGTGCTGAACACCAAGTGGGTGGCCCGGCTGACCTTCGGAGACCTGTGATGCGCAAGGTGGTTGTCGGTAGCCCGCTTCAGATCCTGCTGCTGGCCTGCTCGTTCGCCCTCGCCGCCTACGCCGGGGTGCGGCTGCTCGCCGACGACTGGTTCGGGGTGGCACTGTGGCTGGTGGGGGCGGCACTGCTGCACGACCTCGTGCTGCTGCCGGTGTACGCGGTGGCGGACCGGGTGGTCGTACGGGGGCTGGGGGCGGCCGGGCGCCGGGAGTGGGCGATGTACGTCCGCGTACCGGCCGCCCTGTCCGGGCTGCTCCTTCTCGTCTGGTTCCCGCTGATCAGCGGCATGGTCGACCGGCGCTACCGGTCCGCGACGGCACTGTCCCCGGACGGCTTCCTCGGACGCTGGCTGCTGATCACCGCGGTCCTGTTCGGCGGTTCGGCGCTGCTGCTCGCGGTGCGGGTGCGCAGGGCGACGAAGCTGCGTCCGCCGGCCGACCACTGACGTTCCCGCTCCCAGCCGCGTGCGTACCGGAGCAACGCCGGGGTGCCGAGGCGCGCCCAGGGGAAGGGGGCGCCGGTGGTGGTGCGGGCGTCGGTGAGGTGGACGTGGACGCGTTCGTCGATGTCCACGGGGGCCGTTTCGGCGATCAACAGACCCTGGGGCTTAAGGAGTTGGGCCACTCGGTCGAGCAGGGCGCTCGGGTCGCCGCCGATGCCCACGTTGCCGTCCATGAGGAGCACCGTGTCCCAGCGGGCCTCGCCGGGGAGCGGATCGAAGACGGAGCGGTGCAGGGCCTGGCCGCCGAGGCGGAGGGTGTGGGCGACGGCGGCCTCGCTGACGTCGATTCCGAGGGAGGGGATGGCACGGGTGGCCAGTTCGGCGACCAGTCGCCCTGGGCCGCAGCCGACGTCCAGGACCGTGCCTTCGCAGTGGTCCAAGACGGTGCGGTCGACTGCGTCGGCTCGGGCGCACCAGCGTTCTACTTCCAGGGGGAGGAGCCAGCCGTCCGTGCGGCGGAGGAAGAGGGGGCCTTGGCCGGTGCGGAGTGCTTGTGCGTAGGGGTCGGCTGTGGCCCAAGCGGGGGTGGTGGGTGGGCTGGTCATCGTTTGGCTGCCGGCCGGTGGGGGCTGGTCGCGCAGTTCCCCGCGCCCCTGAGGGCGTTGCGCTCAGCCAGCCTTGCAGCGAACCGTCCGCCAGGGGCCAGTGCCGCCACCGCCTCCGCATCCCCGGCCGTGTCCACATCCCGTAGCCGCGGCAGCTCCCGTACCCGCAACCCCGCCGCCACCAGCCTCCCCCGCTGCACCGCCCCCGTCACCGGCGTCGACATCGGCACGCCCAGGAGCAGCCCCGGATCAGGTTTCGCCAGCCCCAGCGCCCAGAAACCCCCGTCCTCCGCCGGGCCGAAATACGCGTCGCAGTCAGCGAAGTCCACGGTCAGGAGCTGCGGTGTCACCTGCGGGGTGTCCATGCCGATCAGCAGGGTCGGGCCGTCGGACTGGGCGAAGGCGTGGGCCAGGCGTGCGTCCAGGCCGCCCGCGCACTGTCGTACGACCTCGAAACCGGGCGGCAGCCAGGGGCCGGGCTCGCCGGCGAGGACCAGCACTCTGCGGTCGGCCGGGGTGGCCGCCACCGTGTGCAGGGTGTCCGCGAGGGACGCCTCCGCGAGGGCGGCCGCCTCCTCGGGGGTGAACGGCGGGGTCAGCCGGGTCTTCACCCGGCCCGGCACCGGTTCCTTGGCGATGACGAGCAGCGTGGTCACCGTACGGCCCTCCCCGCGGTCGGAGCCTCGCCGAGGACGCGGCTCATGTCGCGTACCGCCTGCCAGGTGCCGCGCCAGGTGCCCGTCACCTTCGAGGCGCCGGTGCGCGGCAGATACGGCACGTCGTGCTCGGTGATGCGCCAGCCGGCGTCGGCCGCGCGGACGACCATCTGGAGCGGGTAGCCGCTGCGCCGGTCCGTGAGGTCCAGGGCGAGCAGGGGCTCGCGGCGGGCGGCGCGCAGGGGGCCGAGGTCGTGCAGGCGCAGCCCGGTGCGGCGGCGCAGCATGCGGGCGAGGGCGAGGTTGCCGGCGCGGGCGTGGGCCGGCCAGGCGCGGCGGGTCCGGGGGCGGCGTCGGCCGAGGACCAAGTCCGCCTCCTGCTCCTGGACTTCGCGGACGAAGGGGATGAGGAGACCGGGGTCGAGGGAGGCGTCGCAGTCGCAGAAGCAGACCACCTCGGCCGTCGCGGCGGTCAGGCCGGCGTGGCAGGCGGCGCCGAAACCGCGGCGCGGCTCGTGCACCACGGTCGCGCCGAGACTGCGGGCGAGGTCGGGGGAGCCGTCGGTGGAACCGTTGTCGACGACGAGGGCACGCCAGCCCGCCGGAATCCGGCTCAGCACCCAGGGCAGGGCCTCGGCCTCGTCCAGGCAGGGCAGCACCACGTCGACGTCGGAAGGTGTCGTCGTCACGGTTTCACCCTACGAACGTGAATCGGGCATTCCGGACTCCTGCTCCTTACGAAACGCGGACGTCCGAGGCCCGGGCCCGCCCGGGCACGGCATCGGCGGGCGCGTGGTGCCAGGCTGGAGGCATGCAGCAGCCGAATGGGGACGGTGGTCCCTCGCGGATCCTCGTCGTGGACGACGATCCCACCGTCGCCGAGGTCGTCGCCGGGTACCTGGACCGCGCCGGATACGTGGTCGACCGCGCCGACGACGGGCCCACGGCCCTCGCCCGCGCCGCCGCCCACCGGCCCGACCTGGTCGTCCTGGACCTGATGCTGCCCGGCATGGACGGCCTGGAGGTGTGCCGCCGGATGCGCGGCCACGGGCCGGTGCCGGTCATCATGCTCACCGCCCGGGGTGACGAGGACGACCGCATCCTGGGCCTGGAGGTCGGTGCCGACGACTACGTCACCAAGCCCTTCAGCCCCCGTGAGCTGGTGCTGAGGGTGGAGTCGGTGCTGCGCCGCAGCAGGCCCGCGCCGCCCTCGGGACAGCGGCTGGGCGCGGCCGGTCTCGCCCTGGACCCCGAGGCCCGCCGGGCGACCAAGAACGACACCGAACTCGCCCTCACCCTCCGCGAGTTCGACCTGCTCGCCTTCTTCCTGCGGCACCCCGGGCGGGCGTTCGCCCGGGAGGATCTGATGCGGGAGGTGTGGGGCTGGGACTTCGGCGACCTGTCGACCGTCACCGTCCATGTCCGCCGCCTGCGCGGCAAGATCGAGGACGACCCGGCCCGCCCCCGGCTGATCCAGACGGTGTGGGGCGTCGGCTACCGCTTCGACCCCGCGGGGACGGAGGAGGCCTCGTGAACGACACCGTCCTCATCGCTCTGTACGCCTTCCTCGGCGCCGCGGGCACCGGGCTGGCCGGGGCCGTCGTGCTGCGGGTGGTCCGGCATCGCTCGCTGACGGTCTCCATGGCCGTGGTGGCGGCTGTCGGCGTGGTGGCGATGCTGGCGGGGACCCTCGCGGTCGCCTGGGCGATGTTCCTGTCCCCGCACGACCTGACCGTGGTCACGACGGTCGTGGCGATGGCGGCCGTGGTCTCCCTCGCCACCGCCTTCCTGCTGGGCCGCTGGGTCGTCGCCCGCAGCCGCGAACTCGCGGTCGCGGCCCGCTCCTTCGGCGACGGCGGCAGCTTCGCGGCCCCCTCCGTCCCGGCGACCGCCGAACTGGAGTCGCTGAGCCGGGAGTTGGCCGCCACCAGTGCCCGCCTCGCCGAATCCCGCGAACGCGAACGGGCGTTGGAGACCTCCCGACGTGAACTGGTCGCCTGGATCTCGCACGACCTGCGCACCCCGCTGGCCGGTCTGCGCGCGATGTCGGAGGCACTGGAGGACGGCGTCGCCGCCGACCCCGACCGCTACCTCCGCCAGATCCGCACTGAGGTCGAGCGCCTCAACGACATGGTCGGCGACCTCTTCGAGCTCTCCCGCATCCACGCGGGGACGCTGCCGCTGTCGTACGCCCGGATCTCCCTCTACGACCTGGTCGGCGACGCCCTCGCGGGTGCCGACCCGCTGGCCCGGGAGCTGGGCGTACGGCTGGTGGGCGACTGCATCGAGCCGGTGCCGGTGGAGGTGGACGGCAAGGAGATGAGCCGGGTCCTAGGGAACCTGCTGGTCAACGCGATCCGCCGGACCCCGGCCGACGGCACGGTCGCGGTGGCCGCGGAACGCGCCCCCGACGGCGCCGTCGTCCTCTCCGTCACGGACGGCTGCGGCGGCATCCCCGAGGAGGACCTGCCCCGTGTCTTCGACACCGGCTGGCGCGGCAGCCACGCCCGTACGCCTCCGGCGGGGGCGGGCTTGGGGTTGGCGATCGTGCGGGGGATCGTGGAGGCGCATAGGGGCAGGGCGACGGTACGGAACATTCCCGGCGGCTGCCGCTTCGAGGTGACGCTACCGACGGCCACTTCATAATGCCGGGTGGGACCGTGCCCCCAGGGGCGCGGGGAACTGCGCGACCAGCCCCCACGAACCCGCAGACGAAATCCGCTTCTACCCATTGCCCGCAAACTCAGCCATGCCGTCCCCGAACCCCACCTCCGCCTTCCACCCCAACTCCCCCCGCAGCCGCGCCGAGTCCGCGGTGATGTGCCGTACGTCCCCCAGCCGGTACTCCCCGGTGACGACCGGCGCGGGCCCGCCACAGGCGTCGGCGAGCGCGCAGGCCATCTCCCCGACGGTGTGCGGCTCCCCGCTGCCGGTGTTGTACGCGACGAGCGCCCCGGAGTCCGAACCCGCTTCCAGGGCAACCACGTTGGCGGCGGCCACGTCCCGCACATGCACGAAGTCCCGCCGCTGGAGCCCGTCCTCGAACACCCGGGGAGCCTCACCACGGGCCAGCGCGGACCGGAAGAACGAGGCGACCCCGGCGTACGGCGTATCGCGCGGCATCCCCGGCCCGTAGACGTTGTGGTAGCGCAAGGCAACCGCCGAACCACCGGTACACCGGGCCCACGCGGCAGCCAGATGCTCCTGCGCGAGCTTCGTGGTGGCGTACACGTTCCGCGGATCGACGGCCGCGTCCTCACCGACGAGCCCGGGCACGAGGTCGGCCCCGCACACCGGGCACAGCGGCTCGAACCGCCCCGCGTCGAGGTCGCTCACGGCCCGCGGGCCGGGCCGCACCACCCCGTGCCGGGGACACTCGTACCGCCCCTCCCCGTACACGACCATCGACCCGGCCAGCACCAGCCGCCGCACCCCCGTCTCCGCCATGGCGGCGAGCAGCACGGCGGTACCGAGGTCGTTGTGGGAGACGTAGTCCGCGGCATCGGCGACCCCGTTGCCGAGCCCCACCATCGCGGCCTGATGACAGACGGCGTCGACACCGCGCAACGCCCGCCGGACGCCTTCGGGGTCCCGCACATCGGCACCCGGATCGTCCCGGACGTCGTACACGACCGCCTCGTGCCCCCGCGCGCTCAGCGCCGCAACGATCTGGGACCCGATGAACCCGGCACCGCCGGTGACCAGTACACGCATACCGCCACGCTAGACACGCACCGGCGCACGGCCAGGGGAGCACGCGGGTACGTCATGACTCCGTAAGAGGTGACCGGGTCAGTCTTCCCGGGCGTCCCCCAGCCAGCGGGTGTCGGCGGCGGGCGGGGCCTCGACGGTCACGGGCCGGTTGATGTCGAGGAAGGTGAAGGTCAGGTCGAGGGTGCCGGCTTCGGTCATGGTCGCCGCGTCGAGATGGGCGGCCCGCACGCGGAACTGCTTGGTGCGGCCGTCGCCGTCGACCCACAGGTCCATGGTGATCGGGTCGGAAGCCCCCAGCGGGAAGACCTGGTCGCGCTGGGTGGCGGTGGTCATGTCGTCATAGCGGACCGTGCCCTTGTAGTGCGTGGTCCTGGCTCCGTCGACCGTCTCGGTCCCGATGACCCGCACGTTCTTCGACGCGCTCATCATCGACGTCTGCGCGAGGGGGCTCGGCTGCAACTCGTCGGGCAGCACGCCGAAGGACCGGTTCTCCGTGGAGCCGCGCCCCCACACCCCCGGCGCGGCGCCGAACCAGCTCTTGCCCCTCAGCTTGTCGGCGGGCAGGCGGTTGCTGCTCGCGTACATGGCCTCGTCGAGGAACCGCACCTTCAGCCGTACGCTGCCGCCCTTGTAGTCGTCGGCGGTCATCGTCATCCGCATGACCGCCGGTTCGGTGCCCATGAAGGCCTCGGCCTTCAGACGGCCCGTCGACACCAGG
Organism: Streptomyces antibioticus; assembly: GCF_001514065.1. Lineage (GTDB taxonomy): Bacteria > Actinomycetota > Actinomycetes > Streptomycetales > Streptomycetaceae > Streptomyces > Streptomyces antibioticus. The sequence continues at coordinate 324,468 of NZ_KQ948426.1, read as the reverse complement.
GTCCCGGTGACGCGGTAGTGGAGGGAGGTGAAGTCCCGGGAGGCGTCGACCGCCCGGGCGACGGCCGTGGCGGGCGCCGGCTCGGCGGGCGTCGCCGCGGGCCGGCTGCCGCCGTCGCCACCACAGGCGACCGCTCCACCGGCGAGCAGCACGGCGGCGAGCACCGCGCTGCTCGATCTTCGCGATACGGGAACGACGATTCTCGTGCTCACAATCCCCCCAGGTCGGACGGCAGATTCCTGCCGGGGCGGTGAGCTTATCCGGGCGGTCCCGGCGTCAGCGCACGGGGAACCCGAAGCTGTAGCCCTGCTCCTTCAGCCAGGGCAGGACCTGGCGCAGGGCCGCCACCGTCTGGGAGCGGTCACCGCCGGCGTCGTGGAAGAGGAGGGTCGGGCCGTTGGCGATCTCCTGCTGGACCGTGGTGACGATGGCCGCCGTGCCGGGGCGTTCGAAGTCCTTGGTGTCGACGTTCCAGCCGAGGGGGCGCATGCCGTGAGAGGCGGCGAGCTTGCGGCTGTACGGGGTGAAGGCGCCGCCGGGAGCGCGGTAGTACATGGGGCGTACGCCGCCGGACGCCTCGGTGATCATGCGTTCGGCGTCGAGGATCTGCTGGGACTGGTAGGCCTGGGACTTCTTGTCCATGGTGGTGTCGTGCGACACCGAGTGGTCGCACAGCCGGTGCCCGGCCGCGACGACCTTCTTCACCAGGTCGGGGTGGGCCTGCGCCTGCGTCCCCACCATGCAGAACGTGGCCTTCACCCCGTACTGCGCGAGCACGTCCAGCACTTGGGGGGTCCACACCGGGTCGGGCCCGTCGTCGATGGTGATGTTGACGCCGCGCGGTCCCTTGTCGGAGGCGTGCACGATGGTCACGTCCACCGGCTTCACGGCCGCCGGCTTCGCGGACGCCTTCGGCGACGAGTCGACGGCACCGGCCTGCGCGGTCCACATGGACGCGCCGGTGGCAAGGATCGTCACCCCGAGCGCCGCCCCGACGACCTTGCCGTACCAGCCCCGCCCAGCACCGTGCCGCGCCATGTCCGCCCCACTCTCCCGCAGTTGCTCGCCCGACCTTCGCATGGCAGGACGGGCAACGGCGGCCCCGGGATCCGTCCGTTACCGATCACGGACAATTCCGGGGAAGTTCACGGACAACCAAGAGGGCAACCGTGCCGACGGGGCCGCGATCACTCGTGCTTACACTTCCTCCACTTGACGGCGGCCCGCCTCCGCGCGGGCCCGACCCCTCGGGGACTCCATGCGAAGACTCACGATCGGCTCCGGCCTGCTCGGCGCCCTGGCCATAGCCGCGCTCCTCACCCCCGGCGCCCGAGCGGCCGAGGTGGTCGGCAACGCCGACCTCGGCGCCTTCCGGATCACCGGGGGAGGCGGTGCCTACAACGACGTCGTCCTCGGTACCACCAACTCCCGGACGATCACTGTCAAACTGACGGCCACCGACGACTCCGGGATCAAGTCCGCCGACTTCACGCTCTACCACGGCAAGACCTTCGCCGCGGCCGACGCGGTGCTCAAGCCCAAGGAGTCGGCGGCGGTGTGCACGGCCGACGGCACCAAGTCCGTCTGCACCAAGCACTACACGATCGACCCCCGGCGCGATCTGAAGAACTCGCTGGCCGGCATCTGGAAGGTCCACGCCGAGGCCTACGCCCAGGACGGGGACTACCTGAAGGTGGACGGCTACACCACCTTCTTCATGCAGCGCTCCGCGAAGCTGACCACCAACGCCGCCCCCGAGCCCGTCGCCAAGGGCGCCACCCTCACCGTCACGGGCAAGCTCTCCCGCGCCAACTGGGACACCCACGACTACCGCGGCTACAGCGGCCAGCGCGCTTACCTCGAGTTCCGCCGCCCCGGCGTCAGCTACTACGAGTCCCTGGGCTACACCCTGACGAACTCCACCGGCGTGGCGACCGCCAAAGTCACCGCGACCGCCGACCGCTACTGGCGGTACGAGTTCCGCGGCACGATGACGACGAGCGCCGCCAAGGCGGCGGGCGACTTCGTGGACGTGCGCTAGCCCCGGAGCGAGGAAGCGGCCTGTGCCCCCGCCTTCCGGACGTGCAACACGTAGCCGTCGAGCGGCAGCGGGGACCGGCCCACCAGCGTGAGGCCGGCGTCGGCGAACAACCGGCCGTAGTGGTCGGCGCGCCGCTCGCGGCCGCCGACGTTGCACATCATGTGGAGATCCCAGGCGGTGGCCAGCGACACCGCGCCGTCGTCGGGCAGGACGCGCTCGACGACGAGCAGATCGGCGTGCTCGGGCATCGCGCGGGCGCAGTGGCGCAGGATCTCGCGGCAGCGCTCGTCGTCCCAGTCGTGCAGGACGCGGGACAGGACGTAGACGTCACCGCCCGGCGGTACGTCCGCGAAGTCACCGGTCAGGAAGGCGCACCGGGTGTCGTGGCCGGCCGCCTCGAACCGGCGGCGGGCCGCCGCCACCGCGTGCGGCCGTTCCAGCAGGACCCCCTTAAGACGCGGGTGCGCGGCGAGGACACGGCCGAGCAACTCCCCGTTGCCGCCCGCGACATCGACCACCGTCGCCCCGGCGGCGGACTCCGCCGCGGCGGTGAGCACCGGGTGCGCGGGGACCGGGTCGAACATGGCGGAGCCGGCGGCCATGGACTGGTCGAAGAGGTCGGCGAGGTGCGGGTCGCGTGCGAAGTGGTCGAAGTGGTTCTCGCCGTGGAGGTGTTCGAAGGCGACCTCGCCCGTGCGCACGGTGTGGCCGAGCTCGCCGAAGGACCGGTAGAACGGGCCGCCGTACATCAGCGCCAGCGCCCGCATCGACCCCGGGGCGTCGGTGCGCAGCAGCGTGCCCGTCGCGGTGAGCCGGAAACCGTGGCGGTCCTCCGCCACCGCGCCCAGCATCACGAGATAGCGCAGCAGCGTCGCCAGATTCTCCGGCCGCGCGCCGACCTCCCGCGCCAACTCCCCGACCGGCGTACCCCGTTCGCCGTTCATCGCGTCGGGCACCCGGAGCCGGGCGAACGTGGCCAGGGCCTGGGTCGTCCACGCCCCGGTCAGCAGACGCAGGACCGTTTCCGCGGGGTGCCGGGCGCGGTACTCGTCGAGATGCGCGGCCAGCAGGTCGCGGTGGTCACCGGGGACGTACAGCTCCATGCGCCGGTACCCGGTCTTGCCCTCGGCGGGCGTCGAGAAGTAGAACACCGTGCCGTTCTCGTGCGGGTTGTAGCCGCCGCCGTCCGGGACGGCCCCGTACCGCGCGAAGCTCGCGCACAGCCCGCGCAGCACCAGCGGATCAGGCGCTACGACGTCGAAGGCGACGTGCGCCTCGTGCTGCCGCTCCCGCTCGGCGGCGGCGATCGCCTCCAGCCCCGAGCCCGGCGGGACGGTCAGCGCGAACACCTCGACCGTCCGGTGCGCCCCGTCCGCGCCGGCCACCCTGGGGCGCAGGATGCCGACGTCCAGATCGGCGGCCGGCCGCCGGTGCCGCAGGGCCAGCCGCTGGCGTACGACGACACTCGGCCGCGGCGGCGCCTGGGCGACGAGCCCGCAGTCGGCGAGCATCGCGTCCAACTCCCGTTCGTCCGTGGGGAAGACGAGCAGCGCGGCGTGCGAGAAGCGGCACTGCTCCGCGACGCTGCGCAGCTCGGGGCCGTCGAGCCCGGGAAGGAGAAGGGGGAGCAGCGTGGTGGTGTCGTGCTCCTTGACGAAGTCGGCCGTGGCGAACAGGCGGGACGTTTCGCCTGACAACGTCGTGATCATGGGGGGAATCCTCAAGAGGGGAGGGGAGGGGAGGGGAAGGGAACGGGAGGGGTCACACGCCGACGTAGTGCTCGGCGAACCAGTCCTGTCGGCTGCGGGACGTTCGGAGGGAGGCGAGGCGGGACTGCCGTAGTGCCTCATGGAACGGCGAAGGGCGGTCCGCACCGGACGGGCCGTGCAGCAGCCCGATCATCCAGTGCGAGAACTCCTGCGCCCGCCAGATGTGCGTCAGGCACCGCGCGGAGTAGGCGTCGAGCCCTTCGGCGTCGCCGTGGCGGAGGTCGTCGATCAGGGCGCGGGCGAGGAGCTCCGCCTCCAGTACGGCGAGATTGGCGCCCTTGGCGGCGGACGGGCTGATGAGGGCGGCGGCGTCGCCGGCCAGGAACAGGGAGCCGTGGCGCAGCGGTTCGAGCACGTCGGACTCCAGGTCGACGACCGTCCGCTGGACGACCGGGCCCCGGTGCAGCGGCCCGTACTTCGTCACCCCCATCCTCAGCTCCAGCTCGTCCCAGATGCGCTCCTCGGACCAGGCCCCGGCCGGGGTCCCGGGCTCGCACTGCACGTAGTAGCGGGTGATCTCGCTGGTGCGGGCCATGTGCCCGGCGAACCCGCGCTCGTGCACCGCGTATCCGACGGCGTCCAGGCTGGGCGGTGCCTCGGCGAGCAGCCCGAGCCAGGTGACGCCGTGGGCGCAGTCGTAGCGGCGCACCGAGCCGGGCGGCAGCGACCGGCGGGCCGCGCCGTGCCGCCCGTCGCACCCGGCGACGTACCGCGCCCGCCGGCGGCCGGGCCGTCCGTCGGCCTCGCGCACGGTCACCGAGGGGCGGTCCGTGTCGAGGTCGACGACGGCCGTCGCCTCGGTGCCGAACTCGATCCGCCCGCCCTTGTCCAGGAAGCGGGTCAGCAGATCGGTGACCAGCAGCTGTTGGGGATAGACGGTGTGCCGCTCGCCGCGCCCGAGCCCGCTGTAGTCCAGCCGGAACCGGCCGTCCTCGGTGCGGAACTCGCAGGTGCTGTGGGCCTGACCGTGCCGGCGCAGCCCCTCGGCCAGCCCGTGCCGCTCCAGGACGTGAACGGTGTGGGCGGCCAGGAACCCGGCGCGCGCCCGTGTCCGGAGGTGCGTGCGTTCGGCGCGCTCCAGGACGACGCAGTCGATCCCGGCGTCCTGAAGGAGATTGCCGAGCACGAGCCCGGCCGGGCCGGCACCGAGGACGACCACCTCGGCCGTACTCCCGTTCTTCCTGTCTGTCACGAGACGGGATGCTAAGTGGTGACAAGATAACCGCTTGACCGAATTCACCTGAATGCGGCGCCTGACGCGAGGACTGCCGGTCGGGCCAATCCATCGCCCGAGCAGCTCCGGATCACAGGTGACGGCCCTTGACCCTCGACCATGGACCCTCGACCATCGGCCCTCGACCCCCGGAGCAAGGAGCGTCACCGTGCGGCGGAACCGAAATGACCGGAGGGCCTCCCTGCTCGCGCTCGGCAGTCCTCTCGTGCCCCGCCTCCTCCCGGCCCGGCCCCGGGCCGCGGTGCTGTTGCTGCACGGCGGACGTGAGGCCGGCCTCACCCCGTCCCGCCCCTGGCACCCCGCGGCGCTGCGCATGCGCCCCTTCCACCGGGCCATCGAGGCGGCGCTGCCCCACGGGGACGTCGCCCTCGCCCGGGTGCGCTACCGGCTGCGCGGCTGGAACGACGTCCGGGCCGACCCCGTACCGGACACCCTCGACGCGCTGAACCGGCTCACCGAACTGGTGGGGCCGGTGCCCACGGTGCTGGTCGGCCACTCGATGGGGGCCAGAGCCGCGCTGCACGCCGCCGGCCATCCGCAGGTGTGCGCGGTGCTGGCGCTGGCGCCGTGGTGGCCGTCGGGGGAGCCCGTGCAGCAATTGGCGGGTCGTCAGGTGGTCGTGCTCCACGGCGAGGACGACCGTGTCACCTCACCCGTCGACTCCGCCGAGTGTGTGCGGCGGGCGCGGGGCACCGCCACCGCTGCGGCTATGGGTGTGGTCCGCGACGGCGACCATGCGATGCTCCGGCGCCACCGTTTCTGGCACCGCACCGCCGCCTCCGTCGTCGCCCACCTCCTGGACCCGGCCGCCCACCCGGACCCGCTGCCCACGCAGTGCTACGGGCCGGGCGACGCGCCGCTGCTGTGACGGTCAGGCCGGGAAGGGCAGCAGGGCGAGCGGGGCGGAGGTGGGCTGCTCGCTGCCGCCCGCCGGTTCGACCGTGACCCCCACGCCCGAGGCCCCGTCGATCCCGCCCCGCAGCAGGACGGCCTGGTCGGTCCGGCCGGGGTCCATCAGACCGGCCGACCGCATGGCCCCGTCGTCGTCGAACCACAGCTGGTAGACCTTGCCGTGCGCCGGATGCGGCATGCCCGCGACGACGAACACGGCCTTGTCCCTGCTGCGGGAGACGACCACCGTGCCGGTCGACCCGTCGCCGAACGAGGCGGCCCGCGTCCTGGCGTCCGGCGCGGCCAGTACGGCGGCGAGCTCGTCCGTCGCCTGCTCCGCCCGGCGGGCCTCACGGGCCGCGTCCTCGGCCCGCTGGTGCTGCCAGACCGCCGTACCGCCGAACGCGGCGGCGGCCGCGAGGCAGGCGGCCAGCGCCCACCGGGACAGCAGCCGGCCGCGCAGCGGGACCCGGCCCGGGCGGGCCGGACCGGCCCCGTCCGGTGGCTGCTGCCGGACGCTGCCGATCCGGCGCAGCACCTGCTCACGCAGGGCGTCGGGGGGCGACACCGTGACGGCCAGTCCCAGCCGGGCCGCGGTGGCGGACAGTTCGGCGGCCTCCTGCGCACATGCCTCGCAGCCCGCGAGGTGCCGCTCGAACGCGGCCGTCTCCTTGGCGGACAGCGCGTGCAGGGCGTAGGCGCCCGTCAGCCGGTGCAGATCGGTGGTCGTCACGCGGTCACCCCCAGGCAGTCGCGCAGCCGGATGAGTCCGTCCCGCAGCCGGGTCTTCACGGTGCCCAGCGGAAGCGACAGCGCCTCCGCGACCTGGCGGTAGGTGAGCCCGCGGTAGTAGGCGAGGGTGACGGCCTGGCGCTGGAGCTCGGTCAGCGTGCGCAGACAGCGCCGCACCTGTTCCCGCTCCAGCCGGGCCTCGACCTGCTCGGTCACCTCGTCGTACTCGGGCGTCCGGTCCAGCAGGGCGGCCTTGTGCTCCCGCGCCGCCGCGGCCTCCACCGACCGCACCCGGTCGATGGCCCGCCGGTGCGACAGCGTGAGGATCCAGTTCATGGCCGTCCCGCGGTCCGGCCGGTAGCGCGGAGCGGTACGCCACACCTCCACCAGGACCTCCTGGGCGACCTCCTCCGACTGCGCCTGGTCCCGCAGGACAGCCCGGACGACCCCGAGAACGGGGCCCGCGACGGCGTCGTACACGGCGGCGAACGCCTCCTCGTCACCCAGCGCCACCCGGCCCACCAGCTCCTGGAGGCCTGGCGTCGACGAGGGGTTCGCGCCGATGTGCACGGCTTCTTTCACTGGGTGGCCTCCGCGGTCAGGACGTCTACGGACGTAATCCGAGCCGGACGCGCGGAAGGATTGGTTCCCGTACCACCGAATCATCAGATGGGTGCGCGGCGGTACCGCATGGCTCCCGCCCCCGGCGTCCGGCCCACTTCATCCTTCGGTTCGACCGGCCGTCCCGGATGCAGGTGTTCAGCCGCCCTCGTTGATACGGCGCAGGAAGGCCCATGTGCGTTCGTGCGCGGGGTCGGTCATGAGCCGCTCCGGAGGGCCTTCCTCCAGGACGGCCCCCTGGTCGAACATGACCAGCCGGTCCGCGGCCGAGCGGGCAAAACCCATTTCGTGCGTGACGACGATCATCGTCATGCCGTCGTCTACGAGTTCCTTCATCACGGCGATGACCTCGCCGACCATCTCGGGGTCGAGGGCGCTCGTCGGTTCGTCGAAGAGCATCAGCTCGGGCTTCATGGCGAGGGCGCGGGCGATGGCGACACGCTGCTGCTGGCCGCCGGACAGGGCCGACGGCCGCGACGACGCCTTGTGCCCGAGGCCCACCCTGGCCAGGAGGTCCTGTGCCTGCTCCCTGGCCTGGGCTTTCGGCGTGCCGAGGACCTTCGTCGGCGCGACGGCCACGTTGTCGAGTGCGGTGAGATGGGGGAAGAGGTTGAAGCGCTGGAAGACGAAGCCGATGTTGCGGCGGCGGTGGGCCACCACCTTCGGCCGCTCCTCCACCGGCGGCTCGGAGCCGGTCGGCCGCGGGCGGTGGCCGACGGGGCGGCCGTGGACGAGGATCTCGCCCTCGTCGATGCGTTCGAGGTGGTTGAGGCAGCGGAGGAACGTGGTCTTGCCGGACCCGGACGGCCCGACCACGACCACGACCTCGCGGGCCCGCACGTCCATGGAGACACCGTTCAGCACCCGCACCGCGCCGAAGCGCTTGACGACCCCGCGCGCCGACATCACCGCCGACGCGTCGGCCGGACTCGTGATCGGTTCCATGTCAGTGGGCCTCCTTGCCGACGAGCGGGGAGTCCTCGCGGCCGGTGGTGCTGCGGCCCGGACCGCCACCGGCGAACCGCTCCCGCAGTGAGGGCGCGGCGATCACCTGTCCGGGATCGGCGAGTCTGCGCTCGATGAACCGCTGGACGAACGACCACACCGTCGTCAGCGCGAGGTAGTAGCAGGCGACTACGAGGAAGATCTCGAAGGTCTTGAAGGTCGCCGAGTTGATCGACTGCGCGGTCAGGAACATCTCCTGAAGGCCGATGACCGACAGCAGGGAGGTCGACTTCATCATCAGGTTGAACTCGTTGCCCAACGGCGGAACGATGATCCGGATCGCCTGCGGCAGCAGCACGACCCGCATGGTCATCGCCGGGGTCATCCCCAGCGCCTGCGCCGCCTCCGCCTGCCCGGGATCGATGGCGTCGAGGGCCGCGCGGAAGATCTCGGCCATGTACGCGGCCTCGTTCACGGCGAGCGTCAGAATGGCCGCCTGTACGACGCCGAGGAAGACGAGCCCGCCGACCTGGAGGTCGGCGAAGCGGTAGACGCCCGCGGCGGCGAGGCCGTTGTAGACGAGGACGAGCTGCACGAGCAGGGGCGTGCCGCGGATCAGCCAGACATAGGTCCGGCCGCCCCAGCGCAGCGGGGCGAACCGGCTGCGCTGGGCGAGAGCGACGGCGAACCCGAGCAGCACACCGAGGAGTTGGGCGATGACCGATATGTAGACGGTGCGCCAGAGTCCGTCGAGGAACACCCCGGAGGGCGAGAACAGGTAGTGCCAGAAGAACGGCCAGTCGAAGCCGGCCGGCTGCCCCGCCTCGGCGAGCACGGTTGCGTGGGTCACGTCGTCTTCTCTCTGCGCGCCTGCCGTGGAATCAGTGGGCGATGTCGTCGCCGGACAGGTTCCACTTCTTGAGGATCGCGTCGTACGTGCCGCTCTTGCGGACCGCTGCCAGCGCCTTGGTGAGGGCGTCGTGCAGGGACGCGTCGTCCTTGCGGGTCGCGGCTCCCACCTTGATGCGGTTGAACGGTTCACCGACGAGACCGAAGGTGCCCGGCTGCTGCTTCAGCACGTACGCGGCGGTCTCCAGCGTCGTGCCGTAGGAGTCCACCAGTCCGAGGCGCAGCTGCTGGAGGGCGTCGCTGTCCTTGGTGAACTGCCGGATGTCGATCTTCGGCTTCCCGGCCGCCGCGCACTTCTTGGACTGGTCGGTGAGGTACTCGACGACGGTCGTACCCGTCTGCCCGGCCGCCTTCCTGCCGCACAGGTCGTCCGCGCCCTTGATCGTCCTGGCGTTCTTCCCGGCCACGACGAGGGTGTTGGAGGCGTACATGTACGGGACGAAGTCGACGACCTTCTCCCGCTCCGGCTTGATGTAGAGCTGGCTGACGATCGCGTCGCACTGCTTGGCCTGGAGTGCCGGGATGATCCCGTTGAAGCTGGTGTTGGCCCAGTTCGCGCGGACCCCGAGTTCGGCGGCCAGCGCGTCCCCGAGTTCGATCTCGGCGCCCACCGGCTTCTGCGCGGCGTCGTAGTACGTCAGCGGCGGCGCGCTGATGTCCGAGCAGTAGGTGATCTGACCGCCCTTCACGAGCGCACCCGAGGGCACCTTGACCGACGCCGGCTTCGCGGCGGCGTCGGTGTCGCCGGAGCTGCCGGCGCAGCCGGCGAGGACCAGGGCGGCCGCCGCGGTGACGCCGGCCAGCACGGGCACCGATCGGCGGGAGAAGGAGAGCGACCAGGCCATTTTCCGAACCCCTTTGAGAGTTCGCGCTGTTGCGCGGCGATTTAGTCAGTGTCATAGTCGACGACGTTGACTATGACAGGGAAGCTAGGCCCGGCGCTCTCGGACTGTCAACAAGCCCCAGGTAACACGGGAGTTAAACAAGGCGGCACCGCAAGTGGCCGTCGGCGCACTGCCGTCGGCGCACTCATGTCCTTGGGCCCGGAAAGGGGAACGATGTCCGCACTCACCGAACGCCGGCTCGCCGCGAGGGGCGGGCAATGGGCCGTCGCCACGCCCCACGCCGCGGCGAGCGAGGTGGCCGCCGAGGTCCTGCGCGGCGGCGGCAACGCGGTCGACGCGGCGCTCGCGGCCGCCGCCATGCTGACGGTGGTGTACCCCAACCAGTGCTCGGTCGGCGGCGATCTGCTGGCACTGGTGGGCACCCGGGACGGCGACGTCCGCTTCGTCAACGCCGGCGGCCGGTCCCCGCGCGCGATCGACGTGGCGTCGCTGACGTCGTCGTACGACCTGATGCCGGTGCTCGGCGCCCTGCCGGTGACCGTTCCCGGCGTGGTCGCCGGGTGGGGCGTACTCGCCGAGACCTGGGGCACCCGCCCGCTCGCCTCGGCGCTCGCGCCCGCCGAGGCCGCCGCCCGTGAAGGGGTGCCCGTGGCCCCCGGCCTGGCCCACGATCTCGCCCGCGAGAGCGGCAACCTGGCGCGCGATCCCGGCATGCGCGGCGTGTTCTTCGCCGACGGCGAGGTCCTCACGGCCGGACAGACGCTGCGCCAGCCCCACCTCGCCCGCACCCTCGCCCAGATCGGCGCGGAAGGCCCCGCCGCGCTGTACGGCGGAGAGGTGGGCGCGAGCCTGGTGAAGCTGCTCGCGGCCGGCGGCTCCGCGATGACGGAGGAGGACTTCGCCGCGCACAGGGTGGAGCTCTCGCAGGCGCTCGCCGTGGAGTACGACGGGGTCGAGTACCTGTCGGCCGGAGCCAACTCTCAGGGCCTCTACTTCCTCCAGGGCCTCAAGGCACTCGACGTCGCCCGCACCGTCCGCGGGCCCCTCGACCCGCTGGGCCGCGACGCCGGCGTGGTCGCCTCCGTCCTCGCCTGGACCGCCGGCGACCGTGACCGCCACTGCGCCGACCCGGAGTGGAGCAGCGCCCCCGTCGACGAGCTGCTGTCCGACGCGTACGCGCGGCGCATCGCCGAGCACGCCATGGCCGGTACGGCGGTCGACCTGCTCGCCGGGCGCAAGGCGACCGGGGACACCGTCGCGGTGGTGGTGGCCGACGCGGACGGCACCTGGGTCTCCCTGATCCAGAGCGTCTTCCACGGCTTCGGTGCCGCGCTGCTCGACCCCGGCACCGGGATCGTCCTGCACAACCGGGGCGCCTCGTTCTCCCTCGACCCCGCCTCGCCCAACGCACTGGCCGGCGGCAAGCGGCCGCTGCACACGCTCATGCCGGTCCTGGTCCGCGAACGGGGCGAACTCGTCGGCGCGCACGGCGCCATGGGCGGACGCGCGCAACCCCAGGTGCACACGCACCTGGCCCTGCACCTGGCCGCCGGTTCCGCTCCCGAACAGGCCGTGTCGGTGCCACGCTGGGTCCTCGGAGCCATGGAGGCGGGGGTGAGGAGCGGCGCGGGCGTCGTCAGCACCGAGCGGGACGTCCCCGCCGCGGGCGTCCACGCGATCGAGGGGGCGGGCTTCGGCGTCCGGCCGCTCGGCGTGCACGACGACGGGGTGGGCCACGGCCAGTTGGTCCGGCGCGTTGCCGGGGACGGCCGACCGCGGCTGGCGGCGGCCACCGATCCGCGCGCGGACGGTTCGGCGGTGGCGGGGTGACGCCGGGGCCGGGTGACGCCGGGGACGGGTGACGCGGTGGCCGGGTGACGCCGGGGACGGGTGACGCGGTGGCCGGGTGACGCCGGGGACGGGTGACGCGGTGGCCGGGTGACGCCGGGGACGGGTGACGCCGTGGCCGGGTGACGCCGTGGCCGGGTGCGCGATCATGGGAGCGATCGAGGTGGGGAAGGAAGCATGACCGACAGCAGCGCCAGGACGACCAGGAGGGCGAGCCGGAGCCGGCTGCCGCGAGGCACCCTGAGCCAGGAGCTGATCGTCCAGGCGGCGTTCCGGGTCGCCGACTCCTCCGGCATGGAGAAGCTGACGTTCCAGGCCCTCGGCCGTGAGCTGTCCGCCCATCCGACGGCGATCTACCGGCACTTCCGCAACAAGGACGAACTGCTGCTGGCCCTCATCGACGCCCTGCACGAGGAGGCCCTGGCCGACATCCCGCCGCCCACGGACGACTGGGCCCACGACCTCATGCAGATCGCGGTCCACACCCGTGCGGCGTTCCTCCGCCATCCCCGGGTCGGGGCCCTGGCCGCCGCGCGCACCGCCCGCCGGGAGAACGAGTTCCGTTCCGTGGAGCGCAAACTGGACTGCATGCGCCGGGCCGGCCTCGACGACACCGAAGCCGCCCGCTACTACCGGGTCTTCGCCGACCTGGTGCTGGCCTACAGCGCCATGGACGCGAGCCTGGCCGCGCTGTCCCCGGAGCTCCGGGACGCCGATCTGCGCGCCTGGAAGACCGACTACCTCACGCTGCCGGCGGACAAATACCCCAACATCGCGCGGGTCGCACCCCGGTTCGTGGGCCTGGACGACCCCCAGAACTTCGTGACGGCCGTCCAAGCGGTCATCGACACGGTCCGGGCGAAGTCGGAGCGCGAACCCCGACCCTCCTGAGCGCGAGGCCCGCCTAGCCTGAGCGCGAACCCCGCCTCACCTGAGCACGAGCCCCGCCTCACCTGAGCACGAGCCCCGCCCCTCCTGAGCCGCCGCGCGCCGGGCAAAAAAATTGCATCGGTGCGGCAACCTTCTCGTCCTCTGCGGCAACCGGGAGCCGGAAGTCCAATTCGAACGACCGGAGGGACGGGCATGAGGGCAACGAAACACGCCGTGCCGCAACCGTGGCGTGGGCAGCATTGACCAGCCCTCCGGTGAGCTTTCACCGTCCCGCAACCGAGCACGACCGCCGTTCGAATCCCGGGCTCGGCACTGTTAGGCTGCGCCCCCCGATGTTGTTAAACGCGCAACCAACGCGCACATCCTGGCAAGGAGAGGGCGACCGGGGGATGGTCCTCGATGACGCGTCCGCGGAGTTCCACGAATTCTTCGAACGCCACTATGCCGAACTCGCCCGGCTGGCCCACCTGCTGACCGGCGAGGCCGACGCGGCGGACGACCTCGCGGCGGATGCCCTGGTCGCCCTGTGGCAGCGCTGGGACCGGTTGCGCCAGGCCGACCACCCGCTCGCCTACGCCCGCGGTGTGGTGGCCAACATGGCGCGGGGCCGGATCCGCAGCACGGTGCGGGAACGACGTCGGATCACACTGTTCTGGTCCCGCAGCCCCGAGAAGGTCGAGGGACCGGACACGGCGGCCGTGCTGGACGTCCGCTCGGCGCTCGCCCGGCTGCCGTACCGCAAGCGTGCCTGCGTGGTGCTGAGACATGCCATGGATCTGTCGGAGAAGGAGACGGCGGCGGCGCTGGGCATATCGGTGGGAACGGTGAAGAGCCAGACCTCGAAGGGGATGGCCGAGCTGCAGAAGCTACTGGGCGCGCGAGCGGCCCAGGACCTGGTGCCAGGGAGGAGGAAGCGGTGAACGAGGAGATCGAGCGTCGGCTGCGCGAGGCCGCCGAGGCCCACCGGCCCGACCGCGCGCGGATGCTGGCACGGGTGGAACGCGGCATGGCCGGCCCCGCCGTACGTCACCGCGCGCGACCGTTCGCGAAGTCCTGGACCAGGATCACCCTCGCCGGGCTCGCCGCCGGCGGCATCCTGACGACCGGCGGCCTCGCCGTCGCCGCCATCGTCGCGAAGCCGTCGCCGCCGCCCATCGTGACCACGCCCACCACCCTGGCCCCGGCCGTCAGCTCCCCGCCCCCCACCTCGGCCCGCCCCACTCCGAAAGCGCCGCCCCCGGCCACCACCCCGGGCAGCTCGCACCCGGCTCCGTCAGCCACCAGTGCCAGTCCCTCGCCGACCGCCGACGAGAGCCAGGACGGGCCGCTGTCGTCGGCCGGCTCGCTGGATGCGAAGAGCACCGTCTACTGGACGCAGAGCAACCTCGTCCTCAAGACGAAGCAGCCGCTCACCGCGCTCACGGTCGAGATCCGGATCGTGCAGACCGGCGCGGCGAAGAGCACCGGCACCTGGCAGACCCTGCCGGGCGACGACTTCACCGTCACCGTCCAGGAGGCCGGCGGCGCGCTGGTCTACCGCTGGGTCCTCAAGCCGGGCCTGACCGTGCCGGCCGGGACGCATGAGTTCGCCGCACAGTTCAACAACGGCGCCGGTACGCGCAAGGCCACGGGCGACGGCTACCGCGTCGACGCGCAGGCTTCGGGCGGCTCCGCGTCGGTCCGGGGAGGGTTCGTCCCGACGCGGTGAACGCCGTCGTGCGCCACGGCGGCGACGGCGGCGGCCATGAGAACTCCTCCCACGGTCGCGGCAACCTTTGGGTGCATGGCGGCAACTGGCGGGTGACCGAGGCCGGATCAAGGCCCGCTGTGCCAGAAGGACATGCCGTTGTCAGATCAGAGCAGTTCTCATCGCCGCCGCCCGGCCACCCGCCGCGTGATCGCCGCCGCCGTGGTCCTCGCCGCCGCGGGGGCCGCCGTACCCCTGGTCGCCCTGGCCGCCCTCACGCCGGATGCCGCCGCACCGGCCACGGCCGCCGACGCGGCGGCCGGCAGCGGCCGTTACTTCGGCACGGCAGTGCCCGCGGGCAAGCTCGGCGACTCCACGTACTCCACGATTCTCGACCGGGAATTCAAGATGATCACCCCGGAGAACGAGATGAAGTGGGACGCCGTCGAGCCCTCCCGCGGGACCTTCACCTTCGGGGCCGCCGACCGGATCGTCGACCACGCCACCGCGCACGGCCAGCGCATGCGCGGCCACACCCTGGTCTGGCACTCCCAGCTGCCCGCCTGGGTCAAGTCCATCACCGACGCCGGCACCCTGCGCTCGGTGATGAAGAACCACATCACCCAGGAGATGGCCCACTACAAGGGCAAGATCTACGCCTGGGACGTGGTCAACGAGGCCTTCGCCGACGGCGGCAGCGGCCAGCACCGCAGCTCGGTCTTCCAGGACGTGCTCGGCAACGGCTTCATCGAGGAGGCCTTCCGCACCGCCCGGGACGCCGACCCCGCCGCCAAGCTCTGCTACAACGACTACAACATCGAGAACTGGACCGACGCCAAGACCCAGGGCGTCTACAAGATGGTCAAGGACTTCAAGTCCCGCGGTGTGCCCATCGACTGCGTCGGCTTCCAGAGCCACTTCGGCGCCGGCGGCCCGCCGGCCAGTTTCCAGACCACCCTGTCCAACTTCGCCGCGCTCGGCGTCGACGTCCAGATCACCGAGCTCGACATCGCCCAGGCGTCCGCCACCGCCTACACCAACGCCGTCCAGGCGTGCGTGAACGTCGCTCGCTGCACGGGCATCACGGTGTGGGGCATCCGCGACAGCGACTCCTGGCGCACCGGTGAGAACGCGCTGCTGTTCGACGCGAACGGCAACAAGAAGCCGGCCTACAGCGCGGTGCTCAACACTCTGAACAGTGTCGGCGGTACGGGCAGCACGAGCAGCACCGGCACACAGGCTGGGGACATCACCTCCGGCACCGTCTACGCGCTCTCCAACGCGGCCGCCGGACGGGTGCTCGACGAGCCCGCGGGACAGAACGACAACGGCACCCCGCTCCAGGTGTGGGACGCCAGCGGCGCCTCCAACCAGCAGTGGAAGGCCACCAGGAACAGCGACGGCTCCTACACCCTGACCAACATCGCCAGCGGCCGGGTACTGGACGAGCCGGCGGGCCGCACGGCCAACGGGACGAAGCCGACCGTCTGGGACGCCAACGGCGGCGCCCACCAGCACTGGAAGGCCACCAGGAACAGCGACGGCACCTACACGCTAACCAACGTCGCCAGCGGCCGGGCGCTGGAGATCCCCGGCGGCAAGACCGCCAACGGCACTGCTGTCCAGATCTGGGACACCAACGGCGGCGGCAACCAGCGCTGGACCTTCCAGCCGACCGCGGCGCCCAAGAGCGACACGACCGCGGTGCCGACGAGTGCGACGACCGGGGCGCCGAAGAGCGACACCTGTGCTCTTCCGTCGACCTACCGCTGGACCTCGACGGACGCGCTGGCGCAGCCGGCGAACGGCTGGGCCTCGCTGAAGGACTTCACCACCGTCACCTACAACGGCAAGCACCTGGTCTACGGGACGAACTACTCCGGTTCGTCCTACGGTTCGATGGCGTTCAGCCCGTTCACGAACTGGTCGGACATGGCGTCGGCCCGCCAGACCGGCATGAGCCAGAAGGCGGTGGCGCCCACGCTGTTCTACTTCGCGCCCAAGAACATCTGGGTGCTGGCGTCCCAGTGGAGCGGCGGCTGGGCCTTCAACTACCGCACCTCCAGCGACCCCACCGACCCCAACAGCTGGTCCGCGCCGCAGCCGCTGTTCACCGGCAGCATCCCCAGCAGCGAATCCGGCACCGGTCCGATCGACCAGACCCTGATCGCCGACGACAAGAACATGTACCTGTTCTTCGCCGGTGACAACGGCAAGATCTACAAGGCGTCCATGCCGATCGGGAACTTCCCGGGCAGCTTCGGCTCCTCGTACACGACGGTCATGAGCGATACGACGAAGAACCTCTTCGAGGCCCCGCAGGTCTACAAGGTCCAGGGCCAGAACCAGTACCTCATGATCGTCGAGGCCCGCGGCGCGAGCGAGCAGCGCTACTTCCGCTCCTTCACCGCCACCAGCCTGAACGGCCCGTGGACGGCGCAGGCCGCCACCGAGTCCAGCCCCTTCGCCGGCAAGGCCAACAGCGGCGCCACCTGGACCAACGACATCAGCCACGGCGACCTGGTCCGCACCAACCCCGACCAGACCATGACCATCGACCCCTGCAACCTTCAGTTCCTGTACCAGGGCAAGACCCCGAACACCCCGGCGGGCACCTCCTACGACAACCTGCCGTACCGCCCCGGCATCCTCACCCTGAAGCGCTGACCCCCAGCCCGAAGAAGACGACGAAAGGCGCCCCCATCGAAGCGATGGGGGCGCCTTTCGCGTGTGGTGCTGTACCGCTACTTAAGCGGTGTACCACCCGAGTTGTGATAGGCGATCGTCTTGTTGATCAGGTTTCCGCCGTCGGTTTCGGCCGAGGTCTGTTCCTGCTGCCCCGGCCCGAAGAACAGGCCGGCGATGTGGGCGTTCGCGACCTGGTCCATGTGGCCGAAGAACCAGTCCACCTTGTCGTCCTTGTAGTGGTTGAGGGTGTTGTTCTGCGCCATGTTGCCCACGGGGACCTGCCACAGCACCACCGGCTTGCCCGCGGACTCGGCCATCGTCTTCCAGTACTTCAGCGCGGCGGCGGCCTTCTGGTCGTTCCAGAAGTGGTCACTGCCGCCGTGGGCGGGCTGCGCGTACCAGCCCGCGTCGCGGTCCGACTCATCGCTGACCAGGAAGTCGGCGTTCTTCGCCCCGAGGTCCGTGTAGTCGTTGACGCACTTCTGGAGGTTGGTCTGCCAGTCGAAGCAGGAGAGGTGCAGCCCCACACCGGCGTTCGGCGCGTACTTGTGCGCCATCGAGATCAGGCACTGGGCGAGTCCGGCGGCGCTGTTCTCCTGCGATCCGCAATCCGTCGGATTGGAGGCCGAGACCTGCGCGGAAACCTGGTGCAGATTGCCGAGCGACCGCGCGAAGCCCCAGAAGTCGGGCTCAAGGTCGATCATGTCGGGCGACTTGCCGATCTTCTGGAGGAAGAAACGGTAGTCGTTCAGGTACCGGGTGAGCAGGTCTTTCCGGTTGATGGCCTTGACCTCACCCGGACCGTCGCCCTCGCCTGCCGCATCGCCGAGGTCGCGCAACGAGTACCAGGTCCAGAGCATCTTCTGCGGACGCGACTTGCCCTTGTACGTCGCCTGGGACACCACGTCGTCCCGCCAGGTCACATACGTGCCGGGAGCCGTGGTGCTGCCGTTCCAGCAGCCCCACCAGCCCGACCAGTCGTCGTGGCATTTCGCCGCCGTGTAGTAGTCCGACGAGGGCGCGGGCTGGCTGTGCACATAGGCGTAACGCACGTCGAACGGCGCGGCGGCCGCCGACTCGTCGGACATCGAGCCGCCGATGAGCACAGTGTCACTGCCCATGAACCGCTTGGCAGAACCACCGCTCCCGCCCGCGGGCGTCGAAGACGAAGGCGAAGGTGAGGAAGACGGTCGAGTGGCACTCGGAGTCGGGCTTGCGACGCCGCCGCTGACCGACGGGGTGGGCGTACCGCCGCCGCTGACGCTCCCGACCGCGACGAGCTTCCACTGCTGGTCGGCGCCGCTCCGGTCGCGGTTCTGGACGATCTTGCGCCCGTTGGCCTTGGCGGCGCTCTTCACGCCGACAGCCATGCCGCTGAAGCGATTGACGAGACGCACGTAGCCGTTCGACGACTTGGCCAGCTTGAACTGCTGGTTGGTGCCGTTGAGGTCGCTCCACTGGACGAGGGCGGAGCCGGCGGTCTTCGACCAGCCGAGGTCGTCCAGCACCTTGCCGGAGCTCCGGTTCTGCAGCCGGTAGTACCCGTCACCCGAGTCGACGAACCGCCACTGCTGGTCGGCCCCGCCGTTACGGCTCCACTGCACCATCGCCGCGCCGTCATTCTTGGCGGAGCCGTGGTCGTCCAGCACCTTGCCGCTGTTGCGGTTGACCAGCAGGTACCACTTCTTCAGATCCGGGGTCTTCTTCTGATCCGCCGAGGCCTGGCTGACCACGACGGCCGAGCCGGCCACGACGACCATGGCGAGACCTCCCCACAGACCCCGACGCGCGAGCAGCCGACGACCGCGATGCTTCGGCCGACCACCGTGCGTGGAGGGACCGGGGACATGTCTGCGCTCTGGTTCCAGGGGCATGCCTGTGCTCTCTTTCAACTGGTGCAGGCGACCGGACCACTTGGCCGGACACCCCCCAGTGGCCGGAGAGACCGGAAAGGTTGCCGCGAAGATCCCCAGTTTTTTCTGCGCGGTCAGTGCGCCGGCGCACCCGTCAGGTCGTCCAGCTCGGCGGCGAAGAGCTGTGCGGGGTCGATGCCCATTCCGGTGAAGTGACCGGCGAGTTCCAGGGACAGGACGCCGTGCAGCCGGGTCCAGAAGGTCAGGGCCCGGTGGAGGGCCGCGGGCGGGGCGGGATGGCCGTCCGCCCAGTCCCGGTGGTCTTCGAGGTGCGCGTCGAACTGCGTCGCCGGTCCGCCCGGGGGCAACGCGGCACATGCGTCCAGCAGGGTCGCCATGATCTCGGACGAGATCGCGGTCGTGTCGTCCGGCGCCCGGTAGCCGGGGACGGGCGTGCCGTAGATGAGGAAGTAACGCTGTGGGTCCCGTAGGGCCCAGTCCCGCAAGGCGTACGCCAGGGCGGTCACGTCGGCACCGTCCTGCGAGGCCGCGTGGAAGGTGTCGGCAAGGCTTCGGTACGCGTCCCTGACGAGCTCGGTGATCAGCTCGTCGCGCCCGCCGAAGTACCGGTACAGCGCGGGTCCGCTCATGCCCATCTGCTTGGCGATCGCGTTGAGGGAGAGCGCGGACGCGCCCGCCGTGGCGATCTGTTCCCACGCACGTTCTTTGATCTCCGTACGCACCTGGGCGCGGTAGCGCGCGCGGGGGGTCTCCGCTTCCGGGTTCACCATAGTTAGAGGTTATCACCGAAGTTATTGACACTCGCGATCCAGTGCAGTTATAACTTCTAACGAACAGGAAGCCATGTAACCGACTGAACTGACCGACCCCATGGAGGTCGCCATGAACAGCACCGAGGAACTCGTCGAGGTCGTCCTGCCGGGCAAGGTCGAGCCCGAGGGACTTCAGATCCGGCATGGAGCCGTGCCCGCCGCGGGTCCGGGCCAGGTCGTGATCCGCATGGAGGCGACCGGCGTCTCCTTCGCCGAGCAGCAGATGCGGCGCGGTCGCTACTACGACCAGCCGCCCTTCCCGTTCGTGCCCGGCTACGACCTCGTCGGGACGGTGCTGTCGACCGGCGAGGGAGTCGAGCCGGGCCTGGCCGGCACCCGGGTCGCCGCGCTCGTCAAGGTCGGCGGCTGGGCCAGCCATGTGGTCGTCGACGCGGCGGACGTGGTGCCCGTGCCCGACGGGATCGGTGCGGCGGAGGCGGAGACCCTGGTCGTCAACGGCATCACCGCCTGGCAGATGCTGCACCGCAAGGCCCGCGTCCGTGCGGGACACACCGTCGTGGTGCACGGCGCGAACGGCGGCGTCGGATCGATCCTCGTCCAGCTAGCCCAGGCCGCGGGCGCGCGAGTGATCGGCACGGCCTCCACCCGCCACCACGACGCCCTGCGCGAACGGGGAGTCACCCCCGTCGACTACCGCGCCGACGACCTCGCCGCACGGATCCGCCACCTCGCCCCCCACGGGGTGGACGCCGTCTTCGACCACGTCGGCGGCCGCGGCATCGTCGACTCCTGGCGCCTCCTCGCCCCCGGCGGCACGCTCGTCTCGTACGGCAGTGCCTCGACCCGGGACGACGAGGGCTCCAAGCAGTGGCCCGTCCTCAAGCTGCTCGGCCGGGTGTGGCTGTGGAACGCCCTGCCCAACCGCCGCAGCGCGTACTTCTTCAATGTCTGGGCCGGCCGGGCCCTGGCCAGGAACCGCTTCCGCGCCCGCCTCCGCACCGACCTCACCCAGGTCTTCGCAGCCCTCCAGCGCGGCGAGGTCACCGCCCAGATCGCCGCGCGACTGCCGCTCACCAGCGTCGCCGAAGCCCTGCGACTGGCCGAGTCGGGCACCACCGCCGGAAAGATCGTTCTGAACCCGTAGCGAGTTCGGACCCGGGCTCCCTCGATGAGAGATGGAGGCTGACCCCGGTGCGGCGGAGGATGGAGCCCATGTGCGCTTTCTTCGACCCCCCTGAGCCTCGCCGCGTCGCGCCGGGCGAATACCCCGCCTGGGACCAGGCCCTCGCCCTCCTCAACCGGGACCTGGCGGTGACGCTTCCCCGGCTGGAACCCCTGCAACTGCTGGCCCTTCCGCCCTACGACGCGGATGAGCCGGAGTACGTCCACGTCGCCCTGGCCAACGGTGAGTGGCACGGCAACCACCTGGCCCCGCACTCACAGGACAGCCCTGCCTCCGCACTGGCGAGCGTCGCCGATGCCGCGCAGGAGACCGTCGTGGAGCGTCTGTGGCAGGCGTGGCCCCTGTGCCCCGAGCATGACCTGGGCATGCATCCGAGGGAGGACGCGGAAGGGCGCCTGTCCTGGTGGTGCGCGGGAGGGTCGCGTCGCGGCTCGGCTCATGTCCACGCGGCCGTGGGCGCACTCGACGCCTCGGGAACGTAGCCCGTACGGCCGTGAAAACCCTCGGGTTCAGACAGAGCCGGAGCCGACACGGTCCGCCGATTCGTCGGCGGCGCGGCGATAGGCGGCGTTGAGGCGCTGCGCTTCCTCGAGCTGGTCCTCCAGGATGACGATGCGGCACGCGGCCTCGATCGGAGTCCCCTTGTCGACGAGCTCCCGGGCGCGCGCGGCGATCCGCAGCTGATAGCGGGAGTACCGGCGGTGTCCTCCCTCCGAGCGGAGCGGAGTGATCAGACGAGCCTCACCGAGGGCTCGCAGGAAGGCCGGGGTGGCGCCGAGCATCTCGGCCGCCCGGCCCATGGAGTACGCGGGGTAGTCGTCGTCGTCCAGACGATCATTCAGGGGGTTGTCCGCTGTCATGCCACCTCACTGTGCAACGCGTCGAGGGGCCCCGATGCCGTACGGCACCAGGGCCCCGAAGGAAATTGAACACCATCTGCCGGCCCCACCGCGGTGCCGACCTCCGCCCGGCCGTGCTTTCCGGGCGGTCGGCGACATGGCGGTGGGGACCCTGCCGACGCGTGTCGGCAGGGCCCCCACCGGGATCCTGAGGGCGGTCTCCCGCCCGTCCTCACCAGCCCGCGGGGCCGGCGCCGCCGAACAGTGCGGACGTGGCGTCGACGAGAGCGGGTTCGGCCACGCCCACGGGCGTGTCCTCGGGGCCGTCGTGGCAGGTGAAGCCGAGACGCGTCATGGCCCGTACGACTTCGCCGGCGGTGAAGTCACGGGGGTCCTGCCGGGTGATGACCCGGCCCACCTGCTTGACGGGGTAGCGCCGGCGGCCGATGGTCACGGACGCCCCCGTGACGACCTCGGGCCGGACGCCCTTCATCGAGGCCAGCACCCCGTCCTTGGTCAGGTCGAACGGGTACCTGGCGATGACACAGCGCATGATGCCTCACAGGGGAGAAGTCGCGGGAGGGGCAGGAAGGGGGATCAGCACGCGAGGGCGGGTACGCCCGGCTGGTGGTTCCCGTCGCACACGGTGAGGTAGTCGACCCGGGCACTCGCCATGACGGCCAAGGCGGTCTCCTTCGGTGGGACGGTCGTACGACGGTCTAAGCAGCCGAGCTGTCGCCGGGCCGCCGCTGTGCCCTGCGGCGCCCCTCCGTGCCGACGGGTCGGCCCTGGCCGGTGCGGCCCCGGCGGTCCCGGGACTGCGAAGACGCGCGGCGGTTGCGTTCCACGACAGGCGCCGTGATGACCACGGGGACCCCGGAGGGGGCTTGGGCGCCTGTGATGCGGCTCAACTCCGCCTCGCCCGAGCGGACCGGGGTGACGCGCGGACTGATGCCGGCCGAGGCCATCAGCCGGGTCATGCCGCGGCGCTGGCCCGGGGTCACCAGGGTGACGACGCTGCCGGACTCCCCGGCACGGGCCGTACGGCCGCCACGGTGCAGATAGTCCTTGTGGTCGCTGGGCGGATCCACGTTGACGACCAGGTCGAGGCTGTCGATGTGGATGCCGCGGGCCGCGACGTTGGTGGCCACCAGGACGGTGACGTGACCGTCCCTGAACTGCGCGAGGGTCCGGGTGCGCTGCGGCTGGGACCGGCCACCGTGCAGGGCCGCGGCGCGGACACCGCTGTTCAGCAGGTGCTGCGTCAGCCGGTCCACGGCGTGCTTGGTGTCCAGGAACATGATGACCCGGCCGTCCCGGGCCGCGATCTCGGTGGTCGTACGGTGCTTGTCCGCGTCGTGCACATGGAGGACGTGGTGCTCCATCGTGGTGACGGCGCCGGCCGACGGGTCGACGGAGTGCACCACCGGGTCGGTCAGATAGCGGCGGACCAGCTTGTCGACGTTGCGGTCCAGGGTGGCCGAGAACAACATCCGCTGCCCCTCGGGGCGCACTTGGTCGAGCAGGGCGGTGACCTGCGGCATGAAGCCCATGTCGGTCATCTGGTCGGCCTCGTCGAGCACCGTGACGTGGACGTCGGCGAGTGCGCAGTCGCCCCGGTCGATGAGGTCCTTGAGGCGACCGGGCGTCGCGACGACCACCTCCGCGCCGGCCCGCAGCGCACCGGCCTGCCTGCCGATGGACATGCCGCCGACGACGGTGGCGAGCCTCAGCCGCACGGACCGGGCGTAGGGAGCGAGCGCGTCGGTGACCTGCTGGGCCAGCTCACGGGTGGGGACGAGGATCAGGGCCAGCGGCCGCCGCGGCTCGGCCCGCCGCCCCGCCGTACGGGCCAGCACCGGGAGGCCGAAGGCGAGGGTCTTGCCCGACCCGGTGCGGCCGCGACCGAGTACGTCACGGCCGGCCAGGGAGTTGGGCAGGGTCGCCGCCTGGATCGGGAACGGCACCGTCACGCCTTCACGGCTGAGCGTGGCCAGCAACGGCGCCGGCATGGCGAGTTCGGCGAACGACTCGACAGCGGGCAACGGGAGCGTGACGGTCTTCGGCAGAGCGAACTCGCCCTGCGCCGGCTGTCGGGTTCCGTAACCGCCGGAACGGTCGTATGTGCGATTAGTGCGTGCGCGAGTGGTACGTGTGCGGTTCACGCGGAACCTTCCTCGATGCGGGCGCGTATCAAGGAATTTCCGCAGCGGAAAGAGCGGCGCAGAGAATCGCGAGAACGGGCCGAGAAATGGCAGGGGCGAATCACCTGCGAATGAAGCGAGCTGGGGCCCGCACCCCAAGGTGCGGGCCCCAGCTGCGAAGTATGCGTCAGTGCCGGTGCGTCAGGCGGGAACGATGTTCTCGGCCGTCGGGCCCTTCTGGCCCTGCGCGATGTCGAACGACACCTTCTGGCCCTCCAGCAGCTCGCGGAAGCCCTGGGCGGCGATGTTCGAGTAGTGGGCGAAGACGTCGGCGCCGCCGCCGTCCTGCTCGATGAAGCCGAAGCCCTTTTCCGCGTTGAACCACTTCACGGTGCCAGTAGCCATGTTGTTTCTCCTTCGGAGGCGGTGTACGGGAATACGCCCTGTGCGCATTCCGTGTCGCCGTGATGATCGGCCGTCGGAAAAACCTTCTGGCAACCACACCTGCAACTGACTTCGACAGTAGCACGGTGCGATCGGCCGTGCGCGCTGCATAATTCCGCTCCGCCGGGCGCTCGAGAAATACTCGCCGCCCCCCACCCCTAATTCTTATTTCACGGATACAGATATTGCTCTCCCGGGCACGGCTGGTCCGCGCCGAGGTGGACGCGGTGGTCGGACTTCCAGGGTCTGGTGCCGACGTGGGGGGCGCGTGAAGAAAATGTGCGCCCTACTCTCACTACTCAGTCTCTTTGCGCTCCACTGCCCGCATCAACGCTCCCGCACGCCCCTCCATCACCCTTCCGAGACCGTAACCAGTGCTTCAACAATGGCCTCTCGTGCCGTCGCCCGCCGCAGTGGTGGCGTTCGTGCTCGTGCCGGGGGGATCGGTACCGGGCAGCAGCAGGCAACAGGCCGGCCCATCGGCCGCCGAGGAAAGAAGCGGCAGCCATGCCGCAGGGGGGCAACAACCACATCATGTCCGACCACGTGATCACCTCTGGACGCCCAGGTCCAGCGGCCAGGGCCCCGTCAGGCCTTCCGCCCACCGACGAAGGACGCCACCGGCGCCGGCTCGACCAGGGCAGGGGCCGACGCGGGCACGCCGCACATCGCCGACGGCTGGTCACCCAGGGCGCGGCCCCGTTGCTGGAGACCGCCGTGATCCTCCCCGCCCGCGACGAGGAGGCCGGCGTACTGCTGGCCCTGGAATCACTGGCCGCTCAGAGCGCACCACCCGACCTGATCGTCGTCGTGGTCAACAACTCCTCCGACCGGACCGAGGAGTTCGCCCGTCAGTTCGCCGAGCGTCCCGGTGTGCCGCGCACGGTTGTCTTCAACCTGCCGGACAACCCGCACAAGAAGGCGGGCGCCCTCAACCACGGCATCGGCTGGCTGAACCGTGCGTCCGGCGGACTCGCAGCCGCCGCGAAGTACCTCCTGGTCATGGACGCGGACACCAGCCTGCACCCGAAGTTCCTGGAACGGGCGCGCAACGTCATGGCCTCCGACCGGCGATTAGGCGGACTCAGCGCCACCTGTCTCGGCCGCACCGGACTGTGGAAGAACCTCTGGCAGCGTTATCTGCTGGGAATGCAGATCATGGAATACGGGCGCTACGCCCGCGGCCGTTACCGCCTCGGCATCCACAGCATGTCCGGCGCCGGTTCCTTCTATCGCACCGAGGCGCTGCTGAGCATTTTGCGCTGGCGCGGCGAGGTGTTCTGGGAGGACCACGCCAACCTCGTGGAGGACTACGAGACGACGCTCGCGCTGAAGGAAGCAGGCTGGAAGGTCACGGCCAACCAGCACTGCATCGCCTACACCGACCTCATGCCGACTCTGCGCGAACTGATCGGCCAGCGGGAGCGCTGGGGACGCGGCACGGTAGACACCCTGCGGCGCCGCGGCTGGACCAAGTACACATGGTTCTCCATCACCAGCATGGTGTTCGGCTTCGTCGGCTTCCTGTACACACTGGGCTGGCTCGCGACCTGGACCGGCGTGATCGCTCACACGGGCTTCGTCATGGACCCGGTCTGGCTGTGCCTGGTCGCCTTCTGGATCGTGTACGCCGCCTTCCGCACCCGCCACCTCGGTTGGAAGGGCGTCCTGGTCGACGTGCTGATGCTGCCCGGGTTGGTCTTCTCCACCGTGCGCGCCTACTGGTTCGTCTCCTCGGTCGTGAAGTCGTACGCCACCCGCGTCTCCGCCTGGAAGTGACCCGCACCGCCGTACCGGTGCGACCCCAGAGCCCGATCCACCTGATCCACCTGATCCACCTGACCCACTGAATACACCTGATCCGATGCGACCGGCAGGTCGCCGAGAGGAAAACGATCGTGAACTACCTCAGCGGTACCGGAACCGGAATCGTCGCCGGCACCGCCTCACTCGCGGCCACCGGGGCCTCTTCCGCTGCTCACCTGATCATCGCGGCCAGCGTGACCCTGGTCCTGGGCGGATTGACGACCTACGCGGC
Source organism: Streptomyces antibioticus (assembly GCF_001514065.1). GTDB lineage: Bacteria > Actinomycetota > Actinomycetes > Streptomycetales > Streptomycetaceae > Streptomyces > Streptomyces antibioticus. Next base: position 298,072 of record NZ_KQ948426.1, on the reverse strand, counting down.
CGCAGTCCGACGCCGACGCCGCGATGCCAGTGCAGCCGGCCACTGATCCGGACACCGCCCGTTGTCGGCTCCGTTCCCGGCTCAGTGGCTGTGGGGGTTCTGGGTGGGTCTGTGCGAAGTGCGGTGAAAGGAGATCGCCGCCAAGTACGGGCTGAGTACACTCCGTTGCCTGGCAGGACCGTCGGTGGTGGGGGCGAGAGGTGGGACGGTGCCGGTGACGCCGGAGGCCGGGAACAGGATCGCCGGCCGGTATCTCTTGCGGGAACCCATCGGCAGCGGCGGAATGGGCGTCGTCTGGCTGGCCTGGGACGAGCGGCTCGAACGACGGGTCGCGGTCAAGTGCGCACGCCTGGACGACGATCGGGCCGCGCGACGGCTCATGGGCGAGGCGCGCAACGCCGGCCGGCTGCATCACCCGAACATCGTGGGCGTCTTCGACTTCATCGACGAGGGCGCCGCGTGCTGGATCGTCATGGAATACGTCCCCTCGCGCAGCCTCGCGCAGATCCTGACGGAGAACGGCCCGCTCACGCCCGAGGAGGCCGGGTCGATCGGCTGCCAGATCGCGGCCGCGCTGGCGAAGTCGCACGGCGAGGGTGTGGTGCACGGCGACGTGACGCCGGAGAACATCCTCGTCACCGACGAAGGCGTGGCGAGACTCACCGACTTCGGGATCTCGCGGGCCCTGTGGAGCGACGTCACCCACAGTGCGACGGGCAGCGTGCCCGGCAAACCCCGTTACCTGGCACCGGAGTTGGCCAAGGGGCAGCCTGCGGGCGAGAAGTCGGACGTGTTTTCCCTGGGTGCCTCTCTGTTCATGGCGGTCGAGGGCCGGTCGCCGTACGGAGAGGCCGAACACATCATGGCCTATCTGACCCGGGCCGCCGAGGGACACCTGGAGCCCATGCACCGGGGCGGGACCCTGACCGGTCCGCTCACCGCCCTGCTGGAGGTGGAGCCCCGACGCCGTCCCGACGCCGCCAGGGCGCGGAAGCTGCTGACGCGCGCCGCACCACCGCCCCCGCACCTACAGGAGCAGTTGCGCGACAGCCGTACGCGGGACCTGATGCACCGCACGCTCCGGCTGTCGCGACCCGTGCGCCGCCCGCGGGAATCCACGCCCTCCATGGTCCAGTCGCCCCAGCCCGCAGGCCGACGCCGGAACCGGGTGGTGATCACGGCGGCGGCGCTGGTCGGGGCGGGCGCGATCACGGGTGGGCTCGTTCTGTTCGGCCCCTGGGCCTCGAAGGACGACGGGGACCAGGGAGGTCGTAGCGGTGCGGCTGACGCGAAACCGCCGGCCACGGTGCGGGCCGGTGCCCTGGGCGAGGAGCGCACGGCCGACCCCTGCGGGCTCCTCGACGCGGCCTCGCTGAGCCGCTTCGGCGGCACCGGACTGGACCCCGACTACGGGGAGATCGACCGGTGCGACGTCCTGGTGCGCAACAACAGCGGTCACGACAACGCGGACGTCCAGGTCAACCTGGACTCGGACCGGGACGACTTCGACGACGTCGTGTCCACCCGGCTGGTCGACGGCCTCACGGTCGTGACCCTCAAGCGGGACGAGCGGGCCTGCGAGCGGGCCGTCCTGAGCACCGACGGCAAACAGATCCGGGTGATCGGGAAGCAGCTCAACGAGGTGGCGCCGGACCCGTGCCAGATGGCCGACGCCGCCACCGATCACGTGGTCGGTGTGCTGGCCGACGGGCCGGTGCCCCGGCGTTCGTCGTCGCCGGACGCGGACTCCCTGGCCCGGCTGGACGCCTGCACGCTGCTCGACGCCATCGAGCTCGAGCGGCTTCCCGGCGTCGAGGTGGACAACCGGGACCGCGGTTTCGGATCCTGGACGTGCGACTGGTCGAGCGACGACGGCGTGCGTGAGGTGGAGATCCAGTTCAGCCGGGACGACTCGCTGGACGCCGACGACGGAACCCTGGTGAACGTCGCCGGTACGAAGAGCTACTTCATCGCGGACGAGGCCGAGGCCGACAGCTGCACCGTACGGACTCCGCACCGCACCTATACGGACTCGGCCGGCGACCGCACCACCGAACTCTTCCAGCTGACCGTGTACGCCCCGCAGCCGGCCGGGCAACTGTGCGACACCGCCACGGAGTTCGCGGCTGAGGTCGTAGGCAACATCCAGAAGCGACTGCCGGAGACGTGACATGACCGAGCCGGGAATGGCACGGCGACGGCCGGCGGAGCGGGGCATGCCCGCTCCGGGTGGCCGGCTCCTGCCCGCCACCCACGGGAGCCTCGCCCGGGGCGCGTCCGCGCCGCTGCCCGGCACCGTCTTCGCGCTCGCCCTCACCGGCGGCATGACGCTGGGGCCCGGGGAGGGGCGCGAGGTGCTGTTCGGACGCAACCGGCCCGAGGTCCACGTCTGCCTCGGCGAGGACGATCCCGAGGTCAGCCGCCACCAGGGCACACTCATCCACCGACACGGCCACTGGTGGGTGAGCAACGCCGGGCGCCTGCCGATCCGGTGCGCCGGGTCCCGGCTGCTGTTCCGGGGCGAGGAGCCACTGCCGCTCGACACCGGCTACACCCCGCTGTTCGCCGGCGGTTCACGTGGCCGCGCGCACTTGCTGGAGGTCTTCGTCACCGGTCCCGAGGGCGAGCGGCCGCCACCTCGGCACGGGGACGTCACCCGCCCGCCCCGGGTGTGGGCGCTGACCGAGCAGGAGAAGCTCGCCCTCGTCGCGCTCGGCCGACGGTACCTGCTGCACGAGCCCCGGCCGCAGCCGTTGACCTGGAGGCAGACCGCCGCCGAGCTCGCCGAGGCGCAGCCGTACGCGGGCTGGACGGACAAGCGTGTCGAACACCTGGTCAACGGCGTGCGCACCCGGCTGTCCCGCGACGGGGTGCCCTGGCTGACCCGCGAGGAGCTCGGCGAACCGGTGGGCAACGCGCTCAACGACCACCTGATCCGGGCCCTGATGGCGTCGACCACGCTCGTGCCGATGGACCTGGCACTGATCGACGCCGCCTGACGCCGTCATCATGGCCGCCGACGGAAGTACGCGTTGCCGCGGTGGCCGTGGAGCAGGGCCACGCCGGTGGCGGACAGGACCACCGCGACGACGTCCAGCACGGCGTACTCCACCCCGTACGGATACTCCGGGGACGTGAAGCCCTGCGCCAGGGGCCCCAGCGCGAGTAGAAGCGCGACGGCGGCGACCGTGACGGCGATCCTGGCTTTCCACCGGTTGCGACGGGCGCGTACGGCGAAGACGACGTGGGCGAACAGCATCCAACCGGCCGTCTGCCTGAGGGCCGGGTCGAGGAGGCCGCCGATGACCGGCAACCAGAACACCGCGGACGAGATCAGCAGCCAGGACGCCACGGTGATCACGCGGGGCCTGCGGGGGTCCATCTCGACCCCTTCCTCCTCCACGGGCAGGCAGCCCTCCCCGCCCCGGCCGTTCGGCGAGCCGGTCACGGGCGTGCCTCCGCGGCGCCGCGGCAGGCAGCCATCCGATCCGCCCTCGTCCCGCCCCCGCCGCCCAACTCCTCCCGCGACGCCTGCGGCGCCGCCGCGCCACACGCCGACACCACTCCCGAGCGCGCTCGCACCATGCACTTCCCTTCACGAGTCTGTCGGGCACTGCTTACCGGCACAGCGCTGGGAGGGGTCCCGGAACGGCCCCGGGAAGCTGGGGCAAGGGCGCGTTGGCCGTGGTGTGGTGTCAGGCCGTGCTCAACGGCCTTGCCGGATGGTTCGTCCGGACCCTGATGAACGAACGTCTCACTCACCATCAGGACATCGCGGACCCCGGCACGGTCGGGCTGGCGGTCGCCGCGCTGACCGGCAGGACGATGCTGGGGACCCCGGCACGCGAGTGGTTCAACCGTTGACAGTGCCAGGCCCAGACCGCGGCAGCCCCGGCGACGAGTCCGGAGAACAAAGAACCCCCGGGCCCATGGCCTGGGGGTTTCACATGGAGCGGGTGACGAGAATCGAACTCGCGCTCTCAGCTTGGGAAGCTGATGTTCTACCATTAAACTACACCCGCGTAAGACGCCGATCGAGGCCGGTGTCGTAATGCCTCGTCACTCTACCCCATGCCAGACCCCCGGCGCTGAAGCCGTGGGGTCTGAGTGCGTTAACGGGGTGTGACAGGGCTGCGGGGGACCGGAGTTGGGGCGTACGGTGGAGGGGTGGGAGAGGGTCCGGGAGTGGTCGGAGTGCCGCCTGGAGAGTCGTTCCTTCCATCCCGTAATGTGGCATTTGTCGTCCGGCGAGCAACAGCCGGACGCGGCTCTTGGGGAAGGGACTCTGGGACTTGATGGAACGCACCGTCGTCCGCTGTGCCGATGGGCACGTGTTCAGCACCGCTTCGTTCCCGATGCAGCAGGCCGAGCGACTCGGCCCCGGTCGGCTCGTCCGATGTCCACGGTGTGCGCGGCTCCGTAGCGTCGTACCCGTGACCTTGGAGAAGCGCTAGCCACGGCAGCAACCACCCGTCAGTGACACAGGCGCGCGGCGTCCGATTCGAATCGGTCCGCGCGCCTTGCGTATCCTCGGGACGTGCTTCTCTCAGACAAGGACATCCGGGCCGAGATCGACGCCGGGCGGGTACGGATCGATCCCTACGACGAATCCATGGTGCAGCCGTCCAGCGTGGACGTGCGCCTCGATCGCTACTTCCGGGTGTTCGAGAACCACCGGTACCCGCACATCGACCCCTCCATCGAGCAGGCCGATCTGACGCGGCTGGTGGAGCCGGAGGGCGACGAGCCGTTCATCCTGCACCCCGGGGAGTTCGTGCTCGCCTCGACGTACGAGGTCATCACGCTCCCCGACGATCTCGCGTCGCGGCTCGAGGGCAAGAGTTCCCTCGGGCGGCTCGGGCTCGTCACCCACTCCACCGCCGGGTTCATCGACCCCGGCTTCAGCGGGCACGTCACCCTTGAGCTGTCCAACCTCGCCACCCTCCCCATCAAGCTGTGGCCCGGCATGAAGATCGGCCAGCTGTGCATGTTCCGGCTGTCCTCGCCGGCCGAGTTCCCGTACGGGAGCGAGCGGTACGGCTCCCGGTACCAGGGGCAGCGCGGGCCCACCGCCTCCCGTTCCTTCCTCAACTTCCATCGGACCCAGGTGTGAGCATGAGCGACGCAGCCGTACGGGAGAACCTGACCTACGAGCGTTTCGGCACCGCCGTGCGCGAACTCGCGCAGACCATCGCCGACGACGGCTACGAGCCGGACATCGTGCTCAGCATCGCGCGAGGTGGTGTCTTCGTCGCCGGGGGCCTCGCGTACGCCCTCGACTGCAAGAACATCCACCTCGTGAACGTGGAGTTCTACACGGGCGTGGGGACCACCCTGGAAATGCCCGTCATGCTCGCCCCCGTCCCCAACGCCATCGACTTCTCCGACAAGAAGATCCTGATCACCGACGACGTCGCCGACACCGGCAAGACGCTCAAGCTGGTGCACGACTTCTGCCTCGACCATGTCGCCGAGGTGCGTTCCGCCGTGATCTACGAGAAGTCGCAGTCGCTGGTGAAGTGCGAGTACGTGTGGAAGCGGACCGATGACTGGATCAACTTCCCGTGGAGCGTCGAACCGCCGGTGGTGAAGCGGGCGGGGCAGGTTCTCGACGCCTGAGTACGCCTGAGTACGCCGGAGTACGCCCGAGCACGCCTCTGCCCTGGTGGTTTCGGTGACTTGAGGCCGCGTGACAGCGCTCCCTCGCTGTCGACGCGGCCCTGCGGTGCCGTCGCCTAGAACGTGCCCAGCTTCACGATCGACAGCAGTGCGATCAGCTGGATCGCCGACGCGCCCAGTGCCTTCGGCCACGGCAGGTCGTGGGACCTGGAGACCATCAGGGTCAGGAGGGCGCCCGCGGCCACCCAGGTCGCCCAGCCGAGGGCCTGGACGAAGGTGGCGTCGCCGCCGAAGAACATGGCGAAGACCAGACGGGGTGCGTCGGTCAGGGACATGATCAGCATGGAGAGGCCGACCGTGGGCTGCCAGGCGCCGTCGCCGCCGAGCTGGCGGGCCAGGGTGTGGGTGACCACGCCGAGGATGAAGGACGACAGGACCATGGCGACGGCCGTCGTCAGGACGATCGGGACCGCGTTGGAGAGGGTCGCGTTGATCGCTTCCTCCCTCGCGCCGTCGAAGCCGAAGACCGCCAGCAGGCCGTAGAGGAAGGTCACGATGAGGGCCGGGACCCACATCGTGTAGTCGCGCATCTGGAGGAAGGTCTGGTTGGGGGCCATGACGATGCCCCGCAGCAGGTCCTTCCAGTGCAGGCGCGGGCCGACCGGGCCCGCGGGGGGCGTGGAGCCGGCGCGGTAGGTGCCGCCCTGGTTGTACGGGTCCTCGCCGACCGAGAACGCCTGGGTGTGGCCCGGCTGGTTCGCCGCGTACGGGTCCGGGCCGGCGGGGGGCCGGCCGTAGCCGCCGTCGCCGAAGTACTCCGGCTCGTCGTAGCCCCCGCCCTGGTGACCGCCGCCGTACCCCTGCTGCTGCCCGGGGTACGGCTGCTGCGGCGGCGCGGGGTAGCCGCCGTACGACGGTCCCTGCGGGGCCTGCTGCCCGTACGGAGGTTGTTGCGGTCGCGTGTGAGGAGCGCCGTTGTCCCGGCCGCGTCCGATCCTGAATCCAGCCACGCCTTCGAACGTACCTGGTCCCGGAGAGTCACGTGCCGGGCCCGAGCGTTCGGGCCCGGCTTTGCTGCCGAGCTGTGACATCCCTTACGGGGAATCCCTGAAGGTCACGGGGATTCCCGCCGAGAGGCTGCTACTGCAGCATTCCGCTGATCACGCCGTCCGCCGGGGCCGAGGTCACACCCGTCGTCGTCACGCCCGACCCGGTGCCCGGCAGCCGCAGCGAGCCCACCTGGCCCGTCACGAACAGGTCCGCATGGCCGTCGCGGTCGGTGTCGCGCAGGCGGACCGTGGCGCCGAAGAAGTCGTCCGACTCCAACGCGCCCGGAATTCCGGCCGAGTTGCGGGCGAACGCCTGGGAGCCCGTGCCGGTCAGGCCGGACGCGCGGCCGTACAGGACGTGGACCGTGCCCGCGTACTCCTTGCCGTCGATCTTCTCGCCGTACGCGCCGACCGCGAGGTCCGCGAAACCGTCGCCGTTGATGTCGCCGGCCGAGACGGAGGAGCCGAAGTTGTCGTACGCCTCCGCCGTGCCCGCCACCCCGCTGGTGTTCTGGGTGATCCGGGCGGACGTGCCGGGGCCGGACGACGAGCCGTACCAGACGGACACCCGGCCCTTGTAGCCGCCGTAGAGGGACGTGCCGATGGCGATGTCGCCGTAGCCGTCGTGGTTGAAGTCGGCGATGACGCCGTCGCCGCCGCGGTCCGCGCTGCCTCCGCCGCCCGACTGGGACTCCAGGCGCAGGGTCTTGCCGGAGGAGAGGGTGGTGCCGCCCTTGACGAACCAGGCCTCCGACCAGATCTCCTCGGTGTTGACGCCGTCGCCGATCACGACGAGATCGGTCTTGCCGTCACCGTTCACCTTGCCCGCGATCACGGCCGTGGCCGAGAAGGGGGACGCCGACTTGTCGAGGGTGGAGACCGTGCCGTGCACGCCCGTGCGGTTGATCGCGCCGCGGTAGACGTACGCCTTGCCGCCCGCGACGACCGCCAGGTCCTTCCTGCCGTCGCCGTTGAAGTCGCCGACGGCCAGGTCGCGGCCCATATAGGCGTACGACTCCTTCGCCTTGGCCGGGATCGCCGTACCGCCCGACAGGCCGCCCGCGCTGCCCCACAGGATCGTGACCGCGCCCTGGTCGGCGCGGCCGTCGACGTTCTCGCCGGGGGCGCCGACCGCGAGGTCGCCGTAGCCGTCGGCGTTGAAGTCGGCGGCGGCGCGGAACGCGCCGAACATGTCGTCCGTCTCGTCGCTGCCGGGGACACCGGAGCTGGACTGGCTGACGAACTGGGTCTTCGTGCCCGGGCCGGTCGCCGTGCCGAAGGTGATCAGGACGCCGCCGCCCTTGGTGCTGCCGTTCGCGTTCGCCGCGTAGTCGCGGTATCCGTCCCCGTTGAAGTCGTCCCCGTACTTCGCGGACGCCGCCGAGGCGGGGGAGCTCAGGGACAGGCCCGCCGTCAGGAGGGCGGCGATCGTCGTCGCTGTTCGGATGCGCATTTCTCAGCCCTCCAGTACGTCGCCGAAGTACCCGTCGCCCGCCGGGCCGCCGAGCGTCGTGCCGGTGAAGGACTTCGAGCCCGTGGCCGTGATGCCGGACGTCGTGGACTTCAGGAACCAGACCGCGCCGTCGCCGTTGTTCTCGCCGGACGCGGAGGCGACCAGTTCGGTGCGGCCGTTGTTGTCGACGTCCGTGAGCTGGACCGCGTACCCGAACTGGTCGTAGGACTCGGCCGTGCCGGGGACGTTCGTGGTGTTCTGGGAGTAGGACTTCGCACCCGTGCCGGTCAGGCCCGTGGAGGAGCCGCGCAGGATGGTGACCGTGCCCGCGTTCTTCGCCGAGCCGATGGTCTCCTGGGCGGCGCCGACCGCGATGTCCGGGAAACCGTCGCCGTTGACGTCGCCGGCCGACAGGCTCCAGCCGAAGAAGTCGTTCTTCTCGGCCGTGCCCGGGACGCCCGCCGAGTCCTGGGTGAACTTCACCGGGGTGCGCGACGACAGGCCCGTGGCCGCGCCGTACGTCACCGTCACCGCGCCGCCCAGGCCGCCGTTCGGCTCGGTCGCCGACTTCTCCATGAAGTTGCCGGTGACGATGTCGCCGTAGCCGTCCTTGTCGACGTCGGCGATGACGCCCGCGTAGCCACCCGCGAGCTTCTTTCCGGCCTTGACGGTGGTGGTGGCGTTGCCGGTGTAGAGGACGCTGCGGGTGCGGTAGTCGCCGCCGCTGGTCTCCTCCTGGCCCATGACCAGCAGGTCCGTCTTCCCGTCGCCGTTGACCTCGCCGGCGATCAGGCCGTCGGGATAGATCGTGGTCTGGTCGACGGTGTCGACGCCGACGAGCGAAGCAGCCTTGCCCGTGCGGGAGATGGGGCCCTTGAAGATGTTCAGGGACGGGGCGGCGTTGTTGCCGGCGGCGAGGTCGGTGTGGCCGTCGCCGTCGAAGTCACCGGCCGCGAGGACCCAGCCCAGCTCGTTGCGGTACTGCGGCAGCGGGGCGGAGATGTCGGTGCCGGACTTGATGCCGGTCGCGCCGCCCCACAGCACGGTCAGCGCGCCGAAGGAGTCGGTGGAACCGATCCGCTCCGCGTGCACGCCGACGACGAGGTCGGTGTAGCCGTCGCCGTCGAAGTCGCCCGAGGTGAGGCGGTCGCCGAAGTAGTCGGATGCCTCCGGGGTGCCCGGGATGCCGTCCGTGGCCTGGCTGATGATCTGGCGCTTGCTCGTGTCGAGGCCGCTCTTGGTGCCGTAGACGACGGCGACGTAGCCCGCGCCGGTCTTGCCGCTCACCTTGGCGATGGGGGCGGCGACGGCCACGTCGCGGTAGCCGTCGCCGTTGAAGTCACCGGCGAGGCCGGAGGGGGCCGCGGCCGCGGTCGTGGCGGACGCGAGGGTGAGCAGACCGCCTGTCAGGGCGGCGGCGGTGGCCGCCGCGAGGGCGGTTCTGAGGGGGCGCATGCAGGTGCTCCAGTGAGAAGTGAAGTGATGAGAGGTCAGTCGAGGAAGCCGCCGCCGTACTCCGGCAGGTGGACGGAGCCCGTCGCGGTCGGGGTCGTGCCGGTGCCGCGCAGCAGCAGGCCGTCGCCGTTCGCGCCCACCGTCAGGTCCGCCTTGCCGTCGCGGTCGAGGTCGCGCAGGCGGACCGCGGAGCCGAAGGAGACGTAGGAGTCGGCCGGGCCGAGGACCGTCTGCGGGATCCAGGTGGAGCGGGTGCCGGTGAGGCCGCCGGAGCCGCCGCGGAAGACGGTGACGCCGCCCTGGTCCTCCTTGCCGTCGACGTCCTCCTGCGGGACGCCGACCGCGAGGTCCGCGTAGCCGTCGCCGTTGGTGTCGCCGGCCGAGACGGAGTAGCCGAAGTTGTCGTCCGCCTCGGGGCTGCCGGAGACGCCGGAGGAGGCCTGGTTGTACGTCATCGAGCCGCTCGGCCCCGACGACGTGCCGCGCCAGACGCTGACGATGCCCTTGCCGTCGTTGTTCCAGGGCAGGCCGACCGCGATGTCGCCGTAGCCGTTCTTGTCGAAGTCACCGATCGTGGCGGCGAGCGGCTCGCTCGCGTACGTCTTCGAGGCTCCCGAGGTCAGGCCGGACGAGGCGCCCTTGAGGTACCAGACGCGGTTGGCCTCGGTCTGGCCGGTGAACTGGGTGCCGAGGATCACCAGGTCGGTCTTGCCGTCGCCGTTGACCTTGCCGGCGGCGAGGCCGTACGAGTACCAGCCCTGGTCCACCTTGTCGATCTTGGTGACGCTGCCCGTCGTACCGGACTTGGTGAACGGGCCTCGGTACAGCCAGGCCTCGCCGCCGCCGATCACCGTGAGGTCGGGCGAGCCGTCGCCGTTGAAGTCGCCGGTGGCGAGCTCGCTGCCGAAGTGGGACTGGGAGCCGCTCGCGCCGGACCTCGGGGCGAGGCTGGTGCCGCCGGACAGGCCGGTGCGGGAGCCCCAGACGATGGTGACCGTGCCGCGGTACTGCGCGCTGCCCACGTGCTCGGTGCCGTTGCCGACGATCAGGTCCGCGTAGCCGTCCTTGTTGAGGTCGGCGCTGCCGATCGACTCGCCGAAGTAGTCGTCCTCCTCGCCGGTGCCGGGGATGCCGGGGCTGTCCTGGTGGACGACCTGGGTGTGCGCGGTGTCGAGGCCGCTCGCCTTGCCGTAGACGACGGTGACGGCACCGCCCTGCCAGCCGCCGGGGCCGGAGATCCCGCTGGAGTAGTTGCTGTAGGCCAGGTCGCGGTAGCCGTCGCCGTTGAAGTCGTCGTAGTGCTTGGCGACGGCGGCGGAGGCCGGGGCGGCGAGGAACAGCGAAGTGAGGCCGGTCGCCAGCAGGGTGGTGGTGAGGGCGGCGGCGGAGCTTCTGCGCATGGAGGGGTCCTCCCGGGGCGGGGCTGGAGGGACCGCGCGCGTTGTCCGGGGAGCGGTTCTCGGCTCACCTCGGGCACACAGCGCGGTCGGCGATCAGGAGACCGCTGCCGTGGGGCAAGGGTTGTACGTGAGTTCGGAAAATTCTTGTGCGAGTTGGGGCGCCTGGGGTGTGTGTGGCATCAGGGTCCGAGGAACGCCGCCGTCGAGAAGGTGACCGTCGGCTCCGCCGTCAGCAGGCCCTTCTTCGTGCCGGAGAACACCGCGACGCTGTCCTTCGTCTCGCCCCGGTAGGTGCGTACGGCGAGGTCCGCCAGGCCGTCCCCGTCGAAGTCGCCGACGCCGACGACCCGTGTCGTCCCGACGGCCTTCGGTTCGACGGTGACCATGGCCGACGTGGACGGTCCCTTCGTACGGCCCCGGAAGACCTTCACCCGCGAGCCGCTGGAGACGAGTTCGCTCAGCCCGTCCCCGTCGAAGTCCGCGGCGTCGAGCATGGAGCCGGGGGAGGCGAGGGTGCCGCGGACGGCGGTGGGCAGGTCGTAGCGCAGGGCGGTGCCCCCCATCGCGCCGACCGCCGCGTCCCATGCCCTGCCCGCGCCGAAGCGGCCGAGGGCGACGTCGATGCCGGCGGGGAGGGTGGCGCCGGTACGGGCCGGACCGGCGGGTCCGCCGAGGACGACGGCGGAGGCGGCGGTGCCTTCGGCGGTACGGACGACGAGGTCGTCGTAGCCGTCGAGGTTCACGTCGGCGGCCGGGCCGGTCGGCACCTGTCCCGGCGACTGGATGGGCGCACCGGCTTTGCGGGGGGCGCCCTTACGGCTGAACGGGCCCTGGAGGAAGCTCAGTTGGCCGCCCGAGGCGTGCAGGACCAGATCCTTGTCGCCGTCGCCGTCGAAGTCCCCGCACACCGGCTGGTCCGCCCAGTCGTTGCCCGCGCGGGACCTGGCGGGGACGGTGAGCTTGACGGCCCTGCCGGTCAGCCCGGCGGGGGAGCCGAACAGGACTTGGAGCGGGACGGGCGGCTGTCCCTGTCCGTCGAAGGGCGGGTCGGTGGAGACGACGAGGTCGGTGAACCCGTCCTTGTCGAGATCGCAGCTCGCCTCCGCGTCGAAGACCGCGGGGAGTTGGCCCTTGACGGCCACCGCCTGCTTCTTCGCGCTCACCAACTGCCGTGCCCCCGGGCGCAGTCCACGCGCGCTGCCGTAGACGATGCCGATGCCGGGGTCGTCGGTGTGGCTCTCCGCCTTGACGAGGTCGTTGAGGACGAGGTCGCGGTGGCCGTCGCCGTTGAAGTCGTCGGCGACCTTGCTGCCGTCGCCGCGCGGCACGGGCAGCAGGGCGGGTGCGCTGTTGGCCCGTACCGGGGCGCCGGTCGGGTCGGCGGAGCCCTCGGCGTGCTGGGTGGGACCGCAGGAGGCGACCAGCAGTACACCGCAGAGAACCGCCGTCCCCGTCCCGGCTCTTCGCACGCGCACCGCTCACCTCGTCAGCATCATCGACAACGACCTCGCAATGATGCACGTGTTCGACGACGGGGTTAAGGGGTGGAACCGGTCGGCTCAGTCACTCGTCGGCTCAGTCGCTTCCGTCGTCGCCGGAGCTGGAGTTGGAGCGGTTGCTCCCTTTGCTGCTCTTTGCCAGGACCTGTACGACCTCGCCCAGCCCGGTCGTCACCGCGGCCACGCCCCGCACCCACCGCGGCCCGCCGCGCGCGGCCCACACCACGCACACACACCCGAAGATCACGAGCGCGAGCACGCCCAGCAGCACCACGAACCCCATGTTTCCCCCACTCATCCATGCCTGTGGTCCGATGATCCTCCCAGGGGCGCGCGGGATGCGAAAAACGCTGGTGGGGCGGGGGCCCGTGATGTTCGGATGGGCGGATGCAGCACGAGGCGCCGATGACCGTGGACCGAGGGAACTACCAGGACGCCGTGACCCCCTGGGAGCGGCCGGAGTGGCGGGAGGCCGCGCTCGGCTGGGCGGAGGCCGGGCTCGCCGCGCGCGGGCTGCGGCCGGCGGGGCGGTGGCGGGTGCGGCTGCGGCCGTGGTCGGTGCTGGTGCGCATCGGCGTGCGGGACGGGGCCGACGTCTGGTTCAAGGCCAACCCGCCCGCGAGCGCCTTCGAGGGAGCGCTCACCGCCGCGCTGGCCGGCTGGGTGCCGGACCAGGTGCTGGAGCCGCTCGCCGTCGACGCCGGACGCGGCTGGGCCCTGCTGCCCTACGGCGGTGAGGTCTTCCGGGACGCGCTGGAGCGCGGCGCCGCCGATGTGCGGGCGTGGGAGGGGGCGCTGGGGCAGTACGCGCGGATGCAGCGCGCGCTGGTCCCGTACGTCGACGAGATCGCCCGCCTCGGGGTGCCCGACGCCCGCGCCGCGGCCCTCCCCGCGATCTTCGACAGCGCGCTGGCGCAGAACACCGCCCTGGACCCGGCGGACCGTGCCCGTCTGACCGCCCTCCGCCCCCGCCTCCTCGACTGGTGCGCGGAACTCGCCGGCACCGGTGTCCCCGACTCCCTCGACCACTGCGACCTGCACGACGGCCAGCTCTTCCACCCCGGGCCCGGCCGCTTCACCTTCTTCGACTGGGGCGACGCCAACATCTCCCACCCCTTCTGCAGCTTCACCGTCCCCGCCCGCCGGGTCCGCGAACGATACGGCCCCGAGGCACTGCCCAGGCTCCGCGACGCGTACCTCGAACCCTGGACCGGGGACGGCCGTACGCTGCCGGAACTGCGCCGCGCCCTGACCCTGGCGACCCGCCTGGGCGCCCTCGCCCCCACCCGGGCCTGGACCCGCCTCTTCCCCGGCACGACCCTCCCGGCGGCGGACGCGGCGTGCGCGGAGTGGCTGAGGGGGCTGTGCACCGAGGAGCACGTCCGGTGACACGATGATCGTCATGACGTACTCGGTCATCCGACTTCCCCAGTACACGAAGGCCGACCTCGACGAGATCACCGGCGGCATCGACGACCCCTTCGAGGTCGCCGCGTTCGGGGTGCGGTCCCGGGACAAGGACGTGCACTTCGGCGTCCTGCACCAGGGGCGGCTGGTGGCGCACGCCGGGCTGGTGGACGCCACGGTGTCGGTCGGCGCGCGGCGGTTCCCGGTGGCGGGACTCGGCGGGGTGGTCGTCGCGCCGGAGCTGCGGGGCCAGGGGCTGGCGCGGCTGGTGGTGGACGCCGCCGTCGCCCACGCGCGGGGCACCGGCGCGGAGTTCGGGCTGCTGTTCTGCCTCCCGGACCGGATGCCGCTGTACCGGCGGCTGGGCTGGCGGGAGTCGACGGACGGCATGCGGGTGGAGCAGCCGGGGGAGATCGTCGTCGACCATCCGCTGCACGCGATGTGGCTGCCGCTGGCCGAGGACGCCGTGTGGCCGGCTGGGCGGGCGCGGCTGCATTCGCTGCCCATGTAGGTAGGACGCCGCTGCAACCGTCCCACCCCCGCGGGCGATCTACAGCACCATGCATGCCCTCCGTCAACTCGCCCGCTTCACCTGGCTCCAGGCCCGCTGCTGTGCCTTCGCCGTCGCCCTGTTCGCCGGTATGGCGGCCTCGACCCTGCTGCCGCCGCTGCCGGTCGCGCGCTACGACCTGCTGCTGGCGTACGGCGTCCTGCTGACCGGAGTGGGGTTCCTGGTGGGCTGGGAGACGCGGCGTGAGGTGGCGGTCGTGGCGTTCTGCCATCTGCTCGGCCTCGCCTTCGAGATGGTGAAGGTGCATGTCGGCTCCTGGAGTTACCCCGAGCCGGGGGTCGCGAAGCTCGCCGGGGTGCCGCTGTACGGCGGGTTCATGTACGCGGCGGTCGGCAGTTACGTGTGCCGGGCCTGGCGGCTGCTGCGGCTGTCGCTGAGCGGCTACCGGCCCCGCGCCACCGCCGCGGTCGCCGTGCTGCTGTACGCCAACTTCCTCACCCACCACTGGATACCCGACCTGCGCGTGCCGCTCGCCGCGCTGCTGCTGGCGGCGACCGCGGGCACCTGGGTGCACTACCGGATCGGCGCCCACCGGTACCGGATGCCGCTGGCGCTGTCGTTCGCGCTGATCGGATTCTTCCTGTGGCTGGCGGAGAACATGGCGACGTATCTCGGCGCCTGGACCTATCCGGACCAGCTCGACGGCTGGCAGCCGGTCGCGGTCGGCAAGTGGGTCTCCTGGGCGCTGCTCATCAGCGTCACCTTCGTCATCTGCGGCGCGCGTCGGCATACGGCGACGCCCCCTGCCGATTCCTCGGACAGGGGGCGTCGTGCGGCCGTATCGGCCAGGAGTGTTACTTGACCGGCTCGGGCTCCGGCTCGTTCTCGGTCTCCGCGGCGCCCGTGGGGTCCTCGGGGTCCACCGGGGTCTTGACCGACTCCAGCAGCAGCTGGGCGACGTCGACGACGGTGATGGACTCCTTGGCCTTGCCCTCGTTCTTCTTGCCGTTCACCGAGTCCGTGAGCATGACCAGGCAGAACGGGCAGGCGGTGGAGACGATGTCGGGGTTCAACGACAGAGCTTCGTCGACGCGCTCGTTGTTGATGCGCTTGCCGATCCGCTCCTCCATCCACATCCGCGCGCCACCGGCGCCACAGCAGAAGCCGCGCTCCTTGTGGCGGTGCATCTCCTCGTTCCGGAGGCCCGGGACGTTGGCGATGATCTCGCGCGGGGGCGTGTAGATCTTGTTGTGGCGGCCCAGGTAGCAGGGGTCGTGGTAGGTGATGATGCCCTCGACCGGCGTGACCGGGGTCAGCTTGCCCTCGTCCACCAGGTGCTGGAGCAGCTGGGTGTGGTGGATGACCTCGTAGTCGCCGCCGAGCTGCGGGTACTCGTTGCCGATCGTGTTGAGGCAGTGCGGGCAGGTGGCGACGATCTTCTTGGCGGACTTCGGCTTCGCGGACTCGGCCACGACCTTGCCGTCGTCGTCCAGCTCCTCGCCGAACGCCATGTTCAGCGCCATGACGTTCTCCATGCCGAGCTCCTGGAACAGGGGCTCGTTGCCGAGGCGGCGGGCGGAGTCACCGGTGCACTTCTCGTCGCCGCCCATGATCGCGAACTTGACGCCCGCGATGTGGAGGAGTTCGGCGAAGGCCTTCGTCGTCTTCTTGGCGCGGTCCTCGAGGGCGCCGGCGCAGCCGACCCAGTACAGGTACTCGACCTCGGTGAGGTCCTCGATGTCCTGGCCGACGACCGGGACCTCGAACTCGACCTCCTTGAGCCACTCCAGGCGCTGCTTCTTGGCCAGGCCCCAGGGGTTGCCCTTCTTCTCCAGGTTCTTGAGCATCGTGCCCGCCTCGGACGGGAACGCGGACTCGATCATCACCTGGTAGCGGCGCATGTCGACGATGTGGTCGACGTGCTCGATGTCGACCGGGCACTGCTCGACACAGGCGCCGCAGGTGGTGCAGGACCACAGGACGTCCGGGTCGATGACGCCGTTCTCCTCGACGGTGCCGATCAGCGGGCGCTCGGCCTCGGCGAGGGCGGCGGCGGGCACGCCGGCCAGCTGCTCCTCGGACGCCTTCTCCTCGCCCTCCATGGTCTTGCCGCCACCCGCGAGCAGGTAGGGCGCCTTGGCGTGCGAGTGGTCGCGCAGCGACATGATCAGCAGCTTCGGGGAGAGCGGCTTGCCGGTGTTCCAGGCGGGGCACTGCGACTGGCAGCGGCCGCACTCGGTGCAGGTGGAGAAGTCGAGCAGGCCCTTCCAGGAGAACTGCTCGACCTGGGAGACGCCGAAGACGTCGTCCTCGCCCGGGTCGGTGAAGTCGATCGGCTTGCCGCCCGACGTCATCGGCTGGAGCGCGCCGAGGGCGGTGCGGCCGTCGGCGTCGCGCTTGAACCAGATGTTCGGGAAGGCGAGGAAGCGGTGCCAGGCGACGCTCATGTCGGCGTTGAGCGAGACGACGATCATCCAGATGAAGGAGACGCTGACCTTGATCCCGGCGAACAGGTAGACCAGGGTCTGCAACGTGGAGACGTCGAGGCCGCGCAGGGCGGCGACCAGCGGGTACGAGGCGAAGTACGCGGCCTCGTAGTGCTCCACGTGGTGCAGCGAGCCCTCCAGGCCGCGCAGGATGTAGATCACGGTGCCGATGGTGAGGATGACGTACTCGACGAAGTACGCCTGCCAGGCCGTGGACCCGGCGAAGCGGGACTTGCGGCCGGCCCGGGAGGGCAGGTTCAGCAGCCGGATCGGGATCAGGATCGCGATGCCCACCGTGGTCATCACGGTGATGAACTCGACGTACATCTCCCAGGGCAGCCAGCCGCCGATGACCGGCAGCTGGAAGTCGGCCTGGAAGAGCTGGCCGATGGCCTGGCCCAGGATCGGGATCAGCGTCAGGAAGCCGATGGCGACGAACCAGTGGGCGAAGCCCACGATGCCCCAGCGGTTCATCCGGGTGTGACCCAGGAACTCCTTCACCAGGGTCACGCTGCGCTGGTACGGGTTGTCGGTCCGGGCACCGGCCGGCAGCGGCTGTCCGAGCATGAAGAAGCGGACGAACTGCGCGATGACGCGTGCGAAGAGTGCGGCGCCGACCACGGTCAGGACCAGCGACACGATGATCGCTGCGAGTTGCATGTCGGGGGCTCCTCGGGCCTGGGCGGGGCGAGATTACTAAGCGGTAACTTATGCAGTCCTCTTGAGGGTACCCGCATCCTCGTTCGCACTGTAGCCAGCGCCGCGGTGATCTGTGTCGCTGAGGGTTGCCTTAAGGGGTGACGGCGAACGTGTGGCAATCGGAACGTGTTATTCGTACCGAATTGGTACATTCGTGACTACTTTAAGACACGTGCTCTATGGGATCGCCGCCGCCACGACCGCCCTGCTGCTGACCGCCGTCCTGGCGGCCGTACTCCGCGCCCCCGCCCTGCGCCTCGGTCTCGTCGACCGGCGCCGGCAGCAGCGCAAGGTGCCGCTGTCCGGCGGTGTCGCCGTGGTGCTCGCGACCTGCGCCGTCGTCGTCACCGGGGAGCGGACCGGGGCCGCGCCCCTGGGCGGCGGGGAACTCCTCGTCGCGGCCGCCGCCGTCGCCGCCCTCGGACTCGCCGCCGACCTCTGGCGCGTCCGCCCGCGCGTGCTCTTCGTCGGCACGGCCGTGGCGGCGGGCTGTGTGGTGCCGTACGAGGAGACCGGCGTCGTCGGCGGGGTGCTCGCGGTGGGCTGGATCGCGTGCGTGGCCCTCGGGTTCCGGGCACTCGACCATGCCGACGGGCTCGCCGGGACCGTCGGGGTCGTCGCCGCCTTCGGGGTGGGTGCCTGTGCGGCGGCCGAGGTGATGGACGGGCTCGCGGTGCTGCTGAGTGTGCTGGCGGCCGCGCTGACCGGGTTCCTCATGCACAACTGGCCGCCAGCGCGCGTGGGGCTCGGTTCCGGTGGGGCGCTGTTCGCCGGGTTCGTGCTCGCGGCGGCGGGCGTGGTGGCGCGGACCGGGCACGAGGCGGCCTCCAGTGCGGGTGTGCTGTTCGCGCTCAACGCCGTCGCCGTCGCCGACGTCCTTCTGGTCGTCGTCTCCCGGCGGCTGGCCGGGCGGCGCGGGCCCGACCATCTCGGGCACCGGCTGCGCAGGCTCGGGCTGACCCCGCAGGGGACGGTGGTGCTGCTCGGCCTCGGGGCCTTCGCCGGGGTGCTCGTCGGGGTGCTGGAGCACCTCGGGTGGGTGGGCGGAACGGGGGCGCTGTGGGTGGCCTCGGGCGCCCTGGTCGTCGTCCTCGCGCTCCTGCGAGTGAAGTCCTCCGGGACTCCTCGATCCGCATCTCCGCAGGTCACGGGCCAGTTGCGCGTAAGGAACGGATAAGAGTTGAGCCTCACAGACTCAGGTCTGTTGACCCATTCGCAGGCGTCATGCACACTTGAGTCCGTTCCACTCAAGTCAGCTGGAGGAATCAACCATGGCACGTGCGGTCGGCATCGACCTGGGCACGACTAACTCCGTCGTCAGCGTTCTCGAAGGCGGCGAGCCCACCGTCATCACCAACGCCGAGGGTGCCAGGACCACGCCGTCCGTCGTCGCCTTCGCGAAGAACGGCGAAGTGCTCGTCGGCGAGGTGGCCAAGCGCCAGGCGGTCACCAACGTGGACCGGACCATCCGGTCCGTGAAGCGCCACATGGGCACCGACTGGAAGGTCGAGCTCGACGGGAAGCCCTTCAACCCGCAGCAGATGTCCGCGTTCATCCTTCAGAAGCTGAAGCGGGACGCCGAGGCCTACCTGGGCGAGAAGGTGACCGACGCGGTCATCACCGTCCCGGCGTACTTCAACGACTCCGAGCGGCAGGCGACGAAGGAGGCCGGCGAGATCGCGGGCCTGAACGTCCTGCGCATCGTCAACGAGCCGACCGCGGCCGCGCTCGCCTACGGCCTCGACAAGGACGACCAGACGATCCTCGTCTTCGACCTCGGTGGCGGCACCTTCGACGTGTCCCTCCTGGAGATCGGCGACGGCGTCGTCGAGGTGAAGGCCACCAACGGCGACAACCACCTCGGTGGTGACGACTGGGACCAGCGCGTCGTCGACTACCTGGTCCAGCAGTTCAAGTCGGGCCACGGCGTGGACCTCGCCAAGGACAAGATGGCGCTCCAGCGTCTGCGCGAGGCCGCGGAGAAGGCGAAGATCGAGCTGTCCTCGTCCACCGAGACCTCGATCAACCTGCCCTACATCACCGCCTCCGCCGAGGGCCCCCTGCACCTCGACGAGAAGCTCACCCGCGCCCAGTTCCAGCAGCTGACCGCGGACCTCCTGGAGCGCTGCAAGACGCCGTTCCACAACGTCATCAAGGACGCCGGCATCTCCATCAACGAGATCGACCACGTCGTCCTCGTCGGTGGCTCCACCCGTATGCCCGCCGTCGCCGAGCTCGTCAAGGAGCTGACCGGCGGCAAGGACGCCAACAAGGGCGTCAACCCGGACGAGGTCGTCGCCATCGGCGCGTCCCTCCAGGCCGGTGTCCTCAAGGGTGAGGTCAAGGACGTCCTGCTCCTCGACGTGACCCCGCTGTCCCTCGGTATCGAGACCAAGGGCGGCATCATGACCAAGCTCATCGAGCGCAACACCACGATCCCGACCAAGCGGTCCGAGATCTTCACCACGGCCGAGGACAACCAGCCGTCCGTGCAGATCCAGGTCTACCAGGGCGAGCGCGAGATCGCGGCGTACAACAAGAAGCTCGGGATGTTCGAGCTGACCGGTCTGCCGCCGGCGCCCCGCGGCGTCCCGCAGATCGAGGTGTCCTTCGACATCGACGCCAACGGCATCATGCACGTGACCGCCAAGGACCTGGGCACGGGCAAGGAGCAGAAGATGACCGTCACCGGCGGCTCCTCGCTGCCGAAGGACGAGGTCGACCGGATGCGCCAGGAGGCCGAGCAGTACGCGGACGAGGACCACCGCCGCCGCGAGGCCGCCGAGACCCGCAACCAGGGCGAGCAGCTCGTCTACCAGACGGAGAAGTTCCTCAAGGACAACGAGGACAAGGTCCCCGGCGAGGTCAAGACCGAGGTCGAGGCCGCCGTCGAGGAGCTGAAGACCGCGCTCAAGGGCGAGGACACCGCCGAGATCCGCACGGCCACCGAGAAGGTCGCCGCGGTCTCCCAGAAGGTCGGCCAGGCCATGTACGCCGACGCCCAGGCCGCCCCGGCCGGTGGCGCGGGCACCGAGGCCCCGAAGGCCGACGACGACGTCGTCGACGCCGAGATCGTCGACGAGGACCGTAAGGACGGTGCCGCGTGACGGAGGAGACCCCGGGCTTCGAGGAGAAGCCCGACGTCCCCTCCGGCGCGACCCCCGACGACGCCGAGCCGAAGACCGCCGCCTCACCCGAGGGTGAGGGGGCGGCCCCGGCCGGGGACGCAAACGCACAGATCGCCGGTCTGACGGCCCAGCTGGACCAGGTCCGCAAGGCGCTCGAGGAGCGCACCACGGACCTCCAGCGGCTCCAGGCCGAGTTCCAGAACTACCGCCGCCGCGTGGAGCGGGACCGGATCACGGTCAAGGAGATCGCCGTCGCGAACCTCCTGACCGAACTCCTTCCCGTGCTCGACGACATCGGCCGCGCCCGGGACCACGGCGAGTTCGTCGGCGGATTCAAGTCCGTCGGGGAGTCGCTGGAGACCGTCGCGGCGAAGATGGGTCTGCAGCAGTTCGGCAAGGAGGGCGAGCCCTTCGACCCGACGATCCACGAGGCCCTGATGCACAGTTACGCACCGGACGTCACCGAGACGACCTGCGTGGCGATCCTCCAGCCGGGGTATCGCATCGGCGAGCGCACCATCCGCCCCGCCCGGGTGGCCGTCGCCGAACCGCAGCCGGGTGCGCAGACGGTCAAGGCCGAGGACGCCGAGACCGAGGAGAAGGACAACAGCTCTGAAGAGGGCTGACGTCAACGGGACCGATCGAGAGGAGGGACGTCGGGGATGAGCACCAAGGACTTCATCGAGAAGGACTACTACAAGGTCCTCGGCGTCCCCAAGGACGCCACCGAGGCCGAGATCAAGAAGGCGTACCGGAAGCTCGCCCGCGAGTTCCACCCGGACGCCAACAAGGGCAACACCAAGGCGGAGGAGCGCTTCAAGGAGATCTCCGAGGCGAACGACATCCTCGGCGACCCCAAGAAGCGCAAGGAGTACGACGAAGCCCGCGCGCTGTTCGGCAACGGCGGCTTCCGCCCGGGGCCGGGCGCGGGCGGCGGCTCCTTCAACTTCGACCTCGGTGACCTCTTCGGAGGCGGTGGCGGCCAGGGCGGCCAGGGTTCCGGCGGCTTCGGCGGCGGCATCGGCGACGTGTTCGGCGGTCTGTTCAACCGCGGCGGCACCGGGGGCACCCGGGTCCAGCCGCGGCGCGGCCAGGACATCGACACCGAGGTCACGCTGAGCTTCACGGAGGCCATCGAAGGGGCCACGGTCCCGCTGCGGATGTCCTCGCAGTCCCCCTGCAAGGCGTGTTCGGGCACCGGCGACAAGAACGGCACACCCCGCGTGTGCCCGACCTGCGTCGGCACCGGCCAGGTGGCCCGGGGCTCGGGCGGCGGCTTCTCGCTGACCGACCCCTGCCCCGACTGCAAGGGCCGCGGCCTCATCGCCGAGCACCCCTGCCTGGACTGCAAGGGCAGCGGCCGCGCCAAGTCCTCGCGCACCATGCAGGTCCGCATCCCCGCCGGGGTGACGGACAACCAGCGCATCCGCCTGCGCGGCAAGGGCGCGCCGGGTGAACGGGGCGGCCCCGCGGGCGACTTGTACGTCACCGTCCATGTGGACGCCCACCCGGTCTTCGGCCGCAAGGACGACAACCTCACGGTGACCGTCCCGGTGACCTTCGCGGAGGCGGCCCTCGGCGGCGAGGTCCGGGTCCCCACCCTGGGCGGCCCGCCCGTCACCCTCAAGCTGCCGCCCGGCACACCCAACGGCCGCACCATGCGCGCCCGCGGCAAGGGCGCGGTCCGCAAGGACGGCACCCGCGGCGACCTCCTGGTCACCGTCGAGGTGAGTGTCCCCAAGGACGTGACGGGGAAGGCTCGTGAAGCGCTTCAGGCGTATCGCGAGGCAACCGCGGAAGAGGACCCGCGGGCGGAGCTGTTCCAGGCCGCGAAGGGAGCATGAGAGTGATGGACGGCCGTCGACGCAACCCGTACGAACTGACCGAGGAAACCCCGGTCTACGTCATCTCGGTGGCGGCCCAGCTCTCCGGCCTGCACCCGCAGACCCTTCGCCAGTACGACCGCCTCGGCCTGGTCTCCCCGGACCGCACCGCCGGGCGGGGCCGCCGCTACTCGGCCCGCGACATCGAACTGCTGCGCACCGTCCAGCAGTTGTCGCAGGACGAGGGCATCAACCTGGCCGGCATCAAGCGCATCATCGAGCTGGAGAACCAGGTCGCGGCGTTGCAGTCCCGGGTCGCGGAGATGGAGGCGGCGCTGGAAGGCGCCGCCGCCGCGATGCGCCAGCGGGAAGCGGCGGTGCACGCGTCGTACCGGCGTGACCTGGTGCCGTACCAGGAGGTGCAGCAGACCAGCGCGCTGGTGGTCTGGCGGCCGAAGAAGGCCAAGGACTAGGCATCCGCACGACAGGCACGGCAGGCACGGCAGGCACGACAGAGGGGCCCGGAGGTTGATCCTCCGGGCCCCTCTCTCGTGGTGGTCACCGCCCGCTGAAGAACTCCAGCGAGGTGCCTTCGTACCCGACCCGGCCGTAGTGGTCGACGGCGTACACGGTCACCATGCAGGGCCCGTTGTACGGCGCGACCCAGGAGATGGCCCCCGTGGCCGACAACTGCGTGCCGCTGTCACCGCACGCCCCGGAAATCTCCCAGGAGTACCCCTTCAGCAGCCGGCCCTCGTCGCCCGCGCCCGGTGCCGCCGTGACCTTGATCGCGGAACGGCCGGGTATGCCGTTGGTGACGAGCGTCAACTGCGGCGCCTTCGGTCCGACCGCCGTGGCCTTGGTGACGCGCTCGGCGGTGACCTCCTCGGAGGGCAGCGACTCCAGGCCGTCCGCGCCCACGGTGGCGACGTAGTAGTACGCCTTGCCGGCCGGCGCGGTCCGGTCCTCCCACCCGGTGCCGTTGGTGGCGCCGATGGCCGTCCAGGCACCGGTGGGGCTGGTGCGGCGGTAGACGTGGTAGCCGCCGACCTCGTCGGGCGACGCCGTCCACGTGACCGTCGTGAGGTCGTCGGCGGGCGGCTCGGTGGCGAGGCCGGTCGGCGCGGCGGCCGTCGAGGCCACGGCCCGGCTCGCGGGCACTCCGTCCGACATCGGCGAGACGTTGGCCGAGGTGTCGACGGCCACCACGGAGAAGTCGTAGGGCACGCCCGCGTCGTCGACCGGCACCCGGTAGGCGAACGACGTCCCGAACACGAAGTCCGGCCCGTCCGGGTCGGGGTCGCCGTTGCGGAAGGCGTACACCTCGTAGTGGTCGATGTCCGTCGACACGGAGGCCTGCCAGGTCAGGGAGACCCCGGCGGTGGTGCCGTCCGCCGTGAGACCGGTGATCCCCTTGGGGGCGGTGCGGTCGACGGTGGTGACGCCCAGGTCGGTCGTGCCGGTGGAGGTGTTGCCCGCCTTGTCGTAGGCGCGGACCTCGTAGTAGTACGTCTCGCCGGTCGCGGGAGGGGTGTCGGTGTACGAGGTGGAGGTGGTCGTGGTGAGCGGGGTGCTGCCGAAGGAGGCGCCCTTCAGGCGGCGGTAGACCCGGTACCCCGCGAGGTCCATCTCCTTGTTCTTCGCCCAGCTCAGCTTGGCCTTGCCGGTGGACTGGGCGTACGACACCGAAGTCCCGGTGGGGACAAGGGGCTTGACCTTGTCGACGGTGGCGGAGGTGCGGGGCGTGTAGGCGAACTTGACCTTCGCGCTGCCGGTCCAGTTGGCGTAGTCGACGCGGAGGGTGTGCTTGCCGGAGGGGATGGTGACGTTGACGGTCTTGGAGACGGTCGTCGTCGTGTTCTTCCAGAGGTCGACCTTGCGCACACCGTCGACGTAGACACGTATCCCGTCGAGCCCGGAGGCGGCGAGGGCGAACGGCCCACCGGAGCCGAAGTCCCGCGTCACCGACCAGCGCACACCGAAGTCGTTCGACGGCAGCCCGGAGGCGGGGGCGCCGCTCCAGGTCTGGTCGATGGCGTTGTCGCAGTCGGTCTTCTTCGGGGTGCCGGAGAACGTGGTGTTCGCGAAGAACTGGCGCTTGAAGACCGGCGAGGCGCAGGTCGTCGCGGCGGAGGCGGGGGCGGCGGTCGTGGTGAGGAGACCACCGGTCACGGCGAGCACGGCGGCGGACGTGATCGTCGTACGTCTGGCTGAGTTCATTCGATCCTCTGAGCGGATGGGGAACAGCCGGCAGAAGCTGTCGTGATCACGACTCGTGAGGAATGGAGTTGGTTGTACGGATCTTTGCCTTCGCCGGGGCTCCGCTTGAATGAAGGGTCCGTAAAGGGTGTTTGGAGGTGGTTCCGCCATCTCTTCACATAACAAGCGGAGCGTGGCGTTGCGCACTCGTTAAGTGGTTCCGCTTGACGCTGGGGGGCGTCGCCGCGTTGGCTTTTCAGTCATCTGGGTCGCAAAGCTGCGCCCGCGTCCGGAAGGCACCAGAAGTGAGCTCCCCAATGCGTCGTACCGCCGCCATATGCATGGCCGTGTCCTCGATGGCCCTGTCGCTGACCGCCTGCGGGGCCCTGGGTGTGACGGGGGACAGTGCGGACGCGAGTCCGACCAAGGGCAACGACGTCACCGTCGGCGTGCTGATGCCGGAGACGACGAACACGCGGTACGAGCAGTTCGACTACCCGATCATCCAGAAGAAGGTCGCGGAGCTCACCAAGAAGCAGGGCCGGACCGTCTACGCCAACGGTGAGGCGGACGCCAAGAAGCAGGCGGGCCAGATGCAGAAGATGATCGACGACAAGGTCGACGTCATCCTGCTGGACGCCGTGGACTCGCACGCCATCGCGCCCATGGTGAAGAAGGCCAAGGACGCCGGCATCCCGGTCATCGCCTACGACCGGCTCGCCGAGGGCCCCATCGACGCCTACGTCTCCTTCGACAACGAACTCGTCGGCGAGGTGCAGGGCCGCACGCTCATCGAGTCGCTGGGTTCGCGCATCGACACCTCCGACAAGATCGTCATGCTCAACGGCTCGCCCTCCGACCCGAACGCCGGACAGTTCAAGGCGGGCGCGCTCTCCGAGATCACCGGCAAGGTGTCGATCGCCAAGACGTACGACGTCGACGGCTGGAAGCCGGCCACCGCGAAGAAGGACATGGCCGCCGCGATCTCCGCGATCGGCAAGGACAACATCGCCGCCGTCTACTCCGCCAACGACGCCATGGCCGGCGCCGCCATCGAGGCGATGGAGGAGGCCGGGATCACCGACCTGCCGCCTATCACCGGCCAGGACGCGGAACTGGCCGCCGTGCAGCGGATCGTCGCCGGTGAGCAGTACATGAGCGTCTACAAGTCCTACCCGCAGGAGGCCGAGGCCGCCGCCGAGATGGCCGTGGCGAAGATCCAGGGCAAGGGCATCCTGTTCGACTCGCTCACCCAGGACCGCGTCGACAGCCCCACCGACAAGGACATCCCGGCCCAGCTGGTGACGGTGTCCGCGCTGACGAAGTCCAACATCAAGAGCACGGTCGTCGCCGACGGCATCTTCAGCGTCAAGCAGATCTGCACCGCGAAGTTCGCTTCCGCCTGTGCTCAGATCAAGTTGAACTAGCGGTCGGTGGGGTGGGCGTCATCGGGATGAACACCCCGTTCGGCGCCCGCCCGATCGGCTTGGTGCTGGTGAAGCTGGTCGGGTCGTTGTCGCCGGACACCCGCAGGCCGGTGACCTTCGCGCCCTTCGGGACGTCGTACCAGAGCTCGACCTCCATGAGGGTGTGGCCGCCGAGCCGCACCTTCTCCGACTGGCGGCGCACCGCCATCGCGAAGGAGTCGGGCCGGGACCGGTCGCCGGTGACGCCCGCGATGCGCTGCCGGGCCGACTCGTACGTGTGGTAGTTCGGGTCGTTGTTCGCCACCCGCAGCCGTGCGGCGCAGAACTGTCCCTCGGGCGGGGCGTCCGCGTGGGAGCCGGTCACGCCCGTGATCCCGCAGTGCAGGGTCAGCAGGGTGAAGGTGAGGTGCCCGTCCTGGTGCGGCTTCGGGGCCGTGCTGCCGGGGTCGTCGCCGTCGCCGCCGCAGCCGGCGACGAGCAGCAGGGCGGTCAGGGACAGTGCCATGAGCCTGATCGGGCGCGCTGTCGGCATGACGGCGATTGTGCGCCCTTCGCCCCGGAAAGGGGAGAAGGGCGACACGAGTCGCTGCCGCTTCAGGGAGCTCACGCCACCCGCGTGAACTCCACCGTCACCTCCGGCGGCCCGCCGGGCACGCCCCGGTAGATGCCCTTGTGCGGGGTCACGTCGTCGTAGTCCCGGCCGCGGCCGACCACGACGTGCGACTCGTCGGCGCGGGTCCGGTTCGTCGGGTCGTAGCCGCACCAGTCGCCGGCCCAGTACTCGATCCAGGCGTGGCTCTGCCCCGCGACCGGCCGGTGCAGTTCCGCCTCCCGCTCGGGGTGGAGGTAGCCGGAGACGTACCGGGTCGGCAGGCCGAGGCCGCGCAGCAGGGCGATGGTGACGTGGGCGATGTCCTGGCAGACGCCGGCGCCCTGTTCCCAGGCCTCGGCCGCGGAGGTGGTCACGCCCGTGGCGCCGGGGAGGTAGGTGACACGGTCGGCGACCAGGGCGGAGACCGCGACGGCCGTCTCGTGCGGGTCGAGCCCTGCGGCGGCCTTCCGGGCCTTCTTGAGGAGCTTCGCGGAGACGGTCGTACGGGCGGTGGAGCCCGTGAACTCCAACAGGCGGGAAGTCGCCGTACTTTCCGACAGTTCTGCCCAGCTCGGCGCCACGGGCAGGGTGTCCGGCGGGGCCGTCTCCACCAGGCTGGAGGCCGTGATGACGAGGTCGGCGTGCGGGTCGAGGAGGTCGAAGCCGGTGACCTGGGTGCCCCAGTAGTCCCAGTACGACCAGGTCGAGGTGGCCGGGCTGACGGTGACCCGGGAGTCCAGGGTGGTCTGGCCCGGCAGGGTGAGCGGGGTCATGCGGACCTCGTTGTGGGAGGAGGCCGCGGGCTGGGCGTACGACACCCGTGTGACGTGCTTGATCCTCAGGCGGCGCGCCATCTGCTCACGCCCCTTCCTGGGCCCAGATCACGGGCCCCTGGTACGGGAAGAACCGCTCCGCGACCGCCTCCGCCGAGGCCATGCAGGCCTGTTGCAGGTCGCCGAGGAGGGCGGGGAGCTGGTCCTGGAGGGCGGTCAGGTCGAGGTATTCCAGGCGGGTGCGCAGGCGTCCGATCGGGCGGCGGGCCGGGTCCTGGCGGGGGCGGCCGAGGGCGCTGAGGCACTCCTCGGCGGTGGTCAGGGCGTGCAGCGCGGAGCGCGGGAAGTCCCGGTCCAGGAGCAGGAATTCGGCCACCCGCGCGCTGTCGCCGAAGCCGCTGTGGATGCGCGCGTACGCCTCGTCGGCGCCGGACGCGCTCAGCAGGGTGGTCCAGTCGGGCGCGTGCGCGGCGTCCAGCACGCGTACCGACAGCAGTCGTACGGTCATGTCCACCCGCTCCAGGCTGCGCCCGAGGACGACGAAACGCCAACTGTCGTCCCGGCTCATGGTGGAGTCGGCGAGCCCGAAGAACAGCGCGGCACGGGCCCGTACGAGTTCCAGATAGGCGTAGGGGCCGGTACGGCGGGCCGCGCGGCGCTGGTCGGCGAGGGCGTGCCAGGTGGAGTTGAGGCACTCCCACATCTCCGAGGAGACGGCCTCCCGGGCGCTGCGGGCGTTGAGCCGGGCGGCGCCGAGCGCGCCCTCGATGGAGCAGGTGGAGCGGGAGTCGAAGGCCAGCTGGTCGAGGACCTGCTGCATGTCGACGCGCTCGGGGCCCGCGTCGACGCCGAGGATCGCGTACAGCGACCGGCAGGCCACGTCCTCGTCGCGCCAGGGGTCCTCCAGCATGCGGTGGAGGTAGGCGTCGAGGATGCGGCCGGTGGCGTCCGCCCGTTCGACGTAGCGCCCGGTCCAGGTCAGTGCCTCGGCTATCCGGGAGAGGATCACGTCGCTCACTGCTGCTGCGCCCCTTCCTCCACGAAGGTGGGGTTGCCGTCGGGACCGAGCTGGCGGGGTGCGACCTCGGGGAGTCCCTCGGTGTGCGGCGTCTCGAGGGGCTCGGCGGGGCCTTCGGCGAGTACCCAGGTGTCCTTGGAGCCGCCGCCCTGGCTGGAGTTGACGATCAGGTTGCCCTCCTGGAGGGCGACGCGGGTGAGGCCGCCGGGCAGCACCCAGACATCGTTGCCGTCGTTGACGGCGAACGGCCTGAGGTCGATGTGGCGCGGTGCCATCCGTTCTCCGGCGAGGGTGGGGGAGGTGGACAGGGCGACGGGCCGCTGGGCGATGAAGCCGCGCGGGTCGGCCATGACGGCCTCCCGGGTCTTGCGCAGGGTCTCGGCGTCGGCCTTGGGACCGATGACGATGCCCTGGCCGCCGGCTCCGTCCACCGGCTTGATGACGAGCTGGTCGATCTGGTCGAGGACGGCGTCCAGTTGCCCGGGTTCGTCGGGGCGGAAGGACTCGACGTTGGGGAGAATCGGTTCTTCGCCGAGGTAGTACCGGATGAGGTCGGGGACGTAGGTGTAGAGCAGCTTGTCGTCGGCGATGCCGTTGCCGACGGCGTTGGCGAGGGTGACGTTCCCGGCCATCGCGGCACTCATGATGCCGGGGCAGCCGATGACAGAGTCGGGCCGGAAGTGCAGCGGGTCGAGGAAGTCGTCGTCGAGGCGCCGGTATACGACATGCACCGGCACCTCGCCGCGCGTGGTCCGCATCCACACCCGGTTGCCCCGGCACACCAGGTCGTGTCCCTCGACCAGCTGCACGCCCATCAGCCGTGCCAGCAGGGCGTGTTCGAAGTAGGCCGCGTTGCTGGGGCCGGGGGTGAGGACGACGACACGGGGGTCGTCGGCCCCGTCCGGGGCGGCTTTGCGCAGGGCGGCGAGCAGCTTCTGCGCGTACCCGTCCACCGGCACGACGTGCTGCTCGGCAAAGAGGGAGGGGAAGATCCGGGTCATGGCCCGCCGGTTCTCGATGACGTACGAGACCCCGCTGGGCACCCGGACGTTGTCCTCCAGGACCCGGAAGTCACCGGCCTCGTCGCGTACGAGGTCGATGCCGGCGACGTGGATGCGCACCCCGCCCGGTGGTTCGACCCCGTGCGCCACCCGGTGGAAGTGGGGGGAGTTGAGGAGCAGCCGCCAGGGCACGACCCCGTCCTCGAAGGCCCGGCAGTGCCCGTAGGCGTCGCCGAGATAGGCCTCCAGGGCCCGCACCCGCTGGGCG
Source organism: Streptomyces antibioticus (assembly GCF_001514065.1). GTDB lineage: Bacteria > Actinomycetota > Actinomycetes > Streptomycetales > Streptomycetaceae > Streptomyces > Streptomyces antibioticus. The sequence goes on along the minus strand of NZ_KQ948426.1, from coordinate 268,265 downwards.
ACCCCCCGTTGTATGAGATCCCACTCCAGGGCGTCGAGGATCCTCGGCACGAGGTCCAGCGGCCAGGGCCGTTCCTCGCCCGCGAAGGCGTAGGTCACGCCCCGGTCGGTGAACGCCCGGGCCATCTGGTCGGCCCGGAAGCGCAGTTCACTCGGCTCGATCGGCTGAAGTGCCGCCAGCACCGGCTCATAGGCGGTCCTGACCTCACCCGGCCGCACAAACATCTCGTCCCACGCGTCGGCCAACGCGTACGCGTCAAATATGTCCGCCATGAGGGGACGTTAGATGCGGTGCGTAACGCGGCGATCACCGGCGGATTTCCGGCAGCTCACGCGGAGAAACGGATTCCGCGGGGTGTGCGGCGGGCGCTGAGGGGGACCATCAGCTTGTTGCAGGGCGGCGGCCGGAGGTACGACGATAGTGGGGTAAATCAGTGGTTTCCCTCGGTCACACCGGGACGAGCCGTGTTGCGGAGCTGGTCTGGTCCGCGCATAGTTGCGGAGCCGTAGGGGTGTGTCCGTGCCACGAGCGCGCGCACGCCGGGCACATGAAGCGGGAACCGGGGGTGGGCTGGGCGATGGCCGGGCACGCGGCGGACGAGCATCCACACGGTGCTGACCGACTGTGCGAGGCCGGGGATCGCGTGTATTCCCGGGCCGTACGGCGGGGCCGGGTGCCGCGCGAGGACGCGGAGCCGGTGCCGTGCCTGCTGGAGCTGGCCCTGCTGCACCCCGACCCCGACGACATGGACTGGCTGGTCCCCACCTCCCCACAGGAGGTCATGACCCGGCTGCTGCGCGGTGTCTACGACGAGGTCAGCGCGAGTCAGCGCCGGATGGGCTCGGCGGTGGCCGCGTTCGAGTGGTACGCGGGCCTTGACTCGCAGGTGGCGTCGTCGGCGATGGCGGACCGCTCCGCGATCCGGGTCCTCGACGGGCTCTCCCGTATCCAGGCGGCGATGGACGAGGCGACGCAGGCGTGCACGACGGAGGTGCTGACGGTCCAGCCCGGCGGCATCCGTCCCGAGCACGAGCTGACCGAGGGCCTGCACCGGGCGCTGGCGCTGCGCGCCCGGGGCGTGCGCATGCGCGACCTGTACACACACGTGGCCCGGCACGGCCAGGGCCTGCTCAACTACCTGGAGCTGATGGGCGACACGGTCCAGGCCCGCACCCTCGACGAGGTCATCGACCGGCTGATCCTCTTCGACCGCACGGTGGCGTTCATCCCGGCGAACGCGGACCGCACGCTCGCGCTGGAGCTGCGGCACCCGGCGCTGGTGGGCTTCCTGGCGACGGTCTTCGAACGCCTGTGGCGGCTGGCGATCCCGCTGACCGCCCCGCTGCCCGACACCGGCATCGAGGGCATCTCCAACCGGGAGCAGTCCATCGCGGCGCTGCTCGCGGAGGGCCACCAGGACGCGGTGATCGCGGAACGGCTCGGCATAAGCGTGCGCACCTGCCGGGCCCACATCGCCCGCCTCTCGGAGACGCTGGGCGCGGCGAGCCGCACGCAACTGGGGGTGCGCATCGCCCAGGTGGGGCTGGACGGGCCGCCGCGGCCGATGGAGGGCGGGGGTGCCGGGGGCGTGGGCGGGGTCGGGAGTGCCGGGGGCGCGGGTGGCGTCGGGGACGTCGGAGCCGCCGGGAGCGCCGGGGGCGCGCTCACGATTCCTGGTCAAGAATCCCGGAGCGTCCGATGAGGTAGCCGAGTTGGGCGCGGCTCTCGCTGCCCAGCGTCGCGGCGAGCTTGGCGATGTGCTCGCGGGCGGTGCGCACGTTGAGGCCGAGGCGGTCGGCTATGACGGCGTCGGTGTGGCCCTCGATGAGCAGGGCGGCTATGGCGCGTTGGCGCGGGGTGACGCCGTTGAGCGTGGGGGGTTGGACCGCCTCGGGGTACATGGGGGTGGCGAGGCGCCAGAGGCGGTCGAACGTGGTGGCGAGGTAGGTGACCAGGGGAGGGTGGCGGATCTCGACGGCCACGGTCCGGTCGGCGTTGGCGGGGAGGAAGGCGACCTTGCGGTCGAGGACGATGAGCCGTTCGGGGACCTCGTCGAGGGTGCGGACCTCCACATCGCCGTCGAGGAGCTCGTAGTGGGCGAGGACGGCGGGATCGTGACGAGAGGTGTGCTGGTAGAGGGTTCTCATCCGGCCGCCCCGCGCGAGCAGCGGCCGCTCGTTGACCAGGGCGGTGGCCAGTGAGGTCAGCGGGCGCTTGCCGCCCGGCTGGATGGTCAGCGCCTCGTCGGTGGAACGCAGCAGCGCGTGCTTGATGGCGTCGTTGATCTGGACGCGACCGCTCACCAGGGTGAAACCGCCGGAGTCCACGGCGCCGGTCTGCCGGTCGGCGAGGCCCAGCAGCGGCTCGAAGGCCTCGGCCAGCTGTGTCTCGGCCTGCCGGCGTCGGGCGATGTCCTCGGCGATGCCCCGCAGCAGCCGCGACAGGGCCACTCCCGGAGGGACGGGCCGCAGCCACCGTGGGGTGTCGAGGTCGGGTCGGAGCAGGCCGGCGCGCAGCACACAGGGCACGGCGTCCGCTTGCTGCTCCGGGACGCCTTCGTCCCGCAGGGCGCGTCCGTACAGTTCCAGACCTTCCGCGCACAGCTCCTCCGGGCCGTGCTCGGGGTGCGGCAAGGTCACGGCTCGGTGCCGTCGTGCTTGAGGATGCCGGACTCGGCGATGAGGAAGCCGAGCTGGGCCCGGCTGCCGCTGCCCAGCGCCGCGGCCAGCTTGGCGATGTGGGCCCGGCAGGTGCGGACGTTCATGCCCAGCCTGCGCGCGATGGCCTCGTCGACGTGGCCCTCCACCAGGAGCTTGGCGATGGAGTGCTGGATGTCGGTGATGCCGTCGGCGGCGGTCTCGTACGGGGCGCCGGCGCTCAGCGGGACTGAGCGGCCCCACATGAACTCGAAGACCTTGATCAGGTAGCGGACGAGCCCGGGGTGCCGCAGCTCCAGGGCGACCTCGAGGTCGTCCCGGGTGGGGATGAAGGCGACGGTCTCGTCGCAGATGATGAGACGCTCGACCAGCTCGTCGATGGTGCGGTACTCCACCTTGCCCTTGGAGAGCTGGTCCACGTAGGCCAGCTTTTCCGGGCTGTACCTGGCGGTGTGCTGGTAGAGGGTCCGGATGCGCACTCCCCGCTCGATCAGCGTCTTGTCCCGCTCCAGCCCCTGAAGGAGACTGCGCTCGGTCCGGCGGGTGCTGGGCTGGACCGTGAGCATCTCGGTGTGGCACTGGTCCGCGGCCAGGTTGAGCGCGGCGTTGATCCGGTCACGCCCCTCCAGCACCGTGATGGAGTGGGTCGCCGTCGTCGCCTGGGCACTGAGGGCCATGAACGGCTTGAAAGCGTCGGCGAGTTCGATCGACAGCTGTCTGCGTTCGCTGATCTCGTGCTCTATGGGGTTGAGCCGTTGCGCCAGGGCGATCGCCGGGGGCACGGGGCGCAGCCAGCTCGGATCGTCCGGGTCGGGATGGAGCAGGTCGAACTCCATCAGGCAGGGAGCGACCTCCACATCCGAGCGGGGTATGCGTCCGGTGCGCAGCGCGTTCGCGTAAAGCAGGCCGCCCTCCTCGCACAACATGGTCATCGCGTGCGGATGTGTCCCTTTGGCCCTCTTTGTTGTCAAACCTCCACCCCCCAGGGTTATGAACGTGCAGGAACATGATGCATCGATTGTGTGGCCATGACGTGCCCGAATGAGCCATCGTCTTGGTTAACGGGGTGAAGAGGGGACCTTCAAGTGAGGACGAAGCCGACTATGCAGAAGAAATTGCTTCGCTCGGTGCTTGCCGCCGCTTTTTCCGCCGTTGTGGCTTTCGGGGCACTGGGTGCCTTCTCCGACACGAAGGGCGACGTTCGGGCGGACAGTGCCTGGCTGGTGCAGGCCGCGCCTGGCGACAGTGCGTGGAAGGCCCAGGACAGCGCTTGGGCTGTCGGGAGCTGACGTGACGACTCCCCCTGACGACCGCTCGTTCCGACGCGAGATGGCCACGGCCTACCGGTCCGGCTGGCACTTCATCGATCTGGTCACCGCGATCCCTCACTCCGGTGACTCATTGATGGTGACGGTCTTCGGAGAGCCGGTCGTGGTCACCCGTGACGACGACGAGGACGTCCGGGCGTACCGGTGTCTGCGGCGGCCTCGGGGGGCGCCGCAGCCTGTGCGGTGTGCCATTCGGTACGGAATGATCTTTGTGAACCTCGACCAACGAGACCATCGGCTGGTGGAACCGGAATCCCCCACCCCACGGACCATCTCAGCCACCCCCCGCAGTGCCTGACGCGATTCCCCCGTCGTAACAGATCGCTCAGGCGCTTCCCCCCGCAGCGGCGTCACCGTGACCTGAACACGGTGACGCCGCTGCAGTTTTGGGAGACATTTCAGGGTATCGACCTTTTCTGGCCGTTGGCTGAAAATCGCCAACGGTGCTTGCGAGGCCCCCGCTCAACCGCGCCCCAGCGCCCGCGTCAGCTCGATCTCGATCACCACCCGGGACGGATTCGGCGCCGGCGTGCGCTCATAGCGCTCCGCGTACCGCCGCTCGGCTTCCGCCACCCGCTCGGGATCGGTCCGCACGTACGCCCGTCCCTCCAGCGTCGCCCAGCGCCGCCCGGCCACCTGGCACACCGCGACCAGGGCTCCGGCAGGGCCCGCCGCCCGGACGTGTCCCACCTTCGCGCTCGACTTGTTCGTGATCACCCGAGCGAGCCGCGCCTCCGGGTCGTATGTCACTCCGACCGGCACCACGTGCGGGCTGCCGTCCGGGCGCAGGGTCGTCAGGGTGCACAGGTGCCGTTCCCGCCAGAAGCTGAGGTAGAGCGGGTCCGGTGCGCCGGGGTCCTGGGTGTACGTCGTCGCCATGCCCCGGAACTTAACCCCGGCAGGAGGGGAACCCGGTCCCCGACCCCTCCCGAGCCGTACCTTGAGTGGAATAGACTCAACTTTGTGTACGTTGCCTGAGTCAGACTCAGGAGAGCCGTCGACATCGAGGAGGAGTACGGACACGTGGACGCCGAGCTGACCAACCGGAGCCGGGACGCGATCAACGCGGCCGAGAAGCGCGCCGCCGCCGAGGGGCACCCCGACCTCACCCCCGCCCACCTGCTCCTGGCTCTGCTCCAGGGGCAGGACAACGAGAACATCGTGGATCTGCTGGCCGCCGTCGAGGCCGACCTCGCCGCCGTCCGCGCCGGAGCCGAGAAGATCCTCGCCGGTCTGCCCAGCGTGACCGGCTCCACCGTCGCGCCCCCGCAGCCCAGCCGCGAACTGCTCGCCGTCGTCAACGACGCCGCGACCCGCGCCAAGGACCTCGGTGACGAGTACCTCTCCACCGAGCACCTGCTCATCGGCATCGCTGCCAAGGGCGGCCAGGCCGGGGACGTACTCTCCTCGCAGGGGGCCGACGCCAGGAAGTTGCAGGACGCCTTCCAGAAGGCGAGGGGAGGAAGAAGGGTGACCACCGCCGATCCCGAGGGCTCCTACAAGGCCCTGGAGAAGTTCGGTACCGACTTCACCGCCGCCGCGCGCGAGGGGAAGCTCGACCCCGTCATCGGACGGGACCAGGAGATCCGGCGCGTGGTGCAGGTGCTGTCCCGCCGGACCAAGAACAACCCCGTCCTCATCGGCGAGCCCGGCGTCGGCAAGACCGCCGTCGTCGAAGGCCTCGCCCAGCGGATCGTCAAGGGGGACGTGCCGGAGTCGCTGAAGAACAAGCGGCTCGTCGCCCTCGACCTCGGCGCGATGGTCGCCGGCGCGAAGTACCGCGGTGAGTTCGAGGAGCGGCTCAAGACCGTCCTCGCCGAGATCAAGGACTCCGACGGCCAGATCATCACCTTCATCGACGAGCTGCACACCGTCGTCGGGGCCGGCGCCGGCGGCGACTCCGCCATGGACGCGGGCAACATGCTCAAGCCCATGCTCGCGCGCGGTGAGCTGCGCATGGTCGGCGCGACGACCCTCGACGAGTACCGCGAGCGGATCGAGAAGGACCCGGCCCTGGAGCGCCGCTTCCAGCAGGTCCTGGTCGCCGAGCCGACCGTCGAGGACACCATCGCCATCCTGCGCGGGCTGAAGGGGCGGTACGAGGCCCACCACAAGGTCCAGATCGCCGACAGCGCGCTGGTGGCCGCCGCCACCCTCTCCGACCGCTACATCACCTCCCGCTTCCTGCCCGACAAGGCCATCGACCTCGTCGACGAGTCCGCCTCCCGGCTCCGCATGGAGATCGACTCGTCCCCCGTCGAGATCGACGAACTCCAGCGCTCCGTCGACCGGTTGAAGATGGAGGAGCTGGCCCTGGAGAAGGAGACCGACCCGGCCTCCCGCGAACGCCTGGAGAAGCTGCGCCGCGACCTCGCCGACAAGGAGGAGGAGCTGCGGGGCCTCACCGCCCGCTGGGAGAAGGAGAAGCAGTCCCTCAACCGCGTCGGTGAACTGAAGGAAAAGCTCGACGACTTGCGCGGCCAGGCCGAACGCGCCCAGCGCGACGGCGACTTCGACACCGCCAGCAAGCTGCTGTACGGCGAGATCCCCACGCTGGAACGGGACTTGGAGGAAGCCTCGCAGGCCGAGGAAGAGGCCGCGAAGGGCACCATGGTCAAGGAGGAGGTCGGCTCCGACGACATCGCCGACGTCGTCGCCGCCTGGACCGGCATCCCGGCCGGACGCCTCCTGGAGGGCGAGACCCAGAAACTCCTGCGCATGGAGGAGGAGTTGGGCAAGCGGCTGATCGGCCAGTCGGAGGCCGTGCAGGCGGTGTCGGACGCGGTACGCCGCACCCGCGCCGGCATCGCCGACCCCGACCGCCCGACCGGCTCCTTCCTCTTCCTGGGCCCCACGGGCGTCGGCAAGACCGAACTCGCCAAGGCGCTGGCCGACTTCCTCTTCGACGACGAGCGGGCGATGGTCCGCATCGACATGTCGGAGTACGGCGAGAAGCACAGCGTCGCCCGCCTGGTCGGCGCGCCTCCCGGCTACGTCGGCTACGAGGAGGGCGGCCAGCTCACCGAGGCGGTCCGGCGCCGCCCGTACAGCGTGGTGCTGCTGGACGAGGTGGAGAAGGCCCACCCGGAGGTCTTCGACGTCCTGCTCCAGGTGCTGGACGACGGCCGGCTCACCGACGGCCAGGGCCGTACGGTCGACTTCCGCAACACGATCCTGGTGCTGACCTCCAACCTGGGCAGCCAGTTCCTGGTCGACCCGCTCACCACCGAGCAGGAGAAGCGGGAGCAGGTCCTGGAGGTGGTCCGCACCGCCTTCAAGCCGGAGTTCCTGAACCGCCTGGACGACCTGGTCGTCTTCTCGGCCCTGTCGAAGGACGAGCTGAGCCGTATCGCCCGCCTCCAGATCGACCGCCTGGCCAAGCGCCTCGCGGAGCGCCGCCTCACCCTGGAGGTCTCGGACGAGGCCCTGGCCTGGCTCGCGACCGAGGGCATGGACCCGGCCTACGGCGCCCGCCCCCTGCGCCGCCTGGTCCAGACCGCCATCGGCGACCGCCTCGCCAAGGAGATCCTGTCCGGCGAGATCAAGGACGGCGACACCGTCCGGGTGGACACGTTCGGTGACGGCCTGATCGTGGGCCCGGCGACGGGCAAGACGCTCTGACCCTGGGTACCCGGACCCCCGGCGACCGGATCAAGTCAGCCCTCGGCTGACAGACCCCGCCGGGGGTTGCCACGCCCCTCCCCGCATGGGGGAGGATGGCGGAATCCGTACGAAGGGAAATTCACGGTGACCATCGACCCGTCCTCGATTCCGAACTTCGGGGGCCAGCCCGAGCCGCAGCCGCAAGGACCGGCAGGCCCCGTCGTCCCGGATCAGGACCTCGTGAAGCAGCTCCTGGAGCAGATGGAGCTGAAGTACGTCGTTGACGAAGAGGGTGACCTCGCGGCGCCGTGGGAGCAGTTCCGTACGTATTTCATGTTCCGGGGTGAGGGTGACCAGCAGGTCTTCTCGGTCCGGACGTTCTACGACCGGCCCCACAAGATCGACGAGAAGCCGCAGCTGCTGGAGTCCATCGACGACTGGAACCGCCGCACCCTGTGGCCCAAGCTCTACACGCACACCCACGACGACGGCACCGTCCGCCTCATCGGCGAGGCGCAGATGCTGATCGGCACCGGCGTGAGCCTGGAGCACTTCGTGTCGTCGACGGTCAGCTGGGTGCGGGCCGCGATCGAGTTCGACAAGTGGCTCGTGGAGCAGCTCGGCCTGGAGCAGGAGATCAACGACGCCGACCAGCCCGACAGCGACGGCGGCGAGTAGGACCTGAACATCCTCTACAGCGGCGTGTCCGCCAGTACGACCAGATACGCCCCGTAGGCGAAAGAGAGCCCGGCCAGGGCACCGGTCACCACGACCGCGTGCCAGGGCCGGGCTCTCGCCGTGCGGACCAGGGCCCGGGCCGACGGGAGCAGCAGCGGGAACGCGGGCAGCAGGAAGCGCGGCTTGGACTCGAAGAAGCCCGAGCCGCCGAGGGTGATCAGCAGGAGTACGGCGGTGTAGACGGCCAGCGGGAGCGGCGGGCGGTCCAGCAGGAGCAGGGCGTACAGGACGACCGCGACGGCGACGATCAGCAGTGTCATCGGGAAGACCAGGCGGTCGCCCTCGAGGACGAGGTGACGGGCGAAGCGCAGGGAACCCCGGCCGAAGTCGAAGCTGGAGCCCCAGCCGCGCTGCACCGCGAAGTAGCCGCCGAGCAGGTCTCCCTTGCGATGGCCGACCCAGAGGACGTACGCCGACCAGCCGAGCGGGGCGAGCGCCGCGCCCGTCCACAGGCTGTGGGTAACTTTTCCGCCCCGCCGCCGGGTCCGGAAGATCTCGTACGCCGCCGTCACCAGCACCGCCACCGCCACCGCGAACCCGTTCGGCCGGGCCAGCCCCGCCAGCGCGGCCAGTGTGCCCGCCCACAGCCAGCGGCCGGTGAGCACGGCGTACAGCGACCAGGCGGCGAACGCGGTCAGGACGGGTTCCGTGTACGCCATCGACAGCACGACCGAGTGCGGCAGCAGGGCCCAGAGCAGTACGAGGGTGGTGGCCACCGCGCGGCCGTGCAGCCGTACGCCGATCGCGTAGATGCCGCACGCCGCCACCGCCGCCGCCGTCCACGACACCAGCAGGCCCGCCGCGCCGCCGCCCAGCGGGCTGACCGCGGTCACCGCGCGCACCAGCGCCGGGTAGAGCGGGAAGAAGGCGAGGTCGCTGAAGACGACACCGGGGCGGATGTGGAGGGTGCGGCCGTAGCCGTGCGCGGCGATGCCCAGGTACCAGCGGGAGTCCCAGGACCGGCCCAGCAGGGTGAGCGGGTGGTGGCCGGTGGCCCAGGCGGTCGCGGCGAGCACGGCCAGCCCGGTGAGCCGGGCGGCGGCGAACAGGCCGAGCGCCACCGCGATGGGGTGGCGCGGCCGGATGCGTTCGGTGGTGCCGGGCTGGGCGACGGCGGGCGGCGCGAGCGTGCTGACAGGGGTCACATCAGCACATTGCATAAGAAGTCAGGCATAAGCGAGCATCATGCCCCAGTGTCCGACCGCCCGAGTCGCGTCAGCCCGCCAGCGCCTTCAGCCGCTTGACCGCCTCCTCCAGCACCGCCGTCTGCTTGCAGAACGCGAACCGTACGAAGGGCGCGCCCGCCTCCCGGTGGTCGTAGAAGACCGCGTTGGGGATGGCGACGACCCCGGCCCGCTCCGGCAGCGCGCGGCAGAAGGCGAAGCCGTCGCTCTCGCCGAGGGGGCGGATGTCGGTGGTGATGAAGTAGGTGCCGGCGGTGCGGAACACCCCGAAGCCCGCCTCCGCCAGGCCGCTCGCGAGCAGGTCGCGCTTGGCGCGCATGTCCGCCCGGAAGGCCTCGTAATAGCTGTCCGGCAGCGCGAGGGCCTCGGCGACCGCGTACTGGAAGGGGCCCGAGGCGACGTACGTGAGGAACTGCTTCGCCGAGCGCACCGCCGAGACCAGGGACGGCGAGCCGGTCACCCAGCCGACCTTCCAGCCGGTGAAGGAGAAGGTCTTGCCGGCCGAGCCGATCGTGACCGTGCGGTCGCGCATGCCAGGGAAGGTCGCGAGCGGGAGGTGCTCGGCGTCGTCGAAGACCAGGTGTTCGTACACCTCGTCGGTGACGACCAGCAGATCCCGCTCGACCGCCAGCTCGGCGATCGCGGTGAGCTCCGCACGGGTGAGGACCGTGCCGGTGGGGTTGTGGGGCGTGTTGATCAGCAGCAGCCGGGTCCTGTCCGTCACCGCCGCGCGCAGCTCGTCGAGGTCGAGGCGGAAGCTGTCGCCGTCCGGGCGCAGGGTGACCGGGACGCGGGTGCCGCCCGCCATGGCGATGCAGGCCGCGTAGGAGTCGTAGTACGGCTCGAAGGCGATGACCTCGTCGCCGGGCTCCAGGAGGGCGAGCAGGGCGGCGGCGATGGCCTCGGTCGCGCCCGCCGTCACCAGGACCTCGGTGTCGGGGTCGTACGTCAGTGCGTACCGACGCTGCTGGTGCGCGGCGATCGCGGTGCGCAGCTCGGGGACGCCCGGACCCGGCGGGTACTGGTTGCCGCGTCCGTCGCGCAGCGCCCGTACGGCCGCCTCCCGGATCTCCTCGGGGCCGTCCGTGTCGGGGAAGCCCTGGCCGAGATTGATCGAGCCGGTCTGCACGGCGAGCGCGGACATCTCGGCGAAGATCGTCGTCCCGAACTCGGCGAGCCGGCGGTTGAGGTGCGGGCGTGCGGTGGAGGTCATGCCGGTCATCCTGCGCCCAAGCTCTGGATTCGCTCAACTCTGCTTTGGCTGATGAGACGCCGGGGCATCTCCCTCGCACGCAGGACCCGAGGCGCCCACGGGGGGTCGTCTCGGGGGAGACGGAAGGAGGGTGACGCCATGGTCTTCGGCATCATCCTGGCAGTCGCTTTCATCGGGTTCGTGGTCATGATCATCGCGCGGGCGAGCAGGGGGAGCTCGCAGCGGGTGCGCTCGGGCCGGCGCGGCGGCAGCCGCAGCGGCAGTGGCAGCAGTTGGTGGGCCGACGGGGGGTCGAGCGGCGGCGGTTCGTCGTGCGGCTCGTCCTCGTCCTCGTCCTGTGGTTCCTCCTCGTCCTGCGGGGGTGGCTCGTCGTGTGGCGGCGGGTCGTCCTGCGGTGGCGGGGGCGGTTGCGGCGGCGGCAGCAGCTGAGCCGCGGCCGGGGGGCGGAAGGGGGGTGACGCCGTGGTCACGGCTCTCGTCCTCGTCCTGGTGGCCCTGTACTGGGGCCTGATCCTGTGGCTGATCAGATGGTCCGTCCGGCGGAAGCCGAGCCGGCGGCGCGGGTACCTCTTCGGAGGTTCCGGGGGCGGCGGCGACACCAGCGGCGACAGCTGGGCGGACGGGGGCGGGGACAGCGGCGGCTCGTCGTGTGGCGGCGGGTCGTCCTGCGGAGGGGGCGGTGGCGGCGGCTGCGGAGGGGGCAGCTGACATGGGTCGGCTGACACGAGGTGGCTGAGCTCCTGGTCGCCCCTTGAGCTTCTTGTCGTATCCGGACGAGCCGGGCCCGCACGGGGGTGGGGCCCGGCTTTTCGCGCCCGGCGTGCGGATGCCCCGGCGTACGCCCTGGCGGGCCCGGCGTGCGCCGTAGTTGAACAGTTGAACTGTGGGGCCCTCTGAGGGATGGAAACGCCACGAAGTTGGGTAAAAACGCTGTGGCGGCGCCACAGTTCATGATTCCCTCTAAATCACCAAAGCGGGCCCTCGGCCGTCCTCCGGACATTTCAGCAGCGACATCCCGACCGGGCCGACCGGGCCGAATCCCCGCCGGTGTCGGCCCGGGTGCGCCGGCGCCCCCCACACCGCCCTTTCTTTGCGTGCTTGCGGAGCCGATCCATGCTCACGACCCTGAACACCTCCTACACCGACACGCGCGCGGCCGACCTCGCCTGGGCGCTGGGACGCGAGCCGCTTCCGGCGCTGGCCACGCTCGACCTCGAACTGGCCGGGTCGACCCTCCAGTTGAGACTCCTCGGCGCGTCCCACCAGGTCCTCCTGGAGGAGGAGCGCGGCACCTGTTCGGAGACGGTGGCCTGCATCCCGGGCAGCAGCACCCCGCTGCCGCTCGGCGTCGCCAAACGGGTCGGCGACTGGGAGTACGAGTTCGCGGCGCGCGTGGAGGTCCTCTCCCCGGGCCAGTTCGCGGGCCGCGCCCAGGAGTTGCTGGCCCTCGTCTCCGACCATCCGCACGGCCTCGCGGGCGTCTTCCCGGGCAGCCCGCACGCCTTCACCGCCCTGCTCGCCCAGCGCCACGAGGGCCAGGTGCTGTGGCGGACCTGGCACGCGTACCCGCAGGACGGCCAGTTGGTGGCGACCCGCACGAAGGTCGGCGTCAAGGTTCCCGCCGCGCTCCAGGTGCACTGACCCGCGGCGCAAACCCCGGTCCGCCCCGCGGCCGCGAGTTCCACACGTGTGGGTGACGAAGCGTGCCGTTGCAGTGACGTACCGTCGCAACGTGATCGAACCGCACGCGCCCGCCCCGCCCGGCACAGCGCCGCCCTGGGCGGGTCCTGCGCGGCTTCCGGTGCGGCCCTCGGTCGGGCGGTTCCTGGTCCTCGCCGGGGTGTTCGTCTGCGCCGCGTGCGGACTGGTGTACGAACTCGAACTCGTCGCCCTTGCCTCGTACTTGATCGGCGACTCGGTCACCCAGGCCTCCGTCGTGCTGTCCGTGATGGTCTTCGCGATGGGCGTCGGCTCGCTGCTCGCCAAACGGCTGCGCCGGCACGCCGCGGCCGGGTTCGGCGCGATCGAGGCCGCGCTCGCCCTCGTCGGCGGATGCAGCGCGATGGCGCTGTACGCCGTCTTCGCCTGGACCGGCGACTGGGGCGGCCTGTGGGCCCACGGACCGCGCTGCCTGCTGGTCGCGTTCTCCCTCGCGATCGGGCTGCTCATCGGTGCCGAGGTCCCACTGCTGATGGAGCTGATCCAGCGCATCCGCCGCCAGGACGCGGGCGGCGCGGTCGCCGACCTCTTCGCCGCGGACTACGTCGGCGGTCTGGTGGGCGGCCTCGCCTTCCCGTTCCTCCTGCTGCCGATGCTGGGCCAGCTGACCGGCGCCCTGATCACCGGGACCGTCAACGCGATCGTGGGCGGCGCCCTCGTCCTCGGCCTGTTCCGCGGCGACCTGAGCCGCCGGGCGCGCTGGCTGCTGGTGATCGCCAACCTGGCCGTGCTGGGCGTCCTCGCCGCGGCCGCCGTACTCGTCGACGACTTCGAACGCGCGGCGCGGCAGGCGGTGTACGGCGACGACGTCCGCGTCGCCCTCCAGACCGACGTCCAGGAGGTCGTCCTCACCGGCGGCACCCACGGCCGCCCCCTCGACCTCTTCCTCGACGGCCGTCTCCGGGTCAGCGGCCTCGACGAACGCCGGTACCACGAAGCGCTGGTCCACCCCGCGATGAACGGACCGCACACGCGCGTGCTGATCCTCGGCGGCGGCGACGGACTGGCGGCGCGCGAGGTCCTGCGCCACCCGGACGTCCGCCGCGTAGACGTCGTCGAACTCGACGCCGGGGTGGCGCGGCTGGCCCGCACGGACCCGGCCCTCGCCGCCCTCAACGGCCATGCGTACGACGACCCGCGCGTTCATGTCACCACGGCCGACGCCTTCGGCTGGCTGCGGCAGGCCCGGCCCGCCGCCTACGACGTGGTGATCTCCGACCTGCCCGACCCGGGCATCACCGCCAGCACCAAGCTGTACTCCCAGGAGTTCTACGGCCTCGCCCACCGCGCCCTGGCCCCGGGCGGCCGCCTCGTGGTGCACGCCGGGCCGGTCTCCTCCCGCCCCCGCGTCTTCTGGACGGTCGACACCACGATGCGCGCGGCGGGACTGCGTACCGTGCCCTACCGCGTCGGCGGGCGCGACGAAGGGTTCGCGGCCGGGCCCGACCGGGTGACCGGCGCCTCCCGCGCACCCCGCGACTGGGGTTTCGTGCTCGCCGCCGCCGATACGACGCCCTCCCTCGGCCTCGACGCGCACGCACCGCCGCCCAGGACCCTGACCGTGGCGTCCCTCGCGGCGGACGCCCGCACGGTCGCCCGTACCCGGATCACCGGCCTGCCGTCGTCGACGCTGGTGCACCCCGAGTACGCGAACTGACCGGCCCGCGCACCCCCACGCGGACGGCGGCCCGCCCCCTCCCCGGGAGGGACGGACCGCCGCTGTTTCCCCCGCCGTGGCTCAGACGACGTTCAGCGTGTTGTACGACGCGGCCTTCCAGCCATGCGTGTTGTCGACCTTCAGGTAGTACTTGCCGCCGGACCGCTTGAACGTGACGTCGTGCTTCCAGCCCCAGAATGTGACGGTGCCGTCGCCGTTGTCCACGAGCGAGACGTCCGCGGCGCCCAGCGTCTTCGGACCGGCCTTGCCGTCGACCACCAGACCGGCGCCCTCCCGGCTGTTGTACAGCTTCTGCCAGGACTTGACCGCGGCCGTGGTGTTGGACCCGTACCGGCCGTCGATGTCGGCGTAGTCGAACGTCGTGCCGTTCTTCTCCTTGGCGCCGTCCGCCCACAGCAGCAGCTGCACCAGCGCGGTCGCGTTGCTGTTCGCGTGGCTGCCGGACGACAGGGTGCCCTCGTCGCCCCAGTCGTTCGTCGGGTCGCCCGCCCCGGAGACGTACCCCTGGGAGATGCTCGCCGAGGCCGGCGTCGCGGTGAGCGCGAGTCCGCCGCCGACGGCCGTGACGACGGCGAGCGCGAGCGCCTTCTTACGCAGAGACATGCGTGGTTCTCCTTCGGTTGCCGTGGGCCGGGGGTCGCCCCGTTGAGCCCCCGTTCCGGCCCGCACCGAAAAGCTAGGGCGCGGCCCGCCCGCCCGAATCCCGCGCTGGTTGGACGTTCGGCCCAACCTCGGCGGTAACCGCGCGGTTCCTGCAACTTCCGCGGTACCGCCGGAGGTTGACGCCCCCGTTCGGGCACGGCGGTTACGCTGCGGCGATGCGGATCCACCCCCTCGTCGTCGACGGCCTGATCACCGCGGCGCAGACGACCGTGGCCGTCCTGCTCGCCCGGGAGTCGGCCGCCCAGGGGTGGCCCGCACCCGACGCCCTCGCCTGGACCCTCGTCGCCCTCGTCAACCTGCCGACCGTCCTGCGCAACCGGGCGCCCGTGCCGGTCTGCGTCGGTGTCCTCGCGGTCTCCGCCGCCTACGTCACCCTCGGCTACTGGCCGGTGGTCAACTCCCTCGGCCCGATGCTCGCGTTCTACACCGTCGCGGCCCTGCGCCCGACCCGCACCACCGCGGTCTGCGCCGCCCTGCTCGCCGGGGTCTGGATCTACGCCGGCCTGGTCACCGACGGCAGTTCCATGGCCTCGGTGATCGCGCAGTCCCTCGCCTACGCGCTCGTCCTGTGGTGGTTCGGCCACTCCGCCCACCGCACCGCCGAACTGACCCGGCAGCTCAAGGCCGAACAGGCCGAACGGGCCCGCCGCGAGGTCGCCGAGGAACGCGTCCGCATCGCCCGCGAACTGCACGACGTGGTCGCCCACCACATGGCCGTCATCAACGTCCAGGCCGGCCTCGCCCGCTTCGTCTTCACCTCCGACGCCCGCACCGCGCGCGAGGCGCTCGACACCATCGCCGGCTCCAGCGGCGAGGCGCTTGCCGAACTCCGGCGCACGCTGGGCCTGTTGCGCGCCGACGGCGTCCAGGGCGCGGCCGACGGGGCGCCCGCACCCGGCCTCGACCAGCTATCCGACATGGTCGACCGGGTCCGCGCGGGCGGCGTCCCCGTCGACCTCCGCATCACCGGCGAACCCCGCCCGCTGCCGCCCGGCGTCCAGCTCTGCCTCTACCGCGTGGTCCAGGAGGCCCTGACCAACGTCCTCAAGCACGCTCCCGGCGCTCAGGCGCAGGTCGAACTCGCCTACCGGGCGGGCGAGATGACGGCGACCGTCACGGACAACGGAACGGACAGCGGAACGGCCGGCGGAAAGGGGGTGAATCCGGCCAGAAAGCAGGACCGGGGCGGACACGGCTTGATCGGGATGCGGGAGCGGGCCAAGCTCTACGGCGGGTCGATCGTCGTCGGCCCGCGCAGCGAGGGGGGTTTCGGCGTGCACCTCACCCTGCCGACGTCGGCACAGAGCGCACGCCGGGGGGACGCCGTCGCGGAATGACCGACACCGGCAACGACCAACGGGCGATCAGGGTGCTGGTCGTCGACGACCAGTTCCTCGTCCGCGGCGGACTGGTCGCGCTGCTGCGGGCCGCGCCCGGCATGGAGGTGGCCGGCGAGGCCGCGGACGGGGCGGAGGCCGTCGCGCTGGCCGCCAAGACCCACCCCGACGTCGTCCTCATGGACATCCGCATGCCCGGCGTCACGGGCATCGAGGCGACGGAACGCATCCTCGCGGCGGCGGCCGACCCACCGCCCCGCATCCTGATCCTGACCACCTTCGACCTCGACGAGTACGTGTACGGCGCCCTGCGCGCGGGCGCGTCCGGCTTCCTCCTCAAGGACGCCGGCCCCGAACGCCTGCTCGCCGCGGTGACCGCCGTCCACCGCGGTGACGCCCTCTTCGCGCCCGCGGTCACCCGGCGCCTGGTGGAGGCCTACACCCGTACGGCCGACGGCACGGCGCCCGGCGCCGAGCCCCCGGCCGACCTGTCCGCGCTGACCACCCGAGAGGTGGAGGTCGTCCGGCTGGTGGCCCGTGGGCTGACCAACGCGGAGGCCGCGGACCGGCTGTTCATCAGCGAGGCGACCGTGAAGACGCATCTCAACCGCACGATGACGAAGCTGGGGCTGGCGAGCCGGGCGCAGGTGGTGGTCGTGGCGTACGAGACGGGACTGGTGACGCCGGGGGGCTCGGCAGACTGAGGGCACCGGCGGCTGGGCCTGCCGACACGAGGGCCCGGTCACTTTCGACCAACGGGGGTGCAGTCGTCGGTCCTCTGGGTAGGCTCGCGGACCATGGAGCATGAGGTGTTCGTTCCGGTTCCGGCCGAGCGACTCAGGGAGGCGCTGGCCGATCCCCTTCGGGTCGCCCGGGCCGTTCCCGGGCTCCAGCAGGACGCCGGCGCCGAGCCCGTCACCGGGCGCCTCAAGGTGCGCGTCGGCAGTCACTCCGTGACCTATCGCGGCGCGGCCCGCCTCTCCGCCCGGGACGACGGCACGTACGCGGTCGAGGGCGAGGCGGTGGAGGCCCGGGGCAGCGGCACGGTGAAGCTGACGCTGACCCTGCGGCTCACGGCGGCCGAGGGCGGGACGACCCTCACCTTCGGAGGGACGGCCGCGGCGGACGGACGCATCACGGAGCTGCCGGGGGAGTCGGTGACGTCGGCGATGACGCGGCTGCTGAACCGTTTCGCGGAGAACCTGGGGAGCCAGGAGCCCACGGAGTCCAAGGCCACCGAGCCCGAGTCCGCCGAACCCGAGGCCCCTCAAGTACCGGAAGTCGCAGAGGCACCGGCAGCCATTGAGGTCCCGGAAGCCGCAGAGGAACCCGAGCCGGAACCCGAGCCCGAGCCGGAACCCGAACCCGAGCCCGAACCCGAGGACCACACCACCCCTCGCGACCTCCCTGCCGAGGCCGCGCACGCCCGCCGCACGATGATCGGCCGCAGCGCCGAGGAGGTCGACCACGCACCCCCGCGTGGCCGCTACGCCCCCGTCCCCGCACCGCAGACCATCGCCCCGAACTCGGCCCTGCGGTGGGCGGCGCCCGCGGCGGCGGTGGCCCTGGCCTCGGCGATCGTGGTGACCCGGGCGCTGCGCAAGCGCCGCTGACCAACGCCCCGGCGGCCCACCGAGCTCCCACCGCGCCCGATGCCCTCTTGATCGCCCCAGTAGGGTCGTCCCGTGAGTAACGAACCCATCACGCTGACCGCGGGAGACGCGGAGGTGACCGTGCTGCCGGGGAACGGCGGGCGGATCGGCGGGCTGCGCATCGACGGCGTCGAGCTGCTGCGGCAGGGCGAGCGCTTCGGCTGCTTCCCCATGGTGCCCTGGTGCGGGCGGATCAGGGACGGGCGGTTCCGGGACGGGGGCACCGTCCAGCAGATGCCGCTCAACTCCCCGCCGCACGCCATCCACGGCACCGCCCGCGACGGCGCCTGGCGCATCGCCCGCGCCACGGCCGCCGAGGCCGTCATCACGTACGACCTGGTCGACCCGTGGCCCTACCCCGGCCGCGTCACCCAGGCCGTCGCCCTCACTGCGGACGCCCTGACGCTGACCATGTCCGTCGAGACGTACGACTCCTCCTTCCCGGCGCAGATCGGCTGGCACCCGTGGTTCCACCGCAACCTCGGCGGCGAGGGCGGGCAGGACGTACAGGTCGCCTTCGAGGCGGCCTGGCAGGAGGAGCGCGGGGACGATCATCTGCCCACCGGGCGGCGGATCGACCCCAAGCCCGGACCCTGGGACGACTGCTTCGGGATGCCCGGCGGCGTCGACGTGACGCTGACCTGGCCGGGGCAGCTGGAGCTGAAGGTCGGCTCCCGCGAGGAGTGGGTCGTGGTCTACGACGAGCAGGCCGAGGCCGTCTGCGTGGAGCCGCAGACCGGGCCGCCCGACGGGCTCAACACGCTGCCGCGCCTGGTCACGCTGCTGGAGCCGCTGGAGGCCTCGACGACCTGGTCCTGGCGTCGGCTTTAAGCTGACTCGCATGACGGACGTACGCGGCGCGCTGCTGCAGCAGATCAAGGACAAGGCCGTGGTGCACGGCAAGGTGACCCTGTCGTCGGGTCTGGAGGCGGACTACTACGTCGACCTGCGGCGCATCACCCTCGACGGGGAGGCCGCCCCGCTGGTCGGCCAGGTGCTGCTCGACCTCACCGCCGACCTGGAGTTCGACGCGGTCGGCGGGCTGACCATGGGGGCCGACCCGGTCGCCGCCGCCCTGCTGCACGCGGCCGCCGCGCGGGGGCGGAAGCTCGACGCCTTCGTCGTGCGCAAGGCCGCCAAGGCGCACGGGCTCCAGCGCCGCGTCGAGGGTCCGGACATCGCGGGCCGGCGCGTCCTCGTCGTCGAGGACACCTCCACCACCGGCGGTTCTCCGCTGACCGCGGTGGAGGCCGTGCGGGAGGCGGGGGCCGAGGTCGTCGCCGTCGCCACCATCGTGGACCGGGCCACCGGCGCCGCCGAGAAGATCGAAGAGGGCGCCGGTGTGCCGTACCGCTTCGCCTTCTCCAAGGACGAGTTGGGCCTGGACTGACCAGGACGCCGGAAAGCTCCGACAACCGGGACTTATGACCGCTCGGAGCATCCCGGTACGTCTGGAAAGATGGGGCCCGACGACGACGTCGCAACCCCCACATCAAGGTCTAGGTCAGGGCCGTCAGCACGTAGTACGCCAACCCGCACACTCCAAGGAGCGGACAGATGCCCATCGCAACCCCCGAGGTCTACAACGAGATGCTCGACCGGGCGAAGGCAGGCAAGTTCGCCTACCCGGCCATCAACGTCACCTCGACGCAGACCCTGCACGCGGCACTGCGCGGCTTCGCCGAGGCCGAGAGTGACGGCATCGTCCAGATCTCGACCGGTGGCGCCGAGTTCCTGGGCGGTCAGTACAACAAGGACATGGTCACCGGCGCCGTCGCCCTGGCCGAGTTCGCGCACATCGTCGCCAAGAAGTACGACATCACCGTCGCGCTGCACACGGACCACTGCCCGAAGGACAAGCTCGACGGGTACGTCCGTCCGCTGCTCGCGGTCTCCGAGGAGCGCGTCGCCCGCGGCGAGAACCCGCTCTTCCAGTCGCACATGTGGGACGGCTCGGCCGAGACCCTGGCCGACAACCTGGCGATCGCGCAGGAGCTGCTGGCCCGCGCCGCCGCCGCGAAGATCATCCTTGAGGTCGAGATCACCCCGACCGGTGGCGAGGAGGACGGTGTCTCGCACGAGATCAACGACTCCCTCTACACCACGGTCGACGACGCCCTGCGCACGGCGGAGGCCCTCGGCCTCGGCGAGAAGGGCCGCTACCTGCTGGCCGCGTCCTTCGGCAACGTGCACGGCGTCTACAAGCCGGGCAACGTCGTCCTCCGTCC
Organism: Streptomyces antibioticus; assembly: GCF_001514065.1. Taxonomy (GTDB): domain Bacteria; phylum Actinomycetota; class Actinomycetes; order Streptomycetales; family Streptomycetaceae; genus Streptomyces; species Streptomyces antibioticus. The sequence goes on along the minus strand of NZ_KQ948426.1, from coordinate 248,265 downwards.
CGAGCTGCTGAAGGACCTCAACGAGGGCGTCGGCGCCAAGTACGGCAAGACCGCCCCGTTCGACTTCGTCTTCCACGGCGGCTCCGGCTCCACCGCCGAGGAGATCGCGACCGCGCTGGACAACGGCGTCGTCAAGATGAACATCGACACCGACACCCAGTACGCCTTCACGCGTCCGGTGGCGGCCCACATGTTCACGAACTACGACGGCGTCCTGAAGGTCGACGGCGAGGTCGGCAACAAGAAGACCTACGACCCGCGCACCTGGGGCAAGCTCGCCGAGGGCAGCATGGCCGCGCGCGTGACGCAGGCCTGCGCCGACCTGCGGTCGACGGGTACGAAGATCAAGTAACCCGTAGTTCCACATCGTGATTCAGTGAGCCCGGTGCTTCGGCGCCGGGCTCACTGTTTACTGAGGGGCATGGCTGATGTCCGGCTGGCCTCACCGCAGGGCAAATGGATCCTGCTCACCACAGTGCTCGGCTCCAGCATGGCGATGCTGGACTCGACCGTCGTCAACGTGGCGCTCCCGCGTATCGGGCGGGACCTCGACGCCGATCTCGGCGCGCTCCAGTGGACCGTCAACGCGTACATGCTGACGCTGGCCGGGCTGATCCTGCTCGGCGGCTCGCTCGGGGACCGGTACGGGCGGCGCAAGGTCTTCGTCATCGGTGTGGTGTGGTTCGCCGCCGCCTCCCTGCTGTGCGGGCTCGCGCCCAACGCCGGGGTGCTCATCGGGGCGCGGGCGTTGCAGGGCGTGGGCGGCGCGCTCCTCACGCCCGGCTCGCTGGCGCTGATCCAGGCCTCCTTCCATCCCGACGACCGGGGGCGGGCGGTCGGGCTGTGGTCCGGCTTCGGGGGCATCGGCGCGGCCGTCGGGCCGTTCCTGGGCGGCTGGCTGGTGGACGGGCCCGGCTGGCGCTGGGTGTTCCTGCTGAACGTCCCGGTGGCGCTGCTGTGCGCCCCCATCGCCGTACGGCATGTCCCCGAGTCCGGTGACGGCCGCAAGCACACGAGCTTCGACGTCCTGGGCGCGCTGCTGGGGGCGCTCGCGCTGGCGCTGGTGACCTACGCGCTGATCGAGGCGGACTGGATCTCGGCGGTGCTCGGCGTGGGCGCCGGCGTCGCCTTCGTGTACGTCGAGAAGCGGCGCCCCGACCCGATGATGCCGCTCGACATCTTCGCGTCCCGGCAGTTCACGGCCGTCAACTTGGTCACCCTGTGCGTCTACGCGGCCATCAGCGGCTTCTTCTTCCTGGCCGCCCTGGAGCTCCAGGTCGTCGCCGGTTACTCGGCCCTCGGCGCCGGTACGGCCATGCTGCCGACCACCGTCATGATGCTGCTGTTCTCCGCCCGCTCCGGTGAGCTGGCGGACCGCATCGGCCCCCGCATCCCGCTCACGGTCGGGCCGCTGTTCTGCGCGGTCGGGATGCTGCTGATGCTGCGGGTGGGCCCGGACGCGAACTACTTCGCCGACGTGCTCCCCGCGCTCCTCGTCCTCGGCCTGGGCCTGGTCACCCTGGTCGCCCCGCTCACCGCGACCGTGCTGGCCTCGGTGGACGTGGCCCGGGCGGGCCTGGCCAGCGGCATCAACAACGCGGCGGCCCGCGCGGCCGGCCTCATCGCGGTCGCCGCGCTCCCGATGATCGCCGGGATGGGCGAGGAGGCGTACCGCACGCCGGGCGCCTTCGACGACGCGTTCGGGCGGGCGATGGTGGTGTGTGCGGGGGCGTTGGTCGTGGGGGCGGCGGTGGCCTTCACGACCGTACGGGCGCTGCCGCCGGACTGCACCCGGCCCGAATGCCTGCACCACGGCTCGGTCACGGCTCCGCCGCTGGAGGGGCAGCGGACGCGGGGGAAGCTGGCGTAGGGGGTCTGGCCGAGGGGGCACTGGGCGCGGGCCATGGAGGAGACTGGAGCCATGTCGATTCACGAGAACCTCCTCGGGGGCCCGCCCCCGACCCACCTCCCCGACGACCCGGAGCCCCGTGAGCTCCTGGCGAACGGCACGGCCCCCGCCGACGTCGCCGCCAAGTACCCCACCTCCTCCCTGGCCTGGGCCCAGCTGGCCGACGAGGCGTTCGAGCGGGGCAGCGTCGTGGAGTCGTACGCCTATGCCCGTACGGGCTACCACCGCGGCCTGGACGCGCTGCGCCGCAACGGCTGGAAGGGCCACGGCCCGGTCCCCTGGGAGCACGAGCCGAACCGCGGCTTCCTGCGCGCCCTGCACGCCCTCGCCCGCGCCGCCGGGTCGATCGGCGAGCAGGAGGAGTACGAGCGGTGCAGCCAGTTCCTGAAGGACTCCTCGCCGACGGCGGCCCAGACCCTGGGATAGTTCCTGGTGAGACGTGTGCGGGCCCGGCTGTGACGCAGTCGGGCCTTGCGCGTTCCCGGGGTGACGGCTGAGGATTCGGGTGGGGACCGGGGCCCCCGTGTCGGTAACGGCAGGGGCGGACCGCTACCCGGAGTACACAACAGGAGACAGCGATGTCCCACGAGGCTCACGAGATCCCGGAGCCCGAGACCCCGCATCTCGACTTCGAAGGCACGACGCCGTACGAGGACTACGTCAAGGCGGACGTGCTCACCCACCTCCAGCACACCCTCTCCGACGATCCCGGTGAGATGGTCTTCCTGGTCACGACCCAGGTGATGGAGCTGTGGTTCACGGTCATCGTCCATGAGTGGGAGACCGCGGCCCGCGCGCTGCGCTCCGACGACGTGCCGGTCGCGGTCGACGCGCTGAAGCGTTCCGTACGGGAGCTGGAGGCGCTGAACGCCTCCTGGCGGCCGCTCGGCCAGCTGACCCCGGCGCAGTTCAACTCCTACCGGGCCGCCCTGGGCGAGGGCTCCGGCTTCCAGTCGGCGATGTACCGGCGGATGGAGTTCCTGCTCGGCGAGAAGTCGGCGTCCATGCTCGTCCCGCACCGGGGCGCCCCGCGGGTGCACGCCGAGCTGGGGAAGGCGCTGCACGAGCCGAGCCTGTACGACGAGGTGCTGCGGCTGCTGGCCCGGCGCGGGCACACGATCCCGGACGCCGTGCTGACGCGCGACGTGTCGCGGCGGTACGAGCCGTCGCCCGAGGTCGAGGCCGCCTGGACCGCCCTCTACTCCGGTGACCCGAACGACGAACTCGCCCGCCTCGGCGAGGCGTTGACCGATGTCGCCGAGCTGGTGTGGCGCTGGCGCAACGACCATCTGGTGGCCACGCGGCGCGCGATGGGCGCCAAGGCGGGCACGGGCGGGTCCGCCGGGGTGGCCTGGCTGGAGAAGCGGGCGCAGAAGAACGTGTTCCCCGAGCTGTGGACGGCGCGGTCGCATGTCTGAGTTCGCGGCGAGGGCGGAGAAGCTGGACGCCGCCGACGAACTGGCGGGCGTGCGCGGGAAGTTCGTGCTCGACGAGGTGGTCTATCTCGACGGCAACTCGCTGGGCGCGCTGCCCGCCGCCGTCCCGGGGCGCGTCGAGGACGTGGTCCGGCGGCAGTGGGGCGAGCTGCGCATCCGGTCCTGGGACGAGAGCGGCTGGTGGACGGCGCCCGAGCGGATCGGCGACCGGATCGCTCCGCTGGTGGGTGCCGCGGCCGGGCAGATCGTGGTCGGCGACTCGACAAGTGTCAATGTCTTCAAGGCACTTGTGGGGGCGGTACGGCTGGCTGGAGCTGGTCGCGATGAGATCGTCGTCGACGCGACGACCTTCCCGACCGACGGGTACATCGCCGAGTCGGCGGCGCGGCTGACCGGGTGCACGCTGCGTCCGGTGACGCCGGCCGAGGTGCCGGGCGTGCTGAGCGAGCGTACGGCGGCCGTGCTGCTGAACCACGTCGACTACCGCACCGGCCGCCTGCACGACCTGCCCTCCCTCACCGCCGCCGTCCACGCGGCGGGCGCCGTGGCGGTCTGGGACCTGTGCCACAGCGCGGGCGCGCTGCCGGTCGGGCTCGACGAGCACGGGGTCGACCTGGCGGTGGGCTGCACGTACAAGTACCTGAACGGCGGCCCGGGTTCACCGGCGTACCTGTATGTGCGCCGGGAGGTGCAGGACCGCTTCGACTCCCCGCTGCCCGGCTGGAACTCGCACGCGGAGCCCTTCGGCATGCGGGCCTCGTACGAACCGGCGGCGGGTGCGCTGCGCGGCCGGGTCGGTACGCCGGACATCCTCTCGATGCTGGCCCTGGAGGCGGCACTTGACGTCTGGGACGGGGTGCCGATCGAGGCGGTACGGGCCAAGTCCCTTGCCCTGACGGACTTCTTCCTGGAATGCGTGGCCGCTTACGTGCCCGCGGGCCGGGTGGAGTCGCTGACGCCGGAGGCGCACGCGGAGCGCGGCAGCCAGGTGGCGCTGCGGTGCGACGACGCCGGGGAGGTCATGAAGGAGCTGATCGCGCGGGGCGTGGTCGGGGACTTCCGGCATCCGGATGTACTCCGGTTCGGGTTCACGCCGCTGTACGTCGGCTTCGGTGACGTGGAGCGGGCGGCCCGGGTGCTCGGGGAGACGCTGCGGGTCAGGGCAGGAAACGGCTGACGAGCTGGACGACCGCGCTGACGGCGGAGGAGAGGGCGCCGACGCCGCCCGCTCCCGCCGTCAGCGAGTCGAGCAGTCCCTGCACAACGGTCCGATTGGGCCGTTCCCGTTGCAGCTGGGCATCCAACTGCTCGGTGTCGTCCAGCAGTTGGCCGGAGTTGGGGAGGGCTGCGGAGTACCGCGCGAGCAGCCGCCGCAGCTCGTCGAGACGCTGCTGGAGTTCGAGGGTGTCGGGCGAGACGGGGGCCGCGTTGTAGTTCGCCGTGCCGCCGGGAGCGATGGCGCCGCCGGTGATGTCGCCGCCGCCGGTACTGACGCTGTAGTCGTTGAAGCCGGGGTTGTGGGTGTAGTCGTCACGGTGCCTCATGTGCCTTCTCCTCGCAGCGAGTCACTGTTGGTGGTCAGCCCCGCGGGGCACTTGAGGCGGCACGCTGCCCGCCCCCTCCGCCACTGGCGTTCGCCCTGCCACCGGGGGCGATCGCGCCGCCGCTGATGTGCTTGGCCTTGACGCTGTAGTCGTTGTTCGTGGTGAAGTTCTGGATGACGTTCTGCTGGAGCCGCTGGAAGCTCTCCGAGTCGATGCCGCGGGACTCCAGGAAGTCGCCGACCGTGTTCAGCAGGTGCTGCTGTGTCGTGGCAAGGGCGCGGCTGAGGTCCCTGCCGAGGAAGTACGTGCCCTCGTCCCCACCGCACGCGAACTCCCGGATGCTGTACTGGGCGCCGTAGTCGAACTGGTAGCCGCCCCGGATGAGCCGCCGCTGCCGGCGCCGGTGGGCGACCGCCGCGCGGGCGGAGGAGGCGCGCCGTGCCAGCGCCCTCGGTGCGCCCAGCAGCGCGGGCAGCAGCCGTGCCAGCGCCCGCGCCCCGGCGCGTACGGCGGATCCCGCGGCCGTGCGGTGGGGGAGGCGGTCGACCGCGTAGTACTCCGGGAGCATCGGCAGCAGGGCGTACGCCGACCACTCCAGGTACAGCGTGCCGTGCACCTGCACCGCCCGCAGGTACATCGTGACCACCAACTGCCCGCTCCAGGCGGGGATCTCGATGCTCACATAGGAGCGCCGGGTCGCGCCGAGGCCGTCCGGCATGGCGCGCATGACGTGCGAGTCGACCCGGGTGAGCGGCGGCTGGTCGCGGACCGGCAGCAGCCTGCGGTCCAGGGCGACGTTCAGTCCGTCGACGAAGAGGCGCTCCTCCACGCGCAGGTTGTTCAGGCCGATGCCACGGGCCGCGGCGACAAGAACGTCGTACAACTCGCCGGTGGCGAACGGCTGGGGCGCGCGGCGGCCGCCTTCCGGGCGGGCGGTGCCCTTGCGGATGTCGATCGGCATGTCCCACTCGTCGACCTGGAAACCGCTGCCCGCGAAGGGGGAGTAGTGGGAGCAGACGATCAGATTGCCGGCGGGCCGCTCGGCCACGGCGGTGAGGCGTGCGCGGGCGCGGGAGCTCAACGGGTCGGGGGCCTGGGCGGGTTGGTAGCGGTGCGCGGTCAGTCTTCGGCGCAGCACCAGATGTTCGGTCACCCAGATGTCGACGGCCACGGCCAGCCAGCCGAGGAGCAGGGCGGGCAGGGCGCCGAGGGCGTACCGCTGCCAGTCGATCCGCGGCTGGTCGGATCCGAACTCCCCCGCGTGGGCGCGGACGCCGATCCCGATGAGCGCGATCACGCAGAGCAGCAGGGCGAGGAGGACGAGGTCCCGGGCGAGCCGGCGCCTGCGTGCCGCCAGCGCCCACCGTGTGACGACCCCGAGGTCCGCGCCGAACACGGGCGCGAGCGCGCGGTAGGGCTCGTTCACGACCTGCTGCACGACCACGTCGGCGAACCACGGGTCGAGTTGGGTGGCGGCGGCCAGCCAGCGGGTGGACGACGAGCGGGCGTCGTCGTCGACCGGCGGAGGATCCGCGTGATGCAGCGGGCCGGTCGGCAGATCCGGGTCGGTGGCGCGGCGGCGCTGGTGGGCGCGCAGGTCGGTGACGCCGTAGCCGTTGCGGTGGAACACGAGCTGCACGGACCCGAATTGGAGGAGGTCCCCCTCGGCCAGCCGCACCGGCCGGTCCGGCGCGAGCCGCACCCCGTTGTGCAGGACGCCGTTGCTGGAGTGCAGGTCGTTCAGCCAGACCCCGTCGCTGCCGAGGCGTAGTTCGGCGTGGCGTTTGCTGACGTCGGGGGAGGCGAGGCGGATGTCGCCGTACCGCCCCAGGACATGGGCATCCCGGATCAACTCCCAGCGGGTTCCCGCGAGGTGACCCGGTGCCTTGACGACGAGATAGGGCTTCCGTCCCCCGTTCCCGGCCATGCTGCACATCCCCCGTCCCGCAGCCCCCGCTCCGGCACGACGTGCGCATGCGCCACGTACGCCCGGATGCATCTGCGATGCGTGCCATATTCCTCGTGCGCCGATGTGCCCCGCAATCCGCAGAATTGGGGGTTGCGCGGGGCGGTGGAGAGGGGTCCTAGGTGGTGGCGTGGACGCCGGCCGCGGCGGCTGCGAACGCGGCGCGTGCCGCGCGGTCGGCGGCGGCGGGGGTCGGGGCCGTTCCGGTGGTCAGCAGCGCGTAGTAGAGCGGTGCGGACACGGCTCGTACGACCTCCTCGGCGTCCGTCCCCGCGGGCAACTCGCCGCGTTCGACGCCCTGGTGGACGCAGGGGGCCCACTCGGCGACCCGGATGTCGTAGAACCGCCGCAGGGCGTGGGCGGTCCGTTCGTCGCAGGTGGCGGCGGCGATCACGGCGCGGAACAGGGCGCCCTGGCGGGGGTCGGCGAGGGTGCGCTGCACGAGGCGGGCGTTGGCGCGGAGGTCGCCCAGCACCGTGCCGGTCTCCTCGCGGGGCAGCGACTGCTCGGCCATGTCGGCGAGCAGGTCGGCGACCAGGCCGGTCACCGAGCCCCAGCGCCGGTACACGGTCGTCTTGCCGACCTCGGCGCGGCGGGCCACGTCGGCGAGGTCGAGATGCGCGAACCCGTGCTCGGCGAGGACGTCACCGGCCGCCCGCAGCACGGCCGCGCGGACACGGGCGGTACGCCCTCCGGGACGTACGGTGCCGGGTTCGGCGGACATATCGGCCTCCATGGGGCGGTCGTGGGGACTGGGGTGGGCTCCGGCGTGGGGGCTGTCCTGCGACAGGGGGTCAGCGTAACGAAACAGCAGAACCGTTTAACCCTCACCGAGCGTGACATCCCTGTGTCCGCGCACGTCACGGGCCTGATACCGTCCCCGCCAACAGTCGAATTCTCGCGAATTCTCATCCAATTGCGTTTCATCGCTGAGAGGTTGGAGCATGCCCGACGACTCCGCAGCAGCCCGTGCCGCCGCCGAGGAGGAGTCGGCGTTCTCCCACCCGCCCGTCGACCCCGACGTCAGCTCCGCGTACGGCGACCACCCCGACCAGGTGATCGACTTCTACGCCCCGAGGAGTGAGCTCCCGGCCGGGACCCTGGCCCCCCTGGTCGTCGTCCTGCACGGGGGCGCGTGGCGGGCGCCGTACGACCGGCGGCACGTCACCCCGTTCGCGGACTTTCTGGCGCGGCGCGGGTTCGCCGTGGCGAACGTCGAGTACCGGCGGGGGGCGTTGCTGCCGGGGCAGAACGCTTCCGGTGGTCATGTGGCGGGGCGCTGGCCGGACACGTTCGACGACGTGGCCGCGGCGATGGACGCGCTTCCCGCGCTCGTACGCGAGGCTCTCCCGCAGGCCGACCCGCGCCGCACGGTGATCACCGGGCACTCGGCGGGCGGCCACCTGGCGCTGTGGGCCGCGGCCCGGCACGTCCTGCCGCCCGACTCCGGGTGGCGCGTGGACCGGCCCCCGCCGCTGCGCGGGGTGGTGGCGCTGGCCCCGATCGCGGACTTCACGGTGGCGGAGAAGCTGGGCGTGTGCGGTGGTGCCTCGCTGCAACTCCTGGGCGGCGACGACCACTTCGCGCCCCGCCGCCCGTACGCCGACCCGGCGCTGCTGCTGCCGACGGGCATCGCGACGACGCTGGTGCAGGGCCGCACGGACGACGTGGTGCCGCAGGCGGTGGCCGATGCGTACGCGGACGCGGCGGCGAAGGCGGGGGAGGTGGTGGGGGTGACGTTGCTGGAGGACGTGGGTCACTTCCCGCTGATCGATCCGGCGGCGGATGCGTGTGCGGTGGTGGCGGAGGAGATCGCGCAGTTGGCGTGGTGACGGGGCGATGAGGGGGCGGTGAGGGTGCCTTTTGGAGGGGGATCCTTTGGGAGAGGGCCCCTTCATACCCGTAGTACCTGAGAGCTACGCCGGAGGTGAGCTCCCCGGCGGGACGCGGACGAGGCGTCCGGATCCGTAATTTCCCAGTCAGAGAGGCCCGGTGGACGGGCGGACTGGGAGGGGGAGACGGACGTGGGGTTCATTGCTCGTATCGTTGCGCAGCTTGCGGGCGGTCGCGCCGCTGGAGCGGCACGGGTGGGCGCAGTCGGCGCAACGCCGGCGCGGGCAAGCGCAACGCCCCCATCCGCACCCCCACCCCGCCGCACCCGCACATGGCGCCGAGCCACCCTCGCGACCCTCATCACCGCCGCCGTAGTACTGCCCCTCTCCGCCGCGGCCCGCCCGGAAATCCCGGCGCCAGCTCCTGCAACGCTCCCCCCGCTGACGGCGTCGACGTTGAACAACGCCTACGCAGCCAACAGAGCCAACGCCGCCGAAGCCTCCCGCATGGCCGCCGCCCACGGCGACACCCACCGCGCCGCAGCCGACCGTTCCCTGGCCACCCCCACCCGCCACCTCCTCCGCTTCGACGGCCGAGGCGAAGGCCAGGTCACCGAGGTCTTCGGCGACCTGGCCCACGCCGACCACATCGCCGTCCTCGTCCCGGGCTCCGACACCTCCCTCGACACCTACGCCCGCTTCCGCGCCGAAGCGACCGCCCTCCAACACGAGCTCAACCGCACCAACCACTCCCGCACAGCCGTCATCGCCTGGCTCGGCTACCAGACCCCGGACACCATCAGCACGACGGTCACGACCACCGGCAGAGCAGACCAAGCCGCCCCGCAGCTAAGGCAGTTCATACGCCAGCTCAGAGGCATCGCCGACCAGGACGACACCACCGTCTCCCTCCTCTGCCACTCCTACGGCTCGGTCGTCTGCGCCCGCGCCGCCACCGATCTGGACGCGACCGACCTCGTCCTCCTCGGCAGCCCCGGCACCGGCGCCGACACCGCCGCCGCCCTGCACACCCGCGCCCGCGTCTGGGCGGCCCGCGGCACCGACGACTGGGTGGCGGAGGTACCGCACATCAAGACGGACCTCTTCGGCACGACCGTCGGCTTCGGCACCGACCCCATGTCCCCGTCCTTCGGCGCGAACCGCTTCGCGGCGGGCGACGGCGGCCACAGCGACTACTTCGCGCCCGGCTCGGTCTCCTTGGCCAACCTGACCCGGATCGTCCTGGGCGAGATTTCGGAGGTGACCCGTGCGTGACCTGCTCCAGGGGCCGGCCCGCGAGGGCATACGGACAGGCATACGCGAGGCCGTACAGGAGGGTGCCGCCCGCGTCGACGCAGCGACCCCCACCACCCGGGACAGAGCCGTGGACGCCCTTCGGGCCTTCGCGATCCTCGGTGTGGTCCTCGGCCACTGGCTGGTGACCGCCCTGGTGGCGGACGGCGGGAGCCTGCACACGGCGAGCCCGTTGCAGCACATGCCATGGCTGGCCCCGATCTCCTGGGCGTTCCAGACGCTGGCGGTGTTCTTCCTGGTCGGCGGGCATGTGGCGACCGGGAGTTACGCCACCGCCAGAGCGCGCGGGACGACGTACGGCGCTTGGCTGACCGTCCGGCTGTCCCGGCTGTTCAAGCCGGTCGCGGCCGTCCTCACCCTGTGGACGGTGGCGGCGGCCGGACTGCTCCTGACCGGCGCGGAGTTCGGCACGGTCCACGCCCTCGTCAAACTGGCGCTGTCCCCCCTGTGGTTCCTCGTGGTCTTCGCCGCGCTGACGGCGGCGACCCCGTTGCTGACCCGGCTGAGCCCGCTGTGGCCGCTCGCCGTCGTCCTCCATGTCGACCTGATCCGCTTCGGCCTCGGCGGCCCGTCCTGGCTCGGCTGGGTCAACGCGGCCGCGGGCTGGCTGGTGCCGTTCACGCTGGGAGCGGCCTGGACGCGCGGTGAGCTGGAGCGGCGCCGGGCGGGCTGGATCCTGCTGACGGGCGGCGCGGCGGCGACGGCGGGACTCGTGGCGTGGGCCGGTTATCCGGCGTCGATGGTCGGCGTCCCCGGCGCCGCGGTGTCCAACCTGAACCCGCCGACGCTGGCCGCTGTCACCTTCGGCCTGGCTCAGTGCGGGCTGGCGCTGCTGCTGCGCGACCGGCTGCGCGAGGCGATGCGCCGGCCGCTCGCCTGGGCGGCGATCGCCTTCGTGAACCTCTCCGCGATGACGATCTTCCTGTGGCACCAGACGGCGCTGATGGCGACCACGGCCACCGGACGCCTCGCCGGGCGCCTCCCGGGACTGCACACCGTCCCGGACGGCCTCGGCTGGGTCGCGGCGCGGGTGGCCTGGCTGCCGGTGTTCGCCGCCGTCCTCGCCGTCTGCTGGGCGGCGTTCCGCGGCTACGAGCAGGGCCGTCGGCGGGGTGGGGGAACACGGGTGGTGCGGACCGGCCGCTCGTCCGATCGGGGTACGACGAGGGAGAAGCGGCATGTCTAGGCTGAGCCGCGTGACGGAAACGGGGATCCAGCACGTGGTCAGGGGTTGGGCGCTGCGCTGGCTGCGCACACTGCGCGACGACCTGCGGACCACCCGCGCGGATCCGCTGCCCCCGTCGGTCTGGGTGCGCTGGCTGCCGCACGGGCTGCTGTGGCTGGCCGCGTTCGGCGTCACGCTCGGCGCCGTCGCCCAGCTCGGGGACCAGGGGTCCTTGCAGTCCACCTCGGCGTTCGTGATCGGGCTCGCCCAGGGCGGCGCGGTCGTCCTCGCGATGTGGCGTCCGATACCGGCGTGGTGGTTGTCCCTGGCGGCCACCGTGGTGGGTGCCGTGGCCGTGCACGGCAAGCTCGGCGGCCCGGCGGGGGGCTTCACCTGGCCTTGGACGCCGGCCGGGATCATCGCCCATCTGCTGGTGCTCCTGCTGCTGACCCTGCGCGTCCGCACCCGGGTCGCCATGGAGGCGCTGGCGCTGACCGTGCTCGCCACCTATGTCCTGCAAGGCCTGTGGGGTGGGCCGGACTACACGCCCACCGGTGTGATCGCGGTCATCCTCTCCGGGATCGTCGTGCTTCTCGGCGCCGCCCTGCGCGGTCGCCGCGAGGCCCGCGCACAACTCGTCGAGCAGACCTCGCTCACCGCCGAGGAGCGCGCCCGGCGCACGCTGCTGGAGGAGCGCAGCCGGATCGCCCGCGAGCTGCACGACGTGGTGGCCCACCACATGTCGGTGATCTCCATCCAGGCCCAGGTCGCCCCGCACCTGGTGGAGAACCCCTCCGACGAGCTCAAGGAGAACCTGGAGGGCATCCGGGAGAACGCCCTGGAGGCGCTGACCGAACTCCGCCGGGTGCTGGGCGTGCTGCGCTCCGAGCACCCCGACACCCCGGACCCGGTCGGCCCGCCCGGCACCGACACCGGCACCGCCCCGCACACCCCGCAGCCCACCCTCGACCGGCTCGACGCCCTGGTGGAGAACACCCGGGCGGCCGGACTGACCGTCCGGGTCGAGGTCCAGGGCACCCGCGGGCAACTGCCGCAGGGCGTGGAGCTGTCGGCGTACCGGATCGTGCAGGAGGCGCTGAGCAACGTCCTGCGCCACGCCCCCGGCGCGACGGCCGCGGTGCGCCTCGTCCACCACAAGCACGGCGTGGACGTGCGGGTCACCAACTCGCCGCCCACCGGCCGGGTCCCGCTCTCCCGCGGCGCCGGCCACGGCCTGCTCGGCATGCGGGAGCGGGCCGCGATGCTCGGCGGCACGCTGCGCGCGGGGGCGGCGCCGGACGGCGGCTTCGAGGTCGCCGCGTACCTGCCGACGTCACCCCCGTGGGCCGAGGCCCCCACCGTCGGCTCCGCCTCCGCCCCCTCCCCTGACCCCAAGGACGGCACCGTATGACGAGCAGCAGCCCCATCCGCGTCCTCATCGCCGACGACCAGCAGATGGTCCGGCAGGGCTTCACCGTGCTGCTCAACACCCAGCCCGACATCGAGGTGGTCGGACAGGCGGTCGACGGTCTGGACGCGGTGAAGCAGGTCGCGGAGCTGGCCCCGGACGTCGTGCTGATGGACATCCGTATGCCGGAGCTCGGCGGGATCGAGGCCACCCGCCGTATCACCGAGGCGACCCCGCAGATCAGAGTGCTGGTGCTGACGACCTTCGACCTCGACGAGTACGTGTACGAGGCGCTGCGCGCGGGCGCCTCGGGCTTCCTGCTGAAGGACGCCTCCGCCGACCAGCTCGCGGAGGCGGTGCGGGTGGTGGCGGCCGGTGACGCGCTGCTGGCGCCCGGCATCACCCGGCGGCTGATCACCGAGTTCTCCCGCCTCGACAACCGCCCGAAGCCCCCGCTGAAGGAACGCGTGGGCGATCTGACCGAGCGGGAGACGGAGGTGCTGGCGCTGATCGCGCAGGGTTTGTCGAACGCGGAGATCGCGGGGCGGCTGGTGGTGGCCGAGCAGACGGTGAAGACGCACGTGGGCCGGATTCTGGTGAAGCTGGGGCTCAGGGACCGGACGCAGGCGGCGGTGTTCGCGTACGAGTCGGGGCTGGTGCGGCCGTCGGGGTACTGACCGGCACCGGCGGATGGTGGCTCTTCGCCACCCGTAGTACTTGAGGGGGAGGCGCAGGGACCCCTCTCACTGGTGACGACGCGGACCCCCGCCCACGCCTACCGTTTTCATCGTGACCGAGACGACCGAGACGCACACGACGCCTCCGCACGGGGGCGGACACGACGCGTACAAGCCGCGCAGCCCGGAGGTGCGGGCCGCCCTGGACGCCCTGCGGGGCCTGCGCCAGGACCTTTTCCACGACGCCTTCGCCTACCGCCCGCTGCCCCGCATGGCGGTGGACGGCCCGCTCACCCGCCGGCTGTCCGGCAGGGTGCGCGAGTACGCGGCCTGGAGCCCGCACGCGGTGGTGGCGGCAGCGGGCGTGATGGCCATGTTCAGTGCCTGGGCGAGCGGCCAGGGCACCGTGTCGGCGATGCTGTGCGGCCTGTTCGCGCTGGTGCCGGTGCTGGTCACGCTGATCAGGCCGGTCGGCGCCTTCTGGCTCTCGCTGGCCTCGACGACCGCGGTCGCCGTGCTGGGCACGTCCTGGTCCGACTGGCCTTGGCTGCCGGGCAGTTTCATCTCCCATCTGACGGTGCTGACGGTCGTGGCGATACGCACCCGGCCGCGCACGGCGGCATGGATGTGGGTGCTGACCGCGGTGTACGGCTTCGTCTCCGACACCGCCTTCGGCTCGGGCCACTACTCCACGAACACCGGCCCCATGCTGGTCGTCTCCGCGATGGCCCTTCTCGTCGTCACGGTCTGGCAGATACGCCGGACCGCCGAGCAGGAGGTGACCGCCCAGCAGACGGTGACGGCGCACGAGCGGTCCAAGCGCACCCTGCTGGAGGAGCGTTCCACGATCGCCCGCGAGCTGCACGACGTGGTCGCCCACCACATGTCGGTGGTCGCCATCCAGGCCGAGGCGGCGCCCTACCGGGTGGAGAACCCGCCGCCGGAGCTGGAGCGGGCGTTCGCGACGATCCGCGAGAACGCGGTGGCGGCGCTCACGGAACTCCGCCGGGTGCTGGGCGTGGTGCGCGCCGAGGACTACGAGGCCCCGGACGCCCCGCAGCCCACACTCGCCGACCTCGACGGGCTGCTGGCCAACGTGCGGGACACGGGGCTGAGCGTGCAGAAGACGGTGACGGGCGCGGTACGTGAGTTGCCGCAGGGGGTGGAGCTGTCGGCGTACCGCATAGTCCAGGAGGCGCTGAGCAACACCCTGCGGCACGCGCCGGGCGCGAGTGCGCAGGTGGAGATCGGTTACGTCCTGGGCGGCCTGGGTCTGCGCATAGTCAACGGCCCGCCGCCGGCGGGGGCGCTGCTGAAGCCGTCCCCCGGCGCCGGTCACGGCATCACGGGGATGCGCGAGCGGGTCTCGATGCTGAACGGCGAGATGACGGCGGGCGGGACGGACGAGGGGGGTTACGAGGTGGCGGTGTACCTGCCGGTGCCGAGTGTGAGCGGGGGCGACGCATGACGATCCGCGTGCTGATCGCGGACGACCAGATGATGGTGCGCGAGGGCTTCTCGGTGCTCCTCAACGCGATGCCGGACATCGAGGTCGTCGGCGAGGCGGTCAACGGCCGTGAGGCGGTGGCGAAGGTCCGCGAGCTGGGCCCGGACGTGGTCCTGATGGACATCCGGATGCCGGAGCTGAACGGCATCGAGGCGACGCGCGAGATCGTGGCGGCGGACGACGCGGCGAAGGTGCTGGTGCTGACGACGTTCGACCTCGACGAGTACGTCTACCAGGCACTGAAGGCAGGAGCCTCGGGCTTCCTCCTGAAGGACGCCTCGGCCCGCCAGCTCGCGGACGGCGTACGGGTGGTGGCGTCCGGGGAGGCCCTGTTGGCGCCCTCCGTGACCAGACGTCTGATTACGGAGTTCTCGCGGCTCTCCGACGCCCCTCGCCTGATGTCCTCCGCCCACGCGGCCTACGGCGATCTCACCGAACGCGAGACGGAGGTGCTGGTCCTGATCGCGCAGGGTCTGTCGAACGCGGAGATCGCGGGGCGGCTGGTGGTGGCGGAGTCGACCATCAAGACCCACGTCAGCCGCGTGCTGGTGAAGCTGGGGCTCAGGGACCGGACACAGGCGGCGGTGTTCGCGTACGAGGCGCGGCTCGTGACGCCGGGATAGGGGCCGTAGGAGGGTTTGAAAAATAGGGTGGGCATCAGCCGATGAGTTTCTCCATGATCAGCGGTCGTAGATCACAGCTGGACACGAGACAGCACCGGGCAGACAGAGAAACAACGGAGGAACCGACATGCGCACCCTCATCAGCACCGCTTTCGTCTCCCTCGACGGCGTAGTGGAGGCCCCGGGCGGCGAGCCCGGTTACCGGAACTCCGGCTGGACCTTCAAGGACATCGAGTTCCTCCCCGAGTCGTTCGAGATCAAGGGCCGCGAGCAGCAGGAAGCAGGCGCCATGCTGCTGGGCCGGACCAGCTACGAGGCGTTCAGCCCGGTGTGGCCGGACATGGAGGAGTTCGCCGAGTACAAGGTGATGCCGAAGTACGTGGTGTCGACGACCCTCAAGGACGACGACCTCGTCTCGAACTGGGGCGACACGACGATCCTGCGCTCCCTCGACGAGGTCGCCGAGCTGAAGAAGACCGAGGGCGGGCCGATCATCATCCACGGCAGCGCTTCCCTGACCCGTTCCCTCGCCGACGCCGACCTGATCGACCGCTACCACCTGCTGGTCTTCCCGGTCCTCCTCGGCGCCGGCAAGCGCCTCTTCTCGACGACGGACAAGGACAAGCAGCGCCTGAAGCTGGTCGAGCACGAGGCGTACGCGAACGGCCTGCAGAAGAACGTCTTCGACGTGATCCGCTGACGTCACCGGGGTGCTCTCTGCGGGGCGCTCAGTGCCAGTTGCTGATCTGGACGTCATCCGGCGCGGGCTCGCCCTTGCCGGTCTCGACCAACTTCTTGAGGCTCATCAGGTAGGTCGCCCACTTGGTGCTGCAGTGGTACATGAACTCCACCGGCTCCTTCCAGCCTTCGTGCCGGAACAGCACGATCGTGAAGTCGTCCTCCTGCTTCAGCTCGAAGCGGACGTGGGTGCCGATCCATTCCTCGGGCCCGTCGACGACCTCCCAGACGAGGCGCTCGGCGGGCTGGGCCTCCTGGACCTTCATGTCGAACCCGCCGGGGACGAAACGGAAGCGGATGACTCCGCCGGCCTGGGGGTCGCCGTCCGTGTCCCGCGTCCACCAGTTCGCGAGCCCGTCGATGGTGGTCAGGGCCGCGTAGACGGCGTCGGGGGATGAGGTGATTCCGATCCTGTGCAGGATGTCGGGCATCTCGATACCTCTCTCTGATGTCGTGTGTCTGATGGCCGGGGTCAGTTCTCCCGATCGCGCTGGATCGCCTCGGCGATGCGCTTGATGCGGTGCAGCCGGGCGTCCCAGCTCGCCCCGACCGAGGCCAGCTGCGCTGTGGCGCGGGCGAGTTGTTCCTCGTCCACCTCGTAGCGGCGCTCGCGTCCGGACGGGGTGGCGTGGACCAGCCCGACCCGGTGGAGCACGCCGAGGTGTTTGGCGACGGCCTGGCGTGTGACCGGCAGTCGGTCGCTCAGCGAGGTCGCCGTGCCGAAGCCGTCGGCCAGCATGAGGTCGAGCATCCGGCGCCGGGTCGGGTCCCCGACGGCGGACCAGAGCTCGTCGTCGACGGTGACGCTCACGGCGTGGACACCAGCCGGTTCACATAGGCGACGAGGCGCGGCAGGAAGTGGTCCCAGCCGGCGGAGTGCTCGCGGTAGGCGCTCTCCAGTACGGCCGCCTCCCAGCCGCGTTCGCGGAACCCCGCTTCGCTGAAGCGCAGCAACGTGCCCGAGCCGGACGGGGTCAGTTCGAAGGTCACGAGGAGGGAGTTGGTCGGTGTCGGGGTCTCGCCCTGGTCGTACACCCACCGGAAGGAGAACCGCCGGGGCGGATCGGCGTCCACGACGGTCAGCGATTCGACCTTCGCGTCCGGCGAGTTCCGGTCCCCGAACGAGATGACGCCGGTGGCGCCGGGCACCGGCTTGAGCTCGATCTCGTCCGGCCACCACTCCCTCAGGTGCTCGGGTCTGCTGACGACCTCGTAGACCACCTCGGGTGTGGCGTCGATGTGGATCTCCCGCTCGATGCTGCCGTACTCCATGTCTGCCACCCGGCCCTTTCGCAACCTTTGGTTGCGTATCACTGTAAGCCCGGCAGACGCCACACGCAACCATCGGTTGCGCGAGACGGTCGCCGCTCCGGCGCCGAGAGCTGATCGTTTCCGCGGTGCACCCGTCAGCCGGACGGAGGCCGGTGAGACACCCCTGGTCAGGAAAGGGAAGGTCGGGCTAGCGTCCGGTCATGGCAGCCTTCGACCCGTGGGACCCGGACTTCCTCGCCGACCCCTACCCCGCCTACGCCGACCTGCGTGCCAGGGGCCGTGTCCAGTACTACGAGCCCACGAACCAGTGGCTGGTCCCGCAGCACGCGGATGTCTCGGCGCTGCTCAGGGACCGCCGCCTCGGCCGCACCTATCAGCTCCGCTTCACCCACGAGGACTTCAACCGCACCCCGCCGCCCGCCGAGCACGAGCCGTTCCACACGCTCAACGACCACGGCATGCTCGACCTGGAGCCGCCGGACCACACCCGCATCCGCCGCCTGGTGTCGAAGGCGTTCACACCGCGGACGGTCGAGCGGCTCAAGCCGTACGTGGCCCGGCTCGCCGGGGAGCTGGTGGACGGACTCGTCGAGAAGGGCGGCGGTGATCTCCTCGCCGACGTCGCCGAGCCGCTGCCCGTCGCGGTCATCGCCGAGATGCTGGGCATCCCGGAGGCCGACCGTGGCCCGCTGCGGCCCTGGTCGGCGGACATCTGCGGGATGTACGAGCTGAATCCGTCCGAGGACGTGGCGGCAAAGGCCGTACGCGCCTCCGTGGAGTTCTCCGACTATCTGCGGGATCTCATCGCCGAGCGGCGCGGGGCACCCGGCGACGACCTCGTCTCCGGTCTCATCGCCGCCCACGACGAGGGCGACCGGCTCACCGAGCAGGAGATGATCTCGACCTGCGTGCTGCTGCTGAACGCCGGGCACGAGGCGACGGTCAACGCCACCGTCAACGGCTGGTACGCGCTGTTCCGCAACCCCGGCCAGCTCGCGGCACTCCGCGCCGACCACTCCCTCGTCCCCACCGCCGTCGAAGAGCTGATGCGCTACGACACCCCGCTCCAGCTCTTCGAGCGCTGGGTGCTGGACGACATCGAGATCGACGGCACCACGATCCCGAGGGGCGCGGAGATCGCCATGCTCTTCGGCTCCGCCAACCACGACCCGGCGGTGTTCCAGAACCCCGAGCGCCTCGATCTCACCCGCGCGGACAACCCGCACATCTCCTTCAGCGCCGGCATCCACTACTGCATCGGCGCGCCCCTGGCCCGTATCGAACTGGCCGCCTCGATGACGGCGCTGCTCGACCGCGCCCCGGGCCTGAGTCTGGCGGCGGAGCCGGTACGGAAGCCGAACTTCGTGATCAGAGGGCTGGAGGGGCTCACCGTCGCGGTCTGAGGGAGCGTCTGAGGGAGCGCAGTACGGCCCACACCGCCAGGGAGGCGGCCACACCGCCCAGGACCATGAGCGGCAGCTCGGCGTAGAGCACGCTCCAGTCCGGGCCCTGCTCGAACCGCACGAACCGGGACCGTACGTCGACGGCCCACACCGCCAGCCCCACCCCGGCCCCGGCGGTCGCGGTCAGGCACCCTGCCGCGGCCTGCGCACGTTGTCCCATGCCCGGGACGGACGCGCGCAGGCCGTTCAGAGGTTCCCGTCAGGTGGTCATGTCCCGCCGCCGCAACCCGGCCAGCCCCCCGCCCACCAGCACCACGGCAAGCATCAGCAGGACCAGTACCGGCCCCCAACTCATCTCCCCACCCGGCAACTTGGGCAGGTGACCGAACGGGGACACATCCAGTACCGCCTGCGGAGCATCCAGCGCCGGGCCCACCCAGCCGATGAGCAGGACGGCCCCGGCGGCACCCCACGCCGCCATGGCCGCCCGCGGCAGCAGCCCGTACAGCGCGACCGCCAGGCCGCCGACCACCCACACCGCGGGCAGCTGCACCAGGCACGCCCCGAGGATGGGGCGGGCTTCCTTGCCGTAGCCCGCCACGAAGCCCAGACCGGTGAGCAGCATGAGCAGCACCGCCCCGCCGAAGGCGACGGCCAGGTGACCGGTGGCCCAGCCCAGGCGGCTCACCGCGTTCGCCAGCACCGGCTCCGCGCGGCCCGACGTCTCCTCGCCGTGCAGGCGCAGCACGCTCTGGACGACGTACAGCGACGCGATCAGGCCCATCATCCCGACCATGGAGGCCAGGAACGCGTCCTCCAGGCCGCTCTGGCCGCCCATCCGCTCGAAGATCTCGCGCGCGTTCTCGTTGTCCCCGACCAGGTCCGCCACGCCGTCGGTGAGGCCGCCGTAGACCACGCCCACGACGAAGAAGGCGAGGCTCCAGCCGTACACACTGCCCCGTTGCAGTCTCCAGGCCAGTGCGCCCGCGGTGGACAGGCGGCCCGTGGCCGGGCCCGGGCGGGTCGGGAAGAAGCTCATGCCGACGTCCCTGCGGCCCGCCAACTCGTAGGCCAGCCAGGCCTGTCCGGCCACCGCGGCGGCGAACAGCAACAGTACCCACCAGCGTTCGCCCGCGTACGGACGCAGGTTCTCCAGCCAGCCCAGTGGGGAGAGCCAGGTCAGGACCGAACTGCCGTCGTCCGAAGCCGAGTCGCCCGCGGCGCGCAGCACGAACGCCGCACCGAGGATGCCGGAGGTCAGACCGCGGGCCAGCCGCGCGCTCTCCGTCAGCTGGGCGACGATCGCGGCCATCGTGGCGAAGACCATGCCGACCGCCGCGAGGCCCAGGCCGAGGGCGAGCGCGCCCACGACGCCCTGGCCCGCCAGGCCCGCCGTCACCAGCAGCGCGAGCACCGCGTTCGCGACCCCGGCCGCCAGCAGCGCCGCCGTCAGGGACGCCCTGCGGCCCACCATCCCGGACGCCACCAGCTCCTGGCGGCCGCTCTCCTCCTCGTCGCGGGTGTGCCGTACGACGATCAGCAGGCTCATCGCCGCCGCGACCAGACCGGCGTAGACGCCGATCCGCCAGGCGGTGAGCGCGCCCAGGTCGGTGTCGAAGACCGGGCCGATCAGGGCGCGGAAGGACGCGTTGGTCTCCACCTGGTGGATCAGGTCGGCCCGTTCGGCGTCCGTGCCGTACAGGCCCTTCAGGGAGGCGGGCATGGAGAGGACCATCAGCGCGTTCACCGCGACCCAGACCGGGATCGTCAGCCGGTCGCGGCGCAGCGAGAAGCGGAGCAGTACGCCGGTGCCCGCGAGGGAGGCCGTCACGACGCGGCCTCCTGGTAGTGGCGCAGGAACAGCTCCTCCAGGGTGGGCGGCGTCGACGTCAGCGAGCGCACGCCCGACTCGCTCAACTGGCGCAGTACGGCGTCGAGTTTGTCCGTGTCGACCTGGAGGCGGACCCGGTGGCCCTGGAGGTCGAGGTCATGGACGCCGGGGAGGTCGGCCAACCCGTCGGGGGCGCCCGCGAGTTCGGCCGACACGCTGGTGCGGGTCAGATGGCGCAGGTCGGCGAGCGAACCCGTCTCGACCGTACGGCCGTTGCGGATGATGCTCACGCGGTCGCACAACTCCTCGACCTCGCTGAGGATGTGGGAGGAGAGGAGGACCGTGCGGCCACGGTCCCGCTCCTCCTCCACGCAGCGCTGGAAGACCTCCTCCATCAAGGGGTCCAGGCCCGAGGTCGGCTCGTCGAGGATGAGCAGGTCGACGTCCGAGGCGAACGCGGCGACCAGGGCGACCTTCTGGCGGTTGCCCTTGGAGTACGTGCGGCCCTTCTTGGTGGGGTCGAGTTCGAAGCGGTCGATCAGGTCGGCGCGCCGCTTGGCGTCGAGGCCGCCGCGCAGGCGGCCCATCAGGTCGATGACCTCACCGCCCGACAGGTTGCGCCACAGCGTCACGTCGCCGGGGACGTAGGCGATCCTGCGGTGCACCTCGACCGCGTCCGCCCACGGATCGCGGCCGAGCACCTGCGCGGCGCCCGCGTCGGCGCGCAGCAGGCCCAGCAGGACGCGGATGGTGGTGGACTTGCCGGCGCCGTTGGGGCCCAGGAAGCCGTGCACCTCGCCGGCCTCGACAGTGAGGTCAAGCCCGTCGAGCGCTTGCGTCTTGCCGAAGGCCTTGTGGAGGCCGGAGACGCTGATTGCCTTCGTCATGTTTCAGAACGTACGCTTCTTTCAGAAATTTGTGAAGTTAAGGAAGTGTGTGAACGCCGGTTAGGGTGAGGGGATGAGTGACGTGGCAGGTCGGGACCCTGAAGCGGTGTCCAGGTTCGTGGAGCGGTTCGCGGCGCAGCTCGTCGAGGCGGGGCTGGCGCGCATGCCGGCCCGGGTCTTCGCCGCGCTGCTGGCCTCCGACAGTGGCGCCCTCACCTCCGCCGAGCTGGGCGAACAGCTCCAGATCAGCCCGGCCGGGGTCTCGGGCGCCGTGCGCTATCTGTCCCAGGTGCACATGCTGTCGCGGGAGCGCGAGCCCGGATCGCGCCGCGAGCGGTACCGGGTGCACAGCGACCAGTGGTACCAGGCCATCACCAACCGCGAGGCGATCATCAAGCGGTGGGAGGACGCCCTGCGCGAAGGTGTGGCCAGCCTGGGGGCCGGGACTCCGGCCGGCCACAGGCTGGCCGAGACGCTCGCCTTCTTCGAGTTCATCGAGAAGGACCTCGTCGAGATGATGGAACGCTGGCAGGTCCGCCGCGCGGAGCTGTTCCCGGACGGCTAGCGCTCCTTGGTCTCCTCCAGGACCGTCCGGCCCAGGAGCTGATAGCGGGCCGGGTCCCGGCGCTTGAGGTACTGCGCGTACCCGATGCCCGTTCCCGCGACCAGCGCCACCAGCCAAGGCGTCGCCTTCAGCACCAGCGAACCGGACTCCGTACCGGCCGCCGCGCCCATGTTGGACACCAGCAGCGCCACCACCGCGAGCATCGCGACGCCGCCGACCAGCGGGGCGGTGAGGGTCTTGAACCAGTGCCGGCTCTCGGGGTGGTTGCGGCGGAAGTAGACCAGCACCGCGAAGGAGCAGACCGCCTGCACGACGAGGATCGCCATGGTGCCGAGGATCGCGAGCAGGACGTAGGTGCCGGTGTACGGGTCCTTGCCGGCGGCCGCGAAGGCCAGCAGGAGCAGGCCGGTCACGATCGTCTGGACCAGGCCCGCGATGTGCGGGGAGCCGTGCCGGGCGTGGGTGCGGCCGACGGTGTTCTTCAGGGAGGGCAGGACGCCCTCGCGGCCCAGCGCGTACATGTAGCGGGCGGCGCAGTTGTGGAAGGCCATGCCGCAGGCCAGCGAGCCGGTGATCATCAGCCACTGCATGACGTCGACCGCCCAGTGGCCCACGTACTGCTCGGTGGGGCCGAAGAACAGCTGGAGGGGATTGGCGGTGGAGACCTCGACGGCCTTCGACTGGCCGGTGCCGGTGATCGCCATCCAGGAGACGAAGACGTAGAAGACGCCGACGCCGAGCACCGAGATCATCGTCGCCTTGGGGATGATCTTCTTCGGGTTGCGGGACTCCTCGCCGTACATCGCCGTCGACTCGAAGCCGACCCACGACCAGAAGGCGAAGAACAGACCGAGGCCGGCGGACGTCCCCTTGAAGGCGTTGACCGGGTTGACCGGGTCGATGCTGAAGCCGTCCGGGCCGCCACCGTGGAAGGCGACCGAGATCGCCATCGCGGCGAGGATCGTGACCTCGGTGGCGAGCAGCACGACGAGCAGCTTCTCGGCGACCGAGATGCCGAACCAGGTGCCCATGGCGTTGATCGCCAGCATCAGGATCGCGAACGCCCACCAGGGGATGTCCGCACCCGTCTGGTCCTTCAGCGTCTCCGTCGCGAAGGTCGAGAAGATGCCGATCAGGGCCGGCTCGAAGACGACGTACGCGAAGGTGGCGAGCAGCCCGGAGGCGAGTCCGACGGTGCGTCCGAGGCCGTAGGAGATGAAGCCGTAGAACGCGCCGGTGGACGTGATGTGCTTCGCCATCGACGTGAAGCCGACGGAAAAGATTGCCAGGACGACCATTGCGACGAGATAGCTCGCCGGGGCGCCGATGCCGTTGCCCGCCGACACCATGAAGGGCACGTTGCCCGTCATCGCGGTGATCGGCGCGGCCGTCGCGACGGCCATGAAGACCACGCCCAGCAGGCCCACGGCGTTGGGCTTGAGCCGGTGAACCGTGCCTGTCTCGTCTGTCTTCGCCGCTGGGGCGACTCCCTCGTCCACTGCCATCGGGCTAGGCCCCTCCCCTGCTGACGCGCTGGTGTACCGGGCTGGACTCTGTCGGCCGAATGAGTCGGCCAAGGGTCTCGGGGCGTTAAATGTTTGTCAACCAGACCTTTAGAAGTCCGAGGAAATCTGCGGAAATCTGCTCGCAACACGCGGCTCGTACGGTCGCCGCCATGAGCGTCCACACCTCCACCCTCGGCGGCGAGCGCCACCGCTTCACGTCCCTCGCCCAGCTGCTGGCCGCCGCGAGCCCGGAACGGTCCGGCGACCGCCTCGCCGGGCTCGCGGCCGAGTCGGCCCGGCAACGGGTCGCGGCGCGCTGGGCGTTGGCGGAGGTGCCGCTCACGACGTTCCTGACCGAGCCGCTGATCCCGTACGAGAGCGACGACGTCACCCGGCTGATCCTGGACACGCATGACGCGGCGGCGTTCGCGCCGGTGGCGGGGATGACGGTGGGGGAGCTGAGGGAGTGGCTGCTGGCGGCGGACGGCGAGGCACTGACCGCCGTGGCCGCCGGGCTCACGCCCGAGATGGTCGCGGCCGTCTCCAAACTCATGGGGAACGCCGACCTGGTGGCCGTCGCGCGCAAGGTCCGGGTCGTCACCGCCTTCCGCTCGACGATCGGCCTGCCCGGACGCCTGGCCACCCGCCTCCAGCCCAACCACCCCACCGACGACCCGGCGGGCGTCGCGGCCGCCCTGCTCGACGGCCTGCTGCTCGGCTCAGGCGACGCGGTCATCGGCATCAACCCGGCCACGGACAGCCCGAAGGCGGTACGGGACCTGCTGGACCTCCTCGACGGAGTCATCCAGCGCTACGGCATCCCCACCCAGTCCTGCGTCCTCTGCCACGTCACGACCAGCGTGGACCTGATGGAACGCGGCGCCCCCGTCGACCTGGTCTTCCAGTCGATCGCCGGCACTCAGGCCGCCAACGCCTCCTTCGGCGTCACGCTCGGGCTGCTCGACGAGGCGTACGAGGCGGCCCTCGCGCTGGAGCGCGGCACGGTCGGGCGGAACGTCATGTACTTCGAGACCGGGCAGGGCAGCGCCCTCTCCGCCGACGCGCACCACGGGGTGGACCAGCAGACGGTGGAGGCACGGGCGTACGCGGTGGCGCGCCGCTACAACCCCCTGCTCGTGAACACGGTCGTCGGCTTCATCGGCCCGGAGTACCTCTACGACGGCCGCCAGATCCTGCGGGCCGCCCTGGAGGACCACTTCTGCGGCAAGCTGCTCGGCCTGCCCATGGGCCTGGACATCTGCTACACGAACCACGCGGACGCCGATGACGACGACGTGGCCACCATGCTCACCATGCTCGGCGTCGCGGGCGCGTCCTTCGTGATCTGCACGCCGGGCGGCGACGACATCATGCTCAACTACCAATCCGCCTCGTACCACGACGCGTTGTACCTCCGCGAGGTCCTCGGGCTGCGCCCGGCACCGGAGTTCGAGGCGTGGCTGGCGACGATGGGGCTGCTCGACGAAGGCGGCGGCATCCGCGAGGTCGATGCGCACGCACTGACGGAGATCGCCGGAAGGGAGCTCGCGGCATGAGTGAACTGGCCCTGGGGCAAGGCGAGTTGTGGCAGTCGCTGCGCGGCCGTACGCAGGCCCGGATCGGCCTGGGCCGGGCGGGTTCCGCACTCCCCACCCGGCACCGGCTGGAACTCCAGGCCGCGCACGCCGCCGCCCGGGACGCGGTGCACTCGCCGTTCGAGCCCGACCGGGTCGCGGCGGGGCTGCCGGGGATGCCGACGGTACGGGTGCGCAGCGCGGCCGGTGACCGGCTGACGTATCTCCAACGCCCGGACCTGGGACGCCGGTTGGACGCGACCGATGAGGCTCATCTGCCGGCGGGGGAGTGGGACGTGGTGTTCGTCGTCGCGGACGGGCTGTCCAGCCGGGCGGTGCACGAGCACGCGGCGACGGTGGTGACGCAGACGGTGACCCGGCTGCCCGGCTGGCGGATCGCACCGGTCGTGCTGGCCGAGCAGGCGCGGGTGGCGCTGGGGGACGCGGTGGCGGCGGCCATGGGGGCGGCGATGGTGGTCGTCCTGATCGGCGAACGGCCGGGCATGTCGGCGGCGGACTCGCTGGGCGCGTATCTGACGTACCGGCCGGAGCCGGGTGCCACGACCGACGCCGACCGCAACTGCCTGTCCAACATCCGACCGCCCCTGGGCCTGTCGTACGAGGGCGCGGCGGGCAAGCTGGCGGCGCTGATGGGGCGCGCGCGGGAGCTGGGGGCGACCGGGGTGGGCCTGAAGGACGAGTCGGACGCGCTGCCGGTCTAGCGGGCTCCGGAGACGCGCTGCCGGGCTCTGAAGACGAGCTGGAGACGCGCTGCCGGTGCAGCGGGCTCTAGACCGGCATCCCGCGCCGCAGAAGATCCGCCCGCTCGCGCAGCCGTACGGCCCTGTCCTGGGCGTCGGACAGCGGCACCTGGACGTCGGTGAGTCCGGTGAGCCGGTCGGTGACCGCGGGGGGCCGGACGTCTATGCCGGCGCGCTCGGCGAGCACCAGCACGGTGGCGACGAAGCCCTCGGAGAGCGCGTCGCTGACCGAGTGCCGGGTGCGGTCGTGCAGGTCGAGGAGGGCGTCGACGTACGCCGCGAAGACAGCCGGGTCGATCTTGCACTCGTCGTTCTCCATGGGCCCGAACCCCGAGGGAACGCCCAGCTCCTCCTCGTACAGCCGCACATGGCGCAGGAAGAGGCGGGCGGCTCCGTTGGAGGGGTTCCAGAGGGTCTCGTCGCCCACGTCGAAGTACTGGCTCATGCGCCCTCCCGGTGCGATCGGCGGACCCGCACGGTAACAACTGCCTGATCACCGCCCCGGCAGCGTCAGCACCAGCGCCCCCTCCCACACCGTCCACGTCCGGCGTCGTACCGGGCCTGCCACGCCCGCGTCCGCGCCGTAGCGGAAGTCCGCGCCCGTGACCGTCACCGTTCTGCCGGAGGCGCGCAGCGGGAGGGCCTCCGCGCCCACCGACACCGGCCGCACCTCCACCTCGGCCAGCCCCGCCGCGCCCGGTGTCACCGAGACCGCCTCCACCGGCTGGCCCAGGTCGACCAGCGTCACCCCGTCCACCTCCACCCGGAGCCGGGAGGGCCCCGGCGCGGGCGGCGCGGGTTCCCGGACGGGGCGGGCCGGGACGAGGGTCCGTACGAGCGTCTGGCAGGTCCGCAGCCAGGGGTGCCCGGCCCCCGCGACCGCCGCCACCTCCAGCTCCGGCGGCTGCGGAGCCGGCGCGGGGATGCGCAGCGCGCCCAGCACCACCCCGTCGCTGTCGTCGACGAGCAGGTCGAGGCGGCGCTCCACGCCGTCCAGGACCGTCCGCGCGGCGGCCACCGCGCCCGTCGGCACCCCCAGGGAACGGGCCACCGACAGCGCACCGCCCACCGGCACGAAGGACAGCGCACATCCGGCCAGCGCCCGCTGCCGGTGCAGCAGGGACACCGCGCGCAGCAGCGCCCGGTCGTCGCCGACCACCACCGGCCGCCGCGAACCCCGGCGAGCCAGCACCCGAGCGAACTCCTCGGGCCCCTCCGGCATGCAGACCTTCGTGGTCGCACCCGCGCTGAGCACGTCTTTCGCGATCCGGACCGACTCGCCGTCGGTCCTCCGGGCGACCGGATCGATGACCACCAGCAGCTGATCGGAAGTCGCTGAAGTCGCCACCTCGGTCCTGCCTCGCTTCCTCGGGTAGCATCTTTGTGCAAGAGCCCCTTGCGCTATTGCGCCAGGGGCTTCGTCTATTCCGGGGCATCCGGGTCCGACGGGTTCGCGGCCGACCACGGCCGACGGTGGCCGAAGAAGGTCGCCGGTGTACACAGCACAGAGTTGTGCGGTGTACGCCCCTGACCTTGGACATGCCCCGCCCGGAAGGGGTGTACGCGCGTGCCCGCACTTGTGCTGCTCGGTGCTCAGTGGGGTGACGAAGGCAAGGGAAAGGCGACGGACCTGCTAGGCGGGTCTGTCGACTATGTGGTGCGCTACCAGGGCGGCAACAACGCCGGCCACACGGTGGTCGTGGGCGATCAGAAGTATGCCCTGCACCTGCTCCCTTCCGGAATCCTCTCCCCGGAGTGCACTCCGGTCATCGGCAACGGTGTCGTCATCGACCCGTCGGTCCTGTTCTCCGAGCTGAACGGGCTGAACGAGCGAGGCGTCGACACGTCCAAGCTCCTGATCAGCGGTAACGCTCACATCATCACGCCGTACAACGTCACCGTCGACAAGGTGACGGAACGCTTCCTCGGCAAGCGGAAGATCGGCACCACAGGGCGGGGCATCGGCCCGACCTACGCCGACAAGATCAACCGCGTCGGCATCCGCATCCAGGACCTCTACGACGAGTCGATCCTGACGCAGAAGGTCGAGGCGGCGCTGGACGGCAAGAACCAGCTCCTCACCAAGGTCTTCAACCGCCGCGCCATCGAGGCCGGGCAGGTCGTCGAGGAGCTGCTGTCCTACGCGGACCGGCTGAAGCCGTACGTCGCGGACACGGTCCTGGTGCTCAACCAGGCGCTGGAGCAGGACAAGGTCGTCCTCTTCGAGGGCGGCCAGGGCACCCTCCTGGACATCGACCACGGCACGTACCCCTTCGTGACCTCGTCGAACCCGACCGCGGGCGGCGCCTGCACCGGCGCCGGCGTCGGCCCCACGAAGATCAGCCGGGTCATCGGCATCCTCAAGGCCTACACGACCCGCGTCGGCTCGGGCCCGTTCCCGACCGAGCTCTTCGACGAGGACGGCGAGGCGCTGCGCCGCATCGGCGGCGAGCGGGGTGTCACCACCGGCCGTGACCGCCGCTGCGGCTGGTTCGACGCGGTCATCGCCCGCTACGCGACCCGCGTCAACGGCCTGACCGACTTCTTCCTCACCAAGCTGGATGTGTTGACCGGCTGGGAGCAGATCCCCGTCTGCGTCGCCTACGAGATCGACGGCAAGCGCGTCGAGGAGCTCCCCTACTCCCAGACCGACTTCCACCACGCGAAGCCGATCTACGAGACCCTCCCCGGCTGGTCCGAGGACATCACCAAGGCGAAGTCCTTCTCCGACCTCCCGAAGAACGCCCAGGCGTACGTCAAGGCGCTGGAGGAGATGTCCGGCGCCCCGATCTCGGCGATCGGCGTGGGCCCGGGCCGCGACGAGACGATCGAGATCAACTCGTTCCTGTAGGTCTTCCGGGTTCTCCGGAGCATGGGCCGGTCAAGGATTTCCTTGACCGGCCCATGGCCTTTTCCTGGTTCCGTCGGGAAGTGGCGGAAGGCAACTATCTACGCGGGTAGTTGTGCCCCTCCTCCCCTCTCCCGTCCCAGGAGTCCTCGATGCCCGTCAGCCCCATGAACCGCCGTGAGTTCGTGCAGAAATCGGCCGTCACCGGTGCGGCCGTCGCCGTGGCCGGAGCGGTCGGTACCGGCGAGGCGCAAGCCGCCGAGCGGAACCCGCGCACCTGGTCGTTCTCGATCCTCGGCACCACCGACCTGCACAGCCACGTCTTCGACTGGGACTACTACAAGGACGCCGCCTACAGCGACAAGGCCGGCAACTCCGTCGGGGTCGCCCGGGTCGCCACGCTCATCAAGCAGCAGCGCGCGGCCAAGGGCGAGCACCGGGTGCTGCTCGTCGACGCCGGTGACATCATCCAGGGCACCTCGCTGGCCTACTACTTCGCGCGCGTGCAGCCCATCACCGACAAGGGCGCGCCGAAGCACCCGATGGCCGTCGCCATGAACCACATGCGTTACGACGCCGCCGCGCTCGGCAACCACGAGTTCAACTACGGCATCGAGGTGCTCCGGAAGTTCGAGCAGGAGTGTCACTTCCCGCTGCTCGGCGCGAATGCGCTGGACGCGAAGACCCTCAAGCCCGCTTTTCCGCCCTACACCGTGAAGCGGATCTGTGTGCCGGGCGCCCCGGACATCAAGGTGGGCATCCTCGGGCTCACCAACCCCGGCATCGCCCTGTGGGACAAGGACAACGTGAGCGGGAAGATGGTCTTCCCCGGGCTGGTCGAGCAGGCGAAGAAGTACGTGCCGCGGCTGCGTGCCCTGGGGTGCGACGTGGTGTTCCTGACCGATCACTCCGGGCTCGACGGATCCACGTCCTGGGGCGACTCGCTCCCGTACGTCGAGAACGCCTCGAACCTGGTCGCCGAGCAGGTGCCCGGCATCGACGCGATCCTGGTGGGCCACACGCACGTCGAGGTGCCCTCGTACACGGTGAAGAACGCGGAGACCGGCGAGGAGGTGCTGCTGTCCGAGCCGTACTGCTGGGGCTACCGGCTGAGCGTCTTCGACTTCGAGCTCGAACTCCACCACGGCCAGTGGAAGGTGACGAGCAAGACCGCGCAGACCCTCAACCCCAAGGACGTGGACGAGGACCCGGAGATCAAGAAGCTCCTGGAGGCCGACCACGAGCTGGTCGTGAAGTACGTGAACACGGCGGTCGGCACCTGCACGCAGGACCTCTCGGCGGCGGAGTCCTGCTGGAAGGACGTGCCGATCATGGACTTCATCCACAAGGTCCAGATGGAGACGGTGAAGGCCGGGCTCTCGGCGTCGGACGCGGCGCTCCCGCTGATCTCGGTCGCCGCGCCCTTCAGCCGCACGGCCGACATCCCCCAGGGCAGCGTCACCATCAAGGACATCGCCGGGCTCTACATCTACGACAACACCCTGTACGGCAAGAAGCTGACAGGCGCCCAGCTCAAGGACTACCTGGAGTTCGCGGCGAAGTACTACTACCAGGTCCCGGCCGGCACCAAGGTCGACACCGCGACCCTCACCAACGCCAACAAGTTCTGGGACTACATGTACGACACGGCGGCGGGCGTCGACTACGAGATCGACATCGCGCAGGCCGAGGGCTCCCGGATCAAGAACCTGACGTACAACGGCGCCCCGGTCGCCGACGACCAGGTCTTCGTCGTCGCCGTCAACAACTACCGGGCGAACGGCGGTTCGGGGTATCCGCACATCGCCACCGCCGACATCGCCTACAGCTCCACCAACGAGATCCGCCAGCTGATGATCGACTACGTGACGGCCAAGGGGGCGCTGGACCCGGCCGACTTCGCGGTCACCAACTGGAAGCTGACCCAGGCCGGGACGCCGGTGTTCTGAGCCTCAGCGGAACGCCTCCGCGTGTGCCGCCGCCCACTGCGCGAACGTGCGCGGCGGGCGGCCCAGCACCTTCGCCGCCGTCGGGAGGACGTCCGCGCCCCGGTCGTCCTCCAGCGTGCGGTGCATGATCGCGTCGATGACCTCGGGCGGGAAGCCGTACCGCTGCATGCCCGTGCGGGCCGCCTCGGCGGGTACGGGGCGTACCCGCAGGTCGCGGTCCAGGACCTCGCCGAGGAGGTGCAGTTCCTGCGTCGGGGTCAGGGACTCGGGGCCGCTCAACTCGTAGGTCATGCCCGCGTGTTCGTCGGTCGTCAGGGCTTGCTCCGCGATCTCCGCCAGGTCCGCCGGGTCGATGCTCGCCGCCGGGCGGTCCGCGAACGGGATCGCCACCTCGTCACCGGCCCTCAACCGGCCCGCCCACTGGAGGGCGTTGGACATGAAGCGGCCGGGGCGCAGCAGGGTCCGGACGGGGGCCGCGTCGAGGACCGCGGCCTCCGCCGCCGCGTGCCAGCGGGCGATCGGGTCGCTCCCCGCGCCGCCGTCCAGGACGGAGAGCTTCACCAGCCGTCGTACTCCTGCCTGCCGGGCCGCCTCCGCCAGTGCCAGGTCGTGGGTCGGGAGCGGGGCCGTGCCGACCGGCTGGGCCGACATCAGGAAGGCCGCGGAGACGCCCGCGAACGCCGCCCGCAGGCTCGCCGGGTCGCCCGCGTCGCCGTACACCGGCCGTGCGCCGGAGGGCAGACGGGCCTCGTCGGGGCGCCGCGTCATGGCCCGTACCGGCGCGCCGGACGCCACCAGTCGTCGTACGAGCTCACTGCCCACGTGCCCTGTCGCACCGGTCACCAGGATCATCGCCGTCTCCCTTCGGGTGGGTTCCAGCGTGCTCCGGGCGGCCGCGGGGCGCGTCGCACCGGGGGAGGCGTCCGGTGTCCTTCCCATGGAGTACGGGAACGGACATATCGGGCATACGATGGAGGCCTGCGCGTATCTGCCGACAGAAGAAGGTGAGTGCGATGCGCGTTCTGCTCAAGGCGTCCATGAACACCGAGAAGGCGAACGACCTCATCCGCACCGGCAAGCTGCCCCAGCTGATGCAGGAGGCCATGGAGAACCTCAAGCCCGAGGCCGCCTACTTCACGCTCGACCACGGGGTCCGCACCTGTTACCTGGTCTTCGACATGCAGGACAGCTCCCAGATGCCGCCGACCGCCGAGCCCTTCTTCATGGACCTCGACGCCGAGCTGGACATGACGCCGGTCATGAACGCCGAGGACTTGCAGAAGGGCCTGTCCCAGCTGCGCTGAAACCGCTGCCGGCTGTCAGCTGAAGATGATCATCGAGCCCTGGGCGAGGCTGCGGGTCGCCGCCGCGTGCAGGCCCAGCCAGACGTGCCGTTCCCGGGCGAAGGGACTGGGATCGTACGGGGCGGGGACGGCCGGTTCCTCCAGCTCGGTCGGGCCGAGCGGCGGCTGCGGGGCCGCCGGGGGGTTGGCGGGGTCTATGCCGATCGACGGGCCGACCAGCGCCAGCTCCCGCAGCAGGGTCTGCGAGGAGCCCAAGGGGCCGCCGCCCGCGAGGAGTTCGTCGTTGGCCAGCGGGTGCGGGAAGTCGACGGGGACGTAGGCGCCCGCGTGGTCGTAGTGCCAGACCAGGTGCGACTGCTGGGCCGTCGCCTCGAACATCTCCAGCAACTGCTCGTAGTCCCCGCCGAGTTCGTCGACCGGCGTGACCGGCAGCCCGCAGACCTGGAGCAGATACGCGCGGCGCAGGAAGTGCAGGGCGTCGTAGTCGAAGCCGGCCACCGGGGCGACCTCGCCGGACAGGCCCGGCATGTACTGGTACACCGGCACCGGCGGCAGCCCGGCCTCGGCGAGCACCTTGTTGTATTGCGCGAGTTCCTCGGCGAACGGGTTGTCGGGCGTGTGGCACAACACGTCGACGAGCGGTACCAGCCACAGGTCACAGGCCAAAGAGGGCTCCTCGGATAGCTCGGTGCGGCACGACGGACATAGCTCCGTGTAGCGGAGTGGTCAGGGAAGAGTAGTCGTGAAGTCCCCATACCCACACCCCGGGTACCCAGCTCATTGCACGAGGCTCATTCCCCGGCCATGCGCTCGATGACCGCCAGCGACTGCGCGTTGTAGGCGGCGACGATCTCCCGCGCGGCCTTGGTGTCCTGGCGGACCAGCGCGTCGACCAGCCCGGTGTGGTCGGCCCACAGCTCCCCGCGCAGATCGTCGACCCGGCGCAGATGCTGCACCGCGCACACCCAGGACTGCACCCGCAGCCGGTGCAGGAAGTCCGACAGGTAGGGGTTGCCGAACAGGGCGCTCAACTCGCGCCAGAACCGCAGGTCATAGCCGATCAGGACGGTCAGGTCACCGGCCCCGGCGGCCCGCTGGGCCTCCTCGCCGCGGCGCCGCACACCCGCGAGCAGGGCCGGGATACGGGTGGTGTCCGGCTCGTCGACCAGGCCCAGATGGCCGTCGTCGAGCGCCTTGAACATGCCGTCGATCACGAGGGCGCGGGCCTCGATGATGCCGCGGTAGTCCGCGACGGAGTACTCGTGGACCCGGAAGCCGCGATGCTGGTCGGCTTCGAGCAGGCCCTGCGCGGCGAGGTCGACCAGCGCCTCGCGGACCGGCGTCGCCGACACCCCGTACTGCTCGGCGATCTCCTTGACCGTGAACTCCTGCCCCGGCTGGAGCCGTCCGCCCAGCACCTCGTCGCGCAGCGCGTCGGCGATCTGCTGCCGCAGGGTGTTGCGGGTCACGGCGCCGTTGCCGGGCATGATCGGGCCTCTCCCTGTGGCGGTCGGGTGGCGTGCACGTATATGTCTACGAGCACGCCACCTTACGCGTTCGGGTTCCCGCTGTTTACCCGCGTAGCGCTGGGAAAGCCCCGGTGGCTACTCCGTGTGCTCGTCCGCCACGGAGAGCGCCGCGTCCAGTGCCGACAGGCCCTCCTTCAGCTCGGCCTCGGAGACGTTGCACGGCGGCACCACATGCGTGCGGTTCATGTTGATGAAGGGCCAGATGCCGTGCTTCTTGGCGGCGGCGCCGAACGCGGCCATCGGGGCGTTCGCCTCGCCGGCCGCGTTGTACGGCACCAGCGGCTCGCGGGTCTCCTTGTTCTTGACCAGGTCCAGCGCCCAGAACATGCCGACGCCGCGGACCTCGCCCACGGAAGGGTGACGCTCGGCGAGCTCGCGCAGGGCGGGCTCGACCACGGCCGCACCGAGGTTCTTGGCGTTCTCGACCACGCCCTCCTCCGCCATGACATTGATCGTCGCCACGGCGGCGGCACAGGCGAGCGGATGCCCGGAGTACGTCAGACCGCCCGGGTAGGTGCGCTTGCCGAAGGTCTCCGCGATCGCGCCGGAGATGGCGACCCCGCCGAGCGGGACGTAGCCGCTGTTGACGCCCTTGGCGAAGGTCATCAGGTCGGGCACGACCCCGAACAGATCGGCCGCGAACCACTCACCGGTACGCCCGAAACCGGCCATGACCTCGTCGAGGACGAAGACGATCCCGTACTTGTCGCAGATCTCGCGGACGCCCGCGAGATAGCCGGGCGGCGGGACCATGATCCCGGCGGTGCCGGGGATGGTCTCCAGGATGATCGCGGCGACCGTGCCCGGCCCCTCGAAGGCGATCGTCGTCTCCAGGTGCTCCAGCGCCCGCGCGCACTCCTGCTCCTCGGTCTCCGCGTAGAACCGGGAGCGGTACAGGTACGGCGCCCAGAAGTGCACGACACCGGCGGAGGCGCTGTCGGAGGCCCAACGGCGGGGGTCACCGGTGATGTTGATCGCCTGCTGCGTACCGCCGTGGTACGAGCGGTACGCGGAGAGCACCTTGGCCCGCCCGGTGTGCAGCCGCGCCATGCGCACGGCGTGCTCCACGGCATCGGCCCCACCATTGGTGAAGAAGATCTTGTCCAGGTCACCGGGCGTCCGCTCGGCGATCAGCCGCGCCGCCTCCGACCGCGCCTCGATCGCGAAGGCGGGCGCGAACGTGGACAGGGTTGCGGCCTGTTCCTGGATCGCGGCGACGACCTTCGGGTGCTGGTAGCCGATGTTCGTGTAGACGAGGCCACTCGTGAAGTCGAGGTACCGCTTGCCGTCGTAGTCCCAGAAGTACGACCCCTCGGCGCCGGCAACGGCGAGCGGGTCGATGAGCTCCTGCGCGGACCAGGAGTGGAACACATGAGCACGGTCCGCGGCCTTCACGGCGGCGCCGGCCTCGGGGTTTGGCTGAGGGGTCATGCGGGTGAGCGTAAATGTCCGCGATGCGGAAGCGGTATCGGCGTCCTGTCTGTGGACGGGGGGTTTCCGCGACAGGTTGTCGGGCTTGGCGGTACGGGACCTGGTCGGAACGACCGGTTGCCGGGCTTGACGTTACGGAACCGTCGGACCCGGGGCGTCCGTCACCTCGTACGACCGCACTATCGTGAGCCCACGCACAGGCACGTGTCGGGGGAGTACGGGGAGGGCCTGCGATGGAGAAGCTGGGGGCCGGGGATCCGCAGAGGATCGGGGCGTATCGGCTGCTGGCGCGGCTCGGGGCCGGCGGGATGGGGCAGGTGTATCTCGCGCGGTCGGAGCGGGGGCGGACCGTCGCCGTGAAGCTGGTGCGGGAGGAGCTCGCCGCGCAGGAGGAGTTCCGGGCACGGTTCCGGCAGGAGGTGCAGGCCGCCCGGCAGGTCGGCGGGTACTGGACGGCGCCCGTCCTCGACGCCGACACCGAGGCCGCGGTGCCCTGGGTCGCCACCGGGTACGTCGCCGGGCCGAGCCTCCAGCAGGTCGTCGGCCATGATCACGGGGCGCTGCCCGAGCGGTCGGTGAAGATCCTCGCCGCCGGACTGGCGCACGCCCTGAAGGACATCCACGCCGCCGGGATCATCCACCGCGACCTGAAGCCCTCCAACGTACTGGTGACGATCGACGGGCCGCGGGTCATCGACTTCGGCATCGCGCGGGCCCTGGAGACGGTGACCGACGGGGGCCTGACGCGGACCGGCGCGCTGGTCGGCTCGCCCGGGTTCATGGCGCCCGAGCAGGTGCGGGGCGACCGGATCACGCCCGCGTGCGACGTCTTCTGCCTGGGCTCCGTGCTCGCGTACGCCGCGACCGGCAAGCTTCCCTTCGGCGCCGGGGGCAGTGGCGTGCACGCGCTCATGTTCCGGATCGCCCAGGAGGAACCCGACCTGGAGGGGGTCCCGGAGGGCCTCGCCGATCTCGTCCTGGCCTGCCTGAAGAAGGACCCGGCCGCCCGCCCGACCCTGGACGAGGTCCTGGACCGCACCGGCGCCGAGGACACGGTCTCCGGCGGCCGCTCCCGCGACCCGTGGCTGCCGAGCGCCCTGGTGGCGCAACTCGGGCGGCATGCGGTGCAGTTGCTGGAGACGGAGGATCCGGAGGGGGATGGGGGTGGCGGCGGGGGCGCTGCGGGTGCCGGGGCTGCTGGAGGTGCGGGAGGCGCCGGGGGTGCTGCGGGTGTCGGGGCTGGTGGAGCTGCGGGACCTGCTGGGGGTGCGGGAAGCGCCGGGGGTGCTGGGGGCGCCGGTCGTGCCGGAGCCGTCGGGCCCGGCGGAGCCGCCGGCGCCGCTCAGGGCGCTGCGCATGCAGGAGGCGTCCAGGGAGCTGGAGGCGCCCAGGGCGTGGGCGCCGAGGTGGCGCCCGAGCATGCCTCCGCCGCTGCCGAGGACGCGCCGCCCGGGCCCGGGCGGCCCGGGGGCGGGGCGCCGTTGAATCACCTGCCCACGGCCGTCGGGCCGTACGGCGGAGCGACCCCTCCGCCGGCCCCGCCCGCCCATCCCGCGTACGGCTACCCGCAGCAGCCGCAGCCGCCCCAGCAGTACGCGCCGCCACCCCCGTCCACCCCCGCCTACGGCCACCCCCAGCAGCCCTGGACCCCCGGCGTCCCGGCGCAGTACAACCCGTACAGCGGCGGTCCAGGAGCCACTCCGCCCTACGGGCCGGGCGCCACCCCGCCGTACGGCCCTGGGGCCACCCCGCCCTACGGCCCCGGCGCCCCCTACCCGAACCAACCGCACCCCCAGCCCGACCCCCCGCGCCGCAGCGGCCGGTCCACGGCTGCCCTCGTCACCGTCGCCCTGGTCGTCGCGCTCGGCGCCGGTGGCTCGGTCTACGCGCTGATGAGCAGTGGCGGGGACGACAAGGCCGACCCCAAGCCCACGCCCACCACCAGCGCGCCCACGACACCCGGCCCCTCGCCCACCCCCACGGAGCCCTCGCCGACGCCCACCACCTCGGCCCCGGCGGACGGCACCGTCCCCGCCGGCTACCTCGGCACCTGGACCGCGGGCATCGACAACGCGGACGGCCACCACACCCGCCAACTCACGATCCAGCAGGGCGAGGTGGGCGACACGGTGCTCTCCCTCGTCGCCGACGGCCCCGACTACCACTGCGTGTTCCAGGCCGCGCTCACGGAATCACCGGGCAGCGACGGCCCGTTGGAGATCGGCCCTTCCACGGTGACGGTCGGCGAGCCCGCCACCTCCTGCTCCCCGGGCGCGGCCACCGAGATCACTCTCAAGTCGGACGGCACCTTGGAGCGCGTCAACACCGGCAACGGCGAGAAGCTGACGTACACCAAGCAGTAACGCGAAGTACGCGCCACGGCAAGGAAGTTGAGGCCGAACGCTCGTACGGTCCCGTCGGTGGAATGGCTGAGCGCAGAGAACCTGGTCGCCGTCGGGACCGCCGTCCTCGGCATCGCCGCGTCCGGGGTCATGGTCTGGTACGAGCGCAGGGTGCCGCGCAGGAAGCGCATCGGCTACCGCGTCCAGATGGACAACCCCATCGGCGACGACGTCCGTTCGGGCCGGGCCAACGTCCGCCTGGGCCTCTTCGACGAGGCCCCGGACATGGCCGACGCCACCCTCGTCCTCCTCCGCGTCGAGAACGACGGCTCGCAGGGCATCGACCGCGACGACTACACGGGCCCCGCCCCGCACGGCCTGACCGCGGTCTTCACCGACCGCACCATCCGCGGCGTCTCGGTCACCCAGCCCACCGACCGCGACCACCTCATGGACCACTTCACCCCGGAACGCGGCTTCGGCTACGAGGGCAACCGTCTCCGCATCCCCCGCGTCCCGCTCAACCGCGGCGACCACTTCAAGCTGCTCGTCCTGCTGTCCGGCGGCGACGTGGGCCGCGAGATACGGCTCACCGGCGGTCTGCGCGAGGGCGAGGTGCACCCCAACCGCAGCGCGACCCCGGACGAGACCCCGCCCCTGCTCAGCGGCCCGGCCCGGCTCTTCACCGCCCTGCTCACGCTCTCCGTCGTCGCCCTCGCCGGCATCATCGTCGCCCGCGACGACACCAGACCCCCGCTCGGCTGCGAACAGGGCAGCCTCACGGTGACCGGCTCGACCGCCTTCGCGCCCGTGGTCAGGACGCTCGCGAAGGAGTACGAGAAGGACTGCGAGGGCGCGGACATCACCGTCGAGGCACGCGGCAGCGAGGCCGGGGTCGCCGAACTCGCCGCCGAGGGCACGAAGAACGTCATCGCCTTCTCGGACGGCCCCATGGGCGACCGCCTGGGCCTGCACGGCGAGAAGATCGCCCTGTCGGCCTTCGCCCTCGTCGTGAACGAC
Organism: Streptomyces antibioticus; assembly: GCF_001514065.1. GTDB lineage: Bacteria > Actinomycetota > Actinomycetes > Streptomycetales > Streptomycetaceae > Streptomyces > Streptomyces antibioticus. The sequence continues at coordinate 209,925 of NZ_KQ948426.1, read as the reverse complement.
CGGATCGCCCTCGGCGCGAAGGGCCTGTCGAAACGGGACGTACGACGGCTCTACGGCGGCGAGATCGCCCGCTGGCGCCAGCTCGACCCGGCTCTCCCCGACCTCCCGGTCACCCTCGTCAGCCGCAACGCCGACTCCGGCACCCGGCAGACCTTCCAGCAGCGCGTCCTCGGCACCTGGGAGCGGGTGCCGAGCACGTCACTGGACTGCGTCCACCAGGACGACCGCTCGGCGTCCGTCGTGCGCTGCGAACTCGACTCCACGCAGGACGTGTTGGAGGCAGTGAGCAAGGTGCCGGGGGCGATCGGCTACAGCGAACTCACCGTCGCGGCAGGTCATGAGGGGGTGCGGACCGTACCGCTCGACGGCATCGCCCCGTCCGTGAAGACCGACCGCTATCCCTACCGGGGCGTCGAGTACGCCTACACCCACCGCGCCACGCGGCCCGGTTCGCTCGCCGCCGCCTTCCTCGCCTACCTCGACGAGGCCACGAGCCAGGACGTGATCCGCGAGTACGGCCATCTACCGTGCGAGCGCCAAGAGGAGTTGTGTGGGTGACGGCACCTGACCCACTGAACCCACTGCCCTCGGGAGAGCGCATGCGCCCCAGCAGAAGAACGGTCCTGACCGCGACGGGAGGGGCCGCGCTGGCCGCGGGGACCGGAGTGGCCGAGGCGGCGCCGTCCGGCGCCCGGCCACCGGCCACCGCCCAGCCCCCGAGCCGTGAACTCCGGGCGCTCTTACGGGAGATGGACCCGGCCCGCATCGAGGCCACGGTCCGCAAGCTCGTCTCCTTCGGCACCCGCCACACCCTCTCCGCCCAGGACGACCCGGCCCGCGGCATCGGCGCCGCCCGCGACTGGCTGCTGGCGGAGCTGAGTTCGTACGCCGCCGGCTCCGGCGGCCGGATGACGGCGGAACTCCAGTCGTACGTCCAGGAACCGGGCCCGCGCATCCCGACGCCGACCCGGATCACCAACGTCATCGCCACCCTGCGCGGTTCGGCCACCCCGGACCGGATCTATGTCGTCTCCGGGCACTACGACTCCCGGGTCACCGACGTCATGGACGCCACCTCCGACGCGCCGGGCGCGGACGACGACGCGTCCGGGGTGGCGGTCGTCCTGGAGCTGGCGCGGGTGATGGCGAAAAGGCGTCCCGCCGCGACGATCGTGTTCGCGGCGGTGGCGGGGGAGGAGCAGGGCCTGTTCGGATCGGCGTACATGGCCCAGCAGTTCAAGGCCGCCGGGGCGGACGTCCAGGGCATGTTCACCAACGACATCGTCGGCAGCGCGACCGCGGACGACGGCACGCGCGACCCGTACACCATCCGGCTCTTTGCGGAAGGCGTGCCGTCCTCCGAGACCGCCGAACAGGCCGCGATCCGCCGCTCGGTGGGCGGCGAGAACGACTCGGCCACCCGACAACTCGCCCGCTTCGTACGGGACGTGGCCGACAACGACGCCACCGGCATGCACATCCGCGTCGTCCACCGCCGGGACCGCTACCGCCGCGGCGGCGACCACATCCCGTTCCTCGAACGCGCCTACCCCGCCGCCCGCTTCACCGAGCCCGCCGAGGACTTCGCCCACCAGCACCAGGACGTCCGCGTCGAGGACGGCAAGCAGTACGGCGACCTTCCCGAGTTCTGCGACTTCGACTTCACCGCCCGTGTCGCCAAGGTCAACGGCGCCGCCCTGTGGACGCTGGCGCAGGCCCCGGGCACCCCCAGGGGCGCGAAGATCGTCACGACCCTGCTCACCAACTCCACCCGGCTCGTGTGGACGCGGGGCACGGAACCGGACCTCGCCGGCTACGAGATCGTGTGGCGGGAGACGACGGCTGCCGAGTGGACGCATGTCATCCCGGCCGGTGACGTGACGTCGTACGAGATCGACCTGTCGAAGGACAACGTCTTCTTCGGGGTACGGGCCGTGAACACGAAGGGGCTCAGAAGCCCGGTTGCCTTCCCTGAACCGCAGAGCTAGATCCCGCGCTGTTGTTACCGTGCGACGCCCTGGGGGCACCCCTGGGGCGCCCCCGGCGCCTCACCTCACCTCGGCTCCGGTGGCCGCTGCCGAGGCATGTTCGGCCGCGTACCCCCCGCCCCCGGAGGCAACGGAAACCTCCCCTGCACCACGTTCGCGTCGGCCCGCGGCGCTCCCGCCACCGCCGTCTGGATCCCGAGCGGCGCGGACCCGGTCCGGAACTCCACCATCCAGTCCGTCGTCTCCACCCGCACCAGCTCGGTGATGTCCTCGGAGAACCGGCGCAGCACCCCGAGGCACCGCTCGGCGGCCTCCCCGGCGGTTCCCTCGGCCGGTCCCAGCACCTCCCGCACACTCTCCGAGGCCCAGTCGAACTGGAGCACCTGGAGCCGGCGCTGCACGGCCTGCGCGGTGGCCACGTCCCTTATCCACCCGGACGTGACCCCGAAGAACCGATCGACCGCGACGCACGCGACGGCGAGCAGCAGCGCGAGATACCCCCAGGCGGCGACGCCGCCGACCACCCCGGTGAGGTCGAGCAGCGGCAGCGAGGCCCCGACGAGCGCACCGGCCGCCGCCCCGCCCCGCAGGGCCCGCGCGCCCCGCCGCTTCCACACCCGGTCCGCGAGATACCAGGCTGCGGTGTCGAGCGCCCCGCGCTCCACCCACCGGTACAGCTCGTCGAGCCGGGGCGCGGGCTCGCCCCAGTCCCCGAGGGGGAACGTCCGCCCCGTCAGGTCGCCCGGCCGCGGCCCGGCCGCCTCCCCGCCCCGCTCGTCCTGAGGCGGACCCTCGGGCTGCATCTCCGGCTGACCCACCCGGCACTCCCTCCACGACCGACCACGACCGACCACGACCGATCACGACTGATCACGCTGCGTAATGCACGTGTGACGCATGATGCCGACGTGCCGGACCTTTCCTACCTCCCAATGGGTGGCGAAGGGACGGCTTTCACTCCTTTTCCGCCCGGAAGTGGGCCTTGATCAGGTATAGGACACGGCGTCATCTCACTCGAAAGAGTGCTGGGGCGATGCCTGCGTGGAGCACGTAGGCTCAAGACAGACGGCAAGACGACGCCAAGACGACGCCAAGACACAGACCAGAGAGCGGGAGCTGATCGTGATCCCCGGTGGTGGCCAGCCCAACATGCAGCAGCTGCTCCAGCAGGCCCAGAAGATGCAGCAGGACCTGGCGAACGCGCAGGAGGAACTGTCGAGGACCGAGGTCGACGGCCAGGCCGGCGGCGGCCTGGTCAAGGCGACGGTCACCGGCTCCGGTGAGCTGCGCGCGCTGAAGATCGACCCGAAGGCGGTGGACCCGGAGGACACCGAGACCCTCGCCGACCTGATCGTGGCGGCCGTACAGGCGGCCAACGAGAACGCGCAGACGCTCCAGCAGCAGAAGCTCGGCCCGCTGGCCCAGGGCCTGGGCGGCGGCATCCCGGGTCTGCCGTTCTAGGACAGGGCTAGGACCGAGCCCGCCTTCCTCAGAGGGCGGTCCGCCAACTACCGTACGTACGTGTAAGGAACCCCAGGAAGGACGGCAGTCCGTTGTACGAAGGCGTGGTGCAGGACCTCATCGACGAACTGGGGCGGCTGCCCGGCGTCGGTCCCAAGAGCGCCCAGCGGATCGCCTTCCACATCCTGCAGGCGGAACCGACGGACGTACGGCGTCTCGCGCAGGCGTTGATGGAGGTCAAGGCGAAGGTCCGCTTCTGCGCGACCTGCGGCAACGTGGCGCAGGAGGAGCTGTGCAACATCTGCCGTGACCCCCGCCGCGACCCCTCCGTCATCTGCGTGGTGGAGGAGCCGAAGGACGTGGTGGCGATCGAGCGCACCCGGGAGTTCCGGGGCAAGTACCACGTCCTGGGCGGCGCGATCAGCCCCATCGAAGGCGTGGGGCCCGACGACCTGCGTATACGAGAACTTCTCGCGCGGTTGGCCGACGGGACGGTCACGGAACTGATCCTGGCCACGGACCCCAACCTGGAGGGCGAGGCGACCGCCACCTACCTCGCCCGCATGATCAAGCCCATGGGCCTCAAGGTCACCCGCCTGGCCAGCGGCCTCCCGGTGGGTGGCGACCTGGAATACGCGGACGAGGTGACTCTCGGCCGCGCCTTCGAGGGGAGACGACTCCTAGATGTCTGACGCCACACTGCACGCCACTGCGCCCGAACCCGACGACTTCGCGGTCCAGATCGCCGACCAGGTGGAGAGTTTCCTGGTGGCCGTGACCGAGGTGGCGAAGGGCGACGAGCCCGACTCGGCCGTCCCCTTCCTCCTCCTGGAGGTCTCCCAGCTGCTGCTGGCCGGCGGCCGCCTGGGCGCGCACGAGGACATCGTGCCGGACGAGCGCTACGAGCCCGACCTGGGCCCGGAGCCGGACGTGGACGAACTCCGCGAGAACCTCGCCCGTCTCCTGGAGCCGATCGACGTCTACTCGGAGGTCTTCGACCCCTACGAGCCGCGCAAGTCCCCGGTCCCGGCCCGCATTTCCGACGACCTCACGGACGTCATCACCGACCTCCGCCACGGCATGGCCCACTACCGCGCGGGCCGTACCACGGAGGCCCTGTGGTGGTGGCAGTTCTCCTACTTCTCCAACTGGGGCACGACGGCATCCGCGACCCTCCGCGCCCTCCACTCGGTCCTGGCCCACGTCCGCCTGAACCAGCCCCTGGAGGAACTGGACGGCCTGGACACGGACCAGAGCATGGGCGACGAGACTCTGGAGTTCGAGGCGGGGCAGGTCATGGCGGAGGAGATCGGCGAGCCGCTGGGGATGCGCCAGGGGCAGTGACCTGGTGGCCCCGGGCCCTCAAGGGCTCAACGGCTAAACGGCTCAAGGGCTCAACGGCTCAAGGGGGTCTGCGGACTGATCACAGCCCCCACAGGCCCTTCGCCAGCGCCGTGACCCCACCAGTCAGCGCCAGCATCAGCACCAGCAGCCGGGCCCGCCGCTCGGGGATGCGGGAGGCGAGCGTCCTACCGACGGCGCCGCCCGCCCCCATGGCCGCGACCACCGCGACCCACCTCGGCGCGCTCAGTTCCGGCACCCCGTTCGCCGCCACCGAGAAGGCGTTGACGACCACGCCGTAGAACATCGCGTTCGGCACGAACTCCCGTACCGTCCAACCCGCGTTGAGGGCGTACAGGGATATCGGCGGTCCGCCGACGCCCGCCGCGGAGTTCATGAACCCGCCCGCCGCCCCGGCGACCACGGCCCCCTTCGTGCCGCGCAGGGCCGGGAGGCGGGCGCCCCGCATGACCAGCAGGACGGCCACGGTCACCAGCCCGCCCATGACCAACAGCAGCACGGGTTCCGGGAGTTGGCGGGTCACCCAGGCGCCCGCGGGCACCGTGCAGGCCGCCGCCACGCACAACGGCACCATCGCGGCCAGGCGCACGCGCTGCCACCCGCCCACCAGCCCCACGACACAGATGACCCCCGAGGCGCAGTTGGCGAGCACCACCCCCTGCGCCGGGCCGAGCAGCAGGATCAGGGCGGGCACGGCGACCAGGGCGAAGCCCATGCCGGTGAGCCACTGGACGGAGGAGCCGAGCAAGACGATCCCGGCCAGCATGGCGCAGGTAATCAATCAGTCATCCTGCGTGAGTTGGGCCATCCCTGGACCTCCCCTGTACGACGGCTGCACGGACCCTAACCGGTGCTGGGCGAACCTGGAGGCACTTCCAGAACGGAAGCCAACCCCCCTCGCCCGCACTGGAGATGAGATGACCCCCCGCCCGATAACCAAGCGTGTCGCCATCGTCACCGCCGGTGCTCTCGTCGTCGTCGGCACCTTCGCCGCCGGGGTCGGTGTCGCCGGGCCGGAGAAGCAGAAGCACGGCAAGAAGCCCGCCAAGGCCGAGATCGCCGCCCTCTTCGACGGCTGGAACGCCGCGCTGCGCACCGGCGACGCCGAGACCGTCGCCGACCGGTACGCCAAGGACGCGGTGCTGCTGCCGACCGTCTCCAACAAGGTCCGCACCGACCACGCCGGGATCGTCGACTACTTCGAGCACTTCCTCAAGAACAAGCCGGTCGGCAAGAAGATCGAGACGCACATCAACGTCCTCGACTCCAACTCCGCCCTCGACGCCGGCGTGTACGAGTTCACGCTCACCGACCCCGGCACCGGCGCCAAGCGCGTCGTCGAGGCCCGCTACACGTACGAGTACGAGAAGCGCGGCGGCAAGTGGAAGATCGTCAACCACCACTCTTCGGCGATGCCCGAAGGCTGATGGCCCGAAGGGTGATCGCCCGAAAGGCTAGCCACCGCTCTTCGGGGCCGCCCGAAGGCTGATCCGGACCGCCAGCCCGCCCCCGGGCGCATCCGCCAGGGTCACCGTCCCGCCGTCGTCCGTCACCAGCTGTTTGACGACGGCGAGGCCGAGCCCCGACCCGGAGCGCCCGGTCAGACCCTGGCCGCGCCAGAAGCGGTCGAAGGCGCGGGACTTGTCCGCGTCGGACATGCCCGGCCCCTGGTCCCGCACGGACAGCAGGATCTCGTCTCCCCGTGCCTCGTAAGAGACCGTGATCGCGGCCCCGTCCGGCGACACCTCCAGCGCGTTGGAGAGCACGTTGTCCAGCACCTGGTCCAGATGACCGGGGCCGGCCAGCACAAGCAGCCGGCCGTCGGCGGTACTCCCCTCCAGCGCGATGGTGACTCCGCGCTCGTCGGCGGCCGGCCTCCACACATCCAGGCGTTCGGCCACGATGTCCCGCAGCGGCAACGGCTCCGCGGCCGACACCTTCGCCTCCGCCCGCGCCAGCACCAGCAGTCCGGTCACCAGGCGGCTCATCCGGACCACCTCCGCCGTCGCCTGCTCCACGTCCTCCCGTACGAACTCGTCGTCCACGCCGTCCGCGATGTTGTCCAGCGAGAGCCGCAACGCCGTGAGGGGCGTGCGGAGTTGATGGGAGGCGTCGGCCACGAAGATGCGCTGCGAGGCCACCAGGGTGTCCAGGCGTTCCGCGCCCTGGTTGAGGGTGCGGGCCAGCGTCTGGGTCTCCGGCGGGCCCGTCACCGGCGAGCGCGCGGTCAGGTCGCCGTCGCTGAACTTGCTGGCCATGGCGTTGAGTTCACGCAGGGGGGCGGTGATACGGCGGGCGGCGTACGCGCCGATCGCGGCGGCGGCCGCGATGACCAACACGGCCAGGCCGGCCCGGAAGCCCCAGATGCTCCAGAGCCGCCTGGTCATGTCCGAGGTCGAGAACACGATCCGTACGGCGGCGTCCTCGCCCTCGACGGGGACGGTGACCGTCAGATGACTGCCCCAGACGAAGTCGGAACCCCAGTCGGTGGTCGGCTCACCGTCCCGCACGGCCCGGGTCAGGGCCGCGTCCGCGACCGGTGCCCGCAGCTTCGGGTCGCAGGCGGCCGTCGGGGTCGCCTGGACGTCGCCGTATGCCCGGGCCACCTCGTGCAGGGCCTGGCACGACGAGCTGGTGCCGTTGCCCAGCAGCACCGCCATGGTGTGCGCCTCGCGCAGGACGGACTGCTCTGTGTCGTCCCGCAACTGGTCGGTCAGCGTGAACGCCACCGGCACCGTGAACAGCAGGATCGCCACCGCGACGAGCAGGATGTAACTGCGGATCAGTTGCCGGTTCATGAGGCCGAGGAGTCCCGAGCGATCTCCAGCCGGAAGCCCACGCCCCGGACGGCTTCGATGGTGATCGCGCCCGCCAGCTTCCGCCGCAGCGCCGCCACATGGACGTCGAGGGTCTTCGTCGGGCCGAACCAGTTCGCGTCCCAGACCGCTTCCATGATCTGCTCGCGCGACATCAGCGCGCCCGGCTCCTCGGTGAGGAAGGACAGGAGGTCGTACTCCTTCGGGGCGAGGGCCACCTCCGCGCCGTCCAGCCGGACCCGGGCCGCCTTGCGGTCGATGGTGAGGCGGCTGCCGTAGCGGTCGGGACCGGCCGCCGCCTCGGTGCGCGGCTGGGCGCGGCGCATCACCGCCCTTATCCGCGCGATGACCTCCCGCACCCCGAACGGCTTGGAGACGTAGTCGTCCGCGCCGAGCTCCAGGCCGACCACCCGGTCCGTCTCGTCGCTGCGCGCGCTGATCACGATGATCGGCACGTTCCCGCGCTCGCGCAGCGCCTTGCACACGTCGAGACCGTCGGTGTCGGGCAGACCGAGATCGAGGAGTACGACGTCGTAGGGCTCCTCGTGACCGAGGGCCGCCTCGCCCGTGGTGACCCAGGCCACCTCGAAGCCGTAGCGCAGCAGTCCGCGCCGGAGCGACTCGGCGACCGGCTCATCGTCTTCCACCAGCAGTACGCGCACAGGCGAACCCTAGTGCTTGAAGTTTAAAGACGGCCGGTGGCGGGTGACCTGGCCCACTTTGCCGAGTGTTCATCGTCCGGGTGGGCAGGGTCGTGCTGGGCGTCCAGGTCTCACCATGTGGTTTCACGAAGGTCGATTTCGGACGCTCGTTAGACTGAGCCGACCGCAGTACATATGCGTATGTGCGGATAGTGACTGACTGAGCGAGGAGCGCACGTGGGCCTTGTCGTGCAGAAGTACGGAGGCTCCTCCGTAGCCGATGCCGAGGGCATCAAGCGCGTCGCCAAGCGGATCGTGGAAGCGAAGAAGAACGGCCACCAGGTGGTCGTCGTCGTTTCCGCGATGGGCGACACGACGGACGAGCTGATCGATCTCGCCGAGCAGGTATCCCCGATGCCTGCCGGGCGTGAGTTCGACATGCTGCTGACCGCCGGAGAGCGTATCTCCATGGCCCTGCTGGCCATGGCGATCAAAAACCTGGGCCACGAGGCCCAGTCGTTCACCGGCAGCCAGGCGGGTGTCATCACCGACTCGGTCCACAACAAAGCGCGGATCATCGACGTCACGCCGGGCCGCATCCGGGAGTCCCTCGACAAGGGCAACATCGCCATCGTCGCGGGCTTCCAGGGCGTCAGCCAGGACAAGAAGGACATCACCACGCTCGGCCGCGGTGGTTCCGACACCACGGCCGTGGCGCTGGCCGCCGCCCTCGACGCCGAGGTGTGCGAGATCTACACCGACGTGGACGGCGTGTTCACCGCCGACCCGCGCGTGGTGAAGAAGGCGAAGAAGATCGACTGGATCTCCTTCGAGGACATGCTGGAGCTCGCGGCCTCCGGTTCCAAGGTGCTGCTCCACCGCTGTGTGGAGTACGCCCGCCGCTACAACATCCCGATCCACGTCCGGTCCAGCTTCAGCGGGCTGCAGGGCACGTGGGTCAGCAGTGAGCCCATCAAGCAGGGAGACAAGCCGGTGGAGCAGGCCATCATCTCCGGTGTCGCGCACGACACCTCCGAGGCCAAGGTGACGGTCGTCGGCGTGCCGGACAAGCCGGGCGAGGCCGCCACGATCTTCCGGGCGATCTCCGACGCCGAGATCAACATCGACATGATCGTGCAGAACGTGTCCGCCGCCTCCACCGGTCTGACGGACATCTCCTTCACCCTCCCCAAGGCCGAGGGCCGCAAGGCCATCGACGCCCTGGAGAAGCACAAGGAGGGCATCGGCTTCGAGTCGCTGCGCTACGACGACCAGATCGGCAAGATCTCCCTCGTCGGCGCCGGCATGAAGACCAACCCGGGCGTGACCGCGACCTTCTTCGAGGCGCTGTCCGAGGCGGGCGTGAACATCGAGCTGATCTCGACCTCCGAGATCCGCATCTCGGTCGTCACCCGCGCCGACGACGTCAACGAGGCCGTCCGCGCCGTCCACACCGCCTTCGGGCTCGACTCCGACAGCGACGAGGCCGTCGTCTACGGAGGCACCGGGCGATGACCAGCCCACCGACGCTCGCGGTCGTGGGAGCGACCGGGGCCGTCGGCACGGTCATGCTCCAGATCCTGTCCCAGCACGCGGACATCTGGGGCGAGATCCGTCTGATCGCCTCGCCGCGCTCGGCCGGCCGCAAGCTGGCCGTGCGCGGCACGGAGGTCGAGGTCGTGGCCCTCACCGAGGAGGCCTTCGACGGGGTCGACGTCGCCATGTTCGACGTACCCGACGAGGTCTCCGCGCAGTGGGCGCCGATCGCCGCGGCGCGCGGGGCGATCGTCGTGGACAACTCGGGCGCCTTCCGGATGGACCCGGAAGTGCCCCTCGTGGTCCCCGAGGTCAATCCGCACGCCGCCCGGGTGCGGCCGCGCGGCATCATCGCCAACCCGAACTGCACGACCCTGTCGATGATCGTCGCCCTGGGCGCGCTGCACGCCGAGTTCGGGCTGCGCGAGCTGGTGGTGTCGTCGTACCAGGCGGTGAGCGGGGCGGGTCGCGCCGGCGTGGAGACGCTGCGGCAGCAGCTCGCCCTGGTCGCCGGTACGGAACTGGGGACGCACCCCGGGGACGTACGCCGGGCCGTGGGCGACAACACCGGGCCGTTCCCGGAGCCCGTCGCGCTGAACGTCGTGCCGTGGGCCGGATCGCTGCGCGAGGACGGCTGGTCGTCGGAGGAGATGAAGGTGCGGGACGAGTCCCGCAAGATCCTCGGCCTGCCCGAACTGCCCGTCGCCGTCACCTGTGTGCGGGTCCCGGTGGTCACCACGCACTCGCTGACCGTCCACGCCCGCTTCGAGGGCGAGGTCACCGTCGCCAAGGCGCGGGAGATCATCGCCACCGCGCCGGGCGTCGTGCTGTTCGACAACCCGGCGGCCGGGGAGTTCCCGACGCCCGCCGACGTCGTCGGCACCGATCCCACCTGGGTGGGACGGGTGCGCCGGGCGCTCGACGACCCGACCGCCCTCGAACTCTTCGTGTGCGGTGACAACCTGCGCAAGGGCGCGGCGCTGAACACCGCGCAGATCGCCGAGCTGGTCGCGGCCGAACTCAAGAGCGGCTGACTCGAATTCAAGGGCGGCTGAGCGCGGCCGGTTTGTAAGATCTGTGAACCAAGTGTGAGCCGGTCGATGGTCCGGACCACTTGCTGCGGACGTCGTTGTCGTCCGAAGATTTTCCTCCCCGCTCTCCGCAACCGCGCGAAGGGCGGGGAGCGTCTTTGCGAACGCCCTTGAGGGCTTGCGGGGATGCGGTACGAGGTGTGGGGACACCTCGATCATTCGGGACATAGGGGAAGAGCGGGTAGGCATGAGGGCGTTCGACGCACGGTCAGTTGTGCTGCCTGACACCAGACGGCCGGTCGCGAGAGACGACGCAAAAGTGACGTCCGGCACGTACAACCCTCATGGGGGTAGGCGTGTCCAACTGGCGTGGCAGAGGTACTCGACTTCAGCGCGGCACGTGGCGGTACGGCCCTTCGGCCCCGCCCCGCAGCCCTACGACCCCGCATGCCCGGCGCGCCCGGCGGCATGCCGGTGATCGCGCCCATGCCCGCAGCGCGGCCCGCCCGCATCCCGAACCAGCGCGACGGCGCCGAGGACGCCACGGCGGCCGGCACGACCGTCGACCACCTCACCGAGACGTACCGGGCGCACTACAGCTCCCTGCTGCGTCTCGCCGCCCTCCTCCTCGACGACACCGCCTCCTGCGAGGACGTCGTCCAGGAGGCCTTCATCCGCGTCCACTCCGCGCGCAAACGCGTCCGTGACCGCGACAAGACGCTCGCGTACCTGCGCCAGACGGTCGTCAACCTCTCCCGCTCGGCCCTGCGCCGCCGCATCCTCGGACTGAAGCTGCTGTCCAAGCCGATGCCGGACATGGCGAGCGCCGAGGAGGGGGCCTACGACCAGCTGGAGCGCGACTCCCTCATCAAGGCGATGAAGGGACTCCAGCGCCGCCAGCGCGAGGTCCTCGTCCTGCGCTACTTCGCGGACATGACCGAGGCGCAGGTCGCCGAGACGCTCGGGATATCCCTGGGCTCGGTGAAGGCGTACGGCTCCCGTGGCATCGCCGCGCTGCGCGTCGCCATGGAGGCGACGGCATGAGCGGGGACCACGAAGGCCGGGACGGGCGGCGCCACCTGCACCGTCCCTTCGACTGGCACGAGCCGGGCGGGGACGGGCAGGACACCCCGAAGCAATCACACGCTGGGAACGGAACTGTGAACCACGGCCTCGACGACCAGAGCCCCCACGAAGGGTTCGACTCGGACGAGCTGGCACTGCGCCGCATGCTCCACCAGGCGGTCCAGGAGATCGAACCACGCGACGGCACGCTGGACCACCTGCGGCAGGCGGTGCCCGCCCGCCGGGCCCGCAAGCGGCAGGCCCTGGTGGGCATGGCCGCCGCGGCGCTCTTCATCGGCACCGCCGTCCCGGCCCTGCTGCACGTCTCCGGCGCCACCGGCTCCGACGCCGACCCGCAGAACGCCGGCCTCTCCTCACAGGCCCAGGGCGGCGCGACCCAGGGCAAGAACCCTGACGGCGGCGAGTCCACCTCCGGGGGCAGCTCCGGCAAGGTCGAGGGCAAGGACAAGGGCGACAAGGACAGCAAGGGCTCCTCCACCGGCGGCGGCAGTGCCGGTGCCGGCGACCCGTCCGCGGCCAGCACCGTCGGCGTCCCCGCCTGTACGGCCACGGACCTCGGCTCGGCGACGGCCAACTCCGCCGCCCCGGACGCCTCCGGCGTGGTCTACGGCACCTTCCGCTACACCAACACCGCCACGGCCGCCTGCACGATCGCGGGCCCCGGCTCGATCACCCTCGCGGTGGCGGGAGCGGCGGACTACTCCAAGGTCGGCCAGGCCCGCCACACCGCCGGTGACGCCGCGCCCTCCCTGCCGGACCCGTCCACGGAGCTCGCCTCCCTGGTCCTCCAGCCCGGCGCCTCCTACGACGTGAAGTTCGCCTGGGTCCCCAAGGAGACCTGCCCCATCCAGGGCGGCGACCCGGACCCGACCCCGGACCCGACGCCGGACCCGTCCCCGAGCGAGACCCCCGGCACCACCACGGAGGGCACCTCCACCGGCGGCGACACCGGCACCACCACCCAGCTCGTCAGGGAGGACGGCGGCACGGCGGACGGCAGCGTCACCATCACCAACTCCGCCGAGGGCGGAGTGGCGGCCGCCACGACGACGGTGAACAACGCGTGCGCGGGGACGGTGTACTGGACGGGCGTGCTGGCGGCGTCGTAGGACGGACGCCGACGGGACGGGGGACGTTCGTCGGGACGCCGACGGGACGGGGGCGTTCGTCGCCTCCCGGTGTCAGACAGCCGCCCGCTGCCCGCTCTCCTCGGGCACCAGCCCCAGCTTCGCGTCCCGGGCGAACTCCACCTCGCCGCGTACCAACCGGAACCACATGAAGACCACGAACCCGGCGAACACGAACCACTCGGCGGTGTAGCCGAGGTTCTGGAACGCCCGCAGGTTCAGCCCGCTGTCGGCCGGCGCGCTCGCGGGCACCGTCGTCATCCCGGGGTCGGCCTTGTCCAGCGTGATCCAGGCGTCGTACACGTCGTACGACACCAGGTTCACCAGCGAGGCCGCACTGATCGCCGAGGTCTGCCCCGCGGGCAGCCCGCCCCCCGCACTGACCCCGTTCTCACCGGGCTGCTCGGACGCCTGCAAGGCGCCCGTGACGGTGACCTCGCCCTTCGGCGCGGCCGGCGCCTTCGCCGGGTCGGCCTCGCCCGGCAGCCAGCCCCGCACCACCGGCAGCGCCTTGCCCCCGTCGGTGCGCAGCAGCGTCAGCACGTAGAACCCGCGCCTGCCGTCCAGCTCCCGCCCCGGCACCAGCAACTGCTTGCCGTACCGCCCGCTCACCGTGGCCTGCCGCCCGGATGTCTCCTGGTCCACCGGCAGCAGCTCGGCCAGCGGCGCGGCGGCCTCCCGCTCATTGGCCGCGGCCTGCGTGGTCGCCCGGTCGTGGTCCTGCATCCGCTCCTCGAAGCGGCTCAGCTGCCAGGACCCCATGAACACGCAGAACGGGATGGCGATCAGCACGAAGACGTTGATCCCCCACCAACGGGGCGTCAGCAGAAACCGGTACACACCTCAACGGTACGGGGCAGCCCGGAAGCTCCGGCCCGCGGGGTCGACGCCATCAGTACCGCTCGGTGAGGTGGTCCCGCCCGGCCGGCGGTTCGTACGGCTCCGGCCAGAAGTCCGTGATCCCGGATATCCGCCCGTCCCCGTCACCCGTGAAGAACGAGATGGCGTACATCTCCTCCAGCCCCACCGTGAAGTGGCCCCAGGTCACCACCTGCTCGGGCTCGGCGACGATCCGCTCGATGCGTACGTGCCAGTCGGCCGGATACTCCCGGTTGAACCGCACGTACCGCTCCCGACCACTGATCCGCTCCCGCGTCTGCGGCAGCTCGTACACCACGTCCGCGGCGAGCGTCCCCGCGAACGTCTCCCAGTCCCGGGCCTCCGCGGATGCCCAGAACGTCTCGACTGTCTTGCGCAGATCGGTCATGCGGACGAGTCTGCACCCGACCACTGACAACCGGTCCCTGCCGGCCAGGTTGTCCACAGGCAATGAGTTGTCCACAGGCTGTGCACCCCGCCCGTGATTTGCCTGTGCGGGCGGGCAGTATGGGCCCATGACTGAGAGCAACGGGTCCGCCGCGCCCGAGCAGACCGAACAGAGCGCACCGAGCGCACGGCAGGAAGCGATGCCGGAGTGGGAGAAGCGCTTCCGGGCGCCCCGGGTCTCCCTGCCGGACTGGGCGGAGGACGCCCCGGACCGCTCCCTGTTCGTGTCGAACGCGACGGGGACGTACGAGCTGTACGCCTGGGACCGCGCCACCGGGGCCCAGCGCCAGGTCACCGACCGGCCGAACGGCACGACGGACGGTGTGCTGACCCCGGACGGCGCATGGATCTGGTGGTTCGACGACAAGGACGGCGACGAGTTCGGCGTCTGGCGCCGCCAGCCCTTCGAGGGCGGCCCGGACGAACCGGCCGCCCCCGGTCTCGACGCCTCCTACCCGGCGGGCCTGGCTCTCGGCCGTGACGGCCGCACGGCGGTGGTGGGCCGCTCGACCGACGAGGACGGTACGACGATCTATGTCACCCGCACCGGCGAGACCCCGGTGGAGATCTACCGCCACCGCGAGTCCGCGGGCGTCGGCGACCTCTCCCACGACGGCTCGCTGATCGCCCTGGAGCACACCGAGCACGGCGACGCGATGCACTCGGCGCTGCGCGTGGTCCGCCTCGACGGCACACCGGTCGCCGAGCTGGACGACACCAAGGGCGGCACCGAGGAGCTGGGCCTGGAGGTGCTGGGCTTCGCGCCGGTCGACGGGGACAGCCGCCTGCTCATCGGGCACCAGCGCCGGGGGCGTTGGGAGCCGCTGGTGTGGGACGTGGCGTCGGGGGAGGAGACGGACCTGGCGCTCGACCTGCCGGGCGACGTCGGCGCGGAGTGGTACCCGGACGGCACGGGGCTGCTCATCGCCCACAGCTTCGAGGCCCGCAGCGAGCTGTTCCGCTACGACCTGACGACCCGCGACCTGGTGAAGATCCCCACCCCGGCGGGCTCGGTCTCCGGGGCGACGGCCCGCCCCGACGGCAGCGTGGAGTACCTCTGGTCGTCGGCGGCGCAGCCCTCGACGGTCCGCTCCACGACCGGCGCGGTCGTCCTCGACCCGCCCGGCATGAAGTCGCCGGGTTCGGTCCCGGTGGAGGACGTGTGGGTGGAGGGCCCCGGCGGCCGCATCCACGCCCTGGTCCAGAAGCCGGCGGGCGCGACCGGTCCGCTCCCCACGGTCTTCGACATCCACGGCGGCCCGACCTGGCACGACAGCGACGCGTTCGCGGCGGGCCCGGCGGCCTGGGTGGACCACGGGTACGCCGTGGTCCGCGTCAACTACCGCGGCTCCACGGGCTACGGCCGAGCCTGGACGGACGCCCTCAAGCACCGCGTCGGCCTGATCGAGCTGGAGGACATCGCGGCGGTCCGGGAATGGGCGGTGACGTCCGGCCTCGCCGACCCCACCCGCCTGATCCTCACCGGCGGCTCCTGGGGCGGCTACCTCACCCTCCTCGGCCTCGGCACCCAGCCCGACGCGTGGACCCTCGGCATCGCGGCGGTCCCGGTCGCCGACTACGTCACGGCGTACCACGACGAGATGGAAGCCCTGAAGGCCATGGACCGCACGCTGCTGGGCGGCACCCCGGAGGAAGTCCCGGACCGCTTCGAGGCCTCGTCCCCCCTCACCTACGTCGACCAGGTCAAGGCCCCGGTCTACATCTCGGCCGGCGTCAACGACCCCCGCTGCCCGATCCGCCAGATCGACAACTACGTGAAGCGCCTGGAGACAAGGGGAGCGACCCACGAGGTCTACCGCTACGACGCGGGCCACGGTTCGCTGGTCGTGGACGAGAGGATCAAGCAGGTAAGACTGGAACTGGACTTCGCGGAAAGGCACTTGGGGCCCGCCCCGACGCCTGCGTAGCCACAGACGGGGGCGCCGCCCCACCCAACGGCCGCGCCGTGGGGCCGGCGCCCCACCCGAGCAGCGCCCGCCGCTGCGGGCAGCCGTGCTGCCTGGGTCGGCGCCCACCCAAGCGGCAACGCCCCATCCCTGCAGTAGCTGCGGGCGGTCGTGCACCCACATCCCTGCCGCCGCTGCGCGCAGTCGTGCACCCCCATCCCTGCCGTAGCTGCGGGCAGTCGTGCCGCTGGGGCGGCACGGGTGGGCGCAGCGGCACCCCGCCAGCGCGGGCGAGCGGAAACCCACCCCCGCCCAGCCCCCACGCCGGGTGCCCGGCAAGCGGCCTCAGCTCGACACCGGGCGCCCGCCTAGCCGCCCCAGCTCCGACACCGGGTGCCCGCCCAGCCGCCTCAGCTCAACGCACCGTCCCGCGCCCGCCGCCCCAGCAACTCCGCCAACCCCCGCCGCGTAGCCGCCAACACCACCCGATCCGACCCCTTCAGCACATAGTTGTCCGGCAGATCCCACACCAACCCCGAAGGCACGGTCCCTTCCTCGTAAGCCCCTTCGACCGCCGGCTCCGCCCCCTCCCCACCCGCGGCCGTGTCCAACGCCAGCACCCGCCACGCCCCCGCCCGAAACGCCTCCCCCACAGTCCGCCCCTCCAACTGTGGATGCCCACCCACCTCCAGAGCCGCGAACAGCAACACCCGCCGCTCCACAGGAATCGCCCCGAGGATCTGCCGCCCCATCATCGCCCCGGCGAACGCAGGCGCGGCCAGATGAGAAACGCTCCGACTCCGAGTCGACGCCCGAGGATGCGCAGCCCGCAGCGTCCGGTACACCGCCGTCGCGAAGTCGTCGTCGTACAGCCGCAACACCACCCGCAGATCCGGCCGCACCGACCGCGCATACAACGCGGCCTCGAGATTCGTCGTATCCGAACTGGTCACAGCCAACAGCGCATGCGACCGATGGATCTTCGCCGCCTCCAACACCCCTTCCTGCGTCACGTCCCCGAGCACCACCGGCACCCGCAACCGCCGAGCCGTCGCAAGCCCCCGCGCCTCGGCCCCCGCCTCGACACACACCACAGGAATGTCCAGCTCCCGCAACCGCGTGAGCACCCGCGTACCGATCTTCCCGAGCCCGAGGAGCACGACATGCCCACCCAGCCCCCGAGGAGGTTTCCGCAGCGCCGACGCGGACCGGAAGGTCCCCAGCGCCTCCAGCACCGCGGCCAGCAGCACCGGCAGCAGCAACAACCCCACGAGCCCGGCCAGGAGTTGCAGGATCTGCCGCCCGATCGGCGCCCCCAGCGCGGGATCGTTGATGGCGAAGAGATCGAGCAGCGTCTCGTACGTGGCGAACAGCGGATGTTCACCGGTCACCACCGACAGCGCGATGGCGAGCGCGGCCACACACCCCACGAGCCCGGCCAACGACCACCGCAACCGCCGCGAGAACAACGAGGCGAACGGCGGCACGATCCCCCCGCCCCGCCCGGCGGGCAGCGGCGGTCCCGCGTACGACACCTGCTCCAGTACGACGGTCCCGCGCCCACCCGACGCCCGCACGGCCTCGGAATCCGGCAGCAACTCGGGCCCCTGCTCCCCGGCGACGCCGTTGCCGACCCCATTGGCGACCCCATTGCCGGCCCCGTTGCCGGTCCCGGACAGCAAGGCCAGCGTGGCGAGCCCCGCCCCACGGACATCCCCCGGGGGCCGCTCCACCGCCCGCAGCAACAACCCGTCCGTCTGTACGACCTTGCTCGTCCCGGCGACCGCGGAGGCCACGAGCGCCGGCGCGGCGGTATCGGCGTCGGACAGCACGGTCGTAGAGGCATCGAATCCACCGTCACCACCACCCCCACCCCCACCCCCGCCATCGCCATCGCCAGAGGCCAACGCGGCGGCCTGATCGAGCAGTTCCTCGATGTGCTGACCCAACCGCCGGTTGTAGAGCCGCAGTACCAGCCGCAGCCGCGGATTGAGACGGCGGGCGGTCAGCGCCGCACGGATGTTGGTCTCGTCGTCGTCATACACGAGCGCCAGCGCCGCGGCCCGCTCCACACCCGCGTCGGCGAGCACGGCTTCCGTGGCCTCCGCCGCCTCCACCAGCCGTTCCCCGCCGACGGGTTCACTTCCACCGGTCCGCCCGGCGGCGACGTTCACCACCCGGTCGAGCAACGCCGCCGACGCGGCCCGGGCCCGCCCGACCACGGGCGGCCGTACCGTCCGTTCGGACGCCGGTACGACAAGGGTGACCTGCTCCCCGTACACCCCCCGCAACTCGGCGGCCAGCCGATGGGCGAGCCCGTCGTCCCCGCACACCACCATGTGCGCGGCCGTGTCCCCCTGCCGACTCTGCTGACCTTGCTGACCCTGCGGACTCTGATTCGGAAGGCTCGCCACGAGGGAAAAGACTGCCTCAACGAGACGGGTGGTTCCAGAAGTGACCGGTTGTGACCGGAAGGAACCGGCCCGCGCTGAACACCCGCCTCCCGCCCCCCGTACTGAAGGGGAGGGAAAGCACGTGGAACCCACGCCGACGCCCACGCCCTCGCGCACCACCGGAGGTACCTCACCCGTGGCGATCACCGAAGAAGCCCCGCCCGCGGCGGCGGAACCGACGCCACCCCCGAAGACCGACCGGCGGCCGCCCAAAGGCGGGGGCAAGGACGCCGACGAGCAGGCCCGCCACCTGAACTCCCCACTCCTGCTCACGATGCTCCTGCTCCTGACCCTCCTCCTCCAGGGCCCCATCCGCGGCGCGCTGGCCAGCCCGGTGATGCAGAGCTGGATGACGGTCTTCGTGGCGGTGACCGTGCAGGCGCTGCCGTTCCTCGTGCTCGGCGTCCTGCTGTCGGCGGCGATCGCGGTGTTCGTGCCGGCGTCCTTCTTCGCCCGCGCCCTGCCGAAGAACCCGGCGCTCGCGGTGCCGGTCGCGGGCGTGGCGGGGGCGGTGCTGCCGGGCTGCGAGTGCGCGTCGGTGCCGGTGGCCGGCGCGCTGGTCCGACGCGGCGTCACCCCGGCCGCGGCCCTCGCCTTCCTGCTCTCCGCCCCGGCGATCAACCCGGTGGTGCTGACGGCGACGGCCGTCGCCTTCCCGCGCAACCCGGAGATGGTGCTGGGCCGCCTGGTCGCGGGCCTGCTGGTGGCGTGCGCGATGGGCTGGCTGTGGCTGCGCCTCGGCCGCGCGGACTGGCTGCGGCCCCCGGCCCGTGCCTCGTACGAGGGCCGGGGCAGGGGAGCGGCGTTCTGGGGTTCGGTGCGGCACGACGTGATGTACGCCGGCGGTTTCCTGGTCGTCGGCGCGATGGCGGCGGCGACGCTGAAGGCGGTCGTACCGCAGGAGTGGCTGCGGGCGGCGGCCGGCAACCCGGTGGTGTCCGTCCTCGCCCTCGCCGTACTCGCCGTACTGCTGTCGATCTGCTCGGAGGCGGACGCGTTCGTGGCGGCGTCGCTGTCGCAGTTCTCCCTCACGGCCCGGCTGGCGTTCCTGACGGTCGGCCCGATGATCGACCTGAAGCTCTTCGCGATGCAGGCAGGCACCTTCGGCCGCGGCTTCGCGCTCCGCTTCGCGCCCGCCACCTTCGCCCTCGCCGTCCTGGTGGCGGTGCTGACGGGGGCGGTGCTGCTGTGAACCGGCACGCCCAGTCGGCGGTCATGTTCCTGCTCGGCGCGACCCTGCTGCACGCGGGCTCCACCGACCTGTACCTGCGCTACGTCAAGGCAGGCCTGCGCCCCCTGCTCCTGCTGTCCGGCGCGGTCCTGATCGCGGCGGCGCTGGCGACCCTGTGGTACGAACGCCGAAGCGCCAGCCACGCGAACCAAGACGACCACGCGAACCAAGATGACCACGCGAACGAAGTCGACCACGCGAACCTAGACGACCACGCGGACCACAACCACCGCGAACCCCGCGTCTCCTGGCTCCTGGTCCTCCCTCTCCTCGCCCTCGTCCTCGTCGCCCCGCCCGCCCTCGGCTCCTACAGCGCGATGCGCTCCGGTACGGCACTCCAGCAGGCATACGGCTACGACGACCTCCCCGCCACCGGCCCGCTGCGCCTCGGGGTGGCGGACTACGCGGGCCGCGCGGTCTACGACCACGGCCGTGAGCTGCGCGGCCGCGAGATCAAGATCACCGGTTTCGTCGCCCTGGACGGAGCCGGCCACCCCTACCTGGTCCGTATGGCCCTGAACTGCTGTGCCGCGGACGCCCAGCCGGTGAAGATCGCCCTGACCGGCAAGATCCCGCCGGTGCTGAGACCGGACGCCTGGCTGGAGGCCACCGGCACCTACACGCCCGAGCGCACCAAGGACCCGGTCAACAACGGCCCGATCCCGTATCTGAAGGTGACGTCGGCCCGCCCGGTGGCGACGCCGGCGGACCCGTACGACGAGACCTGGAACAACTGACTAGGCGAGCAACTCGCGGAGCGCGGCGGCCTCAGGACTACCCTCAGCCGCACTGAACACATGCAGCACCAGCCCGGACTCCCCGGGCCCGGCCGGCACATGCAGCGTCTCGAAGTCCAACTCCAGCACCCCGACGGCAGGATGCCGCACCCGCTTGCGCCCGGCCGCGCACATGGTGACCTCACCGGAGTCCCAGATCCGCCGGAACTCCGCACTGTGCTCGGCGAGTTCGGCAATGAGCCCGGTCAGTTCGGGGTCGTCGGGATGGCGCCCGGCAGCGACCCGCAGCTGCCCGACCGCCTCCGCGGCCCGGTCCTCCCAGTCGGGATGGACGTCCCGCGCGGCAGGGTCCAGAAGCACGAACCGGGCGTTGTTGGGGTCGCGCCGCCCGGGCACGTCCAGGCCGCCCATCAGCGCGGCCCCCAGCCGGTTCCAGGCGACGACGTCGAGCCGGTGGTTGGTGACGAAGACGGGCAGCCCGTCCATCGCGTCCAGCGCCCGCCGCAGCCCCGGCCCGATCCGCTGCCGTGGCACGGGGTCGGGCCGCCCGGCGGCGAGGGTGTCGAGATGCCGCCGCTCCGCCGCGTCGAGACCGAGCGCACGGGACAGGGCGTCGAGCACCTCGGCGGACGGCGCGGTGGCCCGCCCCTGTTCCAGGCGGACGTAGTAGTCCACGCTGATCCCGGCGAGCTGGGCCAGCTCCTCCCGTCGCAGCCCCCGCACCCGCCGCCGACCGCCCCCGGCCACACCGGCCCGCTCCGGGGCGACCCGCCCGCGCCGGGCCCGCAGGAATCCACCGAGGGCGCGCCGGCTGTCGTAGATCCCGTCCATGTGTCCCAGTATCCGCGTGCCCGAGGACTGGACCGGCCCATGACTGGTCCTCGCAATACCAGGATTCGTGTTCCACCGGTCGAGGAGGGTTCTGGCTAGCCCGCGCCCACCGGGAGACCGTGACGCCATGAACGCCATGAACCCCATGAATCCCATCAACGGCATGAAGAAGAAGATCCTGGTCGTCAGCGCCCACCCCGAACCTCGCTCCCTGAATGCGGCGTTGACCAAGTTCGCGGTCGACCATCTGCGCACGGCGGGCCACGACGTCCGGCTCTCCGACCTGTACGCGATGAAGTGGAACCCGACGGTCGACACCGACGACTACCCGGACCACGGCGCCCCGGGGCGGCGCCGCCTCCACGTGATGCGCGACTCGGAGGAGGCCACACTGGCCGGCCGCCTGGCCCCGGACATCGCCGCGGAACAGGAGAAGATCCGCTGGTCGGACGCGATCCTCTTCCAGTTCCCGATGTGGTGGTTCGGGCCCCCGGCGATCCTGAAGGGCTGGATCGACCGCGTCTTCACGAGCGGTTTCGCGTACGGCCCGAAGGTCCCGCCGCCGTACGACGACACCGCCGGCGCGCTGGCCGGCCGCCGGGCCCTGCTCTCGGTGACGCTCGGCGCGAGGGAGACGGCCTTCTCCGACCGAGGCATCCACGGCCGCCTCACGGACGTCCTCCACCCTCTCCAGCACGGCCTGTTCTGGTTCACCGGCATGACCCCGCTGGAACCCTTCGCGGTCTACGACACGGACCGCATGCCCCCCGACCGCTACGCCCCCGCACGCGAGGCATACGCCCACCGCCTGAACACCCTGTTCACGGACCCCCCGATCCCCTTCCGCACCCTCACGGGCGGCGACTACGACCACGACATGCGGCTGCTGCCGGGGAGGGAGAGGGAGGGCACAACGGGCTTGGCCCTGCACACGCATCCGGACCCGTACTCGGGGGCCGGCCGGTGACGGGTTTCAACTGATGACGAGGGCGGCCCCGGAGGCCGGCACCCTCGCTGGCCCGACGGTGTCATCGTCGGAGACAACGACGTCCGGGCCGGTGCCATCACCGCCCCCGACCCCGCCCCCGACAGCGACGACTCGCACGTCGAATGGAACGCGCCCCTCGGACGGTGGCGATCAGGTGCAACAACGTCCCTTGACTGGCGGCGACTTGATGCTCGGGGGGATACCCGGCCGCCGCACTGTCCTGCACAGCGTGGATGACATTTGCTGGGGACCGGCGTGAGGACTGGCTCAGGACTGGTACGGCTGCTGAGGCTGCTGACCGTACCCCTGCCCCTGCCCCTGCCCGTACGGGGCGGGAGCGCCGGCCCCCTGTGCCTGGAGCTGCTCGGCCTGCTCCTTGCCGATCTTCACCTCTGTGCCGCAGAAGGTGCACTGCGTCGCGTACTTGGTCGAGATCGGGAACAGCGGCACAAAGAACAGCGTGAACTTCGTGACGCGCTTCCGAAGGGTGTGCGCGGCGGGATTGCCACAGCCGCTGCAGACCAGCGTGAGTATCGCGAGCTGGTAGAGGTATCCCTTGGTGCCGAAGATGATCATTGGATGGACGTCCTTAGCGAGCTCATCAATTAGATCCCTGCGGGCCCAAGGCTACGGCGGCCCGATCCGGATTCGTCCTCGGAACCAGTGGCTGTCTCGCGGTAGTGCAGAGCGACGAGTTCCCCGAGATCGTTGGCGACCATGACCTGAGCAACGCGCCCTGCGACGGCGACCACGTCCGTCCAGGAGGACGCCCGGAGATACTCCGCGTCCGTGCCGCCAGGGGCCTCTTCTCCGGCGGCGTTGAGCGCGACACCCAACTTACGCATGAGAGCAACCTCCTCCGCCGTCCTCAGACTGATGCCGAGGTATCGCTCAGGCTCGTCCGCATCGCAGAAGTCGTCGAAAAGCGTGTGGAAGACATGGTCGAGGTTCTCGAAGACCGAGGGGTCGAGCCATACGTCCCGCTGCCACGGCGGATTGGCCAGAGCCAGGACAACGGGTACGACGTGGACTCGATGGTTCGCCATAAGAAGATCGTCTTCGCTCACGCCGCCGACCCTAACGATCCGACCCCGCCGGCCGCGCCGGAGTTTCTCCCGACTTCGAGCAGCCCGCCCCGCACACGCAGAAACAGGTGAGGCACCCACCGAACCCGGTAGGTGCCTCACCTGCTGTTTTGGCTGTCGGGGTGGCGGGATTTGAACCCACGACCTCTTCGTCCCGAACGAAGCGCGCTGCCAAGCTGCGCTACACCCCGATGTCGCTGCTGTTCCTGCTTGTCGCGGCGACGTCGTTTACTTTAGCCCACTGGTGGCTGGAGACGAAATCCGGTTTTCGCGCGGTGGTGGGCGCGGTGGCGGAGGGGGTTCGGGCGGATGTGGTCGAGGGCCACGAGGAGGACGGCGAGGGCGTAGAAGGAGAGGCCCAGGAGGAGGGCGTTGCCCAGGACGGTCTTGTAACCGTGCAGGTCGACGTCCAGGAACGAGTAGAGGTAGCGGGCCGGCGTGCCGGGGACGAGCAGCTCACCCCGGATGAAGGAGAAGGCCAGGTAGGCCAGCGGGAACAGGAGCCACGTCGCCGCACTCCGCAGGCGTAGCCGACCCGGGGCCGTCAGCAGCAGCCAGTCCAGCGTCGCCGCGATCGGCAGGGCCGTGTGCAGGGCGAGGTTCGTGATCTTCGCCCAGCCCGCCGGTTCGGCCGCGTCCGTCATCGAGAACGGCGTCGTCGTGTCCGCCAGGAGCAGGTGGTACACCAGGCCCGAGAGCAGGACGTAGAGGAGTGTCGCACCGGTCAGCGCGGCCGGCACCGGGCGGCGTGCGGTCCAGGCCCTCCGGGCCGACACCGCGGAGACCAGCGCCAGCAGGACGGCACTCTGGATAGTGAAGTAGCTCAGGACGCGCGTAGGGCTGCCCAGGAGCAGGTCGATCGTCACCGCCGCGGCGGCCGCGAGAGCGACCAGCAGGCGGTACGTGGCGGCCAACGGGCGGCGTACGGGGGCCACCACCGCCGTGGCGGGGACGGGGGAGGGCAGCAGCGCGGGTACACCGGGGACCGCGGGGAGGTCCGGGATGTCCCTGGGTATCGGGGCGGTCATGCCCTCACGCTAAGCAGGGCTGACAAAAGGGGCGATACGGGCGGGCCGTGCGGGTTAACCACCCAGCCGGCCGCGGTCAAGAGCAGACCTGGTCAGGAGCAGACCCGGTGAGGAGCAGACCTGGTGAGGGGCAGACCTGGTCAGGAGCCGCCCTGCTCAGGGCCAGCCCCGCTCACCCTCGCTCCGCCAGCGGCAGACCCTCGCCCCACCAACCGGCGTCAGCCCTACCCCAGCCCCATCGGCCGGCCTCAGCCCTACTCCCGCCCCACCAACGTCAACAACGTAGCCTCCGGCGGACAAGCGAACCGTACCGGCGTATACCGGTTCGTCCCGCAGCCCGCCGAGACGTGGAGGTACGACGTCCTGCCCTCCGCCGTGTGCGTCGACAGGCCCTTCACCCGGTCCGTGTCGAGGTCGCAGTTGGTGACCAGGGCGCCGTAGAACGGAATGCACAGCTGGCCGCCGTGCGTGTGGCCCGCCAGGATCAGCGGGTACGCGTCGGCCGCGTACGCGTCAAGGACGCGCAGATACGGCGCGTGCACCACGCCCATCGAGAAGTCCACCGCGGACGACGGGCCGCCCGCCACCTCCGCGTACCGGTCCCTCTTGATGTGCGGGTCGTCCAGTCCCGTCAGCTCCAGCGACATGCCCTCGACCTTCAGCGTGCCGCGGGTGTTCGTCAGGTTGAGCCAGCCCGCCGCGTCGAAGCCGTCCCGCAGGTCCTCCCACGGGTTGTGGACCACGCCGACCGCGGGCGGGTTGCCGTTCAGGCCGTGCCGGCCGCTGGCCTTCTCCAGGAGGTAGCGGGCGGGGTTGCGGGGGCGCGGGCCGTAGTAGTCGTTGGAGCCGAAGACGTACGCCCCCGGGAACTCCATCAGCGGGCCCAGCGCGTCCAGGACCTCCGGCACGCCCTCCGGGTCCGACAGGTTGTCGCCCGTGTTGATCACGAAGTCCGGGCGCAGCCCCGCCAGCGATCGCAGCCAGCGCTGCTTCTTGCGCTGGCCGCCGACCATGTGGATGTCGGAGACCTGGAGCACGCGCAGGGGCCGCATGCCGGCGGGGAGGACGGGGACCGTCACCCGTCGCAGGCGGAAGGAACGGGCCTCGAATCCCGCCGAGTAGAGCAAGCCGGCGGCGCCAACCGCCGCCATTCCCAAGGGAACTCCGTATCGCGCGCGCATGCCTCCATCGTGTCAGACCGTAGGCGTCCCCTTGACCAGTCGTCCGGGGTCCCGTAAATGCGCGGGCGTCCCGCGTCGTACACCTGCGAGAATCGGACCCATGACCACCACGCTCAAGTCGAAGCTGCAGGAAGACCTCAACGCCGCGATCAAGGAGCGCAACGAGCTCCGCTCCTCGACGCTCCGGCTGACGCTCGCCGCGATCACCAAGGAGGAGGTCGCGGGCAAGGAGAAGCGCGAGCTCTCCGACGACGAGGTCCTCAAGGTGATCGCCAAGGAGGCGAAGAAGCGCCGCGAGGCCGCGGACGCCTTCGCGCAGGGTGGTCGCGCCGATAGCGCCGAGCGGGAGAAGGCGGAGGGCGAGGTCCTCGCCGAGTACCTGCCCAAGCAGCTGTCCGACGAGGAGCTGAACGACATCGTCACCCAGGCCGTCGAGGAGGCCAAGGCCGCCGGCGCCGAGGGGCCGCGGGCCATGGGTGCCGTCATGAAGATCGTGAACCCGAAGGTCGCGGGCCTCGCGGAGGGCGGCCGCGTCGCCGCCACGGTGAAGAAGCTGCTGGCCGGCTGACCGGGGGTCCCACACGCGGCTCCAGAAAGCGTTCGGCCCCTTCACCGTCGTACAGAGAAGGTCCAGAGAGGACAGACACCTCCGTACGACGGTGAAGGGGCCGTCGTCTTGAAGTGAAGCGGCGGTCAGCCGACGGCTGCCCGCCCGTCAGCGGCTACCCGCGCCGCCCCCCGTTCCCGTTGTTCCCCTGGAACAGGTTCTCCGGGATCGAGATCGTCGGGTTCGGGAAGGTGCCGCCGTCGCCGGTGCCGCCGTTGTTCCCGTTGCCGTTCCCGTTGCCGTCTCCGTTGTCCCCGTCGCCGTTCCCATTGCCGTTTCCGTCGCCCTTACCGGGGTCCGGGGTGTTGTGCTCCGGGATCTCGACGTAGTTGAACCCGGGGGCGTCCTTGCCCGCGAGGGCGCCGGTCATGGCGTCCTTCCAGATCGGGCCCGGGACCTTGCCGCCGTAGACGAGGTCGTTGTACTGGCCGCCGATGTAGATGTTCTTCATCTCGACCTTCTGGGTGGCGCTGCCGACCCAGACCGCGCCCGAGAGGTTCGGCGTGTAGCCGACGAACCAGGCGTTCTTGCGGGAGTCCGTCGTACCCGTCTTACCGGCGTTCTGGCGGTCGGTGAGGCCCGCCGTCCTGCCGGTGCCGGAGTCGACCACGCCCTTGAGGAGCTGGTTGATGGTGTCCGCGGTGTTCTCGGACATCGCGCGCGAGCAGGTCGACTTGGGGACCTCGAGCGACTTCTTCTTCTGGCCGACCTTCTGGGTGATCGACTCGATGGCGACCGGCGTGCAGTACATGCCGCGGGAGGCGAAGGCGGCGTACGCGCTCGCCATCGTCAGCGGGGAGATGCCCTTGGAACCCAGGGCGATGGCCGGGACCTCGGGGAGCTTGTCGCCGTTGCCCTGCACGACCTGGAGCTTGTTGGTCATGTTGACCACCGGGCACAGGCCGATGTCGGAGATCATCTGCACGAAGTAGGTGTTGACCGACAGCTCCATCGCCTTGCGCAGGCGGTAGGGGCCCTTCTCCGACTCCGACTCGTTCTCCAGCTTCTCGCCGTTGGTGTTGACCCAGGGCTTGCTGTCGCAGGTCTGGACGGGGCTCGGGTACTCCATCTGGTACGGCGACGAGTACTCCTGGTCGGCCGGGCGGCCCTCCTCCAGCGCGGCCGCCGCGACGAACGGCTTGAACGTCGAACCGGTCGGGAAGCCGAAGTTGGAGCCGCCCATGCCGTAGTTGACCGAGTAGTTGATCACGGTCTCGTGCTGCTTGGCGTTGGTGCCGTACGGCTTCGACTGGCCCATCGCCACGATCTTGCCGGTGCCGGGCTCGACCAGGGTGGCCGCGGCGGCGACCTTGTCCGACTTGTAGACGTGGTCCTTGAGCGAGGCCTGGACCGAGTCCTGCGCCTGCGGATCGAGGGTGGTCTTGATCGTCAGACCGCCCTGGTTCCAGATCTTGGCGCGCTCCTCCTTGGTCTTGCCGAAGACCGGGTCGGTGAGGAAGACGCTGCGGACGTAGTCGCAGTAGAAGCCGGCGCCGTCGACCGCGGTGATGCAGCCGTTGCGCGGCTTGCTGACCTTCAGGCCCAGCTTCTCCTTCTGCGCCTTGGCGGCCTCGGCCCGCGAGATGTCGCCGACCTCGGCCATGCGCTGGAGCACCACGTTGCGGCGCTTGGTGGCCTCCGCCTCGTCGTTGACCGGGTCGTACCGGCTCGGCGACTGGACGATGCCGGCGAGCAGCGCCGACTGGGCGAGGGTGAGGTCCTTGGCGGACGTGGAGAAGTAGCGCTGGGCGGCGGCCTCGACGCCGTACGCCTGCTGGCCGAAGAACGTGATGTTCAGGTAGTTCTCGAGGATCTTCTTCTTGCCCAGCTCCTCCTCGACCTGGATCGCGTACTTCAGTTCGCGGATCTTGCGGCCGATGGTCTGCTGGGTGGCCTGGGCGACCTTGGTGGGGTCGTCGCCCGCCTCCTCCACGAAGACGTTCTTCACATACTGCTGGGTGAGGGTGGACGCGCCCTGGGCCACCCCGCCGCTCTGGGCGTTCTGGTTGAGGGCGCGCAGCACGCCCTTCAGGTCCACCGCGCCGTGCTGGTAGAAGCGCGAGTCCTCGATCGCGACGATCGCCTTCTGCATGTACGGCGAGATGTCCTTGAGCTCGACCACCGTGCGGTCACGGGAGTAGACCGTGGCGATGGTGCCGCCCTTGGCGTCGAGGATCGTGGTGCGCTGGCTCAGCGGTGGCGTCTTCAGATTGGCCGGGAGTTCGTCGAAGCTCTCGACCGACCCCTTGGCCGCGAGTCCGAGCGCGCCGACGGCGGGCAGGGCGATGCCGGCCAGCACCGCTCCCGAGAGCACGCTGACACCGAGGAACTTCGCGGCCTGCTGGGTGGCGGAGAGACCGCCACCGGAGCGCTTCTTCGACATGGGGGCAGCCTAATCCGTACTCATGAGCGTTCGACGAAGTGCACAGGCCGTTTCGAGCGCATGGCAAAGAGAGCGCCTACCTTCTCATTCGCCGGACACGCCCGCAGGCCTTGGCCTAAGCTGCTCTCAACTGTCACAGCAGTGCGGCCACGTATCAATACGTCCGGCGACCCCGAATCGTTCCGGAGGTTCCCCGACTTTCTGGTGGGGGCGTGTCCGAATCCGCCTTGTGTGTCACCTGGTGCCCGTTGTGACTCAACAGAACTGTCCCGCTTTGCCGGGATGGTCGCGCATGTCGCGGGCTCACTCCCCCGGGTGATCTGCCGCTTACGCATAGTCCGTTCGGGCCATTCAAGATTGGGCCCGAAGGGGGTGTTGCGCTGTGCCCACCTTCCGTAACGTCCTCAACTGGCGGCGGTGAATATGCCGCTGCCGCCGTGGGGGAGCCTCGATTCGGGAGAGGACGGCGCCGGTATGGGCTGGGTAACCGACTGGAGTGCGCAGGCGGCCTGCCGCACTACCGATCCGGATGAACTGTTCGTTCAAGGAGCAGCGCAGAACAGGGCCAAGGCGGTGTGCACCGGATGCCCGGTGCGGACCGAGTGCCTGGCCGATGCGCTCGACAACCGCGTCGAGTTCGGCGTGTGGGGAGGCATGACGGAGCGGGAGCGCCGCGCACTGCTGCGCAGGCGACCAACTGTCACTTCATGGCGCCGGCTGCTGGAGACAGCGCGCGTGGAGTACGAGCGAGGGGTCGGCATCCTGCCCCTCGACGACGACGAGGTGTACGAGAACTTCGCGGCGGTGGGCTGAGCCCCTCGGGGGCATCCCTCCTGGGGCCCTTCGGGGTCATTCCTCCGCCGTCTGGGGCAGCTCCGGCCGGCCGGCCGCGAGCCGTGCCCCGATGTCCCGCAGCCCCGCGAGGTCATGGACGTCGCCGGGCAGCGCGGCCACCTCTGCCACCGCCACCTCGGGGTGGAGCGCGGTGAAGCGGTCGCGCGTGCGCTGCTCGCGGGAGAGCAGCTGCATACGCTCGGCATGCAGCCTCAGCAGGCCTGCGGTGAGTTGTGGGACGGTCGGGTCCGAGGTGGGGGAGCCTGAACTGCCGTCTGTGTCGGGAGAGTTACGAACTCCAGCTTTCCCGTCCTCCTGATCGACAATGCGGGCCTCTTCAAGATTTTCCGCGGGGCGATCGCTCGCGTGGTCGAGGTCTTCCGCGGCGGCGAGTGCCCGCTCGGCCGACAGCCGGGCGGCCCCGCTGCCGTGGACCCGGTTGAGCACCAGTCCCGCGAGCGGCATGTCCTCGGCGGCGAGCCGCTCCACGAAGTAGGCGGCCTCGCGCAGTGCGTCCCGCTCGGGCGCGGCGACCACCAGGAAGGCGGTCCCGGGCGCCTGGAGCAGCTTGTACGTGGCGTCCGCGCGCGTACGGAAGCCGCCGAAGGTCGTGTCCATCGCGGAGATGAACGTCTGGACGTCCTTGAGCAGCTGGCCCCCCAGCAGCTTGCCGAGGGTGCCGGTCATCATCGACATCCCGACGTTGAGGAACTTCATCCCCGCGCGGCCGCCCAGCTTGGCCGGGGCGGTGAGCAGCCGGATCAGCCGCCCGTCGAGGAAGGATCCCAGCCGCTTGGGCGCGTCCAGGAAGTCCAGCGCGGACCGGGACGGCGGGGTGTCGACGACGATCAGGTCCCACTCGTCGCGCGCCCGCAGCTGCCCCAGCTTCTCCATCGCCATGTACTCCTGCGTGCCCGCGAAGCCCGCCGAGAGTGACTGGTAGAAGGGGTTGCCCAGGATCGCGGAGGCCCGCGCGGGGTCCGCGTGCGCCTCGACGATCTCGTCGAAGGTGCGCTTCATGTCGAGCATCATCGCGTGCAGCTCGCCGGCGCCCTCGACGCCCTTGACCCGGCGCGGGGTGTTGTCGAGGGAGTCGATGCCCATGGACTGGGCGAGCCGGCGGGCCGGGTCGATGGTCAGCACGACCACCTTGCGGCCCCGCTCGGCGGCCCGCAGCCCGAGCGCCGCCGCGGTCGTGGTCTTGCCGACGCCGCCCGAGCCGCAGCACACCACGATGCGGGTCGCCGGGTCGTCGAGCAGGGGGTCGAGATCGAGCACGCGCGCGGGGGAGATGCGGTGCTGCCGCTCGGCGTCCGGGCTCATGACATCCCCTGCTTCCGCAGTTCCTTGGCCAGTTGGTACAAGCCCGCCAGGTCCATGCCCTCGGCGAGCAGCGGCAGTTCGTGCAGCGGGAGGCCCAGTTCGCCGAGGACCGCGCGCTGTTCGTGCTCCAGCGCGTACCGCTCGGCGTACTCCTCGGCCTGGGCCAGGAGCGGGTCCACCAGCCGCTCGGCATGCCCGCCGCGCCGCGCCCCGCCGAGTCCCGCGGCGGACAGCGTCTGCGCGAAGGAAGAACGAGCCGTGCCGCGTACGAGTTCCAGCTCGGCCGCGTCCAACACCTCCGGGCGCACCATGTTCACGATGACCCGGCCCACCGGCAGCTTCGCCGCCCGCAGCTCGGCGATGCCGTCCGCGGTCTCCTGGACGGGCATCTCCTCCAGGAGCGTCACCAGGTGCACGGCCGTCTCCGGCGACTTCAGCACCCGCATCACGGCCTGCGCCTGATTGTGTATGGGCCCTATCTTGGCGAGCCCCGCCACCTCGTCGTTCACGTTCAGGAAGCGCGTGATGCGCCCGGTGGGCGGCGCGTCCATCACGACGTAGTCGTAGGCGAACCGCCCGGACTTCTCCTTGCGGCGCACCGCCTCGCACGCCTTGCCGGTCAGGAGCACGTCCCTGAGGCCGGGCGCGATGGTGGTGGCGAAGTCGATGGCGCCGAGCTTCTTCAGGGCGCGGCCCGCGCCGCCGAGTTTGTAGAACATCTGGAGGTAGTCCAGAAGGGCCAGTTCGGGGTCGATGGCGAGGGCGTACACCTCCCCGCCGCCGGGAGCTACCGCGATCTTCCGTTCCTCATAGGGCAATGCCTCCGTCTCGAAGAGCTGTGCGATGCCCTGCCGGCCCTCGACCTCGACGAGAAGCGTGCGCTTCCCCTCGTCGGCCAGGGCCAGCGCGAGGGCTGCGGCCACCGTGGTCTTACCGGTTCCGCCCTTGCCGCTGACGACCTGGAGCCTGCTCACGTCTTCGAGCGTAACCACTCGGCGTGCGCGTCAAGCAGCAGGCTGTGGATAAACGTCAAAGCAGCGGGCGGCTAGAGTCGGCCACATGACCAAGTGGGAATACGCGACTGTGCCGCTGCTCGTGCACGCGACGAAGCAGATTCTGGACACCTGGGGCGAGGACGGCTGGGAGCTCGTCCAGGTCGTGCCCGGGCCGAACAACCCCGAGCAGCTGGTGGCCTACCTGAAGCGGGAGAAGGCGTGAGCGCGGTCGAGGCTCGGCTGGCCGAGCTGGGACTGACGCTGCCCGAGGTGGTGCCGCCGCTGGCCGCGTACCAGCCGGCCGTGCAGTCGGGCGTGTACGTGTACACCTCCGGCCAGCTGCCGATGGTCGAGGGCAAGCTCCCCGTCACCGGCAAGGTGGGCGCCGAGGTCACCGCGGAGGAGGCCAAGGACCTGGCCCGCATCTGCGCCCTGAACGCGCTGGCGGCCGTCAAGTCCGTCGCCGGTGACCTGGACCGCGTCAAGCGCGTCGTGAAGGTCGTCGGCTTCGTGGCGTCCGCGTCGGACTTCACCGGCCAGCCGGGTGTCATCAACGGCGCCAGCGAGCTGCTCGGCGAGGTCCTCGGCGACAAGGGCGTGCACGCGCGCAGCGCCGTGGGCGTGGCCGTGCTGCCGCTGGACGCGCCGGTCGAGGTCGAGGTCCAGGTGGAGCTCACGGAGGCGTAGAGCGCCGCCTACGGGCCCGTACGGCGGCATCGCCGCACTTCCGGGCCCCTCTCGAACATTCGCGCACCACGGGATAGCCTCCGCCCATGGCGAATGGGCAGTGGTTTCCGCAGGACTGGCCGGAACGCATCCGTGCGCTCGCGGAGGGCACCCTCACCCCGGTCGTCCCCAAGCGCGCGGCCACGGTCATGCTCCTGAAGGACACCGCCGCCGGCCCCGCCGTGCACATGCTGCGCAGACGCGCCTCCATGGCCTTCGCCGGAGGCGCGTACGCGTATCCGGGCGGCGGCGTCGACCCGCGCGACGACGACCACCGGATCCGCTGGGCGGGCCCCACGCGCGCGTGGTGGTCACGCCGGCTCGCCGTCACGGAGACCGAGGCCCAGGCCATCGTCTGCGCGGCCGTCCGCGAGACCTACGAGGAGGCAGGCGTCCTTCTCGCCGGGGAGACCCCCGACTCGGTGGTCGGGGACACCACCGGCGCGGACTGGGAGGCCGACCGCGCGGCCCTGGTCGCCCGGGACCTGTCCTTCGCCGAGTTCCTGGAGCGCCGCGGCCTGGTCCTGCGCTCGGACCTGCTCGGGGCGTGGACGCGCTGGATCACCCCCGAGTTCGAGTCCCGCCGCTACGACACCTGGTTCTTCGTCGCCGCCCTGCCCGCCGGCCAGCGCACCCGCAACGCCTCCACGGAGGCGGACCGCACGGTGTGGATCGCACCGGCGGAGGCGGCCTCGGCGTACGACAAGGGCGAGCTGCTGATGATGCCGCCCACGATCGCGACACTGCGCCAGCTGACCGGGTACTCGGCGGCTGCCGAGGCGCTCGCGGCGGCGCCCGACCGTGACCTGACCCCGGTCCTGGCGCGGGCCAGGCTGGACGGCGAGGAGATTGTCCTGTCCTGGCCGGGGCACGAGGAGTTCACCAAGCACATCCCGACCGGTGGAGCCACGGCATGACCGACGCAGCAGCCCTCCCCGGCCAGCCGAGGGGCGGGGTCCTCTCCGGCCCCGCCACCCCGCGCGCCGTGAACGTGCTGGCGCCCAACGCGTCCGCGATGACCCTGGACGGCACGAACACCTGGATCCTCGCCGAGCCCGACTCCGAACTGGCCGTCGTGGTCGACCCCGGGCCGCTCGACGAGGGCCACCTGCGCCATGTCGTCGACACCGCCGAGAAGGCCGGCAAGCGCGTCGCGCTCACCCTGCTGACCCACGGTCACCCGGACCACGCCGAGGGCGCCGCCCGGTTCGCCGAGCTGACCGGCACGCGCGTGCGTGCCCTGGACCCGGCGCTGCGGCTGGGCGACGAGGGGCTGGCGGCCGGGGACGTCGTCACCGTGGGCGGCCTGGAGCTGAGGGTCGTACCGACGCCCGGCCACACCTCCGACTCCCTGTGCTTCCATCTCCCGGCCGATCAGGCGGTCCTGACCGGCGACACCATCCTGGGCCGCGGTACGACGGTCGTGGCGCACCCCGACGGCCGCCTGGGCGACTATCTGGACTCCCTGCGCCGCCTGAGATCCCTCACGGTCGACGACGGCGTCCACACGGTCCTGCCCGGCCACGGCCCCGTCCTGGAGGACGCCCAGGGCGCCGTCGAGTTCTACCTCGCCCACCGCGCCCACCGGCTCGCCCAGGTGGAGACGGCGGTGGAGGACGGCTACCGGACCCCGTCCCAGGTCGTCGCCCACGTCTACGCCGACGTGGACCGCTCCCTGTGGCCGGCGGCGGAGCTGTCGGTGCGGGCGCAGATGGACTACCTGGAGGAGCACGGGCTGATCTAGGGCCCGCCCGGTCGGGGTGCCTTCACGCCGTGCACGCGCGCGTACTCGTCCGCGAGCCAGGGGCCCAGATCGTCGACGTACGACATCAGGACGGCGCGGTCCCCGGTCGGCTCGTGGCCGCGTACGGCCGCCTCCCGCAGCTGCTCGGCCCGCTCGGGGTAGTACGTGCCGAACGCCGCCGCCATCTCGCCCAGGTCGCTGGTCCAGCCGTTCCAGCGGGGCATGACGAGGGTGAAGCCGGTGCGGACGAGGTGGCGGGACATGAAGCGGACGAGGGGGCGCAGCGCCTCCTCGGAGTCGTCCGCGGCCTCGATGCGGGCGCGCCAGCGGGGGAGCAGCAGGGCGAGGTCGCCGTTGGTCTCGCGGGCCAGGAGCGAGTCGGGGCGGTAGCGGGGCAGGTATTCGGCCAGGTCGTCACCGAGCAGCGGGGTGCACAGACACGCCACGAACCAGCCGAGGTCGTAGGTCTCCGGCTCGCTCAGGAGCCGCGCCCGGCTGTAGAGCAGCGTCCCGACGCCGTCGATCTCCGGGAACTCCTTGTCGAGCGCGTCCCCGAGGGCCCGTACGGCGTCCCGGTCGGCCTCCGTGGGCTCCTCGCGCAGGGCGACCAGCAGATCGAGGTCGCTGCGGCCCACGCGCGCGGTGCCGCGCGGGATCGAACCGTAGAGGTAGGCGCTGTGCAGCCGGGACCCGAAGACGTCCAGCAGCGCGTCCCGTGCCATGGCGACGACGGGACGGAAGGCGTGCGGCACGCGCGCGAGGGAGCCTTCGCGCGCGATGTAGCCCTGCGGGTCGAGACCTTGGGAGGGCACATTTTCAGACATGGGACAACTACAGCAGCCCGTCCGGCGTTTGCCGACGAGGCCGTACGGGGGCTGGGGCCCCAGCCCCCCGAAAGACCCCTGCGGTCAGCGCGAGCGCTTCGCGAGCCGCTCCACGTCCAGCAGGATCACCGCGCGCGCCTCCAGGCGGAGCCAGCCGCGCTGGGCGAAGTCGGCGAGGGCCTTGTTGACCGTCTCGCGGGACGCGCCGACCAGCTGGGCCAGCTCCTCCTGCGTGAGGTCGTGCACGACGTGGATGCCCTCCTCGGACTGCACACCGAAGCGGCGCGACAGGTCCAGGAGCGCGCGGGCGACCCGGCCGGGGACGTCCGAGAAGACCAGGTCGGACATCTGGTCGTTGGTCTTGCGCAGCCGGCGGGCCACGGCGCGCAGCAGAGCGCCGGCGACCTCGGGGCGGACGTTCAGCCAGGGCTGGAGGTCGCCGTGGCCGAGGCCGAGCAGCTTGACCTCGGTCAGCGCGGTGGCGGTCGCCGTGCGCGGGCCCGGGTCGAACAGCGACAGCTCGCCGATCAGTTCGCCGGGGCCGACGACGGCGAGCATGTTCTCGCGGCCGTCGGGGGAGGTGCGGTGGAGCTTGACCTTGCCCTCGGTGACGACGTAGAGCCGGTCGCCGGGGTCGCCCTCGTGGAAGAGGGAGTCGCCGCGAGCGAGAGTCACCTCACTCATGGAGGCGCGCAGCTCCGCGGCCTGCTCGTCGTCGAGTGCCGCGAAGAGCGGGTTGCGCCGGAGGACGTCGTCCACGAGTTCTCTCCTTGTCGACCTGCTCAGGGGATCTTGCTCCCCCTTGGTACCAGGGGACCGTGCTCCCCATTTTGCCGGACGGTCCAAACAGTGTGATCTGTCACAAGGATGCCGCACACCTGTCCTGAGGTAAGCGGCAGGGGTCCAATCGGGGGCCGATCTCCTGGGTCCGGGGCGATTGTCGGTGTCGGGCTTTAGGCTGGCCGGGTGTCCAAATCGCCGGTGAGAACACAGGTCAAGGGGGCTGGACGGGTGGCTGCACGTCGGGATTCCGCTGTGGGCGAACAGAACTCCGGTGGCGGACAGAGCAAAGCGAAGAAAGCCGCAAAAGCGACAAGGAAGGCCGCGGTGAAGAAGGCCCCGGAGGCTGTGAAGAAGGCTGCCGCCAAGAAGGTGGCAGTGAAGAAGGCCGCCCCGGCGAAGAAGGTGGCCGTCAAGCCCGCGAGAGCCGAGTCCGCCACCGCCCTGGTCCGCCGCGCCCGCCGTATCAACCGCGAACTGGCCGAGGTCTATCCGTACGCCCACCCGGAGTTGGACTTCACCAACCCCTTCCAGCTTGTCGTCGCCACGGTCCTGTCGGCCCAGACCACCGACCTGAGGGTCAATCAGACGACCCCCGCGCTCTTCGCCAAGTACCCCACCCCCGAGGACCTGGCCGCCGCCAACCCCGAGGAGGTCGAGGAGATCCTCCGCCCGACCGGCTTCTTCCGGGCCAAGACCAAGTCGGTCATGGGGCTGTCGAAGGCACTGGTCGAGCAGTTCGGCGGCGAGGTGCCCGGCAAGCTGGAGGACCTCGTCAAGCTGCCCGGCGTCGGCCGCAAGACCGCGTTCGTGGTGCTCGGCAACGCCTTCGGACGCCCCGGCATCACCGTGGACACGCACTTCCAGCGGCTGGTGCGGCGCTGGCAGTGGACGGACGAGACCGACCCCGACAAGATCGAGGCCGCGGTCGGCGCGCTGTTCCCGAAGAGCGACTGGACGGACCTCTCCCACCACGTCATCTGGCACGGCCGGCGCATCTGTCACGCCCGCAAGCCCGCCTGCGGCGCCTGCCCCATCGCCCCGCTCTGCCCGGCGTACGGCGAGGGCGAGACGGACCCCGAGAAGGCGAAGAAGCTCCTCAAGTACGAGAAGGGCGGCTTCCCGGGCCAGCGCCTCAACCCGCCCCAGTCCTATCTGGACGCGGGCGGCAAGGCGGCCCCGCCGCTGGGGGCCGGATGACGGAACGATCGGTGGATACCCGGGCGTTGAAGCGGGTGGAACGGGGGTGGCGATGACGCACGCGAGCAACGCGCAGGGCAGCGTGGCGCTGCGCAAGGACGGCCTGCCCGGCTGGCTGGACCCGGTGGTGCGTGCCGTGGAGACGGTCGAGCCGGTGCAGCTGAGCCGTTTCCTGCCGCCGGCGGACGGCGCGGGGCGGCAGTCCGCCGTACTGATCCTGTTCGGGGAGGGCGAGCGCGGGCCCGAGCTGCTGCTCATGGAGCGGGCCAGCTCGCTGCGGTCCCATGCCGGGCAGCCGTCCTTCCCCGGCGGCGCCCTCGACCCGGAGGACGGCGATCCGCAGGGCGACGGGCCGCT
Source organism: Streptomyces antibioticus (assembly GCF_001514065.1). Classification (GTDB taxonomy): domain Bacteria; phylum Actinomycetota; class Actinomycetes; order Streptomycetales; family Streptomycetaceae; genus Streptomyces; species Streptomyces antibioticus. Next base: position 172,337 of record NZ_KQ948426.1, on the reverse strand, counting down.
GCGGGCCGCGCTGCGGGAAGCCGAGGAGGAGACGGGCCTCGATCCGTCCGGCGTCCAGCTCTTCGGCGTGCTGCCCAAGCTGTACATCCCGGTCAGCGGCTTCGTCGTCACACCGGTGCTGGGCTGGTGGCGCGAGCCGACGCCGGTGGGGGTCGTCGACCCCAACGAGACGGCCCGCGTCTTCACCGTCCCCGTGGCGGATCTCACGGACCCGGACAACCGGGCCACCACCGTCCACCCCAGCGGCCACCGAGGCCCGGCATTCCTGGTCGAATCGGCCCTGGTCTGGGGATTCACGGCCGGAATCATCGACCGGCTGCTGCACTACTCCGGCTGGGAGCGCCCCTGGGACCGGGACAGGCAGGTCCCGCTCGACTGGCGGTCATGACAGGGTGTCTGCCGTGCAGTGTCATGTGATGAGGCGAGGCCTGAACCGGTGAACGTGCTGGACATCCTGTTGCTGGTCGCCGCCGTGTGGTTCGCGATCGTCGGCTATCGCCAGGGCTTCGTCGTCGGCATCCTGTCGGTGATCGGTTTCCTGGGCGGCGGTCTCGTCGCCGTCTATGTGCTCCCCGTCATCTGGGACGCCCTGACCGACAAGTCGGAGGTCAGCACCACCGCGGCCGTCGTCGCCGTGGTCGTCGTCATCGTCTGCGCCTCCGTCGGCCAGGCCCTGACCACCCATCTGGGCAACAAGCTCCGCCGCTACATCACCTGGTCCCCGGCCCGCGCCCTGGACGCCACCGGCGGCGCCCTGGTCAATGTGATCGCCATGCTCCTCGTGGCCTGGCTCATCGGCTCCGCCCTCGCCCAGACCACCCTGCCGACCCTCGGCAGGGAGGTCCGCGGCTCCAAGGTGCTCCTCGGCGTCTCCGAGGCGCTGCCGGACGCGGCCGACACCTGGTTCAAGGACTTCACCTCGGTCCTCGCGCAGAACGGCTTCCCGCAGGTCTTCAGCCCGTTCTCCGACGAGCCGATCAAGGAGGTCCAGCCGCCGGACCCCGCGCTCGTGGGCAGCCCGGTCGCCGCCAAGGCCAAGCAGTCCATCGTGAAGGTCATGGGTACCGCCCAGAGCTGCGGCAAGGTCCTCGAAGGCAGCGGCTTCGTCTTCGGCGAGCGCCGCGTCATGACCAACGCGCATGTCGTGGGCGGCGTCGACGAACCCACCGTCCAGATCGGCGGCGAGGGCCCGAAGTACGACGCCACGGTCGTCCTGTACGACTGGAAGCGCGACATCGCCGTCCTCGACGTACCCGAACTGAAGGCGCCCGCCCTGAAGTTCACGGCCACGGACGCCGTCAGCGGCGATGACGCGATCATCGCCGGGTTCCCGGAGAACGGCGCGTACGACGTCCGTGCCGCGCGCGTGCGCGGGCGCATCCCGGCCAACGGTCCGGACATCTACCACCGCGGCACCGTGCACCGTGATGTGTACTCCCTCTACGCGACCGTCCGCCAGGGCAACTCCGGCGGCCCGCTGCTCACGCCCGAAGGCGAGGTGTACGGGGTCGTGTTCGCGAAGTCCCTCGACAACGCCGACACCGGGTACGCGCTGACCGCGGACGAGATCCGGGAGGACATCGACAAGGGGCGCACCGCGAACCAACAGGTGGACAGCGACAGCTGCGCGCTGTGAGTCGCGGGGAGGGTCTGAGAGTGCGTCAGCCTCGGGGGTGACGCAGCCGTACCGAGACCCAGCGGGCCCGGCGGCGCAGAATGCGCGGGATGCCCACCCGGAGGTCCGCTCCCTGTTCCTGCGGGGCACCTCCTCGCTGGTGGGGGCTCAGACCGTGGCCCGAGCGGCGGGAGCGTGCTGCGTCACTGTAGTCGTGCGTCCAGCCCATACCCCGACGTGTGCCCCTGCCCCAAGGTCGATAACCGCCCCCACGGCCCCCAATTGGCCTATGCGCCGGGCAAGTGGCTGTTCGTAGGACAGATGTTCAGGTCCGGATACCGGGCGCGTTCGAACGGTCACCGATCGGGTTCGGGGTCTTTCAGCCAATTGATCAGTTCTGTGGAGAAAGCGACCGGATCTTCCTCGTGAGGGAAGTGGCCGAGTCCGTCGAACAGCCGCCAGCGGTACGGCGCTTCGACGTACTCCCCGGAACCGGCCGCGCTCCGGGTCCGCATCACCGGATCGAGCGAGCCGTGCAGATGCAGCGTCGGCACACGAACCGGCCGCTTCATGCGCCGGTTGAACTGGAGGCCGTCCGGGCGGGCCATCGAGCGCACCATCCACCGGTACGGCTCGATCGAGCAGTGCGCGGTCGACGGGATGCACATCGCGCGGCGGTACGTCTCCACCGCGTCGTCGTCCGGCAGGCTCGGCCCGGACCAGTCCCGGATGAGCTCGGCGACCAGCGCGCCGTCGTCCGCGGTCAGCTGCCGCTCCGGGATCCAGGGGCGCTGGAAGCCCCAGATGTAGGAGCCGGCGCGGGTCTGCTTGACGTCCGAGAGCATCGCCGAGCGCCAGCGCCGCGGATGCGGCATCGAGGACACCGCGAGCCGCCGCACGAGCTTGGGCCGCATCGCCGCCGCCGTCCACGCCAGATATCCGCCCAGGTCATGGCCGACCAGCGCGGCGTCCGGCTCGCCGAGCGAGCGGATCACGCCGGTGATGTCGAGGGCGAGGTTCGCCGGGTCGTAGCCGCGCGGGGTGCGGTCGCTGCCGCCGACGCCCCGCAGGTCCATGGCGACGGCCCGGAAACCGGCGTCCGCGAGCGCGGGCAGCTGATGCCGCCACGCCCACCAGAACTGCGGGAAGCCGTGCAGCAGCAGCACCAGCGGCCCGTCGCCCATCTCGGCGATGTGGAACCGCGCGCCGTTGGCGGCGACGTCCCGGTGGGTGACTTTTCTGTCACCGAGGACGTCGGGCCGTACGACGGATTCGGCCGAAGGGGTGGCGGGCTCGCTCATGACGACGAGCGTGCCACAGCCTCGATGGCCTCCGGGACACGGTCCTGCGGCAGCTCGGGCCGCGGGTGCGGCTTGGCGTTCTGCAGGATGCTCGCCGACTCCTTCATCGACGCCGCCGTCTTCTGCGCGCCGCCGCTCTGCTTGGCCTTCTTCGCGAAGACCACGCCGACCAGGGCGAGGACGCCCGCGATGAGGACGTTCGCCGCGAAGGACAGCAGGAAGCAGACCGCGAGGTTCCAGTCGCTCCAGGTCCGGATGCCGTACGCCAGCGCGAAGTTCAGCATCGGCAGCGAGAACACCAGCACCGCGCCGGCCACCGTGAACGCACCGCCGCTCGTCGCGCCGCGCTTCACGTCCCGCTTGAGCTGCGCCTTGGCCAGTGCGATCTCGTCGTGCACCAGCGCGGACATCTCGGTCGTCGCCGAGGCGAACAGCTGGCCGATGCTGCGTTCGGCGCCGACCGGGCTGCCGTCGGGTGCGCTCATCGCGGTCTCCCTATATTCACTGGGACTCTATGGGGCGTGTCCTTTTGTACCGTCCCGTCAGATCATGCCCGACGGTCGTCCTCCTCGCCTGCCCCGCCCGCCACTTCGGCAAGCCCGGCGCGTTGCGCGGCCTTCAGTTCGGCGATCCGGCGGTGCTCGGCGGCCTTGCTCTCGTGGATCGCGGCCATCCGCAGGTGGTACGCCGGGTCGTCCTCCTCGTAGATGTCCGGGATGCCGTCGAGGTCGTCGTCGCGCTCCTCGGCCTCGACCATCCGCCGGTACTTGGCGTTGCGCACCTTCAGCAGCACGGTCGCGAGGGTCGCCGCGATGAGCGAGCCCATCAGGACGGCCGCCTTGACCTCGTCGGTGAGGGCCGCGTCCCCGTCGAAGGCCAGCTCGCCGATGAGCAGCGACACGGTGAAGCCGATGCCGGCGAGGGTCGCGACGGCGAAGACGTCCGCCCACTCCAGGTCCTCGCTGAGCGAGGCCCGGGTGAAGCGTGCCGTCAGCCAGGTGCCGCCGAAGATGCCGATCGCCTTGCCGACGACCAGCCCGAGGACCACGCCGAGCGTCTCCGGCTTGGTGAACACGTCGCCCAGGGCCCCGCCGGAGACCGAGACACCGGCACTGAACAGTGCGAACAGCGGCACGGCCAGGCCCGCGGAAAGGGGGCGGACCAGGTGCTCGATGTGCTCGCCGGGGGAGTGCCGCTCGCCCTCGTGCGTGGTGCAGCGCAGCATCAGTCCCATGGCGACGCCGGCGATGGTGGCGTGGACGCCGCTGTTGTACATCAGCCCCCAGATCACCAGGGCGAGCGGGACGTACACGTACCAGCCGCGCACGCCCTTGCGCAGCAGCAGCCAGAAGACGGCCAGGCCGATCACCGCGCCGCCGAGGGCGGCGAAGTCGATCCGGTCGGTGAAGAAGACCGCGATGATCAGGATCGCGAAGAGGTCGTCGACGACGGCGAGGGTGAGCAGGAAGGCGCGCAGGGCGCTGGGCAGGGACGTCCCGATCACGGCGAGCACGGCGAGCGCGAAGGCGATGTCGGTCGCGGTCGGGACCGCCCAGCCGTCGAGCGATCCGCCGCCGCTGAGGTTGGTGAGCGTGTAGACGAGGGCCGGTACGGCCATCCCGCACAGGGCCGCGACGACCGGCAGCGCGGCCGCCTTGGGGTCCTTGAGGTCACCCGCGACCAGCTCGCGCTTGAGTTCGATGCCGGCGATGAAGAAGAAGATCGCGAGGAGTCCGTCGGCGGCCCAGTGGGCGACGGAGAGGTTCAGGCCGAGGGCTTCGGGGCCGAAGTGGAAGTGGCTGACCGACTCGTAGCTGTCGTGCAGCGCCGGTACGTTCGCCCAGACCAGCGCGGCGATCGCGGCGACGAGGAGCAGCACACCGCCGACGGTCTCGGTGCGCAGCGCGTCCGCCACGAAGGTGCGTTCGGGCAGCGAGAGCCGTCCGAGGACCTTGCGGGGGGTGGTGGAGCGGGGCGCGGCCATGAGGGGGACCTCCGGTCGGTGGGTAGGGCTGAGCTGCTCGCCGACCAGACTTCCCGGCACACCTGTGGAGTCACGCTAGTTTTGTTTAGTTTACCTAAAAGGGGCGCCCGGCGCGTTCTCACGCCGGGCGCCCCTTTCCTGACGTGCCTAGTCCTCGCTGGGCGCGGCCGGGAGCTTGGCCTGGATGAGGTCCATGACCGTGGAGTCGGTCAGGGTCGTCACGTCACCGAGCTGGCGGTTCTCCGCGACGTCCCGCAGCAGGCGGCGCATGATCTTGCCGGAGCGGGTCTTGGGCAGCTCGGCCACCGGCAGGACGCGCTTGGGCTTGGCGATCGGGCCGAGGGTGGCGCCGACGTGGTTGCGCAGGTCGGCGATGAGGTTCTCGTCCTCGGCGTTCGCCGTGCCGCGCAGGATCACGAAGGCGACGATGGCCTGCCCGGTGGTCTCGTCGGCGGCACCGACGACGGCCGCCTCGGCGACGGACGGGTGCGAGACGAGCGCGGACTCGACCTCGGTGGTGGAGATGTTGTGCCCGGACACGAGCATCACGTCGTCCACCCGGCCGAGCAGCCAGATGTCCCCGTCGTCGTCCTTCTTCGCGCCGTCGCCGGCGAAGTACTTGCCCTCGAAGCGCGACCAGTACGTGTCGAGGAACCGCTGGTCGTCGCCCCAGATAGTGCGCAGCATCGACGGCCACGGCTCGGTGAGGACCAGGTAGCCGCCACCGCCGTTCGGCACCTCGTTGGCCTCGTCGTCGACGACGGTCGCGGAGATACCGGGCAGCGGGGTCTGCGCGGAACCGGGCTTGGTCTCCGTCACGCCCGGGAGCGGCGAGATCATCATCGCGCCGGTCTCGGTCTGCCACCAGGTGTCCACGATCGGCGTCCTGTCGGCGCCGATGTGCTTGCGGTACCAGATCCAGGCCTCGGGATTGATCGGCTCACCCACCGATCCCAGCACCCGCAGGCTGCTGAGATCGAACTTCGCGGGGATGTCGTCGCCCCACTTCATGAACGTACGGATGGCGGTCGGCGCCGTGTACAGGATGGTCACCCCGTACTTCTGCACGATCTCCCAGAAGCGGCCCTGGTGCGGAGTGTCCGGCGTGCCCTCGTACATGACCTGGGTGGCGCCGTTCGCGAGCGGCCCGTAGACGATGTACGAGTGCCCGGTGACCCAGCCGACATCGGCCGTGCACCAGTACACGTCCGTCTCCGGCTTGAGGTCGAAGACGGCGTGGTGGGTGTACGCGGCCTGGGTGAGGTATCCGCCGGAGGTGTGCAGGATGCCCTTCGGCTTACCCGTCGTGCCCGAGGTGTAGAGGATGAAGAGCGGCTGCTCGGCCTCGAAGGCCTCGGCCGTGTGCTCGGTGGACTGCCGGTCGACGGCCTCGTGCCACCACACGTCCCGGCTGTCGTTCCAGGCCACTTCCTGCCCGGTGCGCCGTACGACGAGCACGTGCTCGACATTGCCCGCCTTGTCGGCGGCCTCGTCGACGGCCGGCTTGAGCGCGGACGGCTTGCCGCGCCGGTAGCCGCCGTCGGAGGTGATGACGACCTTGGCGTCCGCGTCCTGGATACGGGTCGCGAGCGCGTCCGCGCTGAACCCGCCGAAGACGACGGAGTGCGCGGCGCCGATGCGGGCGCAGGCCAGCATCGCGATCGCCGTCTCGGGGATCATCGGCATGTAGACCGCGACCCGGTCGCCCTTCTGAACTCCCAGCTCCAGCAGGGCGTTCGCGGCCTTGGAGACCTCGTCCTTGAGCTCGGCGTAGGTGATCGCGCGGCTGTCGCCGGGCTCCCCCTCGAAGTGGATGGCGACCCGGTCGCCGTGGCCCGCCTCGACGTGCCGGTCGACGCAGTTGTACGCGACGTTCAGCTCGCCGTCCTTGAACCACTTGGCGAACGGCGGGTTCGACCAGTCCAGCGTCTCGGTCGGCTCCTTGGCCCAGGTCAGCCGACGGGCCTGCGCGGCCCAGAAGCCGAGCCTGTCAGCCTTGGCCTGTTCGTACGCCTCCGCGGTGACGTTGGCGTTCGCTGCCAGGTCCGCGGGCGGCGCGAACCTGCGCTCTTCCTTGAGCAGGTTGGCCAAGGATTCGTTGCTCACGACATCTCCCTTTCCCAGGGTGTCCGTTGTGTCCCAGGCCACAGCTCATCAGACCGAAGCCCCTGCTGACAAGGGTCGACAGAAAATTGGTTTAGACCTGTGGGACGGGTCTTCGTACGTCTCTCGCGGCGGCCGACGTCATCCGTACCCACGGACGCCGACCAGGCAGAGTTCAGTCCCTGTAACGCCTTTCACACTCCGCCCCAAGTACTGATGAAGCGCCACCGACATGAAGGAGGTACGTGTGGAAGGGATACGGGGCGGGCCGCAGGCGGCGGTCCGCGACCCAGAGCTCTTCGAGGAGTTCTACCGGCGTCACGTGGACGCGATGACATCTTTCGTGGCCCGGCGTGTCGCCGACCCGCACACGGTCGCCGACCTGACCGCCGAGATCTTCCTCGCGGTCCTGGACTCCGCCCACACCTACCGCCCGGGCCGGGGCAGCGAGACGGCCTGGCTCTACGGCATCGCCCGCAACGTCGTCGCGGGGGAGCACCGCCGCCTGGCCCGTGAGACGGCCCGCGACCGGCGCATCTCCGGCCGGCGGCTGCTGGAGCCGGACGACATCGCACGCCTGGAGGACAAGCTCGACGCGGAGTCCCCGGGCCGCCGCGCCCTCGCCGCGCTGGAACGGCTCCCCGCGGGGGAGCGAGCCGTTCTGGAGCTGATCGTGGTCGACCAGCTGACGGTCCCGGAGACCGCCGCGGCACTGGGCATCACCCAGGTCACGGCCCGCGTACGGCTGCACCGGGCCCGCAAGTCGCTGCGCTGGGCGGCGGACGAGCCCGCCGCAGGACCGCGCGGCACCGCCCTGTCATACGTCACCGGAGGAAACGGGGGAGAGGCATGACCACCAGGATGACCTTCGAGGACCGGCTGCTGGCGGAACTGCGCCGCGAGATCGCCCTGCGCGCGGACGACGGGACGGCCGAGGCGGCGCCGACGTCCGTGGAGCGCCGCCGCTTCAGGGCCCGTACGGCCTTCACGGCGCCGAGGCTCGCACTCGTCGCCCTGGCCTGCGCCGCAGCCGCGAGCGCCGCGGTGCTGATGCCGGGTTCACCTGCCGAGAGCCCGGCCTACGCGGTGGTGTCGCACGCGGACGGGAGCCTGACGGTCACCATGAACGAGTTCGGCCTCGGCGGCACCCTGCCGGACGGACTCGTCGAACGACTCAAGGTGCACGGCATCCACGTGATCGTGGACGATCTGCCGAACGGCTACGAGTGCACCGAGCCCCGAGGGAAGGGAGTGCCGAGCCGCTCGGATCAGAGCCCCGGCTGGGTGTTCGACCTGCGGCGCGGGGATTCCCTGGCCGTTACGAAGATGGGGCAGCGCCAGCCTGACGGGAGCTTCCTGCCGGTCACCGGCCTCGGGTTCTTCCGTGGTGAGGTCGCCCCGTGCAACCCGGTCCCCGCCCCGCCCCACCCTGCGGAGACGTCCGGTCTCCGCTGAGCGGGGCGAGGGGTGGGGTGGAGCCGCTCTGTCTATGCCGGGCTGTGCAGCTCCTCCGCGTCGACCACGTGATCCGTCACGTGGTCGAACACTCCCGCGTCCGCCGCCTCGGTGAGCAGATACGCCTGCGCCTCGCCCACGTGGAAGTACATCCCGTGCAGCTCCAACTCCCGCCGGCGCAGGGCCCGGGCCACCGACTCGTGCGCCCGCAGATGCTCCAACTGCTGCACCACGTTGGTCAGACAGAGCTGCTCCACCGCGTCCGCGGGCGCCCGGCCGGCGAGTCTGGCCCACGGCCTGCTGTCGTCGGCCATGCGCTCCAGACTCGGCAGCCCGTGCCGCAGCCAGCGCTTGAGCGGTGTCTGGGCGCCTCCCGGTTCGGAGTTGAGCAGTGCCTGCATGGCTCCGCACCCGGAGTGCCCGCACACCGTGATGGACCGCACCTCCAGCACATCCACCGCGTACTCGATCGCGGCCGCGACCGAGTCGTCCCCGCTCTCCTCGCCGGGCAGCGGCACGAGGTTGCCGACGTTGCGCACCACGAACAGGTCGCCCGGACCACTGGAGGTGATCATCGAGGTGACCAGCCGGGAGTCGGCGCAGGTGAGGAAGAGCTGGGAGGGCCGCTGCCCCTCACGGGCCAGCCGGGCCAGCTCACCCCGCACCAGGGGAGCGGTGTGGCGCTGGAACGCGCTGATGCCACGGGCCAGTTCATGCCCGCTCGGGCCGACAACGCCGGCGGCGCCGGGGGAGGGGGCGCCAGGAGTACCGGTTGTGCCGGATGTGCCGGACGTGCTGGACGTGCTGGACGTGCTGGACGTGCTGGACGTGTCGGTCGTACCGGTCGTACCGGTCCTGCCGGGGGCGTTGGACGCGTTGGACGCGTTGGACGCGTTGGACGTCTCGGACGGTGTGCGTTCGCACTGGTGGTTGCGCCAGGGTGTCCAGGGGCGGCAGCGGCAGCCGGCGGCGGTCGGCGGTGTGTCGGCGTCCGCCGGGGGTGTGCTGCCCGCGCCGGTCGGGGGCATCTCGCCGGGCTCGGCGATCGTGATTCCGGCGCGGCGGCCCGTGAGTTCTACGGTGCCGCCCTGCGCGGTGTGCGAGTTCTGCCAGTCCTGCAATGCCTCGAACGCCGCGTGATCCATGAAGGAGCCGTCCAACTCGACGACGACATGGGCGCCTTGGGGCACGAGGTGCAGGGCCCGGCTGAGGCGGGGCACCGCGAGGAACGTCAACTGGCCTCGTACATGGACGTGATGGACTCCTTCCTGTTCGTCGTCTTCGTCGTGCTCATGTGTGATGCGGGTGCGGGTGAGGCGGTGCAGGGCGACGGCGACGGCGACGGCGATGCCGAGCGTCACGCCCTCCAGGACGCCGAGGGCCACCACGCCGAGGGTCGTGACGGCGTACACGAGCACCTCGCGGTGGCGGGTCACCGTACGGATGTGGTGCAGGGACACCATCTGGATGCCGACGGCCATCACCAGGGCGGCAAGCGAGGCGAGCGGGATGAACTCCAGGACGGGGACCATCAGCAGTGCGGCGATCACTACGAGAACGCCGTGCAGCATCGTGGAGTTCCGGCTCACGGCACCCGCGTGCACATTTGCCGAACTGCGCACGGCGACCCCGGCGACCGGGAGTCCGCCGAGCGTGCCGGAGACGATGTTGGCGGCGCCCTGGCCGAGCAGCTCACGATCCAGGTTGGAGCGTCCGACCCGGGCGGTCAGACCGGGCCGGGCGGCCGCCATCTTGTCCACGGCGACCGCGCCGAGCAGCGACTGCACGCTGCACACCAGGGTGGTCGTCAGGACGGCGGTGGCGATGCCGAGCACCGGCCCCTCGGGGAGTCCGGCCAGGGCATGGCTGCTCCAGGAGGGCAGGTCGACCTTGGGCACGGACAGGCCGGTGAGGGCCGCGACCGCGCTGGCGCCGGTGACGGCGACGAGTGCGGCCGGAACCTTGCGCAGCAGGCGGCCCACCCGGCCGGGAATGCGCGGCCAGAGCAGCAGCAGGGCCAGCGTCAGCACGCTCACCGACACGGCGGCGGGCGCGAGGCCGGCCAGCTGGGCGGGGAGCGCACGGAGGTTGGCCAGAACGGAACTCTGCGGGGTGCCGCCGAGCACGATGTGCAGCTGGGCGACGGCGATGGTGACGCCGATGCCGGCGAGCATGCCGTGCACGATCGCGGGGCTGACGGCGAGGGCGGTGCGGGCCACGCGCAGGCAGCCGAGGCCGAGTTGGGCGAGACCGGCGAGGACCGTGATCGCACAGGTCGTACGCCAGCCGTAGCGGTGGATGAGGTCGGCGGTGACGACCGTGAGGCCGGCGGCCGGGCCGCTCACCTGGAGCGGGGAGCCGCCGAGCCGTCCGGCAACGAGGCCTCCCACGGCGGCGGCGACGAGGCCGGCCTGGAGGGGCGCGCCGGTGGCGAGGGCGATGCCCAGGGACAGGGGCAGGGCGATCAGGAAGACCGCGATCGAGGCCGACACGTCGGCGCCCGCGATGCGGAAGCGGCGGGGCCGGGACGGCGGGGGGCTGTGGGGTCGGTGGATGCGCTTCGTCCGACTCGAGTCGGCGGCGCGGGTGGGGACGCAGGCGGACATAGTTCCCGTCTCCTCCGGGGCAGCGCGGTCGCGGAACAGGTGGTCCCCCGGCTCTTGCGGGGGGCGGGTCGCGGCCGTGGGTCACGGCGTGCAGCGGCGGGATGAAATCAACGCTCGGTAAACGGATCGTAATTCAGAGTAAAGGCCAGGCATAGACTTTTCTGGCAAATGGCCTCATAAGTCACCCATCAGGGTGATGCGGATATTTGATCGGCTTGTCGTACTAATTCCTTCTGGGTCTCGTGCGAGCTTGGCGGCGCTGTCGTTGGCCCCAGTTCCCGAGACAGAAGGAAGTAGGTGGGCGGAACATGGCCGCCACCCAGAGGATCGCCGCCGGCGCCGTGGTCGCCGCGGTCTGTGCCGCATCGCTCGCCGGTTGCGCGATCGGCACCGACGGTTCCAAGGAAGGGGCCGCCGGCCCGCAGAAGGCGAAGCCCGCCCAGGCGCCGCCGAAGAGCGCGGTCCGCCTGATCGGCGACGGCTCCACCGCGTACACCGGTGCCCAGCCGCACCTGCCCCGGCCGGAGCGCATGAAGCCCGGTCAGAAGCCGCCGCAGTTCGTGGTGTTCTCCTGGGACGGCGCCGGAGAGGACGGCCAGAAGCTGTTCTCCCACTTCCGCAAGGTCGCCAAGGCGAACAACGCGACCATGACCTACTTCCTCAGCGGCGTGTACATGCTGCCGGAGGAGAAGCGCGACCTGTACCGGCCGCCGCAGCACTCCCCGGGCCGCTCCGACATCGGCTTCAACGACGAGGAGGGCATCGCCGCGACCGTGAAGCAGCTGCGCGGGGCGTGGCTGGAGGGCAACGAGATCGGCACCCACTTCAACGGCCACTTCTGCGGCAGCGGCGGCGGGGTCGGCCAGTGGTCGGTCGAGGACTGGAAGGACGAGATCTCCCAGGCGAAGCAGTTCGTGAAGTCCTGGAAGACCAACACCGGCATGAAGAAGGCCGCCCCGCTCCCCTTCGACTACGACAAGGAGCTCGTCGGCGCCCGCACGCCCTGCCTGGAGGGCCAGAAGAACTTCATGAAGGCCGCCCGCGAGCTGGGCTTCCGCTACGACACCAGCGGCGTCAACGAGCAGCTCTGGCCCCGGAAGAAGGAGGGGCTGTGGGACCTGTCGATGCAGCTCGTGCCGTTCCCCGGGCACTCCTACGAGCAGCTGACCATGGACTACAACTTCATGGTCAACCAGTCCGGCACCAACACCCAGGGCGACCCGAACAGGTACGAGTTCTGGGGCGACCAGATGCGTGACGGCCTGCTCAAGGGTTTCCATCGCGCCTACGACGGCAACCGCGCCCCACTGATCATCGGCAACCACTTCGAGTCCTGGAACGGCGGCACCTACATGCGTGCCGTCGAGGAGACCGTCGAGCAGGTCTGCAACAAGCCCGACGTGCGCTGCGTCTCCTTCCGGCAGCTCGCCGACTGGCTGGACGCCCAGGACCCCGAGACCCTGGCCAAGATGCGCACGCTCGGCGTCGGCGAGGCCCCGAAGCAGGGCTGGGCGTCCTTCCTCTCCAGCCGCCCGGCCCCGGCCCCGAAGGGTGTACCGGGAGCGCCGGCGGCGGGGCGGTAGGAGTCCGTCAGGCGGTCGCCACCAGGCTCTCGCCGAGCACGAATCCGGGGTCGACCTGCGCCGCCAGGTCGGCCCCGGTGCGTTCGTTGCCCCAGGCCTGGGCGTTCTTCAGGTGGAAGTGCACCATCTGGTGGGTGTAGCGCTGCCAGTCGCGCAGGTCGTACGTCGCGTCGACGGCCGTCTGCAGCAGGCGCAGGGCGCGGCGGTTGGTGTCCTCCAGGAGCGCGAACCGGGGCGGCCGGCCCTTCTCCATGGCGCGCACCCAGTCCGAGTGCCCGACCGTCACGAGCAGGTCGTCCCCGACCTCGGCGCGCAGGAAGTCGAGGTCGTCCTGGCCCTGCACCTTGTTGCCGACGACTTTCAGTACGACGCCGTAGTCCCGGGCGTACTCCTTGTACTGGCGATAGACGGAGACCCCCTTCCGGGTCGGCTCGGCGACGAGGAACGTGATGTCGAAGCGGGTGAACATGCCGGAGGCGAAGGAGTCGGAGCCGGCCGTCATGTCCACCACGACGTACTCGTCCCGCCCGTCGACCAGGTGGTTCAGGCACAGCTCCACCGCTCCCGTCTTGGAGTGGTAGCAGGCCACTCCCAGGTCGGCGTCGGTGAAGGGCCCGGTGACCATCAAACGGACGGTGTCGCCGTCGAGTTCCACCGACCGGGCGCAGGCGTCGTAGACCGGGTTGTCCTCGCGCACTCGCAGCAGGCGGGAGCCCTCGCCGGGCGGTGTCGTCTTGATCATCGTCTCGGCGGAGGCGATGCGCGGGTTGTCGCCGCGCAGGTACTCCTTGATCAGCTTCAGCCGCTCGCCCATCGCGGGCAGTGCGGCGGCCTCCGCCTCGTCGAGGCCGAGGGCGGCGCCCAGGTGCTGGTTGATGTCGGCGTCGACCGCGACCACCGGTCGCCCGGTCGTGGCGAGATAGCGGATGAACAGGGAGGACAGGGTGGTCTTGCCGCTGCCGCCCTTCCCGACGAAAGCAATTTTCATGTTCACGAAGGGTAGTGGTGCAGTAGCTGTACGTGGCAGGCGTGCGTGAAGAAGACCACTCCATCGTGGGGTCCGGTCCACCGTTGCGTAATGTCGTACTCATGAGTACGACAGGCGCGACCGCCGACCCGCTCGCGGCCCTGGGCTCGCTGCCCGGAGTGGCCGACTCCGTGGAGTCCGTGCGCAAGGCCGTGGACCGGGTCTACGGGCACCGGATCATGCGGCGGCGCAGCAATACGGTCACCGGTGAGGCCGCGCTGCGCGGCTCCCGCGGGTCCGCGGCGCTGTCCGGCGCCGACTGGGCGCTCGAAGAGGTGCGCCGCCGCTCCGACTTCAGCGGGGACGACGAGGCGCGTGTGATGGGCGCCGCGCTCAGGCTGACCGCCGAGGCGGGCCAACTCCTGTCCATCTGGCGGCAGTCGCCCCTCCGCGTGCTGGCCCGGCTGCACCTGGTGGCCGCGGCGAACAACGGCGACGAGGTCGGGCGCCCGCGCCGGGACGGTGAACCGGTCGACGAGCCGCTGATCGAACTGCCGCTGCCGAGCGCGGCGGAGGTCAACGGCCGCCTGGAGGGCCTGTCCGAGCTGATCATCGCGGGCAGTTCCGCCCCTGCGCTGGTGACGGCGGCCGTCGTGCACGGTGAACTCCTCGCGCTGCGGCCCTTCACCTCCCACAACGGCCTGGTCGCGCGCGCGGCCGAGCGCATCGTCCTGATCGGCAGCGGTCTCGACCCCAAGTCCGTCTGCCCGGCGGAGGTCGGCCACGCCGAACTGGGCCGGGCGGCCTATCTGGCGGCCCTCGAAGGCTATGTCTCCGGTACTCCGGAGGGGATGGCCGCCTGGATCGCCCACTGCGGCAAGGCGGTCGAACTCGGCGTGCGCGAGTCGACGGCGGTGTGCGAGGCGTTGCAGCGTGGGGCGGCGTAGGCACGAAACAGGCCCCCGCGCGGGGGCCTGAACAGGGTTGCGGCGGTACGAGGATTCGTACCGCCGCTGGCATGCTCACCGGGTTACCAAGCGTCCTCGATGTGTTGCCCATCAGGTCGGGAACTTTGCCCGTCACCTGGTGCGGCTGGCCCGTAATCGACGGGTCGACGTCGCGTGGGTGCCCAGTGTTCATGCGCGGTCCGTGGGGCCAAATGCGTTATTAAGGTGATCCTCTCGGATGTCCTTGGTCTCGCGGGCCGTTAACCCCTTTGTACTCCAGGACCCGGGCAAGCGGAAGTGCTGGCTGCAGTTCTTTACTTTTACTCTCAAACAGTCGTTAAACGGGCACCGATATACCGGACATGGGCAAAGTCGTGACGCCGACGCAGCTCAGAGCGCCGTCGCCCGGCGCCGACTCGCGTACCAGACGAGGCCCGCGGTGGCGGCCGCGGCCCCTATGGCGGCCGCCGCGACCAGTGCCGGACGGGGTGGTACGGAGAACGCGGGGAATCGCTGCTTGAGCCGGACCGGACGGTGGAAATCGAGAATCGGCCACCCGCGCGCGAGCGCCTCACGACGCAGCGCGCGGTCCGGGTTGACGGCGTGCGGATGGCCGACCGACTGGAGCATCGGCAGATCGGTCGCCGAGTCGCTGTAGGCGTAACAGCGCTCCAGGTCGTACCCCTCGGACTCGGCCAGCTCCTTGATCGCCTCGGCCTTCGTCGGACCGTAGGCGTAGTACTCCACCTCGCCGGTGAAGCAGCCGTCCTCGCCGACCACCATCCGGGTGGCCACCACGCGGTCCGCGCCGAGGAGTTCACCGATCGGCTCGACGACCTCCGCGCCCGACGTGGACACGATCACGACGTCGCGGCCGGCCCGGTGGTGCTCCTCGATGAGGGAGGCGGCCTCGTCGTAGATGATCGGGTCGATCAGGTCGTGCAGGGTCTCGGCGACGATCTCCTTCACCTGCTGCACGTTCCAGCCGCGCACGAGCTGGGAGAGGTACTCGCGGGTCCGCTCCATCTGGTCGTGGTCCATGCCGCCCACGAGGAAGACGAACTGGGCGTACGCGGTACGCACCGCGGCCCGGCGGTTGATCAGCCCGCCTTGGTAGAACGACTTGCTGAACGTGAGCGTGCTCGACTTCGCAATGACCGTCTTGTCCAGGTCAAAGAAGGCCGCTGTGCGGGGCAAGGAGTGGTTTTCCACGACCCCGAGCATAGGCGCAGCCCATTCGGCGTAAGGTGGGGCGCGTGGGTTTGCCTGAGAGGGCTCTCGGGTACACCATGGAAGTCACGGATCGTTCGCGACCGTGCTAACCCGGCCCGGCTCCTCCCCCCCCGAGTCGGCCGTGGAGACGACCCCCACTCTCCCCCCCGGTGGGGGTCGTCGCATGTCCGGGCGGGTTTTCTCTTTCTCGCAGGCGGCTGGACCGCCGCATCGAGGCGGCTTCGGCCGCCTCTTCCGTATGCCCATGATCCGTCACTGTCCGTAGCTGTAGCGCTGCTCTGCGGAAGTCGTACAGAAGTCGGTACGGGTCGGTGCAGAGCTCACCGGTTTGGGTGACGGACATATTCACAACGGCCGAGTTGTCCACAGATATCGACCAAGATCCACTTCATTTTCCGCGGCGTTGCACCGTGATTCCAGCGCGGCCCGCCGACGCCGATCCGATGGCCGGATCCGGTTAGTCGGGCGCGTTTGGCCGGTTCCTATCGGCCGTTCATATGGAGGCCGGTTGCCGGTTCTTCACACGTTCGGGAATCGCGAGGCGCTTGATGCCCTCGCGGGATGCAGCGAAGGGGGATGGAAAGCGTGGCCGCAGCCGTCACACACGATCCGCCGTCCGGCGCCGGAGGGCGCCAGGGCGGACCGTTGATCATCACCGAGGACCCCGGGCTCCTCGACGACCTGCTCCGGCTCTGCGCGGCGGCCGGCGCCACACCCGAGGTGCACCCGGGGGTGCCCGAGCCGCGGGACCGATGGGAGGCCGCACCGCTCGTCCTGGTCGGTGACGACGCCGTACGACGCGTGCGGGGCGCCGTGCGCAGAGGCGGGGTCGTGCTCGTAGGCAGGGACCAGGACGACTCCGGGGTGTGGCGCCGGGCCGTCGAGATCGGCGCCGACCACGTCCTGATGCTGCCCGACGGCGAGCAGTGGCTCGTCGACCGGATCGCCGACGTCGCCGAAGGCGTCGGCCGGCCCGCCCTCACCGTCGGCGTCATCGGCGGCCGGGGCGGGGCCGGGGCTTCCACGCTCGCTTGTGCGCTCGCCGTCACCTCCGCGCGGGAGGGACTGCGCACCCTGCTCGTGGACGCCGATCCGCTGGGCGGCGGACTCGACGTACTGCTCGGCGGGGAGACCGCCGAGGGGCTGCGCTGGCCGGCGTTCGCCGCCTCACGCGGCCGGGTCGGAGGCGGCGCCCTGGAGGAGTCGCTGCCCGAGCTGCACTCCCTGCGGGTGCTCAGCTGGGACCGCGGCGACTGTGTCGCCGTCCCGCCGCAGGCCGTCCGCGCGGTGCTGGCCGCCGCCCGACGCCGGGGCGGCACGGTCGTCGTCGACCTGCCCCGCCGTATCGACGGCGGCGTGGCCGAGACGCTTGCCCAGCTCGACCTCGGCATCCTCGTCGTCCCCGCCGAACTGCGGGCCGTCGCGGCGGCCGGACGGATGGCCTCCGCGGTCGGCATGGTCGTACGCGACCTGCGGGTCGCCGTACGGGGCCCGTACGCGCCCGGACTCGACGACCGCGAGGTGGCACGCCTGCTCGGCCTGCCCCTGGTGGGCGAGGTGCCGGTCGAGGCGGGCCTGCTGCGACCGCACGAGACCAGGACACCGCCCGGCGCCGGGAGGGGGCCGCTGACGCGGTTCTGCAAGGAGTTCTGGGAGCGGGCACTGGTGGAGGCGGCATGACCACGGTGCGGGAGGACGAGCGGGCACGCGCGCGTGGCGGGTCGGGTGGCGCGGGGGCGGGGCCGGGTGTGGTTGGCCGTTTACGCGGCGGCGCGGACGCGCGGGCCGCTGGACCTGTGCGGGACGGCGCGGGTGCCTTTGACGGTGCACGGCGTGGCGAGGGCCTGCCTTCGGAGGCGTCGGGCCGAGTGCGGGGTGATGTGGGCCCGGCTCCAGGGCGGTTCGGGAGTGCGCAGGGCGGGGCCGACATGGCTTCGGAGCTTCTCGACGGCGTACGGCAGTGGCTTGCCGAGAGTGGGGCCGAACCGACGCCCGCGCGGGTGGCGCAGGCACTGCGTGAGCAGGGGCGGGTGCTCGGCGACGCCGAAGTGCTGGGCGCCGCCGCGCGGTTGCGGTCCGAGCTGGTCGGCAGCGGGCCCTTGGAGCCGCTGCTCGCCGATCCGTCCGTCACCGACGTCCTGGTGTCGGCGCCGGACCGGGTCTGGGTGGACCGGGGCGGCGGGCTGGAGCTGACCGGGGTCGCCTTCCCCGACGCCGCGGCCGTACGGCGCCTCGCGCAGCGGCTGGCCGCGGTGGCAGGCCGGCGCCTCGACGACGCACGGCCGTGGGCGGACGCCCGGCTGCCCGACGGGACGCGGCTCCATGCGGTGCTGCCACCGGTGGCCGTCGACTGCACCTGTCTGTCGCTGCGGGTCGTGCGACCGCGCGCCTTCACGCTGGACGAACTGATGGCGGCGGGCACCGTGCCGCCCGGCGGGGACCGGGTGCTGCGGGCGCTGGTCGACGCGCGGCTGTCGTTCCTCATCAGCGGCGGGACCGGCAGCGGCAAGACGACGCTGCTCAGCGCGCTGCTGGGGCTGATCGGGCCCGGGGAACGGATCGTGCTCGCCGAGGACTCGGCGGAACTGCGGCCCGACCATCCGCACGTGGTCCGTCTGGAGAGCAGACCGGCCAACCAGGAGGGCGCGGGCCTGGTCACGCTCCAGGACCTGGTGCGGCAGGCGCTGCGGATGCGGCCGGACCGGCTGGTCGTGGGCGAGGTGCGGGGGCCCGAAGTGGTGCATTTGCTGGCCGCGTTGAACACCGGCCACGAAGGCGGCTGCGGGACGGTCCACGCCAACGCCGCCGCCGATGTGCCGGCCCGCCTGGAGGCGCTGGGCACGGCCGCAGGGCTCGACCGGGCCGCGCTGCACTCCCAGGTGGCGGCCGCGCTGTCGGTGGTGCTGCACCTGGTGCGCGATCGGACCGGGCGGCGGCGGATCGCCGAGGTGCGGGTGCTGGAACGGGACCCCTCGGGGCTGGTGCGCACGGTGCCGGCGCTGCGGTGGGGCGCGGAGGGCTTCGCGTACGAGCAGGGATGGGAGCGGCTGCGGGGGCTGCTCGGAGAGGGATGCCATGACCGGGGTGAGTGAGATGCCGGCCGCTGCCGCCGTGGCCTGTGTCGGGGTGGTCGTCTGGTTGCTGGGCGGGCCTCGGGTCGGGGCTCGACGGGCGCGGCTGCTGCTCGCGGGGAGCGGTGGCGCGGTCGGGAGCGGGCCGCCTCTGTGGGGGCGACTGGGCGGTGAGGTACGGCGTTTGCGGGGGCGGCTGGGGGCCGAGTGGTGGTCGGCGGCGGCCGGGGCCGTGCTCGCGGTGCTGGGGGCCTCCGTGGTGCCGCTCGCCGTGGGGCTGGCCGGGGTGCCGTTGCTGCGGCGGGTGCGGTTGGCCCGGCGGGAGCGGCGGGCCCGGGAGCGGCGCGGGGACGCGGTCATCGCGCTGTGCGGGGTGCTCGCCGGGGAGGTGCGGGCCGGGCGGCAGCCGGGCGAGGCCCTGCTGCGGGCCGCGCGCGACGGCGACGGGCTCGGTGACGCCCAGCCGGCGGTGCTGGCGGCGGCTCGGTTCGGCGGTGACGTGCCGGACGCGCTCGCGGCGGCGGCACGGCAGCCGGGGGCCGGTGGGCTGCTGGGGCTCGCTGCGTGCTGGCGGGTCGCCGTGGACCGGGGCGCGGGGCTGGCCGCCGGGGTCGACCGGCTCGAAGCGGCGTTGCGCGCCGAGCGGGACCAACGCGCCGACCTGCGAGCCCAGTTGGCGGGCGCCCGCTCCACGGCCCTGATGCTGGCCGGCCTGCCGGTGCTGGGCCTGCTCCTCGGTACGGCCCTCGGCTCCGACCCGCTCCACGTCCTGCTGCACACGGGACCGGGGCTGGGGTGCCTGGCGGTGGGCGGGGTGCTGGAGGGGCTGGGGATGTGGTGGGCGATGCGGATCGTGCGGGGAGCGGAGGCGGTGTGAGACGGGCGGGGGGCGGTGGCGGCCTGGAACGGCGAGGCGTGCGGAGGAGGGTGCTGTGAGTGCGGAAGTTGTCCACAGGCTGGGGGCAGTTGTGGGGACGTTGCTGGTCTTCGCGTGGGTCGCGAGATGCGCCGAGGGGATTCGCCGCGAGCGGCGGGTCCGGCGGCGGCTGGCCCGGCTCGTGGCGCGGGAGGCGAAGTCCGCCGGGCCGCCGGGTGACTTGCGGAACGCCGTACGGCGGTGGCTGCCCTCGGTGGGGGTGGTGGCCGGCGGCTGGGCTCTCGTCGGGGGTGCCGCCGGGGTGGCCGTCGGGCTGGGCGTGGCCGCCGGGCTGTGGTGGTGGCGCAGGCGGCAGACGGCCTCGGGCGCCGAGGAGGAGTACGACGCCGCAGAGGCCGCGCGTCAACTTCCGCTCGCGGCCGATCTGCTGGCGGCCTGTATCGCGGCCGGTGCCGGTCCGGTGGTCGCGGCGCAGGCCGTGGGCGAGGCGCTGGGCGGCCCGGTCGGGGAGGCACTCGCGCGGGGCGCGGCGGAGGTGCGGCTGGGCGGTGAACCCGGCGACGCCTGGCGGCGACTGGCCTCGATGCCGGGTGCCGGGCCCCTGGCGCGGCTGCTGGAACGGGCCGACGTGTCCGGACTGCCCGCCGCCGCCCCCGTCGCCCGGCTCGCCGCGGAGGCCCGGGCCGACTGGGCGCGCACCGCGACGGCACGGGCCAGGCGGGCCGCCGTCCTCGTGACCGCGCCGGTGGGGCTGTGCTTTCTGCCCGCGTTCATCGCGGTGGGGGTGCTGCCCATCGTGATCGGGCTGGCGGGCGCGGCCAAGGGAGGGGGTGGTGGATGACGGGGGCGGGCGAGAGGCGGTTCCGGTGATCGAGAAGCAGTAGGCAGCAGAGAAGCAGCAGACAACAGAGCTGATCCTTACGGGGGTTGAGATGTACAAGGTGGTACTCGCGCGGCTTCGGGCGGCGCGGAAGGACACGGGGATGGTCACCTCGGAGTACGCGATGGGGATCGTCGTTATCTTGGGGTTGCTCATGATCTCTGGCACGTGAGGCACGTCCTGTCTCCACCTACGTGCCTAACATCTATTCGGGGGGTTTCTGTGACGTTGGCTACGGCTGCCGTCAGCGCCCGACCGTTCCGTAGCGAGCGTGCGATATCACCGCTTGACGGTTCGGCCTCATGGGTCGTGATCAGCGCCGGATACGAGCTGCATCCGGAGGCTTGCGCGTACCTGGAGAATCTGCGGGGGCCGGCTTCCTCGGTGAACACCCAGCGGACGTACGCGGGGCGGGTCGCGCTCTACCTGTCGTACTGCGCCGAGCGGGGGATCGACTGGACATGTCCGACTCTGGGGCAGCTCTCGGCTTTCCTTTACTGGCTCGTCGAGAAGCCCTTGCCGCCGAAGGGGCGGGTCGCACCAGCTGAGCCGCGCTACCGGGAGGAGAAGACGGCCAACGACATTTTGTCCACCACGGCGAGGTTCCTCGACTTCTGCTCGACCCGGGGATGGGTGGCGCTCGAGGTCGTGAACTTGCTCTGGGAGCCGAAGTTTCTGCGGCAGCTCCCGCCCGGCTACGACGCGGGCGAGGACGACCAGTTCCGGGTGGTCAGGTTCAGGACGATCAAGTTTCGGGTCGCCGTCCAGGGCTACGAGTGGTTGTCAGCTGCGCAGATCGAGACGGTGATCGGGCTGACGCGCAACGCGCGGGACCGGTTCTTGGTCATGCTGCTCGCGGCCACGGGGGCTCGGATCGGCGAGGTGCTCGGGCTACGCCGTGAGGACATGCATTTTCTATCCGATTCACGGATGCTGGGCTGCTACGAACGTGGTCCCCATGTCCACATCCGGCGACGGGTGAACAACGCGAACGGCGCTCTGGCAAAGTCGCGCAAGTCGCGTTCGGTGCCGGTGGAGACGGATGTAGTCGGCCTCTACGCGGAGTATCAGCACGAGCGGAGCGCCGTCGCGGAGGCAGCCGAGTCTGACATGGTCTTCGTCAACTTGTTCCGGCAGCCGCTGGGCGCGTCGATGAAGTACCACGGCGCCAAGGGCTTGTTCGACCGGCTTGCGAAGAAGGCTGGCTTCGCTGCGCGGCCGCATATGCTGCGACACTCGGCCGCCACTCGGTGGGTCCGCGGCGGCGTCGACCGCGATGTCGTCCAAGACCTCCTGGGCCACGTCTCCAGCCAGTCCATGGAGCCGTACATCCACTCGACCAGCGAGGAACGGCGCGAGGCCGTCAAGCGCGGCGCCGCACACCGGAAGGCCGGCTCGTGAGCATCGCCACTGTTACCGCCCTGCTGGACCCGAAGCAGCCGGCGGACGGCTTTTACACCCGCGCCGCTCTGGAGGGCTGGAGAACCTGGCTCCGTGAAGCCCTGGTGCCCGACTGGCATCTGGGCGAATGGGACCAGCAACGGATGCTGTTCACCGGCGATCCGGACAACCCCAGCACGAGCGTGTTCAGGTGTCCTGTGGACCGGTGCGACACGGTGGTGGCGACGAAAAGTCACTGCTCGATCTGTGGGATCGCGTTTCGGGCCAGCGGCCTTGATGCGGGAACGTTCAACTCGACGCACGTGCCGAGTCCGAACCGGGTCATCGCAGCCCGTCGGCCGAACTGCCTAATCGGTGGAGGAGCGTGCCAGCGCGAGAGCCATAACCAGGGCATGTGTGCTGCCCACATGTCTGACTGGCACCGTGTTCGCAAGGCCCGCCCTCACACGGTGTTCGAGACCTGGGTCCTCACGAGGAAGCCCTACGACCCGATGCCCGAGTGCCGGGTCGTGGGATGCGCCCACGACGCGAGCCGGGCCGAGAAGCTGTGCCTGAACCACCGCAAAGACTGGAAGAAGTACACCCAACAGCATGGTCTCGACATCGACGACGAGGCGGCCAGGAATGCGTGGGCGTCAAAGCGGTTTCCCTACATGACGACCGGGCAGTTCTCGCTGCACCCCTTGAAGGAGACCGTCCAACTGGAGTTGCTGTTCGCGCTTCAGCAGAGGGAGGCGCGCGGCATGGTCTTCAGCCCGCGGGCCGTCCGGCTGGCGGTGAAGCGGTTGCAGGGTCTGTCCTCGATCGCCGCGAGCCGGGACGCCTACCCACGTCTCGAGGAGGTCACCGAATGCGCCGTTCGCAGCTTCCTGCGGGAGACGCGCCGCACGATCGACCGGGCCTACAAGGACTACCGGGGCATTTCGCCGACCGACGGCACTGTCTGGGACCTCACCGAGCTGGATATTCCGTCGGCGTTCAGCGCGTCGGGTGTCCGGATCCGGGAAGGGAAGCTCGACTTCACCGAGATCCAGCAACTGTGGATGCGGCAGCTCGCGATGACCTGGGTCGATAAGGTCCGTCCCGACAGCAGGAACCTGAGGTACACCTTCCGGGGCTTGGTCGTGGCTTCCCAGGCCCTCTATGAGCTACCCGGCGGCGGCATGGACCCGACGAAGCTGGGTTTCGCCGACATGGACGTGATCGTCGACGCGTTCCGGGTTATGCCCCGCTGGGACGGCACGGACATGGGGGCGAAGGGCAAGCGTCTCTACCTGGGCAACTTCTTCGACGTGATCGACTACGGTCGTCGCACCGGGCTGCTCGATCAGCTCCCGGGGCCGTTCGCCCGGCACAGCTCGCACCGCATCCCCGATGAGGTCCAGGACGAGGACGAGAACGGCAAGGCGATCCCGGAGTCGGTGATCCGCCAGCTCGACCGGCAACTGCAACTGCTCGGCGAGGGCATCCCCTACGGCGCGATGGCCGCTGAGGACATCAAGGCGATGTTCCAGACGGCCTACATCGTGCTGCGGGACACCGGTCGGCGACCCCAGGAGGTTGCCCGGCTGGCCCTGGACTGCCTGGAGAGGGACGGGGACGAGCATTTGTTGATCTGGGATAACCGGAAGAGCAAGCGGCTGCGCAGACGACTGCCGATCAATCAGGAGACGGTGGACGCCATCAACACGTGGAAGGCCCTGCGGGCGGGACTGGACCTGCCACCGAACAGTGCTCGCTACCTGTTCCCCGCGATCACGAACAATACGGCCCACCACCAGATGGCGTCCTCCAGCATCTCCCGTGCGATGCGGGCCTGGGTGCGGTCGCTGGAGCGGATCGACTCCGAGATGCTGGGGCCGGACGCGACGCCGCTGCCGTTCGACCGGTCACTGATCTACCCATACGCCTTCCGGCATTCCTACTGCCAGCGGCACGCGGACGCGGGCGTCCCGCAGGACGTGCTTCGTGACCTTATGGATCACCGCTCGGCCAATACCACGGCCGGGTACTACAAGGTCTCCCAGAAGCGAAAGCGCGAGGCGGTCAGGACCATGCGGCTGCACGTGATGGACCGTGTCGGGCTGCCCGCGCCGATGACGTCGAGCACCTCCTACGAGCTGCGTTCGGTTGCGGTGCCGTTCGGGAACTGCACCGAACCGTCGAACGTGAAGGCCGGCGGGCAGTCCTGTCCGCTCCGGTTCCGCTGCGCCGGCTGCGGGCACTACCGGCCCGATCCGTCCTACCTGCCCGCTGTCGAGGATCACATCCGCACGCTCAAGGGCAACCGGGAGATGGCGATGGCTACGGGCGCTGCGGAGTTCGTCACACGGGGCCTGGGTGAGGAGATTGCCGCGTTCCAGCAGGTGGGCGCGAAGATGAAGGAGTACATGAGCAATTTGCCCGAGGACGAGCGCAACCAGGTCGAGGAGGCTGGCAGGGTGCTTCGTAAGGTGAGGGCCGCAAGCGGAGGGCGCCCGCTGCTGCCGCTGACGGTCGTCAACCCCGGCAGAGCCGGAGACAGTCGGTGACCGCCCCCAGGACCCCGGCCCAGGTCCTGCTCGAGTCCCGTCAGCGTGACAGCTATGAAAAGCGGGCCCGGGTGATTTCCACAGTCGACGCGATGAAGGCGAAAGGCGAGACGATCACCTTCCTCGGTGTTGCTCGCGCGGCCGGTGTCTCGAACTGGCTGGTCTATTCGGCAGGGATACGCGAGCACATCGAGAAGGCCCGCGAGGGTCAGGCCGCGGCGAAGGCCCGCGAGAAGACCTCGGGAAGCCGCGCGAGCGCTGCGAGCTTGGCCACAGACCTGGAGCTTGCTCGAGCCGAGCTGAAGGCGGTCCGGGAGGAACGTGACCACCTCAAGGACGCAGTCCAGCGGCACCTGGGCCAGCAGCTGCACCAGACCGGCGCCAAGGAACTGGCCGCCCGTGTCAACGAGCTCCAAGAGACCAACAAGGACC
Source organism: Streptomyces antibioticus (assembly GCF_001514065.1). Lineage (GTDB taxonomy): Bacteria > Actinomycetota > Actinomycetes > Streptomycetales > Streptomycetaceae > Streptomyces > Streptomyces antibioticus. Next base: position 147,351 of record NZ_KQ948426.1, on the reverse strand, counting down.
TAAAGAAACGACTCACCGATTCCGAGGCCGAATGCCGAGGCCTACGGGATGCCTTGCAAGAGGCCCAAGACGACCTGATTGCGGCCCGCGAGGCTCTTCGAAATATGATGCGAGATCAAAATCGACCAGGTTGATGTCCGGATTCTCCGGTCAAGCTTCACCGTGCTCTCAAGGACGTCTGCCTCTCGGCGGGTGGCCACGGCTCACTTACGCCGAAGCGAGATGTAGGCGTAGTTACGGGTCATCTCCGTCAGCTCGCTTCGGAAAGAGTCGTCATCCATAAACTTCTTGAGGAACCCAGCATTCGTCATCGCCCAGTCTTCAACCCCTGCCTGGAAAACGCGATCAAACACGTCAGCGAAGTTTTCCAGATCCGTACGACGTGCGGCGGCCTTGATTTTCGCGTTACTCATGGGGAGATGGATGAGTGATCGCAACTCGTCCTCGGTGAGTGTCCCGTCGTACTTCTGATTGAACTCAGTCAACTGGCTTCCCAGGTCGGGAAGTGGCTCCTCTTCCGCCGACTGAAGTGCATCATCGCTCGACTCCGCTGTCTGCTCAAGAAGTCCTTGTGCAATCGCGAGCTTGCGGATCGACGCCATGCTGACATGATCACCCTGCGCATTTTTAACGTGCCAGAAGTCCCAACCCGCGCAGGAACCAAGGCCTTGCACTGCGGCGCCGGCTCCAGAAAGGGAACCAAACTCCTCGCCGCTCTCGACTCGGATGCGTCCCTGAGAGACAATAGTAGCACTGAACTCTTGGCCCGTGCGCTTCAATTTCCCTTGCAGGACCGTACCCTCAGAAACAAGATTCACCCGCATCAGGTCAGCGACCTGGACACCGTAATGAGTCTTCCTCCTCTGAGGATTCTTACCCGCCCTCTGCGTAGGCGCGGCGACCTTAGCAAATCCGAGACGCTCCACGTCCCAGACCAACTCGCAGAGACGCTGGTAAAGGGCTGCTCTCGAGTCGATGGCGCGAACGTCAAAATTGTCCGGGAAGGGTGAAAAGATGCCGTCCAGTCCGTACTTCTCACGGAACTTACGGAACCGTGGCTTGCGCTTGTAGCAGGCAGGGTGGAGTGATGCTGCCAATAGGTTCTGACTGAAGTAGAGCGGGAGCTTATCGAGGTATCGATCAGCTCCATAGCTGGCATTGTCTGACTTCTCAAGAATCAAAAGTGCGCCGACGCGGTTTCTGGCTTCCTGGAAGTCCCTCTCGTTGGCAAGGCCCGTCTGGACATGCAGGCTGTACTTATTGGCCCAAATATGCTCAACCTCCCAGGGGCTTTCAGTTCCGTCTACGCCATAGCCGATGTACTCATCGACCAAGTCGGGTTTGCCGCACCCCGCTTCAACGAACGCAGTTATACGGGCCAACAGATACCTGATCTGCCGGCGGTTGTTATGCAGACTGAGCTTCCTGACTGCCGAGAAACCGGGCAGTTCCGCCGCCTCTCGGCCAAGGAGCAGGCGAAGTTCCTCGATGGAGGACGTTTCACGAATAGCAGGGAGTAGGCGGTATACCTCATCGACGAAGTCTTGTGACTGAACAGCTCCATCATTGTTGACTGTCCGTACAATGAAAACCAAGTCGAGGTAGGAAGCGAGGACCTTGGCCTTTTTCAGGAATACTTGCTGGGCATCGTCTTCACGCACGGCAGCCATGATCAACAGATACTGGGCATCAATACCGTTAGCCGCGTTGTAGAAGACCTCCTCGAGGCCCGTCACACGATTCTTCGCGGCTTTCAGAAGTTGACAATACTGCTCTGCGCTAGGCACGACAACGTTACGCACAAAATCGCAGTAATCCTGCCCTTGGTGGTTGATGCCAACCCGCTGAGGGCTCCTTCGCACCCATTCATGGAACGCGCGAGAGATCTCCTCGTTCTCACTACCGTCAGCAGCAGCGTAACGTGCAAGCAGTAGAGTCTCGAAGAAATCCGTGGGAACCTGGCGGTCATTGAACTCACTCAGAGACCTGAGCATTTTTCGCCAGACCACGTCGAGGTCGGCCTGCTCTCGCCCAGCTTTAGAGAGAAGAAAGCTCTTAAGTAGATCCAGCGAGGTCAGACGAGCACCTCGGTCATTCATGGTCTCAAAGATTTCCCACCCCAAATCACGATCTGCAGCGGAAATCTCTACGAAGGAGACCCGGTCGGCCAACCAGTCTGCAAAGATCGGAAGGCATTCATCCCGAAGAGCCTCGGGCAACTCCGCAGCAATGTCTTGAGCGCGGTGCCAAAGATTTTGAACCGACACCGTCTTCCCTGCCGGGTCGTAATCGCGTCCCGACCGCAACGCCTCCAGACACTCTCGGCGTTCTTCGACGTCAATGGTGTAGTGGTGCTGCCCGCCGGCATACCGCCGGATCAGGCCTCCGACCATGTTTGCGGTATCGCCGTCACCCTGCTCGTTGAGAAGTCTCTCGATATGAATGAGCAGCAGGTGGAGTGTAGTGAACCGCTGTTGACCATCTACTAGGTTCTTCTTCACTCCTGTTGGATGGGAGACAAAGGGCCCAAGAAAGTAGGGTCGATAGGTCACATACTGCTGACGGTCATGGTCCGGTCGCCAGTCACGCATAAATGCGTCAGCGAGGTCATTGACGAGCTCAACCACATGGCGGCGTTCCCAGGTGTACTCGCGCTGGTAGTACTCCAAAAGGTACTGCTTGCCGAAGAGCTCACGGACTGTGTGATCCCGACCCTGCACACCCTGCTGGCTGTTGTCTGCCACCTGCTCCCCCCGGGTTCCGCCCCCTGGCGCTGCACGCTCCGTCCCTATCTCATCGTTATACCCCCTGACACTGACAACGACCCCAAGATCGCCGAAAGCAGCAGCTAGGACCCCGTACGAGAGCTGGCCGGCCAGCCTCCGCTGATGCCCTCCACCCTGTGTCGCCAGTGGTCAGGCTGTCACGGCACGTCGGCTCAACCGGCGACTGGACGTGGAGGGATGAATCCCGCCCTCCACTGCCGTGCTGATAACCGCCTGACGGCGTTCCTGCAGCAGCGCTACCTGCCTCCGGAGTACAGCCAGTAGCTTCCGATCGGACTGGGCAGCCTCATCGAGTTCCTTGACGATGTGTGCCTGAATCTCTGTATCCGGGAAGGGAAAACGCTGAGAATTGAGCTGCTCGCTGGTCAAGTGAGCAATGGTCGTTGTATTTCCCCCGGATGTGAACACGTCTACAGCAGACGCAGCACGAAGACAGTAGAAAAGCCACCGGGTGAGGCTTCTTCCGCGCGACCTCGCTCGATGCAAGGCTTTCTGATAGTAGATCTCGTCCAACTCGCCTTGCCAGATTGCTGCACGCCCCGGTTCCCCGCCCTCGCAGATGAGAAGATCACCTGGCCGCACCTGATAGCGGGCACCTTCATGAGGCGGAAAATTCATGTACAGCAGGTCTTCCACGACGACATTATCCCACTGCACGTTCACATTACGCAGGTACGGCTTCAGGTGACTTCCCTCAACCCGACCCGGGTTCAACTGCTTGCCGAGCTTTACATCAAATTGGGAAGAAACTGGTGCGACATCCCACGTGGCTGGGATATCGCCGATCCAATCGATCCTGCTGTTACCTCGTTTCCCCGGAATGGAAGCCCCCCGGATCGCGGCTGTAATTCTCGACGCTGCTCTTTCGGTAAGCAGTTCCTGCTGATGGCGGCGGAGTTGGATCAATCTCTCAATACGCTGGGTTTCGCCGTCAAGAAAGTCCGCAATTTTTGCCTGTTCATCGAGGGAAGGAAATGTGATGGGGAGGGATCGGACGCGTTCAGCGCTGAGGTGGTAGATACTCGCACCTGTGGCAACTGATGCGAACTGCTTGGAAGCAAATGCGCTGCGAGCCCACCAGGCGAGGAAGCGGCCGTCCAGGCCTTGTCGAGGTCGCAACCGGAGGAGCGTGTTCTGGAAACACACAGTGCCGTCAATCTCGCCTTGCCATACAGCTGAGGCACCCACCGAATTGATGCTTCCGCTGCCTTCAGTCACGAGAACATCGCCGGGACGAAGTGAGTACAACCTTCGCTCGGTTGGCGTAACGCTCATGCGTTGTACATCGCTCAAATCCAAGCGGCCGTCCAAGACGTTAGCTGCCCGCAGGTAGGGAACGGTGGTACGACCTTCGACATACTCGGGTGCTCGTTGACGTCCTAGGGAAACTTCAGCCACGGACCGGAGCGCAGTCGTTCGCCAACTCACGAGGTGATCTCTTTCAGGAGAAGCTGAATCTCATCCTCGGTGTGTTTCAGGTCTGCGTCGATTTCCGCAACAGACCGCAACTGCTTAAAGTCGAAGAAGTAGCGCATGAAAGGAATTTCATACCCGACCTTCGTCTTTTCGTGATCGATCCATGCATCGGGGATAAGTGGGCGAACTTCGAGCTTCAGGTACTCATCAGCGTCCGCGTCCAGAGCGATTGTATCGAACTCGCGTAGGTCAGGGTCCGGCAGGATATTGCCAAGGCGGTCGCGCTGAACCTCACCTGCCGGGTCCGGGCACGAGACCGCCCCCCAGACGGCTTTCTCGACGCTTGCGGGTAGCTTGCCTACACCGGCGGCATTGAGTGTATCCGCCAACACACCCGCGAAGTCGACCTTCTTTCTATAAGGCCCCGCGCCGATCAATGAGCGAAGAGCTTCGAGTAGGACAGAAGACGACTCATAACCAGCTAGAGCTTTCGCATGTGCCAGTTGGTCGATGCCGCTGCTGGAAACCTCGAAGATCAGCTTGAGTGGACGTTCGATCGTAATGCGCTTGTACCCGAAATTGGTGCTATTGAGGACCTGGATCTTGCTGTGCATCGGGTGTTCCGAGTCCAAAGAGATGGAAAGCGCGGCCTTATAGGCGCTAGACAGCTCCTCGATCTGCTCTCCAGTGATGAGCTTGCGCTTATCACCAAGTGATTTGCGCATCTTTACCGAGTGATCTCGGGCATCGAACAAAATTACCTTGCCCTTCTTTGCCTTCTCCTTTCGGTTGGTCAGGATCCAAAAATATGTCGCAATGCCCGTGTTGTAGAACAACTGGTCGGGGAGGGCAACCACAGCCTCCAGCCAGTCGTGCTCCAGGATCCACTTTCGGATGTTTGACTCGCCAGACTCTGCTCCTCCGGTGAATAGAGGGGAGCCGTTGAAGACAATTCCGATTCGACTTCCCCCATCGCGAGCTGGTTTCATCTTGTGCAGCATGTGCTGCAAGAAAAGAAGTGAACCATCATTGACGCGAGGCAATCCGGCGCCGAATCGGCCCTTGAATCCGTCGTTCCGTTCCTTCTCTACAAAGCTCTTTACCTTTTTCCACTCGACTCCAAAGGGTGGGTTCGCAAGCAGATAGTCGAAGGTCCTCCCCTTGTGTTTATCATCGCTGATCGAGTTGCCGAGTTTGATATTGTTCGCCGTCTGTCCTTTCAAGATCATGTCGGAAAGGCAGATTGCGTAAGACTCCGGATTCAACTCTTGCCCGTGCACTGTGATTGTGGCATCGGGGTTCATGCGCAAGATGTGATCGTGCGCTTCGGCTAGCATCCCGCCGGTACCGCATGCCGGATCGAAAATCCGCTTCACGATTCCGTGGCGTTCACCTTCCCTTGTCAATGATTCTTCATCAGGGGCGAGGAGGAGGTTGACCATCAGGCGAACGACTTCCCTAGGTGTGAAGTGTTCACCAGCAGTGTCGTTTGAGATTTCCGAGAATCGCCTAATGAGATCCTCGAAGATGTACCCCATCTGGTGATTGTCGACCGTGTTCGTATGTAGGTCAACCTCGGTGAATTTTTGGGCCACTTGGTACAGGAGGCCGATGTCGTCCAGGCGCTTGATTTGACTCAGAAAGTCATAGCTTTCCAGAATCTCTACGGCCTTGGATGAGAAGCTCTTTACATATTCAGGGAGCGTCTTGCCAATCGATTCCGGATCCTCTACGGACTCTTCGTAAGTTGTTGTGCTTTTCTTGAAAAGTGGGTTTCCCATCGCCTCTTCGAGGCGATGCTCGTAACGCTGGATCCCCATCTCTTTGAACTCGTCCATCGCTGCAAGCATTTCAGCGCTTGGCGCAGGGGCTACGCAGTCCAAGCGTCGCAGTACGGTGAATGGCAGGATCACCTTGCCGTATTCCGACTGTCGATAGTCGCCCCGCAGGAGGTCGGCAACTGACCAGATGAGTCCAACAAGTTCCTGATGCTTGGCGCTCACCGTGATCCTCTCGACTGCCAACAACGAAGTAAAAGATAGATTTTAAGGCTACCAACACGCCACCACTCGGAGGGTCAGCTCTGGATGGAGGGCGAAGGTCACGGATGATGCTCGCCGTCGACGCCCGTGCGCTCCCTCATGGTGAGGCGCCAGGCCAGTCCTCTAGCGCTGGCGCCGCGCTGTCACCAGTCGCGCCCACTGTCCCACGCGACACTGACAGCGCGGCTGGTGAGGCCGGGAAGCTCGATGCCTGACCTCATCCAGCACGCTTGGTACCTAGGGGTTGAGGTTGCACAGCGGGCCCGGGGCCTTGGCGCACAGCGCCGGTGCGCCGGCTAGAGCCGTGTGTCCGCGGTGCCTTGGTGAGCGACTGAGACGGGTTGGTGAGGAAACTGTCCCGTGCTATCCCTCACTCACCTGTTGGTCGCAACGCTGGCTCATTGGGGCGTGTGAGCGCTGACTATGCCAAGTCCGTGCTGAGGGCAGCTCCTTCTTCTCTCTGCCGTCACGTCGCGAAGGTATGCGACTGACTCAAACTCCGGCGCTTGGGCTACCTTTTCCGCGTTCAGAACCGGGTGTGAACTCCAAGAGACGTCGTGGAGCAATTCCAAGCCCAGCGGCAATCTGCAGCAGAGACAGCAACGACGGATTTCTGCGCCCGTGCTCGATGTATGCGATGCCTCTGAAACTCATTCCACTTCGCTCCGCGAGTTCTTCCATGCTCAGTCCTTGGGATTCCCGGAGTCGGCGTAGGTGCATCCCGAAGGCGTGCAGCTGTGGGTTCGGAGCAGAGCTTGGATTGGGCACTCCATGACTCGAACAGCGGGTCCACCTTGACTGCCATGAACAGCTGTGCATAATCCGAAGTGCTTGCTGGGTGGGTCCAGGGACTACCGCTGCAGCGTGACCCGCGACTCCACCTTCCGGTGTCGCGCGAAGCACGAAGAGGAGCACCGTGAGGACGGCCGCAGGATCAGAGGTGAGCAGGGGGGCTACGGGGGTGGTCGCTCAGATTTTCGATGACACTCTCGAGGTGAGCTGTCCGTGGAATCCATACTTCGTAGCCGAAGCACGGTCTCTACGCGGCAGATGGGATAAGGAGAGGCGAGTATGGCGCTTCGCGCATCTGGAGAGTTATTCGGCCGTACATGAGCTGCTTGAGGAGCTCTTCCATGCAGACGGATCTGAACAGCCGGGCGTCGATGTTCTACTAGATCTCGACCGATTTCAGTCGCACCATGCAGCAATTTCCATGATTGAGATCGCAGGGAGGAGGATTGCTTCGATTAATCATGAGCGTTCGGAGGTTCAACTAGACGCGACTGCCTCAGTTGTGCATGGCCAGTTGGACGTTGGAGGTGATTTCTTGGAGTGGTCACCAGGGACTATGATTGAGATTTGCCGCCTTCCCGAAGTCACTTTGCAGTATCTGGCGCCGCCAGACCGCGAGTCATTTCACGTACTCACGAGACACGGGTTGAACATTGAGGACTTGCAGCGACGAAAGGCGCAACTTCAAGAGGAGATCGACCAGTTGCAGCTCAGCATCCAACGGGAAAGTGACGCTGATTTTGGGATAATGCCACCAGTTGAAGCCTCAGAAAGTGGCCGTGCATGGCGGCTTCGGTGTCGCTGGCAAGGCAATGGGTTGGAGAGGCGGACGGTCCATTTGGATGGCTGTTTCACTTCGCCTTCACGAAGAGCGCTCACTGATGCTGAGGTATCGGATCTTATCGCCGGGGGTGCCAGCGCCTGCCGCACCTGCGGCTGTTACAGGGCTGCTCGTGATGCGGGCCTGCTTTGAGGACCAATCATGATGGCCTTATCGGCGCTGGCGGCCCGTGCCGCGGCATGCAAAGCGTTGGCTCAAGTCGCTGTGTAAGGTGTTCTAACTCCAGTACAGGTGTGGGGCGTTGCGCTCATCGTGGGTAAGCGTGCGGGCGCCGGCTTCCCTGGTCGCTGAGCTTCCGAAGAACGGGAGATGTGCCTTCCACAGGTCAGGATAGAAGTGCCGGAAGATGAAGTCGCTGAACCGCCCGATATGCATCGGTGCAGCGCAGGCGATTCGGCAGTCCGCGGAGTTGATGGTCAAATGTGCCGCCGGATGACCCGGAGCCGCAGACCCTGGGTCGAAGTCGAAGCGGATCGCAGAGTGCAGAACCATGTTCGTCGGCTCGGTCTCGACGTGAAGATCGATCACATCGATGATCGGATCCTGGCGCACGAGTTCGCTGTCCAGACGGTAGGGGCAGGGGACATAGGCGAGCCGGTGCCCAGCGATTTCTCCCCCTTCGATCTCATAGGTGATCTGCAACAATGCGCCATCGAAGAGGAGAGCTGAATAGGCGCCGGCCTGGGCCCATCGCCGGTAGTCCTGAAGGCTTGGATCTCCTCGATTGACCAGGAAAGGGATACCAGGGTCCGTCGCGTGCCAGGATACGCGCGTCCCGCTGACAGAAACCGTGTTGACGTAAGCGGCTATCTCCGCGTTGAGAAGGTAGTCAAGGAGGTTTCGGACCTCCTCGGCGACCGTTCTAGTCGTCGTCACGCGGCATGTCTTCCTTAAGCTTCATCACCAGCCGTGTCCGCATTGCGGGCGGAAGGTCATAGAGATCAATCTGATCGGTCTCGTAGGCTTCAAGGAAGGCCTGAAGTCCGTCCGTTGCCTTCTGTACCGCAGCGCGGTCATCGTCAGAGCGGTCGCGGTGAAGGTGTCGAAGCTGGTCCAGCTCCTCGCGCGAGGGGATGGTGAAGCCGAGACGGAAGTTCTTCTCCCGCACTGTGTCGATCTCGCGGGAAATCGCGTCCATCCGGTCGCCCCAGCCCACGACGCGGACCCACGCTCTGCTGCGGGTGATGGCGGTGAAGAGGGTGTTGCGACGGGTGACGGTCTGGTGATCGCTGTTCGCATACTGAGCATCGACGACGTAGACCATAGGAGCCTCGTTGCCTTTGGCCCGGTAGATGTGGGCCAGGGCGACGGATTCCCGTTTGAACACCTCGTCGACACTCGTGCCGACTCCCACCAGATGTGAGGGGATCCCGTGTTGCAGGAGTGTCTGCATTAGCCGCGGTGCCCGGGATTTGGCACGGTAGACGTCAGGCAGGACGATCAGAATGTCGTCGTGCTCAAGTTCGTCCTCGGCCAAGTTTTTCTTGATCTGCTGAGCTACCCAGATGTCCTGGGCGGCCTGGTCGTCGAAACGCTTCATGATCACTGCGTCGTCCGAGGTGAGCAGTTCACGGAAGTAGGCCGGGGAGCTCGACTCCGCCCGCTCCAACGTCACCGCTGAGCCGAGAGCAAGACTGCCGTGGACCGTGTTGTAGCCGATGTCCCCCCACAGTTCGGGGGCATCGAAGTGCTGCAGCAGACCGCCGTCGCGGTACACACCGATTCCCAAGGCGTGAGCTGTGGCCAGTGCCCAGGGAGTGTTGCGATAGCAGACAGGCAGCACAATGTCGCGCCGCGGCTGCTTGTCCTGCTGAGCGAGGCTGACGAGGCTCTCCCCCGAAGGACCTGTCCCGAACAACTCATCTGTCCCGGGCATAGCCGACTCCGACAGCTTCTGAAGCTCGTCGTAGCCCCAGACGATGCGCTTGGGATCCCTCGTCAGTAGATAGACGAGCTGGAAGAACTCCGGGGGGAGATCCTGGGCCTCGTCGATGAGGACCGCATCGAAGACCGGCTCGGGCGAGCTGGCACGCACCACCGCGAGGAGTTCCTGGCACACCCCCTGGAACGCGTTGTCCATGCCATAGGTGGCGCGCGCGTAGTTCCAGTCCCGCGGTGTGACCCCAACAGCACGGGCCATCTCGCTATACATGCCGGCCTTGGAGCTCGATCCCCAGGAGTGCATGATCTGCAGAAACTGCTCGTCGTAGCGGTCGTTGCTGTACTCGAATGTGAAGCGTTCCACCAAGTCCTGGATCTGCTGATATAGGGCTCGGGAGTGGAAGGTCACTGCTATGCGCCACTCGGGGTGCTGGGTATGCAGGTAGGCAGCTTTAAGAGCAAGAACAACCGTCTTGCCCGATCCGGCCAGACCACGGATCCGCTGCGGCCCCTCAGGTGTCTCGATCGCGGCAGCCTTCTGCCACTGGTCTAGGTTCGCAATACCTCGTTCGATCACCTTCAAGATAGCGCCGCGGGAAGATGCGTCCTGGACCGATGAACGTTTTTTGACCGGCTTGATCGTCGTTACTCGCTGCAGTGCCGCTTGCAGTGCCCGCTCAGTGTCCTCATCGATACCATCCAGACCCGCCACTTCCGTGGCGACGTCTAGTAGGTCGCAATAGATGCCCTCGACGTCGGAGGGCTGATCGCCTACCGGCCCCGGAAAGACGGTGACTGTGGAGATCTCCAGGGCCAGCTGCCGGCGCCGACGCAGCCCGCTGTGCTTGCCAAGTGTGCTCTCCAGGACGTTGTACAGACGATCCTGGGCCGAGGAGACCACGTCCCATCCGTCCGCGTCGCGTGGAATGGTGTCCTCGAGGAGGAAAGCCACAAGTCCGTGGCCCCTACTGACAAGGAGAGCATCCACTTCAACACGGTCGTCAGCCGTGGCCAGCACCGGGTACCCGAGATACACCGTGCCATCGGAGACCACCTCACGCAGCTTCTCCGCCAGCTGCGATGCGGTGCTCCGGTCTCGGCTCTCGCCGTATACAACCTCCAGCGGCACTACGGCGCTCTCTTCCCTCTTGATGCGGTCAGGCGTAGCCGTGACACACGTGCTTACTGGTCGTCACTCATACTAATGATCCAGGTCTGCCTCTATTGGAAAATCGATGCGACGACCAGCCGAAGCCCGTCATCGTTCGCGGGCTTCGCATAGCGACGCACCGTGGAGCAGCAGGGATGCAGGTCGCGACTTGTGTCGCGCAGCGAGCGGCTTCGGCGGTCAGGTCATGGACAGCTTGGTGCCGCTCGCGGATGGTGGCTGCGAGCCGACTGAGTTCGCCGGGGACGTCGAGGAAGCCACCTGATGCCGATGGCGGTTCCCGGGCATCGATGCCCGTGGCGACTCGGATCTCACCTATGTGTCTCATGTGACCGAAACGCTCACCATGCCTTTGTAGTGCTAGAAGGGCTTGACACCCCCGGCTGCCGCGAAGGCCGGTGACATCGCCTACTACGCGCCCTGGGGCAACCTCGCCCTCTTCTATCAGGACGGGCCTGCCCCTCCCCGGATCTGCTGGTCCTCGGCCACCTCGACGTCAGCGCCGACCAGCTCGGCCGGGCGACACACATCACCATCGAAACCGGCTCCTGACCCGGCCCCGTACGACCCGCACCTCGATCGGGGGAACACCCGTGACTGTCACCTACGACTTTCGCGTGCTCACAAGACACAGGCGGAAACTAGATTGCTGGCCAGCAATCTCGAATAGTCTGCGCTCTTCTAGACGGGGCGTCATTGGTCAAACGGTTTGCGCTCGACCGAAAGATCCCACCATGGCTCTTCGAGTGCGCCGTCTACCGTTAGTCCCCACTTCCGCACCTCAGGACTGAACCGTGCGGCTATCTTTCGACGAAAGGCGAGCTGATCATTCGTGGTGGAATTAATTAATCTCTGATATGCCCACTCGACATTGCTTGGATCCTTCACTCTTTCGTATAGTTCAATGAGATCCCAATGAGCCGTGTCGTCTCCAGAATCTGACGCTCGGCGCAGAATTTCTGCAGCCCCCTCCAAGTCGCCGCCTTGCCTACACAGTCTCGCCGACCGCCGGAGAGCTTCGGGATTGCCGTTGCGCGCGGCCTGTTGACACGCATTCTCGATGCTTTCCGCGTGTTGACCGTCGTCGAGTTTTGCTATTAGGTGCCGTAGGGCCTGCGGACTTCCGGCGTCGGCAGACAATCGCAGGACCTCAATGACGTCACCTTCCTCCATGTCGGAGCGCTCCATTATATCGGCCAGTTGTTTAAGGCCTTCGGCTCCCTGTTCCTGGGCGATTCGCTGAAGGCCTCGATGGGCTACCTCCCAATCGTTGGTTGAAATGAACAGCATAATGGCGCGAAAGTTTCCCGCATCGGCGGCTTCACGGTATGCCCGCCAGGCGCCCGCGTAATCCTCGACCTCCTCGCGCAGTTCACCGAGGAACATAAATGCCTCATTGTTTCCGGAGCGGGCCGCCCGGAGGAATAGGTGCTCGGCCCCTTCTATATCCCCGACAGCGACTCTGTGCCAGGCCAAAGGGTAGAGGGCATCGATATTTCCGGCGTCGGCAGCGCGTTTATAGAGCCGTATTGCGCTTTCATCTGCTCCAAGTTGTTCCTGTCTCCTAGCCAGATCCATAAGCGCCTCAGTAATTCCAGCCCCGGCGGCTCTGTAGAGAAGCTCCTCTGAGGCACGTAGATCGCCGGATTTCTCATACAGCCACGCCAGTCGCAGGAGGGCCACCGGCTCACCTGCCTCGGCCGCATGCTCGTACGCTTCGTGTGCTCCTACCTCGTCCCCATAGTCCAGGCGTAACTGGCCCAAGTCCAAAAAGGCCTCGGTGTCTCCCGCATCGGCGGCCCGCAGAAGCATCTGATCCGCTTTAACGTAGTCACGATCCAGTCGAAACAGTTCGGCCAACCGCCGGAGCGTCGGTGCATGCTCAGAACCCGCTGCTTGTTCCAACAGCCGATTACATTCATCCCGATTGCCGATTCTCCGGTGTATCAAAGCCAAACTCAGATGAGCGCTCCAGCTGCCAGCCGCGCGATACAGGCGATCTGCCATACGCCAGCGCAGTCGGATGGCAGCGGCATGGGCAAGAGCGTTCAGGTCGTCACCACGAAGGTGTGCGGCCGCAGCTTCCCAGAAACCAGCGGGCGGCATCTGATAGCGACGGATACGTTCAGCGTGCTGGAGTAGATAATCGGCAAGTCGGAAGGGCGTGTTGTCATGGTCAGCTATCACGGTAGGCAAGGGCGGCACTTGTGTTAGCGGACCGGGGATGCCTTTGCACGGCTGGCTGGTGTAGCCCAAAGCCCTCTCGAACCAGTTAGTGCGCCAGATATTGGTCTGCGCCGTCCAGTGGTCTGGGTCCAAATAAGCGCCGGCAGCCGCGCGCAGGAATTCCGTCGGAAGATCGCTACCGACACCGAATCGGCGGGAATCAATTGCGACGTCGAGCACAGCTTTGGCTTCCGGTGGGGCTTCCTCGTAGCGGCGCACCAGATCTCGAGCTCCGGCCAGGTACTGGGTAACACGTGAGCTGCCACATTCCAGCACCTCGTGCAACCGTTCATCGGATTTGGCAGCATCTTGCAGCCCGGTCATTTCCCTGGGGGTGAAGGCATCCGGCCAGATGATGGTGGCGTTCCTGAGCAAGGAGCGAGCCTGCTGATGCGGATCTGGCACGGATACATCGGCCGGATCATGGACTAATACGGTGTGGTGCTGGTGCCACAATGTCCCCACAACCAAGACTGGACCGCGACGTGGGTCATTCAGTAGTGCTGACAGCGCTGCCGCAGCCTGTCCGTCCTGATCAGGTTGATTGTGGGGCAGCAAATAGCGCTGCAACTCATTGAGCCATACGACAGTGTGGGCCATAGAGCGCTGCTCACTGAGGCCGATCAGCAAACCGGCACGATCAGCTGGTCGCCATAGGTGCCAGGAGTCTGGCAGCTCCTGCACTGCCTCCCACAGTGATCGCGTCTTACCTGTGGAGGAATCCGCGACAAGCACGACGAGTTGACTTCGGGCTTGAGCTGCCATGACACGATTACGCAGCTCGTGGTCACGCTGCCGCGGCACGTATTTGGGCAACGGAGAGCTGGGGGTTGCATGAGTACGAGATATGCTGACCTCGATGGCCGGGTGCACTTCCAGGTGGCCAATCGGGTCAACCTCCGTTAGCGGAAATCCCCATACTGGGGGCGTCGTGGGCGGTGATAGATTCGGCTCAGCTGTCGACTCATGAACTGGGGTCAGCGGTTTTGGTGATAGAGGCTTTGCCGCATTATCGTCTCGTGCCAGCTCCCACCGTTGCTTCCATAGATCTCGTTGCGCCTCACCAGCCGCAGTGCCGCTCCATTTCAAGAGAACCTTGATCAGGTGCCACAGTCTCTCGAAGTCTGAAGGCGCACGACCCTTGCGGAACCAATCGCCCACCGTAGATGTGGTCAAGAGCGGCAGTTTGGCCTGGGCGCAGGCAACATTGGCCTCGTCGATCGCCTGGGCTCGGGACCTCGCAGTGCCCCTCCGTGGAGAGGTCACCGATGCCGTGGTCCCGCAGCCTGCTCTCGCCTCGAGATCACACAGCGCCCTAGAGAGCGCGGCGCGGCCTGGATGGCCGATCGGCTCCGCCACACCCACTCGCACGCACCTCCCTCACGGTGTCCGCCCGTCCGACTCATCCGATTCAGACGTCCTCACCCAAGCCTGTGACCAGCAGGATGCCGTATCGAATCCGGTCTGTCCGATGAGTGCGGACATCCATGGGACCGCGGCGTTGAGCTACGGGCTCGATCCGCGACAGACGCGGGACCACGAGGAGGTCTGATGGACCGGGCATCACTTCAGCAAGCAATCGAATCAATGGCGTCGTCCCACGAACACTCTGCTCTCTGGCTGGGCCAGGACGCGCGCTTCACGTCGCTGGCATCGGGCGAGATTTTGACCGTGTTGCCCATCTATACATCTGTCAGCGTTGCGGCAGCCGCAGCATTGACGGCTGCCGTCGCCTTCCAGAGCCGCATCGCCACCCGTGAGCGAAACCGGCTGGAGGAGCTGGACAGGGTACTGGAGACGCTGCTCGAGAAGGTTGCCATCAGTCCTCCTCGATTGATCACAACTCTGGATCTTCGTGCCGTTCAAGAGCAGCGGAATGCTCTGAGCCGGGCCATGAAACAACACCGAAAGCTTCGCAAACCGCTACATGCTGTGATCGAGGCTATCGATGCCTCAGCTGTAATCACTGCACCTCGGACGCGCCGTCGGCAAGCACAGTTTCAACAGAGTCTTGGAGCTGCAGCGGCTGAATTGAGGCGCGCTATCGAAGACGCCCTCGAAGCGGTACGCCAGCGCCGCAATCGTTGACCTTCTTCAGGGCGGCCATGGCCGCTGATCAGGCGACAAGCCGCGAAGCGCAACGAGCGAGGCTCCTGAGCAGTGGGGGCCTCGTTGGCATGTACGCTGCCGCACTCGAACTGCCCGATGCGCTCGTGGAGTGGGTGACCATGCTGGTCGTCACCCGTGAGGGGACCAGCGCTGCAACTCCGGTTTACCTGCGCGAGCACACCACTCTGGCGAAGATCACTGCCAGGGTCGCGATCAGCGAACTGATACGGGTGGCGGTTCCTGGGTATCGATGCCGCAACTGTGGCGGATCAGATGGCACCTATGTGCCTCATGTGACAGAAACGCTCACCATGCTCTTCTGGTGCGAGAAGGGCTTGACACCCCTAGATAAACGCCGCGGCGGTGGCGTTCGCGGTCGTCCTCTACAAGGTGGTGACCAGCGGGGCCGTCAGCGCGGAGCTCCAGGGCATCGTGAAGCAGGCCCTCGATGCGCGGATGTGAACGGGGCCGCGCGGACCGGGGGTTCGTGACGGCGGAGTCGGCCGTGGTGCTGCCCGTGCTGGTGATGTTCGCCATGGCACTGGTGTGGGGGCTGCTCGTGGTGGCCGCGCAGATCCAGTGCGTGGACGCGGCTCGGACGGGGGCCCGGGCCGCGGCGCGGGAGGACCCTGCCGACGCGGTCGTCGAGGTGGCCCGCGGGGCGGCGCCGCGCGGTGCGAAGGTCACGGTCAGCCGGGAGGAGACGCAGGTCCGGGTGGTCGTCGTGGCCAAGCCGCCGGTGCTGCAGGGGTTGCCGTTCGAGGTGCGGGAGGAGGCCGTGGCCTCGGTGGAGGGCGGGAGATGAGCGGGCGCGGTGTGTGCCGGCGGGGTGTCGGTTCCGACCGCGGCTCGGCCACCGTGTGGAGCGTCGGGGCGATCGCCGTGCTGTGCGTGGTGTTCGGAGTCGTGCTCGCCCTGGGGCAGGCCGTGGTGACCCGGCATAGTGCGGCCGGCGGCGCGGATCTGGCGGCGCTCGCGGCGGCGGACCACTGGGCGGAGGGCGGTACGGCGGCCTGTGCCCGGGCGGGCCGAGTGGCCGAGGCCCAGGGCACACGGCTCGTGCGGTGCGTGCTCGTGGGCGAGATCTCGGACGTGACGGCGGCGGCAGGGCGGGGGCCGTTCGCGGCGGAGGTCAGGGCCCGAGCGGGGCCTGCGGAACAGCCGCTTCCGGAGCGGGTTCCTGGAGCTCCGCTTTCGGAGCCATCCCATCCGGCGGCCCCTGGGGACCGGATTCCGTAGTCGGCTCCGCCCATCGGCGCCGGGGAACGGCTTCCGCCCGGTCGGCTCTGCCCATCGGGAACGGCTTCCGCCCGGTCGGCTCTGCCCATCGGCGCCGGGGAACGGCTTCCGCCCGGTCGGCTCCGCCCGCCGGCCCTAGGGGCTCGAGTTACGCGGGCGCTCGCTCCGCTGACCTCTAGGGCCCCGCTTCCGCAGGCGCTTCCTCCGCCGGTCCCTGGGCCTCCGATTCCGCAGGCGCTTCCTCCGTCGGCCCCGCGGACCTCGCCTCCCCGGCCGCACCCTCCGCCGGAGCCCCCCGCAGCAGCACCCCGAGCAGCCGCACCGCCCCCCTCTTGTGCAGCGGGTCGTTGCCGTTGCCGCACTTGGGGGACTGGATGCAGGACGGGCAGCCGGCGTCGCACTCGCAGGAGGCGATGGCTTCGCGGGTGGCGGTGAGCCAGGCGCGGGCGGTGTGGAAGGCGCGCTCCGCGAAGCCCGCGCCGCCGGGGTGGCCGTCGTAGACGAAGACCGTCGGCAGCAGCGTGTCGGGGTGCAGGGGGATGGACACCCCGCCGATGTCCCAGCGGTCGCAGGTCGCGAAGAGGGGGAGCAGACCGATGGAGGCGTGTTCGGCGGCGTGCAGGGCGCCGCCGAGGATCTCGGGGTTGATGCGGGCCTCGTCCAACTGGTCCTCGGTGACGGTCCACCACACCGCGCGCGTGCGCAACGTACGAGGAGGGAGGTCGAGTTTCGTCTCGCCCAGGACCTCACCGGTGATGAGACGGCGGCGCAGGAAGGAGACCACCTGGTTGGTGACCTCGACGGAGCCGTAGCACAACCGGCCCTGGCCCCAGGGGACTTCGACGTCGGTCTCCAGGACGGTGATGGCGGTGGTGTCGCGGGCCACGGTCGAGTACGGCGGGTTCGCCTCCTCCACCAGCGCCACCGAGTCCTCCAGGTCCAGGGCCCGGACCAGATAGGTGCGGCCTTGGTGGAGGTGGACCGCGCCCTCGTGGACGGTCGTGTGGGCCGCGCCCGCGTCGACCGTGCCGAGCAGACGGCCCGTGCCGGACTCGACGATCTGCACCGGGCGGCCGCCCCCGCCACGGATGTCGGCGAGGTCGGCGGCGGACTCCCGGCGGGTCCAGTGCCAGGCCTTCGTGCGGCGGCGCAGCAGCTTCGCGGCCTCCAGCTGGGGGAGCAGGCCCTCGGTCTCCGGGCCGAACAACTCCATGTCCTCGTCCGTCAGCGGCAGTTCCGCCGCCGCCGCGCACAGGTGCGGGGCGAGGACGTAGGGGTTGTCGGGGTCGAGGACCGTCGTCTCCACGGGGCGGTCGAAGAGGGCCTCGGGATGGTGGACGAGGAAGGTGTCCAGGGGGTCGTCGCGGGCGACCAGGACGGCCAGGGCGCCCTGGCCGGAGCGGCCCGCCCGGCCGGCCTGCTGCCACAGGGACGCGCGCGTGCCCGGGTAGCCGGCGATGACGACGGCGTCCAGGCCGGAGACGTCGATGCCCAGCTCCAGGGCCGTGGTCGCCGCCAGACCCAGCAACTCGCCCGAGTGGAGGGCCTGCTCCAGGGCGCGGCGCTCCTCCGGGAGGTAGCCGCCGCGGTAGGCGGCGACACGCCGGGCCAGCGAGCGGTCGACCTCGGCCAGGCGTTCCTGGGCGATGACCGAGATGAGCTCGGCGCCGCGCCGGGAGCGGACGAAGGCGACCGAGCGGACGCCCTGGACCGTCAGGTCGGTCAGGAGGTCGGCCGTCTCGGCGGTGGCCGTACGCCGGACCGGGGCGCCCTTCTCGCCCTGCATCTCGGTGAGCGGGGGCTCCCAGAGGGCGAAGACCAGCTCGCCGCGCGGGGAGGCGTCGTCGGCGACCTCGACGACCGGCAGGCCGGTGAGGCGGCGGGCGGCGACCGCGGGCTCGGCGGCGGTCGCGGAGGCCAGCAGGAAGACCGGGGAGGCGCCGTAGCGGGCGCAGAGGCGGCGCAGTCGGCGCAGGACCTGGGCGACGTGGGAGCCGAAGACGCCGCGGTAGGTGTGGACCTCGTCGATGACGACGTACTTGAGCGCCTTCAGGAAGGAGGACCAGCGGGGGTGGGACGGGAGGATGCCGCGGTGCAGCATGTCCGGGTTGGTCAGCACATAGTTGGCGTACTGGCGGATCCACTCGCGTTCCTCGAACGGGGTGTCACCGTCGTAGACGGCTGGTCGAACTGAATTGCCCAGTGGTTGTGAAAGTTCCTTCACAGAACGGCACTGATCTGCCGCGAGCGCCTTCGTCGGGGCGAGGTAGAGCGCGGTGGCGCCGCGGCCGTTCGGGGCCTCGGAGCCGTCCAGGAGGGCCGACAGGACGGGCGTGAGGTACGCCAGGGACTTCCCGGAGGCGGTGCCGGTGGCGACGACCACCGACTCGCCGTCCAGGGCGTGCTCCGCGGCGCGTGCCTGGTGGGCCCAGGGGTGCTCGATGCCCGCCGCCTGGACGGCCGCGAGCACCTCCGGGCGAATCCGGTCAGGCCAGACGGCATGGCGGCCCTCGCGCGGGGGCAAGTGCTCCGTATGAGTGATGCGCGAAGCACGGCTCGGCCCCGAGGCGAGCCTGCCCAGCACCGTGCCCGGGTCCGCCCGGGATACGGCGTCCGTCGGGGATCGATCGGATCGGTGATTCTTGGCCATCGGCACCGAGTGTGTCACCGGCGTGACGGACAATGGGACCAAGGCGTCGTGCACGCCTGCCGGTAAGTGATTGAATGCCATCGCGGCTGGCGAACCGTCCTGGGGGCTCTGCCGAGAGTGTCCTAACGGGCGACCGCTCGATAGCAAGGTGCTGGAGGATCCGTGGACCTGTCCCTGTCGACCCGTACCGTCGGCGATCGTACGGTCGTCGAGGTCGGTGGCGAAATCGACGTATATACCGCGCCCAAGCTGCGCGAGCAGCTGGTCGAGCTGGTGAACGACGGGAGTTTCCACCTCGTCGTCGACATGGAGGGCGTGGACTTCCTCGACTCCACCGGGCTCGGCGTGCTGGTCGGCGGACTGAAGCGGGTGCGTGCCCATGAGGGCTCGCTGCGCCTGGTCTGCAACCAGGAGCGCATTCTGAAGATCTTCCGCATCACCGGTCTCACCAAGGTGTTCCCGATCCATACCTCGGTCGAGGAAGCGGTTGCGGCGACCGACTGAACCAGCGGACCGGGCGCGGTGACCTGAACCGTGCCCGGGACGGCTGTAGTACCTGGGGGGTCCGGACAATCGGCGGTCCGGTCCCCCGACAGCACGCCCGTAGTTCCGAGGGGGATGCATGGCCACCGTTGAACTCCGCTTCAGCGCGCTGCCCGAGCACGTCCGGACCGCCCGCCTGGTGGCGGCGGCGGTGGCGCGCAGGTCCGGAGTGGACGAGGCCGTGCTCGACGAGGTGCGGCTCGCCGTCGGCGAGGCCTGCACCCGTGCCGTCGGACTGCATCAGAACAGCGGCATCACCGCTCCGGTGAAGGTCCTGCTGATCGAGGAGGAGAAGCAGTTCTCCATCGAGGTCGGCGACGAGGCGCCGCGTTCGGCCCCGGGTGACCGGGCGCCCGGCGCGGCGGCCGAGGACCCGGACGTGGAGACCGAGGAGGACGAGATGGGCCTCGCGGTCATCAGCGGCCTCGTCGACGACGTGGAGGTCACCGCGGGGGAGCACGGCGGGTCGATCCGTATGACCTGGCCGTCCACTCCGCCGGCCGCAACGCTTCCCTGACCTTCATATATTCGCGTACATACGAGCAGAACATCAAAGGGCCCCGCTCCGGCGGGGCCCTTTGTATTTTCGGAATTAGTGAAATGATTCACGATCAGTCAATGCCTTTGGGGCATTAGCTCTTTCGGGTTCTGTGGCGTGACGTCGATCATTTGCTGAAGAGCATGTGAAGGCGAATTCCGTTTACCGCCCACTGTTTTGATCAGGTTCCGCTACCTACAATCCGTCCACATCTTGAGCTCAGCCCAAGCGTCAAGGAGGACGAATGGCGGGGCTTTCTACCCCTCAGTTGGACCATCCCACTTCTCTCGCAGCCGCGGTCCTGACGGACGACAACCGGATCATCGTCTGGGTGATCGCCGCCGTCGCGGTGGCCGCGCTCGTGGTCGCGGGTGTCCTGGTGCGCCAGGTGCTCGCGGCGGGCGAGGGAACCGACAGCATGAAAGAGATCGCAGCGGCCGTACAGGAAGGCGCGAACGCCTATCTGGCCCGGCAGTTGCGCACACTCGGCGTATTCGCCGTGGTCGTGTTCTTCCTGCTCATGCTGCTGCCCGCGGACGACTGGAATCAGCGCGCCGGTCGGTCCGTCTTCTTCTTGATCGGCGCGGGGTTCTCGGCGGCCACCGGATATATCGGCATGTGGCTCGCCGTGCGCAGCAATGTGCGCGTTGCCGCGGCGGCACGGGAAGCGACCCCGGCGGAAGGTGAACCGGAAAAGGATCTCACCGCCGTCTCGCACAAAGCAATGAAGATCGCTTTCCGCACGGGCGGCGTCGTCGGCATGTTCACGGTGGGGCTCGGTCTGCTGGGCGCCTCCTGTGTCGTGCTGGTGTACGCGGCCGACGCGCCGAAGGTGCTCGAGGGCTTCGGCCTCGGGGCCGCCCTGATCGCCATGTTCATGCGTGTCGGCGGCGGCATCTTCACCAAGGCCGCCGACGTCGGCGCCGACCTGGTCGGCAAGGTCGAGCAGGGCATTCCGGAGGACGACCCACGCAATGCCGCGACCATCGCCGACAACGTGGGCGACAACGTCGGCGACTGCGCCGGCATGGCGGCCGACCTCTTCGAGTCGTACGCCGTGACCCTGGTCGCCGCGCTGATCCTCGGCAAGGCGGCGTTCGGCGACTCCGGGCTCGCCTTCCCGCTGATCGTGCCCGCGATCGGGGTGCTGACCGCGATGATCGGCATCTTCGCGGTGGCGCCGCGCCGGTCCGACCGCAGTGGCATGTCAGCGATCAACCGGGGGTTCTTCATCTCCGCGGTGATCTCGCTCGTGCTGGTGGCCGTGGCCGTCTTCGCGTACCTGCCGTCGTCGTACGCCGATCTCGACGGCGTCACCGACGGGGCGATCGCCGGCAAGGACGGCGACCCGCGGATCCTCGCGCTCGTCGCGGTCGCCATCGGCATCCTGCTCGCCGCCGTCATCCAGCAGCTGACCGGCTACTTCACCGAGACCACCCGGCGTCCCGTCAGGGACATCGGCAAGACCTCGCTCACCGGCCCGGCCACCGTCGTCCTCGCCGGTATCTCCGTCGGTCTCGAATCGGCCGTCTACACCGCCCTGCTGATCGGCCTCGGCGTCTACGGGGCGTTCCTGCTCGGCGGTACGTCGATCATGCTGGCGCTGTTCGCGGTGGCGCTGGCCGGTACCGGGCTGCTCACCACGGTCGGCGTGATCGTCGCCATGGACACCTTCGGGCCGGTCTCCGACAACGCCCAGGGCATCGCCGAGATGTCCGGCGACGTCGAGGGCGCGGGCGCGCAGGTGCTCACCAACCTGGACGCCGTCGGCAACACCACCAAGGCCATCACCAAGGGCATCGCCATCGCCACCGCGGTCCTCGCGGCGTCGGCGCTCTTCGGGTCGTACCGTGACGCCATCACGACGGGCGCCCAGGACGTCGGCGAGAAACTGTCCGGCGACGGGGCTCCGATGAGCCTCATGATGGACATCTCGCAGCCCAACAACCTCGTCGGTCTCATCGCGGGCGCCGCGGTCGTGTTCCTCTTCTCCGGGCTCGCGATCAACGCCGTGTCGCGGTCGGCGGGTTCCGTGGTGTACGAGGTGCGGCGGCAGTTCCGCGAGCGGCCCGGGATCATGGACTACAGCGAGAAGCCGGAGTACGGCAAGGTCGTCGACATCTGCACCCGGGACGCGCTCAGGGAGCTGACGACCCCGGGGCTGCTCGCCGTCATGGCGCCCATCTTCATCGGGTTCACGCTCGGTGTCGGCGCCCTGGGCTCCTACCTCGCGGGCGCGATCGGCACCGGCACGCTCATGGCGGTGTTCCTCGCCAACTCCGGCGGTGCCTGGGACAACGCCAAGAAGCTCGTCGAGGACGGTCATCACGGCGGCAAGGGCAGCGAGGCCCACGCCGCGACCGTCATCGGCGACACGGTCGGCGACCCCTTCAAGGACACCGCCGGGCCCGCGATCAACCCGCTGCTGAAGGTGATGAACCTCGTCGCGCTGCTCATCGCGCCCGCGGTCATCAAGTTCAGCTACGGCGAGGACAAGAGCATCGGCGTCCGGATCGGGATCGCCCTGGTCTCGCTCGCCGTGATCGTCGGCGCGGTCTATGTCTCCAAGCGGCGCGGGATCGCCGTGGGGGACGAGGAGGACAGTGCCAAGAGGGTGGCGAGTTCGGCCGACCCCGCGGTGGTTTCGTAGGCGGTCTTACGGCAGTCCTCTCACCTGGGGCGGGCGGGTGGCGCGGTGGACGCGCCGCCCGCCCGCTCTGTGTGCGCACGCCCCCTTCGTGACCCTTCTCTCACTTGGTACAAATGGCTTTAATGCATGACTTATCGGACGGCCCGCTTGTAGGTGTCCTCCAGTCGCCGTGTATGTTCCGGGGCCGAGGAGCCATGGAAGGGACCAATCCGGTGAACAAGAAGCTCGCAGCCGCGCTGTCCGGCGGTGCGGTACTGGCGATGGCGCTGTCGGCATGCAGCAGCGGTGACGACAACAGCGAGAAGCTGGACGCCTGGGCCAAGCAGGTCTGTGACGCCGTACAGCCGCAGGCCAAGAAGATCGAGGCCGCGAACGCCGCGATCCAGCAGCAGACCTCGGACAACAGCAAGCCGGAGGACGTCCAGAAGACCGACGCCCAGGCCTTCCAAGACATGTCCGACGCCTACAAGGCGATCGGGGCGGCCGTGCAGAAGGCCGGGGCGCCCGACACCGGCGACAGCAAGAACGCCGAGAAGAAGCAGCTGGACGCGGTCAAGGAGCTCAACAGCCTGTCCGCCTCCTACGCCTCCCTCAAGAAGCAGGTCGACGGGCTCAACACCAAGGACCAGGGCAAGTTCGCGGACGGCCTCAAAGACGTCGCGACCGAGCTCGACAAGCTGAGCACGACCGGCAGCGACGCCCTCAAGAACCTCGAAGAGGGTGACGTCGGCAAGGCGATGGCCGAGCAGGAGAGCTGCAAGAGCGCCTCCGCCACGCCGTCGGCCACGAACGGCTGACACCCCGCCCCGGCCGTCCCGGCGCCGCAGGCACCGCCTGCGGCGCCGGTTTGCGTCCACAATGGGGTGGTGAGTGACTCCAGCCTTGCCCCCCTGCCCTCCGCCGACCGCCCCGACGTCGCCGCCGCCCTGCGCGACGCCCTCCTGGGCGCCTCCTTCACCGCCGACGGCCTGCTCGAACTGCTCGGCGCCCCCGCCTACGCGGCGCTCGCCCGCAGCGAGACCGTGCCCGCGCTGCGGGCCACCCGTGGGGACAGCGCGCTGGAGGTGCTCGTACGGCTCTTCCTGCTGCAGCAACCCGTGCTCCACGCGCGCGTGGCGGACGTACTGCCCCTGGAGGCGTGTCTGGAGGCCGGGTGGCTGGTGCGGGCCGGCGCCGAGGAAGTGGCCGCGACGGTGGACGTACGGCCGTACGGCGGGCCCGACGGCGAGGACTGGTTCATCGTGTCCGACCTGGGCTGCGCCGTGGGCGGCGCCGGTGGCATCGGCAGCCGCGAGGAGGGCGTCGTCCTGGGCGTCGGCGGCGCCTCCACGACTCTCGCCGGCATCACCGTCCGCACGCCCGTCGGGGCCGCGCTCGACCTCGGCACCGGGTCCGGCATCCAGGCGCTGCACGCCGCTCGGCACGCCACGCGCGTGACGGCGACCGACCTCAACCCGCGCGCGTTGCACATCACCGCGCTGACCCTGGCCCTGTCCGGCGCCCCGGCGGCGGACCTGCGGGAGGGCTCGCTCTTCGAGCCGGTGCGCGACGACGAGACGTACGACCTGATCGTCTCCAACCCGCCCTTCGTGATCTCGCCGGGAGCCCGGCTGACGTACCGGGACGGCGGGATGGGCGGGGACGATCTGTGCCGGTCGCTCGTTCAGCAGGCGGGGGAACGGCTGACCGAGGGCGGGTTCGCGCAGTTCCTCGCCAACTGGCAGCACGTGGAAGGGGAGGACTGGCAGGACAGGCTCAGGTCGTGGGTGCCGCGCGGGTGCGACGCGTGGATCGTCCAGCGCGAGGTGCAGGACGTCACGCAGTACGCCGAGCTGTGGCTCAGGGACGCCGGTGACCACCGCGGGGACCCGGCCGAGTACCAGGCGCTGTACGACGCCTGGCTGGACGAGTTCGAGGCGCGCAAGGTCAAGGCGGTCGGGTTCGGCTGGATCACCCTGCGCAAGACGGCGGCCGCCGAGCCCTCGGTCGTCGCGGAGGAGTGGCCGCACCCCGTGGAGCAGCCGCTCGGTGACACCGTCGCGGCGCACTTCGAGCGGCTCGACTATCTGCGGGAGCACGACGACGCGGCGCTGCTGGAGGGGCACTTCAAGCTCGCGCCGGAGATCGTGCAGGAGCAGGTCGGGCTGCCCGGCGCCGAGGACCCGGAGCATGTGGTGCTGCGCCAGAACCGTGGCATGCGCCGCGCCACCAAGGTGGACACCGTCGGCGCGGGCTTCGCCGGCGTGTGCGACGGCTCGCTGAGCGCGGGGCGGATCCTGGACGCGATCGCGCAACTGATGGGCGAGGACCCGGTGTTGCTGCGGGACCGTACGCCGGCGCAGATCCGGGTGCTGGTGGAGCAGGGGTTCCTGGAGCCGGCCTGATCCGACTGAGGCCGGGGCGGCTGAGGTCGGGGTGCAGCCC
This sequence comes from Streptomyces antibioticus, assembly GCF_001514065.1. Lineage (GTDB taxonomy): Bacteria > Actinomycetota > Actinomycetes > Streptomycetales > Streptomycetaceae > Streptomyces > Streptomyces antibioticus. The sequence goes on along the minus strand of NZ_KQ948426.1, from coordinate 122,046 downwards.
TGAGGCGGGTGTGCCCGGTCTGGTCTGATTGGTGACGAAAAGGTCTCCTGTCAGTGGGGCGTGCGAGGCTACCTTCGAGGGGCAGGCCCGACGCGTCCTCGGGGGAGGCGCACCCGCCCGGGCCTCGGGGGGAGGCGTGATGTCGGGGGAGACGCCGGATCACGGCGAAGGCAGGGTCGTGGGCGGCCGCTACCGGCTGCTGCGGACGCTCGGCGCGGGCGGCATGGGCCGGGTCTGGCTGGCGTACGACGACGAGTTGGCGTGCGAGGTCGCGCTGAAGGAGATCGCGCTTCCGGACGTGCCGACGGACGCGAGCGAGCCCGCGCAGCGCATCGCGCGGGCCCGCAGCGAGGCACGGCACGCGGCGCGGCTGCGCGGGCATCGCCATGTGGCGACGGTGCATGACGTGGTGGTGCACGAGGGGCTGCCGTGGATCGTCATGGAGTACGTGCCGGACGCGGTCGACCTCCAGGCGGTGGTGCGCAGTTCGGGGCCGCTGCCGCCCGTCCAGGCGGCCCGCGTCGGGCTCGCCGTGCTCGACGCGCTGACCGCGGGGCACCGGATCGGCATCCTTCACAGGGATGTGAAACCGGCCAACATCCTGCTGGGATCGGATGCTTCGGGCGACCCGTACGCGCGCGTGCTGCTCACCGACTACGGCATCGCCCTCCAGCCCGAGTCCCGGGAACCCCGGCTCACCGCCACGGCGGGCATCCTCGGCACGCCCGGCTATCTCGCGCCGGAGCGCGCGCGTGGGGAGCCGCCGACACCGGCCGCGGACCTGTTCTCGCTGGGCGCGACCCTGTACTGGGCCGTGGAGGGTCACGGCCCCTTCGACCGGCACGGCGAGTACGCGACCCTCACGGCCCTGCTCGGGGAGGAACCGACGGCACCGGTGCGGGCCGGTGAACTGGCGCCGGTGCTCCAGGGTTTGCTGGTGAAGGACCCGGTGCGCAGGTCGTCGCCGGAGGCGGTGGCGCGCGGGCTGGAGCGGGTGGTGCGCGGGGCTTCGCCGGGGTGGTCCGCGGCGGCGGGGGAGGCGGGTGCGGGTGTCGGCGCCGGGGCGGTGGCGGGGTTCGGTGCGACGCCCGGATTCGGGCCGCCGGCCGGTGGGTTCGGTGCGGGTGACGGGGCGTCCGGTGCGGGGGAGGTGGCGGGCGGGCAGCCGGTCGGCTCCGGTGCCGCGCCGGGAGGCGGGCTGATGGACGGCCCACCGCCGGGGTACGTCGCGAGTACGTCGCCGGGGTGGGGCGGCGGCGGGGGTGGTGGGTCGGGACCTGGGACGCCGGGTGCCCCGCAGACGCCGGGGACGCCGCAGACGCCGGGTGGTGGCTTCACGCCGGGTGTCCCGCCGTCGTCGGGCGGGCCCTTCACGCCGGGTGCCCCGCAGACGCCGCACACCCCGGGAGCCGCGTCCGGCGGTGGTGGGGCGGCCACGCCGGGTGGGGCGGCCGGGTCCGCGTACGACCCGTGGCGGCAGGCCGCCGCCCCTCAGCAGCCGTCCTCGCCCTCACCTGAACCCGGCAACCCCTATGCGCAAGGGCCCTATGCGACCGGCGGCCCCGCGCCCTACGGCCCCTATGCGGGCGGCGGTGCCCCGTCGCCGTACGGGAGCAGCCCGACGCCTCCCTACGCCGGCGGCCCGACGCCGCCCTACGCGGGCAACCCCGCCGTCGCCGCGAGCCCCACCCAGCCCTACCTGGGCGGCACTTCCGGGGCCGGCTGGGGCGGGGGTGGGCCGGGGATGCCCGGAGCCGGTCCACCCGGGCCGCCCTCCCGGGACAAGAAGCGGCTCGCGCTGATCGCGCTCGTCGTGGCCGCCGTCCTCGTCGTCGCCGGCGGCACCTGGCTGGCCGTCTCGCTGACCAAGGACAACGGCGGCGGAGGCACGAACAACACGGCGAACAAGCCGCCCACCTCCAGCGTCCCCAAGAGCTCACCGCCGCCGACCGGGCCCGTGCTGCCGTACGGCGATGTCGTCGGCCTCAGCGAGCCGTTGGAGACCGGCGACTGCGTACAGGCGGTCTGGTCGGGGACGCCGTTCAAGTCGGAGCCGAACCTCGGCGTGGTGGACTGCGCCGAGGACTGGCCGGACGGACAGGTCGTCGCCGTCGACACGGCCACCGACTACGCCGACGCGCGCGCGGAGGGCGGCCGGCGCTGCGAGAACCAGACGCGCGCGGTCGTCGACGCCCTTCCGGACGCGGCGCTCTACGCCGTCGTACCGACGAAGGCGGGCTTCACCGCGGCCAACAGCGGTACGGCATGTCTCGTACTCGGCCGCCATGCGGCGATAGGCGGTGAGGTCGGCCGTCTTCGGGACGAGGGCACGCGGCTGTGGGTCGGTCAGATGAGCACCGGGGACTGCTGGATCTACGAGGAGCAGGACGACGGCTACAACGCCCCGCTCACCGACTGCGTGAAACCCCACACCGACCAGGTCATAGGCGTGGTTCAGGCACCGGAGGAAATGGCCTACGAGAAAGCCACCGACAACGCGACCAAGCTGTGCCGCAACAAATTCGAGTCGAGCTGGGCGCCGGGATCGGAGCGCACCGTCTACGGCTGGGTGGCCGACGAGGAGGACTGGAACAAGGGGTTCAAGAAGGCCGTGTGCACGGTGAGCCGGACCGACGGCGAGAAGACGACCGGAAAGATACCCGCACCCGGTTCGGTCTGAGCGCGGCCGGGACCGCTCGCCCCCGAGGGGTCCACCGGCGGCTCGGTCCCGCGTTCACCTCCGGTTCGCCTGGCCGCCGCCCGCGCGTGTCAGCCTCCCTGCCCGAGGGCACACGCGGTCGGGAGAAAAGGGGCAGGGGGAGCCATGGAGAGCGGACCGGCGATCTTCGCGGGGTCGGTGTTCGCGCTGTTCGGAGCCGGGCTGCTGGCGTGGACCGCGGTCCGCGCACGGCACCGGGAACCGGTGGCGCACGGTGTGAGCCCGGTCGCATCGGCGATGATCGCGAGCTCTGCCGCGGTGATCGCGCTCGTGGTCGGCGCATGGTGCTTCACCCAGCTGTGACGACCATGGAAAGGCCGAGGTCCCGGTAATTGGGAGGGGGTCCTCCACTAAGGCTCGAAATGGCCGGTGGGTACTCCGGGCGGCAGGAATGGCGGTAGTCGGGTTACCGTTCGAGTGGCCGTTGCGGGCTTTTCCCGTTTGACACGGGGGCGGGATGTACCGTCACACTCCGCAGCGTCACCATGACCCGACCCCGGGGACCGCCTGGGGAGGCCCCAGCGTCGACCGGAGAGAAGAGCGAAGTTGTCCCCGACCAGCGAGACCGCACACGGCGGCCGCCGACTCGTCATCGTCGAGTCGCCAGCCAAGGCGAAGACGATCAAGGGCTACCTCGGCCCTGGTTACGTCGTCGAGGCGAGCGTCGGGCACATCCGCGACCTCCCCAACGGCGCCGCGGAGGTGCCGGAGAAGTACACCGGCGAGGTGCGCCGCCTCGGCGTGGACGTAGAGCACGACTTCGAGCCCATCTATGTCGTCAACGCCGACAAGAAGGCCCAGGTCAAGAAGCTCAAGGACCTGCTGAAGGACTCCGACGAGCTCTTCCTCGCCACCGATGAGGACCGCGAGGGCGAGGCCATCGCGTGGCACCTCCTGGAGGTGCTGAAGCCCAAGGTCCCGGTCAAGCGCATGGTGTTCCACGAGATCACCAAGGACGCGATCCGGGCCGCCGTCGCCAACCCGCGCGATCTCAACCAGCGCATGGTCGACGCCCAGGAGACCCGCCGCATCCTCGACCGTCTCTACGGCTACGAGGTCTCGCCGGTCCTGTGGAAGAAGGTCATGCCGCGCCTGTCGGCGGGCCGTGTCCAGTCGGTCGCCACCCGGCTCGTCGTCGAGCGGGAGCGCGAGCGCATCGCCTTCCGTTCCGCCGAGTACTGGGACCTGACCGGCACCTTCGGCACCGGCCGCGCCGGTGACCCGAGCGACCCGTCGACGCTGGTCGCCCGGCTCCAGACGGTCGACGGCAAGCGGGTCGCGCAGGGCCGTGACTTCGACTCGCTGGGCCAGATCAAGGGCGCCAACACCCTCCACCTCGACGAGGCGAACGCCCGTGCGCTGGCCGCCGCGCTGGAGAACACCGACTTCGCCGTCCGGTCCGTCGAGTCCAAGCCGTACCGCCGCTCGCCGTACGCCCCGTTCCGTACGACGACCCTCCAGCAGGAGGCCAGCCGCAAGCTCGGCTTCGGCGCGAAGGCGACCATGCAGGTCGCCCAGAAGCTGTACGAGAACGGCTACATCACCTACATGCGTACGGACTCCACGACGCTCAGCGACACCGCTGTCACCGCGGCCCGCGCGCAGGTCACGCAGCTGTACGGCGCCGACTACCTGCCGTCCGCGCCGCGGACGTACGCCGGGAAGGTCAAGAACGCCCAGGAGGCGCACGAGGCGATCCGCCCCTCGGGTGATCGTTTCCGCACGCCCGCCGAGACCGGTCTGACCGGCGACCAGTTCAAGCTCTACGAGCTGATCTGGAAGCGCACCGTCGCCTCCCAGATGAAGGACGCGACCGGCAACTCCGTCACCGTCAAGATCGGTGGCACCGCCGCCGACGGCCGGGACGTCGAGTTCAGCGCCTCCGGCAAGACGATCACCTTCCACGGCTTCCTGAAGGCCTACGTCGAGGGTGCCGACGACCCGAACGCCGAGCTGGACGACCGTGAGCGCCGGCTGCCGCAGGTCAGCGAGGGCGACCGGCTCTCCGCCGAGGAGATCACGGTCGACGGGCACGCCACCAAGCCCCCGGCCCGCTACACCGAGGCCAGCCTGGTCAAGGAGCTCGAAGAGCGCGAGATCGGCCGCCCGTCGACGTACGCGTCGATCATCGGCACCATCCTCGACCGCGGCTATGTCTTCAAGAAGGGCACGGCACTCGTCCCGTCCTTCCTGTCCTTCGCCGTGGTCAACCTCCTGGAGAAGCACTTCGGGCGGCTCGTCGACTACGACTTCACCGCCAAGATGGAGGACGACCTCGACCGCATCGCCCGCGGTGAGGCCCAGTCCGTGCCGTGGCTGAAGCGGTTCTACTTCGGCGAGGGCACCTCGGAGAGCGGCGGCGCGGCCGAGGCAGGCAACGGCGACGGGGACCACCTCGGCGGCCTCAAGGAGCTGGTGACCGACCTGGGCGCGATCGACGCGCGCGAGGTGTCGTCGTTCCCGGTGGGCAACGGCATCGTGCTCCGCGTCGGCCGCTACGGCCCGTACATCGAGCGCGGCGAGAAGGACTCCGAGGGCCACCAGCGCGCGGACGTGCCGGAAGACCTCGCTCCGGACGAGCTGTCCGTCGAGCTCGCCGAGGAACTGCTCGCCAAGCCGAGCGGTGACTTCGAGCTCGGCGCCGACCCCGTGAGCGGCAATCAGATCATCGCCCGGGACGGCCGCTACGGCCCCTACGTCACCGAGGTGCTCCCCGAGGGCACCCCGAAGACCGGCAAGAACGCCGTGAAGCCGCGAACGGCCTCGCTGTTCAAGTCGATGGCGCTGGACACGGTGACGCTGGAGGACGCCCTCAAGCTGATGTCGCTGCCGCGCGTGGTCGGCGTCGACGCCGAGGGCCAGGAGATCACCGCACAGAACGGGCGCTACGGGCCGTACCTGAAGAAGGGCACGGACTCGCGCTCGCTCACCTCCGAGGACCAGCTCTTCACGATCACCCTCGAAGAGGCGCTCGCGATCTACGCCCAGCCCAAGCAGCGCGGCCGGGCCGCCGCCAAGCCGCCGCTGAAGGAGCTGGGCACCGACCCGGTCAGCGAGAAGCCGGTCGTGGTCAAGGACGGCCGCTTCGGCCCGTACGTCACCGACGGGGAGACCAACGCGACCCTGCGCTCCGGCGACAGCGTCGAGGACATCACCCCCGAGCGCGGCTACGAACTCCTCGCCGAGAAGCGGGCGAAGGGCCCCGCCAAGAAGACGGCGAAGAAGGCACCCGCCAAGAAGACGGCCGCGAAGAAGGCCGCCCCGGCCAAGAAGACGGCCGCCAAGAAGACCGCCGCGAAGAAGACGACGACGACCGCGAAGAAGACCACCGCGAAGAAGGCGGCGGCTTCGAAGACGGCGTCGGAGGACTGAGTCCGGGAACATCAGGGTCGTTTTCCGGCCCTGTTGCCCCGATGAGGCTTCGCGAAACGAACGCCCCGGCATCACTTTGGTGTCGGGGCGTGCGCACGTTCGGACGGGCGCCGCGGTCTGTCGGCGCTGCCCGATAGGCTGAAAGCATGACGCGAGCCGAGCAGCCAACGGCCCACCACCCGGCCCCCGACGACGCCCTTGCCGCGGACTCCCGCGAGCGCGCCGTCCGCGCCCTGCTGCGCCAACCACAGCTGAAGAGGCTGTGGAGCGCCCAGCTGGTGGGCGGTGTCGGCGACACTCTCGCCCTTCTGGTCGTGGTCCTCCTCGCCCTCCAGGCGGCGATCGCCGAGGGCTCCTTCGGGGGTGGGTACCGAGGGGTGGCGTTCGCAGTGGCGACCGTCTTCGGGGTACGCATCCTGGCCACGCTGCTGTTCGGCGCGGTCCTCCTCGGCCCGCTGACGTCCCTCACCGCGCAGGAGGGACCGCTCGACCGCCGCTGGACCATGGTCGGCGCGGACGGGGTGCGGGCAGCGCTGCTGATCGTCGCGCCCCTGTGGATCGACTGGACGCCGGAGAACGCACTGGCGATGCTCCTGGTGACGGCCTTCGTCACCGGAGTCGCCGAGCGCTTCTGGTCGGTGTGCCGGGAGAGCGCGGCGCCCGCCCTGCTCCCGGCCCCGCCGCCGGAGGGCGCGACGGTACGACCGCTGCCGGACCACCTGGACGCGCTGCGCCGCCTGTCCCTGCGTACGAGCTTCGTGGCGATCCCGCTGGCTGCCGCCGCGCTGGTCACCGCCGCGCTCGTCAACAACCTCCTGGGCGCCGGGATCGACTGGTTCGACCAGCACCAGGCCGCCCTCGCCTCGTATGTCGCGGCGGGTCTGTTCGCCGCGTCGCTGTCCGTGCTGACCTTCCTGGAACTGCCCGACACCCGCACCCCGCGCGCGCGTTCGCCGCTGGAGGGCCTGCGCCGCCCCAAGACGGGCACCGGCGTCGACAAGGGCCGCACCGGCGTGCTGCCGCTGCTGGTCCTCGCCTCCGCCGCCGTCGCGGGCGCGGTCTCCGCGTCCGTCGCCGTGTCCGTGCTGCACGCCAAGGACCTGGGCGGCGGGCCGGTGACGTACGGCCTGCTGGTGCTCGCGCTGACCGGCGGGGTCGTCGTCGGCATCCGTACGGCGCCCAAGGTGCTGGTCTCGCTGTCGCGTCGCCGGCTGCTCGCGCTGGCGATCGCCTTCACCGGCGTCGCCCTGCTGGCCGCGGGTCTGGTCCCGGACGTCACCACCGTCCTCCTGATCGTCGCGCTCGCCGGCATCGGCGCGGGCGTGGCCGCCAACACCGGGCACGCACTGCTGGACCAGGAGACCGAGGACTACCGCCGTCCCCGTACGACCGAGCATCTGCACGCGGTCGTACGGGTGTTCGTGGCGCTCGGTGCGGTCATCGCCCCGCTGGTCGCTGCGCTGATCGGGCCGCACCGGCTGGAGAGCGGCAAGTTCGTCTTCGCGCACGGCGGGGCCGCGTTCACGCTGATGCTGGTCGGCGCGCTGCTGCTGCCGGTGGCCGTGCTGGTGCTCGCCAAGGTCGACGACCGCTCCGGAGTGCCGCTGCGGCAGGATCTGCGGGACGCGCTGCTCGGCGGCGACGACCCGGTGACGGCGCCCCTGGCGACCGGCTTCTTCATCGCCCTGGAGGGCGGCGACGGCGCCGGGAAGTCCACCCAGGCCGAGGCGCTTGCCGAGTGGATCAGGGCCAAGGGGCACGAGGTCGTGGTCACGCGCGAGCCGGGCGCGACGCCGGTCGGCAAGCGGCTGCGGTCCATCCTGCTCGACGTGTCCTCGGCCGGACTGTCGCACCGTGCGGAGGCGCTGCTGTACGCGGCGGACCGCGCGGAGCACGTGGACACCGTCGTCCGGCCAGCGCTGGAGCGCGGCGCGGTCGTCATCTCCGACCGGTACATCGACTCGTCGGTGGCCTACCAGGGCGCGGGCCGCGACCTGTCCCCGACCGAGATCGCCCGCATCAACCGCTGGGCCACGGACGGGCTGGTCCCGCATCTGACCGTCCTGCTCGACGTCTCCCCGGAGATCGCCCGGGAGCGCTTCACCGAGGCGCCCGACCGGCTGGAGTCGGAGCCGGCGGAGTTCCACGCGCGCGTGCGCTCCGGGTTCCTGACACTCGCCGCGGCCGACCCCGGCCGGTACCTGGTGGTCGACGCGGGCCAGGAGCCCGAGGCCGTCACCACCGTCGTACGGCACCGGCTCGACCAGATGCTGCCGCTCTCCGAGCAGGAGATCCGCGAGCAGGAGGAGGCCCGCCGCAAGGCCGAGGAGGAAGCCCGCCGCAAGGCCGAGGAAGAGGCCGCGCGCAAGGCCGAGGAAGAGCGCCTGGAGCGCGAGCGCCAGGAACAGCTGGAGCGGCTGCGCGCCGAGGAGGAGGAGCGCAAGCGGCGCGAGCTGGAGGAGGCGCAGCGGCGCGAAGCCGAACGGCAGGCGGAGGAGGCCCGGCTGCGGGCCGAGGAAGCGCGTAAGCGGGCCGAGGAGGAGCGGCAGCGGCTGCTCGCCGAGGAGAAGGCCCGCGCGGAGGAGGAGGCCCGCCGCAGGGCCGAGGAGGAGCGGCGGCGCAAGCAGGCCGAGGAGGAGGCGCGGCTGCACGCCGAGGCCGAGGCGCGGCGCCTGGAGAAGCAGCGCAAGGCCGAGGAGGCGTTGCTGCGGGCCGAGGAGGCGCGCCGGCTCGCCGAGCAGGCGTCCGCGGCGGCCGAGGCGGGCCCGAAGAAGCCGACGCCGCCCGCGGTGGCGCCGGACGCGTCTACCGTGCCCACGCCGGTGGTGACGCCGACGAACGCTTCGGGCGGGCCGGTGGAGGAGACGGCGGTCCTGCGGAAGGTGTCCGACGGGGCCTCCGAAGGGGCGGATGCCGGTGAGGGGCGTGGTGCTTCGGGGCGTGGTGCCGCGGGGCGGGGCGCTGAGGGCCGGGTTCCTGACAGTGAGGTGACCGCCGAGCTGCCCAAGCCTCCGCCGGCTTCGGCCGCGGACGAGACCGCGGTGCTGCCGCCGGTCGCGCCGGGTGCGGCGGACGAGACGGCGGTGCTGCCGCCCGTTGCGCCGGGTGCCGCTGACGAGACCGCGGTGCTGCCGCCGGTCGCGCCGGGTGCCGCCGACGAGACGGCCGTGCTGCCGCCTGTGCCGGGGGAGGCTCCCGCGGACCGGGTGCCGCCGGGGTTCTTCCGGGAGGAGCAGCCGCGGCCCGACGGAGCCGAGGACCGCACGCGCGAGATGCCTCAGGTCGACGAGACCGGGGCGCCTCGGCGACGGACCCGGTCGGACTGGGCCGAGGAGACTCCGCTGGACGATCTGCCGTCGCTGGCGGACGAGTTGCTGGGCCCGCGGGACCGGGACGGCGACGAGTTCGGCGACGGGCGCGGGCGGCGTGGCCGGGGGCGTCGGGGCTGAGGCCGGTTGCGGGGCGGCGTTGTCAGTGCCGCACCGCACAATGGAATCCGCGGCCCCGAGCAAGGGGATCCGCGACCCCGGGCAAGGGGACTGTGACCCCGAACGACGGGATCCGCGACCCCGAGCAACGGGATCCGCGACCCCGAGCAACGGGATCCGCGACCCCGAACGACGGGATCCGCGAGCCGAACACAAGGGGATCCGCGACCCCGACCATGACGAAAGGGCGGCGTGAGGCATGACCGTCTGGGACGACCTCGTCGGCCAGGAGAAGGTGAGTGAGCAGCTGACCGCTGCCGCTCGGGACGCCGACGCGTTCGTCACCGCCGCCGCTTCCGACATGCCGCCGCCCGCCGCGTCGAAGATGACGCACGCGTGGCTGTTCACCGGCCCGCCGGGCGCGGGGCGTACGCAGACCGCGCGGGCCTTCGCCGCGGCGCTGCAGTGCGTGAGCCCGGACCGGGCGCTCGGCGGAGTCCCCGGATGCGGGTTCTGCGACGGCTGCCACACGGCCCTCGTCGGCACGCACGCGGACGTCACCACGGTCGCCGCAGTCGGCGCGCAGATCCTCGCCGACGACATGCGGGACACCGTCCGGAAGTCCTTCACGTCCCCGGCGAACGGCCGCTGGCAGGTGATCCTCGTCGAGGACGCCGAGCGGTTGAACGAGAAGTCGGCGAACGCCGTGCTGAAGGCGGTCGAGGAGCCCGCCCCCCGCACGGTCTGGCTCCTGTGCGCCCCCTCCATCGAGGACGTCCTCCCCACCATCCGCTCCCGCTGTCGGCACCTCAACCTGCGAACGCCCTCGGTGGACGCCGTCGCCGACCTTCTCGTACGACGTGAAGGCATCGAGCCCGCCGTGGCGGCGGCCGTCGCCCGGGCCACACAGGGGCATGTCGACCGGGCCCGCCGACTGGCCACCGACCCCGCCGCGCGGGAGCGCAGGGCCGCCGTTCTGAAGCTCCCCCTGCGTGTGGACGATGTCGGCGGCTGCCTCAAGGCCGCGCAGGAACTCGTCGACGCGGCCGCCGAGGACGCCAAGCTGCTCGCCGAGGAGATGGACGGCAAGGAGACCGAGGAGCTGAAGGCGGCCCTCGGCGCGGTCCAGGGCGGGCGGTTGCCGCGCGGCACGGCGGGTGTGATGAAGGACCTGGAGGACAAGCAGAAGCGCCGCAGAACCCGGACCCAGCGCGACAGTCTCGACGTCGCGCTGACCGACCTCACCGGCTTCTACCGCGACGTCCTCGCCCTCCAGCTCGGCTCCCGTGTGGCCATCGCCAACGCGGACGCGGAGGACGCCCTGGAGCGGCTCGCCCGCGGCAGCTCCCCGGAGGCCACGCTCCGCCGCATCGAGGCGATCGCCGCCTGCCGCGACGCCCTTGACCGCAATGTGGCGCCGCTGCTCGCGGTGGAGGCGATGACGATGGCGCTGCGAGCCGGCTGACCGGCCGCGGCACGCATCCAGGCATTAACGCATCCACGCATCCTCAGGCGACGATCAACAGGAGGTTGACCAGATAACTCGTACGAGCCGGATTGTGCACGGAGAGCATTCATGTCACTGCGCACAGTTATGCTCACGTGATGCACATCAGGCGCAGTCCCCGCTCCGCAGACCCGCTCGCCCGGCCCCTTCGTCCACGCCGCCATCGGCGTACCCGCACCGGCGGTGCCGTGCTCGCCGTCGCCGCGCTGCTCGTCTCCGCCTGCTCCTCCGGGAGCGCGACCGGCTCCCCGAACTCGGCCGCGGAGGCGGCGCTGGCCGCGCTGCCGAAGGCCACGCCGGCCGCGCTCACGTCGTACTACGAGCAGAAGCTGAGCTGGCGCAGCTGCGGTGTCCCCGGCTTCCAGTGCGCCACGCTGAGGGCGCCGCTCGACTACGACAAGCCGGGCGGCGGTGACGTCCGCCTCGCCGTCGCCCGCAAGAAGGCCACCGGCTCCGGCAAGGCGCTCGGCTCGCTGCTGGTGAACCCGGGCGGCCCGGGCGGCTCGGCGGTCGGCTACCTCCAGGCGTACGCCGGGATCGGCTACCCGGCCGAGGTCCGCGCGCGGTACGACATGGTCGCGGTGGACCCGCGCGGCGTCGCCCGCAGCGAGCCCGTCGAGTGCCTCGACGGGCGGGAGATGGACGCGTACACGCAGACCGACACGACGCCCGACGACACGGAGGAGACCGACGAACTCGTCGCCGCCTACCAGAAGTTCGCGGAGGGCTGCGGGGCGCGGTCGCCCGAGCTGCTGCGCCATGTGTCCACCGCCGAGACGGCCCGGGACATGGACATCCTGCGGGCCGCGCTGGGCGACGCGAAGCTGACGTACGTCGGGGCGTCGTACGGGACGTTCCTCGGGGCGACGTACGCCGGCCTGTTCCCGGACCGGGTCGGGCGGCTGGTCCTGGACGGCGCGATGGACCCGTCGCTGCCCGCCCGCCGGATGAACCTGGACCAGACGGCGGGGTTCGAGACGGCGTTCCAGTCGTTCGCGCGGGACTGTGTGCAGCAGCCGGACTGCCCGCTGGGGAAGCGCGCCGACCAGGTGGGGACCAGACTGAAGGCCTTCTTCCGCAAGGTCGACGCGCACCCGATCCCCACCGGCGACGCGGACGGCCGCAAGCTCGGCGAGGCCCTCGCCACGACCGGCGTGATCGCGGCGATGTACGACGAGGGCGCGTGGGCGCAGCTGCGCGAGGCGCTGACGTCGGCGATGAGGGAGAACGACGGTGCGGGGCTGCTGTTCCTGTCGGACAGCTACTACGAGCGCGACGCCGACGCCCGCTACTCGAACCTGATGTTCGCCAACGCCGCCGTGAACTGCCTCGACCTGCCGCCGGCGTTCTCGACGCCGGACGAGGTGCGTGAGGCGCTCCCCGAGTTCGAGAAGGCGTCCCCGGTCTTCGGCGAGGGCCTGGCCTGGGCCTCCCTGAACTGCGCGTACTGGCCGGTGCGGGCCACGGGCGAGCCGCACCGCATCGCCGCACGCGGCGCCGCCCCGATGGTCGTCGTCGGCACCACCCGCGACCCGGCGACCCCGTACCCCTGGGCCCGCGCCCTGGCCGCTCAGCTCACGTCGTCCCGCCTCCTCACTTACGAGGGAGACGGCCACACCGCCTACGGCCGCGGCAGCACCTGCATCGACTCCGCGATCGACACATACCTCCTCCGCGGGACGCCTCCGGCACAGGGCAAGCGCTGCTCATAGCCCCTCCACCGGCCCCGGAACCACCGCCTCCGGGGCTGGTGCGGAGCACCCTCGGAAACTGTGTAGACTTACCGACGTTGCTGATCGCACCATAGTGCGGACGGCGCGCCGCCTTAGCTCAGATGGCCAGAGCAACGCACTCGTAATGCGTAGGTCTCGGGTTCGAATCCCGAAGGCGGCTCCACTCGGAACCCCAAGTCAGAAGCTTCTGACTTGGGGTTTTTGTTATCCACTGTGAAGTCCGGGCTGGACTGCAGCGGTTGTCCTGCGCTGGCGCGATGGTGATGGCGCCGTGTTCGCCGCGCGAGACGCGGAGCTCTTTTGGTGGATAGATGCAGCTATAATAACTGGATCTATATATGGGAGCTGGTGCCGTGGACAAGCCCTCCGAGATGTTCGACCGTGTCGTCGAATGGTCCGAGCTGACCCGGTTCGCCACCATGCCGGGCCCGCGCGCCACGCTGGGCGTGGTCTCCGGCCGTCGCCGTCAGGGCAAGACCTTCCTGCTCGACGCCATCGCTCGGGCCAGTGGCGGCTTCATGTTCACCGCCACCGAGACCACCGAGGCCGACGCCCTGCGTCAGTTCGGTGAGGCACTGGCCCGTCATCGCGGGCAGCCCACTCCGTTCCGTTTCGCGCACTGGGACGAGGCGGTCACGGAACTCATGCGTATTGCCGACGCGGGCGGCCCCGCCGTGGCGGTCATCGACGAGTTCCCCTTTCTCGCCAAGGCGTCTCCCTCCCTGCCTTCGATCATCCAGCGCGCTCTGGACCCTGCTGCCCAACGCACCAACACTCCCGTACGTCTGCTGTTGTGCGGCTCCGCGCTGTCGTTCATGGGCCGGTTGCTGTCCGGCAATGCTCCGCTGCGTGGCCGAGCCGGCCTCGAACTCGTTGTCCCGACGCTGGACTTCCGGCTCGCGGCCGAGTTCTGGGAGATCGACGACCCGCGTACTGCGCTCCTGACCAATGCCATCGTCGGCGGTACGCCCGCCTACCGCCGTGAGTTCACCCAGGGTGACACCCCAGATGGGCCGGATGACTTCGACGACTGGGTCATCCGTGCCGTCCTCAACCCGGCGCGTCCGCTCTTCCGGGAGGCCCGCTACCTCCTCGCCGAAGAGCCCGAACTCCACGACACCGCGCTGTACCACTCGGTCCTGGCAGCCATCGCCTCCGGCAGCGCCGCTCGGGGCGGCATCGCCGACTACCTGGGGCGCAAGTCCACCGACCTCGCGCACCCGTTGAGCGTTCTCCAGGACGTCGGCATGATCACCCATGAAGCCGATGCCTTTCGCCGCAACCGCTCCGCCTACCGGATCGCCGAACCGCTCGTCACCTTCTACCACGCGGTCATGCGCCCTGCCTGGGGCGATCTGGAACGCCCCGGGCGGGCACCCGACGTGTGGCGCCGAACCCAGTCCACCTTCCGTAGCAAAGTCGTCGGTCCGCACTTCGAGCAGATCTGCAGGGAATGGGCCCGCTGGCATGCGGCACCCGACACCCAGGGAGGACACGTCACCCGCGTCGCCGGCGGAACCGTCAACGACCCGGCTGCCCGGACCAGTCACGAGGTCGACGTCGCAGTCCATGGAGAGAGCCAAGAGGGACGCCAGGTACTGCTCGCCATCGGCGAAGCGAAGTGGAGTGAGGTGATGGGAGTCGGCCACCTGGAACGCCTCCGGCACATCCGTTCCCTCTTGGTCAAGAGCGGCACGGCTACCGAGGCCACGAGGCTCTACTGCTTCAGCGGCACCGGCTTCACCGATGAGCTCAATCACCTTGCAAAGAACGACCCTGCGATTCAACTGATCGACCTGCCCCGCCTCTACCACGGAGAGTGACTCTCGAACTGCAGTGTGGGCATCGGTCGGCCGCAGGCATGCAGGCGCACCTGTCCGAAGTCAATATGCGGGCCAGCGCCCGCATATAACAGCCCATCAGGGTGATACCCACCCCCCGGGAAGCGCCACGCACATAGGATGCGCACACTCTTCATACTTTGGGTCCATCAGTTCAGCGAGGTGGCTCGTGCCCGCATCCGCCGTGACGCCCGACGATGTGGTCCGCCACGTCTTCCGTTACCTCGCGGAGGTGGGTGAGAGCCGCACCAAGCCGGTGCGGACGTACGACGACGCCAGGCACCAGGTGTGGTTCGCTGACCTGCCCACGCAGTTCGACTCCTTCCTCATCGACGCCGTCCCCAGCGGTACGCCCTTGTGGCTGCGGGCCGACCGTCCTGTGCGGCACGAACCGCCGGCTCCGCCGCTGCCGCTCGCCCACTGGCTGGATGAACGGCAGATCCACGACTCGGCGAGGGAAACGCCCCCTGAGCCGCGGGTCGAGACGGACATTCCTGTGGACGAGATCTCCGCTGAGGGAAGCGCACGCACCCGGCGCATCACCGTGTCCCTGACCGACTCGCCTCAGCGGGACACCGTGCACGCCCAATACCGCACCTGGTGTCGTGAATGGGACGGGTGGGCACGTCACGACCGCGCCATGAAACCCGTCGTACGTGCTTACGACCGCCTCTACCGCCTGTGCGTGGACGCCTCTGAACTCGGCGAGACCTTCGAACTGGTCGTCGGATTCGGCTACCTCACCTGGTCTGCGCAGAGCGAGCCGGTAGGCCGCCATCTCGTCACCTGCCGGGCCGTCATCGCCATTGATCCCGACACTGGAGCCATCACCGTCGGACCCGACCCCGAGCACGGGAGTCCGGTGCTGGAGGAGTCCATGCTCGACGCCGGGCAGAAGGCGCGGGCGGACACCCGCATCCTCGTACGGCAAGAGCTGGAAGCAGCCGGCGACGCCACGGATCCGCAGCTCGCCGGCCATCTGCACCGAGCCCTCACAACCTGGACCATCGCGGCCCACGAGGCAGGACGCTACGACCGCGCACCGAATCGGCACCGGGCAGCGGGAGACCCCGCCGTACCGGTCGTCAGCTTCGCGCCGGTACTACTGCTCAGGGAGCGCACCCGGCGCAGCATGCTCGAAGCGCTGCGCGGCGTCGCCCTGTCCATTGAGCAGGGCGCCGAGCCCACCGCCCTGCTGCGGGCGATCGCGGGCGCGGACGGTGACCGGCCGCTGGGGGAACCGGGCAGCGGTGACGCCGCGGGACCCTCGCCGGAGCTCTACTTCGCGCTGCCCTCCAACGACGAACAGCGCACCATAGCTGAGCGGCTGCGGGACCGGGATCTCGTCGTGGTCCAGGGGCCGCCGGGCACCGGCAAGACGCACACCATCGCCAACCTGGTCACCGACCTTCTCGCACACGGCAACCGTGTACTGATCACCAGCCATACGGCACGTGCCCTGAAGGTACTGAAGGACAAGCTCCCCATCGGCATCCGCGAGCTGTGTGTGAGTCGCACCGACGACGGAGCCGGGCAACTTGAACTGGAGCAGTCCGTCAAGGCCATCCTCGACCGGCAGGGAGAGTTCTCCTCGCGGGTCTACCGGCGACGCATCGAGGAACACGAGGAGCGCCTCAGGTCCGCCCGATCCGCGCAGGCGCTCGCCCTGAAGGCGTTGCGTGCCCTGCGGGAGCAAGAGACATACCACCATCCGGCCGAGATCGGCGACTACGAGGGAACCTTGGCCCGGATCGCTCAGCGGCTCGCCGAGGAACACTCACGGTTCGGCTGGATCGGTGCCGTCCCCGGCGACGTCCCGACGCTGGACGCCGAGGTTCTGAAACGCCTGCGTCGTGCGGCGCTCGCCTTCACCGACCGACACCGAGCTCTCGCCGCATCGGTGAGTGCCACGCTGCCCGAACCCGGGCAACTGCCCGCGGCGGCCGCCTTCGCCGAGGCGGTCGAGATCGTCAAGGCTGCTGATGCCGGCCTCGCCGAGCTGCGGCAGGACGGCTCTGCCTCCCGAGTCGACGACGCCGTGTCCGCCCTCAGCTCGGCCCAGCAGGACCAACTAGCCACCGCGCTAGGCCACTTCATCGCCGCAGCCCAGTCGGCCACCGCGCTGCCGGCGGCCTGGGCCGAGCTGCATGAGGAGATCCTTGCCGGCCAGGAACTCGGCGCGCGCAGCCGTCACGAGCGCACCACCGCGTCGCTGACCGCGATCGAGAAGGCAGAGCGTGCCCTCGGCTCCACGTTGGTCACGGGGCTGGAGGCCTACGACGTGCCTACGGCGCTCGGGCTGGCTGCCACCCTCCGGGACGGGCTCGCATCCGGCGAGAAACTGCGCGGGGCCATGGGGCTGAAGACCAGGCTGCGGAAGGCGGTCGGTACCTTCCCTGAGACCGTGCGAGTCGACGGCCGTGCTGTGGAAACAACGACTGCCGCGTCCGCCGTGCTGCACCGCGTCACGCTGGAACGACATCTCCAGGACATCGAGCGGGAGTGGGGCGATGGCCCCGACGCGTGGGAGGCCACCGCTCGACGGACCGCCCGTCTGCGCCAGGACGCCGCCAGCCTCACCACCCTGGCCACCCTCGCCGACCTGCGCCACGCCGTGGTCCGCGTGGCGACGGCCGCACCAGGGCTGGCAGGTATCAACTGGGGCGATCGGGGCCAGGCCGATACCGTCCGGAGCGTCCTGCGGGCCGGAGCGGCACGCCGGGCCGCCGACCCCGCCCGCGCTCTGATTGACGACGTCTTGCGCGTACTGCGTGCCGCAGCGCACCGCAGGGGAGCGTCGGTGGCTCTCGAACGGGCCCGGGTCGCGGTCGAGTCCCGCGACCCGGCGGCCTACCGCGCGGCAGTGAACGACGTGGACGACCTGCGGGAGGCACTGGTGCGCAAGAAGGCGTGCGACGATGCCTACCGGCTGGTCGCGGCCGAACTCCCCGACCTCGCAGACAGGCTGGAATCCACACCTGAGGACGACGACTGGGACACCCGGTTCACAGACTTCGAGGCTGCGTGGGCATGGTCAGTCTGGTACGACCGCATGACGGAGCTGACGGACCCGCAGGCCGAGGCGCGGCAGTCGCGGCTGCTTGCCGGAGCGGAGGTCGACATCCGCATCGGCCTGGAACGGCTGGCGGCGGACAAGGCTTGGTTCAGCTGTCTGTCCCGGCTTACGGACGACCAGGCCGTGGCCCTCACCTCGTACCAGCAGAACGTCCGCAAGCTGGGCAAGGGCACCGGTAAGTACGCGGCCACCTACCGCAGACAAGCCCGGGAGAGCCTGCAGGCCAGCCAGGCGGCGGTGCCCGCCTGGATCATGCCGCTGCACCAGGTGACCGAAACCGTGCCGATGGACCGAGCCGGGCGATTCGACGTCGTGATCGTCGACGAGGCCAGCCAGTCCGGCCCCGAGACGCTGCTGCTCGCCTGGCTGGGTGCGAAGGTGATCGTCGTAGGTGACGACCAGCAGGTCAGCCCCGCCCAGGTGGGCGTGGACCACGACGAGCAGTTCGCACTCCAGCGGCGACTCCTCGCCCAGTTGCCCGCCGCCCGTCGCAACCTTTTCACTCCGACCGCCAGCCTCTTCGACATCGCATCCGGTCTGGCCGGAGGTCGCGGCAGGCTGATGCTCCAGGAACACTTCCGGTGCATGCCGGAGATCATCGGATTCTCCAACGAGCTCTGCTACGGCGGCCGACTCCAGCCGCTGCGACAGTACGGTGCCGACCGGTTGCCGCCCCTGCGCCCGGTGCACATAACCGATGGCTACGTCGAAGGCAGCGGACAGAAGCAGGTCAATCGGCCCGAGGCAGTGCGGCTGGTGGAGGAGGTCGCCCGGTGCATCGCTGACCCCGCCTACGCGGGACGCACCATGGGTGTGATCACCCTGCTCGGCGCAGGGCAGAAGTACCTCATAGAAGACCTGCTGGCCGACCGGATCCCGCTGGACCAGAGGCAGCACCGACGCCTGCGCGTGGGTAATGCCGAGGAGTTCCAGGGCGACGAGCGCGACATCGTCTTCATCAGTACGGTCGTGTCGCTGACTGGTCCCGACGGGCCGCGCCGCATAGGCCACTTCAGTAGTTCCCTGAACCGGCAGCACCTCAATGTGGCCGCATCCCGCGCCCGCGACCAGGTGTGGTTGTTCCACAGCTTCACCCTGACAGAACTCGGCGAGACCGATCTGCGGCGTGCCTATCTAGACTGGTTCTCCCGCCCGGCCGAGGAGCACGACGGCCTCGGACTCGGCGAGGTCCGGCCGGACGTTCCGCACGAGGCCTTCGACAGCCTCTTCGAGCAGCGGGTCTACCTGGCCCTGCGAGCTCGGGGCCACCAGGTGCGGCCGCAGTATCCGGCCGGCCGCTACCGCATCGACCTCGTCGTCGAGGGCGGCACCAGACGTCTTGCCGTGGAGTGCGACGGCGATGCGTTCCATACGGAGGAGAACGCGGACGCGGACGCGGCACGCCAGCGCGAACTCGAGCGCGTGGGATGGACGTTCGTCCGCATCCGGGGCAGCCGCTTCTTCCTCGATCCGGAGCGGGCCCTAGAACCGCTGTGGGCGGAACTCGACCGTCTCGGCATCGATCCGGCGGCGCAACCACCTGCACACCGAGCTGTCGAGGGCAGCCGCATTGCCTCGGCCGGCGACGGCGGCACGGGCGCGACAGGCGGCGGCGACGTCGTACCCAACGGCGCTGTGGAGCCCACCACCTTCGGTGCCCCATCCGCCGGGCCAGAAGACATCCGACCCGAGCCCACGCATGGCACGGACGAGACACAGCGCCGATTCATGACCGTGGCACGGCTGCACCGCGAGGAGGTCAATGCGGCCCAACACGCGTTCAGCATGCGGGCGACCGTGCCCGGGGCGGCACGTTTTCTGCGGGGAGCGGGTGCGCCGGGCTTCCCGGGGACCGACGCCGTGGACATCCTGCGCGAGGGCCTTGCCGTCGTGCGGGTCGCCCATTCCGAGGTACAGGCCATGATCCGCGCCGCGATCGCCCATGCCGACGTACCGGTACTGGGAGACGACGGTCAGGTGGGGCTGGCACGGCACCACGCGTCCGGATCATCCGGCGCTTCCGATGGCCGTACGACGGAACTGCTGCGGGCACGACCGGCGGCTGACCGGGCTCCTGTGAAGAATCTTCCGACTGTGCCGCGGCAGCCGGCCCGCATTGATGAACCCGCCTCTGTGGCGGGACCTGCGGTGCCCGGCGGTGCCAGGTCATCCCTCCGTCTCCCGGTCGACCGGCTCAGCGTCAACGCCCATCGACGGGTGCAGCGCGAGCTCCAGCGCGTGCAGGACGCGCTGGACCAGCCGCTTCCGGAGATCGTGGCCGTGGACTCGTCCTCCAGGAAGGCCCAGCTGGCCGACCACGACCGGCGGCGCCGGGCACTGCAGGAGCGGCGCAGCCACCTGCGTGCCGTGCTCGATCAAGTCGTCCCTGACTCCTCCATGACGGGCGGGGCGATGGTCGTCCCTGGATGCCTTGTCGGAGTTGAGGACCCGGACGAGCCTGGCATCACGACGTACGAGATCGCGATGCTCGCGGGTGACGAGGCGGAGCGGTTGAGTCCCGACACCCCACTGGGGAAAGCACTGATGTGGCGCGAGGTCGGGGACGAAATGAGCCGGCAGACGGAGCGGGGCACCGACATACGCGTCATCGTCCGGTACATCCAGGACTGAGAGAGCAGAGGGGCGGGGCCAAGGCCCCCGCGATCACGGTGTTGAGCAACGCCGTGTGGACATGTGCCAACCGGGCCCGAGGCTGTGGTGAGTCCACAAAGGACCTGGGCTGGCGGGACCACGCATACATGCTGGCCTCACGGCTCCAGCTGAAGGCGGCCAGGACCGGGTGACATGGACTCAAGCGGTCTCGTATGCGTAGGTCTCGGGTTCGAATCCCGAAGGCGGCTCTCTTCAGACCTCGGGTCAGCTAGTCGCTGACCGGGGACTTTCTGTTGCATGGCATGGCGCGTCACACGGCCAGGGTGCCGTGGGACGGCTTGTGTGCGCCGACCGACGCGCGTTCAGCACGGCGGCGGGACGCGTCTGGGCCGAGGGCAACGATCTCACCACGGCGGCGAGTTGACGATGACTCGGTCCAGCGGGTGACCGTGTCCAGGTCCGGGTTCATGGCCCGGATCAGATCCACGAGTCCAGCCACATCCGTGCCTGCCAGTCCGTGTACGGGATCGTCTGGGCGGAGTAGATCGGGAAGAAGTAGATGAAGTTCCAGGCGATGAGCAGGACGAGCACGCCGGCCGCCACCGCGCCTTGGACGCGGCGGGACTCCGTCGCGCCCGGGGGGCCCAGCAGGGCCGCCAGCATCATCGTCACGGCCAGGCAGAGGTAGGGGACCAGGACGACCGCGTAGAAGGAGAAGATCGTGCGGTCCTGGTAGAGGAACCAGGGGAGGTACCCGGCGGCCGCCCCGCAGAGGATCGCGCCGGCGCGCCAGTCGCGGCGCAGGGCCCAGCGGTAGAGCAGATAGGCGAGGGCGGCGCAGGCCGTCCACCACAGCGCCGGGGTGCCCAGGGCCAGGATCGTCTGGGAGCAGTTTGTTGTGGTGTGGCAGTCGGGCGTGCCCGGTTTCGGGGACTCGTACTGGAAGAGGACCGGGCGGCCCTGGACCAGCCAACTCCAGGGGTTGGACTTGTACTTGTGGTAGGCGTCCAGGTGCACGTTGAACTGGTAGACGTCGTGCTCGTAGTGCCACAGGCTGCGCAGCGGGGCCGGTATCCAGGACCACGTGCCGCCGCGCCCGTCCGCCCAGTGGCGGTCGTAGCCGTCGGAGGAGCGGAACCAGCCGGTCCAGGTGGCCAGGTAGGTCACCGTGGCCACCGGGACCAGGGAGAGCAGCGACCAGCCGAGGTCCTTGCGGACGACCGCGCGGTAAGGGTGGCGTGCTCCGGCCACTCGGCGGGCGCCCACGTCCCACAGCAGGGTCAGGGCCACGAAGAACGTCAGGAAGTACAGGCCGTTCCACTTGGCCGAGGACGCCAGGCCCAGGCAGACGCCGGCCGCGAGGCGCCAAGGGCGTATCCCGGTGCCTGTGTGAGTGGCCGTGTCGGCGTGCGGGCGTATGTGGCCGTCCGTGTCGGTGGGCGGTAGTGCCGACGCCAGCCTCGCCCGTGCCTTGTCCCTGTCGATCAGCAAACAGCCGAACGCCGCCAGCGCGAAGAACATGACGACCAGGTCGAGCAGTGCGGTGCGGCTCATGACGTAGTGCAGGCCGTCCAGCGCCATCAGGGTCCCGGCCAGACAGCCCAGCAGCGTCGAGCGGAACAGGCGGCGGCCGATGCGGCACAGCATCAGCACCGACAGCGTGCCGAGCACCGCCGTCATGAAGCGCCAGCCGAACGGGTCCAGGCCGAACATCCACTCGCCCAGCGCGATCACCCACTTGCCCCCGGGCGGATGCGCCACGAACACCCCGGGGTCGGAGAGCGGGATCACCTGCGGGTCGGCCAGGATCTGCGGGTCGGCGATCTTGCGGTCCGGCCAGGTGCCCTCGTAACCGAGGTGCAGCAGCGACCAGGCGTCCTTGGCGTAGTACGTCTCGTCGAAGACGAGGGCGTGCGGGTCGCCCAGGTGCCAGAAGCGCAGGACGCCGGCCAGGGTCGCCACCAGCAGGGGGCCCGCCCAGGCCGTCCAGCGCGCGAAGGGGTGGGGGAAGGGGGCGGTCAGGCGGTCCCGGAGGGGTGTGTGCGGGCGGGGTGCGTAGCCGAAGCGTCGTAGCCGCTGCTCCCAAGCGGGGGCGTCTCTTTCGTCGTGCGGCGCCGCGACCGTGGGCGTGGTCTCGTCGATCACGTCGTACGGATTCCGCCGCGTGGTGACTCCGCCGGGGCGTGGGTCGTGGAGGTCACGGCCGTACTCGACGTGAACGCCGGTATCGGGGCGCCGTCGGCCGTCGAGCGGGTCGGGAGGGGCTCGGCGGAGGTTGCGGGGCGGGGGGTGTGCGGGCCGGGGCCGTTCTGGGCGAAGGAGTTCGGCAGGGTCATCAGTACGGCACCGAGTGCGGCGATCGTCAGCGCCGAACCGGTGGCCATCCAGGCCCGCCGCGTGCGCTGCCGGGCGCGGACGCCGGCGTACAGGCGGCGGCGGTGCCGGTCCTCGTACCTCTCTTCCGGGGCACCGTCGTCGCGCATCAGGCGCGTCAGCTCCTGCTCGAAGTGGTCCATGGCTCCTTCTTCACCCCGCCCTTCACTCGGCCGACGACGGCACGGACGATGACGACCCGGACGATGACGACCCGGCCGACGACGACACGGACGACACCGGCTCGACCGTCTCCGCCATCAGGCGCCGCAGCCGTCCGACGCCCCGTGCCGTGAGCGAGCGGGCCGTTCCCACCGGGCAGCCCAGCACCTCGGCCACCTGCTGCTCAGGCAGGTCCTGGTAGTAGCGCAGCACCACCGCGGCCCGCTGACGTGCCGGGAGCTGCGCCAACATGGCCTCCAGACGGGTCCGTTCGTCCACGGCGGCGGTCTCGTCCGCCGGCTCGGGCGGGTCGGGCAGCCGGTCGAGCGGGTCCGTGGGCTGCTCGCCCCACCAGCGACGCCGTGCCGAGCGGGCCGCGGCGCGGGCCAGGATCTTGCGCACGTAGGCCTCGGGCGCCTGGTCGGCCACCCGTGGCCAGGCGAACCAGAGCTTGACCAGCGCCTCCTGCAACAGGTCCTCGGCCCGGTGCCGGTCTCCGCCGGTGAGCAGCCGCGCCAGATGCAGCAAGGCCGGCCACCGGTTCGCCACGAACCGGTCGAACGCGTCGGACCGCCCCTGCCTCATCAGCGTCGCCCCTCCCTCACACCCTTAATAAGGACGTCGGGTCCGGTCCCGCTATGCACCCCCGCGGTATGGCGTGGGTCACACTGGCGGAGAGGGTGAGGGAGAGAGACATGACGAGTGGCTACTCCGGGACCCCGCTCGCCCGGAAGATCGGGATCAAGGGCGGACAGCGGGTGGGGCTGCGGCACGCGCCCGAGGAATGGGACATCCCCGGGCTGCCCGACGGGTGTTCCCTCGTCGTCGGCGGGCCGCGTGGCGTGGGCGTCACCCTCGCCTTCTACCGGGAGCGCGCCCGGCTCGCGGCCGAGGCGGCGACGCTGGCCCGGGACCTCGCCGACGACGCCATGCTCTGGATCGCCTGGCCACGCAAGGCCGCCGGGCATGTCAGCGACATCACCGAGAACGACCTGCGGGATCTCTTCCTCCCGCTCGGCGTCGTCGATGTGAAGGTGGCGGCGCTGGGGGAGGACTGGTCGGGGTTGAAATTCGTCCGGAGGGTGGAGAACCGGGGCGCGGATCGGCGAACTCGTCCGCGTACCTGAGGAGTCGTCGAGAAGTCCTTACCGTGAACCACTAGCATCGCGGCGGTACTTGAGCATCGAGCCGGCTGGCCGGGATGAGGTGAGGGCATGGAGGAGGCAGCGCGGGCGCCGCGTGTCGCCGTGGCCGTCGTGACCATGGGGAACCGGCCCGCCGAGGTCGACGCCCTGCTGGAGTCCGTGGCCAAGCAGGACCTCCCGCCCACCCGGATCGTGATCGTCGGCAACGGCTGCCGGCTGCCGGAGTTCGCCGAGCGGCTGTCCCTGCCCGGCGAGGTCACCGTCGTGGAGCTGGAGGAGAACCTCGGCTGCCCCGGCGGGCGCAACGTCGGGCTGTCCCGGTTGCGGGAGTTCGGGGACGTCGACGTCGTCGTCGAACTGGACGACGACGGGCTGCTCGTCGACACCGATGTGCTGCGGCGGGTCGGCGAGCTGTTCGCCGCCGACGCCCGGCTCGGCATCGTCGGCTTCCGGATCGCCGACGAGCACGGAGAGACCCAGCAGCGGCACGTGCCCCGCCTCGGCTCCGCCGATCCGCTGCGCGGCGGGTACGTCACCGGCTTCCTCGGCGGCGGACACGGCTTCCGGATGGCCATGCTCGACGAGATCGGGGACTGGCCCGCGCGGTTCTTCTTCGCGCACGAGGAGTCCGACCTGGCGTGGCGGGCCGCCGACGCCGGCTGGCGCATCCTGTACGCCCCCGAGCTGCTGCTCCAGCACCCGAAGACCTCGCCCGCCCGGCACGCCGTCTACTACCGGGTCAACGCCCGCAACCGGGTGTGGCTGGCCCGGCGCCGACTGCCGCTGCCGCTGATCCCCGTCCACCTCGGCGTGTGGATGCTGCTGACCGTCGTGCGGAACCGGTCCGGGGCCGGGCTGCGCGCCTGGTTCGGCGGGTTCGCGGAGGGGCTGCGGGAGTCGGCGGGGGAGCGGCGGCCGATGCGCTGGCGGACGGTGTGGCGACTGACCCGGCTGGGGCGGCCGCCCGTCATCTGAGCCGACGGTGTCCGGAAACGCACGAGGACCCCGGTCGTTCACCTCCGACGACCGGGGCCCTGTCACATCCCCGGATCCGGCCGCGACGGCGACACTCCCCCGAGTAACGCGTCAGACGCGCGCACCCTCGGGCCAGATCCGATGGAATGATCACATCAGGCGTCACCAACGGATCGCTAACATGTGGGCAGCGGCGGGATTTCGCCAGGTACAGCGCGTCGGAAGTCTCGGAAGGCAGTGGGTCGGTGTGAAGCGGTGCGAGCTGCGCTTCGGACTCCTGGGTCCGCCGGTCCTGTACGACGCCGACGTCCCTACCGATACCGACGCCGACGCCGATACCGGCACCGGAGGCCCGGTCGCCCGGGTC
The DNA here is from genome assembly GCF_001514065.1 of Streptomyces antibioticus. Taxonomy (GTDB): domain Bacteria; phylum Actinomycetota; class Actinomycetes; order Streptomycetales; family Streptomycetaceae; genus Streptomyces; species Streptomyces antibioticus. The sequence goes on along the minus strand of NZ_KQ948426.1, from coordinate 96,735 downwards.
GTGAGCAGCCCCAAGGTGCGGGTGCTGCTGGCCGCGCTGCTGCTGGAGGCGGGCCGTACCGTCTCCGTCGACGCGCTCAAGGACGCCCTGTGGGGCGGGTCGCCGCCCGCCTCCGCGCAGGCCTCCCTGCACAACCACGTCACCCGGCTGCGCCGGCTGCTCGACGACCCCGACCGGCTGCGGGCCGTGCCGCCCGGCTATCTGCTCCGGGTCGAGCAGGGCGAACTCGACGTCCATGTGTTCGAGTCCCTGACCGCCGAGGCCCGTACCGCGCACGCCGGGCGGGACTGGGAGCGCACGCTGCGCGCGAGCACCGCGGCGCTCACGCTGTGGCGCGGCACTCCGCTCGCCGGGCTGCCGCCCGAGCTGGGCGGATACGCCTTCGTGCAGCGGCTGGGGGAGGCCCGGCTGCTGCTCCTGGAGTGGCGGTACGACGCCGAGCTCGCCGTCGGTGGCGCCCGGCTCGACGCCGTCGTGCCCGAGTTGACCGCGCTCGCCGCCGAACATCCGCTGCGTGAGGCCTTCCACCGCCAGCTGATGCTGGCCCTCCATCGCACGGGCCGCCAGGCAGAGGCCCTCGCAGTCCACCGCGACCTGCGCACCCACCTCATCGAGGAACTCGGCGTGGAGCCGGGGGCGGGGGTGCGGGAGGCGCATGTGGAGGTGCTGCGGGGGGAGATGGTGGCGGCGGGTGCCTCGGATGGGGCGCCGGGCAGCGCGGATGGGGTGCCGGGCACGGCTGGTGGGGCGGTGGGCGCGGCTGACGGGTCTGCGGATACGGCCGCCGGGGCGGTGGGCGCGGCGGGAAAGGGGCCGGCCCCGTTCGTCACGTCCGCGGCACCCGGCGCCGTACCGACGGCTCCGCCCCTGGCCGCAGCAGCCGCAGCGCCAGCCACAGCTGTAGACACAGACCCGGCACCCGCCTCGTCCTCCACCCCACCCCCGACACCCCCGCCCCCCACATCCCTGCCCCGTCCCGCCCAACTCCCGCCACCCCCGCCCCACTTCACCGGCCGCACCACCCACCTGGACGCCCTGCGTCAGACCCTCGCCCCCCACACCTCCGCCCATGACTCCCCGCACGCCCCCCTCCCCGCCGACCCCCACACCCCCGTCGCCGTCATCAGCGGCATGGCCGGGGTCGGCAAGAGCGCTCTCGCGCTGCACACGGCGCATGCCCTGCGGGACCGCTTCCCCGATGGGCAGTTGTACGTCAATCTGCACGGCGCCACCCCCGGCATGACCCCCCTCACCTCGGCCCAGGCGCTCACCGCGCTGCTGCGGGACCTCGGTGCCGACCCCCGTTCCCTCCCCGAACATCCCGACGCGGCAGCCGCGTTGCTGCGCTCGATGCTCGCCCCGACCCGCACCCTGATGGTGCTGGACGACGCCGAGAACGCCGCGCAGGTGCGTCGGTTGCTGCCGGCCGGCCCCGGCTGCGCGGTGATCGTCACCAGCCGCTCCCCGCTGGCCGCGCTCGACGGCGCCCGCCATTTCCCGCTGGAGCCCCTGTCGGCGGAGGAGAGCGCGGCACTGCTGCGGGCGGCTTCAGGCCGCGGCGCCGGCCCCGGCCCCGATGACGGCGACGGTGACGGTGATGAGGGCGACCGCATCGACGCCACCCACCCCCTCGTCGAACTCACCGGCCGCCTCCCCCTCGCCCTGCGCATCGTCGGCGCCCGCCTGGCCGCCCGCCGTGCCCTCACCCCGGACGTGCTCGCCGACCAACTCGCCGCCACGGAGAGCAGGTTGCAGCGGCTGGAGTACGACGACCTGTCCGTACGCCGCTCCCTGGCCGTCGCCCACGACGCGCTCGCCGCCTCGGGCCGCCGCTCCGACCGCGACGCCGCCCTCGCCCTGCGCCGCCTGGGCGCCCTGGACCTGCCCACGTACGGCGCCCCGCTCGTCGCCCGGCTGCTCGGCACCGACACCGACCGCGCGGAGGAGGCGCTGGACCGGCTCGTCGACGTGGCGCTGCTGGAGGAGACCGCGTACGGCCGCTACGCCCCGCACGACCTGGTCCGCGACTTCGCCCGCGAACTCGCCGGCAGCGGACAGGCCGCCGATGTCGCCCGCACCGGGGTGCGCTGGTACACGGCCGTCGCCGAACGCGTCCTCACCGAGACCGTGGTGCCCGGCTTCGACCAGGAGGACCGGCGTCGCCCGACCCCGACGCAACCGCCCGAGCACACGGCGCACGTCCGGTCCGTGCCGCCGTTCGCCGGCTCCGAGGAGGCCTTCGCCTGGAGCACCACGGAGCTCGAGAACATCGTCGCGCTCGCCGAGCGGTACGCGGACGCCTCCGACGAGCGCACCGCCGCCCATGTCTCCACGCTGCTGCGGCTCATCTTCCCCTGCCTCCAACGCGGCGGCCGGGTCTCCGAGATGGAGGTGCTCGGGCAGGTCGCGCTCCAGCTGGCGCGCCGGCTGGGCGACGAGGTGGCCGAGGCCTACGCGCTCAGCGACCTCGCCGGGATGCACTTCCTCGCCGGCCGGCACGGCGAGTCCCTCGCGTTCATGGAACAGGCCACCGCGCTGTGGCGGCGGCTCGGCATGATCTCCCGGGTCCGGCGCTGCCTCGGCAACCAGGGTCTGCTGCTGGAGAGCCTCGGCAGGTACGCCGAGTGCGAGCAGGCGCTGCTCCAGTGCCTCGAACTCTCACCGCAGCTGGACGACCCGTGGGGCGACGCGGTGGCGTACGGCCATCTCGGCAACCTCTACGAGCACACCGACCCGCGGGCCGCCATCGAGTACCACCGGCGCTCGCTCGCGATCGGCAACGAGATCGGCAACGTCATCGTGGCGCACTCCGCGCTCTGCAACATCGGCTACGCGTATCTCGCCCTCGGTGAACCGGCCGCCGCCGTACCGCACTTCGAGGACAGCCTGGGCATGCTCGGCGGGCACAGCGACTGGCACGGGGAGTCCCAGTCCCGGCTCGGGCTGGTGCGTGCGCTGCGGCTGCTCGGCCGGACCGGGCCGTGCGAGCGCGAGTGCGCCGAGCTGCTGCGCCGCGCGGAGGCCCGCGCCGACGGGTACACCGGTGGTCTCGCCCGCCATCAGTACGGGCTGCTGCTGCGGGAGACGGGGCGGCCGGCGGAGGCGCGGGAGCAGTGGCGCAGCGCGCTGGCCGCGCTGGACGGCACGGACAAGAAGGAGGTCCTGGCCGAGCTGAGGGACCTGCTCGACAGCTGATACCCCGCCCCTACTTGGCGTCCGCGTAGCACTCCACCACCGACGTCGTGAACGGGAACCGCACCGGCGTCTCGCCGAACGTCAGCCGGGCGGCCAGCGCCGCGGCCTCCCGGATCGCGGCGACGACCTGCTCGGCCTCCTCCTCGGGGCAGTGCACGATCACCTCGTCGTGCTGGAAGAAGACCAGCTCGGCGGCCATGTCCGCGCAGGTCCGCCGCAGGGCCGCGAGCAGCAGCAGGGTCCAGTCGGCGGCGCTGCCCTGGACGACGAAGTTACGGGCGAAGCGGCCGCGGGCGCGGGCGTTGGTGGAGGCGTAGCCAGGTACCCACTGCTGGTCGGGGGAGTCCTCCTGGGGAATGCCGGCCTCCTCGGCGCTGTCCTCGCCCGAGCCGGCCGCGGGTGGGCAGGTGCGGCCGAGCCAGGTCCGTACGAGCCGCCCCTCCTCGCCCGCGCGGGCCGCCTCGTCGACGTACGCGACCGCCTTGGGGAAGCGGCGTCTGAGCGCGGCGAGGTTCTTCAGGCCGTCCCCGGAGGTCTGGCCGTACACCGCGCCCAGCACCGCGATCTTGGCCTGGTCGCGGTCGCCGGAGAAGGCGCGGTCGGAGACGGACTGGTAGAGGTCGCTCTCCCGGCCGGCCACCTCCATCAGACCGGGGTCGCGGGAGATGGCGGCGAGCACGCGCGGTTCCATCTGGTCGGCGTCGGCGACGACCAGCCGCCAGCCGGGGTCGGCGACGACCGCACGGCGTATCACCTTGGGGATCTGGAGGGCGCCGCCGCCGTTGGTGACCCAGCGGCCGGTGACGGTTCCGTGGCAGAGGAACTCCGGCCGGAAGCGGCCGTCCCGCACCCAGTCCTGGAGCCAGGACCAGCCGTGGGCGACCCAGATCCGGTACAGCTTCTTGTACTCGATGAGGGGCTTCACGGCCGGGTGGTCGACGGTCTGCAGCTCCCAGCGGCGGGTCGAGGTGACCTTGATGCCGGCCTGCGCGAAGGCCTTGACGACGTCGGCGGGCAGGTCGGGCCTGACCCGGCGGCCGAAGGCGGCGGACACCTCGTCGGCGAGCTCGGCGAGCCGCCGGGGCTCGCCGCCCCCGGCATAGCGGTCGCCCAGCAGCTCGTGCAGCACGGCCCGGTGGACGTCGGCGCTCCACGGCAGCCCGGCGCGGTTCATCTCGGCGGCCACCAGCATCCCGGCCGACTCGGCGGTGATCAGCAGCCGCATCCGGTCCGGGTGCGCGGTGGCTTCCTGGCGGCGCAGCTGGTCGGCGTAGACCTCCAGGAGGTCGGTCAGCGGGAGGTGGACGGCCTGGGGCTCGAAGAGGGAGGACTGGGAGCCGGGTTCGGCGGAGCGCAGCGGCGGATCGGGCGGTACGGGGCCGCCGCGCAGCCGGGCGAGCGCGGCGGCGGCCGACCGGGGTTCGCCGTACCGCCCGGCATGGCCGAGCAGCAGGGTCTCCGCGTCCTCGATGTCGTAGCACCGCTCCACCCGCACCCCCGTGGCGAGCAGCCGCGGATACACCTCGGCGGTGGACCGCCACACCCACCGCGTGACCTCCGGCCGCCCCCGCACGGCCGCCGCGAGGTCCGCCTCCCGCACCACGGGCCCCACGGGCAGCCCGTCGTCACCGAGGGGGGCGACCTCCGCGCCACCGCCCTCGGCCGGAGCGAGCGCCCAGCGGTCGGTCATGGTGGCGAGTGTCGCAGGAGGGTCTGACAACGAGGGTCAGCCCTGCCGGGCCGGCAACGAGGGTCAGCCCTGCTGGGCCGACAACGGGGGTCAGCCCTGCTGCCCCGGCTTCTGGATCTTGGCGAGCGCCTCGGCGAAGTACTCCTCCGCGGCCGGCTTGCCGATCCCGAGGCCCGACAGCACTCCGTGGCCGTTCTCGAACTCCAGCAGCGCCAGCAGCATGTGCTCGGTGCCGACGTAGTTGTGGCCCAGGCGCAGGGCCTCGCGGAAGGTGAGTTCCAGGACCTTCTTGGCGTCGGCACCGTACGGCACCAGCTCGGGGGCGTCCTCCGCGGCCGGCGGGAGCGCGGCGGTGGCGGCCTGGCGGACGGTGTCGAGGAGGACGCCCTGCGCGACGATCGCCTTCGCGGCCAGCCCCTCCGGTTCCGCCAGCAGGCCGAGGACCAGGTGCTCGGGGCGGCCTTCGGCGTTGCGGGCGGCGACGGCCTCGTTGTGGGAGGCCATCACCGCGTTCCGGGCGCGCGGTGTGTACCGGCTGAAGTCCTGGTTCGCGCCGGCGTCCCCGCCCTCCTTGGGCACGAACCGCTTCTGGGCCGCCTGCCGGGTCACCCCCATGCTCTTGCCGATGTCCGTCCAGGAGGCGCCCGAGCGGCGGGCCTGGTCCACGAAGTGGCCGATCAGATGGTCGGCGACCTCACCGAGGTGATCGGCGGCGATCACCGCGTCCTCAAGCTGTTCGAGGGGCTCGGCGTGGACCTTCTTGATGGCCGCGATGAGGTCGTCGAGGCGTACGGATGACGTGATGATGGGGTTCGTCGTCATGTGTCAACCGTAGGTTGACAGGCCAGGGGTGTCAACCCGAGGTTGACACTACTTCGGCGCCGAGACCGCCAGCCGCACCGCCAGCCCCGTGAACACCGTCCCGCTGAAGACGTTGAGCCCGCGCGCCACCCGCCGGCTCCGCCGCAGCAGCGCCGACAACTTCCCGGAGAGCAGCCCGATGGAACCGTCCACCGCGAACCCCATGACCGTGATGGTGAGCCCGAGGACCAGGAACTGCTCCCACACGTGTCCCAGCTCCGGCGCCACGAACTGCGGCAGGAACGCCACGTTGAAGAGGATCACCTTGGGGTTCAGCAGATTGGTGACCGCCCCCTGCCAGAACGCCCGCCGCATCCCGGGCCCGGCCACGGCGCCCTCGCCCACCGGCGAGCGGTCCCGGAACGCCTTCACCGCGAGGTACAGCAGGTAGGCGGCGCCCGCCCAGCGCAGTACGTGGTAGAGCGTGGGCAGCGCCAGGAACAGCGCCGACAGTCCGAGCGCCGCGGCGACCGTGTGCACGAACATCGCGCAGGCCACCCCGAACGCCGCCATCACCCCCGCCGCGGGGCCGCCGCGGCCGCCCATCGCCACGATGAACATCATGTCGGGACCCGGGGTCACACAGAGCGCGAAGGCGGCCACGAGGAAGGCCGCGTAGAGAGACATGTCCATCATGCGGCCATGCTCGAAGTCCCCATGGGCCGCGGCACCCCATTTTCGGGGAGTGAGACGATCGCTCCGTGACCAGCAGCAGCGCCCCCGGCACCGTCGACCGCGCCTTCGAGGCCGCCCTCTACGCGGACGCCGACTCCGCCCTCGACACGGCCGCCTCCCTCCTGGCCGCCGACGCGGGGGCCGACGCCGAACTCGAACGCCGGGGGAGGGAGTTCGTCGCGGCCGCCTGGCGCCGTGGCTGGCAGCCCGCCGACGTCGTACGACTGGTGCGGCGCGAGCTGGACGACGTACACCTGCGCCTGCTGTCGGCCCTGATCCGCGCGCAGGCGCCCGACGACCGGGCGCGCGGTCCCCGGTGGGCGGCCCAGCTGGCCGAGCTGCCCGCCGAACCCGCGCCCCGCACCGACCGCTTCTCGCGCGCCACCGCGGTCCTGGAGCTGTACCGCCTGCTGCTGCGGCTGCCCGCCCTGGAACCCCTGGACGAGCCCGTCACCCGGCACTCCTCCGCCGAGCCCCGCATGCTCACCCGGATCCGCGCGCTGCTCGCCAAGGCAGAGGCGACCGGCTATCCGGACGAGGCGGAGGCACTCACCGCCAAGGCGCAGGAGCTGATGGCCCGCCACAGCGTCGACGAGGCGCTGCTGGACGCGCAGGCGCCCACGCACGACAGCCCCGGTGCCTGCCGGATCGGGGTCGAGCCGCCGTACGAGCAGGCCAAGGCGGTGCTGCTGGACGCGGTGGCGACGGCGAACCACTGCCGGGCCGTCTGGAACGAGGCGTTCGCCTTCTCCACGGTGGTCGGCTTCGGCCCCGACCTCGACGCCGTGGAGCTGCTCTACACCTCGCTCCTGGTGCAGGCCACGTCCGCGATGACGAAGGCGGAGGCCGCCCAGCGGGCCGGTGGCCGCAAGCGGACCAAGACCTTCCGGCAGTCCTTCCTCGCGGCCTACGCGCACCGCGTCGGCGACCTGCTGCGCGCCGCCGCCGAGACCCAGGTCGGCGACGACCTGCTCCCGGTCCTGGCCACCCGCGAGGTCGCCGTCACCGACCGCGTGGACCGCATGTTCCCGCAGACCACCACGACCCGCCTGCGCGGGGTCACCGACGAGGCGGGCTGGGTGGAGGGCGCCGAGGCGGCCGACCGGGCGCAGGTCAAGTCCCGCAAGCCCCTGCGCTGAGCAGGGTCACTCGCTGGACTCCTGGAAGCCGGACACCGTGGCGTCCGGCGTCTCGCCGTCCTTCTTCAGCGCGACCTCGCCGTACGTCCACTTGAAGGCGTACGTCTTGGTGGACCCCGGCAGGTTGAACTCCGCACTCGTCGCGGCGAGGCTCCGGTCGCTGCCCTTCTCGCCGCGGACGTAGGTGAGGGTGCAGGCGATCGAGGCGCCCTCGGCGAGGGTCGTCTTCCTGGCCGTGGCGGCGGGGTCGGACGCCACGCTCACCGAGTTGCCGCCGGCGATGAGGTCCACACCGGGCAGGCCGTCCAGCGTGCACTTGGCGCCGCTCTTGTTGGTGAGCGTCACGGGCACGTTGCCGGTGTCACCGGCGGCCGGGGCGGCATTGGCGGGACCGACCTGCACGCCCATCTCGTCGAGCACGCAGGTGCCGCCGGACTTGGCGGAGGCGGAGGGGGCGGAGGCGCCGGTGTCCTTGCCGCCGTCGTCGTCGGAACAGGCGGTCAGCAGGAAGGCCGCGGCGAGGGTGGCGGCTGCGAGGGGGAGGGCGCGCATGGTGGGTCCTTGGATGCTCCGGGCGGCCTGGTGCCGCTGAGGCTCGTGCATGGATCATCACGCACGGGCGCGGGCCATGGTTGCCCGCCCCCCCGCCGAACAGCCGCTGTGTCAGCCCAGGCTCGCCGTGGGCAGGCCCGACGGCAGCTTGCCGCCCTCCGCCTTGGTGTACGTCTCCGCGCCGAGGCCGCCCTCCCACGTCACCTTGAGGGTGGTCTTGCCGACGGAGTCGACCATCCCGGTCGCCCGGTCCTTGCTGCCGTCCGTGCACTTGAGGTGGATCATCTGCATCCCGGACTCCTCGCCCGCGGTCCCGCTGCACACGGTCCCGCCGGTCGCGAACAGCCCCGCCTCGGTGCCGTTGACCATCAGGACGACGGCCTTGCCCTTGGCGGTGGTGAGCCAGCTGCCGGCCAGCTCGCCGGAGGCGGACGAGGAGGCCGAACCTCCGTCGGAGGCGCCGGAGGAGGTGCTCGCGCTCGGCGTCGCGTCGTCGGAGTCCGAGCCGTCGTCCGAACTGCACGCGCCGAGCGCGAGGACCCCCACGAGGGCCAGGGCCGCGGCCGCCGTGGTGCGCGAGAAGTTCACCGAAGCAGAAGCCGAAGCCGAACCCATGGAAGCTCCCTAGCGGATGGCAGACGACGCCCCGACACCGGCGACGCCACGACCGCAGCAAGCTACCAGGAGGACTTGCGGACCCCCGGAAGGTACCCGGCATGCGCCTGCTCCCGCAGACTCACCCGGGACAGGCCGAAGGCCCGGAAGTAGCCGCGCGGCCGGCCGTCCACCTGGTCGCGGTTGCGCACCCGGGTGGCGCTGGCGTCCCGCGGCTGCCGACCCAACTCCCGCCGGGCCGCCTGCCGTTCGGCGTCCGTCGAGGACGGCCGCCGGATGATCTCCTTCAGCTCGGCCCGTCGCTCGGCGTACCGGGCGACGATCTCCTGTCGCTGCTCGTTCTTTGCGATCTTGCTCTTCTTGGCCATCAGATCCTCACTCCCCGGGCGCGGATGCGCGCCACGGCCGCCTCGACGCCGATCGTGTCGACGGTCTTGATCCCCTTCGCGCTCAGCCGCAGCCGGACGTGCCGGCCCTCGCTGGGCAGCCAGTACCGCTTGGACTGGATGTTGGGGTCGAAGCGGCGCGAGGTGCGCCGGTGGGAGTGGGAGATGCGGTTGCCGAAGCCGGGCCGGGCGCCGGTCAGCATGCAGTGGGCGGACACGGGTGACGCACCTCTCTCGAAGCAGTTGTGTAAATGGAATTCATTTTCAGTAAGATACACGGCATGGCTCGCAACGAACTCCGCCCGGTCATCAAGCTCCGGTCCACGGCCGGGACCGGCTTCACCTATGTCACCCGCAAGAACCGCCGCAACGACCCGGACCGCATGACGCTGCGCAAGTACGACCCGGTCGCCGGCCGCCACGTCGACTTCCGAGAGGAGCGCTGACCGCCGCCATGCGCAAGGACATCCATCCGGCGTACGGTCCCGTCGTCTTCCGGGACCGTGCGGCCGACTACGCCTTCCTCACCCGCTCGACGATGACGAGCGAGAAGACGGTCGAGTGGGAGGACGGCAACACCTACCCGGTCGTGGACGTCGAGATCTCGAACGTCAGCCACCCCTTCTACACGGGCACCGCCCGCGTCCTGGACACCGCGGGCCGCGTGGAGCGCTTCGAGCGGCGGTACGGCCGGCCGGGGGAGCGGGGCTGATGCTCTCGGTCGTGATCGTCGGCGGGCTGCACGCCGACGCCCGTAAGGCGGCCGTCGAACGGCTCCTCGCCGACGTGTCCGGCAGCGTCGTGCTCCACCACGACCTGGCGACGGCGGCGGCGGGCACGGTGGTGCGGACCGTGCGCGACGCCTCCGGCCTGCTGTCCGCCGGGGAGACGCCCCTGGTCAACGACTGCGCGTGCTGCGCGCTGCGCGAAGACCTCGTGCCCGAGCTGCGGCGGCTGGCGGACGACGGGACGACGCGGCTCGCGATCGTCGAACTGTGGGACTCCGTCGAGCCCAAGGCCATGGCGGAGGTGGTGACCGCCGGCGGTCTCATCGTCACCGGCGTGATCACCGCGGTCGACCCGGCACTGGTCCTGCCCTGTCTGGGCAACGGCGACGACCTCGCCGAGCGCGGCCTCGCCGCGGCCGCGACCGACCAGCGCACGATCGCCGACACCTTCGCCCGCCAGCTGGAGTACGCCCCCGTCCTCGCCGTGACCGACTCGGAGGAGGCCGACGACGAGGACCGGGAGCTGCTGACCCAGCTCCACCCGACGGCCCGCCAGGTCCCGATCGGCCCCGGCGACCTGGCGGGCGCGGCGTCTCCTGCGGCGGGCCCCCTCTCCCCTCTGGCGCAAGCCGCCCTCGCCGGCTTCGACGTCGAGGCCGCCGCCGCGGCCCAGCATCCCGCCTGCGCGCTGCTGCCCGCCGAGGCCGATGCGCACGGGGTCTCCACCCTCGTGTGGCACCGGGACCGGCCCTTCCATCCGGAGCGGCTCTACGAGGCGCTGGAGGACATCACCTGTGCCGCCGCCCGCAGCCGGGGCCGGTTCTGGCTCGCGGACCGGCCGGACACCTTGCTGCACTGGGACGCGGCCGGCGGTGCGCTGTGCGTGGAGAGCGTCGGGCCCTGGCTCGCCTCCCTCCCCGACGCGGCCTGGGACATGGTCCCGCCGGTGCGTCGCGCCGCCGCCGCGCTGGACTGGCACCCCGAGCACGGCGACTGCTGCCAGCACCTGGTGTTCACGTCCCCCGCCCTGGACCGCGACGGACTCGAACGGCTGCTGGAGTCCTGCCTGTTGACCGATGCCGAGTACGCCGCGGGCCGCAGCGCCTGGAAGCAGTTGCCGCCCGCCTTCGACACCCTCCTGGAGGTCTGATGCCTCGTAAGAGCGACCGCAAGCCCCTCAAGTCCCGGCCCAACCCGCTGGACGCCGCCAAGATCACCTACATCGACTACAAGGACACCGACCTGCTGCGGAAGTTCATCTCCGACCGCGGCAAGATCCGCAGCCGCCGCGTCACCCGCGTCACGGCCCAGCAGCAGCGACAGCTGGCCCGCGCCATCAAGAACGCCCGGGAGATGGCGCTGCTGCCGTACTCCAGCGCTAGGTGAACCCCTATGGGTAGGCGATTCCCTACGTTTGACGCGTAGGGAATCGCCTACCTATTCTGTTCGGCATGACCATCACCCACGCCTCCTTCGTCACCCTCCCCGTCACCGACCAGGACCGCGCCCTGCGCTTCTACACCGAGGTGCTCGGCATGACCGTCACCGCCGACCTCGATCTGCCCCAGGGGCGGTGGCTCCAGGTCGCGCCGCCCGGAGCGCAGACCGTGTTCACGCTCTCCGGTCCGGGGATGGGCGGCTTCGAGCCCGGCGGGACACGGGGGATCATGTTGGTGACGACCGACGTCGACGCCGACTGCGCGCGGCTCGCCGCGGCGGGCGTCCGCGTGCAGGGTCCCGACGAGCTCCCCTGGGGCCGTATGGCCTCGTTCGCGGACCCCGACGGCAACGGTCTGATGCTGCTGACGGAGGCACACCACTAGGAGGGTCGGCATGACCGCAGCCGGGGTCCGTGGAGAGGCCGAGGCGGACCGGGTGTTCGCCGCGCTCGCCAACGCCACCCGCCGTGCCGTGCTGCGCCTCCTGCGCGACGGCGGCCCGCAGCCCGTGCAGGCCCTCGCCGCCCACTTCGACATGGCCCGTCCGAGCCTGTCCGAGCACCTCAAGGTGCTCCGTGACGCCGGCCTCGTCTCCGAGCAGCGCTCCGGCCGGCAGCGCATCTACCGCCTGGAGGCGGCCCCGCTCGCCGAGGTGCAGGACTGGCTCCACCCGTACGAGCGGTTCTGGCGCGACCGGCTGAAGGGGTTGGGCGAGCTGCTCGACCGCATGCCCGACGATGACGCGACATGAACGCCACCCCTGACGACGACCTCACCGTCATCCGCGTCGACCAGTTCTTCCCGCACCCGCCCGCCAAGGTGTGGCGCGCCCTCACCGAGCCCGAGTTGCTCGTGCAGTGGCAGATGCAAGGAACCGAGGCGTTCCGTCTCGAGGTCGGTCACCGGTACACGATGACGTCCGTGCCGCGGCCCAACACCACCTTCTCCGGCACCGTCGACGTGGAGGTTCTCGGTTTTCAGCCGGAACGGATGCTGAGCGTCCGCTGGACCGACACCGATCCCGCCAACTCCGCCGACTGGACCATCACATGGAAGTTGGAACAGGAAGGGCGCGGAACGCGTCTCTTTCTAGTACACGAGGGATTCGACCCCGACGACCCCGCACAGCTGATGGCCCGGACGATCATGGACGGGGGCTGGAGAGCGCATGTGATGCGGGCTCTGGGGGATGCGTTGGAACGGATGTAGCTGCTCCTGCGTCACATCTGTAACCACGGGAATACCCCGCGTGCACGTGCATCTGCTCATGCATCTGCACGTGAACAGAGCTATGATCCGGACCAGTTGACCATTGCATCAATGGCCCCAAGGCCACCGCACCACCGGGGAGCGACCTGTGGACCACGACGTGTACAACGGCATGGACGTGTACAACGGCATGGCGGCCACGGACCTGAGCGGGGTGGCCTGGCAGAAGAGCAGGCACAGCAACTCGCAGGGTTCTTGTGTCGAGTTCGCGCGACTGCCGGACGGCGGCGTTGCCATGCGCAACTCACGCTTCCCGGACGGCCCGGCGCTCGTCTACACCCGCGCGGAGATCGAAGCGATGCTCCTGGGCGTCAAGGACGGCGAGTTCGACCACCTGATAGCCGGCTGAGGGCGACGGACGCCCCGGTCAACCCGGGGTGACCGGCCGCCTACCTGCGGTGACGCGCGTAGACCCGCGGCGTGGAAAAACGCCGCGGGGGCTCACTCGGCGGACTCCCGCGGCTGGAGCAGGAACAGGGCCCAGACGACCTTGCCGTTGAGGGTGCCGGCCAGGGGGTGCCAGCCCCAGCTGTCGGCGAAGGAGTCGACGAGGAACAGCCCGCGGCCGGATTCCGCCGCGAAGTCGTCCGAATCGCGCGCCACCGGGCTGTCGTGGCTGGGATCGCGCACCGCGCACACCAGCCGGTCCGTCCAGCGCATCAGATGCAGCCGCACCGGCGGGACCTGTGCGGGGGCGTGGCCGTTGTCGGAGGGCAGTCCGTGCCGCAGGGCGTTGGTGACCAGTTCGGAGACCACGAGACAGGCGTCGTCGAAACGGTCGCCGATGTCCCACTGGTCGAGCGTTCTGCGGGTGAACTGCCGTGCCTCGCGCACCGCTTCGTAGCGGGCGGGCAGAGCGCAGGAGGCGGCGTTGGACACGGCCGCGGGATCCAGCGGCGGAAGGCCCTGCCGTAACGGCTCGAGCATGGTCGATCCATTCATCCCCATGCGAGGCACTCCCGGGAACTCGCGGTCGTTGCGATGCAGCGGTTGCGCGGGACCATGGTTTCGGATGTGTGGTGCAGATGCAAGGTGCAGATGCACGTGCACGTGACCGAATTGGATGGTGCCGTACCGCTTGTTGGGCATTTTTTCCGCCAACTTCCTCCTCTCTCTTGCCTTCTCGCGGCCACCTCCTGTGTGGAATCTTTGGCTTCTTTCCATCTCTGTAATCGGACGAGTACAGCTCGAAGTGTTTTAGTGGCAGACTTCGGCCCCGGAAGACGGTTGGGGAGGCTGGCGAACGTGAGCGCGGGAGAGCCGGGATCGGTGGTGCGGCGCATGCTGCTCGGATCACAACTCAGGCGACTGCGTGAGGCGCGGGGGATCACGCGTGAGGCCGCGGGCTACTCCATCCGCGCATCCGAGTCGAAGATCAGCCGGATGGAGTTGGGCCGGGTGAGCTTCAAGACCAGGGACGTCGAGGACCTCCTGACGCTGTACGGCATCACGGACGAGGCCGAGCGCATGTCGCTGCTCTCGCTCGCCCGCGAGGCCAACGTGGCGGGCTGGTGGCACAGTTACTCCGACGTGCTGCCGAGCTGGTTCCCCACTTACGTGGGTCTGGAGGGCGCCGCGAACCTCATCCGCGCCTACGAGGTGCAGTTCGTGCACGGCCTGCTGCAGACCGAGGCGTATGCACGTGCAGTCGTACAGCGCGGCATGAAGGGCGCGAGCACGGCCGACATCGAGAAGCGGGTGGCGCTGCGTCTGGAGCGGCAGAAGTACCTCGTCGCCGAGAACGCCCCCGACTTCCACATCGTCCTCGACGAGGCCGCCCTGCGCCGCCCTTACGGCGACCGCGAGGTGATGCGGGGTCAGCTCCAGCACCTCATCGAGATCTCCCAGCACCCCAACATCCGGCTCCAGATCATGCCGTTCAGCTTCGGCGGGCACTCGGGCGAGAGCGGCGCGTTCACGATCCTGAGCTTCTCGGAGTCCGACCTCACCGACGTGGTCTATCTGGAGCAGCTCACCAGCGCCCTCTACCTGGACAAGCGCGAGGACGTCGCCCAGTACGAGAGCGCACTCAAGGAGCTCCAGCAGGACAGCCCGGGTCCGGACGAGAGCCGGGACCTGCTACGGGGTCTCCTCCAGCTTTCTTAGGGTTCTCCCCATAAGTTCGCTCTCTGTCCCCAACTCGCTTGTGCCGCACGTACGATGACGTGTGCTCAGACCGTGATGCAGATCGCGCGTCCGCTAGTGATTTGGGGATCGCATGTCGTCGTACTTCACTGACCTGGCCCAGCAGTACATCGACGGTGAGTGGCGTCCGGGCACCGGTTCCTGGGACATCATCGACTTCAACCCGTACGACGGCGAGAAGCTGGCGTCGATCACCATAGCCACGGTCGACGAGGTCGACGACGCGTACCAGGCGGCCGCCCGCGCCCAGAAGGCATGGGCCGCGACCAACCCGTACGCCCGCCGGGCCGTTCTCGAAAGGGCGCTGCGCCTGGTCGAGGAACGTGAGCAGGAGATCGCCGACGCGATCATCACCGAACTCGGCGGCACCCGGCTGAAGGCGGACTTCGAACTGCGCCTCGCCAAGGACTTCCTGCGCGAGGCGGCCCACCAGGCCCTGAGCCCCGAAGGCCGGATCCTCCCCTCTCCCGTCGACGGCAAGGAGAACCGCGTCCAGCGCGTTCCGGTCGGCGTGGTGGGTGTGATCAGCTCCTACAACTTCCCCTTCCTCCTCTCGGTCAAGTCGGTGGCCCCGGCCCTCGCCCTCGGCAACGCCGTCGTCCTCAAGCCGCATCAGGAGACCCCGATCGTGGGCGGCTCACTGGTCGCCAAGATCTTCCAGGACGCCGGTCTGCCCGGCGGTCTGCTGAATGTCGTCATCACCGACATAGCCGAGACCGGTGACGCCTTCATCGACCACCCTCTCCTGGAGGTCATCTCCTTCACCGGCTCCGACCAGGTCGGGCGCCACGTCGCCGCCGTATGTGCCGCGAACCTCAAGCGCTCGGTCCTCGAACTGAGCGGCAACAGCGCGCTGGTGGTCCTCGACGACGCCGACGTCGACTACGCCGTCGACGCGGCCGTCTTCAGCCGGTACATCCACCAGGGCCAGATCTGCATGGCCGCCAACCGCATCCTGGTCGACCGCTCGGTCCTCGACGAGTTCACCGAGAAGTTCGTCGCCAAGGTGAAGACACTCAAGACCGGAGATCCGCGCGAGCCCGAGACCGTCATCGGTCCGCTCATCAACCACTCCAAGGCGGACGCCGTCACAAGCGTGATCGAACAGGCGCTCGCCGAGGGCGCCATGGCTCTGGTACGCGGCGGCCGGACCGACAACCTCGTCGAACCGTCCGTCCTGACCGGCGTCCCCGCCCACTCGGCCCTGCTGCGGCAGGAGGTATTCGGCCCGGTCGCCTTCCTCGTCCCCTTCGACGGCGAGGAGGAGGCCGTACGCATCGTCAACGACACTCCGTACGGCCTGAGCGGCGCCGTCCACACGGGCGACATCGAGCGGGGTGTCGCCTTCGCCCAGCAGATCGACACCGGCATGTTCCATGTGAACGACGGCACCGTCCACGACGAGCCCGTCGTCCCCTTCGGCGGCGAGAAGAGCTCGGGCATGGGCCGCCTGAACGGCGAGAGCGTGCTGGACGCGTTCACCACCCTGAAGTGGATCTCGGTCCAGCGCGGCCGGAGCAGCTTCCCCTTCTAGAGCGTTTCTCGCCCGCGCCGGGCCCTTGCGGACAGAAGCTGACCGCAAGGGCCCGTAGCTTCGTCGGTGTCAGGGGGAGAGCCCCCCGGGCCCCGACGAAAGGCGGCCGGTCATGGTCACCCACGTTCCCGCGGAAGCACACGGCGACGAGCGCGGAGCACTGCTCGGCTATCTGGCCGCCGAGCGGGGCGCGATCCGGCGCGCGCTGCTCGGGCTCACGGACGAGCAGGCGGGCAGCAGGCCCAGCGCGAGCGAGCTGTCCCTCGCCGGGCTGCTGAAGCACGTCGCCGAGGTCGAGCAGGGCTGGGTCGCCCGCGCCAAGGGCGAGCCGCCGGCGGTGCGGCGGACCGAGGAGAACTGGCACGAGTGCTTCGCCCTCGTGGACGGCGAGACGGTCGAGTCCCAACTGGCCTACTGGGAGAAGGTCGCCGCCGAGACGGAGGCGTACGCCCGCTCGGTCCCGAGCCTCGACGAGACCTTCCCACTGCCCAACGACCCCTGGTTCCCGCCGGACAGCCAGGTCTCCGTCCGCTGGATGCTGCTCAACCTGATCCGTGAGATGGCCCGGCACGCCGGCCACGCCGACATCATCCGCGAGTCCCTGGACGGTGCCACCGCGTTCGAGCTGGTGGCAAAAGAGCAGGGCACGACCTGGGGCTGACGTCAAGCGTCTCCTACGCTGGCCCCATGTCAGCGATCCGTCTCCTCGTGCTCGGCGCGGTCCGCCAGCACGGGCGGGCCCACGGCTACCAGGTGCGGGGCGACCTGGAGTACTGGGGCGCGCACGAGTGGTCCAACGCCAAGCCCGGCTCGATCTACCACGCCCTGAAGCAGATGGCGAAGCAGGGACTGCTGCACGCGCACGAGATCGCGCCGTCCACCGCCGGCGGCCCGCCCCGAACCGAGTACGAGATCACCCAGGCGGGCACCGAGGAGTTCCTGCGGCTGCTGCGCGAGGCGCTGACCTCGTACGACCAGAAGATGGACGTGAAGTCGGCGGCCATCGGCTTCATGGTCGACCTTCCGCGGGCCGAGGTGGTGGCCCTCCTGAAGGAGCGCATCCGCCGCATCGAGCACTGGCGCGCCTCCGTCACCGAGCACTACGTCCCCGAGGAAGGCCCCGAGAAGCTCGGTCACATCGGCGAGATCATGAACCTCTGGATCCACACGGCCGACGCCGAACTCGCCTGGATCCAGAGCCTGATCGGGCGCGTCGAGGACGGGGCGTACACCTTCGCGGGGGAGGGCGAGCCGTTCGTCGGCGTCCTCGCCGAGGGCGAGGAGAACCCGTACGCGACGGGGGAGCGGCATCCCGGGGACACCGCCTAGCCCTCCGCTGCGCTCAGTGGTGGAAGCCCGTCGCCGCGCCCTTGTCCCGGGTCGAGGGGTGCGACTGGCGGCGCAGTTCGGGCAGCAGCCGGCGCAGGTCGTCCACGAACAGCTCGGCGAGGTCGGCGGAGAAGCCGTTGCGGCAGACGACGCGCAGGACGCTCAGGTCCTCGCGGTGGGGCGGGAAGGTGTACGCCGGTACCAGCCAGCCACGCTCGCGCATGCGCCGGGACACGTCGAAGACGTCGTACGCCGTCACGTCGTGCCCGGTGGTGAAGGCGAACACCGGCAGCTGGTCGCCCCGGGTGAGGAGCCGGAAGTCGCCGAGGGCCTCGATGCGCTCGGCGAGGCGCCCGGCGACGTCCCGGGTGGTCTGCTGCACGGCCCGGTAGCCCTCGCGGCCCAACCGCAGGAACGTGTAGTACTGCGCGACGACCTGCGCGCCGGGCCGGGAGAAGTTGAGCGCGAAGGTCGGCATGTCGCCGCCCAGGTAGTTGACGCGGAAGACCAGCTCCTCGGGCAGGGCGTCGTGGTCGCGCCACAGCGCCCACCCGACGCCCGGGTAGACCAGGCCGTACTTGTGCCCCGAGGTGTTGATGGAGGCGACCCGCGGCAGCCGGAAGTCCCAGGCGAGGTCCGGGTCGAGGAAGGGCGCGACCATGGCGCCGGACGCCCCGTCGACGTGCACCGGGATGTCGAGGCCGGTGCGCTCCTGCAGCTCGTCCAGGGCGGCGCACAGGTCGGCGACGGGCTCGTAGGAGCCGTCGAAGGTGGAGCCGAGGATCGCGACGACCCCGATGGTGTTCTCGTCGCACAGCGCGGCGGCGGCCTGCGGATCGAGATGGAAGCGGTCGCCCTCCATCGGGATCAGCCGGGGCTCCACCTCCCAGAAGTTGCAGAACTTCTCCCAGCAGACCTGGACGTTGATGCCCATGACCAGATTGGGGCGGGCGCCCGGCTTCGGATTCCGCTTGCTCCAGCGCCGTTTCAGCGCCATCCCGGCGAGCATGCAGGCCTCACTCGATCCGGTCGTCGAACAGCCCACGGCACTCGCCGGATCGGGAGCGTTCCACAGGTCGGCGAGCATCGCCACACAGCGCCGCTCCAGCTCGGCGGTGCGCGGGTACTCGTCCTTGTCGATCATGTTCTTGTCCCGGCACTCCGCCATGAGGACGCCGGCCTGCGGCTCCATCCAGGTGGTGACGAAGGTGGCGAGATTGAGGCGCGAATTGCCGTCCAGCATCAGCTCGTCGTGCACCAGCTGGTACGCCGTCATGGGCGGGAGCGGGGTGTCCGGGAGCCGGTGCGTGGGCGGAGCCTCGGTCATGCCGCCGACCGGATTGGCCTCCCCGTAGAAGGGGTTGACGGACATCGGGCGCTCGTCGTGCTTGTCGGGACCTTGGTGGAGCGGCATCGATGGACTCCTCGAAGTGGGTTCAGCGGACCGGGGTTCCGTCGTCGCGCAACTGCATCTGGGGGCGGCCGGTCACCAGCAGCCAGGCGGGCAGCGAGCTGATGCACAGCAGGGCCAGGATCGTCGGCGAGGCCACCAGCACGGCGGCCGTGAACAGGCTCACCCAGCCCTGCCGGGTGATGGCGAGCAGCATGCCCAGCACGCCCGTCGCGACACCGACGGCGGGATGGACGCCGGAGACGAGGGCGTGGGCGCACAACCCGAGGGCGGCGCCGACGAACACGGCGGGGAAGATCCGTCCGCCGCGGAAGCCGCAGGCCGCGGCGACCACCAGCGCGGCCAGCTTCACCACGGTCATCGTGGCGAACTCCCCGGCCGACCAGCCGTCCGGGTCGGCCGCGATCTCCCCGACCTCCTCCAGACCCTTGAAGAGCGTGAGATGACCGCCCACGGCCGCGAGGAGCCCCAGTACCAGGCCGCCGACGGGCAGCGCGAGCATCGGGTGCCGCAGCCTGGCGAAGGCGGCGTGGACGTACGGGAAGACGCGGACGGCGCACATGCCGAGCAGGGCCGCCACGGACGCGATCACCACCCCCGCCAGCAGATCGCCCCAGCCCGGCCGTCCGAACGGGGGCAGATGCAGATCGAAGGACGGATGGGCCACCAGGGTGGTCGTCAGGGCGCCCGCGGCGGCGGCGACCAGCGGCGCGAAGACGTTGTCCCACAACGCGCCCCTCAGCTGCCGCCCGGCCAGCGCCTCGGAGATGACCAGGGCCGCCGCCACCGGCGTACCGAACAGCGCGCCGATCGTCGCCGCCTCCGCCAGCGCCGGCCACAGCTCGCCCGGTGCCCGGGGCAGGAACCGCCGGCCGAGCCAGAAGAAGATCGCGACGTTCACGGCGATGATCGGGTTCTCGGGGCCGAGGCTCGGCCCGCCGGCCAGCATCAGCGCGGTCGCGAGGACCAGCCCCGGCAGTACGACGGGCGGCAGCACGGGGGCGTCCAGGCCCATGGTGGCCGGGTCGGGCCCGGCGTGGCCCGGCACCTTCCACACCACCAGACCGACGGCCACACCGGTCGCGGTGAGCATGATCAGCATCCAGAGCACCGAGTACCGGCCCACGCCGAGGGCGTCCGGCAGGTTCTGCCACAGCACGTCCTGGAACGCCTCGGCCGCCGCGCTCACCCCGACGAAGATCAGGCTCGCGCCCACGCCGACGGCGAGAGCGGGGAGGATCAGGGGCAGCAGCGCACGGGCCGGGGTCGCCGGGGCTGCGGGTGACTGCTGCGCGGTGTCCTGGGCCACGGGCTCACGATAAACGGGCAAAACGGGCACCACATCCGGAGTCGCCCCAGGGGCTTGCACCTCACGTGGCGTGAGGACGCACCGTGGACGGCGTACCGAGAAGGGAAGGAGCGGAGAAGTGAGCTACTCCGTGGGACAGGTCGCCGGTTTCGCCGGAGTGACGGTGCGCACCCTGCACCACTACGACGACATCGGTCTGCTCGCGCCCAGCGAGCGCAGCCACGCGGGCCACCGGCGCTACAGCGACGCCGACCTCGACCGGCTGCAGCAGATCCTGTTCTACCGGGAGCTCGGCTTCCCGCTCGACGAGGTCGCCGCCCTCCTCGACGATCCGGCCACGGACCCGCGCGCCCACCTGCGCCGCCAGCACGAGCTGCTGACCGCCCGGATCGAGAAGCTGCGGAAGATGGCGGCGGCCGTGGAGCAGGCCATGGAGGCACGCAAGATGGGCATCAACCTCACGCCGGAGGAACGCTTCGAGGTCTTCGGCGACAAGGATCCCGAGCAGTACGCCGAGGAGGCGGAACAGCGCTGGGGCGGCACCGAGGCGTACGCCGAGTCCCAGCGCCGCGCCGCGACGTACACCAAGGAGGACTGGAAGCGCATCCAGGCCGAGGTCGACGACTGGGGCCGGCGCTACGCCGCCCTGGTGACGGCCGGCGAGCAGCCGTCCGCCGAGGCGGCCATGGACCTCGCCGAGGAGCACCGGCAGCACATCGGCCGGTACTACTTCGAGGTCCCCTACGAGATGCACCTGTGCTTCGGCGACATGTACGTCTCCGACGAGCGCTTCAAGGCGTTCTACGACGCGATGGGCGACGGCCTGGCCGAGCATCTGAGGGACGCGATCAGGGCGAACGCGGCCCGGCACACCTCGTAGTCCGTCCTGGCCCGGGGGCTCACTCCCGGGCCAGGACCACTGCGGTCCCGTAGGCACACACCTCCGTGCCGACGTCGGCCGCCTCCGTCACGTCGAAGCGGAACATCAGCACGGCGTTCGCCCCACGCGCGCGTGCCTGCTCCACGAGCCGCTCCATGGCCTGGTTGCGGGTCTGCACCAGCGTTTTGGTGAGCCCCTTGAGCTCACCGCCGATCATCGACTTCAGGCCCGCGCCGATCTGGCTCCCCAGATGCCGGGAGCGCACGGTCAGCCCGAAGACCTCCCCCAGTACCTCCTGCACCCGGAAGCCGGGCACGTCGTTGGTGGTCACCACGAGCACATCGGGCTCGGGGCCCTGGCCGCCGCCGAAATCATCGATACTCATGGCTCACAGCTTTCTCCCGGAGAGCCCACAGCGCATCCTCTGCGGCCCCATGGAACCTGGGCTCCGGGGCCTGCGTTGATACTTTTGGGCAGCCAGCCCCAGCCCGTCCCCCAGTATCAGGAGCCACAGACCCGTGATGACGCTCGCGCTCGCCCCCGAGTGGCTCAGTCCGAACTATCTGATCGAGACGTTCAGCCTGCCCGGCATCCTGTTGATCGTCTTCGCGGAATCGGGTCTGTTCGCGTTCCTGCCCGGCGACTCGCTGCTGTTCACGGCGGGTCTGTTCGTGGCGCAGGGCGACTACATCAGCCAGCCGCTGTGGCTGGTCTGCTTCCTGATCGTGCTGGCGGCCGTCCTCGGCGACCAGGTCGGCTACATGATCGGAAAGTTCTTCGGCCCGAAGCTCTTCAACCGGCCCAACTCCAAGCTCTTCAAGCAGGAGAACCTGGACAAGGCCCACGAGTTCATGGAGAAGTACGGCCCCAAGGCGATCGTCCTGGCCCGCTTCGTCCCGATCGTCCGCACCTTCGCCCCCATCGTGGCGGGCGCCGGCCGCATGAAGTACCGCACGTTCCTGACGTACAACGTCATCGGTGGCGTCGCCTGGGGAACCGGCGTCACCCTCGCGGGGTACTGGCTCGGCCAGATCGACGTCATCCACAAGAACGTCGAGGCGATCCTCGTCCTCATCGTCTTCGTGTCGGTGGTCCCGATCATCATCGAGTACCTGCGAGAGCGCGGAAAGAAGAAGAGGGCGGCAGCCGAACAGCCTGCGACCCCCGAGCCCCAGGCGTACCAGCCCCCGCCGATGGACGACGCGACGACCCAGCTCCGCCGCATCCCGTCCAACGACCAGCAGCAGCCTCCGCAGTCCTACGGCGACCAGCAGCAGTACGGCTACAACGACCAGTACGGCTACGACCAGCAGCAGTACGCCCAGCAGTACCCGCAGCAACAGGGCTACGACCAGCAGCAGAACCAGCAGTACCCGTACAACCAGGGTTACTGACACGAACCACGAACCACCCGCACTCGCCGTCAAAGCGAAGGACCCGAGCTAGGGGGCGCTCAGAACCCCCGGGTCCGCTTAGCGGCCCGCCGCCCCGCCGCAGACGCCCCACCCGGCACCCTCAAGAACAACCGCGAGATCTCCGACCCCAGGTTGACCCCGATGGCGATGGCCATGGCCAAAGACGCAGCCGTGGCCAACGACACCAACCCCTTGTCGACATCGTCCCGCGCGATGGACAACAGCCCGAAGTACGTGGCGGAACCCGGCAACAGCGGCCCGATCGCGGCGGTCGTGTAGGGCAGCGCGGAAGCGAACCGATACCGCGACAGCATCTGCCCGAACAGCCCCACCAGCCCCGCCGCGACCGCCGTGGACGCGACCGGCGAGATCTCGCCGACGTAGTGCAGCGCGCCGTACACCGACCACGCGACACCCCCGTTGAGCGTCACGACCAGCACGGTGGATCGTTCCTGCTGCAACAGCACCGCGAACGTCAGCGACAGCAGCATCGACGCCCCGATCTGCCACAGCGGCCGCTCCTCGATGATGAGGGCCACGTCGGGGTTGAGGTCGGCGCCGAGCTGCACGCCGAAGTACAGGACGATCAGCACGCCCACGACGATGCCGACGAACAGGTACATCACCTCAAGGAGCCGCGCCGACGCGGTGATGTAGAACCCGGTCAGCCCGTCCTGCACGCCCGCCACCAGCGCCCGCCCCGGCAGCAGCGCGAACAGCCCACCGGTGATGACCGCGGACGCCTTCACGTCCACGTGGGCCACCGTCAGCGCCACCCCTATCGCGGCCGGCGGCATCGCGGCGACCGTGAACTGGTAGAACTCCGGCAGCCCGCGTCCCGCGCACAGCCACGCCAGCCGGTCGCCGAGCATCGCGCCCAGCGCGGCCGCCACGAACACGATGACGTCACCGCCGACCAGCACGGACGCGGCGCCCGCGAGCAGCCCGCTCGCCGAGGTGAGCACCCAGCCGGGGTACGGGTGCCGGTTGCGGCGGATCTCGGCGAGCCGCCGGTACGCCTCCTCCAGCGAGAACGCCGTCTCGGGGTAGCTGAGGTCGTCCACCAGCTGGTAGACGGCCGCGAGCCGGGTGTAGTCGGTCCCACGCCGCCGCACGGTCCGGGAGGCCGTCACGGGGTCCTCGACGAGGGACGGCTGGTACGAGATCGACAGCAGCGTGAAGGTGACGTTCGGCTCGCACCGGTCGAGGCCGTACGAGCGGCAGACGGCGAACATCGCCGCCTCCACGTCCTCCGCGCCCTCACCGCCCGCGAGCAGCAGCTCCCCGATACGCAGGGTCAGGTCGAGCACGCGCGGCACGGCAGGCCCGGTGTCGTCCTCCTTGTGCAGCGGCTCCGGCGCGGGCCGCTCGGCCACCGGCATCCGCAGCATCGTGCGCATCCGGTCCTGCCAGGGCACGTCCTTGGTCAGCGAGACCACGGGAACGCCGGTCGGCGGGGTGAACGCGGCCGGGGCGTGTTTGGCGCTGTAGGTGCGGGGCGTGCTGAACGCCGACCCCTCCGGCTCCCCGGCCGGCCCCTCGGGCGCCTGAAGGCCCTCCGGTACGGCGAACTCCGAGGACGTCTCCGACTCGCCGCCGGCCGTCCTCGGGACGGCCAGTCCGTCCGGGATGGCGAACTCGGACGTGATCTCGGGGTCGTAGACGCTCCTCGCCTCGTCCGACTGCGGCTTGCGGTCCTCCGCCGACGTCACTTGCCTATCGCTCCCTGTAGCACCATCCGTCGCATCAGTATGCGCACAGACACGTTCCCCACAGGTCAGCGGATACGCGGACGGGCCGCACGCGTGCGCGTGCGGCCCGTCCGGGGCACAGGGCTCAGTGGCCGCCCTGGTCCTTGAAGCGCTTGTAGGACCGCTCGATCTCGGCCTCGGCGTCGGTACGGCCGACCCAGTCGGCGCCCTCGACGGACTTGCCGGGCTCCAGGTCCTTGTAGACCTCGAAGAAGTGCTGGATCTCCAGGCGGTCGAACTCGGAGACGTGGTGGATGTCGCGCAGGTGCTCGACACGCGGGTCCGTCGCCGGGACGCACAGCAGCTTGTCGTCGCCGCCGGCCTCGTCCGTCATGCGGAACATGCCGATCGCACGGCACTTGATGAGACAGCCCGGGAACGTCGGCTCGTCAAGAATGACCAGCGCGTCCAGCGGGTCGCCGTCCTCGCCGAGGGTGTTCTCGACGAATCCGTAGTCGGTCGGGTAGGCGGTCGAGGTGAAGAGTCGACGGTCCAGGCGGATCCGACCGGTCTCGTGGTCCACCTCGTACTTGTTCCGCGAACCCTTCGGGATCTCGATCGTGACGTCGAACTCCACCGGTGGCTCCTCCATGATCAGCACATAGTTCTGGTGGTTAAGTGTCCCTCACGCAGGTGTGTGATCGCGAAAGGGGCTGGTGGTCGTGCCTGAACTGAGGCCTTGGCGGGCCGCGAGACCGCATGTGACGCGGCTCGCGAACGCCGTACGACCCGGTCTGGCAGCCGCACGCACCCAGTCGGCACGCATCGCGAACGCGATGAAACCGCAGGTCAAGCGTCTGACGACGGTGAAGACCTGGCAGTACACCGCAGGCGCCGCCACCGCGGGCCTGGCGCTGACGGCCGTGGTGGTGACCGCCGCCGGCCCCTGGGACTCCACCGGTCAGCGTACGGCCGAGCGGGACCGGGCGGTCGCGCTGGAGCACACGGGTGGCGCAGATCACGACCGTGGTTCCGGTACGACGGGAGCGGCTCCAGAGCCCGCCCCGAGCGCCTCCTCGGTCCTCGCGGGCCTCGGCGGCGCCACGAACACCGTGAAGTCCGCGCCGAGCGGCGAGGCCCTCTCCGGCGTCCTGGGCCCGCTCCTGAAGGACGGGGCGCTGGGCAGCCGCCGTGCGGCAGCGGTCGTCGACGTGGCCACCGGCAAGCGCCTGTACGGCGTCGGCGCCGACGCCCCGCTCACCCCCGCCTCCACCACCAAGATCGCCACCGCGGTGGCCGCCCTGTCGGCGATGGGCCCCGACCACCGCCTCACCACCCGCACGGCGCTGGAGCCGGGCACCCATGAACTGGTCCTGGTCGGCGGCGGCGACCCCACCCTCACCGCCCGCAAGGACGCCGAAGGCTGGGCCAGCCTGCGCGACCTGGCCACGAAGACGGCGAAGGCCCTGAAGAAGGACGGCCTCCGCAAGGTGACGCTGTCGTACGACACCACCCTCTACGCCGGTTCCGCCCTGCACCCCATCGGCGTCGACGCCAACCTCGCCCTGGTCAGCCCTCTGATGGCCGACGAGGCCCGGACGAACGACACCACGAGCGGCACGGCCGTCCGGGCACCGGACCCGGCCGACGACGCGGCCCGCAAGTTCGCCGGCTTCCTGGCGGACGAGGGCATCGAGACGACGTCCCCAGGCCCCTCCAAGGCGACGGACCGCTCCGAGACGCTGGCGGAGGTCACCTCGCCGCCGCTGTCCACCCTGGTCGAGCGCATGCTGACCAACAGCGACAACGACATCGCGGAGGCCCTGGCCCGCCAGACCGCCGTGGCGACGAAGACGCGCGCCGACTTCGACGGCGGCGGCAAGGCGATCCGGGCCCAGCTGAAGAAGCTCCAACTCCCCGTCTCCGGCGTCTCCTTCAAGGACGGCAGCGGGCTGAACCGCAACGACAGGCTCACCGCCGACCTCCTGACCGCCCTCCTGGCGAAGGCCGGCGACCCGGACCACCCCGAACTCCGGCCGGTCCTCACCGGCCTCCCCGTGGCCGGCTTCACGGGCACGCTGACCACCCGCTACACGCCCGACGGCGCCGCCGGCGTCGTACGCGCCAAAACCGGCACCCTCACCGGCGTGAACACGCTGGCGGGCACGGTCGTCGACCAGGACGGCCGCCTCCTCGCCTTCGCGTTCCTGGCGTCGAACACGGCGAACAAGGACGCCGCCCAGACGGCCCTGGACAAGGCGGCGACGGCGCTGGCGGCGTGCGGCTGCGGCTGACGGGCCGCCAGGGAGCCGACGCCCTCGCGGCCTGCCCCCAGCGCGGACGCTCACGTACGGTTGACGCATGACGAGCATCGGCGGTGCTGCTTCTTCTCAGATGGTCGACTGGAACCTCGCGGTGGCGACCGCGACCCGGCTCGTGCGGCCGGGGCCGGAGG
Organism: Streptomyces antibioticus; assembly: GCF_001514065.1. Lineage (GTDB taxonomy): Bacteria > Actinomycetota > Actinomycetes > Streptomycetales > Streptomycetaceae > Streptomyces > Streptomyces antibioticus. Next base: position 70,017 of record NZ_KQ948426.1, on the reverse strand, counting down.
TGAGCCGCGACGAGGCCCGGGCCGTCGTCGCCGAACTGCGCCGGCACGCCAAAACCTCGGAGGGGCACGTCCGCGCCTTCACCCAGCTGGCCACCGAGGAGAGCCACGACACTCCGGTCCTCGTCGTCGACCGCCCCGGCTGGGTCCGGGCCAACGTCGCCGGCTTCCGGGAGATCCTCAAGCCCCTCCTCGACAAGATGCAGGAACGGCGCGGCAACACCCCGGGCGGCGCGGTCCTCGGCGCCGTCGGCGGCAAGGTCACCGGCGTCGAACTCGGCATGCTGCTGTCCTTCCTGGCCTCCCGCGTCCTCGGCCAGTACGAGACCTTCGCCCCGGCCACCCGCGAACTCCCGGCCGGGGAGAACGGCGGCGGACGGCTGCTGCTGGTCGCGCCGAACATCGTGCAGGTGGAGCGCGAACTCGACGTACAGCCCCACGACTTCCGCCTGTGGGTGTGCCTGCACGAGGAGACCCACCGCACGCAGTTCACCGCGGTGCCCTGGCTGCGGGACCACCTGGAGGGCGAAATCCAGTCGTTCTTGGGGGAGACCGAGGTCGACCCCATGACCGTCCTGGAACGCATCCGGGAGGCCGCCCAGTCGCTGGCCGGCGGGCGTCCCGAGGGCGAGGAGGACGACGGCGGGCGCTCGCTCGTCGAGATCGTGCAGACCCCGGCCCAGCGCGAGATCCTCGGCCGCCTCACCGCGGTGATGTCCCTCCTGGAGGGCCACGCCGACTTCGTGATGGACGGCGTGGGCCCGGACGTCGTGCCGAGCGTCCAGGAGATCCGGGAGAAGTTCCAGCAGCGGCGGGCCAAGGGCGCCTCCCGGCTCGACATGACCCTGCGCAAACTGCTCGGCCTGGACGCCAAGCTCCGGCAGTACCGCGACGGCGAACGCTTCGTGCGGGCGGTCGTCAACGAGGTCGGCATGGACGGCTTCAACCGCGTGTGGACCTCCCCCAACACGCTCCCGACGAAGACGGAGATCGCCAAACCGGCGGACTGGATCGCGCGGGTGCACCGCAAGGCGGATTCGGGGAACTCCGGGACCGAGTCGTGAACCGGGCGGAAGGGTCGTGAAAGAAAACCGGCCGACGGCAGGCGAACGCCCCTCCAATCACCCGTCCGAGGGACCGTGAGCCCTGGGTAGGCGTGCAATGCTCGGGGAACGGCCCGGCTCTGTCACCATCTACACACTCTGAGTGACCGAACCTCGGGCTCACCCCCCGAAAACTTCATGAAGGGAACCGGACATGGGTCCCCATCCTGCGGTCGCGGCGATACGCCTGGCGGTCCGCCGCGTCCTCCACGACATCCTCAACGAACTCGCCACCCCCTCTGACGACTCCTCCGACTCCCCGCACGAGCGCCCGCCGTCCCCGCTCGTGCTCGTGGCCTGCTCCGGCGGCGCCGACTCCATGGGTCTCGCCTCCGCCCTCGCCTTCGAGGCCCCCAAACTCGGCATCCGCGCCGGCGGCGTCACCGTCGACCACGGCCTCCAGCCCGGCTCCGACCTCCGCGCCGAGGAAGTCGCCCTGCGGCTGCGCCAGCTCGGTCTCGACCCCGTCGAGTCCGTCGCCGTGACCGTCGGCCGCGAAGGCGGCCCCGAGGCCGCCGCCCGCGACGCCCGCTACGCCGCCCTCGACGCCGCAGCCGTTCGCCACGGCGCCACCGCCGTCCTGCTCGGCCACACCCGCGACGACCAGGCCGAGACCGTCCTGCTCGGCCTCGCCCGCGGCTCAGGCATCCGCTCCCTGTCCGGCATGGCCGCGGTCTCGGGGGCCGACGGCAGGTACCGCCGCCCCTTCCTCCAGCTCGACCGGCAGACCGCGCGCAAGGCCTGCATGGTCCAGTCGCTGCCCGTCTGGGACGACCCTCACAACGCGGACCCCGCCTACACCCGCTCCCGGCTGCGCCACGAAGGCCTGCCCGCCCTGGAGAAGGCCCTCGGCAAGGGCGTCGTCGAGGCACTCGCCCGAACGGCCCAGCTCTCGCGTGACGACGCCGACGCCCTCGACGCCTGGGCGAGCCAGGCCGCGACCGCCGTCCGCGACGCGGCCGGGCTGCTCGAATGCGCCAAGCTCTACGCCCTGCCGCCCGCCGTGCGCCGCCGTGTGCTGCGCCGCGCCGCCATCGAGGCAGGCGCCCCGGCGGGCTCGCTGTTCGCCCGGCACATCGAGGAAGTCGACCGGCTGATCACCGGCTGGCGCGGCCAAGGGGCCATCAATCTCCCGGGCAAGGTCGTCGCCCAGCGTCAGGGTGGCAGACTGGTGATTCGGCAAGGCTGAATCCTGATCCCTCCGCGAGGGGTCACGGGCAGGCCGGTGGGACGACCGAAAGTGATGCGGGTGGACGCGAAAGACATGGGCACCGACCTCAAAGAGGTGCTCATCACCAAGGAAGAGATCGACGCCAAGCTGGTCGAGCTGGCTGCGAAGATCGACGCGGAGTACGCGGGCAAGGACCTGCTCATCGTCGGCGTCCTCAAGGGCGCGGTGATGGTCATGGCCGACCTCGCGCGGGCGCTGTCCACCCCCGTCACCATGGACTGGATGGCCGTGTCGTCGTACGGCGCGGGCACCCAGTCCTCCGGTGTCGTCCGGATCCTCAAGGACCTCGACACCGACATCAAGGGCAAGCACGTCCTGATCGTCGAGGACATCATCGACTCGGGCCTGACCCTGTCGTGGCTGCTGTCCAACCTCGGCTCGCGCGAGCCGGAGACGCTGAAGGTGTGCACCCTGCTGCGCAAGCCGGACGCCGCCAAGGTCGCCATCGACGTCGAGTGGGTCGGCTTCGACATTCCGAACGAGTTCGTCGTCGGCTACGGCCTCGACTACGCCGAGAAGTACCGCAACCTCCCGTTCGTCGGTACGCTCGCGCCCCACGTCTACGGCGGCTGACTCGGTCTTGGGGCCAAGCGAGCCGTCTTCCTAAGACGATCGGGAACCCCGGCGGGTTTCGCGCCGTTGGAGCATGCAGACGGGCTCGTTCAGCTGTCCCGTGCGGCTTTGGGCAACAAAGCTGGGGTACCGTCAGAAGAACTGTCTTATCAAACTCACTATGGCAGGAGGGACGGGGCGACACCGCTCCGTATGGATGGACGTGAAGCGATACTTCCGTGGGCCGGTCATGTGGATCGTGCTGGCCGTCCTTGCCGTGGTCGTGTTGATGCAGGTCGTCGGCTCGTCCGGTGGCTACAAGACGGTGGACACCGGCCAGGTGGTCCAGGCGATCAATGACAACAAGGTCCAGCAGGCCAAGCTGACAACCGGCGACGAGCAGACCATCAAGGTCGAGCTCAAGGACGGCGAGAAGGTCGACGGCAGCTCGAAGATCCAGGCGAGCTACATCGGCGACCAGGGCCAGAACCTCGCCGCGACACTGCAGACCAAGTTCGAGCAGAAGCAGATCCCCGACGGGTACACCGTCTCGCCGACCAAGCAGAACGCGTTCGTCGGCATCCTGCTCTCCCTGCTTCCCTTCGTCCTCATCGTCGTCGTCTTCCTGTTCCTGATGAATCAGATGCAGGGCGGCGGCTCCCGGGTCATGAACTTCGGGAAGTCCAAGGCGAAGCTCATCACCAAGGACACCCCCAAGACGACCTTCGCGGACGTCGCCGGGTCCGACGAGGCCGTCGAGGAGCTCCACGAGATCAAGGAGTTCCTCCAGGAGCCGGCCAAGTTCCAGGCCGTCGGCGCCAAGATCCCGAAGGGCGTCCTGCTCTACGGTCCTCCCGGCACCGGCAAGACCCTGCTCGCGCGTGCCGTCGCGGGCGAGGCCGGCGTCCCGTTCTACTCGATCTCCGGTTCCGACTTCGTCGAGATGTTCGTCGGTGTCGGTGCCTCCCGAGTCCGTGACCTGTTCGAGCAGGCCAAGGCGAACGCCCCGGCGATCGTCTTCGTCGACGAGATCGACGCGGTCGGCCGCCACCGCGGCGCCGGCCTCGGCGGTGGTCACGACGAGCGTGAGCAGACCCTGAACCAGCTGCTCGTCGAGATGGACGGCTTCGACGTGAAGGGCGGCGTCATCCTGATCGCCGCCACCAACCGGCCCGACATCCTCGACCCGGCCCTCCTGCGCCCCGGCCGCTTCGACCGCCAGATCGCGGTCGACCGCCCGGACATGCAGGGCCGTCTGGAGATCCTCAAGGTTCACCAGAAGGGCAAGCCGGTCGCGCCGGACGTCGACCTGTCGGCGGTCGCCCGCCGCACGCCGGGCTTCACGGGTGCCGATCTCTCCAACGTGCTGAACGAGGCCGCGCTGCTGACGGCCCGCTCGGACAAGAAGCTGATCGACAACCAGATGCTGGACGAGGCGATCGACCGCGTCGTGGCGGGCCCGCAGAAGCGGACCCGGATCATGTCCGACAAGGAGAAGAAGATCACCGCGTACCACGAGGGCGGACACGCCCTGGTCGCGGCGGCCTCACCCAACTCCGACCCGGTCCACAAGATCACCATCCTGTCCCGCGGCCGCGCCCTGGGCTACACGATGGTGCTCCCGGACGAGGACAAGTACTCCACCACGCGCAACGAGATGCTCGACCAGCTCGCCTACATGCTGGGCGGTCGCGCGGCCGAGGAACTGGTCTTCCACGACCCGACCACGGGCGCCGCGAACGACATCGAGAAGGCCACCGCCACGGCCCGCGCGATGGTCACCCAGTACGGCATGACCGAGCGTCTCGGCGCCATCAAGTTCGGCGGCGACAACACCGAGCCGTTCCTCGGCCGTGAGATGGCCCACCAGCGCGACTACTCGGAAGAGGTCGCCGCCCTGGTGGACGAGGAAGTCAAGAAGCTCATCGAGAACGCGCACAACGAGGCCTGGGAGATCCTGGTCGAGAACCGCGACGTCCTCGACAACCTCGTCCTGCAGCTGCTGGAGAAGGAGACGCTGGGCAAGGAGGAGATCGCCGAGATCTTCTCCGCGATCGTCAAGCGTCCGGCCCGGCCCGCCTGGACCGGCTCCTCCCGCCGTACGCCGTCCACCCGTCCGCCGGTGCTCTCCCCGAAGGAGCTCGCCCTGACGAACGGTGCCAACGGCGCCACCCCGGCGATCTCGACCGCCAAGGCCACGGCTGCGGAGTCCGCGCCCGTGACCGAGCCGGCCCCCGAGGACCGTCCGGAGAGCTGATGTTCCGGGCCCCGGTGGCCCTCACCAGGCCCGGAATGGATGCCGCGCCCCCCAGGTTCTAGCCTGGGGGGCGCGGCGTTTTTCGGCCGTGCAGGCAGGGACACCGAGGAACGAGGCACACCAGATGACCGACCCCGTGACGCTGGACGGCGAAGGCTCCATCGGCGAGTTCGACGAGAAGCGCGCCGAGAACGCCATTCGCGAGCTGCTGATCGCGGTCGGGGAGGACCCGGACCGGGAGGGGCTCAAGGAGACGCCGGGGCGGGTGGCCCGGGCGTACAAGGAGATCTTCGCGGGGCTGTGGCAGAAGCCCGAGGACGTGCTGACGACGACGTTCGACCTGGGGCACGACGAGATGGTCCTCGTGAAGGACATCGAGGTCCTGTCGAGCTGTGAGCACCACCTCGTGCCGTTCGTCGGTGTCGCCCACGTCGGCTACATCCCGTCCGCCGACGGCAAGATCACGGGGCTGTCGAAGCTGGCCCGGCTCGTGGACGTCTACGCCCGGCGGCCGCAGGTGCAGGAACGACTCACCACGCAGATCGCCGACTCGCTGATGGAGATCCTGGAGCCGCGTGGCGTGATCGTCGTCGTGGAGTGCGAGCACATGTGCATGTCGATGCGGGGGGTCCGCAAGCCCGGGGCGAAGACCATAACGTCGGCGGTCCGCGGGCAGCTGCGTGATCCCGCGACGCGCAATGAGGCGATGAGCCTGATCATGGCGCGCTGAGGCCTTGGGAGGCCCTGAGGTGGGGCCTGTGATGCCTTGGGGGCGTCAGGCCGTCGACGCCGCGCCCGTGTTCCGGTCGTCGTCCTCCGGGAGCTTGCACACGCGCTCCAGGAAGAGGGCGGCCGCTATCACCCCGACGCCCGCCAGGACCGAGAAGCCGGCGTAGATGGCCTGGTCGCGGCGGGCGGGGATGTCGAGGGACTCCAGCAGGAAGACGCCGGTGCCGCCGTACATGCCGGAGACCAGGGCGGCGACCAGGGCGCTGGCCTGCCCGAAGACGACGGCGCGGGCCGCCATCAGCGGGTCCACGCCCTTGGCCTCGGGCCGGCGCTCGCGCTGGGCCTTGAGGCGGGCGCGGATCGAGAGCGCCGTGGACAGCAGGACCACGGCGATCAGGGCCAGCACGATGGGGGCGGCCAGGGGGACGCTGGGGAGGGTCCCGATCGAGGCCCACAGGCGGGCGCCCGCCCAGGACAGGACTCCGGCGACGATGAACACGCCGGCCAGCAGCCTGATGCGCAGCTCTCTCACGGTGACCCTTCAGCTCCCCCGGATGGCAGGGACGGTGTGGTTGCCCTGATCCTTGTGCCCGATGCTCGCGCTCTCGACCTCAACGAGCGCGTGCTCTTGACCTTAACGACTATTCGGGCAGCCGGAGTTCCAGGTCCTTGCGGGGTTCCACGCCGTCCCGGGTGACGCCGGCCAGGAGGCCGGAGACGGGGCCGCGGCCGGGGAGCTGGGCCTGCGGCTCCACGTCGTGCCACGGCGCCAGGACGAACGCGCGTTCGTGGGCGCGCGGGTGGGGGAGGGTGAGCGTCGGGTCGTCGGAGACGACGTCGGCGTACGCCACGATGTCGACGTCCAGCGTGCGCGCGCCCCAGCGCTCGTCGCGGACGCGGTGGAAGGCCTCCTCGACCGCGTGGGCCCGCTCCAGCAGGGACGACGGAGGGAGCGTCGTCTTCACGACGACCACCGCGTTGAAGTACGACGGCTGGCTGCCCGGCTCGACGCCCCACGGCTCGGTCTCGTACACGGGCGAGACGGCCTTCACGCGGACGCCGGGGGTGTCCTCCAGCGCGTCGATGGCGCCCTGGAGGGTCTCCAGGCGGTTGCCCAGGTTGGAGCCGAGGGAGATCACCGCGCGTTGGGGGTTGTGCAGGGTGGTGTCGGCGGCGTCCACCTGCTGGACGACGGAGGCGGGTACCGGCTGGACGGTCGGGTCGCTCGGGCCCGTGGCGAAGGACGCGGTCATACTCGGCTCCGGGTGATGGTGATCGTCACGTCGTCGAAGGGGACCGTGATCGGTGCGTCCGGTTTGTGGACGGTGACCTCGACCTCCTCCACCCCCTCGTGCTTCAGGCAGGTCTGGGCGATGCGCTCGGCGAGGGTCTCGATGAGATTCACCGGCTCGCCCTCGACGACGGCCACGACTTCCTCCGCCACGATGCCGTAGTGCGCGGTCTTCGCCAGGTCGTCGTCGGCGGCGGCCGGCCGGGTGTCCAGGCCCAGGACGAGGTCCACGATGAAGGTCTGGCCTTCCTCGCGTTCCTTGGGGAACACACCGTGGTGCCCGCGGGCCTTCAGGCCGCGCAGCGCGACACGATCCACGCGAATCACTCCTGCAATCGTCGGTAATGGCCGGTTCGTACCGGGTGCGGGCGGCACACCGGCCTCGAACGAATCTACCTGCGGGCACTGACAGCACCGGGCCACGGGGGCGTGGGGCCGAGCCGGGGCCAGGAGGTTTCACCGTGTGTTTCCCCTGGGGAACCCGGCGGCTCACGGGTTGGTAGCCGCCCCTACCCAGGGGGTCGTGATTCCAACCACTTCTTGGTCCCTGTGGGCGGTTCCGGTGCGTGGGCCTGTGGTGCGCCCCGTGGTGCGCCTACCCACTCAGGTGGGGGTGTCGTCCCCTTCGCCCTCGTCGTTTTCGGCCAGAACGGGGGAGGCGTGGTGCGACCAGAGTTTCCAGCCGGACGGAGTGCGGTGGAACACGTTGGTGGCGACCACCAGCTGTCCGACGAGCGGCCCGAGCTCCTCGCTGCCCTCGGGGGCGGGCCCGCCGCTGAGGATGTTCTCCGTGCAGGTCACCAAGGCGGTGTCGCCGGTGACGGAGACATGCACATCGGTCAGGAAGAACTGGATGTAGTCGGTGTTCGCCATGATCAGGGCGTACGACCGCAGGACCTCGCCGCGACCGGTGAGCACGGGCCAGCCGGGGTGCACGCAGGAGATCACGCCGGCGTCGGCGGGGTCGTGGTACTCCTCGTCGACGTCCAGGTCCGCCGGGGTGAGCCAGAGCGAGGAGAGCTCCTCGAAGTCGCCGCGCTCCATCGCCTCGTAGTAGGCGGTGTTGGCGGCTTCCACCTGCTCGACGTCGGTGTGGGGGGCGCTCACCGGACTCCTTCTGCCCCGTTGCCCGCTGCGCGCGCCCCTTCCACGGCGCGTGCGACCCGCACCGCGTCCGCCGTCGCGCGGACCTCGTGCACGCGCACCGCCCATGCGCCGGCGTACGCCGCGAGCGCGGAGACGGCGGCCGTGGCGGCGTCGCGCTCGCGGGCGGGCGGGGGCGCTGCCTCCGGGGCGGCGGCGAGGACGCGGCCGAGGAAGCGTTTGCGGGAGGCGGCGACGAGCAGGGGGTGGCCGAGGGTGAGCAGGCGGTCGAGGTGGGCGAGGAGGACGAGGTCGTGCTCGGCGTCCTTGGAGAAGCCGAGGCCGGGGTCGACGACGATGCGGTCGGGGGAGACGCCGCCGGCGAGGACGGCCTCCACGCGCGCGTGCAGTTCGTCGACGACTTCGGTGACGACGTCGTCGTAGACGCCCTTGACGTTGCCGCCCTCCAGGAAGCCGCGCCAGTGCATGACGACGAAGGGGGCGCCCGCGTCGGCGACGACCGGGATCATCGCGGGGTCGGCGAGGCCGCCGCTGACGTCGTTGACGAGGGCGGCGCCGGCGGCGAGGGACTGGGCGGCGACGGAGGCGCGCATGGTGTCGACGGAGACGGTGACGCCTTCGGAGGCGAGGCCGCGGACGACCGGGATGACGCGCTTGAGCTCCTCGGCCTCGTCGACGCGGGTGGCGCCGGGGCGGGTGGACTCACCGCCGACGTCGACCAGGTCGGCGCCCTCGGCGACGAGGGCGAGGCCGTGCTTGACGGCGGCGGCCGTGTCGAACCAGCGGCCGCCGTCGGAGAAGGAGTCGGGCGTGACGTTCACGACTCCCATGACCGCGCAGCGGTCCCATGCCGGTAGGCCGACGACGCGCCCGCGTCCGCTCTGCTTGCTCATACGTTCAGCCTAGGCCCCGTGGGGAGCCGTACCGGCGTGCGGCCCGAACGGAAGCCCCCGGGCTGGAGGAGGGGGTGGGGCTTCCGCCCGGGCCAGTCCTCGGCCGGCCAGGGGTGTACCGGCGTCACGCCGCGCGGACGTCTCTTTCCGCCACCGAGTGCGTGCACGCGCGGGCGGCGGTCCGGCGGCGGCGCAGGAACCGCGGCAGGGGGAGCGCGAGGTTCACGAAGCCCTCGGCCTGCATGGCGGCGAAGCCGATGCGGGGCAGGTCGCCGGAGGCGCGGTAGACGACGAAGCGGGGCTCCCAGCGGGGCTGGAACTTGGCGTTGAACTTGTACAGCGACTCGATCTGGAACCAGCGCGAGAGGAACACCAGCAGCCCGCGCCAGGCGCGCAGCACCGGTCCCGCGCCGATCTTCTCGCCACGCGCGAGGGCGGAGCGGAACATGGCGAAGTTGAGGGACACGCGCGTGATGCCGAACTTCGGGGCGGCCTGGAGCGCGGCCACGATGAGCAGTTCGTTCATGCCGGGGTCGGCCGAGCGGTCGCGGCGCATCAGGTCCAGGGAGGCGCCGTCGCGGCCCCAGGGCACGAAGTGCAGGATCGCCTTCAGGTCGCCGTACTCGCCCGGCTGTTCGTCGGCCTTGTGGGCGGTGGCGATCAGGCAGTCGCCGTCGGCGAGGTCGCCGATGCGGCCCAGCGCCATGGAGAAGCCGCGCTCGGTGTCGGTGCCGCGCCAGTCGTCGGCGGCCCGGCGGATGCGCTCGAGCTCGGCGTCGCCGAGGTCACGGACGCGCCGTACGCGGGTCTCGTAGCCCGCGCGCTCGATGCGCTTGACCATCTGGCGCACGTTGCGCATCGCGCGCCCGGCGAGGGAGAAATCCGCGACGTCCACCACCGCCTCGTCGCCCAGTTCGAGGGCGTCCAGGCCGGTCTCGCGGGTCCACACCTCGCCGCCCGTCTCCGAGCAGCCCATGACGGCCGGCGTCCAGGAGTGGGCCTGGGCCTCGTCCATGAAGCGCTCGATGGCGCCCGGCCAGGCCTCGACGTCGCCGATCGGGTCGCCGCTGGCGAGCATCACGCCGGAGACGACGCGGTAGGTCACCGCGGCCTTGCCGCTGGGGGAGAAGACGACGGCCTTGTCGCGGCGGAGCGCGAAGTGGCCGAGGGAGTCGCGGCCGCCGTGCTTCTCCAGGAGGGCCCTGAGACGGGTCTCGTCGTCCTCGGTGAGGCGCGCGGCGGGGTGTTCGGGGCGGAAGGCCAGATAGATCGTCGTGATGGCCGTGAGCAGCCCCAGGGCGCCCAGGGAGAAGGCGACCGTCCAGGAGGTGTTGCCCTGGTAGTCGACCGGGCCCTCGAAGCCGAACAGGCCGTACAGGACGTGCGTAATGCGATCGGCCAGGCTCGGGTCGCCGACCAGGGTCCTGGGGTGGACGCTGACGATGACCAGTCCGAGGAAGAGGGAACCGGCGCCCATGAGGACGAAGTTGGCGAGCGCGCGCCAGCGGCTGCGCGGGTCGGGCAGCGCCTTGAACTGGTCGCGGTGGATCAGCAGCGGCGCGAGCAGCGCGAGCGAGATGAGCACGCCCACCGGGGAGTGGCGGTACGTGAACTGCGCCACCGCGCCGACCGGCAGCAGGACCACGGCGGCCCGCCAGGCCCGCCGCTTGCGGCGCCGGAGGCCGTGCGCCAGCAGGAGCAGCAGTACGCCCGCGCTCAGCGAGAGCGCCGCGGCGAACGGGCCGAGCGCGCCCGGCAGCACCTCGGCCAGGGTGTGCATACGGCTGTGACGGAAGCGCGGGAACACGCCCGCCGCAATGTCCAGCAGCCCCACCACCGCGCAGGCTCTGGCGACCAGGACCGGGACGGCCTCGGGGCGCGGGCCACGCGGCACGCGCCGCACGCGCGGTGATCGGCTCGGAACCCCGCCCGACATTTCCTCATCTGTCCTGACAGACATCGCATCCCGTAGTTCTGCGAGAGACCTTGGATCCGGGGGCCCGATTCGGGCATCCGGCGACATTGCGCCCTCTAGGACGGTGTCTCGGGGAGAGAGGTTCACTCACTTCCTCAAAGCCGGTTCAAAGGCCGGGGAAAGGGCCGGACAAGCCCTCGCGAAGATCCGCGGGCGGCGTGCCGGCCCGGCGAGAAAGCGCAGGCAGGAAACAAACCATGGGTCTCACGAGCAACAACGTGCTGGTGCTGGCGATCGCGTCGGCCGTGGCTCTGTTCGTCGGCACGGTATGGCTGTGGCCACGGCTGGCGCGGCGCGGCTGGCGGGCCGTCAGCGGGCGCGTGGGGCTGCTGTTCGCGACCCAGCTGGCGCTGTTCGCGGCGCTCGGTCTCGGCGCCAACCAGTCCTTCGGGTTCTACGCGAGCTGGGCCGACCTGTTCGGGCAGGAGGACGAGCAGGGCGTCGTCATAGACCACACGGCGAACGGCGGCTCCGGCGGCCCGCTCCAGGTGACGGACGTACGACGGGTCAGGGAGACCGGCAGCGGGCGGCCGCAGCACGGCGGCCAGATCCAGAAGGTCGACATCGTGGGCCGTACGACGCACATCGCGACGTCCGCGTTCGTGTACCTGCCGCCGGAGTACTTCCAGCCGCAGTACCGCACGCGCACGTTCCCGGCGGCCGTGGTCCTCACCGGATATCCGGGCACCGCGCAGGCACTGGTCGACAAACTGAACTACCCGAGCACGGCGTGGGAGCTCGCCAAGGACGGCCGTATGCAGCCGATGATCCTCGTGATGCTGCGGCCGACCGTGGCGCCGCCGCGGGACACGGAGTGCGTCGACATTCCGAACGGACCGCAGACGGAGTCGTTCTTCGCCAAAGATCTGCCGGACGCCGTGCTCGCGCACTACCGGGTCGGGAAGAAGCCGGGCAGCTGGGGCGTCATCGGCGACTCCACGGGCGGTTACTGCGCGCTGAAGCTCGCCATGCACCATCCGGAGGTGTACGCGGCGGGCGCGGGCCTTTCGCCGTACTACAAGGCGCCGATCGACCCCACCACGGGAGATCTCTTCCAGGGGAACGAGGAACTCCGCAATCGCGCCGACCTGTGGTGGTACCTCAAGCACGAACCGGCGCCCGACACCTCACTGCTCGTCAGCAGCAGCAAGGTGGGCGAGGCGAACTACAAGGACACCCTGAAGTTCATAGAGCGCGTCAAGGCGACCGACCGGACCCGTATCTCGTCGATCATCCTCGAAAGCGGCGGGCACAACTTCAACACCTGGCGGCGGGAGATTCCGGCGACCTTGCAGTGGATCAGCGGGCGGCTGAGCGACCGGTGAGACCAGAAATGATCTTGTGGTCCGAGGGTGCGCGGGAGGTGTACGGGAGTTCCCCTTGTCGAATTCGGTGGCCGGTCTGATTCCTGATGTCGTGTGAAGGCTTCGGGATGGCTGTGTTTTTACGGGCCGGGGCACCACGATTCGCCTACGCGCGGTAAGTTTCTGGCCATGCCACGTGGACGTCACCGCCATTCACCGCCTTTGCACAGGCTGCTCCCCCCGTCGGCGATCGCAGGCGTCTCGCTCGTCTGCGCTTTCGGCCCCTGGGTGTTCTCGCAACAGGCCGTGCTGCGTGTCATCGCCGCGAGCGCCGCGGCGACGGCGGTGGTCGGCGCCGCCGTCATGCGCCGCTGGGACGCGCAGGCCGGCAAGCAGGTCGCCGACCTCGTGCGCGCGCGTGCCAGCGACGAGTGGCGGTTCGAGGAGCGGGTCGCCGAACTGGAGACCGACCTCGAGGAGTCGCGCGAGCTGCGCGCCAAGCTGGAGCAGCGGCTGCGGGCCAAGCGCTCCGAACTGGCGGGCCTGCGCAACGAGCACGCGGCACTGCTGCGCCGGTACGCCACGGCGGAGACCGAGCGCGCGAGCGCCCTGGAGGGCCGCCGGCTGCTCGAGATAGAGACCACGGCTCCGACGCCCGCGCTGCCGCCCTCGTCCGTGCCGGTTCCCGCCGATGCCGACGAGGAGACCGAGGCTGTGGCTGCCCCGGTCGAGGACGTGGACGCGGACGTGGACGTGGACGTGGAGAGCGCCGCCGAGAGCGCTGACGCCGCCGACGACGAGCCGGAGACGCCCGAGATCTTCTCGCCGGAGGGTTCGCAGTTGTTCCTGCGGGCGAAGGTGGCGCTGGCGCGGCTCGACGCGGAGGGCACGGAGAGCACGGAGAGCACGGAGGGCGCCGGGGCGGCCGGCGAGGGGGACGAGGTGTCCGGCGACGCCGCTGACGCCGCTGACGCTGCTGACTCCGCTGCCTCTGCCGACTCCCGTGACTCGGTGAAGGGCGAGGAGGCTCCCAAGGAGGCCACCGGCGCCACCGATGTCTCCGACGCCACCGACGCCACTGCGGTCTCCAGGGACGTCTCCAAGGAGGCTTCCCCGGGCGAGGGTTCGCCCAAGGGCGACGGTTCCCCGAAGGGGGACGGCACGCCGGACGGCGACGGCGGTCCCAAGGGCGACGGCCCCGCGAGGAGCGTGCCGGCCCAGGCCGGTCCCGTCGCCGCCGAGGTCGCCGCCCCCGGCGACTCCGCAGCGGAGGCCGCGCAGGAGGACGAGGCGCAGGGGCAGCCCGCGGCGGCCGACGGGCATGAGCGCGCGGCCGCCGTCACCAGCAGCGCGGCCAAGCCCGCCCAGCCCGTGCAGCAGCCCTCCGGACACTTCGTCGCGCCGACCGCGGTGGCCGTCGTACCGGCCGCGCCCGTCCGGCGCCCGGCAGTCCAGGGCGGCTTCGACTTCTTCGGCGCCCAGAAGGCGTCCGCCGCCCTGGAGGCGGTGCAGAACGAGGACCTCGCCGACGTGGTGGGCCAGGAGGCGCTCGCTCTCCACAAGGCCGAGGCGGAGTCGGAGTTCAAGCCGGCCGACGAGGAGTCGCGCGGCGCCGGTCAGGTCGTCGACCTGACGGCCCACGACGAGACGGAGCAGATCGACCTGCAGGGACTGCGGAGCGCGGTGTCCTGAGCGACTTGGCTGACGGCGAGGCCGCGTGGTCCCCGGGTGGGGCCGCGCGGCCTCGCCGTTTGTCGGACGTGGGGCGGGGACGCGGGTGCGCCGTCAGGCCATCCAGCGGTCCGGGAGTGCATCGCGGCGTCCCGTGCGGGAGCGTTCGGCCTGCGAGCGGAGCAGGCCGGCGGCCTCCTCCGCGTCCCGCAGGCGGGCCGTGACGGTCTTGCCGGCCCCCGTGTCCACATGGACGTCGGCGAGCCGCCACAGGCGCTGCCAGGGCCCTTGCACGAGCCGTACGCTCTGCACCTTGGCGTGCGGGACCAGCGCGAGGCTGCGGCTGAGGAGTCCCTCCCGGGACGCGAACACCGCGTCGGTGACGGCGAGTCCGTACCCGCGCCACCACAGTGGCACGCACCGCCCCGCGCGCCGCGGCGGCCGGGACAGGGCGTCCGGCGGCGGCACGGTCACCCCGGGCAGCACCCGCGCGACGACCGCCTCGGCGAGCGCGCGCGGAGCGACGGGCACCAGCACCGAGTTGGACGACCCGGCCACGTCCAGCTCCACCCGCACCCAGCCGCGCCGCCGCCACAGCAGCGGCTCCACGATCCGCACGGTCTGCACCCGCCCCGGCGGGACCGTCTCGTGCGTGCGGTCCAGGAGGCCGTGGTCGATCCGCAGCCCGTCGGGCGACTCGCCCACGGTCCAGTCGTACTCGCCGACGAATCGCCCCACGCTGCTTGCGCCCGCCGCGCCGAGCAGGGGCACGCCGGTCGCGAGGACCGTCCACAGGCTGTGGGTGGCGAACCACAGGACGGGCGGTACGACGAGGGCGGCGACCAGCGCGCCCCAGGTGGCGCCCGTGAGCACGAGGGCGATCGCGAGGTCACGCGGGGGCGTGCGCAGCAGCTCGCGCGCCGGCGCTTCGCCGACTTCGTGCGCCGTCTCGGGTGCGAACCCGGCGGCGCGCGCGAGGAGTTCCGCGCGCAGCGCACGCGCCTCGCGCTCCCCGAGGAAGGCGAGCTCGTCCTTCTTGTCGGCGCCTATGACGTCGAGTTTCAGCTTGGCGACGCCCGCCACGCGCGCGAGGAGCGGCTGGGTGACGTCGACGGCCTGGATGCGTTCCAGCCGGATGTGCACGGCGCGCCGGAACACCAGCCCGGTACGGATGCGCAGTTCGGACTCGGTGACCGCGAAGTGGGTGTACCACCAGGTGAGGAAGCCGTAGAGGGCGGCGGCCGGAACCAGCACGGCGAGCGCTATCAGCAGGGTCGTGGTGGTCAGCCGGGTCAGCTGGCGCTGTGCCTGGTCGGGGTCGTGCACCGCCCAGCCGATGAGCACCGCGACAGGCGCCCACGCCCGCCTGAGCGGCGTCACGGGGTGCAGCCGCCGCTCGGTCACCGGCTGCTTCGCCCGCAGCTCGGGCATGCCGTCGTCGAGGCCCGGCGTCGTCACAGGCCCGCCGATCGGGCCTCGCCGAGCTCGGTGAGCCGGTCGCGCAGCCGTTCCGCCTCGGCCGGATCGAGGCCGGGGATGGTCGCGTCGGTCGCGGCGGCGGCCGTGTGCAGCTGGACGCTGGCGAGCCCGAAGTGCCGCTCCACGGGGCCGGAGGTGACCTCGACGAGCTGCATCCGCCCGTACGGCACGACCGTCTCCTCGCGCCACAGCACGCCCCGGCTGATCAGCAGGTCGTCCGCGCGCTCGGCGTAGCGCCAGGAGGCCCAGTTGCGGCCGAGCATCACCCACCCCCAGGCGATGGCGGCGACCGGCAGCAGCGCGATCGCGGCCCAGGCGGGCCCGGCGAACAGCCAGAGCAGCCCACCCAGCGCGAGGGCGATCAGCCCCAGCCACACCACCAGCAACAGCCGTCGCATCCGCAGCAGCCCCGGGGGCAGCCCGATCCACACCGGCTCACCCGCCACAGACTCCGTGTCCTGCCCGCTCCCCGTCTCCATAGGGCCAGCGTACGTAGGAGAGACTGTGTCCATGACTCCCACGACGGAGACCACGGTCGGTATCGGCGGCGCCGCGGAGAGCACGGACATGGTGCTCAACATCGGGCCCCAGCACCCGTCGACGCACGGTGTGCTGCGTCTCAGGCTCGTCCTGGACGGCGAGCGGATCCAGCACGCGGAGCCGGTGATCGGCTATATGCACCGCGGCGCGGAGAAGCTTTTCGAGGCGCGCGACTACCGCCAGATCATCATGCTCGCCAACCGCCACGACTGGCTGTCGGCCTTCTCCAACGAGCTGGGCGTGGTCCTCGCCGTCGAGCGCATGCTGGGCATGGAGGTGCCCCCGCGCGCGGTGTGGACGCGCACACTCCTCGCCGAGCTCAACCGGGTGCTCAACCACCTGATGTTCCTCGGCTCGTACCCGCTGGAGCTCGGCGGCATCACCCCGGTCTTCTACGCGTTCCGGGAGCGCGAGGTCCTCCAGAACGTCATGGAGGAGGTCTCCGGCGGGCGCATGCACTACATGTTCAACCGCGTCGGCGGCCTCAAGGAGGACCTCCCCGCCGGCTGGGCGGGACGCGCGCGTGCCGCCGTCGCCGCCGTGCGCTCGCGCATGGACGTGTACGACGACCTGGTGCTCGGCAACGAGATCTTCCGGGGGCGCACGCGGGGCGTGGGCGCGCTCGCGCCGCAGACCGTGCACGCGTACGGCGTGAGCGGGCCCATCGCGCGCGCCTCCGGCGTCGACTTCGACCTGCGCCGCGACGAGCCCTATCTCGCCTACGGCGAACTCCAGGACACCCTGAAGGTCGCCACCCGGACCGAGGGCGACTGCCTGGCCCGCTTCGAGGTCCTCCTGGAGCAGACCCACAACTCCCTCGACCTCGCCGACGCCTGCCTCGACCGGCTCGCCGGGCTGGAGCCCGGCCCGATCAACCAGCGGCTCCCGAAGGTCCTGAAGGCGCCCGAGGGCCACACCTACGCCTGGACCGAGAACCCCCTCGGCATCAACGGCTACTACCTCGTCAGCAAGGGCGAGAAGACGCCGTACCGCCTCAAGCTGCGCTCGGCGTCGTACAACAACATCCAGGCGCTGGTGGAGCTGCTGCCGGGGACGCTGGTCGCCGACATGGTGGCGATCCTGGGGTCACTGTTCTTCGTGGTCGGGGACATCGACAAGTAGTCCGCCAAGCAGTCCGCCCAGGGACGTGCTCTCGATGCCGACCGGTTGCAACAGCCAGCCGAAGTCGCCGAGGCCGCCGGGTGCGGTGAGTTCGGCGGCTTCGCCGGCGCTCGCGAGGGCGCGTACGTAGGCCGCGGGTTGTGTGGTGGCGAGTGCGAGCGGGGGGCGTGCGCCCGCGATCCCCAAGGCGTGCAGGGCGGCGCGTTGTGTCAGCAGGCGCCCCCCGGGCACGCCGCACGCCTCCAGCGCGGCGCCCAGCGCGGCGTCCAGCGCGACGTGCGCCGTGATGTCGCACGACCCGTCCGGCACGGGCGCCGTCTCGCGCCCCGCGCGAAACCCGGTGAGCGTCCCGAACAGGGGGCGCGCGTCCGCGGTGTGCGCGTAGTCGACCGCCACCGCGAGCCCCCGCGCCACCGCCGCAACCGCGTCGGCCCACGCCTCGTCCCGGGGCAGCCCGACCTCCGCCCGTAGCCCCGCCTCGGCCGGCAGCGGCCACCAGCGCGCGAGCCACTCCGCCTCCGCGCCGGCCAGCGGCTCCCCGAGCCGCTCGGCCCCGTCCCCTCGTACGAGCACCCGGCGCGCGATCCCCGCGGGGTCCACCTCGGCGATCTCCACCGGCACGTTGTCGAGCCACTCGTTGGCGAACAGCAGGCCGGTGATCCCGCGCGGGGGCTTGGGCAGCCACTCGATCCGGTGGTCGAGGCCGGGCGGCCGGTCGGCGAGCTCGACGGCGTACGCGCGCGTGCGGGCCGCGACGTCCGCGGGCAGCGCGGCGAGGACCCCGGTGACCAGCTCGCCCCGGCCCGCCGCCATGTCGACGAAGTCGAGCGCCGGGGGCCGGCCCAGGGCCTCGTCGACCCGGCACAGCAGCCGGGCCACGGCCTCGGCGAACAGCGGCGACGCGTGGACGGACGTACGGAAGTGACCCGCCGGGCCCTCCGGGCGGCGGTAGAAGCCGTCAGGGCCGTACAGGGCGGCCTGCGTCGCCGCCCGCCAGCCGCGCCACTCCTCCGCTGTCCCGTCCGTCACGGCGCCAGACTATGCGCACAGGGGAGCGGGGCCTCCACCTTGGGGAGTATGCCGGGGGCGCATGGATCGACCCTCCGGTTGACCCCTGCACCTATCACGCTTCCCTACGCTGGGTTACGTGCAGCGCCTCTATGACTTCCTCCGCAGGCACCCGACATGGGTCGACGCCTTCTGGGCCGTCTTCCTTTTCGGGATCTCGGTCGTGTTCGAAGTCGCCGAGCAGTCGGACGAGGGGACGGACTCAGAGGCCGCGGTCATCCCGATCGTCCTCCTGTTGTGCCTGGTGATCGCGCTGCGCCGGCGCATGCCGGAGAAGATGCTGCTCCTGGCCGTCGGCATCGGCGTCGCCCAACTGCTGGCGGACGTGCCCACGACGCCGGGTGACTTCGCGTTCCTGGTCATCGTCTACACCGTCGCCGCGACCGGCGCCCGCTGGGCGTCCCGGCTCGCGCTCGCCACGGGCCTGAGCGCGGCGTGCGTGGCGCATCTGCGGTGGTGGAACCACGACGCGAGCGCCCTGGCCAACGCGGCGCTGATCGTCTTCCAGACGGTGCCGTTCGCGCTGGCCTGGGTGCTCGGCGACTCGATGCGCACCCGTCGCGCCTACTTCGCGCAGCTGGAGGAGCGCGCGAGCCGCCTGGAGAAGGAGCGCGAGGCGCAGGCGAAGGTCGCGGTCGCCGCCGAGCGCGCCCGCATCGCGCGCGAGCTCCACGACGTGGTCGCGCACAACGTCTCGGTGATGGTCGTGCAGGCCGACGGTGCCGCGTACGTCCTCGACGCCGCGCCCGACCAGGCGAAGAAGGCCCTGGAGACGATCTCCTCCACCGGCCGGCAGGCCCTCGCCGAGATGCGCCGCCTGCTGGGCGTGCTGCGCACCGGCGAGCACCAGGAGGTCGGGGAGTACGTCCCGCAGCCCGACGTCGAGCAGATCGACGACCTGGTCGAGCAGTGCCGCACCTCCGGCCTGCCCGTCGACTTCAAGGTGGAGGGCACCCCGCGCCCGCTGCCCAGCGGCGTCGAGCTGACGGCGTACCGCATCGTGCAGGAGGCGCTCACCAACACCCGCAAGCACGGCGGGCCCAACGCGGGCGCGAGCGTGCGCCTGGTGTACTTCGACGACGGGCTCGGCCTGCTCGTCGAGGACGACGGCAAGGGCGCCCCGCACGAGCTGTACGAGGACGGCGGCGCGGACGGCCAGGGACACGGTCTGATCGGGATGCGCGAGCGCGTCGGTATGGTCGGCGGCACCCTGGATGCGGGACCACGTCCGGGCGGAGGATTCCGTATCAGCGCGCTGCTCCCGCTCAAACCGGTGCACTGACGCCGACGCACGCCCCCTGTTGACACCTGTAACACCCTTGCCGACGCAACCAGATGAGTCGTAGAGAGACGGAAGAGGCCCCGATGACGATCCGCGTGATGCTCGTCGACGACCAGGTGCTGCTGCGCACCGGGTTCCGGATGGTGCTCGCCGCCCAGCCGGACATGGAGGTCGTCGCGGAGGCGGGCGACGGCGTCGAGGCACTCCAGGTGCTGCGGGCCACGACCGTCGACGTGGTGCTGATGGACGTGCGCATGCCGAAGCTGGACGGGGTGGAGACGACCCGCCGCATCTGCCAGGAGGAGAACCCGCCGAAGGTGCTCATCCTGACCACCTTCGACCTCGACGAGTACGCCTTCTCCGGGCTGAAGGCGGGCGCGTCCGGCTTCATGCTCAAGGATGTGCCGCCCGGCGAGCTGCTCGCCGCGATCCGCGCGGTGCACAGCGGGGACGCGGTGGTGGCGCCCTCGACCACGCGCCGTCTCCTCGACCGGTTCGCGCCGATGCTGCCGAGCACCGGCAAGGAGCCCCAGCACAAGGAGCTGGAGCGGCTCACCGACCGCGAGCGCGAGGTCATGGTGCTGGTCGCCCAGGGCCTGTCCAACGGCGAGATCGCGGCCCGGCTGGTCCTGTCCGAGGCGACCGTGAAGACCCACGTGGGCCGCATCCTGACCAAGCTGGGACTCAGGGACCGGGTGCAGGTGGTCGTCCTGGCCTACGAGACGGGGCTGGTCCGGGCCGGCGGGCACGGCTGAGTCACGCGAACGTGACGCCCGCGTGACCGCCGCCCACTAGGGTCTGCGCATGCTCCTGTGGATCAACGGCCCCTTCGGCGGCGGGAAGACGCAGACGGCGTACGAGATCCAGCGCCGCCTGCCCGGCAGTGTCGTCTGCGATCCCGAGCACGCCGGCTTCGGGCTGCGCCGCATGCTGCCGCCCGAACTGCGCGGCGACTTCCAGGATCTGACGTCCTGGCGGCAGGGCGTCGTGGAGGTCCTCGATCTCGCCCTCACCAAGCACGACGGCGTGGTCATCGCGCCCATGACGGTGACGGACTCCGGCTACTTCGCCGAGACCGTGGGCCGGCTGGGCGAACTCGGCCACGACGTACGCCACTTCACGCTCCTCGCCCAGCGCGAGACCGTCCTCGGGCGGCTCCGGGAACGGGGCTTCGGGCACCTCCTTCGGTTCATGGGCGGCAAGAACGCCGGTCTGGGGCGGGAGACTTGGGCCGTGCAGCAACTCGACCACTGTCTGGAGCGGCTGCGCGAGCCGGAGTTCGCCGAGCATCTGTGGACGGACGACTCGACCGTGCCGAAGACGGCGGACCGGATCGCCGTCCTGGCCGGGCTGCGGCTGCGGCCGAACAACGAGGGCGCGCTGCGGACACGGCTGAGGCAGGCGCGGATCGGGGCGAAGCACATCCGGTTCGACTGAGCACGTCCGGTTCGCTCGAGCCGGACTCCGGCGCGCTCAGCGCAGGATGCCCTCCAGGAAGTCGCTGCCCAGCCGCGCCACCACGGTCACGTCCAGCTGGTGCAGGACGTACCGCCCGCGGCGGCGGGTGGAGATCAGGCCCGCCTTCTTCAGGACGCTCAGGTGGCGGGATATCTCGGGGGCCGTCATGCCGTGTGCCTGGGCCAGCTCGCTCGTGGTGTACGCGCTGCGCGCCAGATGGCGGCACAGGCGCATCCGGACGGGGTGGGAGAGCGCGGTCATCCGCAGGGCCAGCTGTTCCACCGAGGACGGTGACGCCAGCTCGGGGGAGCCGACCGGGTAGTGCAGCGTCGGTTGCCAGCCGTAGCGGTGCAGGACGCTCAGGTGCGGCCAGCCCAGGCTCGTCGGGACGAGCAGCAGGCCGCCGTCCTCGGTGACCGTGCGGCCCTCGCCGAGCTTGTCGATGGTGATCCGCGCGGAGGTCTCGTCGAGCGCGACCGCCGGGGACACCGCGGTCAGCGCCTCGGCGAGGCCCTTGTGCCGAAGCAGGTCGGTCTTGTGGCGGGCGTCGGCCGCGAGCTGGTGGCGCAGCCGGGACCAGGTGTCGGCGAAGAACGCCGCGTCGCAGTCCTCGACGAACTCGCGGAACCAGGTCCGGATCCGCACCGGGTCGGCCAGCAGCCGCTCGGTGAACCGCACCTGCTGGGGACCGCGCGACGCGGCCAGCTCCAGGGCGCGCCGGTGCAGCTCGGGGTCGGAGAGCACGGTGGGGCCGTACGACGAGTAGGGCACCGCGCAGGTGAACTCCAGGGCGGCGTCCACGAACTGCTCGTCCGTCAGCTTGTCGAGCTGGTCCAGCTCCTGGGCGATGGTCGCCCCCGGAAGCGTGCTCCGGCCCGGGATGCCGGCGAAGGGCAGGAACAGGTCGGAGAACGTCGTCCGCCACAGGAAGTCCGCCTCGCACATCCGGTCGGCGAGGTGCGAGTCGAGCCCCGCGGTCACGCCGGTCACCCAGCCCTGCAGGCCCGGATGGTGCGCCGGCTCGGCCAGCGCGTGCAGCGCCATGGCGAGCTCGGCCAGGGGTGAGGGCACGAAGGCGACCCTCTCCGGCCGCAGCCCCGCGATGTCGATGCGCACGCTCATGCCCTCATGGTGCACCTCGCCACTGACAACGCCGCCCCCGATTGACGGCGGCCGTCAATCGACGCGACGCCGCCGCCGTACCGGCGCAACCTGGGACGACCGGGGCAGCCGCGGCCCCCGCCCCATCGGAGCACGTCCCGAGAAGGCGATCAGCCATGAGCATCACGCAGCAGTACCTCCTCGACACCTACCGCGCCCGGCAGCACGGCGAGCTCGCCCCGCCCGCACCCGGCGCCCACGACTGGCAGGTCGTGCGCGAGTGGCGGGACCACCGCCTCTTCCGCGCGGTGCTCGCCGAACGGCCGGCCAGGGGGCGGATACGGCGATCCCTGGCCCGCCGGCTGCACCTCAACCCCAACCCCTGAGCCCTACGGCAGCCGCGCCACGAAGTCCGCCACCGCCGCCTTCACGTCCTCGGCCGTCCACTCCAGACCGGCCGCGCCCACGGTGACCTCGGTGAGGGCCAGCCCAGGCCCGCCGCGGTCCCAGTAGCCGGTGAACAGATACGTCCCGGTCTCCTCCGCCTGCCGCACCGCCGCCTCGACCAGGACCTCGGGGTCGTAGGGCAGCCAGACCTGGAACTGGTGCGTGTGCGGCTCCTCGGGGTGCACACGCGCCCAGGGCACGCCCGCCTCCGCGAACCCCTCCCGCAGCGCGGCGGCCACCACGCGCGCGTGCCGGACGTACTCCGGCAGCCGGGGCAGTTCCCGCTCCAGGCCGACGAGCGCCGACAGCGCGGTGGGGAACTGCTGGAAGAGCATCCCGCCGTACCGGTGCCGCCAGGTCTTCGCCTCGTCCACCAGCGTCTTCGGGCCCGCGAGCGCGGCTCCGGCGAGGCCTTCGAGGGACTTGTAGAACGACACGTAGACGCTGTCCGCCAGGCCCGCGATCTCGTCCAGGGGGCGGCCGAAGTGGACGGTGGTCTCCCACAGGCGCGCGCCGTCGAAGTGCACCACCGCGTCGCGCTCCCGCGCCGCCTCCACGACCTCGGTGAGCTCCTCCCAGGTCGGCAGGACGAATCCGGCGTCCCGGAGCGGCAGTTCCAGCATCAGCGCGCCATAGGGCTCGTCGAGGTCGCGCACCTCGTCGGCGGTGGGCAGCCGGGGTTCGCTAGTCAGGCGCACCGGGCGCAAGCCGCTGACCTGGGTGAAGGCATGGCGTTCGTGGACCTCGGGGTGGGCCAGCGGATGCAGGGCGACCGTGGCGTTCCCGGTACGGGCCGCCCAGCAGCGCAGGGCGACCTGCTGGGCCATCGTGCCCGTCGGGAAGAACGCGGCGGCCTCCTTGCCCAGCAGGGACGCGACCCGCTCCTCCAGGGCCGTCACGACACCGTTGCCGTAGATGTCCGGTTGCTCCTCCAGGTCGTAGACCTCGGGAGCGGCCTCCGCCAGGGACGCGAGCCGGTCGCGGATCGTGAGGCTCAGCCCGCCCCGCCACAGGACCCGCCGCGCCGCGCGTACGGCGTCCTTGCGGCGCTCCCGCAACCGTTCCTCCGCCGACTTCTCGTCCACCTGCTCCGCAGCATCGTTCATGCCCGAGATCATCTCCCGCGGCCCTTCCCGCGGGCACCCGCATTTCCGTTCCCGCGGGACGTGGGGAAACCCACAGCCTGTGGACAACCGGACGGCCCTCGAACCAATCGCGTTAACATGACGAGAAATCGTCCGGTACCCAAATGCGGACTGGAACGGGAAGGCCTCCGTCGCGTGAGTACAAGCCAACAGCCAGACCCGAGGGACCGCCCCGCGCGCCTCACCGTCGGCGTCGTCGGCGCCGGACGCGTGGGGCCCGCGCTGGCCGCGTCCCTCCAGCTCGCCGGGCACCGTCCGGTGGCCGTATCCGGGGTGTCCGACGCCTCTCGCAGGCGAGCCGCGGAGCTGCTCCCGGACGTGCCGCTGGTGCCGCCCGCCGAGGTCCTCCAGCGTGCCGACCTGGTGCTCCTGACCGTCCCGGACGACACCCTGCCCGGCCTCGTGGAGGGCCTCGCCGACACCGGCGCGGTACGGCCGGGACAGCTGCTGGTGCACACCTCCGGGCGGTACGGCGCGAAGGTCCTCGACCCCGCCCTGCGCGCGGGCGCGCTGCCGCTGGCCCTGCACCCGGCGATGACCTTCACCGGCACGCCCGTGGACGTCCAGCGGCTCGCCGGCTGCTCCTTCGGGGTCACCGCGCCCGAGGAGCTGCGGATGGCCGCCGAGGCCCTCGTCATCGAGATGGGCGGCGAGCCCGAGTGGATCGCCGAGGAGCGCCGGCCGCTCTACCACGCGGCGCTCGCGCTGGGCGCCAACCACCTCGTCACGCTGGTGGCCCAGTCCATGGAGCTGCTGCGGGAGGCCGGTGTCACGGCCCCCGACCGGATGCTCGGCCCGCTCCTCGGCGCCGCCCTCGACAACGCCCTGCGCTCCGGTGACGCGGCCCTGACCGGCCCCGTCGCGCGCGGGGACGCCGGCACCGTCGCAGCGCACGTGTCCGAGCTGCGCAAGCACTCCCCGCAGACCGTCGCCGGCTATCTGGCGATGGCCCGCGCCACCGCCGACCGGGCGCTGGCCCACGGGCTGCTCAAGCCCGAGCTCGCCGAGGACCTCCTCGGGGTACTCGCCAACGGGACCCACGGACCCGACGGGACCCCTGGCACCGACGGCACCGAGGGAGAGGCCGGATGACCACCACCCTGCTGCGCACCGCGGACGAGCTCCACGCGCGCGTCCGCGACGGCCGCCGCGCCGTCGTGATGACCATGGGCGCCCTGCACGAGGGCCACGCCACCCTGATCCGCACCGCGCGCGAGATCGCGGGACCGGAGGGCGAGGTCGTCGTCACCGTCTTCGTGAACCCCCTGCAGTTCGGCCAGGGCGAGGACCTCGACCGCTACCCGCGCACCCTCGACGCCGACATCAAGATCGCCGAGGAGGCGGGCGCGGACGTCGTGTTCGCGCCCTCCGTCGACGAGGTCTACCCCGGCGGCGAGCCCCAGGTCCGCGTCAGCGCGGGCCCCATGGGCGAGCGCCTGGAGGGCTCCTCGCGCCCCGGCCACTTCGACGGCATGCTCACGGTCGTCGCCAAGCTGCTGCACCTCACCCGTCCCGACGTCGCGCTGTACGGGCAGAAGGACGCCCAGCAGCTCGCCCTCATCCGGCGCATGGTGCGGGACCTGAACTTCGGCGTCGAGATCGTCGGCGTCCCGACCGTGCGCGAGGACGACGGCCTGGCCCTGTCCAGCCGCAACCGCTACCTCTCGCCCCAGGAGCGCCACACGGCCCTCGCGCTCTCCCAGGCGCTGTTCGCGGGCCGCGACCGGCACGCCGCCCAGGAGGCGCTGCGGGCCCGCGCACGCGAGGTGCCCGCCACGCACGCGCGTGCCGAGGCACTGAGCGCCATAGGGGAGTCCCGCGCGGCCGCCGACGCGCACGCCGTCGCGAAGGCGATCCCCGGCGCCCCCTCGGCCGTGCGCGCCGCCGCCCGCCTGGTCCTGGACGACGCCGCGCGCCTCTCGCCGCCGCTTGAGCTCGACTATCTGGCCCTGGTCGATCCCTCCGACTTCACCGAGGTCGAGGACGGCTACACCGGCGAGGCCGTCCTGGCCGTCGCCGCCCGGGTGGGGACGACCCGGCTGATCGACAACCTTCCGCTCACCTTCGGAAACCTCGGAGCCGCCTCGTGACCAGCACAGGCATACGACTGCACGCGCCCGCGCCCGGGTGGTCCATCGACGCGGACGTGGTCGTCGTCGGCTCCGGCGTCGCCGGCCTGACCGCGGCCCTGCGCTGCGAGGCCGCGGGCCTGCGGACCGTCGTCGTCACCAAGGCCCGCCTCGACGACGGCTCGACCCGCTGGGCGCAGGGCGGCATCGCCGCGGCCCTCGGCGAGGGCGACACCCCCGAACAGCACCTCGACGACACCCTGGTCGCCGGCGTGGGCCTGTGCGACGAGAACGCGGTCCGCATCCTCGTCACCGAGGGCCCCGGCGCGGTACGCCGCCTCATCGAGACCGGCGCCCACTTCGACGAGTCCGAAGCAGGCGACCTGGAGCTCACCCGCGAGGGCGGCCACCACCGCCGCCGCATCGCCCACGCGGGCGGCGACGCGACCGGCGCGGAGATCTCCCGCGCGCTCGTCGAGGCCGTACGCGCGCGGGGCCTGCGCACGATCGAGAACGCGCTCGTCCTGGACCTGCTCACGGACGCGGACGGCCGTACGGCGGGCGTGTCCCTGCACGTCATGGGTGAGGGCCAGCACGACGGCGTGGGCGCCGTGCACGCCCCCGCGGTCGTCCTCGCGACCGGCGGCATGGGTCAGGTCTTCGCCGCGACCACCAACCCGTCGGTGTCGACCGGCGACGGCGTGGCCCTCGCGCTGCGCGCGGGCGCGGAGGTCAGCGACCTGGAGTTCGTCCAGTTCCACCCGACCGTGCTCTTCCTCGGTCCGGACGCCGAGGGCCAGCAGCCCCTGGTCTCCGAGGCCGTCCGCGGTGAGGGCGCCCACCTGGTCGACGCCGACGGTGTGCGCTTCATGGTCGGGCAGCACGAACTGGCCGAGCTCGCGCCCCGCGACATCGTCGCCAAGGGCATCCTGCGCCGCATGCTGGAGCAGGACGCCGAGCACATGTACCTCGACGCCCGGCACTTCGGCGCCGACATGTGGGAGCACCGCTTCCCGACGATCCTCGCCGCCTGCCGCGCGCACGGCATCGACCCGGTCACCGAGCCCATCCCGATCGCCCCGGCCGCCCACTACGCCTCCGGCGGCGTGCGCACCGACTCCCACGGCCGGACGACCGTCCCGGGCCTGTACGCGTGCGGCGAGGTCGCCTGCACCGGCGTGCACGGCGCGAACCGGCTCGCGTCGAACTCCCTCCTGGAGGGTCTGGTCTACGCCGAGCGCATCGTCGCGGACATCACGGCGGAGCACGCCGCGAACGGCCTCCACGCGCGCGTGCCCGAGCCGGTCGAGCACCCCGAGAAGCCCGCGCACCCCCTGCAGTCGCCCGAGGCGCGGTTCGCGATCCAGCGGATCATGTCGAGCGGCGCGGGCGTCCTGCGCTCCGCCGAGTCGCTGGCGCAGGCCGCCGAGCAGCTCCAGCGGCTGCACGCCGACGCCCGGGACGCCCTCGACGAGAACGGCAAGACCGCCGAGCCCGGCGTCGACACCTGGGAGGCCACCAACCTCCTGTGCGTGGCCCGCGTCCTGGTCACCGCCGCCCAGCTGCGCGAGGAGACGCGCGGCTGCCACTGGCGCGAGGACGAGCCCGACCGCGACGACGCGGCATGGCGGCGCCACATCGTCGTACGGCTGAATCCGGACCGCACCCTCGCCGTACACACCACGGATACCGCAGACTTCCCCCCGACCCGGCAGCCCCTTCAGGAGCAGTGACAGCAGTGAGCACCGACGACCTTCCCCTCGCCTCCTCCGGCGGTTGCGGCGACGGCTGCGCCTGTGGCGCGGACGGCGGCGAGGAATACCTGGAGTGCGGGCTCGACCCCGCGCTCGCCCAGCTCCTGGCCGACGCCGGGCTCGACCCCGTCGAGGTCGAGGACATCGCCAACGTGGCCATCCAGGAGGACCTCGACCACGGCGTGGACGTGACGACCGTCGCGACCATCTCCGAGGAGGCCGTCGCCACCGCCGACTTCGTCGCGCGCGAGGCGGGCGTCGTGGCCGGCCTGCGGGTCGCCGAGGCGGTCGTCTCGGTGGTCTGCGAGGACGAGTTCGAGGTCGAGCGGCACGTGGAGGACGGCGACCGCGTGGAGGCCGGGCAGAAGCTCCTGTCGGTCACCACGCGCACGCGTGACCTCCTCACCGCCGAGCGCAGCGCGCTCAACCTGCTGTGCCGGCTGTCCGGCATCGCGACGGCCACGCGCGCGTGGGCGGACGCCCTGGACGGCACCAAGGCACGCGTGCGGGACACCCGCAAGACGACGCCGGGCCTGCGCTCGCTGGAGAAGTTCGCGGTGCGCTGCGGCGGCGGCGTGAACCACCGCATGTCGCTGTCCGACGCGGCCCTGGTCAAGGACAACCACGTGGTCGCCGCCGGTGGCGTCGCCCAGGCCTTCAAGGCCGTACGGGAGGCCTTCCCGGACGTGCCGATCGAGGTCGAGGTCGACACCCTGCACCAGCTGCGCGAGGTCGTGGACGCGGGCGCGGACCTGATCCTTCTGGACAACTTCACGCCGGGCGAGTGCGAGGAGGCGGTGGCGCTCGTGCACGGGCGGGCCGCGCTGGAGGCCTCGGGCCGGCTGACGCTGGCCAACGCGCGCGCGTACGCCGACACCGGCGTCGACTACCTCGCCGTGGGAGCCCTCACTCACTCCTCGCCGATCCTGGACATCGGTCTCGACCTGCGTGAGGCGGAGTAGTCGCGATGCTCCTCACGATCGACGTAGGCAACACCCAGACCGTCCTCGGCCTGTTCGACGGCGAGGAGATCGTCGAGCACTGGCGCATCTCCACGGACCCCCGCCGCACGGCCGACGAGCTGGCGGTGCTGCTCCAGGGCCTCATGGGCATGCACCCCCTGCTCGGCGACGAACTGGGCGACGGCATCGACGGCATCGCGATCTGCGCGACGGTCCCCTCGGTGCTGCACGAGCTGCGTGAGGTCACGCGGCGCTACTACGGCGACGTGCCGGCGGTGCTGGTCGAGCCGGGCGTGAAGACGGGCGTGCCGATCCTCACCGACAACCCCAAGGAGGTCGGCGCGGACCGCATCATCAACGCGGTCGCCGCGGTCGAGCTCTACGGCGGCCCCGCGATCGTCGTCGACTTCGGTACGGCGACGACGTTCGACGCCGTGTCCGCGCGCGGGGAGTACATCGGCGGGGTCATCGCGCCCGGCATCGAGATCTCCGTCGAGGCGCTCGGCGTCCGGGGCGCGCAGCTGCGGAAGATCGAGGTGGCCCGGCCGCGGAGCGTGATCGGCAAGAACACGGTCGAGGCGATGCAGTCCGGCATCATCTACGGCTTCGCCGGCCAGGTCGACGGGGTCGTGACCCGGATGGCGAAGGAGCTGGCGGAGGACCCGGACGACGTGACGGTGATCGCGACCGGTGGTCTCGCACCGATGGTCCTCGGCGAGTCGTCGGTGATCGACGAGCACGAGCCGTGGCTGACGCTGGTGGGCCTGCGGTTGGTGTACGAGCGGAACGTCTCCCGGATGTGAGGCGGCGGGGGCCGAAAGCGGGGGTGAGTGGGACCCGGCGGGGCAACCGGGTGGCCGCTCGCGCCACGCCCGTCCGTTATGTCGAATTTGTCTGATTAGCGCGTATCGTCGCCGCATGCCCACGCCATACGGATCCCGCGGCGGCATGGCGTTCGGCGTGGAGGAGCTGCGTGTGCTCCGCCGCGCCCTCGCCCTCGCCCTTCACCCCCGAACCGCCTCGGCCGAAGACGTCCAGGACTGTCTCCGCCTAGCCGACTCCCTCGACGAGGCGATGTGCGAGGGCGCCCGGCTGCGTGCCTTCCTGGTGGCCGACCTCGCCCGGTACCGCGACGCCCTGCCCGGCACCGCCGCCGGCTACCTCGCCCTCCTGGAGGAGGCGCTGGGTGCCGGGTACCGCCCGAACCCCGACGATCTCGCCGCGCTGCGCGCCCTGCGCGGCAACCCCACGGCGGCCGCGCTGCTGGACCGCTGCCAGAGGCTCGCGGAACAGGACGTACGCGCCCGTCTGGCCCGCGGCACGGCCCGCCGGGCTGCCCCGGCCGTCCCTGCCTCCCGTACGCGCCTCCTGGCCCTCCCGGGGGGCCTCTCGGCCGCGTCCGGCGGCTCCGGCGGCGCCCTCGTCGGCGCGCCGGCCGAAGCGTCCGCCGAGCAGCCGGAGAAGCCGGCGCCTCCCGCGAAGAAGCCCGCGGAGAAGCCGGGGCCGGTTCCTGCCGACCCGAAGCCGAGCCGCCCCATCCCCACCCCGGGCGAGGTCTTCCCCCGCCGCAAGCCGGCCCCACCGCCTCCCGCGAACCCGCCGCAGCAACTCGCCGCGGGCTGATGCGGCCGGGCGTACCGGACGTCTGTCACGACACGCCCCTGTGTCGGTAAATACCGGTACGCCCACCCCGGGCCCGCGCGCGTGGGACCCCTGGCTACCCTGGACGCATGGACTATGTCTCCGCGCTCTTGCCCCCCGTCGTCATGGCGGTGTTCTTCATCGGCGTGATCCGCGTGATCGTGAAGACCCAGGGCGGGGCCAACAAGGCCAAGGAGGATGCCGTCGTCGACGCCGCCCTCGCGCGCGCGGAGGGTGCCCGGCAGGCCTCCGCGAAGACGGACGTCTGACCGCGTCCGAACCCGTCCTCACCGGCGTACGACTCCCTCACTTTCCGAGTCGTACGCCCTTTTTGTTCTTGTTTGCCGGTGAAGTGCACGTCCGGCACGCCAATACCGAGATCTCCCACTATTGTGCTGAGCTGTGCCTCGCCCATTGGGAGAACTCGAAGACGCGGTCATGACGCGGGTCTGGAAGTGGAACCGCCCGGTGACCGTTCGGGAAGTCCTGGAAGATCTGCAGCAGGAACGGTCCATCGCCTACACCACGGTGATGACCGTTTTGGACAATCTCCATCAGAAGGGCTGGGTGCGACGGGAGGCCGAAGGACGGGCCTATCGATATGAGGCCGTCTCCACTCGCGCCGCCTACGCCGCCGCCCTGATGAACGATGCCTGGTCGCAGAGCGACAACCCCGCCGCCGCTCTCGTCGCCTTCTTCGGCATGATGAGCGACGAACAGCGACAGGCGCTGCGGGACGCCGTACGCATCGTCCAAGGACCGGAAACCCCGGAAGCGCCCGCAGCGGATACCGCTGCCGAAACCAGCCGTGAGAACCCCGCCTCGGCACCGGGCGGCGACGGGCGATAGCGTCCGCACATGTCAGCAGAGAGCTCGTCTCCTCAGAGCCCCGAAGTCACCGCAAAAGCCATCACCGTCCGGCGGGCCCGCACCAGCGATGTGCCGGCGGTGCGCGCTCTCCTCGACGAGTACGTCCAGCGACGCATCCTGCTCGACAAAGCGACGGTGACGCTTTACGAGGACATCCAGGAGTTCTGGGTGGCCGAACGGGACGACAACGGCGAGGTCGTGGGCTGCGGCGCGCTGCATGTGATGTGGGAAGACCTTGCCGAAGTTCGTACTCTCGCGGTGAAGCGCGGCCTGAAGGGTGCCGGTGTCGGGCATCAGTTGCTGGAGAAGTTGCTGCACACCGCGCGCTGGCTCGGTGTTCGCCGAGTTTTCTGTCTGACCTTCGAAGTGGACTTCTTCGGCAAGCACGGCTTCGTCGAGATCGGCGAGACGCCCGTGGACACCGATGTCTACGCGGAGCTCTTGCGTTCCTATGACGAGGGCGTCGCGGAGTTCCTGGGGCTCGAACGAGTGAAACCGAACACCTTGGGCAACAGCCGGATGCTTCTGCATCTGTGATCAAGGCGTATTCGGCCGGGGCGGGATGCCCAGGTTCCCTATGTCCGAAACGCGCATGTTTCCGGACCGGGGGTGGCCAGTCCGTCTCTCCCAGGGGTTTGTGTTTTCCCAGCAAAAGCGGTTTGCTTTCCGACGTACTGCAGTACTGCATATAACAGGGGTGGCGAAACGGCGGACGCCGCAGACCCTGGTCCTGAAGTTATCGATGAAAGGAAATCCGGTGGCACAGAAGGTTCAGGTCCTTCTTGTCGACGACCTCGACGGCGGCGAGGCGGACGAGACCGTGACGTTCGCGCTGGACGGCAAGACGTACGAGATCGATCTCACGACTGCCAATGCGGACAAGCTCCGTGGCCTTCTCGAGCCTTACGTGAAGGGCGGTCGTCGTACCGGAGGCCGTGCTGCGGGCGGTCGCGGAAAGGCGCGCGCCGCTTCCGGCGGCGGCAGCCAGGACACCGCGCTGATCCGTGCGTGGGCGAAGGAGAACGGCCACGACGTCAACGACCGCGGTCGTGTTCCCGCGGCCATTCGCGAGGCTTACGAGAAGGCCAACGCCTGAGCGCGACGCCTATGAAAAGGCGGGTGGCTGAGCGCACGCGCGCAGCCGCAGGCGGTGGCACTGCGTGGCCACCGTGTCCAGCACTCTTACGAGATCCGGGGCGTCTCCACCGCCCCCCAGTGCCGACAGCGTCGGCAGCGAGGCCTCGACCTCGCACCCCACCTCGGGGGGCCGCAGCCATACGGCGGCCCCCTGAAGGGCGCCGGACGCACTCCGGCTGAACGGCGGCCGAAGGCCGGTGGAGGCCGGCTCCAGCGAGGGTGAGGCCGGCTCCGGAGGCAGTGGCGCGGTCATCGTGTCGCCCTCTCCCAGCGTCCTCAGGCCGAGCCGCAGGGACCCCCACTCCAGCCAGTCCAGGACCCCGGGCACCTCCTCCGCGCTGCCCGCGGCCAGCAGCAGCCGCATCCGTCCGTCCTGTACGGCCACCGGAGAACCCGGCGCCAGATGGCGCAGCGCGGCCCGGCCCGCCTCGGCCGGCACGTCCAGGACGTCGAAGCGCAGGCCCACGGAGAGTCGTACCGGATTTCCCGGGTCGTCGGGCACTGTCGGCCACCCCAGATCGTTCTCGTACCACCGGCGGACCTGATCGCTCGCGTCGAGCGGCCGGCGGGGGAGCGGGACCGTGGGGGCCGCCGTGAGCGGAGGGGCGGCCGGGGGGAGGGTGCCAACCATGCCAAGTGCAACCGTCCGAGGAGCGTGCGAGTTACGCTGGGTGTTCCGGTGAATGCGCAGTGTGGCGAAAGTGGGGGCGTCCGGGGGTGCGGGGAGACGCAAGGTTGTTCGCCCATAGCGGAGGGAACCGGGGCGCTCGGCATGGAGTGTCAGTCCCAGCGGGTAAGACATCCCTAGTGGGAGGGGGCGACACGCAGGACAGGCCGTCTCACGTTCGCCATCGGCGTACTGGCAGTAGGGGTAACTGCCTGGCCTGCGGGAACATCGTCTCGCACCATCAGGTTGGAGCAGATGTCGGCGTTCGGGGTCAGGAGGCCATCGACGGTGTCGGCAGTTGGAATGAGCGGTCCCCGCTTGCGGGACTAAGCTGCGGAAGGACAGGGAGGGGAAGTTCCCCCCACTGCCTGACCGCTCTGAGGAGCGATTAACGATGTTCGAGAGGTTCACCGACCGCGCGCGGCGGGTTGTCGTCCTGGCTCAGGAAGAAGCCCGGATGCTCAACCACAACTACATCGGCACCGAGCACATCCTCCTGGGCCTGATCCACGAGGGTGAGGGTGTCGCCGCCAAGGCCCTTGAGAGCCTCGGGATTTCGCTCGAGGCGGTCCGCCAGCAGGTGGAGGAGATCATCGGCCAGGGCCAGCAGGCCCCGTCCGGGCACATCCCCTTCACCCCCCGTGCCAAGAAGGTCCTGGAGCTGTCGCTCCGCGAGGCCCTTCAGCTGGGCCACAACTACATCGGCACGGAGCACATCCTGCTCGGCCTGATCCGCGAGGGCGAGGGCGTCGCCGCCCAGGTCCTGGTCAAGCTGGGCGCAGATCTCAACCGGGTGCGGCAGCAGGTCATCCAGCTGCTCTCCGGTTACCAGGGCAAGGAGACCGCCACCGCCGGCGGCCCTGCCGAGGGCACCCCCTCGACGTCCCTGGTCCTCGACCAGTTCGGCCGGAACCTCACCCAGGCCGCTCGTGAGTCCAAGCTCGACCCGGTCATCGGGCGCGAGAAGGAGATCGAGCGGGTCATGCAGGTGCTGTCCCGCCGTACGAAGAACAACCCGGTCCTGATCGGTGAGCCCGGCGTCGGCAAGACCGCCGTCGTCGAGGGCCTCGCCCAGGCCATCGTCAAGGGCGAGGTGCCCGAGACCCTCAAGGACAAGCACCTCTACACCCTCGACCTCGGCGCGCTGGTCGCCGGCTCCCGCTACCGCGGTGACTTCGAGGAGCGCCTGAAGAAGGTGCTCAAGGAGATCCGCACCCGCGGCGACATCATCCTGTTCATCGACGAGCTGCACACGCTGGTCGGTGCGGGTGCCGCCGAGGGCGCCATCGACGCGGCTTCCATCCTGAAGCCGATGCTGGCCCGCGGTGAGCTCCAGACCATCGGCGCCACCACGCTGGACGAGTACCGCAAGCACCTGGAGAAGGACGCGGCCCTGGAGCGCCGCTTCCAGCCCATCCAGGTCGCCGAGCCCTCGCTCCCGCACACCATCGAGATCCTCAAGGGTCTGCGCGACCGCTACGAGGCCCACCACCGTGTGTCCATCACGGACGAGGCCCTCGTCCAGGCCGCGACGCTGGCCGACCGGTACATCTCGGACCGCTTCCTGCCGGACAAGGCGATCGACCTGATCGACGAGGCCGGTTCCCGGATGCGCATCCGCCGGATGACCGCGCCGCCGGACCTCCGCGAGTTCGACGAGAAGATCGCGGGCGTGCGTCGCGACAAGGAGTCGGCGATCGACTCCCAGGACTTCGAGAAGGCGGCCTCTCTCCGCGACAAGGAGAAGCAGCTGCTGGCGGCGAAGGCCAAGCGCGAGAAGGAGTGGAAGGCCGGCGACATGGACGTCGTCGCGGAGGTCGACGGCGAGCTGATCGCCGAGGTCCTCGCGACCGCCACCGGCATCCCGGTCTTCAAGCTGACCGAGGAGGAGTCCTCGCGTCTGCTGCGCATGGAGGACGAGCTCCACAAGCGGGTCATCGGCCAGAAGGACGCCGTCAAGGCGCTCTCCAAGGCGATCCGTCGTACGCGTGCGGGCCTCAAGGACCCGAAGCGTCCCGGTGGTTCGTTCATCTTCGCCGGCCCGTCCGGTGTCGGTAAGACCGAGCTGTCCAAGGCGCTCGCCGAGTTCCTCTTCGGTGACGAGGACGCGCTGATCTCCCTCGACATGTCGGAGTTCAGCGAGAAGCACACGGTCTCGCGGCTCTTCGGTTCGCCCCCCGGTTACGTGGGCTACGAAGAGGGCGGCCAGCTGACCGAGAAGGTGCGGCGCAAGCCGTTCTCCGTGGTCCTCTTCGACGAGGTCGAGAAGGCCCACCCGGACATCTTCAACTCGCTGCTGCAGATCCTGGAGGACGGTCGTCTGACCGACTCCCAGGGCCGGGTCGTGGACTTCAAGAACACGGTCATCATCATGACGACCAACCTCGGCACCCGGGACATCTCCAAGGGCTTCAACCTGGGCTTCGCGGCCCAGGGCGACACGAAGTCCAACTACGAGCGCATGAAGAACAAGGTCTCGGACGAGCTCAAGCAGCACTTCCGGCCCGAGTTCCTCAACCGCGTCGACGACGTGGTCGTCTTCCCGCAGCTGACTCAGGAGGACATCCTCGCGATCGTCGACCTGATGATCGGCAAGGTGGACGAGCGCCTCAAGGACCGGGACATGGGCATCGAGCTCTCCCAGTCCGCGAAGGAGCTGCTGTCCAAGAAGGGTTACGACCCCGTCCTGGGCGCGCGGCCGCTGCGTCGCACGATCCAGCGCGAGGTCGAGGACACGCTCTCGGAGAAGATCCTCTTCGGCGAGCTGCGTCCCGGTCACATCGTGGTCGTGGACACGGAGGGCGAGGGCGACGCCCAGACCTTCACGTTCCGCGGCGAGGAGAAGTCGGCACTGCCGGACGTTCCGCCGATCGAGCAGGCGGCCGGTGGGGCTGGGCCGAATCTGAGCAAGGACGCGTAAGCCGTAGGGCGATGCGTTGAAGGGGCCGGTGCCTTTGGGTGCCGGCCCCTTCGGTTTGCCTACTCCGGGTCCAGGTTGATCTCGATGCCCGGGAAAAGGCCTTCGTAGCGGGCGGCTGAAATGGGTTCGCCCGGGCTGCTCTGGAGAGTTAGGGAACGGAGGCCCGGTAGGCGGGGGACGAGGGGCGAAAGGTCTTCGGCGCCGTGCATGTTCGAGACTCGTAGCACTTCGATGCCGGGGAGTTCGGGCATGGCCTGTATGGAGTGCGGGAAGTCGCGGAGGATCCTCGCGTTCAGGTAGAGCCTGGTCAGCTCCGGTAGTTCCGTGACTTCCTGCCAGTCGGCGACGGTCAGTTCGGTGGTCAGCGGGCCAAGGCTGAGAGCCTGCAAGGTGGCCCAGTGCCGCAGTCCACGCAGGCCGGTGTCATCGGTGGCGCCCCCGCCCAGGAAAAGGAACTCCAGGGGCGAGTCGACAGGCAGGGCATCGGTGAGAGCGGTACCCGGCAGTCGCTCCACGGTGAGAATGCGGATTCCGCGCAGAGAACGCAGCCGGGAAATGTCGCCGATATCGGAGAGACCGAGCCGGGTCACCGCGGTGAGTCGGTCCAGGCCGTCCAAGGTCGGGCAGCTGCCCACAAACAGCGTGCTGACCGAGGTGAGTGGCATCAGGGCGCTCAGATCGGTGAGAAGCGGGTTGTGCCACAGATCCAACCTCGTCACCTCCTCGGGCGCGGCAAGGGAGGCCAGAATCTCCTCGGCAGAGTGGGCGCCTTTGAAAGACAGATAGGGCCATGAGCCCATCCGGCCAAGCGCCGCTCGCTGTTCGGCCGATGCGCATGTGATGAAGAGATCCGTCCGGTCCAGATGGTCAAGAACCTCCACCGCGTACTCCTCGGCATCGAACCGGTCCCACGTCCCCACGAGCTGACGCCGGACATCGAGATCCGGATGCTCACGGAACCGCCGCAGCACCGCCAACGCCCCGTCCGGCTCCTCCCCGCCGAGGATCGAGGCCGTGACGGTGACGCCGAGGGCCTCCTCGTCCGTCAGCCCCTCCGGGCCCGGCAGCAGCTCCAGGACCAGCGGCCCCGCCTCCGCGAGGGTCTTCGCCTCCGCGGTCGTCCGGGGTGGGATCAGTGCGGCCGCCTGTGACTCGACGGCCGCTTTGACCGCCGCGTCCACGACCGTGTCGTGCTCCAGGGAGGACAGGGCCAGCAGCGTCAGCCGAGGCGTCTCAGGGGCCAGCAACTGCCGTAGAAGCGAGGCCCGTTCGCGGGGGCGGGCGTGGGTCACCGCCAGGCGGATGACGTCCTCCCACTGGGTGTCGTCCGCGTGGCTGAGCAGAACGTCGAGGTGGCCCTCCTCGACCGCGTACCGGGCCCCCAGGTAGTCCTGGAAGGTGCGGTGGACGAAGTCCACGACTCCCAGAGCCGGCTGGCGGAGCAGGCCGCTGCGCAGCAGCAGGGAACGGAGTACGGAAGCGGCGTCGCCGCGC
The DNA here is from genome assembly GCF_001514065.1 of Streptomyces antibioticus. GTDB lineage: Bacteria > Actinomycetota > Actinomycetes > Streptomycetales > Streptomycetaceae > Streptomyces > Streptomyces antibioticus. The sequence goes on along the minus strand of NZ_KQ948426.1, from coordinate 32,754 downwards.
GCCGAGATCGACGGCAGGCAGCGTTCCACGATGCCCTCGGCCGTCTCGACGTCCATCTCCGTGCGGGCGCTCAGCACGAGGGCGTAGGCGAGGCGTTGGAGCACTTCCAGTTGCGCGTTCTCGCCCAGTTCCTCCTCGCCCAGGCCGCGCTCCCGATCGCGGCGGGTGAGCAGCATCGTGAGGGCGGCCTCGTACAACTCCTCGCGGCCCCTGGGGAGATAGCCGCGCCGGTCGCGGTGCAGGGCGCAGATCAGGCCGCACATCAGGGGGTTCGTGGCGAGGCGGGCGAGGTCGCGTTTGGTGCGCAGGGAGTCCAGCAGCGGGCCCTCGTACTCCGGGGCCCCTGCCGCCGTGTGCCAGCGGTGGACGAAGGTCGCGACCTCCGGGCGGCGCATCGGGGCGAGGAGCAGCTCGTGGAAGCCTTCGGCCGCCAGCCAGTCGGGACGTACGGCGGTGGGGCGGGAGGTCAGGAGCCAGCGGTTGCCGGGGAAGGCGTGGATGAGGGCCAGGAGCCAGTCGCGGGTGCGGGCGCGGTCGGGGGCCGGGATCTCGTCCAGGCCGTCGATCAGGATCAGGCCCTGGCCGGCTGCCAGGACGCGCTCGGCCCAGCCCTGCGGGGGAGTCAGGGGGCAGCTCACGGCCTTCAGGAACTCCGCCGGTGCGGGCAGGGCGCCCGCGCGGATCAACGTGCGGAGGGGGAGGACGAAGGGAATGTCCGTGAGCTCGCGCGCCGCCGTCACCGCCAGCCACTGCACCAGGGTCGTCTTGCCGGAGCCCGCGTCGCCGCGCAGGAGGACGCGGTCGTGGGTCAGGAGGGCGTCCTCGGCGGGGAGTTGGACGGTCAGCGGGCCGGCGGGACGTTCCTCGGGGAGGGTTCGTTCCTCGACCGTCGTCGCCTCCAGGCTCAGATACGCCACCTCCAACGGCCAGCGGTCCGGGGAGTCGCGCAGGTCGATGCCGTAGATGGTGATGTGGTTGTGGCGGTCGGCGATGTGCTGGAGGTAGCGGCGTTCGAAGGCGCGGTCCTCGGTGCCGGGGCGTGGGGTGCGGGACAGGAGTTCGTCGGTCTTCGTGATCAGTACGGCCTGGTTGCGGGTCTGCTCGACGAGGGTGCGGGCCACAAAGGTGGACCGGCGGGTGAAGAACTCCAGGATCTGGAGGCAGGCCCACTCCGTCGCGGAGTCGAGGAAGTAGCCAGCGTCGGTGGACAGTCCGTCGGGGGCGGCGGCCGTACGCGCGAGGGTGCGCGCCAGTTCCCCGTGGCCGAGGTGCACCGCCTGTACGTCGTCCATGTCCAGGTCGCCCAGGGCCAGCAGGCGGGCGGTCAGCGCGTCGATGACGGCCGGTTCCTCGTCGGCGGGGAAAGGGGGCTCGCCGGGGGACCCGGTCGCCGCGGTGACCATGCGGCGGGCCAGGGCGCGGACCTCCTTCTCACCGAGGGTGCGCTTCTCGCCGCGGAAGGAGACCAGGGAGGACAGGCGTACGGGCTTGTCGGTCAGGCCCGCGCCCGGGGCGTCCGGCCTGAAGAGTTTCCGCACCAAGGACGCCATCACACTCGACGCCAACTTGCTGCCCAGGACCGCCGGGTCCATCGCCTCACCCCCGTGATCACGTCAACGGGGGTGAGGATATCGACAGTTGGCGAGGTCGGTCAGGAGAGCTGGCCGTTGTAGTCGGGGAGCTTGTACGTCTTCTCGGCGTGGCCGCCCGAGAGGTCGGTGGCGCTGTTGCCGATGTTCGCGATGATCGTGTAGCCCTTGTTCTCGATGTCGACGCGCTGGGCGGTCTTGTAGGCGGCGACGTCCTTGAACAGGTCGAGGAAGTTGCGGACGTAGAGGCCGGAGACGTCGTAGCCGACGTGGTCGAGGTTGTAGTCCGTGACCGAGCGGATGATGCCGGGGCGGGCCGTCACGAAGAACAGCGAGACGCCGTGCTCCTGGGCGTACTCGGCGACGTTCAGGACCGGCTTGTTGGCCGGCTGCGGGTAGCTGAAGCCGAAGTCGGTCTCCAGGGTGGTGTTGTCTATGTCGAAGACGATCGCCTGCTTCTCGCCGGGCTTGCCGGCGGCGATCCGCTGCTTCAGGTACGGCAGCGCCTGGTTCATGACCGTCTGGCAGTCCTGCTGCCAGGTGGCGTAGTCGACGTCCTCGGCGGTCGCGGCGTCGGCGGGGGCGGCGAGTGCGACGAGGGCCGCCGTGGAGACGGCGGTGACGGTCATGCGGCGCACCAAGGGGCGTCTGTTCGTCATGGGTGGGGGGTCCTCTCACGTCCGGTGCTGCTGCCGTTGACGGGGGCATGGTGCTTGGCGTGGGTGGCGCGAGGGGAACCGTAAGGTTACTGGGGGGTAAGTGGGAAGAGGCTTGCGTGACTTGATGTGAATGCGGGTTCTCCTGGGGGCGATCCCGTGGGCTTCTGCATCCCGTGCGTCCTCGCAGAGGCTCCGCGACGTAGCCCCCGTCACATCTCCCCGTCCGTGGATCTCTACGCCCGGTGACATGCCGCACAGGCGATTTGTCCGTTACTAAGGCGCTTAGTGGTAGGGCCGATGTGGACAAAAGGGACTTTTGGAGCGGAACTCGTAGTGACGTTTGGTCGTCTTGGGTTGATTCATCCCAAGTGGGACCTCTGTCAAGGAAGTGGAAGTTTTCCGATGAAGTACTAGCTTCCGTCGTAGGTATGCGGTTTGGGCGTTTCAGGAAGTCGGGGTTACCAAGGGATGCCCCATCCGGCGGATGCCTGTGCGTCGGGTGGCTTTTCTGTCCCCGTCCCCATGAGGTTCCGATGTCCCCGCGTATTGCTGCCCGTTCTTCCCGTATGTCCAAGCTCCGCACCCGTGCCGCCGTGATGGCTGTCGGTCTGGGGGCCTCGGCCGTGCTGGGGACCGGGGTCGCGGCGGCTGCCGAGACCGGCGTCGCCGCCAAGAAGGCCGTCTCCTGGGTCGACCCGGTGAAGAAGTACACGCTGAGCGCGAGCTTCGCGCAGGCCGGCAGCATGTGGCAGTCCACCCACAGCGGGCAGGACTTCGCCGTGTCCAGCGGCACCAAGGTCTTCGCCGCGCACGGCGGCACCGTCGTCAAGGCCGGCGGGAACGGTGCCGGTGACGGCTCCGCGTACGGCAACGCCATCGTCATCAAGCACGGCAACCGGCTCTACTCGCAGTACGCCCATCTCTCGCGCATCGAGGTCAAGGTCGGCCAGGTCGTCAAGACCGGCCAGCGCATCGCCCTGTCCGGCAACACCGGCAACTCCAGCGGTCCGCACCTGCACTTCGAGATCCGTACGACCGCCAACTACGGCTCGGCCGTCGACCCGGTCGCCTTCCTGCGCTCCAAGGGCGTGACCGTCTGAGGTCGTGAGGGCGCCCAGGGGGCTGTCCGGTCCTAGCCCTTCGCGGTACCCCGGTGGGCCTGGGTCACCAGGTCCGCCGCCACCTCCAGGACGGCCTTGCGCTTCTGCTCGATGTCGCCGGGCAGGTCCTGGAGGAAGAACATCCCGGCGTGCAGGGTGAAGATCGCGCTGATGTAGCGGACCTGGTCGACCAGGTCCGCGCTCGGGTCGATCATGATGTCGCGCAGGCCCTGCATGCGCTCCTTGAAGGTCTCGCCGACGCGCAGTTCCCGCACCGTCGCCTGGTTCTCCTGCATGAAGCGGAACAGGGGGGCGGCGTCGGCGAGGATGTCGCTGTAGCGCCGTACGATCTCCTGCTTGGTCTCCAGCGTGTGCGGCTGCTGCTTGCCCCACTCGATCAGGTCGAGGATCGGCTGGGTCAGATCGTCGAAGATGCTGACCAGGATCTCTTCCTTGGTCTTGAAGTGGTAGTACAGCGCCGCCTTCGTGACCTCCAGCCGCTCCGCGATCTCGCGCAGTGACGTCTTCTCGTAGCCCTGCTCGGCGAAGAGTTCGAGGGCCACGTCCTGGATGCGCTGGCGGGTGTTCCCGCGGCGCCGCTGCCTGGTGCCGTCCATGGTGCCGCCCATCCTCGCGCACTCCTTGACTGGGGAAACTTGCTGGGAGCTCAAACTTACTTGACGCCCGGCTAGTTACGGGTCTACCTTCCCTCAGTGTAGTTAACTAGCCGGGCGGCAAGTAAGTGCCGGGGGAGTGGGAATCATGGCGGACACACAGGCAGCCGAGCCAGCAGTACCGGAAGACGAGAAGCAGCCCAGGAGCGTGCGGGTCGTCCTGCTCGCCCTGATGATCACGATGATGCTCGCGATGCTCGACAACATGATCGTGGGCACCGCGATGCCGACGATCGTCGGCGATCTGGGCGGACTCGAACATCTCTCGTGGGTCGTGACCGCGTACACCCTCGCGACCGCGGCCTCCACGCCCGTGTGGGGCAAGCTCGGCGACATGTACGGGCGCAAGGGCGCCTTCATGACGTCGATCGTGATCTTCCTGATCGGCTCCGCGCTCAGCGGCATGGCACAGGACATGACGCAGCTCATCGGCTTCCGGGCCGTTCAGGGCCTCGGCGCCGGTGGTCTGATGGTCGGCGTCATGGCGATCATCGGTGACCTGATCCCGCCGCGGGAGCGCGGCAAGTACCAGGGCATGATGGCCGGCGTCATGGCGCTGGCGATGATCGGCGGACCGCTCGTCGGCGGCACCATCACCGACAACTGGGGCTGGCGCTGGTCCTTCTACATCAACCTGCCGCTCGGCGTCGTCGCGCTGACCGCGATCAGCGCCGTACTGCACCTGCCGAAGAAGCGGTCCAAGGCGCGCATCGACTACCTCGGCGTCGCCCTGCTGACCGTCGGCATCACCTCGATCGTGCTGGTCACCACCTGGGGCGGCACCGAGTACGCCTGGACGTCCGCGCGGATCATGGAGCTCATCGGCATCGGCGTGACCTCGCTGATCGGGTTCGTGTTCTGGCAGACCAAGGCCGCCGAGCCGGTCGTGCCGCTGCACATCTTCCGCAGCCGCAACTTCACCCTGATGTCGGTCATCGGCTTCATCACCGGCTTCGTGATGTTCGGCGCGACCCTCTACCTGCCGCTCTACCAGCAGTCCGTCCAGGGCGCCTCCGCGACCAACTCCGGCCTGCTGCTCCTGCCGATGCTCGGCGCGATGCTGGTGACCTCGATGGTGGCCGGACGGGTGACCACGAACAGCGGGCGGTACTACGTCTTCCCCGTCCTCGGCAGCACGCTGATGGTCGTCGGCCTGTACCTGCTGTCGCTCATGGACACCGGCACGTCCCGGTTCACCTCCGGTGTGTTCATGGCCGTCGTCGGTCTCGGCATGGGCTGCCTGATGCAGATCACGATGCTGGTCGCGCAGAACAGCGTCGAGATGAAGGACATGGGCGTCGCCTCGTCGTCGACCACCCTCTTCCGGACGCTGGGCTCGTCGTTCGGCGTCGCCATCATGGGCGCGCTGTTCAACAACCGGGTCCAGGACGTTATGGCCGAGCGCGGCGGAGCGGCCGGGGCGAAGATGACCGAGCAGTCCGCACAGCTGGACGCGGCGAGCCTGGCGAAGCTGCCGGACGCGCTGCGCGAGGCGTACCAGCACGCGGTGTCCTCCGGCACCCACTCGGCGTTCCTGCTCGGGTCCGTCGTCGCGGTGGTCGCGCTGGTGGCGGCCGTGTTCGTGAAGGAGGTTCCGCTGAAGGGCGCGGGGCCGAAGGCGCAGGACGCGGAGCCCGCCGCGGCTCCGACGGCGATGGTCGAGGCCGTCTGATCCGCAGAGGCGCATAGGCGCAGGCGCAGAGGCGCAGATGAACTGAAGGTCCCCGGTCGGTGTCCGCCCCGGGGGCCTTCTTCATGTCGTACTTCATGCCTACGGCGATCTTCATGTCCTACGAAGATCTTCATGTCCTACGACGATGTCGGCGCCCAGCGCCACCATCGACCGCCCAGCGCCTCACGGCATCATCGGATAGCTCCCCGTGTTCGTCGGCGCGTGCTCCGGCAGCCACAGCACCGCCACCGCCCCCTCTGCCCGTACCCCGTCCGGCGCGCCCGCCGGGCGGACGTTGCGGAAGGTGAGGCGGGCACCCAGCACCCGGGCCTGGCCGGCGGCGATGGTCAGGCCGAGGCCGTGGCCGTGCCCCGCGCGGTCCGCGCTGCCCGTGCGGAAACGGCTCGGGCCCTCGGCGAGGAGGTCCTCGGGGAATCCGGGACCATGGTCGCGGACGCGGATGACCCGGCCCTCGACGGTGACCTCGATCGGCGGCTCGCCGTGCCGCGCGGCGTTGGCGAGCAGGTTGAACAGGACGCGCTCCAGGCGGCGCGGGTCGGTCGTGACCATCGACTCGTGCACCACGCGGACCTCGATGTCCGGGTCCTTGGCCGCCACCCGCCGGCTGACGAACTCGCCCAGCAGGATGTCCTGCAGCTCCGCCCGCTCCGACGCGCTGTCGAGGCGGGCCACCTCCAGCACGTCCTCGACGAGCGTGCGCATCGCCTTCGCCCGGTCCAGGACCAGTTCCGTGGGACGGCCGGGCGGCAGCAGCTCGGCCGCCGTGAGCAGACCGGTCACCGGGGTGCGCAGTTCGTGCGCGATGTCGGCGGTGACCCGTCGCTCGGCCTCGATGCGCTGCTGGAGCGCGTCGGTCATCGCGTCCACCGCGCTGGCCAGGTCGTCGGTCTCGTCCCGTACGACACCGCCGATCGCGTCCCGCACCCGAACGTCCGTCTCGCCGCTCGCGACCTGCCCCGCGGCCGTCGCCGCCTTGCGCAGCCGGCTCGACAGGCGGCCCCCTATGAGCACGCCGAGGGCGCTGCCGCCGAGGACGACGGCGATGGAGCCGATCACCAGGGCCTGGTCGAGGTCGTTGAGGATGTCGGTGCTGCGGTCGGTGAACGAGGTGTGCAGGGACAGCACATTGCCGTTCGCCGCGGGTACGGCGGCCCAGATGTCCGGCTCACCGCCCGGCCGGTCGGTCACATACGTCGCCCGGCGCCCCTGCTCGACCTTCTCCCTCAGCTCCCTCGGCAGCGAGGAGTCGTTGATCTTGACGTTGGGGAAGGGGTTCGGCCGTTTGTACTGGTCGTAGTTGCGCTGGGCGATCTGGATGCGCTCGGCCGCGAGGTCGCGGGCGTTGTCCAGCATCGAGACCCGGGCCGCGTTGTGCACGACCAGGCTCAGTGCGATCGCGACCAGCGCGCCGACGAACGCGATGGCCGCGCTGAGCTTCCACCGAATTCCCGTACGGATGCCCGCGCGCTCCAGTCGCGCCGGGACCAGGCGCTGCATTGTCCCCCGCATGTCCGCCCCGCTCAGGCCTTCAACTTGTAGCCGAAGCCACGGACCGTCTCGATGCGGTCCTGGCCGATCTTCGTCCGCAGCCGCTGCACATGGACGTCCACCACGCGCGTGTCCCCGCCCCAGCCGTAGTCCCACACACGCTCCAGGAGCTTGTCGCGGGAGAGGACCGTACCCGGCGCGGAGGAGAACTCCAGGAGCAGGCGCATCTCGGTCGGCGTGAGCCCCACCGGCTCGCCGGCCCGGCGCACCTCCATGCCCTCGGTGTCGATCTCCAGCTCGCCGAAGGTCAGCACCCCGCCGTCCGCCGCGGCCGCGGAGTCGTCCGCCCGCTCGCCGCCGCCCGCGTGTCCGAAGCGGCGCAGCACCGCGCGGATACGGGCGACCAGCACGGCGCCGTCGAACGGCTTCGTCACGTAGTCGTCGGCGCCGGCCTCCAGGCCCAGCACCACGTCGATCGAGTCCGCGCGCGCGGACAGCATGATCACCGGCACGGTCGACTCGTCCCGGATGCGCCGGCACAGGCTGACGCCGTCCAGGCCCGGGACCATCACGTCCAGCAGGGCGATGTCGGGGCGGTCGGCCCGGAACGCCTCCAGACCCGACAGGCCGTCGGGCATGGCGGTGACCGCGAAGCCGTCCCGCTCCAGGGCGAGCTGGGTGGCCTCGCGGATGACGTCGTCGTCCTCGACGAACAGAACGTGAGTCTGGTCTGCCATCCCGCTGCTCTCTGTCCTTGGTCCTGCGGTGGGGTCTCGTGTGGCCTTGCGTGTTCTTGCTGTCGAAAGGTGATCGTTCCGAACGGCCCGATCGGTTCACGGAAATCCAGGGTTTCCCGGAATTCAGGTCGTCGGCACCGGCGTCGGCGTGGTCTCGGCAGGGCCGTCGGACGTCTTGCCGTACTCGCTGTACTGGTCCCAGCGCTTGACGAACCGGCCCGCCGTCCAGTGGTAGATGAACACGTACTCGCCGGAGGGTGCCGCCACCGCGTCGCCCTTCTCGTACACCTGCTTGTCCACCACCAGGTCACCCCGGTCGATCTGCGCGTAGACCGGGGGCTCCTCGGCCTTGAACACATTCTCGTACGCGCCGTCCTGAAGGCGATACACGTACGCCCCTATGCCGATGATGTCACCGCAGGTCAGCACGTTGACCACGACATCGCGCGCGGTACCGCCGGTCAGATCGCCGGAGGTCACGTCGACGGGCGGGTCGTCGCCGGTGCAGGGCTGGAGGTCGTTCTTGACCTCGGCCGAGACCGAGGGGTCGTCCTTGAGCAGCTGGGCGGCCTCGGCCTTGGTCAGATTTCCGGAGTACGAGGCCGTGGCCGCGGGAGCGGCGCCCGCCGCCCTCTCCGAGCCGGCCGAGGTCTCGACATGGGCCGGACCCTCGTCACGGGTGCCGGTGCCGCCGGTGGCGCAGGCGGAGACGAAAAGGGCGAGGGCGGCGAGTACGGCCACCGCCGTCATCGCCGCCTGGAAAGCGCCCCGCCCCGGTCCGGGGTCGAGGCCGGCGCCGAGTGTCCCGTCGGCGCCGCGAGCCCTGTCGGTCAGGCCGCCGTGCAACGCTCCCGCTCCTCACGCTCCAGCGCGCGTGCGTCCAGATCGCGGCTCTCCAGCTCCTCGCGGAGCCGGGCGAGGGCCCGGTGCAGCGTGCTCTTGACCGTACCGGCCGACATGCCGAGGGCGGCGGCCGTCTCCTCCGTGGACATCTGCTCCCAGTGTCGCAGCACGACCACGGAGCGCTGCTTGGGGGCGAGCACCTTCATGATGTCCATCAGCAGGGCGCGGTCCGCGTGCTGCTCGGTGGCGTCGTCGACGGAGGCGTCCGGGAGCTGCTCGGTCGGCACCTCCTCCAGCTTGCGGGCCCGCCACCACTCGGTCCGGGTGTTGATCATGACCCGGCGCAGATAGGCGTCCGCGAGCCGCTTGTCCTCGATGGTCTCCCAGCGGCCGTACGTCCGCGCCAGCGCCGTCTGGAGCAGGTCCTGTGCGTCGACGGGGTCCGGGACCAGGCGACGGGCGCTGCGCAGCAACGCGTCCTGCCGGGTGCGGACGTACTCCTCGAACTCGAGCACCTCGCCCTGCGCCATGATCGACCGCCTCCATCCCCGTTTCCGACTCGCCTGCCGCCGGTTCTCCATTGCCTGTGTGCCGCCGTCCTTGCGGTACGCCAATGAAGCTACGGAGCGGTTGTCACGGGGCTGTGCGGAGCAGCGCGCGGCTAGCCCTCGGCTGTCCGTCGGTTGTGTAACGGAAGTAGGAAAGGGGTAAACCGGCGCAGTAAATCGCGCCGGTTCGGGGTGATTTGGTGAGGTGTCTGTACGGCGTTACGTCAACGGCAGCCGATACAAACCACCGGGCAGGGGCTCCACGAGTCCGTCCGCGACGAGCCCGTCCAGGGCCCGCGCGCGCTGCACCGGCTCGTGCCACACCCGGTCGAGCGCGGCCTGCGGCACGGGCGCGTGCGCCTCGCGCAGCACGGCCAGCAGCTTGCCGCGCACCTGGCGGTCGGTACCGGCGTACGTCTGTCCGCGCCGCGGCGGACCGTCGTGCTCCGGCTTGCCCGCGAGCCGCCAGGCGCACTGCGCGGCGATCGGGCAGCGGTGGCAGGACTCGTTCTTGGCGGTGCACACCAGCGCGCCGAGCTCCATGGAGGCGGCGGCCCAGCGGGAGGCGGTGGACTCGTCCTCGGGCAACAGGGCGCGGGCCAGCTTGCGTTCGGCGGCGGTGGTGGCGTTCGGCGGGTACTGCACGCCGGTGACGGCCCGCGCGAAGACGCGCCGGACGTTGGTGTCGAGGACCGCGTGCCGCTGGCCGTAGGCGAAGGAGGCGACGGCCGCGGCCGTGTACTCGCCGATGCCGGGCAGCGCGAGCAGCTGGGCGTGGTCGGTGGGTACGTCCCCGCCGTGCCGTTCCGTTATCGCCACGGCGGCGCCGTGCAGCCGCAGTGCGCGGCGGGGGTAGCCGAGCCGGCCCCAGGCGCGCACGGCCTCGCCGGGCGCCTCCTGAGCGAGGTCCGCGGGGCGCGGCCAGCGGGCCAGCCACTGCTCGTAGACCGGCAGGACCCGGCTGACCGGCGTCTGCTGGAGCATGAACTCACTGACCATCACCCCCCACGGCCCGGCGTCGGGGCGCCGCCACGGCAGATCACGGGCGTGCTCGTCGAACCAGTCGATGACGGGGGCGTGCAGATGCTCTCCGGCGGGGGCGTCGGCTTCGGAGAGGGCGGGGGAGTTGGTGAGGGGCGCAGTCATGGCCTTCCGATCCTGCCATGCCGGGGAGGGGGCGCGGGGGCACCGCCACCCCTGGGGTGTACGGCGGCACCAGACGATCGACAGCAGTGCCGTTTCTCCGGTCACATCAGGAACCGCGCCCGGCGAAAGACAGGGGTGGAACACCCGCGCCCGGAATGATGATCCGGAAAAGTTGTGATCCCCCGCGGCGGGTAGGGCCAGCGGAGGCGCCGATCTCTCGTACAGTTTGCGCCGTGGGATCTCTGCGCAATCCGGTCGGGCCGCTTCCCTCCTCCATCTACTGGCGACGGAGGGCCGTACTGCTGTCTGTGTTGGCCCTGTTGGCGCTGCTGATCGCCTGGGTGGTCACCTCGGACGGCGGTGGCGGCAAGAACGGCGCCGACGGGTCCAACGGCAAGAATCCCGCGCCCTCCATCACTCCCGGGCCGTCGAGTTCAGGGCCCGCGATCAGTCAAGCCCCGGGCGGGCGCGACGAGTCGAGCGGTGGCGGGGACAGCGGTGGATCGGGCTCCGACGACGGGGCCGGTGACGGCTCCGGCTCGACCGCGGGGTCCGGAGGCCCGGGGTCCGCCGGTTCCGGCGGCTCGGAAGGCGGGACCGCCGGTGGCGGTGCGGGCAGCGGCGTCGGTCAGAACGACACGGTGCCGGCGGGCTCCACACTGCCCAACTGCACCGCCGGAGCGGTGAAGTTGACCGTGCGCAGCCTCCACAACGGGTACGGGCCCGGCGAGACGCCCACGCTGCTGGTGACCGCGACCAACTCCTCCGGCAGTGACTGCAAGGTCGATCTCGGGCCGAAGAGCGCGGTGTTGACGATCACTCAGGCCGCGCAGGACGACGAGTACTGGTCGTCCGCCGACTGCCCGAAGACGGCGGGCAGTCTGGTGTTCCGGGCGCCTGCGGGCAGCAGCATCACGTACACGGTGAAGTGGGACCGGAAGCCGAGTGCTCCGCAGTGTGCGACGCCTTCTGCGGGGTCGGCGGGGGCGGGGACGTATCTGGTGGAGTTGGCTGCTCCGGGGTACGCGAAGGTGCAGACGTCGTTCGTGTTGGAGAGCGACTAAGGGGCAGCCAGGGTGCGTTGTTCGTCGTGTGCGGCTCCGTGGGGGCTTGTCGCGCCCACGCGGCGGAGCCGCAAATTGATACAGCCCCGCGCCCCTAAAGGCCCTTAGACGTACCGTTCCAAGATTGAGCTCTCCGCCAGCCTCGACAAGCCCTCGCGTACGCTCCTCGCCCTCGCCTCGCCGACCCCGTCCACCGTCTGCAAGTCGTCCACGCTCGCCGCGAGGAGCTTCTGCAGGCCGCCGAAATGTTCCACCAGGCGGTCGATGATCGCGCCCGGGAGGCGCGGGACCTTCGCCAGGAGGCGGAAGCCGCGCGGGGACACCGCCGAGTCCAGTGCCTCCGGTGAACCCGTGTAGCCCAGCGCCTTTGCCACCGTGGGCAGTTCGAGGAGCTCGGCGTGGGTGAGGGCGTCCAGCTCGTACAGGGCCTCTTCGACCGTGCGGGAGCGCTTGGCGGTGGGCTCGGGGACGTAGTCCCGGACCACCAGTTCGCGTTCCGGCTCCACGCCCGCGATCAGCTCGTCGAGCTGGAGGGCCAGGAGGCGGCCGTCCGTGCCGAGCTCGACCACGTACTCGGCGATCTCCGTGGCGATGCGGCGGACCATCTCCAGGCGCTGGGCCACCGCGGAGACGTCCCGGACCGTGACGAGGTCCTCGATCTCCAGCGCTGACAACGTTCCCGCGACCTCGTCCAGGCGGAGCTTGTACCGCTCCAGGGTCGCCAGCGCCTGGTTGGCGCGGGACAGGATCGCCGCGGAGTCCTCCAGGACGCGGCGCTGGCCGTCGACGTAGAGCGCGATCAGGCGCATCGACTGGGAGACCGAGACGACCGGGAAACCGACCTGCTTGGACACCCGGTCCGCCGTGCGGTGACGGGTGCCGGTCTCCTCCGTCGGGATCGTCGGGTCCGGGACCAGCTGGACGCCGGCCCGCAGGATCTTCGACAGGTCCGAGGACAGCACGATGCCGCCGTCGAGCTTGCACAGCTCACGCAGGCGCGTGGCCGTGAACTCGACGTCCAGGACGAAACCGCCCGTGCACATCGGCTCCACCGTCTTGTCGAAGCCGAGCACGATGAGCCCGCCCGTGTTGCCGCGGAGAATCCGCTCCAGGCCGTCGCGCAGCGCCGTGCCGGGTGCCACGGCGCTCAATGAGGCGCGCATCAGGCCATCGGCACCGGAGCTCCCGCCGGACTTTCCGGGAGCTGCTGCCCGGTCGTTGGCTGCCACTGCACTCCTCCGGTCGCAGGTTCTTCTGGCGCTCCCCTTTCGTACATGCGGTTCGTACGGACGGGCGAGACCAGGGCAAAGTCTACCGGCGCTCCTCCGCGTCCCGTGGGGCCTCTCGCCGACGCGAGCGCGGAAGGACCCTCAGGGCGTCTCCTATGTCGGCGACTTCCAGGACCTTCATACCGGGAGGGATCTTGCCGGGGTCGCCCGGCACGAGGGCGTGGGTGAAGCCCAGACGGTGGGCCTCGGACAGCCGGCGCTGGACGCCCGTGACCCGTCTGACCTCGCCCGCGAGGCCTACTTCGCCGATCGCGACGAGGTTCTTGGGCAGCGGGGTGTCGCTCGCCGCGGAGGCCAGCGCGAGAGCGATGGCCAGGTCCGCGGCGGGCTCCGAGAGCTTCACTCCGCCGACCGTCGCGGAGTAGATGTCCCGCTTGCCGAGGGCGCTGATCCGGCCCCGCTGCTCCAAGACGGCCAGCATCATCGAGACGCGGGAGGTCTCCAGACCGGACGTGGTGCGCCTGGGGGAGGGGATCTGGGAGTCGACCGTCAGGGCCTGGACCTCGGCCACCAGCGGGCGGCGGCCCTCCAGGGTGACCGTCAGACAGGTGCCGGGGACCGGTTCGTCACGTCGGGTCAGGAAAAGTCCGCTCGGGTCCGCAAGGCCCGTAATGCCCTCGTCGTGCAGTTCGAAGCAGCCGACCTCGTCCGTCGCGCCGTAGCGGTTCTTGACGCCCCGGACGAGACGGAGGCGCGCGTGCCGGTCGCCCTCGAAGGAGAGCACCACGTCCACGAGGTGCTCCAGCAGGCGCGGGCCCGCGATCGCGCCGTCCTTGGTGACATGGCCCACCAGGAGCGTGGACATGCCGCGTTCCTTGGAGGCCCGGATGAGCGCGCCCGCGACCTCGCGCACCTGGGCCATGCCGCCGGGGGCGCCGTCGATCTCCGGGGAGGCCACCGTCTGCACCGAGTCGAGGATGAGGAGGGAGGGCTTCACCGCGTCCAAGTGCCCGAGGACGGCGGCCAGATCGGTCTCCGCGGCGAGGTACAGATGGTCGTCGATGGCCTTGATGCGGTCGGCGCGCAGCCGGACCTGGCTCGCCGACTCCTCGCCCGTGACGTACAGCGTGCGGTGCTCGTCGCTCGCCGACTTGGCCGCCACGTCGAGCAGGAGCGTGGACTTGCCCACGCCGGGCTCGCCCGCCAGCAGCACGACCGCGCCGGGGACGAGGCCGCCGCCCAGGACGCGGTCCAGCTCGGGCACGCCGGTGGAGCGGGCGGTGGCCTGACGGCCGTCCACCTGGCCGATGGGCAGGGCGGAGGTGGTGACGCGGCCGGGGGCTGTCGTGCGCACCGCGGGCGCGCCGTACTCCTCGACCGTCCCCCATGCCTGGCATTCGGGGCAGCGGCCGAGCCACTTCGCCGTCTGCCAGCCGCACTCGGTGCAGCGGAAGGCGGGGCGGTCCTTGGCGGTCTTCGTACGGGCAGCCATGGACGAAACCGTAGCCGCCCGCACTGACAACGTCCGCCGCGGCTCAGATTCCGCGCCTCACCTCCGCACCTCCGTGCAGGCGACCTCCACGTCGGCGCCGTACGGCTCGATCGTGGTCTTCGTGCCGGTCGTGGTGCCGGAGAGGCACAGCGAGCCGCCCATCATGCGCAGGTCGAGGGTGAACTCGACGCCGCCACGCGCGCGTTGCGGGCCGTCGATGCGCTCGTCGATGTAGCCGAGCCCGCGCAGGACGGCACCGACGTCCTGCGGTGCCGGGTCGGCGCTGCCGGCGGCGAGGGCCTTCGTGATGCGGCGGACGTGCTGCTCGGCGTCGCACTTCTCGACGGAGCTCAGATCGATCTCCTGGAAGGCCTCCTCGGGGTCTCGCGGCGCGCTCGTGGGCGGCGGCTCGTCGGGGAGGGGCAGTTCGTCGGGGCGGGGCGCATCCGTGGGAATCTCTTCCATGGCTTCCGGCTCCTCCGGGGGCACCGCGGTCGGAAGCTCCGGCAGGCACGGTTCGGCGACCGTGTTGAGGAGCATCATGAACGCGATGAACTCGGAGTCGCCGGACTCGTCGTCGGCCGGGTCGGACCCGGGCGTGGCGGAAGCGGTGGCAGCGGTCCGGCCGCGGTCGACCTCGGTCCGCGCGGACGCGTCCGCCGCCCGTTCGGTGCCGCAGCCCGCGAGCGCGAGCCCGCAAAGTGCCGTCAGTGCCGCGATCGGGAGCAGGGAAATTCGTCTCATGCCGGAAGTCTGTGAGCCCGCAAGAGACCGGACATGAGTACGACTACTCAGAAGATGGCGTGCATCACACTCAGTGCGTTGCACCGGCCGTCTGGCGGTGCGAGCCGTCGGTAACCGGCCACCGCTGTCAGGAACAAGCCACGGAACAAGGCGTTCCTGTCCCCTTATGAGGGATCGTTTCACCCGTACGGAGTAAAAGTGCTCAAGGTGGAAGAAGGGGCGATCGCCTGCGTCCTACGGTCCACGGGTGATGAGCAGCAGTCCGGAGACCTCGACCCGCACCACCGGCGCACATCGGGCGCAACGGGAGGCGCGCGATCGCGGTGCCGCGCGCACACTGGCGCAGCGGCCACCCGCGCGCTACGAGCCGTACCTGGACGGCCTGTTCACCTACTGCCTTTCGGTGCTGTGCGACCACGACGCGGCCACCGCCGCCCTCGGTGACGTCCTCGCGCTCGCCGAGAAGCGCCGCGGCCCGGACGCGGCGGGCGACCGCCGGGCCTGGCTCTACGCGCTCGCCCGCTGGGCCTGTCTGCGCAAGCTGGCCGAGGCCAAGCAGAAACGTCAGGCCACCCATGCGGCGGGCCGCCACGCCGGCGACCGGAACACCGCCGACCGCAAGGCCGCCCCGCCCGTCTCCGAGGAGGCCCAGGAGGAGCGCCGGCGTGAACTCGCCCTGCTCGCCTGGCCGGAGGCCGCCGGCACCACCCCGGAACAGCGCGAGGCCCTCGAACTCGCCGTCCGCCACCACCTCGCCGCCCACGAGGTCGCCGCCGTCCTCGGCATGGACCCGGCCGCCGCCCGTGAACTGCTCGCGGCAGCCGCCTGCGAGGTCGAGCGCACCCGCGCGGCCCTCGCCGTCGTGGAGACCGGCACCTGCCCGGGCGTCGCCCGCCTCACCGGCGACCACCAGCTGGTGCTCAGCACGGCCGTGCGCCGCGAGCTGGTCCGGCATGTCGACGACTGCCCGCGCTGCCGCCGTACCGCCGAGCGCGCGATCAACGGCCGCTGGCCCGGCGCCAGCGTCACCCCCTCGGAGCTGCCCGTCCTGGAGGCGCCTCGCGCGACCCTGCACGTCGCCATGGCGCACTTCCCGCGCGCGCGGGGTGCGTCCGCGCCGCGCTTCGACCGGCGCGGCTTCCCGATGGACCCCAAGGACCGCGCGGCCCGTCGCGACCGCCTCCGCGCGCGTGCCGTCACCACGACCGTCGTCGCCACCGTCGTCGCGGCCCCGGTCCTGGCGCTCTGGGCCGCCTACCGAGGCACCCCCACCGCCGAGGGCGGCGAGGGCCGCTCGGCCTCCGCCAGCGAGGCGCGCGGCCCGGACGGCCTGGACGGCGAGGCGGTCGGGGACGGCTACGAGAACGCGGGCAACGCCAGCACCCAGCCCGGCGACCGCTTCGCCAAGGGCAACAAACCCGATGTGTCCGTGGAGGTCATCAGCGTCGCGGGCGCCGGCAAGAAGGGCGCCGGCCAGCTGGAGGTGGCGGCCGGCAACAGCGGCGACACCACGCTGATCACCCTCACCGCGACCGGCGAGACCCCGGTCCGCTGGTCCGCGACCACCGGCGCCTCCTGGCTCTACCTCAGCCAGTCCGCGGGAACCCTCGCCCCCGGCGAATCGTTGACGATCAAGGTGTACGTGGACCATCTGCGAGAGCCGTCCGGCTACTGGAGCGCGCGGGTGGCCGTGTCACCGGCCGGCGCCGTCGTCTCCATCGAGGGCTACGGCACCGCGCCCACCCCGACCGACCCCAGCACCCCGGCGGACCCGCCACCCTCGTCCCACGACCCCGACCCGACACCCACCACCTCAGCCCCTACGGACCCGACGCCGAGCGACCCACCACCCTCGTCGCCCGACCCGAGCCCGACCGACCCGACCCCGTCGGACCCGGGAAGCTCGCCGCCGCCCAGCGACAGCGGCGACCCGAGCCCGTCGACGTCGTAGACCGGCCGTCGATGGATCCGGTCGTGGGCGAGTTGCCGATGGATCCGGTCGCGGGTGAGTTGCCGGTGGCCCCGGTTGTGGATCAGCCGCCCGTGGGCCCGGTTGTAGGCCCGCCGCCTGTGGGCCCGGCCGTTGGCCAGCCGTCGAAGGACCCGGTTGTGGGCCAGCCGTCCGTGGGCCCGGTTGTAGGCCTGCCGCCCGTGGACCTGGCCGTGGGCCAGCCGTCGAAGGCCCCGGTCGTGGATCAACCGCCGATGGACGGTCCGACCGACGACCGGTCGCCGATGGGCCGGTCAGCCCGCAGGATCCGCAGGATGCGGTGCCAGCAGGGGCAGCTGCGAGGCCAGCCGCTCCTCGCACAGCTCGACCAGACGGTCGTAGCCGGCCTTGCCCATCAGCTCGGTCAGCTCCGGCCCGTAGGACACGTACACCGGGTCGCCCGCGCCGTGCGCCGAGGTGGCCGACGTGCACCACCAGTGCAGGTCATGGCCGCCCGGACCCCAGCCGCGCCGGTCGTACTCACCGATCGACACCTGAAGCACCCGGGTGTCGTCGGGCCGGTCGATCCACTCGTACGTCCGCCGCACCGGAAGCTGCCAGCAGACGTCCGGCTTGGTCTCCAGCGGCTCGCGGCCCTCCTTTATGGCCAGGATGTGCAGCGAGCAGCCCGCGCCACCGGCGAAGCCGGGACGGTTCTGGAAGATGCAGGAGCCCTGGTAGGGGCGGGTCTGCCGGTCGCCGTCCTCGTCCTCCGAGACCCAGCCGTGCTCCCGGCCCTCGTCGTGGAACTGCCAGATCTCCGGAGTGAGCCTGGCCACATGCCCGGCCACCCGCTTCTCGTCGTCCTCGTCGGAGAAGTGGGCGCCCAGCGTGCAGCACCCGTCGTCCGCGCGGCCCGCCTGGATGCCCTGGCAGCCGCTGCCGAAGATGCAGTTCCAGCGAGAGGTCAGCCATGTCAGATCGCACCGGAAGACCTGCTCGTCGTCCGCCGGATCCGGGAACTCCACCCACGCGCGCGCGAAGTCGAGCCCCTTCTCGTCCGCTGCCCGGGCCTTCTTCGACATCTTCGGCGACTTCACCTCGGTCATCAGCTGTGACTTCTGGGAGTCCGCCGACGCTGCCGACGACTTCGCCGGTGACTTCTCCGACGACTTCACCTGCGACTTCGCCTGCGAAGAAGCGCTGGAGGCAGTGGCGGCCTGCTCATTCTTCGCCTTTTTGGTCTTTGGCACGCGTCCAGGGTAAGTCGCCCAGGACGGCTCCGGGGACGGCGCACGGCTCGGCTGGCAGTAGCGTTCCGTACATGAGACTCGGTGTCCTCGACGTGGGATCGAACACGGTGCATCTCCTGGTGGTGGATGCACACCCTGGAGCGCGCCCGCTGCCCGCGCACTCGCACAAGGTGGAGCTGCGCCTCGCCCAACTCCTCGACGAGGCCGGGGCCGTCAGCCCCGAAGGGGTCGACAAACTCATCGCGGTCGTCAAGGAAGCCCTCCAGGCCGCTGAGGACAAGGGCGTCGAGGACCTCCTGCCGTTCGCCACCTCCGCCGTGCGCGAGGCCAGCAACGCCGACGACGTCCTCGCGCGCGTGCACGCCGAGACCGGCGTCGAGCTCCAGGTCCTCACCGGCGCCGAAGAGGCCCGCCTCACCTTCCTCGCGGTCCGCCGCTGGTTCGGCTGGTCGGCCGGGAAGCTGCTCGTCCTCGACATCGGCGGCGGCAGCCTGGAGATCGCGTACGGCATCGACGAGGAGCCCGACGCGGCGGTCTCGCTGCCGCTCGGCGCGGGCCGCCTCACCGCGGGCTGGCTGCCGGGCGACCCGCCGGACCCGGAGGCGATAAGGGCCCTACGACGTCATGTCCGCGCCCAGATCGCCCGCACGGTCGGCGAGTTCAGCCGCTTCGGCGCCCCCGACCATGTCGTGGCCACCTCCAAGACCTTCAAGCAGCTGGCCCGGCTGGCCGGCGCCGCCCGCTCCGCCGAGGGCCTCTACGTCCAGCGCGAGCTGAAGCGGGAGTCCCTGGAGGCGTGGGTGCCGCAGCTGGCGGGGATGACGGTGGCGCAGCGCTCCGAACTCCCGGGAGTCTCGGAGGGCCGGGCCGGCCAGCTGCTCGCGGGGGCGCTGGTGGCGGAGGGCGCGATGGACCTGTTCGGGGTGGAGAGCCTGGAGGTCTGCCCCTGGGCGCTGCGGGAAGGCGTGATCCTGCGGCGACTTGATCACATGGGCTCGGTGTGACGCCCGCCCGTGGCGTACCCCACAACGGCGAATAGGCACCCCGCATCCACCCGACCGAACCCTTTAGGCTGACCCACGTGGCAGAACCAGTCGTACGGATCCCGGACGCGAAGGTGGCGCTCTCCACGGCCTCCGTGTACCCGGAGTCGACGGCGACGGCCTTCGAGATCGCCGCACGCCTCGGCTACGACGGCGTCGAGGTCATGGTGTGGACCGACCCCGTCAGCCAGGACATGGAAGCCCTGCGCAGACTGAGCGACTACCACCAGATCCCGATCCTCGCCGTGCACGCCCCCTGCCTGCTCATCACGCAGCGCGTGTGGTCGACGGACCCCTGGGTCAAGCTCCAGCGCGCCCAGGCCGCCGCCGAGAAGCTCGGCGCGAGCACCGTCGTCGTCCACCCTCCCTTCCGCTGGCAACGGCAGTACGCCCGCGACTTCGTCGAGGGGATCTGGCGGATGGCGAGCGAGACGGACGTGCGGTTCGCCGTCGAGAACATGTACCCGTGGCGTTACCGCGACCGCGAGATGCTCGCGTACGCCCCCGACTGGGACGTCACCAAAGAGGACTACCGGCACTTCACGATCGACCTCAGCCATTCCGCGACGGCCCGCATCGACGCGATGGAGATGGTCGACCGCATGGGCGACCGCCTCGGCCATGTCCACCTCGCCGACGGGCGCGGCTCCGCGAAGGACGAGCACCTCGTCCCCGGCCGCGGCAACCAGCCCTGCGCCGAGCTGCTGGAACGTCTCGCCCTCAGCGGCTTCGACGGTCATGTCGTCATCGAGGTCAACACCCGGCGGGCGATGTCCAGCGCCGAACGTGAGGCCGACCTCGCGGAGGCACTGGCGTTCACCCGCCTCCATCTGGCGTCGGCCGTGAAGGCCCAGAGGCTGCCGTGACCGACGGCGTCACCGCACGCAAGCGGGGCCGGCCTCCTCGTACGGAATCGGCCGACACCCGCGACCGCATCCTGGCCGCCGCCCGCGAGGAGTTCTCCGAGCGGGGGTACGAGAAGACGTCGGTGCGCGGCATCGCGAAGGCCGCCGGGGTCGACTCGGCCCTGGTCCACCACTACTTCGGCACCAAGGAGCAGGTCTTCGAGGCGGCCGTGGAGGTGGCCTTCGCGCCGGCGCTGACCGAGCAGGACACGGCGCTCGAAGGGCCGGTGGAGGACATCGGCGAGCGGATGACCCACGTCATCTTCGGGCTCTGGGAGAACCCGGTGACCCGCACGCCGCTGCTCGCGATCGTCCGCTCGGCGGTGAACAACGAGGCCGCGGCCACCGTCTTCCGCCGCCTCGTCTCCACCCAGCTGCTGCGCCGCATCGCCGGCGAGCTCGACGCCCCGGACGCGGAGCTGCGCGCCGAGCTGGCGGCCGCACAGCTGGTCGGGATCGCGATGCTGCGGTACGTGATCAAGGTGGAGCCGCTGGCGTCGGCGGACGTCGAGCAGATCATCGCGCGGGTGGCGCCGGTGGTGCAGGGACACCTGACCGGGCCCTGAGCGCGAGATGTGCGTCCCGCATTCCGGACACCTCGTCCCGCCCCCTGGATGACCGGCGTACGCTCGATAGCAGCCACAACTGTCTGAAGGAGCGAGCGACGATGCCCGAGCTGAGGTCCCGCACAGTCACCCACGGCCGCAACATGGCGGGCGCACGCGCCCTTATGCGCGCCTCCGGTGTACCCGGTGCGGACATCGGCCGCAAGCCGATCATCGCCGTCGCGAACTCCTTCACCGAGTTCGTGCCGGGCCACACCCACCTCCAGCCGGTCGGCCGGATCGTCTCCGAGGCGATCCGCGAGGCGGGCGGCATCCCGCGCGAGTTCAACACCATCGCGGTCGACGACGGCATCGCGATGGGCCACGGCGGCATGCTGTACTCCCTCCCCTCCCGCGACCTGATCGCGGACTCGGTCGAGTACATGGTCGAGGCCCACTGCGCCGACGCCCTGATCTGCATCTCCAACTGCGACAAGATCACGCCGGGCATGCTCAACGCGGCCCTGCGGCTGAACATCCCGACGGTCTTCGTCTCCGGCGGCCCGATGGAGTCCGGCCGCGCCACCCTGGTGGACGGCACGGTCCGCACGCTCGACCTGGTCGACGCGATCTCCGACGCCGTGAACGACAAGATCTCGGACGAGGACATCCTCCGTATCGAGGAGAACGCCTGTCCGACCTGCGGCTCCTGTTCCGGCATGTTCACCGCCAACTCGATGAACTGCCTGACCGAGGCCATCGGCCTCTCCCTCCCCGGCAACGGCTCGGTCCTGGCCACCCACACGGCCCGCCGCCGCCTGTACGAGGACGCGGCCCGCACGGTCATGGACATCACCCGGCGCTACTACGAGCAGGACGACGAGACGGTCCTGCCGCGCTCGATCGCCTCCTTCGCGGCCTTCGAGAACGCGATGGCGCTCGACATCGCCATGGGCGGCTCGACCAACACGATCCTGCACCTGCTGGCCGCCGCCCAGGAGGCGGAGGTCCCCTTCGGCCTGAACGAGATCGACGCGGTCTCCCGCCGGGTCCCCTGCCTCGCGAAGGTCGCCCCCAACGTCGCGAAGAACCGCACGTACTACATGGAGGACGTGCACCGCGCGGGCGGCATCCCGGCGCTGCTCGGCGAGCTGCACCGCGCGGGCCTGCTCAACGAGGACGTCCACTCGGTCCACAGCCCGTCGCTCGCGGACTGGCTGAAGACGTGGGACGTCCGCGGCGGCTCCCCGTCGGCCGACGCGGTGGAACTGTGGCACGCGGCCCCCGGCTGCGTCCGCTCCGCCGAGGCCTTCTCCCAGTCGGAGCGCTGGGAGGCCCTGGACGAGGACGCGGAGGGCGGCTGCATCCGGTCCGCCGAGCACGCGTACTCCAAGGACGGCGGCCTGGCGGTCCTCAAGGGCAACCTGGCGGTCGACGGCTGCGTCGTGAAGACGGCCGGCGTCGACGAGTCCATCTGGACCTTCGAAGGCCCCGCGGTCGTCTGCGAGTCCCAGGAGGAGGCCGTCCAGAAGATCCTCCTGAAGGAGATCAAGGAGGGCGACGTGGTGGTCATCCGCTACGAGGGCCCCAAGGGCGGCCCGGGCATGCAGGAGATGCTCTACCCGACCTCGTACCTGAAGGGCCGCGGCCTCGGCAAGGCCTGCGCGCTCGTCACCGACGGCCGCTTCTCCGGCGGCACCTCGGGTCTGTCCATCGGCCACGCCTCCCCGGAGGCCGCCGCGGGCGGCACGATCGCCCTCGTCGAGGACGGCGACCGCATCCGCATCGACATCCCGGGCCGCACGATCGACCTCCTGGTCGACGACGCCGAACTGGCCCGCCGCGAGCAGGCGCTGGGCGGGGCGTACGTCCCGAAGAACCGCGAGCGCAAGGTCTCCGCGGCGCTGAAGGCCTACGCGGCGATGGCGACGAGCGCGGACAAGGGCGCGGTGCGGGACGTGTCGAAGCTGGGCTGAACCTTTTGACCCACGGGGCCGCCTCCTCTCGGGGGCGGCCCTTTCCGCTGCTACCAGGCGGACGGGTCGCGCGCGTCGACCGCGAAGACGGTGCCGTCGGGGGCGGTGGCGTAGAGGTGGCCCTGGGCGAGCGAGGGGCTGGGTACAGCACCGGCGACCCGGCCCGAGGCCGCGTTCATGCGCACCGGGGTCTGCCCGACGAGGTCCCCCTCGTACGCGTCCACGGCCAGCAGCCGGCCGTCGGCGGCGACGAAGAACACGCGCGTCCCGTCGGAGACGGGAACAGAGCCCCTACTCACGGCCGTCTCGAGATGCCACAGCCGCTTGCCCGCCGTCATGTCGACGGCCTCGAGCGAGCCGCCCGAGCCGAGGAGGTAGACGACGTTTCCGCGTACGGCCGCCTGGGCGTCGGCACGCCCCACCGGGAGTGGCACCCGGCGCGTCGACTTGGTGGACGGTGTGTAGCGGACGACAGCGTCCGTGTCGCCGTAGTCCTTGTCGGCGGCGAGGAAGAAAAGGGAGCCGTCGTGATCACCGACCAGCGTCAGCCACCCCTCGAGCCGCACGTCCCAGCGCACCGCGCCGGTGGCCGGGTCCACGGCGGTGACCCGGGTCTTCGACGCGTCGACGGAGGGGTTCGTCGCGTACACCAGCGGATCTCCGGCGAACGACGCGAAGGACGGCAGGGGGTGCCCCGGGATCCGGTGGCTCCATCTCGGGTCGCCCGTCGCAGCGTCCACGGCGTGGACGGTCCCGTCGAGGCCGGTGAGGAGGATCGTGCCCCCGGCGGCCTGCATCGCGTTGTGCGCGGGCACCTTGCGCTGCCATCGGACCTTGCCCGACGCCGGGTCCAGCGCTTCCAGGCGCCGGGTCCCGTCCGCCATCGGCTGCACGAGCCCGCCTGCGAGGACCGGCGGCCTGCTCGCGCTCGACGTGGCCACCGGGTGGCGCCACAGCACACTGCCGTCGGACGGGTCGAGGCCGAAGACCGCGCCAGGGCGTGCGCAGATCAACTGCCGTCCCCCGTACGAGCACTGAGCGGCACCGACGCCGTCGGGGACCCGGTTCGCCTCCCAGCCGGTGAACCGGGAGGCCGAGGTCGTGGGTGAGCCGCCGCCCTCCGACGTCGTGCCACCTCCGCCTCCGCCGAGCAACAGGACCGAGGCAAGGACGCCGGCCACGCCGAGGACGCTCGCGGCGGCGATGACCGCCTTCCGGCCAGGGCGTCTCCGGAGCCGGCGTTGCGGTGGTGCGGGTTCGGATTTCGGTACGTCCGCGGCCCGTTGCGCCGGTATGAAGGCCTGCGTGTCGTACGAGGCCGCGACCGATCGCAGCGCACGCATCAACTCGTCGGGAGTGGGCCGGTCCTCGGGCTCCTTGGCGAGGCAGCGCAGCACCAGCGGTGCGAGGCTCTCCGGTACGCCGGTCAGGTCCGGCTCGTCATGTACGACCTGGTAGGCGACGACATACGGGCTGTCGGAGTCGAACGGGCCGCGTCCGGTCGCCGCGTGCACCAGCACGGATCCGAGCGCGAAGACGTCGGCAGCGGGCCCCACCGCGCGGGGCCGCCGGAACTGCTCGGGCGCCATGAAGGGCGGAGTGCCGATCAACTTCCCGGTCTCCGTGCGCAGTTCACTGTCCTTTGGCCGAGAAATGCCGAAGTCGATGACCTTCGGACCGTCGTCGGCGAGCAGCACATTGCTCGGCTTGAGATCACGGTGCACCACGCCGACACGGTGGATGTCCCGCAGCGCCTCCGCCAGCCCGGCCATCAGACGGCGCAACTGGGCCGTGTCCATGGGGCCGTTCCGCTTCACATGGTCGGACAGCGTCGGGCCAGGGATGAACAGGGTGGCCATCCAGGGCCGCTCGGCCTCCGGATCGGCATCGACGACGGACGCCGTGAACGCCCCGCTCACCCTCCGCGCGGCGGCCACCTCCTGCCGGAACCGTCCCCTGAACTCGGGATCCCGTGCGAACTCGGCGTGCACGATCTTCACCGCGAGCTTCATCCCCGAGGTGCTCCGGGCGAGATGCACGACCCCCATCCCACCGGACCCGAGGCGGGACTCCAGGCGGTAATGACCGGCGTACTCGGGAAGTTCCGCTTCCGCGCCCGCTCCGGTATTGCGCTGTGGCGCCATGGGACCACCCCCGTGCTGTTCGTCCGCGCGCGCGACGCACGGAGCCTAGTCGATTACTCGTACGAGACAGAGGCGGCTTGCTAGTCTCCGTGCGCGAGTTGCGCACAGGTGTTTGGTGGCGTGATTCGGGGGAATCAACGGGGCCCCATGGCATGCATGGGGATCAACGGGGGAGGTTTTTTCATGTCTGTCGACCGTGTGGAAGAGGCCACGGGAGCCGAGGAGATCGAGGCCCTGTCGGCGACGACGGCGTCGGTCCGCTACTACTCGATCGCGCCGGGCGTCCGTCTCAACGTCCGCAACGGCCCCGGCACCAACTACAGCGTCGTGCGGGTTCTGCCCGAGGGTTCCAAGGTGCCGATCTACTGCCAGACGCCGGGGACGAACGTTTCGGGTCCGTACGGCACGTCGAACATCTGGGACAACGTCAGCAACGGCCAGTACGTCTCGGACGCCTACGTCCAGACCGGCAGCGACGGCTACGTCGCGGACCGCTGCGGCTGAGTTCACCCCGGACGCGCACGTGACATCGCGGAGGCGGCCCGGCCCGCCTCCGCGACGGCACATTCCGAACCCGGCTCTCCTGCAACCGACTGAACGTCCGCAGCGGCCCCGGCACCAGCTACCCCATCGTCAGAGTCCTCCCCGAGGGCGCCCAGGTCGAGATCCTCTGCCAGACGCCGGGGACGACGGTGACGGGTCCGTACGGCACGTCGAACATGTCCGCGCTGCGCACTCCGACCACCAGCAGAGGCTGCGAGCATCAAGCCCCGCTCGGCAGACAGGCCGCGACGGCTATGTGACCAGATGCTGCTGAGCCCCCGCGGAGCCGGCGCCCGCCCCGGAGCCATAATCGACGCGTGAGCGACGACAACGGCACCCAGGAAACCCCCGCGGGCTCCGCCCCCGGTCCCCGGCCGGAACCCATCCGGTTCTTCGGCACGACCTGGGTCGACCACACCAACGGCTACACGGCCCGCCGTATCGGCGCCGCCGCAGGCTCCCTCGCCGCGGCCGTCGCCTCCTGCCTGGTCCTCCGGTTCGCCTACGAAGGCCTCGCGATCGCCGACATCGGCAGCTTCGTCACCCTCCTCATGGTCGTGATGTTCGCGATCTGCAGCGCCCTCGCCTTCCGGCACACCTGGGACGGCTTCACCAAGCGCCCCGACCCCGACCGCCAGGCCTCCCTCCGCGGACTGCTCGCCATCGGCTTCGTCGGCTCCCTCCTCGCCTACTTCTTCCGCTCCCTCACCGAGGCCCCCGGCGAGAAGCTCCACCGCGAGGAGTACGAGGCGGCCCTCAAGCAGTACGAGAAGCGCAGCACCCGCCGCTCCGGCAACCCGTCGAAGAAGCGCCGCCGCTCCTGAGCACCCGGGGCCGGCGCACCTCCTCTCACCAAAAACTCACTGCACTCTGCATCCACCTCCGCCACCATGGCGGTATGACGACGGCCTCCTCGCACAGCGCCCGTGCCCAGTCCTTCAACGCCGCCGCAGCCCAGTACGCGGCGAACCGCCCGTCCTACCCGCCCGCCCTCTTCGACGCCGTCGAGGACCTCGCGGGCCGGCCCCTCACCGGCGCCCGCGTCGCGGACGTCGGCGCCGGCACCGGGATCGCCACCGCACTGCTGCACGCCCGCGGCGCGGACGTACTCGCCGTCGAGCCCGGCGCGGGCATGGCCGCCCAGTTCCGTCGCAGCAACCCCGGCATCCCCATCGTGCGGGGCGACGGCAACAGCCTTCCGCTGGCCGACGCCTCCGTCGACTTCCTCACCTACGCCCAGGCCTGGCACTGGACGGACCCGCGCCTCGCGACCCCGGAGGCCCTGCGCGTGCTCCGGCCGGGCGGGGCGCTGGCGCTGTGGTGGAACATCTCCCCGCTCGACGTGCCCTGGATCGCCGCCCAGGGCGAGCGCATCGAAGCGAACTTCCGCGACGTCGGCGCCGTGCCGACCGTGGAGGCGAACGGCAGCGGCTCCCGAGCCGCCCTCGCCTACCCCACGCCCAGCCTGGACTTCACCGGGCGCCTGGTCCGCTGGAGCCGCCGCGTGCCCGTCGACACCCATCTCGCCAACATCGGCAGCCACTCGATGTTCCTGGTCGCCGGTGCGGAACGCGCCGCGGTCTTCCTCACCGAGGAGCGCCGCCACCTGCTGGCGGTCTTCCCGGACGGAATCGTCGAGGAGACCTACGACATCGAACTGCTCGTCGCCACCAAGCCGCCCGTCAACGACTGACCCCGCCCGGCGGCCCACCCCTCCAGGGCCGCCGCGCACGCGTGGTCCAAGTGCCGCAGTCCGCCCAGCTCCAGCCGCACCTCCCGGTCGCGCGGCAACGCCTCCAACGCGTCCAGCAGCTTGGGCAGCCGCAGGAACGTCGCATGCCCCAGCACCCGGACGACGAGTCCCGCCTCGCCCCGGTCCTCGGTCTCCACATGCACATGGCTGGCATCCCACGCGGTCTTCGCCACCGCCAGCGCCAACCCCACCAACACCCCCTCGAACAGGTTCCCCACGACGATCGCCACCGCCGTCACCACCAGCACGACCACCTCCCCGCGATGCCCGCGCCACAACACCCGCACCTCCCGCACCGGCACGAGCTTGCACCCGGCGTGCACCAGCAGCGCGGCCAGCGCCGCCACCGGAATCACCCCGAGCACCCCGGGCACCACGACCGTGAACACCAGCAGCCACACCCCGTGCAGCACCCGGGAGGCCTTGGTCTCGGCACCCGCCTGAACATTCGCCGCGCTCCGCACGATCACCGCCGTCATCGGCAACGCCCCGAGCACCCCGCACACCGCGTTGCCCGCGCCCTGCGCGATCAGCTCACGGTCGTAGTCCGTACGCCGCCCGTCATGCAGCCGGTCCACCGCCGCCGCGCTGAACAGGGACTCCGCCGACGCGATCAACGCGAACGCGACGACCGTCCCCAGCACGCCCACTTCCGTCAGCCGGCCGACATCCGCGGCCTCCGGCAGCCGTACGGCATCCAGCAGCCCGCGCACTTCGACCCGCCGCACCTCCAGGCCGAACACCCCGGTCACTGCCGCCGCGAGGCCGACCGCGACCAGCGGCGCGGGCACCAGGCGAGCCCCGCGCTTCCATCGCGGCCACAGCAGCAGTACGGCAATCGTGGCACCCCCCACTGACAACGCCACCGGATCCAGCAGCGGCGGCAACGACACCAGTCCGGTGAGCTTCCCCAGCCCGCCGCCCGGGGCGGTCACGTCGCCCAGCGCGTACACCTGACCGGCGACCAGAACGAGCCCGATGCCGGCGAGCATCCCCTGGACGACCGCCACGGACACGGCCCTGAACCACCGCCCGAGCCGCAGCACCCCGAGCCCGAGCTGCACCAGCCCGGCCCCGAACACCAGCACCCCGAGCGCCCCGACGCCGTACCGGTGCACGGCCTCGTAGACCAGCACCGTGAGCCCCGCCGCCGGCCCGCTCACCTGGAGGCTGCTGCCCGGCAGCGCCCCGGCGACCAGCCCGCCGACGATCCCGGTCACCAGCCCCAACTCGGCCGGCACACCGGAGGCCAGGGCGACGCCCACACACAGCGGCAGCGCCACGAGAAACACGACGAGGGAAGCGAACAGATCGGCCTTGCGTACGCGAGCGCGCAGTACATGCATGACAGGAGCACCTCCGGTTACGAAGCCATGGGAGCTACGGGAGATGCGTGGGCGTGCCGCGTCGGGGGACGACGCGGCACTGAAACCCATTGTCAGGAACGGGAGTTGATCGCGCAGCCCGTTCCCGCGAGCCGCAGGGGGCTCTCGAGGCACAAGGGCCGGACCGGGACCGGACCACCCGCTTCCGATCACGCCATCACGCGCCTGCGCCACCGATCACGCCGCACGTTCGCCGCTTGACGACCCCCCTTCACGAGAGCATTATTCATCGCATGATGAATTATTCGGCCGGCCCTCCCGACACCCCCGCCGTCCACGCCGCGGGCCTCACCGTCATCCGCGGCCCCCGCACCGTCCTGCGCGGCCTCGACTTCACCGTCCCCCGCGGCCAGATCACCGGACTCCTCGGCCCCTCCGGCTGCGGCAAATCCACCCTCATGCGCTCCATCGTCGGCACCCAGGCCAAGGTCACCGGCACCCTCGACGTCCTCGGCCGCCCCGCCGGACACCCCACCCTGCGCACTCGCATCGGCTACGTCACCCAAGCCCCCTCCGTCTACGACGACCTGACCGTCCGCCAGAACCTCGACTACTTCGCCGCGATCCTCGCCCCCGGCCACGCCGCCTCCGAACGCCGCCGCTCCGACGTCACCCGAGTCATCGAGGACGTCGACCTCACCAGCCACGCCGACTCCCTCGCCGGCAACCTCTCCGGCGGCCAGCGCAGCCGCGTCTCCCTGGCCGTGGCCCTCCTCGGCGCGCCCGAACTCCTCGTCCTGGACGAGCCGACCGTCGGCCTGGACCCCGTCCTGCGCCGCGATCTGTGGAACCTCTTCCACGACATCGCCACCCGACGCGGTGCCACGCTCCTCATCTCCTCCCACGTCATGGACGAGGCCGAGCGCTGCCACCGCCTCCTCCTCATGCGCGAGGGCGAGATCCTCGCCGACGACACCCCGGACGCCCTGCGTAACCGCACCGGCTCCGAGACCGTCGAAGACGCATTCCTGCACCTCGTGGACGAGGCCGTCGCGGCCGGACGCAAGAAGGAGACGACCCGATGAGCACCACGACCACCACCCCGCCGATCCCCGCGGCCCCGACCAGCCCCCTCAACGCCTCCCGCACCCTCGCCACCGCAGCCCGCGTCCTGCGCCAGCTCCGCCACGACCCACGCTCGATCGCGCTGATGATCCTGGTGCCCTGCGTGATGCTGTTCCTGCTCCGCTACGTCTTCGACGGCAGCCCACAGACCTTCGACAACATCGGCGCCTCCCTCCTCGGGATCTTCCCGCTGATCACGATGTTCCTGGTCACCTCCATCGCCACCCTGCGCGAACGCACCTCCGGCACCCTCGAACGCCTCCTCGCCATGCCCCTGGGCAAAGGCGACCTCATCGCCGGCTACGCCCTCGCCTTCGGCACCCTGGCGATCGTCCAGTCCACCCTCGCCACCGCCCTCGCCCTCTGGGGCCTCGGCCTCGACGTCACCGGCAGCCCCTGGCTGCTGCTCCTGGTCGCCCTGCTCGACGCCCTCCTCGGCACCGCTCTCGGCCTCTTCGTCTCGGCCTTCGCCTCCTCCGAGTTCCAGGCCGTCCAGTTCATGCCGGCCGTGATCTTCCCGCAGATCCTTCTCTGCGGCCTGTTCACGCCCCGCGACAACATGCACCCCGTCCTGGAGGCCATCTCCGACGTCCTCCCCATGTCCTACGCCGTCGACGGCATGAACGAGGTCCTCAAGCACACCGACATGACCGCCACCTTCGTCCGCGACGCCCTGATCGTGGCCGGCTGCGCCCTGCTGGTCCTGGGCCTCGGCGCCGCGACCCTCAGGCGCAGGACCCAGTAGCCGTACGGGCACCCGCGCCCCGCCCCGCCCTCCGCCAGGACATCCCGCCCACCGGACAACCGAGCCGCACCCCGACCCCCGGTGCGAGGATGAACCCCGGACGACGCAACCCCCGGAGGGCACCCGCAGCCATGACCCAGAAAGTCGCAGTCCTCGGCACCGGCAAGATCGGCGAAGCCCTGCTCAGCGGAATGATCCGAGGCGGCTGGGCCCCGGCCGACCTCCTCGTCACCGCCCGCCGACAGGAGCGAGCCGACGAACTCCAGGCGCGCTACGGAGTCACCCCGGTCACCAACGCCGAGGCCGCCAAGACCGCCGACACCCTGATCCTCACGGTCAAGCCGCAGGACATGGGCACCCTCCTCGCCGAGCTCGCCCCGCACGTCCCCGCCGACCGCCTGATCATCAGCGGCGCCGCGGGCATCCCCACCTCCTTCTTCGAGGAGCGCCTCGCCGCGGGCACCCCGGTCGTCCGCGTCATGACGAACACCCCCGCCCTCGTCGACGAGGCCATGTCCGTCATCTCCGCCGGCAGCCACGCCACCGCCGACCACCTCGCGCACGCCGAGGAGATCTTCGGTGCCGTCGGCAAGACGCTCCGCGTCCCCGAGTCCCAGCAGGACGCCTGCACCGCCCTCTCCGGCTCCGGCCCGGCGTACTTCTTCTACCTGGTCGAAGCCATGACGGACGCCGGCATCCTGCTCGGCCTGCCCCGCGACAAGGCCCACGACCTCATCGTCCAGTCCGCGATCGGCGCCGCCACGATGCTCCGCGACAGCGGCGAGCACCCCGTCAAGCTCCGCGAGAACGTCACGTCCCCCGCGGGCACGACGATCAACGCCATCCGCGAACTCGAGAACCACGGCGTACGAGCAGCCCTCATCGCCGCCCTCGAAGCCGCCCGCGACCGCAGCCGCGAACTGGCCTCCGGCAACAACTGACACCGCCGGCCGCCCCACCCCCGGGAACCCGAGGCAGGGGCGGCCCAGCGCACCCCTAAACGCTCACTCCGATATCGGCAGCCGCCGGAAGCAACCCGATCGCTTGATACGCGGCATCCACGGTCGGCCGGGCCATCCCCCGAGCCTTCTCCGCACCATCCCGCAGCACCCCCTCCACATAGCCAGGATCCGCGCACAACTCCTTGTGCCTCTCCTGCACGGGCCTCAGAACCTCCACCACGGCCTCTGCGGTGTCCTTCTTCAAGGCGCCGTACGACTCATATACACCGCTCAGCTCCTCGGGGTTCCCACCCGAGCAGGCCGCGAGGATCTCCAGCAGATTCGCCAGCCCCGGCCGCGCCTCCCGGTCGTACACGACCTCGGAACCACTGTCCGTGACCGCCCGCATGACCTTCTTCCGCACCACGTCCGGCTCGTCCAGCAGATAGACGATCCCCGGCCCGACGTCGTCGCTCTTCCCCATCTTCGACACCGGGTCCTGAAGATTCATGACCCGAGCGGCCACACCGGGACGCGTGGCCCGAGGCACCACGAACGTATGGCCGTACCGCTGGTTGAACCGCACCGCGATGTCCCGCGCCAGCTCCACATGCTGCGTCTGGTCCTCCCCGACCGGCACCTCGTCCGTCCGGTACGCCAGGATGTCCGCCGCCATCAGCACGGGATACGTCAGCAGCGACAGCCGCACACTCCCCCCACGCTCCCGCTCCCGCGCGGCCTTCTCCTTGTACTGGATCATCCGCCGCATCTCGCCGTCGGTGGCCACGCACTCCAGCACATACGACAGCCGCGCGTGCTCATCGACGTGACTCTGTACGAACACGGTGCACAGCTCCGGGTCCAGCCCCGTCGCAAGCAACAACGTCGCCGCCTGCCGACTGAGCCGTCTCACCCGCGCCGGATCGTGGTCCACGGTCAGCGCGTGCAGGTCCACGACGCAGAAGAGCGCGTCGGCCTGGTGCTGATCCACGGCAGCCCACCGCCGCATGGCTCCCAGGTAGTTCCCCAACGTCAGATGCCCGGTCGGCTTGACCCCACTGAAGACCCGCGTCATCCCTACTCCACCTCCTGGTCGGGACCGCCACCCCTGCGGGCCGTCCCCCTGGAGCTCTGGAGGGAGATACGAGAACGGCCGCCGAGGCGGCGGCCGTTGAGTGCATACGTAGTCCGGCCGCCGTCAGGCGGCCCACCACAGCTGGGTGTACGTACGCGTCGTCATGCGTCCCAGAGTACGCCGGGAGGGTCCCCTCCGGAGCGGAGTTGACACACCCAGACCCGGTCCGTACTGTTCTCCGAGTTGTCCGACGTGAGAGCCGACTCCGGTCGGTCCCCGGACAGCCATTCCGCAGGTACCAGCAAACAATCGACGATCCGTCGTCGTGCGTATCGCCACGCGTATTTGCGAAATGAGGAGTCCACGTTCGAAAGGACGCGGACCCCGATTAGCTCGGGGGCCGGGAATCCGCTAAAGTCTCACTCGTCGGAACGGCCCAACAGTC
>NZ_KQ948425.1:438518-857852 GCF_001514065.1 Streptomyces antibioticus | reverse complement strand
GACACGCTCAGCGAGTCGTCGCGCAACGCGTCCGCCGCGGCCAGCACGAGCGCCTGCCCGGCGGCCTCGGGCACCCCGGCGGCCGCCCGTTCGTACAGGTCGCCGCCCTCCTCCAGGACGAGGCCGACGTCGAGACCGACGGGGATCTTGATGCCGGCGTGCCGGCGCCAGGTGGCGATCGGGTCGCCCCAGGCCTCGACATGGAAGGTCCACCGGCCCACCGAGCCGGGGGTGACCTCGGCGCCCCAGCGGTCGGTGCCGGGGGTGAGCTCGTGCATCGGCGTCCACGGGCCCGGCCGGCCCTCGGGGTCGGTGAGGACGACGTTCGCGGCGACCGTGTCGTGCCCCTCGCGGAACACCGTGGCGGTCACCTGGAAGGTCTCGCCCGCGACCGCCTTGGCCGGACTGCGGCCGCCGTCGACGGCAGGCCGGACGTCCCGTACCGGGATACGGCCGATGGTCTCGCTCGCACTCATGGGTCTCGCCTCCGCCGTGCCGAGGGCCGGGCCATGTGGCCCGGCCGGGGATCAAAGCTGCGCCGGAAGGGATCTACCTCCCTGCGGGAGAACGGGTGAGCTCCACCGGCGGGCCCCGGTGCACCGGGGCGGTGGCACAGAGCTGCGCGTCCTGCTCCTGGAGGTAGGTGACGACGCCCAGCCGCAGATAGCGTTCGGCGGCGTCGGCGGCCTCCCGGGCGCAGCGCTTCCCCATGAGCACGCAGAGGGTGTAGCCCGAGTCCTCGAAGGTGGCCCGGACCTTGCGGTCGGCGGGGGAGGCGAGCATCACGCGCTCCCAGGCCCGGTACCGCCGCAGTTGCCGGGCGACTTCGGCCTTGGCCGGTAGCAGCATGGCGCGGTTCACCTTCCGTGGGGGTTTCACTCATGGTGCACGTGCGACGACGCAGCGTCTTGTTGGATCTTCAACCATCGCGTACCGGGCGGCGATCCGGCCGCTGATCCGTTCGTCGATCTGCTCGTGTTGCACGAATGGCGTAGCCACCGCACGCTTGAGGTCACTCAGGAGCGATCACTGCTCACGCTGCGCGTTCGGGGCTCGTCCCGCAGGGGCGAGGTGAAGGCGGAGCTTCGCCGGTGAGGAGCGAACGAAGATGAAGACCGCAGTGCCCTGCTACTACCACCTCGACGTGGAAGTCACCCCGGAACGGGTCGGCCAGGTCAAGCGCATTCTGGCCGCTCATCTCCGGTACTGGGATCTCGACACCCTCGTCGAGCCCGTCTGTCGCGGTGCTGAAATGCTGCTGAGGGCCATCGACGAGCACGCGACCGACAAGGAGACGTCGATCGAGATGTGGTGGAACGGCCAGCACCTGATCACCGCGATCGCTGACAACGACCGCGATCTGCGCCCGGACCAGGACCTCCGCGGCTGCCTGGCGCACATCGCCGCGATGAGCGACGGCTGGGGGTGCTGCGCCACCGACACCGGCAGCAAGGTCATCTGGTTCTCGCAGCGCGCCCGCGCCGGCGAGCGCGTCCCGCTGGTGCCGACGGCCCCCGCGCCGAGCCTGCGCGAGGTGCTCCAGGTGCCCCGCGAGGAACCGGTCGTGGGCGGCGTCCTGGAGGACGCCCGGTGACCGCGAAGCGCCGACGCACGGCAGGGGTGCCCGTCTGGAACGGGCACCCCTACCCGTTGGGAGCGTCGTTCGACGGCAAGGGCACCAACTTCGCGCTGTTCAGCGAGGTCGCCGAGTGCGTGGAGCTGGTCCTCGTCGACGACGACGGCAGCCACCGCAGCGTCCCGCTCGCCGAGGTCGACGGCTTCGTGTGGCACTGCTACCTGCCCGGGATCGGTCCGGGGCAGCGCTACGGCTACCGGGTGCACGGACCCTGGCATCCGGAACTCGGCCACCGCTGCGACCCGGCGAAGCTGCTCCTCGACCCGTACGCCAGGGCGGTGGACGGCCAGATGGACAACGACCCCTCGCTCTACGCCTCCGACGCCGACAGCGCCGGGCACACCCTGCTCGGTGTGGTCACGGACCCCGCCTTCGACTGGGGCGCGGACCAGCCGCCCCGCCGGTCGTACGCCGACACGGTCATCTACGAGACCCATGTCCGCGGCCTGACCCGCACCCACCCCGACGTCCCCGACGAACTGCGCGGCACCTACGCCGGTCTGGCCCACCCCGCGGTCCTCGAGCACCTGACGTCCCTCGGGGTGACCGCGGTCGAGCTGATGCCCGTCCACCAGTTCGTCCACGACGGCGTCCTCCAGGACCGCGGTCTGTCCAACTACTGGGGCTACAACACCATCGGCTTCTTCGCCCCGCACAACGGCTACGCCGCCCACGGCACCCGCGGCGGCCAGGTCGCCGAGTTCAAGGCGATGGTGAAGGCGCTGCACGAGGCCGGCCTCGAAGTGATCCTGGACGTCGTCTACAACCACACCGCCGAGGGCAACGAGCGGGGCCCCACGCTCTCCTTCCGCGGCATCGACAACGCCTCCTACTACCGTCTGGTGGACGGCGACTGGAGCCACTACTACGACACCACCGGCACCGGCAACAGCCTGCTGATGCGGCACCCGTACGTCCTGCAGCTCATCATGGACTCGCTGCGCTACTGGGTGACCGAGATGCATGTCGACGGCTTCCGCTTCGACCTCGCGGCCACGCTGGCCCGGCAGTTCCACGAGGTGGACCGGCTGTCGGCGTTCTTCGACCTGATCCAGCAGGACCCGGTGATCAGCCGCGTCAAGCTGATCGCCGAGCCGTGGGACGTCGGCGAGGGCGGCTACCAGGTGGGCAACTTCCCGCCGCTGTGGTCGGAGTGGAACGGCAAGTACCGGGACACGGTACGGGACTTCTGGCGCGGCCAGCCCGGCACGCTGGGCGAGTTCGCGTCCCGGCTGACCGGCTCCTCCGACCTGTACCAGCGCAGCCGGCGCCGCCCGCGCGCCAGCGTCAACTTCGTGACCGCGCACGACGGTTTCACGCTCCGCGACCTCGTCTCGTACAACGACAAGCACAACGAGGCCAACGGTGAGGGCAATCGCGACGGCGAGAGCACCAACCGCTCCTGGAACTGCGGAGCCGAGGGGGAGACCCGCGACCTCGAGATCCTGGAGCTGCGCGCCCGCCAGCAGCGCAACCTCATCGCCACCCTGCTGCTGTCCCAGGGCATCCCGATGCTCTGCCACGGCGACGAACTCGGCCGCACCCAGCGCGGCAACAACAACGCCTACTGCCAGGACAACGAAGTCTCCTGGATCGACTGGCGGCTGACCGGCGAACAGCGCGACCTCGCCGACTTCACCCGGTACGTCGTCGCCCTGCGCGCCGCCCACCCCGTCCTGCGGCGCCGCCGCTTCTTCCGTGGCGAGACCGTGACGTACGCGGGCCAGCCGCTGCCCGACCTGGTGTGGTTCGCGCCGGACGCGCGCGAGATGACCGACGGCGACTGGCTGCGCCCCGACGCGCACTCCGTCGGCGCCTTCCTCAACGGTGACGCCATCGCCGAACCCGACTCGTGCGGCCGTCCGGTGGTCGACGACTCCTTCCTGCTGCTGCTGAACAGCTACTGGGAGCCGGTGGACTTCCGGCTGCCGGAACCGGCGTACGGCGAACGCTGGACGACGCTGATCGACACCGCGCAGCCCCAGGGGGCGGACGAGGTGGAGCACAAGGCGGAGTCCGTGGTGAGCGTCGGGGCGCGCAGCCTGGTGCTGCTGTCACGGCCCTCGGCGAACGGGACCCGGTGATCAGCGGGCGGGGCGCGACGTCACGGTGAACTGAGCGCCGTCGGGGTCACGCAGGACCGCCTCGTCGCCGCTCTTGGACAGGACGCTGCCGCCGTTGACCTCGGCCGCGCGGGTGCAGGCGGAGACGTCCGACACGGCGAAGTGCACCTGCCAGTGCGGGCGGATGGTCGGGTCGGGTGCCGCGCCCAGCGCGCCCGACTCGATCCGCGCCACGATCTCGCCCTGGCTGCGCAGCACGACCTCGCCGCCTTCGTAGCCGACCTCGCAGCACCCGGGCCGGTCCGAGGCCCAGTCGAGGATCTCGCCGTAGAAGATCGCGGCGTCGAAGGCGTCGCGGGTGTGCAGTCGGATGAAGGCGGGGGACGCGCGCCGCCAGCTCTCCCAGTCGGAGAAGAGCTCGCCCTCCCAGATCCCGAAGGTCGCCCCGTCACGGTCGGCCAGCAGCGCCGCCCGGCCCGGCGGGAAGGACAGCGGCCCGACGGCGGCGGTGCCGCCTCGCTCCTGCACCCTGGCCACGGCCTCGTCGGCGCTGGCCACCGCGAAGTACGGCGTCCAGGCGACGGCCATCTGCCACATCGTGGCGACCGCGGCGATCCCCGCGACGGGAGTGTCGTCCACCACCGCCATCCGGAACCGGTCGCCGAGCTTGGCCGCCCGCCACTCCCAGCCCAGCACGGCGGCGTAGAAGCCCTCGGTGGTCTCCAGGTCGCGGCTGGTCAGGCTCACCCAGCAGGGTGCGCCGAACACGGAGTGCGTGGAGACGACATCCGTCGTGCCACGGGGAAGTTTCATGTCGTGATTCATGGCAGTCGCGTCCTGGTCTCGCCGGCCGGGCAGCCACCGGTCTGTCTCCAGTGTCCAACGGGAACTGTGCCGGGCGCCTGTCGAGTACCCGCGCGGCGCGCCCGAAACGACATCGCAGGTCCGGTGGCATTGCGCCGGGCGAGTGAGCAGGATGGAGCCGTGACCCCCGCATCGAGCGACTCTTCCGACGACGCCGGCCGCATCTTCGAACTGCAGGAGGAGGTCGAGCAGCTGAAGGAGGCTGTCGCCTCGCACGCCGTCGTGGACCAGGCGATCGGGATGATGGTGGCGCTCGGCCGGGTGACGCCGGACGAGGGCTGGGAGGTCCTGAGGGAAGTCTCCCAACGGACGAACATCAAGCTCCGCAATGTCGCCGATCTCATTCTGATCTGGGGCCGGGACGGACGGATGCCCCCGGAGATCCGCGTCGAGCTGGAGGCCGCTCTCGACCGGCACGGCCCGACCCAGATCCCCGGGGCCCCCTCGGAGTGACCGCTCAGCGCGCCTCCGCCTCCAGTTCCGTGCGCAGCCTGGCGAAGCAGGCGGTGAGCAGCCGGGAGACGTGCATCTGGGAGATGCCGAGCTGCTCCGCGATGCTGCTCTGGGTCATCCCCTGGAAGAAGCGCATGTAGAGGATGGTCTGCTCGCGTTCCGGCAGGGCCAGCAGACAGGGCGCGACGGACACCCGGTCGACGACCACGTCGTAGCCGGGGTCGGTGCCGCCGAGGGCGTCGCCCAGGGCGTACCCGTCGGTGCCGGGCATCTCGGCCTCCAGTGACAGCGCGGAGTAGCACTCCAGCGCCTCCATCCCGGTGCGCACCTCGTCCTCGGTCAGCTGGGCGTGCTGGGCGATCTCGGTGACGGTCGGGACCCGTCCGGGGATCGTCTGCGAGAGCTCCTTGGCGGAGCGCCGGACGCGGTTGCGCAGGTCCTGGACCCGGCGGGGCACGTGCAGCGTCCACATGTGGTCGCGGAAGTGCCGCTTGATCTCACCGGTGATCGTGGGGACCGCGTACGCCTCGAAGGCGTGGCCGCGCTCGGGGTCGTAGTGGTCGACGGCCTTGACCAGTCCGAGGGCGGCGACCTGGTACAGGTCCTCCAGGGACTCGCCGCGGCCCTTGAAGCGGACGGCGATCCGCTCGGCCATGGGCAGCCACAGCCGGATCAGCTCGTCGCGCAGGGCCCGTCGCTCGGGGCCGTCGGGCAGTTCGTGCAGACGGACGAAATCTTCGACGGTGTCGGGGGCGTCGTCATGCGGGTGCGGCTTCGTCCTGCTCGTGACAGGCATCGTGCGCACCTCCTCAGCGGGTGCCGGATGGGACAGACACATGGGAGGAGGGCTGCGCGGACGACAGGCGGAGGACGCCGGGGCGGAGAAGCGGCTCCCATGGACGTGCCTCCTGTCCGAAGCACATAAATCTGACTTCCCCCTACAAACCGATCCAAACAATTCTGCGGGCGCGGAGTCCCTCTCGGCCTTGACCGGCCTTTGGGTTCATTACCTCTGCTACAGAGCTAATCTCGGTGATGTGGAGCACGAGACCTTTCCGGAGGAGCTGGCCGATGCGCTGGTCGGGGTCCAGCGGCTGATCCGGCGCCGACTGCGCCGGGAGATGCCGACGCCCCCACTGCGGGGCGCCGAGGTGGAGTTGCTGCGGCTCGTCGTGGACCGGCCCGGTATCCGCATCTCGGACGCCGCCAAGGAGCTGTACCTGGCGGGCAATTCGGTGTCGACGCTCGTCAACCAGCTGGCCCGGCAGGGATATCTGGTCCGCGAGACCGACCCGGCCGACCGGCGGGCGGCCCGGCTGCTGCCGACCCCGGCGGCCGAGGCCCGGCTCGGCGCCTGGCGCCGGCGCCGCGCCGACCTCGTACGCCAGCAGGTCGCCAAGCTCGCCGAGGCGGACCGGGAGGCGCTGGTCGCGGCGGTCCCGGCGCTGCGGCTGCTGGCCGAGAACCTGCGTGAGGAAGGGGAGGAGCCATGACATCGGACGCCGTGGCATGCACCGGGCTCGCATACACCTTCGGCGGTACCCGAGCCGTGGACGGACTCGACCTGACCGTCGCCGAGGGCGAGGTCTTCGGACTGCTCGGACCCAATGGCGCGGGCAAGACCACCGCCATCCGCTGCATCACCACCCTGCTGCCGGTACCGGCGGGCATGGTCCGGGTCTTCGGGCACGACACCGCCGGGGACCGGATGGCCGTACGGCGCCTGCTCGGCTACGTGCCGCAGCAGCTCTCCGCCGACCAGGGCCTCACCGGCCGTGAGAACGTCGCCCTGTTCGCCCGCGTCTTCGACGTGCCCCGCCGCGAGCGCGCCGCGCGCGTCGGACAGGCCCTCGCCGCCGTCGACCTCACCGACGCCGCCGACCGGCTGGCGGGGACCTACTCCGGCGGCATGGTCCGCCGTCTCGAACTCGCCCAGGCCCTGGTCAGCGCGCCCCGGCTGCTGATCCTCGACGAGCCGACCATCGGCCTCGACCCGATCGCCCGCACCGGGGTGTGGGAGCACATCAACGCCGTCCGCGCCGCCACCGGCATGACCGTCCTCGTCACCACCCACTACATGGACGAGGCCGACCAGTACTGCGACCGCGTCGGCCTCATGCACCACGGCCGCGTCCGCGCCCTCGGCACCCCCGCCGAACTGCGCCGGGGCCTCGCCGCACGCCGCGGCACGACCACCCTGCCCACCCTCGAGGACGTCTTCCGCGAGGTCGCGGGCAGCGGTCTCGACGACGAGTCAGGAGACTTCCGCGATGTCCGAAGCACCCGCCGTACCGCAGGCCGCGTCGGCTGACGGCATCGGCCTGCTCCTCAAGGCGCCCCGGCCCCGCGCGGGCTGGCGGCTGCTGCCCGCCCGGGTCGCCGCGATGTGCGCCGTGGAACTCCAGAAGCTGCGCCACGACCGCACCGAGCTCTACACCCGCGCGGTCCAGCCGGCCCTGTGGCTGCTGATCTTCGGCCAGACCTTCACCCGCATCAAGGCGATCCCCACCAGCGGCATCCCCTACATCGACTACCTCGCGCCGGGGATCATCGCCCAGTCCGCGATGTTCATCGCCATCTTCTACGGCATCCAGATCATCTGGGAGCGCGACGCCGGCATCCTCAACAAGCTCCTCGTCACCCCCACCCCGCGCTCGGCGCTGATCACCGGCAAGGCCTTCGCGGCCGGCGTGAAATCGCTCGTGCAGGCCGTGGTCGTCGTCCTCATCGCCGCCGTGCTCGGGGTCGCCCTGACCTGGAACCCGCTGAAGCTGCTCGGCGTCGCGGCGGTCGTCGTCCTCGGCTCGGCCTTCTTCTCCTGCCTGTCGATGACCATCGCGGGCATCGTCCTGAGCCGCGACCGGCTGATGGGTTTCGGACAGGCCATCACCATGCCGCTGTTCTTCGGCTCCAACGCCCTCTACCCGCTCTCCGTCATGCCGGGCTGGCTCCAGGCGGTCAGCAAGGTCAACCCGCTCAGCTATCAGGTGGACGCCCTGCGCGGTCTCCTCCTCGGTACGCCCGCGCATCTCGCGCTCGACTTCGTGGTGCTCCTCGCCGCCGCCGCGCTCGGCATCGCCGCGGCCTCCTCGCTGCTCGGCCGGCTCGCTCGCTGATCATGCGCACGGACGTGATGTGCGGCACGCCCCGCAGCCGCCCGAGCGCCGCTCCGAGGGAATTCTTCCTGCGCACGGCATGATCGCTGATCAAAGGGGGTGAATGGGCTGGCCACAGCGCATTCTGCTCATTTGACAGTGCACTGAGCACACAGATAGGAAGCAGCTCTCTGAGGGTCGAGAGGTGGATTGTGTACGAGCCGAACGTGGTCGGGGACTGGCAGGAGTACGCGGAGCATGCCGGCCTGCGTGTCCGCGTCCACCGCCTGGAGGCCGCGGAGCCGCCACGCGGACGGGACGACGCCGCCGAGGGGCTCACGTACTTCTGTGTGCGGGTGACGGTCGAGAACCGCGGTGCCCGGCACTCGACGATCCATCTCGAGGACGGTCAGATCGACGTACGGATCGGCCCCGACGGCGAGAGCGCCTTCATCGACTGGCGCAACTCGCAGTTCATCGAGGGCTTCGACGTCTACCCCCTGCGCCGGGCCACCGCCGTGCTCTACGCGGCCGGACCGGAGGCCGCCCTGAGCCAGGTCGACGTGCAGATCCAGCTGCGCGTCGACGACGACTGGGCCGACCGGCGGCTGTGGGCGGGCGGCATCGGTCTGCTCGAAGGGGCCGTGCAGCCGGGGGCGGCCCGTGAGGGCCTGGCCTGCCAGGTCAGCAACTTCCTGCGGGACCAGGCCGAGGAAGGCACCGCCTGACCGTCGCCCCGGTCAGTGCGGGATGCCGTCGATGATCTCGCGGGCGCCCTGACGCAGCAGCGCGACGGCCACCGACGTGCCGAGCGTGGCCGGATCGAGGCGGCCCGCCCACTCGTGGGCGTTCAGCCGGGTCTTGCCGTCGGGCGTGAAGACACAGGCCCGCAGCGACAGTTCGCCCCCGTGGTCCACGCGCGCGTACCCGGCGATCGGGCTGTTGCAGTGCCCCTGGAGGACGTGCAGGAACATCCGTTCCGCGGAGGCCTCCCGGTGCGTGTCCGGGTCGCCGAGACCGCTGACCGCGTCGATCAGCTCGGTGTCGCCCTCCCGGCACTGCAGGGCGAGGATGCCCGCGCCGATCGGCGGCATCATCGTCTCGGGGGAGAGGATCTCGCTGATCACGTCCTCGCGG
This sequence comes from Streptomyces antibioticus, assembly GCF_001514065.1. GTDB lineage: Bacteria > Actinomycetota > Actinomycetes > Streptomycetales > Streptomycetaceae > Streptomyces > Streptomyces antibioticus. Next base: position 848,604 of record NZ_KQ948425.1, on the reverse strand, counting down.
CCGATGCGTTCCAGGCCGGACACCGCCAGCAGCAGCGCGTCCGCGTCCCCGGCCGCCAGCTTGGCCAGCCGCCGGTTGGCGTTGCCGCGGAAGGGCACGCACTCCAGATGCGGGTGGGTGGCGGCGAGTTGGGCGACCCGGCGCACCGAGGAGGTGCCGATCCGCGTCCCCTCGGGCAGCTCGTCCAGGGTGAGCCCGCCGGGGTGGATCAGTGCGTCCCGGATGTCGTCGCGCTTGAGGAACGCGGCGAACGTGGTGCCGGCCGGGAGCGGCCGGTCGGCCGGCACGTCCTTCACGCAGTGCACCGCGAGATCCGCCTCGCCCGCCAGCAGCGCGGCGTCGACCTCCTTGGTGAACGCCCCCTTGCCCTCCACCTGGGACAGATCGCCCAGCCACTTGTCACCGGTCGTCTTCACCGGCACCACCTCGGTGCGCACACCTGGATGAAGGACGCCCAACTCGGCGCGGACACGCTCCACTTGGGCCAGCGCCATGGGCGAGTCGCGGGAGACGATACGGATCAGCTCGGGCACGGACATGCGGGACACGATAGACCCTTCCGGTGGACGGTCCGTGCCGTACCGGTGGGATCAGACCAGAGGATCGCTCATCTCCACCGCGCGCAGCGCCGCCGCCAGCGCCTGCTCGTCGCCGACGTCCAGGGCCGTGTCGGCGAGTTTGATGACGTGTTCGTCGCCGTGGGAGAGGGCGCGTTCCAGGACCTCGTCGGGGGTGAGGCGGGCCGGTGGCGTGTAAGCGACCGGTTCGGCCGGGGCGTACATCGCGGTCACCGCCGCGGAGGCGGTCCACGCGGCGTGCAGGCTCGGTGCCCACAGGTCGCGGGGGAGTGCGTCGAGGGTGCGCAGCACGGCGTTGGGGGCCGTGGCCGCGTGCACCAGCATGGTCGGCTCGCCGTGGCCGTGGGTGGCGTAGCGGTGGGTCGCGGCGCGCACGAGTTCGGTGAGGCGGGCGCGGGCGGTGTCGGGGTCGGTCACGTCGTCGGCCCAGACGGGGAGTTGATGCACGGCGGCCAGGCGCTTGCGGAAGCCCACGTTGCCGGGCGCGATGGCGGGTACGGCGTCCAGGGCCGCGCCGGCGGTCGGCGCACCCGGCACCGTGGTCATGCCGGTGAGCGGCTGGTGCCGTGCCGCCCAGTAGCCCAGAGCGTGCGCGAACTCCGCTACGCGGGGCGGGGTCTCGGCGGCTTCCAGGGCCCGTACCGCGTGGCCGACGCGGATGACGGTGTGCGTGGCGCCGCCGTAGAGGCCGGACAGCAGCCGCGGCCACCAGGTCGCGAGGACGTCCCGCCAGGGCCGCTCGGCGAGCATGCGGGCGTAGTAGTCGGTCCAGTCCGCCATGCGGCGCGGATCGCCCAGCGCCTCCGCCCAGTTGGCGTCCGTGACCGGCTCCGAGCGGTCGGGGAAGTCGTCCAGCCTGTCCTGGTAGAGGTCCAGCCAGCGGTGGACCGCGCCGGTCCGGCCGTGCGTCGTCAGTGCCTCGACGACCATGGGGGCGTGGTTCGTGAGCCAGCCGTCGAACTCCGGGCCGGCGGCGTGGACGCGTTCGAGGGCTTCTTCGAGGTGTCCGGTCGTGGTCATGACCGGACGGTATGCCGGGCGCGAGGGTGCGGTGATCGGGCGCGGGACGGAAACCCGGCGGTGCGCGGGACCTAGGTCCCGCGCCCGAGGACCGCGCTGATCAGGCGTTCGGGTCGAACGCGATGCCGGACGGCTTGGCCGAGCTCAGGTGCGCGGCGAAGTTGGCGTCCTTCAGGCCGAAGTTGGCGCTGCCGAAGTCGTAGGCGCTGAGCTTGTCGCGGATCGCCGTCGACGGGTAGCCGTTCCAGCCGACCAGCGGCGGGTACTGCCAGGTGCCCTTGGCGTTCTCCGGGGGCTCGTCGTTGGTGCCGGCGAGCCGGAAGCAGTGGGTGCTGATGCCGTCCTTGTGGTAGACGATCTTCGCGTGGGTGCCTTCGAAGCGGACACTGGAGGCGGCGCTCACCGTGAAGGAGCCGTGGTTGGACGTCGACACGTACTGGACCGTGCCGTTCTGCACCCAGATCACGACGTGCTCCCAGTCGTGCCGGTGGCCGCCGATGCTGCTGTTCGCGAGGGCCTGGTCCTTCTCGAAGTACAGGCCGTACAGGTAGGCGCACCAGCCGTTGTTGCACTTGTAGCGCGAGTAGGTGTTGGTGTTGTTCAGGTCGGAGAGGTCGTGGCAGTCGCCGCTGAGCGAACCGGTCGGCTTGAGGCCGCCGTTGATGGTGCCGTCGGGGCCGATCGCCGTCGAGGAGTAGCAGCCGTCCGTGTCGTAGTCGAAGGCGGGCTGGTACGTGTACTCGGCGGCCTCGGCGTTGGTCGGCAACGCCGCGGGCGGGGCGGCCAGGGCCGTGCTGGGGAAGGCGAGCACCAGGGCGGCGGCGCCGGCCACGCCGACGGCCCATCTCTTGCGGTGCGTTCCGGGACGGTTCGACGACACTGCGTCCTCCTCTTGGTACGGGCGCAGCCCAACGGCTGTGGGGGAGAGGGGAGTTGCACTGCTCGGGAAGTTCCGCTTCCCGAGCCAGGACAGCTTCCCGACTTTTCATGTCCGCGCCAAGAGGTCGTAAGCAACTCACAGGTAACAACTGTCCGAACGGTGGGATGCTGGCCGGGATTTCAGACGGAATCGTCCGGCAGGTCGGCGGCCGACTCCTCCGGGGTGAGGTCCGGTCGCAGTCGCAGCCAGGACGGTTGACGCAACAGGCCCGCGCGCGTGCGGGTGCTGTAGCGGACCTCCCCGACCAGCCGGGGCAGCACCCAGTGGGCGCCGGTGACCCGTGGCGCCGGGGTGAAGGGGCAGGTGTCCGTGGCGGCGGCGCTCAACAGCCCGGCGAGGTGCGTCCGTTCCGCTTCGCTCCACCCCGTGCCCACGCTGCCGACGTACCGCAGCCGCCCGGCGGCCCGCTGGCCCACCAGGACCGCGCCCGGCAGGCCGGTGAGCCGTCCCTTGCCGGGCAGCCAGCCCCCGACGATCACGTCCTCGCTGCGCATGTTCCGGATCTTGATCCAGGCGCGGGAGCGCACCCCCGGTTCGTACACCGAGTCCAGCCGCTTGCAGACGAGGCCCTCCAGGCCGTGGACGCGGGTGGCTTCCAGGGCCTGGGCGCCGTGCCCGACGAGGGCGCCCGGCGTGGACCAGAAGGGGCCGTCCAGGCCCAGTTCCTGAAGCCGTGCGCGCCGGCGAAGGTAGGGGAGGGCGATCAGGGGCCGGTCCGCCAGGTGCATCACGTCGAACAGCACCAAGTGCACGGGCGTCTCGGCCGCCTTCCGTGCCGCCCGGGCGGGCGCGTGGGCCAGACCCATCCGGGACTGGAGCAGCTGGAAGTCGGCGCGGCCCTGTGCGTCGAGCGCCAGGATCTCGCCGTCCAGGACGGCGGACCGGCGGCCGAGCGCGCCGCCCAGCGACCGCAGTTCGGGATAGGCGGCGGTGATGTCCTCCCCCGACCGGGCGCGCAGCGTCACGCTTCCGTCCCCGGCCAGGTAGGCCACGGCACGCTGGCCGTCCTGCTTGGTCTCGTAGGCCCACCGGGCGTCCTGCGCGGCGGGCGGCAGGGTGCCGGGGGTGGCCAGCATGGGCGGGATCAGGGGGAGGCTCACGGCTCAGTTGTCGACGGGCCTGCGCCCCGGCACGCCCGCCCGCGAGCGGTTTCCCCTGAACGGCGGCCGTCAGGGCCGCCTCAGATGATGCCGCCGTTGGCCCGCAGCACCTGCCCGTTCACCCAGCGTCCGGCCGGGCCGGTCAGGAACGACACCACGGCGGCGATGTCCTGCGGGGTGCCGAGCCGCTCCAGCGGGGGCTGCGCGGCCAGCCGGGCGACCGTCTCCTCGTCCTTGCCGTTCAGGAAGAGGTCGGTGGCGGTCGGGCCGGGCGCCACGGCGTTGACCGTCACGTCACGGCCGCGCAGTTCCCGCGCGAGGATCAGCGTCAGCGCCTCGACCGCGCCCTTGCTCGCGGCGTACGCGCCGTAGCCGGGGAAGGCGAGGCCGACGACCGAGGACGAGAAGTTGACCAGCGACCCGCCCCGGCGCAGTCGGCGGGCGGCCTGCTGGCCCACGACGAACGTCCCGCGGATGTTGGTGCGGTACAGCGCGTCGAGGTCGGCGAGGTCCAGCTCCGCGACCGGGGCCAGGTGCATCCGGCCCGCCGCGTGCACCACAGCGTCCACGCCGCCGTACACCGTCTCGGCCTGATCGAACAGGGCGGCGACCTCGGTCTCGTCGCCGACGTCCGCGCGGGCGGCGAAGGCGCTGCCGCCCTCGGCCTCGATCTCGCGCACGATCTCGTCGGCCGCGTCCTTGCTGCCCGCGTAGCCGACCACGACGGCGAAACCGTCGGCGGCGAGCTGCTTGGCGACCTGACGTCCGATGCCGCGCGAGCCGCCGGTCACGATCACGACGCGCTGTCCGGTGCCGGGTTCTGTGGTGGTCATGATGGCTCCCTCATGAGTTAGCGACGCTACGTTCATCTCGTAACAACGATAACACAAGAGCGTAGCGATGCTATTCCCCATTCGTATCGCCGCTACGAATGGCGTACCGTGCACCCATGGACGCGAGGGAAAAGATCCTGGATGCCGCCGCGAAGCTGCTGGCCGAGGCGCCGGCCGCCGAGGTCTCGACGCGGGCCGTGTGCGAGGCGGCCGGGGTCGGGGCGCCGATGCTCTACCGGCTCTTCGGCGACAAGGCCGGGCTGCTGGCCGCCGTGGTGGACCGGGGCTTCGAGCAGTACCTCGCCTCCAAGCGGGCGGCCCGGCCCGGCGACGACCCCGTCGCCGACCTCAGAAGCGGCTGGGACAACCACATGCGCTTCGCGCTCGACCACCCCCACCACTACCGGCTGATGTACTCGCCCGAGCTGACCGTCCCGCCGGCCGCGGCGCGTGAGGCCCACGCCCTGCTGCACGCGATCCTCGAACGCTGCGCCGCGGCCGGACGCCTCACCGTGCCGCCCGCCGTCGCCACGCAGGTGATCATGTCCGCCAACGTCGGAGCGGCCCTGTCGATGCTGACCCGGCCCGAGCAGTACCCGGACCCCGGCTTCTCGACGCGGCTGCGCGACGCGGTGATCGACTCGCTGACCCGCTCGGCGGCACCGGAACGGGAGGACGGCGTGCCCGTCGCCGCCGCCACCCTCGCGGCCCGGCTGCGCGCCACCCCGCCGAAGACGTTCACCGCGGCGGAGTCGGCCCTGCTCCAGCAGTGGCTGGACGCCCTCGCCGAGGGCTGAGTCAGCTGGGCGGCGAGACCTGCACCAGCCCCGACTGGTAGGCGATGACGACGAGTTGGGCGCGGTCCCGGGCGCCCAGCTTGGTCATCGCGCGGTGCACATGGGTGCGCACCGTAAGCGGACTGACGACCAGCTTCTCGGCGATCTCCGCGTTGGAGCGCCCCTCGGCCACCCGCGCCATCACCTCGCGCTCCCGGGCGGTGAGCGCGGCCAGGTCTACCGGCATCACCGCCGCGCTGCCTGGGGCCGCGGCGGCCAGGAACCGGCTGATCACCGTGCGGGTGGCGAGCGGCGACAGCAGGGACTCGCCCGCCGCCACGGTCCGCACGGCCGCCAGCAGCGCGTCCGCGGTGACGTCCTTGCCGAGAAAGCCGCTCGCCCCGGCCCGCAGCGCCTGTGCCACGTACTCGTCGATCTCGGACGTGGTGAGGATCAGCACTCGGGTGTCCCTGAGCTCGGGATCGGCGCAGATGGCCGAGGTGGCGGCGAGGCCGTCGGTGCCGGGCATCCGGATGTCCATCAGGACCAGGTCGGGACGGTGGGAGCGGGCGAGGCGGACGGCCTCGTCGCCGTCGGCGGCCTCGCCGACCACCTCCATGTCGTCGCAGGAGTCGACGAGCATCCGGAAGGTGGCCCGCAGCAGGGCCTGGTCGTCGGCGAGGAGTACGCGGATGGTCATGGGGTCCGTTCTTCCGGTTCCGGTGCGGTGGGGGGCGGTGGTTGCGGTGGGATACAGCGGCAGGCGGGTGGCCACCTCGAAGCCGCCTTCGAGACGGTGACCGGCGTCGAGGGCGCCGCCGACGGACCGGGCCCGCTCCCGCATGCCGAGCAGGAAGCACGCGAGCAGCAGGGCGGCCGTCATCGTGTCGACGGTGCGGGCGTGCTCGCCCGCGTAACGCTGCCAGGGGGTGCTCATCGCGCTCTCCGGTCGGGGTGCTCGGGACCATCATCCAGACCGGGACCGCCCGGCGCGGGGATGCGCCCGGACACGGAGTGCCCTGGTCATGGACATCGTCCCCGGGGAGCGCGCCCGGCACAGGGCAGCGGGCTGCACCATCGGTCCGGGAGCGCACCCTCGGTTCACAGTCCCGGAAGGACACCCCGATCAAGCCCCTGCTGTCCGCACGCCCCACGCTGTGGTCCTTGTTCCTGTGCAACCTCGTCGTCGCCGCGGCGGCGCTCCTCTGACGTGCTGTTGCGTAGGCTTCCCCCGCGGCACGACAGCACGGCGGAACGCCGGCGCGGCGAACGGAAGGCGACGATGGCGGCAGGCAGGGCGGTACGGGCGGAGCAGGTCAGCGCGACCCGGGAGCTGATCCTGACGGCGGCCGAGCGGCTGTTCGCCGAGCGCGGCGTCTACGCCGTCTCCAACCGCCAGGTCGGCGAAGCCGCCGGGCAGGGCAACAACACCGCCGTCGGCTATCACTTCGGCACCAAGGCCGACCTGGTCCGCGCCATCATCCGCAAGCACGCCGCACGCATCGAGGAGATCCGGGCCCGGCTGCTGGCCGGGACCGGCGACTCCACGGACGTACGGGACTGGGTGGACTGCCTGGTGCGCCCCGTCCCCGAACACCTGGCCGCGCTCGGCAGCCCCACCTGGTACGCGAGGTTCTGCGCCCAGGTCGCCACCGACCCGGCCCTGCACCAGATCATGGTCGAGGAGTCCCTCTCCTCGCCGTCCATGCGGCAGATCGTCGAGGGACTCAGGCGCTGTCTGCCGGAGCTTCCCGTCGAGGTCCGCGCCGAACGCGGGGAGATGGCCCGCCATCTGATCCTGCACGTCTCCGCCGAGCGTGAGCGCGCCCTGGCCGACAAAAGCCCCACCCCGCGCGGCAGTTGGCAGGCGGCCGCCTCCGGTCTCGTGGACGCGGTCGTCGGAATGTGGCTGGCACCGGTGACGCCGGAGCGGTAGACCACTTGAGTGGTGCAACGGGGCCCTGGCCGGGGTACCGCTGGAGCGCGCCGCCGTGGCGCTGCTCCGGCAGGTCGCCGCTGGTCCCCTACGAGGCGGGCGCCCGCGGGCACGACCTGAGCCTCGGGCGTGACCCGCAACCGGCGTTCCCCGTAGGGGAAGAGGCCGCCGTACGACCTGCTTGTACGGTCCAGTAATATCCCGCGGCAGGCCCCCCATAGGAGGAACCGTGCCGCGGTCCCAACGCTCACCCCTGCTGCTCGCCGGCCTGCTGGCCACAGCGGGCGTCGCCCACTTCGCCAACCCCCGTCAGTTCGACGCCATCGTCCCCCGTGCCCTGCCGGGCAAGCCGCGGACCTGGACGTACGCCAGCGGCGCCGTGGAACTGGCGCTGGCCGCCGGGGTGGCGCTGCCGCGGACCCGGCGCACCGCCGCGCTCGCCACGGCCGCGTTCTTCGTCGGGGTCTTCCCCGCCAACGTGAAGATGGCCGTCGACTGGCGCGACCGGCCCGCTCCGCAGAAGGCCGCCGCCCTGGGACGGCTGCCGCTGCAACTTCCCCTCGTGCTGTGGGCACGCAACGTCGCGAACAACGAAAAGGGCCGGGCATGAGCAAGGTGATAGCGGTCGGTGACACGGTCGAGGACTTCGAGCTGCCGGACGAGACCGGCACGCCCCGCAGCCTGACCTCGCTGCTGGCGGACGGGCCGATCGTGCTCTTCTTCTACCCGGCCGCGATGACCGCGGGCTGCACCGCGGAGGCCTGCCACTTCCGCGACCTGGCCGCCGAGTTCGCCGCGGCCGGCGCCCGCCCCGTCGGTGTCAGCGGGGACTCCGTGGAGCGCCAGCAGGAGTTCGCGGGCGCCCACTCGCTCGGCATGCCGCTGCTGTCCGACGCGGACGGGACCATCCGGGAGCGGTTCGGCGTGGCCCGCGGCTTCTCGCTGGCACCCACCAAGCGGGTCACCTTCGTCATCGCGCAGGACCGCACGGTCCTGGAGGTCGTGCGCAGCGAGCTGCGGATGAACACCCACGCGGACAAGGCCCTCGCCGCGCTGCGGGCCCACCAGAAGTGACGCAGGCGTCCGGGCGGCTGCGAGGGGCGTTCGCCTCCCCGGCGCCCCGGAAGTGACGCCCGGGTCCCGAAGGCCGTACCGCGGTTGATGCGGTGCGGCAAAGGGACCATCCTGGACGACATGGAGCACGCCTCCGCCGCGGCGATCATCGACGCCCGCGGCACGGTGACGGGGTGGAGCGACGGTGCCCGGCGACTGACCGGCTACCCGGCCGAGGAGGCCGTGGGGCGGCCGGTGCGTGAGCTGCTCGCCGAGGACCCGCCGCCCGAAGCCGTGGCCACGCTCGCCGGCACCGCCGTACTGCGGCACCGCGACGGCTCGTCCGTCGCCCTGCACATCACGGCGTGCCCCGTGCTGGGCGAGGGCGGCGGCCCCTCCGGATACGTGATCACCGCCGCGCCGCCGGAGGACCGCGAGCCGTCCCTGGCGGAGCGGGCCTTCCAGCAGGCCTCCATGTCGTTGTCCGTGTACGACACCGGCCAGCGCTATCTGCGGCTCAACGACGCCTCCTGCCAGGTGATGGGGGTGCCCGCCGAGACCCTGCTCGGCCGGTACTTCATGGACACCGTTCAGGACGTCGGGTACAACCGGGGATTCCTGCGGCACCTGGAGCAGGTCATCGAGACGGGCAGGCCGACCCGCTACGAGAGCTACGCGCACGCGCCCTCCTCGAACCGGGAGCACGCCTGGACCACCGAGATGTGGCCGGTGCGGGACGCCGACGGCCAGGTCATCGGAACCGGCATGGCGGCCTTCGACAGCACCGAGCAGTACTGGGCCCGCCAGCGGCTGGCCCTGCTGAACGAGGCGGCCGCCGCCATCGGCACCTCCCTCGACCTCGTGCGCACGGCGGAGGAGCTGATCGGGGTCGTCGTCCCCCGGTTCGCCGACTTCGCCAGCGTGGACCTGTTCGACTGGGTGCTCGGGGCGGAGGAAGGCCCGGCGCTGCTCGACACGGAGGTCGCACTGCGCCGCGTCGCCCACGGCTCCGTCACCAAGGGCACCCCGGAAGCGGCTGTGCACCTGGGCGATATCGACTTCTATCCCTCGTTCTCACCGCCCGCCCGGGCGATACGGGAAGGGCGGGTCATCCTCAGTCAGGCCGGCGAGCCCGCGTTCATGCGGTGGGTCGCCGAGCGCAACGCGCGCGCCCCCGCCGGACGGCCCCACCGCGCGGGCGTCCACTCGATGATGGCGGTCCCCCTGCGAGCCCGCGGCACCACCCTCGGCGTGGCGGTCGCCGTCCGCATCACCCAGTCCGACGACTACGGCCCCGACGACGCCGTGTTCGCCGAGGAACTCGCCAGCCGGGCCGCCGTCTGCGTCGACAACGCCCGCCGCTTCGCCAGGGAACGCAGCACCGCGCTGGCCCTGCAGAACAGCCTGCTGCCGAAGGGCCTGCCCGGACAGGCGGCGGTCGAGGTCGCCCACCGCTATCTGCCGTCCGGGTCGCTGGCGGGCATCGGCGGCGACTGGTTCGACGTGATCCCGCTGTCCGGCGGCCGCGTCGCCCTCGTCGTCGGTGACGTGGTCGGCCACGGCATCTCCTCCTCGGCGACGATGGGCCGCCTGTGCACGGCCGTCCGCACCCTCGCCGACGTCGACCTGCCGCCCGACGAACTCCTCACCCATCTCGACGACCTGGTCACCCACCTGGCCGCCGACGACAGCGACGACGAGGTGGCGGAACTCGGCGCGACCTGTCTCTACGCCGTCTACGACCCCGTCTCGCGGCGTCTCACCTTCGCCGCCGCCGGCCATCCGCCGCCCGCCCTCGTGCTGCCGGACGGCACCGCGGAATGCGTCCCCATGATCGCGGGACCCCCGCTCGGCGTCGGCGGCCTGCCCTTCGAGGCCGGCGAGGTGGAACTCCCCGAGGGCGCGATCGTCGCCCTCTACACCGACGGCCTCGTCGAGGACCGCGACCGCGACATCGACCACACGACGAGCGAACTGTGCCGGGCCCTGACCGCGCCGGCCAGTTCCCTCGACGCCCTCTGCGACACCGTCCTGAAGGCCGTCCTGCCGGAGGAGCCCAGCGACGACGTGGCCCTGCTGCTGGCCCGCACCCGGGCCCTCGGCGCCGACCGCGTCGCCACCTGGGACATCCCGCCCGACCCGGCCCAGGTGGCCCAGGCCCGGCAGGCCGCCACCGAGCAACTGACCGCGTGGGGGCTGGACGAGGCGGCCTTCGTCACCGAACTCGTCGTCAGCGAACTCGTCACCAACGCCATCCGCTACGGCGAGCCGCCCGTCCAGCTCCGGCTGATCCGCGACCGGACCCTGATCGTCGAGGTCTCGGACGGCAGTTCCACCTCGCCGCACCTGCGCCGCGCCCACGCCTACGACGAGGGCGGGCGCGGCCTGCTGCTGGTCGCCCAGCTCACCCAGCGCTGGGGCAGCCGGCAGACCGGCTCCGGGAAGACGATCTGGGCCGAACAGCCGCTGCCCCCGAACTGACGGCCTGGTCCCCCTATTGGAAGGGGCAGCCCGGGTTGGGCACGTCCTCGGAGAACGGCGAGCCGTGCGGCAGCACGTACAGCACCTCCAGGACCAGCGGCGTGTCGCCGAGGTTCCGGCCGAGATGGACGTCGCTCGGCCCGCCCGGCTCGCGCACGACGGTGCCCTGCGGGTAGACGCCGTCGACGGCGCAATCGGAGTGGTAGTGCGTGAGCGTGCCCTGCTTCACGTACCCGTACACGGTGCCGTCGTGGAAGTGCCAGCCGGTCGCCTGGCCCGGCGGCACGGTGATCTCCCGGAGCGTGTAGTCGGTGCCGCCCACGGTCTTCTGGGCGATCAGCTTCGCGGTGACCCCGGGACCCGGCGGGGTCGCGCGGGCGACGGTGCCACCGGCGAGGGCGGTGACCAGGGCCAGCGTCCCGGCGGTGGCGACGCGGAGCGGGGTGCGCATACGGGGGCCTCCAGAGGCTCGGGCGGACGATCTACGGCGTACCGCTGCGAACATAGAGGCAGGGAACGGGAGTTGGGGGCGGATTCAGCAGACTGACGTCAGCCGTTCCCGGCGACCTGGGCGAGCGTCCGGCCGGACCGGACCGAACGGGCGCGCCGCGGATCGGGCGTGCCCCGCCGCCGTGCGTGATCCGCGGAGCCCTTCACCAGCAGCCAGGACTCGTCCTTCCCGGTGCGGAACCGGGTGAGGGCGTACGCGCCGCGCAGCTTCTCCCCGTGCAGGCGGAAGGTGGCGTGCCCGTGCTCCAGCGACTCCGCGAAGTCGACGGGCCGCCCCTTCCGGTCGTGGCTGAGCGGCTCGTACGTCCCCCGGTCCCACACGATCACGGTCCCGCCGCCGTACTCGCCCCGCGGGATCACCCCTTCGTACTCCTCGTACTCCAGCGGATGGTCCTCGGTCGGCACGGCGAGCCGCTTGTCCCGGGGATCGCCGGACGGCCCCTTCGGCACCGACCAGGACTTCAGCACGTCGCCCACCTGCAACCGGAAGTCGAAGTGCAGGGTGCTCGCGTCATGGATCTGCACGACGAACCGGGGTGCCTCGCCCGCGGGCGCCTGCCGACCCCGCGGCTCACCGGTCCGGCCGAAGTCCCTCTTGCCGTGGTAGTCCCGCAGCGGGTCCCGCTCAGCCATCCGCGACTCCTTCCCTGCGGCCACACGGAGTACCTGTGGTCGCTCCGGGTACCCCGCGGGCTCAGAACTCCTCGTGGGTCGCCGGATCGCCGCCCTGCCGCCGGTGCTCCCGGTCGGCGATCGCCCTCAGCTGGCCCGGGTCCAGCTCGAAGCCGAAGACGTCGAGGTTCTCGCGCTGCCGCCCGGGGTCGGACGACTTCGGGATGGGCACCGCGCCGAGCTGGGTGTGCCAGCGCAGGACCACCTGCCCCGGCGTCACCCCGTGCGCCTCGGCGATGCCGGCCACCACGGGGTCGTCCAGCAGGTCGGAACCCCGGCCCAGCGGGCTCCAGCTCTCGGTGACGATCCCCTTCGCGGCGTGGAAGGCCCGCAGCTCCTCCTGGGGGAAGTACGGGTGCAGCTCGATCTGGTTGACGGACGGCAGCACGCCGGTCTCCTTCTCCAGCCGCTCGATGTGCTCGCGCGTGAAGTTGGAGACCCCGATCGACCGTACGAGACCGTCCTCGCGCAGCTTGATCATGGCCCGCCAGGAGTCCACGTACTTGTCGACGCGGGGGAGCGGCCAGTGGATGAGATAGAGGTCGACGTAGTCCAGGCCGAGGCGGCGGCGCGACTCCTCGAAGGAGGCCAGGGTCTCCTCGTAGCCGTGGTGGCGGCCCGGGAGCTTCGTGGTGACCACGACCTCCTCGCGGGGGACCCCGCTGCGGGCGACGCCGAGGCCGACTCCGGCCTCGTTGCGGTAGTTCGTCGCCGTGTCGACCAGGCGGTAGCCCAGGCGCAGGGCCTCGGTCACCGCCCGTTCCGCGTCCGCGTCGTCCAGGGGCCAGGTGCCCAGGCCGATCGCCGGGAAGTTCGTGCCGTTGTTGAGTGTGTGTACCGGGACGTTGCTCACTGCCGGACCTTTCCCTCGACCATGTCGTCCCTCCAGCGTCACGGATAGGGTGAGTGGTGATCAAGCGGACGGCGGGATGAGGACAGCGGACGGCATGGGCAGCACCGAGGAGCAGCAGCCGGTGGGCAAGCAACGCCCCACGTCACGGGACGTGGCGCGGCTCGCCGGGGTCTCGCACACCGCGGTGTCCTTCGTCTTCAACGGCCGTGCCGAGGGCAACCTCTCGCCCGCCACCCAGGAACGCATCCGCCAGGCCGCCGCCCAGCTCGGCTACCGCCCCGACCCCGTCGCCCGTGGCCTGCGCCGCCGCCGTACGGCCGTGATCGGCCTGGTCACCGACGAGATCGCCTCCTCGCCGTTCGCGGGCCGGCTGCTGCGCGGCGCCATGGAGACGGCCTGGGACAGTGAGCACCTCGTCCTGACCGTCGACTCCGGCGGCGACCCGGCCAAGGAGGACGCGGCGGTCGCCGAACTCCTGGACCGGCGCGTGGACGGCATCATCTACGCCGCCTTCTCCCTGCGCCGGGTCCGCGTCCCCGAGGGCCTGCACCGCACCCACTCCGTCCTCGCCAACTGCGTACCCGAGGACGACTCGCTGCCCGCCGTCATCCCCGCCGAGCGCGCCGGAGGCCGTACGGCGGCCCGGCTGCTCCTCGACGAGGGGCACCGCAGGATCGCCCACATCGGCGGCCTCGACGACATCGCCTCCGTGGAGCGGCTGCGCGGCTTCCGCGACGCCCTGCGCGCCGAGGGGATCACCGTCCCGAAGGAGTGGGTCGTCCGGACCGGCGGCGAGATCTCCGGCGGCCACGAGGGAGCGCTCAAGCTGTTCGACGGGGTGCCCGCCGACCGCCGCCCCACCGGGGTCTTCTGCTACAACGACCGGGTCGCGGCGGGCGTCCTGCACGCCGCGACCCGCCTAGGGCTGTCCGTCCCCGAGGATCTGTCCGTGGTCGGCTACGACGACCAGGAGCACATGGCCGCCTACCTCTCCCCGCCCCTCACCACGGTCGCGCTGCCGCACCGGGCGATGGGCGAGGCGGCGACGCGGCTGCTCCTGGACGCGATCGACACGGGCAAGACGCCGCCCGCGACGGTACGGCGTCTCGCGTGCCCGGTGATCAGCCGTGCGTCGGTGGGACCTGCTCCCATCCGATGACGGTCGCCCCGGCTCCCGACACGGTCAGCTCCGGTACGTCGCCGTCGCGCCGGTAGACCCGCTCGGTGACCGTCGCCCGGTCGTCGACGAACACCTCGAAGAGGGACCCGTCGACGAGAACACGCACCTGGTGTGCGAGCGCCCGCACCACGACGGGCGTCCGCCTTCCCGCGCCGCGGTCCACGGTCACCGTGCCCTCGTCCGGATCGAGGATGACGGTCAGTCCCGTGCCGTCCGCGGACCGCAGCAGCCCCACGGTCGTCCGGGTGCGGGCGGTGACCGTGAGGTCGTACGACCGCGGCAGCGGGGTCCGTCCGTCCGGCGCGGTCACGAACGGCTCGGGTGCGCGCAGCAGGTGGAGTTCCGGTGCCGGTACGACGCTCAGCGCGCCGTCCGGGTGGACGCCCACCACCCGGGGCGCGGTGAGGGTGCCGGCCCAGCCCGCGCGGTCGATCGCGTCCTGCTCGCGGGACTCCCACGACCAGCCCCACATCAGGGCGCGGTCCTCCTCCTGGAGCACGGCAGGGGCGTAGAAGTCACGCCCGTGGTCGAGTTGACCGCCGCCGCGTGCCGAGAACCTCAACCCGCCTTCACCGTCCGGGTCCAGACGGCCCGTCAGATAGCCGGTGCTCATCGGGTCGCCGTCCCACAGCGACACCACCAGCACCCACGCGCCGCCCGCCGTCGCATACAGCTGCGGGCACTCCCAGCCGACCGCCTTGTCGCCGAACACGTCCGTCGCGACAGGGGCGTTGCCGTCCAGCAGCACGCCCGCGAACCGCCAGTCGGCCAGGTCGTCGCAGTCGTAGAGCAGGACCGAGGGCGTGCCGTCGGCGTGGCCCGCGCCGACCAGGGCCCAGCGTCGTCCGGCCGCGCGGAAGACGAACGGGTCGCGGAACATCACGACGTCCAGGCCCTCCGGCGGGCCGGCGACGACGGGCGTCGGCAGTGGCTTCCAGTCGGTGAGGGTCTCGTCCTCGGGGACCACGGAACGGGCCAGGCAGATCGTGCCGAGTCCGGTGTGGTGCCGGTCGATGCCGGTGTAGACGGCGGTCGGCACGCCGTCGTCGTCGACCACGCAGCCCGACCAGCAGCCCGCCTCGTCGGGGCCGCCGGGCGTCGGGGTGAGCGCGATCGGGTGGTGCTCCCAGTGGGCGAGGTCGGGGCTGGAGACATGGCCCCAGTGGACGTTCGTGTGGACGGGGGCCTCGGGGTTGTGCTGGTAGAAGAGGTGGTACCGGTCCCGCCAACGGAACGGCCCGTTCGGGTCGTTGATCCAGTTGGCGGGCGGGCGGACCCTGAAACGCGGGGCGTCGGGGTCGACGTTCAACGGTTGACTCCTGCGGACGTGATGCCCTCGCGCAGAGGGCGCTGGCCGACGACGAACACGGCGACGGCGGGGATCATGGAGAGCACGACACCGGCGAGGACCACCGAGATGGAGCCGGTGCCGAGGTTGCCCTGGAGCGAGACGAGACCCAGCGGCAGGGTGTAGTTCTGGCCGGAGGTCTCCAGGATCAGCGGCCGGAAGAACTCGTTCCAGTGGTAGTTGAAGGCGAGCACGCCGACGATCGCGAGGCCCGGCGTGGCCAGCGGGGCGTAGACCGAGCGGAAGGTCCGCCAGGGCCCGCAGCCGTCCAGCATCGCCGCCTCGCCCAGGTCCTTCGGCATGCCGAGGAAGTACTGCCGCATCAGGAAGGTGCCGAAGGCGGTCGGGAACGCCGGAATGATCAGACCGAGCAGCGTGTCGGTCAGACCCATCGACTTGAGCACCAGGAACACCGGGACGATCGTGACCTGCAAGGGGACCATCATGGTCGCCAGCACCAGACCGAACAGCGGCTTCTTGAAGCGGAACTCCAGGCGTGCGAACGCGTACCCCGCGAGCCCGGCCGTGATCATCTGGCCGACCGCGATCAGAGCGGTCACCAGCGTGGAGTTGAGGGCCAGCAGCCAAACATCGATCTGATCGAAGACACCACGGTACGACTCGATCGTCGGGCTGGTCGGAATGATCTTCGGGGGGAGGTCGAAGGACTCGGCAGGGGTGCGCAGCGAGGTGGAGACGGTCCAGATGACCGGTCCCAGGGTCAGCAGGGCGCAGATCGCGAGGACGGCGATGCGCGCCCATGGCCCGAGGGTGTGCCGTGCCCGGCTCGCGGTCAAGGTCGCTTGGCTCATGGGGAGTTCACCCGGCTCACTGGTAGTGGACGAAACGCCGGCTGAGCCGGAACTGGAGGGCGGTGACCGCCATGACGAGCACGAACAGCAGCACGCCCACCGCGGACGCCTCGCCGAAGCGCAGCTGCTCGAACGCGGTCTCGTAGATGACCATCACGACGGTGCGGGTGGAGTCGCCGGGCCCGCCGTTGGTCAGGACGTACGGCTGCTCGAAGACCTGGAGCGCGTTGATGATGCCGACCACCGACGCGACCAGCAGGGTCGGGGACAGCAGCGGCAGTGTCACGCTGAGGTGCTTGCGCAGTCCGGTCGCGCCGTCGAGGGAGGCGGCCTCGTGGATCTCCT
This sequence comes from Streptomyces antibioticus, assembly GCF_001514065.1. GTDB lineage: Bacteria > Actinomycetota > Actinomycetes > Streptomycetales > Streptomycetaceae > Streptomyces > Streptomyces antibioticus. The sequence goes on along the minus strand of NZ_KQ948425.1, from coordinate 832,167 downwards.
TCGGGATGTTGTTCAGACCGCCGACGAACAGCAGGAACGAGAAGCCGAACTGCTGCCACACATAGACCAGGATGACCGCGGCCATCGCGGAGTTCTCCGAGGTCAGCCAGGGCACGGGAGCGATCCCGATCAGCCCCAGGAGCCAGTTCACGAGCCCGAAGTCCTGGTTGAACAGGTACTTCATCACCACCGAGATCGACGCGGCGGACAGGATGAGCGGGAAGAAGAACGCCGAGCGGAACACCGACCGCAGCCACACCGGCATGCGTCCGTTCACGGCGAGGGCGAGGGTGAGCGCGACCAGCAGCTGGAGCGCCACCGCGAGCACCATGAACACCAGCGTGTTGCGGAAGGAGACCAGAACGGTCGAATCGTTCACCATCTCGCGGTAGTTGGCCGCCCCGGCGAAGGTGGGCGAGTCGATCACGTTCCAGTGGAAGAGGCTCAGCACGATCGATCCGACGATCGGGACGACCGTGAAGATCACGATCCCGACGATCGTCGGCGCCAGGAACAGCGCGGCCAGCAGCCGGGTCCCGCGCTCGCGGGCGGACGGCCGGGGCGCGGGCGCGGCTTCGGCCACCTGCTGCTGCGGCCGTACGGCGGGTATCTGGGTGTTCGTCATACGTCACGCTCCATGGCCTTCTCCAGATCGGACTGCATCCGGCGCAGCGCGGGAGCCACCGAGCGGCGCGAGGCCAGGGCGGTCCCGGTGTGCTTGAGCAGCACCTGCTCGACCTCGGCGACCTGCGGCGGGGCGGGGATCGGCCCGGTGTCGGGGAACTTGTCGAGGGTGTCGTAGAAGACCTGCCAGTGGCTCGGGCCCATCTCGCGGTAGCGGTCGGCGGTGAGCATCGAGCGGCGGGCCGGGGTGGTCTGGTTGGTCTCGAACAGCCGCATCAGGGTGTCCCTGCGGGACGCGAACTTGATGAACTCCCAGGCCTCGTCCTGGAGTTTCGAGGTGCGCAGCAGGGCGTAGCCGGCGGCGCCGAACTGCATGCGCTGGGTGCGCCAGCGCGGGAAGTACTGCACGTCGAAGCTGCCGTCCTTCATGCCCGCCAGGTTCAGGCCGCCGGCCCAGAAGCCGCCCGCCGGGGTGACACCGACCCGGCCGGTGGAGAACACACCGATGAGGTTCTGGCCGTTGCCGCCCTCGGGGCGGGTGCACAGGTCCTCCTGGATCAGGGAGGCCAGATAGTCGTAGGCCTCCTCGACGCGCTCGTGGGTGGCCTGCGGGGTCGTCCACCGGTAGCCGCCGCCGCGGCCCTGCCGGTCGGCGGCCGGGTAGAAGGAGTCCCACAGCCAGGAGCCGCCGGGCGCCTTGGACTCGCTCAGCAGGTTGGTGTCGTTGGCGAACAGCCACGGGACCACGCCGCCCCACAGCCGGTTGGTCCAGAAGTACGGCGTGAACTGCGAGCCGCTGGACTTCTTCATGTCCCGCAGCAGCGCGGTGAAGTCGTCGCGGGTCCAGTCGGCGGCCGGGAAGGACGCGCCCGCCCGCTTCAGGACCTGGCTGTTGAGGTAGATGTCGGCCGCGTTGAACTCGACGGGGAGCTGGTAGAGGCTGCCCTCGTACATCATCGACTCCACCAGCGAGGGGTGGACGTCGGCGAAGTACTCCCGCAGCTCGTCCGCGTCCCGCTTCACCCACTTGTCGAGGGCGACGCCGAGGCGCTGGGCGAACAGCTGGACGCCCTCGGTGGCGACGTAGACCAGGTCGGGGGCGGTGCCTGCCGCGATCTGGGTGAGGATCTTGGCGAAGAAGTCGGACCAGTCGGTGGCCTGCACCGCGTTGATCCGCAGCTTGATGTCGGGGTGGACCTTCTTGAAACCCTCGGTGAGCGTGCGGATGGCCGCCGGGCCGTAGGCCGGGCCGAGGGTGGCGACGACGAGGGAACCGTCGTCACGGCCGGGTATGTCGGCTCCCGTGAGCCGGTCCCAGCTCGCGGCGGTGCCGGCCAGCGCGGCGGCACCCGCGCCGTAGGCGCCGTACCGCATCAGCGCGCGGCGGGAGAAGTGCGAGTCGGTCATCCAACGGGCCTAACTCGTGTTAGTTCAGGTTGATGCCCCAGATGATGGGAACCGTGCCACGTCCCTGTCAAGGGTCGCGACGGCTCCACCTTTAACGAGTTAGAAACCTTGACCTTTAACGTGTTAGGCCGCACAGTCCTGTGGCCATGAGACTTTCCAGCCTTTCCGGCCTCTCCAGAAGAGCGCTCTTCGCGGGATCGGCGGCCGGCGCGGCCGGCGCGCTGCTGCCGGTGTCACCGGCCGCGGCTAAGCCCAAGTCGGCCGGGACCTGCGCCAGTTATCGCGCCGCCTACCACTTCACGGTCCCCGACCAGTGGAAGAACGACCCTCAGCGCCCCGTGTGGATCGACGGCGAGTACCACTACTACTACCTCTACAACCCGGACTACCTCACCGCCGGCACCGAGGCGGGCACCGCCTGGCGGCTGGCTACCAGCAGAGACCTGGTCTCCTTCACCGACCGGGGGATCGCCGTCCCGAAGGACACCACCGTCAACGGTGACGTCTGGTCGGGCTCGGCGGTCGTCGACACCGACAACACCGCGGGCTTCGGCGCGGGCGCGGTGGTCGTCCTGGTCACGATGTCGCCTGGCGGCGGCACCGACCACCAGGAGCAGTTCCTCTACTACTCCACAGACGGCGGCCGCACCTTCCGCAACCACGGCACCGCCCCGGTGCTCCCCAACCCCGGCGTACGCGACTTCCGCGACCCCAAGGTGATCCGCGACGAGGAACGCGGCCGCTGGGTGATGGCCCTCGCCGAGAACACCAAGGTCGGCTTCTACCACTCGGCGGACCTCAAGTCCTGGACGTACGTGGGCGGGTTCGTCGAGGACGGCATCGGCGTCCTGGAGTGCCCGGACCTCTTCCGCATCACCGCCTCGGACGGCACCGTCAAGTGGGTGCTGGGTGTGAGCGCCAACGGCAAGGGGGTCGGGCTGCCCAACACGTACGCCTACTGGACCGGGTCCTTCGACGGCACCTCCTTCACCCCCGACGCGAGCGACCCGCAGTGGCTCGACCACGGCTGGGACTGGTACGGGGCCGTCACCTTCGAGAAGCGTGCCGCGAACGGCACCCTCGACACGCGCGCCCGGTACGCGATCGGCTGGCTCAACAACTGGGACTACGCCAACACGACCCCCACCATCGACTGCGACGGCTTCAACGGCACGGACTCGATCGTCCGCGAGATCACCCTGAAACGCGCCGCCTCCGACACCTACTACCTGGCCTCGCGCCCGATCGCCGCTCTCGACGACCATGTCTCGCGCACGATCGACCTCGGCGACCTGTCGGTGTCCGGCACCCGCCTCCTCGACTACAAGGGCATCTCCTACGAGGTGACCACCGAGGTGACCTGGGAGTCGCTGACCGGCGCGGGCTTCCAGCTGCGCCGCTCCGCCGACGGAGGCCGGCACATCGACGCCGGGGTCTACGGCGACTACGCGTTCCTCAACCGCCGCAACACCGTCAACCCCGACGCCTCCGGCAAGTGGCAGGAGAGCCACAGCCCCTTCGACCGCTCCGCCCGCACGGTCAGGCTGCGCATCCTGGTCGACCGGACGTCCGTCGAGATGTTCGTGGACGACGGGCGCTACGTGCACTCGTCGGCGGCGTTCCCGTATCTGGTCGACACCGGGCTCGCGCTGTTCACGATCGACGGGACGGCGGTGTTCCGGAACACGGTGATACGGGAGTTCGCCGTGTGAGGGCGTCTAGGGTCGACGAGGTGCGCGTACTACTCATCGGGGGAACCTCCCACACCGGCAAGTCGACCGTGGCCCGGGCCGCCGCCGAGCGGCTCGGGTTCACCTACCGCCCGACGGATCTGCTGGCCCGGCATCCCGGCCGGCCCTGGCGGACACCGGACCGGGAGGTGCCGCCGCATGTCGCCGAGCACTACGGCAGCCTCGGCGACGACGAGCTGATCGACTCGGTGCTCGACCACTACGCCCGGCTGTGGCCGCGCATCGAGGAGCTCATCACCGCGCACGCCGAGGGCGGGGGACCGGGCCTGGTGCTCGAAGGCTCCGCGCTCTGGCCCAGCCGTGTCGCCGCGCTCGGCGCCCCGCACACCGAGGCCGTCTGGCTCACCGCGGACGACGAGGCGCTGGCCGAGCGGATGCACGCGTCGGCGCGGTACGCGGAGGCGAGCGCCGAGGAACGGCACCTCGTGGACCGGTTCCTCGCCCGCGCACGGCGTTTCCAGGAACTGGTGCAGGAGTCCGTCGACGCGGCCGGACTGTGCCGCGTCGACACGACCGGGCGGTCCGTGACCGACCTCGTAGAGGAGATCCTCGGCAGGCGCTGTCGCCAGGGTCCGTGATCGCTGACACGATCTTCGTCATGACGACGAATACGGACAGGGACGCGACGGCGACGGAAGGTGTGTCCGGGATCGAGGTGAAACCGGTCGCCGGGCACATCGGCGCGGAGATCACGGGCGTGGACCTGGCCGGAGAGCTCGACGGCACAGCGGTCGCCGAGATCCGCGCGGCCGTACTGCGGTGGAAGGTGGTGTTCTTCCGGGACCAGAAGCTGGACCACGCGGGGCATGTGGCGTTCGCGCGCCGGTTCGGCGAGCCGGTCGTGCTGCGCAAACGCGGGAGCGCCTCGCCGCCGGACTTCCCCGAGGTCGAGACGACCGCCGACCGGCTGGAGCTGGGCGGGAAGTTCGGCATGGAGCACGACGAGTGGCTGCAACGCCGCCGGCACACCCTGCTGCGCGGCTGGCACTGCGACCACGGCGCTCGCGTCGATCCGCCCGCCGCGACGATCCTGCGCGCCGAGACAGTCCCGCCTTACGGCGGCGACACCACCTGGTCCAACCTGGCCGCCGCCTACGCCGGACTCTCCGCGCCCGTACGGGAGTTCGTGGACGGACTGCGCGCCGAGCACCGGCTCGGCGTCGGTTACCAGCCCCGCCCCGGCGACGACGCCTACGTCCGCCACCTCCTGGACCACCAGGTCGCCACGGTGCATCCCCTGGTCCGTGTCCATCCGGAGACGGGGGAGCGGATCCTGTACGTCAACGGCTACTACGTCGAGCAGCTCGCCGACGTCTCCCGGGCGGAGAGCCGGGCCCTGCTGGACATGCTGCTGGAGCAGGCGGTACGGCCCGAGTACACGGTCCGCTTCCGCTGGGAGCCCGGCAGCGTGGCGTTCTGGGACAACCGGGCCACCATCCATCTGGCGCCCAGCGACAACGCCCACCTCGGGTTTCCCCGGACCATGCACCGGGTGATGCTGGCCGGGGACGTGCCGGTGGGCGTGGACGGCAGGCCCTCGGAGCCGGCCGTCGGGACCGAGGTGGGGCGGTGGTGAGTCAGCCCGCGGGCTGCCAGCCGAGCGCGGGGCCCAGACGGGTCGCCATGTCGGTGAGGATCTGGACGTAGTCCTCGTGCTCGAAGGTGAACGGCAGCGCGAACGCGACCTCGTCGATCTCCCGGAACGCGGCGTGCGCGCGCAGCCGTTCGGCGATCTCCTCCGAGGTGCCGACGATGTCCGGCGCGAACAGCAGCCGGGCCGGGCCCTGCGGTGACGCGGTGCGAGGGGTGCGCTTGGCGGCGAACTCCTCGTACTTCGCGCGCTGGGCGGGCGAGGCCGAGTCGGTCGGGATGACGACGAGCCCCTGGGAGACCCGGGCGGCCTCCCCGTCGGGATGGGCGGCCCGGAAGGCGCGCACGTGGGAGAGCTGGATCTCCGCGAAGTCCGTCGTCTCCTCGGGGTGTTCCGCCTTCACGACACTGCTGGTGAGGAAGTTCATGCCGTGCTCACCGGCCCAGCGCGCCGAGCCGAGGCTGCCGCCGCCGTACCAGAGACGGCTGCCGAGGCCGGGTGACTGCGGCTGCACCCGGTCGGAGAACACCTCGAAGCCCTCGACCCCGCTGAAGTCGGTCGCGGGCTTGCCGCGCACGAAGTCCAGCAGTCGGCGCACCCGCTCGTAGGAGAAGTCCTCCGCGTCCGCCGTGTCCGGGTAGAGGGCCTCTTTGACCTGGTCGTAGTGCATCGGCGGACCCACGCTCACCCCCGGGTTGACCCGGCCCCCGGACAGCAGGTCGACCGTCGCCAGGTCCTCCGCCAGCCGCAGCGGGTTCTCCCAGCCGAGCGGGATCACCGCCGTGCCGAGCTCGATACGGCTGGTGCGCTGCGAGGCCGCCGCCATGACGGCGACCGGGGACGAGATGCCGTACTGGAGGTGCCGGTGGCGCAGCCAGGCGCTGTCGAAGCCGAGGCGCTCGCCCAGCTCGATGATCTCCAGCGTGGACTCGTGACCGCGGCGAGGGTCCGCCTCGTCGAACAGTCCGATGGTGAGGAAGCCCAGCTTGCGCAGGGGACGAGAGGTGGGTGGCACGGGCCCCTCCACGGGTCATGGATCAACGTCGTACGACTGTGCCAACTCGGGCCCGTCCCGTGATGTTCCCATCAGGCCAGGGCGATGGTGACCTCGTCCTCGACCGGCGGGTCCAGCTCCTGGGCGAGGTTCCCGGTCGCGGCGTGGCAGCGCAGGGTGACGGACTCCGGGGTGACGTCCAGGCGCAGGAAGCACTTGAAGAACGGCGGGCTGTAGGTGGCCGAGCTCGGGGAGAACAGCTGGGTGTAGATCTTGCGCACGGGGAGCCGGAACCGCTTGGCCTTGTCGGGGCGGCTGCCGGTGCCCAGCAGCCCGGCGACCAGCCGGGTGCGCCGGGTGATGCGGGCCTCCGGACCCGGAGTGCGCCCAGGCCGGATGTGCAGCCGCTCGCCGACGACCGCCGCCGCCTCCGCGTCGGTGAGGGTGAAGAAGCGGCGCAGCCGCAGCCGGCGGCCGTAGAGCCTGCTGTAGAAGGCCAGGGAGTCGCCGCGCAGGGGATAGCAGCGGAAGGTGTCCTCGGTGACGCCCGCGATGTCGACCCGGGGGATGGTGTGGGTGGCGTGCATGAAGGCACCGCCGCCGCCCGAGACGACGTACTGGATGGTGCGGCCGTCCACGTCGACGGGGTAGCGCTGGTAGTTGTGGATGTCGCCGCCTATCGCCGCGACGTAGTGGTGCGCCGGGTCGCGGACGAGGTCGTCGACGGTGCCGCCGCCGTCGATGGGGCAGGGGTGGTGCTCGCCGTCCACGTACAGGGGCGAGCCGGTGACCAGGATCTTCGGGCGCGGCCCCTGGGACACTTCGCGCAGCCAGGCGCCCTGTTCGGCGTCGAGGGTGCCGAGCAGGCCGGTGTCGATGCCTATGATCCGCACCGGCCCGGCGTCGATCGCCCAGTACGGGCCCGGCTGGACGGCCCGTTGGGCCGGTGCGGACCGCAACTTCCTGACCTCGTCCAGGCGTTGGCCGTCGTGGCGGCGCGCGCGGTGCCAGAGCAGGGAGCGCAGCCAGGCGCGGGTCAGGGGGCGCGGGGCGGGTTCGGGGGCGAGCGGCGGGGCGTCGTCGCAGAAGACGCGCATGAACCCGCCCAGGTCCTCGTACCAGTCGTGGTTGCCGGGTATCGCGTAGATGGGCGCCCGGTAGTCCTGGTACGGGCGGAAGAACTTGGTGTCGTAGTCGTCGGCGCTGCCGACCGGGTAGATCACATCGCTGGCGAGGACCGTGAAGCGGGTGTCCTGACCGACCCTCAAAAAACCCGGCACGACGGAGTATTGGGGTGCGTCCCCCTCGCCGGTGTCGCCGATGACCATGAAGGAGAAGCGGTCCGGGTCGTCACGCCGGATCACCTTGTCCGCGGGGGCGCCGGCCGCGGCGCGCTGGGCGACCCAGCGGCTGCGGGTGCGGCCTGTCGGGTCGCCGAACCAGGAGGCCAGTACACCGTTGCGGGCCGCCCACAGCATCCTGGGGTCGAGCCACGAGATCTTCTGGACCTCGGTCGGCATCAGGCGCTCGTAGGCGCCGCGTTCCGCGGCACCCCAGCCGGCGCCCTCGGCGGTATCGCGTGAGGAGTCAGACACCGGTGCACCGTAACAACGATCTAGGGGAGGCCGGTCGGCGGGGAGTCCTCATCCCGGTGAACGGGCGCGGTGAGGCCGGCTGTTGGGGCCGGTGTCACCACTCGCCGGCGCGCTGCGGGGTGTCGTAGGGGTGCTGGCGTGCCCGTGAGGGGCCGGCGGGGGTCTCGAAGACCGAGCTGTGCGTCGGCGCGGGTGTCTCTTCGGCGGGCGGTGCGGCGGCCTTCAGGCGGGCGGTGGCGCGGTTCCAGTCGCCGTCGCCCAGCACCAGCAGCGGGTCGAACATCACGACCACACCGGCCAGGACGAGGAAGATGACCGGCCCCACCAGCATCGGCAGCAGCAGCGAGGACGCCGAGGCGCCGGCCCAGGAACCGCCCGTCGTGCCGTGCACATGGACGCTGACGGCGGCCATCGCCGTGTAGTGCATGCCCGAGACGGCCACGCCCATGACGAGACTGGCGCCGAGGCTGGTCAGGAAACCCTGGATGGTGACGGCCGCCCAGAGGGCCGCGGTGGCGGCGACGATCGCGATCACGATGGAGAGGGCGACGGTGAACGTGTCATAGTCGATGGCGCCGTTGAGGCGCATGGCGTACATGCCCAGGTAGTGCATGGCCGCGACGCCGAGCCCGGTGACGATGCCCGCGAAGGCCAGGTTGGCGGTGCCGGCGCCGCGATAGCCGACGATGAACACGCCGACGCCGACCACGATGATCGCCACGGCCAGACTGAGAAGGGTCAGGCCCGTGTCGTAGCGGATCCGGGTCTCCTCGACCTGGAAGCCGATCATCGCGATGAAGTGCATCGTCCAGATGCCGCACCCGATCGAGGCGGCACCGAGCGCCAGCCAACCGGGCTTCCACGACTCGGCGTTGAGCAGCGACCGCACGATGCAGCGCAGCCCCAGAGCCCCACCCAGACACGCCATCACATAGGCCGCGACCGGCGTCACCGCGCCGTAGCGAAATCCGTCGACGGTGCCTTCCATACGCCAACTCCCCCCCAGAGCCACCGCTAGTGCTGGGGCAAGGTCTACGCCGTAAAGCCCGCGTAAGGCAAGCATTACCGGAAGTAATGAATGAACTCTGGACCATCACGTATTCACTTCGGTCACAGGGGGGCGATTTCGAGCCATGAACGACTTTCGTCGGGGAGCAGGTCGAGAGCTCAGTCGAACCAGACCACCAGCCGCACATGTTCCGCCCCGTGCACCCCGCCGAGGGTCCGCATCACGTCCCACACCGGCGCCCAGTGCGTCGCGGCGCCGGCGACGGCACGGCGGCTGTTCTTGCCCGACCCGTCGGTCTCGTCCCAGTCGACGGTCTGCAACTCGGCCCAGGTGATCCAGGTCGTTCCCCAGGCGGAGTCCGGCCCGCCCCAGCCGGCGAATCTCTCCCGCAGGCCCTCGGAGGCGTCTTCGGGCAGGCCGCGTGCCTCGGCGAGCGGCCGGAAACCGAACGAGTTGCGGACGCCGAAGAGGCAGGCGAGGGCGTCGTAGGCATTGCCGGTGTTGAGGAGATCGAGGTCGATCGCGGCCTGCCATACCGCGTCCTCGTCCTCCACGCCCCAGATGCGGGCCAGGGGCCTGCACTCGATCATGCCGGTGAACTCCGTGGTCATGGCGGCATTCTGCCGAGCGGCTGATGGCCGGTCGCCGTCATTTTCCGGCTCGGTGGGGCGCGCGGTACGGCGGAGCTCTAACGTGGCCGATCATGAGGATCCTGATCGTCGGCGGCAGTGGCTTCCTGGGGCGCGAGGTGGCTCGACAGGCGACGGCCATCGGCCATGCCGTGACGGCGACCTTCGCGAGCCGCGCGGGGAGCCTGCCCGGGGTGCACTGGCTGCCGCTGGACCTGCGGCGGACCGGTGAGATCGGGGTGGTGGTCGGGGAGGCGCGGCCGGATGTGGTCGTCAACGCGGCTTACCGCAAGGGGGATTGGGCCACTACGGCCGACGGGGCGATCCAGGTGGCGCGGGCGGCGAGCGCGCGGGGATGCCGGGTGGTGCACGTCTCCAGCGACGCGGTCTTCTCCGGCTCCGACGTCCGCTACGACGAGTGCGCCACGCCGGATCCGGTCACGCCGTACGGCGCCGCGAAGGCCGCCGCCGAGACGGCGATCCGGCTGCTCACCCCCGACGCGGTCATCGCCCGCACCTCACTCATCGTCGGCGACGGAGGCTCGCCGCACGAGGACTTCGTCCACGAACTGGCCGAGGGGCGGCGCGACGGTGTGCTGTTCACCGATGTCATCCGGTGCCCCGTCCATGTCGCCGACCTCGCGGCCGCGCTGGTGGAGCTGGCCGCCACCGATCACACGGGCATGTGCCACCTGGGCGGCCCCGACGCGGTCAGCCGCCACGAACTCGGCGTCCTGATCGCCGCGCGCGACGGACTGGACGCGGCGAGGCTGCCCGCCGGACGACGCGCCGACGTGCCCACCCCGGGCGCGCTGGACGTCCGCCTCGACAGCGAACGCACACAGCGCACCCTGCGGACGAGGCTGCGCGGGGCCCGCGAATTCCTGCGGCGCGCAGACTGAGGGGGCGCCTTCCTCGGGGGCACCGCGCTCACACCACCGGTTGCCCGATGCCCAGCAGGTTGCCCTCGCTGTCCCGGAACCACGCGGCGCGCTCCCCTCGGGCCCCCTTGCTCGGGTAGTTCCCGTCGATGTCGGCGATCCCGCCCTTCGTCCGCAGACCCGGCACGTCGACCTCCTCGAACGTCACACCCCGTGCCCGGAGTTGTGCGACGACGGTGTCGAGGTCGTCGACCTCCCAGCCCATCTGGGTGAACGTGCCGGGAGCGGCCCCCGTCGAACGGAACACGGCGAACTCCGTCCCGCCGCACCGGTACAGCAGTCCTCCCGGCCGCTCGTCGACCGGCTCCAGACCGAGCACCTCGGAGTAGAACCGCCGCGCCCGGTCCAGATCCCGGGCCGGCAACCGGGTGGCCACGCGGCCCCGGGCCAGAATGTTGCTGTCGTCCGCGTCCATCCCTCCACTGTGCGCCCCCGCCCGCTCAGCCGCAGCTACGGCCGCACCGCCACCGCATCCACCTCGAACAGCATCCCGGGCAGGGCCAGCGAGGCCACGCCGCTCAGTGTCTGGGCCGGCAGCCGGACACCGAACCGCGCGTGCAGCGCCTTGCCGAGGGTCTGGAGCTTGTCGAGGTCGTGGTCGACGATGAAGGTCCCGAGCCGGACCACATGCTCGTACCCGAGGCCGACCCCCTCCAGCGCCGCCCGCAGCCGGTCGAACGCCAGCTCCACCTGGTCCGCGAAGTCGCCCGGCACCGGAGCACCCGTGGCGTCGGAGGCGTACTGCCCGCCGATGAAGACGAGTTCACCGGACGCCGACACCGCGTGGCTGTAGCCGAACGGTGTCGGGTCGTGGAGGGCGGGCGGGTTGGTGATGGTGCGCTGATCGTTGGTCATGTGCGTCCCAACAGCACGCACCGGCCGGGTCATTCCGCCGGGCTCAGCTCAACGGGTCCAGGGTCAGATACGCCTGGAGCGGGTTGCCGTCGTGCACCAGGGACTCGTGCTGCCCGACGTCGTCGAAGGCGAACGCGTACGCCTTGCCGTCCGCCATTTGACTGTGGATGACCCGGGCGTAGTGGTTGGTCACCGGGTCCTGGTAGAAGGCCGCGGAGGAGGTGTCCGGCTGGTTGGGGTTGGTCAGCAGGGTCGAGCGGTTGAAGCCCGCGCACAGGGTGCGGGAGATCGGGCCGCGGACGGCGTCGTTCGGGGCGTCGAGGAGCTTGTGGCAGCCGAAGACGCTGCTCGCGTCCGGCTTCTGGAAGCTGGTGACGACCGCGCCGGAGGAGTTGGTGAAGTTCATGACGCCGCCGGAGACCCGGCCGTAGTACTTCGTGTTCGGCTGGTCGGCGAACGGGGTCACCGTGAGGGTCGACGTGGCGTACTTCTGCCAGACCCGGTTGATGTAGTCGTCGAGGACGGAGGCGGGCAGGGCTCCGGTCTCCAGGCCGTAGGCGGGGGACAGGGCACGCAGCACCGTGCCGTCGGCGCGGGTCTGGACCAGGCCGCCCCAACCGCCCGACTGGGCGCGCAGGGCGCTGAAGACGGCGTTGTAGCCACCGGACTTGAGGCGCCCGGTGCTGACCGTGCTGCCGTCGGAGCGCTGGACGCCGACCGCGTAGGGGGCGGAGAACATGTCGACCTGGGTGCTGTTGAGCCACAGCCCCGAGTCGTTGAGCGTGTACTCCGACCAGTTGAAGAGGATGTTGCGGTTCGGGTCGCTCGGGTTCTGCACCGCCGGCTGGACGAGACCGCCGGTGGTGAGGCGGAAGTCCAGCTTCTGGCCGTACGAGAAGTAGATGCGGCCGGAGAACTTGGGGATGCGGATCGTCTTCGACTGGCCCGCCGCCGGGCCGGCTATCGCAGCGTCCGGTGCGGGGGTCGGCGGGTTGCCGCCCGCGGGCCAGGCGTGGAACGTTCCGTTCGCGTCCGCCCAACCCTGCTGGCCCGTGGCCAGGTTGGTGCCGAGGTTGTAGACGTAGACCGCGTCGCCGCGGCCGGAGTTGTTCGTCACCTTGAGCGGGATCGTGGCGGGCACCGCACCGCTCGCGGTGGACGGTGAGCCGAGCGTGAGCAGCGTGCCGAGCAGCGTGGCTGCTCCTGTTGCGGCCAGGAGCCGATGCCTGAGTCGTCGCAGCACTCTCCACCTCCGTGGGGGGATAGGGGGAGGGACGGGAGTTGGTCCGTACCTGGTTTGAGAGCGCTCTCAGAGTTGCGCTGCGGCGCGAGCATGTCAATGAAGTCGACAGAAAACGCCAGTCGGCCAGTGCGGGGCGGCGCCCACCCGTGACGTGTGCGCCGCCGCTCGGGTCCGCCCTCAGAACGTCCGCTTCAGCAGGTCCAGCAGCGCCGCCCAGTGCCGCTCGGCAGCCTCGCGGTGGTATGCCGAGGTGTCGGCCTGCGTGTACCCGTGGTGCGCGCCGGGATAGACCTCGCTGCGGTGCCGTACGCCCGCCGCGGTCAGGGTGTCTTCCAGGAGCCGGATCTGCTCCGGCGGCATCGAGGCGTCCTCGTCGGCGTGCCCGAAGTACAGCTCGGCGGTGACGTGTTCGGCGACGAGGTGCGGGCTGTCCGGGGCGTCGGTGGCGAGACGGCCGCCGTGGAACCCGGCCGCGGCCGCCACCCGGTCCGGGTAGGTGCCCGCGGTCAGCAGCGCGAGCCGGGCGCCCATGCAGTAGCCGGTCAGCGCCACCGGACCGTCGGCGACGAGCGGACTGTCGGCCAGCCAGGCCAGATACGCGCCGGCGTCCCGCTTCGCGAGCTCGGGGGTGAGGGACTGCATGACCGGGCCGATCGCGTTCCACAGGTCGGGCCGCGCGTCGGTGTCGATGAACTCCGGCAGGTCGAAGACGGGTGAACGGCCGTGCCGGTAGAAGACGTTGGGCACCAGGACCGTGTACCCCTCGCCGGCCAGCCGGTCGGCCATCGACCTCAGGTGCGGGCGCAGTCCGAAGGCATCCTGGTAGAGCAGGACGCCAGGGTGGGGGAGCCCGTCGTCGGGGTGGGCCAGATAGGCGTCGGCGACGCCGTCCGCGGTGCGGACGTCCACGGCGGTTCCCTGTACGGAGGTCATGGGGGGTGCCTCTCTGTGCATGTGACGGCGAGCAGCTCGCCGGCCCGGAGGGGGCGGGCCGTGAATATCGTTTCACGCACCATGCAAGTGGCGTGCGAGGCCCCCCTCGCCCCGGCTGCCCTCGCTCCGGGCCCTTCTCACTCGAACCGTGAGACGTCGCCCGCTCCCCGCCGTACGATCTCCGCCTCGCCGCCGGAGAAGTCGATGACGGTCGTCGGTTCGGTGCCGCACTCGCCCGAGTCGACCACCGCGTCCAGCACATGGTCGAGGCGGTCCTTGATCTCCCAACCTTGGGTCATCGGCTCGTCCTCGTCCGGCAGGAGCAGGGTGCTGGACAGCAGCGGCTCGCCGAGCTCGGCGAGCAGGGCCTGGGTGACCACATGGTCGGGGATGCGGACGCCGACCGTCTTCTTCTTCGGGTGCTGCAGCATGCGCGGCACCTCCCGGGTCGCCGGCAGGATGAAGGTGTAACTGCCCGGGGTCGAGGCCTTGATGGCCCGGAACACGTCGTTGTCGACGCGTACGAACTGGCCCAGCTGTGCGAAGTCCTGGCACACCAGGGTGAAGTGGTGCCGGTCGTCCAGCTTGCGGATCGTGCGGATCCGGTCGATGCCGTCCCGGCTGCCCAGCTTGCAGCCGAGCGCGTAACAGGAGTCCGTCGGATATGCGATGAGTGCCCCGGCCCGGATGCTGTCCGCGACCTGGGAGATGGTGCGCGGCTGCGGGTTGTCGGGGTGCACGTCGAAGTACTTCGCCATCCGTCGAGCTTATGCCGTACGCGGGTGTCGACCGCGCAGGAGGACGGTGACGGCGCAGCGCCGCCGGGTTCGGTCCCTCGCCACGGCGTTCGTCTCTTCGTACCGTTATGTCGGACGGGGAGACCCTCGGCCGGGGGTGAGGTACGGTCCCGTGACCGGCAGGGCGAGTCGACACGAGCGACGAGGTGAAGGGCGACGTGGCGGGCTGTGAGGACGGCGTGCGGAAGGCGGACGCCGAGGTGTCGTGGGCGCAGGAACTGCTGGAGCAGCTGCGGCCGGCCGGACGGGACGTCCGGCGGGTGGTGGACTGGCTCGCGGACGGCGTACGCGGGACGGTCGTCCTCCAGGACGACACCGGGAACCTCCTCGCCGGCACCCCGATTCCGCTCGACGAGGTCCTGGTCGCCGACATCGTCACGGGCCGGATCGCCTCCGCCGCCTGGGAGGGCGAGGGGCGTCACCAGCGCCTGGTCAGGGTGGGGCAGCCGGGCTCGGTGGCGGCGGGTGTGCTGGCGGTCTCCCGTGACGTTGCGTTCGACCGGCGGGCCGCCGACATGGTGACGCACACCGCCCAGGTCGTCGAACTCCTACTCAGGGCCCGTGAGTCCACCGCCGCGGGACACCGGCTGCGACGGGCCACGGCCGATCTGCGGCTGGCGATCCTTCAGCTGCTCATGGTGGAGGACATCGTCTCGGCGCGCCGGGTGGCCGCCGGGCTGTGGCCGGGGCTGCTCGACACCGACTCGGCCTGCGTCTACGTCGTCGAGAGCGCCGCCGGGGAACGCGACCGGCTGCTGGAGGAGTGCCTGCACGTCACCGCCGATCAGGCTCTCGTCGTGGGCTGCCCGGCGATGGACCGGCACGTCATCGTCGTCACCCCCGGCGAGGTCGCCGCCCGTGAGCTGCGGACCGTGACCGACCGGCACCCCGGCACCTTCCTGGGCGGCAGCGCCCGGCAGAGCCTCGCCCGCACCGCCACCGCCTACGGACAGGCCGTCAGCGCCCTGGCGGTGGCCCACTTCCGGCCGGACCACGCGGCGGTCTACGCCGAACGCACCCACCCCGAACGCCTGATGGACCCCGAACTCCTGCACGGCTGGGCGGCCCACCTGCTGCGCCCCCTCGACGCGCTGGCGCACCACACCCGGGCCGAACTCCTCGCCACCACACGGCTCGGCCTGGAGTTCACCGCGGTGAACGCGGCCAAGGTCCTCGGCG
The DNA here is from genome assembly GCF_001514065.1 of Streptomyces antibioticus. Taxonomy (GTDB): domain Bacteria; phylum Actinomycetota; class Actinomycetes; order Streptomycetales; family Streptomycetaceae; genus Streptomyces; species Streptomyces antibioticus. The sequence goes on along the minus strand of NZ_KQ948425.1, from coordinate 816,619 downwards.
TCAGCCGCAACACCGTGCGCGCGAGGATGGAGCGGGTCGAGGGACTGCTCGGTGTGTCCTTCTCCGACCTCACCGCCCGGGCCGTCGTCCACCTGGCGCTGAACACCCAGGTGGGCCTGGAGCCCGCGCCCGCCGTCCCCGCGGCGAAACGAGGGGCGGCCGCCGGGCTGGGAGAGGTGCTGTCCGGACCCGCGCTGCGCACCTGGGGGCACGACCTCGTCGGACGCCTCGCCCACGACGCCCGCGACCTGCGCCGCACCCTGCGCACCTGGATCGCCGCCGGCGGGAACTCCGAGCGGACCGCGCAGGCGCTCGGCGTGCACGCGCAGACCGTGCGCGAACACGTGCGCAGCGCGGAACCCGTGCTGCAACGTCAGCTTCTCGCGGGCGGCAGCGACTTGTACGAGGTGGTCCTCGCCCATCTGGCGACCGGCGACGTCCGGCCGCCCCGGCTCGCCGGGTAGCCGGGCGCCGATCTTCGTAAGAAAGTGCGCTATTCGGACGCACCTGTGCACAGGTGAGTGCCCGGGGTGGCCCATCTGGCATGAACGCGATTCACAACCGCGCCGTCATTCACGTAAGTTCATCGAGCCGCAGGGGCGCGACCGGAACGGGGGACTGGTCGCGCCCCTGTAGTCGTTTCGGATCGGGAAAGGGCTCGAAGAGCGCGGGCGGGCCTCGTCGGCGATCGAATCGATCGTGACGACAATCGAATCAGTTCCCATCTCTTGAGATCGGTACGTTTTCAGCCGTACCCTGCCATCGATCAGTCGGCACTCACCGCCCGGGGTAACCATGGACCGCACCCGCCTTCAGCACCTCCTGGCCCGCGAGAGGGCAGAGGCCGAGCGGCGCTGTCCGCGCTCCCGCGAGGCCTACGCGCGCGCCGGCCATCTCTTCGGACGGGTCCCGATGACCTGGATGAACAAGACGGCCGGCCCCTTCCCCCGTTACCTGGACAGCGCCCGGGGCGCCCGGGTCACCGACATCGACGGCCATGAGTACGTCGACTTCTGCCTCGGCGACACCGGTGCCATGGCCGGACACTCGCCCACGCCGGTGGCCGAAGCCGTCCAGCGGCGGTTCGCCGACCTCGGCGGGGCGACGGCCATGTTGCCCACCGAGGACGCCGAATGGGTCGGCGCCGAGCTGACCCGCCGCTTCGGGCTGGCCCGCTGGAGCTTCTCGCTCACCGCGACGGATGCCAACCGGTGGGCGATCCGGCTGGCCCGGGCCGTCACCGGCCGCCCGAAGATCCTGGTGAACAGCTACAGCTACCACGGCAGCGTCGACGAGTCCCTCATCGTCGTCGGACCCGACGGCGAGGGCACGGCCCGCCCCGGCAACGTGGGCGCACCCTGCGACGTCACCCTCACCAGCCGGGTCGCCGAGTTCAACGACCTGGAGCAGCTGGAGCGCGAGCTGGCCCACGGCGACGTGGCCGCCGTCCTCATGGAGCCCGCCCTCACCAACATCGGCATCGTCCTGCCGGAGCCCGGATACCTGGCGGGCGTACGGGAGGTGACCCGCCGTCACGGCACGCTGCTCATCAACGACGAGACGCACACCCTCTCCGCCGGACCCGGCGGCTGCACGGCCGCCTGGGACCTGGAGCCCGACCTCCTCACGGTCGGCAAGGCGATCGGCGGCGGCATCCCCGCCGGCGCCTACGGCCTCTCCGCCGAACTCGCCGACCGGCTGCTGGGCCGCGCCGACCTCGACCTCGTCGACATGGGCGGCGTCGGCGGCACCCTGGCCGGCAACGCCCTCTCGGTCGCCGCGATGCGCGCCACCCTCGAACACGTCCTCACCGACGACGCGTTCGCCCACATGACAAAGCTGTCCGAACGCTTCGAGGCGGGCGTCCGCGCGGGCATCGACGCCCACGCCCTGCCCTGGTCGGTGAGCAGGCTCGGCGCCCGCACCGAGTACCGCTTCGCCTCTCCGGCGCCGCGCACCGGCACCGAGTCCGCGGCGGCCGGTGACGAGGAGCTCGAGGACTTCCTCCACCTCCACCTCGCCAACCGGGGCATCCTCCTGACGCCCTTCCACAACATGGCGCTGATGTGCCCCGACACCACCGAGCGCGACGTCGACACCCACACCGAGGTCTTCGCCGCCGCCCTCGCCGAGCTGGCGGGCTGACGGCATGGACGAGATCGACCGGGCCATCCTGCGCGAACTGCAGACCGACGGCCGTATCGCCTACGCCGACCTCGGTCCCAAGGTCGGCCTCTCCGCGTCCGCCGCCCGCCAGCGCCTGCAACGCCTGCTGGACTCCAAGGCCGTCCAGGTCGTCGGGGTCACCGACCCGATGGCCATGGGCGGACAGGCCATGGCCCTGCTCGGCATCGGCGTGGACGGCGACCCCCGTGCCGTCGCCGACGAGCTCGCCGGCCGCGCCGAGGTCGTCTACTCGGTGCTCACCTCCGGCGGCTTCGACCTGTTCGTCGAGGTCGTCGCCCCGGGCCCGCGGGACCTGCTGGACTTCGTCAACGACGTCGTACGCGCCGTCGAAGGGGTCCGCGAGGTCCGCTCGTTCCCCTACTTCGGCATCCACACGCACCGGTTCCTGTGGGACGTCGGCTGACGGACCCGCGCGGAAGCTGATTGAGGCGCCCGGAGCGGGTACCCGGCCGGTCCCGGAACGACAACCGCTGGAGGAGGCCCTCATGACCAGCAGCACGGAGACCGGCGGCGTGACCGGAACGCCGGACAAGGACTACAACCTCGTCTGGTACGTCGAGGCGTGCCTCAGCAACGCGCTGCGCCTGGAGTCGTACATCCAGGACGCCGAACGCGAGAAGGACAGAGAGGTCGCCGACCTCTTCCGCAAGGCCCAGGCGGACAGCCGCAAGGGTGCGGAGATCGGCAAGGGGCTGCTGCGCGCGCGGCTGAACGGCGGCTGACCCCGGTTCACGGCGGCGCCCGGCACGGATCTTCCGGCCGGGCGCCGCGCCATGGGCGGACCCGGGTGGGGAGGCAGTGGCCCACGGCACGGTGACGACGGCCCGGCGGGCGGCTACCGTACCGGTCAGTAACCCACGAGGCCGCAGGGAGGCCGCCATGCCGCAGCTCGAAGTCGACGGCGCAGCGCTCACGTACGACGACGAGGGCCCCCGCGACGGCGAGGGCGTGCCCCTGGTGTTCGTGCACGGCTGGACGGCCGACCGGCACCGCTGGGACCACCAGCTCGCCCACTTCGCGAAGAAGCGCCGGGTGATACGGCTGGACCTGCGCGGCCACGGCGAGAGCAGCGGCGCCGGAGTCCGCACGATCGCGGAACTGGCGAACGACGTCCTCGCCCTCCTCGACCACCTGGAGATCGAGCGCTGTGTCCTCGTCGGCCACTCGATGGGCGGCATGATCGCGCAGACCATCACGCTGGCCCACCCCGAGCGGGTCGAGCGCCTGGTGCTGGTGAACTCGATCGGCCGGATGACCTACAGCCGGGGCAGGGGCCTGCTGATGGGCGTCTCGACGCTGGTCCCCTTCAAGCTGTTCGTCGCCGCCAACATCCAGCGCGCCTTCGCCCCCGGCTATCCGCGCGACGAGATCCGCGCGTACGTCAAGGCCTCGGCGAACACCCCGCGCGAGGTCGTGATGACGCTGTACGGCGCGATGCGTGCCTTCGACGTGCTGGACCGGGTCGGCGAGATCCGCGTCCCCACCCTGATGGTGCACGGCTACCACGACATCCAGCTGCCGGTACGGCAGATGCTGCGGATGGCGAAGGCGTATCCGGACGCCGAGGTCCGCATCATCGACGCGGGTCACGAACTGCCGGTCGAGAAACCGGAGGAACTGACCCGGACGCTGGACCGGTTCGTGAGCGTCCCGGCCTGAATCAGCGGCCGGGCCGGCGGCTCCTGCCCATAGGACGACGGGGGGAGTCTGCTGATGCCAGGACCATGGGGGGACACGGCGGAGCGGCGTCGGCGGCGTGAGATCCGCAGGCGCAGGGCGCGGGTCCGGGAAGCGCGCCGCGCGCGGCTGCACGCCGAGCGGCGCCGGGCCGAGGGGCTGACGCACCAGGAGATCCGTCGCCGCCGACGGGCCGTGCGGCGCCGGGTGTGGGGGACCGGCGCGGTGCTGGTGGGCGCCTTCACGGTGCTGACCGCGCATGAGGTCTGGGCGACCCGGGACGAGCCCGCGTTCGACGCCGCGATCGCCCTCGCCCTGCTCGCGGCCGGGCTCTACGGCGTCGGCGCGGGCGTCGTCGTCGTGGTCCGGGCGCGACACGCACTGCCGCGCTCGCTCGCCGGCTGGGGGCTGGTCGCCTGGTTCGCCGTGGCCCTCGCGGACCCGGCCTACAAGTACGGCGAGCTGATCGGCGGGCCGGTCGCGGTGACGGGGGTGTGGCTGGCGGCAGTCGCCGCCACGGTCTGGTACCTGCGCCGGGAGGGCGGCGACTGACGCCGCTTACTTAAGTGTTGCCTTATATAAGTGGGCCGTGGCATAGTCGGGATCGTGCACGCCTTCGACGTACTGGGAGATCCGGTCAGGCGCCGGATATTGGAGCTGCTCGCCACCGGTGAGCAGACGTCGGGCGAGGTCAGCGCGGTGATCCGGAGCGAGTTCGGGATCTCCCAACCGGCCGTCTCACAGCATCTGCGGGTGCTGCGGGAGAGCGGATTCGCGTCCGTCCGGGCCGAGGGAACGCGACGGCTGTACGCCGTCCAGGCCGAGCCCCTCCGGGAGGTGGACGCCTGGCTCGACCGGTTCCGGGGGTTCTGGGAGCAGCGCCTCGACGCGCTGGGGACGGAGCTCGCGCGCGGCAGGCGTGAGCGCAGACTGAGAGAGGAAACGAGCGGAGATGACTGACTTCGTCGAGGAGATCAAGCGGCTGCACCGGGAGGTCGGCACCCGCAAGGTCGACGCGGGCGACGCCCGCACCGTCCTGCTGCGGCGCACCTACGAGGCCGACATCGCCGACGTCTGGGACGCGGTCACGTCCCCCGAGCGGATCAGCCGCTGGTTCCTGCCGGTCAGCGGGGACTTCAAGGTCGGCGGCCACTACCAGCTGGAGGGCCAGGCGGGCGGCGAGATCCTCGAGTGCGTGGCGCCGGAGCGGCTGCGGGTGAGCTGGCTGTTCGGACCCGACCCGGGCTTCAGCGAGGTCGAGGTGCGGCTGACGCCGGAGGGTGACGGGCGGACCGTGTTCGTGCTGGAGCACGTGGCCGTCGTACCGGACGCGTTCTGGGATCAGTTCGGCCCGGGCGCCACCGGAGTCGGCTGGGATCTGATGTCCCTCGGTCTCGGCCTGCATCTCGCGGGCGGCGCCATGACCCAGGAGGAGTCGGTGGCCTGGCAGCTCTCCGACGAGGGCAAGCGGTGCGCGACGATCTCCGGCAACGCCTGGGGCACGGCGTACCGCGCGTCGGGCGCCGACGCCAAGACGGTCGAGTCCACGACCGCGGCGACGATCGCCTTCTACACGGGAGCGTAGGACTCCGCGGTTCACCTCCAGGCGTGGGCGACGTCCACCACGACCCGGTCGTCGGCGCGCAGGACCCGGAACGGCAGCCGGGTGCGGACGCCGAGGCCGAACTGCGTGTCCCCTTCGAAGCTGCCGGCGAAGCGGGCGTCCCGGAAGGTGCGGTACCCGTCGAGGTCCACGCCGGGGAGCGGGCGGCCTGCGCGGCCGGGATAGGTGGGCGAGCCGGTGTCGATGTCGTACGCGGGTGCTGTCACCCGCACCTCCAGGACCGCTCCGCCCGCCACCGGGATGACGCGGCCCGAACCGTCCTGGTGGACCTTGTTGACGTACCGGACGGAATAGCCGAGCTCGGCCTTGTCGGCGCCGGGTATGTCGACGACGAACCGGTCGTAGCAGGTGTGGCGGCCGGTCCTGGCGTTCGTCACCGAGTCCGTGGTGCCGACCGCGCGGCTCTTGTCGAGGCTGCCCCAGCCGGTGGGGCAGGTGGTGGTGGCCTGTGCGGGCACCGTGGCCACGGCAAGTGCCGCACCCATGAGTGCGACGGTGGCCCATGTCGTTCTGCTGCGTCGCATGATGTCCCCCGGGATTCATGTGCCTGATATCTCATGAGACAGCCGGGTTGTTGAAAAGGTTGCACATTGTCCGGGTATTAATTCTCCGCGCTCGGCGGCTCAGACGGTGTGCAGCGTCCTTTTCGCCAGCCCGAACGCCGGCAGCATGCCCCGGTGCTCCTCGGTGTCCGCGCCGCCGAGGTGGACGACGACCGGACCGTCCGCGGTGACGACCGCGAAGGCGCTCTCCTGCTTCGCCTCGTCCAGCAGCTCGCTCGTGGCGACGTACTCGACCTCCGCACCGGCGAGGCCGCCCGCTTCGAACGTGGTGTACTTCGCCTTCTCCGCCCCGCCCTGGGCGGTGACGAAGGCCTCCAGCACGGTCCGCGCGTCGCGGTCCTTCTTGCCCGGCTCGCCGGTGAAGACCCGCAGGAAGCCGATGTGCCCGGCGGGCTTGGCGTCGATCTCGCACACCAGCGAGACCGGCCCCTGGCGCAACAGGGATGCCATGTCCTCGTCGACGCCCGCCTTGCCGCTGCCGTCCGCCGTCGAGCCGTCGATGGCGTCCGCCTTCCACTCGGCGGCGAGGTCGAAGCCGACCGGCAGCAGACAGGCGGACCCGGCCCCGCCGATGGTGCCCGCGCGCTCGGCCTTCCCGGAGGCGCTCACCGAAGGGCTCGCCGACGACCCGGCGTCCTTCTCCGCGGCCCCGGAGCAGCCCGCCACCACGCTCACCAGCACGGCCGCGCAAGCCGTCCGCCGCCAAGCCTTCCCCACCCCGACCAGCACCGCGCCGACTCCCCTCGGATCCCCCGCCCCAAAAATCTGATGACCGCATCCTCGCAGGTCACCAGAATGAGGCCACACGACCCCGCCCCGAGGAGAGGTGACCGACCATGCCCGTCCCGAACGTACTGCTGTCCGGCATCGTCGGTTCCACCGCCTACGGCCTCGCCCACGCGGGCTCCGATGTGGACCGCCTCGGCATGTTCGCCGCGCCGACCGAGGCCCTGCACGGCCTGCACCGGCCCAAGGAGTCGCACGTCAGCACCGCCCCGGACAGGACCCTGCACGAGGCCGCGAAGTGGTGCAGGCTCGCCCTCGGCGGCAACCCGACCGCGATGGAACTCGCCTGGCTGCCCCCGGAGTTGTACGAGGTCCGCACCCCGCTCGGCGACGAACTCATCGGCCTGCGCACCGCGTTCCTGAGCGCCAAGCGCGTCCGGGACGCCTATCTCGGGTACGCCACCCAGCAGTTCCGCCGCCTGGAGAGCCGTGCGGCCGACGCCCGGACCGCCAAGCACGCCCGTCACCTCAAGCGGCTGTGCCACCAGGGCCTGGAGCTGTACACCACCGGCAACCTCACCATCCGCCTCGAGAACCCGCAGGAATACGTCGAGTTCGGCGACCGCGTCGCCGCCGACCCCACGGCCGCGCGCCCGCTCCTCGCCCACTACGAGTCGGCGTTCGCCGAGAGCCGCCCGGCCCTGCCCGAGCAGCCCGACGAGGCGGCCGTGGAGGCGTGGCTGCGGCGGGTGCGCGCGCACTTCTACGTGACGGCCGGCGTGTAGCGGGAAACGCAGGCACGGGCGATCCCGGCTCCCGTCGTCCGACGGTCGCCGGGATCGCCCGCGCCGATCAGCTCACCGGACCTCCTTCGCGTACGGCGCGACCGTGATCCGGTCGATCAGCGGGGCGTACCGGGAGCGGAGCAGTACGCCGGGGAAGGTGTCCGAGGCGTAGGTCGTGCCGTCGAAGTTCGGCAGCTCCTCGGAGCGGAAGGTGACGGTGTTCGCGCCCTTCTCCAGCCGGACCGGGACGGTCAGCTCCCAGAAGTTGTTCTGGTGGAAGCTGTGAGGGAAGCCGACCCGCCGGGTCTCGCCGCCGTTGACGCTGATGTCGGCGTGACGGGCGAGCGGGTCCGGGTTGTAGTGGGTGGCCTCCGACTGCTCGGGGTTGGAGTAGCGGATGCGCAGGGCGTAGAGGCCGGCCCGGTCCGCGGAGACGGTGAACTTCGCGGTGTTGGCGTTGCCCGGGGCGCCGCCGATCCCGGTGATCGCCGTGCCGTCGGTGGCCAGGGACAGCGGGGTCAGCGTGGCCGACCCCGCGAGTACGGCGTCCTTGGCCTCGTACGTCTTCACCGGCAGGGTGCCCTCGGTTGGCGTGACCGAGAGACGGTCAACCAGTACCGTGCTCGAACTCCCGGTCAGCGTCACCTTGTTGACGCCCCCGGAGAGGGAGACGGCGACGCTGCTCCGGTCCTTGGCCAGGCGCAGGACGTCGTGGCCGTTGACGGAGAGCCGGGCGCCGGTGCCGCCGAGGGTGTCGACCGTGAGGGTGGCCTCGCGGTCGGCGGGGGAGTAGACCCAGAATGTGGCGGTCTGGCCCTTCGCGAGCCGGGCGGCGCCCGATCCCGTGGCCGCGCGCTTCGGCAGGTCGTACACGGGGCGCGCCCCGCCGCCCAGCCAGGCCAGCTCACCCTCGTACACCCGTGTACCCGCGGTGGCCTGCGGCAGGGTCAGGGTCAGGCGGTCGACGATGGCGTCGCCCTGGGTGCCGCGCTTGCCGTCGAGGCTCTTGGCGGCGAGCGTCAGCGTGTGCTTGCCCTTGGTGAGGTGGACCTGGGTGTCGGTGTGGTCCCACACCACCCACTTGTAGCCGAGCGGCAGGTTGAGCTCCTGTTCGCCGTCCGCCTTGCCGTCCACGCGGAGGAACACGTTGGTGGGGCCGTGCTCCTTCACCTTGTCGTAGGTGTTGAGGGAGTTGGCGAAGACGCTCAGGTCGTAGGTGCCGTCCTCGGGGACGTCCACGGTGAAGTCGAGCGTGACGTCCGAGCCGGTGCGCAGACCGCCGACGTCGTAGCCGCCGGAGGTGTAGAACTTCGACACGTCACGCGGGGAGCCTTCCGGGCCGTTCTTCGACCAACCGGACCCGGTGTGGGCGGCGTCCTCCGCCTCGTAGGACCCCTGCCAGCGCACCGGCGGGGTCTGGGTGCTCTTCGCCCTGCCCGCCGGGCTGAGGACGATCTCGTACGCCGAGGACTCCTTCAGCGTCGGCAGGGTGCCGTCGCCGAAGTCCACGACCACCTTGCCGTCGTCACCGACCTTGAGGTTCGTCTCGGTGAGCAGCTTCGGGCCGGAGTTGTCGCCGACCTGGCCGCTCCACTCGATCTCCCGTACCCACGCGTGGACTTGGGAGCCGAAGAGCTTCCTCGGCACCTTGTCGAAGGTGATGTGGCCCTTGCCGGTGGACCCGCCGAAGATCAGCCGGGCCTGCTTCTTCTTCGCGTCCAGGGTGGCGACGCCCTGCATGGTGTAGTTCTCGCCGGGGAACGGCGGGGTCACCGCCACCGTGTGCCCGGTCATCGAGGCGTACGCATTCAGCAGCCACCACTGGCCGTTGCCGCGGTTGGACTGCACGGCGGAGTCGGAGAGGTTGCCGTCGATGTTCCAGTACGCGATGTCGGCGTCGACCTTGGACTCCTCGATCGCGGACACCCACTGGATCATCTGGCCCGGGACCGAGGTGTGGTAGTTGAACGCGTACTCATTGATGTTGACGGGGAGTTGGGTGCCCTCCCGGGCCGTTCCCTTGAACAGGTCCTTCTCCCACGCCCGGTACTGGGCGACACTCTCGCGGACCGCCTCCGGGTGGCTCAGCTCGTGCCAGGTGATGACGTCGGGGAGGGTACCGGCGGCCAGGGTGTGGGTGAGGAAACCCTTCACCTGGTCGTACAGGACACTGGTGTTGGGCCCGGCGATCCGGGCGTCCGGCATCCTGTCCTTGATGAGCTTGTACGCGGAGTCCCAGGCGGCGAAGTAGGCGTCGGGCTTGCTGAGCCAGCTGACCTTGTCGTAACTCCACTGTCCGGTACCGAACATGTTGCCCTCGGGCTCGTTGAACGGCACGAAGACGATGTTGTCCTGGTATTCCTCGGGCAGCCGGAGCACCTGGTCGACCTGCTTGGCGAGCTTCTCCTCGTAGAGCTTGAGCTTCTCGGCCGGGGTGTCGCCGGGCCACTCGTACGGGAATCCGCGGTGGATGTCCGTCATGTAGATGTAGACGTCGCCGTCGGTGGAGTCGGCCAGCGGCTTCACCACTTCCAGCGCGTCGGCACCCGGGTGCTGCGGGCCGTCCTGCGCCTTGGTGGAGACCGTGCGCAGGCCCATGCCCGCCATCAGGTTGTTCGTCGGGACGTCCGGTCCGTACACGCCGTACAGGGTGCCGGAGGCGCCGCCGTGGAAGGCGCCCGTGTCCGAGCCGAGGTCGACGGTGAGCGCTCCCTCGCGGACCACGGTGACCTTCGCCTCGACGCTCTGCCCGGCCGCCCGGCCCGCCACGGTGAAGGTGCCGGGCCGCGCGTACTTGTCGGACGGTACGGCGTCCCACGTGATCGGGGTGTCGCGGTCGTAGCCGTCGGAGAACGTGGCGCGGACGGCGGCGGGGAGCGACGGGGCGGTCCCGGTCGTCGTCCGGACGTCGAAGGCGGTCCGCGCGAGCGCGCCGACGGTCGGGACGGCGTCGACGAGGGCGGCGACCTGGTCGGCGTTCAACGCCGAGTGCCACACCGTGAAGTCGTCGACGGCGCCCTTGAGGAGCGGGTCCGGGTAGAAGGACTTGCCGATGTAGCCGGCCGCGGTGGCCGAACCGTCCAGCAGTTCCTTGGCCTTGATGCCGGTCGCGGAGGAGGAGACCGCGACGCCGTCGAGGTAGGTGGTCAGGAGGCCTGCGGTCGTGTCGAGGGTGACGGTGACCGTCCGCCACGCGTCCGCCGGGAGCATCGCATAGCCGCGGACCTGGGTCTCCGCGCCGCCTCCGCCAGTGGTCACCGACGTCTGGAACAGTCCGTTGCCGTTGTACGGGGTGCTGAACAGGTATTTCGTGGTGTTGGTGCCCAGGTCGAAGAGGCGCTGCCAGGACGACTTCTCGCCGCTCCACCTGACGCGGGCGGAGACCGTCAGGTCGTTCGCGTCGCCGACCACTTCGCGGGGCAGTCGGACGTAGGCGCCGTCGGAGGTGGGCGCTCCGCCGGGCAGGGAGAGGGCCTTGCCGCCGCCGGTGCCGTCCACCGAGCGGGCGGTGGAGCCGTTGACCAGGGTCGCGGTGAGGCCGTTGCCGGAGCTGTCGGTGATGCGGCCGGAGGCGAGGTCGTCCTGGTCGAAGGTGTAGCGGGCGGTGGGCCGGGGGGTCTCGGCCGCCTGCGCGGGCACGGCGGGCGCGGCCAGCAGGCCGGCGCCGAGGGTCAGCGCGACGGCGGCGGAGGCGCGGCGCGGGCCGGGTGGGGTGTGGCGCCGGGCGGGTCTGTCGGGGGATGCCATGGATTGCGTCCTCAATCCTTGCGTTCGGCGACTCGAACCGGTTCGACTGCGTTGGATGCGGCGGTCAAGTGATGCTGAGGATCTTCTTGTCGAACCGGTTCGGCAAGCTAGCACCGAGGCAGGGTGCGTACAATCCCCCGGGACGAGGAACTCTCGATGCTGTCAGGGGTGTTGACAGTCGCCCGGGCCCTTCCTACCGTCACTTCACGCGAACCGGTTCGACTGCGGTTCGCGCGTGAGTCGGCTTCGACGAAGGAGTCCCCGTGAACATCGGTGAGATCGCCAAGAGGGCCGGTGTCTCGCGGAGCACCGTCTCCTACGCGCTGAGCGGCAAGCGCCCGGTCTCGGAGGACACCCGCCGCAAGATCCAGCAGGTCGTCGACGAGCTGGGCTACCGGCCCAGCGCCAGCGCCCGGGCCCTGGCCAACGGGCGGACCAGCACGATCGGGCTGGTCTTCCCGCCGGCCGGGAACCACTACACGGGCATGCAGCTCGATTTCATCGGCAGCGTGGTCGAGGCCGCCGCGGCCTTCGACTACGACGTGCTGCTGTCACCCAGCGGCGTCGACAGCGACCGTTCCTTCCAGCGGCTGCTGGGCGAGCGGCGGGTCGACGGCGCGATCCTGATGGAGATCAGGCTCGCCGACGACCGGGTCGATCACCTGGCCGAGCTGGACTTCCCGTCCGTCGCCATCGGCCGCACCGCCCACCCCGAGGGCAGCTGGTGGGTGGCCCTGGACCACACCGCCCTCGCGGCGGCGTGCGTCCACCACCTGGCGGACCTCGGCCACCGCCGGGTCGCCTTCGTCAACCGGCCCGAGCAACTGCTGCGGGCCGGGTACGAGTCCGCGCACCGCGGCCTGGACGGTTTCACCAAGGCCGCGGCCGAGCGCGGGCTGACGGTCCGGACGTACTGCTGCGGGGACGACGCCGCCTCGGGCCAGGGCTGCGTGGAGCGCATCCTGCACGACGACCCGGACACCACCGCCCTGGTCACCCTGAACGAGGCCGCCCTCGGCGGCCTCTACCGGGGGCTCGCCCAGGCGGGCCGCCATGTGCCGCGCGACTTCTCCGTCACCGGCGTGGTGGCCGGCCGCTGGGCGGAGACGGTGACCCCGCGGCTCACCGCGGCGGACGTACCTGCGGCCGAGCTGGGCCGGCTCGCCGTCGAACTGCTCGTGGAGCGGCTGGACCAGCCCGACGCACCGCCCCGCCACCATCTGCTCACACCGCCGATCTCGCTGCGGGCCAGCACCGGGCCCGCGGGAGTCGGCACCACCTGACCCCGGCTCGCCCGGAACCCTTCTCGACTCGCCCCCGTCCCGGCTCGCCCGGAACCCTTTCTTGACGCCATCGCACCACGGCACCCTCTGCCGTGCCCGTTTCCGCCCGGCACCCCACTGTCCCGGCACCGCCCTGCCCGAAAAGTCCGTGCCTCGGCACCCGCATGCCGAAAACCGTAAGGAACCCGCGATGAACAGCACCTCCAGGCACCGTCGCCTGACCGCCGCCGCCCTCACCGCCCTGGCCCTCGCCGGCACCGCCACCGCCTGTGGCTCCGGCTCGGACGGCGGATCGAACACGGCGGACAGCGGGACGTACACGATCTGGGACCCCTACCCGCAGTTCGACAAGAGCTCGGCCTGGGCGAAGCTGCTGGACTCCTGCGGCACCGAGGCCGGGGTGAAGGTCAAGCGGACCGCCTTCGACACCAGCGACCTGTCGAACAAGGCGCTGCTGGCGGCCCAGCAGGACAACTCCGCGGACGTCCTCATCGTCGACAACCCGGTGGTCTCCACCCTGGCCGAGGCGGGCGTGCTCACCACCACCGACGACAACAAGCTGGACACCTCCAAGGTCGACCCCAACCTGCTGGCGGCCGGCCAGACCGGCGGCAAGACCTACGGCACCCCGATCGGCGCCAACACCCTCGCCCTCTACTACAACAAGGACGTCCTGAAGAAGGCCGGAGTCGACGTCGCCTCGATCAAGGACTGGGCCTCCCTGACGGCGGCCCTCGCCAAGGTCGACAAGGCCGGCAAGAAGGGCATCACCTTCTCCGCGATCGGCACCGAGGAGGGCAGCTTCCAGTTCCTGCCGTGGTTCTGGGGATCGGGTGCGCAGCTGACCCAACTCGACTCCGCCGAAGGCGTGTCGGCGCTCGCACTGTGGAGCGACTGGCTGAAGAAGGGGTACGCGCCCAACTCGGTCATCAACAACACCCAGACCACCAGCTGGCAGGAGTTCGCCAGCGGCGACTACGCCTTCGCCGAGAACGGCACCTGGCAGCTCGCCAACGCCAAGAAGGCCGGCTTCGACTACGGCGTCCTGCCGATACCCGGCGCCAAGGGCGGCAACGCGGCGGCCCCGACCGGCGGCGAGTTCGTCACCCTCCCCGTCCAGAGCGACACCGACCGCTACGCCACCTCACAGAAACTGGTCGCCTGTCTGACCAACACCGACCACCTCTACGACACCGACACCACGCTGTCCTACGTGGCCCCCACCAGTGAGGTGCAGGCCAAGCAGGTCGCGGCGAACGCCGAGTTGAAGCCATGGGTCGACGCGGTCAAGGCCGCCAAGGGGCGGACCAGCGACGACCTCGGCACCAAGTACCCGAAGATCTCCGAGCAGATGTGGAAGGCCGTCCAGTCCGCCCTCAGCGGCTCGAAGTCCCCGAAGGACGCGCTGGCCGCCGCCCAGTCCGCGGTCAAGTGACCCCACGTCAGGGCGATCTGATGAGTGCCACACTCCAGAAGTCGGACCACCGGGCCACACTCGGCGGCCCGGCCCCCACCGCGCCGCGCCGCCGGCCCACCTCCCAGCAGTGGGCCGCCTGGGCCTTCCTCACTCCGGTGACCCTCTACCTCGTCCTCTTCTACGCCTATCCGCTCTACCGCAACCTCGACCTGAGCCTGCGCCACTACACCGTCCGCTCCTTCGTGCAGGGCGACGCGCCCTTCACCGGCCTCGCCAACTACCGCACCGTCCTGGACGATCCGACCTTCGCGCCCGCCCTGCTGCACACCGTGGTCTTCACCGCCGTGTGCCTGGTCTTCCAGTACGCCCTCGGCCTGGCCCTCGCGGTCTTCTTCAATCAGCACTTCCGGCTCTCGGCCACACTGCGCGCCCTGTTCCTCGTGCCGTGGCTGCTGCCGCTGATCGTGTCGGCCTCCACCTGGTCCTGGATGCTCAACAGCGAATCGGGCGTGGTGAACGCCCTGTTGAGCGCCGTCGGCATCGACCCGGTCAACTGGCTGACGTCGCCGGACTGGTCGCTGGCCTCGGTGATCATCGCCAACATCTGGATCGGCGTCCCCTTCAACCTGGTCGTCCTCTACAGCGGCCTCCAGTCCATCCCGGCCTCGCTCCACGAGGCCGCCGCCATCGACGGCGCGAACGCCTGGCAGCGGTTCTGGCGGATCACCTTCCCGCTGCTGCGCCCGGTCTCCGCGATCACCCTGCTGCTGGGCCTCGTCTACACGCTCAAGGTCTTCGACATCATCTGGATCATGACCAAGGGCGGTCCCGCCGACTCGTCCACCACCTTCGCCACCTGGTCCTACCAGCTCGGCTTCGGCAACCTGGTGCCCGCCTTCGGCCCGGGCGCGGCCGTCGGCAACCTGCTCGTGGTCGCCGCGCTGGCCTTCGGTCTGATCTACGTCCGGGTGCAGAGAAAGCAGGCGCTGTCATGAGGAAACGAGGCAAGACGGCCCTCGGGGTGCTGCTGACCGGGATCATGCTCTTCCCGGTCTACTGGATGGTCAACGTGTCCTTCACCCGCGACCAGGACATGCGCAAGAGCCCACCCGACCTGTTCCCGGTCCACGGCACCCTGGCTGGCTACCGCACCGTCCTCGACGAGCAGTTGCCCTACCTCGGCACCAGCCTCGTCGTCGGCCTCGGCACCGTCCTGCTTACCGTGGCCCTGGCCGCACCCGCCGGCTACGCCCTGGCCAAGCTGCGCCCGCGCGGCGGCGGCGTCCTGAGCTTCCTGCTGCTGGCCGCCCAGATGATCCCCGGCATCATCATGGCGATGGGCTTCTACGCCATCTACCTCCAGCTCGACATGCTCCAGTCCGTCCCCGGCCTGATCGTCGCCGACTCCACGCTGGCCGTGCCCTTCGCGGTGCTCATCTTCACCGCGTTCATGTCCGGCATCCCCGGTGAACTCCTCCAGGCCGCCCGGACCGACGGCGCCGGACCGCTGCGCACCTTCTGGTCCGTCGTGCTGCCGATGAGCCGCAACGCCGTCGTCACCGTGTCGCTGTTCGCGTTCCTGTGGTCCTGGTCCGACTTCGTCCTCGCCAGCACGCTCGTCAACGGCGGTGCCCACGAACCGATCACGCTCGGCATCTACCACTACATCGGCAACAACAACCAGGAGTGGAACGCCATCATGGCCACCGCCGTCGTGGCCTCCCTGCCCGCCGCGGTCATCCTCGTCCTCGCCCAGCGCTATGTCGCCGCAGGCGTCACCGCCGGTGCCGTCAAGGACTGAAGCGACCTCCGCAGCCCCTTGCCGAAGAAACGCCCTCGCTGAAGAAACGAGTAGCCCCTTCATGACCGTCGCCCGAACCGGCCCGGCCTTCTCCCTCTCCGACATCCCGTTCAGCACCTACGGCTCGTGGTTCGACGTCTCGCCCGTGGTGGCGGAGAAGACGTACGCCGACGACCTCCATCTCGTCTCGCACCAGAACGGCATGCACGCCGTCCTGCGCCTGGTCCCCCTGTCCGAGGGCGAACGGGCGGAGACCGACCGGCAGGGGACACCGGGACTGCTCACCTGGAGCGCGCAGCCGGGCCGCGTCGATCTCGCCTACGAGTCGCCGGACACCGTACGGCTGCGGGGAACCGGCCTGGGCATCGGGGTGTTCGCCGCGGCGCGGGCCCTGACCCCGTTCAGCGGCACGTACTTCTTCCACGACCCGGCGGCGGACGCGCACGTGTTCACGTCGTACGAGACCGGACGCCGCTACCGCGTCACCCTGCTGTCCGGCGCCATCACCGCCACACCCGGCGACCAGACCCTGGGCAGCACCGACCGGGGTCTCGCTGTCACGGCGGAGGCGGGCGGCGGCTGGGAGATCGCGATCGAGGAACTGGACACCGCCCGTCCGCCGTACGCGTCCTCGGCGACGTTCGACGACGTTGTGGAGTCCGCGCGGGGTGCCTTCGCGGACTTCGTGGACGCCGTGGCTCCCTGGCGCTCGGCCGACACTCCCGCCGCCGAACTCGCCGCGTACGTCGTCTGGTCGGCGACCGTCCGGCCGGCGGGACTCGTCACCCGGCCCGGGGTGCTGATGTCCAAGCACTGGATGGACAAGGTCTGGAGCTGGGACCACTGCTTCAACGCCCTGGCCCTGGCGCCGGGTTGTCCCGAGCTCGGCCTCGACCAGTTCCAGCTGCCCTTCGACCACCAGGACGCGAGCGGAGCCCTGCCCGACTCGGTCACCCACTCCGAGGTGCTGCACAACTTCGTCAAACCGCCCATCCACGGCTGGGCCTTCGGCCGGCTGCGCCGCCGGTTGCCGACGCCGCCGAGCCAGGCCGAACTGGCCGAGGTGTACGCGCGATTGGAGCGCTGGACCCACTTCTGGCTCACCGCTCGCCGCGCTCCCGACGCCGAACTGCCCTACTACCAGCACGGCAACGACAGCGGCTGGGACAACGCCACCACCTTCGACTCCGAGCGGGTGGTCGTCACCGCGGACCTGGCCGCCTTCCTGATCCTCCAGATGCATGAACTCGCCGCGCTCGCCGGAGAGTTGGGCCATCGGGACGACGCACACCGGTGGACGCGAACGGCCGAGGCGATGCAGGCCACGCTCCTCGACCAGCTCTGGACCGGCGACCGCTTCGTCGCCCGGGGAGTCGCCACCGGGGACACCTGGAGCACCTCCAGCCTTCTCGACCTGATGCCCGTCGTGCTGGGCGAGCATCTGCCCGCCGAGGTCGGCAGCACGCTGGCCGACCACATCAAGGCCCACCTCACGCCGTACGGCCTGGCCACCGAACTGACCACCTCCCCGCACTACCTCGCCGACGGCTACTGGCGCGGCCCCATCTGGGCCCCGGCCACGATCCTCATCGAGGACGGCCTGCGCCGGGCCGGCCACCACCGGCTCGCCGACGACATCAGCGCCCGCTTCCGGACCCTGTGCGAGACGCACGGCTTCGCCGAGAACTTCGACGCCGTCACCGGAACGGGTCTGCGCGACCGCGCCTACACCTGGACCGCCGCCAGCTATCTCCTGCTGGCCGAGGCGCACGCCCACCGAGACGGCCGCTGACCGGCCGCCTCCTGCACCACCCCGGGCCCGACCGGGCCCGGGGCCCACCCCACCCCTGCAGGAGCCGCACCGTGACATCGCCCCGCACGCCCCGCAGATCCCGACGCCGCTCCACCGCCTCCCTCGCCGTCCTGCTGGCCGCACTGGCCGCGACCCTGCTCCCCGCCGGCCCCTCCCAGGCCGCGGACACCGCCGTCACCGTCGACTTCGCCACCGCCGGAGGCGCCCCCACCTACCGCGCCTCTGGCATGATCTACGGGCTGACCGTCGACGGGACGCAGCCGCCGGACCACTTCTTCAAAGACATCAAGTGGCGCTTCGAGCGGGCCGGCGGCGCGCAGCTCAACGGCGGCGGCTACGCCTCCAGCCTCGCCGAGTACCGGACCCGCTGGAACGCCACCCTCGCCCAGTACCAGCGCACCAAGGCGCTCGGCGGCACCTTCGTCATCCTGCCGCACGACCTGTGGGGCGCCGACGGCACCACCAGCACGGGCTTTCCCGGCGACAACGGCAGTTGGACGCAGTTCGACAACTTCGTCAACCAGCTCATCTCCGACGTCAAGGCCAACAACATGACGGTGGAGTGGGACCTGTGGAACGAGCCGGACCTCAGCGGCTTCTGGGGTCGGTCCCAGAGCCAGTACCTGCAGATGTGGTCGCGGTTCTACGCCCGCGTCCGGGCCGAGCTCCCCAACCAGCTCATCGTCGGTCCCAGCATCGCCAACCCGCCCAGTTCCTCCAACTCCTGGTGGACCGCGTTCCTGAACCACGTCAAGACCAACAACGTCGCCCCCGACATCTACAGTTGGCACGCCATCCCGCACGACCCCGTCACGGCCGTCAACAACGCCAACTCGACCCTCGCCGCCGCGGGCCTGCCCCACACCCGGCCGTACCAGATCAACGAGTACGCCGGACGCGAGCAGCAGAACCCCGGGGGCGGCGGCTGGTTCATCAGCCGCCTGGAGCGGGCCGGCGCCGACGGCCTGCGTTCCAACTGGGGAGGGGGCCCCGGCCTGCACGACTACGCGGCCGACCTGCTCACCAAGAACAGTTCCGGTCAGTACCTGCCGAAGGGCGAGTGGTTCCTCTACCGGTACTACGGCTCGCAGACCGGGAACATCGTGAACCTGACGCCCGGTACGAACACCGACGGGCTGGCGACCAAGGACAACACGGCCCGCAACGCCAAGATCCTGCTGGGCACCAACGGCAACACCGGCAACGTCACGGTCAACCTCAACCGCCTCGACACCACCTCGGTGGTGGAGAACGGCCGGGTGCGTGCGGTCGTCCAGCGCATACCGAACAACGGTGGCGGCGCGGTGACCGGTCCGGTGACGGTCTCCGACCAGACCCTGACCGTCAGCGGCAACTCGGCCTCGGTGAGCGTGCCGTGGACGGACGCCGCCGACGGCTACACCGTCACGCTGCTGCCCCCGTCCGACACGACCGTCTCGACGGTCGCGGTGGTGCAGCACAGCGGTCAGTGCCTGGACGACACCAACCTCAGCACCGCCGACGGCACGCAGTACCAGCAGTACCTCTGCGAGGGCGGCTACCAGCAGATGCTCGACTTCAAGCCGGTCGCGGGCCGGGCGAACACCTACACCATCGTGAACGAGCTCAGCGGTAAGTGCCTGGACGTCTCGGGCGCCTCCACGGCCGACGGTGCCGCCGTCATCCAGTGGACGTGCAGCGGCACCACGAACCAGATGTTCACCCTCAACCCCGTCACCGCACTCGGCAATGGCAAGGACTACCAGCTCGTCGCCGTGCACAGCGGCAAGTGCGTCGACGTCAGCGGCGTCTCGACCACGGCCGGCGCCCCGGTCCACCAGTGGACCTGCGACCCGGCGAGCGCGCTGAGCACCAAGAAGAACCAGATCTGGCGACTCCTCGGCAAGAGCTGACGGAGGGGGAGCGCACCGGCGCCCGGCCGTCCCCGAGGGTGATCGACCCTCGGGGACGCCGGAAAAGCAGATGTCCACCGCCGGGCGCCGTTGCTACCCTCGTCGTCATGATCACGCCTTCGACTCAGCACCGGATGATGCCCCCGCACTGGGGCTGCTGAGCGCTGACGCGTACCGAATCCGAGGCCCCGGGACGGGGCCTCGACGCGTGGTGCGGACAGGTCCCGGTACCGGCGGGAGGACCGATGACCACACCACGCCACTACATCACCACGACCATCCCGTACGTCAACGCCCGCCCGCATCTGGGCTTCGCCCTGGAGCTGGTCCAGGCGGACACCCTGGCCCGGCATCGCCGCCAACGGGGCGACGACGTCCGTCTGTTGAGCGGCACCGACGACAACTCGCTGAAGAACGTGCTGGCCGCGGAGGCGGCGGGCGTGGACGTGCGGACCCTGGTGGACCGCAACGCCGACGCGTTCGCCGCCCTGCGCGACCCGCTCGCCCTGTCCCTCGACGACTTCATCCGTACCAGCAGCGACCCTCGGCACCGGGCCGGAGTGGAACGTCTGTGGCGCCGGTGCGCGGCGGCCGGGGACCTCTACCGGAAGGCGTACGAGGGGCTGTACTGCGTCGGCTGCGAACAGTTCTACACCCCGGAGGAACTCGTCGACGGCCGGTGCGCTGAGCACGGCACCGCACCGCAGCGGGTCGCCGAGGAGAACTGGTTCTTCAGACTCTCGCGGCACGCCGACCGACTCCGCGAACTGATCACCGGTGGCGCGCTGCGCATCGAGCCCGCCGCCCGCCGCAACGAGGTCCTCGCCCTCATCGACGGCGGACTGCACGACTTCTCCGTCTCCCGCTCCCACACCCGCGCCCGCGGCTGGGGCATCCCCGTGCCCGACGACCCCGACCAGGTCGTCTACGTGTGGTGGGATGCCCTCGGCAACTACGTCACCAGCCTCGGCTACGGCACCGACGACCCCGCCTACGAGCGGTGGTGGGCCGCCGGGGACCGTCGCGTCCATCTCGTCGGCAAAGGCGTCGTACGCTTCCACGCCGTCTACTGGCCGGCCATGCTGCTGTCGGCGGGCCTGCCGCTGCCGACCGACATCCTCGTCCACGACTATCTGACGGTCGGCGGCCGGAAGATCAGCAAGTCCGGGAACGGGACCACTGTCGACCCCGTCGCCCTGACCGCCGCCTACGGCACGGACGCGGTGCGCTGGTGGCTGCTGCGTGACGTCCCCCGGGTCGGGGACGCCGACTTCACCGAGGAGCGGCTGATCGCCCGTGCCGACGCCGACTTCGCCGGGGGACTGGGGAACCTGGTCCACCGGATCGTGACCATGGTCCACCGGTACCGCGCCGGGACCGTGCCGGCGCTCGGCACCGACCGGTTCGCGGTGACGCCGCTGCTCGACGTGTGCCGGGCGGCGCCCGGGCGGATCGACGCGGCGCTCGACGGCTTCGATTTCCGGCGGGCCGTCGACGCCGCCTGGGACATCGTGGAGGAGGCCGACCGCTGCATCGACGCCACCCGCCCCTGGGAACTGGCCCGGGCGGAGCGCCAGGGCAACGCCGGCGCGGCCGAACGCCTCGACGCGGTCCTCGCCGCGCTGGTCACGGCATGCCGGGTGCTGGCCGACGAACTACGGCCCTTCGTGCCGGGCGCGGCGGAACGCATCGCCCGCCAGGTGGCCCCGGCCGGCCGCGCCCTCCCGGAGGCGGCACCGCTCTTCGGCCGCCTCCGGGAACACCGCTGACACCTGTGGAGGGCCCGGGTCAGTCCTCCTTGCCGCGGCCCGTCAGCGCGTCGCGCATCCGGTCGACCAGGCCCAGGCCGGGCGCGAGCAGCTTGTTCGCCGGCGGCTCGCTCGGGGTGGACGGGTGCGGGCGGGTCGGCGCGAGCTTCTTGGCCTTGCGGATCTTGTCGCCCAGCTCGTCCAGGCGCTCCGGCGGGCAGACCGCGCGGAGCTGGGGGAGCAGGTTCTCCTCCTCGTCGGCGATGTGCGCGCGCACCTCGGCCATCAGCTCGCCGACGATCCGGTCGAACTCCGGGTCGTCGGCCTCACGGGACTCCAGGTCCTTCATGAGCTGCTCGGCCTTCGCGTGGTCCTCGATCTCCCGGTCGGCGAGGGTGTTGCCGTTCGCCAGGTGCTCCCGCACGGCGGGATACAGGTACTCCTCCTCGGCGACCGAGTGCCGGACCAGCTCGATGGTGGCCTGGTCGGCATGGACCTTGCGGCCCTTGTCACCGGGAGGCAGCGCCTCGATCTGACCGAAGAACTCCTCGACCTCGCGGTGATCGGCGACCAGCTCGTCGATCACGTTTCCGCCGTGCCCCATGCTCTCCACCTCCGACAGGATCGGGCGACTCCGGGAGGGGAGCCGCCGCGGCCCCCGAGTGCCCCGGCCGCCCGAGGGGTAACCCGGCCGGGCGGCCCGGTCTCGATCATGTGCGGCGGCTCATCGCTGGAGACTCCGCAGGCCGACGACGAGATCGCGCGGCAGACCGTGGGTGTCGTGGAGGTAGTGGTAGTCCTCCTCGGTCAGCCGCCCTCGGTACTGAGGGCGGGAGAGGATGCGGTGGCCCCGGTCGAGGAGCCTGCCGAAGCGGCCCTCTTCCTCCAGGAGGACGCCGAGCACGGGGTCGGTGCCGTCCGGCAGGCGGAAGTGGTCGAGGGTGTGCTCGATGAGCTCCCGCGGCAGGTCGGACAGGGTGCGGCCGCGGTCCTGCTGCCAGAGGGTGGTCAAAAGGCGGCGGACGAGCCGGCGCAGGACGTAGCCGCGCCCGGTGGGGGAGGGCCGTACGCCGTCACCGATGACGACGACACCGGAGCGCAGATGGTCGCAGACCAGGCGGAACGACGGCTCGTCCAGGTCCCACAGCCGCGGGAGCAGCCGCGTCCAGGGTTCGAACAGATCCGTCTCGTAGACCGAGCCGCGGCCCTGGAGGACGGTCAGCAGTCGCTCCAGGCCCATGCCCGTGTCGATGTTCTGCTGCGAGAGCGGGGTGAGGCTGCCGTCCTCGTGGCGGCGGTAGCGCATGCCGACGTGGTTCCAGACCTCCACCCAGCGCGAGTCGGTGGTGGGGCTGCCCTCCGGCGGGGTGTCGCCGGTCCACACGAAGATCTCCGAGTCGGGGCCGCACGGGCCGACGGGGCCGTTGGACCACCAGTTGTCCTCCACCGTCGGCTCGACGGGGACGCCCAGCGCCTCCCAGGTGCGCAGCGATTCGGTGTCCGGGCCGACCTGGTCGTCGCCGCCGAAGACGGTGACGTACAGATGCCGCTGCGGGATGCCGAAGCCGTCGCGGAGCAGTTCGTGGCCCCAGCGCAGGCTCTGCGAGTGGCCGTAGTCGCCGAGTGACCACGAGCCGAGCATCTCGAACACCGTCAGATGGGTGCGGTCGCCGACCTCCTCCAGGTCGGTGGTGCGCAGACAGCGCTGCACGTTCACCAGCCGCCGGCCCCGGGGATGCGGGCGGCCCTCCAGATACGGGGTGAGCGGATGCATGCCGGACGTGGTGAACAGCACCGGGTCCGAGGGCGGCGGGACAAGGGTGCTGCCGGTGATCAGGTGGTGGCCGCGCTCGACGTAGAAGTCGGTGAAGGTGCGCAGGGTGCGGTCGGTGTTCATGACGGTCTTCCTTCGGGTCCAGGGCACCGGAAAAGACCGTGAGAACAGCGAGAGGTGTACGCGCACTGCACCGGCGGTCCGTTTCCGGCCGCCGGGGGAGAGATGACGTGAGGTCAGGCGGGGGCAGCCGGGGAGCTGGTCGCTCGCGCGGCTGCGCTGTGGGTGTGCTGGGTGACCTCCATGCCTCAACGGTAACGATCGGCGCCCGGGACGTCTTCCGGATTTCCCGGTGTGATCAGTCCGGACTCGTAGGCGAGGACGACCGCCTGGACGCGGTCGCGCAGCTCCAGCTTGGACAGGATGCGGCCGATGTGGGTCTTCACCGTGGTGGGGCTGAGGAACAGGCGTTCCGCGAGCTCGGCGTTGCTCAGGCCCGTCGCGAGCAGCCGCAGCACCTCCACTTCGCGCGGGGTCAGCGCGGAGAGATCGCGGTGCGGGGACGCGGCCGGGCGGGGCTCCTCGCGCTGGGCGAAGCGCTCGATCAGCCGACGGGTGATCGCCGGCGCGAGCAGGGCGTCGCCGGACTGCACGAGGCGTACGGCGGCGACCAGGTGCTCGGGGGTGACGTCCTTGGGGAGAAAGCCGGAGGCGCCCGCGGTGAGCGCCGCGTACACGTAGTGGTCGAGGTCGTACGTGGTCAGGATGATGACACGGGTGCCCTCGGCAGTGTCGTCGGCGAGGATGCGCCGGGTGGCCTCGATGCCGTCCATGCCGGGCATCCGGATGTCCATCAGCACCACGTCGGGGCGGGTGCGCCGGACCGCGGCGACCGCCTCGGCGCCGTCGGCGGCCTCCGCGGTCACCTCGATGCCGTCCGCGGCGAGGATCATCCCGAAGCCGGTGCGTACGAGGGCCTGGTCGTCGGCGATGACGGCGCGCAGCGCAGGCCCGCTCACGCGATCCGCCACGGGACGAGGGCTCTGACGCGATAGCCGCCGGCGAGTGTCGGACCTGCGGTCAACTCACCGCCGTAGACGGCGAGTCGCTCGCGCAGCCCGATCAGGCCGCGCCCGTTGCCGTCCGCCGGTGCGGCAGCGTGGACGGCGCCGGTGTCGACCACCTCGATCTCCAGCCGGTCGTCGCCGTAGCCGATCGTGACGGACGCCTCGGCGCCCGGCGCGTGCTTGATCGTGTTGGTCAGCGCCTCCTGGACCACGCGGTACGCCGTCAAGTCGACGCCGGGCGGCAGGGGTTCGGGCGGCAGCGACACCGCGATACCGACCGGCGTACCGGCGGCCCGCACGCGGACGATCAGCGCGTCGAGCTGCGCGAGCCCCGGCTGCGGCTCCAGCGCCTCGGGCTGCTCCGGGTCCGGGGCCGCCAACAGCCCCATGACGTGCCGCAGTTCGGCCATCGCCGCCCTGCCGCCCGCCTCCACCGCAAGCAACGCCTCCTTCGACCGCTCCGGTGCCGCGTCCATCACCTTGCGTGCCGCGCCCGCCTGGATGACCATCACGCTCACATTGTGGGTCACGACGTCGTGCAACTCGGCGGCTATCCGGGCGCGTTCCTCCTCGACCGCCCGGCGCATCGCCTCCTCCTGCTCGCGCTCCAGACGGGCGAGGCGCTCCCGGCCCGCCGCCAGCTGCCGCTGCCACACCCGGGCCAGCCCGGCCAGCACCCCGGCGATCAGCAGGACCACCGCGGGGCTCGACCACCCCGGCAGCACCGGCTCGGTGTCCCGGAACGCCAGCCCGGCGAGCACGGCCGCCACGAACAGCCCGGCCAGCGCCCCGACCCGGTGCCTGCTGTACATGACGGCGCTGTACGCGCCGACCACGCAGGTCAGCACGTTGATCCAGGAGGCGTCGTCCCCGATGGCCAGTGTCGCGGCCATCACCACCGCGAACACCACGAACGGGTACCGCCGCCGGACCGCCAGCGGCAGCGCGGAGAGCACGACCAGCACGAGGGGCGGGGTGACCGGCTCCTTCTCCACCATCCACCGGTCCGGCGCGGGCGGCCGGGGCGGGACCGGTGCGCCGAGATCGACCGGGGTCACGTTCATCGGCCCGTCGCCCGGATAGCGCGCCGCGACGAACAGCGCGACGGCGGTCAGCACCACCGCCAGCACCACGTCCCCCCACACGGCCCGCCGGGACAACGGCTCACGTCGCGGCTCAGGGCGCAGCGTGTCCCGCAGCTGCCGCCGCCACCCGCGCCGGTCCTCCGTACGCCGTAGGCGCAGGTCCTCCGTCTCCATCCGCACATTGTGCGACCAGCCCTCCCGGACCCGCGTCCGTCTCGGAGGCCGTCGGGCCGTCCCCGAGGCGTACGCCGCAGGGATGACCCGCCGCCCGGATCGTCCGCGCGAAGGGCCGCAAGTCGGTGCCCCGGCCGACGCGCCGCACCCGCGCCCGCACCTACCTTCGCTGGGCCGGTGCACAGCAAGAGCCCACTCCACTCACAAGGACGGACGACTCCCATGACTCAAGTGATCGAACTGTCGGGCGTGGCCAAGCGCTACGACAGTTCCGGCGCGCCCGCGCTCGGACCGATCGACCTCGGTGTCGCCCAGGGCGAGGCCCTCGCCGTCACCGGCCCCTCCGGCAGCGGCAAGTCCACGCTGCTGAACCTCGTCGCGGGCCTGGACAGGCCGACCAGCGGCACGGTGACCGTCGCCGGCGAGCGCGTCGACCAACTGAGCGAGCACGCGTCGGCACGGTTCCGCCGTGAACGGATCGGCATGGTCTTCCAGTTCTTCAACCTGCTCGACGACCTCACCGTCGCCGACAACATCCAGCTCCCCGCCCAACTGACCGGCACCGCACGCCGCAAGGCCGCCGCCCGGGCCGGCGAGCTCATGGAGCTGCTCGGCATCCAGAAGCACGCCCGCACCTACCCGGGCCGGCTGTCCGGCGGTGAGCGGCAACGGGTCGCGGTGGCAAGGGCGTTGGTGAACCGGCCCGCGCTGCTCCTCGCCGACGAACCGACCGGCGCCCTCGACAGCGCCTCGGGCCACGACGTACGGGAACTGCTGGTGGACCTGCACCGGGGCGGCCAGACCATCGTGCTGGTCACCCACGACCCGGCCCTCGCCGAGGCGGTCGCGAGCCGCACGATCCACCTCGTCGACGGCCACCTCGCCCTCGACACCCAGGCGGAGGCGGTCCGATGAGCGCGCTCAGCCGCGTCGTACGGTCCGGGGTGGGGCGGCGGCGGGTGCAGACCGTCGTCATCGCCCTCGCCACCCTGATGGCCGTGGCCTCGGCCGTCGTCGCCGGATCGCTGATGGTCGCCTCCAACGCGCCCTTCGACCACGCCTTCGCCGCGCAGCACGGCGCGCACCTCGTCGCGCAGTTCGACCCGGCCAAGGCGAGCACGGACCAACTCAAGGCCACCGGACGGCTCGACGGGGTCACGGGCAGCGCGGGGCCCTACCCCGTCACGACGGTCCGGCCGGTGGACGAGGGCGGTGGCCACCTGCCGCCGGTGACGCTGGTGGGACGGTCCGCACCGCACACCGACGTCGACCGGCTGAACCTGAAGTCCGGACGGTGGCCGACGAAGGCCGGCGAGGTCGTCCTCTCCAGCGGGTTCGAGGGGCCGGCCCTCCGGCTCGGCGCCACGCTCCACACCTCGGACGCCGCGGACAGCACGGCCCTCACGGTCGTCGGCTTCGCCCACTCGGTCGGCGAGACCGCCGACGCCTGGGCGACCCCCGCACAGGTCACGGCGCTCGCCTCCGACGACACCCGCGTCACCCGCCAGATGCTCTACCGCTTCGACTCCGCGGACACCAAGGCGCAGCTCGCCGCCGACCGCCGAAAGCTGACCGCCGCCCTGCCCGCCGGGGCGCTGATGGGCACCGAGTCCTGGCTGGACACCAAGCGCGCCGCCGACCGGAGCGCGGCGCCGACCATCCCCTTCCTCATGGCGTTCGGCGTCCTGGGCATCGTCATGTCGGTCATCATCGTCGGCAGCGTCATCAGCGGTGCCGTCGGCACCGGCCTGCGCCGGATCGGCATCCTCAAGGCCCTCGGCTTCACCCCGCGCGAGGTCGTACGCGCCTATGTCGCCCAGGCGCTGGTCCCCGCCGGAGCCGGGATCGCGCTGGGCGTCGTCCTGGGAAACCTGATGGCGATGCCGCTCCTGGAGGACACCGAGACGGTCTACGGCAGCGCGTCGCTGTCGGTGGCCTGGTGGGTGGACGTCCTGGTGGCCGGCGCCGCGCTGTTCGTCGTCGCGGTCGCCGCGCTGGTGCCCGCGCTGCGGGCCGGCCGGCTGCCGACCGTGGAGGCCATCGCGGTCGGCCGGGCACCGCGCACCGGGCGGGGGCAGTGGGCCCACCGGGCGGCGGGGCGGCTGCCGTTGCCGCGCGCGGTGACGTACGGCCTCGCCGGCCCCTTCGCGCATCCCGTGCGCACCCTCGCCATGCTGCTCGCGGTCGCCTTCGGCACCGTCGCGGCGACCTTCGCGCTCGGGCTGACCGCGTCCCTCAACGCGGTCGGCTCGGCCCAGGACCCGGAGGACCGCGCCCCGGTCACCGTGTTCACCGGTCAACCTCGCTCGGGACCCGGCGGCGGCGAGACCGCCACCGCCGATCCCACGCAGGTCGCCGCGGCCATCGAGCAGCAGTCCG
This sequence comes from Streptomyces antibioticus, assembly GCF_001514065.1. Taxonomy (GTDB): domain Bacteria; phylum Actinomycetota; class Actinomycetes; order Streptomycetales; family Streptomycetaceae; genus Streptomyces; species Streptomyces antibioticus. Next base: position 788,877 of record NZ_KQ948425.1, on the reverse strand, counting down.
GCACCGACACCTACTACGAACGGACCCAGACGGACGGCACCGCGGTCGGCGTCTCGGGTGCCGTGCAGGCGGTGCTCTACGACGGTGATCTGCGTTCCGCCTCCTACGAGATGATCTCCGGGCACTGGATCACGGGACCCGGCCAGGTCGTGGTCTCCACCCACTTCCTGAACACCACCGAGACCGAGGTCGGCGACACGCTGCGGGTGACGGTCGGCAAGCAGGCGCGGACCCTGACGATCGTCGGCGAGGCCTTCGACACCTCCGACGACGGACTCCGCTTCCACGCGAGCCTCGCCGACTTCCCCACCGTCCAGCCGCAGATGTTCCTCGCCGACCTCAGGTCGGGCGTCCAGGCCACCCAGTACGCCATGAAGCTCGACCAGACGGTGAGCGCGCTCGGCGGCCAGGCCATCGCCAACTCCCCTTCACGGCAGGACAACCTGATCCTCGTCCTCGACGCGATGGCGGTGCTCCTCACCCTGATGCTGGTCTCCGTCGCCGGCCTCGGTGTGCTCAACTCCGTCGTCCTCGACACCCGGGAGCGCGTCCACGACTTGGGCGTGTGCAAGGCGCTCGGCATGTCGCCGCGGCAGACGGTGAGCCTCGTGCTCGCCTCGGTGGCCGGGATCGGGGTGGTCGGCGGACTGGTCGGGGTGCCCGTCGGGTTCGCACTGCACGGCTACGTCCTGCCGAAGATGGCGGAGACCGCCGACACCGGACTGCCGAAGGCCGTCCTCGACGTGTACGACACCCCGGAGCTGCTCCTGCTCGGCTGCGCCGGCATCCTCATCGCCGCGCTCGGCGCGCTGCTCCCGGCGACCTGGGCGGCGCGGGCCCGCACCGCGACGGCACTGCGCACGGAGTAGCCGAACACCCCGCTCATCAGCACATTTTCATTACGACACCTCCACAATCAGGGTCCCCCGGGCGATGATTGATCGCGAAACAGAAATCCCTGGGGGGACCATGAGTTACGACAACACGCAGCCGCCCATGCCCGGCTACAACCCGCCGCCGGGGCCCGGCTACTACCCGCCGCAGCCGCCGCAAGCGCCTCAGCCGCCGAAGAAGACCACCACGGTCCTCATCGCCGCCGGCGCGGCGGTGGTCGCGGCGGTCCTGGCCGCCGTCGTCACGGCGAGCGTGACCGGCGACGACAAGGCCGAGGCGGCGCCGACCGTCACCGTCACCAAGACGGCACCGGCCGAGGGCGGTGACACCGCCGCCGACGACTCCGCCACCGACGCGGCGGACTCCGAGACGCCGGCCGAGGACTCCGGCGACGACTCCTACGGGTTCGGCGACACCATCGCCTATGATAACGACGTCGAGATCAGCCTGACCAAGATCACACGGGCGGTCTCCGGCGAGTACGCGTCCCCGGAGAAGACTCCGTACGCCAAGTTCACCATCAAGATCGTGAACAAGTCGGACAAGAAGATCGACGCCTCGATGATGACGGTGAACTGCGCCTACGGCGACGAGGGCAAGGAAGGGGAGTCCATCTACGACGACGGACTCGACGGTCTGCCCGACACCAGCATCCTGGCCGGCCGGTCCCTCTCCGTGCCGTGGGGCTGCGAACTGCCCAAGGGCGAGTCCTTCCTCCAGATCGAGGTGGCGCCCGACTACGAGTCGGAGACCGCGATCTTCACCGGCAAGGTGAAGTAACCCGCGCGGCGGCCGCCGCGTTTGCGCCGGGTGCCCGGCCGACGGCAGGGTGCGGGGTGTGCCTACCTTGCTGATCGTGCATCACACCCCCTCGCCCAACTGCCAGGCGCTGCTGGAAGCCGTCGTCTCCGGGGCCACGGACCCGGAGATCGAGAACGTCCAGGTCGTGCGGCGGGCCGCGCTCGCGGCCACCGCCTCCGACGTGCTCGCCGCCGACGGCTTCCTGCTGGGCACACCGGCGAACCTCGGCTACATGTCCGGGGCCCTCAAGCACTTCTTCGACCAGGTCTACTACCCGTGCCTGGACGAGACGCGAGGGCGGCCCTTCGGCTACTGGGTGCACGGCGGCAGCGACGTGACCGGCGCGGTACGCGGCATCGAGGCCGTCACCACGGGCCTCGGCTGGCGCCGCGCGGCGGATGCCGTGACGGTGACCGGAACGCCGGAGAAGCCCGACGTGCAGGCCTGCTGGGAGCTGGGCGCGACGCTCGCGGCCGGGTTGATGGAGTGACGGCACCTGCCGGCGGGCGCGGCGTCGACGCGCCCGCGCCGGACTCTCGTCCTTCCGGAGACGGTCGGCCGGGTCGCCCGCGGCGCCGCCTGTCCCCGCGCCGAGCCGTCACTGGGACGGCATCGTCGTGCCGCCCGGCTACACCGACCCCGTCCAGTTCCAGTCAGGAAACCCCTACGGCACCTCCCAGGTGGCCGGCGACGGCCCGCCCGACCGGCGTTCCGCACCGAGGTGACATGCTGGCCGTATGGGTGATCACACACGGCACGACTCCGTACGCCACAGCTACGACACCGTGGCCGAGGAGTACACGACCCGGCTCCATGCCGAGCTCGAAGGCAAGCCCCTGGACAGGGCGTTGCTGACCGCGCTCCTCGAACAGACCGAACCGGGTTCGGCGATCGGTGACTTGGGCTGCGGTCCCGGGCATGTGGCGGCCTGGCTGGCGCAGAAGGGCGCGCGAACGGTCGGGATCGATCTGTCCGCGGGCATGGTCGAGGCGGGCCGCAGCCGCTTCCCGGAGGTCGAGTTCCGCCAGGGCGACCTGCTGGAACTCCCGGCGAAGGACGGAGAGTTCGGCTCCCTGATCGCCCTTTACACCGTCATCCACCTCGAACCCGGCGAACTGCGGCGCGCCTTCGAGGAGATGGAGCGGGTCCTGCGCCCTGAGGGCCTGCTCCTCCTCTCCTTCCACGTCGGCGAGGAGGTCAGGCACCTGGACGAATGGTGGGGTCACTCCGTCGACGTCGACTTCCGTTTCCTCGACCCCGGGCGCCTCACGGACCTGCTCGCATCGGTCGGCTTCACGGTGGAGATGCAGCTGGAGCGCACGCACTACGCCCACGAGGCGGAGACCCGCCGCGCCTACGTGCTGGCCCGCCGCACCTGACACGTGACGACCGGCTGATGGAACCCCGTCGCCTCCGGGGCGTGCCACATGACGTCGGCGTAGCCCGCCTCGGCGAGCAGCCGGGTCAGCTGCGGCCGGGGCAGCGCCCAGGAGGTGGCGGTACGCCGCCGGACCTTCCAGCCGTCCCCGGCGGGGATCAGCTGGAAGTGCTCCAGGTCGTAGCGCTCGCCGTCCTCGTGCCAGTGCCAGAGCTGAAAGGTGATCACCCGGCCGTCCGGTGTCTCCCTGACCTGCGGCGGTGTCGAGGTGGGCCGGGTCAGGCGGAGTTGGTCGTAGTCCCGGACCGTGAGCACCAGCAGCCCGCCGTCCCGCAGCACCCGTCGCATGGCGCCGAGCGCCGCCGCGACGTCCTGCGCGGAGAGCAGGTGCGCGAGCGAGTTGTCGGCGCAGACGACGACATCGAAGACGGACCGCGCGAACGGCAGTCGGCGCATGTCGGCGGCGGCCGTCGGGAGACCGATGCCCCGGGCCGCCGCCTCGGCCGTGGCGCGCGCTGCCGCGCGGGGACTGAGGTCGCTGCCGACGACGTCGTACCCGGCCCCGGCCAGCCCGATCGCCTGGGTGCCGATCCCGCAGGAGCAGTCCAGGACGCGATGCGGGCCCGCGCCCAGACGCCGCCGGACGAGGGTGTCGAGGACGGCGGCCTGGCGGGCCCTGCTCGCGTCCCAGTCCGCGAACATCAGGTGGTAGTCGGAGGCCAGGTCGTCGTAGAAGTCCCTGGTCGAGGGCATCCGCCTGCCTTTCGCCGCCGTGCTCAGGTCAGCACCGTCTCCCAAGTGTCGACGGCGTAGTGGAGCTTCATCCCGTTACGTCCGTACAGCTCGGGTGCGCCGGTCGCGTTGGCCGTGTCCACCCCCAGCCCCACGGTGTCCCGCCCCCGCGCGGCGAACGCGGCGAAGGCGTGCCGCAGCAGCAGCCCGCCCAGCCCTTGTCCCCGGGCCTCGCTGAGCACCCCCACGCTGCGGATCCACCCCATGGCCGCACGGTCGTCCCGCGCGATCAGGAACCCGGCATCGCCCCGCTCCTCGGTACCGACGATCCACACCAGCGACCAGTCCAGACGCTCGGCGTCGATGTCGTGCAGCCACTGCTCGTAGGCGCGTGGCTGGAAGTCGAAGTGCTCCGCGAAACTCGACTGGTGGAGCACATGGGCGCGTTGACGGTCCGCCTCGGTGGCACATGGACGGATGCGGACGCCTTCGGGCAGCTCCGGGGCGCGGTCCAGGGTTTGGTCGAGCGGGCGTTCCAGCACGTGGTAGCGGCGTACGACGTACCAGCCGCGCGCCTCGATCAGTGAAGTGTCCAGGGTCGGCCGGGCGTTGAGATGCAGATGGACGACGGCCTTGTCGGCGCCGTTCGCCCGGGCCCGCTCGACGGCCCTGATCTGGAGGGCGTCGAGGATCTGTTCCCCGGCCGCCTGATCGTCGGGCAGGACGTAGTGGTCGACGTCGATCCGCTCGTTCCCGGAGTCGTCCCACAGCAGCCCGTACGCCACCAGCCGCTCCCCGTCGAAGGCCAGCCAGGAGTCGTGCTCCAGGTCGACCTCCGGGTGCTTGAGATCGGCCTCGACGGTGGGGAGGTCGGTCTCGCGCCGGCCGATCTCGATCTCGTCGACGGCATTGAGCAGCTCGGTGATCGCGGGCGCGTCGGCGAGCCGCGCGGGGCGGTGGAGGTAAGGCATGAGGGCCAGGGTCCAGGGGGAGACGGGCGGCCGCAACGGGTTTTCGGCGTCGCCGGGCCGACGCTGTCCGCCCGTACGCGCTGACCGTCAGCCCACCCGGCCGCCCACGCCCGAACGCCCCTCGGGCACGGCCGTCAGACTCACCGACACCTCTTCGCGCACCGGCTCACCGAGCACGTCGACCACCGCGTCCGTGATCGCGGCGATCAACCGGGCCGGCGCGTCCGGCACGTCCGGGTGGCGGTAGGCCGCCTCGCGGAGGCTCAGCCTGACGTCCGGGGCGGCCCGCTCGGTCGGCACACCGCCGACGCCCCGCCGGTGGCGCGGGATGCCGATGAGGTCCACGGCGACCATGCGGCGGAACGGCTCGCCGTAGACCGCTCCGACCGCATCCGCGAGCCCTCGGATCAGGCCTTCCTCGGTCTTGCCGTCGAGCGCGCTCTCGCTGATGTGCACGGTGAAGTGAGGCATGGTGGAATCTCCGTTCGGTTCGGTTCTCGGTTTTCGTTCTTGGTTTTGGTTCTTGGTTTTGGTTCTTGGTCGCGATGTCTTTGTGAGCAAAGCATCTTTGATGTCAAAGGTAAATGGCGAGGAGTGCGTGATGGCCGGATCCGTGCGGCGCGAGGCCGGGACGGATGGCGTGGACACCGCGGTGCGTGAGCTGCTGCTGCTCATGCCGCGCATGGTCGGCCGGGTGAAGCGCATCCCCGTGCCCGAGGCGCTGGAGTCGCTGTCGCTGGCGCCCCGTCATCTCTCCTTGCTGGCCTGTCTGTTGTTCGACGGTCCACTGACCGTGAACGACCTCGCCGCCCGTCTGGAGGTGGCGCCCACCACGGTGAGCCTGATGGTCGGCGACCTGAGCGGCAAGGGCGTCCTTGACCGTCGTGAGGACCCGGCCGACCGGCGGCGCCGCATCGTGGCCATCGCCCCCGACCAGCACGAGGCCATCGCCGCCTGGCTCGCCCCCGGCGCCGAGGCCTGGCGTCGCGTGCTCACCCCGCTGGAGCCGGAACAGCGCCGCCTGTTCGTCGACACCCTGCTCGCCTACGAGGCGGCGGTCGCGGAGGAGCGCGAGCGCTGAGGCGCCTGAGCGACACGGTGTCGGTTGTCGGCGTGTCGCGCGCAAATCACCCGGTAACGTCGCGAATCCAGGCCTGCTCGCGCTCAGGGGAATCCCATGGACTATTACGACCTCGGCACCCACGGTCGCACCGTGACGACCTCCTCGCCCGAGGCCCAACTGTGGTTCGACCGCGGTCTGGTGTGGACGTACGCCTTCCACCACGAGGAAGCCGTCGTCTGCTTCCAGGCCGCCGCCGAGGCCGATCCCGACTGCGCCATGGCCTACTGGGGCATCGCGTACGCGCTCGGCCCGAACTACAACAAGCCCTGGGAGTTCTTCGACGGCGACGACCTCACCCGCACCGTCGAGCGCACCCATGCCGCGGTCGAACGGGCCCACGAGAAGGCCCGGGCCGCCGCCACCCCCGTCGAACGGGCCCTGATCGAGGCGCTGCGCGCCCGCTACCCGCAGTCGAAGCCGGTGGCGGACTGCTCGGTGTGGAACGAGCCGTACGCCGACAGCATGCGAGCCGTCCATCACCTCGCCCCCGACGACGCCGACATCGCCACGCTGTACGCCGACGCCCTGATGAACCTCACCCCTTGGCAGCTGTGGAACCTCAGGACGGGGCAACCGGCGGAAGGCGCCCGCACGTTGGAGGCCAAGGCGGTCCTCGACCGTGTGCTCACTTCGGAGACCGGTGGGCGGCATCCGGGTGTGCTCCACCTGTACATCCACCTCATGGAGATGTCCCCGACCCCCGAGCAGGCCCTGCCCGTCGCCGACCGCTTGCGCGGCCTGGTCCCCGACGCCGGCCACCTCCAGCACATGCCGTCCCATCTGGACGTCCTGTGCGGCGACTACCGCCGGGTCGTGTCCGACAACACCGCCGCCATCAGCGCCGACGAGAAGTACCGCACCCGGGCCGGCGCGATGAACTTCTACACCCTCTACCGGTCGCACAACTACCACTTCAAGATCTACGGTGCGATGTTCCTCGGTCAGTCCCGCATCGCCCTGGAGACCGCCGCCGCGCTGGAGGCGTCGATCCCGGAGGACCTGCTGCGCGTGCAGAGCCCGCCCATGGCCGACTGGCTGGAGGGCTTCCTCGCCATGCGGGTCCATGTGCTGATCCGCTTCGGCCGCTGGTCCGACATCCTCCAACTCCCTCTGCCTGTCGACCCGGAGCTGTACAGCGTGACGACCGCGATGCTCCACTACGCCCGCGGAGTGGCCCTGTCCGCCCTCGGCCGCGTGCCCGAGGCCGAGGCCGAACGCGCCCTGTTCCAGGAGGCGGTGGCCCGGGTCCAGGAGACCCGGATGCTGTTCAACAACACCTGCGCCGACATCCTCGCCATCGCCGCCGAGATGCTCGACGGTGAACTCGCCTACCGCAAGGGCGACTTCGACGCCGCCTTCGCCGCGCTGGAGCGGTCGATCGCCCTCGACGACAACCTGCCCTACGACGAGCCGTGGGGCTGGATGCAGCCCACCCGGCACGCCTACGGCGCCCTGCTCCTGGAACAGGGCCGGGTCGCGGAGGCGGAGGCGGTCTACCGCGCCGACCTCGGTCTGGACGACACCCTGCCGCGCGCGGTCCAGCATCCCGGCAACGTCTGGGCGCTGCACGGCTTCCACGAGTGCCTGGTCCGGCTCGGCAAGGCGGGGGAGGCGCGGATCGTCGCCCAGCATCTGAAGATCGCGGTCGCGCTGGCGGACGTACCGATCGAGGCGTCCTGCTTCTGCCGACTCGAGGCGGTGTCGGGGGACGGGGGAGGGGGTGGGTGCTGCGGATGAGCCGGCGGGCGGTCCCTGCGCCAACGTGCCCACGTTGGCAGGTCTTTGCTCATTCTCTTGACGTGTACCTGGCGTAATCGCTTTCATGGGAGCGCTCCCATAATGCTCCACTCTCATGCCTGAGTTTCTTGGCGCTCACTCCCAGGAGTCGCAGTGAGAAGAACAAGAAGCACGACAAGGAAGAGCACATCAGGGAAGACCCGGTTCGCCCGCCTGGCGGCAGCCCTCCTCGGGCTCGTCCTCCTCGGCGCCCTCCGGCCGGCCGCCGCGTACGCCCAGGCCGAGCCGCCGGGCACCCGGGCCGTCGGGCTCCACATCAGCAACGGCCGGCTGGTCGAAGGCAACGGCAACGATTTCGTGATGCGCGGCGTCAACCACGCCCACACCTGGTACCCGAACGAGACGCGGTCGCTGTCCGACATCAAGGCCCTCGGCGCCAACGCCGTCCGTGTCGTCCTGGCCGACGGTCACCGCTGGACCGCCAACAGCGCGGCGGACGTTGGCAACGTTGTCAGCCAGTGCAAGGCCAACCGGCTCATCTGCGTCCTGGAGGTGCACGACACCACCGGATACGGAGAGGACGCCGCGGCCGGCACCCTCGACCAGGCCGCCGACTACTGGATCGGCCTCAAGAGCGTCCTGGCGGGCCAGGAGAACTACATCATCATCAACATCGGCAACGAGCCCTGGGGCAACACCGACCCCGCGGGCTGGACCGCCCCGACCGTCGCCGCGGTCAAGAAGCTGCGTAACGCCGGCTTCGAGCACACGATCATGGTGGACGCGCCCAACTGGGGCCAGGACTGGCAGGGCGTCATGCGGGCCAACGCCCGGAGCGTCTACGACGCCGACACCACCGGCAACCTGATCTTCTCGGTCCACATGTACAGCGTCTACGACACCGCGGCCGAGATCACCGACTACCTCCACGCCTTCGTCGACGCCGGACTCCCCATCCTCATCGGCGAGTTCGGCGGCCCCGCCGACCAGTGGGGCGACCCGGACGAGGACACCATGATGGCCACCGCCGAGCAACTCGACCTCGGCTATCTGGCCTGGTCCTGGAGCGGCAACACCGACCCGGTCCTCGACCTCGCGACCGACTTCGACCCGAGCCGGCTGAGCTCCTGGGGGCAGCGCGTCTTCAACGGCGCCAACGGCATCGCCCAGACCGCCGAGGAAGCCACCGTCTACGGCGGTGGCGGGCCCGGTGACACCCAGGCGCCCGCGACCCCCGGCCCCCCGAGCGCCTCGGCGGTGACGGCCACCTCCGCGGCTCTCACCTGGACCGCGTCCACCGACAACGTCGGCGTCGCCGGCTACGACGTCGTCCGGATCAGTGGCGGCACCGAGACGAGGGTCGCCGCCTCCATCACCAACTCGGTGACGGTGACCGGGCTTTCGGCCGAGACGGCGTACACCTTCGCCGTCTACGCCCGGGACGCGGCGGGCAACCGCTCGGCCCGCTCGGCGGCGGTGAACGTCACGACCGGCAGGGCCCCGGCGCTCAACTGCTCGGTCGGCTACCGGATCGTGGGGGAGTGGCCGGGCGGTTTCCAGGGTGAGATCACCATCCGCAACACCGGGACCACCGCCATCACCGGCTGGACACTCGGTTTCTCCTTCGCCAACGGCCAGACGGTCTCCACCATGTGGGGCGGCACCCCGACCCAGAGCGGTGCGCACGTGAGCGTCGCCCCCGTGTCCTACGCGTCGAGCATCGCCGCCGCCGGGTCGGTCACCGTCGGCTTCATCGGCGTCAAGGGCACGACCAACGCGGCGCCGACCGCCTTCACCCTGAACGGCAGTACGTGCGCGACCAGTTGATCCCCGCGCCCGGCTGAGGGCGGGTTCTGTGGCTGACCGGCGGTGTCTTGCCACCGGTCAGCCACGGCGTGAGGTTGAGCCGGTCGAAGTTCTCTGCCGTCTCGTCGGCCGGGTCGGAAGGGGCCACCTGGATTGCCGGCGTTGCCGGAGAAGTCGTAGGCCGGGTTCATTTCGAGTCTTCCTTGACCATGCTGGGGTGCGGGGCTGCGTCAATATCGAGGAAACAGCAGGTCAGGGGCGTGTGCCAGGTACTGTCGTGCCGGGTACTGACAGGCCCCCCGGGCGTGGCGCGTGGCGGAGCGGCAAGGGAGACAAGCTGTGGCGGATCATCGGCGTCCCCGGCGACGGGGGCAGGGCGAGCTGGAGGTGCAGGTCCTGTCGGCGCTGCGGGCGGCGGACGGACCGGCGACCGCGGGCTGGGTGCAGGAGCGGCTCGGCGGGGACCTGGCCTATACGACGGTGATCACGATCCTGACCAGGCTGCTGGCCAAGGGGGCGGTGACCCGGGAGCGCGTGGGCCGCTCCTTCGTGTGGACACCGGTGTCGGACGAGGCGGGCCTCGCCGCACGCCGGATGCGCAGGCTCCTCGACGGCGAGAGCGACCGCGAGGCGGTGCTGGCCAGTTTCGTCACCTCCCTCGAACCCGATGACGAGCGCCTGCTGCGGGAACTGCTGGGGCAGGCGGAGAGCGAAGGGGAAGACTGAGACCTCAGGGGGGTGTTCGTCCTTCTGCCGCTGGTCCTGCCCTTGTCGGCGTGGCCGGTCGCCCGTCTCGCCGAGCGGCATCTGCACCCGCGTCCCGGCCGGCTGCTGACGGCCGTGGCCGGTGTGATGGCGCTGTGCAGCACGGTCTGTCTCGGGCTGTTCATGGTGGTCGGCACCGCCCAACTCCCGGGCATTCGGCTGCCGGACGGCTGGTCCGACCCCGAGGTGCGCGCGGCCGTGCCCTACGACGAGGGGCCGGGCGCGCCGCGATCCCCGTCCTGCTGGCGGTTGCGGTGGTGTGCGGCCGCACCCTGTGGCGGCCGGTCGGGTGCGGCGGCGCGCACACCGGGCGCTGACCGGGCTGCCGGACAAGGGGGTCGTCGTACTGCCGCACAGGGAGCCGTACGCGTACGCCCTGCCCGGCCGGACCCGGGACTGGATCGTGGTGACGACGGATCTGCTCGGCGGGCGCTGTTCGCGCACGAGCGGGCCCATCTGACCGCCCGCCACCGCCGGTTCCTGCTCGTCGCCCAACTCGCGGCGCGCGCCGACCCGTTCCTGCGACCGCTGCGCACGGCCGTGTCCTGCACGACCGAGCGATGGGCGGACGAGGAGGCGGCCCGGGCCGTCGGTGACCGGCGCGCCGTAGCGCGCGCGATCGGCAAGGCGGCCATGGTCGCCCGGGGGACGCCGGTGCCCACGCTCGCGGGGTTCGCGCTGCCCGGGCCGGTGCCGCGCCGGGTGGCCGCCCTGCTGCGGCCCGCTCCCGCGCCGCAGGCCGTCGGTGTTCACCGCCGTGGGCCTTGCCGCCTGGGCGGCCGCCGCCCGAGGAACCGCCGCGTCGGCCATGTACTCCGCCAACTCGGCGGTGATGATGGTCCTCACCCTGCGCGCGGCGACGCCCCTGTGACGGGGCGCCGCCGCGCGCCGGACCTCAGAGGTCGAACTCGTGCGGCGGCAGGTCGAGGGCGAAGCAGGCCTCGCGGACGACGGCCTGCTCGGTCTTGTCGAAGTCGCCGTCGGCGCCGCCGATGACGATGCCGATCTGGATCACGGCGCGCGCCTCGGCCGGCTTCTTCTTCGCCTTCCCGATCTCCTGGAGCACGCTGACCTTGCCGAAGGCGAAGTCGGTGGTCAGTTTGTTCAGGTTCTCGTCGAAACGCCGCTGGAGGTCCATGGCATCGAAGTTCTGAAGAACCTCGTTGGTGGCGATCAGCTGGGCGACGCGCTGGCGCTCGGAAGGATCCACCGTGCCGTCGGCGGCGGCCACCAGTGCGCACATCGCCATGCTGGCATCACGGAACGCGCCGCTCTTGAGGTCGTTCTTCTTCGCCACGAGCTGGGTCTGCATCGTCGACGCGGATTCCTTGATGCGGTCCCACAGAGCCATCGGTACTCCCAAAGGTGTGTCGGGGCCCGACCCGTCCCGCTGACGGACCGGCACCCCTCATATCTACAGCAACGTAGAAACTAGCGGCCGGGCCGATAAGTTCCGGCGCGCCGGAAGGCCCCGTCAGGCGCTCGCGTAGGGGCGGGCGGCGGCGAGTGCCTGTTCGGCGTAGGAGCGGCCGAACAGGACGGCGTGGACCAGGAGCGGGAACAGCTGGTGCAGGCCGACGCGCTGTCGCCAGTCCGGGGCGAGGGGTGCCGTCTGCTGGTAGCCCTCCAGCACCTGGGTGAGGTGCGGGCAGCCGAACAGCTGGAGCATGGCCAGGTCGGTCTCGCGGTGTCCGCCGTGTGCCGCGGGGTCGATGAGCCAGACGTGGCCATCGGCGCCCCACAGCACATTGCCGCTCCACAGGTCGCCGTGCAGCCGCGCGGGCGGCTCGGCGGGCCCGGCCAACTGGTCGACGCGCTCACAGACCCGCTCGATCACGGCGGCCTCGGCGGACCGCAGCGTGCCCTCGTCGACCGCGCGGCGCAGATAGGGCAGGACCCGGTAACGCGCGTACCAGTCGGGCCAGTTGCCTGTCGGCACGTTGTTCATCGGGGCGGCTCCGATGTACGCGTCCGCCGGGCCGCCCGGCGGCGGGGCACCGAAGACGTCTGCGCCGGCGGCATGCAGTGCGGCCAGCTCACGGCCGAATCGCAGCGCCGCCGAGGCCTCCGACCGCCCCTCCGGGACCGACCCGGTGACCAGCCACCGCCCCTCACAACCGTGCACCACCGGCACCCGTACCGCACCGGCCTCGCCCAGCCAGTCAAGGCCCGCGGCCTCGGCACGCGCAGCCCCCGCGCTCCCCGCGTCCTTGACGACCACCGGCCCACCGTCGAGGGTGACTTCGGTGACCGCCCCGGTGAGCCGCCGCCGCGCCACCACGGCCCGCCCGGTGAGCCGGGCCGCCACGGCTTCGGGGCCTTCGCCGCTCATCCGTCGGACTCCGCGTCCAGCAGCATGCCGACCTCCCTCGCATCCGGCCCACGAGTCTAGGAACCGGCGTTCTCCAGTGCGGAGGCCGACACTCCGCCCACCGGGGTGCGCAGGGTGCGGACCTGCGGGGACAGCAGGGCGGCCGCCGTGGCCAGCACCACCAGGGCCGAGCAGCCGGCCAGCGCCGGGCCGACGCCCACGGCGGCGGCGATCGGGCCGGCGACCAGGAGGCCGAGCGGGGCGAGACTCAGGGAGCCGAACCAGTCGTAGGAACTGACCCGGGACAGCACGTGTTCGGGGATCTCCCGCTGGACGGTCGTGGACCAGAGGACGCCGAAGACGTCACTGGCGACTCCGGCGGCGAACATGGCCGCGGCGATCGACCACACCGGAGCCCGCGCGCCGAGCAGCGCGATGGGGACGGCGGCCGGGAACATGCACACCACGGCGACCAGGAGCGGACGGCGCACCCGCACCCGGGCGGCCAGCCCGGCCCCGGCGATCGTCCCCACGGCCTGCGCGGCCACCACGACCGACCAGGCGCGCGCCCCGCCCAGGTGCCGGTCGGCCATCAGCGGCCCCAGGACACCGAGGTTGGCGTTGAGCGCGGCCACCACGACCGCGCTCTGGGCCACCACCACCCACAGCCACTGCCGCGAGGCGAACTCCCGCCACCCTTCGCGCAGTTCGTGCCAGCCGGAGGCCTTGGCGCGCGGTCGCGAGGCCACCGGGAGCCGGGCGGTGAGGGCGGCACTCGTGGCGAAGGAGGCCGCGTTGAGCGCGAGGGCCCAACCCGCACCGACCAGCGCCACGGTCACACCGGACAACGAAAGGCCCAGCAGCAGAGCGGAGTTGGTGCCCATCCGCAGCAGCCCGTTGGCCCGTTGCAGGCGGTCGGCCGGCACCAGCAGCGGCACGAGGCCGTCCATCGCGGGCGCGAACAGGGCGGTGGCCGTCCCGGCGGCGACGGCCAGCAGGCACATGCCCACCAGCGGGGCGTGACCGCTCAGCACCATCGCCGCCAGACCGGCGTACGCCGCCGTGCCCAGCACGTCCGCCAGGACCATCAGCCTCGACCGCGACATCCGGTCCGCGATGACCCCGCCCGCCGGCACGAACACCAACTGCGGCAACGCCTGACAGGCCAGCACCAGGGACAGGCGGCCCGCGCCGGCCCCCGGCAGGGCGAGGACCGCGAACGCGAGCGCCACGCGCGCGAAACCGTTGCCCAGCACGGAGACGACCCGTGCGCACAGCAGCAGCACGAACCGCTGGTCACGCCACAGCGGCGAGGGATCCGAAGCGCCTGTCATGACCACGGACCCTAGAAGATCGAGACCGGGAGAGGATGTGAACCGGCCAACGCGGGCCGACGACCTGTCAGGGGGAGCGACATGGAGTACTTCATCTACTGCCGGGACCGGGCGGATTCCCTGGACCTGCGCATGCAACTGAACGAGGACCACTGGACGTTCATGGACGGCTACGCCGAGGAGATGATCGCGCGTGGGCCCACGTTCCCCGCCGAGGGCGACGGCGTGAGCGGCAGCATGCACATCGTCGACCTGCCCGACGCGGCCGCCGCCCAGCGGTTCGCGTTCGAGGAACCCAACTACAAGGCCGGTGTCTACCGTGACGTCCTCATCCGCCGCTGGCGCAACACGCTGGGGCGCACCATGTGGGAGTACACGGGAACGACGGCCGGATTCGACCGCTTCCTGATCATCGCCCACGGCGGGCCGGAAGCGGTCGCGGATCTCGAAGACCTGGACGCCGCGCAGCGGCACTATCTCGACGACGGCTTCAGGGACCGGTGGATCGCGTACGGGCCGCTGCTCGCCGAGGACGGGGTCACCTGGCTGGGGACGGCCGTGCTGGCCGAGCTGGCGGACCGCGAGGCCGCCGAGGCCATGATGGCGGGCGATCCGTACGCGCGGGCGGGGCGGTACGAGAGCGTCGAGATCCACGACTGGCGGTTCGGCGGACGCCCGGCCGACTGAGCAGAGGGCTCACCGAGGGGCGGCGTCGGGGAGGTGCTGCTCGAACCAGACGACCTTGCCGGTGCTCAGCCGCGTCGCCCCCCAGCGCTGCGACAACTGGTCGACCAGGAACAGCCCCCGGCCGCCCTCGTCGCTCAACCGGGCGTGCCGCATCCTCGGCACCATCGGGGAGTCGTCCCCGACCTCGCAGCGGAGCACGTCCGTGCGGAGCAGGCGCAGGGTGATCGGGCGCGAGGCGAACCGTACGGCGTTGGCCACCACCTCGCTGACCATGAGCTCGGTGGACTCGATCAGGGAGTCGAGCCCCCAGCGGCCCAGCGTCCTGCGGGTCAGCCGGCGGGCCTGGCCGGCGGTCTGCGGGCGCGGGGCCAGGTACCAGTAGGCGACGGTCTCCGGGAGCAGGCCTTCGAAGTGGGCGGCGAGCAGGGCGACGTCGTCGTCACGGTCGCCGCCGCCCAGGGTGCCGAGCGCAGCGTCGCACAGGGTCTCCAGGGCGGGGGAGGTGTCCCGGGCGGCGGCCGACTGGAGCCGGGAACGCAGGTTCTCGATGCCGGTCAGCACGTCGGAGTCGCGGGACTCGACCAGGCCGTCGGTGTAGAGCAGCAGGGTCGCCCCGGCCGGCGCGTGGATCTCGGTGGACTCGAAACCGCCGCCGCCCACACCGATCGGCGCCCCGGGCGGGACCGACAGGATCTCCCCGTGCCCGTCGGGATGCAGCAGCACCGGTGGCAGGTGGCCGGCGTTGGAGACCAGCAGCCGCTGCAGGACCGGGTCGTAGAGGGCGTACAGACAGGTCGCGGTGTGCTCGGTGCCCAGTCGTTCCGCCTGCTCGTCCAGGTGGTGCAGCACCTCGTCGGGAGGCAGGTCGAGCAGGGCCAGGGTCTGCACGGTGGTCCGCAGCTGGCCCATGATCGCGGCCGACGTCATGGAGTGGCCCATCACGTCGCCGATGACCAGCGCGACCCGGTTGCCGGGCAGCGGGATCGTGTCGTACCAGTCGCCGCCCACCTGCGCGGTCCGCGAGGCCGGCAGATAGCGGCTGGCCAGACGGACGCCGGGCGGTGCGGGCAGCGACGGCGGGAGCATGGTGCGCTGGAGCGCGTCGGCGACGGACGCCTCGCGGGCGTACAGCATCGCCTTGTCGATGCCGAGCGCGGTGTGGGTGGCGAGCTGGGAGGCGACCAGCAGATCGTCGTCGGTGAAGCCGGGGCGGCCGGCACCGCGCAGGAGGGTGACGCTGCCGAGGACGTGGCTGCGGCCGTGCAGGGGGGCGAGGATTAGGCGCCGGCCGGGCGGCAGCGCCCCGGGCGCGTGCGCCGCGCCCAGCAGTTCGGTCACCGTGGCGGCCGCGTTCGGGGCGTCGCCGAAGATCGGCCGGCCGTCCCGCAGCCGTGTCGCCAGCGGTCCACCCACGGCGGGATGGACGGCCTCGGCCGCGGACGCCAGGGCTTGTGAGGACGTCTGCCCGGTGGTGAGCAGCCGCAGGACGCCGGGGACGGGGCCGGTCTCGTCGCCCACCGGCAGCGGGTCGTACAGATGAACGAGCGCCGTGTCGGCGAAGGCCGGGACGGCCGCCCGGCACAGCTCGGACAGCGTCTCGTCGAGGTCCATGCCGCGGGCGATGCTGCGGGTCGCGGCGTCGAGATACCGCAGCCGGTCCGTCTGCGCCTCGGTCAGGTCCTCGTCCGCACGGTCGCCGGAGACGGGCGGCGGGGCGGAGCGCGTCGGCCGACGGGAGGCAGCGGCACGCCCGCGCGCCCCGGCCGCCTTGCCGCCGGTGCGTTTGCCGCTCCCGAGGCGCTTCGTCATGGGTGTCCTTCCCGCCGGGCGGCCCGTGCCGGGGCTGCCGGAACAGGAGTCGTCAGGCGTGCCGCCGTCGGCAGCGCAGGAAGATCTGCACCTCGGGCGGTACGTCCGCGGAGGCCGGGGCGTACGTGAACGACGACTCGTCGACGATCTCGAAGCCCGCCCCTTCGACCACCTCGCGCAGCTCCTCCCTGAGGTAGCCGGAGACCCGGATGCTCTCCCCGACGAACGGGATGGAGAAGTCGTCCACGTCGGCCTCCACCATCGACAGCGCGAACAGGCCGCCCGGCACCAGCAGGTGGTGGACGGTCCGCAGGGCCAGCGGGATCTCCGCGCGCGGCAGCATGAGCAGCGAGAAGAAGGCCGCCACCGCCTCGAAGCGACCGAGGTCCAGCGGGCCGCCCGGCCGCAGATCGGCGATGTCCGCCTGATGGAACCGCCCGCCGGGCACGTTCTTGCGCGCCAGCGCCACCATCCCGTCCGACAGATCGACACCGACGACCTCGAAGCCTGCCTCCGCCAGCTGGAGGGCGGTCGGAATGCCCGTGCCGCACCCCAGATCAAGGGCGCGGGACCCGGTGGGCAGCGACCGGATCAGCCACTCCGCGGCCGCGACCTGACCCTCCTTGTGCGGGAAGGCCTCGTCGTAGCGGTCGCCGAGGGCGTCGAAGGCCGCGGCCTGACCCGTGCGGTCGAGCTGGATGTTCCCGTAGCCGGACTCGTCGGCGGGGCTGCTCACAGGAGTTCTCCTTCGGTGCCGCTTTAGGCGATTTTTTCATAGTTGCACCGATGACGGCGCGGCTGTACCGCGAGGGGCGCGCGGTGGTGAGCGGGCGCCCGGCTCGCCGAGCGGCCGCCGACGAGGGACCAACGGCCCCGTCCCCTCGCCCGGCGGCAGGGGCACGCTCGAAGGACCGCGCCGCTTCTGTGCCTACGTCCGTGCGGAAGAGTGTGCGCAAGGAGGTCACCATGCGATCGACGCCTCTCGACGCCACGACTCTGGAAGCCTGCCTCGCCGCGGCCGTGGCCGCGCCGTCGATCCACAACACCCAGCCGTGGCGGTTCCGGCTGGACGCCGAGATCCCGGCGTTCGAGGTGCGGGCCGCGGCGGAGCGGAGCCTGCGTCACACCGACCCGGTGGGCCGCGCCCTGCATCTGTCGGTGGGGGCGTCCGTCTTCAACCTCCGTGTGGCGGCCGCCCACTTCGGCTGGTCGCCGTTCGTCCGGCTGCTGCCCCGCCCGGACGACCCCGGCCTGCTCGCCACCGTCCGTCTGGACGGCTGCCGCAGCGGGCACGCCACCGGCCACCGCGACGACCTCTACCCGGCCGTCTGGCGCCGGCACAGCAGCCGTTTCCCTTTCTCCGGTCGCCCCTTGCCGCGTCACGTCCTCGCCGAACTCGCCGACGCCGCCCGGACCGAAGGCGCTTCGCTCGGCTTCCCTGCCGTCGACGAGACCGCCCGTCTGCTCCGGGTCGTGAGGGAAGCCGAACTCCGCAACCGTGCGGACGGCGCGCGCGGCGCCGAGAGCCGCCGTTGGGTGCACCAGGACCCGGACTCGCCGGCGCGGACCGGCCTGCCGTGGTCCGTGCTCGGCCCGCAGGACTCCGGGGAGCGCATCCCCCTGCGCGACTTCACCGCGCAGCGGCACACCGAGCGGCTCCCCGCCCAGCCCTTCGAGACGGAACCGGTCGTCGGGCTCCTCACGACGGGCCACGACCGCCGCACCGACTGGCTGCGCGCCGGGCAGGCACTCGAACACGCCCTGCTCGTCGCCACCGTCCACGGGCTGCGCGCGTCACTGCTGCACCAGCCGATGGAGTGGCCCGACCTGCGACGCACCCTGAGCCCGGACCCCGCTCACAGCGGACATGCCCAGATGCTGATCCGCCTCGGCTACGGCATCGAGGGCCCCCTCACACCCCGCTACGACCCGCACGCCGTGCTCGACACACAGGCGCCGCCCAGTTAGCCGACGGCGACAGGGACGATCCCCGGGCGGGGTGCGGAGACGACCCCCTCGGGCAGCCGGGACAGCACCTCGAAAGCGTCGCCCAGATCCACACACCGCAGAATCCCCAGCAGCCGGGGGCTCTCGGTGACCAGGCGGAACCGTCCGCCGCGGGCGAGGACCCGGTTGCGCGCCCGGCACAGGGCGCGCAGTCCGCTGCAGTCGACGAAGGACACCGGGCGCAGGTCCAGCACCAGGTCGGGGAAGGGCCCGGCGGTCAGGGCGTCGAGGCGGGCCGAGAGCGGCGGCCCCGTGCACAGGTCGATCTCACCACGCAGTTCCACCACGGTCGTGCCGCCGGCGAGACGCTCCGTGTGGCAGGGCATGGACTCCTCGTGGTCCTTGAACATGGTCCGAGCCAACCCCGTCGGCCCGGGCCGGTGGAAGGGCCGATCGGCCCTGTTCGGGAGGCTGGCCGGGGCCCTGGCGTGCGGCTCGCCGCGGCGGGCGCCGGAACCGGGCAAAGGGGGCCGACCGGCCCAAGCGTGCACCGGCCACCGGGGGCGATGCTGAATCACGAGGACGCGAGGGGGCCGGCGGCAAGGTCCGGTCCGCCCCGGGCCGTCCGGCGGCCCGGCACCGGCAGGAGGTGAGGGGTCGTGGCCGACACGACATCATCCGGTACGACGGCATCATCCGGTACGACGGCTCGCACCGGACACCCCGGAGGCGACCTGGGCCGACGCCTCGTACGGCGTCGCACGGAACTCGGGCTGACCCGGACCGACACGGCGGACCGGGCGGGCATGTCCTGCTCCTACCTCCGGTACCTGGAGGAGTCCTCCGCCGCGGTCCCGGGCAGAAGCGCCCTGCTACGGCTCGCCGCCGCGCTGGAGACCGGAGTCACCGCCCTCACCGGCGGCGAGACCGAGGCCCCGCCGGGCCGGGAGCCGGCTGACCGGCATGCCGAACTGGTCGCGCTGAGCGACGCGGAGTGCCGCCGTCGGCTGGGTACGCACGGGGTGGGCCGGATCGCGGTGACCACGGCCGACGGGCCGACGGTCCTGCCCGTCAACTACGCCGTCGTCGACGGCATGATCGCCTTCCGGACGAAGCCCGGCACCGCTCCCGCCGAGGCCCTGGGCCGGCGGATCGCCTTCGAGGTCGATCACATCGACGAGGCCATGAGCCGGGGCTGGAGCGTCCTCGTCCGTGGCCGGGCCAGGCAGGCGCAGGAGCCCGCCACGGTCCGCCGGCTGACGGAACGGGCGTACAGCGCACCCTGGGCGGGCGGCCCGCGCGAGCTGTGGGTGTGCGTCGACGCCGACGAGATCACCGGCCGGGAGATCCGCGAGATCCCCGGCGACCTCGACGACGAGTCTGCCCGACGGGCCTGAACGGGCCCTGCGGGCAAGGCCGTTAGGCCCTCCGCCGCGGGCCCCGCAGCCCCTCCGCCTGCGGCCGGCGCAGCGGGACATTGAGGGTGCGACGACAGTCGTCGAGTGCCCGAGCGTCACCCCTGGAAGGGATGAGCACCATGGCCGTTCACGATCATCCGCACCGTCACCCGGGATTCCGCTTCCCGTCCCTGCGCAGGAGCGGGACGGCAAGCTCCTCGACCGAGGCGAGCGCTGTCACGACGGCGACGGCGACCAGCCCGTACGTCCTGGCCGTGCTCCGCATCCTGACCGGGTTCGTCTTCCTGTGGGCGTTCCTCGACAAGACCTTCGGCTTCGGCTACGCCACCCCGTCCGGCAAGGGCTGGATCGACGGCGGCTCTCCCACCAAGGGCTTCCTCGGCGGGGTCGCCGCAGGCCCCATGGAGTCCACTTTCCACGACTGGGCCGGGGCCGGCTGGGCGGACTGGCTGTTCATGCTCGGCCTCCTCGGTATCGGCCTCGCGCTGATCGCGGGCATCGGGCTGCGCCTCGCCGCGGTCGCCGGCACGGCGATGATGGCGCTGATGTGGATCGCGGAGTGGCCGCCGGCCAAGCACCTGTCCGACGGATCGCCGAGCATGTCGACCAACCCGTTCACCGACTACCACGTCGTCTACGCCCTCGTCCTGATCGCCCTCGCCGCCGCGGGCGCCGGCGCCACCTGGGGGCTGGGCAGGGCCTGGGCGAGGCTGCCGTTCGTCAGCCGGAACCGCTGGCTGATGTGAACGGCCCGCCCGCCCGCACAGGGGCCACGCCGCACGGACGCGGCGTGGCCCCTGTGCGGGCGGGCGTTCAGGTGTCCGCCGCGGTGAGCAGGATTCCGGTCACCAGATCGGGGCGGATACGGACCGCGTAGTCCATGGTCTGCTCCACCCAGGGCCGCAGCATCGCCCGGTAGCGGGCCAGCTCCTGCGGATCCGTCACCAGATGGGCGTAGCCGGTGACGACGACGCTCCAGCCGAGATGGGTGTCGGGGTCGATGAGGTCGGCCTCGTAGGCGACCACCACGCCCGGGCCGTCCGCAGGGCCGGTGTGCGAGGTGAGGGCCGCGCCCTCGTGGGTGCGGATGACGATGTCGCCGCCGTCCATCACGTGATTGACCGGGCGGATCTGCGGCAGCGCGTGACGGGTGAAGACGACCCGGCCCAGCGACACCCCGCCGAGCAGTCTCAGGGCTTCGGAACTGTCCAGTTCCCTCTTGATGGTCATGAAGGTCTTCCGTGAGCTGCGGCGCCGATGGTGCGTTCTGCCGAAGGGTGGGGGACAGATCGATGGAACGCCGGGTGGCGGGGGAGGACTAGGGCCGTTCGGCCCTGCCCGTCGTCCGTCCGGCCCCTCGGGGGCACGGCCGGGGCGAAAGGGGGCCGAACGGCCCTGGTCTTTCGGCCCGGGAGCGAGAAGGATCTCCAGGAGAGGCCGATGCGACCCACGAGCGGGCACCGGCACGGCACACGGGACGAGGAGCGTTCGATGGCGGACGGCGCGGGACAGCCCGGCCCCGACAACCCGATCAGGGTCTTCCTGCTGGACGACCACGAGGTGGTACGACGCGGGGTGCGCGACCTGCTCGACGACGAACCGGACATCACCGTCGTCGGCGAGGCCGGCACCGTGGAGCAGGCGTTGGTCCGGGTTCCCGCCCTGCGTCCGCAGGTCGCCGTCCTCGACGTACGGCTGCCGGACGGCGACGGGGTGACCGTCTGCCGGGAACTGCGCTCCCGCATGCCCGAGCTGACCTGTCTGATGCTGACCTCCTTCGACGACGAGGAGGCCCTGCTGGACTCGATCATGGCCGGGGCGTCCGGCTACGTCCTCAAACAGATCCAGGGCTCCGACCTGGTGTCGGCCGTGCGCACGGTGGCCGCGGGCCAGTCGCTGCTCGACCCGAGCGCCACCACCAAGCTGATGGCCCGGCTCCGCCAGGGACAGCAGCAGGAGGAGGAGCCGGAGGCGCTGCCGGGCCTGACCGAGCGGGAGCGGGAGATCCTGGCCCTGATCGGTGAGGGGCTCACCAACCGGCAGATCGGTCAGCGGCTGTATCTCGCCGAGAAGACCGTGAAGAACCACATCTCCCGGCTGCTGGCCAAGCTCGGCGTGGAGCGGCGCATCCAGGCCGCCGTCATCGCCACCCAGGCGCAGGACCGGCTCCGGCAGGAAGGCCGCTGAACCCGGCCGCACAACGGGTGTCCCCGGGCTCCGTACCGTTCGCTCCGGCGGGCCGATACCGTGGCAGTAGACCGACACGGTCGGCCGCCGCAGGGTGTACGGGACCTGGAGGATCGCAGGTGGGAAGCTCCGATGAGTTCGGGCGGGCCCGGGTGCGGCTGCCGCAGCTGAGGCTGGACGAGCTGCTGGAGGAGTTGCAGGCCCGGCTGGACGCGGCCCGGGGCACGCGCGACCGGGTGCACAGCCTCCTGGAGGCGGTGCTCTCGGTGGGGCGCGAGCTCGACCTGGAGCAGGCGCTGCGCAGCATCGTGGAGGCCGCGGCGGTACTGGTGGACGCGCGGTACGCGGCCCTGGGCGTGATCGGCTCGGACGGCAAGCGGCTGTCGGCGTTCCACACCGTCGGCGTCGCCGAGGAGCAGATCGCCCGGATCGGCCCCTACCCCGAGGGCCACGGCATCCTCGGCGAACTGATCACCAACCCGGAGCCGCTGCGGCTGGCGAAGCTCTCCGAGCACCCCTCCTCCTACGGGTTCCCGGCCCACCACCCACCGATGAACACCTTCCTCGGCGTCCCGATCCGGGTGCGCGACCAGGTCTTCGGCAACCTGTACCTGACGGAGAAGCGCGGCGGCGCCCAGTTCGACGAGGAGGACGAGTCGGTCCTGTCGACGCTGGCCGTCGCCGCGGGCGTCGCCATCGACAACGCCCGGCTCTACGAGGAGTCCCGGCTCAGGGAGCGCTGGCTGCGGGCGAGCGCGGAGATCACGCACAGTGTGATGTCCGGCAGCGAGCGCGGCGAGGTCCTGCGTGTGATCGCCGAACGGGCCCGGGAGATCACCACCGCCGTGCTCGCGCTCGTCGCCGTCCCGGTCGAGGGCACCGGCTCGCTGACGATGGAACTGGCCATCGGCGAGGGCGCCGACGCCTACCGCGGACTGCTGGCCCCCGTGGACGACGGGCTGATCGGCCGGGCCTTCACCAGCGGCGTCCCCGCCACCATCGACGACGTCTCACGGGACGCGTGGACCGCGGCCGTCCCGTCGGGCGTCGGCGGACTCGGCCCCGCGGTCGCCGTGCCCATCGGGACGGGGGAGGGCGTACGGGGTGTCGTCCTGCTGGGACGGGAGGCCGGCGACCCGGTGTACTCCGGGCGGGAGATCGAACCGCTCCAGGCGTTCGCCGCGCAGGCCGCGGTCGCCATGGAGCTCGCGGACCGCCGTCGTGACGCGGCCCAGATCGCCGTCCTCCAGGACCGCGACCGGATCGCCCGCGACCTGCACGACCTCGCGATCCAGCGGCTGTTCGCCACCGGCATGACGTTGCAGAGCGCGGGCCGTTTCATCGACCATCCCGAGGCGTCCAAGCGTGTGCTGCGGGCGGTCGACGACCTCGACGAGACCATCAAGATCATCAGGTCGACGATCTTCGGGCTGCGGGCCCGCGAGGACGCCCCCGGCTCCGGGCTGCGGGCCCGTGTGGTGCGCGTCGTCGGGGAGGCGGCACCGGTGCTGGGGTTCGCGCCGAGCGTGCGGATGGAAGGCCTGCTGGACACCCACGTGTCGAGGGATGTCGCCGAGCACGCGATGGCCGTTCTCTCGGAGGCCCTGACCAACGTCGCCCGGCACGCCCACGCCACCCGTGCCGACGTGGTCCTGGCGACGGACGGCCGCGACCTCCGGCTCACTGTCTCCGACGACGGGGTGGGCATCCCGGCCGAGGGCCGCCGCAGCGGGCTGCGCAACATGGCCGAACGCGCCCAACAGCTGGGCGGGGAACTGGAGTCGACCTCACCGCCCGGCGGCGGGACGACGCTCGTGTGGCGGGTGCCCGTCCAGGAGACATAGCGCGCGCACCGCGGAGGAGACCTCGCGGCCGCGCCGTGCCTCACAGCTTCAGTACGCGGCCGCGCCGTGCCTCACAGCTTCAGCGTGAACCACGTGGTCTTGCCCTCGTCGGTGGGCCGTACCCCCCACCCGTCGGCCAGGGCCCGCACCAGCAGCAGACCGCGGCCGGACTCCTCGTCCTCCGCCGCGATCCGCGGCTGGGGCAGGTGCGGACTGCGGTCGCTCACCTCGACCGTGAGGTCCGTGACCGTCCGGCACAGGTGCAGCGTGATCGGGCCCTCGGCGTGCTGGACCGCGTTGGTGAGGATCTCGGAGAGCAGCAGCCGGGCCTCCTCCGCCGGTTCGGGGCACTCCCAGGCCATGAGCGCCTTGTTGAGGAACGTGCGCCCCTCCGGGACCGAGGACGGCAGCGCCGGCAGATCGGTGGTGAGCGCCGCCAGCGGCGCCGCCGGCAGCTGGGCCAGCAGCAGGGTCACGTCGTCGTCATGACTGTCGGCGTCGGGCAGCAGACTGGTCAGGACGTGGTCCGCGGCGGTCTCCAGACGGGGGGCGTCGATGAAGAACCCGTCGAGGACGGAGGTGAGTTGACCGAGGCGCTCCTCGATGTCGCTGCCGGGCGTCTCGATCAGGCCGTCGGTGTAGAGGACCAGTGTGGCGCCGGGCGGAATGTCGGCGCAGGACTGCTCGTAGAGGATGTCGCCGACGCCGAGCGGCGCGTTCACCGGGGTCTTCAGGCCGTGGACCTGGCCACTCGGGGGAGCCACCAGTACCGGCAGATGACCGGCCGAGCAGACGGTGACGGTTCCGCTGTCCGGGGCGACGATCAGATAGCAGCAGGTGACCAACTGGTCGGGGACGTCCAGGTCGGCGACACAGGTGTCCAGGGCCTGCATCAGCTGTCGGGGCTGCATGCCGGTCTTGGCCAGGGCATGCGCGGCGGAGCGCAACTGCCCCATCACCGCGGCGGCTTCGAGCCCGCGGCCCATCACGTCACCGATGAGGACCCCGACCCGGCCGGCGCCCAGCGGGATCAGGTCGAACCAGTCGCCGCCCACGCCCGCGCCCTGCGTGGCGGGCCGGTACCGGCTGGCCATGGCCAGACCGGGGACCGCGGACGGGGTGCCCATCAGGCTGCGTTGCAGGGTGAGCGCGATGTGCCGCTGCTGCTCGTAGAGGACGGTGAGTTCGGCCTCGGCGCGCTTGCGGTCGCTGATGTCCCGGACGATGGCGCAGGCGCCGACGACCGTGCCCGCCGTGTCCCGGGTGGGCCACAACGTGACGTCGACGTCCAGCAGTTCGCCGGAGCGGGTCAGGCGCAGCGTCTCGAAGTGCTCGACCTTCTCCCCGTGGCACAGCCGCTTGAGGAGGGCGGTGACCTCGCCCCGCTTCTCCCGCGGGGCCAGCACGGACACGTGCCGGCCGATGGCCTCCTGGGCGGTGTAGCCGTACAGGCTCTGCGCGGCGGCGTTCCAGTAGGTGATGTAGCCGTCGAGGGTCTTGGCGAGGATCGCGTCCTGGGACGACTCCACGAGCGCGGCGAGCTCGTTGATCCGGGCCTCGGCGGCTCGGCGGTCGCTGACGTCGCGGACCGCCGCGGAGACCAGGAGCCCGTCCGCGGTCTCCAGCGGGGACAGGCTGATCTCGACGGGGAACTCGGTGCCGTCCTTGCGCAGTCCGTGCAGATCGAGGCCGGCGCCCATGGGCCGGACCTGGCGGTTGGCGGCGTAGCCCCCGCGATGCCGGGTGTGGTGCGGGCGGAAGCGGTGCGGGATCAGCAACTCCACCGGATGGCCGAGGAGTTCCTCGCGGCGGTAGCCGAACAGGGCCTCGGTCTGGGCATTGACGAGTTTGATGATGCCGCCGTTGTCGACGATGACCATGGCGTCCGGGGCGGCTTCCAGAAGACCCCGGAACCGGTCTTCGTCGGCCCCTGGCTCGATCGGACGCGCCGCTCCGCCGCAGGCGCACTGCGTCCGCTCGGTGCCGTCCGCCACGTCCGGTACTGGAATCAGACCCATGTCTCTCCCCAACCGCTGCCGGTGCCGGTTCGGGTCATCTCACCGCACCCGGACGGGAGTCGAGACGGTATGTCACTTACTGTCCGCACCCCGGCGGAACCTGTCCGCCGCATATGCGACTCGTGGCCGTCTCGCGACGGTACAACGGTCAACGGTCGCGGCTCTCCGGCTGTACGGCGGGTGCGGCACTCGGCGGCCGCCGTCGGCTGTCCGGTCCGGCGGCGGCCGCCCGGGCGAGGCGGTACGGCCCCCACCGCACGGCCTCGCATGGATCGTCCCCGTGGCGCGGCGCACGAGCGAGCGTGCGGCCGGAGCGGGACGCGGGGACGAGGCTGGTCCAAGTGCGACCACAGACGCGTCGGTTGCGCTTTCACCATCCTCCGGAGCACGCGGCCGTCCGGAACCGGGCCATCGGGCCCCCGCGCAGGGCCGAACGGCCCTCGGGCGCGCGGTGGTACCGCGTCAGGACGCGTCCGGGAGCCACAGGTCGGGGCCGAACACCTCGTAGTGGATGTGCCGTGGCGGGATGCCGAGGTCGAGCAGTTGGGTGCGGACGGCGCGCATGAACGGCAGCGGGCCGCACAGGTAGACGGTGGCGTCCGCCGGCACGTCGATCCCGGCGAGGTCCATCAGGCCCTCGCGGGCGCCGGGTTCGGCGATGCCGAACCGCTCGTACCAGAACACGGCCTCGGCGTCGGGCAGTTGTGCGGTGAGCGCGCGGGTCTCGGTGCGCAGGGCGTGGGTGCCGGGGGAGACATCGGCGTGGAGGGTGAGAACCCGTCGGGTGGAGTCGGTGGCGGCGAGGCGGGCGAGCATGCCGACGATGGGGGTGCAGCCGATGCCGGCGGAGACCAGGACGAGCGGCGTGTCCGTCTCGTCGAGGACGACGTCACCGAAAGGCGCGGACAGGGTGAGTTCGTCCCCGGCCCGCACCGTGCCGTGCAGGAGGGTGGACACCTCCCCGCCGCCGACCCGCTTGACGGTGATGCGGCGCAGCTGGCCGCCCGGGTCGCCGGACAGGCTGTACTGGCGCAACTGGTGGACGCCGTCCGGCATCAGGGCCCGGACGCTGACGTACTGTCCGGCCTTCGCCGCGGGGGCCGGACCGCCGTCGGCCGGACGCAGGACGAAGGAGACGACGTCGGCGGTCTCCTCGTGCCGCTCGACGACCGTCCACGGCCGCCACACCTCACCCGGCACGACACCCGCCTCCCGATAGATACGGGCCTCCTGGGCGATGAGCGCGCCGGCCATCAGCCAGTACACCTCGTCCCAGGCGGCGGCCACCTCCGGGGTGACCGCGTCGCCGAGCACCTCGGCGATGGCACCGAACAGGTACTTGTGGACGACCGTGTACTGGTCCTCGGTGACCCCGACCGCGGTGTGCTTGTGGGCGATCCGCGCCAGCAGCGCGTCCGGGCGGGCGTCGGGGTCGGCGAGGAGCGCGCTCGCGAAGCCCGCTATCGCCCCGGCCAGGGCCCGGCGCTGGGCGCCGCTGGCCTGGTTGCCCCGGTTGAACAAGCCGTCCAGCAGTTCAGGGCGGTCGCGGAACATCGCGCCGTAGAAGCGCGTGGTGATCTCGTCGAGGGCTCCGGCCACGGCGGGCAGCGTGGCCCGGACGACGGCGGCGGACTCTGCGGACAGCATGAAGCCTCCGGGGAAAGGGGGTGGAACACAGCAGTACGGGGCCACGGGCACCGCGGCACACCACCCTCGCCGCCGACCCCTGAGGCGTTCCAGGGCCCCATGGGGGCGGCACACAGGGCCGATCGGCCCCACGGCGACAGGGCCTCCCGGTACGAGGAGGCGACCCCGCTCGCATCGCCCGGGAGTCAACTTCGCGGCCTGTCACGGCAGTTCCGGTCCACCGAACGGTCCGTTCGCGTCGTTGTCCGGTCGTTGTCCGGCGCGCACGGTCAGTCCCAGAGAGTCGGTCCTCGCGAGCCGGTGGCATGCGTACGGTCCGGGGGCATCGAGGCGGGCCGGCGGCGCCGGTCCGTCGCAGTCAACGAGCGCAAGGGAGGCACTGTGGCGAGTGTGGAAGTGTCGCTGAAGGAGATGATGGCCGGGGTCGAAGGGGCCGTGGGAGCCGCGGTCGTCGACTACACCAGCGGAATGGCGCTGGGCACCCTGGGCGGGAACAAGGACCTGGACCTGACGGTCGCCGCGGCCGGCAACACGGACGTCGTCCGGGCCAAGGTGCGCACCATGGAGCAGGTCGGCCTCAAGGGCCGTATCGAGGACATGCTGATCACGCTGGACAGCCAGTACCACCTGATCCGGCCGGTCACCGGCCGCAGCGGCAACGGCCTGTTCCTCTACCTCGTCCTCGACAAGGCCCGCTCGAACCTGGCCATGGCCCGGCACCAGCTCAAACGCGTCGAGGAGGCGATCGAGATCTGACCCGGGCGCCGCAGCCGGGGCCACCGCTGCCCATCATGTGAAGACTTCTTCAAGTCACCACATCAGCATGGTCCCAATGTGTGTTCGCGCACGGCCCGGGGCGTGAAGGATCGGCATCCGAGGGCGGCCTGTGATGCGGCGGTGCCCCCTCAGGTGCCGTCGCACCGCAGTTCCCCAGCCGACAAGGAGCGAGCAGCCATGCAAGCCCCCCTCTACCAGGTCAAGGCGGAGTTCTTCCGGATGCTCGGCCACCCCGTGCGCATCAGGGTGCTGGAGCTCCTCCAGCACGGGCCCGTCTCCGTGCGGGACCTGCTCGCCGACATCGAGATCGAGCCGTCCAGCCTGTCCCAGCAGCTGGCCGTGCTGCGCCGCTCGGGGATCGTGGTGTCGATGCGCGAGGGCTCGACCGTCCGCTACGCGCTCGCCGGCGGCGATGTCGCCGAACTCCTGCGCGCCGCCCGCCGGATCCTCACCGAGCTGCTCACCGGCCAGAACGAGCTGCTCACCGCACTCCAGCAGGCGGACGACGCCCCCGCCGAACCCCTGGGCACCGGCCGGTGACGCGGGGTGTCAGAGACCTGCCGCGTGGTCCGGGACGTAGGTCTGGAGCTCGCGCGGTGTCCGTACATAGCCGGTGGACTCCGGACGCTCCGGGAGCTTCAGCACCGGCGGCGGCACCTCCCGGTAGGGCACCGAGTCCAGCAGATGGGCGATCATGTTCAGCCGGGCCCGCTTCTTGTCGTCGCTCTCGACGACGTACCAAGGGGAGTCGGTGATGTCGGTGTGCACCATCATCTCGTCCTTGGCCCGGGAGTACGCCTCCCAGCGGGTGAGTGACTCCAGGTCCATCGGGGACAGCTTCCAGCGGCGCAGCGGGTCCTCAAGGCGGCGCCGGAAACGGTCCTCCTGCTCGGTGTCGCTCACCGAGAACCAGTACTTGCGCAGCAGGATGCCGTCCTCCATCAGCATCCGCTCGAAGATCGGGCACTGGCGCAGGAACAGCTGGTACTCCTCCTTCGTGCAGAAGCCCATCACATGCTCCACACCGGCCCGGTTGTACCAGGACCGGTCGAACAGCACGATCTCCCCGGCGGCCGGCAGATGCTGGACGTACCGCTGGAAGTACCACTGCGTCCGCTCCCGCTCGGTCGGCTTCGGCAGGGCGGCGATCCGGGCGACGCGGGGGTTGAGGTGCTCGGCGACCCGCTTGATGGTGCCGCCCTTGCCGGCCGCGTCCCGCCCCTCGAACACGACGACCAGCCGCGCGCCCTCGGCCCGCACCCACTCCTGCAGCTTCACCAACTCGGTCTGAAGACGCAGCAGTTCACCCTCGTAGACCTTGCGCGACAACTTCTCCTTCGCCTTGCCTGCCATGCGTCCACCTCTTCGCATACGTGGTCGAGTCCCCGTGTCGGCACAGTACTGTCCGATCAGCGCGAGGTCCGGCAGGCGGGGACGCCGGAACCGACGAAACCCCCGGGGGAGATGCGTGGAGGAGCCGGGATTCAAGGTGTGCTGGTCGAGGCGGGCTCCCTGCCTCGCGAGATCACCGGCCCGTACTGGCGGACGACGGACTGCCGGGCGAGTCACCCGGAGTCCTGAGGCGCACAGGCGTGCTTCCGCGTGAAGGTCGAAGGGTGCGGGGCGGCCCCGAGGTTCTGGTCCGGGGCCGTCCTCGTCCGTCAGCCGGCGAGGTGATGCACGCGCCAGCTGCTCAACTCGTAGCGTGCGCCCACGACGGCCAGCGCTCCGCCCGCGATCTTCGCCGCGAGGTCGGGCTCCGCCGCCAGGCGTGCGCGGACCGCCCTTGCGTTGGCGTCGATGGTCGCGTCGATCCGGGCGTCGCCCTCCTTGCTGTGATCGATGTTCGGTCGTATCTGGTCGGCCAAGTACTGGATGTGCGAGGGCAGTTGCGCACCGGACGCCTCGGCCTCGACGGCCGCCCGCACCGCGCCGCACGACTGGTGGCCGAGGACGAGGACGAGCGGTATCCCGAGCTCCAGCACCCCGTACGCGATGCTGCCGAGCACCGCCTCGTCCAGCACCTCTCCGGCGCTGCGCACGGTCATCAGGTCCCCCAGCCCCTGGTCGAAGACCAGCTCCGGAGGCACTCGGGAGTCGATGCAGCCCAGGACGACCGCGAAGGGGTGCTGTCCCGAGACCAGCGCCTGGCGGGTGGCCGGTGTCTCGTCCGGGTGCTGCTCACGGAAGGCGCGCCAGCGGCGATTGCCGGCCGCCAGTTCCCGGAGTGCCTCGTCGGGAGTGTCGGGGCGAGGGCGGGCCATGGGGGAGGCCGCGGCGGCGGGAGACGCGCCGAGCGCGAGGCCCGTGCCGAGGGCCGCGGCGCCGGTCAGCCCGGCCCGCAGGAACGTACGGCGGACGGGGCGGTGGGGGGTGGCTTGAGAGTTCACGGAGAGGAACGTATGTCCGAGTCCGACTCCGGTCCGCCGCGTTACCAACAGCAGGGCAAAACGGGGGTAAAGCATGACCTTCCCGTGGTTCCGGTGCGCTGTATTTGAGACAACCTGGCCGGAGGAAGATGCAGACCTATTAATGTCCCCTCGCGCAGCCCTTTGGGAGTTCGGCGGGCACGCTACGAGAATCCCCGCCCCGAAATGCCGGAAAACAATATGCCGACTTCCCTGTGTGTGCGTTGGTGGGAATCGGTGAGAAGTAGTCAATTGTCCTCGCCGTGGGGGAGTTGGTGGGGGACTTGTGGATATTTCGTCGATGGCCCACGCGGGCTTGCCTCGCCAACTCCCGTGCAGTAATTAGATGAATCATGAATTTGTTCAGCCGTGGTACCCCGTTCCGCCGCACGGAGCCCACACTCACCCCCGAACCCCCCACCGGCCGGCCGGGCACCCCCACCACGCTCCTGCCGGACCCCACTCTTGCCGCCCTGACCGGCGAATGGGTCATCGACCCGGCACACAGCAGGATCGGCTTCTCCGTACGGCACGCCATGGTGACCACGGTCCGCGGAGCCTTCGCCGAATACCAGAGCCGCCTCTATTTCGACGGCCGTGACCCGTCCCGTTCGCAGGCCGAGATCATGGTGTCCACGGCCAGCGTCGACACCGGAGTGGAACAGCGCGACGCCCATCTCGTGGGCCGCGACTTCTTCGACTCGGCGAACCATCCGCGCATGCGCTTCACCAGCACCGCGGTCGAGCCCCTTGGCAGCGATGTCTTTCGCATGACCGGCGACCTCACCATCAAGGCCACCACCCGACCCGTGGTCCTCGAACTCACCTACATCGGCCACGTCACCGACCCCTTCGGCTATCAGCGGGCGGGCTTCGACGGCACCACGACGATCGACCGCACGGAGTGGGGCCTGAACTACAGCTCCAGGCTGGCCGAGGGCGGCGCCATGGTGAGCGAGAAGGTGCGCCTGCAGTTCGACATCGCGGCCATCCGCACGGCTCCCGTCGGCTGAGGCGGCACCCGGTCCGGGCGATAACATCATGATCATGGCGGACTGGGAACTGCGGGCGGCGTCAATGGCGGATCTCGAGGAGATCGTCGAGATCCGTGCCGTCGCGATGAAGGCGGACCTGGAGCGGCTCGGACGGTACGACGAGCACCGGGTGCGGCAGCGCCTGCGCGACGCCTATCAGCCGGAGCACACCTCGGCGATCGAGGTGGCCGGTGCCCTGGTCGGCTGCGTGGCGCTGCGCCCGGCCGACGACGTCTACTGGCTGGAGCACTTCCTCCTCGTACCGGAGCTCCAGGGCAAGGGAATCGGCTCGGCCGTCCTGAGCAGCCTGCTGGAACGCCCCGACAAGGAGGGCGCCCTGACCCGGCTGAACGTCCTCCAGGGCAGCGCGGCCCGCAGGCTGTACGAGCGGCACGGCTTCGTCCTGGAGTCCCAGGACGAGGTGGACGTGTACATGGTCCGCACCCCGGTGAACCACGCCCTCTGACGCGGATCAGCGCTGCCGCAGCAGATAGCCGAAGCCGGCCGTCTCCAACCGCTTGGCGAGCGCGGCTTCGTCGATGCCGAACTCGGCGGCGGTGTCCGCGAGATGCCAGTCGTGCGCGGCGAGACGGCTGAGCAGGAAGCCGCGGCGGACCTGGTTCTCGGAGAGCCGGAAGGTCTTGAGATAGACGGTCCGGCCGTGCTCGTCGAGGATCGCCTCCCCGATGTGGTTGTCCTGCTTCGGGCGGAACTCGGGCAGGAAGCGGGAGAGCGTGAAGCGGCCCATCCGCCGGACCTGCTGCCAGCTGCTCTTCTGCTCCACCAGCCCGGCGGCCATGGTGGTGTCGTGGAACTCCTCCCACCGGTCGGTCTGTTCGGCCGCGGCGGCGCGCAGTTCACTCAGCGTACGGATGCCGGTGTCGCTGATGCGCGCCCGGAAGTCCGGCACCGGAGGCATCAGCGTCGCGTAGTGGTGCACCAGGTCGCCGTACAGGTCCTGGACCAGCGTCGGATGCAGCGTCCGGTAGTCCTCCGGATGCGGCACCACGAACGCGGCGGCCAGCGCGTCCGCCAGGTACACGAGGACACCGCACTGGCCGGGGTGGATCTCGAAGACGCTCAGCGCGTCGGCCAGCCCCGGCACCTGGAGCCCCAGGTAGGCGGCCTCGACGCGCGGCGAGAGCCCCTGCCGCAGAGCCTGCCGCGACCACTCCTCCCAGGCGATGGTGGGGCCGCCGAAGTGCAGCGCGAGATAGCCCTCCAGCGCGAGATGCAGCGGCAGGAACCGCAGCCGTCGCCGGCCTTCCTGACGCGCCATCCGGCGATGGAAGTGCAGCCGTACCGCGGCCACCGCCGCCTGCTCCGCCGGGCCCTCGGCCAGCTGTGTGCCGTAGGCGGCGGCCGGGGAGCCGTCACCCGTCCACTCGGCGACGAAAATCTGTGTGCGGGATGTAGGAGCATTGACGTGCTCCCTGGTCTAGTGTCCAGGGATTCCGGCCTGGGTCGTCTGACCCTTCCGGGGGCTTCCTGCTTCACCGCGCTGTGCGGGCACGGGTGCCCGTCTGACCGGCGCTCCACAGGCGTTTAGTGTCTCCGCCCGTCCGGCGGCGACGATTCGGCGTCCTTCGAAGAGGACGTTGCGGGCTGCGTTGTGATCGCGGTCGTGCACGGTGCCGCAGGCCCCGCACCTCCACTCCCGCACGTGCAGGGGCTTGGGGCCGTCCCGGAATCCGCAGGCCGAGCAGACCTGAGAGGACGGGAAAGCCCGGTCCACCTTGGCGAAGGTGCGGCCGTGCAGAGCCGCCTTGTACTCCAGCATGCCGACGAACGCAGACCATCCCGCGTCGTGCACGGACTTGGCGAGCCGGGTACGGCCGAGGCCGGACACCGCAAGGTCTTCCACGTACACCGCTTGGTTGTCGCGAATGATCTGTGTGGAAGCCTTGTGGTGGAAGTCCCGGCGCCGGTCCGCCACCTTGGCGTGCTGGCGTGCGACCTTGATGCGGGCCTTGGCCCGGTTCTTCGACCCCTTGGCCTTTCGGGACAGCTCCCGCTGAAGACGCTTGAGCTTCTTCTCCGCCCGGCGCAGGAAGCGCGGGCTGTCGATCCTGGTGCCGTCGGACAGGACGGCGAAGGCGGACAGACCGAGGTCGACACCGGCGTCGGCCTCAAGCTCGGGCAGGAGGTCCGGCTCGGTGTCCACGACAAAGCTGAGGAAGTACCGGCCGGATCTGTCCCTGGTGACGGTCAGGGACGTGGGTGCGGCCGGGAGCCGGCGGGACCACTTGACCTTGAGGCTGCCGGCCTTGGCCACGTACACCGTGCCGTCGCTCTGAAGGCAGAACGCGTTGGTGTTGAGGCGGATCGACTGCCGGGTGTCCTTCTTCGACTTGTAGCGGGGAGGTCCGACCTTGCGGCCGGGCCGCTTGCCTCTGAGGTTGTCGAAGAAGTTCTTGTAGGCGGCATCCAGGTCCCGCAGGGACTGTTGCAGGACAACCGCCGACACATCGGCGAGCCAGGCGCGTTCCTCGGTGCGCTTGGCCTGCGTGATGCGAAGCCGGGACAGCGCGGCCGACGTCACGTACGGCAGTCCCGCCGTGTGTGCTTCCTTCCGGTCGCGCAGGCAGTCGTTCCACACCACGCGGGCGCACCCGAACGCACGGGCCAGCGCGCGGCGCTGTGCGGCGTCCGGGTAGACCCGGTAGTTGTAACGGAGCTGCACAACCAAGATCCTAAGACGACTGGCCTCATGGAGGGGCAGAACGACTACAGACGTGGAAGACACGTCATTTCGGCCATGCACGTGCACTTGGTCTTCGTGACGCAGTAGCGGCGCGGAGTGTTCAACGACGAGATGCTGACCCGCTGCGAAGAGATCATACGCACGGTCTGTGAGGACTCGGTGGCGGAGCTGAAGCAGGTCAACGGCGAATGCGATATCCCTGTACTACTCCATGCCTTGTCCTCGCCCCCCATTGCTGAACGCCGGCCGGGGAATGGGGGCACGAGCTGCGAATCATTGCTGTACAGGCAGGTTCCGGAAGTCGCACCGAAGTCCCGCGGCCGGCGTGGGGACGCTAACACGCCCTCGAGCTGCGGTTCCACGGCATTTCCCCGGCCCGGGCTCCGACTACCCGGCGCTCTCGGAACGGGCCCGCCACAGGTCGCGCAGGAGCGCGATCTCGGCCATGTGGTGGATGAACTCGAGGTTGGCTCCCGACAGGACGCCGATGTACGGCTCGTCGGCGTCGGAGCCGTACGGGTACTGGGAGAACCCGACCGTGTCGAGCTGCTCCTCCGTCATCCGGCCCACGCTCTCGCGCCAGCGGTCGATCACCGGCCAGAACTGCTCAAGCGTCACGGCGGCCGAGGGCGAGAAGTCGACCATCTGCTTCGGATCCTGGCGCCGCTCGCCGAAGGCCCACTCCCAGGCGCCCGCGAACTCGAAATGCAGATGTCCGAGGCGCCACGCGATGGTGGTGACCGGCGTCTTGTCGGGCTCCAGAGGGCCGGTGTGGTCGAGGATCTCCTGGACCCGTTCGACGCTGACGCTCCAGTCCACGGCGATCTTCTCGACGGACATGCCGGAGGCGGCCTGCCGGCCGACCTCCGCGTACTCGTTGGTGGGGATGTCCGGCGCCCCCAGGTCGAGCACCCAGTCACCGGGCCCGAACGCCCTGGGCGTCACCGCCTCCTCGCGGCGCCGCAGCGACCAGCAGTCGGCCACGGGCTCCCACAGGTACTCCTCGTCGCTGAGACCGATGAGCCGGACCTCGGCCATCTCCCGGGCCCGGTCGAACTGGTCGAGCAGCAGGCTGAAGCGGTCGGTGCGTGAGCCGGGCGTTTCCATGGGGGTCCCCTCGCGGTCGTGTGTCGCGTCCCAGGTGCGCGGGCGGAGCCTATTGGCCCGGCTTCCGGCCGGGCGAGTGAATTACCGGCTGCGGAAGTGAAGTTGCGGGGGCGGGTGCGGCCTAGGCTTTGCCCCGACCGGCCCGACCCCGAGGAGCACAGACGTGTCCCACCCCGCACCGGAGTACCCGTACGGCGAAGCCCTCGGGCCGGACGCCGCACCCGCCCCGCACGCCCTGCTCAAGCCGGTGCTCGGCCTCCTGGGCACCTGGCGCGGCCGGGGCCGCGGCGGATATCCGACTCTCGACGGGGAGTTCGCCTACGGGCAGGAGGTCACCTTCAGCCACGACGGCCGACCCTTCCTCCGTTACGAGGCCCGGGCGTGGCTGATCGACGCGGACGACACACCGCTCCGCCCGGCGGCCCGCGAGAGCGGCTGGTGGCGGCTCCAGCCCGACGGCCGGGTGGAGGCGCTGATCACCCAGCCCACCGGCATCGCGGAGATCGCCGTGGGCCATGCAGAGGAGGGCACGGTCGATCTCTCCACCCATGAGGTGGCCCTGACCCCGACGGCCAAGGAGGTCGAGGCGACCCGCCGCCGTTACACGCTGACCGACGCCGACACGCTCACGTTCGTCCACGATCTCGCGGCGGTCGGGCAGCCGTTGCAGCATCACCTCTCGGCGGAGTTGTGGCGCCGGGGGCAGGGCGGTCACGGCTGACCGCTGCCGCAAAGGGTGCACCCTGGTGGGCAACCGGGATAAAGTCCCCCTCCCGAAATCCGGGACAGCAGGGTTCACCAGGGGGAGTTGCGTGATGGCCAGTACCGAGGACGGCGCCTACGAGGGGTTCACGGCCGAGGAGCGCGCCGCGATGAAGGAGCACGCGCGGGAGATGAAGACCGCCGCGCGGCGCCGCTCGAACGCGGACAAGGCGGCGGAGGCCGAGCGGGACGTGCTCGCGAAGATCGCCGAGATGCGGGACTCGGACCGGGTGATGGCCGAGCGGGTGCACGCCGTCGTCACCGCCGCCGCCCCCGAGCTCGCGCCCAAGCTCTGGTACGGCATGCCGGCCTACGCCCTGGACGGCAAGGTCGTCTGTTTCTTCCAGAGCGCGGAGAAGTTCAAGTCACGGTACGCGACCCTCGGGTTCAGCGACCTGGCGAAGCTGGACGACGGTCCGATGTGGGCGGCCGCCTTCGCCCTGACCGAGGTGACGGCCGAGGTGGAGGAACGGATCGGCGCGCTTGTGAAGCGCGCGGTGGGCTGAGGGGGGCTGCTAGGGCGCGGGCTCTGCGGGGCCCGCGCCAACGCGCCTTGACGCGCCCGCCGTTGAGCACCCCCGATACCGTCTGTTCGACCTGTCGGACATTGTTCGAAACCTCTTGACGCTGCCCCACAACCCGATTGACACTCTCGCAACACGACGTCACACAGCCGCAACGTCAGGGCGCCCTTGGCCGAGGCGCCCGTTCCCGGCTGACTCCTGCTTGCCCTCCCCTCCTCCGTCAGCCATGCCTCAGCAGGGAAACCCCACATGACGCACCTCGCACGTCCGCGCCCCCGCGCGAGACGCTGGGCGGGCCGCCTCGCGGGCCTGACCGCCGTGTCCATGTTCCTCGGCCTCACCGCGCCGGTGACCTCCGCGACCGCCGCCGACACCGCGGACATCACCGACGGACTCGCCCTCTGGTACAAGCTCGACAACGCCTCCGGCAGCACCGTCACCGACGCCTCCGGCCACGGCCGGGACGGCACGGTCAGCGGCACCGCCGACTGGTCGGCCTCCGGCCAGGGGCTCGCCTTCAACGGCTCCGACACCTACGTCAAGGTGCCGAACGACGTGCTCAAGGGCATGAGCTCGATCACCGTCTCGACGGACGTGCTGATCGACGCGACGCAGTCCACGCCGTACTTCATCTACGGCTTCGGCAACTCCAGCGGCAGCAGCGGCAACGGCTACCTGTTCACCACCGGCAACTCGCTGCGCACCTCGATCGCGACCGGCAACTGGTCGACGGAGCAGACCACCAAGCCGTCGGACGCGCACAACCTGACCCGCGCGGTGTGGAAGCACCTCACCTACACCCAGACCGGTTCGACCGGTGTGCTGTACGAGGACGGCGTCGAGGTCGGCCGCAACACCGCGGTCACCATCACGCCCGGCGCCATCGGCTCCGGCACCACCACCGCCAACTACATAGGCAAGTCCGTCTACTCGGGCGACAGGCTCTTCAAGGGCCGCATCCGCGACTTCCGGGTCTACGACCGTGCCCTGGCCGCCTCCGAGGTCGAGCAGCTCTCGCTCCCCGTGGCCACCCAGGGCGTCGCCGACGACAAGGCGGCCCTCGACCTCGGCGACACCAGCGCCGTCACCGCCGACCTCGACCTGCCGAGGACCGGTACGGCGGGCGGCTCCACGATCAGCTGGGCCAGCGACAACACCGCCGCCGTCTCGGACACCGGCAAGGTGACCCGCCCCGCCGCAGGGGAGCCGGAGGCCCACGCCACGCTCACCGCGACGGTGAAGAAGGGCACGGTGTCGGACACCAGGACCTTCGACGTGACGGTCCTGCCCGCCTTCGACGACAAGTCCGCCACCGAGCAGGCCGCGCAGGCCCTCACCGTCCACAACCTCGACGACGTACGCGGCAACCTCACCCTTCCCG
The DNA here is from genome assembly GCF_001514065.1 of Streptomyces antibioticus. GTDB lineage: Bacteria > Actinomycetota > Actinomycetes > Streptomycetales > Streptomycetaceae > Streptomyces > Streptomyces antibioticus. The sequence goes on along the minus strand of NZ_KQ948425.1, from coordinate 750,771 downwards.
CGGACGGTGATTACGGCACCAAGGTCGCCTGGTCCTCGGCGCGTTCGGACGTCATCACCGACGACGGAGTCGTCCACCGCCCCGCGCATGGCGACGGTGCCACCACCGTCGACCTGACCGCCACCGTCACCAAGGGCGAGGCGTCCACGACCCGCACCTTCACCGCGAAGGTCCCCGAACTCCCGAAGCAGGAAGCCCTCAAGGGCTACATGTTCAGCTACTTCACCGGCGAGGGCACCTCGGACGGCGAACAGCTCTACGCCGCCCTCAGCAAGGGCGACGACCCGCTGAAGTGGCGGGAGTTGAACGACGGCAAGCCGGTCCTGACCTCGACGCTCGGCGAGAAGGGCCTGCGCGACCCGTTCATCATCCGCTCCCCGGAGGGCGACAAGTTCTACCAGATCGCCACCGACCTGCGGATCTACGGCAACGGCGACTGGGACGCCGCCCAGCGCAGCGGCAGCAAGTCCATCATGGTCTGGGAGTCCACCGACCTCGTCCACTGGACCGACCAGCGCCTGGTCAAGGTCTCCCCGGACAGCGCCGGCAACACCTGGGCGCCGGAGGCCTTCTACGACGCCGAGCGCGGCGAGTACGTCGTCTTCTGGGCGTCGAAGCTGTACGACAACGAGGCGCACTCCGGCGACACGTACAACCGCATGATGTACGCGACCACCCGCGACTTCTACACCTTCAGCCAGCCCAAGGTCTGGGTCGACCGCGGCTACTCGGTCATCGACTCCACGATGATCCGGCACAACGGCACCTACTACCGTCTGTCGAAGGACGAGCGGAACAACTCCTCCTCCACCCCCAACAGCAAGTTCATCTTCGAGGAGAAGAGCGACTCCATCCTGGGCTCGTGGACCCCGGTCGCCGAGGGCATCGGCAAGGGCGCGATGAGCGCCGCCGAGGGGCCGCTGGTGTTCAAGTCGAACACCGAGGAGAAGTGGTACGCGTTCCTCGACGAGTTCGGCGGCCGCGGCTACCTCCCCTTCGAGACGACCGACCTCGACTCCGGCGTCTGGACCCCGGTCGCCGACTACGACCTGCCGTCCAGGCCACGCCACGGCACGGTCCTGCCGGTCACGCAGGCCGAGTACGACCGGCTGCTGCACGCCTATCAGCCCGACCAGCTGGTGGAGAGCGTCGAGGACATCCAGGTCAAGACCCGGACCGGTGAGGCCCCGGTCCTGCCTGCCACCGTGATCGCCACCTACGCCGACGGCGTCAAGCGCCCCGTCGCCGTCGACTGGGAGGACGTCCCGGCGTCCGAGTACGCGCAGCCCGGCACCTTCACGGTCACCGGCAGCCTGCCCGACGGCGCCGCACTGCCGGTCCAGGCCCAGGTCACCGTCTCGGCGGAGGGGCCGGACGTCCCGGCGGACCTGCTCCTGGAGTACGACTTCGACGAGACCGGCGGCAACATCGCCCGCGACGCCAGCGGCCACGGCTACCACGGCACCTACGCCCGAACTCCCGCGTTCGGCACCGGAGTCGACGGCGGCTCGTTCAAGATGTCCGGCGACTCGGCCACGTCCCCGTACGTGAAGATCCCCAACGGCGTGCTGAAGAACGCCGACAGCGTGACCGTGTCGACGTACGCCAAGTGGCAGGGCGGCGCGAGCTTCCAGTGGCTGTTCGGGCTCGGCCCCGACAGCAACAAGTACCTGTTCGCCACCCCGTCCAACGGCGGCTCCAGCCTCTACTCCGCCATCACCAAGGCGAGTTGGTCCGCAGAGTCCAAGCTGACGGCCGGCTCCGGGCTCACCCCGGGCAAGTGGCAGCACGTCACCGTCACCCTCGACGGCACGACCGGCACGATGGTCCTCTACGTCGACGGCGTCGAGGCGGCCCGCACCACGACCGGCATCAAGCCGTCCGAACTGTACGACGCGAACAAGGACTACACCGGCTACATCGGCCGCTCCCTGTACGCGGCCGACCCCTACTTCGGCGGCGAGGTCGACGACTTCCGCATCTACGACCGCGCCCTCACGCCCGCGGAGGTCATGGAGCTCAGCGGCAACACCGCGGGCATCGCCAAGGCGACGCAGACCGGTCTGAAGGTCGACGCGATCATCGACAACGCGGACAGCAAGATCACGCTGCCGTTGAAGGAAGGCAGCGATCTCACTTCACTGGCACCGGAGTTCACCCTCGCCCATGGCGCAGCCATCAGCCCCGCCTCCGGCAGTGTCCAGGACTTCAGCAAGCCGGTGACGTACGAAGTGACCGGCTCCGACGGCAAGAAGCGCACCTGGACGGTGTCCGCGCTCATCATGAAGAGCCCGGTCCTGCCCGGTCTCAACGCGGACCCGAACATCGTCCGCTTCGGCGACACCTTCTACCTCTACCCGACCACCGACGGCTTCGAGGGCTGGAGCGGCACGCAGTTCAAGGCGTACTCCTCCACCGACCTGGTCCACTGGAAGGACCACGGCGTCATCCTCGACCTCGGTCCCGACGTCTCCTGGGCGGACAGCCGCGCCTGGGCGCCGACCATCGCCGAGAAGGACGGCAAGTACTACTTCTACTTCTGCGCCGACGCCAACATCGGTGTCGCCGTGTCCGACTCGCCGACCGGGCCCTTCAAGGACGCACTCGGCCACCCCCTGCTGAAGGCCGGCCAGTACAGCGGCCAGATGATCGACCCGGCCGTGTTCACGGACGACGACGGCACGTCGTACCTCTACTGGGGCAACGGCCACGCCTACGTCGCGCCGCTCAACGCGGACATGGTCTCGATCGACACCGCGAAGACGAAGGACATCACCCCCAGCGGCTACAACGAGGGCTCCTTCGTCATCAAGCGCAAGGGCATCTACTACTTCATGTGGTCGGAGAACGACACCCGGGACGAGAACTACCGCGTCGCCTACGCCACCGGCTCCTCGCCCACCGGCCCGTGGACCAAGCGCGGAGTGATCCTGGAGAAGGATCTCTCGCTCGGCATCAAGGGCCCTGGCCACCACTCCGTCGTCCACGTCCCCAACACCGACGACTGGTACATCGCCTACCACCGGTTCGCCGTCCCCGGCGGAGACGGCACGCACCGTGAAACCACCGTCGACAAGCTGGAGTTCGACGCGGACGGCCTGATCAAGAAGGTCGTGCCGACGCTCACCAGCATCGATCCGGTCACCGTCGTGCACGCCGGCCCGAACGCCGAGGGGAGCGAAGGCGACGCGCTCGCACTGAGCGGCACCCTCTCGGGCGCGGGCACCCCGAAGTGGACGGTCGAGGCAGGCGCGCCCTGTACCTTCGCCGACCCGGCGGCGGTGCACACCACCCTCACCTGCACCGACGACGGCACCTACACCGTCACCCTCACCGGCGGCCGCAGCAGCGACACCGCCACCGTGAAGGTCGCCAACGCGGCACCGGCCATCACCGCCGCGACCGGCCCCAAGTCCGCGGTGTCGGTGGGCAGGACCGCCGTCGTCACGGCCGCCTTCACCGACCCCGGCTCCTCCGACACCCACACCTGCAAGGTCGACTGGAAGGACGGCACTGCACCCCAGGCCGGCCAGGTCACCGCGACCGGCTGCCGGGCCGAGCACACTTACACCAAGGCCGGCATCCGTCGCCCGGTCATCACGGTCACCGACGACGACGGCGCCTCGGACAGCGGCACCCTCCCCGAGCTGATCGCCTACGACCGCTCGGCAGGACCCGCCTTCGGCACCGGTGTCTATACCTCCCCGGCCGGCGCCTACCCCGCCCGCCCGGCCCTGACCGGCAAGGCCGCCTTCTCCCTCGTGGCCCTGTACGAGAAGGGAGCCACCGTCCCCACGGGGTGGGCGACGCTCGACTTCGGCCCGGCCAAGCTGAAGTTCCGCTCGACCGGCTCCGACTGGCTCGTGGTCACCGGCGACCAGGCGGTCTACCAGGGATCCGGCACGGTCAACGGCGGCAGCGGCTACGGATTCCGGGTCACGGCCACCGCGCACACGTTCCGGATCAAGATCTGGAAGAAGGCGGGCGGCGAGGTCGTTTACGACAACGCCACCAGCCCGAAGCTGGCCGGCATCATCACCATCGGCGCCGCCCGACGGTGAGCTTGACACCGGGCGGTGCGGGCACTCGCCGGGTGCCGGCACCGCCCCGCACCGTGACCCCTCCGGGAGGCCCGCCCATGGCAGAGCCGGCGATCGACGCCCTCGTGTTCGACGTGCTCGGCACCCTCGTCGACGAACCGGCGGGACTCCGTGCCGGCATCCGCGCACTTGACGCCTCGCTCGACGAGACCAGGGTCGAGGAACTCCTCTCCCTGTGGCAACGGCACGTCGAGCACGAGCAGGGCCGCGTCGTGGACGGGGCGAGGCCTCCTGCCACCAGCGAGGTCATCGACCGGGAAGCGGCGCTGCTGGTCGCCGACGCCGCCGGGGCCGACGCCTCGGCCGCCGCCGCGCTCGTCGAGTCGGCCCGCCGGCTCCCCGCGTGGCCCGACACCGTGGCGGGGCTCGCCCGGCTCGCCGAGCGGTACCCGCTGATCGGCCTGTCCAACGCGAGCCGGACGGCCTTGCTGGAACTCAGCGCCCACGCCGGACTGCGCTGGCATCAGGCCTTGTCCGCCGAGGAGGCCGGGACCTTCAAACCGGACCCCGCGGTCTACCGACTGGCCGTCACCGTCTCCGGACGACCGCCGGAGCGACTCCTGATGGTCGCCGCCCACGCCTGGGACCTGCGCGGCGCCCAGCGCCTCGGCCTGCGCACCGCGTACGTCGCCCGCCCGGTCGGCGACCCGCCCGCCCCCGAGGACCGCTTCGACCTGTACGCCGACGACCTGACCGACCTGGCGGACCAACTCGACAAGGCCTAGCCGCACCGCACGCGTGCTCGCGTAGGGTGCCGATCATGAGCGCATCGGCCCCACGCCCGTCCTCCTCCGGCTCCGCTCCCCGGGCCCGGGACATCGGTCTCGGCGTAGGTGACCTGCCCACCGGACCGCACAACGCGCTCACCGATGTGCCGGGCGTCCGGGTCGGCCACACCACGCTCATCGACCCGCCGCGGGTGCACAGCGGCGTCACCGCGATCGTGCCGGACGGGATCGGCCCGCAACGCCCGCTGCCCGCCGGGGTGTTCGTGGGCAACGGGTACGGCAAGCTGCTGGGCGGCACGCAGCTGGCCGAACTCGGCGCGCTGGAGACGCCGGTGCTGCTCACCTCGACCCTCTCCGCGTTCCGGGTCGCCGACGCCCTGGTCGGCTGGATGTTGGAGCGGCCGGGCAACGAGGACGTGCGGAGCCTGAACCCGGTCGTGGGGGAGTGCAACGACGGGCTGCTGTCCGACATCCGCGCACGACCGGTGCGCGAGCAGCATGTCCGGTCCGCGCTGGAGAACGCGTCCGACGGGCCGGTGGCCGAAGGATGCGTGGGGGCCGGCACGGGGACCACCGCGCTCGGGTTCAAGGCCGGTGTCGGCACCTCGTCGCGACGGCTCGCGCTGGGCGGCCGTGAGGTGACGGTGGGGGTGCTGGTGCAGGCCAACTTCGGTGGCACGCTCAGGATTTCGGGTCGTACGGTCACGCCTGTCGACGTCGGTCTGCCCGACCCGGACGTCGGTTCCGACCGCGGCTCCTGCATGGTGTTGGCCGCCACCGACGCGCCGCTGGACGCCCGCCAGCTGACCCGGGTGGCCCGTCGCGCGGTCTACGCCCTGGCCCGCGTCGGTGCCGCGTACGGCCATGGCAGCGGCGACTACGGCCTCGCCTTCGGCACCCGCCCGCTGGGCGAGCCCGCCGGTCCGACCGTGCTGCCCGACGACCGGCTCGACCCGCTCTTCGGCGCCGTGCTCGACGCCGTGGAGGAGGCCGTCCTCAACTCCTTGCTGACGGCCACCACGACCACGGGCCCGCGCGGCCACACCCGCCATGGACTGCCGGCGGGCCCCCTGCGCACGCTGCTGGAGTGAGCCCGCTCAGTGGGAGCGGGCCGCGGCGATGAAGGCGGCCATCTTCTCCCGGCTCTTGATACCCGGCGCGGTCTCGACACTGCTGGAGACGTCGACCCCGTAGGGCGCGAAGGCGTCGATCACGCCCGCCACGTTGTGCTCGTCGAGGCCTCCGGCGATCACGACCCGCCCGGGTACGTCCCTGACCCACTCGGGGATGTCCGCGAAGACACCGCTGCCCGTGCTGGCGTCGTAGAAGAAGTACTCCAGGGCCTCCGGGTGCTCGGGCGGCGTGCCGGAGGCGAGGGCGAGGTTGGGGAGGTCGACCATCTCGTAGACCTGGATCGTGTCGAAGTGCTCCGCGACGGCCTTCGTCTCCTCGTGGGCCAGCGCCACGGCGAACGTGGGGATCCGCCCGCGGGCGTGGTCGGCGAGCGCCACGGCCCGCTCGGGCGGGCAGTACCGCTTACTCTTGGGAGTCACCACGACCCCGATGGCGTCGTAGCCCAGCTCGATGGCCCAGTCGATCTGCTGCTCCTGGGTGAGCCCGCACACCTTCACGAACCCGCCGGACCCCGTCGGCCGCCGCCCGCTCATCCTGTCTCCTTCTCGCACACGTCATGAAGCTGTGCTCACCGTATGCGCAGTCGGTTCAGTGGTCGGACAGCAGCCAGCCGATGTGCAGTTCCTCCGCGGCCGGGCGGAAGGTGCGGATGAGTTCGGCGCGTTCCGGGTCGTCCTCGGGGAGGGCGCGGGCGAGCAGGGCCTGCGCGGCGACGGTCTGCGGCCGGGCGCCGAGCGCGGCGCGCAGGTGGAGTGAGCGGCGCAGCATCGCGATCCGCTCGGCGGGCTCCCGGCGCGGAGCGACGTGGCGGATGATGTACGACTCGAGGAACTCGTCGCCGGACGCCTTGGCGATGTCGAGGGCCGTCTCGTAGTGCGGGTCGGCGGCCGCCGGGTCCTCGTCGATGTTGTCCAGCAGGACCGCCCAGTGGAACTCGGCCCAGCCGCGCAGCTTCTCGTCGCCGCGCTCGACCGCCGCCCGGTAGCCGGCCTCGGCGACGGCGCGGTCGTCGGGGCGCGGGGCGCGGCGGAACAGCAGCCGGCTGTAGGCCAGTCGCGCCGTGAGCAGCTGCGCGGTCGGCGACGAGGGATCGAGCACCGCGACCGCCTTCTCGGCCTCCTCGTGATGCTCGATCCGGAAGAACCAGCGCTCTACGGCGATCTCCGCGCGCAGCTCGGGTTCGGCGTCCGGACCCAGGACGGCGAGCGCGGCGTCCCATTCCCCGAGCAGATGCAGCCGACGGGCGATGTAGGTGGCATCAGTTAGCATGGCGCCTACATTAGGAAGCGGCGATGTAGGTGGTCAAGTGCATTACGGTGACTACGTCGGTAACGTGACGCGGCTGGCCGTGGAGCTGGCCAACACGAGGACCCTCGACCAACACGGCGAACTGGTCGGCCGGTTCTTCGAGGAGCACGAGATCACTCCGCCGCCGGGCGGCGACTACGGCGACCTGCCCGACCTCGTGCGGGAGGCCTTGGCGCAGGCCGTCGACGGCACCGAACCCGCGGCCGTGCACCGGCTGCTGCGTGACTATCCGCCGGAGATGCACCTGTCCGACCATGACGGACTCGGCGGCTGGCACGTCCACTTCAGCCGAAACGGCACCCCGGCCGAGCGCTGGGCCGGCCAGCTCATCGCCGCCCAGCTCGCGCTGGTCGTGGCCGGGGAGCCGGCGGTGACGCTGGGGCGGTGCGCGGCGGAAGGCTGCGACAACTACTTCGTGGACCAGTCACGGAACCGGACACGCCGCTTCTGCTCCAACGCCTGCGCGAGCCGGACGACGGTCGCGGCGTACCGGGCCCGGACGGCGAAGAAGTCCTAGCGCGGTCTGGGGTCACGGGCGACGGCGGGCATTGTCAGTGGCCGTTCGTAGGGTGGTGGCACATCCACGGGAGGTAGCGATGCGCAGGCCGGTCGAGGGCGAAGTGTTCGTGCACTACGGGCAGATCTATGTCGAGAGCGACCCGGACGGCTTCGGCCCGGATCTCGCCGAGTCGTTCGCCGGGCAGCGCGCGGGACTGTGCGGCGCCGCGATCCCGGGCGCGCTGTGGCTGTCGACTGGGCTGCACACGGGGGACGTCGGTTTCACCGTCGAGGTCCATGAGGAGCCGCCCGCCCTGGACCCGCGGTGGGAGGACGTGGTGGAGGTGTCCTTCCGCCCTGTCTCGGCGGACAGCCGACTGGTGCAGTGGGCGGGCGAAGCCGTCTGGGAGCTGGACCTGGAGGAGACCGACTACCGCGTGCGGTACTGCGCGAAGGGCATGGACGAGGCGAACAGGAAGGACACCCGGCTGGACGACGAACCACAACTGGACTCCTACCTCCTGCAGTTCTGGCCCGCTCCGCCGAAGCCCGACCGTGTGCTCAAGCAGACGTCGGGGATCGCCGCCTACTGGCACAACTACGCGGCCGAGCAACCGCCCGCGCCCACCCCCGAGGAGCGGGCCGAGGCCGAGCGCCGGGAGCGGCTCGAAAAGGAGCGGGCCGAGCGGGAGAACCAGCTCGCCCTGGAGCGCTGGGAGTGGGGCGGGCAGCTGCCCAGCCAGGCCCTGCGTGAGGTCCTGGGGAACGTGGCTGGTCTGGTGCGCTTCGACCCGTCCCTGGTCCATGCGATCGATGCCGCCGGTCCTGAAGTCCAGCGTGCCATCGCCCTGTTGGCGGCCCGGCGGGCCTGCGAGCAGTCCGGTCTCACCGCCCTCGACTGGGTCACCGACGGGCTGACCGCGCTGGCGGAGGGACGTCCCCTGCCGCCGCCCTTCGACGACTGGGATCGCATGTGGCAGACCCTGGCCGACGACCCGCAGGCCCCGGACCGGACCGTGGGCGAGGCCGTTCCGCCTGAGCGGCCTTCGTTCCGGCCGCCCGCGCCACGGCCGGAGGTGACGGCTTGGGAGGCGCCGCAGATCGTGGGCCCTGCGGCTGCCGCCGTGCAGTGGTCGAGCCCGCAGCGGGTGCCCGGGCGCCGGTCCGAAACCGCCGTATTCACCATGGGCGTCACCCACGGTGCCCCGAACCCGTCCCAGCGGATGTCCCAGCCGCACATGGCGCTTCCCGCGGTGACGGGAGCCGCGGAGGCCGACCCGCTGCGGGCCGCGCTCGACGCGGTGTTCGCGGGCGTGGTCACTTACGGGGAGCATTACGAGACGCTGCTGCAAGAGGTCTGGGCCGCGCTGCCGCCGGCGGGCGACACGCCCTAGAACTCGCCCCGCTGGGCACGGAGCCAGGCCGAGTCGGTCGCCGCTCCTGACGGGCGCGCTGCTGCGGCCGCCGCGCTGCCCGAAGGCGTCGTTCGCCCTGGCGGTGACCACCTGGCCGCCCGCCGCCAGGGCCCGGGCTGTCCTCTGCTCGGTCATGGTGTTCCCTTCGCCGGTCGCGCCTGACGCTTCGACGGTAGGCCGCCGATAGGTCTGTTCCTGTCCTGGACATTGGACCGGGAGGGGTGGGCCGGTCGCACCAGGACCTGCGTCCGCCGGCGGGCGCCGGGGGGCGGAGCGACAGGGCCGTTGTCCGGAACATCCGGGACTGACGGCCCTTCGCGCTCGATGCCCGTTCGCCCACCATGGACGGACGACGTGCGGCGCGCGCCTGCCGCTTCCGGCGAAAGACGGTCTGGCCATGTATCCCAACGACGGATTCCGCGAACTCCAACGGCAGGAATGTCTGCGACTGCTGGCCGAGGTGCCCGTGGGCCGGATCGTCCACACCCGCCAGGCCCTGCCCGCCGTCCTGCCGGTCAACTTCACTCTGGACGGTGACGGCGCCGTGCTGCTGCGCACCGCGGCCGCGTCGGAGCTGGTCCGGGCCATCGACGGCGCGGTCGTGGCCTTCGAGGCCGACCAGGTCGACGCCGTCACGCACTCCGGCTGGAGCGTCGTCGTCACCGGCGCCGCCTCGGTCGTCACGGACCCGGCCGAGCACGACCGCCTGACCCGCACCGGTCCGCGCTCCTGGGTGCCCTCGCCCGAGGAGGTCTTCGTCCGGATCGAGCCCGACCTGGTCAGCGGCCGCGCACTCGTCGGCGGCCGCACGCTCTACGGCATCCACCTCTCGGACTGACACCGGTCCGTACGGCCCTGCGAAAGGGGCCGTCCGGCGCTTCACCGGGTGCGCCCGGCCTCTGCCCGGCGTGGTGCGGGCGGACGAGTATCGGGACCACAGAGCAGAGGAGGAGAGGACATGACTCTCCAGCAAGTGGTCGTGGGAACGGACGGTTCACTGGTCGCCGTACGGGCCCTTGACTGGGCCTCGGACGAGGCCGCGCGGCGCGCTGCCGAGCTGCGGATCGTCTACGCCGTGCCCGACCGCGACGAGGCCGGCCCGGTCCTCGCCTCGGCCGTCGCACGCGTGCGTGAACGCCACCCGGGCCTGACGGTGACGTCCCGGGCCGTCGCGGGCAGCCCCGTCCGGGTGCTCGCGCGGGAAAGCGAGGGCGCGGCCCTCACCGTCGTCGGCACCCGGGGTCTCAGCGGGGTCACCGGCCTGATGGCCGGTTCCGTGAGCCTGCGGCTGGCCGCACGGGTGCGGGGCCCGCTGCTCGTCGTACGCGGCGATCACCCGTGCGACGGCAAGGAGGAGGTCCTGCTGGGCCTGGCGGACGACTCCGACACCGAGGCCGCCGCGTACGCCTTCGCGGAGGCGGCGCGACGCGAGGTCGGGCTACGTGTCCTGCACTCCCGCACTCACCGGCACATCACGCCCGAGCTGCCCTCGCCGATCCCCGCCACCAGCCCCGGGCAACGGCACCGCGACCGCGAGGACCGGGCCGAGGAAGCCGTACCCCGTTTCAGCCTGGCCCGGCTGGAGGAGCAGCACCCCGGCGTCGGCGTGGAGGCCCGCACGGTGTCCACCGGACCGGCGCACGCCCTGCTGGCGGCCACGGGCGACGCGGCCGTCGTCGTCATCGGCGCCCACCGCCGTGCCGGTCGCCTCGGCCCTCAGCTCGGCCCGGTGGCCCACACGCTGCTGCACCGCTCGCACTGCCCGGTGGTGCTGGTGCCGGCGACCGGATGACCGCCCGGACGCGTGCGAAGGGGGTGCGGCCGCCCCGGCCGCACCCCCTTCGCACGCGTCGCTCAGCCGCCGGTCTCCGTGCCCGGCCCCCCGCGCCACGGCGGCGGCGTCGCCGCCTTGCGCGCCTCGTCGCCGCGATGGGCCACGCGGTCGGCGCGACCTCGCAGCCGGTCCTGCAACCGGTCGGCCAGCTCGTGCGCGCTCGCCTCCTGCGCGTGTACGACGACGAGGGCGTCGCCCACCCGGATCTCGGCCGCCGCCGACCACGGCTGCGCCACGTGCTGCGCAGACGCGTGGGCGATCCGCACCTCGCCGCTGACGTCCGGGAGCCCGGGCCGCTCGAAGGCCGCCGCGACCTTCGCCCGGACGTACCCGAGCGCCTCGGCGTCGACATCGCCCGTCGCCCGCACCTGGATGCCGCTGAATGCCATGTGCCCCATCTCCCACTCCGATCCTCTGCCGACGGTCCCACCCTCCCGCCCGCCCACACCCGCTCCCAGGGCCGGGTGGCCCGGACCCCGGCCCCGTACGGCCCCTGCCGCGGCGGGCACCCGGGCCGGAGGCTGGCAGCGCACCGCAACCACCGGACACCGATCGGGAGGACGACGGACATGAGCGTGCGCGTGGGCATCAACGGATTCGGCCGTATCGGCCGCAACTACCTGCGCCTCGTGCTGGAGCGCGCGGAGCGGGCGGCCGGCACGCCCGTGCAGGTCGTGGCGGTCAACGACATCACCTCGCCCGCGGCGCTGGCGCACCTGCTGGCGTACGACTCGACCTACGGCCGGATCGGCCGGACCGTCGCACACGACGAGGACTCCCTCACGGTGGACGGCCGGCGGATCGCGGTGACCGCCGAGCGGGACCCGGCCGCGCTGGCCTGGGGCGACCTGGGCGTCGACATCGCCATCGAGTCCACCGGACGCTTCCGCACCCGCGAGGACGCCGGGCTGCACCTGAAGTCGGGCGCCCGCAAGGTGCTGCTCTCCGTACCGGGCAAGGGCGTGGACGCCACCGTCGTCATGGGCGTCAACGAGGGGACGTACGACCCCGAGCGCGACCACGTCGTCTCCAACGCCTCCTGCACCACCAACTGCGTGGCGCCCATGGTGAAGGTGCTGGACGAGTCCTTCGGCATCGACAAGGGACTCATGACCACCATTCACGGCTACACCAACGACCAGGTCGTCCTCGACGGACCGCACAAGGACCCGCGCCGCGGCCGCAGCGCCGCCGTCAACATCATCCCGACCAGCACCGGGGCGGCTCGCGCCGTCGGCCTGGTGCTGCCGGAGCTGGCGGGCACCCTGGACGGCATCGCCGTGCGCGTGCCGGTGGAGGACGGCTCCCTGACCGACCTGACCGTCGTGCTGGAGCGGCCGGTGACCGCGGACGAGGTCAACGCGGCGTTCCAGGAGGCCGCCGACGGGGCCCTGAAGGGCGTGCTGCGGGTCTCCGACGCCCCGATCGTCTCCCGCGACATCGTGGGCGACCCGGCCTCCTGCGTCCTGGACGCCCCGCTCACCCAGGCACACGGCGAACTGGTCAAGGTGTTCGGCTGGTACGACAACGAATGGGGGTACACCAACCGTCTCCTGGACCTCACCGAGTACGTCGCCGCACGACTGCGGCGCGACTGACAGTCGCGGACCAGGCCGGAGTGGCGAAGGACGTTCTCTGCCGCCGTCGTGCCTCACCCGTGGGGCACGACGGCGACCGGGCAGGGGACATGGTGCATCACCGCGTGCGCGACCGGTCCGGTGTGCGTACCGACACAGGCCGTCCGGAGCATGCGGCCGACGGCCAGCAGGCCGGCGCCCTGCGCCGCGTACGTCAGCTGCACCGCAGCACGGCCCTCCGGCACCAGCTCGTGCACCTCCACGGTGGGGTACTTCTCCCGCCACGGTTCCAGGACCGTCCCCAGCGCGTACGCCGCGCCCCCGACCGCCGCCATGCGGGCCCCGGCCTCGGCTGTATGGGGCAGGTACGGCAGCCGCCAGGTGTACACCGCCCGCAGCGGGGCGGCTCGCATCATCGCGCTCTCGAAGGCGAACGCGAGCAGCTCCTCACAGCGGTGCGCGGGGTCGACGCCCACCACCACGTCGCGGTACGGCGTGCCGACCGAAGGCCGGCCGTCGGCGTCCGGCACATGCTCGGACTCCAGACGCTGATGGGCTCGTACGAGCACCACCGGCCGGGTCACCCGGGCCACCGTCGCGAGCGCCACCGAACCGGCCATGAATCCGCCGAAGCCGCTGAAGGCGCGGCTGCCCAGCACCAGCAGCTCCGCCTCGGCGCCTACGGCCACCAAGGCCTCGGGCGCCGAGTTCGGCACCTGATCGGCGCTCAGCCGCACCTGCGGGTAGCTCTCACCGAGCCGGTCCAGGCCGGCGCGGAGAATCCGCTGCGACCAGTGGCGGGGCGCGGCCAGTTCGGGCAACGCCGGCTCGCCGGTGGAGGTTCCGCCTTCCCACGCGTGCACCAGGCGCAGCGGCAGGCCGCGCCGCAGTGCTTCCCGGGCCGCCCAGTCGGCGGCGGCGAGACTCTCGCGCGATCCGTCCAGTCCTACGACAACGGGGCGAGGCACGGGCCTCACCTCCCGGCATCAGTGTCCGCGCGCCGGTGCGCGGATCCCTTCGTCATCAGCGTCGCCGGGCGGGCCCCCTGCCGGGCGGGGGCTGACCGGCCCGGCAGGGGGCCGAACGGCCCCGATGGACAGCGCCGGAGCGGCCGGGCAGCGGGGATTGCCCGTCGGGGCCCTTGACGAGGGCCGGTCGGCCCAAGCCGGCGGCGCGTCGCTCGCCCCAGTCTGGAGACAGACGTCGCCCCCGCGACGACGGCCGAGCACGCCGGAGGCCCCCATGTACAGCAGTCCCCGCCTCGTGAGCGACGTGATGACCCGCAGCGTCGTCGCCCTCGGGAGCACCGTGACGTTCAAGGACATCGTGAAGGCCATGCGGCGCCGGCAGATCAGCGCGCTGCCCGTGGTGGACGACGGGCACCGGGTCGTGGGCGTGGTCTCCGAGGCGGATCTGCTGCCCAAGGAGGAGTTCCGTGCGCACGACGCCGACGAGGACGTCCGCCTGCGCCGTCCCGAAGCCCTCGCGCGGGCCCAGGCGCGCACCGCGGGCGAGCTGATGACGGCACCCGCCGTCACCATCGACCCGGACGCGAGCCTCGCCCGGGCCGCCCGGATCATGGCGCGGCACCAGGTCAAACGCCTGCCGGTCGTCGACGGCGCCGGTGTCCTGACGGGCATCGTCAGCCGCACCGACCTGCTCAAGGTCTTTCTGCGCACGGACGCGGACATCGCCGAGGAAGTGCGCCGAGAGGTCGTCGAGCCGCTCTTCCCCGACCCGCTGGAACCGGTGCGGGTGGACGTGCGCGACGGGGTCGTCACCCTGACCGGCCGCGTCTGGGACACCGGGCTCGTCCCCATCGCCGTACGGCTCACACGGGCCGTGGAGGGCGTGGTGGACGCGGACAGCGCGCTCATGGGGCCGCCGAGGCCGCCCGTCCTCGATCCGGATCTCGTGGCGGAGCCCTGAGCACGACGCACCACACCGCCCGGAGGGTCACCAGGGCCGACGGAGTTCACGGCACGCGTGGCCCTTCATCGTCCGGGAGCAAGGGACGCGCAGACCCCGGGTCCGGGCCGGTCGGCTCATGTGTCCGGTGTCGTGCCGGAGTTTGCTGGAGGTGCGAGGGAAACAGCGCCGACCGAGGAGGGGGCGAGGACAGTGGGCACGAGTCTGACACCGGAGTTCTGGGCGAGGTTCACCCTGTTGCTGTTCGCGGCGATGGGCTTGACGTTCGCGCTCACCGCGCTCTTCGACGAGCTGGCGCTGCGCCGGATCAACCGCCGTGCGCACCGCCCGCCGACGGCACCGCGGCCGACGCCGTCACGTACCGGCACCACGGACCGCCGCACCTCTGTTTCCTGCTGACCGACCGGGGCGCCGCACCCGCCCCGGCCCTCACGGCCGGCTCAACGCCACTGCTCGGGGATGTTCGCCAGCTGGCTCAACAGGTCCCAGCCCCGGCTCTTGTGCCGGCGTTCCGCGCTCGGACTGTGCCACGGGGCGCCCTGCCCGACCCAGTAACCGCGGTCGGTGCGCAGGCCCATGAGGCTGTTGTCACCGACATCGGACTCGTTGCCGCAGCAGGAGCAGATCTCCGCCGTCGGCCAACCGTCCGCCCAGAAGACGTCATCGTCGTCGTACCCGCACACCCTGCAGACGGTCTCCCGGGTCTCCGTTTCGTCCATGCGGGTCAGTCTATGAATCAGTCAGGGACGCCCGGCAAAGGGGCCGATCGGCCCCGGCCCAGGCCGATCCACCCCTGCTGTCGTGCCCCCGCGCATGGGACGGTGAGAGTGGAAGCTCCGCGCCGCAACGGTGCGGCCCGACACAAGGCGGTGGAAGCCATGGAGCTGCCCCTGGTCGCGGGCGTCGACGGATCGGAATCGAGTCTGCTGGCGGTCGACTGGGCCGTGGACGAGGCGGCCCGGCACGGTCTGCCGCTGCGCCTGGTGTACGCCTCCCTGTGGGAGCGCTACGAGGGCGCCCTGCCGTCGACGAGCCCGGACCGGCCGTCCGAGCAGGTGATGGCCGACAACATCGTCGCCGGCGCGGCGGAGCGGGCCGGCCGGCGCCACCCCGAGGTCAAGGTGTCCACCGAGGTGATCGCCGACGAGGCCGTCGAAGCACTGCTGCGCGAGGGCTACGGCGCCTCCGCCCTGGTGACGGGCACCCGTGGCCGCGGCGAGCTCCAGGGCCTGCTCCTCGGCTCGGTCGGGCTGACCGTGGCGGCCCGCGCCCACTGCCCGGTGATCGTCGTCCGCGGCGACCGCGCGGGCCGGGAGGGCACCCACGAGCGGATCCTCCTCGGCGCCGGCGAACCCGCCACGTCCGGCGAGGCCGTACGCTTCGCCTTCCGCGAGGCGGAGGCCCGCGGTTGCACCCTGGACGTCGTGCGCGCCTGGCGCTGCCCCGAGCACGAGACGGCCGACCACCCGCTGCTGGCCGGACACACGGCCCACGAGCACACCGAACAGGCATCCGCCGTGCTCGACGCGGCGCTCCACGACGCCGCCGCCGACCACCCGGGAGTCCCCGTGCGCCGGGCCACCGTGGAAGGGTCGGCCCGCAAGGTGCTGCTGAACCGTTCGGCGGCCGCGGATCTGGTGATCATCGGGGCGCGCCGCAGGACCGGTCACTTCGGTCTCCAGCTGGGCCGCGTAGGACACGCGCTGCTGCACCACGCGGACTGCCCCGTCGCCATCGTCCCGCAGCAGGTGTGACCGTGCGCCGCCCCGGCACCCCGGCGGCCCTCGGCGAGGAACTCGCGCCCGCCCTGCGTGACATCCGGGCCGTCGTCTTCGACACCGACGGCGTGATCACCGACTCGGCCCGGGTGCACGCCGCGGCGTGGAAGACGGCCTTCGACGCCTACCTGCGCGCCTACCCGCCCGACGATCCCGCCCAGCGGCGCCCGTTCGACGTCCACGACGACTATCTGCGCCACGTGGACGGAAAGTCCCGCCTGGACGGCGCCGCCGCCTTCCTCGCCTCCCGTGGCCTCGACACCTCGGACGCCACCGTGCGGGCCGTCGCCGCCGACAAGGAGCGCCTGTTCACCGAGCGGTTGCGGGCGCACGGCGTCGACGCCTACCCGGGCACGGTCCGCCTGGTGCGCGCCCTGCGCCGGGCGGAGGTGCCGGTCGCGGCGGCCTCCGCGTCCCGCCACGCCGGTGAACTGCTCGACCACGCCGGGGTGTCGGACCTCTTCGACATCCTCGTGGACGGCGGCGAGGCCGCGCGGCTCCAGCTGCCCGGCAAACCGCGGCCCGACCTGTTCCTGGAGGCGGTACGACGCCTCGGTGTCCCCGCTGCACGCGCCGCCGTCGTGGAGGACGCCCTGGCCGGTGTGTCGGCGGGCCGCGACGGCGGATTCGCCCTCGTGGTCGGTGTGGACCGCGCCGCCACGGGGGACTCCGGGGACCGGTTGCTGCACAGCGGTGCCGACATCGTCGTACGGGATCTCGCGGAACTGGTCGTGGAAGGGGAGGCGAAGTGACGGGCTGGACCTGGGAGTACGAGGGTTACGCGCCCGCCGGCGAACGGCTGCGCGAGTCGCTGTGCACGCTGGGCAACGGCTACTTCGCCACCCGGGGCGCGCTGCCGGAGTGCGCGGCGGACGACGTGCACTACCCGGGCACCTATGTCGCCGGCTGCTACAACCGGCTCACCTCCGAGGTGGCGGGCCGCAGCGTCGAGAACGAGGACATGGTCAACGTCCCCAACTGGCTTCCGCTGCGCTTCCGTCTCACCGGCGGGCCCTGGCTCACCCCGGACAGCACCAAGGTGCTCGACCACCGGCTCACCCTGCATCCGGACTCCGGCATGCTGGAGCGACGTACCCGCTACGGCCTGGGCGGGGAACGGGTGTTGACGGTGCGTCAGCAGCGGGTCGTGCACATGGCCGACCCTCATCTGGCCGCCCTGCGCACCGAGTTCACGGCCGAGGGCTTCGCCGGGCCCCTGGAGGTCGAGGCCGCGCTGGACGGCGGCGTCACCAACGCGGGCGTGCCGCGCTACCGCGACCTGGACGGCCGCCATCTCACCCATGTACACACGGGTACCGCTGGTCCCGACACGGTGTGGCTGCGCTGCCGCACCCGCACCTCGGACATCCGCATCGGCATGGCGGCCCGGCTGACCGCCGGCGCGCCCGTCGCCGTACGGCACGAACCCCCGTACGCCATCCAGCAGTTGAGCCTCGACCTGGAGGTCGGCCGGACCGTGACCGTCGACAAGACCGTCGCCCTGCACACCTCCCGCGACCCGGCGATCAGCGACCCGCTGTACGCCGCCGTCGACCGGGTGGGCCGGGCGCCGGGCTTCGACGAGCTGCTGGAGTCACACCTCACGGCCTGGGATCAGCTGTGGCGCCGGGCCGCCCTGGACGTGGCGGGCGAGGCGGGCCGCATCCTGCGGCTGCACCTCTTCCACGTCCTGCAGACCCTCTCCCCGCACACCGCCGACCTCGACGTCGGTGTCCCCGCCCGCGGGCTGCACGGCGAGGCCTACCGCGGACATGTCTTCTGGGACGAACTGTTCGTCCTGCCCTACCTCAACCTGCACTTCCCCGAGGTCTCCCGCGCCCTGCTGCGCTACCGCCACCGCCGCCTGGAACAGGCCTGCACGGCCGCACGCGAGGCGGGCCGCAAGGGGGCGATGTACCCCTGGCAGAGCGGCAGCGACGGACGCGAGGAGACCCAGCAGCTGCACCTCAACCCGCGCTCCGGGCGCTGGCTGCCCGACCACTCCCGGCTCCAGCACCACGTCGGCTCGGCCGTGGCCTACAACGTCTGGCAGTACTGCGAGGCCAGCGGCGACACGGAGTTCCTGCACACCAAGGGCGCCGAGACGCTGCTCCAGATCGCCCGCTTCTGGGCGGACTCGGCCGTCTACGACGACAGCCTCGGCAGGCACCGCATCAAGGGCGTGGTCGGCCCAGACGAGTACCACGAGGCCTACCCCGACGCGAGCACACCCGGCCTCGACGACAACGCCTACACCAACGTCACCGCCGCCTGGGTCCTCACCCGCACCCTGGAACTGCTGCGCGCCCTGCCCGAACCCCGCCGCCGCGAACTCGTCGAGCGCACCGGCCTGGACGAGGGCGAGCTGGAGCTGTGGGAAGACGTCTCACGCACCCTGCACGTGCCCTTCCACGCCGGTGTCATCAGCCAGTTCGAGGGCTATGGCGACCTCGCCGAGCTCGACTGGGACGGCTACCGCGGGCGCTACGGCGACGTCCGGCGCCTGGACCGGATCCTGGAGGCCGAGGGTGACAGCGTCAACCGCTACCAGGCCTCCAAGCAGGCCGATGTGCTGATGCTCGGCTACCTCTTCTCACCGGCCGAACTGCACGGCCTGTTCAATCGGTTGGGGCTGCGGCTCGACGACGAGACGTGGCGCCGTACCGTCGACCACTATCTGCACCGCACCAGCCACGGCTCCACGCTCAGCGGCCTGGTGCACGGCTGGGTGCTGGCCCGGGCGCGGCGGGCGGAGGCCTGGAAGTACTGCCAGGAGGCGCTCCAGGGAGACATCGCCGACCTCCAGGGCGGCACCACCGGCGAGGGCATCCACCTCGGCGCCATGGCCGGCACCCTCGACCTGGTCCAGCGCGGACTGACGGGCCTGGAGACACGGGGCGGCGCCCTGTGGCTCGACCCGGTGCCGCTGCCGGAGCTCTCCTCGTACGGCTTCAGCCTCCGCTACCAGGGCCACTGGGGCGTACGCCTGCACCTGGAGCGGGGGCGGCTGGAGATCACGGTGCCGCCGTCCGACGCCACACCCATCGACGTGCGGCTGCCGGACCGTGCGGTGCGTCTGGCGCCGGGGGAGACGGGGCAGCTGGACCTGCCGGACTGAACCCCGACCGGCCGGACCTCGCCACAGGACGGCCGTGCGTCTACTCGTCCACGCTGCCCTCGGTCGACTTGCCGGCGACCCGATTGCGGTATGCCGCGCTGCCGGCTTTGCCGGGCGACAGTTTCAAGATGGCTGTGTCCTGGCTGCTGCCGCTGAGGAACGCCTCGGTGAGCACGTACATGTCGTACCGGCTGGAACTTACCGCCAACTCAGGGTGGGGAGGGGGTGATTGGTGTCTCTGGGGCGACGCCGCCACCACGGATGCCGGCGGCGGCCGACCACGATCAGCCGGCTGTGGGCGGAAGTGGGTGGCCCTGGTGCGGTCTGCCCCCACGGGTGACGATCGTTGTCACGGGACACCCCGCCGTTCTCACTCACCGGGGCCCGGGATCAGTGAAGACCCGCTCGCTCACCGTGGTCCAGCCGGAACTCGATGTCCACGACCCCCTCCACCGCGCGGACCAGCCGTGCCGCGACCGGGACCAGGGACGTGTCACGGACCCGGCCGCCCAGCCGGACGACACCGTCGTGGACCTCGACGCGCACCGCGTCCGCCGGGGTCGGGAACAGATACGCGACGACCTCCCGCCGCACTTCCTCCGCGATGTCCTCGTCGCCGCGCAGGAACACCTTGAGCAGGTCGGCCCGGCTGACGATCCCGGTCGGCCGGCCCTCGGCGTCGACGACGGGCAGCCGCTTGACCCTGGCCCGCGCCATCGTCCGCGCCGCCTGTGCCAGTGTCACGCCGGGCGTCACGGTCAGGGCGGGGGAGGTCATCAGCTCGTCGGCCGTCACCGAACCGGCCTTCGCCAGGTCGGCGAGCCGGCGCAGCTGGGTGTACCGGTCGGGGTCGCTGTCGCGGAACTCCTCCTTCGGCAGCAGATCGGCCTCGGAGACCACCCCGACGATCCGGCCGCCGCCGTCCACCACGGGCAGCGCGCTGACCTTGCGGTCCTGCATGGTCCGCACGATGTCCTTGAAGGCGGCGCCGCGCTCCACGCAGGCCACGTCGCGTGTCATGACGTCACTGACGATGTGCGGTGTTCCGGACACGGTGACTCCTTCGGTACGAGGGGCGAGGGCGAGGTCAGCGCAGTCCGCCGCTGCCGTAGGGGGCGTACAGGTCGAGCAGCCGGGTGCGGGCCGCCTGCAGGCGATCGGCGACGACCTCGCCGACCCACCGGGCGATGGTCCGGCCGAACTCGGGGTCGTCCTGGCACAACTGGCGCACGGCGGCCGCGTCGAACTCGTACGCCCGCAGCGGCGACGAGGTGCCGGCGCCCAGGTGCCAGACGTACGGCGGGAACAGCCAGGACCAGCCGACGAGTTCGTTGTGCCCCAGGGACTCGATGACCGCGGCCCGGCGGCCCGGCACCCGGATGTCCAGGTCGACCGTGCCGGTGCGGACGATCCAGAACCGGTCGGCGCGAGAGCCCTCCTCGAAGAGCCGGACGCCCTCGGGGAAGGAGACCTCACGGCCGATCCGCATCAGGCGGTCGCGGTGTGCGGCAGGCAGCGCCCGCGGCATGGTGGTCGTTGCGGTCGCGTTCATGGCGTGCCTCCAGAGGGTCGTGTGCCGCTCGGACCCGGGGAGGGGGGCCACGGGCGTCCGGGACGGCATACGGAGCTACCACCACCAGCGTGGACGTCCGGGCACGCCCGGGCCATGGGCCACCCGGCCCTGCCCCAGGGCCGGCCGGCGATGCGTCGATGCCCTTCAGCACCCTGTGGACGGGGGACGGAACGCCGTTCGATGGGAAGCAGCTCCAGCGGCCCCGGATCGAGGAGTCCAGCCATGCGCATCGTCGTCGCCCTCGGCGGCAACGCCCTGCTCCGCCGTGGCGACCTCCCCCACCGGGTGGGAGGGGCCCCCATCGACGCGGACGTCCAGCGGGCGAACGTCGTCCGCGTCGCCACCGCCCTCGCGGCCCTCGCCCATGAACACGACCTCGTCATCACCCACGGCAACACCCCCCAGCTCGGCCTGCTCGCCCATCAGAGCGTGGCGGACCGGTCGCTCGTCGCGCCCGACCCGCTGGACCTGCTCGGCGCCCAGACCCAGGGCCTGATCGGCACCCTCCTGGTGCGCGGCCTGCGCGACGCGCTGCCCGGGCGCCGGGTCGTCGCCCTGCTCACCCACACCCAGGTGCGGGGCGACGACCCGGCCTTCGAGCGGCCCACGGAGCCCGTCGGACCGGCCTACCCGGACAAGGTCGCCGACTTCCTGGCGGCCGAGCACGGCTGGGTGATGGCCAGGACGCGGGGCGGCCGGCGGCGGATGGTCCCGGCACCGCAGCCCGAACGGGTGCTGGAGTGCGACTCGGTCCGGGTGCTGCTGGAGACGGGCAGCGTGGTGGTGTGCGCGGGCGGTGGCGGCGTACCCGTCGTCGCCGACGGGGTCACCGGAGCGCTGCGCGGCGTGGAGGCGGTCGTCGACAAGGACCTCGCCGCCGCCCGGCTCGCCGAGGACCTGAAGGCCGACTTCCTGCTCGTCCTCACCGACGTCCCCAACGTCCACGCCGGACACGGCACCCCCGACCGGCGGCCGGTGCTCGACGTCACCCCCGCCGAACTCCGTGCCGCCGGCTACGACCCCGCCACCATGGGGCCGAAGGCGGAGGCCGCCGCCCGGTTCGTCGAGAACACCGGTCAACTGGCCGCGATCGGGGCGCTGGACGCGGCGTACGAGATCGTGCACGGCCGCTCGGGGACGCTGGTGCGGCCCGATCTGCCGGGCGCCTGACGGGGGTTCAGTGTGTCGCCGACCAGCTCCGGTACGCCGCCACCGCCGTCGGCAGCGTCGGAAAGATGAGCTCCCGGCCCACCGACTCGACGAGCCCGTAGGCCTCCAGGTCGTCCAGCAGATCCTGCTTCACCCGGGCCATGGCGAACACGACGCCGCGGTGGGCGAGTTCGTGCCGCAGTTCGTCGACCGCGTCGAGGGCGGTGATGTCGACCTCGACATTCGCCTCCGTGTTGAGGACGAACCAGTGGACCGGCTCCGTCTGCTCGTCGACGGCCGCCAGGGCGCGGCGGTGGAAGTCCTGGGCGTTGGCGAAGAACAGCGGGGAGTCGTAGCGGTAGACGAGCAGCCCGGGGATGGTGCGGGCCGAAGGATAGTCGTCCACGTCGTGCATGCCGGCCAGGCCGGGAACCAGCCCCTCCACCGCGTCGTGCGGCCGGGCCACCCGGCTGAGCAGCTCGGCGACCGACAGACCGACGGCGACCAGCACGCCGTACAGCAGATCCAGCGTGAGCACACCGGCCAGGCAGCCGAGCGCCAGCAGCAGCTCGCGGCGCCGGAAGGAGGCGAGGCGGGCGAAGCCGGCCAGGTCCATCATGCGGACCGCGGCGTAGACGACGAGCGCGCCGAGCACCGCCGACGGGGTGCGGGCCAGCAGCGGGCTGAGAAACAGCAGCACGGCGAGCACCGCCACCCCGGCGACCAGGGAGTACGCCGGGCTGCGGGCGCCCGCCGAGGAGGCGAGCGCGGTGCGGCTGGCGCTGCTGCTGACCGGGAAGCCCTGCAGAAAGCCGGAGCCCAGGTTGACCGCGCCGAGCGCCAGGAACTCCTGGTCGGCGTCCAGGCCCGGGGCGCCCTCGTCGTGGGGATCGAAGGCGCGGGCGGTGAGGATGAAGTCCGTGTAGGCGACCAGCAGGACACCCAGCGCGGGCAGGACCAGTTGCGGCAGCTCAGAGAGGTCGGGGGCCGCGACGGAGGGCAGGCCCGAGGGGACCTTGCCGATCACCTTCAGGCCGTAGGTGTCGTCGAGGTCGAAGACGGCCACGGCCGTGGTGGCGAGGACCACCGCGAGCAGCGGACCGGGCACTGTGCGGAACAGCCGTGCCACGGTGAACAGGAACGCGAGCGCGACGGCGGAGAAGATCGTGGTGGCCGGGTCGAGCTGCGGCAAGTCACCGAAGAAGGACCACAGTTTCGGGAAGAAGCCCTCACCCGACGTGTCGACGCCCGTCAGCTTCGGCAGCTGGTCGACGATCATGATCAGGG
Organism: Streptomyces antibioticus; assembly: GCF_001514065.1. Classification (GTDB taxonomy): domain Bacteria; phylum Actinomycetota; class Actinomycetes; order Streptomycetales; family Streptomycetaceae; genus Streptomyces; species Streptomyces antibioticus. The sequence goes on along the minus strand of NZ_KQ948425.1, from coordinate 727,343 downwards.
CCACGCCCGCCAGGTACCCGATGAGGACCGGGCGGGACAGCAGATCGGCGACGAAACCGAGGCGCAGCAGCCGGGCCGCCACACACAGCAGGCCGACGGTCACCGCGAGCGTCGCGGCCAGCACGGCGTAACGGTCGGGATCGGCCCCCGCGAGGGGTGCCACCACGGTCGCCGTCATCAGCGCGGTCGTCGACTCCGGGCCCACCGACAGCAGCCGCGACGAACCCAGCACCGCGTACAGGCCGAGCGCGGGCAGGATCGCCCACAGCCCGGCGACCGGCGGCAGCCCGGCCACGCCCGCGTACGCCATCACCTGGGGCACGAGATAGGCCGCCACGGTGACTCCGGCCAGCAGATCGCCGCGCAGCCAGGCCCGGCGGTAGCCGGACAGGGAGACGAGACCGGGTGTGAGCCGGCGCCACTCGGGGCCGCGTCTGCCCGAGCCGTGTGACATGCGGTTCCTTTCGCTTACTGCCTTCAGGTTCGGCGACAGTACGCCCGGCTGCAAAGGGACCTTCAGACCCCCGCCCGAGGGTGGGCCGTTCGGCCCCGCGCGGGGACCTGCGGCCCCTGCTGCACCGGTGTCACCCGGCGCGACGCTGAACACAGACACCGACAGGAGGCAGAACTCATGGTGCGCACCGTTGTCGCAGGTCTCGACGGCTCCTCCGAGAGCCGGGCCGCCGCCGAATGGGCGGCCCGCGAGGCGAAGCTGCGCGGCCTGCCGTTGAAGATCGTCCATGTCTGGGAGCCCGTCCCGGACCCCATGGCCCAGGCCCCGCTCCTCGGCGCGGAGACCCAGCAGCACTGGAGCGAGCGCGTTCCCCGCGAGGCCGCGGAGGGACTGCGGCTGCGCCACCCCGGCGTCGAGGTGGCCGTGGAGCAGATGACCGGCAGTGCCTCCGAGGTCCTCACCAAGACCGCCGAGGACGCCGAACTGCTCGTCCTCGGCTCGCGCGGACTGAGCGGGATCGGCGGCTTCATGGTCGGCTCCGTCGGCCTGTCCGTCATCGCCCACTGCGAACGGCCCGTCGTCCTGGTCCGCGCCGGGGAACAGGCCGCCGACGAGCACGAGGCGGACCCGGCCGGCATCCCGTCGGCCGCCACCCCGTTCAAGCCGGTCCTCCTCGGCCTCGACCCGCACAGCCCCGACGACACCGTCATCGGCTTCGCCTTCGAGACGGCCGCCCGGCGCGGCACCGGCCTGCGGGCCGTGTACGGCTGGAACCTGCCGCCGTACTACGTCTACGGCCTGGCCGCCGACCCGTACCTGCACGACGAGATCGCCCGGCAGCAGGCCACGGCCCTCACCGACGCACTCAAGCCCTGGCGGCAGAAGTACCCGGACGTCGAGGTCACCGAGGCCCCCGCCTCCGGCAGCCCCGGCAACCGGCTGGTGGACGCCGCGCGCGACGCCTGCCTGGTCGTCGTCGGCCGCCGCATCCGGCGCAGCCCGGTCGGCGCCCACATCGGGCCCGTCACCCACGCCGTCCTGCACCACGCCACCGCGCCCGTCGCCGTGGTCGCCCACAACTGACGTCACCGACAGAGGAGTTGACCCCATGAAGGCAGCCGTCGTACGAGCCTTCGGCGAGCCCCTGGTCATCGAGGAGCGCCCCGACCCCGCGCCCGGCCCCGGCCAGGTCCGCATCCGCGTCGAGGCCTCCGGGCTCTGCCACACCGACATCCACGCGGCGCACGGCGACTGGCCCGTCAAGCCCAACCCCCCGTTCGTGCCCGGGCATGAGGGCGTCGGCATCGTCGAGGAACTCGGCGCCGGCGTCACTCACCTGAGCCTCGGACAACGGGTCGCGGTGCCGTGGCTCGGCAAGGCCTGCGGGCGGTGCGAGCAATGCCTGTCCGGCTGGGAGACGCTGTGCGAGCAGCAGATCAACACGGGGTACGGCTGCGACGGCGGCTACGCCGAGAAGATGCTCGCCTGGGCCGACTTCGCCCAGCCGGTGCCCGACGGCGTCAGCGCCGTCGACGCCGCCCCGCTGACCTGCGCGGGCGTGACGACGTACAAGGCCCTCAAGGTCGCGGGAGTGCGCCCGAGCCAGCTGGTCGCCATCTCCGGCGTCGGCGGGCTCGGTCATCTCGCCGTGCAGTACGCGAAGATCGCCGGTGCCACCGTCGCCGCGATCGACGTCACCGACGACAAGCTCGAACTCGCCGCGGAACTCGGCGCCGACCTCGTCATCGACGCCCGCAAGCAGGACGTCGCCGACGTCCTCAAGGAACACGGCGGCGCCCACGCGGCGATCGCCCTCGCCGTGAACGAGGCCGCCTTCGCGGCCGTCAACTCCGGGCTGCGGCGCGGCGGCAAGCTCGTCATGGTCGCGCTGCCCGCGCACGGCACGATCCAGGTCCCGATCTTCGACACCGTCCTGAACGGGACGAGCGTGATCGGCTCCATCGTCGGCACCCGGCAGGACCTCGCCGAGGTGTTCGACCTGCACGCGGCCGGCCGCACCAGGGTCATCAGCGAGACCCGGCCGCTGTCGTCCGTCAACGAATCGATCGAGGACGTCCTGCGCGGTCAGGTCAAGGCCCGCATCGTCTTCGACCTCGCCCTGGGGAGGTGAACGTGATGGAACTGCCCGTCGTCGTCGGTGTCGACGGCTCCGAAGCGAGCCTGCGCGCCGCGGACTGGGCGGCCGACGAGGCCGCGCTGCGGGGTGTTGCGCTGCGGGTGGTGTACGCCTGCCGGTGGGAACGCTACGAGGGTGCCGCCCTCGCCCGGGACCTCGGCAAGCCCGACGCCGAGGTGCTGCCGCAGGACGTCGTCGCCGGCGCCACCAGGCGGGCCCGGGCTCGACAGCCGGAGCTGAAGGTGACCGGCGATGTCCTCTTCGAAGAACCCGAGTACGGCCTCGTGCACGAGGGCCGCAACGCCTCCGTGCTGGTCGTGGGCACCCGTGGCCGCAGCGGCATCGCCGAAGCGCTGCTGGGCTCGGTCAGCCTGACGGTCGCCGCGCACGCCGATTGCCCCGTCATCGTGCTGCGCGGCAACCACGACACCAAGGCCTCGCACGGCACCCACGGCCGCGTCGTCGTGGGCGTCGGCGACGACCCCGAGGAAGCGGCGGCCGTACGGCGGTTCGCCTACGAGGAGGCCCGGCGGCGCGGGGTGGTCCTGGACGCCGTGAAGGCCTGGCGGTGCCCCGCGCGCGAGACCACCGACCACCCCCTGCCGGCCGACGCCCCCGCCCGGCTGCACGCGGAAGAGGCCGAGAAGTCCCTGACCGAGGCCCTGGGCGACGCCCCGTCCGACGTGGAGGTACGGCCCCGCACGCTGGAGGGCCCCGCCCGCCGCGTCCTGGTGACCACCTCGTACGGCGCCGACCTGCTGGTGGTGGGCGCGAAGCGGCGCAAGGGCCACCTGGGCCTGCAACTCGGCCGCGTCGCCCACGCCGCCCTGCACCACTCGGCGTGCCCCGTGGCGGTCGTACCCCATCCGGTGTGAACGACACCCTCGCCGCGCGATCCCGGGTTCCGTCCCGCGGACCGCGCGGCGAGCACCTGGCTCACGAGGGCCGACCGGCCCAGCGGAGCCGCCCGGGCGGCCCATGGGAGCAGCGCCGGATCCGCTGGATGCTCCAAGTGACGAGAAGACCTGTGAGGAGATCCGTCATGACGGACGACACACTCGACCGGCCCTCGGTCCACGCCCTGCTCGCGGACGGCCGCACGGTCCGCATCCGCCCGGTGCGGCGCGACGACCACGACCAGCTCCAGGGCCTGTACGAGGAGATGTCCCCGGAGAACCTGCGGCTGCGGTTCTTCGCCGCGAGCCGCCGGTCGGCCGCGAGGGCCGCCGACCGGGCCTGCGCCCCGCGCCACCCCGGCTACCGGGCGCTGCTGGCCGAGACGGAGGGCCAGGTCATCGGCCTGGCCGAGTACGACACCGGTGGCGCGGACCAGGAGGCGCACACGGCCGAGATCTCCATCGCGGTCGCCGACGGACTGCACCACCGCGGCGTCGGCACCCTGCTCATCGAACATCTCGTCTCCGCCGCCCGAGCCGAGGGCATCACGGCCTTCACCGCCGACGCGCTCAGCGAGAACCACGAAGTACTGCGGCTCTTCGCCGACCTCGGCCTGCGCACCGCCCGCCGCTTCGAGGGCCCGGAGGTGCGCTGCACCATCGCCCTCGACGACAGCGACAGCTACCTCAGCGCGGTCGAGGAACGCGGCCGGGCCGCCGACATCGCCAGCATGGAACCGCTGCTGCGCCCCCGCTCGGTCGCTGTCGTCGGCGCCGGTCGCAAGCCCGGCTCGGTGGGCCGGGCCGTGCTGCACCAGCTGCGCACGGGCGGATACACCGGGCAGCTCTTCGCCGTGAACCCCGCCGCGCACGCCATCCTCGGCGTCCCCTGCCACCCTTCCGTCACCGCGCTGCCCAGGACACCGGACCTCGCGGTGCTCGCCGTACCGGCCGCCGCCGTCCCCGCGACCGCAGAGGAGTGCGGCAAGGCGGGCGTACGCGCCCTCCTCGTCGTCACCGCGGGACTGGCTGCCGACCAGGCCAGGGCCCTGCTGACGGCCTGCCGCGAGCACGGCATGCGCCTCGTCGGCCCCAACTGCCTAGGCCTCTCCAACACCGACCCCGCCCTGCGCCTCGACGCCACCTTCGCCGCCGGCCACCCGCAGCCCGGCACCGCGGGCGTCGCCGTGCAGTCCGGCGGCGTCGGCATCGCCCTGCTCGACGGGATGTCCCGGCTCGGCATCGGCGTCTCCTCCTTCGTCTCCCTCGGCGACAAGTACGACGTCAGCGGCAACGACCTGCTCCAGTGGTGGGAGAGCGACGGCCGCACCGACCTCGCCCTGCTGCACCTGGAATCCTTCGGCAGCCCCCGCGCCTTCTCCCGCACCGCCCGCCGCGTCACCCGTCGGATGCCGGTCCTCACCGTCGACGCCGGCCGCACCGAGGCCGGCCGACGCGCCGCCGCCTCGCACACCGCGGCCGCCGCCACCCGCACCATGACCCGCGGCGCCCTGTTCACTCAGGCCGGCATCACCGCCGCCCGCTCGGTCGGCGAACTCCTCGAAGCCGCCGCCCTGCTGCACTCCCAGCCGCTGCCTGCCGGACCCCGCGTCCTGATCGTCACCAACGCGGGCGGCGCCGGCGTCCTCGCGGCCGACGCCTGCGCGGAGGCCGGGCTCACGCTGCCGACGCCCACCCCCGAACTCATCGACGAACTGCTCGCCGTACTGCCCGAGGGCGCCGCCGTCGGCAACCCCGTCGACGCCACCGCCGCCGTCTCGGAGGGGCAGCTCATGGACTGTGTGGACCGGATCATGCGGTACGGCGGTATCGACGCCGTCCTCGTGGCCCTGGTCCCCACGGCGGTCGCCGCGGCGACCGGCGACGACCTCGTCCGGGCTCTTACCGGCGCCCCCGGACCGAGGACGAAGCCGGTCGCCGCGGTCCGGCTGGAGCAGGCCCTGCCCGTCGAGCTGCTGCCCACCGCGCAGGGCGACGGCACGGTCCCGTCGTACGCCGAACCCCAGGCGGCGGCCCGGGCGCTGGCCCACGCCGCCCGCCGCGCGGCCTGGCTCGCCCGCCCGGCCGGCACGGTCCCCGGCCTCGACGGCGTGGAGACGGAACGCGCCCACGCCGTCGTGGCGGCCTGGCTCGATGCCCATCCGGACGGCGGCTGGCTCGACCCGCGCGACTGCGCCCAACTCCTCGACTGCTACGGCATCCCGCAACTGTCCTGGGCATGGGCCGACACCGAGGACGGCGCCGTCCTCGCCGCCCAGCGGCTGCGCGGTGCCGACGGCCGGGTCGTGATGAAGGGCCACTGGCCGGGACTGCTGCACAAGAGCGCCGAGCACGCGGTCCACCTGGACCTGCGCGGCGACTCCCAGGTCCGGGCCGCCTACCGCGACCTGGAGACCCGGTTCGCCGGACTGCTGACCGGAGTCGTCGTCCAGCCCCTCGCCGACCGCGGCACCGAGCTGTTCGCGGGGGTCGTGCAGGACGAGGTGTTCGGACCGCTCGTGCTCTTCGGGCTCGGCGGCACCGCCACCGAGATCCTCGCCGACCACGCCGCCCGCCTCGCCCCGCTCACGGACCACGACGTGCACGACCTGATCACGGCACCGCGCTGCGCCCCGCTCCTGTTCGGAGCCGGCGGCGCCCGGCCCGTGGACCTCGAAGGCCTCGAACACCTGCTGCTGCGGCTGTCCCGCATGGCGAGCGACCTGCCGCAGCTCGCCGAGGCCGACTTCAACCCCGTTCTCGCGACACCGGGCGGAGTCAGTGTGCTCGATGCGCGCGTACGCCTGCTGCCCAGCAGGCCCCACGACCCGTATTTGCGCCGTCTCCGCTGAGGAGGGACAACGATGAAGCACAACAAGGTCGGCTCCGTCATGACCACGGACGTCGTCCGCGCCCGGTACGGCACGCCCTTCAAGGAAGTGGCGCGGCTGCTGGGCGAGCACCGCATCAGCGGACTGCCGGTGGTCGACGAGGACGAGAAGGTCGTCGGTGTCATCTCCGAGACCGATCTCATGGTCCGGCAGGCCGACGCCCCGGACCCCTACGAACCGAAGAAGCGCTTCCGGTTCGCCGCGCTCACCCACCAGGGCCGTGCGCGGGCCGTGAAGGCCAGGGCCCGCACGGCCGGCCGGTTGATGACCGCGCCGCCCGTCACGGTCTTCGCCGACGACACCATCGTCGAGGCCGCCCGCACCATGGCCGGCCACCACATCGAGCGGCTGCCCGTCCTGGACGAGGAGCAGCGCCTGGTCGGCATCGTCACCCGCCGCGACCTCCTCCAGGTCTTCCTGCGGCCCGATGCCGAGATCCGAGCCGAGGTCATCGACGAGGTGCTGATCCGCGCCCTGTGGCTGCCGCCCCGCAGTGTCGAGGTGACGGTGGTCGAGGGCGTCGTCACGCTCTCCGGACACATGGAGCGCAAGAGCGAGACGGAGATCGCCGTCTCGATGGCCCGCCAGATCGACGGCGTGGTCGATGTCGTCGGCAAGCTCACCTACCGCCTCGACGACTCCCACGTGGAGCCCGCACCCCAGGCCCTGCACGGCGTGGGCGACGACTGGCTCCGCAAGCTGTGAACTCACGAACCCAAGGGCCGAAAGGAGGTGGACCGTCATGTCGGGTGGCGTGCTGGTCGCCTACGGGACGACGAACGGATCCACCGCGGAGATCGCCGAGACCGTCGCCGAAGTACTGAACAAGGCGGGCCTGCAGGCATGGGCCCGGCCGGCCGGCTCCGTCGCGAGCGTGGCCGACTACGACGCCGTCGTGGTGGGGGGAGGGCTCTACGCGGGGCGCTGGCACCGGCACGCGCGCCGCTTCGTCCGCCGCCATCACCGTGCACTCGCCGGAAAGCCGCTGTGGCTGTTCAGCAGCGGACCGTTGGACGCCTCGGCGGCGGAGAAGGGCATTCCGCCTGTGCCCGGCGTCCGGCGTGCCATGAACCGGCTCGACGCCCGCGGCCACATCACCTTCGGCGGCTGCCTGGTGGAGGGCGCGAAGGGACGCATCGCCAAGATGATCGTCCGCAACGGAAAGGGCGGCGACTTCCGGGACTTCGCCCGGATCGAGGAGTGGGCCCAGGGCATCGCCGACGAGCTGACGAAGGCCACGGCCGGGAGCTGAACAGGCGGCGAGAACCCCCGTCCACCGAGCCGATCCACAGGGCGGAGCACCGCACCGAGTTCCGCCCTCCCGTTGCCGCACGGCGGCTGATCGGGGGCGCGCAAGTGAGGCTGACGGGGGTGACGACGAAGCAGGCACACCGCCGCCAGTCCCCGGAGGACGCGCGCGGGATCTCACCGAGGGCGATCCTGGACGCAGGAGGTGCGCGTCAGGTGGGCCGGTCGGGTGCCGAACGCACCCGGAGGTCCCTGGCGGACGTTTGGTCGGCCCCTGCCGCTTCCTGTGCCGGCGCTGGGAGATTCGTCGGTAGGAGCGGTGTTCGGGTGTGGTTCGTCGGCGAGGAGGTGTCGGACGATGACGCGGACAGTTCGCGCGAAGGCACGCAGGGTGCGGCTGTGGCGGTGGCGGCGCAACCCGCTCAGGCGCCGCAGCGATGTCGCCGAGGCCTGGCTGCTGCTCACCCTCTGGTTCCTGGCCCTCGTCGTGGGGGCCGTCACCGGCATGGTGACCGCCCACGCGGTGGAGCAGAGCCTCGACGACCGGCGGGCCCAGCGCCACCCCGTGTCGGGCGTCCTCACCCAGGACGCCTCGGACACCGTCACCACCTCCACCTCGTCGGGCGACTACGCCTGGGCCAAGGTGCGCTGGACGGCCGCCGACGGCTCGCCCCGCACCGGGCTCGCTCGCGTCGAGCCCGGCATCAAGGCCGGCAGCGTGGCCCGGATCTGGCTGGATCAGCGCGGCAACCTCGCCACTCCGCCCGTGAGCAGCGACGAAGCCGAGCTCCAGGGCGTCGTGCTGGGCGCGGCGACCGCGGTGTGCGCGAGCGTGCTCGTGCTGCCCCTCGGGTGGGCTCTCCACGAGCGTCTGGACCGGCGGCGCATGGCGCAGTGGGACGAGGAATGGGCCCGCGTCGGACCACGCTGGGGCCACAAGACCGGCTGAGCCCCCTACCGCCCCTCAGCCCTCAGCAGATCCGCACCACCTCAGCAGATCCGCACCACCCCTCAGCAGATCCGCGGCAACTGCTCACCCAGCGGCATCTCCACGATCCGCCGCGCCCCCACCAGCGTCCGCAGCACCACCCGCCCCTGCGGCTCCCGCGCCGCCACCTCGCCGATCCGCACCGCACGAGCCCCCTCCGGCAGCGATCGCATCGCGGCGAGGACGTCGTCGGCCGCGTCCCCGGTGACGAAGGCGACCAGGCAGCCCTCGTTGGCGACGATCAGCGGGTCGAGGCCGAGCAGGTCGCAGGCGGCGGCGACGGCCTCGGGCACGGGGACCGCGCTCTCCTCGATCTCGACGGTGACGGCGGAGTCGCGGGCGATCTCGTTGAGCGCCGCGGCCAGGCCGCCCCGCGTCGGATCGCGCAGGACGTGCACGTCGGGTCCGTAGGGGGCCAGCGCCCGGACGAGCCGGTGCAGGGGGCGGCTGTCGGAGGCGATGTCGCCCTCGAACCCGAGGCCCTCCCGGGTGCTCAGCACGGTCGTGCCGTGCAGCCCGATCGGCCCGGACAGCAGCACCGCGTCGCCGGGCCGGGCGAGGGCCGCGGACGGATGCAGCGAGCCGTGCCGCTGTCCGACGCCGGTGGTGTTGACGAACAGCCGGTCGGCCGCGCCGCGCCCCACCACCTTGGTGTCCCCGGTGACGACCGGCACCCCGGCCTCCTGCGCGGCCTTTCCCAACGACTCCATGACGGCCCGCAGTTCGGCCAGCGCCAGCCCCTCCTCGACGATGAGGGAGACGGACAGCGCGATCGGCCACGCGCCTCGCATCGCGAGGTCGTTGACGGTCCCGTGCACGGCGAGGGACCCGATGTCCCCGCCGGGGAAGAACAGCGGACTGACGACGAAACTGTCCGTGCTGATGACCAGTTCGCGGTAGCCGGGCAGCAGCGCCGCGTCCTCCAGCGGACCGGGCTCGCCGCTCAGGGACGGCAGGATCAGCCGGTCCAGCAACTCCGCGGTGAGGCGTCCCCCGGCGCCGTGGCCGAGCAGCACGACCTCGTCCTCGTGACGGGGAGTGGGGCACTCGATGGTCATGACGTACTCCTGACACGTCCGGCCGCGTGGAAGGCGGCGCAGGTGCCCTCGGACGACACCATGGGCGCGCCCAGGGGATGGCGGGGGGTGCAACGGGTGCCGTACGCGGCGCAGTCCGTGGGCAGCCGGGCCCCGGTGAGGATCGAGCCGGCGATGCAGTCGGGGTCCTCGACCGGGCTGAGCCCGCCCACGTCGAAGCGGCGGGCCGCGTCGAACCGGGCGTACTCCTCGGTGAGTTCGAGCCCGCTGCCGGGCAGCTTCCCGATGCCGCGCCAGGCCCGGTCGGTGACCCGGAAGACCTTGCGCACGGCGTCCTGGGCCTCGGTGTTCCCGGCCCGCCGCACGGCACGCGCGTACTGGTTCTCGACCTCGTTCCGGCCGGACTCCAGCTGCCGTACGGCCATCAGGATGCCCTCCAGCAGGTCCAGCGGCTCGAACCCGGTCACCACGATCGGCACCCGGTACCGGGCGGCGATCGGCTCGTACTCCCGCCAGCCCATCACCGCGCACACGTGCCCGGCCGCGAGGAACGCCTGCACCTCACAGTCGGGGTCGTCGAGCAGGGCGGTCATGGCGGGCGGTACGAGGACGTGGCTGACCAGCATCGAGAAGTTCGTCAGGCCGAGGCGGGCCGCGTGCAGCACGGCCGTCGCGTTGGCGGGGGCCGTCGTCTCGAACCCGACGGCTAGGAAGACGACTTCACGCTCCGGGTGCTCGGCGGCCAGCCGTACGGCGTCCATCGGGGCGTACACGACCCGTACGTCCGCCCCGCGCGCCCGCAGCGACAGCAGGTCGGTGTCGGTGCCCGGCACCCGCAGCATGTCGCCGAAGCTGGTGAGGATCACGCCGGGCCGGGCGGCGACGGCCATGGCCCGGTCCAGGGTCTCCAGCGGGGTGACGCAGACCGGGCAGCCGGGGCCGTGGATCATCCGCATCCCGGCCGGCAGCAGCTCGTCGATGCCCTGCCGGACCAGGGTGTGGGTCTGGCCGCCACACACCTCCATGATCCGCCAGGGGCGCGTGGCCGTCCGCCGCAGCTCGTCCAGCAGCCGCCGGGCGAGCACCGGGTCACGGTACTCGTCGAGGTACTTCATCGGCCGGTGAGCTCCAGCCGGACGTCGACGACGCCTTCGACCCCCTGCACCGCCCGCGCCACGATGGGCAGGTAGGTGCGCTCGGCCGCGGAACCGGTGAGCGTGGCCACGCCGTCGGAGACGGCCACCGACAGGGGAGTGGTCACCGGCAGTTTCGTCAGCACGGAGCGGACGATCTCGTCGGCGATCTCCTCGTCGGGCCGCAGGAACACCTTCAGCAGGTCGCTGCGGCTGACCACGCCCTGGAGGAGGCCGATCGCGTCCACCACGGGCAGCCGCTTCACATGCCGTCGGGCCATGATGCGGGCCGCCTCGGCGACCGACGCGTCCGCGTGCACGGTGATCGCGGGCGCGCTCATCAACTCACCGGCGGTCAGCCCCTCGGCCTTGGCCCGCTCGGCGCGGTCGAAGGCCTGCTCACCGCCGCCCTTGACGCCCTCCTTGGCCAGAAGGTCGGCCTCGGAGACCACACCGACGACCCGCCCCTCGCCCTCCAGGACCGGCAGCGCGCTGACCTTCCACTCGTCGATCAGGCCGACGATCTCCTTGAAGGACGCGTCGCGTCCGACGGCGACGACCGTGTGCGTCATCACATCGCTCACGGTGTACGGGGATTGAGGGGTTTCAGGGGATTCGGACATCGCAGCCTCCCGCAGTGTCTCCTGCGGTCCTCACGACCGTCAGGTCGAGAAAATGGGTCGAACACGAGATGCACGGGTCGTGGTTGCGGATCGCCCGCTCGCACAGATGCGTCAATTCATCGTCGTCCGCGCCCTGTTCGGAGAGGGCGGACTGGGCGATCCGGCGCAGGTCGTCCTCGATCGCGCCCTGGTTCTGCGCGGTCGGCGGCACCATCCGCGCGTCGGCGATCAGGCCGTCGGCGCCGAGTTCGTAGCGGTGGTAGAGCAGCCCGCGCGGCGCCTCGGTGGCGCCGTGCCCGACACCCGCGACGGGCGGGACCTCCGCGTACGGGTGCTCGGGAGGCTCGTACGAGCCGATGATCCGCAGGGCCTCGTCGACGGCGTACAGCGTCTCCACAGCCCGCACCAGGATCGACCGGAACGGATTGCGGCACACCGCGCCCTCACGGGGGTCGCCCAGCCCCGCCGCCACGGCCGCCTCCCGTGCCACCGGTGACAGGCGAGCCCCGCTGATCGCGAACCGGGCCAGGGAACCGGTGAGATGGAGCCGCCCGTCCAGCCGGGAGTGCAGTGCGGTGGAGTGCGGAACATGGGTCTCGGTGACGTGCGTGGTGAAGTCCCGTACCGGGAAGGTGGTTTGGAGCCCGTCCGTGCGCAGCACGGTCGGGGTGCCGCCCTCGATGGCGTACGTGTCCGGCTCGGCCAGCGCCAGCAGGTCGGCCTCGACGGTGGCGTCCGGGAACTCGAAGCCCGCCACCCAGTGCACGGTGTCCCAGGCGTCGTCGAGCGCCTGCTTCAACTCCTCGCGCAGCGGGCGCAGTTCCTGTCGCGTCGGCACCCGGTGGAAGCCGCCGAGGCGGACGTTCACGGGATGTACGGCCCGCCCGCCGAGCAGCTCCATCAGCGAGTTGCCGGCCTTCTTCAGCCGCAGCCCCCGCTCGACCTCGGCCCGGTGCGTGCGGGCCAGTTCGATCGCGCTCGCCCGGCCCAGGAAGTCCGGCGCATGCAGCAGATAGATGTGCAGGGCCTGGCTCTCGATCCACTCGCCGCAGTACAGCAGCCGCCGCAGCGCACGGATCACCGGATCGACGATCACCCCGCAGGCGTCCTCGATCGCCGCGCAGGCGCTCATCTGGTAGGCCACCGGGCAGATCCCGCACACCCGGGCGGTGATGTCGGGCGGTTCGGTGTACGAGCGGCCGCACAGGAACGCCTCGAAGAACCGCGGCGGTTCGTAGATCTCCAGCCGTGCCTCGGTGACCGTCCCGTCGTGCACGCGCAGGCGTAGCGCGCCCTCGCCCTCGACCCGGGACAGCGAGCCGACGTGCAGCACACGGGATCCACGGTGGGTCACGGCGACAACTCCTCGTCGAAAGCGGTGGCGTTGAAGGTGTGCAGGAACCGCTGGACGTCGCCCTCGTCGAGGCCGTCGCGGCGCAGCACCGGGACGAGCGCGGGCAGGTTCACCGACCCGGACGGACCGAAGCAGCCGAAACAGCCCCGCCGGTACGCGGGGCACAGGGCCCCGCACCCGGCGCGCGTGACCGGTCCCAGGCAGGGGGTGCCGTGGGCGACGGTCACGCAGACCGTGCCGCGCCGCTTGCACTCGAAGCAGACGCTGTGGTTCGGCACGTTCGGCTTGCGTCCGGCGAGGAAGGCGGTGAGGACCTCGATGAGTTGGCGCTTGTCGATGGGGCAGCCGCGCAGCTCGAAGTCGACGTCGACATGGGCCGAGACGGGGGTGGAGGTGGCGAGCGTGTCGATGTACTCGGGATGCGCGTACACCACGCGCCGGTAGGCGTCGACGTCCGCGAAGTTCCTGAGGGCCTGGATGCCGCCGGCCGTCGCGCACGCCCCGATGGTCACCAGATGGCGGGAAGCCGCCCGGATCGCGCGGATGCGTTCGGCGTCCCCGGCCGTGGTCACCGAGCCCTCGACGAGGGTCAGGTCGTAGGGTCCGCCCGCGACCGAGCTGGACGCCTCCAGGAAGTGCGAGATCTCCACCTCGCCCGCCAGCGTGAGGAGTTCGTCCTCGCAGTCCAGCAGGGTGAGCTGACAGCCGTCGCAGGACGCCAGTTTGAACACGGCGAGGGTCGGCTTCATCACAACTCCCGTACCGACAGCAGCGGTTCGGCGGCGGTCCAGTCCACGACCGGCCCCGTCTGGCACAGCAGCAGCGGCCCGAGCTGGCAGTGGCCGCAGTGCCCGGTCGCGCAGCGCATGTTCCGCTCCAGGGAGACCCTGATCCGTTCCGCGGGCACGCCTCGGAAGACGAGGTCACGGGCCGTGGCCCGGATCATCGGCTCGGGCCCGCACACGAACGCCGAGGCACGCGCGGGCTCGAAGTCCGCCCGGTCCAGCAGCGCGGTGACGAGCCCGACGTCCCCCCGCCACTCCTGGTCGGGCCGGTCGACGGTGACGCCGGTGTACGAGGTCGGCCAGCGTTCGATCTCCTTGCGGGACATCAGATCGGCGGGCGTCCGCGCCCCGATCAGCACGTTGACCCGCCCGTACGTCGCCGGTTCGGCCAGCGCCCGCAGGATCAGCGGCCGGAGCGGGGCCAGCCCGATGCCGCCCGCGACCACGACCACGTCCCGCCCGCGAGCCCGCTCCAACTCCCAGCCGAGGCCGTACGGCCCCCGCACGCCCAGCACGTCACCGGCCTGCGCCGCGCACAGCCCCGCCGACACCGCGCCGACCGAGCGGATCGTGTGCGCGAGCCCGCCGGTGGCCTGCACGGAGCTCACCGAGACGGGGATCTCGCCGCGTCCGAAGCAGTGCACCATCGCGAACTGCCCCGGCGTGAAGTCGTCCAGCGCGGCGCCGACCGGCTCCAGGCACAGCGTGACCGTGTCCGCGGTCTCCGCCCTGCGGGCGACCACGCGGTACGGCACCGGCACGTCCGTCATCGGGCACCGCCACCGCTGTAGGGGCCGTACAGGTCCAGGAGCCGGGTGCGGGCCGCCTGGAGCCGGTGGGCCAGCACCCGGCCCACCCAGTGCTCCACGGCGCGGCCGAACCCGGGGTCGTCGAGGCACATCAGCCGCACGGCGACGGCATCGAACTCGTAGGCCCGCACCGGGGTGACGGTCTCGGCGCCCAGCTGCCACACATAGGGCTCGTACAGCCACGACCAGCCGACCAGGTCGCCGACGCCGAGCGTCTCGACGACCGGGGCGCGGCGGCCCGGCACATGCAGGTCGAGGGCGGCGATGCCGTCCCGGATGATCCAGAAGCGGTTCGCGTGGCCGCCCTCCTCGAACAGGCGGGTGCCCTGCGGGAAGTGGGCCTCGCGGGCGACCCGCAGCAGCCGGTCGCGGTGCTCGGCGGGCAGGGCGTGGTTCATGCGCAGCGCGATCGAGGGAGGCATCAGTCCGTCTCCGTTCCCCGGGCCGCCCGCTCGGTGTCGAGGGCGGCCACTTCCTCGGTGATGTCGATGCCGGCCGGGCACCAGGCGATGCAGCGCCCGCAGCCGACGCACCCGGACGTGCCGAACTGGTCGTGCCAGGTGCCGAGTTTGTGGGTGAGCCACTGGCGGTAGCGGCTGCGCGGCGAGGAACGGACCGGGCCGCCGTGCAGATACGAGAAGTCCAGGTCGAAGCAGGAGTCCCAGCGTTGCCACCGCTCGGTGTGGTCGCCGGTGAGGTCGGTGACCTCCTCCGTGGTGGTGCAGAAGCAGGTGGGGCAGACCATCGTGCAGTTCCCGCAGGTCAGACAGCGGGCGGCGACGTCGTCCCAGCGCTCGGCGGTCAGGCTCGCGCCCATCAGGGCCCGCAGGTCGACCGGCGGCAGCGCACGCCCCATCCGCTCGCGGGCCGAGTCGACGGCGGCACGGGCGCTCTCCTCGACGTCCGGGCCGGCGCCCCGGTGCGGGACCTGCTCCAGCAGCGCGGCGCCCTCGTCACTGCCCACCCGCACCAGGAACCGGCCGTCCACCTCGGTGAGCGCAAGGTCGTACCCGGGGTCGACGGCAGGCCCGCCACCGGTGGAGACGCAGAAGCAGGCCGCGCCCGGCTCGGTGCACTCCACGGCGACGATCAGCGCCCGCTCGCGACGCCCGGCGTAACCGCCGTCCGCGTGCCGTCCGCCGGTCAGCACCCGGCCCTGGATCGCGATGGCCCGCAGGTCGCAGGGCCGGACGCCGAGGAAGGCGTACGAGGGGACGGCGGGCTCCTGCGGGGTGAAGGAGACGTCCCCCTCCGGCGTCCGCTCGGCGCTCCACAACCGCTCCCGTGCCGGGTGCAGGAAGTTCTTCCAGGACTGCGGGCCCGCGCTGTGCGCGAAGGCGGCCCCGTCCTCGCGCCGCACCAGCCGATAGCGCCCGGCGTCCAGTTCGACACCCCAGCCGAAGGGCAGCGCGTCCGCCGAGTCCAGCTCCGCGAGCACGATCGCACCGTCGCGGACGGTCGGCCCGATCACGGTCCGGCCCTGCGCCACCAGCGCCGAGACCAGCGCGTTCAGACCGTCCCGGTCGAGCAGGGCAGGGGCTGCGGTGACGCTCATGCGATCCTCCAGCGGGCAGATGGCCGGCGTGCTCGTCCACTGTCAGATTCCGGCCGCCCGGACCCTCGGCAACAGGGGCTGACCGGCCCCCTTGACGGGCCGACCGGGTCCCGCCGGCTCACGGCAGCGGCTCGCCCAGCTCGCCCTCCACGGCCCCCGCCATCGCCCGCAGCACGTCGAGCGTCCGCCGGGCCTCCGTCTCGTCGACGAGGGTGATCGCGAAGCCGACATGGACGATGACGTACGACCCGACGTCCGCCTCCGGCGTGCAGCTCAGGCACACCTCTCGCCGTATCCCGCCGAAGTCGACCGTCGCCATGCGCAGGCCCTCGTCGTCGTGGACCTCGACCACCCGGCCCGGAATGCCCAGGCACATGCGCGCTCACCTCTCCCCGGCCAGCCGCGCGGCCGCGACCGCCGCCTGTCCGTAGCTGATGCCACCGTCCCCGACCGGGACCTGACCGCCGACCAGCACCCGCAGCCCCTGCGCGCGCAGCCGGCGTCCGACCTCGGTGAGCAGTCGCCGGTTGACGAAGCAGCCGCCGCCCAGGCAGACCGTGCGGGGCGCGCCCTCGGCCACGGCCCGGGCCACCAGCTCCCCGGTGACGGCCGCGAGCGTCGAGTGGAAGGCGGCGGCCAGCATCCCCACCGGCTCCCCGTCCAGCCGCCTGCGCAGCAGGTCGGCCAGGGTCGGCGCGGGGTCGTACACCCACAGGCCCCGCTCCCGTACGACGCGATGGGGCAGCGGCACGGCGCGCATGCTGCCCGCCGCCGCCTCCAGCAGTACGGCGGCCTCGCCCTCGTAACTCACCTGGTCGCACAGTCCCAGCAGCGAGGCCACCGTGTCGAAGAGCCGGCCCGCGCTGGAGGCCCGCGGGCAGTTGACGTCCCGCGCGACCATGGCGCGCACGGCGGCGACCTCGACCGGGTCGAGCCGGTCCGTGAAGGGCCGGGTGAGCCACGGGTAGGGGCGCGGGAAGCCGAGCGTCTCCCCGCCCAGAAGACGGCCGAGCGCGGTGCGGGAGGGATGGCGTACCGCCGCGTCGCCGCCGGGCAGGGGCGCGGTCGCGAACCTGCCCACGCGGCGGTAGCCGCTCAGATCGGCGACGAGGATCTCGCCGCCCCACAGGGTGCCGTCGTCACCGAGCCCCAGACCGTCGTAGGCGACGCCGAGGAACGGCCCCCGCACCCCGTGCTCGGCCGCGCACGCCGCCACGTGCGCGTGATGGTGCTGCACCGGCATGCGGCGCAACGACTGCGCCTCCGCCCACTGCGTGGACAGGTAGCCGGGGTGCGGATCGTGGGCCAGGACGCGCGGTTCGATGCCGGTGAGCCGCTTGAGCTGGTCGTACGACGCCACGAACGCGTCGTAGGTCGCCAGGTCGGCCAGGTCCCCGGTGTGCGGCCCGAGATGGGCGCGGCCGTCGGCGGCCAGGGTGACCGTGTGCTTCAGCTGCGCGCCCACGCCCGCGACCGGGTCCCGTACGGCGAGCCGCAGCGGAGCGGGGGCCAGCCCGCGCGCCCGGCGGACGGTGATCCGGGTCCGGCCGGCGAACTGCACCACGGAGTCGTCGTAGCGGGAGCGGATCGGTCGGTCGTGGGTGAGGAAGCCGTCCGCGACCGGGGCCAGCGTGCGGGCCGCCGCCGTGTCGTCGACGGCGATCGGCTCGTCGGTGAGGTTGCCGCTGGTGACGACCAACGGTCGTGCGAGTTCGTCGAGGAGGAGGTGGTGCAGGCCGGTCGTCGGCAGGAACAGGCCGATCCGGTGCAGCCCGGGGTGCACCTCGCGGGCGAGCGGCGCCACCGCCCCGCGCAGGCGGCGCCGGGCGAGCAGCACCACGGGCCGCTCGGGTGAGGTCAGGGCGGCGCGCTCACCGGCGCCGAACCGGGCCAGCCGAGCCACCGCCTCAAGGTCGCCGACCATCACGGCGAACGGTTTCGCCGGACGGTGTTTGCGCCGCCGCAGTTCCGCCACCGCGGCGGGGTCGCCCGCGTCGCACACCAGTTGATAGCCGCCGAGCCCCTTGACCGCGACGATCCCGCCCTCGTCGAGCGTCTTCACGGCCGCCCTCAGCGCCTGCTCGCCTCGCAACCCGTCCCAGGCGAGACGGGGCCCGCAGGCCGGGCAGGCGACGGGCTCGGCGTGGAAGCGCCGGTCGCCGGGGTCGGCGTACTCCGCGGCGCACGCCGGGCACATCGGGAAGCGGCACATGGTCGTGCGGACCCGGTCGTAGGGCAGGTCCTCGATGATCGTGGCGCGCGGGCCGCAGTCCGTGCAGTTGATGAACGGGTAGCGGTGGCGCCGGTCGCGCGGGTCGCGCAGCTCGGCCAGGCATGCGGCGCAGATCGCCGCGTCCGGCGGGATCTCGCGGGGTGTCGTGTCCGTGGGCCGGGGCGCGCTGCGCCGCACCCGGAAACCCTCCCGGTACGACAGCCTGCCGGGATCGCCGGTCAGCCGGACGCGCCGCACCCGGGCGAGGGCCGGGGCGTCGGTGCGCAGCCGCGCCGCGAACTCCTCGACGGCATGCGGCGGCCCGGCGACCTCGCCCTCCACATGACCGTTGACGTTGGCCACCCAGCCGTCGAGGCCGAGATCCGCCGCGGTGCGGTAGACGAAGGGACGGAAGCCGACGCCCTGCACGATCCCGTCCACGCGGAAGCGGTGCACGGTCATGCCGGCCCCCTCGCCGCTGCCGCCGCGCTCCGTGCGATCTCGCCCTCGACGGCTTCGACGAGGGGGTCGACGGCGTCCGCGACGGCGGGGGAGAGGCCGGTGCCCAGCGTGCTGTCGGCGCCTTCCACGGCGTAGACGACCAGATGCTCCGGCAACAGGCCGAGGACGCGGGCCAGTTCGACGGCCTCCCCGAGGCCGAGGCCGTGCGAGCTGGTCGTGGGCGGCCGGTCGAGGAGCCCGGCGTCGAGTTCCAGGCGATGGACGCGGCCCGGAGTGCCGGGGTGGGCATGGGCGGCGTCGACGACGACGGCGAGCCGGGCGCCCTCCCACAGGCCGATCAGCCGGCCGGGGTCGCCGTCGCAGGTGGCGAGGTGGGCCTCCGACGGCAGGGGCCGCTCACGCAGCCGGGCCAGCACGGCCCAGCCCACACCGTCGTCGCGCCGGAACTCGTTCCCGACGCCGATGACGGCGATGCGACCAGGCCTCTGCATGCCTCTCACAGTGCGATGCGGCCCGCCCCGGCTCCCAGGGGCCGAAGGGCCCGACCGCGAGGGCCGACCGGGTCTCGGGCGGGTGGGGCGGTAACGGAGCTCACCCGGGTGCGTCGGCGGCGGCGACCGTGGCTCACGCGGGCACCACGGCCACCGGACAGCGCGCGTGTTCCAGCAGGGCGAGCGCCGTGTCGCCCGAGCGGCGTCCGGCGACCACCAGGCCCGAGTTGCGGGCCGTGTGGGCGAGCGCCTCGGCCGGCCTGAACAGCACCACGTCCTCCAGGACGTCCACCCGCGGATACCGGACGCGCCACGGCCGCAGCGCGTCCGTCAGCATCTGCACCTCCTGGTCCTCCCAGGTCGCCCGGTCCTCCTCCAGCACCGGGAACGGCGAGCGCGCCACCTGCGGGGGGAACGTCCAGGCATGCACGGCATGCAGTCGCGCACCCCGCAGCCGGGCCGCCTCGAAGGCCAGGTCGACCGCCGGGCCCATCGGGTCGCGGGCATCGATTCCCACGGTCACCCCGTCGGCCCGGCCCGGCAGCTGCTCGTCGGCGTAGGCGCCGGGCACCAGGACGAGCGGCCCGGGACAGGACACGGCCAGCGCCGCGGCCGTCGACCCGACGGCGACTCCGGCGTGCCCGCCTTCGCCGCGCAGGCCGAGCACCAGCAGCTCGGCATCCTCCGCGAGGGTGCGCAACACGTCCGCGGGCGCCCCGGAGAGCGTGCTGCCGCTCCCCGTCAACTCCGGGTGCCGCCGGACGAGTTCGGCGAGCACCCGGTCCGCCACCGCCTCCGGGCGGTGCGGCCACTCGTCCGATGCCGTCACGTGCACCACGTGCAGGGGCAGGCCGCGCAGCAGCGCCTCGCGCGCCGCCCAGTCGGCCGCCGCCCTGCTGCGGGCGGACCGGTCGACGCCGGTGATGATCATTCGGCCCATGGTGTGCCGCCTTTCGGAGCCGCGGCCTCCACCCTCGCCGCGCGCCCACCTCCCGCACAGGGGGCCGAACGGACCCGGAACGGGCCCCTGGGACCCATACCTGCCGGTAGCCGGCGGGACGACGCTGGAGTGGAGCAGCGGACGACCCCACGGAGGTGCGCGTCATGCTTCTGCCCGTCATCGCCGCAGTCGACGGATCCGCCGAGAGCCTCGCCGCTGCCGAATGGGCCGCCCGGGAGGCGACGCGGCGCAACCGCCAGCTGAAACTTCTGCACGCCTGGAGCTGGCACCCGCGCCAGGAAGGCGAGCCCGCCACCGCCGCGCAACGGCACCTCGCCCGGCGCTGTCTGCGCCAGGCCGAGGAGCGCGTCCAGCGCACTTGCCCCGGCGTCCGTGTCGAGGAGGAGCAGGTCGAGGGACCCGCGACCGCCGCCCTGCTGCACGCGGCCGACGCGGCCGACCTGCTGGTGCTGGGCTCGCGCGGCCTCAGCGGCTTCACCGGGTTCGTGGTCGGCTCCGTCGCCCTCGGCGTGGTGGCCAGGGCCGCCCGGCCCGTCGTGCTGGTCCGCGCGGAGGAGACGGCGACGGACGAGCACCTCCCGGCCGCCGACGGCCACGACTCCATCCGCACGCCCTACCGGGACGTCGTCCTCGCCCTCGACCTCAACGACCCCTGCGACGAGGTGATCGAGTTCGCCTTCGAGGCCGCCCGGCTGCGTCACGCCCGGCTGCGCGTCGTGCACGCCTGGCAGCAGCCCTCCGCGATCGCGCTCGGCCCCGGGGACATCGGCCTGGTGCAGGAGCCGCAGCGCGCCGCCGACGAATGGCTCGGCTTCATGACCGCCGTCCTGCACATGTGGCGCGAGAAGTACCCCGAGGTCGAGGTCGCCGAGACCGTCACCGAGGGCCGCGCCCAGTCCGTGCTGGTCCGCGCCGCGTCCGGCGCGAGCCTGCTCGTCGTGGGCCGCCGCGTCACCGACCGCCCGGCGGGCCGGCGCACCGGTCCCGTCACTCACGCCGCCATCCACCACGTCGGCTGCCCCGTGGCCGTCGTACCGCACGCCTGAGAGGCCATGATGAACGCGCCGGTCAAGTACGTCTACGCATTCGCCGAGGGCAGCCGCGACCTGGCCGGCCTGCTCGGCGGCAAGGGAGCCGGGCTCGCCGAGATGACCCGGCTCGGGCTGCCCGTCCCGCCCGGGTTCACCGTGACCACCGAGGCCTGCAAGGTCTACCTGGCCACCGGTGAGGAGCCGCCCGAGCTCGCCGTCGAGGCCGCCACCGCCCTCGCCGCCCTGGAGCGCGCGATGGGCCGGACCCTCGGCGCCCCCGACGACCCCCTGCTGGTGTCCGTCCGCTCGGGCGCCCGCTTCTCCATGCCCGGCATGATGGAGACCATTCTGGACATCGGCCTCAACGACCGGTCCGTCACCGGGCTCGCCAAGGCCTCGGGGCAGGAGAGGTTCGCCTGGGACTCCTACCGCAGGCTCATCCAGATGTTCGGTCACACCGTGATGGGCGTGGACGGCGAGCTGTTCGAGCATGCCATCGCCGCCCACAAGGCCCGGCGCGGGACGACGGACGACCACGACCTCGACACCGGCGAACTCGCCGCGATCACCGAGGAGTTCAAGGACATCATCCGCCGCGAGACCGGCGAGGACTTCCCGCAGGACCCCGCCGACCAGCTTGCCCGCGCCATCCGCGCGGTCTTCGACTCCTGGAACGGCGCACGCGCCCGCGTCTACCGCCGCCGCGAACACATCCCCGAGGACCTCGGCACCGCCGTGAACGTCCAGGCGATGGTCTTCGGCAACCTCGGCGCCGACTCCGGCACCGGCGTCACCTTCACCCGCGACCCGGCCACCGGCCGCAGCGGCATCTACGGCGACTACCTCCCCGACGCCCAGGGCGAGGACGTCGTCGCCGGCGTCCGCGACGCCCTGCCGCTCAGCGCGCTGAAGTCGATCGACCCGCGCGCCTACGTCGAACTCCGCGACCACCTGCGCACGTTGGAGGACCACTACCGCGACCTGTGCGACGTCGAGTTCACCGTCGAACGCGGCAAGCTGTGGATCCTGCAGACCCGCGTCGGCAAGCGCACCGCCGAGGCCGCCTTCCGCATCGCCCACGACCTGCGCGTGGACGGCACCATCAGCGCCGACGAGGCCCTGATGCGCGTCGACGGCACCGAACTGACCCGGCTGATGTTCCCCCGCTTCGCCACCACCGCGGCCGACGTGCCCATCGCCCACGGCGTGCCCGCCTCACCGGGTGCGGCGGTCGGCGCCGTGGTCTTCGACTCCGCCGAGGCCGTACGACGGGCCGCCGCCGGCGAGAAGACGGTCCTGGTCCGCCGCGAGACCACCCCCGACGACCTGCCCGGCATGATCGCCGCCGAGGCGGTCCTGACCAGCCGGGGCGGCAAGACCAGCCACGCGGCCGTCGTGGCCCGCGGCATGGGCAAGGTCTGCGTGTGCGGCGCGGACGGACTGGCCGTCGACCCGGTCGCCCGCCGGCTCAGCACCGTCGAGGGTCTCGTCGTACACGAGGGAGACATCGTCTCCGTCGACGGCACCGCGGGCACCGTCCACCAGGGCGCGCTGCCGCTCACCACGTCCGAGGTCGGCCGCGCTCTGGAGAACGGCACCGGCAGCGGGGCCCTGACGCGGGCCGTGCTGGGCGCCCTCGCGCACGCCGACTCCGTACGCACTCTCCAAGTACGGGCCAACGCCGACACCCCGCGGGACGCCGCCCGGGCCCGCGCTCTCGGCGCCCAGGGCATCGGCCTGTGCCGTACCGAGCACATGTTCCTCGGCGAACGCCGCAGCCTGGTCGAGGCGATGATCCTGGCCCGCGACGACGCGGCGAGGGAGCAGGCTCTCGCCGCGCTCCTGCCGCTCCAGCGCGCCGACTTCACCGGCATCCTCGACGCGATGGACGGCCTGCCCGTGACCATCCGGCTGCTCGACCCGCCGCTGCACGAGTTCCTGCCCGACCGCACCGAACTCGCCGTCCGCCTCGCCTCCCGCGCGCACCCCGACCCGCACGACCGGGCCCTGCTGCACGCCGTCGAGCGCATGCACGAGCAGAACCCCATGCTGGGGCTGCGGGGTGTCCGCCTCGGCCTTGCCGTGCCGGGTCTGATGGCGATGCAGGTGCGGGCCGTGGCGGAGGCCGTGATCCGGCGGCTGCGCGAGGGCGGCGACCCGCGTGCCGAGATCATGATCCCGCTCGTCGCCACAGTCGAGGAACTCCGTCTGGCCCGCACGGAGACGGAGCGGGTCCTCGCCGAGGTCGCGGCGGAGACCGGCACCCCGCTCGACCTGCCCATCGGCACGATGATCGAACTGCCGCGCGCCGCCCTCACCGCCGGACGCATCGCCGAGGCCGCCGACTTCTTCTCCTTCGGGACCAACGACCTCACCCAGACCACCTGGGGCCTGTCCCGTGACGACGCCGAGGCCTCGTTCTTCCCGCTCTACCTGAACAAGGGTGTCTTCCCGACATCGCCGTTCGAGACGATCGACCAGGAGGGCGTCGGCCGCCTGGTCGAGCTGGCCGCGCAGTCCGGCCGCACCGCCAACCCCCGTCTGGAGACGGGCGTGTGCGGCGAGCACGGCGGCGACCCGGACTCGATCCACTTCTTCCATCGGGTCGGCCTGGACTACGTCTCCTGCTCGCCGTTCCGCATCCCCGCGGCCCGGCTGGAGGCGGGCCGGGCGGCCGTGGCGGACCGGACCGGGAACAGCGACAGCAGGTGACGCCCCCTGGGGCCACGTCACGGCGTACGGAACCCGCGGAACGTCACCGGCTTCCGGCTCTCGAAGCCGAGCCCTTCCTGGAGCGGGCGCGCACCGGTGTTGCTCTCGGCCACGTGCAGGAAAGGGCGCTCACCGCGCGCGGTGATGAGAGCGGCGAGCGCCCCGATCGGACGCCGGGAGTGACCGCGCCCACGTGCGCCGGGCGCGGTGCACCCCGCGCTGATCTCGGTCCAGCCCGGCGGCCCGAGCCGTTCGCCCGCCACGGCCACCAGCCGCCGCCGTCGCGGACGCCGAGATACGTACCTGGTGCGTGGGTGCGCGGCCAGAACGGACCCGGTTCGGTCCGCGTGAGGAGGTCGAGCATCTCGGGCACATCGGCCGCGCCCACCTCCACGACATCGGTCGGCTCGACCGGGCCGCCGAGCGCGGTCACATCGCCGTACGTTGCCGTGCCACGCAAGCCCGGCTATGCCGCAGCCCGGGCCTCCACCAGCCAACAGGCCGCCGTGAAACGGACCTCGGGGCCCTGCACGAACGGCTCGAACGCGGCGCGGACCGTCTCGACGACACGCTGCCGGGTCTCCTCGTCCACGTCGGGCAGGACCATCCCGAGCGGGCCGAGCTTGGTGAAGTAGCCCACCAACTCGCTCGTCGGCAGGACGCACGGCAGCTCGACCGGCCGGATGACGACCTCTCCCCACCCGCTCTTCGCCAGGATGCCGCGGACGGTGTCCGGGTCCGCGAAGGCGAACTGGCCCGGCCCGTCCGGGCGTCGGGGCGGAAGCTGCGGAAGCAGCGGCGCGGCGGCCTGTTCGGCGGTCGTCATGAACGGGTTCTCGGCGGCGCCGCGCCAGGCGACGAACCGCAGCGGGGCACCGTCCTTGGCCGCACGCCGGATCCGGGTGAAGGCGTGGACCGGGTCGTCGAAGAACATCACGCCGAGGCGTGAGACGACGGTGTCGAAGCTCGCGGGCTCGAACGGATGGTCCGCCGCGTCGGCCACCACGAACGACGCCGCCACGCCCGCCCGTTCCGCGCGGTCCCGGGCAGCGGCGATCATCGGCTCGGAGAGGTCGACGCCGACGCAGTGCCCTTCCGGGCCGAGCCGCCGGGCGACGGCGACCGTGGTGCTGCCGGTGCCGCAGCCGACATCGAGGACCCGGTCCCCAGTGCCGGTGGGCAGCCCCTCGACGAGCACCTCCTCCAGGGGCCTGAGCAGGGCGTCCAGCAACTCCTGCTTCTCGACCCAGACATGGCCGGCGCGGCCCCAGCGGGCCGCCTGGTCGTCCTCGGGCGACTGCTTGAACTCCATGAGCGTCTCCTGTGCTTGCGTGCCATTGCTCGTGTGGTGTCGACGGGTTCTTGCCGTCGGCGGGCTCGAATGACAGCGTGCTACTTCAAGTCGACTTGAGGTCAAGAAAATGACGGTCCTGGACATCGGCGAGGTGGCGCGACGCGCGGGCGTCCCCGCCTCCACCCTGCGGTACTACGAGGAGAAGGGGCTGATCACCTCCTCCGGCAGGCACGGTCTGCGCCGGCAGTACGACCCCGGCGTGCTCGATCGCCTGGCGCTGATCGCGCTGGGGCGCACCGCGGGGTTCTCGCTCGACGAGATCGGACACATGTTCGCGCCGGACGGGCGGCCCGACCTCGACCGGGAGAAGCTCGTGGCCAAGGCGGTGGAACTGGAGGCGCGGATGCGGGAACTGGCCGTCCTGCGCGACTCCTTGAGGCACGCCGCCGCCTGCCCCGCCCCGAGCCACATGGAATGCCCCACCTTCCGCGGCCTCCTGAGGGCCGCGGCGACGCGCGGTGTGGCCGTACCGCCGAAGCGGACCCCTGGGCCGCCGCGCTGACCCGGCAGGCATCAGCGGCAACGCGTGCGGAGGGGGCCGTCCCAGTTGCCGGCGGCGAGGACGGCGGCCGCCGCGCCGGTGCCCAGCACGGCGCCCGCGATGACGTCGCCCGGGTAGTGCACGCCGGTGTGGATGCGGGAGTAGCCCACCGCGCAGGCGAGCAGCCCGAGCGGAAGCGTGGCGACGGGGAGGACCGGGCCCACGGCAGCGGCGAAGGCGACGGCAGACGCGGTGTGGCCCGAAGGGAACGACGCCGACTTCGGCATGGACACATGTCGGTCGGGGAAGGGCGAGTCCTCTGCGCGGTGCGGGCGGGGCCGGCGCACCAGTCGCTTGCCCAGCAGGTTCGCGGTCGTCGAGGCGACACCGATGGCCGCGACACCCAGGACCGCCGCGCGGCGAGGCCGTCCGGGGCACAGGGCGAGGAGACCGGCGACCGCGAACGAGATCTTGGAGTGGTCCGCCGCCGCGGACAGCCGGCGCAAGGCGTGGTCCAGGGTCGGTGTGTGGGTGACCGTCACGGCCTCGTACAGCGCTTGGTCGAGGGCGGCGAGATCGCGCAACAGCGCTCGGGAGGCGCTCTGGTCACGCTGCGGGCGGTCAGGCATCGCTGTGCTCCTGCGGTGTGCTGGTGGTGGGGGAGGGACGGTCGAGAGCGAGGCGGACGATGCGCCGCCAGTCCACGGACGGAGCCGTGTAGGGCGCACCGGGCCGATGCCGGGGCACCCGGACCCGCAGCGCCCCGGGCCGTACGGTGACGACCACCGGCGGCGGCAGCGTGAGCGCCTCGCCGTCCACGGCCACCGCGATCAGGTCCGCGTCGGACTCGACGGTCACCCGACGTGCGGTGAGCGAGGTGATGCCACTGGCCCGTTCCCCGCGGAACGCCAGCTCGGCGGCCTGGGCCGCACCCTCGATCCGTATGGCGACCACCCCCAGCCGGCCGGTGTCGAGCCGGGCCCGGCGCCCCGCGCCGAGCGGGTCGGCGAGGACGTACGGGTTGTTGCTCACCAGGAGCGCCTGCGGCACCGGCAGCCGGTCGCCGTCGGCCTGGGCCTGAAGCTTCGCGGCGCCCTCGCCGGCGAGCAGGTCCGGAAGCTGGTCGAGCGCGGTGACGGCCTTGGCGTCGCGGTAGTCGGGGGACTGCACGATCTCGGCGTACGCCCCGAAGGAGACCGTGTTCACGAACGGCAGCCCGGCCACCTCGCCGAGGTCGACGCGGAGCTCCACGCCGTCCGTGAGGGCCTCCAGGCCCGTCGCCGGGTCGGCGCGGTCCAGGCCCAGGTCCATGGCGAAGTGGTTGCGGGTCCCGGCGGACAGCACCATGAACGGCACGTCGTGCGCCGCGGCCACCTGGGCGACGAGGGCCTGAGTGCCGTCGCCGCCGGCTACGCCGAGCAGATCCGCGCCCTCGGCGACGGCCTGCCGGGCGATCTCCGCCGGATCGGGCCGGGCGTCGAGGTCGAGCAGGATCACCCGGGCGCCGAGCGCCTCGGCCCGCTCCACCAGCGAGTGCCGGTCGACCTTCCCGCCTCCCGACCGCGGATTCATGATCAGCACGGGCCGCTCGGGCGGCCGTACGGAACGCGAACGCATCCCGTGCGGTCTGCGGCGCCGGCGCAGCGCGCTCCGGGCGCAGGCCAACGCCGCGGCCCACCCTCCCAGCGCCGCGACCGCGAACAACCACAGACCCGAGACGGCATACAGCACCAGGACACCCACCGGCGCGGACACGGCCAACAGTGCGCCGCACAGCCGCGCCAGCCCGCGATGCGCCAGCGCCCACCACAGACCCGCCCCGGCCAGCCCCAGCCCGCCCAGGCCCGCCAGCAGGATCAGCAGCTGGCTGCTGGCACCGGCCGCCACGGCCGCGACGGCACCCGCGAGACACACCAGGGAGAGGCGGGCCAGCGCCCGCGCCCGTCTGTCGAAGCCGTTCGGCTCCGTTCGGTTCGTCGATGAGGCCGTATTCATGACGCTCCGGGCGAGTCGCGAGGTCCCAGGGGTGGGGTGGTCCCTGCCATTGTCCCCGCAAAGATCGCCGGACCGCAGTCCTTTGCACGGTCGGGTGTCGGCAGGGCGGTCCGCACGGCACGATGGAAAGGCGGCGCGGTAGCGCGGACCGGCCCTCGTGGCTGGCCTTGGACGTGCCTTACGGGGGAGTGGCCGGGATGAGCGAGGACGGGCGGGGGAGCGGGTCGGATGGCTCTGGGGGCGGTGGCGCCGGGAACGGGGGAGACGACTCCCGGAACGCGGGCGACGACTCCCGCATCGGAGGCTACGGCTCTCGGAACGGAGACGACGGCTCTCGGGGCAGCGGCGACGGCTCCCGGAACGCGGGCGATGGCACCCGGACTGCGGGCGACGGCTGGCGCACCAGTCTGACGGCGCTGGCGATGGCGTCCGTACTGGCGTTCGTCACGGTGTTCTTTGGCTGGCTGCCCAACCCGTTCGCGCCCGGTGAGGAAGCCCCGGCGAGCGGCGCCCCGCAGTCGTCTGCCGCAAGCCCGGCGGCGCCGTCGAAGTCGGCCCGGGTCGAGGTCGTCGCCCGGGAGTTCCCGGCGCCCCAGAAGATCCCGGCGAAGTTCCGCAACGGCGCGCGAGCGCTCGCCGGCACCGTCCTCGCGACGAGACTCACCCTCACCCTCCGCAACCCGGCCGAGCTGAAGGCGGCGATCGGCGAGTTCCGGTTCATCCTGCGCGAGGTGCGGAACCTGGATCCGCCGGATGCCGCACCGCCCTGCCTGCCCAAGACCGGCGGCACCACGGAGATCACCGCCGACTACGACATCGACCTGTCCCCGCGATCGGATCGGGAACTCCCGGCGACCGTGACGGTCGACGGGGACTACGACCTCGCGGCGGGCGAGGTGGAACGCGTCCTGTTCACGATCGGCGACGCCCCTTCCTTGAGCCCGCGCCTCTACCTCCTGGACATCACCCTGACGGAAGGCCCCGCAAGGACGCCCGTCCCGGCCGGTTCGGTCGCCTTCCTCGGCCCGATCGCTTACGACGCTCCGTCCGGGCTCGCCGCCGGACTGGACACAGCGGACGACTACTTGCGTCAGCTTCACGCCGCAGCCCGTTTGGACCGAGGCATCTGTGACAACGCCCTCATCGCGGACGCGCACCGGATCCTCACGGCGGCCGACGACCTCAGCCCCGAGGCGGAACGCCTCAAGACCGAGATCGAGGCGCTGAGGCCACGCGGGAGTCAGCCCACTGATTGACATCCACTCCGAAAGGCCACGGCCAGTCACCAGCCGTCGCGCTCCCCGGCGGGCCGTAGCACCAAAGGGACTTCTCCAGTCGTGCCACCATGGCGAAGGAGAACTGGTCGACTTCCAGGCAGAGTTCAACGTCGTCCCGATGAACTCCCCGGTACCCGAGCCGCACTCCGTCGGCGAGATCGGCCGCGGCCCGGGAAGCCCGCGGCCTGCGGAGGAACGGGGCTGCTTCGACAGCGTCCCCGTCGATGAGTCGGCCGATGTACTCGGCGCAGGCAAGATCTTCGTCGGCCCTGCCCTCCTCACCGGTGACGACGAAGGTCACCGGACGACGCCCCTCGGCCCGCAGCAACCGCCCTGTCGCCCCGGCCACCACGAAGCTCGCGCACAGCACCAGCGGCGCGTCGGCGACGGCCAGCGCGCCCACGGTGCCGGCGGTCGTCTTCTGCACCACCGTGCGTCCGGAAAGTTCGGCCGACTTGATCAGGCCCGGAGAGTTCACCGCGTCGAAGCCCGCTGCCGGTGGACCGTCCTTGAGCGCCGGCCAGCCCGGGCGGCTCTCCTTCAACGCCAGGGCCTCCTCCTCCGACGAGGCCAGGACGATCCGCTCCGCACCGCGCGAAGGCCCAGGCGGCGACGGTGAAGGCCCGCACCACGTCGACCACGACCGCGACGCGCGGAACCTCGGTCAACTCTCCGATGCCGATGCAACGTTGATCCACCGCTGGCCCAGCTCTCCGCCTTGATCTTCTTCATGGTCAGGTGGGACTCCAGGCGCAGGACCGCAGGGCAGAGCGCTGAGCCTCTGGGAGAGGAGGGCGTCATACGCGGCGTTACCGGCGACGGCGACCCGGATGAAATAGTAGGGACCCCCGTACATGCGGTGGAGCCAGACCGACCCGACGGGCCAGTTCGACGTGGGTGAGCTGCCCGTCCCGCCGCAGATGAAACAAAATGTCGCGATCAACGGCAAGGCGGCACAGGCGCCCACGTCGACCTGGTCAGCGCCGTCTTCCCGTCCTGAACCCACCCTCCCGATCGAAACAGTGTTCCCATCAAGGGAAGCGTGGGATATGGTCACATTCCGTAAGGATCTTGTATGGAGGTGCCCCGGATGGAGAACACAGCACCCGCCCGCCGGGGCCGTCCCCCCGGCGCGAAGGTCGCCGAAGGTGAGCTGACGAACCGGCAGGCGGCCATCGTGCGCTACATCACGGAGACGGTCGCGCGGCAGGGCTACCCGCCGTCGATGCGGGAGATCGGCCAGGCCGTGGAACTCGCCAGCACCTCCTCGGTCGCCCACCAGCTGATGGTGCTGGAACGCAAGGGCGTCCTCTACCGCGACCCCCACACCCCCCGCGCCTACCAGGTCCGGCCCTCCTGGGCGCCGGACCTGGGACACCGCGGCGCCGTACCCGTCGAGGTACCGCTCGTCGGCCGGATCGCCGCCGGTGCCCCGCTGCTCGCCGAGGAGATGGTCGAGGACGTCTACTCCCTGCCCCGGCAGGTCGTCGGCGAGGGAGACCTCTTCGCGTTGACGGTGTCCGGCGACTCGATGATCGAGGCGGCGATCTGTGACGGCGACATCGTGACCGTCCGCCGCCAGGACAGCGCCGACCACGGCGACATCGTCGCCGCGCTCCTGGAGGACGAGGCCACCGTCAAGGTGCTGCGCCGCCAGGAGGGACAGGTGTGGCTGATGCCCCGCAACCCCGCCTACGAGCCGATCCCCGGCGACCAGGCCCAGATCCTCGGCAAGGTCGTCGGAGTCCTGCGCGTACTCTGACGCCTCCACCGGCCTTTTGGCGCTTCGACCACCATGCGGGTGTCAAGTGAAGCCGGGGCCGCTACCCCAGGCATCTGGCATGTCCGACCACTCCGCGCTGAGAGCCTGAGCCCGTGACTGATGATGAGGTTGTCGAGGCGTTGCGGGTCGTGGCGCGGGCGAAGAAGTTGCCACCGCCGGCAACACCGGAGGCTGTCGCCGCGGCGGAAGAGGTCATCGGGTTCCCGCTGCCCCTTCTCCTGCGGCGCTTGTATGTCGAGGTCGCCAACGGGGGATTCGGCCCGAACGAAGGAATCCTGGGCGTGAGCGGCGGGGCCGCGCTGGGCGACTTTGCAGACATCGCCGAGTTGTACCAGGGCGGGCCGGATCCGTCCGGTCGCATCCCGTCCGGCTTGGTGCTGATCTACGACTGGGGCTGCACCATCTGGTCGCTGGTCGACTTCCGCGATCCTGCAGGCGCCATGTGGTGCAACCATGAGGGCGAGTGTCGGCCCCAGGGCATGAACCTCGCGGAATGGCTGACGGGCACACTGGCAGGAACCCTGACGGTGGAAACGCTCCTGGAAGGCCAGCCCACTTCGTAGACCAGCTGCCCCACGATCACCCAGGAGCGGTCGACCGACGTCGACGACATCGACGGTCACGGTGATTGACCTGATAAAGATGAGGCCAAATCTCAAACAACGGGGGGCAGGATGACCTTATTGCGCTGCGAAGCCACTCGCTGGGTGCATGAGTATGACGACGGTTCCTATCCTGGGTTTGTCGAGGTGCGCCTGATCGACGCCCATGGCCGACAATGGATCTTCCTCGACAAGGTGCCGATCTTCGATGACGGGGATGCGCTGAGCCCCGAAGCGGCGTACCCCGTTGCCGTGACGATGTACTGCGTGATCGTGAGTCGCACCCAAGACCCGGACGGCAACGAGGTCGTCACGATCTCTACGGGTGGGCGACCGGAAGCGACAGAAGGCGACCGGACCGAGTTCGATGTGCGCCCCGATCAGCTAGTGGAGCCCTGACCCAGCCAGGAAGGCCTGCGGCGACCTTCCGTCGTACCTTGTCGGTATGTCGGATGAGTACGCGTGGCCCACGGGCCCCGACCTGCCAACCGCAGATGTGGTTCTCGGCAGCTGGGAGTCAACCGTCGCTGCTCTGCCGGTCGGGACCCTTATCACTGGAGAGGTCATCGGCCGCCAGCCCTTCGGCGTCTTCATACGCATAGACGGTGTGCCCGCTGCCGTGGCACTGGCTGAGATCAGTGCCATGCCGCTGGGGATGGAGCTACCTGCCATCGGGGCCTCCGTTGCGGGGGAGGTCTTCTGGCACGCCCACAACCATCAGGTCAGGGTCCGACTGGATGAGTGGCGGTCGTCTGCCGAGTGATCGTTTCCTGGGCCGTCTCCGGGCCGTGTGACGGCGCCCGAGGTCGTTCAAGGGCGACCGAGAGTGACAGACGTGCCGGAGCGGGTGGCGGAGGAGTCGCAGCTCAGAGCCGAGGCACCGGAGAAGGAGAAGACGGCGGCCGGTGCCGGTTCGTCTCCCCGGCCCCGGGCCTGCTGAGCCCGCATACCGGCTTCCACATCTGGAAGTGACTGCCGAGGAAACTGCGACGGACGACCAACGTCGAAGGGCCCTACCCGATCGGTGGGGCCCTTCGGCAGTGTGCCCGGTGAGGCACTGGCGGGGACACGAGATGCGAAGTCGTTGCTCAGGGGTGTTCACGTGCGTGCATGGGCCATCAGCCGCTCGTGAGCAGCTGTCGAAGCCTCACTAGGCGGCCTTGGATCGCGTCGTACGCGTGCCCGGGGCGGGCACCTGCGCGTCCTCTGACCAGAAGACCTCGTCGTCTCCGAAGTCCGGGGCTTGGAAGGGGCTGATCGTCGGAGGCGGCGATACAGCGGTGGAACGGCAGGGTTGCCCTTCCGGGGCGGAGAACAGCGACGTGGAGTCGATGAGAGGTCTGCCTTTCGTTGCAGGTCCCTTACGGGGCCTGGAGTGCCGTGACGGGCACAGGGGTCCTACAGCTTGGTCATCTTGGTGTACGGGCTCAAGATCCGCATCTGCGTCGAGCCGAAATCCACGAGCGCCGCGATCCCGTCCTCTATGCCGATCACCCGGCCGAGGCCGTACATGTCGTGCGTGACCTGATCGCCCTCGGCGAAGTGCTTGGGAGCCGGTGCGACCGGGGCTTTGAAGGGGCTGGTGGGCAAATGACGCGATGGTGACGCAGACTTTGTCATGGCTCAGTATGCGCCTCCGCGGACCCCGCATGCTGTGGCTGTCGACACAGATCCGGACGGCAATATTCGCATCTCTTAACAAATCGGGCGTTTCGAGATCTGGTGAGGCTCCTGCATCCGGCTCGGTTGTGTACCAATCTCAGCCGACGACGGCCAGCCCCGAGTGGGCCGATCGTCCAGGCACGCGTGGGCCCCGGCCTCAGCCACCACCACCCTCTGCCGCCGCCCCCAGCGCTAGCGCTCGGCGTCGAAGTCCTCCTCGAAGTAGCTGTCGTGCCGGATGCGGAAATCCTTGAGTTCCTCCCGGCTCCGTCGGGTCATCTCCGCGACCTGTTCGAAGTACTCCTCGCGGGGAGCGCCGGGTGAGAACAGCAGCAGCATGGACATCGGCTCGTCGGTCACGTTCTTGAAGGCGTGCAGACCGCCGACGGGTACGTACAGGAAGTCGCCCTCGCGGCCGGTGACCCACTTCTCGCCGTTGTAGAGCTCCAGTTCGCCGGAGAGGATGTAGAAGGACTCCGACATCGCCTTGTGGAAATGCGTCTTGGCGCCGGCCGCCCGCGCTCCCAACTCCACTTTATAGAGCCCGAATTCACCGCCGGTCGAGGCGTGGGTGGCGAGGTAGTGGGTGGAGGCGGCGGGGGAGGAGATGTCCGGTGGGGTGTCGGCCGGGCGGAAGGCCGCGTTCACCTCGCCCTCGTCTCCGTGGTAGCGGGGCTCCGGGTAGGCGATGTTCGACATGCTGCGCTCCTTCGGCGGGGTGACACCGAAAGGATCGCTCCCGCGCCGGGACGGCTGCATCGGGCTCGCGGACGATCTTCAGACGGAGCGGTACGGGGCCGCGGACCTAATACCGCGGCACCAGAGGACGTACTCCGGAGAGCGGGGCCTCAGGGCCGGCCCGTGTCGCGGCGGCAGTGCAGGAAAAGGTGGGGCTCGGGAGCGCCCTCCGGGTGGTCCGGGGTGAACGTGGTGTGCTGCCGGGCCAGCACCGTCAGGCCCGCCTCCGCCACCGCCGCGACGACGTCCTCCTCGGCGAAGCTCGTCGCGCGGACCGGCTGCCCCATGAAGACGACCTCGACGTCCTCCACGTCCACCGCCACGGTGGCCAGCACCAGATGCCCGCCCGGCCTCAGGGCCGCGGTCAGCCGCCGCAGCAGAGCCGACTGCTCGGCCCGGCTCATCTGCAGCAGCGAGAAGAAGACGCACACCCCGTCGAACGCCTCCGGCTCCAGCGGGAGTTCACGGATGTCGGCGTGGCGGAACTCGGCCTCGGGCACCTGGCGGCGGGCCAGTTCGACCATGACGGGGGAGACGTCCACGCCCAGCACCGAGTGGCCCGCCGCGACGAGCGCGGCCGCGGTGGGCCGCCCCGTGCCGCTGCCCACGTCCAGGACACGGGAAGCGGGCGGCAGCCGCTCGATCAGCCACTCCAGGGCCGCCAGATGCGTGGGCGCGTGGGCGAACGCCTTCTCGTAGTCGGCGCCGAGTGCGTCGAACAGCACTGCGGCAGGCGGCCGTTGGTCCTCGCGTGTCACGTCGATGCTCCCCTTCGCTCGCCGACCTGCATCGTCGCATCCGCCGTACACGGGTCACAACGGCCGCCCGGTGCGCGCCCCCGGGGCCCGTACAGGGGAGAATGAGGGCCGTACGCAGTGGTCGACTCTTGCGGAGGTGCGGGGAAATGCAGGACGCGCGAGCGGGACAGGTCGCCGGACCCGAGGACCTCATCGACGTGGCCCGGCTGGTCACGGCGTACTACGCGCTCCACCCGGACCCGGCCGAGCCGGGGCAGCGCGTGGCGTTCGGCACCTCGGGACACCGCGGCTCGTCCCTCGCGACGGCGTTCAACGAGGACCACATCGCCGCCACCAGCCAGGCCATCTGCGAGTACCGGTCTGCCCAGGGCACCGACGGCCCTCTCTTCCTCGGCGCCGACACCCACGCCCTGTCCGAGCCCGCCCGGATCACGGCCCTGGAGGTGTTCGCCGCCAACGACGTCACCGTCCTGATCGACGAGGCGGACGGTTACACGCCCACCCCGGCGGTCTCGCTCGCGATCCTCAACCACAACCGGGGTCGCTCCTCCGCTCTCGCCGACGGCGTGGTCGTCACCCCCTCGCACAATCCGCCCGCCGACGGCGGCTTCAAGTACAACCCGCCGAGCGGTGGCCCGGCCGGCTCCGAGGCGACCTCGTGGATCCAGGACCGTGCCAACGAGATCATCACGGGCGGCCTGAAGGACGTACGGCGCATCCCGTACGCCCGCGCGCTCGCCGCCCCCGGCACCGGACGCCACGACTTCCTCGGTGCCTACGTGGCCGACCTGCCGAGTGTGCTGGATCTGGACGCCATCCGGTCCGCGGGGGTCCGTATCGGTGCCGACCCACTCGGCGGGGCCTCGGTCGCCTACTGGGGGCGGATCGCCGAGCAGCACGGCCTCGACCTCACCGTGGTGAACCCGCTCACCGACCCCACCTGGCGGTTCATGACCCTGGACTGGGACGGCAAGATCCGCATGGACTGTTCCTCCCCGTACGCCATGGCCTCCCTCATCGAGCAGCGGGACCGCTTCGACATCGCCACCGGCAACGACGCCGACGCCGACCGGCACGGCATCGTCACGCCGGACGGGGGCCTGATGAACCCCAACCACTACCTGGCCGTGGCGATCTCGTACCTGTTCTCGCACCGGCAGCAGTGGCCCGCCGGCGCCGGGATCGGCAAGACCCTGGTGTCGTCGAGCATGATCGACCGGGTCGCGGCCGACGTCGGCCGCCCGCTGGTCGAGGTCCCGGTCGGCTTCAAGTGGTTCGTCGACGGTCTCTCCGACGGCACGCTCGGCTTCGGCGGCGAGGAGTCGGCCGGCGCGTCCTTCCTGCGCCGCGACGGCTCGGTGTGGACCACCGACAAGGACGGCATCCTGCTGGCCCTGCTCGCCTCCGAGATCACGGCCGTCACCGGCAAGACCCCCTCCCGGCACTACACCGAGCTCACCGACCGCTTCGGCGCCCCCGCCTACGCCCGCGTCGACGCCCCGGCCTCCCGCGAGGAGAAGGCCCTGCTCGCCAAGCTCTCCCCGCGCCAGGTCACCGCCGACACCCTGGCCGGCGAGCCGGTCACCACGGTCCTCACCGAGGCGCCCGGCAACGGCGCCGCCCTCGGCGGCATCAAGGTCGGCACCGCCAACGCCTGGTTCGCGGCCCGTCCTTCGGGCACCGAGGACGTCTACAAGATCTACGGGGAGTCCTTCCTGGGCGCCGACCACCTGCGCCAGGTCCAGGAGGAGGCCAGGGCGGTGGTCCTGAACGCGCTGGGCAGCTGACGGGTCAGTGCCCGGCCGGCGCGCGGCGGGTTCACCTGCGCGTCAGCGTCAGATGCGTGACCCCGCTGGGAGAGGAGA
Organism: Streptomyces antibioticus; assembly: GCF_001514065.1. GTDB lineage: Bacteria > Actinomycetota > Actinomycetes > Streptomycetales > Streptomycetaceae > Streptomyces > Streptomyces antibioticus. The sequence goes on along the minus strand of NZ_KQ948425.1, from coordinate 691,049 downwards.
CGGCCTCGATGGCGTAGGCCGACTCCAGTTCCTCCAGCCCGTCCCACAGGCGTACGCCCCGGCCGAGCAGGATCGGTACGACCACCACGTGCAGCTGGTCGATGAGTCCGGCGGCGAGGAAGTCACGGATGACGGTGGCGCCCCCGCCGATGCGGACGTCCAGGCCGCCCGCGGCCTCCCGGGCGGCCTCCAGCGCCTTCGCGGGCGAGGTGTCGAGGAAGTGGAAGGTCGTGCCGCCCTCCATCTCGATCGACGGACGCGGGTGGTGGGTGAGGACGAACGTCGGTGTGTGGAAGGGCGGGTTGGGTCCCCACCAGCCCTTCCAGTCCGCGTCCTTGTGCCACCCGGGGTAACCGAACTTCCCGGCGCCCATGATCTCGGCGCCGATCCCGGGGTCGAAGCGCCGCACGAACACGTCGTCCAGGCCGCTGCTCCCGCCGGAGCCGCCGGTCGTCTCCTGCCACCACCGGGTGGCGAACATCCACTCGTGCAGCCGTTCACCCGCGTGGCCGAACGGTTCCTCGAGGCTCAGACCCTCGCCGGTGCCGAAGCCGTCGAGGGAGATGGCGAAGTTGTGGACGCGGGCGAGTGACATGACGGGCGCCTCCTGGTGCGCTTCCGGGGATTTTCCGGTCGTCGAGCCGGCGAAGCACCCGAAGTGCTGCCCGCCGGCGCCCCGTCAGTCCACCAGATCCTCGGCGGAGCCGTCGGAAAATCAGTGGAGCGGCGTCACCGAATGGCCCTACGGTGCTGCCGGACCGAGTCGCCCAACAAAGGACGTGCCGTTGTACACCGTGTGAGACCCCCCGAGAGCTGATCTGTCGCGCGTCGCACCTGTGCGCCGCGCTGCTTCTTGCTGCGGACTTCTCACTGAAACCGGTGTATCTCTGTGCTCAACACCTGGGTCGTCATGCCCACTTGCCTGCCGACCGTCCTGCGCCGCTGTCCTGCGTGCGCGTCCCCGCGCTTCCGGGCGAACGGCAAATTCCGCGTCAACGCCCACCACAAGCGCCTCGACGCCTGGCTCCTCGTGCTCTGCGCCGGGTGCGGCGACACGGCGAAGCTCACCGTCTGGGAGCGGATGAACGTCCACTGCGTCCGGCCCGACCAGCTGGACCGGATGCACGCCAACGACCCGGCCCTGGCGGCCGAGTTGCTCCAGGACCCGGTCGTGCAGCGCCGTAATCGCATCGCCCTCGACTGGGACGGAGCCTGGCGTCTCGACACCGGCGGATCGGATCACCTGGAGTGCGAGGTGATCGACGTGTCGGTCCGCTTCGCGGCACGGATCCCGGTCCGGCCGGTGCGACTGATCGCCGATGCCTGCGGTCTCTCCCGGGCCGAGGCCGAGCGACTGATCGAGGACGGGAAGCTCGTCTCGGCGGTCCGGCTGACCGGCAAGGTCTCCGGCGACTTCACGTTCACGCTGAAGCGCTGAGTACCGCTGAGCACCTGTCACCTCTGAGACGGCGCGGCCGGACATCGCGATGATGTCCGGCCGCGCCACCCGCCAAGGGCTTGTCAGCTCGTCGCGCGCACGGCGTCGCGGATCAGGTCGGCGACCTGCTCGGGCTGGGAGACGGCCACCGCGTGCGAGGCGCCCTCCAGTTCGACGATCGTGGCCCCGGCCCGCTTGGCGCCGAAGCGCTCGACCTCGGGGTTGATCGCCTCGTCCGCGCCGGCGACGAGCGCCCAGGACGGCTTGGTCTTCCACGCGGCCACGGGCGCGGTCTCCTCGAACGCCGAGGCGGCCAGCGGGCGTTGGGCCGCGGCGAGCACCTTGGTGAGGTCCGCGGGCACGTCGGCGGCGAACACCGACGGGAAGGCGCCCTCGGCGATGGTCACCTCGACACCCGGGTCGGCACCCGGGATCGGGTACGTCCACTCCTTGAGGTTGCTGACGAGCGGGGAGAGCGGGAAGCGCCCCTGCAACTCGCCCAGGCTCTCGCCCTCTTCGAGGACGTAGGCGGCCACGTAGACCAGACCGACCACGTTCTCCGTGACACCGGCGACGGTGATGATCGCTCCGCCGTAGGAGTGGCCGACGAGGACGACCGGGCCGTCGATCTGGGACGCCAGGGAGGCGATGTAGGCGGAGTCCGAGGCGAGGCCGCGCAGCGGGTTGGGCGGCGCGATCACCGGGATGCCGTGGGCCTGGAGTTCCTCGATCACGCCGGACCAGCTGCCGGCGTCCGCGAAGGCGCCGTGCACGAGGACGACGGTGGGGGTGGTGGACATGGGTGGTTCTCCTTCTCGGGTCAGCCGTGCAGCGCGGTGCGCAGGGTGGCGACGGCCTGGTTGATGGCGGCTTCGGCGGCGTGGGTCTCACGCAGGGCGTTGAGCATGACGAAGTCGTGGATGACGCCCTGGTAGCGGACGGCGGTGACGGGGACGCCGGCGGTGCGGAGCTTGTTGGCGTAGGCCTCGCCCTCGTCGCGCAGCACATCGGCCTCGCCGGTGATGACCAGGGCCGGGGGCAGGCCGGTGAGCTGCTCGGTGCCGGCCCGCAGCGGGGAGGCGGTGATCTGGGCGCGCTCGGCCTCGTCGGTCGTGTACTGGTCCCAGAACCACTGCATGGCATCCCGGCGCAGGAAGTAGCCGGTCGCGAACTGGTGGTAGGAGGCGGTGTCGAAGCTCGCGTCGGTGACCGGGTAGAACAGCACCTGCTGCACCAGGGGAACGTCACCGCGCTGCTTGGCCATCAGGGTCAGCGCGGCGGCCATGTTGCCGCCCACCGAGTCCCCGGCCACCGCGATCCGGCTGGCGTCCAGGCCCTTCGAGGAACCCTGCTCCACGACCCAGCGGGCGACGGCGTAGTTCTGCTCGATCGCGACGGGGTAGCGGGCCTCGGGCGAGAGGTCGTACTCCGGGAAGACGACCGCGGCGTTCGCGCCGACGGCGAGTTCGCGCACCAGCCGGTCATGGGTGTGGGCGTTGCCGAACACCCAGCCCGCGCCATGGATGTACACGATCACCGGGAGGGCGCCGGTGGCGCCTTGGGGCTTGACGATGCGAGCGCGGACGCTGCCGGTGGGTCCGCCGGAGACGGTGATCCACTCCTCGTCGACGGCGGGCTTGGCGATGTCCCCGGACTGCACCTCGTCGACCGTCTTACGGCCCTCCACCGGACCGAGATCGAAGAGGTACGGCGGGTTGGCGGTCGCGTCGGCGAAGGCCTGGGCGGCCGGCTCCAGCACCGGCTGGACCGGCTCGACGGTGTCGGACATGGGGTTCTCCTCAGTAATCGGAATGCGTTGTGCGGGCGCCTCGATGACGACGCTAGAACCGCGAGGCCGGGGCGGATTGCTCCCCAGTGCACCGGTGCCGGTCCGGCAGTGCACGGCAGGTACGTCAGCCACCGTGCCGCTGGGATCGGTACTGCACGGGAGACACCCCGTACGCCTTGCGGAAGGCGTGGCTGAAGTGGGTGGGGCTGGCGAAACCCCAGCGGGCGGCCACGGCGGCGATGGTGCGGTCGGCCGCCAAGGGGCGGGCGAGTTCGGCCCGGCACGCCTCAAGGCGGCGTCGGCGGATCCAGCCGCCGACCGTGGTGCCCCGCTCCTGGAAGAGCTTGTGCAGATAGCGCAGGGAGATGCCGTGCTCCGCGGCGAGGACGCCGGGGGAGAGCTCCGGTTCTGCCAGGCGGGCCTCGATGGTGGCCTTGATGCGGTCCAGCATCGCGGCCTGCCCGGTCCCCGCCGACGGCCCCGCGCCGGCCGCCTCCGTGCCGGTCGACCGGGTGGCGGCCAAGGCCGCGAGGAGGTCCGCGACGGCACGCGCGAGCTCCTCGCGGGCGGCCGGGGCGACCGCGTCGATCTCGCGCACCAGCCCGTCCAGCAGCGGCAGCAGCAACGCGGCCGGGCTGTCGGGCGGGTCGCCGACGACCTGCGCGGTGATCCGGCGGAGCTCCGCCTCGCTCAGCCTCAGCAGCGGGCGGGGGACCATCAGGACCCGCGCCCGCTGCGCCTCCGGCAGCACGACGCTGAACGGCCGGCCGGCGTCGTAGAAGACCAGGCTTCCCGGGCGCAGGTGTGCGCGGCGGCCGTCCTGGAACACCAGGGCGCTGCCGTGCAGTTGGAGGCGGGCGAACAGATGCGTGCGGCCGTCCGCGGCCGTGTCCCGCGTGGTCCGTACGACCTCCACGGCGTCCGTCTCCTCGCTCGCGATCTGGAGGATGCCCAGGTGCAGCAGGCGCAGGGAGCCCCGCCAGGAAGCCGGGTCGGTACGGGTGACCAGTTCGACGTCGCCGTACGCGCGCGAGAAGGACCGCTGCTCGCACGCGGGCCCGCTCAAGACGGCTCCAGGCAGCGGCGGTCGCGCTCGGCGAGCAGCCAGGCGGTGGGCGAGGTGCCGTACTCGCGGCGGAACGCCCGGGCGAAGTGCGCGGTGCCGCTGAATCCCCAGCGGCGGGCGACCGCGCCCAGCCCGGCGGTGTCGGTCAGTTCCCTGCGGCACTCCTGGAGCCGCAGGCGGCGGATCCAGTGGCCGAGGGTCGTGCCCTCCTGCTCGAACAGCCGGTGCAGATAGCGCACCGAGATGCCGTGAGCCCGGGCGATGACGGCGGGCGTGAGGCCGGGGTCCGCCAGGTTCCAGCGGACGAACCGCTGCACGCGCAGCAGCAGCACCCGCTCGGCGCCGGGCAGCCCGGCCGGTTCCTCGCCCAGTTGCTGGGCGGTGGCCGCGGCCAGCAGACCGACGGCGCTCTCGGCGATCCGGTCGGCCACCGGCCCCGAGTAGGACTCGGAGGTGTCCGCCAGGCGGGACAGGAACGGCGACAGCAGCGCGGCGAGCCCGGCTCGTGGGCGCACGGCCCGTGCCGTGATCCGTCCGAGGGCCGCTTCCGGCTGGCCGAGGAGGCCGCGGGGCACGGCGAAGATCTTCAACTGGAACCGCTGCGGGAATCGCGTGCGGTACGGGCGTACGGTCTCGAAGAAAGCGAGGTCACCGGGCCGCAGCTCGGTGTACCGGCCGTCCTGCTCGACCTGGGCGGTGCCGCTGGTCTGGACGGCGACGAACACCTGGGTGCCGTCCCCGTGGGCCACACGGTCTGCGTTCCGGTGCACTTCTCCCGGGTCGCAGTCGACCGTCGTGATTTGCAGGTCGCCCAGGCGGTCCGTGCGCATCGTGGCGTCGTACGTACCGCCCTGGGTGCGGATGTCCATCCCCACGAGCGTGGCGAACACCGCGTCGTGCCAGAACTCAAGGCTCTCGCGGGGCGGCACCGAACGGGTGCAGAACACCTGGCCGCGCCCCTGCGCCGCGCAGTCGTCTTCCGTGAAGGAATCGTAGAAGGCTGACATACCCGTCAGCCTGCCTGGGGCCGGGCGTCCCAGGCATCAGTCGGTCGACTGGTTCGCGTTGCCGAGCCGCTCCCGCAGGAAGGCGGCGCCCTGCCGTACGGCCGCCCGGGTCGAGGGGCTCTCGCGCAGGCCGGTGAGGGAGACGAAGTCGTGGACGGTGCCCAGATAGCGGGTCGCGGTCACCTCGACGCCCGCCCGGCGCAGCCGTCGCGCGTACTGCTCCGCCTCGTCGCGTGTCACGTCCGCCTCGGCGGTGATCACCAGCGCCGGTGGCAGCCCAGCCAGTTGGGCGGTGCTCGCGCGCGCCGGGGACGCGGTCGGCTCGGCCAGCCGCCGGGGATCGTCGCTGTAGTGACGCCAATAGGTGCGCAGGGCCTGCCTGGTGAGCAAGTACCCTTTGGCGAACTGCCGTTGGGAGGCGCTGGCGCAACGGGCGTCGGTGATCGGGTAGTAGAGCAGCTGGGCGCTGAGGTGCGGGCCGCCGCGGGACTTCGCCAGCAGGGTGAGCGCGATGGACAGGGTGGCGCCGGCGCAGTCCCCCGCGACCGCCAACCGGTCGGCGTCCAGGTCCCATTCGCCGGCGTTGCGGGCCAGCCAGGCCAGCAGGGCGTAGCACTCCTCGACGGCCACCGGGTAGTGCGCCTCGGGGGTGCGGCTGTACTCGGGGACGACGGCGGCCACCCCCGCACCGATCACGAGGTCGCTGATCAGCCGTGCGTGGGTGTGCGCGTCGCCCAGCATCCACCGGCCGCCGTGGGTGTAGAGCAGGGCGGGCAGCGGCCCCCGGGATCCGGCGGGTCTGAGCAGCCAGAACCCCACCAGCCCGGACGGCCCGACGGGCGCCACCTGGAACACGGCGTCCACCGCGAAGTCCTCGATCCGCTGGACCTGGGACTCCCTCAGGACCTGACGGCCGGCCGCCGGCGACAGCTCGTGGAGGAACGGCGGCGCCGAGGACGCGTCGAGCAGGCGCTGCGCCAGGGGCTCCAGAACCAGCGGGGACGAGTGCTGGCCGTCCGGCTCCATGCGCTGTCCGCCTCTCGCCCGGTCACTTCTCGCACACGAGGAGATCACGCAGCTGATGGCGGCTGCTGACACCGAGTTTGGGATACACGTTGTAGAGATGCGAGCCCACTGTACGCGGCGACAGGAAGAGCTGTTCGCCGATCTCCCGGTTCGACAGTCCCTTCGCGGCCAGCCGGACGATCTGCCGTTGCTGGGCGGTCAGTTCGGCCAGTGGATGCTCCGCGGCGGGAGCCTCGGCCACCCCGCTCGCGCGCAGCTCGCCACGCGCCGACTCGGCCAGCTGCCGGGCACCGAGCCGGACGGCCGTCTCCAGTACGACGGTCAGCTGGGCGCGCGCCTCCAAAGGCCGCCTGCGGCGGCGCAGCCACCGGGCGAGGTCCAGCCGGGCCAGGGCCCGTTCCAGCGGCCAGCGGGCCGCCTCGGAGTTGACCACCGCCAGCTGGAAGTGGTGCTCGGGGTCCGTGTCCTCGTCGACCAGGGCCGCCGCGTGGTGCATGAGCAGCGTCATCCGGGTCGTCGGGCGGTCACCCTGCCGGTGCCGGACCCGGGCCAGGACATGGGCCGCCTCCCGCTGCCGGCCCGTGCGGTGGGCGGCGACGGCGAGTTCGGCGACGCACCGCGGCGAGAGGAAGGGGTCCAGGGGCTCGCCGTCGTCCGCGAACAGCGTCCGCAGCTGCCGGAAGGCGCCCTCCGCGTCCCCGAGGGCCAGAGCGGTCAGGCCGCGCGCCCGCAGCATCCGGGCATGGGTGGCCCGGTTCTCGTGGAGGCTGACGGAGTGGCGGTCGGGGCCGGTGAGGGTGGTGTCCGGGACGCTGTCGCCGCGCAGTGCCCGCAAGGTCGTGCGCAGAGCCTGGAGGTCCCTCTCGACGCGGGTCCAGCGATGGACGGCGGCGTGGTCGAGTCCCTCCTCGATCAGCGACTCGGCCTCCGCCCACCGTCCGAGACCCAGCAGGGTGTCCACGTGGTCCGGCAGCGCCCAGGCCAGCGGGCCCAAGGCGCCCTGGGCGCGCAGCAGTTCGCACGCCTGACGGTACTGCTCCGCGCACAGGTCGGACTCGTCGGTGCGATGGGCCAGCGAGGCCGCCGCGAGCAGCTGGACGGCTCGGCTCGACGCCGGTACGGCCGAGACCTGCGAGCTCAGGGGTGCGAGGGCGTCGTTGCCCAGCCGCCCGACCTCCCGCCAGTGCTCCGGAAGCCCCGACTGACGGGCGACGGCGGTCGCGAGGGCCAAGCGCATCGCCGGGTCATCCGTCTGCCCCGTCACCAGGTCGAACGCCTCGCGCTGGTACGACTGGAGCGACAGTGCCCTGCTCAGAGCGAAGACCGCGCTACCCGACCGCGCCGCGCCGGGACTGGCCTGAGCCAGTGCCGCGTACAGCTCGCGCACCCACTCCGGGTCACCGAGATCGCTCGCGGCGGTGAGGGCCGCGGCGAGCCGGCGGACGCGGTCGGAGGCGCGGGGGCTGAGCTGCGCGGCCCGCTCCAGTGCGCGGGCCGCGGTGAAACGGTCGGCCCGGCCGGCGGCCTCTTCCAGCGCCGCCGCCACCGACTCGTCGGGTCCGATGGCCGCCGCGGCCAGATACCCGGCGCGGTGGACGGACTGGGCGGCCAGATCGCGGCCGGCCCGTTGGCGCAGCGTCACCGGCTGCCGGTGCACGGCTGCGAGGCGCGTCAGCGCGTGGCGGAAGACGACGCGGCCGTCGGTCACGGTGACCAGTCCGGCCGCCTCGGCCGGCGCCCACACCCGCAGGTCGTCGGTGCCCAACGCGGCCATCAGGATGGCGAGTTCCTCCTGCGGTTCGGCGAGGGCCGCGTACAGCAGGGCGCGCTGGGTGTCCTCCGGCAGCGCGTCGACGGACTCGGCGACCGCGCGCGGGATGCGCCCGGGCCGGTCCGCGGCACGGCTCAGCTCGATGACCGCCAGCGGATTCCCCGCCGCCTGCCGGAGCAGCTCCAGCCTGGCCCGCCCGGTGGGCGCCCCGGGCTGCGCGTCGAGCAGCCGGGCCGCCGCCTGCGGGGTCAGGGGGCGCAGGGACCGTACGGCGATGTCGGCGGGAAGACCGGGAGGCGGTGTGTCGCCGCACGCCGTGAACAGCGCGGTGACGGCCTGGCCGGTGAGGCGTCGGGCGACGAAGGCCAGCACGGCCGCGGAGTCGCGGTCACCGTGCTGGAGATCGTCGACCGTCAGCAGCACGGGACCCGACCGCGCCAGGTGCGTCAGCAGCGCCAGGACCGCGGTGGCCAGAGCGCGTTCCCGGGGTGGGCCGTCGTACGCGGTGAACAGGGCCTGCAACTCCCGGCGTTCGTCCTCCGCCAACGCCTCGCACTCGTCCCGGACCGGCAGCAGGAGCTGGTGCAGGCAGGCGTACGGCTCCCGCGCCTCCGAAGGACAGGCACGCGCCGCCAGCACCCGTGCCCCCTGTGCCGTAGCCCTCCGCGCGGCGAGCCGCAGCATCCGGGTCTTGCCGCTGCCGGGTTCCCCCAGCACCAGCAGGGACCGCGGTTCGTCGGCACGCGTCAGGAGCCGGTCGACGTCCGCTTCCCAACCCACTGCCGCTCCCGTCTCTGCGCTCTGCCCGGTGCTCGCAGGCTGCCAGCGAGGCGGTGGGCCGCGCTTCTGTCATGTGACCGGTCTGTGCCGGTGACCTGGCAGGATGGGGTGTGAGCAGTGGCGGGCGGGAACGGGACTTCATGGACTTCGGCGGGATCAGCGGCTTCGACGACTTCGGGGCCGGGCAGGAGGACGGACCCGCACTGATCGGCCGGGAGCGCGAACTGACACGCATCGCCCGCCTGATCGGCGCGGCGGACGGCGACGGCCCCCGTGTGCTGGTGCTGACCGGTGAGCCGGGAGCCGGCAAGAGCGCCCTCGTCGACCGGGCCGCCGCACAGGCCGCCGAGCGCGGCCGCCGGGTGCTGCGGGTACGGGGCTGCGAGGGCGAGCAGGACCTCGGCTTCGCCGGGGTGCACCAGCTGCTGCGTTCCGTCCTCGGCGGCGTGGACCGGCTGCCCGCACACCAGCGCGACGCCCTGCGCCAGGCGCTCGGCATGGACCCGGCCGGCGGAGCGGCGGGGCCGGACCCGCTGACCATCAGGGCCGCGGTGCTGGCGCTGCTGCTGGACGCGGCGGCACAGCAGCCGTTGCTGATCACGGTCGACGACGCCCAGTGGCTGGACGTCTGCTCGGTGGACGTCCTCGGCTTCGCCGCCCGGCGCCTCGACGGGGAACCCGCTGCCCTGCTGCTCGCCGCCCGCGAGGCGGCGGTACCGGCGCGCTTCGACCGCGACTTCCCGCATCTGAGCGCCGGCCCGCTGGACCGGGCCGCGGCCGGGCGGCTGCTGGACGCGCAGCCGCAGCCCCCGACGGGCCGGACGCGTGCCCGGGTCCTCGCGCAGGCGGCAGGCAACCCCCTCGCTCTCATCGAGCTCACCCGCGCCTTCGCCCGCGATCCGGGCGGCGACCTCGCCGCGGCCGACGCACCGCCCATGACCGACCGCGACCTCGCCGCGGCCGACGCTCTGCCGCTGACCGCTCGTCTGGAGAACCTGTTCGCCGCCGACCTGCACGCCCTGCCGGCCGCCACGCGACGAGCCCTGCTCCTGGCGGCGGCCGCGGGCACCGCCCGGCTCTCCGACGTCCCGGGCCTCGGCGACCCGGAGATCTGGGTGCCGGCCGAGCAGGCGGGACTGGTCCGCGTCGAGGGCGGCCAGGTGCGGCTGCGGCACCCGCTGGTCCGCTCCGCCGTTCAGCAGGCGGCCACCTTCGCCGAACGCCGTGCGGCCCATCTCACCCTCGCCGCCGCGCTCACCCACGAACCCGACCGGCGCGCCTGGCACCTCGCAGCGGCCGCCCTCGGCCCCGACGCGGAGACCGCCGACGCCCTCGCCGAGAGCGCCCGCCGCTTCCGCGACCGGGGCGGACACGCCGCAGCGGCGACCGCCCTGGAGCGCGCCGCGGAACTCACGCCCGACCCGGACGAACGCGCCCGTCGCCTGCTCGCCGCGGCCGAAGCCGCCATGTACGCGGGACACCCGCAGTGGGTCGGAGAGATCGCGGGCCGCGTCACCACGCTGACCGACGACCCTCAACTCCTCGCCGAAGCCTCGCTGCGGGCGGGCTGGTCCCTCGCCGTCACCCTGCGCCACGACGACGCCCTGGCCTTCCTGATCCCCGTCGCGGAATCGATGGCCGCGCCCGCACCGGCCCTCGCCCTGAGCGCCCTGGCAACGGCCGCGACCCCCGCGTACAACTCCGGCGACCCCCGCCACCGGCACGACATCCAGCGCATCGACGGACTCGTCGCACCACAGCCGGACGGCACCGACCGCGTCTGGACCCAGGCGGCGACCTACCCGTTCACCGACCGGCCGCAGCTGCTGAAGCACCTCACCGCCGCCGTCGACACCCTGCCGGACGACTCGGAGCGCACCCTGCCCGGCCTCGTCACCCTCGGCGGCGCGGCCTGGATCCTGGACGAGACCGAGGAGGCCGTACGTCTCCTCGGCCGCGCCCGGGAGCATCTGCGCAGCGCCGCCACAGCCGGTGCCAACTGCACCGTCGCCCAGGCCCTGGCCCTGGCGCACTTCGAGAGCGGGTCCTGGGACGCGGCGCAGGCCGCCGCCGAGGAGGCTTACTGGATGGCGACCGAGGCGGGCGCGGACAACGTCGCCGTCGGCTCACCGATCCTCCGGGCCACCCTGCGCGCAGCCCGCGGCGACCACGCCGGCGCACGGGCCCAGCTGGCCGACGCCGTCCGCGGCCGGGACCTGCGCACCTCCCGCAGCCTGTACGTGCGTCACCGCCACGCGCTCGCCCTGGCGGCGACGGCGGAGGGCGACCACGAGACGGCGTACGGCCAGCTCCGCGCCACCTTCACCGACGAGGCCCGCCCCGCCCCCGTCCACTACCACGCCTCCCTCTACCACCTCGCCGACCTCGCCGCCGCGGCCGTCCGCGCGGGTCGGGCGGACGACGCCCGGGCCGTGCTCGACGCCGTGCAGCGCGCCCTCGAACGGCCGCGCTCCGCCCGGCTGGCCGCGCTCGTGCACCGCGCCTCGGCCCTGCTGAGCGAACCCGAGGACGCCGAACCGCACTTCCGCGCGGCGACCGAGGACCCGGCGGCAGCCCGCTGGCCCTTCGAACTCGCCCTTGCCCGCCTGGACTTCGCGGAGTGGCTGCGCCGCCGCCGGCGCACCGCGGAAGCCCGGCCCCAGCTGACCGCCGCCCACGACACCTTCGTACGACTGGACGCGCGCCCGTGGACCGACCGGGCCGCCGCGGAACTCCGGGCGGCGGGCGTGTCCTTGACGCCCGCCGACGCCGACGCCGTGGCCGACCTGACCCCGCAGGAGGTGCAGATCGCCCGGCTGGCGGCGGAGGGCCTGACCAACCGGGACATCGGCGCCCGGCTCTACCTCTCCCCGCGCACCGTCGGCTACCACCTGCACAAGATCTTCCCCAAGCTCGGCGTCACCGGCCGCGCCCAACTGCGCGATGCTCTGGACCTGTTGCCACACTCAGAGTGACAACGCTTCAGAGTTGGACGAGCTTCTCGAAGAAGAACTCGTGCTTGAGGAAAGAGGTTTCGTGCTCCGCGCCTGGGTAGGGCGGGATGAGCTGGGCGGCCTGGAAGAGCCGCCAGCCGTCCTCAAGGGCGGCGACGCCAGTGGGGTACGGCGGCTCATCGCTGTCGCCGGTGGTGGGGCGGGTGGTGCCGGTGCCGTCGTAGCGGGCCCAGCCGACCACCTGCGCGTCGAGGGCGGACGTGGACAGGTAGAGGACGAGAACCTGTTGACGGGTGATGCCCGCGGGGATCCGGGTCGTCTCGTGTTCCGTGATGGTCACGCCTGGCTCCTCAGGGCGGGCCGGTTGGCGATACGGGTGGCCCAGTAGTCGATGTCGAAGCCGCTGTCGCCGCTCAGGGCGCGCCACAGGTGGATCCGGTTGTGGATCTCCAGCCGGCCGGTGGCGCCCTCGTACCAGGGGAAGGTGCGCCCCAACTCCTCGGGCACGGTGGGGGAGTTCAGATCCGTCGTGTCCCACAGCCGGACCTGCGGCACGGTCGGGTTGAAGCGGATCTTGTACATGTGGCGGACGGTGCCGCTGTCGTTGCGCCGCCCGCCGTGCCAGATGCCGTGGTGCAGCAGCATGACCGTGCCGGCCGTGCAGGTCAGCCGGGTCTGGCCGAGCAGGTTCTGGTAGCGGCCGGTGTCCGACTCGTTGATCCGGCGCAGATGGCTGCCCGGCACCACGAGGGTGCCGCCCATGTCCGCGGTGACGTCCTGCGGGTAGTACATGAGCTGCACGTCGAACGCGTCCGGCCGTACGTCGATGAGGGCGTCGGCGTGCAGCGGCTGTGCGCTGCCCTCGTGCGGCTGACGCGTGTGCACGAAGTGGTGGTCGACGGTCGGGTCCGGGCCGACCAGGCTCTGCAACGCCCCGGCCACGGCGGGCAGTTCGACGAGCCTGCGGGCGAACGAGTCCTCGGGGAACGCCTTCGGCACGGGGGTGCCGTACGGCACGACGGGCAGATCGGCGGCGAAGACGCCCAGTGCCTCCGCGTTCATCTCCGCTGGCACGACGCCGTCGAGACGCAGGAAACCGTGCGCCACGAACCGCGCCACCTGGACGCTGCTGAGCAGCTGAGGTGTGGTTGACATACGGCGAGCCTAGGATCGCTCACCGCTCCTGCAATGGGCTGTAATCGACGACCACTGGTAATTTTCCATCATGCGGTACCACGTCGAACTGGCCCTGGACCTCCCGCCCCAGGTGGCGAACGCGGGTGTGGGCGTGCACGGTGCGGCCGGGCCGCACGGGGTGTTCCGGCTGCCCAGGCTCTGGCAGCTCCACCTCTACAGCTACTCCGGCACCTTGGAGTTCGGCGGGGTGTCGCACCCGATCCTGCCGGGGCATCTGAGCCTGGTGCCGCCCGACACCGAGGTGCACTTCCACTACGGCGCCCCGCGCTGCGAGCACCTGTACGCCCACTTCCGGCTGCCGGGCGCGGGAGAGCGGCGCCGGTTTCCGGCGATGCAGGACACCGGAGCCGACGCGGCCGCGCTGAGCGGGCTGCTGCGTCAGACGGTCGCGGCGATCACCCAGTCCCCGCTGCGCGCCTCGGCGGAACTGTGGACCGTGCTGTGGCGCACGACCAGCCTGACCGGCTCCGCCGAGAACAGCCCGCGCCCCCGGCACCCCGCGCTGCGGACCGCCATGGCACACATCGAGGAACACCTGGCAGGACCCCTGACCATCCCGGCCGTCGCCCGCGCCGCCGGTGTCTCGCACACCCACCTCACCCGGCTGTTCCGCGAGGACACCGGGTACACGGTCGTCGGCTACATCAGACACCGGCGCATGGAGCGCGCCCGGCACCTCCTCAACGCCTCCACCCTGGCCATCCCCGCGATCGCGGCCGCCGTCGGCATCTCCGACCTCCAGGCCTTCAACAAGACCTGCCGCAAGGAACTGGGCGCCTCACCACGGGCGGTGCGGCAGGCGGCGAGCGGGTGAGCGTCCGGCACGTCTAGCCGGCCCGGGTGAAGGTGCCCAGCCCCTCGGCGTCGAGGTACTCGACGGTGAAGGACTTCTTGCCCGGATCGAAGGTGACCCCGGTCCGGCCGACCGCGTTCTCACCGGCCGTCTCGAAGCTGAACGTGTCGCCGTCGTAGTGCGTGAGCCGGTACGACTGGGGCTCCGGGCCCAGCCGCAGCGTCAGAGCGCCCTTGGCGTCGGCCACGACCTGTGCCCGCCCGTAGTAGTCGCTCGTGTACGTGCCGGTGTAGGTGTCGGCCGCCTTCGCGGGCGCGGCACCGGAGGGCGGATGGGCGTAGTCGGTCTTCGACCGGCCCGCGTCCTCCTGCTGCTGGTACAGCCCGTCCACGAGCGGAATCCAGTCGCGGCTGACCTTCCCCGTCTGCGCGATGTCGAAGAAGTCCAGGGCCACGGCGTCGGCGACCCCGGCCGGTGAGCTGTTGGTGAGGACGACGATGCCGAGCTCCTCGCCGGGCAGCATCGTGACGTTGGTGTGCGCGCCGAGCGCGAACGCCCCGGTGTGCGAGAGCCTGAGCCGGCCCTCGTCGTCGTAACTCACGTTCCAGCCAAGGCCGTAGAAGCCGGTCCGGCCGGCCGCGGCGTGGGGCGGACTGGCGACCGCCTCGGGCCAGTGGGTGCGTTCCAGGGCGTCGGCGTCGATGATCTGCTTGCCGTCCAGCTTGCCCTCGCCGAGCTGGAGCTCCAGCCACTTGGCCATGTCCCGGGCGCTGGAGCTGACGCCGCCGGCCGGGGACTGCGCGTCCGGATCACGCACCGACTCGGCCTTCCAGTCGCCGTCGGCGTCCTTGACGTGGCCCCAGGCCCGGTCCTCGGCCTTCGCGTAGTCCTCGAAGCGGGAACTGGTGGAGTTCATGCCGGCCGGCTTGTAGAGGGTGTCGGCGGCGAGCTTCTCCCAGGACACGCCCTTCTCGTCGGCGACGGCCTGGGCGGCGGCCGTCAGACCGAAGTTGGTGTAGGCGTAGCTCGCGCGGAACGGGGTCAGCGGCTCGTAGCGCAGGTGGGACAGGATGTAGTCGCGGTCGTAGCCGAGGTCCTCCAGCAGATCCCCGGCGTGGTCGGGCAGACCACTGCGGTGCGAGAAGAGGTCGGCGACCGTCACATGGGAGGTGACCCACGGGTCCTTCAGCCGGAAGTCCGGCAGGTTCGGGGCGACGGGCTCGGCCCAGCCGTCCACACCGACCGCGCCGGCGACGACGGTGGAGGCGATCGGCTTGGAGACGGAGGCCAGCTGGAAGACGGTGTCGGCGTCGACGGCTGCCTTCTCGCCGGCCTTGCGGACCCCGTAGCCCTTGAGATGGATGACCTTGCCGTCGTGCACCACGGCGACGGCCACGCCCGGGGTCCCGGTGCGTTTCATGGCCGCCTCGACCACGCCGTCCAGCTGGTCCACGGCCCGCTGCACCTCCGCGTCGTCGAGCTGGGGCGGGGGCTGTGGAGGGGGCGGCGAGGGTCCTGGTGCAGCGGCGCCCAGCAGCGCCGACAACCCGGCCGCGGCGATCCACCCAAGAGTGCTCACCCCTCCATTGAAAGACTCCCGCCGCCGTCTGTCGCGCGCTGCCGGAACGGCCGGGGGTGCCTCAGCCGAAGTCGGGGATCGGGTGGTCCGGGGCCAGAGCGGCGGCGATGCGCTGGGCGATCGTATGAGCACTGTGGCCGTCCGCCGCCGTGCGGCCCTGAGTGGTGGAGACGGCGATGGCCAGACGCTCGGCGGGCAGGTAGTTCATGGTGGCGGAGTAGCCGAAGAACAGCGGGTGTTGGGAGATCCAGTCGCCCAGGACCAGCACGCCCATGCCGTAGTGGGTGGCCGCCGTGTTGGCGATGCACACTGTGGCCGGGCACTTCTTGGTGGCGTGCCCCAGACCGACCGTCCCCGGGTCCAGCAGCTGACGGTACGAGGCGGGGGAGAGCAGCTCGCCCGAGCCGATGGCGGCTGCCGAGCGGGCCAGGTCACAGATGTCGGTGGTCTGGACCGCGCCGGGCGCGGTGGTCCAGGAAGGGTTCCAGAACGTGGACTCCTCGTACGTTCCCCGGTCGTCGGTGAACGCGTGCAGGACCGGTGTCGGGATGTCGGGGGTGAAGCTGTTGCGGGTCTCGCGCAGGTTCAGCGGGCCCATGACCTCCCGCTGGAGCAGGGCGTCCAGCCGGGTGCCGGTGATCTTCTCGAGGGCGGCGCCGAGGAGGACGAAGTTGGCGTGCGAGTAACTCCAGTTGGTGCCCGGCCGGTACCACCGTGGTTCGCTCGTGGACAGGGCCACCAGTTCCTTGGCCGTCCACTGCCGGAACGGGTCGGCGACGACGGCCTTCTGGAAGGCGGGCAGGCGGACGTAGTCGACGAGACCGGTGGTGGACGCGGCCAGCATGCGCAGCGTGATCTTCTCGCCGTGCGGCAGATCGGGGAGCCAGCGCGCGACGGGGTCGTCGAGACCGACCCGGCCCTGGTCCACCAGCCGCAGCAGGGCCGTGCCCAGGTAGCTGATGGCGATGTTGCCGTTGCGGAAGTGCAGGGCGGGATCGGCGGGAACGCCCGTCATCGACCTGCCGAGCGCGGTGGTGAGGACGTCGTGGCCGTCGGCGGTGACCCGTACGATCACCGACTTGAGGTCCATCTCGGCCCTGGCCCGCTCGGCGATCCGCACGATGTCGAGCGCCGGGCCGTGCGCCGGGGGCTGGGAGCCGACGCACGGCCGGGGGTGACCGCTGCCGCCCGCCGTGGCCGGGGTGCCGAGGGCGAGCAGGGCGAGCAGGGCGCCGACGGCCGTGGCGGCGCGGCGTGACCGCCGAGCGTTGGGGGTGGGACTCATGGCGGAGGCGCTTCCCTCTACTTGGGCGGGATCGGGCGGGCGTACACGTGGTCCGGGGTCACGATCTCGGTGATCGCCCGGGCGAGCAGGGTGGACGGCTCCTGGCCCTGGGAGAAGATGTCGGTGTTGATCATCAGGACCAGGGTGGCCTTCTTCGACGGCAGATAGACGGTGACCGTCTCGTATCCGGGGATGGACCCGTTGTGCCCGATCCAGCCGCCGCTCTCGAAGATGCCCAGGCCGTAGTTGGTGCCGGAAAAGCCGGTGGGGAGCATCTTCAGCCGCTGCGCCTGCGTCTCGGGCCGCAGCAGCGTGCCCGTGGCGACGATCTTCGCCCAGCGCCGCAGGTCGTGCAGGTCGGAGATCATCGCCCCGGCCGCCCAGGCCCAGCTCGGGTTCCAGTCCGTGCTGTCGGCGACCTCACCGGTCAGCGTCTGGTTGGTGTACCCGCGCGGGTGCGGCTGCGGGAACTCGAAGCCTCGCGGCAGCAGCGTGCTGGACAGCCGGGAGGGCCGCAGCACCCGTTCCTCCAGGAAGTCCGTCAGGGGCCGCCCGCTCACCTTCTCCACCACCAGACCGAGGAGCACGAGGTTGGTGTTGGAGTACTCGAACTTCTCACCCGGCGCGAAGGTGTTCTTGTGCTTGAACCCGTACGCCAGGACCTCGCGCGGGGTGAAGAACCGCTTCGGGTCGCTCAGCAGATCGTGCTGGAAGTCCGCGTCGGCGGTGTAGGGATAGAGGCCGCTGCGCATCCCGGCGAGCTGGCGCAGCGTGATCCGATGCCCCTTGGGCACGCCGTGGACGTAACGCGAGATCGGGTCGTCGAGCCCGATCAAACCGTCGTCGACGAGTTCGAGCAGCGCGGTGACCGTGAAGGTCTTGGTCTCGCTGCCGATCCGCACGAACACGTCCGAGGTCATCGGCCGGCCGGTGACCTTGTCGGCGACGCCGGTGGCGCGGACGTAGCTGCCCTGGCCCGGCATCCACAGCCCCGCGACGACACCGGGGATGCCGGCCTCCCGGCGGACCTTCTCGATGGCCGCGTCCAGCCGGGCGACCAGCTTCGGGTCGAGTGCGTGCGGGGGACAGTCGGCACCCGCGCTGCTGCGGGGCGCCGCGGCGGCGGTGGCGGGGGCCGCCGCCAGCGGGGTCAGCAGGGACGCCACGAGCAGCGTCGCGGCGAGGACACGGCGGGCGGGGATACGTCGTTTCACGTCTCGGTGCCTCTTCCAGGTCTGGGGCGAGGCAGTCACGTCACCATCCGTGCCGTGGGCGCGCGCTCTCCGTGCGGCCGCCCCCCGGACGAGTCCACCCGTTCGCGCCGCACGAATCGCTCTGACGTACGCACTGGTCGGAGGGTGACGGGGTGCGTCATCGTTGTTGAGCTGCCGACCGTCCGGTGTGAGGGGAGAGGCGAGTGAGGATCGTCGTGACGGGCGCGTCCGGGTTCGTGGGACGCCTGTTGGTCAGGGAACTCCTGCGCGCCCGGACGTTCACCGGTGTACCGATCACCCGGCTCGTGCTGGTCGACCGCGTGGCTCCGCCCGACGACGGACCGACCGCTGACCCGCTCGCCCAGGCGGTGACCGGCGACCTGGTCGACGGCCTCGCCGAGGTGTTCGCCGAACCGGTGGACGTGGTGTTCCATCTTGCCGCGGCGGTGTCCGCCGAGTGCGAGGCCGACTTCGACCTCGGCATGCGCGTCAACGTGGACGCGACCCGGGCCCTGCTCGACGCGGCGCGGACGCAGGCGGCGAACGGCGGGCCGACGGTACGGCTGGTGTTCACGAGCAGCATCGCCGTCTACGGCCGGCCGACGAAGGGGGATCTCGCCCAGCCGGTCAGCGAGACGACCCTGCCCGCACCGCGATCGAGCTACGGCACGCAGAAGTTGATGTGCGAGCACCTCATCGCGGACATGAGCCGCCGCGGCTACGTCGACGGACGCGTGGCCCGGCTGATGACCGTGGCGGTACGACCGGGACGGCCCAACGCGGCCGCGTCCAGTTTCGTCTCCGCGATCATCCGCGAGCCCCTCGCCGGACGACCGGCCGTCTGTCCGGTCGCCCCTCGGCTGACCCTGGCCATGGCCTCCCCGCGGACCACGGTCCAGGCCCTGCTGCGCATCGCCGAAGCCGAGCACGGCGACGGCCCGGGCCGGATCCAGGGACCGGCCCCGGTCAACGTGCCCGCCCTCACCGTCTCGGTCGCCGACATGCTCGACACACTGCGACGGCTGGCCGGCCCGGAGACCGCCGACCTCGTGACGTTCACCCCCGATCCGTCCGTGGAGTCCGTCGTGGCCTCCTGGCCCGCGGACTTCGACAACACCCGTGCAGCGCACCTGGGCCTGAGGCCCGATACGAGCTTCGAAGCGGTCGTACGCAACTACGCGGCTGACCACCCCGAGGCACTCGCGGATCACCTGCGCCTATGACAACTCGGTGGAGGGGCAGGCCTGTTGTCGGAGAGCGGTGAGAAGTGTGTCCAGACCGCCTCGGATCCTGGCCGCGGTGAGGTGGTCGAAGTAGTCGCGGGAACTCACGATCCGCCCGTCGCGCACCCGCAGGACGAAGATGCCGGGGAGGGCGAACTCCTCGCCGGTCTCGGCGACGGTGCCCTGGTACGCGAACTCCGCGACGATGACCTCGGGATCGGCGGTCTCGTGCACGGTGATGTTCGCCGGCCGGCGGATCAGGGTCGGGCCGGTGCCCGTGGGGGCGAAGTGCGCGCGCAGTTCCTCGCGGCTGCGCAGGGCCGGGGCGCGCAGGGGGTGGAAGGGGTGGACGACGTCGGTGTGTTCGGCGTAGAGCTCGGGGAGTTCCTCCCAGCGGCCCTCCGCGACACCGTTCACCAGGGCGAGGAAGACGTCACGCGGGCTGCGGTGCTCGGGCTGGGGGACCTCTGTCATGGACTCTCCTCAGGCGTGCGGTCGCCTATTATCCGGAGTGGTGACTCCGAATATACGGAGTCGCCACTCCGGTAGTCAACGGACCTACGAGAAAGCGGTGTTGGATGGCACGGCGAGCTGACGCGCAGGCCAACCGCGAGCGTGTCCTCGATGTCGCCGAGGACGTTTTCGGGCACGGTGGAAAGTCGGCGTCCACTGAGGAGGTGGCACGTCTCGCCGGTGTCGGCATCGCGACCGTCTTCCGGAACTTCCCCACCAAGGCCGCCCTGTTGGAGGCTGTGCTCGTCCGGCACTTCGACCGGCTCACGGCGGAGGCGGAGGCGCGGCTCGATGCCCACGAGCCGGCCGAGGCGTTCTTCGGCTTCTTCCGCCATCTCGTCGCCGACGCGGCGAAGAAGATCGCCCTCGGGGAGGCCTTGTCGGAGGCGGGCGGCGCCGCCGACAGTCGGGCCGCCGACGCCTCGCAGGCCCTGCGCCGTGCGGTGGGCGAACTCCTCGACCGCGCCCAGCAGGCCGGCGCGGTACGCGACGACGTCGAACTACCCGAGGTCTACGCCCTGTTGGTCGGCACGTCCCGCGCCGCCGCCCATGTGCCACTGGACGACGAGGTGCGAGCCCGCATGCTCGACATCGTGTTCGCGGGCCTCGCGCCGACCGCGAGCCCTGCATGAACCGCGGTCCCAGGTCGCCCGGCGTCGGTCAGACGGATGCCAGCCAGGCGGCGGTGTCCTCAGGACGGGTGAAGCGGAGGGTGTTCAGCGGGGCGAAACGGGGATCGTGGACCCGGCGTTCGATCTCGCGGCGGCGGGGCCCGTGTTGGGACCAGGCCCACCAGGCCGGATGCTCCCGGCTCAGCCAGCCCCTCCAGGTCTCCCTGTTGCCGCCGAAGAGGGACTCGCGGGTGACGGTGCGCCGGAGGGAACGGCGGAGCACGCGCGGCATGACGACCCGCTTGGGATAGTCCAGCCAGACCACACTGTCGGCCCGGTCCCACAGCAGGTCACGCACCTCCGGATAACCGAGGGAGTCGAGGACCCACCCGCCTTCGGCGGTGAGCCGTGACACGTCCTCGGCGAGGTTGCCGTTGACCGCCCACCCGGGTCCGTTGAAGTACAGCGCGTCCATGTCGTGGTAGCGCAGCCCCAGTCGACCGCTGAGGGCGCGCGCGAGCGTCGACTTGCCCGCGCCGGTGACCCCCACCACCAGGATCCGCTTCAAATGTGCACTCCTTGCTCGCGACTGCCGCTGGAACGCTGCCTTCCGCCTGACTTCATCAGTATGGCGTAGTGACCCATACCCCACCGATCCGTACGCTCCCCGGTGGTACCGATCCCTGACCGAGCGGTTCGCTCGAAGTGGAGGCTCGCCGTGCACCCTGGTCGTGTCCGTCTGTTGATCTGGACAGTCCTGGTCGCCTTGGTCATGGCGGTGCTGCCGGGGACCGCGACCGCGGTGGCCGGGGGTGAGGGAGGCGGGGGCGCCAAGGTGGTGGCGGAGGAGAAGGTGGGGAACCGTCTGGTCGACCTGACCGTCTCGTCGCCCGCGCTGGGCCGGACCGCCAAGGTGCGCCTGCTCACCCCGGACGGCTGGGACGAGCGGCGGGGGCACCGGCGCTGGCCCGTGCTGTTGCTGCTGCACGGCTGCTGCGACACGTACGACAGCTGGACCCGCCAGACCGACGTCGCGACGCTGCCCCAGCTGCGCGACACCCTGGTCGTCATGCCCGAGGGCGGGGAGTACGGCTGGTACAGCGACTGGTGGAACCACGGCAAGGGCGGCTCGCCGGCCTGGGAGAGCTTCCATCTGCGTGAGCTGCTCCCGTTGCTGGAGCACGGCTACGGCGCCGGCCACCGCCGGGTCGTCGCCGGCCTCTCCATGGGCGGCCTCGGCACCCTGCTGTACGCCGCTCACCGCCCCGGCATGTTCAGGGCGGCCGCGAGCTACAGCGGCGTCGTGCATCCGCTGTACGGCGACTTCCCGGACGGCCTGATGGGTCTGTTGCGGGACTACGGTCAGGACCCGCTCGCGATGTGGGGCGACCCGGTGGCCCAGCGCGCCATCTGGGAGGAGCACGACCCGTACTACCTCGCGAAGCGGCTGCGCTCGACCCCCGTCTTCCTGTCGAGCGGCGACGGCACCGCGGGCCCCTTCGACCCGCCCGGCGCCTACGACGACCTCGAGGCGACGCTGAACGAGATGAACCACGCGGTCGCCGGCCGGCTGAAGGCGGCCGGAGTGCGGCTCACCACCGACTTCTACGGTCCCGGCACCCACGACTGGCCGTACTGGGAGCGCGAACTGCACCGTTCCCTGCCCCTGTTGCTGGGAGCCCTGGGGCCGGCGTAGCCGCGGAGGTTCCACGACGCGTCGGGCGTTCGCAGGGGCCCGTGATGGCCGAATGCCGTCTGTTCACGGGTGGGTGAACGCCCATACCGTGTGCGGGCTTCGCAGCCTGGGAGGTCTCGTGAACGGTCTCCGCGCGATCATCATCTGCCTCGTCGTCACCTGTGCCGCGGTCGTGTCACCGGCCGCGGTCGCGACGCCCGCCACGACGAACTGGTCGGTGCTTCCGGTGCCCGCGGCCGCACCGCCGGTGACCGTTTCCGATCTCGCCGCCCGCGGGCCGGGGGAGGCGTGGGCGACGGGGTACGAGCAGGCCGCCGACGGACTGCGGCCCATGCTCTACCGGTGGGACGGCACCGCGTGGGGCCGGGACACCGGCTTCCCCGGCGCCGCCGAGCCGGGCCGGCTCGGGAAGGTGCAGTTCGTCGGCGACGAGGTGTGGATCCTCCACAACCGCGAGGGGACGGGGGAGATCCTGCGCCGGTCGGCGAGCGGGTGGAGTGCCGTGCCGTTGCCGCAGACGCTGTGGACCTATCAGGACTTCGCCGCGGTGCCGGGCGCCGCGTGGGTGGTCGGTGAGGACGACACCGGGCTGAAGGTGCTGCACTACGACGGTTCCGGCTGGACGGCCCAGGCCACCCCGGACGGCGTGCTGTACCTGATGGGGATCAGCGCTCGCTCGGCCACCGACGCCTGGGCCTGGGCGGACACCAGCGCCGGGACGGCCGTCCTGCACTGGGACGGCACGGCCTGGCGGGACGCGAAGGTGCCGCTGCCGCCGGACAGCAACGTGCACACGATGCTGCTCGAACCCTCCGGCAGGATCACGATCGGCGGCAGCCAGTACACCGACGGCGTGTCCCGCACCTACCTGATGACCTTCAACGGGCATGCCTGGCGCACCACTCACCCACCCCTGGGCGACACCTACACCGCGGGCATGGTGCGCGGCCCGGACGGTGCGCTGTGGCTCCCGCTGCGCAGCGACCGCGCGTTCCAGTCGAAGTACGCGCGCGTGGACGGCTCCCGCACGAGCTTCTCCTACGGGCCGGAGCGGACGAACGCGATCGACGTCAAGCCGAGTGTCCTGGCGAGGGCCGGGGCCGCGCTGCTGTCCTTCGGGACCCTCGAGATCTACGGCTCGAAACCGAACCTGATGAGCGAGCGGCTGGGAGGCTGACCATGGCACGCCGACTTCTCGTCGCCGCTCTCGCCGTCGCCATGACCTTCGTGACGCTCATGACCTCGGCCACGGCGGACACCATGTCCTGGCAGCACGTTCCGGTCCCGGAACAGGTGCGCCCGCAGGCCGCGTTGAACGAGGCCGTGGCCTTCGGACCGGACCGGGCGTGGGCGGTGGGCGCCGACGCCGTGGGGCGCGAGGCGCCGGGCTTCCCGCTGGTGCTGCGCTGGGACGGCACCGCGTGGCAGCGGCAGAGTCTGCCCGGGATCGGTTGGCAGGGCGAGCTGCTGTCCGTCGCCGGGAGCTCGCCGACGGCCGTCTGGGCGGTCGGCCGCGACGCGGCGGGCGGCACCCGTCTGCTCCACGGCGACGGCACCACCTGGTCCGAGAGCAGGCCGCCGCCCGGGGTCGTCCTGACGAAGGCCGTCGCCGGCGGCGGTGAGACCTGGCTGATCGGTTCACGGGACGGCGCGCAGGTGCTGCTGCGCCGGGACGGGCGTGGTTGGCGGGACGTGCCGGTGCCGCCGGGCTCGGTGTACGGCCTGCACATCCTGGCGGCCGACGACGTGTGGGCGGCGGGCGAGACCAACTCGGGCGCGGCGGTGTCCCATTGGGACGGCCAGGCGTGGCAGCAGACCGTCGTGGACGGGTTCCCGCGGTCGGCCGTGGGCAGTGTGCTGGCCGTCTCCCCGACCGAGGTGTGGGCGGGCGGCACGGCCGGGTTCGTCGGCGGTCCGCCGGGACGGCCGATTCCGCCGCTGCTGGTCCGCTTCGACGGGCAGACGTGGAACAAGGTGACCGTGCCCACCGACTTCGGCGGGATCACGTCCCTGGCGCCCACCCCTTCCGGCGCGCTGGGCTGGATCTCGGTGGCCCGCTCGCAGAAGTGGGGCCCACCGGGCGGTACGCCACCGCTGGTTCCCGGGCCGGACTTCCTCGCCTGGGACGGGCAGTCGTTCGCGGGATACGAGGAACCGGCGGTGGCCGGTGAGGGGGACTCCCGGACGCTGCGGCTGGCGCCGGTGCCGGGTACGGCGACGGTGTGGTCGGTCGGCCGCGCCGACGGCCCCGAGGGCACCTTCGCGCCGCGCGTCCTGCGGTTCGGCTGAGGCGAGGAGGAGGGCAGCGGACGACGGTCAACGAGCTGCACAGAGCGGCTCGTTGACCGTCATGGGGCGAGGATGCAGCGCCTGCTTCTACTCGTCGATCACCGAGCCGAAGTGCGCGCCGTGGGCCGTGCCGCCGAGGGCGGAGGCACCGTAGGACCGGGAGCCCTCGGCGAGCAGGCCGTTGCCGCCCGCGGGCAGCAGCCACACCGCGCCGTCGCCGGCGTTCTCGTCGGGCGCGGCGGCCACGAGCTCGGCGCGGCCGTCACCGTCGGTGTCCACGAGCCGCACCTGGGCGCCCCACGCGTCGCTCGTCTCGGCGGTGCCGGGGATGTTCGCGGTGTTCTGGTCGAAGGACTGCGAGCCGGTGCCGGTGAGGCCGGTCCGTGAGCCGCGCAGCAGCCACACCGCGCCTGCGTCGGCGACGGTGCCCACGTCCTCGCCGGGGGCGCCGATCGCCACGTCGGCGCGGCCGTCACCGTCGACGTCGGCCACGGAGAGGTCGTTGCCCCAGGCGTCGCCGCGCTCGGCCGTGCCGGGCACGCCGGGGGAGTTCTGCGACCACCACTGCGGGGTGCCGGCGGGGCCGTGCGTGCCGCCGTAGTACACGCCGACGAGGCCGCCGGGTGCGTCCGCGTCGCCCGTGGTGTCGTCGACGCCGCTGAGCTGGCCGACGACGAGGTCGTCGTACCCGTCGCCGTTGATGTCGCCGGAGGCCGAGCCCAGACCGCCGTGCAGGTCCCGCTGGTAGGCCAGGCCCTCGGCGCCGCCGGCGTAGAGGGCCGACCAGCCCCTGCCGTAGTCGTCGTCGGGGCTGTATCCGGAGACGACGAGGTCGGCGAAGCCGTTGCGGTCGTAGTCGCCCGTCGTGAGATAAGCGCCGTTGAGGGCATGTCCGGTGGAGTGCGGGGTGCCGACCTGGCGCAGGACGCCCGCGTGGTACGTGAAGACGTTCAGGCCCGTCTGGTCGAGCACGGTGAGCTGGTCGGCGTCGATGTCGCCGGTGAACCGGGCGGCGGCGAGCGCCAGGCCGAAGCGGGCGTCGGCGGTGGGAGTGGCGGCGGTGAAGCTCGCCGTCCGACCGGTGTCGAGGCCCTGGGCGGAGCCGTACACGACGGTCACCCGGCCCGCGTCCTCGACGCTGCCCTCGTCCTCGCCGGGCGCGCCGACGACCAGGTCGTCGTAGCCGTCGCCGTCGAGGTCGCCGCTGGCGACGGCTTGTCCGAAGCGGTCGCCGAATTCGGAGGTTCCCGGCACGCCGGCGGTGGACTGGCTGAGGAGCTGGACCTCGCCCTTCGGCACGGTGTTGTTGGTGCCGATCCCGTTGGGCGCGCCGTACTGCACGGTGACGTACCCGGCGATTTCCTTGCCGTCGACGGTGCCGTCCGGGGCGCCGGTGACGACGTCGTTGTATCCGTCCCCGTTGAAGTCGTTGTTGCGGTCGGCGGCGGCGGTGCCGCCGGGGACGCCCGCGAACGCGGTGGGCGCGGCCAGGATGCCGGCCCCCGCCAGCACCAGGAAGGAGGCCGCGGCGACGGCGGCCGAGCTCGCGGTGCGGCGGGTGTTGCGCAGGGTGAAGCTCATGTCTGTTTCCCCCGTGGAAGGTTGATGGTCAGTCAGTGAATGCATCCGTCGGCTGGTCCGGGTCCGACGCGGTGTTCGACACGGGTGCCACGCATCAGGTTGTGAGGCCCGGGAGGGCTGTGACACGCCGGTGACATCTGTTGCGGGGCGCCGACACGCGGCCGGAGTGTCGGGTTACTGGTAGCAGCCCGCCGCGCAGAGCACCGAGACGGTCCCGGCCCCCCTGGGCGCGGGTGCGGCCGTGGCTTGCGGGGTGAGAACCGCGAGAGCGGCGGTGGCCACGAACACGGTGGCCAACATTCGGGCACGCAGACGCATGTGGACTCCTTGACCGGTAGTGGCGGGGCCTATTGGTAGCAGGGCGGGGCGCACTGCACGGTGACCGTGCCGCTGGTTTCCCAGGGCATCGGGGCCGCCAGGGTCGGAGCCGTCAGGGTGGCCAGGCCGGTGATGGTCAGAAAGGTCACGGTCAACAGGCGCTTGCGGAGGTTCATGTGGGTCCCCTGTTCCCCTCGGTGGTCACCGGGACAGTGGCATCCGGCCATCGGGCGCGGCCATGCTTTCGATCCTCATCGAATCGTCGCCCCGGTGCCGGACAGCAGGGTGCGTGCCAGCGCCGTCGCCGAGTGCTCCACGTGTTTGCCGTCGCGGTGGCCCGCCACGTCGACGAGGACGGCGCTGCGGGTCCGGCCCGGCAGCCGGTCCAGCCGTTCCCCATCGGTGCGCAGGATCTCGATCGGCTGCTTGGTGACGGGGTACACCAGTACCCGGTCGAGGCCGGGGTCGGCGAGTGCCGTGGGCCTGCGCCAGCAGAAGTACGAGGGCGCGGACCACGGAACCCGCGGCACCCTCCGGTGTCACGGCTGCGGCCGAACATCCTGACGGGGCGTGAGCGTCGTACCGGTCCAGCGGTGGTACGCCGTCAAGTCCACGTTGCTGCCGCAGACGATCGTGACCACATGCCGGCCCGCGAAACGGTCCCGGTCCTCCAGGATCGCCGCGATGCCGAGGGCGGCCGACGGCTCGACGACGAGCCCGGCGTGGTGGAGGAGCAGCCGCATACCGGCCATGATCGAGGATTCCTCGACCAGGACGGCATCGTCGGCGACCAGCAGGAGGTCGTCCAGGACGGCGGGAATGGGGTGGCGGCCGGCGACACCGTCGGCGATGGTGTGGGCCGACTCGGTGCTGACGACGCGCCGGGCACGCCAGGACAGGGTCAGCGCCGGAGCGCCCCGCGGCTGCACGCAGATCACCTCGACGCCGGGCGCCAGGGCCTTGAGCACATGCCCCACGCCGGTCGCCAGCGCCCCGCCGCCCAGAGCGATCAGGACGACGTCGTACGCCGGGACGGCGGCCGACCGGGCCACGAGTTCCAGGCCTATGGTCGCCGCGCCCTCGCAGGTCTCGATGTCGAGGCTGTCCTCCAGGAGTCTGATGCCGTCGTGCCGGGCGATGGCCGCCGCGCGCTCGCGGGCCGCCTCGTGGTCGCCGTCCACCAACTCCAGCCGGGCGCCCAGCGCGCGGATACGGTCGAGCTTGGCCGCGGTCGCGAAGCGCGAGGCCACGACGGTGACATCGAGGCCGCGGTCGCGGGCGGACCAGGCGAGGGCCTGACCGAGGTTGCCCGCGCTGGCGCACACCACGGCTCGGGGTCCGTGCTCGGCGAGCCGGCTCGCGACCAGTTCGGTGCCGCGGCCCTTGAAGCTGCGGACCGGGTTCGCCGTCTCCAGCTTGATGCTCACCGCGCAGCCGAGCTCGGGTTCGAGCGCGTCGCAGCGGTAGAGCGGGGTGTCGAGGAACGCCGGGTCGATCACCTGGCGTGCCGCCCGGATGCGGGCGGTGTCGAGGCGTGTGGGCCGCATGGCGCACGAGCGTAGCGACCGCGCGTCGGACGATCAGTCGCCGTACCAGGCCCGGGAGACGGCGTAGGTGTCCTCGTAGAGGTGGTAGCGGGTGATCCGCCCGTCCCGGACGGTGGTGTGCAGGGCGAAGGCGGTGTCGATGTCGCGGCCCGTCTTCCTGACCTCGGAGACCATGCGTCCGACGAGCACCACGTCGTCGCCGTCGCTGATGACCTGGCGGAGGTCGAACTCCTTGGCGCGGACATGGGTCTGGAGCAGGTCGAAGAACGTCCGCATGCCGTCCGCCGAGTCGACCTCCGGCACCCAGGGAATGCCCGGCGGATGGGGGATCGAGAAGTCCACCGAGTCGGCGAACAGCGCGGCCGCCTCCGCGCTGTTGCCCTCGGCGAGCAGCGGGAACAGGCGTTGCACGGTCTGTGCCGGTGATTCGGCTGCCATGTGGTCGTCCTTGCTCGTCGTCGCTTGTGCGGTGCGATCCCATCAGGCCTCGGTCCGGGACCGATGGCAAGGCATTCGACGCTGCTCGAAGCGATGCGCGCGAAAGGGGCCGGCCTCGTCGAGGCCGGCCCCTTCGGCAGTGCGGGGTCAGCAGGAGGTGACCCAGCGGTGGGAGCGGATTCTCACGTTGAAGTCGTCGTCCCAGCCGCCGTTCTGGGACAGGCAGCCGAGGTAGCCGCTGTAGTTGGCGCCCGAGTAGAAGGCGACGCCGGCGTAGGAGGAGGACGTGCCGCGGTTGTAGGCCGAGCGGGCGTTCTGCGTGTCGGACCACGAACACTGGATGGAGCCGCTCCACCAGTCCGGGTCGGCATTGGTCCAGGAGCACCGGCTGCCGGTGCCGTTGGTGGAGTTCCAGACGCACACGTCGCCGCTGCTGCACTCCCAGGCCTGTGCGGAGGCGTTGGCCGTGCCGGGCACGACCAGGCTCAGGGCGGCGAGGGCGCCGGTGAGGACGGCGACCGCGAGGGGCCGGCGGAACCGGCGCGGCCGGCGCGGTCCGGGGGTGCTCTCGTGCTCGTGCGAGGACATAGGGATCCCCTTCCGGTGGTCGGTGCCGTGATCCGCCGTGGGCGCCGAGTCGACCGCGGTCCTGCGACGGCGGTGCCGGGCGCCCCGTAACCCCGTTTCGCCCGGCGGATCCGGCTGGCGTGAACTCATGTTCCGCGCACCCCCCGTCACTGTCATGCTCATGCGAGTGGGGTGAAACATCGCAGGTGGCAGATGGGGCGAGAGGGGGGAATGGGATGCTCCGCTTTCATTTCACGCCGGAGGACCTGACCCGCCTCACCGTGGCGGCCGGCCCTCATCCGCTGTGGGAGATAGCGGCCAGCCTGCACCGTTTCCAGACCCGCGACGGCCGCTGGGCGCACGCCCTTTGGTACCGCACCGCTCGCTCGACGCTCCGCCGCAGCGGCCTGGACCGCACCGTCATGCCCCTGCTCCTGCCCCTCTTCCCGCGGGCCAGCTACTTCCCGGACTTCCTCACCCCGACCAACGGCGTAGACGGTCTGGACGCCGGTCTGGAGAGCATTCTCGCGACCCCGCCCCGCCGGGTGACCGACGAGGTGACACGGCTGTGCGGGACGGTGGGTGGCCCGGCCTGGGCCCACCGGGTGGCCGAGCGGGAGACCCGGGGAGAGCTCGTGCACGCCCTGCGCGCCTACCACCACGCCGTGATCGCCCCGCACGAGGAGGACATCCACGACCGCCTGTACGCCGAGCGGGCCCGGCACACCCGGACGCTGCTGCGGGCCGGCACCGAGGCCGTCCTCACAGGACTGTCGCCCGCGATCCGCTGGCGCCACCCGGTCCTGGAGATCCCGGGGTATCCCCAGCACCGCGACGTCCACCTCGACGGCCGCGGACTGCTGCTGATCCCCTCCTACTTCTGCTGGAACGCCCCCGTCGCCCTGGCGGACCCCGACCTCCCGCCCGTCCTGCTCTACCCGGTCCAGCACATCCCGACGACCGTCCCCCGTACCGCCGCCGCACCCCTGAACGGCCTGCTCGGGCCCACCCGCGCCGCCGTCCTGCGCGCGGCCGCGACCGGTGCCACGACGACCGAGGCCGCCCGGTACGCCGGCGTCACCCCCGCCACGGCCAGCCACCACACCACGCTGCTCCGCGATGCCGGCCTGATCACCAGCCACCGGTACGCCAACACGGTCGTGCACACCCTGACCCCGCTCGGCGCGGCCCTGCTCAAACGCAACGGGTGCGGCGAGGAACGTCAACGGCGCCTCCGGAGGGCGGAGAACGGCGCCGCGATGCGGTCGCTGCCTACGGAACGACCGCCGGCAGTGCCACCGTGATGTGGATCCCGCCCGCGGCACGCGGGGTCAGCGTGAGCGTTCCGCCGTGAGCCTGCGTGATGGTCTTGATGATGGCCAGCCCCAGGCCGACGCCGGCGTGGTCGGCATGGATGCGCTCGGTGCCGCGCTGGAACGGCTCGGTCAAGGTGGCGGCCAGCTCCGGGGTGAGCCGCTCGCCGGTGTTCTCGACCGTGAGCACCACCGTCTCGCCGCGGACGCCGGTGCAGACCCGCACGGTGCCGTGGTCCGGCAGGTTGTGGACGATCGCGTTGTGCACCAGGTTCGTGGTCAGCTGGAGCAGCAGCGCCGGGGATCCGCTGGTCAGGGCGAGGTCGCCGTCGGTCTCGATGGTCACCCCGTGCTTCTCCGCGAGCGGCAGCAGCGTTTCGGTGGCCTCCTCCGCGAGGAGGGAGAGGTCGACGGGTTCCCGGACGAAGGACCGCTGGTTGGCGTGGCTGAGCAGGAGCAGCGCCTCGGTGAGGTCGATCGCCCGGGCGTTGACGGCGTGAAGGCGTTCGACGAGCTCGCCGGTGTCGGCGTGCGGGTCGTCGCGCGCCACGTCGAGCAGTGTCTTCGAGATCGCCAGCGGGGTGCGCAGCTCGTGCGAGGCGTTCGCCGCGAACCTCTGCTGCTCGGCGACGTGCGCCTCCAGCCGGGCGAGCATCGCGTCGAAGGCGTCGGCGAGTTCACGGAACTCGTCCCGGCGGCCCGGCAGCCGGATGCGGTGGGACAGCGAGCCGTGGTTGGTCAGGCGGGTGGCGTCCGTGATGCGGGTCAGCGGGGCGAGCATGCGGCCGGCCAGGAGCCACCCGCCGACGAGCCCGAACACCAGCAGGAACGCCAGCACCGCGGCCGCCCGCGGAGCGAAGACCTCCAGGAGGGCGGACCGGACGGGAAACACACCGTTCGGCCGGTCGTCGGGGTTGTAGAGCATCGCCCGGTCGGGGACGTACCGCAGGAGGAACAGCCACACCGCGGCGAGCAGCAGAAGACCGGCGACCATGAGGAACCCGGCATAGGTGAGCGTGAGTTTGAGGCGGACACTCACCCCGGGCTGCCTATCCACGGTCTCCTCCCGCGCCCGAGTCGATGCGATAGCCGACGCCGGGCACGGTGGCGATGATCCACGGCTCGCCGAGCCGCTTGCGCAGGGCCGAGACGGTGATGCGCACGGCGTTGGTGAACGGGTCGGCGTTCTCGTCCCACGCCCGCTCCAGGAGCTCCTCGGCGCTGACGACCCCGCCCTCGGCGGCGACGAGGACCTCCAGCACGGCGAACTGCTTCCTGGTCAGTGCGACGAACCGGCCGTCCCGGTAGACCTCTCTGCGGAACGGGTCCAGGCGCAGCCCCGCGATCTCCCGCACCGGCGGCCTGCTGTGCGCCCGTCTGCGGTCCAACGCTCTGAGCCGGAGCGCGAGTTCACGCAGCTCGAAGGGTTTCGTGAGGTAGTCGTCCGCGCCGAGTTCGAAGCCGGAGGCCTTGTCGTCGAGGCGGTCGGCCGCGGTGAGCATGAGGATCGGCATCCCGCTGCCGGAGGCGACGATGCGCCTGGCGACCTCGTCACCGGACGGCCCGGGGATGTCGCGGTCGAGGACGGCGATGTCGTAGGAGTTGACGCTCAGCAGTTCCAGCGCGGTGTCGCCGTCCCCCGCGATGTCGGCCGCGATCGCTTCGAGGCGCAGTCCGTCGCGGACGGCTTCTGCCAGATACGGTTCGTCCTCGACGATCAGCACACGCATGGACTCAAGGCTACGAGCCCCCACATATCGTCGGCATATCGAAAACCGCATACGGCCCGGCAACACCGCACTGCCTTGACTGGCCGCATGACTCGAACCCCGCCACGGACATCGGTGCAGGTCGACGCCCCGGAACGGCCCCAGGAGGACGACCTGCGGCCGGACCCCGACCCGTCCACCTGGCGGGCGGGCATCCGCCGGGCGATCCGCGCTGGGCTGCGGCCGGGACCCTGGAAGCGCGGGCCCGTCGTCGCGGCGCTGGCGCTGCTGCTGGGCCTGGTCATGCTGCTGCACACGTCGATCACGGACCGCGGGGGCCTCGGCAGCCTGGTGGAGACCTTCCTTCCATGGCTCGGGCTGTTCGTCCCGCTGCTGCTCGCCGCGGCACTGTGGCGCCGCTCC
Source organism: Streptomyces antibioticus (assembly GCF_001514065.1). Classification (GTDB taxonomy): domain Bacteria; phylum Actinomycetota; class Actinomycetes; order Streptomycetales; family Streptomycetaceae; genus Streptomyces; species Streptomyces antibioticus. The sequence continues at coordinate 658,922 of NZ_KQ948425.1, read as the reverse complement.
GCCGCGGCCGCCGTGGCGCTGCTGCTGCCGACGACGGTGTGGCTGAGCCTCTTCGGCGGACTGCTCACCGACAAGTCCCACGGCGGCGGCGATCTCACCCTCGTCAGTCACAACGTCGGCGCCGCCAATCCCGACCCGGCGGGCACCGCCCGGGGCCTCGCCGCGTCCGGGGCGGACGTGCTGGCCCTGGAGGAGCTGGCCGAGCAGGCCAAGGGGACGTACGAGAAGGAACTGGCGAAGACCTACCCCTACCACGCCGTGCTGGGCACCGTCGGGCTGTGGAGCAGGCTGCCGCTGTCGGACACCCGGCCGGTCGACATCAAGCAGGACGCCGGACCGCTGGGCGACACCAAGTCGGCGGACGAGAAGATGGGCTACCAACGCGCCCTGCGCACCACCGTCGCCACCGGCCACGGCCCGCTGACGGTGTACGTCGCCCACCTCGGCTCCGTACGCGTGATGCCCAGGGGCGGCTTCTGGACCGAGTCACGGGACAGAGGCGCGCAGGCGCTCGGCGACGCCCTCGCCGCCGACCGCAGCGAGCGCCTGGTCCTCCTCGGCGACCTCAACGGCACCACGGACGACCGCGCCCTCGACACCATCACTTCGCGGCTCCGCTCGGTCCAGGAGACGGCCGGGGACGGCTTCGGCTTCACCTGGCCGGCGTCGTTCCCGGTGGCCCGGATCGACCAGATCATGGTCAGGGGCGTGGCGGCCGACAGCTCGTGGGTGCTGCCCGCCACGGGCAGTGACCATCTGCCGGTGGCGGCCGGAATCAGCTGGTGAACCTCCTGTTCGTAGGGGAGGCCGGGGCGCTGTACGGATCTTCGTGGGTTCTGCCAGTACGGGGGTCCGGCGCGGGGCGGGGAGACTGCGGCGACCGGCACCCGAGACAGCGAAGGACCGCCATGCTCGACGGCTGCACACCCTGGCCCGAAATCTTCGCCGAGCGCTATCGGGCGGCCGGACACTGGCGTGGCCACACGCTGGACGCCCTGTTGCGCGGCTGCGCCCTGCAGTACGGGCCGCGGACCGCGCTCGTGCAGGGCAACACCCGCCTCACCTACGCGCAGCTGAACCGGCGGGTCGAGCGCATGGCCGCCGGCTTCCGGCTGCGCGGCCTGCGGCCCGGCCAACGGGTCGTCGTGCAGTTGCCGAACGTCCCCGAGCTCGTCGTCTCGGCGTTCGCACTGATGCGCGCCGGCACGATCCCCGTGTTCTGCCCCGTCACGCACCGCGAGCCCGAGGTGTCCCACGCCGCCCGGGTCACCGAGGCCGCCGGCTATGTCGGTCCGTCGGTGCGCGACGGCTTCGACCATCGGGGCATGGCCGCGGACATCGCCGCCCGATGGCCCTTCCTGCGGCGGGTGTTCACCTACGAGCCACCCGGCGCCGCCTCCCCTTACGGCGGCATGGCGACCGATTCATCAGGCTGCCACTACTTCCCGCTGGACTCCGTCGACGCCCCGCCCGACCGTCCCCTCGTGCGGAGCGCCGGCGAGGTGGCGTTCTTCCTGCTCGCCGCCGACACCAGCGACACGCCCCGACTCGTCCCTCGCACCCACGACGACTATGCCTGTCAGGCGCGGGTGGCCGCCGAGTCGGCAGCGCTCGCCGAGGGCGACGTGTATCTGGCGGCGCCGTCAGCCGAGTTCACGCTCACGCTCGGCTGCCCCGGCATCATCGGCACCCTCATGGCCGGCGGAACCGTCGTCCAGGCGGAGACCGGGACACCGGCGGAGTGCTTCGCGCTCATCGAACGGGAGCGGGTCACGCACGCGTCGCTCATGCCTGCCGTCGCCCGGCACTGGCTCCGTGAACTCTTCGCAAGTGACGCCGACTTGGGCAGCCTGCGCCTCCTCCAGCTGGGCGGCGCGTCCGCGGAGGGGGCCGCCGCGGAGGAGCTGGGCGGTGCGTCGGCCTGCCGCGTGCAGCGCGTTCACGCCATGCCGGAGGGGCTGCTCATTCTCACTCCGGCGTCCGAGCCGCACGGCCGCCCGCTCTCGCCCGACGACGAGCTCCGGATCGTCGACGCCGAGGGCAAGGACGTACCCGAGGGCGAGCCCGGTGAACTCCTGGTCCGTGGCCCGCACACGGTGCGCGGCTACTATCGGTCGCCCGGCCTCGATGCGCAGTCCTTCACCGCCGACGGCTACTTCCGTACGGGAGCGGTCGTGCGCTTGACCCCGCCCACCGGGACCGGCGTCTCGTTGAGAAGGGACGAAGGTCACAGAAGCGTATCGGGCATTTAACCCTTCAACCTTCACTAAAGAATCACAAGTTGGTTAGGTTGGTCGCTGTCCGCACGACTTCCTCCGCCAGGCAGGCCGTCTCGTGCGCTCTCGTACGGAAGGAGCCCGTCCCATGTCGCCGGAACCCCTGCTCTCGCAGTCCTCAGGTGGCGCGTCGACAGACGGGGGCGAGGCGCCGAGCCGTGACGAGGTCCGCCGGCGGATCAACAGCCTTTACGACAGGGCCGAGAGCGACACGGGCACCTTCAACGCGACCCGCGCGGCGGCGATTCCGCGGCAACGGGGCGAGGCCGGCCGGGGGCGCTCCCAGGGGCCGGCGGAACCCGCGCTGCGGGATCTGACCCGCCAGTGGTTCGACGTGGCCCGGGCCAAACTGGGGCCGACCGTGCCGGCGACCCAGCCGGAGGGGCGCGGGCCTGACCGCCCCGACCGCCCGAGCCGCCCCGCCCGCGCGCCGCAGCCCACCCGCCCCGTGGAGCGCCCTGCCGCGCCTCTCGCCCTTGAGGCGCCCAAGGGTGCCGCCGGAGCGTCTTCGGCGCGGGCCGCCCTGCCGTCTTCGTCTCCGGCGCAACTCGCCAGGCCTGTGGCGGAGTTGCCCGCCGGACCTGCCCCGGAGCTGACGGCCGGGCCTGCCCCGGAGCGCACCGCGTGGCCCGTCCCGGAGTCGGCGGCCGGGCCTGTCCGGGAGCGCACCGCGTGGCCCGTCGCGGAGCCGGCGACCGGACCCGCCCCGGAGCCCATCGCGTGGCCCGTCCCGGAGCCGGCGACCGGGCCCGCCCCGGAGCCCACCGCGTGGCCCGTCCCGGAGCCGACCGCGGTGCTTGCCCCGGAGCTGACCGAGGCCCCCGTGTCGCCGTGGAACGCCGGGCCTGGTCCCGAGTGGAACGTTGGGGGCGCCCCCGAGTCGGCCCTTGGGGCCGTCACGGAGTGGAACGCCGGGCCGGCTCCCGAGTTGGCCGCCGGGCCCGCCGCGCCCTTCCCGCCGGTCGAGGCCGTCGAGGCCTTCGGGACCCGGTCGGAGGAGGCGGTCTGGCGCACGGGCCCGCTGCCGGTCCTCGGCGACAATGGGACACAGTGGCCGCTGCCCGAGCCCACCGCGTTCCCCGCCCCGGAGCCCGCCGCGACGACACTGCCGACCGCTCAGGATCCCCTCGCCGGTTCGTACGACGCGGGTCTCCCCGTGAGCGTGGCCATGCCCTACGGCGCCGCACCGGCGACCGGCCCGATCGCCCCGTATCTCACCGGTGTGCCCACCGATCCGGCCGCTTCCTACGCCACCGACTGGCCGACCGACACGACCACGGCGACCTATGGCGCCGGACTGCCGTCAGCCCCCGCGCCGGCAGTCGCCGCGCCGCCGGTCGCCGCGCCGCCCGTCCCCGAACCCCTGGTCGTCGAACCGCCGGTCACGCAACCGCCGGTCACCCAAATGCCGGTCACCCAACCGGCGGCCCCCCAACCGCCGGTCACCGCGCCCGCGTTCACCGGCACGGCCGGTGCGGGCCACACCACCAAGGCCGACCGCGTGATCGCCTTCGCCCGTGCCCAGATCGGCCGCCCGTGCGTGTGGGGAGCGGCCGGGCCGGGGTCCTTCGACGCGCCCGGCCTCTCCCAGGCCGCCTGGAAGGTGGCCGGGGTGACGCTCCCGCGAACCGCTCAGGAACAGGCCGGGGTCGGGACACCGGTCGCCCTCGCCGAAGTGGAGGCGGGGGACCTGGTCTTCTTCCACGACGACCTCGGCCACGTAGGCATCTGGACCGGCAACGGCATGATGATCCACGCCCCGGGTCCGGGAGCGGCCGTCCGCGAGGAGTCCGTGTTCTTCGCCGGTCAGTCGGCGATCAAGGGGGCGATCCGTCCGGCCTGACGCATCCCGCCCGTCATGTGTCACGGCTTCTCAAACCTCTCATGAATCACAGTTGAACATTTTGTGATCTCGGGGTGCACAACCATGCGAGTCCCTTCCGGGTCGAACTGGTGACCAACGGCGTTACAGCCGTGCACAAGTTCCGTGGGGGGAACCTTGTCGATGATGGTGCGTCAGTTGTGCGGTGCTCTGAGAGTGCGCGGGACGACTGACCTGTTTCTGGTTCTGCTGCTGGCGGCGGGTTTCGTGGCGCTGCCCGTGTTCGCTCTGCTGCCGTGGCTGGGGGGCTTCGCGGTGGCGTCCGCGGTGAGTTATGTCGCGGACGAGGCGCTGCACGTCCGCTCGCCGGGGTTCGTGCGCCGGCTGGCGACGCTTCAGCTGGACCGCACGCTGCGGTTCGCCGTCCGGACGGTGATGCTGCTGGCCCTGGCCGAACGGATGGGCGCGTCCGATGCGCTGCTGGTCGCCGCGCTCGCCGTGTTCAGCGTCCACTTCGCGCTGGTGATGCTGTACACCGCGCTGCATCACGCGGTACGGCGCCGCCGGGTGCTGCCGCTGGTGGTGCGCAACCTGGACATGAGCGCGCTGCCTCTCCCGCAGCAGCCGCCGGCGCTGCTGTTCCGGCGTTTTCTGCGCAAGCTCCTGCACCTCGACCTCCTGGCCCACTCGGGCTTCCTGGTGGCGCTGGCCACCGGGACCTGGGAGTGGGCGTACGCCGGCTTCGCGCTGACCGTCGGCATCACCGCCGTGGCGGTGCTCGCACTGGCGGTGCAGTACCTGAAGGCACGCCACATGCCCGCGCGGGAGGACGTGTTCGCCGAGGTCAACCGTCAACTGGCCGCGTACGGGCCCGAGGTGGCGCTCTACTTCAGCTTCGCGGCCGTGTCGCGGGACTTCATGTACCAGGTGAACATGTGGATCGAGACGCTGGAGCGGCTGGAGCGGCGTCCGCTGATCATCCTTCGTGAACGGGCCTCGTTCCGCCATCTCAGCCGCACCCGGCTGCCCGTCCTGTGCGTACCCAAGGCCGACGACCTGGCGGAGCTGGACCTGTCCGGCGTACGGGTCGTCCTCTACCCGGGCAACGCCGGCAAGAACGTGCACATGCTGCGTATCGCGGAGGCCAAGCACGTCTTCATCGGGCACGGCGACAGCGACAAGCTGGCCAGCAGCAACCGGGTCAGCAAGGTCTACGACGAGATCTGGGTGGCCGGGCGGGCCGGGCGCGACCGCTACCGCCGGGTGCGGCACGCCATCAGTGACGCGGCCATCGTCGAGGTGGGCCGACCGCAGCTCGCGCCGATCCAGCTGCACGCCGACCGTCTCCCCGGCCCGCGTCCGGTCGTCATGTACGCCCCCACCTGGGAGGGGTGGAGCGACGACGACTGCCACACGTCCCTCATCCCGATGGGCACGCGGCTGATCGAGAAGCTCCTGGCCGAGGACGTACGGATCATCTACAAGCCGCACCCGCTCACCGGCAAGCGCTCGGCCGAGGCGGCGGAAGCCGACCGCACCATCCGTGAGCTGCTGCGCGCCGACAACGAACGCCGCCCGGACGCCCGGGAGCAGTCCGACCTCGCCGCCGTCCGCCCCCGGCTGACGGAGATCCGGTCCCGGCTCGACGAGTTGGCCGGACGGCACAAGGGTGACGACGCCCAGCAGACCCGCGAGGCGCGGCTGCCCGAGCACGACGACGCGGCCGAGTGGCACACCCTGCGCGCGGAATGGCACCGCCTGTTCTGGGAGAGCCACGGCACCAGCCGCCACCACGTCATCCTGGAGCAACTGCCCACGCTGTACGAGTGCTTCAACCAGGCGGACATCCTCGTCAGCGACGTCTCTTCGGTGGTCGCCGACTTCGTCGCCAGCCTCAAGCCGTACGTCCTGACCAACGCCGACGACCTGCCCGACGAGGAGTTCCGCGCCGCCTACACCACGGCCGGGGGCGCCTATCTCCTCGACCGTGACTGCACCCGCCTGTCGGAGATCCTGGGCTCGGTGCGCACACCGGCGAACGATCCGATGGCACCGTACCGCCGCACCCTGAAGGAGTACGTCCTGGGCCCGGACCACCCCACCTCCATGGAACGCTTCAGCGCGGCCGTCAACGCCCTGGCCGACAAGGGCGCGGCCGAACTGGCCGAGGACCGCCTGCTCCTGGAGCAGACCGACCTCGTCGGATGACGCCTGCGGCCCGCCCTCCCCAAGCCGGTGAGGGCGGGCTGAGCGCCGGCCGCCCTCACCGACAGGTTGCCGACAGGAGCGTCGCATAGCCTCTGGTACGGAGTGGTCGGAGCTCGTGCGGGGAGGCGTCGGTGTTCGGAAGGGGCGCGCGGCTGTGTGCGAGCGCGATGATCGTGGTCTGCGTGCTGCTCCTCGGCCCCAGCGCGCCGGGCGACGCCCTCGTCGGCAGGCCGCTGCCGGCCGGCGCCGCCGGTGAGGTGGTGCCGAACCGGGTGATGACCTGGAACCTCTGCAACCCCTGCGAGAAGAGCAACGTCGACCGGGCGGCGGAGATCGCCACCTACGCGCCCCAGGTGATCGGGTTGCAGGAGGCGTGCACCGGTGACGTGAAGCGGATCCGGGACCTTCTGGAGAGCCTGTACGGGCTGGTGTACCACGTCGAGTACGGGGCGGTGCTGCAGAACTGGGGCCGCTGCGGGGGAGCGCCGTGGAGTCCGGGGGGCTTCGGTCAGGCGCTGCTCTCGGCGGCGCCGATGACCGACCGCGTCCTGGTGGAGTATCCCGACGGCGGCTCCGAGGACCGCGGGTACCTGGCGGTCACCACCACGGTGGACGGCCGGAGGGTCCGGGTCTTCAACACCCATCTCGCCCAGCGGCAGCAGGAATCGGTGCGCGTCGGTCAGGTGCGTGTGCTCGCGGCGGCGGTCGCCGAGTACGACCGCGCGATCGTGATCGGCGACTTCAACGCCACGCCGGAGACCCCCGAACTCGCCCCGATGTGGACCCTGGCCGCGGACACCGACCCCCAGTGCCGTCCCCAGGCCTCCGGCAGCTGCGACACGACCACCGACTGGTACAGCAAGTTCGACTACGTCTTCCTGCGCGGCATCGCCTCACTCCGTCACCAGGTGCACCCCACCGCGTACTCGGACCACGACCTGTTGCAGGCCGACGTGGATCTGACCTAGGGCGCCCGGGGGGCCCGCCCCGATGGCTCGGGGCGGGCTCGGACTCACTTCAGGTGCCGGGTGAAGAACTGGCCCGCGGCGTCCGCCGCGTACTGCGGGACGCCGGTGTGTCCGCCCATGTTGGCGTGCAGGGACTTCTCCTTGGAGGCGAAGGCGTCGAACAGGTCCAGGGCGGCCTGCCGGTCGTTTCCTTCGTCGTCCCACTGCAGCAGGACGTGCAGCGGAATGGTGACCTGGCGGGCCTCCTCGAAGATCGCCCGGGGGACGAAGCTCCCGGCGAAGAGGGCGGCGGCCACGATGCGCGGCTCGACGACCGCGAGGCGGACGCCGATGGAGATGATCCCGCCCGAGTAGCCGACCGGGCCGCCGATCTCGGGCAGCGCCAGGAGGGCGTCCAGGGCGGCCCGCCACTCCGGGACCGCCTTGTCCACGAGGGGGAGGACGAGGGGATCGATGATCTCCTCGCCGACCGGCTCGCCGGCCTGCATGGCCCGGCGCAGCTCGGCGCGGGCCTGTTCGAGGGCGGGCCACAGGGGCCGGTCACCGTTCCCCGGCAGCTCGATGGTGGCCGAGGCGAAGCCGTCGGCGGCGGCGTGCCGGGCTCGCGCCACCAACCGGGGGTACATCTTGTGCAGTCCGATCGGAGGGTGGCCGAGCAGGATGAGCGGCGTCGGCGCGGCCGCGGAGGAGGGCGTCCAGAGGAAGCCGGGGATCTCGCCGAGGGTGAATCCGCGTTCGCGGACGCCGTCGTCGAGGCGCTGTTCGGAAGTGAAGCGAAGGGCCATGGTCGTGCCTTTCGGGAGTGCGCTGGAACGGCGCTCCCGGACGACCTATCGCCCGACCGTGACCCCGGAGGAGAGCACCCACGTCGATACGTTCACGGGTACCACCTCCTCGTTCTCTCGCACGGCTGCCGGAAAGCTAGCAGCGGCCGTGGCCCTTCGCCAACGGGTTTTCCGCGAGCGGCTCCGTGGCCGATCGCCACGGAGCCGCCCGCCGGAACAGCCCTTCGCGCACTCAGACCTTGCCCGCGGCGAACGCGGCCGCCGCGTCGGCGTTCGCCGTGTAGCCCAGATGCGCCCCCACATCGGTTCCGCCGCTCTGGCAGATGGGGTCACCGGTGGCGCAGAAGTCGATGGTGCGGCTCTGGTAGACGCCGGTGACGCTCTTGCCGAGGGCCCGGATCGGATTGCCGAACAGCAGCACCGCGGCGACCCGCGGCTCGACCGCGGCGGGCAGCGTGGCGACGATCGGGCTGCCGACCACCGCACCGGCGCTGCTGATGCCGATGGAGTTGTCGACGACGTTCGCCCCCTGCGAATAGCCGACGAGGACGAAACGCTGGCCCGGGCAGGCGGCGGCCTGCTGATTGACGTGATTCACCAGATCCGCGTTGCCCTGTGCCGCCGACGTCAGGGAGAGATCGGCCGGGTAGTTCACCTTGTAGCTGGAGAAGGTCTTTCCGGTGATTCTCCGCTGCAATGCGGAATACACGGGGTCGCCGACGATGAAGCCGAGCGTGCCCGGCTCGAACGTGCCGCGGGCCGCGACGACGTCGACGTCCGTGCAGGCCGCGGCGGACGCCGTGGGCGTGGCGAGGGTGATGGCACCGGCCCCGCCGACGAGCGAGAGCGCGGCCAAGCACAAACGGATACGCATGAAATCCTCCGCGGTGGGGGCGCGGGAAGCGCCTGCGAAAGGGACTTCGTCAACGTATTCGCGCTGCTTGAAAGGGTGTTATGAACGCGATTATGGAAATGCCGCGTTTTTTTTATGCTGTGGTGAGCGCCGGAAATCAGTCCTGGAGCGACGGGGTGGATTCCGTGCGCAGCGCCAGGATCATCTCCAGGCGGGCGTCCGGGTCGTGCAGGGCGTCGCCGAACAGCTTCTCCAGCTGCCGCAGCCGGTAGCGGACCGTCTGCGGATGGATGTGCAGCCGGGCGGCGACGTCCGGGACGTTGCTGCCGTTGAGCAGCCAGACCAGCAGGGTCTCGGTGAGCCGGGCGCGCTGCCCCGTCGACACCGCGTCGAGCGGGGCGAGGGCGCGGGCCCGTAACCGGCCGAGCAGCGGCTCGTCGGCGTGGAGCACCAGCGTCGCCAGATGATCGGCGCAGCGCACCACCTCCTGCCGGGGCAGGACACCGCTCCCCATCAGGCCGAGCGCCCGGGTGGCCCACCGCAGGGACCGCGCCGCCTCGGCGAGCGGCACCGTCGGCCCGATCGCCGCCGGCCGGCCCCGCAGGGCGAGGGTGAAACCGCGCCCGGCCCACCGCCCGGTGCCGTCGGGATCGGGCACCAGCATGCGGGGCGGCCGCGAATCCATGTCCACCAGCGCTCCGGAGGAGGCCAGCGGCCGGTCCTCCTCACCCCGGTCGGGGCCGCCCGCGAGGGCCACGACGGCGACCTGCCGCGGCACCGTCCACCGTGCGCCCTGCGCCAGCTTCCGTATCGCCTCCGGGGCCACCGGGTCCTCGCCGAGGAGCAGGTCGAGCAGTCGGCGACGGCGCCGCTCCAACTCGTCCGAGCTGCGCAGCTGGCCCTCCGCGTACCCGGCGGCTGCGGCCTCGGCGACCTCGTGCACGGTCTGGAACGCCAGTTCGCCCAGGGCGGCCACGACCGTCGAGTCCAGCCCGAGGGTTTCCGCCGTCCGGCCCATGCGGCGCCAGGCGTGCATGCCGCCGACCCGTAGCGCGGACTGGAGCACGTCCAGGCTGCGGCCCTCCTGGGCCACGGCGCGCCCGAGGGCGTAGTACGTCGCGGCGATCGACTCCCCGTCGTCGCGCGGGTCGGCGATGTGGTCCACGAACAGGGTCAGCGCCTGCACCACTCCGGATCTGAGGTTCCTGGCGTACGGACCGTCGGGCGGCTGGGCGTATTCGGGTACCTGGCGGCGGACCTCCGCCTCCACCGCGTCGGCGACGGCGGCGAGTTGGGCGCGCAGCAGCTCGGCGAGCTCGGCCGGGACCGGCGTGGCCCCGGGACCGTTCGGCACGTCGCGCGGAGTCGGGAACGCCATCGCGGACACTCCTTTCGCCCGGAGTAGGCTCGCCCGCGCGGAGTTGCCCGTGGGGCGGGTGGGACGTCCCTGGTTGGACGGCCGTCCCCTCCGTTCCGTTCCGTGCCCCCACGGCACCGACATCACTCCGGAACCCCCAGAGCACGGGCGAGCATCGGCCACGACCGGGCGAACTCACCTTTCCAGTAGGCCCAGTTGTGGCCTCCTCCCGCGTAGAAGTGGCTGTCCACGGGGATGCCGAGGCGGGCCAGCGCGTCGGTGAACCCGTGCGCGGAGGGCCACAGCGCGCTCTCCAGCACACCGGGCAGCGGATCGCCGCCGCCTGCGAGCAGACCGCTGCCCTGGGAGACGTACAACGGTGTGCCGCGCAGCCCCTCGGCCCGGGCACGCGGGTTGAAGTCCCGCCAGGTGAGGAGGTTCAGGATCGGATGGCCCCACAGGGACGCGGTGGGCAGGTTCTCCCGGGCCACGATCGCGTCCACGATGACGGGCACGCCGGGCGCCGTGGTGTCCAGGACGCCGCTGTAGGAGGCCGCGGCGGCGAACACGCCCGGATGCCGGGCCGCGTGCGCCATCGCCCCGTACCCACCGGTCGACACCCCGGCGACGGCCATGACGCCGGAGGCCCGGTAGTCACGGGCCAGCAGCGCGGGGACCTCCGTCACCTGGAACGTCTCGTAGTCGACGCCGTCGCGCCAGACACTGGGAATGCCGGTCGGCCCCGCGTCCGGCATCGCCACGATCAGGTCGCGGCCCGCGGTGAAGGCCTCGATGTCCGTCTCGCGGGTCCAGGACGTGTAGTCGTCGTGGGCACCGTGCAGCAGACACAGCACCGGATACCTCCGGGCCGGTGCCGCGTCGAAGCTCGTCGGCAGGATCAGCCGCACCGGCGCGCTCCGGCGCAGGGCGGCCGAGGCCACGGACACGTCGAAGGTGCGCGCCCCCACCTGCGTCGCCGCCCGGGCACGTCCGGCGCCGGTGGCGGTGCCGAACAGCGCGGCCAGACCGGCGGCGGTCGCCGCCTTCGCGACGGTGCGCCGGGACATTCTGGTGATGCGGTCGGGCATGGCGGCTCCTCGCGTTCGGGGTCGGTTCAGGGAGCGGGGACGCGCGCGGTGAGCGCTCGGCCGAGACGGGCGGCGATCTCGTCGACGTACGGCGGGTCGAGCAGCGCCAGATGGTGGCCGGGCACCCGGACGACCTCCAGACGCGGGCACACCTCGTCCCAGCCCAGCGCCTCGTCGTCGCGTTCGTACGCCGGATCGCGGACCGTGTGCGGCGCCGGCTCGGTGGCGCGGCAGAGCAGCACCCGGCCGTCGTACGGCCCGGGCCGGTGCGCCTCGCCGATCCTCAGGTCCAGGTAGGAGGCCCGCTGGTGCTCCAACGCGGCACGCGGCACGGGGGCGGCCTCGCGTACGGCGGCCAGCACGGCGTCGATACGGTCCCTGTCGTCGTCCATCGCCACCAGCTCGTCGTACGGCAACTCCAGGCGCACGCCGTAGGTGTCGGCGACGTACCGCGCGAAGCCCTCGAAGTGGGCCCGTACGCGGTCGTCCGGCGGCTGCCCGGGGCGGGAGAGGGGCCGTACGGAGTCGATGAGCACGACGAGCGGTATCTCCCGTCCGGTGGCGGCCAGTTGCCGAGCCGTCTCCTGGGCGACGAAGCCGCCGAAGGACCAACCACCCAGCAGGAGCGGCCCGTCGGGGTGAGCGGAACGGATCGCGGCGGCGTACCGGCGTGCCTTGTCCGTGACCGTGCGGGACTCGTCGAGCCGGTCGAGACCGAACACCGGTTGCTCGGGGCCGAGTCGTTCGGCGAGTGGCTGATACACGGTGCTCCGGCCGCCGGCCGCGTGCACGAGGAACAGCGGCGGTCGGGAGCCGGTGGCGCGCAAGGGACGCGGGGTCGCGCCACCGGCCGACTGGGGGAGGGCCTGCTCGATGCGGGCGGCCGCGTCGGCGACGGTGGCGGCGCCGAGCAGCTCGCGCAGGGGCAGTTCGATGCCGAACTCCCGCTCTACGGCCGTACGGACACGGACTGCCATGAGGGAGTCCAGCCCGAGATCGGCGAGCGGGGCCGTGGGGACGAGGCGGGTCGGGGAGTGGCCGGACACGGTGGCGATGTGGTGGGTGAGGCGGGCCAGGACGGGAGAGAGCCCGGCGGCGATCCGTGGTGCGGCCAACTGCGCCTGGCCGTTGCCATGTTCGGCCTGACTCACGTCAGCGGCCACGTGCCGTCCGGCTGATTCCCCCGCCCTCCCGTCCGTCCACCAGTGCCGCACATGCCGCCACCGTGGCCTCGGCAGGTCGATGACCCGGCCGGGTGGCAGCGGCAGTCGCTGCCCCGCGGCGTACAGAGCGCCCAACTGCCCCATGAACGCAGCCGATCCGTCCGCGTCACGACGCAGCGTGGCCAGGGTGAGCGCGTCGGGCACGGTGTCGGCGACGGCGCCCGTGAGCACCGGATGGGGTGAGATCTCGACGAACGCGATGTGGCCGTCGGCGGCCGCTGCGGCGACCGCCCGGTCGAGGTGCACGGGTCTGCGCAGGTTGCCCGCCCAGTGAGCGGCGTCGAACGCGCTGGTGCCGCGCGGGTCGTCGAGGACGGTGGAGTACACGGGCACCCGTGCCTGCCGCCCCCGCACCCCGGCCAGTGCCTCGGTCAGCCCCGGCAGCAGCGGGTCGACCTGCGGCGAGTGCCCGGCGCCTACGACCCGCATCGCCCGCGCCGCCCGGCCCTCCTTCCGTAGACGGTCGACCAGCCGGCCCACTGCCGCCTCCGTCCCCGTGACGACCTTCTGCCGGGGGGAGGAGTGCACAGCCACCCGCACATCCGGGAAGTCCCGTTCCAGGGCGCCGAGTTCGCGGTCCTCCAGATCCACGACGGCCATCGCGCCACCCCGCAGTCCGCTCAGCAGCCGGGCCCGTACGGCGATGACACGCGCCCCGTCCGCCACGTCCAGGGCACCGGCGCACACACTCGCCGCCACCTCTCCCATGGAGTGGCCGATCACGGCCGCGGGTTCGACCCCGTACGCGCGCCACAGTTCGGCGAGCGCCAACTGCGTTCCGAACAGCAGGGGTTGGGCGGTGTCGAGACGGTCCAGGCCGGTGCCGGCCGCGAGGTGGTCGTACAGGGAGAGACCGTCCCACTCGGCGGCGAGTTGCGGGTCGAGCTTCTCCACGGCCGCGGCGAAGGCCGGTTCGTCGGCGAGCAGCCGGCGTCCCATGCCGGCCCACTGGGTGCCGTATCCGGAGAAGATCCACACGGTGCCGGGCCCCACCTGGTCCCGGTCGCCGATCATGACGCGCCCGTCCGGCCGCCCGGCCGCCAACTCGTCCAGGACGGTGGCGAGTTCCTCGCGGTCGCGGGCCACGACTGCGGCACGCACCGGGCCGCGGCCGGTGCGTCCGGCGAGTGTTCTCGCCACGTCGGCGGGGTGTGCCGCGCCTCCCTCGGGCGTGCGCAACCAGGTGGCGAGGCGGCCCGCGGTGTCGCGGAGGCGTTCGGGGTCGGTGTCGGAGAGGAGGTGCAGACGGGCAGCGGGGTCGTCGTGCGGCGCCGGGAGCGGGCTTCGCCATTCCTCCAGCACCGCATGGGCGTTGGTGCCGCCGAAACCGAATCCGGAGACTCCGGCGGTGGCCGTGCCGCTGTAGCGGGGCCACGGCTCGGGTTCGCTGACGACCCGCAGCCGGGGGCCGGGCAGGGCGCTGCCGTCCGCGCAGTGCAGGGAGGGCGGGATCAGGTCGTGGTGCAGGGCGAGCACGGTCTTCACCAGACCGGCGACCCCCGCGGCGGCTTCCAGATGGCCGAGGTTGCCTTTCACCGAGCCCAGCAGCAGCGGCTGATCGGGGTCGCGACCGTGTCCGAGGACCGCGTCGAGCGCGCCCGCCTCGATCGGGTCGCCGAGCGGGGTGCCGGTGCCGTGCGCCTCGACGAGGTCGACGTGCGCGGGGGCGATCCCGGCTCGCGCGTAAGCCGTCTCCAACAGGGCGCGCTGGGCTGCCGGGTTGGGGGCCATGAGGCCGTTGGACCGTCCGTCGGAGTTGACGGCCGTCGTACGGATCACCGCCAGCACCCGGTCGCCGTCCCGCTCGGCGTGCGACAGCCGCTTGAGGACCACGGCCGCGCAGCCCTCGGCGCGTCCGATGCCGTCGGCCGCCGTGGAGAACGGTTTGCACCGGCCGTCCGGCGCGAGGGCGCCCGCCCGCCGGAAGGCGACGGTGACGGCCGGCGACAGCAGCAGGTTGACCCCGGCGGCGATCGCCATGTCGCTCTCGCCCGCCCGCAGGCTGACACACGCGTGGTGCACGGCGACCAGCGAGGACGAACAGGCGGTGTCCACCGCCAAGGACGGGCCGCGCGTGTCCAGGACGTACGCCAGCCGGCCCGCCGTGACGCTCAGGGCCGCACCGGCCGGCGCCCAGGGATCGACGGCGTCGGGGTCCGCGCCGGTCAACTGCCCGTACTCAGGGGCGGAGACGCCGACGAAGACACCCGTGGCGGTGCCGGCGAGGGAGGAGGCCGGGACGGCGGCGTGGTCGAGCGCCTCGTGGACGACCTCCAGCAGCATCCGCTGCTGCGGGTCCATCACGGCGGCCTCGCGCGGAGTGATGCGGAAGAAGTCGGCGTCGAACCCGGCGATGTCGTCGAGATAGCCGCCGTAGGGGTGGGCGTCGGCGGGCGGGAACGCGGTGAAGTCCCGCCAGCGGTCCTCGGGCACCCGCCGGATCGCGTCCCCGCCCTCGCAGAGCAGCCGCCAGTAGTCCTCCGGCCCGTGCACCCCGCCGGGCAGCCGGCAGCCCACGCCGATGACCGCGACCGGCTCGCCGGGCGCGCCCGGCGCCCTCACGAGCGGCGCGGGACCGGGAGCCGTGCCGCACAGCCGCGCCACCAGCGCTTGTCCGGTCGGCGCCTCCCACAGCAGGGTCGGGGGCAGTTCGCAGCCCGTGACGCGTGACAACTCCGCGGTCAGGGCGATCGCGTCCCGCGACGACATGCCGAGCTCCGCGAGCTGCCGGTCCATCGGCACGTCCTCCGGGGCGGTGCCGAGCCAGGAAGCCACCCGCTCGGCGATCAGCCGCCGCAGCACCGCCGCGTCGACGCCCCTCATCCGACGGCCCTCGACGTGACGTGGGCCGGGGAGCCAGGTGTGCCGCCCGGCGCGCTCCCGACCCCCGCGTCACCCTCCCGCCCGTACGCGCCCTCCAGATACCGCGCCCGCGTAAGCGTCCGGGACACCTTGCCGCTGGACGTGCGGGCGACCGCCCCCGGCGGCACCAGTACGACCTCGGCGAGCCGCAGCCCGTGCCGTGCGGAGACGGCGCCGCGCACCGCCCGCACCACGGCCGGCACGTCGAGCGAGGCGAGGGAGGCGGCCCGTACGTGCTCGGCCACCAGCACCACCTGCTCGCCCGCCCCGCCCGGCACGGCGAAGGCGGCGAGCCGGTCGCGTCGCACCGCCGGATGCGCGTCCTGGGCGGTGGCCTCCAGGTCCTGCGGATAGTGGTTGCGCCCGTCGACGATGACGAGATCCTTCAGCCGCCCCGTGACGATCAACTGCCCGTCCAGCACCGCCCCCAGGTCGCCGGTACGCAGCCACCGCCCGTCCGGTGCGTCGGCCCCACCGGTGAGGGTGGCGCCGAAGACCCGCTCACTCTCCTCCCGACGATTCCAGTAGCCGCGCCCGACGTTGGGCCCCTGCACCCAGACCTCCCCGACCTCCCCCTCGGGCAGGACGGCACGGCTGACGGGGTCGGCGATGCGGACCCGCTGCCCCGCCGGGGTGCCGCAGCCGGCCAGCAGGACGGCCCTGGGATCGGCGGGTCGCGCGGACAGAGCCTTCCCGGCGGCGAGCGCGTCGCGGTCGAGCGCGAACCGGCCGAGCGGCTGCCCGGGACGGGCGGCACTGACGAAGACCGTGGCCTCGGCGAGCCCGTACGAAGGACAGTGCGCGGCGACCGGCAGGCCCCGGTCGGCGAAGGCCGCCTGGAAACGGTCGATGCTGCCCGGGCGGACCGGTTCGCTGCCGTTGATCAGCGCGGTGACACCGTCGAGGCGCAGGTCCGCCTTCTGTTCGGCGGTGACGGCGCCTGCGCAGTAGTCGTAGGCGAAGTTGGGCGCGGCACCGATGGTCCCCGGATGCGTGCCGAGCAGCCGCAGCCACCGCACGGGCTCGTTGAGGAAGGCGGCCGGGTCCATGAGCACCGACAGCGCGCCGCGCACCACGGGCGCGGCGACACTGAGCACCAGCCCCATGTCGTGGTACAGCGGCAGCCAGCCCACACAGGTCACCGGACCGGTGTCGGCGCCGTATGCCGCCAGGGCCTGCCCGGCGTTGGCGACGACGTTCGCGTGGGTGATCTCCACGCCCGCCGGGATACGCGTCGAACCGGACGTGTACTGGAGGTAGGCGAGCGCGTCGGCGTCCACGTCGACCGGCGGCCGGCTGTCGGCCTCGTCGTCCGGCACCTCGTCGGCGCACACGATCGGCGTCCCGCTCCCGCCCACCAGGTCCCGCACCTCGTTCGCCACCCGGCTCGTGGTCACGACGGCCGCGGGACGGGCGTCGGCCAGGACACCCGAGAGCCGGTCGCCGTGCCCGGGCAGGCCGGGCGGATACAGCGGTACGGCGACCAGTCCCGCGGTGAGCGCGGCCAGGAACCCGGTGACGTACTCCGTGCCCTGCGGGCACAGCACCGCGACGCGCGCACCGGGTTCGGCCTGTGCGGCGAGGCGGGCGGCGATCGCGCGCACGCGCGCGTCCAGGCGCCGCCAGGTCAGCGTCCGGTGGACGCCGCGGGAGGCCGGCGCCGGGAAGTCGACGAAGGTGAGGGCGCGCCGGTCGGGGGTGGTGCCGGCCCAGTGCCGCACGTACTGGGGCAGGGTCCGGCACGCGGGGGAGAGCGGGGGGTGGCGGCGGTCCATGGGGAGTGGCTCCTGACGTCGCGGGGGAGGGATGTGCCTCGGTGCGGATCGCTGGGAGGGCCTCAGGGCTCAGAGCGGGATGTTGCCGTGCCTGCGCTGCGGCAGCGGCGCGCGTTTGCCGCGCAGGGCGGCCAGGGCGCGGCGGACGTGGTCGCGGGTGTCGCGCGGGGCGATGACGGCGTCGACGTAGCCGCGTTCGGCGGCGAGATAGGGCGTGCCGTGGGTGCGCTCGTACGCGGCGACCAGGCGGGTGCGCAGCGCGATCGGGTCGTCGGCGGCGGCCAGTTCGCGCCGGTGCAGGACCCCCACCGCCCCCTCGGCGCCCATCACGGCGATCCGGGCGCTGGGCCAGGCGAGGTTGATGTCGGCGCCGAGGTGCTTGGACCCCATGACGGCGTACCCGCCGCCGTACGCCTTGCGGACCACGACCGTGACCTTGGGGACGGTGGCCTCGGCATAGGCGTACAGCAGCTTGGCGCCGCGGCGGATGATGCCGCCCCGCTCCTGCCGTACGCCGGACAGATAGCCGGGGACGTCGGCGAACGTCAGCAGCGGAATGCCGAACGCGTCGCAGAACCGCACGAAGCGCGCGGCCTTCTCGGACGCGTCGATGTCGAGGACCCCGGCGGCGTGCAGCGGCTGGTTGGCGACGACCCCGACCGACCGGCCCTCGACCCGCGCCAGGGCGCAGAGGATGTTCGGCGCGAACAGCTCCTGGACGTACAGCAGTTCACCGTCGTCGACGACCGCGCGCAGGATCTCCCGCATGTCGTAGGCCTGCCCGAGCCGGTCCGGCACGACGCCGTCGAGAAAGTCCCCGGCCGGGGCGTCGCCGGGGGCGTACTCCGGTGGCGGTTCGAGGTTGTTGGCGGGCAGATACGACAGCAGCTCGCGTACGACGTCCAGGGCGTCCTCCTCGTCGGTGGCGAGGAAGTGCGCGTTGCCGTTGACGGCGTTGCTGGTGCGGGCGCCGCCCAGCTCCTCGGCGGTGGCCCGCTCTCCGGTGACGGCCTCGATGACGTCGGGGCCGGTGACGAACATGTGCGAGGCGCCGTCGACCATCACCGTGAAGTCGGTGATCGCGGGCGAGTAGGCGGCCCCGCCCGCGCAGGGGCCCAGCACGACGGAGATCTGCGGGATCACGCCGGACGCCTGGACGTTGCGGCGTACCAGTTCGGCGTAGAGGGCGAGGGAGGCGACGCCCTCCTGGATGCGGGCACCGCCGGAGTCGTTGAGCCCGACGACCGGGCAGCCGGTCTTCAGGGCGAGGTCCATCAGCGCGACGGTCTTCTCGCCGAACGCCTCGCCCATGCTGCCGCCGAAGACCGTGGAGTCCTGGGCGAACACGCACACCCGGCGGCCGTCGACCGTACCGAAGCCGGTGACGACCCCGTCACCGTAAGGGCGCCGGCCCCCGCTCCCGTCGGCCCGGGCCCGCACGAACAGCCCGGTCTCGGTGAAGGACCCCTTGTCCACCAGCCGCTCGACCCGCTCCCGAGCCCCGAACTCCCCACGTCCGCGCGCCCCGTTGGCCACCAGCGCCTGCGCACGGCGCCGGTGCAGGTCGCCGACGCGGTCCGCGGTGCTGCCCTGGGGTTCCTGCACACCCGCCTGCGGCGGGCCGGATGTCGTCGCCTCTTGAGTCACAACCACCTCCGAAGTGGTTGTCGAATATGGCAGTCCGGCGACGAATATTTGAGCGAATCACCTGCGCCTGTGGGGGAGTTGAGTCCTCCGGATCCCGATTTCATCCCTGTGTGACAACGAACGGCCGGGGCGGTCTCGGCGGCTCTGTACCGCCCCGGCGACCGGTCAACTGGCCGCGAGCAGCGTGAGGGTGTCGATCACGCGGTTGGAGAAGCCCCACTCGTTGTCGTACCAGGCGACCACCTTCACATGGCGGCCGTCGACGCGGGTGAGAGCCGAGTCGAAGATCGACGAGGCGGGGTTGCCCACGATGTCGGACGAGACCAGCGCGTCCTCCGAGTACTCCAGGACGCCGGCGAGCGGCCCCTCCGCGGCGGCACGGTACGCCGCCAGCACCTCGTCGCGGGTCACGTCGCGGGAGACGGTCGTGTTCAGCTCGACGATCGAACCCACCGGCACCGGTACGCGGATCGAGTCGCCGGACAGCTTCCCGTCGAGGTTCGGCAGCACCAGGCCGATCGCCTTCGCGGCACCGGTCGTGGTCGGCACGATGTTGACACCGGCGGCCCGGGCGCGCCGGGCGTCGCGGTGCGGCCCGTCCTGAAGGTTCTGCTCCTGGGTGTAGGCGTGCACCGTCGTCATGAACCCGTGCTCGATACCGGCGAGTTCGTCCAGGACCGAGGCCAGCGGCGCGAGCGCGTTGGTGGTGCAGGAGGCGTTCGAGACGATCGTGTGCACGGCCGGGTCGTAGGCGTCGGTGTTGACGCCGTACGCGAGCGTGACGTCGGCGCCGTCGGACGGTGCGCTGACGAGGACCTTCTTCGCGCCCGCGTCGAGGTGGGCGGCGGCCGCCTTGGCCGAGGTGAAGCGGCCGGTGGCCTCCAGGACGATGTCGACGCCGAGCTCGGCCCAGGGCAGCTGCGCCGGCTCGCGCTCGGCCGTCACCTTGATCCGCCGGCCGTCGACGACGAGGGTGTCCCCGTCGACGGTGACCGGGCGTCCGAGCCGGCCGGCCGTGCTGTCGTAGGCGAGCAGGCGGGCGAGCGTGGCGGGCTCGGTGAGGTCGTTGACGGCGACGACCTCCAGGTCGCTGTCGCGCTCCAGCAGTGCGCGCAGCACGTTGCGTCCGATGCGGCCGAATCCGTTGATGGCGATGCGAGTCATGTGTGGGGTCCCTTCCCTTTGCCACCAGGTTCGCGCGCGGCGCCTCCCGCGGACAGTGGCGTGATCGCCATGGTTCAAAAGGATCCCGCCAAGCCGGGGAGGGGCCGGGTCACTCGCCCTTGGTGAAGGTGCGCCGGTACTCGCTCGGGGTCGTCCCGAGGATGCGCTGGAAGTGCAGACGCAGGTTCGCGCCCGTGCCGAGCCCCACGTCGGCGGCGATCTGCTCGACGCTGCGCTCGGAGCGTTCCAGCAGCTCGCGGGCCAGGTCGATGCGGGCGCGCATCACCCACTGCATCGGCGTGTACCCGGTCTCCTCGACGAAGCGCCGGGAGAACGTGCGCGCCGAGACCCCGGCCTGTCCGGCCAGCGTGTCGAGGGTGAGGGGTTCGCCCAGCCGGTGCAGCGCCCACTCGCGGGTGTCGGCGAACCGTTCACCGAGCGGCTCGGGCACGCTGCGCGGCACGTACTGGGCCTGACCACCGCTGCGGTACGGGGCGGCCACGAGCCGTCGGGCCGCGTGGTTGGACGCGGCCACTCCGAGGTCGCCGCGCAGGATGTGCAGGCACAGGTCGATCCCGGAGGCGGCACCGGCCGACGTGAGCACGCTGCCCTCGTCGACGAACAGCACGTTCTCGTCGACCTGGACGAGCGGATGCCTGGCGGCGAGGGCGCGCGTGTAGTGCCAGTGCGTCGTGGCGCGCCGGCCGTCGAGCAGGCCCGTCGCGGCCAGCGCGAAGGCGCCGGTCGAGATGGCGGCGAGCCGCGCGCCCCGGTCGTGGGCGGCGATCAGCGCGTCGACGACGGCCCGCGGCGGGTCGTCGCGGTCCGGGTGCCGGTAGCCGGGGACGAAGACGACGTCGGCCCACGCGACGGCGTCGAGGCCGTGCTCGACGTAGTACGCGAGGCCGTCGCCGCCGGTCACGAGCCCCGGCGTCGCCCCGCACACCCGCACCTCGTACGGCATGCTCGCGCGGGTCGTGAAGACCTGCGCCGGGATTCCGACGTCGAGCGGCTTGGCACCTTCGAGCACCAGGACGGCGACGCGATGCAGACGGGAGGCTGGCACAGGGAGAGGTTACGTGGCGCCGACCTCGGTACATGCGCCGGTCGAAGCGGTAAACGGCTGTGCGCGGCGCCTGGGGCGATGGATGATCGGATACGGGAGATCGTGGAGATCACGCGGGTCCGGAACCGTACCCTTCCGCGAGCAGCGTGCGCAGGGGAGCGGTGTCGGGTGTGTCGGCGACGGCCGCGTCGATGGCGTCGTCCATGCCCTTCTCCCACGATTCGGGCAGGATCAGCCCCGGCTGGCCCGACCAGGCGATGTCCGGCGCGACGTGACCGGAGTCGGCGAGGCGCAGATGGATCAGGCCCGCGATGCCGTCGAAGATCCTGGGCCGGATGAAGTTGCGGGCCGACTGCCCGGTCAGCCGAGCCGCCTGATACGGCTTGGGCATGCGGTCGGCGATCTCCATCCACAGCAGACCGCGGTCGAAGGCGTCGAGTATCTCCTCCAGGCCGGGCAGCAGGCGCTCGTCGGCCGTCTCCGCGGGCGCCTCCGAGCGCAGTGTTCTGGCCACGGCGAGCCGCAATGGCCCGGACCACTCCTCGGCGTCGGCGACCGCGCGGGCCATGGTGAGGTCGTCCCAGCTCATGCGCCGCAGCAGCGCCGCCTCCGGCGCCAGCGTGCACGCCTCCAATGCGGCGAACACCTGGTCCGGGTCCCGCACCAGGGCCAATGCGGGCGGCTCAGCGGCCGGGTCCGCCGTCGACTGCTCGGGCCGGTCATCGGCGGGCAACTGCTCGATCAGTGCGATCCGTTCCGCCAGCGGCGGGTGCGAGTCGTACGGGTGCGGCCGCGGCGGCCGCTGTCCGGCGCGCAGCGCGGCGAGCTGCTCGCCGTTCCGGGCGGCAAGCAACCGGCGGAAACCGCCGTGGACCTCGCCCGCCGGCGGCAGCGCTCCCAGCGGGCTGCCCATCGCCGCGTACGTCTGCAGGTAGTGGGTGTGGGCGGCGTCGAGCACCGGCAGCATCCGCAGTGCGGCGGCCGTCACGTCACGGCCCGCGTACCGGGCGGCCATCCGGTCCGCGGCGAGTTCCTGGTGCCGGGCCGCGGACTGGGTGATGCGCAGGAACATCCTGGCGTAGCCGACGTACAGCACACCGATGACGTAGTGGAACCGGGTGCTGCCCTCCTGGAAGGCCTCCACCGTGTGGATCAGCGCCTGCCGGCCGCGCGCCGTGACACCGCCGAGCCGGGTGTCGCGGTTGCCGTAGTGCCCGAACTCGTGGACGAGGACGGCCCGCAGCTGCGGGACCGTCAGCCCGGCGAGCAGCGGCAGGCCCAGGAACATCCGGCGTCGGCCGTGCAGCAGTCCCAGCAGCCGGCTCTGCTCGACCACGCTCGCGTTGACCTCGGCGTCCAGAAACAGCTCGTCCGGCGGCCGCTGCCCCGTCACGTCGGCAGCGGCCCGCACCTGTTCCCACAACTCGGGCTGGTCGTCGGGGGCGACCGCCACCGCGTCGGTCACCGGCCCCAGCCGGCCGGCCCGCAGAAAGGCGAACATGCCGCGCAGGATCGCCCACGCCAGCAGGAAGGTGACGGTTATCGCCGCGCCCTCGATCCCGGCCGCCCTCTCGGTGACCAGCCGTGTGATCACCAGCCAGTCGAACACCGCCATGGCCGCCAGCAGGACTCCGCCCATGAGGAAGAAGCCGACCAGGGGCACGAACGCGCGGACGGCACGCAGTCGGTACGACATCGAGAAACCCCCACCCACGTGCCGCGACTGCACGAGACGTTCACAAATTGTTCGCGGATCTTACCCACAGGGTGCGTGGCGGATCGGCGGCGCCCCCTCGACGAAGGAGGCCTCGTTCCCGCGCGTCGCGATGAGTTCGGCGGCGTGCGGGAGTCGTACTGTCGAAGCCGCCACCGAGGAGGACCACTGATGCGCAGAGTGACGTACTCGATGAACGTCTCACTGGACGGCTACATCGCCGACCCCGGCGGTGACTTCGCCTGGTCGGAGCCGGACGACGAGGTCTTCCGGTTCTGGATCGAGGACATCCGCGGGGTCGACGTCCATGTGCTCGGGCGTCGGCTGTACGAGACGATGCTGTACTGGGAGACGGTCGACCAGGACGACCCGGCCCTCGACGAGGCGACGCGCGAGTGGGTCGCGCTGTGGAATCCGCTCCCGAAGGTGGTCTTCTCGCGGACGCTGACGTCGGTCCAGGGCAAGAACGTCCGGCTGGTCTCCGGGAATCTGGTGGAGGAGATCGAGCGGCTGCGGGCCGAGCCGGGCAACGGCCAGATCGCGATCGGCGGCGCGACGCTCGCCGCCCAGGCGGCCGCGGCGGGACTGATCGACGAGTACCGGAGCATCGTCTACCCGGTGCTGGTCGGCGGCGGAAACTCGTTCTATCCGCGGCATGAGCAGCGCGCGGATCTCGAACTGGTCGAGACCCGCACCTTCAACTCGAAGTTCGTCTACCTCCGCCACCGCGTGGTGCGCGGCGCCGCGACATAGCCTGGGTGGCGACCGTACGTCAGTGATGCAGGCGGGTGTTCAGGCGGGCCGCCTGGCGGGTGAGGTGGTCGCGTTCGGCGACGTTGGTGGCCTGGTGGGCGGCCTCCGCGTACAGGCGGGCCGCCGTCTTCAGGTCGCCGTCGCGTTCGTGGAGGTAGGCCGCCACCGCCGTGTACCGGGGCAGTGCGGCGTCCAGCGCGGCGAGGGCGGACAGGCCCGCGCGCGGTCCGTCGGCCTCGGCCACGGCGACCGCACGGTTGAGCCGGACCACGGGGCTGTCGGTCAGGCGGACCAGTTCGTCGTACCACTCCACGATCTGCACCCAGTCGGTCTCCTCGGCGCGGGGCGCGTCCGCGTGCAGGGCGGCGACGGCGGCCTGGGCCTGGTACTCGCCCAGGCGGTCGCGGGCGAGGGCCGCCTGGAGGATCTCCACGCCCTCGGCGATCAGGCGCGTGTCCCACCGGCTGCGGTCCTGCTCGGCGAGGGGCACCAGGCTGCCGTCCGACGCGGTCCGTGCGGTGCGGCGGGCGTGGTGGAGCAGCATGAGGGCGAGCAGCCCGGCCGCCTCGGGATGGTCGACGGCGGCGGTGAGCTGCCGGGTGAGGCGGATCGCCTCGGCGGCGAGGTCGATGTCGCCGGAGTAGCCCTCGTTGAAGACGAGGTAGAGGACGCGCAGGACGGTGGCGACATCGCCGGCCCGGTCGAGCCGGACGCCGGAGACGGTGCGCTTCGCGCGGCTGATGCGCTGCGCCATGGTCGCCTCGGGCACCAGGTAGGCCTGGGCGATCTGGCGGGTGGTCAGGCCGCCGACGGCGCGCAGCGTGAGCGCGACGGCCGAGGACGGGGTGAGGGAGGGATGGGCGCACAGGAAGTACAGCTGGAGCGTGTCGTCGGCCGTGGGCGCGGGACCGGGCGCCGGTTCCTCCTCGAAGCGGTCCTCGCGGCGGCGGCGTGCGCTCTCGGCGCGGGTCGCGTCGAGGAACTTGCGCCAGGCCACGGTGACCAGCCAGCCCTTGGCGTCCCGCGGCGGGTCGGCCGGCCACACGCGCAGCGCCTCGACGAGCGCGTCCTGCACGGCGTCCTCGGCCGCCGCGAAGTCTGCTCCGCGGCGGACGAGGACGGTGAGCACGCTCGGGGTGAGGCTGCGCAGCAGGGCCTCGTCCATCGGTGGGGTCACTCCGTGACCGAGCAGTGCGCGCTCATGACCGGCCGCACCTCCAGCCACTCGTGGATCGGCTTCCCGCCCGCCCCCGGCGCGGCGGACAGCTCCGCGGCCAGCTCCAGAGCCCGCTCGTGGCTGTCGACGTCGATGATCGTCCAGCCGGCGATGAGGTCCTTGGTCTCGGCGAACGGGCCGTCGGTGACCGGCGGACGCCCCTCACCGCCGTAGCGGACCCATGACCCCTCCGGGGCGAGCGCCTGACCGTCGACGTACTCGCCGGACTTCTCCAGCCGGGCCGCGAAGTCGTTCATGTACTGCATGTGTGCCGAGATCTCCTCCGGCGTCCACTGGTCCATCGGCACGTCGTTCACGGCCGCCGGGGCGCCGCGATAGTGCTTGAGCAGCAGGTACTTGGCCATGATCGGTCTCCTCGGTGCTGGTGCGGCCCATTGTGGCCGCGTTCATCCCGGGGACGGAGCCGGACGCGGGTTCTCGACATCGTCGCCGGACTTCTTTTTCGTCTCACCCGGTCGGCTCGTCGGCAGTGAACGCGTTGATGAGGCCGTGGGGTGTGTCGTCGCCGAAGAGGAGCTGGTGGAGGCGGGTGCCGTCGGCGGCGGCTCGGGCGCTGCGGGGGAACAGGGACTGCTCGTACCCGGCGAGGGCGGCTTCGACGTCGTGGGGGTGGGCGGCGATGGCCTTGCCGAGTTCGGCGCCGTCGTACATGGCGAGGTTGGCGCCCTCGCCGTTCGGGGCCGAGAGGTGAGCGGCGTCGCCGAGCAGGGTGACCCCGGGCACCCGCTCCCACCGGTGGTCGACGGGCAGCGCGTGCAGGGGGCGCAGGAGGGGTGCGGTCTCGCTGTCCGTGAGCAGAGCGGTCAGCTCCGGCGCCCAGCCGTCGAACTCTCGTACGATCCGTGCGGCGGCCGCAGCGGGATCGCCGAAGTCGATGCCGGCGAACCATTCCCGCGGCCGCGCCAGCGCCACGTACGTGTGCAGGGTGTCGCCCTTCTCCCGATGGGCCTGGATGCCCTTGCCGGGAGCGAGCGCGAGCAGCGAACCGCCGCCGACCGCCTTCGAGGCGGCCGGGTGACGGGTGTCGGCGTCGAAGAGATACGTCTCCACGAACGACATGCCGATGTACCGGGGCTCGGCACCGGACAGCAGTGACCGCACCCGTGACCAGGCGCCGTCCGCGCCGACCAGCAGAGCGGTCGTGAGGGTGCTGCCGTCGGCGAAGATCACCTCGTGCCGGTCCTCGCCCAGGGCGCGCGTGCCGGTCACCCGGTGACCCCATCGGACGGTCCCGGCCGGGAGCGAGTCGAGCAGCGTGCGGCGCAGCTCGCCGCGCAGCACCTCGGGGCGCCCGCCCGTACCGTCGTCGGCCTCCTCGAACAGGACGGCCCCGCTTCGGTCGAGGAGCCGCATCGCCTGACGGCCCGCCAGGACGAGAGCGCGGAACTCGGCCATCAGTCCCGCCGCCTTCAGAGCCGCCTGGCCGGTGTGGTCATGGATGTCGAGCATCCCGCCCTGCGCCCGCGCGGTGGGGGAGGCCTCCGCCTCGTAGACCGTGGCCGGGATGCCGTGGACATGGAGGACACGGGCCAAGGTCAGCCCGCCGAGGCCGGCGCCGATGATCGTGACGTGAGTGGTCATGACGACTCCTTGCTGCCGTAGGCCTGCCGACCGGGCGCCGGCAGGACCTCCGGAAAGCCTCCGGTCCCGCCCCGACAGACAACCGACACCGCACCGACATCCCCGACAGACGGCCGACACGGGATACTTCGGCGGTGCTGCTGACATGGATCGCCGAAGTGGCGGACGAACCCCTGGTGCTGGAACCCGCCGACCGGCGGGCGGAGCGCGATACCAACACCTGGTGGCTGAGCGCGGCGGACGGGGACCGAGAGTCGCTGTCCGTCTCCCAGGTGGCCGCCGCGTTCGAACGGACTGCGGCGGTGATCCGGGCCCGTATCCGTGAGTTGGGGTTCTCCGGTACGGCGACGTTCTATGTGTGGCACGACGCTCAGGCGGGGCAGCTCAGGTGCTCGACCGGCTCCGTGAGCGCGGAGGCGCTGCCGTTCAGCGGCGCCTACCTCCCGTCCGGTGATCTCGTGCCGATCGTCGCGGAGTTCCTGGCGGGCGGGGAGCCGGCGCCGGGGCCGCTGTGTGTCTGGGTGAGCGGGGTGGGAACGGGCGAACGCCCGGCTGGGGTTGCCCAGCCGGGCGTTCGGCCCGATCCGATCAGGGGCTGATCAGCTCACCTCGGTGATCCGCCACCGCTGATTGGAACCGGAGTTGGCCTGCCACGTCGTGACGGCCGCGCCCTCGTTCGTCGCCTGGCCGCCGACCTCGAGGAGTCGTCCGGTCGCCTGGTTGATCAGGGTCCAGGTGCCGTCGCCCGTGGTCGAGAGAATCCACTCCGTCGCCGGGTCCCGGTCGCCCGTGTCGGGCTCGATCACCGGCACGTTGTCCCGTACGGCGAGCCGCTTGCCCTCGGCCGGGTTGGCGAAGACGTAGCGGGCCCGGTTGCTGCCCTTCTTGCCGTACTTGGCCTCAAGCCGCCACTCCTGCGCGACCGTGCCGTTCGCCGAGTTGATGACGAGGTTCGTGCCGCCCGCGCCGACGGTCACCGCCTTGCCGCTCTGCACACCGGTCAGTGTGTAGGACGCGCCCTTGCTGAACAGGCTCGCGTCCTTGGCGACACCGGAGACGCCCTTGACGGCGAAGGAGGTCACGGACTGCGCGGGGACGGTGTACGTCGCCTTGCCGTCGACCACCTTGACCGGGGCCTGCTTCACCAGCTTGCCGGCGGCGTCGGTCACGGTCGGCGTGACGGTCGCGTTGTCCTTGATCTTCCCGAACTTGGACAGGTCGATCGTCACCGCGCGCGGCGCGGTCGTGGAGTTGACGTGGACCAGCGAGGCGCCCTTGCCGTCCTTGGTGACCGCGGCGGCGCTGGAGGTGTCGTTCACCTTGATCAGGCGGTCGCCGGGCTTGATGAAGTGCGTGAAGTTACGGGCCGTGTCGAACTTGGTGTTCGTGTAGATCGGGCAGGACTTCAACGTGTCCTTGGAGGTGCAGCTGAACGGGAGCTGCACGGAACCCCAGTTGCCGCCCTTGGCGGACTCGCCGCCCGGCTTCATGTTGTCGTAGTCCTCAACCGGCTGCCAGAACACCCAGGCCTTGGGCTCCAGTTCACGCAGGTCGTTCACCATCTGCTGGGCGAGGCCCAGACCGGGGCGCATGTCGGTGAAGCTCTGCCCGTCGCCCCAGTCGCCCTCCACCTCACTCATCCACAGCGGCTTGTCGGCCGCCTTGGCCAGGTCGCGGACCGTGGTGCGCTGACCGGTGCCGTAGGTGTGGACGTTCATCTGGCCGACGAGGTCCTTGGACGCCTGGGAGTAGGAGTTCCAGTTGGTCGCGAACAGCCCGGGGTTGGTCTCGTCCATCGCCGATATGTCGGCCTTGACCTTGGCCTTCTTCAGCGCGGGCGAGAGCGCGGCCAGCACCTTCTCCTGCATCGCGGGCCCGATGTGCGCACCCTCCTGACGGCCGCCCACCGGCTCGCCGTCCGTGTCCAGACGGGTGCCCCAGTAGCCGGTGTTGGGCTCGTTGAAGGGGTCGACGGTGTCGACCTTGATGCCCTCGGACTTCTCCAGCCGCTTCGTCGCACCGGCGAGGTAGGCGGCGAAGTCACCGACCGAACTCTCCTTCAGCTGCTCGGCGTTGGCGTTGAAACCGCCCGAGACGTAGCCGCTCTCGGTCATGAACCAGGGCGGGGAGTTGGAGAACGTCTCCCAGTGGTCGATGTCGTTCTTGATGTGGTCGACCCACCAGCGCTGCGTGGCGTCCGCGTCCGGGTTCCAGTCGGCGGGGTCGTCGGCGCTCCACCAGTCGGTGTCGGTCCGGGTCGTGCCCGCCGGCGCTTTCCACCAGCCCTCGACCGCGCCACCGGCGCGCAGGTAGTCCTTCACGTCGGGGGCGTTGCCGCCGCCGATGTTGTAGCGCGCGATGTTCAGCGCCAGACCGTCGTCCCCGAAGAGCAGGTCGGCGAGCTTCTCGCGGATCTCCTTCGGGTAGTCGCCGGTCGCGTTGGCGAACCAGACCAGGCTGGTGCCCCAGCCCTCGAACTTGTCCTGCTTGTACGAGGGATCGGGCTGCACGGTGACCGACGCGGTGGCCGTGTCGGCCTGCGCGAGCGGCGCGGGTCCCGAGAGCAGGGCCGCTCCGGTCGCCAGCGCGGTCATCGACGCGGCCCCGAGAAGCCGTCTGCTGCGGGTGAGTCCTGCCATCGTGTGCTCCCAGCTCTCATAGGTGGAAACGCTGCGGTGGTCCCTCCCGCCGGACTTACGGGGAGGGGATGGTGCCCCCGGGCGGGGCCATGTGCCGCCCGGGGAGACAACTGCGGTCAGGCCTGCGGCCGGCGCACGACGCCGACCTCTCGCGGGCCGAGGACGAGCCCGCCGTCGCCGGTCGTGCCGTACAGCACGTCACCGGCGAACCCAGGCAGCGGCACGGTGTCGTCGGTGCGGTTGACGAGGAACAGGAACTTTTCCTCGTCGTTCCTGCGGACGACCAGCTCGACCCGGCCGCGTGCCTCGGCGGGGAGTTCGCTGTGCACGCCCGCCGGTTCGAGCAGGCGCGGCAGCAGCGCGGTGAGACCTGCGACGCCGAGGCGTGTGGAGACGTACGACGCCGAACCGGCCGCCGCCGTACGGCGGGTCACGGCGGGCCGCCCGGCCTGGTTGCCGGAGTCGTAGCGGGCGAGGACCTCGGTCCGGTCGTCGGCCAGGGTGATGCGGTCGGTCCACAGGGTGCCGGTCGAGCCGTCGTCCAGGGACACCGACTCGTCGGCGAGCAGCGGGCCGAACTCCTCGACCTGGATGCCGAGCAGCTCACGCAGGGCGCCGGGGTAGCCGCCGAGCCAGATGTGGTCGTTCTGGTCGACGACGCCGGAGAAGTAGGTCGTGACCAGGTGGCCGCCCTGCTCGGCGTAGCGGGTCAGCTCCTTGGCGAGCTCCGCCGGGACCACGTGCAGGACCGGCGCGATCAGCACGTCGTAGCGCGCGAAGTCGCTCTTGGTGGTGATCAGGTCGGCGCGCACGCCGAGCGCGAGGAGCGCGGAGTACCAGTCCAGGCCCTCCTGGCGGTAGTTGAGCAGCGAGGTGGGGTGCGAGTCCTGCTCGCTCGCCCACCAGGAGTCCCAGTCGAAGACGATGCCGACCTTGGCGCTCTCGCGGGTCGAACCGGCGACCGGGGCCAGCGTCTTGAGGGTGTCGCCGAGTGCCGCGACCGCGCGGAACAGCTCGCTGTCGGCGCCGGCGTGCGGGACCATCGCCGAGTGGTACTTCTCGGCACCGGCCGCCGACTGCCGCCACTGGAAGTAGCAGACGGCGTCCGCGCCGTGCGCCACGTGCAGCAGCGCGTCACGGGCCAGCTCGCCGGGCCGCTTGGCCACGTTCACCGGCTGCCAGTTGACCGCGCTGGTGGAGTGCTCCATCAGGAACCAGGGCCGGCCGGACGCGATGCCGCTGGTGAGGTTCGCGGAGAAGGACAGCTCGTCACGGGACTGCGGGCCGGGGTGGACGTAGTGGTCGTTGGAGACGAAGTCGATCTCCTCGGCCCAGTCGGCGTAGTTCATGCCCTTCGTCTCGCCCATCACCATGAAGTTGGTGGTGACCGGGACGTCCGGGGTGATCTCCTTCAACAGGTCCCGCTCGGCGCGCAGATAGTCCTTCAGGACGTCCGAGGAGAACCGCTTGAAGTCCAGCTGCTGCGTCGGGTTCGGGTGCGAGGCCGCAAGCCGCGGGGGCAGGATCTGCTCCCAGTCGCTGTAGCGCTGCGACCAGAACGCCGTGCCCCAGGCGTGGTTGAGGGCCTCCAGCGTGCCGTACCGGGCGCGCAGCCAGTCGCGGAAGGCGCGGGCCGCGTCGTCGGAGTAGTCGTAGACGTTGTGGCAGCCCAGCTCGTTGGAGACGTGCCAGGCGACCAGCGCGGGGTGGTCGGCATAGCGGGTGGCCATCTCGCGGACCAGGCGCAGGGCGTGCTCGCGGAAGACGGGGGAGGTGGGCCGCCAGTGCTGGCGGGCGCCCGGCCACAGGGTCTCGCCGGTCGCGGTGACCGGCAGGATCTCCGGGTGGGCCGTGGTCAGCCACGGCGGCGGGGAGGCGGTGGCGGTCGCCAGGTCGACGCCGATGCCGCCCGCGTGCAGCAGGTCCATGACCTCGTCGAGCCAGCCGAAGTCCCAGGTGTCGGCGGTCGGTTGCAGACGCGCCCAGGAGAAGATCGCCACGGAGACGACGTTGACACCGGCCTCCCGCATCAGCCGGACGTCCTCCTCCCACACCTCCCGGGGCCACTGCTCGGGGTTGTAGTCGGCGCCGAAGGCGAGACGCGGGGTGAGGTCACCGTCCGCCCCGCGGCGGCGGGAGTGGAGGGTGGAGATCATGGCGGTCCTTCCGAAGGGGTGGTGCACGGGGGCGGCGCGGCCCGGGAGCCGCGCCGCCCGGCGTTCAGTGCGAGAACTGCTTCTCGGCTTCCGCGAGAACTACTTCTCGATGGTGAAGCCCTGCTCCTCGCCGTACTTGACCGAGGCGTCCTGCCAGGCCTTCAGGCCCTGCGCCAGCGTGGTGCTGGAGACGTACGCCTTGCCGACCGTGTCGTTGAAGATCGAGTTCGCGTACTGCTGGAACGGCAGGTAGGACCAGTCGCTCGCCACGTTGGCCGCGGACTCGGCGAAGATCTTGTTCGCCTCCTGGCCGTCGAAGTAGTCGAACTTCTTGCTCTGGAACGCGGGGTCCTCCAGCTGCGCCTTGGTGGCCGGGAAGGCGCCCTCGGAGACACGGGTGGCGACACCGGCGCCGGAGTTGGCGTACTCGGTGAAGGCGTAGGCGAGTTCCTTGTTCTTGGCCAGCTCCGGGACGGTCAGCGAGGAGCCGCCGTTCTCCGCGCTCGCCTTGTCACCCTTGGTCCAGGCCGGGAGCGGCGCGGCACGCCACTGACCCTTGGCGTTCGGGACACCGGTCTCGAAGTTGGCGGGCATCCAGGCGCCGCTGGCCAGGGTGGCGATGCTGCCGTCGCCGAGGCCCTTGTACCAGTCGTCGGTCCAGCCGTTGATCGGGGCGAGCAGCTTCTCGTCGATCAGCTTCTGCCAGACGGTCTCGAACTTCTTGGCACCCGCGTCGTCGAAGTTGATGCCGACCTTGGTGCCGTCGACCTTGTAGGGGCGCGAACCGGCCTGCCACAGCATGGAGGTGGTGAAGCCCGCGTCACCGGCGTCGTTGGCGATGTAGACCTTCGGGTCGGCCTTGTGGAGCTTGCGGGCCGCGTCCAGGTACTCGTCCCAGGTGGTCGGGACGGCGATCTTGTACTTGTCGAAGACCTTCTTGTTGTAGTACAGCGCCATCGGGCCCGAGTCCATCGGCAGACCGTAGACCTTGTCGCCGTCGCTGACCGCGTTCCACGGACCGGGCGTGTACTTCGAGGCGAGCTTGTCGGCACCGTACGGGGCCAGGTTCGTCAGACCCTTGGTGAGGGAGTACTGGCCGAGCGCGAAGTACTCGACCTGGGCGACGTCCGGGACACCCTTGCCGGCCGAGATCGCGTTGGACAGCGCGGTGTAGTGCTTGTCGCCGGAGCGCTCGCTGACCAGGTTGACCTTGACCTTCGGGTACTTCTTCTGGAAGTCGGCGGCCACGGTCTTCAGGGTGGGCTCCCAGGCCCAGACCGTGATGGAACCGCCCTTGTCCAGGGCCGCCTTGATGTCCGCGGCGGAGACGGCCTTGGTGTCGGAGTCGTCGTCCGAGCTGCCGCAGGCGGTCATGCCCAGGGTGAGGGTGGAGACGAGGGCGATGCCGCGCAGGATGCGGCTCGTAGTTCTGCGCATGGAGGTGCTTCCACTTCTTCGTGGGTGGGACAGGTGAGGGTGGTGGTGCGTCAAGCGGTGTTTCAAGGGGTGTTTCAGGGGTGCTGCATTGGGGGGCTTGGGGGCGTCGCCGAGGTCACTCCTTGACGCTTCCGGCGGCGAGGCCGGACTGCCAGTACTTCTGGAGGAACAGGAAGGCGGCGATGAGGGGGATGATCGTGATGAGGGAGCCGGTGATGACCAGGTTGAAGATCACGTCACCGCCGATGGTCTCCGCCTGGGAGTTCCAGGCGCTGAGCCCCAGGGTCAGCGGGTACCAGTCCGGGTCCTTGAGCATGATCAGCGGAAGGAAGTAGTTGTTCCAGGTGGCGACCGTGGTGAACAGCAGCACGGTCACGATCCCGGGGGCCAGCAGCGGCAGCGCGACCTGGAAGAAGGTCCGCACCTCGTTGGCCCCGTCCATCCGGGCCGCTTCCAGCAGCTCGGTCGGGATCGCCTCGGCGGCGAACACCCACATCAGATAGAGGCCGAACGGCGAGACCAGCGACGGGATGATGACCGCCCAGGGGGTGTCCGTGAGCCCCATCTTGCTGAACATCAGGAAGGTCGGCACCGCGAGGGCCGTGGCCGGCACGGCCACCGCGCCGATGACGACGGCGAAGATCGCGCGCTTGCCGGGGAAGTCGAACTTCGCCAGCGCGTACCCGCCGAGCACCGCGAGGAACGTAGCGCCGCCTGCGCCGAGCACCACGTACAGCAGGGTGTTGAGCAGCCACCGGACGAAGATGCCGTCGTGGTAGGTGAAGGTGGTCCGGATGTTGTCCCACAGGGCGAAGTCGTGGGCGAACCACAGCCCGTTGGAGGCGCCCAGACCCGCCTGGGTCTTGGTGGAGTTGATGACCAGCCAGATCAGCGGCGCCACGGTGTAGAGGACCATCAGGGCCATCAGCCCCGTGAGCAGCAGGCTGCGCTTCGGCTTGCCCGGGGTGTGCTTCTTGCGCGGGGTGCGCAGCGGGGACGCGCTCTTGGACGGGGGAGCGGCGACAGAGGTGCTCATCGGGTCACGCTCCCTTGCGCATGCCGCGCAGCTGGACGGCGTAGGCGACGATCATCGTGAGGACGCCCATGATGATGGCCACCGTCGCGGAGTAGTTGTGCTGCTGGCCGTTGAAGGACAGCGAGTACGTGTAGAAGTTCGGCGTGTAGTCGGTCGTGATGGCGTTGCGCGCCAGCGGGCGCAGGATGCTCGGCTCGTTGAAGAGCTGGAAGCTGCCGATGATCGAGAAGATCGTCGCGATGACGATCGCGCCCCGGATCGCGGGCAGCTTGATCGAGCTGATGATCCGCCACTGACCGGCGCCGTCGATCTCCGCCGCCTCGTACAGCGAGGTCGGGATCACTCGCAGCGCCGAGTAGAAGATCAGCATGTTGTAGCCGACGAACTCCCAGGTCACGATGTTGCCGATGGAGGCGAGCACCCAGTCGGGGGAGAGCAGGTCGGGCAGCGAGGTGCCGAACGCCTCGTTGATGTCGCCCACCAGGCCGTACTTGGTGCCGTACATGAAGCCCCACATGAGGGTGGCGACCACGGCGGGCACGGCGTACGGCAGGAAGATCGTGATCCGGAAGAAGCTCTTGCCGTAGAGCCGGCCGCTGTCCAGGGCCAGGGCCACCAGCAGGGCGATGCCCAGCATGATCGGCACCTGGATCGCCAGGAAGAGCCCGACCCGGCCGACGGCCTGCCAGAACTGGTCGTCCTTGAGGGCCTGGGTGTAGTTGTCCAGGCCGACGAAGTGGTTGCCGCCGATGAGCTGGTTGCGGTAGAGGCTCAGGTAGATCGAGTACGCGATGGGCGCGAGGAAGACCAGTGCGAAGACCGCCACGAACGGGCCGATGAAGCCCCATCCCGTCCACGAGCGTCGGTCCCGTTTCGCCGGAGGCGGTGCCGGGCGCGGCTCGGCGGCTGCCGGCGGTTGCAACGTTGTCATGATCGTTCCTCGCTCGTTCACTCATGGAACCCCCGCCCCGCAGCGGTTTCCCGTTACACGGGGCGGCCGAGATGTTTACGTAAACACCGATCAGCAGAAAAAGTGACTTGAGCTGTTATGTTTACGTAAACATCCGATGGCGGCATGTCTACACTCCTCCGATGACACCGGTCAAGGGTCTCCCGGGGGGATCGTGATCAAAGCGATGCAAGGAGAGGCAGGAGGCAGCAAATGGACGCGACACACGACTCGCCGGCGCAGGCGCCGCGCCGGGGTCGCCGCGTGAGCCGGTCCTCGGTCTCGATGGCCGACGTGGCACGGCTGGCCGGGGTGTCCTCCCAGACCGTCTCCCGCGTGTCGAACGGCTACGCGGGCGTCAACGAGGAGACCCGCCGCCAGGTCCTCGACGCCATGAGCGAGCTGGGCTACCGCCCCAACAGCGCCGCCCGCGCCCTCAAGCGCGGTGAGTTCCGCACCCTCGGCGTCATCACCTTCTCCCTCGCCACGACCGGCAACGTCCGCACCCTGGAGGCGATCGCCACCGCGGCGGCCGCCGAGGGCTACGCCGTGACCCTGCTGCCCCTCTCCGTCCCCACCCAGGACGAGGTGCGCGGCGCCTTCTCCCGGCTGCAGGAACTCGCCGTCGACGCGGTGATCGTCATCATGGAGGTGCACCTCCTGGACGCGGCCACCATCAACATGCCGCCCCGCGTCCAGGTGGTCGTCGCCGACTCCGACGCGGGGGACCGGTACACGGTCGTCGACACCGACCAGGCCGGCGGGTCCCGCACCGCAGTCGAGCACCTCCTCGGGCTCGGCCACCACACCGTCTGGCACCTGGCCGGCCCGGAAGACTCCTACGCCGCCCAGCGCCGCAGCGACGCCTGGCAGGCCACGCTCACCGAGGCGGGCCGTCCGGTGCCGCCGCTGGTGCGCGGCGACTGGTCCGCGGAATCCGGCTACCGGGCGGGCCTGGAGCTGGCTGCGCAGCAGGACTGCACGGCGGTCTTCACGGCCAACGACCAGATGGCCCTGGGCCTGCTGCGCGCCCTGCACGAAGGCGGCCGGCGCGTGCCGCAGGACGTCAGCGTCATAGGCTTCGACGACATCGCCGAGGCGTCGTCGTTCCTGCCGCCCCTGACGACGGTCCACCAGGACTTCGCCGAGGTCGGCCGGCTCTGCGTCCAGGCGGTCCTGCGCAAGCTGCGCCACGACGGCACGACGCACGGCACGACGCTGGTGCCGACGCGTCTGATCGTCCGGGAGAGCACGGCGTCGCCGAGCGCACACTGACCGTGGACGGGCGGCCGTGGCCGCATGGCTCAGGCCCGCTGTCCGGCTACGGCTCCTCGTCCGGGGTGGGGCGGACCAGGCCCGTCCGGTAGGCGATGACGACGAGTTGGGCCCGGTCACGGGCCTCCAGCTTCGTCATGGCGCGCTGCACATGGGCGCGGACGGTGAATGGGCTGAGGAACGCGCGCTCGGCGATCTCCTGGTTGGACAGGCCGGTCGCGACGAGGGCCACCATCTCGCGTTCGCGCGGCGTGAGCCGGGCCAGCCGTTCGGGGTGCTGCGGCGGGACGGTGTCCGGTGTGGCGAGGAAACGGGCGACCAGGGAGCGCGTCGCGGCGGGCGACAGGAGTGTGTCGCCGTCGGCGATCGTCCGCACGGCGTTCAGCAGGTCGTCGGCCCCGATGCCCTTGCCGATGAACCCGCCGGCGCCCGCGCGCAGCGCCTGGGCGACGTATTCGTCGGTCTCGTAGGTGGTCAGGACGAGGATGCGGCTCGTGCGCAGTTCCGGGTCCGCGCAGATCTCCGTCGTGGCGGCCAGCCCGTCCACCCCGGGCATACGGATGTCCATGATCACGACGTCCGGGCGCAGCTCCCGGGTGAGCCGCACTGCCTCTCTGCCGTCGCCGGCCTCGCCGACCACGGTGATGTCGTCGGCGGAGTCGAGGAGCAGGCGGAAGGCCTGGCGCAGCAGCGCCTGGTCGTCGGCGAGCAGCACCCGGAGCGTCACCGCGCCTCCCCGGCTTCCTGGCCGCCGGTGTGTCCGTCGGATGCCGGCTCCCCTTCGGAGAGGGCCGTTCCGGAGGGGGCCGGGTCCCTGGCGGGCGGCAGGGGCAGCCGGGCGGAGACGAGGAAGCCGCCCTCGGGGCGCCTGCCCGCGGACAGGCGCCCGCCCACCGCGGTGGCCCGTTCGCGCATCCCGATGAGACCGTAGCCGGGCGGACGGTCGGTCAGCGTGGACGCACCCGGTCCCGCGGACGGCGCCGGGGTCGTGGCTGCGCCTCGTCCGTCGTCGGCGACGGTGACGGTCAAGTCGTCGTCTGCCCAGGCGAGTTGCACCTGGGCATCGGAGGTGCCGGCGTGCTTGGTCACGTTGGTCAGGGCCTCCTGGATGATGCGGTAGGCGGTGAGGTCCACCCCTGGTGGCAGCGGCCGGGCGGTGCCCTGCTGATGCACCGTCACCTGAAGTCCCGCGCTGCCGAAGGACTCCAGGAGTGCGGGAAGCCGGGCCAGCCCGGGCGCCGGTTCCGCGGGCGCCGCCGCGTCCCCGGACTGGCGCAACAGCCCTACCGTGGCACGCAGTTCGTCGAGCGCGTGGGCGGTGGTCTCGACAAGCTCCGCCAGGCTCTTACGAGTCTGCTCCGGGCGGGCGTCGAAGAGGTGGGCGGCGACCGTGGCCTGCGCGTTGGCGAGGGTGATCTGATGGGCCACGAGGTCGTGCAACTCCCGTGCGATGCGCACCCGTTCCTCGGCCACTCTCCGGCGCGCCTCGCCCTCCCGGCTCTTCTCGGCGCGCTTGGCCCGCTCCTTCACGGCCGCCAGATAGGCCCGCCGGTTGTGCGCCGAGTGACCGAGCACGCCGGCCACCAGGGGGAACGCCGCCACCACCCCGATCCTGCTCGCGTCCTGCCAGGACAGGGCTCCGAGCAGGGGTGTGGAGGCGACCAGCAGGGCCACGGAGGTGAGCGACACCGCGCTCACCGCGTGCCGTTCGGTGCGCGCGGTGAGCGAGTAGGCGGTGATCACGGCGGGGGCCACGACGAGCGGGCTCAACAGGAGGTCCAGGGACGGCGCGAGTGCACCGGCCGTCGTCGTGACCGCCATGGCGGCCAGGGGTGCCCGGTGCCGCAGCGGCAGCACGGCACACGACACCACGGCGATGACGTAGGCGGCGACGGACGGCGCCGCCAGGGTGCGGCCGTCGTCCTGGAGGACGCCGCCGAGCAGACAGAGCACGAACGCCGTCCCCGTGATCGCCGCCTCCCGCCACCACATGCCGCGTGGCAGCGGTCCCTCAACGCCCCTGTCCGTCATGGCCTGTTCAGTCCCGGCCGACCGGCAGCCGCCGTACCGCGGCGTCCGACTCCGTGGCGCGGTCCGGGACTTGACGGCTCAGTGCCTCCCCCTCGATGTCCACATTCGGCAGCACACGGTCGAGGATACGGGGCAGCCACCAGGCCCGGCGGCCGAGCAGCGCCAGGACCGCGGGCGCGATCGCCATCCGCACCACGAAGGCGTCGAAGGCGACGGCGGCGGCCAGTCCGACGCCCATCGTCTGGATCGTCGGGCTGCTCATCCCGATGAATCCGGCGAACACGCTGATCATGATGACCGCGGCGGCGGCCACCACCCGGCCGCTGTGCCGGAAGCCGTTGACGACCGCGTCACCGGGCGAGGCGCCGTGGACGTACGCCTCCCGCATACGGGTCAGGAGGAAGACCTCGTAGTCCATGGCGAGACCGAAGACGATGCCGATGATCAGAATGGGCATCAACGACATGACCGGCCCGGTCTGTTCGATGCCGATCAGGTCCGCCGCCCATCCCCATTGGAAGACGGCGACGAGGACGCCGAAGGCGGCACCCACCGACAGCAGGAACCCGAGCGCGGCCTTGACCGGGACCAGGACCGAGCGGAAGACCAGCGTCAGCAGGAGCACGGCCAGGCCGATGACGACGGTCAGGTAGGGCAGCAGGGCGTCGGACATGGCCTGGGAGATGTCGATGTTCATCGCGGTGGTGCCGGTCACCAGGACGTCGGCGCCCGTGTCGGCCTCGACATCGGAGACCGCGCCGCGGATCGTGTGCACGAGGTCCTTGGTCGCACCGCTGTTGGGCGCGGTCTCCGGGACCGCGGTGAGGACGGCCGTGTCCTCGGCCCGGCTGAGCACCGGATCGCCGACCGACGCGACGCCGTCGAGGTCCCGCACGGCCTTGACGACCAGGTCCGTGGTGGCCCGCACATCGCCGGGTCCCGACGTGTCGACGACCACGGTCAGCGGACCGTTGAAGCCGGGGCCGAAGCCTTCCGACAACAGGTCGTAGGCGCGGCGCTGCGTGGTCTCCACCGACTTCGACTCGTCTCCGGGCAGCCCGAGTTCGAGGCCCAGGGCGGGAAGCGCCACGGCCCCGAGACCGAGCCCCGCGATCATCAGCACGGGTACTGGCCGGCGCAGCACGAACCGCGCCCAGCGGGCGCCGAGTCCGGGCCGGCCGGTGTCGGACTGCGGACGCGGAGGTGCGCCGCCCGACCGGAGCGCCTTGCGGACGGCGCGGGGCAGCATCCGCCGGCCGAAGAACCCGAACAGCGCGGGGACCAGCGTGAGGGCGACGAGGACGGCGAGCGCCACGGCGCCCGCGCCGCCCAGGCCCATCTTGGTGAGCTCGGGGATGCCGACCACTCCCAGGCCGACCAGGGCGATGAAGACGGTCGCGCCGGCGAAGACGACGGCGGACCCGGCCGTGCCCACGGCCCGCCCCGCGGCCTCCTCGGGCGCTCGGCCCTGGGCGCATTCGTGGCGGAAGCGTGAGGTGATGAAGAGCGCGTAGTCGATGCCGACCGCAAGCCCCAGCATCAGCGCGAGGATGGCGACGGTGGAGGTCAGCCCGAGCGGCACGGCCAGCGCAGAGACCAGGCCGAAGGCGATGGCCACGCCTACGAAGGCGGTCAGCAGCGACAGTCCGGCCGCGATCAGCGACCCGAGGGCGAGCACCAGCACCACCGCCGCGACCGCCACACCGACGAGCTCGGTCGTACCGCCCGGCTCTTCCTCCGCGTCCAGGGCGGAGCCGCCGATCTCCACGGTCAGCCCCGAGTCCCGGGCCTGTCGCGCGGCGTTCGCGAGGTCGTCCTTCGACTCCTCGGTCAGGTCCACGGCGTCCGCGGTGTAGGTGATCGTGGAGTAGGCGATGGTGCCGTTCTCGCTGACGGCGCCGTCCTCAAAGGGGTCGGTGGCCGAGGCGACCTGAGCGCCGCGGTCCAGTGAGCCGAGCGCGTCCTCGACCGCCGCCCTGTTGTCCCTGGCCGTCACCTGCTCGCCGTCCGGCGCCCGGAAGACCAGACGGGCCTCCGCCCCCTGGGAGTTGCTCTGCGGGAACCGCTCGTCCAGCAGGTCGAACGCCTTCTGCGACTCGGTGCCGGGCATGGAGAGGCCCTCCTCCTCTCCGGCCGGCGCCAGCGCGATGGCGGCGACGGCCAGCATCAGGACACCCAGCCACACACCGCCCACGAGCCGACGCCGCCGGAAGGCCCACCGTCCGATCCGGTACAGCAACACAGCCACTTCCGATCACTCCAGACACCGCTAGGCAAGGGGGACATGCGCGGATCTCACGCGCCTTCCACCCTTCCTTCCGGTGCCGCGCCGGACATCGTTCCCCGCTGCCGTCCGCCTCTGGTGCACCCGCACCAGCGACCGGCGCCGCCTGGTGCCGATGCACTACAGGGGGAACACCCCCTTCGCCCCCTGCGGCTGACCCCACCGGCGATACGGTGGCCGGCCCGAGTGACCCGGCTCCGGCGCCTGCCTAGCGTTGTGGCGCATGGCATCCCCCCACACCACCTCGACACTGGGCAGACGCACGGCCGTAGCGGCTCTGCTGGCGGCCATGGTCGTACCGGCAGCACCTGTCGCCGCGCGCCAACTCCCCACTGGACACGACGTCGTGTGCGCACCCCACAGCGAACTCCGCCAGGCGTTGCGCACGCTCACCGACCGGGACCGGATCACCGGCGCCGCGGTCCTCGTGACCGACCCCACCGCGGGCCCGGCCTGCGGGAGTTGGACCGAGACCGCGGGGACGGCGGACCTGCGCACGGGCCGCGCCATGAACGCCACCGACCGCTTACG
This sequence comes from Streptomyces antibioticus, assembly GCF_001514065.1. Lineage (GTDB taxonomy): Bacteria > Actinomycetota > Actinomycetes > Streptomycetales > Streptomycetaceae > Streptomyces > Streptomyces antibioticus. The sequence goes on along the minus strand of NZ_KQ948425.1, from coordinate 618,205 downwards.
CGTCGGCAGCGTCACCAAGACGTTCACCGCGACCGTCGTGCTCCAGCTCGCCGCCGAGCACCGGATCGCACTCGACGCTCCCGTCGACCACTACCTGCCCGGCCTGATCCGGCACGGCGGCTACGACGGCCGCCGCATCACCGTACGCCAACTGCTGCGCCACACCAGCGGGTTGCCCGACTACCTCGACGCCCCCGAGTGGGAAGACCTCGAACGCGTCCGGTACCGCCACTTCGAGCCGCGCGAACTCGTCGCCCGTGCCCTCGACCTGCCGCGACCGACGCACACCTGGCACTACGCGACCACCAACTACCTTCTCGCGGGCCTGATCATCGGCAAGGTCACCGGCCACTCCCCGCAGGAGGAGATCACCCGCCGCGTGATCCGGCCCCTCGGGCTGCGCGACACGTACTGGCCAGGCGACGACACCCGCATCCACGGGCCGCACTCGCGCAGCTACTTCACGAGCGAGGACGGCCGTCTCAGCGACGGCACCGCCTGGAACACGACCTTCGGGGGCGTCGGCGGCGCCCTGGTCTCCACCCCTGCCGACCTGACCCGGTTCATCACCGCGCTGCTCGGCGGCCGGCTGCTGCCCGCGGACCAACTCGCCGACATGCGGCGGACGGTGGCCGCCGACCCGGACCGGCTGTGGCCCGGTGCCCGCTACGGGCTCGGCCTGATCGCCTCTCCGCTGCGCTGCGGCGGCCTGTGGTGGGGCCACGCGGGGACCGTGCCGGGAGGCCACCGGGCGCTGACCGCCGTCGGCCCCGGCGGACGGAGCGTGGCCGTCGCGCTCAACAAGGTGCCCGACACCCTGCAAGCCGAACAGGACTTCCTCGCCACGGTGCAGACCGCCTTCTGCGAAGAGCGGCCTGCCGAAGCAACAGCACGAACAGAAGGGACCCCTCAGTGACCCGTTCAGTCCGCTCGCCGCAGGGCGCTTCGCGTACGAAGCGAAGGGCCGCCCTCGGCCTGGCCGCCACCGCTCTCGCCGTCACCGCGCTGCCCGCCGGCGCCCTCCCGGCCCAGGCGGCCTCCGAACCCCTCGCCCGCTATCACCACCAGCGCCTCGACTGGAAGAGCTGTGTGCGCGGCCAGGACGACACGACCGGCAAGGAGTTGGAGCAGGCGGGCGCCCGATGCGCCGACGTGACCGTCCCGTTGGACTACGCGGACCCCGGCGGCCGGACGATCACCGTCGCGATCTCCCGGATCCGCGCCACCGACACCGCCCACCGCGTCGGCCCGCTGCTGCTCAACGGCGGCGGCCCCGGCGGGCAGACCCTCGGCGACCCGCCGTGGGTGCGCCAGGCCATGAAGGACGTCGGCGCACGCTACGACGTGGTGGGCGTGGACCCCCGCTTCGTCGGCCGCAGCACCCCGCTGGACTGCCACTGGCCGACCGGCTCCGCCTTCCGCAGCCCCGGCTTGGACCGGGCCGGCTTCGACCGTACGACGGCGTTCTCCGCCGACCTCGCCCGGCGCTGCCGGCAGCATGCGGGGGACGTGCTGCCGTACGCCACCACCCGCAACACCGCCCGCGACATGGACGTCATCCGTGCCGCGCTCGGTGAGCGACGGATTTCCTACCTGGGCTACTCCTACGGCAGTTACCTGGGCGAGGTGTACACGACGATGTTCCCCACCCGCGTCGACCGGGTCGTCCTGGACGGTGTCATCGACCCGGACCGGTACGGCCCCCGGCTGCTGCGGGGCACGGAGCAGGCCAACCGGCACGCGCTGAGGGGCTGGGCCTCGTGGGCCACCGCCCGTGACGCGACGTACGGCCTGGGCCGCAGTCGTGGGAAGGTGCTGGCGGCCGTGGACCGGGTCCAGGCGGCCGCGGCCCGCACCCCCCTGCGGATCGGGGACCACCGGGTGGACGAGCATGTCGTGCCCCTCATCGTCTTCAACGGCCTCTCGCAGGACAACGACTCCGCCTACGGCGACTTCGCCCAGGCGATGCGCGACCTGCTGCGCGCGGCGGACGGACACCGGGTCACCGCGTCCCCGTGGCTGGCCGACAACCTCGCGTTCCTGCTCACCGGCACCGACTCGCACTACGGCAGCGTCCAGACGGCGATCCTGTGCGGGGACGCCGCCGCACCGCGGGACCCGGAGGTCTACTGGCGCGACATCCAGAAAACCCGCGCGCGTGACCCGCTGCTCGCCCCCGTCACGAACAACCTGAACCCCTGCGCCTTCTGGGACCCGCCCCGCGAGCGCCCGACCACCCTCAGGGACGACCTCCCCGCCCTCCTCGTCAACGCCACCGGAGACCCGCGCACCACCTACGAGGGCGCCACCGCCGTACGCCGGGCCTGGCCCTCCTCGCGCCTGGTCACCCTGCGAGGCGCCGACCAGCACGCGGTCTACGGCGTCTACGGCACCCCGTGCGTCGACGACACGGTCAACGCCTACCTCGCCACCGGCCGCCTTCCGGCCACGGACCTCACCTGCACCGCGCGCCACCGGTGACGGATCACTCACAGCGGGTCCGAGTCAACGACTGGACCCCTGCCCGCGCCAGGGCCGATCGTGGGAGACGTGAACGATCACCGCCCGACCCCGGACAGCCCGCCGACCACCGATGACGCGTCTTTCGCAGCGGAAGCCGCCGAGGTCCGCCACTTCTGGGCGGAGCTCGGCCTTCCGGGACTGGTCGACGTCCACACCCACTTCATGCCCGAGCGCGTCCTGGACAAGGTCTGGGAGTACTTCGACGCCCAGGGTGCCCTGACCGGCGGGCTGGAGTGGCCGATCACCTACCGGCGGCAGGAGGCGGAACGGGCGGATGTATTGCGCCGGTTCGGCGTGCGGGCGTTCACCTCGATGCTCTACCCGCACAAACCCGGCATGGCCCGGTGGCTGAACGGCTGGGCGGCCGACTTCGCCCACCGCACCCCGGACTGCCTGCACACCGCCACCCTGTATCCCGAGCCGGACGTCGAGGCGTACGTCCGCGAGGCCGTCGACGCGGGTGCGCGCGTGTTCAAGGCGCATGTGCAGGTGGGGGCGTACGACCCGACCGACGAGCTGCTCCGGCCGGCGTGGGGCGTGCTGGCCGAGGCCCGGATCCCCGTGGTGATCCACTGCGGCTCCGGGCCCGCGCCCGGCAAGCACACCGGCCCCGAGCCGATCGCACGGGTGCTGGCGCGCCACCCGAGGCTGCGGCTGATCGTCGCGCACATGGGGATGCCCGAGTACGAGGACTTCCTCGGCCTCGCCGAGCGGTACGCGGAGGTGCGGCTGGACACCACCATGGCGTTCACGGACTTCACCGAGGGCTTTCTGCCGTTCCCCCGCCGCGCCCTGCCCCGGATCGCCGGGCTCGGCGACCGCGTCCTGCTGGGCTCCGACTTTCCCAACATCCCCTACCCGTACCTGCACCAGCTGCACGCCCTGGAGCGGCTGGACCTCGGACCGGAGTGGCTGCGCGCCGTGTGCCACGACAACGCGGCGGCGTTGTTCGGCGTGTGAGCAAGGGACCCTTCCGCGCCTGCGCCCTCAGCGGCCCTTGCGCACCCGGGCCGCCGCGCGGGCCTCCGCGATCTTGCGGGCCTCGGCCGACTTGCGGGACTCCTTCGCGGGGCGGCCCGTACGGTCGCCGAGGCCGCGGAAGGGGATGTTGCCGGTAGAGGTCTTCGTCCCGGCCGGCGGGCGCTTCGCGCCGGTGATGGCGGTGAGCTGCGCCTCGCCGGAGCGCACCTGGGTGACGGTCGGACGGATCCCGGCCTCGGACATCATCCGGTTCACGTCGCGGCGCTGGTTGGGCGTGACCAGGGTGACCACGGTCCCGGACTCCCCGGCGCGCGCCGTACGGCCGCCACGGTGCAGATAGTCCTTGGCGTCGGCCGGCGGGTCGACGTTGACGACGAGGTCGAGCGTGTCGATGTGAATGCCCCGGGCGGCGACGTTGGTGGCCACCAGCACGCTGATCTCACCGTCCTTGAACTGGCCCAGGGTGTGCGTGCGCTGCGGTTGCGACTTGCCGCTGTGCAGGGCGCCGGCCCGGATGCCGCTGGCCCGCAGATGGCGGGTGAACTGGTCGACGCCGGCCTTGGTGTCGAGGAACATCAGGACCCGCCCGTCGCGCGCGGCGATCTCGGTCGCGGTCGCGTACTTGTCGGCGGCGTGGATGTTCAGCACATGGTGTTCCATCGTGGTGACCGAGCCCGCCGCCGGGTCGACCGACGCGAGCACCGGGTCGTGCAGATAGCCCTGCACCAATTGCTCCACGTTCTTGTCCAGCGTGGCGGAGAACAGCAGCCGCTGACCGTCGGGGCGCACCTGGTCCAGGATCTGGGTGACCTGCGGCAGGAAACCCAGGTCGCACATCTGGTCCGCCTCGTCCAGCACCGTGATCCGCACCTGGTCGAGGTGGCAGTCCCGGCGCTCCACGAGGTCGGTCAGCCGGCCCGGCGTCGCGATGAGCACGTCGACGCCGGCCCGCAGCGCCGCCTGCTGCCGGTTGATCGACAGCCCGCCGACCACCGTCGCCAGCCGCACCTTCAGGGTCTGCGCGTACGGGGTGAGCGCGTCGCTCACCTGCTGCGCGAGTTCCCGGGTCGGCACCAGCACCAGCGCGAGCGGCCGCTTGGCGTCCGCCCGCAGACCCGCGGTCCGGACGAGGAGCGCCAGCCCGAAGGCCAGCGTCTTGCCGGAACCGGTCCGCGCCCGGCCCAGGACGTCGCGGCCGGCCAGCGCGTTGGGCAGGGTCGCCGCCTGGATCGGGAACGGCTCGGTCACCCCGAGCGCCGTCATCGCCGTCACCAGCTCCGACGGCAGCCCGAGCGCGTCGAAGGACACGGCCGGCGGCAGGCCCGGGGACACCGGCTGCGGCGCATCGGCAGGGGAGCGTCCGGTGTCCGACGGCTTCGCGTTCATGGGGGGAACCTTCCTGGTCAGGCGCCCCGGAACGGCCCGGGGCCCGTACCCCCTGGTACGGGCCCCGGCGAAGTCGAAGCGTGCGTGCGGACATTTTATCAGCGGCCTCGCTGCTCGCCGCCGGATGATCAGGCGGCGCCCGGACGGGATCCACCCGGGCTGCTGGGTAAGGTGCCCGTGCCATCGCACCACCGCACACATCGGGACGGTCGACTGACGTGTCACAACGCCCTGAGGGACTGTTCGTCGGCCTGTGCACGTTCGACGTCGTCCAGCTCGTCGACCAACTGCCGGGCCTGAACGAGAAGGTGACGGCCCGTCGGCAGACGGTGGCCGCGGGCGGTCCGGCCGCCAACGCGGCCGCGGCCTTCGCCCACCTCGGAGGCGCGGCCACCCTGCTCACGTCGATCGGCTCCCATCCGCTGGGCGTCGCGGCCGCCGCGGACCTGGAAGGGCTCGGCGTGACCGTGCGGGACCTGTCGGCCGAGTCGGCCGAGCCACCGTCGGTGTCCTCGATCCTGGTGACCGCGGCGAGCGGTGACCGGGCCGTGACGTCGACCAACGCCACGGGACGCCGTCTCCGGCCGCCCGCCGACCTGACCGCTCTGTTGACGGGCTACGACGTCGTCGAGTTCGACGGACATCACATGGACCTCGCGCTGGCCGTCGCACGCGCCGCAAGGGCCGCGGGACGCCGGACCGTCCTCGACGGCGGCAGCTGGAAGGCGGGAACGGAACAGCTGCTGCCCTCCATCGACGTCGCCGTCTGCGCGGACTCCTTCCGCCCACCGGGCACCACCGGCCCCGAGGAGGTCCTGCGGTTCCTGCGCGACCATCACGTCCCCTGGAGAGCGGTGAGCCAGGGCGGGCAGCCCGTCGTCTGGGAGGGGCCGCACGGCGGTGGCACGGTGGCCGTCCCGGCCGTACCGGTGGTGGACACGCTCGGCGCGGGCGACGTACTGCACGGCACACTCGCACACCAGCTGTGCTCGCAGCCCGAGTTGACCGGACCGGGCTTCGCCGGGGCGCTGCGCGCGGCGACGGAGTGGGCATCACGGGCGTGCACCTCGTTCGGCACGCGGGAGTGGATGAAGTAGCGGGGACCGGTCAGGCCGAGGGGAGACAGGTCATCGTGGGCGCGCGGCCGCGTCGAGCAGTGGGGTCAGTTCCCGGGACGCGGTCGTCAGCGCGCGTACGTCCTGTTCTGCGCGGGCGATCAGGAGTGCGCCTTCCAGGGTGCTGATCATGAGCGTGGCCAGGTCGGTGGTCCGTTCCTCGGGTACGCCCATGTCGGCCAGTGCCCGGGCCACCGGGCCGGTCCAGGCGGCGAACGCCGCCGCTGCCGCCTCGCGGGTGGACGTGGTGGACTCCGCGCAGTCCACCGTGGCGGCGGCCACGGGGCAACCGCCCCCGAAGCCGGCGCGTTCGTACTCGTCGGTCCACTGGCGCACCATCTCGGCGAACAGCCCGCCGGGTGTCGGCTCCGGAAGCGCGGCCAGGAAACGGGCGACACGGTTGCCCGCGTACCTGCCCGCCCAGGCCACCGCCTCATTGACCAACTGTTCCTTGCCGCCGGGGAAGTAGTGCTGCAACGAACCGCGCGGCGCCTCGGCGTGGGCCGCGACCTCGCGCATGCCGGTGGAGGCGACTCCGTCGCGCCGGATGAGCTGGGCCGCGCTGAAGACCATCCGCTCGCGCGGTCCTCGTTCGGACATCCCCGGCCTCCCCGAGTCGTCGAGCCTTCCGTCTGCCGCACGCCATCCTATGACGGCGGTCATAGGAGTCGGCTACTATGACCGCTGTCATAGCGGTCTCGCCGACGGTAAGGGGTGGTGCCTTGTGTACGTCGGTTTCGTCGGCCTCGGAGTCATGGGGCAGCCCATGGCGCTCAACCTCGCCCGCGCCGGAACACCCCTCGTCGTCTGGAACCGCACACCGGACCGCTGCGATCCCGTGCGCGCCGCCGGAGCAGAGGTCGCGGCAAGCCCGGACGACCTCTTCGCCCGGACACGGACCGTGATCCTCATGCTGGCCGACGAGGACGCCATGGACGAGGTCCTCGGACGCGGCACCGCGGCCTTCGCCGCCCGTGTCGCCGACCGCACCCTCGTCCACATGGGCACCACCTCACCCGAGTACTCGGCCGGCCTGGAGGACGCCGTCCGCGGCGCGGGCGGACGCTACGTCGAGGCCCCGGTCTCCGGCTCCCGAGTGCCCGCGGAACAGGGGGAGTTGGTCGGGATGCTGGCCGGGGACGAGGAGGCGGTGGAGGCCGTACGTCCGCTGCTCGCGCCCCTGTGCCGGGAGACGTTCGGGTGCGGTCCCGTACCGGGCGCGCTGCTGATGAAGTTCTCGGTGAACCTCTTCCTGATCACCCTGGTCACCGGCCTCGCCGAGGCGTTCCATTTCGCCGACCGGCACGGCCTAGACCAGCGGCTGCTGCGGGACGTGCTGGACGCCGGCCCGATGGCCAGTCCCGTCTCCCGGGTGAAGGCCGCCAAGCTGGTGGCCGGTGACTTCGGTGTGCAGGCGGGCGCCGCGGACGTCCTCAAGAACAACCGGCTCATCGCCCAGGCCGCTCGCAAGGCCGACCTGGCCTCCCCGCTCCTCGACGTCTGCCACGCCCTCTACGACGAGACCGTGGCGCATGGCCATGGCGGCGAGGACATGGTGGCCGTACTGCACGCGCTGCGGGCCCGGACCGACGGCGACCGGTAGCGTCCGCGTCCGGCTCGTCGTCCAGGGACAGGTGTGAGCCGAGCCGTGATGTGATGACGCTGTGAGCCGAGCCGCCGAAGACACCAACCGCCGCATGCTCAGGGCGCGGGACGCGATGGACGGCGCCTACGCCCAGCCGCTGGACGTCCCGGCCCTGGCCCGCATCGCCCACGTGTCGCCGGCCCACTTCACCCGCACCTTCCGCGCCACGTTCGGCGAGACCCCGCATCGCTACCTGCAACGTCGCCGAGTGGAGCGCGCGATGTTCCTCCTGCGCGAGACCGACCGCAGGATCACGGACATCTGCTTCGAGGTCGGCTTCGCCAGCCCCGGAACCTTCAGCCGTACCTTCCGGGACGTCGTCGGCCGGTCACCGAGGCAGTACCGCAAGCAGGCCGTCGCCGCGGACGTGCCCACCTGTTTCACGAGGGCATGGCTGCGGCCGGGCTCCTGACCGCGCGCACAGAGCAGTTTTGGATAAGTATTCGTGCGGCGCGGCTCGTACCGTGATGCACATGTTCACCGCCATCACACACTCCCAGATCTACGTACTCGACCAGGACGAGGCCCTCGCCTTCTACGTCGGCAAGCTCGGCCTGGAGGTCCACACCGACGCCGACCTCGGCTTCATGCGCTGGCTGACCGTCAACGTCCCCGGTCACCCCGACCGGCAGATCCTGCTGGAGAAGCCCGGCCCGCCGAGCCTGTCCGAGGAGATCGCGGCACAGGTCCGTGACCTGCTCACCAAGGGCGCGGCCGGAGGCAACCTCATCTTCAGCACCAACGACTGCCGCAAGACGTACCAGAGCCTGCGGGACCAGGGCGTCGAGTTCACCGAGGAGCCCACCGAGCGCCCCTACGGAATCGACTGCGGCCTCAGGGACCCCTTCGGCAACAGCATCCGCTTCACCCAGCCCACGTCGTGAGAGGAAGACGGGGCCCTTCTTCGCCGACGTTGGATGCGGCCGAGGTCCCACCGTCCCTGGTGGCGTCGTACGGCAGAGCCTTCGGTGCGGACGGCCGTGCCTGGATCGCCGCACTGCCCGTTCTCGCCGCGGAACTCCTGGAGCGCTGGGAGCTGCGGCGGGACGGCGCGGTGGGAGCCGGAGAAGCCTCGCTGGTGGTGCCGGTGCTGCGCGAGGACGGCACCCGTGCGGTGCTCAAACTTCAACTGCCCAGGGAGGAGACCACCGCCGCGCTCATCGGGCTGCGCACCTGGAACGGCGCGGGGACGGTGCGGCTTCTCGACCACGATCCCGACAGCAGCAGCATGCTGCTGGAGCGGCTGGACGCCGCCCGCACGCTGACCTCGGTCGAGGACGACGACGTCGCGATGGGGATCCTCGCCGAGCTGCTGGCGCGGCTGGTGAGTGTCCCCGCCCCACCCGGACTGCGCGGCCTCGGGGACATCGCCGCCGAGATGCTGGAGCAGGTTCCCCGGGCGGTCACGGCTCTGGCCGACCCGGTGGAACGGCGGCTCCTGCGCGGCTGGGCGTCGGCGGTGGCCGAGCTGGTCGCGGAGTCGGGGGACCGGATGCTGCACTGGGATCTGCACTACGACAACGTGCTGGCCGCGCGGCGTGAACCCTGGCTCGCCATCGACCCCGAGCCACTCGCCGGGGACCCGGGCTTCGACCTCTGGCCCGCTCTGGACAGCAGATGGGACGACGTCGTGGCCAAGGGCGACGCCCCGCGTGTGGTGCGGCACCGCTTCGACCTTCTCACCGAGGTCCTCGGTCTGGACCGGGCACGCGCGACCGGCTGGACGCTCGGGCGGCTGCTGCAGAACGCGCTCTGGGACATCGACGACGGCCGGACCGCGCTTGCCGCGTCGTCGGTCGTGATGGCGCAGGCGCTGCTCAACTCCTGAATTTTTCCCGCTGCATGGAAAGGCTGCGGTGCGGCGTGCCGATCGCTGGAGGCCGCTGTTGGTGATCGTCGGGAACTCTCCGCCAACGCGGCCCGACTACTGCAACAGAACCCTCCAGCCCTCGGCCCCCCGCACGCAAGGAGCCCCCATGCCGCTCAACCGGCCGGTCGTCACCGCCCTGGCCGCAGCCCTGTCCCTGCTCACCTCGGCATGCGGTGCCACGTCGGACGACGACAAGGCCGACGCCGACAGCACCCAGGCCGGCGCCTCGGCGCCGGGCTACCCGGTCACCCTCGACAACTGCGGCCGCAAGGAGACCTTCACCAAGGCCCCCAGCCGGGTCGTCGTCATGAACGGCGCCTCGGTCGCCGAGGTCTCCACCCTCCTCGCCCTCGGCCTCCAGGACAGGATCGTCGCCAACCAGCAGGGCTACGGCAGCTCCGAGGTCCCCGGCCGCGCCGCCGCCATCAAGGCCCTGCCCACCGGCGACGTCGCACTCAACGACGCCTACGACATCCCCCGTGAGGCCATGTTCGGGCTGCGCCCCGATCTCGTCCTGTCCCTCACCTCGTACGGTTTCGACCAGAAGAACGGCTTCGCCACACGCGAGCAGTTGGCGCAGATCGGCGCCAACACCTACGTCTCCCCGCAGGGTTGCGACGACGAACCCTCCAAGATGACCGTCGCCGACAGCTACCGGCTGCTCCGCGACATGGGCCGGATCTTCAACGTCGGCGCAAAAGCCGAGGAGTTGATCGCCGCGTCGAAGAAGAACATCGCGGCGGTCGCCCGAAAGGTCCGGGCGGAGAAGAAGCCGCGGGTCATGGTTCTCTTCTCCAACATGACCATGGGCAGCAACGATTTCAGCTCGGTCGTCTCCCACGGCATCGTCAACGACATCCTGGCCAAGGCCGGCGCCGCCAACGCCTTCGCTGACGCCTCCACGACCACCTTCGCCGACCTCAGCAAGGAGAAGGCGGCCGCCACCGATGTCGACGCGGTCGTCGTCATCGCCTACCACGACCCGAACCCGGCGGCCTACGCCGAGAAACTGCTCAAGGAGTTCCCCCAGTGGCCGGCCGCCAGGACCCACACGTACGTGACGCTGTCCGACTCGATGTACCTCGGCCCCAGCAACGACCTGGCCGTGGAGCGGATAGCCAGGAAGCTGCACCCCGACGCGTTCTGAGCGGCTTGCACGTCCCGCTGGCGGTCACGGTCCTGACCGTCGCCCTGCCGGTCACGATGGTCGTCGCGATCAGCATCGGCGCGGTCGACGTCCCGCTCGGCGACGTGTGGGGAATCGTCTGGCACCACGTCACCGGTGCGGGAGCGCCACCCGCCGACCCAGCCCTCGACCAGATCGTCTGGACCTTCCGTACCCCGCGGGTGGTCCTGGCGGCCGTCGTCGGTGCGGGCCTCGCCGTGACCGGCGCGGTGCTGCAGACCGTGGTGTCCAACCCCCTCGCCGACCCGACCGTACTGGGCTTCTCCTACGGCGCCACGCTCGGCGCGGTCCTCGTCATCACCCTCGGCGGGGGCGCGGCGCTCGCCGGACTCGGGGTGTCGGCGGCGGCCTTCCTCGGCGCGCTGGCGGCGGGAGCCCTGGTCTTCGCCCTCGGGCAGAGACTGGCGCCCACCCGCCTGGTGCTGGCCGGCGTCGCAGTCGGCTACGTCTTCCTCTCCGCGACCAGCTTCGTCCAGCTCCGGGCGACCCCGACCGAACTGCGGACGGTGATGTTCTGGATGCTGGGCAGTGTGGCCGGCGCCCAGTGGGACCAACTGCCCACGGTCACCGCCGTCGTGGGCGTGACCACCGCGCTGCTGGCGCTGTTCGGCCGTCGCCTCAACCTGCTCCTGGCAGGGGACGAGTCGGCCACCGCCCTCGGCGTCGACGTCAACCGGCTGCGGGCCCTCCTGCTGGTCCTCAGCGCACTGCTGACCGGCACCGTCATCGCGGTCGCGGGCGGCATCGGCTTCGTCGGGCTGATGATCCCGCACCTGGTGCGGCTGACCACCGGCGCCGACCACCGCCGGCTGCTGCCGCTGACGGCCCTGCTCGGCTCCGTCTACCTCGTTCTCGTCGACCTGCTCTCCCGCACCCTCGCCCGCCCCGGCGAGCTGCCGCTGGGCATCCTCACCGCGCTGCTCGGCGCCCCCTTCTTCCTGTGGCTGCTGCGCCGCAACAAGGGTCTGGACTGAACCGTGAAACTCATCGTCGACCAGCTCCACATCACCCTGGACCGCACGCCGATCCTCCGCGAGGTGAGTCTTCAGGCCCGCGAGGGCGACATCGTGGGAGTCGTCGGCCCCAACGGCAGTGGAAAGTCCACCCTGTTGCGTGCCGTGTACCGCTCACTCCGTCCGGCGGACGGCGTCGTCCGGGTCGGGGACGACGACGTATGGGCCCTGTCCGCGCCCGCCGCGGCCCGCCGCACCGCCGCGGTCCTCCAGGACGCCGGCGGCAACACCACCGGCCTGACCGTCACCGAGATCGTCGCCCTGGGCCGCGCCCCGCACCACGGCCTGCTCGGCCGCGACGGCGCCGAGGACCGGGCCGCGGTCTCCGACGCCATCGACCGCTGCGGCGTACGCCCCTTCGCGCACCGGGCCTACGCCTCCCTGTCCGGAGGCGAACGCCAACGCGTCCTGCTGGCCCGCGCGTTGGCGCAGCAGCCCCGGCTCCTGGTGCTGGACGAGCTCACCAACCACCTCGACATCCGCGCCCGGTTCGAGCTCCTGGACCTGATCCGCGCCACCGGCGTGACCGCCCTCGCCGTCCTGCACGACCTCGACCTCGCCACCCGTCTCTGCGACCACCTGGTCGTCCTGCGGGAGGGCACGGTGGCGGCGGCCGGGCCGGTGCTGGACGTGCTCACGCCGGACCTTCTCGCCGACGTCTTCGGCATCCGTGCCGGCACCGAACGGCACGCCGACGGCGTCATCCGCATCACGTACGCGGCGAATCCCCTTGCCTGACGTGCCGATGCCCGGGCGGCGGAGCAGGCCGTCCGGCGGCATGACAGCATCGGGTGCGATGAGAGGGTCGGTGGCGGTCCGGAGTGTGCGCGCGGCGGTGTTCGCCGTGCTGTGCGTGCTGCTCGCCACCGGAGGACACGCGCTGGCCACGGGTGAGGCACCGCCGGTGTGGGTCCAGATCGCAGCGGCCGTTCCCGTGTTCGCGGTCGGCTGTCTGCTCGGCGGCCGGGAGCGTTCGCTGACCGGAATCGGCACCGTGACGCTTGCTGCCCAGGGCGCCCTGCACGTCGCCTTCCACTCCGTGCGGCCGCAGCACACCGCGATGGCCCTGCACGGCATGCGGATGACCGCCCACTCCCACGCCCTGACCCCACATGCCACCGCCGTCCACGTCGGAGCGGCGCTCACCCTCACCTGGTGGCTGCGGCGGGGCGAGGCCGCGCTGTGGTCGCTGCTGCGCTGGGCGATCGCCTTCGTGCCGGGACTCGTCGCCTGGTGGCGGACGGACGGGGAAGTGCCGGACAGACCGCTGCCCGGACCGCGGACCCGGGTGGCGTCCCGGTCGCTGAGGAGCGCGCGGCTACGGTACGCCGTGCGTCGACGCGGGCCGCCGACCGGGATGTCGTACGCCGTCTGAACCCCGACATCCCTTCCGCAGTACGGAGATCCACTCAGCCATGTCCCTCACCCTGCGCCGCGTCGGCGCCGTCACCACCCTCGCCGCCGTCGGCGTCCTCGCTGCGGCGGGCGCCGCCTCCGCGCACGTCACCGTCCACCCCGAGAGCTACGCCAAGGGCGCCACGGACGGCGTCCTGACCTTCCGCGTCCCCAACGAGGAGGACACCGCGAGCACCACCGAGGTGCAGGTCTTCCTGCCCACCGACCATCCCGTCCTCGGCGTCCTCGTCTCCCCGCACGACGGCTGGACCGCCAAGGTCACCACCACCAAGCTCAAGAAGCCGGTGAAGACCGACGACGGCAGCATCACCGACGCCGTCTCGGAGATCACCTGGACGGGAGGGAGGATCACGGCCGGGCAGTACGAGGACTTCGACGTGGCCTTCGGTCAACTGCCGGACGACACAGGTCAGTTGACCTTCAAGACCCTGCAGACGTACTCCGACGGCAAGACCGTCCGCTGGATCGAGAAGGCCACGCAGGGCGACGAGGAACCGGAGAACCCGGCACCGGTCCTCAAGCTCACCGCCGACGCCACCGGCACGGCGGCGAACGCCAAGAGCTCCACGAGCACGGAGTCGACGGCGTCGAGCAGCGACTCGACCGCACGGGGTCTCGGCATCGCCGGGCTCGTCGTGGGCGTGCTCGGACTGGCGGCGGCGGTGTTCGCCGTGAGGCGAGGCGCACAGCAGCGCATGTGACGTGGATCACATTGAGGGTGTGGAACTTGACGCCCCATCGACCCGACTCCTGAATCGGTACGGCCCGAACCGTACGACGTGATCTGGAGTCGCGGTCGATGGACGAGTTCCGGCATTCCCTCTCCGGCGTGGGCGCGGTGCTGCGGAGGTGCGCACCGCCGCCCGCGCTCTGCGGCTTCCTCCTGCTGCTGGCGCTGATGTTCACCGTGTCGTACGCCGTCGGCGCGGCCTCCGGGCCGGTGGCGCCCGGCATGCACGGCACCGGCACGAGCGGCGCGGGTGCGGGTGGCTCGGACATGGACGACATGGACATGGGCAGCGGCCGGAACGGGGGAGACCGGTGACGCGCGCGGTGACCGCTCTCGTGACCACCGACCTCACCGTCGGGGGTATGACCTGCGCGGCCTGTGTGCAACGCGTGGAGAGGAAGCTCGGCAGGCTGGAAGGAGTCACGGCCACCGTCAACCTCGCCACCGGCCGGGCCCGCGTCAGTCATCCGGCGCAGATCAGTGCGTCGGCGCTCGTCGAGACGGTCGAGAAAGCCGGCTACACGGCCGCGCTCCCCGAGCCACCGAAGGAGCGGCCGCGCGAGGCCGACGAGTCCCGCGAGGAGCGGCAACGGCTGTTGACCACCGCGCTGCTCGCCCTGCCGGTGCTCGTGCTGTCGATGGTGCCCGACCTTCAGTTCCGCAACTGGCAGTGGCTGTGCTTCGTCCTCGCCGCGCCCGTCGCCGTGTGGGGCGCCTGGCCGTTCCACACGCGGGCCGTACGGGGGTTGCGGCACTCGGCGGCCACCATGGACACCCTCGTCTCGCTCGGGGTCATCGCCTCCTTCTCCTGGTCGGCGTACGCGCTGTTCCTCGGCGGCGCGGGCGACCCCGGCATGCGGATGCCGTTCAGCCTGGTGCCCTCCGCCGCCGACGACGGAGTCGCCCACCTCTACCTCGAAGCGGCCGTCGGCGTGCCGCTGTTCGTGCTGGCCGGGCGCTTCCTGGAGGCCCGGGCCCGTCACGGGACCGGGGCGGCGCTGCGCTCCCTCGCCCGACTCGCCGCCAAGGACGTCGCCGTACGGGAGGGCCGCACCGAACGGCTCGTCCCCGTCGATGAGTTGGGGGTGGGGCAGGTCTTCGTCGTGCGTCCCGGCGAGCGGGTCGCCACCGACGGGCAGGTGGTGCAGGGGAGTTCGGCGGTCGATCTGTCCCTGGTCACCGGGGAGAGCGAGCCCGTGGAGGTCGGACCCGGTGCGGCGGTCGTCGGCGGGGCCGTCAACGCGGGCGGGCTGCTTCTCGTACGCGCCACCGCTGTCGGCGCCGACACCCAACTCGCCCGGATCGCCCGGCTGGTGACCGAGGCTCAGGCGGGCAAGGCGAAGGTGCAGCGGCTCGCCGACTCGGTGGCCGGGGTCTTCGTACCGGTCGTGCTGGCGCTGGCCGTGACCACGCTCGGCTTCTGGCTCGGCGCCGGAGCCGATCCCCAGGCGGCCGTCACCGCGTGCGTGGCCGTCCTGGTGGTGGCCTGTCCGTGCGCGCTCGGCCTCGCGACGCCGACCGCGTTGATGGCCGCCACCGGGCGCGGGGCCCAACTGGGCGTCCTCGTCACCGGACCGCAGGCCCTGGAAGGACTCCGGCACCTGGACGCCGTGGTCCTCGACAAGACCGGCACCCTCACCACCGGCCATATGACCGTCGCCCGCGTCACGGCCGTACCGGGGGGTCTCGGCCGCGATGCCGTGCTGCGGCTGGCGGGCGCGGTGGAGCAGGGGTCGGAGCATCCGGTGGGACGGGCGATCTTCGCGCAGGCCCGGCGGGAGCTGGGGGAGCAGCTCCCCGCTGTGGCCGAGTTCCGCGCGCTCCCGGGCCGCGGGGTGCGCGGACGGGTCGAGGGGCACCTCGTCGAAGTCCGGTCACCGGATGAGGAGTTGCCCAACGGACTGGCCGTCGCGGAAGGAGCCGCCCACACGCCGGTCCTGGTGTCCGTGGACGACGTCGCCCAGGCGATCGTCGAGGTCGGGGACGTCGTACGGCCCGGCAGCTACCGTGCCGTGGACCGGCTGCGGCGGCTCGGCGTACGACCCGTGCTCGCCACCGGCGACCGCGAGGCCCCCGCCCGGGCCGTCGCCCAGGCGCTCGGCATCGACGAGGCGTACGCCCGCTGCACCCCCGAGGAGAAGGCCGACCTCGTACGCGGTCTCCAGGGCGAGGGCCACCGGGTCGCCGTCATCGGCGACGGCGTGAACGACGCGGCCGCCCTCGCGGTCGCCGACCTCGGCATCGCCATGGGCACCGGCACCGACGTGGCCATCGGCGCCGCCGACGTCACCCTCGTACGCGGAGACATCGAGGCCCTCGCGGATGCCGTCCGGCTCGCCCGGCGCACGCTCGGCACGATCCGCGCCAACCTCGTCTGGGCGTTCGGCTACAACGCCGTCACCGTCCCGCTCGCCATGGTCGGCCTGCTCACCCCCATGCTCGCCGCGGCGGCGATGTCGGCCAGCTCGGTCCTGGTGGTCGCCAACAGCCTGCGGCTGCGCGCCTGGCAGCCCTCACCCGCACACCCTTCCCCGGCCGCCCGGAGCCTGACCCGATGACCGCACGGAACCCGTGGCGACCGACCCGACGCCGCCTCACCGACACCCTGAACTCCGCGCTGGTGCCCGTCGCCGCGTGCGGCCTCGCCCTCGGCGGACTGACGACCTGGGTCACGGCGGGAAAGGCGGGTGACCCGCCCCGGATCACCGTGTCGCCCGGGCGGGTCCTCCTGCCGTACGGCGACACGACACGCACCGCGGCGTTCTTCGACATCGCCAACACCGGCGACGCGGACGACCGGCTGCTGCGGGTGACGTCCGCCGAGACCGGGGGAGACCTGGAACTCAGCCGGCACGTCATGACCGGGAAGGCCGCCGCCTCCCGGGAGCGGGTGCCCTCGGTCGCCGTCCGGGCGGGCCGCGGGCTGACCATGTCGCCGCAGGACGTGGACGTCACCCTGCGGCCGAGGGCGGGATGGCGGGAAGGCGAACTCATCGCCTTCACCCTGCACTTCGAGCACAGCGGGGCGGTCAGGACCCTCGCCCTGGTGGTCCGCCCGGGAAGCCGCTCCCGCGCGGTCACAGGGGCGGGGGAGTCAGTGCGGTGAGGTTCGGGAGGCGGTGCGGGTGGTGGGCGGCCAGGCCCGCGCCGGCGAGCCACCAGCCGCGGTACACCAGGGCGCGGCACAGGGGCTCGGGCCACCGGTCGAAGACGGTCGGTGCGAGGGCCAGGTCGCGGCCGTCGTAGGTGCGGTGCTCGGGGAAGGCGGCCCGCCACTTGTCCAGCTGCCCGACGCCGTGCTCGGCGAAGTCGGTGGCCAGGGCCACCAGGACACCCCTGCGGGCGCCGACAGGCAGGGGGCCGTCGGGGCCCGCCGCGTGACCGCGCTGGAAACGCTCGACGATCAACCGGGTGCGCAGGGCCGTGCTCTGCCGGTACAGCAGGGAGTTGGCACGCGCCAGATCGCGGACGACGGGTATGCCGCCGTAGGCGCCGGGGCGCAGCAGGCCGCCGGAGTTGAGGACGAGCAGGAAGACGTCGCGGTAGCGCTCGCCGTCGATGGCCTCGGTGCCGGTGTTGTCGTAGGCGCCGCCGTCCAGCAGGGCGGGTGAGTCCGTGCCGCAGGGGAAGCTCGCGCGCTTGAGGACCAGGGGCGGGAAGGCGCCCGGCACCGCGGCGGAGGCGGCGACCGCGACGCACAGCTTCAGGCCGGTGCCGGACGTGGGCGCGAGACCGATGGCGTAGTCGCCGTACACGTCCCGTTCGAAGGTGAACCGGGTGCCGGTCGTCAGGTTGGCCGCATTGAGGATCCAGCGGACCTGCGGGTCCAGGTCGGTGAGCCCGGTGCCGTGGAAGAACCACTCGTCCAGGCGCCGGGCGAGGAGGTCGGTGCGGGTCGAGGGGCCCAGGGTGCGCCACAGGCCCCGCAGGAGCGCCTTCTTGAACGAGTGCGAGGTGATCTTGTCGACCATGGGGTCGATCATCAGTTCGTCAACGGCCGTTGTCGTGAAGCCCTGTTGGCGCAGGGCGGGCCAGTGGGCGGCGAGCAGGCCGCCCGCGATCGAGCCGCCGGACACCGACGAGGCGTATCTGAGCTCCCGGAGCATCCCCGCGTCGGCGAGGAGCCGGATGACGCCCAGTGCGGAGAACGTGGCCCGGAAGCCGCCTCCGGACAGGGCGAGGGCGACCGGACCGTCGGCAGGCGGCGGTGCCGCGGGACGCAGGGTGTCGCCGCAGGGCCGAGCCTGGAGGCCGGTGCCGAGGGCAGGCGAGTCCACGGCCCAGCGGTGGTCCGTGGGGTGGCGGGACGGGGTCATGGCTCATCACCGATCTCTATGACCAGGGCCGGCTCCTCCGGCGAGCGTTCGCTGATCGTGAAGCTGCGGTGGTCGTGCAGCTCGGCGAGGGTGTCGTCGGCGAAGCCGATCCGGTTCGTGAGGTGGATGGTGTACTCGTCGTCGCGGTCTCGGGAGTCGACCAGCATGTGCAGGGTGTCCTCGCTGGGGTGATGGTGTTTCACCCCGTCGGCCGAGATCACGTAGTGATCGGCGTGGATCTGCTCGAAGAAGTCGCTCTCCACGTTGCGGTCGCTGCCGTGGTGGGGGAGTTTCAGCAGGTCCACATGGAGGGGGCCGGTGTCGTCCAGGAGCCCGGTGGCGCGCAGCCCGTCGAGGATGCGGTCGCCGCGGGCGTCCCCGGTGAGCAGGGCGGTCCGGCCGTGGTGCGTCAGCAGCAGGACGATGCTGGAGAGGTTGGGTATGGAGCCGTCGGAGTAGGCCGAGGTGATGACACCCGGGTCCTGGAGTTCGCGTGCCTTGAGCCAGCGTTCCCTCAGCTCTTCCAGAGCGGTCGCGTCCGGCGCGACCACGGTGACGTGCAGGTGGTCGAGGGTCGTCTCCTCGCCGGTGATCAGCGGTCCGTCGATGGGCCGGTTGCCCGCCAGCCCCAGCTTGGCCGCCGCGTCCCGCAGGGCCCGGCCCTGGTTGTAGCTGGCCCGCACCGCGCTGCTCTCGGTGCTCGCGCGGTCGACGAGCTCCTGGGCGGAAGCGCTCAGCCCCGGCTCCTCCCGGTCGACCAGCTCCTCCACGGAGTTGAACCAGACCCGCTTCACGGCGAAGGGATCGGGTTCCTGGTCGTCCCGGGCGTGCTTGATCTGCCCGAGCAGCTTGAGCAGCCCGACCACGTGGTCGTCGTCGACATGGGACAGGCAGACGACGTCGATGCGCGGGGCGCCCGCGCCGTCCGGCGGCAGCTGTGCCAGACGCTCGCGCAGGGACGTCTCGTAGACCTGGCTCGGCCCGCCGTCGACGAGCATGACCCGCTCGTTCGTCCCCCACCGGACCAGGAAGGAGTCGCCGTGCCGGGCGTTGAGGAAGTCGAAGGTGAACATGGCGTCCCTCCTCGGGGGTTCGGCCGTCTCAGACGGACTGCATGGCACGCAGGACATCGACCAGGCCGGACCCCTGGTAGTGCCGTTCCCGGCCCAGGTCCGTCGCCGTCCCGCACAGGATCCGCTTGACCTCCTCCGGCCGCCCGATCAGCTCCCGGTTGCGGGCCAGCACCATCGCGGCGGCGCCGCTCACATGGGCCGCCGCCTGGCTGGTGCCGTGCAGCGCGGCGATGCCCTGGTCGGGCACGGGACCGTCGATGTCCTCGCCCGGCGCCAGGAGATCGGGCTTCGGGCGGCCGTCACCGGTGGGGCCGCGGCTGGAGAAGTAACTGACGCCGTGACGGTGCGGATTGCTGCGGTGTGTGGAGCCGACCGTGATGACGGACTCGGCGTTCCCGGGATCGGAGATGCTCGCCCCGCGGTAGTCCTTGCCCAAGGTGTGCACGGCCCCCGCGTAGCCGGAGTTGCCGGCCGCGGCGACGACCACGACCCCCGAGCGGACCAGGCGGTCGCACTCGATGCACACCGGGGTCCAGCCGGTGGAGTGGCTCGCCACGTCGTGCGGCACGGAGAGGCTGATGTTGACCCCCGCGATGACGAACCGGCCCGCCTGCTCATTGATGTACCGGATGGCCTGAAGGGCCGTCACGATCGAGAACTCGTCCCCCGTCCCCGTGTCCCCCAGGACCCGGAAGTCGTACAGCTGGATCCTCGGGCAGATGCCGCGGAACTCCTCCTCGGGACGCGGCCACCAGCCACCGATGATCCCGGCGATGTGGGTGCCGTGCGGGTCGACCGGGGTCGTGTACTGCTGGTAGCGCGGGACTATGGACGGTTGTGCCGTGGCGGTGACCTTGGACAGATCGATCTCCGCGTACGGCAGGGCCTCGGGCCAGTCGATCCGTCCGTCGTTCAGCGCGTCGAGGGACAGGGTCTTGCGGACGCCGACGAAGTTGAAGGCCCGCGGGACACGGGAGCGCAGGGGCATCGGCTCCGGCTTGGACGTGGTGTCCCAGTCGTAGAAGGCGGGGTGCCGTGCGTCGATGCCGCTGTCGACGACGGCCCAGCCGATCGCGCTGCAGTCCACGGAGAAGACCTGCTCGGCGGCGTCGGCCTTGATGGTGGCCCGGGACCTCACGACCGCCGAGGACGCCTGACGGTTGGCCGTCACGGAGAGGATCGGATACCGCTGCCGGCGGTCGAGGACGCCGTGCGCGGCCGGATCCGCGGCGGGATCGATGGCGTCCGCCTCCTCCAGGCACACGCCGGTCAGCATCGCCGCCACCTCGGCGCAGACCGCCTTGTCCGAGGGCCGTTTGCCCACCAGCGCCGGATTCGACTCCGCGACGACGGCGGCCAGCAGCCTGAGGAACCACCGCTGGTGGCGGGTGCGCTCCTGGCGTCTCGCGGAGTTGTCGTGCACGTCGCTGGCCCGTTGCCGGACGGCGGCCGGCCCCGCCGTCTCCGGGTCGTCCTCCCGCAGCGCGTCCGCGACGCCGGCGCCGCCCAGCTTCCGTGCCAGCTTGTGCACATCGCGGATGACACGGTTGAGGTTGGTCTTCGGCAGCACGGTCTGGACGACTTCGCGCAGGGTCAGCTTCACCGCGATGAAGCTGCCGGACGCGATCGGCTGGCTGTCGCCCATCATGTGCACGTCCCGGAAGATCTGCATGATCTGCTGGACGCCGTGTTCCTCGTTGATGGCGAGGATCAGGTCCTCACGGGGCTCCGTCGCGTCCTCGGGCGGGTGCGCGAGGGCCAGCAGGGCGTCGAACCGTATGGGACAGTCCGTCGCCCAGGGAACGGGCCGGTGCCCTTTGCCGTAGAAGAGCTCTTCGAGCTTCTTTCGGTCCATCGCCAGGCCTCACCAGGGATCAGGTGCCGGTGCGGATGCTGATCTCCCAGCTGCGCAGCATCCCGGCGGAGCCCTCGACCGCGTCCGTGACCTTGAGCTGCCAGCCGCCCGTCACCGCGTCGCCGATCAGCGGTGCCAGCAGCGACGGTGGTTGTGACGTCAGGGTGAGGCGAAGGTTCTTGGCGTCGCCGCCCGTGCGGTTGTGGATGACGGCCCGGCGGCCCGACGGCGCCAGCAGCACCACGCGCAGATCGCCGATGCGGACGTGCTCGATGTCGATCGACACGGTCAGGTCGCGGACCGTGCCCGTGCCGTCGAGCGTGATCGTGTCGGTCAGACCGCCGGCGTTCTTGTCCGGGATCTCGGCGCCCGGCGCCGACCGCCCCGTGACCAGTGCGCCCGCGACGCCCTGTTCGCCGGTGCGGAAGGTGATGACCTCGCCCGGAGGGCTGACCTGGGAGAGGGTGAGACCCGCTTCGCTGCCGTCCCACCACAGGGACGCGGGGTGGCTGCTGTGCGACAGCGCGGTGCCCGCCGTGGGCCCGTACAGGTCGCCGCCGTCGCCGAAGTTCAGCCCGGTCTCCAGGTCCAGGTGGCCGTCCGCCTGGAGCAGCGCGCACTGGTAGTGGCGTACCTGGTTGCCCTGCTGGAACTCGTTCGACCCCTTGATGTCGCAGTGGTAGACCGCGAGTCCGCTGGAGGTCAGGCGGGAGTCGAAGCCGAGTCTGCTGCGGTTCTCGACCAGGTAGTACTCGACGTTCCTGCGCTGCGGGTTGTGATAGATCAGCGCCTTGTCGTACTCGCCCTGCACGGCCTCGTACGAGCCGGGTACGGAGATGTCGACGTCCTTCGTCCAGCCCACGAGCCGGCGCAGATACACGCAGACCGCGGACGGCAGGAAACCGTCGCCCAGATGGTCCCCGGCCGACATGGCGCAGTAGGTGCCCATCCCGGCGCTGGTGAAGTCGTCGCCCTCGCGCTCGACGGTTCCGTAGTCGTAGAGGTCGGGCCAGCGGCACAGCAGGTGTCCGCTCTCGTGGCAGAAGGTGCCGATGCTCAGGTCGGCCGCCGTGTCGCCGATGCTGGTGATGGTGTAGAAATCCGTCCGGACGTCGCCGATCTGGGCGGGGAAGCGGGAGTTGTGCGGCCAGAGGTCCTCGCGGAACTCGGTCTGCCCGGCGTACATGATGCACACGGAGTCGACGGTGCCGCGGTCGAGGGAGTCGAACCGGCTGAAGTCCACGCCGGCGTCCGCGGCCGCCTGCAGTGCCTCCGGTACGAGTTCTCCCCGGTGCTGCTTGAGCCCGTACGCGAGCCGGGGCCGGCTCATGCGGAACGGGCCGACGACCGTGTTGGTGAAGCGGAGCTTGCCCGTCGACATGGTGCGGAAGAACTCCTTGACGGAGCAACGGTTGCCGTTGGCCGTGAAGTTCGGGCTGTTGAGCAGGGCGGAGACGTCGTCCACCGTCACGTCCGTCGCGGTGTCCGGGAAGTCGACCAGGATGGTCAGGCCCTGTACGTCGCCCGCCGTCAGGGCGTCGCCGGGCAGCAGACCCTTGACGGGGCCGAAGGTGAGCAGGGTGTCGGGGTCGAGGTGGGCCTGCTCCTCCTCCGGGATGGTCCGCAGCACCCGGTCCTTGAAGACCTCCCGCCGGTAGACCTGGCCCTCCCTCAGATGCCGGGGCAGGCCCGCGGGCGGCGGCCCGGACACCGGCACACCGCTGGAGACGAACCGGCGTCCGGGTCCGGCGCCGTCGGTCTCCGCGTAGCAGTAGGCACCCCGGTCGGCGTCGTAGACGACGGAGTAGCCGTCGAGCGTCTCGTACCGCGCGTACTTGTCGTCACCGAAGGCGACGAGCTCGACGGCGCCGCCCTCCTCCTGGTTGAAGGTGAGCGTGTCACCGAAGATGCCACTCATCGCGCAAGACCTCCCGGAAAGCGGCACAAGAGGGTTCTCGACCTCAGTGTGGAGCGCGGGGGAGGAGCCCCACAGGGCAGAAGCACCCACATCCGCCAGGGGTAGCGTTACCCCTGCCAGGAGGCGGCGGGGATGATGTCGTGCGTGAGGGCGAAGCGGGTCAGGTCGGCCCGGCGCCGGGAGCCCACCTTGTCGCGCAGCCGGTCCAGATGGGAATGGACGGTGTGCTCGCTGATGCCCAGCCGGGCCGCGATGGCGTGATCGGTCTCCCCGTGCGCGATCAGCTCCAGGATCTGCCGCTCCCGATGCGTGACATGGCACGCCGGCTCGGTGTCCGGACGTACGGCCAGATCCGCGGAGACGTACGAGCGGCCGTCGGCCACGAGCCGGACGGCGGCCAGCAGTTCGGCCTCGTCGGCTTGCCGGCTGAGGCAGCCGCGGGCGCCCGCGCGCATCGCGGGCACGGCGTGGTTCTCCCGCACCGAGCAGAACACCAGGACCGTCGCACCGCCGGCGGCGAGCCGCCCCACCACCTGAGCCAGGCACACGGGCGTCAGCTGAAGGTCCACCAGGACGACGTCGCCCGCTGCGAGCACATGCGCCGCCTCGTCGGGGGACCGGGTGGCGAGGACGAGCGTGAGCCCGTCGGCGCCTTCGATCGCCCGGGCCACGCCGCTGCGGAGGAGCGGACAGTCGCCTACGACGGCGACCTTCCTCGCTTCCGCCCGCATCGCCACCTCACTCCGCCCGGGCCGCCGCCCCCGGCGGCGGGCATGGCCTCAGAGCTCCAGTGTTGTGCCTCCGGGCCGGACCGGCATGCGGAGGGCGCCACGACCGTCGTGGGGGCGCCCGGCCCGAGCCGCTGCGGTGCCCGGGTCAGCGCACGCTCGCGCGGCGGCCCGACAGGGCGATCACGGCGAGCACGGCGAGGAGGATGCCGGCGAACCAGGTCATGACCGTGACCGAGGAGAAGGCCAGGGTGGCCACCCCGATGCCGATCGCCGGGAGGGTCAGCCCGAGGTAGGCGATGAGGAACAGACCGGCCAGCGCCTCGCCGCGGCGCTCCGGCACGGCCGTGGCGGCGACGGTGCCGAGGGAGGCCTTGAACAGCACGCCCGCCCCGATACCGGCGACCACACCGCCCGCGAGGAAGGCGGCCAGGTTGGCGGTGTGCATGCCTGCGACGAGCGTCACCACGCCGACCGCCTGGGCCGCCCGCCCCAGCCGGCCCTTCGCCGTGGTGGACAGACGTGAGGTCAGGCTCTGCGCGGTGGCGGCGCCGCCGAAGACCATGAAGACGATCGCCCCGGCCAGCGCGCGGGAGGGGTGGTGCAGGGTACCGGCCACGAAACCGGGGGCGACGGAGGTGAACAGGCCGAAGACGGCGAAGGAGGCGAAGGCGCCCGCGGCGGCGACGAGGTAGCCCGCCCGGTCGGTGTGGTCGATGCTGATGCGCTGCGGGCGGTAGGAGGGCCGGACGAACTGTTCCTCGACCGTCTCCGGCGCCAGCGCGACGGCGACCATCGCGAGCACGAGCAGGACGGCGAAGACGAGGTACGGGGTGTGCAGGGGCACCGCGACGAACTGGGCGAGGAGTCCGGCGACGAGGGCGCCGACACCGAGGCCGCCGATGTTCGCGCCGGTCGACACCAGCTCGAAGCGCTGCGTCGAGGCCTGCGGACGGTGAGCGGCGTGCAGTTCCTGCAGGTGGGCGGTGGCGGTCGCGGTGATCATCCCGACCCCCAGCCCGGTGATGAACCGGGCGGCCAGCAGCAGCGGCAGCGCGGTGCCGGTGAGGAAGAGGACCGCGGCGAGCAGTTCCAGCGCGAGCGCCGGCAGCAGGATCTTCTTGCGGCCCACCCAGTCGGAGACGTGCCCGGCCAGCAGCAGGCTGACGACGACGCCGACCGCGTAGACGGCGAACACGACGGTGACCATGAAGGTGGAGAAGCCGTCGCGTGCCATGTACAGCGGGTATAGCGGGGTGGGGACGGTGGAGAACGCCATCGCGGTGAGGAAGGCGAAGGCGACGAGGCCGAAGCCGATGCCGTGGCGCCGGGCGCCGGCCTGGGGCCGCATCGTGGTGCGGCGGGTCGGGGTGACGGGCCGGTGCTGGGTGGACGCCGTGTGGCTCACGGGAGCCTCCAACCGAAAGAAGGGAGTGAACGCTCCTCAGTGTTGCGCGGCTCGATCATCGCGTCCAACGCAAGTAGAAGACAGTGACCATCTCTCTGAGAGATAGTTATGCGTATGGAACTGCGTCAGCTCGAGTACTTCGTCGCCGTCGCCGAGGAGAAGAACTTCACCCGCGCCGCCGCCCGGCTGCACATCGTGCAGTCCGCGGTCTCCGCCACGATCAAGGCCCTGGAGCGCGAACTGGGCGCCCCGCTGCTCGACCGCAACTCCAAGCGGGTGCTGCTCACCGACGCCGGCGCCGCCCTGCTGCCGCGGGCCCGCGCCACCCTCGACGCCGCGCGCGAGGCCGCCGATGCCGTCGCCGAGGTCCGCGGCGGACTACGGGGCACGCTCCGCCTCGGCACGCTGACCTCGGTCCGCCTCATCGACCTCCCGGCGCTGCTGGGCGAGTTCCACCGACGGCACCCCGGTGTGGTGCTCCAGACCTCCGCGGCGCACTCCGGCTCCCAGGGCCTGGTCGACGCCCTGCTGGACCGGCGCCTGGACCTGGCGTTCGTCTCCCTGCCCGGCCCGCCGCCGGCCGGCCTCACCCTGATCGGCCTGGCCTCCTCGGTGCTCGACCTGGTCGTCCCGGTGGGCCATCCGCTGGCTGAGCGCGACAGCGTGCCGCTCGCCGAACTGGCCGGCCTGGACTTCGTCGACTCCCCGGTGGGATACGGCAACCGGGCGGTGGTCGACCGCGCCTTCGCCGCCGCCTCCCTGGCCCGCCGCGTCGCCGTCGAGATCACCGACATCGGCACCGGCGTCGACTTCGTCCGCAACGGACTGGGCGTCGCCCTGCTGCCCCGCTTCATCCTGGCCGACGCCCCCGGGGTGGTCACCCTGACCGTCGACGACGCGGACCTGGAGTGGCCCCTGTCCCTCGCCACGGCAGCCGACCGCCGCCCCGGGGCAGCGGCGCGAGCGATGGTCACGCTGGCCCGCGAACACGTCGGCTGACCGGCGGGGGCGGCGAGTCCGGCCACGGGGACGCACACGCGCCGGTCGGTGCTCCGATCGCACCGCGGTCACCTGTGGGGTGGCCTACGACGTGCCGTGCTTCGCACCATGGGCGCTGCCCACGTCACCGTACGTTCCGACCGGGACGCCGGCGGACGGAACGGCATCTGACACCTACGGCGCCTACGGAGTCTCCGTGTCGAGGGGTTCGACGCCCGCGTCGCGTGCCAGGGCGAGGAAGCGCCGGATGGTCTCGGCGGGCATGTCGAGGCCCTCGCACGCGGACTGCTCGTCGCCGAAGACGCGGACCGCCTCGGCGACGGCGACGGCCAGTTCGGACTCCGCCTTGCGGACCTTGCCCTCGGCCTTGTCCACCACGTCGACCGCGAGCAGCTGGCGGCGCTGCCGTTCCTGGAGCCGCTGCTTGCGCGAGAGGGCCTTTTCGGGGCTGTGCACTGTCATGACCAAGATCATAGTGGCACGCGGAGAGGGCAGTCCCTTCCCCAACTCCCGCCCGCCGCACTCCCGTTGCGGCCCTTGCCGCTCACGGCTTTCTTGCGAGGCCGCCGTGCTCGGCCACCACCTCCGGAGCGGAGGCGCCGGGCTCCGGCCGCCACTGCGTGACCGAGACGACGCCGGGCTCGATCAGTTCCAGGCCGTCGAAGAACGCGGTGATCTCGTCGACGGTACGCAGGTTGTACGGCACCGCGCCGCTGCTGTTGTAGGCGTCCTGGGCCTGCTCGAAGACCGGGTCGATGCCGCGCGAGCCGTCGTTGACGGAGAGGTAACTGCCCGACGGCAAGGCGTCCATGAGCCGGGTGACGATGGAGCGGGCCTGATCGCCGTCGGCCACATGGCCCAGGATGTTGCTGAGGATCAGCGCGGTGGGCCGGCCGAAGTCGAGTGTCTTCGCCGCGTCGGCCAGGATGCGGTCCGGGTCCGTGACGTCGGCGTCGATGTAGGCCGTCGCGCCCTCGTGGGTGGAGTAGAGCAACGCGCGGGCGTGCCCCAGGACCATCGGGTCGTTGTCGACGTAGACGATCCGCGCCTCGGGGGCGATCCGCTGGGCCACCTCGTGGGTGTTCTGCGCGGTCGGAAGCCCGGTTCCGACGTCGAGGAACTGCCGGATGCCCGCCTGGGAGACCAGGTACGTGATGTTGCGGCGCAGGAAGGCGCGGCTGCTGCGGGCGATGGTGACGATGCCGGGGAAGACGGCGGTGTAGGCGTCGCCGGCCTCCTCGTCCACCGGGTAGTTGTCCTTGCCGCCGAGCCAGTAGTTCCAGATCCGGGCGGAGTGCGGAACCGACGTGTCGATCTTGTGGTGCTCTGCAGGTTCGGGCGTCGTCACTGGGTCAGTCATGAGTCACGTCAGTCTTTCAGCCGAGGCGGGGACCTTCCAGGCCACAACCTACGTCTGAACACCCGCTGCCCGCCTGCCTGTTCGGGCATCCGGTCGAGCGGACCGAGCGACGTGGTCGGAATCCCCTCGGCCCCAGCACCCTGTGGCCGGCCGCCGGACAAGGCCCCCATAGGCTCCTTGCGAACCAGCGACAGTGCACAACAGAACCCGAGGAGAGCAGTGATCCGTTGGTCCGCCGCCCTGAACCAGGCCGGCATCACCGACCCAGAGCTGCGGCGTTCCTACGACGCTCAGCGCAGGCTCGTGCGGCGCAACCGCCGTGAGGAGTTTCTGGCGGTCAGACTGCTGCTTCCGGCCCGGATCCACCCGGCTGTCATCGCGGCGGTCGCCTTCATGGACGAGACCGACAGACGCATCGACTCCGGCGACATCCCCGCACGGCAGGACGCTCTGCGCACCTGGGACCGACAGGCGAGGGAAGCCCTGGCGGGCGGACCCACCGAGAACGAAACCCTGCGGGCCCTGGCGGACACGGCGCGGCGCCACCCCGTCCTGGGCGTACAGGTACGGCACTTCCTGGACGGCGCACCGGTGGAAGCCACCTGGTCCGGCTTCGCGACCGAGGCGGACTTCCAGGACTACGTCGACCGCTACTCCCTGCCGGCCCTGATGCTGACGGCCTCGCTGATCGGCCCGGAGCCGGACACCGAGCCCTACGAACGGTTCCTCCACGGATGCCGTCGCCTCATCGAGGCGATGCAACGCACCGACTTCCTGGCCGATCTGGCCGAGGACGTCCGCCAGGGCCGCGTCGGCATCCCCAAGGACGCACTGGAGCGACATGGGCTGGACGTCGACAGACTGCGCGACATGCCGCAGGAGTGCGCACCGGCGCTGGCACACCTCGTCGACGAACAGGCGGCGCGCGCGGACGCCGTCCTCTCGGAGTGCCGACGCCTGCCGGAACTGGTCGCCCCGCCGTACCGGCCCTTCCTGGGCACCCTGATCTCGGTGCAGATACTGCGACTTGACGCCGTGAAGCGCCATCGCGCCACCCTCCTGCGGACCGGAGCGAGCCCGGCGACCTCGGCAGCGCTGCGCCTTCTGTGGCGGGGGTACCGGACGAAGTGAGTCGAAGGCGTCGGAGGCATCAGTGGCGTCAGTGATGCCAGGCCTGGCCGCCTGTGTTGTGGATGAACCGTTGCAGGACCTTGAGGGTGGTCAGGTATTCCTCGTCGGAGACGCCCGCGTGCCGTTCCGCCCAGAGTTCCTCCTGAAGGGCGGCCGCCTTGTCGTAGAACGCCCTGCCCTGAGCCGTGAGGGCCAGACGTCCCTCCGTGTCCTCGGTGATCCAGCCCTGGGTGAGGGTCGCGTCGATCTCCGACTCCATGGTCTCCGGGCCGGTCTCCAGATAGTTCTGGAGGAGACGGGACACCTCCTCACGGGTCTTGGCGCTGTCGGCCCGTGCGACCTGGGCGAGGACCCACCACTGCGGTTGGGTGGTGCCGATGCCGGCGAGGGCGGCCCGGATGCGGGTGACGACGGCCTTGTAGGCCGCCCAACTCCAGTATCCGATGGGCTGCTTGATCAGTTCGGCGTTGCTGTGTGAGTACTCCATGTCCGGGACCTCTGTCGTTGGGTGGGCCAGTTCGACGCAATCGACCGTAAGAGCTCAACTCGACTTGAGGTCAAGGACGTCTGCCGACGCGGCCGGGCGAACTCCGGGAGGCACGACGACGCCGGCGCCGCGAAAATGTCTCGCTGTCCCGGTCGAGCGGATGGCAGGGTGCGCCGCATGGCACCCCAGTTCCAGATCCGTGCGGACTACGACGCTGACACGATCGTGGTCTACCAGGCCTACGCACCTGCCATAGCCGACGCCGCGCTGCGCGCCGGCCGCTTCGTCGCGCCGTACTCGTTCCACCGTATGACCTGGATCAAGCCCTCGCTCTGCTGGCTGATGCACCGCAGCAACTGGGCCCGCAAACCTGGCCAAGAGCGCGTTCTCGCCGTACGGATCACCCGGCAGGGGTGGGAGGAGGCACTGTCCCGGGCCGTGCTCACGACCGCGGATCCGGCAGCCGTGGCCCAGGCGGCCGTCCATGTCCAGTGGGATCCGGAACGCTCGTTGCGTGGAGCCGCACTGAACCACTACAGCATCCAGGTGGGCATCGGCCGCGATCTGATCCGCACCTTCACCGACGAATGGATCGTCGGCCTCACGGACCTCACTGCCCAGGTCCGCAAGGCCGCGGCACTGACCCGGACCGGGGCCGCGGCCAGAGCCCAGCGGCTGCTCCCGGCGGAGCGCCCGTACCCACTGCCACGGACGCTGGAAAGCCGCCTCCGCCGGGGGAGTTGACGCGCATGGGCCGGGAGCCTCAGGTGGTCGTGCCGGTCACCGTGTTGCCGGTCCTGGTCGACGCTGACGTCCTGGAGGACCGCGACGATGCTTCCCCGGGCGGTCTCCGTCGCGGCTGTCCGGGCGACGTGGTCGTTCCAGGCGCGGATCGTCGCGGGCAGGTGTGCGGCGGCGTAGACCGCCCAGGGGCCGCCGAAAACCGATCAGCGCCCATGGCCATCGCCGGCCGACCGAGGCGAGAACCACCAGCCCGACATACACCAGGAAGAGGTGAACGTCGGCCGTCCCAGCCCACGGCTCGGCTCTTCGGGGACGTTGCAGAACCGGTAGGCGTGAGGTCGGCCCCGAGGGTGGCTGATGCCGATCTCTCGGCCCTGCCACGCCGCGGTGATCATCTCGCCGCACTCACCGTCGTTCGTGACGGTGACCTGCTCGCCGCTGGCCGGGTCGTGGTAGGAGGCGATCAGTGGTACAGCGTCCGCACACGCACGCCGGCCGGCTCGGCCACGTGTCCCACGGTCCGGTGATCGTCCACGGCACCGACTATGGAGCCCGTGAGGGTCGAGCGTCGGGCTCCCAGGCCCCTCGCTTCCGCCCGGCCCCGCAGCGATGAGTTCTGCCGTGGCGTCCCGTCTGCATTCAGGTATCCGCTCCACCACATCCGAGGAGAGCATCGTGACCGCCACCTACACCTTCGACGTCTTCTCCACCCTCGACGGCTACGGCATCCCCAGCGGTGGCGACTGGGGCGGGTACTGGGGCAAGCAGGGCCCCGAACTGCTCGACCACCGGCTCGCCCAGTACGAGGCCGAGCAGCGGATGGTGCTGGGGGCGAACACCTATCGGACGTTCGCGCAGGTACTGACCCCGGTCTTCGAGAAGGCAGGGCGCGATCCCTGGGTCGCCCGGATGATGGACCTGCCCGCGACGGTGGTGTCGAACAGCCTGGAGGCGCCTCTCGACTGGCCGGGGGCGACCGTCGCGAGCGGCGACGCCGCCGAGGTCGTCGCCCGGCTCAAGGAGGAGTCCGAGGTGCCGTTGCGTTCGCACGGCAGCATCGCGCTGAACCGGGCGCTGATGGCCGCCGGCCTGGTCGACCGTGTCCAGGTCACGCTCTTCCCCGTGATCACCGGCCGGACCGGTGGGCTGCCGGTCTTCCGGGACGCGGCCGACTTCGACCTCGAACTGCTCGACAGCCGCACGCTCGACGGGAACATCCAGGAACTGATCTACCGGCCCACCCTGCACGCCTGAGGCCGCGCCGGGAACACCGGGTCCGGTCGGCAAGGTTGCACAGATGGGGGGACCGGCGCCGAACGGCCGGGGAACGCGGAGACGACGGGCTCGTCCGCTTCACCGGGCTCCGGCCCCCAGGACCGCGGCACCGGCGCCGCACTGCTTGGATGATCCACACACATTTCTCCAGGAGGCTCCTTCATGACCGACCGGCCCTTGACGCTCATGGCAGTGCACGCCCACCCCGACGACGAGGCCACCGGGACCGGGGGAGTCCTCGCGCGGTACGCGGCGGAAGGAATCCGCACGGTGCTCGTCACCTGTACCGACGGCAGTTGCGGTGACGGACCGGGAGGCGTGAAGCCGGGCGATCCCGGGCACGATCCGGCGGCGGTCGCCGAGATGCGGCGACAGGAACTTCAGGCGAGCTGCGAGGTCCTCAAGGTCAGCGACCTGGAGCTGCTGGACTACGCCGACTCCGGAATGATGGGCTGGCCGAGCAACGACACCCCCGGATCCTTCTGGCAGACCCCGGTCGAGGACGGCGCGGCCCGGCTCGCGGAGCTCATGCGCCATTACCGGCCTGATGTGGTCGTCACCTATGACGAGAACGGTTTCTACGGTCACCCCGACCACATCCAGGCCCACCGCATCACGATGGCGGCGCTGGAGATGACCGAGCTGACACCGAAGGTGTACTGGACGACGGCGCCGCACTCGATGATGCGGCGGTTCAGCGAGCTCATGCGCGAGTTCGATCCGAACCTGCCGGCACCGAACGCCGAAGAAGCCGCCGCTCTCGCCCGGATCGGTCTCCCCGACGAGGAGATCACCACGTGGGTGGACACGACCGGGTTCAGTGACCAGAAATTCGACTCCCTGGCCGCGCACGCCAGCCAGGGCGAGAACATCTTCTTCCTCAAGATGGGTAAGGAGAGGTTCGGCGAGCTGATGGGCATGGAGACCTTCGTCCGCGTCCGGGACACCACCGGGGCGGCCGTACCGGAGAGCGACCTTTTCGCCGGGCTGCGCTGACCCGTCCCACCTCGCTTCGACAAGCGCTGCCGCCGTGCTGGTCCTGTCCGTTGGGGTGGGAGTTGACATGCTCCTCGTCCTGGAGGACGTGGATTCAGGCCTTCCCTGCCGGTTGCTGTGCCGCTACGCGGCACGGTTTCCGGTCGGGAATCCGTGGCTTCCTGTTTCTTCGCGCTGTGCCGGGATTGCTCCTGGTCTTACCGGCGCTCCGCAGGCCGATACCGCCAGTCCGGCGGCCGTCTTCACGTTGAGTGCGGCGTTGGTGTCCCGGTCGTGGACCGTGCCGCAGGCGCTACAGGTCCATTCACGGATGCTGAGGGGTTTGGGCCCGTCTTTGACGCCGCAGGTGGAGCAGGTCTGGGAGGTCGGCTCGAAGCGGCCGATCTTGACCAGGGTGCGGCCGTACCGCTGGGCTTTGTACTCCAGCATGCTGAGGAACTGGGCCCATCCGGCGTCGTGCACGGACTTGGCCAGCTTCGTGCGCGCGAGTCCCGCCACTGACAGGTCCTCCACGGCGATCCCTTGGCTCTCGGAGATCAACTGTGTGGAGAGCTGGTGGTGGAACTCACGGCGCGCGTCAGCCACCTTGGCGTGGGCGCGGGCGACTTTCAGGCGGGCCTTGGCCCGGTTGTTGGATCCCTTCTGCTTGCGGGACAGCTCCCTTTGGGCCTTTCTCAGTTTCTTCTCCGCACGCCGCAAAAAGCGCGGGGAGTCGATCTTCGTGCCGTCGGAGAGGACGGCGAAGTGCGTGAGGCCGAGGTCGATGCCGATGGTCGGTCAGTCTCCGGCATCCGGGCGGGGTCGGTGTCGATGACGAAGGACGCGAAGAATCTGCCCGCGGCATCGTTGACGACGGTGACGGAGGTGGGGGTGGCGGGCAGGGTGCGGGACCATTTCACCTTCACCTGACCGATCTTCGGCAGGCTCAGGCGGCCGGCGCCGGTGATGCTCCAGCGGGCGTTGGCGGTGAACCGGATCGACTGCCGGGCGTCCTTACGGGACTTGAACCGGGGCGGGCCCAGTCTCGGACCCTTCCGGGTGCCGTTGAGGGAGGCGAAGAAGTTCTTGTAGGCGGCCTCGGCGTCCCGCAGGGACTGCTGGAGCACCACCGCGGAGACCTCACCCAGCCAGGACCGCTCCGTCGTCCGCTTCGCTTCGGTGATCAGCTCCCGGGACAGCTGACCTGGTGTCGGGAACGGCTGCCCGTCCCTGCGGGCGTCTTCACGGGCGCGGACCGCGTCGTTGAACACCACCCGGGCGCACCCGAACGCCCTCGCCAGCGCGGTGCGCTGACTGGCATCCGGGTAAAGCCTGAACGCGTACCGGAGCTGCATGAACATCACTTCAGGTACGCATCCCGGGACACCATCGCAGAAGATCGGAGCCGATCACAATCGTCCGCCCGTTTGGCGCTCATGCCCAAGTTCGACATCCCGCACCCACCAAAGATCACTGGGTGCGGGCGGTGCGGGCCGGGAGAGAAGTGGGCAGGATGCTCCGCAGCTGCACCACGCAGGCCGCACCACCCTGCTCCGCAGGGCAGGACACCGCGACGCTCCGCGTCGCGAACCTGCGATTCGCCTCACCACCGGGCTGAAGCCCGATGCACTGCGAATGAATACCGGTAGCTTGGTGGAGGAGGCCTTCGAAGGAGGGCGATGGGATGCCATGGTTCGTGTGGCTGCTCCTTGCCGCGGCGCTGGGCGTCGCGGAGATCTTCACCCTGACACTGGTTCTGGGGCTGTTCGCGGGCGCGGCGCTGGTCGCCGCGGTGGTCGCCGGGGTGGGCGTCGGGACCCTCGGACAGCTCGTGGCGCTCGGCGCCACGGCGGCGGCGGGTCTGCTCCTGGCCCGCCCCGCCGCCCTGCGGTACATGGCGCAGCCGCCGGTGATGCGTGACGGCACCGACGCGCTGATCGGCAGACGCGCCGAGGTCGTGCAGGAGGTCACCGCCACCCGTGGCCTGGTCAAACTCGGCGGCGAGGAATGGACCGCGCGGGCCCTCGACGAGAGTCATGTGATCCCGGTGGGGGCCCTGGTCGACGTCATGGAGATCCAGGGCGCCACAGCTGTCGTCTACCCTCGCGAGCTTCTTCCCTGAGCGGCTGAACGCAGAGCTGCGGCTGAACGCAGAGCTATGGAGGCACTGTGGAACCAGTTGTCATCAGCATCGTCGTGGCGGCCATCGTCATGGTGTTCCTCGTCGCCTCCTCGGTGCGGATCGTGCCGCAGGCGCGCCGCTACAACGTCGAGCGGTTCGGCCGGTACCGGCGCACGCTGCAACCCGGTCTGAACCTGGTGGTGCCGATGGCGGACCGCATCAACACCAAGCTCGACGTGCGGGAACAGGTCTATTCGTCCGACCCGCGGCCGGTCATCACCGAGGACAACCTCGTGGTGAACATCGACACCGTGCTCTACTACCAGATCACGGATCCGCGGGCGGCGGCCTACGAGGTCGCCGACTACCTGCAGGCGATCGACCAGCTCACCGTGACCACGCTGCGGAACGTCATCGGCAGCATGGACCTGGAGGAGACGCTCACCTCGCGCGAGGAGATCAACTCCCGGCTGCGGGCCGTCCTCGACGACGCCACCGGCAAGTGGGGCATCCGCGTCAACCGCGTGGAGATCAAGGCCATCGACCCTCCGCACACCATCAAGGAGGCGATGGAGAAGCAGATGCGGGCCGAGCGGGACAAGCGCGCGGCCATCCTGCACGCCGAAGGGGAGCGGCAGGCCAAGATCCTCACGGCGGAGGGCACGAAACAGAAGGACATCCTGGAGGCACAGGGTGCCCAGCAGGCCATGATCCTGCGGGCGGACGGCGAGGCGAAGGCGGTGGAGCTGGTCTTCCAGGCCGTGCACCGCAACAACGCCGACCCCAAGGTCCTGGCCTACAAGTACCTGGAGACGCTGCCGCACCTGGCGAGCAGCGACAACAACACGTTCTGGGTGATCCCGGGGGAGCTGACCGAGGCGGTGCGGACCGTCACCCGCGCCTTCGGAGACGACGGGGCGTCGACGGCGCCCGCTCCCCCCGCGGAACCTTCCGCCGGTGCCGAGGGGGCACCGGACGAGGCCCGCAGCCCAGAGCTGGAGGCGGGTTCTTCGCTGCTGCTCGACGCCGCCGCGGCCGCCGACGAGGCCGAGAAACAGGCCGCCGCGGCGGTGAGCGACGCCAAGGCGGAGGCCGCGGCCGCGCAGTCGCCGCAGGTGCCGCGCCGGGCGTAACGGTACGGCGGTCCGGCGCGGCCGACCCGGGAATGAACGGCCGGGGGGCCGCGTTACAGACACTGCATGACATGACCGAGTCAATCGGCTCGGTGATGGTGGAAGGAGAACCTCATGGCACGCAGCACCGCGCGGCCCGTGGTCAAGCTCAGGTCGACAGCCGGTACCGGAGTGACCTACGTGACCCGCAAGAGCCGTCTCAACGACCCCGACCGGCTCGTCCTGCGCAAGTACGACCCGGTGGCCGGCCGGCACCTGCTGTTCCGCGAAGAACGATGACCACCGCCTCGGCCACCGGCCGAGGCACACCGAGGAGGCACCACCCATGAGGCCCGGCATCCACCCCGTCTCCCGCCCCGTCGTCTTCCGCGACCGCGCGGCGGACTTCCGACTGCTCACCCACTCCACGCTCGACGCGCAGGGCACCGTCGAGTGGGAGGACGGCAACCTGTACCCGGTCGTCGACGTGGACATCTCGTCCGCCAGCCACCCGTTCTACACCGGCACCTCGCGGGTCGTGGACACCGCGGGCCGCGTGGAGCGCTTCGAGCGGCGCTACGGCCGTACGGCTCCCGCCCGTCACTGACGGCGCCCGAGCCCTCCCGCCCACTGGAAGGAGACCGCTGTGAAGGTGCGTAATTCCCTTCGCTCCCTGAAGGCCAAGCCCGGCGCCCAGGTGGTGCGCCGCCGCGGGGTGACCTTCGTGATCAACAAGAAGGACCCCCGCTTCAAGGCCCGCCAGGGCTGACGCCTCGGCCCTCCGCTTCACAGCAGCCCGGCACCGCACCAGCGGTGCCGGGCTGTGCCGTTTCCTGTCCCGGGACGCGATCCGAGAAGCCCGCTCAGACACCCTTCAGAACGCGATCAAGCGCCGCCCGGCCCACAGGCCCCCAGTGCGGCTTGCCGCCGGGAAGACCCCGGTCCCCGTTCTGTCCCATCAGCATCAGGAACAGGCACTTCATCGCGGCCAGTCCGCGGGCGCGCCGTATCGCGGCGTCGTCGGCCCGCGCGTACACGTCGAAGAACCGTGAAGCCGCGCCCGCGGGCAGCAGCACCCAGGCGGCGGCGAGATCCCACGCCGGATCGCCGGCGAACATGTCACCGAAGTCGACGACGCCCGAGAGCGTTCCGTCCGCGACGACGACGTTCGCCGGATGCAGGTCGCCGTGCACCCACACGGCCGGACCCTCCCACGCGGCAGCCGTGACGGCCTCGTCCCAGACGGCCCGGACGTGGGCGGCGAGGTCGTCCTCGGGAGCAACGGCCTGGAGGAAGTTCTCGAACCCGTCCGTGCAGTCCCTGGGATGGGCGCCGCGGTCCCTGGCGACCGGCGCATCGGCCGGCGCCGCCACATGAAGCGCCCGCAGGAAGGCCGCCAGGGTGTCGGCCGCATGGGCGCCACGGCTGATCGAGCCGAGGTCCAGCGGCTCACCGGGAACCCACGTCATGACGGTCCAGTGCTTCGGGAAGCGCGCGGAGGGTTCACCGAACCGCACCGGAGTCGGCACCGGCAGCGGCAGGCGCGGGGCCAGCACGGGCAGCCACCGCCGCTCCTTGAGCTGGAGCTCCGGGGTGGGGTCCATGCGCTGCATGCGTACGGCCAACTCGTCCCCGAGGCGCCACATCTGGTTCCCCCAGCCGCCCGCCACCTCACGGACGGCCAGCCCCGCGAGGTCCGGATGCTGCTCCCGCAGCAGGTCGCGGACCAGGTCCGCGGTGATCTCGATCTCCGTGTCGGTCATGGGGAGTGACAGTACCGAGGCGCCGCGGATGTCGAGAATGTGCCGACGGCTCCGTCCCAGGGACATCAGCGGCCACCACCCGGCCGCACGACGAAGGAGGAACCAGCATGGCGATTCAGCGGATGGACAACGTCGGCATCGTCGTCGAGGACATGGACGCCGCCATCGCGTTCTTCGTGGAACTCGGCATGGAACTCGAGGGCCGGGCGGAGGTCGAGGGCCCCTTCGCCGATCAGTGCACCGGGCTCGACGGCGTCCGCTGTGACATCGCGATGGTGCGGACCCCCGACGGTCACGGCCGACTCGAACTGGCCAAGTACCGCAGCCCGGCAGTGGTCAAGGACGGGCCGCGCAACCGGCCGCACAACATTCTGGGCACGCACCGCGTGATGTTCGCCGTCGACGACATCGAGGACACCGTCGCCCGACTGCGCCCGCACGGCTCCGAACTCCTCGGCGAGATCGCCCGGTACGAGGACAGCTACCTGCTCTGCTACGTCCGCGGCCCGGAGGGGATCATCGTGGGACTGGCCCAGCAACTGGGCTGAAGACGGTTGGCGTCAGCGGGCGAACTTCTCGATGGCCGCCGGGGTGACGGGCGTGAAGAAGTTGACGAGGTTGCCGTCGGGGTCGCGGAACAGCAGTGACCGGTTGCCCCAGGGCATCGTGGTGGGCCCGGCGACGAAGTCGGTGACGAAGCCGGTCAGGTTCTCGTGGACGCGGTCCACGTCGTCGACCAGGAACTCGGTGATCACGCTGCGGTTGTCCGCCGGGTGGGCGGAGCCCGGGGCGAAGAGCGGGACGGTGCGGGTGCCGGCGATCGCGAGGGTGGCGCCCGCGGTCCTGAGCTCGGCGAAGTCCTCGGTGGCCCAGGCTGCCCGCGCCCCCGTGGCGCGCTCGTAGAAGTCGACGAGGCGCGCGACGTCACCGGTGATGATGCGGATCGAGACGAAGTCCATGAGAGATCTCCCTGGCTGTGCTGGAGGCGTACGCGTCGCAGGCTAGGAGAGATACCGGACAGAATCGGTCCTGTATCGGCATTAGGCTGCCCATATGCCTCGACCCACCGGCCGCGTGCTGACCCTCCTGGAGCTGCTCCAGTCGGGCGGCACCCGCACCGTGTCCGAGCTCGCCGAGAGGCTCGGCGTGGAAGGGCGCACCGTGCGGCGGTACGTGCAGCAGCTGGTCGACCTGGACGTACCGGTGGAGTCGGTGCGCGGCCGCTACGGCGGGTACCGGCTGGCGCCCGGGTACCGGCTGCCGCCGCTGATGCTCAGCGACGACGAGGCGCTGGCCGTTCTGCTCGGCCTGGTCGCCGGCCGGCGGGCAGCGCTGACGACGACGCAGCGCACGGCGAACGAGACGGCGTCGGCGAAGATCCGGCGCGTGCTGCCACGGCACCTCGCCCGCAGGCTTGACACCCTCCTGGACGCCCTCGCCTTCACGGACCAGCCCGGCGAGCTCGACGCCCCGGACGCCGGACTCCTGCTCACCCTCGCCGATGCCGTGCGCCACCGCCGACCCGTCTCGATCCGCTACACCGACCGCGAGGGGCGACGCAGCGAACGCACCTTGCACGCGTACGGGATCGTCGCCCACGCGGGCCGCTGGTACGTCACGGGCGAGGACGCCCGGGCCGGCGAGGACCGCACCTTCCGCCTCGACCGCATCGCCGACGCGCGGACCCTGCCCGGCTCGTTCGAAGCGCCCGCCGGCCCCGACCCGGCGGAACGCGTGGTGTCAGGGTTCGCCGGTGCCGACTATCGGCATGAGGTGACCTTGCGGATCCACGGCACAGCCGAGCAGATCCGCGCCCACCTCCCCGCCAGTGTCGCGACCTTGGAGGAACACGGGCAGGATCCGGCGGCCGAGCGCTGGCTGCGCGTCGAGCTGCGGGCCGAGCGGCTCGACTGGGTGCCCCCGGTGCTCGCCGCACTCGACCGGCCGTTCGTCATCGAGCGCCCCGCCGAACTCCGCGACCTCGTCCTCGCACTCGCCGACCGCCTCGCGTCCCACGCCAGACAAGGCTGATGCCGAGGAACCGTTGGGGTCAGGCCGGTACCGCGGTGCGTTCCAGGCGGACGATGACGCTCTTCGACGTCGGTGTGTTGCTGATGTCGGCCACGCTGTCGAGCGGCACCAGGACGTTGGTCTCCGGGTAGTAGGCGGCGGCCGAGCCCGGGGGAGTGGGGTAGCCGACGGCCCGGAAGGCTTCCGCGCGGCGTTCGACGCCGTCGGACCAGACACTGACCAGGTCGACGAGACTGCCGTCCGCGAGGCCGAGGTCGGTCAGGTCGGCCGGGTTGACGAGGACCACGCGCCGTCCGCCCTTGATGCCGCGGTAGCGGTCGTCCATGGCGTAGGGGATGGTGTTCCACTGGTCGTGCGAGCGCAGGGTCTGCAGGACCAGGTGGCCCTTGGGCGCCCGGAGCAGGGTGAAGTCGTTGACGCTGAAGACGGCCTTGCCGCTGGGGGTGCGGAACACCCGGGAGTTGACCGGGTTGGGCAGGCGGAATCCGCCGGGGCGGCGCACCCGCTCGTTGAAGTCCTCGAAGCCGTCGACGACCCGGGCGATGCGGTCCCGGACGAGGTCGTAGTCGGTCTCGAAGTCCGCCCAGGGGATGTCCGGCGAGGAGCCCAGCACCTTGCGGGCGAGGCGGGTGATGATGGACACCTCGCTCAGCAGGTGCGGGGACGCGGGGGCGAGGCGGCCACGGGTGGCGTGGACCTCGCTCACGGAGTCCTCGACCGTCATGAACTGCTCGCCGCCCGCCTGGAGGTCGCGGTCGCTGCGGCCCAGTGTGGGCAGGATCAGCGCGGTGCGTCCGCACACCGCGTGCGAGCGGTTGAGCTTGGTCGAGATGTGCGCGGTCAACCGGCAGTTGCGCAAGGCCTGTTCGGTGACGTCGCTGTCCGGCGTGGCCCGGACGAAATTGCCCGCCACGCCGAGGAAGACCTTCGCGTGTCCGTCGCGCATGGCCCGGATCGAGTCCACGGAGTCCAGGCCGTGCGCGGTGGGCGGCGCGAACCCGAACTCGCGTTCCAGGGAGTCCAGGAAGGCCTGCGGCATCCGCTCCCAGATGCCCATCGTGCGGTCGCCCTGGACGTTGCTGTGCCCGCGCACCGGGCACACGCCCGCCCCCGGGCGGCCTATGTTGCCGCGCAGCAGAAGGAAGTTGACGACCTCGCGGATGGTGGGCACGCCGTGCTTGTGCTGGGTCAGGCCCATCGCCCAGCAGACGATGACGCTGCGGCTGGCCAGGACCCGCTCGTGGACTTGCTCGATCTCGTCCCGGCTCAGACCGGTGGCCTCCAGTACGGCATCCCAGGAGGTCTCCCGGATGTGCTCGACGAAGGCGTCGTAACCGGTGG
Source organism: Streptomyces antibioticus (assembly GCF_001514065.1). GTDB lineage: Bacteria > Actinomycetota > Actinomycetes > Streptomycetales > Streptomycetaceae > Streptomyces > Streptomyces antibioticus. Next base: position 577,702 of record NZ_KQ948425.1, on the reverse strand, counting down.
TGTGCGCCTCGATGAACGCGCGGTCCAGGACGGTGCCCGGCTCCTTGTCCTCGGCCTCCACCAGCAGCAGGTTCAGCGCCTGGAACAGGGCGAGGTCGCCGCCGGGCCGTATCTGAAGGAACTGGTCGGCGATGTCGGTGCCGCGGCCGATGATGCCGCGGGCCTTCTGGGGGTGCTTGAAGCGCAGCAGTCCGGCCTCGGGCAGCGGGTTGACGGCGACGACATGGCCGCCGCGGCGCTTGGTCTCCTCCAGGGCGGACAGCATGCGCGGGTGGTTGGTGCCCGGGTTCTGACCGACGACGAACACGAGATCCGAGTCGTAGAGGTCGTCGAGGCTGACGCTGCCCTTGCCGATGCCGAGGGTCTCGCCCAGGGCCGAACCGCTGGACTCGTGGCACATGTTGGAGCAGTCGGGGAGGTTGTTGGTGCCGAAGGCGCGCGCGAACAGCTGGAGCAGGAAGGCGGGTTCGTTGGCGAGGCGGCCCGAGGTGTAGAACAGGGCCTCGTCCGGGTGGTCCAGGGCGCGCAGTTCGGCGGCGAGGAGGTCCAGTGCCTCGTCCCAGCCGATCGGCTCGTAGTGGGTTGCGCCCTCGCGCAGCACCATCGGTTCGGTGAGGCGGCCCTGCTGGTTGAGCCAGTAGTCGGACCTCCGGCTGAGCTCGTCCACGGAGTGCTGCCGGAAGAAGTCGGCGGTGACCCGGCGGGAGGTGGCCTCGTCGGCGATGTGCTTGGCGCCGTTCTCGCAGTACTCGTTGAGGTGGCGTTTCCCCGCGGCGGGCTCGGGCCAGGCGCAGCCCGGGCAGTCGAAGCCCTTCGTCTGGTTGATGTTGAGCAGGGTCAGCGCGGTCCGCTTCGGCGAGGTCTGGCCCAGTGCGTACTGCAGGGCGTGCACGACGGCGGGAGCACCGGTGGCCCAGGTCTTCGGCGCCGAGACCGACAGCTCGTCCTCACTCGGTTCGTCCATGTCGAAGTCCCGCACCACGCCACGCCCTTTCCGCTCTGTCCTCCCGCCCACTCTTCGCCCGCGCGTCGGCCCAGGTCAAAGCGGAAATTCCGATCATGTGAGAGGCGTTGCCGATCAACCCCGCGAATCGGCGGGCCCCGATGCCGCCGCGCCGCAGGCCATGGATCATGGGTGGGTGCTGCTGCGCCAACTCGAATACCTCGTCGCCCTCGCCCGCGCCCGCCACTTCGCGAAGGCGGCGCAGGCCTGCTACGTCTCCCAGCCGACCCTCTCCGAGGGCATCCGGAAACTGGAGGACGAACTCGGCGTGCCACTTGTCCAGCGGGGACGCAGATTCGAGGGCTTCACACCGGAGGGCGAACGAGTCGTCATGTGGGCCCGGCGCATCCTCGCCGACCGGGACGCGATGCAGGGCGAACTCCAGTCGCTGCGGGCCGGTCTGAGCGGCCGGCTGCGCATCGGCACCGTTCCCACCGCGGCCACCGCGGTCGCCCTGCTGACCCAGCCGTTCTGCGCCGCCAACCCCCTCGCCACCGTCCAGGTCTTCGCCGACCTGCGGTCCGAGGACATCATCAACCGGCTCCGGACGTACGAACTCGACGCGGCCGTGACCTACCACAGCACCGTTGACGCACACGACTTCAAGTTCGTGCCGCTCTACCAGGAGCGGTACGTCCTGCTGACCCAGCGCACCGCCCCGGAGTCGGGCCCGGCGGAGATTGCCTGGGAGGAGGCCGCTCACTACCCGCTCTGCCTGCTGCACCCCGGGATGCAGGGCCGTCAGGTCATCGACGCGGCGTTCGACTCGGTGGGCGTCCGGGTGACCCCGAGAGTGGAGACCGACTCGATCGCCTCCATGTTCGCGCAGGTCAGGGCCGGACACTGGGCAAGCGTCGTGCCGCACGCCTGGCTGCACGTCTTCGGCGTCCCGCCCGGCATGCACGCCGTCCCGCTGGTGGACCCGGTGCGCACCGAGCGGATGGGCCTGGTGCTGCCCGCCCGTGAGCCCGTCTCCCCGATCGGCCAGGCCCTGATCGACGTCGCGGACCGCGCCGTGATCGCGGCGACGCTGGAGGGACTGCCGGACTGACGGTGCCGTTCCCGCGGGGCCGGGAGCGGAGCCGTCGGTCTCCTAGGCGACGGGGAAATCGAAATAGGTGTCCGGATAGGGCTCGTCGGCGAGCGTGTAGTGCCACCATTCGCGCGCGTACGCCCTGAAGCCACAGGTCTCCATCAGGGAACGGAGGTGCCGGCGGTTCCGCGTCTCCACGGGCTTGATCCCTGGTGCTCCGTGGTGCGACAGGGGGTCCATCAGGTCGTGGTCGCCGCCCATGGGAACGAGTTCACCGGAGGCCAGGTCGTAGAGCGTGAGGTCGACGGTGCTGCCCCGGCTGTGGCCCGACCTGGCGGCCACATATCCCTTCTCGAACATCTCGGCCCGGTCGATACGGGGATAGTGTCGATGCTTCGTCCTGCCGTCCTCCGGCTTCCGTGACCAGCGCAGAAAGCAGTCGACCGCGTGCTGCGGGCGGTAGCCGTCCCAGAGCAGCAGACCGAATCCCCGTGACGCGGCCTTCTCCTGCGCCTTCTTCAGGGCCGCGCAGAGAGCCGTCGTGCCGACGACTCGATTGACGAGGTAGCCGTCCACCGGTTTGCCGGTGAAGTTGTCCCAGGTGGCGTACTTGGCGTCCCAGCGTATTCCGGCGGCCACCTCGTCCACGAAGACGAAGTCGTCCCTCATCGACTCGATCGGCTGCATCAGCTTCATCGGAGCTTCCCCGTCAGGGCGAGGGAGATCGCGCGGTCGATCACCTCGGACAGGGGCAGCCCGGCGGCCGCCATCATCCTCGGATAGCGGCTGTAGGAGGTCATGCCGGGGAAGGTGTTGACCTCGTTGAGGACTATGTCTCCGTCCTCCGTCAGGAACAGGTCCACCCGGGCGAGACCGCCGCATCCCAGGGCGCGGTACACGGCCTTGGCCGCTTCCTGGACGCGTAGGCGTGAGGCCTCCGGAATGTCGGCGGGCACGATCGCCGTGGAGTTGTCCGAACCGGTCTCCGGGGTCTCTTCCTGGTGGATCCTGAAGAATCCGTGCGAGAGCGCGATGCGGTCCACCTCGCCCGCCACGAGCTGCGACCCGGTGCCGAGGAGGGCGCAGCCGATCTCGCTGCCGACGACGGCCTCTTCGATCAGCACCTTCGCGTCGTACTGCCGCGCCGACTCCAGCGCGCTCGGAAGTTCCTCTGCCCGGGACACCTTGGTGACGCCGAACGACGATCCCGATCGGGCCGGCTTCACGAAGACCGGATAGGAGAGTTCGGCGGGATCGACGGTCTCGTCGGCCGTGACGGTCCGGAAATCGGGCGTGGCGATTCCCGCGCTGCGGGCGACGAGGTAGGCAAGGGATTTGTCCATGCACAGGGCGGAGCTCTGGACGTCGCAGCCGACGTAGGGGATGCCGGAGAGTTCCAGCAGCCCCTGCATCGCGCCGTCCTCGCCGAGAGGGCCGTGCAGGACGGGCAGGACGACGTCCAGCCGGATGGTGTCGTAGCAGCCCTGCTCCAGTGTGAGCAGTCCGTGCACGTTGCTGTCCGGAGACAGCACGACGGGCCGGCAGTCGGCGTTCTCCCATTCCGCGTCGGGCCCGTCGCAGAGCTTCCAGGCGCCGCTCCTCGTGATCCCGATGTAGAAGGGTTCGTATTTCCCGGGATCGAGGTGGCGGGCCACCTCACGAGCGGACTTGACGGAGATGGGGTGCTCCTCGGAACGGCCCCCGAATATGACGCCGACCTTCAGCCTAGCCATGCTGGATCCCGCTTTCGAATGTCACGCAGTTGGTGAGGGAGTTCTCCACGGCGTCGCACAATGCGCGGTCCGTGTAATAGGCGGTGTGCGGGCTGATGACGACGTTCGGGAGTTCCTGTAGCCGCAACAGCGCCTTGCTTTCCAGGGGTTTGTCCCGGCAGTCGGAGTAGAAGATGCCTTCCTCGCCCTCGACGACATCCAGCGCCGCGCCGCCCAGCCTGCCGTTCTCCAGTTCCTGAACGAGGGCGTCGGTGTCGATGAGCGCACCCCGTCCGGTGTTGACGATCAGTGCGTCGTCCTTCAGCTGCGCCAGGCGCTGCCGGTCCAGCAGATGGTGAGTGGCCGCGGTGAGCGGGGCATGCAGCGTGACCAGGTCGCTGCGCCGCAGCAATGCATCGAGCGGAACGTACTCGACGCCGTAACCGGGGCGGTTCACGGGGCGGTTGTCATGGGCCAGAATGCGGCAGCCGAAACCGCGCAACCGGTCCATGACGGCGGTGCCGATACGGCCCGTTCCGATCACGCCGACCGTCAGATCACGCAGCTCTCTTCCGCGGACATCGCTCAGTCGGTAGTCGTGCAGGTCGGTGCGGCGGACGATGGATTTCGCGTCCCGCAGCGCCATCAGCATGAGCATCAGCGTGTAATCGGCCACGCTGTCGGGTGAGTAGGAGACGTTCTCGACGTGGATGCCGAGGCCGGCCGCGTATTCCACGTCGATGTGGTCGCAGCCGATGCTCCGGGTGGATATGTACCGCACGCCGACTCGGCCGAGCGCGCGCAATGTGGCAGGCGTGACGGGCGTTTTGTGGCCGACGCTGATGCACCGGCTGCCGGAGGCCAGTTCGCCAGTGGCCTCGGACACCGCCGCGGTGGTGATGGCCGGCCGCACCCCGAGACCGGGGGCCAATTCGCGGAACAGAACAGCTTCGTCCGGGCCGCACCCGTAGACGGTGATGCGGGTCGTTTCGCTGTGGGTCATGCCGTCAGTCAAGACGGGCTGCTGTTGCCGGAACGTATGGGGTTTTCGATATGCCCGCGATACGTCCAACTCCTTTGACTGGAGGCATGACTTGCACAACACCGCGCATGATTTCCGGGGAGTCGGAGTGATCCCGCTCAGCCTCGGCGAGATCGCCGAAACAGTCGGAGGGAAAGCCGAGGGCGACAGCTCCGTGACCGTGACCGCGCCGGCCGTGCTCGACAGCCGGCAGGCCCAGCCGGGCGGCCTCTTCGTCGCCTTCGCCGGCGAGCGTGCCGACGGCCACGACTTCGCCGGACAGGCCGGGCGCGCCGGTGCGGTGGCCGTGCTCGGCTCCCGGCCGACGCTGCTGCCCACCGTCGTCGTCGAGGACGTCCGCAGCGCGTTGCAGCTGCTCGCCGCCGAGGTCGTGGCCCGGCTGCGCGGCCGGCTGACCGTCGTCGCGGTGACCGGCTCGCAGGGCAAGACCGGCACCAAGGACCTGCTGTCGGCCGTGTTCTCGGCCGCGGGGCCCACGGTCGCCACGATCGGCTCGCTCAACAACGAACTGGGTGTGCCGCTCACCATGCTGCGCGCCGGTCCGGCCACCCGGTTCCTCGTCCTGGAGATGGGAGCCCGCCATGTTGGCGACATCGCCGCGCTCACCTCCTTGGTCGCGCCCGACATCGCCGTCGTCCTCAACGTCGGCGTGGCCCACATCGGCGAGTTCGGGTCGCGCGCCGCCATCGCCAGGACCAAGGGCGAACTGGTGCAGGGTCTCGCGCCGGGCGGGACCGCCGTCCTCAACGCCGACGATCCCCGGGTGGTCGCGATGCGCGCGCTCACCGACGCCCCGGTGCTGACCTTCGGCCGGGCGGCCCACGCCGACGTACAGGCATGCGACCTGGCCCTCGACCGGCTCGGTCGGCCGTCCTTCACGCTGCGCACCGATGGCGCCTCGGCTCAGGTCACGCTGCCGCTCGTAGGCGCCCACCAGGCACTCAACGCCTCGGCTGCCGCCGCGGCGGCACGTGCCGCCGCAGTTCCCCTCGACCTGGCCACGCCGGCCCTGGCCACCGCCTCGCTGTCACCCCGGCGGCTGGAACCGCGCGACCTCGCCTGCGGAGCGCTGCTCCTCGACGACTCCTACAACGCCAACCCCGACTCGACCCGAGCGGCCCTGGACGCGCTGGCGGCCGTCGAGGGTGGCCGCCGTATCGCCGTGCTCGGCGCCATGCTCGAACTCGGTGACGACAGCGAGGCCGAGCACCGCGCCGTCGGGGCGTATGCCGCCGCGCGGGCCGACGTGGTGGCCGTGGTCGGCGAGGCCGCCCGGCCGATCGCCGTCGGCGCGGGGGAGCGGGCGGTGGTCCTCGTCGGCAACGACACGGCCGTCGCCTGGCTGCGCGAGCGCATCACCGCGGGCGATGTGGTTCTGGTCAAGGCGTCGCGCGGGGCCCGCCTCGACGAAGTCGCCGCCGCGCTCTAGTTCAGCGTCCGCGCCGCCTCATGTAGAGGTCGAAGGCCCGGTAGACCATGGGCCGCAGCGGCAGGTCCCACTCGCCGACGTACCGCATCGCCTCGCCGCCGGTGCCGGCCTTGAACCGGACCAGGCCGACGTGCGGGTCGGCGGCGTCGAGGGTCGGGGTGATGCCGCGCAGGTCGTAGACGTCGCAGCCGGCCGCGAGCGCGTCGCGGATCATCGCCCACTGGCAGGCGTTCGAGCCACGAACCTCGCGCTTGTCGGTGGCGGACGCGCCGTACGCGTACACCGCACGGGCTCCGACGCGGATCAGGACGGTGGCGGCGGCCAAGTCGCCCTGGTGGTGGGCCAGGTAGAGCTTGATCCGCTCGGGGGCCTCGGCACTCAGCGCCGCGAACATCGTCTCGAAGTAGCGCAGCGGCCGGGGGGTGAAGCGGTCGCGCTCGGCGGTGTGGACGTAGAGGTCGTGAAAGGCCTTGAGGTCGTGCGCGCCCCCGTCGCCGACCGTGACCTCGACGCCCTCCCCGGCCGCCTTCCTGATGTTGCGGCGCCACTGCTGGCTCATGCCCCTGAGCAGCTCGTCCTCGGTCCGTCCCGCCAACGGGATCTGGTACTTGAACTGCGGATGCCCGACCCCGAAGCCGTCCTGCGGGTTCTGCGGCAGCCACCCCGCGTCCTTGAGCACACTGCTCACGCGGGCGCCGACCGGGTCGCCCCACTGCCCTGGCAGGTCGGTCAGCCGTCGGATGCCCGGGTCCGCGATGCCCTTCTTGACCTGGGCGGCGCTCCAGGCATCGGTGACCAACGGCGGGCCGAGCCGGATCGCGAACGCGCCGTGCTCCGTGAGATACGCCGCCAGCGGGTCGAGCCACGCAGCGATGTCGCCGCTCCAGTCGATGACCGGGCCCTCGGGCAGATACGCCAGTGTGAAGCGGTCGAGCCGCGGCACCGGGCGGTGCAGGACGAGCCCGGCACCGACCATGCGGCGGCCCGCGAACCAGCCGAGGGACGCGCTGCGCCACTCGGTCTTGACGCGGCCCCACGCCGGGGTCTGCAGAAAGCTGACCGACCGCTGGGCCCGTACGAACGCCAAGTGATCGGCGGCGCTGATCGGCCTGACGACCGGGTTTCCGGCAGCTGTTGCTCGTACTGGTGCGCTGGAGGACATGCGACCAGCCAAGACGGCGCGGTGTTGCTCGCGCGTATGCAGTTCTCGATACGCGGACGATATGCGCCGCCGCATAGCCTCGACGTATGTGTGTCTCCCCGCTCAACGCCACCGCTCCGGGCGCCGGCAGACGTACCCGGGTATGGGGGTGGTGACCGTGGGCAGGCCGCCGGGGTTGAGTGTCCGCCTCAAGCTCACCCTCAGCTACGCCGGTTTCCTCCTGCTCGCGGGTGCACTGCTGCTCGTCGCCGTAGGAGCCTTCCTGCTGCGACAGGGATGGTTGCAGACCAATGAGGCGGGGGCCGTGAGGGAGACTCCCGGCACCCTCTTCGTGCGCGGGTTCGCCCCGACGGCGGCCGCGGTGGTGGTCTTCCTGCTGGTGTTCGGCCTCTTGGGAGGATGGGTGCTCGCCGGACGCATGCTCGCACCCCTGGACCGGATCACTCACGCCACCCGCACGGCAGCCACCGGGTCACTCTCCTGTCGGATCCGGATGCCGGGCCGCAGGGACGAGTTCCGCGAACTCGCCGACGCCTTCGACATGATGCTCGCGCAGCTGGAGGCGCACATCGCGGAACAGCGGAGGTTCGCGGCCAACGCCTCGCACGAGCTGCGCACCCCGCTGGCGATCTCGAAGACACTCATCGACGTCGCGCGCGCCGATCCGCACCACGACACCGGCGAACTCCTCGAGCGCCTGCACACCGTCAACAGGCGGGCCATCGACCTCACCGAGGCACTGCTTCTGCTCAGCCGCGCCAACCAGCGGTCCTTCACCCGAGAACACGTCGACCTGTCCCTCCTCGCAGAGGAAGCGGCCGAGACCCTGCACCCGCTCGCGGCGAAGCACGGCGTCACCCTCGAGACCAGCGGTGACGTCGCCCCCACGAGCGGTTCCCCCGCCCTACTGCGGCAACTCGCCACGAACCTCGTGCACAACGCGATCGTCCACAACCTGCCGGAACGAGGCACCGTCCGGGTCCACACCGGCGTCCGCCCCCACACCACGGTGCTCACCGTCGAGAACACCGGCGAGCAGCTCACCCCCCACCTGGTCGCCACCTTCACCGAGCCCTTCCAACGCGGCACCGAGCGCATCCACACCGACCAGGCAGGCGTCGGCCTGGGCCTGGCCATCGTCAAGACCGTCACCGAGGCGCACGCCGGAACCCTCACCCTCACCCCACGCGTGGGCGGCGGGCTGCGCATCACCGTGGAACTGCCGGCGGCGACCGGAGGGTGAACCCTGAGCCGCCGGCCTCCGCGGACCTTCCTTCGTAGGTGATCCGTCAGAACGCAAGGGCGGCCCCGCCCTTTTTGACGGGGCCGGCTTCCGTGCCTACTGCTGCCGGGCGAGCCAGTCGGCGAACCTGGTCTCGGCGATGTGCGCGCCGGGGCCCGGCAGGAGGGTGGACTCCTGGAGTTCGGCGCCCCAGTACGTGGCCTTCGGGTCCGTGACGATGTCGCGGGGGTCGTTGTTGGCGCTGAGCCCCATGCGAATGAACTCCTCCAGCTGGAACACGTCGGGTCCCGCGACCTCCACCACACCGTTCGCCGGGGCGCCCACCGAGGTGCGGCCGACGGCCGCCGCCACGTCGTCGGAGACGATGGGCTGGATCTTGGCGTCGGGCAGGTGGACGGTGTCGCCCTCGGTCATCCCGTCGGCGAGGCCCTTCGCGAACTCGAAGAACTGCGTCGCGTGGACGATGGAGTAAGGGATCCCGGAGTCCTTGATCAGATCCTCCTGGACCTGCTTGGCGCGGAAGTAACCGCTGGCCAGGAGGTGCTCGGTGCCGACCACCGACAGCGCCACGTGGTGCGTCACACCGGCGTCGGCCGCCGCCTTCAGCAGGTTGGTGGTGGAGGTGCGGAAGAACTCCATGACGTCCTCGTCCGCGAACGAGGGCGAGTTGGAGACGTCGACCACGACCTGCGCGCCCTCGAGAACCTCGGCCAGGCCCTCACCCGTCAGCGTGTTGACCCCGGTGTTCGGCGACGCCGCGATCGCCTCATGGCCGTGCTCGCCCAGCCGGGCGACCACCTTCGAGCCGATCAGCCCGGTGCCACCGATCACTACGACCTTCATAACGGCTTCCTTTCGGAGGTTTCTCAAGCGGTCTGCACCAGAAGAGACCGGGCAGCGGGGCGATACGTGACAGGGCCCCCGGGCGAACCCCACGGGCGGGACCACGGGCGACCCGGGTGTGACGGGCGGGCCGCCGCACAGCGGGCGGAACCACCGCGCCGGGTGCACCGCATCTGGAAGACCTCACGCGCCTGCGGGCCCTCTGGTCTGCCGTGGCCGCGTCACTCCTGACCGATGCCGGGGCCCGACTCAGCCCAGTCGGACCGGGAGTGCGGCCAACCCGTGCAACAGGGTGCGCGTGCGCCAGGTGAGTTCCGCCGGATCGGTCGCGAGGGCGAGCGCGGGCCGGCGGTGCAGGAGCAGACGTACGGCGACGGAGGCCTCCAGCCGGGCCAGCGGGGCGCCGAGGCAGTGGTGCAGGCCGTGGCCGAAGCCGAGATGGCCCTGGGGGCGGCGGGTGATGTCGAAGCGGTCGGGGTCGGGGAAGTGCCGGGGGTCGCGGGAGGCCGCGGCGAGCGAGACCAGGACGGCGTCGCCCGCGGCGATCGAGGTTTCCGCGAGATCCAGAGGCTCGGCGGCGAAGCGGAACGCGGTGGTGTGTACCGGCGCGTTGTGGCGCAGCGTCTCCTCTACGGCGGCCTCCGTCAAGTCCGGCGCGCTGCGCAGGAGATGGAGCTGGTCGGGGCGGGTGAGCAGGTTGTGGAGGACGGCCGAGATCAGGTTGACCGTGGTCTCGTGTCCGGCGACGAGGAGCAGGAAGGCCATGCCGAGGAGTTCGTCGCTGTCGGGCGCGTCGGGTGCGTGGGCGAGATCGCCGAGCAGGGTTCCCGCTCGGCCGGTGAGCTCGGTCAGGCAGCCTGTCAGCGCGGCCGCTGCCGCGGTCGTCGCCTCCTGGGAAGTGGGTGTCACCAGCTCGTTCGACCAGGCGTGGAAGGCGGTGCGGTCCTCGGCCGGGACGGCCAGCAGGTCGCAGATGACGGTGACCGGCAACGGCAGCGCGTACCGGGCGACCAGGTCCGCCGTGCCCTGTCGCGGGAGTGTGGCGGTCAGCTCCTCGGCGATCACCTCGATCCGCGGCCGCAGCCCGGCGACGCGCTGCGGGGTGAAGTGTCCGGCGACCAGTCTGCGGAGCCGGGTGTGCTGGGGCGGATCGCTCTGCAGCATGTTCCGCCCGAGGGCGTGCCCACCGTCGCTCCGCCAGGACGCGGAGTGCCGGATGTCGTTGCGCAGCCGCGGATCGGTGAGAGCGGCGCGGGCGACGTCCCGGCTCACGACCAGCCATGCCTCACCGCTACCGGGTACGCGGACGCGGTGTACGGGGCCCTGGTCGCGCAGGGCCGCGTAGACGGGGTACGGATCGGCCGCGAAATCATGGCCGGTGGGGGAGAGGTCCTCAAGCGTCGGGACGGACACGGGCACCTTCCGTTCGTTGTGGTGGCACAGGGTCGGCCGGTGGTGCGTGTGCGTTGCTTCTGCGGGGGCTCTCAGCCCTGCCATGCCGCTTCTACGGTCGCCGCGGCCCTGGTCGCCTGCGCGTGACCGGCGAGCGCCGCGGCCACCCGGTGGGCGTCGGAGGTCAGATCACGGCCCATGGCCCGGCGGGATGCGGCGTCCGGGGTCAACAGACTGACGGTGGCGCCCTCGGCGGTGAGGTCCATGGCCTGTCGCGAGGCGCTGGGGTGGGGGCCCACGGCCTTGTCGACCGGGGCGACGGCCAGTACGCGCTCGTAGCCGCGGGCCAGATGAAGGTTGGCGGTGGAGCGGGTGCCGCCGTCCATCCAGTGCTGTCCGGCGGCGGCGACGGGTGCGAGGACCAGGGGCACCGCGCAGCTGGCGGCGACCGCGTCGACCATGGTGAGGCCGGAGCCGGGGCCATGGACGGCCAAGACCCCTGTACGGGCGTTGACCGCAGCCAGGCGCAGATCACGAGCGGGCCAGTCCTCCGCCCCGCGCAGCACCTGGCGTACGAGAGTGCGCGCGTCGGCAGCGGAGCGTGCCCCCAGCGCGGCGCGGCCCAGGCGCCGTATCGACCGCTCAGGGTCGAGGGAGCCCAGCGCGGCCCACAGGAAGCGGAGTGTCTGCGCCGCCGTGACGTCCAGCAACAGTCGGTCGGTACCGGTGAGTTGGCGTTCGTACAGTTCGCGAGGCGGTTCGCCGTGCGCGAGCCGGGTGCCGAAGACGGCCCCGGCGGAGGTGCCGATGACGACGTCGGCACGGGCGAGGTCGACGCCGGCGTCGGCGAGCCCGGCCAGCACCCCCGTCAGCCATGCGCCGCCGACCGGACCTCCGCCGCCGAGCACCAGTGCCGACCCGCCCATGCCATGCCCCCTCAGCAGAAGTGGGGAGTGCTCCCCACTTCGTGGACCGACGATAGCATGAGGACCGGGGAGCACTCCCCACTTGGGGCTGGAGGACGACGATGGGCGCACTGCGACGCGACGCGCGGCGCAACCGGGAGCTGCTGATGGAAGCGGCCCACGAGGTCTTCGCCGAGCAGGGCCTCCAGGCACCGCTGGACGTCATCGCCCGCCGGGCGGGCGTGGGCAACGCGACCCTCTACCGGCACTTCCCCACCCGAGCCGCCCTCATCGACGCCGTCTTCCAGGACCAGCTGACCGAGACGATGACCGCCGGAGTGCAGGCCCGGAGCGCACCGGACGCCTGGACGGGCCTGACCGCGTACCTGGAGGCGGTCTTCACGACCTTGGCCGCCGACCGCGGCACCAACGACCTCATGACCATCCGCCTCGACGGCGTCGACACCCTTCTGGAGGCGCACGCCCACAACCACGAGACGGTGGAACTCCTGCTGCGGCGAGGCCAGGAGGAGGGAACGGTCCGCGACGACGTCACCGTCGAGGACCTCCTGTTCACGCTGGCCGCCCTGGGGCGCGCGGTCCCCTCTCTGACCAGTGCGGCCACCCCCGACGCCTGGCGTCGGCCCCTTTGCCTGTTCCTCTCCGGCCTGCACACCGCACGGACGGCGCAGCCGCTGCCCGGGCAAGCTCTGACCTCCGCCGAACTGGCCGACGTACTCCAGGATTTGGGGCCGCGTCACATGGCGTGAAGAGGGCGAGCCCTCGCGATCGGGCCGGCCCGCTGCCTATCCTGGTCCGTGTGACTGCCCTGGGGGACGGTGTCGATGCGCTGGCACGCGAGAGCGGCTTCAGCGGGGTCGTGTCGGTGGATCGGGGCGACGTGCCGCTGCTCGCCAAGGCGTACGGTCTCGCCGACCGGCGCCACCACATCGCCAACACGCCGGCGACCAGGTTCGGGATCGCCAGCGGAACCAAGGGGCTGACCGCGCTGACAGTGGTCAGCCTTGTCGAGGACGGTGCGTTGAGTCTGTCCACGACCGCGCGTTCCGTCCTCGGCCGGGACCTGCCGCTGATCGACGAGCGGGTCACCGTGGAACATCTGCTCGGCCACCGCTCCGGCATCGGCGACTACTTCGACGAGGACGCCGACCTTGAGATCACTGACTATCAACTGACCGTCCCCGTGCATGAGTTGTCCACCACCGAGGCGTATCTGGCGGTCCTGGACGGCTATCCGGCCAAGTTCCCGCCCGGCGAGCGGTTCTCGTACTGCAACTCCGGGTACGTGGTGCTCGCGCTGATCGCCGAACGCGTGGCGGGCCGGCCGTTTCACGAACTCGTGCGTGACCGGGTCTGCACACCCGCGGACATGTGCAGCACCGAGTTCCTGCGCTCCGACGAACTGCCGCCGGGCACGGCAACCGGCTATCTCCCCATCGAGGGGGTGAGTCGGACCAACGTGTTCCATCTGCCCGTGCGGGGCAGTGGTGACGGCGGGATCTACTCCACCGCCGATGACATCAGCGCACTGTGGCGTGCCCTGTACGCGGGGAAGATCGTGTCGCGCGACTGGGTCACCCGGATGACGCGCCCGCACAGTGATGTGCCCTCGGAGGGCCGACGGTACGGCCTGGGCTTCTGGCTGCACGCCTTGCACGACACGGTGATGCTGACGGGATACGACGCCGGAGTCTCGTTCCGCAGCGTGCACGATCCCCGGGCCGGCCTGACCCACACCGTGCTCTCCAACACCTCGGACGGTGCCTGGAAGATCAGCCGATACCTGGACCGCGAACTCGTCCCCGCCCCTGAGTAGCCCCCAACGCAGGAGCGTTCTATCGGCGGACCGCCGAGATCAGCCCGCCGGGTCGCTCCTCGCGCTGCGGTGGAGTGCCGATCGGGCGGCCGTAGGCGGCAGCGCGCTCGCGCAGGGTGTAACCGGCGGCGTCCCAGCCGTGTCCGGCCAACCAGCCCACCGGGTCGTCGGGCATCTCCGAGACCCACATGGACGCCGCCGACCCCGGCACCGCATCCGCACCGAAGCGCTCGATCACACCGCGCGAGCCCAACGTCAGCCCCATCCAACTGCCCACGGCGGACAGTGCGCTGATCCGGGCCAGCAGCAACTCCACCGCATCCTCGGGAAGATAGATCAGCAGCCCTTCGGCGATCCACACGGTCGGCGCCGCCGGATCGTGCCCCGCGGCGGCCAGCGCGCCGGGCCAGTCCTCCCGCAGATCCACCGGGACCGTGATCCGCTCGCAGTGAGCAACGGCCCCCTCCTGGCGCAGCACGGAAGCCTTGAAGTCCAGTGGCGCGGACGTGTCGACCTCGAACAGCCGAGTGCCCTCGGGCCAGTCCATCCGAAAGGCCCGACTGTCCATGCCGGCACCGAGCAGCACCACCTGCCGCACCCCGGACGCCGACGCCTGCTGCAACAGCTCGTCGAGGAACTTCGTCCTGATGACGATGGAGAACGCCACGGCCAGCCGTCTCCGTCGTGCCGCCTCGTCATCAGGCGGCGACGAGGATGGCCACAACCCGCCCGCGGCGGCGAAGGCCTGCGCCAGCGGATCGCGGAACAAGGCGTCCCGCCGCTCGCTCTCCAAGGCCCGCACCCGGGCAACCCCCACGGCCGTCGCCCATACTCCCGACGGCTGGACCCGCTCCCGTTCATCAGCCACCGACCCAGCCTATTCGAGGGGACCTGACCGCGGAGGACCGGCTTCACGCCCGGTCGGCGGGCCACGCCCCACTGCGCCCTGACCACCTACGGAGCCCGCCACTCCAGGCCCTGCCGGCCTCACGCGGTGCTGGGTTCCCAGACCGAGCAGTCGTGCGCGAAGAGCACTCTGCGTGGGTCGAATGCGAGGAGCCGTTCCAGCCAGGGCCGGTAGCTGGGAAGCGGCGGTTCGAGGCCGTCCAAGGTGGCTCGGCGAGCGAGATGGTCCGAGGCGAAGTGGGCTGCGAAGTCGTGTGCCTGGCCGGCCAGGATGACGGTGCCGTCATTCTGTTGGATCACCAGGGACTGGTGCCCCTCGGTGTGACCGGGGGTGGGGATGATCCGCACTCCGGGCCAGAGTTCCGCTTCGCCGGTGATCTCCAGGTAGTTGGCGCCGGGGAAGTCCACGAGTGCGTCGATGGTGTGGCCGCCTCGTCGAGCGGTGGACAACTCCGTCGACTGGACCACGATGGGCTTGCCGCGCAGCATGGGGTTGCCGCCACAATGGTCGAAATGCAGATGACAGTTCACCACCAGGGAGATGTCGGCAGGGCTGACTCCCGCGGCTGAGAGGGCTTCCTCCAGAGGTCTGCGTCGAGGGCGGTAGTGGGCTTCTGTTTCGGGGTCGGCGGTGCCGATGCCGGTGTCGAAGAGGACCAGCCCTTCCTCGCGCCGAGCCAGGTAGGCGAGCACCGGTTCCACGCGTGGCTGCGGGCCCGCGACCTCTGATGCCGGCCTGACGAAGTAGCCCAGGTCGAGTCGACGCACCGCGGTCTTCTTCTCCATCGGGTCATGCTGGCAGGCCGCTGGGGCCCTTTCCTGAGAGTTCTGCCGACAGCCGATCGAGCCGAGCTCAGTCACGGAGCAGCTCGCGCGCCCCCGGTTCGCCATGGCTGGAACGACGGGGTCTCCAGCGGGCAAGTCCTGTGTTGAACTGGGCACCACAGTCCGTACGCGACGACGGGGTGAACGTGATGCCGCTTGAGGGCGAGTACGAGCCGAGTCCGGCGCAGTGGGTGCGTGAACAGGTCGAGCTGTACGAGAGTTCGGGCGGCACACAGGGCACGACGCTCTGGGACACGGGTCTGCCCGTCGTCATCGTCACGATGCGCGGCGCGAAGAGCGGCAAGATCCGCAAGATCCCGCTGATGCGTGTGGAGCACGAGGGCCGGTATGCGGCGGTGGCCTCGAAGGGGGGTTTCCCGCGCCATCCGGTCTGGTACTTCAACCTCACGTCGGACCCGCATGTGGAGCTCCAGGACGGGGCCGTGCGTCGGAGCATGACGGCCCGTGAGGTGAGCGGTGACGAGAAGGCCGAGTGGTGGAAGCGCGCGGTCGCCGCGTATCCGGCCTACGCCGAGTACCAGGAGAAGACCGATCGCGAGATCCCCGTCTTCGTGCTCGAACCCGGGGCGTGAGGAGATCCGTACTGCGATGGCGGTATCCGCGACGGGAGGATCGCACCTCTGCGAGACTACTTCGCGCCAGAGTTGATGAACTGAGCCTTCTCCAATCTCACTTGGTGTTGCGACGGAGCCGAGTGGCAACTCGGCCTTCCACCCGTACCCGTGTGGGAGAAACCGTGAGGCTGCGTCGATCTCTTCCCTGACCGTGTCGCCGCGTAGCGAGGTGGCGGTGTCGGCGGAGGGCGAAACTCGGTTGATCTGAACCCTGGCCCATGAAGACTGGCTGTCCTACCAGTTGGTCCGGTCCGCTTGCGGGGTTCTGGACCGGACGAGGGGGAGGACTCGCGGGAATGACCATGCACGATGACCAAGTGGACGTGACCACCGACATCGTGGCGACCTTGATCGAGGACCAGTTCCCGCAGTGGAGCGGCAAGCCGGTCCGCCTCCTGTCGTCGACCGGGACCGTCAACGCCATCTTCCGCATCGGGGACGACCTCTGCGCCCGATTCCCCCTGCGTCTGACCGATGCTGCCGAGGCGCTCGCGGTGCTGGAACAGGAGATCGAGGCGAGCGCGGAGCTGGCACGGGTGTCCCCGTTCCCCGTCCCGGAACCCCTCGCCCTGGGCAAGCCGGGAGACGGTTACCCCATGCCGTGGTCGGTCCAGACATGGCTGCCGGGAACGGTCGCCTCCGATGCCGACCCGAGTGGATCGACCGCTTTCGCCGAGGACCTCGCGGCCTTCATCGCGGCCCTGCGGGACACCGAGACGAGGGGACGGCGCTTCAACGGTGCAGGGCGCGGTGGCGTTCTGGCTCATCACGACGATTGGATGGCGGAGTGCTTCGCGGAGAGCGAGGCGCTGCTCGACGTTGCCCTGCTGCGTCAGATGTGGAGCCGCTTTCGGGAGTTGCCACGCACGAGCGCCGACGTGATGAGCCACGGCGACCTGATTCCCGGCAACGTACTGGTCGCCGGGGACCGGCTCACCGGCGTACTGGACACCGGGGGCTTCGGGCCGGCCGACCCCGCCCTGGACCTGGTGAGTGCCTGGCACCTGTTGCAGCCGGGCCCGCGCGACGTACTCCGACGGACACTGGCCTGCGACGACGTGGAGTGGGAGCGCGGCAAGGCATGGGCGTTCCAGCAGGCGATGGGCCTCGTCTGGTACTACGCCGAGAGCAATCCGTCGATGAGCATCCTGGGCCGCCGGACACTCGACCGCATCCTGGAGTCGTGACGGCGATCGGGACCGGGTGCTGGAGGCCGCCGCCGGTGTTCCCGGCGTGCACGGTAGCTATCACCTCATCGATCCTGTCACCGGCAACGGACTGAGCATCGCCTTCTTCGAGGATGAAGCCGCCGCCCAAGCCGCGCGACAGGCGATCGAGAAGCGCGCGTCAGACATCGGCTGGAACAACGTTCCGCATCCGGCGCCCGCTTCCGCGACCCTGTACGAGGTCATCCGCCACACCTAGCGGGGCGAAACGGGGAGACCCGGCTCAGGGATAGAGCCCGGCCCGGAAGATGAAGGACACGAGTTGTGCGCGATCTCGTGCGCCGACCTTCGTCATGGCCCGTACGGCGTGCGTCTTCACGGTGAACGGCGACACGGACATCTGGGCCGCGATCTCGTCGTTGCCGAGACCGCTCGCGACGAGCAGGACCACGTCCCGCTCCCGTGGGGTGAGAGCGTCGAAGCGCCGCAGCAGTTCCTTGTCGATCAGCGGGGGCGGGTTGTCGGTCATGTGGCCGATGAGCGCGGCCGTCGCGGCGGCGGACAGCGCACCGCCACCGCCGACGACCTCGGAGATTCCGGCGACGAGTTCGGCGGGGCTCACGGTCTTGCTCAGGAAGCCGTTGGCGCCCGCGCGCAGCGCGGCGAGAACGATGTCGTCCTGGTCGAAGGTGGTCAGCACGATCACCCGCAGCTTCTCGGGCGGATGCTCCTTGCGGATCCGGCGAGTGGCTTCGACACCGTCGATGCCGGGCATCCGGATGTCCATCAGGACCAGGTCGACGGGGTGGTCCCGGAGGTAGGGGGCGACCTGGAGCCCGTCGGAGAGATCACCCACGACCACCAGGCCGGGGTCGAGCCGGAGCATCGTCCGGATCCCGGCCCGGATCTCGTCCTGGTCGTCGACGATCAGAATCCGCGTCGTCATACGGCGGCTCCCAGGGGGCTGAACTCCGCATGGACCCGGAATCGGCCGTCGTGACGGTCGATCGTCAGCCGCCCGCTGGAGGACTCGACGCGTTCGCGCATCCCCACGAGCCCGAGTCCGCCACCTGAACCGGAACCGTGCGGCGCGTCACTGACGCGGTTCTCGACGGTGACGCAGATCCTGCCGTCGCGCTCGCGCACCTCCACCGTGGCCGGCCCCTCACCATGCCGGTAGGCGTTGGTGAGTGCTTCCTGTACGACCCGGTAGACCGTCACGCCGACGCTGGGCTCCACGAAACCGGCGGGGAGGACGAGGGAGGACCGGACGTCGAGGCCGATGCTCCGGAAGGAGGCCACCAGGCCTTCCAGGCCGCTGAGCGCCGGGGTCGGCCGGAGCGCCTCGTCCGGCGGGACGGCGTCCCCGATACGGAGGAGCGCGAGGATCCGCTGGGTCTCCACGACCACGGTGCGGGCGCTGGACCTGGCCGACACGAGGGCCTGCCGGGCGGGCTCGGCGTCCTCCGGCAGCCCGATCTCCGCGGCACCGAGATGCATGCTCAGCATCGCGACCTGGTGGCCGATGACGTCGTGGAGGTCCCGGGCGATACGCAGCCGTTCCTCGGTCACCCGCCGGGTGGCTTCGATCTCGCGGGTGGCGATGGCGCTCTCGGCCCGCTCCTCCAGCGTCCGCCAGTGCGCTCGATGGATGCGCAGTGCGGCGCCTGTCGCCCCTCCGGCCACGGCCGAGAAGAGGGCGGCGGCGCCCACGATCGCGCCGCCCCGGAATCCTCCCACCGTCATGAACGCGCCCAGGAAGAACGCCGCCACGACGGCGGTTCCGGCCAGCGGCTGCTTTCCCCTGAGAGTGATCGAGAACAGGACGAGCACTGCCATCATCCACACCGACAGCGGGTCGTGGCCCACCGCCGTGACGGCGAAGGACGCCGCGCTCGTCACGACCAGTCCTGCCCACGGACGCCACCAGGACAGGGCGACCCCGCAACCGGCGAGGAGTACGGAGAGGGCCGTCGGCCAGTCCGATCCTCGGAGGATCACCGCCACGATCTGGCCGGTGAACACCAGCGCGGCCACCGCATACGCCACGAGGTGCAGCGCCTCGGGCCGGCGCACCCACAGGGGTGCCACGGGACCGTCGTGATTGTTCTGCGCCTTGCCCATGGCCTGATTCTCGTGCACAGGTGCCGCGGCCATGTACTTCGTTCGAAGTACGCAGCCGGTCCCGGAACCTCCGAGACTCCTCATCGAGACGACCGTCTCACACCATCACGATCACCCACGGGACACCCGATGACTCAGACCACCGTGCCTTCGCGTACGACCACGACCACGACGACCTCCTCCGGGCTCCGCTCGCTCTACCTGATCCGAGTCGCCTTCTCGCTGATCTGGGTGGCCCTCGTCGCCACGACCTCCGCCTCCCTCGTGTCCACGGACACGCCCACAGCGCTCGCGGCCGTGCTGCTCGTCGTCTACCCCCTCTGGGACGTCATCGCCACGCTCCTCGAACGTCGCCTGGCCGGCACCGCCTCCGAGGATCGTGCCCGCACCGCAAACATGGCTCTCGGCCTCGCCGCCACCGCCGGGATGATCATCGCGGTGTTCTCGACCATCGGGACGACGCTGCTCGTGTTCGGCATCTGGGCCCTGCT
Source organism: Streptomyces antibioticus (assembly GCF_001514065.1). Lineage (GTDB taxonomy): Bacteria > Actinomycetota > Actinomycetes > Streptomycetales > Streptomycetaceae > Streptomyces > Streptomyces antibioticus. Next base: position 557,954 of record NZ_KQ948425.1, on the reverse strand, counting down.
CTCCGGAGCGATCCAGCTCGCCGTGGCGATCCGGCGCCGGCACACCGTCGGCGCCCAGTGGCCCATGGTCATCAGTGGCGGACTGTCCGTCCTCGCCGGCATCTCCTTCGCCGCCATGTCCGCCTCGTCGACGAGCGGCCTGTCGTCCATCGCCGGGTACTCGGCCTTCGGCGCCTTCTGGTTCCTCGTCTCCGCGGTCGCCCTGACCATCCGCGGCCGACGCGCCACGCAGTGACCGCATCTCCCAGGCATCCGGTCCCGGCAGCGGACCGCCGGTGGGGAGGCACAGCGCGGGTGCGACGATGTGGGCATGCGTGAGGTGAGCCGGCTGATCGAGGTCGAGGATCCGGCCTGGCCGGACATCAGGGAGACCCTTGAGGCAAGTCCGGTGTCCGTCGAGGTGCTCCCACCCGACTCGGATCTGGGCAGGGCGTCGATCCATCAACTCCAGGTCACGGCAAGGTCGTACCTGGGGGCGGTCGTCCTGCAGTGCGGTGGTCTGCTGGTGGACGACGGATGGCTGCGGGTCTTCGGCAGTCCCGTCGGTGGGGCTGCGTCCGGGACACCGTCCTTGGCTCGCGTGAATCAGTTCCCCGATGCATTCGACCCGGCGTGGCGACCGGAATCCGGTTTGGTGGTGGCACACGACGTCCTGGGCGGCGTGTTCGCTCTCAACGGCGCGGATCCTGCTCGCGCCGGCCGTCCCGGTGCCCCCGGCGAGGTCGTCTACTTCGCCCCGGATTCCCTTCGCTGGGAGGCTCTGGGCGTCGGTCACTCGACGTGGCTGGAGTGGCTCGTGTCCGGGGCGCTCGATGACTTCTACGCCGATCTCCGCTGGCCCGGCTGGCAGGAGGAGGTCCGTGCGCTGAACGGCAATCAGGGGCTGTCGCTGTTCCCGCCGTTGTGGTCTGCCGAGGCGCGCCAGGACATCTCCGCCACCAGCCGTCGCGCCGTGCCCATGAAGGAGCTGCTCGGCGTCGCCCGGGACGCGTGCCGACAGTTCGACGGGGCTGATCCGGGCTTTCTCGGCGCCGGGTGAGCCGACCGCCCCGTCCAGTCGGCGGAGGCCAGGAAGTGCTCGCCCTTGTCCCGCCGTGAGGCGGCAGAGATCATGACCGCGTGCCACGCCGAGAGAACCTCCACGACCAGCTGACACGCGCCGGCCTCACGATCGTCGAGGAAATACGCCCGGGCAGCCTGCTCCCGCCCGAGGCCGGCTGGCGGATCGCGCGCGGTGTCGCGGCACCGGACGGGACGGCCCGCGAAGCGCTCGACGCCGAGTGGTGGCGCCGTCTTCGCGATGCCGACGGCGAGTTCCTGGTGGCCGTTCTCGGACACCGGATCGGCGGCAACGACTCCTGGTGGACCCGGGTCCGGTACACCGGGAGCGGTGTACCGGGGTTGACCGCAGAGCCCGGGTTCGTGGCGCTGTCCCTCGACGGGCAGGTGCTGCTGGCGGAGCTGCCCGTCGAGGAGGGCACTCGGGTGACGGCCCTGGACCGGCTGCCGGAGAGGCTGGAGGAGGCGGCCGAGGCCGCCGGATGCGAGACGGAGGCCGAGCGTGCCGAGGTATGGGCGGCGGTGCCCGGCCGGCCCGCGTGGCCCCTGCACTGGGCGGAGGGGATCGGGTCCAATCCGGCAGCGACGGACGAACTGCTGATCCGGCTGCTGGATGTGGAAACGGGCTTCCTGCACGACTGCGACCGGCCTGCCGTCCTCGACGCCGCCGTGGCACACCCGGACCCGCAGGTGCGGTCGAGGCCCGCCGACACGTTCCGGCCCAAGCTGACGTCCGATCAGTGGGTACGACTGGTGCGCGCCGAGCCGTCGCCGGAGCGACGCGTGTTCTGGGCGGAACGCGCCCGCGTCCGGGGCGCCGCCCTCCCCGAGGACCTGTACGACGACCTCCTCGCCGGCCCGTCCCGAGCACAGGCCGCCGAACTTCCGGACCTCCCCGCACGGCACCTTCCCGACCTCGCGAGCGACACGGATGCCCGGGTGCGGAAGGCGGCTTGTACCCGGTGGAACGAACTCGCCGAGCCACTGCGCGAGCGGCTCCTGACGGACACCGACCAGGCGGTGCGCACGGCCGCACTGCTCGCCCACCACACCGACGTACCGATGCCCCGCGAAATTCTCTCTGCCCTGCCCGACCCACGGCAGGCGCTCGAACGGTGCCGCCTGGCACCCGAGTTGGAGGCGGAGCTGGTCAAGAACGGGGGCACGGAGGCACGTCAGGCGTTGGGGGCCAACCCCGCTCTGAGCGCGCCCGGCGTCGCCGCACTGGCACAGGATCCGCGGGACGACATCCGCTCCACGGTGGCGCTGCGCCCCGACCTCACCGAGGAGCAACGGGCTGCGGTGCGCCACGACTTCGACCCGATGTCGATGTCGCACACCGTTGCCTGGGTCGAGGACCTGCACGCGGACGCCGACGCGATGCGCCGTCTCGCCGCGTCGTCCCACCCGCTCATCCGCCGCAGTGTGGCCCGAGCCCGCCGCCTCCCGCCGGATGTCGTGGCGCGCCTGGCGCGGGACGAGGACCGGGCGGTCCGCCTGTTCCTCGCCGAGTCGTGCGAGGACGCGCCGGGCGACCTGCTCCTGGAGGTCTGGCGCTGGTGGGACGGCAGCTTCAGCCACCCCGGCCGGCCCCGGAGCCACCCCAACTTCCCGCGTACGGGCCTGCTGCACCACATCACCGACCCCAGCGGCCGGATGCGCCGCCTGGCACTCGACGACCCGCAGTCCACACCGGACGACGTCGCCCACCTGGCGCGGGACCCAGAAGCCGAGGTGCGCCGCCGCGCGGCTGAGGACCCCCGGCTGTCACCGGCCGACGCGGTACGGCTGCTCAACGACCCGGCGGCGCACGTCCGCGACACCGTGACACGCAATCCGCGCCTCCCGGCCCGCGTCCTGGCGGGACTGCTGCACGACCGCGACACCGCACACACCGCGGTCACCAACCCGGCGATCCCAGCCCCCGTCCTGGACCGCATCCTGGCCGCGGCAGCGACAGCCGTGGCAGAGCTCCGTTGACCATCGCGCATCGCTGTCCGTCACAGATCCACCACGAACGGCTCCCGGCACATGCAAAAATGCACCGGTCGTTCGTCGTCGTGGAGAGGGCCTGTCGCCCGCCGCGCCAGGGGAGGGGGAGCCCCGCATGGCCCTGCTGTCGTCGAGCCCGAAGTGGCCGACCCTGCCCGACTACTTCCACGAGTGGGCGCTGGTGGACGTGGAGACGTCCGGGCTGAGACCGGGCCGCGACCGTGTCCTCTCGCTGGCGGTCCTCACGTTGGACGCACAGGGCAACCAGACAGGGGAGTTCTCGACCCTTCTCAACCCGGGCTGTGATCCAGGTCCGGTACATGTCCACGGCCTCACCACGGCCCGGCTCGCCGGCGCGCCCACCTTCGAGGAGATCGCACCGCAGGTGGGGGCGCTGCTCAGCAGCCGCGTCCTGGTCGCCCACAACGCGCAGTTCGACTACGACTTCCTGGCCCACGAGTTCGCCCACGTGCGTTCCTGGGTCCCGGTGAGCCGGCGGCTGTGCACGCTGGCCCTCAATCGTCTGGTCGGGCCGGCGACACCCGACCTCAAACTGGGCACGCTCGCCGCGCACTACGGCGTGCGCCAGGAGAAGGCCCACGACGCGCAGGACGACGTACGGGTGCTCTCCGGCATCCTGCGCGGCTCACTGAGCGCTGCCGAGCAACTGGGCCTGGCCTTGCCGCTCCTGGAGTGTCCGCCGCGTCAGGACTACCTGCCGTACGTGCCCAAGACGCCCTGCGCGTACCGCAATCCGGGTCGGCTCCAGCCGGGTGGGCCGCTGGTGCAGGGGATGAAGGTGGCCATCACCGGAGACACCCGGGTCGCTCGTGAGGAACTCGTCGCCCGCTCAGTGGCGGCCGGGCTCAACATCATGACCTCGGTCAGCGGCCAGACCAGCGTCGTCGTCAGCAACGACCCCGGCGCCGCGTCCGCCAAGCTGAAGCGTGCCGCGAACGAGGGCGTCCCCCTCGTGGACGAGTCGACCTACCTGCACCTGCTGGAGGCGGTCGAGCCGGGCCAGGCCAAGGGCGCCGCCCGGCAGGTCTCCGCTGCGCCCGCCTCACCGCCTGCCCCCGCCTCACCCCCTGCGTCGGCACCCGCTGTCCCGGCACCCGCTGTCCCGGCACCCGCTGTCCCGGCACAGCGAACTGCGACACCGGCAGCGTCCGCCGACAGGGCGGATCAGCCGCTCGCGGGGCGCAGGGTCCTGGTCCTGGGCGGCACCCACGACGAGGCCGTCGAGGCACGCGCGCGTGCCGTCGCCCTGGGAGCCTCCGCGGCGGTCAACCTCTCCGCCAGCGTGTCCGACGTCGTGGTGCTGCCCGGCGGGGAGGCGGACCGGCGCATGAGCCGTATCGCCACGCTCGGCCTGCGCGTGTACGACGCCGACTGGCTGCTCGCGCCCACGACGACGGCAATGCCCTCGTCGGCCCGGAACGAGTCCGGAAGCCGGCCGGACCCGGCGGCGGTCCTGGTCCGGGGTGCCGTCCTCGACCTGACCGACACCGGCGCGGCCTGGACGGTGGCCGCCGTGTGGCGTCAGCAGGCCATGTGTGATGTGGACGTCGTCGCTTTCGCGGTCGACGCGCGCGAACAGGTGGCAGGAGACGAGGACTTCGTCTTCTACGGCGCGCCCGAGCACCCCGATGGCACCGTGCGGCTCGCCGTGGACGGTCCGACGGAGCAGGCCGTCACCGCAGATCTGGAGCGGCTGCCCCTGGAGGTTCACCGGGTCGTCGTCGCCGCTGCGATCGACGGCGCCGCGACCTTCGCCGACGTCGGTGCCATCGAGATCACCGCCACCTGCGGCGTCGGTGCGGCTCCGACCGCCCGCGCCACCCTCGACGCGGCCACCACGGAGCGCACCATGATCCTTGCCGAGCTCTACCGCCGAGGTGACGGCTGGCGGCTGCGTGCGGTGGGACAGGGCTACGACCACGGCCTTGCCGACCTCGCTCGCGGCTACGGCGTTGACGTCGCGGAACAGCACTGAGCGGTGGAGCGGTCTGAGCTGCACTCCTGCATCAGCGTGCTGCGCGTTTGATCAGGGCGGCCGTCGCGGTGGGCTGCGAGATCATCGCGACGTGGGAGGCGTCGATCTCGTAGGTGTGGGCGCCGGCCCGGTGTGCCATGAACCGCTGGGCCGCCGGGGGCAGGACCTGGTCGTCGCGGCCCACGAGGTACCAGGAGGGGATGGTCTTCCAGGCCGGGGTGCCGGACGGTTCTCCGAGGGCGCGTGTGTCGGCGGGTCGTTGGCCGGCCCACATCAGGTCGGTGGCCGACTTGGGCAGGTCTGCGGCGAAGATGTCGTGGAAGTAGTCCTTCTTGATGTAGGCGTCGAGGAGGCCTTCGCCGTGGGGGCGGAAGTCCAGTGCCGTCTCGTTGATTCTGCTTCCGGGGTATTTCGTCTGCAGGCCCTGGAGCGTCTCGCCCTGATCGGGTACGAAGGCGTCGACGTAGACCAGTGCTTTCACGTTCGGGTTGCCGGTCGCGGCGTTGGTGGCGACGATCCCGCCGTAGGAGTGCGCGACCAGGACGAGCGGGCCGCTGAGTGTGGCGAGGACGGTGGCGAGATAGGCGGAGTCGGAGGCGACGCCGCGCAGGGGGTTGGGTGGTGCGATGAGGGGATAGCCGTCGCGGATGAGCCGGGAGGCGACCCCGTTCCAGCCGGAGGCGTCGGCGAAAGCCCCGTGCACGAGTACCACGGTCGGCTTGGGCGCGCTGCCGCCTGCGGTGTGTGCCTGTGCGGTGGGTGTGTCGAGTGCGGCGCCTGCTACGACCGCGGCGGATCCGGCCAGCAGTCCCCGGCGAGTTGTCGTCATCGGTGTATCCCCTTCGCTCTCCGGCGTTCTCGAGGGTGATCGCCGGTCAGCGTAGGGCGGGTCACTTGACGGGCACTGAACGGACATCGGGGCCCGCACCGGGGTCTGGTTCACCGTTGGTTCCGTTGTCGTCAAGCGCCTGAGAGCAGCCACGGAGCCGATGCGCTGTCCTTACGTGTCGGCGAGGCCGGCCAGCAACTCCTCGGCGCGGCGGGCGAAGAGGTGGGCCTCGCGCTCGGCGGAGAGCGCCCGGGCCCGTTCGGCGGCGGCCCGCACGGCGGCGACCGGCGCGCCGCGGGCGCCCATCAGCCGCGCGCGCAACAGGAGCAACAGGCCCTCGGCGTAGCGCTGGCCGTGCGTGTCGAGGGCCGAGTCGGCCCGGTCGAGGGCTGCCGTGGCTTCGTCGAGTCTGCCCTCGGCAAGCCACATCTCGCCGAGGAGGCCGTACCAGGTCGCCAGACCGGAGCGGGGTGGGTCGGCCAGCGCCGTGGTGATCAGGCGCTGTGCCTCCGCCGCCGATCCGGCCGGGTCCTCGCCGGTCACGGCATGAGCCCAGCACTGCGCCAGCCGCTGATAGCTGCCCAAGAAGACGAAGGAGAACTCCGGGTCCAGGGCGCTGCCCCGCTCGGCGGTGTGCAGCGCCCTCACCGGGTCGCCGGCGAGTGCCGCGGCCGTACAGGCGAAGGCGGCCCAGACGGTGAGCACGTAGGCGTCGCCGTCAGCGGTGGTCTCGATCGTGTCGAACAGTGTCCGTGCCGTGTCGGTGTCGCCGTGCAGCGCTGTCATCAGCGCGAGCATGGCGGGGCCCAGCAGGCGCAGATCGCGCCGGAGCGTGTCCTCCCCGACGTCGGCCAGGTCGTCGAGCATGGTGGAGCGGCTCCGGCTCAGATAGCGGAACGCCTCGCCGATGTTGCCGACGTCCCATTGGTGGATGCCCCACGCGTGCCGGCCATAGGTGCGGACGACCGGGTCGGCGGAGGCCTCGCCCTGTTCCAGCAGCTGTCGTGCCAGTCGTCCGGCGCGGTCGAGTCGGATGCCCTGGGAGTGGGCGGCCCAGCGGGAGAAGAGGAAGTCCGTGGTCTCCCGCTCCCGGCCGAGGGCACGGGCGAGGTGCTCGGCCCGCTCCAGCAGTTCGAGCGCCGCACCCACATATCCCGCCCGCATCCCGTCGACCGCGATGAAGAGCGACAGCGCGGACAGCTCCAGCTCCGCCAGCCCCGCTCTCCGCGCTACCTGCGCGGCCGATCGCAGCTGTTGCGCGGCGGCCTCGAACGCCGACTTGCCCGCCGCGCAGCGACCCGCGCGGATCAGGGCGGCGGCGGTGCGGGCCGGGTCCGCGAGCGGGCCGGCCGCCCACAGATGATGAGCGAGGCGCTCGTCGTCCGTCGTCGTGTGCTGCTCCAGGGCATCCGCGACGAGCGCGTGCAGCCGGGTCGCCCGCGGTGGCGGTGTGGCCCCGACGACGGACTCACGCACCAGGTCATGAGCGAAGCGGAACGCGTACGGGTTCCGGAACGACGGCTCCAGGAGGCCGAGTTCCTGCAAGGGCCCCAGACGGTCGAGGCAGGTCTGTACGGGGAGACCGGCGGCGCGCGAGAGCAGGGCGAGGTCGATGTCGCGGCCGATCAGCGCCGCGATCTGGAGCAGTCGTACGTCCGCGTCGTCCAGCTTCGCCATCCGGTCGCGCACGACATCCCGGACGCTGGCGGGCACCCCCGCCGGTGTCGTGGCGGCCTCGGTGAGGACGCTGCGGTCGGCGAGGAAGCGGGACAGTTCCCGGACGAAGAAGGGGTTGCCGGCGGTTCGCTCGTGGATGGTGCGCGTCGCACCGGGGCCGGGATCCTGGCCGGTCTCCTGACGGACCAGTTCGGCCACTTCGGTCGGGCCGAGCGGGCCCAGCCGGATGCGGCGGTGGCGGGGCAGCCGGCTTGTCGCGGCGAGCATCCGCTCCAGTTCCGAACCGGGTATCGGCGCGCGGTCGCGAAGGACGCCGGTCAGGCCGGCGCCGTGCGGCAGGCGAGCCGCCAGGTGGCTGAACAGCTCGAGTGAGGCGGCGTCGGCCCACTGAAGGTCGTCGACGACCAGCACGACCGGCCGCCGTGCCGATGCCTGCCGAACGAGCGCGACGGTCTGTTCGAACAGGCGGAACCGGGCACCGCTGTCCGGCAGGACCGGCGAGGCGGGGACATTCCCGTGCTGTCCCAGGAGGCGGCCGAGTTCACCGGCTTGCCACTCCTTGTGTGCCATGACGGGCAGGGTGGCGAGCAGCGCCCCGACCACCTGCACCCATGGCCACATCGACGGCGTGCCGTCCCCCTCCAGACACCGGCCCCAGACCACCTGGGCGCCCCGCCGGTCCGCCTCGGCGCCCGCCTCCTCCAGCAGCCGGGTCTTGCCCACCCCTGGTTCGCCCTCGACGACGACCAGACCCGTGCCCCCCGCAAGAGCCGACTCCACGGCCTGCCGCAGCACCGCCAACTCCTCGACCCGGCCCACCAGTCGGCCGTCCGACGAGGTTCCACCATCAAGGTCCGACGGCCGCTCAGAGGGTGTCCTGCCGGCCGGTGCCCCGTCCAGCACGCGCCGCTGCGCGGCCAGCAGCTCCGGGCCGGGGTCGAGGCCCAACTCCTCGACGAGCCGGGCCCGAACGGCCTGGAAGACCGCCAGGGCTTCCGCCTGCCGGCCCGCGGCGGCCAGGGCCGAGACGAGCCCGGCCTGCACCGTCTCGTGCAGCGGCGCCATACGGGCGGCCAGCCGCAGCGGCCGCAGCACGCGTTCAGGCTGCCCGAGCGCTGTCGCCAGCTTGGTCGCAGCCACGCACGCGACGTACAACTCGGCGTCCAGGGCCGCGAAGACGGGCACCGATGCCGGCCCGTGGAGCAGTCCGTCGCCGGCGGAGGCGTGCCACAGATCGAGCGCCCGGACGTAGAAGTCGAGCGCCACGTCGGGCCGTTGCTCCGAGCCGCCGGCCTCGGCCGCGTCGACCAGCTCCCGGAACGTGAGGACGTCGAGCGTGCCGGGAGCGGCCGCGAAGAGGTAACCGTTGCCTCGGCGCTGGAGGTAGGCGCCGGTGTCCCGCGCGGGCAGCGCGGGTTCCAGCAGTCGCCGCAGGGCGCCGACGTACTTCTGGAGAATGTTCAGGGCCGACGACGGGACGTCCTGGTCCCAGATCAGATCGACCAGCTCACTCGTGCTGACCGGCTCGCCGGCCCGGGCCAGCAGCACCGCGAGGAGATACGCCTGTTGTCGGGGCCCGGCGTCCAGTTCGACGCCGTCCCGCCAGATCCGGAGCGGACCGAGAATCTGGAGACGCAGTTGTCCCCCGGAGGACGTCATGCCACCCCCACCCCCACCCCCACCCCCACGCACAGGCCGATCCCCATCGACTGTGGCGCAGCCACTTTACTGTCGGTCCGCGAGCCGGGGCCATCTGCCCGGAACGGCCGCTGGGCGCTGCCCTCGTGGCGAAACGGGGAGCCCGAGTCAGCGGGATGTGCTGCGCGAGAGCTCGGCCATCAGTGCCTCGGCACGGCGGGCGAACAAGTGGGCCTCACGCTCGACGGACAGCGCGTACGCCCGCTCGGCAACGGCGCGCACGACGGCGACCGGCTCGCCACGTGCCCGCAGCACCCGCGCCCGGAGCAGAAGCAGCAGGCCCTCGGCGGAGCGCTGGCCGTACCGGTCAATGGCCGAGTCCGCCCGGTCGAGCGCTACGAGGGCCTCGTCCAGCTTTCCGGCCGCCAGCCACATCTCGCCGAGGAACCCGTACCAGGTGGCCAGACCCGAGCGGGGCGGGTCGGAGAGCGACGCGTCGATCAGGTCCTGCGCCTCGGCGGCGGCGCCGGCCGGGTCGTCGCCGGTCTTGGCGCGCGCCCAGCACAGCCCCAGCCGTTGGTAACTGCCGAAGAAGGAGAAGGAGAAGTCCGGGTCCACGGCCATGCCCCGCGGCGCCACTTGCAGCGCCCACTCGGGGGCGCCGGCCAGGGTTGCGGCGGTGCAGGCGAACGCGGCCCAGACGGTGATCACATAGGGGTCGTCGTCAGCGGCGGACTCGATGGTGTCGAACAGCTTTCGTGCCGTGTCGAGGTCGCCGTGCAGGGCGGTGATCAGAGCGAGCATGACCGGCCCGAGCAGCCGTAGATCGCGCCGCAGCGGGTTCGCCCCGCCGGGGGCCAGGTCGTCGAACACGGCCGATCCGGTCCGGCTCAAGTACCGGAACGCCTCGCCGATGTCGCCGATGGACCACTGGTGGATGCCCCACGCGTACTGGCCGTACGTGCGGACGACCGGGTCGTCGGATGCCTCGCCCTGTTCCAGCAGCCGGCGTGCCAGTCGTCCGGCACGGTCGATCTGGATGCCCTGGGAATGCGCAGCCCACCGGGCGAAGAGGAAGTCGGCGGCCTCCCGTTCCTGGCCCAGGTCACGTGCCAGGTGCTCGGCCCGCTCCAACGATTCCGGCGTCGAACCGAGTTGCCCCGCCCGTATCCCGCCCACCGCGGTGAAGACCGACAGGGCGTACAGTTCCAGCTCCGCCAGGCCCGCTCCCCGCGCTACCTGCGCGGCGGACCGCAGCTGTCGTGCGGCGGCCTTGAACGCCGACTTTCCCGCCGCGCAGCGGCCGGCCCGCACCAGTGCGGCCGCGGTGCGGGCCGGGTCCGCGAGCGGTCCGGCGGACCACAGGTGGTGGGCGAGGCGCTCGGCCACCTGCTCGGTGTCCGTGGCCCGGTCCTCCAGGGAGTCGGCGATCCGCAGGTGCAGCCGGGCCGCGCGCGGCGGCGGTATGTCCTCGGCCACCGATTCGCGGACCAGGTCGTGCAAAAAGCCGAACGCGTACGGGTCCCCGGGCGAGGGCCGCAGCAGCCCGAGCCCTTCGCAGGACTCGAGGCCGGTCAGACACGTCTCGTAGTCGAGACCGGACGCGCGGGCCAGCAGCGCGAGGTCGACGGAACGGCCGATCAGCGCGGCGAGCCGCACCAGGCTCCGGGCGTCCTCCCCCAGCACGGTCATCCGGTCGCGGACGACGTCCCGGACGGTGGCCGGCACCGTGGTCCGGGCCGCGGTGGCCTCCGAGAGGACGGCGCCGTCGCCGTCGGCGAGGAACCGGGACAGCTCACGGACGAAGAAGGGGTTGCCGGCGGTGCGGGTGTGGATGAGGCGGGTGCCGTCCGGCCCCGGGTCCTGGCCCGTTTCCCGGCGCACGAGTTCGGCGACTTCGGCCGGGTCGAGCGGGCCGAGCGGAATCCTGCGGTGCCGGGGGAGCCGACTCGCCGCGGCGAGCATCCGCCCCAGTTCCGAGCTCGGTGCGGGCGCACGGTCGCGGAGCGCTCCGATCACGACCGTGCCGTCCGGCAGCCGGGCCATGAGGTGACCGAGCAGGTCCAGCGAGGCGGCATCGGCCCACTGGAGGTCGTCGACCACGAGCATCACCGGCCGCCGCGCCGACACCCGGCGGACGAGCGCGACGGCCTGCTCGAAGAAGCGGAACCGGACGCCGCTGTCCGGCAGCACCGATGTCGCGGGGCCGCCGCCGTACGGCGTCACGAGACGGCCGAGCTCGCCCGCCTGCCATTCCTCGCGCGCTTCGGCCGGTACGTCATCCAGGAGCGCGCCGACGATCTGCACCCAGGGCCACATGGACGGCGTGCCGTCCCCCGGCAGGCAATGGCCCCACACGACCAGCGCGCCCCGCCGGCCGGCCTCGGCAGCGACCTCTTCGAGCAGGGATGTCTTGCCCACTCCGGGTTCTCCTTCGACGATCACGATCCCCGTCGAGCCGGCGAGTGCCGATTCCACCGTGTGTCGCACCACGGCCAGTTCCTCGGTCCGGCCGACCAGGTGGTCGGCGCTCAGCGCTGCCGCGGAGGGTGCCGCCGACCGCTCGGGCGACGTGTGCTCGGCCGGTGCCCGCTCCAGCACTCGCAGGTGGGCCGCCACCAGGGCCGGGCCGGGATCGATGCCCAGTTCCTCGGCGAGCCGGGCGCGCACGGTCCGGAACACCGACAGCGCTTCGGCGGGCCGGCCGGCGGCGGCCAGCGCGGCGATGAGACTGGCTTGCACCGTCTCGTGCAGCGGCGCCATGCGGGCGGCCATGTGCAGAGACGGGAGCACCTGTTCGGGCCGGCCGAGCGTGGTCGCCAGATCGGCCGCCGCAACGCAGGCGTGGCGGAACTCGTCGTCCAGCCCCGCGAAGATCGCCATCCCGCCGGCACCGTGGGCGACTCCGTCCCCGGCCGGACCGTCCCAGAGCCGCACGGCCTCCAGATACTCGTCGAGCGCCGCTTCGAGCCGCTGCTCCTCGACGCCGCTGCGGGCCGTGGCGAGGAGTTCACGGAACCTGACGACGTCCAACGTCTCGGCATCGGCCACGAACAGGTAGGCGCCACCGCGGCGTTGCAGGTACGAACCGGGTGCACGCCCGGGCAGCGCCGGCTCCAGCAGGCGCCGCAGCGCGCCGACGTACTTCTGGAGAATGTTGACCGCCGAGACCGGGACGTCCTCGGCCCAGATGAGGTCCACCAACTCGCCCGTACTGACCGGCTCGCCCGCACGGGCCAGGAGAACGGCGAGCAGATACGCCTGTTGCGGAGGCCCGGCGTCCCATTCCACACCGTCGCGCCACACCCGTAGCGGACCGAGGACTCGCAGCCTCACACCCGCACCGGAGGAATCCATTCCCTTTTTCACCGCCCCGCGCATGCTGCTTCCTGTGCGGCCATGACCTCGTCGCCGTACTCGAAGGCCCAGGCGCCGAAGGCGTCGATGGGTGTCAGCAAGGTCCGGCCCAGAGGGGTGAGTCGGTACTCGACCCGTGATGATGCGTCGCGGGCTGCCTGCCGTTCGACCAGGCCGTTGAACTGCAGTCGGCGCAGCGTCTCCGTGAGGACCTTGGAGCTGATGCCCCCGATCCGCTCCCGTAGTTCGACCGGGCGGCTCGGGCCGTCGCGCAGGGCCCAGAGCACCACGGCGTTCCAGGTGTTGGAGAGCAGGTCGAAGGCGAGGCGGGCGCGGCAGTCGGCGAGAAAGGCGTCGGTGGGCACGTACCAAATGGTGCCCGAACAGCTCTCTAGCTTCGGTGTGAACGGTCGAAGCGGCGAAGAGAGGGATCGTGTGATGAGAATCGGCGTACTGGGCACGGGCAACATGGCCGACGCGCTGGCCACCCACTGGGTGCGGGCCGGACACGAGGTGGTCATCGGGGGCCGGGACGCACACAAGGCGCAGCGACTCGCGACGCGTATCGGAGGCGGCGCGAAGTCTGCCGGTCTGCGCGCGGCGGCCGACGCGGCTGAAGTGGTGCTGGCTGCGCTGCCCTTCGGGGCAGGGGCGGATGTGGTACGAGGCCTGCGCGCGGCCCTGGAAGGCAAGGTGCTGCTGGACTGCTCCAACCCCGTGGGACCGGGATTCCGGCTACTGACGGAAGGCGGCCCGTCAGCCGCGCAACACCTTGCGGTGGCGGCACCGGGAGCCCACGTGGTCAAGGCCTTCAACCTCTGCCACGAGGACGTGTGGCGCATGCGGCCACCGGTTTTCGACGGCCGGCCGTTGGCCGTTCCGGTCTGCGGAGACGACGAGACGGCCCTTGCGCGCGTGCGTGAGCTGGTACGCGACGTGGGCTGTGAGGCCGTGGCAGGCGGCGGACTCGAACGGGCGGGACTCCTGGAAGCGACCGCCGCGCTGTTCATCGCGCTGTGGGTCGGAGAGGGCGCGGATGCCCAGGCGATCGCCCCTCCGCTGGCATACGCGGCCGGACCGCCTTCTTCATGAGGGTCCGTACCGGGATGGGATATTCGTTGTTCGGCCCTCCTCATGAGGCCGCAGGATGGTCCGCATGACTCTGGCCACCCCCGTACTGCACACCGCTCGCCTGCGACTGCGCCCCTTCACCGACGCCGACGCGGACCCCCTCTTCACGCTGCACAGCAACGCCTACGTGCTGCGCTATTGGGATTCCCCGCCGTGGAGCGAACGAGCCCGCGCCGAACGCTTCCTAGCGATGTGCCGGACGATGGCGGACGAAGGCAGCGGGGCCCGAGTGGCCATCGACCGGGTTTCCGACGGGGCCTTCGTCGGTTGGTGCGGGCTGACCGGATGGAATCCGGACTACCGCAGCGCGTCGTTGGGCTATGTCCTGGGCGATGCGATGTGGGGCCATGGCTATGCGACGGAGGCCGCACACGCCTTGCTGCAATGGGCGTTCGACACCTTGGACCTGAACCGGGTGCAGGCCGAGACCGATACGCGCAACCTGGCATCGGCCCGGGTCCTCGAGAAGATCGGATTCGTGCGGGAAGGCACGTTGCGGGAGGACTGCGTCGTGAACGGCGAGGTGTCCGACTCCTGGGTGTTCGGGCTGCTCAGGAGAGAATGGCGGCCGTCGCCGGCGCCGGTTCGAGCCGGCTGATGGATGTCAGGGCGTCGTGGTGACGGAAGCCCCGGGGCATTCGCCCCGGGGGAGCCTCCGGCCACGCCTCGGCTCACGATCCGTCGATCAACTCCTGTACCTCGGGCGGAATCTTCTTGTCGGAGCGCAGGACCCTGAAGGCCTCCGCCTCTTCAGGAGATGACCCGATCGCTATGACCACCTCTGGAGAAATGCCGCTCACCGCATAGGCGTTCTCCGAGGTCGCCGGTACTTCGGCGGCCTGGTCATTGGTGTCACGGCACTCCGGACTCGTGGCGGTGCCGACCTTCTCTCCGACCTTGAAGTCGACGTCCGTGAGCTTGATGTACGTGCGGCCTTCGTAGGAGAAGTCGCTCGCGCACACGCTCTCGGCGTTCGCCTCGTCGCCTTCCGAACCCTCTGATCCACATCCGACCGCGGTGAACGCCACGGCTGCCAGCCCCGCCGCGATCGCATGTCGTCCGACCCAGCTCATGGAGTCTCCCTAGTAGAGGCTGCGAAGCCCCATGACGTCGCCCTTACCAAGGGTCCTCTTCTTCACTTCGCAGCGGTCCGCTTTGGTGTACATGGTGAGATTCGAATGCCCGGAGCCCACGTGGCCCAGACCGAAGACATGACCGGCCTCGTGCGTGCCCGTGTTGAGAACATCGTGGTACAGGCCGTTGCAGGTGTTCGTGGGATTCCTCGTGAAGTCGAAGTCCGCGATGTTGAACCGCACGTCCGCTTCCCGCAGGTCGTTCTTGCCGACCGGGTTGGGCCAGGTGTGCGCGCAGGTCGAGGCGACTGTCCCGGCGGCCAGGTCACCGGCGTCCCACGTGCTCTTGCCGTCCCGAGCGGTGCACGTCCCGTGGTTGCTGATGTCCGCCTCATATGTGGTCGTGCCCGCGTAGTGACTCTTGGCGGGCACCTGGTCGGTGAGGCCACAGTTGTTGGTGCTGGCCGTGATCCGGCCGATGGAGCCCTCGAAGTACTCCAGCGCCTGGGAGTGTGTCATGCCCGCGGGATAGGCCCCGTCCCCGAGGTACCAGTTGTAGATGCCGTACTCCTTCCGGTCCAGCGTCGAGTACGCGCCGTCCTGGCACTCGCCGGGGGAGCTCGCGGCGTCCACCTCGCCCACCTCGAGACCGTCGGGTGTGGGCGGCTCGGACACCGGTGCATCCGATTCCTGCGTCAGGTCCCCCGACGTGAGCCGCGGGCTCACGACATCGGCACGGTCCTGGCCTGCCGTGGGCGACTCCGTGTTGGCCGTGGACAGGTCGTAGGAGACTTTGCCGTCCGCGGCGACGGTCAGTGTGAATCCGTGCTCCGTACCGTCTTCGGACAGGGAGTCGATGCTCACGGCGGTGTCGGCCTCGGGCATCTCGATCCCGGTGCCGTCGTAGGTGACGACAACGCCTTCCACGTCGCAGGTGTGCACATTCAGGCCGGTCGGCAGTTCGTAGACCGACAGCTCGTCCGCGGTCGGACATATCGGTATCGCGCTCGTGCCGGCCTGCGCGCTGCCGCCGACGACCGCGAGCGACGCGGCCAACGCGAACGCCAAGACGGTTCTGCCTGCGAGCCCTGGACGACGTCCAGCCACTCTCCCACCCCCTGTGATCGGGCCCCTTGGTGCGGGACCTTTATCGAACTGGCATTCTGACGCCCCTTGATCACGACAGGAAAGGGCGATTCTCGGCCACTGGTCCGGATCGCCACAGGCGGGCCACCCCGCGTGACGTTGCGTCAGAGGCCGCGGCCGATAGCAGGGTTGACTCGCAACGGCCGGCGGGTCCGGTGCCGCAAGTCCTCCGCCGGCGTCACTCCGGGCGCGGCGACGTGCGTCTGTCCGCTTGTGCGGGGGATATCTTTCGGTGTGACGTGGGGCGGTTCGTCTGCCACTGATCGGAAGGACCCGATTCTGAACACCCAGCTCGCGGAGACACTGTCCGCGGTCCTGCTCGTCCTGGTGCTGGTCTGCGCGGTCGTCCGGCCCTTCGGCTGGCCGGAGGCGGTGGTGGCCGTACCCGCTGCCGGGCTGCTGATCGCCACGGGGGCGATCTCGCTGGACGACGCGCTGGACGAGGTCCAGCGACTGGGGCCGGTGGTCGGCTTTCTGGCAGCGGTGCTGGTACTGGCTCAACTCTGCGATGACGAAGGGCTGTTCCAGGCATGCGGGGCCTGGATGGCGCGGACGGCGGCGGGCCGGCCGCGACGGCTGCTGGCGCTGGTGTTCATGGCGGCCTCCGCGATCACGGCGGTGCTCAGCCTGGACGCCACCGTCGTGCTGTTGACGCCCGTGGTGTTCGCCACCGCGGCCCGGCTCGGCGCCCGCCCCCGGCCGCACGTCTACGCCTGCACGCACCTGTCGAACACGGCCTCGCTGCTGCTCCCGGTCTCCAATCTGACCAACCTGCTGGCGTTCGCGGCGAGCGGGCTCAGCTTCACCCGGTTCGCCGCGCTGATGGCCCTGCCCTGGGTGGCCGCCATCGCCGTCGAGTACGTCGTCTTCCGCCGCTTCTTCGCCTCGGACCTGGACGCCGGAGCGCAGGCTCCTGCGGGCGGGGAGCCACCACGGCTGCCCATGTTCGCCCTGGTGACCGTGGCATGCACGCTGGCGGGGTTCGTGCTGACCTCGGTGGTCGGTGTCGATCCGGCTTGGGCGGCCCTGGGCGGTGCCCTGGCCCTCGCCGTCAGGGGCCTGCTGCGGCGCCGTACCACGCCGCGGGCGCTGCTGGGCGCGGCCTCGGTGCCGTTCCTCGCCTTCGTGCTGGCCCTCGGTGTCGTCGTCCGGGCGGTCGTCGACAACGGGCTCGACGAGGCTCTGGGCCACCTGGTCCCCGAGGGCAGCGGGCTGTGGGAGCTGCTTGCGCTCGCCGGGCTCGCCGCCGTCCTCGCCAACGTCATCAACAACCTGCCCGCCGTGCTGGTGCTGCTGCCGCTGACCGCCCCGTCGGGTCCGGGCGCCGTCCTCGCCGTGCTGCTCGGGGTGAACATCGGCCCCAACCTGACCTACGCGGGCTCGCTGGCCACCCTGCTGTGGCGGCGTATCGTCCACGCCCACGAGGGCGAGGTGGAGCTGAAGGAGTTCACACGGCTCGGTGTGTACGCGGTGCCCGCGAGCCTGGGCGCCGCCGTACTGGCACTGTGGGGCTCGCTGGCCGTCATCGGAGGAGGCTGACCCATGCCCATGTCCGTGGTCGTCTGGATCGTCGAGGGCACCTGGCCCGCCTGTGTGGACGCCGCCCGCGCCCACACCTCGACGGACGCCGACGTCGCCCTGCTGCACGTCACACCGGCCGACGTCCCGGGTGCGGCGCACGGTGCCTTCGCCGGTCTGCTCGGCCGCGGTCACCGCGAGCGCGATCCCGGCACACGGCTGGAGCACCTCGCCGCCGCGTCCGCACAGGAGTTGCTGCAGTCCGCGGCCGACCGCCTGGGGCGCCCCTGTACGCGTACCGAGCGCACCGGCCGCGTCGAGCGGGAGGTCGTAGCCGCGGCCGAGGGCCGCGACCTGCTGATCCTGGCCCGTGACGGCGACCGTACGCACCTCGGCCCGCACAGTCTCGGCCCCGCCAGCCGTTTCGTCGTCGACCACGCCCCCTGCCCGGTGCTCCTGGTCTGGCCCGAGGCCTCGCCGGGCCTGTCCACCATGCCCCCTCCGCCGCCGCGTCCCTGACGACGGCAGAGCGTCCTGGAGAAAATCGGGGTGCCGGGACCGGGCGGGTGTCCCTACCCTCAGGCCCATGCGCGCCGAATCCTCCCTGCTGAACGTCATCGATGTGGAAGCCACCTGTTGGGATGGGCAACCTCCGCCCGGCTCGGTGAGCGAGATCATCGAGATCGGTCTGACGGTCGTGGACGTGTCGGCACGACGGCGCGTGTCCCGGCACCGTGTCCTGGTGCGTCCGGTCCGTTCGGCGGTGAGCAGCTTCTGCACGGAACTGACCGGCCTGACACAGTCCGAGGTGGCAGGCGGCGTCACCTTTGCCGAGGCGTGCCGGATCCTCGTCGAGGAACACGGGGCCGGGGAGCGCTGCTGGGCGAGCTGGGGAGAGTACGACCGTCGGCAGTTCGCGCGGCAGAGTCAGGCCGATGGCGTGGCCTACCCGTTCGGCTATCCGACGGAACGCACCCACACCAACGCCAAGGCCGTGTTCACCACGGCGTACGGGCTGCGCAGGAAGCCCGGCATGAGCCAGGCCCTGCAGATCGCCGGACTGCCGCTGGAGGGACGTCATCACCGCGGCGAGGACGACGCGTGGAACATCGCGGCGCTCGTCCTTGACCTGCTGGCCCGCGGAGCGTGGCCCGCCGCGGCCGACGCCGTATAAAGTCGTACAAGACGGTGTTCTGATTGGCGTCGGCTCACCGCTGCGCTATAGCTGATACCAATCGTCCCCACCGGCTCGAAGCGAACGGCCGACGTAGTCCTGCAGGTTGTTGGCGACCCATCGACGACTGTCGCTCTCGTGCTCCCAGACGAAGATGTCGGGACGCTCGGGCTTCTGCACGAAGGCGAACTGGTCGCCGCCTCCGTTGTCTCCGAAGAAGAGGAAGGCGTCGAACGTCATGTAGGGCTGCGTGAACGTCTGGTCGGACCAGAAGAGCAGGTTCGTCTCAACGATCTGATCGATGGGCCAGACGGTGTCCACGTGGGTGTGCCCGATCACCCCATTGCTCTCGAGGAGCAATTGCCGAAGCTCTTCCGGCAGCGTTCGCCTGAGCCGCGTCTCCGCCGCGACGAGATCGGATGCCTGGGCCGGTTCCCGGAAGCCCACGCCGGGAAAGACCGCTGTCGCTGTCTGTCTCCACATGATCCGGAGCCTAGCCAACCACCTGCCGGCCGTCTGCCCCGCATCGGCGGTGGCAAATGACCATGCTGGCAATGCCGACGAAGACCAACGAACTACCACCAATCAAGCCATCGTCCAAAGAGCGTTCCGGCACCCCCCGAGTTGCCCGCGGTCACCCGTGAGCGCCGCTCCGCCACGTCACCGCCCGATCTCGTCCAGCGCGCTCAAGTCCTCGTCCGACAGGGAGAGTCCTGCGCCGGCGATGTTCTCGCGCAGGTGCGTGACCGATGACGTGCCGGGGATGAGCAGGATGTTCGGTGATCGCTGGAGCAGCCAGGCCAGTGCGACGGACATCGGCGTCGCCTGCGCTCGGGCGGCGACTGCCGACAGCGCCGAGGACTGCAACGGGGTGAAGCCGCCGAGGGGGAAGTACGGCACGTAGGCGATGCCGTCGGCGGCGAGCCGGTCGATGAGTTTGTCGTCGTGCCGGTGGGCGAGGTTGTACATGTTCTGCACGCACACGATCGGCGCGATGCTCTGCGCTTCCCCGACCTGCTCCTCGGTGGCGTTGCTGACCCCGAGGTGGCGGATCAGGCCCTGCTGCCGGAGTTCGACGAGTGTCTCGAACGGCTCAGCGAGGGAGCCGGGTTGGGGCCCTTCGGCGTTGCCGAGTCGGAGGTTGACCAGGTCGAGTACGTCGAGGCGGAGGGAGGTGAGGTTGTCGTGGATCTGGCGGCGCAGGTCTTCGGGGCGCCGGGCGACGGGCCACCCGCCGTGCGCGTCCCGAGTCGCACCCACTTTGGTCACGATGTGCAGCGACTCGGGGTAGGGGTGCAGCGCCTCGCGGATCAACTCGTTGGCGACCCGCGGCCCGTAGGCGTCGCTGGTGTCGATGTGGGTGATACCGAGGTCGGCCGCTTCCCGCAGCACGGCCAGGGCGCCGTCGCGATCGGCCGGCGGCCCCATCACCCACGGGCCGGCCAGCTGCATGGCGCCGTAGCCGAACCGGGCGACGGTCATGTCCCCCAGAGTCCAGGTGCCGCCGGGCAGGGGGAGGGAGGGCGTGCTCATGGAGGTGCCTTTCACCAGGTGATGGAGGGGTGGCGGCTGTCGGCTGCCTGCATCAGCATTGGGGAGTAACTTCCTGTGGGGAAGTAGGCACTTCAGAGTGCGTAACCCGTCGATCGGTGAGAGGTGCGATCAGTTGACGACGATGAAGGCGGCCGAGAAGAGGGCTCAGGCCAAGGCGGAGTTCAACGCGTTCCTCGCGGAGTGCCCCAGTCGGCAGCTGCTCGACCGCATCTCGGACAAGTGGGTGGTGCTGATCCTGTGCGCGCTGGGCGGCGACGACAAACCGGGACCCGTCGGTGCCACACACGCCGATGCTCCGAGGGCGCTCCGCTATTCCGAGCTCTCCCGTCTTCTGGCCGGGGTCAGTCAGAAGATGCTGACCCAGACGCTGCGGTCGCTGGAGCACGACGGTCTGCTCACCCGCACCGTGACGCCGACCGTTCCGGTCACCGTCACCTACGAGTTGACCGATCTCGGCCTCTCGCTCCACCACATGACGCGCGGGCTCAGAGACTGGGCACAGACGCATATGGCCGAGGTCCTGGCACATCGCGAGAGCGGCGAGGGGTGAACGTCCTGATGTTCATGCCGTACCTGATCCTCATCGGTGGCCTTGCCACGGTGCTGGGGTTCTTCACGTGGCTGGCGTCACGCGTCCGCCGTCGAGGTCTTGCCGGCGGTGCGATGAGCGCGGCGCTGGCTTCCTACGAGGAGGCCTTCCGCATCACGGCGCACGAAGCGCATGTCGAGATCGCGGTTCAGGCCGAACGCAGGGCGCCGCTCCTCTCTCCGGACGACCACTGGGGGCGGAGCCCCGGCGAGGCCGGAGAGGCCGGAGAGGCCGGAGAGGCGGGAATCCAAGGTCGCCGACCGATGCGATCGCGTGCGCGCCGGTCGCGACGGAGTCCGGGCCGCTGGGTCGGTCGTCTGCGGGGCGGTCGCTGAGGGGGCGTGCCGCCCGCCGCGGATCCGCGCCTCCCTGACGTATGACGACATCCCGCCGGAGCGACGGCCCCGGCGGGATGCGGCGTTGGGTGAGTCGGTTGAGGTCAGGCGACCGTGCAAGTGGCGCCGTTGAGCGTGTACGCCGTCGGCGCGGCCGTGTTGCCGGTGTGGGTGGCCTGGAAACCGATGGTGGTGGACGCGCCCGGTGCGATGGTCGCGTTGTGGGCGACGTTCCTGGCGGTCACCTGGCCGGAGGTGGGCGAGTAGGTGGCGTTCCAGCCTGAGGTGATGGTCTGGCCGCCCGGCAGGGTGAACGCCAGGGACCAGCCGTCGATCGCGGTGGTGCCCGTGTTGGTGATGGTGATGTTCGAGGTCAGACCGTTGTTCCAAGCGCTGATGGTGTCGGAGACGCGGCAGGCGGCGGTTCCCGGCGGTGTCGGGTCGGAGGTCTGGAACTGCGAGAAGAACTTCCACACCTCTCCCGGCACCCAGCTCCTGCCGCTGTCACCGGGGGCTCCGTCCTGCGGGGCGGCGATGTGTCCTTCGTCGAACGCAGCCCAGGCGACCGGGTGTCCGGCCGAGCATCCCGAGTAGGTGGTGACCCGGTGGGTCAGGCTGCCCTGCGCGGGCTCGGGCGGGTTCTGTGGAGTACAGCCGTTGTTCTGGACGAACTTGTCCCGCATCGCCCGTCCGCCGCCGATGCTCAGGACGTTGTCCCTGAGCCCGTGCACGCCGAGGTAGGCGATGGGCTGGGTGCCGCCGCTGCACCCGCTGAGCTGTCCGCCGCTCTGCACCGCGACGGCGCGGAACACGGTGGCGCGGGAGCACGCGAGGGAGTACGACATGGCTGCGCCGTAGCTGAAGCCGAGCGCGAAGCGCTGCGTGGTGTCGACGCAGAGGTCCGCCTCGATGCGGCGGATCATGTCGTCGACGAAGGTGATGTCCTCCCCGCCGGAGTTGGCCCAGCCGTTGTTGAGGCCTTGCGGTGCGACGAAGATGGCGCTGTTGTTCGCCAGCCGCTGGAGGCCGTAGTAGGCCCAGGTGCCCGTCTCGACGGTGCGGCCGGTGGACACGTCCGTGGAGGTGCCGCCCAGCCAGTGGAACCCGAAGATCAGCCGGTATCCGTGGTCGCGGTCGTAACCGTCCGGGACGCGCAGGATGAAGGTGCGGTTCTTGCCGCCGCTCTGGATCGTGTAGGTGCCGCTCGTCAGGGTGGGGGTCTTGCCGCAGCCCGCGCTCACGGCGGCGGTTTCGGCGGTCGCGGAAGGTGTGGACGGCGCGGCGGCGCGGTGGTCACCGGCCAGTGCCGTGCCTCCCATGGTCAGGACGAGCAGCACCGCGGCCACGGGGGTCCATAAACGGAATCTGGACGTTTTCAACATGCGGCTCCTCTTCTGTTGGGACTTCGCTCGTGGTGCGGTCAGGGCTGCGCCGGGGCGAACTGCCACCAGTTCATGTTGAGCAGATAGCCGCTGCCGCCGGTGAACCGCAGAGCGAGGTCGTGGGTTCCCGTCGCGCCGTTGATGGGGCAGTTCACCGTCGTCCAGGTCTGCCAGCCGCCGGTGTTCGGCACACCGCAGCGGCCCACGACAGTCCCGCTCGGACCGTCCAGGCGTACCTCGATGGTGCCGCCGCCGGTGGCCGAGGCCACGCGCGCGGTGAAGGAGGACGCGCCCGCCCCGAAGGCAACGCCCTTGACCTTGGTGTAGTCGCCGTTCTCGATCCAGCCGATGTTCATTCCTCCGTCGCCGGACGGTTCGGTCTCGATCCCGGATCCCCAGGCGATCGTCTCCGCCTCCTGGCGGACGTACGGATTGAGCGTGCCGACCTGGGGAGCACCCGTGCTCGTCATGTTGATCGTCGGGATCGTGCCGTCGGCGTTGTAGGAGAACCGCTCCACTGCGACCGAGCGGGTGTAGCCGCCACCGCCCGGGAGCGCGCCGTTGTGGTAGAAGAAATACGAATTGCCCTTGAAGTCCACGATCCCGGGGTGATTGGTGAAGCTGCTGCCCTGCGTGGGCATGACGGTGCCGCGGTAGGTCCAGGGCCCGGTCGGGCCGGGGGCGGTGGAATAGGCGATGAACTCGGAGCAGCACTTGGCCGCGAACACCATGTAGTACAGGCCGTTCCGCTTGTAGACCCACGGCCCTTCCTCGTACAGCGTGGGACGGTTGGGGTCACCGGTGCGGGTGCCGAACCCGGCGGTGGTGAGCGGGATCCTGGTGGGACTGCCCGAGTAGGAGGTCATGTCGGCGTTCAGCCTGACGTACGTCAGATTCGGGTTGCCCCAGTACAGATAGGCCTGGCCGTCGTCGTCGATGAAGACGGTCGGGTCGATCTCGCCGTTCTCCACCAGCGGCCGGCCGAGGGCGTCGCGGAACGGGCCGGTGGGGCTGTCCGCCACAGCCACGCCGATGGCCATCCGGCCGGTCGCCCGGTTCTTCACGGGCACGTACCAGTAGAACCGGCCGTTGCGCTCCACGGCCTGCCCCGCCCACGCGTCGGAGGACGCCCAGCTGAAGGTGGCCAGGCTGAGCGGTGAACCGTGGTCGGTCCAGTTGACCATGTCGGCGGTGGACCACACCCGCCAGTCCTTCATGGTGAAGTAGGTGGAGCCGTCCTCGTCGTGCCCGGTGTAGAGGTAGACCCGTCCGTTGTGCACCAGCGGGGCCGGGTCGGCGGTGTAGATGTGCTGAACGACGGGGTTGTCGGCCCGGGCCGCGGTGGGATGCACCGCGGCGGGGACGACGGCGAAGGCCAGCAGGAGGCCCAGGGTCCAGGCGACTGCCCGGACGAGTCCGGTACGGGTGGCGGGTGACGGCCGAGCCGGGGTCATCGTGGCCTCCGGGGGACGTTGACGGACGGGTGAGCCGTCGACGGGTGCGCTGAGTCCCTCATGTGCGCGACCACTTCTGGTTGGCCTGGCCGTTGCAGGTCCACAGGATCAGCGGGGTCCCGTTGGCGGTGGCGGCTCCGTTGGCGTCGAGGCACAGTCCGGAAAGGGCGTTGCGGATCGTTCCGTCGGAGCCGACGGTCCACTTCTGGTTGTTCTGGCCGTTGCAGGGCCAGATGATGACGCGGGTGCCGTTGGTGGTGCCCTGGTTGTAGGCGTCGAGGCACTTGTCGCCGTACACGCGGATCTCGCCGCCGGACCAGGTGGTCCACAGCTGGTTGGCGGCGGTGTGGCAGTCCCACAGCAGCGTGCCGGCGCCGGCCGCGGTGGAGGCGTTGTCGACGTCCACGCAGCGGCCGGAGGCGTCGCCGCGCAGGCGTGCGGTGGTGGCGGTCAGCGGGCTGCCGCCGCTCACCCGGTACACCGCGACACCGTGCGCGGGGACGCTCGCCGAGATCTGGCCGGAGGCGCTGGACGTGCCGCCGGTCCACAGGTCGGTGAGGGTGAACGAGCTGCCGGACAGGCCGACTTGGGCCGGCGTCGTGCTGACGGTCGCGGTGCTGTCGCCGCGGTTGAACAGACCGACGGCGACCGAGCCGTCGGCGAGGGGCTTGGCGAAGACCTCGGTGGCGCCGTCGTCGCGTACCCGGCGTCCGCCCGCGCCCAGGGTGTCCTGGTTCACCGCCAGCAGGCGCGGGTTGCGCAGGATGGCGCTGACGTCGGCGGACATGGTGCGGATGTCGTTGCCCGCCATGAGCGGGGCACTCATGAGGGCCCACAGGGCGAAGTGGGAGCGGGACTCGGTCAGCGACAGACCGGGTCGGCCGACGACCAGCATGTCGGGGTCGTTCCAGTGGCCCGGGCCGGACTGCGCGGCCAGGGGCGCGGTGACGTCCAGGACGTTGCCGACGCCCATCGGGTAGCTGTTGGTGTTGCCGTTCTGCCAGATGTCGAGGAGGTCCTCGGTGGTCCGCCACAGGTCGGCGACCTCGCCCCAGTTGTACTTGTCCCCGGTGATGGCGTGGAAGCTGTTGGGGTTGATGCTGTAGACGATCGGCCGCCCGGTGGCACGCAGGGCGTCGCGCATGAGCGTGAACCGCGCGACCTGCTCGTCACGGGTGCCGCTGGAGGAACACCAGTCGTACTTGAGGTAGTCGACGCCCCATGACGCGAACGTGGCGGCGTCCTGGGTCTCGTGGCCCTGGCTGCCCGTCGACCCGGGATAGGCGCCGGTGCCCTGCGCGCAGGTGCGCTCGCCGGGCACCTGGTAGATGCCGAACTTCAGGCCCTTGCTGTGGATGTAGTCCCCGAGAGCCTTCATCCCGCTGGGGAACTTGGTCGGGTTGCCGCGCAGGTTGCCCGCCGCGTCGCGCTGCGGGTCGAACCAGCAGTCGTCGACCACCACGTAGCGGTAACCGGCGTCCCGCATGCCCGAGGACACCATCGCGTCGGCGGCCTGGCGGACCTGGGTCTCGGTGATCCCGCAGCCGAAGCTGTTCCAGCTGTTCCACCCCAAGGGCGGAGTGAGGGCCGGGCTGCCGGGCGCGGCCGAGGCGGGGGAGTGGGCGGATGCTGTCACGGACGCGGTGATGGTCAGGGCGGCGGCTGCGAGGAGGCGGAGCAGTCGTCCGCGTGAGCGTCTGGGCACCAGGGGGCTCCTTGGGGGGAGGTTCGAAATTTCGATCCTCGTTCGGAAACTCACGGTGTCAGGGATGTTACAGAGGTGCGTGAACATGTCAACGCACCTGACGCAATTGGCTTTGACCTGCGAAAAGAGTGCATCAATCGAATCGAATGTTTCGACAGAGCTTGCGATCGTGCGGTAAGTCTTGACGCCCGTCACCGGCCTTCTATCATCCAGGTTGCTCGACTCGCCGATCCGTGTTCGACATGCCGAATGGCGTGAGCCGCTTCCTCCGAACGAAGTGCGAGGAGAACACCCCCACATGGATATGTCATGGACTCAACAAGATCTTTCCCGTCGTCGCGCGCTGGCGGCCGCCACCGGCCTCGCCGCGGGCGCCCTCCTCCCCACGGCCCGGGCCTCCGCCCAGGCCGCGGCGACCTTCACCAACCCGGTGATCTGGCAGGACTTCGCCGACATCGACGTCATCCGCGTCGGCGACACCTACTACGCCTCCGCCTCGACGATGCACTACTCGCCGGGCGCGCCCGTCCTGCGCTCGTACGACCTGGTGAACTGGGAGATCGCCGGACACTCGGTGCCCACGCTCGACTTCGGCGCCAAGTACGACCTCAACGGCGCGCGCGGCTACGTCCGCGGCATCTGGGCGTCGTCACTGGCCTACCGGCCGAGCAACAGGACCTTCTACTGGCTGGGCCAGATCGACTTCGCCCGGACCTACGTCTACACCGCCACCGCCGCCGAGGGGCCATGGAGCAGGCTGGCGACGATCAGCACGCCCTACTACGACGCGGGACTGCTCGTCGACACCGACGACACCCTCTACGTGGCCTACGGCAACACGACCATCAGCGTGGCCCAGCTCTCGCCCGACGGCCGCACCCAGGTCCGTACCCAGCAGGTCTTCACGACACCGTCGAGCGTCGGCACCCTGGAAGGCTCCCGCTTCTACAAGATCAACGGGCAGTACTACATCTTCCTGACCCGCCCCGCCAACGGCCAGTACATCCTCAAGTCCTCGGGAGGGCCGTTCGGCCCGTACACCCTGCGGCAGGTCCTGCTCGACCTGCGCGGACCGATCCCCGGCGGCGGTGTCCCGCACCAGGGCGGACTCGTGCAGACGCAGAGCGGTGCCTGGTACTACCTGGCCTTCGTCGACGCCTACCCCGGCGGACGGGTGCCCGCCCTGGCACCCGTCACCTGGACCTCGGACGGCTGGCCCGTCGTGCAACTCGTGAACGGCGCATGGGGCACCTCGTACCCGAGCCCGGCCGTGCCCACGCCACCGCGCCAGGTCACCCCCATGACCGGCGTCGACACCTTCGACGGCACGACCCTCAAACCGAGATGGGAGTGGAACCACAACCCGGACAACACCAAGTGGACGGTCGGCAACGGCCTGACCCTGCGCACCGCGACCGTCACCAACGACCTCTACTGGGCCCGCAACACCCTCACCCACCGCATCCAGGGCCCCACCTCCACCGCCACGGTCCTCCTCGACCACTCCGCGATGCGCGACGGCGACCGGGCCGGACTCGCCCTGCTGCGTGACTCCTCCGCCTGGATCGGCCTCAAGCGCGACGGCGGCACCACACGCCTGGTGATGGTCAACGGGCTGACCATGGACGGCAACTGGAACACCACCGGCACCGGAACCGAGGCCGCGAGCGCGCCCGTCCAGGGCACCCGCGTGTGGCTGCGCGCGAACGCGGACATCCGCCCCGGCTCGGCACGCCCCGGCACCTTCTCCTACAGCACCGACGGCACCACCTTCACCCGCCTCGGACCCGCCTTCTCGATGGGCAACGACTGGCGGTTCTTCATGGGGTACCGATTCGCCCTCTTCAACCACGCCACGCAGGCACTCGGCGGCTCCGTCCGTGTCACACGTTTCGACCTGTCCACGCCCTGAGTGATCGGAGGTGCGCACCACCCCACCCGGGCCCCGGCTCCGGCCGGGGCCCGGCGCACCGGTCAGGCGCTGGCGCGGACGACCAGGCGGGTGGGCAGGATCAGCGGCGTGGGTTCCTGGCCGTTGACGAGCGAGACCAGCATGCGCGCCATCTCCCGCCCCAGCGCCTGGATGGGCTGGTGGACGGTGGTGAGGGGCGGGTCGGCGATCTGCGCGACGGCCAGGTCGTCGAAGCCGACCACGGCGACGTCGTCGGGAACCAGCCGGCCCGCCTCGCGCAGCGTGCGCAGCGCGCCCGCCGCCATGTTGTCGTTGGCGGCGAACACGCCGTCCACGTCAGGGTGGTTCGCCAGCAGCGTGGCCATGGCGGCGGCGCCGCTGGGCTCGGTGAAGTCGCCCTCCTGCGGCGGGAACGGATCGAGGCCCGCCGCCAGCAGGGCATCCCGGTAGCCGCGGTACCGGGCGCGTCCGGCCTCGGTGTCCAGCCGCCCGCACAGTGCGGCCACCCGGGTCCGGCCGCGTGCGACCAGGTGCTCGGTCGCCTCGCGTGCCCCGCCGGCGTTGTCGACATCGACGTACCACCGGGGCGCTGCGCCGACCGGACGCCCGCCGAACACGACGGGCATCCGCGTCTCCTCGGCGAGGGGGAGGAGCGGATCGTCCTCGCGCAGTGCCATCAGCATGACGCCGTCGGCGCCCCTGGACCGCAGCAGTTCGGCCACCCGCTTGCGGCCCCGGTCGGAGGCGGCCAGGCACAGCATCAGATGCAGGTCCGCGTCCTCGAGGGCGGCCGTTGCCCCGACGATGACCTGGGCGAAGAAGGGGTCGGCGAAGATCGACGGATCCTCTCCCGAGACGACCAGGGCGGCCGCTCCCGTCTGCTGCGTGGCCAGAGCGCGGGCGGTCGGGTTGGGGACGTAACCGAGCTGCCGGACCGCCCTTTCGACGGCCTCGCGTTTGGCGCGGCTGACGTGCGGGGCGTTGTTGAGGGCGCGGGAGGCCACCGAGCGGGAGACGCCGGCGCGTTCGGCCACCTCGTCGAGCGTCGGCTGCCTGCGCGGCGGATCTTCTGCCATGGAGCGGGAGTCTGTCACAGGCGGGGAGTTCGCCACGCCGGGGTACTGGTAGCGCTTCCAGTTTCCGTCGCCGCACAGCTCCTTCAGCTCCAACTCTGCCTCAGCCATTGACAGTTGAATCAGCCGCCTCCACGATTGGGACCGCTTCCAGTGGGAGCGCTCCCACCTCCTGAAATTCCCTGCCAGGAAACCGAGGTCCTGTGATGAGCCGCAGACTCCGCACCCTGGCGGCAGCGCTCTGTGCCCTGCCGCTGGCGCTCGCCGCCGCGCCGTCCGCCCAGACGGCCGACCCCACCACCATGACGAGCGGGTTCTACGTGGACCCGAATTCCTCGGCCAAGCGATGGGTGGCCGCCAACCCCGGTGACGGCCGGGCCCCCGCGATCAACTCCGCCATCGCCAACACCCCTATGGCCCGCTGGTTCGGCTCCTGGAGCGGCACCATCGGAACCGCCACCGGGGCCTACGTCGGAGCCGCGGACCAGGCCGACAAGCTGCCGATCCTCGTCGCCTACAACGTCTACAACCGCGACTACTGCGGCGGCCACTCCGCCGGTGGCGCCTCCTCACCGTCCGCCTACGCGAGCTGGATCGCCCAGTTCGCCGGCGGTATCGGGAGCCGCCCGGCCGTCGTCATCCTGGAACCGGACTCCCTCGGGGACTACGGCTGCATGAACCAGGCCCAGATCGACGAACGCGAGGCCATGCTCACCGGCGCCCTCGGCGAGTTCAGCCGCCAGGCCCCCAACACCTGGGTCTACATGGACGCCGGCAACCCCGCCTGGACGAACGCGGCGACCATGGCCCGGCGCCTCCACGAAGCCGGCCTCCGCCAGGCCCACGGCTTCTCGCTCAACGTCTCCAACTACCTCACGACCGGCGAGAACACCGCCTACGGCGACGCCGTCAACCGCGAACTCAGCGCGCGCTACGGCTACACCAAGCCCTTCGTCGTGGACACCAGCCGCAACGCCAACGGCTCCAACGGCCAGTGGTGCAACCCCTCCGGCCGCCGCATCGGCACGCCCACCCGCATCGGCGGAGGCGCCGAGATGCTGCTGTGGATCAAGACGCCGGGGGAGTCGGACGGCAACTGCGGTATCGGCGCCGGCTCCAGGGCCGGGGACTTCCTCCCCGAGGCGGCCTACAAGATGATCTACGGTTACTGATCCCGCCGGAGCGACGTTCGCCGCGTTGGCTCACGGGGTTCAGTCCGTGAGCCAACCGGGGGTGACCATGCCGTACTCGTAGGCCATGACGACGACTTGGGACCGGTCCCGGGCGCCGAGCTTGGCCATGATGCGGCTGACGTGGGTCTTCGCCGTCAGGGGTGAGACCACGAGTCGCGTGGCGATCTCGTCGTTGGTGCAGCCGGCCGCGATCAGCCGCATGACTTCGTGTTCGCGTCTGGTCAGGGCGTCGAGGCGGCGGTCGGGCCGGCGGGTGTGGTCCGGGCGGTCGGCGAACTCGGCGATCAGCCGCCGGGTGACAGAGGGGCTGATGAGCGCGTCGCCGCGCGCCGCGACACGGATCGCGTGCAGGAGTTCGGCGGGTTCGGTGTCCTTGACGAGGAAGCCCGAGGCTCCGGTCCGCAGGGCTCCGTAGACGTACTCGTCGAGGTCGAACGTCGTCAGCATGACCACCTTGACCGCCGCCAGTTGCTCGTCGCCGACGATGCGGCGGGCGGCTTCGAGACCGTCCATGCCGGGCATGCGGATGTCCATCAGCACCACGTCGGGCCGAAGTTCACGGCAGGAGGCCACGGCGGCGTGCCCGTCGGCGGCCTCTGCGACCACCTGCAGGTCGTCCTCGTCGTCGAGGATGCCGCGGATCCCCGCGCGCACCAGCCGCTGGTCATCCGCCAGCAGGATTCTGATCATCAGCTGCTCCGCCGATCGGCTCGTGGTGGTCTGCGAACGGTAGCCGGGCCCGGACGACGAATCCGCCCGCGCTGCCAGGCTCGGCGCTCAGCGTTCCGCCCAGCGCACGCGCCCGTTCCGCCATGCCCGCGATCCCGCTGCCGCCCCCGCGCCCGGCGCGGGCCGCGCCATGGCCGTCGTCCTGGATGCTGAGCGTCAGTTCCCGCCGTCCGCGGCGGATCCGGACGACCACCCGCCGGGCGCCGCTGTGCCGTACGGCGTTGGTCAGCGACTCCTGGACGATGCGGTAGGCGGCGAGGTCCACCGCCACCGGCAGCGCTGCGCCGTTCCCGCCCGGCTCGATGCGTACGTCGAGACCCGCACGGGCCGCCGAGGCGACCAGCTCGTCGATCCTGGACAGCCCGGGCGGGGGAGCGGTGGGGGCCTGCTCGGCTTCCTCGTCGACCTGACGCAGCACACCGAGGGTGGCGCGCAGCTCCCGCAGGCCTTCCTTGCTGCCCTGCTTGATCGCGGCCAGCGCGTCCTCCGCCTGGGCGGGGTCCTTCTTCAGCCGGTGCAGGGCGGCGGACGCCTGCACATGGATCATCGACATGTTGTGGCCGACGACGTCGTGGAGTTCGCGGGCGATGCGCAGCCGCTCCTGCGCGGCGCGCAGTCTGGCCTCCTCCTCCGCGTAGGCGACCCGGCCGTGGCGCATCGCGCCCAGGGCCACCACCGCGACCAGCCAGCCGGTCAGCATGAACACGGCCGTGCCGGTGACGTCCCCGGTGCCGGCCAGGGCTCCCGCGCCCACCCCGAGGACCATCACCGACGCCATCGCGATCGACTCCCGGACGCGCCCCTGGGCCGCCAGCGCGTGCAGGACGACGACCGGGATCACGACCAGCGGAGCGTCGACCGTGCTCAGCAGGTAGTAGGCGCCGGTGCCGAGCACCGTGAACCACCCCACCGGCACCGGATGGCGGCGGCGCAGCAAGAGCGCCGCGCACACCGCCATGACCAGGAGCCAGGAGACGACCATGGACGGCGTGGCGCGCCAGTCCGGGCCCAGCCGCTGCCCCTCGGCCACGCCCCCCAGGACGAGCACGACCCCGCCGAGCGCCATGTCGACCCGCGGACCTCCGGGCAAGCGGAAACGGGTGACATCGAGACGCGGCATTGCTTCATTCTGCCCGGGGCTCGCCCGCACCCAGGACTTCATGTGCGCGTTTGTCCCGAGAGTGCGTGCTGAGGATGTACGCGGCGGCGCGGACGTACATCCGCTGGTGTACGGCGCCGTGGTCGGCTCCTGCCGCTGGTGCACGCCGGTTGTCAGCCGTGGGCCGACGTCCGCGGCCGGGGTGCGCGGGCAGGCTCGGAGGCTCCAGGCAACGCTCACTCGAATCCGAGGTAGGCATCGTGTCCTCCCCCCGCGGCTCCGCCGCATTCCTTGCCTCGCCCCCGCCGCAGGACGGCCCGTCCGGGCCCGTCGGACGGTTCGGTGCCCTGGCCGGCTGGGCGCAGCGCCGTCGCTGGGCCGCCCTCGTGCTCTGGGTGGCGGTGGTGGCCGCCATCACGCTGGGCGCCTCGGCGGCCGGCACCGCCTACCGGAACGACTTCTCGCTGCCGGGCACCGATTCCCAGGCGGCCACCGACCTGTTCAAGCAGCACGGCAGTGACCAGGCGGGCGACAGCGTCGAGATCGTCTTCAAGGACACCGCCGGAGTCAGGAGCGCCGAGGACAGGGTCGAGCCGATGCTGGCCGAGGTGAGGGACATGGCCGGGGTCGCTGATGTGCGCAGCCCCTTCGCCGATGCCTCGGCGGTGTCCGAGGACGGCACGATCGCCTACGCGTCCGTCACGCTGGACGGCAAGACGGAAGACGTTCCCACGGAGGACGTCGCCAGGATCATCGATACGGCGCGGAGCATCGCCACCGATCAGCTCCAGGTCGAGGTCGGCGGCGAGGCCGCACGCAATGCCGAGGACAAGGAGGGCCCGACCGCCGAACTCGCCGGGATCGTGGCCGCGTTGGTCATCCTGGTGCTGCTGTTCGGTTCGCTGCTGGCGGCCTCCTTGCCGCTGATCACGGCACTGTTCGCGGTCGGGGGCGCCATCGGCCTGATCGCCCTGGCCTCGCACGTCTTCACGGTCGCCGACTTCACCCCGCCCATCCTGATGCTCGTCGGCCTCGGGGTGGGCGTCGACTACGCCCTGCTGATCTTCTACCGCTACCGGCACGAACTCCTGGCCGGTGCACGGCCCGCGGAGGCCGGCCGCAAGGCCCTCGACTCCGCCGGGCGCACCGTGTTCTTCGCCGGCTGCACGGTCATCGTCGCCCTCCTGGGCCTGGTCGCCCTCGGGCTGGGCTCGCTGCAGGGCATCGCGCTCGCGGTGGCCATCACTGTTCTGATCACCATGGCCGCCTCCCTGGTGCTGCTGCCCGCCCTGCTGGCCCTGTTCGGCGGGCGCATCCGGCGCCATGTGCTCAAGCAGCAGGCCAAGGCGGCGAAGAAGGGCACGACGGAAGGCGACGGCTGGCGTGCCATGGCCCGTGCCGTGCAGCGACGTCCCCTGCCGACCCTGCTGGTCGGCGTGTTCGCGCTGCTGGCCCTGTCGGCACCGGCGCTGGGCATGCGCCTGGGCTTCGCCGACTCCGGCAACGATCCCGAGGAGACCACGTCCCGGCACGCGTACGACCTGCTCGCCGAGGGCTTCGGTCCCGGCTTCAACGGGCCGCTCGTCGTCGTGGTGAAGGGCGACCGGGAAGCCGGCAGGACGGTCCAGGCGCGGCTCGCCACCACCGACGGCGTCGCCGCGGCCAGTCCGGCGATGCCCTCCGAGGACGGGGCGCTGTCCACCGTCTTCGTCTACCCGACGACCTCGCCCCAGGACGAGGGGACCGTGGACCTCGTCCACCACCTGCGCGACGACGTGGCCCCGCCCCTGGAACACGCCACCGGCGCCGAGGTGTTGGTGGGCGGCGCCACGGCCGCCTCCCAGGACGTCGCCGAGACACTCGCCGCCCGGCTGCCGCTCTTCGTCGCCGTCGTCGTCGGCGTCTCCTCGCTGCTGCTCCTGCTGGTCTTCCGGTCGGTCTGGATTCCGGTCAAGGCAGCCGTCCTGAACCTGCTGTCCATCTCCGCCGCGCTGGGCGTGATCACCTTGGTGTTCCAGCACGGCTGGTTCGGCGTCCAGCCGGGCCCCGTCGAGGCGTTCATCCCGGCGCTGATCTTCGCGATCGTCTTCGGACTCTCCATGGACTACGAGGTCTTCCTCGTCTCGCGTATCCACGAGGAATGGTCACGCAGCCAGGACCACTCGCAGTCCGTGCGCGAGGGGCTGGCGTCCACCGGCAAGGTCATCACCGCCGCCGCGGCCATCATGATGTTCGTCTTCGGGGCGTTCGTCCTCAGCTCCGACCGCATGCTCCAGCAGTTCGGACTCGGCCTGGCGGTCGCCATCCTGCTCGACGCCGTCGTCATCCGGTGCCTCATCGTCCCCGCCGTCATGCAGATGCTCGGCAGGTGGGCCTGGTGGCTCCCCGCGCCGTTGGATCGCAGACTGCCCAAGGTGTCCATCGAACGCCCCAGTTGACCGACGGCCGGAGGGCGCCGCACGTCGTGCGACGCCCTCCGCTTTCCTGAACTACGACCAGGGCAGGACCAGGGCACCCCAGGCGATGACGGGGCCGAAGGCGACGATGCCGCTCGTGTAGCCGATGACCTGGCGGTAGAAGCGGCGGGTGTCCACCCCGCGGGCGTTGCTGAGGACCAGCGCTCCGTTGGTCGAGAAGGGAGAGGTGTCGACGATCGTCGTGGAGACGGCGAGTGCGGCGATCAGGCCCGCGGCGCTGAGGTGGCTGGACAGCAGCAGGGGGACGGCGAGGGGGATGATCGCGGTGAGGATCGCCGTGGAGGAGGCGAAGGCGGAGGTGATGGCCACCGTGAAGCACAGCAGCAGGGCGACGACGAGCGGGGCGCCCAGGTTGGCGGCGTGCTCGGAGATCTCCTCGATGATGCCGGCCTTCTCCAGCATCGCGATGTACGTCATCATGCCCGCGACCAGCAACAGGGTGGACCAGCTGACGCCGTCCACGGCCTTCTCCTGCCGCTTCATGTCCACCAGCGCCAGCAGAGAGCCTGCGGCCAGCGCGAGGAAGCCGATCTCCAGGTGGAAGCCGAGGGCGCCGACGACGAGGGCCACCAGGGAGGCGAGGGTGAGCCACTGCCGCCAGTCGGGCCGGCCGGAGACTGCGAGGTCCTCGTCGTCGGCCGCCTCCGTGGCGCCCTCGGCCAGCGGGGCGGGACGCTTCGCGAGCAGGACGTAGGTGAGAACCGCGAGCACCAGGTTGATCACGAAGCTTGCGCTGAACAGCGCCACCGCCGAGACATGCACGTCGGTCTTGTCGACGAGGCCGAGCACCAGCGCACCGGAGACGGCCAGCGGGGAGAACGCGCCCGCGTGCCCGCCGCTGATCACCATCATGCCGACGACCAGCGGGTTGAGCTTGTAGCGGTAGGCGAAGTTCATGCCGATCGGCGCGAGGATCGCGACCGCGGCCGGGGTGAACGTACCGAACGCCGTCAGCAGGGCGGCCACCAGGAACAGCACCCAGGGGATGAGCTCGACCTTGCCGCGCACCAGCCTGACCCCGGCGGCGACGAGCCAGTCGATGGTGCCGTTGCGGCGGGCGACGGAGAACAGATAGGTGACGCCGACGATGGTGACGAAGAGCTTCGCCGGGAACCCCTCGAAGATCTCGTCCTCGGTGAGGCCGAGCGAGGCGGTCCCGACCGCGAAGGTGGCCACGAAGGCGAGGATGCCCAGGTTGATCGGCAGCACGGTGCCGACCACGAACATCACCAACAGGGCGCCTATGGAGATCACTTCAACAGACATCTTTGTCCTTGGTGCGGTGGGGACGGGAGGGCGCGCCCCGAGGGCGCGAATGTAGCGCGGCGGGGAGCCGGCGTGACAGAGGGAGGTCTGGCGCTGTTCAGGCGGCCTGCGGCTGGCCTCCCTCCGGTACGTAGATCCGGGCGTCGGCGAGCAGCCGGGCCGCGCGCTGCACGGTGACCCGGTGCGGCAGGCCGTCCCGCACGTCGGTGCAGCGGACCGCGACGACACCCGCGGGCGTACCGAGGCGCAGCCACTCGTCCCTCGGGCCGCCCGTGATGCGGGAGACCACGGACCCCTCCAGCAGCCCGGCCGCCGCGACGGCGACGGCCGAGGTCAGGCCGATGGCGGGGTGCGGGGCGTTCATGGAGAGCATCCGCACCGACACGTCGTAGTCCTCGGCCGCGATCGGTTCACCGAGGGGCGTGGTGTACGGCACCGGCGGGCCGACCAGGCCCACCTTGGGCACCGCGTCGCCCGGTTCCTCGCCGGGTCGGAGCAGCCCCATCAGGGGCGCGGCGGCATGGCGGACGCTGCGCAGCCAGGGGACGTCCGCGCGCATGCGCTCCTCGGACTCGGCGCCGGTGCGCCCGGCACCGGCGGCGTCGACGAGGACGACCGGAGCGCCGGCGGCCACCATGCTCACGCGGAGCGGCTCGGCGGCACCGACCCGAAGGTCCTGGGCGGCCCGGCCGGTGGGGAGCAGGGGGCGGTCGGTGTCATTGGCGGGGTCGAGGAAGGTGAGGCCGACGGCGACTCCGCCGGCCCGGGTGCCGGGTACCGTCTGGCGGCCGAAGTGACGCACCACGCCGCCCTGGGTGTCGACGACCCCTTCGAGGACGGCGCCGGTGTTGATGTTGCGCATCACCACGCGCGTCTGGTCGCCGGTGACCGCAACCAGCCCCTTGGCCACTGCATACAGGGCGACGCCGGTGGCGCAGTTGCCGCAGTTGCTCGTCCACTCCACCGAGCCCGTGCCGATGCCGACTTGGGCGAAGAGATAGTCGACGTCGATGCCGGGCCGGGGTGAGGCGCTGACCACGGCTGCCTTGGAGGTGGTGGGGGTCGCCCCGCCCACCCCGTCCAGCTCTACGGGATCGGTGGCGCCGTACGCGGCGACCAGCAGCCTTTCGAGGTCGCCGCGGTCGGCGGGGACGTCGACCTGGTTGAACAGCCAGCACTTGCTGGTGCCGCCACGTACCAGGGTCGCGGGAATGTGCACGTCTGAGGCTCTTCCTGGATCTACGGAGGTGAGGGGAAGGGCCGAGGCGGTGGTTACGGGCGCATTGCGGACCGGTGAACCGCTCGGCGATTGCGCAGACCTTCGCAGAGGGGTGACTTCGGAACAATCGCAGTTCGCTTCACCTGGGTTTAGCTCAGCTAAAGTCAGCGGCATGCTCAATGTGCGCCGTCTGCTGCTGCTCACCGAGGCCACCGAACGCGGATCGCTCACGGCCGCGGCGGAGGCCCTCGGCATGACGACCTCCGCCGCCTCCCAGCAGATGTCCCTGCTGGAGCAGGAGGCCGGCCAGCCCCTGATCGAGCGGCTGCCCCGCGGTATCCGCCCCACCCCGGCGGGCGCCGCCCTGGCCGAACGCGGCCAGGCCATCCGCCGTGAACTGCGTGCCGCCCAGGCCGACCTGGACTCCTTCACCGCCCTCGACCAGGGCAGCCTGCGCCTCGGTTCCTTCCCCACGGCGAGCGCGTCGCTGCTGCCGCTCGCGCTCACCCGTTTCCGGCGGCGCCACGCAGGCATCCGCATCGAGGTGCGCGCGGGAGTCCTCTCGGAGCTCAGGGAGATGCTGCACACCGGTGAGGTGGACCAAGGGCTGCTCTGGGACTACGAGTGGAACCGCCTCGACGATCCGGCGCTCGCCCTCACCCACCTGCTGGACGACCCCACGGTGCTGGTCGTCCCCGCCGACTCACCCCTGCGCACCCGGCCCTCGGTGCGGCTGGGCGACCTCGCCGACCAGGAGTGGATCATCCGCGCCGACAACCACCCCGTCGCCGACGTCCTGCGCCGCAGCTGCCGCCAGGCGGGATTCGAGCCGCGCATCGCCTACTCCTCGCACGACTACCAGGAGGCGCAGGCCATGGTCGCCGCCGGACTCGGCATCGCGCTCGCACCCCGCCTGGCACTCACCAGCCGGCGCAGCGACGTACGCCTCCTGCCGTTCGCCTCCGACGTCCCGGCCCCCACCCGCCGCATACTCCTGGCCCGCGCCGCGGCCCGCCCCGCCACCCCGCCGGCCCAGGCGATGGCCCGCGTCCTGCGTACGGTGGCCCAGCGATTCACCGCCCCGGACCTGCACCGGGCCCAACTGGGGGCGGTCCGCCGGGGCTGACGGCGCGCCGTTGTGGACTTCCGGGCTTGCGGACAAGGATCTGGATCCCGGTCGACTCGTGACCGTTCATGGTGGACACCGTGATGGTCCGGGTGTCGATGGCTCGGAAGCCCGCAAGCAGGGCGGAGAACCACTCGCGGGGATGGTGGCGGCACACCGCACCGTCGCCGGTTTCGAACACGCCGTAGCTGCCGCCGTTTTGCTCGGCATGGCGGTCGTAACGGATGCGGTTGCGTTCGTCGTCCTGGAGCAGGAGGTCGCTGATGTAGAGGATCCCGCCGGGCTTGAGGACGCGGTTCAGCTCGGTGATCAGCCGGTGCTGGGCCTCGTCGCCGGGGATGCAGGTCAGCACGGCGAAGAGCAGAACGGCGTCGAAGCCGGCGTCCGGAAAGGGCGCAGCCGGGGGTGCGTCCAGTGTGGCGAAGCGCAGGGTGGGGTGCAGGTCGCGTGCCCGACGGGTCATTGCCGGTGAGGCGTCGACGCCCGTGAGGTCGCTGAAGCCGTGCCCTTCCAGCTCCTGCATGGTGCGGCCGTATCCGCATCCGTAGTCGAGGATCGAGGCATGCCTGCTGAGCCCGTCGAGCCAGGGCGTGTGGAGCGGGTGGGTGAACGTCTTCGTGGCCGCGGCGGCATCCCAGTACGGAACCTGGCTGTCGAGGTCGGACACGGCAGAGCCTCCCTGAGAGCGTGACTGGAGCGCTCATGCTGCCACGGCGACACGAGGGAGGGACCCGGCGTCGGACTGGGCGGGCTCGGTCTTCCGTCGAGCCCGCCCAGTCCTTGTCATGCCGTCAGCGCTGCAGTGTCAGCAGCCCGGGACGGTAGGGCAGGAGGCCGTAGTCGCCGCCCGAGTTGGGGCTGCGCCCCTGGTAGAGGAGTTGAAGGTTGCAGGGGTCGACGGTCATGGTCTGGTCGGCGGAGGTGCGGAGCAGTTCGCCGTGGCTGATGTCGTTGGTCCACGTGGCGCCGCTGTTGGCCTTGCCGGCGAAGGGGTTGCTCTCGGTGGCGGCCTGGGGGGTCCACGAGCCGTTCAGGCTGGTGGCGGTGAACGAGCGGAAGAAGCGCTGCTCACTGGCGCCCCGGGCCTCGACGATCATGAGGTAGCGGTTCTGGCCCTGGAGCTTGTAGACCTGCGGTGCCTCGAACAGGTTCTTCTCCGTGTCGCTCATGACCGTGGTGTACGACGAGCCGAAGTTGCCCGGGAAGTTCCCGATCGGCATGCTGGCCCGGTAGATCTTGCCGTTGTCACCGGCGAAGAACAGGTACATGTTCTGGCTGTCACCGATGAGCGTCTGGTCGATGGGCCCTGTCCCGGAGCCGGAGATGCTTCCGGTGAACAGCGCCTGCGGAGCCGACCAGCCGTTCGGGTTGGTGGGATCGGTCGACGTCCGGTAGGAGAACGCGCTCCCGCCCCACTGGTAGGTGAGCACCCAGATGTTCTTCGGCGCGAAGTAGAAGAGCGAGGGTGCGACGGCGGCGTTGGACATCGCGTTCTGGCCGGCCGAGGCCATGTCCGACCAGTTGGTGAACGGGGTGAAGTTCATCGAACCCCAACTCGACCCGTTGTCGTGCGTCGTCGCGTAGACGAGCTGCTTGCCCTGGTACGGGGCGACGGTGAAGTCCTTGAGCGAGACCCACCCGGACTTGGGCTGCGCCA
This sequence comes from Streptomyces antibioticus, assembly GCF_001514065.1. Classification (GTDB taxonomy): domain Bacteria; phylum Actinomycetota; class Actinomycetes; order Streptomycetales; family Streptomycetaceae; genus Streptomyces; species Streptomyces antibioticus. Next base: position 518,594 of record NZ_KQ948425.1, on the reverse strand, counting down.
GCGCGCCCGTCGATGTCCAGCGGTAGGACGACGGAAGATCACACGCTCCGGGGGTGTCGGCGCCTACCTTCACGAGCTGCCACTGCTGGTTGGTGCCGCCCCAGTCGTCGTACTGGACGATGTTCGCGCTGTCGGCGGTGGAGGCGCCCTGCACTTCGAGGGCCTTGTTGGTGTGGCGTGAGATGAGCCGGACATAGCCGTCCGAGCTGTCGGCCAGCCGCCACTGCTGGTTGGTGGCGTTCAGGTCGGTCCACTGGACGATCGAACCGCCGTTCGCTGTGGACCAGTTGTAGAGGTCCAGGACCTTGCCCGAGAGGCGGGACTTGATGCGGTAGTAGCCGTCCCCGGAGGAGACGAACTGCCACTGCTGCTGGCTCTGGTCGTTCCTGGTCCACTGGGTGATCCGGGCGCCGTCGTTGGTCGCCATGTTGTAGACGTCCAGCGCCTTGCCGCTGTTGCGGTTGACCAGCACGTACGTGGCGTTGGGATCGACGGTCGCTGCGCTGGCGGGCTGGGCACCGAGGAAGGTGGCCACCAGCAGGAGCGGCGAGAGGACGGCGAGTAAGCGTCTGAGCAGGACGGTGTGCGGGTGGCGCAACCACATCGGAGGGCCTCCTTCGGGGGCGGGGCGTGGTGGCGTGGGCGGACCGCGGAGCGGTGCGGCCGGAAAGAGGAACTCGTCGAAACTTTCGAGGAGTTCCCGGATCTTTCGACGCCACAACATAGAAATGAGGGGTCCCTCGGTCAAGGTCTCGCGCTGTTCTGTCTTCAAATAGCTCCGCCTCTCCAGGGTGGAGCGGAGCCTTGCGCCGGCTGGGAGCGCTCGGAAGGGGCCTGCCGTGAGGCATCGACTCAAGGGGCCTGATCAGGCACGTGACGGTGAAGCGGCAGCTTCGCCCGGTGGCGTTCGTCGCGCCCTGGGCCGTGCGGAATCAGCCCACGTTCCCCCGCCATGGCCTGCTATCCGGCCTGATGCTCGCCCGAATGTTTCGAAGACTCCAGGGAAACTTTCTCGGTGAAACGTATTGACGATCCACTGACAATGCGTCAATCATCCGTCACCTAGGGGCGACCTGAGTTCGCAATACCGAACTGCATGAGCCGTGCGGAACGTTGAAGTATCCCCGTGCCCGTGCCGCAACAGCGCGCGGTGTCCGGTCTTCCCCCTGCGCTTCAGCCATTCCGTGATGTCTATCTTGGAGGCACAGCCATGGGCTTGAACGCCCTTCCCAGAGCCGCAGACCGCCGGAGGACCCGCAGCGCGCCGCTGGCGCTGCTCGCCGTAGGACTCAGCGCGGTGGTCGCCCTGGTGACACCGCCGCCCGCGCACGCCGCCGAAAGCACGCTCGGCGCCGCCGCGGCCCAGAGCGGCCGCTACTTCGGCACCGCCATCGCCTCGGGCAGGCTCGGCGACTCGGCGTACACCTCGATCGCGAACCGTGAGTTCAACATGGTCACGCCCGAGAACGAGATGAAGATCGACGCCACCGAGCCGCAGCGGGGCCAGTTCAACTTCACCTCCGGTGACCGCGTCTACAACTGGGCTGTACAGAACGGCAAGAAGGTCCGCGGACACACCCTGGCCTGGCACTCCCAGCAGCCCGGCTGGATGCAGAGCCTGAGCGGCAGCACCCTGCGCCAGGCGATGATCGACCACATCAACGGCGTGATGGCCCACTACAAGGGCAAGATCGCCCAGTGGGACGTCGTGAACGAGGCCTTCGCCGACGGCAACTCGGGCGCCCGGCGCGACTCCAACCTGCAGCGCACCGGCAACGACTGGATCGAGGTCGCCTTCCGCACCGCGCGCGCCGCCGACCCCGCCGCCAAGCTCTGCTACAACGACTACAACACCGACAACTGGACCTGGGCCAAGACCCAGGCCGTGTACAACATGGTCAAGGACTTCAAGCAGCGCGGCGTACCGATCGACTGCGTCGGCTTCCAGTCGCACTTCAACAACGACAGCCCGTACAACAGCAACTACCGCACCACCCTGCAGAGCTTCGCCGCTCTCGGCGTCGACGTGGCCGTCACCGAGCTCGACATCCAGGGCGCCTCGCCCACGACGTACGCCAACGTGGTGAACGACTGCCTGGCCGTCTCGCGCTGCCTCGGCGTCACCGTCTGGGGCGTGCGCGACAGCGACTCCTGGCGGTCGGAGCAGACGCCGCTGCTGTTCAACGGCGACGGCAGCAAGAAGGCCGCCTACACCTCCGTCCTCAACGCGCTCAACGGCGGCACCACCACGCCTCCTCCGTCGGGCGGCGGCGGGCAGATCAAGGGCGTCGGCTCGGGCCGCTGCGTGGACGTTCCCAACTCCAGCCAGACCGACGGCACCGGGGTCCAGCTGTACGACTGCAACAACGGCACCAACCAGCAGTGGACGTCCACCAGCGCCGGTGAGCTCAGGGTCTACGGCACCAAGTGCCTGGACGCCGCCGGCACCGGCAACGGCGCCAAGGTCCAGATCTACAGCTGCTGGGGCGGCGCCAACCAGCAGTGGCGCCTCAACTCCGACGGGTCCATCGTCGGTGTGCAGTCCGGTCTCTGCCTCGACGCCGTCGGGAACGGTACCGGGAACGGCACCCAGCTCCAGCTGTACACCTGCTCGGGCGGCAGCAACCAGCGCTGGACCCGCACCTGATGACGACCTGACGTGAGAGGCCGGCCGGCTGCCCACCGGCCGGCCTCTCACCCCCGTTGGCCGAGCGGGTTCGGGCGCCGCACACGTGTGAGTTTCCACGGGTGCAGCGCCACCGACATACGTGTCACAGCGGCGTGGGTGGGGTGAGGGTCTGTGCGCACCAGATGGTCTTGCCCTCGGTGGTGTGCCGCGTGCCCCACCCCTGGGTGAGCTGGGCGACGAGCAGCAGGCCCCGGCCGCCCTCGTCGAAGGCGCGCGCCCGGCGCAGGTGCGGGGCGGTGCTGCTGGCGTCGGAGACCTCACAGATCAGGGAGCTGTCGCGGATCAGCCGCAGCCTGATCGGCGGTTCGCCGTAGCGGATGGCATTGGTGACCAGCTCGCTGACGACCAGTTCGGTGACGAACGCCGCCTCCTCCAGGCCCCAGGCGTCCACCTGGTCGACAGCGAGCTTCCTGACGCGCGGCACCTGCGCGGTGTCGGGCTCGACGGGCCAGTCGGCGACGTGATGACGAGCCAGCGCGCGAGTGCGAACGAGCAGCAGGGCGGCGTCGTCGGTGCGGCGATCGGGGAGCATGGCGTCCATCACCGAGTCGCACAGCGGCTCCAACGAGGTGGTCGCGTCGTCGAGGGCGCGCCGGAGGTCGGTGATCCGCTGGTCGACGTCGCGCTCGCGGCTCTCCACCAGTCCGTCGGTGAAGAGAGCGAGCAGGCTGCCCTCGGGCAGTTCGAGTTCGGTGGCCTCGAACGGCAGACCACCGATGCCGAGGGGCGGTCCCGGATGGGCGGGTACCGGGATGCTGGTGCCGTCCGGGGAGATGATCAGCGGCAGGGGATGGCCGGCACTCGCCAGCGTGACGCGCCGGGAGACAGGGTCGTAGACGGTGTACAGGCACGTGGCCCCGGTCTCGCCGGTCGGCTGGAAGTGGCTCTCGGGCCGGAGGTCGCTGGCGAGGTGGAGGACCAGGTCGTCCAGGTGGGTCAGCAACTCGTCCGGTGGCAGGTCGACGTCGGCGAGGGTGCGGACGGCCGTGCGCAGTCGGCCCATGCTCGCCGCGGCGTGCAGGCCGTGTCCGACGACGTCGCCGACGACCAGGGCGACCCGGGCGCCGGAGAGCGGAATGACGTCGAACCAGTCACCGCCCACCTCCGTGCCGGTGCCCCCGGGCAGGTAGCGCGATGCCACCTCGACCGCCTCCTGGCTCGGCAGTCCCTGCGGCAGCAGGCTGCTCTGCAGGGTCAGCGCGGTCGTGCGCTCGCGCGAGTACCGGCGGGCGTTGTCGATGGCGACGGCCGCCTTGGCGGCCAGCTCCTCGGCGAGGATCAGGTCGTCGGCGGTGAACGCCTCCGGCCGGTCCAGGCGGGAGAAGGCGACGACGCCGAGCAGCGCGCCGCGCGCCCGGAGCGGCACGGTGATCCGGCCCGTCAGCCCGTCCGCGGCGAGGGACTCGTCGATCACCGGGTTGCCCGGTGGCCAGTGGGCGGGGTCGGCGGCGAGCCCGGGCCCGAAGGCCCACTCGCCGCCCTGGCCGGGGTCGACGGAGAGCTCGACCGTGGACCTGCCGGTCGCCATGCAGCGGGCGGCGACAGAGCCGGGGCCGTGCGTGACCGGCTGCGTGGGCCCGGCAGCACGGTCGGCCTCGTCCCCCGCGCTGTGCTGGGCGGCACGGACGAGTCTGATCGCTTCGTCCGGATTGCCGGCGTTCTCGGCAGGTGGTTCCTCTCCGCGCAGCACCTCGTCGAACAGATCCACGCTGACCTGGTCGACGAATCGCGGCACCGGGGTCATGGCCAGTTCCTGGGCGGTGCCGATCACGTCGAGTGTCCGGCCGATGCCGCCGCTGGCGCTGTTGAGGATGAGCAGACGTTGCCGAGCCCAGTACTCGGCGCTCATGTCGAAGCCCCAGTTGGCGACCGCGCGGACCGTGCCTTCGGCATCGCGGACCGGCCAGATGCTGGTGGCCCAGGCATTGGCGTAGTCGCTGCCGACGGGCTGGAAGACAGTGATGAGACGCGTGGGCTCGCCCGTCCTCGCCACCTGGGCGAGCGCGTCGGTGTAGGGCTTGTCGTCCCGTTCGGGAAACAGCGAGCGGTCGTCGAGCTCGGGCAGCACCTCGCGGTACTTCCTGCCGACCACTTGGTCCTCGGAGTGCGCGATCACCCGGGCCGAGGAAGCGTTGATCCACAGAAACCGCAGCTCAGGGTCGTACACACCCAGAGCGAAGGGACACTGCTCGAAGGCTCGGTCGGCGATCACCGGGCGGCTTTCCCAGCGCTGGACGGTCACCACGTGCCCCAGCTCCCGCCCGCCGGTTCCGGACAGTGGCTGAGTGGTCACCACGGCGCCCACCACGGAGCCGTCCCGATGGCGCAGGGAGATGGGCCCCGATTGGCCTCGGGCGCTCTCCTGGCTCTCGGGGAACCCGGAGGGTGCGGGACCGGCCAGCAGATCGGTCACGGGGCGCCCGACGATGTCCTCCGCCGTCCAGCCCAGCAGGAGCCGTCCGCCCTCGCTCCAGCCGCTCACTAGGCCGTTCGGGTCGACCACGACAGCGGCAGTGGGGGCATCGTGCTCGCCGGCCCTGTCCACGAGCGACACCTCCGTCCAGGTGGCCGTGCCTGCAAAGGCACACTTCCAGCGGTCGCTTCCAGGCTAGATCCGCTGCGGCCGCGCGGCAGGCGCAGGACGTCTGGAGAGGCATCCCTGGGATCGGCGGCAATCGCGCCGATCCCAGGGATGCCCGGTGACCGGGGTGCCGCCGGTCACTGCGCGGTGAAGCTCCACAGCAGGTTGTTGCTGCCGTCGTACGTCCACTGCTTGGTGACGGAGCCCGAGGCGACGTTGCCGCCGCCGTCGAGGACCAGGCCGGTGGTGCGGTTGGCGATCGAGTAGCGGTTGCCGCCGCGGGCGACGATCTTCCACTGCTGGTTGCTGCTGCCGTTCCAGGCTGCCTGGCGGACCGGATCGCCGTTGGCGGTGGAACCCCAGCCGTCCGCGACCATGCCGTTGGTCCGGTTGACCAGTCGGTAGTAGCCGCCGGCGACCGCCTCCGCGTGCCACTGGAGGTTGTTGCTGCCGTCCCAGGTCCACTGCTTGAGGTTGGACCCGGAGGCGACGTTGCCGCCGCTGTCCAGGGCGAGTCCGTTGGTGGCGTTGGTGAGCCGGAAGTACGTCGCCGGGTTGAACTGGACCCGCAGGGAGGCGATCTGGTCGTTGTTGCCGGTGACGCGCAGGTCGGGGTTGGCGGCGGTGAAGGTCCAGGCGGTGCCGCTGAAGTTGTCCCCGGAGTAGCCGATCACCTGGTAGCCGGGGGCCGGCCGGAGGGAGGAGATGCTGCCCGCGCCCAGCCCGGCCGTGGTGAGGTCGGCCGTGGTGTAGTCGCCGAGGGGGAGCAGCGCCGAGGTGCCGGTGTAGTTGACGTCCGCGAAGGCGACCGCTCCGCCGAGCGGCTGCAGGACCGGGATCGCGCCGGAGAAGGTGAGCTTGAGGACGTACGCGTTCGCACTGTAGGGCGCCGAGGACGGCAGGGTGACCGTGAGCCCGGAGGAGCTCTGGGACGGTGTGGGGAGGTCGATGGAGGTGCCGGCCGTGGTGCCGAGGAGCTTCACCGAGGACAGCGACGAGAGATTGATGCGGTCCGAGGAGAGGGTCTTGATCGTCAGGGAGCTGCCGGGCCAGCCCAGGACGGTGGCGTACAGGACGTTGCCGGACTTGTTGCGGGTGAAGCGGATGTCCTGTGCCGTACCGGCCGTCGGACTGGTGAAGTTGCCGCCGCCCATCTTCGTCGGACCCTCGCCGTACTCGGTCCAGGCGCGGGTCGAGTAGATCGACTCGCCGAAGCGCTTCAGATGGTCACCGATGCCCAGCAGGATGTCCTTCTGCGCCTGGGGGATGGTGCCGTCCGCCATGGGCGCGATGTTCAGGAGCATGTTGCCGTTCTTGCTGACCCGGTCGATGAACGAGTGCAGCATCTGCGGGATGCTGTAGTAGCCGATGCCCTGGGTGTAACACCAGCTGCTGCTGGAGATGCTGTCGTCGGTCAGCCAGTACGGGGTGGTGAGGTCGGCCGGGCCGCCGCGCTCGTAGTCGAAGACCTCGCCCTTGCCGTTGAACCCGTCCTTGTAGGTGGCGACGACCTCACGACCCCAGGCGTTGGCCTGGTTGTAGTAGTAGGACAGGAAGTTCAGGCGCTGTTGCTCGTCGACGGCGGTCAGGTTGAAGTCCTGCCACAGGATGTCGGGTTGGGAGCGGTCGATGACCTCCTTGAGCTTGTCGTACCAGAGTTGGTTCTCCGCGGTCGCGCCGAGCTGCCCGTAGAGCTTCTTGAGGCTCGCGTCCGTCTGGGCGGGGGCGCTCTCGTAGAAGCCGGTGAAGTTGTAGGCGTGGTGCATGGCCACCAGCAGCTTGAGGTTCTTGGCGCGGATGGCGGTGGTGAAGAGCTGCAGGAGGTCGAGGCCGGGGCCCTTGTTCACCGAGTTCCACTCGTTGACCTGGCTGTTCCACATGGAGAAGCCGTCGTGGTGCTCGGCGACCGGGCCGGCGAACTTGGCGCCGGCGTCGACGAAGAGCTGCGCCCACTCGTCGGGGTCGAACTTGCCGCCGGCCGACTTCAGCTTGGGTGCGAACTTGTTGAAGTTGCCGTTCAGGTCGTTCGCGCCGTTGATGAAGTTGTGGTAGGGCCAGGCCGCGGGCTGGCCGTAGGTTGCGATGTGGTGCTGGTTGGCGTTGCTGCCCGCCTTGTACATGTTGCGCGGGTACCACTCGCTGTCGTAGGCCGGGACGCTGAAGACTCCCCAGTGGAAGTAGATCCCGAACTTCGCGTCCTGGAACCACTCCGGAGCCGGCGGGTGCTGGTCGAGTGAGTTCCAGTCGGGCGTGTAGGTGCTGGGCGCAGCCTGGGCGGTGCCGGAACCGAAGATCCCTCCGGCGACGGCCGCTGCGGCCACACCGGTGGCGCCGGCCAGGAAGTGGCGTCTGTTGAACGAACTCGGCATGGAGACATCCCTGGTGCAGAGGAGGGCAGGGGAGTGCGGAGAACACAAGGGGGCGTAACTCCTGTGCGCGGAGCGCCGCTTGTTACGGACGAAGGTCCGCCATGTCTCCCGGGGATGTCAACCAGCGTGCAGGGATGAAAAGCGCTGACGCTTCAAGGGTTTTGACCCTTATGTGATAGTTCGCTGCGATTCTTCAGGGCTCAAACATGGCATGTCTGCCAGGTTCCTTGTGGCTGATTCCGCTGGGCCTGCGGTGATGATTGATGGGATGGATCTGTCCTGTACTTGCCCTTGCCGGGCGAAGTGAGCTGGCACTTCTCCAAGAAGTGCTGCAAGGGTCTGGACAGTGCGGCGCGGGCAGGCCTATAAACATCCCATCTCTGCTGAACGGCGACACGTAAATGTCGTCGAGGCGAAACATCTCCCGCTACGGGACCGGCGCGAGGAAGCACCGATGAGACTCAGGACAGCCCTCTGTTCCGCAGTATCCACCCTGTCCGCACTGGCACTGCTCACTGCGTGCGGCAGCGGCTCCACCTCGTCCTCGTCGAGCGACAAGCCGCTGGTCGGCGTCGACTACCCGCGCTCCGACACAGACTTCTGGAACTCGTACATCAAGTACACCCCCCAGTACGCCAAGGAGCTGGGGCTGGACCTGAAGACCACCAACTCGCAGAACGACGTCGCCAAGCTGACCGCCAACGCGCAGACGTTCATCAGCCAGGGCATCAAGGGCCTCGCGATGGCCCCGCAGGACACCGCCGCCATCGCGCCGACGCTGGCGCAGCTGGAGGCGAAGAAGATCCCGGTCGTCACCGTGGACACCCGCCCCGACACCGGCAAGGTGTTCATGGTGGTGCGCGCCGACAACCGCGCGTACGGCGAGAAGGCCTGCCAGTACCTCGGCACCAAGCTGGGCGGCAAGGGCAAGGTCGTCATGCTCCAGGGCGGCCTCGACTCCATCAACGGGCGTGACCGTACCGAGGCGTTCAACGACTGCATGAAGAAGAACTACCCCGGCATCAAGGTGTTCGGTGAGGCCACCAACTGGGACGGTGCCGTCGCCGCGCAGAAGCTCCAGACGGACCTGACCGCCCACCCGGACATCAAGGGCGTCTACATGCAGTCCAGCTTCGCGCTGTCCGGCACGCTCCAAGTCCTCAAGCAGAAGGGTCTGTTGGTCGACCCGAAGGACCCGAAGCACGTCTTCGTCGTCTCCAACGACGGCATCCCCGAGGAGCTCAAGGACATCGCCGCGGGCAAGATCGACGCGACGGTCTCCCAGCCGGCCGACCTGTACGCCAAGTACGCGCTGTACTACCTGAAGGCCGCCATCGACGGGAAGACGTTCAAGCCCGGCAAGACCGACCACGACAGCACGATCATCCAGGTCCGTGAGGGTGTGCTGGAGGACCAGCTGTCCGCGCCGCTGGTCACCGCCGACGGCGGCACCTACGGCGGGGTGTCCAGCGTGAAGAGCGACGACAAGGCGCTGTGGGGCAACAACCTCGGCTGACCTCTCCTCTGAACCCAACGGCTATCCAACACAAGGCGGTTGCGATGAGTGACGGGGAGCGAACAGCCACCCCCGCGCCCGCCCCGGCGGACGACGGCCAGGCCCACGCGGGCCTGCCCGTCGTCGAAGCGGCGGGCATAGTCAAGCGATACGGTCCGACGGTGGCCCTGAACGGCGCCGGGATCACCATCAGGCCCGGCGAGACCCATGCGCTCGTCGGCCGCAACGGAGCCGGCAAGTCGACGCTGGTGTCCGTCCTCACCGGGCTCCAGTCCGCCGACGAGGGAACGGTCACCTTCGGCGGCAGCCCCGCACCACGACTGGCCGACCGCGACGCCTGGCGACAGCGTGTGGCGTGCGTCTACCAGAAGTCGACGATCATCCCCACGCTGACCGTGGCCGAGAACCTCTTCCTGAACCGGCACCACCGCGCCCGCGGCCCACTGATCAGCTGGCAGGGTGTGCGCCGGCGGGCACAGGAGCTGCTGTCGACATGGTCGGTGGACGTGGATCCGCAGACCCCGGCCGGTGATCTGAGCGTGGAGCAGCGGCAGTTCGTGGAGATCGCCCGGGCCCTGTCCTTCGGTGCCCGGTTCATCATCCTCGACGAACCGACCGCCCAGCTCGACGGCGCGGCCATCAACCGGCTCTTCGACCGCATCCGCGACCTCCAACGGCAGGGCGTGACCTTCCTGTTCATCAGTCACCACCTGCAGGAGGTCTACGAGATCTGCGACATGGTGACCGTGTTCCGGGACGCCCGGCACATCGTGACCGCGCCGGTCGCCGAGCTGCCCCGTACCGAACTCGTCGCCGCCATGACCGGCGAGGCCGCGGCCGACAGCCGCGAGGAACGGGCGAGTTCACTGGACGTCGGTGTCACGCCGGCCCTCGGCGTCAGCGGCCTGGAGGGTGAGACCTACCAGGGCGTCACCTTCCAGGTGGGTGCCGGGGAGATCGTCGGCCTCGCGGGGGCCGCGGGCAGCGGCCGGACCGAGGTCGCCGAGACCGTCGTAGGACTGCGGGCGCCGACGGCGGGGGAGGTGGAGATCGCCGGGAACCGGCCCCGGCTCGGCAGCGTGCCGGCCGCGCTCGCCGCGGGCGCCGGGTTCGTTCCGCAGGACCGGCACCATCAGGGCTTCGTCCCCGACATGTCGATCGCCGACAACGCCACCTTGTCGGTGCCCAAGAAGCTGGGCCAGAACGGGTTCTTGAGCCGCAGCCGCCGCGACCGGCTCGCCGCAGCCATGATCGAGAACCTGGCGATCAAGACTCCCGGCCCCGACCTGCCCGTCTCCGCCCTGTCCGGCGGCAACCAGCAGAAGGTGGTCATGGCCCGCGCCCTGGCCGACGACCCGAAGCTGCTGGTCCTGATCAACCCGACCGCGGGCGTGGACGTGCGCTCCAAGGAGTTCCTCCTCGGCAAGGTCGAGGAGACCGCGGAAACCGGCACCGGAGTGCTCATCGCCTCCGACGAACTCGACGACCTGCGCATGTGCGACCGGGTCCTGGTGATGTTCCAGGGCCGAGTGACCTCAGAGATCGCCCGCGGCTGGCACGACCACGACCTCGTGGCCGCGATGGAAGGAGTGGACCTGCATGCCTGAGACCGTCCTCGCGGACACCGCCGCCAAAGCCCCGGACGCCCCGCGGCCCAAGCGCAATGCCCTGTTCGGCGGCCGGATACCCCTGGCCCGGCTGCGTGACCTGGCCCTCGTACCGGCGATCGTCGTCATCGCGATCGTCGGACAGATCGTCAACCCCGTCTTCCTGCAGACCGACAACCTCATCAACGTCCTGCAGACCATGTCCGAGATCGCCCTGCTGGTCCTCGCCCAGACGATGGTCCTCATCGTCAAGAAGATGGACCTGTCGCTGGAGTCCACCATGGGCCTCGCGCCCGGTGTCGCGGCCTGGCTGGTGGTGCCGACCGGCGCGACCCACGGCCTCGGACTGCTCCCCGGCGCCTGGGCCATTCCCCTCACCCTCGCCGTCGGCGCGGTCATCGGTGTGATCAACGCCCTGCTCATCATCCGCTTCGGCCTCAACGGGTTCATCGTCACCCTCGGCATGCTGATCGTCCTGCGCGGCGTCCTCACCGGCATCTCCGGCGGCCAGACCTTCTTCCAGCTGCCGGAGTCGATGCTCTACCTCGGCACCGCCCAGTGGTTCGGCATGCCCGCCTCGATCTGGATCTGCCTGGCGCTGTTCGCCGTCGCGATCGTGGTCCTCGGCTGGACCAGCTTCGGACGCTCGCTGTACGCCATCGGCGGCAACGTCGACGCGGCCAAGGCGGCCGGCATCCGCACCGACCGGGTGCTGTGGATCGTCATCGTCACCGGCAGCGTGCTCGCCGCCCTCGCCGGACTGCTGCTCTCCGGCCGCCTGGCCTCGGTGGCCTCGGCGCAGGGCAACGGCTACATCTTCACCGTCTTCGCCGCCGCCGTCATCGGCGGGATCAGCCTCAACGGCGGCAAAGGCACCATGTTCGGCGCGTTCTGCGGCATCCTGCTGCTCTTCATGATCCAGAACGTGCTGACCCTGGGCGGCGTCCCCGCCCAGTGGATCGGCGCCCTCAACGGCCTGATCATCCTCGTCGCCCTCGCCATCTCCCGCATCACCGGCGGCAAAGTCCAGGAGTGACCCGGGCGGCCGTCGCCGGCCGCCCGACCTCCGCCGTACCGCCGTCTCGTCGCACGGGCCGTACCAGCCCCTGCCCTTCCAGGAGTTGCCGCCATGTCATCCGCCCTGTCCTCCTCTCCTTCCTCTGCCCGCATCACCGCCCTGGACGTCCTGGACGTACGGTTCCCGACGTCCGAGCACCTGGACGGGTCGGACGCGATGAACCCCGAACCCGACTACTCCGCCGCCTACGTGGTCCTGCGCACCGACGCCGGCGACGGACTGGAGGGCCACGCCCTGGCGTTCACCACCGGCCGCGGCAACGATGTCCAAGCCGCCGCCATCGCCGCCCTCGCCCCGCACGTGGTGGGCCTGTCGGTCGACGCGGTCTGCGCCGACCTCGGCGCGTTCTCCAACTCCCTTGTCCACGACCCCCAACTGCGCTGGCTCGGCCCGGAGAAGGGCGCCATCCACATGGCGACCGGCGCCGTCGTCAACGCCGCCTGGGACCTCGCCGCCAAGCGGGCCGGCAAGCCCGTGTGGCGCTTCCTCGCCGAGATGTCTCCCGAAGAACTCGTCGCCCAGGTCGACTTCCGCTGGCTGTCCGACGCCCTCACCCCCGAAGAGGCCCTGGAGATCCTGCGCCGCGCCGAGCCCGGCCGCGAGGAGAGGACCGCGCGGCTGCTGGAGCGCGGCTACCCGGCCTACACCACCACCCCCGGCTGGCTCGGCTACTCCGACGAGAAGCTCGCCCGCCTGGCCCGCGAGGCCGTCGCCGACGGCTTCACCCAGATCAAGCTGAAGGTCGGCGCGGACCTGGAGGACGACGTACGGCGCATGCGCACCGCCCGCGCGACGGTCGGCGACGGCATCCGCATCGCGGTGGACGCCAACCAGCGGTGGGACGTCCAGCCCGCCATCGACTGGATGAGCGCCCTGGCCCCCTACCAGCCGTACTGGATCGAGGAGCCCACCTCACCCGACGACATCCTCGGCCACGCCGCCGTGCGCAAGGCCGTGACGCCGATCAAGGTCGCCACCGGCGAGCACATCGCCAACCGGGTCGTCTTCAAGCAGCTGTTGCAGGCCGAAGCCGTCGACATCGTCCAGATCGACTCCGCGCGCGTGGGCGGCGTCAACGAGAACATCGCGATCCTGCTGCTCGCCGCGAAGTTCGGCGTCCCGGTCTGCCCGCACGCCGGCGGGGTCGGCCTGTGCGAGATGGTCCAGCACCTGTCGATGTTCGACTACGTCGCCGTCTCCGGCACCACCGAGGACCGCGTCATCGAGTACGTCGACCACCTGCACGAGCACTTCGTCGACCCGGTCCGCATCGTCAACGGGCACTACCTCGCGCCGACGCTGCCCGGACTGAGCGCGCAGATGCACGCCGCCTCGCTCAAGGAGTACGCCTACCCGGGCGGCCCCGTCTGGACCGCCCGTGCCTGACGCACCGGCCCTCGTCGACGCCCACCACCACGTCTGGGACCTGGAGGTGCGCCCACAGCCCTGGCTGGAGGAGCCTGCCCACGAACCGATCCGCCGCACCTTCAGTGCGCACGCCCTGCGATCGGCCGCGACCCGGCCGATCGCCGGACGGCGACTGGCCGGCACGGTGGTCGTCCAGTGCATCGCCTCCGTGCCCGAGACCCGCGACCTGCTCGCGCTGGCCGACAGCGATCCGCTGATCGGCGCCGTCGTGGGCTGGGCGGACCTGACGTCCCCGGCGATCGGTGACGCGCTCGACGACCTGCGCACCGGGAGTGCGGGCGGCTACCTGCGGGCCGTACGGCACGTCGTGCAGGGCGAGTCGGACCCGGACTGGCTCCAACGGCCCGACGTCGAGCGCGGGTTGCGGGCGGTCGGGGAGCGCGGCCTCGGATACGACGTGCTGATCGGCCCCCACCAGCTCCCGCAGGCGATCCGCCTCGCGGAGCGGCTTCCCGAGCTGCCGCTGGTCCTGGACCACGCGGGCAAGCCCCCCATCGCGCGGGGTGAACTCGCCGACTGGGAACACCAGTTGCGGACGCTGGCCCGGCATCCCCAGGTCCGCTGCAAGGTCTCGGGTCTGATCACCGAGGCCGACCACGAGAAGTGGACGGTCGACGACATCCGCCCGGTGTGGGACGTGCTGCTCTCCGCCTTCGGTCCCGACCGGCTGATGTTCGGCTCCGACTGGCCGGTGGCGAACCTCGCGGGCGGCTGGAACGCCTGGGCCGCCGCCGTCGACGAACTCCTCACCGACTGTTCCGCCACCGAGACCCAAGCGGTCCTGGCAGGCACCGCCACCACCTTCTACCGCCTGACCCCCACCCCCACGAAGGAGGGGACCTAGTGCTTCTGACGGAACTGCTCCACCCCGGCATCCTCGAAGCCCTGGCCGGGGCCGGCCACGGCGCCCGGGTCCTGCTCGCCGACGGTCACTACCCGGCGAGCACCGCCACCGGCGAGCGCGCCAGGACCGTCCACCTCAACCTCGCCCCCGGCCTGCTGGACGTCACCACCATCCTCGACGTCCTCCTGCGCGCCCTGCCTGTCGAGGCCGCTCAGGTGATGGTGCCGCCCGAGGGTGAGCCGGAGCCGCCGGCCATCGCCGAGTACCGCAAGAGGCTGGCGCCCGTACGGGTCGACACGCTCGGGCGCTACGAGTTCTACGACGCCGCCCGCTCGCCCGACCTGGCGCTGGCCATCGTCACCGCCGACACCCGCACCTACGCCAACCTGCTGCTGACCATCGGCGTCCGCGCTGAAGGGACCCTGACCACACGATGACTCTCGCCGTTCGTTACACAGCCGCCCGCACCCTGGACACGGCTCCCGCCCCCAGCACGCCACCGGGCCCCGGCGAGGTGGAGCTGGCTCCTGCCTTTGTCGGTATCTGTGGCACCGACCTGCACATCTTCCACGGCGACATGGACGCCCGGGTGACCACGCCGGCCGTGTTGGGGCATGAGATGTCCGGCCGGATCGTGCGGGTGGGTGACGGGGTGGAGGGCTGGGCGCCCGGGGACGCGGTGACGGTGATGCCGTTGCGCTGGGACGACACCTGCCCGGCCTGCCGCGCCGGTCATCAGCACATCTGCCAGCACCTGGACTTCATCGGGATCGACTCGCCGGGTGCGATGCAGCAGCGTTGGACGGTGCCGGCCGCCACTCTCATACGGCTGCCCGAGTCGCTGCCTCTGGACCGGGCCGCGTTGGTGGAGCCCACGGCGGTGGCCGTGCATGACGTGGGGCGGGCGCAGGTCGCCGCGGGCGAGAAGGTCGTGGTGGTCGGCGGCGGTCCGGTTGGCGTCCTGATCGCGCTGGTCGCCCGGGCGGCCGGGGCGGACGTCCGGGTGGTGGAGCTGAGCGCCCACCGGCGTCTGCTGGCCGAGGAGTTGGGGCTGACCGTGTGGGACCCGGCCGCCGAGGACGTGGCCGAGCTGGTCCGGCAGTGGACCGGGGACGCGGGGGCGGACGTCGCGTTCGAGGTGTCCGGCGCCGCGGGCGGCGTGGACACCGCCGTGGATGTGCTGGGGGTGCGCGGGCGGTTGTGCCTGGTCGCCATTCATCCGCGGCCGCGTGAGGTGAATCTGCACCGCTTCTTCTGGCGTGAACTCACCCTCGTCGGCGCCCGGTTGTACGACCGCTCCGACTTCGAGAAGGCGGTCGCCCTGGTCGCCGACGGCACGATCCCGGCCGAGCGGCTGATCAGCAAGGTCGTCCCGCTCGCCCAGGCACCGGCCGCGTTCGAGGCGCTGGAGGGCGGCGGCGACGTGATGAAGATCCTGGTGGACTGCACCGACGAGGCCCAGGAGGCCGCCGTATGACCGCCTTCGACCTGACCGGGAAGCTCGCCGTCGTCACCGGCGCCCGGCGCGGCATCGGCCGGGCCATGGCCCGCGCACTGGCCGAGGCCGGTGCGGACGTCATCGGGGTGAGCGCCTCGCTGGAGGAGTCCGGCAGCGCGGTGGAGAAGGACGTCACCGCCGCCGGGCGCACCTTCGAGGCGATCCGTACCGACTTCGCCGACCCGCAGGCGGTGCGGGCGCTGGGCGCCGACCTGGCCGGGCGGGAGCGTGCGGTGGACATCCTGGTCAACAACGCGGGCACGATCCGCCGCGCCCCGGCCGCCGAACACACCGACGCGGACTGGGAGTTGGTGCTCCAGGTCAATCTGAGTGCGCAGTTCGCGCTGACCCGGGCCGTCGGCGCAACCATGGTGGCCCGCGGCGCGGGCAAGGTCATCTTCACGGCCTCGTTGCTCAGCTTCCAGGGCGGCATCACCGTGCCCGGTTATACCGCCGCCAAGCATGGCGTCGCCGGTCTGACCAAGGCGCTGGCCAACGAGTGGGCGCCGCACGGGGTGAACGTCAACGCGATCGCGCCGGGCTACATCGCCACCGACAACACCCAGGCCCTCCAGGACGACCCGGTCCGCAGCAAGGCCATCCTGGACCGCATCCCGGCCGGCCGTTGGGGCAGCGCCGACGACCTCGCCGGCGCCACCGTCTTCCTCGCCTCCGACGCGGCCGCCTACGTCCACGGCGTCACCCTGCCCGTCGACGGCGGATGGCTCGGCCGGTGAGTGAGAGCGACCTGGCCTCCGTGCTCGACGGTGCCCGTGTGGTGCCGGTCCTCACGGTGCCGTCCGCCGCGAGCGCGGGCCGGCTGGCCGACGCGCTCGCGGCGGGTGGCGCGCGGTGCGCCGAGGTCACCTTCCGCACCCCGGACGCCGAGCAGGTGCTCAAAGAGATGGCCGACCACGGTGGCCTCGCCGTCGGCGCCGGCACGGTCCTCACTGCCGGGCAGGCGGAGCGGGCCGTGGCGGCCGGGGCCCGCTTCGTGGTCTCGCCCGGGTTCGACGAGGAGGTCGTCGCCAAGTGCCGTGAGCTCGGGGTGCCCGTCGTGCCCGGCGTCGCCACCGCCACCGAGTTGATGCGCGCGCTCAAGGCGGGCCTGGACACCGTCAAGCTCTTCCCCGCCGAGTCGCTCGGCGGGGTGCGTACCCTGCGTGCGCTCGCGGCCCCCTTCCCCGGGACGCGGTTCGTGCCGACCGGCGGGATCGCTGCCGACCAGCTGTCCGGCTACCTGGCCGAGCCCGCGGTCCTCGCTGTCGGCGGCAGCTGGATGGCCACCGCCGACCACCTGGGCCGGGGTGACTACGAGGAGATCCGCCGGCTGACCGCCGACGCGGTGGACAGGAGCAGGACATGATCGACGTGGTGGCGCTCGGTGAGGTGATGCTGCGCTTCGACCCGGGCGAGGGGCGCATCCGTACCGCCCGCACCTTCCAGGTGTGGGAGGGCGGTGGCGAGTACAACGTCGTCCGCGGGCTGCGCCGCTGCTTCGGTCTGCGCACCACGGTGGTCACCGCCCTCGCCGACAATGCGGTCGGACGGCTCGTGGAGGACCTGATCCTCCAGGGCGGCGTCGACACCTCGCTCATCCGCTGGGTACCCGACGACGGCATCGGCCGCACCGCCCGCAACGGCCTGAACTTCGTCGAACGCGGCTACGGCATCCGCGGCGCCCTCGGCGTCAGCGACCGCGCCCACACCGCCGTCTCCCAGCTGCGCAAAGGGGACGTGGACTGGGACAGCGTCTTCGCGGCCGGGGTGCGCTGGTTCCACACCGGCGGCATCTTCGCCGGCCTGTCCGACACCACCGTCGACGTGGCCGACGAGGCGATGGCGGCCGCCCGCCGCCACGGCGTCACCGTGTCCTACGACCCCAACTACCGCGCGAGCCTGTGGGCCGACCGCGGCGGACCGGAGCGGGCCCGCGAGGTCGACCTGCGGCTCGCCCGGCACGCCGATGTCGTGGTGGGCGCCCTCGGTCTGGCGGGCGAACATCCGGGCGCCCTGCGGTTCTCGGCCGACGAGGTGCCGGACGCCCTCGCCGCGGTGGCCGACCTGCTGCCCGGCGCCCAGGTGCTGGCGACCACCCTGCGCGAGGTGCCCTCGGCGGGCGTCAACGACTGGACCTCGGCGGCCTGGTCCGCCGAAACCGGCCATGTCACCGGACCCCACATGCCCGGCCTGCACGTCCTGGACCGCATCGGCTCCGGCGACGCCTTCGCCGCCGGACTCATCCACGGCCTGCTCACCGGTCACCCCCTGGACCGGGCCCTGGCCTACGGCACCGCCCACGGCGCCCTCGTCATGACCACCCCCGGCGATGTCTCCATGGCCACCCTCACCGAGGTCGAGGCACTGATCGCGGGCGGCTCGGCCCACGTCAGACGCTGACCGGCGCCCCGTCGCCCGTATCCCCAGGAGCACGTCTTGCAGCAGCGGAAGATCCACCACACGTCCGTTTCCCTCACCGAGCTCGGCTTCGGCGCGTCCGTGATCGGCAACCTCTACCGCGTCACCCCGGTCGACGACGCCACGGCCGCCGTCGACGCGGCGTGGGACGCCGGTATCCGCTACTTCGACACCGCACCCCACTACGGCCTCGGCCTCTCCGAACGCCGGCTCGGCGCCGCCCTGCGCGACCGGCCCCGCGCCGAGTACGTCGTCTCGTCCAAGGTGGGCCGCCTCCTCGTCCCCAACGAACACCCGAACGGCGTCGACACCGAAGGCTTCGTCGTCCGCGACGACCTGCGCCGCCAATGGGACTTCTCCCGCGACGGCGTGCTGCGCTCCCTGGAGGAGACGCTGGAGCGCACCGGCCTGGACCGCATCGACGTCGTCTACCTCCATGACCCCGACGAGCACTGGCGGCAGGCCGCCGAAGAGGCCATGCCCGCCCTCGCGGAACTACGCGACCAGGGCGTGATCGGCGCGATCGGCGCCGGCATGAACCAGTCCGCCATGCTCGCCCGCTTCCTGCGCGAGACCGCCGCCGACATCGTCATGCTCGCCGGCCGCTACACCCTCCTGGACCAGTCCGCTCTGGACGACGTCCTGCCCGCCGCACGGGAACTCGGCAAGAGCGTGGTGGCCGTCGGCGTGTTCAACTCCGGACTGCTCTCCCGCGACCGGCCCGCCGAAGGCATGAAATACGACTACCAGGACGCCCCACCGGAACTCATCGCCCGGGCCCGGGCCATCGCCGACGTCTGCGAGGCGTACGGCACCACCCTCCCCGCCGCCGCGATCGCCTTCCCGTACACCCACCCCAGTATCATCAACGTCACCCTCGGCATGCGGACCTCGGAACAGGTCGTACGGAACGTGGAACTCAAGGATCAGCGCGTCCCTGATGGTCTCTGGAAAGATCTCCGTGCCCAGGGGCTGATCAGGTCGGACGTGCTCGCGGGGCACGCTGGGGGGAGGGATGCGGGATGTCTCTGACGGACAAGGCCATCGAGCAGATCCGTGAGCTGATCCGGACCGGTGCCCTGCCGCCGGGTTCGAAGCTGCCGCCGGAGCCGGACCTGGCGGCTCAGCTGGGTCTGTCGCGCAATCTCGCCCGGGAAGCGGTCAAGGCGCTCGCCGTCGCGCGCGTCCTGGAAGTCCGGAGAGGCGACGGCACGTATGTCACCAGCCTCCAGCCGAGCCTGCTGTTGGAGGGGCTCGGTGGTGCGGTGGAGCTGTTGCAGGGCGACTCGGCCGCCCTCCAGGACCTCATGGAGGTACGACGGCTCCTCGAACCGGTCGCCACGGCGCTTGCCGCCACCCGGATCTCCGATGACCAGCTGGCCGAGGTGAAGCAGCACCTGGACGCCATGCGCGAGGCCCGTGACGACGTCGAACAGCTCAACGTCCACGACGCCGCCTTCCACCGGGCCGTGGTCTCGGCCACCGGCAACGAAAGCCTCCTCACCCTCCTCGAAGGGATCTCCGGCCGCACCCTGCGAGCCCGCATCTGGCGCGGTCTGGTCGACGACAGGGCCGCGGGCCGCACGCTCGCGGAGCACGAGGCGATCTTCAACGCCCTGTCCACGCGCGATGCCACCCTCAGCCAGGCCGCGGCACTGATGCATGTGAGCAACACCGAGCAGTGGCTGAGGGTGCACCTGAGCTCGGGACAGCCGGCCGTCACCGGCGTCGCCGCTCCCGGGGCCTGAGGAGGGCTCAAGCCCCGGGAGGATGGTTCATCCGGCGGCCAGCGTGGTCCACTTCTGGTTGGCACCGCCGTTGCAGTCCCACAGCACGAGCTGTGTGCCGTCTGTCGTCGAGGAGCCCGGAACGTCGAGGCAGCGACCGGAGGCGGGGTTGCGGTAGCCGCCGTTGTAAGGCTGCCAGACCTGGTTGGCACCGCCGTGGCAGGACCAGATCTGCACCTTGGTGCCATTGGCCGTGGCCCCGCCGGCGGCGTCGAGACACTTGCCCATGGAGCGCAGGGTGCCGTCGGTGTAGGCGGACCAGTACTGGTTGGCGCTGTCGGCGCAGCTCCAGGTCTGGACGGCGGTCCCGTCGGCGGTGCCGGCACCGTTGACGTCCATGCACTTGCCGGCGATGCCGGACTGCACGCGCGCGGGCGCGGGTGCGGGGTTCTTGAGCCATCCGGCGCTGTCCGCGGCCTGGATACCGCGGTGGAAGGCGTCGGCCATCTTCTGGTAGCCGGCGTCGTTGGGATGCAGCGGGTCGGCCAGGTCGGCCGTGGTCAGGCCGCTCATGTCGACGAAGGCGACGTGTTTGCCCGCGGCCTGCGCGTCACTGACGATCTGGCGGGTGGCCTGGTTGTACGTGCCCCGCCACTGCTCCTCCGAGCTGCTGGTGGACACGACCAGGGAGGCGACGAGGACGGTCGCGTCGGGGACATCGGCGGTGATCTGGTTGACCAGCGACCTCAGCCGGGCGATCGCGCTGTCGACCTCGGAGGCCCCTTGGAGGTCGTTGGTGCCGATGTGCAGTGTCACGACGTTGGGCCGGTAGCGGGTCAGCGAGGCGTCGGCGAGGGCGGCGATCTGGTCGGTGCGGTATCCGGAGTGGCCTTCGTTGTCGGGGTCGGACATCGAGCCGTTCCGCACCGTGCCGACGAAGTCCAGCGGGTGGCCGTCCCCGGAGAGCTGGTTCCACAGCGGACCTCGGTAGCCGTTACCCGTGCTGCTGCCCACCCCCCAGGTGATCGAGTCGCCCAACGGCATGACCCGTAAAGGGGTGTTGGGGGCGGCGGTGGCAGGGGCAGCACCCGTCGCCGTCACCCCGAGCGTGGTGGCGACAAGGGTGAGCACGGGCAGGATCCAGGGCTTTCTCATGCGGGCGTCCTCTGTGCGAGTGATGACTGAATCAGCGGGTTGGCGGGCACGGCACCAGAAGCTGGTGCCGTGCCCGTGGGTCAGCGCTGCAAGGTGAGCAGGCCCGGCCGCCACGGCAGCAGGTTGTAATCGGTGCCCGGCGGGGTGTTGGGGGACAGCCCCTGGTAGAGGAGTTGCAGGTTGCAGGGGTCGATGGTCTTGGTCTGGTCGGGGTTGTTGCGGACCAGGTCGCCGTGGCTGATGTCGTTGGTCCAGGTGGCGCCGCTGTTGGCCTTGCCGGCGAAGGGATTGGACTCGGTGGCGGCCTGCGGGGTCCATGAACCGCTCAGGCTGGTGGCCGTGAACGAGCGGAAGAAGCGCTGCTCACTGGCGCCCCGGGCCTCGACGATCATGAGGTACTGGTTCTGGCCCTGGACCTTGTAGACCTCGGGCGCCTCGAAGAGGTTCTTGACCGTGTCGCTCATGACCGTCGTGTACGACGAGCCGAAGCTGCTCGGGAAGTTCCCGATCGGCATGCTCGCCCGGTAGATGCTGCCGTTGTCACCGGCGAAGAACAGGTACATGTTCTGGTCGTCGGCGATCAGCGTCTGGTCGATCGGGGCGGCGCCGCCCGGGAGGCTGCCGGTGAACAGCGCCTGCGGTGCGGACCAGCTGTTGGGGTTGGTGGGGTCGGTGGAGGTGCGGTAGAAGAAGGGCCACTGACCCCACTGGGACGCCAGCACCCAGATGTTCTTGGGCGCGAAGTAGAGCAGGGTGGGCGCCACCGTGCCCTGGTTCATCCCCGTCTGGCCGGCCGACGCCATGTCGGACCAGTTCGTGAAGGGAGCGAAGCCCATCGAGCCGTATGACCCGGACTGGTTGACGGTCGAGCCGTAGACCAGGTGCTTGCCGTTGTACGTCACGTTGGTGAAGTCCTTGAGCGAGACCCAGCCGTTCGCCGGCTGCGCCAGCGCGCCGGTCGAGCTCCACCGGTACGTCGACGGCAGAGCACACGAGTTGGACGAGCCCAGTCCGGTCCACTTCTGATTGCTGCCGCCGCTGCAGTTCCAGAGCTGTACCGCCGTGCCGTTGGCGGTGGCGCCGCCCGAGACGTCCAGGCACAGTCCGGATTCCACGGCGACGACGGTGCCGTCGGAGTTGACCCGCCACTGCTGGTTGGTGCCGCCGTTGCAGGACCAGATCACCGGCCGGGTACCGGCCGTGGTGGCGTGGCCCGGAACGTCCAGGCACTTGTTGCCGTACACGGTCAGCTGGTTGTTGTCGGTGAGGGTCCACTGCTGATTGGTCCCGCCGTGGCAGTCCCAGATCTGCAGGTTGGTGCCGTCGGTCTGGGCGGCGTTCGGCACATCGAGACACCGGCCGGAGCCGGTGCCGCGCAAGGCGCCGCTGGAGGCCGCCTGAGCGGGGTTGGCGACGAGTGCCGCCGCCGAGGTGACCAGGGCCGTGATCATCACGGGCAGGTGCCTGCGGCTGAACGTACGTCTGTGCATGGGGGACCTCGTTCCTTGAGTGAGCGGTTCCCTCGGCCCCGTCCGGGGCTGCTGGACAGGCGTGCTGTGACGTTCCTTGTTGTTCGAGCTTTCGAACAATGGTCGAAGGGCTGGGCGGACGAGAACTGAGCGCAAGAGGCTCAGTCGGCAGCTGGTCTCGTCGTTCCGCCGCATCGACACGTGAGATGGACAAACACGTGGGATGGATTAACAGGCATGAACGTTGCCCGTGTCTAGAGTCGCGACACAAAACACCGGCTGCGTACGGAAGTTTGGCCGGTCGGCGCCTGGCGTCGCGTCAGACATGGGATGTTGGGCGGCCGGGTTCGCCTGAAGAAATTCTGGATCGCACGGCAACCTGGGCGGTTCCCGCGGCAACCAGGAAGCGGGTTCGGTCATCACGGCGATCGAATCCCCGCTTCCACTGATGAACGGCTGCAAGGAGAACACCCCCCATGAGAAACCCCACGAACGGCGGACGGCACCGTCGGCGGTGGACCGCGACCGGCCTGGTGCTGGGCGTGCCGGCCATCCTGGTGCCGTATCTGCTGTTCGCGCAGGAGGACTCGCAGGCGGCGACCGTGGCGGGCGACGCCTACTACCGGCTGGAGTCGGTGGCAGCGGCAAGGTGCTGGACGTCGACGGGTACTCCACGGCCGACGGCACCCGGATCCAGCAGTGGACGGACCAGAACACCGCCAACCAGCAGTGGCGGCTGAAGCCCGCCGGGGGCGGCTACTACGAGCTGGTGAACCGCAACAGCGGCAAGGTACTGGGCATCACCGGGAATTCGACGGCGAGGTCGGCCACCGCCGAGCAGCAGACCGACAGTTCGGCCACCTCGCAGGAGTGGCGGATCGACGAGGCGGGCGGCTTGGGATCGGTGACGCTCACCTCCCGCAGGAGCGCCCAGGTTCTGAGCGTCGCGGGCGGCTCGACGGCCGCGGGCGCGGCGGTGGTCCAGGCTCCGGGCACGGGTGGCGCCGGGCAGCGGTGGAAGCTGGTGAAGGTGGCCGGCAGCGGCGTGTCCGGGGCGGCCGCGAGCGCGTCGTACGTGTGGAAGAACGCCCAAGTCGTGGGCGGGGGTTACGTCACCGGGCTGGTGTTCAACCCGAAGGAGAAGGGCCTGCTGTACGCGCGCACCGACATGGGCGGCGCCTACCGCTGGGACAACGGGGCACGACAGTGGATGCCGTTGACCGACTGGGTGGGCGAGCAGGACTGGAACCTGCTGGGCATCGACTCGGTGGCCACCGACCCCGTCGACCCCAAGCGGCTCTACCTCGGGGCGGGCACCTACACCAACGACTGGGCCGGCAACGGCGCGATCCTGCGCTCCACCGACCGTGGCCGCACCTTCAAGCGCACCGATCTGCCCTTCAAGGTGGGCGGCAACGAGGACGGCCGCGGGGCCGGCGAACGGCTCGTGGTCGATCCGTCGGACCACCGCACGCTGCTGCTGGGCACCCGCAAGAACGGCCTGTGGCGCAGCAGCGACTACGGCGTGACATGGCGTCAGGTCCCCTCCTTCCCCGTCAAGGACGGAGCGGGCAGCGGAGGCGGCATCGCCTTCGTGACGTACGGCCCGGCCGGAAGCAAGACGGTCTACGTCGGGGTCGGTGACAAGTCCACCTCCCTGTACCGCTCCACCGACGCCGGCGCCACCTGGCAGGCGGTTCCCGGGCAGCCCACGGGCGAGCTGCCGCAGCACGGCGTGGTTTCCGGTGACGGTTCGCTGTACGTGACGTACACCAACGCCCTCGGGCCCAACGGCGTGACGGGGGGTTCGGTGTGGAAGTACACGCCGGATCGCGGGGCGTGGAAGAACATCTCGCCTTCGCAGGGCGGTTACGGGTTCTCCGGTCTGGCCGTCGACCCGCGCAAGCCGTCCACGGTGATGGTCACCACCCTGGACCGCTGGTGGCCGGAGGACGAGATCTACCGCACCACCGACGGCGGCGCGACCTGGAAGGCCCTGGCCGACAATCGGTGCGGAACGCCTCCGGTGCCCCGTACGTCGGTACGCACACGGGACACTGGATGACCGCCCTGGCCATCGATCCCTTCGACTCCGGGCATGTGCTGTACGGCACCGGCAACGGCATCCTGCGCAGCAAGGACGCCAATGCCTCCGACAGCGGTGGCACCAGCCACTGGAGCATGGGCGCCCGCGGCCTTGAGGAGACCGCGCTGATGGACGCGATCGCCCCTCCGGGCGGCGCCACCGTCATCACCGCCATGGGTGACCAGGGCGGCTTCCGGCACGACGACCTGAACAAGGTCCCCGCCGGGCGGCTGAAGAATCCGCTGATGAGCAACAGCACCGACATCGACTTCGCCCAGTCCAAGCCGTCGATGATGGTCCGCGTCGGCACCGGCGGCGAACAGGACGGCGCCTACTCCACCGACGGCGGCCGCACCTGGCACGGCTTCAAGGCGGAGCCGGTGGCCGGCGCCGCCAGCGGCCACATCGCACTCGCCGCGGACGGCTCCGCCGTCGTGTGGACCGAGGCAGGCCAGGCCCCGTACCGCTCGACCGACAAGGGGGCGAGCTGGTCGCGGGCCGGCGGTCTGGGCACCGACGCCGTGGTGGTCGCCGACCGTTCCTCGGCGAAGACCTTCTACTCGCTGTCCGGCGGCACGCTCTACGCCAGCACCGACGGCGGCGCGAGCTTCACCGCGCGGGCCGGCAACCTGCCCTCCGGCAAGCTCGTGGCCGTCCCCGGCCGCGCCGGAGACCTGTGGATCGCCGGCAGCGACAAGGGCCTGCTGCACTCCTCCGACGGCGGCCGCACCTTCACCACCCTGAACTCCGTGCAGCGCGCCTCCGCCCTCGGCTTCGGCAAGGCCAGGCCGGGCACCGGCTACCCGGCCCTCTACCTGATCGGCACGGTCAAGAACGTCACCGGCGTCTTCCGCTCCACCGACAAGGGCGCCACCTGGGTCCGCGTCAACGACAAGGCCCACCAGTGGGGCGCCATCGGCAGCGTCGGCGTCATCACCGGCGACCCCGACACCTATGGCCGGGTGTATGTCGGCACCAACGGCCGTGGCCTGCAGTACGGCACCCCGTCGCCCTGACGCACGCCGAAGCGCACGCGCCGCCGGGCCGTCCGGCGGCGCGGCGCGGCTCCCGTCGCGGGCGCCGGGCGGCAAGGATGACGAGTCATGACGATCGTGTTCCGGGTCCCTGCCGGCGGTGCGGAGCGGGTGGGGTTCGCCTACTCGCCGACGATGGAAGCCGTACTGAGTCTCCATGTGCTGGTGGAGCCCAAGCACCATCCCGTCCAGCACGGCTGGGTGCGGGCGATGCGCAAGCTGTCCCCGGCGCTGAAGCGGGAGATCGAGGCGTTCTCCTACGCGGTGCGCTCGTACTTCCCCGAGTTCCTCTTCCCGCAGCCGACCGGTGGCCTGGCGAGCTTCGCGGACGAGCTGGCCGCCTTGCGTACGGCCGATCCGGAGCTGGTCCGGCTGGAGTTCGCCGTCCCGCTGCTCTCGCCCTGGCCGGGCGGCAGCGAGGGCCGGGACCCGCGCGTGCTCGACGAACCGGACGTACGCCGCCGGTTGCGGGAGCGCCTCGCGGCGGAAAGCGACGAAGCCATGGCCCCGATGCTCCTCGACGACCCGCGCGCACTGCTCGAACGGTTCCTGAACATGCTGGAGCGCTACTGGCGGGAGGCGTTCGAGGAGGAATGGGCACGGCTCGAACCCGAACTCGCCGCCGGCGTCAGCGAGGCCGGCCACCAGATCGAGCAGCGCGGCCTGTACGGCATGCTGCGCGGCCTGTGGCCGGAGGTGCGCAGCGATCCGCGGGCCGAACGCTTCTGGCTGGAGCGACCGCACGACCACGAGGTCGCCATCGGCCCGGACGACACCCTCCTGCTCGCCCCCAGCGCGTACGTGTGGCCGCACGTACGCGTCAACTGCGACGGCCCGTGGCCCCTCGGGCTCGTCTTCCCCGTCTCCTCGATCGTCCGGGAGGCCCGCCCGAGGATTCCTCCCGCGCAACTCGTCGGCACACTCCGCGCGCTCGCCGACGACACCCGGCTGCGCGCCCTGCGCCTGCTCGCCGAACGCCCGCGCAGCACCCAGGAGTTGGCCCCGCTCGTCGGCGTCAGCGAGGCCGCCCTGTCCAAGCACTTGCGGGTGCTGGCGGAGGCGGGCCTGCTGGAGCGCCGCCGTGAGGGCTATTACGTCCTGTACCGGCTGGCGCCCACGCAGGTGGCGGGCCTGACACCCAGCCTGGAGAGCTTCCTGCATGGCGACGGCGAGGTGACGGAGACCGACTGATTAGCCATCTGCCTAATAAGTGGATCAGGCCCCGTCCGGCCCCGACAGTGGCCGCATGTCACTGCTGAAGGACCGCAACTTCCTGCTTCTCTTCGCCGGCCAGGGCATCTCGCGCTTCGGCGACGGCCTGTACACCGCCGCGACCGCCTGGCTGGCTTGGTCACTGACGAAGGACCCCACGGCCGTCGCCGTGGTGAGCGTCTCCGCGTTCGCGCCCGCGTTCGTGGCCACCTTCGTCGTCGCGTCGTACGCCGACCGCCGCGACCGCCGGAAGCTGATGATCGTCACCGACCTGGCGCGGGTCGCCGTGGTGGCCGTCGCATCGGTCCTGCTCGCCCTCGGCCTGCTGAACCTGCCCCTGCTCGTGGCGACCACGGCACTGCTCGCGCTGATCGGCGCCCCGTTCGCCCCGGCCCGCAACGCCATCGTCACGCAGATCGTGCCGGACGACCGCCTCCAGCAGGCCAACGGACTCCTCCAAGTCGCCTTCCGGGCCGCCTTCTTCGTCGGCCCACTCGTGCTCGCGCCGCTGCTGGCCCTCGGTTCGCTGCAGGCGGCGCTGGTCGTCAACGGCCTGACCTTCCTTGGCTCGGCGGCCGCCGTGGCCGCCATCCGCGTGACCCGCCCCGCCCCGACCGCTGCTCGGACGGGACTGTGGTCCGATCTCGGCGCCGGACTGAGGGCCGTACGGGCTGCTCCCGACGTCCTCGTGGTCATCGTGACCTTCGTGCTCGCCCTCGCCCTGACCAACGGTTTCCTGACCGTCGGACTGGTCGCCGTCGTGGGACAAGGCGGTCAGTACGGCCTTCTCCTCGGTGTCGCCGGGGTCGCCGAAGTGGTGGGCGCCCTGCTCCTTGCGGGCCTGCGCATCCGCAGACTGGCACTGGCCGCGGTGCTGGCGTGGGCCCTGCTCGGCATCTTCCGTGCACCGCTGGGAGCGGTCACCTCCACGACCGTGGCCGCACTTCTCCTGACCGCCACGGGGCTGGCCTCGGCCCTCACGGACATCCCCCTGATCGCACTGGTGCAGCAGCGCATACCGAGCCGGCATCTGGCGAAGGCGCTCGGACTGTGGGAGGCCGGGGTGGCGGGAGCCCTGTCGATCTCCCCGTTCGTGGCCTCGACGGCCATCACCCTCGCCGGAGTGGAGAAGGCCTTCCTGCTCTCGGGAGTCGCGGTTGTCGTACTGGTCCTGACCGCCACGCTCACGCTCGCCCGCGTCGGCGCACGGCGGCAGCCTGGCCAGGAGCCCCTCGCCACGGCAGGCGCCGTGGCGTCCGAATAAGAGGGGCAGCGTGCCTACGGGACGTCAACTGTCTTGCCGTCCTCGTCGAGGGTGTGGGTCTGCCAGTACACGTCCCACTTGTCGCCGACCTCCTGCGGCACCTTCCCCTTGGGGTATCTGGCGTATCCCGCGGAGGGTTCCTCCGTGTCCGGGACACAGGCGGAGCCGGTCGAGCCCACGGCCAGGACGGGGTACTCGCCGCTGCTGCAGATGTTCTCCCGGTACTCCCAGCCCGCGCATCCGGTGAGCGTCAGAGCTGCGACCGCGCTCGCCAGCACGGCGGCGATGCGGGCCTTTCCGGGCCACGGACCGGATGCGGTGCGGGTGTTGGTGCGGGGCGTGATCATCGTGTCTCTCCTGTCGTTCGGTGTGCCTCCACTCTCGCCGCCGAAGGGCCGCCGCCTCCTGAGCGCACGTACTCAGAGACACCCCGCGCAGATGCTCAATGTGCTTCGAGGAAGCGGGTTTTGGCGGAAACTGTCCATGGCAGGTACATGACCGAAAGCGTGTCAAGGGCATACCATCACAAGGCCTCGGAGGGGCGCTCGACGGTGTGTCCGGCCCGACCGGACGACCTGCGGCGCCCCTTCGCATACCCGGCCCCGCCGGGGCCGGAAATCCCCCCACGGATGAAGGAGCAGCAATGCCCCTCGGCACATGGCTCAAGGCAGGCACATCCGCCGCCGCGCTCACCCTCGCCCTGGCGAGCGCCGCGACCGCCGCCCCCGCGAGTGAACCGCCCACCGCCCAGGCGGCGGTGGTGACCCTTCGCTACGACGACAGCCGCGCCGCAGGCTGGGAGTCGGCGATCGCGGCCGGAGTCGCCTCATGGAACGCGAACGTGAGCAACGTCAGGCTGGTGGAAGCGGCACCAGGCGCCGGCGCCGAAATCGTGATCGTCGCCACCACGGGCTGGCCGCAGGCCACCCTCGGCCCCGTTCGTCCGGGCCGGCAGGTCCGCGTCGAACTCGGCAGCCAGGCCGTGAGCCAGGGGTACGACAAGACCCGGATCGCCGCCCACGAACTGGGCCACAGCCTCGGCCTGCCGGACACCAAACCCGGCCCCTGCTCACAACTGATGTCGGGTTCGAGCGCCGGTACGGCGTGCACGAACGCCGTACCCGACGCGACCGAGAGGTCCCGCGTCCAGTCCGCCTATGCGAGTGCCGTCGCCGCGCTCGTACCCACTGACGGCCGAACCCTCGTCGACGCACCCTGAGCGCACTGCCCCACGGGGCGACCACGGCCTCCCGAGGCCGTGGTCGCCGCCATCGGAACCCGGTGCGCCCGGCGCGGGATGACGGCGGGGTCACCGTACTGCTCGACCGCGTAGGACAATCCCCCTCCGGGGTTTGAGCCGGTGGAGCGGAAGGAACTGACAGCATGATCGAGTGGGTGTCCCTCAGCGCGGAGGCAAAGCCCGTTCCCCGCCCCGTCGCCACTCGGTGGGTATGGGCCACCGCCTGCTGCGGCGCCCTGACCCTCGTGGCCCTGCACAACACCCTCATAGGACCGGGCCGCCCCGGCGCCGCCCTGGCCGCGCTGTCCCTGCTGGCCGCCCTGCTCGGACTGTGGGCCCGCTTCACCGCGGCCCCGGGTACGGCCGTGCTCTGCTGGGTGTTCCTCAACGGCTTCGCGATCCCGCCCGCGGGCACCCTCACCTGGGCCTCGTACCGCGACACCTTCTGGCTCACCTGCCTGTTCACCGCCGCGCTCGTGGGCACGGCCATGGCCCGCATCCACCACGCCCGAGCCGCCTACCGTCGTGTCACCGGAGTCGCCGCCCCGGCCGAACCGGACCCTGAACACAGCGGTCGCTGACCAGGACTTCGCCTCGATCGGCGATCTACTTGGGCGGCAGACTCGCCGCGAAGGCGCGCCCTTCGTCCAGCCAGGCGCCGAGCGCGTCGTCCTCCGCGACCGCCGCCCCGTCGACCACGATCCAGCCGCGCATCGGGCGGCCGGTCATGTCGAACACACGTGTGCCCGGCCGGTCGAGGGCGGTGTCGGTCACGTCGAGGCCGACCCGGACCATGAGGTCGTCTCCGGTGACGCCGACGGCCATGTTGCCGTCGTACAGAAAGGCCACCCCGCCGAACATCCGCTTCTCGGTGACGGCCGGGTCGGTACCGAGCCGCTCCCTGACCCGCTCCGCCAGCCCCTCGTCGTACGCCATCGTCGCCTCACTCCTGTTCCAGAAGCCTCGCTCCGAGCGGGTGGGGATCGAAGGCGCAGGTGACGCGCGTCGGCACCGGGCCGGACACCGAGACCATGTCCAGCATCCGCCGCTTCGGGAGCGGCCACCACCTGGTGCGCACGTCCCGTCCGCTGTCAGAGCTCCACGCTCGGCCAGTCCAGCAACCGGGCGCCGATGACAGCGGTCTGGAGCATGTAGCGGTGGGCCGGGTCGGACGGGTCGGCGCCGGTGAGCTGGTGGATGCGTTGCAGGCGGTACGTCATGGCCCGCACGCTCAGCGAGAGGCGGCGGGCGGCCTCGGCGGCGACGCAGCCGGAGTCGAAGTAGGCGGTGAGGGTGTCGAGGAGGGGCTGGGCGCCGCCGCGAGCGGTGGTGAGGGGGCCGAGCGCGTTCACCACCAGGTCGGCCATGGCCTGCCGGTCCCGGGTGAGGACGGGGTAGACGAGGAGGTCGGTGGCGTGCAGGACCGGCTGCTCGAGTTCGAGACGCTCCGCCAGTTCCAGGGCTCTCAGGGCTTCTTCGTACGACTGGACGACCCCGCCGGGACCCGGCTGCGGGCGGCCGATGGCGACCCGGCCGCCGCCGGTGGCGGCGTGCGCCTGCCTGGCGAAGTAGGGCAGGACCTCGTCCTCGTGACCGGGGGCGATGCACAGGAGCCTGCCGTCCTTGGTGGTGAGCAGGACGTTGCGGTTGCCGAAGCGGGTGATCAGGGCCTGTTCCACCCGCCGGGGCACCGCACCGCCCTCGTCGTAGGCGGCCGGGCCCTGCGCGACGGCGACGGCGTGGGCGTGGGACAGGCGCAGTCCGAAGCGCTCGGCGCGTTCGGCGAGGCGGCCCAGGTCGCTGCGGCCGTAGAGTAGGTCGTCGATGAACTCCCGGCGGGCGGCCTCCTCCTGACGTACCGCCAGACGCTGGGCGCGTTCGTAGCCTTCGGCGAAGGCGTCGATGACCTGCTGCACGGCGGCGAGTGTGCTGTCGGCCGAGGCGGGGGCGCTCGGCCAGGCGGCGCGGGCCGCGGCGAGGTGAGTGACGACCAGGGCGCGCAGACCGTGGCCGGCGTCCGCGGCCTGTTCGCCGAGTGCGCGCCGGGATTCGATCTCCGCGCGGGTGAGACGGCGGCCGGTGGCCGAGACGTCCGTCAGGATGCGGGCATAGCCGTCCAGATACTGCTCGGGTATCTCCCGCTCCGACATGTCGTCCCCCGCAGTCTTGATGCCCCGGTGACGGATTCTTAGCGCTTCACCGGCATGCAGACCCTAGTGAACTCTGCCGGGACCCGGCAATGCGCGGGCGGGCGTCGGGCGGGCATCATGCCGTGCGGGGAGCACTGCGGATGGTTCCGATGCCGGGCACCGGCAGGTGTGCGGCATCGGAACCGGGCGCAGGCAGTGGGGTCCCTGATCGCGGTCATGGGACTCGAGGCGGCATGCAACCGATCAACTGGTCGATCGCCGTGCAGTGGCTCAGGACTGCACGGCGAGCTGGAAGGCCTGCGCGAGCGAGCCGTCGCAGGTTCGTTGGGTGAGCTGGACACTGTCCGGCGCCGCCGCTGCGGCCGTCAGGCATGTGCCGCTGTGCCGGGCGACGAAGTGGTAGAGCCCGCTCGTCTCGCGTACCGGCTGCCACTGCTGATTGGTGCCGCCGGAGTAGGCCCACAGCTGCAAGGGCGCGTTGTCCGCCGTCGAGCGGTCGGTCACGTCGATCACCTGTGTGGGGTTGTTGCGGGCGGTGATCCGCAGGTATCCGCTGTCGGTGCTCCGGAACTGGTAGTGCTGCGCCGTCGTGCCGTTGCAGGCGTACTGCTGGATCGCCGTCCCGTTGGCGGTGGCTGCCGAACGGGCGTCCACGCACGTGCCGTTGCCGCCGTTCCGCAGGCTGTACCAGGCGGTCTCGGAGATCGGGTCGCCGGTCGGCGGGGTCGTGGTGCCGTTCCCGCCCAGCCACTTGAGCCCGTCCAGCAGGAACCGGTTCTGGGTCGCGCTCGCGAAGGTCGACGACAGCCGCGTGTTGGTGGTGTAGTTCATCGCGTTGTGGCCGAAGTTCGCGTACAGCATCCGGTACTTCGTGTTGGTCCACAGGATCGGGTAATAGCCGCTGTACCAGGACTGGTTGGGGTCCGTGCCGACGGGGAAGCTGCTGGGATCGATGGACGCGAGGACCTTGATGTCCGGGTTCTGCCGCAGATCTCTGGACCAGCTGTACCACTCGCTGACCGACGAGGTGAAGGTGGCCGGCAGGTTCGCGGTGGCCGGGTTCGTGTGGTCCTCCACCTTCAGGGTCACCGCGGTCGGGCCCCAGGTGTTGGACGCGAAGTTGCCCGAGCCGAGGAAGGTGTTGTGGTACCAGGACCAGCTCGCGGCGTCGGTCGTGAACGCCGAGACGTGGAAGCCCATGAAACCGCCCCCGCCCCTCATGTACGCCTCGAAACCGGTGCGTTGGGCCGAGGTCTGCGGCAAGTCGTCGAGGAACAGCACGACTTGGTAGGAGTTGACCCCGCCGTTGGCGAGCAGGTCCCAGTTGGTGCTGGCCGTGTAGGTGAAGCCGTTGGCGGCCGCCTGCTGCGGGAACCAGACGTTCGCCTCCTTGTCGAAGTCGATGTGCGCCGCGTCGTAGGTGCCGCTGTACAGGGCGAGGACCTTGAACGGGGTCGCGGCGGTGCTCGCCCGTGCGACGGGCGGTACGGTCGCGAGGCCCAGCAGTGTGACGAGCAGGAGCAGGACGCGCAGGAGTGCGCGGGTGGAGTCGGATCTGACGGTGCTCATGGTCTGGTCGGTCCTTTCCGTGGGTCCGCGGAGCGCGTACGTCAGCCGGTGTAGCGGGCGAAGATACTGGTGAACTGCCAGTTGCTCTGGCTCACGCCCGAGCAGGTGTCGTCGTTGGGGTAGGCGCCCGGGCAGGGACGGTCGCGGTTCGCGGACCAGAACGTCAACCGCGCCAGGTGATGGGCCTGCGCGTAGCCGAGGATGGTCTGGAAGTCGGCGGTGGTGACGGTCTCGTTGTCGTCGGTGATGCCGTTCATCGACGAGATGCCCATGTGCCGGTAGGCCGCGTCGTCGCTGTAGCCGTAGGCGTTCTTCAGTGCGGTCTTGAGCCCCTCGGCCGCCCGCTGGGTCAGCGTGCCCATGTTCTGGCCCGCGCCGCCGAAATCGAACGGCATGATCGTCCAGGCGTCCGCGGTCAGCCCGGACGACGCGGCCCGATTGATGAGACCGGTGTCGGGACCGCTCTGTCCGGTGCCGATCGTGACGTACACCTTGATGCCCGGGTTGTTGGCCTTGACGGTCTTGAGGGCGTCCACGGTCCGTTGCTGCACGGTCGCGCTGCTGTACGCGGCGGCCTCCAGGTCGATGTCGATCGCCTTGAGCGAGTAGGTGCTGATGACCTTCTGGTACGCCGCCGCGAGCTCGCCCGCGCTGGAGCAGGAACTCTCCAGCTTGTTGCCGCTGTAGCCGCCGAAGGACGGGACGACGTCGCCGCCATTGGCGCGCACGGTGGTGATGGTCTGCTGGTCGACCCCGCCGGTCAGCGCGCGGCCGCCGTCCCACTGCGGGTTGCAGTAGCCGTTGCTCAGGACGAACGCCAGGGTGAACCACTTGACGCCGGTCGCGTTCATGACAGTCGTAGGGCTGGGCGGATTTCCCCAGCCGTTGTAGAGGTACGGGGCCACGGCCATCGGCGCGGAGCCGGGCGGAGTCGTACCGCCGTCGGCGGCGGGCGCGTTCCACTTCTGGTTGGCGGCGCCGGTACAGGTCCAGATCTGGATGCGGGTGCCGTTGGCGGAGGAGTTACCGGTGGCGTCGAGGCACTTGTCGGCGGCCGGATTGACGATGTCGCGCGCGGCGCTGACCGTCCATTTCTGGTGGGCGCCGCCTCCGCATGTCCAGAGCTGGAGCTGGGCGCCGTTCGCCGTCGAACCGCCGGTGATGTCAAGGCACTTGCCCAGGGCCCGGATGGTGCCGTCGGAGCCGACCGTCCACTGCTGGGCGGCGGTGCCGTTGCAGTCGTAGAGCTGTACGGCCGTGCCGTCGGCCGCACTTGCGCCGGCCACGTCGAGGCACTTGCCGGCGAGGCCGGTGATCGTTCCGGTGGCGGCCGAGGCGGAGGGGGCTGCGAGGGTGCCCACGGCGGTGAGGCCGAGCGAGAGGGCGAGAGCGCAGCGCAGGGCGAGGCGTTGCATGGCGAGGGGCCTTTCGTCCTGGGGTGGGGGGTGGACGCCGCCGGCGTGAGGCGGTGAGAGGTGAACAGGGGGTTCACATATGTGTTCATGGATTGCATGCATGGGAAGGCTGCTGGCTCGTGAACCTAAAGGTCTACACCAAAGCCGTCAAGAGGTGCGACCGAGGAAGTCCGCTACGGCATCGCTGAGTTGAGAACTTGTAGGCGAGGCCGACGAAACAGGCGACAGTGCCCCGAGTGCGCACGGGAGGTCAACAGTCAGCCGAACAAGGGGTGTTGGGGTCCTCGGGGCAGGTGTGGCGATCTGCCGCGTGCGGGGCGTCCGTCGGCCACTCCCCGCTTGTTCGCCGTTCATCTACCACCTTGATCCTCCACACACGCGGCGCGGTCGCGCGGCGGAAGGCAGCCGCAACCAGGAGGCGTCATGGGGCACGGACATCACCACCACAGTCACGACCACGATCACGGCCACGCGCACGAGGCGGCTGCCGCCCTGCCCGCGGCCTTCGACACCTCCGTGCCCGACGAGGCCCTCACCCCCGAACAGCAGTCCCGCCGCACCCTGCTGCGCCGGGCCGGACTGCTCGGCGCGGGACTTGCCGCCGGTAACGTCCTGGCCGCGACCACACCGGCCGCCGCCGCACCCGCCTCCGGCGGCCGTCACCCCCAGGGCTTCCTGTGGCTGGCCGGGGACCATCACATCCACACCCAGTACAGCAGCGACGGCAAGTACCGTGTCGTCGACCAGGTCCGCCAGGGCGCCCGGCACGGCCTGGACTGGATGGTCATCACCGATCACGGCAGCGCCACGCACGCCAAGATCGGCGT
Source organism: Streptomyces antibioticus (assembly GCF_001514065.1). Lineage (GTDB taxonomy): Bacteria > Actinomycetota > Actinomycetes > Streptomycetales > Streptomycetaceae > Streptomyces > Streptomyces antibioticus. The sequence goes on along the minus strand of NZ_KQ948425.1, from coordinate 483,418 downwards.
CGACAAGGTGAACCCGGACATCAGGCAGGCCCGCGCCGCCTACGAGGACACCCTCGTCTTCCAGGGCCTGGAATGGAACATCCCGGCCGCCGAGCACGGCACCGTCTTCGTGCACCCCGGCAAGAACGAGGTCGCCGTCCTCAAGCAGTTCGAGACCGACTACGACGGCAGCGTCAACAGCGCGAGCGACTCCACGCCCGCCAACGAGGCGCTCGCCGTCGCGGGCCTGAACTTCCTGGCCGAGCAGGTGCGGCGGCGCAAGGTGAAGGACGCGCTGATGCTCGCCAACCACCCGGCGCGGCGCGGTGTCGACTCCCCGCACGAGATCCGCGGCTGGCGGGACGCCACCGGCTCGGGCCGCCAGATAGCCGTCGGCTTCGAGGGCGCCCCCGGCCATCAGGCCGCCGGACTGCCCGCGCCCCTGGGCATGGCCCGCGCCCGCGGCATCTACGACAACAGCCCCAGCGCCAACTCCTTCGCCGGCTACCCCCTGGAGAGCTACCGCACCTGGGGCGGCTTCGACTGGATGACCGCCACCGTCGGCGGACTGTGGGACAGCCTCCTCGCCGAGGGCAAGCCGTGGTGGATCACCGCCAACAGCGACAGCCACCAGGTCTACGCCGACACCGCGGTGCGCGGACCCGGCGGCGACTTCAACGCCAACGGCCGCTACGAGGACCCGGTCTACGGCGGCAAGATCGACATCACGCAGGGCGACTACTGGCCCGGCCAGTACAGCCGTACCCACGTCGGAGCCGACGGCTTCTCCTACGCCGCGGTCATGGACGGCATCCGCGCCGGCCGGGTCTGGGTCGACCACGGACAACTCCTCGACGGCCTGGACGCCAGGGTCGCGGGCGGCGGCCGCTGGGCCACGCTGGGCGGCGCCCTGCACGTCAAGAAGGGCACGAGCGTCACGCTGACGGTCGACGTGGCGCTCGCGGGCGGCCCCAACTGGGCCGGATACCTGCCCAAGTTGGCGCGCGTCGACGTCATCCAGGGCGATGTCACCGGACCGGTCGCGGACCAGGACACGTTCACCGCACCGACGGCGAAGGTCGTCCGCTCCTACGAGGTGGACAAGTCCTCCGGTGTCGTCCGGCTGACCCACCAGCTCGGCCGGGTCGACCGGCCGCTGTACGTCCGGCTGCGCGGCAGCGACGGCAACCGGTCCGCCGTCGGAGCGATGGGCGCGGCCGTCGACCCGGCCGGCCCGGCCATCGACGTCCTGGGCGACGCCGACCCGTGGCTCGACCTGTGGTTCTACTCCAACCCGATCTGGGTCCTGCCGTCGTGACACGGTACGCACTCACACTGGACCCCGGGGTCCGGGATCTGCGTGCGGGCGATCACCTGCTCCAGGAGCTCGCCACCGAACTCGCCCTCCCCGAGGGCGTGTTCGGCTGCACGCACCTGCTGCGAGGAGACCGCCCGCGCGTCACCCTCTCCCTGGCCGTGCCGTCCGAGCCGCTCCTGAGCACCGTCCGGGAGCGGCTCGCCGCGCGGGCCCACGAGGTGCGCGACGGTCTGCCCGACCCGGTGGGCCGTGCGGTCCTCTACCCGGGGGCCGCCGCCGTCACCGGCACCCTGACGATCGCGGAACTGCTGACACGCTCGGCGATCGACCGCGTGACGGTACTGGGCACCCCCGGCCCGCCCGCTCCCGACACGGTGCTGGTGACACGCGACCACGTTCGCCCGCAGTGGCAGGGCGGCGAACTCGTACTGGCAGCCCTGCCGGCGGCCGGGGGAGTGCTGGTCCCGTTCGAGGTACCGCAGCCGACCCCGTGCTGCGCGGACCACTGAACGTCTACCGCCGCCAACGGAGTTGTGCGAGTGCGGAGTACGCCTGATGCGATCATGCGTGACGCAGGGACTCGCAGCGACCTCTGTCCACCGTTCCGCACACCCGCACCGGAAACGAGCCGCCATGACCCGATCCGCACGCCCGATCCCCGCACGACACCTGCGTCCGCCGATGGGCTGGAACAGCTGGGACTGCTACGGCACGACCGTCACCGAGGAGGAGGTCCTCGCCAACGCGCGCTTCATGCATGACCACTTGCTCGCACACGGCTGGGACACCGTCGTCGTCGACATCCAGTGGTACGAGCCCACGGCCCGCGCCCACGGCTACAACCCGGACGCCCCGCTGGTCCTCGACGACCACGGTCGCCAACTGCCCGCCCCGAACAGGTTTCCCTCGGCGGCGGGCGGCGCGGGGTTCACGGCGCTGGCCGACCGCGTGCACGAACTCGGCCTGCGGTTCGGCCTGCACATCATGCGCGGCATCCCGCGCCGCGCCGTCGCCGCCCGACTGCCCGTGGCGGGCACGGACTTCACCGCCGACGAGGTCGCCGACACCGACTCGGTCTGCCCCTGGAACTCCGACAACTACGGCCTGAACCACGACCACCCGGGCGCCCAGGCCTACTACGACTCGCAAGTCGCCCAGTTCGCCGGGTGGGGCGTCGACTTCATCAAGGCCGACGACATGCTCTTCCCGTACCACGACCGGGAGATCAGCGCCTACGCCCGGGCCATAGCCCGCAGCGGCCGGCCCATCGAACTGAGCCTCTCCCCGGGCACCGACGTCTCCCTCGCGCACCTCGATCACCTCCGGGAGAACGCCACCATGTGGCGCGTGTGCGACGACCTGTGGGACCGCTGGGAGGACGTCGAGGCGCAGTTCTCCCGCATGGCCCGCTGGGCCCCCTGGCAGGGCGAGCGAGGCTGGGCCGACGCCGACATGCTGCCCCTCGGCCACATCGGCATCCGCGCCGAGCGGGGCGAGGACCGCATGTCCCGGCTCACCCCTGCCGAGCAGATCAGCCTGCTGACCCTGTGGTTCATCTCCCGTTCCCCGCTGATGACCGGCGGCGACCTGCCCACCAGTCCGCGGGAGACGATCGACCTCCTCACCAACGACGAGGCGCTCGAGGTGCTGTGGCACAGCAGGGACAACCGTGAGGTGCTCCGGGAGAGGGACCTGGTGCTGTGGAGCGCCGGGGACACCGACGGGCGCACCCGCTACGCCGCGGTCTTCTCCCTCGCCGACAGCCCTCAGCGGATCGACGTGCCCCTGGGCTCCCTCGGCGCCCGGCCCGACGACCGGGTGCGGGAACTGTGGACCCGCACCGACCTGCCGCACGACGGCCGCGCCCTCCACCTCGACCTGCCCGCACATGGCGCCGCCCTGTTCAGGCTGACCCCGTAAGGCGTCATACGCCCGCCGGTACGCCGCGCGGCGAGGACCGCGCGGCGCGGCTGCGTCAGGGGGTGAAGATCTCCTCAAGGCTGTCGATGGCCCCGTCCGCGCCCACGTGGTACTTGAAGACCAGACCGCTGTCGGGGTGTGCTTCCAGCCAGTCCAGGAACTCCTGGACGCCGATGTGCTGGTTCTCGGTGCTGGCCACGATGGGGTTGGTGGCGGTGATGTACGCGGCCTGGTCCAGCGGCAGATAGGTTTCCTTGCCGACGGTCTCGAACGGGGCGCCGTCGGAATCGGGTGTGCCGCAGCCCCAGTTGCCGTGCCGGAAGATCAGGCTCAGGGAGCCGCCTTCGGGTGTGTAACGGTAGACGGCGATCTCGTCCGGCGAGATGGGCATCTTGTGGTCGCAGCCGTCGTCTCCGCCCTCGGTGATGGCGGCGATCGGCGTGCCGGTGGGGGGCGCCGGGGGCGGGGTCGCCTTGGAGGCGGGCGGCGTCGAGACCTTCCCGGCGGGCGCGGCCGTGGCAGGTGCGGTCGCCTTGGCACCGCTTCCGGCCTTGGCCGGCGAGGCAGTGGCAGCCGTTGTCGCAGCGGCCTCGTCCGGCGAGTTGGAGGAGCAGGCGGTGAGCGCCAGGACGCCGGCCGCGCATGCGCTCAGGGCGAGCGTCCGGAGCGCGGTCTGTCTGCGGCGATGCGTGACCTTCATGATGTCCCCCGAGGGTGGTTGCGGCGGCCACCTGTGTGACCGCGTGAGCTGGAGAGACCATATTCAGCCACGCCGTGGCGTATTTGATCACCCTGGCGCCGTCTGTTGCGAATCGGTGACCAGCGCCGCGCAATGTCTCGGGATACGGCGCTCACCGCCCAGCCCGGCGCGGGTTAGCTGGAGTCGTCGGCGCGCTCGTCCTCGGGCGTGCGACGGATGCGCCAGACGCCGAGAGCGCCTCCCAGAAGTCCGCCCACCACAGCTGCCACGCCTGCGATGGTGTCGCGCCCTGAGAACCCTGCCACGACCAGACAAGCCGCCAGGACCCCGAGCAGCGCATACATGACGACGATGAAGCCCGCGGCCAAGTGACGGCCACGCAGCGGGGGCATGCCGCCGTTCACGAGCGCGCTCCGCGTGCTGTGGTTCGGCATCGGTCCATGAGGCTCCCTCGATCCGTGTGACGGTTTTGTCTCCCGTACGCATGCCCCTGAACGACTCCGGCAGCCGGGCCTCCTTTGACGACAACGACCGAGCGTGTTTGCCATGCGCGTGGGCGGCAACGCGCAATACATGAGCCAATCGAACAGCGACACGAATCGAGATTCCAAGACCGGGCAGAACGCCTCCGTCAAGGCCCGGCGCGCCACGGCGAAGGCGACCGCTCCCGCGTCAAAGGCGGCGGACAAGGCCACCGAGACGGTGGGTGACGCGTCGTCAGCAGCCGCGGGTGCGGCAGAGCGTACGGCCGGGACGGCCACCGCGGTCGTGAACAGCGCGGCTGAGCGCGTCCAGGCCGGCCGCAAGGCCGTCATCGATGCTTCGGGGCAGGCCGCGGCGCTGGCCAAGACCACGTGGACGTTGGTCGCCCAGCGCAAGGCCCTCGTCGCCGGTTTGGGCGCGGGTCTGTCGGCGCTGGGTGCCACGTCGTATCTGGCGGGCCGTCGTGCGGGTCGCCGTACACACGGCCCGATCACCCGCCTTACCGGCGGCCGGATTTGAGGCGAGAGACGGGTGGTGGGGTCAACCGCCGGGTTGACCCCACCACCCGTCTCGCCCGGTGCCGACCCCGCAACGCGCGCCAAGGTCTGGACAAATGACGGAAGTTCGCGCCCGTTGACGCGCGTAGCCGACCGGCCTCACGCTGATCGGTGCATGGGAGCGCTGTTTCGGGACGTGCGGTCGGGAGGCCGGAATGTTCGTACGGGTGGCACGCTTGGTCGCCTCGCTTGTCATGATCGCGTCAGGCGTGGTGGTGGGGGTGGGCTTCGGAGCGGGCACCGCTGCGGCCGACGAGTGCTACACGTGGAGCCGCACGCTCTCCCAGGGGACGTCCGGCAGTGATGTGACACAGCTGCAGATACGGGTCGCCGGGTGGGTCACCTCCGGTGAGCGGCTGTCCTACGACGGTCAGTACGGGGCGCGCACCGCGGCGGCGGTCGCCAAGTTCCAGTCGGCGTACGGTCTGACGGCCGACGGCGTGGCGGGCCCCGCGACCTACGCCAAGATCTACTCCCTCCAGGACGCGGACTGCACGCCGGTCCACTTCGGCTACGCGGAACTCAACAAGTGCAATGGCGACTGGTCGGGCGGCGCGGTCTCCGCGGCCACGGCGAAGGCCAACGCCCTGAAGACGATGTGGAAACTGGAGGCGATGCGCCACGCGCTGGGTGACGTGCCGATCACGATATCGAGCGGCTTTCGCTCCTACGCCTGCAACAGCGCGGTCGGGGGATCGTCCACGAGTCGCCACCTGTACGGCGACGCGGCCGACCTGACCGGCTCGGTGAGCCTGTGCCGGCTCGCCCAGCAGGCCCGTACACACGGCTTCTCGGAGATCCTCGGCCCGGGTTACCCGGACCATGACGATCACACGCATGTGGCGCTCGACCCCTCGCCCTACTGGTCCGCACCGACCTGCGGTATCTGACCGGGCAGCGCGCTCGACGTGCCCCGAGGGCCGGGGCACGAGATACTGGTCGTCACTCGCAAGGACGACGCTCCCACTCCGCCGCCTGCGAGTCCGTCCGGCCGTGGCGCGGCGGAAGCCATCGCCCCGATGCTGTCGATCCTCGGAGCGGAGGGATGCAAGATGTGCCGCTGGATCGCCTACTCGGGCACCCCGATCCTGCTCAGCCAGGTGCTGTTCGAGCCGTCGCACTCCTTGATCGACCAGAGCCTGCACTCCCGTATGGGCGTGGAGACGACCAATGGCGACGGCTTCGGTATCGGCTGGTACGCCGACGCCGGGGTGGCTACTCCGGCTGTGGTGCGGGACGTGGGCCCGGCCTGGAACAACCGGAATCTGCGGGAGGTCGCCCACCACGTCCGCTCGGGTCTCTTCTTCGCCCACATCAGGGCGGCGACCGGGACGGCCGTGCAGCAGTCCAACTGTCACCCCTTCCGCTACGGCCGCTGGCTGTGGATGCACAACGGCATGATCAACGACTTCCGGCTCCTGCGCCGCGACCTGGCCGTGGCGGTCGATCCGGCGCTGTACCCCGACATCGAGGGGTCCACCGACTCCGAGCTCATGTTCTTCCTGGCCCTGACCTTCGGTCTGACGGACGATCCGCCCGGTGCCGTGGCGCGCATGGCGGCCTTCGTCGAATCGACGGGCCGCAGGCATGGCGTGCGGCACCCTCTCCAGATGACGGTCGCGGTGGCCGACGGCGAGCGTGTCTGGGCGTTCCGCCACTCCAGCGAAGGCCGCTCGCGGTCGCTGTTCTTCAGCACCAGGGTGGAGACCTTGCGCGCGCTCCACCCGGACGCCGAGTTCCTGCGGGGCATCTCCGACGAGACCCGCCTGGTCGTGTCCGAACCGCTGGGTGACCTGCCCGGCGCCTGGAACGAGGTACCGGAGAACAGTTACGGCGTCATCGAGCCCGGCCATGACGCGTTCCACGCGTTCCGGCCCGACCTGGAACAGGACGTGATCCGAGGCTGAGCGGCGCGCACAAGGGCTGGTGAACGGCCCGATGACGTCGTGCGCCGAGCCGGCAGGGCTGCGATGCTGGTGGGGGAGCGCCGCCCGTGATCTGGTCCCGACGACAGGGGTGAGGGTGGTGAGCGGAGTGGCCGAGACATCCAGCGGCGGTGCGGAGCACAGGGCTTCGTCCGTTCCTGGCGCCGATGCCCCAGGGGACCCGTCTGTTCCTGGCGCCGATGCCCTGCGGCACCCCTCCGTCCCCGGCACCGATCCCCTGGGTGACCCGTTCCTGCGCACCCGGTTCGCCGTCCCCGCGAGGCCGGCGACCTTCGTACGGCGGCCGCGGCTCGTCGAGCACCTGGACCAGGCGCTGCGGACACCGCTGACCCTTCTCAACGGCTCGGCCGGGGCCGGCAAGACCTTGCTGGCCGCCGACTGGGCGGCCGGTCTGCGGCATCCCGTCGCCTGGCTCAGTGTCGAAGAGGGAGACCGGCATCCAGGGGTGTTCTGGGCCTATGTGGTCCAGGCCCTGCATGCTGCCGGTGCACTGGCAGCAGGCCCGGCCGGATTCCCGGCGGATCCGCCGCGGGTGGACGGCAGGCTGCTGGCCACGCTCGCCGCCGAACTGAACGACCGTGACCGGCCCGTCGTCCTTGTGCTCGACGACTACGACCGCGTGAGCGCCCCCGAGATCGCCGAGCAGCTGGAGTTCGTCCTGCACCACGCCGGACAGGGGCTGCACCTCGTCCTCGTCACCCGCACCGAGCCGCTGCTGCCGCTGCACCGCTACCGGGCGGCCGGTGACCTGACGGAGATCCGTGCCGCCGAGCTGGCCTTCACCCCGGAGGAAGCCGTCACCCTGCTGGAACTGCACGGTCTGAGCCTTCCGGTGACCGCCGCGCGCGCCCTGGTGGACCGCACCCGGGGATGGGCCGTCGGCCTGCGCCTGTCCGCGCTGGCCGCCCGGGAGAACGCCGATCCGGAGCTCTATCTGAAGGAGTTCGAGGCGGAGCGGAGCTCGATCGCGGACTTCTTGCTCGCCGAGGTCCTCAAAGGGCAGACGGAAGAGACACAGGACCTCCTGCTGCGGGTCAGCGTCCTGGAGCGGTTCTGTCCCGAGCTGGCCAACGCACTGACCGGCCGCACCGATGCCGAGCCCCTTCTGGTGGGGCTGCACCGCGCGAACGCCTTCGTCGAGCACCTCGGGCGCTCCTGGTACCGGCTCCACCCGCTGTTCGGGGAGATCCTCCGGGCCCATCTGCGCATGCGTCTGCCCGGCCTGGAGCCGGAACTCCACCGGCGGGCCGCGCAGTGGCTGCGCAGTTCCGGATTCCTGCCGGAGACGGTGGCGCACGGTGCGGCGGCGGGCGACTGGGACGTGGCGGCGGGCGCCCTCATCGACGACCTCGCGATCGGCCGACTCCTCACGGGAGCGCCGTCGGACGACCTGGCCCAGCTGTTCTCGACCATGACGCCCGGGGCCGGGAGTCCCGACACGGAACTGGTGCGGGCGGCGCGCGAACTGGCCCGTTACGACCTCGATCACGGTCTGGCCAGCCTGCGCCATGCCGAGGAACAGCTGGCCGGCCAGGCGCCCGACCGGGCGGCCGCCCAGCTGAGCTGTGCGCTGCTGGAGACGCTGGCCGCCCGCCTGACCGGAAGCCTCCCACAGGCCGAGAGGGCCGCCGAAGCCGCCGACGCACTGCGCCGGGAGATCCCGCGGCACCTTCTGGACAGGCATCCCGAACTGCCGGCGCTGCTGCTGACCCATCTGGGCTCGGTGCGGCTGTGGGCCGGACGCTTCGAGGAGGCACGTGCTGCCCTGACCGCGGTGGCCGGTGCTCCCGAAGGAGCCGCCACCGCGATGCCCCGGGAGGAGTCGAGGGCGCACCTGGCCCTGCTGGACTATCTGAACGGCTGGCTCACCCGGGCGGAGCGCAAGGCCCTGGCGGCGGTGTCCGAGGCCGAGCAGGACGGGCTGCCGCAGTCGTCCGGCTCCGGCATCGGCCGACTGGTCCTGGCGGCCGTGGCGGTCGACCGTCATGAACTGGACCGGGCCCAGGCCCTCCTCGACGAGACGGCCGAACTGCCGGCGGGAACGAGTGACCCGGTGCCGAGGGCCGGACGAGCCCTCACCACGGCCCGGCTGCTGCTGGTCAGGGGCCGGGCACAAGCTGCCGTCGAGGCGTCGGACGCGGCCGTTTCCGGCGTGGTGTCCTCACCATGGGCGGAAAGCCACGAAGCGCTCGTCACCTCCGCCGCGCACCTGGCCGAAGGCCGGCCGGACGAGGCCGCCGAGGCGCTCCGGAGCATCAGCGCGGACCAGCCCGCCTGTGCCGTGGAGGCCGCGGCGATCCAGCTCGCCGCGGGACGCCCCGGGGAGGCGATCGACCTGCTCGACAGCATCCACACCCAGGGCGGGACGGGTCCGGCGGTGTCCGTGCGGGCGGCGCTGGTGCGGGCTCAGGCCGCCGCGGAGGCGGGAGACTCCGCCACCGCGCACCGGCTGGTGGCGCGGGCGCTCCTGGATGCCCGCCGCGAGCGGCTGCGGCGTCCCTTCCTCGACGCCGGTGCCTGGATCCGGCCCCTGTTGGCCACGTCCGCGCTGCACGAGCTGGCGGCGGGCTGGCTGACGCCGGGGTCGCCGGGAGGCAGTGAGGGGCCGCGACCGGAGTCGTCGCTCCCACCGCTCGTCGCGGTGGAACTGAGCGGACGCGAGCGGGACGTGCTGGAGCGGCTGGCGAGGATGATGTCGACGGAGGAGATCGCCGCCGACCTCTACCTGTCGGTGAACACGGTGAAGACGCACCTCAAGAGCGTCTACCGAAAGCTCGCGGTGAACCGGCGGGGTGACGCCGTGCGCCGCGCCCGGGACCTCCGGCTGCTGTGATCCTTCCGCAGGCGCCCCGCCCTGCCGTTCAGTCGGCGGGCGGCAGCGTCTGCTCCGTCCAGATCGTCTTGCCCGACGCGGTGTACCGCGTGCCCCACGCCTGGGCGAGCTGGGCGGCGATGAACAGGCCGCGCCCACCCTCGTCCACGACACCGGCGTGCCGCAGGCGAGGAGAGGCCGAGCCGGCGTCCCGGACCTCGCACGTCAGCGTCCGGTCGTTGATCAGGCGGAGCTCGATGGGCGGTGTGCCGTAGCGGACGGCGTTGGTGACGAGTTCGCTGACGATGAGCTGGGTGTCGTCCGCCGTCTCGCCTTTCAGGCCCCAGGCGGCGAGCTGTTCGCGGGTACGGCGTCGGGCGACGGCGACGGCCGAGGGGCTCGCGTCGAGGGGCCACGCAGCGCGCCGGTCGGCGGGAAAGGCCCGGGTGCGCGCGACGATCATCGCCGCGGCGCCGATCCCCGGGCCCGCGCCGAGGGCGTACACCAGGGCGTCGCACAGATCCTGCAGCGGGCGGTCCCGGAAGTGGGGCGCCGAGGTCAGCGGCCCGGAGACGTCCGACAGGTACGAGGTGAGGAGCGGATCGCTGGTGAACACCAGCACGCTGCCGTCCGGCACGTCGATCTCGGTGGCCGCGAAGGGTACGTCCGGTGCCGTGCCCAGGCGCGGTCCTGCCGGAGTCCGGGGAAGCAGCGCGGTGGCATCGGGGCGCACGACCAGCGGGGCGAGAGCGCCCGCCGCGGCCAGCGTGCAGGTGTTGGAGAGCGGGTCGTGGACCGCGTACACGCAGTCGGCGGTGAGGGCCTCGCGGCGCAGCGGATCGCCGAGGGGGAGGCCGGCGCGTTCCGCGGCCAGCTGACCGGCGGTCGCGTGGAGACGAGCCATGAGCTCGTCAGGGGGCAGGTCGAACGCCGTCAGCGAGCGCACGGCGGTGCGCAGCTGCCCCATGGTCGCCGCGGCGTTCAGGGCGCGGCCCGACACGTTGCCGACGACGAGAGCGGTGCGTGCGCCGGAGAGGGCGATCGTGTCGTACCAGGCACCGGGGTCGGCGCCCGTGAGGGTGAGATAGGCGGCCTCCAGCGATGTGTGGGTCTCCGGTCGGCGGGGCAGCAACTGCCGTTGCACCGTGGCCGCGACGGTGTGTTCCCGCGTGTAGCGGCGTGCGTTGTCGATGCACAGGGCGGTGTGGGCGGCCAGTTCCATGGCCAGCTCCTGGTCGCCCTCGTCGAAGGCGGGCGACTGCCCGGTGCGGTAGAGGCTGACCACGCCGAGCGCCGCGTCGCGCAGCGCCAGGGGGACCACGAGCAGCGAGTGGGCCTTGGAGGAGCGGATGGCCTCCGCACGCGGGGGATCGACGGAGTACCAGGGGGCGGCGCCGTCCAGTGCGACCGTCCGAGGGTGCAGGTCGGTCAGCGCCTGGGTGAACGGCGTGGGGGCCGGCAGGGTGCACACGTCGCCGACCGGGTGGGCCTGGGGCGAGGGGGTGCGGGTACTGCGGAACGCGGTGCGCATCAGCGGGGTGCCCGGCGGCAGGGGAGCCAGGGGCGGCTCGTCGCCACGGATCACCGCGTCCACCACCTCCACGATGGCCACATCGGCGAAATCGGGGACCACCGAGGCCACGAGCTCCTCGCCGGTCACGGTGGGATCCAGCGTGCGGCCCACGCGCACGCGCACGGTGTCGAGCACCCGGGCGCGGGCGCGGGCCCGCTCGATGTCGGTGACGTCGACCACGGCGAGCGCCACACCGAGCACTCTCTCGTGCGGGTTCCGCAGCCGCAGTGCCGTCACCTCGTAGTGGTGCCGCACCCCGTCGATGCGGGCCGGCACGAGGTGGCGCACCAAGGGCACGCCCGTCTTCAGGACCTCGCGCAGCAGGGCCTCGACATCGGTGTCGACCATGGCGTAGACCTCGCGGGCCGGGCGCCCCGCCAGCTCGTCCTCGGCCACACCCCGCATCGCGGGAGTCGCGGTGTTGACGCGTACGACCCGCAGGTCGGCGTCCAGCAGATGCAGCCCGATCGGTGCCTGGTCGAACAACGCGTCCAGCATCGAGACCGCCGTCTCGTCCGCCGGCCGGCCGGCAGCACCGTCCGCCATGGAGATCACCTACCGCTTCCCTCGGGCATCGGGACGTCCTCCCAGCGTCCTCTGCGCCCCGGGCCGCTGCATCCTCGGGCTGCTGGGCCCGGACGCCGGCGGCCCGGCGGAGACTCACCCGCGACGGGGGAAGCAGGCTTGGTCCGGTCGCGGCGAAGGTGGGCACAGTCCGGGCGCGCCACGACGACCGGGACGTGCCGCCGGAAGGAGCCCCGCACATGCGTCGCTACCCCCCGATCGCCGATCACGGGATGGTCGGAGACCTGCAGACGGCCGCGCTCGTCTCCTCCGAGGGCACGGTCGACTGGCTGTGCGCCCCACGCTTCGACTCGCCCAGCGTGTTCGCCTCGCTGCTCGACCACGACCGCGGCGGACACTTCAGCGTCCGCGCCGACACCCCGCGGCCCCCGGTCCAGCTCTACTTGCAGGACACCGCCGTGCTGGTGACGCGTTTCCTGTCGGAGGACGGGGTGGGCGAGGTGGTCGACTTCATGCCGGTGGCCTCGACACGGCGACCGGAAGGCCGGCATCGGCTGGTCCGCGTCCTGCGGGTCACGCGCGGCCGGGTCCGCTTCACCATCGAGTGCCGCCCCCGCTTCGACTACGGCCGCGTCGGCCACCGGCTGGACGTCGCCGAGGACGCCGTGCGGTTCGACGCGCCCGGCGCCCAGGCCACGGTGCAGAGCGTCGGGCCGGTGACCTGGCGCAGGGACGGCGACGACGTCCATGGCGAGGCGATCCTGGGGCCGGACGACTCCGCCGCCGTCGTCCTGACGGTCGGGGACCCCGACGACGCCGCTCCGCCCCCGCTGAGCCGGGCCGACGTGGTGACGCTGTTCGAGCAGACCCGTGACTTCTGGCACGCGTGGGTGCGCCGCAGCCGGTACCGCGGACGCTGGCAGGACATGGTGAACCGGGCGGCCATCACCCTCAAGCTGCTCACCTACGCGCCCACCGGAGCGCCCGTCGCGGCTCCCACCATGGGGCTGCCGGAGCAGATCGGCGGCGGGCGCAACTGGGACTACCGCTACACCTGGGTCCGGGACGGCTCGATGTCGGTCGGTGCCCTGCTGGGGCTCGGCCATCTGGAGGAGGCGCACGCGTTCCGCGAGTGGCTGGGCGACCGGATCAGGGCGGGAGGCACGGTCAGCGGTGAGCCCCTGCAGATCATGTACCGGATCGACGGCGACCCGGACCTGCCGGAAGAGGTCCTCGACCACTGGGAGGGCTACCGAGGGTCCGCGCCGGTCCGCGTCGGCAACGGCGCGGCGGGCCAGTTGCAGCTCGACATCTACGGGGAGGCGGTCCTCGCCCTGTCCCAGGCCGTCGAGGACGCCGCGCAGGCGCCGCCGTACGACGGCTGGCAGTCCCTGGCCGGAGTGCTCGACTGGCTGGTCAAGGCGTGGGACCGGCCCGACGAAGGCATCTGGGAGACCCGGGGCGGACAGAAGGACTTCACCTACAGCCGGCTGATGTGCTGGGCGGCCTTCGACCGGGGCATCCGGATGGCCCGCGACTTCGCCCGCCCCGCCGACCTCACGGGGTGGGTCACGGCGCGGGACGACATCCTGCGCCAGGTGATGGACCGCGGCTGGAGCACCGACCGCAGGGCGTTCGTCCAGCACTACGACGACACCACGCTCGACGCGTCCCTGCTGCTGATGCCCTCCGTCGGATTCATCGCACCGAACGATCCGCGCTGGCTGTCCACCCTGGACGCGATGGAGGAGGAACTCGTCTCCGACAGCCTCGTCTACCGCTACGACCCCGCGGCGTCCCCGGACGGACTGCGGGGCAGCGAAGGCACGTTCTCGCTGTGCAGCTTCCTGTACGTGAACGCGCTCGCCCGGGCCGGGCGGCTCGGGCAGGCCCGGTACGCCTTCGACAAGATGCTCACGTACGCCAATCACGGAGGGCTGTTCGCGGAGGAGGTCGGGCCCACGGGAGAACAGCTGGGCAACTTCCCGCAGGCCTTCACCCACCTCGCGCTGATCACGGCTGCCCTCTCGCTCGACGAGCAGATGGACGCGGCCCGCTGAGCGGGACGGACCCGGCGAGGTGGCGAGCATGAAGCACTGGCGGGCTCTGATCGTCCTCGGCACGGCCCAGTTCCTGATGGTCCTGGACACCTCCGTCATGAACGTGTCCGTCAGCCAGCTGGTCGAGGACTTCGACACGGAGGTCACCGCCATCCAGGCGGTCATCACCCTGTACGCGCTGGTCATGGCCGCATTCATGATCATCGGCGGCAGGTTCGGGGACATCCTGGGCCGGCGCCGCATGTTCCTCGTCGGGCTGGTCGTCTACGGCATCGGCTCCGCGCTGACCGCGGTGGCACCCACGCTGTGGGTCCTCACGCTGGGCTGGTCCGTCATCGAGGGGCTGGGGGCGGCCATGGTGCTGCCGGCCATGGCCGCCCTCGTGGCGGAGTCGTACCAGGGCAAGGACCGGGCGGTCGCCTACGCGGTCATCGGCGGGCTCGCCGGTGCCGGCATCGCGGTCGGCCCCTTGCTGGGCGGCTGGGTGACGACGTATCTGACCTGGCGGCTGGTCTTCGCCGGCGAGGTCGTGATCGTCGTGGCGATCCTGCTGTGCCGACGGGTGATCGCGACGCCCGCCCCGGCCGGCCCGCGTCCCCGGCTGGACTGGGTCGGCGCGGTGCTCTCCGCGGCCGGGCTGGGGCTGTGCGTGCTCGGGGTCCTGCAGAGCAGCACCTGGGGGTGGGTGCAGCCCCGCAACGCTCCCTTCACCGTCCTCGGTTTCGCCCCCACGCTCTTCGTCGTCGCGGCCGGGGCGGCCGTCCTGGCCGTTTTCCGGCACTGGGAGCGGCGACGCGACGCCACCGGCGCCGACCCCCTCGTCCACCTGTCGCTGCTGGGCAGGCCGGTGCTGCGGTCCGGGCTGCTGACGCTGCTGAGCCAGAACCTCATCCTGCTGGGGCTGTTCTTCACCATCCCGCTGTACCTCCAGGTGGTTCAGGGGTTCGACGCCTTCGAGACGGGGCTGCGTCTGCTTCCGGTGTCCGTGACCATGTTCGTGACCTCGCTGTCGGGGTCGTCGCTGGGCCGGATCATGGGGCCGCGCCGGGTGGTCCGGCTGGCCCTGCTGATCCTGACGGCTTCCATCGTGTGGCTGCTGGCCACCATCGAGCCGGCCATCGACGACGCCCAGTTCGCCGGCGCCATGGCGCTGCTGGGCGTGGGTGTCGGCCTGCTCGCCTCGCAGCTGGGCAACGTCGTCCAGTCCGGCGTCAGTGAGGAGGAACGCAGTGAGGCCGGAGGGCTCCAGTTCACGGCGCAGAACCTGGGCTCCGCGCTGGGGACCGCGCTCATCGGGTCGATCCTCATCGGTGCGCTGGCGCACTCCTTCACCGCACAGGTGGAAAGCCATCCTGAGCTGTCCGAGGCGACGAGTGATCAGGTCGGTGTCCGCCTGGAGGCGGGGATCGCCTTCGTCCCCACCGACCAGGTGCGCACCGCCGCCGAGCGCGCCGGACTGCCGGACTCCGAGGTGGAAGCCGTCGCGGACTCCTACGCCGACGCGCAACTGGACGGTCTGAAGGCGGCCATCCTGGCCACGGGCGGTATCGCTCTCGCCAGTTTCCTGGTCACTCACCACCTGCCCGCCGCACGGGAGAGCCGGCCGCGGCGGCCGGACGCCGAGGCCCCGGCCGAAGGCACGGGTGCGACGCACTGAGTCCGGAGGGAGTCACCGGTGTCCAGAATCAGGACCGGCACGGCCACGGGCCAGGAATCGCGGGAGGACTACACCGGCGGGGTCTACGGGTCCATGCTCGCGGCCTCCGTGGTGATCGGCGCCGGTTCCCTGGGCTCGTTCCCCCGCACCGAGCTGGTGCTGCTGCTGTTGCTCACCGGCGTGGTGTTCTGGATCGGGCACGTGCACGCCCAGCTCTTCGGGGCCCGCCTCGCGCGACAGCCCCTGGACCGGCGGGTCGTGGCACACGTGTGCCGGGACGAGTGGCCGATCGTCAAGGCCGCCGTCCCCCCGGCCGTGGCGGTGGCCGTCAGCCCGCTCCTGGGCATGGACGTGCGCGCTGCCGGATGGCTGGCCCTGTGCGTCGCCGTCGCAGGCCAGGTGGGCTGGTCCGTGGCCGCGGCACGGCATGCCGGAGCCACGCCGCGACTGATGGCGGCCACCGCCTCGGTCAATCTGGTGCTCGGCCTGCTGATCATCACCTTCAAGATCGTCCTGACGCACTGATCGACGACCTCTGACCTGCGCAGCACGGTCACCTGTACCGGGTGAGGCCCGGACCGACACGCGGGCGGGACGATCGTAGTCAAGGGCACGTCCACCCGTCTCGCACTCCGTGGGAGAACAGCTCGTGCGCTACGAGATCCGCGTCGAAGGACATCTGTCGGAAACGCTGGCCAAGGCCTTTCCGGAACTCGGCCACGTGGTGATGGCCGGTCAGACGGTCCTGTTCGGCCCCGTCGTCGACGAGGCGCACCTGTACGGCCTGTTGGCGAGGTGCCAGTCACTGGGACTGCGTGTCCTGGAGATGCGCCAGCTGCCGGAGTGAGGGGACTGCCGGAGTGGGGGGGGGACGAGCGGAGCGGCACAGTCCGCTCAGCGCTGCTCCGCCTTGATCCGACCGGAGCGGCGGGCGGCCTCCAGTGCCGCGAAGTCCCGCTCGTTCTGGTCGGCGTAGGACTGGGCGAACTCGGTGAGCGCACGGTCGAAGCGGTCGCTCGTCCCCAGGTAGGCGGCGAGGGCGATGGGGTCGCCCGAGCGGGCGTGAGCCCGGGCCAGGGACGCCCCGCAGAGCCGGCCGAAGAGGTCGAGCAGGTCGGGCCCCATGGTCTCCGTCTGGGCGATGCCCTTCCAGTCCCACAGCTGGCGTACGTAGAAGTCCCGGTCCTGTCCGTCGAGACCCACGACGCTCGTCCAGCCCAGGAAGATGTCACTGGTCGTCTGCATCAGACGCTGTCCGGTCACCACCCGGCGCCCCTGGTTGTCGAACCGGTCGCCGCCTGTGGGGGCGGACAGCACGGACTTGCCGGCCTCCTTGGCCTGCAGCAGCAGTGGATCGTCGTCGTCCCTGCCGAGCAGCAGGAGAATCCAGCAGCGCGTGCCGACACTGCCCACGCCCACCACCTTGCGGGCCATGTCCACCAGACGGTAGCGGCTCAGCAGATGGCGCCGCTCGGACGGCAGGGTCTGCGCGTACTGGTCGACGAGGCCGCGCAGCTGCTTCTCGCGCCCCTCTTCGGAAGGATCGTCCAGCAGCTGGTCGAGCGGGGTGATCAGCGGCGGGTCCGGGGTGATACGACGCCCCTGAGCCGTCATCTCGGTGAGCTTGGCGTAGGCCTTCAGGTGGGTGCGGGTACGGGCCCGCTCCGTGGCCCGCGCGGTACGGCGGGCCTCCTGCTCGTCCATCGCCGAGACCAGCAGCTCCCGCAGCCGGTCGACGGCGTCCTGGGCGTACCAGACGTCCAGGGTGCGCATCCCGGCGAACTCGTGCATCCGCTCCCGGTAGGCCCGCACGCAGGCCCGCACGGTGCTGTTCTGCTCCTTGCGCGAGAAGCCGTTCGCCCGGGCCGCCGTCACGAAACCGGACGCGAGCCTTTTGACGTCCCACTCGAACGGCCCGGGCAGCGTCTCGTCGAAGTCGTTGATGTCGAAGACCAGACGGCGCTCGGGAGAGGCGAGCAGCCGGAAGTTCAGAGGGTGGGCGTCCCCGCACAGCTGCACCTGCAACCCGGTGTCGGGCAGGGGCGCCAGGTCGGCCGCCATGATCGCGGCCGCGCCGCGGTAGAAGCGGAACGGCGACTCCAGCATGCGGCCGTAGCGGATCGGCACCAACTCCGGTACCCGCTCCGCCGACTGACGCTCCACCACCTCGACCGGGTCGAGCCGCTGCGCAGCGGCCTCGTACCAGGCGTGCGACGAGCGCGGCGCCCGCCGCCGCGCCTCCCTGCCGTGGGCCGCTCGCTCGGCCGGGGACAGCGACGCGGTGAAAACGCTCGGCACGGTCATGGTCCCGCCTCCTTGTCCGATGCCCCGGCGCCGCCCGCTGCCGCTGGACGAGCGCGCCACGGTCGGTGTGACGGCGCTGTCGAGGAGCGGCCCGACGGCGGTGCTGCGGGTGTGGGAGCGGGACGACCGCCGACCGCATCCGGGGGGCGTGCCACCGGCCCGGACCGGGCACGGTCCGGTCGGGCTCTGCTCGGATCGCTCATGTCGTGTCGTCTCGTTCCGTCCGGCCGGGCGCCGGACCAGCCGGGAGCCGGGGGACCTCCAGCTCACCGTCACGGCGGCGGCCGCGGCTCACCCGTGGTGGGTGAGCCGGTCACCGAGCGGCCGGCGTGACCCTGGACCGGTCGGGTGCAACACCCCGTTCACCCGCCCCGTCGGCTCTCGGAGCGGCGGCTGATCACGCGAGGAGGAGCCATGACCATGTCGCGTGAACCGGTTTCGGGTACCGGGGAGCCGTACGGGCCTGACGGGGCGGGCGCCCCTCCGACGGGCGATCCCGCGGAGGAACTCGCCCGGCTCGGCCGTTCCTGGACCTGGCTCATGGGTTCCGCCGTGACGACGCTCGTGCCGGGGGTGCTGGTGCTGGTCTGGCCGGAGGCGACACTGCACGTCCTGGCCGTCCTCATCGGCCTGTACCTGCTGGTGACCGGCGGGTTCCGGTTCGTGGCCGTCTTCGGCCGGGAGGAGCACGAGCGGTGGGCGGGACTGCTCCTGGCCGTGCTGTACGTCCTGGCCGGAGTGCTGAGCCTGCGCAACCCGCTGCAGACGATCGCCGCGCTCTCGCTGATCACCGGGGCCGTCTGGCTCGTGTCCGGCATCCTCACCCTCTACACGGCGATCTCCGTCAGGTCCCTGCCGCACCGAGGCGTCGTCGCGGCCGCTGCCCTGCTCGGCATCGTCGCCGGGATCGTGGTGCTCTCCTTCCCCACCGAGTCGGCCCGCGCCCTGACCCGGCTGCTCGGCCTGTGGCTCGTCCTGCTGGGGCTGGCGGAGGCGGCGGTCGCCCTGGCGTGGCGAGCCGCACTGCGAAAGACGCTTCCTCCGGGGCCGGGCCCTGACACGGCGGCATGACGCCGCCCGACGGACTACCGAGCACGCACCGCGGGCGCCGCCATGGCCGCCCTGATCAACCCGGCGACCCGCGGGGTGGCGGCCCGTACGGCCGCAGAGCGGACGGCCCCGTGAGCCTCGGTCGCAGCGATCGGAGAACCTCGCCGCCGGCGCACCGTCCGCAGCCGACCAGTGTTCCGCGCGTCCGTGCTCACGCGCTCATGGAGAGTCTGCGGGCCGGAGCCGCGGCCCGGCTGCTGTCCCGGTTCACGGCACTCAACGTCGTCGAGGGCTCCGTACGGCTCGCCGCGCAGGCCTTCCTCACCGCGCTTCCCCTTCTCATGACCGTCGCGGCCTTCGCCCCCGGCTGGCTGCAGGACCTGCTGGCCAACTCCCTCCGCGCGGTTCTGGGGGTGAGGGGCGACACCCTCGAAGAGCTGCGCGACGTCTTCTCCGCCACCGGCCCGACCAGCAACACCACCGGGGCCGTCGGCGTGGTCGTCACCTTGGCGTCGGCCACCGCGTTCAGCCGGGCACTTCAGGCGGTGTGCGAGCGGTGCTGGCAGCTGCCGCGTGCGCCGGTGCGCACCGCGGTCTGGCGCTGGCTGCTGTGGCTGGTCGTCTGGCTGGCCTACCTCCTGCTCCAGGCGCCGCTGCGCGACGGTTTCGGCGCCGGTGCCCTGACCGGGCTGGTGCTCTCCCTGCTCTCGGCGACGATCCTGTGGTGGTGGTCCCAGCATCTGCTGCTGGGCGGCCGGATCGGCTGGCCGAGCCTGCTGCCCGGAGCGGTGCTGGCCGGCGCGGGTACGGTCCTGTTGAGCCGGGCCGCCCATGCGGTGCTGCCCGCGGCGATGGAGCGCAGCCTGGACGAGTTCGGCCCGCTGGGCCCCGTCTTCACCTTTCTTTCCTGGCTGATCGCCGTCTTCCTGGTGGCCGTCTCCGCCTTGGCTCTCGGTGAGTACGTCGCCTCCACCGCCTGGTACCGGGCGGCTGCCGTCCGGCGCCCGTTCACCCGCACCGGGTGAGGCCGCGCGGCCCTCGTCCTGTCCACGCTAAGGACAGGAACGGCGGCGGGACGGGGGCCCGGGACGGAGGAGAGACATGAGCGCGCAGACCTACCTGGCGTACGACTATCCCCTGCTGAGCGTCTTCTGGAGCATGCTCTGGTTCTTCCTGTGGATCATGTGGTTCATCCTGCTCTTCCGGATCGTCGTCGACATCTTCCGCGACGACCAGCTGAGCGGGTGGGCGAAGGCAGGCTGGCTGGTGTTCACCATCGTGCTGCCCTTCCTCGGCGTGTTCGTCTACGTCATCGCCCGCGGCAAGAACATGGGACGCCGGGAGATCGCCCAGGCGCGTGCCCAGCAGGAGGAGTTCAACACCTACATCAGGCAGACCGCGTCCGGCGGGACCAGCAGCGTCGACGAGCTCGCCAAGCTGTCCGAGATCCGCTCCCGCGGCGACATCACGGACGAGGAGTTCCGCAGGGCGAAGGACCTGGTGCTGGCCGGCCAGGGACCCGCGCAGCCCACCGGCTCCACGCCCGGCACCACCGGTCGCTGAGCGTCCGGGCCACACGAATCGAGGCGCAAGATGACCGCGACACACACACGGCCGGCACACACGGCGAAGCAGGAGTGGGCAACCGGCCTGGCGGCCTTCGCAGCCGTGATGCTCTTCCTCGTCGGCCTGCTCGACATCTTCCGGGGCATCATGGGCATCGCCGAGGACGACATCTTCGTCACGACGCGCAACTACGTGTTCGAATTCGACCTGACCGGCTGGGGCTGGGTCCACCTCGGTCTGGGCGTGGTGTCCGTGATCGTCAGTATCGGGCTGCTCCAGACGGCGACCTGGGCGCGCGTGTCCGGCGTGGTCATCGCCGGATTCGTCATCATCGCCAACTTCCTGTCCCTGCCGTACTACCCGGTGTGGTCGGTGGTGATGATCGCCCTCTCCGGCTTCATCATCTGGGCCCTGTGCGTGGTCCAGCGCGACAACCTCTACGACCTGTCCGAGGAACGACCGACAGTCGACGAGCGCCCACCGGTCTCCACACCGCACGGCCCCGCGTGACCACAGCGCGGCACGCCGAGCGGCAAGGCGGCCGATGGGCAGCTGCCCACCGGCCGCCCTCTTGTGTCCCATCCGGCACCGACAACCCACCGGTTCCGCTGACTCGGCGAACCCGGCGAGTAGAGCGGGTGAAGCTTGGGCCCGTGCCGTTGCCAGGGGGGCATGCATGAGGCTCGCGGCCGAATGCGGCCGGGTCGACAGAGACAGCGAGCTGGAGGCGGGCCATGGCACGAAGTACGGAACGAACAGAGGACCAGGGCGACGAGACGATCCATCACGTTCCCGTCCTCATCGTCGGAGGATCACTCGTCGGGCTGTCGACGTCGTTGTTCCTGAGCCGGTTGGGCGTACGGCACACACTGGTGGAGCGGCACGCCGGGACGTCCATTCACCCTCGTGGGCGCGGGAACAACGTCCGGACGATGGAGCTGTTCCGGACCGCCGGCATCGAGCCGGGGATCCGGGAGGCCGCCGCCGTCCTGGACGACAACCACGGGATTCTCCAGACACCCACCCTCGTGGGTGACGCGGGGGAGTGGCTGTTCAAGGAGATCGACGCGGGCGGCGCACTGGCCCGCTTCAGTCCCAGCTCATGGTGTCTGTGCAGCCAGAACGACCTGGAGCCGGTGCTGCTCGAACACGCCGGGCGGCTCGGCGGCGACCTGCGCTACGGCACCGAACTGCTGTCGTTCGACAGTGACTCCTCCGGCGTCACCGCGGTGGTCAAGAGCCGGGAGACCGGCGAGCACACCACCATCCGCGCGGACTACCTCGTCGCCGCGGACGGCCCCCGCAGCCCCGTTCGTGAGCAACTCGGCATCACGCAGAGCGGTCCCGGCGACCTGTTCAGCAACGTCAGCATCACGTTCCGGTCCCGCCGTCTCGCCGACGTCGTGGGCGACCGCCGCTTCATCGTCTGCTATCTGACGAACCCGGAGGCCGACGGGGCGCTGCTGCCGGTGGACAACCGGGAGAACTGGGTGTTCCACGCTCCCTGGCATCCCGAACAGGGCGAAACGCTGGAGGAGTTCACCGACGAGCGGTGCGCGGAGCACATCCGGCGCGCGGTCGGCGTGGCCGACCTCGACGTACAGGTCACCGGCAAGGCTCCCTGGAACGCCGCCGAGCGGGTCGCCCGCAGCTACCGGGAAGGACGGGTCTTCCTGGCCGGCGACTCGGCCCACGAGATGTCCCCCACCGGGGCCTTCGGCTCCAACACCGGCATCCAGGACGCGCACAACCTCGCCTGGAAGCTGGCCGCGGTGCTGGGCGGCTGGGCGGGCGAGGCGCTGCTGGACAGCTACGACGCCGAGCGGCGCCCGGTGGCCGAGGCGACCAGCGCCCGCGCCTCCGCACGGTCCGTGGAGCACAGCCACCCCGGCTTCGCTCCGCCACCCGGCATGGCCGGTGGCGGTGGTGGCGGCCCGCAGCGCGGCATCCTCGGCGTGGTGCTCGGCTACCGCTATCCGCGCGGAGCCGTCCTCGGAACCGACCCCGACGCACCGGTCGTACCGGAACGCTTCGAGCTGTCCGGGGAACCCGGCAGCAGGGCGCCGCACCTGTCGGTCCGTCACCGAGGCGAACGGATCTCCACCCTCGACCTCTACGAGAAGTCGTTCGTCCTGCTCAGCGACGCCGATCACCCAAGTGGCTGGCACGAGGCGGCCCTCCGCGTCGCCGCGACGATGTCCGTCCCCCTGACCTCGTACCGGGTGGGCAGCAGCTCCGATGCCGAGCTGACACCCGAGGACGAGACGGACTGGGCGACCGCTCACGGAACGAAACTTGGAGGTGCCGTACTCGTCCGGCCCGACGGGTTCGTGGCCTGGCGGGCCGCAGGGGCGGATCCTGACGCCGAGTCAGCGCTGCGCCAAGCGCTGAGCACGCTGCTCGCACTCGTCTGACCTTGGCAGATGCGGCCGACCGGTCCCTCGATGGGGCCGGTCGGCCGTGTCATGGGGCGGTGGTTCCGCTTCCGCCGGTCGGGCGGGTGGGTTCACCCGAGCGATCGTCCCGAGTGGTGCGAGGCACCGTCAGCCCTGACGGTGGATCATGTCGGGGACGGATCAACTCAGCTGACGAAGCGCCAGCTGTCCGCTCCTCGGCGGAGGGAATGTCAGATGCACTCTGCTCGCATGCTCCTTGCCACCGCGGCGGCTTCGACCGTCCTCGTTCTGGGTGCACCCGGCGCCCATGCCGCCGGCAGCGACTGGGAGGACCACACGGACTCCTCGTACAGCAAGGAAACGGACTCCTCGTACAGCAAGGAGCACGGCAAGGACAGTGATCACGACTCGCCGCACGGTGGCATGCACACCGGTGGTGGGGCCCTGACCGCGGTGAACGCGGACGGCTCGGACACCGCGAAGGACCCCAGGTTCGACCCGGAGACGTACAAGGACAAGGGGCAGGGCAAGGACTCCGACAGCACCAAGCAGGAGGAGGACTCCTGGAGTGGGAAGCAGGACGGTGGCGACGGGTGGAGCGGCCACGAGGAGAAGCCGAGCGGCGGCATGCACACCGGCGGCGGCGCACTCGCCTCGCCGGCCGTGACCGCGGGTGGGCTGGCCGTCCTGGCGGTCGCCGGCACCGGACTGTACGCGGCGCGCCGTAAGAAGATCTCCGGAAGCGTGGCCTGAGCCATGCCGGATGCGATAGCCGCTGCGGCCGCCACGCGCGTGTCGCGTGGCGGCCCGCCGGTTCCGCTGTACCCGTCCCTCGTCTGAACTTCTGTTATGCCTTGGTGAGGTAGCGTCCGATGGCCGACCGTCCCCCTTCCCTCGCAGACAACCCGCCCCGAACCAAAGCGCTGGTGGTGGCTGCGGCAGCGGCCCTGGTGCTGGCCATGGGTCTGTTCGGCGGCAATGACGGCGCGCCGGCCGACGCCTCCCGCCCGACCCGGGCCCCGCACACCGAGGCCGCGGCGGCCCCGCCGGCCGCACGGACCGCGGGGAAACATCTGCCGCGCTCGAGACCCGTACGCCTGCTCATCCCGAAGATCTCCGTCGATGCCCCCTTCACGGACCTCGCCATCGGCCCCACCGGACAGCTCCAGCCGCCTCCGGCCGCCGACACCAACCTCGTCGGCTGGTTCGCCAAGGGAGCCTCCCCCGGGGAGGCGGGCACCTCGATCATCGCCGGTCACGTCGACACGGCGACCTCGGCGGCCGTCTTCGTGGACCTCGGAGAGCTGGAGAAGGGGGACACCTTCACGGTGCGGCGCGCCGACGGGCGCTCGGCGTCCTTCGTGGTCGACAGCGTGGAGACGTTCGAGAAGGACAACTTCCCGAGCCGGCGCGTTTACGCCGACACAGCCCAGGCGCAGGTCCGGCTCATCACCTGTGCGGGTGACTACGACCACGCGGTCAGGGACTACACGGACAACCTGGTGGTCTTCGCCCATCTGGTCTGAGCGGGCCCGGTCCGCGGGCCCCGGGGTCGCCCGCCCAGTCGCATACGAGTCGCGCGCCTCCGGCAGCGGGCTCAGGATCGAGAGATCGAGGGATCGATCACGTCGGAGCCGCATCGACGCGATCGACACCCGTCCGGTCCGTTCCCCGTCAAGGAGATGTGCGCAGGATGACCACCACGTCCGAACGTGTTTCGGAAACTCTCATGCGAGAGGCGTCGCAGCGCGTCTCTCAGTCCGTCTTCGACGGTTCCCGGCTGCGTGTCGTCCTGCTGGTGGACGTCTACGACGGCGCCCAGCAGCAGTTCCTGGAGGCCTACGAGCAGCTGTGCAACCAGGTCGCCTCCGTCCCCGGGCATGTCAGCGACCAGCTGTGCCAGTCCATCGAGAACCCCTCGCAGTGGCTCATCACCAGCGAGTGGGAGAGTGCCCCGCCCTTCCTCACCTGGGTGAACAGCGAGGACCACGTACGGATGGTGGAGCCGCTGCACAGCTGCGTCCGCGACACCCGGTCGCTGCGCTTCCACGTCGTGCGGGAGACCGGCGGCCCGGCGGCGGCCGCCAAGTCCGGCGCCCGCGGTCTTCAGGCCTCCCCGAGAATCGGTGACGGACTGGTCCGGCACGCGCTGACCTTCACGGTCAAGCCGGGCAGCGAGGCCGCCGTGGCCGAGATCCTGGCCGGATACGCCTCGCCGGAGTCACGCGTCGACGACACCACCCAGCTGTGCCGCACCTCCCTGTTCATGCACGGCAACCGGGTGGTCCGGGCCATCGAGGTGCGGGGCGATCTGCTCGCCGCGCTGCGTCATGTCGCCAAGCAGCCCGAGGTGCGGGCCGTCGAGGAAGCCATCAACCCCTATCTGGAGCAGGACAGGGACCTCGACGACCCCGAGGCCGCCCGCCTGTTCTTCACCCGCGCGGCGCTGCCCGCCGTACACCATGTGACGTCGGGTCAGGACAGCACGGATGCCGTGCGGCAGGCGCTGTACTACCCGGCCCGTGAAGGGTGCGGCATGCGCCTGGCCGAGCTGCTCGCCCGGCAGGACGCGGCGGCGTCCGACGATCCGGGCACGCCGCTGCTGCGCAGCACGATCTTCCAGCGCGACGACGTGGTGGTACGGCTCGTGGACGTGCGTGCCGGGTTCGACAACGTTGCCATGCTGGGTCTCACGGACCCTGAGCAGGCGACCGAGCTCGCGGAACTCCTGGACGCGGAAGCCCTCGACGCCGGCAGCGCGGGACCGACGGACGTCGCCCCCGCACACCACCTCAGCGTCGCCCGTATGGACCTCGTCACCGACCGCCGGGCGTCCGACGCCTGAATCGCCCCGCCGGCAACCGGGCCGTGATGTCCACGCGCCATGCCGACGCAACACATGTTCGGAGGAACGTCGTGACCAAACTTCCCGGAATCGTGGACCTGAGCGAAGTCGCGCCCAACACCCGGCGCGGCGGGGACCTGCGCGCCATGCTCACGCCCGCCACCGTCGGCTCCACCAGCGGTTTCATGGGCGTGGCCATCGTGCAGCCCGGCGACCGCATCGCCGAGCACTACCACCCCTACTCCGAGGAGTTCATCTACGTCCTCTGCGGACAACTGGAGGTGGACCTCGACGGCGAGACCCATCCGCTCCAGCCCGAGCAGGGGCTGCTGATCCCCGCCTACATGCGGCACCGCTTCCGCAACGTCGGCAAGGTGGAGGCCCGCATGGTCTTCCACCTCGGCCCGCTCGCCCCGAGCCCGCCGCTCGGCCATGTCGACACCGAGGACGCGGACGGAGTGCCGATCGCGGTGGAACCGACCCACACGGGCATGGGGCGGGTGGCCGAGCGACCTCAGGTCCGTTCATGACCAGGCGCGTGGCGGTCACCGGCCTGGGCGTCGTCGCCCCGCAGGGCATCGGGGTCCCGGCCTTCTGGGACCTGCTGTCCCACGGGCGCACGGCGACGCGGGGCATCACCTTCTTCGACCCGGCCGGGCTGCGCTCGCAGATCGCCGCCGAGTGCGACTTCGACCCGGCGGCCCACGGCCTGGACCCGGAGCAGATCGCCCGCTGCGACCGGTACATTCAGTTCGCCCTGGCGGCGGGGGAGGAGGCGGTACGGGACTCCGGTCTCGACCTCGCCGTGGAGAACCCGTGGCGCGTGGCGGTCTCCCTGGGCACCGCGGTCGGCGGCACCACCCGACTGGAGCACGACTACGTGCTGGTCAGCGAGCGGGGCAAGCGCTGGGACGTGGACCACCGGCAGGCCGACCCGCATCTGCACCGGGCGTTCTCGCCGAGCACCCTCGCCTCGACGGTGGCCGAGCGGTTCGAGGCCCGCGGCCCGGTGCAGACGGTCTCCACCGGCTGCACCTCGGGCCTGGACGCGGTCGGATACGCCTTCCACACGATCGAGGAGGGCCGGGCCGACATCTGCATAACCGGGGCGTCGGACTCGCCGATCTCACCGATCACCATGGCCTGCTTCGACGCGATCAAGGCGACGTCCCCGAACAACGACGACCCCGCCCACGCCTCGCGCCCCTTCGACGCGGACCGCAACGGGTTCGTCATGGGGGAGGGCGGCGCGGTCCTCGTCCTGGAGGAGCTGGAACACGCCCGGGCCCGCGGCGCGCGGGTGTACTGCGAGATCGGCGGCTACGCCACGTACGGCAACGCCTACCACATGACCGGTCTGACCAGTGCGGGACTGGAGATGGCCCGGGCCATCGAGGACGCCCTGGACCAGGCCCGGCTGGACCGCACCGCGATCGACTACGTCAACGCGCACGGCTCCGGCACCCTCCAGAACGACCGGCACGAGACGGCCGCGGTCAAAAGGGCCCTGGGCGAGCACGCCTACGACACGCCCATGAGCTCCATCAAGTCCATGGTGGGCCACTCGCTCGGCGCGATCGGGGCGATCGAACTCGTCGCCTGTGCGCTGTCCCTGACCCACCAGGTCGTCCCGCCCACCGCGAACTACGAGACGCCGGACCCCGAATGCGATCTGGACTACGTCCCGCGCATCGCCCGTGAGCGAAAGCTGAACAGCGTTCTCTCCGTGGGCAGCGGATTCGGCGGCTTCCAGTCCGCGGTGGTCCTCAACCTGCCGAGGGAGGAGACACGATGAGCGGACATCCTCGGCGCGCGGCCATCACCGGCATCGGCGTGGTCGCGCCCAACGGCACCAGCACCGACACCTTCTGGAAGTCGACCAAGGAGGGCATCAGCGTCCTGGACCGCATCACCCGTGAGGGATGCGGACACCTGCCGCTGCGGGTGGCCGGCGAGGTCCGGGACTTCGACCCGCCGGCCCTGGTCGAGGAGCGCTACCTCGTCCAGACCGACCGGTTCACCCACTTCGCGATGGCCGCCGCCGACCAAGCCCTCGAGGACGCCGGTCTCGGCCGCAGCGACACGGACGCGGCGCCGTTCGCCGTGGGTGTGGTGACCGCGGCGGGCTCCGGTGGCGGCGAGTTCGGGCAGCGGGAACTGCAACAACTGTGGGACAAGGGCAGCCGCTTCGTCGGGCCGTATCAGTCCATCGCCTGGTTCTACGCCGCGAGCACCGGCCAGATCTCCATCCGCCGTGGCTTCAAGGGACCTTGCGGTGTGGTCGCCGCCGACGAGGCCGGCGGTCTCGACGCCGTGGCGCATGCGGCACGGGCCGTGCGGCGTGGCACCGACGTGCTCGTGGCCGGCGCGACCGAGGCGCCGCTGGCCCCGTATTCGATGGTCTGCCAGCTCGGCTACGAGGAGTTGAGCACCGTCGACGACCCGGGGCGCGCCTACCGCCCCTTCACGGCGGCGGCGTGCGGATTCGTGCCCGCCGAAGGCGGCGCCATGCTCGTGGTGGAGAGCGAGGCCGCGGCCCGGGACCGGGACGCGGCCGTGCGGGCCACCGTGGCGGGCCACGCGGCCACGTTCACGGGTGCCTCCCGCTGGGAGGAATCCCGGCAGGGCCTGGCCCAGGCCGTCCTGGGGGCCTTGGCGGAGGCCGACTGCGCGCCCGAGGACATCGACGTGGTCTTCGCCGACGCCCTCGGCACACCGGAGGCGGACCGTGCCGAGGCGCTGGCGATCGTCGACGCCCTGGGCGCGCACGGCAGGCGCGTCCCCGTCACCGCGCCGAAGACCGGCACCGGCCGCAGCTACGCGGCGGCGCCCGTCCTGGACGTCGCCGCGGCCGTGCTCGCGCTGGAGCACGGTCTGATCCCGCCCACCCCCAACGTCTTCGACGCCTGCCACGACCTCGACCTCGTGACCTCCCGCGCCCGCGCCGCCGAACTGCGCACCGCGCTCGTCCTCAGCCGAGGACTCATGGGGTCGAACTCGGCGCTCGTGCTCCGGCGCGGCGCCGGCGACGCCTCCTGACGAGGCATCGCCAGCCCCCTCACCCAGCACCCGACACCGCAGGGAGAAACACCGCATGAGTGACCGCATCACTGTGGAGGAGCTCACCGAGCTCATGAAGAAGTCCGCCGGAGTGACCGTCTCCCCGGAGGAACTCCGGCAGGGCTACGACACCGGCTTTGACGCCTTCGGGATCGACTCCCTCGCGCTGCTCGGCATCGTGGGCGAGCTGGAGAACCGGTACGGCACGCCCATGCCGGTCGACGCGGAGAAGAGCAAGACCCCCCAGCAGTTCCTCGAACTGGTCAACAGCGTCCTTCTGACGGAGGCCTGACATGTCCGGGCACACCGAGAACGAGATCACCATCGGCGCGCCGCTCGACCTGGTCTGGGACATGACCAACGACGTCGCGAACTGGCCGCAGCTGTTCAGCGAGTACGCCTCCGCAGAGATCCTCTCCCAGGAGGGGAACCGGACCACCTTCCGGCTGACCATGCACCCCGACGAGAACGGGAAGGTGTGGAGCTGGGTGTCGGAACGCGAGCCGGACCGTGACACGCTCACGGTGCGCGCCCGCCGCGTCGAGACCGGGCCCTTCGCCTACATGAACATCGTGTGGCAGTACGAGAAGGTGCTCGAGGGCACCCGGATGGTGTGGACCCAGGACTTCGCGATGAAGCCGGACGCGCCGGTCGACGACGACTGGATGACGGACAACATCAACCGGAACTCCAAGGTCCAGATGGCCCTGATCCGGGACCGGATCGAGCAGGCAGCCACGGAGCGCCGGCCCGCGCCGGTGCTGTCCGACTGACCCGGACGGAGGACAGGACGATGCACCAGTCCCTGATCGTCGCCCGCATGGCGCCGGAGTCGGCCCTCGACATCGCCAAGATCTTCGATGAGTCGGACAGGGGAGAGCTGCCGCACCTCGTGGGCGTCGCCCGCCGCAGCCTCTTCCAGTTCGGCGATGTCTATCTGCACCTCATCGAGTCCGAGCGGGACCCCGCACCCGCCATCGCCAAGGCGGCCGGGCATCCCGAGTTCCGGGACGTCAGCGAACGGCTGTCGGCGTACGTCACCGCGTACGACCCGGCGACCTGGCGCTCCCCGAAGGACGCGATGGCGCGCTGCTTCTACCGCTGGGAGCGGGACGCCGGCTCCTGAAGCATCCTCAAGAACCGCCGGTCGCTGGGCATGCGACCGGCGGTTCTTGAGGTCTTGCGGGGTCGGCTCCGGTCACCCGGGGACGGTGCAGTCGAAGGCGTGCAGATAGGGGTTGACCGGGCGTACGTCGTCGATGACCAGGCCCGCCTTGGTCAGCCGGTCGGTCATGCTGGCGGTGGTGTGCTTGGCGCCGCCCACGTTCAGGAGCAGCAGCAGGTCCATGGCGGTGCTGAACCGCATCGACGGGGTGTCGTCGACGAGGTTCTCGATGACCACGACCCGTGCTCCGGGACCGCCCGCCCGGATGACGTTGCTCAGGGTGCGGGTCGTACTGTCGTCGTCCCACTCCAGGATGTTCTTGATGACGTACACATCGGCCTTGACCGGGACGTCCTCACGGCAGTCGCCGGGCACCAGCCGCATCCGGTCGGCGAGCGTGCCGTGCGCCCGCAGCCGTGGATCGGCGTTGGCCACCACGCGCGGCAGGTCGAGCAGAGTGCCGTGCAGCGACGGGTACTTCTCCAGCAGGCTCGCCACCACATGCCCCTGGCCGCCCCCGATGTCGGCGACCGAGGTGGCCCCCGACAGGTCGAGGAACGCCGCGACATCGCGCGCGGACTGCATGCTGGAGGTCGTCATGGCGCGGTTGAAGACGTCGGCCGACTCGGGGGCGTCCTCGTTGAGGTAGGGGAAGAACTCCTTGCCGTAGAGCTCCTGCACGACGTTGCGGCCGGAGCGCACCGCTTCGTCCAGGCGCGGCCACGCGTCCCAGGTCCACGGCTCGGTGCACCACAGCACGATGTCGCGCAGGCTGTGCGGGTCGTCCGTGCGTAGTTGCCGGGACATGTCGGTGTGGGTGAACGTCCCGTCCGGGCGCTCGGCGAAGACGCCGTAGCAGGACAGGGCTCGCAGCAGCCGTCGCAGCGGTTTCGGTTCGGTGCGGACCGCGGCGGCGAGTTGCTCGGCGGTGAGCGGGGTGTCGCCGAGGGCGTCGGCGACGTTCAGGCGGCTCGCGGCGCGGAGAGCGGCCGCGCAGGCCGCACCGAAGGCGAGTTCCCTGAGCCGCATGGGCGGCGGCGCGGTGGATGTGGTGGGTGAGGTCTGTGCGGTCGTCATGGTCCGCCCTCCTTCGTGGAGTTCATGAGCCGTGCCGCGGCGGTCAGCACAGGCCGGCGGGCCGGGACGCGCGGCAGGAGTTGCCCTGGAAGGTGTTGCCGTCGCCGGTGCCCGCGTTGACGAGATCCGCCGGGGAGTTGCCCTGGAGCACGTTGCCGGTGATCCGGTTCCGGTCGTTGGGGGTGCCCACGAAGCTCTTGGCCAGGACGATGCCGCCGGACATCGAGGAGGTGCCGACGTTGTCGATGACGCGGTTGTTCGTCACCACGGTGTCCTCGGCGCCGGTCAGCACGATGCCGGAACCCTGGAGCGCTTCGAGCCGGGCGGTCTTGGGGCAGGACTTGTTGTTGCGGGCGATGCGGTTGTCGCGCACGGTCAGGGCGCCGGCCTTCGGCTTGTTCTCGTCGCCGACGACGAAGACGCCCGCGCAGTTGCCGGAGATGCGGTTGTGCGCGACGGTGAGGTCGCGCAGCCGCCGGACGGTGACACCGATCCGGTTGCCCTCCAGGAGGTTGCCTTCGATCACGGTCCCCTCGGTGTCGACGGCGCCCTCCTCGGCCTTGATCGTGTTCGCGAGGAACAGGCCGGCGTCGCCGCTGTCCCGGACGGTGTTGTGGCGCAGCACGGTGCGGATCGAACGCTCTTGCGCGATCCCCCAGACCTTGTTCTTGAGCGCGGTCACGTTCCGCACGGTCAGCCCGTCGGTCCCCACCGCGATGACCCCGGCGTTGGAGAAGCCGGTCACGGTCAGGTCGGCGATGGTGACGCCTTCGATGTCCTTGTCCTTCGTGCCGACCACGCAGATGCCGTTGCCGTGCTCACCACAGCTCGCGGCGACTTTGGTCTGGGCCGGCTCCAGGACGGTGAGGCGGCCCATGCCGCGGAGGGTGAGGTCGGGCGTGGTCACCTTGACGCTCTGACGGTAGGTGCCGGGGGTCAGCAGAACGGTGTCTCCCGGCTTGGCGGCGTCCACCGTCTTCTGGATCGAGTCCCCGGGAAAGACCAGGTGCGTCACGGGGGTGGCGGCGACGGCCGGTCCGGCGCCGAGTGCTGCCCCGGTGAGTGCCGCGGCACATGCCAGAGCGGCGACATGAGTTTTCATCATATTCGGCACGTTATGACCAGAAGATCGGCAAATGGTCTCGATAGGCCATCCGGCGGCGTGTCACAGCACGGGCGCCTTCGACCAGGGCGGACGAGTCGTGGGCCCACAGGTCAGGAGCCCCGGGGGCTCCTGACCTGTGGGCCCTGATGGTCGCTCAGGGGCGCACGTCGTACCGGTCGAGGTTCATCACCTTGTCCCAGGCCGCGGCGAAGTCCCGTACGAACTTCGCGTCGGCGTCGCGGGAGGCGTAGACCTCGCTGAGGGCGCGGAGCTGGGAGTGCGAACCGAAGACGAGGTCGACGGCGGTCGCCGTCCACTTCACCTCGCCGGTGTCCCGGTCCCGGCCTTCGTAGACGTTCTCGTCCGTGGCCGACGTGGACCACTTCGTGCGCGTGTCGAGGAGGTTGACGAAGAAGTCGTTGGTCAGGACCCCGGGCCGGTCGGTGAAGGCGCCGTGCGCGGAGCCCTTGTAACCGGTGCCGAGCGCCCGCATACCGCCGATGAGGACGGTCATCTCGGGGGCGGTGAGGGTGAGCAGGTTCGCGCGGTCGAGCAGGAGGGTCTCGGGGGAGAGCTTCTCGCCCGCCTTGAGGTAGTTGCGGAACGCGTCCGCCCTGGGTTCGAGTACGGCGAACGACTCCACGTCGGTCTGTTCCTGCGTGGCGTCCGTGCGCCCCGGTGTGAAGCCGACGGTCAGCTCGTGCCCGGCGTCGGCCGCGGCCTTCTCGACGGCCGCACAGCCGCCCAGGACGATCAGGTCGGCGAGGGAGACCCGCTTGCCGCCGGTCTGCGCGCCGTTGAAGTCCTGCTGGATCTGTTCGAGGGCGCGGACCGTCTCGGTCACGTCGGGGAGGGCGTTGACCTCCCAGTCCTTCTGCGGTGCGAGCCGGATGCGTGCCCCGTTGGCGCCGCCGCGCTTGTCGGTGCCGCGGAAGCTGCCGGCCGAGGCCCAGGCGGTGGTGACGAGCTGGGAGACGGTGCGGCCGGAGGCGAGGACGGTCGCCTTCAGGGCGGCGATGTCCGTGTCGTCGATCAGGTCGTGGTCGACCGGGGGAACGGGGTCCTGCCACAGCTGCGGCTCGGGAATCCACGGGCCGAGGTAGCGGGAGCGGGGGCCCATGTCGCGGTGCAGGAGTTTGAACCACGCCTTGGCGAAGGCGAGCGCGAACTGGTCCGGGTTCTCGTGGAAGCGCCGGGCGATCGGGCCGTAGACCGGGTCCACCTTCAGTGAGAGGTCCGTCGTCAGCATGATCGGGGCGTGCCGCTTGGACGGATCATGGGCGTCGGGGACCTTGTCCCGGGCGGAGGGGTCGGTGGGAGCCCACTGGTGGGCACCGGCAGGGCTCGTGGTGAGCTCCCACTCGTAGCCGAACAGGTTGTCCAGGTACCCGTTGTCCCACTTCGTCGGCTCGTACGTCCATGCCCCTTCGAGCCCGCTCGTCAGCGCGTCGCCGCCGACCCCGCTGCCATGGGTGTTGTGCCAGCCCAGGCCCTGCTGCTCGACGGGGGCGGCTTCCGGTTCGGGGCCGACGTAGCTGGGGTCGACCGCTCCGTGACACTTGCCGAACGTGTGGCCGCCGGCGATGAGCGCGACCGTCTCCTCGTCGTTCATCGCCATCCGCGCGAAGGTCTCCCGGATGTCCCGGGCGGCGGCGAGCGGGTCAGGGGTGCCGTTGGGGCCTTCCGGGTTGACGTAGATCAGCCCCATCTGCACGGCGCCGAAGGGGCCGGAGAGTTCCCGGTCCCCGCTGTAGCGCTCGTCCCCGAGCCAGGTGTCCTCGGGCCCCCAGAAGATCTCCTCGGGCTCCCACTGGTCCGCGCGGCCGAAGCCGAACCCGAACGTCTTGAACCCCATGGACTCCATCGCGCAGTTGCCGGCGAAGACGAGCAGGTCGGCCCAGGAGATCTGCTGCCCGTACTTCTGCTTGACCGGCCACAGCAGACGGCGCGCCTTGTCCAGGCTCGCGTTGTCCGGCCAGCTGTTCAGCGGAGCGAACCGCTGCGCGCCCGCGCCGCCCCCGCCGCGGCCGTCCGCGATCCGGTACGTTCCCGCGGAGTGCCAGCTCATACGGATGAAGAGCGGACCGTAGTGGCCGTAGTCGGCGGGCCACCAGTCCTGCGATGTGGTCATCACCTCGAAGACGTCGCGCTTGAGCGCTTCCACGTCGAGGGACGCGAACTCCTTGGCGTAGTCGAAGCCCTGGTCCATCGGGTTCGAACGCTCGGAATGCTGATGGAGGACCTGAAGGTCCAGCTGATCCGGCCACCAGTCGCGGTTCGTCCGGGGCCGGTGCGCCTTGGGGGTGGGGGAGGGGATCGCCGGGTTCTCGCTCTCGCTGGCGGACATGCGCGCAACCTGCTTCCTGTCGGATGTGTCCCGTTGCTGCTTGTTCCTCCTGACGTTGTTCGCTTTACCGGAACGGGGCAATCCGACACGCACGCGGAGGGAGCCATGGCGCTCACAGGAGGGAGTGAGCGCGAGCGTCAGGGGGTTTCCGCCTGGAGGCGCAGGCCCGCCAGGGTCAGCTCCAGTGCGGCCAGGAACTGATCCCTGTCGTCGTGCTCGGCGAAGTCGTCGGCGATCTCGTGCACGAAGGGGAAGGCCGCGGCATCCAGCTTCCGCCACGTCTCGGCGTAGCGGCTGAGGTACTCCACGCGGTTCGTCTCGCCGCTGAGCACCTCCTGCGGGAGTTCCGCGCCGAGGTCGGCGGCGGTGCCGACCACGACGCCCGTGATCGCCGAGACGGCGTGGAAGCGCTGCCGTGGTGTGAGGTCGAGGCGCAGCGTCTGCTGGCCGAGCTTCTCGTACAGCCGCAGTGAGTTGCCCTGGACGTCGGTGTTGCGCATGAAGTAGGCCGCGAGCCAGGTCCGGTCCATCATCGCGTCGAAGAGGGTGATCGCCATCTCGCGCAGATCGGCGATCGGGTCGTCGCTCAGCGGCTGTTCCTCGACGGCGGCCAGGATGGCGCCGACCGCGTGGTCGGTGGCGCGATCGAGCAGTTCGTCCTTGCTGGGGACGTACCAGTAGATGGTGCCGACGCCCGTGCCGAGCCGGGCGGCGAGGGCGCGGAAGGTCAGGGCCGACTGGCCCGCCTCGTCGAGCAGGGCCACGGCCGCGGTGAGGACGGCCTCCATGGAGTGCGAGGCACGTTGGCGGCCTCGGGGCGAGCCTTCGGTGGCGGTACGTGGTCGCGGGCGGGGCATGCAGCCATCCAATCACAGACTTGCGTCTTCATCGAACGACGTTCTACTCTCGAACGGCGTTCCAGTATCGAACATCGTTCGTTAATCGAATCCCGTTCCACGCTTTCCACTCCCGACAGGAGGCCGGCCATGACCGCGACCACCACCACCGAGTCAGCTTCGACCCGCACCTACTCATCCCTGCGCGCTGCCTGGATTCCGCTGGCCGCGCTCTGTCTGGCCTTCTTCGTCGAGATGGTCGACAACACCCTGCTCTCGATCGCGTTGCCGACCATCGGCCGCGACCTCGGCAGCGGCACCACCGCCCTGCAGTGGGTCACCGGCGCCTACTCGCTCACGTTCGGCGGTCTCCTGCTGACGGCCGGCTCCCTGGCCGACCGCGTCGGACGCCGACGCGTGCTGCTGATCGGCCTCGCCGTGTTCGGCCTGCTGAGCCTGTGCGTCATCGCCGTCGACTCCGCCGGGCAGCTCATAGCCCTGCGCGCCGGACTCGGCATCGCCGCCGCCGCCATGGCACCCATCACCAACTCGCTCGTCTTCCGCCTGTTCGACGAGCAGGCACTGCGGATGCGCGCGATGACCCTGATGATCGTCGTCGGCATGTCCGGGTTCGTGCTCGGCCCGCTGCTCGGCGGTACGGCGCTCGCCCACGTGAGCTGGCAGTGGCTCCTGCTGATCAACGCGCCGATCGCGCTGATCGCCGGCATCGGAGTGCGGCTCGGCGTCGCCGCCGACCGCCCCGAGGACCTGACGAACGACCGCCTCGACCTGCCGGGCGCCGCCCTGAGCGTCCTCACCATCGGCCTGGCCTGCTACGCGCTGACCAGCGGCGTCGAGCACGGCTGGCTCTCCGCGACCACGCTCGCGTCCATCGTCGGAGCCGTGGCCGCGGGCCTCGGGTTCATACGGCACGAGCGCCGCAGCGCGGCACCCATGCTGGACCTCACCGTCTTCGCCGGCGGGACCGTCCGCGGCGCCGCCATCGCCCAGATCGGGACGTCCATCGCGATGGCCGGCGTGATGTTCGGGCTCATCCTCCATTTCCAGTACGCCTACGGATGGAGCCCCGTACGGGCCGGCCTGGCGAACCTGCCGATCATCGTGACGATGATCGTCGCCACCCCCCTGTCGGAAGGGCTCGCCAAGAAGTTCGGCCACCGCGTCGCCTGCCTGGTCGGCGCGGCCTGCCTCGCCGGTGCGCTCGCCGGGCTCGCCTGGGGCGTCGACCACGGGTACGCCGCGATCGCCGCCGCCATGGTCGTGATGACCATCGGACTGCGCACCGTCATGACGATCTGCGCCATCGCCCTGGTCGACGCGATGCCGGACAACCGCACCTCGATCGCCGCGGCGCTCAACGACACTGCCCAGG
Organism: Streptomyces antibioticus; assembly: GCF_001514065.1. Taxonomy (GTDB): domain Bacteria; phylum Actinomycetota; class Actinomycetes; order Streptomycetales; family Streptomycetaceae; genus Streptomyces; species Streptomyces antibioticus. The sequence continues at coordinate 446,744 of NZ_KQ948425.1, read as the reverse complement.
AAGTCGGCACCAGCGTCGGCACCGCCGTCGTCGGCACCCTGATCGCGGCACTGGTCACCACCCAGCTGCCCGCGGGCACCTGGAGCAGCGACCTCGTGCAGTCCTTCTTCCACGGCGAGCGGATCATCTACGGCGTCCTGGCGGTGCTCGTCGGCCTGATCGCGACAGCCGGCGCCCTCACCCTGACCGACTCGCACACGGTCGAGGAACCGGCGTGAGACCCGCCCGCTCCGTGGGCGAAGGGCATCTGTTCAGTCGAGGACCGCGGTGGCCTCCACCTCCACCAGATGGTCGGGGACGTCCAGGGCCGCAACACCCAGCAGCGTGGCCGGCGGGACCGGGGTGATGCCCAGCTTCGCGGACGCCCGGGAGATGCCCTCCAGGAGCGAGGGCATCTTGTCGGGGGTCCAGTCGACGACGTGGACGGTCAGTTTCGCCACGTCGTCGAAGGAGCCGCCGGCCTCGGCCAGGGCGGTGCCGATGTTGAGGTAGCACTGCTCGACCTGCGCGGCGAGGTCGCCTTCGCCGACCGTGATCCCCTCGGCGTCCCAGGCGACCTGGCCGGCGATGAAGACCAGCTTCGACCCCGTGGCGACGGACACCTGACGGTAGACATCGATCTTGGGCAATCCGGTCGGGTTGATGAGGTTGATGGCCATGGTGCCGGTCTCCTGTCCTGAGCGCCTGTGGACGCCTTTGCTCTCTTGTGGTTACTCAGGAACCGTAGGAGAGTGAACGCTGACATGGAAGAACGCACTTTTCAGTGACTGGGGAACCTCATGGTGACCAAACAGATCAACGGCCCGAACGAGGAAGCAGATCTCAGGCGCGCGGACTCGTTGGCGCGGGAGATCTTCTCCGACGTCGCCAACAAGTGGGCGTTCCTGATCATCGAGACCCTCGGTGACCGCACCTTGCGCTTCAGTGAACTGCGCAACGAGATCGAGGGCATCAGCCACAAGATGCTCACCCAGAACCTGCGCATGCTGGAGCGCAACGGCCTGGTCGAGAGAGACGTGCACCCCACGGTCCCGCCGCGTGTCGAATACACCCTCACCGAGCCGGGCCAGGGACTGCGCGCCACCGTCGACGGAATGTGCGACTGGACGCACCGCTACTTCGGCCACATCGAGGCCGCCCGCCACCGCTTCGACGGCTGACGGCTGATCTACAGCCGAGCGGCGGTCGCCCGGGTGTGCGTGTGGCCGCGGGCGGGAACCCGTTCCCTGATCGTGGAGCGGCGGAAGGGGACCTGTGGCAGCGGTGTCGGACTCGGGTGCGGACGGACCGCACGCAGGCGGTGGCGAGGCCGGACACACCCCGGACCCGAACCGGTGGCGTGCGCTGTGGGTGACCCTCGTCGCCGGATTCATGAGCCTGCTCGACGTGACGATCGTGGCGGTGGCCCTGCCCACCATCCAACGTGGACTGGGCACCACACCGACCCAGGTGCAGTGGGTGGTCTCCGGCTACGCGCTGGCGTTCGCCCTGGCCCTGGTCACCGCCGGACGGCTCGGTGACGCGCTCGATCGACGCCGCATCTTCCTGCTGGCCCTGAGTGCGTTCACCCTCTTCAGCGCCGCGTGCGGCGCGGCCCCCGACATCACCCTCCTGGTGGCGGCCCGACTGGTCCAGGGCCTGGCCGCCGGCTTCATGGCCCCGCAGAACTCCGCTCTCATCCAGCAGATGTTCCGCGGCGCCGAACGGGGCCGCGCCTTCGGCTTCTTCGGCGCCACCGTGGGCATCTCCTCCGCCGCCGGGCCGCTGACCGGCGGAGCCATCCTCGCTCTCGCCGGCTCAGCCGACGGCTGGCGGTGGATCTTCTTCGTCAACGTCCCGATCGGCGTCCTCGCCGTCCTGCTCGGTCTGCGTCTGCTGCCACGCGTCGAACGCTCCGGACGGGGATCGGTGGACGTCCCCGGCATCGTCCTGCTCGGCCTGGGAGTCCTGGCGGTCATGTACCCCCTGGTGCAGGCGGAGGCCGGCGGCCTCGGACGCCTGTGGTGGCTCTTCCCCGTGGGCGGGGTGCTCCTCGCGCTCTTCGTCCGGCGTCAGTTCCGCCTCGTCGCCCGCGGCGCCCAACCCCTCCTGGACCCGCGCCTGTTCTCCACCGTGCGCGGCTACGCCGTGGGCGCGGGCGTCGGCACGCTCTACTTCATCGGCTTCAGCGGGGTGTGGCTCGTCTTCGCCCTCTTCTTCCAGCGGGGGCTGGACTTCACCCCGTTGCAGTCCGGGCTGGCGGTCACTCCCTTCGCGCTGGGCTCGGCCGCCGCCGCGGTGACGGCCGGCCGCCTCGTGGACCGCTTCGGCCGCCTGCTCACCGTGTGCGGGCTGAGCGCGGTCATCATCGGTCTGGGCACCGCCGCGGTGCTGCTGTGGCTCGTGCCGGACGACGCGGCGCGCTGGGCGGCCGCGCCGGCCCTCTTCGCCGCGGGCATCGGCGGAGGCTTCGTGGTCTCCCCGAACATCACCATGACCCTGCGCGAGGTCCCCGTCCGTATGGCCGGGGCGGCGGGCGGCGCCCTTCAGACCGGCCAGCGCCTGGGCGCGGCCGTGGGAACGGCGGCGCTGCCGGGCATCTACTACCTCGTGCTGGGCGACACCGACCACTACCGCACGGCCCTGCTGGCCGCCCTCGGGTTGGCCCTCGTCGGCATGACCGCCTCACTGGCGCTGGCCGTGGCCGACTGGCTGCGTGATCGCGGCGCCGAGGCCTCGCACCGCCGCTGCCCGGAGGAAGTCGCCAACAGCCCGGTCCACTCCCGCCAGAGCTGAGCGTCGCGAATATCGATCAAGGCTCAGCTCCCCGCCCCCCTGACCGGCAGCACCGCCTCCGGCGACTCGGGCAACGTCTGGCCGCCGTCCACCGTCACGACCTGCCCCGTGATGAACGACGCCCGTTCGCCGGCGAGGAACTCGACTGCGTCGGCGATCTCCTGGGGCCGTGCCAGGCGGCCGAGCGGGATCGTCGCCGTCATCTGCGCGAGGTACTCCTCGCCCATGCCGTCCAGCCCCTCGGTCGCCACGTTCCCGGGGGCCACGGCATTCACGGTGATCCCGAAGGGGGCGAGCTCCAGGGCCGCCGTGCGCATGAAGCCCAGTTGGGCGGCCTTGCTCGCGCCGTAGTGGCTCCAGCCCGGGAAGCCGGTGACGGGACCCGTGATCGACGAGGTGAGTACCACCCGTCCCGCCGCCGACTCCCGCAGCAGCGGCAGACACGCGGCGACGGCCAGCATCTGGCTCTCCACGTTCACCGCGAACACCTCACGGACATCGGCGTACGTCAACTCCGCCAGCGACTTGTTCGGGAAGATCCCCGCGTTGAGGCACAGCACGTCCAGACCACCGAGCAGCGAGGAAGCGGCCTCGGCGAGCCGCTCGGCCGAGTCCGGCGCGGCGGAGTCGAGGGCGAGCGCCTCGACGCGCTGACCCTCCCGCGCGGCTTCGGTTCGGAACTTCTCCAGGACGACCTGAGGGACGTTGCGGCCGGTCAGCAGGACGTCGTGTCCGGCGCGGATGAAGGTGGAGGTGACGGCGGCGCCGATGCCGCGGGTGCCGCCGACGACGGCGACCTTCCTGGTCTGGGGCTGGGAGTTCATGTCGCTTCCTTGATCGAGGAGTTGGAGGACGGCGCGGCCGTCATACGGCCGGGTCCTGCGGCGGGCGGTTCGTCGAGGAGACGTGGAGTTCGGTGCGGTCGGCCCGGAAGAGGTCGTAGGAGAACTCCAGGGGCTCGCCGTGCTGGTCGTGCGAGGTGCGGGTGATCGCCAGCAGGGGCTGGCCGACCGACACGTCGAGGTGGTGGGTGTGGTGGCTCTCGGCGAGGCGGACGCGGATCCGCTCGGAGACCTCGCACGCCGTGACGCCGTAGACGTCGCGGAACACCTGGGAGAGGGAGCCGGTCAGGTCCTGGTCCAGGAGGCGGGGGAAGCGGTCGGCCGACACGAACAGCCGCTCCCACGACAGCGGCACCCCGTCGGCGAGCCGCACCCGCTCGATCGCGACCGTGACGGACCCCTCCCGCAGACCGAGCCCGGCGCAGACCTCCGGTTCGCCCCGCCGCAGCCCGGTGGACACCACCCGGGTCGCCTCGGCGAAGTCCTGGTGCCGCAGGAGCGCGGGGACGTTCACGTCGACGCCCGGCTGCCGCGCCACCACCCGGTCGCGGCCGTGTGCGAGCCGACTCCAGCTGTAGACGGGCCAGTTGGGGTTGGGGCGCAGCGCGAAGGTGCCGCCGGCCTTGCCGCGCAGCCTGCACACCTCGCCCTCCGCCTCGAGCCAGGCCAGCGCCCGCCGGACGGACTCCCGGCTGGCGCCGAAGAGCTCCGTCAGCCGGCGCTCGGGAGGCAGCCGGCCTCCCATGCGCACCTCACCGTTCCCGATCATCGCCAGCACACCGGCCGCGACCCGGCCCGCCGCCGGGCCGAGCGGGCCCCGCTCAGTGGTCATGGCGTACGGCGGTGAGGTAGCCGTCGGCCAGGTAGAGACGGGCGAGTTCGACGGACTGTGCCGCGAACGCCGGCCGGAGCGAGGCGGCGAAGGGCGTGTCCCCGCGCTTGTGCACCCAGGCGACGAGCATCAGCCGGCGCAGCATCACGAGCGCGGGAATGGCCCGTACGTCCTCCTCCCGCAGCGGCCGACGCGCCCGGTAGCCGCGCAGCCATGCGGCCACCCAGTGCGCGGCCCGCGGATCGTGCTCGACGAACGACAGGGAGCACGCCAGGTCGTACAGGAACCAGCCGTGGCCGCAGTCGTCGAAGTCGATGAGCCGTACGGCGTCGGGGGCGACGAGGAGGTTGGCTGCGCGCAGGTCGCCGTGGATGAGACCGAATTCGGCCGGGCCTCTGCCGTAGGCGTCGAGTTCGCGGGTCATCTTCTGCTCGGCCCGGGCGAGGACCTCGACGCCGCCCGGGGGCACGTCGGGGTTGTCCCGCCAGCGGCCCCACAGCGAGGCGGCACCGATCAGGTTGTCGAGGTCCCACTCGGGGCGGGTGAAGACGTCCGGGCGCTGCCACCGCGACGCGTGTTCGTGCAGGGCCGCGGTCTCCCGCCCGACGACCTCCATGACTTCCGCGAAGTCGGTGGTGTCGGGTTCGGCGCCGGGCGCGAACTCGAAGAGCGCCGCGTGCTGGAGCGCCCCGCCCGCACCGGGGAAGCTCGCCGCCGCCTCGCCTGCCGGGGTCGGCACGACCGCGGGTGTGGCGACCGCGCCGTCCGCACGCAGCCGCTCGGTCCACATCAGCTCGCTGCGGATCTGCGGCAGCGTGCGGAACCCGGGCCGGTGCAGGCGCAGGACGAGCGGGTCGGGGGCGTCGCTGAACGTGCAGAGGTAGGTGGCGTTCTCCGAGAGGCTCAGCAGCCGGGCGCCGGACAGGGCGCCGGCACGCCCGTACGCGGTGAGCGCGGCGGTGATCTGCCCGTCCCAGGTGTCAGACATGGGAAGCCGCCACCTTCCGTACGGCGTCCCGCAGGCGGGTGAGGATCTCGGCCGTCTCCTGCTCGGTGAGCAGCAGACCGGGCTTGAACTGGAGGACGGCCGGGTCGAGCGTGGAGAAGATCGCCCACACGCCCTGCCGGTACAGCTCGGTCATGACCGGCTTCGCACCGACGGCACCGAACTCCAGGCCGATGACCAGGCCCTTCTGGCGGATCCCGGTGAGCGCGTGGGGCAGTTCGGCGCGCAGTTCCGCGAGGCCCTCGGTGACCTGGTCGATGCGCCGGCGGACATTGGCGCGGGTCTCGGCCCGCTGGGTGATCTCCAGGACCTTCGCGGCCACGGCACAGCCGAGCTCGGCGCCGCCGAAGGTCGCCATGTGGGCGAAGCCGTCGCGCTCCAGCCAGCCGCTCGCCGCCGGGCCGAGGAGGGCGGCGCTGACCGGGTAGAGGCCGCCGCCGAGGCCCTTGCCGGTCACCAGGACGTCCGGGGTGACGCCTTCGCCGTACACGCCCCACAGCTCGCCGGTCCGGCCGAGGCCGGTCTGCACCTCGTCCGCGATGTAGAGGGTGCCGGTGTCCTCACAGGCCTGCTTGACGGCGGCCAGATAGCCGGGCTCGGGCATCGGGAAGCCGTAGGTCGCCGGGATCGTCTCCATGATGACGGCGGCGGTGTCCTCGCCGGAGAGGGCCGCCGTCATCGCGTCCAGGTCGTTGAAGGGCACCTGGACGAACTCGGCGGGGCTGTCCGAGCGGAACAGCTGCGAGAACCGCGAGTCGCCCGTGGCGACGGCCAGTCCGGTGTGCCCGTGGTACGCCTTCACGACCGACACGATCTTCCGTCGGCCGGTGGCGTACCGGGCGCTCTTCAACGCGACGTCCACCGCCTCCCCGCCGCTGGACCCGAAGACAACCTTGTCCGCCCCCGGCGTCGCCTCGACCAGCCGGCGGGCCAGGGCGGCGCGGCCCGGGGTGGGGAAGTGGTGGTTGCCGATGTCGAGATGCCGAAGGGCGAACGTGAGGGTGTCCACCAGCTCGGGGTTGCGATGCCCGAGGTTGTAGGTGCCGCCGTTCAGATGGACGTCGATCACCTCGTGTCCGTCGACGTCGGTGAGGCGGTACCCGGACCGGTCCCCGATGACGAGCGGAACGCCCTCGTCCTGCCAGAACGCGGTCTTGTCCGGGTTCCAGTACCGCCGCGCGTCGGCGAGGACTTCCGCTTTCGACGCGTACCCGTACATGGACAACTGCTCGATCCCCAACGCCCGGCCTCCTCCTGAACGGCGTGCGTGAACGACTCCACGGTCGGCCGGGCTTTTTGCGTCCTGGTGTGGTGACTGGATCGGACGCGTAACGCTTGAGGTCCGGTTGTGGTCCGGTGCCGGGGCGTGGGCATCGAGGCCGTTGGGCGGTGGCAGTGCGGGGGACAGTTTCGTGACCATGGACGAAACGGAGTTATTGAAGCGTTCCGGCGGTCCCGTGACCCGAAGCCGGATCCGCCGTGACCTGGCCGCGCTCGGCCTCGGAGACGGCGATGTCGTCATGTTCCACACCCGCATGTCCCTGGCCACAGGAGTGGCAGGACGCCCTGCGCGCGGAACATCCCGCGTACGACCCGACCCTCAGCGAGGCCGATCACAACAACGGCCGTCTCCCCGAAGCACTGCGCCGCCGGCCCGGAGCCGTCCGCAGCCGTCACCCGGACGCCGGCTTCGCGGCCTTGGGAGCAGCGGCAGCCGAGCTGATGGCCGACCACCCCTGGAACGACCCCCATGGCCCCGACAGCCCCCTCGCACGGCTGACCGCCCACAGCGGCCGGGTCCTGCTGCTCGGCGCCCCGTTGGACACCATGACGCTGCTGCACCACGCCGAGGCGCTCGCCGACGCCCCCGGCAAACGGTTCGTGGAGTACGAACAGCCCATCCTCGTGGCAGGCCAACGGGTCTGGCGCCGCTTCCACGACATCGACTCGGAAGACGGGGCCTTCGACTACTCGGGCGTGGTGCCCGAAGGGACGGAGCCGTTCGAAGCCATCGCCCGGGACATGCTCGCCGCGGGAATCGGCCGACAGGGCAGCGTCGGCGCTGCCGACAGCTATCTGTTCGAGGCCGCGGAAGTCATCGAGTTCGCCATCGCGTGGATCGAAGACAAGCTGAGCAGGTAGCGCGCAGTAGAGGTGTCCGCCTGTCTCGAATGAGCGCGGCAGCAGCGGAGGTTGCCGCGGTGAGGCGCGTCATTTCTCGGCCGGCGTGAGGGATCGGGAAAGGCGTAGCTCGAAGCACGCCCCCAGGGTTCGGGGGGTGAGGGTGAGGGTGCCTTGGTGGCGGTGGGCCAGGTCGCGGGCGATGGCGAGGCCCAGGCCGGTGCCGCCGTGGTCGCGGGAGCGGGCGTCGTCGAGTCGGACGAAGCGTTCGAAGATGCGCTCGGCGTGCTCGGTGGGGACGCCTGGGCCGTCGTCGTGCACGGTGAGGACGACCTGGTCGTCCTGGTTCCGGATGGTGATCTGGATGCGGTGGGCGGCGTGGCGGACGGCGTTGTCGATGAGGTTGCGCAGGAGGCGTTCGTATTCGTCGGGGTTTCCCCGTACGTATGCGGAGGCGGTGCTGTCGCAGGTGAGGGTCAACGGGCGTTCGGTGAGCGGGTATTGCTCGGTCAGGCGGGAGGCGAGGGCTGTCAGGTCGACGGTTTCGGGGTCGGTTGAGGTGGCGCGGGTGTCGAGGCGGGCCAGGAGCAGCAGGTCTTCGGCGAGGGCCTGGAGGCGGCGGGTCTGTCGTGCGGCGGTGGTGGCCGCGG
>NZ_KQ948425.1:178066-438493 GCF_001514065.1 Streptomyces antibioticus | reverse complement strand
CGCGGCAGCGGCGATCAGTACGAGGCCGACGAGCCCGGCCCGCAGCAGCAGGCCGTCGGTGGTCTGGGTGATTGCCTCGGCCGTGTCGGGAAGCACCACGACATAGGCTCGTAGCGTGGCGTCGGATCGGACGCCCAGAGCGGCGGCCTTGGCACTGCTCAGTTCGGCGGCCCGGACATCGGCGTACAGGACCGGGTAGGTGCCTCCGGCCATGTCGAATCCGTTCCCGGGGTCGTAGTCGCGGCGCGCCGGTATGCGGAAGGGGCGGACCGTGTAGGACCAGGCCGCAGTGTGGTCCACCGGGGCAGAGGGCCCGGAGGGGGCCGGCAGCACATGGCGGGTGCCGGAAGCGAAGTCGTCCATGCCTCCGCCGGCGGCGACAGCGGAGCGTCGGCCGGTCGCGACGACCTCGTACGGCACGGCGCTTCTGCGTACGGGAACCACCCCGTCGTTCAACTGGTCGACGAGGGCGAGGAGTTGCTTGCGGGCTTGTTCCTCGGCGATCTGCGTGCTCTGGCGGTAGACCTCGTGGTGCACCCACCAGCCGATGCCGGTCAGGATCACGGCGGCAGTGACGGCGGCGGCCAGGGCCGCGCGGGCCCGCACCGAACGCGGCCACCACCAGCGGCGCCGCGGCTCAGTCCCGGTCACGGTCGTCCACCAGCCGGTAACCGATACCGCGCACGGTCTGCAAGGACTGCCGGTCGAACGCGGCGTCCACCTTCTTGCGCAGGGCGCTGACCCGCGCCTCCACCAGGTTGGGATCCCAGGCTTCGTCGGGCCACGCGTGGTACAGCAGATCCGCTTTGGAGACCGCCTGGCCCGCCCGTCGCGCCAGCAGCTCCAGCACGGCGAACTCCCGGGGGGTGAGCTCCACCCGGACCCCCGCCCGGCGACAGATCCGGCCGGCGACGTCCAGCGAGAGGTCGCCCACGGCGAGGACCGTCGGGGCGACCGTGACGGATCGTCTGACCAGGGCCCGCAGGCGTGCGACGAGCACCACGTAGGAGAAGGGTTTGGCCAGGTAGTCGTCGGCCCCCGTGTCCAGGGCCTCGGCCTGATCCCAGTCGCCGTCCTTGGCGGTGAGTACGAGTATGGGGGTGGAGTTGCCTTCCCGGCGCAGTTGGGCGCAGACCTTGTAGCCGTTGAGTCCGGGCAGCATCAAGTCCAGTACGACCAGGGCGTATTCGCCGTTCCGGGCCATCCACAGGCCCTGTCGGCCGTCATGGGCGAGGTCGACGCTGTAGCCCTCGGCGCTCAGGCCGGTGTGCAGGGTGCGGGCAAGGTCGACTTCGTCTTCGACCACCAGGATGCGCATGCCGTGCAGCCTCGCACAGCACCGGTCCGCCTTCCTGATCGGCCGGTCAGGTTGGGTCAGCAATGCGTCAACGACGTCCGTGCACGCTGACCGGGCTTTTCGCTCCCGCTGAAAGGGCCCGTCGCCGATGTCCGTTGTTGCCCATGCCCCCGCCCTGGCCAGAACAGTTTCCGTTCCCCCACGACGGCCAACGTCCAGCCGGGCCATGGCAGTTGTCTTCATCGCCCCCCTGTCGCTGGCCATGGTGCTGGGGCTGTGGGGCATCCGTCGGCAGGACACCATGTGGGGCGACGAGGTCGTCACCTATCAGCTCGCGCACCGCGACCTGTCGCAGATCTGGCTCACCGCCCAGCACGTCGACCTGGTCCATGCCGTCTACTACGCCTTCATGCATGAGATCTTCGCTCTTTTCGGCGGCGGGCTGCTGACCCTGCGGCTGCCGTCCGTGCTGGCAACATGCCTCGCGGCGAGCGGAGTCGGGCTCGTGGGGCTACGCCTGGCGGGCCCCCGCGTCGGGCTGCTGGCAGGACTGGTGTTCCCGCTCCTGCCCCAGGTGCAGAAGTACGCGCAGGAAGGCCGCTCCTACGCCATGGTCTGCGCCCTGGTCGCCTGGGCCACCTATGCGCTGGTGACCGGCGTCCGGCATCGCACCCGGTGGCGGTGGGTCGTCTACGGCTTCACCATGCTCGTGGCCTGCCTGCTCCATGAGTTCGCGGTCCTCGCACTGATCGCACACGGCGTCACGCTCGTCGTCTCCCGCGTCCCACGACCGGTGCTCACGGCATGGTGCGTCGCTGCCGCGGGCGTGGTGGCCGGCCTGTTGCCGCTGGCGATTGGCAGTGTGGGGCAGTCGGGGCAACTGTCCTGGATGAACGGGCCGGTGCGGCCCGGCTACTTCCTGGTCGTCGCGTTCGTGGGCGCGCTGTGTGCCCGGGCGCCTCTGGCGGGCAGGGGGCCGGTGCGGCTCTCCGCGCTCGCGGTGCCGATCCTTGTGCTCCCGGGCCTTCTGCTGCTGGTCGCCTCGCTGGTCAAGCCCCTTTTCGTCGACCGGTACGTGCTCTACGGCGACATCGGATTCGCCTTGCTGCTGGGCGCCTTGATTGACTACTGCAACCGCCGTCAGTGGTTTCGCCGCACCGCGTGGATCGCGGCGGTCGCCGTACTGGCCGCACTCGTCCCGCTGAGCCTGGCGCTGAGAACACCCGGGGCTCGAAGCAACGACGCCACCGCCATCGCCGCCGCGGTACGCAAGGAAGGCCGCCCTGGCGACGGGCTGCTCTACCTCTCCGGTCAACACCGGATCCTGACCGCGGCCAACCCCTCGGACACCCGTCATTTGACAGACCTGGCCCTCGCACAGGACCCGGTTTCGTCGAACACGCTGGCAGGTGTCGAACTGCCCGCTCAGGACATCGCGGCCCGCATGCTGGAGTTCGACCGGATCGTCGCAGTGCGTGCGACAGGTGCGCACTCGCCGGCCGGCCCGCAGGAGGCAGCGAAGACAAGCACCCTGCGGCGCTACTTCCACGAGTCCGGAACAACCCATGTCAACGGGGCGCGGGTCACGGTCTATGTACGAGACCAGGACGCGTCTGCCGAAAAGGGGCCCTGATCACGGCACGGGTTCGACGCCGTCAGCCGGACGCCTCGTGATCGGCTGCACGGAAAGTCGCGGACCAGGCGTTCACAGTGACCGCGGGCAAGGACACCGACACATCGTTCTGCGTTTGACGATGGCCTTTCACGGGGCTGCACTGGATTTACGGATGCTGCGCGACTCCGTTCTAGGGAGAGCAGCGATGCGCACCATGGAAACGTTCAACCTTCTGCAGCCGTACAAGATCGCCGAGGAGACGTTCGTCATCCCATGGGCCCTGGAGGCCCCGCCGGTCGGCCACTTTCCGATGAACTCGATGGTGATCCGGGGAGCCGAACCGGTTCTGGTGGACACCGGGGCGCCCGCGGTGCGCTCCCAGTGGCTGGAGGCGGCCTGGTCCATCGTGGATCCTCTGGACGTACGGTGGATCTTCCTCACCCATGACGACCGCGACCACGCCGGCAACCTCCTGGCGGTCCTCGCCCAATGCCCGAACGCGACCCTGCTGACCACATGGTTCTCCATCGGCCGCATGGCCGAGGAGTGGGAGACCCCCATCAACCGGTGCCGCTTCATGACCGACGGCGACACGATCGACGTGGGTGATCGCACCCTGGTCGCCAAACGTCCGCCCCTGTACGACAACCCCACAACGCGCGCCCTCTTCGATTCGAGGACCAGCGTTTTGTGGGCCGTCGACACCTTCGCCACGAACGTACCCACCCCGGTACCGGACGTAGCGGCGTTGTCCCCGGACGAATTCCGTGACGGCCAGTTCTTCGGCGGACGGCTCGTTTCACCCTGGGTGGCGTTGCTGGACAGCCAGAAGTTCCGGACGGTGGTGGACGACTTCCAACGCCTGGGCGCCGAGGCCGTCGCCGGCTGTCATTGCCCGGTCCTCCAGGGTGCCAAGATCTCGGAGGCCTATGACTTCCTCCGCCGGCTCCCCGAGGTCCCTCCATGGACGGAGTTCACGCAGGCCGACCTGGACCAGTGGATGTCGATCGCCGAGAGCTCGGTACCCCGCGAACAGCCGCGGCCGTCGGGGACGTGACTGTTGCCCTTACGCTCACGTGGGCGGGTACGTGGGGAGGCGGCGTTCCGGTGCAGTTACCAGGGTCGAGTTCGGCCCAGGGTTTCGGCGGCGGCTTCGGCGAAGTCGTGGATGAGCGGCGAACGGCGTGACGCCACCCACGCGAGAGCCACTTCGTTGGGGCCGATGTCCTCCACGGGCAGCGCGATCACGTCCGGGCGGGTGTAGAAGCGCGCGGTGGACAGGGGGAGTACGCAGATTCCGGCGCCGGAGGCGACCAGTTCCAGTTTCTCCTCCACTTGGTGGATCGCCGGGACCTCGGGGCGCCGCCTGTCGCGCAATTCCAAGGCCACGTCTCGCCACTCGGGTACGGCATCGGGGTCCTGGAGCAGGTGCTCGCCGGCGAGGTCGCGGACGGTCACCGATGCCCGGTCCGCCAGGCGGTGTTCCGCCGGCAGCATGACGAGCCGGGGCTCGCTGAAGAGGGGCCGCACGTGGAGGCCGAGCTGGTCGATGGGCAGTCGGACGATCCCGATGTCCGCCCGGCCGTCCAGCAGTACGTCCACCTGGTCGTCCCAACTGGTGCGCAGCAGGCGTACGTTGACGCCGGGCCGGACGCTGGAGAAGGCGGCCGTGGCCGGGGTGAGGGTGATGCCCGGCATGAAGCCGATGGTCAGCGTGGGGGTGTCCTGTCCTGCCGCCTTCGCCCGCCGCAGCAGCGCCTGTGCCGAGGCCAGCAGCGGGACGGCGTCCTGCAGCAACTGCTCGCCGGCCGGGGTGAGCAGCGTGCCGCGCCGCCCACGGTCGAACACCTCGACGCCCAGCTCGTCCTCCAGGCTGCGGATCTGCCGGGACAGCACCGGCTGTGCGATGTGCAGCCGCTCGGCGGCGCGCCCGAAGTGGAGCTCCTCGGCGACGGCCACGAAGTACCGAAGCTTTCGCAGGTCGACATCCACCCGGACTCACCGCTCACTTCCTGTGCATCTCCCGGGCGACGGCTCGCCGGGGCGGCCGGCCGTCCGGGAACGACTTCTCCGCCGCCCTGCGGGACCGTGAAACGAGCGGGGCAGTCGGCTACCAATCTACCGATCCGCCCGCCGTGACCCGTCACCGCCGACACGGCCCCTTTCCCTGCTCGCTCACTCGCCGCCGGCGAGGACGGCCAGCGGGTCGGTGTGCACGGGGACCCACCCCAGTTCGGCCTCGGCGCGTGCCGGGGTGAGCTGCTGGTCCAGGGCGAAGGCGTCCGCGATCGGGCCCATCTGCTCGCGGGCCCGCTCCAGAGTGATGGAGACGACCTTGCCGTCGAGGCCAGCAGAGCGTGCGACGGCCAGCGAGCACTCCTTTGCGGTCGGGCTCACCCCGCCCACGCCCACGTACACCGCACCGGGCCTCGCCTTCAGGGCGGCGACGTACAGCGTCGCGATGTCGTCGACGTGCACCAGCGCCCAGCGATTCGCGCCGTCGCCGATGTAAGGGACGGCGCCGGCCGCCCTGCCCGGAACGCCGTAGAAGAGGTCGATCAGACGGTTCTCGCCGCCGTACAGCAGACCGGGCTGCACCACGACCGGCCTGCCACCCTCCAGCGTGCGTCGCAGGACGCGGTCCTCGACGGACTTGCGCCAGGCGACCACGGACGGAGGGTTCCAGGGGGCGGTCTCGTCCACGACCCCGCCGGTGTCGCCGTAGACCCAGGTGCCGCCGGTGTGCACATAAGGGCCGGTGCCGATGCCGTCCTGCATCGCGGTGGCGGCCGCGAGGTCCTCGTCACCGGTCTCGGCCTGCGCCAGGTGTACGACCGCTTCGGCGCGGGCCGCGGCGGCGTTGAGCACGCCGAGATCAGCCAACCCGCCGCGCACCGGCGTCGCCCCGAGGGAGCCGACGGTCTCTGCGGCGCGGTCGTTGCGGGCCAGCGCCTCCACGGTGTGCCCCTCGCGGACCAGCGCGCCGAGCGTGGCCTTGCCGAGGTATCCGGACCCGCCGGTGAGGAAGATCTTCATGGTGGGGCTCCTGTCATTCGTAGGCTGGTGCGTTCGATGACCAGCCTGATTCCAGGGGCGACTCCCCGTCCAAGACCTCTTTCGACGCCGCTGATACCTGAAGGGCATCAGCGCAGTGGAATCCTTGGTCCTCAGGTGCCGACGTTGTTCCGCAGGTCGGTGAAGCCGGTCTCGGCGTCACCGCGGAAGGTGAAGGCCTCCTCGCCGATACCGAGCGCGTCGAGCAGGATGTCGAGCGCCTCGGCGGTGTCGGCCTGGGCGCGGCCGACCCAGACCAGGACGTCGGGACGGGGACTGCCTTCCAGCCGGCTGAGAGCGAAGTCGATCTTCTGGATGCGGAACATCGCCACATCCACCGCGCCCAGATCCTCCCACCCTCGCTCGATGACCAACCGCAGTCGTGCGGCCAGGGCTTCCAGGGACGGTGACAGGCCCGCGACCAGTCGAAAGGCTCCCGCCGCGTACTCCCACATGCTGGCTTGCAGGGCCGGGTTGCGCTTTCCGCCCTGGTACTCCGGCGCCCGCTCCCAATCCGGCTCAGGCCCAGGAACCGCAACCTCCGTCATGTGTCCTCCCCGCACCTGAGGTCGTGCCGCGACACCTCACTGTAGAAGTCCGGCTCCTCAGGGCTGGTCGGCCGGAGGCTGCGCCCCCCTCAAGGTGAACGCCGCCTCCGTCGTCAAGCACAGCGCCTCCACCGCGTGCCGCAGCGTCCGCCAGACGCCAGGCCCAGCAGGACGCCGACCGGTGCCGCGGGCCACCACCACGCGCCGAGGACCGTGAACGCCGCGCTCCACACGAGGGCCTCGCAGGCCGCGTCGCCTGGGCCGTACGGCGATTGCGCGCGTCCCTGGCCGCCACACCCGCCTGCACCCCGCGCACCGCCAGGCCGTCACCGCCCTCGCCCGGGCCCTCGCGGCGGCGCGCCAGGACGGCGAGGCGGCCATGGAGTCAGCTGAACTCCTCGCCTCCGTCGGTGCCTTGGACGATCGGCACCGGGACCTGCTCGACGCCCACCGGCGGTGGCAGGAGCTGAGCGGCGACATGCAGGAGGCGAGCCCGGCCGACCTGGAAAGGGTCCTGCCGTCCTGTCGGCAAAGTCACCCGATACACAGCACGAGCAGGCACAGCTCCGTCGGCGACGTCGATGCCGGTGCGGAACCGGAACCGGAACCGGTCTGTGAGGTGCCCGGGTCCGTGCTCTCGGTGGGTGCGGGTGCCGAGGGCTGGCCCGCTGCCGTGCCGGTGGGGTCGTGATCGCTGCCCCCGGAGGGGGAGGCGGTGTTGTTCGGCTGCGGAACCGATGGTGTGGCCGGGGCCGGAGGCGCGGCGGCGTCCGGCCGCGCGATCGGCGGTGTGCTGCGGTGCGAGGCCCCGAGAGTCACCTGCTTGGGGGCACCGGAGGCCGGAGTCCCGGTCGCGGTGGTGCCGGACGACCGGTGGGGGGAGGATGGCACGGATGCCGGGCGGGTGTAAGCGGGCGTCTCCTCCTCCACGCCACCCATGCTCTGCTCGTCCGGTGCTGTGGCCGCCCTTGCCTGATCGGGGGAGTGCCGGTCCATCGCGGTGAGGGTCAGGCCGCCTCCGACGATTGCGACGGCCGTAGCGACCGCTGCCCGCCGTTTGTTCTTCTTCCAGCGAGCCAGCTGGCGACGCCGAGCGGCTCGTCCTTCGCGCACTACGGGTACGTCCCCGACATCGGTGGAGGCGGCGCTGTCGGACGCGTCGCCGGCGGTGTAGTCCTCCTCCTCGCCTCGCACCGCGCCGTCGTGCCAGCTGTCGAAGGCCAAGGGATCGCGGACCGCAGGTATGGGCGGCGCGCTGTCGGTTGTCGCCGACGGCGAACTGATACGGCCTGCCGGCGGCGGAGCGATGTCGGGGGCGTAGGCGCCGCACCCGGGACACACCAGGGCGCCGTTGAGATGGCGTCGGCACTTGGAGCAGTAGTCCATCTGTGGTGTTCCGGTCTTTCTGGGTCGGCGGTGCCGTCGGCCGGCTCGGCCACGGCCTGTGCGCGTTCGCACGGAAGGTTGGCCAGTCACGCTAACGAGGGTTTCGATCACCTGTGTGCAGCCTGTGTGATGCTCCTGCGCGGATTGTTGGGGCATCGGCGGCGAGACGTGAGTCCGCAGCCGCCCGCGCGGCCCGTCCGATGTCGGAGGTGGTGCGCGGGGGGTGCTGGACGCTGCCGTGTAAGGCAGGTGTGGCAAAGCCCGGTTTGCTGTCAGGCGCGGTTGAGGCGTGCGGCGATTCCGTGACCGATCAGCAAATACATGACGGCCGGAAGGCCATAATTGAGGAGGACGCGCAGTCCGTCTGTGTCCATCGTGAAAATGTCCTGCGACCACCAGGCCAGCAAGTCCGCCGTCCCCCGTACGAATTCGACGAATTCGTTCGCCCGGTTGGCGTCGAGCAGAAACAGCACGATCCACAGGCTGAGCAGTCCTGCCGCGGTGTCGGCGATCGTGCAGACCGCCAGAGCGGTGCGTCGGGCGGTGTTCTGCCGACGTACGGCCTGTTCGGGCCCAGTGGGCTGGGGGTACGTCTGATATCCGGGAGTCGGGTCAGTGTTGCTCACAGGAATCCGATCTGACGTGATGTGATGTCGGGTGCGCTCCGCCCGGTCGCTGGAATGCGGCCCGGTTCGTCACCCGCTTCTCCCTGTCCCTGCGTTCTGCGCGGCCGTCGCGTCACACCAGCGCCCGTGGTGACCCAAATATGGCTTCCTATTCGGGCACTTGCCGAAATGTTCGTGTGGCCAGGCACATTTGCTTGCGGAATGGTGGCGTGCTGACCACGTCTGCGTTGAGGCTGCCGGGGTGTGACAGCCCCGGGCTCCGGTGCGCTGTAGCAGGTGGACCCAAGTCCCGGAGCCCCGTCGCGTGCCTGCCCCACGCGTGTCCCGCGGGAACCGGCGCGCGCCCGTACAGGGCCGCAGCGAGCAGTAGTCTGGGCCCCGCGACCCGAATGGCCACAAAACATGCCAATCGGATCTGCGCAGGTATGAGCAGCATGGTGATCGGGGTGGGTGTGCAGGAGCTGCTGGCAGGCCGCTATCAACTGCAGGAACTGCTGGGACGCGGCGCGATGGGCGAGGTGTGGCGGGCGTCCGACCAGGTCCTCGGGCGCCTCGTGGCGGCCAAACTCCTGCGCGCCGAAGAGGCGGCGGACGCCGAGCGCTTCCGCCTCGAGGCGCAGACCGCGGCCCGGCTCAACCACCCCAACGTCGTGGGGATGTACGACTTCGGCTCCCACCATGACCAGCCCTATCTGGTCATGGAACTCGTCGACGGCTGGAGCCTGGCCCAGGAACGTTCGCTGCGCGGCGCCCTGCCCCCCGCGGAGGCCGCGGCCATCGCCGCCCAGGCAGCCGCCGGACTCGCGGCGGCACACCAACAGGGCGTGATCCACCGGGACATCAAGCCCGCGAACCTGATGCTCGCCACCGACCGCACGGTGAAGGTCGCCGACTTCGGGATCGCGCGCTTCGCCGCCGCCGACAGCACGTTGACCGCGACGGGCAAGATCCTCGGCACCGCCGACTACCTCGCGCCCGAACGGGCCCTGGGCCGCCCCGCCCAGCCCGCTTCCGACGTCTACTCCCTCGGTTGCGTGCTGTACGAACTCCTCACCGGGCGCCCTCCGTTCAGTGGCGGGACCTCCCTGGCCGTGGTGCAGCAGCACGTCAGCGCCACCCCGCCGCCGCCCAGCCGACTGCGCGCCGAGATACCGCAGCCGCTCTCCGACCTTGTGCTGCACCTGCTCGCAAAAGACCCGGCCAACCGGCCCACCGCCGAGCAGGCAGCCGACCGGCTCGCCGGGCGACACGGGACACCGCAGCCGCCCGTGACCGGCGGCACCGCCCTAATATCCGTGCCGGCTCCCGCGCCGCTGACCCGCGAGGCCCGCCCCACCACCAGGCACTCCCGCCCCCGCGGCCACCGCAAACTGGCCTCGAAAGCAGCCCTCTACGGCACCGGCCTCGTCGTGTTCAGCGCGGCCATGGCTCTCGGAGCATCGCTGAATTCGAGCGACGACGACCCTGCACCGTCCCCGTCTCGCACCCCCATGGCCGCCACTTCGGCACCCCCGGCCGACGACGCCCCGACGTCGACGCCTCCGGCTGCCGCTCCGTCCACGACGACGCCGTTGCGTGAACGCGATGACAAGGAGCGGCAGGAGCGCCCGGGCAAGGACGGCAAGGGAAAGGGCAAGGGGCGGCACTCGGACGACTGACCGCTTGCGAACGCGCCTCGTTGCCGAGGCTGAACCCGGGCTGTCATGGCCGCTGGCAGGGCGTGGACCGGGCCGTCAGCTCAGCAGGCGATGACGTACCAGAACGGAGTCCAGTACACGTCGTTTCTGTCGGGAGCGACGCTGCTGGGCCGGATCGCCTCGTGACGGCGTTCCTCATCTGGGCTGCCGTCAGCGGCGGTTGCCGGAATCGTTCGGAGGTGAGGGTGCCGGTGTGGCGGAGCTCGCTGTCGGTGTGGGCGGCGGCCGTACCGTCGAGCCCGAGCACTGAGGTCGCGATGGCGGCCGCGGCAAACAACCATGCGGTCGGCTTGCCCAGTGTCATGAGACGTCCCCTCCCGTGTGTCTCGTCAACTCGCCTATGTGGCAGCGCCGTTGGCGGTTCTTCACCGTCGGGCACAGGGGTCTGGTAGGCAAGCCCCGAACTTTCAGAGGCAGCGGGGTTCGTGGAATCGCCGACGGGCACGACACCGGGGCGGGCGTCGGTCTGCTGCGCCGGCCTCGGCCCTCGCGGTCGTGGTCCCACGGTGTCGATCACATGCGAGGCCGGTTCAGCAGCCGGGAGAGCACGATGGCGCTCTCGGTCCGTTCCACAGGAGCGGTGGCGCGCACGCGTTGGATGGCTCGTTCAAGGTGGGGGATGTCTTCTGCGAGCAGGTGGACAACCGCGTCCGCGGCGCCCGAGACCGTACACGCTTCGACGACCTCGGGGATGGCCTCCAGGGCTTGGCGCAGTTCGGCGGGGGTGGGATTGCCGGTGCAGTAGACCTCGACGAAAGCCTCGGTGTGCCAGGCCAACGCCTGGGGATCGACGAGAGCGGTGAAACCGCGGATCGCGCCCGTGGCCACCAAGCGGTCGAGACGCCGCTTGGCGGCGGGCGCGGACAGCCCGCACGCCTTGCCGATCTGGGCGTACGTGGCCCGCGCGTCGTGCAGCACGTACCGGATGATCGCTTGATCGATGGCGTCCATGACCTCACTCCAGACGTCGGAAGTCGCGGCCCGGCGCAAGAAATAGCCATAGGCCTGCTGTGATTGCAAGAAAACGACGGTAGGCAGCAGCAAATGGCGATTGCTTGCAATTGTCCGCCGAACATAGTCTCCGGCTTGTCCTGATGTCACGTGCTGGGAGCAGTGGTGAGATGACGGCAAGCCTGAACGCTGTGGAAGCCTCGGCCCTCGCCGCGGTGGACGAGGCGGCCACCGCCCGGTTGCTGCTGGAACTTCTCGCTGTTCCGAGCGTGACGGGGAGCGCCGCGGAGTCGGAGATGCAGCACCTGCTGGCCCGGCATCTGAGGCGGATGGACCTTGATGTCGACCTGTGGTCCATGAACCTGCCCGAGCTACGTGACCATCCCCGTTTTCCCGGCAGCGAGGCCCCGCGCACCGAGGCATGGGGCCTGGTGGGCGACACCGCACCCGAGAGCGACGGGCCGCACCTGATCCTCCAGGGACACGTCGACGTCGTCCCGTCCGGAGACCTGGCGCGTTGGGACGGTGACCCCTTCCGCCCCCGGGTCACCGGGGACGTGGTGCACGCACGAGGAGCGTGCGACATGAAGGCGGGGGTGGTGGCGATACTCGCCGCCCTGGCCGCGATACGGGAGGCGGGCGCAAGGCTGCGCGGCCAGGTGTCCGCGCATTTCGTCGTCAGTGAAGAGGACGGGGGACTCGGGGCGTTCGGCACCCTCCAACGCGGCCACACCGGCGACGCCTGCATCATCACCGAACCGACCAGCGGCGCGGTCATGACGGCGAACGCCGGCGCCCTGACGTTTCGCATCCACGTACCCGGCCGGGCCACCCACGGCAGCACGAGATACGTGGGAGTGAGCGCCATCGACGCCTACCTGCCCATCCACCGCGCGCTCGCCCGTCTCGAAGCCCGCCGCAACGTCGGCGCCGACCCGCTCATGTCCGAATACCCCGTTCCCTACCCGCTGTCCGTCGGTACGGTCCACTCCGGTGACTGGGCCAGCAGCGTGCCCGACCTGCTGGTGGCCGAGGGAAGACTGGGCGTCCGGCTGGGCGAGGATCCGGCCCAGGCACGCGCCGAACTGGAGGCGTGCGTGGCCGAAGCCTGCGCGGCCGACCCCTGGCTGCGCTCCCACCCCGCCACGGTGACGTGGCCCGGCGGACAGTTCGCCAGTGGACGGCTCCCGGCCGGGCATCCCCTCGCGGCCCGGGTCGCCGACGCGCACGCCGACGTCACCGGCGGCCCGCGACCTGCCGAGCGAGGCGCCCCCTACGGAAGCGACCTGCGCCTGTACGCCGGGGCGGGCATCCCCACGCTGCAGTACGGCCCCGGCGACGTACGCCTCGCACACGGCCCGCAGGAACAGGTCCGCGTGAGCGACATCGTCACCGTCACCCGGGCACTGGTGCTCGCCACGCTGCGCACGGTCGGCACCAAATAGGAGTTGGCGCATGATGAGATCGTGCGTGCTCAACTCTCCTACCAGCCCAAGGATGAGCGCCAGGCCTCATCCCTCGCCGCCGCCCTGTCGCGAGCCGGTGCCGATGTCGTCCCCAGTGCCGACGCAGCCGGGACGGACGCCGTCGTCCTGCTGTGGTCGTACGCCGCCCAGGCCGCCGGGGTTGGCGGCGCGGCGGAAGGCGAACGCGTCGTACCCGTCCGCCTCGACGACTGCCCTCTGCCGCCCCTGCTGAGCCGTCTGCCCCAGGTGCGCCTGGCCGTCGGCGTGACGGACACCGCAGCGGCCGCGATCGTGCGCCTCGCCCTGACCGACTCGCCCCCCGACGACGAGGCTCCCGAACCCGAACTCCCTTTGGTCGTCGGCGACTTCGGCCCCCTGGGCCAGTACGAGACGTGTCCCCGGTGCGGTGTCGGCAGTGACCGGCTGCGTCCCTACGTCACCGTCGACCACCACGACGACCGTGCCCTACGGCTCGTCGTCTGCGGCTCGTGCGGCTGGCAGGAGCACTGCGACCTCTGAGCATTTTCCGTTCCACCCGCGTGAGGTCTTGGCAACTCCCCTTTATTCCGGATGACTTGGTTCGGAAATCCCCGAGGGCTGGAGTTGGTCTCCACGGACAGCGGCGAGGTGTCGAGACCTCGGCGCCCGGCATGGAGGATGTCATGCCCGAGATGTATTTTCATGTGCGCTGGCCCGATGGCATGACCCAGCGCTGCTATTCGCCCTCCACGGTAGTCGAGGACTATTTCGTTCCCGGCAGCCAGTACGCACTTGTGGATTTCGTAGAGCGCAGCCGTACGGCTCTCGGTATCGCAGGGGAGCGCGTGAAGGAGAAGTTCGGCTTCTTCTGTACGGGCGCCTCCGACCAGCTCGCGCAGATCGAGCGGACCGCCGCCGCGTACGCCACCGTCAGCGATGCCAAGGTCACGGTCGAAGCCCTGACCGGCGCCGACGGGAGCACGCGGTGAGTTCGGCTCCGGCGATACGGCCGGCCGGCGTCCTCCCCTCCAGCCTGACGGGCAGGGGAAGTTCCCCGATCCCGGTGGTCGTGGTCGGCGGCGGTCAGGCGGGGCTGTCGATGAGCTACTGCCTCGGCCGACGCGGTGTCGAGCATGTCGTCCTCGAGGCGAACCGGGTCGGGCACGAGTGGCGCGAGCGGCGCTGGGACTCCTTCTGCCTGGTGACCCCCAACTGGCAGTGCAGGCTGCCTGGTTACCCGTATCAGGGCGACGATCCGGACGGGTTCATGGTCCGTGACGAGATCGTCCGGTACCTGGAGGACTATGTCTCCTTCTTCCGGCCGCCCCTGGTGGAGGGGGTGGCGGTCACCCGGCTGCGGCGCACGCCGGGCGGAGTGTTCGAACTCTCCACCACCGCCGGGGACTTCACCGCCGAGCAGGTGGTGGTCGCCACCGGCCCCTACCACACGCCGTCCGTCCCGCCGATGGCCCAGCGCCTGCCCGACGGCCTCACCCAGGTCCACTCCTCCCGCTACCGCAGCCCCGACCAACTCCCCGAAGGCGCCGTCCTCGTGGTCGGCACCGGCCAGTCCGGCTGCCAGATCGCCGAGGACCTCCACCTCGCCGGGCGCCAGGTGCACCTGGCCGTCGGCAGTGCCCCTCGGGTGGCCCGCTTCTACCGCAGCCGCGACTGCGTGGCCTGGCTCGACGACATGGGCCACTACGACAAGTCCATCGACGAGTTCGGCGACGCCGGCGCCGTGCGCATGCGGGTCAACCACTACGTCACCGGACGCGACGGCGGCCGCGACATCGACCTGCGCGCCTTCGCCCGCGACGGCATGCGGCTCTACGGGCGGCTCACCGCGATCACCGGCACCGACCTGGAGTTCGCCGACGACCTGAAGGTGAACCTCGACCACGCCGACGCCGTCGCCGAGGGCATCAAGGACGCCATCGACGCCCACATCACCGCGCACGGCATCGACGCTCCGACCGAGCCCCGCTACGTTCCCGTCTGGGAGCCGAACGAGCAGCCGCGCACACTGGACCTGGAGGCCGCCGGCATCACCTCGGTGATCTGGTCGACAGGCTTCAGGCGCGACCACCGGTGGATCGAGACCCCCGTTTTCGACGGCCGCGGCTACCCCATGCACTGGCGCGGCGCCACCAGCACACCCGGCCTGCACTTCCTCGGTCTGCCCTGGCAGTACTCGTGGGGCTCGGGCCGCTTCGAGGCGGTGGGCCGGGACGCCGAGTTTCTCGCGGACCACATCGACGCCTCGCGCCGCCTGGCCGACGTGTGCGGCACACTCACCGGAGCCCCCAGCGAACTCGCCTCCGCCCTCCCGATCGGCTGAGGAACCACCATCCGGCTGAGGAACCACACCACGCGGTAGAGGAACCACACCATGGTCCACGACGCACACCGCCACATCGGCGTCCTGCCCGCCTACCCCTTCTACGGCGGCCCACCCGTCAACCCGGACACCACCGCCCGCGCCACCGTCAAGCAGCTCATCGCCGACCTGGACGCGGAGGGCACCGAACGGGCCCTGGTCATCCCCAACTACGGCGTCCCGGACCCCGCGATCGCCTTCTCCTTCAACGAACTGGCACTGGAAGCAGCGCAGAGCGACGACCGCATCCGAGCCGGGCTGTGGGTGTCCCCACGCCCGGAGGACGCCCAACGCACTGAAGCGGCCCTCCAGTTGGCGGGCGAGCCCGAGGTCAAGGCCCTCAAGCTGAGCTTCCTCCTGGGCGGCCGCCCCACCGACCCCGCCTGCCGCCGCCAACTCGACCGCATCTTCGCCGAAGCCGCCCGGCACGGCCTCGTCGTCCACGTCCACACCTCTCCCGGCGCCGCCTCCGACATCGACGAGGTCGGCCACCTCGTCGACTGGTACGCCGACCAAGTGCCCGTCCACCTCGTGCACTTCGGCGGCGGGATGAGCGGCCACATCAAGCTCGTCGGCTCCCGGTTCTTCGACTGGATCAGCGCCGGCAAGCGCGTCTACACCGATCTCTCCTGGGCCATCGGCTTCACTCCCCGCTGGCTGGCCCAGGAGATCGAGCGCCGCGGCATCGGCCACGACCGGGTGCTCTTCGCCAGCGACCAGCCGTGGGGCGACTTCACCGGCGAGTACGCCCGCCTCGCCGAAGCCACCGGCGGCGGCGAACTCGGCGACCTGGTCTTCCGCGACACGTTCGCCGCGCTCTACGACTGACCCCGACCCCCACTCCCTTCCCGTACGCACCAGGAGCACAAGGAGACAGCCATGTCCGAATCCGTCGTCACCGCCGAACTCTCCGACGTCGAGCAGAAGTCCCTCGACGAGATCCCGCACCCCTCGCTCCCCGAGGGCACCAGCATCTACGGCTCCACCAAGGTCTTCCCCGACTACCAGGCCGAGAACGGCGAGACCTACTTCACCCTCGTCCACGGCATCGCCCACGAGTCCTCGGTCTCCTTCGTCGCCGTCCTCCAGGCGACCCGCGCCCTGCGCAAGGGCTTCGAGACCGCCATCTACTTCTACGGCCCCGGCTCCCTCAACTGCCTCGCCACCCGAGGTTTCCCGACCACCGGCAACTCCGCCTTCCCGGGCGAGCACAACATCAACAACCAGCTGAAGACGTTCATCGCCGAGGGCGGCAAGGTCTACTGCTGCCGCTTCGGCCTGTCCCTCCACGGCGCCCGCGAGGAGGACCTCATCGAGGGCGTCATCCCCACCCACCCCCTGGACGTCCAGGACGCGCTGATCCACTACGCGCGCAAGGGCGCCATCATCAACTCCACCTACCAGCTGTAGGGAGCACGACGTGAGCGTTGGCACCGGAAACAGCGGTACGGCGGTGGACGTGCGGATCATGACCCGCGCCGAACTCGCCCTGCGCGGCGTCGCGTCGGACACGCCCGTGCGGCGGCCGGACGGCGCGGGCCCCAGCGACGACGGACACGTCCTCGTCGACGGTGCCAACGCCGCGCTCCCACGCAACCCCCACAGCCCCTACTCCGTGCGCGACGGCAAGGTGTGGCTCGGCGACGAGGACACCGGAATCTCCCTCACCCCCGTCCGGCGACCGCAGTTCTACGACCTGACCACGGCCGACGGCATCCGCTACGAGCAGATCGCCCGCCTGCACGGCTCGGACGTCCTGGCCACCACCGTCGTACAGACCTGCATCCGCTACGCCGAGCCCGACCGCTGCCGCTTCTGCACCATCGAGGAGTCACTGCGCTCCGGCGCCACCGTGGCCGCCAAGACCCCGGCGCAGCTCGCCGAGGTCGCCGAGGCCGCCGTACGGCTCGATGGCGTACGGCAGATGGTGATGACCACCGGCACCACCACCGGACCCGACCGCGGCGCCCGCACCCTGGTGCGCTCGGTCCGGGCCGTACTGGCGGCCGTGCCCGGTCTGCCGATCCAGGTGCAGTGCGAACCACCCGGCGACCTCGCCTGGATCCGCGCCCTGCACGACGCCGGAGCCACCGCCATCGGCATCCACGTCGAGTCCCTCGACGACGAGGTGCGCCGACGCTGGATGCCCGGCAAGTCGACGGTCCCGCTGGCCGAGTACGAGGCCGCGTGGGACGAGGCGGTGCGCGTCTTCGGACCCAACCGCGTCTCCACCTACCTCCTCGTCGGACTCGGTGAGGATCCCGACGAACTGATCGCGGGCGCGGGCGAGTTGATCGACCGGGGGGTGTATCCGTTCGTCGTCCCGTTCCGCCCGATGAGCGGCACCCTCGCCGCCCGCGACGGCGTCGCGGCACCGGGCGCGGAACTCCTGACGTACGTCACCGAGGGCGTCGCCGCGAAACTGCGCGCCGCCGGGATGAGCGGCGCCGATCAGAAGGCCGGCTGCGCGGCCTGCGGGGCGTGCAGCGTGCTCCAGACGGCGGGCGGGTGAGCGCCGTGAACCTCGACGGTTCCGTGGCCGTTCCGGTCGTGGACGATCCGCAGGACATCCTGGCCCTGCTGGGCGACCGCAACACGCTCGCCCGCCGTCCCGCCTTCCACATCGAGGAGGCGGACGGCACGGCGGACATGGCCGCCTACCGGGAGCTGCGCCGCGCCGCCTTCGTCCAGGAGCAGGAACTCTTCGCTCACCACGACCTGGACGACCACGACACCGACCCACGCACCGTCGTCCTGGTCGCGAAGGACCCCGAGGGAACCGTGATCGGCGGGGTGCGCCTCGGCCCGGTCGACGACGGCCCCGACCTCGGCTGGTGGCAGGGCGGCCGCCTGGTCGTCGCCCGCCGGGCCCGCGGCCCGCACGGCGTCGGCGCGGCGCTCGTCCGGGCCGCCTGCGCCCGCGCCGAGGCGGAGGGCGTGCTGCGGTTCGACGCGACGGTCCAGACGCGCAACGAGGTGCTGTTCCGGCGCCTCGGCTGGCAGCGAGTGCGGGACACGACGGTCGCGGGCGCGCCGCACGTCCTGATGCGCTGGCCGATCGGCCGCATCGCCGCCCTCGCGGCGGCCACGAAGTCCCCTCTCGGACCGCTCCTCACCGCGCTGGCATCGCCCCCGGGCTTCGTCGGTGACGACGGCGCCCCCGTCCCCGGCACCGACGTCATCGCGGCCTGTGACGCGATCGTGCCGTCCATGGTCGAACGGGACCCCGAGTGGGCGGGTTGGTGCGCGGTCCTCGTGAACGTCAACGACCTCGCCGCGATGGGTGCAGCACCGCTCGGCCTGCTGGACGCGGTCGGCGCCCGCGACGCCGCTCACGCCGCCCGGATCCTGGCCGGACTGGCCCGGGCGGCACAGGCGTACGACATCCCGGTGCTCGGCGGACACACACAACTCGGCGTCCCGGCCGCCCTGTCGGTGACCGCGCTCGGTCGCACGGACCGGCCGGTGCCAGGCGGTGGCGGCCGCCCCGGACACGCCGTACGCCTCACCGCCGACCTCGGCGGGAGCTGGCGCCCGGGCTACCGGGGCCGCCAATGGGACTCGACCAGCCACCGCCGTACAAATGAACTGCGCACCATGACCGGTGCGGTGGCCGCCGCACAGCCCGCCGCCGCCAAGGACGTGTCGATGGCGGGCATCGCCGGCACCCTCGGCATGCTCGCGGAGGCGAGCGGCTGCCGCGCGGTGCTTGATGTGGCCGCCGTGCCCCGGCCGGAGGCCGCGACGGTGGGGGACTGGTTCACCTGTTTCCCGGGCTTCGCGATGCTCACGGCCGACGAACCGGGAGCACCGCCCGTGCCCGCCGGACCCGCCACGGGCGCGGTGTGCGGGGAGCTCACCGAAGGAGTAGGCGTCGGGCTGCGCTGGCCCGACGGAGAGATCACCGAAGCGGTCATGTCCACCGTGACCGGGATGGGGACCGCATGACCACCCTGCGCATGGCCGCTGTCGCCGCCGAGTTCGGCCGCGACCTGGAGGAGGACTTCCAGATCGCCGAACGGCTGATCAAGGAAGCCCGGGAGGAGGGCGTACGCCTGCTGGCGCTGCCCGAGGCGTGCCTCGGCGGGTATCTGCTCAGCCTCGACGACTCCACCGAACTCGACGAGGGCCCGCCCGCGCTCGCCCTCGACGGCCCCGAGATCCGTCGACTGGCCTCCCTGGCGGGGGAGATGACGGTCGTCGCCGGGTACTGCGAAGCGGCCGGAGAAGCCCGCTACAACAGCGTCGTCTGCGTCACCGGCGACGGCGTCCTCGGCAACCACCGCAAGGTCCACCAGCCCCTCAGCGAGGACGCCAGCTACGCCTCCGGTGACCGCTTCCATGCCTTCGACACACCGGTCGGCCGTATCGGCATGATGATCTGCTACGACAAGGCGTTCCCGGAATCCGCCCGCGCGCTCGCGCTCGACGGCGCCGAGATCGGGGTCTGTGTCTCCGCCTGGCCGGGATCCCGTACGAACGCGGCCACCGACCTCGTCAACGACCGCTGGAAACGCCGCTTCGACCTCTTCGACCGGGCCCGCGCGCTGGAGAACCAGATCGTGTGGCTGTCGGCCAACCAGGCGGGCACGTTCGGGTCGCTACGCTTCGTCGGCAGCGCCAAGGTCGTCGACCCCGGTGGCGAGATCCTCGCCGACACGGGCGTCGCCGCCGGCGTCGCCGTCGCCGAACTGGACGTCGCACAGGCACTGGAGACCGCCCGGCGGTCGATGGGCCACCTGCGCGACCGGCGGCCCGAGACCTACGACATACCCACAGGAGCAGTCAGCACATGAGCACGATCCGGATCGCGGCCGCGGCCGCCCACTTCGGCCGCGACCTGGAGTTCGACCTCGCCCGTATCGGGAAGCTCATCGACGACGCTCGGCGCGAGGGGGCCGGACTGCTGGTCCTGCCCGACGCCGCGCTCGGCGGCTACCTCGCCGACCTGCGCCATCCCGACCCGGACGCGCTGCCGCCGGCCCTGAAGCCGGACGACCCGCTGATCCTCCAAGTCGCCCGCCTGGCCGCCGAGATGGTGGTCTGCCTCGGCTACTGCGAGGACGGCGGCGACGAGCGCTACAACGCCGCGGTGTGCGTCAGCGGCGACGGAGTCCTCGGCCGTCACCGCAAGGTCCACCTGCCGGCCGGCGAGGTCGCCGCCTACGCGCCCGGTGACCGTTTCGACGCCTTCGACACCCCCGTCGGCCGCGTCGGCATGCTCATCGACTACGACAAGACGTTCCCCGAGTCGGCCCGTTCGCTGGCGTTGGACGGCGCCGAGATCCTCGCCTGCCTCTCCGCCTGGCCCACGTCCATCACCAACCGCGCCCCGCGCATGGCCCAGGACCGCCAGGCCAAGCTCTTCGACCTCTACGACCAGGCCCGCGCCGCCGAGAACCAGGTCGTCCTCGCCTCCTCCAACCAGACCGGCGCCATGGGCGGCATGCGGTTCCTCGGCCAGTCCAAGGTGGTCGGCCCGGGCGGTGACATCCTCGCCCGCACCTGGTCCAAGGCCGGCCTCGCGGTCGCCGAGATCGACGTCGCCGAGGAGATCGACCGCGCCCGCCGCATCCTGCGCCACCTCGACGAACGCCGCCCCGACGCCTACCGGGAGAATCCGTCGTGAAGATCGCTCTGCTGAGCTACTCCACCAAGCCGCGCGGCGGCGTCGTCCACACCCTCGCCCTCGCCGAGGCGCTCGCCGCGACCGGGCAGGACGTCACGGTGTGGACGCTGGGCCGTGGCGGGGACGCGGGCTTCTTCCGGCCGGTCGACCCCGCCGTACGGCTGCGGATCGTGCCGTTTCCGGACGGCCCGCCGGAGGAGACGGTCGGCGAACGCATCCTGCGCTCCATCGCCGTCCTGGGCGAGGCTTTCGCACTCTCCGCGGCGGCGTACGACATCGTCCACGCCCAGGACTGCATCAGCGCCAACGCGGTCGGCGGCCGCTGCATCCGCACGGTCCACCACATCGACCACTTCACCACCCCCGAACTGGCCGCCTGCCACGAGCGGGCCATCGTCGAGCCGTCCGCCCACGTCTGCGTGTCGGCGGCCGTCGCCATGGAACTGGCCGACGGCTGGGGCATCAAGGCGGCCGTCATCCCCAACGGCGTGGCCTACGACCGTTTCGCCACCACCGACCCGGCCGCCCGCGCGAACTGGCGTGCCCGGCTGGGCCGTTACGTCCTCACCGTCGGCGGCATCGAACCCCGCAAGGGCTCCCTCGACCTGCTGGAGGCGTTCGCCCTGCTGCGTTCCGCACACCCGGATGTACGGCTGGTGATCGCGGGCGGTGAGACCCTCTTCGACTATCGCGACTACCGGGCCCGCTGGGAGGCGCGTGCGGCCGAACTCGGCGTCGAGCCGGTCGTGTT
Source organism: Streptomyces antibioticus (assembly GCF_001514065.1). Classification (GTDB taxonomy): domain Bacteria; phylum Actinomycetota; class Actinomycetes; order Streptomycetales; family Streptomycetaceae; genus Streptomyces; species Streptomyces antibioticus. Next base: position 417,114 of record NZ_KQ948425.1, on the reverse strand, counting down.
GGGCCAGGTGGCCGAGGACGAGCTGCCGCCCTTGGTGGCGGCCGCCTCCGCTTTCGCCTTCCCCTCCGTCAAGGAGGGCTTCGGCCTCGCCGCAATGGAGGCACTCGCTGCGGGAGTTCCTCTGGTCGTACGCGATCTTCCAGTACTGCGCGAGGTGTTCGACAGCGCCGCCCGTTTCGCGACCACCCACCAGGACCTGGCCGCCGAACTCGGCGCCGCGCTGACGGACGACAGCCCCGCGCGCCGGGAGAGGGGCCGCCGACTCGCCGCCCGCCACACCTGGACCACCGCCGCGGAACGCCATCTGGCGTTCTACGGCTCTCAGCTGAGGGGCGCCAAGGAATCCGGGCGCACCTGACGGGCTGTTGAGCCTCTCCTTTGAGAGGATCGAGGCATGGCGGACTCATCCCTGCAGATCAATGCCCTCATCATCGATGCCTCGGACCCCGAAAGGCTCGCTGCTTTCTGGTCCGAGCTGCTCGGCAGGCCGGTCGTGGCCCGCATGGGCCCCTATGTGTGGCTGCGGCGGGAGAACGAACTGGGTCTGGGCTTTCAGCGGACCTCCGAACCCAAATCGGGCAAGAACCGGATGCACTTCGACGTCACCGCTTCAGATCCCGCTGCCGAACAGCAACGGATCGAGGCGCTCGGCGGGCGCAGGCTGGAGGAGTACGCCGACGGCGGGTTCCTGGTGATGGCGGACCCCGAGGGCAACGAGTTCTGCGTCATCCCCGAGGGCCCCTTCGAGCTGGACGACGAGGGGCGCGCGGACTACCTCGGCTGATGGTCGAACAGGGCCGAGGCGTGGGCACGTTCGCCACGGCCGGCGTATCGACGGGTCCCTCGACGCAGACGCGGGGGAGGACCCGGTCGATCGCCTTGGGCAGACACCAGTGATCGCGACGGCCGTGATGATCTGCCCGGTGGCGGCCTGGCCGCGCCGGAGGGCGAGGTTGTTGTCGCCGGTGCGGAGCCATTCCTCGTGGATGCGGGCACTGCGGTGCGTCATGGGGCGTGGGCCAGTTATTGGTGCGCACCGGCGCGGTAGGCGGCCACGCCGAGGAGCAGTCCGAGAACCGCCAGGGTGGCCGCGAGGGTCAAGGCCGCAGGGCGCATGCCGAACCCGTTGACGGCGTATCCCGTGGCGACGGTGAGGATCGCGGCGGGGAGGTAGGCGCTGATGTTCAGTGCTGCGTTGGCCTCGGCGCGCCGGTTGCCCTCGACGTGGTGGGCGATGAGCCGGAGGCCGCCGAGCTGGCCGAGTCCTTGCCCGCTGCCTGCGAGGACGGCCGAGGCCAGGAAGAGCGCCGGGTTCTTGGTGAAGAGAGTGAGCACGACGGCGGTCATCGCGAGGACGGTGCCGGCGGTCCCCAGGGCGAACAGGCGAGGTACGGCGAGCTTGGTGAGGGCGATCTGTGATCCGGTGGCGGCGAGGAACATCACGCATGCCGCGCCGCCGGCCAGGAGCGGTGAGGTGCTTCCGACCGCGAGCACCAGCAGGGAGGGGCCGAGGGACAGCACGAACGACGTGGCGGTCAGGCCGGGGGCGAAGACCGCCGCGCCGCTGGCGATCTGCACACGGTTCCACGCGGGCACACGGGGGAGGCGCGGCCACAGGAACCCTTCGGCCCCGCTCGACGGACGTTCCAGCGGCAATCCGATGTATCCGAGCAAGGCGACGACCAACAGCACGATGTTCACGGTGAAGACCCAGCCGACAGGTCGCGGCGTGGCCTGGTAGACGATTCCACCCAGGAGTGGCCCGAGGCCGGCGCCGAAGACCATGGCGATCGAGGCCAGCGTCGACGTCATGTGACGGCGCTCCTCCCCGCCGAGGTCAACGACTGCGGCCATGCCGGCGGACACCACGATGCCGACGGCGACACCGACGAGCAGCCGCGCCACGACCAGGGCCGCGACGCTGGCCGCGGTCATGAACAGCACGGCCGAGACCAACGCGATCAGGATTCCCGGTACGACCACCGGCTTGCGGCCGTACCGGTCGGCCGCGCGTCCCGCGACGAGCAGCGTCACCACCAGGCCCGCGATATAGGCGGCGAAGACGACCGTCAGGGTGCCCGAGGAGAAGCCCAACTCGTGCTGCCAGTACACGTACAGCGGGGTTGGTGCGTTGGACAGGGCGAACACGGCCGTCACCGCCCATGCCGCCCTGACGAGCTGCCATCCCGTCCCGGACCGCACCGGGAGCTCCTGAACCACCGCCACCGTCAACCTCCCTGTACGAGAAAACTCGTACAGGACCGTAGCAGTACGAGATTTCTCGTACAACCGGCTACGATGGCCGCATGCCTGACGCCGTGACCGAGTCCGAGAGGCCGCCACTCCTGCCGGAGCCGCCCGCTGATGCGCTACGGCTGGAGGTTGTGATGGGTGCGCTCGCCGAGCCGCTGCGCATGACCGTGGCGCGCAAACTCCTGCTGGACTCCGATGAGTTCGACCACCCCTGTGGCTGGTTCGGCTTCGATCGCCCGAAGTCCAGCCTCACTCACCACTTCAAGGTCCTCCGCGAAGCCGGTGTGATCCACCAGAGGCAGTACGGGCTGGAGCGACGCAGCCGCCTCCGGGTCGACGACCTCAACCGGCGTTTCCCCGGCCTGCTGGATCTCATCGCCTCCACAGGCCAGGACTGACGCCGCTGAACGCTTCCCGGCGGAGCGGGCACGCCGTCTTGTCGAACAGGGCGGGGCGTGAGCAGTCTGCGTCCGCCCTCAGGCCGCCAGTTCCGCTGCGAGGAACTCTTCCACGGCCTTCTGCGCGCGGCGGTCGAACTCGGCATACTGCGCCTCGCGCTCGGCTCCCGCAACCGCGTCGCCGACCAGCAGATTGCCCTCGGCGTCGACGCGCTGCGGGCGCTCCTCGGCGTCGGGGAGCAGCGCGACGGAGGAGTGGGAGAACCCGCAGTAGTAGGCGATGCCCTCGCTGAGGTTGGTCTCCAGCAGGGCCTGCATTCCCTCGGTGACGGGGTCATCGGAGGTGGCGCCGGCCAGGCCCATCCACAGGATGCGCTTGCCCGCCAGGCGTGACGTGCTGCGGCCGTAGGCGAAGCCGTAGTTCCACACGCGGTCGATCCAGCCCTTGAGGAGGGCGGGCACGCTCTGCCAGTACACGGGGAACACGGCGACGATGACCTCCGCGTCGAGAACGCGCTGCATATGGGCCTGGACTTCGTCCGAGTACGGCTTCTCCCGGTTGCCCCAGTCCGGCTGGTCCGCCACGTTCATCCGCGGGTCGAACCCCTCGGCGTGCAGGTCGAGCAGGTCGACGCCGTATCCGGCGGCCTCGAGTCGCGCGGCGGTACGGCGGGCGGTGTCCGCGGTGAGGGAATCGGCCCGATGGTGTGCGACGACCACAAGTGCGGTCCTGGCAGCGCTGCTGCGGTGCGACACGTCTTCTCCTGGCTGGTCTCGGTCACTTCGACCAGTCCAGTACACCCGTGATCCATTAGACGATCCATAGGGGAAACGCTCCATTGCATAGGAGTTCGTCTACGATGGCGTCTGTGGATCCGTTGAGTGAGCTGCTCAGTGGCATCCGGGCCGAGGGCTCTGTCGTATGCCACGCCGTGCTGGAAGCACCCTGGAGCATCCGCTTCGTGGACGGCGCCCCGCTCACGATGGTCACTGTGCTGCGGGGCGGTGGCCTCCTGCTGCTGCCCGACGGCGCCGAACTGGCGGTCGGCGTCGGCGACACGGTCATCGTGCGCGGCCCCGACCCGTTCCACCTCGTGGACCAGTCGGCCACCCTCGACCGTCCGCACGCCGAGTACGAAATCGCGTGCTTCGCAGCGGATGCCGAGTGCGCCGTCGAAGACCTCGGCGGCATCCACTGGGGCAACGAACCGGACGAAGCAACCGCGCTGATCGTGGGCGCATACCGCGCCTCGGGGCATCGCCATGAACGACTGCTGCGTGCGTTGCCGCCCGTACTCGTGATCAACGAGGACACTGAGGTCTGCTCCTGGCTGGAGACGGCCGCCGCCGACGCCGCCCTGCGCTCGGCCGGCTCTCAGGCTCTGATGGACCGACTGCTGGACTGGGCCTTGGTGTGCACGCTGCGCACCTGGTTCGACCAGGCAGGCGCGGAAGCCCCCGCCTGGTATCGCGGCCTGGCCGACCCGATCCTGGCCCCCGCTCTCGAAGCCTTCAACGCCCGGCCCTCCAGGAGCTGGACGGTAGAGGCGCTCGCCACCGAAGCCGGTGTCTCGCGAGCGCTGTTCGCCAAACGCTTCACCAAGGTCATGGGCCGCCCGCCACTGACCTACCTCACCGAATGCCGTATGGACGAGGCCGAGGCGCTGCTGTCCGACACCGACTCCTCCATCGCCCAGATCGCCAAGTCCGTCGGCTACGCCGACGCCTTCGGCTTCAGCGCCGCCTTCAAACGCCACCGGGGCGTGAGCCCCAGCGCCTTCCGCGGCCGTAACCCCCTCTGATTCGCGCGCCGGCAGTGTGGCCAAGAGCTCCTGAAGTGCCCTGGTCGGCCGTGGATCGTGGACGACGACTTGTGGGCGCGGATCGGACCACCGCTGCCGGCCCGGCCCGAACGGTCAGCAGGGCCGAAACCGGTAGCCGACCGGTCAGGGCCGCAGCAGGGTACCGGCGGCCTCCTCCAACAGGGCTACGGCAAGGAGTTCGCCGTCCACAGGTCCGAAGCGCTCCAGGGCCAGCCGGTGGAGGCGCAACACGGTGTCGGCCATCTCGTGCGGGGTGCCGAGGACTTGGGCTTCACCGGTGATGACCTCGAGCTGGTCGTGGATGCGGTCGAGGCCGTAGGAGCGGAGGTAGTCCCCGGCGAACAGGGCCGGCAGGTCCCGGCGGATGAAGTCGCTGCCCGCGGCGCTGTCGGCCAGCGTGTCGTGCAGGGCGGCCAGACCGATGCCTGCACGGCGTCCGAGCAGCAGGGCCTCGGCTGTTGCCGCGGCCTGCCCGAACCAGAGGAGGTTGATGAGGAGTTTCGTCGTGTAGCCGGTTCCCGGGCCGCCCATGTGGCGGATCCGGTCCGGTGTCGCCACGGCCTCCAACAGCGGCCTGCACCGGTCGAGGACTTCGGCGGAACTGCCCACGAACAGCCGCAGGCGTCCGTGTTCGGCGTCGTCCGGACTGCCACCCATGGGTGCCTCGAGGACATCGACGCCGTGGGCCCCGGCTCGTTCCCGCAGCTTCCGCGCGGCTGCGGGGGCGTTGCTCGTCATGTCGATCCAGACCGCGCCGGGGGCCAGGGCGGCGAACACGGCATCCGGAAGAGCTGCCGCAGCCTCATCGGGTCCCGGAACCACGGTGACCAGTACGTCCGCCCCGGCTGCGGCGGTCGCGGCGGAGGGCGCCCAGTCCGCGCCCAACGAACGTACGGCTTCTTCGCGTTCGGGACGCAGATCGGAAACGATCACCGTGTGCCCCGCCGCAACGAAGCGTCCACACAGAGGTGTCCCCATTCGGCCGGCACCGACGAGGGCTATGCGCGAGGGCACAAAATCACCGCCATGGCAGTCGTTGCGTCTGTCCTGTTCCTCCGGCGCACCTGAAAGGCCGCCGCCGTCCAGTCACCTGGAGACGCTATGGATCACACGGGAACACCGCGGTCATCCTATGAGTTCGCTCGTAGCGTGATTACGGCCCCGGCCTTCTTGAGTCGCTGCCGGCGGATGAGGCCGCAGCCCATGTGTAACGACGCTTGTGACAGCAGTGGCAGGACCGCGACAAAGGAGCCCACAACTGTCAGTGGGGCTTGCCGGTCTCACTCCGCGTGGACGGCAACGACCGGCCGTCCCGCCACGACATCCACCAGGGGGAACACCATGAAGTCGATCCGCCACAAGGCAGCCACCGCCGGCGCCCTCGCCGTCCTGGCACTGGGCGGCACGCTCGCCGCGACCGCTCCGGCCTCGGCCTCCACCGCCGGCGCCTACAACGGGGCGTGCGGCACGGGGTACGAGGTCTTCATGTCGACGCCGATCAACTCGTCGCGGACCACCGTGGCAGCCACCACCTACGTGGCCTACAGCTCCGCGGACAAGCAGTGGTGCGCCGTCACCGTACGCAACAAGCCCGGCGCCCGCGTGTTCATGGAGGTCACCCTGGACACCTGGCCGACCAGCGGCTCCACCGCGAGGGACGCCGGCTCGTACACGACCTACGCCGGCCCGGTGTACAAGGACCTCCCCGAGCCGGGCCAGTGCATGACCTGGAGCGGTTCGATCGACATCTACTACAACTCCGACCGTGGCCTGTGTCCGTGAGCTGAGGGCTGTGGGCGTGGCGGGACCATTCCCCGCCACGCCATCCGGCACCACTTGGCGGGGGCCCCGCTCGGATCAGCCAGCGCCCGCGCGGCGCGAGTGCTCTCGGTCACCGATGAGTTTGGGTGTACGGCACGGTCCAAGTCGGCACACCTGACAAACGAGGAGAACCCGATGGGTAAGGCGCGCACGGACTCGACGACTCACATCGCCCGTCGCATGTACGAGCTCTGGGAGCCGATCTGCCTGGTCACCTACTTCGCGGACGAGTGCAACGAGGAACTGGCCGCGCTCGGCCACCGCACCTACTGGGACGGCTACTTCGCCAGCCGCGCAGCCCCGCTGGGACGGGTGCCGGCCGAGGTCGTGCACGCCGCGTTCTACAGCTTCGCCGACGGGGAAGCCGCACGGCACATCCCCAGCGCCTGGGAGACGATCCCGCCCGAGGCGTCCCTCGCGGCACGGGAACGGGGCAGCACCGCCTCGCTGCGGCGGATCCTCGGCGATGAGCTGGCCAAATCCCCAGGGCTGGTGCGCGCCGCCGATCTGATCGCCATGGCCGCTACGAGCGCGCCGACGGAAGGCCGGGTGATGTACGCCGGGATGCGCACCCTCGCGGTGCCGAGCGACCCCGTCGCCCGGCTGTGGCACTGCGCGACGATGCTTCGCGAGCACCGCGGTGACGGGCACATCGCCGCGCTCCTCGGGGCAGGCATCGGCGGCACGGAGGCGCACGTGCTCTCCGCGCTGGACATGGGCATTCATCCCGCGCAGTCGTTCGGACGTATTCATCACCTGCCGAAAGAGCGCCTGGCCGCGGTGATGGACGGCCTGCGCGAACGCGGACTCATCGACGCCGACGGCCACTTCACCGACGCGGGCCGCGCGACCAAGCAGCGCATCGAAACCCTCACTGACGAGCTGGCCGCCTCGCCGTACGACTGCCTGACCCCCGCCGAACTCGACGAACTGATCACCGAGCTCGAACCCATCACCGCGAGACTGGTGGCCACAGGCTCACAGTGACGCGCGATGTCAGTGGACGTGCTCCGAGCCTGTCGCTGTCCGAGCGGTGGGCCGGCAGGCGGGGGAGACGTTCGTAGTGGCGAGCGCTCTGTGGCCCGCCCCATCTCGTGGCGGATGCGTTTGCGGAGTGAGTCGCGGATCCGTCCGACGGGGTTCGATCAGTGCAAGCATCCTGGAGGAAGTCCACGGCCTGCCGGACCGATACGGTCAGCGACGCTCACCGTGGCAGTCCTGGCCAGTGCGAAGGGGCCGCGTAACTGACGCAAAGATCACTTCAGGCATTCCGCGGGTGGATGTGGGGAAGACACTCGCCCGCATCGACGTCCACACGAGGAGTGCCCAAGCTGTGAATGCCTCCCCTGCCGTACTCGCCCCCGTGCCGACCGCCCCTGGCGGGCTCCCGTTGATCGGGCACGCCCATCATCTGGTGCGCACCCCGCTGCCGTTCATCTCATCGCTGCGCGATCACGGCAGCGTCGTCCGAATACGTCTGGGGCCGACCCCCGCCTACGTCGTCACCGATCCCCTGCTCACGCGCACCGTACTGGTCACCGAGGCAGCGCACTTCGCCAAGGGGGGAAAGATCTTCGACGTCCTGCGGGGTGTCTTCGGCGACGGTCTGGCCACGATCGGCGACGGCGACACCCATCTGCGCAACCGCCGCCTGATGCAGCCCATGTTCAACAAGGCTCACATCGCCACCCGCCGCACCGCCATGATCGAGCAGGCCAGGGTCATGGTCGGAGGGTGGGAGGAGGGTCAATCCCGCGACACGTTCGCGGACATGAACGACGTCACGCTCGCCGCCTTCCTCGTCGCGCTCTTCGGTGCGGACCTCCCTGCGCACTTGCAGAGGGAGTTCACCACCCTCATGCCCGCGCTGATGAAGGGGGCCATCCGGCAGACCGTGCTGCCGCCGTGGGTGACCCGGCTCCCGTTGCCCGCGAACCGCGCCCAGGCCCGCGGGATCGCCCGGCTGCGCGCCCTCATGGACCAGGCCATCGACCACAGGTGCACCCGGGCGGCGGAAACGCCCGCTGAAGAGGCCGGGGCAACGGGATGCCCCCACCAGGCCGCCGCCCACGCCGAACAGGCCGGACTGTTCGAGACGCTGAGGGCGGCCGAGGACCAGTTCACCCGCGAGCAGCTCCAGGACGAGGCCATCACCCTGATGAACGCGGCGATCGAGACGACCGCCACCGCTCTCGCCTGGACCCTGTACGAGCTCACCCGGCACCCCGAGATCGAAGAACGGCTGCGTGCCGAACTGGCCGCGGTCTGCGCCGGACGTCCCCTGCGCGAGGAAGACCTCGACCAGCTCTCCTACGCCCGGCAGGTCCTCCAGGAAGGTGTCCGCAAATACGGGCCGGCCTGGATGGTGACCCGGACCGCCATCCGGGACGTCGAGCTGGGCGGGCACCGCATCCCGCAGGGCGCCGACGTCGTGTGGAGCCCGTACCTCCACCAGAACGACCCCGCCCACTTCCCCGACCCCGACGCTTTCGACCCCGACCGCTGGGCCGATGGCCGTATGCCCTCGACCCGTGACTCGTTCTTCGCCTTCGGGGACGGCCGCCGCAAGTGCATCGGGGAGAGCTTCGCCTGGGTCGAGATGCAGATCATCCTCGCGACCGTCCTGGAGGCCTGGCCCCGGTTCCGTCTCGCCTCCCGCCCGCCCCGCCCCGAGACGGCCATCACCGTCAAGCCGGACCGACTGGCCATGGCCTTCGGAACTGCCTGAGAGGGAAAACAAAGATCCCGCCGGACCTGACCGGTCCTCGCGGCTTCACCGGCGTCGAACGGCCGCGATCACGCCGAGATGAACGGCTGCGTCAGATGCGGCGTCGCCAGGTGCAGCGTGGCGCCGGGTGCATGGGTGAGCATGCGCTTCCTAGCGTGCCTGGCCGCCTCAGGGTCGTTCTCGTGCGCATAGGCGAGTTCGAGGTTGAGCAGCTGGAGCGCATGCACGAGGAGGTCCCCGGTGATGAGCACCAGCTCACGCCGGTCGGCGATCAGCACGCTCTGGTGGCCGGGTGTGTGGCCGGGCGTGGCGACCGCGCGCCCGGCGCGCAGCGGCGTGTCCCCGTCGAGGAGCCGGAGCCGGCCGGCCGCTGCGAGCGGGTCGGTGAGGGTCTCGCGAAGCTGGGGGTTGAGGGCGTCGAGGGCGTCGTACTCGGCTCGCTGGAGCAGGTATTCGGCGTTCGGGAAGTAGGGGCGGCGCCCACTGGTCGCACTGTCGGTCGAGGCGTTGCCGTCCAGGTGGTCGCCTGCTGGTGGGGCGGCCGCCTCGGTGACGACTGCCCACCCGACGTGGTCGGTGTGCAGATGTGTGAGCACCACGGTGTCGACCTCCGCCGGGTCGATGCCTGCGGCGGCGAGCGCCTGGGGGAGCGCGCCGGGCACGGGCGCCCACGAGCCGGCCGGACTGTCCGCGGGACCGATCCCGGCGTCCACGAGGGTGAGGCCCTTGGCGCTACGGATCGCGTACGCGCGGAACTGGAGCCACCAGCGGCCCTCCGCGTCCACCGCACCCGGGTCGTATCGGTCGGCCTCGGCCCACTGCGCGGCCGTGGCCTCGGGGAAGGCCTCGGCGCGCGGGGAGAAGAACGGCCCCTCGCCGTCGGTGAGCGCGATGATCTCGGTCGAGCCGATGCGGAGGCGGGGAACGCTGAGGGGCATGGCCGCGATACTGCCATGCCCGCATCTACACCCAACTGCCTACTCAGGAATGAGTGGTTCTGAGGGGCTGTGACCCCGTCTGGGGTGTGATTCGGGGGCGCTGGGGTCCGGCATGGAAGAGGCACAGTTGCCGTGCAACCTGGGGCGCTGCTGTCGGAGTGTGAGGATGTGCCGCGTTGAGCGGCACCTGATTCCGGCAAACAGGAGGACACAGTGCGTAATGCCGTACTCGGCTTGTTCGTGGCCCTGGCGGCGGTACTCGCCGTAGTGCCGCTTGCCAGCGCCGACCAGAGCGAGACGGTCGCCTGCTGCGGGCCGAACCCGAAGTTTTGAGAAGTGCTCGCCGAGGGTGCGATCTTGTAGCGAGGGCCCGTCGGCTTTTCTGACTGGCCCTCGCGCTTCGGAGTACTGGTGAAGGCGTTCGACGTTGCGTGTGTTGCGGCGGACGCTCATGCACCGGCCGGTTGGGTCGGCCGCGCGGAGCTGTCGATTCGGCAAGGGCGAGCGCGATCGGCGGCAGGCCCCACTGCCGACCTCCGCCCGGGCGGCGTCGCCACATCGTGGACGTCGTACGCGACAACAGTGGCGAGGAGCAGCAGCACCGGTCTCGACGCTGGGCTCGGTGTGGAGCGATCCGGAGATCCCGGACGAGGAACGCGCGGTGCTGCTCGAACGCCTCCTCGAAGACCCCACGGCACGCGAGGACGTGCGGGAGGACGCGGCGTCGGATCTGTGGCCGTCTACCGGTAGCAGCCGTTGGCGCACAGCACGGTGACCGTGCCGATGTCGCCGGCCGCAGTGGAGGCGGTGTGAGGGGTGGTGGACGTAGGGGTCCTGCTGGTCTCCCAGGGCATGGACGCAGCCATGGCCGGAGAGGCAAGTGAGGTGAAGGCTGCGGTGGCTCGGAAGGCCACCAAGGCCGGCGCCAGTCTCGCAGTGCGGGTAGCCCCGAGCCAGGTCCGCCCGAGGAGTTCGGCGTACCTCCATACCATCGGCGCGAATGGCAGGCCGTGTTCGAGTCGACGCCCGCCGCTTCCGGGGTCGGTGTTGACCTCGGTTATGGACCGACACCAGCTTCCTCAGGGGCTGAACCGAGAAAGCGCGTGGGGCCTGTCCGGCGGTGCGGACAGGCCCCAGTTGGAGCGCCGGGCAGGCCTTGCACCTGCATTTCCCCACAGGAAGTGGGGCGTCTTTCCTTGGACCACCAACGCGTGCACAACCACCCTGAGTTGCGGTGGCCAGCTCTTGATCAATATTACCGCACCCGGCGAGTACCGGTGACCGGGCGAGGGCGTGGCAGCGGCCCCCTCGAAGGCGGCCCTGCCACTATGGCCGCATGGAACGTGTACTTGGAATCGGCGGATACTTCAGGCGCGCCGCCGACCCGGCGGCCCTGAGTGCGTGGTACCGCGACTGTCTGGGCCTGGACACCGACGAGCACGGGCTGTGGCATCCGGAAGCCGGGCCGACGGTGTTCGCGGCGTTTGACTCCGAGACCGACTACTTCGGGTCCCGCGCCCAGCAGTCCATGCTCAACTTCCGGGTCCGCGACCTGGACGCGATGCTCGCGCAGTTGCGCGCCAGGGGAGCGGATGTGGCCGCGGAGACCCAGGACTTGGACGGTGTCGGACGGTTCGGCTGGGTCACCGATCCCGAGGGCCATCGGATCGAACTGTGGCAGCCCGCCGCCGAGCCGGGGGCGTAGCGGAACTTGGATCGGGATGTGTGTCATCCCTTGTCTCCGTAGAGCAACCTCCCCTGGGTGTATGGACGTTGGAGCGGGCGGGGGAGAGGCGACCGAATGACGTCGGCACACCGACGGATCGAAGCCGCTCCCTCCGGATCCGCCTACCCGTCGGTGTCCGGCCCGCCACGTCCCGAGGAGAGGTCCCGGGTGACGCGGTGCGCTTCAGACGACGGCCGGCTGTGCGGTCGCGTGCAGGGACAGTGCTTGGCGGTAGCGGCGCAGCAGGAGCAGGGCGGTGGCGGCGAGGCCGGTGAGCAGGCCGAGCCAGACGCCTAGGGTGTCCAGGCCGGCGAGGCTCCCGAAGAGCCAGGCGGCGGGCAGGCCGATCAGCCAGTAGCCCACGAGCGTGATCCGGAAACCGCTCTTGGTGTCGTCCAGGCCGCGCAACAGGCCGACGCCGATGTTCTGGGTGCAGTCGAAGAACTGCAGAACGGCCGCGACCAGGAGCAGGTTGGTGGCGATGTCCGTCGCGCTGCGCCCGTCGGCGGACGACGGGTCGAGGAAGGGGCGCAACACCAGCCCGGGGACGGTGACGTAGACGACGCCGACGACGGTCATCACGGCCGCCGCACAGGCCAGTGCCGTGTTCTTGATCCGCCGGGCCACGTCGATCCGGTCCAGGGCGAGTTCACGGCTCACGTTGAGGGACGCGGCGTGGGACAGACCGACGGCGATCTGGAAGACGATGTAGATCAGCTGGTTGACGGCTGTGTGCGCGGCCAGCGCGGCGCTGCCGAAGGTGCCGATCAGCAGAGCGACGACGGAGAAGAACCCGGCCTCGGAGCCGTAGGTGGCGGCGATGGGCACACCCAGGCCGGTCAGGCGGCGCAGCGTGGCCGGGCGGGCCTTCCAGATCCGGACGTCCAGCAGCGGGGCGAGCCGGGCGTCGCGGTGGGCGGAGGCGTACAGGGCGACGCAGGTCAGCAGGTAGACCAGCGATGTGGCGATGCCGATACCGGGCAGGCCCCACTCGGGGAACACCCAAGTGCCGTGTATGAGGACCCAGTTGAGGCCCGCGTTGACCGCGACGGAGGCGATCGTGATCTGCAGCAGTGCCTGCGGGCGGCGCATTCCGACGGTGAACTGTCGGATCGCCTGGAACCACAGGCAAGGGATCAGGCCGGGAGCGAGGGCGAGCAGCACCGGCCAGGCGGTGTCCACGACCTCGGGGTCCTGGCCCAGGTAGGTCACGGCCCGGCCGATCAGCAGGATGACGAGGGCGCCGACGATGCCGGCCAGGGTGGCCAGCGCCAGCGCGGCACGGACCACGTCGCGGACCTCCTCCTGCGCCGTCTCGCTGAGTTCGTCGTCCTCGTCGGCGCGGGCGGAGGCGGCGGACACCTGGTTGCCCACGGCGGTGACCAGGCCGACGCCCATGGTGCGCAGCTGGTTGAAGATGACCATCGCCAGGCCGCCGCCGGCCAGGGCCTCGGCGCTCATCAGGCCCATCATCACGGTGTCGGTGGTGGTGAGGGCGACTTGGGCGAGCTGGGTCAGGGCGAGCGGTACGGCCAGGGTCGCCAGGGCGCGGCTGTCGCGGAGCAGGGTGGTGAGCGGTGTCGGCATCGGTGTCAGTTCTCGCGAAGTGGTGTCGGCATCGGGTCAGTTCCCGCGGAGTTTGGTCAGCAGCTCGTCGATTTCGCGCTCGACGGCCGGGTCGATGAGATGGCGGGCGTTCATCCAGTCGTCGTTGAAGACGGTGTCCATGTACTTCTCGCCTCCGTCGTTGACCAGCGCGACCATAGTCGTGCCCGGCGGGAGCGAGGACATCCGGGTCAGAGCCTCGTACACGACCCCGCCCGCGGAGCCGCCGATGAGGAGGCCGATCCGGCGGGCCAGCACGCGTGCGGTGGCGAACGCCTCGACGTCGCCGACCTTTGCGCCCTCGTCGAGCAGGTCGTAGTCGACCATGGCGCCGATGGTGGCGCCCTCGGGGGTGCCCGTGCCGGACTGGTAGTAGTCGTGGGCGGGCGGCCCGAAGGCGATCGAGCCCTTCGGTTCGACGCCGACGATCCGCACGCCGGGCACGGTCTTGCGCAGTTCCCCGCCGGTCCCGAAGAGTCCTCCGCCGGTGCCGACGGCGCCTATCAGGATGTCGATACGGCCGTCGAGCGCGGCGTCGAGTTCATGCGCCACGGGACGGTAACCGTCGCCGTTGGCGGGGTTGTTGTGCTGTTCGGTGAAGTAGGCGTTGTCGCTCTCGGCCGCCAGTTTCTCGGCGAACTCCTCGCGGGCGGCGGTGGCGAGTTCCTCGTCTCCGTCCTCGGCGACATAGACGAGTTCGGTGCCGAGCGCCTTCATGCCGCGCAGTTTGTCGGCGGCGGCGTGATGGTCGACGACGGCGGTGAAGGTGTAGCCGCGCTCGGCGGCGATGACGGCGAGGCCGAGGCCGGTGTTGCCGGAGGTGGACTCGACGATACGGCCGCCGGGGCGCAGCAGTCCGCGCTCCTCGGCGTCGAGGACCATCTGCCGGGCCATGCGGATCTTCGCGGTTCCGGTGGGGTTGAACTGTTCGAGTTTGAGCAGGAGGCGGCTGCCGGTGTCGGTGCGGCACACTTCGAGGAGCGGGGTGTGGCCTATGAGGTCGGAGACGCGGCTGACCACGGCGGGACGCGAAAGCGCCTTGTCCATCGGATGGCTCCAGGTTCTCGGGGAAGAGTCAGGCGAGTGGAGGGCGGTCGAACCGCCAGCGGGTCGAGCGGCCGGCGGTGTCGAGGACGACCTTCGGGGGAAGCGGAAGCTCGTGGAAGGGGGACTCGTTGGAGTCCATCTGGTACCCGGCGGTGTTGGGGTAGACGAGCAGGTCGCCGACGGCGGGACGGGTGGGGAACCGCACCTTGCGCCAGGTGACCATGTCGGACTCCAGGCAGGTGGCGCCGCCGACACAGGCGGCGTACGGCTCGCTTGCGGACTCCTGGGCGGGCAGCAGCACCGGATCCGGCAGGTACTCGCTGTTGAACCACTGCTCGGACAGGCTGAGGCTGCTGCCGTCCACGGTGACGATGCCGTATCCGGAAGACCGGTCCTTGACGCCCTGGATCCGGAAGACCGTGCAGCCGGCCCGGTCCAGCAGCGCCCGCCCCGGCTCCATCAGGAGCATCACGCCCGCCTCGCGCAGACGCTCGGCGAGAGAGTCCGTGGTGAGGACCGCACGCAGGGCGTCGGGGCCCGCCAGCGGCGAGTGGTACGGGTAGAAGTCGGCCGGGCCGAATGACTTGCCCGCGTGATAGTGCTCGGGCCGCTGCTCGCGCAGGAAGCGTTCCCAGTGCTCGGCGCCGGTGTAGTCGACGGCGAACCCGCCGCCGATGCTGATCCGGTCGGCGCGCAGGCCCAGCGCCCTCGCCTTGAGGCACAGGTCGACCAGTTCGGCGGCGAGCCGGGCCCGCATCAGCGGGTCGTAGCCGGAGAGGTGGAAGGAGAATCCCTCCATCGTGACGTCGGCTTCCCGGCACCGTACGAGCGCGGTCTCCAACTCCCCGTCGTCCATGCCGAATCGGCTGTGCGGCTGGGCGGGCGGAAGCCGCCGCAACAGCACCCGCGCCGGACGTCCGGCCGACCGTGCCTGCGCGATGACCCGGTCCAGTTCGTCGAGGGCGTCCACTGCGATCAGACAGCCCTGGAGCACGGCGACGCGCAGCAGGGCGTCCGCCTTGGCGGGCCCGGTGACCGCTATGTGCTCGCCGCGCACTCCGTGCCCGAGCGCGTCCCGCAGTTCACCGGCGCTGGCGACGTCGACGCCTAGACCCGACAGGGCGCACCGCTCGATCCACGCGGCGGCCTTGTTCGCCTTCTTCGCGTAGTACACGTACCCCTCGACGCCGAACTCGTCGAGCACCGCCGTGAAGGCGGCGGCGTTGGCGTCGAAGCGGTCGGGCAGCAGCAGATGGAAGGGGCCGCCGATCGCGTACGACAGCTCGTGGGGAAGCGAGCCGGCCAGTACCGCGTCGAGCTGCGGATCCGGGTGGGCCGGCAGCGGCGGGGCCGCCGTCGGGTCGGTCAGTGCCACAGCGACACCCGCGTCCCCAGCCCCTGTTCGATGGCCAGCTGCGCGAAACGGTGGCCGAGCGCGATGTCGGTGACGACGAGCCCGCTGTTGTACGCGAAGATCCGCTCGTCCGGTGACTGCCGGCCACGCGCGCGGCCCGCCAGCACCTCGGGGAACTCGGCGTCCACGGCTGGGAAGTTGCCGTCCTTGTCGGCCATGTCCGTGCCGGTGACCTTCATCTGCGCCTCGCTGGTCGCGATGACCCGGTCCGCTCGCTGGAGCGTGGAGGGCGCGATGCCGTGGCCCACCAGGATGGACAGGGCGCCCGGCTTCAGGTCGTCGGACTCGACGGCGGCCGGGGTGTGCTGGCCCGCGGTGGCGACCACGACATCGGCGTCGGCCGCGGCAGCCCGTACGTCGTCGACGATCTCCACCTCCCGGTCGGGGAAGTGGTGGTGAAGCCGTTCGCGGACGGCGGCGAGGCCGTCGGGGTGGGTGCCGTGGACCATGAGCCGGTCCAGGTCCGGCAGCGTGGTGAGCAGGAACGGCAGTGCGAGGCGGCCCTGTGTCCCGGTGCCGATGACGAGGGCGCTGCGGCTGTTCGGCGGCGCGCACTCGCGGGCGAGCAGCGCGGAGACGGCGGGAGTGCGCAGGGAGCCGATGCGGCCGCAGTCCATCATCGCGACCGGCAGTCCGGTGACGTCGTCGTAGAGGGTCAGAGCCGTGTAGTAGTGCTGCTCGTCACGCGAGCGGTCCAGGCCGTGCTTGTACGACGTCTTGATCGCCACGACCTCGCGGACACCGTCGCGGCCGAGCATGGCGTACGAGACGGAGTGGCCGTCCTCGGGCTTGACGGTGAGCTTGCGCGGGTTGGCCGACTTGCCGGCGGCGAGGGTGCGGTACGCCTGCTCGACCACGTCGACCACGTCGGTGAGGGAGATGTCGATGCCCGCGAGGTCGCTGGTGCTCAGGATGCGCAGGGTCTTGTCGTCCGCGGACATGTCGGACGGGGTGTTGTCCGTGCGTGCGGAGGTGCCGGTCACGGCGGTTCCCTTTCGTGCCAGGGGTTCGGACCAGGGGATTTCCGGGCCGGGGATTACCGGGCCAGGGGGTTCGGTGGGGGAGGTTGACGGGGGATCAGATCAGGGCCACGAGGGCGGACTGCCCGTAGCCGTGTTCGTCAGCCTCGGCGAGTGGGCGGCTGCGGCGGCCGGGAACGCGCACCGAGGCGCGCTTGAGCCAGCGGTCGGTGCCGTCGTAGCGGGCTGTGAACGGCACCCGGCCGTGCACGACCAGGTCGTTGTCGACGACCAGGACGTCGCCGGGCTCCAGGGCGACGGCGACCGAGACGCGTTTCAGTTCGGCGGTGAGCCGGTCGTAGGCGGCCCGGTAGTCGGCGGGCGCCTCGTCGAGCGGGGTGTAGGCGGGGTCGTAGCGCAGGGTCGGGCCGTTCTCGGTCTGCCACAGGACGGGGACCTTCGGCGGCTCCTGGCCCGTGAAGGACTGGGCCTCGGCGTAGGCGTCGTCGGGGAGGATCGGCAGCACCGGGCGGGCCAGCAGGTCGGCGTCGCCCGCGCTGAGGCGGACCTTGCGGATGCTGGCGGCGGTGGTGGCGACGGCGTCGTGGTTGCGCATGCAGCCGAGCAGCAGCAGGTGGGCGCGGCCGGGGTGGAAGGCGTCCTCGGTGTGCGGGCTGAGCAGCACGGCGCTGCTCGCGCCGGTCTGTTCTGCCTCGTGGCCGGGCGCGGGCACGATGTTGTGCACGAAGCGGCCCTCCTGCTGCCCCTCCCAGGCGATCGGGTGGCCCATGACGGTGGCGAGCAGCAGCAGGGTCACGTCCCAGGCGGCGGCGCGGTCACCGGCGGTGGCCCAACTGCCGGGTGTGGGGCCGATTCCGCCGTCGTCGACCGACAGGCCGCGCAGGACGTACAGGCCGTCGTCGGTGTCGACCGGGCGACACGCTTGCTGAATCGTTTCCCCTAGTCGGCCGGCGGAGGTCGCGACGCGGCGCAGGAGTTCCGGCCCGGCGGCCGAACTGCCGACGTCGGCAAGGATCTTGTGGGCGGTCTCGGTCAGCTCCTCGACGGCGTGCGAGTCGAGCTGTCGGACGGGTGCGGCTCCCGTGGGCATGGCGCAGACATCCCTTTCGGGGTGGGTGGGGGGTGCGGGTGCGGTGGAGCTCGGAACGCCGACCTGTGAGTTTCGTGTGGGTCGGCTGGGTGATCGCTGCGGAAACGTATCAGTCACACTTAGGTTAGGCAACCCTTACTTATGCTCTATGCTCCTCTCGGGCTCTACCCGCCTCACGTGCGCCGATTCGTGCTCCCGTGCGCCGAGTTGACGCACCGACAGAGATCGGGAGCGCCCTCGGTATACCTTGCGCACAGAGATTTCTTAGGGTAGGCACACCTAAGCAACATGCCGAAGTGAGTGGAACGAGGTCGTACGACGTGAACCTGAACAGACGACAAGTGCTGTGGGCCGGCGGCGGAATAGGCGCGGCCGTGCTGCTTGCCGCCTGCGGCGGAGGTGACGAGACCTCGGCCAAGTCGCCGGCGAGGGCGAACGAGAAGCCCCGGCCCGGCGGCACCCTCCGGGTCGGAGCCCTGGGCCGCGCCTCGGCCATCACCCGCGATCCGCACGGCACGCAGGCCAACGAGAGCGACTACCTGATCATCTCGCTGGTCTACGACACCCTCACCGTTCCCGGCACCAAGCCCAACACCGTCCCGCGCCTCGCCGCGAACTGGCAGGCGTCGGACGACCTGAAGACCTGGCGCTTCACGCTCGCCAAGGGTGCGAAGTTCCACGACGGCACGCCGGTGACCGCCGAGGACGTCGTATGGTCGCTGAAGCGACTGCGCAACACCCCCGCCGGCGCCTCCCGGCTGCCCGGCATCAAGGCCGAGAACATCAGGGCGGAGGGCGACGACGCGGTCGTCCTGGTCTCCGACTACGCCAACGCCGAACTGCCCCTGCTGACCCGCCTGACGACGTTCGTCCTGAAGAAGGACACGGCGGACAAGGACCTCGCCAAGGCGCCCGGCACGGGCCCGTTCAAGCTGGACTGGTTCCGCTCCGGCAACGCCCGCCTGGTGCGCAACGACGACTGGTACGGCGGGGACGTGTACCTCGACGCCATCGAGGTGAAGATCTTCGAAAGCCCCCAGGCGATGGGCAACGCGCTGCTCGCCGGGCAGATCGACGTCGCCTCCAACGTGGGCGCGGTCGCGGCCCGTACGGCCGAGAAGCGCGACGACATCCAGATCGTGCGCCGCCCCAACGACATGGCGATGCCGATCGTCATGCGGACCGCCGACGGACCGTTCGCGGACGCGAAGGTGCGCGAGGCGCTGCGCCTGGCCGTGGACCGCGAGGCCATGGTCAAGCAGGTGCTGTCCGGCTACGGCACCGTCGCCAACGACATCCTCGGCACCGGCGACCCCGCCTACGCCAAGGACCTCCCGCAGCGGGGGCGCGACCTGGCCAAGGCCAAGCAGTTGCTGAAGGAAGCAGGCTTCGACACGTCGAAGACGTACAAGCTGCTCACCACCGAGGACATCGCGGGCCTCGCCGAGTCCGCCACCCTGTTCGCCACCCAGGTCCGTGAGGCCGGGGTGAAGGTGGAGGTGGTCAAGCAGGAGTCGGCCACGTTCTGGGACAAGACCTGGCTCAAGGGCGACCTGTACACCACCTACTGGGGCACCAACGACTCCGTGGTGTTCTTCGCCAGCAAGACCATGGTGTCCGACTCCGGTCAGAACGAGGCCGGTTGGAAGAACAAGGAGTTCGACGCCGCCTACCGGAAGGCCATGGCCACCAAGGACCCGGCGGCCCGCACCGAGGTCCTCCACGAGCTCCAGCGGATCGAGTACGACGAGTCCGGCTACCTGCTGTGGGGCATGGCCGACGGCATCGACCTCGCGGGTGCCGCCGTGCGCAACCTGCCGACCCTGCCCGGCTACGGCCGCGTGCAGCTCGAGCAGGCATGGCTGGCTCGCTGACCCGGGACGAACCGGCCGAGGGCACCGTCGTGCCCCGGCCGGTTCCTGCCGTGATACGTACGGTCTGGTACGCGGCCGGTGTGCTCGCACGCCGGATCCTGCTGCTGGCCGGGCTGCTCGCCGCCGTCTTCGCCGCCGTCGAACTCCTGCCGGGTGACGCGGCCGACGCCACCTCCGAACGCGGCGAGAGCGCGGCCGACCTCGCCCGGCGACGCCATCTGCTGGGCCTGGACCGGCCGGTGGCGGAACGGTTCTGGGACTGGATGACCGGCCTGCCCACCGGCGACCTGGGCACCTCCGCCCGTGGCGAGCCGGTCGCGGACCTGCTCGCCCACCCGTTCCCCAACACCCTCCTGCTCGGCGGGCTCGCACTGCTGCTCACCCTCGTCGCCTCGGTCGCCCTCGGCTGCTGGGCGGCGGCCAAACCGGGAAGCCCGCTCGACCGGGCGGTCTCGGCGAGCGCCACCGGCATCCTCGCGCTGCCCGAGTTCGTCGTCGCGGTCGCCCTCGTCCTCGTCTTCGCGCTGTGGGCCGACTGGCTGCCCGCCGTCACCCTGACCGACGCCGACGGCTCGCCCGCCTCCTGGCGGATGCTCGTCCTGCCCGTCCTCGCCCTGGCCGTCCCGCAGATCGGCTGGAACACCCGGATCGTGCGGGCGGCGCTCGCCGACGAGGCCACGGCCGCGCACATCGAGACCGCGGTCCTCGACGGACTGCCCCGGCGCCGGATCCTCACCCACCACCTGCTGCCCGGCGCGCTGCCGACCATCGCGGCCGGCATCGCCACCTCCACCGGCATGCTGCTGGGCGGTGCGGTCGTGGTGGAGACCATCTTCAACTACCCCGGCATCGGCTCCGTCCTCGCGGGCGCGGTCGCCGACCGGGACAGCCCCGTGATCGCCGGAGTGGTCGCCGTCACCGGTGCCGTCATCACCGGTGTGCTGCTGCTCGCCGACCTCGTACGCGCCTGGGCCTCGGGAGGCCGGACATGACCGCGACCACCGCCGACGCGAAGACGGCACCGGCCTCGCGTCGTACCCGGCGCCGGACAGCCCTGCGGGTGCTCCCGGCCGTACTGCTCACCGCCCTCGCCCTGGCCGGACCCTGGCTCGCCCCGCACGCCATCGACGCCCCGGTCACCGCCCCGTACGCGGAACCCGGCGGCGACGCCCCGCTCGGCGGCGACCAGTTGGGCCGCGACGTGCTCAGCCGGCTCCTCGCCGGCGGACGCGAGCTCGTCGTCACCTCACTCCTCGTCGCCGTCCTGGTCACCGCCGTGGCCGCCGTGCTCGGCGCGGTCAGCGCCCTGCGCCCGGCCATCGGACGGATCGTCGAGCGCACGGCCGACGTGCTCATGCTCCTGCCGGCCGTGCTCGGCATCCTGCTGGTCACCCTGTCCTGGCCGGACGGCGGACGCCTCGCCGTCGTCACCGCGTCCGTCGTCCTCGGCGTCCCCTACGCCGTGCGCCTGGTCGCCGGGGCCGCCGCGCCCGTGGCGGCCTCCGGGTACGTGGAGGCGGCGGCCGTCGGCGGCGAGCGACTGGGGTACCTCGTGGTCCGGGAGGTGCTCCCCAACCTTCGGGCCACCCTGCTGGCCCTGTTCGGACTGCGCTTCGTCGCCGCCGTCTACCTCGTCGCCACCGCCGGCTTCCTCCAGGTCGGCCCCCAACCCCCCGCCGCCGACTGGGCGTTGATGATCCGGGAGAACTCCGCCGGCATCGTCCTCAACCCCTGGGCCGTCCTCGCCCCCAGCATCGCCATCGGCCTGCTCGCCATGAGCGTCAACCTGGCAGCCGCCGCCCTCGTCCCCGCGACCGGCCGGAAGGCGGTACCCGCACTGTGAACCACATGCCCCACTGGTACTCGCACAGCCAAGCAGCCGACGCAGAGAGCGCGGTCCGCGTCCGCGACCTGACCGTCACCGCCCCGAACGGCCGCCTCCTGCTCGACCGGGCCGGCCTCGAACTGGCCCCCGGCCGCGTCACCGCCGTGGTCGGCCCCTCCGGCTGCGGCAAGACCACACTGCTGCGAGCCGTGACCGGCACCCTGCCCCCGCACACCGAACGCACCACGGGCAGCATCACCGTCGTCGGCGAAGACCCCTTCACCCTCTCGGCACCAGCCCTGCGCACCCTGCGGCGCCACCGCCTCGCCTACGTCGGCCAGGACCCCGGCTCCGCCCTCAACCCGCGCATGAAGGTACGCCGCCTGCTCGCCGAAGTCGCCGTGGACAAAAGCCCCGACGCGATCAGGGCACAGCTCGCCGAAGTCCGACTGCCCACCGACGACGGCCTGCCCGACCGTCGCATCAGCGGCCTGTCGGGCGGCCAGCAACGCCGGGTCGCGCTCGCCCGCGCCCTGGCCCGCCGCCCCGCCGTCCTTCTCCTCGACGAACCCACCGCCGGACTCGACCCCGCACTGCGCGACGAGATCGCCGACCTCCTGCGCCACCTCGCGGAGGACCACCGCATAGCGATCGGCCTGTCCTGCCACGACCCCGACCTGGTCGACCGGCTCGCCGACGATGTCGTAGACCTGACCGGCCCACGTCCGAGGGACACCGCACGCACGACACGCGTCCCACGCGAGCCCACAGCCACACCCGTCCCACGCGGGCCGGCATCCGCACCCGACGACCGCCCTGCCACGCTCACCGCGTCCGGCCTGCACGCCGCCCACCTCCATCGCGGCCGCCGCATCCCCGTACTGCACGGCATCGACCTCAGCCTGCCCGCCGGAACCAGCCTCGGCGTGGTCGGCGCCTCCGGCTCCGGCAAGACAACCCT
The DNA here is from genome assembly GCF_001514065.1 of Streptomyces antibioticus. Lineage (GTDB taxonomy): Bacteria > Actinomycetota > Actinomycetes > Streptomycetales > Streptomycetaceae > Streptomyces > Streptomyces antibioticus. The sequence goes on along the minus strand of NZ_KQ948425.1, from coordinate 394,631 downwards.
GCTGCGCACCCTCGTCGGCCTGCACCGCGCCACCGCCGGCACCGTCAGCCTGGACGGCACCCACCTCGCCCCCGCCGCACACAGCCGCTCCCGCGACCAACGCCGCCGCCTCCAACTCGTACCCCAGGACCCCCTGGGCACCCTCAATCCCAGCCGCACCATCGGGGCCACCCTGCGCCGCCCGCTCCTGCTGCATCGACGGGCCGGGCGAGCCGACGTCGCCGACCGCGTCCTGGAACTCCTGGACCAGGTCGGCCTGCCCGCAGCCTTCGCCGACCGCTACCCCCACGAACTCTCCGGCGGCCAGCGTCAACGCGTCGCCATAGCCCGCGCTCTGGCGGCCGACCCCGACGTACTGATCTGCGACGAGGTCACCTCGGCCCTCGACGCGGACACCACCGACGCCGTCATGAACCTGCTGTCGGACCTCCGCGTCCGGCGCGGCCTGTCCCTCGTCCTGGTCAGCCACGACCTGCGCCTCGTCGCCGACCGCACCGACACCCTGCTCGTGATGTCCGGGGGACAGGCCATCGAATCGGGGCCCACCGCCCGGCTGTTCACCTCACCGTCCCACCCCGTGACCGCAGCACTGGCCACCGGGCCCCTGCTCGGCGGCTGACCGCGGTGGACGGGACGCGGCGCGGCACCGCGTCCGACCTTCCGAAGGTCTGGATTCTCTAAGCCTGGAGGACAGCGAGGGCGCGGGCTGGGTGGTGCGGGCCGAGGAAGACGACGATGCCCGTGCCCTCTGGTGCGGGGTGGGTGGCCTGGGTCCAGCCCTGGCGGCGGTAGAACGCGACGGCGCGCGGGGAGCGGACGGAGGTGAGCAGCCATGAGCGGCCTTCGGGGGCGTCCTCGGTGACCGCTTCGAGCAGTTGGGCGGCCAGGCCCGCGCCGCGGGCGGCCGGGCGGACGGCGAGTTCGTCGATCTCGCGGGCGCCGCACAGCCACTGCACCGTGCGCTGCGGTCCCAAGCCGGCGGCGACCTGCGGATAGCAACGGTCGGTGGGGAAGGGGACCACGGTCGTCCAGGCGGTGGCGAAGGCGACGACGTCCGCCCCTTCGAAGGCGACCGCCGCGATGAAGCCGGGACGCCGGACGTCGTCCACCAGCCGGCCGACGAACTCGACCGCCTGCTCCTCGTCCTCGTTCCAGGGCGGGGCGCGAAAGGCTTCGGCGTACGCGGAGCGCAGGGCCTCGGCGTGTGTCAGCAGATCCTTGTCGCGGAAGACGCGGATAGCGATGCCGAGGGTCGGGGGAGAGCCCATGCTCGCTCCTTGTAGCCATGAGTTTGTTATTGCGAATAGTGTGCAATAAGACTCTTCGGATGTGTACCCCGGTGTATGCGGGCTAATCGACCGCTCTGGGGGAGGGACACGTTCAGGTGGGGCAGCAGGTTGCGGGTCTGCAGCAGGACGCCGATGTGCCGGACGCGCAGCCGGGCCCGCTCGGTTTCCGGCCGGTGGTTGATCCGCCCACGGAGGCGGGCCTCGCCCCGTCCTGACCGAAGCACTGGCCACCACCCACCGACTGCACCACACGTCCCGCCGGCTCGATGCCTCCTAGCCCCTGACAGCGGTCAGCACGTTCTCCTCGAAGGGGCCGCCCTTGACCGTGACCTCCTTCACCGTGCCGATGCCCTTGACGTAGTACTTGTTGTCCACGACCCCCGGTTCCAGCGGCGTCCATTCCTTCGTGCGCAGGGCCCCGGTGAAGGTCTTGTACGGGACGGACACACGGGAGGTCAGGTCCAGGATCTGGAATTGGTCCTCGGCCTGACCGGGGTAGTACTCCTGCTGTCCGGTGGCACCGGGTACGGGGTGGGCGGGCAGGAAGATGCCCGGGCGGGCACCGTCACGGCCGGCACGCCAGGTGCCCTCGGTGGAGATCATGTTGCCGTGGGCATCGAGTTCGGCGGTGTCCTCGCCGAAGTACCAGACGTTCCCGGCGGCGTCCTGGGCGTAGTAGTCGCGGGTGGCCTCCTGAAGGGTGCCGTCGGTGTAGAGACGGTCCTGGACGACCCGGCAGGGGATGCCGGTGATCTTCTCGGTCTCGCGGGTGACGGTGAGGTACTCCGTGGACTTGGCGCCGTCCTTGGTGCCGCTGTAGACCAGCGTCCGGCCGGGCGGCAGCGGGAACCACGGGTTGTCGACGGTCGCTGAGAAGCTGCGGGGAACCGGGGTGGTCGTCGCGGCCGCCGCGGACCGGTGGTCCGAACTCGACGAGCAGGCCGCCAGTGCGGCCGTGGCTGTGCAGCCGACGGCGACGGTGAGGACCAGTGTTCTGCGTGCCACGCCTATGCCGATCATCGGAACTCCTTCGTCGACTGTGGCTTCCGAGCCTGCTCGCGAGTGCCTAAGGGGACCCTGAAACGGTCGCCACGAGTCCCTGAGGGGCCCCCGGGACGGACTCAGCGTCTCCTTAGAAACCCCCGGCTACGCTGGAAACAAGCGGGTCCCCGCGAGGAGGCACCATGCGGATTCTCGTGGTCGAGGACGAAGCGCCCATGGCCGAGCTGGTGCGGCGCTGTCTGGCGGAGAACGGCTTTGCTGTCGATGTGGCCGCCACCGGCGAGGACGGCCTCTGGTACGCCACGGAGACCGACTACGACGTGATCGTCCTGGATGTGATGCTGCCGGGCATCGACGGTTTCGGCGTGCTGCGTGAGATCCGTGCCGCCGGCCGGTGGGCGCCCGTCCTGCTGCTGACCGCGCTGGACGCCGTCGAGGATCGGGTGCGCGGACTGGACCTGGGCGCGGACGACTACCTCGTCAAGCCCTTCGCATTGGCTGAACTCCTCTCCCGGTTGCGCGCGCTGCTGCGCCGGGGCGCCCGGGAACGGCCCGCCGTGCTCACCGTCGGCGATCTCACCCTCGATCCGGCGACCCGCTCCGTGGCCCGGGGCGGAACTCCTGTCGTCCTGACGGCCAAGGAGTTCGCGCTGCTGGAGTGCCTGATGCGGCGCCCCGGGCAGGTGCTGTCCAAGACCGAACTCATCGAGCATGTATGGGACTTCACCTTCGACGCGGACTCGAACGTCGTCGAGGTGTACGTCGGTTACCTGCGACAGAAGATCGACCGTCCCTTCGGACGACAGTCACTGCGCACCTCACGGGGCGCCGGCTACTGGCTGAGAGACGACCGCAGGGAGCACGCGGATCATGCGCGGCCCGTTGGCTAGGCTCCCCGTCCGGCTCCGCCTCACGCTCGCTTTCGGTCTGGCGATGGCGGTGGTGCTGACCGCGCTGGGTGCCTTCCTCTACGTCCGGATGGGTACCGAGCTGACCCGCGCCGTCGACCTCGACCTGCGCGCACGGGCCGCGGCCACCGTCAGCGCGCTGGCCCAGCGCGAACGGGCACCGCTGGACGCGGGCCCCGGACTCATCGACCCCGACGAGTCGTTCGGCCAGATCCTCACGCCGCGCGGCGACGTCGTCGAGACGACCCCGGCCGTCGCGGCCGCGCCCATGCTGCCGCCGGACACCATACGAACCGTCACCAAGCCGGTCTTCCTCAGCCGCCATGTCGTGGGCATCGACGACCCCGCCCGGCTGCTCGCCCTGCCTGTTCGCCTGCCGGGGACGGTCGCACAACCCGCGGTCCTCGTCGTCGGCGCACCGCTCGGCGACCGTGCGGAGGCGCTGGACCGGCTGCTGCTCCTGCTGCTCATCGGCGGCCCGCTCGCCCTGGCGGCGTCTTCGTACGTCGGCTGGCTGCTCGCCGGCGCGGCCCTGCGACCGGTCGAGCGCATCCGCCGGGAGGCCGCCGCGATCTCCGAGACCGAGCCCGAACGGCGCCTTACCGTCCCGCCGACCGGGGACGAACTGGCCCGTCTCGCGGACACCCTCAACGCCATGCTCGCGCGCCTCCAGGAGGCGCTGGAACGTGAGCACCGCTTCGTCGACACCGCAGGACACGAACTGCGCACTCCGCTGACCCTGCTGCGGGCCCAACTCGAACTGGCCACGTCGCGACCGCGCGACCGCTGCGAACTCGAAGCCGCCCTACGCTCCGCCGCCGCCGAGACCGACCGCCTCGTCGGGCTCGCCGAGGATCTCCTCGTCCTCGCCCGTACTCGACAGGGCCGACTCCCGCTGCGCCGCGAACCGGTGTCCCTGCCGCGGCTGCTCACCGACACGGCCGAGGCGTTCCGCGCCCGCGCGAACGCCGCCGGCTCGACGATCACCGTGGAATGCGCGGGCAGCCGGGAATCGACCGCCAACCTCGATCCGGTACGGCTGCGCCAAGTCCTTTACAACCTCCTCGACAATGCCCTGCGCCACTCCGGCCCCTCAGGACCGCGCCGCATCACCCTCGGCGCCGAACACCTGGACGACGTCGTGCACTTGTACGTGCATGACGAAGGCCAGGGCTTTCCCCCCGACATGGTCACCGGGCCGCCGCTGCACCCGCGCCCCGACGCGGCCTCCGGCGGGCTGGGCCTCCCCATCGTCGGGATGATCGCTGCGGCCCACGGCGGTGGGGTGAGCCTCGCCGACCACCCGTCGGGCGGGGCCCTCGTCACCGTAAGTCTGCCCACCGCGGCAGCGCAGCCCGACGGTGCCCAGCGCCGGCGGGCCGCGGTCGGCTCGCGGCTGGGACCTGCCGAGGCAGCGGACGAGCGGGGCGTACACCGCTGCGGCGAGGGGCGCGGCGAGGACGTCGGGCCAGGTGAAGCGGTGTAGCGCAGGTCACGCAGGGCGTGGTCGTCCTCGACGATGAGGATCTTGTGGTGCGTGGCCCTCCGTCGGGCTGTCCGGCGCATGGGGCGTACCGGAGACGAACGAGGCGGGCAGCCACCGGGTCATCACATACAGGCACACTCCGAGCCATCCGGTGGCGAACAGCCAGCCGCCGATGACGTCGGTGAACCAGTGCACGCCGAGATAGACCCGGGACAGGCCCACCAGCACGCCCCAGCACCCGATGACGACCCGGAGCGGGGTGGCGCCGCGCGGGGCGCGCAGGGAGACCGCGACGATCAGCAGCCCGGCCGTGAGGGCCGCCGTGGTGCTGTGTCCCGAGGGGAACGCCCAACCGTCCGCGGACGCCGCCCAGTCGGCAGGGGCGGGACGCGGCCGTTGGACGGCTTCCATCACCCCGTAGCGCAGCGCCTGACCGATGCCCAGACAGGCAAGGCCCAGTGCGGCGGCCCCCATCCGTCGCCGCACGGTCCGTCCCGCGACCATGCCGGCCAACACGGCGAGGACGTAAGGGACGACACCGCTGCCGGTGTCAGTGACCCCTCGGGCCAGAGCCCTGGCGACGTCCGGCCGATGGCCGAGCGACCATCTCAGGAAAGCGTCGTCCGACCACAGTGGTGCGCCGTTCCGGCTGATCACCACCATCGTGAGGACGCCGAATGCCGCCCAGGCGCCCAGGCCGACCGTCCCGGCCAGGTCGGCGGCGTCGCGCCGATTCATGTGGCGCTCAGCAGCCGGCCCAGGCGGCCGGAGCCGATCCACCGGGCCAGCGATCGCGACCACCGTCGCAGCGCGAGCATCGCCGTCACCGCGACGAGGGCACCGACCAGCACGCCTGCCAGGACATCGTGCGGATAGTGCACGCCGACCCACACCCGCGAGACCGCCATCGCCAGAGCCGCCACGGCCGCGACCGCCCCCAGCCGACGCGAGACGAAGAGCAGTGCTACGGCGGCGGCTGCGGCGATCGCCGCGTGGTTGCTGGGGAAGGACCAGTCGCCGGGCGCCGGACACGTCTCCAGGGTCTTCACCCGAAGGCTCTGACACGGTCGGTCCTCGCGCACCGCCAGCTTCGTCAGGGCATCCACGCCATATGCGACGACCGCGACCACCGGTACGGCCAGCGCCCGCACCGCAGCTGCATCCCCACCTCGTCGAGCGAGCCACCAGCCCAGGACCGCGAGCAGGGGGAACACCGCGAGCCCGTACGTCGACCAGAACGACACCGCTGCGTCGAGCCAGGTCGGCGCATGCTGGGCCACAGCCACCACGTCCAGATACGCGGTGCCGTCGACGGACGACCCGCCGAAAGCCGTGATCATTTGCGTCCCCCCTCCGGCCGGCCGTCCCGCCGCGCCCTGTAGACCTCGGCGGCCAGGGGGATCAGCGACACGAGAACGATCAACGCCACCAGCGGGAGCAGGTAACGGTCGACGTTCGGGATCGACGAGCCGAGCGCGTATCCCGCGAGGGCGAGCCCGAGGCTCCACACGAGGCCGCCGACGATCTGCCACAAAGTGAACGTGCGCACCGGAACCCCCAGCGCGCCGGCCATCGGATTGAGCACGGTCCGCACCACCGGCACGAACCGGGCCAGCGTGATCGCCTTCGCATGGCCGTATCGCTCCAGCAGTTCCTCGGCGCGTTTCGCCCCCTGGTGCAGACGCGGCGAACGGCTACGGGCCAGCAGTGCTCCACCCGCCTTCCGGCCGAGCAGATAGCCGCACTGCGCCCCCGCCAGGGCGCCGGCCCCCGCCGCGACCAGGAGCGGTCCCAGCGACAGGTGCACCCTCGACTCCGCCGAGCCCGTGCACAGCAGACCGGCAGTGAAGAGCAGCGAGTCGCCCGGCAGGAAGAACCCGACCAGCAGCCCGGTCTCGGCGAACATCACCACTCCGACGCCCAGCACGCCGAACGCCGCCAGCAGCGAATGCGCGTCCAGCACGTTCACGGCCAGCTGTGAGGCCGGATGGATCGGTGGGGGCATGGCGGGGAGGCCTTTCCGGCAGCTGATTGCGGCTCTCACCGAGCCTACATCTACAAGATGTAGTAGATGCTCCGTGGATGACGGCTGTGACGTCTACGAGTTGTAGTAGTTCGTGATTCGAAGCTCGGAGCATACCTCCTACAACTAGTAGGAAGTGGCCGGGTAGGCTGTGCGGACGGTCGGTGAACGGAGGCATCCGGTGCAGGAGCGAGGGGACGGCGGCGCCCGCGAGGCGTCCGGCAGGCGGGCCCGCGGCCAACTGGAGAGCGACGTGCTCGCCGCGCTCTGGGCCGCCGACGGCCCCCTGACCGCCGGCCAGGTCCGTGAGGCGCTGCCGGGCGACCTGGCCTACACGACCGTCCTGACCATCCTGTCCCGGCTGTACGACAAGAAGATGCTCGTCCGGCACCGCGAGGGCCGCGGCTACGCGTACGCGCCGGTACGGGACGAGGCGTCGCACACCGCCCAGCGCATGCGGTCGCTGCTCGACGGCGGTTCCGACCGCGAGGCGGTCCTGGCCCGCTTCGTCTCGGAACTGTCCGAGCAGGACGAGCACGTGCTGCATCAGCTCCTGACCGGGCACGACGCCCGCACCGGAGATGATCGCCCGACAGAGGGGGCGTGAACCGTGCTGATCAGTGTCTACGTCCCCTTCGCAGTCACGGCCGTGCTCGCGGTGCTCGCGCCCCGACTGGCGCACGTGCTGCCCCCACGCCGCGCTGCCTGGGCCCTGGCCTGCGCCGCGCTCGTGACCGCGATCGGCTGGGCGGGGGCCCTCTCCTTGCTCGCCTTCACCGGCGTGGCACAGATTCCGGAAGTCGCGGAGAGGGGCCGCTGGTCCGTGTCCGCCCTGCAGGCCGAGGACCCGGTCTCCCTCGTCGTCGCGGCAGGCAGTGCCCTCGTGCTGGCCGCCGGCGTCGTCTCGCTGGGCCTGGCCGCGGGGAAGCAGGCCCGCCTCCTCGTCCAGGCGCGGCGGGAGCGCGCCCGACTGCCGCAGGAGAGCGAACTGGTCGTGCTCGACGACGACGCCCCGACGGCCTTCGCGTTGCCAGGGTCGCCGGGCCGGATCGTGGTCTCCCGGGGAATGCTGCGCCGCCTCACCGACCGCGAGCGCGAGGCCCTCCTCGCACACGAGCGGGCTCACCTGCGCTGCCGCCATCACCTCTTCCAGATCCTGTGGCGGCTCACGGCGGCCTTGAACCCCCTGCTGCGGCCCCTGGCCGTCGCGGGCGGCTTCGTCCTGGAACGCTGGGCCGACGAGGAGGCCGCGCAGCGCGTCGGCGACCGAAAGATCGTCGCGCACGCCGTCGGGCGCGCCGCGCTGGCATCCGCCGGTGCCTCAATCCCGGCCGCACTGGCCGCGACCGGCGGGGCGGTGCCGCAACGAGTGCGGGCCCTGCTGGCCCCGCCGCCGCCGCGCCGGACCCTGCCCCTGGTCGCCGGCGGCCTCCTGCTCGCCGCGTGCTGCGCCAGCCTCGTCAACGCCGCATCCGACAGCGATCAGATGGTGGACAGCGCGCAGTGCGCCGCGTATGCCGCCACGGCGACGGCACCGTCGGTCGGCGAACATCGGCGCGAGCCCGACTTCTGCTTCGAGGACTAGATCGCCGGGAACTTCAGGAGCGCCGCCCGTAACTAGGCGCCCGTATCTGGCGCTACACGTATTTACGCGTATTGAGGTCGCGGGTCGCCATGAACGTATCGGTGCCGCACGTGAGTTGGCGTTGGTCAACGCCTTGCGTGCCGGCGCGACGCGGGCCGGGCCTCGCCGGCAAAGGCGCAGCCTCCGTGACCCCGCGGACATCAGTAACAACCTGTGAACCTCCTATTAACTGACGTCACGTTAGGTAGGACCGCGCTCCCCTCCTACGTCCCGGGAGGGAGTGCAGGCGCTCATGGGAGCGCTCCCATGAGAAAGTTACTGGAAGGAGTCTCGTGGCTACGAGCACACGAATCCTGCGACGGAGGCTGGCGATACCCTTGCTGGCCCTCGTCCTGGCCGGCGGCGGCACGGTCGCCACCCGGGGTACGGCAACGGCGGCACCCGCCGAGCCGGACCCTCCAGCAGGCAGCGGTGTCAGCTCCGGCCTGCGACCCGAAGGAGATCGGGTCGATCTGACCGGGGGCGCCGGCCGGTTAAGACCGGGCCGGACCGGTAAGTCCGAGGCAGAGCAGAAGCAGACGCCCGCCGGCCGCACTCCGTACATCGTGGAGCTCGCCGAGGATCCGGTGACGACGTACGCGGGCAAGGTCTCGGGGCTGGCCCGGACCCGCCCGGCACCGGGGGAGCAGTTGGAACCGCAGTCGGGAGCGGCGAAGGCGTACCGGAAGCACCTGGGCACCCGGCGGACGGCCGTGGCCAAGGCAGCCGGCGTTACGGTCAACGAGGTGTACACCACGGCCTTCAACGGGTTCTCCGCCACGCTGACTTCCGCTCAGGTCAAGGCACTGAAGGCGGACAAGCGGGTCCGGTCGGTCACTGAGTCCCGGATGGTCAGCCTCAGCCAGGCGTCCCTTGGTGACACGAAGCCGCAGTCGACGACCGGCACAGTGACTGGCACAGCGACCGGCACAGTGACTGGCACAGCGGCAGGCGCAGCCAGAACAGCCGAGACAGGCATGGCCGCGGCATCGGCAACCGGCGCCCGGGCGACCAGTGCACCGGAGTCCGCCGCGCGGAAGCCGGGCCGAAGCACCGGCGCAGGGATGGTGATCGGCGTCCTGGACACCGGCATCTGGCCGGAAAGCCCGTCGTTCGCCCGGAAGATGTCCGCCCCGGCGGGCTGGCACGGCACGTGCCAGACCGGCGACAGGTTCGTCGCCGAGCACTGCAACGGCAAAATAGTCGGCGCCCGTTACTTCGCCGACACGTTCCTCGCGGCCCATGGCGAGCTGCCCGAGGGCGAGGTGCTCTCCCCCCGGGACATGGGCGGGCACGGTTCGCACACGGCGTCCACCGCCGCCGGCCTGCCCGTCGACGACGTCACCATCGCGGGGCGGAACTTCGGTTCGATCGCCGGTGTGGCCCCGGACGCGCAGATCGCCGTCTACAAGGTCCTGTGGGGCGGCATGGGGTACGACGCCGACATCATCGCGGGCATCGACGCGGCGGTCGCCGACGGCGTACAGGTGCTGAACTACTCGATCGGGACCCTGATGGGGGACGCCGAGCCCAACACGCCCATCGGCAACGCCTTCCTCAACGCCACGGTCGCCGGAGTCTTCGTCACGGCCGCGGCCGGCAACACCGGCTTCAGCAGCGCGGTCAGCAACACCCAGCCATGGGTCACCACGGTCGGCGCGGCGGTGACCAAGGCCAACGCGGGAACGATCCGGCTGGGTGACGGTACGTCGCTCACCGGCGCCACGCTGGACGCGCTCCCCGGCGGCCGAGCCCTGCCGCTGGTCTTCGGCGAGCAGGCCGGCACGCTGGAGGAGGGCTCGGCCTACTGCTTGCCCGGCAGCCTGGACCCGGTGAAGGTGAAGGGTAAGGTGGTCGCCTGCGCCCTCGACAACCCCTACGACGCGGTGAACGAGCTCAGAGCCAAGGGCGCCGCGGCCATGGTCCTCTTCGCCCCGGACGGCAACTTCAGGGTCAACAGCGTGTACGACTTCCCGCTGCTCTACCTGAACACCAGGGAACAGGCCGGTCAGCTCTTCAACTACCTGATGAGGCATCCGGCCGACGCCACCGCACGACTGACCTCCAGCAGCAACGGCTCCAAAGTGCCGAGCGTTGCGGACTACTCCTCGACGGGGCCGGACAAGAACCACTCCGGGCTCATGAAGCCCGATCTGGTCGCGCCCGGCAGCGACATCATCGCGGCCGTCTCCCCGCCGGGGAACTTCGGCCGGCAGTACGACGCGTACTCAGGTACGTCGATGGCGGCCCCGCACGTGGCCGGTGAGGCCGCGATCCTGCGGGCCGAGCATCCCGACTGGACGCCCGGCGCGATCGCCTCCGCGCTCCACACCACCGCTGACACCATGGCCAACACCAGTCCCCTGGCCCAGGGCAGCGGGCTGTCGTCGCTGAAGCGGGCCGCCGATCCCGGGCTCGTCATCGAGCCGGACGTCAAAAGCCTGATCGCCTTCAGCGAGGAGGTTCAGCCCGACGGTCGCGAGCTGAACCTGCCGTCGATCGCGCTGCGCGAGTACGACGGGACCAAGCCGGTCGTGTTGACCCGCAAGCTGACCAACGTCGGCAGCAAGCGGGAGACGTACCGTGCCTCGACCAGCGGCCTGGAGGGCATGCAAGTCAGCGTCTCACCAGCGGTGGTGACGGTGGCACCGGGCAAGACCGCCTCGGTCACCATCACCCTGCGGCGCGGCAGCGCACCATGGGACCGCTACGTCACCGGCGCGATCACCTGGCGCAGCACCGCCCATCAGGTGCGGATTCCGGTGGCTGCGCGACCGTGGGGCATCTCGCCCCGGCAGTACGACGACAATCTGGAGGAGTTCGGCCGGCTCGCCGACGGCGCCTACGGCATGTTCGAGCCCGGCTTCACCGGCCCGGTCTCCGGCCGGTCGACCGGTTACGTCCCCTTCCGGTGGGAGTCGTACTCGATGCCGACCGGGGTCCACGGTGGGGTCTTCGACCGGAAGGGCCTCGGGGTGCGGGCGCACTCCTTCAAGGTGCCGGCGGGCAGCGCCGGAATCGTCGTGCGGGCCGAGACCGACGCCCCGGACGCCAACCTCGACCTCTGGTTGTTCAAGGGCGACAGGCTGGTCTACCGGAGCGCCGCCAGCTGGAGCAGCTCCGAGCGGGCCTGGGCTTTCCTGCCGGAATCGGGCACGTACACGGCGTATGTCTTCGCGCAGGACGCCGGCGGCCCGGTCCTCGACTACCGGCTGGGCCACGTCATCCTCAGCCGTGACGGCCACTACAGGCCGGCCACGCTGGAACTGCCGACCGCAGTGGAGCGCGGCACGACACCGCCGTACAAACTGCGGCCGGACGCTCCGCTGAAGCAGGGCCTCGAGTACTGGGCGTACACCGAGTTGCGCACCAAGGGGCAGCTGATTCCTGGCCAGTTGGTGTCCACGACCCAGGACTCCTGGCAGTGACGCGGTAACCCCCGGGGGCCACGGCTACCCGAGTGACCGGTGGGGCGGGACCGAACGGCTCCCGCCCCACCGGCTTGCTCACGTTCTGGACTCCACCCTCGCCTGTCAGAGGAACTCACCGACGTGAAGTTCCCCGTCTAGTCCCGGACTTCGCAGGTCACCGTTTCATGTCCTGTGACTGGGGCCGACCGACTACGGGGCTGCCTCGCGGAAGAGGGCCAGGAGGGCGTGCGCCTGCGGGGCACCCGCGTCGAAGAACTGCGTGGCCAGTGCGCCTGGCACAGCGGTTCCATGCATGCGGACTTCATGGCAGCTGAAGCAGAACGCCGCCTCGAACAGCGCGAGGTCGAGAGCGTCTGTGTACGCCCGGATGCTCCAACCCGGAGAGAAGCCACAGCGATGCTGCTCGCTGCCTGGCAAGGTCTGAATCAAGGCTAGGACGTCGGCTGCCTCGCTCCCGATCCAGTGCGTGCCCACCCTGCCGGGATACGGGGCACCCCGCTTTGTCGGGAGTTCGGAGATCCTTACGACCTCCAGCAACACAGCGGTGGCTACGGCTTCGGCGGGGAGCTGCATGTGCGTAGTCTGCCCGCGCCCGGTACCGGGGGGTGCACCTGCCCCTGATGAACGCCGCATGGGATGGAGACGGATGCTGAACTGCGAGGAACAGTTTCCCTCCGGCAGCGAAACGCAAAGGTCACCAATAGCGGGGCTTCCCCTTTCCTGAGGACGTTCCGGCATCCCGGCTCAGCGATGAGCTGTCGGCCATGCTGGTCTCCCCCGACCCGAAGGTTCGCGATGATCAGGCATACACCGCCGCCGCACGCTGGATAGGTGACGGCCGGCTCGATGAGGTCCTGGAGTACCTCGGGGACACAGCCGCGGACCGCATTACCCATCCCGAGATCCAGGCGAGAACGTTCGCGCCGCTCGTCCTGCGATGTGTGCTGGCGCGCGCCGTGGCCGAGCCCGGCACCGTGCCGAAGGCCGCCGCTGAGCGCTGGTACGCCCCGTTCACCGCCTGGTATGTGACCGAGCGCGATACGCGGGGCTGGGACGACTCGTTGGGCTGGCTGCACGCCGTCGCCCATGGTGCCGACGCGGCCGCGGCGTTCGCGCAAGCCTTGCCGGATCGCCGCGCGGAGTTGCTGGAGCTGTGTGCCCGCCGGATGACGGCTGCGGCCGACTATCGGTATGTCCAGCTGGAGGACGCCCGTCTGGCCCGTGCCATCAGCCGCATCCTGCTCATCCCCGGTCTTTCGGCGGAGCAGGCCACGGGATGGCTGACCGTGGTCACCAAGGCGCTGGAGGGCGGAGGCCACGGCCCGGTACCGCCGTGGGCGTTCAACACGATGGCGACACTGCAGTCGCTCCACCTGCACCTGACCCGCGGCCTGGCCGAGGGAGGCATTCCTTCCCACGCTGCCCTCGTTGCCTCGGAAGCAGCCGCCCTCCTTCGCCTGCCCTGTCACTGGCTCGCGTGACAGCAACCGCAAACCTGTTCCGGGCTGGCAATGATCTCTGAACGCTACCGCCCGCAGGAGACAGGCCGCCCGGCCCTGGCGGCGGACCGGGGCAGGAGCCGGCCGCCGGGCCCGAGCGGCGGCCTTGACCCGTTCGGTATCTGCGGGACGTGAGGTGTCCGGCGTCCCAGGCAGGACTGGGGCAGGGGATCAGCGATTCAGCACGCGCGGCCATGGGGCGGGCGGGTCGCGGTGCAGATGAGGGCTGATGGCGCTGCGGGAGGACGACGCCTGCTGGCGGGGTACTGGTAAGGCACGGTACAGACTGTGGTGAAGGCATGAGGTCCGGCTCGTTCCGCGTCATGGAGGCCGTGGCGCAGGGCTGTTGACGAAGGCGGGCCCGGTGAGGGTCAGGTGGGCAGGCCGGTGGCGCGGGAGATGACGGTGTCGAAGGCGCGGTCGGACACGATGCGGCGCAGGGCGATGAGGGGGCGGGCGCCGAAGCCGGTCGCGTAGCGGGTCCTGGGGCGGCGGGCGGTGACGGCCTTGCCGATCGCGTCGGCGATGACCTGGGGCGGGGAGTTGCGCTTGGCGTTGGCCTCGGAGCGCAGCGCGGAGGCCATGGCGTCGGCCTGCTTGGCGTAGGCACCGTCGGCGGAGGACTTCTCCAACTGGTCGGCGGCGATGGCGCCCCACTCGGTGGCGATGCCGCCGGGCTCGATGACGACGACGTCGATGCCGAAGGGCTTGGCCTCCAGGCGCAGGCAGTCGCTGAGGGCTTCGAGGGCGAACTTGGTGCCGTGGTACCAGCCGCCGAGCGGGGTGTAGATCTTGCCGCCCATGGAGGTGATGTTGACGATCGTGCCGGAGTGCTGGGCGCGCATGTGCGGCAGGGCCAGCTGGGCCAGGCGCATGGCGCCGAAGACGTTGACCTCGAACTGGCGGCGGGCCTCGTCCATGGTGACGTCCTCGATGGCGCCGTAGGAGCCGTAACCGGCGTTGTTGACCAGCACGTCGATGCGGCCGGTCTCGGCGACGACGCGGTCGATGCCGGCCTGCATGGAGTCGTCGTCGGTGACATCCATGGCCAGCGGGCGGATGCCACGGTCGGCCAGCTTCTGCAGGCGGTCGGTGCGGCGGGCGGCGCCGTAGACGGTGTACCCCAGGGACTGGAGCTTGAGGGCGGTGGCCTCGCCGATGCCGGAAGAGGCACCGGTGACGAGAGCGGTCTTGGCGTTCATGGGGGCTTCCTGTCGGAGTAAGATGAACTTCGGTTCACTATTCATCATGAACCACGGTTCACGTTAATGCAAGCCGAGACGCCACCCGCTGGAGAGCCCATGGCCCAGACCCGAGCACCGCGCGCCGACGCGGTCCGCAACCGCAAGAAGATCCTCGACGCCGCCCGCGAGCAGATCACCCTGCACGGCCCCGACGCCGGAATGGACGAGATCGCCGCCGCGGCGGGCGTGGCCGTGGGCACCCTGTACCGGCACTTCCCCACCAAGACCGACCTGGTCGCCGCGGTGATCGCCGAATACACCACGCACGTGGCCGAGGCCGCCGAGGCCGCCCGTGAACGCCTTGCCACCGGCTCCCGCGCCGTCGACGAGATCAGCGACTTTCTCGCCCGCGTCACAGAGGCGACCGCCACCAATCACGCCGTCAAGGCCGCCGCCCGTGCCCTCGGCGCCGACCCCGTGGACCGGGATGCCGAAGCCCGCGCCGGCGCCGCTCTGGCCGCACTGATCCAGGCGGGGCAAGCCGACGGAGACATCCACCAGGACGTCACCGTCGACGACATCTACCTGCTCTTCACCACAGCCCCCACCGACCAGCCACCCGCCGCCCGCGCCCGCTGGCTCAGCCTGGTCCTCACCGGCCTGACCACACACACGCGAACCGGAGGGGGTGAGGCAGGCAGCTGAGCGGATCAGCTTGGCCGCCTCCCGCGGAGCCCTCCTCGTCGCCGAAGGCGACTCACAAGACAAGCAGGCTCACGTGAGCTGTTGCCGCTGCGATGCCCGATGAGTAATGCCGCCATGCCGGGTCTACAGCACGGTTGAACCAGTCTCGATCGGAACCACAGGAGGTCGAAGTGTCCGCATCAGTGCTCGACATGTCGATGTCACTCGACGGATATATCGCCGATCCAAACGATTTCCTGGGCGGCGAGGATGGCGAACGACTGCACAAGTGGGCCGGCCCGGAGGACGAGTCCGGTCGGCTGTCCGGGCCGGCCGCGCAATTCCAGGACGAATGGAACTCGGCGGGTGCGGTGCTCGCGGGACGACGCACTGCCGAGCTCATGGATCACTGGGGCGGTGATCACGGTGGTCTCCCGATCTTCGTGCCCAGTCATCGCCCGCCCGGCCCCGCCGCCCGTTGGGGCTATCCGTTGGTGACCTACGTGACTGACGGCATCGAAAGCGCCATGGCGCAGGCCAAGGCCGCCGCCGGGGACAAGGACGTGCAGGTGCGCGGCGCGTACACGGCGCAACGGGCGCTTGAGGCCGGGGTGCTGGACGAGGTACAGATCCATCAGATCCCGGTGCTGCTCGGTGAGGGCCGTCGCCTGTTCGACGTGTTGCCGTCGCAGATCGAGTTGGAGATCATCCGGGTGATCGACACGCCGGAGGCCACTCACATCCGCTACCGCGTCCGTCGCTGAGGCCGTCGACCGAGATTGCGTCGCAGCGGGGGAGAAGCCGGTCGCGGATCGCGGTGGCCGGCACGTCGTCGCCCTCACCACCGGGCCAGGCCACTGGCATGACCGCTGGAGTCCGCGCCCTCCTGCACGGAACCAACTCAAGCCGGAAAGTTCGCAGGTTCCAGGTGGAGCGCGGGCGAACCTGCGCGCGGTTGCAGGAGTCGGGCGAGCCAGTCCGTGCGGGTTCGGCGGGCTGCGGTGGAAAGGTGTGCCTGCGGGTAGAGGGCGTCGAAGCCGTGGAAGCCGCCCGCCCAGACGTGGAGTTCGGCCTGGCCGCCCGCTGCCCAGATGCGGGTGGCGTAGTCGGTGTCCTCGTCACGGAACACCTCTGCGGAGCCGGTGTCGATGTAGGTGGTCGGCAGGCCAGAGAGATCCTCGGCCACTGCCGGCGAGACGTATGCGGGAACCTCGGCGTCGGTGAGGTCCCCGATGACCGAGGCCCATCCGAACGCGTTCATCTCGCTGGTCCAGACGCCGGGGGTGCCGGCGTACTGGCGGCTGGAGGTGGTGGCGTTGCGGTGGTCGAGCATGGGGCAGATCAGCATCTGCGCGGCGATCGTGGGGCCGCCCAGGTCGCGGGCGAGCAGGCTGACGCCGGCGGCGAGTCCGCCTCCCGCGCTGGCGCCGGCGACGACGATCCGGGCGGGGTCGATGCCCAGTTCGGCGGCGTGATCGGCGACCCAGAGGAGTCCCTGGTAGCAGTCGTCGACCAGGACGGTCCCGGTGGCCTCCGGCGCGAGCCGGTAGTCCACGGAGACCACGACCGCGCCGAACCGGTCGAGCCACTCCAGCGGGATGTCGATCTGGGAGAAGCGGTCGCCCATGACCATCCCGCCGCCGTGGATCCAGTAGATGCACAGGGCGGCTGCGCTGGGATCGGTGTGCGCGGGGCTGAGGACCGTCAGGGGAATCGGGGCACCGTCCTTGGCGGGCACGGTGATCTCGCGCCGGTCGACCTGCCGGTGCTGAAGTAGGGATTCGACGGGTGTCGAGGGCAGTTGGCGCAGTTGTGCGAGAACCTCCGGGGTGAGCTCGGACATGAGAGGCATGTCGGCGAGGAGTTCACGCAGTTCGGGGTCCAGGGCGGGGCGTGCCACGGTCATGATCGTCGTCTTTCGTCGAGGTGTCGGGCGGTCGGGCGGTCGGGCGGGGAAGGGCGCCTGGTGAGTTCCGGGGGCGGGGGACCGGTCAGGGAGTCACGAGTGCCGCTTTGCCGCCCACGGGGACGTGGTCGGTGTACTCGGGCTCCCGGGCCAGCAGCGGGCCGATCTGCGCCACGAGGGCCTGAGCGGCGTCACCGGCGAAGATCCGGTGATGGTCGTCCTCGCTGGTCCAGCCCTCGGCGACATGGACGACGTCGGGGTCGGACGCGGAGCGGGAGACCAGGTAGACGACGCAGTGTTCGCTCGCGCCGGGGCTGCCCTCGTTCAGTCCGGTCAGCAGCAGGTCGATCAGCCGGTCTCCCAGGGTGGGTTTGGCGGTGAGGGTGGCACTGAAGCCGTATGCGGCGATCATGGCGGTCCTTTCGGGCGGTGGTGGAGTGAAGTGACTCCATTCAACCGTCCTGACCTGCGGAAACGATAGAACGATCCTCGTCCGCACTTGCACGATCCTCGCGAGTGCGGGAGCCGTGGCCCATAAGGGTGCTGCAATGGCACCATGCCTCTCGAAGAGCTCCGAACCCTGCTCGCCCGGCACGCCGGGCCGGATTGGACGACCCCCATCGAGGGCGTCCTGGTCTCCAGGGTCGACCGCCCCGATCCGCCGGCCCCGTCCATGACCGGCATGGTGCTCGCTGTCATCGCCCAAGGCGCCAAACGACTCGCTCTGGGCGACCGGGTCTACGAGTACGGTCCCGGGCAGTTCCTGGTCGCATCCGTCGACCTGCCCGTCACCGGGGAGTTCACCCAGGCCGCTCCCGACGAGCCGGCCCTCGGTTTCGGACTCACGCTGGATCCGTCCGCCGTCGCCGAGCTGCTTCTCCAGGCCGGTCCCGGAGACGCCCCGCGCACCGGCGCGGGCGCGCCCTCGGCGATCGCCGTCAGTGATGCCCCGCCCGCGCTGCTCGACGCCGTGGTCCGGCTGCTGCGGCTGCTCGACGAGCCCCGCGACCGGGCCGTACTGGCCCCCCTGGTCAAACGCGAGATCCTCTGGCGGCTCATCACCAGCGAGCAGGGGGCGACGGTCCGCCAGCTCGGCCTCGCCGACAGCAGCCTCAGCCACGTCTCCCGGGCCGTGCGCTGGATCCGCGAGAACTACGCGCAGCCCTTCCGTGTTGAGGACGTGGCGCGGAGGTCCGGCATGAGCCCTTCCGCCTTCTACCGCAACTTCCAGGCGGTGACGGCGATGAGCCCCATCCAGTTCCAGAAGCAGATCCGGCTTCAGGAAGCCCGGCTGCTGCTCGCCACTCACCCCGGTGACGTCACCGGCGTCGGCCAGCGCGTCGGGTACGACAACCCCTCCCAGTTCAGCCGGGAGTACCGCCGCCAGTTCGGCGCTCCGCCCAGCCGGGACGCCGTACGGCTGCGCGCCTCCGTACGCACCCCCACCAGCGTCCTGCCCTGAGCGCCAAGACAACCGCGCAGGAGGATCAGGCAAGGGGAAGCGAGGATAGTTCTATCGTTCCCGCAGGTCAGAGCGATCCAATGGGAGTGTCAGTTCTTCAGCGGAGCAGGAAAGCGCAAGTGTTCCGCACCTCCCACCACATCGCCGAGGGGCCCCCATGAAGACCGTTCTGATCACGGGTACGTCGTCCGGATACGGCCGCGCGACCGCCGTCCACTTCCACGCGCAGGGGTGGAACGTCATCGCCACGATGCGCACCCCCCGTACGGGCGTCCTGCCCGAGTCGGACCGGCTGCGCGTCGTCGGACTCGACGTGACCGAGCCCGCGAGCATCACGGCCGCGCTCGAGGCGGCGGGACCCATCGACGTCCTCGTCAACAACGCGGGCGTGCCCTCGATCGGCGTGTTCGAGGGCACCTCCATGGCTCATGCACGGGAGGTGTTCGAGACCAACACCTTCGGTGTCATGGCGACCACGCAGGCGGTGCTGCCCCAGTTCCGCGAGCGCGGCTCCGGCGTGGTGGTCAACGTGACCTCCAGCGTGGTGCTGGGTCACATGCCGCTCACAGCCGTCTACAAGGCGAGCAAGATGGCGATCGAGGGGTTCACCTCGTCCCTCGCGCTCGAACTCGCGCCCTTCGGAGTGTGGGCGAAGACGGTCCAGCCGGGCGCCTGCCTGACAACGAACTTCTCCGCCAGGGCGACGCACGACACCGCACCGGACGAGCTGGTCCCGGCGCCGTACGCACCGTGGGCGAAGAAGGTGATGGACTCCTTCACAGCTCAGGAGCAGTTCACCAAGGAGACCGATGTCGCCGAGGCGGTGTGGCGGGCCGTGCACGACACGACCGGCCAGCTGCGATTCCCGGCCGGTCCCGACGCGGTCTGGCTCGCCCAGGCGAAGTGACCCGACCAGCAGGCAAGGTGACACGTACTGACGCCAGAAGCCCGGCCCCGCGCGTGTGTGCGGGGTCGGGCTTCCAGCTGCATCGGTTTCAGGGGGTCAGTGCTCTCAAATTCCTGCCGGCAGACGGGGGTTGCCCGAGGCGGGCGACCGCGGGTGAGTGTTCTCGTCGGCAGCGGCCGGAGCTGCTGCCCCGGCTCCGCTCCTCCCGCCGCTCAGACCGCGGTGAAGGTCCACTGCACGTTGGTGCTGCTGTTCCCTGACCACTGCTTGGTCACCGAGCCCGAGGGCACGTTGCCGCCGCCGTCGAGGACGAGGCCGGTGGCGCGGTTGACGATCCAGTATCTGCCGCCACCTTGGTACCTGAGCGCCCACTGCTGCTTGGTGCCGCCGTCCCAGGGAGCTTCCAGGGCGGGGGAGCCGTTCGTGGTGGCACCGCCGCCGTCGGCGACCATGCCGTTGGCGCGGTTGACCAGCTTGTAGTAGCCGGTGCCGAGTTCGACGGCCTGCCACTGGAGGTTGGTGCTGCCGTTCCAGGTCCACTGCTTGAGGTTGGAGCCGCGGGGGACGTTGCCGCCGCTGTCCAGCACCAGTCCGTCGGCGACATTGGTGATCCTGAACCACGCCGAGGGGTTGAGCTGCACCTTCATCGACACGATGGCGTCGTTGTTGCCGGTGACCCGCAGGTCGGCGTTGTCGGCGGTGAAGGTCCAGGCGGTGCCGGTGAAGTTGTCACCGGAGTAGCCGATGATCTGGTAGCCGGGGGCCAG
The DNA here is from genome assembly GCF_001514065.1 of Streptomyces antibioticus. GTDB lineage: Bacteria > Actinomycetota > Actinomycetes > Streptomycetales > Streptomycetaceae > Streptomyces > Streptomyces antibioticus. Next base: position 374,459 of record NZ_KQ948425.1, on the reverse strand, counting down.
CTTCAGCGAGGACAGACTGCGGCCGGCCAGGCCGGCGAGCGACAACTGGTCGGCGGTGTAGGAGCCGACCTGGAGCACGGAGGAGCCGCCCAGGTAGTTGACGTCTTGGTAGACCACGGCCCCGGACAGGGGCTTCAGGGCGGGGATCGGGCCGGAGAAGGTCAGCTTCACGACATAGGCGAGGGCGGAGAACGGCGCCGACGACGACGGCAGGGTCACATGCAGGCCGGTCGAGTCCTGCGTCGGCGCGGGCAGGTTCGTGTACGTGCCGGCGGTGGGGTTCAGCAGCTGCGCCGAGGCCAGGGAACCGACGTTGATCCGGGCCGAGTTGAGCGTCGATATGTTCAGGGTGCTGCCCGGCCAGCCGAGGACCGTGGCGTAGAGAACGGTGTTGTTCTTGCTCCGGGTGAAGCGGATGTCCTGCGCCGTACCCACCTTGGGGGCGGTGAAGGCGCCGCCGCCCATCTGCGTGGGGCCCTCGCCGTACGTGGTCCAGGCCCGGGTCGAGTACACCGACTCGCCGAAGCGGCGCAGGTAGTCGCCGATGCCGAGGAGGATGTCCTTCTGGGCCTGGGGGATCGTACCGTCCGCCATTGGGGCGATGTTGAGCAGCATGTTGCCGTTCTTGCTGACCCGGTCGAGCAGCGCGTGCAGCATCTGCTGGACGCTGTAGTAGCCGATGCCGTTCGTGTAGCACCAGCTGGAGCTGGAGATGCTGTCGTCGGTGAGCCAGTAGGGGGCGGTGATGTCGCCGGGGCCGCCGCGCTCGTAGTCGAAGACCTCGCCGTGGCCGTTGAAGCCGTCCTTGTAGGTGGCGACGACTTCGCGACCCCACGCCTCGGCCTGGTTGTAGTAGTACGACAGGAAGTTCAACTGCTGCGTCTGGTTGATCTTGTTCAGGTCGAAGTCCTGCCAGATGATGTCCGGCTTGGCGAGGTCGATCACCTCCTTGAGCTTGTCGTACCACAGCTGGTTCTCGGCCGTGGTGCCCAACTGCCCGTACAGCTTCTGCAGGCTCGGGTCGGACTGCGCGGGCGCGTGGTCGTAGAAGCCGTTGAAGTTGAACGCGTGGTGCATGGCCACCAGGAGCTTCAGCCCCTTGGCGCGGATGGAGTCGGTGAACAACTGGAGCAGGTTGAGCTGGGGGCCCTTCGCGACCGAGTTCCACTCGTTGGCCGAGCTGTTCCACATGGAGAACCCGTCGTGGTGCTCGGCGACCGGGCCCGCGAACCGGGCGCCGGCGTCGACGAACAGCTGCGCCCACTCGTCCGGGTCGAAGTTTCCGCCTGCGGACTTCAGCTTCGGGGCGAACTTGTTGAAGTTGCCGTTCAGGTCGTTCGCGCCGTTGATGAAGTTGTGGTACGGCCATGCCGCCGGGTCGCCGTACGTGGCGATGTGGTGCTGGTTGCACGCATCGCCGCTGATGTACATGCGGCGCCCGTACCACTCGTTCCCATAGGCCGGAACGCTGAACACGCCCCAGTGGTAGTAGATACCGAACTTGGCGTCCTTGAACCACTCGGGAGCCGCGTTGTGCTGATCGACCGAGGCCCACGTGGGGGTGTACGTGGTCGCGGCGCGGGCGGTGCCGGCGGCGAGGACGTTGCCCGCGGCCGCTGCTGCCGCGACACCCGTGGCGCCGGCCAGGAACTGGCGTCTGTTGATCATGGTGGTACCTCCGTCATAGCTGTGGGAGACCAGGACCGGCGCCGGCGGCACTTTTGTCGGCGAGAAGCGCGTCACCGGCTGCAAACGGCGGCGGAGCCTGCGGACTTGAGGGAACTCGCGGTGGAGGCTTCCCGACGGCATGTCCCCACTCCGTTCCCGTACGGCAGCACCGCCGCATGACTCTTTCGGCTCCCGGAGCATCTCGGGAACCTTGCGCAGCGTGTGCGTGATGTCACGCATGAAGTTGCGGCACGCGCCATGCCTATGTCAACGGGCGTGCAGGGATGAAAACTGTCATCCGGCTGCCCTTTTCTGCCGTTATCAATAGCTATCCGACCGTTACTCCTTGGCCAGACATGGAATGTCTGCCCGCTATGCGTCGGCGGCCCCGGCGGTGCGGGCTGCAACTGGCTTCACTGCCGCTGGTGTTGAGTCGGCAGTTGCAAGGAGCGGCCGCCGAGCATGGGTCAGCGTCGCCGCGCCGCACATGCCTGACGGTCGGTCAACTGGCCGTCGGGCCAAGCCCGGCCTCAACCGGAGGCGATCGCGATGCTGTTCTTCTCCTCGCGCTCTCCGTCGGCAAGGGCCGTTGTCAGTGGCGGCGGCTAGCCTGCGGGCGTGATCGAGACGACCGGCGACGACCGCCGCTTCCCGCCCGCCCTGGCCGCCGTCGCCCAGGTGGAGTTCGACTACGACGACGGCGAGGGTGTGGACTTCGAGCCCTACGACGCCTTCGACTCCGCCGAGGAGACCACCGACTGGATCCGCAACTGGACCGGTAACCACGAACTGGACGGCGACGCCTACCGGGTCTTCGGACAGGACGGCACCGGCGGCCTCGTCGCCCTGTGGCGTGTGCGCCCGGGCCGGTCCCTCGCCGAACAGCCCGTGGTGTTCCTGGGCTCGGAGGGCGAGCGTGGTGTGGTGGCGGGAAATCTGTCCGACTTCCTGTGGCTGCTGGCCGACGGCCTCGGCCCGATGGAGGTCGTCGAGTACGAGCAGCGCGAAGCGCGACCGAACCCGGCACTGACCGAACTCGCCGAGCGCCACGCCACCACGGTGCGCCGTCCCGCCCGGGACATCATCAGCGAGGCCCAGGCCGAGTTCCCTTCGTTCTCGGAGGACCTGGACAAGCTCTGCCGCTGACGCGGTCCGCTCTCGTGCCCAGCGCCACTCGATGGCGAACGCCCGGCCGGGGTTCTCGGTGAGGACGCGAAGCATCGGCTCCTCACCCAACTCCAGCGCGAGCCGGGGCCGCACCCCGCGCAGCAGATCCAGCATCCCCGGACCGCCGTCGACCGACCGTGATCCGGCGGCCACAACCCAGGACCCGTTTGCCCGGCCTGGCGGCTGAGTCGGGGCGGCGGGCTCTGCACCGGGGCATGGCGCTCGGGCATGGGCGGGGTGTGCTGTCGCCCTTCGCGGGATAGTCCGCCATCGCGTCGGCGGTGCCCCATCGACCGCCGCGAGGACAGGCCCCCGTTCAACGAGTTCTTCGCCCTTGCCCGTCCCGAAGGGCAGGAGCTGCGCCAGACGGACCCGACCGGCGCGATCACGCGCCCCGCACCGGCGGAGACCGGACTGTCCGTCCGTAACCTCTTGGACTTCCGGGGGCGGACCTCCTGGGATTGGGGAATCCCCGGTACTCAGTGCCTGCCCGGCCGACATTCCCGCAGCGGTCAGCGAGGCAATCTCACGACGGGGCGGCCCAGTTGGACTCCACCGGCAAGACAGCGCACGACGTCAACACAGGGCCTCCTGGGCATCGGGCTTGGACAATCCCGAGCTGACCAGAAGGCCCTGCCTTCATGCGCACACGAACCGGAGATCACTCCACCGTGGCTCTCCGTTCGAACCTCGAACCATTGCCCACCGTGATCAGTAGGACAACGGCGGCTTGCAGCGTAGGGTCAGTTGCCTGGCGTCAGCATCGGGCTGTTGTGATAGGCGGCGATCAGCCACTGGCCGTCCCGCTTCTCGAAGACCCAGGTCGCGTTCACCTTGCCCGCGTCCGGCACCTCGGTCTGGCCCGCGAACAGGATGCCGGACTCGCTGATGACGATGGCGGCGTCCCTGCCGACGAAGCGCAGGCTGAGCTGCTTGTTGTAGGTCGAGGTGTCCTTGAGGGGCCCGGCGAAGGCCAGGGCCATGTTGTCGCGGATGACGTCGCGGCTGTCGCGCAGCGAGCCGGTCATGATGGCGGTCGCGTCCGCGGTGTAGTGAGCGACCATGCCGTCGGCGTCGCCGGCCTCCCACGCCTTGTAGGAGTCGACCAGGACGGCCTGGATGGCGGCCGCGTCTGCCGCACGGTTGTCTGACATCGGAGTCTCCCTTGTGAGCGGTTCGCCCGGGTACTCCGGCGAACTCGTCAGTACATACCGGCGGCCGGGCTGGAACTGTTCGCGTCCGAGGTGGCGAATTCTCCGGGACCGAGTTCGGCGGTCAGACCGAAGGAGTCGAAGACCGCGGAGTCTTGGAACACCGAGTTCCGGCTGATGCCCTCGGCGGTGACGGTGAAGATCTGCAGGGTGTGCAGTTCGTATCCGTCGCCGACGCGACGGTAGGCGGCGAACCCGTGCTGGCCGTTGGCCGTGACCGCGGTGAGGCGCCAGTCCGTTCCGGCCGCCTGGAAGACCCATTCCATGAACAGGCCGTAGTTGCCGGGGCCGGCGAACCAGTTGAGCATCGGCGGCATCTCCATGATGACGTCCTCGGTGAGCAGCTGCTTGAGGCCCTCGACGTCGGCCTGCTCGAACGCCTTCATGTAGCGGTCGACCCAGGCGCGCTGCTCGGCCGCGGACGGCTCGCTGAGACGTTCCGGCTGGACCTCGACTTCCTGTACCCGGGTACGCGCCCGGTGCAGGGAACTGTTCACCGAGGCGACGGTGGCGCCGAGGATGTCTGCCGCCTCGGCTGCGGAGAAGCCGAGCACGTCACGCAGGATCAGTGCTCCGCGCTGACGCGCCGACAGATGTTGCAAAGCGGCGGCGAACGCCAACCGCAGGCTGCTGCGGTCGACGACGGCCGCGGCCGGATCGCCCGCGTCCAGCAGCGCGTCCGGCAAAGGCTGGAGCCAGAGAGCGTCGCCCCGGACAAGGGGTCCGAGCGGGTCCGATGCGGCCACCAGTCCCGACGGCAGCGGCCGACGGCCGCGGACCTCCAGGGCGGTCAGGCAGACGTTGGTCGCGATCCGGTACAGCCAGGTGCGCAGTGAGCTGCGGGTCTCGTCGTACTGTTCCCGCGCCCGCCATGCCCTCAGGAACGTGTCCTGGACCAGGTCCTCCGCGTCGTGAGCCGAGCCGAGCATCCGGTAGCAGTACGCCAGCAGCTCTGTCCGGAACGGTTCGATCAGGCGATCGAAGCCCTCGATCTTCGCAGTCATGCCCCCGCCCTTCACCGCCCCACTCGTGGCCACTATAAGCAGCGGCTCCGGAGGGGCGGGGGCGTCTTCGCGCGAGGCGGCGCAGGAGAACCGCGTCCGTCCATCACACGAGGGGCGGCCTGGACCGTGATCAGTACGACAACGGCTTCTCAGGAACGCCTGTTGCTCTTCTTTGCTTCGTTGATGGGCCCGGCTTGAAGTACGGCACGCACACCCGCCTCGACATCATCGAGAAGGTGACCAATCCACCGCCCGACCTGCTCCGGATTACGCGCGGATCCCTGATCACCAAGGGCGGGAGGAAGCGATGGAGTGGGCGTCGACGGGTGCCGGGCAGGGCGCGGAGGGGCGGGCCGGACCACGGCGGCGGACGGCCGTGGTGGGCTCCGGGGTGGCGGGACTGACCGCCGCGTACATCCTGGGCCGAGGCCGTCACGTCACCCTGTACGAGGCCGACGACCGGCTCGGCGGCCATGCGCACACGCATGAGCTCACCTCGCCCCATGACGGCCGGGTGCACCGCGTCGATTCCGGGTTCATCGTGCACAACCGCCGCACCTACCCGAACCTGCTGCGGCTCTTCGACGAACTCGGCGTCGCCACGCAGGAGTCGGAGATGAGCATGTCCGTGCGGTGTGAGGGATGCGGCCTCGAATACGCCGGCGCGCGCGGCCCGGCCGGACTCTTCGCCCAGCCTCGCAATCTGCTGCGCGGCCGCTACCTCCGGCTGCTGTCGGAGGTGCCTGCCTTCCACCGGGCGGCCCGGCGGCTGCTGGCGGAGGGCGCCGAGGACCCGCTCACTCTCGGCGAGTTCCTGGACCGCGAGGGCTTCTCCGCCTATTTCCGCTCCCACTTCATGGCACCGGTCGTGTCGGCCGTCTGGTCCTGCGACGCGGTCACCGCCCAGCGCTACCCGGCCGCCTACCTGTTCAGGTTCCTGGACCACCACGGGATGCTGTCGGTGAGCGGCTCACCGGTGTGGCGCACGGTCAGCGGCGGCTCGCACGCCTACGTCGACCGGATCGCCAAGCAGATCTCCGAAGTCCGCACGGGTACTCCGGTACGGGCCGTCCGGCGCCACGCCCACGGGGTCGACATCACGGCCGAGGACGGCACGAGCGCGTCGTACGACGACGTCGTGATCGCCGTCCACCCGGACCAGGCCCTGCGGCTGCTGGCCGACGCCACCGAGCGGGAACGCGACGTGCTGGGCGCCTTCCGCTACTCGCGCAACGCCACCCTCCTGCACACCGACACCGCGCTGCTGCCACGCGCCACCGGAGCCCGGGCATCCTGGAACTACCTGATGCCCTCCTGCACGGCCGGCGCCGACCGGGTGCGGGTCAGCTACGACATGAACCGGCTCCAACGCCTGGACGCCGCCGAGACGTTCGTGGTCACCCTGGGCGGCGAGGACCGAGTCGACCCCGGCCGGGTGCTGGCCCGTATGGTCTACGAACACCCCGTCTACACACCCGAGTCGGTGGCCGCGCAACAGCGGCTGCACGAATTGACCAGCCCCGTCTGCGCGTTCGCCGGCGCCTACCACGGCTGGGGTTTCCACGAGGACGGCTGCCGCTCCGGTGTCGAGGCCGCCGCGGCGCTGGGAGCGCGCTGGTGAGCGCCGTACCCGCCCTGTATCCGTGCACCGTGGCGCATGTGCGCACCGGCCCGCGGCGGTACGCGCTGCGCCACCGCACCTACCTGTGGCTCGTCGACCTCGATCGCCTGCCCGTGCTCCCGCGCCCGCTGCGGGCACTCGCCCGCTTCGACTCCCGAGACCACTTCGGCGGCGACCTGCCCTCGATCCGCGCCGGCCTCGATGACTTCCTCGCCGCGCACGGGGTGTCGCTGGACGGCGGACGCGTGCTGATGCTCACCCACGCCCGGGTCTTCGGGTACGTCTTCAACCCGCTGACCCTGTACTGGTGCCACGACCCCGCCGGCGAGCCGCGCTGGGTGGTCGCGGAGGTCCACAACACGTACGGCGGCCGGCACGCCTATCTGCTGACCCCGGACACGGCCGGGAACGCGCGTACCGAGAAGGACTTCTACGTCTCGCCGTTTTTCCCGGTCGACGGCCACTACCGCATGCGGGTGCCCTGTCCCGGCGAGCGGCTGGACCTCACCGTGCACCTGGACCGCGAGGGCGGCCGGGCCTTCACCGCGACGGTTCGCGGCCACCGCAGGAGAGCGACCGCCTCGGCACTGCTGCGGCAGGCGCTGCGTCACCCCTTGTCCACCCTTGCCGTGTCGGCCGCGATCCGCGCCCACGGCATACGCCTCTACCTGCGGGGACTGCCCGTGCAGCCCCGCCCCGACAACCACCGCACCCCGGAGAAAGCGACATGAGGACAACCGACGCCCGCCCCGACGCCCCCGAGCCCGCCATCGCGGAGAACCCCGGCCCCGAGGCCGGTACCGCGGAGACACCCGGCTCCGAGGCCGCCGCCGCGGACCCCGGGTCCGTCGCCACGCGCCCCGCTTCCGGGTCCACCGCCGTGGACCCCAACCGCTGGCCGGACGTCGCCGCGGTGCCACGGGCGTCGTGGCCGCGCCGGAAGGTGACCGAGGCCGTCGTGGGCAGAGCGCTGCGCGGGCTGCCGGTGCGGGTCCGGTTCGCCGGCGGGGACACCCTGGGGCTGGGCGGCCCGCTGCTGGACGTACACGATCCGGCCGCCTTCCATGCCCGCGTCGGCACCGGCGGGCTGGTCGGGTTCGGTGAGTCCTACATGGCAGGCGAGTGGGACGCCCCCGACCCGGTCGCCGTCCTGACCGTGCTCGCGGCGCACGCCGCCGACCTGGTCCCCGCCCCGCTCCAGCGGCTGCGCCGCCTGTGGGCGCTGCGCCATCCACACGACGAGCGCAACACCCCCCACGGCTCCCGTTCCAACATCAGCCGCCACTACGACCTGTCCAACGACCTGTTCGCCCTCTTCCTCGACGACACCCTCACCTACTCCTCGGCCGTGTTCCTGGGCTTCCCAGCGAGCCGGCAGCGGCTCGCCGCCGCCCAGCACCGCAAGATCGACCGGCTGCTCGACCTGGCCGACGTCGGCGAGGGCACCCGGCTGCTGGAGATCGGCACCGGCTGGGGCGAACTGGCCCTGCGGGCCGCCGCCCGCGGCGCCCGCGTCACCTCCCTCACCCTCTCCCGCGAGCAGCGCAGCCTCGCCCTGGAACGGGTGCGCGCGGCGGGACTCGACGACCGGGTCTCGATCGAGCTGTGCGACTACCGCGAAGCCCGCGGCACCTACGACGCCGTGGTGAGCGTGGAGATGCTCGAGGCGGTCGGCGCGGAGTTCTGGCCGACGTACTTCCGTACGCTCGACGCACGACTGGCACCGGGGGGCCGGGTCGCGCTCCAGACCATCACCATGCCGCACGAGCGGATGCTCGCATCCCGGGACACCTTCACCTGGATCCACAAGTACGTCTTCCCCGGCGGCCTCATCCCGTCCACCCAGGCGATCGAGGAGACGGTCCGCGACCACACCCGCCTGCGTCCCGCCCGCCGCGACGCCTTCGGCGCGCACTACGCCGAGACGCTGCGCCTGTGGCGGGAACGCTTCACCGAACGTGCCCCGGATGTGGAGGCGCTGGGCTTCGACGAGACCTTCCGCCGCCTGTGGACCTTCTATCTGGCCTACTCCGAGGCCGGTTTCCGGGCCGGTTACCTCGACGTCCAGCAGTACCTGTTCACGAAGGAGAACCCCGACCGATGAGCACCATCGCCCCCAGCAAGGTCACGGGTGCCGCCCACCGGCTCGCCGCCCTCGCCGAGGACCTGCTCGGCGGCCCGCTGCCGGTACGGCTGCGGGCGTGGGACGGCAGTGAGACCGGCCCCGCCGACGCTCCGGTGGCCGTCCTGCACTCCCGGCGCGCGCTGCGCCGCCTCCTGTGGCAGCCCGGCGAACTGGGCCTGGCCCAGGCGTACGTCACCGGCGAACTCGACCTCGAGGGCGATCTCGCCCAGAGTCTGCGGACGGTGTGGGCCGCCCAGCGCGAGCGCGGCCTGCGTCCGCCCCGCCTCAACCCCGTCGACCGGGTCCGCGCCCTGGCCACCGCCGCACGGCTCGGCGCGGTCGGCCCCCGCCCCGCCGCCCCCGCCTCCCAGGCGCGCCTGCGCGGCGGACTGCACAGCCGGGCCCGCGACCGGGCCGCCATCAGCCATCACTACGACCTGTCCAACGACTTCTACGCCCTCCTCCTCGACGAGACGATGGCCTACTCGTGCGGCTACTGGGCCGTCGACGACCCCGGCTTCACGCCCGCCGACGCCCAGCGGGCCAAGCTGGAGCTGATCTGCCGCAAGCTCGCCCTGAAACCCGGCGCCCGGCTGCTGGACATCGGCTGCGGCTGGGGCTCGCTCACCCTGCACGCGGCCGAACGGCACGGGGCGCTCGTCACCGCCGTGACGCTGGCCCGGGAGCAGGCGGCGTACGTGCGCGAGCGGGTGCGCGAACGCGGGCTGACCGAACGGGTGGAAGTGGTCTGCCAGGACTACCGGGACATCAAGGGCGGCGGCTACGACGCCGTCTCCACCATCGAGATGGGCGAGCACGTCGGCGACGCCGAGTACCCGGCCTTCGCCGCCGCACTGCACCGTCTCGTCCGGCCGTGCGGGCGCGTACTGGTGCAGCAGATGTCACGCGGCCCGGGCGCCCCCGGCGGCGGTGCCTTCATCGAGGCGTACATCGCCCCGGACATGCACATGCGTCCACTCGGACAGACCGTGGCCCTGCTGGAGCAGGCGGGACTGGAGGTCCGGCACACCGAGTCGCTGCGCGAGCACTACGTCCGCAGCGTCGGCGCCTGGCACCACACGCTGGAGGAACGCTGGGAGGAGTTCGTCGGCATGGTGGGGGAGGAGACCGCGCGGGTGTGGCGGCTCTATCTGGTCGGCGGGGCGCTGGCCTTCGAGGAGGGGCGGATGGGCGTCGACCAGATCCTGAGCGCCCGGCCGGGCCCCGGGGGCGACAGCGGTCTGCCGATGACCACGCGTCCGTGGTACGAGGGGCTGGAGCGGCTGTGAACGGGTTCGCCTGGGAGGCGTTCGCGGCGAACCTCGCCTGGGCCGCCGGCGCGGCCCTCGCGGTCATGCTGGTCACCTTCGCCGTCGCGGTGCGCACGGGCCTGCACCGGATCGTGGATGTCGCCTGGGGCATCGGCTTCACCGCGGTCGCCGTCGTCAGCCTCGCCGTGTCCGCCGGGGAGGGCGATCTCGTACGACGGTTGCTGATGACCGCGCTGACAGCTGTCTGGGGACTGCGGCTGGCCGTGCACATCGCCCGCCGGGGACGCGGCCATGGTGAGGACCCGCGCTACGAGGCGATGCTCGCGAAGGCACCCGGCAACCGGAACGTGTACGCCCTGCGGATGGTCTATCTGCTGCAAGGTGGCCTGGTGTGGCTGGTGTCCCTGCCCGTCCAGGCCGCGCAGTACGTGTCCGGCCCGCCGTCGGCCCTCACCTGGGCCGGCGTCGCCGTGTGGGTGCTCGGTGTCGGCTTCGAGGCGGTGGGGGACGCCCAGCTCGCCCGCTTCAAGGCCGATCCCGCCAACAAGGGACGGATCATGGACCAGGGCCTGTGGTCCTGGACCCGGCACCCCAACTACTTCGGCGATTTCTGCGTCTGGTGGGGCCTGTTCCTGCTCACCTGCGACGCTCCGGAGGCCGCCGCCGTGTCGCTGGTCTCCCCGGTGGTGATGAGCCTGCTGCTGACCCAGGGCAGCGGAAAGCGGCTGCTGGAACGGCACATGGCCGACCGGCCGGGTTATGCCGCGTACGTGGCGCGCACCAGCGGCTTCTTCCCCCGCCCGCCGAGGCCGCAGTGACCCCCGACCAGGCCCTGGCTCCCTGGTGGCCCCCGGCGAACTGCCGCAGCCCATGACGGGGCGTCGGGTCGTCGTTACGAGGCGGGTCCGGTACCGGTGCTGTGATCAGTTGAGTTCTTGCCCAGCTCGGCGGTGAACTGCGCGCCGGTGAGCAGGGCGAGGTTGGACAGCCACAGCCACATCAGGAAGACGACCACGCCGGCGAGCGAGCCGTACAGCCTGCTGTACGTGCTCAACGTGGAGGCGTACAGCGCGAAGCCGGTGGAGACGACCAGCCACAGCACAGCCGCCAGGACACCGCCGGGCAGACTGTGCGCGCGCCGCCGGGCCCCGGCCGGACCGGTGTGGAAGACGACGAGGACCAGCAGCGCCACCAGGCACAGCAGCAGCGGCCAGCGCAGCACGCTCCACCCCCAGGTCGCCGTGGCGCCCAGCCCGAGGACTCGGCCCAGAGCCTCCGCCAGCGGTCCGGTCAGCAGCAGGGTGAGAGAGCCGGTCAGCAGGAGGACCAGCAGGACGAGGGCGGTGAGCACGATGCGAGGGGCCCGGCGCCAGGGAGAACGATGGTCCTCGACCCGGTGCATGCGGTGCAGGGCACGGCGGAAGACCGCGAGATAGCTGGAGGCGGACCACAGCGCGCTCACGGTGCCCGCCAGGAGCAGCGGCCACGCGCCGCTGTCCGCGCCCAGCATCCGGGACAGCGCGGCGTGCAGGTCACCGGCCGACTCGGCGGGCGCGTACGCGGTGACATGGGTGACGAACGCCTGTGCCGTGCCCGGGCTGATCAGGCCGATGGCCAGGACCGTCACCAGCAGGGCGGGCAGCACCGAGAGGATCGCGTAGTACGTCAGGGCCGCCGCGTAGTCCGATATGTCGTCGTTCCACAGCGACACGGGCGTGCGCCGCAGCGCCGGCCACCAGGTGGCTGGCGGCCTGATGAGGACGGCGCGGCGGGCGGCGGGCCGGGCGTCACCGGCGTACGGGTCAGCGGACATGGGACATGCGGTGCGAGACGGCGCTGAGACGCAGGCAGGTGTGCGTGGTGTACGGCGCTGCGGACGCATCGGCCTCGTCGGTCACCGCGCACAGGGCGGGCAGCACGGTCTGCGGCGCGACTCCAGGCCTGAGCCAGACCCGCAGCCGCACCTCCAGGCGGCGCCGGGAGCGAGGCAGGACACGGGCACGGCTGCGCGCGACGCCGGGCACCGCACGCGCACGCACGGCCAGCGCCTCGGCCAGTGCCTGCGCCCGCACGGCGCCGCCCGGCGCGGCCAGCGGCAGCCGCCGGGCCGCCCCGGAACGGAACTGCGCGAGGCACCAGCACCCGAAGAGCAGGCTCAGCGTGATCGCCCCCGCGATGACGGTCGGCGTCCACCATCCCTCGCCACGCAGCCGCGCCAACTGGGCTGTGTCCAGCAGGACTTGGTGCCCGGTCGGCGGCTCGGGCCACCAGGCAGGCAGCTGGGGGTCGAGGGCGGTGCGGGTGACCGCAAGCCAACCGCCCATGAGCAGGAGCACCAGGCCGGTGCCGCCCAGCACCAACCGGTTGACCAACAAGCGGGATGGGCGCATCAGACATCTCCTTGCGGGAGGCCGCTGGGTACACGGTGCCGTCGGGTGCAGCGGGAAGGACCGCCCTGGCGCGTCACGCGGTTCCCTCCGGGCGCGGGCCGACGGCGGGTGCGGCCGGCTTCTGCGTCTCCGACTCCGACTCCGGCGCCGGAGGCCGCCAGACGGCCGCAGGGGCGACGCGCACCCGTAGCCCGTGCGAGCGCCGCAGACCGCATGACCTCAATGCTCCGTCGGCGGCCGCAGTCACCTCGGCCCGAGCCTCCGCGCGTTCCCCGAACAGCAGCTCGGCCCGCACCGACACCCTGCGTCGGACCCGCACGCGCACCCCACCGACGCCGGCCACCTCGCCCACCGCGTCCCGCACCAGAGCCTCGACGGCCGAACGGTCGATCGCCGCGACGACCCGAGGAGCAGCGGCCTGCGCGGTCGACCGCCGGCGCAGTCCGGGGGCGACGGCGAGGACGACCATCCACAGGCCGAGCAGCGCCGTCAGACCGCCGGTGACGACCACGGACCGGTCGCCCGGTCCGTGCTGCGACAGCCAGTGCACGACCTCGACGCGCCAGACGGCCGCCGGGCGGTGCGCGGCGTGCACCCGGACCAGATCCACGGCGAGAGCGCCGCAGACCACGGCGGCCAAGGCGGCCTGCACGGCCGCCGGAACGCGACGCCGGGACCACACCCGCCGGGGCGTACGGCCGACGGAACCCTGCGGCTTCGCGGTGTCCCCGCCTGCGCCCGCCACGGCGGTGAGCGAAGTGACCCTGATGTGCGCGGTGGGCACGTCGAGCCCGGTCAACTCCCTTGTACGGCCCACCACATGCTCCTGGAGGTCGCGGACCGTCTCGCTCAGCGGCGCCGGGTAGGGGAGCGCCACGTCGAGGGCCACCTGCGCCCGGCGCCCGTGCACGGTCGCCGTCGCCTTGGACCCCTGGCCCGTCAGGGTCTCGTCCGCGGCCCGCTCGGCGATCCTGCGCACGGCCCGGTCCGTGACGGCGGTGGTGCCCCGCTGCGCGGCGGTGGTCATCGGCGGCTCCGCTCGAACGCGTCCCGTACGTCCTGGACGCCACCACCGCCCTCGACCCAGCGGCCCGCCGCCCAGCCGAGGCCACCGAGCGCTCCCACGAGCAGGAACGCGCCGAAGCCGCCGAAGTATCCGGCGAACGCCAGGGCCATCCCCGCGATCATGCCTACGAACGGTGCGCTCACACCCGTCCACCTACCTCCCACCTGGATCCACTGCCGGCCGCTCACACCCGAGAACCGCTACTCCACACGAGCCTCGGCGGAGGTGGCGGGTTCCTCGTCGTCGGGCAGCCGGACGTCGTTGACGGTGATGTTCACCTCGACGACCTCCAGGCCGGTGACGCGTTCGACCGCGGAGATCACGTTCTCGCGGACGTCCCGGGACACGTCGGTGATGGGTACGCCGTACTCGACGACGAGGTCGAGGTCGATGGCCGTCTGCCGTTCGCCCACCTCGACCTTCACGCCGCGCCCGACGTTGGGGCGGCCGCCGGGCACACGGTCACGGACGGCGCCGATGGTGCGGGACAGGCCGCCGCCCATGTCGTACACGCCGGGGATCTCGCGGGCGGCGATGCCGGCCACCTTCACGACGACGAGGTCGGCGATCGACGTCCGTCCACGGTCGGCGGCCGGCTGGTCCGCGCCGGTGGCGCCGCCGGAGACGGCCGTGGTGCCCTCGCTCCTGGCGCCGGCCCGGGGCGCGGGGGTGTCCTTGGCGGCTACCGCGGTCTGTGTGGTCATGAGGGTGTCCCTTCCTGCTGTGACGCTTCGTCGGATGCCTGTACTCGTTTCGACCCGGTCCGAGCGCCGCTGTGACGCGGATGCCCGGAAAACTTCCCGGGGAACGTCGGCGGGGGCCGGGACCACAGCAGTCCCGGCCCCCGCGTGATGGGCCGTCAGGAGCTCGGCATCAGGACGGTGTCGATGATGTAGACGTTGGCGTTGGCGGTCTTGACGTTGCCGCAGACCACCTTGGCGGAGTCGTTGACGGTGTAGGACTCGCCCGAACCGGAGGTGGTGAGCTTCGACTTCTCCAGGGTGTCGAAGGAGCCGTTCTCCAGGTCCTTCGGGGCGAGCTTCTGGCCGACGACGTGGTAGGTGAGGATCTTCGTCAGCTGGGCCTTGTCGTTGAGGACCTTGTCGAGGGTGGCCTTGGGGATCTTCGCGAAGGCGTCGTTGGTCGGTGCGAACACGGTGATGTTCTGGGCGTTGTTGAGGGTGTCGACCAGGCCGGCCTTCTTCACCGCGGTCACCAGCGTGGACAGGGCCGGGTTGTTGGAGGCGGCCGTGGCGACCGGGTCCTTGGCCATGCCGTCGAAGGAGCCCGCGCCGCTGGTGGGCACGGCCGAACAGGCGGAGCCGAAGGGCTGGTCCGCCGCGGTGGTGCTGCCGGAGTCCGTCATGCCGTCGTCCGTCGCGGAGGCGGACGCCGAAGCCTTCGACGAGGAGTCCGCCTTGGTGGAGTCACCGCCGTCGTCGGAGCAGGCGCTCAGGGCCAGCGGCAGGACGGCCGCGGCGGCCACGGTCACGGCGATGCGGCGGATACGGGTGTTCATGGTGTTTCTCCTGTAGGTCACGGCAGCGGGTGCTGCCTTGTAGAGGGGAAGGGGAGATGGTTCTGGGGGTCACTCGACGGTGACGACGACGGAGTGCCATCCGCTGGCGCCGTCGGGGATGGTCCGGGCGCGTTTCGCGGTCTGCGTCCGGCCGGTGCGGTCGGTGGCGCGGACGGTGAGGGTGTGGCCGCCCTTGGTGGCCTGCCAGGGGAAGGACCACTGGCGCCAGGTGTCGGCCGTGTCCTCAGCGGCGAGGCGGGCTTCCTGCCAGGGGCCGTCGTCGACCCGGACCTCGACTTTGTCGATGCCGCGGTGCTGGGCCCAGGCGACCCCGGCGACCATCACCGTGCCCGCCCTCGGCCGGGCGAACGGCTTGGGCGTGTCGATGCGCGACTGCGTCTTGATCGGCGCCTTGCGGGCCCAGCCGCGCTTGACCCAGTAGGCGTCGTAGGCGTCGAAGGTGGTGAGCTCGATGTCCTTGATCCACTTGCAGGCGGAGACGAACCCGTACAGGCCGGGCACCACCATGCGGACCGGGAAGCCGTGCGCGAAGGGCAGCGGTTCGCCGTTCATACCGAGGGCCAGGAGGGCGTCGCGGCCGTCCATCACGTCCTCGACCGGGCTCCCGATCGTCATGCCGTCCACCGAGCGCGCCACCAGCTGGTCGGCGCGGCCGCCCTTCGAGGGCGCCTTCACGCCGCACTCGGTCAGCAGATCGGCCAGGCGTACCCCGATCCAGCGGGCGTTGCCGACGTAGGGGCCGCCGACCTCGTTGGAGACGCAGGTGAGGGCGATGTCGCGTTCGACCAGCTCGCGTCGCAGCAGGTCGTCGAAGGAGAGCGTGAGCGGGCGGGGGACGCTCTCGCCGTGGATGCGCAGCCGCCAGGTGGTCGCGTCGACCTTGGGGACCACCAGCGCGGTGTCCACCCGGTAGAAGGCGCTGTTCGGGGTGATGAAGGGGACGGCGCCGGGAATCCGCAGCCCGGCTCCCCGCGGGGCGGCCGCTGCGGGAGCGGCGGGGGCCGGCAGCACCAGCCGGTCGCGGGAGGCGACCGCGTTCCGCCCGCTCGCCGAGTTCAGGGACCTGCCCAGGACACCGGCTCCCGCGGAGGCCAGAGCTGCGGCGGACGCCACCACGACGAAGCCGCGCCGGTCCCAGTCGGCCACCGGCCCAACGGCCGTCGCGGGCTGTGCCGCGGGCCGCCGTTCGAGACGGCCCGCCAGGACGTACAGCAGGACCGCCCCGGTACCGGCGCCCACGAGTGAGGGCAGCGAGTCGGTGAAGCCCTGCGTGTCGGGACGTGTGGCGGCCGCCAGCGCCCCGACCGCGCCGACGACCAGCACACCGGCCGCTCCGATGCGCCGGAATCGCAGCACGGCAATTCCCAGTGCCACCGCGAAAAGGGCGAGTACGGCGAGAATTCCGAGTTGGAGAACGAGTTTGTCGTCGGTACCGAAATTCCGCACCGCCCAGTCCTTCACCGCGGCCGGGGTGCGGTCGATCGCCGCCCCTCCCACCGCGACCACCGGGCCCGCCTGCGGACGGACCGCGGTCGACACCAGCTCGGCCACGGCGAGCGCGGCGAATCCACTCACCACGCCGGCCAGCGCACCCGCGGCGAGGCGGAGCGCGCCGTTCGGCCTGCGTGGTTTGTTGTCGTTGTCGGTCACGTGGGGAATCCGGTTCCGGACCGGTGCCGGATTGGTCGTCCCCTCGAACGGGTGAATGTTTTTTCCGCACCAATCCGCGGGGTGTTCTGCTCCGGATTCAAAGAAAATACGCACCGGAATGGCGAGGGGCTCCCTCCCAGTCGGCGAAGTGGTGCGTCACAGGCACGCCCCGCGCGTGTCCAACCTGAAGACACCGGACGAGAGGAGCCGCTCAGTGGCGGGGGCCCGCAGACTGACCGCACCACCGGACGCCGGGCACGACACCGGCGACACCCTGCTGGTGGTCCGGGCCGCGGAGGGCGACGAGGACGCCTTCGCGGCCCTGGTGCAAGGCCATGCGCCGGTTCTGATCCGGCTGGCCACCCGGCTGCTGGGCACCGTGGCGGAGGCGGAGGACGCGGTGCAGGACGCCTTCCTCAGCGCATGGCGCCGATTGCCGGAGTTCCACGGGCAGGCGTCCTTCGCGACGTGGATGTACCGCATCGTCACCAACCGCTGTCTGAACGTCCTGCGCGCCCGCAGACCGGTTGTGCCCCTGGAGGCGGCAGGGGAGATGCCGGCGGCCGAACACGCCACCTCCCCGGCCCGCATCACCGAGGCCCGTGACGCTGTGCGTGAACTGCGTGAGGCCCTCGATCTCCTCTCGGCCGAACAGCGCGCCTGCTGGGTGCTGCGCGAACTGGACGGCCGGTCCTACGAGTTCATCGCGGACGCGGTCGGCATCAGCCAGGAGGCCGTCCGCGCCCGCGTCTTCCGCGCACGCCGCTGTCTGACACAAGCACTGGGGGCCTGGCGATGACCACCCACACCGACCCGCCCGAGGGCACCCGAGCCGATGGGGACGACGAGCGACTGCCGTGCGGACGCCCGTTGTCCCAGGTCTGGGACGACTGGGAACGGCAGGTGTCCGACCCGCACTCGGCCACCTGCCCGCACTGCCGGCATGCCGTACGCGACCTCGAACAGCTGGAGACCGCCGTGGCCGGCTTGCGCGAGGAGACCCCGGAGACCTCCGCCTACGACGCCGAGCCGCTGACCCGGCGGGTGATGGATCTCGTCCGCCTCGAACTGCGGCCCGGCCGCCCGCTGCCCCTGGGTGAACCCGCCGAAGACCTGTGGATCATGGAGACGGTCGCCGCGCGCGCCCTCCGTTCGGCGGCCGAGTCGGTCGAGGGGGTCAGCGCGGGTTCGTGCCGCATTGTGGACGCCGACGGTCCAGCCGCGGGCGTCGAGGTCCGTCTGGACATCCATGCGCCCGCTCACGTCGGACTGCAGGAGCTCGCGGAGCGGGTACGCCGGCGGGTGCGGGAGGCCGCCGACCGGGAACTGGGCATGGTCATAGCGTCCGTGGACATCCGCGTCACCGACCTCGTCGACAGCGGGGCCGAGAACCGGGAAGGGGACACCGCATGAGCGCGTCCATGCCGTCCGCCGCACAGGCCGTGCTGATCGAGGATGTGGCCAGGGTCGTGGAAGGCGTGCCGGGCGTCGCCTTCCTGAAACCCGGGCTGGCCGCGCGGCTCCGTTCGGCGCTGGGCCGGGCCGGCGCCGGCACCGGCGGGCCGTCCACCGCCGGAGTACGGCTGACGCCCGGACCGCACGCCGCCGCAGGCTGGCACGTCGACGTCCAGGTGGTCGTGGTGCGCCAGGCCCGCGCGGTGGAGGTGGCCCGTGCCGTCCGCCGCGCCGTCGAGCAGGACCTGGCCGTCCGCTTCCCCGGACGGCCGGGCTCCCGGGTGACCGTGACGATCACCGGCCAGGTCTGAGCCGCTGCCGCGCCCTACGGGTGCGGCACGGGCATGGTCGTCATCAGATGAAGGAAGGCCGTCCACACACCCGCCGCGAGCGCCACGGTCCGCAGCCGTCGACGGCGCGCCGGAGTGACCGGGTCAGGCCCGGGTCCCACCGGCAGATGACGCGCCTCGCCGGCTGTTCGCGTCGTCAGGACTGCCGACACGACACGAGCGGGCCGGGCGGCCGGCACTTCAGCCCGCACCTCACCCAGCACCGCAGAAGCGGCAGGCCGTGCTGTCGCGGTGGGTACGGGGCGTCGGCGCCGGCCGCTTCCCGTTCGCGGGGACACCGCCGCGCCGGCCTGGCCAGGGGCCGGCACCAGGCCCTGGGCCAGGCCACTGAGGAACGCCGCGTACGCGGCCCGGCGCAGACCGGTCGGCGCGGTGCGGCCCGCCTCCCAGGACCTCACGGTCGCGGTGGTCACGCCGAACGCCCCGGCCACGTGTTCCACGCTCAGACCCCAGGCCCGGCGCAGCCGGGCACACTCCTCGGGGACGGGCAGGGGCGTCTTGCCGTCACGGCGGCGGGGATGGGAGGGCATGGGCTGCTGCGCCCGAGCGATGAGTGTCATGACCGTATGACAACCCGCACGTCATCCCTGTTACTCTCCGTCGCTCTTTGCACCCCGATGGACCAATGCGCGCCCCTGCCCCGGCCCGGCTGCGGGTGCCCTCAGGCCGGGAAACCCAGCAGAGCGACCGGTGCGGAGGTCGGCTCCGTCGAACCGCCGGCCGGTTCGACGGTGACCCCCACGCCTGAAGCCCCGTCGACTCCGCCTTGCAGGAGCACGGCCTGGTCCGTGCGGCCGGGATCCATCAGGCCGGCGGAGCGCATGGTGCCGTCGTCGTTGAACCACAGCTGATAGACCTTGCCCTCGGCGGGCCGGGCCATCCCCGACACGACGAACACGGCCTTGTCCCGGGCCCGGGAGACCACGACCGTGCCGGTGGCGCCGCCGCCCAGCATGGCGGCGCGTGTCCTGGCGTCCGGCGCGGCCAGTACGGCGGCGATCTCCTCGGTCCCGCGCTGCGCGCGGTGCGCCTGACTCAGGGCGTCCTCGGCCCGCTGATGCTGCCAGACCGTGGTGCCCCCGAGCGCGGCGGCTGCGGCGAGGCAGGCGGCCAGGGCCCACCGGGACAGCAGCCGGGTACGCGACGAGGCGCGCCCGGCACGGCCGGCCGTCCGTCCGCCCGGCGCCTCCTGCCGGACGGACGAGACGCAGTGCAGGACCTGCTCGCGCATGGCCGCCGGCGGTGTCACGGTGGCGGCCAGTCCCAGCCGGGCCGCGGTCGCCGACAGCTCGGCGGCCTCCTGCGTGCACGGTTCGCAGCCCGCCAGGTGACGCTCGAACGTGCGCAGTTCGTCCTCGGACAGGGCATGCAGGGCGTAGGCCCCGGTCAGACGGTGCAGATCGACGATGCCGGTCATACCGTCACCCCCAGGCAGTCGCGCAGGCGGATGAGCCCGTCCCGCAGCCGGGTCTTCGCGGTGCCCAGCGGAAGCGTCAGTGCCTCGGCCACCTGGCTGTAGGTCAGCCCGCGGTAGTAGGCGAGAGTGACGGCCTGACGCTGGATCTCGGTCAGCGTGCGCAGGCACCGTCGTACCTGTTCCCGTTCCAGCCTGGCTTCGACCTGCTCGGTCACCTCGTCGAACTCGGGCGTCCGCTCCAGCAGCGCGGCCTGGTGGTCGCGGGCGGCGGCGGCCTCCACGGAGCGGACCCGGTCCACCGCGCGGCGGTGCGCGAGGGTGAGGATCCAGTTGACCGCCGTCCCACGCTCGGGCCGGAAGCGAGGGGCGGTGCGCCACACCTCCACCAGCACCTCTTGGGCCACCTCCTCCGACTGCGCCTGATCACGCAGCACGGCACGTGCGACCCCCAGGACGGAGCCGGCCACGGCGTCATAGACGCCGGTGAACGCATCCTCGTCCCCCAAGGCCACGCGGCTCACCAACTCCTCCAGATCCGGTTTCGACGATGGATTTCTGCCGATATGCACGGCTTCTTTCACGGGGGCCTCCGCTGCTGGGACATCTCCGGACGTAATCCGATGCTGCTGTGGCGGCGGATTGGTCCTGGTCGCGAGGAAACCAGCGCGGGAACGCGCGTCGCGGGGTGTCGGTCGCGCAGCTCAGCGGCCTTGGCCGAAGCGGCTTCCTGGAACTGCTGGGCCGGCTGGCAGTCCTGACCGATCTCCACGGAAAGGAGGAGGTCGAAACCGCGGGAGCATAGACCCCGCCGCCGTCGCACGGATCTTCCAGGTCGCTACGCGCCGAGGGCGCGGGTCGTCCTCGTCGAGCCGGGGAAGGTCATTGCCGAGGCGGAGCCGGCGCAGGAGCTGGGGCACCACGTGGGCGTCTTTCCGGCCTGTCTCCTTCGCCGACGCTCATCGTCGCGTCCTTGCCCCGGTCGCCGTCGGTGGTTCAGAGCTTCGGGCCCGGATTTCTGGGCTGACCACCCATCCGGTCGTCGCTCCAGTCGATGCCGTCGTCGTGATCCTTGCTTTTTGCGAGGCCGAGGAACCCGAGCAGGGGCAGCAGGACGAGGACCATTCCGCACAGGGCGCCTACAGCGACGTATGCCGTCGCTGCGGCGATGACGGTCATCGTGATGTCGTACAGAATGCGCGCCCACCGGGGGAACGGTGCGCGCCACGCGAGGTAGCGCCTGTACAGATTCCTGAGCCGGTCGGCCCTTCTCCTGCCCGCCGCCTTGCTCATGAAATCGGCATGTCCTTTCTTCGTGTCGGGGCAGGCATCCGCCGTACCGCTCCGCGCGCGGGCGGGGCCGGAAGTGAGCGTAGGGCTGCGCCGGGCCGTGAGGCCGGGCCATGGCGGGAATCGACCAGGCAGGGCCCGAAGGTTTTCGGCGAGACGCAATGCCTGGCCGCTGAAGAGAGGGATTTGCGCGGTTTATGACGCTGGGTCAGGTCGTGCTGAGGGCGCAGGTGTAAGGGGCGGTGCCGGATCCGCTGTAGGCCTCGACCTCGACGTAGTAGGTGGCCGGGCCGGCGGTGGTGCGGGTGAAGGTGAGGGCCTCGTCGGTGCCCGCGCCGTCGTTGACGGAGCGTTGCAGGGTGCTGCCGGTGGAGTCGAGCACGTACAGGTCCGCGTCGTAGGCGGTCGGAACGGCGCAGTTGAGTGACGCGGTCGACCCCGAGGTGAGAGAGATCTTGAAGTAGTCGCGGTCACTGGTGGACTTCATGGACCCGGTGATCGTCGCGGTGGAGGGGAGCGCGGTGGCGTCGTCCGCAGTATCGCGGGTGTCGTTCGGCTCGCTCTCGATCAGCGCGGTACCGCCGCTCGGGCCGCAGTCGGTGACGGGCGTGCCGCTGTAGAGGTTGGCGTCGGGTACGCCTCCGGTGACGCTGCGCAGGTAGTAGCCGCAGGTGGGGCGGTGTCGGAAGTCGAAAGTGGTGCCCGGCGTCAGCCGCCAGATCTTGAAGCCGGAGTACGTCAGCGGCTTGCGGTCAACGGCCTGCTCGGGCTGGTGGTCCGCCAGGACGACGTAGGCGTCCTTGCCGTACTGGGTGCCCAGGCCGTTGCGGTCGATGAACAGGGAGCCGCCGCCCTCCTCGACACCCACGCCCCATGCCGCGCCGCCGGCGGTGAGACCGTCCTTGACCGCCCGCGCCAGGAACGCCATGGTGCGGCCCATCCGGTCGCGGGTGACGAAGTGGGAGTCGTTGATGACACTGCCGTAGTCGGCCCACTGGAACATGCCGGTGGTGAAGGTGACGGCACGATCGTAGGGGTTGGCGAGCGCCTCGCTGCTGGTCACGCTGCCGTTGCAGGCGTCGTAGACGACGGGGCTGTTGATGTGGTGGCCGGCGCTTCCGCCTCCTGATCCGCCTCCCTTGGCCACGACCGACTCCACGGACGCTTCCAGCGCGGTGCCCTTCCAGGCGGCGTAGCGGCACTGGTCACCGCCGGCGAAGTAGACGAACTCGGCGTTGCGGATGTCGGTGTTGACCTGACTGTTGTTGCCGTCGGCGGCGGTGGTGAGAGTCCAGGTGGTGCAGGAGTTGACGCCGGCGAGGGTCATGACGGTGTCGCACTCGGGTGTCCTGCTGCCCGAGGTGGGAGCGGATCCGGCCAGCACGACGACGTCGAGACTTCCGGTGCCCCCGCGGATCTCGTCGATGGCCCGGGTCATGGAGGCGGCCACCACGGCTCCGGCGCCGTTCATGGTGAAAGCGGGGCCGTTCCAGGAGGTGCGGCTGGCGTCGGTGGCGCTGCCGAGTCTGATCCGGTCGGCTGCCGCGTGGGCGGGCTGCGCGGCAGTGATCGCCAGGGCCAGGGTGCACAGGGCCACGACGGTGCGGCCGGCTTTGCGGGCATGACGGTGCGTCACAAGGACTCCTGAGGTTGGCAGTAGGCGCGTGTCCGGGCGACGGCGACGACAGTCGGCCAATCGGGTTAGTAGCGGAAGATACAAGTAGATCCGATAGTGCGAAAGATGTATTGCCGTCCTGTCGCGCAGTGTGGGCTCGCCGGACCTCTCAAGAAGGCAGATGGCCCGTCCTTGTGTGCCTGGGCGGGGCCTTCGATCCGCTTTACCTCAACGTAACGGACGATACATCTAGCCAAGCAATCGATGTATCTGTAACTTCCTGCTGTGTTGCCGACGGCAGGGGTCCGTCGGCGGAGATCTTGAGAGGTTCCACCACGATGAATGCTCGTCTCGCCCGGCGTACGGCGCTCGCCGCCACGGCAGCCCTGGCCCTCACCACGCTCACCGCCTGCCAAGACGGCGACGACACGGCGCCCGCCGCGAGCGGGAAGGTCACGGTCGCCGGCGTGGAGATCACCAAGGACCAGGCCCTGCACGACCTGCTCCCGGACCAGATCAAGAAGGCCGGCAAGGTCCGGGTGGCCACCGACGTGCCCTACCCGCCCTTCGAGATGTTCGTGAAGGAGGGGGAGAGCGAGCTGACCGGCCTCGACCACGACCTCGGCCAGGCGCTGGGCGGCAAACTCGGGGTGACCTTCGCGTTCACCCCGCAGAAGTTCGACGGGATCGTCCCGGCCATCCAGGCCGGCAAGTTCGACGCCGCGATGTCGGCCATCACCGACAACAAGGAGCGCCAGCAGGTCGTCGACTTCGTCGACTACTCCCAGTCCGGGTCGGGCATCCTCGTCGCCGACGGCAACCCCGAGAAGATCACCGACCTCGACGCCCTGTGCGGGCGGAAGGTCGCCGTGCAGGCCGCCACCAACCAGCTCGACCTGCTCAAGGAGCACCAGGGCGACTGTTCCGCCGCGGGCCAGGCGAAGATCGACATTCAGACCTTCCCCAAGGACTCCGACGCCCAGCTGGCCCTGCGTTCCGGCAAGGTCGTCGCACAGGTGCTGACCAAGCCCGCCGCCGGCTGGGTCGCCAAGACCGCCGACGACGGCAAGGTCTTCGACCTCGTCGAGGACCCCAAGGCGCCCGGCGGTTACCACGCCTCACCCAACGGCATCGCCGTCAGCAAGCAGCTGCCCGGGCTCACCGACGCCATCCAGAAGGCGCTGCAGGCCCTGATCGACGACGGCACCGTCACCAAGATCTACGACAGCTACGGCGTGGCCTCGATCGCCGTGCGGGAGGCCACCAAGAACGCGGCGGTGGACTAACCATGACCGTCACCAAGGACGCCCTGGGCGCGCCGCCCGCCGGCGGTCCCCGCGCACCGGAGCTCGACGTGGTCCCGGTGCGCAACTACGGGCGCTGGACCGCCGCGGTCATCAGCGTGCTCGCGCTCGTCGGGCTCATCGGCTCGCTCGCCAAGAACGACAACCTGCACTGGGACGTCGTCGGCGACTACCTCTTCGCGGACCTCATCTTCGACGGGCTGGGCACCACGCTGTGGCTGACCGCCGCGGCGATGGCCCTGGGCCTGGGACTGGGCACCCTGCTCGCCGTCATGCGGTTGTCCTCCAGCCCGGTGCTGTACGGCATCGCCACCGCGTTCGTCTGGGTATTCCGCGGCACTCCGCTGCTCGTCCAGATCATTTTCTGGGGATACGCCGGCGCCCTGTACAAGTTCGTCAAGATCGGTGTCCCCTTCACCGACATCACGTTCTTCCAGACCGAGACCAACACCTTGCTCACCCCTGCCGTCGCCGCGCTTCTCGCGCTCGGACTGAACGAGGCGGCCTACGCCTCCGAGATCGTCCGCGCCGGCATCCAGTCCGTCGACCCCGGCCAGACCGAGGCAGCCCACTCGCTCGGCATGCGGCCCGCGCTGACCATGCGCCGGATCGTCCTGCCCCAGGCGATGCGGGTCATCATCCCGCCGATGGGCAACGAGACCATCAACATGCTCAAGATGACCGCGCTCGTCTCCGTCATCTCCGCGCATGACCTCATGTCCAACATCCAGGACGTCTACGCCCAGAACTACCAGGTCATCCCCATGCTCGTGGTGGCGAGCCTGTGGTACCTGGCTCTGGTCAGCGTGCTCAGCGTCCCCCAGGCGTGGCTGGAGCGCCGCTACGGACGCGGCACCGCGCGCGGCGCACACGCCTCGCCCCTGCAGCGGATGTTCGGCGGCACCGCGCGGCTCGTCGGCAAGAAGAACAAGGAGGACGGCCGATGACCGCGGCCATGGTGCGGGCCGAAGGGGTCCGCAAGCACTTCGGCGGACTGGAGGTGCTCAAGGGCATCGACCTCACCGTCGAACGCGGACAGGTCTGCTGCCTGCTGGGCCCCTCCGGCTCGGGCAAGTCGACCTTCCTGCGCTGCATCAACCACCTGGAGAAGGTCGACGGCGGCAGGCTCACCGTCGACGGCGAACTCGTCGGCTACCGCCAGCACGGCACCAAGCTGCACGAACTGCGCGAACGAGAAGTCGCCCAGCGCCGCCGCGACATCGGCATGGTCTTCCAGCGCTTCAACCTCTTCCCCCACATGACGGCCCTGCAGAACGTCATGGAAGCCCCCGTCAAGGTCGGTGCCGTCCCGAGGAACGAGGCCCACGAACGGGCGCAGCAGTTGCTCGCGCAGGTCGGGCTGGCAGACCGGGGCCATCATTACCCCGCGGAACTCTCCGGCGGGCAGCAGCAGCGCGTCGCCATCGCCCGCGCCCTGGCCATGCAGCCCAAGCTGATGCTCTTCGACGAGCCGACCTCCGCTCTCGACCCCGAACTCGTCGGCGACGTACTGGACGTGATGCGCCAACTGGCCGCCGACGGCATGACCATGGTCGTCGTCACCCACGAGATCGGCTTCGCCCGGGAAGTCGGCGACACGGCCGTGTTCATGGACGACGGCGTCGTCGTCGAAGCCGGCGATCCCCGCCGCGTTCTCGTCGACCCGGAGCAGGACCGCACCCGTGCCTTCCTGTCCAAGGTCCTGTGAGCGCGCCGACCCGCCGGCAGGAACTCGCCGCGGACCTGCTCGACCTGGCCCGCTCCCGCCACTCCCGTTACCTGGACGACCTGCGCGAGCTGGTCTCCATCGACTCCGGCTCCTACGACGCCGACGGCGTCAACCGGGTCGCCGACTGGATGCAGCGGCGCCTGCGCCTGCTCGGCTTCACCGTCGAACGCGTCCGCCTCGCCGCCGGCGGCCGTGTCCGGACCGGTGACGCCCTGGTCGCGCGCAAAAAGGGCACCCTGCCCGCCACGGAAGGCGGCCGCAGAATCCTGCTCGCCGGCCACATGGACACCGTCTTCGACCAAGGCACCGCGCTGGCACGGCCGTTCACCCTGCGCGGCCACCTCGCCCATGGCCCCGGCGTCAGCGACGACAAGGGCGGCCTGCTCGCCGGACTGACGGCCCTGGAGATCCTGGACGCGCACGGGTGGACGGCGTACGACGAACTGGTCCTGCTCGCCACCCCGGACGAGGAGATCGGCTCACCCGCCAGTCGGCCGCTCATCGAAGCGACCGCCCGCGGCATGCACCACGCCCTCGGCCTGGAGTGCGCCCGTGAGAACGGTGACCTCGTCATCGGCCGCAAGGGCGTGGCCGACTTCCACATCACCGTCACCGGCCGCGCCGCCCACGCAGGCATCGAACCCGAGCGCGGCGCCAACGCCGCTCTCACGGCCGCCCACCTCGTCGTCGACCTGCAAGCCCTCAACGGACGCTGGGAAGACGTCACCGTCAACGTCGGAACCATCAGAGCAGGCAGCCGGGCCAACATCGTCTGCGCCGACGCCGAACTGCGGGTGGAGGTCCGGGCGGCCACCACCGCCGACGTCCAGCACGCGGAGCGGGCCATCCGGGAGGTCGCCGACCGGCCCGCCGTCCCCGGCACCAGCATCACCGTCGAACAACTCGACCTCTGCCCGCCCATGGAGGTCACCGACGCCTCACGCCACATGCTCGACCTGGCTCGACAGGCCGCACGAGCCGTCGGTGGGACCTTCGCCGCAACCACTACTGGCGGAGTCGGCGACGCCAACCTGATCGCCGGAACGGGGGTGGCCACCCTGGACGGCCTCGGCCCCGTCGGCGGAGCCGACCACACCCCACAGGAATGGCTCGACACCACCAGCGTGCCGCAGCGCGTCGCCGTCCTGGCCGCGCTCGTGGCGGCGCTCGGCCATGGCTCCGGGGCCTGTCTCTGACCCGGCTCAGCCGGCACAGGCGCAGAAAGCCTCCTTCCCACCTTCCCGGCCGCTTCCCACCCACCCTTTTTTCCCGACTCCTTGGAGAGCCCATGCGCGTATCCCACGGCCCGACCCGCCGCGCGGCCCTCGCCGCCGGCATCACCCTCACCCTCGTGGCCACCGCACCCGTCGCACACGCCACCAGCGAGCAGCGTCCTGCCCGAGACGGTTCCCTCGTGCTGGTCGGCGGCGCGCTCAAGGACACCAACACTGAGATCTACGGCGAGATCATCGACCGGGCCGGTGGGTCGGGTGCCCGCATCGGGGTCATCACCGCCGCCTCCGTGCCCGAGAGCCAGGACCCCGACGCCGCAGACCCCGACCGGTGCAGCAACTCCGCCTGCAACGGCGCCTATTACGCCGCGCTGTTCAAGAAGCACGGCGCGGCCGACGCCCAGTGGATCCCCATCGACCTCGACCACATCGCCAACGCCGACTCCGACGCCGTCGTCGCCCAGGTCGACTCCATGACCGGCTTCTTCTTCGGCGGAGGCGACCAGTACCGCTACGTCCAGACCCTGCTGCGCGGCCCCCGGCAACGCGACTCGAAGGTCCTGGCCGCGATCCGCGCCAAACTCAGCCACGGCGCCGTGATCGCCGGATCCTCCGCCGGCGCCCAGATCGCCTCAGGGCCCGACATGGTCACCGGCGGCGAGTCCTACCAAGCTCTGCGCGACGGCAGCGCCCCCGGCTATTTCGACGACCCCACCCGCCTCGGCCACCTCCCGCGCGGCGGTTTCGGCTTCCTGCGCTCGGCCCTCATCGACACCCACACCGGCGCCTACGGACGTGAGGGCCGCGCCTACCGCCTGGCCGCCGACACCGGTCACGACCGTGTCTACGCCCTCGACGAGAACACCGCCGTCGTCGTCGACCACCCTGGCACCACGCACGAGCAGCTCACCGTGCTGGGCCCCAACGGCGCCGCCGTCCTCGACCTGCGCCAAGCCCGCGCCACCACCACGCCGGCCGGCTGGACGCTGCGCGGCGCCCGCTACACCTATCTCACCGACCACGACCGGTACGACGCTCACACCTGGCGGGTGCGCCCCGCCGCGGACAAGCTCCGCCTGGCACCGGGCAACACCGCACCCGTGCCCGCGAACACGGACGCCTTCTGTTCCGCCGCCAACCCCGACGGCAAGGCCTACTCCCTGCGCGGCACGGCGCGCGCCCTCGCGCAGACCCGTGTCCAACTCGCCGCGAGCGCCACGACGTTCGAAGCCGCTCCGCGATTCGCCGTCACCTTCATCAAGTCCGACACGTTCACCGCGTGGAGCGTGGACGGCAGCACCGCCGACACCCTCGTCGGCCTGAGCGTCACCATCGCCCCGCGCTGAACACCGCTCGAAGCGGCCCGCTCACAGCAGCCCGGTACGCCGGGCGATGTCCTCCCCGGCCTTCATCCGCTGGTGCGCGTCAGGTCCGAGCCGGTCGAGCACCGCGGAGATCAACGTCTCGATCAGGGCGAGCGTCGGGGTGAGGCTGTCGTAGGGCGAACCGGAGGCCACGTGGTTGATGAGGACGACGTCGGCGTGCGCGGACGCGGGGGACAGCCAGGGGTCGGTGAAGACGACGACCTTTCCGCCCCGCTCGCGGGCGAGTTCCGCGATGACGGTCAAGTCCTCCTCGTAACGCCGGTAGTCGAAGATCACCGTGACGTCGCGGCGCGCCAGCTGGGTGAGGTAGGACGTCCGCTCCACATCCCGGTCCGGAAGGAAGGAGACCTGATCACGGACCTGCATCAGATGCAGGCCGAGGTAGTGCGCCAGCAGGTGGGTGAACCGGCCGCCTGCCAGGTGCACCCGGCGGCGGGCATCGCTCAGAAACTCCGCCGCCGTCTCGAACTCGTGCGGCGACACTTCGTGGAACGTCTGGGCCAACGCCTGTTGCAGCAGTGCCAGCCGGGGCTGCAACCGCCCCTCGCCGTCCTCGGCGTCACCCGTGCCCTTGCCCGGCGCGGGTTCCGCCGACTCGTACAAGGTGATGGGGGAGGCGTTGCGGGCATCGAGCTCCGCACGCAACGCGGCCTGGAGATCGGGAAACCCCCGGTATCCGAGCCGCGAGGCGCAGCGCAGCACGGTGGGGGTCGACACCGCCGCACGCTCCGCGATCGTCGCCACCGTCTCGAAGACGGCGGCGGGGTATCCCGCGAGCAGCACGCGGGCGACCTTGCGCTCGGCGGGACTGAGATCGCCCAGTCGACTGCGGATGTCGTCGGCCAGCGTGCCGCTCATGGCGTGGGTCCTCCCAGAACTCGTCGAGTCACGGCGTCCCGACGCGCGAGGACAGCGACTCACCTGCCCGCAGACGATACAACGATGCCAATGCTGGGATTCAATGTACCGCCTGTTACGGGGGCCGATGCCGCCCGGACGAGGCCTGACCGATCGAGTGATGACCTTGCGCATAAGTCCGTGACGTGCGGGATACCTGCTCGCCATGAGGGTTCCGGCAGAGGTGTACGACGTTGACCGGTCACTGACCCGACAGACGGCCGCCCGGATTCCGAAGACCGCCGGCAAGGTGCTCTCGGCCGTGGAGGAGGCCGCGGAGAGCACCAAGCTGTGGTGCGGCGCGGCCGTCGCCATGGCAGGGCTGGGCGGGTGGCGCGGCCGTAGAGCGGCGGCCGCCGGCCTGACCGCCCTGGTCATGGCCCAGCTGGCGTCGAACGGAGTGTGCAAGCAGCTGGCCGACCGGTCCCGGCCGCCGGAGGAGTGGTTTCCCCACGACGAGGTCAGGGACCGTCCCGACTCGTCCTCCTTTCCCTCCGGGCACACGGCCGCCGCGGTGGCCTTCACCGCCGCTGTCGCGCCGTCCTGGCCGGTCGTCAGTGCTGTGTGCGCGGTGCCCGCCGTCATGGTGGCGCTCGAGCGTGTGCAAAGCGGCGCCCACTACCCGAGCGACGTCGCTGCCGGCGCAGCCATCGGTCTGGCCGGCGCCTGGACCACGTGCCGGGCCCCACGCCTGCTGCGCCGCTACGGGCTCTAGGCGTTCCGCTCGGGTTCGGGTGACGGTGGGGGAGGGGAGAGGGACGACGTCCTCGTCCGGGCCGGGCGGCAGCATGTGGCTGAGCGTCAGTCGAGCCACGACGTGCCGAGAGGCCGGCGGCATCGCGACCCCCGCCATCTGAGGAACCGGGCCTGCTGGTCGGATGGGAGATAGAGGAGGCCTCCCTGGGTACTCAGGTGCGGATGGTCGCGACGGCTGCGGCCGGACAGGTCCGATGAGGCAGGGGGCACACAAGTGGGTTTCGTCGAGTCGGGCCTTGCCCTGGTTTCCCATGCCAGCGCTCCAGTGGTGGCGGGCCGCTACCGTCTGGACGCGGTGATCGGAACCGGTGGCTGCGCCGATGTCCACCGAGGCTTCGACCTGCGACTGCGCCGCCCGGTCGCGGTGAAGGTCTTCCGGCCCGGAACCGGCTTCGACACCGAGGAGGACTTCCGCGGTGAAGCGGAGATCCTGGCCCGGCTGGAGCATCCGGGAGTGGTCAGCGCCTACGACGCCGGTCGGCACGGCGGCGACGGCTACCTCGTCATGCAGCTGGTCGACGGTCCGACCTTGAAGGCCCGCATCGCCGAAGGCCCCTTGCCGTGCCGGTCGGTGGCGGTGCTGGGCGCCGGGTTGGCCGACGCGCTCGCCCACGCGCACGGTGCGGGGGTCCTCCATCGGGACGTGAAGCCGTCGAACATCCTCCTGGACGCTTCTGGGCGTCCTCACTTGAGCGACTTCGGCATCTCCCGCCTGCTGGACGCCACCACTCGCACCGCCACCGGAACCCTGACGGGCACGGCTGCCTACTTGTCCCCCGAGCAGGTGACGGGCAGGCCGGTCGGCCTGCCCGCGGACGTCTACGCCCTGGGGCTGGTGCTCGTCGAATGCCTCACCGGCAGAGTCGAGTACGACGGCGGACCGCTGGAGGCCGCCATCGCGCGGCTGTACCGCCCACCCGCCATACCCACCGACGTGCCCGCGGACTTCGCGGCCCTGCTGAGGGACATGACCGA
Source organism: Streptomyces antibioticus (assembly GCF_001514065.1). GTDB lineage: Bacteria > Actinomycetota > Actinomycetes > Streptomycetales > Streptomycetaceae > Streptomyces > Streptomyces antibioticus. The sequence continues at coordinate 343,344 of NZ_KQ948425.1, read as the reverse complement.
CCTGGACGAGTACGCACGGCCCCCGGCCGAGTACTGCGCCCGGCAGCTGGCCCTCATAGCCGCGAGCAGCGGCCCCGCAACAGAGGCGGCCTCGCCTGTGCCGGGGCTGCGAGGAGTCACGGCGCCCGTGCCGGCGAGCGGCACAGGCCTCGTCCCGGCACCGGAGGCTGCGCAGTCGGACAACAGGTCGACGGCCGCTTCCAAGAGGTCGGCGGCCGCACCCGCGCGCCGCCGCGTGCGGATGGCGGGGGCGGCTGTGGCCTTCGCCGCGGCCGTCTGCGCGGTCGCCGTCACCGAGGGCACCGCCGGATTCACCACGGGGAGTGAACAGAGCGCCCCGGCCAAGCCGCACACGCAGGTCGAGGACACCCCCACGGCGGCAGGCGCCTCGCCCGCCGAGGAACAGCCGGATGCGCCGCGCACACCCACTGACACCGCGGCGGGGCAGCGCGCGGCCGGCGCCGGCAGGCTGCCGGCCGCCGAATCCGCGCAATCCCTGCGCACCCCCACGCATGCCCACACACCCGCCGCCCCGGGTAAGACGAAGGCGGCCGACGACCGGCCAGGACACAGCAAGAGCAAGGGCGGCAGCGGGCCGGGCCGGAGCGATGCGGCGCAACAGGCCGAGCAGCGCAAACACCCCTGACCGGGCGTCGTCGGCAGCGGCGACGGCCCCGACACCACAGTGATCATCGACACCCGTGCGAAGGCGCCCGTATGCGCGAAACAAACACCCTTGACCTGGCAGTTCGCCTTTTGGGGAAGCGCGGTGGCCGCTCGGTCATCCCTCGCCGCGGACTCGTTGGGCCACGTCGCGCAGTTTGACGTTGTGCTGCTGGGAGATACGGCGCAGCACGTTGAACGCGTCGTCCTCGGACAGCTTGTGGCGTTCCATGAGGATGCCCATGGCCTCGCCGATGGCGTGCCGGGTTTTCATGGCGTCCTCAAGCTGGTCGATGGTGCGGGCATCCGCCAGGGCAACAGCGGCGTGCGAAGCGAGCAGCCAGCCGGCTGTCTCGATGTCCTTGCCGAAGGTGCCGGGGCGGCGGGCGTACAGGTTCAGCGCACCGAAGTCGTCGTCATGGGTGTAGAGCAGAACCCCGGTCATGCTGCCGATACCGAGATCGAGGGCCGCCGCGGCGAACCGCGGCCAGGTCGGCTGCGGTGCGGTGAGGTCCTCGATGCGGAACACCCGCTCCCCGTCCGCGCCCTTCTTGCGGCGGGCCAGATCGAAGCACGGCCCTTCCGCCAGCTCGCCCTGGAGCCGGTCGGACGCCTCGACCATCTCGCCGCAGGAGGACAGCGTGACCGCCCGGCCCTTGCGGATCGCCAGAATGCCGGCCGCGTCGCAACCCTCCACCAGCTGCACCGCCGACGCCGCGATCTCGTCCAGTGTCCCCTGTAGGGAATCCTGCGCGAGCAGGTTCCGCGCGAGCTGGGCCATCGCTTCGGCGAAGTCCCGCCACTCCATCGCCATCACCCGTCTCGATCACCAGTGCGGCCACCCTATCGCCCCGTCCATCCACCTGCCGGGGTCGCGCTGGGACCGTTGCGGGGGCCCGTCATCCGCGGCGCTGCCCCGGTTCCCATGCCGGCCAGCGGCACAGCAGTCTGTCGGGCGGTCGCGTGCAGGAGCCCGATGGGGGTCCGGGAAAGGGGTGCCGCCGCAGTGCGCGTCGCCTTCACCAGCCGCTCGCCGTCCCTCAAGTTCGCGAAGTTCGCGTCGTCCGGGGCGTGGCTCCTGGCCACCCCGTCGAACCGGTCAGAAGCGGGGCCAGGCCGTTCTTCCGCTCGCCACCCTGCGACCAGTGCGTGGTCGCTGCGCAGCCAGGGTTCACAAGGGGCGGGTGCCTCCGGACGGCGAGGCACCGAGGGCGTGGTCGACAGCCAGGGGCAGTCGCTCGCTCACCTCGTCGCCGAGCCGCTCGAACTCCCGCTTCAGCAGGGGAGTGGCCAGCCGGGCGAGCCCCCCGAACTCGATCCGCGCCCGGTAGGTGAGCCGGGTTCGCCCACCGTCGTTCTCGAAGCGCAGGTCGTCGGTGGAGGTGGCTGTCTTGTTCTGTCCGACGAAGATCAGATGGTCGGGGTCGAAACGGGCCAGTCGGTACCGCAGTTCGGTGCGGCGCCCCCGGAACACGGAGACGTTGCGCCACTCGGATCCCACGGCCACCGGTCCGCTGTCGACGCGGTCACAGGTGACTGTCCCCGGGTCCCACATTTCGGTGTTCGCGAAGTCGGAGAGAAAACCCACGACGTCGGTCAGTGGATGATCCAGCACCATCAGACGCTCGACTTCGATCACAAGGCTCTCCGTTCGGGTCGTTCGACCACTTGTCCCGGCGTGCGTATTTCCCTGCTGGCGGGCCTGACGGATGCACGCCGAGGCGCGCTTCGCAGTGCGTATTTCGCACCCCTCCGCTTCCGCGCTCGCTGCTCGCCTCCGACGCGGAGCAGTTCGTGACCTGCATCCGGTCGGCCACCGGCCACCGAAGCAGACACGAGACGAACGATCACAGTCGGAGTCGGAGTCGCGGAGGTGCGGCATGGAGTTGCGTGGTGCTCGGATCCTGGTCCCCGGCGCCACCGGGCAGATCGGTGCAGCCCTGGTCACCCGCCTGCATGCGCTCGGCGCCCGCCCGGCACTCGCAGGCCGCGACGCCGACCGGCTGGCTCAGGTGTCGGCGTCCTGTGCAGGTGCGCCCGCCAGGACGTTCGACGCGTGGGACCTCGACGCCTGCGCGCAGACCGTCGACTGGGCATCGAGCGAGCTGGGCGGCCTGGACGGCGTCGTGGTGTGCGTCGGCGTCGCCGCGTTCGGTCCGGCCCCCGAGGTGAGCGACGCGGTCGCCGAACATCTGGCCACGGTCAACGCGCTTGCCCCCATGGCGTTCCTGCGGGCCGCCGCGCCACGCGTCGACACGGGCGGGGTCCTCGCCGCCGTCACGGGTGTCGTCGCCGAGGCGGCTCCGGCCCGGATGGCGGACTACGCCGCTGCCAAAGCCGCGCTGGCCGCCTGGCTCACCGCGGTCCGCCGGGAACAGCGGCGCCGCGGCGTGAACGTGCTCGAGATCAACCTCCCGCACATGGACACGCGCTTCGCCGACCGGGCCGTACAGGGTGAACCACCGGGGTTGGCGCCAGGACTGCCCGTCGAGGAAGCGGTGCGGGCGGTCGTCGCAGCACTGTCCGACGGCGCCCGCCTCATCCGGCCCGGCACCGCAACCCCGCTCGAAGTGGTCCGGTAGGACATGCCGGGAAGACCCCACCCCGCCACCCCGCCGCCCGGCCGCGCAGCCTGGCAGCGCCCGGCCGAGGACCTGACCCCGCTGCCGCCCAGGCCACTGCGACGGGTGCTGTTCCGCCAGCACTGGCGTGACCTGGTGTTTCTGCATTGGCCCGCCGACCCGTTCCGGGTGGCCGGGCTGCTGCCTCCCGGTACCGTGCCCGACCTCCACCAGGGGCGCACCTATGTCGGATTGGTCTTCTTCCGCATGGAGAACCTTGCCTTCGGTGGGTTGCCACCCCTTCCGTACCTGGGCTCCTTCGGAGAGGTCAACGTGTGCCTCTACAGCCGCGACGCCCTGGGCCGCCGCGGCGTGGTGTTCCGCTCCCTCGACTGCGACAGACTGCTGCCGGTCCTGACGGCCCGCGCCGGATTCGGGCTGCCGTACCAGTGGTCCCGCATCAGCACCCGGTGGTTCGACAACCGTCTGCTGTACACCACCAGCCGCCGCGGCGACGGCCGCCCCGGAGCACAGGCGTGGCTGCACATCGAGGACACGCCCCTCGCCCCCGGACCACTGGAGGAGTTCCTCACCTGTCGTTGGGGACTGCACGAACGCCTCGGCGGACGCACCTACTACCTCCCGAACGCCCACCCCGCCTGGACCTTCCGTACCTGCACCCTGCTGGACTGGGAGGACGGCCTGGTCCCGGCGGCGGGACTGCCGAAGCCGCAAGGCGAGCCCGTCAGCGTCCTGTACGCGCCAGGTCTCCCGGTGCGCTTTGGCACGCCGCTGCGTCTGCCGACTCTCTGAGCACCCTCGTGTGAGCGGCGGCCGCGTCCGCGGCGGAGGGGCACTCCCGGGCCGCGCGCGGGGCCGGCCGCGTCCGGGACGGCGGCCTCAGCGCCCCGGCCCGCGCAGGCCGGCTGCATCCGCGGGGCGGGCTCAGCCCCCCGCCGCGCGCCCGTTCATTGCGGCGAGCAGCTCTCCGGCGGCCCAGCCCGGCCCACGTTCCCGTACCGTGCCGGACAGCCCGGGAAGACGTGGGCCCGCGTCCGCCCACAGGGTCTCCAGAGTGGAGGGCACGTCATCAGACGCCAGCGTGTTCGGGTCGCGCACCACGCCCGCGCCCGAGCGCTGCGCGTCGTAGGCCACGGAGAACTGGTCGCTGGAGAACGGCAGCACCAGCGCGGGCACACCCGCCCGGAGGCATTCGGTGAAGGAATTGCCGCCCCCGTGATGCACCATGGCGTCCACGTGCTCCAGCAGCGCCTGCTGCGGCACCGAGGGGACCACCACGGCCCGCTCACCCGCCAGATCGGCCAGGGCCCCCGTACGCTCACCCGCGGCGACCACCACGGCGGTGTCCCGCAGGCCCTTCAGCACCCCCGTGACCACGGTGCGCAGGACGTCGTCACGCGCGGACAGGAACGTGCCGAGCGCGACCAGGACGACCCGCGCGGCAGCGCCGCGCAGCCCCTTGAGCCGCGCCTCCCACTGCGCGTCCAGCGCCGCCGCCGGTGCGGCCATGTGCCCCGTGAACAGCCGCACGGGCCCTTGCGGCGGCGTGGGCAGCCACGGCAGCTCCGGATAGGCGTGCACGACGGCGTGCGGAGAGCTGAGGGCGAAGGCCCTGCCCGGAGCGGGCCGGGAGGGGGCGTGCTCGCGGGCGAAGGCGGCGAACAGCGCCGTGAAAGCCTCGTCGTTGGCCCGGGCGGCCCCGGACAGCTCCTCCAGGGCGGCCGGATCGGGGCGTACGGCGTCCGGCCAGGCGTACGGGACGCCGAACCACGCGTCGGGCCCCGACAGCACGTAACTGGGGTGTCCGGGGCAGAACGTCGCGTACGGCAGGCCCAGGCAGTGCAGGGCCAGGGTGACCGGGTAGCTGAGCTGGTCCACGACGTACCAGTCGGGCCGCAGCCGCCGGTCCGTCGCGCGCAGCGCCTCCAGAACTCCCTCGGGGTCCGCGAGCATGTCCGCGCGCCGGTGTCGGGCCTGGGCGAGCAGCGCGGCGACGGCGCCCTCCCGGGTCGCGTCGAGGAACTCCCGCAGCCGCTCCGCCTCCCGGGCGTCCTGCCGGGTCGCCTCGGCCACCCCGGTGTTGGCGTTGCGGGTCACGGACAGCGGTACGAACCCCGTTCCCGCCTGTTGTGCCAGGTGCTCGAACGCCGGCGCACACGCGAAGTGGACCTCCGCGCCCCGGCCGCGCAGGGCACCGGCCAGGACGGACAGGGGCTGGGCGTGGGACAGGAACGGGGGGCTGACGACAACTACACGCGGCATGCGAACCCTTCGGCCAGATGTCCTGCGGCCACGGTCCGTCCGGACCGGGCCAGCGCATCGTAGCCGCGTCCGGGCGGTGCGAACGGCATGACGATCACCACGTAAGCGGGGTGCATCCGTGAGCGCCTCGCTTCGAGAATCACCAAGGTCAGAGCCGTTCCCGAGACAGGAGAGCGTGTGACCGCCGCCGCCTTCGCACCTACCCGGGCGACCGAGAGCACAGGACGACGCGCCGCCGTCGGCACTCACGACCGTGACCCCCTGGTGGCCGCCCGGGCCGCCTTCTTCAGCGGTACCCGATGGAGCGGACACACCGCCGGGTGCAACGCCACCGGATGCCCGCAGGACCTCCTGGTCCGGCTGCTGGAGGCCGAGTACGGGGTGCGGCCGCGCGCGCTGCCACCCGGGGACGGGCTCGGCGCCGGACGCGAGGACGCGGTCGTGGCGGCCCTGCGCCGCGCCGCCCGTCTCGGCGTGCCGCTGACCCCGGAGGCCCTGCTCGTCCACCGCGAGGGCGGCCCGTGGCTGTGGGCGGTGCTGGCCGAGCTGTGGCCGGAGACCGTGCGCTGGTACGGCCACCGCCATGCGGAGGAAGCCCTGCGGACGGCGATCACCGAAGCGCCCGACACCACCACGACCGGTCACCTCCTGGACCTCGCCGTGACGACCGGGCTGGCCCCCCTGACACCGGCCGAGGCCGCGCCCGAGGGGCGGCACACCGACCGGGCCGTACGTCACGCCGCGTGGCGTTACCTGCACCAACTCCCCGGCGGTACGCCCCACTTGCCGGACCTCTCCGTGGCCTCGGACGCCTACGAGCGGCTGCTTCTGGACCCGCCGGCCCCTGTGCTGGGGCCGCGAGAAGGCGAGCGCGAGGGCCGGGTGGTCGCGCAGACCATGCTGATGGGCGGCCTGGACACGCCGGGACAGGGACTGAGCGGGGGCATGGCGGTCCTGCTCGGCGGTCTCGGCGACACGCTCGCCGAGACCGAGGGGATCGCCGGTGTGATCACGGTCGTGACGGCCGGACACGAGGACCTGGCGGCTGACGACCGGCTGGCCCTCGAACGACGTCCTGGGCACTGGGTGCTGAAGTTGCCCGTCGACACGCCCCGGTCACTCGTCCCGACACAGACGCATCGACATCGCACCGCGCTGGCCTGGTGGGCGGTGCGACTGCTGGGCGGCATGCCGCGGCCTCTGGACGTCATGCACGTCCGATACGCCGACGACGCGAGCCTGGCACTCGCCGACGCCGCCGAACGGCTGGGGGCCGCCTCGGTGTTCACCGCCACCCCGGACCCGCATCGCGGACTCGCCGAGCGTCACGCCGCAAGCGACCCCGGCGACCCACGGGCCGCCCAGGCGCTGCGGCACGAACTGCACAGGGTGTTCGTGGCCGACCGGCTCGTGGAGCGCGCGGACACGGTCGTGGGCATCCCCGGTCGCGGCGGGACCCGGGAGCTGGTCCGCCATTACCCCCATCTGGCACGCCTCGCCGGAGGCAAGGGGCCCAGTGCCCCGCCCGAAGGCATCGCCCCCTACCGGCCCGCCCCCGACGAGCACGATCGGCAGCGCCAGGCACTCACGAACCTGTACCAGGACGGCGCACGCCCCGACGGTCTCGACGCGGAGGACCGCGATCTCCCGCTGCTGCTGTCCGTCGGTCGCCTTCACCCGGTCAAGCAGCAGGACCTCCTGGTGCGGGCCTGGCTCGAGACCGGCGGGTACGGCACCAGCACGCTGGTGCTCATCGGAGGGAGCCCGCACACCGCCACTGAGGCCGAGACCGACATGCGGCGCCGCATCGACGCCCTGCTTGCCGGTTTCCCCCAGGCGTCCCGGCGGTTCGCCCTGATGCCCGCACTGTCCAACGCCGACGTACGCCGTCTCCAGCGGGCCCTGGTGGCTCGCTCGCAGCAGGCGACCTGCTGGTACGTCTGCCCCAGCGCCAAGGAGGAGTTCGGGATCGCGATACTCGAGGCGATGGAGGCGGGCCTTCCCGCCGCAGGACCGCGGAACGGGGGTGTCGCCCATTACCTGCGCGACGGGGTGAACGGAATCCTGATGGACACCTCCGGCCCGACCGGCCTCAAACGCGCCCTACGACGCCTCGCGCGCATCAGCGCCGACGAGCGCCGCCGGTACGCGACCGCGGGCGGGAAGCTGGTCAAGGAGCGCTTCTCGGTGACCCGCATGGCAAACGAACTCACCGCGGAGTACGCCGCGTTGCAGCGCTGCACGTGAGCACTGGAGCGGGCCGGACGAAGAGCTACAAGCCCCTTGCCGGTTCACCATTGGTTGGTGCCGGGTGGGCCCTTGAAGGGGCCTCGCACCTCCGCGGTGATCCAGCCTCCGTAGAAGTCGCCTTCCTGGGCGGTGACCTCTTCTCCGGCGACGGTGCACCGGTCCATGCGACTCGGATAGAAGGCCAGGAAGTCCGTGATGGCCGTGTAGCCGGGTTCGGGGTGCGGGTAGCTCCAGGCGGCGCGAGCCCGTACGTCGTTTCCGACAACGACGTCCCAGTAACGGGCAGCTCCCTTCCACTCGCACCAGGTCCGGCCCGAGACGGCGGGGATCACAAACTCGGTGCGGATGTCCTCGGCAGGGATGTAGAAGACAGGGGGATGGCTGGTCTCCAGCACCCGGATCGCGCTGCGGGTCTCGGCCACGACCTGCCCGGCGCATTCGACGCGTACGAGGCGGGCCTCGTCCTGGAGGGCTGGTGGCCGTGGGTAGTCCCAGACGGACTCGGCAGGGCGCGGAGCGGTAGGCGACTGGTGGTCGCCCAGCGGCTCGAGGTACACCTCGTCCTCGTAGCACCAGGCCCATGTCCGGCCCGCCGTCAACGTCCGCGCCGCGGGGTGATCGCTGTGGTCGAAGTGCGCTGTGGCGTGGGCGCCGGGGGAGCTGTCGCTGCACCCCACGTGCCCGCACGTCAGGCACAACAGCAGGTCACCCGGCACGCGTCCGCGCGCCTCGCATGGCAGACACGTCTCGCTCAGCGGCGCGGGATCGCCTGTCCATGTATGGGAGCAGTGCTTGCCGGACGGCCGTCCGCCATCGTGTCGGGGCGTCCATCTCGTCATCGCTGAGCACCTGTCCGGCTGCGTGCTGCATCGCGCCCCTGCGGACCGCCTGCCCGCAGCCCGATGTCCGTACTGCTCATGAGTTGCTCCTCGCCCGATTCATGTCTTCGCAAGTGGTTCTCGAAGGGGCGCCCGTGCCGTGACTCACGGTGGGCCGTCGCCTCGCCCCCGTTCTTGTTCGAGGAGGGCGTCGAGGTCAGTGAGGCGGTCCAGTCCTCGAACTGCCTGGGCCATCCGCGGGTTGCCTTCCAAGCAGGTGCGATGGCGTTGCAGAAAGGCCCAGTAGCCCGCCGTGAAAGGGCAGGCGGTCTCGCCCACCCGTACGGTGGGTCGAAAGGCACAGGGACGGCAGAAGTCGCTCATCCTCTGCACGTAAGCGCCGCCCGAGGTGTAGGGCTTGGTGGTCATGAGGCCGCCGTCCGCGTATTGCGACATGCCGACCACGTTGGGCAGCATCACCCAGTCGTAGCCGTCGATGAAACAGCGGTGGAACCAGTCGGTCACGGCTTCAGGGTCCCAGCCGCGCTGGAGGGCGTGGCTGCCCAGCAGCATCAGCCGCGGGATGTGATGCGTCCAGCCGGTGTCACGGACCTGGGCGAGAACCACCGAGAGACAGCGCGCGGTGACCGCCTCGGCATCGAGTTCCAGGAACCAGTTCGGCAGGGGCGCATGGTGGCGGAGCGCGTTGCGATGGCGGTAGTCCTCGCCGAAGTACCAGTAGAGCTGCCAGACGTACTCGCGCCAGCCGGCGACCTGTCGCACGAAGCCTTCCACGCTGTTGACCGGTGCGTCACCGCTGCGCCAGGCCTGCTCGGCGAGTTCGACGCACTCGTGCGGGTCGAGCAGTCCCAGGTTCAGGGACGAGGACAGCAGGCTGTGGCTCATCACGGGATCAGCCGCCATCATCGCGTCCTCATGCGGACCGAAGCCCGCGAGCCGCTCTGCCACGAAGCGCCGCAGAGCGGCGAGCGCCTCGCGGCGGGAGGCGGGAAAGAGGCGCGGCCCGTCGCGTCCCACGAAGGTCACTTCGCCGGAGCGCTCCCAGCGGTCGAGGTCGTGGCGTACCTGGTCGTCGATGTCGTCCTCACGTGGCCGGTAAGGAGGCGGGGCACCGAGGCGGTCCCCGTCCCGGGGTGGGGGCTGCCGGTTGTCGTGGTCATGGTTCCACCGGCCGCCTGCGGGCTGCGCACCGTCCATGAGCAGGTCGTGGTTCTGCCGCACCCAGCGATAGAAGTCCTCCTGGCGAAGCCGCTGCCCGCCGCGGCCGTCGGCCCAGGCGCGGAAGTCCTCGTGCGCCACGAGGAAACCACGCGCCGGCAGGACGCGTACGCCGTCGATCGCGTTGACCAGACGCAGTGCGGCGCGAGAGGTGGGGTGATGGACCGTGACGGGTGCGCCGCCGGTCGCCTTGCGCAGGCCTTCACGGTACGTTTCCGCCCTCACGTAGACGACGCGGTCGCCGAGTTCGGCGGCCCGATGGCGCATGGCGGACAGCACGAGATGGGCTTTGGCCCGGTGGAAGCGGCGGCGCCGGAAGACCGACAACGCCTCGATGATCACGACAGGTGTGTCGCGACCCGGGCCGTGCGGACCGGGGCTGAGGTGGTGCGGTCCGAGCTGATCACCGAAGAGCCAGTGGTACGTCGTCATGCCCGCCTCCACCGCTGCGTTCGGTGCCGTGGGTGTCGTCCGAGTGGGCACTGCCATGTGTCGGGGCGGTGTGACAGGTAGAGGCCGCCGCGGGAAAGGGGCGGGGCATGAAACACAGGGCGTCTCCGGGCTGCTGAGGTCAGTACGTACAACTCATTCGCTCGGTGAGGCATGCACGGATGCCTGCCGTACCGGTGAAGGTGATTTTGGTGGCGCGTGCGGTGGGGGAGTGCCGCAGTCTCGTCGGCGCTGTGAACGGTCGCGTCGCCTTCCGTACGGTCCCGAGCTCCCCGTTGGCTTCATCGCCGGAACCGGCCTCACCATCGACATGCGGACGTCACCCTGATGAGCCGAAGTCAGTGACGGAAGCGTTCCCGGAGTACTTCGCGGGCAGCCCGGGCGCCGGAGGCCAGGGCCCCCTGGACCGATCCCGTGGCCCGGTGATCGCCGCACACGTGACGTCCCGGCCCCACCCGGGTGGTCCGGCTCAGCGGCAGTGGCGGCGGCATGACCGGCAGCGCGTCGACGATCGTGCGGACGGTGAGGAGATCCCATCCCGCGGTGTCCGTCCCGTACGCCTGTGCCAGCGCGGCGCGCACGGTCTTTTCCCTTCCGTCGGTGTCTGCACCGAGCACCGAGGTGCCCACGAGGGCGTAGCCGTCCGGGGCGTGTCCGGGCACCACCTGGCTCAGGACACATGTGTTCAAGAAGCGGCGGCTCTCGTCGACGAGGAGAGTCGGTTCAGCCAGCGGTGACCGCGCTGCGACGTGGTAGTACGTGGTCACCACGCGGCAGTCGGGCACCTTCAGGTCCGGGAGCAGCCGCCCCGCGGGGCCGGGACCGGTGGCCACCACGACGGCCCGCGCGGGTAGTTCCTCCCCGGTGTCCGTGACGGCGCCCTCGTCGGTGAGGGCGCTCACGGCGGTCTCCAGGCGGACCGTCCCCGAGGGCAGCGCGGCGGCGAGCGCTGCGGGGACGGCGCCGATTCCGGCGCTCGGCAGACACAAGGTGCCGCGCAGCATGCTGCGCCAGACGAGGTGGAAGAAGCGGCTGGAGGTCTCCAGCTCGTCTTCCAGGAAGACCCCGGACAGGAACGGCCGGAAGAAGCGTTCGACGAACTCGTCGGAGAATCCCGCATCGGCCAGTGCGGTGCGGGTGGTGCGGTCCCGTCCCGCCTTCACGCGGCTGACCGGGCCGAACGCGTCGCGGGCTGAGAGCAGGCAGAGCGCCGCGAGGTCGCGGGGACCCGCGAGCCGTCCCGGCAGCAGCGTTGACCAGGCGTACGGCCGCCGGGTCGGGTCCTGAAAGCGCAGGATGCCCTGCCCGGCGGTGTGTACCAGGACGCCGGCCGTGAAGGGCCGCAGCCGTAGTTCGCGCAGCGCCAGCCTGCGGCGCGCCTGCGGATAGGAGGTGTTGAACACCTGAAAGCCCAGGTCCACGACGAAGCCGTCGACCTGGTCGGAGCGCATCCGGCCGCCCACGGCGTCGGACGCCTCCACGACCTGGACGTCCAGCCCGGCCGCCAGGAGGTCCTGCGCGCAGGCCAGTCCGGCCACGCCTGCGCCGATGACCAGGGCGTCGGGGATGTTCGGGGACGCGGGCACAGAAGCCTCCTTGGCGTGTCCGGCGGCGCCGGGGCGGCCGGATCGGCAGCCACGTACGCGTACCGAGGTTCTTCCCTCCGCACACCTTGCCCGGATGCGCCGATCACCCGCCCGGCCCCGCAAGAGCGCCCTTCAGGGCCCAGCGTGCGAGAAGACCAATCCGTACCGCGCCCGATCACGTAGGAGAAGCGTCTCCTGGCGCCGTCCCGCATCGGCACGACATGGTGGCCGTCTTGGCGTGGCCGGAGGGAAAGGAGTAGCCCGGCGTGTGGGCGACCGGGTCCTGCAATCGGCTCGCCACCGCCTACTTCGCACCCGACACGTACTTCATCGATCTGCTCTGCCAGACCGCCCAGCGCGGCGTACGGAGGGAAGCCGTCCCCCGGCCCGCATACGGACCAGCGTGCCTGACGCCACCAGGTTGGTGCGTGGGTTGGCTCATGGTTCGGCCAACCCGTCTGAGCACCGCATTAACAGTCGTCTCAGGTTCGCTCGGTAGGAAGTCGGCATCCAGACAAGCGGTGCAACTTGTATGTAGGAGGCTGGTGATGGCAGGTGACGCGGCGCCGTCAGGGAAGGCGCCGCCCGGGCGGTTGAGGTTCGGGCGCGGCCACCATGGTGCTGTCGTCGCCCGCGGGTCGCACACCGGCAACGCCGCGGGGCTCACCGCGGCCGGCTTGCACAGTGCTCGGTTCCTCGACCTGTGGGTGGCCGAGGCTTACATGCCCGCGCCGTAGAAGGGCGGCGGCTCGGACGAGTACCGGTGCCGGATGACCGATCCGGTCCTGACCGAGACGGCGTTCCAGACCGGGATCCAATTCGCACCGGAGAACGTTGCCGTCGCGCACCACGCCGTCGTGTACGCGGTGCCGCCGGGCGGCGCTGCCGCGGTGTGCGCGAGCAAGACGCGAAGACCCCTGGCCACGGCTGGCCGTGTTTCGACGTGGCCGGTGTCGTGGTCGACGAGGAAGACGCGGCGTGGGTGGACACCTGGGCACGCCTGGTGACGACGAAGTGTCGATCTGAAGTGTCTTCCTGGCGGATGCAGCACCACATAAACACCTGAGGAGAAACTGACATGAGGTCCAATGAAAACCCTCTGAAGCAGCTAACGATGGGACGCCGCGGCTTCCTGGCCGGCACGGCGCTTGGCATTGGTGCCGGCTTGTCCACGCATGTCATTGCCTCTCGTGCGGAAGCGGACGATACTACGGATTTTTCACAGCGAGACCAGGACCTGCCCTTCATCGGCACGGAAGAGACCTTTTCCACCCATGAGTTGATGGTGCTGAACGATAGGCTGTTCCTCGAGGACACCGGTCTTGCCGAGCTCGGCAAGCGCCGTCTCGGTGCAATGGACGAGGCGGGGCTCAACATTCAAATCCTCTCCGCACATACGCCAGGTGTGCAGAATGTTAAAGGTCGGAAGGGCATCGATTTTGCGTACCGTCTCAACAAGACGCTCGTCGATGGACCAATGGCCACCCACCCGAAGCGGTTTCAGGCATTTGCAACCTTGCCGCTGCAGAGCCCAGAAGCCTCGGCAGACGAACTGGAACGCACAGTTCGGGAAGATGGCTTCCTGGGATGTCTGACCAATGGGATCATCGGGAAGAAATTCCTTGACCATCCCGACTTTGAGCCCCTGCTGGCGCGCGCCGAATTCCTTGATGTGCCGATATACATCCATCCTGGTCTGCCGCCTGACGAGGTTTTCCAAATCTACTACAGCAATATGCGTCCGGAATATCAGAAGGAATTCCAGGATCAGGTTCTCAGCATCTCTGCGTATGGATGGCATCAGGAAGTCGTTACCCAGTGCCTCCGAATGATCACTTCGGGGGTATTCGACAGGCATCCCAAGCTCCAGATCATCATCGGCCATATGGGAGAAGGTCTCCCGTTCTTCTACGGACGCGTCGTGGAGAAGATGAGCGAAGTGACCGAGAAGAGCCTGGAAAAGCCGTTCGAGCAGTATTTCCACGACAATTTCTGGTTCACAACCAGCGCATTCCCCCAGACTGAACTGCTCGATCTCCTGCTGAAGTACATAAGTGTGGATCGAGTGATGTTCGCAACCGACTATCCGTTTGCGAACATGAAAACTCAAACCGACTGGTTCCGGGCAGTGGCTTTGCCGCGCGAAGCCAAGGAAAAGATTGCGTTCCGAAATGCGGAAAAACTGTTCGGAATAAAGGTCTGACGCGTCCCGGCGGGCGGCGGCCGTGCACCACGGGCACAGCGGAGTGCCGAAGCTGCCGAGGAGGTCGGCCGGGCGGGCACCGCGGTGACGGACGGCCGCCCCGACCACCCGCAGTGCCCGCCGCAGCGCGGACCGTGCGGCCCGGGACCTGGCCGCCCTCGAGGGCGAGCGGCGAGTTCGGCCAGTTGGCGTGATCAGGCTGGATCGGGGCATTCGGGAGCTACGTCAGGTCACGTCAGGAGGTAGATCATGATCGCGCTCGGCATCATTCTTCTTATCGTCGGTTTCCTCACCGGCATATCGATCCTGTGGACCCTCGGCATCATTCTTGCCGTGGTCGGCGCCGCTTTCTGGGTCATGGGTTCCATGGGGCACGCGGTCGCCGGTCGACGCCACTATTGGTGACCGTACCGTTCATCGGTCGGCGCCCTCGTGCTGAGCAGGCGTCGCCTGCAAGGCCGGTCCTTGTGGGGCAGGGGTCCTCGAGACAGTGAAGGATCCCTGCCCCCGCAGGGCGAGAGCGGCCGTAGGTCTGAGAACGCGTAACCCACCCGAAGTCACGGCACATGGGTACTGAGGAGTCCACGCAGGTGTGCATGGCTGCGGCTTTGACGGGATTGCGGTAGCGGACGTTGGCGGCGCCCTTCTGTGAGCGCTTGCCCGGTTGCAGCTCGGGCTGCCACAGCAGGTCCTCGGCGCGGGGATGCCAGCCGAGGTTGACCTGGTGCAGGTCCTCGCTGTGGGGCAACACGATGACGTCCGCGGCGGCTTCCTGCTTGACTCGTTGTGTGGCGAAGGACGCCTTGGCGTGCGGCCACTGGCCGACGGCGCTGACAAGATCCGCGGTGCTGTCCCAGATCAGCGCGCCCACCGAACAATCGCCGTTCTCGCCGATGTCGTACACCCGGGCGTCTCATCGCACGCGCGAGGATCTCGCGACCGCGAGGTGACGCGGGGGTCGACGGCGCGGCGTAGAGGGTGCGGACCGGGGTGAGTTCAGTGTTCTCGATGGTGCTCATGTGCTGTTGCTGTTCGCACTGTTCGAGAGGGGGTTCGGCGACCGCAGTGGCGGCCTCCGAGATCCGGGGATCGTAGGCCCAGTCCACCAGGGCGGCCAGGTCCACTGCTGCCGAGTCGTGGCCTCGTCCGCCACGCGCCCGGACGCGCAGCGCGGCGGTGAGGCCTCCGGCGGCCGTGTCCACGGCGACGGGCGTCGACTCCTCCTGGGCGTCGGCCCAGATGCGTTCGTAGGCGGCGAAGAGGTCGGGCTCGGTGTCCACCAGGCAGCAGCTGCCGTATGCGTGGGCGCGGATGGCGGGCGGGGTTTTCCTGGTCGGCGAGCCGCGCGCGTACAGCCCGCCGGTACGCGAGCAGTGTCGGCTCGGCCGCCGGTCGGCCGCGCAGCAGGGCATTGATGCGGTCGCCGTCACCCCGGGCGAAGTCGAAGGCGGCAGCGTCCTTGCCGGAGAAGTGCCGGCTGAAGGTGCGGTGGGTGACGTCGGCCCGCTCCGCGATCGCCTCGACCGTGGTGGCTGTCAGCCTGTGTTCCAGGATCAGCTCCGCCGCCGCGGCGGCCAGGGCGCTTCGGGTCTGCTGCGCCTTGCGCGGCGTCGACCCGGAGATGGTGGGCGCTCTCGCGCTCTGCCGGCCCGGGGTTGATCGGTTTGGCCGGCTGGGGTGGCGGACGCGGATCGGCTCACGTGGTCGGCCCGCCGCGCTGCTCTCCTTGGCTTTCAGTGGCCTCGTGGATCTTTACCTCTGGGGCCCGACGAGTCGCTGTCCGGCCACCTTTAGGGTGGGCGTATGTCTGTGAACATCCATCTCTACCTCGACATCGAGAACCTTGCCTCCGCCGAGGAAGCCGACGCGGTGGGGGCGACATTGGAAGAACTGTTCAAGGAGCACGGGATCGAGTCGTGGATGTATGTGGGTGTTTTCCATGACCCGCCCAAGGTTCTGACGAGCAGTGAGTACGGACCGATCATCATCACCCGGTTCGGGAGATGGTCCGAGCAGTTCGAGTCCGACGTCACCCAGTCGATCGGCGCCGTCGCGCCGAAGGCCCGCATCGACCTGAACTGGGACTACCCGGACGAGAAGTGACAGGGCGTGGCGCCCGCCGGTGCGCGGAGGGCTGAACCGGCCGGGGCGGGGCACGGAAGACGCCCCGCCTCAACGGTGCTGCGGCGAGGAGCGGTTGGCCGGAAGTGAACCCCGGGGTGTGTGCCGATCGGTCTGGACCATTGACCCGGACCCGTCATGACGGCACCCTGAAGCCCGTCGACGGACGTGTGACTGAACGACCGTCACATACCTGAACGTGTTGGGTAGGTGACCCTCCCGCGTCCCCGCGCACCGCCACCCCCCGGCTCACGACGAGGTGAACGCTCATGAGCACCACGCGAAGGAAGCTCCTCGGCTACGCACTCGGCGGCGCGGCCGCCGCGACGGTCGGCCTCCCCGCCGCTCCCGCGCACGCCGCCTCCTGGCAGCTGAAGTGGTCTCCCTCGGCGAGCGGCGACGGACTCGGCGCCTTCGAGACCGTCGAGGACGACCGCGCCGGCTCCCACCCCTCCGGCGCCCCGCACATCTACACCACGGGCAACAACTGGCGCTTCACCATGCACACCGTCGACCGCGACACCTCCACCGACCGGCAGCGCCACGAGGTCACCGGCCTGCGCCTCGGCAGCGGCAGCAACTACCTCCGGTGGACTGAAGGCCAGTCGTGGCGCCTCACATACTCGATGTACATACCGAGCTCCCTGAAGGCAACCACGAGCTTCACTCACATCATGCAGATGAAACAGCCCGGCACCGGCTCCTCGCCCATCGTCGTGCAGTCCTTGCGCCGCGTGAACGGCGTGCAGACCATCGAACTCAAGCAATTCACCGACGACATCCTCGTCGGCCGCACCGAACTGGAACCCCTCCAGGACCGCTGGATCGACGTGGACTTCCAGATCAAGATCGGCAACGGCTCGGCGGGCTCCCTGCGCTGGATCCTCAAGAACGGCTCGACCACCGTCATCGACAAGTCCCGCACCGGCATCGACACCTTCCTCGCCGACCGCGTGCGCCCCAAGTGGGGCATCTACCGCTCCCTGGGCGACACTTCGGGCTCCCTGCAGAACTGCTATCTGCAACTCAGCAACCTGCGCGGCTACCAACTCGTATGACGGGCGGCGCAATTCGGCGGCAAACGGATGCGGAACAGGACGGCAGACGGTTCCGGTCCGGCCATCCGCGATGCTCACGCCCACTTCGTCCGCGAAAGGGGCGACCGCGAGGTGCCGATCGGCGTCGACCACCTGGAGGAGGCATACGCCCCCACATCACGCAGGCGTTGCTGGAACAGGTTCTCTGCGATCCTGATCCTCAGGTCGTGGACAACACCACTGCTGCCCATCTCGCGCTGCCGGCGAGCCGGACTCATCGGATCCTCAGCACCACCGGTCTGCGACGAGGGGGCCGGTCACCGTCCGGTGGCCCGCCAGACGGTCACAGCCGCGGTGGCGAGGAGCCCGATGTTGAGGATGATGCGGCGGTCTTCGCCGGTCAGGCGCACGGCGATCACGCGATCTGCAGGAGCTGCACCCACCCAGGGCCGACCGGCTGCGGCCTGATCGATCGTTGTGTGATTGCCGAGCCGGGCTGAGACCGCTGGGGCCAGACAGTGACGCGACGACGGGACGCTCGGTGAAACGCATTCACTTCACGGCGGAGGACCTGGCGCGGACTCGCGTGGCCACGACGATCGGCGTGGCGGCGGAGACGTTTGACAGTGTGCGGCTGTTGAAGGACCGCGACGCCCGTCTCGTATTCCGTCGCTGGCGGGCGTCGGCGCAGGGCAGGCTGGGCGAACAGGCCGGCCCGCTGGCCGCGTTGATGCCCATGCGCGGTCCGCTGATCGACGCGATGAGCCTGATGGGTGACACGGCATCCGTCGACGAGGCCGTGGACAACCTGATGGCGGCTCCCCGGGCCCTGATGCGCCTCGAACTGGAGAACCTCGCCTTCCATCCCACCCACCGTTCCTGGGCCCGCAATCTGATGGACGGCGACCGGGAAGCTCGCCTCCAAGTCGCCGCGGCACTGCGAGCCTGCCACAGCGTCACCGTCGCCCCTACTGGAGCAGGGTGCGCTCCCATCTGAGCGAGGTCCGTAGCGCGTTCGTGAGCATGATGGCCGACGGCGGGGTCGAGCAGCTCTTCACCACAGCCTGCGGCCCGTTGGTCCGCTGGCGCCCGCCTGTGCTCGAGGTGGCCCACCGGCATGATGAGGACATCCACCTGAACGGGCGAGGTCTTGTCATCGCGCCGACGATGTTCTCCACACCGCAGATTCAACTTCTGTCTCCGCCACTGGACCCGGACCGGGCACCCACCCTGGCCGTCCCCAGCCTGAGCGGGACCTCGCTCGACACCGTGCTGTGGGAGGGCGTCGGCCAGCCCACCGCGCAGTCACTTGACGACCTGCTGGGACGCACCAGGGCTGCGGTGCTCAGGACGGCCGTCGGCGGATGCAGCAAGGTGAGCACTTTCTTCGCCGGAAGCAGTCGAGTTCTGGTGTCAGACCCCGTGCCCCCGCTGGTCGGCCGGGAGTCCAGACCGCTGGGGTGGCGTGTCCGCCGGGCAGTGGGGCGTGAGCGCAAGGAAGGGAAGTTGCTGCTGCGGATGCACTCGGTCTCGTATCGGCCCATGGTCATGTCCATGAGTGCGTTGCCGTAGGCGTCGCCGACGCTACCGATCGCGGTGCGGCTCTCTTCGGTGTGCAGGTGCTCCGCATGGGTTGACATGCCAGTCGGCGCATCCGGTCAACTGTCGTCTATTCGGCACGGGCGACACGGACGTCATCGGCCTCGACAAGGTCACCATTGTCGTCGACGAACTCCAGGCGCGCCCGGCGGCCGCTCGACGCGGAGACGAATCCGACCTGGGGGCTGTCGCCGAGTTCCAGGTGCGTCTCACCCCACTGCGCCAACGCGGCCAGGATGGGGAGCGCGTCACGCCCGGCTTGGGTCAGTCGGTACTCCTCGCGCGTGCGCTCCCCCTCGTCCCGGTACGCCCAGCGCTCGAGGAGTCCAGCAGCCACCAATGCCTCCAGCCGCCCACCCAGCGTTGCCGTCGGGATGCCGATGCGCTGAAACTCCGCGAATCTCGCGCTCCCCAGGAAGGCCTCTCGAAGAAGCAGCAGGTTCCACTTCTGACCGAGGACGGTGAGGGTGCCCGCGATCGGGCAGGCCTTGTTCGCCGGCAACAGCATTGCATCCATGCGACGAGCTTACCTGGCTTCAAAGTTTGAATCCAGCGTGCTAGCGTCAAATAGTGAAGCCAGGGGTCGCCGTACGGTCGCAGGCCACGGCGGCGTCGATCAGGACCATCCCGAGGAGAAGCAGCCATGCCGTCACCGCTGACGTACGACGTGTTCGTCGCCGAGCCCATCCCGCAGAACGTCCGAGAGCTGGTCCCCAACGGCGACAGGCGGATGTTCTCTCCGCTCTCGATCACCCTCGTATCAGGAGAGGAGGACGCCGTACTCGTCGACCCGCCTATGACGATCGAGCAGACCAAGCAGGTCGGCGACTGGGTCGAGGCGAGCGGGAAGAACCTGACCCACATCTTCGCCACCCACGGTCACGGCGACCACTGGTTCGGCGGCGCAGAGCTGGCCGAGCGCTTCGGCGCAAGGTTCGTCGCTACGCCGGGGACCATCGAACAGATGAAGCTGAACGTCGCAATGAGGCCGGTCTTCTGGGACGCGCTGTTCCCCGGACAGATTCCACAGACCGACGTGACGGCCGTCCGTGCCGTGCACGGCGTCATCGAACTGGAGGGACACAAGCTCCGCGTCATCGAAGTCGGGCACTCCGATACCGAGGACACCAGCGTCCTGCATGTGCCCGCGCTCGGCCTGGTCATCGCCGGCGACGTCCTCTACAACGGCGTGCACCAGTTCCTGCGTGAAGCCGCCGGCGACGGCATCAAGCAGTGGCACGAAGCCATTGACATCGTCGCCGCCCTCGAGCCGCGGCACATCGTCACCGGCCACAAGAACAAAGAGCTCGACGACGACGCGGACCGTGCAATTGCCGAGACGCGCGCGTACCTGGATGCAGCGGCAGAGTTGCTCGCGCAGGAGGACAACGCCTTGGGGTTCTTCAACGCGATGCTGCAGAAGTTCCCGGAGCGTCTCAACCCGGGGGCGCTGTGGGGCAGCGCGACCGCGTTGTTCCCGCAAACCGTCTGAGCAGCCTCACGCCTTGAGCGTCGGCCGTGGCCGGAGAGCCGCTCGTGAAGGGGCCGCTCCAGCAGCGCCGGGTCCGCCGACGGCGCGCCGCCCCCGGGAACGCCTCGGGTCGGAATGTAGCCGTACTGGCTGCGCGGGCGGGCCTTGGGGATCTTCCCGGTGGCGTTGTGGGGCAGGGCGTGCACTCGCCGAGTCGTGCTCAATGCCACCCTCAAACGCGAGCCCCTTCGGGACGCCCGCCGCTTCGACGGTGCCCGAGCCTGCCGCCTGCCGGTTCTCCGTTGGACCACTGGCTACAGCACCGGCGACGGCACTCGGCGAACGGACGGGAGTCACCGATCGCCTATGAGCAGCGGTCAGCCTTCCAGGCGCTTGCCGCATAACGACACGAACAGGCGTCCAGTCTTCGGGGGCAAGGCCCATGGCCGTGCCAAGCCGGTCAGGCCTTTTCCACCCTGCGATAACGCGGGTTCCGCGCACACCTGCATGCGTGCTTCAGTGGCTGCGCGCCGGATCTTCCGGTGCGTACAGCGAGGAGGACCAGCGGTGGAATCCATAGTCGTGATCAGTACCCTGCGTCTGCGCGCCGAGCGGGCGGACGAGGCCCGGAAGGTCATCGCGTCGGTGGTCTCGCAAACCCACGAGGACGCGGGCTGCCTCACCTACGCGGCACACGAGGACGCCGCCGATCCGCTCACCATGGTGCTGGTCGAGAAGTGGACCTCACAGCAGGCCATCGACATACACAGCCAGGCCCCCTTTCTCACCGAAGCGATGAGCCGGGTGGGAGAACTGCTCGCCGCCGAACCCGAGATCCGCGTCATCAGCCCGCTCGGCTACGGCACGGGCGACAAGGCCGCGCTGCGCTGACTGCACGGGTGCACAAAGGGCCGTGGGTTCAAGTCTCCGCAGGGGGCTCGAAGCCGAACCGGCGGGGGATGTCGCCGTAACCGTACGTGGGCGGGCCCGAGTTCGTCCGGGCCCGCCCGGCCCGCCCAAGGGACGGCGTCAGGTTCTGCCGGACATCTCGTCGAAGCCGAGCCCGGTCTGTGCACCCTCACTCCGTCGGCGCGGGCCACCGAAGAGAATGACTCAAGCTGAAAACGGACGACTTGATTAGGGCCTGTCCGAGGGATCTTGGCTGATGGTCGCCAGCAGGCGTTTGACCAGGGGATTATGGTCGTTCTCGCGCCAGGCGACGGCCACTCGTGTGCGGGCGGCGCCGGGTTCGATCCTGCGGAAGGCGACGCCTTTCAGACGGATGCGTCGGATGCTCGCCGGGGCCAGGGAGACGCCCAGGCCGGTTTCCACGAGGGCGCACACGGTTTGCCACTCCACCGCGTGCTGGACTATCTGCGGTGTGAACCCTGCTGCGGTGCACAGGCCGACGATCTGGTCGTGCAGTGTCGGGCCGACCGAGCGGGGCAGCAGCACGAAGGGCGAGTCCGCCAACTGTGCAAGCTCTACGGTCCGTTGGGTAGCCAGAGGATGAGTGAACGGCAGCACGGCCACGAAGGGCTCGCTGAGTACCGTCCTGAAGCCGAGCTCTGTCTCGTCGGTGGGGGGTTCGCGCAGCAGACCGACGTCGATGGTCTTGTCGTGCAGGGCGGCAATCTGTGGAGCGGTGGTCATCTCATGGATGTCCAGGTGCACGCCGGGAAACTGGTGACGGAAGGTGCGCAGCAGGCCAGGCAGGATCGTCAGGGCGAGGGAGGCGGCGAAGCCGATCCGTAGGCGGCCTGCCTGGCCGCTGCCGACGGCCCGGGCTGTGGCCAGGCCGGCCGCGAGGTCGGTGAGTGCCCGCCGAGCGGCGGGCAGCAGTTCCCTGCCGGCCGGGGTCAGGGTGATCTTTCCCGGGGCGCGGGTGAACAGCGCGTGGCCGACCTTGTCCTCCAGGCGGCGGATCTGCTGGCTCAGTGGCGGCTGGGCGATGCCCAGGCGGGCGGCCGCGTGGCCGAAGTGTAGTTCCTCTGCGAGCACGACGAAGGCGTGCAGCTGCGGCAGGGGGAGTTCGGGGCGCTCCATACGCCCAGAGATATCAGACCATGCATGTGGCCGTATTAGACGTATCAGTGCTGTTCATTTAGCGTCCGGCGCATGACAGAGCGACGCGCGATCCTCAGCGGCTCGGCCTTTGAGGAGCAGATCGGCTATGCCCGTGCTGTGGTTGACGGCGACTGGGTGCATGTGTCCGGGACGACCGGGTTCGACTACGCCACCATGACGATCTCCGACGACGTGGTGGAGCAGGCCGAGCAGTGCCTGCGCAACATCGAGGCCGCACTGGCCGAGGCGCAGTGCACCTTCGCCGACGTGGTGCGCGTGCGCTACCTCCTGCCCGACCGCGAAGACTTCGAACTCTGCTGGCCGGTCCTGCGCCGCTACTTCGGCGACGTTCAGCCGGCCGCCACGATGCTCATGTGCGGTCTCGCCGACCCGCGGATGAAGATCGAAATAGAGGTGTACGCGCGGCGTCGCATCCCGCCTTGCGGTGGCGCCAGGAGCGATCACTCGGAAGCGCCTGTCGTGCCCGTCCAGGCCCATGAGCCCCCCTACTACGCGGCCGTCTTCACTACGGTGCGGACCCAGGACCAGAGCGACTACAGCGAGACCAGCGCACACTTGGAAGACCTGGTGAAGGACGTTCCCGGGTACCTGGGGATGGACCACGCGCAGACTCCTGGCGGGCTGGGGATCACCGTCAGCTACTTCCGTGATGCCAACGCCCTCACGGAGTGGCAGGCCAACGTCGAGCACCGCGCGGCGCAAAACCGCGGGCGAGCCCAGTGGTACCGGAACTACACGCTGCACGTGGCGAAAGTGGAACGGAGCAACGGGTTCGCGCGAGCGCAGGTCCCGCAGAGCCCGACAGCAGGATGACCAACCGAGACCACAGCGACCGTCCCGCCACAGGCTCGCGTCGAACGAGTCGGCGTGCCTAGGCGTTTCCGCATGGCGCGCATGCCTGAGGTGTGGCGTGAGCGGACGATCGAACGTGTTGTCAGTGGCTGGAGAGATGATCTGTTAGTGACGAAACGATCCGGTTCGGTCTCGGCGGTGCCTGGGGGGCCGATGACGCGGACCTGACTTGCGGGCTGCACGCCGGACTGGTCGACGTCGCTCTGACTCGGGCGCCGTTCGACGAGACTGCCCTGACGGTGCGTGCACTGCGGACCGATCCGGTCGGCATGGTCCTGCGTGCCGACGATCCACTGGCCCCCCGCGGTGGGCAGCGGCTGGCCGACCTGATTGACCGCCGCTGGTTTCAGTTCCCGCAGGGCACCGACCCCATCTGGCAGTCGTACTGGAACGGCGGCAGGCAGCGCGAGGGCCCTGTGGTGCGGGCCGTGCAGGAAGCCTGCACGCCGTGTTGTGGAACGGCACGGTCGGTCTGGCCCCGCTCGGACACGACCTGCCCGCGGAGCTGACCGTGGTGCCGCTGATCGCCATGCCGCCGAGCCGAGTGGTGGCGGTATGGAACGAGGGCGACACCAACCCGTTGATCCGGTCCTTCATCGAGATCGAGACAACCGCGTACCCCGAAGGCGGGCGACACCTCGGCGCAATTTCGCCCCGCCTGCTGCCTCGTCCCACAGCTCTGCCATCTCAGACCGGTCGGCGACCACTCGGTCCAAGGCGTCGACGGCAAGCGTGCGAAGGTCGGCAGGCGACACCGGCAGCGGCTCGGATGCGCCGTAGTCTGAGCACACGGGCCGGCCGTCAGGGTGCTGTGCGGCACGACCCGCGAGAGATCATGAGCGCGATCCTGAGTTCGTGCGCCGGCGGTAAGGCCGGCGCCGCCATCCCCCTGCCTGCTGCTTGCGGTCCTGGTCGCCGCGGCCGGCGTTCAGGACCCCACCGCCGGCCGCATCTTCCTTGAACAGGCAGCCACCCTCGGCATCGAGCTCCCCTGCGGCCAACGCACCCCTGGAACCAGGCACCTGCGTATCTCGCGATGAAACGACGGGAGCCGGCTTCCTCTCGGACGCCTGCGAAAGGTCCCTGTAAGCCGGCCTTGCCCGCCGAGACGGTGCTGTCCAGCTACGTCCGGTGCACGGACGCCGTGCGCGCGAGGCGCCGCAGCAGTGCGCCGCGACCGCCGTCCGGCACCGTCCAAAGGGTTTGGCCCCTGACCCCGCGCCGCTCCAGGAGCGCGTTGGCCGCGAGGAAGCCGCTCGTGGCGGCCCGCTCCATGAGGGCCACCGGCAGCTGTGTGCGCACCAGGTCACCGGCGACCACGAGTGCGGGGTCGCTCGTGCGGACCGTCGGCCGGTCCGTGTATCCGCCGACCGAAAACAGCGGGCAGTCGGCCCGCCATTCGTGCCGAGCGTCGACGACGGTGGCCGTGCGGGTCTCCGGGTACACCTGGTGCAGCTGCTCGATCAGGCGCTTCTGCTCGACGTCCTGGGAAGCGCCCTCGCCCAGGGCGTAGGCGTGCAGTTCCACCACGGAGCCTCCGGTGCGTGACGCCCAGCGCGCCGCCTCGCCCTCCCAGCGGTCCAGCACACTGACGTTGTCGAGGGTGCCGTAGCCGCTGGTGCCGAGGAAGCCGGGACGGCCGGCTGACACGGGGCGGTCCAGCCAGAGCCGGGAGACGAGGAACGGCGGCGCGTTGCGCAGCCGGGCGATGCGTTCGCGCCACGCGGCGTCGGCGAGGCGTGGGGAACGCTCCACGAGCGTGCGCAGGCCGGCCGCGTCGAGGGCGAGGACGACCGTGTCGTGGTGGTGTTCGCCGGTGCCGGCGGCGACGCGGAAGCCGCCCGACGCGGTGGGCTCGACCGACTCGACCGGGGTGTCGGTGCGCAGGTCGACGCCGTGGCCGTCGAGATAGCCGGCGAGCGGATCCCACAGGGCGGTGGGAAAGGGTTCGTCGGGCACGTCGAAGAGCAATCCTTCGGACGAGCCGAGGAAGTAGATGTGGAACATCAGCGCCATTTCCGCCGCGGACAGGTGGCGCGGGTCGGCGAAGAAGCTGCGGGAGAACACCTCGAACGCCAGGTGGTGCGCGGCCTCCGGGAAACGGATCGACGCCAGGAAGTCGTGGGCGCTGACGTCGTCGAGCCGGGTGTGGACGTCCGGGACGCGCACATCCAGCAGCGGCAGGGCGGCGACCGGGTTCATGCGGAGCAGGTCGCGCAGGGTGAAGGTGGGGCTCAGGGCGACGAATCCGAGGGCGCTCCATGGCGGGGTGCGCGGGACGTGCCGGAAGCTGTCCTGCATACCGTCGGCGTGCCACAGCGGGTAGTCGGGCAGCGCGCGCAGGCGCTCCAGGCCCGGGTCGGTACGCCGGAGCAGTCCGCGGAGGTTGTAGTACTGGCGGAAGAACGCGTGGAAGCCGCGGCTCATGGTGACGGTGGAGCCGTCCGCGAGGTTGGTTTTGCGGCCCGCGAGCCGCCCGCCGAGGGCGGGCTCGCGTTCGTAGAGCGTGACCCGGACGCCCCGCTCGGCCAAGGCCGTCGCGGCGGCGAGGCCGGCGATGCCGCCGCCGATGACCGCGGTCGTCAGGGTCCGGTCTTCGCTCAGTCGCGGCGCGCCGGGCACCGGCAGGATGGTGCGGGCGCGGCGGTCCCTGCCGCGCCGGGCGCCGGGCGGCCGCCCGAGCGCGCTCACCGGCCCACCTCGGTATCCTCGCCCGGGCGGCGGGCGACGACGGTGTGGGTGATGCCCGTCTGCCAGCCCGGCAGCGGCAGCACCCGGACGTCGGTGAAACCGGCGCGACGGACCCGGCGGGCGAAGTCGCCCGCCGTGTCGAACTCCACGACGCTGCGCCACAGATGGCGGTACAGGTCACCGTCGCCGAGCAGGGTCGCGACGGGCAGGACGAAGCCCCGGCACACGCCCGTCCACACCGCGCGGTCGACGGCCCGTCCGCTGAGCGTGTACTCGTGCACGGCCAGTCGGCCCCCGGGGACCAGTGCGGCGCGCACCGCTCCCAGCACGGCATCCGGGTCGGCGACGTTGCGGAAGAGATAGGCGGCGAAGACCGCGTCGAACGGCCCGCGCACACCGGCCTGCGCCAGCCGCTCCGCGGAGGACTGCACGAAGGTCACCCCCTGCGGCCATCGTTTGGCCGCCGCCCGCTCCAGCATCCCCGCGGATGCGTCCACCGCGACGATCTCCGCGCCGGGCAGCGCCTCGGCGAGCGCGGCTGTCGAGGCGCCGGTGCCGCAGCCGAGGTCCAGGACGCGCAGCCCCTCGGTCCGGTCGGAGAGGCCGAGGCGGCGCGCGGAGCGGCGCAGGTGGGCGTGGTAGCCGGGGTTGGCGGCCACCAGCGCGTCGTAACTGCGGGAGGCGTGGTCGAAGGCCACGGCCAGATCCTCGTCGCGCAGCAGGGTCATATGGTCACCTCGGTCGGGTTGCACGGGACTCCTTCGTGCCGGGATCACGGGTGGGGAAAGGGGGTGCGGGGCAACCAGAGCAGCTCCGCGGCGGAGTGGAGCATCGGCAGCACGGGCGTGCGCAAGCCCAGGCCGAGGTCTTCGCCGAGCCGGGTCCGGCCGTCGAGGAAGCGCAGCAGCCGAACCGTCGGCACCCGGGAGAAGAGGCGGGTGAAGAACTCCGCCCCGTCGACCCGTCCGCTGTCCAGCGCCCGGAGCAGGACCGCGTCCATGGCGCGTGAGCGGGCCGAGTGGGCGGGCGGAGGCTCCGGGGTGCGCCGCGCGTGCAGGGCCCGCGCGATCGCCGTCGTCTGTCGTTGGACGGCGGAGAAGGCGTAGCCGGTCGCGGGCCGGGTGGCGCCGCCCGCTGCTCCGATCCGGAAGACCGAGGGTGCCGAGCGGCGGGCGAAACGCGCGTCGGTCATCGGGATGACGCCGGTCTCGGTCGACACGACCTCGAAGTCCCCCAGACGCAGCAGGTCCGCGGTGTAGTGCCGCAACGCCTCCTCGTACGCGGGCAGGGACAGCACGGAGCCGGAGAAGCGCGTGTACTCCACCAGTGCCTCGCGCCGGCCGGTGGGCAGCACATAGCCGAACGCGAGGCCGCGGGGCGGCTGGGGCACCCGGAAGTCCATGAACTCCACTGCGCCCGGGTCGAACACCGGCCGCTCGGTGCGGACGAACCAGCCGTGGAAGTGCTGGAGCAGAGTGGTCCGCGCCGCGGGAAGGCTGCCCAGCGGCCGGGAGTCGAAGACCCAGCGGGCCCGCACGGTGACGGGGCGCCCCCGTTCGTCCCGCGCACGGATCACGGCTCCCTCGGCGACGGGGTCCACCGACTCCACGACGGCTTCCAGCCGGCGCACGTCCGGGCTCTCCGCCACCTCCCGTGCGACCAGGCGTTCGAAGTCGGCGGAGCGGATCATCTTGTACGCGAGGGGGGAGATGGAGCGGTCCATCGGGCGCCCATCGGGACTGTGGACGCGCAGCCGCCGCCAGGACGCGGTCAGCGCGGCGTCATAGTGGCCGGAGCCCTTCTCCCAGAAGCACCAGGTGCGTTCGGGTGGGCGGAGCGGGCCCGGCGGGGCGTCCAGCAGGACGGTGGTGACCCGGCGGGCACCGGGAGCGGGTCGGGCGAGACGGTGGGTCAGGGACAGTCCTGCGGCTCCCGCGCCCACGATGGCCACCTCGGCCTCCCACACGTGCGTTCTCCCTCCCTGTGCGCACCCCGGCTCCTCGCGGGGTGGTCCGGCCAGTGACCCGACGGACTTCTTCCCTCCGACCGGCCACGGCGGATGCAGGCGGAGCCGGACGGCCATTTGGCGCAGGGCGCGGCGCGGGCGACGTGCGGTGGTGCCGGTATCGGGCTGCACTCGTGGACATCGGACGCCACGAAAGATCGCTTCTTGTCGTCCCGGGCGCATCCGCGCGGGCGTCCCGCGCGGAAGGACTTCCGTCAGGAGGATGCGCGAGCAACAGGAGAGGAACCGGGATGCGCCGCAACGAGGCGAAGGATCACCCCGTGGCCGCGACGGCAGCCGGCCATGGCCGCGTTCCCCTGCGATTCCCGTCGGACGACGGGGGGCTGCGGGTCGTGGACCGCGACGTGCCCGCGGCCGTGGGACGGGTGCTGGAGAGCGTGCTGGCGGACCACGCGGAGCGCGCCATGGCTCTGGACCCGGACTTCGGCCGCGACATCGCCGTGCGCGTCATGCGCTTCACCCTGGAGGGCGGCAAGCGCACACGGTCCCGGTTCGTGTGGTGGGCGCTGCGCGCCTGCGGGGGAGGACCCGCCGAGGCCGAGGCGGCCCTGCGGGTGGGGGCCGCGCTGGAACTCATCCAGACCTGCGCCCTCGTGCACGACGACGTCATGGACGGCTCCGCCGTGCGCCGCGGCAGGCCGGCGCTTCACGCGGACCTCGCCGCCCAGTACGCCGACCGCGTGCCCGCCGACGCCGGTCTGGGGTTCGGCGAGTCCGCGGCGATCCTCGCCGGGGACCTCGCCCTGGCCTGGGCGGACGACATCGTCGCGGACCTCGACGCGCCCCGGTCCCGGGTCCGTGCCGTGCGTGATCTGTGGAGCGCCATGCGCACCGAGATGGTGGCCGGGCAGTATCTCGACATCCAGGGGCAGGCGACCTCCTTGCGGTCCATGACCCGCGCGATCCGCGCCGCCTGCCTCAAGAGCGCTCTGTACTCGGTGGAACGCCCGCTGGCACTCGGCGCGGCCCTGGCGGGCGCGGACGCCGCGCGCACGCAGGCTCTGTGCTCGGCGGGCCGCTGCGTCGGGATCGCCTTCCAGCTCCGCGACGACCTCATCGACCTCTTCGGGGACCCCCGGCACACTGGCAAGCCCGTCGGAGGCGACATCCGGGCGGGCAAGCCGACGTATCTCGTGGCCGTGGCGCATGCGCGGGCGGAGGCGGCGGGCGACCGGCACGCCCTGACCGTCCTGCGGCGGTCGCTCGGCCGCGCCGACCTGTCCGAGAGCCGTCTCGCCGAGGTCCGCGACGTGCTGGTCGCCACCGGTGCGCGGGACGTCGTCGAGGCGAGGATCGAGCGGCTGGCCGGTCACGCCACCCGCTATCTGGAATCGGTCCCGCTGGAGCCGGAAGGCCGGCTGCCGCTGCGGGAGCTGCTCGTAGCCGCGGCCGGTACTGCCTCCGCTGTCCCGCCCGAACCGGACCACGCCGCAGCCGACGACGGCCTGCCCGTCTCCCTGGTGCTCAGCGCCGCCGTCGAAGGGGCGACACGATGACCACGACCATTCCTGGGCGCACCGATCACGTGGTGGTGGTCGGCGCCGGCCTGTCCGGCCTGTCCGCCGCGCTGCATCTGCTCGGTGCGGGCCGGCGGGTGACGCTGGTGGAGCGCGATCTGCTGCCCGGCGGCCGGGCCGGTCGACTCGACCGTCACGGATACCGCATCGACACCGGCCCCACCGTGCTCACCATGCCGGACCTCGCGGACGAGGCGTTCGCCGCCATCGGCGACAGTCTGCGCGCTCGCGTCGACCTCATCCCCCTGCACCCGGCATACCGCGCGCTCTTCGCGGACGGCTCCAGCCTCGACGTGCACACCGGCGCGGACGCCATGGCTGCGGAGCTGGAACGGTTCGCCGGGCCCCAGGAGGCCGCGGGCTACCGGCGGCTGAGGACCTGGCTGACCGACCTGTACCGAACCCAGATGCGGCACTTCATCGACGCCAACTTCGACTCGCCCTTCTCGCTGCTCACCCCGGACCTGGCGCGCCTCGCCGCACTCGGCGGGTTCGGGCGGCTGGACGCCAGGATCGGCCGGTACCTGCGTGACGAGCGGGTGCGCCGGGTGTTCTCCTTCCAGGCTTTGTACGCCGGTGTCCCCCCGGAGCGGGCCCTCGCCGCGTACGCCGTGATCGCCTACATGGACACGGTCGCCGGTGTGTACTTCCCGCGCGGCGGCATGCACGCGCTGCCGCAGGCCATGGCGGACGCCGCCGCCGAGGCGGGCGCCGATCTCCGCTTCGGTCAGCAGGTGACCCGACTGGAGCGCTCGGGTGAGCGGGTGACGGCCGTAGTGACGGACCAGGAGCGGATCGCCTGCGACGCCGTGGTCCTCACCCCGGACCTGCCGGTCACCTACGGCCTCCTCGGTCACACCCCGCGCCGCCCGACCCGGCTCAGGTATGCCCCGTCGGCCGTGGTCCTGCACGCGGGCACCGACCGGACCTGGCCGGAACTGGCCCACCACACGCTGTCGTTCGGGGCGCAGTGGCGCAGCACGTTCGACGAACTGACCCGTACCGGGCAGCTGATGAGCGACCCGTCCCTGCTCATCACCCGTCCCACCGCCACTGACCCCTCGCTCGCCCCGCCCGGCCGCCACCTGCACTACATCCTCGCCCCGTGCCCGAACACCGCCCTCGGGCCCGATGCCGCCACCTGGGCCGAACTCGGGCCGCGCTATCGCGACAGCGTGCTGCGGGAGCTGGAACGGCGCGGCTTCGCAGGCATCGCCGAGGCCGTGCAGGACGAGACCCTCGTCACCCCGGCCGACTGGCAGGCGCAGGGGCACGCGGCGGGAACTCCGTTCTCCGCGGCCCACACTTTCCCTCAGACCGGCCCGTTCCGGCCGCGCAACCTCGTGCGGGGCACCGTCAACGCCGTCCTCGCCGGCTGCGGCACGACGCCGGGCGTCGGCGTGCCCACCGTGCTGCTCTCCGGCAAGCTCGCCGCGGCCCGGATCACGGGC
Source organism: Streptomyces antibioticus (assembly GCF_001514065.1). Classification (GTDB taxonomy): domain Bacteria; phylum Actinomycetota; class Actinomycetes; order Streptomycetales; family Streptomycetaceae; genus Streptomyces; species Streptomyces antibioticus. Next base: position 312,438 of record NZ_KQ948425.1, on the reverse strand, counting down.
CGGCACACCGCTTCCGTACCAGGACGCGCACGCGGGGGCCCGGCGGCCGGCACACCGGCCACGGCGACCGCCGTCCCCGCGGCCCCTCCGGCTCCATCGGCCATCTCGAAGGGAACCACCACATGACCGGCCGTGAACTCGACGCGGCGGGCATCACCGACCCGGTGCTGCGCGAGGCCTACACCCAGTGCCGTCAGCTCAACGCCCAGCACGGCCGCACCTACTTCCTCGCCACCCGGTTGCTGCCCGTCGAACGCCGCCCGGCCGTCCACGCCCTGTACGGCTTCGCCCGGTGGGCGGACGACATCGTTGACTCCCTCGACCCCGCCGTCCCGCCCCACCGCCGCGCGACCGAACTGGCCCGCCTGCACCACCGCATGGAACAGGGCCTCCAGGACGGCGACAGCCCGGAGCCCGTGGTCAGGGCCCTCGCCGACACCGCCCGGCGCTACGAGATCGACCACCGCCACTTCAGCGACTTCATGGCTTCGATGCGCAGCGACCTGGACGTGACCGACTACCCCACCTATGACGACCTGCGGGCCTACATGCACGGTTCCGCGGCCGTGATCGGGCTGCAGATGCTCCCCGTCCTGGGCACCGTCGTGCCACGCGAGGAGGCCGCCCCCTACGCCGCCGCCCTGGGCGTCGCCTTCCAGCTGACCAACTTCCTGCGTGACGTGGGTGAGGACCTCGACCGTGGCCGCGTCTACCTTCCCGCCGACCTGCTACGCGCCCACGGCGTCGACCGGGACCTGCTGTCCTGGAGCCGCGCGACGGGGGGCCGTGACCCGCGCATCACCGAGGCGTTCCGGGCCGCCGAGGACCTCACACGTCGTGTCTACCGCGACGCGGCACCGGGCCTGGCCCTGCTCGACCCGGTCGCCCGCCCCTGCATCCGCACGGCTTTCGTCCTGTACGGCGGCATCCTGGACGCCATCGCCGACGACGGCTACACGGTGCTGCACCGCAGGTCCGCGGTGCCCCGGCGACGGCGTGCCGCGGTGGCCGTCGACGGGGCGGCACGGCTGGTGGCCGCCCGGATCAGCGCGCGGCGGCGGCGCCCCGAAGGCCACCTGGCACTCGTCCCGCCCCTGCCGGCCGTCCCACCGGTGTCCACCGTCCAGGGGCGAGCCTCGTCCGGTTCGGCCGCCGACTCCCTCCACCAGGAGGCCATGTGAGCCCCGACCGGCCCGTCCGCCGAGGGCGGTACCCGCTGTCGCTGCGCCGGAACGCCGTGGCCTGGGAGCGGCAGCAGCCGACCTGGCGCGAGGCACGGCCGGCGGTGATCGCCCGTGCGCTGAAACGTGCGCAGGCGCGGCCGTCCGGCAACTGGTTCGTCGTGGGCGCGTCCCAGGACGTACGGGACGACCGGCCGTTGGCACGGACGGTCGCCGGACAGGAGCTGGTCGTCTGGCGGGATGCCGCGGGCCAGCTGGTCGCGGGACCCGGTGTCTGCCCTCATCTGGGCGCACCCCTGCGGGACAGCCCGGTGCGCTGCGGCACCCTCGTGTGCCACTGGCACGGTCTGAGCCTGCGGGGAACCGCCTTCGCGGGCTGGGAACCGCTGCCCGTGCACGACGACGGGGTGCTGGTCTGGGTACGCCTGGACGCCGTGGGCGGGGAGACTCCTCTGGAGGCTCCCGTGGTGCCCGTCCGACCCGCTCCGACGCGGGCGCTGTCCGCGGTGTACATCGGCGTCGGAACCTGCGAACCCGAGGACGTGGTCGCCAACCGGCTCGACCCGTGGCACGGGGCCTGGTTCCATCCGTACTCCTTCGTCGACCTGGCCGTCGTCGACACGGCCGCCGTGGAGGACGAGCGGGTGAAGCACGACGAGGGCGGCGCTGCGCACGAGGGCGAGCCGGTGGACGAGGACGCGTTCACCGTGGACGTGTCCTTCAAGGTCGCCGGGCGACTCGTCGTGCCGGTGCGCGCGGTGTTCACCGCACCCGAGCCCCGTACCGTCCTGATGCGCATCACCCGGGGCGAGGGCGCTGGTTCCGTGGTCGAGACCCACGCGACACCGCTCGGCCCCGACGAGCACGGCAGGCCCCGGACAGCCGTCATCGAAGCGGTCGTCGCCGCATCCGACCGGCCCGGTTTCTCCGTGGCCCGCAGGATGACGCCGCTGCTGCGGCCCCTGATGCGGACCGCCGCCGGGCGCCTGTGGCGCGACGACCTCGCCTACGCCGAACGCCGCTGGCAGCTGCGCTCGACAGGCCGCTTCCCCGGCTGAGCGACGCCCGGTGCAACCAAGGAGGCCTCAATCGGAGAAAGAGGGGTAAAACGCCCATCTCGCGAAGGGTCGCTCTCCATGAACCTGCGTGACGAACTGCCCGTCGACCATCAGCTCGGCACCGTCTACCGGTACGGTGCCGCCTTCTGCGGCGTGGTCCTGCTGATCTTCGGCATCCTCGGCTTCGCCGACCAGCTCAGCCCCTTCAACACCGACGGCGACACCGTCGCCGGTATGACGACCAACGGGGCCTTGAGCCTGGTCTCCGTCGTCGTCGGGCTGGCGCTGATCGCCGGCGGCGTGGTCGGCGGGAACTTCGCCTCCACCCTGAACATGACGGTCGGAACGCTGTTCCTGCTCAGCGGCTTCTGGCACATCTTCGTCCTCGACAAGTCCGCGAACTTCCTGGACTTCGGCATGACCAACGTCATGTTCAGCTTCATCATGGGCCTGGTGATCCTGACCTTCGGCATGTACGGCCGGGTCAGCAGCAAGCTGTCCCACGACAACCCGTACTGGCGCCGCCGCCACCCGCGCCAGGCCGCCCGGGAGTCGCTGGCCCGGCGCCGGGCAGCGGCTGCGACGACCTCCCCGACCGCGGCACTCCCGGGCCCGCTGCCCGACGCCGGGTCGTAGGGCGCACGGTCCCTCGCCTGCACGGGTTCCGCGGGCCCCCGGCTCATGACCCTTCGGGCTCAGCCGGTGGCGGAGGCGCCGTCTCGGGTGTTGAGGGCAGCAAGTGCGGCCGTGGCCTCGAAGTGGAGCGGACTGTCAGTGCCGCGAGAGCGTCCCGGACGGTGAGCAGCGTCTGCCAGGCCTCGGGGTGCCTGCCACTTGCCGGTCAAGGAGTGCCTTGACCGGCTCCGCGAGAAGCTGGGCTGCGACGCGGAGCCGAGTGTGGCTGTGACCGATTCGCAGTCGGTCACAGCAGACGCCGTGGGGTTCACGCTGTCGGGGCGCCTACGGGCAAGCGGGTGTGACGACGACGACTGCGGCGGGGGCCCGGGAGTGTGGTGGCGTTGCTCGTCGTCCAGGCGTCTCCTGCGTGACGGGGGCCGGAGCGTGTGACAGCCCCGGGTGGCGGTGCATCCGGCAGGGGGTGCCGGCCCGAATTGTCTGCATGGTCCGCTCGACAGTGCGGGCGGCCGCTCCCCGTATCGAGGAGGTTCCGTGCTTGACGGCGCAGTGCGGGAAGTGGCCCTTTCCGAGGAGTCTTTCGGCACGCTTTCCCGTGTCGTACCGGCACCGGAAAGGGAGGGTACGGACGGCCCGCTGACCTGGGACGGCCTGGGCCTGGAGACCATGGCGTCCTTGCTGGTGGTGTCACTGAGCCGGCTCGGGGACCGGTTCTTCGAAGGGCTGTGCCAGTGGCCCCGTACACATCCTCTGAACGAACGCGACACCGCCGTGGTGCATCACCCCTTGATCGCCGTCGAGTCCACCCGACAACTCGCAGTGGCCGTCCAGTACCGGCACCTGCTCCTCGCCGGGGACAAGGCGTTGGAGATGACCTCGGTGAACCTGGGGCTGTCCCCGGCCGGGCAGCCGGTGGAGGGCGGCAGCGCCACCCATGTCCCGGTCCGGGTCGTGCTGAGCGATGTCGTGCGGGGGGAGGGCGGGGCGGTGGTCTCGTTCCGTGTCACGGCCGAGTTTCTGCACCGGGGGCAGCCGTTCGCGACCTGCACCATGACCTTCGCCGCGCTGGAGGAGAGGCCGGGCGAGGCGACTGTCGCCGTGCCGCGGCCAGGGCTGCTGCATCCCGTCGCGGCGGCGGTGGGCGCGGCCGCTGACCCGGACGTTCTGCTGGCCAGGGGGCCGCAGGGGCGACTGGAGATCCTCCCGCGCGATGCGGCTCACCCCGTTCTCCTGCCCGGCGGGCCCAGCCGGCTGCCGGCGCCCGCCGTCCTGGAGGCGGGACGCCAGGCGGTGCTGCTGTCCTCGGGCCTGACAGGCCGCGCGGTGGTGGGCCTGCAGGTCGCCCTCCGGGCACCCGTCCCGAGCGCGGGTGCCGTCGTCGAGGTGGCGCGGGACCACAGCGGGGCCCGCTTCGCCGTGCACGTCGTCGGCGAGGTCATGGCCACGGGCTCCGTGGGACTGCTGCGGCAGTGACGTCCGCGCGGGAAATTCCGGCTCGAGGGTCATGGACGCCCTCACGTAGAGGGTTCGCCTTCAGGTGGCGGTTCAGGGCCGGCATGCCGGGAATGGCCACCGCCCACCCGTCGACGAAGGGGGCCTGGCCGAGCCCCCGTGGCCGCCCCCGGAAGAGCAGGTCGCGGCGCGAACTCGATCGGAGGCAGAGCCAGTTGCCCGTAGTTACGCACGGGGTGGACCGTTGTCGGGGGCGCACTCTGTGAGACCACACAGGCCGACCGTGCTTCGCGGGCCCAGTGACCGGCTGGCGAGTGCCCTGACCTGGCACATGTCCAAGACCATCGAGTGCGGCGCAGCGTGCGGCCATCCCGCCGTCCGCCAACGGCCCGCTCGTCACCCTGCGCGAGGACCACTTCGACGTCACCACCCTCGCCACCGGCAGCCGCCTCACCCCGCGCTCCATCGCCGCGCACACCCTGTACGAGAACGCCGACCCGTTCCACATCGCCGAACCCTCCGGCGTCCTGGACACGACCAACGCCACCTACGAGACGGTCGACGAGCAGACGGTCCGGGTCCGCGGCGCCCGCTACGTCCCTGCCGACGACTACACCTCCCTGGCGCTCCTGCTGGCCTCCGTGCCCTCGGAGCACCGCACGCGCGCCACCCGAAACTGGGCGGCCGGCCCCGCGCAACCGCGCTGAAACACCCGCCCTCACAACTGCTGGAGCCCTCGCCCCGGCAACACAGCGAAGGACACCAGACATGACACGCATCCTGTTCCTCGGTGCGGGGGCCACCGGTGGCTCCTTCGGCGTCCGGCTGGCCGGCGCGGGCCCGGCAGGCCGAGCGGAGTCTGGGAGGCAAGCGGCGACACAGCAGAGGCCCCTGCCTCGACCCTTGAGACTCGGCCGACCTGCGCAGCCTTCTTGCGACGGTGGCAGTCATGCACCAGTTGCTGAGCCGGATGCCCATCTCCGTGCCCGGAACCGCCGGTAGCCGCCAAATTCTGTGCAGGGAATGCGTCATGCGTACGCCGCGTACTGCCAGAACACCCTGATCACCGGTGTCGGCACGGGACCCATCGCTGCCACCTGAGTCAGCAGGATGGTGACCGCATCGACGGCTGGGATGGTGTGCGCCGCTGTGCTCGGGCAGCCGACCCAGCCCTAACGGCCGTGCGTATTGCATGGGTTGGTCCTGTCGATGTCGTCCGAGCGGCCGAAGTCCCAAGCCCTGGACCGCCAGGAACGGCTGGCCGATGTCCCGCTGCGCTGGATTCATGTGGCCGGTGGTCATCGTGCGCCCGGAATCGGCCGAGCACGCCTCGTCAGATGGGAGGCAAGAGCAGCACGATGCCGGTCTGGCCGACCACTGCTATGTGGTCACCGACTGGGGCCGTGCTCCAGACGTTGAAGGGAAGGTCGAGCGGCGGGCGTACCGGAGTCATGGTCTGTGTGTCGAAGAGATGGAGGCCCGCTTTGCCGTGGACCGCGAGGAGCGTCCGGCCGTCCGCGGACTTGAGCGGGCACACCGGCCGCGTGAAACCCCCTGCTGCCATGGGGCCGATCCGTCTGGCGGTGGCCGGGTCCCACACCTGGAGGCTCCCGCCGCTTTCGCTGAGTACGGCCACCACTTCCCGACCGTCGGCGAGTCGGAACGCTGCCAGGTCTGACACCTCCTCACCGGTGTGTTGTGTGGCCAGGCGAGTGCCGGTGTCCGGGTCCCACACCATCAGAGAGCCTTCGCGGGTGCTGCTGAGAAGCCGGGGCGCGGAGTGGGGGCCGGTCCAGGAGCACACTGCGTCCACCGGTTGCCGGTGCGCCTTGATGACAGGCCCTCCCGGCGTTCCCTCCGGGGCGTTCCACAGCCGGATGTGGCCGGAACTGTCGCTGGTGGCCAGGCGGATACGGCCCTGGGCGTCGGTGATGAAGCACATGCCCCACAGCACGTCGTCGCCAGGGATCTCTGCGTACTGTCCGAGCGGCTCGCATTCGGCGGCGTCCCAGAACCGGACGACGCCCGCGCGGTGGCCGACGGCCAGCAACAGGGGTCCCTCAGCCTGCTGGTGGATGCGCAGGTGTTCTGCGTGCCCTTTGAACTCCCAGGCGAGTTCGGGGCCGATGGAGTTGCCCGTCAGGTTGTCCCACAGGCGCACCGTTCCACCCAGGTTGGCGGTGGCCAGCAGGGGCGGCCCGGAGGTGGTGGGCAGCGCGACGGCGCAGGTGGCGTCGACGTCGCGCGTACGGCTGTTGCCGTGCTGGTCGGCCAGGGGATCGCGGATCAGGCGGACGCCGCCTTCGCCGACGACGACCAGCAGCGTCGCTCCGCCCGGGTCGGTCACGCATATGGCGTTCGCCGCGTCCACATCACCCGGTCCGGTGCTGAGAGTGCGCAGCAGGCCGCGGTTGGACATGTCGAAGAGATACAGCGAGCCCGGCACCCTGCACCCGGCCATGAGCACACGGTCGGCGGAGGAGGGCATCGGGCACAGCCCGTTGAGGAATTCGTCGGGCTCCAGTGTGCGGCTCGCCGGTCGGCCGGTGACGGGATCCCAGCATCGCACGGTCGCGTCGTCGGAGGCGGAGACGAGCAGTGGGCGGCCGTTGGGGGTGGGTACCGCGGCCAGTGACCGGATTTCATCGGTGTGTCCGACGAGTCGCGCCGTGTAGCGGCCGGTGGCGGTGTCCCACAGCCGCAGTTCGCCCTCCATATCACCGATGGCGAAAAGGACTTGGCCGTCGGGCATCGCGAGAGAGCAGACAGCGTCGGGGCTCGTCCACAGCGTGAACGGCGGTTGCGACTCGGTCCAGGTGCCCGGATCCCAGAAGCGGATGGTCCCGTCGGCCCCAACAGAGCACAGCCGGTCCAACCCGGGACGCGCGGGCAGTGCGTAGACAGCGAGCACCTCGCTGGTGTGGCCCCGCAGTGGGTCTCCGACCTGGGTGCCGGTGTCCAGGTCCCACAGCCGGATCGTTCCGTCGAAGCTCGACGACGCCGCTCGTAGACCCTGGTCGGTTCGAACGGGGCAGAGGGAGGTGACCAGCCGTTCGTGGCCGCGCATGACCTGGGGGTGAACGACGGCGGAGAAGGGGTCGAAGAGGTGGATGTCTCCGTCGGTTCCCGCCGTGGCCACTAGGGCACTGGTGTTGTCGCGGCGCAGGACGGCGACGCAGTGCAAGTCCTTACCAGAAAGGATGTCGAGTTCCACGGGTTCGGCGGTGAGTCGTGCCATAGACACCTGCCACCTGTCGCCGAAGGGGACGGTGGGAAAGGTCCGGGTTCCGTTGTGCCGGGCCATGGCCATCCGGCGAGGCACCTGGCGGTCGGCCGGAGGGCAGTCGATGTGAGCGGCTCCGAGTAGGCCGAGGATCTCGGCGGGCAGTCGTTGGCCCGTGAAGCTGAGGGCCTGCCAGGCGTACTGGCCTGTGGTGACCGGTTCGAGGCGGTCCAGCAGGTCCTCGTGGTCGGCCAGGCGTTGCCAGGCCCGTGCTCCGGCGAGCAGGCAGTGGTGACCCAACTCGCGTGCCACATACGGGTTGAGGGCTGCCCCGGACGATTTCTCCGCGAGGTCGACAAGGGCGTCGACGACGCGCAGGTGCAGGCGCGCGGCGGAGGTCGTGTCGATCCCGGTAAGCCGCCGTGTCTCGGGGTGGCGCAGACGCAGATGAGGCTGTCCGAAACGGTCAGCCTCCTCCAGCAGAGGCGCGGCGAGGGTGAGGAACTCCGAGACGGTGTGCTGGTCGGCGGGTGTGGTGCCCGCAATCGCCCCGCCCATGACGGCCAGCACCCGGTCGGTCGTCGCGACACCTGACTCGGGTGCGAGGGCGAGGGCCTGGAGGAGCGGTTCGAACGGCGGTGCCGCGCTGACCAGTTGGCGCACTGCGTCCGCCAGCGGGCGCAGACGTTCACCTGGCGGCAAGCTGTCCAGATCGAGGCGCGGATCGGGTGATGCAGCGGACGTGCGCGCGGGTCTCCAGGCGCGGTTGCGCACGAGAGGGAGTTGGTCCCCGCTGTTGACGTGGCCGGTGGTCGGCGGGGGCATTCCGCGAGCCCGAAGCCCATCGCGGACTGCCTCGGAAATTTCCCTCGTCGACAGGAGCTCCGAGGACGAGGCCACGCCCAGAGTGATCGCCTGCAGCAATTCCTCGGTGAAGGCGGTGTTGCGGCGATCGGCCGGCGCCAGCGAGACGGTGTTGCTGTCGGAGGAAGTGAGGGTGAAGCCCTTCGTCTCGTCCAGCATCGGGACCAGTGCGGACGCCACATCGCTTTGCGTGTGGGCCAGTCCGCTGTAGCAGCAGTCCAGGACAGTGACCGCATGCAGAGCCCGCCGTTCGTTGACGGCTCTGCGGATGGTCTCGTAGCGCACGGCGGCGAAGTAGGCGTTGTCCAAGGTGGTTGAGGGCAAGCACAAGGCCAGCTGGTTGTCATGAAAGAGGCCGTGGCCCGCGTAGTAGAACAGCAGCAGGTCCTGAGCCTCCTGGGCCGCGCGGTGCAAGGCCCAGTGGATGCGACCGGGTTCGTCGGTGTCCTGAAGGACCGTGCAGTGCTCTTCCGGCAGGCCCCAGAGGTCGGGTGCGGTGAGTGCATCCTTCAGATCGGCGAGATTGTTCGCGACTGAGGGAAGGTTGGTGAGCTCGGTGTAAGTCGTCGTCCCGACGAGCACGGCGCGCGAGAGCGCAGGGTCAGGAAGCCTCATCACTCGCGATCTCCCCCAGTGCGGTGCGTAACGTGTTGATCAGCTGTGCCAGTTCCGTGGCGTCCTGCACCGAACGCACAGTCGCCTCGACCTCGATGCCACCGACGCGGAAGACCAGCGTCGTGGTCGGTTTGCGGGACTGGAGCCAGCCCAAGGCATGCTCGACGACGGCGATGCCGATGCCACCGGCGCCGAAAGAGATCAGCAGCACGTCGCCCAGCGCGCTCATCTCGTCCGGACTCGACCTTGAATCCGCTGCTCTTATCTCGGTGGACCGCAGCCGGCCGTCCCTGCGCATCAGATAGCTCAGGGACTGGGCTTCGGTTTGCGGGGTGTCGGCCATGACCTGGATCGTGAACTCCACTCAGGAATGCTGCCTGTTACCCCCGCGCCCGCTCAAGCAGATCGGGCAAGACCGGCGAAAGAGGGCAATCGCGTTCCGCTTGGACGTCATCCGCTCATCGATTGCGGGACTGACCTGGTCGAACCAGCCATGACATCGAGCGAGGTCATCCCGTTCATCGCCGAGGATGCCCCGTACTGGTTCTCGGACGGCTCACATCAGGGCATTGACGAGGTCCGGTCCGCGATCGAGAGGACGTTCGCGAACATCATCGACGAGGTGTACGGGGTCCGGGACATGGAGTGGGTTGTGCTCACCGCCGAGATCGCTTTGTGCCGTCATCGGTGTGCCTGGACTGACGTCCTCGACGGTGAACCCCGCTCCGGCCAGGGGGGGCGGCAACGTCATGGTGCGACGGGACGGCGGCTGGAGGACGGTGCACGAGCATCTGAGCTCCGGATCCCGAGAGCGCTGCGGTGGGCGTCCGGCCCGGGGCGGACGAGCCCCTGACATTTGTCAGGATGGCGTGGCGCTGCAGGTCGAGTACGTTCCCTTCAACGCCGCAGTGCTCCTCTCACGCCGCACGGCCCTGTCGTGCCCTTGCGGATCACGACCGCACCATCCGGGGCTGCGCCGGAGTCCGGGCCAGTTCTCATTGCCTCCTGATCCCTCGGGAAAGGAATGTCATGTCCAAAACAAAACGCTTCGCATCCCTCGCGGCCGCAGTCGTGGCCGTGTTGTCGGTGGGCGTAGCGGGACCGGCGTCCGCGGACACGACGCACAGCCCGGCGGCCTTCGCCCAACAGGCCCGCGCCGCAGGCCTCAGCCGAGCGGACGCCGACGCTCTCCAGACCAAGGTGGACCGCTACCTTGCCCGCCACGACGGACGGCAGATCGCGGCGAACAAGATCGACCTGGGCGACGGCGCCACGCTGACCGTCACCGTCCCCGGCGAGAAGCGTGTGCGTGACCTGAACACGTCGACCACAAGCCGTGCCGCGGCACAGTGGGAGTGCCGGCAGGAGTACTTCTGCATGTATCGCGACGTGCTGGGCCTCGGTGACCGACTCGACCTGTACTACTGCCAGGACTACGCACTGCAGGACTGGACCGGCGACGGTTCCTACTACAACCTCCAGACCCGCGACACCAGGGCCCTGATGAAGGACAGGAACCGCACCGTCATCGACATCACGCCGGGCGCCCCCTACGGCAACCCGAGCTATGACTGGACCCCCGTCTGGTACGTCAGGCCCTGCTGATGCCACGGGGCCGCGCGCCGCGGCCTGCCCGATAGGAGTCGCCCCCGCACATGCGACGGCTCACCGCCCGGACGCCGCAGCGGGACGACGTACATGGATGTCGCGGGACTGACCCTGACACACGTCAGGTGCCGCGGGCGGGGCGACCGGTCGTACGTTTCTCGACGGCAGCGAGGCCCGCCGGACGGCCGGCCTCCCCGCATGCCCACCCCACTCGCCAAGACACGAAAGAAGGCTCATGAGCCGCCGATCGCTCAAGACATTGCTGGCCGCCGGAAGCGCCGCCGCGGTGATGGCGCTCCTGCCGACCTCCGCCCACGCCACCGCGTACTCAGGTGGCAATTACGGGGCCTACGGAATGGAAGGGCAGTACCCCACCACGAACTACTGCACGGGCTCGTTCCGGCAGGTCGGATCCACCCAGTACGCCCAGAACATGGCCCTGAAGTACTTCTACTCCGACAAGTGCGGCTCGTTCGCCCGGATCGAGAACTCCAGGGAGAACTGCGCGGCCGTGCTGCAGCGCTCCAACGACGGCGTGGGCCGCAACGACGGCTGGGTATCCGAGACCGTCGACCCGGGCATCAACTACGCCTACACGCAAATGGGCAACAACCTCAACGGCCGTGTCTCAAGGGCCGTGCTCACCTGCGACGGCCATGACCTGGCCTGGACCGCCTGGTACTGAGGGCAAAGGCTGCGGCGGGACACCGGGTTGTGGATTCAACGCCCGTCGAATGCGCCCGCTCCCGGGAAACCGTGCGTCGCTCCGACCTGGCCGGCTGGAACGGCGGCCGCACCATCGTAGGCGTCCGGGCCCGGAGACAGGGGTCTGGATGCACGGGAGTTGTGGCTCTCACCGACCGGGCGGCGGTGTCGAATCAATGACACCTTCACGCCACACCGGTACCTGGCAACCAGGAGGAGAAAGTGAAGAAGGCCGTACTCGGGGTGCTCGCGGTACTGGCCGCGGTACTCGTGGGAGCACTCCCCGCCGGCTCCGGCCCGACGGAGACCGTCGCCTGCTGCGGTCAAAACCCGAAGTAGGCGCTCCCCGGCAGTCTTCCGGCCACGGTCCTTTGAAAAGGTTCGAAATGTTTGCCCGCTCACAGAGGCGTGCGTGACCATCGAGGCGCGGCATCGCTCCTGATCATTGAGCGCGGCACGACCCTGCGCCGCCTGCTGCGGTGTGCCGCCGGACCGGGCGTAAGGGGCCTGCTGTGGACTCGATCGGTTCAGCAGTACATGAAGGAGAAAACCATGCGTAGGGCCCTTCTTGGCGTGTTGGTGGCGGTGGCGGCGGTCCTAGCCGTGGTGCCGCCGGCCGGCGCCGACCAGACCCACACCGTCGCCTGCTGCGGTGGCACGGGGAGCTTCTAGTAAAGGGGCAACCGCCAGCGCAAGTGCTGGATCAGGTTCCCCGCACCCCTCGCGGGCTCCGGCCCGACGGAGGCCGTCGCCTGCTGCGGCGGCGGGCCGGGCTTCTAGTTGAGGAAGTTCGGCGCCATCGCCTCGCATATCGAGTGATCAGCGCACAAGTGACCAGTTGACCAGTGGTCTTCGGCGTGCTCGAAACACGTGGTGCGGGTCGAGGGAAGCCACTGACCCTGAGGGTGTCGCAGGAACGACGATTCCGGCTCCACCCATGGGCCCACCCAAGGGAGAGACACATGAACCCACTGAACTCGCGAAAGTCGTTGAGGATGCGCTGCACCTCGCTCGCACTCGGACTGGTGGCCGCGTCGGTGTTCACCACGGGACTGGCCTCGCCGTCGGTCGCCGCGCCGGCACCCACGACCTCGTCCCCGCAGACGGCGGACGCCAGGATGGAGCGGCAGATCGCGGGCCTGCTCCGACACAACGAGGGCGCCGAGCGGGTGGGGAAGGACCGGGTGCGCCTGGAGCCGGGCGTGGAAATGACCGTCCTGCCGTCCCCCCGCGCGGCGGCCGGTATGAGCGACTGCCAGCCCGGTTACGCCTGTCTGTGGCAGCACGACAAGTTCAACGGCTATCGCCTGGACTTCTACTACTACGGCACCTACGACCTGGGTAACTACGCCATGCCGGGCGGTGGCAGCTGGCGGGACAACATCACCTCTTTCTTCAACAACCAGACCGGAGGCGCCTGGATGGTCGCCAAGGACTGGGTCACCGAGGGCGGCACCACCGAACTGGTATGGATCTTCGGCGGGCCTGGAGGGTACTTCGAGTCCAATGTGGGAGTGGACAACAATGACCGAGCCGATGTGATCCAGCTGTACGCGTAGCCCGGGCCCGGGACGCCCGAGCAGCCCGAAGACGCCTGCGCCACCGGTCGGCCGGCGATCGCACCAGGGCCACGGGGCCTGGCCCCCAGCCCCAAGCCGCACAGCCCCATCACACCACCAGCCTGAACGACGCGGCGCCGCACCGGCACGTCACGGTGCGGCGCCGCGTCCCGCGTCACAACCCCCTTCGGGCCGCCCCGAAACCGCCTGCTCGGCAGCGAACTACACCCGAAAACGGCCTTGTTCACGGTCGTGCTCATCGCCTCTCCCATACAGCCGGGCAGTTGATGATCCCGATGTCCCTCGGTACCAGCCTGGAACAACTGGAGCGGAAGCGCCGTGTGCTCGGGCTCGCCGTAGCCTGTCCGGGGTTGCTGCCCGGCAGGCTCGCAGCCCGCACGGCGCGGGGCGAGCTGGGCATCGGCAGCAGTTCCGCACTCTGCCGCCTCACTTTCAACGGCATCGTCATCGAGACCGGCGTCGGCTCCTGCTGCCTCGCCGGCATCCGAGCACGAACCGAAGAGCCAGCCAACGCGGGCTGATTCCCTGGACGCCGGCGCGGCCCGACCGCCACCGACAGCACCGGCTGCCAGGAGGCTCTCGCGTGGACTGTGCAGCCTCAAACGCCATCCGCTGCCGACCGCCCGGTCGAAGAAACGATCATCTACCGGACGCTCGTCGAATGCACCGGCTGCGGCAGGCCCGGCACCGCCCCCGGCGAGGAGCTCTGCCCGACCTGCCTGAACTGGCCGCCGTGCCGAACCTGCCCCGGCCCCACGCCCCGGCGCGCGCGCCCCGACGGCGACGGCCCCGTACGCCATTTCGGCAGCCTCTGCGCCCTTCGTCGGCGACCCGCGGCCGTGGCCGGAGAACAGTCCCCCGTGCTGCGCATAGGCCACACCGGCCCAGACGCTGCCTGGGCCGGCCAGTGCGAACCCGCGCTCGTCCACGAGCGCACCGGCTAGGGGTGACTTGCCCGGACTGTGCCCGAGGACGGTGCCCTGCCCCAACTCCCGCGGCAGATCGGCGTCCTCGCCCCGGATGCCAGGTTCATGCAGCGGCTGACCGTGCGCTGGCTGACCCGGCGCTCTGCGACCCGCATCGCGCTCACGACCTACATTCGCGCCTCGCGCCAGATCCAGACGAGGCGCTCTGCCGAACGGAAGACGGCGGGGGCAGGGCCTTCGCGCGCAGCAGTGACCGACCGGACTCCGCCGGGCCACGGGTGTTCAGGGCGACCTCAGATAGAAGAACAGGTCGAGATCCGCCGCCCGCTGCGGATCACGTTCCTTGACCAGCAGCTCCCGGCCGGTCGTCCGGCCGATCACGCCCAGGTGCTCGGCGTTGAGGTACACCTGGCGCTTGGTCTGTGGGTCGCGTGCCCACACATGGGCGGACCGGACACGCAGCCGGCACAGGATCCGCTGGAGGTCGACGGGTTTCCAGCCGGCGGACTCGAGCTCCTTCCGGTTCTGGTCGGCAATGGTGTTGCCCCAGCCGTGCTGGGGCGCGGACTCGAGGAAGGCCTTTGCCATGGCCGACGGTCTCCACACCACGGTCGTCCTCGTCCTCGGCCTGAGGTCCAGTTCCACCTTGCCGTCGAGGCGTACCCGCTGGAAGCCGAATGCGGAGAACACCGCGGGCGAGCCGGGCGGCCCGCCCGTCGCCTGGGCCCAGTAGATCCGGTCGGGGTCCGTGATCGGATACGGCAGGTCGAGTTCCACCTCGACGATCGGATCGAACTCCAGGAATTTCGCCTCCAGCAGCCACTTGGGGGTCGGCGGGTCCACGCGGAGGACGATCTCCTTGGTGAAGGCGTCGTACGGCACTTCCAGCCCGTTGAGGATGTGATCCTCCCGCACCAGCTCGACCGTGCCGTTCGGCCCGTTCAACTGGATGGCGGCGAGCGACAACGACGGAGGTTCGACCGTTCCGCCGGCGGGGAGGAAACCGGCCGTGAACACCAGCGGCGGGCCCTCGACTTCGCCCGCGGCCGGTTCGAGAACCGCCTGCACCTGGTGGGTTGACGCGGACACGGTGCTGTCGATCTTCCACTCGACCGCACACAGGCCGTCCGCGGTGACGGTCGTGACCTGGTGGTTCGCGTCGACCACGGTGTCGTTGATCAGACTGGCGGTGCCACCGGCCGGCATGCTCCACGTCACTCGCGCCCCCGAGACAGGGGCACGCCCGCGCATCACCGCGACCCGCAGTCGGCCCGGCAGGAGTTCATGGCCGCCGCCGGCCGGGACCGCGACCTGCTGGCCGTCGCCGCCTCGGTACAGGAGCGTGCGGTCGGTCAAGGACGCGGCCGGGATGCGGCAGTCCTCGGAACTCGGCGCGGAGGTGAGGACGGCAAGGGGTGCGTAGCGGATCTCCGGTCCGTGCGGTTGCTCCGCCTGGCCCTCGGGCCAGTCGATCGAGCCGTCGGCGCGGGCGGCGAACGTCCAGTGGTCGCCTCGGCGGAACACGTCGTCGGTGCCCGCTCCGAGCCGGATGCTCAGACCGTCGCCGAGGTCGATGGGCTCGGACTGCCGAGGGTCGGTCGACGCCTTCGCGGTCGCCACCCCGGTTCCCTGGGGGAGGGGGAAGGCGTCCCAGAGCCGCAGAAACCAGCCCTCCGGCTTCTTCTTGACACGATCGGCCATGTGCGTGGCCGCGGCCTCCAGGGTGATGAGGGTGTCGGTGGCCCGCGCGACCTGGAACAGCCGCTCCTGGGCCGGGTCGGCCGCGTCTCGGGGGTCCACGTCGTCGTGCGGTGAAACGAACTCGGCGTACGTTCCGGGGGCGAACCAGTTCAGCGGATCGAGCGCCGCGGGCTCGACGCTCACGTCGGTGCCGCTCGCCTCCGTGATCGTGGCCAGCACGGAGGCGTTGCGCCGCGACAGTTTGACCTTGAGGCCGTCCATGCGGAACCGGGGTCCGTCCACGTCGGGGTGGTCTGTGCGCGGTACGCCGCCGTGCACCTCGATGCGGTACAGCAGATTCTCGGGGCGGGAGAAACCGCCCTGCGGAGTGAGCGAGCAGGGGTCGCTCGTCCCCGGTGCCTCGTCGGGCAGCACGGTGAGAGTGCCCGAGGACGGCTGCGTCAGCCTGACCCACTCCGGATGCTGGGTCACGGTGGCACAGCCGAAGTCGGGTCCCCAGCCTCCGGTCGGGGCGAACGGGAACACCTGCCAGTCGATCAGGGCACGTCCGGCCGCCTGGGCGTCGCCCAGAGCGGGGTCGGCGAAGGCGGGTTCCTCGACGGGATCGACGTACCGCACCAGTGCCTTGAGAACGAGGAGCACCTGGCCCGTGGGTGTGGTCTCGGTGCGTGGGTGCGGCTGTGTCGACAACAGGCAGTCGTCCGTGGCGTTCTCCACCAGCCAGCCACCGAGGAAGCCATGGCCCGGTCCGATGCCGCAGGCGTCCGGGGTGGCGGCCGCCGTCACCTGGAAAGCGCTGTGTCCGGCGGCTACGACGAGGCGTCCGCCGGAGCCGAGGGTGTCGTCGGTCGCGGTCTCCACCCGGTGCAGGAGATGCCGGCTCTGTGCGTCGAGATCCGCGTCCAGCAGGACCTGGCCCTGCCGGGCGACGACAGAACGCGGCTGCCGCGGGTCCCACGTCCGGATCGTCAGTCGGGTGGCGTCGTTGCGGCTGGTCATGGTGTCTTCCTTCGGGGTGCGGCGGCGACGGAGCGTGTGTCGTCGATGACTCCGGCCTCCAGTGCGACCGGCAGGTACTCCTCGAACAGGGCCCGCACATTCGCTACGGCGATCCCGTACGCCGCACGGGCGAAGGCACCCATCTCCAGATCGCCCTCGCCGCCCGAGCGCACACTGTCCGGGCAGCGTGGATGCAGCATCGCCAGCGTCGGCTCGTCGAGGTGGATGTCCAGGAAGAGGGGCTCGTTCGCGAGCCGGACCGCCCGCTTCTCCTCGGACGTCAGCGGGCGCCCCGCCTCCTCCTCGGCCGTCGCGAGGGCGAGGGCGGGCTGGCAGCGGAAGGTGCTCGGTGTCGCCGAGCCGTCGGGGACGAAACTGTGGCGTACACATCCGCTTTGACGGCGGGTCACCTGGACGGGCTCGGTGAACACGGCGTTCGTCGCGGACAGTGAGCGCATCGACGACGGTCCGAGGACGGTGACATTGCACAGGGCGACGTCGAGACCCGTTGCGCGTAAGGCGTCCCCCTGGGCGCCGTCCGTCGCCACCACGGAGTCCGCGATCGTCAGATCCCCGCCCACCCGCTCTCCGAGGTGCAGCGGCCCGCAGATCGCACGGTCGACCCTGAGGCGGGCCGCGACCAGCGTCCCGTCCGACCCGATCGCGACACCGCGCGGGTTGCGCACCGTGGAGTACCGCACATGGAGTTCGGCCACCGAATCCGCCTCCAGGCGCAGGCCCTGGGTGAGTTCGAGGCCGTCGAGGACGAGACGGCCGGCCGGTGCCCCGGCGGCTGCGGGCCCGCGCAGCACACGCACGGGCGTGTCGAGTGTGCAGCGCCGCTCCCGGCGTACGACGAAGCCGCGCAGGGCGGGGTCGCCGTCCGCGCCCGGCGCGGCGCGCGGTGACCGCCACTGCGCGGCCACGACGTACACCTCTGATGCGGCGGGCACCGTCACCTCAATCGTCGTTGACCCGGCCGGCGCCGTCTCAAGGTCGCAGCGGGCCAGGACGACGAGGCTGCGCCGGCCTGCGCCCTGCGCCGCCACCTCGGTCAGCGCGGTGGCGAGGGTGGGCACCTGGCGGCCCGAGGACTGGGCGGATCCGCCGGGGGCCGCGGTGGGGTCGACGATCCAGACCAGGTCCTGGGCGCCGCCGGTGTCGCGGATGTCGAAGGGCTCCTCCGGGGTGTTGCGGTCCTGGGCGCCGGCACCGAGGGCCTGACCGGCGGCGGTGGCACAGGCGACCCGTACCTCGGCGACGTCGGACGGGCCGGCGGGCTGTGCGACGACGATCCGGCCGGTGACGGGGTCGAGCGCGCAGGAGAGGGGATGCTTCCCGGTGCGTTTCGTGGCGCTGCCGGTCCCCGGCTCGTACCAGTCGTGCGTGACCTCGGCGGCGGGCCGGGCCCCTGGTGGCCCTGGCGGCGACGTCAGGTCGGCGATCCTGATCTCCGCGGGCGGCACACGCCGGAACTCGCTCTCGCCCTCGCGCCGGAGGAAGACCGTGAACGGCGCTCCCGTGCGGTCGAACCAGCGCCGCACCGGCAACCGGGGCGCCCGGCCCTCCACGTGGGCCGCGCGCAGTTCGACCGTCTCCTGGTGCAGGGGCAGGCGGAGCAACCGGCCGGGAAGGTCGACCTGTTGGACACGGGTTCCGGAGGCGTCGGCGCGGCGGTCGGCGTTGAACAGGCGCAATACCGCGCCTGGTTGCTGGGCGAGCTGGAAGTAGCCGGGATGTTCGCTTCCTTCGACCGGCCAGGGCCGGGCTCGGGGCACACCTGCCAGGTTCGCCGACGGGACCAGATCCCCGGCGGGGGCGGGGAACGGTGTCACCAATGGCCGCAGCAGATGGATGCCGACCGATGTGGGGGCATGTCGGCCGACGGGTCGGCCCGCGGCTGTCGGGTCAATGGGCCGTACGTCGAGCAGGCGGGGGAGGCGGTCGAAGGCGCCGCCCACTGAGGCGGCGGTGCCCCCGGGGGTGAGATCGGCGGTGGCCGGGCGGTCCGGCCGGATGTCCAGCAGGTGCCCGGTGCGGGCCAGCCGCTGGAAGTACTCGACGGCGACGGCGGCCAGGCCGGTGGCGTCCCCGGCCATCGCCTCCAGCACCCGGGCCGTCCCCTTGCCGCGTCGGTAGCGGATGGTGTTGGCCACGAAGGCACGACGGCCGATGCCCGCCTCTCCGGGGACGGGCTTGAGTGTGGGCGCGGCGACGAGAGCGGCGATCGCGGCGAGTCCGGCCTCCCCGGCCGTTTCCACGAACAGCGCGTCGTGCCAGTCCTGGATCTCGGCGTCCAGTTCGGCACTGGCCAGGCCCAGCACCCCGAACAGGGCCCGCAGAGCGCCTCCCTCGGCCATGTCCGTCTGCCGTATGTGGGCGGGCAGCAGCCGGTACAGGGCCTCGGCGGCCGCCTCGACGCGGGTCGACGGCAGTTCGCGCCCCCTGTCGGTCGTATGCGTATCGCTCATGGGGTCAGCTCCGAGAACGTGATGTCCGCCGGCTCCAAGGACAGCAACCGGGCCGGCTCCAGCCGGGGCAGACGGGTGTGCGGATCGGTGATGAGGACCGGTCCGGGGCAGGGCAGCCGTCCGTGCACGTCCGGGGTGACGCCGGGCGCGGCGAACTCGGTGAGGTTCACGGCCGTGACACCGCGGACGTTCTGCACCGTCGAGATGATCTGCGACCGGTGCACGGCCGTGCCGAACGGCCGGGCGGGCTTGCCGAAGTCGCGGACGAGGGCGTCCCGGACCGCGGCCTCCACGGCCGCCCGCCGCAGGTCGGGATCGCACGCCAGAGCCAGCCCCACCGTCATCGCCAGATCGACGAATCCGCTGATCCGGACATGCGTGCCCGGCGGCACAGCGGAGACGAGCGCGTCATGGAGCCCCTTCTCCAGGTCCGAGCCCACCTCCGGCGGGGCGTAGGCGGTGGTGGCGACGGTCAGACAGACGATGCGCCGCAGACCCGAACGCAGCTCCACGGCCGAGGCCTTGCCGATCCCCCGGTATCCCTGGGCGAACGCCTCGAAGTCCGCGAGGGCGACGACCCGGTCCAGCGTCCTGATCGACTTCGGCGCACCGGTTCGGATGTCCTCGATGCCTTCGGCGTCGCTGCCGCCCTCCGCGGTGAGGGGGTTGGTCACCGACGTCAGGCCGAGCACCGGTGTCAGGATCTGCGTCAGGCGATCGGCAGGCAGATTCCCTGCCGTTCCGCCTCCGATGCGATACGCGGCCACGACATTGCCGGCCCCGCTGGGCAGCCGTCCGGCGAACCGCACCTCGGAACCGCCCTCGGGGCGCTCGGCCACCTGGTAGCGGCGGCTGTCCGGTCCCTCGCCGTACAGCGTCTCGGTGCGCTCGTAGCGGCGGTCGCCGACCCTGACCTCGATCGCCGGGGCGTAACCGCGCGGACCCGGCGCGGACAGATGGGCGAGCGGCGCCTGCCGGAGGGGAAAACGGGGCAGCGGGACCGCCGGGTCACCGGAACCCAGGGTCTCGGCGCCGGACGCCGGGGTCTGCGCGTGCGAGGCCGGGACGACGTTGGCGAGGAGGGTCAGCGTGGCGCCCGTCCAGCGGCTGGCGAGGGGCCGGTCGAACACCACGAGCGTGGCATCGACGTCAAGTTCGGCCCGCAGGACCGTCGCCGCCTCGGCCAGCGGCTCGTCGTCGGACGTCCTGCCGGTGAGGATCACCCGGCGGCCGGGTGGCAGGAGCGTGCGGCCGGCGAGGTAGAGGCGGTCAGGCAGGTTCTCGGCGGCGAGGTCGGGGTGCTGCGGCGGGGCGGCCTTGCCGTCCGGGCCGGGGTCGGTGACCGGGAGGAGACGGTTCTGGGGGCGGGCGAGGAGCGTGCCGCGGGTGGTCTCGAGGTGGAGGGTGGTCTCGCGGACCTTCCTGTTGAACGTGGTGACGAGGTTGCCCAGCTGGGCCGTGTCGGCGCCCTTGAGATCGATCAGGCTGCAACGGGACGTCAGCCCGAATGCCGACCGTGCGCTTTCTCTGACGGACTCGACGCGTGCCGCCCCCGTCTTCCCGCCCGCCTCCAGTACGACGACGCGGCCCGGCGCTGCCTCGGGGTGGGGTGCGTCGAGGTGAATGGACCAGGCGCCATCCGACTTGGCAGGCTTTGGCCCCAGGAGGAAGTCCCTCCACTGGGTCGGCAACCCGGTGGCGGGTGCCCGCACCGGCTGTCCCTGCTCCGTGCGCACCGCATCCGGCATGAACCTGATGTCCGGCGCTGTCGCCCCGAACGCCCGGGCCTGCTGCCCGAGCAGGATCACGCTTCCCGGACCGGCCGACGCGGTGAGACGGTCGGCCACGTCCAGCAGTTCCTGTGCACCGATGGTCAGCACGGTGCGGGCGGGCTCGTCGGCCGGGAGGGTCACGGCCGTCACCCGGGCCAGCAGCCAGGACGCAGTGGACGGGGCAGCGGCCCTTCTGCCGGTGTGGACGAGGACCCGGTCGCCCAGGCGAGGCCCCGATCCCAGGCCCACGACCTCGACGCTCGTCGTAGCGCCCGAGACCTCCGGCAGAACCAGTGCCCGCAACGGCCGCAGAACGTTCCACTCGGCCCGCGCCTCGACCCCCGTGTCCGTCTCGAAGGTCACTGGCTGCCCGCCCTGTTCGGGCACCGTCGCCACCTTCATGCCCGGCGGGACCGTCACCACGTCCGGCATCCCGGCGACCGCAGCCGCCTCCGGTGTCCCCGGGAGCGCGGCGACACGGAACGCCAGCAGAGTCCCGGCGGCGATCGCCGGCCGCGGCACATGGCCGAGCATCTCCGTCAGCCGGACCAGGGCCGCGCGGTCCTCGGTGTGGGGGAGTGTGGAGTCCAGGGCGAGCCGGTGCAATGTCCGGCCCAGGACGTGGTGCGCACCCGCCGACGCGGCCAGCAGCGCGACAGCGGGATCGTCGAGGGACCGTCCGAGGGCGCCCAGGGCCCGCTCCCGGGAGATGCGGTCGAGCAGCCGCTCCAGGATGGCGCCGTAGCGGAACCGGTCGGGGGCGCCCGGGAGTTCGGGCGAGGCGTCCGTCGATGCCTGCGCGCAGTCCGTTCCGGCTCCGCCGCAGCCGCAGGTGCAGGTCATCGCCCACCTCGCACATCGAGCCGGAGCCGTCCGTGCTCCGGGAAGCTGGGATCGTCACGCAGTTCGAGCACCTCGGCCGATGCCGGGCGGATCACCCCGTGCCGGAGCTCGTCGCGAGGTGGCCGCCCGAACCGCTGGAAGACCAGCGGCTCGACGCTGCGCACACCGCGCACCGCCATCACGGCGCTCAGCAGCGCCGACAGATACAAGGGGGTGCCGAAGCCGAACCGGTCGGGATGGAAGAACCCCGGGCCGCCGCCCCCGCCGCCCGGCGGAGAGAGCGCCGCCCGCACCCGGCGCGCCACCTCGGCGCGCAGCTCTTCCGGCGCGGCGCACACCGCGAGAGCGATGTCCAACGGCACGGTCTGCGCCGCGCGCACCGCGACATCGAACCCTGCGAGCCGGAACGATTCGAGATGAGCGAGCAGCCCTGAACGGAAGGCCGTGTCGAGGCTCGCGCCGCCCTGGCGGTCGACATGGACGATCACGGTCTGCCAGGCGCCGGTCCAGCGCGGGACGGCGACGGCGTCGGCGACTCCGGGGTACCGGCGGGCCGCGTCGGCGTAGTCCGCGGCCGTCACGGCCCGCTCCTGCCGGCGAAAGGCCTGCGGCGCGGCCACCCGGAGGGCCGCGTCCGCCTCGGGTGCGGCGCCGCCCGACGCCGCGACCGGGTTGGTCACCGCCGTGATGCCGACACGGGCCTCGGCGTCGGGCAGCACCAGGCGCCCCAGTGCGTCGGCGCCCAGGTTGCCGAGCGTTCCGGTGCCGAATCGCCCGCTGATCGTGAGCACATCGCCCACCGACGGGACCAGTCCGTGCGTACCGTCCCCGAACCGCAGCACAGCTGTGCCGTCCGAACTCGTCTCGACGACGAAGTCCCGGGCGAAGCGCGCGCTCAGCAGCAGATCACGGCGCACGGTCCACGAGGCGAAGGCGTCGTGCAGCGTGAGGTCCGGCAGACACCGGGCCGGGTCGATCGCCGTCAGCGCGGCGGCCGACGGCAGCCCCGCATCCGCCGGCCCGTGCGCCGCGACCCGTGCCGCGGGCCCCACGCCGGCCGTCACCCCGGGCCGCCAGGTGACCCCTGCCTGCGGGGCGGGCGGAGACAGCCGGGGTGCCAGGGCGGCGGTCGCCGACGGCGGCAGATTCAGATGCGGGCGCGGCGGCAGCGAGGCACCGTGCTCGGCGAGTACGACATTGCCGTGCGCGCGGGCGCACACGACCTGCCGGGCCGGTCCGGACGCCTGTGCCACCTCGGCGGAGACCACGAGGTCGAAGGGGAGCGCGTCGGCCGAGTCCCACTCGACGTCGAGAAGGTCCGCGTCGGGCAGCAGGACGTCCTTCACCGTCGTCACCCGGGTCAGCCGTACGACATGGCGGTGACGCGGATCGGCGTCCTCGGGACGGCCCGTGTCCGGGGCGACGGTCTCGGCCAGCAGTAGGAAGTCACCCGCCGCCAAGGGCCCGGTGCCCTGGCCGGTGTCCACGAGCGTGACCGCGGTGGCGCCCGCGGGCAGGGTGCAGCGCTCGTCGCCCCAGGTGTGCAGGGCGATGTCGGAGCGCCAACTCCACAGCGGCAGCTCGGCGAGGGTCTCGAAGACCACCGGAGCGGCGGCGAGCAGGGCAGGGTAGTCGGCTGCCGCGACGACGGGGGACGGTGCCGGGGAGCGGGGCAGCACGGGTGTGCCCGCCCGCAGCCGGTGGCCCTCCTCGGCGGGGTCGCGTGCGGCGAAGGACACGGCGACGTACGTACGGGCCGAGGCCCCTTCACCGGGCGTGTGGTCCAGCAGCCGGGCGTGGCGGGTCAGCGAGGCCCGGGTGCGCGCGGTGTCCAGGAAGGCCTCGGTGCCGACCCAGTCGAGGGTGTAGCTCTGCTGGTCGGCGCGGTAGGCGAGGGCCTCGACGATCGTCGTCGTCAGATCGACCGGATCGTCCTCGCGGAAGCCGGGGACGAGGACCGACATCCGGTCCAGCATCAGACGGCGGAAACCCTCCCAGTCCCGGGTGCGGTAGTCGAAGGGGGGATCCGGCTCCTGTGGCGACGGCAGTTCCCGGCGGTCAGGGGCGCAGTCGCCGTCCGCCGCGCAGTCCACGGCGAAGGAGAACTCGACCGAGGACAGCCGGGGATCGAGGAAGTCCGGAGCGCCCGAGCCCGGTCCGGCGACGATCGCGAGACGGTAGGTGGAGAAGTCGATCGGTTGGCCGCCCGGGACCCTGACCGTGTACCTCGACACCGGCTCCCCGCCCCCCGGTACCGCCACGACCCGATCCACCCGGGGCGCGGGGAAACGTACCCCACCGGTCAGCTCGATGTTGTCGACCGTGAGAGCGGCCACCGCCGACGGAAGCGGCTTGACCAGCACGATGTCGATCTCGCTCGGATCGCCGTTCGTCCTGCCCCGTCGCACCTCGACGTAGTCGATTCCGGACACCCCCACCGGTCCTGCCGCGGCGAGGGCGGCGCGACGGCGGTCGTCGCAGCAGTAGTAGCGGGCCTCGCTCATCCGAGAGTCCTCCGCAGGCGCACCTCGTCCGTGGCCCCGTTCGCCCGTACCTCGTAGGCGATGGCGATCTCCAGCACGCCCTCCTCGCCGCTGGTGTCGACGACCACGTCCCGCAGTGTGAGCACCTCGCCCAGCCACTGCTGGATCGAGGACTGCAGGGCGGCCGAGAGGGCGAGGGTGACGGGTGCGTCCTGCGAGCCGAACACCAACTGGTGGGCGGGGGTGCCCAGTTCGGGTCGCATCACCCGCTCCCCGGGCAGCGTCGGCACCAGCAGTTCGAGCATCTGCCGTACATGTGCGGCGCTGCCGTACGGCACCTGGTCGGAGCGGCCCAACGCGGTGACGGCGAAGGGGAAGGCGAGTCGGCTCATGTCGCCACGACCCGGGTCTGTGAGCCGGAGATCACGGGCGGTCCGGCGGGGATCTGTTCCGCCGACTGACAGATCGCCCCCGCCGGGTTGATCAGCAGCGGACGGCCCGAGGAGGTCACCCGGGTGGCGCCGCTCATCCACTTGGTAGTGACACACGGCTGAGGCTTGGCCGTCGGCACGGTGAACGGACAACCCGCCACCGTGCCCTGGTCGGTGAGGACGGCGGCCGCAGTGCCGGACACCATGACACGGGCGTCGGCGGTGACGATGGTCAGCGGCGCCCCGTGCGGGCAGGTGGCGGTGGCTCCGGAGTGCAGGACGGGCCCCGGCATGGCGACCTCCTTTCGGTGTGCAGAAGTCGGATGCGGACGTGGTCGGGATGCGGGCTCAAGTCACGACCAACGCACCGCCGTTGATGTTCACGGACGGTCCGACCAGCGCGATGGACGCGCCCTGTCCGTTGCTGATGGTGATGCCGGCCGTCCCGATGACGATCGTCGCTCCGGTCGGAGTGGTGACCTGTACCTGGGTGGCGGGCAGGTCGGACAGGGTGACCGAGACGCCGGTGGTGGTCTGCAGATGGATGTTCGGGGTCACGGGAGTGCCGGCCATCGCGAGTGCCGGGGCGCCGGACGGGTCCGGCCAGAATGCTCCGCTCCAGATGGGAGAGTCGGGGTCACCGGCCTCGAACTCCACCCACACGGTGCTGCCGGTCTGGGGGAGCGCGATGATCCCGGCCGTGCCCTTGGCCGCGAACGGCAGCGCGGGCAGCGCCCACGTCGACGGGAACAGCCCGTAGCGGTCGGAGAGCTGGACCTGGATACGGCCCTGGAGCAGCGGGTCTGCGGTGTTGAGGACCGTGGCCCGGTATTTCCCGAAGAACTTCGGCCCGGTTGTCATGGGGCTACCTCCGTCACATGCGACACGAGTCCGTCCCGGGCCAGCTGGAACGCCTGTTTCCAGCTCCCCCGTCCCAGCGTGTGGGTCACCGAGCGCACGAACCACAGCCCGTCGTGCGCCCGCCCCGCACCCCGCACCCCGACCAGGGACCGGGCGTCCAGGGGGCGGCCGTAGCGGGCCAGGTCCATCGATCCGGTCGCGGTCACCGGGTCGGCCGTACCGCGGCCCGCGAGAAGCGTCATCAGGATCTCCGGCAGCGTCATGTCGTCGGTCTCCCACAATTTGGTCCGGGTGGGCACCAACGGCCGGGCGGCAAGGGGTGGTTTGAGCAGGGCGATGTCCGGAGCGGGCACGGGCACCGCGAAGCCGGCGACCTTGACGTGCCCGTACGGCAGGACGGCCGCGTTGCCGTCGGCGGAGAAGCTCATGCTGTCGAGGTTGGCGGCGGCGTCCATGTCGACGGTGAGAGCCGGCTGTACGGCCCCGACCCGCAGTTGAGGCCCCCAGTAGGCGGTGTTCGCCCCAGGCAGGGGGCCCGGGACGACGTAGAACTCGTGGCCGGCGTCCTTGGCGAGCTTGGTGGCGTACTCGAAGTCGGTGCCCTGCTGCTGGGGGATCTTCTCCACGGGGTTCACCGGCGGCTGGAACGGCGGCGGGATCGTCATCGGTACGACGCCAAGCGGCGCGTACTTGGCCATCATCAGCGCCACCCGGGCGAACGGCGGCATGCCCGGGAACGGGAACCCGGTCAGGTCGGCCACGTCCATGTACCCGGAGACGTCCTCGCCGGTCACGACGAGGCGGTACTCGCCCGGGCGGCCGGTGGCGGTGACGTCCTGACGCTTGATCGGACCGTCGGCGAGCACCTTCGGTACCCCGCGCAGCGTCGCGACCAGCACCACGCGCATCATCGGATCGAAGAACCCGGTGGGCAGCAGCGTCGTCGCGATCGGCGAGGTCTTGGAGTACGTGAGGCTGAGCTGGAAGCCCGAGCGCGCACCCACCGCATGCGTGACCGTCGCACCCTCTATGGCGTCGATCACCGCCTTCGGGGCGGGCGCGACGGCCACCGGCCCCATCCGGACGGTCAGCGTGACCGCGCTAAGCGTGGCCATGGTCTGCGATCTCCAGGGGGAGCGGGATCATGACGTGGCGGCCCTCGGTACCGGTCAGCAGCGCCGGATCGGCCTCACCGCTCGCGTCGACGATCCGCCACCACAGCGCGGGGTCCCCGTAGGCGTCGTGGGCGAGTGTGTCCGGCCGCTCGGAGCCGTCGAGCGTGCGGTGGGCGAGCGGCACATGGCGCTCCGGCGCGGGCAGCAGCCGACGAGCCAGGAAGACCTCGGCGGTGGCGTCCTGCGCGGTACGGGTGACGACGGGCACGGCGTGGTAGCGACTGTTCGGCGGGAACGCGGGGACCGTCATGGCAGCCTCGACAGACCGAGACCGCGTACGTCGGCCCCGCGGCGCCCGGCCAGACGCTCGCGGCGACGGGCGGCCGTCAGGAAGAGCTCGGCGCCCTTCGAGCCGGGTGCCAGATCGTCGAACGACAGCACCCGCACGCCCAGCGCCACCCGGGCGAGGATCGGGTTGAGCCGTGTGTCGAAGGCCTCCTCGGTGGCGGTGAACTCGGTGATGCGCACCGGCAGCGTGCGGTGCGCGCCCAGGACCAGCAGCAGGAGCGGGGAGGGCAGCGGAAGGATCTCCAGCGTGCCCCGCCGGGCCAGCGCCTCGGCGGCCACCAGGTCAGTGGTCTGCGGCGAGATCATGGTCTCCAGCTCGGCGAGATCGGCGGCGATGCCCTCGGCGACCGTGGCCGGATGCAGGGCCGGCTTCTCCAGCCGGTCGGTGGCGTCGAGGACGATCTCGAGCTTGACCGTCTCCACCGGCGGCCCCACGAGCCGCAGCGCCTCCAGCCGGTCCCCGGTGTCGGTGGCCGCACCCCGTGGGGTGAGGGTCCGGGTCAGGGCCTCCGGGTTGTACTGGAACGGGACGGTGCGCACGGCGGCGCGCCCGTCGGCGTCCATCACGACGAACCCGCCGCGCACCGTGCGCGGTGAGCCGGGAAACGTGGTCAACGCGGTCCTCCTTTCCGTCCGTGCGCGGGCACGTCAGCGCTCCTTCGCCTGGCCGCGACCGAGCATGTCCTTGACGACCCTGACGGGGTCGATGGACTCGGGTTCGACCTTGATCTGGGACAGGCTCGGCCAGGTCAGCTGGCCGTTCTTGTCGTAGGCGACGCGGCCGAGGGTGAGTTTGAGCTGCGGTCCCAGGGGCGCCGAGACGTTGGCCACGTCGTAGGTCCAGCGATGGGAGAACAACCCCCACGCGGCATACAGATCCGCGGCCAGGTTCACCCGGGCGGCGGCCGTCAACTGGCCTTCGGCGTAAGCCGTGGCACCGAAGGCGAAGCCGTCCTTGTTGTAGTCGGCGGCGATCGCAATGCCGCCCTCGCCGTCGATCCGTAGTGACGGGGTGATGTCGATGCCGCCCTTGGCGCCGGCCGCGCCGAGCGCGATCTCGGCGCCGATGTAGGCACCGAAGGTGCCGGACAGTTCGGCGTAGGCGGGGACCGCGAAGGTGCCCGTGAGCTTGGCCGTCACCTGGGGGTCGTCCTCGAGCGGGTAGAGCTCGCCCTTGAACACGATGCCCCGGAGCATGACCGGGCCGACGCCGTAGCCCAGTTGGAGCGAGCCCCGCAGTTCGATGTACGCGGTCACCGCCGGCACGGGTGTGGGTACGGAGAACTTCGCTCCGACACCCTTCAGCAGCGGCACCGTTCCGCCCTGCGCCGAGGGCCATCTGCGGACCAGGACGATGTCGCCGACCGTGACCTCGCCGGACAGTTTGACCTTGCGGTCCTTGATCTCGGCGGTGAGGACGGGCTTGAGGTCCTTGGTGATCTGGTAGCCGATACTGCCCTTGCCGGAGTAACCCTTTTCGTCGAACTTGAGGGCCAGGGAGCCGTCGGCCTTGGCGGTCTTGACGGTGACGGTGGCAGCGCCCGAGAAGTGGCCCTCCTCGTCCTCCTCGGTCCGGTTGTACTCCACCTGCATGGTGCCCTTGATGGTGTTCCACTTGATGTCGGCGTCACCCTGGAGACGCAGGCTGCGGTCGCTGTAACTCCCGGACAGCTTGACCGAGTTGATCAGGGGCAGGGGTTTGTCGATCGTCACCGAACCGGTGTAGGTGACGGCCTTGCCGTCCCAGCGGGCGCCCAGCACGAGCCGCGAGTTGCGCACCGTCGTGGTGATCGCCCCGTGGGCATAGGGGGCGAACTTGCCGCCGGTGCTGGTGAATCCGACCTCCACGTCCGCGGTGGAGTGCGGAATGGAGGCGGTACTGGCGGTGATCTTCCCGGACCATCCGGTGTCGGAGTTCCACATCACCTGCCCGGCCGCGGCGCTGACGCCTGGTAGCTTCCCGGCCGGGACCAGTTCGCCGGTCGCGACCAGCGCGCCGTTTTGCAGAGCCACGGTCAGGGTGCCGAGCAGAACCGGCTTGGCCGGCGGGCCCACCGCGAAGGTGAGCTTCCCGTTCGGCACGAGCGAGGGGGAGAGTTGAAGCGCCAGCTCCCCACCGGTGAAGCGGAACGCCGATGGCAGGGGCGAGACCAGCTTGTCGGCGGGGATCGGGGCGACCAGTTTGAGCTCGTCATTGGCGTAGACGACGGTGAGTTTGCCCAGGAAGGGCACGGAGGAACGAATCGTCCCTTCGCCTCTGAACCGGCCCTGGTCGTCGAGGGTGACCTTGGTCAGTTCGCCCGGGCTCAGATACAGGTAGTGGAACGCGATCTTCTTGTTCGTGGCCGGGTTCAGTTTCAGCCTGCGTGCTTCGCCGGGAGCGGTCTTGTCGGGGGCGGGGTCGGCGGCGGTCGGGGGAGAGGGTGGGGCGGCGGCCTGAGGACTATTCGCGGACACGAGCTCGGCATCCAGGAGGATAGTGGCGTCGTCAGTCTGAGCGGCCTGCATCGTGTGGCTGTCCAGCACGGCCGACACCGTGTCCTTGGTGGACTGCGCGCCACCGGGACCCCGGTGGTACTTGCGTAACCGCATGCCCGGGACGATCCGGCGGGAGAGATTGTCCAGCGACGTGCCATTGGAGTCCCGTACATACACTGTCGCGCTCTGGCCGCCAGCCGACAGTCGGACGGGTGTTCCTACGCCTTTGCCCTTCGGTGCACTCGAACCCCGCACCGCTTCGGAACTCCGCAGGAGATCCTCGATCACGAAGCTGGCGTCGGCCTGACCGACGGGCACTGTCACGGCGGCGATGCGGATCCGGAGGTCGCGGACACCGGGCCCGCGCATCGACGGGTCACGGATCTGCCTGACGTAACTCAGCAGGGCGTGGTAGAGCTTCGGGCCCGCAGCCCGGTTCTTGCTGCTGGTCAGGAGCTGCAGATTGGTGGGGTGGGAAGTGCCGTTGAGCTGCCTCTCGACGATGTGGTCGACGTCGCAGCCCGACTTCCCGAATCCGTCACCGAGGCCCGTGACGAGGTTGTGCACCTCCGGGTCCGCGAGTTTGTCGCGCACGTTCTCGTCTTCCTTGGCCTTGGCCATGATGGTGTCCGAGAGCGACTTGGTGGTGGTGAATCCGAAATTTTTCAGCCATGCGGCCCGGTATCCGGTGTCCTCGTCCTTGTCGAAGGAGACGGAATCGCCGTTGATGATCGGGGTGCAGATCAGTTGTTCGTTGGCGGCCGCGTCGGCGTAGGCCTTCTGCACCCAGTTCCCGGCCCCTTTGTCCGCCGGGAAGGTGAAGTCGGTCAGTACGACGACGAGTCTGGTGGTGCCCAGACCAGCCGGCTCGTCGACGGCGACGGTCATCCCGGGAGGGAGTCGCAGCGCCGGAGGCGCTGCGGTGGCCGGCTGGGCAGCGGCCTCTTTGGACACGGTGGCGGGCCCGGGAGCGGACGCCGGGAGGGACGCGGGAGCGGCGGCGCTCAGGGCAGCACGCCGGATGACAGAGGGGCCGGTCCGTGTGGCGAGCATCGGTCGGCCGCCGGCGGCCAGCACGCGCACCGCACGGTCGGCCTCCGTCTCCGCGGCGGGATCGTTCACCGTGGCGGCCGGTTGGGCCATCACACCGTACGCCTGCATCACATGGGCGAGTTCGTGGGCGATCAGGCCCCGCCCGGCGGGTGTGCCGGGCGCGTACTGTCCGTCCCCGAAGACCAGATGCGGCCCCAGGGAGAAGGCCCGGGCCTCGAGCGCGGTCGCGGCGCGGGCCGCGGTGGGGTCGTCGTGCACGCGGACGTGCCCGAGGTCGCGCCCGAAGCCGGCCTCCATCTGCCCGCGCAGCGAAGCCGGAAGGGGGGCGCCGGGCTGGGCGACGACGGCGCGGACGTGCTCTGCGCCGACGGCGGGGGTCGCCGGCGGGCGTGTCGTGGCCGCCCTGGCCGAAGGACCGAGGGACTTCGTCGCCGGGGAGCCTCCCGCCGCGGCGGGTCGCGGGGCGACGAACGCCGGCGTCGGACCGGTACGCGTGGTCGCCCTGACGTTCGTGGACGTTGCGAACGACGGGACCGAGACCTGCCTCGGGGCGGGGTTCGAGGCCTGTCGGCTTCTTGGCAGGCTGTGTTGTGCCGGGCGCACGGCGTGCGCCAGCCGCCTCATGCCGGGCCGCCGCGAGCGAGCCGGCCCCGCAGGGCCTCGACGAGGGCCGCGGCCACCTCGTCAGCCCGACGGGTAGCGAGGCCTGACCCCGGTGCAGGAGTGGCCCGTTGCGGTGCCGGATCCGATGTCAGCGCGCGTTCGATCGCTCCCGGCAGCGCCGCGGCGAGCAGCCGGGCCTCGACCGCCGAACCGGCGGTCACCCGTAGCGTGCCGACCCGGATCCGGACGGACGGCTCCGATGGATTCACTCCGTCTCCTCCCACCGCACATGGGGGACCGGCAGATTCTGCTTGCGCAGTTCCTCGGCGAGCTCGGCCTCGACCATCGCCTCGTCGACAGCCCGTCCCGTTTGCGCGGCGAGGAACGCGGCGCCGAGCGCGACATTGCGGATCGAACCGCCGGTCAGCGGAAGGGCCGCCAGTGCCTCCCAGCGCATGGGCTCCAGCGGGGTCTGAGGCGGGAACGCCGCGTTCCACAGCCGGCGCCGCTCCGCCTCCGACGGCAGCGGAAAGTCCACCACGAAGCGGAAGCGGCGCAGGAACGCCGGGTCGATGGCCTGGCGCAGATTGGTCGTGATCACAGTGAATCCGGAGAAGGTCTCGATGCGCTGGAGCAGATCACCGACCTCGGCGTTGACATGCCGGTCGGTGGCGCTGGACACCCCGCCGCGGGTTCCCCAGACCGCGTCTCCCTCGTTCCACACCATCATCGACCCGGAACGCTCGGCCGCCTCGAACACCGCCGCGATGTTCTTCGATGTCTCGCCCACCCACTTGGAGATGATCCGGCTGAGGTCGATGACCATGACCCGCAGATCGAGCGCCGAGGCGAGCACCTCGGCCGCCATCGTCTTGCCGGTGCCGGACGGCCCGCAGAACAGCGCGGCCAGACCGCGACCGCGCCAACTGCCCCGCCCGCCGACACGGGCGGCGAAACCCCAGTCGTCGAAGACCCGGGTCGCATGGCGGACATGCGACTCCACCCGGCGCAGCGCGGCCTCGGTGACCGGCGGCAGCACGATGTCGTCCCAGCCGAAGGCGGGTTCGACCAGGCTGACCCCGGGCAGCGGGGACGGTGTGAAGGAGCGGGCGGCGATGTGCCAGAGAGAGGCGGCCGCGGCCGCCGGATCCGCGGCGGCGTCGATCGACGCCGTGGCACGGGCGGCAGCCGTGATGATCGTTTTCGCGTCGAGCCGGAACTGCCCCGCCACACGCTCCACTTCGCGCCCCAGCCGCGCCGCACGCTCGGCACCCAGCGCCGCGGCCCAGCGCCGGCCGGCGGCGGCAGGAGAGTCCTCGGCCACGGGGACGACGTGAAACCCGCGGACGAGTCCGTCGGGCACCTGCTGCCCGGCCAGCAGTACATGTCCGAGCACCCGGTCGGCGAAGCCCGCGACCGCACCGCCCGGCGGGCCGTCGACCGTGTCGATCACCAGCGCGGCGCTGTCCAGCATCGCCTCACGGCTCCACCGCGCGGCGAGCCGCTCTCGGCTGTCGGGATCCTCGGGAATGTCGTCGCCCGCGATGCGCCACGGCGCCAGGCCCAATGCGCACAGCGCCTGGGCAATGTCTTCGAGGGGCACGTCGGGCAGCAGCACCAGCGGCGGGACACCGAGCGGGCCGCGGGTGGCCAGCGACCGGGCCACGCCGACGGGTAAGTCTCCCACCCCACCGGGGCCGTCGCCCGTCACATGCACCGGAGCCATCCGCGCCGACACCGAGGGATCGCGCACGGCCTGACCGAGCAGCCGGTCCGCCACCGGCGCCGCCAGCGTCAGACGGGCCTCGACACGCGGCGCCGACGGTTCCGACTCCACGAGGGCGAAGCGCACCAGCGGCAGCGCCTCCGACAGCAGTGCGGGCCGCAGACCCCTGATGGCGCGACAGGCCAGCCACACGGGCAGCCCACCCCCACTCACCCCGCCGTTCGCGGCCGTCGCCTCGGCCACGGCACGCGCGACCTGCTCCGAGGAGTCCGCCGCCAACAGCAGGACGATCAGCTCCAGTTCAGCGGGTGAGAGGTCGAACCCCTCGGCCATACGCACCAGTGGAGCCGTCGGGTCCGCCCGCTCCCACCACTCCCGCACCGCAGCGAACCCGTCCGTGACCGGCTCCCCACGGCTCACACCGTCCAGAACCGGCAGCGCCGTCGACACGGCGAGACCGAGCAGCTCCGCGCCGGGCCCGTAGGCGAAGTCCTCTCGCGGTTCGGAGCCGGCCGCAGCCGTGGAGGTGGAGGGTGCGGGCGCCATCAGCCACCCCCGGCGGCAGTCACGGTGTCGTCCGGGGGCAGTGTGAACGAGGGCTCGGCGTCCGGCCGCACACCGACCTTCACCTTCGTCACCTCGGCGGCCTCGGGCGGGGTCTCACCGATGTCGAGGAACACCGTCGTCACCAGGAAGTGGGCGCACGGCCGCATCGGCGACTGCAACGCCGACCAGATCTTCGTCGACAGATCGACATCGACCGGTGCCTGGGCCACGGTGATCCGCTCGGGCTGCACGGCCGGATCGTGCAGCGGTTCGGTGGCGAGGCCGTCGAGGATGGGTGCGGAGGGGTCCGCGACCGAGATGGCGCCGAGGATCGAGCGGATCAGCGGCCGCGAGATGATGCCGTGCCGGTTCAACGCCGTGATCCCGAGGCCGAGCAGGACCTCGCGTTCGAGCCCGGCGCCCGTCGCCGCGAGCAGATAGTGCAGGTCGACGGCGAGGGGCGAGGGACCGCCCTGTCGGCCGATGCCGTCGGGACGAGGCTCGTAATTGCGCCAGGCCGCATTGGGCACCACATGGTGCAGGAACAGATACAGGCCCGCCGGTTCCGGCTGGGCGGCGGCGGCCATGCCGTTGGCGGGGGACGCGGGCGGCCGCGGCGGTGGCTCGACGGAGACGGTCGGCGCGGTCAGCCCGGCGTAGGCGAGGCCGATACGGCGCTGCACGATCGTGCGCAGTACGACCGTGGTCGCCGGGATCGCGAGTTGAGCCGTCATGGAACCTCCCGGCCCGTCACACCGTTCGCCCCCGAGGCCAGGTACTCCTCGAGCGACGGCCAGGTCCTGGTCCGCTCCCGACGCCTCTGGGACGGAGCCGGGGGAGCCCCGGCGTCGATCCGCACCTCGACCCGCCCGATCTCCACGACGACCGGTGCCGGCACCGTGGGTGCGTCAGCCGTGGGCGGAGCGGGACCGGGCGGCAGGGGCAAGGGTTCGGCGGTGACGACGTCGAAGTCCGCCGTGGTTGAGGCGGTGGCCGGTGCGTCGTGGCGCGGGCCCTCGACGGCGGGCACCGCCGCAGTGGAGACACCGTCGGCGAACGGCGCTCTGGTGGAGGTCGATCGAGGTAGCGGCGGAGCCGGCGTCAGCACCGACGGTCCGGAGGCTGGGGCGGCGTCCGCCACGGGCGGCACGTCATCGGCCGGTACGCGGACGTTCCATCGCGCGGAAGGAGAGGACGGCTCGGAACCGTCGTTCCGACCCGCGTTCCCTTCCTCACCGGCGGAGCTCCCCGTAGCCGGAACCCGCGGAACGTCAGTCGGTGCCGACTCGGGCTCCGGGCGTGGAAAGGTCGTATCGGCAAACGTCTGCGGAACGGGCACGAGCGCTTCGTCCACCGGCGAGCGACCCGCACGAGGCGGCGACGGAACGTCGGGGGCGCGGTGGGCACTGCTCGGCGGCTCGTCTAAAGCGATCTCGTCCCACTCCTGCGCGAAGACCTGCTCGAACCGTGAGCGTGGCCGCGGCTCGGCCGTCGCGGACGCACTGTCGTCGCCGACCGAGCCGGCCTCCATCCCTCCCGCGCGCCGCAAGGCCTGCGCGTACGCCGAGTGCCGCGCCGTCATGGCCTCGCCGCCCTGCGCCGGGCGGGGGAGCGGGTCTCGGAGATGAGCTCCACATAGCGGCGCCGACGTGCGGCGGGCAGCGCCAGAATGGACTCCTCGGACCAGCCGTAACCGCCGGCGATCACATCGACGTCGCGCATCAGCTCGTCCACGAGCCCATCGAGGTCCCGGGCCACGAAGTCGGCGGGATCGGCCTCGGCCGCGATACCGTGCCCGCACGACGCACAGCAGAGGTCGACGAGCAGTGAACCCGCGGGATCCAGTACTTCCCAGGCTTCGGCGAGCCGGTCGAGATCGCCGTCGCTCAGCTGCGGCACCGCGGGCTCCAGGCAGGTACGGACGGCCAGTGCGTGCAGGCTGTCGGCGGTGGCGAGGTCGGACAGGACCGGCAGCCGGAACGCCGACTCCACGCCGTCCACGTCGAGCCGCACTGCCGCGCCTTGTTCGGCGCGGGCCAGTGCGGTCACGGCTTGGACGGGAAGGGTGAACTCGTTGTCCGTACGGCATCCGGGGCACACCACATGCGCCTCGATCGGCCGACGCACCAGCATCTGGTGCAGGCCGAGCAGGCGCTGGTTGCGCGTGCCCAGCGGGTAACCGAGCGTATCCCGCCCGTCGACGGCCACCAGCAGGGCGAGGACGCGTTCGGCCGCGGGCCGGCGCCGTGAGAGCGGCCACAGCCTGACGATGTCCGCGGCGCTCAACGCGGCGGCAGGAAGGGGCGGGGCGTCCATGTCAGGGCTCACGGCTCGACGAAGGTGGGCTCTTTGGGCTCCGCCACGGCGTAGTCGCGCTCCCAACCCTCGTTCTCGAGCTTGAGCTTGGCGATGGCCACTGCGTTGGCGTTGGCGTCGAGATCCGGCAGCGCCTGGTACTCCGACACCCAGCACCGGTACACGGCGTAGCTGAGCACGACCTGCCCGGCCTCGTTGAGCAGCTCGATGATGATGTCCTTGCGGAAGTCGGCCAGGGAGACCTCACCGCCCAGTGCGGAGCCGAAGTTCCACGTCTTGTTCGCCCACTGCTCGAACTCCTGGTCGTGCGTGACCCCTCGTTCCAGCGTGATCGCGTCGTACTCGGTGCGGCCGGGCGACTTGTACGACGTGGAGGGGTCACCGCCACTGCGATGCTTGACCACCTCGGTCGTGCGTTTCAGCACGGACGCCTTCGAGACGCCCGCGACGTAGCGGCCGTCCCACTTCACCCGGAACTTGAAATTCTTGTACGGGTCGAGCCGCTGGGCGTTGACCGAGAACTGTCCCACGGTGTGCTCCTGTGTCAGGCGGCCGGCTGCACGATCTGCTTGAGGCTGATCACCACGAACTCGGCCGGTTTCAGCGGCGCGAACCCGATCACGACATTGACGACTCCCAGATCGATGTCGGCCGGGGTGGTGGTCCTCGCGTCACAGGCGACGAAGTACGCCTCCCGTGCGGACACGCCCTTGAACGCGCCCTGCCGGAACAGCCCGTGCATGAAGGCCGTGCAGTTGAGCCGCAGTTGGGACCACAGCTCCTCCCCGTTGCGCTGGTGGACCGCCCAGCGCAGGGACTCCGACAGCGAGCGGAGGATGTAACTGGCCGTCCGGCGCACGGGGATGTACTTCCACTGGCTGGCCAGCGCGTCCGCGCCGTCCACGGTGCGCGAGCCGAACAGGACGGTCTGGTAGATGGGGAAACGCCGGATCACATTGAGCCCCAGAGGGTTCACCAGGCCCTGCTCGGCGTCGGTCACCTCGACGGACGGGCCGTAGACGCCGGCGAGGAAGGCGTCGGTGCCGGCCGGTGCCTGCCAGACGCCCACCTGGTTGTCGGTCCTGGCGATGGCGCCCGCGACCGCGCCCGAAGGCGGGTGGGACACGATGCTTCCCGGCCGCAGCGGGTCGTCCACCCTGAGGTTCGGGAACCAGGCGCCGGCGTGCGTGGAGCGGGGCACCTTGGTGGACTTCCACACCGAGGCCGAGGTGATGTCGACGACGTCGGGCGTCGGGTCGACGACGAGGAAGGCGAACTTGGCGGCGCACACGCGGGCAGCCTCGGCGTACACCCCCATCGGGTCGGTGTGGTGCGGCGCCTTGGGGTCCTTGACGGAGGGACGCACGAGGTCGGGCAGGCACAGAAGGTTGAAGAACGCGTCCGGCCCCTCGAGCAGGGTGATCGCGTTCTTGAAGTCGGCACTCTTGGGCTGCCCGGCGGCGTCGCCGTCCGAGCCGGGTTTGCTGTTCTCGGTGATCCGGCTGTTCTCGTACAGTGCGCCGAGCCGATAGCGCGAGGGGTTGGCCGTCTGCAGGACGAGTTCGAACCCCTCCAGGAGGTCGCCCGTTACGGCCTCGATCTTGATCGTCGCGTCGTGGAGCCTGTTTGGCCCGGGTGTCTCGGCAGGGCGCCCGAGGGTCAGACGGAGGAATTCACCGCCCTCATGGAGAGTGGCCACCACGGAGGCCCCGGCGAGCTTCTTCCGGGCGTCGGCGTTGGCCTGAATGCCCGCGTTGAGCGCGTCGGCCAGCTGGTTGGCCATCTCCAGTCGGCTGGACGGCCTGGGGCTGCCGTTCTTGAAGACGGTGAGTTGAAGTCCTGTGACGGACGCGTCGGCGTTCGCCTTGCCGTCGGCGCCCCGCAGGACCACCGACAGCTTCACTTCGATGTTCTCGGTGAACTTGCCGGCCACGGGATCGGCCCCGATGCGGTAGACGGATCCCGTGGCTTGAGGGCCGCTCGCCCCGGCACCGACGAGTTCCACGGCCACCAGCCGGGAACCGGTGGCCGGGTCGCTGACCACGGTGTCGGCCGCGCGGACGTTGCCTGCCAGCGTCGTGAGGTCACCGAACCTCTCGACCAGGCCGGTGGCAGGATCGATGAGGGTGAGATTGAACCGCGTCTTGTCGTACTTCGGATCCGTGCTGGAGTACGGGTGTGCTCCGATGTCGAACGGATCGATCTCCACGAAGAGATCGCCGCCTGCGGCACCTGAACTGAGCGCGGTCATCTTGAGCGAGACGGCGTCCGCCGAGCTGTCCTGATTGATCTCCGACACGGCCTTCGCCGCGCCGTCCACCGGCAGCCGGATGACGACGGCCTGGCCACCGCCGTTGGCGAAGAAGTGCATGACGGAGTAGGACAGCGAACTCTTGGCGTACAGCCCGCCGAAGTTCCGCTCGAAGTCGGCGAAGCTCAGACAGATCTGAGCGCGTTTGTCGATCCCGGTCCGGGTGGGTCCGATGAACAACGCGACCGACGTCGGCGCCCCGGCCACGGTCCGGACACCGGACTCCAACTCGCGGGTGTAGATGCCGGGATGGGTGAGGTTGAGCATCTCATGGCCTCCGTGCCTGTGGTGTCCCGGCAGTGAAGCGGAGCACCTGATGCACCATCAGCACATGGTCCCCCGGCGCAATCCTCCCAGTGGCTCTCTTTTGGTGTCGATACGGCAATTGCCGGATCTGGGAAGAGCGCTGGAGACGAGGTGCTCGCCGGAGTTGAGTGGCGCGGGCGCTGAGCCACGACCAACCGCGCACGAGGTCGTCAGTCGCCCGCGGGCCGGCAACTGGCCGGGTAGCGCTGGTCGGGGGCGACGGCTTGCCACTCCTTGGGGCTGATCCAGCGGTCTGCCAAATCGCACAGGGAGCTTTGCCACTGGTCGGCGTCGTTGATGATGCGGACAATCGTGCCGCGCCCCGGGGCGACGACTTCTGTACTGTTCGGAGCCGTGTGCAGCTGCTCCTCCGCGCCCGCCAGCTCGGCGAGCACGGGACCGGGTTCCGCTTGCCGTCCCAGCTCCCAACGACGCACCACCACAGTGGATTCGGCAGTGTCCCCGACGACCATCAAGGCCCTTCCGTCAGGGGTGAACACCGCGTCCCGGACCACTTCCCCGTCACCGGCGGAGAGGTTCAGCCGACCGCCCACCTGCCGCTTCGCGGCGACATCCCACACGGTCACGCTCGCCCCCGTTGCGTCGCCCGTCATCACGATGCGCTTTCCGTCGGGGGAGAACGCGACGCGTGAGCCCGCCTCCTGAATGCGATAGAGCAGCCGACCGGTACGTGCGTTCCACAGCGACACGATGCTCT
Source organism: Streptomyces antibioticus (assembly GCF_001514065.1). Taxonomy (GTDB): domain Bacteria; phylum Actinomycetota; class Actinomycetes; order Streptomycetales; family Streptomycetaceae; genus Streptomyces; species Streptomyces antibioticus. The sequence continues at coordinate 273,509 of NZ_KQ948425.1, read as the reverse complement.
GCCGGTCCGCCGTGGCGATGGTCTGTCCGTCAGGGGACAGGACCGCCGCATCGAGGAAGTTCGCCGAACGCTCGTCGCCGTAGGTGCGGACCTGCCGGCGCCGGGCCACGTCCCACTCGCGTACCACACCCATCTGGGACTCGCCCAGGTAGAGCCTTTGCCCGTCGGGAGAGAACGCCATGCCCACCAGATACGCGCGAGGATCAGGCGAGGAGGAACTGGGAAGTGTGCCGGTGCGTCGAGTGGCATCCGCGGTGAACAGCCCGACCTGGACGCGGTATCCGTCGTTGTCGTTGCCGATCAGTTCGCCCACCGCCAAGGTGTGGCCGTCACGACGGTAGGCGACGTTCACGCCGACACCCTTCAGCGGGTGTTCCGCCCGTTTGCGTCCCGTGCGGACGTCGTACAGGGCAAGACGCGCGTCCTCGTAGGCCACGGCGAGCGTGCGCCCGTCCGGGCTGAGCGCGCTGCCGTACATCGTGGGGGTGCCGACACCCGGCGCGTCGACCTGGGACGCCAGCCTTCCCCAGCCGTCCAGGCGCCAGGCCCACAGACCCTCTTCGGTGTCCGTGACGGCGGCCTGACCGTCGGGGCTGAAGCGGACCGGGTCATGGATCATGTCGAACGAGGAAAGCGACATGCCGTACACCGGGTCGGCCTCGACCAGACCGGCCAGAAGTTCCTCACCGTCGTCTCCGAAGATTTGGGTGGGCAGTCCACGCCGCTCCATCTCCTGGCCCGTCACGCGACCCAGCCTGCGATGCCGCCTCAGGTCCCACACCTCATACACCGTGCCCGTCGAGATGACGGAGAACAGCATGAGCCGGGTGCCGTCAGGCGAAATGGCGTTGACCCCCCAGACGTCGGTGTCCGAGCCGTTGCCCAGGTCCGGCAGGGCCCAAGAGGCGTCGGAGCTGCTGGCACCCACTACCTGGACATCCGTCAGGCTCGTGTCCGGCCAGTGCTCCACGACGGCGCGGTCGTCGTAGGTCCAGCCCTGCAACAACGGCCGTCGCGGAAAGGGGTGTTGGGTGCCGTCCGCGACCGCCATCAGCGCCCCCGTCCCGCTGAGCTCGCCCGAGCACCACACATACCTGCCGTGCGGGCTGAGTGAGGTCGACAGGCAGGAAGCCGAGCGGAGAGGCGTGCCGCCGCCGTCCACGCGGGCCACGATCGTGCCGGCGCCGTCGGCCGTCGAGGCGATCGCACGCTTGCCGTCGGGAGTGAGGGCACCGGACGGCGGGACGCCGCCGCTTCCCTCGATCACCTTGAGGATCCGCCCGGACCGGGTGTCGACCACCCTCGCTCCACCGTCGTCGAAGACGACGATCCGTGAACCGTCCGCGCTCAACGCACGGCTCCCGTCGCGGGGCATGACGCCGTTCACGGTCTGTCGCACGGTCCAGCGCGGCACGTCCCATATCCGGGTGCGGCCCTCGATCGTCACCGCGAAGACCGAGCTGTCGGCACTGAAACCCTGTTGCTCGGAGGTGCTCTCCGGGCTCAGTCGCGGTCCCGCGTGCTGGAATCGCTGCAATTGTTCTTGCAGAGCCGCGCGTGCCTCAACGGTGTCTGCCTCGCCGTACGCGGCCGCGGCGAGCCGGGCGGCTGCAGCCATGCCAGGGTAGGGGCGGGAGTCGGCGGCCTGGGCCAGCGTCCGGGAGAGTTCCTCCCGGTTCTGCCGCGCCCGGTCCTCCTGCGTGACCGCCACGAGCGATGCCACAGCCGTCAGGGCGCAGACCGCGGCCACTGCCGCCAGCACCCCACCACGTCGCCGTCGCCGCAGTGCCAGACGGCTGGCCTTGACGTACGCGACCTGGTCCGAGTTCGGTTCGGCGTGGAAGTCCGTGGCGGCCGGACGGTACGCCAACCAGGCTTCGGCGGAGGTGAGTTCGTGCCGACGCAGCAGCCAGCCGGGAGCATGCTGATGCTGTTGCCACGCATGCGCCTGCTCGCCGAGCCGGGTGTGTTGCGCGACCCACGCGTACTCGTCCCCTACGAATGCCACCGTCTCCCGTACGGCGGTCTCGAACTCCTCAGGTCCGCGCATCGACAGCAGCTGGAACTCGGTGAGCTCGCGCCAGTCGGCGGACGCCATGGCGGCGGGCGCATCAATGGTGGCGTCGATGACCACCGGCAGAACTCGTTTGCCCTGTTCCAAGGCCTGCCTGCACTCGTCCCAACAGTGCGGGGAGGCCAAGGAGGCGGGCGAGATCAGCACGACCAGCGCGTCGCTGCTCCGGATCGCCCTGGCCAGTTCCTCCCGCCACTCGCGGGACGGCTTGATGCCCTCCCAGTCCACCCACACGTCCTGCCCGGCACCCTTCAGCGCCTCTACGTAGGGCCGGGCGATCGCCCCGTCAGCGCGCGCGTAACTGAGGAACACCCGAGCCGCAGGCCGGGTGCCGACTGCCTCGGAGGGAGTACGGTCCGTGGGCGCTCCGCGCAGCGCGGCGGCGACGCCACCGGCCAGCAAGCCGGCGCCCGCGACGAGAAGCGGCCAGTACCACTGCACCACGGATGGTCCGAAGACCGTGTTCTGGAGTTGTCGGTCCGCCTCTCGCAGCATGCGGAGGAAACGCTCGTAGTGTGCGGGTAAGTCCTCACTGCCGTACGCGACCGGAAGAACGCCCCGGCGCAGAGCCCAGGCGAGCAGGCCCAGCAGCAGTGCGGAGCCCAGGGCCCAGCGGGTCACGGACGGAGTGGGTGCCACACGGGGCGGGTCACCTGGCCGTGGGGGCGCGGTGTGACGCCAGATGATGCCGGATGCGGCGGTCAGCAGCCCCAGACAGACGATCAGCAGGATGACCGCCAGAGAGGCGCGGACCGCGCCGAGCAGAGGCCACGTGGCCCACAGCAGCAGTCCGCCCAGCGCGCTGTGAGCGACGACGACGGCCAGGTTCCGTGGAGCGAGGCAGCGTCTCGGAGACCAGGCTATTCGCAGTCCCGGGGTCCTGAGATGCCGCACCCCGTAGCCGAGGAGTTCCGGCAACGGGCCGAAGACCAGCAATGCCGGCAGCACGCCCGCGAAGGCTCCGTACGGCCCGAGCAGGGGCAGGCACACCAGCCAGCCAACGAGGACAGACCCAGCCCACACGTGTTGCTCCCCCAAGATCTGACGGGCTGCCATAGGCGGTCCGGCGGCCCGTGCTCCCTGCTCGTTCGATGCTAGGACGCCGGGCGTGACCGGTTCAGCCTGTTGACCCTTTCCCGTGGTCCTATGGGGCGGATCGCTTCTACGGCCGGCCCAGGGCGCTGCACGCCGGCAGCCTGACGAAACGCACATCACTGTGGACTGGAGCGGAGACTTGCGGTCGCCGCCGGACACCGGTCGCATGAAGCGTCGGTGCGGCTCTTACAGCGTTGGCAGGAATCGCGTTCGAGGACGGGACCGTGGCCGTCAGCACAGCCGGGCAGGTCATCACGGGCTGCGGGCAGCGCTGTTCACTGTCGGCCTGGGATTGCGGCTGTGGCGGGAGTCTCGACTCGTTGGTGATTGGGTGCGGGCAGACTCGGCGGATGCTGAGGAGGAACAGCCGGCTGCGCCGATTATCGGCAAGTAGCTGCCGGTGTGTGACGCCCCGTGGCATTCTCGGCACCACATTGGGGGAAGTCACGGGCGTCCCGGAGGGCGCGCCGTGCGGGTCTGCTGGGGGAGCAGAGTGAAAGAGATCCGCATCAAGGTGCATGGGGACGCAGCCGCCGAGGAATCGCTGTTGGACTGGCTGCGGCAGGAGCCCGGACTGCGCGGCCGCGTCCGTCACGACACACCCCCGCCGCAGGCGGGGACTATGGGCTCGCTGGGCGAACTCGTCGTCGAGAGCCTGGTCACGGGCACCATTGGAACTCTCATGGGCCTGATGGCCCAGTCGCTTTCCTTGTGGCTCGGCCAGCGGCGCTCACAGGGCAACGCGCACACGACGGTCACGGTGACCACCGGGGACGGCCGCAGTGTGACGGTGACGTCGGCGCAGGCCGGGGAGGCGGAACAGTTGCTGAGACTGGCGCTCGAAGGACGGTCGGCGCCGGATGGTCCGCCGCCGACGGCCGCGAGTGACGTCCAAGGACGGTAGCCGTGCGCCTGCCCGATCCACAGCGGTCCTACGCGGTGCTCATCGGTACCGGAACATACCGCTCCGATCAGCTGCCGGACCTGCCCGCCGTCGCCAACAACCTCCAGGACTTCAGCGACGTCCTGACCGACCCGGCCCTCGGCGGGCTGCCGACGGAGCGATGCGTGCTCGTGCCGGATCCGAGTGACCCGCGCACACTCTTTCGCACCCTGCGCCGCTACGCGGTCGCCGCTGAGGACACCTTCCTGGTGTACTTCGCCGGCCATGGCCAGACCGGGCTCCGCAATGAGCTCTACCTGAGCCTCGCGGAGACCGTCCCGGACGAACTCAAGGTCAGCGCCCTGGCATTCGACCTCCTGCGCGATGTTCTCGCCGACTGCCCGGCCGCCAACCGTGTGGTCATCCTCGATTGCTGCTTCAGCGGGCGTGCCATCCAGGACATGGCCGGTGAGGACTCCCTCCTCGGCCAGGTCGGCATCGAGGGCACGTACGTCCTGACCTCGACCCCGGTCAATGCCGTGGCACTCGCTCCGGCCGGGGCCGCCCACACGGCCTTCACCGGCGAACTCCTGCGGTTGTTGCGCAGTGGTATCCCTTCGGGACCGGAATTCCTCACGTACGGCGAGATCTACCGTCAACTCCTCTACACCACGACGACACGCGGCCTGCCCGTTCCCCGGCAGCGCGGGACGGGCACGGTTGACCTGTTGGCACTCAGCCGGAATCCGGCCGTGAGCGCGGCCGCGGTCCACTTTCGGCCCGTGGTGCCGTCGTCCCGGCTTGAGCCCCAGGTGCCCCAGCCGGCGGTGGCCCCGCCGGAGCCGCCCTGGCCGGATCCGTCAGTCGGTCAGGGGGTAAGAGGGGGTGACCCGAGACTCCTGCGGGTGGCGGGTCGGCTGTTCCTGTTGGCTATGTTTCTCTGCGCGATTCCGTCGTTGGCCTCTTTGACCTACGGCGCCGTAGTGAGTGACTACAGCGTGGTCACGAGCGTCGATGAGTGGCAGAGGCAGCCGGCCTCGTCCGTGGTGAGCCTCGCCGACATCACGGTGCCGGCGTTCTACCTGCTGGCCGGTGTGGTCGTATGGCGGCTGTGTGCTCAGCATGGGAAGGCCGCGTGGTCGGGTGCGGCACCACTGATGGTGTACGGCCTCGACGTGGCCGGAAGGGGTCCGTACCGGCTCACGAACTACACCGCATCCCGGTTCATAGAACTTTCCGGGTGGGACCGGGAGGTGGAATTCGCTGGCTATGTCCTCCTGGGTGTCGTCCTGGCCGCTGTAGCCGTTGCGATCGTCCGGATGAGACCGCCGTTGCGGCTGCAGCGTCCAGAGCGGTGGCGGGCACCCGCCGCTGCCACCGCTCTGACGCTGGCCGCGGCCGGCTTGTACGTCTCGGCCCGTCTGAACTTCGAGGCGCTCGGCTGGAGCGTGGTTTTGATGTGGGTGGTCACCGGCATCCTCACGGCCGCAGTACCACTGGCCGCACTTCTCGTCCGGCCCGTCGAGTTGGCATCGGGACTCGTAAGTGGCTGGCTGGCCGTGATGCTCCACCACGAGATCTCCTTCTGGAGTTTTCGTCCCTCCGTCGCGCATGCCCAATACCTCTGGCTGGGGCTGATCGCAGTCATATTGCCGACCGTGTTGCGGGCGTACCTCAATCGGATCGAGGGGCAGCGGCTGCTTTCTGAGCCGACGGGCAGGGTGGGTGGCAACGGCCGGCCGTAGGGCCACGGCACCCTATCTGGCGGCCAGACTCGCGCGCCCTGATCCGGATCGGCTCCGCGGAACGCCGACAGTGCGGACCGCCGGCATCGCTCAGTGATGGACTACCCGCAGTTGTCGCACCGTTCGGTCCATCAGGAGTCGTCCGCCGAAATCCTGGAGTACTCGGTCCGGGTCCAGCGCCGCATGGACAGGGCCTGAGCATCAGCTCGGAGACCGCCCGGCACAACTACCACGAGCGGCACGTCCAGCGCTGCTTGGACGAGTACGCCCCCGGTCACGCGAGCAACCGGCTTCGGACGACGACGGCGAGCCCGCACCCGCGCACCCGCCAGCCACGTCCTCAACCCCCGTCCCCCGAGGCCGAGTTGAGCTCAGCTCTCCCAGCCGTCCTGCGCACCCTGCACCGGCGCGCCGCCAGCCCCACCCCCTACAGCCTCGTGGCTGCCACGTGGCCGCCACGGCCCTTCACGCGCTTGGCCGCGAGGCCTCGTCCGGCACCTCCGAGACGTGGGCGCTGACAATGCGCCAGCCTATGGGGAAGCGCGTCCACGACTGCGTCTGGCGGCCGACGGCGTTGCCCCCGGGGTAGGCGAACAGGGTGGTGACCACCGCGTAGTCGGTCCCGAAGGTGCTGATTCTGGTGTCGAAGAGCTTTCTGCCCGGGGGAAGCGGCGGTTGTTGTCGTCGCCAGTTCCGGATCTCCTCGATCCCGGCCTGCCGGTCGGCGATACCGAAGCGGACCGTGTCGGGTGAGGTCCAGAAGTACCCGGTGACGCCTTCGTGGTCGTCGGTGACCAGGGCTTCCTCGTAGCCGGCGAAGGCCGCCGTCACTTCGGCGACCGTCTGTGGCAGGTCCACATCCATCCGCTCTCCCTTCGTGATGGGGCCGATCCGCCCTCGCCCGGCCGTGCAGCCAGGTGGTCACCAGGCTGCACGGAAGGCGCCTTCAGCGTCGTCGGTTGTCTGAGCCACGTCAGTCGGTGGCCGCTGATTTGTGCGGCTCGGCGGTCTCGGTGGTCTTGTCCGGCAGGACGCCGACGCCGGCCGGCGCGGGTTCCGGGATGGGGGCAGGTCCCTGCTCGGCCTGGGGCTCGGGTGCTGCAGTCGCGGAGGAGCCGCCGCCGTGCAGCCGCTCGAGTTCCAGTTCCTCGGCGTCCGGCTCGCGGGGCGTCGGCCGGGTCAGGGCGAAGGCTGCGCACAGGACGGCGGCGAAGAGGTAACCGAGGCTGACGCTCCCGCTGGCGTTCCAGTCGATCTTCGGGGCGTGGATGAGCCCGATGAAGGAGAGAGCCGCTCCGGACAGGGCCACCGCTGCCGCCGGGACGAACCGTTTGTCGATGACGAATGCGACGAGCGCGCCCAGGATCAGGCCCGCCAGGATCGCGCCTTGGCCGAGGACCATCAGCCCGTGGTAGACGACGCCTGACGACTCCAGGCCCGCTTCCCCGACCTTGGAGGCGTTGGTGCCGGCGGCGGCCAGGGCGTTGTCGATCTGGCCGACGGCCCAGGAAGCCAGGTTCGGCACGAGTGCGGCGACGACGGCCGCGGCGTGTGCCTTGGGTGACAGCTGGAAGGCCTGGGCGCCGATGAGCAGGCCGATGTACAGCAGGATGGGCACGATCGCGGCGACCGGGAAGATCGCACCCAACAGGCTGAACATGCCCAGGAAGCACATCAGGGCGATGACCGCGCCGGTGGCCAGCGAGTAGCCGGTGCGCCCGCCGGCCGCCTTCCACCCGGGGTGACCGACGTACACGGCGGGCGGGAAGGGTGAGCCGAGCGCCGAGCCGATGACGGCGCCCGCGCCGTCGGCCAGTAGTACCGAACGCAGGTTGTAGTTGTCACCGGCGGCAGCGGCGCTCTCGACGTTGCTCATGCCCTCGGTGAAGTTGTAGACGCCCAGCGGGATGGCGGTGGCGAGCAGCGGTGCGACGTCCGAGAGGCCGGAGAACAGCGTGTCGAGGTGGAAGCCGGGGAGGGCGAAGGTGATGTCGTCGGCCGCCGCCGAGACCGCGGAGCCGTCCATCGCTCCGCCGGCCCAGCCGATCGCGGTTCCCACCAGGAGCGCGGCGAGTCCGATGGGGATGTTGCCGGGCAGCTTCAGATCGGTCATGAGGCCGATCAGGAGGAGCAGGAAGACCGGCAGGGCGATCCACAGGTGGTCCCACATCTGGCCGGCGGGCCGCATGGAGATGAAGGAGACGGAGATACCGGCGAGGGTGCCGAGCAGGGCGGCCCTGGGTGCGTACCGGCGTATGTACGGGCCTACGAAGGCACCGATGAGGACGATGACACCGATGATGAAGGCCCAGGCGATACCGGCCTTCCACGCCAGCAGCGGATCCTTGGTCTTGAGGTAGATCGGCAGCATGATGACGAACACGACGATGAACATGTGCGGCACGCTCGGCCCGTAGGGCATCGCGGTGACGTCCTGCCGACCCTCCCGCCGCGCGAGTCGGCGGCCGAGGTAGGCGTAGTAGATGTTGCCCGCGATCAGGGCGATGCCCAGCGCCGGCAGGATGGTGTGGAAGACGTCGTCCTCCGGAATCTTGACGACGCCCAGGCACAACCCGGTCAACGTCAGTACATTGACCAGGACGTTGACGGCCAGTCCGAAGAACGCGTTGGTGTCGCCGCGTACCCACAGGGGGAGGGGCATGGGTCGAGTCTCGGCGGGGACGGTGCGGCGGAGTGACAGCATGGTGGGATCACCCTTCGTAGGGTGGAGCGGTGGATTCCGGCGCGGGGTACGCCTGGTGACGGCACACTGGTGGACAGTGGGCAGCGTCGAGGTGGCGGTGCGGTTGTGGCGACCGGGCGCTGGTGGCCTGGTCAGCGCGGCTGTGGCGCCGGTTCGCGGGCGGCTTCCGGAGTGTCGGGGCCGACGGGCGACGCGGTGGCCAGTGCCGCCAGGAACGCGGCCGACTCCGCGGTCCAGCCGAAGATGCCGCCCTGAGCGGCCACCATCTCCAGGCCCGCCTGCTGGAATTGGGGGAAGTAGCTGCCGACGCAGTCCGACAGCACCAGGCACTCGTATCCACGGTCGTTGGCTTCGCGGACCGTCGTGTGCACACACACCTCGGTGGTCACGCCGGTGACTACGAGACGGCGGATGCCGCGGGCAGTGAGCAGCTCACCGAACTCGGTGGCGTAGAAGGCGCCTTTGCCTGGCTTGTCGATCACCGGCTCACCCGCCACCGGGTAGAGCTCCTCGATGATGTCGTGGCCCTCCTCACCGCGGACCAGTATCCGGCCCTTGGGGCCCGGGTCGCCGATGCGCATGCTGGGGTTTCCTCGCAGCAGCTTGCTGGGGGGACAGTCGGACAGGTCCGGCAGGTGTCCCTCGCGGGTGTGCATGACCGCCATGCCCGCGGCACGGCAGGCATCGAGTACGGCCCGCAGCGGAGCGATGGTCTTCCGCAGTTGTTCCACGTCATTGCCCAGGCTCTCGCCGAATCCGCCGGGTTCGAGGAAGTCCCGCTGCATGTCGATGAGAACGAGTGCCGTCTCGGCGAGGTCGAAGGTGAACGCGTACGGGGCGGCCTCGACGCGGAGCGATTCCGCAACTGCCATGGCGGTTCCCTGCTTTCGTCGATGGGAAGGGGAGTCGACGCGGTCGGCTCGGGCCGGTTCGGACCATGCGCCCGGATGTGCAGGACTGGTTGAGCGGTGCAGGGGCCCCGTTGGGTGGGTCAGCTCAGGAGGTGGCCTCGGTCGTGGCGGTGATCAGGTCGTCGGCGGTGGAGACGCATCCGAAGACGCCGCCCTGCATGGTCACCATGTGCAGCGCGGCTTCATGGTTCGAGGGGTCCGTCGCGCCTGTGCAGTCGGAGAGGATCAGACATTCGTAGCCGCGGTCGTTGGCCTCGCGCATGGTGGTGTGGACGCACACGTCCGTGGTGATGCCGGTGAGGACGAGATGTGTGATGCCCCGGGTGCGCAGTACGAGGTCGAGGTTGGTGGCGTAGAACGCTCCCTTGCCCGGCTTGTCCACGATCACCTCCCCGGGAACCGGGGCCACTTCGGGCACGATCTCCCAGCCGGGTTCTCCCCGGACCAGGATGCGGCCGCACGGTCCGGCGGCGCCGATCTCGGCGCCGATCTGCGCGGACCGCCAGCGCTTGTTCGCCGGCAGGTCCGCCAGATCGGGGGCGTGCCCTTCACGGGTGTGGACCACGAGCATGCCCGTGCTGCGGGCGTGCGCGAGCAGCTTCTGCGTGGCCGGGAGCCCGGCCCGGGTCAGCGAGATGTCGTATCCCATCGTGTCCACGTAACCGCCGGGTCCGCAGAAGTCCGTCTGCCAGTCGATGCAGAGCACGGCGACACGGTCGGCGGGCACGGAGGTGTCGTACGGCCATGCGTAGGGCTTCGCGGTGACCGGGCCGACGATCACTGTCGGGTTTTGCGGACTTATGGGCGCACTGTCAGCCATTGACCCCCCAAGCCAGGTGAAGTGGTGCATGGGAAAGTTGCCGCAATATTTCTGGTATTCCGTACACGGTGATTATGTGGAAATTAGTTTCGGCCAGGCGGTCGCCGCGTTACGCGGCAATGACGCGGCCACCGGTGGGCGCAGGGCCCAGGCCAGGGCCGGGTCAACGTTGCGGGGGAGGTCCGCTTCCCTTCCGGCCCCCGTGCCCGCCTGGTGTACCGGCTGCGCGTGTACCACCTGATCATCACCGTTCACCGGCAGTTGGACGCCCCGCTGGTGTGGTGCCGCGACAACCTGAGCCGGCATCCGGCGGGGGAGCCAGTGGAGTTCGCCGAGACGAACAGGCGTGGCTGAGGGGGGGGGGAACTGCCAGCTCGAGAGCCGGAGTTGAACCCGACGGAGGGGGGTGTGGTCCCTGCTGCGGCAGGCCCTGGCGAACTGCGGTGCGGCCCAACTGCCCGCCCTGGTCCGCATCCTCAGACACAGCGGAAGGGGATCCGTACCGCCCACACCTGCTCGACGGCTGTCTCGCCGGTGTGGATTTGGCCGGGCCATACGGTGGCAGCCGGGGCGAGGAGGCCTCTCCGCCGTGACTCCTCGTCGAGTCGGTGCGGGTCGGTTCGTGTTGGTGTGAGTCACTTCGTGTCCGAAGGGAGGCCTACCGGGCGGCGGACGCATCGTCGATGTCAGCCGCGGCGGCCGCCACGCGCACGTCCGCCTGCCGCATGCCGCGCCGTTCGGCGGGCGCGAGGTCCCACTCGACGACCCGGCGCACCCCGTCGCGGACCAGCTCCACGGGCACGCCGAGACTCGACCCGTGCACTCCGTACTCACCGTCCAGGACGACCGACGTGCCTCAGCGTGGCGCCGGTTTGGTCGCCGAGGAGGGAGAGAGCGTGGGCTTTCCGCGCGGCGAGGAGGGATTGCGGCATGGGAACCCGTACGGCAGGGCGTGTTCTCGCGCGGTGCGGGCGAGGTCCAGGCCGTGGTGTGGGCGTTGCTCGTTACGGGCCTGCACGCTCAGTGTTCTTCGGTTCCCCCGGCCAGCCGCTGGATTTGCCGTCTGATGGTGTCCGGGTGGGGCGCCGTGTTGAGGATGCGTTCGACGCATGTGAGGTGTCGGCGGCCCAGCTGGCGAATGTCACCGCCTCCGTATGCGGCGCTCAGGCGGTGCCGGGAAGTCCGTAGTGCTCGTCGATCAGGGCGCGGAAGCTCGGATCGGTGACCCGCATGTCGCCGTCGAAGCGCGGCGCGCTCTTGATCCTCTCCGTGTCGTATCCGACGTGGAGCCGCTGGGCCTCCTCGTCGATCCTGGTGACGGCCGCCAGGGGCAGCAGCACCTTCTTGGTCAGCAGGACGTCCCTGGTGGCGACCACGACATGCTCCGGGCCGGCCTCCTTCGAGACATCATCCACCTGCCCCACCGAACCGTCCGTCGCCTCCACCGTATAGCCGACGAGTTCCGCGCCTCTCAGCCGGCCAGCCGCAATGTCGTGCTCTCCCGCCGGGCGGGGCGTCAGCCGAGCGCTCAGGTCGTCCGTCATCCTCGTACTCCTCTCCGCCGCGCACAGCGCGGGACATCCCCGGCCCAACCAGGCACCGGGCGGCCGCCGACTCTGGCGTGCCTGGCAGTTCAGATGTCCCCGCGACGCCCGGCAAAACCTCCCCCGCTCCGTGACAACGCAGGCCTGGAACATGCCAGTTGGGCAGACGGCGCACCGGCGTCACACAATCTCCACACGGCTGCGCCGATGGACGCTTGCGGGCTGGGCACGCGAAGGGTGCGACCGTGAGGAGAGAATTCCTGATGCTCTACGTAGCATTCACGCTCTTGCCGGCGATGGGACTGCTCCTCTTCGGCATGGACCGGCTGGAAGACCGTATGGCCCACTCCAAGCAGCACACCAGCCGACACAGAAGCAGGCGTCAGGAGGCCACTTCGTCGCGACGAGGCTCGCCACACCGTCTGCGTCTGATTCACGGCGGGAAGCGTGACACGCACGGCCGACGCGGACGACACCGTGACAGGACGGTCAGCACGGGTCAGGACCACGCTGCGTCAGCCTGAGGGATGCAGCCGCTCGGACCCAGAGCGAGCAGCCGCGACCGCCAGGCGACGGCGATGTGGGTCTTGGCGACCTCGGGCGACTCAAGCGGAGCGGTGCGCAGTGGCGGGTGATCGAACGCTTGATACCGACCAGCGCTCGGACCGGTGGCCAGTGGGCCGTGCGCTCACGTGTCGGCTTCCGCTGACTCGCTTGCCGCTGACGGCGCGCGCACCCCGGCAAGTCGTTACGTGTCCGCGTTCTTTGCGCAGGTGGAGGGCGACTCCACGGTCATCGCCGTCACCGCCCACCGGCACCTGCATCACCCACGACGACTTCCGCAACTGACCGGCAGGCCCGGCCCGCCCGGTCCGCCGCCTCCTTCGCGCAACCGGTATCGCGACCGTCCTTGAACGGGTGGTCGCGCGTGCCTCGCCCGTGGCCCAGTTCGCTACCGGGCCACGGGCTGCGTTTGATCGGCACCGCCCAACGCGCACACGCCGAAGCCGCCGGAGAGCCGTTACCGCGAGGGCCCGATGACCACCGGGTGCCAGCTCGGCCGTGCATGGCACCCGAGTCAGAACGCGGTGTGTGTGAACCAGCGGTCCAGGAGCCCGGTGTCCCCCGACACCTCGAAGGCCGGCTCGCGGTAGGGCCGGCGGCCGTAGAGCAGCAACAGGAGGTCCGCGGCCGGCGCCAGGACGGCCGCGTCGTCCGCCGCCCCGGAACCGCTCCCGCCGCCCGCCACCGGCCGGAAGCCGTCCGGCTCGAGCCGCACCCGCCACTCCTCGCCGGCCGCGCCATCGGCGCCCGTGCACCCGAACGCGAGGACCTCGCCACGGCCGCGCAGTTCGGTGACGCCCGGCGCGAAGAGCCCCGCGTAGGGGAGATTGACCAGGAACTCGTCGACGCCGTCCGCGGCCAGCTCCGGGTCGACCTCCGCGTCGCGCCCGACGGCACGCTCCGCGTCCACCCGGTGCACCAGCGTCTCGAACAGCATCCTCCGGGCCCAGAACCGCGCGTGCGGATCCGCGCCCCACGTCCACATCGCCGCGCCGGGATCGGTGTCCCGCAGCACGGCCGCCACCGAAGGCACGCCCGCCGTCAGCCAGTCGGCGTAGTCCCGTACGTCCTCGGGAAGCCCCAGCTCGACGTCCCGGTCGCGAGGAGGCGCCTGCACCCGCCGGGACAGCAGGACGCAGAACCAGCGCTGCAGCGCTCCCACGTGCCGGGTCAGATCGGCCAGGGTCCAGCCGGGGCAGGACGGCACTGTGCCGGCCGGGTCGGCATCCCGCACCGCGTCCGCGAACCGGCGGGTTTCCCGCCCGATCGCCTCGATGTAGGTGTCATACGGCAGGGGGTGCCCCACCTGGTTGGTCGTCGTCATCTGTAGCCGCCGCTCCGTGCCATGCTCTGGATCTCGGGATCAGTGTGGCCGCTGGAGCGCACTCGAACGTTAATCGGCCCCGGGGGGCAGCCTGCGGACAGCCCGAAAAGAACGCCCACCAACCACAAAAGCAGCTACGTGTCCTCGACGGGCGCCCTCAGGAACCCCGCAAAGACCAGGTCGGACGGCTACTGGCGCTTCTCCTGTTCGCGGCGGCTCACGCCCACGACCGCAGCGTTCCCTTACTGCACGTCGACGTAGTCGCCTGTGGCGCTTTCCGCCGGGGGCGAGCATCCCGGCCTCGCCTCGTCCCCGGCCGCCCGCCTCTCACCCAAGCGTGCCCGCCGCACGGCGAAGCCACCGTCCGGGGCTCGTCGGCCCGGGAGCAGCGCACGACTCGGCCCGGGGACAGTGCGAGACGTGTCTCGCCGGGCCGACGGCCGTGGCGCTGCCGTCCGGCCGGCATGGGTGAGATGCGCCAGGGCATCCGGGGGACAGGTCGGAATGCCGCCCGTCGACGTCACGGGCGAGGAGGGGTGAGAGGTGAAGGGCTTCCGCAGTTTCATCCTGCGCGGCAACGTGGTCGATCTGGCGGTCGGCATTGTCATCGGAGCGGCGTTCACCGCCGTCGTGAACGGCTTCGTCAGCGCCTTCTTGACCCCGCTGGTGGGACTGGCCACCGGCGCCACGGGCGACATGGCGCACAAGGCCTTCAGCGTAGGCGGCATCAAGTTCCCCTATGGCGCCTTCCTCAACGCGGCGATCAGCTTCCTGCTCGTCGCCAGTGCCCTGTACTTCCTCGTCGTCCTCCCGATCAACAAGCTGCACGAGCGCCTCGCCCCCCACCAGGACGTCCAGGCCCCCAAGCGGGACTGTCCCGAGTGCCTCAGCCCCGTCCCGGCCGAGGCCCGACGCTGCGCTGCCTGCACCGTCGCCCTGCCTGCGGTGCCCGAGCAGGCCGGGGAGACGACTCAGCGGGTCGGGTGACACCGCGCCCGGTCCTGCCTCGAGGCGGAGGCGCCCGCCCTAGCCACCGCGCGTCGGCCGACGGTAGGCAGTAGGTAAAGCAATCGTATGGTCTAGTCCAAAGCGGAGGTTGGTCTAGTCCATGTCATTGACGTGACCCCAACATCTCCCAGAGCCTGGGGCGGCTCCCTCCACCCCACCCCCTCCGGGAGGCACGTCATGAGACCCCTTCGGGCCTGTCTGGGCGCGGCGGCGGCCGTCGCGCTGGCCGCTGCCGGCGCGACCGCCTTCGTCGCCGGCAACGCCTCGGGCGCGACCACCGCGCTCAGCAACCGCTGGTACGCCGCCGCCCCCTATCTGATGCCCCTGGACAACGATCCGCCGGACCCGGCCGCCATCATGGATGCAACAGGGCTGAAAGCCTTCCAACTGGCCTTCGTCCTGGCCCCCAACGGCGGCGGCTGCTCGCCGACCTGGGACGGCACGTCCCCCGTCTCCTCGGACACGGCCGTGCAGTCGGTGATCAACACGATCCGCGGCAAGGGCGGCGACGTCTCCGTCTCCATCGGCGGCTACGGAGGCACCAAGCTCGGCCAGGCCTGCGCCGACCCCGCGTCCACGGCGGCGGCCTACCAGCAGGTCATCACCAAGTACGGGCTGCACGCCATCGACTTCGACCTGGAGGAGCCGGAGTACGAGAACACCGCGGCCATCCACAACGAGATCGGCGCTGCCAAGATCCTCCAGCAGAACAACCCCGGGCTGTACGTCTCCGTGACGACGGCCGGCACCGCCGACGGCACCGGCTGGTTCGGCAAGCAGATGCTGCTGGAGGCCAAGTCCCAGGGTTTCACCCCGAACAACTTCTCGATCATGCCGTTCGACGGCGGCTTCAACGGCGCGGCGAGCCAGACCAGCGCGCTGACCAACTTCAACGCGATCCTGCAGTCGACCTTCGGCTGGGACCAGGCGACCGCCTACTCCCACGAGGGCTTCTCCGGCATGAACGGCCGCAGCGACACGGGTGAGTTCTTCACGCAGGCCGACTTCCAGACAGTGCTGGACTACGCCACCAGCCACCACATGGACCGCTTCACGTTCTGGTCGCTGAACCGCGACCGGCAGTGCAGCCCGCCCGACAACGGCGGCCGCACGTCCGGCACCTGCTCGAGCGTCGCCCAGAACTCCTGGGACTTCGCCGCGTACTCGGTGAGGTTCGCGGGCGCCACCCCGCCGACCAACCCGCCCACGTCGACACCGACGCCCACGCCGACGCCCACCTCCACCTCCTGCAAGACGGCGTGGAGTTCGACGGCGGTGTACACGGCGGGCAACGAGGTCTCCTACGGCAAGCACAACTGGAAGGCCAAGTGGTGGACCCAGAACGAGGTCCCCGGCGCCTCGCAGTGGGGCCCGTGGCAGGACGAGGGCGCCTGCTGAACCACGCCGCGGGGGAGGGGACCTTGGGACCGGACGCAGGTGAGGCCCAGCCGCCTCCCCAAGCCACTGGCCGACGTTCCTATGTCGCGCGAGGGGTCATGCCGACTCCGGCATGACCCCTTACGGTCCCCGACGCCTGCTACGTCATCGCCCACTCCAGTCCGAGGCCGGCCGGCACAACTCCCTGACGGTCGGGGCGGCACAGAGCAGCGGTGCCTCGCCTCCTCCGTCTCCGTAGCCGTCGCCGGCCCCCTGCACTGAGCTCGCGGGCGCGTATCACCGCGCAGGGGGTACTAGGAGCAGCGACATCCAGGCAACGACGTGCGGCTAAGGCGGGTCCCATGCAGTTCGACGACGACGCCCCTCTGGACACCTCCGAGGTGCAGGACGAGCGGGGCAGTCGCCTCCCCGGCGGCGGGGCGACCATCGGCGGCGGCATCGTGGGCCTCGTCGTCCTGGTCGTGGGCCTCTTCCTCGGTATCAGCCCCGACCACCTGGGTCTGTCCTCCGGGGGCGACGCGCCGGCGCCGGCCTCGTCCTCCGCGGGCCAGGTCCAGCAGGAGTGCCGTACCGGACAGGACGCCAACACCAAGGACGAGTGCCGGATCGTCGCGGTGGTCAACAGCGTCCAGGACTATTGGGTGCAGGAGTCCGGCCGACACCGGATCACCTACTCCGAGGCGCCCACGGTGCTGTTCAGCGGACGCACGAGCACGGCGTGCGGGGCGGCGACCTCCGAGGTGGGCCCCTTCTACTGCCCCGGAGACAAGCGGGTCTACCTCGATCTCGGCTTCTTCGACGAGCTGCGCACGAAGTTCGGGGCGCAGGGCGGCCCGTTCGCCCAGGCGTACGTGGTGGCCCACGAGTACGGCCACCACGTCCAGGACCTGGAGGGGACGCTGGATGCGCACCGTAGCGGGGTCACCGGCGCCGACAGCGACTCGGTGAAGACAGAACTCCAGGCCGACTGCTACGCGGGCGTGTGGGCGCACCATGCGACGACCGTCAAGGACGAGACCACGGGCCGGCCCCTCATCACGAGCCTGACGGACGCCGACATCCGGGACGGACTGGACGCGGCGGCGGCCGTCGGCGACGACCGTATCCAGCAGGAGTTCCAGGGCCGGGTGACCCCCGACACCTGGACCCACGGCTCGGCAGCCCAGCGCCGGCAATGGTTCCAGCGGGGCTACCACACGGGCGAGATGGCCCAGTGCGACACGTTCAACTGACCGACGGCCCCGCCCCGCCGCCAGCGCCCTTCCGGGCCTCAGCCGTGTTCCCCGGCGTCGAGGCCCCCGAGTCCCTCCTCCCGGCGCCGTCGGACTGCTCCCACCAGGGGGCACCGCGCTCGCCGAGAGCGACCTTCGCCCGCTGCACGCGGGCCCGAGCCTGCGCTCTCGCCCGCACCTTCCACGACCTGCTCCAACGCGGCCGCGGACACCAGCTGTTGGCGTGGGTACGCGGGGTCGAACCGGACGCGCCCGCCCCGTTGAGTCTCCTCCGCACCCGGATCCTGCTACGTCAGCACGCGCGGGTCCGTCCGTATAGCTAACAGCTAGGGGACTGCGCTTGTCTCCCGCGTTTTCCCTGGGGTCCGCAGAGCGAGGAGGGCGACGTCGTCGTCGTTGTCGGCGGGGCGGACCCGCCGCAGAAGCTGGTCGGTGAAGGAGGCGAGAGGGCGGTGGGCGAGGGCGGCCGCATGCTGGCGCAGCCGATCCAGGCCCTCGTCCAGGGAGTGTCCGGGTTGTTCGATGAGACCGTCGGTGTACAGCAGCAGGGTGGATCCGGCCGGCAGCTCGGCCGTGGCGTCGGGGCGGGGCGCGCGGCTCCCCGTGCCCAGGAGGATGCCGTGGCCGTCGGTGAGGTAGCGGGTGATGCCGTCCCGGCTGATGAGCAGGGGCGGCGGGTGGCCGGCGTTGGTCCAGGACAGTTCCCAGCGGCCGTCGTCCGCTTGTCTGAGACGGGCGAACATCATGGTGGCCATGGGGACGTCGGTGATGTGCGTGATCGCCTCGTCGAGCCGCTCGACGATGCGGCTGGGGGGTTCTTGCTGGGCCCAGGCGTAGGCACGCAGCATGTTGCGGACCTGCGCCATGCCGGCCGCCGCGTCGAGGTCGTGGCCGACGACGTCTCCGATGGTCAGGACGGTGGCGCCGTCGGACAGGCAGAAGGCGTCGTACCAGTCGCCGCCGACCTGTGAGGCGTGGGGTGCGGGCAGATAGCGGGCGATCATGTCCAGCCCGGGCACGCGGGGCAGTTGGGGCAGCAGGTGGTTCTGCATGGTCTCGGCGACCTTGCGCTGACGCTGGTAGAGGCGCGCGTTGTCCAGAGCGACCGCGGCCCGCCGCGCGAGGTCCTCGATCAGCGGCAGGTCAGCGGTGGTGAAGTTCCCTGCCGTCTCGGCACGGCCGAGCGTCAGGGCCCCCAGGACCTCCCGGGCGCTGCGGATGGGGACGATGGCCGCGGAGCGGATGCCGGTCGCCTCGAAAAGGCGGCGCTGTTCGACCGCGATGCCGGAATCGGGTGGCTGCTGATAGGTCTCGGGACCGGCAAGGGTGGAGGCGACGCCGCGCAGCGCTCTGGACAGCGGCATCGGGGACTCTTCGGGCACCGGGGGCATCGGTCCTTGCAGCTCTTCGTGGTGCACCAGCGTGTCGTCTTCGGCGTGGACCACGGCAGTGCGCCACACCTCGTCCCGCTCCGTGATCAGGTCGACGACCACCCAGTCCGCCAGCCGGGGCACGAGCAGCCCCACGAGCCGACGCAGCGCCTCGTTGGTGTCGAGCGTGGAGGTCAGCTGCGTTGTGGTCTGCGCCAGCAGCGCCAGCCGCTCGACCTCGGTCAGCGCCTCAGTCGCCAGCTCAGGCCGCCGGCCCGCTTCCTGCGGTTGCTGGGCGCCGTGGAAGACGACGAGCGTGGAGGCCTCCTGGCCACCGGTGTCGTACGGGGTGATCACCCAGTTGACGGGCAGCAGCGAGCCGTCACCGCGCGCGAACCACTCTCCTTCGGCCTGGGCGGTGCGTCCGGCGTGGAAGGCCTGCCGCATGCTGCATCGGCTGGTCGGCATCGGCTGGCCGAGGGCATCTCGGTGCAGCAGATCGTGTGCGTCACGGCCGAGGAGGTCCTCGGCGGGCCGGGCCAGCAGCTGCGCGGCCGGGGCGTTGACCGCGATGATGCACCCCTTCTCGTCCACGACGTACGCCCCCGCGCCGATGGCGGCCAGTGCCCCGCCCGCAGTCGCGTCAGCCGGCCCACGGGATCGCTGATCCATGTTCTCGGTCCGCCCTGGCTCCGCCACGTGGGCCTCCTTCAAGATCACCGCTCGTGCCCCCACTGTGCATCCGGACGCTGCGTACTGTCCTGTCCTGGGTTCCCCTTCCCGGCTACCCCCTTGTGCAGGCATGCCGTTTCCGCCTGGCCTGGCAAGACCACTGGTGTCGCTGAGCCCCGGAACGGGCGTGGGGCCCTGTCCGGAGGGCAGGCAAGCATGCTGGCCGGCAGCGCGACGGCCACCGTCAGCGGTGCCACCGGCAGTATCAGCGCGCGCACCGGGCCTCTGCTGCTCAGCCCGTCTGCGGGCGGTGGCGAGGCGATAGGAGTCGGTTCCGGTCTCGATGATGTTGCCGCCGGAGGTGAGGAGTTCGGAGATGGCCGGGCAGGAGCATCAGCGAGATCACGTCCTACGGCGGGCGCACCGGCCACCAAGTCAGCGTGTTGTCACAAGGGTTGTCGGCTCCTGTCAGGCGTCAGGCGGTGAGTGCCGTACGCAGGGTGGTGGCCATGAGATCGATGGCTTCCCTCCCGGCCGGGGCCGGGCCGGTGTGGGTGAAGTAGTGGTCGACACCTTCGAAGCAACGGTGGGTGACCGGAACGCCGGCGGCTTCCAGGGCCTTGGCGTAGGCATCGCCCTCCTCGCGCAGGCGGTCGTTCTCCGCGGTGATGACCAGAGCGGGCGGCAGTCCGGAGAGGTCGTCGGCCAGGCCGGGCGACACCAGCGGATGGGCGAGGTCGGCGGGATCAGGGACATAGGCGGCGGTGAAGACCCGCATGAGCTGAGGGGTGAGCAGGGGCCTGACGATGGGGGACTGCTTGGTGGCCGGGTCGGCGAGCTGGTCGAGCGGTGCGACGTCAATGATCTGGAGGCGGGGCGTGAAGGTGCCGCGATCCCGAGCGGTACGACAGACCGCGGCCGTCAGGTTGCCGCCGGCGCTGTGTCCGCCCACGGCCAGTCGCGAACCGTCCCAGTTGTTGGCGGTGCCGTTCTCGGCCACCCAGGCCGTGACGTCGTACGCCTGGGTAACGGGCACGGGGTACGGCCGCTGCGGGGCGACCGCGTAGTCCACGTTGATCACCACACAGCCGGCCGTCGCGGCTATGTAGCGGCAGATGTGGTCGTCCTGCTGGGGGCGGGCGATCACGAACCCGCCGCCGTGGAAGTTGACGTACACGGGGGCGGGAGTGGGGGCTGCGTCGGCCGGTGGGCGGTAGACGGTGCACGTCACCGGTCCGGCGCCGGTCTCCACTCGGATGGATTCCGTGCGCTTCGAGATATCGGTGAAGCGCAGATCCTTGTGCACGCGGCTCATCACGGGGCCGAGCAGCAGCTGAACCCCTCGGGCCTGGATTCTGGGCCTGAATGACATGACTGGAACCCCATCACTGCAAAGTTAAAGTATCAGGATTCCTGATGATGGAGGCTCTTCGCTGATCATGCAAGGGGCCACTACGAACCGCTGCGGAAGGGGGATCGACGCTCCAGCCGCAGCGCCTCGCCTGTTCGTCCAGGCAGATGTATCGCGCGGCACGCTTCCGCTGGCTGCTGGGCACCTCCGCGCTCGCCGCCCGCGCCCATGACGTCGTGATCCTCATCGGCGTCTTCGCATGGCTCGGCAAGCCCATTGACGGCGTTTTCCTGGCCGCGCTGTCGACCGTCATCGGCTACTTCGTCAACGACTCCGTCGTCGTCTTCGACCGGATCAGGGAACTGGGCCGACTGTACAAGTGACGGACACCAAACAGCACGGTATGGGCCATCAGCGCACGCCTGTGACTGGTTGCGAGAGATGATCGCCGGTGCCGGGGAGGCGCTGGGGCTGTCCTCCTCGACCAGGGGTGATCGGTCGTGGCCAAGTCACACCCGCCCGACTCGTGACCTGGGGTCTCACACGCTACGAGCGGCAGATGCGGTCGATGATCTGAATTGTGGCCGTTCGGTGCACGACCCGGGGCGAGGGCTGCGCGGATCCTGTGTGCTCAATACACTCGGCGGTCGCGCCCATCGCGGCGCGCACTCGCATATCGGGGGACGAACGATGAGCAACTGGAACCCTGGCGGACAGCCGCCCCAGGGGCCGCAGCCCTACCAGCCGCAGCCACCTCAGCCCTATCCGCCCCAGCCCTACGTGCCGCCACAGCCCCAGCCGCCCTACCCGGGGCCGCCGGTGCCGCCGCCGGGCGGCCCGGTCACCCGGCTGCGGCGGCGGATCGGCCCCATCCACACCGCGCGCAGGGTCTTCACTCCGTCACGGCCGGGCATCGTCTCGGATCCTGAGGTGGCGCGGATGCGGAAGATCAGGACCCTGGTCGGCGTGGGCGCGTTCCTGTGGATGTCCTACGCCTACAAGCTCGCCCCCAAGCTCAGCGACGCGGCGGACGAGCAGGTCGACAAGTCGTGGACCAGCGCCCTCGTGCTGGCAGCGACCCTCCCGGTCGTCGTCGGCGTCCTGTACGGCCTGGCCGCTCCGGCGGCGCGTCGGGACCTGCTGCGCCGGGCGGGGCGGTGCTTCGGCTCCATCGTGGCCATGATGGCGGCGGCCTCCGTCTTCCCGATCATCGTGCTCTGAGGGTTCTTCGAGGGCCAGGAACCCCTCGTGGAGGGCCACTTCACCGTGACGAAGGGCCTCACCCTCGCGGTCACCCTCTTCGTCCTCTTCTGGGTGACGCCGTTCGTCGTCTGGGGTGTGGGACTCGCCGTCCAGCACGTGTTCCGCACCGCGGACATCCACGAGACGGTGCCACCGCTGCTGATCATGGCGTTGGCGTGGGAGACGGCACTGATCGACATGTTCACCGGCGCCCACGAGGGCGTGCCGACGGTGATCCGGTACGTGTTCATCCTGGGAGCCCCGCTCTCCGTCACGGCGGTGGGCCTGTGGGAGCTGCACCGGCTGCGCGTGCACTACGGGCTGGGGCTGCAGGGACTGCTGATGCGCTAGGAACAGGGCCTCGCAGGAGGTACTGCTGTAGCGCTCGCATCTCCTTCTGCCTGGGCGTCCCGCCTCATGCACTGGCGGCAATGTCAGTGGGGCGCGTCACCAGCGAGTTGCGCACCGAAGAAGCCGACGACTTTGTCGACCGCCTGACCGACGTACTCGGGCTTGTCGTAGAGGTCGACGTGGCTGGCTCCGTCGATCCAGAACAGCTCTTTGGGCTCTTGTGCGTCGTCGAACGCTTCGGTGGTCATGTGCCGCGTGACCGCTTCGGTGCCGACGATCATCAGCAGGGGGCGCGGGGCGATCATGGCGATGAGACGGAAGGGCTCGAAGGCGGCGATTCGGTCGATGCTCGACCAGGTGAACTCCTTCGCCGAGCGAGGATGCCGAGCACGGTCGGTGCAGTAGTACTCGAAGCCCTCGAAGCCGTGCTGCCCGCCCAGCGCCCGCGCCTCCTCGGCGGTCGCGGGGAAGATGGGGAAGCTGCCAACACCCTCGCCGCGCGCTTCCGCGGTCCGGGCCGCCGCGGCGGCATCCAGCATGGACTGGAGCACGGCCGGGTCCTGGGTGTCGTCGGCCCCCTTGCGGAACTGGCGACCGATGTCGGCGGCGCTGACGGTCGCGACGGCCCGGATGCGGTGATCCGTGGCCGCGGCCGGGACGACGTAGCCGCCCGAGGCGCAGATGCCGAGTGCGCCGATTCGGTGCGGGTCGACCTCCGGCCGGGTGCTCAGGAACGACACCGCCGCTTTGAGGTCCTCGACACGATGCGCAGGATCCTCCAGTCCGCGTGGTTCCCCGCCGCTCTCGCCCTGGTAGGCGGCATCGAAGGCGAGCGTGACGAAGCCCCGCTCGGCAAGGCGGGAGGCGTAAAGGCCCGCGGCCTGCTCCTTGACACCGCTGGCGGGGTGGCCGACCACGATCGCGGGCCGGGTAGCGGCGTCCCCGTCGGGAAGGTAAAGGTGCCCGGCGAGAGGGATGCCGGCGCTGTCGAAAGTGACGTCCATGTGGTTCATGACCTGAGCGTCGAACAAGGGCAGTGGGCATACAAGCGGCGGATTCCTCCCCCGGAAGGATCCTGCCCTCCCACGCGAAGCAGCCTCCTGCACACAATGGTGTTCATGACCTCCGCACGTGACACCAGTGAAGTGGGCGCCTTCCTGAAGGCGCGCCGCGCCGAGCTGACGCCGCGCGAGGTCGGCCTGCCCGAGACCGGCCAGCAGCGGAAGGTGGCGGGGCTGCGCCGCGAAGAGGTCGCGCAGCTGGCAGCGATCAGCGTCGACTACTACACCCGCCTTGAGCAGGGGCGCGTACCGGCGTCCGCCTCCGTCCTCGCCACCGTCGCCGCCGCGCTGCGCCTTAACGACGACCAGCAGGCGTATCTGTACGAGATCGCCGGCAAGACGGACGCGCGACCGCGGCGCCGGCACCGCCGGCAGAACCCGCGCCCGGCGATGCGGCGCCTCCTCGACCAGCTGACCGGTACTCCGGCGATCGTGCTCGGCCGGTACATGGATGTGCTCGCCTGGAACCCTGCGGCCACCGCGCTGTACACGGACTTCGGCGCCATCCCGGTGCAGCAGCGCAACTACGTACGGCTCGTCTTCACCGACCCCGTCATCCGCGCACTGCACACCGAGTGGGAACACGACGCCCGCGACGCCGTCGCTGCACTGCGCATGGAAGCCGCCTCCGATCCCGACCGTCCCGAACTCGCCCGGCTGGTCGGCGAACTCGCCGTCCTCGATCCCGATTTCCGCACATGGTGGGCCGAACGCCGGGTCAACAGCGCGACGTACGGCACCAAGCGCTACCGCCACCGAGTCGTCGGGGATCTCACCCTGGACTGCGACACCTGGACCAGCCCCGACGGCAGCGGGCAACGGCTCATGGTGCTCACCGCCGAACCGGGAACCCCCTCGGACGAAGCACTGCGCATCCTCGCCTCCTGGACGGCTCCCGCCCCCACGCACACCAAGAGCGAGACGGCCTCCGGGCCGACAGCGTGACGACCATGCGCACCACACAGCGGATACGAGTACCTTCACGTGGGGGTTTCGGAACCTGCAGGCCCCTCGTGTGAGTCAGCTTGGTCCGGCACCGACACGGAGCGCAGCCAGCCGCGGTAGACGCCGGCGCATCTGCTGGGCGTCTGTCCGATGCCCGCTGGGAGTTGATCGAGACGGTGCTGTCGGCATGGCACTCCGTAGGCCGGGGCCGGGCCGCGACGTAGCGGCGGTTGGCCGCCAGGAACTCGGTGCACACGGTCAGGGGGATATCGCGCCACTGGCGCTGGTGCTCCCGCTGCGACATGCGGTCCTGGTTGCGCAGCGACAGCCAGCCACTCAGCGCGACTTGGTCCGCCAGAGTCGGATCACCGGCAAGAGCAGTCACACCGGGCCATGGGCGCGCAGCCCTGGCTGTCCTCTGACATCGAAGTCGGATCAATTGCCGTTCAAGATGGGCGGCCTGGATTCTGTGCTCTACCTCCTGCGCGCCCTCGTCACCAAGAACGCCCCTCCGACGATGACGATCAAAACGATGGCGAAGATCCAGAAGGGCGGAGAACCCTGCCCCGCTCCTTTGGCCAAGAGCTGCATATGTGGCATGCCTTTCCCAGTCCATCCGTTGCGGCGGTCTGTAGCAGTCAGCCGGGTGCTGGATGCACGCGTACCCAGTGAAGCCGTACAACTTCGTTGGCAAACGGTCCAAGTTCACCTGCTCAGGACACTGTCCGCCGCAGATCGCCCCCGGGTCTGCGGGCTGCGCAGCATTTCGGCCGACGGCAACGAGCCGCCTTTGCGACCGGAAGAACCTGAAGGGAACGTCCATTGCTCCTCCCCAGACCACCGCCACCGCCCCTGGTGCTGCAGGAACGTGAGCCTTGGACACCCGGTATGTTCCGTCTGGTGCAGCTTGATCCGTACAACTGGTTCTGGGACGGCGGAGGTTGGTAATGGGGGAAGGCCGTGCGCAGACAGCTGCGCTTGGCAGCTGTCGGGCTCTGCTTGAGCGATTACGCGTGTCGCCGGCTCTGTTGCGGGCGGCAGTGACAACGGTGCTCGGCCATCTGGAGGCATGGACGGCACCTGACCTGCGGCATCTGATGCTTGATCAGGATCGGCTGAGCCGCAGGTATCGGCAGCTGCTCGCGGTCGGTCTCGTCCTGCTGGCTTCGCTGGTAGGGCTGTGGAAGCTCGACCGTGACGCGTCGTCCTGGCGGGACGAGACGGTGAGCTATGCCGTGGCCAAGCGCACCCCAGGGGAGTTGTGGCGCCTGGTGCAGAACATCGATGCTGTCCACGGCCTGTACTACTTCGTTGCGCATCTTGCACTTGGGGTATGGGACGACGGCGTCCTGACCTTGCGGGTGCTGTCGGTGCTCGGCACGGTGACCGCTGTGTTGGGGGTCTATGCCATCGGGACCCGGCTCGGTGATCCAGCGACCGGATTCTTGGCCGGAGTTGCCTTCCTGTGCGTTCCCCAGGTGCAGTTCTACGCGCAGGAGGCCCGCTCGTATGCGTTGGTGAGCGCCGCGGTGATCTGGGCGACGTGGTTCTTCGTGCGCGCGCTGCTGGACGGCCGGCGACGCTGGTGGGTCGGGTATGCAGGATTGCTGTTGCTGGGCGGGTGGCTGCATGTGTTCTCTTTGTTGGTCGTCCTCGCGCACGCCGTCACGCTCTGGCGCGGCGGCCACCTGCGCCGTCTCGGACGCCGCTGGCTGATGGCGATCGCCCTCGTCGGTTGCGCCGTGGCGCCGCTGGCCGTGGTCAGTGCCGGTCAGGCGTCAGCGCAGTTGGACTGGCTGGGCCGCCCGAGTCTTCAGGACTGGCTCGGGTACGTGGTCCCTGCTGCGGTGGCAGCCGCCTTGGGAGTCGTGCTTCGTCGTCAAGACGCGGGCGCGGCCCGGGAGGTAACGCTTTCGGCGCTCGGCGTGCCGCTCGTGATCGTCCCTGCCGGATTCCTGCTCACGGTGTCTCTCGCCCAGCCGTGGTACGTCGATCGCTACGTCCTGTACTGCATGTCCGGCCTGGCACTCGTCGTCGGCCAGGCCCTGCGGCACTGGCAGCGGATTGTGCGACTGGAGGCGGCTTCAGGGCGCGGGCGGCGCAAGCTGTATGCCACAGTCGCCGTGGCTTTCGCCCTCTTCTCAGCGCTCGGCCCCTGGTACTGGCAGATGCGCTCCGCTGCCAGTCGCATCGACACGGTGGAGAGCTATTGGGGGCTTACCGTCACCGTCCCGGGAGCCCCCGAAGCGGTTCTCTTCCAGCCTGCACGCCGCCGCGCATGGGTACTTGCCCGGCCTGCTGTTTTCGGGCCGCTCGACGACATCGCGCTGCAGCAGACGCCAGCTGCTTCCGGAACGTTGTACGGCGTTGAGGCCTCCCCGGACGTCATCCGGCAGCGCATGCTCCAGCATCGTGAGATCAATGTCCTGCGCGATCGCCCCGGCCAGCCCCTGGACAACACTCCCGCCGAGATCACCAAGAGAACAGTCCTGCGCCAGCACTATCAGCTCTGCTGGGTGATACCGGTCAATGGAGGCGAATCCGCCATCTTCATCCGCCGCGACGCCGCAGCGACGAATCCGCTGTGTGCGCCCGGGCGCGATATCTACAGCTGACTGGCTCAGGGTCTGACTCATCTTGCGCGTGAAGGCCGGGAGTGGTGAGTCCCAGTGGCGTAGCCGGGGAGAGGTCATCCCGCAGGCCGTTCCGTTACAGCGGCGCCCACCTCGATCCGACCGGGTCTCGGCTCCGGTCCTGGATGGAAGCGGGCACGGGCATGTGCAGTGCCAGCTGGCCCTCGGTGGTGACGTCGAGTTGGACGTCCGGACTGGCTTCAGCGAGCGCAGGTCGTCGCTCATCCGGCCCTGACCGAGTCGCAGGTCCAGGCCGCGGGGGAGTCGTGTGGTGCCCGAGGAGAGCATGTTGATCTGGCTGGTCGTGGAGTGCCAGGCGCCGTCGATCGTGGTGTAGGAGGTCAGGGTCGAGACGTGTGCGCCGGTGGGCCGGGCGGTCTGCTTCGGAGTGGGAGCGGACAGGGTGAGGTCGGGGCCGCCCTGGTCGTTGGCGACGGTGACGGAGGTGCGCTCGGTGTCGATGTCGACGTCGAGTTCGGTGACCCACTTGGGAAACCCGTAGCCGTCGTGGCCGCGCACCTGCGCGATCTCGGTGTTGACCGGCAGGGAGAGCACGTAGGAGTGCAGGGAGTCGTTCTTGAGCCCGGTGACCAGGTCGAGCAGGCCCAGCCCACCGTGCCGCGCCGGCTTCACGGCGACGCCCACCGCGGCTTCGGTGTAGACAGGCGGGTCCGGATCGCCTTGGTCGGCGCGAGCGTGGACATCGAGTGCACGGTGATGACGGGCAGTGACAGAGGAGCCGGAGCAATGGGCCCCCGTCGAGGCTGACCGCATGACGAGCCCCGGGACCCGCTGCGGCCACTTCGACACCAAACGCGGACTCCGTCCTGGGCCCAGGTACTGGAGCCCGGATGTGTACTCGGGTGCTGCCACCCGCTGGTGCATCGCTCGCTGCGGCCTCCTCGACCGTGGACATCTGCCGCGCCTAGAACACAGCCCGCAACACCCAGCAGCACGGTTCGGCGGGACGGTCGACCGGGCTCGTGCGTCATATCTCCCCGTGTCCGCCCATCGGATGCCGTACGCCCGGCGGTCGACTCCCTTGCCCGCTTCTGGGTCGATGCGAGCGCTTCGTACTCATGTACTTGCCAATCACTTGACGATCCGTTCCCTGCACGTTCAACCCTGGTCCCTCGCCCGCGCTGTGTGGCGTCCCTAGGTTTCCTGGAGGTTTGGGAAGAGGGGACTATGGACGCACTTCTCGCGGTCCGGGCGCGTGGGATCAACAAGCGTTTCGGCGATGTCGTGGCACTCGACGGCGTCGACCTCGATGTGACACAGGGGCAGATCCACGGCCTGGTGGGGCCGAACGGCGCCGGCAAGACGACACTGCTCGGTCTTCTGCTGGGTCTGGCCGTCGCCGACGGCGGCCGGCTGGAGATCCTCGGGACGCCGGTGGATCGGGCGCTCGCCGTTCCCGACGGGGTCGCCGGCTTCGTGGACGGCCCCGGCCTCTACCCCTCCCTCACCGCCCGGCAGAACCTCGCCGCGCTGGCACAACTCCGGGGCCGCGACGCGCGGACGGCGGGAATCGACGAGGTGCTCGACCAGGTCGGGCTCACCGACGTCGCCGACGACAAGGCCCGCGGCTTCTCCCTCGGCATGCGGCAACGGCTCGGTCTGGCCGCCGCCCTGCTCACCAAGCCCCGGCTGCTGGTGCTCGACGAACCCTCCAACGGCCTTGATCCGTCCGGCAAAAGACAGGTGCACCGGGTTCTGACCCGGCTGGCCGCGGGCGGAACCAGTGTGGTCGTCTCCAGTCACCGGATGGACGACCTCGAGGCGCTGTGCTCCGAGGTGACCATCCTCGCCACCGGACGGGTCGTCTTCTCCGGGCCGCTGAACAAGCTGGCCTCCGAGAACCGCGAACTCGACTACCGGGTGCGCACCTCCGATCCGCGGGCCGCCCGCCGACTGGCCGACGACACGGACGGGATCAGGGTCATCGAAGACACCGGGATGCGGCAGGACGCCGAGGTGCTGGTGGTACGAGCCCTCGTGCCCGCGCTCGACGAACTGGTGGCGCACCTCGTGCGGTCGGGTGTCGCGGTGCGCGAACTGGCGCCCGTCGTCTCGCCGTTGGAGGCCGCGTTCCTTGCCCTCACCGAGCGTCAGGAGGACGGCCGATGACCACGGCCATCGCCGAAGACAGCGTTGCCATCGTCCGCCGGGTGCCGCTGTCGCGCGGCTACCGCTTCGAGTTGGTGAAACTGGTCTCGCAATGGCGGATCCGTCTGCTGGTCCTCGCCTGCTGGATCGCGCCGGCGCTCTTCGTGGCCGGGGTGAGCCGGCAGAGCACCCTGCCGTCCGACACGCTGTTCGGCCGCTGGATGCATGCCACGGGGTGGGCCGGGCCGCTGGTGATGCTCGGTTTCGCGGGCACCTGGGCGCTGCCGCTGCTGACGTCGGTGGTCGCCGGTGACGTGTTCGCCGCCGAGGACCGGCTGGGGACCTGGCGGCATCTGCTGGTGGCGGTCCGCTCACCCCGCCGGATCTTCGTGGCGAAGTCGTTGGCCAGCCTCACCGTCATCCTGCTGCTGGTGGCCGGGCTCGTCTGCTCCAGTGTGATCGGCGGGCTGGCGTCGGTCGGCAACCAGCCGCTGGTCGGCCTCGACGGCCATCTGCTGACACCGGGGGACGCGGCCGGCCGGGTCCTGCTGGCGTGGCTGTGCGCGCTCGCCCCGACCCTGGCCCTCGCCGCGATCGGCCTGCTCGGGTCGGTGGCCCTGGGGCGCTCCCCGATGGGCCTGCTGCTGCCGCCGCTGGTCGCCCTCGGCATGCAGGTCGCGCAGATGCTGCCGCTGCCGGTTGCCGTACGCCTCGCCCTGCCGGGTTACGCCTTCATCTCCTGGAACGGCCTGTTCACCAGCCCGGCCCAGCTCGGCCCGCTGCTGATCGGCGTCGCGGTCAGCTTGGTGTGGGCCGTGCTGGCGACGGCTCTGGCCTATCTGCTGTTCCTGCGGCGGGACTTCACCAACCTGGCGTACGACGGTGCCGGTCGCCGGGCCCTCACGCTCGGGCTGCTGCCGCTGGCCGCCCTCACCGCCGCCACCGTCGCGGTGGTCGCCGCGGCGACGCCCTCGATGGGCTCCGGCATCGAGCAGGACAAGGTGCAGCGTTCGGTGGCCACCGCGTTCGCCCACCTCTATCGGCTGCAGACCCGGCAGTTGCACCGCCCCGGCGTCACGGAGGTGCAGCTGCGGGCCACGGCGGCGTGCACCAAGAGCGACGGCCAGGGCGCTCAAGAAGGCGCGGGCAACGACTGGCGCTGCGTCGTGACCTGGCATCTCCCCGACGTCGCACTGGCCGGCACGGCCATCTACCAGCTCGACGTCGCCTCGGACGGGCGGTTCGTGGCCGACGGCGACGGACCGAAGGAAGTCAACGGCTACTTCCTCGTCCGTACCCCCACCGGGGACGCCCCGAACCCCCTTTGGCAGTTCGACGGCAACGTCGAACTGCTCGACACCACCTCGAAGGGATAAGTCCATGCAGGTAACACGGCTGCGCCGGGTTAACGAGCAAGAGCAGGTCAGCCTCTTCGGCAGACGCGTCGGCCGGCGCACCCTCCTGGTCACGGCGGGCATCACCGTCGCGCTCGGCGTCACGGGGACCGCCGTCGCCTCGACGTGGCAGTTCGGCACCCAGCAGGTCGCCCAGGACACCCGCAACGGCCAGGTCCTGCCCAGCGACCAGTACATCAAGCCGTACGGCGACCGCACCGTCATCAACGACGGCAAGATCATGTCGTCCACGGTCAGCCCGGACGGCACCCACCTCGCGGCCTCGGTCGCCGACGGCGACGCCTCGCTGGTCGTCCTGGACCTCGGGACCGGGCAGGTGAAGCAGAAGGTCGGCACCAAGGCGGCGGACGACCTGCGCATCAAGACAGGTTCCGTCGGCCAGGAGGGTCCGACGTACTCGCCCGACGGCACGCAGCTGTGGCTGGGCCAGGCCGACGGCTACACCAAGTTCGCCGTGGGCGCGGACGGCACCCTCGCCGACCCGGTGACCGTCTCCATCCCGGCCGACGGCACCAAGCACGCACTGGTGGGCGCCGCCGTGTTCACCGACGACGGCTCCACCGTCTACTCCGCGGTCAACGGTCAGAACCGGGTCGTCGCCATCGACGCGGCCAGCGGAACCATCAAGCAGAGCTGGGCCGTCGGCAACGCACCGCGCGGTCTCGCCCTGGTGGGCGGCAAGCTCTACGTCAGCAACGAGGGCGGGCGCCCGGCCAAGGCCGGCGAGACCACCATGAACTCCTACGGCACCCAGGTCCCGGCCAACCCCGACACCGGCGCCGCCACCACCGGCACGGTCAGCGTCATCGACACCTCGGACCCGTCGGCCGCCGTGGGCAGCATCGAGGTCGGTCTGCACCCGACCGCGGTGTACGCCAAGAAGGGCACGGTGTTCGTCACGAACACCGCCGACAACAGCGTCTCGGTCATCGACACGGCCAAGGACAAGGTCGTCCAGACCATCGCCACCCAGCCGTGGCCGGAGGCCTCCGTCGGCTACGAGCCCAACGCCGTGACGCTCACCGACGACGGCCGTCTGCTGGTGACGCTCGGCCGCGCCAACGCCGTCGCCGTCTACCGCTACACCTCCGCGCAGCAGCCGGCCCGCTACGTCGGCCTGCTCCCCACCGACTACTTCCCCTCGGGGATCACCACCGTCGGCAAGCAGGTGATCGTCACCAACACCCGTGGCATCGACGCCCTCCGCCCCACCACCGCCAGTGGTCACAACACCCACGACACGACGTCGAGCCTGACGCAGTTCACACTGCCCGACGACAAGACCGTCCGCTCGCAGACGGCCAACGTCTTCAAACAGAATGGCTGGACGGCCGGTTCGGTCCTCACCGCCCACGGCAAGGGCCACGGCAAGGCGCTGCCGGTCCCGGTGCGCCTGGGCGACCCCTCGACGATCAAGCACGTCTTCCTGCTGGTCAAGGAGAACCGGACCTACGACCAGGTCTTCGGCGACCTGCCGCAGGGCGACGGCGACTCCTCGCTGACGACGTTCGGCGAGAACGTGACGCCCAACCAGCACGCGCTGGCCCAGCAGTTCGGGCTCTACGACAACTTCTACGACGTCGGCACCAACTCCGCCGAGGGCCACAACTGGCTGATGCAGTCGGACAACCCGGAGTACACCGAGTCCTCCGCCGGCGAGTACACGCGCAGCTACGACACCGAGGACGATGTTCTCGGCCACCAGAAGACCGGCTTCATCTGGACGGGCGCGCAGGCGGCCGGGAAGTCCGTCAAGGACTTCGGCGAGTTCCAGTCGATCGAGTCCAAGCCGGCCGACGCGACCTGGCAGAACCTGTACTGCGACACCAAGAACATGGCCGCGACGGGGGCGCAGACCCAGTACCCCATCAAGACCGGTTCGGCGATTCCGTCGCTCAACAAGGTGGCGGTGCAGGGCTTCCCGATGTTCGACCTGGATGTCCCGGACATCTACAAGGAACAGATCTGGAAGCAGGACTTCGAGAAGAACGGTCCGGCGAACCTGAACATGTTCTGGTTCTCCAACGACCACACCGGCGGCCCGGCGAACGCCTCCGCCGAGGTCGCCGACAACGACCTCGCGGTCGGCCGGATGGTCGACGAGATCACGCACAGCAAGTACTGGAAGGACTCGGCGATCTTCGTCGTCGAGGACGACTCACAGAACGGCCTCGACCACATCGACGGCCACCGAGCGCCGGTCCAGGTCATCAGCCCGTACGCCCAGCACGACACCGTCGACCACCACTACTACTCGCAGATCACGATGGTCCGCACCATCGAGCAGATCCTCGGCATCCACCCGATGAACCAGCTCGACAGCGCGGCCACCCCGATGTACGAAGCCTTCACCCCGAAGGTGGACTACACCCCCTTCACCGCGGTGCCCAACCGGACCTCGCTGACCCTCGGCGTGAGCCCCCAGCCCACCTGCGGTCCGGACACACCGGCGGCGCAGAACAAGCAGGCTGCCGCCGCACCGACGACCACCGCAGTGCCCCAGGCGGCGCGGACGGTCGCGGCGCAGTGGCAGGCCTGGGCCTCGCACCAGCGCCTGACCGGCCCGAACGCCGTACCGGACTACGCCAACCCCGAACAGATGAACCGTTACACCTGGTACCAGACGCACAACTTCACCAAGCCGTACCCGGGGGACAAGAAGGTCTACGCGCCGAACGCGGTACCCGGCGCCTACCTCCCGTCGTCGGAGTCGGACGGCTGACCGAACCTCATCCCGACGAAGCCCCATCCGGACAGGGCCCTGCGGTCGGCGTCACCGCCGGCCGCTGGGCCCTTGCCGCGTGCCTCCCGGACCAGGCTGCGTGCGACAGGCTTCATCGATACGTTGGAGGTATGCGCTTTGCCATCTCCATCCCCCAGTTCTACTCGGACGGCGAGTTCGATCCCGGAGCCTTCCGCGCATACCTCGCACGGGCCGAGGACCTCGGATACCACAGCGTCTGGGCGCAGGAGTCACCACTCGGCACCGGGGCGATCCTTTCGCCGATGGAGGCCATGACGTACGCCGCCGCGTGCACGACCCGGCTGCGGCTGGGGACGACCGTCTTCGTGAGCACACTCCACCAGCCCGTCCATTTCGCGAAGGCGCTGGCGACCATCGACCAGATGAGCGGAGGCCGGCTGGAGGTGGGGGTCGGCTCCGGCGGCCCGAACCGGCCGTTCGCCGCGTTCGGCATGGACAAGGCCCGGTACCTGGCGCGGTTCACCGAGGGCATCGACCTCGTCAAGGCGCTGTGGACACGGCCGAGCGTCACCTTCGACGGCGAGTTCTGGCAGCTCGAGGACGCCGCGATGGAGCCCAAGCCGCTCCAGAAGCCGCATCCGCCGCTGTGGTTCGGTGGATCGAGCGAGTCGGCGCTGCGGCGCGCGGTGCGGCTGGGGGACGGGTTCTTCGGCGCCGGGTCGTCCACCACGGCCGCGTTCCGTGAGCAGGTGGCGTACGTTGCCGCGGAGGCGGCCAAGGCGGGCAGGGCGGACTTCCCGGTCGCCAAGCGGGTCTACATCGACATCGACGACGACGCCGAACGGGCACGGGAGCGGACCAACGCCGGACTGGCCCGTGTCTACGGTCGCCGGATCGCCCGTATCGAGGCCGCCGCGGTCGCCGGGACCCTGGACGACTGCGTGGCCGGCGTCCGCGATGTGATCGACGCCGGCGCGGACCTCGTCCTGTTCACCCCGCTCGGCGATCCCGCGCCGCTCGCGGAGCGCATCGCCGCCGAGGTGATCCCTGCGCTCTCCGTTTGATGTCGCGCGGACGCAAGCTGGGGGTGGAGGTGACAGCTACGGCACGAGTGACGGTGAGGACATCAGCTGACCCTGACCAGACCATCGACCAGGTCAGGTCAGGGGGGCAACTGCCGGGAGGCCCTGGTGGGCGCACACCCCGACCCGTACTCCTCGCGCCACCGGATGCGCTTCGGCGTCCGGACGACTGAGCGGACACGGCGGGGCAACTGACGTCATGCGGGCGGCACATGGCCGGATCCGGGGCCGCCAAGGGCGTGCGCGCAGGGCCTTGGCCAGGTCGCGAATCAGCTCCAGGCCGTGACGAGCCTGCGGGCGTGAGCCCGGAGGGCCGGACGGGTCGGCGCCGGGGCCCCGCTCATGACCAGCAGTACGACAGGACCGCACAGTTCGGCGACGGCGAACCGGTCCGGGGGCACGTTCTCCAGCCGGTCCCGCACCTGGTCGAGCACGGCAACGGCAGGTGCTGCCAGCAGGTCCGCCTCGGCGACGAGCCCGCCGACTTCGGGGTCGTGCTGTGCCTCGCCGAGCAGTGCCCGGTAGGCGATGCCCGCCGGTGACACCGTGAGGAACTTCGCCAGGCCGACGAGGAAGTCGGTCACCGTACGGACGGGGTCGCTGTGCGCCGCGAAGGTCAGCTCTCTGCGGGCGTCCTGGTCGCACGCCTCGACCAGGATGTGCGCCTTCGTCGGCCACCAGCGGTACACGGTCATCCGCGCCACCCCGGCGCGCTCCGCGATGTTCTTCATGGTCATCGCGGCGTAGCCGACCTCGACGAGCAGGTCGTCCACGGCGTGCAGGACGGCGACACGGGCGGCCTCGCTGCGGGGGCGCCCGGGGCCTGTGGCGGAACCAGTCATGCCGCCAGCATAACGATGCACCGCGTCTCGCTACTCCTCTCACTAATACCTAGACACCGAGACTCGTAATGACTTAGTTTCGAGACATGGAGATACGTAATTCACTTCGCGGGCGCGGTGTGCCCGGAGTACTCGGCGTCCTCGTCGTGATCGCCGCCCTCGCGGCGGTCGCCTCGACTGCGATGCTGCCCTTCGTCGTGGTGTGGGCACACGACACGGCCGGTCTCGAAGGGAGCGCCGCAGGGACGCTGTTCCTGGCCCAGGCCGCGGGCGAGTTCGGTGCCGGGCTGGTCGTCGGCCGACTCGCCGACCGCTGGGGGCGGCGGCGCGTGCTGATCCTGTCGACGTTGGGCATGGCCACCGGGTACGGCCTGCTTGCCGTCGCCTCCGGTCCCGCGGTGTCGATCCTGCTCTTCCTCGCGGCAGGCGTCTTCGAGTCGGCGTTCCACCCGACCGTCGGCGCGCTCGTGGCGGACGCCGTGCCCGAGGACCGGCTGGTGTCCTCCTTCGGACTCGTACGTGTCGCCTACAACGTCGGCCGGATCATCGGCCCGCTCGTCGGCGCCGTGGTCGCCCTGGTCGCGACCTCGCTGGTCTTCGCCCTCACCGGCGCGACACTGCTCGTAGCCGCACTGCTCGCCATGGCGCTGCTGCCCTCAGCGCTCGGCAAGCACGTCGGGGACCAGGACGACGAGCCGGAGATCCCGCCCGGCACCCTGCGCGCACTGCGGCTCGACCGCGGACTCCTGACCCTGGTGCTCTCGGGCGGGCTGATCAGCGTGACGTTCACCTGGTTCCAGAGCGACGGGTTCGTGATCCTGAGGCAGCAGACATCGCTGACCGAAGCCGGGTACGCGTGGCTGTTCACGGTCGCGGCGGCGACCGTCGCCGTCGCTCAGTGGCCCGTCTCCCGCATCACGTCCCGGACCCCTCCCGGCCCCACCATGCTCGTCGGCGGCTGCCTGCAAGGACTGGGGCTCGCCGCGCTCGCCTTCGCCCACACCGGGTACCCGACACTCGTGGCCGCGGTCGTCCTGATGGCGCTGGGGGAGGCGACGTACGGACCTGTCCTCTCGACCGTGGTGTCCCGGCGCGCCGGAAGCAGCCGACGCGCCAGCTACATGGCGGCCCTGTCGATCTCGGAGGACCTCGGCAGCGCCGTCGGACCGACGACGGGACTAGCACTCGTCGGCGCGGTCCCCGCCGCCGTCCTCTGGTTCACCGGGGGTCTGCTGTCCGCAGCCGCGGGCGCGGTGAACGCCCGTGTCGCCGCGGGCTCGTCCACCCCTGCCCCCGACCCCACGCCTGAGGACGAGCCGCGCCGGAGGGAGCACCAGCCGGGATAAGCCCGCCGGGGCGGGCGGAGACTCCGAAGAGGTGCCGCCGCGATGTCCTCGGCGGTCGCCCCGGTCACATCGGCGTCCGCGGCCCACTCCAGCCGTGACAGCAGATCGGCCAGGGCCTGTTTCTGGGCAGGATGGGTGACCGGCACCGACCCTGCTGAGCCCTTGCCCCCGTGGCCAAGATGTTCGATCTGTGGTCGGGATGAAGGCGAGGCGTCAGCCCCCATCCGGGGGCCGTGAGGCTGCTGCCCCAGCCTCGTCAACTACCGTGGTGGGTGTTTGAACCGCTGCGTATCGAGAGGTCGACGGCATGCCCACCGCGAGGTTCTTCTTCGACGCAGGATCAGGCACTGTCCTGTGGTCGGACCCGGAGGATCGGGAGGTGTGGGGGTATGCGGTTGATCTGGACCGACTGCCGATCAGTCACGACCTCCGCGACGGCCTGAGCAGGCTGATAGCTCGCTACGACACGTCGTTGAACTGGGATTACCCTCCGGACCCGGGACCGTGGCGTGAAGCGGAGTGTCACGACTTCAATGAGGCGGTGCGCCAGGCGCTCGGTCGCCTTCGTACCGAGCTCGGCCCGGCATGGCAGATCTACGACGAGTTCGACGCCCTCCACGAAGACCCGGACCTCGACCGCTACCTGGCCGACCCAGCCGGATTCGTGCGCACCTGAAGTACCCGCAGCAGCCGATGACATAATCCGCTTCCTGGTTCACCGCGCTAGGGGCAGATCAGCGTGGGGTGTCCAGCGACGGGATGCGGGTGGTGGTGCAGGGCCTGGTAGGCGGGCCTGCTGCAAGGCCTGGTCGTACGAGGTGTCGGGCGCGCGGGACCCCTCCCGGGCGCCTGCGCATAGAACGGTCCCATGACTACATCGCAAACACCGACCCGCCGCCGTAGCACCGGGCTGCCTGTGGCCCGTGCGGCGGGGATCGTCTGCGTCCTGGCCCTCGTCGCCGCGCTGACCGGCTGCGGCTCAGACTCGGGCGGTGACGCGTCGGCGTCCGCGTCAGCCGCACCTTCGCGTTCGGCCGAACCCTCGCCCGCCTCGCCCACGCCCACGAAGTCCTCGTCGCCGTCGCCGGCCGCGGTGAAGCCGATGAAGCCCTCGACACCTGCCGAGCTGAGGGCATGTGCAGACGGGAGCTGCACGGTCGTCGTCACGAAGGGCACCGTGATTCCGCGCGCCGACGGCCTTCGGGCGGGTCCGTTCACGGTGAGCGCAGTCGGTGCCGAGGGCGTGGACCTGAGGTCGGTCGACGCGAGCGGATTCACCGCCAACCTGCTCGGGCAGCGCCCCGACCAGGGCGGGCCCTCCACCGTCAACGAGTTGTCGATCGCCGTTCTCGCCATCGTGGGGGACACCGCGAAGCTGCGCCTCTTCCCGCAGGAGTAGGGCGTGCCGTTTCGGCGGAGCCGCCGAAGAACTTCCAGTGGGATCCACAGCGCGAGCCGATCTACGACGGGCTGCTGGCTTGGTGTCGGCCCGCCAGCCGGTCGGGAGTGGGCTGGGCGGTGCGTAGGGCCTGTCCGTACGCGTACGGAGCCGTGACCGGTACCAGTGTCCGCACCCGCTGCGGGACCCCTCCCCGATCCGGGCCCGTATGACAGAGGCGCTACCCCGGCTCAGGGGTTCAACAACGTCCGCAGGCACACGAGTTGAGGAGCTGACCGATGAAGACGAGCAGGGGCCGGGCCGGCGCCGCTGTGACGCTGGTCCTGACAGCGGTACTCACCGGCTGCGGGGGGAACGGCAGCCAGGACCACGGTTTTGGGGAGGGGACGGAGCCGTCGTCCACGGGTACGCCGTCGAAGGCGAGTGGCGGGGGCGAGCCGACGGAGACGAAGCAGCCGTCCTCGTCCCTTTCGGTGGCTGTCCCCGACGACGGCAGCGACGTCGAGGCGTGCTTCGACGGTCGCTGCGAGATCGGCCTCTCGAAGCCCACGGCCATCGACGTGGACAGTCGGTTCGGCGTCCCCGGTCTGCGGGTCACGAAGATCACGGCCGATTCCGTGGTGCTCGAGTCCTCGGGCGCCGGCACCTTCATGGAGACGTCGCTCGCCGAGGGCACCACCGGCGTGCAGAACGGTCTCGGCTTCCGCCTGAAGTCGCTGGACGGCGGCACGGCCGTGCTGGAGTTCTTCCCCTCCTGGCTCCCTGGCTCTCTCTCCTGCCCTCCGAGGGTTCAGTACGCCGGTTTGAGCGCTCCTCCCGGGAGCTTCTTCTCGTCCTCCCGGGACACGCTGCACAGCACATAGCGGAAGCCCGTTTCCCAGTCTGAGTCGGTGGAGGTCCAGGCCCACATCTCGTGTCCCTTGCCGCGGGCCCAGTTGACGCCGTACTTCTCGTCGCACAGGTTCGAGGTGTCCACACTGTCCGCAGAGCCGTCGCCCGAGGCCCACGCCCAGCCGACGACCTGCGCGTGGTGCGGTTCGTCGCAGCTCGCCAGTGTCTTGGTGTACGAGCCGTCCTCGTCCTCCTGGGCGTCGAAGCAGTCACCCGTGCCCAGCTGAGTGACGTACACCTCGTCGCCGAGCTTCCGATAGGCGCCGAGGGGGCCGCCGAGGGTGGCGTTCTTCAGGAAGAGCAGGCAAGCGGAGGCGGGTGGCTTGCTCTGCCCCGGCTCTGGTGTGAGGACGTACGGCACCGGGTCGGCCATGGTCTGCTGTAGTTCCGCGGTGCGCCGGGTGCACTCGCTGCGCACGGCCTCAGTTTCGGAGGCCGATGCGGTGCCTTCGGCGCCCACGGTCGCGATGACCTGCCCGTCGGGGTCGTCGTCGTGGCAGTCGACGAGCTTCATGCTCGGCCGCCCCTTGTACTTCCCGTCCTTCCAGTCGGCGTCGATGCACTGCCCCGGCGTGAGCCCATCGCGCAACCCCACCTGCCTGCCGTACGGGTAGGCGCTGCGGGTCACGGTGGGGGAGGGGTGAGGCGAGGGAGTCGCGGCGACGTTCGCCCTGCGCTCCGGGCTCCTGGCAGTGCCCCCTCCGTCGTGGTACGTGACGGCACCCAGCGCGAACCCGCCGCTCCCGACCAGGACGGCGGCGAGGGTCAGTAGCGCGAGGGGCAGCCGGCCCGGCAAGCGGCGAGCACTGCTGGCCGGGGTGTCGCGGGCCGCGCCGGCGCCGCCGGAGTCCGTCGCGGTTGCGGAGCCGACCGGTTCGCCGGACCGATCGGACCCTGTGGGCTCGCCGGAGCCCTGCACCAGCCCCGGATTCGGCCCGGCGCTCACCGAACCGCTCGCAGCGAGGCCCACGCCGCCCGGCGCGGCAGCCGGAACCCGTGTGCCGCTCAGGCCCGGGAGGGTGGCCGACACAGCACCGCCGGTGGTGGCTTCCGTTGCCTCGGCGAGCAGTTCGTGGGCTTGGTCCGCCTGCATGCGCTGCGCGGGATCCTTGGCCAGCAGCCCCATGACCACGCGGCTCAAGGGATCGCTCGCCCGCTGCGGCACCTCGGGGTCGGTGGTCAGAGCCGCCATGAGGGAGGCGTCGAGTGTGTCCCGCTCGAAGGGAGCGGTGCCCTCGACGGCGAAGTAGAGGGTGACGCCGAGTGAGAAGAGGTCGGTCGCGGCTGTCGCCTTGCCGCCGGAGAGCTGTTCCGGTGCGACGAAGCCCGGAGTGCCGACCACCATGCCGCTCTGAGTGACCCGGGTTTCCCGGGGCCACAGGGAGATGCCGTAGTCCGTGAGCAGGATCCGGCGGTCGGCTGCGCCCGAACGGTCCGGCGCCAGGAGGATGTTGGAGGGCTTCACGTCCCGGTGGATGATGCCGAGCCGATGCCCGGCGCACAGTGCGTCGAGGGCGGCCACCCCGATCCGCGCCACCGCGCCGCTGGGCAGCGGTCCTCGTTCCGTCACTAAGGCGCGCAAGTCCTGCGTGCCCGGCAGGTACTCCATCACGATCCAGGGTCGGTCGTCGTCCTCCACCACGTCGTACACCGTGATCACGTTCGGGTGCTCGCGCAGCTGTGCCGCCTTCAGCGCCTCCTTGCGCCCTCGGGCGGCGAGGTCATGGCCGGCCGTGTCCGGCTCCCGCGGTACGTCGATCTCCTTGACCGCGACCTGCACCCGAAGCGCCTCGTCCTCGGCCAGCCAGACGTCTCCGCCTCCGCCGGACCCCAGCCGTTGCCGGAGCCGGTACCGCCCGGCGACGACCCGTTCCTTCTGTGCCACCAATGTCACCTTCCCCTGCCGCGTTCGCCGACCGGCCGCCGTCCACACCACCTTGCGGCGGCCGCCGTCATGCTCACTCGCTTCGCCTGGGAGCGGTCCCGGACGCTGGGCTCGCGGTCGCGCAGCCAGTCGGCGACGGTGACGGTGTCGCAGGGATCCTCGGCGGGCAGACTGCGGAGGAATCCGTTCAGGGCCGTCCTGCCGTTGCCGGGCTTCGCGAGCACCGAGGCGAGTGTTCCGAAGCCGCCCTCGAGGACGTCGGTGTCCCCGGTCGACGCGTCGCTCAGCCGGTTCCGGGCCGTCTGTATCCGCTCGCAGGCGCGCGACTCGGTGGGCACCTCGGCCGGCCAGGGACCATCCGTGGATGACGACAGCCGCCCACCACACGAGCCCGGTCTCGTACGGCTCCTGCTCGGTCGACACGACCTGGGAGACGAGCACGACAGTGGCGGCCGCGGAGGCAACGGCCAGCCTCCACCTCCGCATCAGCAGGTAGCCGACGCCGAGCCGGAGGCATTGCCCAGGGCGATCGCCGGAGAGTCGTGCGCCCTGCCCCGGTCCGGCGCGGGCTCCGGCACGACGGGCTCGTCGTACGTCGGCATGCTCATCCTGTTCTCCCCGGTCGCAGAACGCTCTGGATGACGCCATGGAAGCGGTGCTCCGCCACACCGACACGTACGGAGCATCAGTTCGCACGCACTGACCGCAGTTGGTGGCACGAGACCCCGGTTCGGCTCCGGCCCGGAGGAGGAGGTCGCCGACGGCGGCAATCATCGCGTTGCTGTCCGTGCAGAGCTTCCTCAGCGGGACGCGTGGGTGGATCCCGGTCGCCCGGCACCGCTCCTCCGCCAGCGACCGCACCCGCGAGGTCGCGGCCACCCCGCACAGCCTCCTGAAGCGAGGCCGTGCCGCTGCCGTCTTCAGGCCGGAGAACGAGAAGCCGTACCCCCTGGGGTCGTGGACCAGCGCTCTGGATCGATTTCTTTCCAACGTCCCGCAGCGCTTGCGGTCATGGCCAGAGTCCGCCTAATCTCTCCTTCGAAAACGACAATCGTTTTCAATAAAGAAGGGAAACGCATGCTGTCGCTCGCCTTCGAGGAGCTCAAGTCCGACGGTTCGCTCGCCGCGCCGCAGGGCCCGGGCACCAACGCCCTGGTCCACAACCCGTTCGCGTTCGAGGACCTGGAGGCCGACGGCTCCCTGGCCGCGCCGCAGGGTCCGGGCACCAACGCCCTGGTCCACAACCCGTTCGCCTGGACCGCCTGAGCAGTCACCGACGCCGCCCGCCCCATGGCCAGGCCACGGGGCGGGCGGCCCCTCGCAGGAAGGCACGTCCCATGGATCGCATAGCTCCCGGACACCATCTGTATGCGGGCCCCGACGGAAGCTGGCGGCACAGCACGCCGGACGGGCGCTTCACCCGGATCCGCGGTCCGCACGAACTGCTCACCGCGGCCCAGCGGCTCGCTTACGGGGCCGGCGACGAACCGGCCGACCCCGTCCTGGAGAGCGAGCACGGTCAGGCCCTGCTCGCGGCGCTCGGTGAGCGCGGCGCACTGACCGCCGCTCAGGAACGGTCGGCACCGGGCACTTTGAGCGTCCACATCGAGGGCGACAACCCGGTCGCCCAGACGGTCGCCGCACTGCTGCCCTCCGGAACCCGCCTCGCCGGCGGCCCGGTCGACGAGGACGCCGTGCGGGCCGCCGATGTCGTGATCTCGTGCGCCGGATGGCTGCCCGACGCGCATTGGCAGCGGGTGGACGCATGGTGCGCACGCAACTCGACGGCCTGGCACCGCTGCCACGCCGAAGGGCTGCGCTTCGTTCTGGGCCCCATGTCGGTCCCCGGCCGGACGGTCTCGTACGCCGACACCCGTGGCCGTCTGCTCGCCGCCGCCGACCTGCCCGACGAACTGGCCACACACTGGGCCTACTTGGACGGGCACATCGTGCCGCCGGTTCCTTGGCCGACAGCCGCCGCGGCGGCCGTGCTGGCCGGGCTGCTGGTGGAGGATGTGCTGCGCTGGCACGAGACCGGCGCACCGGCCGCTCATGACGTGCAACTGGTCGCGGACGCCGCGTCCGCCGTCGTCGAGCGGCACCGCGTCCTGCCGCTGCCGCTCACCATGCCCGCCGGGGCCGTGCGATGAGCGTGCTGCCCGTGCGGGCGAACGAAAGCGTGCCGGGCTGGGACGGCACACCGCTCGCCCTCGACCTCCACCTCCCGCCGTCCGACACCTGGCCGGTGCCGACCGTGGTGACCCGCACACCGTACGGCCGCAGCGGACACCTCGCCGAGGGCTCGGGCTGGCGGCGCCGGGGCTTCGCGTACGTCGTCCAAGATGTGCGCGGCCGCTACGACTCCGGCGGGACCTGGCAGCCTTACCGCAACGAGCGGGGTGACGGTGCGGCTCTCGCCGACTGGGTCCTGAAGCAGCCGTGGAGTGACGGACGGCTCGTCACCTACGGCGGCTCCTACGCCGGTCACACCGCATGGGCGCTCGCCGCCGAGCGCCCCGACGCCGTGCGGGCGGTGGTCAGCATGGGCCCGTCGATGTCGCTCGGCCGCACCAAGTTCGAGCGCAGCGGGATCCTCAGGCTCGCCGAGCACGCCGCCTGGTGGCTGGAACGGGCCGACGCGCGGACCAGCCGCGACGGCCTCACCGCCCATGTCTTCCGGGAGTGTCCGGACCTGCTCGATCATCTGCCGGTCCTGGAGCTCGCGGACCGGCTCGGCGCCCGCCTGCCGGGCTGGGCCCAGGTCATTGAGGACGGTCCCTGGCACCGGGCGGAGGGTCCGGATGTCGGCGAGTTGGAGAAGCTGCCGAGTGCCGCCCTGCACATCGGCGGTTGGTACGACCTCCTGGTCGACGAGGTCCTCGAACACTTCCACCGGGCGGGCGCCGCCCTGGAGCCGCGTCCGTCGCGCGCCCTGGTCATCGGCCCCTGGGGGCATGATCTGGCCTACGCGCCCGGGACACGCGTGGGGGACCGGGAGCACGGACCCGCCTCACGCATCGACCTCGGTGCCCTCCAAGTGGACTGGCTGGGGCGTGTCCTGGGCGGCACGGGGCAGGGCGCGAGCGAGGCCAAGGTGTTCACCGTCGGGGCGAACCAGTGGTGGACGGGCACGTCGTGGCCGTCGCCGTCCGTCGATGCCGTCTGGCATGCCCACTCCGACGGGATGCTCGCCCCGAGGCATCCCCCGGCCGGCGGCGAGGCCCGGTTCCGCTACGACCCGGCCGATCCCTACCCCTCCCGGCAGCCAGGCGTCGACCGGGCACCGCTCGCCGCCCGCCGCGACGCCGTCCGCTTCACGAGCGCCCCCCTAGACGAGCCGATCACGGTCGCCGGCAGGCCGGTCGTGGTGCTGGACGCGGCCACCAGCGCACCGGCCACGGACTGGATCGTCCGCTGGAGCGAGGTGACCGCCGACGGCCGCTGGCTGGAACTCGGCCACGGCAGTCTCGACACCGCCCGTACGACGGCCCCCGGCCCTCACACGATCGAACTCGGCGCGGTGGCCGTCACCGTACCCGCCGGGTCCCGCCTCCAACTGGAGGTCACCAGCAGCGACTTCCCGCGTCTGGCCCGCTCGCTCGGCACGGGGGAGGACCGCTGCACAGGTACCGCGTACTCCGTCGCCGAGCAGACCGTACGCATCCGGCCGGTCGACGGCACCCGCATCGTCCTGCCCCGCACCACGCCCGAGGAGACGACCGAG
Organism: Streptomyces antibioticus; assembly: GCF_001514065.1. GTDB lineage: Bacteria > Actinomycetota > Actinomycetes > Streptomycetales > Streptomycetaceae > Streptomyces > Streptomyces antibioticus. The sequence continues at coordinate 229,185 of NZ_KQ948425.1, read as the reverse complement.
TGAGCATCGCAGACCTCGTGAGCGGCACGGAGGCACGAAGGGGCGCGGTTCCTGAGGGCGCTGCCGAGGCGGCTCTGCTCGACGCACGGACCGGGCTCATCACCCGGCTGGAGCGGCAGCGCCGCCGCCCGGGGCTGCCTCGGATGTGGGTCGGCTACGGCGCCAGCGTGGCCCGTACCGATGTGTTCGCGCCCTGGCTCGCCGACCGCTTCGGCTTCGGGGCATCAGCCGGCGACGAGGAACGGGCCCGGCGCGCCGCCGTCGGAGAGGCCGTCGAACGCTACTGCGGCAATGCTGTCCCCGACGGTCTGCGCAGGGCCTCGTACCGCGAACTGACCAGGCACGGTCAGCGTGCGCTCGACCCGGAGACACTGGCCCTCTACTCACCCGCCCAGTACGCCACCCCCGGCTTTCCGTTCACCCCCTTCACCCGCGATCTGACCGTGGCCTGGACCCCGGGCCGCGATCTGCACGACGACACCGAGGCACTCGTCCCCGCCTCACTGGTCTGGCTGGACTACTTCCACGGCCCGCGGGCCGCCGAACCGGCCACCCACTCCCTCGTCTACTCCGGCATCGCCGCCGGCGAGAACCGCGCCCACGCCGAACGCTTCGCCCTCGAAGAGCTGCTGGAACGCGACGCGACGACCACCTGGTGGAGTACGGGTGCCGAAGCCGCCGAGATCTCCGACGCCGCGGCCGTCACCGGTCGCCTCGGAGGCCCCGCCCCGGGCGAGGGACCCGGCCCGTCCGTGCGCCTGCTGCACATCCCGTCAGACTTCGGCGTACCCGTGGCCGCCGCCTTCCTGGAGGACAAGCAGCGCGACATGGTCGCCTTCGGCAGCGCCTGCCGGGCCGAGCCCGAACTCGCCGCGGAAAAGGCCCTGGTGGAGGCGTACGGGCTGTACTCACTCACCCGGCAGCTCGCCGAACCCGGCAGTGAGGTGTGGCAGGCCGTCGCCGCCGGCACGCTGGAGGGCCACGTCTTCCGGCCCTTCCGCGCCGACCGCACCTACCGGGACGCGTTCCGCGCGGACTACCGCGACCTGACCGACCTCCCCGCCATCGCCCAGCTCTACCTCGACCCGCGCATGCAAGGGCAGCCGCTCGACCGGCTGCGCGGGCCGGCGCGCATCGCCTTCCGGGACATCCCGGCCGTACCGGACGCGCAGGCGCGCAGCGCGTATCTGGAGCGGCTCGCGGCCGCGGGACTGCGGGCCTTCAGCGTCGACCTGACGACCCCCGATGTCGCCGCGGCCGGACTCGCGGTCGTCCGCGTGATCGTGCCCGGGCTGATCGGCAACGCCCCGCCGGCCTTCCCCTACCTGGGCGGCGAACGGCTGTACCGGACCCCGGCCCGACTCGGCCTCGTCCCAAGCCCGTTGCGCGAGGACGGACTGTATCCCCACCCCCTGCCGCTGGCCTGACGAGGACTCTTCATGCCGTACCCGTTGCTGACCGACCCGCGTACCGGAATCGTGCGCCGCCTGTCCCGCCCACCCGTACCGGACCACTTCCCGCAAGGCTTCCAGCTCATCGCCTCCGAGCTGTGCGACACCACCCGCTTCTGCCCCTGGCCCGCCGACTCCGCCGGCGCCGGCTACGCCTTCTCGGACCCCGACGCCGCCCTGGGCGCCGCGCTCGGCGAGGCCGCGGAGCGGTACTGCGGCAACCTGGTGCCCGACCGGCTCGTCCGCGCCTCCTACGACGAGTTGCGGCAGCGAGGTCTCCGGGCGGTCGACCCCGGCTCTCTGGCTCTCTACGGGCCGGATCAGTACGCCGACCCCGCGTTCCCGCTGACCGCCCTCACCCGCGACCTGACTGTGGAATGGACCGAGGGCACCGACCTGGCCGACGGCGGTCGAGTGCTCGTCCCCGCGTCCCTGGTCTGGGTGTCGTACGTCTCCGCCGACGTCGAGCCGCGCGGCCCGCGCACCAACCCCGTCATCCAGGCGGGCCTCGCCGCCGGGGCCACCTACGAGGAGGCCTGCCTCGGCGCCCTGAGCGAGATCGTCGAGCGGGACGCCATGACCATCAGCTGGCACGGCAGAGCCGGCCTGCGCGCCATCCGGCCGCCTGAGTGGCTCGACCGGTTCGCCCGCGGTCCCCAGGACCGACTGAGCACCCGATTCCTCGCCTTCGCCTCGCCGTTCGGCCTCCGGGTCGCGGGGGCACTGGTCCACGACACGGTCACCGGCTACCTCACCCTCGGTGTCGCCGCCCGCGCCGACGAGGAAGCCGCTCTCCTCAAGGCGTACGGCGAAGCCCTCCAACTCCAGCTCTTCACCGCCGACTACGACGACCCCACCGGCCCCTACATGCGCGCCGCCGCCGACCCGCGCAGCCCACTCAAGCCCTGGCGCCCGGCCCGCGACTACGGCGACGCCTATCGCCGAGACCTTCGCGATGCCGTCGACTACGGCTGCCACCTCCAGCTGTACCTGGACCCGCGCGTCCAGGACGCCTTCGAGCAGGAGCTCGAACTCGCCCTGAAGGAAGGCGATGAGGCGGGGCCAGAGCCTGCCGCACCCACCCTCGACGCGCTCGTGTCACGCATCGGCGCGGCAGGCCACCAAGTCGTCGCCGTCGACGTCACCACCCCCGACGTTCGCGCCGCGGGCCTGCACGTCGTCCGGGTCGTCGTCCCCGGCCTGTACTCCAACACCGCGGCCGGCTTGCCCTTCCTCGGCGGCACACGGCTCGCCGCCGCCTTGCGCAGAACACCTCGCCGTGTGCTGCCCCTGCCGCACTGAGACCGCCCACATCTGCGAAGGATCCGCCCGTGCTCGTTCCGCCACCGGCCGCCGACGGCTCACCGCCAACCCCTGGCCAGGCTCCGGCCGCCCGCCCCGCTCTACGGGTCGCGCGGGCCACCGCCCCGGACCGGGAAGGCCCTGGGCGAACGCGAGCTGCCCGCGTGATGTCCCCACGGCTGCTTCTGCTGTGCCTGTTGCTGATGCTGCCGGTGGCCGCGCTGGCTTCCGTCGCCCTCGGTGCGGCGTCGCTGCCGTTCGGTGAGGTGTGGCGCGATGTGGTCTCCCACGTGACCGGCGGCGGCCGTCCGGCCCAGATCACGGGGATCGACGACGCCATCATCTGGGGCTCACGGGTGCCGCGCACTCTCCTGGCGATGGTCGCCGGAGCGGGGCTGGCCGTCGCCGGGGCCGTATTGCAGACCGTCGTACGCAATCCACTCGCCGACCCCTATGTACTCGGCGTCACCTCCGGCGCCTCCCTGGCCGCGGTCGCCGTGCTCACGCTCGGGCCCGCCGGACTGCTGGGTCCCCTGCACCTCGGAGTGCCGGCGGCGGCCTTCGTCGGGGCCTGCGCAACGCTCGCCCTGGTCGTCGTGCTGAGCCGCCATCAGGGCACGACGGCACCCGTGCGGCTCGTGCTGGCGGGGGTCGCCCTGTCGTATCTGCTCCAGGGCGCCACCAGTTACCTGCAACTGCGGGCCCGCCCCGACCAGCTCTCCGGGGTGCTGTTCTGGCTGCTCGGCTCGGTCGCGGGCGCGCAGTGGTCCGATCTCGGCCTGCCGGCCACGCTCGTGGTGGGTTGCACGGCCTGGCTGCTGCTGCACGGACGGTCGCTGAACGCCCTGGCCATGGGGGAGGAGACGGCGGCCTTCCTGGGCGTACGGGTCCATGCGCTGCGGCTCCAACTCCTCGCCGTGTCGGCCCTGTTGACGGCCGCGGTCATCTCGGTGGCGGGCGGCATCTCCTTCGTCGGGCTCGTCGTGCCGCACAGCGTGCGTCTGCTGATCGGCTCCGACCACCGGGCGCTGCTGCCGACGACCGCGCTGGCCGGAGCCCTGTTCCTCCTGCTGGCGGACCTGGCGGCCCGTACCGTCGCCGCCCCCATGGAGCTGCCGCTGGGCATCCTCACCGCCGTGGCCGGGGCCCCGTTCTTCCTGTGGCTGCTGCGGCGCGACCGCTCGGCCGCCGGACGGGAGGTCTGATGGAAGCCCGCCTCGAAGCAGTCACCCTCGACATCGGCGGCGCACGGATCGTGAGCCGGGCCACCCTGCACGCCGCCCCGGGGGAGATCATCGGTGTCGTCGGGCCCAACGGAAGCGGCAAGTCGACCCTCCTACGAGCCGTGTACCGGTCGATGCGTCCCACCTCCGGCGCGGTCCTGATCGGGGGCCAGGATGTGTGGCGGAGTCTGACCCCGCAGGCTGCCGCGCGTCGTACGTCCGTGGTGGCCCAGGAGAACCCGGCCGCCTTCGACTTCACCGTCGCCGAGGTCGTCGCCGCGGGACGGACCCCGCACCGAACGCCCTGGTCGGGCGAGAGCAGCGCCGACCGCGTCATGGTCGCCGATGCGCTGGACCGGGTCGGCATGGCGCATCTGGCCGGCCGCCAGTACTCCTCTCTCTCGGGCGGCGAGAAGCAACGCGTCCTGCTCGCCCGGGCACTGGCCCAGCAGGGGCAGCTGCTCGTGCTGGACGAACCCACCAACCACCTGGACATCGGCACCCAGCTCGACCTCATGGAGCTCGTGCGTGACCTCAAGGTGACCACGCTCGCCGCACTGCACGACCTCAACCTCGCCGCCGCCTACTGCGACCGCGTCCACGTCCTGCACGGCGGACACCTCGTCACGTCCGGCACGCCGCAGGAGGTGTTCACCCCCGAACTTCTCGACGAGGTCTTCCAGGTCCACGCCGCCCTCGGCACCCACCCGCTCACCGGGCGCCCCCAGCTGAGCTTCGCGCCCCTCCCCGCCTCCACCATCCATCCCAGTCGCAACGGAGCAGACCAATGACCCGTCGTCACCGCGCAGGAGCGCTTGTCCTGTCCGGCATGGCCCTCGTGCTCACCGCCTGCGGGTCGCCCGCCGCCACGGACACGACCAACGCCGCGAAGGCCGCCGCCCGCCCGTCCGGCGGCACGGTCTATCCGGCACAGGTCACCAACTGTGGCCGCACGGTCCGCGTGGACAAGGCACCCGAGCGGATCGTCTCGTTCTTCCCGTCCAACACCGAACTCCTGCTCCGGCTCGGCCTGAAGGACCGGATCGCGGGACAGACCTGGACCGACCAGTCCCCGCCCAAGCCCGCCTACGCCACCGACTACCGCAAGGTGAAGGTCCTCGCACCCGGGGAGATCGGCCGGGAGGCGCTGCTCGCGGCCCGTCCCGACTTCATCCTCGCCGACGGCGAGTACCAGTTCGACGGGAAGAAGCTGCCCACCATCGCCGAACTCGCGAAACTCGGAGTCCCTGTCTACATCGACAGCGCCTTCTGCCCCAAGACCACCGGCACCGCCACCCTCACCGCCACGACGGCCGACCTCACCGCACTCGGCACCCTCCTGGACGTGCAGCCCGCGGCACGGCAGGCCACGGCCGAAACCCGCGAACGGCTGTCGGCCGTGGACAAGGCCCTCACCGGTCGGCCCGCCACCACGGCGGCCATGGTCCAGATCGTCGACAAACAGCTCTACGCCCTCGCCGGCGGGCTCTACTCCGACATCGTCCGCCGCGCCGGCGGTCGCAACGTCCTGGACGACACCGTGCCCAAGGGCAGCAACTTCGCACCGCTCTCCGTCGAAGCCCTCGCCAAGAAGAACCCCGACGTCCTCATCTACCACTACACCGGCGCTGCCGACCGGGCCGCCTCCGAGAAGTGGCTGAGGACCCACCTCGCCGCGACAGCCGCCGTACGCGGCAACCGCCTCATCGCCGTACCCGCAGCCGACTTCTCCGAACTGCGCGCCGTCGACGGCACCGTGACCCTCGCCAAGTCCCTTCACCCCGACGCCTTCTGATGACCACCCGGACCGGCTTCGGGCTCTTCCTCACCGCGCGCGTGGTCTCCTGGACCGGTTCCACGGTCACCGCCGTGGCCCTGCCGGTCCTGCTCTACCAGCGCACCGGCAGCGCCTCCCTCAGCGGCCTGCTCACCGCGCTGGAGGCCCTGCCCTACCTGGTGCTCGGCCTGCCCGCGGGTGCCCTCGCCGACCGCTGGGACCGGCGCCGCACCCTGACCTGGTGCAGCTGGTCCAGCGCCGCCCTCATCGCGGCGATACCGGCCGCCGCGGCACTGGAGCTGCTCAGCACAGTCCAGTTGATGCTGACCGGTCCGGCCGTCTCCGCGGTCTTCGTCTTCTTCGACGCCGCCGCGTTCGGCGCCCTCGCCACCCTGGTCGGCCACGACGGCCTGGCCCGCGCCACCGGCCGCATGATGAGCGCCAGCACCCTGATCGGCCTGATCGGGCCGTCCGCCGCGGGACTGCTCGTCGCCACTCTCGCACCCCCCACGGCGATCACGCTCGACGCCCTCAGCTACGCCGCCGCCGCTCTCCTCCTGTCCCGCCTGCCCCTGACACCGATCGCCCACGTCAAAGCCCGTTCACCCGTACGAGACACCCTCGCCGACATCGCCGAAGGACTGCGGTACATACGCAGGCACCCCCTCATACGCCCCCTCACCCTCCTGGGCATCGGCAACAGCTTCACCGAAGGCGCCGTCGTCGGGCTGATCGTCGTCACCGCCGTACGCACCTTCGGCATGGCCCCGGACGACGGCCGCATCGGCCTGTTCTGGGCGGCTGCCGCCGTCGGCGCACTCGCCGCCGCCACCGCCCTGCCCCGCCTCCAGAAGACGGTGCCCCTCGGCTGGATCACCCTCGGCGGACTCGCCGCCAACGCCGCCTTCCTCGCCTGCTGGGCCGCCGCGCCAGGACTGGTGACCGGCCTGGCCGCCCTCGCCTGCTGGCAGAGCGCCAACGCCCTGGTCAGCCTCAACGGCATCGTCATCCGCCAGCAGCTCACTCCCGACCACCTCCAGGGTCGGGTCAACACCACGGCTCGCATGATCGCCTGGGGCGGCCAGCCCCTCGGCGCCGCCCTCTCGGGTCTGCTCGCAGACGCCGTGGGAGTCCGGACCGCCCTCCTGACGGCCGGCCTCGGGGCGCTGCTGTCCCTCTCGGCGGGGCTTGCAACGCCACTTCGGCGGCGGGCCGTGGCGGTGGGCCCAAAGAGCTCTGCGCTCGGCTCGGAGGCCAGGAAGGCGGGGTAGTCCGAGCACCGGCCCGCGGGAAATGGTCCGCGATACCAGCAGCCAACCCGGTCAACAGCAAATGCCTTCCGCACCCGTTCCGCCCCTGCCGAAGGCGGGGACAGATCCCTTCTACGGCTCAGAGGCTGCGCGCCAGCGGTGACGAGCTCGTCGACCGTGGCACCGGCCTCGTACCGCCACCCGAGGCGATGCGCGCCGTGCCAGTCAACGACCCGGCCCTGCCGCAGGGGTGGGCCAGACAGCTCAAGTTCGATGGATTCCGAAGAGGCCTTGTCGTACAGCCCGGTGACTGTGTCGATCACCGCAAGCGTCCGGACACAGTGACACCGCGAGGTCAAGGGACCCTCGACGAAGCCCGGCGCCTGTTCCATCTCCTTGACGCACGGGAATCAGATCGCCTGGGTCTCCCGAAACGCTCCCGGAGAGTCTGTCCGGCGGCTCGGATGAAGAACTTGCTGAACGAAAGCCGGCGTCGGCTGCGCATTCGGTGCGGGGTCGGGCAGGTCGACGTCCGGTGCCATCGAGTGCGCAAGCCGTGCCTGCGCACTCGCCGTGTCGTCGGCGCTGCTGCACAGCCATGCGGTCATGATGACCTGCGCATAACCGGCCGGGTCGGCGGCCACCGCCGTGACGGCCTGCGCAGTGCTCGCGCGGTTTTGCCGGGCGGCCACCGGTGCGGTCGGGGTAGAGGCGATCACGAAGACCAGGGCGATGGGGCCGGCTGCGATGATTATCCAGACCGCTGCCCGCGACAAGCGCACCCGGGTCCGCATCGCCTCCAGGCGGGCACCTGCCGCCATGACCGCAGCACCCTCTGTGGGCGAGGCATGCCTTCGCTGAGGCATGGTCAACCTCCTGGATCGGAACGGATGTTCCCGGTGAGCGCGCCTGCCGACCCTGACCAGACCATCGACCAGGTCAGGCCGACCACGGTCACGTTGAGGACACAAAACGGCGTGGTCTGGGCATGGTCAGCCTGACCACGCCCCGACCACGCCCTGACCACGGGCGGCTGCGCGGCGGGTGAAGGCACACCGCTGCGCGCCTGCGCAACGGCCAGTGCGCAGAGGCGGGACCGAGCCCATGCCGGGGTGCGCAGTCGACGGGGCGGACGTGCGCAACAAGGGCGCGTGCGCAACAGGCTGCGCGGTCTTGCGCATCCGGTCCCGGACGGTGATTCCTCCGGCGCTGCGCATCGAGGCAGCCGTGCCGTTGCGCACCCGTCACGGTTGCGCAGCCGGGCGGGACGGGCTGAGGGCGTGGCGTGGTGGGGCGTGGTCGGCCTGACCACGCCCCCACCACGCCTGACCACCGTGAAGGGTGCTCGAACTGTGACCGTGGTCGGCCCGACCTGGTCGATGGTCTGGTCAGGGCCGCTGACTGAGGTGACGGGCATGGACCTCGCCGGCGCGTGCGCATGCAAAAGCCCTGACCGCCTCCCCCTTCACGTCACGCAGCACGCTCTCGCTGCGGCTGGCTTCACGACGTGTGGGGGAGCGCAGTGAGCCGCAGGGCGGGGATCCGCCAGGGCGTGATGGCGGCAGATCAGTTCACCCAGATCGCCAACAGCCTGCTCCGTGATCCTCAGTTGTCGTTCAAGCCGAAGGGACTCTTCGGCTGCCCCAGCGTCCACGTTCGGGCTGGCAGGTGCTCGCCGACTTCATGCGGGCCGGACCGGACGGGGATGCCATCCGAGAGGGCCGGAGCCGCAACGGTGTCTGTCCCCGTTAGGGCGGCCGGGCCAGGGGCCCGGGCGGGGATTCGGCGGGGTGTGATGGCGGCGGGTCGGTTTGTTCAGATCGCCAACCGCCTCTTCCGCGACCCCCATCTGTCTTTCAAGGCCAAGGAGTTGTCCGGGTTGATCAGCACGCAACGCGACGGCTGGCGCATCGCCGTCACCAACCTTGCGCGCAATGGCCGCGACGGCGAAACGGCCGTCAAGAGCGGCCTGAAGGGGCTGGAACAGCACAGCTTCCTTCTGCGCGAACGCACCCGGAACGTCGACGGCACCCTCGGCGGGGTTGCGTACGTGATCACCGATCGGCCGGATGGGCGGGCGTGCAGGTCGCAGCCGGTATCGGGTTTTCCACCGGTGGATGAGCCGACGTCGGCTGATCGGCCCCCTAAGAACACCAACAGAAAGAAGACCAACCAGCAGAACACCAACCCCCTCCCTCCGCGGCCGCACCTCGCCGCGAAGCCGCCGAGCGGAACGCGACGAGCGGACGGCGACCTGCCGCCTGCACCGCCAGCCGATGAATTGCATCCCGCCGTTCGCCTGCCGCTCGACATCGCCGCCGACCGACCCGAATTCCTGCTGACCGGCGCGGCCCTGACCGATCAGGGCCGCGTGGCGACCGTGATGCTGGAGGCCGGCTGGAGCAGCGAGCACCTGCGCCACGTCATTGCCGACAGGCCTCTGCCCAACCTGGTGCACAGTCACGTTACGTGCGTCTTGCCCGTCGTTGCCGGCGAGATGTGCGGGGGTGCCGGATGCGATCGTGGAGGGTGCATGGCCGCTGGTAGCGACCTAGTGCACGGTCGGCCGTGGCTCGGTGCTCGGTGGCTCGTTGAACGGGGCTTCTGCAAGCTGCTCTGCACTATCCCAGTCACGAGCGTGCGGTCACGGTCCGCCTCCGGGCTCCGGGTGAGGTTCGCCGGCAGGCAGCGGTCGCGTCGCTGGCGGGGCGGGCTCGTTGCCCATGTCGATTCGGGCGCACTTGGCGATCAGTTCGGCTGTCTCGTCGGCAGCGTCGGCCGCTTTGGCGAGGTCACCTTCCCTGAGGAGAGCGAGTGCCGTGTTCATCCGTTGGACAGCGAGGGGGAGGCTCGTTCCGCCGCCGGGACGATGGCAGTGGGCCGTCAGAAGACGCAGCCGGTACTGCGCTTCGACGAGATCGTCGAACCATTGCTGCAGGAGGGCCTGGTCAGGCGCACCTTCGGCGGAGATCTTGTGGCGGTAGCTGGCGGCTCTGGTCAGCGCGTGGAAGACGCCGTCATAGGCGGCGGCCCGTTGGTCCCGGCGCCACGTTGCGGCCTCATGACGTACTAGCCGTCGTTCGGACAGGGCCGAACCAACTACGGCCGTCAACGCTCCCAGTGCCGCACCGATCAGGCCAATGATCGCCGATGTCATTCTGTCCCCCTGAAAACCCAGGATCGGGGCGCGTCTGGGAGTAGATCCCGTAGCCCGGTCGTCACCTGCCGTTTCAATCTCATTGTTGCCTCTGGCGGTCGAGTATGAGCACCTGGACGACGATTGAGCGCGCCAGCGCCGAGCGTCTCGGCCCAGCACTGATCGAGGCAGAGGCGGCTGGGCAGCTCACTGGCTGGTGGTTCATGAACAAGCAGCCCTGGCCACTGCCGTGTAGGCTCCCGGTTCCGCTGGTCTGCTTCATAGATCGTGGCCTGGGGCTCGCTTCGACCGCTGATAGATTTTTGCGGTGAGCGAGCAACTGCCCAGTGGCGGCATCGAACTGTCACCCGGCGAGATCGAGGCCCTCGACGCCCGGTGGTCCTCATGCTGGACCCCGAGTGAGGTCGCGCAGCGCCTGGCCGGGATCGGCACGCCCTGGTACGTGGCCGCGGGCTGGGCGCTGGACCTGTTCCGCGGCAGGCAGACGCGCGCTCACGGGGACATCGAAATCGCGATTCCGGCCGCGAGCTTCCCCGAGGTCCGCCACCGCTTTCCGGGGTACGTCTTCGACGCTGTCGGCAGCGGTCGGGTCTGGGAGGACGCCACACCGGAGGTGTTGGCTGCAGTGCACCAGACATGGGTCCGCGATCCGGGCACCGGAAACTACCTACTCGACGTATTCCGCGAACCGCACGACGGCGACTCCTGGATCTGCCGCCGCGATGAGGAGATCCGGCTGCCCTACAGCGACATCATCCACCACACCCAGGACGGCATCCCGTATCTGGCGCCCGAATTGGTCCTGTTGTTCAAGGCCAAACACTTGCGCCGAAAAGATCAATCAGACTTCGACGCGACCCTCCCGTTCATGTCCCCAGCTCAGCGTGAGAGCCTGGCCGAGCTACTCGGCCGCGTACACCCGGAACATCCCTGGATTGCGCATCTTCGTCCCCAGCCGTCTACCAGCGCATCCCCAAGTTGGTGAGGGCGTCGCGTCGTTCGGGGCTGAGCTTGGCGGCGCGGCGGCGGGTGTTGGAGATGAACTACCCCAAGCCCAGCAGCTCCCCGTTGACGTCCTCGCGGTGCTGGCGCGGCTAGCGCAGGTGCCCTTCACGGGCGTGGAAAAGGGGGGCGGCGGCCATGTTCCGCTCCCACAGCTCGTCCTGGGACCGCCGCACCAGCCGCACCTCTCGGCCACCGGTCAGGACCGGCGGTCGAGGCCAATCGACCAGATTCGGTGGCACGCGTGGATCGTCCTGGGCGCGGGTCTGGCGCTGGCCCTGCTACCGGCCTCTGCACGATGTTCCACGAGTGAAGTCTTCGTCGACGGCCGAAGTGGAAGGCGAAGCGGCAGGTACCGAGCGGGCTCGCCCAGAAAATTCAGCAGATTCTACAATCTGGCCATCGATGGAAGTGAGACGATCGTGTCCCGTCGAATTGACAAGAAGGCAGAGTCGAAAAGCGAAAGCGTTAGCGTCCACCGATTGCGAGATCGACGCTTCAACGGCTATCTGAAAGTGAAGATTCCACATCCTTTGGATGATGTAGTGGAAGGCGTCGTCAAGGCATATGGCAGGATCCGCAGCCGTGCGCGAGGGCGTGACCAGTGGTCTGAATGCAGAGGCTGCAGCGGTCTTGAGCGCGTACGGGCAGCGTATGGCGTCGGTCGCAGTACGGTCTGAGTCGCTCGACGCGCTGAGGCGCGGGGTTGTCGCCGTTGCTCTTGCGGAGGGTCGTCTCGGTGACTACCGCGACAGCCTTTTTGTCCTCTCCGCGATCAATGACAGCGCGTCCCTCACCGGTACCAGCCTAGAAGCTGTAATTGATGATGTGCAGTCGCTGCTGCCTTCCGCCGGACGTGAATCTCTACGAAAGTTTGATCAGTATCGGGAAAGGGATAAGCGGATAGAAGCGTTCGGAATTAGAAGGTCGGGTACGGGAGAGACCTTCCTCTACGTGTGAAACTCCGTGCACCCGGGCCTGGCCGACTTCCAGGTCGGCGACCTGGACTCGGCGGTCGCCGAGGCGGTCGCCCTGGGCGCCACGATCGCGGAAGTCCAGCCGCAGGAGAGCCTCCATGTGCTCTTCGACCCCGCCGGCCACCCCTTCTGCCTCTGCTATGACGCGAGATGACCGGCTGGATCACACGCCACATGATCCACAACTATTGACAGTTGCTCAACGACTTCGCAAACGGGTCCTATTGGCGTGCCGGGGAGTCACACGAAGCCATCAAGCAGGCCAGAGTCCCTCGAAAGTGGCCCAGCCACGCGATCGGTGACCAACTTGAAGCAGCTGAATGAACGTCACGGATGGACTGGGAGTCAGGCGTGCAGATCGCAGGGTAGACCTGTATGCGAATCACCCGGTGATGGCGCTCGGGTCGACCGAGTGGATCCCCACGACGCTGGCCCTCGGCGGGCATCTTCTGCTGAGTGACGGTCGGCTCGTAGTGGGGGATGTCGTCGGCGAGAGCCGATTCACCACTTCCCTGCTTGGGAGGCCAGGCAGGCGGCGAGTTCGCGTTTCGGTTGACGATCCGCAGGGATGGGCTCGCGCCGTTGACGTCGTTATCGGCGCCGAGACAGTGTGACGGTGGCGCGGAGCGCGGCGCTCTGCAACATCGTGATGCGCTCGATGACGAGTGCCAGTAGAACGGCCGCTGCGAGCATGAGGGCCTCCGCCATCACGAGGAAGGTCATCGGCCCGGAGACCCTCAGGACACCGCCGACTTACACCGCCGTGTCGGCGCAGCGCTCAGCCTCTTCCACACCTGCAAGTACACAGAGCTGGAGCGGACCCTTTCCGGCTTGATCGCCGACCTGCGGGCGGCCTCCACCGGCGCCGACCACGCGGTGTCCGGGCTGTTGGCCAAGGCGTACCAGACCACGAGCGCCTGGCCGGTGATCGGCGTGCAGGCTCCCCTCGCGCTCGGTACAGGCCAGCCAAAGCAGGGGGAACGACACGATGAGCCTGAACTCCCATGTGCAGGACGTCCTGGCTGCGTTGGCTGCCAGGCGGATCACGGTGCAAGGTCATTCCACACCCAGCGCCCCGGGTGCCGGCAACACGTCCGGCGGGCCGACACCTCGACCGAGCGGAACCCCTGCTGCTGCCCGCCGGTCTGGACAGCCACGGGATCGCGAGCCGGCTGACTGCTCCTCAGGAACCTCCTCCCATGCCTTGCCCGGGCGTCCGATCGCCCGGTTCTCCGCCGGTCGATTACGGTCGTTGTCCGAGGTGGCCGGTTGACATATTTCGGATCGATGTGAGGCTGAAGGAGACACGGTTTCGCCGTCGCGTTACGTAGAGCCTGACAATGCCGCCCACCGGGTCCAGTCACCCACCAGTTCGCGGCGGCGACCGATGAACCCAATTCCTTGCTCTGCAGGGGGACGGCTCCGGGACGCGAAGTGAGGCGATCGAATGGACCGGGCTCCCGAGGTGGCCGTGGTAGGAGCCGGCATCGTCGGCCTGTGCACCGCCTATGCACTGGCCGAACGCGGAACGGTGGCTCGGGTCTACGAAAGCGGCCTTCCGGGCCACGGACAGTCCAGTGGTCAGTCCCGCATCTTCCGCCACGCGCACGACGACGCCCGCCTGGTCGAATTCACCCAGCAGGGCCGCGCCGTCTGGGACGAGTGGGCCGACCGGTTGGGCGCCGAAATGATTTCCCAGGACGGGGTGGTCGCCCTGGGCGGTTCCGTTCCCGACAGACTGCGCGTTCTCCAGGATGTCGGCGGCATACCGGTCCGGACCGTGGACAGCGCCGAGCTTCACGCCAGCATGCCGCTGCTCGCCGAGTACCGCGGTCCCGCGATGCTCGATGAGGGCGGCGGTGCTATCCGCACCCGTGTCGCTGTCGAGAGCCTGGCCGAGGCGCTGGGTGACTCTGTGGTCACCGACGAGGTCATCTCGCTGCATCCGACGAGCCGCGGCACGGTGGAGGTGCTCAGCGCTGCCGGCCGCGAAGAGTACGCAGCGGCCGTGGTGTGCGCGGGCCGGGACACGACGCGGCTGGCGCGCAACGTGGGGCTTTCGCTGCCCGTACGGCCGGCAGCCCACGTCCGCCTCACCTTCCAGGTCAGGGGAGCGCCCCCGGCACGGGTCGCCTGCCTGCAGGACAGCAGCGGTGACTTCGGCGAGGTCGGCGTCTACGCAGCCCCCTACCCCGGCAACAGCCGATATGCGGTGGGCCTCAGCCAAACTGTCGAGGTGCGGGAGGACGGCAGCATTGCGGACCCCGAGGAACTGGTGGCACTCAACGACCGCGCCCGCGCGTACGTCTCCCGCGCACTGCCCGGCCTCGACCCCGAGCCCGTCGAGTACCTGCACTGCTGGGTGACAAGCCTGCCGTGGAGCGAAGACGGCATGGCGGTCTGGGAAGCCGACAGGATCTTTTTCACCGCCGGGCACAACCTGTTCAAACAGGCACCTCGACTGGGCCGGGCACTGGCCGGCGCGGCCATGGCCGAAGGACTCGAGGAGAACCTGCGGCCGGCGGCAGAACTCGGCAAGCCCCGCTGACCGCTCCAAGAGTCGGCACATTCCGCGGTGACCGGGTCGCTGCAGACGAAGGCGTGGTCGACGCCGAGTCCGCCGGTCAGGGCCAGCACGGCGGCGGGCAGGTCGAGTTCGGGGACGGAACGGATCGTGGGTGGTGGCGCCGACCTTTTCGACGAGGTTGAGCTTTCAGGGCTGGCGGTGGAGGGCAATGACGGTGGTGGGCCGGCGTTGCGGCCGGCCTGGACGGCGGTCATCCCGACGCCGCCGGTGCCGAGTACGAGGACGCTGTCGGTGGGCTGGACGTGGGCCGCGTTGGTGACGGCGCCGACGGCGCCCGCGGCCGAGCACGTGGCCAGCACGGCAGCGGTGAAGGGCAAGGTGCGGTCGGCGATCGCCACGACGCTGGCCCGGTCTACGACGGTGCGCTCGGCGAACGCGCCGACCAGGCAGAAGGAGCCGACATCCTGGCCCTGGGCGTCGCGGCGGCGGTAGGTGCCGTCGAGCTGGGGGCCGGCAACTCCGCGGGCGCTGTCTACGGAGCGGTGGTGTCTTCCTCGCAGGTACGGCAGGTACGGCAGGTAAGGCAGGCTCTGACCGCAGGCGGGGATCCAGGTCATGGCGACGTGGTCGCCGACCTTGATGTCGGTGACCTGCGAGCCCACCGCTTCCATGATCCCAGCCCCCTCGTGGCCGAGGACCATGGGCGTTATGCCGACCGGGCGCTGCCCGCGCTTGACGTGCAGTTCGGTGTGGCAGAGTGCGGCCGCCTTGACCTGGAGCACGACTTCGGTGGGGCCGGGGTCGTCCAGGGTGACGGTTTCGACGCGGAGGAGTCGGTCGGGGCGGCGGAAGACGGCCGCGCGGGTCTCGGTCATGGTGCTTCGATTCCGGCGACCGGGTGCTGCCGGAGGGAACGCGAGAGCGTCACGGTGCGGGCCGTTGGCCGGATCGTGGTGACCTGCAAGGCCAACAGCGATAGTATGTATTAGAGCATACATAGGTAGGAAGAAGAGGGTGGGCGGAGCCTTGGGCCAGCGATCTGACGTCCGGCAGCGGATGGTGCGGGCGGCGACCGAGCTGATGCGGGAGCGCGGTTACAACGCGACGGTCTTCGCCGAGGTGCTGAGGCGTGCGGACGCGCCCCGCGGTTCGGTGTACTTCCACTTCCCCGGCGGCAAGGCGCAGCTTGCCGTGGAGGCGGCCGAGGCGCACGCCCACGGCCTGATCGGCGTGATCGACCAGGTGGCGGCCGAGACGGATTCCGCGTCTGCGTTCGTGGCGCGTTACGTCGACGTCGGCCGCGACGAGATGGTGGCCAGCGGGTATGCCAGGGGGTGCGGGATCGCGCCCCTGGTCATCGAGGGTGCGGCGCAGGACGTGGAAGAGGCGAAGGATGTCGGGCGGCGGGCCTATGGCCGGGTCATCGACCGGGTCGCCTACCACTTGGTGGAGTTCGGGGTGGCGCCCAGTGCCGCGCAGAGTCTGTCCGACGCCATCCTGGCCGGTGTCGAGGGCGCCATGATCACCGCGCGGGCGCTGCACAGCCCCTCACCGTTCGAGTCGATGCGCGACGTCCTGGTCCAGCGCGCGGCCGGCGTTTCCCCAAAGGCTCCCCGCCGCTGACAGCGATGCTCCCTTCGGCCTGCCGAAGGTGCCGCCCTCAGATATGTATGCTTACATACATAGGATTGGGTCGGTGAGGCCCATCGGAAGAGCCACAACGTACGAAGGGAGCAGTCATGGCACGCGTACTGATCACAGGAGCCTCCCGGGGTATAGGCCGGGGTATTGCCGTCGCGCTGGCCGGGCAAGGACATGAGGTCATCGCGACGGCGCGGGACGTGGCCGCGCTGGAGGACGTCCCCGCGGCACTGAAGCTCCGGCTCGACGTCACCGACCAGGCGTCGGTCGACGCCGCTCTCGCCGCCTCCGGGCGGGTGGACGTGCTGGTGAGTAACGCCGGTACGACCGTGCGGGCGCCTGTCGAGACGGTTCCGCTGGACGCGGTCCGCGACCTGTTCGAGCTCAATACGTTCGGGGCGCTGCGGGTGGCGCAGGGGGTTCTGCCGCAGATGCGCGAGCGGGGCTCCGGGCAGCTGATCTTCGTCTCCAGCGTGCAGGGCCGTTTCGTCATTCCGCTGATCGGCCCCTACGGCGCCTCCAAGCACGCCCTTGAGGCGCTGGCCGAGACGATTGCCATCGAGTCCGGCCGCTTCGGGATCTCGGTGCACATCCTGGAGCCGCCGGCGGTGAACTCCGGTGGTGCCGAACGCAGTTCGTCGTACCTCGACGACGACAGCCCCTACCGTCCGCTGCTGGGCAAGCTCGGGCCGTTCCGCGGCGACCCGGTGTCGGTCGAGGAGGTTGCCGAGGCCGTCGCCGCGACCATCCGCGACGGCGCGAAGGCACCGCTGCGCGCCGGGGTCGGCGAGTCCGGTGTCCGGCAGCTGGCCGCGCGCAAAGCGGCTCCCGACACCGTGCCGTTCCTGGTCGCCCCGCTGGAGTGGTGACCCGGGTGAACCCGGTCCGCCCGACCGACGTCGCCGCTCGGTGAGCTGAGCACGGTAGCTGTTCCCCTTCGGTTATGCGCGGGTTGAACTGTCCAGGGGCAAAGATCCGTCGTCGTTCGCTGGGGTCAGCAGGGCGGGAGGGCCCGTTCAGCCTTGCCCAGCATCTGGTCGAGTGTGCGGGCGAAACCTTGCTCGTCGTCGACATGCGTGGGCCATGGGACGTTGTCGAGCATGCGGGCCAGGTCATCGGTGACGAGGGTGTCGAGCGTTGTGCGCACTTCGTCGGGAACGGGGTCGTCCACCAGGCAGAGCCAGGCGAGCGCGGCCGACACGCGGACATCTGCCCGCTGCGTGGGGTCGGGCCAAAGAGCGCGGGCCCAGGCTGCGGCGCGTGGGTCGGCGTCCTCGTGGTCGAGTTCGGCGACGGCCAGCACGAGGCTCGCGCGAACCCTGGTGGTCTGCTCGACCGCCAGGTGGGTGCGAAGGGCGCCTGCGATGCGGCCGGTTTCGCCGCAAGCGCGGTGGCCAGGGCGTAGCAGGCCGAGGCGCGCATCCCGGGGTCCGGGTTGTGAAGGAGCGGCAGGAGAAGGCCGGCGTCGGCGGTGACGGCGATGCGTGACGCCTCGATGGATCAGTTCATCGCGTAGCCGCCGCAGTCGTAGAGCCAGTCCTGCGTGGCCACTTTGAGGAACGTGTCGCGTGTGACCTGCCTCCAATGCTGCTGTCGGGCGGCCGCTGTGGCCAGGCCAAGGATGTCCGCGCGGTGATGCGCCGAGGGGTCGGCAACGATGCGGGGGAGGAAGGGAACGGTCAGCGGGGCGACGGAACCAACCGTGCTTGGTGGACGATGCTGCTCCACAGGCGCCCCATCGCATTCCTGGCCACCTCGGCGCTCGTGGCGCACAGCCGGGCCAGAAGCTCGAACGCGAGGGCCTGCCTGGCCTGCTGTACCGTTCGCGACGGCCGCGGAACAGTCCCACGCGTCTGTCCGCCGAAGTTGAGGCCGAGATCTTGCGAACAGAGCGTGCATGCGACCGGTGTCGGGTTCATGGCTGGCGGTACGCACCTTTCGATCGGCCGCACCGTGCGGTACCGCCGGCACAGGGGATGCGTGTACCTCACCGCGGCGGCCTGCCCGAGTGGATCTGGTATCTACTGCCGCAACCGTAGAGGGAACAGTGGGCGACGACGGTCCGACAGCCCAGCGGTCACACCGGTTCGGCATCGTCTTCCAGCTGGCTTGTTTTGGCCTGCAGCCATGCCGTCAGCCGGCGGACGCGTCCGTCTTGCTCGGGTGGCTGACGGCTGAGGAGGTGGTAACTGGTGCCGTCGGGGACGAAACCGAAGGGTGCGACGAGTTGCCCTCGCTCCAAGTCGTCACGGGCGACGGCATACGGGGCGATCGCGACCCCGACGCCGGCCGCGGCGGCCTGGAGGGTCAGGTAGAAGTGTTCCAGGGTCTGCTGGGAGGCGGGCTCTGCTTTCATGCCGGTGATACGTCGCCAGTCGTCCCACGCCTGCGGTCGTGTGTCGGTGTGCAGAAGGGTTACCTGAGAGACGTCGGCGGCGCCGGTCAGGCGGGTCGCGAGATCGGGCCGGCAGACGGGGCCGATCCGCTCAGCGAACAAGCGGGTTCGACTCGCGGCTTCGGGGAACGGAAAGTCGTCTCGGCGGATCGCGAGGTCGATGTTGTCCCGCTCGAAGAAGACGGGGCCGCCGGCTGCAGACAGGTGGACGGCGACGTCCGGCACGTTCACTGCCAGATCGGGGAGCCGGGGAATGAGCCATCGCATCAGGAGTGTGGGCTCACAGGAGAGGGTGAGCGGTCCTGCGGGTGTGCGCTGTGCGATCTGCCGGGCTGTCGCATCGATTTGATCGAGCGCGTCCCGGACGACGGCAGCCAGCTGTCGAGCCTGAGGGGTCGGGCGCAGGGCGCGTGTCTGTCGCTCGAACAGCGATATTCCAAGGGACCGTTCCAGGTTCTGGATCTGTCGGCTCACCGCGCCGTGTGTGACGTGCAGTTCCTGCGCCGCCGCGGTCATGCTCGCGTGCCGGACGGTTGCCTCGAAGGGCAGCAGCGTATTCAGAGGAGGAAGGCCCGACCATCGCATGCGTGAACTCTATTCACAGGTCTTGTGAGAATGAATCGTTTGTCCTGCTCCTTCAGCTCAAAGACTATTGATCTGGTCACAGAAGAGGGTGGCTGACGGAGAGGTGGGGCATGACATTCCGCGACGACGTGCGAAGGGGTATCGCCATCCTGGCGGATGACCTCACCAGCGCAGGGGACGGTGCCGCGCCGTTCCGCCAGGCAGGTTACGACGCCCGGATCCTGCTCACCACGCCAGCGGGCGCGATGCGGCACGCCGTGGGCGTGAGTGCGGTTGACCTCGGGACCCGACTGCTGGACGAGGAGGCTGCCGCTTCACGGACGTGGCGGGCGGCCCGCCTGTTCGCCGGCTCAGAGTTGCTCTTCAAGACGGTGGATTCCACCCTGCGCGGTCATGTCGCGGCAGAGGTCCGGGCCGCATGGGCGGGATCGCGGAGGCGGGCCGTCGTCATCGCCCCAGCCTTCCCCGCGGAAGGCAGAGCAACGGTGGAAGGAGTCCAGTATGTGCGGGGCGTACCGGTCCATGAGAGCGACTACGCCCGCGACCCCGTACACCCCGTACGGTGCTCGGACCTCGCCGTGCTGTTCCCGGAAGCCGTGCCTGTGCAGCCGGTCCGGGCGGCTGAACTGCCTGACCTTATCGGCAACGGTGACCTGATCGTCTACTCCGCCGCTGAAGACGGCGACCTCGACCGTCTGGTGGCAGCGGTGCCCCGGCTCGACGAAGTGCTGTGGGTCGGCTCCCCAGGTCTGGCGGCCGCCCTGGCCCGAAGGTGCGCACGCCCTACGGGCAGCGCTGCACTACTGCCTGCCCCGGCCCGACGTCCCTTGATCGTGGTCGGCAGCACCAACCCGGCGACCCGACGGCAGCTGGCCAAGCTACGCACCAGCGTGGACGTGCAGGGTGTCACCGTCACTGTCGATCCGACCCCGGCCGTCCAGATGTTGCGACGCCTGACGGCTCCCATCGTCGCCCTGCAGACACCCGATGAACGCCACACGCCACAGACCGCACAAGCACTCGCCTGCTCCCAGGCGGCAGTCGTCAAGGCGCTGACCGAAGACCGCCTGGTCGACGCACTCGTGATCACCGGGGGAGAAACGGCTACCACCGTGCTCCAGCCCCTCGGAGCCAGCGGCATCGACCTGCTCGACGAGCCCGAACCCGGCGTCGTCCGCGGATCCCTGATCGGACGACTCCCCCTTCCCGTGCTGATCAAGGCAGGCGGCTTCGGCGACGACGCCCTGCTCCTGCGCCTGTGCCACCTCATCCGACATCGCCTCGACTCAGGAGCGCATCCATGACCCCGATCGCCATCACAATGGGCGACCCCTGCGGCATCGGCCCCGAGATCACCCTCAAGGCCTGCGCCGATTCCCGGCTTACCGTGCCCGTCGTCGTCATCGGCGACATCGGCGTCCTCGCCCGCGCCGACGAGATCGCCGACACTCAGCTCGCACTCCGCTCCATCTCATCAGTGGACCAGGCGAAGTTCGCACCCGGCACCGTGGACGTCCTCGCCGAGGGTGCCCTGCCCGCCGACCTGTCCTGGGGCGCCCTCGACGCCCGAGCCGGAGCGGCGTCCTTCAGTTACGTCCGCCGCGGTATCCAGCTCGCGATGGCCCACGAGATACGGGCTCTGGTGACCGCACCGATCAACAAGGAGGCACTGCGTCTGTCCGGCGTCCCCTACCCCGGGCACACCGAGATCCTCGCTGACCTGTCCAACACCACGGACTACGCGATGATGATGGCCACCGACGAACTGCGGACCGTCCTGGTCACCGTGCACCAGTCACTGCGCACCGCGATCGACGCGATCACCACGGACCGCGTACTCGACATCATCCGCCTCACCCACCGCACGCTCCAGCGCAGCGGCCTACCCACCCCCCGCATCGCCGTCGCCGGCCTCAACCCCCACGCAGGGGAGAACGGCCTTTTCGGCCGTGAGGACCTGGACATCATCACCCCCGCCATCCAGACCGCGCAGAGCGAAGGCATAGAGGCCAGCGGACCCTGGCCTGCCGACACCGTCTTCATGCGAGCCCGCGCCGGAGCCTTCGACGCCGTGGTCGCCCAGTACCACGACCAGGGCCTCATCCCCGTCAAGTACCTCGGGATCGAGCACGGCGTCAACATCACCATCGGCCTGCCCTTCGTCCGCACCAGCGTCGACCACGGCACCGCGTTCGACATCGCCGGTCTCGGCACGGCCGACCACACCAGCCTGCTCGCCGCCCTGACACACGCCGACCGCCTGTCCTCAGGAGCACCGGACCGCTCCTGACCCACCGGCTCACACCAGCCCCGGAACAGAGAACCGAAGGACACCATGGACTTCATCTTCATGCTCACCCGCGACGACCGCACCGTCACCGACTGCCTCGAAGTCCTCGACACCATCGAGGATCTCGGCATAACCCACATTGGATTCAAGGACATCGGTGTCCACCCCGATACCCTCGCCAAGCTCCACACCCGCCTCAAGAACATGGGCGTCTCCACCTACCTCGAAGTCGTCAGCACCCACCGGGACCAGGCTCTTGCCTCGGTACGAACGGCCACCGAACTCGGCGTGGACTGGCTGATGGGCGGTACCTGGATCGAGGAGACCCTTCACCTCCTGCACGGCACATCCATCGGCTTCCTGCCCTTCCCGGGAGAACCCCTGGGGCACCCCACCCGCCTCGCCGGCACCCCCGATCGCATCGCCGATGACTGCCGACGAGCGGAGGCCGCGGGCTGCGCCGGCGTCGACCTCCTCGCGTACCGCGCCACCGATGCCGACCCTCTCGACCTGGTCCGTGCCGCTCGCGCCGCCACCACCGGCCGTCTGGTCGTAGCCGGCTCGATCACCAGCACCGACCAGATACAGGCGCTTGCAGCAGCCGGAGCCGACGCCTTCACCATCGGATCCGCCGCCTTCGACGGCGCCCTACAGCCCCACGCCGGCACCCTTCGCTCCCAACTGGCCCCCGTGGTGGGTCTGTAGCGAAAGCCACCCCCTGAATCACCAGTGCACGAGGGCCGGACAGAGCCACCGGCCGATCAGGTCGAGTCGAGACGACCGGGCTCGCGGACCCGGCTGTGCCACCGTCAGCGCACCCATCGAGCGGGCCAAGGAAAGCGCCGCAGCATGGACGAGCGGGACTTCATCGCACTCGTCGCCGACGTCCACCAGCTCGTCAAGGCACCGACCGTGCTGATCTGGGACCGCCTGAACACCCACGTCTCCCACGCCATGCGCGAGCTGATCGCCGAAGTGGGTAACGGGCACACGTCAATCGAAGTCTGGCCAACCCTGCCGTTGTCGTTCTCGACCGTCTCGAGGCACTCGTCAGCAACCGGCTCAAATGCTTTCAGTACCGGCCCGACACCCTCGACGGCTTCATAGCCGTAACCGGCCTGACCCACCCCTCCACCCCCGGCGCAGCCCGGCTACACTCACCGGCACCAGGCCGCTGACCAGGCAAAACGAAGAACTCTCACTGGAGTACTAGTACTCCAGTCGTAGATCGGATCTCGCCCGTTGGCGTACTGGACGCTTCGGTTGGCGGTCCCGCACTCAGCCGCAAAGGGGTGGCTGGCAGCGGCAGTACTGCTGCGGTTGGCCTCCGGGACGTGGGACTGGTGCCGGGTGATCGCCTTGATCAGCTCTCGCCGCGATGGCGAGGCGGTCCTGCCTACGTCCACACACCTGGGCGCCGGGCTGTTGGCTTCCAGCACCCATGGTTTCGGCCCTTGTCGAAAAGATTGCTGCCTCCTGCCTGTCGCGAGGACCGTTGCCCACGTCGCAGCATCCGGAGTGACGGCACGTGGGAGCGGGAGTTCGCGCGTGCCGTCCGCGGTGAGAGGAGCCCCGCTCCACCGGTTCGTCCATCCCGTATCGCGCTCCGCCCGGAGTCCACAGCAGGAGGAAACGTGTCCGTACGCAAGAAGATGGCCCTCGTTCTCGCCGCCGTCGCCCTGACCACAGGCCTGGCCACCGGGGTCGGCCCTGCCACCGCCGCCCCGGCCTCCAAGCAGAGCGCCGTCGCCGAGTGCGGAGTCCGCAGTGACGGCAAACTGTGGTGCGGCAACCGCGTCGGTGCCAGGGGCTATCAGCACCGCTCGTACGCGTCCGGGATCAGGGGACAGCTCAACACGAGCTTCAGTTGGTTCGCCTGCTGGGGATACGGCGACACTCACGCCGGTGGCAACGACATCTGGTACTGGACGCAGCTCGACAACGGCCAGTGGGGCAACGTCCCGGCGGTGGACGTTTACACTCCCACCGACCCCTGGGGAGGTCTACGCATGTGCTGACGCAGCACTTCCCACGACGCCACGACGGGCTGCCTCTTTCCATGTGGAGGCGGCCCGTCCGCACGTCGTCAGGCCTTCGACCGGGCGTCTCGCCGCCCAACTCCCACGAGCCGTTGACGTCATGCGCTCCAATCGCCAACCCCGCACGCTCACTCGCCAATTGAAGCGCTCCCTAGTTGTTCTGCGGGACGGGTGAGCCCTTCGTATGGTTGACCCGCCCAGGGGCGCCGAGTGTGGTTGGAAGCGCTCTGTCGCTGGTGGCTTTGACTGGCTTGCCGCTCGGCGCCGCGCGACGACTCGGCTGCCGATGGGGAATTGCGAACGATCGCTCTCTAGGGAGTTGACGGCGAGGTCGTCCGTGGGAAGTGCCAACAGCACACCGCACGGAGGCACTCGATGCCTCGTCCGTACCGTCCGTCACTGTCCCGGACGGAGGGAGGGTGCTCGCACCAGATGATGCCGCCTACGTCGATTGCCGCAGCCCGAGCGACCGTTCCTGGCCGGTGGCCGCGCCGGATTCCCTCTCCTTGCCGCCTTCGATCGGTTTGCGGCGGAGAATGCACTCGCCCATGCGGAACCGGGCCATGTGCCTCACAGCTTCGCGTTCGGAAAAGGGGTGACGGCAGATCATGGCGACCCCGAGACGCCCGGGACGGAAGGCACCGCGCCATACATGGCGGAAGCAAGTGAACTGAACGGCCGTTCAGTTCGTGGGTCGGAGTAGTTTGTCCCGCAACCACTGAGCGGAGTTCTCGGAGGTTCCAGAATGACCACTGACCCACATGTCCCGGCGCCCTTGCGGACGTTCCGGCTGCCGGCCGCCGTCGACGGCACGGATGCCGACCGGGCCCTCGGCCGAGCGCTCGTCGCCGCCTGGCAGTCCGACGGCATCTTCCAGGTCCACGCCACCCCCGCCCAACAGGAAGCCACCGAAAGGGCACTGGAGGCATCCCGGGCCTTCTGTCGCAGACCCCTCAAAGAGAAGGCGGGGTACGTCTCGGACCTCACCTACAGCGGCTACGTGGCCTCCGGCGAGGAAGAGACGGCGGGGGAGCGGGACGGCTCGGAGATCTTCACGGTGTGCCCCGACATCCCGGCCGACGACCCCCGCGTCATCGACCAATGGCCCTGCCACGGCCCAGCCCCCTGGCCCTCACCCGGCTACGCCCGCGCCATGCACGACTACATGACGGCCGTCGGCGAGTTGGGGCACCGCCTGCTCCGGCTGACGGCTCTCGGCCTCGGCCTGGACGACCCCGACCACTTCACCCGGCTCACCGCGGACGGCTGGCACCACATGCGGGTCCTGCGGTTCCCGCCCGCCGACGCGCGCTCCGAACGCGGCATAGGCGCCCACACCGACTACGGCCTGCTCGTCATCGCAGCGCAGGACGACGTCGGCGGCCTCTACGTCCGGCCACCCGTCCCCGGTGAGGAACGCGGCCGCAACTGGCTGCCGGGCGAGTCCATGGCCGGCCGTCATGAACACGAGGAGCCGTGGACCTACGTCATCCCGGTCCCGGCCGTCCTCACCGTCTTCCCCGGCGACATCATGCAGTTCATGACCGGCGGCGCCCTCCTGTCGACCCCGCACAAGGTCCGCCTGGCCGACCGCGAGCGCTACACCCTCGCCTATTTCCACGAACCGGCCTTCAACGCGGTGGCCCGCCCGCTCGACTCCGCGGACCCCACCGAGTACATCCACTACGGCACCCACTTCACCCAGATGTTCATGCGCTGCTATCCAGAGCGCGTGACCACCGCCCGCATCGAGACGGAGGGCCGGCTGAAGGTGCTGGACCGGCTGCGCGAGGAGGCACTGAAGCGCCCTGCTACGTCGTCTTCCGCATCTGCGGCTGGGTCGTGGCCAGCTGGGGGCGCCGCTGACAATCGGCCCAGGTGGTGACTGTTCCATTCTTCGTCCGAAGCGGTGGTTGCTCCGGGGAGATGGGCTGGGGTGGCGGGCCGTAGCACTGGTTGAGGATCTGGAGCAGGGATTGCAGGTGGGCGTCGGTGAGAAGTCCGCCGGGGGTGGGGGTGATGCTGTGGTGCTGGCGTCAGGGCGCGAACTGGGCTGCGGAGGGCGCGGTCTGGAAGTTCGCGGTCCAGGCCTGACCGGCCGCGGCGAAGCCCTCGGCCTCGCCGGTCTGCCCTACTCCGGGTACATGTCCCGCCCTCTTGAGCGGGATTTGATCTGCGGTCCGTGTTGCCACCCTGCACGGCTCGACAGTTCCCCCTCGGCGCTGCCGCAGGCTCGAACCGCCACCAGATGCCAGGCACCACCGACGAAGGGGCAGGGGCACGGAGGGGATCCGCGTCACGGGGCGCCGGACCGATGATGGTGGAGAGGCGCGTCAAAGGCGGAGGGGTTCGTCAAGCTGGGTCCGCCACCCTGCCCTGCCTTGCTCCTGACATCTGTCAGGGACTGCTGCACGTTGCGGCTTCCTAGGCTTGCGGCACGCAATGCCCTGTCAGCCCAGCAGCGAGGAGCATCCATGACCCTGTACGCGCGTACGGCCGCCACACTGACCGTGGCCGCTTCGTTCATCGG
Source organism: Streptomyces antibioticus (assembly GCF_001514065.1). Taxonomy (GTDB): domain Bacteria; phylum Actinomycetota; class Actinomycetes; order Streptomycetales; family Streptomycetaceae; genus Streptomyces; species Streptomyces antibioticus. The sequence goes on along the minus strand of NZ_KQ948425.1, from coordinate 203,039 downwards.
CCTCGTCGGACTCGCACCGCAGGCATCGGCGTCGGAGCCGGCGAACGCCAAGCACTGTGCCGTGGTGGTGGAGCGGGTGAAGCCGCAAGAGAAGGTCTCCCGGGTGAAGAGCCGGACCTGTTCCGAGGCCGGGACCCAAGCGGTCAGTGTCAGCGGCCGGACCCTGCTCGTGACCTGGTACGAGCACGCCGAATACGGCGGCGCCAGCACCGACATATACGGGGACTACGGCCCCTGCGACGCGGCCGGATACGTCCTGACTGCCGACTGGTGGTGGCGTAAGTCGATCTCCTCGTTCATCACCTACAACAACTGCGACGGCCAGCAGGCCGTCCTGAACAACGGCGGCGCCGTCTATTACTACGGGTTCGGCACGCCCTACGTCGGCGCCCAGGCGAACGACAACATCGGCTGGTTCAAGGTGTGGGACTCCATCTGAGCGGTTTGGGTCAAGGCGGCGGCGACGCCTCAAAAGTGGATCAGTGGCACGCGAACGCGACCCCTGTTTGTGATCAAAGGCTTCGACAACCTTGATCATCAGGGGGCGCGTCTCTCATTGCCGAACCGGACTGCACGCAGCGACGCGTGCACAGGCGATCAGCACATCTCGCCGGCTGAGAACGTGTCAGCCTTGGTCACGAGGCAGGCGGCGACTGAGTGAATGAGTCGGCGTAGCCGCTAGAGCTGACCACCCCTGGGGAGGCGTTCGCGCTTTCCACGACGTTCGGGTGCATCGCTCGCCCAGGACGCGAGCATCCCCAGCGCTTCGTCCGAGGGTGATCCCGGGTCGGCAAGAAAGGCGAAAAGCGTCTGGTCGGCGTCGTCGGGGAAGGTGAGAGCCTCCGTGCGCAAGGTGAGTTCGCCCACCACTGGGTGATGCAGCACTTTCGTGTCGTGACTGATCCGAACGACCTTCTGCACCGCCCACCACCGGCGGAAGGGCTCGCTCTTCATCGACAGTTCGCCGACCAGTTCCGCCGTGCGAGCGTCCTCGGGATGTCGCGCGGCATCCATGCGTAGCGTGCCGACGAACACGGCGGCCACCTGATCCCAGCTGTGTGCGAACACCTCGCGGGCTGCCTCGTCGAGCATGATCCACCGCACCGCGTTGCGTTCACGTACCGGCATTGCGTCGAAGTCGGCCAGAAGAAGACGCGCCATGCGGTTCGTCGTCAGAACGTCTGTGCGCCGCCCCAGGACAAAGGCGGGAGTGTCCCCAAGACGCGCGAGGAGCGCGTGCACTCCCGGGCGCACCTTCTGCGTGGTTCGCGCTCCGCGGCGCTGTGGAGCGGAGGGGCGGCGTGCCACCGCATGCAGGTAGCTGCGCTCTGCGTCGTCGAGCTGCAAGGCGCCTGCCAAGGCGTCCAGCACGGACTCCGAGGGCGTGATCGGCCGGCCCTGCTCCAGACGCGTGTAGTAATCCACACTCACGCCCGCCAAAGCCGCAAGCTCCTCTCGGCGCAATCCCGGCACTCGACGCGGGGAGGTGTCCTCGATACCCAGCTCGTGAGGATCGATCGCAGCGCGGCGAGCGCGGAGAAAGTCGCTGAGACCTTCGTTCCGGTCCATACGGCAAGGATCACCCCGTCGCACCGACACGGCCAGAGCTTGGGTGGCCCTCTCAGTCCCAGGAACGAGGAGGCCACTCCGTCCCTCGTTTCGACCAGGTGGGAGGGGTTGGCTGGAAGCACGAGCCCCCCGGCCGTTTCACCACCTCGACCGCGCGATCGTGCGGCATTCTCAGGAGCATCGTCATGTCTTCTACCTGGCTTGTCACTGGAGCAACCTCCGGCTTCGGCCGCCTGGTCACCGAACGCGCCCTCGCCCAGGGGGCTCACGTGATCGCCGTAGGCCGACGCCGGGGCCGACTCGATGAACTCCTCGAGTCGGCCCCGCAGGGGCAGCTGACCGCAGTGGAACTCGACCTCACCGATGCCGAGGCTGAAACCGTTCTCGTCGACACCGTCCGCGCCAGCGGCCGCCTGGACGTTTTGGTCAACAACGCCGGCTACGGACTCTTCGGAGCGATCGAGCAGATCGACGCAGCCGAGGCACGAGCGATCCTCGACACCAACGTCCTGGCCAACCTGGCGGTCCTGCGGGCTGCTCTTCCGGCCCTACGCGCTGCCCGCGGGCGCGTCCTGCAGACGTCGTCGCTCATCGGCCAGTTCGCCTGGCCCTCCTCCGGCCTCTATGCAGCATCGAAGGGCGCTGTCGAACTCATCAGTGAAGCCCTCGCCCACGAGGTAAAGCCCGCCGGTGTCAAGGTCACCATCATCGAGCCTGGCACGTTCGGGACCGAGTTCGGTGCCAACCTGCACGTGGTTCCTCCCACCGACGTCTACGCACCGACCGTCGGTAAGTTCCTCACCGACTTCTCCGCGCTCCCCGCCGAGGCCTTCGGTGACCCCCGCGCCGTCGCCGACGCCATCATGAGCGTTGCTTGTCTGGACGAACCGCCTCTGCGGCTGGCTGTCGGCGCCGATGCGGTTCAGCACATCCGCGCCTCCCTTCAGTCCCGACTGGACGAGCTGAACCGCTGGGAGGCCCTCTCTCTCGCGGGTGAGGTGCGAAGCGCCTGACCTCGGCATAACCCGAGGGGCCAGGCTGCGGCACTGCCCTTGCTAAGTTCAACGGCGACCGGAACGTCCACGAACAGCGGGTCGTCGACGCCGAGTTCGGCGGCGGCTGAGCGACGAGTGCGGGGCTTCGACGGTGCCCAGCTTGACTCTGAAGCTCCCGTGGATCGTCAAGTGGCTGGAATTGCCGAGGGTGCGCCGGTGAGGTGGCGGCTGCCGGACGCCGTGCCCGGAAGGGCCGAGAATTTGGGCTGGACAACCGGCCGCTGCACCGGCAGATCGCCGCTGAGCAGTGCGCCGCCCAGAGGGGTGAGGGTGTGGACGACGGAGGTTCCTTCGCGTCTGCTGTCCGCCAGGTTCACCTCCCGCAGGGCGGCGACGTGCTCGCTCGCCGACGAGGCCGAGATTCCCAGGTGTCGGGCGATTTCCCCCGTGGTGGCAGCGGTGACCAGGCTGGCCAGTACCCGGGCGCGCGTTCGGCCGATCAGGGCGGCCAGGGCGTCGGCACGCCGCTCGCGAGTGGCCTCCGGCGCCCAAGCCGTGGGATGGGCGACCGGGTAGGCGAGGACCTGCGGCAGGGTGGGATCGGCCAGCGCGATGGGTGTGTTCCAGCAAAAATGCGACGGGATGAGCCGGATACCCTGTCCGCCGAGGTGCAGGTCGCGGTCCTCCGGGTAGCGCACGTGCAGCACGGGCGGGCGCCAGACCATCAGCGGGCCGAAGGAGTTCAGCAGTCCGTGGACTCCGTGGTCGCGCAGAGTGCGCGTCCGTAGGGCCCGGTCCGCCTCGGTGGTCCGGTGCGTGCCGGTCCAGTCCGGTGCCACGATCGTGCGATGCACCAGCCGGAATGCTGTCGCGACCTCCTCCAGTGCTGTCCGCTCGCCCGCGCCGAGACCCTGCGTCCAGCGGGGAAGTCCACGGTTGCCGGCCAGCCGGTCCAGTTCACGGCGCAGCCGGGACCGCGGGGTGGCGCGCAGTTCCTCCATCCCGGTCTCCAGACCGTCGGCCGAGGCGCCGGGCGTCAGGAAATCAGGCCAGTAACGTGCCGAAGCCGGGGCCAGAGCGGAAAGCATTCGGGCCGGTGCCGCCAGCCCTTTCGCGGCCAGTTCCGCCCGTGCGGTGCGCCGCCACTGGGTGAAGGCGGGCAGAGCGCGCCTGGATGTGTTCAGCTGATGCAGGCTCAGCAGCGTCTCCCACACCGGGTCCGGCTCACGAGCCAGGTGAACGCGCGTCAGGTCCGCGGCTGTGAAGTGAATTCGCAGCATTGTCTCCCCCGAATGCCATTGCCACCCCGACCGCGCCGGTGGTCAATCCGGGCGGTGCGGCGGTTTTCCAGAGTGGCATGGAGAAGCTCTGCCCAACGGTACGCGGTCGATGAGACTATGGGCCCCGATCGATGCAGAGTCCACTATGGCCGCAGGTTAAGGACGTGCGCGGTGCCCGATCCGAGGGGAACGGCGGAGCCGAGCCTGCATCAGCTGCGGCTCTTCTTGGTGTTGAGCGAGGAGTTGCACTACGGCGTGGCTGCCGCACGGCTGCACATCACCCAGCCGACGCTCAGCCGACAGATCCAAGAGCTGGAGAAGCGGCTGGGTGTTCCGCTGTTCTCGCGCGACAGCCGCAGTGTCACGCTTACCGACGCGGGCCGTTCCCTGGCTGACGAGGCGCGGGCGACGGTGGAGGCGATGGGTCGCCTGCGGGTCCGGGCCGGCCAGTGGGCGCGCACACTCTCGGCGCATGTGGTGGTGGGGGCCGTCGGTGCCGAGGCTGCCATGCCCTACGCTCACGCCGTCCTGGAGCACCTGCGCGGACTGCATCCGGCGCTGACCGTGGAGATCCGAACCCTCAGCTTCGCCGAGCATCTGCTCCGGTTGCTCTCGGGCGACATCGACGTGGCCTTCCTACGGCCCCCCGTGCCCGCCGGCGTCGAACTGCTGGAACTGGCCACGGAGCCGCGCATCGCCTGCCTGCCGACCGACGACCCGCTGACACGACGACCGGAGCTCTTCCTCGCCGATCTCGGAGAGCGGGCCTTCATCGACGTCCCTCCTGAAGTGCCGCGTGTGTGGTGGGACTTCTGGGCGGTGGACCCACGCCCGGACGGCAGACGAGTGCGCTACGGCCCCGTCGTCTCCGACATGGAGGGACTGCTCCATGCGGTCGCCACCGGACAAGGGATCTGCTTCCTGCCCGCGGCAGCCCGCGAGCTCTTCCCCCGCCCAGGTGTGGCTTACGTCGACGTGGTCGACCTGTCCCCGACGGTGTCGGCCCTCGGCTGGCCGGCCGAGCATCGCGACCGACCGGCCGTACGGGCCGTACGAGAAGCCGCGAACGCCGCGATGGCCTCGGCCCGTGGGGAGCGCCCTCGCTCCCTGTGAGCCGCCTTCGCTCACGTGCGCCCCTGCCTCCTCGGTCGACGGCAGGCAGCGGCGCGGCACCGTGTCCGCGCCGCGTCTTCAGGCCCGGGCTACGGATACAGCTCGATCAGATCGGCTTGGTCGTTGGAGCTCACCTGGGACTCGAGACGCGGAGCCGGCCCGCCGAAGATCCACTCCCATTGGCCGCTGCCGCCCCAGGTGACCCAGTCCCTGCCGACCATCCAGGCGCCTCCGGTCTGGTTGTTGAAGAAGGAGCTGATCTGGTCCTGCCAGGTGCTGCCGTTGGGCATGGTGTAGTTGGCGAGTTCGTAGGAGCGGTAGTAGTAGAAGTCCAGGCGGTAACCGCCGTAGTTGGCGTGCTGCCACACGCAGGCGTAACCCGGCCGGCAGTCGGCTGAACCGGCGGCCGCGCGGGTGGACGCCGGGACGGTCATCTCGACGCCCGGCTCCAGCCGCACCCGGTCCTTGGCCACCCGCTCGGCGCCCTCGTTGTGCCGGAGCAGGCTCGCGATCTCCCGCTCCATCCTGGCGTCCGCCGTCTGTGCGGACGAGGCGGTCGGCGCCGGCGCGGCGATCGACGGCGCGGCCAGAGCCGTCGTGAACACGGACGCGGCTGCCAGTCCGAGTGCGAGCGAGGCACAGCGCATCCTCAGCGACTTCCGTGAGTGCAGTGGCTTCATGCGTTCTCTCCCATGGGCGCGACCGGAACCGCGGTTCCTGACGAGCCCTCATGGTCCGGGGTATCAACAGAGCGGCACCAGGCGTTTCGGGCACGGTCGAATACCGCTGGTCACCTTGCGCGTCGCGATCGGAGTGGTGAGCAGCCGGCCCCAGCGGAAAGTCAGCTGAGGAGCCGCGTGCTGGTGCGGCTCCGAGACGGACCTTGCTCTCAAAGGTCCGTGTGGGTGTGGCAGTTGCGTCGCGCTTATCACACGGATTCTGCGGGGCCGGGTGTTTCGGGTGAGGCCGAAAGTGCGTGCGAGGTGTGCCGGCACGCGGGCAACCTGAGGGCGTCCGAAGACGTACAGGTGTGGGGGAGACCTGGTGCGCAGATGTGCCGTGCTGTCACTGCTGCTGTTCGCGACACTCACCGGCTGCGGCCCGGGCGAGCCCGTCGCACGTGTCGCGCCGGAGACGAAGCTTCCCCGCGAGGCCACCAACGAGGAGCTCGCAGCCCTGGGCAGGGCCGAGGACATCCTGGAGCGACGCTGCATGGCCGACGCCGGCTTCGACCTGCCGCCGGCACCCGAACCGGTCCGCACCGACTCCCAGCCGCCACCGATGGCGCTCGTCCTGGCAGACCCGGTCTGGGCGCGCGAGCACGGCTACGGCTCTCGCGTCCGCACCCCGCAGGAGATTGCCCGGCTGCGCGCCAACGACCCGGTAGGTGACCACCTCCGCTCATTGACACCCGAGCGCCGCGCCGAGGCGCTGCGTGCCTGGCAGGGGGGAGGCGTCGACACGATCGAGGTCACCCTTCCCAGCGGGATGACGACCGGGCGCAGCACCCGTGGCTGCACCAGCCAGGCGCGCGGTGAGCTGTACGGCGACTTTCGCACCTGGTTCGGCGCGGATGCCGTGGACCGCGGTGTCACGTCGCTGGCCATGAGCCAGGCGCAGGCGGATCCCGTGTACGCGAAGAAGCTGCGGAGTTGGTCGGACTGTGTCGCCAGACGCGGACTGTCCTACGAGTCGCCGCAACAGCTGCGGGACGCGCTCGGCGACTCGGCGCCCCTCGCCAAGGAGACCGAGTACGCCGAAGCGGAGGCGGACTGCGCCGTCCGATCCGGCCTGGCGACGGTCGCCCGGGACGTCGAGGAACGGCATCTCACCAAGGTACGCGAGCGCTATCTCGCGGATGTGACCAACGCCCGTCGTATGCGGCTCGCCGCCCTGCCGAAGGCCCGACAGATCGTCCGTGACGAAGACATGTCGCGGTTCAACACCCAGAAGAGAGGCACGAGATGAAGCAACACCTACGGAGCGTTCTGACCACGGCGGCCGTGATCGGGCTGGTCGCCACCGCGGGGCCCGCCCTCGCCGCCTCGGACAGCGCAGCGCCCGCCCCGGCCGCCGCACCCACCCCGGTACGGCCCGGTGCCGACCTCAGCGCCCTGGCCGCGGCCGACGGCGCCGACGGTTACCTCTACGCCTACGACCTGCCCAACTTCGAGGGCGCCTGGTGCCGTTGGGACCGCGATGACGAGTGGTGGGGCAACGACTGCGGCAACTTCAACGACCGCGCCACCTCCTTGTGGAACAACGGCTTTCCCGGCCTGTTCAGCGAAGTCTCGCTGCGCCGGGACGTGAGCCCCAGCACGAACCAGTCGAGGTTCTGCATCGAGGCAGGCAACTACTACGCCGATCTGTCGCTGGGCTACGAGAGATTCCTCGACGGCGGCTGGGCGGACAACGCGATCAGCGGACACGTGTGGTTCACCGACGACGCGGACTACATCCACGACCCGCACTACGCCTGCTGACCGGAGGGAGGAACCATGGCCATCACCATCAACCCGCGTGCCACCTGGGGGCAGTACGCCCCCTGGTACCTGCAGCAGCACGCCTCCGCAAGCCCCGTGCCCAACACGAATCCGGGCGAGTTCTGGTTCGGGCACATGGGCGTGTTCCTGCACTACCTCGGCAACGGCAGCACGAGCGATCTGGAGACGGAGGAGGACTGCTGCAGAGCGATCGTCGATGTCTACGTGGACCACAAGACCGGCGGCAAGTACAACGGGGACATCGCCTACAACTATCTCGTCTGCCCGCACGGCAACGTCTACGAAGGGCGCGGAAAGGAACGCGGTGAGGCGAACGCCGGCACCGCCGCACCCATCGAGGGCGTGGGGCGCAACGAAGGGTTCTACTCCATCCTCGGCATGATCCGCTCCGGCGACGTCGCGAGCGAGCCCATGCTGCGTGCGATAAGGGACCTGATCCACCGTCTGCGCACCGACCTCGTCCGGGCCACCGGGAACAAGATCCTCCCGCACTCCTTCGGATACGACACCGACTGCCCCGGCAACCTGCACATGTACGCACGTCAGGGATCGACGATCGATCCGTCCGTGCCGTGGCGGGGGCCCGCCGACATCTACGTGTACCGGACGCAGAAGTGGGTGAACGAGACCTACGACACGGCACCCGGGTACGTGATCTGCTCCGAAACCGGCTACACCGGCTGGAACACTGTCCTCGCCCTCACCCAGGGACTCCAGCACGAACTCGGCATATCGCCCACCGTCCAGACGTTCGGCCCAGGCACCTTCAGCGCCGTGAAGAGCCGCGCGCTGCTGCCGGATTCGGAGCCCAACCAGAATCTCCTGCGCCTGTACAACGGGGCGTTGTGGTGCAAGGGCTACTGGGCCTCGCCCTTCCTCGTCGGATGGGGCGGGGACTCCCAGTCGTCCCTCCAGCAGCTCTACGCCGACATGGGCCTGGACTACGGCAATGCCGGCCAGCGCCTGGCCATGTGGCCGCACGTGCTCAAGTCGATGCTGCGCATGGACCAGTTCCGCCTCGTGCCTGGCGGCGACCCCAACATCCGGGCGATCCAGCAGCGGCTCAACTCCCGCTATGTCGCGGGCGTCGGCATTCCCGCGATGAGTCTGGTGCCCTGCGACGGGATCTACTCCCGCGATGTGCAGCAGGGGCTCATGATGGCCATCCAGTACGAGATCGGGATCGCCCTGGGCTCGATCAACGGCTACTTCGGGCCCGGGACCCAGGCCGCCCTCAAGGGAAGGGGATCGGCGACGCTCACGGGCGACCTGCGGTACCTCTTCCGTGCCGCGTGCTACTTCAACTCACCGACGTACACGGCGAACGGACAGGCGCACTACCTGTCGGCGGACATCGGCACCGATGCCCAGACCGGCACGCACGTGGGCTGGCTCCAGTCCTTCCAGAGGTTCTCGCAGATCCCCGTCACCGGCCGCAACGACTACACGACCTGGGCGCAGCTCCTCGTGTCGTCCGGTGACACCTCCCGCGACGCCACCGGCTGCGACTGCATCACCGAGATCACCCCGCAGCGGGGGCAATTGCTCAAGGCCAACGGCTACTCGATCGTCGGGCGCTACCTCGACGAGCACCTCGCCCCAGGGGAGGACGGCTACCTCGGCAAGGCGCTGAAGCCGGGCGAGCCGCAGACCATTCTGAACGCCGGGCTGAGGTTCTTCCCGATCTTCCAGTACAACGGCACGCAACTCGGCAACTTCACCTACGACAAGGGCTACGACCAGGGCAAGAAGGCTCACCAGAAGGCCGTGCAGCACGGCATCGGCGCCGGCACCTGCATCTACTTCGGGGTCGACTACGACGCCACCGACGAGGAGATCACCAGCAATGTGGTGCCGTATTTCAACGGCGTCAAGGCCGGGCTCGGCGAGCTGGGCGGCCGTTACACGTTCGGCGTGTACGGGTCCCGCAATGTGTGCATCCGGGTGTCGAAGGACGCCGGGGCCCGCTGGTCGTTCGTCTCCGGGATGTCCTGGGGGTTCTCCGGGAACCTGGGCTTCCCGCTGCCGGAGAACTGGTCGTTCAACCAGATCCACGAGTACGAGTTCCAGGCGGGCTGGGGCCTGGACCACAACATCTGGCGCGACGGCGGCGACCCCGGTGTGTCCGCCGTCGGCCAGGGCGAATGAGGAGGAAGCCGATGATTTCCAGACGCGGTCTGCTGCGTGTCGCCGCCGGCACCGGTGCGCTCGCCGTGGTGTCGGGCACGTCCATCACATCCGCCTCGGCCACCGCGCCGTCCGCCGGGCAGTGGTCAGGTGAGGTGTCCGCCAACGGCTGGCGGATTGACCCGTCCTCCGTGACGGCCCATCACGTCCAGGGGTCCGACGCCTCCCTCGGTCTGCGGCGTGGTGACGCCGGGGCGGTGCTGCTGCACGTCGCGCGCCGATGGCACTACGAGATCGCCGCGCTCGACACGGGCGAAGGCGGCGGCGTCACCGGCCACACCACGCGGCGCACCGTGGGAGCCGACTTCGAGTCGAACCATCTCTCCGGGACCGCTGTCGCTCTTCACCCCACCGCCTATCCGCTCAACGGAAGCGAGGGGCTCTGGCCGTACCAGGAGACGATCGTGCGGGACATCCTCGCGGACTGTGACGGCACGGTGGTGTGGGGCGGCGACCTGACCCCGGTGAAGGTCTCGCACTTCCACATCGCCGCCCGCCCCGGGGACAGGGCACTGGCGCGCGTCGCGGCTCGCCTGGACAGCATGCGGGTCACCGCGCGCCGGGCTCAGACGGCCGGCGCGGTCGCCGACCCTGCGGCCCCGTCCCGCCGGGCCAAAGTCCGGAGCCTGCATCGAGCTCAGTAGGCCTGAGCCGGGCTGGACACCGAGCGCCGGGCCGCAGAGGGCGGCCAGGTCTCCCGGTGCTCAGGCGGACGGCGACCGGTACTGGTACTGGCGGCCGGCTCTGTCGCACATCCTGCTCGTCATGCCCGGCTCGACCGGGCGCTGTTCACGTCCGCAGGGGTCCCCGAGCGGCCCCGGATCGCGTTCGGTGACTCCGCCAGTGAGGACCCGACGAGCACCGCTGACCAGTCTTGCGGGGCGACCCGGTTCGAGGCTGTTCCGGCCTGGTCGCTGATGATGCGAGCGAGAGCCGTGTCCGCGAGTGGCCGGGGATCGTCGGGGAAGGCGGGCATGGGTTCTTGAGGGTCGTACGGTGTGTCGATTGGGGTGCCGCCAGGGCATTGGGCCGCAACCTGAAGACGCCCTGCTTTCCTGCGCTGATTGGTGTCGTGACAACATCAGTCATCGCAGGGAGCAGGGCGTCTCTGGGGTGGATCCTGACTCAGTGGGCCATGACGGGCTCGCCCTCGGACGGTTCCAGAGCTCGATTCGGGATCAGGAACGCGGCGATCACCGCACCGATCACGAAGAAGCCGGAGCCCCAGGCCAGGGTGGCCGTGTAGCCCTCGACGCCGGCCTGCGCGGCGGCCAGTGCGCTGGGCTTGTGCGAGGAGAGGTAGTCGGTTGCGGCCGACGAGGCGACGGTGGTCAGTAGTGCCGTGCTGATGGAGCCGCCTATTTGCTGACCGGTGTTGATCAGCGCCGAGGCGACACCCGCGTCCTCGTGGTGAATGCCCGAGGTCGCTCCCTGGAACGCGGTGGACATCACCGCGCCGATGCCCAGGCCCAGCAGGATCAGGCCGGGCATGATGTGGGCGGCGTAGGTGCTGTCCAGTTCGAGCCGGGTCAGCAGGGCCATGCCGGCTGCGGCGACGAGGAAGCCGGCGCTGACGACGATCTTCGGGCCGACCCTGGGCAGCACCAGCGAAGCCATCGTGGTCGACGAAGCGACGACGGCCGCGACCATCGGCAGGAACGCCAGACCGGTCTTGATCGGCGAGTAGCCGAGGCTGGCCGCGAAGTAGTAGGTCAGGAACAGGAAGATCGAGAACATTCCCATGCCCAGCACGAACACCGCGATGAACGAACCACCGCGGGTCCGGTCCAGCACGACGCGCAGCGGCAGCAGCGGATGCGCGACCCTGGTCTCCAGCCAGACGAACACCGCGAGCAGCACCGCGCCGGTGATCATGGAGCCGAGGGCGACCGGGTTGGTCCAGCTGGTGGACTCGACGTGCGCGAACCCGTAGACGACGGCGAACAGTGCGGCGCTCACCACGACGATGCCAGGGATGTCGAGTTTGGGCTTCTTGGTGATGGCGGGCTTGGCCAGCAGCAGCAACGCGCCGATCAGGGCGGGGATCGCGAAGACGACGTTCACGTACATCACCCAGCGCCACGACGCCCATTCGGTGAGCATGCCGCCGAGCAGCAGCCCGATCGCGCCGCCCGCACCACCCAGGGCACTGAAGATACCGAAGGCCTTCGCCCTTTCGGACGGTTCGGTGAAGGTCACGCTGAGCAGGGAGAGTGCCGCGGGCGCGAGCACCGCGGCGAAGAGGCCCTGGGCCACACGTGCCGCGACGAAGATCTCGAAGCTGCCGGCCGCGCCGCCGACGACGGACGCGGCTCCGAAACCTGCCAAGCCGATGACGAAGAGGGTGCGTCGGCCCAGCAGGTCACCGAGTCGGCCGCCGAGCAGCAGCAGGCTGCCGAAGGCCAGGGCGTACCCCGTGATGACCCACTGCCGGCTGCCGTCGCTGAAGCCGAGGTCCTGCTGCGCCTCGGGCAGCGCGATGTTGACGACGGTCGCATCGAGCATGACCATGAGCTGTGCCACGCCTATGACGGCCAGCACCCACCAGCGCACGGCATGTGAGCCGCGAAGGCCCTTTTCTCTGTTTCCGGGGGCCGGCGCCCCGCGGTCGATGCTGGTACTCATTTTCTTCCCTTGCTCGGTGGGCATGACGGAAAGCCGTCTGGAAACGGGTGGGTTCGATTGGTTTTCTCACCGGTGAGGGTGAGGCGGGGTGGCGGGCTGAGACCTCAGGGCTTCGAGATCATCGGGTGGCCGCTGTGGGGCTTGCCTTGGTGATCTTCTGGAGGGCCGCGTCGGTGTCCGCGGTGGCCAGCATTTTGTTGATGTCGGCGCCGGCGAGTGCGCCGGCCGCTGCCGAGGCCCCGACCTGGGCGACCGGATCGGTGACGTTGCCGGCCACCCACACACCCGGCACCTCGGTGATGCCGGCCACGCCGGAGGCGAAACCGCGGGCCATGTTCGGCAGGTCCTGCACCGGCAGGCCAAGTCCTTCCAGGCCCTGGGTGCGGGGCTGCATCTGAGGGCCGACCGCGAGGACGCGGCGGGCCACGACCTGGCCGTCGGCCAGGCGCACTCCGGAGAGTGCGCCGTCCTCGTCGTTGACGACCTCGGTGACCGGGGTGTCGATGACGCGGATGCCGCGGGCGGCGAAGCGGGCGCGGCTGTCCTCGTCCAGGTCGGTGCCGTGGGTGAAGTAGGTCAGGTCCTCGGTCAGCTGACGGAACAGATACGCGTGGCCGATGGAGGCCGGGCCGGTGGCGAGGATGCCGATGGGCTCATCGCGCACCTCCCAGCCGTGGCAGTACGGGCAGTGCACCACGCTGTGCCCCCAGTGTTCGGCGAGCCCGGGCACCTGCGGCAGGACATCCGTGAGGCCGGTGGCCACCAGGATGCGGCGGGCGGTGATGTGGCGGCCGTCGGCCAGGCTGACGGTGAACCGCAGGTCCCCGTCCACCGACGGGGCTGCAGGTTCGGCCGAGACCACCTCGCCGAACACGACGCGTCCGCCGTACTGGCGCACCTGCTCCCGGCCCCGTCGAAGGATCTCGGACGGCGGGGTGCCGTCCAGGGCGATGAGGCCGTGCACGGCGTCGGCGCGCGCGTTGCGCGGGGCGCCGCTGTCGATCACGACGACCGAGCGGAGGGAGCGGGCGAGGATCAGTGCACCGTTCAGCCCTGCGGCGCCCCCGCCGATCACCACCGCGTCGACAGTCCCCTCGGCCAGCGGGTCGCTCGCGTACGGAGGAGTCGTCACGGCCATGGCCTCCTGCTGTTCCTTGTCAGTCATGGTTCGGGTGGCCCTTCGAGTTCTGGGTGATTGCAGGGGCAGCTGTTCAGGAAGCCCAGGGGAGTGGTCGGGGACCGTCGTGGGCTGTTGCGGAGATTCCGGCCCCGGTTTGCTGAGGCCGTCCGGTCTGGACGGCGTCGCACGTCGGGTGGCGCGGAGGGGTTCGAAGGCATGGGTTGCCCTCGATAGCGCAAGGCGTGCACACAGCCTGTCCAGGGAGCTCAGGACGGTTACGTACTGAACAGTAAAAAACCTAGGTGGTTCTGTACTGAGTTGTCAACTGCGACAGGTCGGACCCTCGCCCGCCACGGCGATGCCCGGAATGTCGAGTTTGGCGTTCTCGGTGATCGCGGGCTCGGTCAACAGTGGCAAGACGCCGATCAGGGCGCTGCATGGTTACGGGCCCGTAGATGCCGGCGGAATCCTCGCCAGGACGAACAGCAGAAGGTCGCAGTGCCACGCCCTGATCGAGGCCCAGCGTGGAGCAGGCAGGGGCCGTTCTGATGGCGCATCTTTCTGAGTGGATCCCGAGCTCAGGACCCGTGCCGTCCGGCTGGTGCTGTAGCACCGTGCCGAGTGCCCGACCCAATACCGCGGCGGTTCTGACGGTGTCCAAGCAGATCGGGGTGTGCAGGAGTCGTTGTGACGCTGGGTCGCCCAGGCCGAGATCGACGGCGGCGAGGCGCCCGGGGGCACGATCGAGGAGAACAAGCGGATTCGCCGGCTGCGGTGGCAGAACCGTCGGCTGGGTGAGGACGTGGCGATCCTGAAGGCGGTCACAACTGGCTTTGTCGGGAAGGTCGAGTGCCTGGAGGGGGAGGGGGCGGGGGTGCCGGTCGCCTTGGGGTCAGACCGCGCCGAGCAGGATCCGTGCCATCTCGTCGGGGCGCTCCAGGGCGGAGAAGTGGCCGGTGCGGGGCACGGTGATGCGGTGGACGTCCGTCAGCGCGTGGGCCACGCGGTCGCGCTCGGCGGGCTTGGACCAGTCGTTCTCGCTGTAGACGAGGGTGACGGGTGCCGACACGCGCGGATAACGCTCGCGGGCCCGGTCGAATCCCTTGAGGCTGCGGAAGATCCCTCGGGACACCTTGTCGTAGCCCTTGCGGCGGCCGCTCCTCAGGAGCTCGGTGATGAAGTCCTCGGGCAGCTGAGTCTTGTCGACGTAGCCGCCCTGCAGAATCACCCGGAAGACGGGCCGCGGCTCAAGGGGGGCGAAGAGGGGGCCCAGCACGGGCATCCGCACGCTGGAGATGATGACGCGGGCGAGCCAGTTCCCCCGCTCGCCTCCCTGGGGGTAGTCGTAGCTGTTGAACGCCACGACCCGGCTGACCCGGTCCTTCAGGTCGACCGACGCCGACAGGGACAGGGCGCCCCCGAGTGATTCGCCCGACAGGGTCACGTCGTGAAGGTCCAGTCCGCGGACGAATTCGACGACCGCGGTCCGCAGCTGCGGCTCCTCGTACTGGGCGCCGGGGACGATGTCGGACCATCCCATCCCGGGCAGATCCAGTGCGTAGACCGTGTAGTGGTCCCACAGCAGCGGGATCACCCGCTGGAAGTAGTCGAGCTGGCCGCGCACGGTGTGCATCAGCACGAGGGCGGGGCCGGTGCCCACCGTGTAGTAGCGCAGCCGCGAGCCATCGGCCCGGGTGAAGAACCGCATCTCGCCGCGGCCGTTGCTCCAGGTTCTCGCGTACGTCGCTTCGGGAGACTCGTTGCGCTCCATGGTTCTGTCCTTTCAGGCGAGGAGACTGCCGCAATGCGGGCAATCCGCTCATTTCTTTGATCTGTGAAGTTGATCAGGGCGCAAGGAGGTGCGGTCGCCCGAAGTGTCTGTCTCAGCGGCCCGCGAGGGCCGTGTCGGTGATCCGGTGAAGCGTCGGCCGGTCGCGCTGCTCGGCCATGACCTGCAGCCCGGCGCGGGTGCTCTGCAAGAAGCCCTGGTCGGCCAGGCTCAGCGCAGCGTGTCCGCCCAGTTCGCCGGCACGCGCCCCGCCGGTCCCGGCGCGGGCTGGTCGGCGGGGTGGGCGTCCGGGGGAGCCAGGGCCGGACCGGAGTCGTGCAGCTCGGACGTCTCGAAGTTCCAGAACCAAGTCTCGCCCGGTTCGTAACTGCGGATCACCGGATGGCCGGTGTCCCGGAAGTGGCCGGTGGCGTGCTTGGCGGGTGAGTCGTCGCAGCAGCCGATGTGGCCGCACTGGGCGCAGCGCCGCAGATGGAACCACCAGCCGCCGTCGGCGTCGCACTCGACGCAGCCGGCCCCGCTGGGCGGCACGTTGGGGTCGATGCCGTTGTCCGTGGTCATGGCGGCTCCTGGGCCGGGTCGGGGAGGGTATCGGGCTCGGGGTCGGTGGCGGTGAGGGGCAGCAGCACCTGGAAGCGGGTGTCGCCGGGTACGGACTCGACTTTCAGGTCACCGTGGTGCTTGTTGACGACGATCCGCCAGGAGATGTCGAGCCCCAGCCCCGTGCCCTCGCCCACCGGTTTGGTGGTGAAGAACGGGTCGAAGATCCGGCCGCGGATCTCGGCCGGCACTCCCGGGCCCGTGTCGCGGAACTCCACCAGCAGCCGGTCGTGCACCACAGCGGTGCGTACGGTCAACGTCCCTTCGCCGCCCGCGCTCTTGATGGCGAAGACCGCGTTGTCGATCAGGTTGGTCCACACCTGGTTGAGTTCGGCCGGGTAGGCCGGAATCCGCGGCACCGAACGGTCGTACTCCTTCACGACCTCGACCTGGGGACCGATCTTGCCCGACAGCATCAGCAGCGTGCTGTCGAGGAGTTCGTGGACATCGGCGACCTGGTAGGGCGCGCGGTCCAGCTGCGAATACTGCTTGGCGGCGTCGACGAGGTGGGAGATACGGGTGGTGGACTCCTCGATCTCGGACATCAACAGCTCGGTCTCGACCGTGTAGGTGAGGCACTCGATGGCAGTCCGCAGGATTTCCTGCTCGTCGACCACGGCCGCGATCTGCTCCAGCCACTCGACGTCGAGACCGCCCTGCACGAAGGTCGGCGCGATCTGCCAGCCGTTCGGGACACCGTGGTCGTCGAGCCAGTCGGCGAGTTCGTCCTCCCGGTCGGACGCTTCGAGCGGGCTCAGTGCCGGCGCCTTGGAGACCCGCTCGGCCGTACGCTCCTGGAGATCGAGCACGGCCTTCAAGGCGTCGCCGTGGTACGGGCCCGAGGCGATGGCGCTGAGCTTGTTGCGCATGTGCGCGGCCCGGTCCCTGAGCGACGAGGTGGCCCGTACGGCGGCCGCGGCCGGGTTGTTGAGCTCATGGGTGAGACCCGCGGACAACGAGCCCAGCGCCAGCAGCCGTTTGCGCTGCCCGACGGCCCGCTGAAAGGTCTGCGCACCGAGGAAGAGCCCCTCCAGGAGATGGACCGCCATCGGAAACCACTCGTGCATGAAGTTCGCGAACGATTCAGCGGGCAGGACGAAGAACCGCGTCGGCTCCGACACCCGCACCGAGTTCATGTACCGCTGCGGTTTCCCGTCCCCGACGTACGCCCGCACGGCGCCCGCGTACACCCCTGGCTGGGACGTGCGACTCACCTCGATGTCGTCTCCGCCCACCCGGCGTGACATGACGACCGTGCCCTCGATCATCACGTAGAAGCAGGCCGCCGGGTCACCTTCGGCGAACACCGGCCCGGGGTCGAACAGTTCGACCCGTCCGTCGCTGCACAGCCTGCCGAGCTGCTCGGAGTTCAGCTTCTCGAACAGGAACAGCGAACTGATCTCCGCCGCGCTGCACGGCATCACCCGCCCGCTCACGACTGCTCCCGATACCGGTGTACGAGCATCACGGCCATGGCTCCCTCTCCGACGGCGGACGCGACCCGCTTGGCGGACTCCGCGCGCGCGTCCCCGGCGACGAACACGCCGGGGATGTTGGTCTCCAGGTGGTACGGCGGCCGGTCCAGCTCCCAGTTGGCGGGTGGCAGCCCGTCGGCGGTCAGATCGGGCCCGGCGAGGATGAACCCGCGCTCGTCCCGCAGCACGGTGCCCTCCAGCCAGTCGGTGTGAGGGGCCGCGCCGATGAACACGAACAGCCACTGTGCGTCGACCAGTTCGGTCCGACCGCTCGTCGTGTCGCGCAATGTCAGCTGTTCCAGTTGGTTTTCGCCGTGTGCGGCCTCGACGACCGTGTGGGCCCGCACCAAGATGTTCGGCGACTCGGCGATCTGCTGGATCAGGTAGTGCGACATCGACGCGGTGAGGTCCGCTCCGCGCACCAGCAGGGTGACCGACTTGGCGCCCCTGGACAGGTACATCGCCGCCTGCCCTGCCGAGTTGGCGCCGCCGACGATGTACACGTCGTGCCCCTGGCAGGCGGCGGCCTCGGTGAGCGCGGACCCGTAGAACACCCCGCGGCCCGACAACTCGTCGGCCCCCGGCGCCTCCAGCCGCCGGTACGACACACCGGTCGCCAGGATCACGCTGTGCGCCGCGATCTGCGACCCGTCCGAGAAGCGCACGGTGCGGGCCGCCCCGTTGATCTCCAGACCGGTCACCTCTCGCGCGGTGAGGATCTCGGCCCCGAACTTCGCCGCCTGCCGCCGGGCCCGGTCGGTGAGCTGGCCGCCGGACACCCCGTCCGGGAAGCCCAGATAGTTCTCGATCCGCGAACTCTGCCCGGCCTGCCCGCCGGTCGCTGACCGTTCCACGAGCACCGTACGCAGGCCCTCCGAAGCCCCGTACACGGCCGCGCCCAGCCCGGCCGGCCCGCCGCCGATGACGACCAGGTCGTAGAAGTCGGCCGTGGGCGTCGTCGCCAGCCCCACGTGCGCGGCCAGCTCCGGCACCTCCGGCTCGACGAGCGACGTACCGTCCGCCGTGATCACCACCGGCAGCCGCCGCCCGTCCTGGCCCGCCACCACGAGCAGCCGCTGCCCCTCGGGCTCCTCGGTGGAGTACCAGCGGTAGGGCACCTGGTTGCGGGCCAGGAACTCCCGTACGTCCGACGAGCGCGCCGACCACCGGTGACCGACGACCTTCGTCGCCGGCACCGGCCGGAAGTCACTGCACCGCCACGCCTCCACCAGGTCGTCGAGCACCGGGTAGAGCTTCTCCTCCGGGGGGTCCCACGGCTTGAGGAGGTAGTGGTCGAGGTCGACGACGTTGATCGCGTCGATCGCCGCATCCGAGTCCGCGTACGCCGTCAACAGCACACGCCGGGCACCCGGGTAGACGTCCATGGCCTGTTCGAGGAACTCGATGCCGTTCATCTGCGGCATCCGGTAGTCGGCCAGGATCACCGCGACCAGATCACCACGCAGCTTCAGTTCCCGCAGCGCCTCCAGCGCGGACTCGCCGGACTCCGCGCGCACGATCCGGTACGAGGCGCCGTAGCGCCGCCGCAGGTCACGGGCCACGGCCCGGGACACCCCGGGATCGTCGTCCACGGTCATGATGACGGTCCGCGCAGCGTCCAAGGGCGGTCTGCCGAGAGATGCTGACACTGCCTTCGGTGTCTCTGGTTCGGACATGTGCGTCTCCTCGGGCGCCGCCCCGTACTGCGGGGTCAGCCGGCCAGTCGGTTGAGCTTGCGGATCTGTCCGTCGAAGGCGCGCGAGGGCACGATCCGGCGCAGGACGCTGACGCGTTTGGCCATCGAGCCGGCGGTGTAACGGAGCTTGGGCCTGGAATCGGTGGCGGCCGCGACGATCACCTTCGCGACGACGTCCGGGCTGTCGGCGTTGCGCACGGCCGTGGCCAGCACGTCTCGGGAGACCGCCCGCTGTGCGGCGTAGATGGGCAGGGGCGAGTCGGGGGTCATGCTGCTCGCCTCGAAGCTCGTGTTTGTGTAGGCCGGCTCGACCAGCAGCATCCGGACGCCGTGCTCGCGAAGCTCGTGGTCGACGGACTCGGCGTAGCCCTCGACCGCATGCTTGGCGGCGGCGTAGACGGCCATGTAGGGGGCTGGGATCAGACCCAGTACCGAGGAGACGTTGACCACGCGGCCACCGCCCTGGGCGCGCATGCGGGGCAACACCGCGTTGGTCATCCGCATCACGCCGAAGACGTTGATGTCGAAGACCTCCTTGGCCTGGCTGGTCGAACTCTCCTCGCCGGCGCCGACCGCGCCCACGCCCGCGTTGTTGACCAGGACGTCGATCCGGCCGAACCGATCGATCACCTCCCCGACCAGGGAGCGGACCGACGCGTCGCTGGCCACGTCGAGATCGAGGAACGTCACCCCGGCGAGCGGCTCGGCCTTCGCCGCGTTGCGGCTCGTGCCGACCACCGCGAAGCCGGCGCCCACCAGGGCGAGCGCCGCCGCCCGTCCGATCCCGGAGGAGGCGCCCGTCACGAGGGCCACTCGGGGAGTTGTCTGCATGGTGGTTCCTTCGGTTGCGGGTATGACTTCGCCGGGTGCTGTGCGGGGTCGCCCGCGCTGAGGCCGACACGGTCCGCATCGATCCTGCAAGCCCGGACCAAGCCTGTCCGGCCAGCTCAGGATGGTTATTTACTGAACGGTCCGAAACCTAGGCGGTTCTGTACTGAGTTGTCAATATGGGTCGATCGGCTTTACCTTCTTTGTATGGCCAGACCACGAAACTTCGACCGCGACCACGTCCTCCATGCCGCCGAGCGACAGTTCCGCACCTCGGGCTACAACGGCACAAGCGTCGACGACATCAGCGCCGCCACCGGCCTGGGCCGCGGCAGCCTCTACGGCGCCTTCGACGGCAAGCACGGCGTGCTGCTGGAGGCGATGACCGGCTACTTCGCCCGGCTGGCGCAGGGTCCGCGGAAGATGCTCGAGGGGCCGGACGAGGGCGCCCTGGAACGACTGCACCAGTACTTGCTCCGCGCCGTCCACGGGGTGCCACTCGCCGCCGACGTACCCCCCGCGTCTGACCGGGCGGGGGCGGCCTGCTTCGCCGCGAAGATGGCCCTGGAGATCGGCGCCTCCGACGCCGAGGTGAAACGCCTGGCCAACGACTGCTTCACCGTGGTCCGGGCGGCGGTGGTCGAGTGTGTGCAAGCGGCACAGCGCAACGGCGACATCGACCCCGACGCGGATCCCGACGACCTTGCGTACCTTCTGCTGAGCGTCATCCGGGGGGCTGATGTCATAGGCGCGTACGGCCACAGTCCCGACCGCCTGACCTCGATCGCGGAGAGCGCGTTCGCCTTGCTGCCTCGCCCGCGCCACACCTGAGAAGGGCACGGCCGACTTCGTTGCTCAGGGCTTGAACCGCACGGTCAGTCGCCGAAGGACTCGCCGCCAGTAGACGGTCGTACTTCGGCCGTCGCCTGGAGGTACGCGGAGAAGGAGCAGGGCATGCGGCTGACGGTCGACACCTTCACCGAGACCAACGAGCAGGCACTCGCCGCTGTGCAAGCCACCTGCGGGCGCAGCGAGGACGTCCACGCGGCCGTTCACTGAGCGACCTCGGGCAAGCAGTGCGGCCGGCCCAGTAGCGCAGCCGGTGACAGGAGGGGTGAGCGGTTCCCGCTTGGACCAGTGGCCGATCAGCCTATGGCTGGCCGTCTGTTAGGTGCAGAGATGAAGGATCGAGATCCTGGCGCGGATGGCATCAAAGGCGCCGAACCACGGCCGACTGTCGCTCTGGAGCACTGCCCAGGTGTCGTATCTCCGGCCGGCGATGAGTTTCTGAACGGGCTCGCGCATCCCTTTCATCGTCTGATCGGAGAGGCAACGATCTCAGGGGGCGCCGTGATCGTGATCTGGAAGCGCAACCCGTACACCCCGCCGTCGCGGTACGCGAGTTCCGTCTGACGCGCCCGTTCGGGCCATGGGTCGGTGCTGTCGATAACGGCGGCGCGGATATCGCTCCAGGTCTTGGCCCCGGCTGCGAGGTAGGCGGCATACAGATCGCCTTTGACCTCAGTACGACGTTCGCTCTGCTCGCGGCGCCACTCGGCTCGGTCGGCTATCGATGTGGTGCCCACTCCGATGACTGCCCCCGTCACGGTGGCTAGAAGAGTCCCCAGCCCATCGCCTCAAGATAGGGCCTCACCTCTGATCCGTTGACGGGGGCTCAAAGACGGGTTCCTGCGCGCCTCCGAGCGGCTACCGGATTCTTGGCGAGTTTGAAGGTCCTCATCACAGCGTCGGGCCCGGATCGTGCAGCAGGTGAACGCGCTGGCCAGGGTGAGCGGAGCCGTCATCGTCTCGTGAACGCGGAGCTTCCCAGTCCACGCTGCCAAGGGCTCAGCCTCCGGCCGACCAGGACACGATGCGGTCTGGGGTGATCGTGACGATGGTGCGCAAGTCCGGCCAGCGGGCGACGTAGTCCTCAACGTCCTCCGGGGCGACGTAGCGGCGGGCGATGGCCCGAGCCCGCTCGACCGTGGCGGCGTTATTTGCCGTCGCGACGGTCGCGCTTCCGTGCATCATGACTGCTGGGTAGGGCTCCTCGGAGGTCTGGACGGAGAAGGCAAGCCTCGGGTCGCGCAGCAGGTTACGCACCCAGGCGCGTGTTTCGGTCGTCCAGATCGTCACAGTGCCGGAGTCCCACCGAAACCAGACCGGGATGACGTGTGGTGATCCGTCAGGCCGCAGGGTTGCGATGACGCCAAGTGGGGTGGGGAAGGTCTGGGCGAGGAATGCTTCCCGTTCCGCTTCACTCATGCTCATGGTCTCGTGCCTCTCGGGAGTCCAATTGTGCTGTCTCGACGCGTGCCCGTCTCAGTGCGTCTCGCGCAGGTTCAGGACCACGACGCCGACGATGATCATCGCGATCCGTGAGACCCCGGCCAGGTCGAGGCGTTCTTGGAGGAGCAGCACGCCGATGAGTGCGATGCTGAGGCCCGACCGGATCACATAGGTGACCGAACCGGATTCTTCTGGATCACCATGACCGGCAGCCAGTACGGCAGCGCGCAGTCAAGAAACACCGGCCCGGTCCAGACGGGGTCACGGTGCGTGGCAGCGGTGCGGTCGCGGCGACCTCGACGCTGATGGCCGGCAACGGCAGCACCCAGCCCACACCCATCACGCACCTCTTGTGTAGCGACTGCTACGACTGTAGCAGTCGCTACAATCAAGCTCAACGGGACGAGGAGGCGTCATGGCGCGAAACACTGCGCGACGTGAGGAACTGGCCGCGCTGGCGACCGACTACGCGCTCGACCACGGCCTGATCGGCCTGAGCCTGCGCCCTCTCGCCGCAGCGGTCGGCACCAGCGACCGGATGCTGCTCTACCACTTCGCCGGCAAGGACGACCTTGTCGCCACCGTGCTCCGGATTTCCAACGACCGGTCGGTCGAGGCCGTCCGGGCGCTGCCACGGTCCCGGAACGTGCGCACGGCGGTCCTGGACCTGTGGCGGGTCAGCACTTCGGAGGAGTCCGACCGCTGCCACCGGGTGTACGTCGAGGCCGCCGCCCTGGGGCTGCTCGGGCGTGAGCCCTACGTGTCGGTGGTCAGCGAGGCCAACGAGCGCTGGGTGCAAGCCCTCGCCGACCATCTGGTCGCTGCGGGCTGCACGCAAGCACGGGCCGGGCGCGCGGTGACGCTGCTGGACGCCGCGTTCATGGGCCTGCAGTTGAACCTGCCGCTCGACCCCGATGACTCCCACCGCGAGCGCGCGGTCAGCGACCTGGCGGACGCGATCGCCGCAATCGCGGGAGGCTGACCAGCACCGGCCACGCCTGTCCTCAACGGCCACCAGTACAGGGAGTCGATCAGCCGTGTCGCACATCGGCTGGCGGAGCACAGCGACGCCTGGGCCAATGCAGTGAGGAGTATTGGCCCAGCCATCGTCTGCGGCGCCAGCGTCGTCAAGTCGTGGCTAACGGTCGAACCGTGCTTAGGAGTTGCCCCACGCCTCGAAGAATTCCTCGCGGTCGTTCTCGGTCTTGTGCGGCCGGCGGGTGGCGAGGAGAACGTGCCAGGCGCTGGTCTCGGCGTCACGTAGCCACAACTGCCCGAGGTAGCGGCCCCTTGCTACGAGTGTGTCGTGGGCCGAGGCGTCGCCGATCACCTTGATCACGGCGTCGCGCTGCTGGTCGTTGAGCCCTGCCAGGAAGCTGAGCACGCGGTCGGCGATGCCTGCTTCGCTTCCCCTGGCCAGGCGTTCGAAGTACGAACCGCCCATGTTGCCGGGGTCGATGTACAGAGCGGCGATTCCTCCCTCCTTCTCCATCGAGCTCCAGAACTCATCGCCGTCGGGCGTGCCCGGGAGGGGGAGGGCGGCGAACAGGTCGATCAGGTGACCGCGGGCTGCGTGGTTGTACGAGACGTCCCAGGCCGCCGCGGAAGCGATCTGTGCGACATGTCCGGCGCTCAGTCCTCCGCCTCCTGGCCACTCCAGTGGGGTGTTGAGTTGCTGGGCGAGGTGCTAGGCAAGCTCATCCTTGTCGTCCAGGAATCGGCGGATGATCATAAGTCCCCCCAGGTCAGTGCCAGTTGGTGTACAAGGAGGCGCCTCTCATCGCCTGCAAGTCTGCCGAACGGGCCAGTGATCCGCTGGGGTGCTCGGACGAACGTCTGAAATCCACCGCGTGCAGGCCCGGCCCCGGCCGGCTCCTTCATCTGCGCCGCCGACACCCGCCGCCGCGTCATCGCGTGATCCGGAAGCTGGCACGGGGATGTCAGTGCACTGCCCTAGATTCGCCGCATGACTGATGAGCCTTCCTACCTTGCCGCGGTCCGGGAGTCATACGACACCGTTGCTGATGCCTACGTCGCCCTCGTCAAGCCGCCATCCGAGCTGGACCCGTTGTCACGCTCGATGCTGACCGCGTTCGCTGAACTCGTACAGGAATCTGACCGAGGACCGGTCGCAGACCTGGGCTGCGGACCCGGAAGAGTGACGGCGCACATGGCCGGACTCGGGGTCTCCGTCTTCGGCATCGACGTGTCCCCAAAGATGATCGAACTGGCCCGAAGCGCCTATCCGGACCTGCGCTTTTCCGTGGGCTCTATGACCGCGCTAGAGATCGAGGACGACGCGCTGGGCGGCATCATGGCGTACTACTCCACCCACCACACCCCTCCAGAGCTGCTGCCGGTCGTGTTCGCCGAGTTCCACCGCACCCTGGCACCCGGCGGACATCTCCTCCTTGCCGGCCACGTGGGCACCGGTGAGCACCGCCGTCCGACACACGGCTACGGCGGCCACTCCGTGTCTTTCACGTCGTATCGGCTGCCCCACACCAGCTCGCTGAGCTGCTAAACCAGGCAGGGTTCACCATCACCGCTCAGCTGGTGCAGGAGCCCGACGAGAAACGGAACTGGAAGTTCGCAAGTTTCCTGGCCTCCAAGCTGACTACCGAAGAGTCAGCTTGACTTCCTCGCCCCCTGAGATGTCTTGACAGAGTCCGCTACGTCTTCGGCGGTGACCCGAACAGGGGCCTTCGGCGCATGGTGTCGGATGGGGAGATCTCTTCCTCCCGCACACGGTGCACCGTCACCGGCCGTCGGTGAGGTGCGTGGCGCGGAGGGTGCTGTGCATCGCCGCATCGCGGTGCGTTCCACCGGGTGGGTGTGCACGACATCGTCCGCGTTGAGTGGAGGGTGGAGGCACCGCGATCACGCTGTGCGTTGGTCCT
>NZ_KQ948425.1:175457-177548 GCF_001514065.1 Streptomyces antibioticus | reverse complement strand
CCGGTTCGTCCGGCCGATGGTGCCCCCTTTTCGGCCGGTGGCTGCGGCGTGCTGGTGGGCGCGGACGATGGTGGAGTCGATCTGGACGAGCCAGTCGATGTCGCCGGCCGCGTCCGCGCCAGCTTGGATCTGCTGCAGGGCCCGGGTGAACACGCCATCCAGGGCGTATCGGCGGAAGCGGGTGTAGACGGTCTGCCAAGGGCCGTAGCGTTCCGGCAGGTCACGCCAGGAGATCCCGGTCCGGATCTTGTAAACCATCCCGTTGATGACCTGCCGGTCCGACACCCGCGGCCGGCCCGTCGCAGCCCGCGGTATCAGCGGAGCGAGTAACTCCCACTTCTGATCGGTGAGTTCATGACGACGTATCACCCCACCATGATCCACCACCCGGTGATCTTTGAAGCCGGACCCTAGGGTCCGGCTTCCGGACGGGCCCGGTTCTGCACCGGACCCGTCCGGCGGGCTGCGTCAGCTCATGAACTTGGCGCAGGCGCCCTGCGTCACCCACTTGTGCGAACTGATCGAGTCGTTCATCGTGTGCCCAGTGGTGCTGGTGTTGCGGCTGAGGTCGTCCACATAGATCTCGCCGCGCTTCAGACAGCTGTATCCCTGGGCCTCGCTGTAGTTGGCGTCGACGTAGAACTTCACCACGTCCCAGCCGCCGGAGTAAGTGCCCGTATTCATCACCGAGCTGACGGCGTCGTGGTCGGTCCAGACGAATTGGCCCGATCCGTCACCCCAGTTGGTGTCATCTCCGGAGCCGTATCTGACGATCGGGCTATGGCAGTCGGTGTCGTAGTAGATGTGGACGTTGCCGTCCCCCGCGTACTGCCGGTACTCGTTGTCACAGTTGGCGCCCGCGGTTGCGGTCTGCGCCGTCGCGGCAGGGATCATAACGGTGAATAGGGCGGTCAGCCCCACCGCCGCGAGCGCTCGAGTCCTCTTGCTCATGCCAGTGTGCTCCTTGTGAGATCGGTGTTTCACTGGTTCCGGTTCACGATGTGTTCGGCGCGACGCAGCGCGGCGCGTTCCAACTGGTCTCTCTTGGTGATCTCCGCGCGATACCGCTCACGCACCGGAGCACTGTGCTCCTCCTCGAGGGCGCGGAGGGTGTCAGCGAACCCGGTCCGCCGCGCGCAGGTCGCCTCGGCGACAGCCAGACGCACCTCCCTCCGGTATGCCTGTGCGGCGCTGCGGCCGGAGGTGGTCTCGGACAGCGCGGAGCGGATGTCGGCGGGGGTCCGGTAGGGGTGCCCTGCGGCGCTCATGCAGGCGGCCCAGCTGTTCTGCGCTGTCTTGAAGCGTCGATCAGCGACGAGTTCCGGTACGTACAGAGGTGTCAGATTGGTAGCGATCTTGTCAGCCCGGAACCACTGCTCCTGGTCCCCGTACAGCTCGCGTACGGCCTCCCCCTCACACCCACCCGTGGCGAGCCGGACCTGCCCGCCGGCCGGCAGTCGGACCGCCATGATCTCCGAGCCAGGACCACCCGCCAGATCGGTGACGTACGTCCGTGCCGCAGGCCCGGAAAGACTCGCTCGGTAGGACAGGTTCCGATCGTTCTTCTTGGCCGTGAGCACCTTCTGTTTGATGCGGCTGCCATAGCCGTGCTTACGGGCCCACGACACGTCATCCATGACGTAGCCGAAACTGCGGGTCTCATCGGCGTCGAGTGGCGCCGCCACCCAGTACCGATGGCCCTTGCGCTCCATGCAGTCCCGCACAAGCAGCGCCTCGGCCTGGCTCGTCACAGCACGATCGGCGTCCGTGAGAGGGGCGGGCCCGGCCGGCGCCTTCTCCGAGATCGGCCGGTCGGGCGCTGCGGCACCGCAGCCCATGAGCAGGGTCAGGATCGCCGCGCACGCGGAGGTTCCCGCCATGAACCGGCGCGTCTTCTGGTTCGGCATGCCCTCTCCCGTCGCTCGGACGGGGGCGGCCCGCGCCGGCCGGATGACCCGGCCGACGAAGCACAACACAGACGCGGCCGGGACGGTCCTGACATCTGTCAGGACCGCCGACGCATCCGGCATCCACCTCTGCGCCGCCGGCCGGCCTGGTCCTCGCACTCGTCGTGACCCGCCGCGGCAAGGC
>NZ_KQ948425.1:27365-174577 GCF_001514065.1 Streptomyces antibioticus | reverse complement strand
TAGGTGCCCAGAAGGTTGCTGATCGGTGGCACCTGTTGCACAACCTCTCCGCAGCGGCCGAGAAGACCTGCGTTCAACACCGCGTCTGCCTGCGGAAACAGGCCGACGCCGAGCTAGAGTCCGCGCCCAGGAGGATCATCAAGCCGCTGCCGCCACCGGCCCTGCCGCCTACGAAGATGGCCGTGCGCACCGTCGACAGGTACTCCGACGTCCACCGCCTGTTCCAGGAAGGATGCTGCGTCTCCGCGATCGCCCGCCGCCTGCACCTGGACCGCAAGACCGTCCGCCGCTTCCGCGACACCGACACCGACACCCTGCTTGCCTCCTCCCGGATCGGGCACCCCAGGGGCGTGCTGGAGCCCTATACCGAGTATCTGACCGAGCGGTTCACCGAGGGCGTGACCGGCCCGGCCGCCCTCTACCGAGAGATCTGTGAACGCGGCTACCACAGCAGTGACCTGTCGGTTCATCGCTACGTCGCCCGACTGCGGACCGGCACTATCGAACCCGCCCGCGGAGCCCTCCCCAGTCCACGCAAGATCACCAAGTGGATCATGCTGCCTCGCGGCTCCCTGGGCCGCGACGAGGAGCGTGAACTGCTGAGCGTTCGCCTGGCCTGCCCGGACATCGCACGGGCCTGCGACCTCGCGCGCACCTTCCACGACCTGCTCCAACACCAGCGCGGCCACCAACTGTTGCCCTGGGTACGCGAGGCCGAGCGCGACGCACCACCCGGGTCCTCGCTTTCGCGCAGGGACTGTGCCTCGACCCGGATGCCGTCACCGCCGGCCTCACTCTCGCGTGGGGTTCGGGCATCGTCGAGGACCATGTCAACCGCATCAAGACGATCAAGCGCACCATGTACGGTCGGGCCTCGCTCCGCCTCCTCCGCACCCGGATCTTGCTTCGATCATGATCTGGGGATTCACGGAATCGCGGCCTGAACCAGAACTGTGACCGTCGACAACGGCATGGTGGGATCACCCTTCGTATGGTGGAGCGATGGATTCCGGCGCGGGGTACGCCCGGTAACGGCACACTGGTGGACAGTGGGCACCGTCGAGGTGGCGGTACGGTCGGGCGGCCAGGGCGCGGCGGCCAGGCGGTGGTGGACCTGTCAGCGCTCGACGCCGGACGAGCAGACAAGCGTGTGAAGCCTCTGGTGGAGACGTTTCTTTGGTCGAAAACCCATCTACCAGGGGCTTCACCTGCCTGTCAGGTTAGCTGCCCAACTGCCGCGGGGAGTGGGAGAGGCCTCAGCGGCCGAGTAGTTGCGGTTCGATTCATTGTGGCCGGAGGATCGACGCGTTTTCGGTACGCTCAAGGATCAGGGACTCACGGAACAAACAAGGTTCGCCCGCGCTGTGTCCATGAACGAGAAGCCCATAGATGGCAGGCTTGGCACGGTGCGCGCGCTCTGGTCGTACATGCAGAGGAGTTGGCAATCAGTGCACGATCTCTTCATTTCCTATTCCAGGCGCAATGCTCGATTCGTGAATCGCCTGGCAGCAGATCTTGTGGACCATGGTTTGGACGTCTGGCTCGATACGATCGAACTCACGGTTGGCGATTCAGTTCACAAGACTATCGAGCAAGGAATCAGGGACAGCCGATACTTCTGCTTCGCACTATCACCTGCCGCCCTCGACTCATTTTATGTACGCGAAGTTGAATTCGAGCAAGCTTTCTCTCGTGCAGTGATGGATAAGCGAGAAAGTTACATCCTGCCTGTCGTCGTGCAGCCATTGGTGAAAAATGTCCCGGATCGTATCGCACACCTGCACAGGATCGACTTCACTAAACGGAAATTCTACTCGCATAACGTGAAGCGAATGGTCGACAAAATTCGTGGTGTGGACGGTAGCTACAGCGGGTCTCGCTGGTACAAGGGGCTCAATATCTCCAACCTTGGACAGCCGGCCGGCATTGGGCCCACGTCGCAGATGGCCTCACTCGGGGCCAGCTATAACATCGTATGGAATTCAGGGATCGTCTCGCGTGTCAATGTCTACAATAATGGCACTCTGGCCCACTATAAGCAGTTCGAGTACGACGATCAGTGCCGAGTCATTGAAAACAAAATGTACTCCCTGGACGAGTCCGGCGCGTGGGCCGTACTCGACGACGTTTGGTACTACACCTACAACCCTAAAACAGGTGTTCGCGCGACGAAAACGATGCGCTATCTCGGCGAGGCAACAGCGCGTATCGTTTATTACGACGCGCTCGGCCTCCCCACAACTGAGGAGATCGTAACCGATGCTGGGAGATCGCCGGATCGCGAGTTTCCCTATTTCCGGAAGGTTTTTGACTATGACGCCAACGGCAACCCTACGGGCGAGCGTTGGTTCGACCAAAGCGGAACGATCATTTCGGTGCCAGAATAGGAGGCAGAAGTCCCGGTAAGGGCTGTCCCGCAACGGCTGTTCTTGGCGACATGACCTTGTGGTGTCTGGTCTGATCACGGCGTCGGAGCCGTCATGGATAGTCCCTTTCGCCGGCTGAGCCCGCGGCAGTTCGGCAAGCTGGTCACCACTCTGCGGCGCCAAGGCGCGGACTCGGCCTGCCAGGGGCGACCGTGGAGTCTGCCGCTGCACGATCGGGTCTTGCTGGTCACCGCGTATTGGCGGACGAACCTGATGCCGCGGCAGCTCGGTCGGCTGTTCGGTGTATCCAAGTCGGCTGCCGCGCGGATCATTGGGCATCTCGGACCGTTACTCGCCCTGCCGCAGCGCAAGCGGTTCCGCAAGGAGGCCGTGCTGATCGTGGACGGCACTCTGATCCCCACCCGTGATCACACTGTCGCCGAGCAGTCGAGGAGCTATGGGTATGTGACCAACTGTCAGGTCGTGATCGACGCCGATACCCGGCTCGTCGTCGTCGCCGTCGGCCGGCCTCTGCCGCGGAACCGGAACGACTGCAAGGCATGGGAACTGTCCGGAGCGAAAACCGCTGTCGGAAAGGCCCGTTGTCATCGCCGACGGCGGATTGCAAGGCACGGGCCTGATGGTCATCGCGCACCGCCGGGAGCGCGGTCAGGACGAACTACCTGCCTGGAAGAAGGAGTACAACGCGTCCCACTGTAGAGTCCGGGCCTGTGTCGAGCACGTCTTCGCGCGCATGAAGACCTGGAAGATCCTTCGCGACTGCCGCCTGAAGGGTGATGGTGTCCACGATGCCATGCTCGGCATCGCCCGCCTGCACAATGTCGTTCTCACCGGCTAGGACCAGGCGCGACGTGCCTGGTCAGCTGGGCTTTGTCATCCCGCCCAAGGGAGTTCGGCGTGCCGACAGTCTGCGGTGGCTGATCCGCCAGCCGTCAGCGGTGCGCATCACGGTGTCGTCGTAGGAGACGGAACCGCAGGAGCCGTCGGCCTTGATACCCAGCCCTTTGGAACGGACATGAACCTGGCCGTCCTCCGACGCGGTGACGACGACGTTGGTGACGTGATGCGCGACAGGGTTGGCTGCTCCCAGCGCCCAGGCCGCTTCTCGGATGGCCGCCACCCCGCACAGCGGCTCCTGGCCGAAGTCGGTGAGGTCGTAGACCACATCGGCGGTGAACAACTCCTCTAACCGGTCAAGGCTTCCGTCGTCAACAAGATGACCATGCAGCGAGACCAGTTCGGTGATGGCCAAGCGATCTTCAAGAGCGAGCAACACACGCGTCCTTCCCGACCCGGCGGGGAGAGCACCAGGCCAAGCATCGATCCGACGTCAGCACGGCACCACACTGCTCAACGAGTTGGGGCGCATCCGACAAGAGCAGGGCCGTGCACGCCGTGATCGTCTCTTACCGACGGTCAGCCTGCCACCGACTTGTCCACCTGTGCTCTTTCACCGTCAGAACGCCTCAGGCTGACAACCGCGCCCCAGGTGTAACCGATGATCGTCGGTTGCACACCGACAGACCCCCAATTCGTGCCGATCCGATCAGGGTGAGATGAAGATGAGTGCGGCGGTCGGCAGGAGAGTACCCAGGATGCTGAGCGACCAGTAGCCGCGAGCGTCGAGCGAAGTCCGGCGTGCCAGAGGCCGGTTGGCGGCAGACCAGAGCAGCAGGTAAAGAGCGACGACGGGGACGATGATCACCAGCCACAGGGCCATGCCGTCGTTCTCTGTGGGTTCCCGAGGCCCTGCCCAGTTCGCCGCCAGGAACCAGAGCAGCCAAATCGGCACCACTGCCGGGACTCCAAGCAGCAGGTTCACGCCCAGGGCTGTGTACCAACGTCCGGCCATCTCGACCCTCCCCGTAATCGTCTGCGGAGACGGTACAGCGAAGATCCGGGGTCGAGTGATTGAAAATGGTGTCGTGTACTGCTCTGCACCGTCTGCCAGCTAGTGAACCCGGTACGCGCGTTCCCCGCCGCCTCAGCCGTCTACCAGCGCATTCCCAAGTCGGTCAGGGCGCCGCGTCGTTCGGGGCTGGCTGTGTTGGCGCGGTACGTACTGGTGCCCCTCGCGGGGGTGTGGTTGGCGGGCCGCAGCGATGTTCTTATCCCAGCCCGGGAGAGCGGGCGGTGTCGACGGCAGGCTTGATCACGTCTGGGGTGTGATCCGGGAGGCTGGGGTGCTGCATGGAAGGGACACGGTTGGCGTGCAACCTGTGCTGCTGCCGTCGGAGTGTGAGGGGGTGCCGCGTTCAGCGGTACCGGGTTCGACATCTACTTGGAGGAGACAGTGCGTAAAGCCGTGCTGGCTGTGTTCGTCGCCCTGACAGCGGTGCTCGCCGTGGCACCTCTGGCTGGCGCCGATCAGACCGAAACCGTCGCCTGCTGCGGTGGCGGTGGCGGGGTGGATCACTGACCAGCTCCCGCTTCCCAACCAGGAGGAGACAGTGCGTAAAGCCGCGCTCGGCTTGTTCGTGGCGGCGGTACTCGCCGTAGTGCCGCTTGCCAACGCCGATCAGCTGCAGGCTGTCGCGTGCTGTGGGGGCCATCCCATCCCGCCGTAACGGTCTTTTACCGGCAGTAGAAGGGCTGCACCAGGTTTCCCCTCGCCAGGAGTTGTGATGCGCAAAGCTGTACTCGGTTTGTTCGTGGCCTTGGCGGCGGTGCTCGCGATAGTGCCGCTTGCCAATGCCGACCAGGCCCAGACCGTCGCCTGTTGCGGTGGCGGGCCGGGCGTTCCGTAAAGGGGAACGCGTCGTCAGCTCGGGACGCGTCGTTGGGCCCGGGCTGTGCCTGCGCGCAGTCCGGGCTCCGTTTGCCCGTATTGGTGGCTGAGCAGGGACGGCAGGCTTTGCACCGGGCATGGGCAGAGTGCTCTGCCGCCCCTCACGGGATCGTCCGCCATCGCGGCTGTCCCGCAGTTCCCTGCCCGGACCGTCCCTGTCAGGCTCGGCTATTACCAGGGCATGCCCAACGCGGTCAGTGCATCGCGTCGTTGAGGGCTGAACTTGTCTGCGCGCCTTCGGGCGTTGGAGATGAAGGACCCCAAGCCCACAAGCTCTCCATCAACGTCCTCATGGTGCTGGCGACCCACATGAAGGTGTCCCTCGCGGGCGTGGAACTGGCGGGCTGCGGCCATGTTCCGCTCCCACAACTCATCCTGCGACCGCCGCACCGGCCGCACCTGCTCTGTAGTGTCCGGATCGATGCCGAGGCTTTCCAGGAGGTGGTGCTGTGCCGGGGTCAGCTTGTCCCACGTAGCGGTCTGTCCGGCGATCCACACCGCGAGATCTTCGTCTTGCACCACCAGTTCACCCGCCTTGGCGGGCAGCGCGCCCCCGGCCTGGACGTGCCGGAGCAACAACCGCAGACGGCGTGCCCAGGTGCTCCCACTCCGGGCACCACCCGGGATCGATCTCTTCGAGCGCCTGCATACGGGACGGTGACATTTCCTCGGCGTACGAGATGCCGGTTTCCCCGTTCGCGCGGCGTGCGGAGTTCTCACGCGCCTTCTTGGCTGCGGCTCGCTGGGTCTTGAGCCACGTTCCGAGGGCGAAGTCGTCCCACACGACGGAGTTGCCGGGCAGGCAGTGTCCGTGGACGTTCGCGTAGTCGCGGGTGACGGTTGAGCCGAAGCGCGATTGGTGTCGCAAAGGCGGGTTTGTTGTCACCGAGGTCGGCGGCTATGTCCTTACCGGGAGTCTTGTCCGCCGAACCCGGAGTCGTGTCCCTCGACGGGTCGATGCGTTCGGTGCTCCGGAAGCCGTGTGATCGCTGCGCTCACTGCCAACCCGAGCGTGACACCGACAGCGGCGGCGGCGCTCTGCGCCCAGGCGTTGTCGAGGGAGTCGGGCAGGACGGCGCTGGTGAGCCGGGTGGCGCCCCACAGGACTGTTACCGCGGCCAGTGCGGCCGGGCAGCGGTGCGGTACCCCGTCGCTGATGTCGTCGACGACATAGAAGAGGAGCAGCAGCGCCATGAGGAAGCTGCCGTCGACATCATCCCAGCCGAGCGCGGTGAACCCGGCCCCGAAGGCAAGCGCGAACAGCCAGAGCCCCACCAGTCGCCGGACGGAGGTGGGCGGCTGCCGCTTCGCGCCACGCCAAGGCCAAAAGAACCGTGTGATGTGCTGGACGATCGCGTACTTCTGCATGACTCGCGTCCTGATCCCCCGGGGTAGCCGACTCCTGCCGGCGCTCAGTGGTAGGACGCACAGGAGCGCGACGCGGTTGTGGTGAAGTGTCGCCGCATGGAACCGCCTCGGGGAGCCAGAGGCTGTCGATCTTCGCCCCTGGTGATAGAAGGGCTGCCGAGTGAGCATGTCTGACAAGCCGCGTGCTTCGCTGGTGACAACCAGGCCGCTTCGACGGTCCTGTACACCGGTTCTTCTGGCTCCCCTGGTGACAACTTCCGTGCTTCGGCTCATGAGATGAGCCGAAGCACGATGGTTGTCACATAGGCAGGCTGGTTGTCACCGACGGTGTTGTGGGCGGTTGAGCCTGAGCGCGACAGGCCGTCAACTGGGGTCATCCGGCCTCGGTACTGGCGGACTCTCGTAATCAACTGTCGCCAGTTGCTCGAGGAACCCAACCTGCCGGTGACCGTGTGTGCTCCCCAACGGCGTATCGGCTCCGGGTCCCGCCCGTCTCGTTGAGCCGGCGGGTGGTGGTTTTGTCGTGGTGGCCGAGAGCGTTCGAGAGGGTCCGGTCGTCGTTGCCTGCCCCGGTAGGGGTGGGAACCGAATATGCAGGAAGGGGGCCGCCGCCGGAACCGGCTACGCGCCTGGGCGAAGACCTCGTGACGTCCATGGAAGTGGACCCAGAGGTCTCCACCCGGGCCCGCTCCGCGCTCGGGCACGCCGAGTACGCCCCCTTGCTGATCACAGGCGACGGGCTGGCCGGCCATCCCGACGGCGCCCGCTACGACCGGCTGATTGCGACCTGCGCGGTCACCGAGCTCCCCTATACGTGGGTGGAGCAGACCCGGCCCGGCGGGATCATCCTCGCCACCGCCTCCGGGTGGCTCCACTCCTCCGAACTCGCCCGGCTCACCGTCGGCGAGGACGGCACCGCCCGCGGCCCACTCCTCGACGGCCACGTCTCATTCATGATCGCCCGCCCTCAGCTTCCGCCCCCGCTCGGCCTCCTGCCCGACATCGACGACGGCGAGGAACGCACCACCCTGCTCTATGCGGATGCTCTGGACGACTGGAGTACGCGGTTCGTCGCCCAGCTCGCCGCCCCCCACGAGCAACGACTCACCCTTGACCCGGACGGCCGAATGGAACACCTCCTGATCGACGTGGCCGCCGGCGCCTGGGCCGCCGTCGTTCAGGACGGCGAGACCGGGACCGTCCGCCGGGGCGGACCCACTCGCCTGTGGGACGACGTCGAGGAGACCATCACCCGATGGCGCGGCGACGGCGCCCCGGGCCTGGATCAGTTCGAGGTCACCGTCACCCCTGAAGGGCAGACGGTGGCCTGGTCTAGGGTCTGACGACAACGAGGACCAGGAGGCTGGGACGAGGGAGCAAGAGGAGCCCCTTCACGCGTGGGCAGCCCGACGCGACCGGCGCCGGGCTGCGGACCGGGAGATAACCGGCACCCGCAGAGCTGTCCCACTCACCGACGCAGCACGCGCCTCCCACGTCGTCCCCGACGCGCCGCCGCGAACGCGGATGCGACCAGAGAGTTTCTCGGACATGTTTGCGAGCTTGCCCCCGAGAGCGGGCAGGACGTTCAGCCCCAGGGCTGCCTTCACCAGTCCTCACTGCTTACGGTGGGCGGTCGCTGGTGTGGCCGGCCGTCAGTGGAGGATGCTCACAGCTCGGGCGATCACGAGGAGTGAGGTGAGCAGGGCGGAGACGCTCTGGATGCTCATCAGGAGCTTTGCGCGGGTCGACAGCGGCATCGTGTCGGTCGGGCTGAACGCCGTGGAGTTGGTGACCGACACATAGAGGTAGTCCACGAGAGTGGGGACCCAGTCGGAGGTGCCGCTGGCGCCGTCGGCCACTTCTTGGATGGCGTCGTCATTCTCGTCCTGCGAGAAACGGAAATCCGCCAGGGGTAGCGCCGAGCGGGGCACTTGGGTGCGGCTGACTGGGCCGCCGCGGTCCAGTTCCCAGTAGGCCAGGCCGAAGACGATGATGTTGGTGAGCCATACC
Source organism: Streptomyces antibioticus (assembly GCF_001514065.1). Classification (GTDB taxonomy): domain Bacteria; phylum Actinomycetota; class Actinomycetes; order Streptomycetales; family Streptomycetaceae; genus Streptomyces; species Streptomyces antibioticus. The sequence goes on along the minus strand of NZ_KQ948425.1, from coordinate 166,024 downwards.
TGTAGTGCCGCGATCAGTAGGGACCGGCCGTCCTTCACTCCGGCGTACACCAGCTCGTGGACCAGGATGCCCAACGCCACGAGATTGCTGACGGCAATGACCGCCACGAGCGTGAGAGACAGCACCCGGAACGCCTTCGTCTGCCGGGTCAGACGCTTCGGGTTGATCGCGATCAGCGGAATGAGCAGCAGGCACTCCAGGGCGGGCAGCACGTAGCGCGGAGCGATCAGCAGCCGCTGCGGCAGGAACAAGTAGAGGGCGATCGCGGCGAGCGTCGCGACGACCGCAGGCAGCCGGGCTTCGCCCCTGCGTTCGTGCCGTGGATGCCTGATGCTCGCTTCCGCACGCGAACGTGCCATATCGACTCATCCTTCCGGTCGCCGCCACGGACAGCGCCACGAGGTCCTGCATCCTTCATTGGCGCAGGCCACCGGGCATCTCCAGCATCTACCCGGAATACTGCCCTTCCTGTGATGGAGGTCGGGTCAGCCAGCGAGCTGGGTCGTCTCCCCGGCCTGCCGGGTACGGCGGGTAGGGGAGACGGTGAAGGAGGCGCAGCGCCATGCCTGGGCGGGCGGAGGGATTCGGGGCAGTCGCGTTCGGGGGCCTGGCGCGATTCGCCTCCAACACGGCGGCTCGCGCCGTAGCGTCCGGCGCGGCGAGAGGCGCAACGATCACGTTGTTCGGGGGTACGGGCCACCACCGGGTGGTCCACCCGTACACGCTGACGGCTCCCTTCCTTGTGAACAGGGGAGGGAGCCGTCTCAGGGGTGTCCGGAGGCGTTGTGCCTTCAGGGGGTCATGCGTGGCGGTGCGAGTGCCGGCTGCCGGTGACGAGGCGGTAGAGGGCGAGCAGGATGACGGAGCCGGCGATCGCGGCGATCCAGGTGGAGAGGTCGAAGAACCCGTCGATGGAGTCGACGCCGAAGGCGACCTTGCCGAGCCAGCCGCCGAGCAGACCGCCGGCGATCCCGATGAGCATGGTGATGATGATGCCGCCGGGGTCCTTGCCCGGCATCAGGAGCTTGGCGATGGCGCCGGCGAGCAGGCCGATGAAGATCCACGCGATGATGCCCATGGTGCTGCCTCTCCGTTTCGTCAGATAAAGGCTGTGTCAGCTCATCGTGTGCACCAATCGCGCCCGAACAAACGTCTTCTCCCAGACCCGGCCGCGCCGGCTCCTGACCTCAGAGGAGCGGAATCGAGAGCGGGCGACGGTTCCCCGACCGGATCGGCGACGGACGCGCCGACTTTTCCCACAAGCATCGCTGGCACGGCGTGAACGTGCAGGTAGGCGTTCGTGCTCCGTCGGACGGTTACACCAGGATGGGAAGCGATACGAGCCCGCGGACGAGGCGCGTGTTGCGCCACTCCAGCCGGTCGGCTGGTCCAGCGAGCCGGATTCCGGGAAACCGGCTCAGTACCGCTCGCAGGGCGATCTCCGCCTCGGCCTTGGCCAGGGGAGCGCCGACGCAGCGGTGGATGCCGTGGCCGAAGCTGAGGTGGGCGGTGGCGTCCCGGTCCAGGTCGAGCAGGTCCGATGATGGGAAGCGGGCCGGGTCGCGGTTGGCGGCTCCCAGGGCGATCAGTACCGGGGTGCCGGCCGGGATGTCGATACCGCCGAGCGTGACGGCTTCGGTGGTGAACCGGAAGGTGGCGGTGCTGACGGGGGAGTCGAATCGAAGCAACTCGTCGAGCACGGCCGGGATGTCGTCCGGATTCTTGTGGAGGCGATCCAGCGCGGCGGGGTGCCGGAGCAGCGCGAGGGTGGCGGTGCCGAGGAAGTTGGTGGTGGTCTCGTGCCCGGCCACGAGCAGCAGTACCGCCAGGGAGACCAGTTCCTCTTCGCTGAGACGGTCGTCTCCGTCGCGAGCCGAGATGAGTGTGTCGAGGAGGCAGTTGCCGGGGTTCAGGCGCTTGGCGGCGATGAGGGTCGTCATGTAGTCGGCCAGGGAATGCGAGGCCGCGTCGATGGCGGCGGGGTTGCCTGCCGCGAACAGTTCTCCGGACCAGCGCTGGACGTCGGGGCGGTCTCCTGCAGGTACGCCGAGCAGTTCGCAGATCACGATGACCGGCAGCGGCACCGCCAGGCCGGCCACGAAGTCGATGCGTTCACCGACGGGCCACTGATCCAGCAACTCGTCGGTGACGCGGGCGATGAACGGGCGTAGCTGTGCGACGGCTTTGTTCGTGAATGCCTTGGTCACCAGCTTGCGCAGCCGGGTGTGCTGGGGTGGATCGGTGGCCAGCATGGTGTGTGCCACCGCCGGGTGCAGCCGACGCTGTGACTCCTTGCCCGCGAAGAACGCGGCCGTGTCCTTCGAGAGCCGAGCGTCGCCGAGGGCTTCCCGGGCTGCCGCGTAGCCGGTGACCACGTAGCTGGGGTGATCACCGGACCCGGTGGGCAGGGGCTGCACGGGGCAACTGGACCGCACGGCCGCGTAGGTGGGGTAGGGGTCCTGGAGGAAGCGCGGGTCGTGGCTCAGGTCGGTCATGTTTTCAGGCTGCAGGCCGCTCCGGCTGGTCGTCATCCGCGACACGCCCAACACAGCGCCCGCAGGCGCCGGTTGGTCGGTTGCCAGCAGGAGCAGGAGCCGCTTCGTGTCCGCGGAGAGGTCCTTGTAGGAGACGACCGTCGCCGACGCCAGGACGAACTCGTCGGCGAACCGGCCGGTCTTCGAGGCGGTCGGCGCTGCCTTCACAACCACCGCTTCGACCGCCGTGGCTCCTTGCTCCGTTCCAGCGCCGAATATGGCCTGGGCCCGAGATCGTCGGCTGTCCAGCCGCCACAAGGCAGCCTTCTCCCAGTTGTGACTGAGACGGGCCTTTCCCCGTGCCCCACAGTGTCTCGCCGTAATGGCTTCGGCCGTGCTGGTGAAAGCCTGCCGGGATGCGTCGTGTCACGCGGCGCAGCCCGGCACCGGGACGCCCCGCGGGGCGGAGGCTGAGGGATATGGATGTTGAGGAGGCCATCGACGCGTTGTACCGGCTGAGGCCCGAGGAGTTCATCTCTGCCCGGGGTGCGCGGGTGGCGCAGGCCCGCTGGGAGAAGGACACGCAGGCGGCCAAGCGGCTCGCCGCGCTGCGGCGGCCCACGCTCGCGGCCTGGGCGTCGAACCTGTTCGTACGCCAGCGCCCGGAAGAAGTAGCGCGGCTGCTGAACTGGGCGAGCGCTGCGTCAGGCACATCGGACGCTGGATGCCGGGCAACTGCGCCAGGCGAGCCGCCGACAGCACCAGATGATCACCCTGCTGTCGCGGGAGGCGGCCGAGCTCGCACAGCAGGCTGGGCTGCCGTTGACGGAAGCGGTGCGGCACGAGGTCGAGCAGATCCTGCGCACCGTGCTGGCCGACCCGCAGGTTGCTGAGGAATGGGCGGCGGCCCGGCTGACCAAGTCGCCATCCGCAACGGTGGACTTCACTGTTGTCACCCCCGAGGTCCTGCCGGAACGCCCCCGGCCGCCGGCTGCTGCGGCGTCTGCGCCGACACGCGGGACGAAGTCCCAGCCAGCCAAGTCCGATCGGCGCGGGGAGGCGCGCCGCGAGCGAGTGAAACGGGCCCGGGTGCGCAGCGAAGGGGCGGCGACGCAGGCCTGCCGAAGCCAGGACGTCCTCACCGGGGCGCAGGACGCGACGCAGGCCGCCGACGCCCGCGCAGGACGAGCCCGGGACCGGGTGGCCGAGCTGGAGGAGCAGCTTCGCGGAGCCCGTGAGGAACTTCAAGAGGCGACGGAGGCGGCAGGCCTCGCTGATGGCCCTCTTTGAATCTCCTCAGGTGTCGCTCTTGAGGGCAAACGTTGCCTGATGCGGCACTGGTCATACTCCCCACGACCAGGGGCGGGGACGTTCGCGTGGACTTCGACAACAGTGGACTATTTCGAGGGTCGTGCCGGTCCGATGGCCTTGGGTCGGCAGCGCGCAGAATGGCGCCATGACGGAACACAGCGCTGACTACACGCGCGCTCTGAACAACGCTGAGGAGATCCTCGGTTTCAGCCTGGCGCCGTATGTCGATCCAGGTCCGACGGAACCTGGCAACGCCTACGACTTCACGCGGCTCGCGACCGAGCACGCCTTCGGTGACGTATGGACTCGCAGCGAGCATCTCGACCTGCGCACCCGTGCTCTCATCTCGGTCACCATCACGGCGAGCCTGGGCATCCTCGAGCCGCTCCGGGGCCAGCTGCGGATCGCTTTGCACAATGGCGTGACCAAGGAGGAGATCGTCGAAGCCTTCATCCAGATGGCCGTCTACGCGGGTGTAGCTCGCGCGTTTGACAGCTATACGGTGGCACGCGAGGTCTTTGCCGAACACGACGGAGCGGACTCGCCTGAGAACTGAAGCGTCAGTCGACGTCAGCTACGAGGTCCTCACCCTCGCCCACGGGTTCGCAGGAGTGGGTGGTGATGACAGGCCGGATCACGGCTGGGGTGTGATCCGGCAGACCCCGGCGTACTGCGCGGAACAGACATGGCGGCCATGCCACCTGGACTGCTGCTGACGGAGTGTGAGGGGTACCGCATCCAGCGGTACCGGACTGCGACTCCACGGCTGGCCCGATCGTGCGCGCAAAATCGACCACCTGCCAGCGCCCGGTGACGACTGACAGTGGTCTGACGGAAGACCGGACCAGGATGCTGCTGCGGATGATCTGCTACGTCGCGAACCGCGTCACCGCGGCGGCGCAGCAGCCCGGCGGTCCGGGCGGGGGCAGCACCATCATCCCCAACACCGCCTGCGGCTACCAGAGCATGAACGTGTTCGTTCCCGAGAGCGCCTTCGGTGACCAGCAGGCGCCGATCTACTTCGCGGTGAACAACAGCGGCTGGATGGCCAGTTACATCCGCGCCAGCGTGACCGCCGGCGCCTCCTACACGAGTACGACGAGCGACATCGGTGCCGCCCTGAAGGCGGGCTACGTCTTCGTCGACGTCGCCAACCGCAGCCGCGGACTGGTCGGCGCCGACGGCACGTTGCCCGGCAAGGCACCTGCGGCCGTCACCGACGCCAAGGCCGCCGTGCGCTACCTGCGTCTCAACGACACCACGATGCCCGGCAGCGCCGAGCGGATCGTCGTCAACGGCACCAGCGGCGGCGGCGCGCTGGCATCGATCCTGGGCGCTTCCGGCAACAGCGCCCAGTACAGCTCCTACCTCGCCGCGATCGGCGCCGCCGGCATCGACGCCCAGGGACGCAGCACCCTGCGCGACACGTCTTCGCGGTCAACGCCTACTGCCCGATCACCGACCTCGGCAACGCCGACACGGCCTACGAGTGGCTCTACAACGTCCTCGACACCCGCGACACCACCGGCCAGAACCCCTCGCCTACGGGAGCCGCAGAGATAGCGGCCCGGTTCGCGGCCTACGAGAAGAGCCTCGGTCTGCGCAACCCCGACGGCTCCCCACTCACCGCTGCGACCACGCTCAGCACCATCAAGAAGGAGGTCGTCCGTTCCGCCGAGGCCTACCTGAAGGCGGACCCCGCCCACAGCATCCCGCCGCTGGGCGGCACCTTCCAGGTCGCGTCCGGGGGCACCACCAAGTCGTACGTCAACGACTGGATCGACGTCGACACCGCCACCCGCACAGTGCGCTCCGTGGACATGGCGGTCGGGCCGCCTTGTATCTCGCCGTCAAACCCCTGCACGTCACCAGCGGCGTGGGCGCACCGGTCAACGCGACCGCACTGCGGTGTGACCTCGGTGCGGCTCGCACCGTCGGGACGGTCCGTCCTTCCTGTCGTCCGAGCCCGACGTGACCCACCTCGTTCGCCTACGTTCATGACTGGGCGTTGGCGAATGTGGAGAGGTCCGGGGTGCGGGCCGGCCGGGGCCGCGTGGTGTCTCTCGTGATCGTCACCCCGGACGCTCAGGGGCAACCGGACCGGGGGAGTTCTCCACCCTCCTCAACGCTCTCAGCGACCGCGTCCTGGTTGCCCACGACGTGCAGTTCGAGGGGGTTCCCTCGGGAGGGGGGCGGGCAAGAGGCCCGCTCGCCCCTCGCGTGCCGACCCCTTTTCGCGCCTTGCTGCTCCTATTGCGTGGTCACGGACGAGTCGGGTGCTGTGGCTTGGGCTGGGCGGGCATCGTCCAGCCAGCCAAGTTGTCGGGTTGAGGCCTTGGCGATGGTCGCTGCCAGCAGCGTGGCTGCACTCGCACGACCGTGGGTCTGCTCATTGCTGCTGAGCATTCCGACGTGCGTAAGGTGATCGTGCAGTGCGTTGACGAAGATCCGGTCGAATCTCTCACCCGTGGCCGAAGCCGCGTCCTTGAGGGTGGCAAGGCTGACCATCCCGGGCATGTCGTGCCCTTCGTGAGGCCGGGTGTCAGGGACCCCGGAAGCTCCCAACAGCCGTTGCAGGCTCTGCAGGTCCGAGCGCAGCAAAGGCTCGATCTTGGCAGCAAGAGCCACCAGTCGCGGACTTGCCTTGCGCGCGGGAGCCAGGTCGATCAAACGCTGCGCGCGTTCCTCCATGGGAATGATCAATTGGATCCACGCGATGTCGGTCGGGCTGAAGGAGGCTGCCGTGGGCGATACGCGTGTGCCGGGCGACGTGCTGGTGGTCGGCGGGGCTGTACAGCCGACCACCAGCAGCGCCCACAGCGTGGCGTACGCCAGCGGCAGGGTCAGAATGTGCCGGCGGAGTTGCACTTGGCCTTCTGGGTGATGCAGTCCTTCACGCGCTGTCCCTGGGCCGTGTTGTCCCATGCGTTGAAGAAGTCACCGTGGACCGACGATGCCATGCCCGAGGCCAGTCGCAAGCCTGCCGTGCTGCCCTGGGTCGGATACGTGACCACGAAGGAGAGGTTGGGGATGGCGACGGGATAGGCGCCGCTGCACTTCCCGTCGTAGGTGAAGGCGACGTGGGACTTGTGGTCGGGGCTGTCGAGGTTCTTGCCGTCCCAGCAGTCGGGGAAGACGAGTTGGTGGGTGAGGTATGCGGTCGGAGCGCAGATCGGCCAGTTGCCGTCGGCACTGCGGCCGATCTCACCGCCAGGGCCGGCGCACCAGTACTGGCCCGGTGATCCGGCGGGTGTGGGAGTCTGCGCCTTGGCATTGCCGGCGATCATGCGGAAACCTTCCGGGAAGGGCACGGTCGTGGAGGGGTCGGACAGGCGCGAGCCGTAGTAGACGATCATGTTCTGCGGTTCGACGGCCTTGTCGCCCTCGTACAGGGTGGGAATCCAGTACGCGGACAGGTCCTCGGCGGGTGCGCAGGTGGTGGCTCTGCTGTTGAGCAGAGACTGGGTGGTGGAGAACGCGTCGGTGGCCTTGTTGCCGAAGAAGCTGTGCATGTGGGAGGCGCCGGGCAGGCCTGGCAGGACGATGGGGTCGTCCGGCTTGGAGTGGCTGTAGGCGCAGGTCGCGTTGAACTCGGGCACGCGGACCACGCCGGCGGGCACAGGGGCCGGTGTCATGGCGCGGAACTGTGCCAACTGCGCGTTCCACTTGGCCTGGTCGACGGGGACCCAGCCCGCGGCCTGGCCGTCTGCGTCGCCTGCGAACGAGAACCAGTTGATGTTGACGAAGTCGCCGGATGTGGTGCTGCGCATCACGGCGAACACGGTCTGCGCACCGGTGGGATGGGTGCTGACCTCGGTGGTCCGGGTCACCCAGGTCTGCCAGCCACCGGTCGGCGCGACCTCGATGACGGCGAGAAGTGGCCCGGTCACGGTGGCGGTGCGCAATTCGATGGTGCCGGAGCCGGCAGCGGAGGCGATGCGAGCGGACACGGTCAGTCGCCCGGCGGTCCCGAGGTCGACGTTGTCGAAGCGCATCCAGTCACCGGTGGCGAGGAACGCCGCGTTGTCTCCTCCGCCGGTGTCTGCGGTCGCCTCCAGGGCCACCCCCGACTGGGCGGCGTAGGACTCTGCCTGGACGGTGATGGCGGCGGCCTGAGCCTTCGGGGTCGAGACGGTCAGGCTGAGTGCGGCGGCCAGCAGGACCACGAGCGCGCCTGTTAAGAGCGTGTAGAGCCGGGCGGGATGTCTGGGCATTTCACTCCTCACGGAATGCGGTGGACTGGACGTCGGATTGATAGTCAGACGGAGAGACGGGGGAGCCATGTGTGTGCTGGACCCGGGTGTCCCGGACCGTCCCGAGGGGGCGAGCGGGACGGCCCGGGAGTCTCATCGATCTCGTCGGGGGAGGTGCGATCACTGGAATACGCGCACGTAGTCGACGAGCATCTTTGCCGGGAAGGGTGTGCCGGCATCGGTCGGGCCCGGCCAGTCCCCTCCGACCGCGAGGTTGAGGATCAGGTAGTTCGGGTGGTCGAAGATCCAGGGCCCGCGGGTCTGCTCCACCTGTTCTTTGTCGAGCGAGAACACGACGCGGCCGTCGAGGCTGTAGGTGATCCCTCTGCTGTTCCAGTCGGCGGTCCAGGTGTGGAAGTCGTCCGAGAAGTCGGCGTCGCCGGGTAGCCGGTACGGGGACCCGATGCCGCCGCCTCCGTTGTAAGCAGGGGCGTGGACCGTGGAGTACGCGGTCTTCACGTCCTTGCCGAGCACCTCCACGATGTCGATCTCGCCGTTGTACGGCCACGGCCTGCCGGTCAGGAAGTCGGCGCCCATCATCCAGAACGCGGGCCACAGCCCGTTGCCCTTGGGTACCTTGATGCGGGCCTCGACGCGGCCGTAGGTGAACTGGAACGTGGCGCCGGTGTTCATCCGCGCGGAGGTGTACTGGCAGGTCGTGCTGCCGCTCAACGGGTCACGCGGGCAGGAGGATCCAGCGGTGGCCTCTTTGCGCGCCTCCATCACGAGGTGACCGTTTCCGTCCAGCGAGGCGTTCCGGTGGTCGGTGTAGTACTCCAGCTCGTTGTTCTGGCCGGTGCCTGGGTCGGCCCGCCACTTCGAGGCGTCAGGCTTGCTGCCCTGGGCGCCGTCGAACTCGTCGCTCCACACCAGTCGTGGCGGGTTGGCGGGGTCCTTCGGCAGCGGGGGAGCGGGATTCGGGGCGCCGCCGGTTCCGTACACCTGGAACTCCCACAGTGAATAGCCGTAGGGGGTGGCCCGCTCGGTGCCGTACATGCGCACGTAGCGGCCGGTGCCGGAGACCGCCAGGGTTTGCTTGAACCCGGTGCCCGAGGTCGTCGAATAGATCGGCGTCCAGTCGGAGCCGTTCGAAGAGACCTGGATCTGGAAGGACTTGGCGTAGGCGGGGTCCCATTGCAGGACTACCTTGTCGATCTGCGCCGTGGCGCCGAGGTCGACGGAGATCCAGCCCGGGTCGACCCATCCCGTGGTGGAACTCGTGGCCCAGCGTGAGGCCGGGTCGCGGTCGAAGGCCCTGGCAGGTGTGCACTCCCAGCAGTTCTGGTCGCTCTGAGAGGAAGAGGCGGACCCTGTCCTGCCGTAGGAGAGGAGGGTGCTGGTGTCGCTGGTGCTGCCGGCGCCGTACACCTGGAACTCCCACAGCGAGTAGCCCCACGGAGTGGCCCGTTCGGTGCCGTACATGCGGACGTAGCGGCCGGTGCCCGACACGGTGATGCTCTGGGGTCCACCTGTACCGGCCGCGGTCTGGTGGACAGTGGTCCAGTCCTGAGCGTTGTTGGAGAGCTCGATCCTGAATGCCTTGGCGTACGCCGTCTCCCAGTTGAGAGCGACCCGGGTGATCTGAGAGCTGGCGCCGAGGTCGATCTGGATCCACTGAGGGTCGGAGAACCCGCTGGACCAACGGGTGCCCAGGTCGCCGTCGACGGCGGCCCCGGCGGTGAAGACTCCCTCGGTACTCGAGGCGGTGGCGGACTTGCCCTGGGAGAGCAGGACTTCGGCAGCGTGGGCGGGAGGCGAGGGCAGGGAGACAAGGGCGAGCAGGGTGGCGACTACGGCCCCTAGTAAGCCGAAGCGACGCAGCTGAGTTTGCACGGGCGACTCCTCAAGTGGGGGAGAGTTGAGGGAGCGCTCCCTGAGGGGAGAATGCTGGGGCCGTCAGGGACTGTCAATACATCTTTCACAAAGGGATTGATGTGCGGAACGGCATGGTCCCAGGCTCAGGGAACGATCCCTGGCCGAGGGAGTGTTGAGGAGGTGCCTGCGAGAAACTGCAAAGTTTTAAGGTGCCCTGAGGGGGCTTACGGTGCGCTGCCTGCGGATATGCTGTTGCCATCGTCACGAAGCAGAGCTGGAGGCCCTTGATGGCGACACCCTCCCCTCGCACAGACCCGGGAGGCGGCACAGGGGCGGATCAGCCATGAAGCGCCCCACACTGCAGGTGGTCGCTGCCCGGGCAGGGGTGTCGAAGTCGAGCGTCTCACGCGTGATCAACGGTGAGGCGACGGTCGCCCCGGAGATCCGAGACGTCGTCATGCAGGCGGTACGCGAACTCGGCTACGTGCCCAACGGAGCGGCCCGCAACCTCGTCACCCGTCGCACGGACACCCTCGCGGTGGTCGTCTCCGACCCACCTCAGGGCGTCGTCTCCGACGATCCCCTCTTCTCCGCCGTCGTCCGCGCCATCAGCCGAGAACTGGAGAGCGCAGGCAAGCGTCTTGTGCTCATGCTGGCGGAATCGGACCAGAGCCGGTTCCGGGTGGAGCAGTACATCGCGGGCGGGCACGTCGACGGCGTACTCCTCGTCGCCCTGCACGGAACGGACCCCCTGCCGGCGGCCCTCGCCAGGCAAGACCTGCCAGTGGTTTCGTTCAATCGCACCTCCGCACAGGATGTTCCCTACGTAGCCCTGGACAACATGGGCGGGGCGGAACTGGCGGTGCGTCACCTGCTGGAGCGCGGGCGGCGCCGGATCGCGACCATCACCGGGCCCCTCGAACTCCACGAATCGCGTGAACGACTTGCGGGGTACCGCCGGACCCTTCAGGACACCGGCCGCCGCCCCATGGTGGGCTTGGGGGACTTCACTCGAGCCTCGGGTGCGCAGGCCATGCGCGAGCTTCTGGCGGACGACCCCGAACTCGACGCGGTGTTCGCGGCCAACGACCTCATGGCCATCGGGTCACTGCGCGTCCTCCACCAGGCAGGGCGGCGCGTCCCGGAGGATGTGGCCGTCGTCGGCTTCGACGACATCGAGGCCGCCTCCTACACGACCCCGGCACTCACCTCGATACGCAGCCCCATGGCGGACCAGGCGACCGCCGCGGTCCACCTGCTCCTCCAACTCATCGACGGCGGACCGGCAGATCCGGTGATCATGCCGAACCAGCTCGTGATTCGAGAATCCAGTTGAGTCGGAAGGCGGTTCATCCCCTCAGCGGGACGGTTGGATGGACCAGGGCGAGTACGGAAACGCTCTCTTCGACTGATGCGCGATCTCAGTCTCCGAGGGCGCCCGGCGGGGGAAGAAGATCAGCCATCCGGGACGACGGCCGGCAGCAGGCCGGAAGCACTGAATCGTCTCTTACCGGGTTACTGGCGGGTGCTCGTGTGAGCGGGGGTCCCGTGACGGCGTCTGTCGCGCGGTGCCCGGCATGATCAGGTAAGCACGAACGGTGGACAAGGACGCGGCCGCCCCTTTCGTGCATGTCCGGGGTGCCGGGGAGAACAACCTGCGGAACATCGACGTCGACGTCCCGCGGGACGCGATGATCGCCTTCGTCGGCGTCTCCGGTTCGGGTAAGTCCTCCCTGGCAGTACATCAGCCGGCCCTGACCAGACCATGGACCAGGTCAGGCGCGGGGACCGAGCCCATGCCCGGGGTGCGCAGTCGCAGAGGCGGGCATGCGCAACAAAAGAGGGGGTGTGCGCAACAGGCTGCGGAGCCTTGCGCATCCATCCGGACGGCGATTTTCTCCGGCGCTGCGCATAGACGCAGCCGTGCCGTTGCGCATCCGTCACGGTTGCGCAGTCCTCATTGCGCATCGGGTCTGCGTGACGCTGCGCAGCCCGGTTGCGCAGCCGGGCGGGAGGGGCTGAGGGCGCGGCGTGGTCGGGGCGTGGTCGGCCTGACCATGCCCCACCGCGCCTGACCACCGTGAAGGGTGCTCGAACTGTGACCGTGGTCGGCCTGACCTGGTCGATGGCCTGGTCAGGGCAGCTGGCTGAGTTGGCGGACATTGATCTCGCCTGCGCGCGTGCACGAAACAGCCCAGACCACATCTACGCTCGCGGGGCACGCCGAGCCACGTCAGTGAGCCCGGGGAGACGGCGCATGGGACAGCGCGGTGAGCCGCCGTGGGACGGGACTGTGCCGGGGGTGATGGCGGCCGATCAGTTCACCCAGATCACCAACGGCCTGCTGCGCGATCCTCAGCTGTCGTTCAGGGCCCAGGGGACTCTTCTTCGGCTACCTCAGCACCCACCGCGCCGGCTGGGAGATCACCCTGGCCGACCTGGTGCACGCCGGTCCGGACGGGCGCGACGCCGTCCGGGTGGGCCTGGGCGAACTGCAGGAGCGCGTCCGCGGGCGATCAGTGAGTGCAGGAAGGCCAGTCAGCCGGCGCCGTCCTTGGCGGTGGCGACGTCGATGCCGAGGATCTCGCGGTGGCCGTCGGCGTTGACGCCGACCGCGACCAGCGCGTGGACGTTGATGATCCAGCCGCCCTCGCGGACCTTCAGGGTCAGTGCATCGACCCAGACGAACGCATAAGGCCCTTGGTCCAAGGGCCGGTTGCGGCAGGCTGCGACTTGTTCGTCCAGGTGGCGGGCCATCGCCGGGACCTGATACTTCGGCAGCTGCGTGACGCCGAGGGACTCGGCGAGTTTCTCGACTCGGCGTGTGCTGACACCGAGCAGATAGGCGGTGGCGACCACTGAGATCAGGGCCTGTTCGGCCCGGCGACGTCGCTCGAGGAGCCAGTGCGGGAAGTAACTGCCCTGGCGCAGCTTGGGGATGGACAGTTCAACCGGCCCTGGTGTCCCACTCGCGCGGGCGATGCCCGTTGCGGTGATTGACTCTCTCGTCGCTGACCTGCCCGTGTTCAGCGTTGCCGAGAGCATCGACCTCTACGGCCATGAGCACGTCGGCGAACGTCCTGACCATCGCGCGCAGCAGATCGGGACTCGCCGCGGCCAGATTTTCTTCGGCGGGGGCGTGCAGGGGCACACTGTCGGGTGCGACGCAACCCACTACTCGTCTGGGCCGTCGCGCGGGCGGTATCGAGGCAGGTTGTCCAGGTGACGGCCCAAGGGCGGGCAGAGTGAAGTCGTGCCCATGATGGGCGCTCCTGCCAGCGTGCGCAGCCCGCACAACCCCACCGTCAACAGCGGGGGCGACCTTTACCTCGACACGGCCGGCACGGCCTCGACACATCACCATCACCGCACTGCGCGCCGCTGAGCTCGTCGCAACACTGGAATGATCACCGTGTTGCGGTGAACGCTGGAATCCGCCTCGTTCCGCCGGGGCCATAAGACTCGTTCGAAGCCAGTGACGGTGTTCACCGCCCCCAGCCTGAACGGCCCGTGAACCGTCCCGGACAATCCACGGTGACGGACTGGCCTTCGGGCGGCCCGGCATCGGTGCCCGGTCAAGGTGCCAGCGGTGTCGCGCACGCGTTCGCGCGGATCGCCGGCCGATGGGCATCCGGCGGCGGGGAAGGGACTGTGCTCTGTGGCGGCGAGGGACGGGTCGGCCGGGCGGCGTGTTCCGCGGCGTAGCAGCGGACCAGGTGGTGCACGACGTACCCCTGTGGTCCGTCCTCGGACAGCAGATGCTCCCGGACGAGGGCGCCCAGGACCCGTTCCGCCTCCGCCGGTGTGCAGCGGGCGTGCGCGGCGAAGTGTTCCGCGCGGAACGAGGGGGAGGGGACGGAGCCCAGACTCGGGAGGAGCCGCTGCGCCTCGGTGGGCAGGGACACGAAGGACGAGTCGAGCAGGGCCCGTACCGAGATGGTGTCGGAGGAGTCGGTGCGCAGCACGTTCAGCGGTGAACACGCGTCGAGTTGCCGGGCCGTGGTGGCCAGGGGGGCTTCTGGGCGCAGTTGGAGTCGGGCGGCGAGTACCTGAAGGGCGAACGGCAGTCCTGCGCAGGCCTCGGTCAGCCGGGCGGCGGCCTCCGGTTCGGCTTGGGTCCGGGACGGGCCGAGGAGCAGCCGCAGCAGTTCGGTGGACTCCGGTGTGGTGAGGGCGGGCACCGTCAGACGTTGGGCGTGGTGGTGGACCACGAGGCGGTCCAGGCGTCTGCGGCTGGTGATCAAGGTGGCGCACCCCTGTCCGCCGGGCAGCAGGGGTTCCACCTGCTCGGCGTCGGCGGCGTCATCGAGCAGCAGGAGCAGGCGCCGCTGGGCCACGACCGACCGCCACAGCGCCGACAGTTCGTCCCAGTCGCCCGGGTGCGGGGTGACGGAGATGCCGAGCTGGCGCAGACAGCGGGCGAGCGCGGTCGCGGGGTCGAGCGGCGGCTGGGGGCCGCTGCCATGCAGGTCGACGTACAACTCGCCGTCCGGGAACTCCGCTCGGGTACGGTGCGACCAGTGCAGGGCGAGCGTGGACTTGCCGACGCCCGCCAGCCCTTCCAGGACCAGCGTTCGTCTCTGGCTGGATCTGCTCGTCAATAATTCATCAAGCAGGCGTAGTTCCTTGGAACGGCCGGTGAACGTGGGGCAGGTCAGGGGTAGTTGGGCCGGGCGAGCGGCCGCCGGGATCCCTGGGCCGGCTTCGGTGAGCGGTCCGGAGGGTTCCGGGGCGGTGCCCGCCATGGCGGTCGCCCGGAGCAGTTCCTGGTACAGATCCTGCGTGGCGGGGCTGGGATCGAGGCCGAGTTCGTCGGCGAGGAGCCGGCGGGTGTGGTGGTAGCGGGCGACGGCCTCGGCGCCGCGGCCGCATCGGTGCAGGGCCGTCATCAGATGGCGCAAGGAGGCCTCGTCGTAGGGGCGTTCGGTGGCGATGGCTTCCAGTTCCGGCAGGAGTGTGAGGTGCCGTCCGGCCCGTAGCTCGGACGCGTGGCACTCCGTCAGGGCGGAGGTCCGCTCGTTGGTGAGGGCCTCGCGCACCGTCTCCACCCAGGGGCCCGTGAGTCCGAGCAGGGGCTCGCCCTGCCACAGACCCAGCGCGGCGCGGTAGCGCTCGGCGGCGAGCGCCGGTTCGGACGCGGCGACCGCGCGGGCGGAGGCGACGAGTCCGCGGAAGTGGTGCAGGTCGACATGGGACGGGCAGACTTGGGCCATGTAGCCGCCCGCGGAGTGGACGATGGCGGGGGCTTCGGGCTCCGCCGGGATGCGGGGCAGTAATCGGCGGATCCGTGCCACGTAACTGTAGAGGACCGCGCGGCCGGTGGCCGGTGGCGCGTCGTGCCAGACCCGGTCGAGGAGCGCGTCGACCGGGATGACGCGGTTGGCGTCTATCAGGAGGGCGGCCAGCACGCACTGCTGTTTCGCGGGGCCGAGTCTGATGTGACGGACCCCCTGGCGTGCGGTTATGGCTCCTAGCAGGCGAAAGCTTAAGTCAGCGGACACAGCCGTTCCTTCGTCTGTCGTGGGGGGGGACTGGGTCACCGCGCTCATGAGAACACGTGGCCGAGTGTCTCGGTAGGAGGCCTTCGCCTCCGCAGGGAGTGAAGCGCATGTGATCAGCCATTGCAGATTTCTGTCAGGTTCGTTCCAGACCGGTCGGACATGATGTGGCGCACCCACTGGAAACCAGTGCGGGCCGACCCGGGCCACCGCCCGAAGGGATGGGGGATACCTATGGGAACCGATGCGAACGAAGCCGGCGACGCACTGGCCGGTCTTACCGCGGCCGAGCGCATCATCGTCGAGGGAGTCGCCGACTACTACTGGCGCAACGACGGCATGCCGCACGAACGGGGCCACGTCATCGGCTGGCTCATGATCAGTGACCCGGTGGAGCAGACCACCGCGGAACTCATCGATCGGCTCGGCACCACGCGCGCGGCCATCGACCGCGTCGCCGACCAGCTCGTCCCGGCCCGAGTGGTCCTGCGCAGGGACATCCCGGGCACCGACGAGTACGCCCTGCACATGAACGACGAGTCCTGGCCCAACGCCGTTCTCGAAGTCTTCGCCAACATCCCCGAGTTCGACCGCATCCTGCGCGACGCGCAGGAGACGCTCAAGGACGAGGACCCCGAGCGCCGGCAGCGGCTCGACCGCACCCAGCATCTCTTCGGCTTCATCGCCCGGGAGATCCCCAACGTGGTGACGACCTACGCGGAGCGCGAGAAGACCGCCTCTCTGGGCGGGTGATCGCGGGCAGTGACGCCCGCGGTCGGCCGATCCACCAGCCGGTCTCACCCGAACCGGACATCGTCCTGCGCCTCGCCCGGCCCGAACCGGGCGATGGGGACGACATCCGCCAGGACCGCCTGCGGGTGCTAGCCCCCGAGGAGCGACAGCGCGCCGAAGGCTTCCTGCGGTCCGCCGACCGGGACGAGTACATCCGCGCCCACTGGCTGTTGCGGCACGCGCTGTCCGAGGGGACGTCCGTGCCGCCCGAGGACTGGGACTTCACCGAGGACCGGTACGGCAAGCCTCGCATCGCCGAACACCTCGGCGACAGCCGGGAGTTCAGCCTTTCGCACTCGGCGGGTGTTGCACTCGTCGCGATCTCCACGGGCAGGCCGGTCGGAGTGGATGTCGAACGGCTCGCGGACGACGATCCCTCCCCGCTGCGCAGCTGCCTGACGCCCGCCGAGCAGACAACGCTGTCAGCTCTGCCGGGCCCGGACCGCCATCCCGCCTTCGTCCAGCTGTGGACGCTGAAGGAAGCCCTCGCCAAGGCCATGGGTCTCGGACTGCGTCTGCCGTTCGGGGACGTGGACTTCACCTGGCGGGACGGGCGTCCGGTGCTGCGCCCGACCGCCTCCGTCCCTGAGCCCGAACTGTGGACCTGCCACCGCCTTGACGCCCCCGTGGGGCTGCGCGCCGCGCTCTGTGTACGCGGGCCGCGTCCCCGTGGCCGCACCTATCCGAGGAGTTCGCGCGAGATGACCACCCTGGACGGGTTCGCACCCGCCGGCGTACGGCAGGCCGATGGCGAGGCGCTCGGCAGCGCCGCGTTCCGCCGTCGTCACGGTGTACGCCTCGCCTACGTCAGCGGCTCGATGTACAAGGGGATCGCCTCCGCCGCGCTGGTCGCGAGAATGGGCCGGTCGGGGCTGCTGGGCTACTTCGGCACCGGCGGGCTGCGCCCCGAACAGATCGACGAGGCCATCGCCCGCATCCGTGCCGACGTCGGTGCGGACGGGCCGTTCGGCATGAACCTGCTGGCCCATCCGGACCATCCGCGCCGGGAGGAGCAGACGGTCGACCTCTTCCTCGCCCGCGGCGTCCGGCGCGTGGAGGCCGCCGCTTTCCTCCAGCCCAGTGCGGCCCTGGTCCGCTACCGGCTCTCGGGTGTGCGTCGGCGCGACGACGGCACCGTGGCCGTGCCGAACAGCGTGCTTGGCAAGGTCTCGCGGCCGGAGTCCGCCCGGGCCTTCCTCGCACCCGCCCCGGCCCATCTGGTGGCGGCCCTCCTGGACAGCGGCGCGCTGTGTGCTGAGGAGGCCGCGCTGGCGCCGTACCTGCCGATGGCGGACGATCTGTGCGTCGAGGCGGATTCCGGCGGGCACACCGACCAGCGGCAGTTGATCACCGTGCTCCCGGAGATCGTCCGACTGCGCGACACGGCCGCGGGCGTCGGGCATTCCGTGTGCGTCGGCGCGGCGGGCGGCCTCGGCACTCCCGAAGCGATCGCGGCGGCCTTTCTGCTGGGCGCCGACTTCGTGCTGACCGGCAGCATCAACCAGTGCACGCCCGAGGCCGGCACCGCCGACGACGTCAAGGACCTGCTCCAGTCGGCCGGCGTCCAGGACACCATGATGGTTCCGGCGGGCGACATGCTGGAGATCGGCGCCCGCGCCCAGGTGCTCGGCAAGGGGCTCTTCTTCCCCGCCCGCGCCAACAAGCTCTACGACCTCTACCGGCGCTACGACTCCCTCGACGCCATCGACGCGCCCACCCGCCGCCAGCTGCAAGAACGTATCTTCAGGCGGCGCTTCGAGGAGATCTGGCAGGAGACGGCCGCCTACTACGCCACGCGCGACCCGGCCGAACTCGCACGCGCGGACGCGGACCCCAAGCACCGTATGGCGCTCGTCTTCAAGTGGTACTTCGTGCAGTCCACCCGGCTCGCCATGTCCGGCAGCAGCGACCGGCGGGTCGACTACCAGGTGGCCTGCGGACCCGCCATGGGCGCCCTCAACGGCTATCTGGCAGGCACCGAGCTGGAGAACTGGCGCGCCCGCCATCCCGACACCCTCGCCGACCTGCTGATGACCGAGGCCGCCCGAGTGCTGCGGACCCGGCTGGCCGCTCTGGTCCGCACCTGAGCGACCCGGCCGTCCCGCCGCCCGTCCGGCCTCGCGCGCCCCACCCGCGCCTACCTCTTCTCGGAGGGACCCGTCATGACCCTTGTCCACCTCTTCCCCGGCCAAGGCGCCCACCGGCAGGGCATGGGACGCGAGCTCTTCCCTCGCTACCCCCACCTGGTACGGCGCGCGGACGCGCTGCTCGGCTACTCGATCGAGGAACTCTGCCTGGACGCACCGGCGGACAAACTGGCCGACACCCGCTACACGCAGTGCTCGCTCTACGTCGTCGGCGCGCTGGGCTACCTGGATCTCGTGCGGGAGAGCGGCGAGGTGCCCGATGTCGTGGCCGGGCACAGCCTGGGCGAGTTCGTCGCCCTGTTCGCGGCCGGCGCCTACGACTTCCTGACCGGCCTGGAGGTGGTGCGGCACCGTGCCGAGGCCATGGCCAAGGCCGGTCCTGGCGCGATGGCGGCCGTGATCGGGCTGTCCGTGGAGCAGGTGCGCGACGTGCTCGCCGCGCACCCGGAGGTCGACATCGCCAATCTCAACGCCCCCACCCAGATCGTCGTCTCCGGCGCCGAGGACGCGGTCCGGGACGCGAGCCGCACGCTCGGCACCCACGCCGAAGCCGTGATCCCGCTCCGGGTCAGCGGGGCGTTCCACTCCCGCCACATGGCAGCGGCCGCCGAGGAGTTCGGCCGGGTCCTGGACCGCCACCGCCTCGCCCCGCTGCGCATTCCGGTCGTCGCCAACACCACGGCCCGGCCGCACACCGACGACCGACTGGCCGGCGAGTTGAAGCGGCAGCTCACCTCGCCGGTGCGGTGGACCGACTCGGTGCGCTACCTGCTGGGGCTGCCGGCCCCGCACCTGCGCGAGGTCGGCCCCGGCCAGGTGCTCACCGGGCTGATCGAGAAGATCCGTGAAACGGCGCCGGTCGGCGCGGAGAGGTGACCGAGGTGTCTTCGAGCGAGTTCCGCATCACCGCAGAGGACATCCGGCGCTTCGCCGCCGCGAGCGGTGACGCCAACCCCCTGCACACGGACGCCGATTACGCCGCCCGCACCTCCTTCGGCCGCCCCATCGCGCACGGCGCGCTGGTGACCCTGTACGCCCTCGCGGCCCTGCCCGTCCGGCGCACGCCCCGCCGCCTGACCGGGATCGCCGCCCGGTTCCACGCGCCCGCCTACCCGGGCCAGCCCTACCGCCGCGCCGTCGAACGCACCGAGGACGGCTATCGCGTACGGGTCATGGACGGCACCAGACTGCTGCTCGACCTCACCGTCACCGCCGCGGCCGGCCGCACCTCGGCCGACGCCCCGGCGGACATCCCTGGTCCCCGGCGCACGACCGCCGCGACCATGACCGCCGACCGGGCACGGCCGGGCCGCCGCCACCGGGCCGGCTGCCCGGTCGCCGCCGACCAGTGGCGCGAACTGCTGACGGACATCGGCGCCCACGCCGCCGGAATCTCCGTCCGCCAGGCCCTTCCGCTGGGGTGGGCCAGCTATCTGGCGGGCATGGAACTGCCCGGCCGGGACGCCCTGGTGTCCGGCCTGACCGTCCACTACGACGGCGCGGACAGCGACAGCGACAGCGGGGACAGCAGGGCGGACGGCGGCGAGTGGGAGGTGGCCTCGGCCGACTCCCGCTACGGACTGATCGACCTCGCCGGCACGCTGCCCGGACTCGGTCGTGTCGAAGTGCGCGCCCTGGCCCGGCGTGCGGCCCCGCCGTCCGACGTGGGACGACTGCGCGAACTGGTCCCGGCCGGCGAACCCGGAGCCGGCCGCACGGCGCTGGTGGTCGGCGGCAGCAGGGGGCTCGGCGCGAGCCTCAGTCAGGCCCTCGCGCTGGCCGGATACACCGTCTACGTCGGACACCGGCGCAGCGCCGACGACGCCGGACGGGTCCGTGCCGACCTCGGCGACCAGGCCGGCCGCGTGCACCTGCTGCCCGGCGACGCCG
Source organism: Streptomyces antibioticus (assembly GCF_001514065.1). Lineage (GTDB taxonomy): Bacteria > Actinomycetota > Actinomycetes > Streptomycetales > Streptomycetaceae > Streptomyces > Streptomyces antibioticus. The sequence goes on along the minus strand of NZ_KQ948425.1, from coordinate 145,844 downwards.
CCGATCCCGCCTGGGCCGAGGCCGCCCGCGACCGCATCCTCGGCGCACACGGGCACCTGGACGTACTGATCCTCAACGCCTTCCCACCGGTCACCGCCCTCGCCCTGGAACCGCAGACCGACGAGCGCGCCGCCGACTACCTGCGCGACGCCCTGCGACTGGTCAGGGTCCCGCTCGCCGCGCTGCTGCCCCCGCTCGCCGCGGCGGCCGGACAGTTGGTCGCCGTCTCCACCGCCTGGGTCGACTCACCGCCACCCGGCTGGTCGCACTACGTCAGCGCCAAGCTGGCCCTGGAGGGCCTGGTACGGGCGGCCGCCGCGGAACACCCCGAGCTGGCCTGCACCGTGCTGCGGCCGGGACGGATGCCCACCGCGTTCTCCGACTCCGTCCTCGACGCCGAGCCCGCCCTGGCAACCGAACAGGTCGCGGCGACGGTGGTCGCCCGGCTCGGCACCGCGTCCGAGCGCGGGCAGGTCGCCGTCGTCGACCGCTTCGACATCCCCGGTGCCCAGGAGGCACCCCAGCAGAACACCGGGCGCCTGGTGGTGGCCGCCACGTTCACGACCGACCCGCTGCACCAAGGCCTGCGCTCCTGGACCTCCCGCCTGGACCTCGGTCTGGAGCCCGTGTTCGCCGACTACGGCCAGGTCTTCCAGCAACTCCTCGACCCGACCAGCGACATGGGCCGCAACCGGACCGGCTGCAACCTGATCCTGCTGCGCGTGGAGGACTGGCTCGGCGACGACCCCGCGCGGACCGTCGACGAGTTCACCGGCGCCGCGGCCGGGCTGTGCGCGCGGTCCGCCGTACCGCTGCTGGTCCTGCTGTGCCCCGATGCCCCGCGGTCGGACGCCGCGGCGACGGCGCCGCTGCGCGCTCGGCTCGCCGAGGGCCTCGCGGCGGTCGCGGGAGCGCATCTGCTCGACGCCGACGAGTGGCGCGGCGGCGGCCCCGCCCTCGCCGCGGCGCACGACGCCGGACGGCTGCGCATGGCGCACATTCCGTACACCGCCGCCGGATACGCCGCCCTCGCCACCGCCGCCGCCCGGGTCACCCGCGCCGCGCTCGTCCCCGCCGCCAAGGTCCTGGTGCTGGACTGCGACAACACCCTGTGGAGCGGTGTGCTGGCCGAGGACGGCCCGCACGGCGTCACGGTCGAGCCCGGACACCGCCGACTGCACGAGTGGGCCCTGGAGTTGCGGTCCCGCGGGGTCCTGCTCTGCCTGGCCAGCAAGAACGAGGCGCGGGACGTCGCCGAGGTGCTGCGGCTGCGCGAGGACATGCCGCTGGGCGAGGAACACCTGACGGCGCGCCGCGTCGACTGGCAACCCAAGCCCGCCAACCTCATGAGCCTCGCCCGCGAACTCGACCTCGGCCTCGAATCGTTCGTGATGATCGACGACAACCCCGTCGAGATCGCCGCCCTGCGCGCCGCCTGCCCGCAGGTGCTCGCCCTCACCTGCCCGGCCGACCCCGCCGCCCTGCCCGCGTTCCTGGACCGCGTCTGGGCCTTCGACCGGCTCCAGGTCACCGACGAGGACCGCCGCCGTGCCTCGTTCTACGAGACGGCCGGCCGACGCCGAGAGCTACGCGCGTCCTCCGCCACGCTCTCCGACTTCATCCGCGACCTGGACCTGCGCATCGAGGTCCGCGAGGCGGCGGGCGACGCCCTCACGCGGGTCGCCCAACTCACCCAGCGCACCAACCAGTTCAACATCGCGCCGCTACGGCGGCAGGTGTCCGAGCTGCGCGCCCTGCTCGCGGACGACCCGTCGCTGCGCTGCCGCACCGTCCGGGTCGCCGACCGGTTCGGCGACTACGGCGTCGTCGGCGCGGCCCTGCTGCGCACCGAGGGGGAGGTGGCCGTCCTGGAGACGTACCTGATGAGCTGCCGTGTGCTCGGCAAGGGGGTCGAGCACGCCTTCCTGGCCCGGCTGGCCGAGGAGGTCCGCGACAGCTGCGCGGTCCTGCGCATCGTGCACCGGCCGACCGAGCGCAACGCGCCCGCACGGCGGTTCCTGGACTCGGTGGCCGGCGACCCGGTGCGCGAGGAGGCCGACGGGTCGGTGGTGTACGAGCTGCCCGTGGAGGCGGCCGCCGCCGTGACGTTCAGGCCCGAGACGTTCCCGGAGGAGCCGCAGGAGGAGCAACAGGCCGCCCCCGTACGGCCCCCGGCGCATCCCGGGCACACCGCACTCGTGGAGATCGCCGAGCGGGTCTCGGCCGCGGACCCATCGGTCGCCGCAACCGACGCATCCGCCCCGTCCGGTACCGAGCCGACCGGCGCGGGCGGACAGGGCCCGGCGCTCGCACGGATCGTGGAGGTGCTCTCCCGCACCCTCGGTGTGCCGGCCGCGACCCTGGACGCCGACACCACGGTGGAGCGACTACGGCCCTCCTCCCTGGCCGTCGTGGACGCCGCCGTCGCGCTGGAGCGGTGGTACGGCGAACTGCCGGCCACGCTGCTGTACGAGCACCGCACGCTCGGCGCCCTGGCCGACACCCTGGCCGCCCGGGAACACCCCGCCACCGTCGACGAGACCCGGGCCGCCGGGGAACACTCCGCTCCCGGCCCCGACGCCCCGCGGACCACGCCCGTCGCGGCGCGCGCGACGCCACCGCGCGACGCCCAGGACGCGGTCGCCGTCATCGGCCTGGCGGGACGCTATCCCGGCGCCCGTGACATCGACGAGCTGTGGGACAACCTGCTTGCCGGACGGGACTGCGTCGGTGAGGTGCCGGCCGAGCGCTGGTACCACGACGCCCTGCACGACCCGGACGGCGGCCCCGGCCGTACCTACTCGCGGTGGGCGGCCCTCATCGACGGCGTCGACGAGTTCGACTCCCTCTTCTTCGGCATCTCTCCCGCCGAGGCCGAACTGATGGACCCCCGCCAGCGGTTGTTCCTGGAAACCGCCCACCAGGCACTCCAGCACGCGGGCTACACACCCGCCGGCATCGGCCGCGACACCGGGGTGTACGTGGGCGCGATGGCCAACGACTACGGCCTGTTCAGCTCCGTGGGCGCGCTCACCGGGGACAGCCCCTATCCGTGGGCCGAGGGCTACCAGATCGCCAACCGGGTCAGTTACCTCTTCGACTTCACCGGCCCGAGCCTCACCGTGGACACCGCCTGCTCCGCCTCCGGCACCGCCTTGGAACTGGCCTGCGGCGCGGTACGGCGCGGTGAGGTCGGCGCGGCCGTGGCCGGTGGCGTCAACCTGGTGCTGCACCCGGCGCGGCACGTGCAGTACGCGCAGATGGGCATGCTCTCCCGAAGCGGCCGCTGCCAGGCCTTCGGCGCGGGGGCTGACGGTTTCGTGCTCGGCGAGGGCGTCGGCGCCGTGGTGCTCAAGCGGCTCGACCGGGCGCTGGCCGCCGGCGATCACGTGCACGGCGTGATTCGCGCCGCCGTCGCGGGCTCCGACGGGCGGACCAACGGATTCACCGTGCCCAGCCCCACGGCCCAGGCCGAGTTGGTGCTCCGTGCGCACCGCGCCGCGGGTGTCGAGCCCGGTTCCATCGGCTACGTCGAGGCCCACGGCTCCGGTACCGCGCTCGGCGATCCCATCGAAGTGCGCGCCCTGACCGAGGCGTTCGGCGCGCAGACGGAGGCCGATGCCCGGTGCGGCATCGGAAGCATCAAGAGCAACATCGGCCATCTGGAGTCCGCCGCGGCGGTGGCAGGCCTCACCAAGGTGCTGCTCCAGTTGCGTCACCGCACGCTGGCACCGACGCTGCACGCGGACCCGGTCAACCCACGCCTCGACCTCGCCCGCACCCCCTTCCTCATCCAGCGCACCGCCGAGCCGTGGCAGGCCCGCGGCGGTCCGCTCCGGGCCGGACTCAGCTCGTTCGGCGCCGGCGGCGTCAACGTCCACCTGGTGGTGGAGGAGGCCCCGACGCCGCCTGCCGACAGCGCGGATCACCCCGCCGGGCCCTGTCTCGTCGTACTCTCCGGCCAGGACGAGGCGGACGTACGGGACTACGCGGGCCGGCTGCGCGCCGCTCTCCTGGACGCCCCGGACCACCGTCTCGCCGACATTGCCTTCACCCTCCAGGTCGGCCGGCCCGGACGGGACGTACGGATCGCCTTCCCCGCCGCGGACCGCCCCCGCTTGCACGCCGCGCTCGAACGCATCGCCGCCGGGCACCCCGAGGACGTGCCCGGCCTGGTGAGCGGGCGGCTCGGCGGACAGCCCGGGCTCGGCGACCTGTTCGGCGCGGGCCCGCAGGGCACGGCCTTCCTGCGGGAACGGATGCGCGCCGGGGACCTGACCCAGGCCGCCCGACTGTGGGTGCACGGCGCGGAGCTGCCCTGGGCCGACCTCGCGGAGCCCGGAAGCCGCCGCATACCGCTTCCCCCGACGCGCTTCGCACCCGTACGGCACTGGCTGCCTGACCGCCTCACGGCATCGCTGCTGCCGGGCGGGGTGAGCGCGAGCGACGAGGGGCGGCCCGCGGCGGTGCCGTCGCCCGGCGGCGAGGCGGCCGGGCCGGTCACGGCGGGGACGGACACCGGGCCCGGGTACGAGACGGTGCTCTACCGCTCGGCGTGGGTTCTCGCCGGTGCCGCGCCCGTCCTGGCCGTCGACGTCGGGCTGCTGGTGGTGGCGGTCGGCGCCGAGGTGCCGGGTTCCGCTCCCGGTGCGCTGCCGGCCGGCGTGCGGGTACTGCGCGCGACGGACGCGGACGCGGTGCCGGGGCTCCTGGACTCCGGTGCGGACCGGATCGTCGTACTGGATGTGCGTCAGTTCGGCGGTCCGCCGCTGTCGCTGGAGGCGGCGGTCGAGCTGCCGCTCGCCCTCGCCCGCTGGTCGGCGCGGACCGGGCGCCCGGTCGACTGCGCCCTCGTGTGCCGGCCGGGTGAGCCGGCCGTGGTCGCGCTGGACGCGCTGGGCCGGTCCCTGGCCCTGGAAGGGGTGCGGTTGCGGCTGGGCCGGATCGAGGTCGCCCAGTCCGGACTCCCGCCGCTGTCCGGTCTGTTGGCCGAGGCGCTGGGCACGGACCGCGAGGTCCGGGTGGACGGGCAACGACGCTGGACACCGCGGCCCGAGCTGGTGCGGACGGTGACCGCGCAGCCGTCGCGCCAGGACACCGGGGGCAGGGGCGCCGTCGTGATCACGGGCGGGTCCGGCGGGCTGGGACGGATCGTCGCCCGGCATCTGGCCGAGCGGCACCGCGTCGACGCCCTCGTCCTCCTCGGCCGCTCGCCGGCTTCCGCCGACACCGAGCGGCTCCTCGCCGACCTCGCACGGCACGGGACGCGCGCCGAGTATGCGCGGGCCGACATCACCGACGAGGAGTCCCTGCGTGCCGCCCTCGACCGCGCCCGCGAACTGGGCGCTGGGGTGCGGGGAATCGTCCACGCGGCGGGAGTGCTGGAGGACGCCCCCCTGGCCGGCAAGACCGCCCCGTCCCTGCACCGGGTCCTGGCGCCGAAGACGGACGGCACCCTGCTCCTGGACCGCCTCACCAGCTCCGACGACCTGGACTTCCTGCTGCTGACCTCGTCCTTCGTCGGCTGGACGGGCAACGCCGGCCAGTGCGACTACGCGGCGGCCAACCGCTTCCTCGACGCCTTCGCTGCACAGCGCGAGCAGCTGCGCCGGCGCGGCTTGCGGCACGGGCGCACCGTCTCCGCGGCCTGGCCCCTGTGGCGGGACGGAGGCATGCGCATGCCGCAGGACGTCATCGAACTCACCGCAGCCACCACAGGACTTCGGCCCATCGCCACCGAAGAGGCGCTGCGCGTCCTGGACGAGCTGCTCACGGTCGAGTCCGGCGCGTATCTGGTCGGCCATGGCGACCAGGCCCGGATCAGCGCCGTGCTCGGCGGTGCCGGCGTGGACACGCGGGCGGCGGGGGACCGGGCGACCGGTGAAGCGGTCCACGAGCAGGTCGCCGCCGAGGTGCGTGCCCTGCTCAAGCTGCCCGCCCAAGCGCTCCGCGCCGACGACCGGTTCGGGGATGTAGGCATGGACTCGGTGCAGACGGTCCGGCTGGTCAACCGGCTCAACGAGGTCTACGGGCTCGCCCTGACACCGGTGGCGGTCTACGAACACCCCACGGTCGCGGAGTTGAGCCGCCACCTGACGCAGGCTCACGGGGTCGCCGCCGCACCGGTGCCCCCACCGGAGGCGTCTCCTGCCCCCGACGGCACGCCGGAACCGCCCGCCGGCACCGGGGCGGAGCCCATCGCCGTCATCGGCATGGCCGGGCGCTTCCCCGGAGCGGACGACGTGGACGCGTTCTGGGCGAACCTCCTCGCCGGACGGGACTGCGTCACCGACGGCGCCGCTGACACGCCCGGTGAGCGGGTCGGCGGCCCGGTGCGGGCCTGGGCGGACGGGACCGGCCCACAGGGCGGGTTCCTCGCCGACGTGGACGCCTTCGACGCGGAGTTCTTCGGCATCTCGCCGCGCGAGGCCGCGCTGATGGACCCCCAGCAGCGGCTGTTCCTCCAGGCGAGCTGGCATGCCATCGAGGACTCCGGCCGCGATCCGCGCACGCTGGCCGGCTCCCGTACGGGGGTCTACGCCGGGGCGACCCTCAGCGACTACACCGAACTGCTCGCCCGCAGCGGCGACACCGCGCACCCCCATCTCGCCACCGGCAACGTGCACAGCGTCATCGCCAACCGCGTCTCCCACCACCTCGACCTGCGCGGCCCGAGCGAGGCGGTCGACACCGCGTGCTCCAGCTCGCTGGTGGCGCTGCGGCATGCCGTCGCCGCGCTCCGCTCGGGCGACTGCGACCTGGCCCTGGCCGGGGGCGTCAACGTCTTGCTCTCGCCCACGTACTTCGCGTCGCTGGCGGGCGCCGGGATGCTCTCCGCGACCGGACGCTGCCACACCTTCGACCGGGCTGCCGACGGCTATGTCCGCGGCGAGGGCGTGGCGGTGGTGCTGCTCAAACCGCTGGCCCGGGCCCTCGCCGACGGTGACCCCGTGCACGCCGTACTGCGTGGAATCGCCGTCGGCCACGGCGGCCGGGCGCACTCCCTGACCGCGCCCCGCCCGTCCGCCCAGGCCGAGGTGGTCACCGCCGCGCTCCGGGACGCCGGGGTGCCCGGGCATTCGGTCGGTTACGTCGAGACGCACGGCACCGGCACCGAGCTGGGCGACCCGATAGAGATCGAAGGGCTGCGGATGGCCCTCCGCGGTACCGGCTCCGAGCCCGCCGACTGTGTGCTGGGCGCGGTCAAGGCCTCGATCGGCCACCTGGAGTCGGCCTCCGGCATGGCGGGGCTGATCGCCGTGGTGCAGGCCCTGCGCCATCGCACACTGCCCGGCACACCCCTGCTGAAGGAGGTCAACCCGCACATCGACCTGTCGGACGGCACCCTGCGGCTCGCCACCGCCCCGGAACCCTGGGAGCGGCGCGCACCGCGGCAGCCCCGGCGGGCGGGCGTCAGCTCGTTCGGCTTCGGCGGCACCAACGCCCACGCCGTCCTGGAGGAGGCGCCGGAGGGCGTTTCGGCCACGCCGGCCACCGATCAGGGCCCGCAGATCGTCACGCTGTCGGCCACCGACGACGAACGGCTACGCGCCTACGCCGCGCGCCTGTACGACTTCCTCGCTGACAACGGCACCCCGCTGGCCGACCTCGCCCACACCTCCCGCACCGGGCGCACCGAACTGCCGGAGCGGCTGGCGCTGGTCTGCCACGACACCGCCGAACTGCGTGCCCTCCTGGCCGACTTCCTCGCGGGGCGCGAGATGGCCACGCAGCCCGCACTCGCGGGCCCCCTGGCGGAGGCGGTGCGCGAGTGGACGGCGGGCGGCAGCGTCGACTGGTCCCTGCTGTTCCCTCGGGGCGGGCGGCGTGTCCGGTTCCCGCTGTACCCCTTCACCACCAGCCGGCGGTACGGCCCGCCAGGTGCCGCGGGCACCGTCGGCGAGGAGAGCGACGTCCACTTGCCGGAGGCGCGCGACCCCGGGCCCGCCCCGACGCTGGTCCGGTACGAGCCCGCCCTGTTGAGCCGTTCCTGGCAGCCCGTGCAGCCCGTGCTTGCCACCCCCACCGGATCGCGTCCCGTATGCGTCCTCCTGCTCGGCCGCGACACCACGCTGCCGGTGATCGCCGCCCTGCCCGGCACCGACGCGGTCGAGTGGATCGTCGTACGGGAGCGATCCGCGCTGCCCCGGCTCGGCCGGGACGAATACGAACTCGAACCGGACGACGGCCCGGGGGGCCGGGCTCTGGGCCAGCGGCTGCGCTCGCTGCATCCCCGCCTCGACGCGGTGGCGGACCTGACCGACCTGGCCGAAGGGCGGGCGCCGACCGGTCAACTCGGGCGCGTGGGCATGTTGCAGGCCCTCGTGGCGCCGGCCGAGGGCCGTGCGCTGCGGCTGCTGCACCTCACCTCCGGTGCGGCCGGCTCGCCCTTGGCCGCCCGCATGGCCGCACTCGTCCGCTCCCTCGGGGCCGAGTACTCCCACGTGTCCGCCACCACGGTCACCTGCGACACGTCCGCGGACGACGGTGAGGCCCTGCTGGGCCTGGTGGCGGCCGAACTGGCCCTGGCCGCAGGCGAGCCCGAGGTACGGCTGAGCGGCGGCCGGCGGCTGGCGCCCCGCCTGGTCCGGGTGGCGCGGGCAGCGTCGGCGCCGGTGCGCGTCGATGCGTCGCGGAGCTATCTGATCACCGGGGGCACCGGCGGGCTCGGCATGGCCGCCGCGCGGCGACTGGCCGAACGCGGCGCGCGGCGGCTGGCCCTGCTTGGCCTGCGCCCGCTGCCGCCGCGCTCCGCCTGGAGTGCGGGCAGTTCCGACCCACGCGCCGCCGGACTGCTGGAGCTGGAGCGGATGGGCGTACAACTCCTGCTGCACTCAGGTGAGTTGACGGACGCGGTGGGTCTGCGGGCCTTCCTCGACCGAGTCCGCGAGGAACTCGGGCCCGTCGGGGGAGTGTTGCACTGCGCCGGGGCCGTCGACCGCGCGACGCCTGCGTTCGTCCATAAGGACCCGGACTCCGTACGGGCCGTCTGGCAGCCCAAGGGGGAGGGGACGCTGACGCTGCTGACCGAGCTGCGCGAGGACGCACCGGAGTGGATCGTCCTGTACTCCTCGCTGTCGGCCGCCCTGCCGGAACTGGCCGTCGGGCTCACCGACTACGCCGCCGGCAACGCCGTACTGGACGCCGTGGCCGCCCAGCACTCCGGCTCGGGCCGGATCCTCTCCGTGGCCTGGGGAAGCTGGGCTGGCGCCGGCATGGGCGAGGTGCGCGGCCCCCGGTACGCGGAGCACGGCTTCGCCCCGCACACCGTCGAACAGGGCCTGGACCTCCTGGAGGCCGCCCTGGCATCGGGCCGCTCGCACTGCGTGGCGGCCGCCGTCGACCCCGCCGTATGGCCAGTACCCGACCCCGACCCCGGACCTGAGGAAGCGCCCATGCCCGAGCCGGACCCCGACGGTGCCTTGCGGCCGGCCGTCGCCGAGGCCGTCGCCCGACTGCTGGCCCGCGCCCTGCTGATGCCGGCCGAGCGGATCGGCCCTGACACGCACTTCACCCGACTCGGCGTCGACTCCATCCTGGTGGCCGCCATCGTGGCCCAACTCGAAGAGCGCGTCGGGGAGTCGCTGTCACCCTCGCTGGTGCTGGAGTACCCCACCTGCGCCCAACTTGCCGCCCACCTGTGCGCCGCACACCCCACGGGCACGGCCCGCTGGATGCGCGAGGAGTCGGGGGCCGAGCGGCCGCGGGCGACCGTGGCCGCCCAGACGGGCGGGGCGATCTCCGCCACCGGGCCCGCCCGCGAGACACGTTCCGGCCTGATCGCCGTCATCGGTGCCGCGGGCCGCTACCCCGGCGCGCCCGACCTGGAGCACTTCTGGCAGCTGCTGCGGGACGGCCGCAGCGGCATCACCGAGGTGCCCGCCTCCCGCTGGGACCACCGGCGGCTGTGGGCCCCGCAGCCCGCGCCGGGCCGCAGCATCAGCAAGTGGGGCGGGTTCCTGGACGGAATCGAGGAGTTCGACCCGGAGTTCTTCGGCATCGACCCCGCCGATGCGAGCCACGTGGACCCGCTGGTGCGGCTGTCGCTGGAGACGGTCGAGCAGACGCTGCGCGACGCCGGCTACTCCCGCGCGGAGGTCGCCGGGCGGCGGATCTCCTTCTTCATGGGATCCGGCACCAGCACCTACGGCAGTCGGGTGGCCGTCCCGCACCGCAACACCGTCACCGGCCTGAACCAGAACTTCATCGCCGCCCACGCCGCCCACGTCTACGACCTGCGGGGCCCGCACGTCACCGTGGACAGCGCCTGCTCCTCGTCGCTGACCGCGCTTCAGCTCGCCCTGCGCGCACTGGCCGCCGGTGACTGCGAGGCGGCGCTGGTCGGCGGCGGCGATCTGCTGCTGGACGAGACACCCTTCCTCAAGCTGAGTGCATCCGGCGCGCTGTCCCCGGACGGTGCCTGCCACGTCTTCGACGCCGCCGCCAACGGCATCGTGCTGGGCGAGGGAGTCGGGGCGGTGCTGCTCAAACCGCTCGACCGGGCGCTCGCCGACGGCGACCGCGTCCACGCGGTGATCGAGGCCTGCCTGACCAACAACGACGGCCGCACCATGGGGCTGACCACGCCGAACCCCCAGGCCCAGGAGGAACTGGTCGCCGACACCCTGGCCGCGGCCGGAGTCGGCGCGCAGACGGTGACGTACGTCGAGGCGCACGGCACCGGCACCATGATCGGCGACCCGATGGAACTTCAAGCGCTCACCCGCGCCTTCCGGCGCACGACGGACGCGGTCGGCCACTGCGCGGTCGGCAGCGTGAAGTCCAACCTGGGCCATCTGCTGATGGCCGCCGGGATGGCCGGGCTGCACAAGGTGATCCTCTCGCTCGTCCACGGCACCATCGCGCCCACCCTGCACTGCGAGCGGCCCAACCCGCGCTTCGCCTTCGACACCTCCCCGTTCCGGCCGGCCCTCACCGCGCAGCCCTGGACACCGGAGTGCGGTGTGCGACGGGCGGGGCTGAGCGCCTTCGGGTTCGGTGGCACCAACGCCCATGTGCTGCTGCGCGAACTGCTCCCCGAGGAGCGGGAGCGGTATCACCCCCGCCGCACACCCCTCCCGCCCGCCCCGTACCGCCGAACCCGGCACTGGCTCGACCGGCCGGCGCCGCCGGCGTCGCGTCCGGCGGCCCGCACACTGCTCGCGCTGGAACCGGAACCCGGTCTGCCCGTGGGCTCCGTCCCGCCGGTGCCGTCTGTGCCGTCCCAGACCGGTCCGGGCCCGGCTGCCGTGCCCCCGCGGCCCAGCCGAACCCCGGACCCGGCCGACGTTCCCTCCTACGCCGGCCCGCTCGAACCCGAACCCCGTCCCCGGCCTGCCGGTGCGGTGCGCCGACCCATGCTCGAACTCCACGAGGAGCTGACCTGACCTATGTCGACCGTGGTTGATCCTCGCTTCGAAGCCGATCAGCACCGACTGGCCGGCCGACACCTGGTCACCAGCGTCACCGCCCAGGACGAGATCGTGCGCGGCCACCTCGTGCACGGCACGCCCGTCCTGCCGGGCGTCTTCTTCCTCGACCTGGTCCTGCGGCTCCTGCGACATGCGGGCGTGGACCCGGCCGCGGCCGAACTGCGCCGCTGCCTGTTCATCGCACCCGTGGTGGCCGCCGGCGACCGGGACCGGCAGCTCCAGATCGCCGTGGACTCCCCGTCCCCGCAGGGCGTGCTGCCGGTGACCGTGCGCAGCAGGCCGGTCAGCGCGGGAGTCGTGCTCGACGAGGCCTGGGAGACCAACTTCCAGGCGGAGATCCGGCTTTCCGCGCCCGAGGCGGCCGGGCACGTCGACACCGACCGGCTCAAGGCCGCGGCCGACCAGATCTGCGACGCCGACACGCTGTACGCCTTCGCCCGCCAAGTGGACATCCACCACCGGGACTTCATGAAGGTGGACGGCACCGTCTACCGCGGCGACGGCTACTCTCTCGGCGATGTCCAGCTCGGCCCGGACGCCCAGGAGTACCTGGACCACTTTCACATCCACCCGGTGACCCTGGACTTCTCCACCCTGGTGCCCTTCCTCCAGTTCGAGCCCGGCCAGCGGGAACAGGCCGCGCGCCCCTTCATCCCGATCTACATCGAGTCGTTCCGCGCCTACGCCCCGCTCGGCGCCGCGGCACAGGTGTTCGTGCCGCGGGTGGAGCAGCGCGAGCTGGACGCCGAGACCGTCACCGCGGACCTGCACATCTGTCACCCGGACGGCAGCGTCGTCGCCCGCATCACCGGGTTCCGCGCCAAGCGGGTACGCAGCGCCGACCTCATCACCCGGCTCGCCGAGGGCGCCGCGGCCCCCGCGCAGGTCCCGACCGCGCCGCGCCCGCCGAAACCGGCCGACCCGCCGGCCGCGGAAGGAGAGCGCACTCTGGAGACGGCCATCAGCGACCTCGTGGCCGAGGCGCTCGGCAGCGGCGACGCGCCGATGGACCAGGACCGGGGCTTCTACGACCTCGGTCTGGACTCGGTGAACCTGCTCACGATCGCCGTATCGCTGGAGAAGCTGCTCGACACCGAGCTGTACCCGACCCTGCTGTTCGAGTACCCCACCGTGAACAGCCTGGCCGCCCATCTACGGGGCCAGGGACACACGTTGCCCGGCGGCACCCCCGCCCCGCAGGAACCGGTCGCCGAGCAGCCCGCCGCCCCGCGGGCCGAGACCCGGGCGGCACACCGCCCCGAACCGGCGCCGCACGCCCACGACGAGCCGATCGCCGTGGTGGGCCTCGCCGGCCGCTACCCGGGCGCCGCCGACATCCGCGAGTTCTGGCAGGTGCTGCGGGACGGCCGCGACTGCGTGAGCGAGGTGCCGCCCGCGCGCTGGGACCACACGCCCTGGTTCGCGCCCGGCCGGCACGTCAGCGGCAAGACCCACGGCAAGTGGGGCGGATTCCTCGACGGCGTCGAGGACTTCGACCCGCTGTTCTTCAACATCTCCCCGCGTCAGGCCGAGTTGATGGACCCGCACGAACGGCTCTTCCTGGAGACCGCCTGGCAGACCGTCGAGGACGCCGGATACACCCCCGAGCAACTGGTCGGGCAGACCGGCGGCGCGGTCGGCGTCTTCGCGGGCGTGATGTGGAACGACTACCAGCTGCACGCCCTGGAGCAACTCGCCCGCGACAACCCGCAGATCGTTGCCTCCACCTTCTCGCTGATCACCAGCCGGGTCTCCTACGCCTTCGACTTCCGCGGCCCCAGTGTCTCCCTGGACACCGCCTGCTCGTCCTCGCTGACCACCATCCACCTGGCCTGCGAGGCGATCCGGCGCGGCGAGTGCCGGGCGGCGCTGGCCGGCGGGGTCAACCTCTCCCTGCACCCTTTCAAATACCTTCGGCTGGCGGAGAACAACCTGCTGTCCACCGACGGGCGTTGCCGGGTGTTCGGCGAGGGCGCCGACGGCTATGTGCCCGGCGAGGGAGTCGGCGCCGTGCTGCTGCGCCCGCTGTCCGAGGCCGAGGCGGCCGGCGACCACATCTACGGCGTCATCCGCGGCTCGGCCGTCCAGCACTCCGGCCGCACCAGCGGCTTCGCCGTGCCCAGTCCGGACGCGCAGGGCCGCGTGGTGCTGGAGGCGCTGCGCCGCGCCGACGTCGACGTCGAGACCATCACCAGCATCGAGGCGCACGGCGCCGGAACCACCCTCGGCGACCAGATCGAGATCGCCTCCCTCACCAAGGCCTACCGCCGCTCCACCGACCGGCGCGGCTTCTGCGCGGTCGGCTCGCTGAAGTCCAACGTCGGCCACCTGGAAGCCGCCGCGGGCATCGCCGCTCTCACCAAGGTGCTGCTGTCGATGCGGCACGGCACCATCGTGCCCACGCTGCACACCGAGCGGCTCAACCAGGAGATCCCCTTCGACGACAGCCCCTTCTACGTGGCGCGGGAACGCCGTGAGTGGCCCCGGGTCCTCGACCCGCGCACCGGACGGACCGCGCCGCGCCGCGCCGGGATCAGCGCCTTCGGCTTCGGCGGGGCCAATGTCCACATGGTGCTGGAGGAGTACCGGCCCGAGGGCGGCCTACCGTCCGAGAGGCCCGCCGGAGCGCAGGTCGTCCCGCTGTCCGCCCGTACGCCCGAGGCCCTGCGGGTGCAGGCCGACCGGCTGCGCCGGTTCCTGAGCGAGGACCCGGACCTGCCCTTCGCCGATGTCGCCCACACGCTGCGCACCGGCCGCCGCGCCCTGGAGCACCGGCTCGCCGTGGTGGCCCACGACAACGCTGAGCTGGTGGACCTGCTCACCGCGTACGCCGCCGGACACGCCGACCCCGCCCGGGTGTTCACGGGCCGCCCCGGGCGCGACGGCGGCGGCCGCGCGGACGGCGCCGACCCGGCGCGGACGGCCGCGGCGTGGGTCCGTGGCGCGGACACCGACTGGGCGACGCACAGCGGACGCCGGGTGCCGCTGCCGACGTATCCCTTCGAGCGCAAGCGGTGCTGGATCCCGATGACCGGCACGGCTGCCCCGCGCCCGGCCTCAGGCGAGGCCGGCAGGGTGACGGACGCGCCGGGCCGGTCAGCGGACGGTGACGGCCACGCGGTCGGTACGGAGCCGACGGTTCCCGCCGAGGTCTCCGGCACGGAAGCCGTGTCCGCGGCCTGGGCCGCCCCCGCCCCCACCGCCGTACCGGACGGCCTGCTCGTCTACGAACCGGTGTGGGCGCGGCAGGACCTCGAGGGCGGCAAGCTGCCCGACGGCGTGCTGCTGGTGCTGGACGACGACGCCGGGCGGGTGGCTGAACTGCGGCGCCGGGTGGCGGCCCGGGTGGTGGCGGTGCGCTCGGGGACGGAGTTCTCCCGGAAGGGCGCCGACGAGTTCACCGTCGATCCGACCGCCGAGCAGGACCACCGGGCCCTCGCCCAGGCGCTGCGCGCCGAGGGCGCCGATCCGGCGGCGGTCCTGGACCTGTGGCCCCTGACCGCGTCACTCGGTCCGTCGGCGGCGCGCGAGAGCGCCTTCGCTCTGGCGCGTGCCTGGCTGACCTCGTGCACCGCCACCGTGCCCATGGTCTACGCCTACGCCTCGGACGGTGAGGACCCCGAGCACGCGGCCGTGGGCGGCCTGGCCCGCGGCGTCCGGCGTGAACAGCCCAAGCTGGCCCTGAAGACGGTGTGCCTGGACACGTCCTTCGGCGTCGTGGAGCAGTGCCGGGCGGTGCTCGCCGAGGCCGTGGCCTGGCAGGACATCGAGGTACGGGTCCGTCGGGCGGGACGCGAGGTGCTCGGCTTCCGCCGGGTGACGACGGCCGCCGCAGCGGAGGTCCCCCTCGCCCGCGACGGCGGCACCTATCTGATCACCGGGGGCGCCGGCGGCCTGGGCCGGCTGGTGGCCCGCCGACTGGCCGAGCGGGCACGCGTACGGATCGCCCTGCTGGGCCGGTCCGGACACGGCGCGCAGCAGTCCGCGGCCGTCGCCGAACTCGTCGCGCTGGGCGCACAGGCCCGCTACTACCCCTGTGACGTGACCGACCACGCCGCGGTGGCGGACACCGTGTCGGCCGTCGTCGCCGACCTCGGCCCGCTCACCGGTGTCCTGCACGCCGCCGGAGTGGTCGAGGACGGGCTGCTGCTCCGCAAGG
The DNA here is from genome assembly GCF_001514065.1 of Streptomyces antibioticus. GTDB lineage: Bacteria > Actinomycetota > Actinomycetes > Streptomycetales > Streptomycetaceae > Streptomyces > Streptomyces antibioticus. The sequence continues at coordinate 130,253 of NZ_KQ948425.1, read as the reverse complement.
ACATCGCCGGCATCCGCCGGGTCATCGCGCCCAAGATCGCCGGCACCCGTCTGCTGGACGAGGCGACCCGGGACGCCCGCCTCGACTACTTCCTGCTGTTCTCCTCCACCACCTCGGTGCTCGGCACCATCGGCACCACCGACTACACCACCGGAAACCGCTACCTGGACGCCTTCGCGCACCACCGCCAGGACCTACGGGGCCGCGGAGAACGCCACGGCCGCACCCTGTCGGTCAACTGGCCCCTGTGGGCGGACGGCGGCATGCGGATCAACCCCGCCGTGGAGCAGCCGGTGCTGGAGGTGAACGGCCTCGAACCGCTGAGCACCAACGACGGTCTGGCCGCGCTGGAGTTCGCCCTCGGGCACCCCGCCGCCCAACTCGCCGTGTTCCGTGGGGATGTGGAGCGCCTGGAGCACCGCCTCACTCTGCACCACGACACCCCGGCCGTCGAGCGCCCCGGGGTGGACGCCGACGCCCTCTGCCAGGAGCTGGCGGGCATCTTCGCCGACGTGCTGAAGGTGCCGGTCGAGGACCTCGACCCGGAGGAGGACCTCAGCGACTACGGCGTGGACTCGATCGCCGCCATGCGTGTCCTGGACGTCGTCGAACAGCGCTACGGCACCGCCGTCGTGCCGTCCGTGGTGGCCCGGCGCCGCACCCTGCGCGCGCTGGCCGATCACCTGGCCGGTGAACTCCCGGCCGTCGGCGAACCGGTCACACTGCCGGACACCTCCGGCGGGGCTCCGCAGGCGGCTGCGGCACCCTCCGCGACGGCGGCTGCAGGACCGGGGCCCGTCGGCGAGCGGCCGTCGGCGTCCGGGCGGATCGCCGTCGTGGCCGCGGCGGTGCGTGTGCCGGGTGCCGCCTCCGTCGAGGAGTTCTGGCAGAACCTCGTCCGTGGCATCCACTCCGTCTCCCGTACGCCTGCCGACCGCTGGTCGCCGGACTGGTTCGACCGGGCCGATCCGGACGTTGTCGAGGCCGCCCGGTGGGGCGGGTTCATCGAGGGGATCGACCGGTTCGACGCGGAGTTCTTCGGCATCAGCGAACAGGACGCCGCCTGGATGGACCCCCAGCAGCGACTCTCCCTGGAACTGGCGCAGGAACTGCTCGACCGGGCCGGCTACGCCCGCAAGGAGCTCGCCGGGGAACGTGTCGGCGTCTTCCTCGGCGTGGGTGCCAACGACTACGTCCGCCGCAACTGCATCGGCGGCCCGCCCACCACCCCGCAACTGCTGGTCAGCGCCCTGCCTAACATGGTGGCGACCCAGATCAGCCACGTGTTCGACTTCCGTGGCCCGTCCCTGGCCGTGGACACGGCCTGCTCGTCCTCGCTGGTCGCCGTCCACCAGGCCGTGCAGAGCCTGCTCGCCGGCGAGTGCGACTACGCGGTCGCCGGCGGCTGTGAACTGCTCCTCGATCCCTTCGTCTATCTCGGCCTCGGCCGTGCGGGGGTGCTCTCGCGGGACGGCCACAGCCGGGTGTTCGACCGCGAGGCCACCGGCACCGTGCCGGGCGAGGGGCTCGGCATGGTGCTCCTGAAGACCGAGGAGCAGGCCCTGCGCGACGGCGACCAGGTGCTCGCCACCCTGCTCGCCTCCGCCGCGAACAACGACGGCCGCACCCTGGGCCTGACCGCGCCCAGCCACGAGGCGCAGACCGAACTGCTGCGCACCGCGCTGCGGGCGGCCCGCGTCGACTCGCCCTCGATCGGCTACCTGGAGGTCAACGGCTCGGCCAGCCGGTTCGGCGACCCGATCGAGATCCACGCGGCCGCCGAGGTCTACCGCGGCCTCGGCAGCGAATCCCAGCACTGTGCCGTCGGCTCGGTGAAATCCAATGTGGGCGCGCTGCTGCACGCCGGCGGCATCGCGTCCCTGGTGAAGACGGTGCTGGCCGTCCAGCACGGCTATCTGCCCGCCACCCTGCACTGCGCCGACCCCCACCCCCGGCTCGGCTTCGAACGCACCCCCTTCTACCCCGTCACCGCCGGCCGCCCCTGGCCGGAGACGACCGGAAGCCCGCGTCGCGCGGCGGTCTCCTCCTTCGGGTTCGGCGGCACCAACTGCCATGTGGTGCTGGAACAGGCCCCCGAGGGGCACACCCCGCGCCGCACCCCGCTCGCCCTCACCCGTTTCGACCGCAGGCGCCGGTGGATCACCGCCGGCGCGGGCAGCCCCGGCAGCGACCTGCCGCCGGCCAGCGGCCCTCGCGCGTACGGCGAGCCGCCCGCGGCCCGCACCGGCCCGGACACCGCCACTGCCGCGGAGGCGAACTCCATGACCTCGGGCGATCCCGTCCTCGACGCCGTCACCGACCACCTCGACGAACTGGTCCGCGAAAGACTGGGCACCCCGGTCCCGCCGGACCGGGCCGGATTCCTCGACCTCGGGCTCACCTCCGCCGATCTGATGGCCCTCAACGACCGCATCGAGAGCGACCTCGGCTGTGCGCTCGTACCGACCGTCTTCTTCCGCCACCCCGACGTGCCACAGCTCGCCGCCCACCTGATCGCGGAGTTCCCCGAGCAGACCGCCCGCCTCGCCCGGACCGCCCCGGCGCGACAGACACCGGGACCGGTCGGTGTCGCGTGGGCGGAGTCGGCCACGGCGGGACAGACGGTCCCGGCACGGCTCGTCGACCGTCCCGCCGACGGGGCCATCGCCGTCATCGGCATGGCCGGACGCTTCCCCGGCGCCCGCGACACCGCCACGCTCTGGCAGCGCCTGCTGAACGGCGACGATCTCGTCACCGACGTCCCGGCGGACCGCTGGGACCACCGGGCCGTCTACGACCCGCAGGGCGGGGACGGCCGCACCGACTGCCCGCGCGGCGGATTCCTCGCCGACGCCGACAGCTTTGACGCGGCGCTGTTCGGCGTGTCCCGCGACGAGGCGCAGGCCATGGACCCGCAGACCCGGCTGCTGCTGGAGGTGCTGTGGGAGACCGCCGAGGATGCCGCGGTCGCCGGCCGGCTGCGTGGCTCCGACACTGGGGTGTTCGTCGGCCGCTCCTTCCGCGACCACGAGGAGGAGTTGATCCGCGCCGGGCACGCCGAGGGCCCGTACGCGCCGATCGGCACGGCGGTCTCCATGTCCGCCAACCGGCCCTCGCATTTCTTCGACCTCAGCGGCCCGAGCCTCACCGTCGACACCGCCTGCTCCGGCTCGCTGTACGCCGTCCACCTCGCGGTGAACGCGCTGCGGCGCGGCGAGTGCCGGATGGCCCTCGCCGCCGGAACCAACCTCATCCTCACGCCTCGGCACTACACCCAGCTGTCCGCGATCGGCGCCCTGTCGCCGAGCGGAGCCTGCCACGCCTTCGACGAACGTGCCGACGGCTACGCGCCCGCCGAGGCGGTCGCGGCCGTCCTGCTCAAGCCGCTCGCGGACGCCCTGCGTGACGGCGATCCGGTGCACGCGGTGATCCGGGGCAGCGCCGTCAACCACGGCGGTCGTGCGGGTTCCGTGACCGCCCCCAACCCGGCCCGGCAGACGGACCTGTTGCGCGCCGCCTGGGCCGACGCGGGCATCAGCCCCGACACGATCGGATACCTCGAGGCCCACGGCACCGGGACCAAGCTCGGCGACCCCGTGGAGGTCGACGGGCTCACCGCCGCCTTCGCCGAACACACCTCCCGGACCGGCTTCTGCGTCCTGGGCACCGCCAAGGCCCACCTCGGCCACACCGAGGCGGCCGCCGGGCTGACCGGGCTCGTCAAGGCGGTACTGACCGTCCGGCACGGCGTCCTGCCCGCCCTGCCCGGATACGCGCACCCCAACCCCTACTGCACGCTCGACGGCGGCCCGTTGCGCGTCAACCGGGCTACCGAGCGGTGGGAAACGGCCGCCGGGACGCCGCGCCGGGCCGGAGTCAGCTCCTTCGGCTTCGGTGGGGCGTACGCCCACGTCGTCCTGGAGCAGGCCCCGCACGCCCCGGAGGTCCGCGTGCCGGCCGACGGCCCGATGGTGTTCCCGTACTCCGCCGCGGACGACGACCGGCTGAGGGAGGTGATAGCCCGTCAACGGAGCTTCGTCGCCGACTCGGACGTACCGCTCGCCTCGATCGCCGCGACGCTCCAGCACGGCCGCTTCCAGCTCCCCGCCCGGGCCGCCGTCGTCGCCGCCGACCGGCGCTCGCTCCTTCGCGGCCTGGACGAACTGCTCGCCACGGGGCTGACGGGCGACCGGGTGCGGCTCGTCGGCGGCGACCCCGAGGACGCCGCCGCGGGGGCCGCCCGCCGCTGGACGGACGGCACCACCGACACCTGGCCGGCGCTGTCGGAGGCGACGGCTCGACGGGTGTCCCTGCCCACGTACCCGTTCGCCCGCGAGCGCCATGCACGGACGATGCAGCCGGACTCCGGGCGGGCCCCCACCAGCCTGCCCGCGGCGAGCAGCACGCCCGACGCCGCGTCAGGGTCCGTGCCGCAGCGGACACAGGGCACCACGCCCGGCACCTCCCGCGGGGCGGTCTCCGCTGCCGCCGCGGCGGAACAGGCCGCCGACGCCTGGCTGCGCGACGCCTCCTACGACGGCCGAAAGGTCGCCGAGGCCCTGCGGGGGCTCGGTGTCACCGCCGGCCGGATGCTCGACGCCGACCTGCGGGCCCGGCTGGGCCGTGACCCGTTGGCGCCGGGGGCGCTGGAGACGCTGGCCGCGGACCCCTCGTACGAGCGGCTGACCCGGGTGATCGAGGGGGTGCTGCGCCGCAGCCGCGCGGCTGATCCGAGCCCGTTCGCGGCGGGGGAACTGGGCGCCCTGCTCGCCCGGCACCCCGAACTCTCCGCCCATGTACGTCTGGTGGCCGAGTGCTTGCCTGCGCTTCCCGACGTGCTGGCCGACCGGGTGGACCCGCTGGAGCTGTACTTCTCCGGCGACCACCCGGACGTTCTCGCGGACATCTACCGGGGCAACGCCATCGCCGACCACTACAACGAACTCGTCGCCCGTGCCGTGCACGGTTTCGTCGCCGCACGGCTCGCCGCCGAACCCGGCCGGCCGGTGCGGATCGTCGAGGCGGGCGCGGGTACCGGAGGCACCACCGATCGGGTGCTTCAGCTCCTCGCCACCCTCGGCCAGGACGTCGCGCGCGTCGACTACCGCTACACCGACGTCTCGGCGTCCTTCTTCCGCGCCGCCGAGCAGGAGTTCGGCGGCCGCGGGGTGCCGCTGCGCTTCGACGTGCTGGACCTGGAGTCCGATCCGGCGGCACAGGGTTTCGCACCCGGCTGCGTGGACCTGGTCCTTGCCGCAAACGTCGTGCACGCCACCCGGCGTGTCTCCCGCAGCCTTGGCCGGCTGCGCGGCCTGTTGGCCGACGGGGGAGTACTGGTGCTCAACGAGGTCACCTGCAATCTCGACTACCTGGCCCTGATGTTCGGGATGATCCCGGGCTGGTGGGCTTTCGAGGAGCCCGCCGAACGGCTGCCCGGCGCCCCGCTCCTGGACGTCCCACGCTGGCGCGCGGCACTGCGGACGGCGGGATTCGAAGGCGTGCGTGCGCTCGGCGCCGCGGGTCTGCCGGAGGACGAGCTCGACCAGTCCGTGCTGCTGGCGGCGGCCACCGGGCCAGTACCCGCCCAGGCAGCGGCGTCCGGGACGACGACCGCCGCGGAGGCGGCGGTGTCCGGACCCGCGCGAGGCGCCGGCGTCGCGGACGGCTTGGCCGACCATCTCGCGGGCGTCTTCGCGGAGTTCCTGCGCGTGCCCCTCGCCGACATGGACCCCGCCGCGACCTTCGACCGCTACGGACTGGACTCGCTCGGGGCGATCCAGCTGGTGCGCAGGCTGGAGCAGGACTTCGGCCCGCTGCCCAAGGTGCTGCTCTACGAATGCACCACGCTCGACGCTGTGGCCCGCTATCTGCGCGAGCACGCTCCCGACGCCTGCGCCCGCTTCACGGTCATCGCGTCCGAGTCCCCCGCACCGCCGCAGCGGGACCATGAGCCGGCGATCACCCACAACTCGGCGGTCACCGATGAACCGGACGTCACCGACGACCCGGTGGTCATCGTCGGCCTGTCCGCCCGTTTCCCCGGCTCACCCGACTTGGACACCCTGTGGCGCAATCTGCGCGACGGCGCCGACCTGGTCACCGAGATCCCCGCCGAGCGGTTCGACTGGCGGCGCATCTACGGCGACCCGGTGCGCACCCCCGGCCGCACCAACAGCAAATGGGGCGCCTTCATCGACGGCGTCGCCGAGTTCGACGCCGCCTTCTTCGGCATCTCCCCGCTGGAGGCCGACCTGATGGACCCCCAGCAGCGGCTGTTCCTTCAGGCGGCCTGGGCGGCGGTGGAGGACGCCGGGCACAGCCCCTCGTCACTGCGCGGCACCCGCACCGGCGTGTTCGTCGGCGCCACCTCGCACGACTACGACGGTCACCTCACCGCCCTCGGCCGCGACCGCGAGGCGCACTCCAGCAGCGGCCTCGCCCACTGCATCATCGCCAACCGCGTGTCGTACCTCATGGATCTGCACGGGCCGAGCCAGTCCGTCGACACCGCCTGCTCCAGCTCCCTGTTCGCGTTCCACGCCGCCGTCCAGGCGATCCGCGGCGGCGACTGCGACCAGGCCATCGCGGGCGGCGTACACCTGCTGCTCACCGAGCCGCTGTACGTCGCGCTCGGCCAGACCGGCATGCTGTCGCCCACCGGACGCTGCCGCACCTTCGACGAGTCCGCCGACGGATTCGTCCGCGGCGAGGGCGTGGCCGCCGTGCTGCTCAAGCCGCTGAGCCGGGCCCTCGCGGACGGTGACACCATCCACGCGGTCGTCCGGGGCAGCGGCACCGGCCACGGCGGCCATGTGCAGTCCCTCACCGTGCCCAACCCGGCCGCCCAGGCAGGCCTGGTCTCCTCCGTACTGCGCGGTGCCGGCGTCGACCCCCGCACGGTCAGCTACGTCGAGGCGCACGGTACCGGCACGGTCGTCGGCGACCCGATCGAGGTGCGAGGGCTGCGGCTGGCCTTCGCCGAACTCACCGGTGAGCACGGCGAGGTGAGCGAACCCTGGTGCGGTCTGGGCACCATCAAGTCCAACATGGGCCACCTCGAGGCGGCGGCCGGCATCGCGGGCCTGGTGAAGGTGGTCCTGGCGATGCGGCACGGGACCCTGCCCGCCAGCATCCACTACCGACGGCCCAACCCCCTTCTGGAGTTGGAGGGCAGCCCCTTCCACATCGTGGGCGCCACCCGGCCCTGGGACCGGCTCAAGGACGCCTCCGGCCGGGACGTGCCGCGCCGGGCGGGCATCAGCTCGATGGGCTTCGGCGGCGGCAACGCCCACGTCCTGCTGGAGGAACCGCCCCCGCGTGAGCCCGCCGCGAGCGCACCGTACGGACCCCGGCTCTTCGTGCTCTCCGCACGTGACGAGGACCGGCTGCGGGCGGCGGCCGGGCGTCTGAGCGAGTATCTGGCCGGTCACCAAGTCCCCCTGGACGACCTGGCGTTCACCCTCCAGGAGGGCCGTGACGCGATGACCGCACGGCTGGCACTGGTCGCCGCGGATCAGGACGGGCTGCGCGAGCAGCTCGACGCCTACGTCGGCGGCCGGTCCGGCCGCTACGTCACCGGGACGGCTGCACCGGGCGCCACACCGCCGGTAGGACCCGCACCGGCGGACCCCCTGGAGTGGGGCAGGGCCTGGACGGCCGGCGCCGACATCACCTGGTCAGCGTTGCGCGCGCCGGGTACGTCCCCCCGCCGGGTCTCCCTGCCCGGCTACCCCTTCGCCCCGGAACGTCACTGGGCTGATCCCGCGCCCGGCGGTGCCGTGGAGCAGGTGCCCACGGTGCCCGACACACGGCTTCAGGACGTCCTGGAGGCCTTGCAGCGCGGCGAGTTGACGGTCGACGAGGTCGACCGGCTGATGGCCACGAGCGAGAACGGATCCCACGCATGAGCGCCGACTCCGCATCCCCGCAGGAAGGTTCCGTCCGCCGCAGCATCCTCGCCCGGGTCGACGCGGGCGACCTCACACCCGCCGAGGCCGTCGAACTGCTCAAGCCCGACGGACACCGCCTGGCCCTGTTCCGCTCCCGGTGGTCGCCCCGATCCGCGACCCCGGCCCCGCCGTCCGGGGCGCCCCGAGGGCTGGCGGTGGTGGCGAGCGACGCACGGTCCCTCGCCGCCGCCCCGGCCGGAGCGCTCCGTGTCGCCCTCGGCCCGGCAGAAGGGCTGCCCGAGGACGCCGTAGGCGTAGCCGACCAGGCCGACACCGCGGCGTGGGCGGCCCTGTGGGCGGCGCGCCGCGCCGCGGGCGATCCCGTACGCCAGGCCGTGTTCCTGGTCGACGTGGCCGCCGAGGACGCGGAGCACGCGCTGGACCCGGTCTTCGCGGCCGTGAAGGCCCTGATAGCCGACCGGCAGGGTGGCCCGCTGGACCTGGCCTGTGTGGTCGCCGGGCCCGGCCGCGAGACGGTGGCCGCGGCTCTGGGCGGGTTCTGCCAGATCGCCGGATTCGAGGACCGGCGCGTGCGTGGCGTCGCCATCGAGGCCCCGGACCTGCCCGCGGGATGGGCCGGAGCCGAGGACGCCGTCCGTCTCGCACTCGACGAACTCTCCCTGGCCCGGCCGGGATCAGCCCAGGTGCGCCGCGACCGGACCGGACGTGGCCTGCGCGATGTCGAGCCGGTCGAGGCCCCGTCCATCGACCGGCCGGTCCTCCGGCGCGGCGGCACCTATCTGATCACCGGCGGCGCGGGCGGTATCGCCCTGCGGCTGGCCGAACTGCTCGCCTCCCGCCACGGCGCCCGCTTCGTCCTGATGGGCCGCTCCGAGGCCGGCGAGCAGCAGCGCGCCGCCTGCGCGCACATCGCCGAACTCGGCGGAGAGGCCCGCTACATCAGCGGCGACGTCCGCACACCCGCCGACGTCGAGGCAGCCGTCCGGCTGGCCGTGCGCGAGTTCGGCGCGTTGCACGGCGTGCTGCACTCCGCGGGCGTCAACAACGACACGTACGTGGTCAACAAGGACCCCCGTGACGTGCTCGCCGTGACCGGCCCCAAACTCGCCGGCGCCCGCAACCTCGACCTGGCCACCGCCGACCTGCCCCTGGACTTCTTCGCGCTGTTCTCCTCCACCGCCGCCTACCTGTGCATGGCCGGGCAGAGCGACTACGCCGCCGCCAACCGGGGTCTGGGCGGGTTCGCCGCGACCCGCGAGGCACTGGTGGCCCGGGGCGGCCGCAGCGGACGCACCGTGTCCCTGTGCTGGCCGCTGTGGAGCGGCGGCGGCATGGATCTGGAGGCGGGCGACAAGCGGGTCCTGCGGGAACTCCAAGGCATGGTCGCCATGCCCGCGACCGAGGGCCTGACCGCGCTGGAGGCCGCCCTGCGGGGCGAGGGCCCCGAGTGGCTCGTCGTCTACGGCGACCGTCGGCGTGCGGCGGACTTCATCGCCGGACGCATGGCGGACCGGACCGCCCACCCCGACTCGGATGCCGAACAGCCCCACAGCACCGCCGACTTGACCACCGACGTCGAGCAGTGGCTGCTGCGGCTGGTGTCGGACACGGTCCGACTGCCCGCCGGACGGCTGCGCCGCGACCAGGAGTTCGCCACCATCGGCGTGGACTCCATCCTGATCCGCAAGCTCACCACCGTCCTCGAGGACGAACTGGGCCCGCAGCCCGTCACCCTCTTCTTCGAGTACCGCAACGTGGCCGAACTCGCCGCCCAGCTGATCCGCACCCACCGGGCCGAGTTGGCCCGTCGCTTCACCACGTCCGTGGCGGCGGAGCAGGCTCCGGCTCCGGCGCGCGTCCCGGCGCCGGAGCCTGCGCCGTCGTCGGACGCCATCGCGGTCATCGGCCTGGCGGGACGCTATCCCGGTGGTGAGGACCTGGAGGAGTTCTGGCGTTCGCTGTCCGAGGGCCGCGACTGCGTCGGCCCGATCCCCGAGGACCGCTGGGACCACTCGACGTACCACGCGCCGGGCGGCCGTCGACCGGGCCTGGCGTACGGCGACCACGGCGGCTTCCTGAACGACGTGGCCCGCTTCGACGCCGCCTACTTCAGCATCTCCCCGCGCGAGGCCGAGCGCAGCGATCCCAAGGAACGGCTCTTCCTGGAGGTCGCCGCGAGCGCCCTTCAGGACGCCGGCTACTCCCGGCGGCTGCTCCAGGCACGCACCCGCGACACCCGAGGCCGACACGCCGTCGGTGTGTTCGTCGGCGTCACCGGCTCCTCGTACGGGCTGCTGGGCGCGGAGGAGTGGGGCCGAGGCAACCGTGTGATCGCCCCCGCGATGGACTTCTCGGCGGCCAACCGGCTGTCGTACTGGCTGGACGCGCACGGGCCGAGCATGGTCGTGGACACCGCCTGCTCCGCCTCGCTCACGGCGCTCCACCTGGCCTGCGAGAGCCTTCGGTCGGGGGAGAGCCGGATCGCCGTCGCCGGCGGCGTCTGCGTCAACGTCCACCCCAGCAAGTGGGTGGTCCTGTCCGAACTGCGGATGCTCGCACCCGGCGGCCGCTGCCGGGCCTTCGGCGCGGACGGCGACGGGTTTGTGCCCGGCGAGGGCGTGGGAGCCGTCGTCCTCAAGCCGTTGTCGGCCGCGATCGCGGACGGTGATCCGATCCGCGCGGTGATCCGCGGCACCGCCGTCAACCACGGCGGCCGCACCAACGGCTACACCGTGCCCAGTCCGAAGGCACAGGGCTGGGTGGTCGCCGACGCCCTGCGCGCCGCCGGCGTCGACGCCCGTGACATCGGCTACGTCGAGGCCCACGGCACCGGTACCCCCCTCGGCGACCCGATCGAGGTGGAGGGACTGCGCCGGGCCTTCGGCGAGTACACCGACGCCACCGGCTTCTGCGCCCTCGGCTCGGTGAAGTCCAACATCGGGCACACGGAGTCGGCGGCGGGCGTCGCCGGACTCACCAAGATCCTGCTCCAGATGGAGCACGGCACGCTCGCGCCCACACTGCACTGCGACGACGTGAATTCGGCCCTGGACCTCGCCCGCACCCCGTTCGTGCTGCCCCTCACCGCCCGCCCCTGGCCGTCGGCCGAGGGCCGGCCCCGGCTGGCCGCGCTCAGCTCGTTCGGTGCGGGCGGCGCCAACGGCCACGCGGTGGTGGAGGAGTACGCGCCCGCCCCGGTCTCCGAACCACCCCCGCCGGGTGGGCCCGAACTGATCGTCCTGTCCGCCGACACCGAGGAGCAGCTGCGGACCGCGGCCGAGCGGCTGGCCGATCGGTTGAGCAGGCCCGCCGCCGACGCCCTGCCGCTCGCCTCGGTCGCCGTCACCCTGCAACAGGGCCGCGAGCACCTGGCCCACCGGCTCGCCCTGGTCGCGCACAGCGTCGGCGAGATCGCCCCCGCACTGCGCGATCACCTCGCGGGGCGCGAGGTGCCCGGCCTGCTCACCGGGCGCGCCCAGCCGGCCATGCCGGGCGAGGAGAACCCCGACCGGCTAAGGCAGTTGGCCCGCAGCGGCTCGGCCGACAGCCTCGCCCGCGCCTACACGGCCGGCGCCGACATCCCCTGGGAGCAGGCCGACCGGCCGGGTGTGCGGCGTGTCGCCCTGCCGACCTACCCGTTCGCGGGTGGACGCCACTGGATCCGTACCACCGCCCCCACCGCCCGGGCCGAGCCGATGACAGCGCCCACCGGGGCAGCGGCGCCCGGTACGGTCACGGTCTTCCTGGATCCCGCCGACCCGCTCGTCGCCGAGCATCTCGTCGACGGGCGCCGGATCGTCGCGGGCGTCCTCCAACTGGAGCTCGCCCGCGCCGCCGCCGGGGCGCACGCACCCGCGGCCCTGAGGGACGTGCGGTGGCGGGTGCCGCTGGAGGTCGCCGAGGACGGCACGGACGTACGGGTGGTGCTGACCGAGGGCCCGCACGGAACGGCGTACGAGATCACCACCGGCGACGGCGGCACGCGGACCGTGCACAGCACGGGAACGGTGGTCACCGGGGACCAGGAACCGGCCGGAACGCTGCCGCTGGACGCCCTTCGGGCCCGCTGCCGCGGCAGCGTTCCCGGCGACCAGCTGTACACGCGGGCAGCCGCGGCGGGCCTGGCGTACGGGCCCGCGTACCGCCGAGTGCGCACCCTGCTGCGCGGCGACGGTGAGGCACTGGTCGAACTGGAGCCGGGCGACGCCGCCGGCGCCCCGGGCACCGTCCCCGCCGGGCTGATCGACAGCGCCCTGCACGCCGTCCAGGGCATCCTGCCGGAGGCTCTCGCCGCCCGCGCCCCGGTCCCGGCGACGGCCGGGGTCGTTCGGCTGCTCGGCGACCCCACGACCGCCCGGCACGCCCACGCCCGGCTGCTGCGCGCGGACGACACCAGCGCCCGCTGCCAGGTGGTCGTCGCCGACGACAGCGGCCGACCGGTCCTGGTCCTGGACGACTTCACCGTCGCCGCCCGCCCCGGCGGTGACCCCGTCAGCTATCTCAGCCCGCGCTGGTCGGCGATCGAGGCACCGCCCCGCGAGGAGGGGACGCGAGGCCGAGCCCTGGTCCTCTCCACCCCCGACGACTTCCAGCTGGGCGCACGGCTCGCCGAACGGTTCCCGGGCGCGCTGAGCGCCGACCTGAGCCGGCTCGACGCCGCCACCGATCTGCCGCGTCTGCTCGACGAGGCGGGACCCGAGCCCGATGTGTACTTCCTCGGCGGTGTCGACGCCGCCCGCTACAGCCACGAGGACCTGACCCACCTGGAACGCAGTCAGCAGCACGGCGCGATCGCCCTGTTCCACCTGGCGCGCGCCCTCGCCACGGCCCGCCCGCGCGGAGCCCGGCTGACCGTGGTCACCAGCGGGGTCCAGCAGATCGACCCGGCCCGCCCCGCGCGCAACCCCTTCGCCGCCTCGCTGATCGGCCTGACCAGGTCCCTGGCCCGGGAACTGCCGTTCCTCAGGACCGGACTTCTCGACCTCGATCCGGACGAAATCGCCTCACACCAGGGCGACGCGGGCGGCGAAGCCCTCTTGGAGGCGGTCACCTCGGCGGCCATGGAGGGACCCGTGGCCGAGCGCGCCCTGCGAGGCGGGGTGCTGCTGGAGTGCGAGCTGAGCGCGGTGGAGCTGCCCGCCGTCGACGAACAGGCCCTGCCGCTGCGCGAGGGCGGCCGGTATCTCGTGCTCGGCGGAGCGGGCGGGCTCGGCTCGGTGATCGCCCGTCACCTCGCCGAGCGGTACGGCGCGCGCCTGGTGCTCGTCGGGCGCCGACCCGCCGACGCGCTGCCCGAGGGATACCTCGACGGGCTGCGCCGGGCCGGCGGCGACGTGCACTACGCATCGGCCGATGTGGCCGACGCCGACGCCATGCGCCGGGTCGTCCGGACGGCGGACAGCCGTTTCGGCGGCCTCGACGGTGTCATCCACTCGGCGTTCGTCCTCGCCGACCGCACCCTGGAGCGGATGGACGAGCCCACCTTCCGGGCCGTCCTCGACCCCAAGGTGCGCGGAACGGCCGTACTGGAGCGGGTCCTCGCCGATCGGGAGCTGGACTTCATCGCCCTGTTCTCCTCCGCCATCTCCCACACCGCCAACCCCGGCCAGGCCAACTACGCCGCCGGATCCACATTCCAGGACGCCTTCGGCCGCTACCTGGCCACCCGGCTGGGCCGTCGCGTCCGCCTGTTCAACTGGGGGTTCTGGGGCGAGAGCGGTTCGGTCGCCACCGACGCCTACCGGACGCGGATCAGCCGCTCCGGAGTCGAACCGCTCACCGACGAGCAGGGCCTGGCAGCGTTCCGCCGGGTCATGGCCGCCCCGGTCACCCAGGTCGCGCCGATCCGGCTCAGCACGCCGCCCACCGGGGAAGTGCGGCGCCTCGCCCCGGTCTCCCGTTCCGACCTGGCCCGCGCGGCGGGCCGTGGCGCGGCGGACACCCTGACCGGCGCGGACGCGCAGCCGCTGCCGGGCGGCGACTATTTCGACCGGGTCGAGCGACTCGCCCGCCGGCAGATCATGGACGCGCTGCGCGGCCCCGCCGGACTGCGGGCGGGGGAGCGGACGGACCCGGACCGGCTCGCCGAACGGCTGGGCGTCGTCCCCGGCCAACGTCGCCTGCTCTACGCCGCGTTGACCGCACTGCGGCACGGTGGGCACGTCACCGCCGAGAACCTCGTCACGGACACCGGTGAGGACGCCGGTGCGCTGCGCGCCGAGCTGGCCGCCGCCTACCCGCACAGTGCGGGCGCCCTGGAGCTGATCGGCGACTGCGCGGCCGCACTGCCTGATGTGCTCACCGGCCGCCGCAGTGGACTGGAGGTGCTGTTCCCCGGCGGCTCCGACCACCGCGTGGCGCCGCTGTACCACGACGACCCGAGGTCGGCGTACTTCAACGCCGCCTGCGCGGGCGCGGTACGGGCCGCCGTGGCCCGCGTGCTGGACGCCGACCCCGCCGCCCGGGTGTCGGTGCTGGAGATCGGGGCCGGGACGGGCGGCACCAGCCGACCGGTCCTCAACGCCCTCGCGCCGTACGCCGACCGGATCGGCTACGACTACACGGACCTCGCCACCGGCCTGGTGCGCCGCGCGGAACAACGCCTGGGCGCCGATCATCCGTTCGTCCGCTTCCGGGTGCTGGACATCGCCGCCGAGCCGGAGCCGCAGGGCTTCGCCGAGGGCGGCTGGGACGTGGTGCTCGCCGCGAACGTCCTGCACGCCACCCCTGACCTGCGCCGCACCCTCGCCCACGCCCGCCGACTGCTGCGGCCGGGCGGGGTGCTGGTGCTGAACGAGGCCACCCGGGTGCTCGACTCCGTCAACGTCGTCTTCGGGCTGACCGACGGCTGGTGGGCGTATCGGGACGGTGAACTGCGGCTGCCGCACTCGCCGTTGCTCAGCCCCGGTGCCTGGCGGGCCGTGCTGGCCGCGGCCGGGTTCCGTGACATTGAGGCGTACGGCGTGCCCGGGGTGCCCGTCGCGGAGTCGGGTCAGCACATCGTGATCGCCGAGCGGGACGCGTGGGCGCAGGTCGGCCGGGGAAGGGCGGCCCCGGTTCAGGCGGCCGCGCCGAACGACACACAAGAAGCAGCACCTCCGGCACGTCCGGCGCGGGCCGGGATGGACGACGTGCACCGCAGGGCGGTCGTCTGGCTGACCGAGGCCTTCGCCGAGAGCCTGCGCATGCGGGCCACGGACCTGGACCCCGACGCACCGCTGGAGGTCTACGGCGCCGACTCGCTGATCACCATGGAGATCGCCGACCGGGTCGAGCGTGAACTCGGCGCGGTCACCGGCCCGTTGCCGTTCATCGGCGGGACGATCGGTTCCGTCGCCGAGGCACTGGTCGCGTCGGGAAAGTTCACGGGCGAGGCTTCCGGGACCTCCGCGCAGCCTGTCCCCGTTCAGGAGCCCGTCGCGACAGGACAGGCCACGGCCTCCCCGGCACCCGGGGGCCGGCCCCCGGCCACCGACGACCGGCCCCCGGCCACCGACTACCGGCGCCCCGCCACCGCGCGGCGTACCGCCGTGAGGCCCGATCCGTCCGAAGCCGCGCACCGGCCCGAACCAGTGGCCGTCGTCGGTGTCGCGGGCCGCTACCCCGGCGCCGACGACGTGGAGGCCTTCTGGGAGAACCTCCGCAGCGGCCGGCGCAGCCTGGGCGAGGTGCCGACGGAGCGCTGGGCCACGGCCGAGCACCAGGACGCGCCCGGCCGTACCCCGCACCGCTGGGGCGGTTTCCTGCACGGCGTGGACCTGTTCGACCCGCTGGTGTTCCGGATGTCGCCGCGTGAGGCGGAACGGACGGATCCGCAGGAGCGGCTGTTCCTGCGCTGCGTCTGGGAAGCCCTGGAGGATGCCGGAAGCACCGCGGCGCGGCTGGCCGCCCAGGCCGGACCCACGGGCGTCGGGGTGTTCGTCGGCGTGTCCGGGGCCCCGTACCAGCAGCTTGCCCTCGAACGCTGGGGCCGAGGGCACCGGGAGGCGCCGCCCTCCGGCGCCTGGTCGGTGGCGAACCGGATCTCGCACGTGTTCGGATTCGGCGGGCCCAGCCTGGCCGTGGACACCGCCTGCTCGTCGTCGCTGACCGCACTGCACCTGGCGTGCCAGGCCCTGCGGGACGGCGATTGCGAGGCGGCCGTGGTGGGCGGGGTCAGCCTGATCCTGCACGCGTCACACCACCTGGCCCTGTCCGCGGCGACCATGCTGTCCTCCGACGGCCGCAGCCGCGCCTTCAGCGCCGAGGCCGACGGATTCACCACGGGTGAGGGCGTCGGCGCGGTGATCCTCAAGCCCCTGCGCGCCGCCCTGCGCGACGGGGACCGGGTGCACGCCGTGCTGCTCGCCTCCGGCGCCAACGCCAACGGGCCCGAGGGCGCCTACGCGTCCCCCGACGGCGCCGCTCAGTCGCGCCTGCTGCGCACCGTGCTGGACCGGGCCGGACTGGGGCCGCACGACATCCAGTACGTGGAGGCGGCCGCGTCCGGATCCCCGCTGTCCGACCCGCTCGAGGCGGCCGCCCTCACCGATGTGTACGGCGCCGCAGGGCGCGGCCTGCTGGTGGGCTCCGTCAAGCCCGCCATCGGCCACCTCGAAGCCGCGTCCGGCATGGCCCAGTTGACCAAGGTGCTGCTCCAGCTGCGGCACGGGCGTCTGGCGCCGACCCTGGACTGCGATCCGGTGCGCGACGGGGTCGAGGGGGCGGGGCTGCGCCTGGTCCGCGAGGAGACCGAGTGGATCCGGCCGGCCGATGGTCCGCGACGGGCCGCGATCAACGCCTTCGGTGCCGGCGGCGCCAACGCGCACGTCATCGTCGAGGAGGCGCCCCCCGTTCCCCCGCGCGCGGTCGGTGGCACCGGACGCCCCCAGGTGATCGTGGTCTCGGCGAACCGGGAGGAACAGCTTCGCGTCGCCGTACGACGGCTGCGCGACCGGCTGGTCGCCGCCGGCCCCGCGCTGCCGCTGCCGGACGTGGCCCGCACCCTCCAACTGGGCCGCGCCGCCTTGCCGTACCGACTCGCCTTCGTCGCCGACGACACCGCCGCGGCCGTGGTGGCACTGACCGCCCATCTCGACGGCCACGGCACGGAACACGGCGTGCTCACCGGTCGCGCGGGTCGCACCGCGCGCCCCTTCCATCGAACCGACGATGTCGCGGCGCTCGCCGCCGCCTGGGTCTCAGGCGAGGACGTCGACTGGACCGAGCAGGACCGCGACCAGGAACGCGCGGTCGTCTCGCTGCCCCACTATCCCTTCGCCGAGGAGCGTCACTGGATGCCCGACATACCGGCACCGCACCCGACTTCGGACATCATCGCCACCGCCGCCGTACCGCGGCCCGCGCCCGACACCCGGGCCGCGCACACCGCCGTGCCCCAGCTCACGCCCGACACCCGGCCCGCTCACGCCGTCGTACCGCCCGCCCCCGCCCCGGCCTTCGACCCCGCGTCCGTGGCGCGCCCTGCCACGGCGTCCACCGAGCGGGTGCGAGCCGCTGTCGTGGCCGCGATCGGCGAGGTGCTCGGGGTCAGGGCCCGGGACCTCGATTTCGCCGACCGGCTCAGCGACTACGGCTTCGACTCGGTGAGCGTGATGACGCTGGCCGCTCGGCTGGAGGCCGATCTCGGCGTCCCGGTCAGCCCCACGGCCTTGTACGCGGCACCGGATCTCGCGGGGCTGGTCGAGCTGCTCGCCGTGCCGCCGTCGTCCTCGCCGGTGGCCACGCAGGCCGCGCCGGTGGCAACGCAGCCCGCGCCGCCGACCCTGATCGACGAGCCCGTGGCCCGGCTTCGCTCCGGGGCCGGCGCGGCGGCAGAGGCGCCGCGCACCGGACCGGAGCCCGTGGCGATCGTCGGCATGACCGGCGCGTTCCCCGGCAGCCCCGACCTGGAGTCCTTCTGGGCCAACCTCGTCGGGGGCCGGGATCTCGTCGGCACCGTCCCGGCCGGGCGCCCGGAGGCGAGTGCGCCGGGCGGGACCGGTGGATTCCTCAGCGACATCGATCACTTCGACGCCGAGTTCTTCCGTATCTCGCCGCGCGAAGCACGGTTGATGGATCCGCAGCACCGCCTGTTCCTCCAGGCAGCCTGGCACGCCGTCGAGGACGCGGGGTACGACCCGCACCGCCTCGCCGGCAGCGACACCGGAGTCTTCGTCGGTGTCGCGTCCTCGGAGTACTCCCAGCTGCTGCTCTCGCGCGGTGTGCCGGTGGACGGGCAGATGGCGACCGGCAACGAGCACAGCATGCTCGCGGGCCGCCTGTCCTTCCTGCTGGACCTGCACGGCCCCAGCGAGCCCGTGGACACGGCGTGCTCCAGCAGCCTGGTGGCCGTCCACCGGGCGGTGCGGGCCATCCAGGACGGCGACTGCTCGGCGGCCCTGGTCGGCGGCGTCAACCTGATCCTCAACGCCAACGGCTATGAGGCGTTCGGCAGTTCGGGCATGCTCGCCGGTGACGGACGCTGCAAGACCTTCGACCATCGGGCCGACGGCTACGCGCGCGGCGAGGGCGTCGGCGTGCTGTTCCTCAAACCGCTCAGCCGGGCGGAGGCCGACGGCGACAGTGTCCACGCCGTGATCCTCGGCAGCGCGGTCAACCACGGCGGTCGGGCCACCTCCCTGACCGCGCCCAACCCCGCGGCACAGGCGGCCGTGATCGGCGCCGCGCTCAGGCGGGCCGGTGTCGGAGCCGACACCATCGGGTACGTCGAGGCGCACGGCACGGGCACGCCGCTCGGCGATCCCATCGAAGTGCAGGGCCTCACCCGGGCGTTCCGCGACCACGGCTGGGACGGCACGGGCCGTCGTTGTGCCCTCGGCACGGTGAAGACCAGCGTCGGTCACCTGGAGACCGCGGCCGGCATCGCGGGTCTGATCAAGACCGTGCTGGCGATGCGGCACCGCATCCTCCCGCCGCTGCTGCACCTGGAACGTCCCAACCCGCTGCTGGAACTGGAACGCACCCCCTTCCACCTGGTGGACGCGGCCATGCCCTGGGACCGGCACTCCACCGGGGACCACGAGCTGCCGCGCCGTGCCGGGGTCAGCTCCTTCGGTTTCGGGGGCGCCAACGCGCATGTGGTGCTGGAGGAGTACTCCGACCGGCGGTCCGCTCCCGCCGCGAGCGGAGCGCAGCTGATCGTGCTGAGCGCCCTGGACGAGGACCGGCTCGGCGCGTACGCGGCCCGGCTGCTGGACCACACCCGACGCGTCCTGATGCGGGGCACCGACGGGGACGCCGCGCTGGCCGACCTGGCCTGGACCCTTCAGACGGGACGCTCCGAGCTGCCCAGCCGGCTGGCGCTGGTGGTGTCCTCCCTGCCCGAACTGGCCGCGGCTCTGGAGGCCGTGGCCGACGGCACACCAGGCGAGCACCTGTTCCGCGGCCATGCCGGTGTCTCGGCCGACGACCTCGCTCTCGCCGACCCGGACCCGGCGCGCCTGCTCGCCGAGGGCAGGGAAGAGGGCCTACGACGGATCGGGGCGCTGTGGGTGCGCGGCGCCCGTTTCGAATGGCCCGCGCTGCACGACGGCGCCCGCCGACCCGTCCGGCTCCATCTGCCGGCCTATCCCTTCGCCCGGCAGAGCCATTGGCTGCCCGAGACGGCCACGCGGAGCGCGGGCACGGCCCCGCTGCCCGCGGTTGCCGCTCCGGAACGCACGGCAGCTCCCGCCCAGGCAGCGCCGCTGCCGACGCCCGAGCCGCCGGCTGTGAGGCCCGTGCCGACGCAGGCCGCAGAACCGCCGGCCCCGACGCCGATCGCAGAACCGCCGGCCCTGAAGCCCGTGCCGACGCCGCCCTCGGGGCCCTCCGCCGTGGAGCCCGTGCCGACGCCTCGGGCACCTGTGACCGGACCGCCCGCCGACGCCGTGCAGGACCTGCGGGCCATCATCGCCGAGGGCGTCGGCATGCCCGCCGAGAGCCTCGACGTCGACCGGGACTTCGCTTCGTACGGCATCGACTCCATCGCGGCGCTGCGCATCATGCAGCGCGTCCAGGCGCACTTCGGCGACGACGTCCCGATGGCCGCCATCTTCGAGTACGCCACCGTCAGCAAGCTCGCCGCACACCTGGCCGAGGAGGGCCTCGCGGCGGGGCAGGCGCCCGATGCGGCGGCCGCGGGCAAGACCCCTGGCGGGCACACGAGTGGTGCCCGTCCGCCGCTTCCGTCCCCCGCTCCCGAGCCCCCGGCCACGTGCAAGGTCTTCACACTCGCCGACCCGGTCGACCCGGACGCCACCCCCCTCTTCGCCGTCCACGGCGGCACCGGCGAGCTGAGCTGGCTGACCTGTCTGCTCGACGGCCTCGCCGACGGGGAAGCCGTCCTCGGCGTGCAGGCGCCCGGGTTCGCGACCCGGACGCCCGCCGCCGGCCTGTCGATCGACGAGCTCGGCGGCGAGTGCGCGGCGGCGATCCTCAAGACGCGGCCGGTCGGGCCGTTCCGGCTGGCCGGGCACGCCGCGGGAGCGCTCGTGGCGATCGAGACAGCCCGTGCCCTGGCCGGGCAGGGGCACGAGATCGAGCGGTTGACCCTGGTCGACCCCGCCGCCCCGGGCCGGGACGAGACGGGATCGCCGTCCGATCACCTGCGGGCCACCGCACTGGTTCTCGGCGAGGCCTGGGGAGCCCAGGAGTCCTTGGGACAGCGGCTCACGTCGGCCGGCACCGTGGCCGAGGCCGCCGCTCTCCTGGAGGAGCTGGCCGAACCGCCCCTGCCGAAGCAGAAGCTGACCGCCTGGCTGGCGGCCGCGGGCACGTGGCACGCCGCGCTGGCCCGGGCCGCCGCCGCGTACGCGCCGGCGCCCGTCACCGACGTGGCCCGCGCACTGGTCGTCACCACCGCCGATGCCGGGCCTGCCGACTGGCAGCGCCTGCTGGTGCCACCGCCCCGCGTGCTCGAGCTCCCCGCCGGTACAGGCCTGTTGAGCGACCCCGCCGTCGTCACCCGGCTCCGGGACGCCGACCGGGACGTGGCGATCGGGTCAGGACCGGGTGCCGACAGCGAGGCGGAGCCGGACGCCACGGACGAGTCCGTCGAAGCCGTCGAGTTCGACACGGCCGACGAGGACGAGGGGGCCCACCTGGTCACCGTCAACGGCGGCGGCCGGCGCCCGGCCACCTTCTGGACCCACCACCTCTTCGGCGACGTCAGCTACTGCGTCTACCTCTCCCGCCACCTGGGCCCCGACTACCCGGTCTTCGCCCTGGAACAGGTCGACTACGAACTCGCCTTCCGTTCCTTCGACGACATCCAGCAGATGAGCTCCGCCTATCTGGCCGCGCTCCGGGAGCGCCGGCCGCACGGCCCGTACCGGATCGGCGGCTGCTCCTTCGGCGGTGTGGTCGCCTACGAGATGACCCAGCAACTGCTGGCGGCGGGGGAGGAGGTGTCGCACCTGTACCTGGTGGACCCGCTGATGCCGGGCACCGGCGCGTGGGACGGTGTGGACGCGAGCGGGATCGAGGAGAGCGAGGGGGAGAACCTGGCGCTGATGCTGATCGGCAACTCGGCCTGCCAGTTGTGGCGGGTGGACGAGCAGATCGCCGTCGAGAAACTGCACGGCCTCACGCTGGACGAGCAGTTCGCCACGATGGCCGAGCACGTCGTCGCGGGCTCACCCGCCACGCTGGCCCACGACCATGTGCTGAAGCTGATGCGCAGCAAGTGGGACGTGCTCCAGCTCAACGGCAAGCTCCTCGACGGCTACCAGGCGGTTCCGCTGCGCGCCCCGGTGGACGTCACCGTCTTCCACGCGCGGCGCGGCTTCTCCGCGGAGGGCAACCCGTTCGGCATGCCGGCGATCCCCCGCACCGACGGGGACACCAGCAACGGGCTCGCCGGGCTGGTCCCGGAGCGTGATCTGACCGTCCATGTCATGGACGCCGACCACTTCACCATCGTGCTGGAGGAGAACCTCCAGAAGATCGCGGGCCTGCTGCGGCCCTCACTGGACGGGGAGTGACCGATGGAGTTCAGCGTCTACTTCTTCGCCGCGGACGACCGCCAGTCCCCGCGTGACCGCTACCGGTTCATCCTCGACGTGGCCCGCTTCATCGACACCCGTGGCTTCCGGGCGATCTGGGTGCCCGAGCGGCACTTCCAGGAGTTCGGCGGCAGCTTCCCCAATCCCTCGGTGCTGGCCGCGGCCATCGCCGCCGTCACCGAGCGCGTCGAGCTGCGGGCCGGCAGCGTGGTCGTACCGCATCACCACCCGGTGCGGATTGTCGAGGAGTGGTCGCTGGTCGACCAGCTCTCGGCCGGCCGGGTGGGGCTGTGTCTGGCGACCGGCTGGCACCGCGGGGACTTCGTCTTCCAGCCCGGCCACTTCGCCGACCGGCGCGAGTACACCCTCGACACCGTCGACACCCTGCGTGCGCTGTGGCGGGGGGAGGAACGGCCCTTCCCCGGGCCCGAGGACGGCACGCTGACGGTGCGCACCTTCCCCCGGCCCCACCAGGCGGAGCTTCCCCTGTGGCTGGTGCACACGTCCAACCCCGCCACCTGGCTGGAGGCCGGTCGCCGCGACCTCGGTGTGCTGACCCTGCTGGACAGCTGGGAGCGGCTCGCGGACAACATCGCCGCCTACCGCAAGGAGCGGGCCGCCGCCGGACTCGACCCGGCGGCCGGCACCGTCACCGTGGGCATGCACACCTACCTCGGCGACGACGAGGACCGGGTGTGGGACGTCGTCAGGGATCCGGTACGCCGGTACCTGTCCACCTTCCTCACCCAGAAGCGGAGCGACGACGGCGCCGCCGCCATGTCGGACGCGGAGCAGGAGCAGCTCGCCACGCTGGTGGCCCGGGACTTCTACGACCGGCGTTCCCTGCTGGGTACTCCGGGCAAGTGCGCCGAGGTGGTCGAGCGGCTGGCCGGCGTCGGGGTGGACGAGGTCGCCTGTCTGGTCGACTTCGGGCTGCCGTTCGCCGACGTACTGGCGGGCCTGCCGCGGCTGGACGACCTGCGGCGCGCCTGCGGGCCCACCGCCGGGCGCACCGAGCCGGCGTCACCGGCGCGTCGGCTGGGCAGCTACTACGACCAGTGATCCGTCGTCCGGACAGCACGGTGCCCCCGCCCGGGAGGACGGGGGCACCGGATCCGGAAATCAGCCGGCCTGTTCGACCATAAGTTTCACCACCGATTCGCGGGAGGTCTGGAAGAAGAAATGGTCGCCCGGTAGCACGTTGAGGGTGAATTTCCCCGACGTGTGGACCTGCCATGCCTCCAGGTCGGTAATTCTGCATTCCGTGTCGGATTCCCCGCCGAAGGCCGACACCGGGCATTCCAGTGGAGTTTCCGGAAGGTATTCGTAGGTTTCCTCGACGGCCACGTCGGCGCGCATGGCCGGAACGTACACCTCCTGCATTTCCGCATCGGTGCGCAGCGCTTGCGGAACGCTGTGGCAGCGCTCGTCCAGCGCGTTCAGGAAGCGTTCCACGGGCAGGTCGTGGATGGGCGCGTAGCGCGGCGGGAGGTGGGGTGCGGGCTGCGCGCTGACGGCGAGCAGGGCGGGCAGCCGGCCGTGCTCGCGGCGCAGTCGACGGGCGACGTCGAAGGCGATCAGTGCGCCCGAACTGTGCCCGAAGAGGACGAAGTCGCCGGTCAGAGCCTCGGCGCAGGCGGCGGCAGCGGGGCCGGCGAGCTCGCTCATCGTGGTGGCGAGCGGTTCCTGACGGCGCACTTCGCGGCCCGGCAGGCGCAGCATCCACAGGTCGACGTCGGCGGGCAGCTGATCCGCGAGGCCGTGGTAGGCGGCGGTGCCGCTGCCGGCCCAGGGCACGGCGAGGACGGTCAGCCGGGGATTGCTTCTGCGCCCGGCGCGGAGAAACCAGCGGTCGGGATCCAGCCGAAGGGAAGTCATGCAGCGAAATGATAGAGCAGTTCTGGTGGGTGTCGGTCAAGAGCGTCGAGAATGTCTCGGACTGCGGGCGTCGCGGCGCGGGCGGGTGCGGGAATTTCGTCAAGACTTATTCTGCGGTATTGATCGGACGCGACGGCATGGCTAGTGTCGGGATACGACAGAGATTCACGAAGCCCTGCGCGGCCCTTTTCTCGCGGCCGGAGGAGGAATTTCTTCATGCGCGCTCTCAGCGGTGACGTCGACGCGGACCCGAGCGGCCCGTCGACACTGCACGGACTGGCGCTGGCCCAGGCCCGACAGCGGCCGGACGCCGTCGCCGTCCGGCACGCCGGGCGCGCCACCACCTACCGGGAACTCGACGACCGCAGTGCGGCCCTGGCCCGCGTGCTCCTCGACCGCGGCCTCGGCCCCGGCGAACTGGTCGGGGTGTCCATGGCGCCCAGCGACCACATGGTGGTCGCCGTCCTCGCCGTACTGCGGGCCGGAGCGGCCTACGTGGCCGTGGACCCCGCCTACCCCGAGGAACGCATCCGGTTCATCCTGGCCGACAGCGGCGCCCGGACGGTCCTGGTGGACGAGGCGTCCGCCTGGGTGCCCGGCCTGCTGGGCCTGGAGGAACTGCGCGCGGACCGGTCGGCCGAGCCGCGTGAGCCGACCCCGCTGCCCGAGGTGGACGCCTCCCGGCTTCCGTACCTCATCTACACCTCCGGCTCCACCGGACGCCCCAAGGGCGCCATGAACCGGCATGCCGGAGTCGCCCTGACCATGCGGGGCCTCGCCGACGCCATCGGCCTGGAGGACACCGACCGGGTGCTCCAGGTGTCGTCGCTCAACTTCGACCTGTCCGTCATCGAGATCTTCGCGACCTTCGCGGCCGGCGGCGCCGTCGTCGTCCCCTTCGCGGCAGAGCGCACCGACCCCGGCGCGCTCCTTGATCTGCTGAGCGCCGAGTCGGTGACCGTATGGTCCTCGGCGCCCGCCCTGTTGCGCCCTCTCACCGACACCGCCAGGCGACGCAGCGGGTCACTGCCCGAGGCGCTGCGCACGGTGGTGCTGGCCGGCGACCGCTTCCCGCCGGTGATGGCCGCCACCCTGGGTGAACTGGGCCCGTCGGTACGCGCGTTCAACGTGGCCGGCATGACCGAGGTGTCGTGTTGCAGCACCGTCTACCCGGTGCGCAAGGAGGACGCCGAACGGGACGCGATCCCCTGGGGCCACACCCTGCCGGGCCACACCGCCTACGTCCTCGGCACGGACGGCCGACCGGTCCCGCGGGGCGAGCGCGGCGAGCTCTACATCGGCGGGGCGGGCGTCGGCCAGGGCTACTGGCGGCGCCCGGAGCTGACCCAGGAGCGCTTCGTGCCCGACCCGTTCGCCGAGGCGCCGGACGCGACCATGTACCGCACCGGGGACCTCGCGGCCGTACGGCCGGACGGCGGCATCGAGTTCTTCGGCCGGCTGGACGGCCAGGTGAAGATCCGCGGCGTCCGGGTGGAGACGGGCGAGCTGGAGACGGCCCTGGAACAGCACCCCGACATCCGGGAGGCGGCCGTCGCGGCCCGGCACGACCGCGTCGGCGAGGGGTTCCTGGTCGGCTATGTCGTACCGGAGCCCGGCCGGCTGCTCACCGCCGCCCAGTGCCGCGAGCACCTGGCCCGGACGGTTCCCGCCCACTCCATACCCGGCCGGTTCTTCTTCCTCTCCGGCATCCCGCTGCTGCCCAACGGCAAGGCGGACCGCTCGGCCCTGCCCTTCCCCGAAGAGCCCGCGGCACCCGCCGCCGAAGCCCCCGCGGCGCACGACGCGCTGGTGACGGCGGTCATCCGGGTCTGGGAAGACGTGCTGGGCCGCCAGGGCATCGGCGCGCACGACGAGTTCAGCGAGATCGGAGGACAGTCGCTGGCCGCCATGGAGATCGTCGGCCGCATCCGCGAGGGCTGGGGAGCGGCCACCGGCCTGGCCGCCTTCCTGGACCACTCGACGCCGACGCGCTACGCGGCGCACCTGCGCGCGGTCGGCGCCGTGGCGCCCGAGAGCTGACACACCCGCAACCCACCACCCAAGAAGGGCATTTTCGTGACCACAGCGAACGCCATTCCCGCCGCCGAGCGTGAGATCGTCACCCGGATCGGCGCCTACTACGAGAAGGACGGCATGGCCGCCGACCGCGGCGAGGTCATCGGGTATCTGCTGATCTCCGAACCGGCACGGCAGCTGGCCAGCGAGATCAGCGCCAAGCTCGACATCCCCCGCGACGCGGTCGACAAGATGTCCGACCAGCTCGTCCCGGCGGAGTTCCTCATCCGTGAGGAGGCCGAGGACGGTGACTACTACCTGACGCTTCAGGACGCCACCTGGCCGCGGGTCATCCAGCACACCTTCCTCAGCTGGCCGAACTTCCACGAGACCATGGCCGAAGGCCTCAAGGCCCTCGAGGCCGAGGGGGCTTCCGCGGAGCGGCTGGCCCGGCTGCGGAACATGGAGAAGCTCTTCGGTTACCTCGCCCAGGAGATGCCGGCGCTCTGGCACCGCTACGAGAAGTCCGCCGCCGTTTCCTGACCGGGCCCTCGGCCGGTCCGTCTCGCGCACGCACAATAGGGGGAGTTCACCATGCAGACACCGGCTCCGATCACCCGCCCGGCGGTCGATCCCAGGTGGGTGCTCCGTCCGGAGCCCCGGGACGGGGCCGCGGCGCGCCTGCTGTGTGTGCCGTACGCGGGTGGCGGCACCACGGTCTTCCACGGCTGGGCGGCCGGACTGCCCGACTGGATCGACGTGTGGCTGCTACGGCTGCCGGGCCGCGAGGTGCGGCTGCGGGAGAAGCCCCGCACCGACCTGATCCGCCTGGCGCGCGAGGCCGCGGACGCTCTGGCACCCGGTCTCGACGGTCCGTTCGCGGTGTTCGGACACAGCCTCGGCGCGCTCATCGGCTTCGAGGTGGCCCGGGAACTCCGTCGCCGTCACGGACTGGAGGTGTCCCACCTGACCGTGTCGGCGCGCGGCACCCCGGAGATCCCGCAGTCGGAGCGGATGTCCCACCTGCTGTCGGACGAGGAGTTCCTCGACGCGCTGGACCGCCGCTTCCGCGCGGTGCCGCCGCAGATCCGCCAGGACCCGGAGATGCGGGCCCTCTACCTGCCGGTGCTGCGCGGTGACATCGCCATGCTGGAGACCTACCGCTACCGCGCCGAGCGGCCGCTGCGATGTGCGATCACCGCGCTGTCGGGCAGCGAGGACCAGGAGGCGCGCGAGGAGGACATGCGCGGCTGGCGCCACCACGGCGCCGGCGGATTCACCCAGCACACCTATCGGGGCGGGCACTTCTTCCTCCAGGAGCACCGGGCCGCCCTGCTGGGTCTGCTGGCACAGGATCTCGCGCGCACCGTGGTGCCCTGACCTGCTCACTCGTGCGGGTGGCGGAGGTTCCGTTTGTCTTGTCAGTTCAGTACGTTCGGAATACGCTGAACGACATGGCAATCACACACGACGAGGCCCTGCGCTTCGCCGAGGACGTGGCTCTGTACTTCGAGCAGGACGCCGGTCTTCCCAGGATCACCGGCCGCGTCATCGGGTGGCTGCTGATCTGCGAACCGTCGGAGCAGACGGCGGGGCAACTGGTGGAGACCCTGGGCGCGAGCAAGGCATCGATCTCGACATCGACCCGGCAACTGATGCAGGCGGGCCTGGTGGAGAAGGTGTCCGTCCCCGGAGACCGGCGTACGTACTACCGGATCAACGACGAGGGGTGGGTCGCCTCGGTCTTCGAGCGCCTCGCCGCCGTCACCAACATCCTGAAGGTGCTGGACAAGGGCAGCGAACTCCTGGCGCACGAGTCCCCGGCGCGCCGGGCACGCCTGGAGAACGTGGCCGACCTGTACCGGTGGATGCAGAGCGAACTGCCGCCGTTGCTCGCTCGCCACCGCGAGCAGCGGCTTCACGATGGAGGAGAGAAGTGACCTTAGCGGCGATCGAGACGACGGGTCTCACCAAGCGGTATCCCGGGGGCCGCGGCGTCGCAGACCTCGATCTCGCCGTCCGGCGCGGGGAGATCTTCGGTTTCCTCGGTCCCAACGGGGCCGGGAAGACGACGACCATGAAGATGATCCTGGACCTGATCCGCCCCACCTCCGGCACGATCCGCGTCCTGGGCCTCGACCCCGTGGCGCAGGGCGCGGAACTGCGTGCGCAGATCGGCTACCTGCCCGGCGAACTCGTCCTGGAGGGCGCGGAGAACGTGGGCGAACTGCTCGGGTTCTTCGCCCGGTTACAGGGCCACGTGGACCCCGCTTGGGTGAGCGAGCTCAGTGAACGCCTGGAACTGGACCGCACCCGCAAGGTGAAGAACCTGTCCAAGGGCAACAAGCAGAAGGTCGGCATCGTCCAGGCCTTCATGCACCGACCCGCACTGCTCGTGCTCGACGAACCCACCAGCGGCCTCGACCCCTTGATGCAGCAGGTCTTCCTCAACCTGGTCACCGAGGCCAAGGCCGCCGGGCAGACGGTCTTCATGTCCTCGCACATCCTCAGCGAGGTCCAGGAGGTCGCCGACCGGGTGGCCATCATCAAGGACGGCCGTCTGGTGACCGTCGGCACCGTGGAGTCGCTCCAGCGGCAGGCCGTCAGCCAGGTGGAGATCCGCTTCGGTGAATCCTTCAGGACCGAGGAGTTCACCGGACTGGCCCACGTCGGCGGTGTCCGCGTCGAGGGGAACACGCTGCACTGCGTTGTCGACGGCAGTGTCGACGCCCTGATCAAGCAGGCGGCCCGCTACCGCGTGGACGCGCTGTTCTGCCACAAGCCGGACCTGGAAGCCATCTTCATGGACGAGTACGTCAAGGAAGGCGCCCCCGTTGTCCACTGAACTCCCCGTTTTCGGCAAGGCGATCCGCGACCAGCGGCGCGGACTGCTGCTGTGGGCCCTGGGTATCGCGGTGGTCATGGCCATCTACACCTCGTCCTACGCCCAGGTGAAGGACCAGGGCGACGCCCTGGACTCGATCCCCTCGGGCATGGCGGGCGCCATGAACTTCGACGACCTCACCAGCGGCGCCGGCTTCCTCGAAGGCACGGTCTTCGGCCTGCTCGGACCGCTGCTCCTGCTCATCTTCGCCATCTCCACCGGCACCCGCGCCATCGCCGCCCCGGAGCAGTCCGGGGTGCTCGACCTGTACCTCGCCTACCCCGTCACCCGTCGACGCCTCGGCCTCGAACGCTTCGGCGCGCTCCTCGCCGCGCTCGTTGCCCTCACCCTGCTCATCGCTGTCGAGGTGACCGGCCTGGCGTCCTCGCAGGACATGAACGTCCCGGCCGGCAACGTCATCGCCGGCGCGGTCCAACTCGGTCTGCTGGCCCTGTTCTTCGGCGCACTCGCCCTGTGCGTCGGGGGCGTCACCGGCAGCAGGCCGGTCACCCTCGGCGCGACCAGCGCCGTGGCCGTCGGAACGTACGTGCTGAACGCGATCGCCTCGCAGATCGACGGCCTGCACTTCCTCCAGCGCATCACACCCTTCTACTGGGCGCAGAGCACCCACCCGCTGCGCGAGGGCCTCTCCCTCGGCGCCGTGATCGTCCTGCTCGCCGCGACCGCGGTCGTACTGGCCCTCGGAATGCGGTCCTTCTCCAGGCGCGACATCAACAGCTGACCCGCGCCGCACCAGTCGCCCACCGCGCGTTCCCGTTCAAGACCCTGCCGGGGCCGGAGCCCTTTCCAGGCCCCGGCAGGGCTTGCAGTGCTGCCACCCTGCCGTTCGCCCGACCCTGTGGAGGTACGCGTCCATGGCAAGGTCAGTGATCTCACACCTGCGTGGTTACGACCGCTCGCAGTACGCGGCATATCTGGCCGGTTGCGTGATCTTCTCCTACGGAGCCTCGTGCTTCATCGCCGCGGACCTGGGCACCGACCCGCTCGACGTGTTCGCGCTCGGCCTGCTCGAACACCTGCCCCTGACGATCGGCATCGCCCAAGCACTCTTCGCGGCCCTGTGCATAGCCATCTGGGCCACGTGGAATCGCCGCCGCCCGGTGATGTCGCCGTTCGTGACCTTCTTCTTCTGCGGCAGCCTCATCGACATCGCTCGCGCCGCTGACCTCGCCGAACTGCCCGTGCCGAACACCGTCCTGATGCTCATCGGCAGCCTGCTGTGCGCCTACGGATCCTCCCTGATCATCATCAGCGGCATCGGCATCCGGGCCATGGACCTGATCGCCATCAGCATGACCGAACGTTGGCGCCTGCCGTTCTGGGCCGCCAAGTCCAGCACCGAACTCGTCCTGCTGGTGAGCGGCTGGCTGCTCGGCGGACCGGTCGGCATCGGCACGGTCTGCTTCCTCGTCGTGGTCGACCTCCTCGTCCAGCCCCTGATGCGCCTGAACGGCACCGTGCTCCGCCTGCGCAACGCGGGCATCCCCAGCCTGAGCGTGGCCGAGAGCCGCGCCTGACGCGGGACACCGAGTGTCGATACGTCAACCGGCGAAGATCGGCGCGCCGCCGCCAAGGTCGCCGAAGGAGCGAAGCCGCCAGGAATCGGCATCCCGCACCCCCAGTCACCCCTCACCCCCGCTCAAGCGCCCCTCCAGCACGTCAAGTTACGTTTTGAGGCGCTCTGCTTCAGGGCTGAGGTCGTCCGCACGGGCGGCGATCCGATCAACATCCCGGATCAGGTCGTCGTCGCACGGCGTGGCGTCTGATCTGGCCAGCGCGTGTAGCCCTGTCAGGTAGTCGGAGGCCGCGTCGACGGGACCGAGGAAGGCGACGGAGCCTGCCGGGATCAGCTCCTTCTCCGCTCCCTCGCGGAACTCGACGTCCACCAGGTAAAGGCTTGGATCGGGGGAGCCGATGCCTCCGATGGTGAACATGACGCGCTCCACCTCGCCGGACGCCAGGTCATAACTGCCGTCCAAGACGACCGTGACGGGCGCACCACGGTCACGAAGCGCCGAAAAGTCGACATCGTAGTTGGCGGTGATCGCCGTGCTGCCGCCTGTCTTGGGCAGGCAGGCCCGAGGCCCCGTGCCGGACAGGAGGACCCGCTCCACGCGTACGGTGAACCGGAACTCCGTGATCGCCGCTTTCAGGTCACCACGGTTGCGCAGAGTGAGGGCCGCTTTTCCCAGGTGCGCCATGCCCTGTTGTGCAGCCTGGAGGACCGCAACCGCAGCGACGAAGCAGTCTCCCGGATCTGCGCGGCCCTGGATGAGCCGCTGACCGCGTTCCGTACCCGCCCGCTGGATCACGTCCGCTTCCCCTACGTCTACCTGGACGCGACCTACTGCAAAGCACGGGTGAACCACCAGATCGTCTCGCGGGCCGTTGTCGTCGCCACCGGCATCACCGAAGACGGAGGCCGCGAGGTCCTTGGCCTGATGGTCGGCGACAGCGAGAGCGAGGCGTTCTGGAAGGAGTTCCTGCGCTCGCTGCGCGAGCGCGGCCTGTCCGGGGTCCGCCTGGTGGTCACCGATCAGAGCTCCGGGCTGGTCGCCGCGGTCCGCAAGGTCATGCTCGGTGCCGCCTGGCAGCGGTGCAGGGTTCGGCGCGAGGAACGAAAGGTCCGGCGTCACCACCCACCGCTTCCCCATCTGGGACGCGAGTTGCTTGGAGATGACGTCCGACCACCCAGCGTTGAGGCGGGTGGAATCGGCGATCGCCGTGCGTAGGGGGCATTGACGCGTCGACGGCTGCCTGCACGGCAGGGACGTTGATGAGCGTGAACCTGTGACGGGGTACGGGCGGGTCCGCCCCGTTCTGCCCGGCCTGGGGACGCTCGTCGTCGCTATCACCGGGCTCAAGGTCCGACGGGTGGTTGGGGCATGTTCTCCATGGTGGAGGGTGCCGATCAGGCCATCCCGCCCAATATGCTCATTCGTAATCAGGAGCCCCGGCGTTCACACGTTCTCCGGCTTTGCCGCCAAGCAGCCTGTTGCTCTGGGGCTATGGGCTGTCTGCGTGTAGGTGGCGTTGCAGGCGAGTTCGGCCACCCCGCGACAACGAGTTCAGCCGGGATGCACGACATTGCGCTCGCCTGCCCGCGGTGAGCACGATCATGCCACCGAGCTGCGCAAGCGGCCGATGCGGACAGCGACAGGATGCGGGGACCCCGGCTGCCGGGAACCAGTTACTTGGGCCGTTACCCGTACCCTGACCTGTCCGATCATGCATCTCCAGCTCCGCCTACGCTTGGCCTGTGAACAGTTCGCGCTATTGGTTCCTCAGCTTGTCTGTCCTCGCCGCGCTGCTCACCTTGGAGGAGCGGATCCGGGAGAGGTCCAGGCCGGCGCCGGAGCCGCCCCCGCTGTCGGCTGCTTCCTCTAACGATGACAGTGCTGCCGTGACGGTTCCCAGCCCGCTGGCTTTGTTCACGAGAATGGGCAGCAGATGTTCACCGCTTCGGGAGGCGCCGCAGCACACCGGGAATTCGAACACCGAGTGAGTCGCTTGCCGTAGTCCGAGCCGGCGCCTGGCACTTGCTCGCGCTGCGTTGACGCCACGACGGTGCCAGGTGCCGTCCCCCGGGGGGGACGAGAAAACATGTTGGTCGGCCGCCGGTGAGCTGCGAAGATGAGCCCTGTTTCCCGGCCGGAGGAAGTTTGTTCGTTTTCGTGTGTGCGGGATGTGGCGCCGAGCTGACCATCCCGCTGTCCCAGGTCTCACTGCCGGTCCACGCCCGTCAGCAGTACGGGAACGGAGCCCAGCTTCCGGTGCTCATGGAGTCAGGGACGTTTGCCGTGGACCCGGATCCCTGGGGTGGGCCGTGGCGGCTGTGGGACGAGCTTGATCCAGGCGAGGCTGAGGCACGCGGCATCTACGCGCCAGTCCATGCCCTCTCCGACGGCAAGCCCGGGGCAAGTGTCATGGCGCCCGGTGATATCCGCGGAACCCGGCTGATTCCTGACAAGCGTGGCGGTGCCTGCTGCGGCCTCGACGGGGCCGACGGACCCAACATGGCCTGCGAGGCATGCGGCCTCCCTGTGGCGACCAGGATCGACGACTGCTCGCTCTGGCAGATGGTGCGACTCGGCTCAGACGTCGTGCACCGCGTCCCCGTCAACGGTATCCACGGCGCGCCCCTCTCCTGGGCGGAGCTGGCAGAGACGGGCGAGAAGACGCCCCCGTTCGAGCCGATCGCCACGTGGGGAGGACGGCTGGGGCCGAACCACTACTGGTCGTGGAGTCCGCAGTGGGAGGCGGCAGCCGGCCAGGCACTCGCCCACCTGCTGATTGCCTCCGAGGGGCAGCCGGTGAAGGTCCCGGACGGCCTGACCGCGGACGTCTTCCAACGCGCGCTCGACGCCTTGCTGCCAGCAGGCACCCCGAAGCGGCGCGCCGCCCTGGCCGGACCGGGACAGCCCTCCCCGGACGCGGGCGTCGATATCCTCCTCGTCCCTGTCCATCCCCAAACGGGCCGGAACTGGACCCCTGCCGACCCGACCACTCCGGTATACCTGGTGCCCCTGCCGCTGGGGGTGTGGCTGTGGCTGGCCTCTCCCGAACCGAACTTGCCGGTTCCCGCGTCGGGCCGCATGGCCCAAGACGTGCTCCGCGACGACCCGCCCCCGCT
This sequence comes from Streptomyces antibioticus, assembly GCF_001514065.1. Taxonomy (GTDB): domain Bacteria; phylum Actinomycetota; class Actinomycetes; order Streptomycetales; family Streptomycetaceae; genus Streptomyces; species Streptomyces antibioticus. The sequence goes on along the minus strand of NZ_KQ948425.1, from coordinate 96,926 downwards.
GCTCGCCAACCATCTGTTCCGGGCGGACCGGGGAACGTTCCAACACACCTTGGTCCGGCTACCAGCCGTACGCAGTCCTTGGCTGCGCACGATCCTCGAGAACCTCACGCAGAGCACTTCGGCTGGCCTCTTCTAGCCGTCCGGCAATCGAACAGGACCAGAATCTCGCGCCTCCCAAAGTGGTCGACATCTGCTGTCCAATCTCGGGTTCTGGCACGACTTCCGTGAAGCGGTCACGATCAGTGATCAGTGGGTGTTTCGAGTGCGTGGAGGATCTGTCGCACTTCCTGGCGCCACTGATCGGCGTCAGTGCTGTCCACCCAGCCGGTTGCCATTTCTGATCCGTCCTGGAGAACCCGGTCCAGTGCGACTCTCGCCAGCGCACGAAGCGAGGCTGGCAGTTTGGGCATTGGTTCCCTGGGGCTGTCATCAGGGTCGATCACGATGGGGCTGTCAGGAAGGGTGCTGGCGACGAGAGCGCCGGCGGCAACGGCTGCAGCCCCGTCTCCGCCATCGACGCGTTCTCCCGAGTCGCTGACTCGCTGGAATGCCCGCCCCAGCACGTCAATAACCTGCTGGCGGGTGAGTCCCTCAAGTTCATCGACAAAGTCTGCTGCGAGGTCGCTGTCGAACGGGCCGGTTCCCCACGTTCCCATGCATGGCTCCTGATACGGCGGTCTCGGACGAAGGCATGGTTCCAGGAGCCACTGACATCGGTCACGGGGCGAGGAGGACCCGCTTGCGGAGCAGTGCGAAACCAGCGCGCCCGAACATCTGGCGCTTGAGCATCTTGATCCTGTTGACGTGTCCTTCGACAACGCCGGAGTTCCAGGGCAGGGTCAGGCCGGCGATGACCGCATCGCGATCTCGGTCGATGCCGGCCGCGAGAGTGTGGAGGCTGGGCAGGTCGTCCTGGCGGACGGCGTCGAGCCACTGCGGAAGTCGTTCCCCCTCGCGCTCGGTGAGCATTTGAGCGAAGGACCGGACGTGACCGGTCAGGGCGTCGAGTTCAGGGCAGTTGGCAAGGACGGCCTTGAGCCGGAGCTGTTCGATCTCGGTCAGCGTCTCGGGTCGGCTGAGGATCCATCTGGTCACCACGCGGGGTGCCGGCGGTTGCGCGGTGACCGGCCGTGGCGAGGTGCGCTTCGCTCGCAGGTAGGCGCTGACCCGGCCGTAGCTGCCTCGATAGCCCAAGGGAACGATCTCCTCCCAGAGCTTCCAGGCGTTGGTGCAGCCCTCATCCCATCGTTCGTCCAGGTAGGGCCTGTGCTCGTCGAGGACGGAGGTCCTGTTGTGCTGCCACTGGCCGCGAAAGAGGTCTTCCGGCTTCGTAGCGTCGGCGAGGCTTTTGACGGTGCGGTGGGTCATCTGGAGCTGACGCCCGATGGAACGGCGGCTGTGGCCCGCTTCCAGCAGCGCGTGGACCGTGGCGTACCTGGCTCTGATGCGGTTGGCGAACCGCTCGCTCCGCCATGGAGAGCCCGCCTTCTCCTCGGGCGGCGCCGGTTCGTCGGCCTTCCCCTCGCTATCGGGGACCAGAACGCGAAGGCACTGGCGGTGGCGGGCGACAGCCCGCTCAGCGGCCTCCCCGAGGTTGTGCCATAAATGCCAGCGGTCGGCGACCTGCGTCGCCTGTGGCGCCCCGGCTGTGGCGCCTTCCGCGAAGAACGGCGCGCGGTCTCGGCAGACGATCTCGATCCCGGGGCGCTTCGCCAGCCATGCGGCCAGGCTGGACGCCTCCCGGTCAGGCAGCAGATCCACCGGCCGGCGGGTCTCGACGTCGACGAGCACCGTGCCGTAGACCCGTCCCTTGCGTGTGGCGTACTCATCAACACCAACCACCCGCGGGGCCGGGACTTCGGGTTCGGGCAATGCATCGAGCAGCCGCAACACCGCGCTGCGGCTGATGGACACCCCGAAGGCCCGTGCCATCCGGGCTCCGGCCCGGCCGGCGAGGGCAAGACCCACCGCGGCGAGAGTGGACCGCAACCGCTCCGTCCACCTGCTGTGCCGCCGGGTCAGTCCCGGCATCTGCTCAACGAACGTCCGCCGAGCACACGAAGACTCCGGACAGAAAAACCGCCGAACTCGCAGTTGTAGGACCACCAGACGTCCCCCACTCGGCACGTCCGCAGGAAACCGCAGGTAAGAGCTGTGCACCCGGGTCGACTCGCTCCCACAGTCCGGGGATGCCGCCCCGGCCGCCGTACTGCAGAGGTCGATACGTATCGCCTCGTGACTCACGTCCAGCGACAGCACCGACACGTCCGCGATGGACGGTAACAGCAGGCCCTCCAGGCAGAGCGACGTCTCTTCCACGACGCCGCACAGTCGATCACGCCAAGGTCGGCCCTGGTCATTTTCAGGCAACTTTCCGGAGCCTGATCGGAACGTCAGCCGTGACTCAGCGTACGCGCGTCACGGAAAGCGAGCCAGAACCCAATCTCGTGAACAAAGTCAGCCCGCACTCAGCGATCACGAAGCTGTGCCGGAACGCGGGCGTGGGATCCCGGCGGTCCAGTCCGTCCACCGTCCTGGGTAGCGCCCTGTCCAGGCCGGGAGTTCATGCACTGCCCCTTCTGAGGCACCCCGACAGCCGCGTCGTCGACAGTCGTACGACCGACGACGGACGGGCACCCGGATCTCGACGTAGGTTTCGCGGTTGGCAGTGGTGAAGCGGTTCGAGCCGTCGCCCTGCTTCTCATCTTCCGGCGGCAACGCTTCGAGCCCCGTCTCCTTCATGCGCGGTGCCGACGCCTCCGCGGGCACCATCAGCCAGTCGACGCTGTTCACCCCGCCGGCCCCGCGTCACGCAGCGCGCGGATCTTCTCCTCTTCCTTCACCTTGGTCGTCGGGGTCTTTGCCCTGGTCGACATCGGGGTCGATCATCTTCGGCGGTCGCGGGACACCGCAGCGCAGACAGCGGTGCTGGCCGAGGGCCGACCGGCCGGGTATCCAGTGTCGCTGGCCGCGAAGGTCCGTCTGACCACCTCCCGTCTGGCGGCCGAGCAGCCGGGCGCACTGGCGCTGTTGTCGGCGCTGGCGCTGCTGGCCCCTGAGCCCTTTCCCGTCACCGTGTGCGGCGGCTGTATGCCCGGCGAGGCCTCCGCACCGTTGGCGCAGGCCCTGGCATCTCGTCTGGCGGCGGGCCCCGTGTTGCGGGCGATCGGTCGGCACAGTCTGGCCCGGGTACAGGACGGCAGTGTGCAGCTGCACCGGCTGACCCAGACCGTGCTGGCCGACCAGCTCACCCCCGACCAACACCGGCAGGCAGCCCAGGACGCCGAAACACTCCTGGCCGCGGCCCACCCCGGCGACGTCGCGCAGCCTGCGTCGTGGCCCGGCTGGCGGCAACTGCTGCCCCACCTCCTCGCCGTCGACCCCGCCTCGATCACCACGGAGGAGGGGCGGAATGTGGCGCGCGACGCCTGCTGGTATTTGATGGACCGCGGCCAGGCCCGCCCCGCCCGAGAGTTCCTGGAAGAGGTGTACGACACCTGGTCCCGGCAGCTGGGCCCGCCCGGACCACGAAGGCACCCTGCGGACCGCCATCTCCCTCGCCCGCGCTTACTACGACACCCAGGATCACGAGCGGGCACGCGCCCTGGACGCGGACGCCCTCGAGCGGTGCCGTCGACTCCTGGGTGAAGACCACCCCGACACCCCGACCGCGGCGTCCAACCTGGCGGTCCGTCTGGCGGCGGTGGGTTGGGTGGAGGAGGCGCTGGCGTTGGGTGAGGAGACGCTGGCCCTTCAGCGGCGGGTGTTGGGTGAGGACCATCCCGACCCCTTGCGTACGGCGTACAACCTGGCCGCCTATCTGGCGTTGGTGGGTCGGGTGGGGGTGGCGCGTGTGCCGGGTGAGGAGACGCTGCAGGCGCGGCGGCGGGTGCTGGGTGAAGATCATCCTGAGACCCGCCGTACGGCCAACTGGCTTGCACGGCTGGCCAAGGAGCAGGAAGAGCCTCGGTCGGGAGAGTGAACCCGATACCCGGTTCCTCAGCCTCTTCGACGGCCGGGGCCACACTCCCGTTCCAGGCACGCGTAGTTCCGGGCCAAGCTCAATCCCTGCTCGTCCACACAGCCGTCCCGGGCAGCGAGAGCTACGAGAAACTGCAACTGCTGTCCGTCATCGGGCCGCAGTCACTCCGCTGACACCCACGACCGCACCTCGCGGCTCGGTGAGCGCGGCGTCGTGGGTGTCGGAGTTCCGGCCGGCCGGGTCGAGGTAGGCCCGGATCGCCCAGCCTCGGATTGCCCAGCCTCGGATCGGCGGGTCCTGGCTGCCGTCGACCTGCTTGGTCAACCTGGGAGTAGCACCTCAAACGCTCGGTCGTGCTGAAGTTCGCCGACCGTCGAGGTGCCTTCCCCGGCGCACAACCAGGAGAAATGTATGAATCCAGACAATGACGCGGGCCAGGGGCGATCGGGCGTGTCCCGGCGAGGGTTCCTGGGAGCCGGTGCCGTCGCCGCAGCAGCCGCGGCACCGCTGATGGCGACTGTGGCGGACGCCTCGACGGCCGCGGAGGGTGAAGGACTTGTGACAGTACGGGTCACGGTCAACGGTGACCGGCACGCGATGCGAGTCGACCCGCGGGGCACGCTGCTCGACACGCTCCGCGAGAAGTTGGAGCTCACCGGGACGAAGAAGGGCTGCGACCGCGGCCAGTGCGGGGCGTGCACCGTGCATGTCGACGGCCGGCGCGTGCTGTCGTGCCTGACGCTGGCGGCCACGACCAACGGCCGTGAGGTCACCACGATCGAGGGCCTCGCCGACGGGGAGCAACTGCACCCGATGCAGCAGGCCTTCATCGACCACGACGGCTTCCAGTGCGGTTTCTGCACTCCCGGGCAGATCATGTCGGCCGTCGCCATGGTCGACGAGGGCCCCGCGCGCACCGACGACGAGATCCGCGAACGCATGTCCGGCAACATCTGCCGGTGCAGCGCCTATCCGTTCATCGTCGACGCCGTACGGGACGGCCAGGAGGCGATGCGCTGATGCGGGCCTACACCTTCACCCAGGCGCGATCCGTTCGCGAAGCCCACTCGCGCGCCGGGGCGCACACCGCGTTCCTCGCGGGCGGCACCACCCTGGTCGACCTGATGAAGCTCGACGTGATGGCCCCGGCCCACGTGGTGGACATCAACGGGCTTCCGCTGCGCGGCGTCACCCTCGACCGCAGGGGGCTGCACGTGGGCGCGTTGGAGCGGATGAGTGACGTCGCAGCCAACCCCACCGTACGCCGGCACTATCCGGTGATCGCTCGGGCGCTTGAGCTCAGCGCCTCGGCGCAACTGCGCAACATGGCGAGCATCGGGGGGAACCTGCTGCAGCGCACCCGGTGCGGCTACTTCCGCGACGTCGCAACCGCCTGCAACAAGCGGGAGCCCGGCAGCGGCTGCTCCGCACTGACCGGATGGAACCGTGGCCACGCCATCCTCGGTACCAGCGACGACTGCGCCGCCACGCACCCCAGCGATCTGGCCGTCGCCCTGGTGGTGCTCGGCACCGACGTGCACCTGGCCTCCGCGCGGGGCACCCGGACCGTGCCGCTCGACGGGTTCTACACCCTCCCCGGCACCACTCCGCACGTCGAGAACGTGCTGCGCCCCGGCGAGCTGATCACCGGCATCACCGTCCCCCGCTCGGCGTGGGCGGCGCACTCGACCTACCTGAAGATCCGCGACCGGCAGTCCTACGAGTTCGCCCTCGCCTCGGCGGCCGTCGCCCTCGAGATGCGCGGCGACACCATCACGAAGGCCAGGATCGCCGTCGGCGGAATGGGCACCAGGCCGTGGCGCCTGCCCGCCGTCGAACGAGCCCTGACCGGCCACCGCGCCACCGAAGCCACCTACGAGGCGGCGGTCCGTCACGCCGCGTCCGGCTCCAAGACGTTGGAGCACAACGCGTTCAAGCCCGCGCTGCTGCGACGCACGCTGGTCCGGGCGCTCACCGCCCTGGAGGAGCAGCGTTGACCGGCCGGCCCGACACGGCCGTGCGCCTCACGACCTGGGGAGGGGGCGGTCATGCTTGAACTCGCTGCTGAGCTCCTCGAACGCGTCCGCGGCCGAACCCCGTTCGTGGCCGCCACTGTCACGAACGTGGTCGGCAGCGCCCCCCGCCAGCCCGGTGCGTCACTCGTCGTGGACGCGGGCGGCGCCGTGCTCGGCAACGTGTCCGGAGGCTGCGTCGACGCCGCCGTCCACGAGGCCTGCCAGGAGATGCTGGCCGGGGACCACCGGCCGAGGCTGGTGCGGTTCGGCTACACCGATGCCGACGCGCTCGGCGTCGGCCTCACCTGCGGCGGCACCATCGAGCTCCTACTGCGCCACCACGGTCCCGACGCCGAGCCGCACCTCGGGCAGGCGTTCACCGACGCGGCGCAGGACAAGCCGGTCGCCGTGGCCACGATAGTCCGTGGGCCGGACGCCCACCTCGGGAAGGCGATCGTCGTGCGCCCCGAGCAGCCCCACGAGGGCACACTCGGCGACGAACGACGCGACCGAGTGGCCGCCGCCCACGCGACCGCCGCCCTGCATGCCGGGCGGACCGGCACCATCGAGCTCGGCGTGGCCGACAGCTACTGCCAGGAGCCGATGACCCTGCTGGTGGAGAGCAACGCCTCCGCACCGCGGATGCTCGCTTTTGGCGCCATCGACCACGCGGCGGCGCTGGCCCAACTCGGCACCTTCCTGGGCTATCGGGTGACCGTCTGCGACGCGCGGGCCACGTTCGCCACGCCGGCCAGGTTCCCGCACGCCGACAAGGTCGTGGTCGACTGGCCGCACCGCTACCTGGAGTCACAGCGCCTCGACGGCCGGACGGTCGTCTGCGTGCTCACCCACGACCCCAAGTTCGACGTGCCACTGCTCACCGCCGCACTGCGACTGCCGGTGGCCTACGTCGGGGCCATGGGGTCGCGCCGCACCCACGAGGAGCGTCTCACGCGGCTGCGCGAGGCCGGCCTCACCGACCCCGAACTCGACCGGTTGCGTTCACCGATCGGACTCGACCTCGGCGCTCGCACCCCCCAGGAGACCGCGCTGTCGATCGCGGCCGAGATCGTCGCCCACCGGCACGGCGGCACCGGAGCAGCCCTGCACACCGGGGTGCCCATCCACCGCCCCGGCGTCCCGCCGGCGGGTGCCGTGCCCACCAGTCAGGAGTCAAGATGACCGTCTCTCCAGTCGGGCGTGAAGTCGCCCGCGTCGACGGCCGATTGAAGGTCACCGGAGCCGCACGGTACTCCGGTGACTACCCGGCCACCAACATGTCCTACGCCCACGTCGTCACCAGCACGGTCGCGCGAGGCACGATCCGCTCCATCGACACCGCCGCCGCGCTGGCCGCTCCCGGAGTCCTGCGCGTGTACGCCGCGGGGGACGGGCGCCTGAGGCTTTACCCACTCGCACCCGAGTTCAGTTTCTTCGGCGAGAACTACATCCCCCTGCAGGACACGACCGTTCGCTACTACGGCCAGATCATCGCCGTGGTCGTCGCCGAGAGCGTCGAGCAGGCGCGGGACGCCGCGGCGCTGATCACTGTCGCCTACGACGCGCAGCCACCGCGTGCCTCCCTCGCTGACGGACCTCGCGAGCCGTCCGGCCCCACGTCCAGCGGGGAACTGAGCAGCGTCACGGTCCTCGCCCCCGGCGTCGCGTCGATCGACGAGGCGCTCGCCGCCAGCGAAGTCGTCGTGGAGGCCGACTTCGAGCAGCCGGTGCAGCACCACGCCGCGATGGAACCCCACACCGTCCTCGCCGAATGGGACGGTGACCGGGTGACCGTCCACGCCGGCGCCCAGATGCCGACGCCGTTCACGATCCTGCTGGGCCAACGGCTCGGCGTCCTCCCGCAGCAGGTCCGGCTGATCGGGAGGTACGTCGGCGGCGGTTTCGGGGCCCGGGTCATCGTGTGGAGCGAGGCCCCGCTCGCCGCAGCGGCGGCCCGGGAGCTCGGCCGTCCCGTCAAGCTCGCCCTCACCAGGGAGCAGATGTTCACCCTGGTCGGCCACCGCCCGCACCTCACCCAGAGGGTCAGGCTGGGTGCCTCGCGCAACGGAGTCCTCAGCGCCATCAGCCACGAGAGCGTAGCCGAGAGGCCGGCTGCCGGTGGCTGGAACATGCTCCCGGGCGAGTCCACCTCGGACACGCTCTACAACACGCCCAACCTGCGCATCAAACCGCAGTGGGTCATCCTCGACATGCCGGGCAGCTGGGCGATGCGGGCGCCCGACGAGGCCCCCGGGGCGTTCGCCCTGGAGACGGCGATGGACGAACTGGCCGTCGCCACCGGTGTCGACCCCGTCGAGCTGCGACTGCGCAACTACGCCACCGTCAGCCCCTCCACGGGCCGGCCGTGGTCGAGCAAGCACCTCGACGAGTGCTACCGCGACGGCGCACGACGCTTCGGCTGGTCGGCCCGCAGCGCCAGGCCCCGCGCGCGCGTGGACGGGGAGTGGCTGTTCGGCACCGGAATGTCCAGCGCTGCCTACCCGGCGGCCCGCCAGGCCGCGAGCGTCAGGATCCGGCTGCTCGACGATGACACCGCGGTGGTGTCGACCGGGACCTCGGACCTGGGCACTGGCGCGTGGACGATGGTGGCGGTCGCCGGCGCCGACGCCCTGGGGCTCCCGCTTGAGCGGGTGACCCCCGAGATCGGTGACTCGGCGCTGCCCCCGGGCGCACCCGCTGTGGGCTCCGGCGCCACACACAGCACGGTCCCGGCGGTCGTGGCGGCCGCCCGCGACACCATCGACGCGCTCAAGCAGCTCGCGGTGACCCATTCCGGCTCGCCGTGGCACGGGGCGAACGCCAAGGACCTGCGCTACAAGCAGGGCCGCCTGCACGGGAACGGTCGCTCGATGACCTTCGGCAAACTGCTCAGGGCCCTCGGGTCGCGCGGCGTGGACGCCACTGCCTCCGAGCCGGCAGGCGCTCCCTCCGGGTACACGTTCCATACCTTCGGCGCCCACTTCTGCGAGGTGCGGGTCAACCGGTTCACCCGGGAGATCCGCGTCACCCGGTTCACCACCGTCGTGGATGCCGGGCGCATCATCAACGCCCGGGCCGCCCGGAGTCAGATCGTCGGCGGGGTCATCTTCGGCATCTCGGGCGCCCTGCTGGAGGAGAACCACCTCGAACGCGACACGGGGCGGCTGGCCGCCAGCACGCTCGCCGACTACCTGGTACCCGTGAACGCCGACATCCCCGACATCGACGTGCACCTCCTCGACCGGCCCGACCCGCACCTCACCGGGCCGCTCGGCGAAGACGGCGGGGAGGTCGGGACCCGAAGCCTCGGCGCCCGCGGCCTCGGGGAGATCGGCACGGTCGGCTCGGCCGCCGCTGTCGGCAACGCCGTCTTCAACGCCACCGGCATCCGGATACGCAAGCTCCCCATCACCCTCGACAAACTGCTGTAGCGGTGTGGGCGGTGGCCTCGGCGCTCGCACCGGGCCCCCACCATGACCGAGCCTCCGCGATCGAGGTGGCGAAGCGCGTCGCGGCCCCTCGGCAACGCCGGACCGGACGAGCGGTTGCCAGTGTTGATCGGTGCGGTCGTGCGACGGCCCCGGGTCAGGGCCCGCAAGCTCAGGCACTCCGAGTCGCTCGGCCTGGTGCAGCCACGGGCCGCACCCGCTCTGCCGCCCGGCGCCGTCGGAGGAAACCGCGGTCGCGCATGGCCGGTGCGAAGAGGGCCGGGTGCCCGTCGAAGGCGTGGTGTGCCTGGGGCGCGGCGAGCGCGGCATCGCCCACCTCAACGGCAGCGATCTCGACGCCGTCGAACATGGCAACGCCCTGTGCCTCTTCCCACGGCGCACCTGACCTCTGTTGTCCGCCAACGAGCACAGTCCTTGATCAGCACCATCGAAGGGAACCGACCGTGATCATCAAGAACGTGACCGTCATCGACGGCACCGGCGGTGCCCGCCTGCCCGCCATGGACGTCCAGGAGGCGGCGCAGCGGGCCGGACTGCGCTACGCCCACGCGGCCTGGGGATACGGGGCACCAACGGAGCCGCTGCCGCGGATCCTCCAAGAGCCCTCCCAACGCGTCGACTTGGCCCGCGGGCTGCCTCCGAAGGAAGCGGCATGACTTCGCGCTTCTTGCATTGCCAACCCACACGGTGCGCTACCGGCTCAACCGGATCCGCGAGCTGACCGGACGCTCCCTTCAAGACCCCCTGGCGCTGGCCGAACTGGCGACCGCGGCACAAGCAGTGCGCCTTAACGCCGCCAGGCGGTGACCGGCGGGCACCTAGGTGTGCTGTTCGGTCACGTTGGTGACGCGGCTGGCTGGGGTTTGGCCGCTGATTCCGGTGTGGAGCAGGTGGTAGCTGTACCAGTCGAGCCAGTCGTCAAACGCTGCCTGGCGTTCGGCGTCCGAGGTGTGGTCCGCTGGTAGGTCCATTCGTCGAGCAGGGTGCGGTGGAAGCGTTCGACCTTGCCGTTGGTCTGCGGCCGCCAGGGCCGAATCCAGCGGGGGCGGATGCCCAGGTCATGGCAGGTGTCGCACCAGGTCCCTGCTTGCCTACACCGAAGACCTCCCCGACGAGAAGGCGGCGACCTGCGCCGCCTTTCTGCGACGGGCCACCGCCTGGTTCGCAGCCCACGGCATCGAAGCAGTCGTCCAACGCCGTCCGTGTGCAGATAGGCCAGTCCGGTCTGGCGGCGGTTCTTGCGGCCGACGGCCCGGCCCAGCATTCTGTGGCCGCCGCCGTCGGGGATGCGGCCGAGCTTCTTGACGTCCACGTGCACCAGTTCACCGAGCCGGGAGCGTTCGTAGCGGCGCTCGGGGCTGTCCTGTGGCCCGGTCCAGGGAGGTCAGGGGCGGCAGGTGGTGGGCGGTGAGGATGCGGTGGACCGTCGACGGGGCGATGTGGGTCCGCGCTGCGATCCGCTGCGGTCCGATGCGGTGCTCCCGGCGCGGCCGTAGCACCTGTTCCTCGAGGTGGCCGGGGTCTTGCGGGGGGAGTGATGCGGGCGGCTGGAGCGGTCGTACATGCCGGCCCAGCCCTGCAGCCGGTAGCGGTCGGCCCACCGCTTGGCGGTGCTGTGACTGACCTGGAAGCGTTCGGCTGCCCGACGCAGCAGCCAGCCTGCCGGTCGGCGTCAGCGGGGCGTTACGGTGACACATGAGGGCCTCTTGCACTCGGCGGACGGTGTCGCAATCCCCACCGAAACCAGAAGGCCCTCACCCATGCAAGCCCCTTGCACTGTCACCAACGTGCCCGAACAGCACGCTGTCGGGCTCTGCGGGACCTGCGCTCGCGCGAACCCGTTGCTCCGTTCCACTTTCGCCACGTGCAGCGTGTAGTTCTGGTACCACTGGGCTCGCCCGCGGTTTTGCGCCGCGCGGTGCTCGACGTTGGCCCGCCACTCCGTGAGGGCGTTGGCACCGCCCGACTGCGGTCCACCGCCACCAAGCTCGGCCTGCCCCACACCGCCACCAGCCTGGAGCATCTGATCCAGCGGGCGGACGCCGGCAAGATGGGCTACCTCGACTTCCTGGACCTGGCCCTGTCCGAAGAGCTCGCCATCCGTGACGACCGCAGATTCCACACCGCGCTTCGGCTGTCCCGTCTGCCGCACCACAGGACCCGGGACGAGTACGACTTCTCCTTCCAGTCCGACCTCGACCCCCGCAAGATCCGGGACCTGGCCACCTTGTCGTTCATCGAGCCGAAGACCAACGTCGCCCTGCTCGGACCGCCGGGTGTCGGCAAGACCCATATCGCCGTCGGCCTGGCCGTCGCGGCCTGCCGGGCGGGCTTCACTGTCTACTTCACCAGCCTTGACGACATGGTCCGCCAGCTCAAAGAGGCCGACTCCATCGGCCGTCTGCCAGCCAAGATGCGGCTCTATCAGCGGCCCGACGTCCTCGTGGTCGACGAGGTCGGCTACCTTCCGCTCGACCGTGACGAGGCCAACCTCGTCTTCCAGCTGATCTCGAAACGCTACGAAAAGAGCTCGATCATTCTCACCTCGAACAAGACCTTCGGTGAGTGGGGTCAGGTCTTCGGCGACGAGGTTCTGGCCACCGCGATCCTTGACCGCCTGCTCCACCACTGCGAAGTCGTTTCGATCAACGGCAACAGCTACCGGCTCCGCAACAAGCTCTTCGCGATTGACGGCGGCGACGCAGCGACCGCCTGAACCCGCGGCTTCACCCCACACGGCCGGGTCGAGGGCTGACGCCCTCGACCCGGCCAAAACTTCGTACACACCTCTGCATTTGAGCCTGCACTTCGCTCTGCAGATGAGCCAGTACACCGACAAGGTCGAACCCGTACACCATCTCCTTGGACGCAACCGGGCCTGGACGCCTGCCCCTTCGACTCCAGGGCTGGCCTTCCGCCGCGCTCCCATGCCTGATGCCACCGCTGCATCGACCGCACGCTGACACGTAACTGCTTGGCGATATCGGCGTTGTCGCGTCCCAGAGCGAACAACTCGGCTGCCTGCATCCGGATGTGCTCGCGAAACATCCGTCGTTCCGCGGTCAGCCCGCCCCCCTGCGGATACCTCATGCCACCGACCTACCGCGACAGCCACAGCTTGTCGACCCCCACGACATCACGCCAGCAAGGTCAGAAGTGGTCGTAGGCGGTCAGTGAGCGCAGGACGAGCTGGCCGACCTGCCGCAACGGCTTGAACAGCGGGGCCCCGGGGCGTTCCGGCTCGCCCTTGCGGGCCGGCCGCAGCAGCCGGATGTCCTGCTCGGCCAACTGGTGCTCGAAGTCGCGGCCGAAGTAGTTCTTGTCGCCGATCAGCGTCTGTCCGGGCCGGGCGGCGACGAGGTGCGGTTCGGCGGCGAGCAGGTCCAGCAGGGTCTCGCGTTCGTCGGCTTTGGCCCCGGTCAGGGCGAAGGCGATCGGCAGGCCCTGCAGGGTGCACACCAGGTGCAGGCGCAGGCCCCAGAAGAAGCGGCTGTGGCTGGCCCAGTACCCGTACGCGGCCCATCCGGCCAGGTCGGAGCGTTTGACGGTCTCGCGGGAGCGTCCGCACTCCACCGGCGTGGAATCCACGATCCACACGTCGTCGCTCCATACGGAAGTGTCGGTGGCCAGCAGACGGGTTACCCGCCGCAGCAGCTCGGCGGCCTTGCGCAGGCGCTTGTTGTAGCCGGGCTGCTTCGGCAGGTAGGGGAAGAGATGCCGCAGGTGGGAGCGGGCGTGGCGCAGTCACCTGGCCTCGGAGGTGAAGCCCAGCATGGCCTGCACCATGGCGAGCGTGACCAGCTCGGCATCGGTCAGTTGCGGAGCGATCCCGACCGCCGGACGCCAGGGCGCCAGATGCGGTCATTCCGTCAGCAGTCGTCGGTCTTCACATCGAGTGCGGTGGCGAGGGAGTCCAACTCTGTCTTCACACACTGAGGTTGGGCTCCCTCCCCTTATGCGCGCAGCCGATCCCTTGGAATCTAGCTAGTGGGGCCCGGTTTCCCACTCGCAGTCCGGTCTGCTGGAACAGTCATTGGCGCCGGGCGCCTGGCCTGGGGTGTTTCAGGCGGGCATCGTCCAGATCTGGTTCGTGTTGTTCGTGAAGCAGTCCCACATCTGGATCCTGGCCCCGTCGGCGGCGCTCCCCGAGTCGAGGTCGATGCACTTGCCGCTGGCCACGTGCTGGAGCTGCCCTGCGTTCCCGAACGGGTCCTTGAGCTGCCAGACGGCTGCAATGTCACAACCAAAGAGCTGGAGCCCGGTCCCGTTCGGTACCTGGGCCGTGTTGCTGCTGATGTCGAGGCACAGCCCGCTGTTCTGGTTGAGTAACTGGAAGCCGCCGCTCACCGGGACCTTGAGCCATGCCTGGTTGCTGCCGCCGTGGCAGCCCCACTGCAGGATCAACGCGTGTACCTGCGTCGAGCCGCCCTTGACGTCGATGCACTTGCCCGTGACGGAGTGCTTGATCGGCCCGAACCCGGCAGCAGACGCGGGTGCCGCGGTGACGCCGAGGCCGAACAGGCTGATGGCGCCGAGAGCCGTCGCGGCTCTGAGATACCTGGTCATAGTCTCTCCTCTGGAAGATCTCGTCGTCGGAACGACGAGATCAGTGGTCGGTGGCGCCCGGGTCGGCCGCGCCGCTGCCTTGCGGTGCTCATGCTGTGAATCAGCTAGACGGCCGCCGAGGCCAAGGTTGTTGCAAAGTCTGACGGTCTTGGATCGTTGCTGGTCAGGCCAGGCCGAGGAGATCCAGCGGGCGGTGGAAGGGCTGGTAGGACATCTTGTGGAGCCCGGCGGCGATATTGGGGTGGCCTGCTGCCCAGCCCGCGAACGAGGGCGAACTCGAGTTGGTGACCGTGGATGAACCGTCACTCGCGGCGCTGGACAGTGGCCCAGACTGCGCGCTCAGGCCGGCTGACGCAGCGATCAGGCTGACGCCGGCCATGGCCAGCACGACGCTGAGCGCACCTAATCTCCTTCTGATCTTCATGTCTCCCAAGCTCCTTTGGATCTGACTGGTCCTCGGCCGACCGAGTGATGAATGTGCACATCGGCCACACCCGGCAGCGACTTGTGCTCGCGCTGTCGGTCACCAGGAACTCTGCGCCGATCGGGTCGGCCCGTCAGGCGTGGAAATACCCCACTGTGGACTCAGGCTTGATCGCGTCGTGCGCTGTACCACGCGGCGATCTGGGCGCGGGACCGGAACCTCAGCCGCAGAAGGATCCGTTCGATGTGCCCCTCGGCCGAGCGCTCATCGATTCCCAGGCGCGTCGCGATCTCGCGGTTCGAGCACCCCTGGCTCACCAGGTCAGCCACCTCGTGCTGGCGCGCCGTCAACCCGTCGGTACGGCGCCGGGGGACGGACAGTCCGAGGAAGCGGCGGACGACGCGCACCAGCTCGTCGCGGTCACCCGCGTACGGCAGGTGCGATCGGCCCTGCAGCCGCACCAGCTGGGCACCGTTGATGCCGGCGGCGAGGGCTTCGGCCTGCGCGACGGGTGCCGCGCGGTCGCCGGTGCGATGCACCACCAGCGTCGGCGCCTGCACCTGGCCGAGGCGGTCGGTGACGTCGATCTCGTAGCTCAACGCGAGCAGCGCCCGGGCGGTCGCGGCGTTCGAGCAGGCGCGCTGGTAGCGGCCGAACTCCGCCCGCGTCGTGGGATCGAGGTCAGGGGCGAAAATGTCGGTCAACACGTCCGATCCCAGCCCCCAGTGCGACTCGACCAGCCCGAGCACATGATCACGAACACCTGGCGCGGACAGGTCGGCGCCGCGTACCCAGCCGCCGTACAGCACCAGGCGCCGAACGGTGCCGGGATGAGCCGCCGCCCACGCCACGGCCACCGGAGCCCCC
Organism: Streptomyces antibioticus; assembly: GCF_001514065.1. GTDB lineage: Bacteria > Actinomycetota > Actinomycetes > Streptomycetales > Streptomycetaceae > Streptomyces > Streptomyces antibioticus. Next base: position 81,623 of record NZ_KQ948425.1, on the reverse strand, counting down.
ATCGACGTGCCTATCAGATCGAACGGTTCACCCAGCCATGACGCGATCGCCGCCAGATGCTCCAGCTCGAAAGTCAACGACGCCGGGCGATCCACGGCCGGCGACAACCCGCATCCGGAACGGTCATAGCGCACAAGCCGGCAACCCCGAGCCAGCTCCTCGTAAAGCGCCCGCTCGGCCGGCAGCTCCCAACTCAGCTGCAGGTGCGATAGCCAACCCATCACGTAGACCAATGGCCGACCCGCGCCGACCGAGGCGCACGCTACTTTGACACCACCGGAGGACACCACCCAACCGAGCCGCTGCTGCACCATGCGATTGTCGCTCATTTTCCGCCCGCGCCACCAGCCTCAGTGGGCTCGTCAGATGGCCTGGTGTGCGTAGGCGTCGGGAGGTTCGGGCAGGTTTGGGGCGGGAGTCCACCGACAAGGTCGTCCGTCAGCGGGCGACTTCCCGGTTCGTCAGGACCAGCAGGGCCCGCACGAGCGCATTCGCCCACCTGGGATCCGTGCGGACCTTGCCGAGGACACGCTAGTTCTTGAGATGGGCGAAGCTGTGCTCGACCGGGGCCCGGACCGCGGCCAGTGCCTTGTTGGACAGCTTCTGACCACGGGTCAGGGACCGGTTGCGGGCGGCCTTGTAGCCGTTGATCACCGCCGGGTCGGCGTTCGGACCGGCATCGTCGAGTCCGACGAACCCCAGGTCGGCGATCGCGCCGAGACCGGCCGCCCGCAGGTGAGCGGTGAGTTTGTCGTGTCGGCAGGCGGTGATCTCCGAGGCGCGTCCGGGCCGCACCGCGGAGACCCATACCAGTCGGCCGCGGTCGTCGGTGAGAGCGATTACGAGCAGGCTGTGGCATTTGTTCTTGCCCGAATAGTTCTTCCGGTTCTCGGTCCCGGTGTGCCGCCAGGTGCGTATCAAAGAGCCGTCCAGCAGCACCACCCCGCCACCCTTTCGGGCGATCTTCCTCAGCGCGCGGTCCAGACGCGGGGCGCAGGCAGCCAGCAGACCGACGACTTCCCGCACCCAGCGGGTGACGGTGGTGCGGTGCATCCCGTTCCCGCCGGCCAGATCGCCGGGCCGTTGGTCACAGCGCAGGACCGCCAGCACGATCCCCGCGATCTTTCCGACGGGCAGGGCCCGCCACCGCGAGCCGATCTTCTTCAGGTGGCCGCGTATCAGGTCGGCGAGATAGCTCAGGGTGGCGCTCGACAGGGGCAGGCGGGCGGTGTAGACAAGACCGTCAGGGCCCTCGGTGAGACCGGTTTTTTTCTTCACACCTAACGCAACTGCCGCCGTGGGCCCGCCAGTTGCGCCTCAAGTCCGACTATGGACGTGCGGTGAACCGCCCGTCAGGGCGTTTGTGCAGCCAGCCGCGATCGGCGAGCTTGGTCATCTTCGCCCGCAGCGGCTCCAGCTTGCCGCGCACCGAGACGTCCAGGCCCAGCCGCTCGCCGACCGCCCTGACCTGCACCGGGCCGTCGGCCTCCCGCACCATCGCCATGATCCTGCTGGCGGTAGTCGCCGGGCAGCTTGCCCTCATCGGCCGCGTCGCTGCGGTGCGGGATGAGCAGGACTGCCCGCCCGGCCACCTTCGCCGATACCGGAGCGGCAGCCTCGGCGTCGGCCTGGGCCTGCTCGGCCAGGCGGTTCAACACCCGTTCCGTGATCGCCAATTCGTTCCGCTCGACCTGGACCTCCTGAAGCTGCTTGGTCAACTCCTCGGCGAGGGCGTCCAGTTCGCTCCGACGAGTGGTGATCCACTGCCGCTCCTGCATCCCGGCCCCTCCCGCGATCTCGTGGCGTGCCGACCTGCCGATGGATCGTAGGCGGGGGTCGGCCACGGGTGCAGCCGCACCCGGCAGACCGTCGGAACCGGACCTGCCCGATGATCTACGGCATAGACATCAGCCGCCGACCGGCACGAGTCTCCGAATCGTCACTCACACCAGACCAGTGACCTGCGATCTCACGATGCACACCACTCAATGTGATAGGCCCACCGCGGCGTCCACGGGTCCGCGTATGCACACGATCCCGGTCGAGAGGGGCAGCAGGAGTGCCGGGGCGTGAACATCGGCACCGATCCCTGGGAATCGATCATCTAGAGGAATCTCACGGCCAAGCCGTCGCTCGGCCTCGGCGAGTTCGGAGGTATGAGCTGACTCTCGGAAGCCGACGCCAGGAAAAGCCTGCAGGGCCGTCTCCATCCACATGATCAGAATCGTAGTGACCTGATTCGCTGACTATCAGACGGCCTGCCAGTACGTGAAGCCGAGCGAGGTCAGTCCTTCGGACCGGCAGAGGGGATCTGAGGCGCCTCCGACTTCGGTCTGGAGGAGCTGGTAGGCGGCGCCGTTGGTCTGTCCCCAGTGCATGGCGGCGCGCCACAGCAGGCGTCCCAGTCCCTTGCCGCGGTGCTCGGGAAGGACGCCGAAGTACTGCGGCATCAGCTGGGGGACGCCGATCGCGTCGGGTCGGATCTCCATAGGGCCGATGGCGCCGGCCACTCGGCCCTTCATGACGGCTGTCAGAACGGGCCCGACGGTTCCTGCCTGCATCTGCTGGTGGAGGAAGGCGAAGCCGTCGGCGGCCATCCGTTCGGCGAAGCCGGCGAAGGTGTCTCGTACGCCGGCCGGCCACTCATGGAGCACACGGACCGGGCCGTCAGGAGCTGGGCAGAGGGCTGTCGTGAAGTCCTGGAGCTGGATGCGGGTACCGCGCCCGTCCGCGGCTTCCGGACCGAGGAAGCGCACGATCCGTGCCGTGGCCGCCCCGTGTTCGGCGGCTAGCTTGTGGGCCAGTTCGGTCGCCGCGAGCACGCTGGCGGGCTCGGTGCCGTAGAGGTGGACCTTGACCATGCCGGCGCCGCGTCGGGACAGCGTGGGAATGAGCGTCTCGCCGGGTCGGTGGGCGATGTCTGGGACTAGGACGGTCTCGTCCTTGCTGTGGGACCAGCGGATGTCCTTGTCGTAGCGCAGGAACCGGCGCTCGGTGGAGGCTGCGATCAGGGTGTCCGTGAACAGGTCCTCGGTCAGGACGGACGGATGGACCGGTCCGATGGTGGGCACGTAGGGCGCCAGCAGCACTGAACGAAGCCAGTCCCAGCGGAATCGCATGTGCTGAAGGTACTCATCTCGTACGCGAAGGCTCAGGTCCTGACGCGATTGCGCCGGGACCTGAGCGCGGGGGAGCGGAAGGGGCAGTTCGGGTTGTCGTCGCCGGCCGCGCAGGCCTGTCACCTGCGTGGTCTGGTCTGGTCTGTGGTCGGGCCGGGCCGCGGCCGTGGTCGGGCCTTGTGGTCAGGGCCGTCGTCGGCGCAGGAGCGCTGAGGGGACGTAGCCGCTCAAGAGGACCGCCCCGGCTGAGCCTCTGAGGGCTGACCGGCCGGTGACCAGTGCCGCCATCGCAGGCTAGGACGGGCAGAGCTTGCAGCGCCGGTCGCCCTCGCGGGTGACGACGGGCATGGTCATCTACTCCACAAGCGCATGGGGCAGGTCGAGTGCGGCAGGGTAGATGACTAACGAGGCCCCCGAACAGTGTGGTTGAGACGTCAGACATCTCGATCAACAGCCCGGGGCCTCACTCGTCGCGCGTCATGGACCGTCACCTGATCGGTGACCAACTCGAAGAAGCTCAGTGATCACTAATCGGACGGATGCGTCAGAACAACTGGCCAACCCATCAAAGAGGCACGCGCTAGAGACGGAAGATCGGCACTCATGTTGGCACCGCGCTGTTGGACCGCGGGTGGCGTTCGTCCGAGGTGAGGAGTTGACGTGCCGAACTTGATCAGGCGGCAGGAGGTGGCCGTTGAGGTCGACTACGGCGGCTGGGCCTTGCAAGACTGGGATGACACGCAAGTTCCTGTTCTCTTCCCCGGCGGATTCGAACGAGGTGCCCTTCTCACTGCCCGTCCAGGGCGGCTGGACTTCACCAGTGCTGGGCATACACATACGGCCGGCCTGACGGTCGAGGTCTGGGATGCGGAGCCAGCCGTCCCTTCCGGTGAGTGGGAGGAGACCGCCGAGGCGAGCATCCACTGCTCATCGGGCAAACTGCGTGCTCGAGGCATGGCTGGTGGTCCGACGCCCGGCAGTATCGAGTTGGCGGACGGACCGGGCACATGGAGGGTTCGCGTGGTGAGTTCGGGACGCCGCAAGGTTGCTGAGCTCGCCGCGCGCGGTGTGCCCGAAGGAGTGGAGCAGTACGTCACGCAATTCTGGCGACAGGTGTAGAGGTGCGGGCCGAACGCCTTGTCGCGTCCGGCCCGCAGCATGTCTGGTCGGACGTCAGGTGATCTTGACGAGGAATCCGTCGTCCAGCCCGTCGATCAGCCTGTTCAGGTCGTGGAACCGCCGGGCGGCCCCGGGGCGGCATGAGCTGAGCGATGTCACCTGTGAGTGTTGAATCTGTCGGCCGGCACCCGCTCGATGCGGGTCCAGCCGCTCCAGCCCCGCTCCTCCAGGATTGCCAACAGCCGCGCGGCGTGGGGTGAGGACTCGGCCATGGTCGAGTCCAGTAGGTCGACGAACTGGTCGTCGATGCCGTCGTCGGCACCCGTCTCGCCGGCCACCAGGGCGCGATTCATCAAGCGCTCCATGATGTCGGCGACTTCGACGATGCGAGGATCGTCGGTCGGCCAGTCGAGGGCCCCGCTGAGAAGGCTGTAGAGCATCACCATGTCGGGGTCATTCAGCTCTTCGTGCTTCTTGGCGATGACGGAGTCGATCGAGTGCGGCACCTGGGCGGCGATCATGATCCAGGCGTCCCGTTCCATCTCGATGTACCGTTCGTCAACGCCGAGACCTCGCAGTCGGTCGAGGTAGTCCACAACGCTCGGCGGGAGCGCCAGGTGCTCTCCGGCGGCGAGCCTGGCGAGTCGGCTGCGCGTGTCCTGCAGCCGCCGGATCTCGGCGCGCAGGGTCTTGTCAATCTCCTGTACTCCGCCGGCGAACTCCTCCGGACTGGCGTCGAGGAGTTCCTGCACTCGCGCCAGCGGCACGCCTGCATCAGCCAGGGTGCGGATCCGGATCAGTCGCACGACCGCGGCAGCGTCATAGGTCCGGTACCCGGACCGGTTGCGCTCGGGTTCTGGCAGCAACCCGATCCGGTGGTAGTGGCGTACCGCCCGTACCGTCACCCCGGCGTACGCCGCAAGCTGGCTGATGGTGAGCATGGATCCCAGCCTGCCTCAGGAGATCTTCCGGCGGTAGGCGGCCATCGCGAAGACGTACGCCACGACGAGGATGCCGAGGCACCAGGCGAGGGCGGTCCAGATGTCGTCGCCGACCGGCTTCCGGGCGAACAGGTTGCGGATCGTGTTGACGATCGACGTCACCGGCTGATGGTCCGCGAACCAGCGCACCGGGCCGGGCATCGTCCTGGTGGGCACGAACGCCGAACTGACGAACGGCAGGAAGATGAGCGGGTAGGCGAACGCGCCCGCTCCTTCGACAGAGGACGCGGCGAGCCCGGGGATCACGGCGAGCCAGGTCAGTGCCAGGGTGAACAAGAACAGGATGCCGGCGACCGCCAGCCATGCCGACACTCCTGCCCCGGAGCGGAACCCCATGAGCACTGCGACGCCCACGACGAGCACGAGCGCGATCAGATTGGCGACCAGAGAGGTGACGACGTGGGCCCACAGCACACCCGAGCGTGCGATCGGCATGGACTGGAAGCGCTCGAAGATTCCGCTCTTCACGTCGGTGAACAGCCGGTACGCGGTGTAGGAGATGCCTGATGCGATGGTCATGAGCAGGATGCCGGGCAGCATGTAGTTCAGGTACGAGACCGACCCGGTATCGATGGCGCCTCCGAAGACGTAGACGAACATCAGCATCATGGCGACCGGCGTGATGACGGTCGTGATGATGGTGTCCATGCTGCGGGTGACGTGGCGCAGGGTCCGCCCCGTGAGTGCGGCGGTGTCGCTGAAGAAGTACGCGGTCATCGTTGTCCCCCGGTGGTCGTGCTGGTGGCGTCGCACTTGTCGCCGCTGTCGATGACCGCGAGGAAGATCTCCTCCAGAGTCGGCTGCTTCTCGACGTACTCGACCTTGGCGGGCGGGAAGAGCTGCTTGAGCTCGGCAAGGGTGCCGTTCACGATGATCCGGCCCTGGTGGAGGATCGCGATCCGGTTGGCGAGCTGCTCGGCCTCCTCCAGGTACTGCGTGGTGAGCAGCACCGTCGTGCCGTACTCGGCGAGCTCCTTGACGGCCTGCCACACCTCGATGCGTGCCTCGGGGTCGAGTCCGGCCGTTGGCTCGTCCAGGAAGATCACGGACGGAGTTCCGATGAGGCTCATCGCGATGTCCAGTCGGCGGCGCATCCCACCCGAATACGTGGACACTCGCCGCGCGCCGGCTTCACTCAGCGAAAAACGCCTCAGCAGGTCATCTGCGATAGCGCCCGGGTCTTTGAGGTGGCGCAGCCTGGCGACGAGTACCAGGTTCTCCCAGCCGCTGAGGATCTCGTCGACGGCCGCGAACTGCCCGGTGAGGCTGATGGACTCCCGCACATTCGCCGGTTGTGTGGCGACGTCGAAGCCATGGATGCTGGCAGTCCCTGCGTCGGCTTTCAGGAGCGTGGCGAGGATCCTCACGGTCGTGGTCTTGCCCGCCCCGTTGGAGCCGAGCAGAGCGAAAATGTTGCCCCGCGCCACCTCGAAGTCCACACCGCGCAGCACTTCGAGCTTCCCGTACGACTTCTCCAGAGCCTGCACGCGAATCACCGGACCGGCGATTGATTGGGCCGTCATAGTCATCTGCCTCCTTCATGGAGTTCCAGGCGACTGCGAGGAAGCTCCTGCCGGAAGCATGAAGGGTTGCCCCTACGTCAAGGTCAAGATGCCTCCCGATCACGGCGTCCAATGCACGGGCAGGACTGCTGTGGCCTACTGCCCAGTCGATCAGTCGAGCCGCCCAGGAACGCCACCGCATGTCCCAGATCTGCCGTTTCAAGAGGTCGGCAGCTCAATAAGTGGCAAGAGCTGGCGTGGGGAAACGTCCATCCGCTCGTCGGCCGACCTAGGCAGTCTCCGCAACCGCTGCTACCTGCGAAGACGTCAGATCAAGCACACCATTCGCCTTGGACCACAGCGTTGTCGCCGCCGACCGCCGGGCCTATGCGCGCGACGTGTGGCACCGGGCGGCGGAGCTCCGGTGGTCAGGCAGGGAACATCTCCAGGTCCCGGTCGATGCGACGCCAGGACTGCACGGCGTAGATCCAGGGGTGTTCACCCTCCAGGTGGTTGATGAGCCCTTCCAGAGCGGAGTCACGCAGTTGGTCAGCCTCTTTGGTATGCGCCTGTTCCCGGAGCGTGACGGCAAGGTTGACGCGGGCTGTCAGAACGTCCGGGTGATCCGGACCGTGGCGGTTCGTGAGGCCTTCCAGAGCTGTGGTGACCAACTGACGTGCCTGGACGTGGTCGCCTGTGTCGCCGACGGTGTTGGCCAGACTCATCACGGAGCTGAGGGTGTAGGGGTGCTGTCCGCCGAGCACGGCCCCGAGCGCGTCCGCGGTCGACCTGCCGAGTGCCAAAGCTGCCTCGAGTCGGCCGTCCTGTCGCAAGTGGATGCTGTGATTGTGGGCACAGACCAGGGAGTAGGGGTGGTCCGGGCCGAGAGTTCGTGCGAGCTGCGCATGAATGTGTGACGTGATCCCCGCCGCTGTCTCTGCGTCACCGGCGGCCGCGCGCTCGGCGGCGAGGTTGACCGCGCAGGCGAGGGCGGCGGGGAGTGTGTTGTCGTAGTACTGCTGAAAGCCCTCATGGGTCTGCTCGGCCAGTTTCCGTGCGGCCGCGAGGCGCCCTGCTCGGCGCGCGGCACCAACGCTCCGGCTGATCCGGAACAGATCCGCGCAGCGCTCTTCGGCCCGCAGCCCGTCGCCACGACACTCATCCCCCGCGACAGCGGCGACGTCCTGGGCTTCGCCTCCTACAGCTTTCTGTGGCCCGCCGCCGGCGCCGACACCTCGATCTTCCTTAAGGAGCTCTACGTGCGCGAGGCGCACCGGCGCAAAGGAGTCGCTGGGCAGCTCATGGACGCCGTCCGCGACGCTGGCCGCACAGCTGGTTGCTCGCGCCTGGAGTGATGGCGGGGTCGAGGTGATGGGGCGATGTCAATCGGCTGAGGGAGATCCTCGCGTTGGACCCGGGCATGGGTGGTCACGCACTGGCCGGACACGAACGATAGTGCCTGGATCCTGCAGGTCGGCCCAGGCCTGGGGGAGTGCTGTCAGGTCTGTGCCAGGAAGGCGTCGATGGCCGCCCAGGTGGGGTCGGGGGCTTCGAGGTGGGGGAGGTGCCCGGCTTTGGGGATCTCGAGGAACTGTGCGCCGGGTATCGCGTGGGCGACGGTGCGCCCGTATGCGGGTGTGACGATGCGGTCGCTTTCGCCCCACACCAGCAGTGTCGGCACGTTCACCGTTCCGAGCTGGCTGAGCAGGGTGGGGTCGCTCATGCTGGTGCCGGCGAGGGCGGCGATTGTGCGCCCGTTCGCCTGCTGGATGGCGCGCTGCTGATCGGTGAGGTGGGCCGGGTCGGTGTATCCGCGTTCGGGGTTGTGCCAGGCGGCTTCGGCGAGGGCGCGGGCGTCGAGGGCGAAGAAGTCTGCGATGGGTTCGCCGTCCACTTCTGCTCCGACGCCGTCGATGTCGACGACGGCTGCGATGAGTCCGGTGTAGCGCTGGTCGTGGGCGGCCTGCACTGCCATCTCGAGGGCGATCCATCCGCCGATCGAGGATCCGATCAGGACGACGTCGTGCTCTTCATGCTCGAGGAGGCGGGTGAGGTAGGCGGTGGCGAGCTGGGCGATGGAGGTGAGGGTGTCGGGGCGGGTGGTGCCGTCGAAGCCGGGGTGGGTGGGCGCGATGGCGTGCAGGGTGGCAGCGAGGTGCTCTACGACAGGCGCGACGGTCCGGGGTCCGCCGCCGCCGTGCAGGACGAGTGCGGTGCGGGATGCGGGCGGGCCGGCCTGGATGACGGGAAGGTCCTCGGGCAGGGCGATGGGCATGACACTCCTCGGTGAGTAAGCATGTTGATATAAACTTGTTGATACAGTATCAGCATGACGACCGACCTGGAAGCTCTCGGCTTGGCGATCAAGCGGGCGCAGTACCGCAACCACCGCACGATGGATGCCGCGCTGCGCGAGATCGGGGTCAGCCTCGTGCAGTGGGATGCGCTGCGCGCGATCGAGCGGATGCCGGGGGCGTCCGGGCATGAACTCGCTGTGGCGACGTTCCAGAGCGATCAGGCGTTCGGCACCCTGGCGAGCCGGCTGGTGGAGCGTGGACTCATCGTCCGCTCCGCAGGCCACGGGCGACGCGTGGCGCACACCCTCACCGAGGCGGGGCACACCGCACTCGCCGAAGGCCGGCAGGTGTCGGTCGGCGTACTTGAGGACCTCTTCGCCCCCCTGGACGACGCGCAGCGCACCGCACTGCTTGGAACGCTGCGGATACTCACCGAGGGCATGTGATCCGGCATCACGCGCGTAGCCGCATGGTGATCCGTGTGCCGGCCGGTAGCTGCGGGATCTGCTCGGTGAAGGCCCGCCGCGGGCGGCCGGGCTCGCAGCACCACCAGCGGTGTTTGTGCCGGCGGAACTCCAGCCCGCTCTCGCCGTGCGGCAGATCGCGGGGCCGGGTCGTCGCGGGGCCCTTCACCCGGGTGGCGACCACGCCGCACTCGGGGCGGGCCCGTGCCTGCTCATCGGAGGTGATCAGGTGTACCCGGCGGGTGCCGTCCTCCAGCCGCTCCACCCGCGCGACGGCCAGGCCGTCCAGGTCGAGCAGCAACGTCGTGTCGTTGTCCAAGCCCGTGGTTTCTGGGTGATCGTTCTGCGTCGAGAACAGAAATGATCACTCATGGCCATGGGTGTGCTGCTGCCGGGGCGACGTCCACCATCCCTAGTTCTCACGCAATGTGACAGCCAGTCAGTCCGCTCAGGACGACACACTGCTCTCGTTCGAAGTCCCCACAATGAGGCGGTCGTGTCGGGAGAGAGGACGGCGATGGGCCGAGGATCTGTGGATCGGGCTTGGTCGGGCGTGGAGCAGTGGCTTGAGGTGATGGCACCCGCGAGCCGGGCCGCGCTACGGCCGCCCGCTGATCCCGCGGCGATCGCGAGGGCAGAGGAGGAAACAGGGGCCGAGTTTCCCGACCAGCTGGTACGTCTCTTCGAACTGCATGACGGCGCCGACCACACCGAAGCGGGCGCCTTCCTCCCGGGCGAGGCACGGCTGCTCTCCGTCCAGGAGGCCACCGTGCTGACCAGAAGGCTGAGCGGTTCCATCGACAGCGACGAGATTCTCGGGGTGTGGTGGCACCCGCAGTGGATTCCCTTCTCGGCCAACCACGACGGGGCCAGTTGCTGCTTCGTCGACGCTCGTCCCGGGCCCGGCTACGGGAAGGTGGGCTATTTCTTCATGGAGAGCGGCGGGGAGTGCGGGCGGTGGGATTCGCTCGCCTCTTTCACCGAGAACCTGGCCGACGCGGTCGAGAACGTCACGAAACTGCGCGGCTATGTGCCTTTCGTCAAGGACGACGCACTGTCCTGGGAGTGAACGAATGGCGGGGCTTCGAACCCTGCTGACGGCATGGATCGCCAAGGAGGACCTCCGCACCCTCCTCGCGCGCGCCCGCACCGGCGCCGCCCGCCATCAAGCCGGCCACGCCCGCTGGAAGTTCCTCACCTGGTGCGCCAACTCCGACATCCACGAGGTGAGGCAGCGCGCCGTCACCGTCGGCCGCTGGTGGCCGGAGACCGAAGCGTTCATCGACACCGGGCACAGCAACGCCAAGAGCGAAGGCATCGACCGCGTGATCAAGCTCGTCGCCCGTAACGCGTCCGGCTTCCGCAATGCCGACAACCAACGACTACGGACACGCTGCGTCACCACACGCCGAGCCCGCGGACACCTCCGCACCGCTCAACTTTGAAGACCCGTCAACGGGCAGCTTCGGGTGGTGGTCCGCAGGTGGAAGGCAGCCCGATCCAAGCGGTCCGAGCCTCTACATCTGCTTCGATCCCGAGACAGGCGGCGGAGGTCGGGTGCGGGTTCAGGGTGGCGTCTATTCCGTGTCGGCGCCTTGCTCGTCGAGCAGTGCGCGGTGGATGGTGCGTCGTTGGGCCGCTGTGGTGGCGCCCCAGATGCCGGCGTCCTCCCCGTTCTCGATGGCCCAGAAGCGGCAGTGGAGGAGCACCGCGCATCTACGGCAGACGGCCCGGGCGTGATCGACCTGCGGGTTGTTGATCAGCTCGGTGAGGGGAAAGAACAGCTCAGGATCTTCGTCCAGGCAGGCGGCGTCGCGCATCCATCCGCGATCGCTTTCAGGACGGCGGGGGATGAGGGGGTTGTGCAGCACGGTGCACCTCCGCACGGCTCAGACTGCGGTCCGGCTGCGGCAACGAGGTGCCGCAGACCCGGCAGAGGTGTCCCTTCCACTGTAAAGGCCGCTGCCGCGGTGATGCGCGTTGTGTGCGGTGCGACCGGTCCGGACCGGCCTTACGATCACGGGGCGAGACGTCCTTTGCCCTGGTGCATACGGTGGCGCGCCTGCGTCGCACCGCCCGCTTCCTGCGTTGCCTGGCCAGTTCGGCGAGATAGGGCCGGGCGTTGATCTGGATGGTGTGCCGGGTGGAGGCGACGTAGCGATGAGCCGTGCGCGCGCGTTAGTTGCGGACCTCGGCCAGCATCTCCGACGGCGTCGGCAGGGTGCACTGGCTCTCCAGCAGGTCGGCGGCCCAGAGCGCCTGGGCCTCCGCCGGCGGCATGATCGCGCCGAGCGGCTGCCGCACCCGCGCCGCACGCCACCACCTACGCGCCGACGCGAGGCGCCACGTCACGCCCGAGCCGCACAGCGCACGGCCTGGGGGACGCCCGGGCCACGCGTCCGCCCCACGGGGACCGAGGCCCGGCGAAGGAGACGGCCTCGTCGTCGGTGCCGGGGGTGCGGGCGGCGATGCACACGGCGTTGGTGGGAGTGCCCGAGCAGTCGTGGCCCGCGTCGAGCAGGGCCTGCACCTTCGCTTCGGTGGCCGTGGTCACCGCGTTGACCAGAGCGGCGTCGGTCAGCGCCACCGGCAGCGCCACGACGACGTTGATCGTGCCGGGTGTCACCGTTGTGACGGCCTCCTCCGGCGCAGCGGCCCAGTCCCGGACGCCCGCCCCCATGGTGGCGACGGCCTCGACACCGCCGTCGCGGGCGTGGCGGTACGCCCGGACGTCGGCGGCGGTCATCAGCCCGACCCCAGGTTCGTCGCCTTTGCGGCGCGGATGGGGCATCACGACGCCGGTGCCCGGGTAGCCGCCGTCGGCGATCGTCATGGTGTTGCCGACGGCGGTCTTGGCCCCAGATTCCACCCACGTCTTGCAGTCGTTGCGGTTGCCGGACACCGATCGGCCGACCGCGACGACCAGGCGGCTGTTGGCGTCGATGACGACCTGGTGGTTGGTGGAGCACCGGTAGATTTCCGACTGCTCGGCGACCGCGTGGTCACGGGTGGGAACCAGGGTGCCGTCCACGATCAGCACGGTCTCCTTGCGGAATCGCTTGCGCTGCCGCAGGGCCCGTAACGGCCCGAGCTGATCGACGATCCGGTCGGCAGCCGACTTGGATACTCCAAAACAGCGCTGCGAGTTGCCGCAGCGTCAGGTTCGTTCGCCACTAAGCGCTGACCAGCAGGACTCGGTCCTGCAGCGGCAGGCTCCATGGCCGACCCTTGCGAACCGGGCCCGCACCTTCGCGCCGCAGGGCGGTGACCAGCTTGCCGAACTGCCGCGGGCTGAGCCGGTGAACGGGGCTGTCCAGGACGGCTCGGACGCCGTGATCACATCAGACACAGCAAGATCGTCTCAGCTGCTGGCCATCCGCGGTGGCCTCTCGCGGCTGGCTCCGTTCGATTGCTTGAGCAGCGGTGGCCCGTGAGCCAGGAGTGCGGGCAGAGGAAACGCTTTGCGCCCTGCGTGATCGGCATGGATGCTGGCTCGCCGGAGGTAGTGAAGATGATCAACCTTGTGTTGAAGCTGTCAGCCCGTGATTTGGTGCATGCGGACCTGGCGTCGTGCGGGTGGGCAGGGTCTGACCACCACCTGACCAGCGTCGCCAAGCAGTTGGAGCGTGTCCGGACCGGCGAGGTCGACTACCTTGCGGTCTGCGCTGCAACGGACATCCCTGTGGCGAAAGGCGGCGTCGACTACCAGGTCAAGAAGGGGGTCGGCACTTTGTGGCAGCTGGCAGTCCACCCCGCATTACAATCGTGCGGGATCGGCACGTTCCTTGTTGAAGCCGCAGAACTGCGGATCAGGAACCGCGGTCTGCGGCAGGCCGAGCTCGGTGTGGAGGAGAGCAATCCCAGGGCACGTGCGCTATACGAAAAGCTGGGTTATGTCGCGTACGACCGTCAACCAGATTCGTGGGACGAGCAAGCCTCTGATGGATCGTTGCACCGCTACGAGACGATGTGCACGTTGATGCGGAAGGAACTCACGTAGGCTCAGTCACTTCCCGCAGCCGTCGCCATTGCAGCGTCGGGCCAGGTCGGCCTCCTCATCGAGCCGTGCGTGCAGGAACGTCACCAGGTCTTGATTCGTAGGGTCATCCTGGATGATGCGCCAGGTCCGGTCCGTGCGAGGACTGCCCCGGCTGCGGGCCGGTCAGGCTGGTGGTACCGGCGCGTGTTTGTCAGTGCCTGAGGCTGTCGGGGTTCGCCGTGAGTCCTGCTCTTTCTGGTTCTTTCTGATCCGTGCGAGCAATGGCGCCGTACCGTGGCGCTGTGAGGAGAGCCCGTTGGTCTGTGATCGGCGCGTGGGTGGCGTGGTGGGGGCTGGCCACGGTCGTTTTTGGCTGCTCGGCAGGGTCACGAATCAGTCATTGGGTGTCGTCGGGTCTGCTGTGTTTGCTGGGCTTGCGATCGTCTCGGGTGAGCTTGGGGAGCGCCGGCGTCGACGCCGGAGGGCAAAGCGCTCTGGTCTGCGGGCTCAGGCTGATGACTAGGCAGGTGCCGCCTCGCGCGAGTAGGCAAGGTGGTGGCCACATCTGAAAACGATCCGCTCAGCGTGCGGGGTGGGGCGCGGCGCGCCAGGACCGGGGGCGGGGCTGGTGACGTCGGGGTGGGGCACCGGTCTGTGGGTGAGGTCCGCGCGGGTGCTTGTCCGCGGCCGCACCCGGGCGGCAGGTTGCCCGGCAGGGTTGGATGTCGGCGGTGTGGGCCGGTGAGTCGGGCAGTACCGGGTAGGGGAGGTCGGCCGGCATGGGCAGCAGGGCCGGGTGCGTGGAAGACGGGACCCAGTGCGTGACGGTGGCGGGCGACCGTCTCGTCCTCGATCTCGGACAGGCGGTGGCTGCCGTTGTCGTCCTGGCTCGAGGAACACTCGGGCGTGTGTCGGTGGTAGGAGGGGCTCCTCTGACTGGCCCGGCATTGCGTGAGGTGGTGGCATCCTTGGGTGGTGTTGTCATCCGGTCATGCGGGCGTCGTGTTCTTCGATGTCGATGGCACTCTCGTCCCGGGTACGAGTTCGTCGGTCTTTCTGGCTGGCTTCCTAGGCCATCGGGATGAGTTGGCCAAGGCCGAGGACGCCTATGCCTGCGGTGCCGTGGACAATCGGCAGGTCTGCGAGCTGGACGCGGCCGGCTGGGCGGGAGTTCGCGAAGACCGGGTCTCTGGCTGGCTCGACGGGCTTCCCTTGGTCTCGGGCATCACGGAGACGGTGGCCTGGTGTTGGCAGAAGGGGTTGGTGCCCGTACTGGCAACCCTCGCCTGGTCTCCAGTCGGCAGCTACCTGACTGACCGTTTCGACTTCCACGCGTTCAGCGGCCCTCGGCTGGAGACCTCCGACGGCCGGTTCACGGGCCGGGTCGCCCGTCACTTCGACGAGTACGGCAAGCGAGATTTCGCTCTCGCGCTGGCGCGGGAGTTGGGGTTGGCTCCCCGTTCGTGCGGGGCAGTTGGAGACAGTCGCTCCGACCTGCCGCTGTTTGCGTCCGTCGGGTTGAGCGTGGCGTTCAACGCATCGGCGGGAGCGCGCGAGGCGGCGACCGTCACGGTGGACGACGACGACCTGCGGGGTGTGCTGCCCGTCTTGAGTCATCTGGTCACGGCCACTCGTTGAGGGCCGCGACCAGGACGGTCGCCGCGTAGCGAACCGCGAGTTTGTCGTGCCTCGTGGCCATGGCCCGGTGCCTTTTGAGGTGGATGATTTCGCACTCGGCCGTGTGCCGCTCACGGGAGTCGACTGCGTCGCACTTCGGCGGGCGGCCGCCACGGGAGCCGCGTTTCTTGCGGTTACGGGCCTGGCCAACCTTGTCCGGGATGGTGCAGAGGATGCCGCGCCGGCGCAGGCGGCGCGGTTCTTGCGAGAGGCGTACGCATGGTCCGGTCGGACCCGCCGCGGCCGGGTGCGGGGCCTGCCCTGCCCCAGGCGAGGAAGTCGGGATATGGCTCGGGACGACCTCGGGCTGCGGGGAGTCTCCCCGCTGCCCTGCGGTGATGACGATGGACGTAGGCTTTTGCCGCTGCTCGACGGCCAGGTGGAGTGTTCGTGGTCAGGCCGCCGCGCGAACGGCCGGGAGCGTGGTCGGCGGGCTCGGTCGTGACGCCGCCGGGCGCTCTTTCTGGAGGTCCCCCTTTTCGCGCCCCGGCGGCATGCTGGTGGGCACGGACGACGGTGGCGTCAGCCTTGATGTCCCAGGTGATCAGGTCTTGGACATCCTCGTTCTTGAGCGCGGTGACGATCCGGCCCTGCTGCGCACCGCCACCGGCGTACGAAAGCGCGGCCTCGGCATACTCGGCAACGCGATGGCACATCACCTGCCGGACCTGCCGGCGGCGCAACGCGGCCAGATGACCCAGGACCTCGCCCGCCTGCTGATGGCGTTCTTCGACGGCGCGTTCATCGCCCGCGAGGTCGACACCGACGCCGCCGGCTGCCGTCACCTCTTCACCCTCGCCGCCACCGCGGTGGCCGCTCTCACCAGCCGGCAGCCCCCGTCCTGGTGCCGCATCAGGCAGCGTTCGCCCTGGTGTTGGCGGTCGGGTGGGGATCGCGCGGTCCGCGTAGTCTCGCGGGGTGCACTCTCATCTGAGCTTCGAGAACCCTCCTGCGCTGCCTCACGAGGTTGTGGTCGAGGCGGTGGAGCGGGCTTTGCTCGACCGCTCGTGTGAGGGTGAGGCGGCGAGTGTCCTGGTCGGGACCGCGTTGAGCGACGACGACGCGGAGTTCGTCGAGTACTGGTGCGTGCAGATCGGGACGCGGGCTGTGCCGGGAAGTCCGCTGCTCGGGCTGGCTGGCCTGTGCCTGGGACACGCCGCCCGACGCTTCGGGCGTCTCAGTGAGGAAGCCCTGGCAGTGGCCAAGGCGCTGGCGACGCGGGCCGAGGCGGACCCGACGGACGTGGATGGTCGGGCTCTGGACGGCTATGACGACGTCCGGAGCTTCCTGCACCGATGGTGATATGCAGGTCAGGCTGCATTGACTCTGTGTACGAGGGCTTTGAGGCGCTTGTCGGCGGCGTTCTTGTTCCGCCAGATGAGGTAGCGGCGGATCATGCTGCTCTGCCTTGTGGGTGGGCTGGTCGGTGCCGTCGGGGGCGAAGTAGCGCAGGGCGGTGAACTGGGCCTTGATGTGGTTGAGTCATGAGCTGTTGGTCGGGGTGTAGGCGATCTCGGCGTTGTTGGCGTAGGCCCATTCGGCGACACGGTGGCGGCTCTACGGCCGTGCCGGATTCGGATTCGGATTCGTCCGCAGGATGTTCCTGCTTCGGTAGCGTCTCGCCACGGGCTCTGTGGCCGTTGTGGTTGTGCCGGCGATGGTGGCGGGCTGGGAGGATTGATGCGAGACGCCAGACTTCCTCGCGACCGGGACGGACAGCAATGTCGAAGAGAGTGCCGATAGGGCAGGCCCGGGAGTGGCTTCGGCATGAGCTGGGTTGGGGGCAACGGCCTCTCGCCGCACTGGGTGTGGACGAGGTGTGGCTGAGGTTCGTGCGTTTCGGCTCGCAGCGCTTCGATGTGGCGAGTGTCCCTGACGCGGATGGCTTGCTCTGCCAGTACGGAACCTACGCTTTCGATGGGCCGCCTGTCTTCCTCCTGGATTTTGTCCGGCAGTTCGAGGTCTGCGATGCCTCGGGCGAGCATGACCATTACCTTCAGCTTCACTGCGAGCTGCGGTACGAACCCGTGCGTCAACTTCGTGCGCTGGGGCATTTTGAGTCGTGGTTCTTCCACGGCGCGGACGAGGAACTCGACAGCTGGGTCGAGGAGTTGCGGCTGCACGGATTCTGGAGGATCGTCCGCACCTTTCCTCCCATGGGCATCAGGGTCTACCAGGAACAGGTGTGAACCAGCCGCGACTGCGACCTGTGACGCTCCGCGACGACGGGACGCTGCCAGGGCTCAGCACGCTGTCCCGTAATTGATCTTTGGGTTGCTTCCGGTAAGGGGTGGGGTCCTGATCCTGGTCCTGCAGGTCACAACGCTGTCGGCCAGCGCTTAGCATGCCGTCGTGAGGCGGCCTTGGACGATGCGCAGGATGGCGGACGAGTTCGCCGATTTGCTCGGGATGGTCCCTGCCGGCGTCGAGGGCGGCGACCTGACGTTCGTCCGGGGGGACCTGCACACCACACTGTCGATCTGGAAGGACCGCTACGACCGGTCAATCTTTGGCTGGATGGTCCACTCGTACGACACCGCCCTCCGCGACCGGATGGACCGCTTCGGCGGAATGAGCATCCGGATCGACCACCCCAGGCCATCCGGCAGCGTGAATCCAACCAACATCCCCCAGGGCGCTTGCTATCCCTGGCCCGCGAGCGGCACTCCACTCGCACCGGAGGTCACTGCCACTGTCACTCAGTACGGGCCTCTCTCCCTGGGCTTCGTGCACGATCGCCACGACCTGGGCATGCTCCTGCTGGCAGATGCTCACGTTCACCGAGGCGGCGTCTGGTCCTTCGCGCCGACCAACAACGAGCCAGCCCGGCTTGCGCAGGCGATCCTGATGGCCCGGCATTCGGGAGATCAGGATCTGGAACGGGCGGCTGTGTCCAAGTTGAAGAACAGAGGCGAGGAGCCGGTAGCGCCACGGCCCGGCTACCTCTTCCGGCAGGCTGTCGCCGACTGGGCCAGGCAGTACTGCACGGCCACGGGGGTCGACCTCAGTGACCTGGCCCAGCTCAAGCGGAAACACCCCCGGTACCCCGAGGTCGCGGAAGCCCGGGGCTCCTGTGGCTGACGCTTCCTGACGCGGCGGAATGATCTTGATGTGGCTGGTGTGATCACGTCGTCGGAGCCGTGTTGGATAACCCCGTTTACAGGGCTGAGCCCGCAAAGCTTCCAGAATCTCGTGCGGGCTGTCGATTACAGGCTGGTGATGCTGTCCTGCACCGATTTGCCCCAGGCGACACCGTCGGCGTGGGTGTTGTTGAAGTCCGGGTCCACGTAGATGTGGACCCTCTTGATGAGTTCGCCCTCGAACTCGAAGACGTTGCAGAACAGTCCGAAGGAGGAGATGCCGTCGGGGAAGTCCACGCCTGAGGTCGTTGTTCCTCTTTCCATGCCCTCGACGATCACGTGGTTCCCGGACGTCAGCACGGTGAAGCCTTCGATCTCGTGGGTGAGCGATGCGATTTCCCGGCCGAGGCCCTGGGCGAACGCTGCGATCTGTGCCTTTCCTCGTGCGATGCCGAGCTTCGGGTAGAACATGCGGGCGTCGTCGGTGAAGAGGTCGATGACTGCGGGGTTGCCGGCGTCCACCATGCGGAAGTAGTTGACGGCAGTTTCTTCGCGGCGCTTCTGGATGTCGCTGGTGGTGTTCATTGTTCCTCCTGGTGTGTGATGTGGGGGTGCGCTTTCGCGCTGGTGGGGGTGCGGTCGGATCCGGTCCTGGCCTGCGTCGGCGGACCGTGTGCCCGGCTGTCCCGGGCCGCGGGGGTCCCTGAGGTCCCTGCGCTTAGCTGGCGTTGAACGCCTCGGCGGCGGTCGGTGTGTCTTCGGGCAGGTGCATGCGGGTGATCCGGCCGTCCTCGGTCGCCAGGTGCGGGGCCGCCGGTGTGGTGGATTCCTTGCCGGTGGGTGCGGCGGTGTGTGTGAAGACCGCCGGCAGCCCCACGTCACCGCAGTCGACGTTGAAGCGCTCCAGTGCGACCTTGCTCTGGCCGTTTGTGAAGTGCTGCCACATCGTGGTGAAGTACGGCCCGGCCTCCTCCCGGCGGGTGCGGTGCCCGGTCCAGGGCGGCGCGGTGCTGTCGGGGGCATACCGGTCGATCTGATCGGTGAACAGTTCCTGGATGCTGTCGCGGTCCTGCCGGCCGAGGTGTTCCGGAAACTTCTCGGCCACGGTCCGCGAGGTCTGCGTGGCTGTTGTCATCGTTGTTGTCCTTGTCTTCTGTCTCTTCGTAGATGTAACAATTTTGGTTACATCGATGGGTGTGGAATGTGACTGCCCTCGATCGCGGGAGGCCGGTGGTCCGGGGTCAGCCGGCTTTCAGGACGTCCCGCAGGACGTCTTCCAGTGTGGTCTTGGCCAGCTCCCTGCACAGCGCGCTCTCCACGCTGTCGTACACGGCGGTCATGGCCGGCCCGATGCCGTGGCCCACCACGCACTCAGGGTCCGGTGTCGCGGGATGCAGGGCGAAGAGCGGTCCCGGTTCGATCGCCCGGTAGACGTCGAGCAGG
Source organism: Streptomyces antibioticus (assembly GCF_001514065.1). Lineage (GTDB taxonomy): Bacteria > Actinomycetota > Actinomycetes > Streptomycetales > Streptomycetaceae > Streptomyces > Streptomyces antibioticus. The sequence goes on along the minus strand of NZ_KQ948425.1, from coordinate 61,942 downwards.
GTGATCGCCGCCAGGTCGCGCGCGAGCATCCAGCCCGCCCTCGCGCCGCGCCGTGCATCGGCCAGGCCGGCCTTGCGCAGCTCGCCCAGCAGGCGGCGGATCACCACGGGGTTGGTGTTGACGCTCGCCGCGATCTGCTCGGAGGTGGCGACCTCGTGGCCGCGCCGCTGATACAGCCCGATCCATGTCAGGGTGTGTGCCGCGATGGTCAGCCTGCTGTTGGCACTCATGCCGGATTCCACCTCCCGTGCCCCTCGCGTCTAATCGTAACAATAGTTGTTACAACTGTGTGGGGCAAGCCGTGCGGGGCTGGCCGGACCCGCCCCGTCAGGGAGCACGCCACCCGCAGGAACCCAAGAACACCCGGTAGCGGGTCATGCCCGGCTGCCGGCCGGCGCCAACCGCGCCACCCGGGTCCCAGCGGCCGACCGGCCCGTGCAGGTGATGTCTGTGACGTGCTGGGCCGATGGTCTGCGGGGTGCAGCAATCAGCTGGCGGCTGGGCATGGGTTCCGTGCAGATTGGCCTTGCGGATTCGGTGAGAGGGCGGGAACGGATGGCATTGGGCAGGCTGCAGAGGGACGGCGGTGCAGGCGGGGGTGTCGACGTCCACGGGCGCTGGTTGGAGCTGCTCAATCGCTCGACGGGGAGCCCCGGCTGCCGGGATGAATGGTTCGACGAGCAGTGCGGCGGATGCCGGTTCTGGATTGCGCTGAGCGGAGATCTGGGTCTGGACTGGGGGCCTGCACTCACGCCGGGTGGGACTGCCCCGGGGCCGCCAGGCGGATCGCCTCAGGCGAGGGGCACGATCGGGGCGCGGAACTGGCCGGCGTCGCCGCCGAGGAGCCTGGGCAGGGAGGCGGCCGCCACTTCGTGGGGCTGGCCCAGTGAGATGCTGCTGACCTCGTCCAAGCGCTCATAGTGGGCTGCATCGAGCTCCACGGCGAGCGCGGCCAGGTAGTCCTCCAACTGTGGCAGGGTGCGCGGTCCGATCACCGGGACCAGCGGGGTGGTAGCACGAGAGGCGAATGCGCGGACCCAGGCGACCGCGACCTGGGCGGCAGGCACGCCGGTTTCCTTGGCGACGGCGAGGACACTGTCCACGACGGCCGTCTTGCGCTGGGTGTCCTCGGTGTGAACGATGCGGCCCCAGTCACTCAGGCGCCCTTCGCTGCTGGTGCGGTACTTGCCCGTGAGGAGCCCGCCGCCCAGAGGTGACCACAGTGCGCCGCCGAGCCCGAGCGCTTCGGCCATGGGGAGGATCTCACGGTCCGCGGTGCGCTCCACGAGGCTGTACTCGAACTGCACGCCGATAACCGGTGCCTGGCCCCGCAGCTCGGCCAGGGTGACCGCGCGGGCGGTGCGCCAGGCGGGGAAGTTGGACAGTCCGGCGTGCAGGATCAGGCCGCGCCGGGCCAGGTCATCCAGACCCCGCACGATCTCGTCCATGGGGGTCACGGTGTCGGGCATGTGGACCCACAGCAGGTCGATGTGGTCGGTCCGCAGCCGCTTGAGGCTGTCCTCCACGGCCCGTCGCATGTTCTGGCGGCTGTTGCCGACGGCCAGCACGCCCGGGTCGGCGCCGACCCCGTAGGCGAACTTGGTGGCCAGGGTGAAGTGGTGACGCCGGCCGGTGAGCAGTTCGCCGAGGATCTCCTCCGACTCGCTGCCCTGGTAGCTCTCGGCTGTGTCGATGAACGTACCGCCGGCGTCGGCGAAGCGGTCGAGGATGCGGCGGGCCTCGTCCCGGTCTGTGCCGGCGGCGACGGTGGTGCCGAATGTGCCGGCACCGAGCGCCACCTCGGACACGCGAAGGCCGGTGGTGCGGCCGAAAGTCGTGTACTGCATGGAAGTCTCCCAAGGGACAGCGAGCTTGAGGACCGGGGTGCCGGCCTTCGCGTGTCCGAGGTGCGCAGGTCGACACCCCAGCACAGGGTTCGATTTTTAGACTTATTCGTCAGTGTGGCATTGCGCGTATGAAAGCGAAGCGAGTGAGGTGATGGCTGGGCAGGTGCTCGCCAGCCGTGGAGCCGGCCGTCAGCCGACCCCATACACGCGCTGCGGTCTCACGAGCACGGCGGCGCGACGCTCCGCCGCCATCACGCGGTCGTACTCCTCCCAGTCCCCGTGCCGCCCGCCGGCGGCGACGAAGATCTGCCGCAGGAGCATGCGGGTGCGCTCCGCATCGAAGGCCGGGTGGTGGTCGTCAGGGCCGATGAGGGCGGCCGTGCCCTCCACCGTGGCCCACGACCAGCCGACGCGCGCGGTCGCCGCGAGCCGCGGGCGGGCCCTGAGGTTGGTGAGCTTGACCTTGCCGGCGGTCACGAAGGCGACGACGCTCCCGTCGCCGAGCGGGTCGGACACGACGGTGAGGTTGACCACTGACGCGTGCACGGTGCCGTCTGCGCGCAGGGTCGAGACCACTCCGAGGCCTTCCGCGGAGCCGGCCAGGGTCTGAAAGTCGTGCAGCGTAGTCATGTGCAGCTCCTGGCGAGCAGGCGATCCGCAGTCCTGCGGTCTGCGCGTCGCCTGCTCACGCTATCGGGTTCGAAAAACATACGGACTACACTGGAAGCAGCCCGAGCAGAAGGAGGCGGCAGTGACGGCAACCGAATTCGACATCTTCACGAGTGACGGGACACGCGTCTGCTCGATCGCCGATGCCCTCGAACTCGTCGGTGACCGATGGTCACTGCTGGTGATCCGGGAGCTCGGCTTCGACGTGCGCCGCTTCGACCAGATCCAGTCCCGCACCGGCGCCCCGCGCCAGATGCTCGCCGCTCGCCTGCGCAAGCTCGAGGACGTCGGCATCATCGAGCGCAGCAAATACCAGGACCGGCCGGTGCGCTACGAGTACCTGCTCACCGCTGCCGGCCGCGACCTCATCCCGATCCTGTCCATGCTGCGGCAGTGGGGAGAGCAGCACGCGCCGCCCCGTATCGCGAGCAACGGCCTGCCGGCCACGGCGATCACGCCGGCCAAAGCCGGCTGACCCCTCCCCGCCTGCGCGCAGGCGCGCCGCCACCGAAGTCGCCAGGCCCCTGCACGGGGCCCGGCATCGAGCCGGTCCTCAGGCCGGGAGGAAGGGCTCGTCGTAGCGCGCGGCGTCCCTGGCACCGAGGACGTGCTGGGCGACGGGCCCGATGGGAACCCGCAGCGGCACGGTGTCCGCCTCAACGAGGTCCGCGAGAGCGGATGCCACCTGTTCGGGACTGCTCATCATCTCCGGCGGAATGCCGCCCTCCAGCAAGGCCGCGTAGGGATCGTCGTCCAGGGCGTACGTGGTCATGTGGTCCAGTGCGCCGGAACTGATGGGCCCGGGCTCGGCGAGCGTGACGTCGATGTCCAGCTTGGACAGCTCGATGGCGAGACTCTCCCCGAACGCTTCCAGCGCCCACTTGCTGGCCGCGTACGCGGAGTTGCCCGGCAAGGCGATACGTCCGCCCATGCTGGAGACGAACAGCAGGCGGCCGTTGCCACGCCGGCGCATCTGAGGCAGCAGTGCCTGCACGACGCGGATCGCGCCGACGGTGTTCTGGGCGTACAGCCGCTCGATCTCTTCCAGCGGGCTCGCCTCGACGGCGGCACGGAAGATCACACCCGCATTCGAGATCAATGTGTCGACCTCGCCGGCCTGCTCGACAGCGGCATCCACGCTGGCCTGGTCGGTGACGTCCAGGCGCAGGCGCTGCGCGACATCAAGGCTCTCCAGGGTGCGCGGGTCACGGGCGGTGGCGACCACACGGTGGCCACGCCTGGCCAGCTCGGCAGCGGTGGCCAGGCCGACGCCCTTCGAGGCTCCGGTGATCAGGATCGAAGTCATGACGTGCTCCTTGTTCACGCTGCGGGGCCAGCCATCGGGCCGCCCGCATCACTGGTTAGTTCGATTTTCGAACTCAATAGTGAGTTCCGTTTTCGAACTATCTGGTGGAACGGTACCCCAGTGAGTCAGAAAAGTGAACTGACTCGGGGGCTACTGCATGCCGCACCCGCACGGGGCAGTTCGGACCTCCACGACCTGGTCGCGGGCTCTCCACCCGCAGTGACACCTTCCGGACCCGCTGGGGCGCCCACAACGTCACCCGCCACGGCGCCGGGACCAAACGCTTCTACCGACCGAGGGAGGAGCACGACGCGCGGAGGCTAGGCGGCCGGACCGGATCCACCATCACGGCCAGCTTGGCGTCGGTGCATGGGTTCGCCAATTCGGATGCTGTGATCGGCAGTCCCCTGCGACAGTGGGCGAAGGGCGAAACTCCCCCTTGATCCGGGCGCAATGGAGCGAACGGTCCTCAACATCGCGGCGGCCTCCCTCAAGAATGCGCGCGGCCTCCTGACGAGTGCCCAAGCGGTTCTGGACGTAGGGCAGTGGCCGAGGTCCTTCTCCTTTGCCGCGCTGGCCCTCGAAGAGGTCGGCAAAGCTTCTTTGTGCATGGTGATGCTCTGCCTACCACCTGCTGTCCGGGAAGAGTTCCGCTCTGGCTTCGAGAAGGCGTTCACCAGTCACCAGGCCAAGGCGGAGTTCGCTCACCTGATCCTGGGGATGGTCGATGAGAAGGTGCCGGCCAGCGTGGAGCAGTTTTTGGACGACGCGGTCACGGCCACTCGCAGGACCAACGTGGTGAAGTTCCGCGGGCTGTACGTCAACTACACCGACACGGGAGACCTTCTCCAGCTGGACACGGTCGGGGAGAGTGACCCTCGTTTAATGGTCACCATGGTCACGGCCGCGCTCGCCGCTTCCAGCTTCACCGAAGCCGCCCGTCGCTGAGCCGGACATCTTCCTGGACCTCCTGCACGAGTGGCCGGACGTCGCTGATCAAGAACGGCTGGGTTCACCGTTGGCTGCACAGGCCCCACTCGGTCGTGCGCCTTGGTCCTTGTCGGGGAACACCTCGACGGCTGTGTGAGGGCGGGCTTCGTCGAGGGTGGCGAACACGCCTGTACCAGGTCTGCGAGGCCTCCCCGGGCGTCGCCCGCTTCGTGGGGGCCTGATCTCCGGGGCTTGCGGGCCTGGGCGGTTCGATCGCCCGGGCCCGTATGTCTGTGTGGCTTTGGCCGGCTGCATGCGCCCCCAGGCCAACCGGCCTTTCAGGAGGGTTGGTTGGTGTGTCTGGTCAACGGTTTTGGGTCCTCGTACGTCCCATACATGTCGGTGGGAGATCGAGGAGAGGCGGCTATGGCAGGCAGACGCGATGAAGAGGCGTTCTCCGAGTTTGTGCGGGCTCGTTCCGGGGCGTTGCTGCGCACTGCGTATCTTCTCTGCGGCGGTGACCACGGACTGGCTGAGGACTTGCTGCAGTCGGCGCTGGTCAAGGCTTTTGTCGCGTTGCCCGGGCTGCGTGAGCCGCAGGCGCTGGAGTCTTATGTCAGGCGGACGCTGGCCAACACCGCTATCTCGTGGTGGCGCAGCAGACGCGTGCGCGGCGAACGGCTGACGGGCGGCCCGCCGGAGAGCGTGCAGGTGGTGGCGGACCTGGTGTCCCTGGACCGGACGTCCGAGATTGATGAGCGGGAGCAGATCTGGGCGTGGGTGTGTTCGCTGCCGCCCAGGCAGCGGGCGGTGATCGTGTTGCGTTACTACGAGGACCTGACCGAGCCGCAGACCGCCGAGTTGCTGGGCTGTTCGGTCGGCACGGTGAAGACCCAGGCGCACCGGGCGCTGAAGAAGTTGCGGGAGATGGTCGCCGGGGCATTTGCGAGCGCTGTGGAGGAGGCGCTGTGAGAGAGCAGAACGATCAGAAGGAGCAGGGGAGCAGTCGGGTGCGCGAGGTGCTCGTCGCGCGGGCGGATGAGGCGTTTGTCCCCGACGGCTGGGCGGACCGGGTGCTGGGTGGGGGCAGGCGGGCGGTCGGGCGGCGGCGGCTGGCTGCGACGGCCGCTGCTGTGGCCGCGGTCGTGGCGGTCGTGGTGGCGGTTTCGTTGAGCGGGTTGTCGGCGTCCGATGCGCAGCCGCCGGCCTCGTCGAGGCCCAAGTGGGCGGTACAGGAGTCGGTGCCGAGGGAGCTGCGGAATCTGCCGGTGGGCCCGGGCACTCGGCTGCCGTACGGGACGGGCGGTGACCACGAGGGAAGCGCGAGGCAGGTCGTGCTCGCAGGCAAGGCCGTCCCGGTACCGGACAAGCACGGCGGGCTGCGGATCTGGCAGGCCGGCAAGCGGGGATTCGTCTATCTAGCGCAGGAGTCGAAGTCCGTGACGGTTGTGGTCTACGTCGACGCGGATGGTTCGAAGAAGGAACTCGAACGCACGGGGGACGGGCAGCACACCACTCAGCTGAACGTCTCTGCGGACGGCCGTTTCGCGGCCTGGACCGTGCACCCCACCGAGGGCCGCTCGGTGGTCGTCAAGCGCGCCGACCTGAGCACCGGCAAGGTCGATTCCCGTACCTACGAGGGCATCGACTCGGTCTACGGCTTCGCGGGAGACGACGTGCTGGTGGAGTGGAACGGGCGTATCCACAACATCGGCAGCCTTGAGGGGGACAGGACGCCTTGGCCGTCGGCGGCCCTGAGCAAGCATCCGGCAGGTGTGTCGATCGCCGCCGACTCCGTGCTGCTGCGCGTGTCCAACGGCTGTCTGCGCAGTTATGCGATCTCGCAGCCGCAAGAGCAGCGCTGGGAGCTGTGCGACGAGACCGGCCAGATGCGCTTCTCGCCGGACGGGCGGTGGATCGCCGGCGAGCGCGGGGACGGCTCGCTCGTCGTGCACGACGCGTCGAGCGGCGACGTGACAGCGCAGCTGTGGTCAGCCTCGCGGGTCCACGTCCAGGGCATGGCCTGGGAGTCCGACAACACGCTGCTGCTCGGCCTGGCTGAGCAGGAGCTCCCCTCGGGGTCCGGCACGTCTGTGCCCTTGAACGCCTTGCGGTACGGGCCGACCTACCTGGTCCGCTGCGAGGTGGAGCAGGAGCGCTGTGAACTCGTCGACACGGGCGGCCCGGTCACGGTCTTTCCCAGCTCCGTTTCGTAGCCACTGCCGTCCGGGTCCTGCGCGGTGACGGCCGGTGGGGCTGTGGAGTCGGGGCACCGCCGCGTCCCGACTCCCCTACCGGCGTACCGCGGTCAGACCATCGGGGAAAAACACGAAGGTGCTGCCGAAACCCGGCCACTGACCTTGAATGGCCGCAGTTGCATGCTGCGTTGGGGCGAGTGACGTCTGAGTCCGGGTGGGCTGTGCCGGGTTCATGCGGTATGCGCAGGGCGGCGGGCTGATGGCCGAGGAACGCGAGCGGCTGCGGCTTCAGGCCGCGGAGTTGTTCGCGCAAGGGGTGGCACCGGTGAAGTGGCGCGCCGCTTGCGGGTTACGGGGATGTCGACGAGCCGCTGGTAGCGGGCCTGGCAGGCGCAGGCACGAAGGCGCTGGTCTCCAAGGGGTCGGGCGGTGAGCCGTGCCGCCTGAAGCCTGAGCAGTTGGCCCGGTTGCAGACCGAGTTACGGCGGTGGCCGGCCGCGCACGGCTGGGTGGAGGGCCAGCGGTGGACGCTGGCGCGGGTGGCGGACCTGATCGCCAGGCTGCATCACGTGCGCTATACCCCGCGCGGGGTGTCCTACCTGCCACCCCCGCCACGATCAGGACACCCACGACCGGGGAAGAGGCCCGCGCTTGAGGATGGGCCTCTTCCCCGGTGGCCTTGGGCCCCCACCCCGTGATCAATCTCAGCGGCACTTCCTGTGCCCAACTACTCACACTCGGACTCCCGTTCTCGCGCACATCGCCCGTTCGCGTAGGTGTGCGACTCCCCGTTCCGCGTCGAAACGACATCGCTACTCACGTGCATAGCCAACAGGGGCAGGCCGGTGGTGGTGCGGGCGCTGACACTGGGGTGCATGGGCTCGTCGCGGTAGTCGGACACCTTCTGGTGTGGTGCTGCCGGATGATCCGGGTGCGCTGGTGCTGTTCCTTGGTGCGGGCTGCGGGGAGTGCGCCGGCGGCGGCTTCGGTGACGGTGCGGCGGCTGCTCTCCTGCGCCTGCTGGCGGGCGGCACAGCGCCGTCGCCCGCGCTGGTGGCTGTGTGAGCGAGTTAGGGCAGTGTTTATTCAGCAGGTTGGGAGGCGGCGAAGCCTCGCTGGAATCGATCGTTGGCCAGCGGGTGTCGTGTGTGCAAACCGTTCGGCGGATCGGCGGGGCGAGCATGTCTCCCGGCGGCGGTCGGGGTCCTACTGGGAGAACGCGTAGGTTCGGACGGGGTCGAGGTGCAGTTCGTAGGGCCCGAAGCAGTCGGCCGCGAGGGTAGCGACCGGAGCACCGCAGGGGCAGGCTCGGTTGAGTCCCTCGTCGCCTGCCGGTCCGCAGCACCCGGTGCTGTTTGCCCAGTTGGGCAACGGCTGCAGGCCGGCGGCGTCGTCGGGGTGCACCAGTACTGTCTGTCGGCTGCCCGCCGAGATGACGAAGCCTTCTTCGCGGCAGATCCGAGGCCCTCGCGGCTGAGCTGGCTTTGGGTTCTTCTGATCGTCCTGCACGACGTAGGGGGGTCCCCAGGGCTCGGGATCGATCGCGTAGCGGCTCCGCGGAATGGTGGAAGGCGCCCGGCGCGTCTCCTTGTCCCGGTCGCGCTCGCCGACGGAGACGGCGGGGATAGCGGCAAGCTCCGCCAGCTCCGGCGTGATCGCGGTGCCGCACTTGGAACAGAGGAAGACGGTCATTCCCCCTTTGTAGTTCTCCGGGTTGCTGCTTCGCATCCTCGTTTCGCCGTTCGGAGTCGATGCGCGTCGACTCCGAACGGCCATCGGGATCCGTCATCGTGCAGGGTCATCTCACACAGCATTCGAACAGCGGTGTGTGCTTCGTGGGTGGGGGAGGGGAACGCGCTGGAGGATTCGGCCATGGAGTCCCTCCTCGACGCATGTACGTCCAGGGGGCCAGTCCGGCAGTCCGTGCCAGTACGGTTGAGATGAGCAGTGGGGCCCGGTGACTTCGGTCGCCGGGCCCCACGGGTGTTCAAAGTATGAGGAAGGCGACGCCGATGAAGGTGGCGATGAAGACGAAGATGAAGGCGACGCTCTGACCGGTGGTCGCGTTCGTCATCGGCTTGCCCTCGCGGCGCAGCCGGAGGTTGCGGGTGAACCACGGGGCGTAGACCAGGCGCAGTACGACCAGGGTGAGGCAGATCGTGGTGTAGAGGCTCAGGAGCTGGGTGTTATCCAGGTCGCCGGCCCGGCCCCACAGCGACAGGGCCATGACGACGGGGACGAGGACGGCGATGACGTAGTGCCACGGCTTGGCGGCGAGCGTCATGGTGGCGACGGCCACCGCCGCTCCTGAGAGCAGGGCGAGGATCCCCCAGCCGGTGGTGGACAGGTCCGATGTCAGCATGGGGGATCTTCGTTTCTCTCGTGCCGGAATTACCAGGTCAGCCAGCCGACCACCGTAGTCGCGACATCGCCGGCAGCACCGCTGATCTTGCCGCCCACGGTGCCGGCCAGTTTGACCGCGTCGTCGGCGTAGTTGAGACTCTGGCGACGCAGCGCATGAGCATCTGCGTCTTCCTCCCGCGTGAGCATCCAGGCTCCAGACCTGGCCGAACTCGTTGCCACGCAGGCTTGCCGACGCCATCTCACCCCATCCCGAGGCACCGGAGAGGACCACCCAATGGGTGGGGAGATCAACAGAGCAGGTTTGCCCCACTCTTGAGCAGGGGCGAGGAAATTCAAAGAGCGCCATCATCCAGTACCGCCACGACGTCCGTGACGGCTGCCTGGCCGGCACGGACCTGATATCGGACGGCTGACCACCATGCTGGGAGCCGGGCTTGGCATCTCTCAGCTCACGGGAACGAGGGTCAGGTAGGCCAGGCCCATGACGCCGCGATAGCCCCGCAGCCACATGTTGCGGTGGCGATCGACGCGGTCCAGGGTTTCCTTCGTCAAGGGGTGATCGGAGTGGACTGCGAGCCATTCCTCGACATCGGACTGGTAGGCGGACTCGAAATCCTCCCATTCTTCGTTGCTCGCGGTCTCGATCCAGGCCGGCCGGAAGCCCGCGGCGATGGCGAGGTCGACGAGGCCGGCGAGGTCGTGGAACTCAGAGGGGGAGGCGCCCGGCCACATGGCCGACAACTCCCCTGGAGTCGGCGAGCGTTGCCAGATCCCCTCGCCGAGAACGACACGGCCGCCCGGCGTGACCAAGCGGCGGAGGGCGTGCAGGGCAGCCGTGGTGTGCTCGGGTGGCCGGGCATCGCTGAGGGCGTGGCTGGCACCGAAGCAGAGAACGAGGTCGGCAGGACCTTGGGCGGTGCCGACGGCGGACTCCCGGACGAAGCGGACGCGCTCGGCCAACCCGCGGGCCTCGGCGTTGGCACGCCCACGGGCCAGGTCCTCCTCATCGAGGTCGATACCGACGCCCGTCGCGCCGGGCGTCGCCTCGAGGAGGCGGAGCATGAACTCTCCCCAGCCACAGCCGATGTCTAGCACGGACTTTGGGGCAGTCGAAGTGGCATGAGCGGACAGCCGGCGGATCATCCTGGCGGCCCGGTCCTCGGAGAGGGGACCGTGGAACGTGAGCCGGGTCAGCCGTGGAGGGGAGGTGGTGTCGTCCATGAGCCTGAACAGTAGGGACGGCCCAGCTGTCAGCGACACCGGTTTTCCATGTGGGGTTGCAGGACGGGTGGTTTACGGCTGCCTCGCCCGTGCCCACCAGACCGACATTACGAGTTGAACTTCAGTAGTTTTCCCCCACTCGCGGCCACGTCAATTCCCCCTGGCGGCCACTCGTGTGGGCAGTGTGAGGTCACCCCCCGGCGGTGTTCGCCCCACCACGGGAGGATCGGAGGCAGGTCGCTGAGGCCGCGGGCCGGCCGCTTCGGCAGCGGCGACTTCCCCTCGTCTCCGTCCCGACGGCGTGCGTGCTGGTCCGGGAGGCTGCCCCAGCCCCGGTAGGGAACCGGGCGGTCGGGCACCTCGCCGAGTTCCTCGAGGGGATCAATCGGTTTCTCCGCCACCGTGCACAGGTGCGCCCGGTCATCGCCCCTATCAAAGATGGAGGCGAACTGTTCGCCGGGCCTGCAGCCTGTTCGGTTTGGTCACGTGACCGTCCACGGTGGCGTCCGGAGCCTGGCCGTGGCACCAGTCCAGCGGGCTGACGTGGGCGGCGCCGGACAACGTGAACATGATCGACGAGAGCTACGCGCTCAAGCTCAAGCAACTCCTGGTCCGCTGCCCGGAGTTGGCAGCCGTCGCTGGCTGCGTGCGCGAGTTCGTGCAGATGATGACCGGTGTGCTGTGGCAGCGAGCTCGAGAGCTGGCTGGCCCGCGCCGAGAGCACCGGGATGACGCCGTTGCAGAGCGTGGTGTGTGGCCTGGGGCAGGACGTCGATGCCGTCACTGCCGGGCTCGCCTTGGAGTGGAGCTCGGGCAAGGTCGAGGGCAACGTCAACAGGGTCAAGCGGATCAGGAGGGACGGGTACGGCCAGGCTGGCTTCGACCTGTTCCACCGGCAGATCCTTCTCGCTGAGTGAGCTTGAGTTTCAGCCGTGTCGGAGCTCGGATGTGCCGGCGTGCGTACGGTTTTGTTATGCAGGAAGCCATCATCGGCGGGCTGGGCACCGTCATCGGCGCTCTCATCGGTGCCTGGGCAGCGGCCAGGGCCCGTGTTCCATCGAGGGCGAACGTCAAGTTCGTTGACGCCGCCCTGTCTGCGCCTGACAGCCTGGAGCCCGCGGAACGAGCCATCCTCCGGGAACCTTTCCCGCAGCTCGTCCTCGATATCAAGCTGCTCAACAGCGGCGGCCAACCCGCCTACGTGCATGACCTGGAACTGACGATCTCAGACGTCAGATACAGCGAGGACACGCTGGAGATGCCGAAGCCCTGGTACCCGCGGGAATTTCGGATACACCGGACCTCGCTGCAGGAGCCGACCGCGGTCTACGAGGTTGACCCGTATGCGCAGGGTCTGGGCCGCTCCGAACAGCCGGGGGACGTGGTGGTCTCGAAGCCGCTGTCCCAGGAAGTGAAACCCGGCGCTCTGGAGAGGGTTTTCCTGGTGGTGCCGCAACCATCCGGTGGGAGACGGTCTCCGGTGTCATTCGAGGCGCGCGTGAAGATCACCTACAACGCGACCAGGACCATCGAGTTCGGCAAGGTGCTTCGGGCGCCGCTGCTGAGACACCCTCGGTGGAAGACCGTCGACGAGGTGCGCCGCCACCTTCAGCACCAGCTGGTGTGGAGCCAGGAAAGCTGGTCGCCAGAGGAATATGAGCATCTCACAGAGGATCTGGAGAACCTTCTTCCCAGCGAGCAGGAACGTCTGCGTCTGAGGATGGAACTGGGCTTGGAACCAGGCTCACCACGGCCACTGGAGTGGGCAGGGCTTCCGACGGAGCCGCGTGGGGCGGTCCGCGGATACCTTGACTCATACGAGCAGCGCCTGCGGGACCTGGCTGATGTCTATTCGAAGACGGACAACGCGTCCAGCGAGGAGGCCGCACGGCTTCACGAGGCGATCTCGGTGATTCCCCGTCTACGGGGCGAACTCGGCGTGCATGACGCAGCTCCGCAGCCGTAGTGAACGGCCTACGGGACAAGAGGGGTTGAGGAACACGGGTCGGACAGGTGGTTTCGTCGTTGAGCCTGCTGTTCGCGGGCACTGAGCATCGTGACACTACGTGACCGACTCACAAGAAGCGGATCAGAGCCATGGTTGCTGGCCGCCGTCATGGGGCGGGGCGCGTCAGGACCGGGGGCGGGGTGTGGCCGTGCGGGTCTGCGTTGCCGGGTGCGGGGAGCTGGCCTCCGTGCGGGTGGGGGCGGGCGTGCTGACGCAGCTGGGGCAGCGCGGTGTAGTCGATGAGCCCTTTGCGCCGCAGCTTGTTGAGCGGCGTGGAGACGGTCTGGCGGGCGACGTTCGGGCGCAGCAGGTCGTGGAGTTGGCGGGTGGTGGCCATACGGTGCTGAGCCAGGGCGCACAGAAGCTGATGGGGCAGGGGCTCGGACCTGGGCGTGTCCGCCTCAGCGGGCTCGGCAGCGGTCACTGGTCTTCCCGTTTCGTGCGGGGCATGGTCGACTTCAGTGTCGAGACGGGTCGTTGCTGACCTCAAGGAGACTCGCTGTCCCTTACCGGGTGCCTGACCACAGCGCCCTGACCACGGTCACGATGAGGACACGGTGGCCGTGGTCGGGCCGGTGGATGGCCTGACCACGGGCTGGCCGTTGCCGATCCCTGCTGGCAGGTCGGGCTGGTGGGCTTGTCCCCGGCGGCGGGAACGCCTGGCCTTGTACGCGATTCACGGCAGCGGTTGTTCACCGGTGTGGGAGGCGCCGCGACGCACGAGTGGGGGATGTTCAGCGTGTTGTGACAGCAATGCAGTTCCTGTCAGGGCGGCTTCAAGAGTTGGGCGATACTCGTCGGGTGACATGGTTTGAGCAGGCACGGTCCGCTGAGAACGCTGGTGACTGGGACATTGCCATCGCCTTGGTGAGCGCCCACGCTGAGTGCTACTCCTCCGACTGCATCGCCCACGGCAACCATCTGTGGCACGTGGACCTTCTTGCCCACGCCGGACGATTCACGGAGCTGACGGAACTGGCCCGCGTGGACGTTCATGCTCGCCGTCGGCTCAATCGGGCACTTCTCGACGGTGGGATGGAGGCCGTGCTGCACGAGCGCGCCGAGAGCGGCGACCGTGACGCTCTCTACTGTCTCGTCCGGTTGCTCTGCGGGGATGGCCGAACCGGACGAGCTCGCGAAGCAGTCGAGGAGATTGCCCCACAGGATCAGCATGCGCAGAAGATTTTCGCTGACCTTGAGGCGTCATCGAGGTCGGGGAAATGACGCGGACGCGCTGTCAGAGCTCACGAACACGGCACTCTTGATCGCCAATTGCTGCCCGAAGTCATGAGCGTGCGCGCTGTCACCGTTGTCAGTGGGCGCGGGCACACTGACGGCATGAGCGCCTCTTCGTCTGCCGCCGCCGATGCGTCCCACACCTCCCCTGTTTGGGTGGAGTCGATGGGCGGGCCTTTGATCGTCATCCCTGTCTCCGCGTTGGCTGCATGGCGCGGGTGTACGGAGAGCGGGGTCATGACGGGAGATGCGACCGCTCCAGACGACTACGACCGGGCCTGTGCGGTGGACGATCTGGCCGGTGTGATCGCTGTCGGTGAGGACGGTGCGCAGGCACTGGTGCTGGCGGACGAGCCGGCTACCAGCTGCTATCTGCCCGATCGCCGAGCTTTCCTGCGGTGGCTTGCCGCCGATTCCGAGGCAGGGCTGAAGGCCGCAGCAGAGGCTGTCCTTGAGGACCCGGCCACCGAGTGGGAGGAGTGCGGCACGTGGGTGTTGGACGGTCCGGCCGTGCTCATGGACTCCGCCGAAGCCGGCTCCGAACTCGGCGTCGAGTATCCCGGCGGCGGTATGCCTGAGCAGGCACCGGTCCCGCTGTCCGCCGGCCGCTGGAGGGTCCGGGCCACTCACACCAAGGCAGACGAGGAAAACTGGGTCGGCCTGGTCCAAGTCCTGCCCGCCGAGTCTTGAACGGGCTGTTTTTGGATGCGGGGGTCAAGCGCAGTGTGCAAGGCCGCGCGATCCTCTGCATGGCTCATCTGCACAACCTCTGGTGGACGCTCTTCGTCGAAAAGTCATCTACCAGGGGCTTCGCCTGGCTGTCAGCTCAACCAGCGGGCTCGCCACACAGGTTGGGCTTTGCACTGCACTGGCACACTGGTTGTCGTGTCCAACTCCTACGCGCAGCCCATCCTGAGAACAGCGGACCTTTCCGAGGGGTTGTGCACCGTCGAGAGGTTGCTTGGAATCGCTGATCTAGAAGGCCTTGAAGTCGATTTCGATGTGCGGATCTCCTCGACTCGCTCGCTTTCGGCAGTGCTGGCCGTGTTGCCGGATGCCCAGTGGTGGGCGGAAGGGGACAGCAGCGGCTCGTCGGAGCGTAGGGATGATCCATCCGCCTTCTTGCCTATCCGGCTGCGAGGCTGGGGCGAGGCACCGGAGACGGTGAAGCCATTCCTCGAGGCGGTTGGCGAGAGCCCGGCGACGGTGCGATGGGACTTCAACGCCTGGCCCGAGGCTCCTGAGGTAGGGCTGGGAGTGGGCGGTACCCGCGGAGCATTCGTCACGCTGTGTGTCCATGCCTGCGACCTCGACCTCGAGGAGTCTGCCGTGGGCTGCACCGTTTTCGTCCACGTCAAGCAGGTCGAGGCCGAACGTGCACCGTGGTTGGCAGCCCAAGTCGGGTTGCGGGTGATCGGCGACTTGGTGATGGCGCCGTACTGAAAAGCTGGGACACCGGTGCGTCGCTGCGGGGATCTGCCCAGTGGAGCTTCACGGTGGTCGTCAGAAATGCTCAGGCTCTCCTGACCACTGATCGCCAGTCTCGGATGCAGGAGAGGCGCCCAGCACCCGAAACGACAGGTTGAACAAGGCTCAGTCATCCAGAGCCGCCGTTTCTCGGCCATCTGTAGGTGACGCCAGAAGTTGCGCTCCCGCGGTGGTCGACCGCCGCGGTTCGGCCCGGTCGAATACCGCGCGTGCCATCCGGCCGGACGGAAGGCCACGGTGCGCGCAGCAGCCGAACTCCTTCCCGCCCTGCCCGCTCCTTGGATCTGAGTTCGGCGGCGGCAGGATCCAGCGATGGCGTTGGAGCGCTGCGTGCAGCCAAGGTTTTGGTGTCACACTGGTTGAGTGCCCGTCAGGCTCCCCCGTCTTGGCGGGCACAGCCATGCCCCAGGGCCGGGCGTGCGGGGGTGTGCTCAGTGGCCTTCACCCCGTAGGTCGCATAGAGATTGAGGGTGGAGGCGCTCATGGCTCCACGCAGGGTCAACTTCTTCGACGAGGTCCGTACGGCCTTCGCTGAACTGGCAGACGACCTCGAACTCCCGGTCCCGAGGAGAGCGTGCAAATTGTGCCGAGTTCTCACTGCAAGGGTGCTGGTGTCGAGTACCGGATCCTGCTCGATGTCATGGAAGGGACCGTGTCTTGTGACGTCGAAATCGCCACGGACACCGTCGATCTGACGGCAGACATCGAGCCACTGGCCATTGCTGCCGGTGTTGTTGAAAAACGCGGAGGAATCACCTGCAGTGCCCGGAACCTCAGTCAATTGCAGAAGTCGCTGCGAGGACAGGCCGATTACGTTCGACTCGTCCATCCGATCCTGGCCGACCCCACCACGGCCGAGCCTCTGATGCGGAAATCCGGTGCTCGCGAATGGATCCGGCACAGTCCATCGTGTCCGTGACTACTGGGCAGGAGTTATGGCGCGAGATAAAGGAAACTTCTTCGACGAGGTTCGCACAGTCTGTGCCGATCTGGCGGACGACCTGAGACTTACGGGTCCTCAGGAGAGCGACATGGTCATGCCTAGCTCTGAATACAAGGGAGCTGGCGTCGAGTACCGCTTCAGACTCGATAGACGGGAGGGAAGGGTGGAGTGCAGCGTCAAAATCTCAACCGACACCGTATATCTGACAGTAGATATTGAGTCTCTGGCGATCGCCGCCGGGGTTCTGGAAAATCCTGGGGCCATTTCCTACAGTGCCCGGAACCTGGGCCAACTGCGGAAGTCGCTTCAAGGACAGGCTGACTATGTGCGGCATGTGCATCTGCTCCTCTCCGTCCCCAGCGCAGCTGAGTCCTTGATGCGAAAAGCAGGCGCTCGTGAATGGATTCGGCGCGATCAACAGTGATCCGGGGGACGAGAGTGAAGGCGCTGCCGCAGCAGGTGCAGGCGGCTCCCGGGCTCAGCCTGGACCCGGACGTCCTGGACGGAGACATCTACGTCCTGTGCACCCTGGGCGGCGTCACCGATCTGCGCATCGGCGAGCTGCGCAAGGCCGACCCATTGCAGGACATGCATCGCGCGCGACCACGGTCGCCCCGCAAGCCATGCCGATTCCTCGCCAGCAGCGCTTCCTGGAAGAGACCTTCAGTGACGACGACGAGGGTCGCGAGACCATCGCGTACGGCACCGTCGTGTTCGACAAGTGGGCCTGACGCCGGCCCGTCATCCACCGACGCGACGTCATCCTGCGACCGCCGCACCGGCCGCACTCCCTGTCCTGCGGTGTCGGTGCCGCGACTCTCCAGGAGGTGACGCTGGGTTGGTGTCAGCTTGTCCCACCCGGAAGCATGCAGCCCTTGGAGACTAGCTGGCTTTGATGCGCCCGTACCGTAGCGTGGGTGGCGCCTGCGCATCCGGCGGGAGCGGCGAGCCGACATCCGCGAAGCGTTGCTCAGGCTCGTCTGCTGCTTCATCACTGATCGGCAGCGGCGTGCAGCTCAGGGTGTTGCGCCGGCGCTGGAACTGCTGGGCACTGCCTGGCTGTCCGTGGCTCATGCCATGATCCGGCCTCATGAGTGACCGATCGCTTTCGCCTGCCTGGCTGGCCTCGTGGACAGACCGGGTCTCTGGGGCTCTCGCGGCCATGACAGGTGGGTTCGAGCGTCGGCACGGCTTTCCTCCTGGTTCCAACCAGGTCCGGCTGGCCGACCATGACGGTCAAGTCGCGGCTCGCACGCTCGCCCAAGTCACCGCTGCACCAGCTGATCTGGTCACACGTTCTTGAGGAGAGCTGGATGCGTGCCGGAGGCGGAAAGTACATCCTGGAAAACCAGCGTGTTCAGATGAGTGATGCTCGCTACAAGGCGGCTGGAGGTACCGTCCCATGCCCGTGAAATTTCGACAGAATGATGTATTTCTCATTCCCGTGACGGATGGGGTGCCAGCTGTGGGGAACATCATCCTGAAAATGCGGACAGGGAATATTCTCACTACAGTATATCCGAGTCGATCGGCATCCATCGAAAGTTTTGATCCGGAATGGCTTTCATCGTCGCGGCCAGACTTCACTGTCGAGACGATGGACCTATTCATCAAGAATGGGACGTGGCGAGTACTGGGGAACTGGGGGCCTCCCGTTGAGCCGCGCATTCCAGTATATAAGACTCAATTCGAATTTAATGGTCCCTTCTTCGAGCAGTATATCGACGGAGGCGTTGGTGGTCAGTTGACTGATGATGATGCAAGCCATCTAAGGAAGCAGAAATCATACTCGCCGGCCCTGGTGGAAGAGGCTGTACGGGCGCTTCAAGGTCTTGAGCCTTGGCTGCCCATCTTTGACGAGATGCGATCTGACGACGCCGTGTGAGTCTCTTGTAGTCCGGCGCGCACACGCAGTCAGACCAATGAGCCTCTTCGGGTTGGCCACCGATCAGGTGACGGCCGCGCAGCGCAGCGAGCAAGGCCCCCGGGCTGCTGATCGAAATGCCTGACGTCTCAATCGCGTTGCTCGGGGGCCTCGTTGGTTATCTATCCTGCCTGTGAGCATGGAGAGTGTCATCTGTGGTGCGGTCTGGCCCATATCCTGCCTGGCTCCGTTTGGGATGCCCTGAGTGCGATCTGCCGTCCGTGCCGGGGATGGTACAGCCGCCGGGTGGGCGTGCGTGTCCGCATAGGGGCCTTGCTTCGGCATCGTCACAGGTCTGACCGTCTCGCTGCCCGGCGCGCTGTCGCCCAGAACCGCGTCGAAGGGGAGATGGCAGCCGTGACCGTTCGTGCGAAGGGATCCGATCTGACGGAGATCGTCATCGGAGTTGACGCGCACAAAGACATCCACGTGGTGGTGGTCCTCAGCCTGCTGGGAACGGTGCTGGCCAGCCGATCGTTCGCCACCACAGCTGCTGGCTGCCGGAGTTTGCTGACCTGGGCCCGGACCATGGGCCGCGTGTCCCGGGCCGGAGTGGAAGGCACGGGTTCCTATGGCGCCGGCCTGACCCGCGCAGTCTGCATGCAGCTGGTGTGGAGGTCATCGAGGTCAACCGTCCCAACCGGGCGATGCGTCGGCGGCGCGGCAAGAGCGACACCGTCGACGCAGAAGCTGCCGCCCGCGCCGTACTGGGTGGGGAAGCGACCGTCGTGCCCAAGCGTGGTGACGGTCCGATCGAGGCCATCCGGATCCTCAAGATCGCCAAGGGCTCTGCTGCCAAGGCCCGCGTCCAGGCCATCAACCAGCTCAGGGCCGTGTTGGTCAACGCGGAACCAGCCGTGCGGGAACCGCTGGAGAAGCTGGCCCTGCCCCGGCTCGTCGCGCACTGCGCAACGCTGCGCCATGACGGTCCGGGACCCGTCGAGACAGCGGTCGTAGACACGCTTGGCCGGCTCGCCCGTCGCATCCAATTCCTCGAAGTCGAGATCAGCGATGCCCGTCGGCAGTTGACCGCTCTCGTCCAGCGGACATCGCCTGGCCTATTGCAGGTCAACGGCATCGGAGCGGACTCAGCCGCTGCCTTGCTGATCGCGGCTGGTGACAACCCCGAACGGCTGAAGAGCGAGGCGTCGTTCGCCGCTTTGTGCGGAACCAGTCCCGTGGAGGCATCCTCCGGCAAAACCCGCCGCCGTCGGCTCAACCGCGGTGGTAACCGGCAGGCCAACGCCGCGTTATTCCGGGCCGTGCTGTCCGGCATGCGCTGGGAGCCCGCCACTCAGAAGTACGTCCAACGGCGCACCGCCGACGGACTGTCCAAACGAGAGATCATCCGCTGTCTGAAACGCTATCTCGCCCGCACCATCTACAAGATCCTCTGTCCCCTCCTGTCCACAGCCCACCCACCCTTGACATCCATAGGGGGCATCGCACTCGACCTGCCTCACGCCTTGGTCGAATCGGTCACGATGCTCATCGCCACCCGCGAGGGTGACCGGCGGTGCAAACTCCCGCCGCACCGTGCGCTGGTCGCACTCGTGTACCTGCGCCGCCACGACACCCTCGCCCGTATCGCCACAGCCTCCGGGATATCCGTCGGTACCGCCCACGCCTACGTCACCGCGGTCACCGGTCTGCTCGCCGAGCAGGCGCCGGGCCTGCTCAAGACGTTCCGCGCGAGCGAGCCGGACTGCGTCCTCCTGGACGGCACACTCGCAGAGTGCGACCGCGTCGGCGACGGCAGGGCCGACTACTCCTCCAAACACAAGCGGCACGGGGTGAACGTGCAGGTCGTCACGGACCCGGCCGGCGAGATTCTGTGGCTGTCGCCGGCATTGCCTGGCCGGACCCACGATCTGACGGCCGCCCGCACCCACCAGATCCTGCGGATCTGCGCGCGCCAAGGCGTCCCGATCCTCGGCGACATGGCCTACATCGGTGCAGGCGACTGGGTCACCACCACCAAGTGCCGCCCGCCAGGCGGTGAACTCACCCTCACCGAGCGGACCGAGAACCGGGCCCTGCCCGCCGCCCGGGCACCTGTCGAACGAGGTATGGCACGGCTGAAGTCCTGGCAGATCTTCCGCAGATCTCGCATCAGCCCCAACCGCATGAGCGTCATCACCAAAGCCGTCCTCACTCTGGAGATGCAACGCTGAAAACCCTCATTCATCCCGAATAATCCAGAAGAATGGCCCCGACCCGTAACGGGTCGGGGCCATTCTTCTGGATTACTCGGGCCGCTCCTGGAACGCATGGGGGCGCGCGGTTTGCACACTACGCTCATCCGCTGAGCAGCCAATGAGCCCAACCACACCCGGTCCGCAAGCCGGTTAACCAGCACAAGGCGCCTAGGCCCGCCACGACGTGGAGTGGCACCTGAGTACGGGGCACCCGCAGTTGTCGATCGCCAGTGACACGGGGCGACCCAACCTTTCCCCGTCTCGTCTTCCGAACCGGACATGCCCGATCAGGTAAGCGGTACCGGCGCATGCTGGAGGTGTTCGTGCAGCCAGCGTTCGGTATTGCT
Organism: Streptomyces antibioticus; assembly: GCF_001514065.1. Classification (GTDB taxonomy): domain Bacteria; phylum Actinomycetota; class Actinomycetes; order Streptomycetales; family Streptomycetaceae; genus Streptomyces; species Streptomyces antibioticus. The sequence continues at coordinate 41,263 of NZ_KQ948425.1, read as the reverse complement.
GACGTGGAGGAGCGCGGCCGCGCGGCTGAGCGATGCGTCACGTGCCGCCAGGGCCGTGTAGATCGCCTCGTGCTCGGTGAGGGTGCGTCCTCGCGCGGTCGTCCTTCAGAGCACGCCAGATCCGGGCGCGCAGGGTGCGGCTCGAGATGCCCTCCATCAGGGTGATGAGCGCTTCGTTGCCGGTGACGTCCAGGATGGCGCAGTGGAACGCCACATCGTGCGCGTTGAGTCGCTCGACGTGATTGCGCGCCTCGCGCCTGTTATTCGCCAGGCGAGGTGCCGTAGGTCTGGCGCGCGAGGCGGTTCAGGTTGCTGTGATGGCGATGGCCACGAGGGGGCGCTGACGTCGTAGGGCACGATCGACAAAGCTGACTAGGCGGTACATGACGAAACGCCGTTTCATCAGTTTCTGGACGCGGGCGGTCTGCGGGCCGTCCAGCAGTCGGGCGGTGGCATTGACGGTCGGCGCGCCCTGCGGGATCGCACCGCGCATCGTGCACGGTGAGATGGTGACCTGTGAGTTGTTGCGGATGCGCTTGACTTTGCCGGTGGCCGGGTCTGTCAGTACGAAGACGGTGTCGTTGTCGATGAGGCTGCCGACGGGTGTGGCGACCGGGTTTCCGTTCTTTCGGAAGGTGGTCAGCAGCACGTGCTTGCTGCTCGCAAGGTGGGGCAGGGCCTCGGTGTAGGACTTCAGGGCAGTGGACATGGTTTCTCTCTTGTGTCACTGGACGCTGCATCGGGCGGCGAGCGCACGGGCGGTACGGGCTGCCTGCTCCTCCACCCAGGCCCTGGAGTTGCGGGTGCCGGGCAGTAGTTGCTCCTGGTGGAACAAGGCCAGGCCGTGGGCCGCCGCGGCCACCTGGACCAGCAGGTCCAGCCCTTCTTCCAGGTCTCCGGTGATCCGGCTCGTCACGGGCGTCAGGTCGTCATGCAGGACGGCTCCCGCCGCGGCGAGCGCGGGATGGTGTTCCTTGTTGAGGCCGGCGAGGAACGTGATGGCGAACAGGGCCTTCTCCTCGACGGCGAACCTGACGTAAGCAGCGGCGAAGGCGGCCAGCTGATCGGCGGGATCTGCGTGATCGGCTAGCGCGGCCCGGTAGCGCCGCCGCTGCTCCTCGTATCCCTTCAGGGCCAGGGAGACCAGCAGGGCGTCACGGTCGGCGAAGTGCTTGTAGGGCGCGGAGACGCTGACGCCGGCCCTGCGGCACGCCTCGGCAAGGGTGAATCCGTACGGCCCCTTCTCGTCGACGAGGGCCAGCGCGGCCTGCTCGAGCGCATTGCGCAGGTCTCCGTGGTGGACGCCGCTCGGGCGCGCTCGCTTGACTGCCATATCCAAAGGTTAACATGATTTACCATGAGGTGAATGGCATTAACCATACGGGTTGCGTCACTGTCAGGCCGCACACCGTGAAATCCTTGGAGGAATCAGAGCATGCGCCAGCGCTGGAGCACCGAAGACATACCCGAGCAGCAAGGCCGCACCGCGGTCATCACAGGAGCCAACACCGGGATCGGATTCGAAACCGCCAAAGCCTTGGCCGTGCGCGGGGCAGCGGTGACGCTCGCGGTACGGGACGTTGATAAGGGCAAACGTGCCGCTGAGGCGATCACCGCTACCGCGCCCACCGCCCAGGTTCGCGTCCAGCACCTCGATCTGAGCTCCCTCGCCTCGATCCGCTCGGCAACAGCGGAAATCCGCACCGGGCACCCACGGATCGATCTGCTGATCAATAACGCCGGCGCGATGTACACCCCGCGCCGGACCATCACAGCCGACGGTTTCGAGCTGCAGATGGGCACCAACCACCTCGGCCACTTCGCCCTAACCGCAATGCTGTGGGACCTGCTGCCCTCTGATCCCGCGTCACGAGTGGTCACCGTCAGCAGCGCCGGCCACCGCATGGGCGGCCCCATCGATCTCGACGACCTCGACTGGCAGCGACGCACCTACAACAAGACCGCTGCCTACGGGCACTCCAAGCTGGCAAACCTGCTGTTTACCTACGAACTCCACCGCCGCGTGGGCGACAGCGGACCACTCGCATTGGCCGCACACCCTGGTGGCGCCGACACCACCGGTTCGCGGCAGGCGATGGCAGACAACTCCCTGCTCGCCCGCACCGCGTTCGCCGCCATCCGCCCCCTTCTCCTGCAGCCGCCGACGATGGGCGCCCTACCGGTTCTGCGTGCCGCCACCGACCCTCAAGCCCGCGGCGGGCAGTACTACGGCCCTCGAGGGTTCCAGCAGAGCAAGGGGCACCCCATCGCAGTTCAGTCCAGCGCCGTCTCCCACGACGCCGAGCTCCAGCGCCGCCTCTGGACCCTCTCTGAGCAACTAACCGGTACTTCGATTCCCGCGTGACACAGGGGCATCAGCGGGAGCACCGTCGAAGGCCGGCAGGGGCGGGAGCGGCAGGTCCAGGTTCTGTGAAGCCTCTCAGCGCAAAGAACTCTCGATCTGTATCTGCCTGATGGCAGGGCGCCAGGTACGGCGGCGGCGACTTCAGCCGCCGCATGGTCAACGCCCAGCAGAACGAAACGGCGGGCAGGGCCCTCAAGTGGTTTTACACCTACGCCCGTGTACTGGAAGGCGACCGGTTCCTGTAGAGGTCGCCTAGAGTCCTGCACCTCCCCGTCCGGGGAACTGGTCGTGACGTCGTTCATGGACGAGCCGGCGGATCTGCCGTTACTGGCCGTCCAGGGCCCCGGCACGTACCGGTTGCGTGTCTACGCCCGCGGCCGGGACCGTGCTCAGCGCACCACTGACACAGCGGGAAGCCGCCGTTGCCGAACCGGTGGGTCTTGCGCTGACATCCGGCGCACAGTCCGACGTCGTTGCCAGAGCAGACCAGCGCGGACGGGTCGGGTTCGCTGATCAGGGGTGGGGAAGTGGGCGTGGTCATGGGCTGGTCCTGCCGCTCGGAGTCGGTCAGTGCACTGTGGTCAGACGTGGGGCCGGGCGCGGGGATAAGCCGAGGATGCCCAGGCGCGTGTCGGGCTGGCAGTGCGTGCAGCCGGGCAGACCCTCGGCCAGCACACGGCGCGCCTCGGCGCGGCCGGCCGGCCGCCGGCGCTTCCCCACGGCGTAGCAGTCACCGGCATGGACCTGGACGGGCGGACGACCCGCTCCGATGCCGAGTTCGACGACCCACTCCGGCGGCGCAGGCCGGGCACCACGATTCTGTTCCTCCTCGCCCGCCAGCTGCTTCGCCGCCGCGATCTTCGCATCTATCCGGCGAGACCAGTGGGCGTGCCAGACCAGTAGCGTCTGGAGTCGCGACAGGTCATTGGGCAAATAATCGAACGCGCATTTGATTATATGTAGGGGGGTGGTGCCAGGTACTGAAGGCCTCACCGGTGCCCTGTGCCATCGAACCTTGATCGCGTGCCAGCGAACCTTGACCGACGCGAGTTCGTGTCATCGAAGTTTGATCAGCGTGGCCAGAGATGCGAGGCGATCGTCCGCGGGGGCTGCCAGCGCCGCGCGGGGTGAGTATTTCGAGAGTGATCACCGGGTGACTTTCCGTCGTGTAAAGATCACCCTTGGTCAGCAAGGTGCCGACCAGTGGGGAGACAGACATGACCGACAAGCAGGAACCGGCCGAGATCTCTGGCCTGACCGTGATCCCGGCGGGAGACCTCAAGCCTGAGGACATGGGCGTGCTGAGCGTGCGCTACGTGGACGGCGCAGCACAGCTCGTGGTCAGCGGGGGATTTGCCCTCCCGGCCCATCTTCCGGTGGTCGATACCGGGGGCGCCCTCGTGGCGGCCTACCTTCCGGCCAGCCCTGCGGCCGCGGCCCAGGTCAGCGGCGGGCAGACGGGCGAGGCCAAGGGCCTGATCATGCAGCCGGATGGGAACTGCGTCCTCTACACGAAGTAAGGCTTGGCGGCCTGGCACACCAACGGCGACGGGACGCGGACCGCTCGAGCCTGGTGACAGCAGTCGGTGAGACTGGGAGCGAGCAGTTCGTCATCCGCCGCTTCTCCTGCTGGGTGAGCTCCAGGGGGTGACTCGGTCGTGTCGGTCCTCACCGTGCTCAGGTCTGACCTTGTGCAGCCGGTCCTTCCCGCCTACGAAGGAGGACCGGCTACGGCACGCCTGCCCCTCACCGCGCCGGACAGCTGACACGGGTACCCGGTCGGGCCCCAATAGGGAGGAAAATTCCGCAGTGTGGCCAGTTCAGTCGGTCGCCTGGGGCACACGGCCGTTGGGGGAGACGTCCGGGTCTGGCCGTGGAGGCGCAGCTGTATTGCTGAGGGCAGCCATGGTTCGGCGTGCAGCCGCTCGTGCCGTCTGCTGGGTCCGGCACGATACGACGGTCAGTCTCCGCAGCAGGAGACCAGGGACACCGGGCACGCCACTCAACTCCTTCTTGCATGCGGGACACAGCTCGCGTCCAGCATTCAGCGCTCGGCACGTATGCCCGCCCCCTCGCCGATCATGCCGTGCTGTCGACGGTGGGGCTGGGCCGGGGCGAGAACGGCGTCGTCAGTGCTGGTGAGGGCTAGCGATGCGGCGATGCGCAAGTCGGTGCACTCGTGCCGCTCGGCGTCCGACCGCGGACTGCCCGGGGCACGGTGCCCCAGCAGGGCCGGCTGGGCGCAGGGGCGGGCAGGCAACGGGGGAATGTGCCTGCCCGCCTCCGCACGAGACCCGCTCACGGGGGAAAGCGAGCATCACAGGGTCGATCTTGCAACCCACCTGCTACAGCGCAGCGGTGGTCTCGGATGTCACGCCCCCCGGGGGGTGCGGCTGGTGCAGCGGGTGGCTGCCCAGCAGCTGGGCCGCCTGGTACTGCGCCTGCTCGGCAGCCGCCCGGGCGGCTGCCACGACGTCTCCCCGCTCGCGCACCAGGTCCTCGTCGATCGGTGGGGGCGCCTCGTTCGCATTGCCTGTCACTGTGCTGGCCTTTCCCGCGCGGGCATTTTCTGCAGGAGTGGTTCCGGTATGGCGCTCGGCTTTCGCGGGGCCCACAGAAGAGCCACGTTTACGTCAGAGCAGGCTCGGTTGATCCGGGCCGCAATGCCGTGGCCGATCAGCAGATATTCGACGAGTTCTACCAGCGGGCCTGCTTCATCGTTAAAGATCGATAAGACCAGGTCCCACGTGATGAGACCGCCGAGGCGCTTGTAGCAGCAGATGACGGCTGTGAGGCCGAGAACGGAGCATCAGTCCGCACGCAGTGAAGGCAGGTGATGGCACGAGACCCCGGCCGTTGCCATGACAAGGGCGGCGGGGGTCTTGCGGTGCACTTCGTTGACCAGCCGGTCCAACGAGTGATCGAGGGCTGACGTCACGCTGTATGCGCCGAGGCGGAGCGCCGTTCGTAGCCGGGCCGGCCAGCACAGTGGGCCCGCGCCGACGGCGTGCGACGCTGACCCACCTGGACCCCATCTTGATGCATTGGACGGATGCTGGTGGACACGGTGCCTGCCAAGGGCCCCTGCTCCTACGCTGGTTGGTGGTGTACGGCGGCACAGCTCGGGGGGCACGGGTGACTGGGACAGGGGCGTCTGACGGAACGTCGGGCGGGGTGTGGTTCATCAGTCATGCGGGGGCGGATCGGTGGGCATCGAGTACGGCCTAGCTAGATCCAGAAGCGCGCCGCCGTCAGGCGGTGCTTCCCGCTTGATGACAGCGGCATGAGTGAGGAAACAGGGGCCGGAACGTCCAATCCAGCGCGTTCCGCGCGTTCCGCGTACCGGGATGATCCCGTCTCGTTCGGGCACATTCACGCAGGTAGAACGCATGAAATGTGAGACGCAACAAGATCCTCATTTTAGGTGTAGAAGCTCACGATCGGATCATCCTGCGCACCTGAGATGATTCTGGGCTCATAGCGGCCCGGGTCTGACGAAGGAACCCCGCACGATGATCGAGCAGTTACGCCAGAACCTGGACCAGGCCGACACCTGGGCGACGTACCGCGAGCAGCTGCGGGACTTCCGGAAGCTGCACGGCCCGTCGTCGTTCGAAGACATGCCGTCGTACGCGCGCGACGTGCTGCACCTCAGCAACGTGCCGTCCAGGGACTCGCTCTTCAAGGTGTCTGACCCCGAGATCACGGCACCCCCGCCGTGGGAGCACGTGGTCGTCTTCCTCAAGACCTGCATCGGCTATGCGAAGGAGAACAGGGAGGGATCGGCGGGCGTCGCCGCCCACCTGGAGGAGATCCTGCGCCTCTTCTGCAAGGCCTACATCCGGCTTGGCGGGAAGACGGAGCCCAGGACCGAGCCCGTCGTGCTCTCGTCCAGCGTGGTCCCGGCCGTCCCTGCCGCCGCAGTTCCGGGACGCTCCGTGCGTGGTGCGGTGCCGACCTGGGTGAGGCAGAGGCCGAAGAGGACCGCCCTCATCGGTATCGCCCTCGCCGTCGTTTTCAGTGCCTGCGGCTACGGCATCGTTCACGCCTTCAAGGACGGCAACCGGGACAAGGGCGCTGTGGCGGCCGGCGCGGAGCCCACCCAGAGCGCGGCATCGTCCTCCGGGTCCGGGCACGGAAGGAAGCCAAGTACGCGGCCGAGTAACTCTCCCACCGGTTCTCCCAGCGTGACGACCAACGGGGGCGGAGCCACGGGCGGTTCGACGTCCAGTACCGGCACCGGCGGTGACACAGGGACGGGCACCGAAGGAAGCGGCATCACCGACAGGGACACCGACGCAGGCGCAGCCGATGACGGCAGCACAGCAGGCAACGGGGGCAACAACGACTCATCGCCAGCCTCGAGCCCGCCTCCGAATCCGAAGGCGCAGACCTTTGCAGCGGTCATTGCCTGGACCGACAACTCCGGCGGGGGCGACCCATGCGACTGCACGCTGATCTACAAGGATCCCTACGACGGCGGAGGGACCACCGGCCAGCAGACATTGCAGAGCGGCACCCCCATCGACGTCACCTGCAAAATCAACAACGGGCGGAAGGTCCTGGACGTCGGGGACGACTACACCGGCCCGACCGACCCGATCCGCTACCGCATCTGGTTCAAGATGCCCAGCGGGCTGTGGGCCCCGGCCGTCTATGCCAAGCCGCTCAATGAGGGCGGTCTCGGTGCTCTGCCCTTGTGCGGCTGACCGGCTCACGCGGCGTGCGGGTCCGAGCAACCTCCGCACGCCACTGAAATTCCGCACCGGCCGGGTCAACACCCGCACTACCATGCGCGGATGAACGAGCTGGCGCCGTCCATACGGCGCACCCTGTACAACCGCGGGCCGCTTCGTCGCGCGCTGCTGGACACCTCCGTGCTGACCACGGACATCATTGCCGCCACCCGTCGGCGGGACCCGTCGTCCTTTGTCGCCGGGGCGCGGGCGGGGACCGTGCGGTGTCTGATCCCTGTTCATGTGTGGGAGGAAGTGCCCCGGGTGCTGGCCGACCGGCATCAGGAGGGCGGGCGGTTCGACCTGGGGCGGGCACTGACGCTGTGGCAGTCCCGGTACGCGCCCGTCCTGTACGTCGTGGACACCGCCGGCCTGCCGATGACTCCGCAGGCGCAGGTTCTCGCCGGACGGGATGCCTCCGATGTGCCGATGCTGCTGTTGGCTGGGGTGATCGCCCCGGTGGTCATCATCGGGACTGATGCGGACCTGGTCGACAGTGGGCTCGCATCAACGGAGTGGAGGGAGCTGCGTTCGGCCCTGGGAGACGTGGGGGTCACGGAGGGCAAGATGATCGACCTGGAACGGCAGGCCAGCGTCTTCCTGAATGTCACGGAGCACTTGGTGAAAGGGGCGATCCGGCAGAGCAACCCGAAGCATCTGCTGGCCGCGGCGGTAGTGGCCGGGGCGGTGGGCGGGGCGCTGTACTGGCGGCAGCAGAAGCACCCGCGAGTCCGCCCGCAGCGGGAGCCGGTATGGCCGGTAATGCTGGAGCATGCCTCGAGGCGGATGGCCGCCCACGCCGCGCGGCACACCCGTGGTGAAGACCGTTGGCGGCAGGCGGAGTTGGGGACACCCGGCGACACGCTGCTGCATCGGGTCGCACGGACATTGGTCAGGTCGCGGGAGCCTCTGACCCGTACGGCGATCGTGGAGCGACTGGGAGCAAGAATCCCCGGTGCCGGGCACACCGAACGAATGGCGGCTGTCCGGGACGTGCTGACCGACCACGCGATGTTCGTGAACGTCACAGGCCGGGGACACTGGCAGGTCGGCCGCCTCGGCAGCCCATGACCAGGAGCGCGCGGGCCTGTACACACCCGTCTGCGCGCATCGGGCGAGCCTCCAAACCCCAGGAACTGCAACACACAGACGGTGGCCAGCTGAGCGGGCGAAAGCCCCGGACGTCCGTCCCTGGGGTACCAGTCGGCGAAGTCCTCGTCGCACCACAGCCCGTCCAGCCGGTCACGTCCCCATATCGCCGTCGTGCCAGCCGGGTTGCTCGCCCGCGTAACCTGCGCAGTCAGAGGCGGAACGTGCTCACCGGAACGGGGACGCAGGGACAACGGGTACCTCGACAGCTTCATCGGTCGGCGGAACTACCCGAGCATGCCCGTCAACCATGCTGCCGCACCGGGAAACTACAAGATCCCCGACAGAGTCAAGCTCAGTGCCAGTGGTCCCAGACCCAGGTAGCGGCGGCGACAAGGGTGCGGCTGACGATTCCGGCGGCGACCCTCTTGAAGAAGCTGTCCTTCTTCACGTGAATCGTGACGGGAGTGGTTTCCGGCTTCCGTTCGTTGGGTGACAAGACGCCTTCTGTGCGTCTAGGGGAGCCGCCGCGATGGTTTCCGAGGCCGGTGCGGCGGCTCCCTGCATATTGCCGTCACCCTGGTGAACGCCGCCTTAGATGGAAGCAGTTCCGTGCCTCTTTACTTTCTTTACCTTCTGAAAATCAGGGGACCAACGGCAGTCCGCGGACCAGGGGGTCGTGGGTGTGGGCGCGCGGACGGACCGCGACGACGACGCGGATGAACATGCTGCGGACCTGGCCGAAGATTCCTGATCGAGGCGCTGACTGTCTGGGGATGGACGGTCCAGCAGCTGGACCCGGGGGTCGAGGAACAACAGATACAGAGCAGTTATCTGCGCTACTACGGGCCCCTGTTGGCGGGGCCGGGGAGGGCGAGAGGATCAAACGGCGCGACAAACGCGCGCTCGGAAGGGGGACCACATGGCTCAGGGGCCGCCGCCGTCCGGCATCTCCGAACGGCGCTGGACGCTCATCACGACACTCCTGCACCCGCGCACCGCGGAGTTCTGGCTGTACTACGCGCCGAAGAACGGGGCAGGCCCCCAGCAGCTCCGGGTCTGCGACCGCAGTGGCTACGACTTCGCGAGGCTCACCTGGCAGTCCTGCGCCGAGTGCCACCGCGGCCACGTCATGAAGATCCGAGTGACAGACGAGTGGCAGCGCCAGGGCTACGGCACGCTCATGATGGCGCGCGCGATGCGCGGCTGCGAGACGTACACGTGGACCACCACGCCGCAGTTCGAGGACGGGCGGCAGTTCTTCCCGGCGCTGGGCGAGGGCCTGGGCACCGGCTTCCCGGCGGACAAGTCGTGTGAGCACAACGCCGTTCGCGGAGGCGGGTACGCCGAGCCACGACTCGAAGGTCGGCCCCGCCCTGCTACAGCGGGCGGTCCGGCGTGATGAGTGCCGCCTGGATCGCGAGCCATTCCGGCAGGGACACGGTGGCAGATCGGTCATGGAACGTATAGGCGCACGATCTGACGCCGATGTTCCTCAACCCCCGAGCCCTATGGCATCGACGACAAGGTCACACGGCAGGCCGTGTTCGGGGAGGGCACCGGACTTGCCGTGGTGATCGTCAACCCCACCACGCAGCGCATCACCCTGCTGTCACTGACCTGGACAGGCTGACCGGCGCCGTTCAGCGGGGATCTCAAGGCGTATCGTCCCGGCCGCAGCCCCGTTGACCACGGCATGAGCCCAACAGACTCCGACCGCCCGCACCTCGCCGTGCTCCCGCCCGCCTGCCATCTGTGCGGGGAACCCGCAGACCAGGCCCGGGCCGTAGTTCTGCGCCCCGTGTCCGGCGTCCCCCGGCCCGTCGGACTGTGCGCACCCTGCCACTCCGGCCGGGCCGCCCGCGGCGCTCCCGACGTCGGTCCCGCCGACATCGCCTGGGCCGTCCTCACCCGTGACGTCGAGATCCTGCTGACGGACTACGCGAGCGGACAGTGGCGCCCATACGAGGAAGAACTGCGGTTCGCCGAGATCCGCGCCCGGACCCCGTGGACGGAGACCTCGCTGCGAACCGCACAGCGCACAGCGCCGGCGTACGGGCGCCCCCCTTGCCGCTCGACAACGCGTGCTTCGGGCTCCGCCATGCCGACAGCCGTGACCCGGCCATGCTGTTGCTGCACCGCCTGGTCGACGTCCTTGCCGATGACGCCGAACGACAGTTGCCTTCAGCTGACCCGCCCGCACCCGTCCGGGAGATTCGCGTACGGATGACCGACCCGGAAGAAGGTCCGTTCCTGGAACCTGCAGGGTCGTCTCAGCACGTCAGGCCGCATACGTGAGGCTCCTATGCATTACTGACGGTCCTCGTCTGTAGTCGTGGAGGCTAACTGCGAGGGCCAGTCACACAACACCCAGCACACCAGGTTGCCCCTGGCTCCATGGCGCAGCGAGCTCGGACCACCGCAGGTGGCATCGGCCCGACTGCAGGATCAAGCACCGCGAGCCCTCTTGGACACCGCGCGCCTCCACGGCATCGAGGTGCGCCTGACGTCCGGGGCCCTTCCAGCGTTCTGGGACGGCCCCGTTTTCACACGGCGTCCGGACATGGCCGCCCCTTTGGGAGACTCAGGCCGCCCGCGAGTAGCCGCTCGGTCAGTCACCACTGGCTTGAGGAGCCGCCGCCGGGCCGGCAACGGCGCTGTGGTGGCGACCATCTACTCCCGAGGCCCAGAGTGTGACGCACGTCACGGCGGATTCATTGCCGGATCGGGGTGGTCCCGAGCCTAGGTAGAGAAGGTCCATTTACCTCAGGTCAGGAGGAGCCCCGAGTGAGCAGTCGGGTCACATCAGACGCCGCCACGGCCCAAGCGGACGTTGCCGCCGTGTTCGACTCCTTGGCGCGGGCCATGGAGTCGTATGCAGCCGAGTTCGAAAGTGACGCGTTCAGAGTCGTCTGGCGTGAGCACCTTGCCTCGCTGACCTACCAGATGATCGAGAAGGTCAGAGAATGCATCTGTAAGGTGCGTGCCATCGTCGAAGCGGCCCGCCCGGGCGGGGATGAGCCTGGCCGGCAGCGTGCAGAGGAATTTGAGAGGACTGTCCTCGGCCCACTGGCCTCGGGGCTGATTGTCGGCATGCTGCTCAGGCTGAACGAGGTGCTCTGCCGACCGTTCCTGCTGCGCCCGATCGAGGCACAGACCGCGGCGCTGATCGCACGGAACGCTGTCCTCGAAGGAGACAGCGACACAGTTGATGCGTTCACCGGGAAGGTGCTCGGCAAGAAGCACCCCGCCCGCTGGCGTGAAGCCGTGGAGATGGCGCTGCTTGGGGACTGGGTTGCGTCACTGGGCACTGGCACGGCCACCAAGCCGTACGTCCGGGACCTGTTAAAACGCCATGCCGCTGTCCAGCACCGCTGTCTGCAGCCGGTATGGGAGGGAAGAATCAAGGGGCAATCGACGGTACTTCTGGCGCAGCCTGTCGATGAGTCGAGAACCATCGCGGATCTGCTGGTCACGCACCGGACGCCCGAGCAGGACTTCCTGGCCACGGAGAGAGATGTTCGGGTGTCCACGGTGCTGAAGCACCTGAGTGATGCAGAGCTGGAGATGGCACTGGCGTGGGCGGAACACGGTGATCCCTGGCCTGTAATAGCCAACGAGCTTGGCCAGGAGCGGAAGTTAGGGGAGAGGGTGCGCCGTAAGCTCAGGAGACTGGGCGACGGCCACACCGGTCAGGATGCAGACGCAGAGCGCACCTCACGGGGAGTGATGTGAACGTGCTCTCCGCCGCGCTGCCTGAGTTCCTTGGCAGCTTGGTCAGCGGACTCGTTCTTGGAGTGGCGGGCTGGTTTGTACGCCACCGCCATTGGGGGAGTCCTGCCCAACCGAACCCAGAGCGCACCGACACTCCGTCCGACTCATGAGATCTCCTTGGCCGGAGTTTTCGGATGCTCCGGCCCAGCAGACGCAACAAGGGGGGCTGCCCACCTCGCCTGCCGCTGTCGCGTTTATGTCGCACGCCATCCCGGGCGTCCTTCGGTGGCTATCTCATCTCGCTGCGGGCGGCGGGAGACGGGAGTGGACGGCGAGGGCGGCAGGGTAGAACACCTGGCGTCCGCAGCGGGCCGTCTTCGCTCTGCTGCGAGCCCACACCTGACACCCGACCAAGTGCCCGCCCTCCCCTATGGTGACTTCACCGATGTCGCGCGCACCGAAGACGGGTGTGGCACCGTGGGTGTAGCCGTGGTCCGTCGCTCCCCCCCCCCGAGGTGACGGACCACGCCTGTTCACGTCGAGGGCTCGAATGCTGCCTTCTGGTCTTGCCGCAGATCGGTGTAGAGCCGCAGCCGCACGCCGTGTTCGCAGGCTTTCCTAGTGGTGCGCTCGGCGGGCGAGGTTGCCCACATGCGAGCGACCGTGTCCTGGAAGGCAAGGGCGGTCGCGGCGTCATGGGCCGCCACGTCGATGACGAGCATGCCGGGTTCGCGCAGATGCACTTCTCGAATAGGGTCCACGCCCCTCAGGACGAGTCTGTCCACCATCAGGGTTCTCGTCAGGCCCGGGATTCACCTGACCGGCCGAATACCAGAGCGTCGTCACACCGGTCAGTAGCGTGCTGGGCCAACTATCCATCTCTCCCCCGGCTGGCTTCGTCCACGAGTTCGATTTCGTGGACAAAGCCAGGCCCCTTCGCTGCGGGCGGCGGGGGCTTCTTCGTCGTGTGGAGGCGTACTTCGAGCTCTCGAGACGGGTCCGGGGCAGGGGGACGTGGTGCTGCCTGATGACTACGACCGAGAGATCACCGCTGTGCTGAGCCAGGCGTTCACGCCCTAGGTGGGTGGCTAGGCCGTGGTGCCCGGTCGCGACCACAAACGGACTGCACCGAAGAGGCATCGGTCAACGTCACTCGCGCCCGCCTCGGACGTCTCCTCCGCCAAGGCTTCCTCACCCAGCCCGGACGCTACCAGAAACGGACTTAACGCCCTCTCAGGTCTCGCCAGCCAATACCGTCGCGCGACGCAACGGCCCGGACAGCCCTGTTCAGCGAGCTGTTGTCCGCCCTCGCTGGTGCCGACACAGCAGTTGTCGCCAGTTCGCATCCGGTGCAACTGGCGGCGCCCGTGCCGTTTGTGCTTGGCCGGCCACCGGTGTCTCGTCGGGTGGCCAGTGCTGCCTGGGTGAAGCGCGCTATTCCTCGGCTGCGGTGGGGGCTTGGGGGAGGCGTAGTCGGAAGCATGCTCCGAGGGTTCGGGGGGTGAGGGTGAGGGTGCCGTGGTGGCGGTGGGCCAGGTCGCGGGCGATGGCGAGGCCCAGGCCGGTGCCGCCGTGGTCGCGGGAGCGGGCGTCGTCGAGCCGGACGAAGCGTTCGAAGATGCGCTCGGCGTCTTCGGCGGGCACACCCGGTCCGTCGTCGTGCACCGTGAGGACGACCCCGCCGTCCTGATTCCTGACGGTTATCTGGATGCGGTGTGCGGCGTGGCGGGCGGCGTTGTCGACGAGGTTGCGCAGCAGTCGTTCGTATTCGTCGGCGTTTCCGTGGACGTATGCGGGGCCGTCGCTGTCGCAACTCAGCTTCCACGGCCGCTCGTCGAGGGGATACTGCTCCGTCAGCCGGGCGGCGAGGGCTGCCAGGTCGACGGTCTCGGGGCCCGCTGCGGGCGTGCGGGTGTCGAGGCGGGCGAGGAGCAGCAGGTCCTCGGCGAGGGCTTGGAGGCGGCGGGTCTGCCGTGCGGCGGTGGTGGCCGCCG
>NZ_KQ948425.1:0-26947 GCF_001514065.1 Streptomyces antibioticus | reverse complement strand
GGCGACGGCGGCGATCAGTACGAGGCTGACGAGCCCGGCCCGCAGCAGCAGGCGGTCGGTGGCCTCGGTGATGGTCCCGGCGATGTCCTCGGCTGCGTGCGGGAGCACCACCACATAGACCCGCAGCTGGGCGTCGGCGGCGACCCCCAGAGCGGCGACTGCGTCGCTGCTCAGTTCATCGGCCCTGACGTCGTCGTACATGACCTGGTAGGTTCCGCCGTCCTTGCCGAACCGGTCCCCGGGTGCGGAGTCCGGGCGCGCCGGCAGGCGCACGGGACGGGTCGTGTAGCCCCAGTTCGGCCCCTCATCCGGTGGGGCGGGCAACTCGGCCTTCGGCGGGGCGGGCAGCACATGGCGGGTGCCGGGATCGAACTCCTCCATGCCTCCGCCGTAGGCGACGGCGGCGCGTCGCCCGGTCGCGACGATCTCGTACGGCACAGTGCTTCGGCGACCGGGAACCGCACCCTTCTCCAGCTGATCGACGAGAGCCAGGAACTGTTTCTCCGTCTGCCCTTGGGCGATCCCTGTGCTCTCGCGGTAGACGTCGTGATGTACCCACCAGCCGATGGCGGCCAGGATGACGGCAGCGGCCGAGACGGCGGCCAGAGCCGTGCGGGCTCGTACCGAACGCGGCCACCAACGGCGTCGCGGCTCAGTCGCGTTCACGGTCGTCCACCAATCGGTAGCCGGTACCGCGCACGGTCTGCAGGGACTGCCGGTGGAACGCGGCGTCGACCTTCTTGCGCAGGGCGCTGACGCGCGCCTCCACGAGGTTGGGATGCCAGGCTTCGTCGGGCCACGCGTGATAGAGCAGATCCGCTTTGGAGACCGCCTGGCCCGCCCGTCGCGCCAGCAGCTCCAGCACGGCGAACTCCCGGGGGGTGAGCTCCACCCGGATTCCGGCCCGGCGACAGATCCGGTCGGCGACGTCCAGCGAGAGGTCGCCCACGGCGAGGACTGTCGGGGCGACCGTGACGGATCGTCTGACCAGGGCCCGCAGGCGTGCGACGAGCACGATGTAGGAGAAGGGTTTGGCCAGGTAGTCGTCGGCCCCGGTGTCCAGGGCCTCGGCCTGATCCCAGTCGCCGTCCTTGGCGGTGAGTACGAGTATGGGGGTGGAGTTGCCTTCCCGGCGCAGTTGGGCGCAGATCTTGTAGCCGTTGAGTCCGGGCAGCATCAAGTCCAGGACGACCAGGGCGTATTCGCCGTTCCGGGCCATCCACAGTCCCTGTCGGCCGTCATGGGCGAGGTCGACGCTGTAGCCCTCGGCGCTCAGGCCGGTGTGCAGGGTGTGGGCAAGGTCGACTTCGTCTTCGACCACCAGGATGCGCATGCGGTGCAGCCTCGCACAGCGTCGGGCCGCCTTCCTGATCGGCCGGTCAGGTTGGATCAGCGTCCGGTCAACGAGGTCCCGGCACGCTGGCGGAGTGTCTTCGCCGGAAGACGACAAGTTCTCGGAGAGCCTCCAGGGGGAGACTTGCGCAGACAAGTGAGAAGAGCGTGCGCGGCCACGATCGCCACGGCGGCAGCCGTGGCCCTGGCGGCGGGCATGACCGGCCCGGTGTCGATGGGGGCCGAGCGTGCAGCCGATGACCCGGCCGGCGCCTCGGCCGTGCGGACCGCGCCCAAGCACCGCATCACCCTGATCACCGGCGACCGCGTGGTCGTCGACGCCAAGGGCCGTGTCGTCGGCCTGGAGCGGGCCAAGGGTCGTAAGGGGATACCCGTCCAGATCCGCAAGGCCGAAGGACACACACTCGTCGTGCCGGCCGACGCCGCGCGGCTGATCGCCACCGGCAAGCTCGACCGGCGGCTCTTCGACGTCACCGAGCTCGACAGGTCGGCCAACCGCAAGGCGCAGAAGCAGGGACTCAAGCTGATCGTCGGCTACCGCGGCGCGGCCGCGGCGGCGAGGGCGGACGTCCGCGACGCAGGTGACACCGAGGTCCGCAGGACTCTCAAGTCGCTGAACGCGGACGCGGTGCTGACGCCCAAGGGCGACGCGCCCGACCTGTGGGCCGCGGTCACCGACGCCGGGTCCGACGGCGCGAGGACCGCCTCCGGTGTCGCCCACGTGTGGCTCGACGGGGTCCGAAAGGCCGCCCTCGACACGTCCGTCCCGCAGATCGGCGCCGACAAGGCGTGGGCCGCCGGGTACGACGGCAAGGGCGTCACGATCGCCGTCCTCGACACCGGTGTCGACGGGACCCACGCCGATCTCAAGGGCCAGGTCGTCGCCGAGAAGAACTTCTCCACCGCCGCCGACGCGATCGACAGGTACGGCCACGGCACGCACGTGGCGTCCATCGCGGCCGGTACGGGCGCTGCGTCTCCCGCGGGGTCCGCGGGCAAGTACAAGGGAGTCGCGCCCGGAGCCAAGCTGCTCAACGGCAAGGTGCTCGACGACGACGGCTACGGCGACGACTCCGGCATCCTCGCCGGTATGGACTGGGCGGTCGAGCAGGGCGCCGACGTCGTGAACCTCAGCCTGGGCGGCGCGGACACTCCCGACATCGATCCGCTCGAGGCCCAGGTCGACAGGTTGTCCAAGGAGAAGGGCACCCTCTTCGTGATCGCCGCGGGCAACGACGGGGCCGAGCAGACGATCGGCTCCCCGGGCAGCGCGGAATCCGCGCTCACCGTGGGCGCCGTCGACGACAAGGACAAGTTGGCCGACTTCTCCAGCATGGGCCCCGGCCTCGACGGACAGATCAAGCCGGACGTGACCGCTCCCGGCGTGGACATCACGGCAGCCTCCGCCCCGGGCAGCGTCATAGCCGAGGAGGTCGGCGAGAAGCCGGCCGGCTACGTGAGCATCTCGGGGACGTCGATGGCGACCCCGCATGTCGCGGGCGCCGCGGCGATCCTGAAGCAGCAGCACCCCGACTGGACGTACACCCGGCTCAAGGCCGCGCTGATCGGCTCCGCCAAGGGCGGCGCCTACACGCCGTTCCAACAGGGTTCGGGCCGGATCCAGGTCGACAAGGCCATCAAGCAGACCGTGATCGCCGACCCGTCGTCGGTCCGCTTCGGCCTCCAGCAGTGGCCGCACACCGACGACACGCCGGTCACCGAGAAGATCACGTACAAGAACCTCGGGACGACCGATGTCACGCTGACCCTCGCGGTGGCGGGCACCAACCCGAAGGGACAGGCCGCACCGGCCGGCTTCTTCACGCTCGGCGCGAGGACGCTGACCGTCCCGGCGGGCGGCTCGGCCTCCACCGACCTCACGGTCGACACCAGGCTGGGCGGCACCGTCGACGGCGCCTACACCGCGTACGTCACCGCGACCGGGGGCGGCCAGAGCGTCCGCACGGCGGCGGCGGTGCAGCGCGAGGTGGAGTCGTACGACGTCACGCTGAAGTTCCTCGGCCGTGACGGCCACCCGGCGAAGTACTACGGCACCAGCCTGGACGGTGTCTCCGGGCCGGCACGGGGCAAGTGGTACACGCCCTACGACGAGTCCGGCACCGTCAAGGTCCGTGTTCCCAAGGGCGGCTACATCTTCAACTCGTCCGTCTGGGTCGACCCGGACGACTACGCCAAGGGCTTCGACTGGGTGACACAGCCGAAGCTGAGCATCACCAAGAAGGCCACGATCACGGTGGACGCACGGACCGCCAAGCCGGTGGACATCACCGTGCCCGACGCGACGGCGAAGTCGGAGGTCGCTACGCCGATGTACACCGTCGGCGTGCCGGACGGCAGCAACTCGTACGGCTGGTGGCTGGACTCGTACGCCAACTTCCGTACCGTGCACACCGGCCCGCAGGTCACCGACGGCACTCTGTACCAGCAGTGGGGCGGTCACTGGACCAAGCCCGCCGAGGAGTACGACACCCTCGCCGGAAGCAAGGTCAAGCAGCTCGCCACCGGCTACACCAAGCACTACAAGGCGAGTGAACTGGCCACGGTGAAGGCCGGTCTGGGCGCCTCGTCGAGCGGCAAGAAGGGGGTGATCTACGCCTGGGGCGAGCTGCCCGGCAGTACCAGCACCTTTGCGCCCGGGGGCCGGCAGACGCTGCCCGGCACGCGCACGCTGCGCTTGTCCACCGCGGCCGGGGCGAAGTGGAAACTCGACTTCGAGCAGCACGGCGGGGTCGACGAGTCCGGCGTCCCGATCGTCGAGGCCTTCTACACGCTCGGCACCCCGGAGGCCCTCAAGGCCGGCAAGAGCTACAAGAAGACCTTCAACACGGCGGTCTTCGGGCCGCGCGTCGGCTCAAGCCTCGGTATCTACCGCGAGGGCAACAGCATCTACGGCTCCCTGCCGCTGTTCACGGACGGCGAGGCCCACTCCGGTGCCTCGCTCTACTCGTCGGCCACCACGACCCTCTACCGCAACGGCACCAAGGTCGGCTCGAACAGCGACCCGCTGGAAGGGGCGGGCATTTTCAAGGTCCCGGCCGGCGACGCCGGGTACAAGCTGACCACCTCCGTCAAGCGCAGCGTCAAGGTCGCCGCGGCCTCCACCCGCGTCGACGCCAGCTGGACCTTCCGCTCCAAGAAGGCCGACCTGGCCAAGCTGCCCGCGTCCTCGATCCGCTTCGACGCGGCCACCGGCCTGGACAGCAGGGCCCCGGCCGACAAGAAGGTCTCCGTCCCGGTGACCGTCCAGGGCTCGGCAGCGGGCTCGAACCTCAAGTCCCTGTCGG
Organism: Streptomyces antibioticus; assembly: GCF_001514065.1. GTDB lineage: Bacteria > Actinomycetota > Actinomycetes > Streptomycetales > Streptomycetaceae > Streptomyces > Streptomyces antibioticus. The sequence continues at coordinate 22,289 of NZ_KQ948425.1, read as the reverse complement.
TGTACGTGTCGTACGACTACGGCCGGACCTGGAAGAAGGTCACCGTCAAGAACGGCAGGATCGCGGTCACGAACCCGGCCAAGGGCAAGGGGATCTCGTTCCACGCCAAGATCGCCGACAAGAAGGGCAACAAGTCGACGATCTCGATCTACAACGCGTACTACGGGAAGTGACCTGATCCGGTGGATCACCGACAGGTTCGCTGAACGCGCTCATACACGGATGGCCCGCCGGAGACTCTGCTTCCGGCGGGCCATCCGTGTATGAGCGCGTTGTGGAAAAGGGAGGAGGGCCGCGTCACTGTCGGGCCCGGGATCCCAGATGTGGAACACCCCGGCAGCGGTGTGCCCCTCCCAGGGCTGCAACGCACCCGGGATGCGGAACAGGTGCCACAGATAGGCGGTGAACTCGCCGACGAACATGGCGAGCAGGGCGGCGGTGAAGGCGGGCCGGCGCGGTCTAGACCCAGGTTCCGAGGGCGAAGTCGTCCCACACGACGGAGTTGCCGGGCAGGCAGTGTCCGTGGACGTTCGCGTAGTCGCGGGTGACGGCTGAGCCGAAGCGCGATTGGTGTCACAAAGGCAGGTTTGTTGTCACCGAGGTCGGCGGCTATGTCCTTTACCGGGAGTCTTGTCCGCCGAACCCGGAGTCGTGTCCCTCGACGGGCCGATGCGTTCGGTGCTCCGGAAGCCGTGTGATCGCTGCGCTCACTGCCAACCCGAGCGTGACACCGACAGCGGCGGCGACGCTCTGCGCCCAGGCGTTGTCGAGGGAGTCGGGCAGGACGGCGCTGGTGAGCCGGGTGGCGCCCCACAGGACTGTTAGCGCGGCCAGTGCGGCTGGCCAGTGGTGCGTACGCGCCGACCTGGACTTCGAGACCAACGTGCGCTCGGAGGTGTGGTCCATCCACATGGGCCGCGCCCTCGGCGTCGACCCCGTGGAGGTCGAGCGCCGCGTCCAGGAGATGCTCGCCGAGAACCGCGCCCGCCTGGACGGCACCGCCCGGCCTTCCACGGGAGGCTGAAGGCCCGCCCCGGATCCGACAGCAGCGTCTCCCTACGCGGAACACGGCCGCGTGGAAGCATGGAGGCATGTCCGGCCGAGCCGGACCTGTGCCCGAGGGAGTGAGCGCATGCGTCGTTCTCGCACCTCAGCCGGCGGCCGGCCATGAGCGACCACCACGGCCCGGTGCTCTCCTCCGACCTCGTGGGGACGTCGGAGGGCGGGGCCGAGCCCGACATCGACGTCGCCGCGCTGCACGAGGGGCGCCGGGCGGCCGACCTGCTGCGCCTGCTGGTGTCCCTTGCAGCGCTCGGAGTGACGGTGTTGCTGGCGGTCGCCACCCGCGACTTCGCCCGCACGGCCCAGCAGGGCCTGCTCTCCGCGGCCACCGCGCTGTCACCGGGACTGCGCGACGGCCTCGTCGGCACGGTCCAGGTGATCGCCATTCTGGCGCCGCTCGCCGCCTTGGTCGTTCTCGTCGCACAGCGCCGCTTGGACGCAGTGTTGCGCGTGCTGCCCGCCGCAGCCCTGGGCGCGGCGATCGCCTGGACGCTGACGCGGCTCGCGCTGTCCGACAGCCGCCCCGAGCTGTGGCCGGAGGTCCTGGTGGGCCGCGGCGGGCTGGTGCACGCGGGCTGGCCGTCGGCGGTGTACCTGGCGGCCTGCGCCTCGGCGGTCGTCGCCGCCGGACCGTGGCTGCCACGGCCGTGGCGGCGGGCCCTGTGGGCCCTGACCGTCGGCTGCGCGGCACTCGGCGTGCTGGCCGCCTCTCTCGTCCCGCTGGACGCGGTGGGTGCCCTTGCCGTGGGGGGCACCGCGGGATCGGCGGTCCTGCTCATGGCGGGCGGTCCGGCCGACCGCCCGCCGCCTGGGGCCGTCGCGGATGCGCTCGTCGCCTGCGGCATCCCGCTCGCCGCCCTGCGCCGGGCGGCCGCCCAGCGGCAGCTCGCGGGTGAGGGGATGCTCTACGGCGCCGAGACCACCGAGGGGGAGCGGCTGACCGTCCGCGTCCTGGCCGCCGAGGACCGCAACCGGGACCTGTTTTCCCGGCTCGCCCGGCGCCTGCTGCTGCGGCATCCCGCCGACCCCGGCGATCAGACGGCGCTCGGCGCGGCCGAGCACGAACTGCTCATGCTGGTTTTCGCCGGCCGCACCGGCGCCCGGGTCGCCGAGCCCGTCATCGCCTACCCCGTGACCGGCTCGAGTGCGCTGCTGGTGACCGTCGGGCAGGATGCCCCCGTCCCGGACGAAGAATGGACCGATGCGCTGCTCGACGAGATGTGGACGTCGGTGGCCCGCCTCCAGGAGCACCGGCTGGCGCACCGGGCGTTGCGCCCCGAGCACATCGTGCTCGCCGACGACGGCAAACCGCGGCTGACCGCCTTCGCACGGGCGCAGCTCAACGCGCCGCCCGAGGTCCTCGGTGCCGACCTGGCCGAACTTCTTGCCACGACCGCGGTACGGGTCGGCCCGAGCCGGGCCACGGCCTGTGCACTGGCCGGGCTCGGCCCCGCGGTGCTGGCGACCTCCCTGCCGTATCTGCAGCCGCTGGCCCTGGTCAGCCCCGCGCGACGCGAGGTGGCCCGCTACGACCAGGCCCGCGCCCGCGACGCCGCGCAGGGGGGTCGGCGGCGCACTCTGCGCCCGGGCGGTCGGCCGAACCTGATGCACGATCTCGCCGAGGAGGTGCGCACGGCGTGCGATGCCCCGGCGGCCAAGCCGGCTCAGCTCGCGCGGTTCACCTGGAAGAGCGTCCTGGGCCTGCTCGGCGCGTTCCTGGTGCTGCACCTGGTGTTGCCACAACTGGCCAACGCCCCGGCCGCGCTTGACGCATTGCGTGACGCCGACTGGTGGTGGCTGCTCGCGGTCGTGCCCGTCACGTTCGTCTCGCAGGCGTTCTCGACCTGTCTGCAACTGGGCAGTGTCCCCGGGCGGTTGCCGTTCTGGCCCACGTACCAGGTGCAGTTCGGGAGTTCGTTCCTGAACCGGATCACCCCGGGCAACGTCGGCGGCATGGCGCTGAACCTGCGCTATCTGCAGAAGACGGGCATCGAGACGGGGGCGGCCACGGCCTCCATCGGGGTGCAGAGCCTGGCCGGGGCGGTCTCCAACGCCGTCGTCGCCGCCGTGTTCTTCGCCGCGGCGGGACAGCACCACGGCGGGGTGCACCTGGACCTGCCCGCGGGCAAGTACGCCCTGCCCGTGATCGCGCTTGTGCTGGCCGCCGGAGGGCTGCTCGGCCTCACCCCGCCGGGCCGCCGCTTCCTGCGGGAGAAGGTCTGGCCGTTCCTGCGCTCGGCCGGGACGACGCTGACCAGCGTCGCCTCCGACCCTGCCAAGCTCGCGCTCGGTGTCGTGGGTGCGCTCGGCCTGCCGCTCGTCCAGGTCGTCGGCCTCGCGCTGAGCCTGCACGCGCTCGGCGGCGACCTGCCCTTCGTACAGGTGGGAGCCGCTTACATGGCGGCCCGTCTGCTCGCCAACGCGGCCCCCGTCCCCGGCGGCCTGGGCGCCCTCGAGGCCGGCTTGATCGCCGCCCTCACCGCCCTCGGCGTCCCCGCCGGCCCGGCGACCTCCGCGGTCCTGGTCTACCGGCTGCTCACCTTCTGGCTGAACGTCCCGCTGGGCGGGCTCGCCCTGGTCTTCGTACGGCGACGCGGCTACGTGTGACACGTACGGGCGCTCCCGGCCTCCCTGAGTGCGGTCCCGCAGCAGGCTGGTCGTCAGGGGCGGCGATGCCGAAACTCCGCCACGGCTTTTCCGAGGTCGTGTTCGACCTCGCCAGGCTTCTGGAGACCGCGGTCGGCCAGGTACTCCAGCCGCTCACGCGTTTCGGGCAGCGCGATCAGACCTTGAAACGTGGCGGCGTCGGAGCGCACGTGTGCGGGATCCGCCAGCGTCAGGTCGTTGATGGCGCGCTTGGCCGCCCTGACGCCCTCGGGCGGGAAGCCGGCGATGCGCCTGGCCAACCGGTCCACGAAGTCGTCCAGTTCGGCGTCGGGCAGGGCGCGGTTGATCCAGCCGTAGCGTTCGGCGAGGACGGCGTCGAAGTCGTCGGCTCCGGCGATGGCTTCGATGGCGCGGGCCCGGCCGAGTTCGTTGCCGCCGCCGCGAGCGCGGCCGCGCACCTTGGCGATCGTGATCACAGGCACGTCCGCCAGCCTGTGCAAAAACATCCCCAGTGAGGCGCTACCGGGGCCCCGGCCTTCGCCGCCTCCGCGGTGTACTGCGAAACGGCCGAGAGATCCACGTGAGCCGAGAAGTAGTCCGGCGCCGCCCTGTCGATGACGACGACGCGCACCTCGCCGGGGTCGGTGTCCAGCGTGTCCACGAGGGAGACCAAGTCACGGACCAGATCGACACCGAGGAGGTTGAGGGGGCCGGCGTCGAGGGTGGCGAACAGAACGCCGTCTTCGAGACGAGTCCGAATGGACGGGAAGGCCAGGGCCATGACGACTCCGGTGGGTGAGACGACGCGGGGAGCGCAGACCGTGCGGTTGAGCACCGGCGTCGGTGCTCGACCGCGGGTGCGACAACACCATCATCCTCGGTAAGTGGCTCGCAGGGCTCTCGGCGCACCACTCGAAGATCGACGATGATCCCTGCCCCGACCCCACCGCGGGCACGTGTGTACAGAACTCGCTCTCAATCTCCTGACTCACCCGAAGTCGGATGGACGGGAGTTGGGGCAAGTGGTGGGTTGAGGTGGATGGATGCCGCAGTGGCAGCATTACGGCCGTCGGCCTGACGATCAAGCCAGTTGAGTCGATCTCTGAAACTTGGCGGACGTCCAAAAGCTGCGGATGTGGCCCGCAGGGACAGGGCGTAATGTGGGCAAACATCCGGACCGCGTCCGCTGGGCGTGAAGTCGCGCGTACCCCCACCTATGGCTCCCTGGCCAGGGGTGCGCCTGGACGAGCGGAGGATCTGCGATGGGCATAGTCACGACCGACGACGGCACCACGATCTTCTACAAGGACTGGGGTCCTCGGGACGGGGAGCCGATCGTCTTCCACCACGGGTGGCCGCTGAGCGCCGACGACTGGGACAACCAGATGTTGTTCTTCCTGGCGCAAGGCTACCGAGTCATCGCCCACGACCGCCGTGGCCACGGACGCTCCACCCAGACCGCGACCGGCCACGACATGGACACCTACGCCGCGGACGTGACCGCCCTGACCGACGCACTCGACCTGCGGGGCGCCGTGCACATCGGCCACTCCACCGGCGGTGGCGAGGTCGCCCGCTACGTCGCCCGTGCCAAGCCCGGCCGTGTCTCAAAGGCGGTCCTGGTGGGCGCGGTGCCACCACTGATGCTGAAGACGGAGGCCAACCCGGGCGGCCTGCCGATGGAGGTCTTCGACGGCTTCCGCGAGGGCGTTGCCGGCAACCGGGCTCAGACGTTCATCGACATTCCCTCGGGGCCGTTCTACGGCTTCAACCGTCCCGGAGCACAGGTGTCGCAGGGTTTGATCGACAACTGGTGGCGCCAGGGCATGATGGGCGCGGCGAACGCGCACTACGAGTGCGTAGCGGCGTTCTCCGAGACCGACTTCACCGAGGACTTGCAGCAGATCGAGGTGCCCGTCCTCGTCGCGCACGGAACCGACGACCAGGTCGTCCCGTACGACGACTCGGCACCCCTGACGGTCAAACTTCTGAAGAACGGGACCCTCAAGTCCTACGAGGGCTATCCGCACGGGATGCTGTCGACGCACCCAGAGGTCCTCAACCCGGACATCCTCGCGTTCATCCGTTCCTGACCCAGGCGGGCCGACCTCATCGTCCGGCCCGTTCCCCGGCGTATCCGTAGTCCGCATCGGGGAGCGCACCTGGTCAGGCGGACGTCCGGCCGTCTCGCTTTCCGTCTCATTCGGCAGACCAGCGGTCCGACTTGGGGAAGTAGCCTCGCACCGCTGCTTCCCGTTTGGCAGTTGCTGCCGGGAGTGAGGTTGTTGACCCTCACGTGGCGTCAGGCTCCATAGTCGGTGCCGTGGAGGAGCACTGGACCGTGGGACGCGTGGCGGAGCTGGCCGGCGTGAGCGTGCGCACGCTGCATCACTATGACGCGATCGGGCTCGTTCAGTCGTCGGCGCGGACCGCAGCCGGATACCGGGCCTCTTCGGCAGGCGACGTGGAGCGGCTGCGGGAGGTGCTGGCCTACCGGAGGTTGGGCTTCGGCCTGCGGGAGGTTACGGAACTGATCGGTGACCCGTCCACTGACGCGGTTGCGCAACCTCGACTCGGGCAGGTGGGCCGAGCGCAACAGTGACCCCGCCGGCCTCGACGCGGCAGAGCTCGGCCTCCGCCTGCTCATAGCCTGACCCGCGTCGCCACAGGCGTGCCGGTGACATTCTTGTGCCCCCGGTGCTGTCGCGCGCACTGTGGCCGGGATCGGCGTCGAAGCCGCCGCTGGCCGTCTCGGGGCGAGCGGTGCTCCTTCCGCGTCACTTCCCGCTGTAGACCGGGAAGGCCCGGTGTTCGCCGTAGTCCACGTCGCTCAGGTTCCGCAGGGCGTCCATGTCGGCGTCGGAGATCTCGAAGTCGACAGCAGCGTTGGAGCGCATGTGCTCGGGGTTCGCCGTCTTGGGCAGTGACACCGTGCCGAGCTGCAGGGTGTAGCGGATGCACAGTTGCGGGACGGACACGCCGCACTTGTCTGCCATCGCCTGGACCTGTGCGTTGTCCAGGATCGCTCCGTGGGCGATCGGCGAGTACGCCTCGACGAGGATCTGCTGAGGTGGTGAAGGAGGCGGAGAGCGGGGCCGTCGCCCAGGTGGGCCTCCAACTGGAGCGGCGCAGATCGCGGGTGATGCGTCGGCGTACATGCCATGCCAGCAGAAGGACTGTGGTGCCTCCGGCAGTCGGTAAAATCGCCTGATCGGGGCGAAGTTGCCCTTGATGGGTGGGAGGGGCAGTCAATGCAGGCGCGGCAGATTCATCCTGGGGCGTACGGAGCCCTCATCGAGGCGCTGGCCTCCATCTACTCGTACAAGAAGGACCTCAAGAAGTTCCTCCAGACTCGCGCGACAGAGCACCCAGAACTGCTGGTCGGCCTCGACTTCGACGGCTACAAGCGCGCTTTCGCCGAAGAGTTCGTCGACCGCCTGATGGCCGACGAGGAGCAGTACCGCGACCTCACCATGGTGCGTTGTCGTCTCGGCGATGAGTTCCGCGAGCCCGCGGAGTCTGAACACTGTCGGCCGGCGTAACCTCGCCACCGGTGTCCGGGGTCCGCGGACTGCCGCTCACCCCCGACGACTTCCTGCGCTGACGGCGGGATCCGGGAGTTCGGCGTTCGGTGATCCGGGGTCAGGTGACACGGGATCCGACGGCCCGGGGTCCTGTGGCGCTGGATACCGCACGGCTGCGGGAAAGCAGCGCAGCAGCGCGGCGAGCCGCTCGGTATCGCCCGCCACTTCGGTGTCTGCCCGCTCGACGGCGTCGTGCAGCGCCGCACCGGCGAACACCAGATCGCGCAATGTCGCCGCCTCCGGCACGGTCAGCCACGCATCGGGGTCGGCGTGCTCACCGCGGTCCAACTCGAGGCGTCCGCCCGCAACGGTGGCGCGGAACCGGTCGCCCGCGACGTCCAGCTGGCAGCGCAGCGACAGCTCACCCGCCAGTGCCGGATCGAAGGTCGCGCGCAGGGCGAACAGCAGCGCGTCTACGCTCAGTTCCGCCGCGCCGTCCTCGGGCAGCGGTGCGCGGCTGCCCCAGTGGGCGAGCGCGCGGAGCACGGGCTCCAGTTCCTGCCCGCGCTCGGTGAGTTCATACACGGCGGCGGGCGCAGGCGGTCCCAGGCGCCTTCGCCGCACCAGGCCGTCGGCTTCGAGCTCGCGCAACCGCTGCGCGAGGACGTTCTGGCTCATCTGCGGTAGCCCGCGGTGCAGGTCGGAGTAGCGCTTCGGGCCGAAGACCAGCTCCCGCACGACGAGCAACGCCCACCGCTCGCCGACCGCGTTCAGCGCTCGCGCGATGCCGCAGGGGTCGTCGAACACCCGCTTCTTGCTCATGCACCCGAGTGTACTAGACAACAGGAGTGGATGCTCCTAAATTAGGAGTATGAATCGTGACCTGAGCCGACGGCACCGTCATCGGCTACACACGGCGCGGGTCAACATGCTCCGACGGTGACGACCTCGCATCGAGATATGGAGAGAAGCAGTGAACGAGATGACACTTCGTGTGACGTCCGCCGACGGTACGAGGATCGCCTACGACCGGAAGGGCACTGGCCCGGCGGTGATCCTCGTCGGCGGCACCCTAGACGACGGCGCTGAGAACGCGCCGCTGGCCCGGCTCCTTGCCAACCATTTCACGGTCTACAACTACGCACGACGCGGCCGGGGCGACAGCGGCAATACACCGCCGTACGCCGTGGCGCGGGAGGTGGAAGACCTCGACGCGCTGATTGCGACAGCCGGCGGCTCAGCTCACTTGTACGGCGCCTCATCTGGCGGAGCCCTCGCGCTGGAGGCAGCAGCGGCAGGTTCGGCGATCGACAAGATCGCGGTGTGGGATGTGCCGTACGTGATCGGGGACGACCTGTGGCCGAGGTTCAACCAGTACCTCGCGGACACCCACGAGGCATACAAAGCCGGGCGGGACGAGGAGATGCTGGAACTGTTCATGAGGCTTACCGGCGGACCCGACGCGGACATCGCGGCTGGCAAACAGCACCCGTACTGGGCCTTGTCCGTCGCGCTCGCCCACACGCTCGTCAAGGACGCCATGGTCCTCAATGACTACAAGATTCCCACGAACCGACTTGCCCGCATCACTCAGTCGGTCCTGGTGACCACCGAGGGTCCGATCACCGAGCCCCAGATGGCAGGCCTCCCGACCGACTTCTTCGACCGTGCCGCGAAAGCGATAGCCGCTGCCACCCCCCAGACCGAACGACACACGCTCGACGGGCAGGGACACGTCGTCGCCCCCGAACTCATGGCCCGTGTACTGAAGACGTTCTTCGACCAGTGACCCGTCGACTGATCAGGTCGCGACCGTGGGTCGCTTCGGAACGCAGGCCCATCGGCCACGTCAGCATCGGTCGGTGAGCGGCGACTCCTGAGTTCCGGAGTCTCACCGCGTGTTGGCGCGAACGCGATCTGCAGCCTGCGATCCCTTCCCCATGACGGGGGCTCCGATGACGCGAATCTTGCCGCGGGCTCGTCAACTGGGCAGCCAGCGCACGGACTGGGTCTACCACCACTACGCCAGCCGGCGCGGCCTGGACATGCCCAACACCGGCGAGATGGTGGCCCGCAGCGGGCCAGAGAGAGGCGGCGGCGACTACAGCCCGAACAGCGGCGGATTCGACGAACTCGGCTTCGGCACGCTGGCGTACACCCGGGACAAGGCCACCACGGCCGAGGCGACGGCCTCACCGACCCCGGCGAAGTCGGCGGTCACCGAGCCTGGAACATCCGGTTCTCCCACGTCCCGGGCCGGGCAGTCCTCCCAGGACGCCAGGCCTCAGCAGGACGCCAAGGCCGACAAGGACGTGGCCGCCACTGGTACCTCGGACCTCGCTGTATGGACGGCCGCGACCGGCGTCACCGCGATAGCCGGCGGCCTCCTGCTGCTTCGCGTGCCGCGGCTAGGCCGTGTTTTAGAAGTGGGCTTCGCCCCTTGCCCTGTGCCGTGGTGATCGCGGTGTGGGGCGAGGGGATCTTTCTGACGGGCAGTGGGCCGTGCTGGAGCCGCTGTTGCCGGTCGCGGTGCTGGGGCGGCCGTCGTTGGGTCGGCGGAGGCTGATCGACGGGATCCGGTGGCGGGTGCGGACCGGTGCTCCGTGGCGGGATCTGCCGTCGGAGTACGGGCCGTGGCAGACCGTCTACGGGCTCTTTCGCCGCTGGCAACGTGACGGCACCTGGCCTGAACTGCTGGCCCGGCTGCAGGCCCGGGCGGATGCGGACGGGCTGATCACGTGGGAGGTCAACGTGGACTCCACGATCTGCAGAGCCCATCAACACGCCGCAGGCGCCCGCCGCCACGGCCGGTCCCAGAAGGAACCGCCGGGCGGAACCCGCACCAAGCCCGACGACCACGGTCTGGGTCGGTCACGGGGAGGCTTCACCACCAAGATCCATCTGGCTTGCGAGCAAGGCCAACGGCCGCTGTCGTTGCTGGTCACCGCAGGTCAGTGTGGTGACAGTCCTCAGTTCGCCGCCGTTCTGGAAGGCATCCGGGTGCCCCGCACCGGACCGGGCCGTCCTCGTGTCCGGCCGCTGCGGGTCCGGGGCGACAAGGCGTACTCCTCCCGCGCCAACCGGGCCTACCTTCGAAAGCGCGGAATCCGCTGCACGATCCCGGAGCCCGCCGACCAGGCCGCCAACCGCAGACGGCGCGGCAAAGCCGGCGGGCGGCCTCCAGTGTTCGACTGCGAGGACTACAAGGCCCGGCACGCGGTCGAGTGCGGAATCAACCGGCTCAAGCGCAACCGCGCGGTTGCCACCAGGTTCGACAAACTCGCCGTCCGCTTCGAAGCCACCGTTCTGATCGCCGCCATCGGCGAATGGTTATGACCGGCCTGAACTGTCGGTGCCACGTGCCGTGCTGACCGCGACCAGGTGCTCAGGGTGAGGGAGAGGCAACGATGGGGGCTCAGTACTACGGCGCCGACAGCGAGAACGGCGACCGCATCGACGACCCCTCTGAGGACGCGCTGTTCATGATGATCAGCGACCTCAACGACTCCGACAACACGTTCGTGGTCGTCCAGCCGGACGAGGACGCCCCTGTCTGGTTCGCCTCCGTGGCCCTCCTCGATGAAGGCGGCTACGAGATCGTCCGTCGTGACACCTCCCGCAACGAGCACGAGGTCACCACGGCCACGAGCGTCAACGACATCGCCCGCGACCTCACCATCTGGATGGCCGCCCGCGACTTCCCCGGACGGCTCACCAAGCAGGTCAGCGAGTTCTAAAACACGCCCTAGCCGCAGCCCCGGTGCCCCGGATCCTCTATGGCTCTGCCCGACACTTTGGTGCCACACTGATCGCGTGCCCGCCAGGCTCCCCCGTCTTGGCGGGCACAGCCGTTCTCCGGGCCGGGTGCGCGAGGCCGTGCCCAGTGGCACGAAACCCCGGCCGTCCCCATGACAAGCCGGCCGGGGTCTTGCGGTGCACTTCGTTGATCAGCCGGTCCAACGACTGACCAACTGCTGCCGTCACGCCGTCCCGAACAGCGACACCTCGCCTGGCCCCATGTCGGTGCGCATATGGATCGTCCGTACTGGACGGCGCCACCTGCCCGCTTGGTCTCGGGCGACGTCCACGGCGACCTCCGCCACGACGTCCGGCACGACCAGGCACACCGTCAGATGCTCCCGCGACCCCATCCCACGGGTGCGCCCCGTCCACGGGGGGCTGGCGTCTGCGGCGGGCAGCTGGTCGGTGAGGCCGTTCCGTACGGCCGCGTTCAGGTGTACCGGAAGTGCCCCTCGTCGTCGTAGATCAGGTCAGGAGAGCTTCTTGATCCATGCGGTGATGATGTCGGCGTACTGCTGGGCCAGGGGTTCGTGCAGGGTGTGGGGGGCTTCGAGGGGGGTGTAGGTGACGGGCTGGCCGGTGGATTCCAGCAGGCGGCGGGCCTGGCCGGCCTGGATGTCGGTCATCGCGCCCATGAGCTGTCCGGTGTCGGGGTCGGTGATGTGGAAGTGGTGCGTCAGCAGTACCGGGGTTTTCACCTGGGCGAGCAGGGCGGCGTGGTCACAGCCGGCGTTCGCGGCGTCGCTCACCCAGGCCTGCGCCCACTCGGGGTCGTATTCCTTCATGTGCTGGGGCGGGGTGGGGGATGCGCCGGCGTCGGGGTTGTCCGGGTCGCCCATCATGAACCCGATGCCCGGGTGCAGGAATGGGGGCAGTTCGTCGGGGGCGGCTTTGACCATGCCGGTCCAGTCTCCGATCGACCACTGAGGGCCGAGCCACTTGGCCCACAGGGCGAAGATCGGGCCGAGGGTCTGCGCCATGCCGGGCCCGTACGGCGGGGTGGCCTGCGAGCCGAACAGGGGCGGGTCCTCCAGGATCGCGCCGCGCACCAGTCCGGGCTTCGCGTAGGCGGCGACCCAGGCGGTGATGAGGCCGCCGGAGGAGTTGCCGGCCACGACCGTGGGACGCTGGATGACCAGGTCGATGAACCGCTCGACGTCCGCGCCCCAGGTGTTGAGGGTGTAGCGGCCCGGGGTCCAGGTGGAGCGGCCCTGGCCGCGCAGGTCGATCGCGAACACCTGGAACTGTTCGCTGAGCACGCCGATCGCGTCCTCGTACCCCCACCACGACTCGCCCTGCGCGGGGACCAGGAGCAGCGCGGGCGCGCTGGGGTCGCCCTCGGCGACGTAGTTCATGCGGATCTCGCCCAGATCCACGAGGTGCTCGGTGAAGCGGTGCGGGACGAAGCTGTCCGCGCGGTCGGCGGCCTCGGAGATGCCCATCGGTGTGCTCCTTGTGGTGCGAGAGGTGACCCAGGGATGTGGTGCGGCTACCTGTCGTCATCCTCGGGGCGGGTCGCCGGACTGGCGACCCCACCGTGCACGTAGGACAGGTTGCGGACAGCTTCTGTCCTAGAACACCCCACCGGTGACAAGCTCCACAGACGCCGGGACTTGGCTGTTCGAACCTTGCGGTGGCGAGGGTGCTGTCGAATCTGGAGATCGAGCAGCCGTTGTCCAGCACTTCCGACAGCACTCGGTCCGATTCTGGGGACTCCCGGACGGGCGGTTGCGGTGGGAACGGGCGTGGGCGGCTGCGGGCCGGGGGATGATCACCCTGCTGCACGCGTCGGCGTGGGCTGTCGGCATCGACGTGAGGAGCGGCATGGCTGATCGGCAGAACGGAACCGTGAAGGAGTTCAGCGACGCGAAGGGTTTCGGGTTCATCACTTCGGAGAGTGGTGAGGACTTCTTTGTGCACTTCAGGTCGATCATGGGCAGCGGCTTCAAGACGCTGACTGCGGGCCAGAAGGTGACGTTCGTGGGCGTGCAGGGCCCCAAGGGGTTGCAGGCGGATCAGGTCATGCTCGCCTGAAGCGGCTCTCGTGCGGCAGTTCCGTGGGTGCCTTTCGTGGTGAGGTTCTCAGGGGGGGTGGCCGCGCGCGGCATCCCGTACACCGTCCCTGCTTGGCCTGGCGCCAGTGCGCGCCGCGAGGCCGAGCGGGCGGTGATGTAACGGGGTTGGAGGAGGTCCCCGGCCTGAGGGGGTGCAGTCGGAAGGGGCCGGGTGGGGGACGTTGGAAGTGACGGCCCTTGAGGGTGCTGTCGGAAGTGGGGAACAACTGCTGCCGACCTCACGAACAGAGCCCCCCGGCGGCCGAACGAGCCGGTGCTGGCGGCGAAGTACAGCGTCGTCTACATCCCCAACCCCATGATCGGGGTCCGCGGCATCCACGAAGTGATCGTGAACACCTTCGGCCAGACCCCCTCACACCTGGGCTCCCGGCTGACCGTCCAGACCGGCAAGGTCCCGCTGGCCGAACGCGAGGAACGCGGACGCACCCCCGTCCTCGTCGTCGACGAGGGCCCACGCCGACCCATGGCACACGGCCATGAATGGGATCTGCAACGACTGGTGATCGGCTTCCGGTCGACAGATCGGGGGATTGGGCGCCGCCAGATCCCATCTGATGATCGTATTCAGGGCAGACCGTGACGGCCGGGCTCTAGTCACATCCTCCTGTCAACACAAGATGTCGCAGAGGCCGCGGGCGAGCAGCAGCCGGCCAACTGCCGGTGTGCTGGTGATGGTTCAGCTGGTCCACGTCTTGATCTGGGCCGCGACCTCGCGTACGGGGAGGCCGTCTCGGGCGGCCCGGGCCAGGGGGATGACGGTGTCGAGACCGGGGCTGACGGGCAGTCCGCACGCGGTCAGATAGGCGGCGGTCACGGTGGCAGCGAACAGCAGGTTGCGCACTTCCAGACTGGGCTGCCGGGCCAGTTCGCACAACAGGGCCGCGGCCTTGTGGTGTGGCTCGGGGTAGACCTCCTGGCCCAGGATCTCCGCACGGTGGCGGGCTTCGGCGGCGACTGGCACGCCGTAGTCGACGACCTGGGGATCCCCCGGGATCTGCTGCGCCACCGCCAGGATCCACGCGAGGTCGACCTTCAGGTTCACGCGGCGTCCCTCGGCGCGTCCTTTGCCAGGCCGTCCGGGAGCCCCGGGTACCGGTCCTCCCCGAACTCCGCCTCGAACCGCTGCGCGTAGGAGGCCAGGAAGCCCGCAGCACCGGCCATGAACGCAGCCCGGGACTCGTTCACGTCCTGCTCGATCAGATCGGCGACGTACCCCTGCAGGCTCAGCCCGCGCCGCTTGGCCCGCTCCTCGGCCGCCGCCCGCACGGCCTCGTCCAGCCGGATGTTGGTCTGCTTACTCATGCGCCCCAGCGTAGCTAACAGCTGATACCAGTGACTAGCAGTTTGCGGGAGAGTCGGCCGCTCCGCCATCTGCGACCTGTGGCGTGGACACGCGAACTTGCGGACGGGCGAGAACTGCCTGGTCAATCCTTCGTTGTCGGTGGTGGCTGGAAGGCTGGCCGGATGAACGGAGAATGAGCAGCTGCTGCGCGGCCGGGTCTACGGCCACGACCATGACCACCCCCATCCGGGGCTGCGCCCGGGGCAGATGTATGCCGCGCTCGTAGGCGGGCCGCTGGACGGACTGCTGTTGGACGGGATGGCGGCCGGAGGACGTCGACGACGGCGCCGCCCTGTCCACCGAGCTGTCGCGGTGGCCGGGCGGCCGCGCCCTGTACGACCCGGACCCCTATGAGCCCCGCACGTCCGGTCCAGGTGTGATGTGCCGCTTCTCCTACTCCGGAGATGCGCCCTGACCGCAACTCCGATCACGCGCCCGATCGCCCCGGCCACAGGCCAGAGCACGGCTGGGCAGCGTGCTGGTGAACGTGGACCCTGATGCCGGTGGTGGCGGGCGGGCGATGTATGACCGGGCCTCGTTCGAACTTCTCCGGACCCGCATCCTCACCCAGTCATGAACGTGGAATACCCGATACTTACGCAGGTGGGCATACCTACCAGCGATCACAGCGACGAGCCGCTCGATGCTGCTCTGGCAGACATGGCAAACAACATCTGCGGCATCATCAGAGGGAGCACCGATCCCGCCCAAGTGGCATCTCGCTTGGGCGCATTTGGCTGGAGGACACGGTCAGCCTCCTGGCACTCCTTTGAAGCCGAGACCGCTTGGTGCCGCGTCGAAGTCGACAAGACCGACGACGGGACGACCTTGATCAACGGCGTCATCGACCCGCGGTGGATCGATGACCTGACGAGGCTCCTCGCCAGGCTCGGTTGGCAGCAGAGCCTCGAACTCTCCGATGAGGACAACAACATCCTTGAAGAGCGTCATCACTGACCGGCCGCATCACGAAACCGCGGCCAGAGCCAATAACGCGAACGTCCACACGGACAGACCGCCGGATGGGACAAGCTGACCCCCGCGCAGCAGTACCTCCTGGAAAGCCTCGGCATCGACCCCGACACCACAGAGCAGGTGCGGCCGGTAAGGCGGTCCCAGGACGAACTGTGGGGGCGCAACATGGCCGCCGCGCGACAGTTCCACGCCCGGGAAGGGCATCTTCGGGTGGGTCGTCAGCACCGCGAGGACGTTGATGGGGAGCCTGTGGGCTTGGGGTCGTTCATCTCGAACGCCCGCCGCCGCGCCGACAAGCTCAGCCCCGAACGACGCGATGCGCTGACCGCGTTGGGCATGCGCTGGTAAAAGATGGCCGCCCCGGCGTCACATTCAGCCGGGATTACGACAGAACCCCTGTGTAAGGACGCGAGCGGGGCCCGGACCACCACGGTGTCCGGGCCCCGCTCGCGTGCCGGCGAGGAGACAGCCCTCCCAGGTAACCGACTCGACAGACCCGGCGGAGACAGGAGTTGCGTCGCTAACCCAGCGCTCCGGCACCGTGCTCCTCACAAGAAGTCGCCCGCTGCCCCTGTCCCTGGTGCCGCCAGCCGCCCCAGTGAGCGAGAGATCCGTCCGTAGTCCGTCCCGGAAGGGAGCAGGGGGATGCCACGAAGAAATCCGTGCCACTCTGGCTTCAGCGCCTCGAACGGGTACGCCACCCGGGCTGAGGGCTGGGCCGACCGCGCGGCTTTCCCACGCGGACGACACCAGGCAGGTGTCCGCGCCTGCCCGTTGCCCACCCTTGCCCGCCGGAGCCCAGCGTGACCATCCCGTCGTCCATTTCCGTCCCCAGCATCGGTATCACGGCCAAAATGGCCGGTGCCCCCACCTGGCTAGCCGTCCTCTGCGTGCTCGCCGGTGCTGTTGTCGCACTGATCCCTCAAGTCCTGGCACATGGCGCTCAGGTCCTGGGCCATCGGGACAAGCGCACTGAGATGCAGAACATTGACGACCGCAGACGGGACATCGTGACCGCGGCCGCAGCACTGCCCCCAGAGCACTACGCGGCCGTGCTGTCCGAAGTGGCTCGCGGGCTTGTGCATCAAGACGGTCTACCACCACCCGCTGACCCCGCCGCACCTGGCCGCTCGCCGTGACTACCGTCGGTAGCCGGGCGCGGTCCGCGCAGCGGCTCAAGCTCACGGTTGCGCAAAAGGGCTACGGGGCGGATTCAGGCCCCATGTACACCCAGCCCATGGCCTCCGTCTCCCACATGGCGAAGAGCAGGGGAAGGTCGACGGCGCGCCGGGCGGGATCGCGTTTCCAGCGGATCAGGTCGGCCGCGGCCGGACGGTGGCCATCGCAGTCCTCGCACAGTTCCAGCATCGCGCCCGGCGCCGGCGTCCTCCAGTGCAGCACCACCTCGCGGCCGCACTGCGAGCACGCCGGTTCTTCGTCGTCGCGGTGCCGGTCCAGGACGCTGCCCATGCGCTGGAGTTCCTCATCGGTCATCGAATCGAGGGACCCGTCGATGTTGGGTGTGCGCCAGAACGAGCCGTCGGGACGGACGACATAGCGCCATTCGAACGACATGACAGTGCCCCCTTGGAACAGATGTGGTGCAAGGCGCCACGATGTGCCCGCTTGGCGGGGACCGTCAAGACCGGTGAGGCTGTCCTGTGCCCAACGCATGTTGAGCGCGTGCCATCACTTTAATCAGCGTCGCCTTAAGGACTCGACGACGCGGGAGGCTCCACCCAGTCCGATCGTGTGCTATCCCAGTTCAGGTCGTAGAGCCGACCTGAACGAGCGACAGTCGCAAGCCATCCCGCTGGAGTCCACCGGACGAGGGCTGGGGCATCCTGCACCCCTTCCTCCAGTCGTTCGAAGACTATGGCGAGCAGTTGCGGGAGTGCCTCTTCTGGCACGTCTGCGTCGAGCCGGATCTGCGTCCCGCCCGGGGTTGTCAGGAGCCTTGGAGGACGATCGCTTCCGCTAGGTGTTCCTTGCGTCAACTCGCGCCGCAGGATCCGCCTGATGGCCCCGCGCGTCGTGTCATCTAGGCGCTCTCCGATTCTCGTCCCCACCACGGCACCCAGAGCCTGAAGGAAGGGCAGAAGGGTAGCGCCCGCCAGGAACATCCCCAGGGAGTTGTTGTCCCCGCCGACGACGACCTGCCCAGTGACGGCGGGCCCGGTGATAACTACTCGCTCTGGCGGGGCCGGCCTCTTTGACTCCGAGGCGGCTGGATTCTCAGGAAAGGGATCCTCGGGCATCAGGCGCCACCTTCTCGTCCGCGTCTCCTCGCGACTGTAACTGGTGGCAGGCCGTCGCTTCGCCCGATTGTTCAGAGTCCGATGACTGGCTCTGTTCATGAGAACGACGGGCAGCAGTTGTACACCGCTTTGGGAGGCAGTTGTGGTCGGCGCACGTGGGTGACGTCGCGCTTTGCTCGGCCTCAGGTGGCGGTGTCTGAGGCCGAGTCGTTCTCACAGCCGGTTTCCGTCGGGACTTTCGTTCTTAGTTGGCCAGGCTGAAGTCACCGCCCACGGGTGCGGCGATCTTGTCGACTCCGGTGAGTGCCGTGCGTGGGTGGTCACCGGGGTGCTGCTCTCGGTGGTGGTGCCGTTGCCCAGCTGGCCGGAGCCGTTGGCGCCCCAGGAGCGGACCGTGTTGTCGTCCAGCAGGGCGATGGTGTGCTCCCGGCCGCCGGCCACCAACTGAATGCCCTTCAGCCCCGGCACCGAGACCGGGGTGATCCGGTAGTCGATGGTCCCGTCGCCGAGCTGTCCGGACGTGTTCTGACCCCACTCATTGAGCTTGTTGTCGCTGCTGGTCACGGCGATGCTGTGGTTGCAGCTGGCCGCGATCTGCGAGACCCCGCCGAGCCAGCTGGCCTGGGTGTCGACCGGGGTGTGGCGGTTGACGGTGCTGTTGTCTCCGAGCTGACCGGTGGCGTTGTACCCCCACGCCTTGACCGCGTTGCCGCTGGTGCTGCCCGGCTTGCCGACCAGGGCGAGGTTGTGGTTGCAGCCGGCGGCGATTCGCGTGACGCCGGTCAGGCCGCCGACCGGAGCGGGGACGTTGCGGCTGGCGGAGGTGCCGTCGTCGAGCTGGCCGTTGATGTTGTAGCCCCAGGCGCACACCGTGCCGTCCTCGCGCAGCGCGAGGCTGTGGTTGAGGCCCGCGGCGATCGCGACGACCGTCTCGCGTTCGAACTCATCCAGCGAGCTCATTTCCGGCAGACCGCTCAAGTTGGCAGTCACCAGTTCGCCGCCCAAGGGGCCCTCGTTACAAGATCGCGCTAGCGGTGGGTACCCATTACTTCGGGTTACGGCATCGGGGTTTGGCCGCAGCAGGCGACGGTCTCGGTGTGGTCAGCACTGGCGAGCGGCGCTACGGCGAGCACCGCCGCCAGTGCCACAAACAAACCGACTACGGCTTTACGCATCACGTCTCCTGATCGCCGGAATCTGGGGCGGCTTGAAGCGGTCACTCATTCCCACTCGTCAAACGGCGGTCAGGTTGCACGGAGTTGTGCGTTGCATGCAACAACGTCGACGCTCGGCGGGTCCCGCTTCAGGAACTCCGGTGCCGGCGACCGCTTGCCGACCGTGTGGTGGTGCCGACGTCAGGACCGCAGCCGCCCAAGCACCAGGTGTTGAGGGGCTTCCGCAGCGCGCCGTCTCGTCGACCCGCTGGCGCCGGTAGGCGACGACCAGTGCGACCAGGTCACCGGCTCCGGCCGGGCCGAAGGAGAGCTTGACCAGGTCGAAGAGGGTGGTGTCGTTGATGACGTGCTCGGGTTTGAGGCCGCGGACGCTCAGCAGGTCCCACTCGGCGAGGAACACGCCGACGGCGATGGCGAGCGCCGTGGCGAAGGGCGGGGGCAGAACGATCCATACGTGCCACAGGCGCAGGCCGCGCCGCCCAGCCGGGCGTTGGGGCGGGAAAGTCTCACGTAGACACCCCGGTCGAGCCCTCTGGCCAACGCAATTCGTATGCCGTTCCATGGAGTTGTCGGGGGGACGGGGGCCTGCCATGAGACTGCACTTGCGGCGACGGAAGCCAACCGGGCTGTCGCCGATCCCAGGGCGAGACGTGTTTATCTCGTACGCACGCGAAGACAGCCCCTTCGTCGAGGACACGCTGTCGCCATGGCTGCGAGAGCAGGGAAGCTCGTGCTGGGTCGATCTGCACGAGCTGCCGGGCGGAGTTCACTTCCCGACCCGCATCGCCACCGGCATCGTGGGCAGCAAGGCCTTCCTTTTCGTCCTCAGCCCGGACTCGCTCGCCTCGGAACACTGTCGAGAGGAGCTCACTGTCGCGGTGCGGGACCACAAGCGCCTCATACCGGTGGTCCGCCGAGAGCCGGGTGACGGCGACATCCCGTTGAGTCTGCGCACCATCCAGTGGGTGTGGTGGCGCAGCCCGTCGGACGACGCGCGCGCAAAGCGTCAGCTGGCCGCTGCGCTCGGCGGCGATGTGGAATGGCGCGAGCGCCAGGCAGGGATCGCCCTGAGGACCAACGAGTGGATCAGTCACGGGCGCAACCGGACGTACCTGCTGCGCGGGGCCACGCTCGCAGCCGCAGAGCGATGGCTCGCGGACGGCACGGACCGGCTGGAACGGCCCACCCCGCAGGAGATCGAGTTCATCACCCGCAGTCGTAGCACGCGGACGACGCGACTGCGCGCGGCCGTTGCTGTGATGCTGGTCCTGACCGTCCTGATGAGTCTCCTCGCGGTGGTGTCCTGGACCGAACGGGGCCGAGCTGTGCGCCAGGAGCGGGAAGCCAGGCACCAGACCGCCACGGCGTATGCACGTGAACTCGCGCAGCGGGCGGATTCCGCGCGTTCGACGGATCCGCAGCTGGCGCTCCATCTCGCGCTGCGCGGCGTGCTGAAGTCCCGTACACCGGAGGGCGAGACGGTGCTGCGCAAAGTGCTCACCGCGGCCCGGGCCCGGGAGGGAACGCCGATGTCCGGCCCCCGGTCCGGCAGGCTCATCGCTCTCGGCCCCGGCGCGAACTACGGCGTGGCGAGTTCCTCTGACGGCCGGCTCACGGTCTGGCGGCTCCGAGCCCGGAGCCAGATACTGCGTGCCGCACCGCTTGAGGGAACCGCCGTGTTCAGCCTCGACGAAAGATTGCTCGCAGTCCGGTCAAGCAAGGGAACGCTGTCCGTGTGGGACCTCGCAGCGGAGCAGCGCGTCGCTTCACAGAAGGACGTGCGGATCGTCGACCCCGCAGGCTCTGACGGGATCTCCTACGTCCACGAACTCGGTGGTGGCGTCGGTAACGTGGACAGCGTCAGCACCAGTGAAACGGACTACGCACCGAGCCTGCCGGATCCGTTGCGCACCTCCGGGCTCCTTGCGGTGCTACCGGCGGATCCCCGGGACTCGTCCCTCGGCATGAGCTCATACGTCACCACTGTAGATCGTCACCACGTGGACACGTGGCAGGTCGTCGGGGCTGGCGCACCCCAGCGAGGGCGCCCCACACAGCGGTACACCGAGCCCGGGGGCATCGACCAGGCCTGGGTAGACCCCGTTGGGCAGCGCGTTGTGACGACGAACCAGCGAGGCTCGTCCGTCGTGTCCGCGCACGGGACGTTGGTGAGCCGAATGCCTCTCACGTCGCTTGCGGCCGTGGCTTTCAGCGGCGACGGCGAACTCATGGTCACCGTGCCGAGGTCGGGAGCTCCCACCATGGTCCAGACGGGTACGGGCGAGATCCTGGGCACTCTGCCCGGCGGTACGGCACGTGCCGCGACCTTCACCCAGGACGGCCGGGGCGTCGCCGTCGCCGGGGCCGACGGCACGTTGCGCCGTCATGAGTGCGTGCCCTGTCTGCCGTACAAGAAGCTGCTCGACCTGGCGAAGAAGTCACTGACCCGTCCCATGACCCCGGAAGAGCGGCGCAACCACCTGCACGAGGAGCCGTTGCAGGGATGTCCTTTGCTGACCGGCGACGCGCGGCGCAGCTGCATCGACATCGATCCGAACTCCGGTCCGCCGGGCAGCGTCGTCGAGGTCGGCTTCGTCAACTTCCCAGCCGGCACACAGCGGCTGCGCTTCACCGATGCGCGCGATCGGCAGTGGGACCTGGGACCGGTCGACCTGCCCGGACCGTACGCCACGGTGAGGGTGACTGTTCCCAGCGGCGCGCCGCCCGGAGCGGGCCGCTTCTCCACACAGTTCGTGCCGTCGATCTGGCACGACGAGTACGCGGACTTCGAGGTCACCTGCCTGTGGTGCTGACCGGCGCCGACTCAGGCTGTTACGTCTCCCCGAGGCCGAGGGCGCACGTGGGTTGCCCCCCGGCCAGGGCACGTGATCGCAGTTGCCACTCAGCGCGTCGCACGAGCCATGTCCACCCGCCGGTGCCCAGCCCAGGGCTCCGGCGTGCATATACCTCGACAGCGCAGACGACGCTGCGGACAGCCGATGCGGACCCTCCGACCCGCGGTAGGCGAATCGTCCTATGTCCGGTACTGGCCGCCGTGCTCGCGGGAGCACTCCCCGCTGGCGCCGGAGCGACGGAGACCGTCGCCTGCTGCTCAAATCCCGAAGCGGGCGCTCCCCGGCAGTCTTCCGGTCACGGTCTTTGGAAAAGGATTGAAGTGTTTGCCCGCTCACAGAGGTGTGGGTGACCATCGACGCGCGACAGCGGTCTTGATCATTGAGCGGGGGCACGACCTTACGCCGCCTGCTGCGGTGGGTCGCCGGACCTGGCGAAACGGGGCCCGCTGTTGGCATCAACATCGCTGGCCGCCCGCCGTGTTGAGGGGGTGGGTGGGCGCGGAAGCGTCCCAGCATGCTTGGAGAAAGGCCGACCTGACCTCCATCCTTCGGGGCCCTGTTTCTGTTGCGTCCGGCGCGCCAACCTGCAGCGCGTTCTCCGCAGCTGCGTGGTTT
>NZ_KQ948424.1:407567-1090993 GCF_001514065.1 Streptomyces antibioticus | reverse complement strand
AAATTTTGAGAAAACCCCGCACCGGTTCGGTGCGGGGTTTTCTGCGTTTAGGCTGTGAAGTTATGCGCTATGACTTGGTGATCTTCGACAATGACGGTGTCCTCGTGGACAGTGAGCCGATCTCCAATCGGTTGCTGGCGGCCTATCTGACGGAGCTGGGGCACCCGACCTCGTACGAGGACTCCATCCGGGACTACATGGGGTCCGCGATGCATCGGATTCATGATCTGGTGCTGGAGCGCACGGGGGAGCGGCTGCCGGACGAGTTCGACGACGTCTTTCATCGGCGGGTGTTTGACGCGTTCGAGCGGGAGTTGAAGCCCGTGGGTGGTGCGGTGGACGTGCTGGAGAGGCTGGCCGGTGCCGGAGTGCCGTACTGCGTGGCCTCCTCCGGGAGTCACGAGCGGATTCGGGTCGGGCATCGTACGACCGGGCTGGACCGGTGGTTCGAGGAGTCGCGGGTCTTCAGTTCGCAGGATGTGGGGCGGGGGAAGCCGGCGCCGGATCTGTTTCTGTACGCCGCCCAGCGGATGGGGGTGGCGCCGGGGCGGTGTGTGGTCGTCGAGGACAGTCCGCTGGGGGTGCAGGCGGCTGTCGCGGCCGGGATGGATGTCTATGGGTTCACCGCCATGACGCCTGCCGACAGGCTCGCCGGTGCCACTCAACTCTTCTCCGACATGGGCGAGTTGGCCGACCTGCTGATGTGATCGTGGGCATCGTCGCCGGCCTGACATTTGTCACGCCGAGCTCCGGACGATCGTTTCTACTGGGGGACCCCTGGTGGAAGGGAAGCTGGGGGCATGACGACGACGAGTGCGAACAAGCCGCAGAACCCCTTCCGCCCCCTGCTCCTGGACGTGGCGGTGCCGGTCGGGTCGTACTACCTCTTCCGGGAGGCCTTCGGGATGAGCACCTTCGCGGCGCTCGCCTGGAGCAGTGTCGTGCCGGCCGGGCGGACCGTGTGGGCGGTCGTCAAGGAGCGGAAGGCCAACGGGCTCGCCGGGCTGATCCTGGTCGTGAACCTGGTGTCGCTGCTGCTCAGCTTTGTCTCCGGGGACCCGCGGCTGATGCTCGCCAAGGACAGTGCGGTCAGCAGCACGATCGGGATCGGGGTCCTGGCGTCGGTGGTGCTGGGGCGGCCGATGATGACGGCGGCTCTCAAGCCCTTCCTGGTCAAGGCGGACGCCGCCAAGCACGCGGCCTGGGAGAGGTTGCTGGGCGGCCGCGCGGCCGGGTCCGCGGACTTCCTGCGGGCCGAGCGGATCTTCTCGGTGGTGTGGGGTGTGGTGCTGCTCGGGGAGTGCGTGGTGCGGATGGTGGGGGCGTACACCGTGCCCGTGGACACCATGGTGTGGCTGGGCTCGGTCGTCCTGGTCGGTGCGATCGGGCTCGGGATGGTGGTGAGTGGGGCGCTGGCCGCCGGGCCCATGGAGCGGATGATCGCCGACGAGGTCGAGGCGGCTGAGCAGGAAATGAAGGGCCGGGTCGCCGTCGCCGCCTGAGCTCGTCGTCGTAAGCCAAGACCTTTCGGGACCAGCTCGGATCGAAGCTGAGGGAAATTCATCTTTGGCTGGATCTACCCACGGGTAGTCCGGGGCCCTACGCTCGCCGCCATGACAGATGTGCTGCGGCGCGGTAGGGCCTCGTTGGCGTTCAGCTTCTTCGCGCAGGGGGTGGCCTTCGCTCTGCTCGTGACGCGGATTCCGGCGATCCAGGACCGCTACGGGATCTCCGACGCGCTGCTGCCGGCCTTCCTGGCCGCCGTGCCGGTGCTGGCCGGGGTCGGGAGCGTGACCACCGAGAAGCTGGTGCGTCGCATACCACCGAGCCGGCTGCTGCGGTGGGCCCAGCCGGTCGTGCTGCTGGCGCTGCTCGGGGTCGGGGCGGGGGACGCGACGGTCGAGCTGGCGATCGCGCTGGCCGCGTTCGGGCTGGCCGTGGGTGCGCTGGACGCCTCGATGAACATGCTCGGGGTCAGTCTGCAGCGGGCGTACGGGCGCAGCATCATGCTCAGCTTCCATGCCGTGTTCAGCCTCGGCGGGATCGTGGGGGCGTCGCTGGCGTGGGTGGGGGCGCACTGGGATCTGGCGTTGTTCGTGTCGTATCTGCCGGTGGTGGCCGTGCTGCTGCCGGCCGCGTTCGTCGGGAGTCGGTGGTACGTCGACAGCGATGCTCCCGAGCCGGTGGACGCGCAGGTCGGCGGCGGTGGGGGCGGTGTGGTCTTCAAGGCGTTGCTGCCGCTGTGTCTGGTGATGACCTTCGCGTACATCGGGGACTCGACCGTCTCCAACTGGAGCGCGAAGTATCTGGAGGACGTGCTCGGGAGCAGTGAGCAGTTGGCGACCGTGCCGTACAACGTCTACATGATCACCACCCTGATCGGGCGGGGGCTCGGAGACTTCGGGGTGCGGCGGTTCGGGGCCGTGACGGTGGTGCGGGTGGGGGCCGTGGTGGCTGCGGGCGGGTTCGCCGTGGTGGCTGTGGCGCCTGGCGCGTGGGTCGGGATGCTCGGGTTCACGCTGCTGGGGCTGGGGCTGTGTGTGCTGGTGCCGCAGACCTTCGCGGCGGCCGGGCGGCTGTTCCCGGGGGCGTCCGATGCGGCTGTCGCGCGGCTCAATGTCTTCAACTATGTGGGGTTTTTGATCGGTTCGCCGTTGGTGGGGGCGCTGGGTGACGCCTGGAGCTATCGCGGGGCGATGCTGGTGCCGATGGTGTTGGTGCTGGTGACGCTTGTGTACGCCCGGTCGTTCGCTGCTCAACCGGACCGATACGGTGGCGGGCATGAGCGGCCGCGCACAGCTGATGTGGGACGAGGCAGTAACGGGCTATGACTTCGGTCCGGAGCATCCGATGGATCCGGTCCGGCTTGCGCTGACCCGGAGCCTGGTGAGTGCCTTCGGGCTGGACCGGGAAGTGGACGTCGTCGCGGCCAAGCCGGCCGGGGAGTCGACGCTGCGGCTGGTGCATCGGGAGGACTACATCGAGGCCGTGAAGGCGGCTTCGGAGAATCCCGGGGCGGCGGACGGGGCGTACGGGATCGGGACGCTCGATGATCCTGCCTTCGCCGGGATGCATGAGGTGTCCGCTTTGATCGCCGGGCAGTCGGTGGGGGCGGCGGAGGCGGTGTGGCACGGGGATGCGCTGCATGCCGTGAACTTCGCGGGTGGGCTGCATCATGCGATGCCTGGGGGTGCGTCGGGGTTCTGTATCTACAACGACGCGTCGTTGGCGATCGCGCGGCTGTTGGAGCTGGGGGCCGAGCGGGTCGCGTACGTGGATGTCGATGTGCATCACGGGGACGGGGTGCAGGCGGCGTTCTGGGAGGATCCGCGGGTTCTGACGATTTCGCTGCACGAGCATCCTCGGACGTTGTTTCCGCAGACCGGGTGGGCTGAGGAGACCGGGGCGGACGGGGTGGCGGAGGGGAGCGCGGTGAATGTCGCGTTGCCGGCGGGGACCGGGGACGCGGGGTGGTTGCGGGCGTTTCATGCGGTGGTGCCGGAGCTGCTGGCGGATTTCCGGCCGCAGGTGTTGGTGACGCAGCACGGCGCGGATACGCACTTCGAGGATCCGTTGGCTCATCTCGCGGTGTCGTTGGATGCGCAGCGGGCTGTGCAGGTGGCGTGTCATGAGCTGGCGCACTCCTACGCCGACGGGCGGTGGGTCGCGTTGGGTGGGGGCGGGTATGCGGTCGTGGAGGTCGTGCCTCGGTCGTGGACGCATCTGGTGGGGATCGCTGCGGGGCGGGAGTTGGCGCCGGAGAGTGTGATTCCTGAGAGTTGGCGGCAGGAAGTGTTCGCTCGGACGCGGCAGTTGGGGCCGATGCGGATGACTGATGGGCGGTGGCCGGTGGCGTGGGCCGACTGGGAGGCGGGGTACGACCCGGCTGACCGGCTGGATCAGGCGGTGCTGGCTACTCGGCGGGCGGTGTTTCCGTTGCGGGGGTTGTTGGCGTAGGGCTGCGGCGGTGGTGGCGTAGGGCTGCTGGGCGGGACTGGGCGGGGTTGTGCGGGTGCTCGGCGTCGGTGCTGGGCGGGGGTGGGTTTCGCTCGCCCGCGCTGGCGGGGTGCCGCTGCGCCCACCCGTGCCGCCCCAGCGGCACGACTGCCCGCAGCTATGGCGCAGGAATGTGGGTGCCGTTGCTTGGGTGGGCGCCGCCTCAGCGGCACGACTGCTCGCAGCTATGGCGCAGGGATGTGGGTGCCGTTGCTTGGGTGGGCGCCGCCTCAGCGGCACGACTGCTCGCAGCTACAGGGGTGGGCGCCGCCTCAGCGGCACGACTGCGCAGCTATGGCGTGGGCGCGCGGCTGCCCGCGTGGGCGTCGGCCTAGCGGTGCGGCTGGCCGCGGCGGGGGCAGGAGGCGGTGCGGTTGCCCGTCGGCATTCAGGGCTCGTTACGCCAACTGTGCGGTGTTTTCCTGTTCCCATGTTGTTCTGCGGGGGGATCCGTCAGCATCGCTCCCGTGTTGAGCACCGGCGCGCTGCGCGCTCATCTGTTGGCCGCTCGACTGGCCGGGACCGTGGCTACCTCTCGGGAGGAGAGTCTGCGGAGTTATCGGCTTTTCGCGGCTCGGGATCCTCGGGTGCTGATCGGTCTTGACCCGGAATGGACGTGGAAGCAGCGGGATTTGATTGAGTTGATGGCCGATAAGTGCGGGGTTTCCAGCGATCCCAGGCACACAACTGGCCATGATGTGATCGATCCCGACCGCACGCTCGCCGCGCTTGACGCCTTCGCTGCTCGGCTCGCCGCTGTAGCGGAGCGTGGCGCCACGGTGCTGCTCGGGACCGGGCACCCCCATCGACTGCTCGGGTTCTACGCCGCCTTGGCGGACGCCCTGTCGGCGGCGGGATGTACCGTCCTCACCCCAGCGCAGGGTCACTGTGTCGACATAACGACCCGGTTCGGTCTACGCACGTACAACCTTGACTACGTACGAGGAGTCGCGCTGGTACGGGAACCGGGCGAGTTGAGCTCCGGTTGTGCGACCGGCGTGCACAGTCATTCGCCCCTCCCGGTTCGGACCGTGCTCGCGGCCGCCGCCGAGTGCGGCACGGGGCTGCCGGAGCTCGTCATCGGGGACCACGGGTGGGTCTGCGGGGCAGGTCAGCTGGGGTTTGAGGCCATTGGGCTGGCCGACACGGATGATCCCGCGTTGTTCGTGGGGGAGGCCGAAGGGGTTGTGTCCGTAGTCGTTCCACTTGATGACGCTGTGCGGTCTGATTACTACCGGCCGCTTACCCGCTACGTACTCAATCGAGCGTGTCTGTCACAGTAGGCCGCCGATGGGTGCACCTCTTCCCCACTCGCATCACCCGCCCCTACATTGGGGAGTGAGCACGCAACGACGAAGAGTCACCGGAAGGGGAAGCCGGTGGCCGTCGAGTGCGGAAGGTTCAGGTGTGTCATGGCTGCAGCTGGCGAGAGGCCTCTGAACGAGGTTCAGTTCCTTACCGTGGCGGAAGTCGCCTCGGTGATGCGAGTGTCGAAGATGACCGTGTACCGGTTGGTGCACAGCGGTCATCTGCCCGCGATCCGGGTGGGGCGGTCCTTCCGCGTCCCCGAGCAAGCGGTTCACGAGTACCTTCGCGAGAGTTATGTGGGGGTGGAAACCGCCTGATGACTGTGGGGTGGGGGGATCCCTCAGGGCATGTTCCGGACCCCCCTTTCCCCCTCGATTACGACCTCAGCGCTCGGGCGGGTAGGCTAGCCCCTCGTAGGTCGTGTGGGCCCATGGCGCCCAAACGCCGAGTGGATGAGAAGTGAGCGAGGGTAGTCGTGGGCTCTGTTATCAAGAAGCGGCGCAAGCGGATGGCGAAGAAGAAGCACCGCAAGCTGCTCAAGCGCACGCGCGTTCAGCGTCGTAACAAGAAGTAGTACGGCGCCGCGCAGGTAGCGTGATGTGGCCCCCCACCACACCCGGTGGGGGGCCACACGCATATCCACGCGCAGGTCCCCGGCCAGACGTCTGCTTCACATGGCCTGGTCTGGTCGTACGACTGTGGATGTCGTCACTTCGTGCATTGGGTGGTCATCACAGCGCAACATCGACCCGCTAGGTTGGCCGCACACGGGGAACGCGACAAGGTGTGCAGGGGGACGAGTGCTGGAAGGAAGGCGCTGATCTTGGGCAAGGTCGTGCTCGTGACCGGAGTGGCCCGTCAACTGGGCGGCCGGTTCGTCCGACGCATCCAGCGGGACCCGCGGGTCGACCGGGTGATCGCGGTGGACGCCGTGCCGCCCGAGCATCATCTGGGCGGTGCCGACTTCATCCAGGCCGACATCCGGCAGCCGACCATAGCGAGGGTGCTGGCCGAGACGGCCGCCGATACGGTCGTACACCTGGACGTGACGGCGATGGCACTGGGCAGTGGCAGCCGGACCACGGTCAAGGAGACCAACGTCATCGGCACCATGCAGCTGCTCGGGGCCTGTCAGAAGTCGCCGACGGTCAAGCGGCTGGTGGTGAAGTCCAGTACGAACGTGTACGGGTCGGCGCCCCGCGATCCGGCCGTCTTCACCGAGACGACCCCGCCCAAGTCCCTGCCCAGCGGCGGGTTCGCGAAGGACGCCGTCGAGGTCGAGGGGTATGTGCGCGGCTTCGCGCGGCGGCGGCCCGATGTCGCCGTGTGTGTGCTGCGGTTCGCGAACATCCTCGGGCCGAGCGCGGACACCCCGCTCGCCTCGTACTTCTCGCTGCCGGTGCTGCCGACCGTGTTCGGGTACGACCCGCGGCTCCAGTTCGTCCATGAGGACGATGTGATCGAGGTGCTGCGGATCGCCTCGCACGAACCGGAGCGGGGCACGCTCAACAGCGGCACCTTCAACATCGCCGGCGACGGGGTACTGCTGCTCTCGCAGTGCTCGCGGCGGCTCGGGCGGCCGACCGTGCCGCTGCTGCTGCCCGCCGTCACCTGGGCGGGCTCGCTGGTCCGTACGCTGGGCATGACGGACTTCTCGCCCGAACAGATCCGGCTGCTCACCCATGGCCGGGTCGTGTCGACGGACCAGATGCGGGAGACGCTCGGATTCCAGCCGAAGTACACGACGGCGGAGACCTTCGCGGACTTCGCGCGGGTCCGCGGCCCCGGGCTGCTGCCGCCGGAGGCCCTCGCGGGGGCCGTCGACCGGATCGCCGCGCTGCCCGCCCTGGGCGGCGGCCACCTCCCGAGCCACCCCCCGACGCAGAGCGCCAACTGAGGAGCGCATCAACGATGGCGGACGCCAAGGTCATTCCGTTCGACGACGACAGGTCCCGCGGGGCCGCCGTGCAGCGGCCGTCGCGGCGCCGCGGCGCGGGGAGCCGACGCAAGGAATCGTCGCTGGTCCGTGAGGTCCGTGAGGTTCAACCCCTGCCCGGCAGGGCGTCGGCGCAGGATGATGTCCCTGTGACGCGTGAGGAACAGCCGCCGGTCGGGCCGCAGGACGAGGGTGGGATCGAGCGGCGTATCGCCGGCGGGCTGTCGTTCCTGCGCCGCCGGCTCACCGGGGACTACGACGTCGACGACTTCGGCTACGACGAGGAGTTGACCGACCAGGTCCTGATGTCGCTGCTGCGGCCGGTGTACGAGAAGTACTTCCGGGTCGAGGTGAAGGGCGTCGAGAACATCCCGGCGGAGGGCGGCGCGCTGATCGTCGCCAACCACTCCGGGACGCTGCCGCTGGACGGCCTGATGATGCAGGTCGCGGTCCATGACAACCACCCGGCGGGCCGGCATCTGCGCCTCCTCGCCGCGGACCTGGTCTTCATGCTGCCGGTGGTCAACGAGCTGGCCCGCAAGCTCGGCCACACCCTGGCCTGCGCGGAGGACGCCGAACGGCTGCTCAGTCAGGGCGAGTTGGTCGGGGTCATGCCGGAGGGCTTCAAGGGCATCGGCAAGCCGTTCAGCGAGCGCTACAAGCTTCAGCGCTTCGGCCGCGGCGGTTTCGTCTCCACGGCCCTGCGCAACGGCGCCCCGATCATCCCGTGCTCGATCGTGGGCGCGGAGGAGATCTACCCGATGATCGGCAACGCCAAGACCCTGGCGCGCCTCCTCGGCTTCCCGTACTTCCCGCTGACGCCGACCTTCCCGTGGCTCGGCCCGCTCGGCGCGATCCCGCTGCCGACGAAGTGGACGATCCAGTTCGGCGAGCCGATCCACACGGACGGCTATCCGCCGGAGGCTGCGGAGGACCCGATGCTGATGTTCAACCTCACGGACCAGGTACGGGAACAGATCCAGCACACGCTGTACAAGTTGCTCGTCCAGCGGCGGTCGGTGTTCTTCTAGCGGTTGGCGGTACGACGATGGGGGCGCCCTCCCTGAGGAGGGCGCCCCCATCGTCGTACCGCTGTTGCTAGCTCGCGTCTTCTCCGTTGATGCCCAAGCCGGGCAGGAGGCCCGGGAGGAGGGGCGGGAGGGTGACGTCCGGTTCGGTGGGCGGGGTGGTCGTCGGCGTGGAGGTGCCGGAGCCGGTCTCCGGGGGGTCCAGGAGGCCGCCGGTGTTGCCGCCGAGCAGGCCGTCGTCGCTGCCGGAGGAGGCGGAGTGGCTGGGGCTGTTGGAGCCGGTGCCCGAGCCGTCCGAGGTGCCGTGGCCCTTGCTCGGGGCGGCCGAGCGGTCGGTGCCGGAGGTGCCCTTGGACGCCGTGCCGGAACCGCCCTGCCTGCTGCTCGCGCCGCCGTCCTGGGCCGGGGGCTGGGGGAGCAGGGACTGGAGCGGGGCGACCTCTTCGTCTATGGCGTCGAACACCGACGACACCTGCTGACTGACATCGCCCAGCTGGACGGGGAGGCGGTCGCGGAGCGCGCCCCAGACCTCGCGGTGCGAGCGCGAGAAGGAGGAGAGGGCCTGGATGGGGCCGAGGGAGTCTGGGTCGCGCTCGTACGCCTCGTGCAGCAGGCGGTGGCCTTCGGTCGCGTCCTGCTGCATGCCGGACAGGGCGCGGCGGATCTCGCCCAGCGACTCGTGGTCCAGCTGGCCGCCGCGGTCGCGGTCCATCAGCCGGCGGGCCTCGTTGAGCCGGGTGGAGGCCTGGTCGAGGTAGGCCACGCCGCGCTCGTCGTCCCCGTCGGACAGGTAGTTGAGCTTGAAGTCCTCGATGCCGCGCTTGAGGCCGTACAGCGAGTCGCCCGGGAGGGCGTCCGAGCTGGCCGCTGCGACTCCGCCGAAGGCTCCCGCGGCGACCCCGACACTGAGCCCGCCGGCCGCGAGGCCCTTGGTGAGCCGGGAACGCGGTCGCAGTTTGCCCAGTCCGGTCGCCCGGTGGGCGCCTCGCGCGCGATGCGAGCGCTGCTCGGGCACCGACGCGTCGCCTGCCTCGCCTCCGGCGGTGCCCTCTTGGAGCATGGCCTCGAACGCTGCCACCAGCTGGGCCCGCTGGACGACCTTGACCTCGGGATCCAGCGTCGGCCTCGGCAGCTCGCCGAGACATTCCGCGAGGGCCAACATACGGCCCTGCTCGGACTGTTCGGCGGCGGCCGGGTCGGGCGCCGGTCCTTCGGCCTCTTGGGCCGCCGTGCCCCGGTCGGACTCGTCCTCCAGGGCCTGGGCGAAGGCGTTCGCCCGCCGGTGCGCCGATACGTTCGCGATCACTGGCGGCACCTCCTCTCGTCATGACGGTCGACTCCCCAGGGGGTCCTGAGGGTTGCACGCCCTGACCACATGCACACGATCGAGTGATCGATGTCGGCCAGGGAGTGACCACAGGGAGCCTGCATCCCGCACAACGAGCGGCGCGGCACTTGGGTTACGGACTGCGGATGATCGGATCGCGAAGTCAACAGACTTTAACTGACCGTGAGTTGGATGTCGCGGATAGTGGCGGAGCGTGGCCGGGCGGGGCTCAAATCAGCGGGCGTCTTCCGGCAGGAGCCGGGCGAGGGTGCGGACGGCCCGGTACTGGAGGGTCTTGATCGCGCCCTCGTTCTTGCCCATCACGCGCGCGGTCTCGGCGACGGACAGGCCCTGGAGGAAGCGGAGCGTCACGCACTCCTGCTGCTGCGGATTGAGGCGGCGGACCGCGTCCAGGAGCGCGGCGTTGGAGAGCGACTCCAGGACCGAGTCCTCCGGGGAGCGCTCCACCTCGTTGGCGTCGAGCATCTCGCCGGTGGTCACCTCCAGACGGAAGCGGCTCGACTTGAAGTGGTCGGCGACGAGGTTGCGGGCGATGGTCACGAGCCAGGCGCCGAAGTCGCGGCCCTGCCAGGTGAAGGTGCCGATCCTTCTGAGCGCCCGCAGGAACGTCTCGCTGGTGAGGTCCTCGGCCGTCGCCTTTCCGCCGACGCGGTAGTAGATGTACCGGTAGACGGTGTCGCTGTACTGGTCGTAGAGCCGTCCGAACGCGTCGGCCTCGCCGGCCTGGGCGCGCTCCACCAGATCCATCATCCGGGCGCTGTCGCTGTCCGCGGCGGGACGGCGGGTGGTCGTTGCGGCGCCGGCCGAGCGTCCCCTTCTGCCGACGGCCGCGCTGCTCTCGGCCAGTGCGTAGCACGGGCCGGTTGGTGCGGTGGCTACGGCAAGGGCGGGGACGGCGTACGCGGTGGGGACGAAGCGCATGAGGTTGTTGACCGTCGCGCGCAGCGTAGCCAGGCCCGAGGCGTCAACCCCGACGTGTGAGTACACGGGACTCCCAGAGGCAGAGCTTCCATCACGTGCAGTGCGGGACCGTTCACCCGTCGTAGCGACGGAGGGGTACCGGATTGCGTCTGAGGAGAATAACGCTTCGTGCAGGCACTGCTACACCCAGTTGCTCTATTCATCGATTACGTCGCTTCTGTAACCGATTGGTGCCCTCTCAAGTACCGCAGAGTGACCGGTTGTTGATCGTTTGAGATCGAGTTCCGGTCAGGGTCAGGGCGTGTTGTGGCCGTGTGCCGACAAGAGGACTGGGTGAGGGGGGTGGGGGGTATTGGTTGTGTTTTGGGTGCGGGCTCGTGGGGGCTGGTCGCGCAGTTCCCCGCGCCCCTAAAGGCCCTTTACCGGCGGCGGCGATGCAGAGCGATCGCGGCTGCGGTGCCTCCGGCTACCGCCCCGACACCCGCCGCCGCGGGAATGCCCACCTTCGCGGCCTTCCTTCCGGTGCGGTAATCGCGCAAACGCCAGTCCAGTTGGCGGGCGTGCTTGCGCAGCTTTGTGTCCGGGTTGATCGCGTAGGGGTGGCCGACCAGGGAGAGCATGGGGATGTCGTTGTGGCTGTCGCTGTAGGCGGCGCAGCGGGAGAGGTCCAGGCCCTCCGCGGAAGCCAACGCGCGTACCGCTTCCGCCTTCGCGGGGCCGTGCAGGGGTTCGCCGACGAGCTTGCCGGTGTAGACGCCGTCCACCGACTCCGCGACCGTGCCGAGCGCGCCGGTCAGGCCGAGGCGGCGGGCGATCACCTGGGCGATCTCCACGGGAGCCGCGGTGACGAGCCACACCTTCTGGCCCGCGTCCAGGTGGGCCTGCGCGAGGGCGCGGGTGCCCGGCCAGATGCGCTCGGCCATGTACTCGTCGTAGATCTCCTCGCCGATGGACATCAGCTCGGAGACGCGATGGCCCTGGACGATGGAGAGGGCCGAGTCGCGGGCCTCCTGCATGTGCTCGGGGTCCTCGAAGCCGGCCAGCCTGAACCAGGCCTGCTGCCAGGCGAACTTGGCGAGGTCGCGGGTCTCGAAGAACTTCCGCTTGTACAGGCCCCGGCCGAAGTGGAACAGCGAGGCGCCCTGCATCACCGTGTTGTCGAGGTCGAAGAAGGCGGCTGCCTTGTCGTCGCCGAGCACCGGGAACTCCGGTTCCGGGGCTGAGGTCTCCTCGACCTCCTGCGACGACTTGCGCGCGGCCTCCGCCGAGGCCTCGCCTGCCAACACGCTCCGCGCCGTGGCGGAGCGCCTACGGGGAGTGAGCCATCCGAGAGCGGCCATGGCGTGAGCATAGCCAGTCTGTTCGGTGGTTCCGGAGTCGAGAGGTTTGGAGGGTGTGAACTCTCCGCGACCGCGTCGTTAAAGGACTGCTCGCGGGCGAGTGGAGAGGCGCGGGACAATGGCTCGTATGAGTCCCCTCTTCCGGCGGAAGCCGTCGGCGCCCCAGGACAGGCTTGTCACTCTCATCCGCAAACCGGGCTGCCATCTGTGTGATGACGCACAACTCGTAGTGGAGAAGGTGTGCGGCGAGCTCGGTGCGACGTGGGAGCAGAAGGACATCTCCACAGATCAGACGCTGCACGACCAGTACTGGGAGCAGATTCCCGTCGTACTGGTCGACGGCGAGCAGCACACGTTCTGGCGGGTGAACGAAGATCGACTGCGCAGGGCACTGACCGAGTAGTCCAAACGATCCGCAAACTCGCTTAGGATCGTTGGCGGCTTGGCCTTGGGGGTGGGATTCGTGAGGAGAGTGACCCGTTTTGCCCCCGAGACTGCAGTGCGTGACCCCGGTCACGTTGGCCGGGCAAATCGGACACCATCTTTGTGCACGCGTTCACAAAGACATAGCCTGCATTCGACGGGGCGGTCTAGGTACGTGTGACCGCCTGCAGCCCCGCTCTACCCGCAGGAGCACCGTGGCAACTGGCCGAACTCACCGACCGGCGACCCGTAGCCGAGGGATTCCCGAGGCCACCGTCGCCAGGCTTCCGCTGTACCTCCGCGCGCTGACCGCACTGTCGGAGCGCTCGGTGCCCACGGTCTCCTCCGAGGAGCTCGCGGCCGCGGCGGGGGTCAACTCCGCGAAGCTGCGCAAGGATTTCTCTTACCTGGGTTCTTACGGAACGCGTGGTGTCGGGTACGACGTCGAGTATCTCGTCTACCAGATCTCCCGTGAGCTCGGGCTCACCCAGGACTGGCCGGTCGTGATCGTCGGTATCGGCAACCTCGGTGCCGCTCTCGCCAATTACGGCGGTTTCGCCTCCCGCGGTTTCCGGGTGGCGGCCCTCATCGACGCCGATCCGGCGATGGCCGGGAAGCCCGTCGCGGGCATCCCCGTCCAGCACACCGATGATCTGGAGAAGATCATCGAAGACAACGGCGTGTCCATCGGCGTCATCGCGACCCCGGCCGGTGCCGCCCAGCCGGTCTGCGACCGGCTCGTCGCCGCCGGTGTCACCTCCATCCTGAACTTCGCGCCGACCGTGCTGTCCGTTCCGGACGGCGTCGACGTGCGCAAGGTGGATCTGTCGATCGAACTCCAGATCCTCGCCTTCCACGAGCAGCGCAAGGCCGGTGAGGAGGCCGCCGCCGGGACCGACGGGGGCGCTCCGGCCGTCGCCGCGCGCAGCGAGTCCGCCGACCAGGGGCCCGACGGGGACGTACCCGCCGTGATGCCGGCATGAGTCTCCTCGTCGTGGGTCTGAGCCACCGCAGCGCCCCGGTCAGCGTGCTGGAGCGGGCGGCGCTGAACGCCGACGCCCAGATCAAGCTGCTCCAGGACACGGTCGCCGCGGAGCCGGCCGCCGAGGCCGCGGTGCTCGCGACCTGCAACCGCATTGAGCTGTACGCCGACGTCGACAAGTTCCACGCCGGTGTCGCCGAGCTCTCCACGCTGCTCGCCCAGCACAGCGGGGTGGGCCTTGAGGAGCTCACTCCCTATCTGTACGTGCACTACGAGGACCGGGCGGTTCACCACCTGTTCTCCGTCGCCTGCGGGCTCGACTCCATGGTCGTCGGCGAGGGGCAGATCCTCGGGCAGATCAAGGACTCGCTGGCCAAGGCGCAGGATCTGCACACCGCCGGGCGGCTGCTCAACGATCTGTTCCAGCAGGCGCTCCGGGTCGGCAAGCGGGCGCACTCCGAGACCGGGATCGACCGGGCCGGGCAGTCGCTGGTGACCTTCGGGCTCGAGCAGCTCGCCGCCGGTGGTGACGTCGCGGACTGGGCGCGCGGGAAGAAGGCGCTGGTCATCGGGGCCGGGTCGATGTCCTCGCTGGCCGCGGCGACGCTGGTGCGGGCCGGGGTGGCCGAGGTGGTCATCGCCAACCGGACAGCGGACCGGGCCGATCGGCTGGCCGAGATTCTCAATGACGGGGCTTCCTCTGCTGGGGACGTGGTGGCCCGCGCGGTACCGATGGATGCGGTGTCGGGCGAGCTGACACGTGCCGATGTTGTGGTGTCTTGTACGGGCGCCACCGGGCTGGTGCTCACTGGGGACGCCGTTTCGGGTGCTGTTCGTGGGCGGGTGCCGGTGGCGGGGGCTGGGGGCGGGGGCGTTGCGCAGCCCGGCGCCGGCGGGGTGCCGTCCCGCTTTGGGTCGGGAGCCGCCCAAGCGGCACGACTGCCCGCAGACCAGACGGTGTCAGCTGACGAGAACTGTCCGCTTGATCTGACCTCCATGCCCGCCACCCCCGGTTTCTCCGTGCTCGGGGAAGCCGCCGTCGCCGGGATGGCCGCCGCCGAGCTCGAGCAGCATGCCGCCTGGGTCGACAACGCGCCCCGGCCGCAGGGCACCGGGTCCGTCGTCGACGAGGCCGACGCCATCGCCGCGCTCGCCGCCGCTGCCCGGACCGTCGGGCGGATTCCCGAGCGGCGTCGGCCCGAGCCCCTCGCCGCCGGGCCGGAGCCCGTGCTCTTCCTGCTCGACCTCGCCATGCCCCGTGACATCGACGCCGCCGTGCATCGGATCGCCGGGGTGCGGCTCGTCGACATCGAGTCGTTGGCGGAGGCTTCCGCCGACGCGCCCATGGCCGCCGACGTGGACCAGGTGCGGCGGATCGTCGCCGACGAGGTGGCCGCGTTCGGGGCCGCGCTGCGGGCCGCGCACATCACGCCCACCGTCGTCGCGCTGCGCACCATGGCCGCCGACGTCGTGGCCATGGAGATGGCCCGCCTTGAGGGGCGCCTCCCGGGGCTCGACGACAAGCATCGCGGTGAGATCACGCAGACCGTGAAGCGCGTGGTGGACAAGCTGCTGCACGCTCCGACCGTACGGGTCAAGCAGCTCGCGGCCGAGCCCGGCGGTGCCGGGTACGCGGACGCGCTGCGGACTCTGTTCGACCTCGACCAGGAGACGGTGGCCGCCGTGTCCCGCGCCGAGCACAGCAACACCAATGAGGAAGACCGAGGGCCGGCATGAGTGAGAAGGCGCTACGGCTCGGGACCAGGCGGAGCAAGCTCGCCATGGCCCAGTCCGGGCAGGTGGCGGACGCCGTGAGCCAGGTGACCGGGCGGCCCGTCGAGCTCGTCGAGATCACCACGTATGGGGATGTGAGCAGGGAGCAGCTCGCGCAGATCGGTGGCACGGGTGTGTTCGTCACCGCGCTGCGGGAGGCCTTGCTGCGCGGCGAGGTCGACTTCGCCGTGCACTCGCTGAAGGACCTGCCGACCGGGCAGCCCGACGAGCTCTCGCTCGCCGCGATCCCGCAGCGCGAGGACCCGCGCGACGTCATCGTCGCCCGGGACGCGCTGAAGTTCACCGACCTGCCCCGCGGGGCCCGGATCGGTACCGGCTCGCCGCGGCGCATGGCCCAGCTGAACGCGTATGCGCGGGCGCACGGCCTCGACATCGAGACCGTCCCGATCCGCGGGAACGTGGACACGCGCATCCGGTACGTGCACGACGGTGAGCTGGATGCGGTGGTGCTGGCCGCGGCCGGGCTGAACCGCATCGGGCGCATCGAAGAGGTGACCGACTTCCTGTCGGTCGACACGGTTTTGCCCGCTCCCGGCCAGGGAGCACTCGCGATCGAATGCGCCGCGGACAACGCGGACCTGATCGCCGCGCTCGGAGAGCTCGACGACCCGTTCACGCGGGTCGCCGTGACTGCCGAGCGGTCGCTGCTCGCCGCCCTGGAGGCCGGTTGCAGCGCCCCTGTGGGCGCGCTGGCCGACCTGCTGGCCGACGGGCACGTTGTCAAGGAAATGCGCCTGCGAGGGGTGGTCGGCACCACCGACGGCTCTCGTACGGTGCAGTTGTCCACCACCGGTCCCGTGCCCGAGACGTACGACCAAGCAATGGCGCTCGGCCGTGAACTCGCTGCCGAGATGCTTGCCCAGGGCGCGGCCGGTCTGATGGGGGAGCGAGCACAGTGAGCCCCACCACCCTTCCTGCCGCCGGTCCTGAGCACGGGCACGTCACCTTCCTGGGTGCCGGACCCGGGGATCCGGGACTACTGACTCTGCGCGCCGTGGAGGCGCTGGCGAGCGCGGACGTTCTCGTCGCCGAGCACGAGGTGCTCGACGTCGTACGCGTCCACGCCCGTTCGGGCGTCGCCGTCGTGAAGACGGAACCGGGGTCCTCGTCGGACCCGCTTCCGGGCACAGGCGCGCCTCAGCTGACGGTTGTTGACGGTTTGTCAGCAACCGTGGGTGTCCCCGCCGTGAGGGATGCCGCACATCTTGTCATGGAGGCCGCGCGGGGCGGCAGGCGGGTCGTGCGTGCGGTGTCCGGGGACCCCGGGCTCGACGCGTACGCCGCCGAGGAGATGCTGGCGTGCGCCCGCGCCGGGGTGCCTTTCGAGGTGGTTCCCGGTGTCGCGGCCGCGGTCGGTGTGCCCGCCTACGCCGGTGTGCCGCTGCGCGACGCCCAGGGCGCGGACGTGCGGTTCGTGGACGCCCGGACCGCCTCCGACCGGTGCTGGACGGAGGTGGGGGCCTCGGACGGCACGGTCGTCGTGTCGACGACCCTCGACTCGGTCGCGGCGGCGGCCGGCGAGCTGGTGGCCGCGGGCCGCAAGCCGGACACCCCGATGACGGTCACGGTCGCCGGTACGACCACACGCCAGCGCACCTGGACGGCGACCCTGGGCACCGTTGCCCAGACGCTCAAGCAGGCCAAGGTGCTGCCCTCGCCGGAGGGCGGGCGGCCGGTGATAGCCGTGGTCGGTGAGCGTTCCTCCGCCGCCCAGCGCGACCAGCTGTCGTGGTTCGAGAGCAAGCCGCTCTTCGGGTGGCGGGTCCTCGTGCCGCGTACGAAGGAGCAGGCGGTCTCGCTCTCCGACCAGCTGCGCTCCTACGGCGCCGTGCCGCATGAGGTGCCGACGATCGCCGTCGAGCCGCCGCGCACGCCCCAGCAGATGGAGCGGGCCGTGAAGGGGCTCGTGACCGGACGCTACGAGTGGATCGCCTTCACGTCGGTCAACGCCGTCAAGGCGGTGCGGGAGAAGTTCGAGGAGTACGGGCTCGATGCGCGCGCCTTCGCGGGCATCAAGGTGGCCGCGGTGGGTGAGCAGACCGCCAAGGCGCTGATCGCCTTCGGTGTGAAGCCGGATCTGGTGCCGAGCGGTGAGCAGTCGGCCGCGGGGCTGCTGGAGGACTGGCCGCCGTACGACCCGGTGTTCGATCCCATTGACCGGGTCTTCCTGCCGCGCGCCGACATCGCCACCGAGACGCTGGTGGCCGGGCTGATCGAGCTCGGGTGGGAGGTCGACGACGTCACCGCCTACCGGACCGTGCGCGCCTCGCCGCCGCCGGCGGAGACGCGGGAGGCGATCAAGGGGGGTGGCTTCGACGCCGTTCTCTTCACGTCGTCCTCGACCGTGCGGAACCTGGTGGGGATCGCCGGCAAGCCGCACAACGTGACCGTGATCGCGTGTATCGGGCCGGCGACGGCGAAGACGGCAGAGGAACACGGTCTGCGGGTGGACGTGATGGCTCCCGAGCCGTCCGTGCACAAGCTCGCGGAGGCGCTGGCCGACTTCGGGCTGAAGCGGCGGGCCGCGGCGGTCGAGGCCGGCGATCCGGTGACACGGCCGAGCGAGCGGCGGCCGGGGGCGCGGCGGCGTCGTACGACGACCTGAGGCGCGTCGGGTAGTTCGTGGCGTACGGCCGTCTGACCTTTCTTGGTCGGGCGGCCGTTGCTGTGGGTGGCGTTTCGCTTGCCCGCGCGTGCGGGGTGCCGCTGCGCCCACCCGTGCCGCCCCAGCGGCACGACTGCCCGCAGCTACGCAGGGATGCCCAGGCTTCGCGGCCGACGGACCGTCGGCAAAGGGGGGTCTGGGGCGGGCGTAGCTTAGGGGTATGTCGAAGTACGGATCGTTTCCTGGTAGTCGGCCGCGGCGGTTGCGGACCTCGTCTGTGATGCGGCGGATGGTTGCTGAGACGCGGCTGCATCCTGCTGACTTCATTCTTCCCGCGTTCGTGCGGGAGGGCGTGAGCGAGCCGGTGCCGATCGCTGCCATGCCCGGGGTGGTGCAGCACACCCGGGACAGTCTCAAGAAGGCCGCCGCCGAGGCCGTTGCCGCCGGGGTGTCCGGGATCATGCTGTTCGGGGTGCCCGAGGAGAGCAAGAAGGATGCTCTGGGGACTCCGGGGACCGATCCTGACGGGATCTTGCAGGTCGCCCTGCGCGATGTGCGGGCCGAGGTCGGTGACGACCTGCTGGTGATGTCCGACGTGTGTCTCGACGAGACCACTGATCACGGGCATTGCGGGGTGCTCGACAGCGAGGGGCGCGTCGACAACGACGCCACCCTGGAGCGGTATGCCGAGATGGCTCAGGTGCAGGCCGATGCCGGGGCGCATGTGGTCGGGCCCAGCGGGATGATGGACGGGCAGATCGGGGTGATCCGGGATGCCCTTGATCAGATCGGGCGGGAGGATGTCGCCATCCTCGCCTACACCGCCAAGTACGCGTCCGCGTTCTACGGGCCGTTCCGGGAGGCCGTCGGGTCCTCGCTGAAGGGGGATCGGAAGACCTATCAGCAGGACCCCGCCAATGCCCGGGAGTCGCTGCGGGAGCTGGCCCTCGACCTGGAGGAGGGGGCCGACATGGTGATGGTCAAGCCGGCCGGGCCCTACCTCGACATCCTGGCCCGGGTCGCCGACGCCGTGGACGTTCCCGTCGCCGCCTACCAGATCTCCGGCGAGTACTCGATGGTCGAGGCCGCCGCGGAGAAGGGGTGGATCGACCGGGAGCGGGCGATCCTGGAGACCCTGACCGGCATCAAGCGGGCCGGGGCCCAGAACATCCTCACCTACTGGGCCGTCGAGGCGGCCCAGATGCTCAACGACGGACGTCAGTAGGACAGGGCGTCGTCCGCCGACATCTGCCAGTACGTCGGCGTCAGGGTGCTGTCGTAGTACACACCCTTCGCGGGGAGCGTCGGGATCGCCGACGCTCCCCCGTCGCTGTTCGGGGTGCCCGCCTGGAACATCACGGTCAGCTTCTTGCCCGTCGTACCGCCGGCGCCGCTGCCGTCGGCGGCCGACAGCAGCACGCCCGCGTAACCGGACTCACCGGGGTTCAGCGTGACGACCGCCTGCGGGTGCGAGGCCTCGATCGGGCGCGGCGCCCACTGCATCCCGTCGAAGCGCAGCACCGGGTAGTAGGTGAGGTTGCACGGCTTCGAGCCGGTGTTCTTGACCGTCAGGAGCATGTGGTTGAGGGGGCGGGAGACCGGCTGGGCGGTGGTCTTGGTGTTGGAGCCGTTGCAGAAGGCGTAGGCCGCGGGGTTGTCGTCCTCCTTCGGGGAGGGGGCGGCCGTCGACGGCTTCTGCGACGGGGACTTCGTGGTGTCGCTCGCGGGGGTGGCAGCGGGCTTCTCCGTCGCCGGCTTGTCCGTCGTCGACGCCGTCGCGGATGCGGTCGGCTTTGCCGCTCCCTCGTCCGTCGTGCCCGTTCCGTCATTGCAGGCGGTCAGTGCGAGGGTGGCGAGCGTGAGGCCGGCGGCGGCGAGCAGGTGGTGGCGAACGGTACGCATGGCAAGTTCCCTTTCGGAAGCGCTGGTTGGGATGATCAGAGCTTGCGGGGTGTCTCGTCCCGGCCGCCAGTGATGCCGGACCAGACGGGACGCTGGAACGCCCGAATGGGCTTTGACCTGCAAGAACAGACCGTTCCTGGAACGCCGGAACGGGACGACATGGGGGTGGAGAACGGTGACCGACGGCTCCGGCGCGGATGCGTTCGCCGAGTTTCTGCGGGAGTTGAAGGACCGCTCCGGGCTCAGTTACGGGGTGCTCGCCAAGCGGCTTCACATGAGTACGTCGACGCTGCACCGCTACTGCAACGGCGATGCCGTACCGGCGGACTACGCACCCGTCGAGCGGCTCGCGCGGCTGTGCAAGGCCACGCCGGAGGAGCTCGTCGAGCTGCATCGGCGATGGGTGCTGGCGGATGCGGGGCGGGGGAAGAAGACAGCGGCTGTCCCGCCGACGGCGCCTGCGACGTCTGCCGAGCCTGCTGAGCCTGCTGAGCCTGTGGAGGCTGTGGAGGCTGTCGAGGTCACTGATGCCGCCGCCGTCGTGGCGCCCCGTCGTCGTACCGCGCTCGTCGCCGCCATCGCCGTAGCCGGTGTTCTCGGTGCCGTCGGGCTCGCCCTGGGGCTGCCCTCGGGTGGGGACGACGACCGGGGTGAGCGGCCCGCCGGGTCCGTGTCCGTCGCCGGGGATGACCGGGCGGGGGAGAGCACGGCGGCGTCACCCTCGCCGTCGAAGAGCTCGCCGTCCGCCTCACCCACGGCCACCGCGAAGGGCGAGGGGAAGGGCGCCGGCGGGAAGGCCGCCGCCACTCCGTCGTCCGGCGCCACCGCCGCCGTTCCGCTGACGGTGTCCGCCGCCCCCTACTCCTGGGAGAGCCCCTGCTCCCAGCGGTATCTCATCGACAAGCCGTCCGGCGAGGTGCCTCCGCCGCCGATCGAGCAGGACGCGGCGGCGTGGGTGGCGGCCACGGGGGCGGTGTCGTCGGGGGAGCAGTACGTGACGCTCACCGTGCAGGGCACCGGTGAGGAGACGGTGGTCGTCAAGGATCTGACCGTGCACATGGCCGGCAAGCGGTCGCCGGTCGCCTGGAACGACTACGCCATGGGGTATCCGGGCGTCGGCTGCGGCGGCAATGTGCCGACCCGGTCCTTCACCGTCGCCCTCGACGCGACGCGGCCCGCCGTGGTGCCGGAGGCGGGGCACCGGGACTTCCCGTTCAAGGTGAGCGAGTCGGACCCCGAGGTCTACTACATCCGCGCCGACGCCTCCGCGTACGACGTCAGCTGGTATCTGGAGCTGGACTGGTCGAGCGGGTCGCGCAGCGGCACGCTGCGGATCGACGACGGGGGCAAGCCGTTCCGGACCAGCGGCAACAACGGGCGGCCCGCCTATGAGTTCCCGCTCGGCGGCAAGGCCTGGGAGGCGGGCGACGGATCGTCGTCGTAGGACTGGGACATCGAGGAGGACGGTCCCTCGTCGCGCAGGCCTTCGCCGTCCTCGCACGCCGTCAAGGTGAACACGGCGACCACGACCGTCAGCGCGGCGAGCAGCCGGGCGGGGCGGGCGGTGGGTGCGGACCTGGGCATGGCGCGGCCCTCTCAGGTGGGGGAGTTCGGCGGGTCCAGCCTGCGCGGTGATGATCGGCGGGCGCCAGGGGTGGCCTGGGGATTCGGGACGCGCGGGCGATGGGATGGCCGCTGACCTGCGCGTTCGGGGCGTCCCAGGCGGGCGTTCCGGGACGCGGTACCGGATCGTGGAAACGTACTTGTAGAGGGCAGGTAATTGTCTAGGGTGCTCCGCATGACCCTTACGAGCGCGCCCGCAGACGTCTCCGCCCCCGTGCCCCCGCTCGCCGCGCGGGCCCGGTCGATCGGTGGTTCTCCGGTACGGGACATCCTCGCCGTCACCGCACGGCCCGAGGTCATCAACTTCGCGGGCGGGCTCCCGGCGCCCGAACTCTTCGACGCCGAAGGCGTCGCGGCCGCCTTCCGGGGCGTACTGGAGGAGGCGCCCGCGCAGGCGCTCCAGTACTCCACGACGGAGGGCGAGCCGACGCTGCGGGCCGCGCTCGCCGCGCGGATGTCGGTGCGCGGGCTGCCCACGACCGCCGACGACGTCCTCGTCACCACCGGCTCGCAGCAGGCACTGTCCCTGCTCGCGACCGCGCTCGTCGAACCCGGCGACACCGTCCTGGTCGAAGAGCCCTGCTACCTGGCGGCACTTCAGGTGTTCGGGTTCGCCGGGGCGCGGGTCCTCGGCGTGCCCGGTGACGTCGACGGCCCCGACCCGGAGGCGCTCGCCGCACTCGTCGTACGGGAACGGCCGAAGCTGCTCTACACCGTGCCCACCTTCCAGAACCCCACCGGCCGT
The DNA here is from genome assembly GCF_001514065.1 of Streptomyces antibioticus. Lineage (GTDB taxonomy): Bacteria > Actinomycetota > Actinomycetes > Streptomycetales > Streptomycetaceae > Streptomyces > Streptomyces antibioticus. Next base: position 1,069,042 of record NZ_KQ948424.1, on the reverse strand, counting down.
ACCGTCTCCGCGGAGCGGCGGGCCGAGGTCGCCGCGGTGGCTGCGCGGCACGGGCTGTGGATCGTCGAGGACGACCCGTACGGCGAACTGCGCTTCGAGGGGGAGCGGGTGCCGTGGATCGCCGCGCGCGAGGAGGCCGCGGACCGGACCGTGCTGCTCGGTTCCTTCTCCAAGGTCATGGCCCCGGGCCTGCGACTCGGCTGGCTGCGTGCGCCCGCGGCGGTACGGCGCGCCTGTGTGGTCGCCAAGCAGGCCGCCGACCTGCACACCCCGACCGTCAACCAGCTCGCCGCCGCACGGTACTTGGCGGACCGGGACCTCGACGCCCATGTGGCGCGGGTCGCGGCCGTCTACGGCGAGCGGCGGGACGCGATGCTCGCGGGGCTCTCCGAGGTGCTGCCGGAGGGGGCGAGCTGGCAGCGGCCGGAGGGCGGGATGTTCCTGTGGGTGCGGCTGCCTTCGGCGTACGACACGACGGCGCTGCTCGGCGAGGTGGTACGGCACGACGTGGCGTACGTGCCGGGGGCGCCCTTCTACGCCGGCGCCCCCGACCGGGCCACCCTGCGGCTGTGCTTCGTCACGGAGACGCCGGAGCGGATCGGGGAGGGGTTGCGGCGGTTGGGGCGGGCGCTCAGCGGCTGAAGGTCAGTCCCACCAGAAGTGCCATGCGGGCTGGTTGAGCAACTGGCGTTCCGCGTAGGCCTGGAGGGTGCCTGCTCCTTGCCAGATGTTGTCCGGGCAGAAGGCGAAGTGCTCGGCGGCCACGGCCAGGGCTTCGTCGAGGGTCGTGGGCGGGGCGGCGACGGACACGATCAGCTGGTCGAAGCCGAGTGCCACGACGCGGGCGCCGAAGCGGTCCTCCCAGGAGCGGAGGATCGAGCTGAGCCGGGCCACGTCGTTCTCGTGGTTCGCCGGGCCCATCCAGCCGATCACCGCCGGGATGTCCGCGCTGCGGCGCGCCGGGACGAGGGCGGGGCGGGGGTCCTTGAGGGGGCCTCCGCCGTTCAGGAGGGAGCTGACGACGTCCGTGGCGACGGCATCAGGGGAGCCGTCCGAAGCGATCGGCTCCGCCAGGCCGGGCCAGTCATCGTCCTGGTACGTGTCCCAGAAGTCGGCCAGCACCTCCTCGGGGTCGTGGTCCCCGGGATACGACATCTCCTCGGGCTCCAACTCCCATTCCCCCGGCCCTCCGTGACCCGCGCCCACGTCGATGAGGACGGGGAGGAGGCCGACGGTACGCGGCGCTTGCTGGTACGTCGTCCAGTCACCGGGGTGCGCGGGGGCGTCCGCGAGCCACAGTGTGGTGCCGAGCAACGTGCCTGGAGGCAGCCCGAGTTCGAGGTCGGAGAGGGTGGGGAGCGGGTTGGGGAGGCTCGCCATCAGGCGGTTGCGAGGAAGGCGGCCCAGGCGGAGGGGGTCACCTGGAGGGTGGGGCCCGTTTCTGCCGGGTTCTTGGAGTCGCGGATGTGGATGGTGTGGGGGGTGGGGGCGACTTCGAGGCATTCGCCGCCTTCACTGCCGCTGTAGGTCGACTTGAACCACTGAAGCGCCTCGGTGCTCATTGCTCTCCTAGCAGACGGTCGAGCAGACCCTTCGAGTCGTGGGTGGTCAGGGCCTGTGTCCGCAGCATCGCATACTTGCGCGCGAGCCGAGATACCTCATCTGCGTCGGAGACCCACTGGCTGCCTCGTTGGCCTTCGATGTATGCCAGATGCTGGTGGTCTGGGGTTTCGAGCAGGATGAACGGTCCGTCCAACCCGGCGTGGGAGGGACTGCCCATCGGCAGGAACTGCATCGAAACGCTGGGCAGTTCGGCGCACGAGCGTAGATGGCGGAGCTGTTCGGCCTGGCCCTCCGGACCTCCGATTCCGAGGTGCAGCACCGGCTCCCAGATGACGAAGCTGAGCGTTGGCGGGTCCCTGCGCTGCAAGATCTCCTGCCGATCGACTCGCCCTGCCACCTTCGCCTCGATCTCCTCCTTGCCGTAGGCCGGGACTCGCTCCCGCAGCACAGCTTCCGCGTACGTCCGCGTCTGAAGCAGGCCCGGCAGCACCTGGTTGGCATAGAGGGACAGCGCGATCGCCTCCCGCTCATGCTCCATATAAAGCTCCGCCCGCATCGGGAACTGGTCGATCTCCGGCAGGTTCGCCACGCCCGCCGACAGCATCCCCTTCGTCTGGAGGGCCTCGTCCAGCAGCGCGGCCAGGTCCGGTTTCAGTGCCCTTCTGCCCTGCTCGATCGACGCGATCGTCTCCTCGTCGACCCGCACCAGCGGGCCCAGGGCACTCTGGGTGTAGCCCATCGCCCGGCGTGCCGCGCCGAGTTGCTTGCCCAGCATCTTCATCGAGGTCAGGTTCTTCGGCCGCGGCGGCTTCTTCGCGCTCATGCTGGTCTCAATCCCCCAGGGCACACGTACGTCACCGGGTAGGAGCCCGTACAAAAAATCTGTACGGGTTCACCGAGTGATCCACGCTAGTGACTCTGCGCGACATTCGTCCCGTGAACGAGGAAAGCCAACTTCCCTATCAGCGCGATCAGTTCTACGCCCGGGACCGCCGATCCGTGCCCGCTGCCAGGAGGTTGGTCCAGTGGGCGCTGTTCTACTGGGGGCTCGGCGGCTGGGAGCGGGGCGAGGACGTGTCGCTGTGTGTCAGCGAGCTCGCGACCAACGCCCTGCTGCACGGGGCGCCGCCGGGGCGGGGGTTCCTGCTGCGGGTGCGGTACGACGGTGACGTACTGCGGGTCGAGGTGCACGACAGCGGGGGCGGGGAGCCGTGTGTGCCGGAGCAGGCCGACGAGGGTGGGCGGGGGCTGTTTCTCGTCGCCGCGCTCGCCGACAAGTGGGGGGTGGGACAGCGGGACCCCGGCAAGGTGGTGTGGTGCGAGTTCGTCCACCCTGCCGGGGTCCTGCTCAACTAGCGCCGGGTCAGAGGCGCTCGGGCGTCCGGATGCCCAGGAGGGCCATGCCCTGGTGGAGGGTGCGGGCGGTGAGGTCGCAGAGGAAGAGGCGGTTCTCCGCGATCTCCTGCGCGGGGCGCGGCTTGATCACCGGACACTGGTCGTAGAACGACGTGAACAGCGAGGCCAGCTGATAGAGGTACGCGGCCAGCTTGTGCGGTGCGTACTCTGCCGCCGCCTCGAAGACCGTGTCACCGAACGCGTCGAGGTGCAGGCCCAACGTGCGCTCCGCCGGGGCGAGTTCGAGCTCCGGGTGGGCAAGCGGGTCGGCGCCCTCCGCCTTGCGCAGGATCGACTTGATACGGGCGTAGGCGTACTGGAGGTAGACCGACGTGTCGCCGTTCAGCGAGACCATCTGGTCCAGGTCGAACTTGTAGTCCCGGTTCGCCGACGTCGACAGGTCCGCGTACTTCACGGCGCCGATACCGACGTACCGCCCGTTCTCGACGATCTCTTCCTCGGTCAGGCCCACCTTCTCGGCCTTCTCCCGCACGACGGCGGTGGCCCGCTCGACGGCCTCGTCGAGGAGGTCCTCCAGCTTGACCGTCTCGCCCTCACGCGTCTTGAACGGCTTGCCGTCCGCGCCCAGCACCGTGCCGTAGGCCATGTTGTGCGCGGTGACCTCGTCGGTCAGCCAGCCTGCCCGGCGGGCTGCCTCGAAGACCATCTTGAAGTGCAGCGACTGGCGTACGTCCACGACGTAGAGCAGCGCGGTCGCGTGCAGGTCGACGACGCGGTTGCGGATCGCCGTCAGGTCGGAGGCCGCGTAGCCGAAGCCGCCGTCCGCCTTCTGCACGATCAGCGGGACCGGCTTGTCGTCCTTGCCGCGGATCTCGTCGAAGAACACGACGAGCGCGCCCTCGGAGCGGACGGCCACGCCCATCTCCTCCAGGAGGCGGGCGGTCTCCGGCATGCCGTCGTTGTACGCCGACTCGCCGACGATTTCGTCGTCCCGGATCTCCATGTCGAGCTTCTCGAAGACGGAGTAGAAGTAGACCTTCGACTCGTCCACGAACCGCTGCCAGAGGTCGAGCGTCTCCTTGTCGCCGGACTGGAGGGCGACGACCCGCTTCCGCGCCCGCTCCTTGAAGGCTTCGTCGGAGTCGAAGACCGCACGCGAGGCCTTGTAGACCCGGTTCAGGTTCGACATGGCCTGCTCCCCGTCCGTGTCGGTCTCCGCGGACAGTTCGTCCGGGTTCTCGATCAGGTACTGGATGAGCATGCCGAACTGGGTGCCCCAGTCGCCGATGTGGTGCCGGCCGATCGTCTTCTCGCCGGTGAAGTCGAGCATGCCGCGCAGGGCGTCGCCGATCACCGCGGAGCGCAGGTGGCCGACGTGCATCTCCTTCGCGACGTTCGGCTGCGCGTAGTCGATGACCGAGATGCCGGGCTGGTCCTTGAGGGGCACGCCGAGACGGTCGCCGTCGGCGGCCCGGGCGGCGAGGGTGTCGATGATCGCCTTGTCGGTGACCGTGATGTTCAGGAAGCCGGGGCCGGAGACCTCGACGTCCTTGAACAGGCCGGGGGCGGTGATCTTGCCGACCACCTGCGTCGCCAGCTCCCGGGGGTTGGCCTTGGCCTTCTTGGCGAGCGCCAGGATGCCGTTGGCCTGGTAGTCGGCCCGGTCGCTACGTCGCAGCAACGGGTCCGCGTCGGTCGCCTCCGGCAGGGTGGCCGAGAGGGCGGACGCGAGGTGTGCGTTGACGTTGGCGGTGAGGGACGTGACCGAGGCCATGGAATGGGTGCCGTTCCACTCGTAGGAGTACAGAAAACGACACCAGTCTCCCACGGGGGCGGGCAGGCGGTCGCACGGATTCCCGCCCGCCCCTCTATGCCGGGACGTCGGTGGGTCAGCCCGTGGGCGCCAAGGCCACGGCCGCGAGCGCGGGAGCGGACTCGGTGCCGTCCGCGTACACGGCCGTCACGCGGTAGTAGGCGGCGGTGCCCGTCGGGGCGTCCTCGTCGCGGTAATGGCGGTAGGAGTCCGTGTACGGGTTCTCCAGCGCTCCCTCCGCGATCCGCTCGTACGAGCCCGTGGAGCGGTCCCAGCGGTAGACGCGGTAGCCGCTCGCGCCGTCGACCGTGTCCCAGTTCAGCACGGCGGCACCGGCGTTCTCCGCGGCCTCCAGGCCGGTCACCGGGGAGCCCGGCGCGGTCGCCTCGGACGGCCGGGTGTCCTGCTCGGTCGTGTAGACGGTGACGCCGTCGGTGTAGTTGTTCGCCCCGTCCACCGCCCGCAGCTCGAAGCAGCGCTCCTCGCCGTCCGGCAGGCCCTCGGTGTCCTGGAAGGACGTGGCGTCCGCCGTCAGCGTGTGCGAGGTGCCGGACTCGCAGGTGCGCACCCCGTCGACCGTCGTCGGGGTGCCCGCCCGCAGCCAGTAGGCCCGCACGTCGGCGGCGGTGGAGGTGTCCCACCGCAGGGCCGTGCCCCACGGCTCGGAGGTGGCGGCGAACCCGGTCGGCAGCGGCGGCGCGACGGTGTCCTCGTAGCGCACGGCCTTGTAGGTGCTGGAGGTCACGCCGTTCGCGGCCACCGCGAACGCGGTGACATAGCGGTCCGACGAGCCGCCGAAGTCGGTGAGCAGGCAGCGGTACTCGACCCACGCGGCGTCGCGGTAGACCTCCTCGGGCGCGCAGGCGCGCAAGGTCGTACGGACCGTGGCGGCGCTGGTGCCGGAGTAGACCCGGAAGCCCCCGCTGTGGTCGTTGTCCGCGGCGACCCGGATCCGCAGCTCGGGTCGGCCGTTCGCGTCCGGACCCAGGAACACGGGCAGGGCGGGCGCCACCTGCCGCCGGGAAGTGATCTTCACGGCGCCGGAGCGGTTACCGGCCGCGTCGACCGCGTACACCGTGTAGGTGCGGGTGACGCCCGGCTTCGCCGTCATGTCGTCGTACGAGGCGCTCGTGGCGGTGCCGAGGAGAACCGGCTGCGCGCTGCCGTCCGCGCCGTAGACCTGCCAGCGCACGGCGTCGTCCGTCGGCGCGGTCCAGCTCAGTGCCACCTTCTGGGTGTCCGCCACGGCCGCGAGGCCGGCCACCGCGCCCGGCGGCGTCACATCCGGCGTGGTCACCGCGACCGGAGCGGTGCGCGCCGAGGTGTTCCCGGCGGTGTCGGTGGCCGACGCCGCGTAGTAGTACGTCTGCTTCTCGGCGGCCGTCTCGTCGTACAGGTACTGCTCACCCGGCGTCTGCCGCAGGTCCATGGTGGCGACCTTGGTGAACGGGCCCGCCGCCGCGGTGGCCCGCCACAGCGTGAAGACGGGCCCCTCGGTCGGCTGCACCTGGCCGAGCCAGACGTTGACGCGCGGGATCGGCGTGCCGTCGGAGCCTTCGGAGCCGGAGGTCACCGACACCGAGACGTCGGAGGCGCGCACGTCCGGGACCGGCGGTGCCGTCTTGTCCGGAGTGGTGACGTAGGGGCCGCAGGCGGTGGCGCCGTAGTTCGTCCACTTGTCGACGGCCTGGATGCAGAATCGGTACTTCTGGCCGTCCTTCGCGGGCGTGTACGAGGCGGTCGTGCCGGTCGTCGTCCAGCGGGAGACGGTGCCCGACGGGGTCTTCACCATGACCTCGTAGTGGGCGATGTCCAGTTCCCGGTTCTTCCGCCAGCCGGCCTTCGCCTTGCCGGTCGCCGCGTCGTAGGTGGTGGTGATGCCGGTCGGGGCCAGCGGCGGCTTGCTGTCGGACGAGGGGGTCCAGGTGAATTTCACCCGGGACAGGCCCGTCCAGTTCACATGGTCGACGCGCACGGTGTGGCTGCCCGAGCCGATGCAGAACGTGCCCGGGACACTGTTGCCGGAGCTGTCACCGGTGTTCGTCCACTTGTTCACCTTCCGCACGCCGTCCACGTACAGCCGCAGGCCGTCCGTGCCGGACAGGCGGTACTCGAAACAGCCGCCCGAACCGAAGTCCCGGGTGAGCGACCAGCGCACCCCGAAGTTGTTCGTGGCCATCCCGGAGAGCGGAGCGCCCGTCCAGGACTGGTCGATCGTGGTGTCGCAGTCCGTCTTCTTCGGCGTGCCGGAGAACGAGGTGTTCGTGTAGAACGTCCGCTTGAATGTGGTGTCGCCGCAGGTCACGGCAGCCTCGGCGGCAGGCGCCACGAGGAGGACGCAGGTCGACGCCAGCGCCACCGCGAGTCCGGCCGCCCCCACGCGCAGCCCGGCCCGGATTCTTTCTGTGATCACGACAAGAGGACCGGCCTCGGGCGCTCGGGGTTGTACGGCGGGTCCAAACGTTTTCCGACTGGGACCGACACGGGTGACAATGGGTCCGACGTATCTCCACGGCGTCCACAGCGGCGTACGAGAACAAACTGGAAAGAAGGACGTGCCCCGTGGCTCAGAGCACCGAGACCACCGACTGGGTCTCCCGTTTCGCGGATGAGGTCATCGAGGAGTCGGAGCGTCGGGCCCCGGGCAAACCGGTCGTCGTCGCGTCCGGGCTGTCGCCGTCGGGACCGATCCACCTCGGCAACCTGCGCGAGGTCATGACCCCGCATCTCGTCGCCGACGAGATCCGCCGCCGTGGGTACCAGGTGCGGCACCTGATCTCCTGGGACGACTACGACCGGTACCGCAAGGTGCCGGCCGGTATCGCCGGGGTCGACGAGTCCTGGGCCGCGCACATCGGCAAGCCGCTGACCTCCGTCCCGGCGCCCGCCGGCTCGTCGTACCCGAACTGGGCCGAGCACTTCAAGGCCGCCATGGTCGAGGCGCTCGCCGAGCTGGGCGTGGAGTTCGACGGGATCAGCCAGACCGCGCAGTACACCGCGGGCGTGTACCGCGAGCAGATCCTGCACGCCATGAAGCACCGCGCGGACATCGACGCCATCCTCGCCCAGTACCGGACGAAGAAGGCCCCGGCCAAGAAGCAGCAGCAGAAGCCTCTCGACGAGGCCGAGCTGGAGGCCGCCGAGGGGTCCGGTGCGGCCGGTGAGGACGACGGGTCCTCCGGCTCCGCCGGGTACTTCCCGTACAAGCCGTTCTGCGGCAACTGCGAGAAGGACCTGACGACGGTCACCTCGTACGACGACGACACCACCGAGCTGTCGTACACCTGCAACGAGTGCGGCTTCGCCGAGACCGTGCGGCTCAACGAGTTCAACCGCGGCAAGCTGGTCTGGAAGGTCGACTGGCCGATGCGGTGGGCGTACGAGGGGGTCGTCTTCGAGCCGAGCGGCGTCGACCACTCGTCCCCGGGGTCGAGCTTCCAGGTCGGCGGGCAGATCGTCGGGATCTTCGGGGGCAAGCAGCCCATCGGACCCATGTACGCGTTCGTGGGGATCTCCGGGATGGCGAAGATGTCGTCGTCGCGGGGTGGAGTCCCGACGCCCGGTGACGCGCTCCAGATCATGGAGCCGCAGATCCTGCGCTGGCTCTACGCCCGCCGTCGTCCCAACCAGTCCTTCAAGATCGCCTTCGACCAGGAGATCCAGCGGCTCTACGACGAGTGGGACAAGCTGGACGCCAAGGTCGCGGACGGGTCCGCGCTCCCGGCCGACGTCGCCGCGCACTCGCGTGCGGTGCGCACGGCGGGCGCTGAGCTGCCGCGGACCGCGCGTCCGCTGCCCTACCGGACCCTCGCCTCCGTCGCCGACATCACCGCCGGGCACGAGGACCAGGCGCTGCGGATCCTGAGTGAGCTGGACCCGACGGACCCGCTGACGTCCCTGGACGAGGCCCGTCCCCGGTACGACAAGGCCGAGGCCTGGATCAACACGCACGTCCCCGCCGACCAGCGGACCATCGTGCGCGAGGAGCCGGACGCCGAACTGCTGAAGTCCCTCGACGAGGCGTCCCGGGAGTCCCTGCGGCTGCTGCTGGACGGGCTTGAGGCGAACTGGTCGCTGGACGGGCTGACGCACCTGGTGTACGGGGTGCCGAAGGTGCAGGCGGGGTTCTCCGCCGACGCCACGCCCAAGGAGCTGCCGCCGGAGATCAAGACGGCCCAGCGGACGTTCTTCGCGCTGCTGTACCAGCTGCTCGTCGGGCGGGACACCGGCCCGCGGCTGCCCACGCTGCTGCTGGCGGTCGGCCAGGAGCGGGTGCGGGGCCTGCTCGGTGAGTAAGCGGTGACGAGAAGGGGCCCTCTGGTGAGGGCCCCTTCTTCGTTGTTCGTCGTTCGTTGTTCGCTATGCGATGTGGTCTTCCTGGAGCTCCGCCGTGTGGCGGTTGGTGAAGCGGTTGACCATCCGCTCCGCCTCACGCTGCGGGAGCGTGGTGCCGTACGTGGCCTCCACGTCGCCCCGGAACTGGCCCGAGGTCGGGTAGCTGCCGTCTATCGACTTCTTGAAGACCAGGTAGTAGTCGTCCTCGGTCAGCTCCGTGCCGCCGCCCGCGCCCATCTCCCGGGTACGGCCCGGACCGGACGGGATCGGGAAGCTGCCCGTGTCCTCCATGGACGGCTCCTGGACGGGCGCCTGCTGCTCCTCGAACAGCTGCTGCTGCTCGTCGAACTGCTGCTGCCCCTCGAATCCCTGCCGGTCCTCGAACCGCTGCTGCCCCTCGAACCGCTGCTGGTCCTCGAACTGCTGCTGTTCCTCCGCGTACTGCTGCCAGTACGCCGCGTCCGGGTCGAACGTCGGGTCGTAGCCGCCCTGGTACGTGACGGTGTGCGGGTCCCTCGCCTGGAGCCACGGGCTCTGCTGCTCGACCTCGACAGGCTCGGCGGGGTGCTCCTGTGCCTCGGGGGCGGGAAGCTGCTCCCGCACCGGTGCCGCCGGACCCGCCACCGCGGGCATCGCCTGCGGCGCGGGGGCGCGCTCCATCTCCACCTGCGGGGCCGGAGGCAGCAGCACCGGCTCGATGCCCGCCGCCGCCAGGCCCGCCGGGGCCGTCTCCGCCAGGGGGACGCCGTAGCGGGCCAGGCGCAGGGGCATCAGGGACTCCACCGGGGCCTTGCGGCGCCAGGCGCGGCCGAAACGGGAGTGGAGGCGGGCCTGGTAGACCAGGCGGTCCTGTTCGAGCTTGATGACCTGTTCGTAGGAGCGCAGCTCCCACAGCTTCATCCGGCGCCACAGCAGGAACGTGGGGATCGGGGAGAGCAGCCAGCGCGTCAGGCGGACGCCCTCCATGTGCTTGTCCGCCGTGATGTCCGCGATCCGGCCGATCGCGTGGCGGGCGGCCTCGACCGCGACCACGAACAGGACCGGGATCACCGCGTGCATGCCCACGCCCAGCGGGTCCGGCCAGGCCGCGGCGCCGTTGAAGGCGATCGTGGCCGCCGTCAGCAGCCACGCCGTCTGGCGCAGCAGCGGGAAGGGAATGCGGATCCAGGTCAGAAGCAGATCCAGGGCCAGCAGGACACAGATGCCCGCGTCGATGCCGACCGGGAAGACGTAACTGAAGTTCCCGAAGCCCTTTTTGATGGCGAGTTCGCGGACTGCGGCGTACGAACCCGCGAAGCCGATGCCGGCGATGATCACTGCGCCGAACACGACCACGCCGATGAGAACGCGGTGCATCCGAGTCAGCTGCATAGGCGCGGCCACTCGTACTCCCCTCCCCTTGCGTGTTGTTGCGCGCAACAGAGTGGCACATGTGTGCGGCGCACGCGTGGCCGGTAGGGTTCGTCAGCTCTTCTTCGTAGCCGACTTGGACGGAGATGCCGACTTCGACGCGGACGGGGAGGGGCTGGTCTTACCGCCACCGCTGCCACCGCTGCTGCTGTTGCCGCCGCCCGTGTTCGCCTTCGTCACCGACGCCACCGCCTCCTTCGCCGCCGACTTCACCAGCTTCGCGAGGGTGTCGGCGCTCGGCGTCTTCTCGCCGGCCAGGCCCGCACCGTTGTAGTCGAGGGTCACGACGACGTTCTCGACGCGGGTCACCAGCGTCTGCTGCTTGAAGGAGCCTTCCTTCTTCTTCAGGTCGTAACGGACCAGCGTGGCCTGGTCACCCGTCCCCGACACCGGCTCCGTCTTCGTGTTCTTCGCGCCCTCCGCCGACTGGGCGTCCTGCACCTGCTTGTCGTAGTACTCCTGCGCCAGCTTGTCGCCCTCGCCGCGCGTGACGTCGGAGTCGAAGCGGAGCAGGGAGACGTTCAGCCAGCGGAACTGGGAGCCCTTGACGCCGTTGTTGTCCAGGCTCGACCACGAGCAACTGCCGCGCGTCGCCACGTCGTCCGACTTGCCCTGCTTGCCGGACTTCGACGCCTTCGGGACCAGATCGCCGAGCGTGTCCTTCGACAGGGTGTCGCACGCGTCCGGAAGCGACTTGTACGCCGCCGCCTGCACGGTCGGCGACGGGCTGGCCGACGTGGAGTTCTCGGAGCTGCTCTGACCGGCGCCGGCGGCGCTGTCGTCCGACGACGAGCCGGAGTCAGAGGAACAGGCCGTGGCCACCAGCATCAGGGGGACGGCGGCTGCGCCGAGAAGCACCCGGTAGGTGCGCTTCGTTCGCGGGTCACGCTGGTCGCTCTGTGCTGCTCGCTGCATGGTTCCTTCACTCATGACGCTGCTCGTGCTCCTGCGGTCGGATCGGGTCCGAGGGGCCACGGTACGCGGTGGGACAGCTGTGCGGTTCTGCTTCACGGGCATTGCGGAACGTCACCGACGGGCATCAGCCCGCCAGCGCCTCCGCCAGCTCGGCGGCCAGATTCCTTGCCCTGTCCTGCATTTCCTTGCTGTCCGGGGCGGTGCCGATGGTCGTCGGCTGCTCCTCGTACTCGATCGTCACGATCACGTTGGACGTGCGGAACGCCACAGTCACCATGCGCTGCTTGGCCGTCGAACCCGAACTGCTCGCCACGTCGTTCAGGAACGCCTCGTCGCCCAGATCGTCGAGAACGCGGGGCTGGAGATCGGCGGCCGTGGACCCGGCGGCGGGCGAGGAAGAGGAAGAAGAGGAAGAAGAGGAAGGGGAAGAGGAGGCGGAGGCTGCGTCGCTCGGTGTCGCCGAGGAAGTCACGTCCGAGGTCGCCGACTCGGACGGCTCCGGGAGATGCGCCGCCGTCTGCGCCTCCGCGAACAGCGCCTGCGCCTGGTTCTCGTCGCTGACGGAGTTGTCGTACGACACGACCCGCTCCAGGTCGACGAGGAGATGGTCGGTGGCGTCGGCCGACTCCACCTTCCACTGGCAGCCGACCTTGCGGTCGATGTCGAAGGTGGTCGTCGGGGTGCCCTGGTAGGCCTTCTCCCGCTGGTCCTCGTCCGGGAGCTGCTGGATGCCGGGCAGGAGCGTGTCGAGGGTGTCCTGGCTGACCGCGCCGCAGGGCTCGGGGAGCGTGCGGTAGCGGCCGGGCTCGGCGACGGGGGAGGCGGTGCCGGCGTCACCCGGGTTGGAGTTGTCCTCCGTGCCGCCCGTGTCCGAGCCGCTCGTGCAGCCGGCGGCGAGCAGCGCCACGAGGAGGGCCGCGACGCCGGGTACGTACGCCTTCCGCTGCACGGTCGGCTCCTCTCGATGGTGCTGATCGCTGCTGATCGTTACGGCTGATCGCTGCTGGTTAATCGCTTGCCGGGCGGGGGTGCCCCCTGCGCACCATGTGTATCGCACGCACAGCCGTGAACGCCGGTCCGTTGTCCCTTTTCGCTGACCCTGGCGCAGGTTTTGCGATTCAAGCCTTTGTTTGTGATTCCGGGGGAATGAGGACGATATGTCGTACGTGGAAATGCCGGGCGCGAAGGTTCCCATCCGTATGTGGACCGATCCCGCGTCGGTGGAGGAGGGCGCGCTCCAGCAGTTGCGCAACGTCGCGACCCTGCCCTGGATCAAGGGTCTGGCGGTCATGCCGGACGTCCACTACGGGAAGGGCGCGACGGTCGGGTCGGTCATCGCGATGCAGGGGGCGGTCTGCCCGGCCGCGGTCGGTGTCGACATCGGCTGCGGGATGTCGGCGGTGAAGACGTCCCTGACGGCGAATGACCTGCCGGGGGATCTGTCGCGGCTGCGGTCGAAGATCGAGCAGGCCATTCCGGTGGGACGGGGGATGCATGACGACCCGGTCGACCCGGGGCGATTCCATGCGCTGCCGACCGCGGGATGGGACGACTTCTGGGGGCGGTTCGACGGAGTCGCGGACGCGGTGAAGTTCCGGGAGGAGCGGGCCACGAAGCAAATGGGCACCCTCGGCTCGGGAAATCACTTCGTCGAGGTCTGCACGGATACGACCGGTTCTGTCTGGCTGATGCTCCACTCCGGTTCCCGGAACATCGGCAAGGAACTGGCCGAGCACCACATCGGCATCGCCCAGAAGCTCCCGCACAACCAGGGCCTGATCGACCGTGACCTCGCCGTCTTCGTCGCGGACACCCCGCAGATGGCGGCGTACCGCAACGACCTGTTCTGGGCGCAGGAGTACGCCAAGTACAACCGCACGCTCATGATGGCGCTGCTCAAGGACGTGATCCGCAAGGAGTTCAAGAAGGCGAAGCCGACCTTCGAGCCGGAGATCAGCGCGCACCACAACTACGTGGCCGAGGAGCGCTACGACGGGATGGACCTGCTCGTGACCCGTAAGGGCGCGATCCGGGCCGGTTCCGGGGAGTTCGGGATCATCCCGGGCTCGATGGGCACGGGTTCGTACATCGTGAAGGGCCTCGGTAACGAGAAAGCCTTCAACTCGGCGTCCCACGGTGCCGGTCGGCGCATGAGCCGCAACGCGGCCAAGCGGCGCTTCTCCACGAAGGACCTGGAGGAGCAGACGCGGGGCGTGGAGTGCCGTAAGGACTCCGGCGTCGTGGACGAGATCCCGGGCGCGTACAAGCCGATCGAGAAGGTCATCGACCAGCAGCGGGACCTCGTGGAGGTCGTCGCGAAGCTGAAGCAGGTCGTGTGCGTGAAGGGCTGACGTAGGAGGAAGGCCCCGGCTTCGGCCGGGGCCTTGCTCGTTCACTCCTCGTTCACGGCAGACGCTTCTCCAGCAGGGTCACCGCGTACGGGCTGCCCGAGCCGTCCTTCTTCGCGGGCTGTTCGCCTGCGACCGTGTAGCCCGCCGTCTCGTAGTACGTGCGGAGGCGGGGGTTGGTGGACAGGCAGTCCAGGCGGGCGTAGGGCAAGGCGGCCGCCGCGATGCGGGACTCCGCGTGGGTCAGGAGGGCCTGGCCGGTTCCCGGCGGGGCCAGGTGCGGGGTGGTCATCAGACGGTGGATGTAGCCGGCGTCGGCGGGGCGGGGGCCCCAGGCCGCCTCGTCCGTCCACCAGAGTTCGTACGCCCCGGCCAAGTGGCCGTCCGCGTACGCCAGCCAGACCTCGCCCTCCGCCATGCGGGTACGGAAGTGGGCCGCGTCCTTCTCGGCGGGCTTCCACTGGTCGATGTCCCTGGCCAGCATCCACAGGGCCACCGAGTCGCGGAGCCGGACGAGGCGCTCGGCGTCCTGGGGTTCGGCCCTTCGGTAGGTCAGCGGGGGGTGGGTGGTGGGGGACGGTTCCAGGAGGTTGGCCGCCAGCTTCGCCGCGAGGGACTCCGCGTCCATGCCGAGCGCCTGGGTCACGTACCCCTCCACCGAGCCGTATCGCTCCTTCAGGAGGTCCAGGAAGCCCCGCATCACCGATGCCGGGGCTCTGCCGAAGCCCAGCCAGGCGGGGGACTGGCCGTCGTGCCGCGCCTTCCAGTCGGACAGGAGGGCCGCGGACGCCAGTTCGGTGAGGGTGAAGTCCTCGACGACCGTGCGCTCGTCCACGCCCAGCAGCGTCAGGACCAGCGCCGCCAGTTCGCCCGTGCGGTCCTTGCCGGAGGCGCAGTGGAAGACGAGGGGGGCGGTGGTGGAGGCGGTCGCGATCGTCTCCAGTGCGGTCCGGATCTCCTTCCTGCCGTCCTCCGCCACTTGCAGGTAGCGCTCGGCCAGGTACGGGCCGGGATCGATCTCCGGGGCCAGCGCCGCCTGGTTGTACGGGCGGTGCTCGATGCTGAGATTGACGTACGCGTAGGAGTCGTCCGCCGGGACACGGCCCTGGCGCTCGATCTCCCAGGGGTAGCGCAGGTCGATGACCGTGCGGATGCCGAGGGAGAGGAAGCGGGACCAGTCGGGGGTGCTCGTCGTCAACCTGCCCAGGGAGTCGGAGCGGTAGAGCACCCCCGGGCGGATGCGACGGCCGTCCGCCGTCCGGTATCCGCCCAGGTCGCGGAAGTTGTGCAGGGCGTCGAAGGCTACGTGTCTGTCCACAGGCGGTGACCCTATGGTCCCGGTTCCCCGCCGCGCCCGGCTATTTCGCGTGCATGACCGCGTAGATCATCACGAACGCGACGATGTGGATGCCGAAGAGGAAGTAACCGAGGTAGTACCAGACGATGCGTTCGCGCTTCTTCTCCAGCGCCAGGCGGCGCTGCTCCGCGTCGTCGGCCTCGGCCATCACAGCTCCCTGTGCACCTTCGTGTTCGACGCCTGGGCGCGCGGGCGCAGGACCAGGAGGTCGACGTTGACGTGGGCGGGGCGGGTGACCGCCCAGGTGATCGTGTCCGCCACGTCGTCGGCCGTCAGCGGCTCGGCGACGCCCTGGTAGACCTTGGCGGCCTTCTCCTCGTCGCCGCCGAAGCGGGTGAGCGCGAACTCGTCCGTCTTCACCATGCCGGGCGCGATCTCGATCACCCTCACCGGCTGGCCGACGATCTCCAGGCGGAGGGTCTCGGCGAGGACGTGGGCGCCGTGCTTGGCGGCCACGTAACCGCCGCCGCCCTCGTACGTGCCGTGGCCCGCGGTGGAGGAGACGACCACCACCGTGCCGTCGCCGCTCGCGATCAGCCTGGGGAGCAGGGCCTGGGTGAGGTTGAGGGTGCCGATGACGTTCGTCTCGTACATCGTGCGCCAGTCGGCCGGGTCGCCGGTCGCGACCGGGTCGGCGCCGAGCGCGCCGCCCGCGTTGTTGACCAGGACGCCGATCGTCTTGAAGGCGGTGGCGAACTCGTCGACCGCGGCCCGGTCGGTGACGTCGAGCTGGTACGCCGTGGCCTGGTGGCCCGCCGCGTTGATCTCCTCCGCGAGCGCCTCGATACGGTCCTTGCGGCGGGCGGTGAGGACGACGCGGTAGCCGGCGGCGGCCAGCCCGCGGGCCGTGGCGGCGCCGATTCCGCTGCTCGCACCGGTGACGACGGCGATGCGGGACGCTGCGCTGGGCATGGGCGGGGGCTCCTCGGGTCGGCGGTCAAACGGGACGATCAAGGGGGTCTTCGGGCGGCCTTCGATGACCTTCGGCGGTCCTCGGGCGGCCTTCGGCGGTCTTCGGCCGGCCTTCGGTGGTCTTCGGGCGGTCTTCGGTGGCCTTCCTCAGGATAGGCGGGGTGCCGCGGTCTCCTCCGAGCGGTCCGTATCGCGGGCCGGTGAGAAAATGAGGGGGGTGATCCCCTGGACGACGGAGGTGGATCATGGGAGAAGCTCGTGAGGTCATGGACCGGCTCACCGACGCGGTGACCGCGCACCCGGACCCGAAGGTCCTCGCCGAGCTGTACGCGGAGGACGCCGTCGCCTACACGCCCGACGAGGGCGAGATCCACGGACGCGACAACATCGTGGAGTACTGGCGGCAGATGACGGAGTCGGTCCCGGACGGCAGGTTCGAGCCGCTGCACTCCTACGAGGTCGGCGACACCGCCATCGACGAGGGTGTGTACAGGGGCCACAACACCGGGCCGCTGTATCTGCCCGACGGCGGCACCCTGCCGGCCACCGGCAAGGAGGTCAGCATCCGCGGGGTGGACCTCGCCACGGTGAAGGACGGCCGGATCACGGAGTACCGGCTCTACTTCGACGAGATGGAGTTCCTGGGGCAGCTGGGGCTGCTGCCCGAAGACACGCCCTGACGGTCCGGAGGGCTCAGTCCGGAAGGCTCACTGTCCTCGGGGCGCGTACATGATGACCGCCATGCCCGCGAGGCAGATCAGCGCGCCCGTGACGTCCCAGCGGTCGGGACGGTAGCCGTCCGCGGCCATGCCCCACAGGATCGAACCGGCGACGAAGACACCGCCGTACGCGGCGAGGATGCGGCCGAAATGGGCGTCCGGCTGGAGGGTGGCGACGAAGCCGTAGGCACCGAGGGCGAGGACGCCGCCGCCGATCCAGAGCCAGCCGCGGTGCTCGCGCACGCCCTGCCACACCAGCCAGGCGCCGCCGATCTCGAACAGGGCGGCGACCACGAAGAGGACGGCGGAGCGTAGGACGTGCATGCCGGAAGGGTGGCACACCGGCTTCACCTGATGGACGGCGCCTGTCCGCCGCTCCGCGTGGGATACATCCGTACGACCACGGTGGAGTCTCCTCTGAGGAGTGGGCGGTATGCGGGTTCGGGTGCTGGGTGCGTGCGTGGCGGTCGGGGCGGCGGCGGTCTGCGGGGTGGCTCCGGCCGCGGCGGCCGCGGAGCCCGGGGACGGGCCTTACGACCGGTGGGGCATCCATGTCCCCGAGGCCGATCTCGCCTATCACGGTGCCGCGAGCATGGCGGCCGGGCGGGTGGACGTACGGTTCACGCCGCGCAACCACGGGCCCTCGGCCGTTCCGGACGCGACCGTACGGCTGCGCTGGTCGGAGCCGCTCGTCAACCGGCAGACGCTGCCGGAGGGGTGTGCGCGGTCGGGTGCGCGGGTGGTGCTGTGCCGGGTGGGGGCACTGGACGCGGACGGGCTGGGGGAGCAGGTCGAACTACGGGTGCGGTTGCGGGGGGAGCCGACGGAGGTGCTGCTGGAGATGGACACGGTGTGGAGCGGTGGGGTCGTGGACCTCAACCGGGCCAACGACCAGCAGCGGGTGCTGGTGCTGGACACCGGGGACTCGTACTACTTCTGACGCCGGGGGCTCGTGCTGCTGACGCCGGGCGCCGGTTCTGTGCGTCGTACGATTGCTGCACGGCGCAGGCGATGGAGGTGCGGGCGGTATGGGCGGAGCGGCTCGGGAGCGGGTGCTCGAGGAGTTGTCGGCCGTCTCCCGTCGGTACATGGCCTCGTACGCCCTGTTCAACCAGGCCCTCGCCGACCATCTCGGCCTGCACCCCACCGACTTGCAGTGTCTGAACCTGCTGACCCTGGAGGGCGGTCCGGTGACGACGGGGCGGATCGCCGAGCTGACGGGGCTGACCACCGGGTCCGCGACGCGGCTCGTGGACCGGCTGGAGCGCGCCGGGTACGTGGTGCGGGAGCGGGACGTGGTGGACCGGCGGCGGGTGCTGGTGACCACCGTGCCGGAGAAGATCGAGGAGTTCGGGCGCGTGTGGGACCGGCTGGGGGGCGGTTGGGTCGCGCTCTTCGACGACCTCGACGCCGGTGAACTCGCGCTGATCGTCGACCACATGAAGCGGACGACGGAGTTCAGCGCGGCGCAGGTGGCCCGGCTTCGGGCCGGGGACGTCTAGGGGGCGTCCAGGAGGTGTCCAGGGGCTTCAGGCGACCTGTTCGTCCTGGGTGTCGTAGCGCTCGCGGGCGTCGTGGACCTCGTCGATGTGGGTCTCCGCCCAGTCCTTCACGGCCGTCAGGAGCAGGGCCAGGCTGTGGCCGAGCGGGGTGAGTTCGTAGTCGACGCGGACCGGGACGGACGGGGTGACCGTACGGGCCAGGATGCCGTCGCGTTCCAGTGAACGCAGGGTCTGCGTGAGCATCTTGGGGCTCACTCCGGCGATCTTCCGGCTGAGGTCGCTGTAGCGCATGGTGCCGCCGGCGAGGGCGGAGACGACCAGGCTGACCCACTTGTCGCTGAGGCGGTCCAGGAGCTGGTTGGTGGGGCAGCCCTTGATGAACGCGTCGTACTCGATGCGGGCCTGCTCGCGTCGCTGGGCCGCCGTCATGGTCGCCATGGCTCACCTCTGGGGGACATACGCACTCTCAGGTAACTACTTACCGGGAGATAGTAGCTCTTCCTAGGGTTGTCGGCAGATGGAACGCGACCGCCGAGGTCCTCGGCGGTCGCCAACAGCCGGTTTACTCAAGGGAGTTGACAGTCATGCGTGCAGCGGTCGTGAACGCGTTCGGTGGGCCCGGGGTCGTCGAGGTCGTGGAGGCGGAGGTGCCCGAGCCCGGCGCCCGCGAGGTGCGGATCAAGGTGGCGGCGGCCACGGTGAACCCCGTCGACGCCGGGGTGCGGCAGGGCTTCTTCGGCGGTGCGGGCAAGCGGATCGGGCTGGGGTGGGATGTCGCCGGGACCGTGGACGCGGTGGGGGTGGCCAGTGCGTGGAGCGTGGGGGACGAGGTGGTCGCCCTCGACTACGGGATGGTGAAGCCGCTCGGGACCCATGCGGAGTACGTCGTCGTCCCCACGGACGCGGTGGCGCTCGCGCCTCGGACGGTGGGGGTGGTGGAGGCGGCGACCTTGCCGTTGAACGGGCTGACGGCCGCGCAGGCGCTGGATCTGCTGTCGCTCTCCGCGGGCTCTTCGCTGCTGGTGACCGGGGCCGGCGGGGCCGTCGGGGGGTTCGCCGTGCAGCTCGCCGCGGCGCGGGGGGTCGTGGTGACCGGGCTGGCCCGGGCGGGGGACGAGGAGTTGGTGCGGTCGCTGGGAGCGGCGGACTTCGTCACGGAGGGGCGGGCGGGGGCGTTCGACGCGGTGCTGGACGCGGCCGTTCTCGGGGCGCCGGCGCTGGAGTGGGTGCGGGATGGAGGGGCGTATGTGGGGGTTATTCCGCAGGCTGCGCCTGAAGGGGTTCGAGGGGTTCGGGCTACGGCTGTTGAGGTTCAGGCGGATGGGGGGCGGCTTGCGGAGTTGGCGGGGCTGGTGGATTCCGGGGTGCTGAGGCTGCGGGTGGCTGAGACGTTCTCGCTGGCTGATGCCGGGAAGGCGCATGCGGTGCTGGCGGGGGGTGGGGTTCGGGGGCGGGTTGTGTTGGTGCCGTAGGGGTGGTGACGGTGCCTGGTGGCTCGGTGGCGGCTGTTGTGTGGCGGGTGCGGGTGCGGGTGAGTGGTGGGCTGGTCGCGCAGTTCCCCGCGCCCCTGGGCGGCGTCAGTGGTGCTGTTCCTTTTGAGGGTTGGCCGGCAGTAGGGCCGTCAAGGGCAGGCATGTTGCCAACGCCGCTGCCACCACCAGCAGGCTCACCGTGCCGTTGCTGTGGAAGTACACCGTCGTCACCATTGCCGCGCCCAGCGCGTTGGCGAGTTGCTGGACCGCGTTCAGGGAGCCGCTTGCGCTGCCGGCCTCTGTCGGGGCGATGTCGCCGATCGTGAGGTCGTAGATCGTGCCGAAGCAGGTGCCCATTCCGATGCCGAGGATCACGAGGGGTGGGGTCAGGGCCCAACCGGCGGTGTGTGTGCCCGAGTTGTGGATGACGAGGGTCAGCCAGACGCAGCCCCCCAAGAGGATCAGCAGGCCGGTCACGGCCAGGCGGCGGCCGTAGGTGTGGAGCAGGCCGTGGCAGGCGATCGAGGCGATCACTATGCCGAGGGTCAGGGGGATCAGGCCCAGCGCGGTGTCGGCGGGGGTGCGGCCGAGGTCCTGCTGGAGGAAGAGGGAGATGACGTAGAGGAGGCCGGACGTCGCGGCGAAGGCGGCGACGCCGAGGGTGAGGCCCGCCGCGAAGCCGCGGTTGCGCAGGAGTGACGGCTCGATGAGCGGGTGGGCCGCGGTGCGCTGGCGGTGGCAGAAGACGGCGAACGCGGCGAGGCCGAGGAGCAGGAGGGTCAGGGGGCGGGCGGTCCAGGAGTTGGCCGAGCCGTCGATCAGACCGCCCAGGACGCCGAGCATCGCGCCGGCGAGGAGAGCGGAGCCGGGGCCGTCGACGGAGACGGAGTTGTCGCCGGTGTCGCGGGGGAGCAGGCGGGCGGCGGCGAGCAGGGCGGCGCCGCCCAGGAGCAGGTTGATCAGGAACATGGGGCGCCAGCCGAGGCCCGCGATGTCGGCGTCGACGAGGAAGCCGGCCAGGACCGGGCCGCCGACGGCGGAGAGTCCCATCGCGGGGCCGAACAGGGCGAAGGCCTTGCCGATCTGGTCGCGTGGCCAGGTGGCGCCGAGGATGCCGAAGCCCTGCGGGATGACCAGGGCCCCGAAGGCGCCCTGGAGGAGGCGGGCGGCCACCAGGGTGGCGGGGCTCGGGGCCAGGCCGCAGGCCAGGGAGGCGGCGACGAAACCGGCGAGGCCGGTCAGGAACAGCTTGCGGCGGCCGTACTTGTCGCCCAGGCGTCCGCCGGGGACGAGCAGCACGCCGAGGGCCAGTGCGTAGGCGGCGCCCAGCCACTGGACCAGGGCCGGGCCGCCGCCGAGGTCGGCGGTGATGGTCGGGGCGGCGATGTTGGTGATCGTCGCGTCGAGGAGGTCGAGGACGTCGGCCGCGAGGATCACGGCCAGGATCGCCCAGCGGGTGCGGGCGGGGAGGTCGCCCCGGTTGTTGTTTGCGTTGTGCAGTGTCTGCGTCACGCAGGTAAATATGAAGGGTGGGTCGGTCGGTGTCAACCGGGATCTCGGCCGAGGAATAGCCGGGACGTGGTGGTCGTTCAGGGGTATAGTTGAACGGTCAACAACTTGGAGGATGATCGGCCATGCAGTTCGGGATCTTCAGCGTCGGTGATGTCACTCCGGACCCCACCACGGGCCGGACGCCGACCGAGCGCGAGCGCATCAAGGCCATGGTCGCCATCGCGCTGAAGGCCGAGGAGGTCGGGCTCGACGTCTTCGCGACCGGCGAGCACCACAACCCGCCGTTCGTGCCGTCCTCGCCGACCACCATGCTCGGCTACATCGCCGCCCAGACCGAGCGGCTCGTGCTGTCCACCTCCACGACCCTCATCACCACCAACGACCCGGTGAAGATCGCCGAGGACTTCGCGATGCTCCAGCACCTGGCCGACGGGCGCGTCGACCTGATGATGGGGCGCGGCAACACCGGACCGGTCTACCCGTGGTTCGGGCAGGACATCCGGCAGGGCATCAACCTCGCCATCGAGAACTACGCCCTGCTGCGCCGGCTGTGGCGCGAGGACGTCGTCGACTGGGAGGGGAAGTTCCGTACGCCGCTCCAGGGGTTCACCTCGACCCCGCGGCCGCTGGACGACGTACCGCCGTTCGTCTGGCACGGCTCCATCCGCTCGCCCGAGATCGCCGAGCAGGCCGCCTTCTACGGCGACGGCTTCTTCCACAACAACATCTTCTGGCCGGCCGACCACACCAAGCGGATGATCGAGCTGTACCGGACGCGGTACGCGCACTACGGGCACGGCACCCCCGAGCAGGCCATCGTCGGCCTCGGCGGGCAGGTGTTCATGCGGAAGAACAGCCAGGACGCGGTGCGGGAGTTCCGGCCGTACTTCGACAACGCGCCGGTGTACGGGCACGGGCCGTCCCTGGAGGACTTCACCGACCAGACGCCGCTGACGGTCGGCTCGCCGCAGGAGGTCATCGAGAAGACCCTCGCCTTCCGCGACTACGCCGGTGACTACCAGCGCCAGCTGTTCCTGCTGGACCACGCCGGGCTGCCGCTGAAGACCGTGCTGGAGCAGCTGGACATCCTCGGCGAAGAGGTCGTTCCGGTGCTGCGCGAGGAGTTCGCGAAGGGCCGCCCGGATGATGTGCCGGAGGCGCCCACCCACGCGTCTCTGCTGGCCGCCGCGAAGAAGGAGACTGTGTCGTCATGAAGCTTGTCGTCGTCTCGGCCGGGCTGAGCGTGCCCTCCTCCACACGGTTGCTGGCCGACCGGCTGGCCGCCGCCGTGGAGCGAGCGGCGGCGGTGGATGTCCAGGTCGTCGAGTTGCGTGAGCTCGCCGTGGAGATCGCGCACTTCTTCACCAACGGGTTCCCGGGCAAGGCACTGGCCGCCGCGCAGGAGGCGGTGGCCGGGGCCGACGGGCTGATCGTCGTCACGCCGGTGTTCTCGGCGTCGTACAGCGGGCTGTTCAAGTCGTTCTTCGACGTCCTCGACAAGGACGCGCTCGCCGGGAAGCCGGTGCTCGTCGCCGCGACCGGCGGCAGCGCGCGGCACTCGCTCGTGCTGGAGCACGCGATGCGGCCGCTGTTCGCCTACCTGCGGGCCGTGGTCGTACCGACCGCCGTCTACGCCGCCTCCGAGGACTGGGGTGCGGAGGGTCTTGAGGGGCGGATCGAGCGGGCCGCGGGGGAGCTGGCCGGGCTGATGACCGGGCTCTCGGCGGGGAACGCGGCGACGGCGTCGAGGGCATCGACGGAGCTGCCGGGCGCGCGGTCCGAGGCCCACAGCGGTTTCGCGGTCGTGCCCTTCGCCGAGCAGCTGGCCGCACTGGCGCCCAAGCGGTGAGAGGACGGTAGGGGGAGAGGGTGCGGTTGTCTCTGTGAGGGTGAGAGACGGGTAAAAAGGCTGATCGTCGGGTCGCTCACCCGGCTGAACCGGCGGATGCCTTGGCACTATGGAGGCGTGCCTCAGACCGTGCTGCTCGCCGAAGACGACCGCGCCATCCGTCATGCGCTGGAGCGTGCCCTGACCCTGGAGGGCTACCGGGTCACCGCGGTCGCCGACGGGGTCGAGGCACTCGCGCAGGCCCATCGCACCCCGCCGGACGTGCTGGTCCTCGACGTGATGATGCCCGGCATCGACGGGCTCCAGGTGTGCCGGGTGCTGCGTGCCGAGGGTGACCGGACCCCGATCCTCATGCTGACGGCGCTCGTGGAGACCCAGGACCGGATCGCCGGGCTGGACGCGGGCGCCGACGACTATGTGCTGAAGCCGTTCGACGTCGAAGAGGTCTTCGCCCGGTTGCGGGCGCTGCTGCGGCGGACCGGGAGCGCGGGCGTGGGCGGTGGCGCGGGTGCCGGATCGGGTTCTGGCGCGGGGGCCGGCGGTGCGGCTTCGGGTGGCGCCGACATCGCGCAGAAGGTCGTGGCGGAGCGGTATCTCGAGGCCGCCGGGCTGCGTATGGATCCCCAGGCGCGGCGGGCCTGGCGGGACGGGCGGGAGCTGGAGCTGACCCGTACCGAGTTCGAGCTGCTGGAGCTGCTCGTCCGCAACGCCGGGATCGTGCTCGACCACTCGACCATCTACGACCGGATCTGGGGCTACGACTTCGGGCCCGGCTCGAAGAACCTCGCCGTCTACGTCGGCTATCTGCGGCGCAAGCTGGATGAGCCCGGGGCGCCGCAGCTGATCCACACCGTGCGCGGCGTGGGGTACGTGCTGCGGGAGGACTGAGTGGGACGCCTCGCGCGGCTGCTGCGTCGGCGGCGGCCCGGGCTGGTGTCCCTCGGGACCACGTTCGCCGTGTCCTTCGCGGCCGTCACCGCCGCCGTCACCGTGCTCGTCGGCATCCTGTCCTACAGCGCGGCCGCCCGGCTGGTGCGGGTCGACCAGCAGTCCGTGTTCGACGAGGTCGTGCAGGATCTGCGGGACGAGGTGCGGCAGCACCGGATGTCGCCGGAGGACTTCTCGTCGTCGGCGCCGGGGCACGATCTGGTGCGGCCGGCCCGTACGGACGTACAGGTGCTGGGGGCGGACGGGTCCGTCGTCGATCACGGCAGTCCCGGGCTGCCCGTCACGCGTGCGGATCGGGTCGTCGCGGGGGCCTCGGGGGCCGGGGAGCTGACCGAGCACAAGGACGTCGACGTCGGCAGCGATGTGTATCGCGTGGCGACCGTGTCGCTCGGGGGTGGGCGGGGGGCCGTGCAGGTCGCCCAGGAGTTCAGTGACACCGAGGATCTGTTGCAGGCGCTTCAGCAGCGGACGCTGATTCTCATGGCGGCCGTCGTCGTCGGGGCCGGGTTGTTCGGATGGTGGCTGGCTCGGCGGATCACTCGGCGGCTCGTGGTCCTTACCGCTGCCGCGGAGGACGTCGCCCGTACGCGGCGGCTCGGCGTTCAGGTGCCCGTCACCGGCTATGACGAGGTGGGGCGGCTCGGGCGGGCCTTCGACCGGATGCTCGGGCGGCTCGCGCAGTCGGAGGAGGACCAGCGGCGGCTGGTGCAGGACGCGGGGCATGAGTTGCGGACGCCGTTGACCTCGTTGCGGACCAATATCTCGCTGCTGCGGCGCATCGACGAGTTCCCTCCGGAGACCCGGGAGGAGCTGGTCGCCGACCTCGGTCAGGAGGCGCGGGAGCTGACCGATCTGGTGAACGAGCTGGTCGAGCTGGCCGCGGGGCAGTCCGACACCGAGCCGCCGCAGCGGGTGGATCTCGCCGACATCGCGGAGGACGTGGCGGGGGTGGCTCGGCGGCGTACCGGGCGGGAGATCCTCGTGCGGGCGAGCGGGGACACGTCCACCGACGGGCGGCCGGGGATGCTGACTCGGGCCGTGTCCAACCTTGTCGAGAACGCGGTGAAGTTCGACCGGGAGGGGCGGGGGCCGGTCGAGATCCGGGTGGCTGGGCCTGCGCGGGCGGGGGTGGTGCGGGTGGAGGTGCTGGATCGGGGGCCCGGGGTCGGGGACGAGGATCTTGTGCGGGTGTTCGATCGGTTCTATCGGGCCGCGGATGCTCGGTCGTTGCCGGGGTCGGGGCTGGGGCTGTCGATCGTGCGGGAGGTTGCGTTGGCGCATGGGGGTGCGCCGTTCGCCGTTCGGCGGGACGGGGGCGGGATGGTCATGGGGTTCACCGTGGGGGGCGGGGTCTGAGCCGGGTGCGGCCTTGTGGGGGTTCGCCTCCGCGGTGCGGTGCGTTGTGGGGCGGTTCGTTGTGGGGCGGGGCCGCGCCGGGGGGTGTCCGTCCTCGGAACGGCGCGGAATCGGTCACCTATAAAAGGGCGCCCGTGTTGACGCGCCAACCGCTGCGGGCGGACACCCCCCGACACGTCCCCTCACCGCCGTCGCCGGGTGCCGCGCCGTGGGGGTGCGCCTCGCCGGGCCGGTGGTGCAGGGCGTAGCGTCCCCTTCCCGCCGTACGCGGCCAAAGGTGCGTGGGGGTCAGTCCCGTACGCCGAGCACCTTGAGCATCGCCCTCGTCGCCGGGCTTGGGTTGAAGCGGCTCCAGATGAGGTATTCGATGCGGCTCGGGCCGTCGGAGACCGGGATCAGGGACAGGGACGGGTCCGCCTCTGCGAGCGGGGTGATGAACGCCGAGGGCAGGAGCGCCACGCCCAGGCCGCGGGCGACCAGGCGGGTGATCAGCTCGACGACTCCGGCCTCGTAGGCCACGTCACGGGACAGGCCCGCGGCGGCGAAGGCCTGGTCGGACTGGGCCCGGGCGGGGGTGCCGGAGACGAAGTCCACGAACGTCTCGTCGGCGATCTCGCGCAGGGTGACCTGGGGGGTGTCGGCCAGGGGGTGGCCGGCCGGGACGAGGAGGGCGTGCCGGTCGTGGTCCAGGGCGAGGGCCTCCACGTCCGTGGGGCGCTGGCTCTCCGGCAGGCCCAGGAACGCGATGTCCAGCTTGCCGTCCCGGACGGCCGCCGCCAGGTCGTCGCTGCGGCCCGAGCGCAGGTCGACCCGGACCTGCGGGTGCCTCGCCCGGTACCGCTGGAGCAGTTCCGGCACGTCCACCGCGGCCGTCGTCACGATCACGCCCACGGCGAGCCGGCCCCGTACCACCCCCGTCGCGGCCGCGGCGTCGGCCGCCGCGCGGTCGGCCGCGGCCAGGCACTCGCGTGCCGCGGCGACGAACGCCTCGCCCGCGCTGGTGAGTTCGACGCGACGGCTGGTGCGGGCGAAGAGCCGCACGCCCAACTCCTTTTCCAGGCCCGCGATGCGATGGCTGAGGGAGGACTGGACGACCTCGCAGCGCTCGGCGGCGCGGGTGAAGTTGCGGGTTTCGGCGACGGCCACGACGTAGCGCATCTGCTGGAGGTCCATGGCCGACATCATCATGCATGGGTGGTGTGCATGGCTGCCATCGAACTCATGCTTTGGATTCATTGTTCGGTGGGGTGACACTCGCGCCATGACTGCCTTGCTCGAACGGCCGCCCGATACCTCGCAGGTGCGGCAGGCCGCCACCGTCGCGCTCACCGCGCTCGCCCCGGCCGCCTGGGGCACCACGTACGCCGTGACCACCGAACTGCTGCCGTCCGGGCACCCGTTGTTCTCGGGGCTGATGCGTGCCCTGCCCGCCGGGCTGGTCGGGCTCGCCCTGACCCGGGTGCTGCCGCGCGGGGCGTGGTGGTGGAAGGCCGCGGTGCTCGGCGTGCTCAACATCGGTGCCCTGTATCCCCTGTTGTTCCTCGCCGCCGAACGGCTCCCCGGCGGAGTCGCCGCCACGCTCGGCGCCACCCAGCCCCTGCTGGTCGCCGGGCTCGCCGCCGCCGTGCTGCACGACCGGCCGGCCTTGTGGCGTTGGGCCTGGGGGGTGGCCGGTGTCGTCGGGGTCGGGCTCGTCGTGCTCGGGCCGGGGGCGCGGCTGGACGGGGTGGGGGTGGTGGCCGGGCTTGCCGGTACGGCGTCCATGGCCGCCGGGATTGTTCTGCTGAAGCGCTGGGGGCGGCCGGCGGGGGTCGGGCCGTTGGCGTTGGCCAGTTGGCAACTCGCCTTCGGGGGGCTGGTGTTGGTGCCGCTCGTTCTGGTGGGTGAGGGAGTGCCGGAGCGGATCGACTCGGGGGCCGTCGCCGGTTATCTGTGGCTCGGCAGCATGGGCGGGCTCATCGCCCACATGCTGTGGTCCCGGGGGATCGGCAGGCTGCCGGTGAGCGCGTCGGCCCCGCTGGTGCTGCTGTCCCCGCTGGTCGCCGCCGTCGTGGGTGTCGTACTGGGCGAGTCACTGAGCCTGCCGCAGACCCTCGGGTTCGTGCTGGCGCTGGCCGCGACGCTCGCGGCGCAACTGGATGCCCCGGGGTGGGGCAAGTGGACGGGGAGAGGGAGCCGTTGATGAGGGCTGACATGCATCTCGTGGTGCTCGGTGCCACCGGGATGGTCGGACGTCGGGTGGTCGCGGAGGCCGGGGTGCGGGGGCATCGGGTGCTGGCGTTGTCGCGGAAGGGAGAGACGGTGGGGGACGGTGTCACCGGGGGCGCGGTCGACGCCGGTGACTCGGCGGCCCTGGCCGAGGTGCTCGTGGGGTCCGGTGCGGACGCCTTCGTTCTCGCCGTGCGGAGTCATCCGGTCGACGAGGAGTTTCTCGTGGGGGTGACCCGGACCGTGCTGGACGCCGCCGCGCGGCTCGGTGTCCGGGTGCTCGTGGTCGGCGGTGCCGGGGCGCTGCGCAGTCCGGGGGAGGGGGAGCTGCTGGTCGCCCATGATCCCGTGTACGTGCCGGATGCGCTGCGGGCCGTCGCCGCGGCGGGGGTCGCCCAACTCCGGGCGTGTGAAGGGCACTTCGGTGCCGACTGGGTCTATCTGAGTCCGCCCGGTCTGCTGGAGCCGGGTGAGCGGACCGGGCGTTATCGGCGCGGTACCGACACGCTGCTGGCGGATGCGGGCGGGCGGTCGTGGATCAGTGCCGAGGATCTGGCCGTCGCCGTACTCGACGAACTGGAGGGCGGTGGCGGCGCGCGGCACTTCACCGTGGTGGCGGGTGGTGAGGATGAGTACCCGTACCCAGGGGCGGGCGAGTGATCGCGCTCATCCGGCGGGGGCCGGGGGCGGCTTAGCGTCCTGGCATGTCCTCGAACGCCTCCCCTTCCCGCCCCTCTGCCGCCGGTGCGCTCGGCTGTGGGTGTGCCGCGCTGGTCGCCCTGCTCGGTGTCGTCGTCCTGCTGTTCGTCGGGCTCGCCTGGGGGTCTGCGGGGTCGACGGACTATCCGCGCGTCGCGCCCGAGGAGATGGCCGACCGCGCCTTCGAGCGGTCCCAGGAGGCGTACGACGTCCTGGGGTTCACCCGGACCGTGCCGCCGGGCGTCGAGAAGGTCGGCGTCAGCACGGAGAACACCTTCGACTCCGGGTTCTGCTACGACGGCGGGCTGCTGGGCATGGACGACAGGGCCGTCGACGGCGCCTACACGATGAGCCACGACTGGGCCCTGGACCATGTGCCGGCCGGCCAGGCCGTGCCCGGACTGCGGCGGCTGCACGAGCGGTTGCGGGACGACGGCTGGGAGGTCACGTCGTACCGGGAGGGCAAGGACGGGCAGGACTGGAGCCTGTTCGTGCAGCGGGACGGCGGCGACGAGCGGATGTCGTTCACCTGGTTCCCGGACCGCGAGTACTTCATGGGCGGTGCCAGTGTTCCGTGTGCCCATGACCCCGCCTGGGAGGAGGGGGACGTCGGGCCCTCGGGGGACGATCTGCGGCCCCCGGTGTTCGGTCCCGCGCGGTAGTGGTTCGTCAGGGGCCGCGCAGTGCGGTGGCCTCCTGCCGCCAGGCTCCCAGCAGCCTGGCGGCCAGGCGTTCTTCCAGGTACGTCGTCGCGCGGACGCCGAACACCACGTCGGCGTCCAGCTCCGGCTCGCTCTCCAGGAGACCGGCGACGACGTCCTGCCGTACGACCTGCTCGTGCACGGCGTCGGCCTCGACGTGCTCGGTGTAGAACCGTACGGCCGCCGGGCCCGCCCCCACCCGGCGCAGTGCCTCGGCGAGGCGGCGGGAGCCGGGGGACGAGGTCACCTCCACGGCGGCGAAGTGGCCGACCAGCGCGCCGCGCAGCGCCCGGTGCAGACCGAACAGGCTCATCAGGTTGACGGTGGCGAGCGCCTCGGCCGGGGCCGCGTCGACGTAGTGGCCGTACGCCGTCTCCAGCTTCAGGTCCGTCATCAGGTCGGCGAACAGTTCCGCGTGGATCTCGTCGGGGCGGCCCGCGCCGAACTCGTCGAACTCCACCGCGACCATCCCCGCCTTGGCCCGCCCGTGCAGCCGGGGGATGACCCAGGCGTGCGGGTCGGCCTCCTTGAGGTGGTAGAGCGAGCGCAGGGCCGCGTACTCGCGCAGTTGGTCGAGGGTGCCCTCGTCGCGCAGGAAGAACGACACGCTCGTGCCGTCGGGGTCGGCGGTCGGTTCGACCTGGAGCTCGTCGAGGGCGGCGGTGGCGGTCGTGCCGGTGGTCGGTACGTCCTCGCGCAGGGCCGTCAGGAAGCGGTCCTCGAGGGCGGCGCGGCAGGCGAGCAGGGCGCTGTCCCACTCCAGGGTGTCGGGGACGTCGCGGAAGCCGCGGTAGTGCAGTTCGTAAAGGGTGTAGAGGGCGAGTTGGAGGTCGTCGCCGTAGGCGGGGGAGTCCTCCGGGATGTTCTGCGGGGGCGGTGCGCCCAGGAGGGCGGCGCGTACCGCGGCGGAGAGCGGGCCGCGGGGGGCGGGGAGCTGTGGGGGCCGGTGCCGGGAGGGGCTGGTCATGTCCGGCCGCCTTCGTCGGCCGCTGTGCCGGTGCGGCGCTCGCGGCGGCGGTGGCTGGTGTCGCACCACGGGTACAGGCGGCTGCGGCGGCAGGTGCAGACCGCGACCTCGAAACGGTCGGAGACCGTCACCTCGCCGTGCTCGTCGACCACTTCGACCGGTCCCTCGATCAGCAGGGGCCCGTCGCGCTGGACGCGTATGCGGCGGGGGCGGTCAGCTGCGGCGGCCACGGATCACCACCAGTTCCTCCGTCGTCTCGCCGTTCACCAGGCCTCGCTCGCGCAGCCAGCCGAGCCGGGAGCGCAGCACCGGGCCGAACGGCAGCCGGGTGCGGTCGACGACCTCCGCGCGCAGACCGGCCTCGGTGAGGCGGGCCAGGGTGGCGTCGACGCCGCACAGATGGGAGTGGACGAGGAGCAGGGCGCCCGTGGGGTGCAGGACCGCCGGTGCGGAGTCGCAGACCCGGTCGATCAGCAGCCGGCCGTCCGGGCCGGCGTCCCAGGCGCGGGCGGGGCCGCGGGGCGGGGCCGCGCCGGGGGCGGGGACGTAGGGCGGGTTGGCGAGCACCAGGTGGAAGCGGCGGCCGGGGACCGCCGAGGCGAGGTCGCCGTGGCGGACGCGCAGGCTCTGGCCGTTCAGCACGCCGTTGAGCCAGGCGGCCGCGACCGCCCGCCAGGAGATGTCGACCGCGGTGACGCGGCCGCCGAGCCGGGCCGCCTCGACCGCGAGCGCCCCGCTGCCGGTGCCGAGGTCCAGCACGTGCGTCCGGTCCGTGATCGGTTCCCGGTGCAGCGCCCGCCGCAGGCGACGGGTGTCGGCCTGCGGCGCGTACACGCCCCGGGGGACGACGCAGCGGCGGGGGTCGGCGGGGGTGGGGCAGCCGACGGTGGCGGAGGGCATGGGCGTCCTGGTGGGGGTGAGGGTGTGCGGGTGGGGGGTGAGGGTGTGCGGGTGCTGGGGGCTGTCTCGGGTCAGTCGTCGCCGCGGACGATGTTGCCCTCGCCGCCGGGGTCCGTGGCGGAGGGGCGGGTGCCGTCGTCGACGGGGGAGAGGCAGGTGCGTACGCCCTTGTCGCGTACGGTGCGAGCCTTTCGCCAGCCCGTCTTCGCCACCCGGAGGGGGGTGGTCGTGTCGTTCTGGACGGTGGACGTGGTCACGGCGGTTCAACTTCTCTCTGTGTCTCGTCGAACTGTCCGCCGAGTGCCCTGCTGGGCCGCGGGGAAACGGTGGTTCTTCAGAGGTCGCGCTGTTCCAGCGGGCGTACCGCGGGCCCCTGGAGGATGCTGCCGTCGGGGGCGAACCGGGAGCCGTGGCACGGGCATTCCCAGGCCTGTTCGGCGCGGTTGAATCCCACGACGCAGCCGAGGTGGGTGCAGTTCGCCGAGACCGCTCGGAGCTGTCCGCTCTCGTCGCGGTGCACGGCACACCGGTGGCCGCCCACCCTCATCACCGCGCCGTCACCGGGCGCGAGGTCCTCCGGCGCCGGGCCCGACCGGGGCGGCAGCCGGTCGCCGACGAAGTGCCGGGCGACCTGCGTCTGGTGCTTGAGGAAGGACACGCCCTCGCGGACGACGGAGCCGAGGCGGCGCGGGTCGTACAGGCCGGCCCACGCGACCTCGCGGCCGGCCATCAGGTCGGTGATCAGGCGGCCCGCCATGATGCCGCCGCTCAGTCCCCAGCCGCCGAAGCCGGTCGCCACGTAGGTGTGCCCGCTGCCCTGGTGGAGCGGGCCGACGAGGGGCACGGAGTCGGTGGAGTCGTTGTCCTGGGTCGCCCAGCGGTGGGTGAGGGTCAGCCCGCGGAAGCGGTCGTCGGCCCACTCCGCGAGCCGCGCGAAGCGCTTGTCGACGTCCGCGGTGCCGGGCGTGAAGTGCTCACCGGTGACGATCAGCAGCCGTACGGAGTCGTCGTCGCCGTACGGCGCGCTGCGCACCGAGCGGGTGTTCTGCTCCGGCGTGATGTACATGTCGCGCGGGGCGCGGCTCGCGTCGACGGTCCCGGCCACGACCAGTTCGCGGCGGGGGGAGAGGCGGGTGAAGAGCAGGGCCCGGTCGAACACCGGGTAGTGGGTGGCGACGACCACGTCATGGGCGCGCACCGTCACCCCGGCGTCGGTCGTCAGGACGCACGGCTCGCCCTCGGTCAGGGCGACGACCCGTGTGTCCTCGTACACCGTGCCGCCGCGCCTGCGCAGGTCGTCGGCGAGTGCCAGCAGGTACTTGCGGGGGTGGAACTGGGCCTGCCGTACCACCTTGACCGCGCCCGCCACCGGGAACGGCAGCTCGGTGTCGGTGACGAAGGAGGCCGCCAGGCCGGCCTCGCGCGCCGCTTCCGCCTCGGCCCGCAACTCCGCGACGCCGTCCGCGTCCTCGGCGTACGTGAACGCGGCCGCCTCCTCCCAGTCGCAGTCGACGCCCAGCTCCGCCACGATCTCCGCGGCGTGCCGGATCGCCTCCGTCTGCGAACGGGCGTACAGCCGCGCCCCCTCCGGTCCGCGCGTGCGGCGCAGCCGGTCGTAGACGAGGGTGTGCAGGGCGCTCAGCTTGGCCGTGGTGCGGCCGGTCACCCCGGCGGCGAGCCGGCCGGCCTCCAGCACGGCCACCTCGCGGCCCTCCCTCACCAGCTCCCAGGCCGTGCTCAGCCCGGCCATGCCGCCGCCGATCACGGCGACGTCGACGCTGAGGTCACCGGCGGGCGGGGGTGCGGGGTCGCCGGGCGGGGCGGTCTCGAGCCAGTACGACCCCCGGAGTCCTGCGTCGGCGTTCATGGCCGCCTCCTGTCTCGTGGTTGTCTGGGCGCCGATTCACCGCCGCTTCACTGCCGCTTCACCGCCGCGGTGTGCCGCGCTCCTCCTGGGCGGCGCCTTCCCCGGCGGCGCGGCACAGCAGCCGGAATCCCTGCAACAGGGTGAGGGGCCACAGCACGGCGAAGCACCACAGGACGGCGGGGTACGAGGTGCGGATCCCCATGACGACGAGGAACACCGAGGCGCTCAGCAGCGCGGCCGTCGACAGCGGCAGCCAGCAGCGGCGGGAGACGGGGACGGGGTTGCGCAGCCCGCGGCCCGTGTGGTGACGCATACGGCGGGTGAGGCGCCGGTCGGCGTTCAGTTCGGCCTCTATCCGGTACAGGGCGAGGCGTTCGTGCGGGGAGAGCACGACGTCGTCGGGGTCGCGGCGGTCGCTCACGGTCGGCACCTCTTTCGTCATCCGCCGGGTTCCCCGCCGGGGTGAGGCGACGCCTCCCGGGTACTCGACGCCGTGCACGCATGGAACCCGAGGAACAGGGAGGAACTCATGAGCACGGTCAAGAAGGCGGTCGAGGTGGAGGTGCCGCTGCACCGGGCGTACAACCAGTGGACCCAGTTCGAGGAGTTCCCGAAGTTCATGGAGGGCGTCGACGAGGTCACTCAGCTCGACGACCGGCACAACCACTGGACCACCAGCATCGGAGGCGTCCGGCGCGAGTTCGACACGGAGATAGTCGACCAGCTGCCCGACGACCGGATCACCTGGCGCACCGTCGGCGGCGACACCGCGCAGCGCGGCTCGGTCCGCTTCGAGCGGGTGGACGACGGGCACACCAAGGTGGAGCTGACCATGGAGGTCGAGCCCACCGGCATGGCCGAGAAGGGCGCGGACGCGCTCGGCCTGATCGACCGCCGGGTCTCCGGCGACCTGCGGCGCTTCAAGGACTACGTCGAGAGCAGCGCCGAGAGCGGCGGCTGGCGCGGCCGGATCCGCCCCGAGGACCCGGGCATGTCGCCGCTCTGATCACCTCTGGAACAGAACGCGTCGGCACATGAGAAGGGCGGAGCCCGAAAGCTCCGCCCGCACGCCGTGAACGCCTCGGCTCAGGGCCACACCAGGCAGTACGGCTGATGCCCCGCCTCGTGCAACCGGTGGGAGAAGTCCTGCCACTCGTGCAGCAGCTGGTACACGTTGAACGCGTCCCGCGGCCCGCCCCGGTCCGGCACCGTCGACCAGATGAACGCCGCCGCGCCGACCGCTTCCTCGCCGATGCCGCGCAGCGGGTCGACGACCGTCATGGGGAGCTTGACCACGGCGTAGTCGGGGTGCAGGACGACCAGTTCCAGCGGGGGCACCTTGTGCAGCGGGACGCCTTCTATGCCGGTGAGGACCATCGCGGCCATCGTCTCCGGCTTGATCTTGGTGAACATGCCGTTCATGCCGAGCTCGTCGCCGCCGAGTTCCTCGGGGCGCATCGAGATCGGGACGCGGGCTGCGGTCGCGCCGTCGGGCGCGCCGAAGTACTTGTACGTCACCCCCACCCGACCACCATTCCTGCTCCCCGCCCTCAGCCGGTCGATCCGACGTTCGATACGTCGCTCGTCCTGCTCTGACTCACTCGGTACGCGTGCCGCTTCCGCGGCTTCCTCCGCGTCGCGTCGGTGCCTTCCCCGCCGGGCACGTCGAGGACCCAGGTCATCAGTCCCCTCGCCCAGTCCGCCACCGCGATGCATATCTCCACCCGACTGCTTTTCTAGGACGCGTGGCCCCCGCCGCGCAACCCGATCATCGTGTCAGTGACCTCCCCCACGGCCGCCCGCCGAAACGTGCGTTGAAACACCTGTCCGCAGGATCCTCACAAGGATCTTCGCCGTCCGTCGAACAGCACGGGCCGTACGAGCTGTGTGTATCAGGTCCCAGTTTCGCAGATGCCACCACACCTCAGCCCACGGTCGCCCGGGTGAGCTGCCCTACCCTGAGGAGGAACGTCGGCAAACCGGAGTCCGAGAGGTCGGAGAAGTCGCAGGTCATGAGTGAAACGCCCTATTCATACGATGCGCCTGCCTCACAGGCCCTGTTCGACCGTGCGGCCGCCGTCACGCCAGGGGGCGTGAACTCCCCGGTGCGCGCCTTCCGCGCCGTCGGCGGCACGCCCCGGTTCATGGTGTCCGGCAAGGGTGCCTGGCTGACCGACGCCGACGGACGCGAGTACGTCGACCTCGTCTGCTCCTGGGGGCCGATGATCCTCGGGCACTCCCACCCGGCCGTGATCGCCGCCGTGCAGGACGCCGTCTCGCGCGGTACGTCCTTCGGCACGCCCGGTGAAGGGGAGGTCGCCCTCGCCGAGGAGATGGTCGAGCGGATCGAGCCTCTTGAGCAGGTGCGGCTCGTGTCGAGCGGGACCGAGGCGACCATGTCGGCCATCCGCCTCGCCCGCGGGTTCACCCGGCGCACCAAGGTCATCAAGTTCGCCGGGTGCTACCACGGTCACGTCGACTCGCTGCTCGCCGCCGCCGGCAGCGGGGTGGCCACGTTCGCGCTGCCCGACACCCCCGGCGTCACCGGTGCCCAGGCCGGCGACACCATCGTGCTGCCGTACAACGACCTCGAAGCCGTCCAGGAGGCCTTCCACCGGCACCCCGGCGAGATCGCCTGCGTCATCACCGAGGCCTCGCCCGGCAACATGGGCGTCGTCCCGCCGCGGCCCGGCTTCAACCAGGGCCTCAAGGACGCCTGCGCCAAGAACGGCGCCCTCTACATCTCCGACGAGGTCATGACCGGCTTCCGCACCAGCCGCGCCGGCTGGTACGGCATCGACGGCGTCCGCCCCGACCTCATGACCTTCGGCAAGGTCATGGGCGGTGGCTTCCCCGCCGCCGCCTTCGGCGGACGCGCCGACGTCATGGCCCACCTCGCCCCCGCCGGGCCCGTCTACCAGGCCGGCACCCTCTCCGGGAACCCGGTCGCCACCGCCGCCGGTCTCGCCCAGCTGCGGCTGCTCGACCAGGCGGCGTACGACAAGGTCGACGCCGTGTCCACGCAGATCCAGTCGCTCGTCACCGAGGCGCTCGCCAAGGAAGGCGTCGCGCACCGGCTGCAGACCGCCTCCAACATGTTCTCCGTCTTCTTCACCGACCGTGAGGTGCGCGACTACGAGGACGCCAAGAAGCAGGAGTCGTTCCGCTTCACCGCGTTCTTCCACGCGATGCTGGCGCAGGGCGTCTACCTTCCGCCCTCCTCCTTCGAGTCGTGGTTCGTGTCGACCGCCCACGACGAGCAGGCGGTTCAGAAGATCGCCGACGCCCTTCCGGCGGCGGCCCGTGCGGCAGCGGAGGCCACGGCAGCATGACGAGCAACCCTGACATCACCGTCGTCCACGTCATGCGGCACGGCGAGGTCGCCAACCCGGACGGTGTCCTCTACGGCCGCCTCGCCGGGTACCACCTCTCCGAGCTGGGCCGGCAGATGGCCGACCGGGTCGCCGAGCACCTGTCCTCGCGGGACGTGACCTACGTCTGCGCGTCCCCGCTGGAGCGGGCGCAGGAGACCGCGACGCCGATCGCCAAGGCGCACGGCCTCGACCTCGCGACCGACGAGCGGCTCATCGAGGCCGACAACGTCTTCCAGGGCAAGACCTTCGGCGTCGGCGACGGCGCGCTGAAGAACCCCGACAACTGGAAGCACCTCGTCAACCCCTTCAAGCCGTCGTGGGGTGAGCCGTACGTCGACCAGGTCGTCCGGATGATGGGGGCGCTGGACGCCGCCAAGGACGCGGCGCGCGGGCACGAGGCGGTGCTGGTCAGCCATCAGCTGCCGATCTGGATCGTCCGGTCGTACGTCGAGCGGCGCCGGCTGTGGCACGACCCGCGCAAGCGGCAGTGCACGCTCGCGTCCCTGACGACCTTCACGTACCAGGGCGACAAGATCGTGTCCGTGGGGTACTCCGAGCCCGCGATCGACCTGGTCCCGGCCCATCTGCGCGCCGGCGCCAAGCCGGTGAAGGGCAAGGACAAGGCATTCGGGGCTTAAGTTCCTCTTGGGGGGTTCTGTTACGTAATCGGGAAGTTCAGACGGAACGCCTCCGCTCGTCACGTCCTCTGAATGGGTGACCACCAGAGAACGTGACGAACGGAGATGCCATGCGCACTCTCACCCGCAGGGGAGCCATCGGACTCGGCGTCGGGGGTGCCGCCGCTGTCGGACTCGCGGGGTGCGGCACTCTCACGTCGTCGGACGGGCCGAGCCCGGCATCCGGTTCCACCCCCAGTGGCAAGCCGAGCAAGCCGGCCCACCGGGCCCGTCCCATCGGCGACGGCTCCACCTCGTACACCGGCAAGCAGCCCGGCCAGCCCGCCGAGCCCGAGCCGCTGGAGCCGGGGCAGACCCCGCCGCAGTTCGTCGTCTTCTCCTGGGACGGGGCCGGCGAGGTCGGCAACGGCCTCTTCCCGCGCTTCCTGGACCTCGCCAAGGAGCACGGCGCGCACATGACCTTCTTCCTCTCGGGGCTGTACCTCCTGCCCGAGTCGAAGAAGCGGCTCTACGACCCGCCCAACAACCCCGTCGGCGCCTCCGACATCGGCTACCTCACCGACGAGCACGTCAAGGCCACCCTCACCAACGTCCGCCGTGCCTGGCTCGAAGGCCACGAGATCGGCACCCACTTCAACGGCCACTTCTGCGGCGGCTACGGCAGCGTCGGCAACTGGACGCCGAAGCAGTGGCGCAGCGAGATCGACCAGGCGAAGGCCTTCGTGAAGGAGTGGCGCACCAACACCGGGTGGACCGATCTGCCGGCCCTTCCCTTCGACTACGACAAGGAGCTCGTCGGGGGTCGTACGCCCTGCCTTCTCGGGCAGGACAACCTGCTGCCCACCGCGAAGGAACTCGGCTGGCGCTACGACGCCTCCTCGCCCGGCGGGCGGCAGGTGTGGCCGGAGAAGAGGGGCGGGCTGTGGGACCTGCCGCTCCAGCAGATCCCGTTCCCGGGGCGCAGCTTCGAGGTCCTCTCGATGGACTACAACATGCTCGCCAACCAGTCGATCAACTCCACCAACGCGCCCAGCTACCACTACCCGGCCTGGCGCAAGCAGTCCGCCGACGCGTACATATCGGGCTTCAGGCGGGCATACGAGACGAACCGCGCCCCGTTCTTCATCGGCAACCACTTCGAGCACTGGAACGGCGGCATCTACATGGACGCCGTGGAGCAGGCGCTGAAGCACATCGCCGCGGAGAAGGAGAAGGGCGAGGACGTACGCCTCGTCTCCTTCCGGCAGTTCGTCGACTGGATGGACGTGCAGAAGCCCGAGGTGCTGGAGAAGCTGCGCGGCCTCGACGTCGGTCAGGCGCCCGCCGGGGGTTGGGCCTCGTACATGAAGGACAGGGAGAAGAGCTCTGTAAACCCCGCCTGATATGCGGGTTTCCGCCCGCAAGGGGGGTGCGCAAGATCCCCAGAACGGGCATGCGAAACTTTTCACATGAGTGCCGCCAGCAGCGCTTTCCAGCGCCCGAACCGCACCAAGCGCACCCGCCGTCGCGCCGTCCTGCTGACCGCGACAGCCGCGGCCGCCGCGCTGACCGTCACCGCGTGCAGCT
Organism: Streptomyces antibioticus; assembly: GCF_001514065.1. Classification (GTDB taxonomy): domain Bacteria; phylum Actinomycetota; class Actinomycetes; order Streptomycetales; family Streptomycetaceae; genus Streptomyces; species Streptomyces antibioticus. Next base: position 1,030,755 of record NZ_KQ948424.1, on the reverse strand, counting down.
CCGGCGGGGTCTCGGGGGGTGGCGGCGACACCAACTTCGTGACCGGCAACAACGGCGTCGACACCGTCGCCCAGGGCAAGCGGAGCGCGGCGCCCGAGCTGTCCGGCAAGACCATCGACGGCAAGACGCTGTCCACCGCCGACTACAAGGGCAAGATCCTCGTCGTCAACGTCTGGGGCTCCTGGTGCTCGCCCTGCCGGGCCGAGGCGAAGAACCTCCAGAGCGTCTACGAGAAGGTCAAGGGCCAGGGCGTCGAGTTCGTCGGCCTCAACACCCGCGACGCCAGCACCACCCTCGCGAAGTCCTTCGAGAAGGAGTTCGGGATCACCTACCCGAGCCTCTTCGACCCGACGGGCAAGCAGATGCTCCGGTTCAAGAAGGGCACGCTCAACCCGCAGCTGATCCCCTCCACGCTCGTCATCGACCGCGACGGCAAGATCGCCGCCCGCGCGCTCCAGGCGCTCAGCGAGGACACCCTGCTCGGCATGATCAAGCCCGTCCTCGCGGAGAAGTGACGTGAGCGCAGCCGTCACCGTCACCGGAGTGACCACGCTCGCCGCCGGGGTGGGGCAGAACGGCACCGTGATGAGCGGCGCCCTGCTGCTCGCGCTGCCGATCGCCGTGCTCGGCGGGCTCGTCTCCTTCTTCTCGCCCTGCGTCCTGCCGCTGGTCCCCGGCTATCTGTCGTACGTCACCGGCGTCAGCGGCACCGATCTCGCCGAGGCCCGGCGCGGGCGGATGGCCGCCGGCGCCTCCCTGTTCGTCCTCGGCTTCACCGTCGTGTTCGTCTCCGGCGGCGCGCTGTTCGGCTACTTCGGACAGACCCTCCAGGAGGAGCGGGACGTCCTGTCCAAGGTGCTCGGCGTCCTCATGATCCTCATGGGCATCTTCTTCATGGGCATGATGCCCTGGCTCACCCAGCGCGAGTTCCGCTTCCACACCAGGCCCGCCACCGGACTCGCCGGCGCCCCCCTCCTCGGCGCCCTGTTCGGCATCGGCTGGACGCCCTGCATCGGACCGACCCTGTCCTCGGTGCAGACGCTCGCCATGCAGGACGGCAGCGCCCTGCGCGGCGCCATACTGACGGTCGCCTACTGCCTCGGCCTCGGTGTCCCCTTCGTGCTCGCTGCCGTAGCCTTCCGCAAGGCGCTCGGCGCCTTCGCCTGGGTCAAGCAGCACTACGTCTGGGTGATGCGCATCGGCGGCACGATGATGATCCTGACCGGTGTCCTGCTGCTGACCGGCGCATGGGACAGCATCGTGCAGGAGATGCAGGCCTGGTCCAACGGCTTCACTGTGGGGATCTGATCGATGAGCAAGACGACACCCGACGCGACCCGGACCCCGCCCGCCGGTGACGAGGATCTCGGCGCCGCCGGCTCCCAGCTGTCCACCGCGCCCGAGGACACCCTGAACATGCCCTCGCTGGGCGTCATCGGCTGGGCCCGCTGGTTCTGGCGGCAGCTGACCTCCATGCGGGTCGCGCTGCTGCTGCTCCTGCTGCTGTCGCTCGGCGCGATCCCCGGCTCGCTGATCCCGCAGTCCGGGACCGACGAGACGAAGGTCGCCGACTTCCGCAAGAACAACCCCACCCTCGGCGACCTCTACGACAAGCTCGGCCTCTTCCACGTCTACAGCTCGGTGTGGTTCTCCGCGATCTACATCCTGCTGTTCGTCTCCCTCATCGGCTGCATCATCCCGCGCACCTGGCAGTTCGTCGGCCAGCTCCGCGGCCGCCCGCCGGGCGCGCCCAAGCGGCTGACGCGGCTGCCCGCCTACACCACCTGGCGCACCGAGACCGAACCCGAGCAGGTCCGCGAGGCCGCCCTCGCCCTCCTCAAGAAACGCCGCTTCCGCGCTCACCTCGCCGGAGACGCCGTCGCCGCCGAGAAGGGCTATCTGCGGGAGGTCGGTAACCTCGCCTTCCACATCGCCCTCATCGTGCTGCTGATCGCCTTCGCCTGGGGTCAGCTGTTCAAGATGGAGGGCAACAAGCTGATCGTCGAGGGCGGCGGGTTCTCCAACACGCTCACCCAGTACGACGACTTCAAGTCCGGCAGCCTCTTCACCGCGGACGACCTGGACCCGTTCAGCTTCAACCTCAAGGACTTCCAGGGCACCTACGAGAAGTCCGGCCCCAACCGCGGCACCGCGCGCACCTTCCAGGCCGACGTCACCTACAGCCTGGGCGCGTACGGCAAGAGCAAGAAGACGATCATCAAGGTCAACGAGCCGCTGGAGATCGGCGACTCGAAGGTCTACCTCACCGCCCACGGCTACGCGCCCGTCATCACGGTCCGCGACGGCAAGGGCAACGTCGTCTACCACGACGCCGTGCCGCTGCTGCCGCTGGACGCCAACATCACCTCCTCCGGTGTCGTCAAGGTCATGGACGGCTACCGCGACCCCAAGGGCGCGCGGCAGCAGCTGGGCTTCGAGGCCTTCTTCCTGCCCACCTACACGCCGGGCAACGAGGTGTCCTCCACCTTCCCGGCGCTGGGCAACCCGGTGCTGAACCTGGCCGGCTACTACGGCGACCTGGGCGTCGACGCCGGTGTCCCGCAGAGCGTGTACCAGCTCGACAAGACGCACCTGAAGCCGTTCAAGAACGGCAAGGGCCAGCAGCGGGAGAACCTGCGGCCCGGCGAGACCATGAAGCTGCCGAACGGCGCCGGCTCGATCACCTACGAGTCCACCGAGGAGTGGGCCAACTTCCAGGTCACCCGCCAGCCCGGCAGCGGCTGGGCGCTGGCCGGTGCCATCGCCGCGATCTTCGGCCTCGCCGGCTCGCTGTTCATCCAGCGCCGCCGCGTCTGGGTGCGGGCGGTCAAGGGCGACGACGGCATCACGGTCGTCGAGATGGCCGGCCTCGGCCGCAGCGAGTCCGCGAAGGTACCCGAGGAACTCGGGGCGCTCGCCGACACCCTTTACGACCAGGCTCCCGGGGCCCCCGAACCGGACGAAGACCCCACCGACACCCCCGACCCCCAAGCCGTACCTGCCGAAAGGCTGGAGAAGTGACTCTCGCCGCCGCGACGGATCTGGCCGCCGCCACCAACGAACATCTCGCGAACCTCAGCAACACGCTGATCTACTCCGCGATGGCCGTCTACACGCTGGCCTTCTTCGCCTACATCACCGAATGGATCTTCGGCAGCCGCAGCAAGATCGGCCGCACGGCCGCCGCGCTGACGGCCGACCCGGCGGAGCGCAAGGCGCCGGCGGTCACGGTGAAGAAGGGCGGCTCCACCGCCGTACTGGAGCGGCCGAAGGTCGTCGTCCGGGCGGCCGCCGGGCAGCGCGACGTGCCGGACGGGCCCGGGGCGCACGGTGGGGACGAGCAGGGTGACCTCTACGGGCGTATCGCCGTGTCCCTCACGGTGCTCGCCTTCCTCATCGAGCTCGCCGGGGTCATCGCCCGCGCGGCCTCGGTGGAGCGGGCGCCCTGGGGCAACATGTACGAGTTCAACATCACCTTCTCCACGGTGGCCGTCGGCGTGTACCTCTCGCTGCTGGCGCTGAAGAAGAACGTGCGCTGGATGGGCCTGTTCCTCATCACCTCGGTCCTCCTCGATCTCGGTATCGCCGTCACCGTCTTGTACACCGCCAGCGACCAGTTGGTTCCCGCCCTCCACTCGTACTGGCTGTACATCCACGTCTCCACGGCGATCCTGTGCGGCGCGGTCTTCTACGTGGGCGCGGTCACCACGATCCTGTACCTGTTCAAGGACTCCTACGAGAGCAAGCTCGCGGCCGGCGGCAAGCCCGGCAAGTTCGCCACGTCCTTCCTGGAGCGGCTGCCCGCCTCGTCCTCGCTCGACAAGTTCTCCTACCGCGTCAACGCGGCCGTCTTCCCGCTGTGGACGTTCACGATCATCGCGGGCGCCATCTGGGCCGGCGACGCGTGGGGCCGCTACTGGGGCTGGGACCCCAAGGAGACCTGGGCCTTCATCACCTGGGTCGCCTACGCCTGCTACCTGCACGCCCGCGCCACGGCCGGCTGGAAGGGCCGCAAGGCCGCCTACCTGGCCCTGATCGCCTTCGGCTGCTGGCTGTTCAACTACTACGGCGTGAACATCTTCGTCTCCGGCAAGCACTCGTACGCCGGCGTGTGACCTGCCTGCACCGAGGGCCGGTTCCCGTGACTCAGGTCATGGGAACCGGCCCTCGGGCTTGGTGACGCGAGCTCAGTCGACCGTGATCGAGTCCAGCTGGGCCCGCAGGTACACATGCGAGTCCACCGGTTCGTACGCCACCCGTCCGATCGGCGCCGGGACCGACTCCACCCGGGTGCCCGGGGTGCACTCGCCGAAGTAGACCAGGGACATGAGCTCCTCGGCGGGCGCGTCCGCGGGCGGCGGCAGGACGCGGTGCCGGCCGGAGCGCCAGCGGTCGCCCGTCCAGCGGGCCATCAGGTCACCGATGTTGATGGTGAAGGCGGCCGGGTCGAAGGGCGCGTCCTCCCAGCCGCCGGCGTCCGTCCAGACCTGAAGTCCGCCCTTGCCCGCCTGCCGGTCGAGGATCGTCACCGTGCCGAAGTCGGTGTGCGGGCCGATGCGGAACTGGCCGGGCTCCGGCTCGCCGAGGACCTCGGTCCCCGGGTACCAGTTGATGTTGAAGCCGTAGGTCGGGTGGTCCATGTGCCGGGAGAAGAAGTCCGCCTCCAGGCCGAGGGCCTCGCCGAGCAGCGAGAGCAGCTCCTTCTCCAGGTCGGCCATCTTCCCCAGGTACTCCTCGCACAGCGTCCGCAGCTCCGGCACCTCCTCGGGCCAGACGTTCGGCGCGTACCACTCCGCGTTGACCACCGGGTCCTCGAAGGGCTCGTGGGTCGCGAAGGTGAGGGACTCCTTCAGGTCCGGCGGGGTCTCGGTGCCCTCGGAGTAGCCGTTGGCCTCCGCTCCGGGGCCGAGCCAGCCGCGGCCGCCGACCTTCGCCTCGTACGCCTGCTTGACGTCGGCGGGAAGCCGGAAGAAGGTGCGCGCGGCCTCGCGGATGGCGGCCCGCAGGGCGGGGTCCACGCCATGGCCCGTGACGAGCAGGAAGCCGGCCGTCTGGAGGGCCTCGTCCACGGTGCGGGCGATCGCGGCGCGGGTCTCGGGGTCGCCGTCGAGCCAGGGCCTGAGGTCGATCGTGGGGATACGGGGGTCAGACACCGATGTCCTCGTTCCAGAGAGCCGGGTTCTTGTCGATGAAGTCGCGCATCATCGCGATGCACTCGGGGTCGTCCAGGAGCACGATCTCCACGCCGTGCTCGGCCAGCCAGTCGTGTCCGCCGTGGAAGGTGGCCGCCTCGCCGACCACCACCCGCGAGATGCCGAACTGCCGGACCAGGCCGGAGCAGTACCAGCAGGGAGAGAGGGTCGTGACCATCGTCGTGCCCCGGTAGGTGCGCTGTCTGCCCGCCGCGCGGAACGCCGCCGTCTCCGCGTGCATCGACGGGTCGTCGTCCTGGACGCGGAGATTGTGGCCCCGGCCGAGGAGGGTGCCGTCGGCGCCGTAGAGTGCGGCGCCGATCGGGATGCCGCCCTCGGCGAGACCGGCGCGGGCCTCGGCGACGGCGGCCGCCAGCCAGGTATGTGCCTGAACCTGATCCATGCGTCCACTCTGCTGTGGCCGAAACACGAGGGCAACGTGCGGAAAGTACTCTCCGGGCAGCCCGTGGCCGGACGAACTGTCGGGCGGCCCACAGCCGGACAACCGTCGGGAGGCGCGCATGCCCGCACTCACCCTCCGCGAGATCCTGGCCCTCGACCCCGTCCGCGCCAGCGAACCCGAGCTGCTCGCGGGCGCCGGGGGGCTGGACCGGCCGGTGCGCTGGGTGCACTCCAGCGAGGTCTACGAGGGCGCCAACTTCCTCGACGGCGGTGAACTGCTGCTCACCAACGGCTTCGGGCTCACGGACGCCGACGAGGAGGTACGCCGCCGGTACGTCCGGGAGCTCGCGGCGCGGGGCGCGGCCGGGCTCGCGGTGGAGGTCGGGCGGTCGCTGCCCGCCATGCCCGCCGAGGTCACCGACGAGGCCCGCCGCCTCGGCCTGCCGCTGCTCGCCCTGCGCCGGGTCGTGCCCTTCGTACGGATCACGGAGGCCGCCAACCGGGCCATCGTGGCCCGTGGACTGTCGGGGCGCACGGTCGTCCGGCCCTGGGGCGACGACCACACCGCCGCCCTGCTCGCCGACCTCGCCGACCGGGCGGCGCTGAACCAGCCCGAGGTCGAGGCGCGGGCCGCCCTCGCGGGCTTCCACCCCGGCCCCGGCGCGCGGCTGCTCGGGGTGTCCGTGCACGGGGCCCGGGACACGGCCGTGGTGGACCGGGCGGTACGGCAGCTCGGCGGGGCCGGGGTGTTGCGCGCGGTGTTCCCGGCGGACCTCCTGGCGCTGCTGGCGTTGCCCGGCACCCGGTCCGGCGACCCGGTACGGGCCGTCCAGGACGCCTTCCGGGCCGTCGCCGAACCCGGGTCCACGGTCGCCGTGGGGCACGCGGTCGCCGCGGGCGGCGGCTGGCTGCGCTGGAGCGACACGCTGCGGGCGGCCCGTACGACGCTGGAGCTGGCGCTGACCGTGCCGCCCGCCGAACCGGCCGCCCCCGACGGCCCGTCGGTGACTTCGTCGCGGGCCCTGGCCCTGGAGCGGGAGCTGACCCGGGGCGGTGTGGACGCCAACCGGGAACGCCTCGCGGGGATGGTCCAGGCCGCCCTGGGCCCGCTCCTGGAGTGGGAGGCGGTCCATGCCAGCGACCTGGTACGGACGTTGGAGGTCCACCTCCGCAACGGCTGCTCCCCGACCCGCACCGCGGCCCTGCTGCACATCGGCCGGCAGTCCCTCTACCAACGCCTGGAGCGGATCGAGTCGTTGCTGGGGCTTGAGGTCGGCGACCCGGATCTGCTGGGCGAGTTGCTGGCGGCGGCGTGTGCGCACCGGGTGGTCCGGGGCAGGGCGGGGGAGCGGCCGGTGGCCGTGGTCCAGCGCAGGGTGACGGCGCTCGGGCCGCTGAAGGGGGCGTAGCAGCGCACGGGCTGCGGACGCCGAAAAGGCCGGCCCCCTTTCGGAGACCGGCCTCAAGGCGTTCAAGGCGTTCAAGGCCTGCAAGGCCTTCGAGCGACCGCGTCAGTCCGTGCCGGACTCCATCGCCGCGCGGTCCAGCAGCGCCTCGTCCTCGGAGACCTCGCCGCGGGAGGCGATCGCCTCGGCGCCGCCCTCGGGCAGCTCCGGCATGGTGCCGATGAGGCCGGTCGCGGCGGCCTGGGAGGCGCCGACGGTGGGGCTGCCGGTGCCGATCAGACCGAGGCCGACGTACTGCTCCAGCTTGGCGCGGGAGTCGGCGATGTCGAGGTTGCGCATGGTCAGCTGGCCGATGCGGTCGACGGGGCCGAAGGCCGAGTCCTCGGTGCGCTCCATGGAGAGCTTGTCCGGGTGGTACGAGAACGCCGGGCCGGTCGTGTCGAGGATCGAGTAGTCCTCGCCGCGCCGCAGCCGGAGGGTGACCTCGCCGGTGATCGCGGCGCCGACCCAGCGCTGGAGCGACTCGCGGATCATCAGCGCCTGCGGGTCCAGCCAGCGGCCCTCGTACATCAGGCGGCCGAGGCGGCGGCCCTCGATGTGGTACTGGGCGAGGGTGTCCTCGTTGTGGACGGCGTTGACGAGACGCTCGTACGCGGCGTGCAGGAGGGCCATGCCCGGGGCCTCGTAGATGCCGCGGCTCTTGGCCTCGATGATCCGGTTCTCGATCTGGTCGGACATGCCCAGGCCGTGGCGGCCGCCGATGGCGTTGGCCTCCATGACGAGGTCGACCGCCGTGGCGAACTCCTTGCCGTTGATCGTGACCGGCCGGCCCTGCTCGAAGCCGATCGTCACGTCCTCGGCGGCGATCTCGACCGACGGGTCCCAGAACTTGACGCCCATGATCGGGTCGACCGTCTCAAGACCGGTGTTCAGGTGCTCCAGGGTCTTCGCCTCGTGCGTGGCGCCCCAGATGTTGGCGTCGGTGGAGTACGCCTTCTCGGTCGAGTCCCGGTAGGGCAGGCCGTGCGCGACCAGCCACTCCGACATCTCCTTGCGGCCGCCGAGCTCGGTGACGAAGTCCGCGTCCAGCCAGGGCTTGTAGATGCGCAGGTGCGGGTTGGCGAGCAGGCCGTAGCGGTAGAACCGCTCGATGTCGTTGCCCTTGAAGGTCGAGCCGTCGCCCCAGATCTGGACGTCGTCCTCCAGCATCGCCCGCACCAGCAGCGTGCCGGTGACGGCACGGCCCAGCGGCGTGGTGTTGAAGTACGCGCGCCCACCGGAACGGATGTGGAACGCGCCGCACGTCAGCGCGGCCAGGCCCTCCTCGACCAGCGCCGCGCGGCAGTCGACCAGGCGCGCGATCTCGGCGCCGTAGGTCTTGGCACGGCCGGGCACCGAGGCGATGTCGGGCTCGTCGTACTGGCCGATGTCGGCGGTGTAGGTGCAGGGGACGCTGCCCTTGTCGCGCATCCACGCGACCGCGACGGAGGTGTCGAGGCCGCCCGAGAAGGCGATGCCGACGCGCTCGCCGACGGGGAGGGAGGTGAGGACCTTGGACATAGGAAGATTATGCATCGGAATGCATGGTCATGCAAACCCCGTGCTGGAGTGGCCCCCGTCACTCTCCCGCGACCGGCCTCGGGCCCGCTCGCCCGGCTGCGCAGAATCTCCCATTCGGCCACGCGCGCTCGGGTGCGCCCTCCACACTCGTCCTGTGCCGCAACAGGAGATCTCGATATCGCTGACCCCGCAGCAGGCCGCAGTCGGTGCCATCGTCACCGTGCCGCTGTCCTCGGGTGCCGTCCGGGTCCGCATCCCGCCCGCGCGGGACGGCGATCTCGTACGGCTGTGGATCGGGCAGCAGGAGGTGCTGCTGCGCGTCCGGGTCACCGCGGGCGCGTCGGGCGGCAGCGGCGCGGGGAAGTGGGTGGCGGTCCTCGCGGTCGCGGCACTCGTGGTGCTCGTCGCCGTCCTCGCCGACGGGAGCGGCGAGGACAGTGCGGACGACGCGTCGCCGTACAGCTCGTACAGCGCGTACAGCTCGCCGTTGTCCTCGTACTCGGGGACGTACGAGCCGTACACACAGGCCCCGTACTCCGCAGACCCCTACACCGCCGACCCCTACTCCGAGGACCCGTACGACTACGGCACGGACGACCCGTACGCCGAGGCGACCGAGACCGAGGCCCCCGACCCCTACACCTCCGGCACCTGCCTCAACGGCACGCTCCCCGACTCCACGACCGCCCAGGAGGTCTACGGCGTCGAGGAGGTCGACTGCTCGGCGTCGGACGCGCACTACCAGGTGATCCAGACGATCCCCTTCAGCTCCGACATGAGCCGGTGCAACGCCAACCCGCGGACGGAGTACGCCTTCTCGTACCGCTACACCCTCAACGGGACGGCCATCAACGAGTACGTGTACTGCCTCGTCGGCCTGGGGTCGTACGCCCGGTGACGCCGGACGGTCCTAGCCGCCGATCCTCAGCAGCAGCTTCCCCGTGCTCGTCCGGGCCCCCATCAGCCGGTGGGCCTCCGCCGCCTCCTCCAGGGCGAACTCGGCGGTGACCGGCAGGCCGACCGTGCCGTCGACGACCTTCGTGAACGCCCGCTCGGCCAGCGTCCGCAGCTCGTCCGGGGCGGTCTGGGCCAGGGTGAGGATGGAGAAGCCGCCGACCGTGACGCCGTGCGGATACAGCTCGGGCTGCCCCACGCTCCACGCATCGGCCCCGCTCGCGTTGCCGAAGGAGACCAGGCGTCCGAAGACGGCGAGCGAGGCGAGGCCGGCGCGCAGGGTGTCGCCGCCGACCGGGTCCAGGACGAGGTCGACCCCGCGGCCGTCCGTCGCCGCCCGCACCGGCTTCTCGAAGTCGCCGACGAAGACCTCGTCGTACCCGTACTCCCGCGCGTAGTCGGCCTTCGCGGCGCTCGACACCACGCCGTACACCGTGCCGCCCGCGGCCTTCGCCAGCTGCCCGAGCGCCGTGCCGACACCGCCCGCCGCGCCCTGCACGAGTACGGTCTCGCCGGGCTGGAGCCGGCCCACGGAGTGGATGAGGGCGTACGCCGTCGGCAGGACGGTGGGGAGGGTGGCGGCGGTGCGCAGGTCGACGCCGGACGGGACCGGGAAGACCCGCGCCGCCTCCGCCACGGCCACGTCCGCGTAGGCGCCGCCCTCGGTCAGCGCGGTGACCTCCTGGCCGACGGTCAGGCCGCTGACCCCCGCGCCCAGTGCCCGGACCCGCCCGGAGACCTCCAGACCGGGCACGAACGGCAGCCGCGGCACCCGGTATCCCGTCTCCCGTGCCTTGAGGTCGGCGAAGTTGATCCCGGCGTAGGCCACGTCGACGCTCACCTGCCCCGGGCCGGGCTCGGGGACCTCCGCCTCGACGACCTTGAGGACCTCGGGATCGCCGTACTCCTGGAACTCGATCGCGCGCATGCCGCACACCCCGTTCTGGACCGCTCGGACTGTTCAATGAGAAGCGAACACTCGTGACTGTATGGTTTTCATCGAACACTCGCAAGCGCCATCGGGAGGACGACATGGCCACCGGTACCAGTCATCGGGCCGCCCCCGAGCACACCCACCCCGACGACGTCCCGGTGCTCACCGCGCTCGCCGCGCTCGCCGATCCCGTACGGGTCCAGCTGGTGAGGGAGTTGGCCGCCTCCGAGGACTGGTCGCGCAGCTGCGGCACCTTCGACGTGCCGGTCGGCAAGGCGGCCAAGAGCCACCACTTCGCGGTGCTGCGCGCGGCCGGGCTCGTGGAGCAGCGGGACGAGGGGCCCAGGCGGGTCAACCGGCTGCGGCGGGAGGAGTTCGACGCCCGGTTCCCGGGGCTGCTGGAGCTGGTGCTGCGGGGCGATTGAGAGCGAACCCGGCCGAGGGTGAACCTCCGCGCCCGCTCCCGCGTCACAGTCGTATGAGGAACCGGAGCTGGATCCTGGCGGCCGTGGCCACCGCCGGTGTGGTGGTGGGGGCGGCCCTGCACGTGGACGCGTCGGACACCGGGCACGCGGACGTGTACGTCGCCGCGAGCACCTCGCCGTCACTCCCGGCAGTGGACGTCGCCGCGAGCACCTCCCCGTCGCCCCCGGCCGAGGACTGGTGCGTCGGCACCCGGTCGGGCGCCCCGGACGGCGGCGCCCCCGACGACAGCCCCCTCAACCGCACCCTCGCCCGCATCGACAAGCTCGCCGCGGGCAGGTTCGCCGACGTCTACACCGGCATGGCCGCCGACGAGGACGCGAACGCCGCCGATGTCTGGCGCATCCCCTCCGACGGCTTCGACGCGGCCGCCTGCGACGCCGCCGAGAAGGGCGTGAAGCTGCGGCTGCACCCCGCTGATGTCGATTTCCGGACCCTCGACACCCTCGCCGAGCGGATCAGCGAGGACATGACCCGCTGGGACGGCACCTTCGTGATGCGGCAAGTCGGGGTCGACGAGCGGGGGTTCGTGCATGTCGGGGTCGACGACCCGAAGAAGGCCGAACCCCTCATCGAGAAGGAGTTCGGCCCCCGGTACATCAAGGTGGAGTACGTCGACCAGTTCTACCCGGCCGAGGGCTGAGGCGCCTTCGCCCGCCGGAGCACCGCGTACAGCCCCGCGCTCACCACGAACCCGACCACCGGCGTGATGTCGCCGAAGGACGGCCAGTGCTTCGGGACGTAGCCGACGAAGTCCTCCTGGTTGGAGAAGAGCGGCACGGACACCGCGACGCCGATCAACAGAGCCGCCAGCCCCGGCCAGTTGGTGACGGAACGGTCGCTCAGGCGGGCGGTGAGCTCCTCGTCCGTGGCCGTGCGGGACTGGAGCCACCGCTCCACCAGGACGACGCCCAGCCACGGCGCCACCCAGTACGCGATCACCAGCAGGAACGCCTCGTACGCCGACCCCGCGTCGTCGAGCGAGGCCCACGCCGCCGCCGTACCGGCCACACCGGACACCACGACCAGCACGCTGCGGCTCAGCCACGTCGGGAGCTTCAGGCCGAAGGAGGCGATGGAGATCGCGCCCGAGTAGATGTTGAGCGCGTTCGCCGAGATGGCGCCGAGGATGATGGCGAGGAGCACCAAGTCACCCAGCCAGCCCGGGAGATGACCGGTGAAGGCCGCCGTCGGGGTGGCGTCCTTCGGCGCCACGATCGTCGCCGAGGCCGCGCCGATGACCGCCACCAGGGCGACGGACACGAACAGACCGACCGCCGGGTAGACGATCGTCCTCAGCTTGTTCGCGGTGCGCGGCAGGTAGCGGGAGTAGTCCGAGGCGTACGGGTTCCAGCCGGCCGCGTAGCCCCAGGCCGCGCTGAACGCGAGCAGGAACCCGCCGATGCCGCCGCCCGTGCCGCCACCGCCGAGGTCCGCGTCCTTGAAGGTCCACACGCCGGCGAGAAGGAAGATCACGGCGAGTGCCGGGAACGCGTACTTCTCGAAGGTGTGCACGAAGTTGTGGCCGATGAAGCCGATCACGATCTCGGCCACGACCACGAGCAGCAGGGAAGGCAGCGGACGCAGCCCGGTCAGCGTGTTCAGGGCGAAGGCCGCGCTCACGCTGTTCACCGCGAACCAGCCCACGCCCGCGATCAGGCCGTTGGCCGCGGACGGCAGGATGTTGCCGAAGTAGCCGAAGGAGAACCGGCCGATCACCATCTGCGGGACGCCGAAGCGCGGACCGTCCAGGGAGAGGAAGCCCTGGGTGATCGCGCCGACGGCCGTGCCCAGGACGATGGCCGCGGTGGCCTGCCAGAAGCTCAGGCCGAAGAACAGCACCGAGATCACACCGATGAAGACGGTCGCGAACTCGATGTTCGGGGAGGCCCAGGTCCACAGCAGCTGGAGCGGTGAGCCATGGCGTTCGGCGTCCGGGATGGGCTCGGAGCCCGCCGTCTCGACGGCGATGACCTTGTCACCGTACGCGGGGGCGAGGGTGCCGGAGGAGTCGGCGGGAGCAGTCGTCATGCGAGGTAAGTGTCCGGTTCCGACCGGTCCGGGCACAGGGGCGCATTGTCCGCTTCGGAAGCCTCACCGGCGTACAACCTGCACGCATCGGCGGAGCCGATGACCCCATCGGCAGGACCCCCCACTGGCGCGTGGACCTGCACCGATGCCCGCTCCTACCGTCAGGGACATGACCTCCGACAGCAAGGGCATCGCCCAACTCACGACCGCCATGATCCTCTCCGGCACCCTCGGCGTCTTCGTCGTCGAGTCGGGCGCCTCCCCCTTCGACGTGGTCTTCTTCCGCGTCGTCTTCGGTGCCCTCGCACTGGGCGCGTACGTGGTGGCCCGCGGCTGGCTCCGCGACCACGGCTTCACCCCGCGCACCCTCGGACTCGCCGTCCTGGGCGGCGTGTTCATCGTCTTCAACTGGGTGTTCCTCTTCGAGTCGTACGAGAACACCTCGATCTCCGTGGCGACGGTCGTCTACCACACGCAGCCGTTCTACGTCGTGCTGCTGGGCGCCCTCCTCTTCCGCGAGCGCCTGACGGCGGCGAAGGCGGGCTGGATCGCGCTGGCCTTCGCGGGACTGGTCCTCGTCTCGGGCGTCACGCCCTCCGACTTCACCAGCGGCGGAACCTATCTGACGGGCGTCGGCCAGGCCCTCCTCGCGGCGCTCCTCTACGGTCTGTCCACCCTCGTCACCAAGCGCATCACCGGCGTCCGCCCGCACCTCATCGCCCTCGTCCAGGTCGTCGTCGGCATCCCGCTGCTGCTGCCCTTCGCCGACCTCGGCGCGATGAGCGGCACGAGCGCGGGCGACTGGGGCTGGCTGGTGGGGCTCGGCTTCATCCACACCGGCCTGATGTACGTCCTGATGTACGCCGCCTACGCCCAGCTGCCGCTGTCGAAGATCGCCGTCCTGGCCTTCGTCTACCCGGCCGTCGCGATGGGCATGGACTGGGCGGTGTACGGCCACCACATCGGCCTCGTCCAGGCGCTGGGCGTCCCGCTGATCGTCCTCGCGAGCCTCAAGGTCACCCTTGCTCGGACACCAGCTTCCGCGCCTGCTCCGCGAACAGCCGCACATGCGCCGGAAGCCGCTTCCCGGACCGCCACGCGAGCTGCGTCCGAAGCGTGAACGGCGGCTCCCAGTCCAGTCGTACGAGAGAGCCCTCCGCGAGTTCGGCGGCGACCGTGATCTCCGGCAGCAGCGCGATGCCGAGACCGGCCGCCGCCGCGCGTTTGGTGGCCTCGATCGTGCCGAACTCCATGAAGACAGCCGGGCCGCCCAGGGAGTTGAGCTCCCGCTCGAACAAGTCCCGGTAGGCGCAGCCCGGTTCGGTGGCCAGCAGGGGTTGGCCCAGGAGGTCGGCGGTCGCCAACTCCCGCCCCTTGAGCGTGTGTTCCGGCGCCGCCACCAGCGCCAGCGGCTCCACCGCCAGCACCTCGCTCTCCAGGCCCGGATGCGCGGTCTCCGCCTCCATCAGGAAGCCCACGTCGTACGTGCCCTGCCGCAGTGCCTGCCGGGTCTCGTCACCGAGGGTGGTGCGCAGCGACAGCCGCACCTTCGGATAGCGGTGGTGGAAGAGTTCCAGGAGCGGCGGCAGCCGGTACGAGGTCAGCGACTCCATGGTGCCGACGGCGAGCGTGCCGGAGGGCTCCTCGGCGTCGGTGACGGCCGCCCGCGCCTCCTCGCTCAGCTCGATGATCTGCCGGGCGTACGGCAGCAGCCGCTCCCCGGCCTCCGTGAGCCGGATGCGGCTGCCGAGCCGGTCGAACAGCTCCACGCCGAGCGAGTCCTCCAGGGCGCGGATCTGGCTGGTGACGCTGGACTGGGCGTAGTTCAGCTCGGCCGCCGCCCGGGTGAAGCTGAGCACCCCGGCGACCTTCTCGAAGGTGACCAGCAGCCGCAGCTCCACGTCAGGGCTCGTCCCGCTTCTTCCGGTCGCGGTCGTCCTCGTCGAGGGACTTCAGGAACTCGGGGTTGTCGTCGGGGGCGACCCAGCGCTGCGAGTGGCCGGCCCGGGCACCGGCCCAGCCCTCGGCGGCCAGGCTGCGCTTCTTGCCCGCGATCATCCAGGAGATCGAGCCCACGATCGGGAACAGCAGCACGAGGATCGCCCACAGTGGCTTGGGCATGTGGCGGACGTCCTCGTCCTGCGTGCTGATGCAGTCGATGAACGCGTAGATGCTCAGCGCCAGCGGCACGAGGAACATCAGCACCCGGAGCATGGGGCCCTCCCACGGGACGGTCGTCGGGGCCGCGATCACAGCCCCCAGGTACAGGGCCAGGGTAGCCCGTACCGGATACTGGGACGCATGGCTTACGACGATCTTCGCTCGCTGCTCAGGGCCCTGGAACGCGAGGGCGACCTCAAGCGCGTCAAGGCCGAGGTCGACCCGTATCTGGAGGTCGGGGAGATCGTCGACCGGGTCAACAAGGCAGGCGGCCCCGCGCTCCTCTTCGAGAACGTGAAGGGCTCCTCGATGCCCCTCGCGATGAACGTCTTCGGAACCGACCGGCGGCTGCTGAAGTCGCTGGGCCTGAAGTCGTACGAGGACATCTCCGACAAGATCGGCGGGCTGCTGCGCCCCGAACTGCCGCACGGCTTCGTGGGCGTGCGGGAGGCCTTCGGCAAGCTCGGCGCGATGACGCACGTACCGCCGAAGAAGGTGAAAGAGGCTCCGGTGCAGGAGGTCGTCCTCACCGGCGACGACGTCGACCTCGACCAGCTCCCGGCGCTGTTCACCTGGCCGCAGGACGGCGGCTCCTTCTTCAACCTGGGCCTGACCCACACCAAGGACCCGGAAACCGGCATCCGCAACCTCGGTCTGTACCGCCTCCAGCGCCACGACAAGCGCACGATCGGCATGCACTGGCAGATCCACAAGGACAGCCGGAACCACTACCAGGTGGCGGCCCGCCGGGGTGAGCGCCTGCCGGTCGCGATCGCCTTCGGCTGCCCGCCGGCCGTGACCTACGCGTCCACCGCGCCGCTCCCCGGTGACATCGACGAGTACCTGTTCGCCGGGTTCATCGCCGGCAAGCGGATCGAGATGGTCGACTGCAAGACGGTGCCGCTCCAGGTCCCGGCGCAGGCCGAAGTGGTGATCGAGGGCTGGCTGGAGCCGGGCGAGATGCTGCCCGAGGGGCCCTTCGGCGACCACACCGGGTTCTACACCCCGCAGGAGCCGTTCCCGGCGCTGAAGATCGACTGCGTGACCATGCGGAAGCGGCCGCTGCTTCAGTCGATCGTCGTAGGCCGCCCCCCGACGGAGGACGGTCCGCTGGGTCGTGCGACGGAGCGCTTCTTCCTCCCCCTGCTGAAGATCATCGTGCCGGACATCGTGGACTACCACCTGCCCGAAGCGGGCGGATTCCACAACTGCGCGATCATCTCGATCGACAAGAAGTACCCCAAGCACGCCCAAAAGGTGATGCACGCTGTGTGGGGCGCCCACATGATGTCCCTGACGAAGCTGATCGTGGTCGTCGACTCGGACTGCGACGTCCACGACCTCCACGAGGTCGCCTGGCGGGCCCTCGGCAACACGGACTACGCGCGCGACCTGTCGGTCGTCGAAGGACCGGTCGACCACCTCGACCACGCCTCCTACCAGCAGTTCTGGGGCGGTAAGGCGGGGATCGACGCGACGAAGAAGTGGCCCGAGGAGGGCTACACGCGGGACGGCGGCTGGCCCGACATGGTGGTGTCGGACCCGGAGACGGCGGCAAAGGTGGACCGCCGGTGGAAGGAATACGGACTGTGAGTTCAGCGTCTGCCGCGATCCCCCAGCCGGGACGCACCAAGGCCTTCCTCCGCCTGGTCATGATCGAGCACTCGGTGTTCGCGCTGCCCTTCGCCTACATCGCGGCGCTCACCGCGATGTTCGAGTGGGACAAGAACATCCACTGGGGCAGGCTGCTGCTGGTCACCATCTGCATGGTCGGCCTGCGCACCTTCGCCATGGCGGTCAACCGGATCATCGACCGGGAGATCGACGCGCGGAACCCACGCACCGCCCACCGCGAGCTGGTGACCGGTGCGATGTCGGTCAAGCACGCGTGGACGGGCGCGCTGGTCGCGGTCGTGATCTTCCTGGGCTCGGCGGCGCTCCTGAACCCCCTGTGCCTGGCCCTCGCCCCGGTCGCCGTGATCCCGATGGTGGTCTACCCCTACGGCAAGCGGTTCACGAACTTCCCGCAGGCCATCCTCGGTCTCGCCCAGGCGATGGGCCCGGTCGGCGGCTGGCTGGCGATCACCGGCGAGTGGTCCTGGGACGCGGTGCTCCTCGGCCTCGCGGTCGGCATCTGGATCGGCGGCTTCGACCTGATCTACGCCTGCCAGGACGTCGAGACCGACCGCGAGGTCGGCGTCATGTCGGTCCCGGCCCGCTTCGGCATCCCGGCCGCGATCTGGGGCTCGCGGGTCTGCCACTTCCTGACCATGGGCCTGCTGGTCTGGTACGCCGTCGCCACCGACGCGGGCGGGTTCTTCTGGGTCGGCCTGATGATCGTCGCGGCGGCCTTCGTCTACGAGCACAACATCGTCCGCCCGCACGACCTGTCCCGCCTGAACAGGGCGTTCTTCAGCGTCAACGGGTTCATCGGGATCGCCCTGTTCGTGTGTGCCCTGCTGGACCTGCTGGTGCGGGGTCTGACGGTCTGACCCCGGTCCGCACCGGCACCGGGTCCCGCACGGGCATCCCGTCGCCCCGAAAGCGCCCCACCGGTCCTGAAGTCTCCCTGCCCCGCCGGTAGGCTCGGGAGGGTGAACGCAGGAGAAACGCAGCGCGTGCCTTGGATCGTGGGGGTGTCCGGAGCCTCCGGGACGCCGTATGCGGCGGCGGTGCTGCGGGCGCTGCTGGAGGCGGGGGAGAGCGTCGACCTGGTCGTCAGCAGGGCCTCGCGGCTGACGCTGCTCGACGAGACGCAGATCGCCTTCCGGGACGCGCACTGGCAGGAGGACCTGCGGGAATGGCTGGCCAGGGGGGCCGACGGGAAGCCGGGGAGCTTCGACGTCGACATCGCGCGCGTGCGGTACTGGAACGCCGGTGACCTCGCCGCGGGGCCGTCCTCGGGGTCGTATCCCGTCAAGGGCATGCTGATCGTGCCGGCCTCCACCGCCTGCGTCGCCGGAGTCGCCCTCGGGCTCTCCAAGGACCTGCTCCAGCGCGCCGCGAGCGTGACCCTCAAGGAGCGCCGCAAGCTCGTCGTCGCCGTACGGGAGACCCCCTTGAACGGCCAGACGCTGCGGCACCTCGTCACCCTCGACGATCTCGGCGCCACCGTCGTCCCCGCCTCACCCGCCTTCTACGCCGGCGCCACCCACATCCAGGACCTCGTCGACTTCGTCGCCGGACGGGTCCTCGACGCGGCGGGGGTCGAGCACCGGCTGTACCGGCGGTGGAAGGGCGAACTCGGCGGCGGGTCCGGAACCCGCCCGACCTAGGCGCCATCTGAGCAAGTCGCAGTACCTCTCATCTCTTCGGGAACTTTCGGGATCCTCTTCAGCGGAAGGCTTCGATCGCAATGGACGCGGTGGACAGGCAGCTCATCCAGGCCCTGAGGGAGAACGGCCGGGCCTCCTACGCGGAGCTGGGCCGCCTCGTCGGTCTGTCGGGACCCAGCGTCACCGACCGCATCAACCGGCTGGAGGCGGCCGGTGTCATCACCGGCTACCGCGCCACCGTCGACGCCGCCTCCCTCGGTCTCGGTGTCACCGCCCTCATCGGCATCTCCCTCTCCGACGCCGCCGACCACGAGGACGTGGCCCGCCGGATGAAGGACCTGCCGGAGATCGAGGACTGCTGGTTCATCGCGGGCGACGACTCGTTCATGCTCAAGGTGCGGGCCAGCGACGTCGACGGCCTGGAGAAGATCATCCGGCGGCTCAGCGGGACGAAGGGTGTGTCCCGGACCCGTACCACCATCGTGCTGTCCACGAAGTGGGAGAACCGGGTCGGAGAGCTGCCGGAAGAGCAGTAGACGTACGGTTGTCGAAGTCGTCGCAGTTGTCGGAGAAGGGTGTGACCCCCATGGACGTCGGGCTCAAGCGCGAACTGGAGCAGAAGGTCAGGGCCGGTGAGCGGCTGACCCGCGAGGACGGCATCGCGCTGTACGAGTCGGACGACCTGGCCTGGCTCGGCGGTCTCGCGCACGAGGTGCGGACGCGCAAGAACGGTGACGTGGTCCACTTCAACGTCAACCGGCACCTCAACATGACCAACGTGTGCACCGCCTCCTGCGCCTACTGCTCCTTCCAGCGCAAGCCGGGGGAGAAGGACGCGTACACGATGCGCATCGAGGAGGCGGTGAAGCTCGCCAAGGCGATGGAGGGCGAGAACCTCACCGAGCTGCACATCGTCAACGGCCTGCACCCGAACCTGCCGTGGCGCTACTACCCGAGGTCGCTGCGCGAGCTGAAGGCCGCGCTGCCGGACGTCTCGCTGAAGGCGTTCACGGCCACGGAGATCCACCACTTCGAGACGATCAGCGGGCTGAGCGCGAGCGAGATCCTCGACGAGCTGATCGACGCGGGTCTCGAGTCGTTGACCGGTGGTGGCGCCGAGATCTTCGACTGGGAGGTCCGCCAGCACATCGTGGACCACAAGACGCACTGGGAGGACTGGTCCCGGATCCACCGGCTGGCGCACGAGAAGGGTCTGAAGACCCCGAGCACCATGCTGTACGGCCACATCGAGGAGCCGAGGCACCGCGTCGACCATGTCCTGCGGCTGCGTGAGCTCCAGGACGAGACCGGCGGCTTCCAGGTCTTCATCCCGCTGCGCTACCAGCACGACTTCGTCGACATGAAGGACGGGAAGGTACGCAACCGGCTCCAGGCGCGTACCCAGATGGCGACGGGTGCGGAGGCGCTGAAGACGTTCGCGGTGTCTCGTCTGCTGTTCGACAACGTCCCGCACGTCAAGGTCTTCTGGGTCATGCACGGCGTCCAGACCGCGCAGCTGGCGTTGCTGCACGGCGCCGATGACATGGACGGGTCGGTCGTCGAGTACAAGATCACCCACGACGCGGACAATTTCGGCACGCCGAACAAGCTGACCCGGGACGATCTGCTGGATCTGATCCGGGACGCCGGGTTCCGGCCGGTGGAGCGGAACACTCGGTACGAGGTGATCCGGGAGTACGAGGGGCCTGACGCGGGGCGGCGGGAGTCGCCTCAGCCGATGAGGGTTTGACAGCTGGGCGGGGTACCCGTTCGACATGGTCAGTACCAAGGCTCCTGAGGATGCCTATAGCGCCGAACCTTTCGTTCCTGACCGTGGTGGGCTCCCCGCCCTTCGCCGGGCCGCCGCCGACTGCCGTGGCTGCCCGCTCCATCGCGACGCCACTCAGACCGTCTTCGGCTCCGGTGACGCCCACGCGCGTGTGATGCTCGTCGGCGAGCAACCCGGGGATCAGGAGGACCGGCAGGGGAAACCCTTCGTCGGGCCCGCCGGGAAACTCCTCGACCGGGCGCTCGCCGAAGCCGGGATCGACCCCGCGGACGCCTACGTCACCAACGCCGTGAAGCACTTCAAGTTCACGCAGGCCGAGCCCCGTAAGCGGCGTATTCACAAGGCGCCCAGCCTGCGGGAGATGACCGCCTGCGGGCCGTGGCTGGCGGCGGAACTGGCGGTCGTGGAGCCGGAGTTGATCGTGGTGCTCGGGGCCACCGCCGGGAAGGCGTTGCTCGGGTCGTCGTTCCGGGTGACGCAGGTGCGGGGGACCGTGCTGGAGGAGGAGATCCACGGCCGGGCCGAGCGGCTGGTGCCGACGGTGCACCCGTCCGCCGTGCTGAGGTCGGACGACCGGGAGGCCGCGTACCGGGGACTGGTGGCCGATCTGGAGGTGGCGGCCCGGGCCCTGGGGTGAGCGGGGGACCTGCCTAGACTCGGGGATCATGGACCTGACGTACCGCCTCGACCCCGAGCCCACCCCCGCCCTCCTCGACCAGCTGACCCGGCTGTGGGTGGACGTGAACAACGCGGGTGGGGCGGTCGGGTTCGTCGGGACGACGACGTACGAGGACGTACGGCCGGGCGTGGACGGCTACGCGGAGTCGATCGCGGCGGGGCGGCACCGACTGCTGGCCGGGCTGGACCCGGAGGGGCGGCTGCGGGCGACGGCCTTCTTCGGGTTCAACGCGCACCGCCTCCAGAGCCACTACGCCTGGCTCTGCACCGTCATGATCGACCCGGAGTTGCAGGGCGGCGGGCACGGGCGGGCGCTGCTCGCGGAGGCGGAGAAGCACGCGCGTGCCTTCGGCCTGGAGGCGTTGAAGCTGACCTGCCGGGGCGGGCTGGGGCTGGAGCGCTTCTACGCGGCCGCCGGGTACAAGGAGGTCGGCCGGGTGCCGGACGGGCTGCGGATGTCGGCGGACGACTACCGCGACGACATCATGATGTGGCTCCCGCTGGGCTGAGGCCGCCGTCGTCCGCGGACCCCCTGCAAGATCGGGGAGCGGGCGTGCTTCACTGGAAGGCACCCTTTGGGAACTTTCAGGGGAACTTTCAGCCGGAACGGAAGAGTGGATTGAGATGCTCCGCTACACACTGATGCGCCTCGGGATCTTCGTGGGCTGCCTCGTGGTCGTCTGGGGCCTCGTCTACGCCGGTGTCGCCCCGCGCGGCCTCGGCGACTCCAACGGCATGTGGATCGTCCTGCTCTCCCTGGTGATCTCGGCCCCGATCAGCTTCGTCGTCCTGCGCAAGGAGCGCGACCGTGCCTCCATCCAGGTCGCCGAACGCGTCGACCGCATGAAGTCCAACCTGGAGGCCAACCGCAACCAGGAGGACATCGCGGACGACGCGGCGCGGGCGCAGGGCGACCAGGCTCCGCAGGCTTCCTGAGCCTCTTCGTCGCTCGCGGTTCTTTCGGCTCTGTCAGCGGACGCGGAGTCGTCCCACCACGTCCTGAGCGTCGCGGACCGCCGACAGGACCTCCTGAGCGGCCCGCCCCTGCTGCCTCGCCTGCGTGAGGGTTCCGGTGCCGACGGGGTGGGGCGGCAGGGCCGTACCGAGGAAGGCGTCCAGGCGGTGCACGACGGCCGCCAGGGCCGTGCCCACCTCCGGCAGCGCGTGCAGGTCGACCCCGCTCAGCTCGTACTTCAGGGAGCGCAGGGCCTGGCAGTCCTCGGAGGCGGTGGTGAGGACGTCGTCCTGGTCGTCGAGGAGCCGGATCCGGACGCCGAGGCGGCGCAGCAGGCGGTCCACTTCGGTGAGATCGGCGCGCTCCTGGTCGCGGCGGCGCAGCCGACGGGCCAGTTCCCAGCCGACGGTGGTGAGGGTGATGGCGACGGCGGCGCTCAACAGGCCCACGAACACAGAGGTTTCACTCCCTTCGGGATGAGTGGGTGAACGATGGGCGCGGCCCCGCCACCCCCGGACCGGGACCGCGCCCCTCATGGCTCACGCACAGCGTGTGCCGGTGTACGGCTCCCTCTCAGGAGGAGCCGTGATCCAACTGGCGGCGGGTCTGCCTTCCCTCCGCCTGATCCCTCGTCCACTCCGCGACCGTCAGCACCGCGAGTCGATCCCCCGCTTGCGCGGCCTGGTTCCACCAGGTCCGAGCTTCGCCATCCCCGTGAAGAAGCTCGGTGAGTTCGGCAATGCGGCGGAGAACCCGCGGGTCCGTGTGCAGAGTGGTGTTGCTCCGGAGTTCTTCCAGCTCCAGTTCGAAGAACTCCGTGTGACGCGATGCGTCCGCGTCACTCTTTCTGCGCCTTCCGCCCTTCTCCGGGCCGGCCACTGGTGTGTGACCGGTCCGGAGCGCGGAATCCCCAGCGCAGCCCTCGTCGGAGGGTTTGATGCCGAGCCTTCGCAGCACGCGGTGCGTGAAGGCTTCGGCATCGAACCCCAGGGCTTCCCTGTTCAGGGATTCGGCGGCCAGGCGCAGACGCTTCTCGGCGTCCATCAAACCTGGTCCTCCTCGGTGTCACAGCCGATCATCTCGCGGAGGCGGGACAATGCGGCTTCGTGATATCTGCGGGCGGTCGTCTCCGTGAGCCCGAGTGCGCGGCCCGCGGCGGCGGTCGACGACTGTCCGACGTAGATGAGATCGATCAGGCCCTGCTGGGTCTCGTCCAGCGTCGCCACGGCAGCCCACAGCTCATGCCCCATGGCGCGGAAGACGGCTTCCTCCGCGACATCGCACGCAGCCGGTGACTGGCTGTCCCTCTCGTCCTCCCATGGTGATTCCGGGCGGCGTTCGGCCGCACGGTGGTGATCCACCACGAGGTTGCGGATCGCGGTGTGCACGTATCCGAGAGGAACCGCTTCCTGATCCATCAGGTGCATCAAGTTCGGCCACGCCTTCCACACTCTGACGAAGGCGGTCTGAAGTATGTCGTCCGCGAGTTGCCTGTTGCCGCAGCGGCGGTAGGCGATCGCGTACAGCCTGGTGCTGTACGACCTGACGAACTCGGTGAAAGTCCGCTCGGTGTCGTCCGGACTCACCGGACCTCTCCGATCTTCAGCAGAACCGAACTGCTCGTTGGAATATGTAACTTGCTGGGAAGAGAGCAGACCTGGAGCATGCCTACCCCTTCGATCGGGGTCCTGGCAGTAGGACCGGCTGACCCGGTCCACCGGACGGGAGTCCGGGCGCACAGTGTGCTCACTGGGTTATACGACGCCGATGCGGGAGTCCGCCGCCGCGACGGGAAGTTTCTGTGGAATCCGCCCGTAGGCTTGCCCCATGGGTGCCGTGAAGACCAAGCGGATGCCGCGTGCGGTCCGTGAGCAGCAGATGTTGGATGCCGCCGTGCGGACCTTCGGGCGTCGTGGGTACATGGCTGCCTCCATGGACGAGATCGCCGAACTCGCGGGTGTGTCCAAGCCGTTGGTCTATCTGTACCTGAACTCGAAGGACGACCTCTTCACGGCCTGCATCCGCCGTGAGGCGCACGCGCTCACCGAGGCCGTGCGCTCCGGCGTCCGCACCGACCAGCCCGCCGACCGGCAGCTCTGGGACGGGCTGCTGGCGTTCTTCACCCACACCGCCCAGAATCCCGACGGCTGGTCCGTGCTGCATCTCCAGGCCCGGATCCACGGCGAGGCGTTCGCCGCCGAGGTCGCGGCGATGCGGGAGGAGATCGTCGCGTTCGTGACGCAGCTGATCGTCGTCGCGGCGCGGGAGGCGCACCGGGACCCCGATCTGCCCGAGCGGGAGGTCGCCGGGCTCGCCGAGGCGCTGGTGGGGGCCGCCGAGTCGCTCGCCGCGTGGGCCAACGCCACGCCGGGTGTCACGGCACGGCAGGCCGCGGCCACGCTCATGAACTTCGCCTGGGCCGGGCTGGGGGACCTGATGGAGGGGCGGCCGTGGGCTCCGCCGGCGACATGACACCTGTCATGCGGTAAGGCGGACGACGGACACTGGGGGAGGGAGATCCTGCGGCCGTACGGTCGTCCCATGACGAAGACAAACGGGGAACAGCGGCCGGGCAGGACCGACATCAGGGTGAGCCTCATCGGCGGTCACCGCCTCGACGGTGCCACCCTCCACGAGCGCACCCTGACCGCCTCCCTCATCG
This sequence comes from Streptomyces antibioticus, assembly GCF_001514065.1. Lineage (GTDB taxonomy): Bacteria > Actinomycetota > Actinomycetes > Streptomycetales > Streptomycetaceae > Streptomyces > Streptomyces antibioticus. Next base: position 1,006,274 of record NZ_KQ948424.1, on the reverse strand, counting down.
GCGGCGCCGACATCGACCTCACGGACGTCGACATCCCGGACGGCGCCGAACTGCGCATCACCAAGCTGAGCCTGATCGGCGGCGTGAGCCTGCGGGTGCGGCCGGATGTGCGGGTGGAGGTCAGGGGAATCCGGCTGGGCGGGGTGCGGGACGAGGGCCCCAGCGCCCCGGGTGGGCCGACCGTGCGGATCGACGCCTGGGGGCTCATCGGCGGGGTCAACGTCCGGCGCTGAGACTGCCGTTCACCACTCCGGTCACATGCAGACGGTCCCCGCCGCGCAGTTCGAACCGGTCGCCCTCCGACCCGTACGTCACCGTCCCCGGCAGCAGCACCGGTGCCCTGAACTCCGCGCGCACCACGCCCACTTGCGGGGTGCCGTGCGCGGCGAGGCAGCGGGCCACCGTCCACATGCCGTGTGCGATGGCCCGTGGGAAGCCGAAGAGGCGGGCGGTGAGCGGGTGGAGGTGGATGGGGTTGCGGTCGCCGGACGCGGTGGCGTACCGGCGGCCGATGTCCCCGGCCAGCCGCCACTCGGCGAGCGGGGGGAGGGGGGCCTGCTCGGCGCGCTCGGCCGCCGGCTCGGATGACGTGCGGTGCCGTGCCAGGTACGTGCTGCTCGACTCCCATACGACGTCCGACCCGACGTCCGACCCGACCCGCACCTCGGTGACGACCTTCGCCTCGGTGCCGCGTCGGTGCGGGGCCAACCCGGCGACGTACACGCTCAGTTCGTACTCCCCGGTCGCGGGCAGCGGCCGCTGCTGGGTGATCCCGATCGACGTGTGGACCAGACCGAGCAGCGGCAGCGGGAAGTCCCGGGCGCTCATCAGCCGCATGGCCAGCGGGAAGCCGAGCACATGCGGATACGTCACCGGCAGCGCGTCGTCGCCGGTCGCGAACCCGCACACCCGCTCGTAGGCCGCGAGCCGGGCCAGGTCGACGCGGAGGGCGGGCAGGACCAGCCGGGTGCGAGGGAAAGTGGCGTCCGGGCGGGGCCGCTTGAAGGGGGACAGCAGCGCGCCCCGGGCCAGGACGGGCGCGAGGGCGGGGGAGCGGCGCAGGACGACGTCCGTCATCACGCCCCCAGCAGGCTCTGGCCGCAGACCCGGACGACCTGTCCGTTCACCGCACCCGACGCCGGGTGCGCGAGCCATGCCGTCGTCTCGGCCACGTCGACCGGAAGGCCGCCCTGCGCGAGGGAGTTCATGCGCCGCCCCGCCTCCCGGATGAGGAGCGGCACCGCGGCCGTCATCTTCGTCTCGATGAAGCCGGGGGCCACGGCGTTGACCGTCACCCCGTGCTCGGCGAGCGCGCGCGGCGCCAGGGAGCGCACGAGGCCGACCACGCCCGCCTTGCTCGCCCCGTAGTTGGTCTGCCCGGCGTTGCCCGCGAGCCCCGCGATGGAGGCCGTGGCGACGATCCGGCCGCCCGGTCCGAGCGTCCCCGTCGACAGCAGCGCGTCGGTCGTGCGCAGCACGCTCGCCAGGTTCACCTCCAGCACCGAACTCCAGCGCTCCGCGGGCATGTTGACCAGCCGGCGGTCGCGCGTAATCCCCGCGTTGTGGACCAGGACGTCGAGGCCGTCGGGCAGCGCCGCCGCGATCCGTTCGCCCGCGTCGGCGGCCGTGATGTCGAGGGCGAGGGCCGCGCCGCCGAGGCGTTCGGCGAGCCGCCGGGCGTCCTCCTCGGCCTGCGGTACGTCGAGTACGACGACCCGGGCGCCGTCCCTGGCGAGCGTCTCGGCGACGGCCGCGCCGATCCCGCGCGCGGCGCCCGTCACCAGGGCGGTGCGCCCGGCGAGGGGCCGCTCCCAGTCGACGTCGGCGGGCCCGGTCCCCCCGCCCACGGCGATCACCTGTCCGCTCACATAGGCGGACTTGGGGGAGAGCAGGAAGCGCAGGGTGGACTCGGCGGCGGCGCGGTCGGTGAGCCGTACGAGATTGACCGTCCTGCCCCGGCCGATCTCCTTGCCGAGCGAGCGCGTGAAGCCCTCCAGGGCCTGCTGGGCGGCCGCCTGGTGGTGGTCGGCGGGGTCGAGGGGGGCGCCGAGGACGACGATCCGGCCGCCGGCCGCGACCGACCGGACGACCGGGTGCAGGGCCGCGTGGACGTCGGCGAGGCCTTCGACGTCCCGGACGTGGGTGGCGTCGAGGACGACGGCTGCCGGGGATGCGGCGGGATCGGGGGCCGGTTTCCCGGCGGTGAGGTGGAGGACCTCGCCGTCCAGTGCGGGCCGCTCGGCGGACCAGCGGTGCAGTTCCGCGGGCTGCGGGAGCCCGAGCCGCCGGGTCAGGAAACGGCCCGGTGCGGTGCCGGTGAAGCGCAGATAACGGTCGGCCATGGCCGTCTCCCCACTCGGTGCTCTCTTGCTTACTCTGGAGTAAGGTTACCGGAGGTAATCCTATGTCACACACGCCTAGGTCAGGTATGGGGAGCAGGTCGGGATGAGCATTCTTCACGCACCGGTGACACGCCGAGTCGCGATCGTCGGCGGCAGCCGCGTCCCCTTCGCCCGCTCCGACGGCCCCTACGCCACCGCCTCCAACCAGGAGATGCTGACGGCGGTGGTCGACGGCCTGGTGGACCGCTTCGGGCTGCAACAGCCGGGCGCGGTCGGCGAGTTCGTCGCCGGAGCCGTCCTCAAGCACGCCCGTGACTTCAACCTGGCCCGCGAGACGGTCCTCGGCTCGAAGCTGGCGCCGACGACCCCGGCGTACGACATCCAGCAGGCCTGCGGCACCGGCCTCCAGGCCGTCATCGCCGCCGCCAACAAGATCGCCCTCGGCCAGACCGAGTCCGCGATCGCGGGCGGCGCGGACACCGCGAGTGACGCGCCGCTCGGCGTCAACGACGACCTGCGGCGCATCCTGCTGGCGGCCCGCAGGGCGAAGTCGGCGGGCGGCCGGCTGAAGGAGCTGGCGAGGATCCGCCCGAAGCATCTGATCCCCGACATCCCGCGCAACGCCGAACCCCGCACCGGCCTGTCGATGGGCGAGCACGCGGCCGTCACGGCACGCGCGTGGGGTGTGCCGCGCGAGGCCCAGGACGAGCTGGCGGCGACGAGCCACCAGCGGCTGGCGGCGGCGTACGAGCGGGGCTTCTTCGAGGACTTGGTGGTGCCGTTCCGCGGCCTGGACCGGGACCAGAACCTGCGGCCGGGGTCGACGGTCGAGAAACTGGCCTCCCTGAAGCCGGTGTTCGGCCTGGACGCCCCCGACCCGACCATGACGGCCGGGAATTCGACCCCGCTCACCGATGGCGCCGCGGTCGTCCTGCTCGCCTCGGAGGAGTGGGCGGCGGAGCGCGGGCTGGAACCGCTGGCGTATCTGACGGCGTACGAGACGGCGGCCGTGGACTTCGTCGCCGGGGACCCGGCCGGGGACGGTCTGCTGATGGCCCCGGCGCGTGCCGTGCCGCGCATGCTGGAGCGGGCCGGGCTGGTCATCGATGACTTCGACCTGGTCGAGGTCCACGAGGCGTTCGCGTCCCAGGTGCTGGCGACGCTGGCGGCGTGGGAGAAGGCCGGGCTGACGCCCGTCGACCGCGCCCGCCTGAACGTGGCCGGTTCCTCCCTCGCCACCGGCCACCCCTTCGCGGCGACCGGCGCCCGCATCGTGGCGACACTGGCCAAGCTGCTCGCCGAGCAGGGCGGTCCGGGGCGGGGACTGATCTCGGTGTGCGCTGCGGGTGGGCAAGGGGTGACGGCCGTGCTGGAGCGGCCGTAGTGGCCTTAGCGGCCACCCGGACGTGACATTGGTTCACACATAGCTGACAAAGGCTCACTTTGCGCCAGATGTTGCACAGACCCGGCCCCGGAGCCTCCCCGAACCCTCACAAGCCCGCCACGTAGGCCTCCTAAGATCGCCGGGTGCCCAAGACCTGTACTGCCGGTAACCCCACAAGTCGCACTCGCCGGTGAACGTCCAGGTACGCCCGGTGCGTACCTATGCAGCAGAGCGGTTTTGAGCTGCGTGCCCCAGGAGCTGCCCATGTCGTCGTCCCTGCCCTACGCCGCTGCCACCGACTACGACGGCGCGCCCGTGCTCGTGGCACCGGAGATACGTCGGCTGGACGGCGAGGTCCGCGAGGTGTCCGTCCCGCCGGTCGTGCCGCCGGTGACGCACGGCTCCCTCGCCGACCTGCCGTTCGAGAACGCGGCGGCGGGCCCGGGGGACCGGGTGCTCAGCCGCCGTACGCCGGACGGGAGTTGGTCCGACCTGACGGCGGCCGACTTCGCCGCACAGGTGCTGGCACTGGCCAAGGGCCTGATATCGGAAGGCCTGGTCCCCGGCGACCGGATCGCCGTCATGGCCCGCACGATCTACGAGTGGACCCTCCTCGACTTCGCCGCGTGGGCGGCCGGTCTGGTCACCGTCCCCGTCTATCCCACGTCCTCGGTCTTCCAGACCCGCTGGATCCTCCAGGACTCGGGCGCGGTGGCCCTGGTGACGGAGACCGTCGCCCAAGCCGCCGCCCTCGGCCCGGAGTTGAACCGCCTGCCCGATCTGCGCCACCTGTGGGTCATCGAGAAGGGCCACGTCGACCGCCTGGCCGAGCTCGGCACCCAGGTCCCCGACGCCGAAATCGACGTACGCCGCGGCATGTTGGGCCCCGACACCCTCGCGACGGTCGTCTACACCTCCGGAACCACCGGCCGCCCCAAGGGCTGCGCGATCTCGCACGGCAACTTCCTCTCCGAGGTCGACAACGCGATCGAGATCCTCCACCCGGTCTTCAAGTCCCGCTCGGACGAGGAACTGGCCACCCTTCTCTTCCTCCCCATGTCCCATGTCTTCGGCCGCATGGTGGCGGTGGCGTGCATCCGGGCAAGAGTCCGCCTGGGCCACGCGCCGAGCCTGAAGTCCGACGACCTGCTCGCCGACCTCGCGAGCTTCCGGCCCACCTTCCTCCTCGTCATCCCCTACATGCTGGAGAAGGTCTTCAACAACGCGCGCGCCAAGGCGGAGAGCGGCGGCCGGGTCTCGGCCTTCGACCGTGCGGCGAACGTGGCGATCCGCTACGGCGAGGCGATCGAGGAGAAGGCGTCGGGCACGGGCGGAGGCCCGAGTACGGCGCTGAAGGCGGCCCGCACCTTCTACGACCCCCTGGTCTACCGCCGCATCCGCAACGCCATGGGCGGCCGCGTCCGTCACATCATCTCCGGCGGCTCACCGCTCGGCCGCAACATCGCGGCGTTCTTCGCCGGGGCGGGCATGGAGATCTACGAGGGGTACGGCCTGACGGAGACGACGGGCGCGGCGACGGTGACGCCACCGCTGAAGCCGCGCCTGGGCACGGTGGGCTGGCCGCTGCCCGGCATGAGGGTCCGCATAGCGGCGGACGGCGAGATCCTGTTGGCCGGCGGCCCGGTGTTCCGCGGCTACTGGGACCCGAACGCGGGCGGGGTGACCCCGGCGTCGGTGGACGGCTGGTTCGCGACGGGCGACATCGGCAGCCTGGACGACGAGGGCTACCTGACGATCACGGGCCGGAAGAAGGAACTCCTCATCACAGCGGGCGGCAAGACGGTGGCCCCCGCCCCCCTGGAGAACTGGCTGCGCCAACACCCCCTGATCTCCCAGTGCATGGTGGTGGGCGACCGCCGCCCCTACGTCGCGGCCCTGATCACCCTGGACATGGACGGCATCAACCACTGGCGCCAGATGAACGGCAAGCATCCCGTGCCGGCCGAACTCCTGGCGGGCGACGCCGAGTTGCAGGCGATCATCCAACGCGCGGTGGACGAGGCGAACAAGCTCGTCTCCCGCCCGGAATCCATCCGCCGCTTCGAGGTGCTGCCGAGGGACTTCACAGAGGCGGAGGGGCACCTGACGCCGTCGATGAAGCTGCGAAGGGAGACGGTGATGCGGGAGTTCGCGCAGGAGATCGAGGAGTTGTACGAGCGCTGAGGGCGGGGTTCACGATGCCGATCGAGCGCTGAGGGGCAGGGTTCACAACGCCGATCGAGCGCTGAGGGCGGGGTTCACAACGCCGATCGAGCGCTGAGGGCGGGGTTCACAACGCCGATCTGGGTGACGCGGGGCTCGTGTCGCCGTAGCGGATGAACCACTCGGTGGACAGCAACCGGGCCTGCTCGGCGTACGAATACGTGGCGAGCCGCCCGGGCAGCGCGCCGCGTGCGACCTCGGTGTGGTGGGCGGCTATGGCGCGCAGTTTCGTCTCCAGCCAAGGACCTACGTCGACGGCCGCGGCTATCCACTCGTCAGGGACGCTGTAGGAGGGCAGCCCCGGCCGCATGAGCTGCGGGCTCAGCTCACGGGAGGCGGAGTCGGGGTGGGTGGCGAGGTAGAGATCCCGGGGCTGCCAGGGGTCGCCCGCCTCGGGGTAGAGGTGCCGCCAGTTGGCCGCCTGGACCGCGAGGACGGTCACGCGGTGGGTGTAGACGTGGTCGGGGTGCCCGGTGAGCCCGCCGTGGGCGTCGTGCGTGATGACGACGTCGGGCCGGAACTCACGTATGTGCCCGACGAGTTCCCGTACGACGTCGTCGAGTGGCGCGTCGCAGAGGCGAGGCCGGTCGGGCGCGGAGTGCGGGACGTGCGCGTCGGCGTACTCCAGCAGGCGTGGTTTGCCGGCGCCGAGGATGCGGAGGGCCTCCGCCAACTCCGCGTCCCGGGGCGTGCCTTCGGCCCAGGTCGCGGTGACGACGGCGGTCCGGGCGCCGGAGACGGCGTGCTGGGCGAGGACGCCACCGGCCGACAGGGACTCGTCGTCGGGGTGGGCGAAGACGGCGAGAAGGCTGGGGAGAGACATGGGAGTGGAGGGTAGCGACGATTTCCTGTGAGCGTCGAGATTTGTTCGCATTTTGACCGTTGAAGCGCTTCCCTCAGCAGTCTGCCCGCTACCGTCCTGCCATGGGGCGCGACGGGGAGCAGGTCACGGCGGGTGGAGTGCGGGCGGTCGGGATCGGGGGCGATGCCAAGGTCGTGGTGACCGGTGACCACAGCAGCGCGACGATCATCGAGAACCGGTACGTGCAGCAGGCACCGGAGCCGGCGGACCTCACGGACGCGGAGATCGACGAGGCGTTACGGCGCTACGCGGGGCGCATCCGCGAGACCTACGGGCGGCTTGACCTGGAGGTGCTGATCCCCACGGAGGAGGGGGAGCATCCGCCGGTCGGGCTGGACGAGGTGTTCGTGGCCCCCACTGTGCGGGCCGACCCGCCGCCGGTGGAGCTGCCGCGGGACATTCGGCAGCGGTTGGTGGATGCGGGGGAGTGGCCGTCGAGTCTGGCGCCCGGGCTGGAGAGGGAAGCGCTGGAGCGGGCTCGGCAGGCGTACGCGGAACGCCCGGCACGCGACGCCCTGGACGTCCTCGCCGACCCCGCCGAGAGCCGCCTCGTCCTGCTCGGTGACCCGGGCGCGGGCAAGTCGACGCTGGCCCGGCACCTTGCGCTCACCCTCACGCGGGAGGTGATGGAGGCGGGCGCCCCGCTGGCACCGCTCGCCGGCCGCGTACCCCTCGTCGTCGAGCTCCGCGAGTACGCAGTGGGCGAGTGGCGGGAGCGGACGTTCGAGGACTTCCTCGCCTACCTGCACGGCACGAAGGGCATGGCTCCGCCCCCGGCGGTCGTGGAACGGCTCCTGACCGAGGGGCGGGCCGTGGTCGTCTTCGACGGCCTGGACGAACTCTTCGACCCCGCTGCCCGGGAACAGGTCAGCCACCGCATCGCGGACTTCGCGGGCCGGTACGGCGGTACGGGTGGCGTCCGCGTGATCGTGACCTCGCGCGTCATCGGCTATCGGCGAGGCGTGCTGGAACACGCCGGGTTCTCCCACCACATGGTCCAGGACCTGAGCGCGCGGCAGATCGAGTGCTTCGCGCGCCGGTGGTACGCGACCTCGTACCCGCACGATGAGGAACGCGCCGGTCGCTTGTGTCGACGGCTGACGGATGCTGTGGGCCAATCCCGTTCTGTCGCCGAACTCGCTGGAAATCCGCTTCTGTTGACGATCCTTGCCATCGTCGGCCGACGCCGGGAACTGCCCCGCGACCGGCTGGGTGTCTACCGGCACGCTGTCGCGGTTTTGGTGGCTCACTGGGACGAGCACGCCAAGCACCTGCGAGCCCCGGATGACGTCGAGGCTCTGTCGTACCTGGGTGATGAGGATCGGCATGAGCTGCTGCGCCTGGTCGCGCGGCGGATGCAGGAGGGCGAGGGCGGTATCGCGGGCAACCACATCCATCAGGACGTGCTGCTGGAGACGTTCCGGGATTACTTGAGGGAGCAGTACGAACTCCCTTTGGCGCAGGCGGTTTCGGCGGCGCGGGTGATGGTGCGGCAGTTTCGCGATCGCAACTTCATCCTGAGCCACTACGGGGGCGGGGTGTACGGTTTTGTCCACCGGGCTTTCCTGGAGTACCTGGCGGCCGTGGACATCGACCATCGGTACGCGCGAGAGCGCGAGTGGACGCCGGAGGAGTTCATCGAGGAGATCTTCGCGGGGCATGCGGAGGATCCGGCGTGGCATGAGGTGTTGCTGCTGGTGGTCGGGCAGTTGGGGGAGCGGGAGGCGGGGGCGGCGGTTGATCGGTTGTTGGAGCTGTATCGGCGGCGGGTGGGGTCTCTCTGGAAGGGCGGGCTGCTGGCTTTGGCGGTGCGAGCCCTGGCCGAGGTCCGCAGGATCGGAGCGCTGGCGACGCAGAGCAGGGCCGCGGTGGACGCGATCATCATGGGCTTGGAGGCGGCTGATTCGAGGGTCGGCCTGTTCACCGGGTACGAGGACATCGCCGCCGCGTTCAGGGCATTTCCGCCGCACTGGACTGGCCGGCCCAGACTCCTGCGCTGGTTCCACCTGCGCGGCCAGTTCAGGGCCATGCCACAGCCCGGCGAGCTCGCAGCCGCCCTCTATCAAGCACCGGCATTGCCGCAGGTGATGGCTGTGCTTGCCGATGTGGCGCCGGCCCGCAGAGCCTTGCTGGAGATGCTGGCGGCGCGCTGGGGTGTGGAGCGGGACGTCCGGGGCCTGCTCCGAGAGGCAGCGGTGGCTGAACCCGACAAGTACGTGCGTAGATCGGCGCTGAAGCTTCTGTCTGGGCTCGACGCGGCCGACACCGGCGAACTCATCAGGAACCGGTCCACCGAGGACCCCGCACTGGTCGTGCGTGCCTTTGCGCTGTCGCTGCGGGATGACGCTGAGGCCCTTTGGGAGCCCATCCTCGAATGCGTCCGTTCCGACGGTGATCTGGAGAGCCGAATTGAAGCGGTGGAACTGCTCGCCGAGTACCGGATTCAGGACCCGGCGGTCAGGGCACTGCTGTGTCGGCTGGTCGTTGAGGAACCCAAGGAAACTATCCGGTGGCGTGCGGTCGCCGGTCTGGAGAGCCTCCTCGACGACGATGACATCGAAGCATTGGTGCGCGGCCGGGCCACCGACGATCCGGGCGAGATCGTCCGATGCAGGGCCATGCTGGCGCTGGTTGAACAGTTGGGCGACTGGCAGTTCGCTCGCAGAGCCGCCGTCGAGGACGGCGACTCGTTCGTCCGAACCGAGGCCCTGTACGCCTTGCGTACGCTCGGCCGCGATGACGCCGATACGTGGGATTTCCTCCGTCAGCGGGCACTCGATGATCCGCACCCACAGGTCCGGTCGGCGGCATGCACGGTGCTGGCGCAGACGACGGGCTTTCACCCTGCCACCTGGGAGTTCTTGCGCGAGCCGCTAGCCGAGGATGCCAGCAGTCAGGTTCGAGCCTCGGCGCTCAGCGGGCTCGTGAAGCTGGGGAGACACAGAGGGGAGACCTGGCAGCTCGTCCGCAGGCATCTTCTGCATGACCCTGGGCCGGAGGTGCGCGAGTCCGCCTTGACCTCCCTGTGTGGATACCGAAGCCACGAGGCCACCACTTGGGAGCTGACATTCGAGCGGCTGGTGAACGCCGCGGAAGAGGGCATCCGGGCGGAGGCACTGCGTGCGACGAGGTACTACCGAGGCGACGTCGACATCCGCGCCCTGATCCGCAACCGGGTGGCCGAAGACCCTCACCCTTCGGTGCGAGAGGTGGCCCTGGCGCTGTTGGTCACGACGTCGGGAGACGACGACACGACCCGCGAGATCCTCCAGGCGCGGGCCGTGGATGACCCCGACGCCAGGATCCGAGCCGACGTCCTGCAATGGTGGGCCGTGCACGAGACGGACGAGACCGGCGCAGCGTTCCTCCGGGACCGGGCCGTCGCCGACCCCCACCCCTGGCCGCGCATCGCCGCCCTCCAGTCCCTGACCTTCGGCTGGCCCGCCCACCCGGCGACGGTCCCGCTGCTAAGGGAACGTGCCGAGGTGGACGAGGACGAAGACGTACGCACGGAGGCCGCCCGCATGCTGGCGGCGGCGGAGGCGCTAGCCCCGCTCGCCGATCAGCTCCCCTGAGAGGAACGCAGACCAGGTCGTGGGGGAGACGGCAAGGCGCGGGCCGGTGAGCTGCTTGGAGTCGCGAAGGTAAACGGTGCCGGAGCTGACAGCGACCTCCAGGCATTCGCCGCCCTCGCCGCCGCTGTAGCTGGACTTGAACCAGGTGAGCTGCTCGTTGGTCATAGCTCCTCCAGCTTCTGCTCGATCAACTTCCGGGACTCCGCGGGGGAGAGTGCCATGGCCCGCATGATCCCATAGCGGTCTACGATCCTGCGGACTTCCTCCGAGTCGGTGATCAACCGGGGATAGCCCTGGACCTCCGTGTAGGCCACCTGCCCGTGCCCCCGGGGTGTCAGTAGGTTGAACGCGCCGTCCATGTTGGGGTGTTCCTCCACCTGGGACGGCATCACCTGGATTTCGAGGTTCTGCATCTGCCCCACGCTCAACAGCCGCCGAAGCTGATCCGCGTGCACACGCCGCCCACCGATCGGCCGGTCCAGCACGATCTCTTCGAGGACGTAACTCACGATCGGCGCGGGCCGACGCTCGAAGACCTGCTGCCGTGAGAGCCGGTCCGCGACACGCCTCTCGATCGTCTCCTCGTCCAAGAACGGCCGCCGCCTCGTGAACACCGCCCGTGCGTAGGCGTCGGTCTGCAACAGGCCCGGCACGCCATGGTTGGCATAGAAGTGCAGCTCAACCGCCTCCGCCTCCAACCCCGCATAATCCCGATACCACTCCGGATGCCGAGTCCGAACCTTCGTCATCGCAGCCTCGACCTCCGGAATCACCTCCCGCAACAACCCACCGGCATCCAGCACGTCATCCGCCTTGATGAGCACCTCCGGCCGAAGCGTCCGCACCCCCCGCTCCATCGCCGAGATCGCATCCGGCCCGTACCCCACCACCTCCCCGAACTCCTTCTGCGTCAGCCCCTTCCGCTCCCGCAGGAACCTCAGCATCTTGCCCAGCGCGACGAAGAGCCCAGCCGTCCCCTCCGCCTCCGCCGGCGTCTCAGGTCGCCTCTCGCTCACCCGTCTCACCCCTCCCACCCGACAACCCGTACACACAACCCACCGCACCCGTACAACTACCCAGCGTCGCCGGGTCGCACCTGGTCAGCGTAAAGACGACCCACCACGCTCAGTCACGTGAACACCGAAATCTCCACCCGCCTCAGCGCGACGCCCCGCGGTGCCCGCCTCGCCCGACGTCTCACCGCACAGCAGCTGGACACCTGGGGTCACCCCTACGACAGCGAGGTCAACCACACCGCCCAGCAGATCGTCGCCGAGTTCGCCGTCAACGCCGTCACCCACGGCAGAGTCCCCGGCCGTGACTTCGAACTCCGGCTGAGACTCATGCCCGAGGACACGGTCCGTATCGAGGTGAGCGACGCCCGCCACGACCGCCGACTCCGTTACGTCACCGACCCGGACGCCGACAACGGCCGCGGCCTCATCCTCGTATCGCTGCTCGCGCGGGCGTGGGGTGTCACCGAGCGGACCGTCGGCAAGACGGTGTGGGCGGAAATCTCCATCAAGGAGCCGCAGTCCACGCCGCCGCCCGCTAACGCCCGGGTGTCCGCCGGAACTTCTCCACCGTGTCCGCGAACGCCCGCGCCGGCGGACTGAGCGCGTCCCACCGCCGTACCGCCCACCCCACCGGCAACGGGCGCAGCTCCGGCACCGGGATCAGTCGAAGATCGTCCCCCGTCGCCGCCAGCCCGGACAGCTCCGGTACGACGGCCCGCCCCACCCCCAACTCGGCGAGCAGCAAGGCCGTGTCCCAGTCGGCCACGTTGGTGTCGTAGGCGAGTTGCACACCCAACTCGGCGCATGACTGCTCCAGTTGTGCGGCCGATGCCGAGTTGGGCGGCAGCCGGATCAGCCGTACGTCCGCCAACTCGGCGATCCCCAACCGCTCCCGTTCCGCCAGCGGATCGTCGGCCCGTACCGCCAGCACCCACGGCAGCTCCGCCACCGACCGCTGCTCGATTCCCCGTACCGGTCGGCCGAGCGTGATCCACGCCAGGTCCAGTGAACCGTCCGCGAGCGCGTCGAAGCTGCCGCGGCCCGAACTCACCGTCCGGAACTCCAGGTTCACGCGCGGATGGCGGCGCCGGAACTCCACGACCGCGTCCCCCATGAAGTGCCGTACCGTCGTCGCGCCCGTCGCCACCCGCACGTACCCGCTCGCCCCGTCGACCAGGTCCCGCAACTGCCGTACGGCGAGGTCGAGTCCGGAGATTCCCTCGGAGGCCGCCGCCTCCAGCACCCGGCCCGCCTGCGTCGGCACGACGCCCCGCGGCTGCCGTTCCACCAGTGCGACGCCCGTCTCCCGTTCCAGCCGCTTCACGTGCTGGCTCACCGCGGACTGCGTGCACCCGAGCTCCCGGGCCACCGCGCTCAGGCTCCCGGCCCGGCACACCGCCACGAACACCCGCAGGTCATCGAGGGTCATGAACCCAAGCTAACACTTGGGTTCCTCCCATAAATCCCAAGGATTGACTGCACTCTCGGCCCGTACGACGATCTCTTCAGGGCCCAACGGGCGGCAACCCGCTCCACCCGGGACGGAGCGGGTGCCGACCCACCCATGCAGAGGACACCTCATGGCCTACGACCCCTTTGCCCAAGCCGACGCACTCCTGCGGGAGTTGGGCGCCGAGCACACCCCCCACCCCGGCGGCACCCTCCTCACCCATCTCCACCGCGTCCGCGCCCGCCTCGCCACCTGGAACGCCCGCCCCACCCTTCAACTCGCCGGCCTCTGCCACGCCTTCTACGGCACCGACGGCTTCCCCCACCCCCTGCTCCCGCTCGACCGCCGCCCCGAACTCAGGGAAGCGATCGGTGAAGAGGCGGAGGCGATCGTCCACCTCTACGCCTGCTGCGACCGCGCGACGTCCTACCCGACCCTCACCACCCCCACCGCCCCGTTCCGCGACCGCTTCACCGGCCGCACCCACACCCCCGCCCCGGCCCACCGCCAGGACTTCGCCGAGCTCACCGCCGCCAACGAACTCGACCTCGTCGCCGAGGCCCGGCCTTCCGTGACCGCCACGGCCCCGCCCTCCTCGCGCTCTTCACCCGCTTCCGCCCGCTGCTGAGCCGAGCGGCTTGGGAGGACTGCACGGCCCTCCGGCCCGGCCCTTGACTTCACAACATCCCCGCGCCACATTCCCCTTTCCGGCACGGAATCTGACGGAGTATCAGACAGGGGGACGGACCCATGACGGGCAGCCCGGACGCCGCAAGACCGACTCGCAGACAGGTACTCGGCACCTCGGTGGCCGCCGGACTCGCCGTCGCCGCCGTCGCCCCACAGACAGCGCGCGCCGCCGACCTCCCCCTCCTCGGCACCTACGACGTCGTCGTCATCGGCTCCGGCGCGGCCGGGATGACCGCCGCGCTCACCGCCGCCAAGCAGGGGCTGAGCGTCGTCGTGCTGGAGAAGGCGCCCACCTTCGGCGGGTCCGCCGCCCGTTCCGGTGCCGGGATCTGGATTCCCAACAACCCTGTGCTGCTTGCCGCAGGCGTCCCGGACACCCCCGCCAAGGCCGCCGCCTACCTCGCCGCCGTCGTCGGCCCCGACGTCCCCGTCGCCCGGCAACAGGCCTTCCTCGCCCACGGCCCCGCCATGATCTCCTTCGTCATGGCCAACAGCCCGCTGCGGTTCCGGTGGATGGAGGGGTACAGCGACTACTACCCCGAGCTGCCGGGCGGCCTCCCCAACGGGCGTTCCATCGAGCCCGACTACCTGGACGGCCACATCCTCGGCGCCGAACTCGCCCATCTGAACCCGTCGTACATGGCGGTCCCGACCGGCATGGTGGTGTTCTCCGCCGACTACAAGTGGCTCACCCTCGCCGCCGTGAGCATCAAGGGGCTCGCCGTCGCCACCGAGTGTCTGGCGCGCGGGACGAAGGCCCTCACCCTCGGGCAGGCGCCGCTCACCATGGGGCAGTCGCTCGCGGGCGGGCTCAGGAAGGGGCTGATGGACGCCGGGGTGCCGGTCCGGCTCAACACCCCGCTCACCGACCTCCTCGTCGAGAGCGGGACCGTCACCGGTGCCGTCACCCCCACCGGTCTCTACCGCGCCCGGCGCGCCGTCGTCGTCGGCTCCGGCGGCTTCGAGCACAACCTCGCCATGCGGACGCAGTACCAGCGGCAGCCCATCGGGACCGACTGGACCGTGGGCGCCAAGGAGAACACCGGGGACGGCATCCGCGCCGGGCAGCGGGTCGGGGCCGCGCTCGGGCTGATGGACGACGCCTGGTGGGGGCCCGCGATCCCGCTCCCCGACCAGCCCTACTTCTGCCTCGCCGAACGCACCCTCCCAGGCGGGCTGATGGTCAACGCGGCCGGCGGACGCTTCGTGAACGAGGCCGCCCCCTACAGCGACGTCGTCCATGTCATGTACGACCGGAATCCGACCGCCCCCGACATCCCGGCCTGGCTGATCGTCGACCAGAACTACCGCAACCGGTACCTCTTCAAGGACGTCAGTCCGACGTTCACCTTCCCCGACGACTGGTACAGCTCGGGGGCCGCCCACAAGGCGTGGACGGTCGACGCCCTCGCCACCTCGATCGGCGTCGCGCCCGCGGCTCTCCGCTCGACGATCTCCCGGTTCAACTCCCAGGCCCTGCAAGGCAAGGACCCCGACTTCCACCGCGGCGACAGCGCCTACGACCACTACTACACGGACCCCTCGGTCCTCCCCAACTCCTGCCTGGCCCCCCTCTGGCTGCCCCCGTACTACGCCTTCCGCATCGTCCCCGGCGACCTCGGCACCAAGGGCGGCCTCGTCACCGACGCCCGCGCCCGCGTCCTGCGCGACGACGGCACGGCCATCCCCGGCCTGTACGCCGCCGGAAACGCCAGCGCCGCCGTCATGGGCCACAGCTACGCGGGCGCGGGCTCGACGATCGGACCGGCGATGACGTTCGGGTACATCGCGGCGAAGGACATCGCGGGGACCCTCTGAGCTTTACGCGCGGGCGATCAGGAACGCCTGCGCCACCTGCTCCTCGTTCTGGGGCGCCCGTACCGTCTGCGACACGAGCTCGAACCCGGCGGTCTCCAGCAGCCCACCGATCATCCCGGGCTGCCGGCGCTGGAAGTCGAGGACGACGTCATGGCCCCAGGGCCGGTCGTGGCGCTTGGGCTCGTCGCCGACCTGGAAGCCGAGGAGCAGATGGCCGCCCGGTGCCAGTACGCGCCGGAACTCGCGGAAGAGAGAAGGCAGTTCGTCCACAGGGGTGTGAATGGACGAGTACCAGGAAACCGCCCCCGCGAGTGAACCGTCCGCCACGTCCAGCTCCAGCATGGACCCCTGCACGAAGAGCAGATCCGGATTCTCCCGCCGTGCGATCTCGAGCATCGACGACGAGAGGTCGAGCCCGAACACATCGAGCCCGAGGGAGGCCAGGAGGCCGGTGACCCGTCCCGGCCCGCAGCCGAGATCGGCCACCGCCCCGCCGCGCCCCACGAGTTCGGCGAACAGGCCGAACGTCGCCCGCTCCACCGGCGTCTGCGCCAAGGAGTCACGGAACCGCTCGGCATAGTCCTCGGCGATGGCGTCGTAGAACACCCGGGTCCTGGTCAGGAAGTCGCGGGTCAGGAAATCGGAGTCGGTCATGGCGCGCGACCCTACAAGCCCCCACTGACACTCCCCTCCGTTCCTGGCCCTACGCCACCCCCACCGCCCGCAGCACCGCCGCCGTCCCCGCCGCCCCGAGCACCACGACCACGAACGGTGCCTTGCGCCACGCCAGTACCGCCCCGACCAGGACCCCGGTCGGCCGCGCCCACCCCGCGAAGCCGCCGTCCTCCGTCAGCGCGCCGGTCGCGAGGAGTGCGGTCAGGAGGACGATCGCGGACGCCGAGAGCAATTCCTGGATGCGGGCGGGGAGTTCGATGCGGCCGTGCAGTGCGGGGCCGACCAGCCGGAAGGCGTACGTTCCCACCGCCAGCGCCAGGATCATGGCGACCGTCGCGCTCATGCCGTACGCCCCTTTCCGAAGGCCAGGAGGCCGGCCAGTGCCAGCAGGACCGGCACGCCCGCCGGGGCGACCGGCGTGAGGGCGAGGGCCAGGCATGCGCCGAGCAGGGCTGATCGTCGTACGGGAGCGTCCTGGCGTAGCGGCGGAAGGACCAGTGCCACCAGTACCGCCGGGAAGGCCGCGTCCAGGCCGTAGCGGGCCGTGTCGCCGATCGCGTCCCCGGCGAGGGCGCCGATCAGGACGCCGGTGTTCCAGACGGCGTACAGGCCGAGCCCGGAGACCCAGAACGCCGTTCGGCGTCGTACCGGATCGGGCTGGGCCAGGGCGAAGGCGACCGTCTCGTCGGTGACGAGGTGGGCCCCGAGCAAGCGAGCCACCCGCCCCTGCCCGAGGGTCTCCGCGACGGCGAGGCTGTACGCGGCCGTGCGGGTGTTCAGGAGCAGGCCGGTGGTCGCGGCGGCGAGCGGGCCACCGCCCGCCAGCAGGACGCCGACCGCGCTGAACTGCGCGGAGCCGGCGTAGACGACCAGGGACATCACCACCGGCACCCAGACCGGCAGGCCTCCGGCGACGGCGATCGCGCCGAAGGAGACGCCGACGACACCGCTGGCCAGCCAGACCAGAGAGGCGTCCCGCACCAGGTCCAGATGAGATGTTCGCTCTGCCGTACGCATGTTCTCTACAATGAACATGAAAGGTTCTGTTCGTCAAGGCGAACAGTCGTACCGATGGAGCGAACGAACATGGCCGAGAGCCGTCTTCCGTTGGAGTGGATCGCCGCCTCGTTGCGGCGCGAGCGCGCGCGTACCGGGCTGTCGCTCTCGGAGCTGGCCAAGCGGGCCGGCATCGCGAAGTCCACGCTGTCCCAGCTGGAGGCCGGTGGCGGGAATCCGAGCGTCGAGACGCTGTGGGCGCTGGGGGTGGCGCTGGGCGTGCCGTTCAGCGCGCTGGTGGAGCCGCCGGTGCCGTCCGTACAGGTGATCAGGGCAGGGCAGGGGCCGACGGTGGCGTCCGAGAAGGCCGAGTACGCGGCCACGCTGCTGTCCGCCAGCCCGCCCGGGGCGCGGCGGGACATCTACCACCTGCGGGCCGAGCCGGGGACCGTACGGGAGTCGGAGCCGCACATTCCGGGCAGCGTGGAGCATCTGATCGTGAGCACGGGGCGGCTCAGGGCCGGCCCGGCGGCGGAGACGGTGGAGCTGGATGCCGGGGACTACATGACGTATCGCGGGGATGTGCCGCACTCGTACGAGGCGCTCGCCCCCGGGACGACGTTCGTGCTGGTCATGCAGCACATGTGACCGCACAGGAGAAAAGGCAGGAGCCCCGTCGCCTTGCGGCGCGGGGCTCCTTGGGTACTGCTCTCAGGTCCGGATCAGAGACTCAAAATGAAGTCTCAGACGGGGGTGACGTTCTCCGCCTGCGGGCCCTTCGGGCCCTGGGTCACGTCGAAGGAGACCTGCTGGTTCTCCTCCAGCGAACGGAAGCCGCTCGCGTTGATGGCGGAGTAGTGGACGAAGACGTCCGGGCCGCCGCCCTCCTGGGCAATGAAGCCAAAGCCCTTTTCGGCGTTGAACCACTTCACGGTTCCGGTAGCCATAAGCCCTCCTTGGGCCCAAAGGGTTGCCCTGCTCCAGAACCTGCGATTGTGAAAACAGTGCTGCACAACTGCATACGTCTGAAAACGACTAGAGCCCGCGGTTACATGCTCCGCAGGCTCTGTACTGCAAGGGAAACCAAACTGCAACTTGCGGCGAGCCTAGCATGTGGGCAGCCGAAAGCAATAGAGGCCAAGATCACGTCACCCGAATGTTTGATCTCGCTCGTGTCGGGTTGACGGCGGGGGTGGCCATCGTACGTCAGACCCCAGGGTCTAGCCTCGCGATGTGGACAATTACCGCACCCGGCCGCGCGTCGGCCACATCCAGTTCCTGAACTGTCTGCCCCTGTACTGGGGGCTGGCGAGAACAGGCACGCTCCTCGACTTCGAGCTCACGAAGGACACCCCGGAGAAGCTCAGCGAGATGCTGGTGCAGGGTGATCTCGACATCGCTCCCATCACCCTCGTCGAGTTCCTGCGCAACGCCGACGACCTGGTCGCCTTCCCCGACATCGCGGTCGGGTGCGACGGTCCGGTGATGTCCTGCGTGATCGTCTCGCAGGTCCCGCTGGACGAGCTCGACGGCGCCCGCGTGGCCCTCGGCTCGACCTCCCGCACGTCCGTCCGCCTCGCCCAGCTCCTGCTGTCCGAGCGGTACGGCGTTCAGCCCGACTACTACACCTGCCCGCCCGACCTCAGCCTGATGATGCAGGAGGCGGAGGCCGCCGTCCTCATCGGCGACGCGGCGCTGCGGGCCAACCTGCTCGACGGCCCGAAGTACGGCCTGGAGGTCCACGACCTCGGCTCGCTGTGGAAGGAGTGGACGGGGCTGCCGTTCGTCTTCGCGGTGTGGGCGGCCCGCCGGGACTACCTGGAGCGCGAGCCCTTCATCACCCGCAAGGTCCACGAGGCCTTCCTCGCCTCCCGCAACCTCTCCCTCGAAGAGGTCGGCAAGGTCGCCGAACAGGCCGCCCGCTGGGAGGACTACGACGAGCGGGTCCTGGAGAAGTACTTCACCACCCTCGACTTCCGCTTCGGCGGCCCGCAGCTGGAGGCGGTCGCGGAGTTCGCCCGCCGGGTGGGGCCGACGACGGGATTCGCGGCGGACGTGAAGGTGGAACTGCTTCAGCCGTAACCTGCATCTGAGCTTTACGGGATCCCGACCGCGTCGTACGGGGTCCCGACGGCCATACGGGGGAGGGGTGACGCCATGCAGCCGCTCGGAGTCGACGAGCCGACCTCCGTCGGGCCCTACCGGCTGCTCGGCCGGCTCGGCTCCGGCGGCATGGGCCGGGTCTATCTGGGGCGCAGCGCCGGGGGCCGTACGGTCGCCGTCAAGATCGTGCACCCGCACTTCGCGCTCGACGAGGAGTTCCGCGCCCGCTTCCGGCGCGAGGTCGAGGCGGCGCGGCGGGTGGGCGGAGCCTGGACCGCCCCGGTGCTGGACGCCGACCCGGACGCGGCGGTGCCGTGGGTGGCCACGGCGTACGCGGCGGGCCCGTCGCTGACGTCGGCGGTCGCCGACGACGGCCCGCTGCCCGCGCACTCGGTACGGGCGCTGGGGGCGGGGCTCGCGGAGGCGCTGACGGCCGTACATGAACTCGGTCTCGTCCACCGGGACGTGAAGCCGTCCAACGTGCTCCTGACCCTGGACGGACCGCTGCTCATCGACTTCGGCATCGCGCGCGCCACGGACGGCACGGCCTCGCTGACGTCGACCGGTGTCTCCATCGGCTCGCCCGGATACATGTCGCCGGAGCAGATCCTGGGCAAGGGCGTCTCGGGAGCTGCGGACGTCTTCTCGCTCGGGGCGGTGCTGGCGTATGCGGCGAACGGGGCCTCGCCGTTCCCCGGGGACTCCTCGGCCGCGCTGCTCTACAAGGTCGTCCACGAGGAGCCCGAACTCGGGGCGCTCCGCGGTGATGTGCGGGAGCTGGTCGCCGAGTGCCTGGCCAAGGAGCCGGGGGCGCGGCCGAGCCCGGGGGAGGTGGCACGGCGGCTCGCTCCGCAGGGGGCGGCTCGGCTGGTGGCGGGTGGATGGCTGCCGGGTGCGTTGGTGGAGCGGGTGAGTCGCAGTGCTGTGCAGTTGCTGAACCTGGAGGTGGCCGGGGGGACTTCGGGGGCTCCGGAGGCCGCGGCCTCGGGGGTGGTGGGGTTCAGCAGTCCCTCGCTCGGGATGCCTGCGGTGCTGCCTACGGTGGGGGAGTTCGGGCCGCCGCCGGTGATGCCGGCGGGCGCGCCTGCCGTGCCGGTGCTTCCTGAGCCGCGTGACGCGGTGCCGGGGGTCTCCGGCACGTCTGACGCGTCTGACACGCCTCACGCGCCTGGAAAGCTCTCCGTCTCCGTGGCGGCCACCTCCGTGCCGGGGGCGGACGGGCGCGGTCGGCGGCTCAGCTGCACGGTGGCGCTCGCGGTCGCCGGTGCGCTGGCGGCGGTGACGGTGGGGTCGGTGTTCGTGTTCGACCTGCTGCCCGACGACGACAAGGACACCAGCGCCGGCAGCTCCGACGCGTACTCGCCGCAGCCGACGTCGAGTTCGGCGCCGAGCGCCGGCGCCGAAGCGAGTGCCACGGCCCCCGGGGTCGTCCCCGCCCGCTACCTCGGCACCTGGGAGGGGCAGGCCACCGGCTCCGGCATCCCGATGGGCACCTTCCGGCTGACCGTCAAGGAGGCGACCGTGGGCGAGCAGCTGGGCAAGCTCAAGCAGACCGACATCCTCGGCGGTGTCTGCAACGACGTACTGACCCTGAAGCAGGTCACGAAGACCGAGCTCATCGCGACGTCCGTCGGCGCGAAGACCAACCACGAGGGCTGCAACCCGGCCGCCCACACGGTCCGGTTGACCCCGGTCGGCGACGACCTGACGTACGTCTCGGAGAGCGAGGCGGAGGGGAAACCCGAGGCGCGGTTGTCGAAGGTCAAGTAGGGGCGGGGTCGGGGGACTTGCGGCGCCGGTGGGCGCGGAGGCCGATCGTGAAGAGCAGGGCGAGACCTACGGCGGCGAACGCGACGAGGCCGACGAGCCAGGCGTACGGATACTGCTCGTGCACCCAGCAGGGGTGGCCCTCGCCGTAGCAGCCGTGGCTCCTGCGGCGGGGCTTGGGGCGCATGCTCGCCAGGTACAGCGGCAGCAGCGCGCCCAGCGCCGCCAGGCCGGGCAGCGAGGCGGCGGCCCAGGCCACCGAACGCGGCTTGCTGCCGGCGCGCCTCCCGCGCGTCAGCGGGGCGATGAACGCCGCCGCTGCGGCGGCCATGAGCACCCCTGGGGTGACACCGGCACCCCGACCAGGGCCACCAGCCCCGGCCGTTCCCGCGGCTCCCGGGACCGCTCCGGCTTCTCCCGCTGCTGGGGGGAAGGGGGCCGCTCCCTGCCGTGCTCGTACCGGAGTGAGGGCCGGGCGGCCTTGCGACTCACCCCGGCACCACAACCGTCCGCAGCTCCCCGTCGCCGAGATGCAGCATGCCCTTGCCCGGGGTGATCTGGCCGCCGACCAGGCCGCGGTTGAGGCGGACGCCGATGAGGTCGCCGGAGGAGGTCTCCTGGGGGGAGAGGAGGATGCCGCGGCGGGCCTTCTTGGCGTCGACCTGCCAGCCGGAGAAGCCGGAGCAGACGTCCTCCTCGTCACCGGCGATGACCATGGCGAGGCCGCGCTCGGCGCCGCGCGAGACGAGCTTCTTGAACTGGCTCGCGGCGTCGCAGTCCTCCAGGATCTCGCCGTCGTCGACGAGGACGACGATCGGCTCCTCCGGGCTCGCCTCGTCCATCAGCTCCTCGAACTCGTCCTCGTCGATGTCGTCACCGGTGAAGACCTTCAAGACGCCTTCCGTGCCGTCGAGTTGACGGAGCGGGGACTGACGGGGGGCCGCGATGACCAGGCGTACGCCCTGCGTCAGGTACGACTGCGCGAAGTTCATCAGCACCGTCGAGCGGCCGGACTTGGCGGGGCCCGCGACCACGAACGTCGGGACGCCCTGCGACAGGTCCGGGCCGAAGCCCACGATCTCGTCGCCGCCGATGCCGACCAGACCCCACAGCCGGGCGCGGGACGCGTCCGGGTCGCGCATCTCCCAGGCCTCCGGGAAGGAGACCCGGCTCGGCAGGCTGTCGACACGGAAGGGGCGGTGCGAGCGGGGGACGGCCGCGTCGCGCGCGGCCGCCGCCTCGCCGATCGCCGCCAGGGCGGCTGCCTGCCCCTGACCGGTGGTGTCCTCGGAGAGCAGCGCGAACTGCGTCTCCGTACCGAACTCGTTGCGGAAACCGCGGCCCGGCGGAATCTCCTCCGGCACCTTGCGGGCCGGGATGCCGAGCGCCGAGAAGTCGCTGCGGTCGGCGAGCCGCAGACCGTACTTGTCCTCGGTGAGCGTCGCGATCCGGCCCACCAGGAGGGTGCGGTCACCGGTGAGGACGAGGTGGATGCCGACCGAGGCGCCCTCGCGCATCATCGTCTGCAACTCGTCGGTCAGCGAGCCGTGGTCGACCTCGCCGAGCGTGGGCACCCAGCCCTCCCAGCGGTCCAGGAGCACCACGATGTGCGGCAGCCGCTCGTCCTCGGTGACCGAGGCGCGCTGCTCCCCGATGTCCGCGAATCCCTTGTCGGCCAGGAGGTTCTGGCGGCGGTCCATCTCGCCCTTGAGGCGGTTGACGAGCCGTACGACCCGCTCGGTCTGGTTACGGCCGACGACCGCGCCGACGTGCGGCAGCCGGGTCAGCGCGTTGAGCGCGCCGTTGCCGCAGTCGATGCCGTACATGTGCACGTCGGCGACGGAGTGCGTCCGCGCGATCGAGCCCGCGAGCGTGCGCAGCACCTGCGAACGGCCGCTGCGCGGCGCACCGCCGATCATCAGATGCCCGAAGGAGGCGAAGTCGACCACGACCGGGCGGCGGGCCTGGAGGGCCGGCAGGTCCTCGACACCGTACGGCGCGGGCGCCAGCTTGCCCGGTCCGCCGGCGAAGACGTGCACCTGGATGTCGTCGAGCAGCAGCTGCTCGTCGAGCGCCGGCAGCCACGGGCTGTGCTGCGGCGGGATGCCGAGCGAGCGGTTGGCGTCCCGGATGGTGTCGACGAGGACCTTGAGGTCGGTGATCTCCTCGTCCTCACGCGACTCGGCCTTGGGCTTGACCAGCGCGGCCCGCCCGAGATCCTCCCAGGACAGCGGCCCCACCCACGGCATGAGCACGGCAGGGTCGGCGGCACCGGGCCGCCGGCCACCCACCCGACCCGACTGGAACGGCACCAGCGAGGCATGCCCGAGCCGGACATACGCCCGACCCGGCGTGCTCTTGCTGATGTGCCCGGCCTCGGGGGAGTCGATGACGTCCGACGACTCGCCGCCGTCGGTCACGCGCAGCGCGATACGGAGGTTGGTGTTGGCGCGGATCTCGGGGGACACGACACCGGAGGGCCGCTGCGTGGCGAGGAGGAGATGGATACCGAGGGAACGCCCTCGCTGGGCGATGTTGACGAGACCGGTCACGAAGTCCGGCAGGTCACGGACCATGGACGCGAACTCGTCGATGACGATGAGCAGTCGGGGCACGGGCGGATGGGACGGATCGCGCCGCACCAGATCCTGATAGTCCTCGATGTCCTTGGCGTCGGCGGCGGCGAGGATGTGCTCGCGGCGGTGCAGCTCGGCGCCGAGGGACTCCAGGGCCCGCTCGACGAGATGGGCGTCGAGGTCGGTCACCATGCCGACGGTGTGCGGGAGATGGACACAGTCCTTGAACGCCGCGCCGCCCTTGTAGTCGACGAGCACGAACGTCATGTTCTCGGGCGTGTTCGCCACGGCGAGCGCGGCCACGATGGTCTGGAGCAGCTCGGACTTACCCGAACCGGTGGTACCGGCGATGAGGCCGTGCGGACCGTCCTTGCGGATGTCGATGCCGAAGGGCCCGTCGTACGACTCACCGATCACGGCCATCGTCGACTGTCCGCCCATCCGCCAACGGGCCACGATGGCATCGCTGGTGGGCGGTTCGAGCTGAAGGACGTCGAGCAGCCGCGAGGCGGAGGGGAGCGCCGAGTCCTCGGTCTCCCCGCTGATGTCGCGGAGCGGGGAGAGGGCGCGGGCGAGCCGCAGACACCACGCCGGCGACACGAAGTCGGGCCGCACGTCCTTGATCCGCTCGACGCCGGCCTCCTCGACACGCAGCCGCAGCTTGTCGGGGACTGCGCTCTGCCCGGGTTCCTCGGTGGTGTTCTGATGCCAGGCCTGGAAGGAGGGGAAACCGGGGAAGCCGCCGCCGGCGACCTGCTGCTGAGTCTGGGCCTGCTGAAGGTGGTCGTACTCCTGCGCGGGCGGCTCGGCGACGACGTACGCCTGGCACTCACCCGGCAGGAACCGCTCCTCGGCGTCGAGGCAGAGGGCGTAGAGGTTGACGGCGGGCCCCTCGCGCAGAATCCGGACGACACCGGGAAGGGAGCGAAGCCGCCGCGACCCGTCCCATACGACGACGATGTCCGGGTCGCTGAACCCGACGCCCTGCCCCTTGTTCTGCTCGGCGGCCTTCTTGCGGGCGTCGAGGAGCTGGGTCAGCTCGCCGATGCGGGCGCCGACGGTCTCGGCGTCGGTGCCGATGAGGACGTTGACGTCCTGCCCGGAGCCGGGCTTGGCGTGCGGCAGCCACCGGGTCCAGTCCCAGGACTCCTGCGCGCTGTTCTCGCTCAGGACGTAGAACTGGACGTCCATCGGGCTGTGCAGGGCCGCGGTCTGCGCGACGGCCCAACGCCCCATCGCCCGGGCGGAATCGCCGGGCCCGGCCATGCCGATGACCCCGAGGGACCGCAGCGACAGCGCGACCGGAGCGTCCTCGATCTTCCACGTGACCTGACGCTTGTGGTCGAGCTGCTCGGGATCGTCGAGGACGACCTCCGAATCCATCTGCCCGGTGCCGACGCGAATGAGGAGATGGTCACGGTCCGTCCGCCGCCGCTCCCAGAGGCGGGTACGGGGCCCGGTGCCGAGGGAGAGGACGGTGGCGGGGTCGGGAATGGCGTGCCGCCGGTCGGTGCGCTCGGCGACGAGGGCGTCCTGGGCGTCCTTCTCGACCTTTTCCTTCTGCTCTTCGTACTCCTTGACCTGCTTCGCGTGGGACTTGCGGCCGTGTTTCTTGTCGTTGAAGTAGTTGGCGAAGAGGAGGAGGGGGCTCAGGGCCGCCATGATCAGGTAGTACCAGCGCTGGAAGATCAGCACGGAGACGATGGCGCCGACGAGGGGCGTGAGCGCCATCAGCCAGGGCAGCGGCCGGGCTTCGTACTCGCGGGGAGGCGACGGCAGCCGGAACTTGGTCTGCCGGTCCGGTGGCCGGAGCCGCGGGGGCCGGTTGTAGTCCAGGCCGATGCCGTCGTCGGACCACTTGAGGGCGGCGTTGGGCGGCGAGTAACGCGCCAGCTCCAGAAGGGTGTTGCCGACGGCGATCTGCGCGCCGAGGGGCCAGTCGGTCTTTTCGCCCTCTTCCTTCTTGATGGGTTCGCCGTCGAGAGTGACGGGCGCGGGGTCGTCGTCGCTCTCGGCCTTGGTGTGGACGGCGACTTGGCAGGTGCCGTCGGTGGTGACGGACAAGGTGAGGGCGCGGGCGTCGAGTTCGGGGTCGTCGATACGGATGTACGAGGCCGGCCCGCTGCCGATGTCGTACCGCCCGACCCCGAGCCGGTGCACGAACCCGGCGACGGGCCCGCCCACGACACGGAGCTCGACGAGGCCGGTGGGTTCGCCGGGAAGGCACCCGGCGGGGTCCTGGAGGGAGACGACCGCGCCGTCGCGGAGGGGGGAGTTGACGACGGTGGCGGAGGGATCGACCCCATACCCGTCGACGTATAGGAGAGGGGCGTTGTTGGCGGGGATGTGGTGCTGGGGCTGCCCGAGCGGGATGACCTGAGCGCCTCCGTGGACCCCGACCTGCTTGGCCAGCTCTGCTGCGATGTCCCCGACGCTGGACTCGGGATCGGCATCGAGCACGACATCGGCGGTGCCGCCACCGAACGGGTCGACGACGGTCAGAGTCAGGCGCACGCTATGTCCTCCCCACGGCCACTGTGGCCCCCATGGCTGCTTCTGCAACGCAGGCCACGGCAGGAATCGACGATATCGGGTGGGTGTGACAACTGGGGAGCGGGGAGGCGGGGGCGAGGCGCGGTGATGTTGATAACTTCCGACAACCTCCCGCAACTTCCCGATGGCAACGTCGGTGTGCACGAGTTCGTGACGTCTTCACGACGCCTTGTTCACAACCGGGGATGTGACACCTGAGGCCCCACCCGTAAGCTGCTGCACCAAGAGCGGACGATCACACCGGCTGCCACGGTTGCCTCCGGGGCACCCAGGGCGGGCCCGGCTGCCGATCGCTCTGCAAACAGGGAGCCACGGGGGTTGGCCCTGCGGCGTTTTGATGGGAGCGGCCACATGGCCAAGGACCTTGATGTCACATATCAGGACATGCGCGACGCTGCGAAGCACGTCGTCAAGGAGAAGGAAAAGCTCCAGGAGAAGCTCGACGGGCTGAAGAAGTACATCAACAACCTCGTCCAGTCCGGCTACGTGACGAAGAGCTCGTCCAAGGCCTTCGACGAGAACTTCGACGAGTTCGTGCGGGGCACGAAGGACACGCTGGATGGTCTGGACGGGATGGGGGACTACCTGACGACCGCGGCGGACAAGTTCGAGCAGATCGATGAGGAGCTGGCGAAGTCGGCTCGTAAGTGACGTCTGACTGACGGCCACGAGACGGTGCGGTGGGGCCACTGGGCGCTCTGCCGCACCGTTTTCTGTCGGTGAGAGGCTGAGGCAGCGGGCGAAGGCGTCGATCTCTTACAGGTCGCCTGGACGCGGCTGCGCCGGCTCGCCTGCCTCGTCCATCAGAATTCCGACCGCATTGACGAGACCCTTTCCTGCCTTTGATGGAACGTAGGTCTCCACGAAGACGATTCCACTGTTCAGCTTGATGTACACCGGGCCTTGTGTTGCGTCGCGATGGCCTGACATAAATTGGTTAACCCGTCGGCGCTGCCCTTCCGAAAGGACGCTCTCGGGCACGACCTGATCGTTCCCGGAGAGGATGCCGACGATTCGATCGGCGCAATTCGAATTGCCAGTGAAGAGTCGGACCCAGGATCGGTCGGAGAAGGTCATGCGCACATCCGCGCTGACCCTGCTGAACTTCATTCTCTGAGCACCCGAGATCGCCTCACGAGGAAATTCGGCGAGCACTTCCTCCTCGTCGATTTTGGTGTCTCGGACGCCGAGGAACAGCAGTCGTCGAGTGGTCAGGACAAGATCAGTGCGGTAGCCATCCGGCTGTCGCCCAGGATCCAGCTGCCAAGGGACGGTACGGGCGAGAGCGCGGGGAGCTGCCCACATCACCGGGAAATCTTGAACCTCGTTCTCGGGTTCTTCGGGCTTTTCACCACCGGCAGCACTGCCGAAGGGCGAACCAGCGGCACCGCCGACATTGGCAACGAGGTTCGCGATGACCTGGACGGCGCCGAGGAGGCCGCGACCGGTGCGACGAGCAGCCTGATCGCCCGTCGTATGCGGCGTGAACACTGGCCCGGCGGGCCAGCCATCCAACTCGTCCTGGATGTCGTTGCGTTGAGGGTCGCGGAACCACCTGCTGTCCGCCACCGCGGGTGCCACGCCGGTGGCGAACGTGACGGTGATCCGGAAGAGGGGTTCCTCGTCGGCCCCGGGGTGCCATCCCATCAGAGTGTCACCTTTTCTGAGTCATCCATCGGAAACTCCAACGAACCAACGATCCCGGCCATGGCGTGGGTGAATTCCTCCCACTGCTCGACCGAGGCTGTGTCCAAGGTGACCACGGCCGTGTACGGGCCGGTCGAGAAGGGGATGTGCACCTGCATCTGCCCCATCGACAGCTCCTCGTCCTTGCCGCTTTTCGTGTACTGGCCGTCGATCACGAGCTTACGGAAGGAGATCGCCGAAACCGCGGGACCACAAGGCAGGTCCAGCCATGTCACGTCACGCATGGGGTCGGGGCTCAGAAGGGCGAAGATGCCGTGAGCGACGGTGTCCTGTTCCGCTTCGCCGGACTCGAACACCGCCACAGTCAGCGAACAGTGTGCTACGCCGCCGCCGTCCTCGATGTCGTAGAGGCCGATGCCGAAGAAGGAGACGCCGGCCGACAACATCTCCAGAGCACTTGCGCTGTACAAGGCGCTCATGGCTTGCCACAAGGGCACCTCGCCTTGTGGATAGATGTCCCGGACCAGTTGTTCCACGGCTGCGGTCCGTTCGGCCTCGTCCAGTGAGACCTCGATCGCGTGTAGGCCTTCGGGGAGGCGGATGGCCATGGGTGGCAGGGCCATGCCTTCCACACTGAGCACCTGGGGCTGTTCGGCACTGTCCATACTGTGACTCTTCTTCTTGAGACTCCGCGGCGATCACGAACGTACGGACGTGCTCAGTTCGCAGTGGCGATGGTGTTTGCTTTGTGTCCGACGAGACCTGCCTTGATGGCGGCATCCAAGCCGCGACCCAGATTTCCCATGGGTGCGATTGCCTCGGCGCTCTTCACGAAGGGCAGTTTGGAGGCGATTAGGTTCGCTCCCTGAGTGCCCATCCACTGGCCTTGGCGGAAATTCTGCAGCCCGCTCTCGACGGCGAGCTTCATGCGGCTGCCGCCTTGGGCAAGCTTGACCACCGGGACTTCCTTCACCGGACCGAAAAGGATGAACAATTTCTTAGATTCCATGGCTCCTTCGTAGCCTGCGCCGAGCTTCGCGGCGCGTGCTGCGGCGTTTGTGCCCTTGGCGAGTTCGGCGGTGCCGAGTAGGCCCTTGACACCAGGAAGGATGCCGAGGGCATCGAGCCCAATATCGGCCCAACTGACGTCCGCGCCAGCTGCTTTGGCGACCACATGGGTCAGGAGGGCCGCGCCGCTTGCGATCATCGCCGCAGCAGCGAAGAAGGCGCCGACCGGTTCAAAGGGTGCGGTGATGATCGCGAGAAGACCCAAGGCGCCGCTCACCAGACTCAGTACATCACCGATCTCCTTGATCAGATCGGCGTGTTCCTTCAGCCAGTCGCCGGTGGCGTCCCAGGCGTCCGCGATGCCCTTGCCGAGCTTGTCCCAGAAGCCGGGCTCGTCCGGGGCGATGTCGGCGGCCTTGTCCAGCTCCTTGCCGATCTTGCCGGCTGCCAGCTTGTAGCGGTCCTCGAGGTCGTGGACCTTGTTGGTGACCTCGTTGACGTCGCCGGAGGCCTTGCCGTATTCCTCAGTGCCCTCCTTGGCCTGGCCCTTGGCTTCGAGCTTCTCGCCCGCCGATTTCTCCAGCCGGTCCGCCTCGTCCTGGAAGTCCTGGAGTTCGTTCGCCCAACGGTGCAGGGCGCGGGAGGCCTTGTCGAAGGACTCGTGGCTCTTGCGGATGAGAGGCGTGACGTCCTCGCCTATGTACTCGGTGAAGGCGATGGCGGTCTTGCCTTTCCAGGCGCCGCACTCGATCCGCTCCAGCTCGCGTACCGCCGTACCCAGCTCGCCGGCCAACCTGCCGAGGCGCTTGGCCAGTTCGCGTGTGTCCTCGACATTCCCGGGAGTGGGGTCCCAGCCTATGTGCGGGAAGGTCCGCTGGCCCGCCACGTCACTTGCCCTTCTTCTTGACCTTGAGAGACTCGGCCAGCTCCAGGTCGAGCTTGTCGAAGGTCTCGCTGATCTTGTTGATCATCTTCACCGCGCCGTGGGTGTGCTTGCCGAGCTGCTTGATGCCGTAGCCCCAGTCGTCGGCGAAGTCCTGCACGTCCTCGACGAGTTTGCTCTCGCCCACGGCCGTGGCATCGGTGCCCTTGAGGTCGCGGCGGGCGTCCTCCATGCGGTCGCTGATGGAGGAGAAGGTCTTCTTCAGGTGCTCGAAGATGGTGTCTTCGAGCCGCAGATCACTCATGTCCTGTCCGGATTTCTCTTACGGCGCGACTCGGAGCCAGTCGGCCGCTCATCTGTGAGATCAGCGGTTGGCGGCTTGGCTTTCCTGGATCCTCACGGCTTGTCTGTCGACGCCGCCGAGTCGTCAGCGCCTGGACTCGGGGACGCCGGCGTTTCCGCGTCGCATCAACCCCAGTGGGCAAGGTGCGGCGCTTCACAGTGACTCCCGTGTGACATCAGTTCAGTCAAGAGATCCGAAGGTATCGGTGACGTTCCCTGTTTCGCCAGAGCGAACTTGCCTGTGAACGAGGGCAAGTCGGGCGTATGGGGTTCTCGCGGGTGTGAGCTGTGTCCTGATCGTTCTCAAACGGGCGACGGTCACAGACGTGTCGGCGAGCGGTGTCCGAGGCCGCCCGCGGTCAGACGGTTCGCTGTATGTTCGCAGCGCCCTGCATGTCTGGCATGAGCAGCAGGAGAAACGTCGGCATGGGGCGGGGGCTCGCTGTGGGCATGCCTGCCCATACCGACCTGAGCATCAGAGGCTGTGTATGCCGAAGGGGTGCCGATCCTGGCGGACCGGCAACGTCGAGACTCCTCAATGGGCTTTCGCGGGAAGGCGGAGCGTCCGTGCGAAGTCGTCCAGTGCCTCCATCGCGGCGGCGATCACTTCCGGATCGTCATGGTGGCCGCGGAGCAGGACGTCGGGGAGGCCGGGCGAGGTGTGCCAGTGGTACGTCACCGAGGTCATCATGATGGTGCTGTCCGCAGGGTAGGAGCGAGTGACCCGTACCCCGTCTCCGCCCAGATACGGAGAGGCGAACGGCTCGCTGCCGGTTCGCTGCTGCCACTCGGGGATTTCCGGGTGCGGCACCGTGAGCGCGGTGATTCCCTCGCAGGAAGCCGCGTCAGGGGCCCCGCAGTGGATGAGGGTGGCGTGCATCACCAGCGGCATGTACGTCAGTGGAACAGGGTGGTAGATGAACGCCTCGTCGGCTTGGAGCTTGTCCCTGAGTGTGACGATCGTCTGCTCGTAGAAGCTCTTGTGGAAACGCCGCAGTTTGCGGGTGAGTTCGACGTCATGGACGGCGGCCAGGCCGGTCAGGTGCAGGTCCAGCCATTCCTTGAAGGTCTTCTTGTCGATCTGAAGGTGAAGATAGCCCCAGAGGTCTGGGTTGGCATCCGTATCGATGGGGAGCGGGGCGCCAAGGTCGATGCTCCACAGGGTGCCTTCGGACATGCGTGGTCTCTTTCTTCAGGGGGCGCGACGGAAGGGAACCTTCAGGCGTAGCTCCAGCGGAAGGTGCCCATCACGGCATCGAACAACTCCACCAGGGTGTCGTAGAAGACGGGATCCGAGCCGGGCGCGATCAGGGCGCTGAAGGAGAAGGCAAGGTACTGGTCGGGGACGCTGTCCGGAACGGGAACGAGGTACTCGACTTGGCGGTGGGCGACGTCGACGCCCTGAGCCGGGTCGGCAGGCACGTCTCTCTCCGAGCGTAGGGCCGCAGTGTCGTCGAGTTCCCGCGTCTCGGCACCAGGGATCTCGGAAGCGAGCGCGGCCATAACCGCTTCCGGGCCGCTGTCGGGCCTGACTCGGGGGATCTCGATCGGTTCCGAAGCCACGAACGAAACGGGCAGCGCGATGCCGTGAAGGCGTTCGGTGGGGAGGTAGAGGGTCATACCCCCCTTGGCCCTGGCCCTGCGGACGACCTTCTTCATCTCCTGGGCGAGCTTCAGTCGGGCCTTCGGAATGTCGTCCTTGGGAAAGCCGACGGGCAACTGTGCGACGGCCTTCCGGATGATGCGGTCCATCGCTTCCCTGGTGCCCGTGCGTAGCGGAATCACGTCCCAGCCGGGCGGCGGCACCAGGTTGAAACCGTTCGGGGACCGGCGCTGCTCAGCGGTGGTCATTGCGCCCCCGTCTTACGTCCGCAGCGTAGGCAATGCCTACGAAGAGCGCCCACGCCGGGGCGGCGATCATCCCCGGCCAGAAGCCGAAGAACAGCGAGGGCAGGTAGAAACCGCCGCCCATGGCGAGGTCGCGGGTGAGGTAGGGCGGACGATCCGCGTACCGGGGGTACTTCACGAAGACCCAGACATAGTGCAGAAGGCAGCCGATGATCCCGGCCTCGTAGACGTAGAGGACCTCATTCCGCAGGGACTTCGGCACCAGGATCAAGATTCCCAGTACCGGCAGAAACAGCGGCATCCCGATGATCAATGTCAGCCGGAGCCGCCGGTTAGGGCCGGTGCCGAGCCCGGTGCGGCCGGCTTCGGCCTCGGCGATGCGGTGCGCCGAGTTCAGGTCCATGGTCATTCCTCACCAGTGGGTGTCGGGGGCGGGCTTCAGGGTGTTGTCCTTCCAGTCCGAGTACGCCGCGTTGTACGGCTTCTCGCCGGTACCGAAGTTTTCGTGGGTCCAGCTTGTCAGGTCGCTCTTTCCGAGCGTCTTGTCCATGACGTCCATCCCCATGCCGGTCCAGGCGATTCCGAGACCCGCCTGATAGGACTTGTACGCCTTGTCCGCCGCAGCGCCCGCGGCCGCAGGGAAGGTGGCTTTGTTTGCCTGCAACATCTTCGCCATGCCGGCCATCTCCTTGTCGCCGAGGTGTACCAGCGTCGACAAGGGGCTGACCCGCAGCGGCCCTTTGGCCACCAGGCCGACATTCTGGGAGATGGACTTGCGCATCGCGTTGCGGGCCGCTCCGAGGGCCTGTCGCCCTGACCCTTGCGGCAGTTTGGTCATCAGCCGCCCTGTGTCGTCCAGGATGCCCTTGACACCGCTGAGCCCTCGGCTCAGGCCGGCGGTCCGGGCGGCCTGGGCGGCACCAACCGTAGCCTTGGCGCCACTGGCGAGCTTCGCGGCCGCCCCGAGCCCACCCACGACCAGCAGCCCACCTACGACATCGAAGATGACATCTGTCCAGGTGGCGTCGCCGGATGCCACCAATAGGAGTCTGAGCCCGATGGTGAGCAGCGCGATGCCAAGGACGAGCATGTTCAAGCCGGGAATGGCGAGCGCCAGGAAGCCTGCCACCGTCGCGACCCAGCCGAGGACATCCATGAAGGCCTTGATCGCGTCCGCATGCTCATGGACCCAGCCTTTTACGTTGTCCCACCAGGAGTCCTCGATGATGTCCTCGATCTCCGCCCGGATCTTGCCCTCGTGGTGTTCGGCGCGGCCGTCGCGGGCATCAGTGATCGCGTTCAGCTGATTCCGGTACGTCACATACGGATCGTGGTCGGTCCCGCTGACGGAGGGCTTGGGAGTGCTCTTGTCGCCGGAGTCGGCCTCCTTGGCCTCCTTGGCCTTTTCGGCCTCAAGCTCGTCCTGTCTTTCCTTGGCCCGGTGCAGAACCTTGTCGGCCTCGGTCTGGAAGTCCTCCAACTCGTTGGACCACGTCGTGAGATGGGTGTGGACGCGCTCGTAACGACTGGCCACCTCCCGCATGTGCTTCTCCAGCGTGGAGGACTCCTCACGAAGGCTCTTGGCGTACTTGCCCTTGAGCTTTTCCTCGTTGCTGATCGTCTGGAGGTTCTTGGCCTGTTCCCTCAGCTTCTCGGCGACCGACACCATGTGGGTGACCTCGGCGCGGATCTCCTCCGGGTCTCCGGGTACCGGGTCGGAATCGCGGAGCGGCTGCCAGTCGAGTGGGCGGCGCTTGGATTTCGGCGTCACTTCTGCTTCTTCTTGTCGCGCTTGGCCAACTGGTTGTCGAGATCCTCGAATGCCTTCTTGGTGCCGGCCACCATCTGGCCGACGGTTTCGAGGTTGTCGATGAGCTTCGCGCGGTAGTCGTCCCAGTTGTCGACGAAGTCATTCA
This sequence comes from Streptomyces antibioticus, assembly GCF_001514065.1. Classification (GTDB taxonomy): domain Bacteria; phylum Actinomycetota; class Actinomycetes; order Streptomycetales; family Streptomycetaceae; genus Streptomyces; species Streptomyces antibioticus. Next base: position 972,600 of record NZ_KQ948424.1, on the reverse strand, counting down.
TGACGTCGGCGATTTTTCCGGAACCCCAGTGCTCGCGCATGTCGTCGCGACGGTTCTCGATGTCCTCGAACGTCTTCTTCAGCTGGCCGAGTTTTTTCTCCGACTCGGCGAGAAACTCATAGTCGACAATAAGGTCTGAGTCGGACACTCAGTACCCTCCCCCTGCGTGTGACGGTTCCGTTGTCAGCGGTTGACGGCCTGGATTTCCTGGACGGTCACTGCCTGCTCGTTGCCGAAGGTGCCGTCGGGCAGGTCGCCGCCGGCGCCGCCCGTGCCGGTCCAGGAGATTTGCCAGGTGATCGTGGCGCGGAGTTTGTACGTTCCGTCGCCCGAAGAGCGCAGGTACTTGAGGCCGCAGGGCGGGGTCTCGTCCGACTTGCCCTTCGCGTACGGTTCGCCGATCGAGCCGTCGGCGTTGATCGTGCATTCGCCCGAAGCCGGGTAGGTCTGGGCGTCGTCCGTGCCCGGCTCCAGCTTCAGGGACACCGGCTTGGCCGTGGTCGTCGCCTGGATGTTGAAACCGGGGACATTGACGGCCGCCGTCGCCTGGACCTCGTCGAAGACGGCCTTGTCGAGCCAGGCCCAGGTCGGGAGGTTCACCTTGGTCGTGGCCGCGGGGGCGAGGGTGACCTTGGTGTCCGGGAGCGTCATGTGCTGGTACGCCAGGGCCGCGAGGATCTCCGGCTTGATCGCCTCTTCGTACTGGGGTGGCGGGGTGTCGCCGTTCTCCACCCAGAAAGGGAGTTCGTTGCAGGAGTTGCGCTTGAGGACGTCGGGCTCGTTGGGGTTCTCCACGCCGGCCCAGAACATCCCCTCGCCGTCCTTGTCGACGTTGTAGTCCTTGTAGCCGGGGTGGTCGGTCCAGCCGTAGTCGTCCTCGTAGTGCTGCTGCACCTGGCCGATCGCCGTTCCGGCGGTGCCGCCCATGCCGGGAGTGTTCTTGGCCTGCTCGATCTCCTCGGACATCTTCTTCTTGAAGTCCTTGGCGCCGAGGTAGGGGGCGTACCAGCAGGGCGGGGGCGTCCAGTTGACGTCCGACGATGTCACGTTGCCGGTGCTGCCGTTTTTGGTGACGGAGCCGGAGTACTGGATTTTGGCGGTCGCGTGGATGCCGGTCGAATCTCCTCCGCCGGACTGCTCCGTGCTGGCCCCCTCGTCCTTGCCTGCCGGCCCTGCCGCGTAGGCGGGCTGCGCGAGGACGAGGACGCTGAGAGCCAGAGTCAGGGCTGCGGTGCCGATCAGTATGCGCTGTGGTCCGCTCACTGGCACTTCGCCGCCTTGGTCTGGACGTAGACCTTGGACGCCTGCCACAGGTCGTCAGCTGTGGGGTACTTGGTCATGATGATCTTGAAGTAGTCGAAGTCCTTGATGCTGGGCTCGGTCTTCAGGACCTTTCCGGTCTTGATCTCCTTGCCGTAGAACTTGGTCGAGTCAACGCAGAAGGCCACTTCCACGGCCTGGTCGTTCGTGGTGGACCGGGTGCTGACGTCGTAGTGGCGTTCTGTGCCGGTTGCCGTCCAGCCACCCTTGATCCAGGCGTTGATCTGCACCTCTCCGTAGTGGAGTCCGTCGCCGGTGGCGTACGTGGACAAGGCCGCGTCCTTGGTCGTGCGCTTGTCGATGCCTCGGTAGATGGCCCGGAGGAAGTTCGCGGCGTCGTCCATCGCCGCTGCCTCGTTCTCGTCCTTCGGCTTGGTCCAGTCGAAGACCATGGTCAGGTCTTTGGGGAGCGACAGATCCACACCATCAGGCTTGTCCTCCGCCGGCGCTCCGGAGGCCGACGCCGACGCGCCAGGCGTCTCCGCCCCCTGGCCCGCGCCTGCGATCTTGTCGTTGCCCTTCGAGCCGTCGTCCCCGCTGCCGCAGGCCGTCAGCAGCAGTGAAGCCGTCGCCACCAGCGCGGCGGCAACGGGCAAAGTGCGGCGCTTCACAGTGAACTCCCCGTGAGAAATAAGTTCAGTCAAGAGGTCCGACGCTATCGGTGAGGTTCCCGCTTTCGCCAGAGCGAAGTTCCCTGCGAACGGGATCAATACCGGCCATATGGGGCGCCTGTGGGTGTGAGCTGTGTCCTGATCGTGCCCGAACGGGCGACAGCCCTGGACGTGCCGGCGAGCCGTCCGAGCCCGCGGGGTCCGGTTATCGGCACCTCGCCGACTCCGTCTCGACGTACACCTTCGACGCCTGCCACAGATCCGTACCCGTCGGGTACTTGACCATGATGATGTCGAAGTGGCTGAAATCCTTGATGCTGGGCTCGGTCTTGAGGACTTTCCCCGTCTTGGTCTCCTTGCCGTAGAACTTGGTCGAGTCCGAGCAGAACGCCACCTCCACCGACCTGCCGTTCGAGGTGGACCGTGTGGTGGCGCCGTAATGGCGCCGGGTGCCGGTGACAGTCCAGCCGCCGTCGATATAGGCGTTGATCTGCGTGGTCGCGTACTTCAGGCCGCCGCCGGTTGCGTATGCAGTGACAGTCGCGTCCTCAGTAGTGCCCTTGTCAACGCCCCGAAAGATGGCTCGGAGGAAGTTCGCGGCGCCGCCCATCGCCGCCGCTTCGTTCCTGTCCTTCGGCTTGGTCCAGTCGAACACCAGGTTGATGTCCTCGGGGAGGGAGACGTCCACGCCGTCCGGCTTGTCCTCAGCGGGCTCAGAGGATTCAACCGCCCGCGGTGCCGACTCCCTCGGTGTCTCTGCTGCCTGGGTGGGTCCGGAGGTTTCGGTGTCCCCGTTGCCGCAGGCGGTGAGGAGCAGGGTCGCTGTGGTAGCGAGCGCAGCGGCAATGGGCAAACGGTGGGGCTTCACGGGTGCACTTCCTGTGAGACATGAAATCTGTGGGGGAATTCGGGAGCGATGGGGCCGTGGGTGCCGCGGCCCCTGTCGGCGAAATCAACGCGGGTCCAACCGCCCGTCCTGGGTTCGCGTGAATTGGCCCGGTGTCACCCTCTCCGTCAGCGAATCCCCGCCCCGCAGCAGCGACCCGTACCCCGTAGCCGCCCACACGCTCGACTCGGCCGGCACCTCGAAGTACGGGACCTCGCGGCCGTCCGCCGTGGTGTCGGTGAGGACTTCGGGGGCGCGGTGGTGGCGCAGGGCGCCGGTGCAGGCGGCGCACGTGGCTACCCGGGCGCGGTCCTGGCGGCCCAGGGGGCGCCAGGTGCTGCGGCGGGTGGCGCGGCCGTGCAGGGGGTTGAAGAAGCAGAGGGGGAGAGCCGCGGTAGACGTGGCGGTCAGGGCGTCGCGGCCCTCCGCCACCAGTGCCAGCACGCCCGCCAGGTCCGGCAGGCCGCGTGCGGAGTCGAGGACCGTGCCTGCGGCGGCATATGCATCCAACGCCCTCTGCAATGAGGGTGTTTCGGCCCGTGCGACCGCTTCGCCGAGTGCGATGACCTCTGCCTCCACCCGGCGGCGCAGGGCGCTCTCGTCGGCCGCCCTGGCCGCCGCGAACACCGCCTGGGGGTGCGCGAAGGGGGAGGGCTGGGGGCCGGATGTCCTGCGACGCTTTCGTACGAGGAGCAGGGCGCCCAGCGTCAGCAGCCCGAGCAGCCCGAGCAGCGGCAGCAGCGTCAGCGCGGCGATTGCCGGTCGTGGCCAGGCCGCCCCCGGCTCCTTCTCCGGGCTCGGGTTGGGGGTGGGTGAGGCGGCGGCCGAGTCTCCCAAGTGCTCCACCGCCTCCTCGTACACCCGCGTCCCGTCCCCCTCCGCCACCAGCTCCACCGCCTTCGACGTCAGGTCCGCCAGCCCCGCGTCCCGCATCTCGTCCAGGAAACCGGCCGCCGCCACGGCATGCCGCGTCTGGTGGGTGTCGGACGGCCATTCGTAGCCGTTCAGGGAGTCGGTGAAGTCGCCGTCCGTAGTGATGAGGATGAACTTGCGGAGGTCCAGGCGGTCGTGGACCACCGAGGCCAGGGTCTTCGCCTCGCCGTCGAAGGCGTCGCCCTTCGTGAGGGGGGTCAGGACCACCTTGATGGGGAGGCCGGTTGCCGCGATCTGTTGGGTCAACTGCCGTTGCCGGGAGGGGGGTACGGCATCCGCGTACGCATCAGCTACGTAGACGGGGGAGTCTTGCAGGGCGTTCGCGATGTGTTCGCCTGGGGACTCGGCTGCCCAGGAGGGGGCGGTCGGGAGCAGCACTGTCATGAGCGCGGCTGCCAGGGCGGCCCTCACACTCCTACTGGACATGCGCCGCCTCCCGTACCTTCATGCCCAGCTTGGTGAAGCCCTTGGGGGCCTCGGACAGCAACTCGTCTTCGTAGTACGGCCGTCCGTTCGGTGGCAGCTTCAGCAGGCGGGCCGGGATCTTGTGCGGGTCGTCGAGGCAGGCCTCGCACACCGGGAGCATCCGCCTTCGGGTCTCCACAGTTGATGTCCGGACGTGACGGCTCGTCTTCGCCGGGCCGTGCAACGGGTTCACGCCGCAGCACAGGGTGCTGTCGTCGCCGGCGAGGGCGGCCCGGGTCGCTCGGGCCAGGATGATGATCGCGGTGAGGGTGGACGGGGGCAGGTCGTCCACGTTCTCGCCCTGCGGAGCCAGGAGCATCGTCGCGTCGTAGCGGTTGCGGGCGCGGGTGTCGGCCGTCTCGCCGGCGCCGAACTCGCGTGCCATCGCCTGGAGTTCGGCGCGGGCCGTATCGCGGAGGTACGGCTTCGTCGGCATCGCCGGAGAGACGGTGGGGAGGTCCGCGGTCTGCAACGGGTCCGGGTTGCGGCGCAGGAGTGACTTGCGAGCCATGCCCAACGCCGCCGCCACCAGCGCGAACAGCGCGCCTGCGGCCAGGGCGCCGATGGTCAGGCCCGGCCAGAAGTCGCCGTAGAAGAGGGGGTTGAGCTCGTCCTCGGTGATCGGGTCGGTGAGGGGGTACGGATCGCCCGGCGTCGTCGGGTCGTCCGTGCGCTCCGCCTCGTCCAGGGCGGTCATGACGGTGGTGAGGCGTTCGCCGAGGAGGTGGTCGGCGGCCTCGTCCGACTTCTCGTCGCCGTAGGTGACGGAGTCCGGGAGGTCGTAGAGGGTGCTGTAGGAGTCCAGGCCCAGGCCGTAGTTGAAGACGTCGATGTAGCCGTCCAGCGGGTCCGCGACGATGTACACGCCGTCCTTGCCCAGCTTGTCGTGGACGGCGTACGCGAAGTACTCCTCGTCGTTGCCGGACTCGTCCTCGTACAGCTGCGGGACGAGGGCCATGAAGACCGGGCCGCCGCCCTCCGAGGTCTTGAACTTCGCGATGCGGGCGTGGAGTTGCCCCAGTTGCGTCTTGTCGAGGGCGCGCGGGCTCTCCGGGTCCTGGTAGATCGGGTCCTGGGACAGGCCCTCGGCGACCCGGTCGAGACGGGCGTTCAGGTCGATCGCGCGGGGGCGTGGGGAGGCGCTCGACGTCGTCTGGTCGAAGACCTGGGGGGCGGCCGCGGCGATCGCGGCGGCGGTGGCGACGGCGGCGGCTGGAAGCAGCCAGCGGCGCCAACGTCGGTGCTGCGCCCTCTTGTTGAGGGACACCGGCGCTCCCGGCCTGCGGCGCCACCAGCGTCGTACGTACGGGATCAGGAGCAGCATCGCCAGCGGTACGCCCGTGATCGCCATGCCCGTGAGGAACGACTGGTTGTCGCGGTCGCTCGGCCCGATGTACATGTCGGCCGGTTCGCCGTCGGAGTCGTACTTCTCGCGGGCCGCCTCCGCACGTGCGGCGGCCTTCTCGCCGCCCTCCGCGATGACGTCGACGAAGCGCTCGAAGCTGCGCAACGGGCCTGCGTCGAAGGGGAGTTCGTACTGGGCGGTGGTGACCGCGTCGTCTGCCGGGGCGCTCACGCCGTACGCGGTGGCGTCCGTGACCGACGAGTCGTCGATGAGGACGTAGAGGCCGTCCTTGCCGAGACGGTCGTGGACCGTGCCGAGGAGGGCCTCGCCGTCGGTGGCCTCCATGGGGAGGACGAGGACGTAGGTCGGGACGCCGGTGCGCTTCGCGAGCTTGGTGAAGGCGGGGGTGGTGGACTTCGGGATCTCGCGGGGGAGTTGGTCGGTGACGTAGACCGGGTTGGCGCGGAGTTGCTCCGCGAGGTAGGCGGCTTGGGTGTCGGGGGAAGAAGGTGATGCCTGGGCCGTTGGCGTGGCGGTCGCGAAGAGGGTGACGAGGAAGGCGAGGATCGCGAGGACCGCGAGGAGTTCCGTACGGGTGGTTCCGTCCGCCTTCTTCGGTGCCGTCCGCATCGCCGAGTCCCCCTGCTCCTCGCCTGATTTCCCGCGCGGCACTCTACTGGGGTGGTTCGCTAGTGCGAAACCTTCGGGGTGGCCTGCCGCGCTCACGGGGCGTACGTGCCGTGCAGCAACTTCCTGAGCTGCGGCGACAGTTCAGGCACCTGTGCCCCCGCCGCCTGTGCCGCCGCGATCGCCCTGACGTACTCCGTCGCCTCCGCCCGCAGCCGGGTCTTCTCGTCGCCCTGCCTGCTGCCGACCAGCCAGACGATGATCGCCAGCGGGACCAGGGCCAGGGCGCCGTAACCGAGCGGCTCGGTCTCCTGCCAGGCCCACCCTGCGCCGATGGCGCCCGCGAAGATCAGCAGACAGCCCGCCTCGTCGTGCCAGCCGCCGGCGTCGGCGATGCGCTCGTACTCGGCGACGGCGGGGGGCTTCGGGGGGACGGGGACGGAGGTGGGGACGCGTGCGGCGGAGGTGGGTGCGGTGGGCGGATCCACCTTCCGGAACGACGGGATCGGCGTCGCCCCTTTCCCCGGCTCGTGAGCGGCCCCGGACGGCAGTTCCGACCGCCCCTCCAGCCACGGCGGCACATGCGCCAGCGGCATGCCGTGGGCCACGGCCACGCCCAGCAGCTCGCGGTAGCCGGCCAGCGCGGGGTGCATCAGCTCCCGCTTCCACCCCTTCCGGACCAGTACGAGCATGGCGATCGCGAGGAGGAAGACAGGGACTGCCGCCAGTGCCTTCTTCGGGCCCAACGACGGGACGTCCACCGCCACGACGGCCCAGACCGCGCCTACTACCAGCAGTAGTCCGGCCACCCAAGCCAGCGGCCTGTGCTGGGCCCGGCTCGCCGCCTTGCGCCGCTCCATCAGCAGCGCCGACACCACCGCATCGTTCGTGTAGTCGACGCCGGTGCGGGCGCCGATCGCCTGGGCCGCCGCCAGGACCCGGGGGTCGGACGCCAGTGCCGTCCCGCCGATCGGAAGAAGGTCTGCGCTCACGTCTGCCACTTGTCCGACGCCCCCGTGTCCGTGAAACCGAGCAAAGATCATGGCATGGCCCCTGTCGGCCTTCGTGAGTGAATCGTGCAGGCCTCATGGGCGGGTGGTGACGAACGTCGCGTCACGGGCCGGACGGGGCGGGAGTCCACGGTTCGCTCGCGCACAGGTGGCAAGCCCTTTCGGGCACCCGGATAACTGGGCTGCGCGCGCCTGAAGTTGCAGATGGATAACAGGGTGCGGGGTGAGATGCGTGACCTCGAACGCGCCTTGAGGGGCTTATGTGCGGCTGATACGGTGCCATGGCTTGACACTCACCCCACCGATGGCTATTCGCATGAGTCGAGTGGACCTGGGTGAAGTGTCCTAATTTCCAGCTTATTTGGCAGACTTTTTCTTGGGTGTACGGGGAGCGGTTGCGTGAAGATCCAAGAGCGTACGGGGGCGGGTCAGGGTCGTTCCGCCGCTCCGGCTCAGCCGTCGGTCGGTGACCGCCTTCCCACGCCGCCTCGCGAGCGCAAACCGGCGTTGGCCGCGTTGGCGGTGCTGCTGATTCTGGTGGGGGCGCTCGGCGCGACCATGCTGGTGTTGCAGGCCGGGGACCGGATCGAGGTCGTCAAGGTGACCGAGGAGATTCCCGTCGGCGGGAAGGTCACCGACAGCGACGTGACGTCGGTGATGGTCGCCGAGGACTCCGCCATCAACTACGTCAAGTGGTCCCAGCTGGGCACCCTGAAGACGCTGAAGGCCGTCACGACCATTCCCAAGGACACGGTCGTCATGGGCCAGATGTTCGGCGACAAGGCGGGCGCCTCCGAGGGCAAGACCCTCGTCGGTCTCTCCCTCAAGGCGGGCCAGTTCCCGGCGGGCATCAAGGTGGGCGACACCGTCGCCGCCTACCGCGTCGCCGACGGCGGCTCCCGCGGCAACAGCTCCGCTTCCACGTCCGGCAACAGCGACTCGGTGCTCGTCGACAGGGCGACCGTGACCAACGTGCCGAAGGCCGACAGCGACGAGATCGTCGGCAGCGCCAACTCCGCCTACACCCTCGCCGTCGACTCCGACGTCGCCGCCGACCTCGCCCAGGCCGCCGCCAACGGTCAAGTCGTCCTCGTCCTCGTCCCCAACAACACCAGCAGCAACTAGAAGGCGGCCCCACCCATGGCGCTCATCGCTCTCGCCGCCGACAAGGGTTCCCCCGGCGTCACCACCGCGGCCGTCGCCCTCGCGGCGGTCTGGCCGCGGCGTGTCCTGCTCGCCGAGACCGACCCGGCGGGCGGCGACCTCGTGTACCGCAGTGCCGCCGCGCACGGAGGCCCGCTCAACCCGAACACCGGCATGCTGTCCATCGCCGCCACCGCGCGCCGCGGCCTGGTCCCCGACCAGATCTGGGACCACGTCCAGCCGTTGAGCGGCGGACTCGAAGTCCTCGTCGGTCTCGGCAACGCCGAGCAGGCCGCCGGTCTCGCCGGGCTCTGGCCCACCCTCGGCCACTCCTTCGCCTCCCTCGCCGAGTCCCCGCACGCCGCCGCCGACGTCATCGCCGACTGCGGCCGCATCGCCGGTGAGACCCCCGTCGTGGACCTCTTCCCGCACGCCTCCCTCGTGCTGCTCATCTCCCGCACCGAGCCCGAGGCCATCGCCCGCGTCCGCGACCGTGCCGCCGCCCTCGGCAACAGGCTGCACGGCGGTCAGCGTGGCGTCGCGACCATGGGCAACCCGATGATCGGTGTCGTCCTCGTCGCGGACACCAACAACGCGGCGAAGATCGCGGGCCAGGTCAACGACATGCTCGTGCACGCCCAGACCGGCGCCCGCGTCGTCGGCACCATCGCCGACGACCCCGCCGGCGCCGACCAGTTGGCCGGCCGCAAGCGCGGGCGCCTCGACAAGTCGCTGCTCATCCGCTCCGCCCGCAAGGTCACCGCCGACCTGTACCAGCAGTACGGCGCCGCCTGGTCCGTACCCACCCAGGCACAGCACGGTCAGCCGCTCGGCCAGATGAACGGCCATGCGGAGGCCGGGCGATGACCGCTGTCGACCATCAACTGGTCAAGCGGTTCCGGCAGGACGCCGGCGACCGGATCGCCGAGCAGCGGCGTCAGGACCAGGTCGCCGGGGTCACACCGATGTCGGGCGAGGACGAACGGCACTACGCCCGCGCGGTCATAGCCCAGATCCTCGAGGACTACGCGCGCACCGAGATCAACGCCGGGCGCACCCCGCTCGACGCGGAGACCGAGGAGCAGTACGCCGCCGCCGTGCACGCCGCGCTCTTCGGCGTCGGGCGGCTCCAGCCCCTCCTCGACAACCCGGACGTCGAGAACATCGACATCAACGGGTACGACCAGGTCTTCGTCGGCTATTCGGACGGCCGCGAGGTCAAGGGCGATCCGGTCGCCGAGTCCGACGAGGAACTCATCGAGCTCATCCAGGTGCTCGGCGCGTACTCGGGTCTGTCGTCCCGCCCCTTCGACTCCGCCAACCCCCAGCTCGACCTGCGCCTCCCGGACGGCTCGCGTCTGTCGGCGGTCATGGACGTCACCCGGCGCCCGGCCCTCTCCATCCGCCGCGCCCGCATGGGCAAGGTCTTCATCTCCGACCTCGTCGGGAACGGCACACTGAGCCCGGAAGTGGCGCACTTCCTGGCCTGCGCCGTCCGTGCCCGCAAGAACATCATGATCGCGGGCGCCACGAACGCCGGTAAGACGACGCTGCTGCGGGCCCTTGCCAACGAGATCCCGCCGCACGAGCGACTCATCACCGTCGAACGTGCGCTGGAGCTCGGCCTCGACACCTTCCCCGACCTGCACCCCAACGTCGTCGCCTTCGAGGAACGCCTGCCCAACTCCGAGGGCCAGGGCATGATTTCGATGGCCGAGCTGGTCCGCCGTTCGCTCCGTATGAACCCCTCCCGCGTCATCGTCGGTGAGGTGCTCGGCGACGAGATCGTGACCATGCTCAACGCGATGTCGCAGGGCAACGACGGCTCGCTGTCCACGATCCACGCCAACAGCTCGCACGAGGTCTTCAACCGTATTTCCACGTACGCGCTCCAGGCCTCCGAGCGACTGCCCATCGAGGCCAGCCAGATGCTCATCGCGGGCGCCGTGAACTTCGTCGTCTTCATCCAGCGGCGCAACAACTACCAGACGGGCGGCCGCCTCCAGCGCATGGTCACCTCGGTCCGCGAGGTGAACGGCGTCGACGGCCGGGTGCTGTCCAGCGAGATCTTCGCCGAGACACCCGACGGCCGGATCGTGCCGCACGCGCCGATCGCCTGCGTGGAAGACCTGATCGCACAGGGCTACCGGCCCACGGGGACGTGGGGGTAATCATGAATCTTGCAGCTTTGGGCTCTCTCGGCTCCATGGGCGGGCTCTTCTCCACCACTGTCCTCTACTCACTGGCCTGCGGTGTCGCCGTCGGCGGCGGGCTCGCGCTGTTCCTGGTCGCCGTACGCGGCCTGCCGGCCAAGCCCGAGCACGAGAAGCAGAAGGCCGCCGAGCGGGCGAGCGAGCTGATCCGGTTCGCCGGACAGCGGGGCTCGCTCGCCGCCATCGTCGGTCTCGTCGTCCTCCTGCTCACCCGCTGGGCCGTCGCCGGTATCGCGGCAGGTGTCCTGGTCTTCTTCTGGGACCGGCTGTTCGGCGGCGCCGCGGAGGAGCGGGCCGCCATGCGCCGGGTGGAGGCGCTCGCCTCCTGGACGGAGTCCCTGCGCGACACCATCGCCGGCGCCGTCGGCCTGGAGCAGGCGATCCCGGCATCCGCACGAGCGTCCGCCCCCGTGCTGCGTCCGCACCTGGACGCCCTGGTCGACCGGCTGCGCTCCCGCACCCCGCTGCCCGACGCGCTCCAGCACCTCGCCGACGAGATCGACGACGCGTCCGCCGACATCATCGTCGCGGCGCTCATCCTCAACGCCCGTCTGCGCGGCCCCGGTCTGCGGCAGGTCCTCGGCGCGCTCGCCAAGTCGGCCCGTGAAGAGGTCGACATGCGGCAGCGCGTGATGGCGCAGCGGTCCTCGACGCGCCGCTCGGTGCAGATCGTCGTCGCCGTCTCGATCGCCTTCGTGCTGGGCCTGTCCATCTTCAACCGCGACTTCGTGGAGCCGTACGGCACGGCCGTCGGCCAGCTCGTACTCGCCTGCGTCTGCGGCCTGTTCGCGCTCGGCTTCTGGTGGCTGCGCAAGCTGTCGACCATCGAGACGCCCGAACGGTTCCTGATCAAGGACGAGTCGTCGGTCCAGTTCGTCCGGCCGCGCAACCCGTCGTCCCAGTCGCCCCAGACGCTCCAGCAGGAAGAGGGGGTACGTCGATGAACCTGACCATGCCGCTGGCCGTCGGCGCCGTCATCGGCCTGGGCATCTACGTCCTCGTCCGCGCCCTGATGCCGTCGAAGCGGAGCGCGATCGCGCAGGTGGCGCGGATCGACGCGATGCGGGCGCGCGGGGCGTCGTACGAGTCCGCCCGCACCGCCGCCGACCAGGGCCGGCTCGGCTCGCTGCGGGCCGATGTCGGCATGCGCGTCGCCGAGTTCTACCTGCAGCAGGGCTGGGAGCAGCGGTCGCTGCGCGCGGACCTCGCCGTCCTGGACCGCAGCTGGGAGAAGTTCCTCGCCACGAAGGTGCTGCTCGGGGTCGCGGGCCTGTTCTTCGGTCCGTTCCTGTTCGCGGTGGCCTGGACGCTGAGCCTGGGCAGCAGCCCGATCATCCCGGTCTGGCTGGCGCTCACCTTCGCGGCGGTCTTCTTCTTCCTGCCCGACCTGGAGGTACGACGGGACGCCGCCGAGAAGCGTCGTGACCTGCGGCGCGTGATCGGGGCGTACCTGGACCTGGTGTCGATGAGCCTCGCCGGCGGCCGCGGCCTCCCGGAGGCCCTGATGGCGGCCGCGGAGGTCTCCGACGGCTGGGCCACCCAGCGCATCCGCAACGCCCTCGCCGACGCCCGCATCACCGGCATCAGCCAGTGGCAGGCGCTGGGCGCGCTCGGTGAGGAGCTGGGCGTGGAGGAGCTCAAGGACCTGTCGGCCTCGCTCGCCCTGGTGGCGGACGACGGCGCGAAGGTCCGCGAGTCCCTGGCCTCCCGCGCCGAGACCATGCGGCACCGCGAACTCGCCGAGATCGAGGGCAGCGCGGGCGAGAAGTCGCAGTCGATGCTCGTGGCCCAGCTGCTGCTGTGCGCCGGCTTCCTGGTGTTCCTGATCTTCCCGGCGGCCATGCGGGTCTTCCAGGTCTCCTGAACCTCCCTGGAGCCCCTGAAACCCTTGAAGCCCTCTGGGCCGTCTCCACAACTGCTGCCAACCGCTGTACCGAGAGGACAACACATCATGAGCGGACTGAACGGACGGAACTTCAGCACCGGGATCCCGGCGGTGGACTTCCTGGTCACCTTCCTGAGCGCGCGCGTCGAGCGCGCCCGCTCCGGCGAACTGGACCGCGGTGCCTCCGCGGTCGAGTGGGTCATCATCTCCGCGGTCGTCGTGGCGATCGTCGGCGTCGTCGCCGCGATCATCAACGCCGCCCTGAGCGACGGTGCCAACAAGGTCGGCGACTGCATCAAGGGCGCCGACGCGGGCAAGACCTGCTGACCGTACGGACACGACGGGGCGGACGGGGTTGCACGTGCGCGTAGGCAGATGGGTGCGCCGCAGGGTGCGGACGGCTCGGGAAGAGGCGTCCGCCCGCGGCGACTCCGGCATGACCGCGATCGAGTTCGTGCTGCTCACCCCGGTCCTGTTCTTCATGATCTTCGCGACGGTCCAGTTCGCGCTGTACTTCTTCGCCGACCACGTCGCCCAGGCGGCGGCCCAGGCGGGCGCCCGCAAGGCCCGCGCCACGGCCGACGCCCAGCCGGGCGGCTGGCGCGGGGAGGCGCAGGACGTCGTCGACAGCTACATCAGCCAACTCGGCCCGCAGCTGGTGCTGTCGCCGCGGGTGACGATGCTCCAGCCCGAGCAGAACACGGTGGGCGTGGAGATCACGGCGAAGGTGCCGACGGTGTTTCCGGGCCTGGACCTGACGGTGCACGCGCAGTCGCAGGGGCCGGTGGAGAGGTTCGTCCAGGAGGAGGGGAACTAGAAGATGACGTTCTCCAGGCTCTCCAAGCTCTCCAAGTTCTCCAAGCTCTCCAACGACGACAGAGGGTTGTCCACGGTCGAGGTCGTGATCCTCGCCCCCGTGATGATCCTGTTCATCCTGGTCCTGGTCGCCTTCGGGCAACTCGTCGACGGCCGCGGCGCGATCGACGGTGCCGCGCGCGACGCGGCGCGTGCCGGGTCGATCCAGAAGGACCACGCGACGGCGATGTCCGAGGCCCGCAAGGCGGCTGAGGCCGACCTCGCGGACGTCTGCTCGGGCCCGGTGACGGTCAACCAGACCAGCGCGGGCTTCGAGGCCGCCACGTTCTTCACGGTGGAAGTGAGCTGCGAGGTAAGGGGGTTGGCGATGCTCGGCCTGGACGTCCCGACGACCCTGACCGCGAGCTTCAGCTCCCCACTGGATCCGTTCCGGAGGACGGCGTGACAGGTATGAGAGACGTCCTGCGAAGCTGGCTGTCCTCCCGGGCGGCCGCGATGGACGACCGGGGCTCGGGAGCCGGCGCGGTCATCATCTTCGCCCTCGTCTTCCTCTCCCTCTCCGCCTTCGTGATCGACGGCGGCCTCTCCATCAGCAAGCGCGAGCGTGCCGCCGACATCGCCGAACAGGCCGCCCGGTACGCCGCCCAGGACATCGACCTCGAATCCCTCTACGACGACGAGAACGGCCCCGCCCCGATCAACTTCGGCAACTGCGACGCCCGCGTGAAGGCGTTCGCCCGCGAGATGGACATGTCCGGCCCGGACATCGCCGCGACGCACTGCGTGGCGGCGGACGCGGAACAGGTCGAGGTCGAGGTGCAGTTGACGTACTCGCCGGTGTTCACGGGGATGTTCTACGGCGGGGATGTGGTGGTGCATGGGCAGGCGGTTGCGGAGAACGAGGTGGGCTGAGGCCCTGTTGTAGACGCCGATACAGGTACGGGCGCCGAGGCTGGGAGCTTCGGCGCCCGAGGCGTTCCGGGCTGCCTTTGACGCCGGGTCGCTCAGTCCTGGACGGGTGAGTCAGGGCCTTCTGGGGCGGAGCAGCCGCCTCCGGGGGCGGGGGGCTCGGGGGCGCTCGGCGCAGGGTCGGGGGCGGGGTCTCCCGTGACCGGGGGTTCGGTGGGCTCGGTCGGCTCGGGTGTTGTCGTGGTCGGCGGTGGCGTGGCCGGGGGCGGGGTGGCCGGGGGCGGGGTGGACGCCGGGGGATCGACCGGGGCCGGGTCCTCAACGGGCGGGGGATTCACGGGGGTCGGGGGCGTGGGTGCGGGGTCCTCTGGGGTGGGTGTCGGGCTCGCTGGGGGCGTGGGGTCCGGCGTGGGGGCGGGATCAGGCACGGGGGCGGGCACGGGGTCGGGCGCTGGTGTGGTCGGCGCGCCGGGAGCCGGGGTGTCGTCGGCGGGAGGCGCGGGCTGCTGCGGGGTGTCGTCGGCAGGAGGCGCGGGCTGCTCAGGGGTGTTGTCGGCGGGCGGTGCCGGCTCCTCGGGGGTGCCCTGCGCCGGAGGCTGGGGCTGTGCCGGAGGCTCGGGCTTCTCCGGAGTGTCGTCGGCCGGAGGCGCCGGCAGTTCCGGGGCCGGCTCGGTCGACGGCGGAACGGAGTCGTCCCCCGGCACCCTCGGAGCCTCGGCGGGCTCATCGCCGCCCCGCGTACGCGTGCCGACCGACGCCCCACCACCTCGCTCGGCACTGGCCGCCTGCACCGGCGTACCGCCACTGCCACCGCCACTGTCACTGTCACGACCGTCGTTGTCACTCCGCGCGCCCGCCACCGGCGTACCGGCCACCGGCCCTTCCGCCACCGGCACCTGAGCGGCCGGAGCCTCCGCCACAGGTGTCCGCGCGGTCGGTGTGGAGTAGCCCGGCCCGAGGGCGAGGATGAGCAGGGCGGCGCTAGTGACGACCGCACCGGCCGCCACCGCCGTCTTGGCGCCCCCGGCCGTGACATGACGTACCCCGTCGAGCACCCCGCCCTTGACCCCGCCGGCCCCCACGGCAGCAGCGGTGAGCAGGTACTTGCCCGCGCCCCCCACCGCGAACACCAGCAACGCGGGCCCGACCAGCGCCGGCAACCGGTCGTTGGCGCTCATCAGCGCCGCCAGCCGCGCCCGGCAGTCGTCGCACGCGTCCACGTGCCCGAGCAGCCGCGCGGACTGCCGTTCCGTGGCGGCACCCCGCACATACGCGGGCATCCGCGCCCAGTGCACCTGGCAGGCGGGATCGTCCGGCGCCCCGGTCTGCGTGCGGAGAAACGCCTGCCGCATTCCTTCCCGTGCCCGGTGCAACAGCACCGCCGTCGCCCCGTCCTTCGTCCCCAACTGCGGCCCGATGGCCGCCAACGGCTGCCCTTCCGCCTCCGCCAGCCACAACGCCTTGACCCACCGCTCGGGCAACTGCCCCAGCACCCGCACCAGTAGATCGACGGCGGACACCTGCTCGGCAGGATCGCCGCCCTCCGATGCCTGCGCCTGCGCCTGCGCGGGGACCACGACCCGCTCGTCGCTCTGCGGGTCCCGAGGCGTCTCCCGTACGGCGGTTCCGGCGGCGGCGCTCGCGAGATGCCGCACCGTCGTCATCAGATACGCGGGCACGTTCTCGATCTCGTTCCCCTCGGCCAGCCGCCGCCACACCCTGAAGTGGGCCTCGGCGACGAGGTCTTCGGCGGTCCAGGAGTTCCGCGTGAGGGAGCGGGCATACGCGATGAGGCGTGGCTGCTGCTCCTCGTACACCCGGGCGTAGGAGAAGGCCGAGGCAGTCGAGGCAGTCGAAGCATTCGAAGCAGTGGAACCGTCGGACATGGCGGAACGCTCCAGGGCCTGCGTGGGGAGGGAGATGCAGGGAAGGTTTGTCAGCGTAGATGGCGAAACTTTCAATCAAAGTTTCAAAGGTGACGGAAAGTGGTGCACGTCACATCAACATCTTGCGTAACCGGCGTAATTCACAGGCCACTCGCGTGCTCATACAGGTACGTCGGCCAACCCGCCGCCGCCCACCCCGCTGTACCCCACCCCACAACGGAGACCGCTCGCCATGTCGATCACCCTGGAACAGACCACCGGCGCCAGCCTGCTCACCCCCGACGACGAGGAGCTGGCGGTCACCCTGACCCTCCGCTACCTCTCGGCGGACCCGCTGGCCGTCCACCTCCTCTTCCCGGCGTGGATCTCGCTCGACGGAGAGGAACTGACCTGGACGTTCGCCCGCAGCCTCCTGGAGGAGGGCCTGGGCAGCCCGGCGGGCGTGGGGAGCGTACACGTCCGCCCGTACGACGGGGCGCGCACGGCGGTGGAGTTCCGCGCCCCGGAGGGCGTGGCGATCGTCCTCTTCGACACGAGGACGCTGAACCGCTTCCTGCTCCGCACGTACACGATCACCGAGCCGGGCGGTGAGCCGCTGGAACCGGTCGTCGACGAGGGCCTGGCCGCTCTGCTGGGCGGCGTGTAAGGCCGAATGCGCGGCTACTTCTCCTTCTTCGGCCGCTTGTCCTCGGTCTTCATCTTGTCGTTGACCTGCTTGGCCAGCTCGTCGTCGAGCTTCTTGAACTCCCGGACAACGGCGTCCGACATCTTCGACAGCGCGTCGAGCTGCTGCGTGATGTCCTCGCGTCCGTCCTCCCAGTTGGACTCGAAGTCGTCGAGGGCGTCGTTGACGCTGCCGTCGCCGATGTCGTCCTTGTACTGCTCGAAGAGCTTCTTGGTGTGGTTGAGGCGGGTCTTGATCGACCGCAGCCGGCGCCCGTAGTCCTCCAGCTCGCTGAGCGGGAGCGAGAGGTCACTCTTGCCGTTCTGTCCCATGTCCCCGTCCCCCGGTGCCGATCTGGATCTCGTAGTCTGACGTGCACGGTACAACGCAACGGTTGCAGCGAGCGATCGTGCAAAGGCGTAGTACTTCCGAACTGCAGTACTTCCGAACCACGGGGAACAACGGGGAAGGCGACGTCATGGCCCGCTACATGGAGGCGCTCACGGTCGAGCGCGGGGGTTTCCGTATCAAGGTCCCCGAGTCGTGGTGGGAGTTCGACGTACGCCCTGAATCCCGGGACGACTCGATCCGCCGCATGGTGAACGAGCGCATGGCCCAGCACCCGGAGCTGTCCCAGTACAAGGACGTGTACATGGACTTCCTCCGCAAGGCCGCGGCGGACGCCTGGAAGTCGGGCGCGCTGTACTGCGGCTGCATGGCGGAGAACTTCGGCGGCGACACCCCGATCACGGGATCGGTGACGGTGTCGATGGTCGGCGGCCGCAACGAACGCGGCGAGCCCCTCTCCACCGACCCGTCCGTCATCGCGAGCCAACTCGCCGTGAAGGAAGCCAAGAAGGAGGGCGACTCCTGGCGCAAGGTGACGACGGTGGACATCCCGGGGGTCGGCCCGGCGGCCCGCACCTACGGCATCGAGGACATCGCCGTACCCGGCGACGCCCTGAACCGCACGATCCGGGCGGTCCTGATGCAGACGTACATCCCCGTACCCGGCCAGGAGGGCAAGGTCGCGCTGGTGGGCGGCAGCAGCCAGGTCCTGGACCTCGCGGACTCCTTCTTCGACATCTTCGACGCGATCACGTCGACGTTCCGGTTCACCGGTTGACGGTGGTGGCGAAGGCGGGCATGAGGGCGTACGCCCATGACCTGGGGGGTGCGCTGCTCGATGGACCTGGATGAACTGCGTACGTGGTACGACCGCCTGCGCGCGGAGCTGGACGGCTCGCGGTTCGAGTTGATCTGGCAGCCACCGATCCCGAACCGCCCCAAACAGAGCGCGTGCCTCAGCCTCGACGGCACGGATCGCATCGGCGCGTTGACCGTCTGGGACAGCGGGGAGGCGCACCTCCAGCTGGCCGAGGTGGCCGGCGGCGAGGTGACCGACGAGGTGCTGGAACTGCGGATGCCGGGCAGCTTGCGTGGGCTGTGAGCAGGATGAAGGTGTGGGTTACGGGGGAAAGCACGGCGGGCGAGGGATCGGCATGACGTCGAGGTGGGACTGGGAGACCGGCAAAGGCCTGCTCGGCATGGACGACCCCGCCGAGGTCGACGCCGCGCTCGACCGCAACGACGACCGCTTGGGCGCCGCGGTGATCGGCCTCGCCCTCAACTGCCCGCCGGAAGTGGTGTCCCCGCGGATCATCCGCGCCCTGGAGCAGCTGCCCGGCCCCGGCCGGGACTTCCCCTTCACCGCGACCGCCCACCTGGCCCGCCTCGACGGCCGCCTGACTCCGGAGCTGTACGAGGCTCTGCGCGCGGAGGGCCTCGGGGGCGCCGCCGACCACGCGATCGACGACACGCTGACGTTCGTACCGTTCCGGGACCTGCCGCCGTGGCTGAAGCGGCGGTGGGTGTACGTGACCGTCCGGGAGACGCTGCTGAGCTGGTGGCTGCGGCCGTTGGAGACGGTCGGTGAAGCGTGGCGCGCCATGCGCGAACGCCGTCGGACCTGATGACATGCTGTTTGTCGCGTCGAACGACCGTTCCCTGTAGGTTCGCGTGTGCACATAGCTGTTGAACGTGATGCACGCGTGACGGGGGTTGCGGTATGGCGGGGCATCGGCCCACGGACTGGCATGTCCTGGATCTGGAGAAGGATCCGACGCCGGGTGATCCGGACCGGATCAAGCTTCTGGCCAAGACACTTCACGACTTCGCCGATGACGTGTCCGATGCCCTCCGTCTGGTCAATGGCATGGCGGGTGAGGACACCCTGCTGGAGTGGGCGGGCAAGTCGGCGGAGGTCTTCAAGGACGAGTTCGGGGACGTCCCCAAGAACCTCAAGAAGCTGAAGAAGTCCTATGACTTGTGCGGCGACGCGCTGGCGGACTTCTGGCCGAAGCTGGAGCGCGCTCAGGCGCTCGCGGACCGGGCGCTGGCCAAGGGCCGTGAGGCGCAGAGCGATCTCTCCTCCGCCAACTCCCGCCTCGCCTCGGCCGATTCGTGGGTGACGCGGGCGAACAAGGAAGCCGACAAGTACAAGGACGACCCGACCGGCAGCAAGTCGGGCGGCGACAAGCCGGACGAGTCGAAAGTCCGGGCCGCCACCCGCGATGCCCAGCATGCCAAGTCGGCCCGGACCAGTGCCCAGTCGGACGTGGACAGCGCTCAGGGTGCGTTGGCCGCGGCGAAGAAGATGGCCGAGGACGCGCGCAAGATGCGTGAGGAGGCCGCGCACACCGCGAAGTCGAAGATCGACGAGGCATCCGACGCGGGTATTCAGAACCGGTCGTGGTGGGAGGAGGTCGGCGACTGGTTCACGGACAACTGGGACAACATCGTCGCCGTCTGCAAGATCGTCGTAGCGGTCGTCGGTGTGATCGCGATGATCATCGGCGGGCCGATCCTCGGCGCGATCGTGCTCATCGCGGCCCTCGTCGTCCTCGCCGACACCCTCTACAAATATTCCAAGGGCCAAGCCTCCCTATGGGACGTAGGCCTGGCCGCGCTCGACTGCATACCCGGCATGAAGGGCCTGACCACCCTCGGAGGCCTTGCCAAGGGGATGAAGACCTTCGGCAAGTTGGGGCTCAAGGGCATGGCTCAGGGCGTCAAGGGGCTGGGAAAGAGCGCCAAGACCGCTGTGGCCGACGGCGCAAGGGGCGCGTACAACCGGCTCAAGAGCAAGATCACCGGATGTGGCGACCCCGTCGACGTGGCGACCGGTGAGGTGTTCCTCTCAGAGACCGATGTCCTCCTTCCCGGCACTCTGCCCCTGGAGTTCACCCGCCGGGTGACGTCGGGCTACCGCTGCGGCTGGTGGTTCGGGCCTACGTGGGCCTCCACGCTCGATCAGCGTCTCGAGATCCACGACGACGAGACCGTCTTCGTCACGGAAGACGGAATGCTGCTCGTCTACCGGAACGCGGATGCCGCGACGGGCCCTTGGCTACCCGTGAACGGCCCGCGCATGCCGCTCTTCCGCCTGGACGACGGCACTTACCTGCTCGAAGACCCGCTCACCGGCAGGTCCCGCCGCTTCCGCGCGCCGACCTCGGACGGCACGGCCGCCATCGCGGAGGTCACCGACCGCAACGGCAACTGCATCACCTTCGAGTACGACGAGTCGGGCATTCCGCTGGCCATCCGGCACTCCGGTGGCTACGTCCTCACCGTCGCCACGGAGGACGGCCTCGTCACCGAGCTGAAACTGGCGGGCGCTGCGGACGACGGCTCCGACGTCTCGATCAGGCGCTACGGATACATCGAAGGCAACCTCAGTGAGGTCGTCAACTCCTCCGGTCTGCCTCTGAAGTTCGCGTACGACGAGCGACTGCGCCTCACCTCGTGGACCGATCGCAACGGCGTCCGCTACACGTACACCTACGACGATCAGAACCGATGCGTCTCCCAGACCGGTGAACACGGCTACCTCGGCGGCACCTTCGTCTACGAGGGATCCGATCCGGTCCGGTCCGACTCCCGTATCACCGCCTACACCGCCGCCGACGGCGCGGTCACCCGATTCGTTGTCAACGACCACAGCCAGGTCGTCGCCACGATCGACCCCCTCGGGGGCGTCGCACGCAGCGTGTACGACGAACATCATCACCTCCTCTCGCGCACCGATCCGCTCGGCAACACCACCTGCTACGAAAACGACGACCTCGGCAGGCCGGTTCGCGTCTCGCTGCCCGACGGTGATGTCGCCACGGTGGAGTACAACGCGCTCTGCCTGCCGACCCGCATCGTCCAACCGGACGGCGGGGTCTGGGAGCACTGCTACGACGAGCGCGGTAACCGGGTGTCGACGACCGCTCCGGACGGCGCCCTGACCCGGTTCGGCTACGACGAGCGCGGCGCCGTCGTCTCCGTCACCGATTCCCTTGGTGCCACCACACGCGTCGAGTGCAACCCTGCGGGCCTGCGGACCAGGACGGTCAGCGCGCTGGGCGACCAGGCGACCCGCGCCTACGATCCGTTCGGCAGGCTCAGCAGGGTCACCGATCCGCTGGGCAATACCACCAGCCTGCTGTGGGCCGTCGATGGCCGGGTGTCCCGCATCGTCGCGCCAGACGGCTCGCAGGAGACCTGGACCTACGACGGTGAGGGCAACTGCACGTCCCATAGCGCCTCGGGAGGCGCGCGGACGACCTTCGAGTACGGGCCCTTCGACCTCCTGACGGCACAGACAGGACCCGACGGAGCCCGGTACGAGTTCGCCTACGACACATCATTGCGCCTGACCCAGGTGACCAACCCGCTTGGGTTGAACTGGCAGTACGCCTATGACGCCGCCGGACGCCTCGTCGCCGAGACGGATTTCGACGAGCGGCGCACGGTGTACGAACGCGACCGCGCCGGCCGACTCGAGCGTAAGGTCAACCAAGCCGGGCAGAGCGTCGGTTACGCGTACGACAGCATGGGACGGCTCCTCGCCAGGACGACCGGCGACGAGACCACCAGGTACGCGTACGACGCCATGGGTCGGCTGATCCGCGCCGAGAGCCCCGACTGCGACCTCCGTCTGGAGCGGGACAGCCTCGGACGGACCGTCGGCGAGCACGTGAACGGACGCCGAATGGCATCGGCGTACGATGCGACGGGCCGCCGGACGGAGCGGGTCACGCCGACCGGGGTGCGGGCCACGTACGACCGTGACGCCCTCGGCCGTACCGGGCGCCTGAGCACTTTCGGCCACACCATCGACTTCGACCATGACCCGTCCGGGCAGGAGACGGCGCGTTTGATCGACGACGTCCTGCGTTTCGACCAGGTCTGGGACTCGGCAGGGCGGCCCGTGGGCCAGCACTGGACGGCGGCGGGCAGGCCGGTGCAGAGCCGCACCTACGAGTACGGCCCACATCGCCATCTCGTCCGACTTCAGGACGCCTTCGACGGCCTGGTGGACCTGGACGTCGACGCGATGGGACGCATTCGCGGAGTCGAAGCCGAGGGCCGCTCGGAGAGTTACACATACGACTCGGCCGGGCAGATTTCGTCGGCGTCTTGGTCGGGCTACCGGGGCGTCGAAGAGGCCGCGGGGGAACGCTCGTACTCCGGCATGCGGCTGGATCACGCGGGGGCCGTGCGCTACACGTACGACTCGGCCGGGCGCGTGGTCGAGCGGCGCAGGACGAGGCTGTCCCGCAAGCCCGACGTATGGCGTTACACGTGGGACGCGGAAGACCGGCTGATGTCAGTGGTCACGCCGGACGGCACGGTGTGGCGCTACGTCTACGATCCCCTCGGTCGTCGTATCGCGAAGGAACGCCTTGCCGACGACGGTTGCACCATCGTGGAGAGGACCGACTTCACCTGGGACGGCCCGACCCTTACCGAGCAGACCACCATCGGCCCTGAAATGCCGCATCCGGTCACCCTCACCTGGGAGTACGACGGGCTGCGGCCGATCACCCAGACCGAGCGGCTGATCGACTCCGCGACGCAGGAGGAGATCGACTCCAGGTTCTTCGCGGTAGTCACCGACCTGATCGGAACGCCCACCGAACTGGTCGACCCACAGGGCGACGTGGCCTGGCGGGCCCGGCGCACTGTGTGGGGGGCCACGGCCTGGCCCAAGCAGAGCAGTACGTACACGCCGCTGAGGTTCCCCGGTCAGTACCACGACCTGGAATCGGCCCTGCACTACAACTATCAGCGGCACTACGACCCCGAGACTGCCCGTTACACCACGCTCGACCCGCTCGGCCTGAGTCCCGCTCCGAACCCGTACGGGTACGTGACCAACCCGTGGCGGCAGATCGACCCCTTCGGCCTCATGTCCTGCGACGAGGACATGGTGACGCTCTATCACGGATCGCGTAACTGGAGCGGGGACGAATTTTCGCTGGGGCGTTCCAACGACCTCCAGCGCGAATACACTCCGGACGCCGGTGTCTACCTGACGGACGATTTCAATAGGGCTGCCACACAGTACGCCGGACCCGAGGGCGTGGTGGTGCGCACGGAAGTGCCCAGGTCATTCGCGGACTCGGTATTGCGGGAGCACAGCGGACCGGCCGGACGGCAGCCGGAGTATTTCGTGGACACCGAGGAGGGCGTGGACATTCTGAATGCCGGGTCGCCCAGAGCCCTGCCGCAGCGAGATGCGATCATCCAGCACATGATGGGCCAGTTCTAGTTTCCATAGTTCGAAAGTTCGAAGTTGTGAGGCGGATCGACATGTCCGAGCAGATCACTCCCATCCCGGAAGACAGGCTCGCGCGAGCGGTCTTCGGGCCGTTGGGAGGTGTGGTGGAGGTCGGCGCGGTCAACTCCACCGGCACCTGGGAGCTCTCCAAGGTCTCGGTGGGCGACTTCCTGGCGCGCCGTCAGCCCGATGTGGAACGACTGCTCGATGGCATCCGTTCGGTCTGCCGGTTCGGCGACGCGGCCATGGCGATCGTCGACGAGCTGGGCCGATTCCGTGATCACGACGTGCCCGCGGCGTTCCTGCTGCTGTGGTCCGCCGGCGTCACGGGAGTTCCACAGCCCCTTGAACGCCTCGAAGAGCCCGCTGTGGTGAGGCGCATGTGCCGCATGGCGGCGGACCTGCAACTGACGTACTTCTTGCAGGCACTGATCACAGCCGCCATCTCGGCCGGAACGGAGGCCCGACAAGGGGCGGCTCAGATTGCTGAGGTACTCGGAATCGCTTCCGATTTGGCCGGCCCGTCGAGCAGAACCATGCCGACGGACATTTTCAGAATGTGGCGGGTCTCCCACTTGCCCGACATTCTCCGTCCGGACTCGGATGCGCCGGAATACGGCAAAGCGGGTTTCCGAGCTTACGATCAGTGGCTGGAAGAGCTGCTGGCGGCTGATTGAGAAAGGTCACCGTTGGGCTTTGACGGCCTGGAGGAGAGCGGCGAAGGTGGCGGTCGGGGAGGTGAGGGCGGCCCGGGTCGGGGCCTTGGAGTCGCGGATGGCTATGTGGGTGTGGCGGTCGCTGATTTCCACACAGGCGTTGCCCTCGCCTCCGCCGGCCGTTGGGGCCGTCCCGCACCACCGTGTCCAGTGCGGGCACGGGGCCTCCCGCGTACACCATGTCGCTTCCGGCTCCGCCGAAACCATCCAGGTCGAAGGGGATGACGCGTACGGTGACGTGGTCGGTCTCGGAGAGTTCGATGATGCGGGTGAGCTGAGCCCGCGTGGCGGTGCGGTCGCCGACGCGGATGCGGAGCGCCGCTTCGTGCAGCACGGCCCGGTAGGGGATCGGGTCGGGGCGCTCGATGATGACCTTGCGCCGCATGCGGTGCTCCACCCAGCGGTCCAGCTCGGTCGCGGGGTGCTCCGGATTGACGTAGGGGAAGAGCGCCCGTGCGTAGTCCCGCGTCTCCAACAGGCCCGGGACGTGCAGGAAGTCCACGTCCCAGCGGTAGCGGGCGTGATGCTCCAGCTCGTTCTCTGTCGGTGACGGACGAGATGCGCCGCCGTCGTACCCACCCACCCCCTTCACCGGGAATCGACATGCCGCCAGCCAAGAGCCGTGATCCGCGCGGCCTTTGGTGTCAGCTGTGCCATCCCCTTCCCCTCGAACCGGTCGGTGATCAGGTCGCCCCTGACGGCGCCGAGCGCGGACTGCTCCTCGCTGGGCACGAGTGACCGGCTGGAGCGGTAGGCCTCCTTCACCAGGATTTCCTGGGTGTGCGCGAGCGGGAAGAGGGCGAGGACCCCACCGTCAGCGGTCCGCAGCGCGTACACGCTCGGGTCGGCCGGGGTCTTGGCGAAGAACTTCTTGGTCGCGATGCCGTCCGCCGTGCCGTTGGTGCTGCTGTCCTTGTACGTCTTCTCGGCCTCCTTCACCGGTGCCGTGGCGGCGAGGTTGCTGCCCGCCTTCGCGCCTCCCGTCTCGAGAAGGTCCTCGTAGGCGGCGCCGACGTCGGACGGGGCGAATTTGCCGACCTTCGCGTCGGGGTCCACCGCTTCGGCGAGACCGTTCTTGTCGACCGCGAGCTTCGGAATCGCTTCTCCCTCCTCGGCCCACACGGTCAGCACCAACTTGTAGGCGCCGTCCACCTTGTCGAAGACCATGACCAACGAGTTGTGGCCGGCGTCGCTGGACTTGGCCTGGACGGCGAACCAGGTGGCCGTGCCCTTCGCCGGGATCACGTACTGCCGGTCCTGGTAGGTGAAAGGCGAGCGGTGGGCCTTCTGGTCCTTCTCCGAGAAGGTCGGTACGAGGGTGTACGTCGCCTTGTCCATGGCGTAGAGCTGCCCGGCCTCGACGGTGCCCAGGAGGTCCTTGTCCAACGCCGCGTTCGCCTTGTTGTTGACCTTCTCGTAGTTGTCGACCACCGCGGCGGCGGCCTTCGCGGTCAGCACGCCCTGAGGCGCGGCGGCGCTCGCGGACGCGTCACCGTTCGCGCCGTCGGCGTCCGAGCCGCCGTCGCATGCGGTGAGGGCGGCCAGGGTGACCGCAGTGACCATGCCGAGCGCGGGTTTGATCAGGCGGCGGGTGCGGGACGGGGGCGTCATCGGGGTTCTTTTCTCCTCAGCGGGCGGGGCACAGTCGGTTTCTTCCAGGTCAGCGGTTGATCGCCTGAATCTCCTGGACGTTCATGTCCTGCGTCGTCTCGAACGTGCCGTCGGGGAGGTCGCCGCCGGTGCCGCCCGAGCCCTCCCACGTGATCTGCCAGGTCACGGACGCGGAGAGGCGGTACGGCGTGCCGTTCGTGGCCTTCAGGTAACGGATGCCGCAGGGCGGGTTCTTGTCGGCGTCGCCCGTGGAGTACGGGGTGCCGATCGAGCCGTCCGCGTTGATCTCGCAGTCGCCGGAGGCGGGGAAGGTCTGCGCGTTCTCCGTGCCGGGGTTCAGATGCAGCGCGACCGGCTTGGCCGTCGTCTCCGCCCACAGGCCCGTGTCGGGGAGCTCGGCGCGGACCTTGACCTCCTGGAAGGTGCCCTTGTCCAGCCAGATCCAGGTCGGCAGGTTCACCGTGGACTTGGTGGTCGGTTTCAGCTCGATCTTCGTCTCGGGGACCTTCACCTTGTCGTAGGCGTAGTCGGCGAGGGTCTCCGGCGTGGGGGCGTTCGGGTCGTCGGGGATCTCGCCGGCGTTCTGCCAGAACATGAGGCGGTTGCAGAGCGATGTGTCGTCGATGCCGGCGACGTCCGGGGCGACGCCGTGCCAGAAGTAGCCCTTCTTGCCGATGTTGTAGTCCTTGTAGCCCGTCACGGTCGCCGGAGCGCCGAAGTAGTTGACGGCGTCCTTCTCGTCCTTGAAGTGGTCCGTCCACAGGCTCGGTCCGATCCACCCCTGCCGGATGCTGACCTGGCCACTGCCGTCGGTCTCGGCGAAGTTCTTCAACTGCTCCGGCGTGAAGAGGGGTTCGTACCAGCAGGGCGGAGGCTCCCCGTTCACGTCCGTGGACGACAGGGTGCCCTGCCTCCCGCCGGTCGGACCGCTCTTCTGGGTGACCCTGATCCTGGAGTACGAGGCGGAGGCGGCCAGTTCGGTGCCGTCGGCCTGGCCTCGCGTGTCGGTGCCTGCTCCGCCGATCGCTTCTGCGGGCGGCGAGCCCCATAGGGCCGCAGCGAGTGATCCGGCGATCAAGGGTGTGAGCGGGTAGCGCGGGCTCACTTGGAGCACCCGCCTCGCTCGGAGTGCACGGAAGCGTTCTGCCAGATGCCCTGGGCGTTCTTCGCCAGGGAGACCGTGTAGGAGACGTAGGGGTTCGTGCCCGCCGGATTCCCCTCGACCTTGCCGGTCTTGAGGTTCCTGGTCTGTGCGGCGCTCTCGTCCGTGCAGTAACTGAGTGACGCTCCTCTGCCGGTCTTGGCCACACTGACCTCGGGCGCGAAGGCGGGCAGCTTGCCGATGACGGTGAGGTGCTTGTCCGTGTAGGACTTGATCCACTGCCTGGTCTGCCCGACGACGCCCTCCGTGTCGTAGAAGGCGACGGCCGCGCTGTCAGGGTCGTTCGCGATGATCGCCGCGTATCCGGCCCGGACCTCTTCCTTGGCGTCGTCGAGCACCGCCTGCTCGACGGGGTCGCCGCTCGACCAGTTTTCGAAGGTGAGCTGGAAGCTGCTGGGGATGGTGATCTTCGGGCGCTCGACGCCGGGCGACGGCGACGCGGAAGCCGGCGTCGACGGACTGCTCGACCCCGACCCCGCCCCCTTGATGTCATCCGACGACGAGTCGTCACCCCCACCGCACGCGGAGAGCAGAAGCGCCGCCGTCATGGCGAACGCGGCGGCGGTGGCGGGCAGGGTGCGGCGGGACACGATGGATCTCCCCCGAGGTTCGGCGTGTGCAATAGGCAACGAAGCTATCAGGGGCGGGTAATGAACCCCTGCCGGGCTGCGGGGGATTGTGTGGGGAGCGTGAGGGTGTCGCGTGGCAGTTGCGAACCCTGCACATGGTTCGCGGGTGAAAGCGGGGCAACTCCGGCCTGTCCGGCAGGTCGTGAGGAACTGAGCGGGGAGCGCGAGCGGGGTTTTCCACAGGGCCTGCCCGCTCTTCGACGCCGTACATAAGATCTCTGTACGCTCAGTGCACTTCCGTACTCCCTCGTAACTCCCTCGTATCCACCCCCTCCTCACACGACCACAGGACACCCGCCATGGCACGACGCCGCAGCTCAAGCTCGTCAAGCTCGACGGGAAACACCACCACCCCGGCCACGCCCCGCAACCGCACCCCGCAGCCCGTGCGGATCCGGCGGCGTACGTTCGGGGACTTCGTGAAGGCGTTCTTCGCGTTCGTCGCGCTCGCCGTCCTGGTCGTCGGAGTCCCTGGCGCGCTCGCCGTGACGGTCGGGTGGCCGTTGCCGAGCGGGATGCCGAAGGTGGAGTGGTTGCAGCAGCCGATCACCACCGGCACCTTCCTCCGCATCCTCACCGTCATCGTCTGGCTCGCCTGGGCGCAGTTCACCGCCTGTGTGCTCGTGGAGATAAAGGCCGCCGTCTCCGGAGTCGGGGTACCGGGGCGCGTCCCGGGTGCCGGGCCCAGTCAGATCCTCGCCCGGCAGCTCGTCGCCGCGCTCCTCCTCGTCGGCGCCACCGCCGCCAGCCTCACACCGGGGCTGTCGCAGATCGGGCAGCACAGTCTCGACGGGAACCAGCGCGGTACCGTCGCCGCCGCCCAGCAGACCCCCGGCCTCTTCGCCCAGCAGCAGGAGCAGGCGGCCTCCACCGCCGCCGCCCTCGCCGAGCAGGCCTCCCAGGCCGCCGCCCACGCGGACGCCCAGGGCGGCAGCACCGCCAAGTCCGACGACACGAAGTACTACCGGATCCAGCCCCCGGAGGGCCGGCACCACGACTCCCTCTGGGAGATCGCCGAGCGTCACCTCGGCGACGGCCGCCGGTACAAGGAGATCTTCGAGCTCAACAAGGACCGTGTGCAGCCCGACGGCTCCAAGCTGTCCGAGGCCAGCCTCATCCGGCCCGGCTGGATCATGGAGATGCCGGGCGACGCACGCGGCGGGGACCTCGTGGAGATGCCGGAGGCCGCCGGTGGCTCCGCCGCCCAGCAGCAGCTCCACGACTACGGCAAGACCGGTGACCACGCCCAAGGCGGTGACCACGCCCAAGGCGGAGGCCACCAGCAGGGCAGCGGCGACGCCTCCCAGGTCTCCCTCCCCGAACAGCGCCCCGCCCCCGACCAGCAGCCCAGCCACCAGCATCAGCCTGAGCGGCACGCCACCGCAGCCGCAGAAGAATTCTCCTTCGGCCTGCCCCAAGCCCTCGTCGGCGCCCCCCTCCTCGCCGCCGGCCTCCTCGGCGCTCTCGGCCGGCGTCGCCGTCAGGCCCTGTGGCAGTCGGCGTTCGGTGCCGTCGGCGGGCGGCGCGGCATGGAGCCGCCCACGCCGACCGGGGACGCCGCCGACGCGCAGGACGCCCTCCTCGTGGGCGCCGACCCCGAGGGCGTACGACTGCTCGACCGCTCCCTGCGCGGACTCGCCGCGTCCCTCGGTGCCGAGTCCCGCCCGCTGCCCACCGCGTACGCGGCCTGGCTCAGCGGCAACGGCGATCTGCACCTCCAGCTCGCCCAGCCTTCCGGGAACCCGCCCGCGCCCTGGCAGCTCGGGCAGGACCAGACGTTCTGGATGCTCGCCCGCACCGACGCCGAGCGGTACGAGGACACCGACGCCGCCGCCCCGTACCCGGGCCTCGTCAGCCTCGGCACCATGGACGACTCCCGGCTGCTCCTGAACCTGGAATCCGTGCCCGGCCTCGTCTCCCTCTCCGGCAGTGAGGACGACCGCGCCGCCGTCTTCGCCTCCGTCGCCGCCGAACTCGCCACCAACGGCTGGTCGGACCGCATGACCATCACCCTCGTCGGCTTCGGCGAGGACCTCACGTCGCTCGCCCCGAACCGGCTCCGCCATCTCGACTCCATCGACGACCTCATCGAGACGATGGACGCCGAGACCCGGCAGCGGCGGGGGGCGCTCGGCGCCGCGGGTCATGACTCCGTGCTCACCGGGCGCACCGGGCCCGCCCAGCACACCCGTTGGGCCCCGCACCTCGTCCTCCTCGCCGCCGAGCCCGCCGCCGACGACGCGATGAAGCTCGCCGAACTCGCCGCCGACGCCAGCCGCCTCGGCATCGGCTACCTCGTCGGCACCGAGAGCGGCGATCTGCCCGGCGCCGCCTGGGAGATGGAGGTCACCGGCGAGGGCAAGCTGCTCGCCCCGCTGCTCGGCCTCGAACTCGAAGCCCAGCTGCTGCCCGTGCCGTTGCAGCGCGCGGTCGTCGAGCTGTTCGTCGAGTCCGACCCCGAGCGCGATCCGCAGGGACCGGCCACCGCACCGCCGTTCCTCGTCGACATCAGCGAGCAAGGGCGGCCGGCCGTCTACGCGCGACTCGTGGGGCCGTACGAGATCATCGGCCTCGACACCCCCGACGGCGACCGGAGCGCCCTCCTCCACGAGGCGCTCGCCCTGCTCCTCCTGCACCGCGAGGGCGTCCACCCGCGCGTGCTGTCCTCGGCGCTGTGGCCGCGCGGTGTCACCGACGACGTGCGCGAGGCCCTGCTCGACCGGCTGCGCGCCTGGCTCGGCACCGACCCCGACGGCAGCCCGCGGCTCCGCACCGACTCGACCGGGCGGCTCACGCTCGCCAAGTCCGTCGTCTCCGACCTCGACGTGCTGCGCTCGCTCTATCACGAGGCCACGCAGGGGCGCGGCGTCGACAGCCGGGTGGTGCGCGGCCGGCTGCTCACCGACGCGCTCGTGCTGGTGCGCGGTCCGCTCCTCGCCGACCGGCCCGAGGGCCGCTACCGCTGGCTCACCCACGAGATCATCGACGCCCAACTCCCGCTGCTGGTCGCGGACATCGGCCTCGCGCTCTCCGAGTTCCACCTGGTCAAGGACCGCGCGGAGAAGGCCATCGAGGCGCTGAACGCGGCCCTCAACTCCGCGCCGGGCGACGAGCGCCTGTGGCACGAGCTGCTCCGCGCCACCCACTCCACCGGCGACACCGCCCGTCTCCAGGCCCTCGCCGCGGACCTCATCTCCCGCAGCGGCGCTCGCGGGCTGCCGCCGCGCACCGAGGCGCTGCTCGACGAGCTGCTGCCGACGTGGCGCGACGGCGTCGCGGCCGTGGGATGAGCACCTGGGTCCTCGTGGCAGCCGCCGCGCTGTGGGGCGCGGCGGCGGGCGCGCTGCTGCCGAGAGCGGCCTACCGGTTCTCGGCACCCGCGGGGGAGCCATGGCGGGAGGCCTGTCCGGACGGCGGGCATCCGGTACGGGGGTGGCTCGGCCGCGGCCGCTGCCCCCTCTGCCCCGGGTCCTACGGCCCCTCCACCCCCCTTCTCTCCCTCGTCACCGCCCTCGTCTGCGCCGCCCTCGCCGCCGCCACCGGCACCCGGCCGGAGATCGGTGTCTGGCTGCTGCTGGCGCCGGTCGGCGTGCTGCTCGCGGTCGTGGACCTGAAGGTGCAGCGGCTGCCCGACCCGCTGACCCTCCCCTTCGCCGCGGCCGCGCTCACCCTGCTCGGCGCGCTCTCCTTCGTCCCCGAGCACACCGGCGACTGGCTCCACGCCCTCTACGGCTCCCTCGCCCTCGGCGGCGGCTACTTCGTGCTCTTCCTCATCAACCCGGCCGGCATGGGCTTCGGCGACGTGAAGCTGGCGCTCGGGACGGGCGCGGTGCTCGGCTGGTACGGGTGGGCGACGGTCATGCTCGGGACGTTCGCCGGGTTCCTGCTGGGGGCGCTGTACGGGGGCGCGCTGATCGTCGTACGGAAAGCGGGGCGGAAGACGGCGATCCCCTTCGGCCCGTTCCTGATCATGGGGGCGTTCCTGGGCGTGCTGATCGGGGCGTACGCGGCCTGACGTCGGTGCGGAAGACGGCCTGGCGTAGGCTGGCCGGGTCCGCGCACATGGATGCTTCCGTCCACAACCCTTGACGAAAGGGACGCTCCGGTGACCGAGAAGGCCGACCTTCAGTCCGTCCTCGACCGCGCCGCCGCCGGTGGGCGGATCACCCCTGAAGAGGCGCTCGACCTCTACCGCGACGCCCCGCTGCACGCGCTGGGCGCCGCAGCGGACGCGGTACGCCGCCGGCGGTACGCGGGTACGGAGCACATCGCGACGTACATCATCGAGCGGAACATCAACTACACGAACGTGTGCGTCACGGCGTGCAAGTTCTGCGCCTTCTACGCGCCGCCGAAGGACACGAAGAACGGCTGGACGCGCGACCTGGACGACATCCTGCGGCGCTGTGCCGAGACCGTCGAGCTCGGTGGCACGCAGATCATGTTCCAGGGCGGGCACCACCCGGACTACGGCGTGGAGTACTACGAGAAGCACTTCGCCGCCATCAAGGAGGCGTTCCCGCAGCTCGTCATCCACAGCCTGGGGGCGAGCGAGGTCGAGCACATGGCCCGCATCTCCAAGGTGAGTGTGGAGGAGGCCATCCAGCGGATTCACACCGCCGGTCTCGACTCCTTCGCCGGCGCCGGTGCGGAGCTGCTGCCGGAGCGGCCGCGCAAGGCCATCGCGCCGCTGAAGGAGTCCGGCGAGCGCTGGCTGGAGATCATGGAGACCGCCCACCGGCTGGGCGTCGAGTCCACCTCCACCATGCTCATGGGCACGGGCGAGACGAACGCCGAGCGCATCGAGCACCTGCGGATGATCCGTGACGTGCAGGACCGGACCGGGGGCTTCCGGGCCTTCATCCCGTACCTCTACCAGCCGATGAACAACCACCTCAAGGGCCGTACCCAGGCCACGATCTTCGAGTACCTGCGGATGATCGCGGTCGCCCGGCTCTTCATGGACAACATCGCCCACATCCAGGGCTCCTGGCTGACCACCGGCCAGGACGCGGGGCAGCTGACGCTGCACTACGGCGCGGACGACCTCGGCTCGGTGATGCTGGAGGAGAACGTCGTCTCGGCGGCCGGTGCCAAGCACCGCTCCAACCTCCAGGAAATGATCGACATGATCCGCACGGCGGGGCGGACCCCGGCCCAGCGCTCCACGACGTACGAGCACCTCGTCGTCCACGACGACCCGGCGAACGACCCGGTCGACGTGCGCGTCCAGTCCCACATCTCGTCCACGGCGATCGAGGGCGGCACGGCCCATCCCGAGCTGAAGATCCTCGCGTCCAACTAGTGCGCACGCTGCACGCCGCCGACGAGGTGCGGTTGACGTGGACCGGTTCTGAGCCGGTCAAGGACGGCGCCGTAGCGGTGGAGCGGGACCGGATCGCCGCCGTGGGCACGCTGGCGGAGCTCCGCGAGCGTTTCCCGGACGCCCGGGTGCGGAGGTGGCCGGGCGTGCTGGGCCCGGCCCCTGTCCACGAGGGCCCGCTTCCCGACGCCCCGAGCCCGCGCGAACGCATCCACGCCGTACTGAAGTCGGGTGCGGTGGCGGTCCTGGAGGAGTACGCCGATACGCCCGAACTCCGGGCGGCGGCCGAGCGGAACGACGTGGTCCTGCTGCCGCGGGTGCAGTCCACGGCGATCCACGAGACCGGCCGCGCTGATCTCGCCGTATTCACCGAGGCCGGCGAGTGCATCGCAACGGTCTGTTCCGGCCGCCTTGTGCACAGACGCCGCTAACCCGCCAACGCCTCCCCGAACGCCCCCGAACTCTGCTCCACCCCACTGCAGTTGACCAGCGCATCCTCGTCCCCGGCGCATTCCTGATCCCGGAACGTCGCCCACATCGACACCCACCCCACCCCCTTCTCCTCCGCGAACTCCCGCAGTTGAGCGGCATCGGCCAGCGTGAACGTCTCGCCGTCCACATCATTCGTGCCGATCATCGACGTGAGCGCCATCCCACCCCACGCGGTCGCTGCGGACGTACCGAAGACGTCCCGCAACTGCGTGTGCGCGGCCTTCGCCGCGGTGATCGCGTAGTCGCCCATGTCACCGTCGTACGACTCCGCGTAGTTCATGGTCATGAGATTGACCGTCGAGACCTGCACCGCGCTGTTGTTGGCGGACTCCAGCAACGCGAGGGCGTCCTCGTCGAGCCCTGCCGGCATCACGGGCAGCGTGAAGGCGACGGTCACGTCGCCGCGCTCCTCCTGGAGCAGCGCTATCGCCTCCGACCGCAGCTCCACCGAGTCGGAGTCGCTGAGCGTGTCGCCCTCGATGTCGAAGTCGGCCTGCGTGGAACCGGCCGCGTCGAGGGCGTCGCCGTAGGCCTTGGCCAGTTCCTCCGCGCTGTCGCAGACCTCCGCCAGCTCCGGACCGGACGCCCCGCCGAAGGAGACGCGCACGCTCGCCCCGTCCTCCTTGAGTGCCGAAATCCGGGACGCCACGGCCGAGTTGCCGATCGCCGTCGTGCCGTTCCACTTCGGGGTGCAGCTGCTCCCGTCCGAGATCACGAAGGCCAGGTTGTACGTCGCCGGCGACCCCGCGGAGTCGTTGTCGGAGGCCTCGGTGGCGCTGACGTAGGGGGCGTACGAGGTGACGGACGACGTCTGCGACGGTGCCGCGGAGCTCTTGGCCGGCGCCGCGTCGGCCGCCGCGTCGGTGTCAGCCGAACACCCCGCCGTTGCCAGGGCGAACAGGCAACTCAGCCCCGCCGCCGACCTCAGGAAATGTCGCATCGCGTATGCACCCGCTCTCGTGATGTCCGTGAAGGGGAAATGTCTCACACGCGGCTGTGCTTCATGAGGAAAGTGGCGAACTCTCATAAAAGAGACAGAAAAAGGCGTTTCTCATACGCGTCTCACATGGGAAGCCGAGTTTTCGACACATAAAGCCTCCCTAATATCCGGGGAATGCATTCCGAGCCTGTCATCGAAAACCGCGCCCCGCGTGGTCGCCGTCGCAAACGTGGCAACGGGGCCGCCGACGAGGGACCCGTGTTCGTCGACAACTCCGGGCGCCGCTCGAAGCTGCTGCGCCGGATCGGCCTCCTCGTCGGCGTCCTGTGTCTCGGGTACGCCGTCGTCCTGGGCCTGGCCTTCCTGGGAATCGGCACGTCGAGCCCGTCCTCGCTGCTGCCCTTCGGCAGCGCACAAGGAGGCCAGGGCGGCCAAGGCGGTCCCGCCGGCCAGAGCGGCACCGGCCCGGGCGCCCGCGAGCAGGGCGGTGTCGGTGACGTCGTCCAGCCCAGCGGCAGCCCGCCCGCGCTGCCCTCGGGCTTCCCCACGCCGTCCGCGTCGGCGAACGCCGGCTGACCGGAGCGCAGCCACTGTGATGACGACGACCACGACATCCCCCGGCCGGGGCCGACGCCGCGCCCCCTCCGGTATCGGGCGGGCGGCGGGCAAGGCCGCGGCGCTCCAGAAACCGCGTGTCCTGCTCGCCCTGCTGCTTCTGCTGGCACTCACCAGCGTGATGCTGCTCGACGGCTATCTGCGCGCCGAGGTCGGCGGCGACCAGCGCGTCCGTGACGGGGCCGGCTCCAGCAAGGTCCCCGACACGATCCTCGACGGCGGGCCGATCCTCAGCTTCCGCGGCGGGCAGGCCACGACCGTCTCCGTGCCGGACAAGACCATCGCCCTGACCTTCGACGACGGCCCCAACCCCACCTACACCCCACAGGTGTTGGAGATCCTGGAGAAGTACGACGTCCCCGCCACGTTCTTCGTGGTCGGCTCGATGGTGTCGCGCTACCCCGGCATCGTGCAGGACATGGTCGAGCAGGGCAACGAGGTGGGCATCCACACCTTCACGCACGTCGACCTCTCCTACCAGAGCGACGCCCGCGTCGACCGCGAGATGCAGCAGACCCAGTTGGCGCTGGCAGGCGCGGCCGGCATCACCACCACGCTGTTCCGGGCGCCCTACTCCTCGGAGACGGACGCCATCGACAACTACAGCTGGCCCGTCTACCAGAAGCTCGGCGAGGACGGTTACACCAGCGTCTTCGTCGACACCGACAGCGACGACTGGAAGAAGCCGGGCGCCGCGAAGATCGTGCAGTGGGCGACGCCGTCCAAGAGCGAGGGCGCGTCCGTTCTCTTCCACGACGCCGGCGGCGAGCGGTCGCAGACCATCGAGGCGCTGCCGAAGTACATCGAGAAGATGAAGGCGAAGGGGTACACCTTCACCACCATCAGCGGGGTGCTGGAAGAGCAGCGGTCGGCCGGCGGTGCCCACAATCTCCAGGCCGCCCACCGCGAGGCCACCGGCGCCACCCTCTACGAGGGCAAGGCCCTCATCGTCGCCGTCGCCGTCGCCGAGTGGGCGGTGCCCGCGCTGTCGGTCGGACTCATGGTCGTCGGCGTCGCCGTCATGGGCCGCTTCGGGATGATGCTGATCCTCGCCCGCCGCCACTACAGACAGCGCAACAGACGCCGCTTCAGCTGGGGCCCGACCGTCACCCGCCCGGTGAGCGTGATCGTCCCGGCGTACAACGAGAAGGAGTGCATCGCCAACACCCTCAAGTCGCTGGCGCGGAGCACCCATCCGATCGAGATCATCGTCGTCGACGACGGCTCCACGGACGGTACGTCGGAGATCGCGCGCGACGCCGCGTACGAACTCGGCATGACGAACGTCCGGGTCGTCCGCCAGGAGAACGCGGGCAAACCGGCCGCCCTCAACAACGGTGTCCGCAAAGCGAGTCACGACATCGTCGTCATGATGGACGGTGACACCGTCTTCGAACCGGACGCCGTGCACCAGCTGGTGCAGCCCTTCGCCGACCCCGAGGTGGGCGCGGTCGCGGGCAACGCCAAGGTCGGCAACCGCGACACCGTCATCGGGGCGTGGCAGCACATCGAGTACGTGATGGGCTTCAACCTCGACCGCCGCATGTACGACCTGCTGCGGTGCATGCCGACCATCCCGGGCGCGATCGGCGCCTTCCGCCGCGACGCGGTGCTCCAGGCCGGCGGCATGAGCGAGGACACCCTCGCCGAGGACACCGACATCACCATCGCCATGCACCGCGCGGGCTGGCGGGTCGTCTACCAGGAGCACGCCAAGGCCTGGACGGAGGCGCCCGGTTCGCTGAAGCAGCTTTGGTCGCAGCGCTACCGGTGGTCGTACGGCACCATGCAGGCGCTGTGGAAGCACCGCAAGTCCCTGACGGACAGGGGGCCTTCGGGCCGCTTCGGACGGGTCGGCATGCCGCTGGTGGTGATCTTCCAGATCGTCACGCCGGTCTTCGCCCCGCTCATCGACGTGTTCACCGCGTACTCGATGATCTTCATCGACTTCCGGGCCGCGCTGCTGGCGTGGCTTGCGGTGCTGGGCATCCAACTGGTGTGCGCGGCCTACGCGTTCCGGCTGGACAGGGAGAAGTACCGCTACCTCCTGATGATGCCGCTCCAGCAGCTGGCCTACCGGCAGATGATGTACCTCGTCCTCATCCACTCCTGCATCACGGCGCTGACCGGCGGTCGGCTCAGGTGGCAGAAGCTGAAGCGGACCGGCGAGGTCGGGACGCCGACGGGGGTGAGCTGAGATGGGCGCGCACCGCAGAGGCGGACCGACCGCCGAGCGGGCGCCGCTCATTCGGCCTCAACGCCCGGTCCGCGACCGCTACTTCGATACCCTCCGCGCGGTCGCCCTGATCCGTGTCGTCACCTATCACACCTTCGGGTGGGCCTGGTGCGGCCTGGTCTTCCCCTCCATGGGGATCATGTTCGGGCTCGCCGGCACGCTCATGGCGAAGTCGCTGGAGCGCCCCGCGCTCGGGGTGGTGAACAGCAGGCTGCGGCGCCTGCTGCCCCCGTTCTGGTTCTGGGGCTTCTTCGTGGTGCTGGCGATGCTGATCCACGGCTGGATGCCGAGGCACTACGACATCGTCTTCTGGATCGTCCCGTTCGGTGACCCACCCGGCAGCAAGTGGGGCGTCCAGGCCTGGGAGATCCTCTGGTACCTGCGGACCTACCTGTGGTTCGTGCTGCTGTCCCCGCTCCTGCTGAGGCTCTTCCGGTCGGCGCGGGTGCCGGTGCTGCTGCTGTCCCTCGCCCCGATCCTGGTCCTCACCTTCGTGTGGTCAGGACCCGAGGGGCGGCTCGGCGAGGAGCTCTGGGACTTCTCGACGTACCTCTTCTGCTGGATCCTCGGCTTCGCGCACCGCGACGGGGTGCTGGAGCGGCTGCGGCCCGCGGTGGTCCTGGTCCTGTCGTCGGCCGCGCTCGGGTACGGCGGCTGGTATGCCTTCACCCACCAGGGCGAGGCCGGGACGTACGACCTCGACGAGATCCCGCTCGCCCAGGCCTTCTGGTCGGCCGGGTTCGTGATGCTGCTGTTCTGGGCCAAGGCGTACTTCGGGATCGACTTCGCCTGGCTGACCCGCTTCAAGCGGCTGGACAGGGTCGTCACGATCTTCAACGCGCGGGCCGTGACGATCTACCTCTGGCACGAGATCGCGCTGATCCTCGCCGTACCGCTGATCGACCGGTTCTGGGACGTCCCGGCCTTCGAGAAGTACCTGCCGCTGGAGAGCCAGTGGTTCATGTTCGGGATCGGCTGGGTGCTGATCGCGGTGTTCGTGCCGGCGTGCGGATGGGTGGAGGACGTGGCGGCGAAGAAGAGGCCGAGGCTTGTTCCCTGAGGGCGGCTGCAAGAATGGGCCCGTGACCCGCGCTTCCCTGAACAAGCAGCCGCACGAAGTCGCCTCGATGTTCGACGACGTGGCGGAACGGTACGACCTGACGAACGATGTGCTGTCGCTCGGCCAGGACCGGGTGTGGCGCAAGGAGGTCGCCAAGGCGGTCGACGCCCGGCCCGCCCAGAAGATCCTGGACCTGGCGGCCGGCACGGCGACCTCGTCGCTGTCGTTCGCGCGGACCGGTGCGTACGTCGTCCCCTGCGACTTCTCGCTGGGGATGCTCAAGGTCGGCAAGCGGAACCATCCGTGGCTGCCGCTCACGGCCGGCGACGCGACCAGGCTGCCGTTCAAGGACGACACCTTCGACGCCGTCACCATCTCCTTCGGGCTGCGCAACGTGCAGGACTTCGACGCCGGGCTGCGCGAGATGTACCGGGTGACCAAGCCCGGCGGCCGGGTGGTGATCTGCGAGTTCTCGCACCCGACCTGGGCGCCCTTCCGCACGGTCTACACCGAGTACCTGATGCGCGCCCTCCCGCCGGTCGCGCGCGCGGTCTCCTCGAACCCCGAGGCGTACGTCTACCTCGCCGAGTCGATCCGCGCCTGGCCCGACCAGGCCGCACTCGCCGGGCATCTGCAGAAGGCCGGCTGGTCGAAGGTGGCGTGGCGGAACCTGACGGGCGGGGTCGTGGCCCTGCACCGGGGCTTCAAGCAGGTCTGACGGCCGGCTTCAGGCAGGTCTGACGGCCGGCTTCAGGCAGGTCTGACGGCCGGCTTCAAGCGGAACTGACGGCCCGCTTCAAGCAGAGCTGACCGTCACGTACGGGTCGCCCGGCTCGTCCAGCTCATGCTGGAGGCCTCCCGTGGGGGGCCTGGGGACGCGCGGCTCGCGCACTCCGCCGCCGCCTTCCCCTTCGCCGAAGTCGAACCACACGTAGATCACGGAATCACGGGGCACCTCGGCGTTGGGCTGTGGATACTGCCGTACGACGTATTCGACCACGGTCTGACGGAAGTCGGGCCGGTCCGGAGCGTTCAGGAAGAGGCCGGTCGCCTCTGCCGTCCGGCGCGCGTCCATGGCCATCAGGCCGACCAGTCGCGGTACGCGCACTTCGGGTGTTTTTTGCGGTGTTATGCGCACAGATGTCACCCCCAGCGGTATCTGAAGGGTAACCGCCCGGGGGTGCCGTCCGGAAGCGTCAAGTGGCTATCTGTGACAGTAAGTTACTCTGCGTGACCATCTTGCAGATCGAGCCGGAAGCAGAGCGCGTCCTCCGGGAGCCGCGGGTGCGGGAAGGTCTCCGCGAGCTCCATCCCGAGGCGCCGGGCGACCGCGACCGAGCGCTCATTGCCCGGTCTGACCATCGCCACCACGTCCGGCACGCCCGCCGCCCGGAGCCGTTCCAGCGTCTCCCGCGCGGCGGCGGTGACGTACCCCTTGCCCCAGTACGCCCGCCCGAGCCGCCAGCCGATCTCGATCTCGCCCTTCGGCCCCCACTCCTGCGGCCACGGCTGGGCGCCGGTGAAGCCGATGACCCGATCGTCCTCGTCGAGCATGGTCCACAGACAGAAGCCCAGCTCGGCGTCGTGCCGGCGCTGGCGGGCGGTGAGTTCCTCGTAGACGTACAGCTCCGCGGAACGGCCGCCGTGGAACTCCATGACGTCCGGGTCGTCGAAGATCCGGTGCCAGGCGACGGCGTCCTCGTCGGTGGGGACGCGCAGCCTTACTACGGGGAGAGCTCGGTTCACGGGGCAGCCCTTCAGCCGGGTGATCAATCCTGCTGAATAGACTGCCCATGTCCAGTGCTAGTCGGCACGCAGATTTCGAACTTGGGGAGATCCCGCCGTGACCGCCGAGACCGAGCCCCACTCCGAGCCCCTTTCCGAGAACACCGCCGACGTCATCGTCGTCGGCGCGGGGCCGGCCGGCTCCACGACCGCGTACTACCTCGCCAAGGCCGGTCTCGACGTCCTCCTGCTGGAGAAGACGGCGTTCCCGCGCGAGAAGGTCTGCGGTGACGGCCTCACCCCGCGCGCCACCAAGCAGCTCGTCGCCATGGGCATCGACATCTCCGAGGAGGCCGGCTGGCTGCGCAACAAGGGCCTGCGCAT
Source organism: Streptomyces antibioticus (assembly GCF_001514065.1). GTDB lineage: Bacteria > Actinomycetota > Actinomycetes > Streptomycetales > Streptomycetaceae > Streptomyces > Streptomyces antibioticus. The sequence continues at coordinate 932,381 of NZ_KQ948424.1, read as the reverse complement.
CATCGGCGGCGGCGTCCGGCTCCAGCTCGACTGGCCGGAACTCGCCTCCTTCCCGGACTACGGCCTCGTCCGCAAGCGCGACGACTTCGACGAGCAGCTCGCCCGGCAGGCCCAGAAGGCGGGCGCCCGGCTGTACGAGCGCTGCAACGTCGGCGCCCCGATCATCGACGACCGCACCGGCCGCATCACCGGCGTCCACGCCAAGCTCGGTGACTCGGGGGAGAAGCGGGAGGTCACCTTCCACGCGCCGCTGGTCGTCGCCGCCGACGGCAACTCCACCCGCCTCTCCCTGGCGATGGGCCTGCACCGCCGCGAGGACCGCCCGATGGGCGTCGCCGTACGCACGTACTTCGAGTCGCCGCGCCACGAGGACGACTACCTGGAGTCCTGGCTGGAGCTGTGGGACCGCCGCGGCCCCGAGCCGCGTCTCCTGCCGGGCTACGGCTGGATCTTCGGCATGGGCGACGGCACGTCCAATGTGGGCCTCGGCGTCCTCAACACCTCCGACTCCTTCAAGGAGCTGGACTGGCGCGAGGTGCTGAAGGCCTGGTGCGCCTCGATGCCGGAGGAGTGGGGCTACACGCCGGAGAACATGACCGGCCCGATCCGCGGCGCTGCCCTCCCCATGGCCTTCAACCGCCAGCCGCACTACACGCGCGGGCTGCTGCTCGTCGGCGACGCCGGCGGCCTGGTGAACCCCTTCAACGGCGAGGGCATCGCCTACGCCATGGAGTCCGGCCAGATCGCCGCCGATGTCATCGTCCAGGCCCACGCGCGGGCGACTCCGGCCCAGCGCGAGATCGCGCTCCAGCGCTACCCGCAGGTCCTCAAGGACACCTACGGCGGCTACTACACGCTGGGCCGCGCCTTCGTGAAGCTCATCGGCAACCCGAAGGTCATGAAGATCGCGACCCAGCGCGGTCTGACGCACCCGCTGCTCATGAAGTTCACCCTGAAGATGCTGGCCAACCTCACCGACCCGACGGGCGGCGACGCGATGGACCGGATCATCAACGGGCTGAGCAAGGTGGCCCCGAAGGCGTGACTAGCCCCTGAGGGCCTCGATGTTGGCGGCCCGGCGCGCGAACACCTCGTCCCGCCGGTCCGCCACCTGCCGCAGCGCCTCCCTGCGTTCGCGCTTCGACAGACGGTCCAGGTAGACGTGCCCATTGGTGTGGTCGGTCTCATGGGCGAGGCAGCGGGCGAAGTATCCCGTGCCCTCGATGGTGATCGGCTCGCCGTCCTTGTCGTACCCGCGCACGACGGCCCGTTCCGGGCGCGGTACATCCATCACGGCGCCGGGGACGGACAGGCAGCCTTCGTGGTCGTCGAGGAGCCGGCGTCCGGCCGGGGCCTCGTCGAGCACGGGATTGACGAGGTGACCGACGTGCCGGTTGCCGTCGTCGTCCGGGCAGTCGTAGACGAACAGCCGCAATTCGACGCCGACCTGGTTCGCGGCGAGTCCGGCCCCGTCCGCGATGTACATCGTCAGGAACATGTCGTCGATCAGGGCGGCGAGATCCGGCCCGAACTCGGTCACGTCCCGGCACGGCTTGTGCAGCACCTGCTCGCCGACCTCCGTGACGCGCCGCACCTTTCCGCGGCGGGCGTCGGGCGCGAGGCGCGGATACGAGTCAACGGGCCTGCCTTGTACGAACACGCTGGGCATGAGTGAGTCTCCTGTCGTCTGCGGAGGGACGACAGCAACAGATCACACCCGGCCGCCGAGGGCCAGACCGGTTTCGGCGCAAGCGGAAGGGCCGCTGCCCCCGAGCGGCTGCGGCCCTTCCGACGTTCTGTGCGCCCGTGGGCGTTTTGTGTGCGCGTTTTGTCAGAGTACGCGCACGGCACCCGTCGCCGGGTAGCCCGACAGGTCCTGGATGACAACGCCCTTGGACGGGTTGGCCGCGTCCAGGTACTGGCCGTTACCGATGTAGACGCCCACGTGGTACGCGGAACCTCTCGCGCCCCAGTAGAGGATGTCGCCGACCTGGAGGTTGGACAGCGACACCGGGGTGCCGGACATCGACTGGTCCTGGGAGACGCGCGGCAGGTCGACGCCGACCTGCCGGAACGCGGCCTGGACCAGGCCGGAACAGTCCCACGCGTTGGGGCCGGTGCCACCCATGACGTAGGCGTCGCCCACCTGGGCCTTGAGGAAGGCGATGACGGTCGCGACGGAGCCGCTGGCGGGCGCCGAGGCGGTCGTGGACGCGGAGAGGGTGGTCCGGGTCGAGGAACGCGAGGCGGCGGCCTCGGCGGCGGCCTTGCGGGCCTCCTCGGCCTTCTTCTTGGCCTCCGCCTTCTTCTTCGCCTCGGCGAGGTCCTTCTTGGCCTCCTTGGCGGCCGCGGCGGCGGCCGCGTCACGCTCGGCCTGCAGCTCGTAGTTCGCGGCGGTCTGCTGCGTGGCGTCCGCGGACTGGGCGACCTGAGCGGCCAGGTCGGCCGTGAGCGTGGGCAGTTCGAGCGTCTGCGTCGTCTCGGCGGCGCTCGCCGAGGCCGACGCGCCCGCCGCCGCCATGCTGAGAACGCCACCGGCGACTCCGGCGCGCACGGCGAGCGAAGTCGTCGCGCTGCGGCGGGGTTTCCGGTGGCTGCGTATGTGAGCGGTGTGGGACATGAGAACAACCGGTATCAGGGGCTCCTCCATACCTTCAAGAAACGTGGCTTGCGCCACAGTTGTTCAACCAGCCCCTCGAATTCCGGGCGTGGCGTTCTTTATTGACGCCGTAACGGACATTGCGGGCACGGCCCATCATGGCCGTGATCACGGTCTTTCATCGTTACGCCCGAATTGCCCCGCGCTTACCACCGGTTGGGACCGGTGGCCAAGCCCGGTTCTCAGAGGTCTCTCATCGATGTGGTAGAGGTCACGCAACGGTTACGGCAGCGGCTGCGTCACGCGCGCACCCCTCGCCGTCACCCGCTCGTGAACGCGTGCACGCGTCCACATCGCGCCCCGCACCCCCCTCCTGGGTGTGAACGCCGCGCATTATCAAGCGGCGGCGTCCAGCACCAATTTGCATGCACGTGAAGACTCTTGATATGGAGACGTCACTCCGGCACCCCTCCTCAACTGCGCCGACGAGCCAAAATGTCACCTCTCGTGATCGCTCGGACGCTTCACGTGCGAAGATCACCGCTCATCCGACTTCATGATCCTTCGTCAGGTGGTGGAGATCACAAAGCTTGTGCAATACCCCGTGTCGCAGATCACAGACCGGCGGGCATAAGATGCGGGTCAGTTGGGCTTGTGACCTGCTTCACATGTTCGCGATCTTCGTCGGGACGAACGGGGCTCGTGGGGCACGTGAGGGGGAAGTGAACCCGACGCCATCGCCAGCAGTCAGTGCCGACTGAGAGGAGCGAGGAGCGGTGAACGCGTATGCGCCCATCCTCGTACTGGGAGCCCTCGGGGCAGGCTTTGCGATCTTCTCCGTGGTCATGGCCACGCTGATCGGTCCGAAGCGGTACAACCGGGCCAAGCTCGAGGCCTACGAGTGCGGGATCGAGCCGACCCCCACGCCGGCCGGCGGCGGGCGCTTCCCCATCAAGTACTACCTGACGGCGATGCTCTTCATCGTCTTCGACATCGAGATCGTCTTCCTCTACCCCTGGGCCGTCACCTTCGACGCCCTGGGTGTTTTCGGGCTCGTGGAGATGCTGCTCTTCGTGCTCACCGTCTTCGTCGCGTACGCGTACGTATGGCGGCGCGGCGGCCTGGAATGGGACTGAGGGGCCTTTAACTCATGGGACTCGAAGAAAAGCTGCCGAGCGGTTTCCTGCTGACCACCGTCGAGCAGGCCGCGGGCTGGGTGCGCAAGGCGTCCGTCTTCCCGGCCACGTTCGGCCTGGCCTGCTGCGCCATCGAGATGATGACCACCGGCGCCGGACGCTACGACCTGGCCCGCTTCGGCATGGAGGTCTTCCGCGGCTCACCCCGCCAGGCCGACCTCATGATCGTCGCCGGCCGGGTCAGCCAGAAGATGGCGCCGGTGCTGCGGCAGGTCTACGACCAGATGCCGAACCCCAAGTGGGTCATCTCCATGGGGGTCTGCGCCTCCTCGGGCGGCATGTTCAACAACTACGCGATCGTCCAGGGCGTCGACCACATCGTCCCGGTCGACATCTATCTCCCCGGCTGCCCGCCGCGGCCGGAGATGCTCATGGACGCCATCCTCAAGCTCCACCAGAAGATCCAGGGCTCCAAGCTCGGCGTGAACGCCGAGGAAGCGGCCCGGGAGGCGGAGGAAGCGGCGCTCAAGGCCCTGCCCACGATCGAGATGAAGGGGCTGCTGCGGTGAGCGACGCGAACGGCACCAACGGAGCCAACCCGGAGAAAGAGCTGAGCGGCTCCAACCTCCCCGGCCAGCGCGGCGAGGGCGGCGAGGAGATCCGCGTCCAGCGCGGCATGTTCGGCGCCAACAATGGCGGCGACACCTCCGGCTACGGCGGCCTGGTCCGCTCCATCCGGCTCCCGGGGGCGGCCACCCGCCCCTACGGCGGCTGGTTCGACGAGGTCGCCGACGAGCTGGAGGGCGCCCTGGAGGAGCAGGGCCTCCTGCCCGACAACGCCATCGAGAAGACGGTCGTCGACCGGGGCGAGCTCACCTTCCACATCGAGCGCGAGCATCTGCTGCGCGTCGCACAGACCTTGCGCGACGACCCGGCCCTGCGCTTCGAGCTCTGCACCGGCGTCAGCGGCGTCCACTACCCGCACGACAAAGGCCGCGAGCTGCACGCCGTCTACCACCTGCGCTCGATCACCCACAACCGGCTGATCCGCCTTGAGGTCAGCGCCCCGGACGCCGACCCGAAGATCCCGTCCCTGGTCTCCGTGTATCCGACCAACGACTGGCACGAGCGCGAGACCTACGACTTCTTCGGGATCGTCTTCGACGGTCACCCGGCCCTGACGCGGATCATGATGCCGGACGACTGGCAGGGCCATCCGCAGCGCAAGGACTACCCCCTCGGCGGCATCCCCGTCGAGTACAAGGGCGCCCAGATCCCGGCTCCGGACCAGCGGAGGTCGTACTCGTGAGTACTTCGCACGCAACCCCTCGCGAGACCACCGAGGGCACCGTCTACACGGTCACCGGTGGCGACTGGGACGAGGTCGTCCAGTCCGCGGCCCGCGCCGACGACGAGCGCATCGTCGTCAACATGGGCCCCCAGCACCCGTCCACCCACGGAGTGCTGCGCCTGATCCTGGAGATCGAGGGCGAGACGGTCACCGAGGCCCGCTGCGGCATCGGCTACCTCCACACCGGCATCGAGAAGAACCTCGAGTTCCGCACGTGGACGCAGGGCACCACGTTCGTGACGCGCATGGACTACCTGACGTCCTTCTTCAACGAGACCGCCTACTGTCTCGCCGTCGAGAAGCTCCTCGGCATCGAGGACCAGATCACCGAGCGCGCCAAGATCATCCGGGTGCTCCTCATGGAGCTGAACCGGCTCTCCTCGCACCTGGTGTGCATCGCCACCGGCGGCATGGAACTCGGCGCCACCACGATCATGATCTACGGATTCCGTGATCGTGAAATGATTCTCGACATCTACGAGCTCATCACGGGCCTCAGGATGAACCACGCGTACATCCGCCCCGGCGGACTCGCGCAGGACCTGCCGCCCGGCGCGGTGGACCACATCCGCGAGTTCGTGAAGAAGATGAAGAAGAACCTCCCGGAGTACGACAAGCTCGCCACCGGGAACCCCATCTTCAAGGCCCGTATGCAGGACGTCGGTTACCTCGACCTGGCCGGCTGCATGGCCCTCGGCGCCACCGGCCCGATCCTGCGCTCCACCGGCCTGCCGCACGACCTGCGCAAGTCGCAGCCCTACTGCGACTACGAGACCTACGACTTCGAGGTCCCGACCGCCGACACCTGTGACTCCTACGGGCGGTTCCTGATCCGCCTGGAAGAGATGCGCCAGTCGCTGCACATCGTCGAGCAGTGCCTGGACCGGCTCCAGCCCGGCCCGGTCATGGTCGCCGACAAGAAGATCGCCTGGCCCGCCCAGCTCGCGCTCGGCCCCGACGGTCTCGGCAACTCCCTCGACCACATCAAGAAGATCATGGGCACCTCCATGGAGGCCCTGATCCACCACTTCAAGCTGGTCACCGAGGGCTTCCGCGTACCGCCGGGACAGGCGTACGCGGCCGTCGAGTCGCCCAAGGGCGAACTCGGGGTGCACGCGGTGTCCGACGGCGGCACCCGCCCCTTCCGGGTCCACTTCCGTGACCCGTCCTTCACCAACCTTCAGGCCATGGCGGCGATGTGCGAGGGCGGCCAGGTCGCCGACGTCATCGTCGCCGTCGCGTCCATCGACCCCGTGATGGGAGGCGTCGACCGGTGACCACCTCTTCTTCGGAGCGGGGCGTCAGCCTGGGCATGCCCGAACTGCCCGCGCCCGGCTACCCGGACGACGTCCGAGCCCGCCTCGAGACGGACGCGCGCGAGATCATCGCCCGCTACCCCGACTCCCGGTCCGCGCTCCTTCCGCTGCTGCACCTCGTGCAGGCGGAGGAAGGCCATGTCACGCGCACCGGCATGCAGTTCTGCGCGGACGTCCTCGGCCTGACCACGGCCGAGGTCACCGCGGTCGCCACCTTCTACACCATGTACCGGCGCCGGCCCAGCGGTGACTACCAGGTCGGCGTCTGCACCAACACGCTGTGCGCGGTGATGGGCGGCGACGCGATCTTCGAGTCCCTCCAGGAGCACCTGGGCGTCGGCAACGGCGGGACCACCGAGGACGGCAAGGTCACGCTGGAGCACATCGAGTGCAACGCGGCCTGCGACTTCGCGCCGGTCGTGATGGTCAACTGGGAGTTCTTCGACAACCAGACCCCGGGCAGCGCCAAGCGCCTCGTCGACGACCTCATCGCGGGCCGTCCGGTGCAGCCCACGCGCGGGGCGCCGCTGTGCACCTTCAAGGAGACCGCGCGGATTCTCGCCGGCTTCCCCGACGAGCGGCCAGGGGCCGTCGAGGCAAGCGGCGCGGCAGGACCCGCTTCGCTGGTGGGCCTCCGCCTGGCCAGGGGAGAGGCCGCACCCGCGCGCGTGGTCCATCCGCGCGACGGCGGTCCGCACGACGCCGCCGGCTCGCCCGACGCCGGTCCGCAGGACAGGGCGCCGCAGGACCGGGCCGTGCACGAGCCGTCACCGACCGAGCACCTGAGTTCGCACGACGCGCCGCAGGACACGTCGGCCTCCGACCCGACCCACCCGGCGGGGCCTGTCGCCGAGGAGGGGGAGTGATGACCTTGGCACCCGAGCTGAAAGACACCAGCCCCGAGAAGCTGCTCGCACCCGTGCTGTCGGCCTTCTGGGACGAGGACAGGTCCTGGACGCTGGACGTCTACAAGAGGCACGAGGGATACGAGGGCCTGCGCAAGGCGCTCGCGATGTCACCGGACGACCTGATCGCGTACGTCAAGGACTCCGGTCTGCGAGGCCGCGGCGGCGCCGGATTCCCCACCGGAATGAAATGGCAGTTCATTCCCCAGGGAGATGGAAAGCCGCACTATCTAGTTGTCAACGCCGACGAATCGGAGCCCGGAACCTGCAAGGACATTCCGCTCCTCTTCGCGAACCCGCATAGCCTCATCGAGGGCATGATCATCGCGTGTTATGCCATCAGGTCGTCGCATGCCTTCATCTATCTGCGCGGTGAAGTGGTGCCAGTGCTGCGGCGGTTGCATGCGGCCGTGAGCGAGGCCTACGCGGCCGGCTACCTCGGGAAGGACATCCTGGGCAGCGGGCTCGATCTCGACATCACCGTGCACGCGGGTGCGGGCGCGTACATCTGCGGTGAGGAGACCGCACTCCTCGACTCGCTCGAAGGCCGCCGTGGTCAACCGCGGCTCCGTCCCCCCTTTCCTGCGGTCGCAGGCCTCTATGCCTGCCCGACTGTGGTGAATAACGTCGAATCGATCGCGTCGGTTCCCGCGATTCTGCACCGGGGCAAAGAATGGTTCCGGTCGATGGGAAGCGAGAAGTCCCCGGGCTTCACGCTCTATTCGCTCAGCGGCCACGTCGCCAGCCCCGGCCAGTACGAGGCCCCGCTCGGCATCACGCTGCGCCAGCTGCTTGAGATGAGCGGCGGCATGCGACCCGGGCACCGGCTCAAGTTCTGGACGCCGGGCGGCTCCTCGACGCCGATGTTCACCGACGAGCACCTCGACGTCCCTCTTGATTACGAAGGAGTGGGTGCCGCGGGTTCCATGCTCGGCACCAAAGCTCTCCAGTGCTTCGACGAGACGACCTGCGTCGTCCGCGCCGTCACCCGCTGGACCGAGTTCTACGCCCACGAGTCCTGCGGCAAGTGCACACCCTGCCGCGAAGGCACGTACTGGCTCGTGCAGTTGCTCCGTGACATCGAGGCCGGCAAGGGCGTCATGTCCGACCTCGACAAGCTGAACGACATCGCCGACAACATCAACGGCAAGTCGTTCTGCGCCCTCGGCGACGGCGCCGCCTCGCCGATCTTCTCCTCGCTGAAGTACTTCCGCGAGGAGTACGAGCAGCACATCACGGGCCGCGGCTGCCCCTTCGACCCGGCCAAGTCCACGGTCTGGGCCGACTCCCGCACGGAGGTGAACGCATGACGGTGACCACCAGTTCCCCCTCGGGTGGGGGAGAGGCGGCGGTCCCGCCGGAAGATCTCGTCTCGCTGACCATCGACGGCGCCGAGATCAGCGTGCCCAAGGGCACCCTGGTCATCCGGGCCGCCGAGCAGCTCGGCATCGAGATCCCCCGGTTCTGCGACCACCCCCTGCTCGACCCGGCCGGCGCCTGCCGCCAGTGCATCGTCGAGGTCGAGGGCCAGCGCAAGCCGATGGCCTCCTGCACCATCACCTGCACCGACGGCATGGTGGTGAAGACCCACCTCACCTCGCCGGTCGCCGAGAAGGCACAGCACGGTGTGATGGAGCTCCTCCTCATCAACCACCCGCTGGACTGCCCGGTCTGCGACAAGGGCGGCGAGTGCCCGCTGCAGAACCAGGCGATGTCCCACGGGCAGGCCGAGTCCCGCTTCGAGGGCAAGAAGCGTACGTACGAGAAGCCGGTCCCGATCTCCACGCAGGTGCTGCTCGACCGCGAGCGGTGCGTGCTGTGCGCCCGCTGCACCCGGTTCTCCAACCAGGTCGCGGGCGACCCGATGATCGAGCTGGTCGAGCGCGGCGCGCTCCAGCAGGTCGGCACCGGTGAGGGCGACCCGTTCGAGTCGTACTTCTCCGGCAACACCATCCAGATCTGCCCGGTCGGCGCGCTCACCTCGGCGGCGTACCGCTTCCGCTCCCGCCCCTTCGACCTCGTCTCCTCGCCGTCGGTGTGCGAGCACTGCTCCGGCGGCTGCGCCACCCGCACCGACCACCGGCGCGGCAAGGTCATGCGCAAGCTCGCCGCCAACGACCCCGAGGTCAACGAGGAGTGGATCTGCGACAAGGGGCGGTTCGCCTTCCGGTACGCGCAGCAGCGCGACCGGCTGGAGACGCCCCTGGTCCGTAACCCCGAGGGCGATCTCGTCCCGGCCTCCTGGCCGGAGGCGCTGGAGATCGCCGCGCAGGGGCTGCTCGCCTCGCGCGGCCGGACCGGTGTGCTGACCGGCGGCCGGCTCACCATCGAGGACGCCTACGCGTACAGCAAGTTCACGCGCGTGGCGCTCGACACCAACGACATCGACTTCCGCGCGCGCGTGCACAGCGGCGAGGAGGCCGACTTCCTGGCCGCCCGGATCGCCGGCCACGGCCGGGACCTCGACGGTACGGGCGTCACGTACACCGCACTGGAGAAGGCGCCCGCGGTCCTGCTGGTCGGGTTCGAGGCCGAGGAGGAGGCGCCCGGCGTCTTCCTGCGGCTGCGCAAGGCCTGGCGCAAGCACGGACAGAAGGTCTTCTCGCTGGCGACCCACGCCACGCGCGGTCTGGAGAAGGCGGGCGGCACGCTGCTGCCGGCGGCTCCCGGCACCGAGACCGAGTGGCTGGACGCGCTCGCGAGCGGCGTCGGCCTGGAGGCGGGCGGCGCGCAGGCCGCCGAGGCGCTGCGGGCCGAGGGCGCCGTCATCGTCGTCGGCGAGCGGCTGGCCGCGGTGGCGGGCGGACTGACCGCCGCCGTACGGGCCGCGTCCGCGACCGGCGCTCAACTGGTGTGGATCCCGCGCAGGGCGGGGGAGCGCGGTGCCGTCGAGGCCGGTGCGCTGCCGACGCTGCTGCCGGGCGGCCGTCCGGCCACCGACCCGCGCGCGCGTGAGGAGGTCGCCGCCGCCTGGGGCGTCGCCGAACTCCCGCACCGCTACGGCCGGGACACCACGCAGATCATCGAGGCCGCCACCACCGGCGAACTCCAGGCGCTGCTCGTCGCCGGTGTCGAGGTCGCCGACCTGCCCGACCCGGCACGCGCGCGTGAGGCGCTCGGCGAGGTCGGCTTCCTGGTGTCGCTTGAGCTGCGGCCCAGCGAGGTCACCGAGCTCGCGGACGTCGTCCTGCCGGTGGCCGCGGTCGCCGAGAAGGCCGGCACCTTCCTCAACTGGGAGGGCAGGGTGCGCTTCTTCGAGGCCGCTCTCAAGCCCGACCAGATGACCCGCCGCCTCGCGCCGACCGACGCGCGCGTGCTGCAGATGCTGGCCGACGCCATGGACGTCCACCTGGGTCTGCCGGACCTGCGGACCGTGCGCGGCGAGATCGACCGGCTCGGCGCCTGGGACGGCCCGCGGGCCACCGAACCGCTGGAGACCGGCGCCCAGTTGCCGCGGCCCGCCGCCGGAGAGGCCGTCCTCGCCGGACACCGGCTGCTGCTGGACCAGGGCCGCCTCCAGGAGGGCGACGAGGCGCTGGCCGGGACCCGGCACGCGGCCCACGCGCGCGTGTCCGCCGCGACCGCCGCGGAGGCCGGAGTCAAGGACGGCGACGTTCTTGCCGTCATCGGCTCCTCCGGGATCGTCGAACTGCCGCTCCAGGTCACCGAGATGCCCGACCGCGTGGTCTGGCTGCCGCTGAACTCCGTGGGCGGGGGCGTCGCCTCCGACGCCGGTGCGCTGCCCGGCTCTCTCGTCCGCATCGGCCCGGCGACGCCCGCAGCCGAAGCCCCCAAGGAGGTGGAGGCATGAGCCCGTCCCTCGCGGCGGAAGACCTCTCGATGTTCGGCACCGACCCCTGGTGGCTCGTCGTCGTCAAGGCCGTCTTCTGCTTCGCGTTCCTGATGGTGACCGTGCTGTTCTCCATCGTCTGGGAGCGCAAGGTCGTCGCCTGGATGCAGCTGCGCATCGGCCCCAACCGGCACGGCCCCTGGGGCATGCTCCAGTCGCTCGCCGACGGCGTGAAGCTGATGCTCAAGGAAGACGTCATCGTCAAGCGCGCGGACAAGGTGGTCTACATCCTCGCGCCGATCGTCGCGGCCATCCCGGCCTTCATGGCGATCGCGGTGATCCCCTTCGGCCCGGCCGGCAACGAAATCTCGATCTTCGGCCAGCGCACCACGATGCAGCTCACCGACCTGCCGATCGCGATGCTCTACATCCTCGCGGTCGCCTCGGTCGGCATCTACGGCATCGTGCTCGCGGGCTGGAGCTCCGGATCGACCTACCCGCTCCTCGGCGGCCTGCGCTCCTGCGCGCAGATGATCTCGTACGAGATCGCCATGGGCGCCGCCTTCGCCTCCGTCTTCCTCTACTCGGGGTCGATGTCGACGTCGGCGATCGTCGAGGCGCAGCAGGACCGCTGGTACATCGTCCTGCTGCCGGTCTCCTTCATCATCTACGTCATCACCATGGTCGGCGAGACCAACCGTGCCCCCTTCGACATGCCGGAGTCCGAGGGAGACCTGGTCGGCGGCTTCAACACCGAGTACTCGTCCATCAAGTTCGCGCTGTTCATGCTCGCCGAGTACGTGAACATGGTGACGGTCTCGGCCGTGACGACCACGCTCTTCCTCGGCGGCTGGCGGGCCCCCTGGCCGGTCAGCACCTTCTGGGAGGGCGCCAACCACGGCTGGTGGCCGCTGCTCTGGTTCGTCATCAAGGTCCAGCTGCTGCTGTTCTTCTTCATCTGGCTGCGCGGCACCCTCCCTCGCGTCCGCTACGACCAGCTGATGAAGCTCGGCTGGAAGGTCCTCATCCCGGTCTCCGTGGTGTGGCTGATGCTCGTCGCGACCGTACGGACCCTGCGCAACGAGAACTACGACTTCGCCGACATCGCCCTCTACATCGGCGGCGGGGTCCTGGCCCTGCTGCTGCTCTCCTTCGTCGCCGACATGTTCCGCGGCAGGTCCAAGGAGGAGGAGCCCGCGGCGGCCGTCGGATTCGACCCGCTGGCCGGCGGATTCCCCGTACCGCCGCTGCCCGGACAGGAGTTGCCGGCCGTGCCGAGGCGTCGCTCGCGGCAGGAGCGGGAGCTGATTGTCAGTGGCGGCGTGAATACTCAGAGTGACGACGGATCTCTGGATGGAAAGGAGGCGTCCGATGGCTGAGGAGCCCAAGGAGACCAAGCCCGGTTTCATGAACCCCGTCGCCGGCTTCGGCGTGACCTTCAAGGCCATGTTCAAGAAGCGGCTGACCGAGCAGTACCCGGAGCAGCAGAAGACCACCGCTCCCCGCTTCCACGGACGGCACCAGCTCAACCGCCATCCGGACGGACTGGAGAAGTGCGTCGGCTGCGAGCTGTGCGCCTGGGCCTGCCCCGCCGACGCCATCTATGTGGAGGGCGCCGACAACACGGACGAGGAGCGCTACTCGCCGGGCGAGCGGTACGGCCGCGTCTACCAGATCAACTACGCCCGCTGCATCCTGTGCGGTCTGTGCATCGAGGCGTGCCCCACGCGCGCGCTGACGATGACCAACGAGTTCGAGCTCGCCGACTCCAGCCGCGCGAACCTGATCTACACCAAGGAGCAGCTGCTCGCCGGTCTGGAAGACGGCATGGTCGACTCCCCGCACGCGATCTACCCGGGGACGGACGAGCAGGACTACTACCGGGGTCTGGTCACGGAGGCCGCACCCGGCACGGTCCAGCAAGTCGCCGTCTCCAAGGGCGAGCTGCATCCATTGGCAAGCCCTTCGGGCGCGGCTGAAGAAGAGGAGGTGGAGGCATGAGCCCGCAGCTCGCCGCCTACTCCACCTCCACCGGCGAGGCCTTCCAGTTCTGGGTGCTCGGCACCGTCGCCGTGATCGGCGCCCTGTCCACCGTGTTCATGAAGAAGGCCGTGCACAGCGCGCTGTCGCTCGCCGGAACCATGATCATCCTGGCGGTGTTCTACCTCGCCAACGGCGCCTACTTCCTGGGCATCGTGCAGATCGTCGTCTACACCGGCGCGATCATGATGCTGTTCCTGTTCGTGGTGATGCTGGTCGGCGTCACGGCCGCGGACTCCCTGAAGGAGACCATCAAGGGCCAGCGCTGGCTGGCCCTTCTCTGCGGGCTCGGCTTCGGCATCCTGCTGATCGCGGGCATCGGCAACGCCTCGCTCAAGGAGTTCAACGGCCTGGCGCAGGCGAACGCGAACGGCAACGTGGAAGGCCTCGCGACCTTCATCTTCACCAAGTACGTCTTCGCCTTCGAAATCACCGGCGCCCTGCTGATCACCGCCGCCGTCGGCGCCATGGTGCTCACCCACCGCGAGCGCACCGAGCGGGCCAAGACCCAGCGTGAGCTGGCGGAGGAGCGCGTCCGCGCGGGCAAGCACGTACCGCCGCTGCCGGCCCCCGGCGTCTACGCCCGGCACAACGCCGTGGACATCGCGGGCCTGCTGCCCGACGGCACCCCGTCGGAGCTCACGGTCAGCAAGACGCTCCGTGAGCGCGGCCAGATCCGGGACGTGTCGACCGAGGCGCTCAACGACCTCAAGGCGCTGGAGCAGCGCTCCGAGGAACGCCTGGAGCGCACCGCGGTCGAGCCGGCCAACCTCAAGCGGGCCGAGGAGGCGTCGAAGTGAACCCCGTCAACTACCTCTATCTCGCGGCCCTGTTGTTCACGATCGGCGCCACCGGCGTACTCATCAGGCGCAACGCGATCGTCGTGTTCATGTGCATCGAGCTCATGCTCAACGCCTGCAACCTCGCGTTCGTCGCCTTCTCCCGGATGCACGGCAACCTCGACGGCCAGGTCATCGCGTTCTTCACGATGGTCGTCGCCGCCGCCGAGGTCGTGGTCGGGCTCGCGATCATCGTGTCCCTGTTCCGTTCCCGCCACTCGGCCTCGGTCGACGACGCCAGCCTGATGAAGCTCTGAGGGGTCGGAAGAATCGTGGAGAACCTGATTGCGCTGCTGGTGGCGGCGCCCCTGCTCGGAGCGGCCGTGCTGCTGTGCGGCGGCCGGCGCCTGGACCGCGTCGGCCACTGGATCGGTACCTTGCTCGCGGCCGTCTCCTTCGTGCTCGGCCTCGTCCTCTTCGCCGACCTGCTCGGCAAGAACGCCGAACACCGGACCCTGACGAGCCACCTGTTCAGCTGGGTCCCGGTCGAGGGCTTCCAGGCGGACGTCGCCTTCCGCCTCGACCAGCTGTCGATGACGTTCGTGCTGCTGATCACGGGCGTCGGCTCGCTGATCCACCTGTACTCGGTCGGGTACATGGAGCACGACGAGCGGCGCCGCCGCTTCTTCGGCTATCTGAACCTGTTCCTCGCGGCGATGCTGATCCTCGTCCTCGCCGACAACTACCTTCTGCTGTACGTCGGCTGGGAGGGCGTGGGTCTCGCGTCCTACCTGCTCATCGGCTTCTGGCAGCACAAGCCCAGCGCCGCCACCGCCGCGAAGAAGGCCTTCCTGGTCAACCGCGTCGGCGACATGGGCCTGTCCATCGCCATCATGCTGATGTTCACGACGTTCGGGACGTTCGCCTTCGGCCCGGTCCTCGGCTCGCACGAGGAGCCCGGACTCGTCACCGGCGCCTCCGAGGCGACGCTCACCGGCATCGCCCTGATGCTGCTGCTCGCCGCCTGCGGCAAGTCCGCCCAGGTGCCGCTGCAGTCCTGGCTCGGGGACGCGATGGAGGGCCCGACCCCGGTCTCGGCCCTCATCCACGCCGCGACGATGGTGACCGCGGGCGTCTACCTGATCGTCCGCTCCGCCAACATCTTCAACCTCGCCCCGGACGCCCAGCTCGTCGTCACCGTCGTCGGTGCCGTCACGCTCCTGTTCGGTGCGATCGTCGGTTGCGCGAAGGACGACATCAAGAAGGCGCTGGCCGGCTCGACCATGTCGCAGATCGGCTACATGGTCCTCGCCGCGGGCCTCGGCCCCATCGGCTACGTCTTCGCGATCATGCACCTGGTGACGCACGGCTTCTTCAAGGCCGGGCTGTTCCTCGGCGCCGGTTCGGTCATGCACGGCATGAACGACGAGGTCGACATGCGCAAGTACGGCGGCCTGCGCAAGTACATGCCCGTCACCTTCGTGACGTTCGGCCTCGGCTACCTCGCGATCATCGGCTTCCCGGGTCTGTCCGGCTTCTTCTCCAAGGACAAGATCATCGAGGCGGCCTTCGCCAAGGGCGGCACCGAGGGCTGGATCCTCGGCGCCTGCGCCCTGCTAGGCGCGGCCATCACCGCCTTCTACATGACGCGCGTGATGCTGATGACGTTCTTCGGGGAGGAGCGCTGGCGCAACCAGCCGACGCGCTCCCCGGAGGCGCCCAGCGCGGAACCGGCCGCCGAGCACCAGGGCGAACACGCCGAGCCGCACCCGCACGAGTCGCCCAGGTCCATGACGATCCCGATGATCGTGCTGGCCTTCGGCTCGGTCTTCGCGGGCGGTGTCTTCAGCATCGGCGACCGCTTCCTGCACTGGCTGGAGCCCATCACCGGGCACGACCACGGTGACGCGCCCATCAGTGCGGGCACTGTCACGGCGGCCACGGTGACCGTGATGGTCCTCGGCGTCGCCTTCGCCTGGCTCCAGTACGGCCGCCGCCCGGTCCCGGTCGTCGCCCCGCGCGGGTCGCTGCTCACCCGGGCCGCCCGGCGCGACCTGCTCCAGGACGACTTCAACCACGTGGTCCTGGTCCGCGGCGGCGAGCACCTCACGCGGTCCCTGGTCTACGTCGACCACACCCTGGTCGACGGAGTCGTCAACGGCACGGCGGCCTCGGTCGGCGGCCTCTCCGGACGGCTGCGCAGGCTCCAGAACGGCTACGCGCGGTCGTACGCGGTCTCGATGTTCGGCGGTGCGGCAGTGCTGATCGCCGCGACCCTGCTGATGAGGGCGGTCTGATACCGATGTCCTTTCCTCTGCTGACAGCGACGGCGGCGCTCCCCGCGATCGGGGCGGTCGTCACGGCCGCTGTACCGGCCGCGCAGCGCACCGCCGCCAAGTGGCTGGCGCTGCTCGTCTCGCTCGCCACGCTCGCCCTCGCGATCGTCGTCCTGGTCCGCTTCGACCCGGACGGCGACCGCTACCAGCTCACCGAATCCCACTCCTGGATCGCGGACTTCGGAGTCCGCTACGAACTGGGCGTGGACGGCATCGGGGTGGCGCTCCTCGCGCTCACCGCCCTGCTGATCCCGTTCATCATCCTGGCGGGCTGGCACGACGCCGACCCGCTGGAGACCGGCAGCAAGCGGTGGCGGCCGACGCAGGGCTTCTTCGCCCTGATCCTGGCCGTCGAGGCGATGGTGATCATCTCCTTCGAGGCCACCGACGTCTTCCTCTTCTACATCTTCTTCGAAGCCATGCTGATCCCGATGTACTTCCTCATCGGCGGCTTCGGGGACCGGGCTCACGAGCACGGTGAAGAGGCGGCGTCCACGCAACGGTCGTACGCCGCCGTGAAGTTCCTGCTCTACAACCTGGTCGGCGGCCTGATCATGCTGGCCGCGGTGATCGGCCTGTACGTGGTGGCGGGGAACTTCAGCCTCCAGGAGATCGCCGAGGCGCGGGCCAACGGCTCGCTCGACATGGCGACCAACACCGAACGCTGGCTGTTCCTGGGCTTCTTCTTCGCGTTCGCGGTGAAGGCGCCGCTGTGGCCGCTGCACACCTGGCTGCCCAACGCGATGGGCGAGGCCACCGCCCCGGTCGCCGTCCTCATCACGGCGGTCGTCGACAAGGTCGGCACCTTCGCGATGCTCCGCTTCTGCCTCCAGCTCTTCCCGGAGGCGTCGAAGTGGGCCACGCCCGCGATCCTCGTCCTGGCGCTGATCAGCATCATCTACGGGGCGCTGCTCGCCGTCGGCCAGCGGGACATCAAGCGGCTGGTGGCGTACGCGTCGATCTCGCACTTCGGCTTCATCATCATGGGCATCTTCGCGATGACCAGCCAGGGCCAGTCCGGCGCGACGCTCTACATGGTCAACCACGGTATTTCCACGGCCGCGTTGATGCTGGTGGCCGGCTTCCTGATCTCGCGGCGCGGCTCGCGGCTCATCGCCGACTACGGCGGTGTGCAGAAGGTCGCCCCGGTGCTCGCCGGCACGTTCCTGATCGGTGGCCTCGCGACCCTGTCGCTGCCCGGACTCGCGCCGTTCGTCAGTGAGTTCCTGGTGCTCGTCGGCACGTTCTCGAACTACCCGGTGGTCGGCATCATCGCCACCTTCGGCATCGTGCTCGCCGCGCTCTACACGCTCGTCCTCTACCAGCGGACGATGACGGGCCCGGTGAAGGCCGAGGTGTCCGCGATGCCGGACCTGCGGGTCCGTGAGCTCGTGGTCGTCGCGCCGCTGATCGTCCTGCTGATCTTCCTCGGGGTCTACCCGAAGCCGGTCACGGACATCGTCAACCCGGCGGTCAAGTCGACCTTGTCCGACGTACAGAAGAAGGACCCCCAGCCCGAGGTGGAGGCGGCCAAGTGAGCGCAACAGCCGTCCACAGCCTGTGGACAACCGCGGCCGACCCGATCTCGAAGATCGACGCGCCGAAGATCGAATACGGACAATTGTCGCCCACGCTGATCGTCGTCGGTGCGGCGATCATCGGGGTGCTCGTCGAGGCGTTCGTCCCGCGCAAGCAGCGGTACTACGTCCAGGTGTTCCTGTCCGCCGTGGCACTGGCCGCCGCTTTCGCCGCGGTCGTCGCCCTCGCGGCCGACGGGTACGCGACGACGAAGGCCGGGATCGCGGCGATGGGCGCCATCGCCGTCGACGGACCGGCGCTGTTCCTTCAGGGCACCATCCTGCTGGCGGGCCTGGTCGGCCTGTTCACCTTCGCCGAACGCCGGCTCGACCCCGAGGCGCACGGCAACCGGGTCGACTCCTTCGCCGCCCAGGCCGCCTCCGTGCCGGGCAGCGACAGCGAGAAGGCGGCCGTGAAGGCCGGGTTCACCACCACCGAGGTGTTCCCGCTGCTGCTCTTCGCCGTCGCCGGCATGTTGATCTTCCCCGCGGCCAACGACCTGCTGACGCTGTTCGTGGCCCTGGAGGTCTTCTCCCTGCCGCTGTACCTCATGTGCGCCCTGGCCCGCCGCAAGCGGCTCATGTCGCAGGAGGCCGCGGTCAAGTACTTCCTGCTCGGCGCCTTCGCCTCGGCGTTCACCCTGTTCGGCATCGCGCTGCTCTACGGCTACGCGGGCTCGGTGTCGTACTCCGCGATCGCCCAGGTCGTCGACGGCACGGTCACGAACGTCGCCCCGGCGCTCGCGGACACCATGGGCAACGACGCGCTGCTGCTGGTCGGCGGCGCGATGATCGTGATGGGCCTGCTGTTCAAGGTCGGCGCGGTCCCGTTCCACATGTGGACGCCGGACGTCTACCAGGGCGCGCCGACGCCGGTGACCGGGTTCATGGCGGCGGCGACGAAGGTGGCCGCGTTCGGCGCCCTGCTGCGGCTGCTGTACGTCGTGCTGCCCGGCCTGCGCTGGGACTGGCGGCCGGTCATGTGGGGCGTCGCCATCGTCACCATGCTCGGCGGCGCGATCGTCGCGATCACGCAGACCGACATCAAGCGGCTGCTGGCGTACTCGTCGATCGCGCACGCGGGCTTCATCCTGGCGGGCGTCATCGCGACCACGCCGGACGGGGTGTCGTCCGTCCTCTTCTACCTGGCGGCGTACTCGTTCGTGACGATCGGCGCGTTCGCGGTGGTCACGCTGGTCCGCGACGCCGGCGGCGAGGCCACGCACCTGTCCAAGTGGGCGGGGCTCGGCCGCCGTTCACCGCTGGTCGCGGCCGTGTTCGCGGTGTTCCTGCTGGCCTTCGCCGGCATCCCGCTGACCTCCGGGTTCGCCGGGAAGTTCGCCGTGTTCAAGGCGGCGGCGGAAGGCGGCGCGGCCCCGCTGGTCGTGGTCGGTGTGATCTCGTCCGCGATCGCCGCGTTCTTCTACATCCGCGTCATCGTGCTGATGTTCTTCAGCGAGCCGCGGCCCGAGGGCCCGACGGTCGCCGTGCCGTCGCCGCTGACGATGACGGCGATCGGCGTCGGCGTCGCGGTCACGCTGGTGCTCGGTGTGGCGCCGCAGTACTTCCTGGACCTGGCCAACCAGGCGGGAGTGTTCGTGCGCTGAGCTCCGTCGTCAGGCGGGCCCCGGTTTCCCCTCGGGAGACCGGGGCCCTTTCGCGTGCGCTCAGGCCGGGCAGGTCACCCTCGGGTTGAGGGCCACGAAGAGCCCGTTGGGGTTGGTCTTGTAGATCCACGCATGGAGCGAGTAGACGTGCAGGGCCGTGTCGTGGGAGAAGGTCTCGCCGAACAGCGTCGGCGCCGCGGTCACGGCCGTGTCCGGAACGATCCACTCCACCCCGACCAGCTTGCGGGTGCTCGTGACGGCCCCGCCCTCGTACAGCAGGGCCTCGGGCTTGGCCGGGTCGACGGCGGGGTCGGCCAGCAGCGTGGCGTTGACGTAGTGGTAGCCCATCTGGGGCACGCACGTGTTGGTGCGGGCGTAGCCCCCGCCGGGAGCGAACGGCTCGTACGCGTACTTGCCCGTCGCCGTGTACGTGGGGACCAGGGCGGACCAGGGGTCGGCGTCGGCCGTGGGCGCGGCCTGCGCGGGCGCGGCGGTCAGGGAGAAGGCACCGGCTATCGCCGCGGCGACGGCGGCCTTGAGGGGCCGAGAGAACATGCGGGGGCTCCTTGAAGCGGAAGTGGCGCGCACCGGTCGAGGCGCGCTGTCCGGGAGGCGGGCCTCCCCTGCCCGCCTGAGCAGCATGTCCCCGGAGGCCGGGGCGTCTCCATGTGACGCAGACCATTGGAGTGAACGCACAGCGTCACGCGGTGAGCCTGTGGATAACTCCGGCGCTGTCGGTGCGGGCCCCTATCGTGGACGCAGTGGTCGAGGGACGACGTACGGGGGACAGGACTATGGGTGGGATGGGCGGGATCAGCGAGATGCCAGGGTTGACCGAGGTGGCAGGGCCCGCCGGGGCGGCCGGGAGCGAGGCGCTGGCCGCGCTGCACCGGGTGTTCGGGTACGACGCCTTCCGGGGCGAGCAGGAAGCCGTCATCGAGCATGTGGTCGCAGGCGGCGACGCGGTCGTACTCATGCCGACGGGCGGCGGCAAGTCGCTGTGCTACCAGATCCCGTCCCTGGTCAGACCCGGTACGGGCATCGTCGTCTCGCCGCTCATCGCGCTGATGCAGGACCAGGTGGACGCGCTGCGGGCGCTCGGTGTGCGCGCCGGGTTCATGAACTCCACGCAGGACTTCGACGAGCGGCGGGTGGTGGAGGCCGAGTTCCTGGCGGGCGAGCTGGACCTGCTCTATCTGGCGCCCGAGCGGCTGCGCCTCGACTCCACCCTCGACCTGCTCTCCCGCGGCAAGATCGCGGTCTTCGCGATCGACGAGGCGCACTGCGTGTCCCAGTGGGGCCACGACTTCCGCCCCGACTACCTCGCCCTGTCCCTGCTCGGCGAGCGCTGGCCCGACGTCCCGCGCATCGCCCTGACGGCCACGGCCACGCACGCGACGCACCAGGAGATCACCCAGCGGCTGCACATGCCGGCCGCCCGGCACTTCGTGGCGAGCTTCGACCGGCCCAACATCCAGTACCGGATCGTGCCCAAGGCCGATCCCAAGAAGCAGCTGCTGAGCTTCCTGCGCCAGGAGCACGAGGGCGACGCGGGCATCGTGTACTGCCTGTCGCGCAAGTCGGTGGAGGCCACGGCCGAGTTCCTCGCCAAGAACGGCATCGCGGCGGTCCCGTACCACGCAGGGCTGGACGCGGGCACGCGCGCGGCGCACCAGTCCCGGTTCCTGCGGGAGGACGGCCTGGTCGTCGTCGCGACCATCGCCTTCGGCATGGGCATCGACAAGCCGGACGTCCGCTTCGTCGCCCACCTCGACCTGCCGAAGTCGGTCGAGGGGTACTACCAGGAGACCGGCCGCGCGGGACGCGACGGACTGCCCTCGACGGCCTGGATGGCCTACGGCCTCAACGACGTCATACAGCAGCGCAAGATGATCCAGTCGAGCGAGGGCGACGAGGCGTTCCGCCGCCGCGCCGCCGCCCACCTGGATTCGATGCTGGCCCTGTGCGAGACCGCGCAGTGCCGCCGCGGGCAGCTGCTGAACTACTTCGGCCAGGAGCCGGACCCGGTGGGCTGCGGCAACTGCGACACCTGCCTCACCCCACCCGAGACCTGGGACGGCACCGTCGCGGCGCAGAAGGTGCTGTCGACGGTGGTGCGGCTCCAGCGGGAGCGGGGACAGAAGTTCGGCGCGGTGCAGATCGTCGACATCCTGCTGGGCCGGCGCACCGCCAAGGTCATCCAGTTCGACCACGACCAGCTGTCCGTGTTCGGCATCGGCGAGGAGCTGACCGAGGCCGAATGGCGCGGTGTCGTACGGCAGTTGCTGGCGCAGGGGCTCCTCGCGGTGGAAGGGGAGTACGGCACGCTGACGCTGACCGAGGCCAGCGGGGCGGTGCTGCGCCGGGAGCGGGAGGTGCCGCTGCGGAAGGAACCGAAGAAGCCGACGGTGGCGAAGACGTCGGGCTCCTCGTCCTCCTCCGGCAGGGGCAAGTCCAAGCCCGCCGCGGTCGAACTGCCCGAGGCCCTGCTTCCCGCCTTCGAGGCGCTGCGGGCCTGGCGCGCTGAACAGGCCAAGGAGCAGGGCGTCCCGGCGTACGTCATCTTCCACGACGCCACGCTCCGGGAGATCGTGACGGTGTGGCCGACGTCGGTGGCACAGCTCGGTGAGGTCGGCGGGGTCGGCGAGAAGAAGCTGGCGACGTACGGCGAAGGCGTCCTGGCCGTGCTGGCGGGGATGGGGGAGCCGGCGGTGGAGGCTCAGAAGGCCGAGGGCGGGGCCGCGCCGGAGCCGGACCACTGGCCCGAGATGGACGAGGAGCCGGAGCCCGACTGGACGTAGCCGTGGGCCCCGGCACCCGTCACAGCGCTCGTGACGCGTACGCCCTGACGTCCGCGTCCGAGTCGGCCGTGGCCGTGGCCAGGGCGGCGCGGGCGCCCTCGGTGGCCGTGTGCCGGGTCAGGGCCAGGACCGCAGCCTTGCGGACGTCGGCGTTCGGGTCGGCGAGGGCCTTGGCCAGGGCGGGGACGGCGGTGTCGGCCTCCGCTCCGGAGAGGGCGGTCGCTGCTCCGGACCGCACCTGCCAGGTCGCATCTCCCAGGGCGGCGACGGCCCGCTCGGCGAGCGATCCGGGGCAACCGGTGGTGCCCAGGGCGGCGTAGGCGGCGCCTCGAACCAGGGCGTCGGCGTCCGCCGTGAGCGTGGAGAGGGCGGGCAGGACGACCTCGGGGCGCCCTGTGGACACCGTCGCCAGGGCCTTGGCGAAGGTGACGCGGACCTCGCGGGACGGGTCGGACGTCGCCGCGCGGGCCAGTTCCCCGGCGGCGTCGACGGAGACGAGGGCACGTACGGTCTCGATGCGGACGGCGATGTCGTCGTCCGTCAGGGAGCCCGTGAACAGCGCGGTGTCGCCCAGCCGCAGGGCGCGCAGGACATCGAGGGCGGCAGCGCGTACGACAGGGTCGGGTTCGCGGAGGGCGACGGCGAGGCCCTCGCGCAGGGCGGGTTCGGGCGGGAGCGTCTCGACCAGCTCGCGCAGCGAGGCCGCGGCGGCGGCACGGACCTCGGCGGCGGGGTCGCGGAGCGCCTCGGCCAGGGCGGGGCCGGTGCCCGGGGGCAGGGTCTCGGTGAGCACGGCGACGGCCTCACGCCGGACCGTGGCCGCCGGGTCGGTCAAGTAGGGCCGCAGGGCGTCGAGTTCCGGCTCCTCCTCGGCGAGGGCCACCAGCTCCAGGAGCCGAGTGGCCGACTGCTCGGCGGCGGGACGGGAGCCGTGTCCGGTGCGGCCGGCACCGGCGTCGTGGCCGGAAGGCTCCGGCACGCCGTCCCCGGCCCCCGCCGCCACCGGCGCCCGGTCCCGGGACCCGGCCGTCGCCACCTCTTCCGGATGCACCTCGCCGAGGTGCCGGGAGGCGCCGCCGGTCGGGGTGAACTCCTCGACCGGGACCAGATAGGGAGCCACGGGACGGGCCGTGAACTCCATCGCACCAGAGGGGGACTTGTGCAGATCGAGGTGGTGGAACCAGGAGGCGTCGTCGCGATGAGGGTGGTCGAGACGGTCGTGGTAGAGGCCCCAGCGGGACTCCGTGCGGGCCAGGGAGGCGCGCGCGGCCATCTCCGCGCAGTCGCGGATGAAGGAGACCTCGGCGCAGCGCATCAGCTCGTGCGGGGTGCGCGCGCCCATTGCGGCGATGTCGTCCCGCATCCGCTCGAAGGACTCCAGGGCGAGCGACAACCGGGCTCCCGACTTCGGCGGGGCCACGTAGTCGTTCACGAAGCGGCGCAGCTTGTACTCGACCTGGGGCTGCGGCGGCCCGTCCGGGTTGCGCAGCGGGCGGTAGATCAGTTCGTGCGCCTCGCGGAGCTGGTCGGCGGGCAACTCCCCTTCGTAGGCCGCGTACTGGGCCGCGTCCGCGCCCGCGAGGTCGCCGAAGACGAAGGCGCCGATCATGTAGTTGTGCGGGACGCAGGCCAGGTCGCCGGCGGCGTAGAGGCGGGGGACGGTCGTCCGGGCGTGGTCGTCGACTCGTACCCCGGAAGCCGAGTGGCCGCCGCACAGGCCGATCTCGGAGATGTGCATCTCGATGTCGTGGGTGCGGTAGTCGTGGCCCCGGCCCGCGTGGAAGGTGCCGCGCGTGGGCCGCTCGGTGGAGTGCAGGATCGACTCCAGCGCCGAGACCGACTCCTCGGGGAGGTGGCTGAGCTTCAGGTAGACCGGCCCCCGGTCGGACGCCACCTCCGCCGCGAACTCCGCCATCATCTGGCCGGACCAGTAGTCGGAGTCGACGAAGCGTTCGCCGTGCCGGTTGACCTGGTAGCCGCCGAAGGGGTTGGCGACGTAGGCGCAGGCGGGGCCGTTGTAGTCCTTGATCAGCGGGTTGATCTGGAAGCACTCGATGCCGGTGAGCTCGGCACCCGCGTGGTAGGCCATGGCGTAGCCGTCGCCCGCGTTGGTGGGGTTCTCGTAGGTGCCGTAGAGGTAGCCGGAGGCGGGCAGGCCGAGGCGGCCGCAGGCGCCGGTCGCGAGGATGACCGCGCCCGCGCGGACCGTCACGAAGGCGCCCGTGCGGGTGTTGAAGCCGACAGCCCCCACGGCCCGCCCGTCGGCCGTCAGCACCCGCACCGGCATCACCCGGTTCTCGATGCGGATCCGCTCCCGCATCTCGCGCCGCCGCAACTGCCGGTAGAGGACCTTCTTGACGTCCTTGCCCTCCGGCATCGGCAGCACATAGGAGCCGGAGCGGTGGACCTGCCGGACCGCGTAGTCGCCGTGCTCGTCCTTCTCGAACTTCACGCCGTACGACTCCAGGCGCTGCACCATGGCGAAGCCGCGGGTGGCGGTCTGGCGGACGGTGGACTGGTCGACGATGCCGTCGTTGGCGCGGGTGATCTCGGCGACGTAGTCGTCGGGCTCGGCGCGGCCCGGGACGACCGCGTTGTTGACGCCGTCCATGCCCATGGCGAGGGCGCCGGAGTGCCGGACGTGGGCCTTCTCCAGGAGGATCACGTCGGCGCCGTGCTCGGCGGCGGTCAGCGCGGCCATGGTGCCGGCGGTGCCGCCGCCGATGACGAGGACGTCGCAGGAGAGTTCCTCGGCGTCGGTGAGGGCGGGGATCGCCAGGGGGGTGTTCGCGGGGCTGGTCACCGAGGGGCCTTTCAGGAACCGAGGGAGGACAGGACGTCGCGCCGCAGCGCGAGCCGCGCCGGGTCGTCGCGCGCGGTGCGGTCGCGGGGCCGCGGCACCTCGCGTACGGCGGTGAGGCGGCCGTTGCCGAGGAGGGCGACGCGGTCGCCGAGGAAGAGGGCCTCGTCGACGTCGTGGGTGACGAAGACGACGGTCGCGCCGGTGCCGTGCAGCACCTCCACGAGCAGGTCCTGCATGCCCGCGCGGGTCTGGGCGTCGAGCGCGCCGAACGGTTCGTCCATCAGCACCGCGCGCGGCCGGCCGGCCAGGGCCCGGGCCAGCTGGGCGCGCTGGCGCTGGCCTCCGGAGACGCGGTGCGGCAGCTGCCCGGACTGTTCGGTGAGCCCGACGCGGGCGAGCCAGGACTCGGCCTGCCGCCTGCGGTCGGCGCGGGCCAATCCCTTGATGGCGAGGGGGAGTTCCACGTTCGCGCGCAAGGTGCGCCAGGGCAGCAGGGCGTCCTCCTGGAAGACCAGGGCGCGGTCGGCGCAAGGGCCCGTCAGCGGTCGGCCGTCCTGGTCGGCCTCGCCGTCGAGGGGGGCCAGCAGGCCAGCCAGCGTGCGCAGCAGCGTCGACTTGCCGCAGCCGGACGGTCCGACGACGGTGAGGATCTCGCCGGGGGCCACGTCGAGGTCGACGCCGCTGACGGCGGGCGCGCCGGGGCGGCCGAGGGTGGCGGCGCGGAGGGTGAGCCGGGTGCCGCGGGCCATCGCCCCGGTGGAGGTGGTGGCTGTCTCAGACGAGGTGCTCATCGCGTGCCTCCTTGGTCTTCGCAGCGGGCGCGGCGGACTTGGGCACCCGCGCGGAAGCAACTGCGCGGACGGCTCTCGGGCGGCGGGCTCCGGTGTCGTACGACGTCCGTGGCAGCCAGCGGGTCAGGCGGCGGCCCAGCAGCTCCACGGCCGTGGAGGTGAGCCAGCCGAGGACGCCGATGGTGACCATGCCGACGAAGACGCCCGGATAGTCGACGACCGTGTAGTCCTGCCAGGTGCGGTAGCCGACGCCGTACTGGCCGGAGATCATCTCGGCGGAGATCACACAGATCCACGAGACGCCGATGCCCACCGACAGTCCGCCGAAGATGCCGGGCAGCGCGCCCGGCAGGACGACCGAGCCGAGGATCCGCCACCGGCCGCCGCCCATCGTCAGCACCGCCTCCTCCCACACCGGCGTCAGCGCGCGGACCGCGTGCCGGGTGGAGACCAGGACGGGGAAGTAGGCGGCGGTGAAGGTGATGAAGACGATGCCCTGTTCATTGGAGGGGAAGAGGAGGATCGCGACGGGGACGAGGGCGATGGCCGGGATCGGGCGGACGACCTCCAGCACCGGCCCGAGCAGGTCCTCGGCGAGCCGCGAGCGCGCCACGAGCACGCCCGTCGCCACCCCGAGCACCGCCGCCAGCAGGAAGCCGCTGAGGATGCGGGTCAGGCTGTCGGTGAGGTCGGTCCAGTAGTCGGGCCCGGCCAGCCGGTCGGCGAAGGCGTGGGCCACGTCGGTGACCGTGGGGAACTGCGAGAAGCGCAGCCACAGGTCGATGTCGAGGCCGGTCAGCGCCTGCCACACCCCGAGGGCGACCACCAGGGACGCCACCCGCAGGGCATACCGGCCGGCGGTGGGCAGCGGGCGGCTCACGACGCCCGCTCCAGCGCGTCGGCGTACGTCACCACGCGGGCGCCGCCGTGCTCGGCGACGTACGCCTTCGCGGTCGCCGGTGCGACGAAGGGCAGCAGCTCGTCGCCGTCGGCCACCCAGACCGCCTTGTCGGCGAACCAGAGAGTGCCGGTGGTGGCGTCGGGGACGTAGGCGGCGCGGATGCCGTCCTGGTGGGCCGAGACGTACGCGAGGAGTCGGGCGGGCGTCTTGAAGGAGCGGGTCGCGGAGGCGCCCTTCGGCCAGACCTCGCTCGCGGCGGCGGGCGGAGCGGCGGTGAGGTGCTCGGCGTACGACGTGCCGAGGGCCTTCTTGACGTACCGGTCGTCGACGAAGGCGTCCACGTCGATGTCGCCGGTCAGCTTGGCCGACTTCAGGATCGTGACGTCGTCCTTGAGGGCGGAGACCAGCTGGGGCTTGATCGCGGGGTCGAAGGTGGCGATGCCGTGGGCGCCGTTGTAGAGGTAGACGACCTCGGCGGGCAGGCCGGTGGCCTTCGCGACCTTCTCGGCGGCGTCGACGGGGTGGTCGTTCAGGTAGTCCGTGGCCTCGGCCTGTGCCCTGAGGAAGGCCTCCAGGACGGTGGGGCGTTGCCGCGCGAAGTCCTCGCGGGCGGTGACGCCGTGGAAGGTGGGGAGGTTCAACTGGGCGCCGTCGTAGAGGGCCTTGGCCTTGCGCTGGTAGGTGAGCAGGCCGGGCCAGGCGACGAACTGGGAGAGCGCGTCCGCGCTGCCCGCCGACAGGGCCGAAGCGCCCACCGCGGGCTGCTGGTTGAGCTTCTCGACGTCCTTGTCCGGGTCGAGGCCGGCACGCTGGAGGGCCCGTACGAGGGTGCCGTCGGCGGCGGAGCCGACGCTGGTGGAGACCTTCTTGCCGCGCAGGTCGGTCAGCGTGGCCAGCTTGGAGCCGGGCGGGGTGACGATGGTGTTGAGGCCGCCGCGGAGGTTGTAGCCGGTGACGGAGACCAGGTGGGTCGGCTTGCCGAGCTGTTTGCCGCGGGCCGCGTTGATGAGGAGCGGGAAGTCGCCCATCGAACCGATGTCGATCTTCCCGGCGGTCATCTGGGCGGTGATCGGGGCGCCGGTCGCGTAGTCCTGCCAGTCGACCTTGTAGGTCTTGCCGTCGCCGAGGGCGTTCAGCTCCTTCTCGAAGGAGCCGAGGGAGCGGAGGAGGGTTCCGGCGGTGACGGTGTTGATGGTCCTGGACTGGTAGCCGACGGTCACGGTGACCGTGGAGCCGTCACCGGCTGCCGCGTTGCCGCCGCAGGCCGTCAGGGGTGCGAGCAGCAGGAGGGCGGCTGCGGCAACTGCCTTGTTCTTCATGGGAGTCGGGACCTCTCAGCGGAGCAGATAGGGCATGTTGACCGTGACGGCTCCGGTGGGACAGCGGGCCGCGCACGGGCCGCAGTACCAGCACTCGTCGACGTGCATGTAGGCCTTGCCGCTGCTCTCGTCGATGGCGAGGGAGTCCAGCGGGCACATGTCGACGCAGAGCGTGCAGCCGTCGATGCACTTCGACTCGTCGATGGTCACGGGCACGTCGGCCCGCTGGGGCGCCAAGGGCATGGCTGTCTCCAGGAAGGTCCAGCTCGGAAGGGAAAAGTTCGGCTCGGAAAGGAGAGGGGTGGTCAGAGGGACCGGTGCAGCAGGCCGCTCATCGTGATGCGGTCGCCGCGGAAGCGGATGAACTCCAGGTCGACGGGGCGGCCGTCGGCGAGATGCGTCAGGCGCTCCAGCATCAGGACGGCCGCGCCGCGCGGGGCTTCGAGCACGGCGGCGGAGTGGGCGTCCGCGTTCACCGCCTCCAGGGTGATCTCGGCATGGCCGAGTCCCTGGCCGGTGATCGACTCCAGGAGCCGGAAGACGTCGGTGTTCTCCAGGTCGGCGCCGAGCAGGGCGGTGCCGATGTCGAGCGGGATGTAGGTGAGGTCGAGGGAGAGGGGGAGGCCGTTGAGGCGGCGGAGGCGTTCGATGTAGAGGACATCGGTGCCGGGTGGGACATGGAGGCGTTCGGCGACCGGGTGCGGTGCCGGGGCCGGGCCCATCGTGCGCACCTCGTTGGTGACGGTGCCGTGTTCGCGCAGGGTCTCCGCGAGGCCCATCAGACGGTCGAGGCCGTGGGGGTACTTCTGGGCGACGACCACGGTGCCGACACCGGGGAGGCGTTCGACGAGGCCTTCGGCGCGCAGCAGGTCCAGGGCTTGGCGGACCGTGTTGCGGGAGGCGCGGTAGTCGGTGGCGAGGGTCGTCTCGTGCGGGAGCGTGCCGTCCTCGAAGCCGCCGGACAGGAGCTGGTGGCGGAGGAGATCGGCGAGCTGCCGCGCCTGGTCCGCGCGCAGCCGACGCCGCACGCGGTGGGCGGCGACGGTGGTCGCGCCCTGGCCGGCGTGGTCGCGGATGCGGTCGGAAGGAGGCATGGCGGGAACCATACCGAGGGGGTGGGGAATGGGGTGTTGCGAGAGTGTTGCGCCACTCCCGCCGCTCCTGAATCGGCCGCTGACCTGCGGTTTCAGAGGCCCTCGGGGGAGTTCTGCCACCCCGGCTACGCCAACGCGCTCAACCCCGGCCCGAAAACGATCAGCAACGGCAGCAACGGCACCAGCCCCGCCACCGTGGCCGTGACCGCCCGGTGCCTGCGCCCCAGCCGGGGCCGAGGCTCCAGCAACCGGTCCACCCGCTCGCCCAGCAGCCGGTGGCTGGACGCGCAGGACAGGACGCCCCGGTGCTGGTTCAGCTCGATCAGGGCCAGCGCGGTGGTCAGATGGCCGCAGCGACGGGACGCGGTGTCGTCCGCGGCGAGCTCCACCAGGCGGTGGGTCTGCTCGCAGAAGTGGGCGAAGAGCGGGATCCGGGGGAAGCCGGTCGCCAGGGCCGTCGACAGGTGCAGCAGCCAGTCGTGGTGGGCGCGGGCGTGGTCGCGCTCATGAGTGAGGACGGCGTCCAGCTGTACGTCGGTGAGGCGGTGCAGCGCCCCGGTCGTCACCACCAGCTGCGGCGGGCTGCCCGGCATCCACCAGGCGTCGGGGTACTCGTCCTCCAGCACCAGCAGCGGGCCGCGCGCGGCCTTCTCCAGGCCGCCGGGGAGTTCGGGGGCGCGCTCGCGCAGATGCGCCCTCGTCCGGCCGCGACGCCGACGGGCCTCGACCAGCTCGCGGGCCAGCATCGCCGTCGTCCAGGCCGCGCCGCAGGCCAGCAGCAGGGTGAGGACGGTGGCCCAGGCCGGGGCGGCGGACAGGTCGTACGCGGCGGTCACGGCCGGGGGAGCCGGGGCGAAGACATGGTCGCGGACCGTGCGGAAGACGGCGGCCGCGCCCAGGACCAGGGCGGTCAGGTTGCACATCAGCACCGTGGCGACCAGGCACTGCCACACCCACAGCGCGACCACGGGCTCCCGCTCGGGCCAGTCGGCCCGGGTCAGCGCGCGCGGCACCGGAAGGGCGGCCGTCAGGGCGACGGCGCTCAGCAGGAGCAGGCAGACAGTCATGCCACGGGCTCCGGATCCTGGTCGGCGTATGGGGCGGCGAGGGCGCGCGACGGGGGGTGCGGGTCGTGCGCGGTCGTACGGGGTGGTGCGGGGGCGTGCCGGCTGCTGTGCACACCGTCCGCCGCCGTCAGTATGACGGCGCCGGGCGGCACATGGCAGACCTGGACGGCACCCCTGCCCGTCACCTCAACTCACCCTCGAGTCCCTCGGTTCCCCATGACGCCCTCTATCCCAAGGCCTGCCCCACGACCCGCCCCACCACGTCGCCCAGCCCGACCCGTACCCCGTCCGGTCCCGGGGCCCACGCCGAGAGGGTCACCACGTCACCGTCCTCCAGGAACGTCCGCTTGCCGTCGGGGAGTTCGAGGGCGTCCCGACCGTTCCAGGTCAGCTCAAGGAGCGAGCCGCGCTCCCGTTCCGCGGGGCCGCTCACCGTGCCGGAGCCGTAGAGGTCGCCGGTGCGCAGGGACGCCCCGTTGACCGTCATGTGGGCCAACTGCTGGGCGGCCGTCCAGTACATGGAGGAGAAGGGGGGTTCGGAGACGACATGGCCGTTGACGGCGATGGAGATCCGGAGGTCGTAGCCGCCGGGTTCGGCGTCGGCGCCGGTGTCGTCGAGGTACGGAAGCAGCTCGTGCGTCCGCGCGGGCGGCGCCACCCGGGCCTCCTCCAGCGCGTCGAGCGGGGTGATCCAGGCCGACACGGACGTGGCGAAGGACTTGCCGAGGAAGGGGCCGAGGGGGACGTACTCCCAGGCCTGGATGTCACGCGCCGACCAGTCGTTGAGCAGGCAGAGGCCGAAGACGTGGTCCCGGAAGTCGGCCAGGGCCACCGGGGAGCCCATGGGGGACGGTGTGCCGACCACGAAGCCGACCTCCGCCTCGATGTCCAGGCGCACCGAGGGGCCGAAGACCGGCGCGGGGTCGGTGGGGGCCTTGCGCTGCCCGGAGGGGCGTACGACCTCGGTGCCGGAGACGACGACCGTGCCCGAGCGGCCGTGGTAGCCGATGGGGAGGTGCTTCCAGTTGGGGGTGAGGGAGTCCGCGGCGTCGGGCCGGAAGATCTGGCCGACGTTCCGGGCGTGGTTCTCGGAGGCGTAGAAGTCGACGTAGTCGGCGACCTCGAAGGGGAGGTGCAGGGTCACGGACGACAGGGGGTGCAGGAACTCCGCGACGGCGGACTGATGGGCCGGCACCGTCACCCACGCCGTCAGCGCACGCCGGACGTCCGACCAGGCGGTGCGGCCGGCCGCGAGCAGCGGGTTCAGCGAGGGCCGGGCGAGGAGGGAGGCGTACGGCGAGCCCAGCGCCAGGGCCGCCGCGCCCGCGTCGAGGACGTGGTCGCCGAGGCGGACGCCGACGGTCCGGTCGGAGGAGCCGGGCGCGGAGAAGACGCCGTAGGGGAGGTTGTGCGGGCCGAAGGGGTCGCCCTCGGGCAGATCGAAGGGGGGCATGGGGTGCTGCCTCGCTCTCCATCGCTTCGTAGGTCGGAACACTGCGTAACGCATGTGGTCGCGCCACACGTTACGGCCGAGTTGCCTGTCTCGGCAGTGCCTAAAGAGTTAGCAATGTCCTGATAAGCATCGGTCGGAGGCGGCAATTCCGGCTTAGCTTCCTTTGGGGACAACGGGCGGGATGGGGCCGTTCCGTAGACGGGACACGTGGGGGGACCCGTGGCCAGGAGTGCAGACGTGCGTGTGCCGTTCGAGCCCGACAGAGAAGTACCGGGCTTGATCGTGAAGTTCGGCGACTATCCGCTGCACCACGGCGGGGTCGGCGCGATCCGCAGCCTGGGCCGTCTCGGCGTCCCGATGTATGCGATCACGGAGGACCGTTACACACCCGCCGCAACGTCCCGTTACCTCAAAAAGGCCTTCGTCTGGCCGACGACGGGGACGGAGGAGCCGGAGCGGCTCGTCGCGGGCCTGCTCAGGATCGGCCGCAGGATCGGACGGCCCGCCGTCCTGGTGCCCACCGACGAGGAGGCCGCGGTGCTGATCGCCGAGCACCGCGTCGAACTCGGCGCCCGCTTCCTCGTGCCGCCGGTCGAGCGCGGCCTGCCGCGCCGGCTGGCCAGCAAACAGGGGCTGCACGAACTCTGCGTGGAACACGGCATACCCAGCCCGACGGCCGCCTTCCCGCAGTCCTACGACGACATCGTCGCGTTCGCCGACAAGGCCCGCTTCCCGGTGGTGGCCAAGAACCGGGAGGCGTTCGTACGGCGCACCCGGCCGGCCGTCAACGGCACGACCCGGATCGGCACCCGGGAAGGGCTGCTCGCCCTCGCCCGTGACTGGGGCGAGCAGCCCGCGGTGATCCTCCAGGAGTACCTGCCCCGGGAGGACGCCGAGGACTGGATCGTGCACGCCTACTTCGACGCGGACTCCACCCCGCTCGCGATGTTCACCGGCGTGAAGGTCCGCTCCTGGCCGCCGCACGCCGGAATGACGGCGAACGCGTACGTCGTCGACAACCCGGAACTCGCGGATCTCGCCGCGCGTTTCATCAAACAGATCGGCTTCACCGGAATCATCGATCTGGACCTGCGCTTCGACCGGCGCGACGGCCTGTACAAGCTCCTCGACTTCAACCCCCGCATGGGCGCCCAGTTCCGGCTCTTCGAGAACGAGTCGGGGGTGGACGTCGTCCGCGCCCTGCACCTGGATCTGACCGGCCGCTCCGTTCCGGAGGGGGAACAGCGGGCCGGGCACCGGTACATCGTGGAGAACATCGACCTGCCCGCCCTCCTCGCCTACCGCCGCAGCGGCTATACGACGCCGCACGCGCCCGGGCGGGCGAGCGGGACCGAGCTGGCCTGGTTCGCGGGTGACGACCCGCTGCCGTTCCTCACCATGCTCGCGCGCTTCGTACGACCGGGCGCGAAGCACCTGTATCAGCTGTGGCGGGCCAACCACCGCGGCGCCGCCGGCCATGGAGAGACCAAAGGCACCAACGGCACCACCACGAAGTGACGCAGTGATGTCCTGGGGAGGGACTTCGTGATCCGACCAGTCGCAGTCATCGGCGCCGGGCCCTACGGGCTGTCGACCGCCGCACATCTCAGGGCCCGCGGCATCCCTGTCCGCGTCTTCGGCGAACCCATGGTGAGCTGGCGCGACCACATGCCCGCCGGCATGCTCCTCAAGTCCACCCCGGTGGCCTCCAGCCTCGACGCCCCGCAGCCGGGCCACACCCTGGTCGACTACTGCGACGCGGCGGGCATACCGCGGCTGGTGACGGACGAGGACATCATCCCCGTGGAGACCTTCATCGCCTACGGCGAGTGGTTCCAGCAGAAGCTGGTGCCCGAGCTGGAGCGGGTGCGGGTCGTGTCCGTCGACCACCACAAGAGCCAGGGCTTCGAACTGAAGCTGGACTCGGGCGAGTCGTTCAGCGCCCGCGCGGTGGTCGTCGCCACCGGGCTCGCGGGCCTCGCGCACCTGCCCCCGGAGCTGACCCTGCCCGACGGACCCAGCCCGACCGGCCCGGTCTCCCACAGTTCCCAGCACCACGACCTCAGCCGCTTCTCCGGCCGCGAACTCATCGTCGTCGGGGCCGGCCAGTCCGCGCTGGAGACGGCGGCCCTCGCGGCGGAGGCCGGTGCCCAGGTCAGGGTCGTGGCGCGGGGCCGGGGCAGCGTCGCCTTCGGGGCCCCGCCCTGGAAGCAGCCCCGGCTGCGCCCGGAGTCCCCGTTCGGCCGCGCCTGGTCCCTGTGGGCGCTCAGCTACTACCCGCACCCCTACCGCCGCCTCCCGGCAGGGGCCCGCCACTACCTGGTCCGCCGCGTCCTCGGTCCACTCGGCGCCTGGTGGCTGCGCGACCGCTTCGAGGACAAGGTCCAAGTCAGCGAGGTCCGCCGCGTCCTCAACGCCGACACCGAGGACGGCCACCCGTCGCTGTCCGTCCTCACCCACACCGGCCGCACCGAACGCCTGACCGCCGACCACGTCATCGCCGCGACCGGCTACCGCGTCGATCTCGCCGCGATGGACTTCCTCGGCCCCGAACTCCGCACCCGGCTCGCGGTGAGCCGCGGCGCGCCCAGGCTCGGCGCCGGATACGTCTCCTCGGTGCCGGGCCTGTACTTCACGGGCCTGCCGTCGGCGTCGTCGTACGGACCCGTGATGCGCTTCGTGTGCGGCACGGAGTTCGCCTCACCGAGGCTGGCGCGGCATCTGGCGGCGGCCCACGGGTAGGGCCGTCGGATCAGATCTCCCCGGCCTCCCGCAGCCACGCCATGAACTCCTCGATCAGTTCCGGCGGGTTGGCGTACTCCGTCGCGTGCGCCTCCCAGCCGGGGCACTCCATGTCGAAGACGACGACCGGGAGCGGGCGGCCGAGGGTCTTCTCGATCACCCCGTCCGCGTGGAGGTGGCGGGCGAGGTCGATGACGGCGTCGTAGAAATGAAGGCGGAGGAGGTCGGTGCGGGCGCGGAGGTCGTCGTCGTCCAGGACCCGGTCGAGGTCGAACTCGCCGTCGTACCAGGCACCGAGCCGCTTGACCTCCGCCACGTACACCCGGCTGCCCACCGGGTCCTCTGGGATGTTGCCGAGCATCTCGAAGCCGTCGAGAAGCCAGTAGGCGTAGTTCCAGCGGACCTCGCCCTCGTCACCCGGGTACTTCTCCCGCTCGTACTGGCTCTCGGTGTTGTAGCCGATGGCCACGTACGGGTGGCGGTCGTCGCCGTCGATGCGCCAGATGCGGAAGGACAGGGCGTAGATCTCGGGCTTGAGCTGCTCGGGGAAGCGTTCGAGGATGCCGACCGCGGCCGTCCGCAGATGGTTCAGGAAGGTCTCCGGGTGATCGGTCACCCCGTGAGCATCTCACCCACGGACCGACGGTACGCGGCTCAACTCCCAACCGGAGCCGCTGTCAACGGATGTGAAAGGTGCGGCCGTCCGGTTCGCGTCGAGTCGGCGGGGGATTCCATCCGTATTCTCTGATCATGGCCGCACCCACCGCATATTCACTCGTCGCCACTGACCTGGACGGAACCCTCCTCCGGGGCGACGACACACTCTCCGACCGATCGCTCGCCGCACTCGCGCGGGTGACGTCGGCCGGGGCCCGGCATCTGGTGGTGACCGGCCGACCGGCCCCGAGAGTGCGGCCACTCCTCGACGACCTGGGCAGCACCGGGCTCGCGGTGTGCGGACAGGGCGCGCAGGTCTACGACGCCGGCGCGGACCGTCTGCTGTGGTCGGTCACCCTGGACCGGGAGTTGGCCGAGACCGCGCTCGGCAAGATCGAGGCCGAGGTGGGGCAGGTGTACGCGGCCGTGGACCAGGACGGGGTCGACGGGCTCACGCTCATCGAGCCGGGGTATCTGATGCCGCACCCGACCCTGCCCGCCGTGCGGGTGGGCCGCCGCGACGACCTGTGGTGCGAGCCGATCAGCAAGGTGTTGCTGCGCCACCCGGCCCTGTCCGACGACGAGTTGGCGGCGACCGCGCGCGGAGTCGTCGGTTCCCTCGCGACGGTGACGATGTCGGGCCCCGGCACCGTCGAACTCCAGCCATGCGGCATCACCAAGGCGACGGGCCTCGCGCTGGCCGCCGAGCACCTCGGTCTGGGCCCGCGGGACACCCTCGCCTTCGGTGACATGCCCAACGACATCCCCATGTTCGACTGGGCGGCCCACGGCGTCGCGATGGCCAACGCCCACCCCGAACTCAAGGCCGTGGCCGACGAGGTGACCTTGTCGAACGAGGACGACGGCATCGCCGTCGTCCTCGAAAGACTCTTCAACTAGGCCTCGGTGAAAGGCTGTTCAAGCAGCCTTCCCGCCAGTCGGCGGCAGCCCTCGGCAGGCCTCAGTAGGCGCCGTACACGTTGTCGATCGAGCCGTACACCGCGGCCGCGTAGTTGCAGGCCGCGGTGATGTTCGCGACCGGGTCGTAGGAGTCCCACGACGTGCCGGCCACGTGGTAGGCGTTGAACGTCGGGTCGATCACCTGGAGCAGGCCCTTGGAGGGCGTGCCCGCGGCGGCGTTGGAGTCCCAGTTGTTGATGGCGTACGGGTTGCCCGAGGACTCGCGGATGACGTTGCGGTAGATGCCGTCGTACGTGCCGGGAATGCCGTTCTGCGCCATGACCTGGAGCGAGGCGCGGATCCAGCCGTCGAGGGTGTCGGAGTAGCCGAGCGAGGCGGCGGTGACCGTGGTCGTGGTGGCCGCGGAGGCGGTGGTCGCGCCGACGACGGGGAAGGCGAGTGCGGCGACGGCGGCACCGGTGACGGCGAGCTTGCGGGACAGACGCATGACGAAGTTCCTCTCCGGCGCCTGCGAGGTGAGCTGTCGGGTTCGGGCGGGAGCTGCCCGGCCATGCCGAAGAAGGCATGACTTCACCCCGAGCCGTACCGGTATGTCCGAAGACGTCCGGCCCGGCGACTTACCTGGGTCCCCCGCTCCTGCCGTGAAGTTCTCTGCGTGAGGTGAGCGGTCTACGGGCGGCGGCAGGATTCGGCGTCCACCCGGGCCCGGAACGTATGCGACTGCACATGTCCGAAACAAGTACCGGATTCACAGATCGCACCTGTTGACCTTGGTGTCCGGCTTGCGCGCCCCGGAATTCCGGGGTTTTCGGACAGGGTGAGGGCAGGGTGAAGTGAGCCAACTCACCGTCGAGAACGAGAGCGGCAAATCGGGCAATCAAACCCCAACTGGCAGTTAACCGGCGGTCCGTGGAATCCGCTTCTCCCAGGTCCGGTGGAACACCACCTCGCCGCCCTCGGTGCAGATCACCTCGTTGGAGGTCAGGAACGCGGCCGCCTCGCAGGTGATCTCCGAGCGGGTGCGGACGGTGGTGTCCCAGCCCAGCTCCGGCCGGTGCAACCGGATCGACCAGTCCGAGCGGGCGCGGGCCGACAGCGGGTCCGCCTCCTGGATCGTGTACGTCTCCAGCGCGTCCTCGGTGAACTCCAGGCCGTCGGGGTAGAAGCGGGTGCCGCCGTAGCGCGGGTCGACCTCCAGCCGCCACTCGCCCTTGGCCACATCCCGCACGACCAGCCGCTCGGGGCGGGGTTCGTCGAGGGTGGCCGGGTGGTTCACGCCCAGGGGCTCCGCCTGCTCGGGCTCACCGAAGCCGATGCCCGAGTCCGAGCCCGAGTCCGAGCCCGATTCCGAGCCCGAGCTCACGTCATGTGTCCTGACGGGCAGTTCGAGGAAGCTGCCCGCCGGGTCCAGCGTGAAGCCGGCCTCGGACTCGGGCTGCGGCCAGATCCACGGCCAGTACGCGGAGGAGACCGCGAGCCGGATGCGGTGCCCGGGCGGGAAGACATGCCCGATGCCGTTCAGCTCGACGACGACCTCCCCGGTCGCCCCCGGCTCCCACGGCACCGCCCGGTCCCGCCCGTGCCGCGCCGACAGGTTCAGCACGCCCCGGGTGACCAGCGTCGACGACCCGTCCGGTGCCACATCGCAGAGCCGTGCGATCACCTGTCCGCGCGGCACCTCGCACGTCACCCGCAACCGCACCCGGGGCCGCCCCAGCACCCACGTCTCCTCACCCACCGCGAACTCGAAGCAGGCCGACCGGGCGTCCTCCTCCCGCTGGTCCGGCGGCAGGTCGGCCTCGTTCCCGAACGGGAAGAAACGCCCGGCGTCCACGCCCGTGTGCTGCGGGGAGCGGACGAGGGCAGGGGCGCCCTGGAGGCCGTACGAGACCGTCGTGACGTGGGGGGAGGGCCAGGCCGGCTCGCCGACCCAGCGGCCGGGGAGTGTGTCGTAGACCGTGGCGGGGCGGTGGGAGTCGCTGACCCAGGCCCGCAGCAGGGGTTCGCGCAGGACACCGGTGTCGACGCCCTTGAGGTGCTGGTCCCACCAGCGCAGGGTCTCCTGGAGGAAGCCGATCGCCGGGCCCGGCGGCAGCCCGCGGTCGGGGTACTGGTGGGACCAGGGGCCGATCAGCCCGCGGACCCGGTCCGGCGGCAGATGCTCTACCAGCCTCAGCACCGTGTCCCGGTACGGGTCGTGCCAGCCGCCCACCGCCAGGACCGCCGCGTCGATCGCGCCGTAGTCCTCGCAGACGCTGCCGTGCCGCCAGTAGGCGTCCCTGGTCTGGTGGTCCAGCCAGGTGTGGATGAACGGGTCGACGTGCTCCAGGCGCTTGAGCCACATGTCCCGCCAGGCCAGGCCCGCGTACTGGGGGTCCGGCGGCCGGGAGACGAAGGCCAGCATGGTCGCGGCCCAGGCGTGCATGTCGACGGCGAGGACGGAACCTCCCATGTAGTGCACGTCGTTGTCATAGCGGTCGTCCGTGGAGCAGACCGTGACGACCGCCTTGAGCGGCTCGGGTGCGAGGGCCGCGATCTGGAGGGAGTTGAAGCCGCCCCAGGAGATCCCGAACATACCGACCTTGCCGTCGCACCAGGGCTGCGCCGCCAGCCAGTCGACCACCTCGACCCCGTCGGCCAGCTCCGTCGCCGAGTACTCGTCCGTCGGCAGACCGCCGCTGTTGCCGTGCCCGCGGACGTCCACGCGCACGGAGGCATAGCCGTGGCCCGCGTACCAGGGATGGCGCTGGAAGTCGCGGGGCGCGGTCCAGTCGGTCAGGCGGTAGGGCAGGTATTCGAGCAGAGCGGGTACCGGTTCTTCGGTGAGCGGCCGCCACACGCGCGCGTACAGCTGCGTCCCGTCCGGAAGCGGGATGCGCAGGTCCTCGTGGGTCGTCTCGTAGGGGAAGGACGTACGGATGTGCAGGCTCATCGCTGTGACCTCAGTGGACGGGGTGCATGGTGCGGCGCAGCCAGGGCGCCGCGGCCATCACCGCGAGGCCCGCGGCCACCGTGATCGCGCCGTTGACGCCGAAGTAGGCCGGGTGGGAGACGTCGTCGTAGAGCTTCACCGTCTGCGCCTGGATGCCGTTGGCGAGGGCGAGGGACAGGAACCAGAGGGACATGGTCTGGCTGGAGAAGGCGGCCGGGGCGAGTTTGGTGGTGGCCGACATGCCCGAGGTCTCCAGCAGGATGTCGCCGAGCCCCAGGAGCAGATAGGACCCGACGATCCACCAGGCGGACATGAGGTAGTCGTCGGAGGAGTGCCCGGAGGTCGGCAGGACCATCAGCAGGAACGACAGCCCGCCCAGGACCACCCCGATGGCGATCTTGTTGGAGGCATGCGGCTGGCCGCGCCCCATCCGCACCCACAGACCGGCCACGAAGGGCGCGAGCCCGACCTCGAAGGCGCCGAGCGCGGAGGCGTACCAGCTGGCCGGGAAGTCGAAGCCGAGGATCGTGGTCTCGGCGTTCGTCGAGGCCAGCAGCATCATCGTCGAGTAGGCCTGGAAGAGGATGAAGTTGAAGACCGTAGAGGCCAGGAAGAGGACGACGTACGGCTTCAGGCGGCCCCGCTCCTCCGCGGTGACCCGGGGGCTGCGGAACATCACCGCGAAGTACACGACCGGCGCGATCACCGAGATCAGCGTGAGCAGATCGACGAACCGGTCCATGGTCAGCCAGCCGGCCAGGGCGAGCGCGGTGGCGACCACACCCACCACGACGACGCCTACGACGATCAGCCGCACCGCGCGCCGCATGGCATCCGGCGCGAGGGCGAACTCCGCCGCGTGCCTGCGCCCGGCCAGGTGACGGCGCCCGGCGACGTACTGGACCAGGCCGAAGGTCATGCCGATCGCGGCGGCCGAGAAACCCCAGTGCCAGCCCTTGTGGTCGCCGAGCCAGCCGGTGATCAGCGGGCCCGCGAAGGCACCGATGTTGATCGCCATGTAGTAGAGCGCGAACCCGGCGTCCCGCCGCTCGTCGTCGGTCCGGTAGAGCTTGCCGACCATGGTGGCCACATTGGGCTTGAGCAGACCCGTTCCCGCGCTGATGAGCCCCAGGCCCACCCAGGTCATGGTCGCGGTCGGCACCGCCATGGAGTAGTGGCCGCAGGCGATCAGGATCCCGCCCCACAGCACGGCGCGGTACGAGCCGAGCATGCGGTCCGCGAGCCAGCCGCCGGCGACGGAGACCAGGTAGACGAGGGTGCCGTAGGCCGCGGAGACGGAGGCGGCGGTTCCGGCCGCCATGCCCATGCCCCCGTGCGCCACCGAATCGGCGAAGTACAGGACGAGGATGGCCTGCATGCCCAGGAACGAGAAGCGCTCCCAGACCTCCAGACCGGAGAGGGTGAGCAGGCCTTTCGGCTGGCCGAAGAAGGCGGTGTCGTCCTCGGGAGGCGGCTGGTTTCCGGGGTCGACATCGACGGTGGTTCGAGACACGCTCTACTGCTTCCGGGTGAGTCGACGGATATCCGTACTTTTCAGGTGATCAGCAACATACCGGCCGTGATCCGATACCGCCCCCGCTGCACGGGTGGGGGGCGACGGTGATCGAAAGGTGACCGGATACGCTGACTTGAGTGAAGGCAGCGACCTATCGACATACCGCGTAATCGCCAGAAGACACCAGCAGACAGGAGACCCCTCGTGACCGTCGTCGGGCCGTTCGGGCTGAGCGTGCGGGACCAGGCTCTCGAAGCCGATGTCCAGGCCGGATTGGCTGCTGTCGAGGAGGGTTTGCTCGAAGCGACCAAGAGCGAGGTCCCCTTCATCACGGAGGCCGCACAGCACCTCGTCCGTGCGGGCGGCAAGCGCTTCCGGCCGCTTCTCGTGATGCTCACTGCCCAGTTCGGTGACCCCTATGCGCCCGGAGTGGTGCCCTCGGCGGTGGTCGTCGAGCTGACCCACCTGGCGACGCTCTACCACGACGACGTCATGGACGAGGCGGCCGTCCGGCGGGGCGTGGACAGCGCGAACGCCCGCTGGGGCAACTCCCTCGCCGTCCTCACCGGCGACTTCCTCTTCGCCCGCGCCTCGCAGATCCTCGCCGACCTCGGGCCCGAGGCGGTCCGTATCCAGGCCGAGGCGTTCGAGCGGCTGGTGACCGGACAGATCCTGGAGACCGCCGGGCCGGTGGACGGCCGCGACCCGGTCGAGCACTACCTCGACGTCCTCGCCGGCAAGACCGGCTCGCTGATCGCCGTCTCCTGCCGGTTCGGCTCGATGATGGCGGGCGCCGACGAGTCGGTGGTCGATGTGCTCACCCAGTACGGGGAGCGGCTGGGCGTCGCCTTCCAGCTCGCGGACGACGTCCTCGACATCGCCTCCGAGGGTCACGAGTCGGGCAAGACGCCCGGCACGGACCTGCGCGAGGGCATCCCCACGATGCCGGTGCTGCGCCTGCGGGAGCGGGCCGCGCGGCTGGGGCTGGCCGAGGACGCGGCGCTGTGCGAGCTGCTGGACTCCGACCTCGCGGACGACGAGCGGCTCGCTGAGGCGTTGGCCGCGCTGCGGGCGCATCCTGCGCTGGAGCAGGCTCGGCGGGACACGGTGCGCTTCGCGGAGGAGGCGCGGGCTGCGTTGGCTCCGTTGCCGGAGTGCGATGCGAAGGCTGCGCTGACGGAGCTTTGTGACGCCGTGGTGCATCGGGCGGGGTAGGTTCTGCGGCTTGGGGTGCGATGCCGTCTGCGGGTTCGTTGTGGCTGGTCGCGCCCACGCGGCGGTAGCCGCAAATCGATGCAGCCCCGCGCCCCTTGGCGGCGTCAGTGTGACCCGTGTCACATTCCTGGACTGAGTCCAGTCTAGGAATTGACCCGTATGTCTCCTCGGAAGCCGGCGCAGGGGGTGTCGGCTCTTCTCAACGGGGAGACGAGTTCATGCGTAAGACGCTGATCGTCAGTGCTGTGGTCCTGGCCGTTGCCGGTGTTCCCGGCTCGGCCTTCGCCACCGGCGGGAACACCACCGAACCCGCCACCGTCCTAGCCACCAGCCTGCGCGGCGCCAACGAGGTGCCCGCCGGGGACGCGGACGGGGCCGCGTTGGAGTTCGTCAAGGTGGACGGGGACCAGGTCTCCGTCGCCGTGAAGTGGCGGGGGCTCGACCGGCCCACCGCCCTGCACATCCACCAGGGCGCCAAGGGGACCAACGGTGGCGTCAAGGTCGACTTCACGAAGGTGCTCGGCAAGGCCAAGCGGCACAGCGTCACCGGCACGGTGACGGTGAAGGACGCGGCGCTGCTCGACGCGCTGAAGTCCGACCCGGGGTCGTTCTACGCCAACCTGCACACCAAGCAGTTCCCCGCCGGTGCCGTCCGCGGGCAGCTCCACAAGGTCACCGTCGCCGGGTTCGACTTCCGTGGCGCGCTGAAGAACTTCCAGGCGTCCGTGGTCAAGGGCAAGCAGATCTACGAGTGCAAGGCGGCCACGGGCGGTGGCTACGCGTTCGCCCAACGGGACGTCAGCGCCGTGCTCGGCGGCCGTATCGCGCACTCGTTCGTGGCCCCCAACTCCGGCACGCCGCAGTGGGTGGCGCCCGACGGCAGCGCGGTCACCGGCGCCGTCCTGTCCCGGACCCCGAACGGCGACGGCAACATCGCCGAGCTGGACCTGAAGGCCACTCAGTCCGGCAAGCACCACGGCCTGCTGGCCCGTACGACCGAGATCCTGCGGCTCAACACCGTCGGCGGTGTCGCCCCGGCCGGCTCCTGCACACCGGGGGAGATCGTCGGGGTGCCGTACCACGCGGACTACGTGTTCCTGCGCGACTGACGGGCACGACCGGAGCGGCGTCTTCCGTCCAACCCTTACGGGTCGGGGGAGGCGCCGCCTCCGTGTGTCATACCCCAGGTGTACACGGAGTTGAGCCCGCGGGCTGACGCCCGGGCCCCGCCGATTTGGTCAGATGGGAACCACGGGAAAACACCAATCCTCACCGATTCGGGTGAGAATGGCGGCTACGGGATGGACGAGTGAGCACCTCCCAAGAGGGGGAGCCTCAGAGGACGCCGCCGCCGACGACGGAGGTAAGGCACACATGGCACCGTACGAATCCGACGACAGCACGCTCGCGGCGGAAGCCGACGACCTGCGCGCCGGGCGACGCAAGGCCGCGCGGTACGTCGTCCCGGTCGCGGTCGTGGGGGTGGCCGCGGCGACCATCGGGCTCGTCCCGGCACTCGCCGACTCCGGCGACCCCGACCTGCCGAAGATCAGCGCACAGGAACTCATCGAGAAGATCGCCGCGTCGGACGTACAGCAGCTGTCCGGCACCGTGAAGATCACCACGGATCTAGGGCTGCCCGACTTCGGCGGCCTCGGTGACGCCTTCACAGGCGGCGGTTCACGCTCCGGCGGTGACGGGTCGTCCGCCGACCCCTCCACCAAGCTGACCGAACTCGCCACCGGCACCCACACCCTGCGCGTCGCCTCCGACGGCCCCGACAAGCAGAAGGTCTCGGTCCTGGAGGACGCGGCCGAGTACAGCCTCATCCACAACGGCAAGGACGTCTGGGGCTACGACAGCAAGTCCAACGAGGTCTTCCACGGCACCGCCGACGAGAGCGCGAAGCACGACGAGGAAGCGCCGGCCACGCCCAAGGACTTCGCCGACGAGGCTCTCAAGGCGGTCGACGACACCACGTCCGTCACGGTCGACGGCACCGCGCAGGTGGCCGGCCGGGACGCGTACCGGCTCGTCATCAAGCCCAAGGACGACGGGTCCACGATCGGCCAGATCACCGTCGCCGTGGACGCCAGGACCGGGCTGCCGCTGAAGTTCACGCTGACCCCGTCGAGCGGCGGTACGGCCGTCGTCGACGCCGGCTTCACCCAGGTCAGCTTCGCCAAGCCGGCCGCGTCCACCTTCGACTTCACCCCGCCGAAGGGCGCGAAGGTCACGGAGGAGGACAGCGACAGCACCGCCGCCCCGCGGGACAAGCGCGGACCGGAGGGGCTCAGCGGTCTCGACGGCCTCGACGGGCTGAACGTCATCGGGGACGGCTGGGACTC
Source organism: Streptomyces antibioticus (assembly GCF_001514065.1). Classification (GTDB taxonomy): domain Bacteria; phylum Actinomycetota; class Actinomycetes; order Streptomycetales; family Streptomycetaceae; genus Streptomyces; species Streptomyces antibioticus. Next base: position 888,385 of record NZ_KQ948424.1, on the reverse strand, counting down.
CATCGCCAGCTTCGACACCGGCGGCCAGGGCATCCCGTCCGGCTCCGAGGTCGGCGGCGACTTCGGCGGCTTCCTCGACTCGCTCGGCGACAAGGCGAGCGGCAAGTTCGGCGAGGGCACCGTCTTCAAGACGCGGCTGATCAACGCCCTGATCACGGACGACGGCAAGGTCTACGTCGGTGCCGTGACCAAGGACGCGCTGGTGAAGGCGGCGGACGCGGCGCAGTAGCCGCCGTACGCACTGCCCGGGGACGAATCGAGGGAGCCGATGGACCAACCGCCCGCCACGGAGCCGCATCCCGAGGGCGCGGGTGACAGCGTCATCCACACCCGCGCGCTCACCAAGCGCTACCGCGGCGGGCAGCTCGCCGTCGACGGTCTCGACCTGACCGTCCCGGCGGGCAGCGTCTTCGGCTTCCTCGGCCCCAACGGCTCCGGCAAGACGACCACCATCCGCATGCTGATGGGCCTGATCGAGCCCACCTCGGGCACGGCCCGCGTCCTGGGCCGCCCCATGCCGCGCGCCACCCGGGCCGTACTCCCGCACGTGGGCGCGCTGATCGAGGGCCCGGCCCTCTACGGCTTCCTCTCCGGCCGCGACAACCTGATCCGCTACGACGCCGCCGACCCGACCGCAGACCCCCGCACCCGGCGCGCCCGCGTCGCCTCGGCCCTGGACCGGGTGGGCCTGTCGGCGGCGGCCGGCAAGAAGGCGAAGGCGTACTCGCTGGGCATGAAACAGCGCCTGGGCCTGGCATCAGCCCTGCTCCAACCCCGCAAACTCCTGGTCCTTGACGAACCGACCAACGGCCTCGACCCCCAGGGCATGCGCGAAATCCGCTCCCTGGTCCGCGAGTTGGCCTCCGACGGCACCACGGTCTTTCTCTCCTCCCACCTCCTCGACGAGATCGAGCAGGTCTGCACGCACGCGGCGGTGATGGCCCAGGGACGCCTGATCACCCAGGGCCCGGTGACCGACCTGGCGGCCAAGGGCCGCTTGGTGGTGACGACGCCGGACACGGGGGAGGCGGCGAGGGTCCTGAAGGAACAGGGAGCGGCGGACGTGGTCATCACGGAAGACCGCGTGACGACAGAGCCACCGGAGGGCGAACTGGCGGACATCAACGCCGCGTTGGTGGAGGCGGGGGTACGAGTCCGAGGCTTCGCGGTCGAACGAGCGTCATTGGAAGAGGCCTTCGTGGCTCTGACGGGGGAGGGTTTTGATGTCGCCGGCTGAGCTGAAGGCTTTTCAGGGGCGCGGGGAACTGCGCGCTCAGCCCCCACCAACCGTCAGCCGCCGTAGAACCCTCCGCGGCACCCTCTTCGCCAACGAACTGCTCACCACCTTCCGCCGCTGGCGCACCCTCGCCCTGCTGTCGGTCCTCGCCGCCGTCCCCATCCTCGTAGGCATCGCTATCAAGATCGAGACCAGCGACGGCGGCGGCGTGGGACAGGGTCGCGGCGGAGAGGGCCCCGCCTTCATCTCCCAGGTCACCAACAACGGCCTCTTCCTGGTGTTCACGGCGTTGGCGGCCACCCTCCCCTTCTTCCTCCCCATGGCCATCGGCGTGATCGCAGGCGACGCGATCGCGGGCGAGGCCAACGCCGGCACCCTGCGCTATCTGCTCGTCGCCCCGGCGGGCCGCACCCGTCTGCTGCTGACCAAGTACGCGACGGTGATGACGTTCTGCGTCGTCGCCACCCTGGTCGTGGCGATCTCCGCGCTGGCGGTGGGAGCCCTCCTCTTCCCGCTGGGCGATCTGACGACCATCTCCGGTACGCGGATCACCTTCGCCGAAGGGCTGGGCCGGGCCTTCCTCATCGCCCTGGTCGTCGCCGCGTCACTGACCGGCGTGGCGGCCCTCGGCCTGTTCGTCTCGACGCTCACCGGCAGCGGCATCGCGGCGATGGCGACGACCGTGGGCCTGCTCATCACGGTCCAGATCCTCGACCAGATCCCCCAACTGCACGCGCTCCAGCCGTACTTCTTCTCGCACTACTGGCTGTCCTTCGCCGACCTCATGCGCGAGCCCGTCTACTGGGACGACCTCCAGAAGAACCTCGGCCTCCAGGCCCTGTACGCGGCGGTGTTCGGCTCGGCGGCGTGGGCGAGGTTCACGACGAAGGACATCACGGCGTAGCTCAGGCCTCTTCGTAGGGGAAGCGGGCGAGCGGTGCCTCCTGTGCGAAGAACGTCTTCGCGCGCGCCAGCGCCTCCGTGTCCCGCAGCACGTCCCCCGGCTTGCTGCCGTTGCCGAGCAGCACTCCGCCGAACCGCATCCGCATGTACGCCGCCGAGTTGTTGAGGGTGCCCACCAGCGGGTCGGCGACCTCGAACTCCTCGTGGGCGAGCGCGGTGACGCCCCACAGGGTGCGGCCCGCCATCGTCGCCTTGAAGTCGACGCCGGGGGTGCGCAGCCAGCCCGACCAGTAGTCGAGGTAGCGCTTGGCCTGGCCGGAGAGCGAGTACCAGTACAGCGGCGACGCGATCACGATGTCCGTCGCGGCGATCGTGGCGTCGAAGAGCAGACCCGTGTTCCCGTCCTTCGGCCGCACATGGTCGCTGTCGTGCCGCAGGTCCTCGAAGTCGGGCAGCGGATGCTTCGCGAGGTCGATCCAGCGCTGCTCGACGTCCGCGGGCAGCTGCTCGGCGGCGCGCCGGGCCAGCAGCTCGGTGTTGCCGTCGCTGCGGCTGCTGGCCAGGAGAAACAGGAAGCTGCGGGGCATGAGGACTCCAGGCGGTAGTGGCGTACGACGATTACCTGCACCTGCATCATATGCGCGCGCAAGTAATTGTCCAAGGGGCTTCTTCTCAGTGCCCCCGCCCGCCGCGCCTCAGAGCCCCTGACCGCGCCTCAGTGCCCCTGGCCGCGCCTCAGTGCCCCCGCCCGGCCGCGCCCGTCAGCCGGGCCAGCGACGCCGTCTCGCGCGGCGGATGCCCGGACAGGTCGCCGAGCCGCCAGGCCGGGACCCACGGCACCCGGTACACGTCGATCACCGACTCGATGACTTTGACCCGCTGGGCGAGCGGCTTCGGAAGCCGCCCCGGCGCGTCCGCGACCAGCACCACCGCGTCGAGGTCGAGCCCCTGCGGAGCCGCGCCGCGCCGGAAGACCTCCAGGGTGCCCAGCACGGCGGCCAGCCCGGCCGCATGGGTGCGGGCCACGAGCAGCACCGACGCGGGATCGGCGGGGCCGGGCCAGTCCCGGCCGCAGTCGTGGCCGCCGTAGACGAATGAGAGAGTGGAGGTGCCGGCCCCGCCGTGGGTGCCGACCCAGGAGAAGCGCCGCGCCGTGCCGGCAGGGGAGGGCTCCGGCGGTGGGTCCTGCGGTACGGCCACCGGCCCGCGGATCCAGATCTCCGGTCCCTGCTGCACGTAAGGTCTCCTTCCCGAGGTCTCTCCCGGCCGGCCCGGCCCGCCTGGGACGAGTCTGTGACGCCACGGTGACGTGAGTACCGGGAGTGAGCGGAGAGACTACTCAACAGTACGTGTACGACCGGCTCTTGACGCCGGGGAGCGGAAGGCCGACGGCCGGAGGGAGCACCATGGAACGCGAACACGCCGTCCGCCCACTCCCCGACGCACCGAGTGAGGGAACGATGTCGCGACTTGGCCGTGAGAAGCGGGAACAGCAGGGTGCCGTGTTCACGGCGGCGCCGCTCGACGTGCTGGTCGGACCCGGCGGTGCCACGGTCGGCGGAGTGCCGGTCGGCGGGGTCGCGGGCGAGGAGATCCAGCACACCGTCCTGAACCACCTGCACCGCATCGCCCTCGCCACCGGCCACCCCGTCCACGCGACGGTCCGCGACGAGCGCATCGGCTATGTCGTCGCCCTGCGGATCGAGCGGGACGGTTCCAGCCAGTTCACGGCGGAGCCGCGGCCCACGGCCCCGCCGGCCGGGGTGGGACGGACGGCGTGGCCGACCGCTGCGGGGCAGGAGGAGCCGGCCCCGGCGCCCGTCGCACCACCCGCGCCCGCCCCCGCACCCATGGCCGATGACGAGCCCCGGCGCGACAAGCCCACTCATCTTCTTCGCGCCCCCTCCGAGCCGGCGACCTTCCTTCTGCGCTCCCTCCCGGAGGAGGCCGCGACGGACGGGGAGGCGGAGGGCGGGGAGCAGGCGCCGCGCGATGCCGTGCCGACGTTCCGGCTGCGGGCCGTACCCGAGTGGGTGGAGAACGCGGCGCCCGGCACGGTCGCACCCCCGACGGGACAGTTCGGCCCCCCGCCGGTGATGGACGCACCGCGGACCGACGCATCCCCGGCCGACGCGGAACCCCGGCCGGCCTCCGCGCCCTTCGTGCCCGCCGTGCCCTCCGCGCCCAAGCCCGTCCTCGACCTCGGCGCGTCCGCCCGTCTCGACGACCCCGACCCCAAGCCCACCCCGCCGCGCGGCTTCGACGCCGTCGCCGAGGCGGTGCTCGGGGACGATCCGGCGACCGCCTACGACGGTGGCGGCACCGCGATGCTCGCCGAGCCGATGGCCCGGATCAACGAGGCGGTCAAGGAGGGCCGGACGGAGGAGGCCGCGCGGCTGTCCGAGCAGACCGTGGCGCAGGCCACCGGCGCGCTCGGCGCGGAGCACCCCGAGGTGCTGCGGCTGCTCGAACTCACCGCGTACATCGCCTACTTGGCCGGTGAGCCGGTGCGCGCCTTCGGACTCTCCCTCGACCTGGCGAGGACCCGCCGCCGCACCCGGGACGCCGAGGCCGCGTACGGCAACGTCCAGAGCGCGGCGACCGCCTGGCGTGCCGTACGCGACCCGGAGCTGGGCCTGCGCATGGGCGTGGACCTGATCGGGCTGTGGACGGAGCTGACGCGCGAGGACGGTCCGGCGGCCGAGGACATCGAGCAGCTGGAGTCCGCCCACGCCCGTATGAACCGCCTCGCCGAACGCGCCCGCAAGCTCAGCCAGTAGCCGGGTGGGCGACAGGACCAGCTATGACGACAGCGCCCACACCGCGTACGCGATCGCGTCGCTGTTCCGGTTCAGCGCCGTGTCGTTGATGTTGGAGGCGGTGTCGCAGGACGCGTGGTAGCAGCGGTCGAAGGCCAGTCCCGACGTACCGCCCCACTTGGCCGCCTGCGCCGCCGTCTTGGTGTAGTCGGCGCCGCTGAACAGCCCGCCGACCGGCACACCGGCGTTCTTGAACGGGGCGTGGTCGGAGCGGCCGTCGCCCTCGGTCTCGATCTCCGTCGCGACGCCGAGGCCGGCGTAGTAGTCCTTGAACGTCTTCTCGATCGCGGGGTCGTCGTCGTAGACGAAGTAGCCGGGGTTGGGGGAGCCGATCATGTCGAAGTTCAAGTAGCCGCTGATCTTCGCTCTGTTCGTCGACGAGAGGTTGTTGACGTAGTAGCGGGAGCCCACCATGCCCAGCTCCTCCGCGCCCCACCAGGCGAATCTCAGGTGCTTGGTGGGCTGGTAGCCGGCGCGGGAGACGGCCAGCGCGGTCTCCAGGACGGCCGCCGAGCCGGAGCCGTTGTCGTTGATGCCGGGTCCGGCGGTGACGCTGTCGAGGTGCGAGCCCGACATGACGACCTGGTTGGTGTCGCCGCCCGGCCAGTCGGCGATGAGGTTGTAGCCGGTGCGGCTCGACGACGTGAACTGCTGGATGGCGGTGGTGAATCCGGCGGCGTCGAGCTTCGCCTTCACATAGTCGAGCGAGGCCTTGTAGCCGGCGCGGCCGTGCGCGCGGTTGCCGCCGTTGGCGGTGGCGATGGACTGGAGCTGGGTCAGGTGCGCCTTGACGTTGGCGACGGGGATGTCCGGGGCGGCGGCCACCGCGGGGTGCGGGGCGGGGGCCGCCCCGGCTATGGATCCGCCGACCAGGAGAGTCGCGGCCGCGGTGACGGCGGTGGCCGTGGCGCGTCCGGGAACCGAGAGCTTCATGTGGGGGGCTCCGAATTCCGTGGGAATCACAGGGATTCCACAGTGAATGGGGTGCCTGGATGGTGAAGCTGTGGCTGACTCTCCGTCAAGAGCGGTATCAGGACAGAGGTGTTCGTATACCGGGCGGCGACCCTGTGGTCCGTGGTCGGTCACTGCACGCAGAACTCGTTCCCCTCCGGGTCGGCCATCACCACCCACGCCCCGGAGGGCTCCTTCACCTCCCGCAGCACCCGCGCGCCGAGCCCGGTCAGCCGCCCGACCTCGGCCTCCCGCAGCCCGTCACCGGGGTGGAGGTCGAGATGGAGCCGGTTCTTCACGGTCTTCTCCTCCGGCACCCGCTGGAACAGCAGCCGCCGCCCGAGCCCGGTGCCGCTGTCCTTGTCGAACGGATCCGCGGGATGCCGTACGGCCACCAGGTCGCGGAAGGCGAGCCGGGCGTGGAACTCGACGGTGGCCTCGCGCGGCAGCGCGCCGAGTTCCAGGAGCCGCTGGATCAGGGCGTCGTTGTCCTCGATCTCGTAGTGCAGCGCGGCGGCCCAGAAGTCGGCCTGGGCCTGCGGGTTCGCGCAGTCGATCACGAGTTTCCAGTGCACGGGGGCGGGTGTGGCCGGTGTCGATGTCATGCGGCCACTTATAGCGCCGGCTGCGGCCAGGGACTGTCCTAAAGGGCCTCGGTGGTGCGCGCGTCGCACACCTCACGCGACGGCACCACCGGCTGCACGGTCCGCTGATGATCGCTGCGACCGAGGGGGTGGGCGACGCCGGGCAGGGGCTCGGCAGCCGACTGCTGACCGCGCTGACGCAGTTCGCCTCGGCGACCGGGATCTCGGTGGTGAGCGCCGTCCACGGCTCGGCGTCGACGGCGGTGACCGGTGTCCACGGTTCGGCGTCGAAGACGGTGACCGGCGTCTACGGCTCGGCGTCGAAGACGGTGACCGGCGTCTACGGCTTGGCGTCGAAGACGGTGACCGGCGTCTACGGCTTGGCGTCGACCGGGTCGGGTGTGGCGGCGACGGTCTCGGCCGTCCGCGTGGCGCTCGTGGTGCCGGGCGCGACGGTGGTGGCGGGCCTGTTGATCTCCGCCCTCAGCCTGCGGGCCGAGCGCAGGGCGTCCCAGGTCAGCAGCGACAGCGCCAGCCAGACCAGCGCGAAGCCCGCCCAGCGCTCGGGCGGCATGGCCTCGCCGAAGTAGAGGACGCCGAGCAGGAACTGGAAGACCGGCGCCAGGTACTGGAGCAGACCCAGCGTGGACAGCGGCACGCGGATCGCGGCGGCGCCGAAGCAGATGAGGGGGAGCGCGGTGACCAGGCCGGTCCCGGCGAGCATCGCGGCGTGGCCGGGGCCCTCGGTGAGGATGGTGGCGTCGCCTTGCGAGGCCAGCCAGATCAGATAGCCGGTCGCGGGCAGGAACTGGAGCGCGGTCTCGGCGGCCAGCGACTCCAGCCCGCCGAGGTTGACCTTCTTCTTCACCAGGCCGTACGTGGCGAAGGAGAAGGCGAGGATCAGCGAGATCCACGGCGGCCGCCCGTACCCGACCGTGAGCACGACCACCGCACCGGCGCCGACCCCGACCGCCGCCCACTGCACGGGCCGCAGCCGCTCCTTGAGGAGCAGGACACCCATCGCGATGGTGACCAGCGGGTTGATGAAGTAGCCGAGCGAGGCCTCGACGACCCGGTCGTTGTTCACGGCCCAGATGTAGACGCCCCAGTTGACGGCGATGACGGCCGCGGCGACCGCGATCAGCGCGAGCCGGCGGGGCTGGCGCAGCAGCTCGCCGGCCCACCTCCAGCGGCGCAGCACGACCAGGGCCAGGACCACGACGAGCAGCGACCACACCATCCGGTGGGCCAGCACCTCGAACGGCCCGGCGGGCTTGAGCAGCGGGAAGTACAGGGGGAACAGCCCCCACATCCCGTACGCCGCGAAGCCGTTCAGCAGTCCTGTACGCCGCTCACCGCTCGGCTTCCCGGTCACGGGCCCTCCTTCTCACGTTCGTCGCCTGCAAGAAGGTAACGCCGAGCGCCCCCGCCTGTCATGCCCGTATCGCCATACGGTCATGACAGGCGGGGGTGGGAGCCTTTCGGCGGTGTCAGCCCTTGAGCGCGGCGGCGATCGCGTCGGAGATCGGCGAGGTGGGGCGGCCGGCCAGGCGGGAGAGGTCACCGGAGTCGACGACCAGCTCGCCCTTGGAGATGGAGACGTCCACACCGGCGAAGACCGCGGCGACCGGCTCGGGCAGCCCGGCACCGGTAAGGATGCCGACGAGGACCTCGGCGGGCACGTCGTTGTAGGCGATCTCCTTGCCGGTCTGCTTGCTGAGCTCGGCCGCGTACTCGGCGAAGCTCCACGCGGTGTCGCCCCCGAGCTCGTACGTCTTGTTCTCGTGCCCCTCGCCGGTGAGGACGGCGACCGCGGCGGCGGCGTAGTCGGCGCGCGCGGCGGAGGACACCCGGCCCTCGCCGGCGGCGGCGACGACGGCGTTGTGCTCCAGGACCGGGCCGAGGTTCTCGGTGTAGTTCTCGTGGTACCAGCCGTTGCGCAGCAGTACGTAGGGCAGGCCGGAGGCGAGGAGCACCTTCTCGGTGGCGCGGTGGTCGTCGGCGAGCGCGGCGGTGAGGGCGCCGGGGGCGCTGGTGTAGGCGAGCAGGGCGACGCCGGCGGCCTTGGCGGCGTTGATCACGACCGTGTGCTGGCCGGGGCGGTCGTTGCCGACCTCGCTGCCGGAGATGAGGAGCACCTTGTCGCCGGCGGCGAAGACGGTGTCGAACGTCTCCGGGGCGTTGTAGTCGGCGACGGCGAGCTTCACGCCCTTCGCGGCGAGGTCGGCGCCCTTCTCCGCGCTGCGCACGACCGCGGTGACCTGGTCGGCCGGCACCTTCTCCAGCAGCTGCTCGATGACGTGGCGGCCCAGGTGGCCGTTGGCTCCGGTGACGACGATGCTCATGATCTGCGTTCTCCTTGTGGGGTGCGGATGCACTAACCGTAGGAGAAGCGCTAACTGCTGGAAAGTACCCACTTTGAAGTAAGGTACTTGCATGGCAGTAAGTGCTACAGAGGTGAATCGCGAGACGAGCACCGGGACGAACGCCGAGACGAACCCCGAGGCGATGTGCCCGTACCGCCTCGTCATGGAACACGTCACCAGCCGCTGGGGTGTCCTGATCCTCATCGAGCTTCTGGACCGCCCGTACCGCTTCAGCGAACTGCGCCGCGCGGTCAGCGGCTACGGCCGGGGCGTCAGCGAGAAAATGCTGACACAGACCCTCCAGACCCTGGAACGCGACGGCCTGATCCACCGCGACGCCCACCCGGTGATCCCCCCGAGGGTCGACTACTCCCTCACCGACCTGGGCCGCGAGGCGGCGGAGCAGGTGCGGGGGCTTGCGGTGTGGACGGAGCGGCGGATGGGCGCGGTGCAGGAGGCGCGAGAGGTGTACGACGCGCGGAAAGCGGGCTCTGAGCAGGGTTGATGCGTGGGGTGGAGCCCGATTGAACGAATGCGGGCGGCGCTCGCCGGGCACATACATGTCAGGGCGTTGGTCGATGCGAGCGGTACGTCCATCCATGCGCCCCCTTTCCGCCTCCGCGCCGACTTGATCCGCCCGGCATGCTGGGGGCGGGGCGTTGTGCCCAACCGTGCGTCGGCCCAGGTGAGCCGCTGACCGGCGCCCGCACGCCTGACTCGGGGGTTCGCATTGGCCACAGAGAATCCGGATGCGCGAGGGAACGATTCAGCAGTGGGCGAGAGGTCAGAGGAACTGACGGAGCAACTGCTCCAGCAGCTGACCCTTCTCGCCAAGGAGATCAAGCACGCCAATTTGATCCAGCTGCATCGCATCTCGGTCGAGCAGATGGAGCGCAGAATGGCAGACCCCGCTCTGGCGGATGCCGTCAGCATCCTCTCGGGCCTCACGGAGCGCGAGCGCCGTCAGATGATCCACGTCAATGCGCAGTACCACGGCATGGTGCTTCACCATCGAGTGGAGGCCATGACATGGAACGAACTGATGGGCCACCTGCGGGTGTTGTGCCGGAACTCGATCTTCGATCGCTATTGGGAACTGACCCGCGACCATCGCAGGAGCTTGCCCCCTGAATCGCTGGAGGCGCGGGTGGGGGAGGCGGTGGATGTGGTGGTGCAAGGACTTCGTGAGGAGCCCGAGGAGTGGTGGGTCGTAGCGTACCCTGAGGCTCCGTCGACCTGAGGGATCACTTTCACCCCAAGTAGCAGAAGTCTTCACCCTCAAGGTCTAACTCCGTTTAAAATGACGTGTCTTGGGGAACCGGCGCCGGTTGTGTGAGACGACTATGGCCCCATCTCGTCGAAGAGGCTCTCCGAGTGCGCAACGATTACCCTGCCGTCCGTATCCTCCGACGCATCGGCGACTCACCACGCCAACGGGGAAGTGTCACTGACACGACGTGCCCCGACCTCTTCGAACTGAGTGACGGAAGCTTCGCCGTCATCGGGACGGATCGGACCGAGGAACTGGACGCTCTGCTTCCCGACGACGCGGCTCGGGCCGATTACGAGCGCATCGTCGTCATCACGCGGGAGACGTTGCTGCGGGCCAAGCGGGACATCCCCGACGTCTGACGCCAAGGGCCCGGACGCCAAGTCGCGTCCGGGCCCTTCGGCTGTGCTGGGGAGTGCCGGTCAGCCCACCACCGTCCAGGTGTCCCCACCCGCCAGCAACGACGCCAGATCCCCCTTGCCGTTCTGTTCGATCGCCGTGTCGAGCTGGTCCGCCATCTGTGTGTCGTACACCGGGCGGTCCACGGAGCGCAGCACACCGATCGGGGTGTGGTGCAGGGTGTCCGGGTCGGCCAGGCGGGAGAGGGCGAAGGCCGTGGTCGGGGACGCCGCGTGGGCGTCGTGGACCAGGACGTCCGCCTCGTTCTCCGGCGTCACCGTCACCACCTTCAGATCACCCGTCAGACGGTCCCGTACGACACCCTTCGCGCCGTCCGCGCCGAAGCGGATCGGCTGCCCGTGTTCGAGGCGGATCACCGCTTCCTCCGCCTGCTGCTTGTCCTTCAGGACCTCGAAGGCGCCGTCGTTGAAGATGTTGCAGTTCTGGTAGATCTCGATCAGTGCCGTGCCCGGGTGGGCGGCAGCCTCCCGCAGGACCGAGGTGAGGTGCTTGCGGTCGGAGTCCACCGTCCGGGCGACGAAGGAGGCCTCCGCGCCGATCGCCAGCGACACCGGGTTGAAGGGCGCGTCCAGCGAACCCATCGGCGTCGACTTCGTGATCTTGCCGACCTCCGAAGTGGGGGAGTACTGCCCCTTCGTCAGGCCGTAGATCCGGTTGTTGAAGAGGAGGATCTTCAGGTTCACGTTGCGGCGCAGGGCGTGGATCAGGTGGTTGCCGCCGATGGAGAGGGCGTCCCCGTCACCGGTGACCACCCACACGCTCAAGTCCCGCCTGGACGTGGCCAGTCCGGTGGCGATGGCGGGTGCGCGGCCGTGGATGGAGTGCATGCCGTACGTGTTCATGTAGTACGGGAAGCGGGAGGAGCAGCCGATGCCGGAGACGAAGACGATGTTCTCCTTGGCGAGGCCGAGTTCGGGCATGAAGCCCTGGACGGCGGCGAGGATCGCGTAGTCCCCGCAGCCGGGGCACCAGCGGACCTCCTGGTCGGACTTGAAGTCCTTCATCGCCTGGCGTCCCTCGGCCTTGGGGACGAGGGAGAGCGCCTCGATCGTGCCCGTGCCTTCCGTGGACGTCTCAGCCATCGATGGCCTCCTTGAGAGCCGTGGCGAGCTGTTCGGCCTTGAACGGCATTCCGTTGACCTGGTTGTACGAGTGGGCGTCGACCAGGTACTTCGCCCGGATCAGCGTGGCGAGCTGCCCGAGGTTCATCTCGGGGATCACCACCTTGTCGTAGCGCTGCAGAACCGCGCCGAGATTCCGCGGGAAGGGGTTGAGGTGGCGCAGATGGGCCTGCGCGATGGGCTCGCCGGCCGCGCGCAGTCTGCGGACGGCGGCGGTGATGGGGCCGTACGTCGATCCCCAGCCCAGCACCAGCGTGCGCGCCTCGTGCGGGTCGTCGACCTCGACATCGGGTACGTCGATGCCGTCGATCTTGGCCTGCCGGGTGCGGACCATGAAGTCGTGGTTGGCGGGGTCGTAGGAGATGTTGCCCGTGCCGTCCTGCTTCTCGATGCCGCCGATGCGGTGTTCGAGGCCCGGCGTTCCGGGGACCGCCCAGGGGCGGGCCAGGGTCTGCGGGTCGCGCTTGTACGGCCAGAAGACCTCGGTGCCGTCCTCCAGGGTGTGGTTCGGTCCCTGCGCGAACTGCACGGTCAGGTCCGGGAGTTCGTCGAGCTCCGGGATGCGCCAGGGCTCGCTGCCGTTGGCCAGGTAGCCGTCCGACAGGAGCATCACCGGGGTGCGGTAGGTCAGCGCGATGCGGGCCGCCTCCAGTGCCGCGTCGAAGCAGTCGGCCGGGGTGCGGGGCGCGACGATCGGGACCGGCGCCTCGCCGTTGCGGCCGAACATCGCCTGGAGCAGGTCCGCCTGCTCGGTCTTGGTCGGCAGACCGGTCGACGGGCCGCCGCGCTGGATGTCGATGACGAGCAGCGGCAGCTCCAGGGAGACCGCGAGACCGATCGTCTCGCTCTTGAGCGCCACCCCCGGACCACTCGTCGTGGTCACCGCCAGCGCACCGCCGAACGCCGCGCCCAGCGCCGCACCGATGCCGGCGATCTCGTCCTCCGCCTGGAAGGTGCGGACACCGAAGTTCTTGTGCTTGCTCAGCTCGTGCAGGATGTCGGACGCCGGGGTGATCGGGTACGAGCCCAGATACAGCGGCAGGTCCGCCTGGCGGGACGCGGTGATCAGTCCGTAGGACAGCGCCAGGTTCCCGGAGATGTTGCGGTAGGTGCCGACCGGGAAGGCGGTGGCCGCCGGGGCGACCTCGTAGGAGACCGCGAAGTCCTCGGTCGTCTCGCCGAAGTTCCAGCCCGCGCGGAAGGCGGCGAGGTTCGCCTTCATGATCTCGGGCTTCTTGGCGAACTTCGAGGCCAGGAACCGCTCCGTGCCCTCGGTGGGCCGGTGGTACATCCACGACAAGAGGCCGAGCGCGAACATGTTCTTGCTGCGCTCGGCCTCTTTGCGGGACAGGTCGAATTCCTTCAGTGCCTCCACCGTGAGTGTCGTCAGCGGTACAGGGTGGAGGCTGTACCCGTCGAGCGACCCGTCCTCCAGGGGACTCTCGGAATACCCGACTTTCTGCATCGCCCGTTTGGTGAACTCGTCGGTGTTGACGATGATCTCGGCGCCGCGTGGCAGATCGCCGATGTTGGCCTTGAGGGCGGCCGGGTTCATCGCCACCAGGACGTTCGGCGCGTCACCCGGAGTGAGGATGTCGTGGTCGGCGAAGTGCAGCTGGAAGGAGGAGACACCCGGCAGTGTTCCGGCAGGCGCCCGGATCTCGGCGGGGAAGTTGGGGAGAGTGGACAGATCATTGCCGAAGGAGGCCGTTTCGGAGGTGAAGCGGTCGCCGGTGAGCTGCATACCGTCGCCCGAGTCCCCCGCGAAGCGGATGATCACCCGGTCGAGGCGGCGGACGTCCTTCGTTCCTGCTGCTTTGCGCTGCTCTCCCACGACGGCTTCGTCGGCCTGCTCCGCTGGGCTACTGACCTGGCTGGTCACTGAACTGGACCTCCCTCGAGGCGGCTGTCCGGGACAGGCCTTCCCGCAGGCCTTCCCTGGATCAACCCTACGTCCGTAAGGGTCGCCTTCCTGTGGCCAATCGCATGATGGACACGATTTTGAGACGCCCTGTCGCCCTGACTTGTCATGATTTACTCGCCCCCCGGCGCTTCCCTACAAGACGCGCAGTGCTCCCGTTCGGTTCTGCCTTCGGTGCCGGCCTCGCTGACCGCTACACCCATATGGCTGACACGGTGTCAGCTCATCAGGAGTTCAGATAGGTGAGGACCGCGAGCACCCGACGGTGATCCCCGTCACTCGGAGACAGCCCCAGCTTCAGGAAGATGTTGCTGACGTGCTTCTCCACCGCCCCGTCGCTCACCACCAGCTGCCGGGCGATCGCCGAGTTCGTCCGTCCCTCGGCCATCAGCCCCAGCACTTCCCGCTCCCGCGGGGTGAGTCCCGCGAGCACGTCCTGCTTGCGGCTGCGCCCCAGCAACTGCGCGACGACCTCCGGGTCCAGCGCCGTACCGCCCTCGGCGACCCGTACCACCGCGTCCACGAACTCACGCACCTCGGCTACCCGGTCCTTGAGCAGATAGCCGACGCCACGGCTGGACCCGGCGAGAAGTTCGGTCGCGTACCGCTCCTCGACGTACTGCGACAGCACGAGCACCCCGAGCCGGGGATGGGCCTTGCGCAGCTGCACGGCGGCCCGCACCCCCTCGTCGGTGTGCGTGGGAGGCATCCGCACATCCGCCACCACCACGTCCGGCAGCTCGCCCTGGGCGTCGAGCTCGGTGATGGTCTTGACCAGCGCCTCGCCGTCCCCCACCCCCGCGACGACATCAAGCCCACGATCGGTCAGCAGCCGGGTCAGCCCTTCCCTGAGCAGCACTGAATCCTCGGCGATGACCACCCGCACCCTGTCCTCCACGATCCTCGGCCCCCCGACAGCCCGACTCCGCACCCGTCTCCCCGACGAGGCAAAGTCCAGCATTCCAGTATTCCCACGGACTCGTGCCGGAGCGACGGGATTCGGGGCCGATGAACGGGGTGTGAAAAGTGCCAGGGTGGCGGATGGGCAGGGAATGCAGGCAGATCAGGGGATGGTTCGCGCCTACGTCACGGGCGGGAGGCGCCCGGCGGGCGAGGGGGAGGCCCTGTGCGGGCGATGGCGTTCAGCAAGACCGGCGGACCGGAGGTACTGCACCTCGTCGACCTCCCCACCCCCACCCCGGGCCCCGACGAGATCCTCCTCCGCGTCGCGTACGCCGGGGTCAACTACGGGGAGATCCAGCACCGCCTCGGAGACTTCGGCGAACCGGAGGGGGAGACGGTGACGGGGCTGGAGGCGGCGGGGGTGGTGGCCGCGGTGGGGGAGAGGGCGCCGGTGGGGGAGAGGGCGGCGGCGGACGTGTCGGGCGCGTCGGCGGCGTCGGCGGCGGCGTCGGACGTGTCGGTCGGGGCGAGGGCAGCCGCGGACGGGTCTGTCGGGGAGAGAGCGGCTGCGGACGGTTCTGTCGGGGCAAGGGCGACTGCGGACAGGTCTGTCGGGGCAAGGGCGGCTGCGGGCGTGTCCGTCGGGGACCGGGTCGCCTCGTATCTCCCCGACGGCGGTGGCTACGCCGAGTACGTCGTCGTCCCGGCCGCCTTCGCCTTCCCGCTCCCCGACGCCCTCGACCTGCGCACCGGCGGCGCCGCCGCGCTCGTACTGACCACGGCGTACGGCGTCCTGGCCGGGGCGGCCCGCCTCGCGCCCGGCGACACGGTCCTGATCCACGCCGCCGCGGGCGGTGTCGGAGGCGTGGCGGCGCAGCTGGCCCGGGCGCTGGGAGCGCGGGCGGTGTACGGCACGGTGAGCACCCCGGAGAAGGCCGCTTACGCCCGCGCCGCCTTCGGCTACGACGAGGTCTTCGTCCGGGACGGCTTCCCGGCGGCGGTCACGGCGGCGACCTCGGGCCGCGGCGTCGACGTCGTACTGGACCCGGTGGGCGGGCCGACCCGCCTGGCGAGCCTCGACGTGCTGGCCCCCTTCGGCCGGGTCGCGGTCTACGGGGAGGCCGCCCGCCACCCCGACCTCCACCTCCGGGTCCTCCCCCTCTGGAAGAACAACCGCACCCTGACCGGCTACAACATCGGCGACCTGGCCCGCCGGGCCCCCGAAACCCTGCGCACCCACGCCCTGAACGCACTGAACCTGGCGGCCGAGGGAGCGGTACGGCTGGACATCACGGAGGAACACGACCTGACCGAGGCGGCGAAGGCCCACCGCCTCCTGGGGGAGGGCCGCAACAGGGGTAAGACGGTCCTGAGGGTGGACGCGTCAGCCAGCCCGTCTGGGGGCGCCCCCTCTGGGGGCGTTTGAGGACGAGGCCCTTTCGGGGCCGAAGCGGGGGTCTGGGGGCGGCAGCCCCCAGGGACGCGGGGTCGAAGGGGCGGCAGCCCCTGGAGGATGGGACGGGTAGGGGCGGCGGGGGCGAAACCACTGGACGCGAACCCCCACCCCCGTCACCTCACCCCCGCTCCCCCCGCCAAGGCAACTCCGCAGTGATCCGCGTAGGCCCCCCCACCGGCGAATCCACCACCAGAATCCCGTCCACCGCATCGAGCCGCTCAGCCAACCCCGCCAGCCCGGACCCCGCGGCCGTGTCAGCGCCCCCGACCCCGTTGTCCACCACCTGCAACATCAGCCGGCTCTCCACCCGCCACACATCCACCCCCGCCCACGTCGCCCGCGAGTGCTTGCTGATGTTCTGCAACAGCTCCGACACCGTGAAGTACGCGATCCCCTCGATCGCCGGCGCCGGCCGCTCCACCAGGTCCACCTCCACCTGCACCGGCACCGTGCACCGCGACGCCACCGCCGACAGCGCCGCATCCAGCCCCCGGTCCGTCAGCACCGCCGGATGAATCCCGCGCGCCAGATCCCGCAGCTCCTGCAACGCCGTCTTCACCTCACCGTGCGCCTCGTCCACCATCCGCGCCGCCGCCTCCGGATCCTCCGTCAGCTTCTCCTTCGCCAGCCCCAGATCCATCGCCAGCGCCACCAGCCGGGCCTGCGCCCCGTCGTGCAGGTCGCGCTCGATCCGCCGTAGATCCGCCGCCGCCGTGTCCACCACGACCCCCCGGTCCGACTCCAGCTCCACCACCCGCGTCGCCAGCCGCGAGGGCCCCAGCAGCCCGTGCACCAGCACCCGGTCGACCTGCGTCAGCGCCCGCACGATCCACGGTGTGGCCAGCGTGAACAACAGCCCCACCAACGCCGTCACACCGATCTCGAAGGGGTTGTCGAGATAGATGTGATGCGTCTCGTCGCCGTAGAGCTGAAGCCCGTCCTGCCCGCCGTACGCCGGGAACAGCCAGAACCACAGCGGATACGTCAGCAGCGCCCATCCGTACGCCCAGAAGTTGACCGCGACCACGAACGAGAACACCGACCACGGCAACTGGATCACCGAGTACAGCAGCGCCCGCCACGAGGTACCGCTCTTCAGCACGGCCCCCATCCACGCCAGGAACCCGTGCCCCCGCATCCTGAGCGGCTCCGGGTCGGCGACGTCGAGCCCCAGCAGCCCGCGCGCCCGCGCCCGCTCCAGCGCCCCGAACCCCCGGCACCCGGCCAGCCCCGCCGCCAGCACCGGAACCCCGAGGAACGTCACCAGCAGCCCGGCACCGATCGAGACCATCGTGACGCCGTACGTGAACAGCAGGATGCTGACCGGCAGGCTGAGCAGCACATATCCGAACTCGCGCCAGGTGCGCCCCTCGAACGGCGCCCGCAGCCCGGCCGGCAGCCGACGCCGCCGCGGCTCCTCCAGGAACCCGTAGCTCTGTCCGTAATCCGTGGCCATCGGCGTCGTCCTTCTCTCGTCCCGCGCCTGGGTGTCGTACCGGTTGCTTTCGTAGCTCCACCCTGCTCGACCGCAGGTCAGCGGACCATGGAGGCCGTCGGCGTCTTGGAAGGGGGGTTTTCCCTACCTTCCCGATCGCCGCCCTGTCCCCGGTCTATCCCCGAGGGGCGTCCTGCGCCGACCGGTCCCGCCAAGGCAGCTCCGCCGTCACCGTCGTGGGCCCGCCCACCGGTGAGTCGATGACGAACAACCCGTCGACGGCGTCCAGCCGCTCCGCGAGCCCCCGCATGCCGGTGCCGCCGTCGAGCCGGGCGCCGCCCCGGCCGTCGTCCCACACCTGGATCAGCAACCGGTCGCCCGACCGCCACACCTCCACCGACGCCGACCTCGCCCCGCTGTGCTTGCTGATGTTCTGCAGCAGCTCGGAGACGGTGAAGTAGGCGATGCCCTCGATCGCCGCGGCCGGCCGGGAGTCCAGGTCGGCGGTCACCTTCACCGGCACCGTGCACCGCGACGCCACCGACGACAGCGCCGCGTCCAGTCCCCGGTCCGTCAGCACCGCGGGATGGATCCCGCGCGCCAGATCCCGCAGCTCCTGCAACGCCAGCTTCACCTCGCCGTGCGCCTCCGCGACCATCGCCTGCGCGTACTCCGGGTCCTCCAGCAGCTTCTCCTTCGCCAGCCCAAGACCCATGGCGAGGTTGACCAGCCGGGCCTGCGCCCCGTCGTGCAGATCCCGCTCGATCCGCCGCAGATCCGCCGCGGCCGTGTCGACCACGACCCCGCGGTCCGACTCCAGCTCCGCGATACGACGTTCCAGCTCGTCCGACGGCGACAGCAGCCCCCGCACCATCGCCCGGTCGGCGTTGGTCAGCCCCCGCGCCAGGTACGGCAGCACCGGCCACAGCACGAACAGCGAGGTCAGCGTGACAGTGAAGGTGAGAATGCCCCAGGGCAGCCGGATGAAGTCGTACAGCACCGTCCGCCAGCCCACCGGATCCTTCAGCATCATCCACAGCTTCTGGAAGAGACCCGCATTGCGGGCCCTCAGCGGCAGCGGACTCGGCTCGTCGATCCGCACCCCGAGCAGCGCCCGGGCCCGCCGCCGCTCCAGCGCACCCAGCTTCCGCGCCCCCATCAGCCCGGCCGCCAGCAACGGGAACCCGACCACCGTCACGGTCATCCCGAAACCGGTGAACAGCACCGTCGTGACGTACACGAACCCGAGCAACGCCGCCGGGAAGTTCAACAGGAGATGCGTGATCTCCTTCCAGGTGTGCGCGTCGTAGGCGAACCGGACGGGCGGCAGGGGCTCGGGCCGGCCGTCGAAGGCGTCGTCCCGGTAGGTCGTGGCCGGTGAAGGGCTGGGGCGTTCGGTCATATGGGTTAGCGTGCCGCGCGGCGCGCCGCGACGCCATGAGGCGGACCGCCGCGCCACCCGGGGGAAAACCCCACCCTGCCCCCCTTCCTCTCTCGTACAGGCATCTCAAGCGGTGACGGGCTGCTTACGCGTTCTTTAGCAGGCCCTAGACTCCCGTGCGTACAGATCGTCGAACGACGTAGATCACAGGGAGCGAGGGGCGGACGTGCGAGAACCGACCACTGTCGTGGCGTCGGACTACTCGGACTACTTCCAGTCGTATTCCGTCGTCGGGCTGCTCGCCGTCGTCGGCGTGCTGTTCGTCGCGGTCGCCTTCGGCGCCGGACGACTGCTGCGCCCGGTGGTTCCCACCCCGGAGAAACTCCTGACCTACGAGTGCGGCGTCGACCCCGTCGGCGAAGGCTGGGCCCACACCCAGGTCCGCTACTACGTCTACGCCTTCCTCTACGTCATCTTCGCCGTCGACTCGATCTTCCTGTTCCCCTGGGCCACGATCTTCGCCGCCCCCGGCTACGGCGCCACCACCCTCGTCGAGATGTTCATCTTCCTCGGCTTCCTGGCCGTGGGCCTGCTGTACGCCTACAAGAAGGGCGTCCTGACATGGACGTGACGCCGAACGTGACTCCCGACCCGACCTCGCCGGAGCCCGTGCTCCTGCCGGAGCCCAAGCGCCTGGGCGCCCTCGCCCGCCTGGCCCCCGAGCCGATGAAGGTGGTCCTCAACTGGGGCCGCCGCTACTCGCTCTGGGTCTTCAACTTCGGCCTCGCCTGCTGCGCGATCGAGTTCATCGCCGCGTCGATGGCCCGCCACGACTTCATCCGCCTCGGCGTCATCCCCTTCGCGCCGGGCCCGAGGCAGGCCGACCTCATGGTGGTGTCGGGCACGGTGACGGACAAGATGGCTCCCGCCGTGAAGCGCCTCTACGAACAGATGCCGGAACCCAAGTACGTCATCTCCTTCGGCGCCTGCTCCAACTGCGGCGGCCCGTACTGGGACTCCTACTCCGTCACCAAGGGCGTCGACCAGATCATCCCCGTCGACGTCTACGTCCCCGGCTGCCCGCCCCGCCCCGAGGCGCTGCTCCAGGGCATCCTCAAGCTCCAGGAGAAGATCGCCCGCGAGTCGCTGGGGGAGCGGTACGGCAACGGCACCGCCGCACGCCCCTCCCCGGCCGCCCTCCAGAGCGGCCTGCTGCAGGCCCCCTCTCCCACCCCGGGGGAGGAACGATGACCACGACCGGCTGGCTGCCCGCCCCCACCGAGGAACTCTTCGGCCCCGACGCCACCGCCGAGGAGTCCTACGACGTCCTCACCGTCGATGTCCCACCGGCCTCCTGGACCACCGCCCTCCAGACGGCCCGCGACGAACTGGGCTGCACCTACTTCGACTGGCTCAGCGCCGTCGACGAACCCGGCACCGGCTTCCGCGTCGCCGCCCATGTCGCCGCCCTCTCCCCGGTACGCCGCCTCCTTCTGCGGACGACGGTCCCGCACGAGTCCCCGACCCTGCCGACCGCCGTCCACGTCTTCGCCGGCGCGGCCTGGCACGAACGCGAGACGCACGAAATGTTCGGCGTCGTCTTCGAGGGCCACCCGGCCCTGGACCACCTCCTCCTTCCGGAAACCTTCGAAGGCCACCCCCTCCGCAAGGACTTCGTCCTGGCCGCCCGCGTCGCCAAGGCCTGGCCCGGCGCGAAGGAACCGGGCGAGTCCGACCACGGCGGCCCCAAGCGCCGCCAGATGCTCCCCCCAGGCGTCCCCGACCCCAACGACTGGGGCCCCCAAAAGGGCCAACTCCCCCCCGCCCCGGCCCGCCCCACCCGCACAACAGGCCCACGACCGACAACCGAACGCCCCACCCGCCGAACCCGCACGGCATCAGAGGGTTCGGCGAGCCAGGAGACGGAGACGCCGGGTACTTCGGCTGCCGGCCCGCGCCGGTCACGTTCGGCGGCGGAGGGTTCGGCGAGCCAGGTGGAGGGGTCGGCGGCGCCGGGTACTTCGGCTGCTGGTCCGCGCCGGTCGCGTTCGGCGGCGGAGGGTTCGGCGAGTCAGGTGGAGGGGTCGGCGGCGCCGGGTGCTTCGGCTGCCGGTCCGCGTCGGTCGCGTTCGGCGGCGGAGGGTTCGGCGAGTCAGGTGGAGGGGTCGGCGGCGCCGGGTGCTTCGGCTGCCGGTCCGCGCCGCTCGCGTTCGGCGGCGGAGGGTTCGGCGAGCCAGACGGAGACGTCGGCGGTACCGGCCACTCCTGCTGCCGGCCCGCGCCGGTCGCGTACGGCTGCCCAAGGCTCGGCGAGCCAGACGGCAGCCGGGGGCGCCGACACTCCGAGCGAGGGCTCGGCCACCGACGCCCCGGGCACCGGCACTGACTCCACCGCCGTTCCGCGCCGCAGCGCCTCGGAAGGCTCCGCCAGCCAGGCCTCCGCACCCGGCACCACACCCTCCGGCACCGCACCGGCCGATGAGCCGATCCCGGCCGCCACGCCCCCGAAGCCCACCTCGCGTGCTCCTCGCAGTGCCGACGCCCCGTGGCACCACGCCCGCCCAGCCTTCGACGAACCCGAATCCGGGCGGGACGCCGAGTCCGACACCGGAAGGGGCGCGGAGCCTGGGACGGACGCCGGCGGGGAATCCGGCGCCGATCAGCGGCCAGGAACTGAGCCGCAACCGCAACCGGAATCGAAGTCGCGCCCGGAGCCGTCACCGGAGTCGGTGTCAGGACCGAGCCCGGAGTCGGAGCGGCCGTCCGGATCGGCTTCGGCGGCGGAGTCCGAACCGCGCCCGGAGTCCGAGGCCGAACCGCGCCCGACACCCGAGCCGGGTCCGGGCCCCGAGGCACAGGCTGATCAGTCTCCCGTCCCCGAAGCGGCGCCCGAAGGTCCGGAGACACGCGACACCCCCGTCGGCGACCCCGAGCCTCTCGGCCACCCCGCGTCTTCCGGCGCCCCAGAGTCTCCCGGCACCACCGAAGCCCCCGACTCTCCCGGTACCCCTGACGCCCCTAGCTCCCCCAATACCCCCCACACCCGCAACACCCCCGAAGACCCCGCAGGAGGCCCGCAGTGAACGACGCTCTCGACGTCGCCCTGCGACTCCTGATCGTCTTCGTCGTCTTCCTCACCTTCCCCCTGATCGTCGGCCAGACCGAGCACAAGGTCATGGCCCACATGCAGGGCCGCCTCGGTCCCATGTACGCCGGTGGCTTCCACGGCTGGGCACAACTCGTCGCGGACGGCGTGAAGTTCGCGCAAAAGGAAGACGTCGTACCCGCGGGCGCCGACCGCCGCATCTTCCAACTCGCCCCCGCCGTAGCCCTCCTGCCCTACCTCCTGGTCCTCCTGGCCATCCCCATCGGCCCCGGCGAGGGCGCCGTCGGCGAGGTCATCGACGCCGGCATCTTCTTCGTCCTGGCCGTCATGGGCGTGAGCGTCCTCGGCTCTCTCATGGCCGGCTGGGCCTCCGCCAACAAGTTCTCCCTTCTCGGCGGCCTCCGCACCGCCGCTCAGCTCCTCGCCTACGAACTCCCGATGCTGCTGACCGCCGCCTCCGTCGCGATGGCGGCCGGCACGGTCTCCCTCCCCGGCATCGTCGACGCCTTCGAGTGGTGGTGGCTGCCCTGGCAGATCGTCGGCGCGATCGTCTTCTTCGTCGCCGGCCTCGCCGAACTCCAGCGCCCGCCCTTCGACATGCCCGTCGCCGACTCGGAGATCATCTTCGGCGCCTACACGGAGTACACCGGCCTCCGCTTCGCCCTGTTCCTGCTCGCCGAGTACGCCGGGATCATCGTCCTGTGCGGCCTGACCACCGTCCTCTTCCTGGGCGGCTGGCACGGCCCTTGGGGCGCCGACGGCCTCGGCTGGGTGTGGACCCTGTTGAAGACGGCCGTCCTCGCCTTCGTCGTGATCTGGCTCCGCGTGACCTACCCCCGTCTGCGCGAGGACCAGCTCCAGAAGTTCTCCTGGACCCTCCTCGTCCCCCTTTCTCTCGCCCAGATCGCCCTCACCGGCATCGTCAAGGTGGTGATCCAGTAACCATGGCCCCCATTCCTGGCAGCGGCCTCGCCAAGGGCCTGGCCGTCACCCTCCGCACGATGACGAAGAAGACCGTCACCGAGCAGTACCCCGACGTCCAGCCCGACCTCCCGCCCCGCACCCGCGGCGTCATCGGCCTGTTCGAGGAGAACTGCACGGTCTGCATGCTCTGCGCCCGGGAGTGCCCGGACTGGTGCATCTACATCGACTCACACAAGGAGACGGTCCCGCCCGCCGCCCCCGGTGGCCGCGAGCGCAGCCGCAACGTCCTCGACCGCTTCGCAATCGACTTCTCCCTGTGCATGTACTGCGGTATCTGCATCGAGGTCTGTCCTTTCGACGCCCTGTTCTGGTCGCCGGAGTTCGAGTACGCCGAGACCGACATCCGCGACCTCACCCACGAGCGGGACAAGCTCCGCGAGTGGATGTGGACCGTCCCGGCCCCGCCGGCCCTCGACCCCGCCGCCGAGGAGCCGAAGGAGATCGCCGCCGCCCGCAAGACGGCCGAGAAGCTGGCCGCCCAGGCGGAGCAGCAGGAGGGAGAGTCGTGAGTCTCGCCGCCGAAACGCACGGCTTCCTCTCCCCGACCGGTGTGGAGATCGCCTTCCTCCTCGTCGGCCTGGTGACCTTCGGCGCGGCCCTCGTCACCGTCACCACCCGGCAGCTGGTGCACGCCGCCCTGTGGCTGGTGGTGACCCTCGGGGGTCTCGCCGTCGAATACCTCCTTCTCACGGCCGAGTTCATCGCCTGGGTGCAGGTCCTCATCTACGTCGGTTCCGTCGTTGTGCTCCTCCTCTTCGGTCTGATGCTCACCAAGGCCCCCATCGGCCGCTCTCCGGACGCCGACTCCGGCAACCGCTGGGCCGCCCTCACGGTCGCCGTCGCCTCGGCCGCCGCCCTGATCTGGGTCGTCGTCGACGCCTTCCGCACGACCTGGGTCGATCTGGACGGCCCCGCCGCCGGCTCGACGGAGGCCACCGGAGCGAGCCTCTTCCAGAACTGGGTGCTCCCCTTCGAGGCCCTCTCCGTCCTGCTCCTCGCGGCGCTGGTCGGCGCGATCGTCCTGTCCCGCAAGGCGAAGGCGGAGTCGGCCTCGCCCCCTGTGAACTCCCGGGCCGTGTCCGGTGGTTCCCCATCCGTCCCGGATTCCCGCAATCACCGGATCGAGCGAAAAGTGCCGACCTCGGGAACCGAGTCGACCGAGCCGGGAGGTGCCCGCTGATGCACCTCGCCTATCCCGCCGTGCTCTCCGCTCTCCTCTTCTGCACCGGCCTGTACGGCGTCCTCGCCCGCCGCAACGCGATCCTGGTCCTGATGTCGGTCGAGCTGATGCTCAACGCCGTCAACCTCAACCTGGTCGCCTTCGACGTCTGGCTCAGCCGGACCGCCGAGGAGACGCTGCACTCCGGCCAGGCCCTGACCCTGTTCACCATCGCCATCGCCGCCGCCGAGATCGGCATCGGCCTGGCGATCGTCCTCGCCGTCTACCGCAACCGCGGCACCTCGGACATCGACAAGCTCCGCGACACCGCCGAGGGCCACGAGCCCGAAGGCGCCGACTCCGACGGCGACGCCACCGCGGCCGAGAAGGCTGAGGCCACCGCGTGACCACCACCACCCTCGCCGTCCTCGTCCCCCTCCTTCCGTTCCTGGGCGCGGCCGCCGGCCTGCTCCTGGGGCGCACGGCACCAGGGTTCATCCGCCCGCTGGCGGTACTGCCGACGCTCGCCTCCCTCGTACTGGCCGCGATCGTCGCCGTACGCCAGGGCGGGGACGAGGCCGTGAACGCCGCCACCGAGCTCACGCCCACCGGCTCGATCCCGATCGAACTCGCCCTGCACATCGACGGCTTCGCCGCCCTCGTCGCTGTTCTGGTGGGACTCGTCGCGAGCTGCGTGCAGATCTACTCGACCGGCTATCTGCGCGACGACCCGCGCTACCCGTCGTACGCGGCCCTGGTCTCCCTCTTCACCTCCGCGATGCTCCTCGTCGTCTACTCCGGCGACCTGATGGTGCTGCTGGTGGGCTGGGAGGTCATGGGCATCTGCTCGTACTTCCTGGTCGGCCACTACTGGGAGACCCCGGAGGCCCGCGCCGCCTCCATCAAGGCCTTCCTCGTCACCAAGCTCGGCGACGTGCCCTTCCTCATCGGCCTGTTCGCGCTGGCCACCGACGCCGGGTCGTTCCGCATCACGAAGGTGCTCGACGCCGTCGCTGGCGGGGGACTGGACCACCCGACCCTGATCGCCCTGCTGCTCCTCGCGGGGGTGGCCGGTAAGTCGGCGCAGTTCCCGCTGCACACCTGGCTCCCGGACGCGATGGCGGGCCCCACGCCCGTCTCCGCGCTGATCCACGCCGCGACGATGGTGGCCGCCGGTGTCTACTTCGTCGCCCGTCTCCTCCCTGTCTTCGAGGCCTCGCAGGCCGCGATGGTCGTCCTCGCCGTCATGGCCGCCGTGACGATGACGGGCTCGGCGCTCGCCGCGCTCGCCCAGGACGACATCAAGCGCGTTCTCGCCTACTCGACCATCGGCCAGCTCGGCTACATGACCGGCGCCCTCGCCGTCGGCGACCGCGGTGCCGCCGTCTTCCACCTCCTGTCGCACGGCGCTTTCAAGGCGCTGTTGTTCCTCGCGGCCGGCGTGATCATCCACGCCGCCGGCACCAACTCACTGGCCGCCATGTCCCGCATGGGCCACCTGCGCGACCGCGTGCCCGACGCCTACTGGACGATGACCGTGGCACTCCTCGCGCTCGCCGCGATCCCGCCGTTCAGCGGCTTCTTCTCCAAGGAGTCCGTCCTCGGCGCCGCCGAGCACGTCGCCACCGGCCACACCGAGCACGCCCCCGGCGCAGCGGGCTGGCTCGTCCTCGTCGCGGGCCTGCTCACGGCCCTGCTCACGGCGGCCTACGCGACGCGCCTGTGGCTGCTGGCCTTCTACGGCCAGGGCGCCGAGGCCCCCGACCACGGCCGCCAGCCCCTCACCATGAACGTGGTCCTGTGGGTGCTCGCCGTCCCGTCCCTCGCCGTCGGCGGACTCGCCTACCGCGTGCTGCCCGACTGGTTCGACGGCCGCGACCTGACCCCGACTCTGACCACGTCCGTCGTCGGCACGGGCGTCGCCCTGGTCGGCGGCATCGTCACCTACGCCGCTTGGCGGCACACCACCGCGCTCGCGGCTCGCGTGCCGCTGGGCGCGGTCGCCGCCCACCCGGAGGGCGACGCCGCCCTCGTCGAGGCCGAGGCCATCGCCAGCCACGAGCCGGCGTACGGGGACATCGCCTACGCGCCCGACCCCGCCGACCCCGGCCGGCTCCTCCTCGGCCCGCTGCATCGGCACGCGGCCGTCGGCTTCCACCTCGACGCCGTCTACTCGGCCCTCTTCGTCCGCCCGGTCCAGGCCGCCGCCACTCTCGTCCGCTTCCTCGACCGCGAGGTCGTCGAGACCTACGTACGCGGCGCGGGAGCCACGCCCCGGGCGCTCGGCTGGGCCGTACGGCGGGCCCAGACCGGCAATGTGCAGACCTATGTGAGCGCGCTGCTCGCCGGCACCGTCGTCCTGGTGGTCGCCGCAGTCCTCGTCGCCACGGGAGCGTGAGCAGGCGTGATCGGTATCAACGAGTCCGTGATGCAGTTTCTTCTGGCGTTCGTCGTCGTCGGCCCGCTCCTCGGCGCCGTCGCCGCTCTGCTGCCCGCCCCGCCCGGACTGAAGGGAAAGTCGCCCGAGCAGGCCGTCCTCCGGCACGGGGTGACGGTGACCGGCGCGATTCTCGTCGCCGCGATCGTCCTCGCGCTCGGCTTCGACCACGACCATCCGTCGAAGATGCAGGCCACGACCGACATCAGCTGGATCCCCGCACTCGACGTGCGCATCCACCTCGGCATCGACGGCATCTCCCTCCCCCTTCTGGTCCTGACCGCGCTGCTGACCTTCCTCTGCGCGCTCTACTCGTACTTCAAGATGCCTGCGGGCCCCACCCCGAAGGCCTTCGTCGCCCTCCTGCTCGTCCTTGAGTCCGGCACTCTCGCGACCTTCGCCGTCCTCGATCTGCTGCTGTTCTTCCTGGCGTTCGAGATGGTGCTCATCCCGATGTACTTCCTCATCGCCCGCTGGGGCGGCGAGGGCAGGACCGCGGCCGCCTGGCGCTTCATCCTGTACACGCTGCTCGGTTCGGTCGTCATGCTGCTGGGCCTGCTCCTGATCGGAATCAAGGCGGGCACGTTCGACATGGTGGCACTCGCCACTGACAACGGCCGGTCGCTGACCACATCCGTGCAGGTCATCGCAGTATTGGCGATCGGGCTCGGACTCGCGGTCAAGACCCCGATGTGGCCCCTGCACAGCTGGCTGCCCGACGCCCACACCGCCGCGCCGACCGTCGGCTCGGTCCTGCTGGCCGGCGTTCTGCTGAAGATGGGCACGTACGGGTTCGTCCGGATCCTGCTGCCGATCGCGCCCGACGGCTTCGCCGACTTCGCGCCCTACCTCGCCGCCTTCGCCGTCGTCGGGATCATCTACGGGTCCCTGGCCTGCCTGGCCCTCGCCAAGCAGGGCGCGAAGGGCGACCTCAAGCGCCTCATCGCGTACTCCTCCGTCGGCCACATGGGCTTCGTCCTCCTCGGCATCGCCACCATGACCCCGACCGGCGTGAACGGCGCCCTGTTCGCCAACATCGCCCACGGCCTCATCACCGGCCTGCTCTTCTTCCTGGTCGGAGCCCTCAAGGACCGCACGGGCACCACCGACCTCGACACCCTCGCCGAACAGACCGGCGCCGCGCTCTACGGCAAGGCCCCACGCCTCGGCGGCCTGCTCGCGTTCGCCGCGGTCGCCTCCCTCGGCCTGCCCGGACTCGCCGGGTTCTGGGGCGAGATGCTGGCCCTGTTCGGCGCGTTCGACCCCGCCGACGACCTCAGCCGCCCCGCCTTCCTCACCTTCATGGCGATCGCGGCCTTCGGCACCCTCCTCACGGCCGCCTACCTCCTCGCCGTGGTCCGCCGCGTCTGCATGGGCGCCGTACCGCAGGACGCGCCGAAGCTCGCCGACGTCCACGCGTACGAGTTCGCGGCCTGGACGCCGCTCGTCGCCCTCACCGTCGTAGCCGGCCTGTGGCCCAAGGCCCTCCTGGGTCTGACCGACCCGGCCGTGCAGCAGCTCCTCGCAGGAGGCACCCGATGAGCTCCCTGGCCGCGAACCTCGTCCAGTCGGTCGACTGGCTCGCCATCGCACCGCCCGCCATCACGGCAGTCGTCGGCCTCGTCGTCCTCGTAGCTGATCTTTTCGTCGGTGACGCGAAGAAGGCACTGCTCGGCTGGCTGTCCGTCGCGGGCCTGGCCGCCTCCGCGCTCATGCTGCTGCCCCTCCTGGACGCCGACCGAGCCACCTTCTGCCTGTCCGGCCAAGCCGACGTCTGCAGCTACACCGCGGACCGCTTCACCCTCGTCCTCCAGCTCCTGGTGCTCGGCGGAGCGCTGCTGGCCGCCCTCCTGTCGGTCACGGCCCTCAAGGATGCCGACAAGGGACTCCCCGAAGGGGAGTACTGGTTCCTGCTGCTCTCCTCCGCCGCCGGTGCCGCCCTCCTGCCCGCCTCCCGCGACCTGGCCACCCTGATCGTCGCCCTGGAAGTCGCCTCCTTGCCGGCGTTCGCCCTCGTAGGCCTGCGCCAAGGCGACCGCAAGTCCTCGGAAGCGGCCCTGAAGTTCTTCCTGTCCTCGGTCACCGCGACCGCGGTCAGCCTCATGGGCATCAGCTTCGTGTACGCCTCCACAGGCACCCTCTACCTCACCCAGATCGCCGACCGCATCCAGCACGTCGACGGCCAGCTCCACACCCTCACCCAGACCGGCGTGGTCCTCACCCTCATCGGCTTCGCCTTCAAGACGGCCGCCGTGCCCTTCCACTTCTGGGTTCCGGACACCTACGTAGGGGCGCCTCTCCCGATCGCCGCCTACTTGTCGGTCGTCGGCAAGGCGGTCGGCTTCTCCGGCCTGATCCTCCTCACCGTCGTCGCCCTGCCCTCGTACGCCGACGTCTGGGGCCCGGCACTGGCCGCGCTGGCCGCCCTCACCATGACCGTCGGCAACGTCGGAGCCCTCCGACAGCAGGCCACGCGCGCGTACAGCGCCGTACGCCTCCTCGCCTGGTCCTCCGTCGGCCAGGCCGGCTACCTCCTGGTGCCGATCGCCGCGGCCGCCTACTCCGACGACGCCGAGCACTCCATCGGCTCCACCGTCGCCTACGCCCTCATGTACGCCGCCGTGAACCTCGGTGCCTTCGCGGTGGCCGCACTGGTGGGCCGTACGAAGGCCCGCAACCGCGTCAGCGACTACCGGGGCCTCTACGCCACCAACCCCCTCGCCGCGCTCCTCCTGGCGTTCTTCCTGCTGTGCCTCGCCGGACTCCCGCCGGGCATCATCGGCCTCTTCGCCAAGGTCACCGTCTTCTCCGCCGCCGTCGACGCCGGCCTCGGCTGGCTCGCCGTGGTCATGGCCGCCAACGTCGTGATCGCGCTGTACTACTACCTCCAGTGGACGGCGCTGCTGTTCCGCGCGCCCGAGGGCGAAGCCGTACGCCACAGGGTCCCCGCGCCCCTCACCGCCGCACTCGCCCTCACCGGCGTCCTCGGCATCGCCCTGTCGGGCGCTCCCCAACTGGTCCTGCGCTTCGCCGACACCGGACTCTTCTGAAGGCACCCACCACTCTTCTGAAGGCACCCACCCGCGGCGCGACCAGGCCGCTTCCGGGCTCTCACCCGGACGGCTCACACCCCGCCCCGCACGCACAAGGGAACTAGCGGCTCTCGCCTGGCGTTGACCAGAACGGGAGGGTCCACTGGACATACACCAGAAGGACCGCAGATCAGCAAGCAAAGGGTTCCCCTGCTGCACGACTTGGAGGGCGTACCGTGCACCGCCGGCACAACGGGCTCAGGACCGCAGTACTCCTCGGGGGACTGTCCGCACTCATCATCGTCATCGGCAGCTTCTTCGGCCGCATGGGGCTCGTGATCGCGGTCCTGGTCGCCCTGGGCACCAACGCGTACGCGTACTGGAACAGCGACAAGCTGGCGCTACGCGCGATGCGCGCCCGCCCTGTCAGCGAGTTCGAGGCCCCCGCGCTGTACCGCATGGTCCGAGAACTCTCCACCCAGGCCCGCCAGCCCATGCCGCGCCTGTACATCTCGCCGACGGAGGCACCCAACGCGTTCGCCACGGGCCGCAACCCGCGCAACGCCGCGGTCTGCTGCACCGAAGGAATCATGCGCATCCTCGACGAGCGCGAACTGCGTGGCGTCATCGGCCACGAGCTCAGTCACGTCTACAACCGCGACATCCTGATCTCGTCGGTCGCCGGAGCCCTCGCCTCTGTGATCATGTTCCTGGTCAACTTCGCCTGGCTGATCCCGGTCGGCCGCTCCAGCGACGACGACGGCCCCGGCATCTTCGGCATGCTGCTCATCATGATCCTGGGCCCGCTCGCCGCGAGCCTCATCCAACTGGCCATCAGCCGCTCCCGCGAATACGAGGCCGACGCCTCCGGCGCCCAACTCACCGGGGACCCGCTGGCCCTGGCCAGCGCGCTGCGCAAGCTCGAGATCGGCACCAAGCAGCTGCCGCTGCCCCCGGAGCCCCGCATCGAGACCGCGAGCCACATGATGATCGCGAACCCCTTCCGCCCGGGCCAGGGATTCTCGAAGATGTTCTCCACGCACCCGCCGATGGCGGAACGCATTGCCCGCCTCGAGAAGATGGCAGGTCGCCACCAGTGAAGACAATCCTGAACGTCATATGGCTCGTCCTGAGCGGCTTCTGGCTGTTCCTCGGCTATCTCGCCGCCGGCGTGCTGCTGTGCATCACGATCATCGGCATCCCCTTCGGCATCGCAGCCTTCCGCATCGGCATCTACGCCCTGTGGCCCTTCGGGTACACGACGGTCGAGCGCCGCGACGCCGGCGCCCCGTCCTGCATCGGCAACGTGCTGTGGCTGATCCTGGCGGGCTGGTGGCTGGCTCTCGGCCACATCGTCACCGGACTCCTGCTGTGCGTCACGATCATCGGCATCCCGTTCGGCATCGCCAACTTCAAGCTGATCCCGGTGTCGCTGTTCCCGCTGGGCCGCGAAATCGTCTCGACCGACAAGCCGTTCGCGTCGTCGGGCTGGTAGGACTTCCGGCCACTGCGCCGGTTGCTCACGGTCCGGCGGGTGTCCACAGCCTGATGGTTATCCACAGGCTGCCCCGATTGTCAGTGCCCGTCTGCATCATGAACACATGACCGCGCACGAGCAGATGCGGGCACAGGGGGCAGCCATGATGCACAACGCCCATCTGTGGGCCCGCACTTCACCAGTAATCGAGAACCAAGGCCGCCAGAGCCAAGTCCGCACCGAGCCGAGGCAGCGGCACCCCGTGTATATATCCGGCGCCTCACGCCTTCGTACGGCCTGAGATACATCCGCCCGACGCCGACGCCGACGCCGACGCCGACGCCGACGCCGACGCCGACACGGGCATGGGCACCAACACCCACACCGCCGTCCAAACGGCGCCACCCCGCCAGAGCGCTGAACGCCGCTCAGGGGCCGGGCCCTTCGCCGCGCCGACCGCCCCCACCAACCGCCCTACTCCCGCGACGCCGCACCCACCCGTCGCCGCACGCCGTACGCCACCACACCCACAACCAGCACACCCGCGCCCACGACCACCGACACCCCCGGCAGCGCGAACGCCAGCACCACGCATCCGAGAAGCCCCACCGCCGGCACCGCCCGTGCCGCCGGAGCCGAATCGAGCGTCCAGGCCGAGGCGTTGGCCACCGCGTAGTACGCCAGCACACCGAAGGAGGAGAACCCGATAGCGCCCCGCACGTCCACCGTGGCGGCCAGCACCGCGACCACCGCGCCCACGGCCAGCTCCGCCCGGTGCGGCACCTGGAAACGCGGGTGCACAGCCGCCAGGGCGCCAGGCAGATGCCGGTCACGCGCCATGGCCAGCGTCGTCCGTGAGACACCCAGGATCAGCGCGAGCAGCGAGCCCAGCGCGGCCACGGCAGCGCCGACCCGGACCACCGGCACCAGCCCCGGCACCCCGGCCGCCCGCACGGCGTCGGTCAGCGGTGCACCGGCCTGCCCGAGACCCTCGGCCCCCAGCACAGAGAGGACAGCCACCGCCACACACGCGTACACGGCCAGCGCGATCCCCAGAGCCAGCGGGATCGCGCGGGGGATGGTGCGTGCGGGGTCCCGCACCTCCTCCCCGAGGGTCGCGATGCGCGCATACCCCGCGAACGCGAAGAACAGCAGACCGGCGGCCTCCAGCACGCCATCCGCACCGCCCGAGGCCCCGCTGCCCAGCCGCCCGGCATCGGAAGCCCCCGACCCCAGGCACACGACCACGACGGAAGCGAGGACAGCGAGCACGACCGCCACGATCACCCGCGTGAGCAGCGCGGACTTCTGAACACCGCCGTAGTTCACCGCGGTCAGCGCCACGACGGCCGCGACCGCCACGGCGTGCGCCTGCCCCGGCCAGACGTACGCGCCCACGGTGAGCGCCATCGCCGCGCAGGAGGCTGTCTTCCCGACCACGAACGACCAGCCCGCGAGATAACCCCAGAAAGGACCGAGCCGCTCCCTGCCGTACACATACGTGCCGCCGGAAGCCGGATACAGTGCGGCCAGCCGTGCCGACGAGGTGGCGTTGCAGTAGGCGACCACCGCGGCGACCGCCAGCCCGATCAGCAGCCCGGAACCGGCGGCGTGCGCCGCGGGGCCGAGCGCGGCGAAGATGCCGGCACCGACCATCGAGCCCAACCCGATGACGACGGCGTCGCCCACGCCGAGGGTGCGTCGCAGTTCCGCATCCGAGCCGGGACGGGGTGGGGAAGGTGCCATGCGCCGCACCCTACTGATCAGTGCAACCAACCGGTGCCCCCGTGACGTCCTCTTCATCAACACGGCACGAACTCGCGCTGCCGCCGAAGCGGGACGCACCCGGGCAGCCGCCCAGGCGCACAGTCCGACCGGACGTAGATCACAGGGCCGGAACAGTGCAGGCACAGCGCGGAAGGGCAGGTTCAGGGCATGAGCATCGTCGGTTGGATCATCCTGGGGCTTCTGGCCGGAGCCATCGCCAAGTTCCTGCTGCCGGGCCGCGACCCGGGCGGCTTCATCGGCACGACCCTCATCGGCATCGCGGGCGCGTTCATCGGTGGCTGGATCTCGGCCCGTTGGCTGGACCACCCGATCACGAAGGACTTCTACGACGGCACGACCTGGGCTGCGGCGATCGGAGGCTCTCTCGTGCTCCTGATCGGCTACCGCATCCTGTTCGGCAACTCGCGCGACTGATCCACCCCCGGACCGCAGCCAGCAGGCGAGAAGGGTGGGCACCGGCCAGGTGCCCACCCTTCCTCGTGCGGCATGCCAGGGGCCGTGAACCGGCCGTGGACTACCGGTAGTTCACGAACTGGAGGGCGAAGTCGAAGTCCTTGCCCTTGAGCAGGCTGATGACGGCCTGAAGGTCGTCGCGGCTCTTGGAGCTGACGCGCAGCTCGTCGCCCTGGACCTGGGCCTTCACGCCCTTCGGGCCCTCGTCGCGGATGATCTTCGCCACCTTCTTCGCGTTCTCCTGGGAGATGCCCTCCTCGATGGACGCGAAGATCTTGTACTCCTTGCCGGACAGCTGCGGCTCGCCGGCGTCCAGGGCCTTCAGCGAGATGCCGCGCTTGATCAGCTTGGACTGGAAGACGTCGAGAACGGCCTTCACCCGGTCCTCGGAGTTCGCCTCCATCAGGATCTTCTCGCCGGACCACGAGATGGAGGCGCCGACGCCCTTGAAGTCGTAGCGCTGGGAGATCTCCTTGCCGGTCTGGTTGAGGGCGTTGTCGACCTCCTGCCGCTCGACCTTCGAGACGATGTCGAAACTGGAGTCGGCCATGTCCTGTGGCTCCTTGTATCGGGGTGCGTATCGGGGTGCGTACCGGGTGCGTTTCGGCGTGCGTGGAGCTGCCGCCGAGCCGGGCACAGTTCCCGGGCCGCATCCGGACAAGCCTAGCCACCCGGCGTCCCCCGAGCGCTGATCAATCGGGTGGCGAAGCACCCCTCTCCATCGGGTATTGTTTACGTCGTTGCCACGGAGCACCGCCGAAAAGCGGTTCGAAGGGCAGCAAACCCCGGCGGTGTGCCCGAGCGGCCAAAGGGAGCAGACTGTAAATCTGCCGGCTTCGCCTTCCCAGGTTCGAATCCTGGCGCCGCCACATGAAGGCAGACTCCCTCCGAACTGCGGAAACGCAGGGCGGAGGGGGTCTCTTCGTATGCCTGGGGATCGTGGGGAAGGCGAGTGGTGATGTGCCTCACGATGTGGGGCGAGCGCTCGTCCGGGGCACACTGACCACATGTCCAGCCGTCGCAGAAACTGCCCCGAATGTCAGCGCGAGATCGCCGTGGTCGCCGGGCGCTTCGCGCGGCACGACCCGCCCGGGGCCCGGGAGAGCGGCGAACTCACTTCCTGCGCGGGCTCCCGCCGACATGCCCAACTGGGAGCCGCGCAGCCCGCGTTGGACGGTTACGCCGTTCCCGAGTTCCCGGGGCAGATGCAGCTGTTCTAGTCACGGCCACGGCCACGGCCCCGCGCCTGCCGCCCCTCGGCCCCGCAGACACCTCCGCCCCCAGCCTCTCGCCCTCAGTTCCCGGCCACCGACTTCACCGCCACCGCCACCGGTACCGACCCGCTGATCAGCTCCAGGGTCAGGCCGGCCGTCGCCGGAGTCTCCAGCAGCTCCGCCAGGACGGCGGCCACGTCGTCGCGCGGGATCGGGCCACGGCCGGTGTGGGCCTCCAGACGTACGAGACCGGTGCCGGCGTCGTTCGTGAGCTGGCCGGGGCGCAGGATCGTCCAGTCCAGGGCGTCGAGGCTGCGGACGTACTGGTCGGCCTCGCCCTTGGCGCGCAGGTAGACGTCGAAGACGTCGTCCCCCTTGTGCTCGGGATCGGCGCCCATCGACGACACGACCACGTGACGCCGTACACCGGCCCGGACCGCCGCGTCCGCGAACAGCACCGCGGCACCCTTGTCCACCGTGTTCTTGCGGTTCACGCCGCTGCCCGGTCCCGCGCCCGCCGCGAAGACCGCCGCGTCCGCGCCCTGGAGATGGGCCGCGACCTCCTCGACGGAGGCCGACTCCAGATCCAGCAGGACCGGTTCGGCACCGGCTTCCCGCAGGTCGTCGCCCTGTTCCGCCTTGCGGATGATGCCCGCGACCGCATTCCCGCGCGCGGCGAGCAGGCGCTCCAGCCGCAACGCGATCTGACCATGACCACCAGCGATGACGATGCGCATGTCTTCGACCGTACGCCCGTACGCCGACATCCGCCGTACGACCGTGTTCGGCACGGGGTCGTATCAGACGTACGACCGCGCCGGCCGGGGGAGTTGAGCTCCGCCCCGACCTTCACGACGGCATCCGCCGCCCCCTCGGCCAAGCCGAATCGGCACCCGCCACTACCGCCGCTCCCGCTCACGCCCGCCCGAGGTCCCCGCGCCTCCGTCGCCGCTCCCGCTCACGCCCACCCGAGGCCCCCTGCCCCCGTCGCCACTCCCGCTCACGCCCGCCCGAGACCCCCGCGCCTCCGCCGCCCACCCCCACGGTCACGCCCCCAGCGGCCCGAGCGCCCCCAGCGGCCCTAAGACGGCTCAACCCGCCCCTGCCGAGGCAACCCCAACTCCACAGCGGCCGCCGAGTCGCAGAACTCCCGTACCGCGCTCGTCCGCGCCACCACCCGCCCCCGATGGACCACGATGCGGCTGTAGGCGAGCGACAGCGCCCCTGCCAGCCGTTCCCCGCGCACCGCGAGCAGCTCGGCCGGGAAACCGGCCTCCACGCGGACCTCGGGCAGCCCCAGCACGGCGCGCGCGGACACGCTGACGGCGTCGTACGCGTCCTCGGGACGCAGGCCGTGCCGCGAGGCCAGGAGGTACGCCGCCTCCAACGGGTCCCCGCGGCCCACCGGGTTGGACACGTCCCGCAGCGCGCCGCTCCCGGCCGCCACCCGCACACCGGCCGCGCGCAGCAGCCGTACGGGAGCCGTGCCGCGCCGCTCCACGCCCCCGCAGCCGCCCTGCGGCAGGCATACGACCGTCACGCCGGCCGCGGCGAGCTGGTCGGCGGTGCGGGAGGTGAGCTCGGCGGGGAGGCGGCCGAGGCTGCCGCAGGGGCTCAGGGTGACGCCGGGACGCAGGCCGCCGGCCATGGCGGCCAGGCGGGACAGGCGGGCGGGGTCGCCGGCGTCCGTGTGGAGGTCGACCGGGCAGCCGTGCTCGGAGGCCACCTCCAGGACCGCCTGGACATAGCCGGTGGGGTCCGGGTCGAGGTCGGGGCAGCCGCCGACCACCGAGGCGCCCATCTTCACCGCGTCCCGCAGCATCGCGAGCCCCTCCGCCCCGGCCACGCCGGTCAGCAGCCGCGGCATCGCCACCGCCGTCAGCTCGGTGAGCCCGCGCAGCGAACGCCGGGCCTGGAGCACGGCGGCCAGCGCGCCCAGCCCCTGGACGTCGCCCACCCGCACCTGGGCCCGCAACGCGGTTGCGCCGTGCCCGAGTTGGAGCAGCGCGGCCTCGGTGGCGCGGCGCTGGACGTCCTGGGGGTCGTACGAGACCGGCCCGCCGGTGTCGGCGGAGAGGGCGGTGTCGCCGTGGGCGTGCGGCTCGGCGGGGGCCGGGAGGAGCAGATAGCCGTTCAGGTCCACACGTGTCCCGCACGCGCGCGTGCCGCCCGCCAGGCTGCCCGCCGTGCCCACCGCCTCGATGAGCCCGCCGCCGAGCCGTACGTCCACGGTCCTGCCGTCGGTCAGCCGTGCCCCGCACAGCAGCAGTGAGGTGGTGTCGGGGGCGCCGGACGAGGACGACGAGGGGGGCGGCTGCGGCTGGCTGTCGGGCATCGCGCTCCAGGGGCTCAAGGTCAAGGCTCGTGGCGGGGACGCAAGATCACGCAGAGTGAGTCGAGCCTAGGGTGGCGATCCGCTCACGGCGCGGAGGAGCGCAATAGTCGTACTGATGTGGTCCGGGTGCGGTCCGCCGTACGGGAGGGGCCTTCGAGGCTGGTGGGAAGGGCGCCGGAGGGGGTGCGGGCGGGGCCGCGAAACGGATTTGGGTGAACCGCCACGGACCGTGTAATGTCTTCATCGCTCGCCCCAATAGCTCAGTCGGCAGAGCGTCTCCATGGTAAGGAGAAGGTCTACGGTTCGATTCCGTATTGGGGCTCTGGTGTGTGAGGTTCCCGTCGCAAGGCGGGGACGGATCGCATCTCAGCGGTGTAGCTCAGTCGGTAGAGCAAGCGGCTCATAATCGCTGTGTCACCGGTTCAAGTCCGGTCACCGCTACTGACAGTAGCCGATTGTGGGGTCGGTCCTTCGATCGGCTACTCTTCTTTGCGTTAAATCAGTCCTATCCGTTCGTCAAGGAGCACTCACGTGGCTGCCACCGACGTCCGCCCGAAGATCACGCTGGCCTGCGTGGAGTGCAAGGAGCGGAACTACATCACCAAGAAGAACCGGCGTAACAACCCGGACCGACTGGAGATGAAGAAGCACTGCCCGCGTTGCAACGCGCACACCGCGCACCGCGAAACGCGATAAATCAGGCTCGTACGCGAGGCCGCCCCCAGCAGTCAGGGGGGCGGCCTCGCGTCGTTCATGGGCCAATACCGGCCAGTACCCAGCGATGACCCAGCGATCAGGAGGTGCCGAGTCCATGGCGCTCGACCAGTCCTTCGTGGGGCGGACCTACCCGCCCACCGACCCCTATGAGGTGGGCCGGGAGAAGATCCGTGAGTTCGCGGAGGCCGTGGGGGACGCCAACCCGGCGTACACCGACCCGGACGCTGCCAAGGCGCTCGGTCACGCCGATGTGATCGCTCCGCCGACCTTTGTGTTCTCGATCACTTTCAGGGCCGCGGGCCAGGTCATCGCCGATCCGCAACTGGGTCTTGACTACAGCCGCGTGGTGCACGGCGACCAGAAGTTCGCCTACACCCGCCCGGTCCGCGCGGGTGACCGGCTGACGGTCACCTCCACCATCGAGGCGATCAAGTCCCTGGCGGGCAACGACATCCTGGACATCCGTGGCGAGGTCCACGACGAGGCCGGCGAGCACGTCGTGACCGCCTGGACCAAGCTCGTCGCGCGCGCGGCCGAGGAGGCGTGAGGAAGACGATGACGGCGAAGATCGCATACGACGACGTCGAGGTCGGCACCGAGCTGCCCGCCCAGACCTTTCCCGTGACCCGTGCCACCCTCGTCCAGTACGGGGGCGCCTCCGGGGACTTCAACCCGATCCACTGGAACGAGAAGTTCGCCAAGGAGGTCGGACTGCCGGACGTCATCGCGCACGGCATGTTCACCATGGCCGAGGCGATCCGCGTGGTGACGGACTGGGTCGGCGACCCGGCGGCCGTCGCCGAGTACGGCGTCCGCTTCACCAAGCCCGTCGTCGTCCCGAACGACGACCAGGGCGCCGTGATCGAGGTCAGCGGCAAGGTCGCGGCCAAGCTCGACGACAACACGGTCCGGGTGGACCTGACCGCGACCAGTGCCGGGCAGAAGGTGCTGGGGATGTCCCGGGCGGTCGTACGGCTGGCCTGACGGACAGCATGCCGAGTAAGGGGCGCCCTCCATGGCGGGGCGCCCCTTACCTGTTCTCTTCTCCCGCCGCGCAACCCCTTGACGTAGTTAGTGATTAAGTACTAACTTACTGGGCATGGTCAGGATGAGCGCAGAGGAGAGGCGCGAGAGCGTGATCCGCGCGGCGACGATCGAGTTCGCCCGTGGCGGTTACCACGGCACTTCGACCGAGGCGATCGCCAAGCGGGTCGGGGTCTCGCAGCCGTATCTCTTCCGGCTCTTCCCCGGCAAGAAGGCGATCTTCCTGGCGGCGGCGGCGCGGTGTGTGGAGGAAACGATCCGCACCTTCGACGAGGCCGCCGAGGGGCTCCGGGGCGAAGAGGCCCTGCATGCCATGGCGAACGCGTACACCAAGGTCATCGCGGAGCATCCGGAGCGGCTGCTGATGCAGATGCAGATGTACGTCGCCGTCGGCGCCGCCGAGGAGGAGGGCGACCACGAGTTCGGGGCGGCCGTGCGGGAGGGCTGGATGCGGCTGTGGGACACGGTCCATCTGCCGCTGGGCGCCGACGCGGGCGAGACGACGAACTTTCTGGCGTACGGGATGCTCATCAACTGCCTGGTCGCGATGGGGTTTCCGCCCGAGCACCGGGTGTGGGAGGGGATGTACCCGTCGGCGCGGGACACGGGCCGGCTGCGGAAGTGAGTCGCGAGGCGTCGTCGGCGCCTTTTCGTGAGCGCGAAAGTTAGTAATCCATAACTATCTAGGCTCTGGGGGAGCTATGTCACAGCAAGTCGCAGACAGGACGTCACGCGGGGGAACGGTCTGGGCCCTCGTCATCACCAGCGTCGCCGGATTCATGGCGGCCCTCGACAACCTCGTCGTCACCACCGCCCTGCCCTCCATCCGCAAGGATCTCGGGGGCGGGCTGCACGACCTGGAATGGACGGTGAGCGCCTACACCCTCACCTTCGCCGTCCTCCTCATGTTCGGCGCGGCCCTCGGCGACCGCTTCGGCCGTCGACGGCTCTTCCTCACCGGCATCACGATCTTCACCGCCGCCTCCGCGGGAGCGGCCCTCGCGCCCGGCATCGACAGCCTCATCGCGGCCCGCGCAGTCCAGGGCGTCGGCGCGGCCATCATGATGCCGCTCACCCTCACCCTCCTCACCGCAGCCGTGCCCGCCGCCAAGCGCGGGATGGCGTACGGCATCTGGGGCGCGGTGAACGGACTCGCCGTGGCCTCCGGACCACTGATCGGCGGGAGCCTGACCGAGCACATCTCCTGGCAGTGGATCTTCTGGCTGAACGTTCCGCTGGGCGTCGCCCTGCTGCCCCTGGCCCGCCTCCGCCTCGCCGAGTCGTACGGCACGGGCGCCCCGCTCGACATCCCCGGCACGCTGCTCGCCAGCGGCGGGCTCTTCGGGATCGTCTACGGCCTGGTCCGCGGCCCGGCGGACGGCTGGACGGACGGCCTGGTCCTCACGGCCCTGTTCGCAGGGGCCGCCCTCCTCGCCGGCTTCGTGATCTACAGCACCCGCGCCAAGAACCCCATGCTGCCGATGCGGCTGTTCCGCTCGCGGGCCTTCTCCGGCATCAACGCGGCCAGTCTGCTGATGTTCCTGGGCATGTTCGGGTCGATCTTCCTGCTCAGCCAGTACATGCAGGGAGTGCTCGGGTACTCGCCCACCGAGGCGGGGTTGCGGATGCTGCCGTGGACGGGCATGCCGATGCTCGTCGCCCCGATCGCCGGCATCCTCTCCGACCGGATCGGCGGCCGCCCCGTCGTCGCCACCGGCCTCTTCTTCCAGGCGGCGGGACTGGCATACCTGGCGTCGGTCATCACCGTCGACGCGTCGTACAGCGTCCAGCTGCCCGGACTGATCATCAGCGGAATCGGCATGGGGCTGTTCTTCGCTCCCGCCTCCAACCTGGTCATGTCCAGCGTGCGGGGCTCGGAGCAGGGGATCGCTTCCGGGGCGAACAACGCGCTGCGCGAGGTGGGCGGCGCGCTGGGGATCGCGATCATGGGGTCGATCTTCTCGGCGCAGGGTGGCTACGAGACCGGCCAGACGTTCGTCGAAGGCCTGCGGCCGGCGTTGGTGACCGGGGCCGGTGTCGTCGCTCTCGCCGGGATTGCGGCGCTGGTGATTCCGCGGCGGCGGGCGATGGACGCGTCGGTGGCGGAGGAGACGGCGCCGGTGCGCGAGACGATCGCGGCCTGAACATGAGCGAAGGGCCCCGCCCCCGAGGGTGGGGCCCTTCGCCGTGGGCGGGTGCGGCACCGCCGTGGCTGGTCGCGCAGTTCCCCGCGCCCCTGGGGACGTTACCCGCACCCGGGTACGGCGGTGAGGGGACGTGTCGGGGGGTGTCCGCCCGCAGCGGTTGGCGCGTCAACACGGGCGCCCTTTTATAGGTGACCGATTCCGCGCCGTTCCGAGGACGGACACCCCCCGGCGCGGCCCCGACCCCCAACGCACCGAACCGCACCGCACCGCACCACGCTCAGCCCAGCGGCAGCGCCCACGTACCCTTGACCCGTGCAGGAACGACACGACACCCCCCTCGCCCCGCTCACCACCTTCCGTCTCGGCGGCCCCGCCACCCGCCTGGTCACCGCGACCACCGACGCCGAGGTGATCGCAGCCGTCCGCGAGGCCGACGAGACCGGTACACCGCTCCTGCTCATCGGCGGTGGATCGAACCTCGTCATCGGCGACAAGGGGTTCGACGGGACCGCCCTCCTGATCGCCACCAAGGGCATCGAACTCGACGGCACCCACCTGGAGCTCGCCGCCGGTGAGGTCTGGACCGACGCCGTCACCCGCACCGTGGACGCCGGACTCGCCGGTATCGAGTGCCTCGCCGGCATTCCCGGCTCCGCCGGGGCCACCCCCATCCAGAACGTGGGCGCCTACGGCCAGGAAGTCGCCTCCACGATCACCCACGTCACGGCCTACGACCGCGTCACCCGCGACACCGTCACCCTCGCCAACGCCGACTGCGCCTTCTCGTACCGCCACAGCCGCTTCAAGGCCGACCCCGACCGGTACGTCGTCCTCCGCGTCCGCTTCGAGCTCGAGGACGCCGGCGGTCTCTCCGCGCCCCTCAAGTACGCCGAGACCGCCCGGGCCCTCGGCGTCGAACCCGGCGACCGCGTCCCCCTCGCCGACGCCCGCGCGACCGTACTGAAGCTGCGCTCCGGCAAGGGCATGGTCCTCGACCCCGACGACCACGACACCTGGTCGGCCGGCTCGTTCTTCACCAACCCGATCCTCAGCGACACCGACTTCGCGGCCTTCCACGCGCGCGTGAAGCAGCACCTCGGCCCCGACGCCGAACCGCCCGCCTACCCCGCAGGACCCGGCCACACCAAGACCTCCGCGGCCTGGCTGATCGACAAGGCCGGCTTCACCAAGGGCTACGGCACCGGCCCCGCCCGCATCTCCACCAAGCACACCCTCGCCCTCACCAACCGCGGCGAGGCGACCACGGAGGACCTCCTCGCCCTCGCCCGCGAGGTCGTCGCCGGAGTGCACCGCACCTTCGGCGTCACCCTCGTCAACGAACCGGTGACGGTAGGCGTGACCCTGTAGTCCCGTAGTCCCGTAGTCCCGTAGTCCCGTAGTCCCGTAGTCCCGTAGTCCCGTAGTCCCGCAGTCCCGCAGTCCCGCAGTCCCGTAGTCCCGCGATCCCGCAGTCGCACGGAATCTCAGTTGCCGCCCCCAGCACCCGCCCGGAACGCTTGAGTGATGCGCCTGAGACTCACCGAGTACACCCCCCGCATCGGCCCCCACCTCCACCGCGTCGTCCGCCCCCGCACCCCCCTCCGCCACACCTCGCTGAGCGCCCCCGAGCCGATCGGCCTGCTCCTCGGTGATCACGACGGGCTGAACCGGCTCGCGGGCCTGTTCTCCTTCGCCGCCTACTCGCGCCACACGATCGTCCACGTCCCACTGCGCGACGGCGTCCCGCCCGACGAGGGCTGGGGCGAGCGCGTCGACCTCGTCCTGGCCCACGACAGCGCCGGCCTCCGCGCGAGCCGATGGCCCGAGCTGCGCCGCCGCCTCATCCACGGCACCCCGCTGACCGTACGCACCGACGAGGCCCGCACCGCGCGGGACATGGAGTCCTGGCGCACCCGCCGGTCCCACGCGGACGCCCGGGACGAGCTGCGGCACGCCACCCACGCGCGGACGCTCTTCCTCTTCGGTACCAGGGACCTCTTCGTCGAGATGGCCACCGCGTTCGCCTACGCGGCCGGTTGGGGACCGCTTCAGAAGCACGCCGCCAAGGGGCACATGGCGTTCATGACGGCCTTCACGCTCGCCGAACCGCCCGGGACCGGCGGGCACCCGCTGGAGGTGGACATCTGCTTCAAGCCGTATCCGCCCTACGCCCACTTCAAGAGGCCGGGCGCCCCCAAAGGACCTGGACCGCGCGACCGCGACCTCAGGACACCGGGCCGCTGAGCCAGTCGTCGACGCCCGCCAGCAGCTTCGCCTTCACGTCCTCCGGCGCCGCCGAACCCCGTACCGACTGCCGGGCCAGCTCCGCCAGCTCCCGGTCCGTGAAACCGTGATGCCGCCGGGCGATCTCGTACTGTGCCGCCAGCCGTGAGCCGAACAGCAGCGGGTCGTCGGCGCCGAGCGCCATCGGCACCCCCGCCTCGAACAGCGTCCGCAGCGGCACGTCCTCCGGCTTCTCGTACACCCCGAGCGCCACGTTGGAGGCCGGACACACCTCGCAGGTCACACCCCGGTCGGCCAGCCGCTTGAGCAGCCGCGGGTCCTCCGCGGCCCGCACCCCGTGCCCGATCCGGTGCGCGTCGAGGTCGTCGAGACAGTCCCGTACGGACGACGGACCGGCCAGCTCCCCGCCGTGCGGCGCCGACAGCAGCCCGGCCTCCCGGGCGATGGCGAAGGCCCGGTCGAAGTCCCGCGCCATACCGCGCCGTTCGTCGTTGGAGAGCCCGAAGCCGACGACGCCCCGGTCCGCGTACCGCACCGCGAGGCGCGCCAGCGTCCGTGCGTCCAGCGGGTGCTTCATCCGGTTCGCCGCCACCAGCACCCGCATCCCGAGCCCGGTCTCCCGCGAGGTGGTCTCCACCGCGTCGAGGATGATCTCCAGCGCCGGGATCAGCCCGCCGAGGCGTGGGGCGTACGACGTCGGGTCGACCTGGATCTCCAGCCACCCCGAGCCGTCCCGGACGTCCTCCTCCGCCGCCTCCCGCACCAGCCGCTGGATGTCCTCGGGCCGCCTGAGGCACGAACGCGCCGCGTCGTACAGCCGCTGGAACCGGAACCAGCCCCGCTCGTCCGTGGCCCGCAGCCGCGGCGGCTCCCCGCTGGTCAGCGCCTCCGTCAGTGCGTCGGGCAGTCGTACACCGTATTTGTCGGCCAGTTCCAGAACCGTCCCGGGCCGCATCGACCCGGTGAAGTGCAGGTGCAGATGGGCTTTCGGCAGCTCAGAGACATCACGTACACGCTCCATTCGCCGATCCTGCCGTACGCCCCCGCCGTCCCGGTAGCGCTTTCCCCGAACGTGGTCTTGCTCGCACAAAGGAAGGGGCCCGCCTTTCACAAGGCGAGCCCCTTCCGACGGACCGGAACGTCAGTCCCGTGCCTCCGCCAGCAGCTTCTGGATGCGGCTGACACCCTCGACGAGGTCCTCGTCGCCCAGCGCGTACGACAGCCGCAGATAGCCCGGCGTACCGAAGGCCTCACCCGGCACGACCGCGACCTCGGCCTCCTCCAGGATCAGCGCGGCCAGCTCGACCGAGTCCTGCGGACGCTTGCCGCGGATCTCCTTGCCGATCAGGGCCTTCACCGACGGGTAGGCGTAGAACGCGCCCTCGGGCTCCGGGCAGAGCACGCCGTCGATCTCGTTGAGCATCCGCACGATGGTCTTGCGGCGGCGGTCGAAGGCCTCCTTCATCTCCTCGACGGCCGACAGGTCGCCGGAGACGGCGGCGAGGGCGGCCACCTGGGCGACGTTGGAGACGTTCGAGGTGGCGTGCGACTGGAGGTTCGTCGCGGCCTTGACCACGTCCTTCGGGCCGATGACCCAGCCCACGCGCCAGCCCGTCATGGCGTACGTCTTCGCCACACCGTTGACGACGATGGTCTTGTCGGCCAGCTCGGGCACGACCACCGGCAGCGAGTGGAACTCGGCGTCGCCGTAGACCAGGTGCTCGTAGATCTCGTCGGTCAGGACCCACAGGCCCTTCTCGGCGGCCCAGCGGCCGATCTCCTCGATCTGCGC
This sequence comes from Streptomyces antibioticus, assembly GCF_001514065.1. Classification (GTDB taxonomy): domain Bacteria; phylum Actinomycetota; class Actinomycetes; order Streptomycetales; family Streptomycetaceae; genus Streptomyces; species Streptomyces antibioticus. The sequence continues at coordinate 843,689 of NZ_KQ948424.1, read as the reverse complement.
GCGGGTGTAGACGGCGCCGGTCGGGTTGGACGGGGAGACGAAGAGGAGGACCTTCGTGTTCTCCGTGCGCGCCGCCTCGAGCTGCTCGACGGAGACGCGGTAGCCGGTCGTCTCGTCGGCCACGACCTCCACCGGGACACCGCCGGCGAGACGGATCGACTCCGGGTACGTCGTCCAGTACGGGGCCGGGACGATGACCTCGTCGCCCGGGTCGAGGATCGCGGCGAAGGCCTCGTAGATGGCCTGCTTGCCACCGTTGGTGACGAGGACCTGGCTCGCGTCGACCTCGTAGCCGGAGTCGCGGAGCGTCTTCGCGGCGATCGCGGCCTTCAGCTCGGGGAGACCGCCGGCCGGCGTGTACCGGTGGTACTTCGGGTTGGAGCAGGCCTCGATGGCGGCCTGCACGATGTAGTCCGGGGTCGGGAAGTCCGGCTCACCGGCGCCGAAGCCGATCACCGGGCGCCCGGCGGCCTTCAGGGCCTTGGCCTTGGCATCCACGGCGAGGGTGGCGGACTCGGAGATCGCGCCGACTCGGGCGGAGACCCGGCGCTCGGTGGGAGAGGTTGCAGCGCTCATGGGGCCCATCGTTTCAGACCGGAAACGCCCCCGGCACGCGGGTTTCACAGACTGAACAACCACTGAACAACCGTCCGGATTCACAGGGCTATTGGCGCGGTGGCCTGGGTGATCTTCGGCGGCCGAGCGGCCGTCGGCAGGACGATCTTCGGCCGTCGCGGTCCCCACAGGCCCTTTCTGTTCGACGCTGGGCTCCGGAGCACGTACACTCTCACCTCGTTGGCCTCACAGCGGCCGCACTCATCCGGTGCACACCGAGCACTCGGGCGGATGCGGTACGTTTGGGGGGAACCACAAAGGGTCGTAGCTCAATTGGTAGAGCACCGGTCTCCAAAACCGGCGGTTGGGGGTTCAAGTCCCTCCGGCCCTGCTACACACACCTTCGCCAGGATGTGTGCGCATGTACGTACAGCAATGCACCGCCGTGCGGCTCAGACCGGGCGCGGCACGGCCACGACCCGGGAACAGGTGAGGACGAATGGCGGACGCCGTGGGCTCCATCGATACGCCTGATGCCCAGGATGAGGCGCAAGAGTCGAAGAAGAAGGCCCGCAAGGGTGGCAAGCGTGCCAAGAAGGGCCCGCTGAAGCGCCTCGCCATCTTCTACCGGCAGATCGTCGCAGAACTTCGCAAGGTCGTCTGGCCTACGCGTAGCCAGCTGACGACCTACACGACCGTGGTGATTGTCTTCGTGATCGTCATGATCGGTCTGGTCACCGTGATTGACTATGGACTCAACCACGCTGCCAAGTACGTCTTCGGCTGAGCACAGAGCGATAGGGCGCCGTGGTTACCGGCGCCCCTTTCGCATGTTCCACCCCTATGTATCCAGGAAGAAGCAGCCACCGTGTCTGACCAGAACCTGAACGACGCCATCGAGCCGGACGAGTCCGTGGAAGACGAGCTCGACATCGTCGAGGGCGCGGACGAGGACCTGGACGAGGTCGAGGCTGCCGATGAAGAGGCGGGCGACCCCGCCGAGGAAGCCGCCCTCCACGTCGAGGACGAAGACGCCGAGGACGAGTCCGGCGGCGACGTCGAGGACGAGGAAGAGGCTGTCGAGGAGGAGCCGGCCGAGCCGGTCGACCCCGTCGTCGCCCTGCGCGAGGAACTGCGCACCCTCCCCGGCGAGTGGTACGTCATCCACACCTACGCCGGTTACGAGAACCGCGTGAAGACCAACCTCGAGCAGCGCGCCGTCTCGTTGAACGTCGAGGACTACATCTTCCAGGCCGAGGTGCCGCAGGAAGAGGTCGTCCAGATCAAGAACGGCGACCGCAAGACGATCAAGCAGAACAAGCTCCCGGGTTACGTCCTCGTCCGTATGGACCTGACGAACGAGTCCTGGGGCGTCGTCCGCAACACCCCCGGCGTCACCGGCTTCGTGGGCAACGCCTACGACCCGTACCCGCTGACCCTGGACGAGATCGTGAAGATGCTCGCCCCGGAGGCCGAGGAGAAGGCCGCCCGCGAGGCCGCCGAGGCCGAGGGCAAGCCCGCTCCGCAGCGCAAGGTCGAGGTCCAGGTCCTGGACTTCGAGGTCGGCGACTCGGTCACCGTCACCGACGGCCCGTTCGCCACGCTGCAGGCCACGATCAACGAGATCAACGCCGACTCGAAGAAGGTCAAGGGCCTCGTCGAGATCTTCGGCCGCGAGACCCCGGTCGAGCTGTCCTTCGACCAGATCCAGAAGAACTGAGTCAGGCCCTTTGTCGGCCGACATACGCAGTGAGGGCGCCCCGCCGGTGGATTCCGGCCAGGGGCGCCTTCGGCGTTTCCGCTGGCCCCTCGTCCTGCTGGTGCTGGCGGCCCTCTTCGCCGTCGCGCCGGTCTATGTGTACGTCACCCAGGAGCGGCGGGTGGACGAGGTGCAGGGCGGGATCCGTGCGGTCGGCACCTTCCACGCGGAGGGCGCCAACTGCTGGCGGCACCGCTGCTGGGTCGACTTCGAGGTGGACGGCAAGCGGGTGCAGGCCGACCTGCCGCCCCTGACCAGTGTCAGGGAGAGCAAGGTCTCCCGGGACGGCAAGCCGATCGTCATCCGGTATCTGGCTTCCGACCCGACGAGGGTGGCCGAGGAGAACGGCTACGGCTACATCTTCGCCATGGCCGGGCTGCTCTCGATGCCCGTCATGGTCCTGCTGATCTTCGGCCTCGGCAGCTTGGTCTCCGTACTGAAGGGCCGCCCGCCCTTCGCCCCGTGGTCGTCACCGGCACCGCCCCCGTCGCCGTCCTGAGCTGCCGATTTCATGTCCTAGGGAAGAGCGGCTATCGTGGTGCGGTATGCCATCTGCCTGATGATTCATCCGAATGACGCAGATGGTAACCAACTCTCAGTAAGGACCCGGAGAGAGCATGCCTCCCAAGAAGAAGAAGGTCACGGGGCTCATCAAGCTCCAGATCAACGCCGGTGCGGCCAACCCGGCTCCGCCGGTCGGCCCCGCGCTGGGCCAGCACGGCGTGAACATCATGGAGTTCTGCAAGGCCTACAACGCCGCGACCGAGTCGCAGCGTGGCTGGGTGATCCCGGTGGAGATCACGGTCTACGAGGACCGCTCCTTCACCTTCATCACCAAGACGCCGCCGGCCGCCAAGATGATCCTCAAGGCAGCGGGTGTGGAGAAGGGCTCCGGCGAGCCGCACAAGACCAAGGTCGCCAAGATCACCGAGGCGCAGGTCCGCGAGATCGCCACGACCAAGCTCCCCGACCTCAACGCCAACGACCTGGACGCCGCGTCGAAGATCATCGCCGGCACCGCCCGTTCCATGGGCATCACGGTCGAGGGCTGAGCCCAACTCCCGCACGTAGCAGAAGTGGCAGGGCCTGCTCGGCCCGGACCACGACTCCTCAGACACACACAGGAGAAGTAGTGAGCAAGCGCAGCAAGTCTCTCCGCGCTGCGGACGCCAAGGTCGACCGGGAAAAGCTGTACGCCCCGCTCGAGGCCGTCCGTCTCGCCAAGGAGACCTCCACGTCCAAGTTCGACGGCACCGTCGAGGTCGCCTTCCGTCTGGGTGTCGACCCGCGCAAGGCCGACCAGATGGTCCGTGGCACCGTGAACCTTCCGCACGGCACCGGTAAGACCGCCCGGGTCCTGGTCTTCGCGACCGGTGACCGTGCCGAGGCCGCGCGTGCCGCGGGCGCCGACATCGTCGGCGCCGACGAGCTCATCGACGAGGTGTCGAAGGGCCGTCTGGACTTCGACGCCGTCGTCGCCACCCCGGACCTCATGGGCAAGGTCGGCCGTCTCGGCCGCGTCCTCGGCCCCCGTGGTCTCATGCCGAACCCCAAGACCGGCACCGTGACCCCGGACGTCGCCAAGGCTGTCAACGACATCAAGGGCGGCAAGATCGAGTTCCGCGTCGACAAGCACTCGAACCTGCACTTCATCATCGGCAAGACGTCGTTCGACGACGCCAAGCTGGTGGAGAACTACGGCGCCGCGCTGGAGGAGATCCTCCGTCTGAAGCCGTCCGCCGCCAAGGGTCGCTACATCAAGAAGGCCGCGATCAGCACCACGATCGGCCCCGGCATTCCGCTCGACCCGAACCGCACCCGCAACCTCCTCGTCGAGGAGGACCCGGCGGCGGTCTGAGCCTGAGGCTCACCGAAGTCAGGTCACGGGCCCCGCAACCTTTCGAGGTGCGGGGCCCGTCCCCTTTTCCGGGTACGTGTGTCAGTGCCCCGCGCTAACGTGCGGGACAGGAATCGCATAGGGGTGGGGACGAATGAAGAGCACGAGTGTGCGCCGGATGGCTCTCGCGATCGCCGCGACGACCGCGCTGACGGGCCTGGCGGCCTGTTCGTCGGACGGGGGCTCGGGGGGCGCCGACAAGGACGACCGGACCTCCGGGACCGGCAAGGGCGCCACCAAGGTCAGCCCGATAGCCGCGCTGCGCTCCGCCGAGAAGTCCACCGACGCCGCCGACTCCGCCGAGGTCGAGTCCACGACCGTCATGGGCTCGATGATGTCCATGACCGCGGACGGCGCCCTCGGCTGGGCCGACGGCATCTCCGGCACGCTCACCATCGAGTACACCGGCGGCTCCCTGGCCGACACCATGCGCCAGCTGGGCACCACCAAGATGGAGGCCCGGTACCTCCCCGACGCCTACTACGCGAAGATGGGCGACGCGTTCGCCGAGCAGGCCGGCGGCAAGCACTGGATCCGGTACGACTACGACGACCTCGCGGACCTCGCGGGCGGCTCCGGGGCGTACCTCAAGGACCAGATGCAGAACACCACCCCCAACCAGTCGGTGAAGCTCCTGCTGGCCTCCGGGGACGTGCAGAAGGTCGGCGAGGAGAAGGTCCGCGGCAAGGACACCACGCACTACTCGGGCACCGTCGACGTCGCCGACCTCGCCGGCAAGAACTCCAGCCTCAGCGAGAGCCAGCTCGCCGACCTGAAGAAGCAGCTCGAACAGGCCGGGGTCACCACCGAGACCGTCGACATCTGGGTCGACGACCAGGACCTCCTGGTCAAGAAGGTGGAGAAGGGCCAGATGGCCACCGGAGAGCTGACCCAGACCGCCTACTACAGCGACTACGGCGTGAAGGTCTCCGCCGAGAAGCCCCCGGCGAGCGACACCGAGGACTTCAAGACGCTCCTGGAGAAGCAGGGCGGCACCGTCGCGGGCACCACATCCTGAGCCCCACGGAATTCACGAGACCGCTTACGCCCCATCGGTTAGGCTCGCGATCCTGCTGTGAATCGACCATGTGTTCCTTGTGGTCGTCGCACTTCTTGCGTTCCTTGGGGGGAATCGATGGGGTTTTCTGTACGACGTTCCGCGCGCTGTAGGACGGTCGGCGCGGGTCTGGCCGCCGTGGCCCTCGCCGCCGGTGCGGTGAGCTGTTCCAAGGGGGAGTCCGAGGAGTCGCCGAAGATGACGCCGGCCGCCGCGGTGGCCAAGGCGGCGAAGAACTCGGACGACATCTCGTCCCTGCGCTACCGGATGACCGGTGAGTACCCGGAGCAGGGGCGCATCAAGGCCGAGGCCTCGATGCGGATCAAGCCCACCATCGCCATGAGCATGAAGATGACGGCGCTGGACCAGGGCAAGGACGGCTCCGCGGAGATCCGGCTCGTCGACAAGGCCATGTACATCGGGGGCAACCCCGAGATGGCCAAGGAGATGGACGGCAAGACCTGGATGAAGTTCGACATGTCCGCGCTGAGCGACGAGCAGCTCGGCGGGGGCGCCGCCGGCGCCGGACAGGCCGAGCAGAACCCGGCCGCCGAGTCCACCTTCATGACCGGCGCCAAGGACGTGAAGAAGGTCGGCACCGAGAAGGTCGACGGGGTCGAGACCACCCACTACACCGGCACCCTCACCCTCGACGCGCTCCGGGACTCCTTCAAGGACGAGGACAAGGCGACCCGCGAGAAGCGCGAGAAGAGCGTCGAGCAGTACGAGAAAATGGGCGTCGACAAGCTCGCGATGGACATGTGGATCGACGGTGACGACCACACCAAGCAGTTCCGCATGAAGGGCGCCGCCGACAAGGGCACGCTCGACCTGACCATCACGTTCCTGGACATCAACAAGCCGGTCACGGTCACGGCGCCGCCCGCCAAGGACACCGTCGACCTCGCCGAGATGATGAAGGAAGCGCAGAGCGGCTGAGCACCGTACGACCGGATTTGCCTCGCGGCGATGCGGTCACGTACTCTCCTACAGAAGCCAAAGACCGCTGGTCGTTGCCGTGTGCTCGTGAGAGGGCGCGGCGGCCGAAGGATCCGCTGATTACCGCGGACGACCCGCGCAGGTGACTGTGGAAGTTGCTCCCGTTCTGGATTCGTCCGAAATGGTTTGAGCTACGCCCCGTGCGCCTGCGCCGGGGCGTTTCGTTTTTCGCAGCTCCTTCTGAGCGGTCCTCATCACCCGGAAGGAGGCCACGCTTATGGCAAGGCCCGACAAGGCTGCCGCGGTAGCCGAGCTCGCGGACCAGTTCCGCAGCTCGAACGCCGCTGTGCTGACCGAGTACCGGGGTCTCACCGTGGCGCAGCTCAAGACGCTGCGTCGTTCGCTCGGTGAAGACGCCCAGTACGCCGTGGTGAAGAACACGCTGACCAAGATCGCGGCCAACGAGGCCGGGATCGACACGCTCGACGACCTGTTCAACGGTCCGACGGCGGTCGCCTTCATCACCGGTGACCCGGTGACGTCGGCGAAGGGTCTTCGTGACTTCGCCAAGGACAACCCGAACCTCGTCATCAAGGGCGGTGTCCTTGACGGCAAGGCGCTGTCCGCCGACGAGATCAAGAAGCTCGCGGACCTCGAGTCCCGCGAGGTTCTGCTCGCCAAGCTGGCGGGCGCTCTGAAGGGCAAGCAGACGCAGGCTGCTCAGGTCTTCCAGGCGCTCCCGTCGAAGCTCGTCCGCACCGTGGACGCGCTTCGTGCCAAGCAGGACGAGCAGGGCGGTGCCGAGTAACTCGGCTCGCATCATGACCGCCGCCTGAGGCTCCGCGCCGCAGGAAGTGGTCGTAGCGGGCCGAACGTACGCCCGCCAGACATGTACATCCGGCACCAGCCGAATTGATTTGGAAGGAAGCCATCATGGCTCTCACCCAGGACGAACTGCTCGCCGAGTTCGAGGGCATGACCCTCATCCAGCTCTCCGAGTTCGTGAAGGCGTTCGAGGAGAAGTTCGACGTCACCGCCGCTGCGGCCGTCGCCGTTGCCGGCCCCGCCGCGGGTGGCCCGGCCGCCCCGGTCGAGGAGGAGAAGGACGAGTTCGACGTCGTCCTCACCGGCGCCGGCGAGAAGAAGATCCAGGTCATCAAGGTCGTGCGTGAGCTGACCTCCCTGGGCCTGAAGGAGGCCAAGGACCTCGTCGACGGCACCCCGAAGCCGGTCCTCGAGAAGGTCAACAAGGAGGCCGCTGAGAAGGCCGCCGAGTCCCTCAAGGCCGCGGGCGCGTCCGTCGAGGTCAAGTAAGACCTTTCGCAGGCCCACGGGCCTGTAACGCAGTAGCGCTGAAGAGCGATCATCCATCCGGGTGGTCGCTCTTCGGCGTTCCCGGGGTTCCAGTGGCGGCTGAGTTGTACCCGAGGACGTGAGGGGTATGGTGATCTTCGCCGTGCCTCCGAGCACCCCTGGTGGCGACCGGTTTGGGCGAGACAGGCCTTGACGAACCGCACGCAGCGCGCAATTCTCAGGACGCGTCGCCAGAACGGTCCGAATCCGAGGCATGGATCGGCGACGAAGAGGGCAGTATCAACGTGCGTTGAGGGCAGGCATGCCGAAGGCGTTGAGGGTGACGAGGGCCAAAGAAAATCGGGGCTGGACATCAGTGCGCCAAGTGGCTACACTGACCCTTTGCGCTGCCTGTTAGCTGTCCCCTGCCCGTCACCAGGGGTCTGCCCTCGCCTCAGCAATGACGACCGAAACTCCCTCACCTGGGATTTCTGTCTTCATGCGCCGGAGAGGGACCGGTACGCGCGTAGTGAGTCCGAGCCCTCGGAAGGACCCCCTCTTGGCCGCCTCGCGCAACGCCTCGACCGCGAATACGAACAACGGCGCCAGCACCGCCCCGCTGCGCATTTCCTTTGCAAAGATCAAGGAGCCTCTCGAGGTTCCGAACCTGCTCGCGCTGCAGACCGAGAGCTTTGACTGGCTGCTCGGGAACACCGCCTGGCAGAGTCGGGTCGAGGAGGCTCTGGAGTCCGGTCAGGACGTCCCCACGAAGTCCGGTCTGGAGGAGATCTTCGAGGAGATCTCCCCGATCGAGGACTTCTCCGGGTCGATGTCGCTGACGTTCCGCGACCACCGTTTCGAGCCGCCGAAGAACAGCATCGACGAGTGCAAGGACCGCGACTTCACGTACGCGGCCCCGCTCTTCGTGACGGCTGAGTTCACCAACAACGAGACCGGCGAGATCAAGTCCCAGACGGTCTTCATGGGCGACTTCCCGCTCATGACCCACAAGGGCACCTTCGTCATCAACGGCACCGAGCGTGTCGTGGTGTCGCAGCTGGTCCGTTCGCCGGGTGTCTACTTCGACTCCTCGATCGACAAGACGTCCGACAAGGACATCTTCTCCGCCAAGATCATCCCGTCCCGGGGTGCCTGGCTGGAGATGGAGATCGACAAGCGCGACATGGTCGGTGTGCGCATCGACCGCAAGCGCAAGCAGTCCGTGACCGTTCTGCTCAAGGCTCTCGGTTGGACGACCGAGCAGATCCTGGAGGAGTTCGGCGAGTACGAGTCCATGCGCGCCACCCTGGAGAAGGACCACACCCAGGGCCAGGACGACGCGCTGCTCGACATCTACCGCAAGCTGCGTCCGGGCGAGCCCCCCACGCGTGAGGCCGCGCAGACGCTGCTCGAGAACCTCTACTTCAACCCGAAGCGTTACGACCTCGCCAAGGTCGGCCGCTACAAGGTCAACAAGAAGCTGGGTGCGGAGGCTCCGCTCGACGCGGGCGTCCTGACCGTCGAGGACATCATCTCGACGATCAAGTACCTGGTGAAGCTGCACGCGGGCGAGACCGAGACGGTCGGCGACAGCGGCGCGAACATCGTCGTCGAGACCGACGACATCGACCACTTCGGCAACCGTCGTCTGCGCAGCGTCGGCGAGCTCATCCAGAACCAGGTCCGTACGGGTCTGGCGCGTATGGAGCGAGTCGTCCGCGAGCGCATGACGACCCAGGACGTCGAGGCGATCACGCCGCAGACCCTGATCAACATCCGGCCGGTCGTCGCCTCCATCAAGGAGTTCTTCGGCACCAGCCAGCTGTCGCAGTTCATGGACCAGAACAACCCGCTGTCGGGTCTGACGCACAAGCGTCGTCTCTCGGCGCTGGGCCCTGGTGGTCTGTCCCGTGAGCGGGCCGGCTTCGAGGTCCGTGACGTGCACCCGTCTCACTACGGCCGTATGTGCCCGATCGAGACGCCCGAAGGCCCGAACATCGGTCTGATCGGTTCGCTCGCCTCCTACGGCCGCGTCAACGCGTTCGGTTTCGTGGAGACGCCGTACCGCAAGGTCGTCGACGGTGTCGTCACCGACGAGGTCGACTACCTGACGGCCGACGAAGAGGACCGATTCGTCATCGCGCAGGCCAACGCCACGCTCGACGACGAACTGCGCTTCACCGAGAACCGCGTCCTGGTCCGCCGTCGTGGCGGCGAGGTCGACTACGTCCCCGGTGACGACGTGGACTACATGGACGTCTCGCCGCGCCAGATGGTGTCGGTCGCGACCGCCATGATCCCGTTCCTCGAGCACGACGACGCCAACCGTGCCCTCATGGGCGCGAACATGATGCGTCAGGCCGTGCCGCTGATTAAGTCCGAGTCCCCGCTCGTCGGCACCGGCATGGAGTACCGCTCCGCCGTCGACGCCGGCGACGTGGTCAAGGCCGAGAAGGCGGGTGTGGTCCAGGAGGTCTCCGCGGACTACATCACCACGGCCAACGACGACGGCACGTACATCACGTACCGCCTGGCCAAGTTCGCCCGCTCCAACCAGGGCACCTCGGTCAACCAGAAGGTCATCGTCAACGAGGGCGACCGGATCATCGAGGGCCAGGTCCTGGCCGACGGTCCGGCCACCGAGAACGGCGAGATGGCGCTGGGCAAGAACCTGCTCGTGGCGTTCATGCCGTGGGAGGGTCACAACTACGAGGACGCGATCATCCTGTCGCAGCGCCTCGTGCAGGACGACGTCCTCTCCTCGATCCACATCGAGGAGCACGAGGTCGACGCCCGTGACACCAAGCTCGGCCCCGAGGAGATCACCCGGGACATCCCGAACGTCTCCGAGGAGGTTCTCGCCGACCTCGACGAGCGCGGCATCATCCGGATCGGTGCCGAGGTCGTCGCCGGCGACATCCTCGTCGGCAAGGTCACGCCCAAGGGTGAGACCGAGCTGACCCCCGAGGAGCGCCTGCTCCGCGCGATCTTCGGCGAGAAGGCGCGCGAGGTCCGTGACACCTCCCTGAAGGTGCCGCACGGCGAGATCGGCAAGGTCATCGGCGTCCGCGTCTTCGACCGTGAGGAAGGCGACGAGCTGCCGCCGGGCGTGAACCAGCTGGTTCGTGTCTACGTGGCGCAGAAGCGCAAGATCACGGACGGTGACAAGCTCGCCGGCCGTCACGGCAACAAGGGTGTCATCTCCAAGATCCTGCCCATCGAGGACATGCCGTTCCTCGAGGACGGGACCCCGGTCGACATCATCCTCAACCCGCTCGGTGTGCCGTCCCGAATGAACCCGGGACAGGTCCTGGAGATCCACCTCGGCTGGCTCGCCAGCCGCGGCTGGGACGTCTCCGGTCTCGCCGACGACTGGGCGCAGCGCCTGCAGAACATCGGCGCCGACCAGGTCGCCCCCGGCACCAACGTCGCCACCCCGGTGTTCGACGGTGCGCGTGAGGACGAGCTGGCGGGTCTGCTGAACCACACCATCCCGAACCGCGACGGCGAGCGCATGGTGCAGCCGACCGGTAAGGCGAGGCTGTTCGACGGCCGCTCCGGTGAGCCGTTCCCGGACCCGATCTCCATCGGGTACATGTACATCCTCAAGCTCCACCACCTGGTCGACGACAAGCTGCACGCCCGCTCGACCGGTCCGTACTCGATGATCACCCAGCAGCCGTTGGGTGGTAAGGCTCAGTTCGGTGGCCAGCGCTTCGGTGAGATGGAGGTGTGGGCGCTGGAGGCATACGGCGCCGCGTACGCCCTCCAGGAGCTGCTGACCATCAAGTCCGACGACGTCACCGGCCGCGTGAAGGTCTACGAGGCCATCGTCAAGGGCGAGAACATCCCCGAGCCCGGCATTCCCGAGTCCTTCAAGGTGCTCATCAAGGAAATGCAGTCCCTGTGCCTCAACGTGGAGGTGCTGTCCTCGGACGGCATGTCCATCGAGATGCGCGACACCGACGAGGATGTCTTCCGCGCTGCGGAGGAGCTCGGCATCGACCTGTCCCGGCGCGAGCCGAGCAGCGTCGAAGAGGTCTGACGGGAGTCCGGCCGGAGGACCTGGTGAGGAACCTCCGGCCGGCCCCAGGACCCCCGTTTCAGACCCCAAGACTTACAACCCTGAGAGGGATTGACGCATAGTGCTCGACGTCAACTTCTTCGATGAGCTCCGGATCGGTCTGGCCACCGCTGACGACATCCGTCAGTGGAGCCACGGCGAGGTCAAGAAGCCCGAGACCATCAACTACCGCACCCTCAAGCCCGAAAAGGACGGACTCTTCTGCGAGAAGATCTTCGGTCCGACCCGGGACTGGGAGTGCTACTGCGGCAAGTACAAGCGCGTCCGCTTCAAGGGCATCATCTGTGAGCGCTGCGGCGTCGAGGTCACTCGCGCCAAGGTGCGCCGTGAGCGGATGGGCCACATCGAGCTGGCCGCTCCCGTCACGCACATCTGGTACTTCAAGGGCGTTCCGTCGCGCCTCGGCTACCTGCTCGACCTCGCCCCGAAGGACCTGGAGAAGGTCATCTACTTCGCGGCGTACATGATCACGTACGTCGACGAGGAGCGCCGCACCCGCGACCTGCCCTCCCTGGAGGCGCACGTCTCCGTGGAGCGTCAGCAGGTCGAGAACCGTCGCGACGCCGACCTCGAGGCCCGCGCCAAGAAGCTCGAGTCCGACCTGGCCGAGCTGGAGGCCGAGGGCGCCAAGGCCGACGTGCGCCGCAAGGTGCGCGAGGGTGCCGAGCGTGAGATGAAGCAGCTGCGCGACCGTGCGCAGCGCGAGATCGACCGTCTCGACGAGGTGTGGACCCGCTTCAAGAACCTCAAGGTCCAGGACCTGGAGGGCGACGAGCTCCTCTACCGCGAGCTGCGTGACCGCTTCGGCACGTACTTCGACGGTTCGATGGGTGCCGCGGCGCTGCAGAAGCGCCTGGAGTCCTTCGACCTCGACGAGGAGGCCGAGAAGCTCCGCGAGATCATCCGTACCGGCAAGGGCCAGAAGAAGACCCGTGCGCTGAAGCGGCTGAAGGTCGTGTCTGCGTTCCTGCAGACCTCCAACAGCCCCAAGGGCATGGTCCTCGACTGCGTCCCGGTCATCCCGCCGGACCTTCGCCCGATGGTGCAGCTGGACGGTGGCCGCTTCGCGACCTCCGACCTGAACGACCTGTACCGCCGTGTGATCAACCGCAACAACCGTCTGAAGAGGCTCCTCGACCTCGGCGCGCCCGAGATCATCGTCAACAACGAGAAGCGCATGCTTCAGGAGGCTGTTGACGCCCTCTTCGACAACGGTCGTCGCGGCCGGCCGGTCACCGGTCCCGGTAACCGCCCGCTGAAGTCCCTGAGCGACATGCTGAAGGGCAAGCAGGGTCGATTCCGTCAGAACCTGCTCGGCAAGCGTGTGGACTACTCTGCGCGTTCCGTGATCGTCGTCGGTCCGCAGCTGAAGCTGCACCAGTGCGGTCTGCCCAAGGCGATGGCGCTGGAGCTCTTCAAGCCGTTCGTGATGAAGCGGCTCGTGGACCTCAACCACGCGCAGAACATCAAGAGCGCCAAGCGCATGGTGGAGCGCGGCCGCACGGTCGTGTACGACGTCCTCGAAGAGGTCATCGCCGAGCACCCGGTTCTGCTGAACCGTGCTCCCACCCTGCACCGCCTCGGCATCCAGGCCTTCGAGCCGCAGCTGGTCGAGGGCAAGGCCATCCAGATCCACCCGCTCGTCTGCACCGCGTTCAACGCGGACTTCGACGGTGACCAGATGGCCGTGCACCTGCCGCTGTCCGCGGAGGCGCAGGCCGAGGCCCGCATCCTGATGCTGTCCTCGAACAACATCCTCAAGCCCGCCGACGGCCGTCCGGTGACGATGCCGACCCAGGACATGGTCCTCGGTCTGTTCTTCCTCACCACCGACGGTGAGCTCCGTGACACCAAGGGCGAGGGCCGTGCGTTCGGCTCCACGGCCGAGGCGATCATGGCGTTCGACGCCGGTGAGCTGGCTCTGCAGTCGCAGGTCGACATCCGCTTCCCGGTGGGCACCATCCCGCCGCGTGGCTGGACGCCGCCGGCGGCCGAGGAGGGCGAGCCGGAGTACCAGTCGGGCGACAGCTTCCGGCTGCGTACGACCCTGGGCCGCGCGCTCTTCAACGAGCTGCTGCCCGAGGACTACCCGTTCGTCGACTACTCGGTCGGCAAGAAGCAGCTCTCCGAGATCGTCAACGACCTCGCCGAGCGCTACCCCAAGGTCATCGTGGCGGCGACGCTCGACAACCTGAAGGCGGCCGGCTTCTACTGGGCGACCCGTTCCGGTGTCACCGTGGCCATCTCCGACGTCGTCGTTCCCGAGGCGAAGAAGGAGATCGTCAAGGGCTACGAGGCGCAGGACGAGAAGGTCCAGAAGCAGTACGAGCGCGGTCTGATCACCAAGGAAGAGCGCACTCAGGAGCTCATCGCGATCTGGACCAAGGCGACCAACGAGGTCGCCGAGGCGATGAACGCGAACTTCCCCAAGACGAACCCCATCTTCATGATGGTTGACTCGGGTGCCCGAGGAAACATGATGCAGATGCGGCAGATCGCCGGTATGCGTGGTCTGGTGTCGAACGCCAAGAACGAGACGATCCCGCGTCCCATCAAGGCGTCCTTCCGTGAGGGCCTGTCCGTGCTGGAGTACTTCATCTCCACGCACGGTGCCCGTAAGGGTCTGGCCGACACCGCCCTGCGTACCGCCGACTCGGGTTACCTGACCCGTCGTCTGGTGGACGTCTCGCAGGACGTCATCATCCGCGAGGAGGACTGCGGCACCGAGCGCGGTCTCAAGCTCGCGATCGCCGAGGTCGGCGCGGACGGCGTGCTGCGCAAGGCCGACAACGTCGAGACCAGCGTGTACGCCCGTGCGCTGGCCGAGGACATCACCGTCGACGGCAAGGTGCTGGCCCCGGCCAACACCGACCTCGGCGACGTCCTCATCGACGAGCTGGTCAAGCACGGTGTCTCCGAGGTCAAGACCCGCTCGGTCCTGACCTGTGAGTCCGCCGTCGGCACCTGCGCCATGTGCTACGGCCGCTCCCTGGCCACCGGCAAGCTGGTCGACATCGGTGAGGCGGTCGGCATCATCGCCGCCCAGTCCATCGGTGAGCCCGGTACCCAGCTGACGATGCGTACCTTCCACACCGGTGGTGTGGCCGGTGACGACATCACCCAGGGTCTGCCGCGTGTCGTCGAGCTCTTCGAGGCCCGTACCCCGAAGGGTGTCGCCCCGATCTCCGAGGCCTCCGGCCGCGTCCGGATCGAGGAGACCGAGAAGACCAAGAAGATCGTCATCACGCCGGACGACGGCAGCGACGAGACGGCGTTCCCGATCTCGAAGCGTGCCCGACTCCTGGTCAGCGAGGGCGAGCACGTCGAGGTGGGCCAGAAGCTCACCGTGGGTGCCACCAACCCGCACGACGTGCTGCGCATCCTGGGCCAGCGTGCCGTCCAGGTCCACCTGGTCGGCGAGGTCCAGAAGGTCTACAACTCGCAGGGTGTGTCGATCCACGACAAGCACATCGAGATCATCATCCGGCAGATGCTCCGCCGCGTGACGATCATCGAGTCCGGCGACGCCGAGCTGCTGCCCGGCGAGCTGGTCGAGCGCTCGAAGTTCGAGACCGAGAACCGTCGTGTGGTCCAGGAGGGCGGTCACCCGGCCTCCGGTCGTCCGCAGCTGATGGGTATCACCAAGGCCTCGCTGGCGACGGAATCCTGGCTGTCGGCCGCCTCCTTCCAGGAGACGACCCGAGTCCTGACGGACGCGGCGATCAACGCCAAGTCCGACAGCCTCATCGGCCTCAAGGAGAACGTCATCATCGGTAAGCTCATCCCGGCCGGTACGGGTCTGTCCCGCTACCGCAACATCCGGGTGGAGCCGACCGAGGAGGCCAAGGCCGCGATGTACTCGGCCGTCGGCTACGACGACATCGACTACTCGCCGTTCGGCACGGGCTCCGGCCAGGCCGTTCCGCTGGAGGACTACGACTACGGGCCGTACAACCAGTAGTAGTCGGTTCTGAAGTCCAGAAGTCCTGAAGTTCTGAAGGGCGGTCACCTCGTTTCGTACGAGGTGACCGCCCTTCGGCGTGTCCGGGTTCAGAGGCCGGTGCGGAGGTACGGTTCCAGGGCGCGGATGCGGGTGTGGTGGTCGGGGTGGGTGGAGAGCAGCCGGGCGAAGGTGCCGGGCTCTTTGAGCCGGTGGCCGGCCGCCACGATCTGCGCCTTCTCGCGGTCCTCCTCCGCCTGCAACTGGTGCAGCACCTGGGTCATCTGCCCGGCGAAACCGAGCACGGCGGCCTGCTGGTCGGCGCGCAGCTCGGCCTTGCGGCCCATGAACGCGAGCAGGTAGGGGGCGAGGACGAGGGGCAGGGTGACGTACCAGGCCGCCATGAACCCGCCGATCAGGCACATGCCGATGACGAACGCGACCAGGAAGTAGGCCCGCCAGGACAGCACGGCGGCGATGGCCAGGGCGATCCGTGCCACGAACTTCGTGACCGTCCAGGCGATCCGGCCGGGCAGCGAGTACCAGTAGCCGAGCAGTCCGGCCCAGGCGTGACCGCCGGTGTGGTGGCCGAGTTCATGGGCGAGTACGGCGGCCAGGTTGCTGCTGGGGATCTCGTTGAGGGCGTACGTCGTGACGCTGACGACGTGTCCGGCGACCGCCGAGGCGTTGAGCTCGGGGCTGTTCTCCACCATGAGTTCGTAGGTGTGCGCCTCGATGCCGGCGCGGGCGGTGACCTCACGCCAGATCGGTTCGAGCCGGGCCTGCTCCTGGGCCAGCGGGGCGCGGAGCTTGAGGACGCGGTGGGCGAAGGCGAGCTCGGTGGGGCGGTGGAAGACGAGACCTCCGCTGGCCAGCCAGGCGAGGACGACGATCCAGCCGCCTGCCTTGCCCAGCAGCGCGAACGCGATGGCACTGACCACGGCCGCGCTCACGACGAGGCTCGGCACATGGACCAGCAGGCTCCCTATCGCGGTGGCGTCGGCGCCGCGCTGGTGTGCGGCGACGTGGACTCGGGAGCCGAGGTGACGGTAGTCGAGGTCGTCGGGGGCGGGGTCGGCGGGCGCGGAGCCGGGGGCAGTGGCGGCGGTGGCGGTGGTGGGCTGTGGGGGGATGTACGGGGCGCCAGTGGGCGCGTACTGGGGCGGGGCGGCCGTCGGGGCGGTGGGGTACGGGGGTGGTGCGACGGTTGGGTTCGGGGTCGTCGGCGCGGTGGAGTACGGGGCCGCTGCGGCGGTGGGGTACTGCGGGGCGGCACCGGCGGGGTAGTGGGCGTCGGGCCCTGTGGGGTACTGCGGGGCGGCGCCGGTGGGGTAGTGGGCGGCGGGCCCTGTGGGGTACTGCGGGGGCGGTGCCGTGGGGGATGGGGCGGGGGGCGCCGGGTAGGCGGGTGCCGGGCTCGCGGGGTACTGCGGTGGTGGTGCGGCCGACGGGTATTGAGGCGGTGGTGCGGCCGTGGGGTAGACGGGCGGGGGCGGCTCTGCGGGATGCGGTCGGTCCGGAGTGGCGGCCGGTTCCGGTGGTTGGGACACGGGGCTCCTTGTGCTCGCGTGATGGTGGGTACGTGTGGGGTGGCGGACTCAGCCGGTCAACAGGCCCGCCGGGAGCAGCAGCGCGCCCACGCAGAAGGCGATCAGGCCGGCGCGGATCCACTGGTGCTTGCGAGCGGCGATGAGGCTGGTCTCGGTGAGGGACGTCGTGAGGCCGGCGGCCGGGTCGCGTTCGGTGTCGGCGAGAGCCTCGGCCAACCGGCCTTCGTGCACGGCGCGTTGGACGTCGCCGAAGTAGCAGAGGGGGCGCCCCGGGGCCCATGCGCCGTTGCCGTAGCGAGGCAGTACGGCGAGCAGCAGCGCGAACAGCGACAGGGCGAACGCGACGACTCCGGCCCACCACAGGACGGCGCCGGGAACCGAGAGCGACTGCGGGCTCCACTGGCGTCCCGCCACGAGTCCGCTGAACACCCCCGCGGTCATCCCGAGCGCCGCGACCAGCACGGACGCCTTGCTGTCGGCACGGGCTATCTCCCCGCGCATCTCGCCGAGGAGACGTTCGGCCACCTGCCGGCCCGGGGGAGCGGTGACCGGCGCGGTCATGAGGGCTCCGCGTCGGCGGCGGGCGGCTCCGGCGGGGCGGGGGTGCCGGGGTGGGGCGGTGGGTACGGTCCCGGCGCGGGGGGTGTGACCGGCACGGGGCCGCCTGCTGCGTACGGCGCGGGGTCGGCGCCGGGCGCGGGCGATGCGTACGGGGAGGGCGGTGGCCCGGGCGTGGGTGCGCCGCCGGGAACCGGCCCGGTGGCGACGGGGCCGGTGGGTGCGTACGGCGACGGCGGGACTCCCGTCCCCGGGACCTGGGCGGGCACGTACGGAGTTCCGGGCACCGGCCCGGTCCCGGGCGTCTGCGTCGCGCCCGGACCGGCGCCCGGCACATGGGGCGGGCTCGGGAAGGGTGGGTACGGCGCTCCCGGCACCGGCCCGGCTCCCGGCACGTACGGCATCCCCGGGGTCGGTGTCCCCGGCGGCGGGCCGTATGCCGATGTCGGCGTTCCCGGCGTCGCCCCTTGTCCTGGCCCGTACGTCGGCGTTCCCGGTGTCGCCGTGTCTCCCGGGTAGGCGGGGCCCGGTGGGGGAGTGGGGGCGGCGGGGAGTTCGCCGGCGGTGGCGGCTGGGGGCTGGGTTCTGCGGTGGAGGAGCTCGTCGATCTCCTGGCGGATCTGCTTCAGGGACGCGGCCTTCTGGTAGTCCTCCAGGTCATCGCCGCTGACCAGTTCCAACTGAGTTTTGATGAAGGTCAGTTGGTCGTGGTGGATGTTGTTGATGACCAGCTGGGTGTCCTCGGGGTGGGCGGAGAGATGGAGGGCCCAGGCGCCGACCCCGCCGTGCTGGAGCCAGTACTGGTAGAAGTGGATCTTCTCGCCCACCAGTTGCTGCTGCTGACGCTGTTGCAGCGCCTCCAGCTCGAAGCTCTGCTGTGCCAGCCGCATCCGGTACGCGTGCTCGGGGTCGAGCATGTCCGTCTCGTAGCGCAGCGCCCGCTGCCGGCGCCGGTGGGCGATCGCCTCGTCGTCGAGGCTGAGCCGGAGGACGCAGGTGACCGTCAGGCCGATGCCGGCCGCGAAGGAGCCGACGGACAGGGCCTGTTGCACCGCCGCCTCCGCCATCGCGCTGTCCTCGATGGAGAAGCCGCGGCTGACCGGGCGGGCGAACTGCTGGAGTTCTCGGGTCAGACGGGTCGGGACGTCCCGCTCGCCGCTGCGGACGAAGGCCTCGGGATCGTGCACCCGCCAGGTGAGGTCGGCCGTCGCGCCGAAGGCGAACGCGTCGTCGTCGCTGGGCAGCTGGAGGTCGAGGCGCACCGGGTGGCTGCCCATGTCGACCTCGTAGACCGAGATGTAGCGGCGGGTCGCGGCGTCCGTGCGGCTGGGGCGGTGCGGCGGGACGTAGACGTCGTACGCCCCGCCCGCCGTCGCGAAGACCAGGGCGTGGTCGATCGCGGTGATCTGGCGGCGCGCGGTGTAGTCGAACCGCGAGATGGGCTTCACGGTGAGGACCGGGTCGATCAATGTGCTGTGCCGGTCGGCCTGTTGCTGCCACTCCGGCTGACGGCGGAAGTCCGCCATGGGTCAACTCCTAGGCTGAGCAGGTGTGGAGGGGTGGAGCGCGGAGAGCAGGCGGTCCGCCACCGGGGGGCGTGGGCCGCCGTCCTCCGCTCGCATCGTGCGCAGTTCGTGGTCCAGGCGGTCGCGGTCGGCCGCCGTGACGATCAGGGCGGGCAGCAGCAGCTCCAGGGCCTGGGCGGCGTCCGGGCGGCGCTGGGCGGCATATGTCCAGGTGCGCAGGGCGTTCAGGGCCTGCCGGGTGTGGGCGCGGTCGCCGAGGGCGGCGCGCCACAGGGCGGCGACATCGCGGGCCGAGTCGGTCTCGTACATGCCGGTGTCGGCGTACCACTCGACGAGCGCGCCCTCGTCGGCGTTGTCGCAGGCCCGTAGGAAACCGGCCAGGGCGAGGGCCCGTACCGAGGGTGTGTCGTGTTGCAGCAGGCGGACCAGCTCGGAGAGCATCTCGCCGCGGCGGGAGCCCACCGACAGCAGCAGGGCCGTCGACTCGATGAGGTTGTTGCTCTCGGCCGGCGTGCTGTCGTCCACCCGGGCGCGGGCGGCGAGCGCGCTCAGCGCCGTGGCCGCCAGGTCGGGGCGGAGCGGGGCGAGCAGGCCCAGGGCGCGGATGGCGGTCCAGCGACGGGCCCAGTGGTTGTCCGTGCACCACTCGCTCAGCAGTCGCAGCACGACCGGGGCGTTCAGGAGCTGGGCGAGGACCAGGGTGTTCGCCGCGGTCACCCGGGGACCGAAGGTGCGGGACACCGCCCAGCCGTCGATCAGCAGGGCCACGGCCGAGGGCAGGTCCGCATGCGCGAGGACGGCCGCTGCCGCGGCGGCCCGGGTGCGGACCACCGGGCGGCCGTCCCGGGCCAGCTGGCGCAGCCAGGTCACGAGCGCCGGACGCGCCGACGGATGTCCCGTCCACACCTCCGAGAGCAGCACGTGCGGGGTGTCCTCGCGCGGGAAGTAGGCGGTGAACTGCGGCACCGGCCCCCACTCGGTGCTCTCGTCCCGTACCTCGCCCTCGGCGCCGGCCCGTTCGAGCCGTTCCTCGGCGCTCGGGCCGAACACCGGTATCTCGGGCGGCTGTTCCGGCTCCTGGAGCTGCTGGAAGTGCACGAACAGCTTGTCCGCGAGCTCGGCGGCGAGGACGTACGGGGCCTGGTCGAAGACGGCCAGCGCGATCAGGAACGCCTTGTCCCGCAGCTCGGTGCCGGTGTCGCTGAGCCGGTCCCGGCACTGCTTCACCACCGCGGTCTGCCCGAAGTCCGCGAGCCGCGCCTGAGCGGCGGCGCTCCCGTCGTAGCCGGCCAGCACGTCGGCGAACTCGGCCGCCTCCGCCGGCCGTTGCGGGCCACGGCCGAGGAACTCGCGCACGGGGGCGAGCGCGAGGAGCTCCTCCACGTCGTCCCGCCGGCGGAGTTTCGCCCGTACGACGTCCTCGGCGTCCGGCGGCTCCCAGGCCAGCGCAGTCACCCCGAGCAGGAACGGCGACTTCTCGACGGTGACGACCAGATATCCGTCGGTCTGCTTGAGCTGGTCGGCGGCCGCGTAGACGTGAGCGTCCCGCAGCGGCCGGTTGCGCGTCAGCGGCAAGTCGCGCAGGACGTAACCGGCGGTCCGGGTGAGCTGGGTGGTGAGGGTCGCCGGGGTCGTCTCCGCGGACAGGGCGTGCACCGCGGGCACGCCCAGACGGTGCAGCAGCATGCAGGCTGCCACGTAGCGGCCGCAGGCGTGGGGGCCGGAGAGCACCAGCACGCGTTCCTCGCGCAGCCGCCGCAGCGCCTCCTCGAAGGCCGGGCCCGCCACGAAGACGCTCGCCAGTTCGGCGAGTCGCTCGCACGGGATCTCGCCGGAGACATGGGCGATGGCGGCGGCCCCGTTGTAGTGGATCTCCGTCTTGCCGCCGAGGAACACGTCCCCGGTGACCTGCCCGCCGGACACCCCGTGCTGCGCGCCGCCGACCAGGCTGCCGCCGAAGCCGGCCCCCGGGCCCAGGATGAACCCCGGGGTGTGCGCGAACAGCTCTCGCTGCGCGGCCCGCGCCTCCTGCGTACGTTCCTCGGGCTCATCGGGGACCGGTTCGGCCGCCGGTACCTCCTCGGAGGCGGGCACCGTCATGCCGCGTCACCCCCGGTCCCGGTGCCGTTCCCGCCCCCGCCGAGATGCACGTTCCCGGTGACCTGCCCGCCGGACACCCCGTGCTGGTTCCCGGCGACGAGGCTGCCGCCGAAGGAGGGGGAACCGCCGGTGAAGTGGAACACCGCGGGCGGGGCCTGCCCCGGTGCCGGGCCGTCCCCCGAGGCACCCGGCACCGGGGCTCCCCCGCCCCCCGTTCCACTGTGGTCGTCGGACCGCGCGGGCACCGGCCCGTGCAGCCAGGCCGTCAAGGGGCCGTTCTTGCTGTCCACCGTCACGCTGTGGAAGGCGTCCGCCGGGATGCCGGGGTGGTCGTGCCGCACGATCCCGGCGTGCACGGCATCCGAGACGCACAGGGCGAAGTCGTCCCGGCGTTCGCGCAGGGCCGCGCGCAGGAGGGCCGCGTCCAGAAGGCGGCAGGCGTGGTTGAGGTCGGAGCCGACCCAGCCGTCGTGCTCGTCGACGGCGACATAGCCGGCGGCGACCACTCCGCGCAGCCGGATCTGCGCCGATTTCGACGCCATGCGGTTGACCGAGCGGAGCTGCGCCGGGACCTCGGTGAGCAGGGCGCGCAGCAGCGCGGTCACGGACGCGTTCGCGTCGATCAGCTCCATCACCGCGTCACCCCGGTCGGCGCGCAGGCGCAGCGTCTCGTCGATCCCGGCGCTCTCCAGGGCGCGGTCGGTGACGTCGTAGAGCATGCGCCGTAAGTAGGCCTGCTCCACGTCGTCCCGGTCGCTGAACTTCTCGATGTCCAGGAGGAGGATCGTGCGGTTCACGGGGTCGGTCATGGTGGCCTTTCGGGTTGGGCGTACGGCGAGAAGAGTGGCCTTCGGGGCGGGGTGGGCGAGAGGGCGGATGACGCACTGGAACTGTGACCGTGTGCACAGAGGACGCGCGGAAGCCCGTAGGCCTCAGGACTCCGCCCGCGCGATCCTGCGCAGCACGTCCATGCGCACGATCCGCATCGTGCGGCGGCCGGTGACCACCACCCCCCGGTCCCGCAGGTCCTTCAGCAGGCGCTGGACCATCTCGCGGGAGGCGCCCACCGAACCGGCCAGCTCCTGCTTGCTGAGCGGGACGAGGAGTTCGACGCCGGCCTCGGTGTAGCGGGCGTTGGTGTGGGCCAGCTCCAGCAGGAGGGCGGCGAGGCGCTCGCGTACGTGCATGGAGGCGAACTCGATGCGGCGCTGGTCGGCGGCGCGCATCCGGTCGGAGGTGAGGCCGAGCAGGGCGTACGAGACGGCCGGGGAGTCGGCGAGGAACACCGTGAACCGGTCCCGGTCCACCACGACCGCGCGCACCGGCTCCAGCGCCGTCACCGTCGCCGAGCGGGGCCGCCCGGTCAGCGCCGCGGACTCGCCGACGATGTCGCCGGGGCCGCGCAGGGCGAGGAGCGCCTCGTAGCCGTTGACGGCGGCGGCGGTGACCTTGGTCCAGCCATGGGTGACGAAGAGCACGTACGACGAGGGTTCGTGCTGGTGGAGCAGGACGGCACGGGTGCGGAAGCGCAGCTCGCGGCCGAGGGCGAGCAGGGCCTCGCGGTCCTCCCGCTCCAGCCGGGCCAGGAAGGGCACGCGGTCGTCCAGCCCGTTCTCGCCCGGTAAGTAGGCCGCGGTCATGAAAGCCCCCCGTCTCCCTGACGCCGCGCTCGTCACTCTGCGCAGCGACCCATCAACGTACTGAACTCGTCGGCGACCTGAACGCGGTTCAGCAACATTCACAGATGTAGACAGGAAGAAGATCGTCGGGAGCCGCGCGCAACGGGGATAATTCCGGCGCGTCGCACCCCGCCTCATTTGTTTTGACCGAAGTCCATGAGGTAGGTACGCTCAGACCTTGTGCCTGGGGTGTGCCCTGGCTCTGGTGCGTGTCTTCAGCCGCATCGCGAGTCGTGACACGGCCGCCGTAATCTGCGCCCTTTTCGCTTCGCGGCGAGAGTCTGCCGGATTCGACACACCCGACCGCGTGGGTCGGCGACGTTCCAGGTTAGCTTCACCATTCGGCACACAGAAACCGGAGAAGTAGTGCCTACGATCCAGCAGCTGGTCCGTAAGGGCCGGCAGGACAAGGTCGAGAAGAACAAGACGCCCGCACTCGAGGGTTCCCCTCAGCGCCGTGGCGTCTGCACGCGTGTGTTCACGACCACCCCGAAGAAGCCGAACTCGGCCCTGCGTAAGGTCGCGCGTGTGCGTCTGACCAGCGGGATCGAGGTCACCGCTTACATTCCGGGTGAGGGACACAACCTGCAGGAGCACTCCATCGTGCTCGTGCGTGGTGGCCGTGTGAAGGACCTGCCTGGTGTTCGCTACAAGATCATCCGCGGCTCCCTTGACACCCAGGGTGTCAAGAACCGCAAGCAGGCCCGCAGCCGCTACGGCGCCAAGAAGGAGAAGTAAGAATGCCTCGTAAGGGCCCCGCCCCGAAGCGCCCGGTCATCATCGACCCGGTCTACGGTTCTCCTCTTGTCACGTCGCTCATCAACAAGGTGCTGCTGAACGGCAAGCGCTCCACCGCTGAGCGCATCGTCTACGGCGCCATGGAAGGCCTCCGCGAGAAGACGGGCAACGACCCGATCATCACGCTGAAGCGCGCGCTGGAGAACATCAAGCCGACCCTCGAGGTCAAGTCCCGCCGTGTCGGCGGTGCGACGTACCAGGTTCCGATCGAGGTCAAGCCCGGTCGTGCCAACACGCTCGCGCTGCGCTGGCTGGTCGGTTACTCCCGCGCCCGTCGCGAGAAGACCATGACCGAGCGTCTGCTCAACGAGCTTCTCGACGCTTCGAACGGCCTCGGTGCGGCCGTCAAGAAGCGCGAGGACACGCACAAGATGGCCGAGTCCAACAAGGCCTTCGCGCACTACCGCTGGTAGTCGCAGTCCACATCGAGACCGAGAGAAGACTGAAGCCTTATGGCTACCACTTCGCTTGACCTGGCCAGGGTCCGCAACATCGGGATCATGGCCCACATCGACGCGGGCAAGACGACCACCACCGAGCGGATCCTGTTCTACACCGGCGTTTCGTACAAGATCGGTGAGGTCCACGACGGCGCCGCCACCATGGACTGGATGGAGCAGGAGCAGGAGCGTGGCATCACGATCACCTCTGCTGCCACCACCTGTCACTGGCCGCTTGAGGGCGTCGACCACACCATCAACATCATCGACACCCCGGGTCACGTCGACTTCACCGTCGAGGTGGAGCGTTCGCTCCGCGTCCTCGACGGCGCCGTGACGGTGTTCGACGGCGTTGCCGGCGTGGAGCCGCAGTCGGAGACGGTGTGGCGTCAGGCCGACCGTTACGGCGTGCCCCGCATCTGCTTCGTCAACAAGCTGGACCGTACCGGCGCCGAGTTCCACCGCTGCGTGGACATGATCTCGGACCGCCTGGGCGCCCAGCCGCTCGTCATGCAGCTCCCGATCGGCGCCGAGGCCGACTTCAAGGGCGTCGTCGACCTCGTGACGATGAAGGCCCTGGTCTGGTCCGCCGAGGCCGCCAAGGGCGAGATGTACGACGTCGTCGACATCCCGGCCACGCACACCGAGGCTGCCGAGGAGTACCGCGGCAAGCTCATCGAGGCCGTCGCCGAGAACGACGAAGAGATCATGGAGCTGTACCTGGAGGGCGAGGAGCCTTCCGTGGAGCAGCTGTACGCCGCGATCCGTCGTATCACCATCGCCTCCGGCAAGTCGAAGGACACCACGGTCACCCCGGTGTTCTGCGGCACCGCGTTCAAGAACAAGGGCGTCCAGCCCCTGCTCGACGCGGTCGTGCGCTACCTGCCGACCCCGCTTGACGTCGAGGCCATCGAGGGCCACGACGTGAAGGACCCCGAGGTCGTCGTCAAGCGCAAGCCGTCCGACGAGGAGCCCCTCTCGGCGCTGGCGTTCAAGATCATGAGCGACCCGCACCTCGGCAAGCTCACCTTCGTCCGGATCTACTCCGGTCGCCTGGAGTCCGGCACCGCCGTGCTGAACTCCGTCAAGGGCAAGAAGGAGCGCATCGGCAAGATCTACCGCATGCACGCGAACAAGCGTGAGGAGATCGAGTCGGTGGGCGCCGGCGACATCGTCGCCGTCATGGGCCTGAAGCAGACCACCACCGGTGAGACGCTGTCCGACGACAAGCAGCCGGTGATCCTGGAGTCCATGGACTTCCCGGCGCCGGTCATCCAGGTCGCCATCGAGCCCAAGTCGAAGGGCGACCAGGAGAAGCTGGGCGTCGCGATCCAGCGCCTGGCCGAGGAGGACCCGTCGTTCCAGGTCCACTCGGACGAGGAGACGGGCCAGACCATCATCGGTGGTATGGGCGAGCTGCACCTCGAGGTGCTGGTCGACCGTATGCGCCGTGAGTTCAAGGTCGAGGCCAACGTCGGCAAGCCGCAGGTCGCCTACCGCGAGACGATCCGCAAGGCCGTCGAGCGCGTCGACTACACGCACAAGAAGCAGACTGGTGGTACCGGCCAGTTCGCCAAGGTGCAGATCGCGATCGAGCCGATCGAGGGCGGCGACGCCTCGTACGAGTTCGTGAACAAGGTGACCGGTGGCCGTATCCCGAAGGAGTACATCCCTTCGGTGGACGCCGGTGCGCAGGAGGCCATGCAGTTCGGCATCCTCGCCGGGTACGAGATGACGGGCGTCCGCGTCACGCTTCTCGACGGTGCCTACCACGAGGTCGACTCCTCCGAGCTCGCGTTCAAGATCGCCGGTTCGCAGGCCTTCAAGGAGGCCGCGCGCAAGGCGTCCCCCGTGCTCCTTGAGCCGATGATGGCCGTCGAGGTCACCACGCCCGAGGACTACATGGGTGAGGTCATCGGCGACATCAACTCCCGCCGTGGCCAGATCCAGGCCATGGAGGAGCGGGCGGGTGCCCGCGTCGTGAAGGGCCTCGTGCCCCTCTCGGAGATGTTCGGCTACGTCGGCGACCTGCGCAGCAAGACGTCCGGCCGTGCGAGCTACTCCATGCAGTTCGACTCCTACGCCGAGGTTCCGCGGAACGTCGCCGAGGAGATCATCGCGAAGGCCAAGGGCGAGTAACACACTCCCGTTACACGCTTTAGGCTTGACACCGACCGCCGGGGATCGCCCGGCACGGGAGAACCCCGGCGGGCGGCATCCCAGCAAAGATCACCTGGCGCCGATGAGTAAGGCGTACCAGAACCACTCCACAGGAGGACCCAGTGGCGAAGGCGAAGTTCGAGCGGACTAAGCCCCACGTCAACATCGGCACCATCGGTCACATCGACCACGGTAAGACGACCCTCACGGCCGCCATTACCAAGGTGCTGCACGACGCGTTCCCGGACCTGAACGAGGCCTCGGCGTTCGACCAGATCGACAAGGCTCCCGAAGAGCGCCAGCGCGGTATCACCATCTCCATCGCGCACGTCGAGTACCAGACGGAGACCCGTCACTACGCCCACGTCGACTGCCCCGGTCACGCGGACTACATCAAGAACATGATCACCGGTGCTGCCCAGATGGACGGCGCCATCCTCGTGGTCGCCGCCACCGACGGCCCGATGCCGCAGACCAAGGAGCACGTGCTCCTGGCCCGCCAGGTCGGCGTTCCGTACATCGTCGTCGCCCTGAACAAGGCCGACATGGTGGACGACGAGGAGATCCTGGAGCTCGTGGAGCTCGAGGTCCGCGAGCTGCTCTCCGAGTACGAGTTCCCGGGCGACGACCTGCCGGTCGTCAAGGTTTCCGCTCTGAAGGCCCTTGAGGGCGACAAGGAGTGGGGCCAGACCGTCCTCGACCTGATGAAGGCCGTCGACGAGTCGATCCCGGAGCCCGAGCGCGACGTCGACAAGCCGTTCCTGATGCCGATCGAGGACGTCTTCACGATCACCGGTCGTGGCACCGTCGTCACCGGTCGTATCGAGCGTGGTGTCCTCAAGGTCAACGAGACCGTCGACATCATCGGCATCAAGACCGAGAAGACCACCACCACGGTCACCGGCATCGAGATGTTCCGCAAGCTGCTCGACGAGGGCCAGGCCGGTGAGAACGTCGGTCTGCTGCTCCGTGGCATCAAGCGCGAGGACGTCGAGCGCGGCCAGGTCATCATCAAGCCCGGTTCGGTTACGCCGCACACCGAGTTCGAGGCCCAGGCCTACATCCTGTCCAAGGACGAGGGTGGCCGCCACACGCCGTTCTTCAACAACTACCGTCCGCAGTTCTACTTCCGTACGACGGACGTGACCGGCGTCGTGACCCTCCCCGAGGGCACCGAGATGGTCATGCCGGGTGACAACACCGAGATGAAGGTGGAGCTCATCCAGCCCGTCGCCATGGAAGAGGGCCTGAAGTTCGCCATCCGTGAGGGTGGCCGGACCGTGGGCGCCGGCCAGGTCACCAAGATCAACAAGTGATCTTGGCCCGACAGGGCTGACCGGTAGGTCTCTGTGAAGGGGCCCGTACGACTTAGGTCGTACGGGCCCCTTTCGCGTTCCTGGGCGTCTACGCGGCGGCGTCGGGTGCCGGCTGCGTTCACGATGAGGAAGACGAGGGCGGGCAGCAGCGCCGCCCAGGCCACGTTGTCGTCGATCGGCCGTATGCCGGGGAGCAGGACGGCGGCGAGCAGCGTGCCGAGGTAGGCGCCGAGGGCGCGTCTTCGCTTGTACGTGGGCGTGATCATGGGACGGGCGCCGGGGTGTGGCAAGGGCTTTTGAGCAGTCTTGTCAGGGCCGAGTCGGGGCCGAGTCGGTGCCCAGTCAGGCGCTAGGCGGGGTGCGTACCGTGCTTGTCGCCCATGGCTCGGGTTCAGCGGACTTCTCGTCGACGGAGGGACTCGCCCGATGATGCTGACGGTCGATGTGGCGGTGTTGCTGGCCGTCATCCTCGTGCTGCGGTTGCGGCGGACGGTGCATGCGCGGAGCCGGTCCGATCAGGGTGTGACGGTGGGGCTTGCGCTGGTGTTCGGGGTGTTGATCGCGCCGACGGCGTTCGGGCGGGAGGTCCTGGATGTGGTGGGGCAGGTGGTGGAGGGGGTTTCGGGGGTCGGGGGGGCCGTGAGGCGTTCGGTCGGGCTCACTGGATGCGCCGCTGGTGTGCGTGGTCGCGGCCGGTGTTGAGGTGGGTGGGGCGCGCTGATGCGGTGTCGTCGCCCGGCCACCAGCTTCTGCTGCCGCCGCCGCATTCGTAGCCGTCGATGGTGAGCAGAGGCTTCACGGATGCGCCGCACTCCGGGCAGGCCATGGGGAAGGGCTCGATGAACCGCCCGTGATCCGGCGCATGTGCCACATGGCGGCGGACCTGCAGCAGTACGGCAGGACGGGGTTCCGGGCGTACGGCCACGACCTGGAGAGACCATTGCTCGGTGATTGACATTCACCTGGACCCGCCGAAGGCCGACCCGCCGGTCGGTTGGCTGACCTTTTCTCCGAACGGCCGTTCCGGGTAAGTTCGCGTGTGCATACGGATGTTGACGATGCGCGCGTGACGGGGGTTGCGGTATGGCGGGGCATCGGCCCACAGACTGGCATGTCCTGGATCTGGAGAAGGATCCGACGCCGGGTGATCCGGACCGGATCAAGCTTCTGGCCAAGACACTCCACGACTTCGCCGACGACGTCTCGGACGCTCTCCGTCTGGTCAATGGCATGGCGGGTGAGGACACCCTGCTGGAGTGGGCGGGCAAGTCGGCGGAGGTCTTCAAGGACGAGTTCGGGGACGTCCCGAAGAACTTGAAGAAGCTGAAGAAGTCCTATGACTTGTGCGGCGACGCGCTGGCGGACTTCTGGCCGAAGCTGGAGCGGGCCCAGGCGCTCGCCGACCGGGCCCTCGCCAAGGGGCGGGAGGCCCAGAGCGATCTGTCCTCCGCCAACTCCCGCCTTGCATCGGCCGATTCGTGGGTGACGCGGGCGAACAAGGAAGCCGACAAGTACAAGGACGACCCGACCGGCAGCAAGTCGGGCGGCGACAAGCCCGACGAGGGCAAGGTCCGGGCCGCCACCCGCGATGCCCAGCACGCCAAGTCCGCCCAGACCAGTGCCCAGTCGGACGTCGACAGCGCCCAGGGTGCGCTGGCCGCGGCGAAGAAGATGGCCGAGGACGCGCGCAAGATGCGTGAGGAGGCCGCGCACACCGCGAAGTCGAAGATCGACGAGGCGTCCGACGCCGGTATTCAGAACCGGTCGTGGTGGGAGGAGGTCGGCGACTGGTTCACGGACAACTGGGACAACATCGTCGCCGTCTGCAAGATCGTCGTTGCCGTCGTCGGTGTCATCGCGATGATCATCGGCGGGCCGATCCTCGGGGCGATCGTGCTCATCGCAGCCCTCGTTGTGCTCGCCGACACGCTCTACAAATATTCAAAAGGCCAGGCCTCTCTGTGGGATGTGGGCCTGGCGGCGCTGGACTGCATACCCGGCATGAAGGGGCTTACCACCCTTGGAGGGCTTGCCAAGGGGCTCAAGGGTGGTCTGGCGGCGATGAAGGGTCTCAAGGGTGGTCTGAAGGGCATGAGCCTGGCGGTCCGCGGGCTGGGCAAGAGCGCTCGGGGCATGCTCGCCAATGGGGCCAAGGGCGCGTTCGACCGTCTTGCGGGCGTGGTTCGCCGCGGTGGCAGTGACCCGGTCGACATGGCCACCGGCAAGATGTTCCTGCCGCTGGTCGACACGGAGCTTCCAGGACTCCTTCCGCTCGCTTTCGTGCGCCGCGTGGAGTCGGGGTACGCGACGGGCTGGTGGTTCGGCCCGTCCTGGTCCTCCACGGTGGACCAGAGACTGGAGGTCGATGCCGAAGGTGTCGTGTTCGTCACCGAGGACGGGCTGCTCCTCGCCTATCCGCACCCGGACGCGGTGGACTCACCGGTGCTCCCGGAGACCGGCCCGCGCTGGCCGCTGACCCGCTCGGCAAGCGGCGGGTACACGGTCAGTGACCCGTTGACCGGGCACACCCGCCGCTTCATGCCGCCCTCCGGCGGGCTGGCGCTGCTGGAGCGGATATCCGACCGCAACGGCCACACGATCACTTTCGACTACAACGAGCAGGGCGCCCCGACAGGCATCCGGCACTCCGGGGGCTACCACCTCAAGATCGTCACGGACGAGGGCCGGGTCACCGCGCTGAGCCTTGCCGGTGCGGCCGAGGACGGCTCGGACGTCGTCATCAAGCGTTACGGCTACACCGACGGCAACCTCACCGAGGTGATCAACTCCTCCGGACTGCCGCTGAAGTTCACGTACGACGGGCGGTTGCGCGTCACCTCCTGGACCGACACCAACCGTCGCAGCTACTCCTACACCTACGACGAGCAGGACCGTTGCATCGCCGAAGGCGGCGAGGCCGGTCACATCGCCCTCACTCTTGACTACGAGGGCACCGACTCCGACTGGCCCGGCTGCCGTGTCACCACCCTCACCACCGCCGAAGGCGCCGCCAGCCGATTCGTGATCAACGAGGCCTGCCAGGTCGTCGCCGAGATCGACGCATGCGGTGGCGTCACCCGCACCACGTACGACATCCATCACCACGTCGTGTCCTCGACGGACGCACTGGGGCACACCACCGCCTACACCAACGACGTGACCGGTCGCCCCCACACCGTCGCGCACCCCGACGGAACGGTGACCCGCATCGCGTACAACGACCTCGGGCTCCCCACGGCACTCACGCTGCCCGATGGATCGAGCCGGCGGTTCGGCTACGACGAGCGCGGCAACCGCACGACCGAAACGGACGCGTCCGGCGCCACGACCCGCTTCACCTACGACGCGGCCGGCCGGCTGACGAGCGTCATCGACGCCCTCGGCGCCACCACGCTGGTGTGCTGCGATGCCGCCGGGCTGGCCGTCGAGATGACCGACCCCCTGGGCCATCGCAGGACCGCGCACCGCGACGCCTTCGGCCGGGTCGACCTGGTCGTCGACGCGCTGGGAGCACGGACCCGGCGCTGGTGGACCGTGGAGGGACAGCTCGCCCGGGTCCAGGGACCGGACGGGGCGGAACAGTCGTGGGAGTACGACGGCGAAGGCAACCGCGTCCGGCACACGGACGCGGCGGGCGGTGTCACGACGTACGAATACACCCACTTCGACCTGCTGATCGCGCGCACCCAGCCGGACGGGGCCCGCTACGAGTTCGCGTACGATCCCTCGCTGCGCCTGACCAAGGTCACCGCCCCGCAAGGCCTGACGTGGGAGTACACCTACGACCCGGTCGGCCGACTGATCGCGGAGACCGATTTCGACGGCCGCAGGGTCACCTACCGCCGCGACGCCGCGGGGCGCGCGGTGGCCCGCACCAACCCGCTGGGGCAGTCGGTCACCTACGGGTACGACGTCATGGGCCGGCTGGTCTCCAAGAGCGTGGACGGCGCGGTCACCTCGTACGCCTACGACAATGTGGGGCGGCGGCTGCGCGCTGCGAGCGTCGACTGCGAGATGCTCTGGGAGCGGGACGCGAGCGGCAGGACCGTCGCGGAGACGGTGAACGGCCGCAGGCTCTCCTTCCGCTACGACGCCACGGGGCGGCGCGTCGAACGGACGACGCCCGTCGGCGCCCGCGCCGTCTACGGCTACGACGCCTCGGGCAACACCACCTCCCTGCGTACCTCCGATCACGTCCTCGACTTCAGCCACGACGCCGGCGGCCGTGAGATCTCCCGCCTGGTGGACGGTTCTCTCCGCCTTTCCCAGAGCTGGGACACCGCGGGCCGCCCCACGGACCAGACGGTGACCGACGCGCGGGGCACGGTGCAGCGTCGCGCCTACGCCTTCCGGCCGGACGACGCACTCGTCGGCATCGACGATCCGCTGCGGGGCGAGATCGGCATGACCCTCGACGCCGTCGGCCGGGTGACCGAGGTCAGCGCCCGCGACTGGACCGAGACGTACGCCTACGACTCGGCGGGCAACCAGGTGCAGGCGGTGTGGCCCGGCCGCCACCCGGGCCGGGAGACACAGGGCGACCGCGGCTACGCGGGCAACCGGCTCGTGCACGCTGGTTCCGTCCGCTACGAGTACGACGCGGCGGGGCGGATCGTGACGCGCCGGAAGACCCGGCTGTCGCGGACGCCCGACGTCTGGCGTTACACCTGGGACGCTGAGGACCGTCTCACGTCGGTGACCACGCCCGACGGGACGGTGTGGCGCTATCTCTATGACCCCTTCGGCCGCCGAACGGCCAAGCAGCGCCTTGCCGGAGACGGTACGACGGTGGTGGAGGAGACCCTCTTCACGTGGGACGGCTTCAACCTCGCCGAGCAGACCACCACCGCCTCCACTCTTCCCCACCCCGTGACCCTCACCTGGGACCACGACGGCCTGTACCCGGTGGCTCAGACCGAACGTCTCACCGACCGGGCCACCCAGGAGGAGATCGACTCCCGATTCTTCGCGATCGTCACGGACCTGGTCGGTACGCCCACGGAACTCGTCGACGTGAGCGGAGACATCACCTGGCGCTCCCGCAGAACCCTCTGGGGCCTCACCACCTGGCAGGCCGACAGCACGGCCCATACACCCCTGCGGTTCCCCGGGCAGTACCACGATCCCGAATCAGGGCTCCACTACAATTACCACCGCTATTACGATCCGGAGACCGCCCGGTATTGCTCCGTCGATCCGCTCGGACTGGAACCGGCACCGAATCCCTACGGATATGTGCCCAATCCGTACCGCCGGATCGATCCCTTCGGTCTTTCCCCGTACCAGATCCTCTACCACGGGTCGGACAACTGGCAGGGGACGCAGTTCGCGCTGAACATATCCGAGGAGGCGAAGCGGGCGGGCACCCCGAACGCCGGTGTGTACCTGACGGACGACTTCACCAGGGCTGCGACGGCGTACGGTCGGGACGGGCACATGGTGCGCGTCAAGGTGCCGAAGGAATTCGCGGAGTCCATCTTCCAGCTGGGCGGCCCGAACCACAATCAACCAGAGTTCTTCGTGAACACTCCCGAAGGGTTGGAAATCCTGAACAATGGAATCACCGAAATTCTCCCGACCCGAGAGGCCACCGGGAAATTCTTTGCCGGCCTGTGGTGAAAAAGTGAGGTACTTGGCATGACGGAGAGATTTGCGCCGGTATCCGAGTCGGGACTCGCGTACGACGTGTTCGCGCCGCTGTGGGGAGTCCTCGAACTGGGCGCGGTCGCCGCGTCGGGGGAGCAGTCGCTCGGGGACGTCTCCCTCGAGGGCTTCGTGGCCGCCCGGCGGGGGGAGCTGGACGGCATTCTGGAATCGGTGCGCGTCATCGGCGACTTCTCCGCTGACAGCATGTCCATCTTCGAGCGGCAGGGCGGATGGAACACGGGCCGCGAGGTGACGCCGGAGTACCTGATGATGTACTCCGGCTGCATCGAGGGCTACCCGCCCGACACGGACGACCCCGTGGTGCTGCGGCGCATGCTGCGCATGGGGGGCGACCTCCAGTCGGCCGTCCTCATGAACGCCCTGGTGGGTACGGCGGTTCTGCGGGGACCCGGTCCGGAAGAAGCGTCGGGTCTTGTCGCCGGCGTCGTACGCGGGGCCCGTGCGCTGCTGGGAGGCGATGCCGAACAGGGGCTGGGGGACACGTTCCGGATGTGGCGGGTCGCCTTCCTGCCGAACGTGCTGCGCCCCGACGTACCGGCACCGCAGGGGGAGAAGGCGGCGCGCAGGGCGTACGCCCATGCGTTGGAGGATCTGATCGCCCCCCTTGTTTGACTTGCGTCACTCCCGGGGTACGATCCTCGGCTTCGATTGGCCAGCCGCCCACCCCATATGGCAGACTGTCGGAGTTGCTCGGTCGAGTGTTGATGCTGCGCGCCTCCCGCCGGGAGGACCGGAAGCGAGTCCCACAGTACTCGTCGCCCTAACTGCCACTACGGCAGCGCTGGGGCGGACGTACGGGAATCTTTCGGGAAGCAAGGTGCGGCACCGGCCAGGCACCCGGTGATTCTCTTTCTCAGGCAAGGGATGTTCGAACAAGGGACATCTGTGTCAGCGAAAGCGCGACACGCCCGACCGCGTGGGTCGGAGCGAGGGTCAGGAACACCGGGTTCCAGAGCGTTACGAGACAAAGGACTACTGAGTAGCCATGGCGGGACAGAAGATCCGCATCCGGCTCAAGGCCTACGACCACGAGGTCATCGACTCCTCGGCGAAGAAGATCGTCGAGACGGTGACCCGCACTGGTGCGTCGGTCGCGGGCCCGGTGCCGCTGCCCACTGAGAAGAACGTGTACTGCGTCATCAAGTCGCCGCACAAGTACAAGGACTCGCGCGAGCACTTCGAGATGCGCACGCACAAGCGCCTGATCGACATTCTCGACCCCACCCCCAAGACCGTTGACTCTCTGATGCGACTCGACCTCCCGGCCGGTGTCGACATCGAGATCAAGCTCTAAGGGTCGGTGATCTGAGAATGGCTAAGCAGATCAAGGGCATCCTGGGCGAGAAGCTCGGCATGACGCAGGTGTGGGACGAGAACAACCGTGTTGTTCCGGTCACCGTCGTCAAGGCCGGCCCCAACGTCGTCACCCAGGTCCGCACGAACGACGTCGACGGCTACGAGTCCGTCCAGATCGCGTTCGGCGAGATCGACCCGCGCAAGGTGAACAAGCCCCTCAAGGGCCACTTCGCCAAGGCCGATGTCACGCCGCGTCGCCACCTCGTTGAGATCCGCACCGCGGACGCCTCCGAGTACACCCTCGGCCAGGAGATCACCGCTGAGGTGTTCGAGGCCGGGATCAAGGTCGACGTGACCGGCAAGAGCAAGGGCAAGGGCTTCGCCGGTGTCATGAAGCGTCACAACTTCAAGGGCCTCGGCGCCGGTCACGGCACCCAGCGCAAGCACCGCTCGCCGGGCTCGATCGGTGGCTGCGCCACCCCGGGTCGCGTGTTCAAGGGCCTCCGCATGGCAGGTCGTATGGGCAACGAGCGCGTCACCACCCAGAACCTGACCGTCCACGCCGTTGACGCGGAGAAGGGTCTGCTGCTCATCAAGGGCGCCGTCCCCGGTCCGAACGGCGGCCTCGTCCTGGTCCGCACCGCGGCCAAGGGGGCCTGAGGTACCGATGAGCACTGTTGACATCCTTTCGCCTGCCGGCGAGAAGACCGGAAGCGTCGAACTCCCCGCGGAGATCTTCGGCGTGGAGAAGGTCAGCATCCCGCTGATCCACCAGGTCGTCGTTGCGCAGAACGCGGCTGCCCGCCAGGGCACCCACAAGACCAAGACCCGCGGCGAGGTTCGTGGTGGCGGTAAGAAGCCTTACCGTCAGAAGGGCACCGGCCGTGCGCGCCAGGGCTCTACCCGCGCCCCTCAGTTCGCCGGTGGTGGCGTCGTGCACGGTCCCGTGCCGCGTGACTACTCGCAGCGGACCCCGAAGAAGATGAAGGCTGCCGCGCTGCGTCACGCCCTCACCGACCGGGCCCGCAACAACCGCATCCACGTCGTCACCGGCGTGATCGAGGGCGAGGCTCCTTCCACGAAGGCCGCCAAGTCGCTGTTCGGCAAGATCTCGGAGCGCAAGAACCTGCTCCTGGTCGTCGAGCGCGCCGACGAGGCCGCGTGGCTGTCCGCCCGCAACCTGCCCCAGGTCCACATCCTGGAGCCGGGCCAGCTGAACACGTACGACGTGATCGTCTCGGACGACGTGGTCTTCACCCAGGCCGCTCTCGAGTCCTTCGTCGCCGGCCCGAAGGCCAACGACACCGAAGGGACTGAGGTCTGATGGCTATCCGTCACCCCTCTATCGCCTCCAAGGCGGCCAAGGCCGCCAAGGCCGCGCGCGTCGCCAAGGCGCGTCGCCACGCCGCCGAGGGCAAGAACACCGTCGAGACGCCGCTCAGCAAGTCGTTCACGGACCCCCGTGACGTGCTGCTGAAGCCGGTCGTGTCGGAGAAGAGCTACGCGCTCCTCGACGAGGGCAAGTACACGTTCATCGTCGCCCCCGACGCCAACAAGACCCAGATCAAGCAGGCCGTCCAGGCGGTCTTCTCGGTCAAGGTCACGGGCGTGAACACGCTCAACCGCCAGGGCAAGCGCAAGCGGACCCGCACCGGTTTCGGCCAGCGTGCCGGCTCCAAGCGCGCGATCGTGACCCTTGCTGAGGGCGACCGTATCGACATCTTCGGCGGTCCGACCGCGTAAGCGGGTCGGATCGTCCGATATCGGACGAGGACTGAGAAATGGGAATCCGCAAGTACAAGCCGACTACGCCGGGCCGTCGTGGCTCCAGCGTCGCCGACTTCGTCGAGGTCACGCGGTCCACGCCGGAGAAGTCGCTGGTCCGCCCCCTGCACAGCAAGGGCGGCCGTAACAACGCCGGTCGTGTGACCGTTCGCCACCAGGGTGGCGGACACAAGCGCGCCTACCGTGTGATCGACTTCCGTCGTCACGACAAGGACGGCGTGCCGGCGAAGGTCGCGCACATCGAGTACGACCCCAACCGCACCGCGCGCATCGCGCTGCTGCACTACGCGGACGGCGAGAAGCGCTACATCCTCGCCCCGCGCAACCTGCAGCAGGGTGACCGCGTCGAGAACGGTCCCGGGGCCGACATCAAGCCGGGCAACAACCTGGCGCTCCGCAACATCCCGGTCGGTACCACGATCCACGCGATCGAGCTCCGTCCCGGTGGCGGTGCCAAGTTCGCCCGCTCCGCCGGTGCCTCCGTGCAGCTGCTCGCGAAGGAGGGCCAGATGGCTCACCTCCGCATGCCTTCCGGTGAGATCCGCCTGGTCGACGTGCGCTGCCGCGCCACCGTCGGCGAGGTCGGCAACGCCGAGCAGAGCAACATCAACTGGGGTAAGGCCGGCCGTAAGCGCTGGCTGGGCGTTCGCCCGACCGTCCGTGGTGTCGCGATGAACCCGGTCGACCACCCGCACGGTGGTGGTGAGGGCAAGACCTCCGGTGGTCGCCACCCGGTCTCCCCGTGGGGTCAGAAGGAGGGTCGTACTCGTTCGCCGAAGAAGGCTTCGAACAAGTACATCGTCCGCCGCCGCAAGACGAACAAGAAGCGCTAGGAGCGGGTTTAGATGCCGCGCAGTCTCAAGAAGGGGCCCTTCGTCGACGACCACCTGATCAAGAAGGTGGACGCCCAGAACGAAGCCGGCACCAAGAACGTCATCAAGACCTGGTCCCGTCGCTCCATGATCGTGCCGGCCATGCTCGGCCACACGCTCGCGGTGCACAACGGCAAGACCCACATCCCGGTGTTCGTCACCGAGTCGATGGTCGGTCACAAGCTCGGCGAGTTCTCGCCGACTCGTACCTTCCGGGGTCACGTCAAGGACGACCGGAAGTCGAAGCGCCGCTAGTAGCGGATCGCATTCAGACACGTAAGTAACTGAGAGGGACAACCATGGAAGCCAGGGCCCAGGCGCGGTACATCCGCGTTACGCCCATGAAGGCCCGCCGCGTGGTGGACCTTATCCGTGGCATGGATGCCACGGAGGCTCAGGCTGTTCTGCGATTCGCTCCGCAGGCAGCCTCCGTGCCGGTCGGCAAGGTGCTCGACAGCGCCATTGCCAACGCCGCGCACAACTACGACCACACCGACGCCGACAGCCTCTTCATCTCCGAGGCGTACGTCGACGAGGGTCCGACCCTGAAGCGGTTCCGTCCGCGTGCTCAGGGCCGTGCCTACCGGATCCGCAAGCGGACCAGCCACATCACCGTGGTCGTCAGCAGCAAGGAAGGAACCCGGTAATGGGCCAGAAGGTTAACCCGCATGGGTTCCGGCTCGGTGTCACGACCGACTTCAAGTCGCGTTGGTACGCCGACAAGCTGTACAAGGACTACGTCAAGGAAGACGTCGCCATCCGTCGGATGATGACGTCCGGCATGGAGCGCGCCGGTATCTCGAAGGTGGAGATCGAGCGCACCCGTGACCGTGTGCGTGTGGACATCCACACCGCGCGTCCGGGCATCGTGATCGGCCGCCGTGGCGCCGAGGCCGACCGCATCCGCGGTGACCTCGAGAAGCTCACGGGCAAGCAGGTCCAGCTGAACATCCTCGAGGTCAAGAACCCCGAGACGGACGCTCAGCTGGTTGCTCAGGCCGTTGCCGAGCAGCTCTCCTCCCGCGTCTCCTTCCGTCGCGCCATGCGTAAGAGCATGCAGTCGGCGATGAAGGCCGGCGCCAAGGGCATCAAGATCCAGTGCGGTGGCCGCCTCGGTGGCGCCGAGATGTCCCGCTCGGAGTTCTACCGCGAGGGCCGTGTGCCCCTGCACACGCTCCGCGCGAACGTGGACTACGGCTTCTTCGAGGCCAAGACGACCTTCGGCCGCATCGGTGTGAAGGTCTGGATCTACAAGGGCGACGTCAAGAACATCGCCGAGGTCCGCGCCGAGAACGCTGCGGCCCGTGCGGGTAACCGCCCGGCCCGTGGTGGCGCCGACCGCCCGGCCCGTGGTGGCCGTGGTGGCGAGCGCGGCGGGCGCGGTCGTAAGCCGCAGCAGGCTGCCGGCGCCGAGGCCCCCAAGGCCGAGGCCCCCGCCGCCGCCGCTCCGGCTGAGAGCACCGGAACGGAGGCCTGACCGACATGCTGATCCCCCGTAGGGTCAAGCACCGCAAGCAGCACCACCCGAAGCGCCGTGGTCAGGCCAAGGGCGGTACGACGGTCGCGTTCGGCGAGTACGGCATTCAGGCCCTCACGCCGGCGTACGTGACCAACCGCCAGATCGAGGCGGCCCGTATCGCGATGACCCGCCACATCAAGCGTGGCGGCAAGGTCTGGATCAACATCTACCCGGACCGCCCGCTCACGAAGAAGCCTGCCGAGACCCGCATGGGTTCCGGTAAGGGTTCGCCGGAGTGGTGGATCGCGAACGTGCACCCGGGCCGGGTCATGTTCGAGCTGTCCTACCCCAACGAGAAGATCGCCCGTGAGGCCCTGACTCGCGCAGCCCACAAGCTGCCGATGAAGTGCCGGATCGTCAAGCGCGAGGCAGGTGAAGCGTGATGTCGGCCGGTACCAAGGCGTCCGAGCTGCGCGAACTGGGCAACGAGGAGCTGCTGAACAAGCTCCGCGAAGCCAAGGAAGAGCTGTTCAACCTCCGCTTCCAGGCGGCGACCGGTCAGCTCGAGAACCACGGTCGGCTCAAGGCCGTCCGTAAGGACATCGCGCGGATCTACACCCTGATGCGTGAGCGCGAGCTGGGCATCGAGACGGTGGAGAGCGCCTGATGAGTGAGAGCAACGTGACTGAGCAGACTGCAGAGGCCCGCGGCTTCCGCAAGACCCGTGAGGGTCTCGTCGTCAGCGACAAGATGGACAAGACCGTCGTCGTCGCCGTCGAGGACCGCGTCAAGCACGCGCTGTACGGCAAGGTCATCCGCCGTACCAACAAGCTCAAGGCGCACGACGAGCAGAACGCTGCCGGCGTCGGCGACCGGGTCCTCCTCGCGGAGACCCGCCCGCTGTCGGCGACCAAGCGCTGGCGCGTCGTCGAGATCCTCGAGAAGGCCAAGTAATTTCCTGCGAGGCACCCCTCGCAGGACAGTTCCGCCAGGCTCCGGGGGCCGTTCCTGAACGGCCCCCGGGGAACCGGCAGACAAACAGGAGATAGACGTGATCCAGCAGGAGTCGCGACTGCGTGTCGCCGACAACACTGGTGCGAAGGAGATCCTTTGCATCCGTGTGCTCGGTGGCTCCGGTCGCCGCTACGCGGGCATCGGTGACGTCATCGTCGCCACCGTCAAGGACGCGATCCCCGGTGGCAACGTGAAGAAGGGTGACGTCGTCAAGGCGGTCATCGTTCGCACCGTCAAGGAGCGCCGCCGTCCGGACGGCTCGTACATCCGCTTCGACGAGAACGCCGCCGTCATTCTGAAGAACGACGGCGACCCTCGCGGCACCCGCATCTTCGGCCCGGTCGGGCGTGAGCTGCGCGAGAAGAAGTTCATGAAGATCATCTCGCTGGCTCCGGAGGTGCTGTAAGCATGAAGATCAAGAAGGGCGACCTGGTCCAGGTCATCACCGGCAAGGACAAGGGCAAGCAGGGCAAGGTCATTGCCGCTTACCCGCGCGACGAGCGTGTCCTGGTCGAGGGTGTCAACCGGGTCAAGAAGCACACCAAGGCCGGTCCGACCGCCAGCGGTTCGCAGGCCGGCGGCATCGTCACGACCGAGGCGCCGATCCACGTCTCCAACGTCCAGCTGGTCGTTGAGAAGGACGGCAACAAGGTCGTCACGCGTGTCGGTTACCGCTTCGACGACGAGGGCAACAAGATCCGCGTTGCCAAGCGGACGGGTGAGGACATCTGATGGCTACCACCACCACTCCGCGTCTCAAGACGAAGTACCGCGAGGAGATCGCGGGCAAGCTGCGTGAGGAGTTCTCCTACGAGAACGTCATGCAGATCCCCGGCCTCGTCAAGATCGTGGTCAACATGGGTGTGGGCGACGCCGCCCGCGACTCCAAGCTGATCGAGGGCGCCATCCGCGACCTCACCACGATCACCGGTCAGAAGCCGGCCGTCACCAAGGCCCGCAAGTCCATCGCGCAGTTCAAGCTGCGTGAGGGCCAGCCGATCGGTGCCCACGTCACGCTCCGTGGCGACCGCATGTGGGAGTTCCTGGACCGCACCCTGTCGCTCGCGCTGCCGCGCATCCGCGACTTCCGTGGTCTGTCCCCCAAGCAGTTCGACGGCCGTGGCAACTACACCTTCGGTCTCACCGAGCAGGTCATGTTCCACGAGATCGACCAGGACAAGATCGACCGTACCCGGGGCATGGACATCACCGTGGTGACCACGGCGACCAACGACGCTGAGGGCCGCGCGCTCCTTCGTCACCTCGGCTTCCCCTTCAAGGAGGCGTGAGCGAGATGGCGAAGAAGGCTCTGATTGCCAAGGCTGCTCGCAAGCCCAAGTTCGGTGTGCGTGCGTACACCCGCTGCCAGCGCTGCGGCCGTCCGCACTCCGTGTACCGCAAGTTCGGCCTGTGCCGCGTGTGCCTTCGTGAGATGGCTCACCGTGGCGAGCTGCCGGGCGTGACCAAGAGCTCCTGGTAATCCCCGCTTTTTAGGGATTCCCGAAGCTCTCGGTAAGCAATGGGCGTGTCAGGCGCCCTCCTCTCCATGGCTTAGGCTTGGAGGGTTGGGCGCCTGACGGTCGCCCGTACGACTTACTACGCCGTAGGTCCACCGCACCGCACCCGCCTCGTCTCGGATCGAGGAGAGGGATGGCGCACCAGGAAACCCCGGCGAGAGAGGCCGAAGGCCAATTCATGACCATGACTGATCCGATCGCAGACATGCTTACGCGTCTGCGGAACGCGAACTCGGCATACCACGACTCCGTGACGATGCCCGCTTCCAAGATCAAGTCGCACATCGCGGAGATCCTCCAGCAGGAGGGCTTCATCACGGGCTGGAAGGTCGAGGACGCCGAGGTCGGCAAGAACCTCGTCCTCGAGCTGAAGTTCGGCCCGAACCGTGAGCGCTCCATCGCGGGCATCAAGCGGATCTCCAAGCCCGGTCTCCGGGTTTACGCGAAGTCCACCAACCTGCCCAAGGTTCTCGGTGGCCTCGGCGTGGCGATCATCTCCACGTCGCACGGTCTCCTGACCGACAAGCAGGCCGGCAAGAAGGGCGTAGGCGGAGAAGTCCTCGCCTACGTCTGGTAGCGGAAAGGAATCGGAGGAAAAAGCTATGTCGCGTATTGGCAAGCTCCCCATCACGGTTCCCGCCGGCGTGGACGTCACCATCGACGGCCGTACGGTCTCGGTCAAGGGCCCCAAGGGTTCCCTGAGCCACACCGTTGCCGCGCCGATCGAGATCGCTAAGGGTGAGGACGGCGTTCTGAACGTCACCCGCCCGAACGACGAGCGTCAGAACAAGGCCCTGCACGGCCTGTCCCGCACGCTGGTGGCGAACATGATCACCGGCGTGACCGAGGGTTACGTGAAGAAGCTCGAGATCAGCGGTGTCGGTTACCGAGTGACCGCCAAGGGTTCCAACCTGGAGTTCGCTCTGGGCTACAGCCACCCGATCACCGTCGAGGCCCCCGAGGGCATCACCTTCAAGGTGGAAGCCCCCACCCGGTTCTCGGTCGAGGGCATCGACAAGCAGAAGGTCGGCGAGGTTGCGGCCAACATCCGCAAGCTGCGCAAGCCCGACCCGTACAAGGCCAAGGGCGTCAAGTACGAGGGCGAAGTCATCCGCCGCAAGGTCGGAAAGGCGGGTAAGTAAGCCATGGCATACGGACAGAAGATCCTCAAGGGCGACGCCTACAAGCGCGCCGCGATCAAGCGCCGTCACATCCGTATCCGTAAGAACATCTCGGGTACGGCTGAGCGTCCGCGTCTCGTAGTCACGCGCTCGAACCGCCACATCGTGGCCCAGGTCATCGACGACATCAAGGGTCACACCCTGGCGTCGGCGTCGACCCTGGACACCTCGATCCGCGGCAACGAGGGCGACAAGTCCGCGCAGGCCAAGTCGGTCGGCGCCCTGGTCGCCGAGCGCGCCAAGGCCGCCGGTGTCGAGGCTGTCGTATTCGACCGTGGTGGCAACCAGTACGCCGGGCGCATCGCCGCCCTGGCGGACGCCGCCCGCGAAGCCGGGCTCAAGTTCTGAGCCGCTCGTAGCTAGCGGAAAGAGAGAGGTAATCCAATGGCTGGACCCCAGCGCCGCGGAAGCGGTGCCGGTGGCGGCGAGCGGCGGGACCGTAAGGGTCGTGACGGTGGCGCTGCTGCCGCCGAGAAGACCGCTTACGTTGAGCGTGTCGTCGCGATCAACCGTGTCGCCAAGGTTGTGAAGGGTGGTCGTCGCTTCAGCTTCACCGCGCTGGTCGTGGTGGGCGACGGTGACGGCACCGTGGGTGTCGGTTACGGCAAGGCCAAGGAGGTGCCGGCCGCCATCGCCAAGGGTGTTGAGGAGGCCAAGAAGCACTTCTTCAAGGTCCCCCGTATCCAGGGCACCATCCCGCACCCCATCCAGGGTGAGAAGGCTGCCGGCGTCGTTCTGCTCAAGCCCGCGTCCCCCGGTACCGGTGTTATCGCCGGTGGCCCGGTGCGTGCCGTGCTCGAGTGCGCCGGTATCCACGACGTGCTGTCGAAGTCGCTCGGCTCCGACAACGCCATCAACATCGTGCACGCGACCGTGGAGGCCCTGAAGGGTCTGCAGCGTCCCGAGGAGATCGCGGCCCGCCGTGGTCTGCCCCTCGAGGACGTCGCTCCCGCGGCTCTTCTCCGTGCGCGTGCCGGGGCGGGTGCGTAATCATGGCGCAGCTCAAGATTACGCAGGTCAAGTCCTACATCGGCAGCAAGCAGAACCACCGTGACACCCTGCGTTCCCTTGGTCTCAAGGGCATCAACACGCAGGTCGTCAAGGAGGACCGCCCCGAGTTCCGCGGCATGGTGCACACCGTCCGCCACCTCGTGACGGTCGAGGAGGTCGACTGATCATGGCGGAGAACAACCCGCTCAAGATCCACAACCTCCGTCCCGCCCCGGGCGCCAAGACCGCCAAGACCCGTGTGGGTCGTGGTGAGGCGTCGAAGGGTAAGACGGCCGGTCGTGGTACCAAGGGCACGAAGGCCCGCTACCAGGTTCCGGAGCGCTTCGAGGGTGGGCAGATGCCCCTCCACATGCGTCTTCCGAAGCTGAAGGGCTTCAAGAACCCGTTCAAGACCGAGTACCAGGTCGTGAACCTCGACAAGCTGGCCGCGCTCTACCCCGAGGGTGGCGAGGTCACGGTCGAGGGTCTGGTGGCCAAGGGTGCCGTTCGCAAGAACAGCCTCGTCAAGGTCCTCGGCCAGGGTGAGCTCTCCGTGGCGCTGCAGGTGACGGTCGACGCCGTCTCCGGCTCCGCCAAGGAGAAGATCACCG
This sequence comes from Streptomyces antibioticus, assembly GCF_001514065.1. Classification (GTDB taxonomy): domain Bacteria; phylum Actinomycetota; class Actinomycetes; order Streptomycetales; family Streptomycetaceae; genus Streptomyces; species Streptomyces antibioticus. Next base: position 799,646 of record NZ_KQ948424.1, on the reverse strand, counting down.
CCGCCGGCGGCACCGTCACCGAGCTCGTCTGAACACCTCAGGCGTCTCGATGACTTGATCGATCCCGACCGGGGATACCCCACAAAAGGGGTATCCCCGGTTGGTCGTTCCTAGGGTGGCAGTCTCGCCGGTAAGGTGGCCTGCACTGCCAACTTTCACAGAGTGCTTCACGTGAGGCACTCTGGGCGGCAGTTGGCCGTTACGTATTCGTCTTCATCCGTCGAACCTCAAGACCGTCACCCTTGACGCAGTAGCGCGGGGGTCGCAGGAGGCACCGTGCTCACCGCGTTCGCCCGGGCGTTCAGGACGCCCGACCTGCGCAAGAAGCTGCTCTTCACGCTCGCCATCATCGTGGTGTACCGGGTCGGTACGCATATCCCGATCCCGGGCGTCGACTACAAGTCCGTCCAGCAGTGCGTCGACGAGGCGTCCGCGAACCAGGGCCTCTTCGGTCTGGTCAACATGTTCAGCGGCGGCGCGCTGCTCCAGATCACGATCTTCGCGCTGGGGATCATGCCGTACATCACGGCGAGCATCATCCTCCAGCTGCTGACCGTCGTGATCCCGCGCCTGGAAGCCCTCAAGAAGGAGGGCCAGGCCGGTACGGCGAAGATCACGCAGTACACGCGCTATCTGACCGTCGCGCTCGCCATCCTCCAGGGCACCGGCCTCGTCGCCACCGCCCGCAGCGGCGCCCTCTTCTCCGGCTGCACGGCCGCTTCGGGCATCGTCCCGGACCGCTCGATCTTCACCACGATCGTCATGGTCGTCACCATGACCGCCGGTACGGCCGTCGTCATGTGGCTCGGTGAGCTCATCACCGACCGCGGCATCGGCAACGGCATGTCGATCCTGATGTTCATCTCGATCGCCGCGACGTTCCCGTCCGCGCTGTGGGCCATCAAGAAGTCCGGCACCCTGGCCGACGGCTGGATCGAGTTCGGCACCGTCATCGCGGTCGGCCTGGTCATGGTCGGCCTGGTGGTCTTCGTCGAGCAGGCCCAGCGCCGTATCCCCGTGCAGTACGCGAAGCGGATGATCGGCCGCCGCGCCTACGGCGGTACGTCGACGTACATCCCGCTGAAGGTGAACCAGGCGGGTGTGATCCCCGTCATCTTCGCGTCGTCGCTGCTCTACATCCCGGCCCTCATCGCGCAGTTCTCGAGCGGTACGTCGAGTTGGAAGACCTGGATCGAGACCAACCTCACCAAGGGCGACCACCCGATCTACATCACGATGTACTTCTTGCTCATCGTTTTCTTCGCCTTCTTCTACGTGGCTATCTCGTTCAACCCCGAGGAAGTCGCCGACAACATGAAGAAGTATGGTGGCTTCATCCCGGGCATCCGGGCTGGCCGACCGACCGCTGAGTACCTGTCGTACGTGCTCAACCGGATCACCTGGCCGGGTTCGCTGTACTTGGGCCTGATTGCTCTCGTCCCGACGATGGCGTTGGTTGGTTTCGGGGCAAACCAGAACTTCCCCTTCGGCGGTACCAGCATCCTGATCATCGTGGGTGTCGGTCTCGAGACGGTGAAGCAGATCGAGAGCCAGCTCCAGCAGCGCAATTACGAAGGGTTCCTCCGCTGATGCGAATCGTCCTCGTCGGGCCGCCTGGTGCCGGAAAGGGAACGCAGGCCACGCGCCTCGCCGAGAAACTGCGTGTCCCGCACATCTCCACGGGCGACCTGTTCCGCGCCAACATCAGCCAGCAGACGGAGCTCGGCAAACTCGCGAAGTCCTACATGGACGCCGGCAACCTCGTCCCCGACGAGGTGACCATCGCGATGGCCAAGGACCGTATGGAGCAGGCGGACGCCGAGAACGGCTTCCTCCTGGACGGCTTCCCGCGGAACGTCTCGCAGGCCGAGGCGCTGGACGAGCTGCTGAACACCGAGGGCATCAAGCTGGACGCCGTGCTCGATCTGGAGGCCCCGGAGGAGGAGGTCGTCAAGCGGATCGCCGGCCGGCGCATCTGCCGCAACGACTCCGCGCACGTCTTCCACGTCTCGTACAAGAAGCCCGCCAAGGAAGGCGTCTGCGACGTCTGCGGCGGCGAGCTGTACCAGCGTGACGACGACTCCGAGGCCACCGTCCGGACGCGGCTGGAGGTCTACCACACGCAGACCGAGCCGATCATCGACTACTACAAGGCCCAGGGCCTGGTGGTGACGATCGAGGCCATGGGTCCGGTGGACGAGGTCACCACTCGTGCGCTGGCCGCGCTGAAGCGTGAGGGCGACGACCAGTAGGCGTCGTCCAGGTACGGCCGTGGAGTCCTGAGGGACTGCACGGCCGTACTGTTGTGTAGGTAACCCGAACCCGTCGAGTCACGGAGAGCGCAGGACCCCATGGTGCAGATCAAGAGCCCCGAGCAGATCGCCAAGATGCGTCAGGCGGGGCTGGTCGTCGCCGCGATCCACGCGGCCACGCGGGAGGCCGCGGTCCCCGGCGCCAGCACCAAGGACCTCGACGAGGTCGCGCGCAAGGTGATCGCCGAGCACGGCGCGAAGTCGAACTTCCTCGGGTACGGCGGTTTCCCCGCGACGATCTGCACCTCCGTCAACGAGGTCGTCGTCCACGGCATCCCCTCCGACGAGGTCGTCCTCAAGGACGGCGACATCATCTCCATCGACGCCGGCGCGATCGTCGACGGCTGGCACGGGGACGCGGCCTTCACCGCCTTCGTGGGCTCGGGTCACGCTCCGGAGCTCATCGAGCTCTCCCGGGTGACGGAGGAGTCGATGTGGGCCGGTATCGCCGCCATGAAGCAGGGCAACCGGCTGCTCGACGTCTCCAAGGCCATCGAGACGTACATCCGCCGCCAGCCGAAGCCGGGCGGTGGCAAGTACGGGATCATCGAGGACTACGGCGGCCACGGCATCGGCACCGAGATGCACATGGACCCGCACCTGCTGAACTACGTCGACCGGCGCCGGGGCAAGGGCCCGAAGCTGGTCCCCGGGTTCTGCCTCGCGATCGAGCCGATGGTGTCGCTGGGCACCCCGAGGACCGAGGTCCTCTCGGACGACTGGACCGTCATCACGACGGACGGCACGTGGTCCTCGCACTGGGAGCACTCGGTGGCGCTGACCGAGGACGGTCCGCTGGTGCTCACCGCTCCCGACGGGGGCAAGGCGAAGCTGGCGGAGTACGGGGTTGTGGCCGCGCCGGATCCGTTGGGTTAGGGCGTATGCGATCTGCGGGGCGGTGGGGGCTGGTCGCGCAGTTCCCCGCGCCCCTTAGCGGCGTCTGTGTACCCGGCGTGCTTAAGGATCTCCCCGCCGGGGCATTCTTCCTCGATTCGTCTTTCCGGGTGCGCTGACGTAGACTGACTCGTCGGCTCTCGTGCACCCGCATGTCCGCATGCACCCGCAAGGGAAAAGTGCGGGAGTCGATCAAGGTAGTCGATTCGAAGGGCGAAGCGTGGCCAAGAAGCAAGGTGCCATCGAGATCGAGGGCACTGTCGTCGAGTCTCTTCCGAACGCCATGTTCAAGGTCGAGCTCCAGAACGGCCACCAGGTCCTGGCACACATCAGCGGCAAGATGCGTATGCACTACATCCGCATCCTCCCTGACGACCGGGTCGTGGTGGAGCTGTCTCCGTACGACCTGACGCGTGGCCGGATCGTCTACCGCTACAAGTAGATCTTGCCCGCATCCCGTCCTCGGGCGGGGTGGTGGCACTGACCCGGAGAACCTCACCCCATGAAGGTCAAGCCGAGCGTCAAGAAGATCTGCGACAAGTGCAGGGTGATCCGCCGTCACGGTCGGGTCATGGTCATCTGCGAGAACCCGCGCCACAAGCAGCGCCAGGGCTGACGCACGACCAATCCCTCTGCATCGACATCGCAGAGATTCGCGCGACGCGAGCTGAATTTGTTCATACGCAGGACCCAGGCGGCATACGTCGTCTGACACCCTCGGTTCGGAGGCCGAGGACCCAGTTCGTACCTGGTACGGCGGCTGGGAGCCGGTTCTGCGGAAGACCTCCGAAGATCACCAGGAGCCATTGAATGGCACGCGTTTCCGGTGTTGACATCCCGCGCGACAAGCGCGTGGAGGTCGCCCTCACCTACGTGTTCGGCATCGGCCGGACCCTCTCCCAGCAGACGCTGGCGGAGACCGGTATCGACCCGAACACCCGCGTTCGCGACCTCTCCGAGGAGCAGCTCGTCGCGATTCGTGAGTACGTCGACAACAACATCAAGACCGAGGGTGACCTCCGTCGCGAGATCCAGGCCGACATCCGCCGCAAGGTCGAGATCGGCTGCTACCAGGGTCTCCGTCACCGTCGTGGTCTGCCCGTCCGCGGTCAGCGTACGAGCACGAACGCCCGCACCCGCAAGGGCCCGCGTCGCGCCATCGCCGGCAAGAAGAAGCCGGGCAAGAAGTAGTCCTCAGCGGACAACGCTTCATCAGCGGTCTTCGCTGTAGGACCGACCACCTCCCCGTAGGAGTTTGTAGATGCCCCCCAAGGGTCGTCAGGGCGCTGCCAAGAAGGTGCGCCGCAAGGAAAAGAAGAACGTCGCTCACGGCCACGCGCACATCAAGAGCACGTTCAACAACACGATCGTCTCGATCACGGACCCCTCGGGCAACGTGATCTCCTGGGCCTCCGCCGGCCACGTCGGCTTCAAGGGCTCGCGCAAGTCCACCCCCTTCGCCGCGCAGATGGCCGCCGAGTCGGCCGCCCGCCGCGCGCAGGAGCACGGCATGCGCAAGGTTGACGTGTTCGTCAAGGGCCCGGGTTCCGGTCGCGAGACCGCCATCCGTTCGCTCCAGGCGACGGGCCTCGAGGTCGGCTCCATCCAGGACGTCACCCCGACCCCGCACAACGGCTGCCGTCCGCCGAAGCGTCGTCGCGTCTGACCTCGCTTCTCTGGGCTTCTCGGGCGGTACGGCTCTTCTGAGTCGTATCGCCCGTACCCTTGTCACATATCAGGGCGTCAAATAGCGGGCGCCCCTGACAGAAGGAACGCAACATGCTGATCGCTCAGCGTCCCTCGTTGACCGAAGAGGTCGTCGACGAGTTCCGCTCCCGGTTCGTGATCGAGCCGCTGGAGCCGGGCTTCGGCTACACCCTCGGCAACTCCCTGCGCCGTACCCTCCTGTCGTCGATCCCCGGCGCTGCTGTCACCAGCATCCGCATCGACGGTGTCCTGCACGAGTTCACCACCGTGCCGGGCGTCAAGGAGGACGTCACCGACCTGATCCTCAACATCAAGCAGCTGGTCGTCTCCTCGGAGCACGACGAGCCGGTCGTGATGTACCTGCGCAAGCAGGGCCCGGGTCTGGTCACCGCCGCCGACATCGCGCCCCCGGCCGGTGTCGAGGTGCACAACCCCGACCTGGTCCTCGCCACGCTCAACGGCAAGGGCAAGCTGGAGATGGAGCTGACGGTCGAGCGTGGCCGCGGTTACGTCTCCGCCGTTCAGAACAAGCAGGTGGGCCAGGAGATCGGCCGTATCCCGGTCGACTCCATCTACTCGCCGGTGCTGAAGGTCACGTACAAGGTCGAGGCCACGCGTGTCGAGCAGCGCACCGACTTCGACAAGCTGATCGTCGACGTCGAGACCAAGCAGGCCATGCGGCCGCGTGACGCCATGGCGTCCGCCGGTAAGACGCTGGTCGAGCTGTTCGGTCTCGCCCGCGAGCTGAACATCGACGCCGAGGGCATCGACATGGGCCCGTCCCCCACGGACGCCGCCCTGGCCGCCGACCTGGCGCTGCCGATCGAGGAGCTGGAGCTCACGGTCCGCTCCTACAACTGCCTCAAGCGTGAGGGCATCCACTCCGTGGGTGAGCTCGTCGCCCGCTCCGAGGCCGACCTCCTGGACATCCGCAACTTCGGTGCGAAGTCCATCGACGAGGTCAAGGCGAAGCTGGCGGGTATGGGTCTGGCGCTCAAGGACTCGCCTCCCGGGTTCGACCCGACCGCCGCGGCGGACGCGTTCGGCGCGGACGACGACGCGGACGCCGGGTTCGTGGAGACCGAGCAGTACTAAGAGCTCGGGCCATACGGTTCGATCTCGGGTGCGGGTGCGCTGTGGCTTGTCGCGCCCACGCGACGGAGTCGCATATCTACACCGCCCCGCGCCCCTTCCGGGAGCTCCCCTTCGGGGCTGCTCCCGGATCTCCGACAGGCGACCGCCTGCTCGGATACTGACCCCGGTACCTGATACGGCCGGGGCAGACACACAGGAGAGAAAGATGCCGAAGCCCACCAAGGGTGCCCGTCTGGGCGGCAGCGCCGCGCACGAGAAGCTGCTTCTCGCGAACCTCGCGAAGTCGCTCTTCGAGCACGGCCGCATCACCACCACCGAGGCGAAGGCCCGCCGTCTGCGGCCGTACGCCGAGCGTCTGGTGACCAAGGCGAAGAAGGGCGACCTTCACAACCGCCGCCAGGTGCTCCAGGTCATCACGGACAAGAGCGTCGTGCACACGCTCTTCACCGAGATCGGCCCGCGGTACGAGAACCGTCCGGGTGGCTACACCCGTATCACCAAGATCGGTAACCGCCGTGGCGACAACGCGCCCATGGCTGTCATCGAGCTGGTCGAGGCGCTGACGGTCGCGCAGCAGGCGACGGGTGAGGCCGAGGCCGCCACCAAGCGCGCTGCGAAGGACGCCGAGGCTGCTCCGGTCGCCGAGGAGACCAAGGTCGACACGACCAAGGCCGACGAGGCCGAGGACGCTGCCGCCGAGGAGTCCAAGGACGCCTGAGGCTCTGCCTGAGCGTTGAGCGGGTCCGTTCCTTTCGGGGAGCGGGCCCGCTTTTTTGTACCTGAGAGGATCTGTACGTGAGTGATGAAGTAGCGCCCGGTTACGTCCGTGTCCGCCTCGACCTGTCCTATGACGGGACCGAGTTCTCCGGCTGGGCCAAGCAGGCCGGGGGGCGGCGGACCGTGCAGGGGGAGATCGAGGACGCCCTGCGGACGGTGACGCGGTCGGGGGGGACGACGTACGAGCTGACCGTGGCCGGGCGGACCGATGCCGGGGTGCATGCCCGGGGGCAGGTGGCGCATGTCGATCTGCCGGAGTCCGTCTGGCGCGAGCATCACGAGAAGCTGCTCAAGCGGCTTGCGGGGCGGTTGCCCAAGGACGTGCGCGTGTGGGCGCTGCGGGAGGCGCCGAGCGGGTTCAACGCGCGGTTCTCGGCGGTGTGGCGGCGGTACGCGTACCGGGTGACCGACAACCCGGGTGGGGTGGACCCGTTGCTGCGCAATCACGTGCTCTGGCACGACTGGCCGCTTGACGTCGACGCCATGAACGAGGCCGCCGAGCGGCTGCTGGGGGAGCACGACTTCGCCGCGTACTGCAAGAAGCGGGAGGGGGCGACGACGATTCGTACGCTCCAGGAGTTGAGCCTGCGCAAGGGTGAGGACGGGATCATCACCGCCACCGTGCGGGCGGACGCCTTCTGTCACAACATGGTGCGGTCGCTCATCGGGGCGCTGCTGTTCGTGGGGGACGGGCACCGGGGGAGCGACTGGCCGGGGAAGGTGCTGGCCGCGGGGGTCAGGGACTCCGCCGTGCATGTCGTACGGCCGCATGGGCTGACGCTGGAGGAAGTCGGGTATCCGGCCGACGAGTTGCTGGCCGCGCGGAACAAGGAGGCGCGGAACCGGCGGACGCTGCCGGGAGCGGGCTGCTGCTGAACCCCGCCCCCGGCCGGTGGCCGGAGGCGGGGTCGGGGCTCACTGCTTGACCGTGAAGTACTGCCAGGCGCCCCAGGTGCTGAGGTTGGTCGTGTCCGAGCCGCTGTGGACGTACTGCGCGGCGATGCGGTACTTGCGGTCGACGGAACTGGCGAGAGACATCGTCTGGCGGCCGGTGCTGCTGGAACTGAGCGCGGCGCACGACGAGGTGCTCTGGGTGTGCCAGGCGCCGCTGTAGTAGCGCTGGATGCGGTACTTCACGCACTGGCCGTGCTTGTTGGGTGCGACGGTGACGTCGAGCTGCTCCTTGGCGGTGTGGTGGTACACCCGGTAGAGGGTGCTGCCGACGTGCGTGCTCGTGTAGTAGCCGGAGAGTTTCTCCGTGACCCGCACATAGGTCTGCACGCTCTTGGCGACGGTCTTCGGTGCGTACCGGTAGTCGCCGGCGAACACCGCGCTGAACGTGGTGTTGCGGGTGAGCTTGTAGGACACCGTCAGATTGCCGTGGGAGTCCACCGTGCCCGACTTCACCAGGACCGACGTGCCGCCGTACGGCTTGGCGTAGATCGAGACCGTGCGCTTGTTGTAGGTCGTGCCCAGGTGGGCGGTGATCTTGCCGTACTGGGCGTACTTGTACGTCGAGTGGTCGGCGGTGAGGGTCAGGCTTGTCGCGGCCCGGGACACCTGGACGGTGGCCGTGGAGGTCGCGGACCTGTGCGAGACGTCGCCGGCGTAGGACACCTTGTAGGTGTTGGCGCCGCCGATCTGCGGAGTGTCCTTGAAGGTGAAGGTGCCGTTCGCGGCGACCTTGGCGTCGGCGAGCGCCACCCCGGACGTGTGCCCGAGGTCGGTCTTCGTGACCTTGACGACCTGGCCGGTGGTGAAGGGTGCGCCGGAGAGCGTGCCGGTCACGGTGAGCGCCGTGGCGCGGGGGGCACTGCCCGGGGCCGACAGGGCGACCGTGGTGGGCAGCTTGGCCGCCTGGACCAGGGTCGTGGCGGTCGCCGTCTCGTGGGTGGCGTCACCCGCGTAGCTCGCGGCGTAGGTGTAGACGCCTTCCGCGGGCGGGGTGTCGGTGAACTTGAAGGAGCCGTCCGCTGCCGTCGACACCTCGGTCAGTGCCGTTCCGTTCCGGGTGACGCGCACGGTCCGGCCCGCGGCGAGCGCCTCGGCCGAGGCCAGCGTGCCGTTGACGGTCAGCGAGCGGCCGGGGACGGCGGTGCCGGGGGCGATGAGGTCGAGCGCCACCGAGGCCTTGGGGGTTGGAGGCGGTCCCTGGCTGACGACCAGGCCGCTCACCGTCTGGGCGTCGGCGCTGTCGCCCGTGCCGCCGGAGAGGGCGAGGAGGGCGCTGGAAGGCAGCGACTTCGGTGTCGCGTCCAGTACCTGCGTCCCGTCGATCCAGACGTACACATGGCCGGCCTCCACCAGGACGTCCATCTGGTGGGTGCCCTGGCGCAGGGCTGTGGCGAGGGTGACTGTCGACTGGTAGTCGATCGTGGAGGAGCCGGCCGAACTGGTGCCGACGCCCACGAAGTTCATCGCCTGGAGCTTTTCCTCCCAGCCGGTGTCGAAGGCGACCACCGTGCCGGGCCGGCCCGCGATGCCGAGGCCGGTACCGACCGCGCCCAAGGACGTGGCGGAGTTCTTGGCGGGGTCGAGGAGGGAGAGCGTCATGCCCGTTCCTCCGGTGCCGGGACCGAACTGCGTGGTGAAGGTGGCCCGCAGACCGTCGGTGCGCAGCGGCTCGGGGTACACCGCCGTGCCCGCATGCCAGGTGGTGGCCGGGGTCAGCTGGACGCTGCCGTCGTCGGCGGAGACCGCCGAGCCGTTGGTCTGCCACCCCGCGTCCTTGACCGAGGTGGTCGTGGCGGTGCCCGTGCCGGCGCCCTTGATCGTCACGTACATGGCGCCCTGGGCGGTGCCGTCGTCGTCCGTCCCGGTGCCGGTGACCTCGTAGAAGGCGCTCAGGTCCGAGGCCGAGCGCGGAGTGAACGTCACGCTCTGCACGGCGGTCTGCTCGGGGCCGATGACCAGGCCCTCGGACAGTTGCACCGCGCTGTTGAAGTCACCCGTCGGCGCCTTGGCCTTGGTCACCTTCACCGGGATGTTGCCGGTGTTGGTGATGCTGAACGAGAGCGACCGCGAACTGCCGATCGGCACCGTCCCGAAGTCCAGCGAGTTCGTGGAGAACTCCAGGTGCCCCTGGCCCGTGACGGGCGTCCCGTTGACCGGCACGCTCAGGGCGTGGGTCGCGCCGCCGCCGCTGCTGCTGACCACGAGGGCGTCGCTGTCCGGCTGGTCGCCGACCGGTGCGTAGGTGACCGAGACGACGAACGAGCCGCCGGCCGGTACGACCGTGCCCGCGTCCGGCAGGCCCGAGGTGGTGAACGCACCGCTGGGCGAGTCGACGGAGTCGATGGTCTCCGGTTCGGTGCCGGTGTTGGTGATCTGGAGGTTGCGCGTCGAGGTGCTGCCGGTGGGCACCTCCTTGAAGTCCAGCGCGGCGGGTGCCGCTCCGAGGCCGGGTCTGGTGCCGACGCCGTGCAGGGCGAAGACCAGCTTCTGGCCGTCCGCCAGGTTCGCGGTCAGCGTGCCGCTGATGCCGCCGGTGGTCGTGGGGGTGAACGTGATCGGTACGTCCAGGCCGGCGTCCGTGGCCAGTGCCGTGGGCTGATCGGCCGTGGGCACGGCGGACGGGTCGACGGAGAACGCGCCGGAGGCCTTGAGCCCGGTGATGGAGACGTCCTGGGTGGCGGTCAGCTTCATGTCGGCGGACCTGGTGCTGCCGACGCCGACCTGGCCGAAGTCGAGGGAGGAGGCGGTCAGGGCGGTCCTGGCCGGGCTGCCGAAGCCGTAGAGCACTCCGTCGCGGGTGCCGACGTAGACCTTGCCCCGGTCCGCGGTCGGGGTGGTGAACTTCGCCGCCGTGCCGATCGGCGCGGACCACAGGAGCGGGAGCAGGCCGTCGCCGTCGGGGGTGGGGCTGTAGGCGCGCAGGGTGCCGTCGGCGCCGGAGGCGTTGCTCGCGGAGGTCATCCACACCAGGGCGCTGGACTCGTCGTCGCCGTCGGAGGTGACCAGGGGGGAGCCGCTGGTGTAGCCGAAGGTGTCCTGGCTCTGGCCGGTGAGGGTGAGCGCGGGGGTGCCGCCGTTGCGGACGCCGTACTTGAGGGCGCGCAGGGGGCCCTGGTTGCCGACGACGTAGACATAGCCGCCGTCGCCGCCCCAGAACGCGGGGTGGCCCCACATGCCCTGGTAGGGGCCGGAGACGCTCACCGCGGCGTCGCCGCCGCGGGCGCCCTGGCCCATGCCGCCGAGGTTGTCGCGGTCGAGCAGGAACACCCGACCGTCCTTGCCCTGCTGGACCAGCAGATGCGGGTGCTCGGCGGTGCCGAAGCCGTCCGGCAGCGCCATCGGGGCGCCCGAGGAGATGTCCTGGTCGGTCAGGTCCAGGGTGGCGGCGTCGCTGGGGCTGAAGAAGTCGGCGGTGCTGAGGTTGCCGTCCGCGCCCACCTGGAGGCGTACGACGGACTCGGCGAGGGTGCCCTGGACGGTCTTGCCCGGTCCGGGGGCCGGGCTGATGCCGTTGCCGGTGCTGAAGAAGATCCGGCCGGAGCCGTCGGAGACCAGGCCGCCGCCGGACTGCCAGATGCCGGCGCCGCCGGTGCTGGCGCCGGTCACCGTGGCCCACATCGAGGTGATGCTGTGCTCGGTGGTGCTGACGCCGACCACGTAGCCGCGGTACGGCCAGGCGTCGCAGTGGGCGCCGAAGCCCGCGTAGACGACGCCGTCCATGAGGAGCAGGCCGGGGCGCTGCTGCTGGTAGTAGGCGTCGAAGCTGACGCTCGGGTCGTTGACGGGGCTGCCCTCGATGGTGACCGGCCAGCCCGGGAGCTCGGCTCCGGAGGCCGGGTCCACCGAGTGCATCAGCCAGGTCGGGTGGCGGTGCGTGGAGGTTCCGTCGTCGACCTTGGTGGTGAAGTAGAGGGCCTTGGTGGCGGGGTCGTAGACGGGGGTCGCGGTGGCCCCGATCCGGGGCACCAGGTCACCGCAGCCGATCGCGGAGGCCGGCCAGGACGCCCCGTAGTTCTTGCTCCACTCGATCGCGCCGGTGGTGCGGTCGAGGCCGTACATCGTGTTGTTCTCGGTGACCGCGACGACCTCGTCGCCGACGACCAGCGGCTGGGCGTAGATCTGTCCGTCCAGCTGGGTGGCGAAGAGCTGTCCGAAGGCGGACGACTGGACCACGGCCGGGGAGAGGCCGTCCTCGTCCTGCTTCCAGTTGGTGCGCAGGTTGTCGACGCCCTGCGTGGTCTGGTCGGCCTGGGCCGAGGATGTCACCAGGCTGATCGTCGTGCCGATGAGTGCGGCAGTGGCCAAGGCCACGGTGCCGACCAGCCATCTGCGGCGCCGGTTGCGGTGGCGGCCACCGCGTGCGGGCATGGAAAACCCGGGCAAAACGGGACCTCCCCCTAGTGTTCGCTCCCGGAGATGCCCACAGGCGCGACGAAAGTGTGAAGACTGAGTGGCTTTTCATACCATCAGTTGACCTTTTTTGGCACGACTCCTGTACCGATCGGAATGTATGCGGTGCCATCGAGGCGGCCTGGACATACCGCCCAAAGTGGGGTGAGTGGCGGATTCCGGATCACGTGACGAAACCCTCACGTAACACAGGTATATGACCACATCCTCAGACACTCGGTTATGCTTTCGAGCTCCGGTTTAAGGTTTGAACGCATTCGTGGGGCAGCCGGAACATCACGGTGGGGATCACGGGGCCGGCGAGGTCCCGGGGGGTTTGTTTTCATGAGCAGTGCGATACACGCTGATTCGCGTGCGTCCCAGCAGCGAAGGCGGCGCAAGGGCACGCAGAGCCACGGCCTGCTGCCGCAGCCGCCGGACGACGCGGAGAAGTACTCGTACACGCGCCGCCACCTGTGGGTGCTGACGGTCGGTTCGCTGATCAGCTTCGCGTGCCTGGCCGTCAGTCAGTTCCTGTTCACGGCTTCCAGCCCGTGGTTCTGGCTGACGATGCCGCTGCTCGCCGTCGTCGTCACGGACTACCTCATCTCGCTCTACCTCGACGGGCTCAGCAGCGACTTCGACGTCCGGGCGCACAAGACCCTGGTGCGCGAGTGGCGGCCCGCGGTCCACCCGAGCGTCGACGTCTTCCTGCCGGTGTGCGGCGAACCCCTGGAAGTGCTTCACAACACCTGGGTCAACGTCAACCGGCTCGCCGACACCTACCGGGGCGTGGTCAACGTCTACGTCCTCGACGACGCCGCCGACTCCGAGGTCGGCGCCATGGCGCGGGACTTCGGCTTCCACTACGTCGTGCGCGAGAACCGCGGCTGGTTCAAGAAGGCCGGCAATCTCCACCACGCCTTCGGCATCACCAACGGCGACCACATCCTGATCCTCGACGCCGACTTCGCGCCGCGCGCCGATCTGCTCGACGAGCTGCTGCCGTACATGGACGCGGACGACAGTGTCGGCATCGTGCAGTCGCCGCAGTTCTTCCGCATCACCGACCGGCAGAACTGGATCGAGCGCGGGGCCGGGGCCGTGCAGGAGCAGTTCTACCGCTCGGTGCAGACCTCCCGTGAGGCCAAGGACGGCTCGATCTGCGTCGGCTCGTGCGCGGTCTACCGACGATCGGCTCTCGCGCAGATCGGCGGCATCACGCTCATCGAGCACTCCGAGGACATGTACACCGGCTTCGACCTCAGAGCGCTCGGCTGGAAGCTGCGCTACGTCCCGGTCGCCCTGTCGGCGGGCGTCTGCCCGGACACCGCCGGCGCCTTCCACAACCAGCAGTACCGCTGGTGCATGGGCTCGCTGGAACTGATCACCGGCAAGCGGTTCTGGGAGCTGGACCTGAAGTTCCAGACCCGCCTGTGCTACATCTCCGGGTTCCTCTACTACATCCAGACGGCGCTGGCGACGTTCCTGATGCCGGTCATTCCGCTGTCGCTGCTGGTGCTGCGCCCGGATCTGATGCGGGCCGAGGCGGCGATGTGGGTGCTGCCCAGCGTGGCCTACGTGACGCTGGTGCTGCCGCTGTGGCACCGGGCGCCGTACCGGCTGGAGGCCTGGGCGGTGCGCATGATGTACGGCTGGTCGCATGTCTTCGCCGTGTGGGACATGCTGCGCGGCCGCCCCATGGGCTGGAAGCCGACCGGATCGCAGGGCGCCAAGAAGAACGGCATGCGCCGCTACTGGATCGGCATGGTCGGCTGGACCGGTGGCACCGCCGCGCTGTGGGTGCTCGTCGCCGGCTGGCGGATGCTCACGGAGTACCCGCCGGACTTCGCCCTGATGCTGTCAGCAGGCCTTTTCTACGCCATCGTCGTCGGCCGTGTCCTCGTTCAGCCGCGGGCCCGGGAAACGCAGGAAGCGACCGTATGACTTTCCCCAGTACCTCCGCCCGTGCCATCCGGCCGGTGCGGGCGATTGCCGCTGCGCTGCTCGCCGGAGCCCTGCTCAGCGGCTGCACCACCTTCTCCGACGACGGCCGTAACCAGTACGAGCGCGCACAGGGCGAGGAGCCGGGCGCCACGGCCGACGCGACCGAGTCCGAGAAGCCGGAGCCGCCGTACGACGTGCGTCCGCTGCTCCAGCCGGACAAGGAGTACCTCGGGGTGGCCGCCGACGGGGCGCCCAAGAAGATGGACGCCGTCAAGGACTTCGCCGAGCGGGCGGGCAAGAAGCCCAACCTGATCGAGTTCTACTCCGCCTGGGGCGACCGCTACGAGACGAGCCTCGTCCAGAACGCCTGGGACTACGGCGGTCTCTCCTTCATCGCCTGGGAACCCTTCGACGTGGATCTCAAGGACATCGCCTCGGGCAAGGAGGACGAGTACATCCGGACGTACGCGCGCTCCGTCAAGGAACTGAACCTGCCCGTGGCGATCAGCTTCGCCCACGAGATGAACGGCTTCTGGTACCCGTGGGGCACCAAGAAGGCCACCGCCGCGCAGTTCACCGCCGCGTACAAGCACATCCACGACCTCTTCGACGACGAGGGCGCCACCCAGGTCATCTGGGTGTGGAGCCCGAACGTCGTCAACCCGATGCCGAAGGTGAAGCTCAAGCCGTACTACCCGGGCGACGAGTACGTCGACTGGGTCGGCATCATCGGCTACTACGCGACGGACGGCCCCTCGACCTGGGACGCGCTCTACGGCCCCTCGGTCACGCAGATCCGCTCCTTCACGAAGAAACCGTTCATCATCGCGGAGACCGCGGCACAGGCGGGCGAGCGCAAGCCGGCCGACATCAAGGACCTCTTCCAGGGGACCGCGAAGCGCAAGGACTTCATCGGGTTCGTCTGGTTCAACTTCGACAAGGAGACGGACTGGCGCATCAACAGCGGTCCGTTGTCCGAGAAGACCTTCCGGGAGCAGGCCAAGGACGCCCGCTTCGGATTCGATGTGACGAAGCCATGACCGAACAGCAGTACACCTATGAGGGGTACCCCCAGCCGCACGATCCCTGGCAGTACCAGGAGGAGCACCAGCTCTACGCGGGCGAGCCGCAGCAGGGCCAGGCCGTGCGCGGGGAGGTGACGGAGTCCGGCAGCTGGAGGTTCGACGGCCAGATCTCCGCGTACACCGACCAGCAGACGTACGAGACCTACGCCCCGTACGACCCGTACGCCACGTACACCGCACCCGCCCCGGCGCCGCAGCCGGTCCCCGCGCCGGTGGCGCCGGAGCCCGTGCCGCAGACGCCCGGCTATGTGCTGCCGCCCGTGGCGGAGTCGGCCTGGGAGATGGACACCCGGCGCAGCCGGCTGCTCGGCCGGCTCGCGCTGCTCTGCATCCTGCTGATCCAGGCCGGGCTGTCCCTGCGGCTGCGCGGGACGGCCTTCCAGGACGAGGCGCTCTACATCGCGTCCGGCCACTACGAACTGGCCAACCTGCTGCACGGCGACAAGCTGCCGGTGGACTTTGCCGCCTACTTCTCCGGGCACCCCAAGCTGTACCCGGTGGTCGCGGCCGTCGTGGACAGCCAGTTCGGCCTGACCGGCGTACGGCTGCTCAGCCTGCTGTTCATGCTGGGCGCCACGGCGCTGCTCTACTCGCTCACCAGGCGCCTGTTCAACCCGCGTGCCGGGCTCGGGGCCGCGGCGCTGTTCTCGGTGCTCCAGTCGACGATCGTGCTCGGCAACTTCGCCACGTACGACGCCGCCGCCATCTTCCTGCTCGCGCTGGCCGCCTGGGCGGTGGTGCGGACCGACCGGATGAACGACCTGGCCGTGCTGCTCGCGGCGCCGCCGGCCGCCCTGGCCTTCGGGGTGAAGTACGCGTCCGGTATCTATCTGCCGACCCTGGTGCTGCTGGCGGTGATCACCGCGCACCGGCATCGCGGCCTCCGGGCACTCGTCCGTGGCGTGGTGCTGGGTGCGGGAATCGCGGCTCTGCTCGGGGCGGGCTACGTCCTCTCCGGTCCGCTGGGCGGCATCAGCTCCACGACCACCGACCGTGCCAAGGGCACGGACACCGCCGCGACGATGCTCTCGCACAGCGCGGAGTGGGGCGGGCTGGTCTTCCTGGCCGCGCTCGGCGGCTCGGTGGCGTACGCGCTGCGCGCGCGGATGGGCGAGATGCCGTGGCTCGGCGCCGAGACCTCGGGGCGCTGGCGGCGTGCCGCGCTCGGCCTGGTGCTGACGGGGACCGCGCTGCTGGCCCCCGCGTACCAGATCCACCTGCACACCGAGATCTCGCTCTACAAGCACGTCGGCTTCGGACTGCTCTTCGCGGCGCCGATGGCCGGCCTCGGCATGGCCCGCCTGGTCGGCCCGCACTTCCGGCATCCGCAGCTCGGGATCCTGCTGTACGTCCTGACGCTGGTGTTCGGCATGGTGCAGGCCCAGCGCGCGTACAGCTTCCCGGACTCCACGCAGATGACCGCCTACCTGCGCACGGTCGTCGACAAGAAGGGCACCTACCTCGCCGAGGAGCAGGAGGTCCCCGCCTACTACCTGCGGGACGAGACCGACTGGACCCAGTGGCAGAACAGCTACGTCATGGACTACCGAGGCAAGGACGGCAAGCAGTACACCGGCCCCGACGCCTTCCGGCAGGCGGTCCGTGACGGAAAGTTCGACGCGATCGTGATGCACGGCGACGTCAGCCCGGGGACGTACGCAGCGGTCAAGGAGGGGTTGAAGAACAACTCCCACTACCGGCTGGCGGCCGTGTTCCCGTACACCACGAGCAGCGGCGAGCACGCCTACCGGATTTGGGTGAAGCGATGAGCCACGACGCGGTCACGCGCCAGAACGGGGGATACCCCGAGGGCCAGGACCCGTTCGCCGAGTACGACGCCTATGTCGCCGGGGCCTCCCAGCAGCAGTACGAGGGGCAGCAGTACCAGGCTCAGCCGTACCAGGATCAGCCGTACGCGGCGTACGCGCCGGTCGTCGACCCGGAGCCGTCCGCGCAGGAGCCCGGGGAGGACGAGCCCGAGGATGCGAAGGGCGGCCGGCTCGCCGCCGCTGTAACGTTCCTGCTACCCACTGTGCTCGCCTTCGGCATGATCTGGCGCGGGATCGGCGACCGCGAGCTGTGGCGGGACGAGCACGCCACCTGGTGGGCGGCCACCCTGTCGATCCACGATCTGAGCCAGCTGATCCGCACGATCGACGTCGTGTTCACGCCGTACTACGTGATGATGCACATCTGGATCGCGGTCGCCGGGGACTCCCCGACCGCGATGCGCATCCCGGGCGCCGTGGCCATGGCCGCGTCGGCGGGGCTGCTCGCCCTGCTCGGCCGGCGGCTGTTCACCACGCAGGTGGGCGTCACCGCCGGGCTCGCCTTCGCCGTCGTACCGCTGACCACCCGGTACGGCCAGGAGATCCGGCCGTACGCCTTCGCCGTCGCCGCGGTCCTGCTGTCGACGCTGCTGCTCGCACGGGCCCTGGACCGGCCCTCGTTCAAGGGCTGGATCGCCTACACGCTGTCCGTGCCGCTGATCGGCTGGAGCCATCTGGCCTCCCTCGCGGTGCTCGCCGCGCACCTGGCCATGGTGCTGCTCAAGCGCCGGGCGGGAGACCGGATCGTCGGCTGGGCCTACTTCGCGGCGTGCGGACTGGGCGTGTGCTTCGTCATGCCGATGGCCATCGCGGGCTCGGGGCAGAGCGGCCAGATCGCCTGGAACAACCCGGTGTTCCAGGACCTGATCGATTTCCCGAAGAACCTCTTCGGGTCCTGGGCGGTGGCCGTACCCGTCATGGCACTCGGCGTGGTCGGGCTGTTCTTCGCGGGCCGGTGGGCCCTTCCGCTCGCGCTCTGGATCGTGCTGCCGCCCGTGGCGACCTACGCCACCGCCGCTCAGCTGCACCTCTTCCTGCCGCGCTATCTGCTGTTCACCGCACCCGCGTGGGTGCTGCTCGCGTCCGTCGCCGTGGGCCGGCTCGCCGGTCCCGTGGCCGGTGCCAAGGCCGGGTCCGGCGCCGCCGTGCGGCGAGGTCTGGGCTGGGCGCTGGCCGCGGCCGCCGTCGCCGGGCTGGCCTTCCAGGCGCTGCCGGGCCTGCGCGAGACCCGGCACAACGCCCTGGGCGAGCCGGACTTCCACGGCGCGGCCCGGATCATCCTGGACGAGCAGCGCAAGGGCGACGGCATCGCCTTCAGCGGTGTGCTGTCCGAGCGCCGGGCCATGGACTACGAACTCCGGGACGCCGGCACGCGGCCGCGGGACGTGCTGATGTACCGCACCCCGCAGCAGCAGGCGTCGTTCGGTGCGACCGAGTGCCCGCATCCCCGGAGCTGCCTGGCGAAGGCCAAGCGGCTGTGGGTGGTCTCGACGACCTACGACGGACAGCCGTTCAGCGGCATGCCGAAGGCGACGCAGAGCGCGCTCCAGAAGGACTTCCGCCTGGTGAGGACCCGGAAGCTGGACTCCCTCCAGCTGGTGCTCCTGGAGCGCAGGAAGGGGGCGGCGGGGGACTCCACCGGGGACCAGGACGACGCCGCGCGCCGCAAGGTGCACGCCTGAGGAAAGGATTCCGGGCGCGGGAAGGGCCGCGACCCGGTGGGGGAGAGGCACTATCCAGGCCTCTAGGGGAGGGAAGAGAAAGACATGACGGGCAACGACAGATACCCCGGCGTCCCGGTCACCATCGTGATGCCGACCTACAACGAGGCAGCCAACCTGCCGAGGATGGCCGAGCTGGTGCTCGGGCTGCCGATCGACGGGCTGCATCTGAAGATCGTCGACGACTCCAGCCCCGACGGCACCGGGCGGATCGCCGAGGAGCTCGCCGAGAAGTACAACTGGGACGGGCGGCGCCGGATGAGCGTGCTGCACCGGACCGAGAAGGACGGGCTCGGCCGCGCCTACGTCGCCGGCATGACCGCCGCGCTCGACGAGGGGGCCGCGTACGTCATCCAGATGGACGCCGACGGCAGCCACCCCGTGGAAGCGGTCCCACGCATGCTCGGCACGGCCGTGGCCTCCGGCGTCGGCCTGGTCGTCGGCAGCCGGTACGTCGAGGGCGGCTCGCTGGACGAGGAGTGGGGCAAGCACCGCGTGCTGCTCTCCCGCTTCGCCAACCGCTACGCCCGGACCGTGCTCGGCACCAAGATCCGGGACATCACGGCCGGCTTCAACCTGTGGTCCGCCGCCACCCTGCGTGACGTGGACCTCGCGACCCTGGACAGCGCCGGCTACAGCTTCCAGGTCGAGCTGAAGTTCAAGGCCGTGCGGGCCGGACACAGCGCCGTCGAGATCCCGATCCGCTTCGAGGAGCGCACCGAGGGCGTCTCCAAGATGAACCTGTCCACGCAGATCGAGTCGGCCCTGGTGCCGCTGCGGCTGCGGATGCGCAACCGGCGGGGCTGAGCGGGGATCATGAGCGGACGGCACGCGATTCCCTCGCGGTTCGGCAAGCTGTACCGCGAGGTGGCCAAGTTCGGCCTGGTGGGGGCCTCGGGCTTCGTGGTCAACCTCGGGGTCTTCAACGTCATCACGGGCGTCCTCGGATGGCCGCCGGTGCGGGCGGGCGTCCTGGCGACGGCCGTCGCCATCCTGACCAACTACCTGGGCCTGCGGTACTTCACCTACCGGGACCGCGACCAGGAGACGCGGATGCGCCGGCGCACGGAGATGGGGCTCTTCCTCGTCTTCAGCGCGATCGGGCTGGTCATCGAGAACGGGGTGCTCTACGTCACCACGTACGGCCTCGGCCTGGACAGCACGCTCGCGACGAACGTCTGCAAGTTCTTCGGCATCGGTGTCGCGACGCTGTTCCGCTTCTGGTCGTACCGCACGTGGGTCTTCAAGGCCGTGGCCCGGCGGCCGGAACACCCCGCGCCGGTCGCGCGGGGCGGGATCTCGGCCGCCGAGCCGGTGCTGAACGTCCCCTGGGAGGCCTCTTTGGAGACCTCTTGGGAGACTCGCTAGCGCCTACTGGTTCGCCGCCGCGGAGGCCTGGGCCTCGCCGCGGCGGCGGATCTGGCGGAAGGTGAACTCGGCCAGGTCGTTGCCGGTCTTCTCCACCTGGGTGCTCTTGGTCGTGACGTCCTTGCCGTTGAGGAAACCGGCGGTGGTGAAGTAGGCGTAGCGGCCGTAGGAATTGGTCGTCGTGCGGCACACGGCGGCGTTGCAGAACGGCTTGATCCCGTCCCCCGACAGGGAGGCGATGACGCTCTTGTCGTCGGCCTGGCCCTTGGCCTTCCTCGCCTCGTCCTCGGTGTTGAAGACGGCCACGCCGACCGTCACGGCGACGCCGTCCTTCATGTACGACACCCGCATCACGCTGGTGCAGCCGTTGGCGGTGAGGACCTTGCCGAGGGTGCCGTTGGCGTTGGCGGCCGAGGCGCACTTCTTGGTGTCGGCCGTGGCGCCCTTCTTGTAGACCGTCTCGCCCATGGTCAGCTGCGTGCCGGGGAAGAGGATCTCCGCGCTGAGCGGGGCCGTGTCCTTGGTCCTGCTGGAGATGAAGTCCTTCGGGTCCAGCGGCGGCGGGGCGCTGGTCGGGGCGAAGGACGGGTCCGTCGCGGACTGGCTCGGGATGTCCGCCGTCGCGGGCAGCGAGGACGTGGTGGACGCCTCGTCGTCGCCGCCGTTGGCGGAGACCACGGCCATGGCGACGGCGGTGCCTATCGCCGCGGTGGCGAGGGCGCCCCCCACGATGAACAGCACCTTGCGCCGCTTGTTGCGGGTCTCCGATGCCTCGGCGAGGGCCGCCCAGTCCGGGGTCGGGCCGTCGTTGCCGCCGTTCCACGGCTGCTGGGAATTCGGTTTCCAGGGATCCCACTGGGACGGGGGTCCCCCCTGCTGCCCAAAGCTCATGGGGCGCATCATAGAGGGGGGACGCGTGGGGCCGCCGGGGTCGCTCGTTTTGACCCGTCCGGGGTACCGCTAGTACCCTTCCAGTTTGTTATGCGTATTGGCTAGGTCGTACTTACGCCAGAAGCCCTTACGTAGGTTCCCTGGAGCAGTTACCAGTGGGCGGCATACGGGCACAGTGTTCCCGGCTTCTGTCGTCCCCAGCTGCACGATCGCTTCAAGGATGCCTTGTGTCAGCACCCATCCCTGAAGAAGAAGGCTGAGAAGTGCGTACGTACAGCCCTAAGCCCGGCGATGTGACTCGCCAGTGGCACGTCATTGACGCTCAGGACGTCGTCCTGGGCCGTCTCGCCACCACCGCCGCGAACCTCCTCCGCGGCAAGCACAAGCCGACCTATGCCCCGCACATGGACATGGGCGACTTCGTCATCATCATCAACGCCGACAAGGTGCACCTGTCCGGCAACAAGCGGACCCAGAAGCTGGCGTACCGCCACTCCGGCTACCCGGGCGGTCTGCGTTCGGTCCGCTACGACGACCTGCTCCGTGACAACCCGGAGAAGGCCGTCGAGAAGGCCATCAAGGGCATGGTTCCCAAGAACTCCCTGGGCCGTCAGATGCTCTCGAAGCTGAAGGTCTACTCGGGCGACCAGCACCCGCACGCTGCCCAGCAGCCGGTGCCGTTCGAGATCACCCAGGTCGCGCAGTAGTTCCGGCCACCCCCTAAGACAGAAAAGAAATCTGAGGAGCATCGTGGCCGAGACCACCGCTGAGCAGCCGGTCGAAGAGACCGAGCTGGTCGACATCGACAGCTACACCACCGAGTCGGACGTCCCCGTCGAGGGCGAGTACACCTCCGAGTCGCTCGCGTCCCGCTTCGGCGACCCGCAGCCGGCCGCCGGCCTGGGCCGTCGCAAGAACGCCATCGCCCGCGTCCGGATCGTCCCGGGCACCGGCAAGTGGAAGATCAACGGTCGCACCCTCGAGGACTACTTCCCGAACAAGGTGCACCAGCAGGAAGTCAACGAGCCCTTCAAGGTGCTCGAGCTCGAGGGCCGCTACGACGTCATCGCCCGCATCGCGGGTGGCGGTGTCTCCGGTCAGGCCGGTGCGCTCCGTCTCGGTGTCGCCCGCGCGCTGAACGAGGCCGACGTCGACAACAACCGCGGCCCGCTCAAGAAGGCCGGCTTCCTCCGCCGCGACGACCGTGCGGTCGAGCGCAAGAAGGCCGGTCTCAAGAAGGCCCGCAAGGCTCCGCAGTACAGCAAGCGTTAAGCTTCGCTGCCTGCAGCCCGTACTCGCATACGTTCGCAGTACGCAGTACGTCCGAACGCCCCGGCGGCACGCCACAGTGCCGTCGGGGCGTTCGTTTATCACAGTCGTGGGCGTATAACGGCACAAGACGCTCAAAGGCTTGTGTGATCGGGTGAACCTGGGTGATCTCCGACGGTGATCTCGAAAATGACGCTTCATCAGCTTCATCACGCTTCATCAGGAGGACAAGTGGGACGACTCTTCGGCACGGACGGCGTGCGCGGCGTCGCCAACGCGGACCTGACCGCCGAGATGGCGCTCGGTCTGTCCGTCGCGGCGGCCCACGTGCTGGCCGAGGCGGGTACCTTCGAGGGCCACCGGCCGACGGCGGTGGTCGGACGGGACCCGCGTGCGTCCGGGGAGTTCCTGGAGGCCGCCGTGGTGGCGGGCCTGGCGAGCGCCGGCGTCGACGTCCTGAAGGTCGGTGTGCTGCCGACCCCGGCCGTCGCCTATCTCACCGGCGTCCTCGGTGCCGACCTCGGCGTCATGCTCTCCGCCAGCCACAACGCGATGCCCGACAACGGCGTCAAGTTCCTCGCCCGCGGCGGGCACAAGCTCGACGACGAGCTGGAGGAGCGGATCGAGGCGGTCTACGAGGCCCACCGGCACGGCGAGCCGTGGGAGCGGCCGACCGGCGCGGGGGTCGGACGGGTGCGGGAGTATCTGGAGGGCTTCGACCAGTACGTCGCCCATCTGATCGCCGTCCTGCCGAACCGCCTCGACGGGCTGAAGATCGTCCTCGACGAGGCCCACGGTGCCGCGGCGCGGGTGTCGCCGGAGGCGTTCTCGCGGGCCGGTGCCGAGATCATCACGATCGGGGCCGACCCGGACGGGCTCAACATCAACGACGGCTGCGGGTCCACGCACCTCGGGCTGCTGAAGGCGGCGGTCGTCGAGCACGGGGCCGACTTCGGCATCGCGCACGACGGGGACGCGGACCGGTGCCTCGCCGTCGACCACACCGGTGAGGAAGTCGACGGGGACCAGATCATGGCCGTCCTCGCGCTGGCCATGCGGGAGCGCTCCGCGCTTCGGGCCGACACCGTTGTCGCGACCGTCATGTCCAACCTCGGGTTCAAGCTGGCGCTTGAGCGGGAGGGGCTGACGCTGGTGCAGACCGGTGTGGGGGACCGGTATGTGCTGGAGGCCATGAAGGAGCACGGGTACGCGCTCGGGGGCGAGCAGTCCGGGCATGTGATCATTTTGGATCACGCCACGACCGGGGACGGGACGCTGACCGGGCTCATGCTGGCGGCGCGGGTCGCGGAGACCGGGCGGTCGCTGCGGGAGCTTGCCGCTGTGATGGAGCGGTTGCCTCAGGTGCTCATCAATGTGCCGGACGTGGACCGGTCCCGGGTCGGGAACTCGGCGGAGCTCGCGGCTGCCGTTTCCGAGGCTGAGCGGGAACTCGGTTCGACCGGGCGGGTGTTGTTGCGGCCGTCCGGGACCGAGCCGTTGGTTCGGGTGATGGTTGAGGCCGCGGATATTGATCAGGCTCGGTCTGTTGCCGGGCGGCTTGCTGATGCGGTGAAGTCGGCGCTGGGGTAGGGCTGTTCCGGGTTCGGGGTGGGGGGTTCTGTGCAGTGCGGGCTGCGGGTGTTTCGTGGCTGGGCGCGCAGTTCCCCGCGCCCCTAGGCGGCGCTGTCCCTCTGGCGTTGTGAAGACCAGAGCCACTTCTGGAGGAGCAGGGTCAGAGTTCCGGCCAGGACGATCCCCAGCAAATTCAGCAGGAGTTGCTCCGTCGAGCCCCATGCCTGCTTGTACTCGCTGTAGCTGAAGGCCACCGCCGCGTTCGCCGCTGCCGGGACCGTCGTCACCGAGATGGCCACGCCCACCAGGGCACCAGACTTGGCCGAGGTGAGGGACAGGGTGCCCGCGCAGCCGGCCAGGACCGCCACCACGAACGAGAACCAGTCCGGCCGGTAGATGAAGTTGGTGTTGGGGCGCGGCGCGTCCAGCTGCTCCTCGCTGAAGAGGTGCACGGCGTCCATGAAGAAGCTGAAGCCCACCGTCACCGCCATCGCCACCGCGAACCCCACCAGCAGGGCGATCATCGAGCGCAGCGCCAGGCGGGGATGGCGTTGGACGATGGAGGTGCTGAAGGCGGCCAGGGGGCCGAACTCCGGGCCGACCGCCATCGCGCCGACGATCAGGATCGCGTTGTCGAGGACCACACCGCAGGCCGCGATCATGGTGGCCAGGGTGATGAAGGCGAGATAGGTGACGGAGAGCGTCGACTCCTCGTGGGTGGCGTCGGTGAGGTGGTCCCAGAGGACCGCGTCGGCGCCTTCTCCCGGGGCCTCCTTCTCGGCCTTGTCCGCCCGCTTGGACAGGGACAGGTCGATGTTCTCGACCGCGATCGAGCCGGTCCTGTCGAGGTCCAACTCCTGTAGCGCGCTGATCAGTTCGTCGCCCGCCTCGCGGGCCACGTCGCACATCACCACGTCCCCGACCGGGTTGCGGGCGGCGCCCGGCATCACGACCAGGTGCGTGGTGCCGACCGTCTTCTCGATCAGGCGGACCACGTCGTCGGTCTTGTCGGATGGCGTGATCAGGCGCAGATGCAGCATGGCGCCTTTCTAACAGGCCTCGGTCAGTTGTTCACAGCTTCCGTAGGCTCAGGCGGCGGACCTTGTGGTCCGGGCCCTTGCGGATGACCAGGGTGGCGCGGCCCCGGGTGGGGGCGATGTTCTCGATCAGGTTCGGCTTGTTGATGGTCCGCCACTGGGTGCGGGCGTAGTCGAGGGCTTCTTCCTCGGAGACCTGGGTGTACTTGCGGAAGTACGAGTTGGGGTCCTGGAAGGCCGTCTGGCGCAGCTTCTTGAAGCGGTTGAGGTACCAGCGCTCGACGTCGTCGGGGTTGGCGTCGATGTAGACGCTGAAGTCGAAGTAGTCGGCGAGGCCGACGCGGGTGCGGCCGTCCTTGCCGGGGAGCGCCGGCTGGAGGACGTTGAGGCCCTCGACGATCAGGATGTCCGGGCGGCGCACCACGAGCTTCTCGTCGGGGACGATGTCGTAGATGAGGTGCGAGTAGACGGGTGCCGTGACCTCGTCCTTGCCGGCCTTGATGTCGGCGACGAACTTGGTCAGGGCCCGGCGGTCGTACGACTCCGGGAAGCCCTTGCGGGACATCAGGCCGCGCGCCCGGAGCTCCCTGGTGGGGAGCAGGAAGCCGTCGGTCGTGACGCGCTCGACGCGCGGGTGCTCGGGCCAGCGGGAGAGCAGGGCCTGGAGGAGCCTGGCGACCGTGGACTTGCCGCCGGCGACCGAGCCCGCGACCCCTATGACGAACGGGGTGCCGGTCTGGGCGCCGGTCTCGCCGAGGAAGGTGTTCAGGGCGCCTCTGAGGCCGTCCGTGGCGCCGACGTAGAGGTTGAGGAGGCGGGAGAGCGGGAGGTAGATGTCGCGCACCTCGTCGAGGTCGATGACATCGCCGAGGCCGCGCAGCCGTTCGACCTCCTCCGCCGTCAGGGGCAGGGGCGTCTTGTCGCGCAGCGCGCTCCACTCGGAACGGGTGAGGTCGACGTAGGGAGTCGCCTCCGGCTTGTTCCGGTGGGCGCTCCGGGGGGTCGAGGAGACCGGAGAGATCACAGTCCATTGTTAACGGAGTTTGAACGGGATGGCGGGTGGGGTCCGTCACGCCTCGACCAAGGCTCGTACGCCGGTGGCCGTATCCGGGTGCTGCCCGCGTTCGTATGGCCGTGGGAATTTCCGATATCGGGCACGCGGAAGCCCTTTCGGTCGGTCGGGCGTGCGTAGGCTGCCGCGCATGTGTGGAATCGTGGGATACGTGGGGTCGCAGTCGGCGCTCGAGGTCGTGATGGCCGGGCTGAAGCGGCTGGAGTACCGGGGGTACGACTCGGCGGGTGTCGCCGTCCTCGCCGACGGCGGGCTCGCCGCCGGGAAGAAGGCCGGGAAGCTGGTCAACCTGGAGAAGGAGCTCGTCGACCGGCCGCTGCCGACCGGCGGGACCGGGATCGGGCACACCCGCTGGGCCACGCACGGCGGGCCGACGGACGCCAACGCGCATCCGCACCTCGACAACGCGGGACGGGTCGCGGTCGTCCACAACGGGATCATCGAGAACTTCGCCGCGCTGCGGGCCGAACTGACCGAGCGCGGCCACGAGCTGGCGTCCGAGACGGACACCGAGGTCGTCGCGCATCTGCTCGCCGAGGAGTTCTCCTCGGCCGGGGACCTCGCCGAGGCGATGCGGCTGGTGTGCCGGCGCCTGGAGGGGGCGTTCACGCTGGTCGCCGTGCACGCGGACGAGCCGGACGTGGTGGTCGGGGCCCGGCGCAACTCGCCGCTCGTGGTGGGGGTCGGGGAGGGTGAGGCGTTCCTCGCGTCCGACGTGGCGGCCTTCATCGCGCACACCCGCTCCGCCATCGAACTCGGGCAGGACCAGGTCGTCGAACTGCGCCGCGACGGGGTGACGGTGACCGGCTTCGACGGCCGGCCGGCCGAGGTCCGCTCGTACCACGTCGACTGGGACGCCTCGGCCGCCGAGAAGGGCGGCTACGACTACTTCATGCTCAAGGAGATCGCCGAGCAGCCGAAGGCGGTCGCCGACACCCTGCTGGGGCGCATCGACGCGGCCGGCTCGCTGACGCTGGACGAGGTGCGCATCCCGACGAGCGTGCTGCGCGAGGTCGACAAGGTCGTGGTGGTGGCGTGCGGTACGGCCTTCCACGCGGGGCTGATCGCCAAGTACGCCATCGAGCACTGGACGCGCATCCCCTGCGAGGTGGAGCTGGCCAGCGAGTTCCGCTACCGCGACCCGATCCTGGACCCGCGCACGCTGGTGATCGCCATCTCCCAGTCCGGCGAGACCATGGACACGCTGATGGCGCTGCGGCACGCGCGCGAGCAGGGCTCCAAGGTGCTGGCCATCTGCAACACCAACGGCTCGACGATCCCGCGCGAGTCGGACGCGGTGCTCTACACGCACGCCGGTCCTGAGGTCGCCGTCGCCTCGACGAAGGCGTTCCTCACCCAGCTGGTGGCGTGCTACCTGGTCGCCCTGTATCTGGGGCAGGTGCGGGGCACCAAGTGGGGCGACGAGATCGTGGCCGTCGTCCGGGACCTGTCGAAGATCTCCGGCGAGGTGGAGAAGGTCCTGGAGACGATGGAGCCGGTACGGGCGCTGGCGCGGTCGCTCGCCGACAAGAACACGGTGCTGTTCCTGGGCCGGCACGTCGGCTATCCGGTGGCCCTCGAAGGCGCCCTGAAGCTCAAGGAACTCGCCTACATGCACGCCGAGGGGTTCGCGGCGGGAGAGCTCAAGCACGGGCCGATCGCGCTGATCGAGGACGATCTGCCGGTCGTGGTGGTCGTGCCGTCGCCGCGCGGGCGGTCGGTGCTGCACGACAAGATCGTCTCCAACATCCAGGAGATCCGGGCGCGCGGGGCGCGGACCATCGTCATCGCGGAGGAGGGGGACGACGCGGTGGTGCCGTACGCCGACCATCTGATCCGGATTCCGGTCACCCCGACCCTGCTCCAGCCGCTGGTCGCTACGGTTCCCTTGCAAGTGTTCGCGTGTGAGCTGGCCACGGCTCGGGGCAACGAGGTCGACCAGCCTCGGAACCTGGCGAAGTCGGTGACTGTGGAGTGAGATGAGCATTGTCGGCGTCGGGATCGACGTGGCGGAGATCGAGCGGTTCGAGGCGGCGCTGGAGCGGACCCCGGGGATGGCTCAACGGCTGTTCCTGGAGAGCGAGTTGCTGCTGCCCAGCGGTGAGCGGCGGGGGATCGCCTCCCTCGCCGCCCGCTTCGCGGCCAAGGAGGCGCTCGCCAAGGCGCTCGGCGCGCCGGCCGGGCTGCACTGGACCGACGCCGAGGTGTACGTCGAGGACAGCGGGCAGCCGCGGTTGCGGGTGACGGGGACCGTGGCGGCCCGGGCCGCGGCGCTCGGGGTGCGGTCCTGGCACGTGTCGCTCAGCCATGACGCGGGTGTGGCCTCCGCTGTGGTGGTGGCGGAGGGGTAGGACAGGCCCTAGTCCGGGGAGACTCGACCCCATGCGTACTGCGTACAGCGTGGAGACGGTCAGGGCAGCCGAGCGGGAGCTGATGGCTCGGTTGCCGGAGGGAACGCTCATGCAGCGGGCGGTGGCCGGACTGGCCGCCGCCTGCGCGGACTTGCTGGGGCGGGTGTACGGCAGCCGGGTGGTGCTGCTGGTCGGGAGCGGGGACAACGGGGGCGACGCCCTGTACGCCGGGGCGCGGCTCGCGCGGCGCGGGGCGGGGGTGAGCGCCGTACTCCTCGATCCGGAGCGGGCTCACGCGGGCGGGCTTGCGGCGTTGCGGCGGGCGGGCGGTTCCGTGGTGCCGGCGGGTCGCGCGGAGCAGGTGATCCTGCGGGCCGATCTCGTGCTCGACGGCATCGTCGGGATCGGGGGCAAGGGCGGGCTGCGGGCGGACGCGGCGGCGCTGGTCGCCGTCGTCGAGCGGTCGCGGGCCGCCGTCGTCGCCGTCGATCTGCCCAGCGGGGTCGACGCGGACAGCGGGCAGGTGCGCGGGGAGGCGGTACGGGCCGATCTGACCGTCACCTTCGGGACGCACAAGCCGGGGCTGCTGATCGATCCGGCGCGGGAGTACGCCGGGGTGGTGCGGCTGGTGGACATCGGGTTGTCCCTGCCCGGCGAGGCGGAGATCGAGGCCTTGCAGCACGCGGATGTCGCCGGGCTGCTGCCGGTGCCGGGGGCCGAGAGCGACAAGTACCGGCGGGGGGTCGTCGGGATCGCCGCCGGGTCCGCCCGGTATCCGGGCGCGGCGGTGCTGGCCGTCGCGGGAGCCCTGCGGGGCGGGGCGGGGGCCGTGCGGTACGTCGGGCCGGCCGGGGACGCGGTCATCGCACGGTTTCCCGAGACGCTCGTGTCGGACCAGGGGCCGGCGAAGGCCGGGCGGGTGCAGGCGTGGGTGGTCGGGCCCGGGGCGGGGGACGACGCGGCGTCCGTGGCGGAGGTGCTGGAGGCGGAGGTGCCGGTGCTGATCGACGCGGACGGGCTGCGGCTGGCGGACCGGGACGCGGTGCGGGGGCGCGGCGCGCCGACGCTGATGACTCCTCACGCGGGGGAGGCGGCGGCGCTGTTGGGGGTCGCCCGGGAGGAGGTCGAGGGGGCTCGGCTGGAGTCCGTGCGGGAGCTGGCGGGGCGGTACGGGGCGACCGTGCTGCTGAAGGGGTCGACCACGTTGGTCGCCGACTCCGGCGGTGGAGCGGTGCGGGTGAATCCGACCGGGACGGGGTGGCTGGCCACGGCGGGCAGCGGGGACGTGCTGTCGGGGCTGACGGGGTCGCTGCTGGCGGCGGGGCTCTCCGCGCTGGACGCGGGGAGCGTGGGGGCGTATCTGCATGGGCTGGCCGGACGGTTCGCGTCGGACGGGGGGCCGGTGGGGGCGGGGGATGTGGCAGGGGCGGTGGGGGAGGCTTGGCGGGATGTGAGGGGGTAGGGAGCAGGGGCAGAGGCGCAGGCGGGGCAAGGGCGCCCGCTGCGGGTTGATGGGGGATGCCCGCCGCTCCTGAATATGAGTGACCCCGCCGCGCGGCACCCCCGCCACCACCCCCGCGCACGTTTCTCTGATCGCATGATCAGCAGACATATCGCCTACCGAAGCCTGGCCGTGACGATCGTCGCCGCCGCCCTCCTGCCCGTCGGTGTCGCCGTCGCCGAGCCGCCGCCCCCCGCTGCCGGGCCCGAGGCCGAGCTGGTGCCGGGGGTGTATCAGCCCTGGCAGATCGATACGCCGGATCAGGTGCTGGCGCCCAAGGTGTACACGCCCAGTGCCGTCGAGGACGCGGTCGAGCCCGCCGACGCCGCCGTGGGGGCGTACGACCTGGTCGAGTACGTGCCGCTCCGGGACGCCGTCGCGCGCGTGGCGTGCACGAAGTCGACCGGGCCCTTTCAGCGGCAGGTGGAGAAATGGCTGAAGCGGAAGGTGGACGGCAAGCAGTCGACCGCCGACTGCAAGGCCATCCGCGCTTTCCAGAAGAAGCAGAAGATCACGCCCGCCATCGGGTTCGCGGGCCCCGTGACCTGGGCTCGGATGCAGTACCTGTCGGCCCGGAAGAACCCCAACGCCGCCAAGAAGTGCCCGGTGCGCTCCTACCGCGTCGCCTGCGTCGATCTCACCCGGCAGATCACCTGGGTGCAGAAGGGGAAGAAGGTCGTCTACGGGCCCGTGCCCATGCGGAGCGGGCGCACCGCGTACCCGACCCGGGCCGGCTGGCACAAGATCTACTGGAAGCACAAGAACCACGTCTCGACGCTGTACCACCAGCCCATGCCCTACGCGCAGTTCTTCGACGGCGGACAGGCCTTCCACGCCGTCTACGGCTCCATCTTCACCACCGTCGGCTCCATGGGCTGCGTCAACCTGCGCCTCGGTGACGCCCGGAAACTGTGGGGCGTGCTGAAGACCGGCGACCGGGTGTTCGTGTGGGGGCGGCGGTCCGGGACGTAGGGCCTGTCCGGCGGAGCAGGTCGCGGGAAAGCAGCGGTTCTTATGTGATGCCGGTGACCCCGCGTCCGCGGCATGATCCGCCGGGCAGGCCCTACGCGTACGAAGGGGTGTCCGAACCCTCTGAGACACTGGGGGCGCCATGAGTGAGACAGCTGCCCAGCCGAGCGCGCCCCTGCGCGCCCGCGCCGAGATCGATCTGGCCGCCCTGCGGGCCAACGTGCGGACCCTGCGCGCCCTCGCGCCGGGCGCGGCCCTGATGGCCGTGGTCAAGTCCGACGCGTACGGCCACGGGGCGGTGCCCTGTGCCCGCGCGGCCGTCGAGGCGGGGGCTCAGTGGCTGGGTACCGCCACGCCCGAGGAAGCCCTCGCGCTGCGCGCCGCCGGGATCGACGGCGTACGGATCATGTGCTGGCTCTGGACCCCCGGCGGGCCCTGGCGGGAAGCCGTCGAGGCGGAGCTCGACGTGTCCGTGAGCGGGATGTGGGCGCTGCGGGAGGTCGTCGACGCAGCCCGTGCGGTGGGGAAGACCGCGCGGGTGCAGCTCAAGGGCGACACCGGGCTCGGGCGCAACGGCTGTCAGCCGGGTGCCGACTGGGCCGAGCTGGTGGCCGAGGCCCTGCGTGCCGAGGCCGACGGGGTCGTCCGGATCACCGGGCTCTGGTCGCACTTCGCCTGCGCCGACGAACCCGGGCATCCCTCCATCGCCGCCCAGCTCTCGACGTTCCGGGAGATGCTCGCGGACGCCGAGCGGGCCGGCGTCCGCCCCGAGGTGCGGCACATCGCCAACTCGCCCGCCACGCTGACCCTTCCCGAGGCCCACTTCGACCTGGTGCGCACCGGTGTCGCCGTCTACGGCATCTCGCCCAGCCCCGAGATCGGCAGCCCGGCCGACCTCGGACTGCGGCCGGTGATGACGCTCTCCGCGTCCGTGGCGCTGGTCAAGCGGGTGCCGGGCGGCCACGGCGTCAGTTACGGGCATCACTACATCACCCCGGGCGAGACCACCCTCGGCCTCATCCCGGTCGGGTACGCGGACGGCATTCCGCGGCACGCCTCGGGCACCGGCCCGGTGCTGGTCGGCGGGAAGTGGCGGACGGTGGCCGGGCGGGTGGCCATGGACCAGTTCGTCGTCGATCTGGGGGGCGACGAGCCGGACGTAGGCAGTGAGGCCGTACTCTTCGGGCCCGGCGACCGCGGCGAGCCCACCGCCGAGGACTGGGCGCAGGCGGCGGGGACCATCGCGTACGAGATCGTCACGCGGATCGGATCGCGCGTTCCGCGCGTCTATGTCCATGCGACCGTTTGAGTTCTTTTCGATGTGCGTTCTTTACGTGTGAGTTCTCTTAGGTGAATGACGGACCAGTTGGGTAAGCGCCCAGCAGTGCACACCAGTCCGGTGGCCCGGTGAAGAGGAGCGGTACGTGAGCGAGAGCAGTGCGGAGGCCGCCCTGGCCGTCGCCTCCGCCACCGCGGCGGCCGGCAACTGGCGCCGGGCGACCGGGCTCGCCGGGGCCGCGATAGGGGTGGTCGCGGCGGGGGCCGCGGCCGGTGTCGCCCTGGAGCGGATGACCGTCGGACGCGGGATGCGCAAGAAGGCGCGGCTCGCCCTGGACTCGGCGGGGCCGTACGGCGCGCTGCGCGGGATGCCCGGCAAGGCGTACGCCGACGACGGCACGGAGTTGTACTACGAGGTCGACGACGTGGAGCCGGAGGGTGGGTCCGCGCCGCGTCGGCGGCGGCTGTTCGGCCGGAAGGCGCCGCTGCCCGTCACCGTCGTCTTCAGCCACGGCTACTGCCTGAGCCAGGACTCCTGGCACTTCCAGCGGGCCGCGCTGCGGGGTGTCGTGCGGACCGTGCACTGGGACCAGCGCAGTCATGGCCGGTCCGGGCGCGGGGTGCGGCAGGTGCAGGACGACGTGCCGGTCGACATCGACCAGCTCGGGCGGGATCTGAAGGCCGTCATCGACGCGGCCGCGCCCGAGGGGCCGCTCGTGCTCGTCGGGCACTCCATGGGCGGGATGACCGTCATGGCGCTCGCCGACCAGTACCCGGAGCTCATCCGGGAGCGGGTCGTCGCCGTCGCTCTGGTGGGGACGTCCTCCGGGCGGCTCGGCGAGGTCAACTTCGGGTTGCCCGTCGCGGGTGTGAACGCGGTGCGACGCGTGCTGCCGGGGCTGCTGAAGGCGCTGGGGCAGCGTGCCGACCTGGTGGAGAAGGGACGGCAGGCCACCGCCGACCTGTTCGCCGGGATCATCAAGCGCTACTCGTTCGCGTCGCGGGACGTCGACCCGGCCGTCGCTCGGTTCGCCGAGCGGATGATCGAGGCCACGCCGATCGACGTGGTCGCCGAGTTCTACCCGGCCTTCACCGACCACGACAAGACCGAGGCCCTCGCCCACTTCAGAGACCTCCCGGTGCTCGTGCTGGCCGGGATCGGGGACCTCGTCACGCCCAGCGAGCACAGCGAGGCCATCGCCGGGCTGCTGCCGGACGCCGAGCTGGTGCTGGTGCCGGACGCGGGGCATCTGGTGATGCTGGAGCACCCGGAAGTGGTCACCGACCGCCTCGCGGACCTCCTCACCCGCGCGGGCGCCGTGCCGGCAGGGGCTACGGTGGGCGGTTATGGAAGCAGTACCGCACAGCCCGGCTGAGACCGAGCTGACCGTCACCTCCCCCGAGCAGATGCGCGAGCTGGGCCGGAAGCTGGCCAAGCTGCTGCGGGCCGGGGATCTCGTGATGCTCAGCGGAGAGCTCGGCGCGGGCAAGACGACGCTGACCCGGGGTCTGGGCGAAGGGCTGGGCGTGCGCGGCGCCGTCACGTCCCCGACCTTCGTGATCGCCCGTGTCCACCCGTCCCTCGGTGACGGTCCGCCGCTCGTCCATGTCGACGCCTACCGGCTGGGCGGCGGCCTCGACGAGATGGAGGACCTCGACCTCGACGTCTCGCTGCCCGACTCGGTGATCGTCGTGGAGTGGGGCGAGGGCAAGGTCGAGGAGCTGACGGACGACCGGCTCCAGGTGCAGATCCACCGGGCCGTC
Organism: Streptomyces antibioticus; assembly: GCF_001514065.1. Taxonomy (GTDB): domain Bacteria; phylum Actinomycetota; class Actinomycetes; order Streptomycetales; family Streptomycetaceae; genus Streptomyces; species Streptomyces antibioticus. The sequence continues at coordinate 765,864 of NZ_KQ948424.1, read as the reverse complement.
GGCGACACCACCGACGAGGTACGGCACGTGACGCTGACCGGGCTCGGCGAGCGCTGGGCGGCGGCCGACCTGAGCCTGCTCACCGCCTGACAGGCGCCGATTTCGGTGAACGTTCCGACAAGACGTCGGCAAGATATTGCTTTCGGCGTCTTGTGCGTGGTCACATGGTATCCAGTTCGTAGTTAGGTCTACCTAACCACGTCCGCCCCCGGTGCTCAGGAGGCGACCATGTCGGCCACGGAACGAGACGAGTCGACGCCGCGCGCGGTGTCCGCGGTATCCATGCGCGACCTGCTGGCGGCCTGCGCCGCGGCGCACACGATCTCGACCCCACCGCGCCTGCCGGACCCCGAGACGCTGCCGCGGGAAAGCCACCGCGAAGCCGCCTAGCGGATCACGATCACCTTCCGGCCGATCGTCGCGAAGGTCCACATCGCGTTGCCGTCCGGGCGGGTCTCCCGGATGCCGCCCGTCTTCACGCCGGGGTCGGGCGGCGCGGTGGGCGTGCCGACGGCCGCGCTGAAGCCGATCGTGACGTTGCCGGCGGTGGCGAAGCGGACGACGTGCTCGATGGGGGTGCCGTCGGTGCCGGTGACCGTGTTCGAGCGGGACGTGACCCAGTAGGAGCCCGGCGCAGGGTCGACCGTGCCGGGGGTGACCTCGAAGGTCCGCGTGACCTTGTCGCCCGCCGCGACCAGCCAGACCCGGTTGTCGTCCACCGAGTACACGACCCGTTCACCCGTTCCGGAGCCGGCCGGCAGGGCGGCGGGGTGACGGGTGTCCCGGGGCGCCTTCGCGGCGGCGACCTCGGGGGTGGCGCCCGTGTGCGGTCGCCCGAGCGTGGCGGGCACGGTCGCCGAAGCCTGGTAGGCGAGGACACCGACCGCGACGAGGGCCGCGGTGGTCAGTCCGGTGACGATTCCGGCAGAAGTGCTGGGCACGGTCGTCCACCTCATTGTCGTACGCAGTGATCCTTCGCGACGTTAGCAGTCGGCGGGTGTCCCGCCGGGGCGGCGATGTGCGCGGCGCGGGAGCCGTAGGCTGTTTGCGTGCTCTTGCTCGCTCTGGATACCGCCACTCCCGCCGTCACCGTCGCCCTGCACGACGGAACGGACGTCATCGCCTCCTCTGGCCAGGTGGACGCGCGCCGGCACGGCGAGCTGCTGCTGCCGGCCGTCGACCGGGTCCTCGCCGAGGCCGGGCTCAGGCTCGACGCCGTCACCGGCATCGTCGTAGGGATCGGACCCGGCCCCTACACCGGGCTGCGGGTCGGGCTGATGACCGCCGACACCTTCGGCCTCGCGCTCGGCGTCCCCGTGCACGGCGTGTGCACGCTGGACGGGCTCGCGTACGCCGCGGACGTCGAGGGCCCCTTCGTCGTGGCGACCGACGCCCGGCGCAAGGAGGTCTACTGGGCGCGCTACGACGACCGCCGCACCCGGGTCACCGACCCCGCCGTGGACCGGCCCGCCGACATCGCCGAGCAGGTCGCCGGAGTGCCCGCCGTGGGCGCCGGCGCGCTGCTCTACCCCGACACCTTCCCGGCCGCCTACGCGCCCGAGCACGTGTCGGCCGCCGCCCTCGCCGCGCTGGCCGCCGAGCGGCTCGCCGCGGGCGAGGAGCTGCCGGCGCCCCGGCCGCTGTACCTGCGCCGGCCCGACGCCCAGGTCCCCAAGAACTACAAGGTGGTCACCCCCAAGTGACCCCCGTACTGCGTGAGATGCGCTGGTGGGACATCGATCCGGTGCTGGAGCTGGAGCGGGACCTCTTCCCCGAGGACGCCTGGTCGCGGGGGATGTTCTGGTCCGAGCTGGCCCATGCGCGCGGCGCCACGGCGAACCGCCGGTACCTGGTCGCCGAGGAGGACGGACGGCTCGTCGGGTACGCCGGACTCGCCTCCTCCGGTGAGCTGGGCGACGTGCAGACCATCGCCGTCGCCCGCGACCACTGGGGCACCGGCCTCGGCGGGCGGCTGCTGACCGAACTGTTGCAGGCGGCCACCGCGTTCGAGTGCGCCGAGGTGATGCTGGAGTGCCGGGTGGACAACGTCCGCGCGCAGAAGCTGTACGAGCGCTTCGGTTTCGCGCCCATCGGCTTCCGCCGCGGCTACTACCAGCCGGGCAACGTCGACGCCCTCGTGATGCGCCTGATCATCGACCCTGCGAGTGAAGAGAAGAACCATGGCTGACGAACCACTCGTCCTCGGCATCGAGACCTCCTGCGACGAGACCGGCGTCGGCATCGTCCGTGGCACCACCCTGCTCGCCGACGCCGTCGCCTCCAGCGTCGACGAGCACGCGCGCTTCGGCGGGGTCGTGCCGGAGGTCGCCTCCCGGGCCCATCTGGAGGCGATGGTGCCGACCATCGAGCGCGCGCTGAAGGACGCGGGCGTCACGGCGAAGGACCTCGACGGCATCGCCGTCACCGCCGGTCCCGGTCTCGCCGGTGCCCTGCTGGTCGGCGTCTCGGCGGCCAAGGCGTACGCCTACGCCCTCGGCAAGCCCCTCTACGGCGTCAACCATCTCGCCTCCCACATCTGCGTGGACCAGCTGGAGCACGGCGCGCTTCCGGAGCCGACGATGGCCCTGCTGGTGAGCGGCGGCCACTCGTCGCTCCTGCTGTCCACGGACATCACGACCGACGTACGGCCGCTCGGCGCGACCATCGACGACGCGGCCGGCGAGGCCTTCGACAAGATCGCCCGCGTGCTGAACCTCGGCTTCCCGGGCGGACCGGTCATCGACCGGTACGCCAAGGAGGGCGACCCCAACGCGATCGCCTTCCCGCGCGGTCTGACCGGGCCGCGCGACCCGGCGTACGACTTCTCCTTCTCCGGGCTGAAGACGGCGGTCGCCCGCTGGATCGAGGCGAAGCGGGCGGCCGGTGAGGAGGTGCCGGTGCGCGATGTGTCGGCCTCCTTCCAGGAGGCGGTCGTGGATGTGCTGACGCGGAAGGCTGTGAGGGCCTGTCGCGACGAGGGCGTCGACCACCTCATGATCGGCGGCGGGGTCGCGGCCAACTCCCGGCTGCGGGCGCTGGCCCAGGAGCGCTGCGAGGCGGCCGGCATCCGGCTGCGCGTGCCGCGGCCCAAGCTGTGCACGGACAACGGCGCGATGGTGGCCGCGCTCGGCGCCGAGATGGTCGCCCGCAACCGGCCCGCCTCCAGCTGGGACCTGTCGGCCGACTCCTCGCTGCCGGTGACCGATCCGCACGTCCCCGGGCACGACCACGTCCACGAGGTCAGCAAGGAGAACCTCTACTCGTGACGGTCGCGTTGATGTGGGAGGCACGGGCCGTCGAGGGCCGGGGTGAGGACCTGCTGGCCTGGGCGCGGGCACAGGAGCTGGGGGTGCCTCCGCTGCGCCGGGAGACGTTCCGGGCGCCGCAGGACCGGGTGCTGGTGATCACGTGGTGGGACGCCGAGTTCGATGCCGTACTCCCTGAACTGCCTGAGCCAGGCGGGGAGTTGGTGACTCGGGCCGTGCATCGGTGGCGGTTCGAGACGGTGGGTTAGGGCCGGACCGGCTCTAGAGCTCCGGGGCGTACAGGGCCCACAACGCGGTCGACAGGGTCGCGAACGCGAGGGTGTGGCCGACCACGGCGAGCAGGGTGCCGTCGCCCAGCCAGAAACCCGCGGCGAAGCCGAAGACGGTGCCGTACGCCGTCGCCGGCCAGGCCCGCCGCCACCACGCGTGGGCGGGGGCGGACCGGAGGTGCGTGAAGGTCAGGCGGGCCGGCTCCCGGTGGCGCAGCCGGCCCACCGGGACCAGGCGGGTTCCGTCCGGCAGGACCGCCACGGCGGTGCGGTCGCCGTGGACCGTCACGGAGGTGCCGTCCCAGTGTTCGGCGAGCGCGGGGTGCCACATCACGCGCTGCCAGTGCCGGTCGTCCAGGACGAGCCACGGCGTCCTCGCGGCCTGCCAGTGGAAGGACCGGGCGCGCGTCCCGATCCGCACGTCGGCCGTCATGGAGCGGCCCGGGCGGCGGGCCGCGAGCCGGAACGTCAGGCCGCGGCGTGCCCAGGCGGCGACGAGGCCGGCGGCTGCGAGCGCGGCGATGACGGCGGAGCCGATGAGGGCGTCCTCGTCGAGGGGGGCGGGGCCGAACTTCCCTTCTTCGTAAGGGTGGGCGCTGGGGTGCTTCTCGGTGGGGTCGTACTCCAGTGGGAAGATCATGTACCTGGAGTAGGGATACGACTCAGCGGCGGGTACGAAGCGTTGGACGTGCGAATGGAGCCGGTCGTCCGTCCAGCGGACTCGGACCTCGTCGCCGGGGGTGGGGGCGTCCCGCAGGACGAGACCCGAGGCGTATCCGCGATGCTCGCGGAAGTGATCCCGTGCCCGGTCGTTGACGTACGCGTTCCCGGCCAGCCACGCCGCCAGCAGGGCGTACCCCACGAGCGTGACGGTCAGGCCGAACACGGCCACGCGAAGGGCGGGTCCGGTTCCCCGTGCGTTCATGGCATCCCCCGTCGCCCACCCTCTGAGGCGTCGGAGGATTCTGGCACGGGGAACCGGTGTTCGACCCCTCCGTGATCAAGCTGTTTCCCGCACCTCCGTCTCGCAGCGCAGCCTGCGGTCGGCGCCCAGCTCCCGTACCGGGCCGGTGAGTGTCAGCCGGGTCGTGTGGCGTACGTCCGCGCTGGAGGCGGCCAACCGCAGTTCCAGGGCGCCGGGTTCGACGATCCGGCGGCCCGTGCGGTCGGTGAACGCCGAGTGGTCGGCGTGGAAGCGGAAGGTCACGTGTCGCGCCTCACCGGGGGCCAGGTCCAGGCGCTGGTAGCCGATCAGGCGGACGTCCGGGCGGGTCACCGAGGCCACCGGGTCGTGCAGGTACAGCTGGACGACCTCGGCGCCCTCGCGGTCGCCGGTGTTGCGGACGGCGACGCTCACGTCGTACGAGCCGTCGGTCGTGATCTCCGCCCCGGCCGCGTCCGACTCCCATGCGAACGTCGTGTACGAGCGGCCGTGTCCGAAGGGGTACAGCGGGGTCGGGTCCAGGTTGCTGACCTCGCCCGCGAGGCCCAGCGGGGGCTGGAGGTAGGTCCAGGGCTGGCCGCCCGGTTCCTGCGGGACGCTGACCGGCAGCCGTCCGGAGGGGTTGACGCGGCCCGACAGCACTCCCGCCACCGCCGGGCCGCCCTCCTCTCCCGGGAAGAAGGCCTGCACGGACGCGGCGAGCCGGCCGTGCCAGCGGCCGAGCGCGTACGGCCTTCCGGTCAGGAGAACGAGGACGACGGGCACCCCGGTGGCGACCAGCGCGTCCAGCAACTCGCCCTGCACACCCGGCAGTCGCAGGTCGGTCGCGTCGCAGCCCTCGCCCGAGGTGCCCCGGCCGAACAGGCCCGCGCGGTCACCGAGGACGGCCACGCAGACGTCGGCCTCCGCGGTCCGCGCCACCGCCTCCTCGAAGCCGCCGGTGTCGGGGGTGTCCACCCCGCAGCCCTCGGCGAACGTCACCTTGGCGTCCGGGAGTTCGGCGCGCAGCGCCTCCAGGACGGTCGGGATCTCGATGCCCATCGGGATGTCGGGGTGGTGGGTGAGGACGTGGGACGGGAAGGAGTAGCAGCCGAGCATCGCCAGGGCGTCGGCCGCCCGCGGGCCGACCACCGCGATACGGGTGTCGGGCGAGAGGGGGAGGACGCCGTCCGGGTTGTCCAGCAGCACCACCGACTCCTCGGCGATGCGGCGGGCGAGCGCGCGGTTCGCCGTCGAGTCGAGGTCGATGCGGCCGGTGGGCTCGGGGGTCCAGTCCTCGTCCAGCAGGCCCAGTTCGCACTTCTGGATCAGGACGCGGCGGGCGGCGCGGTCGATGAGCGCCTCCGGGATCTCGCCCGCCCGCACGGCCTCCAGCAGGGGCTTGCCGTAGCACTTCAGCGTGGGCAGTTCGACGTCGAGGCCCGCCGCGAGAGCCGCGTGGGCCGCCTCGGCCTCGGTGCCGGCGACCCGGTGCTGGCTCTGCAAGAAGCCGACGCCGAAGTAGTCGGCGACCACCGTGCCGGTGAACTCCCAGCGCTCCCGGAGGAGTTCGGTGAGCAGGCCCGGGTCGGCGGAGGCCGGGATGCCGTCGGTGTCGGTGTAGGCGGCCATCACCGAGCGGGCCCCGCCCTCGCGCAGCGCCAGCTCGAACGGCGGCAGCGTCACATCGGCGAACTCGCGCACGCCCGCTCGGACGGGCGCCAGGTTGCGGGCGCCCGCGGAGGACGCGTACCCGGCGAAGTGCTTGAGCGTGGCGACCACGCCGGCCGACTCCAGGCCGCGGACATAGGCGGCGCCGACCGTGCCGACCAGGTAGGGGTCCTCGCCGATGGTCTCCTCGACCCGTCCCCAGCGCGGGTCGCGGACAACATCCAGGACGGGGGCCAGGCCCTGGTGGACGCCGACCGCGCGCAGGTCGTGGCCGATGCGCCGGGCCATCTCCTCCACCAGCGGCGGGTCGAACGCGGCGCCCCAGGCGAGCGGCACCGGATAGGCGGTCGCCTGCCAGGCGGTGAAGCCGGCGAGGCACTCCTCGTGCGCGAGCGCGGGAATGCCGAAGCGGCCCGCCTGAGCGATACGGCGCTGGGCGCGGGCCAGTGCCTGCGCGCCCAGCGCCGGGTCCACGGGGGCGGTGCCGAAGGGGCGGGTGAGCTGGCCCAGGCCGTGGGTGATCAGCTCGTCCCAGTCGTAGTCGGCGGTCATCTCACGTTGCAGCGGGGCGACGCCGTCCCCGTCGGTGCTGGCGCCCACCCACACGCCGTACAGCTGGGCGGTCTTCTCCTCCAGGGTCATCCGGGAGAGGAGGTCGTCGACGCGGGCGGCGGCGGTCAGGGCGGGGTCACGCCAAGGCGCGGTGGTCATGAAACTCCTGTCGGGTCGAACGACCTCTCACGAAGGGTTCGCACGAACGTCTCTCGCGAATGTTTCGATATGTAATCCGAATGTTTTGGGAACCTAGGCCGGTGAGAAGGGTTCGTCAAGAGGTCGTGCAGGGATACGATCGCCGCCATGACACCCCCGGAGCCCGGTGAAACCCGGACAGCAGGACGCTCGACGCAGACCGCGACGCTCGCCGAGATCGCCCGTGAGGCCGGCGTCTCGGCGCCGACTGTTTCGAAGGTCCTCAACGGGCGGGCCGACGTCGCCCCGGCCACCCGTACCCGAGTGGAAGAACTGCTGCGTGCCCACGGCTATCGCCGCCGACGGGCCGAGGCCAGCCGTTCCCCCCTCATCGACCTGGTCTTCCACGAGCTGGAGAGTGCCTGGGCGATGGAGGTCATCCGGGGTGTGGAGAACGTGGCGCGGGACGCCGGGCTGAGCGTGGTGCTCAGCGAGAGCGCGGGCCGGCTCACCCCCGGGCGGACCTGGGCCGACCAGGTCGCCGCCCGCCGGCCGCACGGCGTCATCCTCGTGCTGTCCGGTCTGGACGAGTCCCAGCGCGCCCTGTTGACCAGCCGTTCCATCCCGTTCGTCGTCATGGACCCGGCCGGCGACCCGGGCGCCGACGTGCCGTCCATCGGCGCCACCAACTGGCAGGGCGGCCTCGCCGCCACCCGGCACCTGGTGGAACTCGGCCACACCCGGATCGGCGCCATCAGCGGCCCGTCCCGGATGATGTGCAGCCGCGCCCGCGTCGACGGCTACCGGGCCGCGCTGGAGACCGCCGGACTGCCCGTCGACCCCGCCCTGATCAGGACCGGCGACTTCCACCACGAGGCCGGCTACCGGCTGGGCCTGGACCTGCTGCGCCGCGAGGACCGGCCCACCGCCGTCTTCGCCGGGAACGACCTTCAGGCGCTCGGGCTGTACGAGGCCGCGCGTGAGCTGGGGCTGCGCATTCCGGAGGACCTGAGCGTCGTCGGCTTCGACGATCTGCCGGTCGCGCCCTGGGTGGGGCCGCCGCTGACGACCGTACGGCAGCCGCTCACCGAGATGGCCGAGGCCGCCGCGAAGCTGGTGCTCGACCTCGCGCGCGAGGAGGGGACGCCGGCGGCGACGCGGGTGGAGCTGGCCACGAGTCTGGTGGTGCGCAGCAGCACGGGGGCGCCTCCGGCGGTTTGACGGCCTGGTGCCGCCCTGCCCGAAGCTAATCGGTTGTTCGACCGAAAGTTTCGGAGGTCCCCTCTCTGGCTGACGCCGAGCTGAGGAAAGTGAGATTTTCCGAAGAAAGCCGACCGGTGCAGCGTCCTTGTAATAATTCGGACGTACGTTCCTCTCCGTGAATGGAGACGACGAAGGCAGACCAGCGGGCCGGCGGCGGACGCGGATACTGAAGGCCGCCGGCCTCACTCTCGCGGGCGTGCTGGTGGCGGGAGCCGCGGCCGGCGGCTGGGTGTACTGGCATCTGAACGGCAACATCAAGAGCGTCGACATCGACCAGGCGCTCGGCGACGACCGCCCGCCGAAGGTCATGGTGACGCCCTCGCCCTCCTCGCCCTCCGCGCCTTCCGCGTCGGAGAGCGCGTTGCCGACCGAGGCCCTCAACATCCTGGTCCTCGGCTCCGACTCGCGCAGCGGCAAGGAGAACCGGGCGCTCGGCGGCGGCGACAGCACCGGCGCCCGCTCCGACACGGCGATGGTCGTGCACGTCGACGCGGGCCGCTCCGAGGCGACGGTCGTCAGCATCCCGCGCGACACGCTCGTCACCCGCCCCTCCTGCCCGCTGAAGGACGGGGGCTCGACGGCGGTGGCGTACGGCGCGATGTTCAACAGCGCCTACTCGGTGGGCGGCCCGGTGTGCGCCGTGAAGACCGTCGAGTCGATCACGAACGTCCGCATGGACCACTACATCGAGATCGACTTCTCCGGCTTCGCGAAGCTGGTGAACGCCCTCGGCGGCGTCACGGTCACGACGGACGAGGACATCGACGACCCCAGCAGCCACCTCACCCTCGGGGCCGGCACCCACCACCTGAACGGCAAGCAGGCCCTCGGGCTCGCCCGCACCCGGCACGGCATCGGCGACGGCAGCGACCTCGGCCGCATAGGCCTCCAGCAGAAGCTGGTGAAGGCCCTGCTGGAACAGATCGCCTCGACGAACCTGCTCACCTCGCCCACCAAGCTCTACTCGGTCGCCGACGCGCTCACCGGCAGCCTCACCACCGACACCGGCCTCGACTCCCTCACCGAGCTGATGAGCCTCGGCCAGAGCCTGAAGGGCCTGTCGGCGGACCAGGTGAAGACGGTGATGATGCCGGTCGTCCCGGCACCCTCGAACCACAACCGGGTGGTGGCGCAGGAGCCCGCGGCGAGCAGGCTGTGGAAGTCGCTGCGCTGAGGGGCGTACAACCCTGGCGCACGGCAGGGGGTCTTGTGCGGTGACCGAGTCACCGTGATGAGAGGTCGCCCCATGTTCTCCCTCCCCGCATACGGCCTTTGGGCGGTGCCGCTGGCGGCCGGCCTCCTCGCGCTGGGCGCCTTGCCCCCCACCGCCGAGGCCGCGATCCCGGCCCCCGTCCGTGACGACTTCGACGGTGACGGCTACCAGGACCTCGCGGTCGGCGCCCCCGGGGCCACGGTGGGCGGACTGAAGGACGCGGGCTACGTCGTCGTCATGTACGGCGGCCCGCACGGTCTGTCGGCGGACCGGCGGACGATCATCAGCCGCGCCACCGCCGGCATCCCCGGCAACCCCGCCAAGGGCGAGAAGTTCGGCATCCAGCTGACCAAGGGCGACCTGGACGGCGACGGCAGGGCGGACCTGGTCGTCGGCCACGTCTCCGCCACCCGCTCGGCCGTCGTGGTGTGGGGAGCGAAGGGCGGTCCGGCAGGCGGTACGTCCCTGCCCGCGTCGACCACCCAGGCCGGCGACTTCGACGGCGACGGCAAGCTGGACCTGGCCCTGTTCAGGGGCGGCCGCTCCCCGGGTGACGACCCGCTCGGCACGACGGGGGCGGTGTGGACGGGCCCGCTGACGCGCGCCGGCAAGCCGGCCGGTACGCGGGAACTCGATCCGGAGGAATTGCAGTACGTCGACGTGTGGGACGGCGCGACGGGCGACGTGAACGCCGACGGCCGCGACGAGCTGGCGCTGAAGGCGTACTGCGGCGACGGCGGCGACTGCACCCTCTTCTACGCCGGTTCGCCCACGGGCCTCGTCCCCGCGGCCCACGGGACGTTCCCTGGCGGGGGCGGCGGCGTGGCCTTCGGCGACTTCGACGGCGACGGCTACCAGGACCTGGCGGTCGGCAACGAGCCGGACTCCTCGGTGACGGTGGCGGCGGGCTCGGCGTCGGGCCTGGCGCCGCGCGGGAGTTGGCATCGCTACACCCAGGACACCCCCGGGGTGCCGGGGGCGTACGAGGACGTCGATATCTTCGGCGCCTCGCTCTCGGCCGGTGACATCAACGGCGACGGCCGCGACGACCTGGCGGTGGGCGTGCCGGGCGAGGAGATCGGGTACGACGACGGGGCGGGCATCGTCGAGATCCTCTACGGCACGGAGACCGGTCTGACCGGGGCCGGGTCCCAGGCGCTCACGCAGGACACGGCCGGGGTGCCGGGGACGGCGGAGCCGGGGGACGATTTCGGCAGCACGGTCCGCCTCCTGGACATCAACGGGAACGGCCACGCGGACCTGGCGGCGTCGGCGGTCGGGGAGAACTCCCGGGCGGGGGCGGTGTGGTCGCTGCGGGGGCGGGCGACGGGGGTGGTGACGGATGCGGGGTTCGTGTTCGGGGCGCGGACGGTGGGGGCGCCGTATGCGAAGGCGGCGTTCGGTTCTGAACTGAACTAGATCTGGCTGACCTGCGGAAACAGCCCGGCAAAAAAATCTTCGGAGAATTTCGGCGAGCGTGTCGATCCAGCCCTCTCCCGATCGACGCATGGTTGAGAGGCCGGAAAGGAACCGGCCCCCGACCCAAGGAGCCACCGATGCCCCGCTTCCTCTCCCTCGTGCAGATCGACGAGTCCAACGCCCCCGCCGAAGGCCCCAGCCCCGAGCTGATGGAACGGATGGGCGCGCTGATCGAGGAGATCACCAAGGCCGGTGTCATGCTCGACACCGCCGGTCTGACGCCGTCCTCGCAGGGCACCCGCGTGCACTGGGAGGGCGGGAAGATCTCCGTCACCGACGGTCCCTTCACCGAGGCCAAGGAGGTCGTCGGCGGGTACGCGCTCATGCAGTGCAAGGACAAGGCCGAGGCCCTGGAGTGGACCAAGCGGTTCCTCCAGGTCCACGAGGAGTACTGGACGGTCACCTGCGAGGTGCGGGAGATCGCGGAGGGCTGAGCCTGCCTTGGCCCGGGGCGTCCACGGGTGTTGCATGGGGGGTTGTGAGCCCACAGTCACAGCCCCCCGGCGACACCGACGTACGCCGCGCCATCGAGACCGTCTTCCGCATCGAGTCCCCCCGCATCGTCGCCGCCGTCACCCGCGTCGTCCGTGACGTCGGTATCGCCGAGGAGCTCGCCCAGGACGCCCTCGTCGCCGCCCTGGAGCAGTGGCCGCGGGATGGTGTCCCCGACAACCCGGGCGCCTGGCTCATGACTGCCGCCCGGCGTCGTGCCGTCGACCTGGTCCGGCGTCGGGAGAACTACGCCCGCAAGCTCCAGGAGATCGGGCGGGAGATCCCGGAGACGGTCCCGTTCGACGAACCCGCCGACCCTGACGACATCGACGACGACCTGCTGCGGCTCGTCTTCACCACCTGCCACCCGGTGCTGTCCGCAGAGGCCCGTGTCGCGCTCACTCTTCGGCTGCTCGGCGGGCTCACGACGGTCGAGATCGCCCGCGCCTTCCTCGTCCCCGAGGCGACCATCGCCCAGCGGATCGTCCGCGCCAAGCGCACCCTCGCCACGAAGAACGTCGCCTTCGAGGTGCCGTACGGACCCGAGCGTGAGGCCCGCCTCGCCGACGTCCTCGATGTCATCTACCTCGTCTTCAACGAGGGGTACGCGGCCACCGCGGGCGACGACTGGCTGCGCCCTGGGCTGTGCGAGGACGCGCTGCGGCTGGCCCGGGTGCTGGCCGGGCTGATGCCGAAGGAGCCCGAAGTGCACGGTCTCGCTGCGCTGTTGGAGTTCCAGGCGTCGCGTACCGCCGCCCGCACCGGGCCGGACGGCGAGCCCGTCCTCCTCAAGGACCAGAACCGCCGCCGCTGGAACCGCATGCTCATCGCCCGCGGGGTCACCGCCCTCGCGCGCGCCGAAGCCACCGCGAGCGGCGCGCCGGGCCCGTACGTCCTCCAGGCCACCATCGCCGCCTGCCATGCGCACGCGTACTCGTACGAGGAGACCGACTGGGCCACCATCGCGACCCTGTACGGCCTGCTCGCCGCCCGCGCCCCGTCCCCGGTCGTCGAGCTCAACCGCGCGGTCGCGGTGTCGATGGCCGAGGGTCCGGGAGCAGCCTTGGGGATCGTCGACGACCTGGCACCCCACCTGTCCGGCTACCACCTGCTGCCCAGCGTCCGTGGTGATCTGCTGGCCCGCCTCGGGCGTACGACGGAGGCGGCGGCCGAGTTCGAACGGGCCGCCGCCCTCGCCCGCAACGAACGCGAGCGGGAACTGCTGCTCCGCCGCGCGCGGGAGGCTCAGGCGGGCTGACCGAGCAGCATGGTGGGGGCGCCGGCGACGCGGGTGAGGAAGACGGTCACCGCGGCCTTGCCGTGCGGTTTCGGCAGTGCCTTCCGCCGCAGTTCCTCCGGCTCCACCGCCGACCCCCGCTTCTTCACGGTCAGGATGCCGACCTCACGCTCCCGTAGCAGCGCCTTCAACTTCTTTACGTTGAAGGGGAGTTGGTCGGTGATCTCGTAGGCGGTGGCGTAGGGGGTCACGTGCAGTTCGTCCGCCGTCACGTACGCGATCGTCTCGTCGATCAGGCCGCCCTCCAGGTTCTCGGTGACTTCGGCGACCAGGTGGGCGCGGATGACGGCGCCGTCGGGTTCGTACAAGTAGCGGCCCAGTGGGCGGACTTGAGGGTTGGGGAGGCCGCGGCCCAGGAGGGTGTGCGGGCCGGGGAGCAGGGTCGCGCGGATGGTGCCCGGGGCCGTGCCGAACCACAGCACCGCCTCCTTCACGTCCCCGCCGTCGGAGATCCACTCGGCCTCGGCCTCCGCCGGGATCGCCTCGTGGGGGATGCCGGGGGCGATCTTCAGGGCGGCGTGGGGTGCCTTCGTCGCCGCCTGTACGGCCCAGGAGAGGGGCGGGGAGTAGGCCTCGGGGTCGAAGATGCGGCCCCGGCCGCCGCGTCGCGCCGGGTCCACGAACACCGCGTCGTACGGGGATGTGTCGATGTCCGTGACGTCCGCCTTCCGTACCTCGATCAGGTCGGCCAGGCCCAGCGCCTCGGCGTTCGCGTGGGCCGCGGCGGCGGTGAGGGGGTCGTGGTCCACGGCCAGGACCCTGATGCCGGCCCGTGCGAGGGCGATCGCGTCGCCGCCGATGCCGGAGCACAGGTCGGCGACGGACCGCACCCCCAGCGCCCGGAAGCGCTCGGCCCGGTACGTGGCCACGCTCGCCCGCGTCGACTGCTCGACGCCGTTCGGGGTGAAGAACATCCGCCCCGCGTCCTCGGCCCCGAACTTCGCCGCTGCCCGCTGGCGGAGGCGTGCCTGGCCGAGCGCCGCCGACACCAGTGCGGCGGGGTGGTCGCGGCGCAGCCGGGTGGCGACGGCGAGTTCGTCGGCGGGGGCGGTGCCGCGGACTTCGTCGAGGAGGGCGCGGCCCTCGGGGGTGAGGAGGGGGGCGAGGTCGTTCACCGCCTCATTGTGAGCCAGTCGGTGGACGGTCCGCCGCCGGTGGTGGTGTCGGGCCGGGCGGGGGGACCCTGGCCTGCGAAGATCCGGCGCCATGGGATCAGTAGGACAAAATGACAAAAGCCGGGCCATGCGGGGTCCCCGGCGCGGTCTAGGCCCCCGGCGCGGTCTGGGCCCTCGGGGTGGCCCGGGCCCTCGGGGTGGTCTGTGGAGTCTGCGCGGCACCCTCGCCGTCCTCGCCCTCGCCGCGGTCGCCTCCGGCTGTGCACAGGGCGACAGCGTCAAGGTGCGTCCCGCGCCCGGCCAGCAGCCCCTGAAGGCGCCCCCGGCGCGCGCCCTCGACGCGTACGCCACGAAGCTGCGCGCCTCCGTGGCCGTCGCGAAACGGTGGGGGCTGAACAGGGCCCCGCTGGCCGCCCCGGCGCCGCCCGCGAAGAAGCCGCGGATCACCACCCGCAAGGGCTTCGAGGTCGACGGTCACGAGGAGCGGGGGCTGCCGCCCGTCTTCACCACGATCCCCACCAAGCAGAAGGTCGTCTTCCTCACCATCGACGACGGCGCCGAGAAGGACCCGGTGTTCCTGCGGATGATGAGCGAGCTAAAGATCCCGTACACCGCCTTCCTCAGCGGCTTCCTGATCAAGGAGGACTACGGGTACTTCAAGCGGATGCAGGACCGGGGGGTGACGCTCAACAACCACACCCTCCACCACCCCTATCTGCCGGGGCTGTCCTACGGCCGTCAGAAGCGCGAGATCTGCGGCATGCAGGACGTCATCGAGAAGCACTACGGCGAGCGGCCGCTGCTGTTTCGCCCGCCGTTCGGCAACTACAACGAGGACACCCTGGTCGCGGCGAAGGAGTGCGGGGTGAAGTACGCGCCGATCTGGAACGAGGAGGTCTTCGTCGACCACTGGGAGTACCGCGAGTGGGACCGGAAGATCCACCCGGGCGACATCGTGCTGAGTCACTTCCGCGGCCGGCAGGAGTGGAAGGGCACGATGCCGGACATGGTCAGGCGCTTTCTGAACAAGATCACGGCCGAGGGGTACGCGGTGGCACGGCTGGAGGACTACTTGTGAGGGCCTCGACAGCCGCTGTGGCCGCGGCGCTGGCGGCCCTGCTCCTCGCCGGCTGCGCCCAGTCCGTCGACCCCATCGAACGGCTGGGCAAGAAGGCGGTGACGTACGGCGCGAAGGGGGTACGGTCCGGGCCCGAGGTGCCGGTGGTGCAACGCGTCCGCACCTCCGACAAGGTGGTCTTCCTGACGTACGACGACGGCGTCGAGCAGGACCCGCGCTTCGTCGCGCTCGTACGGGAACGGCGGCTGCCGGTCAGCATGTTCCTCACGGACAGCGTCGTCGGGCCGGGGTACGGCCACTTCGCCCGCCTCCAGTCGGTCGGCGCCTCCATTCAGAACCACACCCTCGACCACACCGCCCTGCGCGGCCTGCCGTACGCCGGCCAGCGCCACGAGATCTGCGGCCAGCAGGACAAACTCGGCTCCCGCTTCGGCCTGCGCCCCCGCCTCTTCCGCCCGCCCTACGGGACGTACGACACCACGACCCTGCGCGCCGCGGCGGACTGCGGCGTCGGCGCGGTCGTCCTGTGGCGGGCGGCGATGGAGGGCGCCCGCCTGACCTACGGCACCGGCCCGCACCGCCTGCTCCCCGGCGACATCGTCTCCCTGCCGTCGACGGAGACCACGGGTCTCACGCTCGTGGAGCGGACGACCCGGCTGCTGCGGGAGATCGAGGGGGCGGGGTTGAGGGTGGGGAGGCTGGAGGACTACCTCTGAGCCGTGCGGGGCGGACCGATGTAGGGACGCGATTAGCAGTCCGCTTGACCGAGTGCTAATCGCGGTCATAGTCTCGGGTCTGGCACTCCCCCCTGGAGAGTGCCAATAGCGACGGGCAGGTCCGGCACCCGCGACGACGGATCGACCTGGTCGCCACCTCAGACAGTTAACCCCGTGAGATCTCCGAAGGGGGAGGTCGGATCGTGACGACCGCCAGCTCCAAGGTTGCCATCAAGCCGCTCGAGGACCGCATTGTGGTCCAGCCGCTCGACGCCGAGCAGACCACGGCCTCTGGCCTGGTCATCCCGGACACCGCGAAGGAGAAGCCCCAGGAGGGCGTCGTCCTCGCCGTGGGCCCGGGTCGCTTCGAGGACGGTAACCGTCTTCCGCTCGACGTTTCCGTCGGCGACATCGTGCTGTACAGCAAGTACGGCGGCACCGAGGTGAAGTACAACGGCGAGGAGTACCTCGTCCTCTCGGCCCGCGACGTGCTCGCGATCATCGAGAAGTAATTCATCTCAAGCTTTTGCTTGTGAGCTGCGCCCCGGGTTCCCGCGTCCTTATGAAGCCGGGCGGCCGGGGCGCAGTTCGTTTCACCCACGTTTTCCGAGAGGGCTGAACCGCTCCCATGGCGAAGATCCTGAAGTTCGACGAGGACGCCCGTCGCGCCCTCGAGCGCGGCGTCAACAAGCTGGCCGACACGGTCAAGGTGACGATCGGCCCCAAGGGCCGCAACGTCGTCATCGACAAGAAGTTCGGCGCCCCCACCATCACCAACGACGGTGTCACGATCGCCCGCGAGGTCGAGATCGAGGACCCGTACGAGAACCTCGGCGCGCAGCTGGTGAAGGAGGTGGCGACCAAGACCAACGACATCGCGGGTGACGGCACCACCACCGCCACCGTGCTCGCCCAGGCGCTGGTCCGCGAGGGCCTGAAGAACGTCGCCGCGGGTGCCTCCCCGGCGCTGCTGAAGAAGGGCATCGACGCGGCCGTGGCCGCCGTGTCGGAGGACCTTCTCGCCACCGCCCGCCCGATCGACGACAAGGCGGACATCGCCGCCGTCGCCGCGCTGTCCGCCCAGGACCAGCAGGTCGGCGAGCTCATCGCCGAGGCGATGGACAAGGTCGGCAAGGACGGTGTCATCACCGTCGAGGAGTCCAACACCTTCGGTCTGGAGCTGGACTTCACCGAGGGCATGGCCTTCGACAAGGGCTACCTGTCCCCGTACTTCGTCACCGACCAGGAGCGTATGGAGGCCGTCCTCGACGACCCGTACATCCTGATCAACCAGGGCAAGATCTCCTCGATCCAGGACCTGCTGCCGCTGCTGGAGAAGGTCATCCAGGCCGGCGCCTCCAAGCCGCTGCTGATCATCGCCGAGGACGTCGAGGGCGAGGCCCTGTCGACCCTGGTCGTCAACAAGATCCGCGGCACCTTCAACGCCGTCGCGGTGAAGGCCCCGGGCTTCGGCGACCGCCGCAAGGCGATGCTCCAGGACATGGCGGTCCTCACCGGCGCCACGGTCATCTCCGAGGAGGTCGGCCTCAAGCTCGACCAGGCCGGTCTGGACGTGCTGGGCTCCGCCCGCCGCGTCACGATCACCAAGGACGACACGACCATCGTCGACGGCGCCGGCGACTCCGCCGACGTCGTGGGCCGCGTCAACCAGATCAAGGCCGAGATCGAGAACACGGACTCCGACTGGGACCGCGAGAAGCTCCAGGAGCGCCTCGCGAAGCTGGCCGGCGGCGTGTGCGTGATCAAGGTCGGCGCCGCCACCGAGGTGGAGCTGAAGGAGAAGAAGCACCGTCTGGAGGACGCCATCTCCGCGACCCGCGCCGCGGTCGAGGAGGGCATCGTCTCCGGTGGTGGCTCCGCGCTCGTCCACGCCGCCAAGGTGCTGGAGGACGGCCTGGGCAAGACCGGCGACGAGGCCACCGGTGTCGCGGTCGTCCGCCGCGCCGTCGTCGAGCCGCTGCGCTGGATCGCCGAGAACGCCGGCCTGGAGGGCTACGTCATCACCTCCAAGGTCGCCGAGCTCGACAAGGGCCAGGGCTTCAACGCCGCCACCGGCGAGTACGGCGACCTGGTCAAGGCCGGCGTCATCGACCCGGTCAAGGTCACCCGCTCCGCCCTGGAGAACGCCGCCTCCATCGCCTCCCTCCTGCTCACGACCGAGACCCTGGTCGTCGAGAAGAAGGAAGAGGAGGAGCCGGCCGCCGCGGGTCACTCCCACGGCCACTCCCACTGAGGCCTCACACGCCTGACGGAGAGCCCCCGGCCCGCGCCCAGCGGACCGGGGGCTCTCCCGTGCGTGTGACCGGGGGTGTGTCGCCGCCCGAGCGCGTGCCTACTGCTCCAGGTCGTCCAGCACGCCCAGCTGCGCCATCAGCCCCAGCCGGTCGTACTGCCACCACCCCTCGGCGATCTTCCCGTCGCTGGCGCACCGGTGAATCGTGGTGCCCGTCATGGTGACCCGCTTACCCGTCGCCGGTATCCCCATGAAGTCCCCGGTGTGCGTGCCGTGCCAGGTCCACCGGGTGCACACGCGGTCGCCCTGGGTCAGCTGGTCGTCGATCGTGAAGTCGAAGTCGAAGCCGCTCTTCCACATCTCGATCTCGCGCCGCACCGCGTCCAGCCCGATCACGTCCTGCTCGTTGGCCGGATCATGATCGTGGTAGTCCTCGACCAGCAGCCCGTCGAACGACGGCACCTCCGGCCCGGCCAGCGCCTCGAAGAAGCGCCGCGCCGTGGCGGCGTACAGCTGCTCGTCCCGGACGACGTCGAGGTCCGTGAACGTCGGCATCTCGTCGCAGAGAGCGACCATCTCCTGGAAGATCTTGTCCGTCTCGGGCAGGTTCGAGTTCCGCATCGCCTCCTCGTACGACGGGAACTCCACGATCTCGATGAAGTGCGACGCGTCCGAGCGGTCCTTGCCGATGACGTCGTGCGTCGCCGTCCGCTTCCCTTTGGTCTGTTCGACCCACCTGTCCATCAGCTGGTTCATCTCGTCGAACCGGCTGGTCCTGCAGTCGATGAGTTGTACGAAGGTCATGTCGTCTCGCCTCCGGCCCCGGCGTCCGGTAGTACGCCACCATTCTCCCCCTCTTTGGCATCATGAGCCCATGGAGGCGCGGGGGGAGCGGTCCGTCTCGGCGGGGCGTGACATCGGGGTGGCGGTCACGGGGGACAACAACAGCCTTCTGCTGGCTCCTGCCGTGCGATCGGCGTATTGGGAGCAGGTACGACGGATCGCTCCCCCGGAAATCCTGGGCAGAGAAAGCGAGTTACGGGAACTCGCCGAATTCTGCTGCCCGGACAAAGATGAAGAACCCTTTTACGGGTGGTGGCGGGCCGAGGCGTGGGCGGGCAAGACGGCACTCATGGCGTGGTTCGCCCTGCACCCTCCGCCGGGTGTTCGCATCGTGCCGTTCTTCATCACCGCTCGATGGCGGGCGCAGAACGACGTAGCGGCCTTCAGCGATGTGGTCCTGGAGCAACTCGCGGAACTGGCCGGAGACAGCCTTCCGGCGCATCTGACGGAGGCGACCCGGCATGCGCACCTACTGCGTTTCTACGATCAGGCGGCACGGATCTGCAGCGAGCGCGGCGAGCGGTTGGTGCTGTTGGTCGACGGCCTGGATGAAGACCGAGGGGTGACCACCGGGCCGGACGCCCACAGCATCGCAGGCGTTCTGCCGTCTCGATCGGAGAGAGGTGTACGTGTCATCGTCTCAGGTCGCCTCAACCCGCCGCTGCCCAGTGATGTACCGGAGGACCACCCGCTCCGTGATCCCCGGTGCGTACGTCATCTGCTCCCCTCGCGGCACGCCCAGGCTGTTCGCGCCGAAGCCGAGCGCGAACTCAAGGTGTTCCTGGCCGAGAGCCGCGTCTCCCGCGATCTGCTGGGCTTCGTGGTCGCCGCGGAGAGCGGCCTGACCACGTCGGAGCTTGCGCATCTGTCCGGAGAGACCCCGTACAGCGTCAAGGACACTCTCCGGGCCAGGGCGGGAAGGACCTTCGCGATACGCGAGACCGCGCCGGTCGGCATGCCTGGTCAGCGTGTTCATCTGCTCGCGCACGAAGAGCTGCAGAGGCAGGCCACCGAGATGCTGGGTCAGGCGGCGGTGGAGTCCTACAGGCAGCGACTGCACGACTGGTTCGACGAATATCGCGAAGGGAACTGGCCTCCCGAAACCCCTTCGTATCTGTTGCGGGGATACTTCCAGATGCTGCGGGCCCGACGTGATGCCCGACGGCTGGTCCTGTGCGCCACAGACCGTGCTCGGCATGAACGGCTCCTGCACGTCTCGGGAAGCGATGCCGGCGCACTGGCTGAAATACGGGATGCGAGCGCCCTGCTCATCGAGCAGGGCGCTGAAAGACTGGAGGACGCCCTGCGGTTGTCCATCAGCCGAAACCTGCTTGAGGAGCGCATTTCGAGAGTCGTGCCGGCAATCCCCGCGGCATGGGTCTGTGTCGGGGAGCCGGGCCGAGGTGAGGCCCTTGCCCGGAGTTTCCCCGACAAACGGGAACGGGCGCTCGCGCTTGCTGAGGTCGGTGAGCGGCTCGCGGGTGCCGAGGCCATGCGTGTGCTGGACGAGGTAGTGCAGTTGGCCCGCCAGGAAACGGAGGCTGTGTCACGCGAACGTATCCTCGTGCGCGTGGTGATCGCCCTGTTGCGGGCGAACCAGTTCGAGCGTGCCGATGAGTTGGCGACCAGCCTTGAAAACGCGCGGATCAGTTCCGAGGGTGCCCACTGGATCGTCGACAGGCTGGTGCGCGCTCGGCGACATGCAAGCGTGGCAAGAATCGCCAAGGCACTTGGATTCGTCGACGAATTACCCGCCCATCTGGCCGCCGTGCTGGCCGAGCACGGATGCTCGACCGCTGCGGAGGCCGTGGCCCGTGCCACCGCCGGACCGGCTTCCAAGAAGCTGGCGCTCCTCAGGGTGGCCGCGGTCCTGAGCAGGAGAGGGGCAGAAGTTCAGGCGGGCCGCCTGATCGAGGATTCGCGCGCCGCACACGGCAATGTCCATCTCAAGGATCACGTCCGACTGCTGGCGGCAGCCGGGCAGTTGGACGTGGCCTTGCACTACGTGCGCCGGGCGACCATGGATGAATGGCGCTATGAGCTCATCGCGCAGATGGTGGGCGAGAGTGCCCGGTCAGGTCGCACGGGTGACGTGAGATCTCTCCTTCGGCTGCTGCCCGACGGCCCCCATCTGTCCGCCGGGGCCGCAGCCGCCGTCAGGGAGCTCTGCCGAGTCGGTGATGTGGATCAGGCGTTTCGCACGGCACGCCTCATCACCGAGGACACAAGTCTGTCCCAGGCTCTCCTCGACATTGCCCTGGCCAAGGTGAGGGAAGGCCAGGTGGGAGAGGCGGTGAAGATCGGTGGGATCCTGGCCGCGGAAGACGGATCAATCGACGCGCTCGTTCGCATCGCCGCTGAGCTGTCCTCCAGTGGGTCGCACGAGCGGGGCCGTGAGGTTCTCGTTGCGGCAGAGGACCTGACGCGCCGGTCCGTGAGCGCCCCGACACGGCTCCGGGACATGTCGGCCGTCGCATGGGCACTCGCCGGAGCGGGACTTGTCGACGAAGCAGGGTCACTCCTGGAGGGTGCCGAGCGCGACCTCGCCACCTTGCCGGACCGTTCCGCATCAGCAGAGGAGGTTCGTCTGAGGCTGAAGGTCTCCCTCGTCCGAGCCCTTGCGCGCTCTGGACTCCTTGCTCGTGCCCAGACCCTGGCGGACAGCACCGCGAGTGCGCGCGACCAAGAGCGGATCTGGACGCAGATCGCGCAGGAGATGACGGCTCTCGGCAGATTCGACGACGCGGAACGGGCGGCGTGTGTCTCGGTGAAGCTCAACCGAAGCAGACTTCCCTTCGTCACGGCCGTAGCCCTTGCCAGAGCAGGGCAGCCCGAGCGCGCGCTCGGCCTTGCCGACGGGCGGGGACCATTCCGGCCTGATGCCTGGGCGATGGCGGAGATTTCCCATGAGCTGCGGGTGGCGGGGCGGTCCGCTGAGGCTGAAGCGTGCACGGAGGAAGCCAAGAAACACGCGAGGTACGCGCCTTCTGTGCAGGCGGCTTCCGCTCTGGCACGTGTACTTGCACGATCCGGAGACATTTCTGGTGCCCGAGTCCAGCTCGCCGAGGCGGAAGTCATTGCCGACACGGGGCACGTCACCAGTGCGGAGGTGACTGAACTGCTGCACGCCATGGTCACTCTCGGGGACTTCTCCCGTGCGGAAGGCGTCGTGGAGAGGATCGCCGACCCGTCGGCCGAGGCCACGGCGCAGGCCGATCTGGTGGAGGCCTACACACACCACGGTCAACGTGAGCGGGCCGAAAGGCTGGCCTCTGACATCAGGACGGGTGGAGAGCGCGCACGGGCACATCTGGCCCTGGCCCGAACCTCGCCCCCGCGCCAGGCGCGTGTTCACCTTGCGCGCGCGCTCCACCATGGCTGGTGGCCGCAATGCCTTCCGGACCTTCTGAAGGCCGACCTGAGCATGGTGTCCATCGCCGTCGAGGCGATCGGCGGGCGATACCCGCAGCCGGTCCGGGAGGCCGAGACCATGGAAAGCCCGTCCTGATGTTCGAGACAGGTCCCGCTACTGAGGGCCGTACTTCCGCCCCGTCTTCGAGGAGATCCCACCGAGCAGCCCGCGCGGCACCACCTTCACCACGCCCATCAGCGCCTTGTACCGGGGGTCGGGGATCGACAACGTCTTCCCCCGGGCAAGGTCGCCGAGCGCGGACGCCACCAGCTTGTCCGCGTCGAGCCACATCCACCCCGGGATGTTGTCCGTCCCCATCCCGGCCCGCTCATGGAACTCGGTGCGCACGAACCCGGGCGCCAGCGCCATCAACCGCACCCCGCTGCCCGCGAGATCCTTGGCCGCCCCCTGCGTGAACTGCACGACCCACGCCTTGGAGGCGCCGTACGTCCCGCGCGGCACGAAGGCGGCCACGGACGCGACATTGACGACACCGCCCCGCCCGCGCTCCCGCATCGCCTCCGCCGCCGCCGACGTCAGCCGCAGCACCGCCTCGCAGTGCACCTTGAGCATCCGCAGCTCGTCGGCCATGGAGACGTCGAGATAGCGGCCCTTGTTGCCGAAGCCGGCGTTGTTGACCAGCAGGTCGACGGGGCGGCGCCGGTCGGAGAGCCGGTCGGCGACCGACTCGATGCCGTCGTCGGTGGCCAGGTCCGCGGTGAGGACCTCCACCTCCACGCCGTGCCGGTCGTGCAGCTCGGTGGCCTGCTCGCGCAGCCGCTGGGTGTCGCGGGCCACCAGCACCAGGTCGTGCCCGTCAGCCGCCAGCCGTCGTGCGAACGCGGCACCGATGCCCGCGGTCGATCCCGTAATCAATGCCGTTGTCATGGCGCAAGGTTAGTGACCCGGACCGACAGCGTCCGGCGTCCGACGGCCGTCAGGCGTCGGACATCCCGTACTTCTCCACATACTCGCGCGCCGACCGGAGCACCTCCGGATGCAGCGCGTCCCCCGCGGCGAGCATCCGGCGCAGCAGGGCCCGCTCGGTGGTCGTCGCCCGGAAGGCCAGCGCGACCGTCACGTCGTGGTCGGGCCGGTGCACGATCTCGACCGGGTCCCCGGCCCGGAACTCGCCCGGCTCTATCACCCGCAGATACGCCCCCGGTGCCCCCTTGGCGGTGAACCGCTTCACCCACCGCTGCTCACCCACGTGGCCCTGGAAGGTCGCGCACGGAATCCGCGCACTGGTGATCTCCAGGACCACCTCGGGCCCGATCCGCCAGCGCTCACCGATCAGCGCCCCGGACACGTCCAGGCCGAGGGTGGTGATGTTCTCCCCGAAGGCCCCGTTGGCCAACGTCCGCCCGAGCTCCCGCTCCCAGTCGTCCAGGTCCTCGCGCGCGACGGCGTACACCGCCTGGTCGTCCCCGCCGTGATGCCGCCGCGTGCACACGTCGTCGCCGGCGAGCCCGCTCCCGCCGACCCCCTTCGGCCCGGGCGCCGCCACCCGCACCGGCCCCGCCACCGGCTGCTTGTCGATCCCGGTCAGCCCCTCCGGGTTGTCCGTGTACGACACGGCCTTGGCCCGGCCCAGATTCACCGACAGAAGCTTCATGGACGGCACGGTAGGCGGCCGCCGTCAAAGCCGCTACGCATTATTCGGCGTCGTATCAAAGCCTGGCTTATCCTCGAAGGGTGATCGAAGCCCGCCACCTGCGCGTTCTCCGTGCCGTCGCCGCCACCGGCTCCTTCTCGGCCGCCGGTCGTGAGCTGGGCTGCACCCAGCCCGCCGTCAGCCAGCAGATGAAGGCGCTGGAGGCATCCGTGGGCACCCCGCTGCTCATCCGCAGCGGCCGCGAGATGCGGCTGACCCAGGCGGGAGAGGCGCTCGTCCGGCACGCCGCCGGAATCATCGCCGGGCTCACCGCCGCCGAGGAGGAGGTCGCCGCCATCGCCGGTCTGCGCGCGGGCCGGGTGCGGCTGGTCTCCTTCCCCAGCGGCAGCTCCACCCTCGTCCCCACCGCCCTCGCCGCCCTGCGCGCCGCGCACCCCGGCACCCGCGTCTCCCTGGAGGAGGCCGAACCGCCGCAGTCCGTCGAGATGTTGCGGGAGGGCGACTGCGACGTCGCGCTCGCCTTCCGGTACGCGGGCGCCGCGGGCGGCGGTGACGAGTGGGACGACCTCGTCGTACGGCCCCTGCTGCGGGACCGGCTCGTCGCCCTGGTACCCGAGCGGCACCGGCTCGCGCGGGCCGGGTCAGTCGCCATCGGGGAACTCGCGCGCGAGCCCTGGATCGCCGGATGCCCGCGCTGCCGCGGCCAGTTGGTGGAGGTGTGCGAGGGCGCCGGCTTCACGCCCCGCATCGACTTCGCGACCGACGACTATCCGGCGGTGGTGGGCCTGGTCGGGGCGGGCCTGGGCGTCGCCGTCCTGCCGCAGCTCGCCATCGAGTCGGTACGGCCGCGGGGTGCGCGTACGGTCACCCTGGAACCGGCCGTGCGCCGGGAGATCGTCGCGCTGACCCTGCCCGACCTGGCCCAGGTGCCGGCCGTGGCGGCGACGCTGGACCAGTTGGAGCGGGCGGCGGGGCGCAAGCAGTAGTCCGGACAGAGAAATGGGCACGCGTGCGCGTGCCCATTTTGGAGAAACGTTCCTTCAATTGTTCGAGGCGGCGTGCCCGCCACTCGACGACGACGCCGTCACCAGGCGGTTGCGCGCCCGGCCCATGAGCTCCTCGCGCTCGTCCTCGGTCAGCCCGCCCCACACGCCGTACGGCTCTCGCACCGCCAGCGCGTGCGCCGCGCACTGCGCGCGCACCGGGCATCTCATGCAGACCTCCTTGGCCGAGTTCTCACGAGCACTCCGCGCCGCACCGCGCTCTCCCTCCGGATGGAAGAAGAGCGAACTGTCGACCCCGCGGCAGGCAGCGAGGAGCTGCCAGTCCCACAGGTCCGCGTTCGGTCCGGGAAGGCGGGAGAAATCTGCCATTGCGTGACCCCTTGTAGCCGTTCTGTGGCGGATACGGTGTCCACGACCGTACATCTACGATCTAAGGAGATGAAAATATGACTCATTGCGAATCTAGCCTCAGACACCAGTAAATGGGAAGAAATAGGGCCGAATGGGGCACCGGTTGTGATGAAACGTTGTGGGTCCGTCGCGCATGTCTGCACCGTGTCCGCACCCTCACGTAGAGTGCCGAAGACGGCGCATAGCCCCGTAACTCTTTCGAGTGACCGTCGTTGAGAGTGCGGAGGCGGTTGAAGCAACAAGTGCTCGGGCAGGCGTCCGGGACGGTCGACCGCACAGGTGACATTTCGTACCAGCCTGGAGGCTCAAGGTGACGTGCATCAGCTGCGGAGGGCGGCCATGACATCCGTCCTCGTCTGCGACGACTCCCCGCTTGCCCGAGAGGCGCTCCGCCGCGCGGTCGCGACCGTGCCCGGCGTCGAGCGCGTGACGACCGCGGCCAACGGCGAGGAAGTCCTCCGCCGCTGGGGCGCCGACCGCTCGGACCTGATCCTGATGGACGTACGCATGCCCGGACTGGGCGGCGTCGAGACCGTACGGCGGCTGCTGTCCGCCGACCCCGGTGCGCGCATCATCATGCTCACCGTCGCGGAGGACCTGGACGGCGTGGCCCTGGCGGTCGCCGCCGGGGCGCGGGGCTACCTCCACAAGGACGCCTCCCGGGCCGAGTTGAGGGCCACGGTGACGCAGGCGCTGGCCGACCCCACGTGGCGACTGGCCCCGCGGCGGCTGCGGTCCGCCGAGATGGGGGCGGCGCCCACGCTCACCGCGCGTGAGATCCAGGTGCTCGAAGGGATGAGCCACGGGCGGTCCAACGCGGAGATCGGGCGGGAGCTGTTCCTGTCGGAGGACACCGTGAAGACGCATGCTCGGCGACTGTTCAAGAAGCTGGGTGCGTCCGACCGGGCGCACGCGGTGGCGCTTGGGTTCCGCTGGGGTCTGGTTCGCTGAGAGCTCGGTCCGGTTGGCCGTTGCCCTGTGCAGGTCGTTCGTGGCTGGTCGCGCCCACGCGGCGGAGCCGCACAATGTCCCGCCCCGCGCCCCTTTGGGGGCGCGGGTAATCGTGCCGGTGCTTGTTTCGGCGCCGATGCCGCATCCTTGAGGTGTGGAGTCTCTCGGGGACGAGTCGGTCGAGCGGAAGGGGAGGGCGCAGGAGATGAGTTCCGGCGCACCTGCTCATAACGCTTCGGTGCACAACATCGGACGCGGTGCCACGGATGAATCGGCCGCAAGGCACCATGGACCGATGCGCGAGGACGAGACGACGGTGATCGGTGGGCTTGTCCATCGCGCCGTCGACGGGGATGAGCAGGCGACTCACGACCTGCTCGCCCATGTCCACCCACTGGCGCTGCGCTATTGCCGTACGCGGTTGTCCCGGCTCCCCGGTGACGCGCGTCATTTCGTGGAGGACCTCGCGCAGGAGGTCTGTGTCGCGGTGCTGCTCGCGCTGCCGCGTTATCGGGACACCGGCCGGCCCTTCGAGGCCTTCGTGTTCGCCATCGCCGCCCACAAGGTCGCCGACCTCCAGCGGGCCGCGATGCGGGGTCCCGGCTCTACGGCGGTGCCCTCGGACGAGATGCCGGAGCGGCCCGACGACTCGCTCGGGCCCGAGGAGCGGGCGCTGCTCAGCAGTGACGCCGAATGGGCCAAGAAGCTGCTGGCCAACCTCCCCGAGAACCAGCGGGAGCTGTTGCTGCTGCGGATCGCGGTGGGGCTGACGGCGGAGGAGACGGGACAGATGTTGGGAATGTCACCCGGCGCCGTGCGCGTGGCACAGCACCGTGCGCTGAGCAGGCTGCGGGCGCTGGCCGAGCAGTAGGGCCCGCTGTTTGTGGCTTCCGTGAACAGGTCCCTGCTCGGTTCCGTACGAAGATACGAAGCCGGTAGCAGGACGGAACCGTGGAATTCGGGACCCTTCCTTCCCGTTAGCATGGACATCCGCACCGATCAAGGCCATTGGGGAAGGTGTCATGACTGCAAACGTCGACGGAGTGCCCGCCAAATTCGCGACGCTCGGGCTGACCTACGACGACGTGCTGCTGCTGCCGGGCGCGTCGGACATGGCTCCCGACGAGATCGACACCGCCTCGTACGTCTCCAAGAACGTGCGGGTGAACATCCCGCTGCTGTCCGCCGCCATGGACAAGGTCACCGAGTCGCGCATGGCGATCGCGATGGCCCGCCAGGGCGGCGTCGGCGTTCTGCACCGCAACCTCTCCATCGAGGACCAGGCCAACCAGGTCGACCTCGTCAAGCGCTCCGAGTCCGGCATGGTGGCCGACCCGATCACCGTGCACCCGGACGCCACGCTCGCCGAGGCCGACGCCCTGTGCGCCAAGTTCCGCATCAGCGGCGTCCCGGTCACCGACCCCGGCAAGAAGCTGCTCGGCATCGTCACCAACCGCGACATGGCCTTCGAGAGCGACCGCTCCCGCCGGGTCCGCGAGGTCATGACGCCGATGCCGCTGGTCACCGGCAAGGTCGGCATCTCCGGCGTCGAGGCCATGGAGCTGCTGCGCAAGCACAAGATCGAGAAGCTTCCGCTGGTCGACGACGAGGGTGTCCTCAAGGGCCTCATCACCGTCAAGGACTTCGTCAAGGCCGAGAAGTACCCGAGCGCCGCCAAGGACGCCGAGGGCCGGCTCCTCGTCGGTGCCGCGGTCGGTGTCGCCGGTGACGCCTTCGAGCGCGCCCAGGCGCTGATCGAGGCGGGCGTCGACTTCATCGTCGTCGACACCGCGCACGGCCACTCCCGGCTGGTCGGCGACATGGTCGCCAAGATCAAGTCCAACCACACGCGCGTGGACGTCATCGGCGGCAACATCGCCACCCGTGACGGCGCCCAGGCGCTCATCGACTCCGGCGTGGACGGCATCAAGGTCGGCGTCGGCCCCGGCTCCATCTGTACGACCCGCGTCGTCGCCGGCATCGGCGTCCCGCAGGTCACCGCCATCTACGAGGCCGCGCTGGCCGCCAAGGAGGCCGGGGTCCCGGTCATCGGCGACGGTGGTCTGCAGTACTCCGGCGACATCGCCAAGGCGCTCGTCGCGGGCGCCGACACCGTGATGCTGGGCTCGCTGCTCGCGGGCTGCGAGGAGTCCCCGGGCGAGCTGCTGTTCATCAACGGCAAGCAGTTCAAGTCGTACCGCGGCATGGGCTCGCTCGGCGCGATGCAGTCCCGCGGCGACCGCAAGTCCTTCTCCAAGGACCGCTACTTCCAGGAGGGCGTCGCCTCCGACGAGCAGCTGGTGCCCGAGGGCATCGAGGGCCAGGTGCCCTACCGCGGCCCGCTCTCCTCGGTCGTCCACCAGCTGGTCGGCGGCCTGCGCCAGTCGATGTTCTACGTCGGCGGCCGCACCGTGCCGGAGCTCCAGGACAACGGCCGGTTCGTCCGGATCACCTCGGCGGGTCTGAAGGAGTCCCACCCGCACGACATCCAGATGACGGTCGAGGCGCCGAACTACAGCCGCAAGTAGTCGCCAGGCCTCACGAGGGCGGTTCCGGAGCATCCGGGGCCGCCCTTGTCGTATGCGTCGGGGATACTGGAAGGCGCTGCAACGCATCAGGGAAAGGCCACACACGTGACTGAGATCGAGATCGGGCGCGGCAAGCGCGGCCGCCGGGCGTACGCCTTCGACGACATCGCCGTCGTCCCGAGTCGTCGTACGCGCGACCCGAAGGAGGTCTCGATCGCCTGGCAGATCGACGCCTACCGCTTCGAGCTGCCGTTCCTGGCCGCCCCCATGGACTCGGTCGTCTCCCCGGCCACCGCGATCCGCATCGGCGAGCTCGGCGGCCTCGGCGTGCTGAACCTCGAAGGCCTGTGGACGCGGTACGAGGACCCGCAGCCGCTGCTCGACGAGATCGCCGAGCTCGACGCGGAGACGGCCACCCGCCGCCTTCAGGAGATCTACTCCGCCCCCATCAAGGAGGAGCTGATCGGCGCGCGCATCAAGGAGGTGCGCGACTCCGGCGTGGTCACGGCGGCCGCGCTCTCCCCGCAGCGCACGGCGCAGTTCTCCAAGGCCGTGGTCGACGCGGGCGTGGACATCTTCGTCATCCGCGGTACGACGGTCTCCGCGGAGCACGTCTCCGGTTCGCACGAGCCGCTGAACCTGAAGCAGTTCATCTACGAGCTCGACGTCCCGGTGATCGTCGGCGGCTGCGCCACCTACACCGCGGCCCTGCACCTGATGCGCACCGGTGCCGCGGGCGTCCTGGTCGGCTTCGGCGGCGGCGCGGCGCACACCACGCGCAACGTGCTGGGCATCCAGGTCCCGATGGCGACCGCGGTGGCGGACGTGGCGGCGGCCCGCCGCGACTACATGGACGAGTCCGGCGGCCGGTACGTGCATGTGATCGCCGACGGTGGTGTGGGCTGGTCGGGCGACCTCCCCAAGGCCATCGCCTGCGGCGCGGACGCCGTGATGATGGGCTCCCCGCTGGCCCGCGCCACGGACGCGCCGGGCCGCGGCCACCACTGGGGCATGGAGGCGGTGAACGAGGAGCTGCCGCGCGGCAAGAAGGTGGACCTCGGCACCGTCGGCACCATCGAGGAGGTCCTGACCGGCCCCTCGCACATCCCGGACGGCTCCATGAACTTCTTCGGCGCGCTGAAGCGGGCCATGGCCACGACCGGCTACAGCGAGCTCAAGGAGTTCCAGCGCGTCGAGGTGACGGTCGCGGACTCGCAGCACAAGCGGTAGACGCCATGACGTGGAAGGGCCCGTCCACCGGGGAGGTGGGCGGGCCCTTCGTGCGTGTGCGACGGGTGCTCAGAGCCAGGCTTCCAGGAAGGCGATCAGCAGGATGATCAGGCTGCCGACGAGGTTGCGGGCGCCCCGCACGCGGTAGTCGCGAGCCGTCCACACGGTGTCGAGTCGGCTGAAGTCGCCTGAGGCGGCGCCATTCAGCTCGGTGTTGATCCTGGCTCGCTCCGCCCAGGCATCGGCGGCTCCGCGCACGTTGAACGCCAAGCGGCCACCCCATACGGCGCCCGCGAGACCGAGCAGCCCTAGAACCACCGATACCGGCACCATGTTCAGGCCACGGCCTTCTTCGCGCCCGAGAACGCGGCGGCGGCGCCGACGGCCAGGAAGACGAAGGTCAGGATGTCGGCCTCCTCGCTCCAGACGTCC
The DNA here is from genome assembly GCF_001514065.1 of Streptomyces antibioticus. Lineage (GTDB taxonomy): Bacteria > Actinomycetota > Actinomycetes > Streptomycetales > Streptomycetaceae > Streptomyces > Streptomyces antibioticus. The sequence goes on along the minus strand of NZ_KQ948424.1, from coordinate 735,713 downwards.
GTCACCAGACTGAAGTGGTCGGTGAGGATGGTGCCGATGTTCATGCCGGACTCGTCGGCGCCGATCATGGCGATGCCGAGGATCTGGCCGGCGTAGACCGCGCCCACGGACAGGACGGCGCTGACGATCGGCAGGGCGGGGTTCGCGCCGCCCACCTTGCCGGCGACGTAGCCGACCGCGAAGCCGACGCCGACCGCGACGTAGCCGATCTCGTACTCGGTCGACTTGAGGATGGCGCCGTAGACGAACGCGGTGACCAGGGCCACGACGACGGCGGCGAGCACGCCGAGGGCGATGTTGCCCTGGGCCTGGGCGGGCGGCGGTACCGGGGCGGGCGCCTGGGCGAACGGGCTGTCGTCGGTGGGCTGCTGCGGTGGGGTTGGCTGGGTCATGACAGAGATCCCCCCATGGGACTGGCTGAACGAGCGGTGTGGGGTGTGCGCACGACTGTGCGACGAGGCCCGCCGGGGAGGCGGGTCGCCGAAGAGTAGCAGGCACACCGACCGCGTTCACCAGCCGTTTTCGGGGCCCCTGAGCGTCCGCTTCCGCCTCAGAGGCGGTGTGCGGCTCCGGTCGGGGTGGCGCCTCGGGTGTCCAGCAGGAGCTGTGCCTTCACCGACAGGCCCTGGAGGTCGTACGTGCGGTGGTGCTGGAGCAGGATCGTGAGGTCCGCGTCGGCGGCGGCCTCGTAGAAGGAGTCCGCGCGGGGGACCGGGCGGTCCAGGACGTTCCAGGAGGGGACGTGCGGGTCGTGGTAGCTGACCGAGGCGCCGAGTTCCATCAGCCGTACCGCGATCTCGCGCGCGGGAGTGGCCTGCTGGTCGGCGAGGTCGGGCTTGTACGTCACGCCGAGGAGCAGGACGCGGGCGCCGCGCGCGGACTTGCCGTGCTCGTTGAGGAGGGTGGCGGCGCGCTGGACGACGTAGCGCGGCATCTGGCTGTTGACCTGCTGGGCGAGTTCCACCATGCGCAGGCCGCGGCCGACGGGGGCGCTCGTCAGGTCCTGCGGGACCGAGTGGCCTCCGACGCCGGGGCCGGGGCGGAAGGTCTGGAAGCCGAACGGCTTGGTCTCCGCGCAGCGGACCACGTCCCACAGGTCGACGCCGAGATCGTGGCAGAGGACGGCCATCTCGTTGACGAGGGCGATGTTGACGTGCCGGAAGTTGGTCTCCAGGAGCTGGACCGTCTCCGCCTCGCGCGGTCCACGCGCGCGTACCACCTTGTCGGTGAGGCGTGAGTAGAACGCGGCCGCGGACTCGGTGCAGGCCGGGGTCAGACCGCCGATCACCTTGGGGGTGTTGGCGGGGGTGAAGTCGCGGTTGCCCGGATCGACCCGGCTGGGCGAGTACGCGAGGTGGAAGTCGCGGCCCGCGCGCAGGCGCGAACCCTCTTCGAGGAGCCGACGCAGGAAGTTCTCGGTGGTGCCCGGCGGGACCGGCGATTCCAGGATGACCGTGGTGTGCGGGCGCAGGTGCGCGGCGAGGGTGCGGGCCGCGGCCTCCACCTGGGTGAGGTCGAGGCCGCCGTCCGCGCCGCGCGGGGTGGGCGCGCAGATGACCGCCGTACGCACCCGGCCGAGCTCGGCGGGCGAGGTGGCCGGCCGGAAGCCCCCCGAGAGCATCCGGCGCAGTTCGGCGGGGCTGAGCGAGCCGGCCTCGGGGCCGGTGCGGTAACCGAGCGTGGGGATGCCGGCGGCCACGGCCGCCTGGGCGAGGGGCAGTCCGTAGGGGCCGAGTCCGATGACGGCGAGATCTGCGGGCATGGCGTGGACCGTCCTTCCCAGAGCCGAAAGAGCGCGGGTTAGTCGAAGGGGGACAGGTGCGCAAGTCCTGTGGACAGGATGGACGAGCGCAATGTCAGACTAGGAGTAAATATGACCGAAATACGGGATTGATTCCGTGTGTCTCCCGGCGGTTCCTGGAGCTTTGGCCTACGCATCGTGGAAGTTGTCCACAGGCTGGGGGCGACTGGTGGCTGAAGTCGGGCAAGCCGGTCAGAATTTGGGCATGGGGGATACGGACCGGGTCACTCCTCCTGGGTGAGACCGGCGTGACCGACAGCGGGAGGCAGCGGTGAGGACAGCGACACTGGGGCCGGCGCAGCGAGCCGAGGCGCTCGCCGCCATGGCCGACCGAGAGCTGGACCTACTGGTGGTGGGCGGCGGTGTGGTCGGTGCCGGAACCGCCCTCGACGCGGTCACGCGCGGGCTGTCCGTCGGCCTGGTCGAGGCGCGCGACTGGGCGTCGGGCACATCGAGCAGGTCCAGCAAGCTCATCCACGGCGGCCTGCGCTATCTGGAGATGCTCGACTTCGCCCTCGTCCGCGAGGCGCTGAAGGAGCGCGGCCTGCTGCTGGAGCGGCTCGCCCCGCACCTGGTGAAGCCGGTGCCCTTCCTCTATCCGCTCCAGCACAAGGGCTGGGAGCGGCTGTACGCAGGTTCGGGCGTCGCCCTCTACGACACGATGTCGATGGCGCGCGGGCACGGACGCGGCCTGCCGATGCACCGTCACCTGAGCCGCCGTCACGCCCTGCGGGTGGCTCCCGCGTTGAAGAAGGACGCCCTGGTCGGGGCACTTCAGTACTACGACGCCCAGATGGACGACGCCCGCTTCGTCGCCACCCTCGTGCGGACGGCGGCGGCGTACGGCGCGACGGTCGCCAACCGCGCGCGGGTGACCGGCTTCCTGCGCGAGGGCGAGCGGGTCGTCGGGGCGCGCGTGCAGGACGTCGAGGCCGGCGGGGAGTACGAGATCCGCGCCAAGCAGGTCGTCAACGCGACGGGCGTGTGGACCGACGACACCCAGGCCATGGTGGGCGAGCGCGGGCAGTTCCACGTCCGCGCCTCCAAGGGCATCCACCTCGTGGTGCCCAAGGACCGCATCCACTCCACGTCCGGGCTGATCCTGCGCACCGAGAAGTCCGTGCTGTTCGTCATCCCGTGGGGCCGGCACTGGATCGTCGGCACCACCGACACCGACTGGGACCTCGACAAGGCGCACCCCGCCGCGTCCAGCGCGGACATCGACTATCTGCTGGAGCATGTGAACTCGGTGCTCGCGGTGCCGCTGACGCGGGACGACGTGCAGGGTGTCTATGCGGGGCTGCGGCCGCTGCTGGCCGGCGAGTCGGACGCCACGAGCAAGCTGTCCCGCGAGCACACCGTGGCGCATCCCGTGCCGGGGCTGGTCGTGGTGGCGGGCGGCAAGTACACGACGTACCGGGTCATGGCCAAGGACGCGGTGGACGAGGCGGTGCACGGGCTCGATCTGCGGGTCGCGGAATGCGTCACCGAGGACGTGCCGCTGCTGGGCGCCGAGGGGTACCGGGCGCTGTGGAACGCGCGAGCGCGGATCGCCGCGCGGACGGGGCTGCACGTGGTGCGGGTGGAGCATCTGCTGAACCGATTCGGCTCACTGGCCGAGGAGGTGCTGGAGCTCATCGCGCAGGATCCTTCGCTGGGCGAGCCGTTGACGGCGGCCGACGACTATCTGCGCGCCGAGGTCGTGTACGCCGCCTCGCACGAGGGGGCGCGGCATCTGGACGACGTGCTGACCCGGCGGACCCGCATCTCCATCGAGACCTTCGACCGGGGCACGCGGAGCGCACGCGAGGCCGCGGAGCTGATGGCGCCGGTGCTGGGCTGGGACAAGGACCAGATCGAGCGCGAGGTCGAGCATTACGAGAAGCGGGTGGAGGCGGAGCGGGAGTCGCAGCGGCAGCCGGACGATCTGACGGCGGATGCGGCGCGGTTGGGGGCGCCGGACATCGTGCCGTTGTAGGGGCTTTGGCGGCGGGGTCTCGTCGGTGGGGCCTTGGCGGCAGGGCCTTGTCGGTGGGGCCTCGGGCGGCGGGGCCTTGTCTGTGGGGCCTCGGGCGGCGGGGCCTTGGCGGCAGGGCCTTGTCTGTGAGGCTTTGGCGGCAGGGCCTTGTCGGTGGGCTCGGCTTCACTCGAACGGGTGTCGTGAGTCGGGATCTTCGTTCGGAACCCGGGCGTTCTACGAGGTGCGGGGGCAGAACTCGGCGGCGAGCAGGGCCGGTTCGAGGTCGGGGTCTGCGATCGCGGTCGTGTTCACGCGGAAGGTGAGGACGCGACGTCCGTCGACGGTGGCCGCGGTGCGCACGTAGCTGCCGGAGATACGGCCGTTGTGCCCCCACACCGTCGTGCCGCACGGCAGCTTCACCGGAAACAGCCCCATGCCGTACAGGCCGTGTGCGGCGCGGGTGTCGAGCATCTCGCGCAGCCAGCGCGGGGGCAGCAGCCGACCGCCCAGGAGCGCGCCGTAGAAGCGGTCCAGGTCGGCGAGCGTGGTCACCAGCTCACCCGCGGCCCCGGCCACCCGCGGGTCGAGCTCGGTGACATCGGTGCCGTCGGTCGCCTGGGCGCGGCCGTGCGGGGAGGGGAGAGAAGCGCGGGAACCAGGGAAGGAGGTGCCGGTCAGGCGCAGCGGAGTGAGGATCCGACGCTCGGCCTCGACGGCGTAGGAGTGGCCGGTGACCTGCTTGATCACCATGCCGAGGACGACGTAATCGGTGTTCGAGTAGAGGTAGCGGCCGCGGCCGGCCGAAGGGTGGGAGACGGCGATGCGTACGGCCTGACGAGGGGAGAGGGGGACCAGACCCCGCGTGTCCGCGGTGAAGTCGTACAGGCCGCTGGTGTGGGTGAGCAGGGCGCGCAGGGTCAGCGCGCGGCCGTCGTTGCCGGCTCCGCGCACCAGGCCGGGCAGGTGCTGGTCGACGGTGTCGGACAGGGACAGCCGGTGCTCCGCGGCCAGTTGGAGGATCACGGTCGCGATGAAGGACTTCGTGATGCTGCCGGCGCGGAAGTGGTCGGCGCGGGCGATTCCCGACCCGGCCTCGGCGTAGTGCGTCTCCGTCTCCTCGTGGGCCAGCAGGGCGGCGGCCGGTGCTTCGCCCTTGGTGAGCAGCAGGGGGAGGACCGTGTCCGTCGGCCGTGTGGCGGGGGCGGAGGAGGCGGCCGGGGCCAGGGCGAGGAGCGCCAAGGACACAGGTACGGCCAGGAGTGTCCGAAACGGCGGCACGGCGGGTCCTCCTGTTCGGCACGGCGGGTCCTGCTGTTCAGCGTGGCGGTTCATGCTGTTCGGCCTGATGGTTCCCGCTGTTCGGCGTGGCGGGTTCCTCCGGTGGCGCGACCCCATCATCCAGGGTGGCTGAAACTCGGCGTCGGCTGGTCCCGGACGTGGGGGCGCGGGGCGGGTTCGGCGTGTCTTTGAGGTGGCTTTGGGGTGCCTTTGGGGGGCGTGACCGCCACGCGCTGTGAGGGTTCGGTCGCCCTGATGGTCCGCTTGTCGTCAGGGGCACCCTGGGCGTCGGGCACTTGTCGGGTGAGGGACAATGGAGGCTCTGTCAGGGCGGGTTGTATGAGGGGACGCATGTCGGAGGCGGAGCGGGCGGGGGCATCCCGTCAGGACAAGAGCGAACGTCTCCTCGCCGGGCGGTACCGGTTGGGAGCAGTGCTCGGCCGCGGCGGCATGGGCACGGTGTGGCGGGCCGAGGACGAGACCCTGGGCCGGATCGTCGCCGTGAAGGAACTGCGGTTCCCCTCCAACATCGATGAGGAGGAGAAGCGCCGACTGATCACGCGCACGCTGCGGGAGGCCAAGGCGATCGCGCGGATCCGCAACACCAGCGCGGTGACGGTCTTCGACGTGGTCGACGAGGACGACCGGCCGTGGATCGTGATGGAGCTCGTCGAGGGCAAGTCGCTCGCCGAGGTCATCCGTGAGGACGGCCTGCTGGAGCCGAAGCGGGCGGCGGAGGTCGGGCTCGCGGTGCTCGACGTGCTGCGTTCGGCGCACCGTCAGGGCATCCTGCACCGGGACGTGAAGCCGTCCAACGTGCTGATCTCCGAGGACGGCCGGGTCGTGCTGACCGACTTCGGCATCGCGCAGGTCGAGGGCGACCCGTCCATCACCTCGACCGGCATGCTCGTCGGCGCGCCCTCCTACATCTCCCCGGAGCGTGCCCGTGGGCACAAGCCCGGGCCCGCGGCCGACCTGTGGTCGCTGGGCGGACTGCTGTACGCGGCGGTGGAGGGTGCGCCGCCGTACGACAAGGGGTCCGCGATCGCGACGCTCACCGCGGTGATGACCAAGCCGCTGGAGGAGCCGAAGAACGCGGGTCCGCTGAAGGACGTCATCTACGGGCTGCTCACCAAGGACCCCGAGCAGCGGCTCGACGACGCGGGTGCCCGCGTGATGCTCAACGCCGTGATCCACGCGCCCGAGCCGAAGCCGGACGAGCCCGTGCCGGCGTCGGATGCGACGAAGGTCGTACCGCTGCCTCCGCAGCCCGACCGGGGTGAGGGCGGGGAGCGGCTGCGCGGGGCATTGCGGTCGGTGCGCAAGGCCGCGGTGGCGGCGGGGGCGGCCGGTACGGCGGCGGCTTCCCGGGCCAAGTCCGGGGCGGGCAAGAGCGGTTCGGGGGCCGAGACGGCTTCCGGTGCGGCTGCTTCCGGGGCCGGTGCCGGTGCTGCTGGTGTCGTTGGTGGGGCGGCTTCGGGCTCGGGGGCCGGTGCAGGCTCTGGTTCGGGTGTTGTCGCGGGGTCCGGTTCGGTCGGTGTGAGTGGGGCCGGGGCGGCGGGCGCTGCGGGGGCGGGGGGCAACTCGGCCGGCGGTGGGCGGAGTTCCGGGTGGCCCGTGATGACGCCGCCGGATCTGCCTCCGCGGCCGGTGCCGAGGGCGCCGCTCACCGATGTGGTGCCGCGGCGGACGTTGGTGATCATCGCGGTGGTCGTGGTGCTCGCCGTGGTCGCGACCGTGCTGGCCCTCACGCTCGGTGGGGGCGACGGCTCGTCCGACAAGTCCGCGGGCGGCGGTGGTGCCAAGGTTTCCGCCGGCGCGAGCGCGAGTCCCTCCACCAAGGAGGACAAGGGCGGTGCCGGCGACCGGGCGGACGGCAAGGCGAGCCAGTCGGTGGAGGCCGGGGCCACGTCCGGGAACACGCCGAGCAACAGCCCCACGGCGACGGGCGACAGCGACGCGGGCGGTTCCGCCGACGGCGGCAGCACCGCGGTGAGGACGTACAACGGCGGTCAGGGGTACTCGATCGGGCTGCCCAAGGGGTGGAAGTTCCAGTCCTCGGGTTCCGCGGGGGACCGGTTCACCGGCCCCGACGGGCAGAAGCTGCTGGTCGCCTGGACGTCGACGCCGAAGGGTGACCCGGTGGCGGACTGGAGGAGCCAGGAGCAGTACATGGTGCGCTCGCAGTACGACCGGGTTCGAATAGCGAAGGTGGACTACCGGGGCTGGCTCGCGGCCGACTGGGAGTTCACCTACCGCGAGGGCGGGACGAAGTACCGGACCATCGACCGGGGATTCGTCGTCAACGACCATCTCGGATATGCGCTGATGTACACGGCGAAAGCCGCTAATTGGGGCAGCGAGCTGCGCAAGGACACCTGGCAGACGCTCGCGAAGACGTTCGAACCGAAATCGTGAAGTGACCGTGCGGTGACCGGTCTCGCGTTTCGGACATGAGATCTGGCATCCCCTCTTTGCGGGTTGCCTCCGGCACGTATCGTGAGTGCTTGCGGACCGTACGCATCCAGGTATGGGTGCGGAACGGCACGCGGGGCGAACGGAATTGACCGACCAGCTGCCGGGGGAGGCAACGTGGACGACTATGCGGGACGGGTACTCGCCGACCGCTACCGCCTGCCGCTGCCCCCCTCCGACGAGTACGAACTCACCGAGACCCGGGCCTTCGACACCTACAGCGGGCAGGAAGTCCTGGTCAGGCAGGTGCCGTTGCCCGAGGTCGTCGAGGCGGAGGTGCTCGACGCCGAGGGGCTGCCCGACGGTTTCACGGCAAGGGACCCGCGGGACAGGGGAGTTCGGCGGGGCGGTGCCGCGGCGCGGACCAGCACACGCCGGCCCACCGATCCGGCCGTGCGGCGGGCTGTGGAGGCCGCGCAGGCTGCCGCCGCGATACCCGACCATCCGCGGCTCGACCAGGTCTTCGACGTGTTCGCCGAGGGCGGGTCGCTGTGGATAGTGAGCGAGTTGGTGGCCGCGCGGCCGCTCGCGGCGATCCTCGCGGAGAAGCCGCTGACGCCGTACCGGGCGGCCGAGATCGCCTCCGACGTGCTGATGGCCCTGCGGGTGCTGCACGCGCACGGCTGGGTGCACCGGAACATCACCGCCCGCACCGTGCTCGTCTGCGACGACGGGCGCGTGATGCTGACCGGGCTCGCGGTCGGCGCGGCGGAGGAGGCGCTGTGCGGGTACGACCCGGTGCCGGCTACGGAGGGTGACGGGAGCCGCGGGTCCGGGGGCGTGGGAGGAGCGCCAGGAGTCGGTGGAGCCGGGGGCGCGGGAGGTGCGCCGGCAGTCGGCGGCGGGCGGTTCGGTGGTGACGGGCGGGAGCCCGGTCCGCAGGGTGCGTCAGGTGTGCGGGGTGTGCCGGGGACTTTCAGCGGGTCGGGGGTCGTGAGCGCGAGCCCCGGTGCCGGCGGTGGTGCCCCCGGGCCCGCCGGACCCGCGAGCTCCGTGGACCCCGAGGCCGCGCGGCGGGCCGCCATCGAGGCTCGGGAGGCCGGTGGGCTGCCGGGACTCGGCGGCGACACGGCGAACGGCGCCGGTGGGTCGGGCGCGGTCGCGCGCAGGACCGTGGAGACGACCGGCGGGGATGTACGGGCCGCGCGGGCAGGGGCGATCGCCGCGTATCGCGCGGGCGCCCGGGCCGCCGCCCGCGTCCAGGAGGCCCAGCAGAACGGCCACGCCGCCCTGCCCGGAGCCCGCCCCTCACCGGAGGAGGGCCCCGCGGCCGGTGCCGGGGTCGACGGCGGGCCGACACCGCCGTACGGACCGGGCGGCGGCGCCCAGGTCGTGCCCGGTGCCACGCGTCCCGGTGAGGCGGGGTGGGCGGTGCCCGCCTCTGGGCCCCTGGGCGGCACCGTCGCGCCCGGCCGGGACGAGCACCGGCGGCCCGCCGCCACCCCTCCGGGACAGATCGTCGACCCCTACGGCGTCCGGGCCGACTCCTGGCACGGGGCCGCTCCCAGCGGCGGCAGGGCGCTGCCGGGCGGGTCGGAAGGACGTACGGCCGCACTGCCTTCGGCCGGACCCGGGCCGTCCGTGCCCCACCCGGCTCCTGCCCCCAGCCGTTGGGACGAGCTCGCCGCCACCGCCCCCGCGCCCCGCGGCCCCGCCACCGCGCTCGCCGCCGAGCGAGCCCGACAGGCGAGGATGGCCGTCGTCGGGCCGGTGACCGAACGCTGGGCGCCCGAGCAGGCCGGGCCGGTGCACGAGAACTGGCAGCTGGCCGCGCCGATCGGGCCCGCGACCGACCTGTGGGCGCTCGGCGCGCTGCTGTTCCGGGCCGTGCAGGGACATGCGCCGTACCCGGAGGAGTCGACGGCCGAGCTGGTGCAGATGGTGTGCGCCGAGCCGCCGGCCTTCGCCGAGGAGTGCGGGCCGCTGCGGCCGGTCGTGGAGTCGCTGCTGCGTCAGGACCCCACCGAGCGGCTGGACTTCGAGGAGCTGCGGGGCTGGCTGCGCTCGCTCGTGCGCTCCGCGCCGGAGCCGGAGGCGGGCACGTACGTCGTCGCCGCGCCGCCCGTCGAGGGCAACCGGCTGCCCATCGTGCGGCGCCGGGGCGAGCTGGTGCGCAGGCGGCGCGCCGGGCTGCCCGCGACCAGCGCGCACGGACGGCACAAACGGGCCAAGGCCGCCCGCCAGGAGGAGGCGTCCCCGCGCCGCCTCGGCCGCACGCTGCTGCTGCTCGTGCTGCTGCTGATGGCGGGGGCGATCGCTTACGCCACGCTGTTCATGCCGAAGAACGACTCGTCGGACGGCGCGGGCGGGACGGGCGCGACGGACCGGACGGGTGCCGCGGGTGAGGTGAGCGAGGCGCCGAAGCAGGACGCCAGCAGTGAGCCGAGGCCCGAGCAGACCACGCCGAAGGCGGACGACAGCAGCAGTACACCGGAACCGCAGTCCAACGATCCCGACGTCGCCGACGGCTTCACCCTGCGCTCGGACACCGCCGGCTTCCGCGTCGCCGTGGCCGACGGCTGGGACCGGACGCCGAAGAACGGCCGCGGTCAGGTCGTGTACTCCCACGGCGACTTCGACCTGATCCTCGTACCCGGCCGGGACAGTGCGGACGAGTTCGGCGAGGACCCCATGGCGTACCAGCGGGAGGACGAGCGCGAGCTTCAGCCGTACCGCGACTCCAGCTGGGCCAGTGCCTCCGGGCTGAAGACGATCTCGGTGGGCGGACGGACCATGGCCGAGGGGCAGTTCACCTGGACCGACAGCGCGGGGCGCGAGCTGTTCGTGCGCAATCTGGCGATCCTCATCGGCGGGAAGTACCACGTGGTGCAGGTGCGGGGGCCCGAGGCGGAGCGGGACGAGGTCACCCGGCTGTACGAGCAGGCGTCGGCGACGTACGAGGTGACGGGCTGAGCGCACTCGGTGACGGTTGCCTGCGGCTGGTGAAAGCGACAACTGTCACAGTGCTGTCTCCTTGGTGCCCCCGTGGTTCCCTGCGTAGGGACCGATCCTTACGCTGACCCTGTCAAGACCATTGCGGGGCAACGTGAATCAGATGCAGGGCCTGCTCATCGCGGGCCGCTACCGGCTTGCCGACACCATCGGCAGCGGCGGCATGGGCCGCGTGTGGCGGGCCCACGACGAGGTGTTGCACCGGGCTGTCGCCATCAAGGAGCTGACCGCCGCCCTGTACGTCTCCGAGGGCGACCAGGAGCGGTTGCTCCACCGCACGCGCGCCGAGGCCCGGGCGGCGGCCCGGATCAACCACTCCGCCGTCGTCACCGTGCATGACGTCCTCGACCACGACGCCCGCCCATGGATCGTGATGGAGCTGGTCGAGGGCCGTTCGCTCGCCGACGCGGTGAAGGCGGACGGGCGCATCGAGCCCGCCGAGGCGGCCCGCATCGGCCTGTGGGTGCTGCGGGCGCTGCGCGCCGCGCACGAGGCCGGGGTCCTGCACCGGGATGTGAAACCGGGCAACGTCCTGCTCTCCCACGACCGGCGTGTCCTGCTCACTGACTTCGGCATCGCCCAGATCGAGGGCGATACGACGATCACCCGCACCGGCGAGGTCGTCGGTTCCGTGGACTACCTCGCCCCGGAGCGGGTCCGCGGCCATGACCCGGGCCCGGCGTCGGACCTGTGGGCGTTGGGCGCGACGCTGTACACGGCGGTGGAAGGCAGGTCACCGTTCCGCAGGACGTCGCCGATCGGCACGATGCAGGCGGTCGTCGAGGAAGAGCCCGCCCAGCCGGTGAACGCCGGTGCGCTGGGGCCTGTCCTGGCGGCCCTGCTCCGCAAGGAACCGGCCGAGCGGCCGACTGCGGCGCAGGCCGAGCAGATGTTGGCGGAGGTCGCCGAGGGGCGGCGGTCCAGCGCGGCGCAGGCGTATGTGCCGACGGGGCCCGTGCGGTACGGGTCGGAGACGAGCACCGCCGGTACCGGAACCCGTGCCGTGCAGACGTCCGCCGCCACGCCGTATCCGCCGGTGACGAACACGGTCCCGGCCGCTCCCGTCCCGCGCAAACGTCACCGGCTGCGTACGTTCGCCCTGGTCGTGGCGCTCGCGGCGATCGTCGGCGGGGGTGGTGCGGTCGCGTTGCAGCAGTGGAAGTCGGGCAGCTCCTCCTCGTCGAGCGAGAGTCCGACTCCGACCCCGACGCCGACCCCGACGAAGGGTGCCCAGGGGGTGATTCCCGCGGGCTGGAAGAAGTACGACGATCCCCTGGGCTTCAGGCTGTACTTGCCCGATGGCTGGGACCGGACGGTCTCCATCGAAGAGAAGGATGGTCTGGCGCAGGTCGACTACTCGCCCGACAAGGGCAGGACCCTCGTGCGCGTGGCCGTCGACACCGCGCCGGACTACACCAACTCCTACGACCACATGCGTCAGTTGGAGACGAACAACCAACGGCGGCTCAAGGACTTCACGACGCTGAGCATGAGGCAGGAGATCTACCGCGACCAGCCGAGCGTCCGCTGGGAGTGCACCTGGACACAGCTGGCGAAGGACTCGCCCTTCTCCGGGCCGTACCGCGCGCTGGACGTGGCGTACATGACGACCGACGGTGTCGAGTACGCCCTCTACACCGCCTCGCCGGCCGGCGACTGGGACGCCACGAGCAAGCGGTTCACCACCGTCCTGCGGAGCTGGCAGCCGAACCCCTCCTGATCCGCCTCAACTTGGCCGGTCACCGCCCCGGAAGGTGTCCGTCCGGCGGGGCATCATGGGGCTCATGGGGACCCAGGGGGGCAACTTCCGTGTCGTGGCCGGGCGTTATCGCCTGGAGGCGCGGCTCGGGCGTGGTGGGATGGGAGTTGTCTGGCGGGCCACCGATCAGCTGCTCGGGCGGCGTGTCGCGGTGAAGGAGCTGGCCCTCGACGAGACGCTGTCCGAGGGTGAGGCCCGGCGTTGGCGCGACCGCACCCTGCGTGAGGGCCGGGCGGTCGCGCAGCTCCGGCATCCGCACATCATCGTCGTGCATGACGTCGTCGAGGACGACGAACGGCCCTATCTCGTCATGGAGTTGATCGACGGCGGCTCCCTCGCCGACCGGATCGCCGCGCGCGGCCCCGTAGACGCCGCCGAGGCCGCGCGGATCGGCGTCGCCCTGCTCGGCGCGTTGCGGGCGGCGCACGAGGCCGGGGTGCTGCACCGGGACATCAAACCGGCGAACGTGCTGATCGCCGACGACGGCCGGGTCGTGCTCACCGACTTCGGCGTGGCACAGGTCGCGGGCGCCACCACCCTCACCGACCTCGACTCCTTCGTCGGCTCGCCCGAGTACACCGCGCCGGAGCGGATGTCCGGGCTCAGCACCGGCCCCGCGTCCGACCTGTGGTCGCTGGGCGCGCTGCTGTGCACGGCCGTCAGCGGTGAGTCGCCGTTCCGGCGCGACTCGTTGGGCGGGGTGCTGCATGCCGTGGTGGCCGGGGAGATCCGGCTGCCCGCACAGGCCGCGCCGCTGCTGCCCGTCGTACGGGGGCTGTTGGAGCGTGATCCGGCGCGGCGGCTGGACGGGGAGTCGGCGGAACGGATGCTGCGGGCCTTTCTGGAGACGGGGTCCATGCCGAACATCGAGCGGCGTTCGCTGCGGGGTGCGCTGACGGCGGTGCTGCGAGCCCGTCGACGGCCATGACGGGGATTGGTCACGGCTCTGTGACCGGACAGCGTTCTGGCTGGATAACGCGGCGCCTGCCGCGATATGGATGGACCCATGAGCAGCGACGGGGGAGCCCCTTACGGGTCCGACGAGCCAACGAGTTTCAGTCTGCAGCCGCCGAACCCGCCCGCGATGGTGCCGCACCCCGACAACCCGTACGCGACACCCACCACCCAGGTCGTGCCGCCGCAGCCGGCGCCTCGACAGGACCTCGGCGCGGGGCGGTTGATCGCGGGCCGGTACCGGTTGCTCGCCAAGCTCGGGGACGGCGGCATGGGTACGGTGTGGCGGGCCAAGGACGAGACGGTGGACCGCGAGGTCGCCGTCAAGGAGCCGCGCGTACCCGACCACCTCCCCGAGCGCGAACGCGCCAACGCCTTCGAACGGATGCGGCGCGAGGCGCGGGCCGCGGCCCGGCTCGATCACCCGGCGGTCGTGAACGTGCACGACGTGGCGGTGGTGGACGGCCGGCCGTGGATCGTCATGGAGCTGGTGCAGGGGCGTTCGCTGGGCGACGCGTTGCAGGAGGGCACCCTCGGGGCGCGGGAAGCGGCGAGAATCGGCCTGGAGGTGCTGGCCGCGCTGGAGGCCGCGCACGCGGCGGGCATCCTGCACCGCGACGTCAAGCCGGACAACGTCCTGCTCGGCCGCCACGACCGCGTCGTCCTCACCGACTTCGGCATCGCCCAGATCGAGGGCGAGACGAGCCTGACCGACACGGGCGGCTTCGTCGGCTCGCCCGAATACATCGCGCCGGAACGGGTGTTGGGGCAGCGCCCGGGCCCGGCGTCCGATCTGTGGTCCCTGGGTGTGGTGCTGTACGCGGCCACCGAAGGCGTCTCGCCGTTCCGCCGCAGCAACACGCCGGCCACCCTCCAGTCCGTCCTCAACGCCACACCCGCAACACCCGCCTCCGCGTCGGGCCCCCTGGCCGAGGTCATCACGGGGCTCCTCCAGAAGGAGCCGGGCCGCCGCCCGAACGCCGCGCAGGTACGGACCCTGCTGGAGAAGGCCGCCGCACCACCGGCGCCGACGCAGGCCGTGCTGCGGGCCGAGGGTTCCCCGAAGGGCGTCCGGCTGGGCCGCAGAACACTCATCGGGCTCGGCGCGGCGGTCGTCGCGGCGGCGGTGGCGGCGTATCTGGTGATCGCGGACCCGTTCGCGGGGCCGTTGCCGGACGGCTGGGAGACCGTTCACGAGAAGGATGTCGCCGCGTCGCTGGCGGTGCCGTCGGAGTACCAGCCGAGATACCCGGACCGGAAGACCGACGACGGCCACTGGGTCACGTACACCGACTGGAGCGGCAGCATCTGGATCGGCCTGCGGCTGGACAAGAAGGCCGAGGACACGAGCGACAGCATCGCCGACTCGGCCGCCGCCGAAATGTACGAGGACAACAAGCAGTTCAAGGACAACGGCGAGTACGGCCTCCAGATGCCGGAGAACCCGCGGACGAAGACGGACGGCGGGGCCACCTACCAGGGCAAGCCGGCCGCCCAGAACACGATCACGTACACGACCGACGACACCCAGGACCCCCGCCCGCGCGAGATGCAGATCTTCTACTACAGGACGTCCAAGGGCGACATGTACAAGCTCACCATCAGTTACCCCGAGAAGGGTGATTTCACCGACCGCGGCCGGGAGGTGGCGAAGACCGCCATCGCCGGCCTGGACGTCGACGTGCTCTGAATTCCGTTGTCAGTGGCGGCGGTTAAGGTCATCCTCCTCTGAGACCGATCTTGGGGAGGGGACCCTTTGAAGCAGTACGCATGGACGCGCGCCGTCACGCTGTGTGGCGTCGCGGCGCTCGCGGGAGGCATGACCACGGGAGTCGCGGCGGCCGCCGACGCGCCGCAGGCACCCGTCGTCACGTCCGCGGAGTATCCGGACGACGACAACTGGCACGAGGGCGTCGGCAGTTACGGCACGTTCGTGATCGACTCGGCGTCCGACGACGTCGTGTCGTACCGCTACTCCTGGCTCGGCGGCGTGCCCCGTACCCTCACCGCGGCCGAGCCCGGCGCTCCGGTGTCGCTGCGCTGGATGCCGGAGAAGGAAGGGGTGACCTCGCTCCAGGTCCAGGCGGTGAACGCCGCCGGTGCTGTCAGCAGTCCGACCACCTACCGCGTCAACGTCTCGGACGGCCGCACCGCCGTCACCCACTGGGACCCCGACAGCCAGTCCGGCGCCGTCACCGGTTCCGGTGTCACCTTCGGCGCGTCCGGTCCTTCCGGTACGAGCGTCGCCTCCGCCGCCTCCTTCGACGGCACGGACGAGGCGTACGCGACCCTCGACTCGACGGCCGACACCGCGCGGACCTTCTCGGTCGACGCCTGGGTCCGCCCGGACACGACCGGCGCCGATGCCACGGTCGTCGGTCAGGCGGGCCTCTCGCTCGGCGCCACGGCCGGCTCCGGCTGGTCCTTCACCCTCCCCACCACCGACGGCGGCTTCACCCGGCTCACCGGCGGGGCCCCCGAGAAGGGTGAGTGGGCACACCTCGTCGGTGTGTACGACGGCGAGATCGACACGGCCCGGCTGTACGTCAACGGGACGCTCACCGGCACGGCCACCGGCGTGGTGACGGCGGGCGGCACCGGTGCCCTCCGCATCGGCGACCACTGGGACGGACAGCTCACCGACGTGAACGTCTGGGACCGCGTCTTCGTGCCCGGCGAGATCACGGAGGCCGCGACCCGCAAGGCCCAGCGCCTCGGCTACTGGGACCTGGAGTCGGCGACCGACGGCCGGAGCCCGGCGAACGCGGGCGGCGCACCGCTGACCCTGGCGGGCGACGCGTCGATCTACGCGGCCACGGACGACTGCCCCTGGAACCCGGACTGCACCCCGGTCATCTACCCCATCGTCGGCTCCGGCGACCTGCTGCTCGACGGTGACGGCGACTACGCCACCACGCCGACCGCGCTCGCCCCGACTGACGCCGGCTTCTCGGTGACCACCAAGGTGCGCATCGACCCGGACACCGTGACCCGCGACATGACGGTGCTCTCCCAGCCGGGCGAGCACACCGACCTGTTCACCCTGCGCTACCTCGCCGCCTCCCGGACCTGGCAGGCGACCGTGGCCCACGAGGACCGCGCCGACGCGCCGACCACCACGGTCGAGGCCCGCTACGACGTGGGCTCCTCGGCGGGCGACGAGTTCCTGGCCGTGGTCTACGACGAGCGCACCGACGAACTGCGGCTCTACGTCGACGACACGTACCCGGCGGCCACGGCGAGCGTGACGGGCGCGGACACCTGGACGCCGACCGGCGACCTCCAGGTCGGACGCGGCACGGCCGGGGAGTACCTGACCGGCGAGGTCGACGAACTGCACACCTACGCCGGTGTGCTGAACCGGACACAGCTGGCGATGCTGCGGCTGGGCGGCGTCGACATCACCTGACGGACGGTGGCCCGGCCGCCCCGCGTCGACAACCCGCCACGTCGCAGGGTACTGATGGGACATGAGCAACGACGGGGGCGGGACCAGCCCCAAGGGGCGACTCATAGGCGGCCGTTACCGGCTCGTCGAGCGCATAGGGTCGGGCGGGATGGGTACCGTCTGGCGGGCGCTCGACGAGCTGGTCGGCCGTGAAGTCGCGGTCAAGCAGCCGAGGTTGCCCGGCGATCCCGAGGACGAAGTGCATCAGCGGGCCTCGCACCGGCTGTACCGCGAGGCCCGTGCCGCCGCCCGGGTCGACCATCCCGCCGCCGTCTCCATCCATGACGTCGTCGTGGAGGACGGACTGCCCTGGATCGTCATGGAGTTGGTCCGGGGCGAGTCCCTCGACGAGGCGCTCCGACGCGGGCCCGTCGCCGCGGCCGAGGCCGCCCGTATCGGTCTCGCCGTCCTCGGCGCGCTGCGCTCCGCGCACTCCGTCGGCATCGTCCACCGGGACGTGAAACCCGCCAACGTCCTCCTCGGCACCCACGGCCGGGTCGTCCTCACCGACTTCGGCATCGCCCATGTCCAGGGCGAGGAATCCCTCACCGTCAGCGGCGAGTTCATCGGCTCGCTCGACTTCGTCGCGCCCGAGCGGATGTCCGGGAAGGGGGCCGGACCGGCCTCCGATCTGTGGTCCCTGGGTGTGTTGTTGTACGCCGCCGTCGAAGGGGAGCCGCCCTTCCGGCGTACGACGGTGGAGTCCACCCTCGCCGCGGTCCTCTCCCACGATCCGCCCGAGCCGGGGCGCGCCGGATCGCTCGGCCCGCTGATCACCGGGCTGTTGGCCAAGGACCCCGACGCGCGGCCCGACGCCGAGGAGGCCGCCAAGGTGCTGGAGGCGGCGGCGGAAGGGTGGCCGGTGCCGAAGCTCGCCGAGCCGGAACCGTCGCCGGTCGTCCAGAAACCCGACCGAATGACGGAGTTGGGGGAGGACTCCGGCACCGTACGGCTGCGCGGGCCCGAGGCCGCACCGGTTGCCGCGTCGGACACCACCGCGGTACCGACGCCACCGCACCACAAGCCCCGCCCCCTGCGCCACCCCCTCCTCGCCGCGCTCCTCGCCGTCACGCTCGTCGGCGGGGCGTGGGCCGGGACCTCCTGGTTCTTCGCGGACCCGGCACCCGCGGACCCCAGGGAGATGAACGCCACCCATTCCGCCGTGAGCGCCACGGACATCGCCGACGAGTCCTGGACCCGGCATCGGGAGAAGGACATGAACGCGATCCTCTCCGTGCCGAGCCGGTACCAGGAGTCCGTGCGGCAGGGCAGCCCGAACGACCAGCCCAGGATCGTGATCTTCGAGTCCGGGGACATCGGGGTCCGCCTCAGCCAGTGGGACAAGGCCCCCGTCTCTCTGGAGATGCGGAAGCAGCAGCAGAAGCTGGAGTGGGCTTCGCACGGGGACGCGGACACGCAGATCACCGACACCAGCCTGGACGGCTACGCCGCGATCCTCGCCGACACCACCTACGACGACGAGGGCTTCGGCTCCACCCGGGTCATGCAGCTGACGGTCCTGACCGACGACGGCCGGATGTACGAGCTGCGCGTCGACATGCCCAAGGGCACCCCCGACGAGAAGGAGGGCACCTCGGTGTTCAAGACGGCCCGGGACCGGCTCGAGATCGGAAAACCGGCGTCCTGAGGTGATCGTCCTCGTACAACGCCCTGATCAGCAGGTTCTCCGCCAGTGATCGCTGGCGCCGTGTGTGCGGTCGGTGAATCCCTGTTACCGCCGGGTACCCAAAGTCCCCGACCCGGCATACCCTGCGCGTCATGACGGACTCGCAGGCCCCGGAACTGACCGGCACCAACCCCCTCGCCCCCGCCCCGGAGGGCGCCCGTACCGCCGCCGACGTGGTCACCCCGGAGCTGGTCGCGCAGCTCACCAAGGGCGTGGTCGGCTCCGGTCGTACCGCCAACCACACGCCGTTCACCGGCGAGAAGCTGGCCGACCTGCCCGAGTCGACGCCCGAGGACGTGGCGAAGGCCTTCGAGGCGGCCCGCGCGGCGCAGGCGGTGTGGGCGCAGACGCCCGTACGGCAGCGCGCGGCCGTGCTGCTCCGCTTCCACGACCTGGTGCTCGAACGCCAGGCGGAGGTCCTCGACCTCATCCAGCTGGAGACCGGCAAGGCCCGGCTGCACGCCCACGAGGAGGTGCAGGCCGTCGCGGTCGCCGCCCGGCACTACGGCCGCAAGGCGCCCTCCTATCTGCGGCCCAAGCGGCACGCGGGCGCCATGCCCACGCTCACCCGCGTCACCGAACTCCGCCACCCGCGCGGTGTGGTCGGTCAGATCGCCCCCTGGAACTACCCGCTGGAGCTCTCGGTCGGCGACGCGCTCCCGGCGTTCGTCGCGGGCAACGCCGTCGTCATGAAGCCCGACACCGAGACCTGCCTGACCGCCCTGTGGGCGCGCGACCTGCTCATAGAGGCGGGCCTGCCGGCCGACGTCTTCCAGGTCGTCCTCGGCGAGGGCCCGGTCGTCGGCCCCGAGGTCGTCCGGCACGCCGACTACGTCTCGTTCACCGGCTCCACCCGTACCGGGCGCGAGGTCGCTCAAGGCGCGGCGGCCCGGCTGGTCGGCGTGTCCCTCGAACTCGGCGGCAAGAACGCCATGTTGGTCCTGGAGGACGCGGACATCGAGAAGGCCGCGGCCGGCGCCGTCCGCGCCTGCTTCTCCTCCGCGGGCCAACTCTGCATCTCCATCGAGCGGTTGTACGTCCACGAGTCGGTCGCCGACGCCTTCCTGGAGCGCTTCGCCGCCCGCACGAAGGCCATGCGGCTCGGCAAGTCCCTCGCCTACGGCGCCGACATGGGCTCCCTGGTGGGGGAGCGGCAGCTGGAGACCGTCACCCGCCACGTGGAGGAGGCCGTCGCCAAGGGCGCCAAGGTCGTCGCCGGTGGCGTCGCCCGTCCGGACATCGGCCCGTACTTCTTCGAGCCGACCATCCTCGACGGCGTGACCGAGCCGATGGCGATCTGCGCCGAGGAGACCTTCGGCCCGGTGGTGTCCATCTACCGCTTCAAGGACGAGGACGAGGCCGTCAAGGAGGCCAACTCCACCTCGTACGGCCTGAATTCCTCGGTCTGGACGAAGGACGGCAGGCGCGGCCGCGAGGTCGCCGCCCGGCTGCGCACCGGCACGGTCAACGTCAACGAGGGCTACGCGCCCGCCTACGGCAGCGTCCAGTCCCCGATGGGCGGCATGAAGGACTCCGGTCTCGGCCGCCGGCACGGCTCCGAGGGCATCCTCAAGTACACCGAGGCCCAGACGGTCGCCCAGCAGCGGCTGCTGCCGATGGCCCCGGCACTGGGGATGGACGACGAGAAGTACGCCCAGTTCATGAGCCGCAGCCTGAGGCTGATGAAGGCGTTCCGGTTCCGGTAGGGAGAGCACACGTGCCACAGGACGACTACGACTACGACGTCATCGTCGTGGGTTCCGGATTCGGCGGTTCGGTCAGCGCCCTTCGCCTCACCGAGAAGGGCTATCGCGTGGGCGTCCTGGAGGCGGGCC
This sequence comes from Streptomyces antibioticus, assembly GCF_001514065.1. Lineage (GTDB taxonomy): Bacteria > Actinomycetota > Actinomycetes > Streptomycetales > Streptomycetaceae > Streptomyces > Streptomyces antibioticus. Next base: position 715,564 of record NZ_KQ948424.1, on the reverse strand, counting down.
GCCGCTTCACCAGGGAGTCCCTCCCCAAGAACTCCTGGGACCTCAAGAACTACCTCTGGGCCCCCAAGCTCGGCATGTACGGCCTCCAGCGCATCCATCTGCTGGGCAACGTCATGGTGCTCGCGGGCGCCGGGGTCGGCGGCGGCTCCCTCAACTACGCCAACACCCTCTACGTACCGCCGAAGCCGTTCTTCGAGGACCCGCAGTGGCGTGACATCACGGACTGGGAGGAGGAGTTGAAGCCGTACTACGACCAGGCGCAGCGCATGCTCGGCGTACGGCTCAACCCGACGATGACCCCGTCCGACGTCCATCTGAAGGCCGCCGCCCAGCGGATGGGCGTCGGCGACACCTTCCACATGGCGCCCGTCGGTGTCTTCTTCGGCGACGGCAAGGACGCCGACGGGTCGGTGCGGGCGAAGGCCGGTGAGCAGGTCGCCGACCCCTACTTCGGGGGCGCGGGACCGGACCGCAAGGCCTGTACCGAGTGCGGCGAGTGCATGACCGGCTGCCGCCACGGCGCGAAGAACACCCTCAACGAGAACTACCTCCACCTCGCCGAGAAGGCGGGCGCGGTCGTGCACCCCATGACCACGGTCGTGTCGGTCACGGACGACTCGCAGGGCGGGTACGCGATCGCCACCCTCCCCACGGACCGGAGGAAGAAGGGCGAGGGCCGGACCTTCAAGGCCCGCCGGGTCGTCATCGCCGCCGGCACCTACGGCACCCAGACACTGCTGCACCGCATGAAGGCGGGCGGTCAACTCCCGTACATCTCCGGCAAGCTGGGCGAGCTGACGCGCACCAACTCCGAGGCGCTGGTCGGCGCGCAGACCGACAACCGGCGCTACCGCAGGGCGACGGGCTCGGCCAAGCCCGACTTCACGCAGGGCGTCGCCATCACCTCGTCCATCCACCCCGACGAGAACACCCACATCGAGCCGGTCCGCTACGGCAAGGGCTCCAACTCGATGGGCGGCCTGTCGATCCTCCAAGTGCCGTACGCGGAGGGCTCGTCCAGGGTCGCGGCCTGGCTGGCGAACGCGGCCCGGCATCCGCTGCTCGTCCTGCGGTCCCTCTCCAACCGCCGCTGGTCGGAGCGGACCATCATCGGCCTGGTCATGCAGTCGCTGGACAACTCCCTGACGACGTACCTGAAGCCGGACGGGGTCGGCAAGGGGCTGCTGACCGCCCGGCAGGGCCATGGCGCCCCCAACCCCAAGCAGATCAGGGCCGCTTCGGAGGCCGCGTCCGCGATCGCGGCGGAGATCAACGGCTTCGCCGGTTCGAACGTCGGCGAGCTGATGGGCACTCCGCTCACGGCCCACTTCCTGGGCGGCTGCCCGATCGGGGCGAGCCCGGAGGACGGGGTCATCGACCCCTACCACCGTCTCTACGGCCACCCCGGCATCTCGGTCGTCGACGGCGCCGCGGTCTCCGCCAACCTGGGCGTGAACCCGTCGCTCACGATCACCGCGCAGGCCGAGCGGGCGATGTCGTACTGGCCCAACAACGGCGAGGCCGACCCGCGGCCGGCACAGGGGGCGGCGTACGAGCGTCTGAAGCCGGTCGAGCCGCTGTCACCGGCGGTCCCGGCGGAGGCGTTCGGCGCGCTGCGGCTGCCGTTCCTGGGGATGCCGGCGGTGCCGCCCAAGGCCTGACACCTGACCGCGGACAGCGAGAAGGACCTGCATCCCCCTCCGAACGCAGGTCCTTCTCGTTTTCTTGCAACTGGCTCTGGTTACGCAGCTTTGGTTACGCCTGCGTGCCGGCCTTACGGCGACGCACCGCGAAGACGGCACCCGCACCGGCGACGATCGCGACACCGCCCACGAGGCCGATGGTCGGCAGCGCGGAGCTGGAGCCGGTGTCGGCGAGGTTGCCGGTCGGGAGGTCGGAGACGTCGCCCTGCGGCTTCTTCACCGAGCCCTTGTCGTGGTCGCTCGGGGTGGCCTCACCCGGGTCGTCGTTCTTGGAGCCGGCCTTGAGGACCGAGAAGTCGTACGCGGCCCAGCCCTCGGCGATGCAGTCCTGGCCGTCGACGTTGTCGAGGTAGGCGCCGGAACCGAAGGTGTAGGCGTCACTGGCCGGGGCCTTGGCGTCGATGCTGACGCGCAGGTCGACCGACTTGCTCTTGCCCGCCTTCAGCTCGTCGACGTAGAAGAAGTAGTCGCCGGCCCAGTCGTCGTTGCCGATGCGGTCCCAGGAACCCGTCTCGGGGTTCTTGAACTCCAGGTCGACGTACGGGCTGAGCCACTTCGCCTGGTCGAGCTCGTCGTTCTCGACCTCGGCGTAGAAGGCCACGCCGTCGACCGTGGTGTCGGAGTCGTTGGTGACGACCAGCTTGAAGCCGTGGAAGCCGTCACCGGCGACGATCTTGCCGGGCAGGCCCTTGATGTCCGCGGAGACCTTGGCGTCCGTGAAGTCCTCGTCGAGGTCGTCGCAGTACGGGACGTCCGGGTCGGTCGGCTCCTCGCTCGGCTCGGCCGACTCGCTGGGCTCGGTGGAGTCGGTGGGCGAAGCGGTGTCGGTCGGCGAGGCGGTGTCGCTGGGCGAGGTGGAGGTCGTCGGTGACGTGGTGTCGCTCGGCGAGGTGGTGTCGCTCGGGACCTCGGTCGGGGTCGTCGGCGAGGCCGTGTCGGTCGGCGTCTCGGTCACCGTCTCGGTGGGGGTGGGCGACGACGTCTCGTCCGCGAACGCGGCAGGCGCGGACAGCAGTGCGAGCGGGGCTATGACAGCCGTCGCAGCCGCTGCGGCCATGGCACGGCGAAGCTTCATGAAAGACCTCAAGGCGTCCGGTGTGCTGCGCCTCGCAGCACGCGAGTGGGGCAGTGGGTCTCGCGTGTGGGGCGCGGCTGTGACCCTTGGTACGCATGGTTAGATCCGCGAGGGGTGTGAACGGTTGCACTCGCATTCACAGAATTCTTATGTGGCCTGAGTCACATCCGTATCCCGTCGGATTTTCCTTGTGAAGGCGCTTTCCGAACCCATAGAACTGACGATCGTGTCTGACAAGCCCGCCGAGGACTCCCCCTCGACCCCCGAAGTCCCGGACGACGTCTGGGAACAGTTCGCGCGCGCCAACGAACAGGCCGCCCCGAAGGAGCCCTCCGCCCGCGCCCGCATGGTGACGGAACGGCTCCGTCAGCAGGAGGCCCGGGGCGAGCTGCCCGAGGGGTGGCGCACGGGTCCCGCCCGGCAGGAGAAGAAGCGCGGCCGCGGAGCGTGGACGGCCCTCGGCGTGCTGCTCGCCGTGGCCGTCGCCGTCGTGGCGCTCAAGCCGTCGCTGCTGCCCGGTGACCCCTTCGGCTCGGGCTCCGCCGACGAGGCGACCGAGACCCTGCCCGCGGAGACGGCGGCGCCGACCGCCCCGCCCTCGACGGCGGCACCGGCGATCGCCACCCTGGACGACCCGTTCGCCGGTTCGCCCGCCAAGCGCTGGGCCGACGGCGAGGCCGGCATCGTCGTGCCGGAGGCGAAGGCGGTCGGCGGGCGGAGCAAGGCGGATGTCGCGCACGCCCTGGAGCTGACCCGGAAATTGCTGATCGACGCGAACCTGGACCCGGCGACCCTGCGCGGGCAACGTCCGGAGACGGCGCTCGAAGTGCTGGAGCCGCAGCAGAACGTGCCCGGCTTCCTGAAGAAGGCCCTGAGCAAGCCGGACAAGAAGCACGATCCGCTGGTGATGTTCAGCCGCTTCGACCCGGCCGAGGTCCGGCTCGTCGGTGACGTAGTGAAGACCCGCGGCCGGATGACCTTCAAGGCCGGCGAGGGCGCCGCGGTCCGCGTCCACGCCGACTACACCTTCGTCTACCCGGTGGTCCGTACCGACGGCACGACCGACGTGGCCCGCACCATCGTCCGCCGCGTCCTCGACCTCGAACTCTCCGACCCCGCCAAGTACCGGGTCACGCCGGGCAGGATCGGCGTCGTGAAGTACGACCAGGACATCGGGAACTCGGCCTGCGACGTCTACGACGGTTTTCTGCACCCGCACTTCCGGTCGGCCGAGCCCACGGGCGCGGCGCCGACGGGCCCGACGACGGACCCGTACGACCGCAGCCGGGACATCGGTGAGGACAAGGCCTGCGGCACGGTCTCCCGGACCTGACCCCCGGTGACCGTGTCCGACCGGCATGCGAAGGGCCCCGCGGGACGGAACCGCGGGGCCCTTCTTTCGTCAGCACCGGCGTCAGGGCAGCGCCGGTGCCTGGGGAGCGGCGCCGGGGGGTTGCGCCGCTGGTCCTGGATGCCCGGGTCGGCGCCCCGGCGCATTCGGGGCGCGCGGATGGTATCGACCTCTGGCAGGGCCGGAACGCACAGACAATGTGGGTGTGTACAGGGGGACTTGGGCTTTGTAGGCATCGTGCTGGACGGACCCGGCCTCCGCAACCGTTTGGTCCAGCCTTGTGTTCCGGCCGGTCGGCCCCGGGCGTCCCCGGAGCCGACCGTTCTCTTGGGTGACCGGGCTGCTGTCCCCTGCCGTCCGGTCACTTACCTGGAGCGAGGTCCCACGACGTACGGCAAGATCCGAACGTCTCATCGCTCCAGCGAGCCACGCGTGGTTCTGTCGGGCCCGCCCCTGGCTGGCACGGACACCACCACCAACGAAGCGGTCCGCGATGCGGTCACGCGCCGTACGGGTGAGACGGGGCCCGAACTCAGATGCGACCCCTGCACAGTTCGAGCAGGGTCATCGCGAGGGAGGTGCCGGGCTTGCCGAGCGCCTCGCTGAAGTGGTTGAGGACCTCCATCTCGCGCGCGAGGTGCACGCGCCGTCCGCCGGAGGCGATACGGGTCTGCTGCACGACGGCGGAGACGGCCGCCCGTTCCTGGATGAGGCCGATGATCCGGTCGTCGATGGCGTCGATGCGCTCGCGGGCGTCGGCGATGACGGCTTCGGGGGTGGTGGTGGTCGTTGTCACGGGGGCTCCTCGGTTTTTGGGAGGGCTGCCCCGGAGCGGCAAGATCCGGAAGGAAACGACAGGCGCCCCGGACCTTGTCGGCCCGGGGCGCCTGGGAAGTCGCTTGTCAGTAGCTCAAGCAGCACGACCATGGCAGCCGGTGGGCCGGTTGCCATAGGTAAAGAGGAAGGTCGGGTGCGTGAGCATGGCAGCAGTATGCACGCGCTCCCGATCCTGTCCAACCGGGGTCCAGCCACCGGACGGGAAGGCCCGGAGACGGCGGCCGGGAGGGGGCGAGGTCACCGGCCGGGAGGGCCCGGAGACGGCGGCCGGGAGGGGCCGGGGTCACCGGCCGGGAGGGGGCGCGGCCGCACCCCGCTAGAATCGGCCTCACAGCCCTCGCCCAAACCGCCGGAAGGCACCCCGTGTCATCAGCGACCCCCGCCGCCGCCCCCGACACCGTCCTGGTCGTCGACTTCGGCGCGCAGTACGCCCAGCTCATCGCCCGTCGCGTCCGCGAGGCGCGGGTCTACAGCGAGATCGTGCCGAGCACCATGCCGGTCGAGGAGATGCTCGCCAAGAACCCGGCGGCGATCATCCTCTCCGGCGGCCCCTCGTCGGTCTACGAGGAGGGCGCCCCCCGCCTCGACCGCGCGCTCTTCGAGGCCGGCGTCCCCGTCTTCGGCATGTGCTACGGCTTCCAGCTGATGGCGCAGAGCCTCGGCGGCACGGTGGACAACACCGGCGCCCGTGAGTACGGCCGCACCGACCTGCACGTGTCGAAGTCGTCCTCCACCCTCTTCGAGGGCACCCCGGACGAGCAGCACGTGTGGATGTCGCACGGCGACGCCTGCTCCGCCGCCCCCGAGGGCTTCTCCGTCACGGCCTCCACGGACGTCGTCCCGGTCGCCGCCTTCGAGAACGACGAGAAGAAGCTCTACGGCGTCCAGTACCACCCCGAGGTCATGCACTCCACGCACGGCCAGCAGGTCCTGGAGCACTTCCTCTACCGGGGCGCGGGCCTCAAGCCCGACTGGACCACCGGCAACGTGATCGAGGAGCAGGTCGCGGCCATCCGCGAGCAGGTCGGCGACAAGCGCGCCATCTGCGGGCTGTCCGGCGGCGTCGACTCCGCGGTGGCCGCGGCCCTCGTGGCCCGTGCCATCGGCGACCAGCTGACCTGCGTGTACGTGGACCACGGTCTGATGCGCAAGGGCGAGACCGAGCAGGTCGAGAAGGACTTCGTGGCCGCGACCGGCGTCAAGCTGGTCGTCGTCGACGCGGAGGAGCGCTTCCTCACCGCCCTCAAGGGTGTCTCGGACCCCGAGGAGAAGCGGAAGATCATCGGCCGCGAGTTCATCCGGGTCTTCGAGCAGGCCCAGGCGGAGATCATCGCGGACGAGGGTCCGGCGGTGGAGTTCCTGGTGCAGGGCACGCTCTACCCGGACGTGGTCGAGTCCGGTGGCGGCACCGGCACGGCGAACATCAAGTCCCACCACAACGTGGGCGGCCTCCCCGAGGACCTCGAGTTCAAGCTGATCGAGCCGCTGCGCAAGCTGTTCAAGGACGAGGTCCGGATGGTCGGCCAGGAGCTGGGTCTGCCGGACGAGATCGTCCAGCGCCAGCCGTTCCCCGGCCCGGGCCTCGGCATCCGGATCGTCGGCGAGGTGACCAAGGAGCGGCTCGACCTGCTCCGCGACGCCGACGCCATCGCCCGCGAGGAGCTGACGCTGGCCGGCCTCGACCGGGACATCTGGCAGTGCCCGGTCGTCCTGCTCGCGGACGTCCGCTCGGTCGGCGTCCAGGGCGACGGCCGCACCTACGGTCACCCGATCGTCCTGCGCCCCGTCTCGTCCGAGGACGCGATGACGGCCGACTGGTCGCGCCTGCCGTACGAGGTGCTCGCGAAGATCTCCACCCGGATCACCAACGAGGTCGCGGACGTCAACCGGGTCGTCCTCGACGTGACCTCGAAGCCGCCGGGCACGATCGAGTGGGAGTAGGCCTCCCTTTAGGTCTTTTAGGTCTTCCTAGGTCCGCTTGAGAGTCCGCACCGGCTCTCCGGGCTTCCAGACCTGGGCGACGAGGTACTTGTCGTCCTCGACGTAGGTCCTGACGACCTCCGTCAGCTCGGTGCGGAAGAGGTGGAACGGCTCCGGCGGTTCCACCTCTTCGCCGTACGCGGCCTTGGTCGCCGCATCGACGACCTCGACGGCCCGCCCGCCGATCCGTACGTCGCCGCCGCCCAACGACTGCCCCTCCCCGGGGTTCGCCTGGAGCGCGAACCGCGGGTCGCGGAGCAGGTCGCGGGCCTTGAGCGAGTCCGGCATCATGCCGAGCCACAGCTCGCCGTTCAGGAACCGCACCTCCAGGCCGCTGGTGCGGGGCGAGCCGTCCTTGCGGAGGGTCGCGAGGGTGTGGTGCGTGAAGGCGCCGAAGCGGTCTTCGACGAGCCGGGCGAGATCGGGTTCGGCGGCGGTGAAGGCGGACCAGTTCGCAGTCATACGACGAGTGTGGCGCCGATACCCGACGCCTGCTGTCCGGTATTACGCGTCTTGCACGGCGTACGGCAGCGGGCGCACGTACCTCTCCCGTCCCGCGTCGTCCCGCACCTGCGTGCAGCCGCCGGCCGTCAGCTGCGCGGCCAGCTTGGCGCGGCGGACCGTGTTGATGCGGAGGGCGCCGTACATGAACGCCGGCATCAGCACGGCGAGCGGCAGGAGGACGGCGTACGCGCCGGTCAGCGGGGCCATCAGCAGGAACAGGGCGGCGGCGCCCCAGCCGATGGTCCTGAGCTGCCGAGGGTTGCCCGCTTCCACCAGGGCGTCGTACTTGATGAGCGCGATGATCAGGTCGACGTCGGCCTGGGCCTCGGGGACCGGCGTGAGCGAGTTCAGGTACATGCCGGGGACCGTGCCACCCGCGCCGACCTGCGGGAAAGCGGCGAGGTTCGCGGCGGCGCGCTGCTGGGCCGCGGGGTGGGTGTCGCGGACCAGGTGGACGTGGAGGATCTTGTGGCGGCCAACGAGGCGGACCCCGGCGTAGCGGAAGCCGAAGCACTCGGCGACGTAGACCAGCGCTCCGAACAGCTTGTGCTCGGCGAAGGGGTGGACCAGCTCGACGTGGTCCTGGGTCGCGAGCTGCCGCATGAGGGAGCTGAGGTGACGTTCGACGAGGCTCAAGGAGGGCTCCGGGGGTGACTCAAAACTGGTGCTGGAGTGTCGGGAACTATTCGTTCCGCACACCAGACCGCCGAGCCGCCGGAAGGGTTGCACACGGCATCGTTACCTCAGACGCCTGTTCTCCTGCGCTGACCGACGGTAACTTCCGCCCCGTAAAGCCACCCCAGTGCTGGAGGACCGATGCACGGGACGTATGAACCGGGACCGACCCCGCCGGCCCCCCTGCCCACCGACAGCCTCCGGTTCGCGATGCCGCCGATGCACGACTCGGTCGAGGACGAGCGCCGGCACCGCAAGGAACGGCTGGCGGGCGCGCTGCGGATCTTCGGGCGGCAGGGCTTCGAGGACGGGGTCTCCGGCCACATCACCGCACGCGACCCGGAGTTCACCGACTGCTTCTGGGTCAACCCCTTCGGCATGCCCTTCAAACACGTCACCGTCAGCGACCTGGTCCTCGCCAACACCGACGGACAGGTCATCGAGGGCCGCTACCACGTCAATCAGGCCGCCTTCACCGTGCACGCCCAGGTCCACGCCGCCCGGCCCGATGTGGTCGCGGTCGCCCACTGCCACTCCGTGCACGGCCGCGCCCTCTCCGCCCTCGGCGACCTCCTGGACCCGATCACCCAGGAGAGCTGCGCCTTCTACGAGGACCACGCGGTGTACGACGCGTATTCGGGCGTCGCCGTGGACGCCGCCGAGGGCCGCAGGATCGCCGCCGCCCTGGACTCCGGGAAGGGCCTGGTGCTGCGCAACCACGGCCTGCTGACCGTCGGCGACTCGGTCGACGCGGCGGCCTGGTGGTTCCTCTCCATGGAACGCTCCGCCCAGGTCCAGCTGACGGCCAGGGCAGCGGGCCGCCCGATCCTGATCGACCACAAGGCGGCGGTCGCGACCCGGGAGCAGCTGGGCGGCGACCTGGTCGCATGGATCAACTACCAGCCGCTGTGGCAGGACATCAGCCGGAGCGAGCCGGATCTGCTGAGCTAGGCCTTTTCGTCGGACTGGGCCTGTTCCTCGGCCTGGGCCTGTTCCTCGGGCAGGGCCTGTTCCTCGGACGGGCCCTAGAAGCCTCTGAGTATCACCGCCTTGGTCATCGCGAACTCCTCGTCCGTCAGCACCCCTTCGCGATGCAGCTCGCCCAGCTCCCGCAGCCTGCGCAGCAGTACGTCGTGGTGGTCGGCCTGGGACGGCACCGTCGGCGGGAGTTGCGGCGGCTGGTCGCCGCCCGTGCGGGTGGAGGGGTGCGGGAGGCGGGCGGTGACCGCGGTCGCCACCAGGGCGGTGAGCAGGTCGCGGCGGGCGCTGCCCCACAGGTCCAGGGCGTACGGGTCCTTCTCGGGCGGGAGTTTGGAGAACGCCGTCTCGCGGGTCACGAACCGCAGGAAACCGTCCTCGTAACCAGAGTTGGGCAGCCATTCCACGCCCACCAGGTCGGAGAGCGCGATGATCCGCGGGCCGGTCGCCCGTTTCACCCGGTCCGAGGTGTCGGCCCAGTCGATGCGGACCTGGAGGCCGTCGAAGGAGACGCTGCCGTCGGAGGAGCGCACGGAGACCGGGACCGGCGGCCCCGACAGCAGATACGTCTTCGTCGCGTCCTTGGGGATCTGGTCGAGCAGCAGCGCATGCCGGATCTCCTCCGCCACGTACTCCGCGACCCCGGCCCGGTCGATGTCCACCGCAAGGCGGTACGGGTCCGCCGCGTCCGGCAACCGCCCCCCGGTCGCCTGCAACAGCGGATCGGCGCCCTCGCGCAGCCGCATCCGCAGCCGCCCCCGCTTGCGTTCGGGCTCGAAGACGACACCCGAGACGGCCTCCAGAGGCACGGCGATCTCCCCGTACGTCTGCCGGAACAGCGGCACCGAACGGTGAAGTCCCGGCGTGATCCTGACCGTCGTGCCGTCGAAGGCCCAGGTCCCGTCGCGCTGGATGATCTCGGCCATACAGAAATTCTCGCAGCCAGGTCAACACGGCAACCCCGGCTTCACCCGCCCTGACCAGACCTGCCGGACGAGCCCGCCGTGGCGTAGGGCACAATTCGCTGTCATCGCACGGGAGTTGCAGAGCGGCCGCCGAGACCTCGGCAGGGGCCGCGCAGCGTGGAGATCGCGGGGAAGGCGGGCGTCGGGCGTGGCGGTGCAGGAGGCGAGACAGAGCGCGGATGCGGGCGCGCACGGAGGCGGCTGCACCTGCGGGGACTGTCCGCACGGGGCGCGGGAGGGGCATCGGCGGGCGGTCGCCGCATTCCTCGTGAAACGGGACGAGTTCGCCGCCGGACAGGGCCTGCCGGCCGCCGTGGCCCACTCGGCCTCGGCCTCCCGGCAGTGGGTGTCGGAGGAACTGACCCAGTCGGCGGAACTGGTCGCCGAACGCGGCCGCGCCGAGGGCGAGGCGTGGCTGGCCCGGCTGTGGACCCGCACCGCGGGCACGGTGTGGGCGGGCGTGGTCGTCCTCCTGCTCGTCCAGGCGCTGACGGCGATCGGCGCGGGCTGGACCGCCGCCCGCACCGCCGGCCTGCTGGCCGCCGTGCTGACCGCCGGAGCCCTGACCGCGGCCTCCTGGTTCCATCGCGCCCGGGGCGGCGCGCTGGCCCCCGTGATCGGCGAGGACAACCGCCTCTCCACCTCCCGCGTGGTCGCCGTGGCCTGGGTGCTGTTCGTCGTGTACGCGGTGCTCGTCCTCGTCGGTCGTCTCGCCGCCGCGTCCGACCCGGCCGAGCGCGACACGCTGATCTCCGGGCTCGAACTCGCCCGCGGTGCCGGTGTGGTGACCGTCCTCGCCGTGGTCTGCGGGATCGCGGTGCTGGTGCGGCGCGTGGTCGGGCTGCGGGTGCTCGGGCAACGGCTCCAGAAGGTGCGCGCCGACCGCCCCAGGGCCGCCGACCTGCTCACCGACGACGCCGGGCGCGGCACCTTCGCCGACATCCAGTACGTCGTCATCGGCGCGGTCGCCCTGCTGTTCGCCGCGGTACGGCTGGCCCGCCGCCCCGACCAACTCCCCGACCTCCCCTGGGGGCTGGCGGTCGTGGTCCTCATCTCGGCCGCGACCTACCTGGCCGGCAAGTACGCCGAGGGCGGCCGTCCCGTCATCCTCTCCGTCGTCCGTGCCCGCGAGGCCGGCGACCTCGACGCCCCGATCCGCACCGGCGACGACATCGAGATCCGCGGCGCCGGATTCGTGCCGCCGGGCGCCCAGGGCGCGGAACGGCTGTCCCGCATGACGGTCCGCGTGGGCACCGTCCACGTCCATGTCCCGCTCGTCCCGGTGACCGGCGGCTTCAGCAACCCCACGGACGCCGTCCTGACCGTCCCCGTCCCGGCGGACGTGGAACCGGGCCGGGTCGAGGTCCAGGTGATCACCGCGGCGGGTGTGGAGACGAACCGGTACGCCATCGATGTGACGGACTGAGCGGTGACGCCCAGCGGAGAAGCCCGAGCCATGACGACCGGGGGAGAGGCCTGATTCATGAGTGAAGACGTGCTGTCCGTCATCCCCGTCGACCCGCACTGGCAGCCCCAGGAGGCAGGTGCCCTCCGCGCCGAGGCTCTCGTGACCGAGCTGGTCGGCGGCCTCGACCCCGACACGGACGTCGAGATCGACGTCGACTGGTACGACCTGCCCTCCGTGGTCGACAGCGCGCAGAACCTGGAGCGGATCGGCTGTCCGCGCTGCCGGGATGCGATCGACCTCGACTGGTGGGCCGACCTCATCGAGGACCACGAGGACGGCTTCCCGACCCTCGACGCGACGGTTCCCTGCTGCGGGGCCGCCGTCTCGCTGGACCAGTTGGACTTCGACTGGCCCTGCGGATTCGCCCGTTTCGAGATCGCCGCCTGGAACCCGGGACTCATCTGGTTCAGCGACGAGGAACTCGCAGCCGTCGGAACGGCACTGGGGCACCCGGTACGGCAGATCCGGGCTCACATCTGAGCCTCTGAACCCCACCGAAAACGCCTCCGTCAGCATTGAGCGGCATCTCCCTTTCGTGCGTATGGTCTTTTGAGGGGTCACGGCACGCTGGGTGAGAGGCGGCTAGGAGCGATGACTCACGGTTTTCGTACGGACACGCACACCCCCTACTTCGACGGCGGCGGCCGGAGCTGGCGCGACACCGCCACCCACTACGCGCTGCTCCCGCTCCGCGTCTTCCTGGGCGTCACCTTCATCTATGCCGGGCTGGACAAGCTCACCGACAGCGCCTTCATGAAGGACTCGGGCGTGGGCTCGATCGGCGACCAGATGCGCAACGTCAAGCAGTCGTCGGCGATCCCGGCCATGGTCGACATGGCCCTCAACAACCCCGTCGGCTTCGGCTACGCCATCGCCTTCGGCGAACTGGCCGTAGGCCTCGGCACCCTCTTCGGCCTCCTGGCCCGCCTCGCCGCCCTGGGCGGAGCCCTGATCTCCCTCAGCCTCTGGCTGACGATGAGCTGGGCCGCGGAGCCCTACTACTACGGCAACGACCTCGCCTATCTGATGGCCTGGCTGCCGCTGGTGCTGGCCGGGGCGCCCTATCTGTCGCTGGACGCGCTGATCAGAAACCGACGCCGAGAACGGAGCGCGGCCTCGGCCTGGTGACGGGGGCGCTGCTGCCCGCCGTCAGCCGGCCTCGTCCGGTCGCCGCCGGTCGGCGGGCGGCGGATCCAGCGTCGTCCAGATCCTGACCGCCGCGGCACGCTCCGCCATGGTTCCGGGCGGCGGCTCCTGATGAGCGATCACCATGCTCCGCGGCAGCTGCTGGTCCATGTTGTAGTAACCCAGGAACAGCCCGAGATCGCGGCAGACCGCCCGGGCTTCCTGCCCCGTCAAACCCACCAGGTCGGGAACTTCGACACTCGCCGGCCACTCACCCATCCCCACACCGTACGGCCGGCCGTGCGGTGGCGGGGAGGTTCGGGCCTACCCGGGTATCTCCGGCGACGACTCCTCCGGTGTCCCCGTGCCGCCGGCCGTTCTGCGGCGGCGTCGGACCGACCGGGTCAGCAGTCCCACCGCGCCCGCCAGGCACAGGCCTGCCGTGACCACGGGGATGATCGCGAACCACGGGGTTTCCCAGGCGCCGCCCGCGTCTCCGGCGTAGATGATGCCTGCCAGGGCCAGGAAGAAGCCGGCGATGAGTTTGCCCGGGCGGAATTCATGACGCAGCACGGCTCACCTCCGCCTGTCCGACGCCGACCTGGAGATCGATGTCGAGGGTGCCGGAGGGCTTCACGCCCTTGGCCGGGGTCAAGGTGGCCTCCTTGTACTTGCCCGGTTCCACGTCCACGTCCTCCTGGTTGTCACCGGGCAGCTGGATGTCGCCCACGCCCACGTCGATGTGGACCTTCACCGTCGCGTCCTTCGGCACGATCACCTTCAGCTTGCCGACCCCGACCTCGGCCCTGGTCGCCACCGTCCGCGCCTTGGTGAGGTCCAGCCTGCTCAGATCGAGCGTGCCGACGCCGGTGCCCAGGTTGTACTTCGGCTGGACGTCCGCCACCGCGGCGGGCCGCCAGTTCTCCCGGACCCAGTCCGTGCCGATGTCCTTGGGCACGGCGGCCGCCCCGGCGAGCAGACCCGCCGTGAGCACCGCCAGGAAGATCGAGCCCGCCCCCGTACGCCCGAGGAACGAACTGACCGCGATACCGAGGCCCAGGACGATCAGCGCGCAGGCCAGACCGGTCTGGAGGCTGGTGCCGAGCGGGTGCTCGTCCCATGTCAGCCCCGTACCGAGACCGGCCGCGAGGAGGGCGAGCAGGAAGATCCAGCCGCCGATCCAGCGCGGGCCGCGCTGCCTGGAGGGCTGCGGGCGGGCGGTGCGCAGGTCCGCACCGGCGTGGCCGTAGCCACGGGCCAGGCTGAAGTCGATGGCGTCCGCGATGTCGCGGGTGCGGGCGTCGCCCGGGCCCCACAGATAGCCGGTGCCGCCCTCGTGGGTGCCGTCCTTGACGATGGGGTCGCGCCACCAGGAGGGGTAGGTGACGCTGACCGGCGGGGCCTGGGCCTCCGGCGGGGCGTCGGCGGCGGCCTGGGCGGCCAGCGGGTCGGTGTCGGGGGTGCCGCGCTGCCGCGACCAGTACCCGGCGCCCGCGAGGAGCAGGGAGACGACGACGGCGAAGGCCAGCACCGTGCCGTTGTTCAGCATGGTCAGGAACACGCCGCAGCCGACCAGCGCGAACAGCACGGCCGTCAGGGCCTGGCCGTCGACACGGCCGGTCAGCAGCTTGCGGACCTCGTTCTCCTCGTCGTCCTCGTACGGCACGAAGAGCCAGGCGAAGCCGTAGAAGATGAGGCCGATGCCGCCGGTCGCGGAGAGCACGGCGAGGGTGATCCGGAAGATCACCGGGTCCATGTCGTACTGCCGCCCCAGCCCGGCGCACACGCCCGCCAACGTCTTGTGCTGCCGGTCGCGGCGGAACTTCGACGGCGGCGCGGCCGTTTCCCCCTCGCCGGGCGGACGGCCCCCGTCCTCGCCGGCAGAACGAACCCTGTCCGCGCCAGGAGGACCAAGCCCGTCGCGGCCGCCCGTCGGTCCAGCCGCGCCCGGCCGCTCCTCTTCCTTCCGCGCACCCGCCCGCCCGTGCGCGCGCGGTTCCTCACCGGCGGCGGTCGCGGAGGGCGCGGCGGACGAGGCGCCCTCGTCGGGCGCCGGGTCCGCGGCGTGCTGGTGATCTGTCATGGGTCCATGGTGACGGGCGAGCTGCCGCGACGGGAGTCGGAACGACCCTGGCCGGACCCTGATATCGCCCCTGACCCGACGCCGGGGAGACGCGCGAGGGCCGTGCCGTTTCTGCGCGTCTCGAAGATCAGGGGAGTCTAGGGGGCCGACCCTGATGCTTCGGCCGTCGCGCCGTGTGAACATCGATAGCATGCCGGAAGCAGCCGCAGCAGCGCCACTCGTCGAACCGCGGCCGCCGCGCAAGCTCTACCGCAGCAGTGACGGACGCTGGCTGGGGGGTGTGGCGCGGGGGCTCGCAGGGCATCTCGGGCTGCCTGTGATCTGGGTGCGGCTCGTGTTCGCCGGGCTGTTCATGGCGGACGGCCTCGGCGCCCTGCTGTACGCCGCCTTCTGGTTCTTCGTGCCGCTCGGCGTCGGAGGCGTGAGCGGCCAGAAGCCCCCGTCCTTCGTCACCACCGAGACCTCGCCCGACGGCCGCCGCCGCCTCGTCGCCCGCAGACCGGACAAGGGCCAGATCGTCGCCCTGCTCCTCATGGTCGTGGTGGCCATGGTCTTCGTGGGCAACGTCAACCTGGGCACGGGCGCGAAGGCCTACCTCTGGCCCGCCGTGCTCGTCGGCGCCGGTGTGGCCCTGGTCTGGCGCCAGGCCGACAACGCCCGCCGGGCCCGCTGGGCCGAGGTCGGCCGCCGCAGGCGGACCCTCAGCCTGCTGCGCGCCGCGGGCGGCGTCCTGCTGGTCACGGCCGGTGTGTCCGGCATCTTCGTCATGCAGGGCTCGGCCGCCCACCTCGGCTCCGTCCTCCAGGCGGCCCTCGCGGTCCTGGTCGGCATCACGCTTCTCGCCGGCCCCTACCTCGTGCGCATGACCCAGGACCTCTCCGAGGAGCGCCTGATGCGCATCCGCGCCCAGGAGCGCGCCGAGGTCGCCGCCCATGTCCACGACTCCGTGCTGCACACCCTGACCCTGATCCAGCGCAACGCGGAGAACGCCGGCGAGGTGCGCCGCCTCGCCCGCGCCCAGGAGCGCGACCTGCGCACCTGGCTCTACAAACCCGAGGGCACGGGCAAGGACGAGGCCGACGAACCCGACACCCTCGCCGAGGCGGTCCGGCGCAACGCGGCCGAGGTCGAGGACAAGCACGGCGTCCCCCTGGAGGTCGTCATCGTCGGCGACTGCCCCCTCGACGAACGGATCGGCGCACAGATGCAGGCCGCGCGCGAGGCGATGGTGAACGCGGCCAAGTACGGTGGCGAGGGCGGCGCGGTGCAGGTCTACGCCGAAGTCGAGGGAAAGACGGTCTTCGTGTCGGTCCGGGACCGCGGCCCCGGCTTCGACCCCGACTCGATACCCGCCGACCGCATGGGTGTCAGAGAATCGATCATCGGCCGCATGGAGCGCCACGGCGGCACGGCCCGCCTGCGTGCGGTGCCGGGCGGCGGCACGGAGGTCGAGCTGGAGATGGAGAGGGCGGAGAAGACGTCATGAGTGACCCGACCGAGGCGAACGACACAGCGACGGGCGAGCGCCGGGTGCGAGTGGTCCTCGTCGACGACCACCGAATGTTCCGTACGGGCGTCCAGGCCGAGATCGGCCAGACCGAGCAGACCGGCGTGGAGGTCGTCGGCGAGGCCGCCGACGTCGACCAGGCGGTCACGGTCATCACCGCCACCCGCCCCGAGGTGGTCCTCCTCGACGTCCACCTCCCCGGCGGCGGCGGAGTCGAAGTCCTGCGCCGCTGCGCCCCGTTGATGGCGGACGCGGAGCAGCCGGTGCGGTTCCTGGCGCTGTCGGTTTCGGACGCGGCGGAGGACGTGATCGGCGTGATCCGGGGCGGAGCGAGGGGCTACGTCACCAAGACCATCACCGGCACGGACCTGGTCGACTCCATCTTCCGTGTCCAGGACGGCGACGCGGTGTTCTCCCCGAGGCTGGCCGGCTTCGTCCTGGACGCCTTCGCCTCGACGGACGCACCCCCGGTGGACGAGGACCTGGACCGCCTCACGCAGCGCGAGCGCGAGGTGCTGCGGCTGATCGCGCGCGGCTATGCCTACAAGGAGATCGCCAAGCAGCTGTTCATCTCCGTGAAGACCGTGGAGTCCCATGTGTCGGCGGTCCTGCGGAAGTTGCAGCTGTCGAACCGGCATGAGCTGACGCGGTGGGCTACGGCGCGACGGTTGGTGTAACGAACCAGATCGTCTTGCCGACGCCGTCTGCGCGCGGGGCGGTGCCCCACGTCTCGGCCAGCAGGGTGACCAGGATCAGGCCCCGCCCCGACTCGTCCTCCGCGGACGGATTCCGGAACGTCGGCATGGTGTCGTCCGCATCGGTCACCGAGACGCGGAGACGCCGGTCGCCGCCCAGCGCGCACCGGACCCTGATCTCCCTGCCTGGGGGGACGTGCGCATGCCGATAGGCGTTCGTCATCAGCTCACTGAGGAGCAGTACCGCGGTTTCGGTGACCTCGTCCGGGAGCTTCCAGTCGGCAGCCTGCTCCCGGAACAGGGCGCGGGCGCGGCCCACGCTGCGGGGGTGGCGGGGCAGTTGCCACTCGACTGCTTCCTCGGGCATGCGCGGTTCTCTTCCTTGCGGGTGGTTCTCCGTCATTTGCCGTGATCAGGCTGGTGGTTGCCGCGTAACCTCGGGGAGTGTCGGGGTGTGTACAGAGGGTGTGTGTACACGGGGTGTCGGCGGGAGACGGGTGGGCGCGCAGGATGACTCAGCCGAACTGGCGGTACTGCGGCGGGCAGGTCAAGTTGTGGCGCGAGGAGGCGGGGGTCGGCCGTCAGGCGCTCGCCGAAGAGGCCGGGTACGACTACGAGTACGTCAAGTCGATGGAGTGCGGGCGGCGCCGGCCGACGTTGCGGTTGTTGCAGGTCGCGGACCAGATGTGCGGGGCGCGGGGGAAGTTGCTGGCGGGGCATGAGTTCCTGAAGCCGGAACCGTTTCCGGCGCGGTCGCAGGAGTACATGGAGCTTGAGGCCGAGGCGATCGCCGTGCACGACTATTCGCTGGGGCTGATTCCGGGTTTGTTGCAGACGCGGGAGTACGCCGCTGCTCTGATCGGCGAGAGCTGTCCGCCGTTGGACGACGAGACGGTGGAGGAGCGGGTTCGCGGGCGGTTGGCGAGGCAGGAGGCGTTGAGGCGGCGGGCGGGCACGGTGTACGGCTTCGTCATCTATGAGGCCGCGCTGCATACGGGAGTTGGCGGGCCACAGGTCATGCGAGAGCAACTGCTCCACCTCACGGAGGTGGGCACGCGGCGGAACGTCTCGATCCAGGTGCTGCCCTTTGGCAAGTGTGGGGGCCTCGCACTCAACGGGTCGTTCATTCTGTTGGAGACGGCTGACCGTGAGCACTTCGCCTACGTTGAGAGCCCGGAGACCAGTGCGCTCCACGCTGATGCGCACAAGGTCAGTGACCTCGCACAGGCGCATGGCATGATCCGCATGCAGGCTCTCGGAGTTGAGGAGTCAGCTGCGTTCATCAGGAAGGTGGCACAGGAGCTATGAAGACTGAGCTGACGTGGGTCAAGTCCAGCTACAGCGACTCCCAGGGCGGCGCCTGCCTCGAAGTCGCCCTCCACCCCCACGCCGCCCACGTCCGTGACTCGAAGCTCGGAGCACAAGGCCCCCGTTTCGACGTGAACGCCGATGCCTGGGCCGCCTTCGTCGCGTACGCCTCCCACGAGGCCTGAGCCCCGGGCTTCGGGCGTCGAGATCCGAGCTCCTCTTTCAAGGAATGGGCGGAAAGAATCCACCCACCCTCCCACCCTCCCCGCGCCAACTCGCCCGCGCACCGGTCGAGATGACATTTCGTGATCGGCTTGCGACACACAGTCGCGACCCTCTAGCGTTCGCGACAACAAACAACCCCGGTCGGGTGCTACCAACACCCGCCGGGGTCTCACCCTCAAGATCGACAGGACCGATCTCGTGGCTTACGAAAACTCTAACGCTGCCCTGCCCACGCCCGCAGCCCATCCCATGGCCAAGCCCGGCTACGGCAAACGTTCCGCACCGGACCAGCAGAGGTCCCGCACCGGCGACTTCGCACAACTGCCACCCCGCGAGGCCTATCTCGCGAGCCTCATCGACCAGCTTCCCGAGAACGCGGCGATGGACGCCAAGACCCTCGCCAAGGCCCAGCCCCTCTACGGGCAGCAGGCTGTGCGCTCGGCACTCAACGAACTCGGGCGCGCTGGGCATTTGCGGCGCGTACGACGTCGTATCCCGCCGGGCGAGGGCGAGACCGGCACGCGGTGGGTGTTTCACACGTTCTGGTCACGTACCGCACGTGGCGACGAATGGTGGGCCGGGGCCCTCGAAGGTGACGCGCCGCCTGAGGGCGAGCATGAGACCGAGGTCGTCGCCGTGGACGACGTACCGCCGCCCTCCGAGGCCTACGTCACCCTCGCCCGACTCGGACTCCAGGAACCCCGGTTGGCCCTCTCCTCCGTCGACTGCGCCGCGCTCGAACCGCTGGCCGCGGAATGGCTGGCGCGAGGCGTGCTGCCGGACCAGCTGACGCGCATCCTCGTCGCCGGGCTCCCGGACCCGGTGCACGCGCCCCGCGCCTTCCTGCGGCGTCGGCTCACGGACAGGATGCCGCCCGAGAGGCCCGTCGCTGTGCTTGCGCGAGAACCTCGCACGCTGATGGAGTGCACCGACTGCGGTGTGGTCGGGCGGCCGGAGGCGCTTCCCGGAGGCCTGTGCCGGGCCTGTCGAGGCGGGAGTGACGGTGGGTCGGCGCAGCGGGCCGTGACGCGATCCGCCACTGTGCAGGAACGGGCAGCGGAGGTACGGGCGTTGATCCGTACGGTGGCTACGGCTCGACAGTTGGTGTGAGGGAGCGGCGTCCGCCTCTACGCAAGCGATGCAACAAGATCCCAAAGCCCGTAAAGGAGAAGAGAGGGCCCAGGGACGCCAGGATCGACGGCCAGAGTGTTGCGGAACCGCTGACCAGGAAGCTCATGCCGATGAGCGACGTTGCCAAGGCGGCGATCAACAGGCCGATGAACAAGTTCATGATGCGGCGCGTTCTCCTGACGTCCGCCAGCGACGCTGACACGTACTCCGTCTCGAGCGGAGCGCTGATGCTCATCCATGTTGTGTCCTCTCGGACCAGCCGGATCGGATCAAGGAGCAGTCCCTCCCGACGACGTCCTGAGCGGTCCCAGTCCTTCGCGGCGGCCGACAGCTGCTGGCGCAGTGCGAGCTCGGTCCTGACCTGGCCGACCCAGTCCAGGAGTCGGGGCCACGCGTTGATCAGAGCGTGGTGCGCGAGCAGGACCTGAGGTTCGTCCCCGGCTTCGGCGGAGATGACGAGGAGCCGTTGCTGCACCATCCGCTCACACACTCCCTCGGTGTCCATGGCTGCGAGGGAAGCGGTGGGGAGAGGCCGTCGCCAGTACCCGCCGTCGGCGTCGACTGTCACGAGGTGCAGGAGGAGCTTGCGGGCCCGGTCTCTGTCGTCCTCGGAGAAGGAGGTGAACACCTGCTCCGCCGTGTGCGCCAGGCTGCCCTTGATCCCGCCGGCTTCCAGGTACGACCGGTGAGTGAGGTAGCCGTCCTCCCGCTGCTCCCACATTTTGCGGAGTGTGAACTGTAGGAGCGGCAGAGCGCCGGGTTCGTCCCCCATGTCCTGGAGCAGGCTCTCGGTGAGGCCTGGTTCCAGTTGAAGTCCGGCGGCCCGAGCCGGCCTTTCCACCGCCTCTCGCATCTCGCGTTCGGACATCGACGGCACGTTCAGGATGTGCTCCATGAGGAAGGGAGCGTGCTCCAGGGCTTGGACGAAAAAGTCGGCACGCAGGACCGTGATGAGAAGCGCCTGGTTGTCGCCTTCCTCGGGGAGATCCCGCAACAGCCCGATGATTTCGTCGCGTTGGGCAGTGCCGGCGAGAGTGAACAGCTCCTCGAAGTGGTCGAGCACGACGACGATGCGCCGGTCACGCGCAAGAAGGCGAAGCGACTCCAACTGCTCGGTACCGCTGCGATGGTCGATCCTGACGATTGGCCAGAGGGAGCTCCCGCGCAGCATGCCCTCGCGCAGAGCCGGGAGTACACCCGCGTTCACGAGACTTGTCTTGCCGCTGGCGGCACCGCCGACGATCGTGCACGTCCCGTCCGTGTACAGCGAGGACAGGACTTGGTCGATCAGCCCACTGCGCCCGAAGAAATAGTCGGCATCGGTCTCTGAGAAGGCTTCGAGCCCAGGGTAGGGACAGCGGTCCCCGCGGCCCGATTCCGGCCGTGCCGCCGCCTGCTGTGCCAGGCTCGCTGCCACGTTCATTTCCAGTAGAAGTCGGTCCAGCCCATCCCTGAAGTCGAGAAGCTGGAACTCCCTCAACTCCTCCGGCGGTCGGCTGACCCCGGGCAGCAGCACCGGCAGGAGTTGCGAGTCCTCCCTGGCTGTGAGGATCGCGAACTCGCGTTGCTGCCAGGCGCTCAGTCCACCCGGTTGGCTGACCAGAAACAGGTTGACCTTCGCCCGGGGGATCTCGTCGTAGAGACGGCCACTCTCGGTTTCGGCAACGCGGACGTTGCGGCTCGTCAGCCACTCACGGATCTTGCCTGCAGTTTCTCTGTCGTTGCTGCGGTACGACAACAGGACATCCGCCGGAGCGAACCGGGACGTGGGGTCGTACTGCGTCTCGATCGGCTCCACCGCGCGCCCACGCTCGCCCACGCGTGTCGGCTCCGGCCGCAGTTCCGACAGCCGGCTGTCCGGCGGCGCCAGCAGAGCGATGGCGTTGCGGAGACTGTCGTACGCCCGCACCAATGCTCGCCGCTCCTCCACCCTCCCCGGATCCGTGATCACCTGCTCGTCGAAGGCATACGCAGGCACATACGGAACCTGCAACTCCCAGAAACCCAGGCCTGCTTCCTCCAGTGCCTCCGGCGTGTACGAGTCGAAGCTCCGGCGGAAGCGGTTCGCGAAGTCGTCCAGGAGGCCCGCGTCCTGCTGGTCGATCCGCGCCGGTACCACCAGCGCCTCCAGAGGGCGGTCACCTCGTACCGCCCGCACCTGCGGCGACAGAAAATGCCGGACCATCCACTCCGTGCCCTGGACGTTCTGCAGGTTGGCCGCGCACAAAGCCACGATGACGTCGGCAAGTTGATACGCGCAGACCCCGCCCAGCTCCGTCACGCCCGTACGGCTGTCCACCAGGACCACGTCGTACCGCTCCGCACACGTTCTGCGGAACCACTCGAAGAACAGCTCGCCCGACCAGACGTAGTAAAAGTCCTGCCAGTCGAAGCGGCGCAACTCGGCGCCGTAGCGGGTCATCTGGTCGTTCGTCAGACGCAACCCGGCCGGGATCAGGTCCAGGCGGCCGCCGTCAGAACGGGACGGGTAGATCGTGGAGATGTAGCGGTCGAGGTCGCGGTAGGCGTCCTCCTCGCCCTCCTCCGAGGCCGAAGAAGCCACGGACAGCGCGTATTTGAAGGCCAGGAGCAGGTCCAGCAGGCCTTCCCGGCTCCTCACACGCTCGTGATCGATCGGGAAGAAGTGCTCCAGTCCCGGCGCCTCCAGGTCGAAGTCGACCATCAGCACCCGCATGCCGCTTCTCGCCAGCTGGTCGGCGATGTTGGCCAGGGCCATGGAGCGGCCGACGCCACCCTTGTAGGAGTAGAACGTGACGATCACGTCGCTCAGCCTTCCGTGACGAGCCGGGCCATGGCGCCGCTGGGACGGGTGCCGAGTTCCTCTTCCAGCCGCCGGGCCTTGTCGGCGCTCGGGCGGGCATTGCGGTAGGCGTCGAGGGTCGGGGGGAGGCTGGCGCGCAGCCAGCGGTCCAGGTGGCGCCTGCTGGCGACGTTCATCTCGCAAAGGGGGTCGAGCGCGTCGCCGAAACGGTGGTGGGGGTGGTGGAGGCGTCCGGCCAGTACCTGTCTGATGAGCTCGTGCGGGGTGCCTGCGGCCGGGTCTCCGGGGGAGAGGGTGATCAAGGAGACCTGGGGTCCTTCGTAGAGGGGGGAAGCGCGGAAGGCTCGATCCAAGTCCTGATGGAGCAAGGAGAGTTCGTCGGCCACCACCAGGCAGCCGTTGCGGGAGATGTCCTGGAAGACGAGGGAATAGGCGACGTCGTAGGAAAGCAGGTCGTCGAAGAGGTACGGCTGGAGTCTGATCTTTCTGCCGCGCAGGCGCAGATCGGGGGCGTTGACTCCGGACACCGCGGTCTCCAGGACCTCAGTGATCGTGCGGCTCTCGTCGCCGAACGGCTTCCAGTCCGCCCGTGTCGTGCCGTACCGGGCGCGGATCGACTTCGGAGGCAGGCCGAACCCATCGAGGATGTCCCTCACCTGCCCGGATGCCGTACCGAGCAGGTCATCCGCCTCCGCACCGGTCATGGCGACCACCACGACAGGGAGGCCTATCTCGTGGTCGGGGCGGTGAAAGCCGACGGATTGCATGAGGGACGCGTTCAACTGGTTCGGCAGTGTCCGGGTCAGAGACTCGGCGAGTACCTCGGTGATGCCCCATCGCTCGGCGTCGGAGGTGGCCACCCCGGTGTCCGAGCCCGGTGCGGCGATGCCGAGCAGAGGGCGTGCGGTGCGGGCGCGAGCCAGGTCCAGGACGCGCTGGGTGCGGTCGGGGTTCTCGTCGAGGATGGTCGTCAGCGGCGGGGACAGCAGGAGGCCGACCGTGCGGGTCGCGGTCACGGCACGGTCCAAGGCGAGCATTTCCTGAGGAGTGACGGTGAGGAGGTCGGTGGAGGACGTGGTGACCTTCCACGTCGCCGCCACCGCCGCGGCCAACTGGGCTGCCGTCTCACGGTCCTTGGGCGCATGCAGCAGATGGAGGTCGTGGACCAGCTTCCGAGGATGTGGTGGTTCGGCGACGGGCTTGGGCGGGGCGGCGGCCACGGGCAGGCTCAGGTGGGCTGCGACGGCTGTGGCGACCTTCGTCGCGAGCTCGTCGGGGGTGCGGAACCAGTCGATGACATGTGAGTCCGCCAGCTCTGCGCGCAGCCGCTCGATGTTCTCGCCGGACACCTTGCCCGAGCGGTCCATGGCGTCGATGCGGTCGGTGGGCCAGGGGGCGCCGTCCTCAAGGAGGAAGATCAGACGCGGGCGCCCTGCCTCGCCGGCCTTGCGGTACTCCAGCTCGGTGATCGACCTCTGTCCGTCCGGGTTCAGCGGTCCCTGTGCGGGCACGAAACCGTAGCGCCAGGCGAAAATCCCGACATAGAGGTCGCACTCCGCCACGTCGTCCAGGCACTTCTTCAATGGACGGTCTTCGCTTGCGGTGTAGTCCTCCATGGTGCCGACGGGCAGTGAGAGCCGTCGTAGTGCGGTCAGGACTTTGGCCCTGCACTCCTTCAGATCGGACCATGTCGACGACAGATAGACCTTCACCCTGCGTACCTCGCTCCTCACGCGGTGAGGACAAGGTACCGGCGACAAAGTCCCGGAGTAGCCCTGTTGGTCACACCACCCGCGTCGCCCCCGCGAACGGCATCTCGTCAATGGGCGCGATCCGCACCGGTGCCGTCGGGTTCGGGGCGTGGATCATCTGGCCGTTGCCGATGTAGAGGCCGACGTGGGAGATGGCGGAGTAGAAGAAGACGAGGTCGCCCGGCTGGAGTTCGGAGCGGGAGACTCGGCGGCCCGCGTCGATC
The DNA here is from genome assembly GCF_001514065.1 of Streptomyces antibioticus. Taxonomy (GTDB): domain Bacteria; phylum Actinomycetota; class Actinomycetes; order Streptomycetales; family Streptomycetaceae; genus Streptomyces; species Streptomyces antibioticus. The sequence continues at coordinate 691,197 of NZ_KQ948424.1, read as the reverse complement.
TGGGCGTACGTCGTGCGGGGGAGCGAGATGCCCGCGGAGCGGTACGCGGCCTGGGTCAGGCCCGAGCAGTCGAAGGCGTCGGGGCCGGTGGCGCCCCAGACGTAGGGGCTGCCGAGTTTGGAGTAGGCGTAGGAAACGGCCGCTGCGGCACGGGAGTTGGGGGCCTGGACGGAACCCGTGGTGGGGGTCAGGGTGTCGCGGGTGGCGCCCGTGCTCGAACCCCGCGACACGTGCTGGGTGTCGGTCGCGCGGTCCTCCGCCGGGAGTTGGGACAGCAGGCGGCGCGCCGCGTCCAGCTTCGCCGTGATGGTCTTCTTGTGGCGTTTCAGTTCCGCCTGGCGGGACTTGAGCGATGCCAGTTCGATGTGGGCGGCGCCTCGGAGTTGTTCGATCTCGCGCAGTTGTCTGCGGACGCTCGCCACCGACGCCGCCTGGCGGGTGCCGGCGCGGTCTACGAACTCCGCGCTGTCTAGGTAGTGGTCGGGGTCGGAGGACAGGGCCAGTTGGAGGGACGGGTCCAGACCGCCCTCCCGGTACTGCGCCGCCGCCATCGAACCCAGCGCGTCCCGCGCCGAGTTGAGCTTGTCCGTCTTGCGGGCCGCCTCGTCGCGCAGCGTCCTCAGCCGCTCCTCGGCCGCGTCCGCCTTCTCCTTCGCGCCGTTGTACTGGTCGGTGGCGACCTCCGCCTCCTGGTACAGCTTGTCCACCTTCGCCTTCACCTGAGCCGGTGTCAGGTTCGGCTCGGCGTGCCCGGTCCCGTCGAATGCCGTCGCGGTCGCCGCGCCCGCCAGGGCGATCGTCGCCGCTGTTCGGGCCGTACTGCCGCCTACCGAGCGCTGCCTGGGCTTGCGGTGCGCTGCCACGTGGACTGCACGTCCTTTCGTACCGTACGAGCTACCGCCTGGTCCGACGGACCGGATGGCCGCCCCGGGCCGTCACCGGCCATGCCGACGCCAGGGGGAGCGTCGTACGGCCGCCCGGGGCGGTGACGCGTCCGGCGGCGGCCCACACAGGGGGAGCGGGCCACCGCCGGACCTTCTCGGCGGTGGTGATCGACTGCCGCCCCTGGCCCGGGCGGCGGTGGGGAGCCGGTCACCTGGTGGAGGACGCTAAACCTGTGTGTGTCGTGGGGGTAACGGGTTGCGCGGAACTGCTCTCAGGCAGCCGCCGGGTGACCGGATACGACCACGATCCCGTTGCGTCTCCGCCGACTTCGCGCGGGGGGATGACCGAAGTGCGGGTTTCCTGATGGGGGTGGTTGGCCGAGTGCTATGGCGCATATATGCAAGACGGATGGGAGAGGGTGCAGCGGGGTGCGGGGGCGGTCCAGGGTTACTCAAGTGGCCCTGAAATAGGCTCCGGAGCCATGGACGTACTCATCTCTGTCTTCCTCGTACTGCACTTCGTCGGCATCGTCGTGCTGCTCGGCGGCTTCCTCACCCAGGTGAAGGCGATGAACCAGGGGACCGCCCGTTTCAGTCCGTTGATGCTCCGTGGTGCGCTGGCCATGCTGGGGACCGGCGTGATCCTCGTCGCCCTCAACAAGGCCGACGACCAGTCCCTCAACAGCGTCAAGCTCGCCGTGAAACTGGCCGTGCTGGTCGTGATCCTCGGCCTCGTCTATGTGAAGCGGGACGAGACACGGGTGGACAAGGCGCTGTTCAGCGCGGTTCCCGCACTCGTCGTCGTGAACGTCCTCATCGCGACTCTGTGGAGCTGAGAGCGCCGATGTCCGCGCGGGCCGCGCCGACGGCCCCCGCCGCCACCGCCAGCCACGCCGCCACCGCGATCCACAGCAGCACCTCACCCGGCGTCTTCAGCCAGGACACGTCGAGCGCGGTGGCGACGGACAAGGTCGCCGCCGACGTCATCCCCATCGGGAACACCGTCGCCCAGCGCCGGACGTCGTAGTGCGGCCGCGGCCACCCGAACTCGGCGGCCAGCAGGACGACGTACCAGGCCAGGTCGAGGATCAGCAGAGCGACGGTCACCGCGCGCAGCACGCCGCGGTCGTCGGCGTTCCACAGGTACAGGCTCGCGCTGTCGGCCGCGGTCAGCTTCGACCCCGCCAGCGCCGAGATGGCCATCGCCCCGCCGGCCACCCAGTGGTCCCCGGCACCGGTCAGCACCTGGCGCAGGTCGAAGTGGGCCAGGGCGAGGCCGTAGAGGACCAGGCCCAGCCAGAACAGCACCAGCGCCGCGTGCGCGAGCCACGCCGTCGAGATCGCGCTCGCGAGCGTCGCGCCGAGCACCGCCAAACCCTGCGTCGCCACGCAGGTCAGGAACACCGCGCCCGGCATCCGCCGCTTCCAGTGCCCCATGACCAGCACGATCAGCACCGGCCACAGCACCGTGGACAGCGCCAGCAGCGCCTCGGCGAGCCGCTGCCAGCCCAGGGCGGAGAAGCGGGTGCCCAGCACCGTGGTCGCCGCGATCGCCGTGAGCGCGCCCGGCGTCTCGGCCTCCGCCACCCAGCGCGACCGCTCCAGCAGCAGCCGTACGGCGAAGTCGGCGGCCAGCACCACCCAGGCCACGCACGCCAGTGCCAGGGCGATGCGGGACATCACCTCGTACCCCGTCAGATGCAGGGCGACCGACACGATGCCGGTCGCCATCACCGCGGAACCGGCGGCGGGCGGGCGCTGCGCCCACCAGGTACGGAAGGGGGAGGTATGGGGCGTCTCGGGCATGAAAGCGATGCTAAGGAGCACGCGGGGGGATGAGAGCGGGGCACGCGCGCGGGCATGAAGAAAAGAGCGTGGGCGCCGGCCCTCTGTGCCCGCGCCCACGGTGGAGAACCGCGGCCGTCACTGACGCCCGCGCGACGCCTCAGGCCGGGCGCACCACGCTGTGGATCGCCGACTCGCCGTCGTAGTAGATCGACTCCTCGCGGACGTACGCCCCCGGCTTCGGCGCGTGGATCATCATGCCGTTGCCGATGTAGAGGCCGACGTGGCTGACGTCGTCGTAGAAGAAGACCAGGTCACCGGGCTGCGCATGGGCGAGGGAGACCGTGGTGCCGAAGTTCACCTGGTCGTAGGTGGTGCGGGGGAGGGTGATGCCGGCGGCGTTCCAGGCGGCCTGGGTGAGGCCGGAGCAGTCGTAGGAGTCGGGGCCGGTGGCGCCCCAGACGTACGGCTTGCCGACCTGCGCGCGGGCGAAGGCGAGCGCCTTGTCGGCCTTGGTGGCGTACGAGGAGTCCGCCGGGGCCGAGCTGTCCGGAGTGCTCGCCTCCTGTTCCGCCGCCGCGGTCTGCTCCGCGGCCTTCTGCTGCTCGGCCAGCTCCGCGGCCTTGCGGGCGGCCTCCTCCTGCTTCTTCTTCTCGATCGCCGCGAGCCGCGCCTTCTCCTCGGCGGTCAGCTGCGACAGCAGCTCGCGCGCGGCGGAGAGCTTGCGCTGGACGGTCGCCTTGGCGGTCTTCAGGTCGCTCTGCGAGTCGGTGAGCGTCTCCAGGCTCCTGGTGGCCTCCTGGCGCTTCTTCATCGTCGCCGACTGGGCGCTGATGTAGTCGTCGACCGCGCCCTTCTGACGGTCCGTCATGCGGCCCATCAGCTGCGTCTGGTCGAAGTAGTCCTGCGGGGTGTCCGCGAGCAGGAAGGTCGCGGTGTCGGGCGCGGAGGCGCCGGTGCGGTACTGGGCCGCGGCGAAGGAACCGAGCTCCTCGCGGGCCTCGTTGAGCTTCTGGGTGCGCCGGGCGACGTCGTCGAGGAGGGTGTCGACCTCCTTGCGCTGCTCGGAGGTCTTCTCCTTGGCCGAGTTGTACTTCTCGGTCGCCGACTCCGCCTGCCGGTAGAGGTCGTCGACCTTCTTCTCGACTTCCTCCAGGCTCGGCTTGTCGTCGGTCGAGGGGGCGGCGGTGGCCGTCTGGGAGAGCAGGGCCACGGAGGTGAGGGCGGCCGTCGCGAGTGCGGGGGTGCGTATGCCTGCTACGCGCGTTCCCGCAGGACGCGGCCTTGCGTGCGACGCCAAGGGAGGCGACTCCTTCCATGTTCCGCCTACCGAGTTAGCTGTCGGGTTCGGGCGGGTGGTTCGGAAGGTGTGCCCTACGGCCGTCCCCCGAAAGGGAGTTGGGCCGATTCACCCCAAGGTCGGTGTGGGTCCCCGGCTCCGGCTGCCCTGCGGCGCACCGGACTCGGCGGAGGCCGCGCGGCCCGGCGACGTTCGCCGGTGGGGGTCGTACGGCCTGACCGGCACGGTAGCCAACGGGTGTGGCCCCTGTGAAGGTTGATGTCCGATAGGCCCGATACATTTTCGTGACCTTCGGTGGGCAGAGGGGAAGACCGCTCGATTTCTCACGGAGCGTGACCGAAGGGTCCTGGAGGGTGAGAGGGCCCGACTTCTCGGGGCGGCAGCGGGGTGTCAGTGCGGCAGCCTAGACTCGGAGAGCGATGAGCAGCCTCTTTGACGACAGCTTCCTGGCGGACCTCCAGACCCCCAAGGGTCACGAGGAAGAGCCCCCGCCGCCGCCCGAGGACGAGCACGGACCGGAACCCGTTCCGGACGATCTGTTCGGCGGGAAGTTCGACGTGCCGCCGGGCCGGGACGCGTACTACCGCGACGGCGCCCCGCGCCCGGCCCTGGACGCGGCGGCGCTCATCGAGGGGCTCAACGAGAACCAGCGGGCCGCCGTCGTGCACTCCGGCTCCCCGCTGCTCATCGTGGCCGGTGCCGGATCGGGCAAGACGCGCGTGCTCACGCACCGCATCGCCTATCTGCTGGCCGAGCGGAACGTCCACCCGGGGCAGATCCTCGCGATCACCTTCACCAACAAGGCCGCGGGCGAGATGAAGGAGCGCGTCGAGCAGCTCGTCGGCCCGCGCGCGAACGCGATGTGGGTGATGACCTTCCACAGCGCGTGCGTGCGCATCCTGCGGCGGGAGAGCAAGAAGCTCGGCTTCACGTCCTCCTTCTCGATCTACGACGCCGCCGACTCCAAGCGCCTCATGGCCCTGGTCTGCCGCGACCTCGACCTCGACCCCAAGCGCTTCCCGCCCAAGTCCTTCAGCGCCAAGATCAGCAACCTCAAGAACGAGCTGATCGACGAGGAGGACTTCGCCGCCCAGGCCACCGACGGCTTCGAGAAGACCCTCGCCCAGGCCTACGCCATGTACCAGTCGCGGCTGCGCGAGGCCAACGCCCTCGACTTCGACGACCTGATCATGACGACGGTCAATCTGCTGCGGGCGTTCCCCGATGTCGCCGAGCACTACCGCCGCCGCTTCCGGCATGTGCTCGTGGACGAGTACCAGGACACCAACCATGCGCAGTACGCGCTGGTCAGGGAGCTGGTTGGTACCTCCGAGCACCCTGTCGACGTCCCGCCGAACGAGTTCGACCTCCCGCCCGCCGAGCTTTGCGTGGTAGGTGACGCCGACCAGTCGATCTACGCCTTCCGCGGCGCGACGATCCGCAACATCCTCCAGTTCGAGGAGGACTACCCGAACGCGACGACGATCCTGCTGGAGCAGAACTACCGCTCCACCCAGACGATCCTGTCCGCCGCCAACGCGGTCATCGAGCGCAACGAGTCCCGCCGCCCCAAGAACCTGTGGACCAACGCGGGCGCCGGCGCGCGCATCACCGGCTATGTCGCCGACACCGAGCACGACGAGGCGCAGTTCGTCGCCGAGGAGATAGACCGACTGACGGACGCGGGCGAGGCGAAGGCCGGCGATGTCGCCGTCTTCTACCGCACCAACGCCCAGTCCCGAGTCTTCGAGGAGATCTTCATCCGCGTCGGCCTGCCCTACAAGGTCGTCGGCGGTGTCCGCTTCTACGAGCGCAAGGAGGTCCGGGACGTCCTGGCCTACCTGCGGGTGCTGGCCAACCCCGAGGACTCGGTGCCGCTGCGCCGGATCCTCAACGTCCCCAAGCGGGGCATCGGCGAGCGCGCCGAGGCGATGATCGACGCGCTCTCCCAGCGCGAGAAGATCAGCTTCCCGCAGGCCCTCAAGCGCGTCGACGAGGCGTACGGCATGGCCGCGCGGTCGACGAACGCCGTGAAGCGGTTCAACGTGCTGATGGAGGAGCTCCGTACGATCGTCGACTCCGGCGCGGGACCGGCGACCGTCCTGGAGGCGGTGCTCGAACGCACCGGCTACCTCGCCGAGTTGCAGGCCTCCACCGACCCGCAGGACGAGACCCGGATCGAGAACCTCCAGGAACTCGCCGCAGTGGCCCTGGAGTTCGAGCAGGAGACCGCGGAGGGCGAGGAGTCCCCCGGGCTCGCCGCCTTCCTGGAGCGGGTCGCGCTCGTGGCCGACTCCGACCAGATCCCCGACGAGGACGAGGACGGCTCCGGCGTCATCACCCTGATGACGCTCCACACCGCCAAGGGCCTGGAGTTCCCGGTCGTCTTCCTCACCGGCATGGAGGACGGCGTCTTCCCGCACATGCGCTCCCTCGGCCAGACCAAGGAGCTGGAGGAGGAGCGGCGGCTCGCCTACGTCGGCATCACGCGCGCGCGGGAGCGGCTGTACCTGACCCGCTCGTCGCTGCGCAGCGCCTGGGGACAGCCGTCGTACAACCCGCCCTCGCGCTTCCTGTCGGAGATCCCGGACCAGCACGTGGAGTGGAAGCGCACGGGCGCCACCGCGGCCCCGGCGGGCCCGGTGTCCGGGGTCGCCTCCACGCTGTCGTCGTCCCGCTCGCGCTCCTCGGCGCGGGGCGCGTCCGGCTTCGCCACGAGCCGTTCGTCGGAGAAGCCGGTGGTCTCGCTGGCCGTCGGTGATCGCGTGACCCACGACCAGTTCGGGCTCGGCACGGTCATGGCCGTGAAGGGCACGGGTGCGAACGCGGAGGCGACGATCGACTTCGGTGAGGCCAAGCCGAAGCGGCTGCTGCTGCGGTACGCGCCGGTGGAGAAGCTGTAAGCAGTACGGGCCCCCGCCTCAGAGGTGGGGGCCCGTGAAGAATACGGCGCTTACGTCGGGTTCAGGCCGTGGCTGCGCAGCCACGGCAGCGGGTCGATCGCCGAGCCGCCGCCCGGGCGGACCTCGAAGTGCAGATGCGGGCCGGTGGAGTTGCCCGAGTTGCCGCTGTACGCGATCGGGTCGCCGGCCTTGACCGTCGTACCGGAGGCGACGCGGTAGCTGGAGAGGTGGCAGTACCACGTCTCCGTGCCGTCCTTCGCGGTCACGATCATCATGTTGCCGTAGGCGCTGTTCCACTGCGTGCGGACGACGCCGTCGGTCGCGGCCATCACCGTGGTGCCGTAGGAGACCGGGAAGTCGATGCCGGTGTGCACGGACATCCAGTTGACACCGGCCTGGCCGTAGTAGGCGCTGAGGCCGTGCTGGGCGACCGGGAGGGCGAACTTGGGGCGCAGCCGCTCCTTGCGGGCCGCCTCCTCCGCCGCCTTCTTCTTCTCGGCCTCCTGCTGGGCCTTGAGGTCGATGCGCTCCTGCGTCCGGCTGGCCCGGTCGGCGAAGTCGTCGGCGCCCGCGGAGAGGGACTCGAGCTGGGTGTCCAGCTTGTTGTTCGCGGCGGACGGCTTGACGGACTTCGTCGTCGCGTCGGACGCGGTCGTCGAGGTGTCCTTGCCGTCGCTCATGCTGCCGATGGAGGCGGCCGCGATGCCCGTGACCCCCATGACGCACGCGGAGGGCACCGCGATCTTCATCAGCGCGGAGCGCTTCGCGGGCGGACGGCGGCGGGAACGGCCCGCGTTGCGGGCGGCCATGCGGGAGCCCGGGGCGGGGGCGGGGTCTTCCTGGTCGTCGAGGAGCGGGGCGGCGTCGCCGTCGTCCTCGGAGAGGGCGGGCAGTTCGCCGGTGGAGCTCAACTCGGTGTCGTGCGCGGCGGGTTCGTCGTAGGCGACCTGCTCGAACAGCGCGGTCGACTGATGGTCGACGGGCTCCTCGTGGTCCGGCGTGACCCCGTCGGAGTTCCACTGCGTGGCGTCGTAGGCGCCGGTGTCGAAGGCCTGCGTGCCCCACTGCCAGTGCTGGGTCTGGTCGGCCGCGTTCCCGGACTGGTCGGGCTGGAGCCAGGCACCCGCGTCCCACTGGCCACTCGCGTCCACCGCGCCGACCTGCGGCGGGATCACGGAGAGCTGCTGATGCTCACCGGTCCAGCCCGTCGTGTCGTAGGCGCCCGTGTCGTAGGCGGCGTGGTGCTGGGCCGCGTACATGTCGTAGTGCAGGGCCTGGTGACTGTCCGTCGACCAGTGCTGGGCGTCGTACGACCCGGTGTTCTGGCCGCCGTCACCAGGGAGGCTGCCGAACAGGGGGTCGGTGTCGAAGTGCGTGGTCGTGGTGTGCGCGCCCGTGTCGTGGCCGTAGCTCGCGAAGTCGCCGTACTGGGCCTCTTGCGTGCCGTACGACGCATAGTGCGCCGACGAGGCATCGGAAGCCGGAGCCGGGGTGGTCATGGTCCCCGACGTGTACGGGTCGTTCACCAACTTCTCTTTCGCCTCGACAACAGGGGCTGCCAGAGCAGTGCGGTGACTGTACCCGGCGGTACGCGGGCGCGACAATCTTCGGCAGGTTTCGCGTCTGAAGGAAACGGGCATTCGGCCGTGTTTCGGGGGACTGCGGGCGCGAGTTTGGCTTTGTGTTCGAAGATTGTTCGATGTCGGACGACTGTCAGGCGACGGTTACGCCACCGTCAGACCCTCCGTGCCGGCCTCGGTCGCGGCTCCTGCCCTCGTCGTGTCGAGTGCCTGGCGTATCCCCGTCGCGACGGCCGGGTGCACCGGGAGGGCGAGATGTCCGATCCCGCTCACCTGGACGTTCTGCGCCATCAGGTCGGGGTGGTCGATGCAGGCGGTCTCCAGCGGGTCCATGAGGTGGTCGAGGTCGCTCCAGAAGCTCACGAAATGCGTACGGCAGCCGGGCGCGGGCCGGGTCAGTTCCGTGAGGACGTCGGAGCCGGGGCGCATCTGGCGCACGATCGGGTGGGCGTCGGCCAGCGGGACCACCCGGGTCCCCGAGTGCGGGGTGCCGAGCGTCACCAGGGTGCGCACGCGCAGATCGCCGCCGAGGCGCTGTACGTAATAACGCGCGATCAGCCCGCCCAGGCTGTGTCCGACGATGTCGACCTGCTTGCTGCCCGTGCGCTCGCAGATCTCCTCTATGTGGCGGCCGAGCAGCTCGGCCGCGGTGCGGATGTCACAGGTCAGCGGTGAGTAGTTGAGCGACTCGAGCTGCCGGTGGCCGTGCTGGAGGAGGCTGCGGCGCAGCAGGACGAAGACCGAGCGGTTGTCGATGAAGCCGTGCAGCAGGACGACCGGGGGCTTGGCCTCCGTCGGCAGCTGCGCGGGGCCGTCCCGGGAAGGGAGCGGGGCGGCCGGCGCGCGGCGTTCCTGGAAGACGCCCGAGGGGTAGAGCAGGAGGTGGCCGGCGAGGATCGCGATCTCCAGGGCGGTGGCCTTCAGCAGCGCCGCGGACAGTCCCGCCAGTCTGCTCGGGAGCAGGCGCTGACAGAGCGGAAGAAGGGGCTCCACTGCCCGGGTGACCTTCATGGCCGACCTCCTGTCGGCACGCATGAGGACGTCTCTGTCCCCCGTGTGCCCTCGTGGGAGGCCGGGCCGGAGGCGGCCGGCGGGGCATGCGGAGGGCGCGTGGGGTGAGCTCGGCGGATGGCGCGTACCGCGCCGATGACGAGGTGAGACTCCCTGCCGGTGTGGCGACGAGGCTCCCCGCTGTCGTGCCTTACCTGCCCTACGTGCCCTGCGTGCCTCCGTCGGCACGCCGCACCGCCCCGGCGCGCGGCCCGCGGCGCGGTGGTACGGCGACCTCGTTGCGGCTCCCTTTGCGCTTGCTCCCGCTGCGGTACGAGGGCCGCAGGGGTCTGCGGTCCGTGTGCCGCAGAGACTCGGAACGGTGCGCGGCGAACGTGTCCCACCGTGTGATTTCCCCCTCGGTCCGCACCGCGAAACTGCCGGTTGCGGGATGCTGGAGATAACGTTCGTTCACTTCCTCGCACAATGTGGTGTGAGGAAGCCGAAGGCGCTTCATGGAGGCAGTGATGGGTGTGGCAGCCGGTCCGATCCGCGTGGTGGTGGCGAAGCCGGGGCTCGACGGCCACGATCGCGGGGCGAAGGTGATCGCGCGGGCGCTGCGCGACGCCGGTATGGAGGTCATCTACACCGGCCTCCATCAGACGCCCGAGCAGATCGTCGACACCGCGATCCAGGAGGACGCCGACGCGATCGGTCTGTCCATCCTCTCCGGCGCCCACAACACGCTCTTCGCCGCGGTGATCGACCTGCTCAAGGAGCGCGAGGCCGAGGACATCCTGGTCTTCGGCGGCGGCATCATCCCGGAGGCGGACATCGCACCGCTGAAGGAGAAGGGTGTCGCGGAGATCTTCACGCCGGGGGCGACGACGCAGGCGATCGTGGAGTGGGTCAGGGAGAACGTGCGGGAGTCGGCGGGGGCGTAGGACGTCCGCCGGCGAGGAACGGCGTGGCCGAACAGCTACGCCGTCCCCAGCTCGTCGAGCATCGCCGCCCGCAGCCGCAGCGTCGTGCCCAGTCGCTGGAAGGCCTCCGCCCAGTACCCGCCGGCACCCGGCGAGGCATCCTCGGTCTCGTCCGGCACCGCCAGCAGGCCGTCCAGCCGGCTCGCCTCCGCCGGGTCGAGGCACCGCTCGGCCAGCCCCATCACGCCACTGAAACTCCATGGATAACTCCCCGCGTCCCGCGCGATGTTGAGTGCGTCCACCACGGCCCGCCCGAGCGGCCCCGACCACGGCACCGCGCAGCCGCCGAGCAGCTGAAACGCCTCCGACAGGCCGTGCGCCGCGATGAACCCGGCCACCCAGTCGGCCCGTTCGCCCGGCGGCAGCGTCCCCAGCAGCTTGGCCCGCTCGGCCAGCGACACCGCGCCCGGGCCACCGGCCTCCGGCGCCGCGGGCGCCCCGAGCAGCGCCCGCGCCCAGCCGGCGTCCCGCTGCCGCACCGCCGCCCGGCACCACGCCGCGTGCAGCTCGGACCGCCAGTCGTCCATCACCGGCAGCGCCACGATCTCCTCGGGAGTCCGCCCACCGAGCCGCGCCGACCACGTGCCCAGCGGGGCGGCCTCCATCAACTGGCCGAACCACCATGACCGTTCACCCCGTCCCGCCGGAGCCTTGGGTACGACACCGTCCCGCTCCATGCTCGAATCGCACTCGTGCGGCGCTTCGACCACGATCGACGGGACCTCGCGCGTACGGTCCACCGCCACACACGCCGCCGCCCTGACCGCCATCCGCGCGGCGAGCGCCGAGCCCGGCAGCGCCGAGAGCAACTCGGCCGCCGTCGCCCGGACATTGCGGCTGCGATCCGACAGCGCCTGCTCCAGGAACGGCTCGTCGGCCGCGCCCAGCCCCGTCCGCAGCGAGTCCAGGAACATCAGCCGGTCCTCGGCCCGCTCCGTCGCCCACGTCGTCGCCAGCAACTCCCGCGCGGCGGCGGGCTCGCGGGCCCGTATCGCGGCGAGCAGGGCGACCCGCTCGGCGAACAGGCCCTCCTGCCACAGCCGCCGCACCCCCTCCCCGTCCTCGGGGCGTGGCAGCGCCGCGTCCCCGCCCGGTGCCGCGCGCAGGGCGAACCGCCAGTCCGGATTGAGCCGGGCCAGCCACAACGCGCGCGGGCCGGCGAACGCCAGCGCCGCCGGCCGCAGATCCGTACGCCCCCGGGCCGCGTCCAGCAGCGCCGGGAGCAGCTCCGCGGGCGCCGCGAACCCCCGGGCGTTCGCCGCCGCGAGCCACTGGGGCAGCAGTTCCATGAGGTCCGGTGCCGTGCCCCTGCGGCCGCCGCTACCCGCGCCGGGGCGGTCGGCCAGCAGCATCGCCAACCTGCGAGCCGCGGCGGCGGGCAGCGCGGGACGCGGGTCCGCGGGCGCCGGGTCGGGGCGCGCCGCCGCCCGCGCGGGGCGCAGCCCGGCCCGCCGTCGTACGGTCTCCGCGGCGGCCGCGTCCAGCAGCGCGACGGGGGCCGCCCGGCCGGGTGCTCCGGCCGCGGGCGGTCGCCGGTCGGTTCCCAGGAGGGCGGTGGTGACGAGGTCTTCCCAGGTGGGCTGGGACGTCATGGGTGTGGGCAGCGCCGATGTGGGCGTCGCCTGGGTGGGTGTCCTGTTCATACGAGTGCCTTTCGTCGACGCGCGTGTGCGGTGGCATGGGCGGCGCTGGGCGCGTACGTGGCGTGGACGTTGTCGTCGTCGTGCGTGGTGCGGACGGTGAACGCGGCGCGGCCGGTGGTGTACGTAGGCACTCCCAGGTCGGTCGAGTACGTCGGAGAGGGCAGGGTGGTCGGGTGCGGCGGAGAGGGCAGGGTGGTCGGGTGCGGCGGAGAGGTCAGCACAGGCGGACCGGCTCGCCCGCACCCTCCGGCCAGGCCGTCAGTGGTGTGAAGCCGCGGTGGCCGCACTCGCCGAATACCTTGACCGGGGCGCCGCCGGACAGCGCGACCAGCCGCCACAGGCCGGGGCGGGTGCGGGCGGTGGGCGTGAGCGGCAGGGCCGCCTCGCCGTCGGCGTCCGCGAGCTGCCAGCCGTCGGCGTCCGGGGTCGGGACGACCTGGTCCAGGGTCACCGGGACCGAGTCGAGCCACGGGTCGTCGCGGAGCGCCTCGCCGTAGTGGGCGGCGGCCTCGGACGTCGTCATCCCCGGCGGACGTACGGAGGACGGGGCCGGTGGCGCGAACTGCTCGCCCAGGGCCGCGCGCAGCTGCCCGGTGCCCGGGTACGAGGAGAGCTCCGCCTCCAGAGCCAGGCCCACCGGGAGGGCGAGTTCAGGGGCGCGGCCCGCGGCGCCGTAGGAAAGGAGCAGGGCACTGCGGCCGGAGCCGGTGCCGTACAACCAGATGCGGCGGGTCGTCAGGCGGGCGTCCGCCGTGTCGTACTGGGCCAGTACCAGCCACTGGTCCCGCACCGGCGGGCCGTCCGCGGAGGCGGGCAGGCCGACGCGGGAACGGACCGTCGCCGCCAGGCCGTTCGGCAGGTGGTCGCGCCGCAGCCAGCCCTGGTCCAGGAGGTGGAGGAGAGCGCACTCCTCCAGCAGGCGCACCGGCCAGCCGGGACCGGAGGACGGGATCGCCCCCAACTCCCGCACCCGCGCCGCCAGTCCGGAGGCCTGGGCGTCGACCATGCGGGCCGCCGTCTCCTCCCACAGCCCGTATCCCGCCTGTTCCGCGCCGGCCAGCCCGCCGCGCAGCAGGTCGGCGAGGCGCTGCTCCAGCTCCGTCGCCCCCGCGGTGACCCGCTCGGCCCGGCGCTCCGCCCGGCGCCGCGCCGCCTCCGGATCACCGGAGCAGGACGGTGACGCGCCCCCGGCCTTCTTCTCCTGCGCGCGCTGTCTTCTCCCCTCTATCCACTGCTCCGCCCAGTCCGGCGCCTGCCCCGACGGCACCGAACCGTCCTCGCCCGCCCAGAGCAGCAGCAGCCCGAGGGCGTGCTTGCACGGGAACTTCCGGCTCGGACAACTGCACTTGTACGCGGGCCCGGACACGTCCGCGATGTCCACGACCGTCTGATACGGCTTGCTGCCACTGCCCTTGCACTGCCCCCACACCGTCCCCTCGTCGGAACTCCCCGTCCCGGACCACGGCCCCGCCGCCCCGAGTTTGCTTCCCGCTTTGCGTGACGCGGCGTCAGGCGCCAGTGCCAGCACCTGGTCCGCAGTCCAGCGCACCCCCTGCTGAGTCATGTCTCCGACGGTAGATCCCCCCACTGACAATCGGTCCGCTGAGCGCTGCTGAGAGTGAATTTCCGCAGGTCAGAGCGATTGTCAGTGGTGTGGTGCAAGGTGGGTGCCAGATCCGAGAACGGCACAACCGGCCGAGCCTGGAGGGGGACTTCGCCATGTCTGTGTCCATTGAGCCGATGCCCGTGGAAACAGGGGAGACGACGCCTGCCCAAGCGTTGCGACCGCACGCCGAGGATGCCTTCGCCGCCGAACTCGCGGCGCTGGCCGCACAGGACGACCGCCCGCGCCCAGCCCGCTGGAAGCTGTCGCCATGGGCGGTGGCGACGTACCTGCTCGGCGGCACCCTGCCCGACGGCACCGTGATCACCCCGAAGTACGTGGGGCCGCGCCGCATCGTCGAGGTCGCCGTCACCACCCTCGCCACCGACCGCGCCCTGCTCCTGCTCGGCGTGCCCGGCACCGCGAAGACCTGGGTCTCCGAGCACCTGGCCGCCGCGGTCAGCGGCGACTCGACCCTCCTCGTGCAGGGCACGGCCGGCACCCCGGAGGAGGCGATCCGGTACGGCTGGAACTACGCGCAGCTGCTGGCGAACGGCCCGAGCCGGGACGCGCTGGTGCCCAGCCCCGTCATGCGGGCCATGGCGGAGGGGATGACGGCGCGGGTGGAGGAGCTGACCCGTATCCCCGCCGACGTCCAGGACACGCTCATCACGATCCTGTCCGAGAAGACGCTGCCGATACCGGAGTTGGGGCAGGAGGTGCAGGCCGTCCGCGGCTTCAACCTCATCGCCACGGCCAACGACCGCGACCGTGGGGTCAACGACCTCTCCAGCGCCCTGCGCCGCCGCTTCAACACGGTGGTGCTGCCGCTGCCGGAGAGCGTCGAGGCCGAGGTCGACATCGTCTCGCGGCGCGTCGACCAGATCGGCCGCTCGCTCGACCTGCCCGCCGTACCGGAGGGCATCGACGAGATCCGCCGCGTGGTGACCGTCTTCCGGGAGCTGCGCGACGGGGTCACGGCCGACGGCCGTACGAAGGTCAAGTCGCCCAGCGGCACGCTGTCGACGGCGGAGGCCATCTCCGTCGTCACCAACGGCCTCGCCCTGGCCGCCCACTTCGGCGACGGCGTGCTGCGCGCCGGTGACGTGGCCGCGGGCATCCTCGGCGCCGTCGTCCGCGATCCGGCGGCCGACCGCGTCGTCTGGCAGGAGTACCTGGAAGCGGTCGTGCGCGAGCGCGACGGCTGGACGGACTTCTACCGCGCGTGCCGCGAGGTGAGCGCGTGAGCGGGGAGGACCTGGGGTGGGGGAAGCCTGGCGGGGGCCAGGGAAGCGGTGGGTCGGGCGGCTCCGGTGGGTCGGGTGGCTCGGGCGGGGGCCAGGGATCGGCGGTTCCCGAGGGGAGGGGACGGAGTGACCGGCATTGACGGGGGCGAGGGCGGGGCGGTCGGTGGAGAGCCGTTGCTGCTCGGCGTACGGCATCACGGGCCCGGGTCGGCCCGCGCGGTGCGGGCGGCGCTCGACGCGGCCCGGCCGCGGGTCGTCCTCATCGAGGGTCCGCCCGAGGCCGACGCCCTGATCCCGCTGGCCGCCGACGCGGACATGCGGCCGCCGGTCGCCCTCCTGGCCCACGCGGTGGACGAGCCCGGCCGGTCGGCATTCTGGCCGCTGGCCGAGTTCTCCCCGGAGTGGGTGGCGCTGCGCTGGGCGCTTGAGTGGGAAGTCCCGGCCCGCTTCATCGACTTGCCGGCGACGCACTCGCTGGCGTGGGGGAGGGATGCGGGGGGTGACGGGACTGACGGGACTGAAACCGCCGATCCGGTCGACGTCCGGATCGATCCCCTCGCCGTGCTCGCCGAGACGGCCGGCTACGACGATCCCGAGCGCTGGTGGGAGGACGTCGTCGAGCATCGGGGCGGCGGCACCGGGGACGTGTTCGGGCCGTTCCTCGCGCTGGAGGAGGCGATGGGGGCGCTTCGGGAGACGTACGGGCACGGGGGGCACGACAAGGACCTCGTGCGGGAGGCGTACATGCGGCTCCAAATGCGTTCGGCGCAGCGTGAGTTCGGAGCTGGGGTGGCCGTCGTGTGCGGGGCGTGGCATGTGCCCGCGCTGCGGCGGAAGGCGTCCGTGGCCGCCGACCGGGCCCTGTTGAAGGGGCTGCCGAAGGTCAAGGCGGACATGACATGGGTGCCGTGGACGCATCGCAGGCTGTCCCGGGTCAGCGGCTACGGGGCGGGGATCGACTCACCCGGGTGGTACGGACATCTGTTCGCCGCGCCGGACCGGCCGATCGAGCGGTGGATGACCAAGGTGGCGGGGCTGCTGCGGGAGGAGGACCGGCTCGTCTCCTCGGCGCATGTCATCGAGGCGGTCCGGCTTGCGGAGACGCTCGCGGCGATGCGCGGACGCCCGCTGGCGGGGCTGGGCGAGACCACCGACGCGGTGCGGGCGGTGATGTGCGAGGGCTCGGACGTACCGCTGTCGCTGGTGCGCGACCGGCTCGTGGTCGGGGACGTGCTCGGCGAGGTGCCGCAGGGGGCACCCGCGGTGCCGTTGCAGCGGGACCTCGACCGGGCACAGCGCAGGCTGCGGCTCAAACCGGAGGCGCTGGAGCGGGAGTTGGAGCTCGATCTGCGCAAGGAGATCGACGCCGGCCGCAGCAGACTGCTGCACCGGCTGCGGCTGCTGGGCGTGGCGTGGGGCGAGCCGGTGGCGTCGCGGGGGAGCACGGGCACGTTCCGGGAGACGTGGCGGTTGCGCTGGGAGCCGGAGCTGGCGGTGCGGGTCGCGGAGGCGGGCGTGTGGGGCACGACGGTGCCCGCGGCCGCGACGGCCAAGGCTGAGGCGGACGCCGTCGGCGCGCCGAGCCTCGCCGACGTCACCGCGCTCGCCGAGCGCTGTCTGCTGGCCGAACTCCCGGACGCCCTCCCGGTGGTGATGCAGGTCCTCGCCGACCGCGCGGCCCTGGACACGGACGTCGGCCACCTGGCCCAGGCCCTGCCCGCACTGGTCCGCTCCCTGCGGTACGGCGACGTCCGCGGCACCGACACCCACGCCCTCACGGAGGTCGCCGAGGGCCTCGCCGAGCGGATCTTCGTCGGCCTTCCGCCGGCCTGCGCCGCCCTCGACGCGGACGCCGCGGAGGAGATACGGCGCCATGTGGACGCGGTGCACGGGGCGGTGGGGCTGCTGGGGGACGCGACCGCGGCGGGAGCGGCGGCCGGTCCCGCAACGGACGGGGCGGAGAGAGGCGCGGGTCCCCTGAGGGGTCGCTGGCACTCCGTGCTGCGGGTGTTGTGCGGGCGGGAGAGCGTGCCCGGTGTCATTCGGGGCCGGGCCGTGCGGTTGTTGCTCGACGACGGGGAGTTGGGGCAGGAGAAGGCCGCGCGGCTCATGGGGCTCGTGCTGTCGCCGGGGACACCGCCGGCGGACGCGGCGGCCTGGATCGAGGGCTTCGTCGGCGGGGGCGCCGGGGGCGGGATGCTGCTGGTGCACGACGAGCGGCTGCTCGGGCTGGTCGACGCCTGGCTGACCGGGGTGCCGGCGGACGCCTTCACGGATGTGCTGCCGCTGCTGCGCAGGACGTTCTCGGCGTACGAGGCGGGGGTCCGGCGCACGCTCGGCGAACTGGTCCGGCGGGGACCGGGCGAGAAGGCCGGCGGTGGGCCCGCCGGCAGCGGCGCCGGCCTGCCCGGCTTCGCGACCGACCTCGATGCCGCGCGGGCGGACGCGGTGCTGCCGGTGGTGCGGCTGCTGCTGGGGGTGGGGCTGGACGGCGTACCTGGTCGTAGGGACGCGGACGACAACGAGCTTGCGGGGGTGGCGAGATGACGACCGAGCGGGTGAGTGGGCTGAGTGGGCCGGGGGAGCGGATCGGTGGGGCGGGGGAGCGGATGAGTGGAGTGGGGGAGCGGATCGAGGGGGCGGGCGCGGTGACGGACTGGCAGGAGGCGGAGCTCCCGGCAGAGCCCTCGACGGAGATCCCGACGAAGCTCCCGACAGAGCTCTCGACGGAGATCCCGACGGAGCTTCCGACAGAGAGGCGGCCGAGGGCGAGCGTGCGGGTGATGCCGCTCTGGGCGCGGCCGTTGGCGGAGCCCGAAGAGCCGGGGTGGTCCCTGGCCGCGCGACGACCGGCGACGGTCCGGTCCCTCGAGGGGGCCGGCGTATGAGCGGCGACATGCTGGATCCGGCGCAGGAGCGGTTGCGCCGGTGGCGGCTGGTGCTCGGCGGGGACGCGGCGGACGGGACCGGGTGTGTGCTCGGTGGACGGGACGCCGCGATGGACGGGGCGCTGGCCGCGCTGTACGGGAAGGGGGACGGGCAGGGCCGACAGTCGGGGCGGGACCGTTCCGCGGGGCTGGGGGCCTCCGCGCCGTCCGTGGCGCGCTGGCTCGGCGACATCCGGACGTACTTCCCGTCCTCGGTCGTCCAGGTGATGCAGCGTGACGCCATCGACCGGCTCGGCCTCGCCACGCTGCTGCTGGAGCCGGAGATGCTGGAGGCGGTGGAGGCCGACGTGCATCTGGTCGGCACGCTGCTCTCGCTGAACAAGGCGATGCCGGAGACGACGAAGGAGACGGCACGGGCGGTCGTGCGCAAGGTCGTCGAGGACCTCGAGAAGAGGCTCGCCACCCGGACCAGGGCCACCCTCACCGGCGCCCTCGACCGCAGCGCCCGCGTCAGCCGGCCCCGGCACCACGACATCGACTGGAACCGCACGATCGCGGCCAACCTCAAGCACTATCTGCCGGAGTACCGGACGATCGTGCCCGAGCGGCTCATCGGCTACGGACGGGCCTCGCAGTCAGTGAAGAAGGAGGTCGTCCTCTGCATCGACCAGTCGGGGTCGATGGCGGCGTCGGTCGTGTACGCGTCCGTGTTCGGGGCGGTGCTCGCCTCCATGCGGTCGATCAACACCCGCCTCGTTGTCTTCGACACCGCGGTCGTCGACCTCACCGACCAGCTCGACGACCCGGTCGACGTCCTCTTCGGCACCCAGCTCGGCGGCGGCACTGACATCAACCGGGCGCTCGCGTACTGCCAGTCGCAGATCACCCGGCCCGCGGACACGGTGGTCGTGCTGATCAGCGACCTGTACGAGGGCGGCATACGCAACGAGATGCTCAAGCGGGTCGCGGCGATGAAGGCGTCGGGCGTGCAGTTCGTGACGCTGCTCGCGCTGTCCGACGAGGGAGCGCCGGCCTACGACAGGGAGCACGCGGCCGCGCTCGCCGCGCTGGGCGCACCGGCCTTCGCCTGTACGCCGGACCTGTTCCCGGAGGTGATGGCGGCGGCGATCGAGAAGCGGCCGATTCCGGTGCCGGAGGGGTGATATGTCGACCCGGTGACTACCGGCTTCAGGCAGCAAAAGGGACATGACTACCCATCGGTAACGGAGGGCTTGCGCAACCTCCGCACTCCCGTGCGAGTATCGACGCCACTCAGCGTCGCCACTTCAGCGTCGCCTCTTCAGCATCGCGTCGACGCGTGGCTCGTCACGCGTGCCGTGTTCCGCCGCACGGGAGGACCCACCCCCTCTTGATCTCCTCAGCCGCTCTGCCCGGTGCCGCTCTGCGCATGTTGCGCACGGCGGCCGGGCGGCGTGCGCTGCAAGTGGTCGTGCTGGTGGGCGGGTTGTTCGCGCTCGGGTTCCTCTGCGGGGAACGGGCGAGTGCGGCGGAGGGCGTGCCGACGGTGACGTCTCATGAGGTCGCGTCGGTGGTCCCGGTGGTCCCGGTGACTTCTGGGGTGCCGGTGGACGGCGGCAAGGCCGTACAGCCGGTCGGGGACCTCGTGGAGATGGCCACCGAGCATCTCACCGAGGTGCAGGCACAGGCGCAGGCCCAAACGCACTTGCCGAGCCTGCCGGCCATCCCGGCCGTGCCCGAGTTCCCGGTGCCCCCGGAGGTTCCCGGGCTGCCGGGGCAGACCTTGCCGGCGCCGGTCACGGCGACGCCGCAGCCGGGCTCTCCGGCGGACGACTCGACCGGTGGACACGGCTCCGCCGACTCCCGCAGCCCCCGCAGCTCCCACAAGGCGAGGGCGGCCAGGGTCAGCGATGAGTACGGCCCGTCGTCCGGCGACGCTTCCGGTTCCCCGGTCAGGGGTACGGCTGCCAAGGCCGACCGGCATCGTGCCGCGAAGCCGGTCGGGTACGTCCCCACGTACCCGGCGCCCGCGGGTGACCTGGGCGGGGCTGTGGCCAACCGGCCCGGCGTGGACAACGGTTCGCCGCGGCACGGCGACGCACAGGCCGTGTCCCTGAACGACCGCGCCCCGCTGAGGCTGGTGCCCGGCGGCGTGGTGCGCACCGACGCGGACGGCACCCGGGACAGGCACCGGGACATTCCGGTTTCCCCGGCCTAGAGGGGACGCTCACCCCTGCCGCCGATCCGTGGCGCGGGGGTGGCACGGGACATCTCCCCAGTCGTCCGTATCCGTCCGAGCCCCAGGACCGGCACTCCTTCCTGTTCCTGTCTCCGTGGGCTTCGGACGCCCAGTTCCCGAGGACCTGACGTACCCATGAACAAGAGCATCCGCCGCTCCATCGTCCTAGCCGCCGGCGTCACCGGCGCGTGGGCGCTCGGCTCCACGGCAGCCAGCGCCGACGAGCTGCCCGCCTCCTCCCTCTCCGTGTCGGACACGACGACGGACCTCACGGAGGGCGTCACGGCCGACGTCACGAACACGCTGACCGGCGTGACCGACACGGTCGATGACACGGCCACGAAGACGGCCCCCGCCGACACGACCGCCGGCACGAGGGTCACCACCCCGCAGGCCACCAAGACCGCAACCACCTCCACCACCCCCGCCACCTCCAAGGCCACCAAGATCAAGGGCGCCGCCGCCATCCAGGGCGCGAAGGCCGCCCGCGCCGCCCGTGCCGCGCAGACGCAGCTCGACGCGACGGCTCGGGACACGGCCGGTGAGACGGTCGCCGCCGCGCGGACCACCGTCTCCGACGCGGGCACCCCGCAGGACGACGTCGACTACCTCTTCGGCCCCCTCGCCGTCTTCGCCCCGGAGCTGGAGCAGGCCCTCGCCGGCGTCCAGACCAAGCTCCAGGGCGTGCAGTCGGCGGCGCGCACGCAGGCGCAGGGCGTCGACGGCGTCGTACGGACGAAGGCGCAGCCGGTCGTCGCGACCGCGGGCCGCACCACATCCGCCACCACATCCGCCACCACGTCCGTCACCAACGACACCACCGCCGCGGCCGTCCCCCCGCTGGCCACCGCCGCGGTGCACGGCGCCACGCCCGTCGTCACCGGCGCAGCCGAGGGCGTCGCCCCTCTCGCCACCGACGCCGTCGCCGGGGTGAGCGGGACCGCCCGTCACGCCGTCGGCGCGGCCACCGCACTCGCCTACGGGCTCGTCGCCGACGTCCAGCCCGTCGCGGCCGGCGTCGCCGCCGACGCGCAGGACCTCGCCACCGGCGTGGTCCACGGCGCCACCCCGGTCGCCGACGGTGTCGTCGGTGGCGTTCCGCCGTACGCCACCGGGCTTGTCGGGCAGGTCGCCGGCGATGTCACCGGGAGCGTGCTCCCGCCCGTCGTGAACACCGCCGTGCACGGGGTCGTCCCCGTCGCGGAGCAGGCCGTCGTCGACGCGGGGGCGCTGGCGCACGGCGTGACGGGGGACGTGCGGCACACCGTCGGTGAGGTGGCGCCGCTCGCGTACGGCGTGGCCGGGCACGCGGGCGAGCTGGCCGAGGGCGTGAGCCAGGACGTCGCGCCCTTCGCGTACGGCGTCACCGGTGCCGTCCAGCCGGTCGTCGGTCTCGTCCAGCCGGTCGTGGCGGGCGTCGGCGGCAGTGCCGAGTCCTTCGCGTACGGCGTCACCCAGGACGTCGCCCCCTTCGCACACGGCGTGACGGGGGACGTGCGGGGGACCGTCGACGGGGTCGTGCCCGTTGTCGGGCACACCGTCGTCGGCGTCGCTCCCCTCGCGGGGAATGCCGTCACCGGTCTTCAGGGGGTCGGCCGGTCCGTCACCCCCGGATTCGACGTCTGATCCGCCTCACCCCCACCCGACTCCGCGAGGAAGCACGCCCGGACGGCCGAAAGCCGTCGGTCCGTCCGGCGTGACCCCTCGCGGTCGGAGCCGGGCGGTCCTCATTGGGGTGGGGATCATCGGCTCCGCGCCCCCGAAGGGGCTGCGCAGGGGGCCTCACCGGGTCAACCCCAGCCCGGTGAGGCTCTTTCGCCTGTGTTCCGAAGGCCTCACTTCCGGCACGCCGTGCCAGTGAGGGCGGCATCATGTGACAGGTATCACCGCTCAGGTGTGACCCTCGATTTAGGGGCCCCCTGCAAGCAGCGATAACCTGCGAGACGGACATGCCGCGCGCTCGGACACCGTGTGCGCCTCCCTTGTGACACAGACAGTGGTCGGACGTCACGTTGCCCTCGCGGCACGCCCACGCAGACAACGAACCGCGAGATCACTGATAGGGACGGAAGCGCGTGGACCTGTTCGAGTACCAGGCGAGGGACCTCTTCGCCAAGCACGATGTACCGGTGCTGGCCGGTGAAGTCATCGACACGCCTGAGGCGGCCCGCGCAGCCACCGAGCGTCTCGGTGGCAAGTCCGTAGTCAAGGCGCAGGTGAAGGTCGGCGGCCGCGGCAAGGCCGGTGGCGTCAAGCTCGCCGCCACCGCCGACGAGGCGGTCGAGCACGCGACCAACATCCTCGGCATGGACATCAAGGGCCACACGGTCCACAAGGTGATGATCGCCGAGACGGCCCCGGAGATCGTGGAGGAGTACTACGTCTCCTTCCTCCTGGACCGTGCCAACCGCACCTTCCTCTCCATCGCGTCCGTCGAGGGCGGCATGGAGATCGAGGAGGTGGCGGAGACCCGCCCCGAGGCCGTCGCCAAGACGCCGATCGACGCCAACGTCGGTGTGACCCCCGAGGTCGCCCGCCAGATCGTCGAGGCCGCGAAGTTCCCGGCCGAGGTCGCCGACAAGGTCGCGAACGTCCTGGTCACCCTGTGGAAGACCTTCGTCGAGGAGGACGCCCTCCTGGTCGAGGTCAACCCGCTGGCCAAGGTCGCCTCCGGTGACGTGATCGCCCTCGACGGCAAGGTCTCCCTGGACGAGAACGCCGAGTTCCGCCAGCCGGAGCACGAGGCCCTCCAGGACAAGGACGCGGCCAACCCGCTCGAGGCCGCCGCCAAGGAGAAGAACCTCAACTACGTCAAGCTCGACGGCGAGGTCGGCATCATCGGTAACGGTGCCGGTCTGGTCATGTCGACGCTGGACGTCGTCGCGTACGCCGGTGAGAACCACGGTGGCGTGAAGCCGGCCAACTTCCTCGACATCGGTGGTGGCGCCTCCGCCGCCGTCATGGCGAACGGCCTGGAGATCATCCTCGGCGACCCCGACGTCAAGTCGGTCTTCGTCAACGTCTTCGGTGGCATCACCGCCTGTGACGAGGTCGCCAACGGCATCGTCCAGGCGCTGAAGCTCCTGGAGGACAAGGGCGAGGAAGTCACCAAGCCCCTCGTCGTCCGCCTGGACGGCAACAACGCCGAGCTGGGTCGCAAGATCCTCTCCGACGCCAACCACCCGCTGGTCCAGCGCGTGGACACCATGGACGGCGCGGCCGACAAGGCCGCCGAGCTCGCGGCTGCGAAGTAAGGGAAGAGGGACAGACAAGCCATGGCTATCTTCCTCGACAAGGACAGCAAGGTCATCGTCCAGGGCATGACCGGCTCCACGGGCATGAAGCACACCAAGCTCATGCTCGCCGACGGCACCAACATCGTCGGTGGCGTCAACCCGCGCAAGGCGGGCACGTCCGTGGACGTCGACGGCACGGAGATCCCGGTCTTCGGCACCGTCGCCGAGGCGATCGAGAAGACGGGCGCGAACGTGTCCGTCCTCTTCGTCCCGCCGGCCTTCGCCAAGGCCGCCGTGGTCGAGGCGATCGACGCCGAGATCCCGCTCGCGGTCGTCATCACCGAGGGCATCGCGGTCCACGACTCCGCCGCCTTCTACGCCTACGCGGTCAGCAAGGGCAACAAGACGCGGATCATCGGCCCCAACTGCCCGGGTCTCATCACCCCCGGCCAGTCCAACGCCGGCATCATCCCGGGCGACATCACGAAGCCGGGCCGCATCGGTCTGGTCTCGAAGTCCGGCACGCTGACGTACCAGATGATGTACGAGCTCCGTGACATCGGCTTCTCGTCGGCCGTCGGCATCGGTGGCGACCCGGTCATCGGTACGACCCACATCGACGCGCTCGCCGCGTTCGAGGCCGACCCCGACACCGACCTGATCGTGATGATCGGTGAGATCGGTGGCGACGCCGAGGAGCGCGCGGCCGCGTTCATCAAGGAGAACGTGACCAAGCCGGTCGTCGGTTACGTCGCGGGCTTCACGGCTCCCGAGGGCAAGACGATGGGCCACGCCGGTGCCATCGTCTCCGGTTCCTCCGGCACGGCTGCCGCGAAGAAGGAGGCCCTTGAGGCCGCGGGCGTCAAGGTCGGCAAGACCCCGACCGAGACGGCGAAGCTGGCGCGCGAGATCCTCGCGGGCTGAGCAGCGTCCCAGCTGAACGTGGGTGGCCCGTTCCCCGGGGTGGGGGCGGGCCACCGGCGTTTTCCGCTCACCCGTGCCGCCCCAGCGGCACGACGGCCCGCAGGCTCAGCGGGTCAGCGTGTCAGCGGGTCAGCGGGTCAGCGGTGCCAGTCTCACCGGACCGCTCGTCATCTCGTCCCGCAGCTTCTCCCGCAGCTGCCTCTCCGCCTCCGACAACGGTCCCTGTGCCACCCGCTCCGGCACCCCTTGGATCTCCGCGCCCGGTGCGATCGGCGGCTCGTAGTGCGTCGGAGCCGTCCGGACGGTCATCGCCGTCGTGCCGATCAACGCCACCGTGAACGCGATCGCCGCCCTCGTCCAGAAACGGGCCCTGCGTTCGCTGCCCGTCCGCACCACCGGCGGCTTCGCCGCGCGCAAGCGCTCCGTGGCGGCGAGTTCGGCCAGGCGGCGGTGGAGTCGGGTGGGGTCGGAGAGGTCCGGCAGGTGCGCGGCGATCGTCTCGCGCGCGCTCATCAGCCGCCCCGCCGCCGCCGGGGTGCTCGCCTCCGTCTCGGCCGCCGTCTCCGGCAGGTCGAGGCCGACACCGTCGTACAGCACGAGGGTGCGGCGCTGCGGTGGCGGCAGGCGCAGGAGCGCGGCCAGCAGGGCGCGGTCGGAGGCGTCGGCGGGTGGCGCCTCCGGGGTGCGGTAGCGGGGGCGGAAGCGGTGCCAGGGGGAGAGGGCGTACTCGTACGCCGTGGCCCGCACCCAGCCCGCCGGGTCGCGGTCGACCGCCACCTCCGGCCAGCGCTGCCAGGCCAGTTGGAAGGCCCGCTCGACGGACTCGCGGGCGAGTTCACGCCGTCCGGTGAGCAGATAGGCCTGCCGTACGAGGGCGGGTGCGCAGAACGCGTACAGCGCGTCGAAGGCCTGAGCGGGCGTCAGGGGCGCAGGGGATTCCGCGAGGGGCTCTTCATGGAACTGAGGTGCCGTCACCTCGGCGAGCGGCGGCTCCTCCTGGACCAACGTGCTCAGCAGCTTCGCGTACGCCTCCCCCTTGCGGCCGCGCGGATTCGTACGGCCTGACTCCCACGCGCGGACCGTCTTCCGGGTGACTCCCACCCGTTCGGCGAGCTGAGCCTCCGTCAGCGACCCGGCCTCGCGCAGGCGTCGGCGCTCCTTGGGCGGGGGGAGCGGGGTTGCAGGGCTCTGCGTCACAGGGCGCCCCTTCGTACGAAAAGGTACATAGTCATATATTGAGCGACACGGCATAACTTCGCCTGTTACGACGAGAAAGCGCGTGTCGTTGGCAGCATGACGGTCGTGATCCAGATGACCGTTCGCCGATCGCCCCTGTCGTCCCTGCTCACCCGGTTGCGTGACCGTTCGCCCGGACTGGCCGCGAGCGTGGTGAGTGGGGTGCTCGCGGCGGGGCTGGGGCTCGGTTCGCTCGCCGTGCTGGTGATGGTGCTGTGGATCAGTTCGCCGTATCCGGACAGCGGGCCGGGTGGTGCGCTGCATGTCGCGGCGGCGCTGTGGCTGCTCGCGCACGGGGCGGAACTGGTCCGCACGGACACGCTGTCCGGGGTGCCGGCGCCCGTCGGGGTGACGCCGTTGCTGCTGCTGGTGCTGCCGGTGTGGCTGGTGCACCGGGCGGCCCGGGACGTGGTCGCCGACGACGAGGACACCGCCGGGGCGGCGGGGTGGACGGCGTTCGCGGGCGTGGTCCTCGGCTATCTCGCCGTCGGCGCGGGAGTGGCGCTGTATGCGGCGGGCGGGGAGTTGCGGCCTTCGTGGGTGTCGACGGGGGTGTGCGTGCCGGCCGTGGTGACGGTGGCGGCGGGCGCGGGCGTCTGGACGGCGTACGGCCGCCCGCGCGGCCCCGTCGACAGCGTCCTGCTCCTGCTGCCGGCGTCGGTCCGCCGTCTCGTCCTCGGGCCGGATGCCCGGCAGCGGCTCGGAGTGGCGGCGCGGGCGGCCGGTGCGGGGGTGGCTCTGCTGGTGGGTGGCGGTGCGCTGCTGCTGGCGTCGTCCCTGGTCTGGCACGGCGGCGACGCGCGGCTCTCCTTCCTCCGGCTGACGGAGGGGTGGTCGGGCCGGTTCGCCGTACTGCTGCTGTGCGTCGCGCTCGTGCCCAACGCGGCGGTCTGGTCCCTGTCGTACGCCCTCGGCCCTGGCTTCGAGCTGGGCGCGGGCCATGTGGTGGGCCCCCTCTCCTCCGCACCGGCCCCGCTGCTCCCCCCGTTCCCCCTGCTGGCCGCGGTGCCGGAGGCGGGGGCGGGCACCTGGATGAACTGGGTGGCCGGGTCGTTGCCGGTGGTGGCCGGGGTGACGGTGGGGTGGTTCGTGGCGGGGGCGGCGAGTGGGGCGAGAGGCCGGAAGGGGCGGGGCGGTGTGGACGGGGCTGAGGCATCCGGCACACGGCACGTCGGTGGAGCCGGTGGGGGCGACGGCCTGTCGGGAGCGGCCGGCGCTGGGCGCGGCAGGGGTGCCGGGGTGCGGGCGGGGCGGCAGGCCGCGGCCTGGACGCGGGGCCGGACAGCCGGTACCGCCGGCCTCGCGGCCGCCCTCTGCGCGGCCTCGGTAGCGCTGCTCGCCGCGCTCGCGGGCGGACCGCTCGGGGTGGCCGCACTGGCCTGGTTCGGACCGGTCTGGTGGCTGACGGGAGGAGCGGCACTCCTGTGGACCGCGGCACTGGCGATCCCGACGGCACTGGGGCTGCGGGCTTGGCGGTGCCGGGAGCGGCGGGAGCGGAAGGTACGGCGGGCGCGGACGGTGACGGTTGCTGGGGCGGGCGGAGAGGTCCCGGTGTCGCAGGGCGGGACGCGGGGACAGGTGGCGGGGCCAGAGGGCGCGGTCTCCTCTGGCGGGTCGCGGGGAGCGGCGCCGAAGGGTGAGGTCGGTGCCTGGGAGCCGGTGGGCTTCGAAGGGGCTGGGGATGCGCCGGAGGCGACGGCAGCTCGCTCGGGGCGTTGGTTCTCGCGGCGGAAGCGCGACGTTCGGGGCGCAGCCCTCATGGCCTCCGGCTCGATGACCTCCGGCGCCGAGTCCTCCGGCTCCATGACCTCCGGTCCCGAGACCCCCGGCTCCATGACCTCCGGTCCCGAGACCTCAGGCCCTATGACCTCAGGCCTTGTGACCTCCGGCCCCGAGACGCCCGCCCCCACCCCCACGACCTCAGGCGCCGGGACGTCCTCAGCCGAGCCCCCTGCCCCCGAGGCCGTCACCCCCAAGCGCTCCGCCGACCGCTGGTTCTCCCGCAAGCCGCGCACGAGCCGAGCAGCCGCAGCACCCTCCACCCCGTACGAACTCGACGCCGACGACGCCGCCTTCGAGCCCTACGACTTCCTGCCCGCCGACCCGCACCCAGCCGCGAACCCGTCCGTCACCCCGCCCCCGATCGCCAACCCCACCCCGCCCCCGTCCACCAGCCCCTGGCACGACGACGACGCCTCCCGTGCAGCGCGGTGGGCCGTGCTCAAAGAGGTGTCGGATACCGAGTGAGTGTCAGCTCGTGCCCAGGATTCCGCGGAGTTCCTTCGGGAGCAGGTCGCTGCAGGACTGCTTCGCCTGGTTGGTGAGCGCGTCGTTCGTGCAGGTGTAGTAGTCGCTGTAGACGAGCTGGGCCGTGAAGCCCGCGCCGACCAGGACGACCGCCAGGGACGCGGTGACCAGGCCGCTGATCGCCGCCGTGGTCTGGGGGCGGGAGCCCGAGGTGTCCGGCGCCGGGGTGTCGGGGTCGGTGGGGCGGGGCTTGGCGCGCAGGGCGCTGATGCCCCAGTACAGGGCGAGCGCACCGAGCAGCAGCGCGACGTACGGCCAGCTGAACAGCGCGAAGAAGAACGCCCACATACCGCTCAGGAGCGAGTACCGCGCCCGGCGCTGGGTGGGGTCGGTGGGGTCCCAGCGCATCCCGGTGCCGGAGCCGCCGCCGTTGCCCTGGCCGCCCTCGGGGCCGGAGCCGCCGGGACGGTCGCCGAAGCCGCCGGAGGAGCGGCCGGGCTGGCGGTCGCTCCACTGGCTGCCCCACGGGGAGCCGGAGTCGTCGTCGGAGTCACCGCTGGGGCGACGCGGCTGCCACGGCCGGTCGGGCGTGCCCTCCGGCGGCGGGGCGAAGGGGTTGTCGTCCCCGGCGGAGCCTCCCGACCCGGCGTCCGGCCTGTCGCCGCCCGGCTTGCTGTCGGGCTGGTCGTCCGAGGGCGCGTCGGGCGGGGACGCGGGGCGCTCCCGCAGCAGCACGCCGCGGCGCTCCCCTCCCTGCATCGACTGCGGGGGGAGCGTGAGGAGTCGCAGGCTGCGGTCCGGCATCAAGTGAGCGTCTTCCCCTAGGTGATACGGCTGTCTGGCGTGAGCTGACGTGAGCTCTCCCTTCGGAAACGCACCGCACGACGACCACGTTCCCGAGTCGAGCCCTCCCAGACGCTACCTTCCGGCCACGCCCCCGTCCCGTGGGGGCCGTCCGGAGTGCCGGTATCGTTGCTGACGTTCGGCCGCTTCGTAGACTTCCCCGTATCCGGGGGCGCGATGCATTCGTACGAACGTACATACCGCATGTTCCCGAGAAAGGGCCCCTCGTGGCTAAGCGCCTTGTCGTGCTGGTCTCCGGTTCCGGCACCAACCTCCAGGCGCTCCTCGACGCCATCACGGAGACCGGCGTCGAGGCCTACGGCGCCGAGATCGTGGCCGTCGGAGCCGACCGCGCGGGCATCGAAGGGCTCGCCCGCGCCGAGCGCGCCGGGCTGCCGACGTTCGTCACGCGGGTCAAGGACTTCGGGACGCGCGAGGAGTGGGACGCCGCGCTCGCCGAGGCCGTCGCCGCGTACGAGCCCGACCTGGTCGTCTCCGCCGGGTTCATGAAGATTGTGGGCAAGGAGTTCCTCGCGCGCTTCGGCGGGCGTTTCGTGAACACCCACCCCGCGCTTCTCCCCAGTTTTCCCGGCGCCCACGGTGTCCGTGACGCGCTCGCGTACGGCGCCCGGGTCACCGGCTGCACCGTCCACTTCGTCGACGACGGCGTCGACACCGGACCGATCATCGCTCAGGGCGTGGTGGAAGTCCGGGACGAGGACGACGAAGACGCTCTGCACGAGCGCATCAAGGAAGTCGAGCGAAGGCTGCTCGTCGAGGTCGTGGGGCGGCTCGCCCGCAACGGCTATCGCATTGAGGGACGAAAGGTAGTTATCCAGTGACCGCCGAGAGCATCGAGAGCGGCAAGCGGGCCATCCGTCGCGCGCTCGTCAGCGTCTACGACAAGACCGGGCTGGAGGAGCTTGCCCGCGGGCTGCACGAGGCCGGCGTCGAACTCGTCTCCACCGGGTCCACCGCGGGCCGGATCGCCGCCGCCGGCGTCCCCGTCACCAAGGTCGAGGAGCTCACCGGCTTCCCCGAGTGCCTGGACGGCCGGGTCAAGACGCTGCACCCGCGCGTGCACGCCGGCATCCTCGCCGACCTGCGCCTGGAGGACCACCAGCGGCAGCTGGCCGAGCTGGGTGTCGAGCCGTTCGACCTGGTCGTCGTGAACCTGTACCCGTTCCGCGAGACGGTCGCCTCCGGCGCCTCGCCCGACGAGTGCGTCGAGCAGATCGACATCGGCGGTCCCTCGATGGTCCGCGCGGCGGCGAAGAACCACCCGTCGGTGGCCGTCGTCACCAGCCCCGCCCGGTACGCGGACGTGCTGCACGCCGTCCAGGACGGCGGGTTCGACCTCACCACCCGCAAGCGGCTCGCCGCCGAGGCGTTCCAGCACACGGCGTCGTACGACGTGGCCGTCGCCTCCTGGTTCGCCTCCTCCTACGCGCCGGTGGACGAGTCGCAGTTCCCCGACTTCCTCGGCGCCACCTGGGAGCGCGAGAACACCCTGCGCTACGGCGAGAACCCGCACCAGCCGGCCGCCCTGTACGTGGACGCCTCCGGTGCCGGGCTGGCCAAGGCCGAGCAGCTGCACGGCAAGGAGATGTCGTACAACAACTACACGGACACGGATGCCGCCCGCCGTGCCGCGTACGACCACGACGAGCCGGCTGTCGCGATCATCAAGCACGCCAACCCGTGCGGCATCGCGGTCGGCGCGGACGTCGCCGAGGCGCACCGCAAGGCGCACGCGTGCGACCCGCTGTCGGCGTTCGGCGGCGTGATCGCCGTGAACCGGCCGGTCAGCAAGGAGATGGCCGAGCAGGTCGCGGAGATCTTCACCGAGGTCATCGTCGCGCCGGACTACGAGGAGGGGGCTCTTGAGGCCCTCGCCAAGAAGAAGAACATCCGGGTCCTGAAGGCCGCGGGCGCCCCCGCCAACCCGGTCGAGGTCAAGCCCGTCGACGGCGGTGTCCTCCTCCAGGTCACCGACCGCCTCCAGGCCGACGGCGACGACCCGGCGAACTGGACGCTGGCCACGGGCGAGGCGCTGTCCGACGCCGAGCTCGCCGAGCTGGCCTTCGCCTGGAAGGCCTGCCGCGCGGTCAAGTCCAACGCGATCCTCCTCGCCAAGGACGGCGCCTCGGTCGGCGTCGGCATGGGCCAGGTCAACCGCGTCGACTCCGCGAAGCTGGCCGTCGAGCGCGCCGGTGCCGAGCGCGCGCAGGGGTCGTACGCGGCCTCCGACGCGTTCTTCCCCTTCCCGGACGGCCTGGAGATCCTCGTCGAGGCCGGCGTGAAGGCGGTCGTCCAGCCGGGTGGTTCGGTCCGTGACGAGCTGGTGGTCGAGGCGGCGAAGAAGGCCGGCGTGACGATGTACTTCACGGGCACGCGGCACTTCTTCCACTGAGCCGCTCCCACACCGACGAGGGCCCGCCGACCGTGCGTCGGGGGGCCCTCGTCGGTGTGGGGTGCGGGGATTGCCTCAGTAACGCGGGCGCGCGAACCAGGCCGTGCCGCTCGGTACCACCGGCGCGGCCGTGATGATCGCGCCGAACACGACCCACAGCAGCGGGAAGATGACCGCGGAGGCCATGCCCGAGTCGAGGCCGACGAAGAGCAGCAGCAGGCCGACGATGGTGCCGAGCGCGCCGTAGATGACCGTGGTGATGCGGACACCCTGGCCGCCGCGGCCGAACTTGACGCCCAGCGTGATGGACAGCGCCGCCAGCGCGAGCACGAAGATCGCGATACCGGCGATGAGACCGGCCGCGGCGTCACCGAAGTCGCTGATGTCGCTGAAAGGGTCGTCGGAGGACGAGCTCAGGGAGTCCGCGGAGTCCGAGACGTCGTTCACGAACGCGGCGACGTACAGGTAGATCAGGCCGAGGACGATCTGCACCGCGGAGATGATGTAGAGGAAGACGCGGGCCGTCACCAGCAGACCCGGCATCGACTGCGGCACCATGTTCGCGCCCGGGTAGCCGGGGTACGCGGGCGCCTGCGGGTAGGCGCCGTAGGGCTGTTGGGGAGCGCCGTAGGGCTGCTGCGGCGGGACGCCGGGCGGGGCCTGCTGGGGGTAGCCGTAACCGGGAGCGGCCGGCGGCTGCTGGGGCGGGGGCCCGTAGGGGTTGTTCGGATCGCCGAAACTCATGGCGGGGTTTCCTCCGTTTGCCGAATGTGCGGGGACGACGAGCGGCACGCTCGGAGGAAGGTTCAACAGATGCGGTTCGTCCCCCCGGTACAGCCCGCGGCACTGTGCCGAACAATCGTTCTTCAGCCACTTGTGCGTTGTCCAGCCGCATTCCGCATGTGTTGTGCAAGTGCAACAGAACCGATCATGGTCGGATACGACGGACAGTCCCCGGGGGCCCGGATTGGAACCGGGGGCCGGTCATCCGCGAGGATGGGGGCATGACCGCCCAGATTCTCGATGGCAAGGCCACCGCAGCCGCGATCAAGTCCGATCTGACCGCCCGCGTGGCGGCGCTGAAGGAGAAGGGCGTCACGCCCGGCCTCGGCACGATCCTCGTCGGGACCGACCCCGGCAGCCAGAAGTACGTCGCCGGCAAGCACCGCGACTGCGCGCAGGTCGGCATCGCCTCCATTCAGCGCGAACTGCCGGAGACGGCCACGCAGGAGGAGATCGAGGCGGTGGTGCGGGAGCTGAACGAGGACCCCGCCTGCACCGGTTACATCGTCCAACTGCCGCTGCCCAAGGGCATCGACGAGAACCGCATCCTGGAACTGATGGACCCGGACAAGGACGCCGACGGCCTGCACCCGATGAACCTCGGCCGTCTGGTGCTCAACGAGCCGGCCCCGCTGCCCTGCACCCCCAACGGCGTCCTCACCCTCCTCCGCCAGTACGGCGTCGAGATCAAGGGCGCCGAGGTCGTGGTCGTCGGCCGCGGTGTCACCATCGGCCGCCCGATGCCGCTGCTGCTCACCCGGCGCAGCGAGAACGCCACCGTGACCCAGTGCCACACCGGCACCCGCGACCTGTCCTCGCACCTCAAGCGCGCGGACATCATCGTCGCCGCCGCCGGCTCCGCCCACCTGATCCGTCCCGAGGACGTGAAGCCGGGCGCCGCCGTCCTCGACGTCGGTGTCTCGCGCGGCGCCGACGGCAAGATCGTGGGCGACGTCCACCCCGGTGTCGCCGAGGTGGCCGGCTTCATCTCCCCGAACCCCGGCGGTGTCGGCCCGATGACCCGGGCCCAGCTGCTGGTCAACGTGGTCGAGGCGGCGGAGCGCAGTGTCGCCTGACCGCGAGGAGAACGACATCGAGGTCCGGGACCCGATCAGCGCGCCCGACGCCGACGGCAAGCCGCGCCGGACGACCCGCCGCTTCCCGCTGTTCACCCGGGACACCGCCCGCCCCGAGGGCGGCGGCCGGGCCGCGCCGAGTGACGCCCCGGCGCCCGCCCGGCAGTGGCCGATCCTCGCCGTGCTGGCCACGGTCGGGGTCGGCCTGCTGGTGATCGCGACCGACCAGTTCCGCGTCGGCTCGCTGCTCGTCGGCGTCGGGCTGCTGGTTGGCGGCGCGCTGCGCTGGCTGCTGCCGGACGTCGGCATGCTCGCGGTGCGCTCCCGGTTCACCGACATCGTCACGTACGGCGTGCTGGGCGCCGCGATCGCGCTGCTGGCGATGATGGCCCAGCCGAACCCGTGGCTGGTCATCCCGGTCCTGAAGGACGCGCTGCACTTCACGGTCAGCAGCTGACCCCTGGCTCCCCATGACGGCGGCCCGTCCCCTCCCCCGAGGAAGGACGGGCCGCTGTCTGCGTCAACCCTGGTGCACGACGAAGACGCTGTTCAACGCCTGTCAGCACGCTGTGCCGCGGAAGTGACCATTCCGCTACGGTGTCCGGGCCCTGTCACGGCGGGGACGGTGCGGGGAACCGATCACCGGCCGGGTGTCGTCCGACACCGTGGAGGTGAGCGATGGGCGCCTGGCAGTCGCTGCCGGAGGATCTGCCGCCGGAGGTGCGGCACTTCGTGGAGCAGCTGCGGCGGCTGAAGGACGTGACCGGCCTCAGCCTGGCCGCGCTCGGCGCGCGCACCGCGTACAGCAAGTCCTCCTGGCACCGCTATCTCAACGCCACGCAGCCGCCCCCTCGGCAGGCCGTCAGCGCCCTGTGCCGGATCGCCGGGCTCGGCGTCCCGGAGGCCGAGCGCGTCGGCGTCCGCTGGGAACTCGCCGTCCAGGCCTGGCCCCGCCCGGCGACGGCCCCCGAACAGCCCGCGGCGGCCGAGGAGTACGAGGACGATCCCACCCTGCCGTGGTGGGAGGAGCCGCCGCCGTCGAAGGCATCGCCCGGCCCGAACCGGATGCTGCTGGCCGCCGTACTGCTGCTGTTCGTACTGGTGCTCGTCGCGGGCGTCGGTGTCGTGGTGCTTGGGTGAGCTTCGTATCCGAGTGGCGCGCGTTACGGGTGGTGCGCGCCCCATGTGTCGATGTGTTGACAAGTTCGCGGATTTGCAACGAAGCCGTTCGATAAGAGGGTTACCGTGACCGATCGGGACGGTCCGGGACGTCCCGTTGCTGAAGAACTGGACCGCGGCAGGGTCGGCGTGCAACGGTGCATGCCCTCGGCCCCGATGCACCCGTGCGCCCCCACCCCGGGAACTGAGATCCTTGTCGGGCGCATCCCTGTGGGTAGCCAGACGGGGACTCGGCAGAGGGCACCACGCACGGGGAAACGCAGCAAGAGCCAGCACGACCGGGGGGAAAGAGGGGGGAAGCAATGCCTCGTTGGAGGGCCTTGCCGGATGAACTGGATCCGCAGGTCAGGGAGTTCGCCAGCCAGCTGCGGCGGCTCGTGGACCGCAGCGGACTGAGTATCGCGTCGGTTGCCGACCGCACGGGTTACAGCAAGACGTCCTGGGAGCGTTACCTCAACGGCAGACTCCTCGCGCCCAAGGGCGCGATCGTGGCGTTGGCCGAGGTCACCGGTACCAATCCCATCCATCTCACCACGATGTGGGAGCTCGCCGAGCGCGCCTGGAGCCGCTCGGAGATGCGCCACGACATGACCATGGAGGCCATCCGGATCTCCCAGGCGCGCGCCGCGCTCGGGGAGTTCGGGGCGCCGCCCGCCAATGCCAAGGGCGGCAAGACCGCCCGCAGGAGCGGCAGCGCGACGGCGACGCCGGGGGTGGCCGGGCCCGCGGGCGTGGCACCGACGGTGCCGCCGCAGCCGGTCTCGCCGGAGGTGCGGGACTCGCAGGGCACGTCCACCGCGTCGGGCTCGCGCGCCGAGTCGTCGCAGGGGAGCCGGGAGAGCGGCGTCAACTCCTGGGGGCTCGCCGGGTACGCCGGGCCCTCGTCGGCGGGCGGACGCGCTCCCGACGGAGCTGCCTGGTCGCCGTCCGCGCAGCCGTCGTACGGCGAACCCGGGCAGCCGTCGTACGGCGAACCCGCGCAGAGCCCGCGTCCGGCCGGTGGGTCCGGTGCGGGCGCACCCGGCTCCGGTGCGCCCGGCTCCGGTGGGACCGGCGGCAAGCGGCGGCTGACGATGTTCCTCGCGGGGGTCGTCGGCGTGCTCGTCGTCATCGCCGCGGCGTACTTCGTCACCGAGGGCCGCGGCGACAAGAAGAACGAGGGCGGCAAGGCCTCGCCGTCCCCGACCGCCTCCGCGCCCGCGAACCTCCCCGCCGGGGTCAAGTGCAGCGGTGACTCCTGCACGGGCAAGGACGCGGAGAGCATGGGGTGCAGCGGCGACCTGGTGACCACCGCCAAGACCGCCACCGTCGGCACCACGGTCGTGGAGGTCCGCTACAGCAAGACGTGCGGTACCGCGTGGGGCCGTATCACCGGGGGTGCGCAGGGCGACAAGGTCGCCGTGACCGTGGGGAAGGGCAAGCAGCAGACCGGCTCGATCACCGCGGCCGGGGACACGATCGCGTACACCCCGATGGTGGCGGTGAAGGACGCCGGCGAGGCGAAGGCCTGCGCGACGCTGGCGGCGGGGACGAAGGGGTGCACCTCGTAGCCGCCCGCGGCTGAAAAGAATTTCGGGGCCGCAGGCATGGCCGGACGAATCGTGGGCACGCGAACCGTACCCCCACGGGAGTCCGGCCAAGTCGGTACCCCCATACGGCGGCCGCCCCGTTCCACCTCTCCCGGACGGGCGGCCGTCGCTCTTTCATGACTTTGTGGGGTGGGCCACAGGGACCCGGACGTCCGGCATCCCGGATGCGCGATAGCCTGACCGGTGGATCTCTTGATGCCGAGAGATCGATCATTTGTACGTCCGCACCCCAGGGCAAGGACGCCCACCGCCAGCTGTCATACGGAGAACGCCATGACCCGCACTCCCGTGAACGTCACCGTCACCGGCGCGGCCGGCCAGATCGGTTACGCCCTGCTCTTCCGCATCGCCTCCGGCCAGCTGCTCGGCGCGGACGTGCCGGTCAAGCTCCGCCTCCTGGAGATCACCCCGGCGCTGAAGGCCGCCGAGGGCACCGCCATGGAGCTGGACGACTGCGCCTTCCCGCTCCTTCAGGGCATCGACATCACGGACGACCCGAACGTCGCCTTCGACGGCACCAACGTCGCCCTCCTCGTCGGCGCCCGCCCGCGCACCAAGGGCATGGAGCGCGGTGACCTCCTGGAGGCCAACGGCGGCATCTTCAAGCCCCAGGGCAAGGCCATCAACGACAACGCCGCGGACGACATCAAGGTCCTCGTCGTCGGCAACCCGGCCAACACCAACGCCCTGATCGCCCAGGCCGCCGCCCCGGACGTACCGGCCGAGCGCTTCACCGCGATGACCCGCCTCGACCACAACCGCGCGCTGACCCAGCTCGCGAAGAAGACGGGCTCCACGGTCGCCGACATCAAGCGTCTGACCATCTGGGGCAACCACTCCGCCACCCAGTACCCCGACATCTTCCACGCCACGGTCGGCGGCAAGAACGCCGCCGAGGTCGTCAGCGACGAGAAGTGGCTGGCCGAGGACTTCATCCCGACCGTCGCCAAGCGCGGTGCCGCGATCATCGAGGCGCGTGGCGCGTCCTCCGCGGCCTCCGCCGCCAACGCCGCCATCGACCACGTGTACACCTGGGTCAACGGCACGGCCGAGGGCGACTGGACCTCCATGGGCATCCCGTCGGACGGCTCCTACGGCGTCCCGGAGGGCCTGATCTCCTCCTTCCCGGTCACCACCAAGGACGGGCAGTACGAGATCGTCCAGGGCCTGGACATCAACGAGTTCTCCCGCACCCGCATCGACGCCTCCGTCGCCGAACTGGCGGAGGAGCGCGAGGCGGTCCGCGCGCTCGGCCTCATCTGAGCCACGCGCCGAGCGTCACAAGCCTGCACGGGCCCTGTTCCGGTTTCATCCGGGGCGGGGCCCGCGCCCGTTTTCACCGCTACCGTCAAGAACGTTACGCGCCAAGGTGATTCGGGTGGTTCGCGATGAACGACGGACGGCACGGGAACGGCTACAGCTCCGGTTCCGACGAGCACGAGCCCAGCGAGGACAGGGGCCAGGCGGCCTGGGGTGCGCAGGGGCAGAGCGGCGTCGGCGGCTTGCCGCCGTGGGCGTCGGCGGAGACACAGACGTCGTATACACCGCCGTCGTATACACCGCCGTCATACACGCCTCCTTCGTATACACCGCCGTGGGTGGCGCCCCCGCCCCAGCCGCCGCCCCCTATCCAGCCGCAGCCGTATGTCCAGCCGCCTCCGCCGCCGTCCCCTGGCCCGCGCCGCCTGCTGGTGATCCTCACCGCGATGGTCGTGCTGGGCTCGGGGATCGGTGCCGGGGTCTGGTTCCTGACCCGTGACGGCGGGGTGGGCGCCCATGCCACGCCGGGCCCGACCGTGGTCGTCACGACGTCGCCGCCCGAGCCGACGACCTTCGAGCCCACCCCGTCGGTGACGACCCTGGAGTCCCCGCCCGCGTCTCCCACCCCCACCACGCCCACCCCCGCCCCCGGTTACCGCCTCGCCGACGACCCCGTCGGCTATTCGATCGTCGTCCCCGAGGGCTGGACCCGCAGACAGAAGCAGGGCGAGAAGGCTCCGGTGGTCTTCTACGACGCCCCCGACGACGGCCGCCAGTTGCAGATCTTCCGGCTGGCCGAGGACAGCCCCGCCGAGTCCCTGCACCAGGCCGAGAACGACCCCGGCTTCGGCTTCGCCCGCCAGCCCGGCTACCAGGCCCTCGAACGCGACGAGGACACCAGCTGGTCGGAGCTCACCTACCGCTACGACGACGAGGACAAGGGCGCTCGGCAGGTGATCGACCATCGCTTCGAGGCGGCTGACGGCACGTACTACGCGATCCGCGCGAGCGGACCCGAGGCGCTGTCCCCCGCCCAGGTCCGCGAACCGCTCAGCATGGCACTGAGCTCGTTCTGCCCTGCGGGACAGGTGTGTTCGTAGGCGTACGGGCCTCGGTTCGCCCGGTCGGGAGGCGGCTACAGCCGCTTCTCGAACCAGTGGTCGGCGTAGACGTGGTCCACGTACGCCGGGATCTCCGTGTACCCGCACGCCCGGTACATCGCCTGCGCCTCGGTGAGGGTGGCGTGCGTGTCGAGGCGCAGGAGTGTGAGGCCGCGCGCGGTGGCCTCGGCCTCCAGCGCCGCGAGCAGCCGGCGGGCCAGGCCCAGGCGGCGGGCGTCCCGGTGCACCCACACGTGCCGGAGCTCGCCGACGCCGGGCTCCAGGCGGCGCAGCGCCCCGCAGCCGACCGGGCGGCCCTCCTCGTACGCCACGAAGAACGCGCCCGCCGCACCGGACACCTCCTCCGGGCCGACGAGGTCGGACTTGTCGAAGCCCTCGGGGAAGCGGGCGTCGATGTCGGCGGCGTAGGCGTCCAGACAGGCGCGGGCGTCCGGGGCGGCGCCGTCGACGAGGGTGACGGTGATGGCCGCGAGGCGCAGCAGACGCTGGGCGGTGGCCATGGCTCCGGTCAGCTCGACGCGCTGCTCGGCGGTGAGGCCTTCGAGGAGGCCGGCGGCGAAGGCGTTCGCCCGCCGGTTCTGCTCCGTCAGCTCGGCCCGCCCGGCGGGGGTGGGTTCGACCATCCGCAGCCGGTTGTCGGCGGGGTGCGCGCTCAGCCGGACCAGGCCCTGCCCCTCCAGGGCCTTCGCCATCCGGCTCAGGTAGCCGGCGTCCAGGCCGAGGCGGGTGCGCAGCTCGCGCAGGGAGGCCCCGTCCCCGATCTCGAACAGCAGCCGGGCCTCGCCGAGGGGGCGGTCCTGGCCGAGGTAGTGGTCGTCGAGGACGCCGATCCGGCGGGTGAAGTAGCGGTTGAACCGGCGGAGGGTGGTGATGTGGTCCGCTGACACTGGGTTCATAGTTCTTTGACTTTAGTCAAAGGAATTGCCGAACGTCCATGGCTGCGGCGGAGTTCTTCGAGGGCCTTCGGCGTTCGTCACACGCCCTGCAGCTCCTCCTGAAGCTTCCCCACGTCCACCGACTCGTCCGCGGAGGGCGTGGCCGTCGGCACCGGCTCGTCGTAGTCCGTGAAGGTCAGCGTCAGGTCGGTGCCGCCGCCGCGCTGAGTGGCCTTCACCAGTCGGTGCGGGGAGTCCGAAGTGACGTACAGGACTTCCTTTTTGCCGTCCTCCGTGCCCTTGAGAGGGATGACCTTCGTCCCGCCCACGGTCGTCTCGTCGCCCTTCGTCAGGGCCGTCGCGCCGTTCTTGTCGCCCGCGACCTCCTTCTGGAAGGAGGTCAGAT
Source organism: Streptomyces antibioticus (assembly GCF_001514065.1). Lineage (GTDB taxonomy): Bacteria > Actinomycetota > Actinomycetes > Streptomycetales > Streptomycetaceae > Streptomyces > Streptomyces antibioticus. The sequence goes on along the minus strand of NZ_KQ948424.1, from coordinate 651,985 downwards.
CGCAGGTGTCGGCCATGCCCTTGAGTATGGCGTCGCTCGTGGAGCCGTGGATGTAGCGGTTCTTGAAGAGCTCGGCGACCGCGTCGCCCTGGCCGCCCGGCACCTGGGCCTTCCAGAAGTCGGCGTCCGGCTTCATCCACACCTCGTCGCCCTGTTTGACGATCTCCACGCTGCCGCCGCGCGCCCCCATCTCCATCGAGCCCACGCAGTTGCCGTCCTGGTCGAGGGCGAGCTCCGTCGAGGTCGGCTCGGTGGTACTGGTCCGTGTGTCGGTGCTGCGGTCGGTCAGCTTCAGATGGACGGACTTCGCGTGAAGGAGGTTGTCCTTCGCCTGGTCGGCGAGTTGCCGCGCGGTCAGGTCGTCGCCGTCGTCCGCGGCGATGAGGACCGGTGAGAGCAGCAGCGCCGCCGCCACACAGGCGAGTGCTTTTCCTGTCATGCGTCACCTCCGGGGTGCGCACAGGGTGGCCGCTGTGGTGGCCGCCACACGCAGGCCCGTTCCCAGCGTACGATTCGCCCTATTTGCCCGCATGTTCAGTGATGCGGAGCACTTTCCAGCCTCGATTGCGCATGCAATGCAAGGCCGAGGGCAGGCGGTGACGGTCCCGCTGGGTGACACCCGTGTGACTCAGGGGAACGGAACAGGAACGGAAGGCAACACCGATCATGGCCGGACAGCAGGCCCAGCAGACGATCCACGCGGGCGGCGAGTGGCGCGCAGCCCTCTCCGGCGCGACCCGCGACATCATCGACCCCGCGGACGCGCAGCCCTTCGCCGTCGTCGCCGAGGGGGACGAGAAGGACACCGACCTGGCCGTCGCCGCCGCCCGGCAGGCCTTCGACCACGGCGACTGGCCACGCACCCCGGTCGCCGAGCGCGCCGCCCTCCTCTACCGCGTCGCCGACCTCCTCATGCGCGACCGCGAACGGCTCGGCCTGCTGGAGAGCCGCGACGCGGGCAAGACGCTGGAAGAGGGCCGCATCGACATCGACTGTGTCGCCGACGCCTTCCGCTACTTCGCCGGGCTCGTCGCCGCCGAGTCCGGCGGCCGGGTCGTCGACGCGGGTTCGCCCGACATCCACAGCGTCGTGGTGCACGAGCCGGTGGGGGTATGCGCCCTCATCACCCCGTGGAACTACCCGCTCCTCCAGGCCAGTTGGAAGATCGCCCCGGCGCTCGCGGCGGGGAACACCTTCGTCGTCAAGCCCAGCGAGATCACCCCGCTGACGACCGTCGCCCTGATCGAGCTGCTGGTCGAGGCGGGTCTCCCGGCCGGGGTCGCCAACATCGTCACCGGGCCCGGCGCCTCGGTCGGCGCCCGGCTCGCCGAGCACCCCGACGTCGACCTCGTCTCCTTCACCGGCGGCCTGGTGAGCGGCACCAAGGTGGCGCAGGCCGCGGCCCCTTCGGTCAAGAAGGTCGCCCTGGAACTCGGCGGCAAGAACCCCAACGTCGTCTTCGCCGACGCCTGCGCCACCGAGGAGGGCTTCGACACTGCCGTCGACCAGGCCCTCAACGCGGCCTTCATCCACAGCGGCCAGGTCTGCTCGGCGGGCGGCCGCCTGATCGTCGAGGAGTCGGTGCGCGAGCGCTTCGTCGCCGAACTCGCCGCCCGGGCAAGCCGGATCAGGCTGGGCCGCGGCACCGACGACGGCGTCGAGTGCGGCCCGCTCGTCTCCGGGCAGCAGCGCGACAAGGTCGAGGCGTACATCGCCTCGGCGCTCGCGGAGGGCGCGGTGCTGCGCACGGGCGGCAAGCGGCCGGAGGGGCTCGGCGAGGGCTACTTCTACGAGCCGACCGTCCTCGACGCCTGCCACCGCGAGATGAAGGTCGTCCGCGAGGAGGTCTTCGGCCCGGTCCTCACCGTCGAGACCTTCCGTACGGAGGACGAGGCGGTGTTCCTCGCCAACGACACCGAGTACGGCCTCGCCGGCGCCGTCTGGACCGCCGACGCGGGCCGCGCCCGCCGCGTCGCCGGGCGGCTGCGGCACGGCACCGTCTGGATCAACGACTTCCACCCCTATCTCCCGCAGGCGGAGTGGGGCGGCTTCGGCAAGAGCGGGACGGGTCGCGAACTGGGCCCCGCCGGGCTCGCCGAGTACCGCGAGAGCAAGCACGTCTACCAGAACCTCGCGCCGAAGCCGGTCCGCTGGTTCGCCGGCTGAGCCGCCCGCTGTTCGCCGTTCGCAGGCCGACCCTCCGCCGGCTCGCAGGCCGACCCCCGCCCCCCCACGCTTCAGGAGTACCCCCATGCCAGAGAACAATCATGTCTACGACTATGTCGTCATAGGCGGCGGCACCGCCGGTTCCGTCATCGCCTCCCGCCTCACCGAGAACCCCGACGTCACCGTCGCCGTCATCGAGGGCGGCCCCAGTGACGTCGACCGCGAGGACGTCCTCACCCTGCGCCGCTGGATGGGCCTCCTCGGCGGCGACCTCGACTACGACTACCCGACGGTCGAGCAGCCCCGCGGCAACTCCCACATCCGGCACAGCCGCGCCCGGGTCCTGGGCGGCTGCTCCTCGCACAACACCCTGATCTCCTTCAAGCCGCTGCCGTCCGACTGGGACGAGTGGGAGGCGAACGGCGCCAAGGGCTGGGGTGCGGTGCCGATGGAGGCGTACTACGCGCGGCTGCTCAACAACATCGTCCCCGTCGACGAGAAGGACCGGAACGCCATCGCCCGCGACTTCGTCGACGCCGCGCAGAAGGCGACGGGCGTGCCGCGCGTGGAGGGCTTCAACCGGCGGCCCTTCGACGACGGCGTCGGCTTCTTCGACCTCGCCTACCACCCCGAGAACAACAAGCGGTCCTCGGCGTCCGTGGCCTATCTGCACCCGGTGATGGACGAACGCCCCAACCTCACGATCCTGCTGGAGACCTGGGCGTACCGGCTCGACCTCGACGGCACGCGCGCCCGCGGCGTCCATGTCCGCGCCAAGGACGGCGAGGAGTTCGTCGTACGCGCCCGGAACGAGGTGCTGCTGTGCGCGGGCGCCGTCGACTCACCCCGGCTCCTGCTGCACTCGGGCATCGGCCCCGCCCGTGACCTCGACGCCCTCGGCATACCCGTCGTGCACGACCTGCCGGGAGTCGGCGAGAACCTCCTCGACCACCCCGAGTCGGTCATCGTCTGGGAGACGAACGGCCCCATCCCGGAGAACTCCGCGATGGACTCCGACGCGGGCCTGTTCGTCCGCCGCGACCCCGAACACCCCGGCCCGGACCTGATGTTCCACTTCTACCAGGTCCCCTTCACCGACAACCCCGAGCGACTGGGCTACGAACGGCCCGCGTACGGAGTCTCGATGACCCCGAACATCCCCAAGCCGAAGAGCCGCGGCCGCCTCTACCTGATCAGCGCCGACCCGTCGGTCAAACCGGCCCTGGACTTCCGCTACTTCACCGACGAGGACGACTACGACGCCCGCACCCTGGTCGACGGCATCCGCATCGCCCGCGAGATCGCGCGGACCGAGCCGCTGGCGGGCTGGCTGAAGCGCGAGGTGTGCCCGGGGCCGGACATCACCGGTGACGAGGAACTGAGCGAGTACGCCCGCAAGGTCGCCCACACCGTGTACCACCCGGCGGGCACCTGCCGTATGGGCGCCGTGGACGACGAACTCGCCGTGGTCGACCCCGAGTTGCGCATCCGTGGCCTGGACGGCATCCGGATCGCCGACGCGTCGGTCTTCCCGACGATGACGGCCGTGAACCCGATGATCGGGGTGCTCATGGTCGGTGAGAAAGCCGTGGACCTGATCGGAGGCGGTGCCTGATGAGTGAAGCTGTTCTCGCCGAGACCCCTGTCTTCTCCGTGAACGGGCTCTGGAAGGTCTTCGGTCCGAAGGCCGACCGGATCCCCGCCGATCCCGAACTCACCGCCCTCGACCCGGCCGACCTGCGCGCCCGCACCGGCTGCACCGCCGCCGTCCGGGACGTCTCCTTCGACGTCCGCAAGGGCGAGGTCTTCGTGGTGATGGGCCTGTCCGGGTCGGGCAAGTCCACGCTGGTGCGCTGTCTGACCCGGCTCATCGAGCCGACCGCCGGCACCCTCGCCATCGACGGTGAGGACGTCCGCGCCATGGACAAGCCCCGCCTGCGCGAACTGCGCCGCCACCGCGCCGCCATGGTCTTCCAGCACTTCGGCCTCCTCCCGCACCGCACGGTCCTCGACAACGTCGCCTATGGCCTGGAGATCCAGGGCCTGGGCAAGGCGGAACGCCGGGCGCGCGCGGCCGAGGTCGTCGCCAAGGTCGGCCTGGAGGGCATGGAACAGCGCAGGCCCAGCCAGCTCTCCGGCGGCCAGCGCCAACGCGTCGGCCTCGCCCGGGCGTTGGCGGTGGACCCGGAGGTCCTTCTCTTCGACGAGCCCTTCAGCGCGCTCGACCCGCTGATCCGCCGGGACATGCAGGAGGAGGTCGTCCGCCTGCACCGCGAGGAGGGCCGCACGATGGTCTTCATCACGCACGACCTCAGCGAGGCCCTGAAGCTGGGCGACCGCATCGCCCTGATGCGCGACGGCAAGGTGGTCCAACTGGGCACCCCGGAGGAGATCGTGGGCTCCCCGGCCGACGACTACGTCCGCGAGTTCGTCCGTGACGTACCGCGCGAGCAGGTCCTGACGGTACGGACGGCGATGCGCACGCCCACGGACGGCGACGCGGTCACCGGCCCGGCGGTGGCACCGGACGCCACGGTCTCGGAGGCGATCGAGGCCGTGGCCCGCGCGGGCGAGCCCGCACGAGTCGTGGACGAGGGGCGGTGCCTCGGGGTGGTGGACGCCGACGGGCTGCTCGGGGTGGTGGCCGGAACGGCGAAGGAGGCGGTCTGATGGCAGCGATCACCGTCTTCTCCCCGCGCACCCTGCCCGCGGTCCTCAAACACCGCGCCGTCCACAAGCTCGGGCTGCTCGCCCTGGCCGCCGCCGTCCTCGTCCCGCTGGCCAACGCCCGTTGGACCGGCGGCGCCTGGCCGGACGCCCTGACCGTCGACCTCACCAAGCCCCTCACCGAGGCCAGCACCTGGATCGTCGACAACCGCGACACCCACCCCCTCTTCCTCTACTTCTTCGGCCACGTCAGCAACGCGATCGTGCTGGCCGTACGAGCCGTCTACCTGGTGCTACTCGCGGCCGGCTGGGCCGGCGTGACGGCCCTGGGCGCCCTCGTGGCCTGGCGGGTCGCGGGACTGCGCCTCGCCCTGGGCACGGTGGCCGCGTTCCTCACCTGCGGCTGGCTGGGCATGTGGGTGCCGACCATGCAGACCCTGGCCCTGATGGTCGTGGCCGTCGCCGCGTCCGTCGTCGTGGGCGCGCTGCTCGGGCTGGCCGGCGGACTCTCGGACCGCCTGAACCGGGCCCTGCGCCCGGTCCTCGACACCATGCAGGTCCTCCCGGCCTACGCCTACCTCCTCCCCGTCGTCCTGGTCTTCGGCATGGGCGTCCCCGCCGCCGTCCTCGCCACGGTCGTCTACGCCGCCCCGCCCATGGCCCGCCTCACCGCGCTCGGCCTGCGCGGCGCCGACAAGGAGGTGCTGGAGGCCGTGCGGTCCCTGGGCGCGACCGCCCGCCAGGGCCTGCTCACCGCCCGTATCCCGCTGGCCCGCAAGGAACTCCTCCTCGGCCTCAACCAGACGATCATGATGGCCCTGTCGATGGCGGTCATCGCGTCGGTCATCGGCGCCGGCGGCCTCGGCGACCGCGTCTACCAGGCGCTCGCCTCCGTCGACGTCGGCGCCGCCCTCGCCGCCGGCATCCCGATCGTGCTGCTGGCCGTCGTCCTGGACCGCGTCACCGGAGCGGCGGGCAACGGCTCCACGTCCGCCGAGCCGCGCCGCACCGGATGGCTGTACGCCCTCGTCGCCGCCCTCGCGATCGCCGTCGCCGGACGTCTCATGGGCCGCCTCGACTGGCCCGACGCCTGGACCGTTCGGATCGCCGAGCCCGTCAACCGCGCCGTCGACTGGATGACCGCCCACCTCTACTCCGGCGTCCCCGTCATCGGCGGCACCGCCGACTGGGCCGCCCACTTCACCACCTGGGTGCTCAACCCGCTCCGGGACGGACTGACCTGGCTGCCCTGGTGGTCGGTGCTGCTGCTGGTCGCCGCGCTGGCCTGGCTGATCGGCACCTGGCAGACCGCGCTCACCGCGGTCCTCGTCATGGCCGCCATCGGCGTCCTGGGCGTGTGGACACCGGCCCTCGACACCCTCTCCCAGGTCCTCGCCGCCGTCGCCGTCACCCTGGTCATCGGCTTCGCGACCGGCATCGCCGCGGCCCGCAGCGACCGCCTCGAACGCGCCCTGCGCCCCGTCCTCGACGTCTTCCAGACGATGCCGCAGTTCGTCTATCTCATCCCGGTCGTCGCCCTCTTCGGCGTCGGCCGCGCCCCCGCCGTCGCCGCGGCCGTCGTCTACGCGCTGCCCGCCGTCGTCCGCATCACCACCCAGGGCCTGCGCCAGGTCGACGCGGCGGCGATGGAGTCCTCCAGCTCCCTCGGTGCCACGAGCTGGCAGCAACTGCGCCAGGTCCAACTCCCGCTCGCCCGACCGGCCCTGCTGCTCGCCGTCAACCAGGGCGTGGTCCTGGTCCTCGCCGTCGTCATCATCGGCGGCCTCGTCGGCGGTGGCGCCCTCGGCTACGACGTCGTCTTCGGCCTCGCCCAGGGCGACCTCGCGACCGGTCTGGTGGCCGGTGCCGCGATCGTCTGCCTCGGCCTGATGCTCGACCGGGTGACCCAGCCGACGGAACGCCGTACCAAGAAGGGAGCGTGACATGCGTATCCGTACCCGCCTGTGTGCGACCGCCGCGGTCGGCTCGCTGCTGCTGCTCACGGGCTGCGGCGCCGCCGACATGACCAAGCAGGCCTCGCCGTTCGCCAACGCCCAGGGCTCGAAGACGGTGACCCTCTCCGTCCAGTCCTGGGTCGGCGCCCAGGCCAACGTGGCCGTCGCCCAGTACCTCCTGGAGCACGAGCTCGGCTACCGCGTCGACACCGTCCAGGTCGACGAGGTCCCCGCCTGGGACGCGCTCAGCCAGGGCCGGGTCGACGCGATCCTGGAGGACTGGGGCCACCCCGAACAGGAAAAGCGCTACGTCGACGACAAGAAGACCATCACGCGCGGCGGCGAACTCGGCGTCACCGGGCACATCGGCTGGTACGTCCCCACGTACTTCGCCCAGCAGCACCCCGACGTCACCAACTGGAAGAACCTCAACAAGTACGCCGACCTCATGCGCACCGCGGAGAGCGGCGGCAAGGGCCAGCTCATGGACGGCTCCCCGTCGTACGTCACCAACGACAAGGCGCTCGTGGCCAACCTGGACCTGGACTACCAGGTCGTCTTCGCCGGCTCCGAGGCCGCGCAGATCACCCAGATCAAGCAGTTCGCCAAGGAGAAGAAGCCCTTCCTCACCTACTGGTACGCGCCGCAGTGGCTGTTCAAGAAGGTCCCCATGACCGAGGTGAAGCTCCCCGCCTACAAGGAGGGCTGCGACGCCGACCCGGACAAGGTCGCCTGCGCCTACCCGCACACCCCGCTGGAGAAGTACCTCAACTCCGACTTCGCCCGCTCCGGCGGGAAGGCCGCGGCCTTCCTGAAGAAGTTCCGGTGGACGACCGAGGACCAGAACGAGGTCTCCCTGATGATCGCCGACCAGAAGCTGACGCCGGAGCAGGCGGCGAAGAAGTGGGTGGAAGGGCATGAGTCCACCTGGCGGGCGTGGCTCTCCTGAACCTCCCCGTTGGCAATCCGTTGTCTTGTTGGAGGTCTGTTAGGTCGGTCAAGCGACGGTTATCTCCGTGTGTTCCCTTTGGGGAGATCCGTCGAGAGGGTGCCGTGAATCGGTGTCATCCGGGCGAAACCGATTTCGTCGCGGCCCGCATCCTCTGGTGAGCTGAGGCGCATGAAGAAGATCGCTTCTCTCTCCCTGGCCGCCCTCACCACGTTCTCGCTTCTCGGGCTGGCCGCCCCGTCCGCGGACGCCGCCACCACGTGGCACTGCAGCGGAAAGCTGACCAAGCGGTGCATCACCAAGTCGGGGACCAAGGTCAAGGTCAAGTTCTCCAACACCACCTCCAGGTCCGCCACCGGCAAGTTCGGCGTGACGTGCTTCGGCCCCGACGGACAGAGCCCGAAGGTGTTCAAGGACGGCAGGATCGACGGCTACGACACCTACACCTCGCCGTGGTTCCAGTGCCCCAAGGGCACCCGCACCGGGGCCTCCGGCTGGCAGATGAGCAACGGCAAGGTCTACCGCACGCCGGAGGTCCGCTTCTGACAGTGACGAGGCCGCTTGCCCGTTTCTGATGGTGACGAGGCTGCTTGCCCGTCAGCGCATCTCCTCCACCAGGTCGTGGAGGATCGCGCTCGCCCGCCGCTGAAGGCCCGGCCCGAACGTGATGCGGGTGGCCCCGAGTTCGCCCAGCTCGGCGGGCGAGGGGCCCGTGCCGACCTTCGCGATCACGTTCACCGGCCCGTGGATCCCGGACCGCAGCAGCGGCAGTACGTCCGCCGGGGCGGTGATCGGATACACGCAGTCGGCGCCCGCGGCCGTGTACAACGCGGCCCGCTCGATGGCCTGTTCGGGATCACCGTCCCCGTGCAGGAAGGTGTCGATACGGGCGTTGACGAAGAGCTCGCCCCCGGCCGCGTAACGCACCTCGGCGAGCCACTCGGCATGCTGGTGCGGGTCCTTGAGGACACCCCCGTTGGAGTCCTCAAGGTTGCAGCCCACGGCACCCGCCTCCAGCAGCCGCTCCACCAGCTCCTTGGGAGCCAGCCCGTACCCGCCCTCGACGTCCGCCGACACCGGTACGTCCACCGCGCGGGTGATCCGCGCGACCGCCGCGAACATCTCGTCGGCCGGGGTCTGCCCGTCCTCATGGCCCAGCGAGGCGGCGACCCCCGCGCTGGGCGTCGCGAGCGCCGGGTAGCCGGTCTCGGCGAACACCCGGGCGCTGGCCGCGTCCCACGGCCCCGGCAGGACGAGCGGATCGTCCGCGGCCCGGCGCCGATGGAGCCGGCGGAAGATCTCGACCTTGCTCATGACGGGTGCCCCTCCGACGCTCATGCTGTGTGACCTCCCGGCGGGATGCGGCGGCTCACCATCACCCGGTTCCAGTTGTTGATGGCGACGACCAGCCCGATCAGATGGGCGAGCTGCGCGTCGTCGAAGTGCTTGGCGGCCGTCTCGTACACCGAGTCCGGCACGAACCCTTCCGTGAGGACGGTCACCGCCTCCGTCAGCGCGAGCGCCGCCCGCTCCCGCTCGTCGAAGACCCCCTCGGCCTCCTCCCAGGCGGCCAGCAGATCCAACTGCCGCTCCGGCACCCCGTGTTCGCGGGCGATGCGCAGATGCATGTCGAGGCAGAACGCGCAGTGGTTGAGCTGCGAGGCCCGGATCACGACGAGTTCGGCGAGCGCGGGATCCCCGAGGCCTCTCTTCGCGGCGGCGCTGAGCGCGGACATGGCCTGCGCGACCGACGCGTCCAACAGCCGCGTACGCGCCGTCACTTGTGGCCCGGCTGGTAGTGCCCGGGCACCAGACGGCAGGTCACCCCGAACCGGTTCCACGCGTTGATCACCGTGATCGCCGCGATCAGCTGCGCCAGCTCGGCGTCCTCGAAGTGCGCCGCCGCCCGCTCGTACACCGCGTCCGGCACGAACCCGTCGGTCAGCACGGTCACCGCCTCCGTCAGCGCCAGTGCCGCCAGCTCCCGCTCGGTGTAGAAGTGCTCCGACTCCTCCCACGCGCTGAGCTGCACGATCCGCTCCACGCTCTCGCCCGCCGCCAGCGCGTCCTTGCTGTGCATGTCGACGCAGAGCGCGCAGCGGTTGATCTGCGAGGCGCGCACCTTCACCAGCTCCAGCAGCTTCGGGTCGAGGCCCTTCCGGGCGGCGGCGTCGAGCCGGATCATCGCCTTGAAGACCTCGGGCGCCTGCTCGGCCCAGGCGAGGCGCGGGGTGTGCTCAGGGGCGTAGCCCGCGGTGGCGTGGCCGGGGCGGTCGGTGCGGTCGGTGCGGCCGGTGCTGGCGCGGTCGGTGCCGGTGCGGTCGGTGGGTGTCCTGTCGTCGGTGTGCGTCTCGTCGGTGTGCGTCGTCATGTCCTCGACCCTAGATTCGAGGCAGCCCACCGGTATGGTCCATTCCCATGGCGAAATCATGGGCCACTTTGGGCGTCGACCTTCATCTGGAACCCGCCGGCCCACACCTGCGCCGGGGCCTGACCGACGCCCTGCGCGAGGCGGTCCGCACCGGCCGCCTGGCTCCGGGCACCCGGTTGCCCTCCTCCCGTAGCCTCGCCACCGACCTGGGCATCGCCCGCAACACCGTCGCCGACGCCTACGCCGACCTGGTCGCCGAAGGCTGGCTCACCGCCCGGCAGGGCTCGGGCACAAGGGTCGCGGACGGCACGGTGACGACCCCGACCTCGCCCACGGGCGGTCCGGGCCCCCGCGTACCGCACCGCCCCACCCACGACTTCCGCCCCGGAACCCCCGACCTGGCCGCCTTCCCCCGCGCCGAGTGGCTCAAGGCCGCCCGCCGCGCCCTCCTCGCGGCCCCGCACCACGCCCTCGGCTACGGCGACCCCCGCGGCCGCCCCGAACTGCGCACCGCCCTCGCCGGCTACCTCGCCCGCGCCCGCGCCCGCGGCGTCCGCGCCGACCCCGACCGCATCCTGGTGTGCTCGGGCATCGCCCACGGCCTGCGCCTGCTCGGCACGGTCCTGCGGGCCCGCGGCGTCCACACCGTCGCCGTGGAGTCTTACGGCCTCGACGCGCACTGGAAGCAGCTCACGCAAGCCGGCCTGCGCACCCCGCCCCTGCCCTACGACGACCGGGGCACCGACCCGGCGGACCTCGGCGACGCGGGCGCGGTCCTGCTCACCTCCGCCCACCAGTTCCCGATGGGCCTCCCGCTCCACCGGGGCCGCCGCACCGCGGTGGTCGACTGGGCCCGCCGCACCGGCGGTCTGATCCTGGAGGACGACTACGACGGCGAGTTCCGCTACGACCGCCAGCCCGTCGGCGCCCTCCAGGGCCTCGACCCCGACCACGTCGTCTACCTCGGCACCGCGAGCAAGGCCCTGGCCCCCGGCCTCCGGCTGGCCTGGATGGTGCTGCCCCCGTCCCTGGCTGCGGAGACCGCGGCGGCGAAGGGCAAGGTCGACACCTCCAGCGCCCTGGACCAGCTGACCCTGGCGGAGTTCCTCACCTCCGGCGCCTACGACCGCCACGTCCGCGCCTCCCGCCTCCGCTACCGCCGCCGCCGGGACGCCCTGCTCACCGCCCTCACCGCCGAGGCCCCCGACGTCCACATCACCGGCATCGCCGCCGGCCTCCACGCCGTCCTCCGCCTCCCGCCCGGCACCGAACACTCCGTCGTCCAGTCAGCCGCCTGGCAGGGCGTGGCCCTCCACGGCCTCTCCTACTTCCGCCACCCCGAGGCCCTCTCCGACGGCCTGGACGCGGTGGTCGTCGGCTACGGCACCCCGTCGGACAGCGGGTGGGCGGGTGCGCTGGAGGCGTTGTGCAGGGCGATGCCGTAGAAGCCCGCTCGCCGACTGCCGACGCGATGTCCGGCGGGGGGCCAGGGTGCTGTCCTTGAGTCGGTTGCCTGGAGGGGTGGGCCAGGGTGCCGTCCCTGAGTCGGTTGCCCGGCGGGGTGGGCCAGGGTGCCGTCCCTGAGTCGGTTGCCCGGCGGGATGGGTCAAGGCGCCGTCCCCGAGTCGGTCACCCGGACACCGCGGCACCCATCTCGGCCTCACCGTCGGAGGCAGGCGCCTCCCCGAACCGTGCCAACCCCAGCGCGCCGACCACCGCCACCAGAAACCCCAGCACCGCCAGCCACTCCAGCCCCTCCCTCGTACGGTCCCCGAGCCACACCACCCCCACCAGCGCGGGTCCGACCGTCTCCCCGATCACCATCGCCGCGGTCGCCGTCGTCACCGAACCCCGCTGCAACGCCGACGTCAGACAGAGGAACGCGGCGCCCCCGCCGATGAGCAGCGCATACGTCGCCGGATGCGTGAGCAGCGACGACGGGGCGAGTGAGTCGATCAACCGCACCGCCACCTCGACCACCCCGAAACCGAACCCCGCCCCCAGCCCGAGCACCGGCCCACGCCAGCGCCCCGACAGCCGCCCACCCGCGAGCCCGAGCAGCAGCACCCCCACGGCCACCCCGAGCATCACCCACTTCAGCGCCGGCGGCCCGCCCAGATCCCCCTCCGTCCCGGACGCCACCCCCAGCATTGCGAGCCCGGCACACACCACCGCCACCGCCGCCCACTCCACCCCGCTCAACCGCGTCCGCAGCAACCGCGCCGCGACCACCGCCGTCACCGCGAGGCTCGACGCCAGCGCCGCCCCGACCGCGTAGATCGGAATCGACCGCAGTGCCACGATCTGCAGCACGAACCCCAGCCCGTCCAGCACCAGCCCCGCCACATACCGCCACTGCCGCACCGCACGCAGCAGCAGCGCCGCCTCCCCGCCCCCACCAGTGCCGGCCGCCCGTGCGGCGACCGCCTGCAACACCGTCGCCGTACCGAAACAGACCGCCGCACCGAGCGCACACACCATCCCAAAGATCACAAAGTGACTGTAGGGGAGCGGTGAAGACGGACGGGGTGGCTGCACGGGCACTCTCACCGATCTCTAGGCTGACCGCCGGACAACGGCCCGACGCACCACGGGGGAGACAGGGAACATGGCGGAAACTCGGCGACGGCTGCGCTCCAGCACGGTCGTGCTCGGCGGCATGGGAGTCGTCGCGGCGGCACTGACCTCCTGCGGCTCCGACCCCGACCGCCGCTGCGTTGACCGCGACAGCTACACCTACGAGGGCTACAAGGTCGTCGCCGACAAGAACTGCAACACCGGCAGCTCCGGCTCCTCCTCGGCCAAGGGCGGCAAGAAGAAGTCCGGCACCGGCAAGAGCGCCGACGCCGCCTGGTACTACGACGCCGACGTCAGCAACGGCCGCGCCGACTACGGCACTTTCAGCAAGAGCGAGGCCGTCGACCGCGGCGGCTTCGGCTGCTCCGGCGGCAGCGGCGGCGGCTGAGCGCGGACGCACGCACGTACGGACAGGCCACAGAGAGACGCCATGGAACGCCGCACCATCGAGCCCCGCCCCGGCTGGCAGCAGACCGTCGAGGAACAGGGCCTCATCTACCCGCTCACCCGCTACCCCGACGACTCCCTGCGCCCCTACTGGGACGAGAGCGCCTACTACGCCTTCTCCCTGGAGGAGGTCGAGGCCCTGGAGGACGTGGTCGAGGAGCTCCACCGCATGTGCCTGGCGGCGGCGGACCACATCGTCACCGCGAACCGCTTCGCCGACCTCGGCATCACCGACCCGCGCGTCGCCGACGCGGTCGCCGAGGCCTGGCGCCGCCGCGCCGAACTCCCCTCCGTCTACGGCCGCTTCGACCTCCGCTACGACGGCAGCGGCCCGGCCAAGCTGCTGGAGTACAACGCCGACACCCCCACCTCCCTCGTCGAGGCCGCCTCCCCGCAGTGGTTCTGGATGGAGGAGCGCTTCCCCGGCGCCGACCAGTGGAACTCCCTGCACGAACGCCTCGTCGCCGCCTGGAAGAAGCAGGCCGCGCTGCTCCCGCCGGGCAGCCCGCTGTACTTCGCGTACTCCTCCGCCGACGAGCTCGGCGAGGACCTGATGACGGTCGCCTACCTCCAGGAGACCGCCGAGCAGGCCGGCCTCGACACCGCCTGGATCTCCATGGAGGAGATCGGCTGGGACCCTCTCTCCGGTCGCTTCGTCGACCAGCAACTGCGCTTCATCCGCAGCTGCTTCAAGCTCTACCCGTGGGAGTGGCTGACCACCGACCGCTTCGCCGACCACGTCCTCGACACCCTCGACAACGGCGGCGGCACCGGCACCACCCTGTGGATCGAGCCCGCCTGGAAGATGCTCCTGAGCAACAAGGCACTTCTGGCCATTCTCTGGGAGCTCTACCCGGGCCATCCGAACCTCCTCCCCGCCTATCTCGACGGGCCGAGGCAGCTGGCGACGACGACGGGCTACGTCGCCAAACCACTGCTCGGCCGCGAGGGCGCCGGCGTCACCCTCCACGCCCCGGACACCACGGGCACCGCCCCCGTCCTGCGCGAAGAGGCCTGCTGCTACCAGGAGTTGGCACCCCTGCCCGACTTCGACGGCAACCGCGTCGTCCTGGGCGCCTGGGTCGTCGAGGACGAGTCGGCGGGCCTCGGCATCCGCGAGTCGGCCGGACTGGTGACCGACGAATACGCGCGCTTTCTGCCGCACGTGATTCTCTGACGCGACACAATGACCGCCCCACGACCAACGGAGAGGGGCGACCGGTGGGCGACACGGCCACGATGGAGAGCGGATACGTCTTCGACACGTCCTGGGAGCGGGAACACGGGCGGCTGCTGGCGCTGGAGGAGATCTACGACAGCCAGAGCCGCCACCGCCTGACCGAGTTGGGAGTCACCGACGGCTGGCGCTGCCTGGAGGTGGGCTGCGGCGCCGGCAGCATCGCGCGCTGGCTGGCCAAGCAGGTCGGCGCCGCCGGGCACGTGCTCGCCACCGACGTCGACACCCGCTTCGCCAACGCCCACGGCCTGTCCAACCTGGAGATCCGCGCCCACGATCTGCGCACCGACGACCTCCCCGACGCCTTCTTCGATCTCGTCCACGCGCGAGCCGTGATCGAGCACCTCCCCGACCGCGACGAGGCACTGCGCCGGCTGGCCGCGGCCACCCGCCCCGGCGGCTGGGTGGTCATCGAGGACTTCGGTATCGAGGGCTTGGGTATCGAGGGCTTCGGTACGGAGGACTTCGGCATCGAGGGCTTCGACATCGACGACCCCACGGACCCGGCCGCCGCCTACTACTACCCGCCCGGCTACACCCAGCCGGCCGAGCGCCTCGGCCGCGCCCTCCGCGCCGCCTTCGGTGCCGCCGACGTGGCCCCCGGCACCGGTCGCCGCCTGCCCCAGGCCCTGACGGACGTCGGCCTGACCGAGGTCGGCGCCCAGGTCCACCCCTCGGTCCTCACCGGTGGCGATGCGGCCTTCCTCCCGCTCACCCTCCGCTCACTGCGCCCTCGCCTCCTGGCCACGGGCGAGGTGACCGACATGGACATCGAGGACGTCATCACCCTGACGAAGAGCCACGGCACCACCTGCATCCCCAACTTCATGGTGATCGCCTGGGGCCGAAAGCCGGTGTGACCGCCTAGCGGAGCACCGCCGCCAGCTGAGCCAGCCCCCAGTCCAGATCCTTCTCGCTGATCACCAGCGGCGGGGCGATGCGGATCGTCGGGCCGTGGGTGTCCTTGACGAGCACGCCTCGGTGCATCAGCTTCTCGGAGATCTCTCGGCCCGTTCCTTGGGCGGGGGCGATGTCCACGCCCGCCCACAGGCCCCGCCCGCGTACCGCCGTCGCGCTGCCGGTGGCGGTCAACTTCCCTAGCTCGCGGTGGAGACGGGCGCCCAGTTCGGCGGCGCGGGCCTGGTACTCGCCTGTCCGCAGCATGGCGATCACCTCCAGGGCGACCGCACAGGCCAGGGGGTTGCCGCCGAACGTCGAGCCGTGTTCGCCTGGCCGGAAGACCCCCAGGACCTCCGCGCTCGACACCACCGCCGAGACCGGTACGACCCCGCCGCCCAGCGCCTTGCCGAGGACGTACACGTCCGGGACCACGTTCTCGTGCTCGCAGGCGAACGTCCGGCCGGTCCGGCCCAGGCCCGACTGGATCTCGTCCGCGACGAACAGCACGTTCCGCTCGCGGGTCAGCTCCCGGACCGCGGGAAGATAGCCGGCCGCTGGGACCAGGACCCCCGCCTCCCCCTGGATCGGCTCCAACAGCACGGCCACCGTGTTCTCCGTGACCGCCGCGCGCATCGCCGTCAGATCACCGAACGGCACGATCTCGAAGCCGGGAGTGTACGGACCGTAGTCCGCCCGCGCCTCGGCGTCGGTGGAGAAGCTGATCAGCGTGGTGGTGCGACCGTGGAAGTTGTTCCCCGCCACCACGATCTTCGCCATCTCCGCGGGCACCCCCTTGACCCGGTACCCCCACTTCCGAGCCGTCTTCACCGCCGTCTCCACCGCCTCCGCGCCGGTGTTCATCGGCAGCACCAGCTCCATCCCGCACAGCTCGGCCAGCTCCGAGCAGAACGCGGCGAACCGGTCATGATGGAAGGCCCGGCTCGTCAACGTCACCCGCTCCAGCTGAGCCTTCGCCGCATCGACGAGCCGCCGGTTCCGATGGCCGAAGTTGAGCGCCGAATAACCGGCCAGCAGATCCAGATACCGCCTCCCCTCCACATCCGTCAGCCACGCCCCGTCCGCCGTGGCCACGACCACGGGCAGCGGGTGATAGGTGTGCGCGGTGTGGGCTTCGGCCGAGGCGATGAGCTTCTCCGTGGCGTTCACGGGCACTCCCAGAGATGAGGACGGCCCCCTTCCATCGTCGCTCGCATGGTGGACGCGGCACCTCCGGCGCACGACCCGACCGGTAGGCTGACCGGCGGGCCGTGACTGGCGCGCTGGGATGGGACGGACCATCGGGGAGCGGCCTGTGAATGACCGAGTGCCGTGCGCCTGGGCCGAACCGTGAATCGTGACCGCAACCCGCCACGCCATCCGGAGGCCGACGACATGTCAGAGCAGCAGCCCCTGTCCAGCGAGTCCACCGCCTTTCGCGCCGCCCTCGACGTGATCCGCGCCGTCGAGCCGCGCGTTGCCGACGCCATCGGCCAGGAGGTCCACGACCAGCGCGAGATGCTCAAGCTGATCGCCTCCGAGAACTACGCCTCCCCGGCCACCCTCCTGGCCATGGGCAACTGGTTCAGCGACAAGTACGCCGAGGGCACCATCGGCCGCCGCTTCTACGCCGGCTGTCGCAACGTCGACACCGTCGAGTCCCTCGCCGCCGAGCACGCCAAGGAACTCTTCGGCGCCCGCCACGCCTACGTCCAGCCGCACTCCGGCATCGACGCCAACCTCGTCGCCTTCTGGTCCGTCCTCGCCGACCGCGTCGAGGTCCCCTTCCTGGAGAAGACCGGCGCCCGCCAGGTCAACGACCTCACCGACGCCGACTGGGCCGAACTCCGCCAGGCCTTCGGCAACCAGCGCATGCTCGGCATGTCCCTGGACGCCGGCGGCCACCTCACCCACGGCTTCCGCCCCAACATCTCCGGCAAGATGTTCGACCAGCGGTCCTACGGCACCGACCCGGCGACCGGCCTGATCGACTACGAGGCGCTGCGCGTCTCCGCCCGGGACTTCAAGCCGCTCATCATCGTCGCCGGCTACTCCGCCTACCCCCGGCTGGTGAACTTCCGCATCATGCGCGAGATCGCCGACGAGGTCGGGGCGACCCTGATGGTGGACATGGCACACTTCGCCGGTCTCGTCGCGGGCAAGGTGCTGACCGGCGACTTCGACCCGGTCCCGCACGCCCAGATCGTCACCACCACCACCCACAAGTCCCTGCGCGGCCCGCGCGGCGGCATGGTCCTGTGCGACGACTCCCTCAAGGACCAGGTCGACCGCGGCTGCCCGATGGTCCTCGGCGGCCCCCTCCCGCACGTCATGGCCGCGAAGGCGGTCGCACTGGCGGAGGCCCGGCAGCCCGCCTTCCAGGACTACGCCCAGCGCATCGTCGACAACTCCCGGGCCCTCGCGGAAGGCCTGATGCGCCGGGGCGCAACCCTGGTGACCGGAGGCACCGACAACCACCTCAACCTGATCGACGTCGCCACCTCCTACGGCCTCACCGGCCGCCAGGCCGAGGCCGCGCTCCTCGACTCCGGCATCGTCACCAACCGCAACGCGATCCCCGCCGACCCCAACGGCGCCTGGTACACCTCCGGCATCCGCATCGGCACCCCCGCCCTGACCACCCGCGGCCTGGGCACCGCCGAGATGGACGAGGTCGCCGGTCTCATCGACCGCGTCCTCACCACCACCGAGCCGGGTACCACCAAGTCGGGTGCGCCCTCCAAGGCCGCGCACGTCCTCGACACCAAGGTCGCCGACGAGATCTCGCACCGCGCGACCGACCTGGTGGCGGGCTTCCCGCTGTACCCGGAGATCGACCTGGGCTGACAAACGCCCTGTTGAGTTGTCAAGGAACGGCGACTCACGAAGATCGTCGATCGAAGAATCGAAGAGAGGCAGATCAGAGGCTGATCAGAGGCTGATCAGAGGTCGGTCACAGATCGATGAGCTCCTGACGTGGTTCCCCCCGCGGCGGTCCGGCCTTCTGCCGGTCCGCCGCGCGGCGTATCAGCAGCGTCCCGCCGACCCCGGCCGCGAGCCCGGGCAGTGCCCACCACCAGTCGGTGGCGTCACCCGGCCGCGACGATCGCGCAGCGGCCGCGGCGAGCGCCGGATCCGGGCTCGGCGTCGCTTCCGCGTCCATGCCGGACTGGTCCCAGGGCGGCGGGTACTCCACGGCGGAGTCGCCGTCGGCGGGCTTGCCCATCACGCCCAGGTCCTTGAGCAGGTCGCGAAGCACGCCGGGCTGCTGGGCGCGGTGCCAGGTGCCGTTCATCGACCCGTCGAAGTTCGCATCCGTGTGGATCCAGACCGCCTTGCCGTCCGTCGCCGGGTAGACCCGGTCGACGCGCCACGGCGACACGTCGTGCACCATCCAGGTGACGTTGATCTGTGGGCCGACGGTCAGGTCGGCCTCGGGCGGCTTGCTCGCCGAGCCCGCGCCCGGGTTTCCCAGCAGCCGCTCCAACGTGCCGTACTCCCGGTCGGAGTAGTACAGCGATGCTGTCTCGGAGCTCTCCGGCGAGACGATCAGCACGCTGGTCGGACCGCCGGCCGCCGCCGGCCCCGCACTCCCGAGGGCGAGCCCGAGAGCCGCCGCCGACACCCCTGCCACCGCCGTCAGCCGGCGACAACAGCCCCGCCCACCGCTTCCCTGCCTGTGCATCCCGAGCCCCCAACCTGCCGCTGCCGAACGGCCCGCCCGGTCCCCGCGAGCCGTGTGTCACTTCTGGTACACCGCTCGGCCCGCCGGGGTTCCCACCCCGCCCGCACTAATCCGAGGAAGCCCCCGAGGACTCCGCGACCGGGCTCGTCACCGACTTCGCGATCTCCAGCGCCCGGGCCTTCGACGCCACGCCCTCGAGCCGCAGCGTCACCTCCGCCGAGCCCGCCGGACGGCTCCACAGCAAGGTCGGCCCGGCGGTCCGCTCCTGGCGGGTGTAGCGCTTCCCGTCCGCGTCCAGCAGCCAGAAGCTCAGCAGGTGAGGACGGGGGAACCACAGCGCGGTGCCATGCGACCCGGCGACTGCGGAGCCGCTCAGCGAGATCCACTCCGGTTTCTCGCGCCCGGTCTTCGCGAAGGTCAGATCCAGCCCCGCCGCGAACTCGTCCACCCGAACCGTTCCCCCGCTCTCGCGCCAGCAGAGACTGACCACGAACCGCCCCTGCGGCCCACCCGCCACCGACATCGCGTCCGGGGCGCCGAGCGCGTCCGGCACCAGCGGCTCGAACCCGGCCCGCCGCACGGCCTGCGCCCACGACACCGACCGGCCGCAACCGGGCACCTCGGCCCCCGGAGAGGGGTGCGCCGACGGGTCGTAGCGCACCTCGACCCCGCCGAAGTCGAACCAGTCGTAGACCGCGGCCCGCACCGGAGGAGTGAGCGCGAGCACCGTGAGCAGGCCGCACAGCGTCGCGGTCAGCGAGCGCCACCGCACCCGCGTCCAGCGCCGGACGGCCCGCAGCCGCTCACGGGGGCCCCGGGGCTCGGGCACCGGGGCCGCCAACTGCTCGGTCAGTATCTGACCCAGCACCCGCTCGACCATCGTCTCGGAACCGAGGGAACCCTCCGCCCCGTCGGCAGCGTCCAGCGACCGCCCGAGCGCCCGCAGTTCCTCCGGCAGCCGGGAGGCATCGACCTCACGTCCACCGTCCCGCCGACGCGCCCGCGGCCCCGAATCCCGCTCCCCGCCACGGCCGCGCGGCCGCCGGCCACCGGCACCCCCGGGGCCACGGCCGCCCTCACCGTCGTAGCCCTTGCGTCCTTCACTCACGCTCATCACCCCCTTTCCGAAGCTCGGCGTCCGGCAGCAGTCGGCCCAGTTTGCGCAGCGCGCGGTTCAGCCGGGATTTCACCGTCCCCCGGGGCCAGCCCAGGGCCTGGGCCGTCTCCGATTCGTCCATGTCCAGCAGATAGCGGTACGTGACGACCAGACGGTGCTCCTCGCTCAGCTTCTCCAGGGCGGACTGGAGTGCGGCGCGACGCTCTGTCGCCAGGGCCCGCGCCGCCGGGTCCGCCGATTCCGGTATCAGCGGCTCCGCCTCCACGAAGGCCGCCTCCCGGCCGGCGAGTGTGCGCTGCCGGGCCGCCGTCCGCACTGTGTTCCTCGTCTCATTGGCGACGATCGACAGCAGCCACGGCCGGAACGACGCGCCGTCCTTGAACCTGCCCAGCGCGCAGTACGCCTTGACGAACGCCTGCTGCACCACGTCCTCCGCGTCCGCACCCGCCCCGAGTGCCGCGGCCGCCCGGAGCGCGATGCCCGTGTGGGCGCGCACCAGCTCCGCATACGCCTCCGGCTCCCCGGCACGTACGCGTGCGATCACCGCGGCCTCATCGACGATGCGGCCCCCCTCCCGCGTTCTCACGTCTTTGTTACACCGCAGGAGACGGATCGGTTCCCATCTGTTTCCGACCAGTTCCGGATCGGGCCCCGACACCTGAGAGAATGGTGAGCATGGCCTCTGATCGTCCCCGTGTGCTCTCCGGAATCCAGCCCACCGCAGGCTCGTTCCACCTCGGCAACTACCTCGGCGCCGTCCGTCAGTGGGTGGCCCTGCAGGAGTCCCACGACGCGTTCTACATGGTCGTCGACCTGCACGCGATCACGCTTCCGCAGGACCCGGCCGACCTGCGTGCCAACACGCGTCTGGCCGCCGCCCAGCTCCTCGCGGCCGGTCTCGACCCGGAGCGCTGCACGCTCTTCGTCCAGAGCCATGTCCCCGAGCACGCGCAGCTCGCCTGGGTCTTCAACTGCCTCACCGGCTTCGGCGAGGCCTCCCGCATGACCCAGTTCAAGGACAAGTCCGCCAAGCAGGGCGCCGACCGCGCCAGCGTCGGCCTCTTCACGTACCCGATCCTCCAGGTCGCGGACATCCTGCTGTACCAGGCCAACGAGGTCCCGGTGGGCGAGGACCAGCGCCAGCACATCGAGCTCACGCGTGACCTCGCCACGCGCTTCAACGGCCGCTTCGGCGACACCTTCGAGCTTCCGAAGCCGTACATCCTCAAGGAGACGGCGAAGATCTACGACCTTCAGGACCCGTCGATCAAGATGAGCAAGTCGGCGTCCACGCCGAAGGGCCTCATCAACCTCCTCGACGACCCGAAGACCACCGCCAAGAAGGTCAAGAGCGCCGTCACCGACACCGACACCGTCATCCGCTACGACGCCGAGAACAAGCCCGGCGTCAGCAACCTGCTCACCATCTACTCGACCCTCACGGGCACGGGAATCGCGGAACTGGAGCAGAAGTACGACGGCAAGGGCTACGGTGCGCTCAAGACGGACCTCGCCGAGGTCATGGTCGAGTTCGTGACGCCGTTCAGGGAGCGCACGCAGCAGTATCTGGACGACCCGGAGACGCTGGACTCGATCCTGGCCAAGGGTGCGGAGAAGGCGCGTGCCGTCGCGGCGGAGACGCTGGCCCAGGCCTACGACCGGGTCGGCTTCCTGCCCGCCAAGCACTGAGCCGAGCACGCACGCGTACCACCGCACAGGAACCGCACAGCCGTACCACTGGACAGAGCGCTGCACATCACTACGGTTGCGCCTGCCCACAACACAGGCGTGGCCGTACAGTCGATAGCCGGACGGCCGGGACGAACCCGACAACGGGGGAGACCCCAGACACCCGAGAGGGAAGACAGGAGACGACGTGGGGACCGTAACGATCGGCGTGTCGATCGCGGTCCCGGAGCCTCACGGCAGCCTGCTCCAACAGCTGCGCGCGGGCTTCGGCGACGCCGCGGCTCACGGCATCCCCACGCATGTCACCCTGCTGCCCCCGACGGAGGTCGAGGCCGGCGCGCTGCCCGCCATCGAGGCGCACCTCACCGAGGTCGCCGCGGCCGGCCGCGCGTTCCCGATGCGGCTGTCCGGCACCGGCACCTTCCGGCCGCTGTCACCGGTGGTGTACGTCCAGGTCGCCGAGGGCGCCGAGGCCTGCACCTGGCTCCAGAAGCAGGTCCGCGACGCCTCCGGCCCCGTCGCCCGCGAACTCCAGTTCCCGTACCACCCGCACGTCACGGTCGCCCACGGCATCGACGAAGAAGCCATGGACCGCGCGTACGAGGAGCTCGCCGACTACGAGGCCCGCTGGCCCTGCACCGGCTTCGCCCTCTACGAGCAGGGCGCCGACGGCGTGTGGCGCAAGCTGCGCGAGTACACCTTCGGCGGGGCCGCCACGGTGCCGCCCCAGGGTTCCTCCGCCGCCGTGGAACAGGGCACGACCGCCCACTGACCGTGCCCCTGCGGGGCGACCGTGCTAGAGCGGCAACCGCCGGAACGCCTCGCGCGGTACGTGCCGCAGGGCCGACATCACCCAGCGCAGCACCCCGGGTACCCACACCGTCTCCGAACGCCGCCTGAGCCCCAGTTCCACGGCCGTCGCGACCTCCTCCGGTGTCGTCGCGAGCGGCGCCTCCGGCAGGCCGGCGGTCATCTTCGTCCGCACGAACCCGGGGCGTACGACCATGACGTGGACGCCGGTGCCGTGCAGGGCGTCGCCCAGGCCCTGGGCGAAGGCGTCGAGGCCGGCCTTGCTTGAGCCGTAGATGAAGTTGGAGCGCCGCGCGCGTTCACCGGCGACCGAGGAGAGCACCACCAGGGAGCCGTGGCCCTGCGTCTGCAACGCGCGCGCGGAGACCAGGCCCGCCGACACCGCGCCGGTGTAGTTGGTCTGTGCGACCCGCACCGCGTCGAGCGGTTCGCGCTCGTCGTGGGCCTGGTCGCCGAGGACCCCGAAGGCGAGCAGCACCATGTCGATGTCGCCCTCCGCGAAGACCTTGCCGAGGGCGGTCTCGTGGGACTCGGGGGCGAGCGCGTCGAAGGCGACGGTGCGTACGTCGGCTCCCAGAGTGCGCAGGTCGGCCGCGGAGCGTTCCAGGGCGGACGAGGGGCGCCCGGCCAGCCACACCGTACGGGTGCGGCGGGCGACGAGACGGCGGGCGGTGGCCAGAGCGATCTCTGACGTCCCGCCGAGGACGAGCAGGGACTGGGGGAGGCCGAAGGCGTCCTTCACGGCAAGCAGCTCCTATGGGTCGGGCCAGAGGCTCCGGGGATCGGGGCTCTAGAGGTCGAGGCGGCGGGACAGGTCCGAGACGAAGGCCCCGCGCGGGTCCAGCTCCGCCCGCAGCGCGCGGAAGTCGTCGAGGCGCGGGTACATCGCGGCGAGCAGTTCGGGGCGCAGCCGGGAGTCCTTGGCGAGGTAGACGCGCCCCCCGGCAGCGGCGACCTCCTCGTCCAGTCCGTCGAGGAGGGCGCCGAGGCCGGGCAGGCCCGCCGGGATGTCCAGGGCCAGGGTCCAGCCCGGCAGCGGGAAGGAGAGCCAGCCCGGGTCGGCGTCGCCGAAGCGCTTGAGGACGGCCAGGAAGGACGGGCAGCGGCGCTCCGAGAGGCGGCGCACGACCCTGCGCAGGGTGTCCTCCCGGCCGTACGGGACGACGAACTGGTACTGCACGAAACCGCCCCCGCCGTAGACGCGGTTCCAGTGCGGGACCCCGTCCAAGGGGTGGAAGAACGTCGAGATCTTCTGCAGTTGGCCGGTACGCGCGCGGGGGGCCTTGCGGTACCAGAGTTCGTTGAACCAGCCCACGGTGCGGCGGTTCAGCAGTCCCTCCGGGAGGGCGGTGGGCGGGGCCGGGAGCCGGCCGGGCCGGAACGCCAGCGGGTCCCTCCGCGCGCGCGTGCCCAGTGCGTCGAGGGGCGCGTGCTCGCCGCGCGTGAGCACCGCGCGGCCGGTCGCCGCGCCGCGCGCCAGCAGGTCGACCCACGCGACCGAGTAGCGGTAGTAGTCGTCGGTGGCGGACAGCCGTGCCATCAGGTCGTCGAGGTCACGGGCGCGTTCGGTGTCGACCGCCATCAGCGAGGTCTGCACGGGCTGGAGCTGGACCGTCGCGGTCAGGATCACGCCGGTCAGGCCCATGCCGCCGGTGGTCGCGTCGAACAGGGGCGTGCCGCGGCTCACCGCGCGGATCTCGCCGTCGGCGGTGAGGAGTTCGAAGGACAGCACGTGCCGGGAGAAGGAGCCGGAGACGTGGTGGTTCTTGCCGTGGATGTCGGCGCCGATCGCGCCGCCGACCGTGACGTGGCGCGTGCCGGGCGTCACCGGGACGAACCAGCCGAGCGGCAGCAGGACCCGCATCAGCCGGTGCAGGGAGACGCCCGCGTCGCACAGCACGATGCCGCTGTCGGCGTCGATCACATGGACACGGTCCAGGGCCGTCATGTCGAGGACCGCCCCGCCCGCGTTCTGCGCCGCGTCGCCGTACGCCCGTCCCAGGCCCCGGGGGATGCCGCCGCGGGCCCCGCAGCTCCGGACGGCCGCCACGGCCTCCTCGTACGTCCGTGGGCGGATCAGACGGGCCGCGGTGGGCGCCGTACGGCCCCATCCCGTGACGGAAACGGTCTCGGCAGACATGTCGGCGACCGTATCGCCCTTAAGGAGGTGATTTGTTTTCAAACATCCCCGGACATTCATCCTCTCCCCGAAATGGGTGATTAATGGGATGTCGCTCAATATTGCCGGAGCTCGGGCCGTGTCGGCGTGAACAGT
The DNA here is from genome assembly GCF_001514065.1 of Streptomyces antibioticus. Classification (GTDB taxonomy): domain Bacteria; phylum Actinomycetota; class Actinomycetes; order Streptomycetales; family Streptomycetaceae; genus Streptomyces; species Streptomyces antibioticus. Next base: position 627,143 of record NZ_KQ948424.1, on the reverse strand, counting down.
GAGTCCACATGGACCCATTCGACGATCCGGACGGCCTCGACGACACCGGTGTCCTCGACATGCGCCCTGGCATGTTGGAGTGCCGAATCCTTTCGGCGTTCCGGGCGTACGGTGCCGACCCGCGCGTCGGCGCCGCCGCGCGCACCCTGTCCTGGGCCGGCGAGCACGGGGCGCTGTGGCTCGCGGCGGGCCTCGCGGGAGCCGCCGTGGACGGCGCGCGACGCGGCGCCTGGTTGCGCGGGACAGCGCTCACTGCGGGCGCGCACGCCGTCAGCATGGGCGTGAAGAGGGTGGTGCGACGCCCGCGCCCCGCGCACGTCGAACCCCTCGTGCGCACCGCCGGCCGCTACTCCTTCCCCAGCTCGCACGCGACCTCCGCCGCGGCGGCCGCGGTGGCGTTCGGGGCGCTGGGGGCCACCCGTCTCCTCCCGCCCCTCGCCGTCGCCATGTGCCTGTCGCGCCTCGTCGTCGGCGTCCACTACCCCTCCGACGTAGCGGCGGGCGCGGCCCTGGGGGCGCTCACGGCGCGTTTGGGAGCGCGCTGGATGCGAGGGGGCGCGCATGACTGAGACCGCGCCGCACCTCAACAGCGGGCGCCCCGACGGCGGCACGCGTTCCGACAGCACGCACTCCAACACCCCCAGCGCGCACCCCAACACCCCCGCCCTCCTCGGCCAACGCACGCCCCCGCGACGCCCCGCACCACCCCACCCCCGTCCGCACTCCGTCCTCCATGTCCTCCACGTCCTCCACGGCCTCCTCAAGACCGCCCGCCCCAAGCAGTGGGTCAAGAACCTCCTCGTCGTCGCCGCCCCCGCGGCCGCGGGGCAGCTCTTCACCCGGCACGCGCTCACCCAACTCGCCCTGGTCTTCGCGCTGTTCACGGCGTGCGCCGCCGCCGTCTACCTGATCAACGACGCCCGCGACGCCGACGCCGACCGCGCCCACCCCACCAAGCGCCACCGCCCGGTCGCCGCCGGACAGGTCCCCGTGCCCGTCGCGTACGGCGTCGGAGGCGTCCTCGCCGTCCTGGCGCTCGCTCTCGCCGGCTGGCTCACCCCGCCCCTCGTCCCGGCCCTGCTCACCGCCTACGTCGGCATGCAACTCGCCTACTGCGTCAGCCTCAAGCACGTCCTGGTCGTCGACCTCGTCGTCGTCACGACCGGGTTCCTGATGCGGGCGATGGTCGGCGGGCTCGCCCTCGGGATTCCGCTGTCGCGCTGGTTCCTGATCACGACCGGCTTCGGCGCGCTGTTCATGGTGGCGGCCAAGCGCTACTCCGAGGCCGTGCAGATGGAAGGCACGGCGGGCGCCACGCGCGCGTTGCTCACCGAGTACACGACCGGCTATCTGCGCTTCGTCTGGCAGCTCGCGGCCGGGGTGGCCGTCCTCGGGTACTGCCTGTGGGCCCTGGAGGGCGGCGGCACGCATGCCGCGCCGACCGCCACCGGCCTGCTGCCCTGGCGCCAGCTGTCCGTCGTGGCGTTCATCCTCGCGGTCCTGCGGTACGCCGTCTTCGCCGACCGCGGCACCGCGGGCGAACCCGAGGAGGTCGTCCTCGGCGACCGCGCCCTCGCCGTCATCGGCCTGGTGTGGCTGGGGATGTACGGGCTGGCGGTGGCACATTGCTAGCGCACCCACCGCCACTGTCCTGCGCTTTCGGGGTAGTCGTACATGGGTCTACAGGACGTGGGGCATACCTGGGTCACCGAGCACAGAGGCGGACATGGACTGGCTGAAGAAGCTCCCCGTAGTCGGGCCGGCGCTGGTCCGGCTGATGGCCACGCACGCGTGGCGGTCGTACGAGCGGCTGGACCGGGTGAAGTGGACGCGGCTGGCCGCCGCGATGACGTTCATCAGCTTCATCGCCCTGTTCCCGCTGCTGACCGTGGCCGCGGCGATCGCCGCCGCGACCCTCAGCCAGTCGCAGCAGGACGAGCTGCAGAACAAGATCGCCGACCAGGTGCCCGGCATCTCCGACCAGCTGAACATCGACGGCCTGGTCGAGAACGCCGGGGCCATCGGCCTCATCGCCGGCGCCGTCCTGCTGTTCACCGGCATCGGCTGGGTCGGCTCGATGCGTGAGTGCCTGCGCGCGGTGTGGGAGCTGCCCGACGAGGAGGAGAACCCGGTCCTGAGCAAGGCCAAGGACGCCGGCATCCTGGTCGGCCTCGGCGGCGCGCTCCTGGTCACCATCGCCGCGTCCGCCGTCGGCTCCGCCATGGTCGGCTGGATCAGCGACCAGATCGGCATCGACCGCGAGGGCTGGGGCGCGGTCCTGCTGCGCGCCGCGGCCTTCCTGATCGCCGTACTCGCCGACTTCCTGCTCCTGCTGTACGTCCTCACCCTGCTGCCCGGCGTCGAACCGACGCGCCGCCGACTGCTGGTGGCGGCGCTGATCGGCGCGGTCGGGTTCGAGCTGCTGAAGCTGCTGCTGAGCGGCTACATGCAGGGCGTGGCGGCGAAGAGCATGTACGGCGCCTTCGGTGTCCCCGTCGCCCTGCTGCTGTGGATCAACTTCACGTCGAAACTCGTCCTGTTCTGCGCCGCCTGGACGGCGACGGAGAGCAAGGAGGACGAACTCGACGAGATCAGCGACGACGTCGTACGAGATCCGGCAGCGGCCACCGGCGGTTGACCAGGAACGCGCCCGCCGCCAGCAGCGCCAGCACGCCCCCGGTGATGGCGAGGGCGATGCCCATGCCGCCGGAGCCGGAGGCCGCCGTGGCGCTCGCCACCGGCTTGGCGGAGGACCCGCCGCCACCGACCGCGCCGCCCGCCTCGCCGGAGGCCGTGGCACCCGGCTGGGCGCTCGGCTGGGCGGCGCTCTTCGGCGGGACCAGCTCACCCACCGGCTGGACCTTGCCGGCGGCCTTGAAGCCCCAGTCGAAGAGCTTCGCGGTCTCCTTGTAGACCTCGTTGTGCTCGTTCTTCGCCGGGTTCATGACGGTGACGAGCAGCACCTTGCCGCCCCGTTCGGCGACGCCGGTGAAGGTGGCGCCCGCGTTGGTGGTGTTGCCGTTCTTGACGCCCGCGATGCCCGGGTAGACGCCGATGTCGGAGTCGGTACCGGACAGCAGCCGGTTGGTGTTCTGGATCTCGAAGGACTCGCGGACCTTCTTGCCCTTCTTGTTCTTCTTGGTCTCGCCGGGGAACTTCGCGCTGACCGTCGAGCAGTACTCGCGGAAGTCCTTCTTCTGGAGCCCGGAGCGGGCGAACAGCGTCAGGTCGTACGCGCTCGACACCTGGCCCTCGGCGTCGTAGCCGTCCGGGCTGACCGCGTGGGTGTCGAGGGCCTGGAGCTCCTCGGCGTGCTCGTTCATCTCCGCGACCGTGTGCTTCACGCCGCCGTTCATCGCGGACAGCACGTGCACGGCGTCGTTGCCGGAGCGCAGGAAGACACCGAGCCACAGGTCGTGGACGGTGTACTTCTCGCCCTCCTTTATGCCGACCATGCTGGAGCCGGCGCCCATGCCGGCGAGGTCGGAGGGGACGACCTTGTGCTCGGTGGTGCTGGGGAACTTCGGCAGGACGGTGTCGGCGAACAGCATCTTCAGGGTGCTCGCCGGGGCCAGCCGCCAGTGTGCGTTGTGCGCGGCGAGCACCTCGCCGGACTCGGCGTCGGAGACGATCCACGACCGCGCGGTGAGGCCCTTGGGCAGCACCGGCACCCCGCTCGCCAGGTTGACCTGGGTACCCGCCTGCCCGAGCCGGGCGCCGCCGACCGTCGACATCTTCGCGGGCGGGGTGGCCGAGGGAGATGCCGAAGGGCTGGGCGCGGCGAGCACGGGGCCCGCGGTCAGCGCGAGGGACGTCAGGGTGGCGGAAGCGACCAGCAGGGATCGCCTGGTGGTCTTCTTGGGTGCGGACACGGTCGGAAACGTACATGCCACCGCCCGTGAAGTCCCACTGCCCTCCCCACCCCGGCCGAGGAACCAGACACCCGGCGGAGATACTGGACGCATGAAGCTCAGCCGCCCCGTCTCCTGGTTCCTGCTCGCCTTCGGGGTGTGGAGCTGGGTCATCTGGATCACTTTCGTCAAGAATCTCGTCAAGGACGGCAGCGGACTCGCGTTCGACGACGCGGGCGACCCGACCGCGTACTTCTGGGTGCACCTGACGCTCGCCATCGTTTCCTTCGTATTGGGGACGGTCGTCGGGCTCATCGGGTTGCGCGGGGTGCGCGCTTTGCGCCAGACGTCATAGCGGGCCCGTTCGCCGCATTCGACAACAAAGGGATACGACTCCGTGGTCATCGTCTTCGCCGTGCTGGCCCTGGCCGTCCTGGTGACCGGCAACTGGTACCTGTGGCGCCGCCTGTTCCGCGACACGACGAGCGGCCCGGGCTGGGGCCGGCGGATCGGCGTGGTGGTCGTCGCCGGTGGCTGGCTGCTGGCGATCGGCGCCCTCGTGGGCGAGCGCACCGGAGCGCCCTTCTGGCTCCAGCAGACGCTGGCCTGGCCCGGCTTCCTGTGGCTGGCGCTGTCGATCTACCTGCTGCTGGGCGTGCTGGCGGGTGAGGTCGTACGACCGCTGCTGCGCCGCTTCCTGGAGCGACGGGACCGGCGGCACGCGCCCGTCACGGCCGTCGCCGTACCGCGTCCGGAGCCCGTACCGGCGGGACCGGCCCCCGAAGAGCCCGCCGAGCCCGCCTCCCCCCGTCTCTTGGCCGCCCCCTCCCGGCGCCTGTTCGTCTCCCGCGTGGTCGGCGGAGCGGCCGCCGCAGCTGCGGTCGGGACCGTCGGCTACGGCACGTACGGCGTGCTGCGCGGGCCGAGGGTGAAGCGGGTCACCGTGCCGCTGGCCAAACTGCCGCGCGCGGCGCACGGGTTCAGGATCGCGGTGGTCAGCGACATCCACCTCGGCCCCGTGCTGGGCCGTGGCTTCGCGCAGAAGGTCGTCGACACGATCAACGCCACCCAGCCCGACCTGGTCGCGGTCGTCGGCGACCTGGTGGACGGCAGCGTGAAGGACCTCGGCCCGGCCGCCGCCCCGCTCTCGCAGCTGAAGGCGCCGGCCTACTTCGTCACCGGCAACCACGAGTACTTCTCCGGCGCCGAGCAGTGGGTCGAGGAGGTGCGCCGGCTCGGACTGCTCCCCTTGGAGAACGCCCGCACGGAGCTGCGCCATTTCGATCTCGCGGGCGTCAACGACATCGCCGGGGAGAGCGAGGGCCAGGGCCCCGACTTCGGCAAGGCGCTCGGCGACCGTGACACCACGCGCGCGTGCGTGCTCCTCGCCCACCAGCCCGTGCAGATCCACGACGCCGTCGAGCACGGCGTCGACCTCCAGCTCTCCGGCCACACCCACGGCGGCCAGCTCTGGCCCGGCAACCTGATCGCCGCAGCCGCCAACCCGACCGTCGCGGGCCTGGAGCGCTACGGCGACACGCAGCTCTACGTCAGCCGCGGCGCGGGCGCCTGGGGGTCGCCCACGCGCGTGGGCGCGCCTTCGGACATCACGGTGATCGAGCTGGCGTCCCGTCAGGCATAGAGCGGTCTCGTACAGCCGGGTTGAAACCTTTCGCGGCGGACTCTGTGCGAGCCCTGTGAAACTCTTCGGTAACACCTTGCGGCAATGACTTTCTCAACTCCCAAGATCCCTCTTCCGCCGAGGAAACCCGTGTGATTAGGTGAGCCGCGCCGCTAGGGGAGTGGCATATGTGCTGGGGGCCGTCAGGGGCCCGGGGAAGGAAACCGATGCGATCGGTTCGCATACGGATTCTCGCGACGCTGCTCGTGCTGGCGGCCGTGGGAGTGGGCGGCTGGCAGTTGATGCCGTCGCAGGAGGACTCGAACAAGACGATCAAGGTCGGTACGACGGACGTGGTGACGTCCCTCGACCCGGCCGGCGCCTATGACGCCGGATCCTGGGCTTTGTTCAGCAATGTCTTCCAGTCGCTGCTGACCTTCGAGTCGGGCGGCGCCACACCGGTGCCCGACGCGGCGGAGAGCTGTGCGTTCGTGGGCGGCGGCCTCAAGACGTACCGCTGCCAACTGCGGAAGGACCTCGAGTTCCCGAGCGGGCGGGCGATGACCGCCGAGGACGTCAAGTTCTCGTTCGACCGGGTCAAGAAGATCAAGTCGGACGTCGGCCCGGTCTCCCTGCTCGACACCCTCAAGTCGGTGACGGCCCAGGGCCTGACGGTCACTTTCCACCTCTCCTCGCCGGACGCCACCTTCCCGTTCAAGGTCGCCACCGGAGCCGGTTCGATCGTCGACCGCGACAAGTACCCCGCGGACGGCCTGCGCAAGGACGACGGCGTGGACGGCACCGGCCCGTACGAGCTGAGCTCGTATACGAAGGACAAGAAGGTCACCCTCCAGCCCAGCAGCCGCTACCAGGGCGCGGTCAAGGACTCCGGGCGCCCGGTCGAACTGATCTACTACAAGGACGCCGACAAGCTGAACGCGGCTTGGAAGGCCCGGCAGATCGACGTCGCCACCCGCCAGCTGCCGCCCGAGGTGCTCGCCCGGCTGAACCCCAGCGACCCCACGATGCGCGTCTCCGAGGCCGACAGCTCCGAGGTCCGCAACCTCTATCTCAACACCCGCTCCTCCTCGCCGCTGCACGACACCAAGGTCCGGCAGGCGATGGCCTGGATGATCGACCGCGAGCGGCTGGCCGCCACGGTCTACGACGGGACCGTCGACCCCCTCTACTCGCTGATCCCGGCGGGCATCACCGGCCACACCACGGCGTTCTTCGACGCCTACGCCAAGCAGAGCACCGCCAAGGCCAAGGCCCTGCTCACCCAGGCCGGGGTGACGCTGCCGGTGAAGTTCACCTACGGGTACGCCACCGGTCGCGGCGCCGCCGACAAGGAGGCCGCCGAGCTCAAGAAGCAGCTGGAGGCGGGCGGGCTGTTCAAGGTGACGCTCAAGCCGTACGAGTGGACCGCCTTCCAGAAGGCGTGGGCCAACGGCAAGCTCGACGCCTACGCGGTCGGCTGGGTCGCCGACTTCCCCGACCCGGACACCTACGGCGGGCCGCTCGTCGGCACCGACGGCACCATGAACACCGGCTACAGCAGCTCCGAGGTCGACAGGCTGATCCAGGCCAGTCAGCAGTACGCCGACCGCGCCGACGCCGCGGAGGACTTCCGGTCGATGCAGGACGCCATCGCGCGCGACGTGCCGGTCATCCCGCTCTGGCAGGCCAAGGAGTACGTCGTGAGCAGTGAGGACGTCGGTGGTGGCCAGTACCTCTCGGACGGCACCGGTGTCTTCCGGCTCTGGCGCCTCAACTGGATCTGACGCGAACTCGCGGCATGACATTCGCCCGAGTGGCGCGGGGCGGGTGCCCGACGCAGCACCATGTGACGGAGGTGTGCGTGGGGTGAGGAGCACATGTGTTGAGACGCAACTCCTTCCGGCTGCCCCGGCATCCGGCGTCCGTCGGTCTGGCGCGGCGCCGGGTACGGGACCATCTGGCCGACTGGGGGCACGGCCATGACGACCCGGCGCTGGCGGACGCGGTGCTGCTGGTGTCCGAGCTCGCCACCAACGTCGTACGCCACGGGCCGCTCCTGGAGCGCGAGTTCGAGGTCGCGGTGACCGCCCTCGCCGACGGCTCCTGCCTCATAGAGGTCTCCGACGAGGGCCAACTGGAGCCGCGGCTGCGGCTGGTGGGGGAGGGGGAGGAGTCCGGGCGCGGACTGCACCTGGTGGAGAACGTCGCCGCCGCGTGGGGGGTGTGGAGCCGGGGGCGGCACGGCAAGACGGTGTGGGCCCTGGTGCTGGCGAACACTTAGGCACACACACGCGCGCGTGGGGCGCCTACGTCCGCGACGGCAGCATCACCGTCACCGCCAGCCCCTCGCCCGGCGCCGTCCGCACCGTCACCCGCCCGCCGTGCGCCTGCACGACCCCCTGCACGATCGCCAGCCCGAGCCCGCTGCCCGCGCCCCCGCCGGCCCGGAAGAACCGGTCGAAGACGCGTGCGGCGTCCTCCTCGGCGAGGCCCGGGCCGTCGTCCGCGACACACAGCCGTACGGCCCCGTAGGCCCGCTCCACCCCGAGCCGCACAGGCACCTCGGCCGGGGTGTGCGTGCGCACGTTGCCCACCAGGTTGCCCAGGACCTGCCGGAGCCCCGCCTCGTCGGCGTGCACCAGCAGCGCCCCGTCCGCGTCGACGCTGATCGGCCGCCCCGGCTGCTGCACCCGCAGGTCCTCGGCCGCGTCCCGCACCAGCCGGGTCAGGTCGACGTTGCGGAAGCGCAGCTCGGGCTGCTGGTCGAGGCGGGCCAGCGTGAGCAGTTCGTCCACCAGGCGCCCCATCCGGTCGGCCTCGGCCATCACCCGCCCCCAGGCGCGTTTGCGCTCGTCGGGGTCCTGGAGCATCCCCTGGTCGTACAGCTGGAGATAGCCGCGTATCGCGGACAGCGGTGTGCGCAGTTCGTGCGAGGCGTCGGCGACGAAGCGGCGCAGCTGGCCGGCGCTGCGCTCGCGCGTGCGGTGCGCCGACTCCACCTGGTGGAGCATGGCGTTGAGCGCCGTGCGCAGCTGCTCGACCTCCAGGGTGGCGTCCCGGCTGGAGGGGACGCGCCGGGTCAGGTCGCCCTCGGCGATCGCCGACGACGTCTCCACCATGTCCTCCAGCGGCCGCATCCGGCGCCGCACGCTGAACAAGGTCACCACGGCCAGCAGCACCAGCAGCAGGCTGCCGATGGCGAGGTCGAGCCGGACGGCCTTGGCGATGCCCTTGTGGACGGCCTCGGTGGAGGTGGCGAACACGATGTACGTGCCGTCGGTGAGCCGGGTCGCGGTGGCCCGGTAGGAATCCCCACGCACCCGGATGTCGTGCGGCTCGGGGTCGGCGGCCAGCGCGCGCGGGTCGTCCACCGCGTCCGCGAGGTCCTTCTGGAGGGCGCTCGGGGTGAAGTCGCCCAGGGAGACGGCGTCGCCGTGGGTGTCGACGACGCTGAGGATCTGGTCAGGCCGCGCCGCCCCGTCGTCCTGGTGCAGGAACCGCTCCCGGACGATCGCCAGTGTGCTCAGGTCGTCGATCATCTGCATGGACAGCCCCGAACTGCTGAACGTCTCGCGCGACTTGGCGAGCTCGGAGTCGATCTGGTCGAGCAGGTAGTACCGCATGGCCATCACGCTCACCGCGGTCGCCGCGACGATGCCGAGTGCGAGCAGCGCCACGTTCGCCAGCGTCAGCTTCCCGCGCAGCGAGTGGATGCCGCCTTTGCAGCCCAGCTTGCGGAGCCTCATGCCAGCCCGTACCCGACGCCGCGCCGCGTGGTGATCACCGGCGGTCCCAGGGCGTCCAGCTTGCGCCGCAGATAGCTGATGTACGTCTCCACGACCGTCGACTCGGGCGGGGTGTGCTCGTACTGCCAGACATGGCGCAGGAGTTGCTCCTTGGGGACGATCCGGCCGCCGTTGCGGACCAGGAAGCGCAGCAGCGCGTACTCGGTGGGGGTGAGCTCGACCGAGCGGCCCGCGCGGTGCACCGAGTACGTCGTCTCGTCCAGCTCCAGGTCGCCGTAGCGCAGCAGGGGCCGCTGCGGCAGCACGTCGGCGGGGCGGGTGCGGCGCAGGACGGCGGTGATGCGGGCGACGACCTCGTCGATGTTGAACGGCTTGGTGATGTAGTCGTCGCCGAAGCCGAGGGCGCCGACCACCTCGGCGGGCGAGTCGCGGGCGGTGAGGAACACCAGCGCCAAGTCGGGCCGCGCGGAGCGCAGTTGCCTGCCGAGGGCGCGGCCGTCGCCGTCGGGCAGCATCACGTCGAGCAGCGCCGCGTCGGGCCGGGTGCGCTCGGCGAGCGCCAGGGCCTCGCGGACGGTGCCCGCGACCATCACCTCGAACCGGTGGTAGCGCAGCGCGATGGCGAGGACGTCCGCGATGCTCTCCTCGTCCTCCACGACCAGCACGGTGCCTGGAGCCGTCGTCATGCCCCCAGTATCGGCGGCCCCACTGACAGCCGGGCGGGTTCGGTGCTTTGGAGTTCCTTGAGAGTCGGTGGGCTCCGGTGTCCCCGTGCGTGCGGCGCCGCCAGTCTTGTTGCCCAGGACCTGGGGGACCGACCGACAACCGACTGGGGAGTGTTGAGCGTGGCGGCATTGGCACGGTGGTGCTATCGGCATCGGCTGGTGGTCCTGTTGTTGTGGGTGGGGGCGTTGTTCGGTCTGGGCTTCTCGGCCTCGACGGCGGGCACGAACTACGCGAACGTCTTCTCCCTCCCGGACACGGACTCCAAGAGCGCGTACGACCTGATGGAGAAGGCCTTCCCGGACACCTCGGGCGACACGGACACCGTGGTGTGGAAGGTGGACGAGGGCTCGGTGAAGGACCGGGCGGTCCAGGACCGGATCGAGCCGGCCCTCGAGAAGATCGCGAAGATGCCCGGCGTCGGCGCGGTGACCAGCCCCTACGGCGATCGAGGGGCCGCGCAGATCAGCAAGGACGGCAAGATCGCGTACGCGCAGCTGACCTTCACCAAGCGCGCGAACGAGGTGCCCAAGGAACTCGTCGAGGACGTCGTCGACACCGCGCAGGCGGCTGAACGCGACGGCCTCCAGGTCGAGTTGGGCGGTCAAGCCATCCAGCGGGTGCAGGAGCCGCCGCAGGGCCTGTCGGAGATGGTCGGCATCGTCGCGGCGGCCGTCGTGCTGTTCCTGGCCTTCGGGTCGCTCTTCGCGATGCTGCTGCCGATCGCGATCGCCGTGTTCGGCGTGGGCATGGGCCTGTTCTCCACCCAGCTGCTCAGCCACGTCACCGACATCCCGGACATCGCCCCGCTGCTCGCCTCCCTGATCGGCCTCGGCGTCGGCATCGACTACGCCCTGTTCATCGTCACCCGGCACCGGCGCGGCATCCTGCGGGGCATGGACCCGGAGGAGTCGGCGGTCACCGCCCTCAACACCTCGGGGCGCGCGGTGCTGTTCGCGGGCGGCACGGTCTGCATCGCGCTCGCCGGCATGCTCGTGACGCGGCTGCGCTTCCTGGACGGCGTGGTCGTCGGCACCTCGCTGACGGTGGTCCTGAGCGTGCTGGCGGCCACCACGCTGCTGCCGGCCCTGCTCGGCCTGCTCGGCCCGCGCGTCCTCAGCCGCCGTCAGCGCCGGAAGCTGGCGGCGGACGGGCCCGAGCAGGAGAAGGCGAGCGGCCTCGCCGCCCGCTGGTCGGTGAACGTCCAGAAGCGTCCCCGCAGGATCGCCGCGCTCGCCCTGGTCGTCATGGCCGTCCTCGCCGTCCCGGTCCTCTCGCTCCGCCTCGGCGCGACCGACCAGGGCAACGACGACGCCTCCACGACCACCAGGAAGGCCTACGACCTGCTCGCCGAGGGCTTCGGCCCGGGCTTCAACGGTCCGCTCCAGGTGGTCACCGAAGGTGGGGACACGACCGCGCTCGTCAAGGGCCTGGAGGCGGCCCCCGGTGTCGCCCAGGTCGCGGCGCTGCCGTCCGCGAAGGGCGTGACGGTGATCCAGGTCGTGCCGACGACGTCACCGCAGTCCAAGGAGACCGACGACCTGATCGACACCCTGCGGGACGACGTGATCCCGCAGGCGGGCGCCCAGGCCCACGTGGGCGGCGTGACCGCCGTCTCCAAGGACTTCGCGTCGGTCACGGGCGACCGCCTGCCGCTGTTCATCGCGACGATCATCGGCCTCGGCTTCCTGCTCCTGCTGGTCGCCTTCCGCTCCCTGGTCGTCCCGCTGACGGCCGCCCTGATGAACCTGATCGCCGCGGCGGCCTCCTTCGGTGTCCTCGTGGCGGTCTTCCAGTGGGGCTGGGGCCTGGAGATGCTGGGCCTCGGCAAGGAGGGCCCGATCAACGCCTTCCTGCCGGTCATCATGCTGTCGCTGCTCTTCGGCCTCTCCATGGACTACCAGGTGTTCCTGGTGAGCCGGATGCACGAGGAGTGGGTCCACACCAAGGACAACGCGCGCGCGGTGCGGGTCGGTCTGGCGGAGACCAGCCGGGTCATCAACAGTGCCGCTCTGATCATGGTCTGTGTCTTCCTTGCCTTCGTCCTGAGCGGCGACTCGGGCGCGGCGATGGCGGGTGTCGGACTGGCGGCCGCGGTGGCCCTGGACGCGTTCGTCCTGCGTACGGCGCTGGTGCCGGCCGCGATGCATCTGCTCGGGAACTCCAACTGGTGGCTGCCGGGGTGGCTGGAGAAGCGGCTGCCGCACCTGGCGGTGGAGCCCAAGGAGGACGAGCCCGCCGCTGTGGCCGCAGAGGCGGACGGCCCGGCCTCCGCCGTCCACGGCTTCGTCCGCGACGAGGACGGCGCACCCGTCGAGGGCGCGGCGGTCACGCTGCTCACGCGCGGTGGACGCCAGCTGGACCGGGTGGTGTCGCTGGCCGACGGTTCCTACATCGTGTCGGTCCCGGCGCCGGGGACGTATCTCCTGGCGGCGACGGCGGCCTCGTACGGCTCACGCGCGGGGCACGTCGTCGTCGGGGAGGGGCCGCTGGTGTACGACGTGGAGCTGGCCGACGGCGAGGTCGACGCCGTCAACTGAGCCGGCCTACTCGGGCCTCCTGCCGGGGTCGGGCATCATCTTCGTCATCCCCGGCAGGAAGTCCGTGAACAGCTCGTGCACCTCCCGCACGAGCGGCCGCAGCACCCGGAACCGAGCCAGCGCGACCCCGCGCGCGGTGAGCCGCGCCCCGCGCTCGGCGAGCCGGTAACTCCGCTCCCGCCCCGGCGTCCGGTCGAAGATCCAGTACAGCACGAGCCCCATCTGGGACAGCCACATCAGCTCGGGCAGCACGTCCCGCAGCTCCTCCGGCACCTTGGTCCTCGCCCCGGCGAGCACCTGGCGGTGGACGGAGATCGCCTCCACGCGCGCGTGTTCCGACTCCTCGGAGAAGGGGCTGAGCGGGCTGTCGGGGTCGGCGGCGTTCTTGAAGAACTGCACCGCGAACTCGTGGTACGGCGTGGCGATGTCCAGCCACGCCCGCAGCACGCCCGCGAGCCGCGCCTCCAGGTCGGTCTCCCGCGCCAGGACCTCCCGGACCGCCACCTGGTGCTCGGCGGCGATCCGGTCGTAGAAGCCCTGGATCAGGTGCTCCTTGCCCTCGAAGTAGTAGTAGGCGTTGCCGACGGAGACCCCGGCCTCCTTGGCGATGGCCCGCATGGTCGTCTTGTCGTAGCCACGCTCCTGGAACAGCCGCATGGCGGTCTCCAGGATGAGGGCACGGGTCTGCTCGGACTTGCTGGACGGCGCGGCGCCGTCGTCTTCTACGTTCTTCGCGGGCACGGTACGAGAGCCTAAAGGCACTCGTGTCACGGCCTGCGACCGAGCTCCGGACGCTTGGTGTAGTCGGTGAACCCCAGGACGTTGCCCCAGGGGTCGGCGACCTCCACGGTCCAGCCGGTGGCCACCGAGAACGGCTCGTCCAGCAGCGTGATGCCGGCGCCGCGCAGCGTGCGCGCGGCCACGCGCGCGTCCGGCACCTCCAGCCACACGCGCGGGGACGGCCACGGCGGCGGCCGGTGCCCCACCGCCTCGTCCTGCCGGAGCAGGATCCCGGGCGTCTCCCCGCCGACCTTGAGCAGCGCGATCCCGGCCTCGTCGAGCCGGAACCCCACCGTGAACCCCGCGCGTTCATAGAACCCGACGGCCTCGCCGAGATCCCCGACGGGCAGGAGCACGTTGTCGAAACCGAGCAGTTCGTACGACTCGTCATCTGACATGCGATCAGATTAGGTGCGGGGATGACGGTTGCCGGGCGGACCGCCCACGAGGTCACTCATTGGGCCGAGAAAGCACGCCCCGCGTCGGTACGCTGAGCCCTCGCCAGCGCCGTACGACGGAGGGGACGGGGATGGTTCCGGGAGCAGAGGCCTTCTTCGGCGAGGTACGGGCGGCATTCGCCGGGGCCGCGCGAAGACTGGCGCTGGACGGTCCGTTGGAGCAGACCGCGGACCGGCATCTCGCGGTGGTGACGTACACCGGCGCCGACGTGCGCTACAAGGCCGTCCTCGGGCTGTGGGCGGGCGACGTCGAGATCCACGTCTGCCGGGACGCCGAGGCCACCGAGTGCAAGGTCGGCGTCGAGAAGCTGGCGCGGGCCGCGGGGGTCGGGGGCGCGGCCTCGTTCGGCGCCCGCAGCATGCGCCAGCTGCGGAAGTCCCTGACCAGCCAGGTCCGTTACGTCGAACTCGTGCATCCGCTGGTCACCGTCGAGCTGATGCGGGCAGCCGGGGCGCGGGAGTGGAGCCGGCCGCTGATGCGGTGAGCCGTGCGGGAACGGCGGGTGGGGCGGTGAGCCCGCTGCGGGAACGGCGTTGTCAGTGGTGGGCCGTACTGTCGGCGGCATGGGATTCGTGACGTTCGTCGACGAGACGACAAGCGGGGGCCGCAGCGACGGCTGGGGGCTGGACATCGCCGAGGAGCGGCTCAGCGTGCGGGAGTTGATCCGCCGCCGGGTCTTCCAGGAGGTCGCCGAGTACAACGCGCGCACGCCCGAGGTCTTCCAGGGCCTGGTCCAGCCCGAGGACACCGAACGCGTGCTGAACGGCTACGCACTGCGCACTCCCCGCCGCATAGACCCGGAGAAGCAGACGGCCCTGGCGCTGAAGGCGTTCGCGGGCAACGGCTTCCTGGTGCTCGTGGGCGACCGCCAGGCGACCGAGCTCGACGAGGAGATCGAGCTGGGCCTGTCGACCGAGGTCACGTTCCTCAAGCTCGTGGCACTGGTGGGTGGCTGATGACCGAGCCGACCGAGGGACGCGCCGAGCTGATCCAGGACGTTCTCGCACTCCTCGCGGCCGAGGACGCCGAGCGTCTCGTGCCGCGGCTGCTGGAGCTCGCCGAACTGGTCGCAGGCCCGTGGGGCGGTCCCGAACAGGCGGTCCTCAAGGAACTGCGCCTGGTCGAACCCCCGTTCCGGCCCGCGCTGCTGCACCGCCTGGCCCAGCGCTACTTCGAGCTGGACCAGGGCACGGACGGCCGCCGGTACATCATGCACATGCTGGCCAACCTGCGGGACCGGACGGACGACGACCATCCGCGCGACCTGCGACCCGCCCTGATCGCGGTGCTCTCCGAGCAGGAGGCGCATCACGACGTGACCCAACTCCTCAGGCTCACCGAGCTGGAGCGCGCCGACGGCCACGAACTCCCGGCCGACTTCATCGCGATGCTCCGCCGCACCCGACTGACGACGTGGAACGGGAAGGAGAGGCTGAGCCCCTTGCTCGCGACGCTCACCCACCCTGTGGTGAACCCGGGAGAGGCCTGGTCCGACCAGGCCCTCGCCGACCTCGCGGAACGCGACGAGAGCTGGTCGCGGCTCGTCGCCCACGCGGCCACGGCCACCGCCGCCCGCCCCTCCGCCCCGTGGGAGAAGACCGGGCGGGCGCTCGTCGAGGCCATCGGCGCGGAGCCGGTGCGGGAACGCCTGACGGACTGGCTGCGCCTCGTGGGCCGCCCCCGCACCCGCCCCCTCCTCGTCACGCCGTACGGCACCGACCCCAACGTGATCTTCGATCCGTACAACGCCGACGCGCTGCGCGGACTGACCTGGATCCTCTCCTTCCTGCCCCCGCACCCCGAGACCGCCCGCACCCTGGGCGCCCTCGTCGAGACCTCGCTCAAGAAGGTCTCCGGCCTCGGCCCGGTCAACCCCAAGGTCGCCAACGCCGGTGTCACCGCCCTCGCCCGCATCGACAGCGAACCGGCCCTCGCCGAACTCGCCCGCCTCGCCACCCGGGTCACCTACAAAGGCACGCTCAAGCTGCTCAACACCGCACTCGACGCGCGCGCCGAGGCCCTGGGGCTCAGCCGCGAGGAGATCGAGGAACTGGCCGTCCCCGCCTACGGGCTGACGGAGGTGGGCCGTGCCGAGCACCACCTCGGCGAGAGCGCGGCGACGATCGAGGTGCACGGCACCAAGGCGACGCTGAGCTGGCGCAACGCCACCGGCAAGGCCGTGAAGAGCGTCCCCGCCGACGTCCGCCGCGACCACCCCGACGAGGTCAAGGACCTCAAGGCGGCCGTCAAGGACATCGACAAGATGCTCTCGGCCCAGAGCGAGCGCCTGGACCGCCAGTTCGTGGCCCGCCGTACCTGGACCTACGCCGCCTGGCGCGAGCGCTACCTCGACCACCCGCTCGTCGGCACCCTCGCCCGCCGTCTACTGTGGACCGTCGACGGCACCACGGCCGGCTACGCCGACGGCGCCCTGCGCACCCTCACCGACGACCCCGTGGACAGCGGCACCGAGGTCACGCTCTGGCATCCCGTCGACCACGAACCCGCCGAGATCGTCGCCTGGCGCGACTGGCTGGAGCGGCACGGCGTCACCCAGCCGTTCAAGCAGGCCCACAGAGAGGTCTATCTCCTCACCGACGCGGAACGCGCAACGGGCACCTACTCCAACCGCTTCGCCGCGCACTACCTCCGCCAGCACCAGTTCCACGCCCTCGCGGCGGTCCGCGGCTGGCGCAACAAGCTGCGCCTGAGCGTGGACGACGAGGCGCCGCCCGCCACCCGCGAACTGCCCGCGTGGGGCCTGCGCGCCGAGTACTGGATCCAGGGCGACGGCGGCGAGCACCGCGACGACCTCACGGACTCCGGCAGCTTCCTGCGCCTGCGCACCGACCAGGTCCGCTTCTACCCGATCGACGCGGCGGAGAACTCCGCGCACTGCTGCGGCGGCGAGTACCGCATGCGGCCGCAGGGCGGGGCGCCCCTGGCCGACCCGCTGCCCCTGGCCGACATCCCGCCCCTGGTCCTCTCCGAAGTCCTGCGCGACGTGGACCTGTTCGTCGGCGTCGCGAGCGTCGGCAATGACCCGACCTGGCAGGACGGCGGCCCGGGCGGCCGCTTCCAGGACTACTGGACGTCGTACGGCTTCGGTGAACTGGGCGAGAGCGCGGAGACCCGCCGCATCCTGCTGGAACGCCTCGTCCCCCGCCTGGCGATAGCCGACCGCTGCACCTTGGAGGGCCGCTTCCTCCAGGTCAAGGGCGACCGCCACACGTACAAGATCCACCTGGGCTCGGGCAACATCCTGCGCACCCCGAACGACCAGTACGTCTGCATCGTCCCCAAGTCCACCCCCGAGGCCCCGCAGGCCGGTTACCTCCCCTACGAGGGCGACCGGATGCTGGCGGTCATCCTCAGCAAGGCGATGATGCTGGCGGCCGACACGAAGATCACGGACCGGACGATCCTGAGCCAGCTCTAGCCGCAGCCACCCACCCGCCGGGTGCTCACGGCGATGTCGTCGAGACGGAGGTCGTACGAGGAGGGGGTCGGGGCGGCCTGGTACAGCTGCCAGCCGATCTTGAGCTTGTCGAAGGCCGGGAAGGTGAACGGGTCGGCGGAGCCGCCGTGTTGGTCCGTCGACACGGTCAGGTCGGGCTGCTCGACGCCGTCGAAGTAGGCGGTGACGCGGTTGTCCGTGGCATCCAGGTGGAACTCGACGCACTGCCACGTGCCCGCCGTGGCCGGGGCGGAGGTCTTCCAGGAGGTCCAGTCACCGGTCGGGCCGAGATCCGAACCCACGCCCCAGAAGTTGCCGTGGTCGGTGGGGGCGTACTGGCCGCCGAGCGGGCGGACGAGGGTGGGCGAGTCGGTCCCGGACGCTTCGGCGATCGTCCAGTGCGCCCAGTCGGGGGCGACGGGAAAGGCGTCCACCCTCAGCCGCAGCCGCGCCCAGTAGCTGTTGCCGGGGGCGGTCAGATCCGGGAAGACGAGGAAGGCGTGGCCGTTGCCCTCGGTGCGGAGCCGGAGTTCACGGCCGTGGCCGCTGGAGCCGGGTGCGACGGTGAGGGTGCCATGGGCGGTGTCCGCGGTCCATCCGTGGCCCTTCGACACCGGGCCGAGGGGGAGACGGTCGAAGGTCTCGCGGGCGAGGGTGCCGTGTGGGGCGGGCGTCGCCGAGGAGGTCGTGGGGAGCGCGAGCAGGAGGGCCGCGGTGGCGGAGAGGGTGGCGGCGGCCTTTTTCAGGAGGGGCATGGGGTCAGTGTGCAACTTGCGTCACACAACTCCCAGGTGTCACAGGAGAGTTGGCCGGATCTCAGTCGATCTTCGGCTGGCCTGACTTCAGGAGTCCCGCGACATCGAGCTTGACCTGTGCCCCAATGGAGTCGGGCAGGGTGACCATCTCGCCCGGGGAGTACAAGCGGTGGGTGGCGTACTCATCCTCGGCAGGGTCAGTGAGGATGTGTAGGCGCTGATGCTTGCGATCGACGATCACGTAGACCGGGACACCAGCGTCGGCGTAGGCGGTGGCCTTGCGGTGCAGGTCGGTCGTCCAGTTGCTGGAGGTAACCTCCAGGACCAGCCGGAAGGCGATGGGGTCGTAGCAGTTGCGCTCGATGTGGTGGTCGTCGATGTCCGCGTCGACGACACAGAGGTCGGGAGTGGCGAAGTCCTCGGGAGCGTCGGGGAGCCAGATGCTGACGTTCTGAAGGACTGCTGAGTCACCCCCGTGGAGCCCGGCCATGGCGAAAGGCAATACAAGGTCGGTCAAAACCCTGGCGTGGGCAGCGTCCGGGGACGGGGTCACGAGGATCTGGCCTCCGATGATCTCGACGCGATACCCCGGGTGGCGTTCCATGATCTCTTCGGCCAGGGCCGTCAGCGAGATGTCGGCGTGCGGCTGCTGCTCGACGGCTGCTGCGGACATCGGTGCCTCCTGTGGGTGGTGCCGAGAGCATCATCGTATGCCGAGCATCACCGGTATGTCCCTAACGATCACGTTCACCCAAACGGGTGCCCCCACGCCAGAGGACCCCGTTCCCAACGGAAACGGGGCCCTCGCAGCCGTACGGAATGCCGTACCGGATCTGAGCTCAGAACCGGCGCGTGATCAGGGCCTTCTTCACCTCGGCGATCGCCTTCGTGACCTCGATGCCGCGCGGGCAGGCGTCCGTGCAGTTGAAGGTGGTGCGGCAGCGCCAGACGCCGTCGCGGTCGTTGAGGATCTCCAGGCGCTGTTCGCCCGCCTCGTCACGGCTGTCGAAGATGAAGCGGTGGGCGTTCACGATCGCCGCCGGGCCGAAGTACTGGCCGTCGTTCCAGAAGACTGGGCACGAGGACGTGCAGGCCGCGCAGAGGATGCACTTCGTCGTGTCGTCGAAGCGCTCGCGGTCCTCGGCCGTCTGGAGACGCTCGCGCGTCGGCTCGTTCGTGTCCTTCGTGATGAGGAAGGGCATCACGTCGCGGTACGCCTGGAAGAACGGCTCCATGTCGACGACCAGGTCCTTCAGGACCGTCAGACCCTTGATCGGCTCGACCGTGATCGGCTTCTCGGGGTTGATGTCCTTGATGAGGGTCTTGCAGGCAAGACGGTTCTTGCCGTTGATCCTCATCGCGTCCGAGCCGCAGATGCCGTGGGCGCAGGAGCGGCGGAACGTCAGCGTGCCGTCCAGGTCCCACTTGATCTTGTGGAGACCGTCGAGGACACGCTCCTTGGGGTCGATCTCCAGCTGGAAGTCTTCCCAGGTCGCCTCGCCGGAGACCTCCGGGTTGAAGCGGCGGACCCGGAAGGTGACGGTGATGTAGGGAGAGGCCGCGGACTCCGCCTCGACCTTGTCCAGAACAGGGGTAGCCATCAGTACTTACGCTCCATCGGCTGGTAGCGGGTCTGGACGACCGGCTTGTAGTCGAGACGGATGGACTCGGTGCCGTCGTCGCCGACCTCGCGGTACGCCATGGTGTGGCGCATGAAGTTGACGTCGTCGCGGTTGGGGTAGTCCTCGCGGTAGTGACCGCCGCGGGACTCCTTGCGGGCGAGGGCCGACACCGCCATGACCTCGGCGAGGTCCAGCAGGTTGCCGAGCTCGATCGCCTCCAGCAGGTCCGTGTTGAAGCGACGGCCCTTGTCCTGGATCGCGACGTTCTTGTAGCGCTCGCGCAGCTCCGCGATCTTCTCGACCGCCGTCTTGATCGTCTGCTCGGTGCGGAACACCATGACGTTGGCGTCCATGGCCTCCTGCAGCTCGCGACGGATGACCGACACGCGCTCCGTGCCCGTCGAGTTGCGCAGCCGCTCGACCTGCTCGACCACGAACTCGGCCGGGTTCTCCGGCAGCTCGACGAAGTCGGCCGTGTGGCTGTACTCGGCGGCGGCGATGCCCGCGCGGCGGCCGAACACGTTGATGTCCAGGAGCGAGTTGGTGCCGAGACGGTTGGCGCCGTGCACCGACACGCAGGCCACCTCGCCGGCCGCGTACAGGCCCGGGACGACCGTCGTGTTGTCCGCCAGGACCTCACCCTCGACGTTGGTCGGGATGCCGCCCATGGCGTAGTGCGCGGTGGGCTGGATCGGGATCGGGTCCGTGTAGGGCTCGATGCCGAGGTAGGTGCGCGCGAACTCGGTGATGTCCGGGAGCTTGGCGTCCAGCTGCTCCGGCGGGAGGTGCGTGAGGTCGAGGTAGACGTGGTCGCCCTCGGGACCGCAGCCGCGGCCCTCGCGGATCTCCGTGTAGATGGAGCGGGACACGACGTCACGGGACGCGAGGTCCTTCATGACCGGCGCGTACTTCTCCATGAAGCGCTCGCCGTCCTTGTTGCGGAGGATGCCGCCCTCACCACGGGCGCCCTCCGTCAGCAGGATGCCCATGCGCCAGATGCCGGTCGGGTGGAACTGGAAGAACTCCATGTCCTCCAGCGGCAGACCACGGCGGTAGACGGCGGCCTGGCCGTCACCGGTCAGGGTGTGCGCGTTGGACGTCACCTTGAAGAACTTGCCGGTGCCGCCGGAGGCGTAGATCACGGCCTTCGCCTGGAAGATGTGGATCTCGCCGGTGGCCAGCTCGTACGCCACCACACCGGCCGACTTCTTGACGCCGTCGACCTCGGTGATCAGCTGGTCGAGGACGTAGAACTCGTTGAAGAACTCCACGCCCTCCTTCACGCAGTTCTGGTACAGCGTCTGGAGGATCATGTGGCCGGTGCGGTCGGCCGCGTAGCAGGAGCGGCGGACCGGGGCCTCACCGTGGTTCCGGCTGTGACCGCCGAAGCGGCGCTGGTCGATCGTCCCGTCGGGCGTCCGGTTGAACGGCAGGCCCATCTTCTCCAGGTCGAGGACGGCGTCGATGGCCTCCTTCGCCAGGATCTCGGCGGCGTCCTGGTCGACCAGGTAGTCACCGCCCTTGACCGTGTCGAAGGTGTGCCACTCCCAGTTGTCCTCCTCCACGTTGGCCAGCGCGGCGGCCATGCCGCCCTGCGCGGCGCCCGTGTGGGAGCGGGTGGGGTACAGCTTGGTCAGCACGGCGGTGCGGCTGCGCTTCGTCGACTCGATGGCGGCGCGCATACCGGCGCCACCGGCGCCGACGATGACGGTGTCGTACTTGTGGATCTTCATGAGTGGTTGCCTCAGCCCCGTGCCTAGCGGATGTTCGGGTCGAAGGTGAAGATCACCAGCGTGCCCAGCAGGATGGTGAACACCGTGGCGGTGTAGAGCAGGCCCTTGAGCCACAGCCGGGTGTTCGCGCGCTCCGCGTAGTCGTTGATGACCGTGCGCAGGCCGTTGGCGCCGTGCAGCATCGCCAGCCACAGCATCAACAGGTCCCAGACCTGCCAGAACGGCGAGGCCCAGCGGCCCGCGACGAACGCGAAGCCGATCTTCGACACGCCGCCGTCCAGCACGAGCTGGATCAGCAGGTGGCCGATGACGAGGACGACGAGCACGACGCCGGACAGGCGCATGAACAGCCAGGCCGCCATCTCGAAGTTGCCCCGCGTGGACTTCGGGGTCTTCTTGGTGCGCTTGCGCGGCGCCTCGATGAGGGGGGCCGGGTGGTCGACGCTGTAGACGTCGGCGCCCTCGACGGGGCCGATGCCCGAGACGTCAGCGGTCTTCTCGGTGGTGGACATACGCGTCAGCTCCCGAACAGTTCACGAGCGGCGTGGCCGAGGACGGGGTAGATCGCCCCGATCATCAGCACGACCCACAGGCCGACGACGGACCACAGCATCTGCTTCTGGAAGCGGGGGCCCTTCGACCAGAAGTCGACAGCGATGATCCGCAGGCCATTGAGCGCGTGGAAGAGGATGGCGGCGACGAGGCCGTACTCCAGCACGGCGACGATCGGCGTCTTGTACGTGGCTACGACCCTGTCGTAGTCCTCAGGGGAGACACGGACGAGAGCGGTGTCCAGCACGTGAACGAACAGGAAGAAGAAGATGAGGACGCCGGTGACTCGGTGAGCCACCCAGGACCACATTCCTTCCCGGCCGCGGTACAGCGTTCCAGCCGGCACGGAAGTCCCTCCGGGAGCGGGGATTGGGGCCGCGCCGGCTTGTGCTGTCGGTCGGGCCCGGCCGGGTACGGTCCACCGGCCCCCAGCATCGTAGCGACGGTTGCCTGCGGGGCTTACGTCGGGCCTACCGGTGTGATCAAAGTGGCATGCGTATGGGTGAGCTTTGCGGCTAATGGGGTGGGGTGTGCAGTTGTGTGCCGGGTGCGGGTTCGTTGTGGCTGGTCGCGCAGTTCCCCGCGCCCCTGAGCATCCCGACGAGCCGTTCCCTTGCAAGGCGCCGCAGCTCTTCCGCCGCCACTACCCGTTCCTCCTCCAGGTCGTTCGTCAATCGTGACCTGATAGCCGCGAGTACGTGGTCCAGGGCCTCGCCCGTGGACAGACCCTCCAGGCAGATCACGAACGCATGTCCGAACTTCGCCTCGTATGCGGCATGCGCGGCATCAAGTGCCATATAGGCGATGTCGTACGTCTCGTCCGGCAATGTCGTCAAGGTCTCGCCCGCCAGGGCCTCCGACAGGTCCGCCGGAGTCAGGTCGTACGCCGCTTCGTCGGACGCGGCGAGTAGGGCGGGGGCGTCCGGGTAGGGGCGGTGGGCGGTGATGCGGTCGGCCCAGCGGAGGCTGCGGAGACAGGTGAGGAGGAGCTTGCGGGCCTCGTCGGCCGGGGCGATGTTGAAGGCGTCGAGGACGGTGGGCAGCGCCGGTATGGCGACTCGGCCGGGAAGGTGTGTGGGCGTCACGTGTGTTTCGGCAGGGGATGCTGGGAGAGGTGTGACGTCACGCTATCGAGAGTGGACGTGACGTGTCCGACGGATGCCCGAATTTCACTCGCACGGGAGAGTTTCGGAACGTGTGGTGGACAGCTTCGGCCACCCCTACGTCCTAGGTTGGGTTCGTGAGTCAGCACAGGCGTCGGGCGCCGGCACGGAAGGCGCGGCAGGTGAGGACACGGGTCGTGATCGTGACGGCCGTGGCCGTGACGGTTGCCGCCGGAGTGGGGATCGGGGTGTGGGCCTCGGGGGACGGGGATCACAGCGGGCCCACGGGGGCGGCGGCGCGGCGGCCCTCCGATGCGAAGTCGGCGCCCTCCGCCGGTGCGTCCTCGCCGACGCCCACTCCCCGTCCCACCCGCAGCTATCCCCTCTCGCAGACCCCGCGCACGATCCCCGCCGTCGCGGCACACACCCCGGAGCGTGGGCCGGGTTGGCGGCCTCGGCAGGGCGAGCGGGTCGTCGTGAGCGACGCGCAGCTCGCCGACGAGGGGCGGCTGGTCGCGAGTGAGCTGGGGCTGACGTACGCGGGAGCGAAGAGCGACACGCGGGACGGGGATCTGCGGCTCGTGCTGAACGACGACGCCGGGGGCGACCCGGAGTCGTACACCATGACCGTGCGCGGCGGGCGGGTCACCATCGGCGGGCCCGCCGACGCCGGGGTGTTCTACGGGACCCGGACGCTGAAGCAGACCGTGCACGACGGGGGTACGGCGCCCGAGGGGGTCGTCAAGGACGCGCCCGCCAAGCCGGTGCGCGGGTTCATGCTGGACATCGCGCGCAAGCACTACACCGCCGGGTGGATCGAGGACCGGGTGCGGGAGCTCGGGGATCTCAAGTTCAACGAGCTGGGGCTGCACTTCTCCGACGACCAGGGGTTCCGGATCGAGTCCCGGTCGCATCCCGAGGTCGTGTCGGATCAGCATCTGACCGGGGCCGAGGTCGAGCGGATCATCGACCTGGCCGCCGAGCGGCACATCACGATCGTCCCCGAGATCGACTCGCCCGGACATCTCGGCGCCGTCATCGCCGCGCACCCGAGTCTCCAGCTCGTCAACGCCTCGGGCGTCGCGGCGCGGGGCGCGGTCGACATCTCGCAGGACGCGGCCGCGACGATCGTCGACGAGCTGCTGGACGAGTACGCCGAGCTCTTCCCCGGAGACCGCTGGAACCTGGGCGGCGACGAGTACCGGGCACTGATGGCCTCGAACCCGGAGGCGTCGTACCCGCAGCTCGCCACCGCCGCGCGGAAGGCCTACGGCACCGGCGGGACCGTCGCCGACCTCACCACCGGCTGGCTGAACGACCGTGCCGACACGGTCCGCGAGCACGGCAAGACGATGCGCGTCTGGAACGACGGGTTCTTCCCCGGTACCTCCGTGCAGCCGGCCAAGGATCTCCAGGTGGCCTACTGGACGGGCAAGGAGATCGGGGCGCGGCAGCCGGCCGAGTACCTGAGGGCGGGGCGTGACCTCGTCAACTACAACGACCTGTTCCTCTACTACGTCCTCGGGCAGCCCAACCAGTTCTGGTACCCGACGGGACAGCGCATCTACGAGCAGTGGACGCCACGCGTGGTGCGGGGCACCCAGGCGGTCGACGCCAAGTACGACGACCAGATCCTCGGCGGCTCCTTCGCGGTGTGGGGCGACTATCCGAACGCCCAGACCCAGGAACAGGTCGCGGCCGGCATCCGGCTGCCGCTGCGGGCGGTCGTGCAGAAGCTGTGGGACGCGGACAAGCCGTCCCTGACCTGGGCGGAGTTCAAGTCGCTGGCGGACCGGCTGGGTTGAGGAAGGGGCTGGACTTACCGAGCCGGCGAACGTATGTTCCCCACTCGTGATCGACAATCGCCATGACCACTTCATCGCCCCGGCCGCCTGGCTCCAGTCGCCGGTCGGGCTCGGACGGGCCGCCGTCGCGGGGCTCGGCGTGGTCATCGCCACCGACCTGTTCGCCCTCGGGTCGGGCCTCTTCGTGCGCGACGTGACCGGCGACCTGGCGAGCGGCGCCCTCCGCGACGGGCGGCCCGAGCTCGCCGACCGGCTCTACTCCGCGGCCGGCATCGCCCAGACCGTCGCGCTGCTCACGACCGCCGTCCTCTTCCTGTGCTGGTTCCACCGCGTGCGCGTCAACGCCGAGGTGTTCGACCCGTACGGGCACGAGAAGAAGCGCGGCTGGGTGGTCTGGGGCTGGCTCGTGCCGGTCGTCAACCTCTGGTTCCCGCGCCGGATGACGCTGGACATCTGGAACGCCAGCAGCCCCTGGAGCGCGCCCAGGCCGCACGGGCTGGTCAACACCTGGTGGACGTTCTGGGTCATCGCGCTGCTCTCCGGCCGGGCCGCGTCCACCGCGTACCGCAAGGCCGAGAGCCCTGACCAGATCTACGATGCCGTGGGGCAGCTGATGTTCTCCGACGTCATCGACGTCGTGGCCGCAGCCCTCGCCATCGCCGTCGTCCTGCGGCTGAACCGGATGCAGTACGAGAAGGCCCTCGCCGGTCCGGCCCACGCCCCCGCCTGAGTCGCGGCGGATTGCCCGATACGGCTGCGAACGGCCGTACGACTGTGGTGTATTCGGCGCGAGCCGCAGCCGAGAGCCGGGGGGAGCCGGAATGGGCTACTGGGGGTACTTCGTCGTGGGCCGCAGCGAGCGGCCGCTCAAGGAGCTGGACGCACTGGCCGGGGCCGCCGGGGAGCTGAGCCTCAGGGACGAGGCGGCCGACGGGTGGCAGGTGTGGGAGTACCCGAGCGGGGACGGGGACGTCGGCAGCATGAACGCGCTGGCCCGGGAGACCGGGGCGCCCGCCCTGTTCGGGTACGTGATGGACAGCGACTGCGTGGTCGTCGAGGCGGCCGGGCCGGAGAGCGGGGCCTGGACGACCTGTCTGGCCCGAGCCGCCATGGCCGGGTACATCGGCGCCGGTCAGGAGGGCCTCGCGCTGGAGGACTACTTCCTGGAACCGCCCGACGCCGCCGAACGGGCCGTCGCCTGGGCCGAGGAGGCGGGGCGGACGGCGGACCCCGAGCGGCTCCTTGAGGTGCTCACCGCCGAACCCGATCCGCTGGCCGAAAACCTTTTCTTCCGGCTGCTCGATCGATTGTCGGTCGTGCCCCTGTGACACTCCCGGGCCGTCGCACGCAGTAAGGGGAAGTGCGGGCTCCGTTAGGGAGCATCGCAGGCGAAGAGGTGTCGTCGGGCTCCGGAACGGTCGGGCGAACACCCCTCAGGGAGGCGTGGATGAGTCTGGTGGAGCTGATCGCTCAGGCCGACGAACGCGGACTGGCCGCCAGCGGGTTGGCTTGTTTGGATCGGTGCGTACCGCTGCTGGGCGGCGACGACGAGGTCCTGCGCCCCCTCTGGGCGAGCCTCGCCGACACCGGCGACTGGGAGACGGGACTGAAGGCGGCGCGCGACCGGCTCGCCGGGCCCGCCGACGCGGCCGAGGACGAGGCCGCCGCCCTCGCCCGCCGGATGCTCGACACCGCCCCGGACGCGCGGGACGCCGACGGGGTGCGGGTGTGGGCCGACGCCTGCTCCGTCGCCTCGTTGCAGATCCACCGGCTGCTCGATCCGGGATCGGACGACGCCCCGCTCGATGCCTGCCGTGAGGGCCGTACGGAAGGCGTACCGCCGCTCGTCGCCGCCGAACTGCGGCGCCAGGTCACCGTCCTGGAGGTGCTCGCCGGGCACGGCACGGCCGGGCTGCGCCGGGCCCTGGAGGTGTCCGTCGAGGGGCGGCGCGTGCTGCGCGCGGTGGTGTCCCGCCGGGCCCGCGGCAAGCGCTGACCGGACCACCCGATCTCCCTCACGTCACCAGCCACTTCACCACCGCGTCGCCGTACTGCGCCGTCTGCCCGTAGAACGCGGTGAGGTCGCGGTGGGCCGCCGCGAAGACGCCGTGCACCTGCGGTTCCGTGTCCGTGCCGCCGTACGACGGCAGCAGCAGGTCGCGCGCGTCCAGCCACAGGTCGTCGAACACCGCCTCGGCGAGATAGGAGGCGACCCGGCCCGTCTGCGCGGCGGTGAGCAGCAGGAACGGCGGGAGGGTGGGGTCGGGGTGCGGGATCGGGCGGCCGCCGAGCACCACATGGGTGTGCGGGCCGTCGTCGCCTCGCATGCCGGCGTACAGGAGTTCGTTGTCGAGGTAGCCCTTGTCCAGCACCTCTTCGCGATGCCGGCCGATCCGCTCGCGTACGGCGTTCCAGTCGTCCTCGAAGAGCTTCTCCAGCCAGGCCGGGCTGTTGCGCAGGGCCGCGGGCGGTATGGCGCGGAAGTGGAAGTACATGCTCATCAGTGAGTGGAGCGCACGGGAACCGTGAAGCGTCACTCACGAGCGGAACACACATGTGAGAGGTGTCCGGATCCGGGTGACGAACGACACTCCCGGCACGCTCTTGAGGGTGTGACGACACAGTACGAAACCAGGCCCTCGGCCGCGACGAAGCCCGTGCGGTGGGCGGCGGACGCGGTGGCGACGATGCGCGAGGGCGCGCGGGTGCGGCTCGACTACTCGGCACAGAGCCTGTGGCGCGTCGACCGGATGATCGACGAGTTGCGCCGCGAGGACACTACGTACGCCGCCGTCGACACGGTGCTGCGCGGATTCGGTGCGTACGCCGGTGAGGTGATCGTCCGTCAGACCGGCGCCGAGTGGTGGGCGAGCAGCGGCGACCACTGGATCCGCACGCCCGACGGGCGGTTGTGGGACCCGATCGACGAGGCGCGGCGGTGTTTCGCGGGGAGCGGCTCGCTGCGGCTGCTGTGCCGGGACGCGACGGTCGCCGGCCGCTAGGGTCCTCGCCGACCCGAACACGTACAAGGAAAAAGGAGAACGGCCGGGATCCCGCTCAGTGGTGGGGACCCCGGCCGTCGACTTGAGGGCTTACGGCGTCAGCGTCTGGCCCAGCCGCGCGTCCGTCGGGGTCGACAGGGTCGTCTTGCTGTAGATCGCCGCCTCCGACCAGCCGAGGCCCGTGCTGTTGCTCGGGAGGTGGAGGAGGACGCCGTCGCCGCCGTCCTCGTTGTCCGCGCCGAAGGTGAGGTCGGCGCGCCCGTAGCCGGAGAGGTCGGACAGGGAGACCGCGGAGCCGAAGCGGTCGTCGGTCTCCGTGGAGCCGGGGATGCCCGACGTGTCCTGGGAGACGGCGATCGAGCCCGTGCCCGTCAGACCTGCCGAACCGCCCTTCACCAGGATCGCGTTGCCCGCGTTCGTGCGGTTCACGCCGTCGCGGACCAGGTCCTCGCCCGGCGCGCCCGCGAGCGCGTCCGCGTAACCGTCGGCGTCGTAGTCGCCGACCGAGACCGAGCTGCCGAACGCGTCGCCGGACTCGTCGCCGCCGGGGACGCCGGAGGTGTCCTGGTGGATCGTCGTCATGCCGGTCGTCGTGAAGCCCGTCGACGTGCCCGGCACCATCGTGATCTGCCCGCCCGGCCTGCCGCCGGACTCGGAGGCCACCGGCTGGCCGATGACGATGTCGTCGTAGCCGTTGCCGTTGACGTCACCGGCCGCGATGGACCGGCCGCCCTTGACCGAGATCACGCCGGCCTTGGCCAGCCCCGTCGCCGAGCCCGCGAAGCGGACGACGCGGCCGATGCCGCCGGTGTCGCGGTAGTTGAGGGCGACGTCCGCGTAGCCGTCCCGGTTGAAGTCACCGGTCGCGGCGTCCAGGTAGGCCACCGAACCGGTGGCGGTGGTGAGTGTGCCGTAGGAGGTCTTGCCGCCGGTCAGCCGGGCGTTCCAGGTGCCGCCCTTGCCCGCGCCCGCCGCGAACACGTCCGCCTTGCCGTCGCCGTTGAAGTCGCCCACGGTCACGGCCGAGCCGAGCTTCGCGCCCGCCGCCGTGACGCCCGAAGTGGTGTACGAGAAACCGGTGTCGAGCGCCGGGCCGTACATCACCGTGACCTGGCCCCGGTCGGCGTTGCCGCTGGTGTCGTCCTCGCCGGGCGCACCGATCGCGAGGTCGGCGTACCCGTCGCCGTTCACATCGCCCCACGCGGTCGACGTACCGAAGGCGTCACCGGACTCGGAGGAGCCGGGGACCCCGGGGCTGGACTGGGTGAGCGTCACCTTCGCCGCCGTCACCGGCCCGTTGACGCTGCCCGGCACGATCTTCACCGCGTTCGCCTTCGGCACGCCCGCGACCAGGTCGGTCACGCCGTCCCGGTTGTAGTCGGAGGTGGCGAGGGCGTGCGAGATGCCCGGCGTCTTCGCGAGCGCCGCGATCCGCGACAGCTTGGAGTAGAGGTTGGCGCCCGGGCAGGCCGTGGCGTTGGTGTCCCGGTGGCCGAAGACGCGCGGCAGGGTGATCGAGGTGCCCTTGGCCACCTTGTTGCCGTCGACGCCCGCGTCACTGCCGGAGACCAGGGTGACCTTGCCGGTCGGGTCGATGCCGTACATCCCGAACTTCCACGCCACGATCCGCGCGATGGCGTCCAGCGCGGCCTTGCTGGGCTTGGCCGACTCGTAGTTGCCGATGTACGAGATGCCGACCGTGTTGGTGTTGAACCCGATGTCGTGCGCGCCGATCACCGGCAGGTCCATGCCCCCGCTGCGGCCCTCGAAGATCTGGCCGCACTTGTCGACGACGAAGTTGTAGCCGATGTCGTAGTAGCCGCGCGCGAAGTGTTCCTGCTGGATGGAGCGCATGCGGGCCCGGGACTCCGCGCAGGACAGGGTGTTGTCGCTGTCCATGCCGGTGTGGTGGATCACGGCGGCCTTGATCTCGGCGCCGTAGCCGGGCGTGCCGTCGTAGTCCGTGGACGCGCCCCACTCCGCCTGGGTGATGACCGGCGGCTTCACGACCGTGGAGGGGCGGGGGGCCGGGACGGTGGAGGTGGGGGACGGAGAGGGGGAGGGGGAGCCGGTGCCGGTCTGCGTCGGAGAAGGCGACGCCGAGGCCGACTCGGAAGCCGAAGCCGAGGCCGAAGCCGAAGTCGATGCCGACGCCTCCGGTGTCGTCGTCTCGGCCACGAACGCGGCCGGTTCCGCCGCCGGCACCCCGCTGCCCTTCGGATCCGTCCCCGGGTCCAGCAGCTTGACGTCCATCCCGGCCGGCTGCCCGCCCGCCGCCGTGCCGTCCGCGTTCACGACCCGCACCTCGACG
Source organism: Streptomyces antibioticus (assembly GCF_001514065.1). Classification (GTDB taxonomy): domain Bacteria; phylum Actinomycetota; class Actinomycetes; order Streptomycetales; family Streptomycetaceae; genus Streptomyces; species Streptomyces antibioticus. The sequence continues at coordinate 597,083 of NZ_KQ948424.1, read as the reverse complement.
CCGTCCGAGTCACCGGTCCACAGCGACTCCGTACCGCCGCGCAGCGCGGCCCGCTCGCCCTCGGCGCCGTCCGCCTGGCTGGGGTCGACGGTCAGCTTCCGCCAGCCGGACCACTTGCCGGTCTCCAGGTCCCGGGTGCGCACCTCGGGCGTGCCCTTGGCCTTGGCGTCGGCGTCGTCCCAGGTCACCAGCAGCGCGCTGAAGCGGTCCGTGTCCCGCTTGCCGAGGCCCTTGCGGCCGGCGCCCGCGCTCTGGAGCTTCAGCGTGTGGACGGCGGCCTTGCGGGCCGCGGCCCCGTCGTCCGACTGCGCGCCCTGGTCGGCCATGGCGTACGTCACGATGCCCGCGCCGCTCAGCACGACGGCCCCGGCGGTCAGCCAGGCCCGTCTCCTGAGACTGAGCGGTCGGTACGCACGGCTCCTGCGAGGACTCAACTACCCCACCCCTGTGAAATGAACTCGTTGGTAGCGCCCGCCACTTGGGCGGCACATTCACCCAGCGCTCAGCTCTGGCCAAACATCACCGGCCCAAAAGGTTGTACGGCGCATGTGGTTTTCCTGTGTGGGAATCGCCACGCCCGGGACCCGTGATGTTCGCGGGACGGCATCCGCTGGATCAGCGGGAGAGCCGAGCGAATGGGGTGGGGGCTCATGGGGAAGCAGGCCGGGAGCGTGGCGGGTGCGGCCGGGATGCGGGGGCGGGCCGCGGAGTTCGTCACGGGGATCACCGCCCGCAGCAGGCTGCCGCTGGACTACTCGGTGGCCAGTCTGCGGGTGGTCGACTTCCTGATCGACGGACTGCGCAAGGGCGGCGCCGACCAGGACCGGGTCCGCGAACCGCTGACGGGCCTGGGGGCCTACGTCGGTGAGGTGCTGGTACGCCGGGCGGGCGCGGAGTGGGTCGACCTCGACGACACGCAGCGCGCGTACTTCGGCCAGGAGGTCGGTGTCCGGATGCCCGACGGCCGGGTCTGGAACCCGCTGGGCAAGGTTCTCAACCGCTTCGGGTCGAGCGCCCCCGAGGACTCCTTGCAGACCTTCTATCTGACCCTGCACGGCCGGCCCCGGCGGACCGCCGCCTGACGGGCGGCGGGGCCGAGGACAGTGACACTTCTGAGCGGTCCGGCGCTGATGAGCGTGGAGGGCTGAGCATCCCGCTCGGCGGAAGGGCGACCGCACCTACGGTGCGGCATCGCCGCGAACCAGCATGAACGAGGACAGTTCTTGGGTCGAGGAGGCGAACCCCGCCGCGTGCAGACGTACGACGTCGAGCTCGGCGCGGCTGTCGCGCGGGCCCAGGACGGCGACGAGGCCGCCTTCGCGGTCGCGTACCGGATCGTGCAGCCCGGACTGCTCGGCTACCTCCGCGGCATCGTCGGCGACGACGCCGAGGACGTGGCCTCCGACGCCTGGCTGGAGATCGCCCGCGATCTCGGCCGGTTCAAGGGCGACGGGGCGGGCTTCCGCGGCTGGTCGGCGACCATCGCCCGGCACCGGGCGCTGGACCACCTGCGGCGGCAGAAGGTACGGCCCCGGTCGGCCGCCCTCGAACAGGACGTACTGGATCTGCCGGGCCCGCACAGCACCCACGACCAGGCGCTGGAGTCGCTCTCCACCGAGTACGCCCTGGAGCTGGTGCGCGGGCTGCCGCGGGACCAGGCGGAGGCCGTGCTGCTGCGGGTGGTCGTCGGGCTCGACGGCCCCGCCGCCGCCCGCGTCCTCGGCAAGCGCCCCGGCGCGGTGCGCACCGCGGCGTACCGGGGTCTCAAGCGCCTCGCCCAGCAGCTGGGCGTCGAGAGTGTGACGGATGACGACCCTCGCACGCTGGGGGAGTCGAAGTGAACGACGACCGGCCGGACAGAGACAGGAACGGACATGGGTGAAAGGCAGAGCGGCGGGGGCCACGGCCGTCGGCGTGTGCACCCAGGCGCCGGCGTCCCCGGCCATCAGGGCAACGACGGCACCGGCGTCCCCGGCGGAACGGCCGGTACGCGCGGCACCGACGGCCTTGAGCAGTTCCTGGCCGACGCCATGCGCGTCCTCCCCAGGGGCGACGGCGAGCAGCGGGCCGTCGCCGCGTTCCGGGCCGCCCGGGACAGCGGCGCGCACGCCGCCCGCACCCGCCGCCGCGACGACTGGCGGCCCCGGGAGCAGCGCAGGCTCGGCCGCTCGCTGAAGACCACCCTCTCCGTGCTCGTGGCGAGCCTCACCATCGGCGGCGTCGCCTTCGCCGCGATCGGCACCTCCGGCTCCTCCTCTTCCTCCGACGCCGCCGACCGGGCCCGGGAACGGCAGCCGCACAGCGCCGCCTCCACCTCCGAGCAGGCGGGCCCCACCCCGGACACCGCCACCTCCGCACCCCCCGACCGCCCGGTCACCGCCCAGGACACCGAGGCGCACTGCCGCTCCTACGAGAAGGTCCAGGGCCGCGGCAACGCCCTGGACTCGACGGCCTGGCAGCGGCTGATCGCGGCGGCGGGCGGCGAGGAGAAGGTCGCGGCCTACTGCGCACGGCAGTTGGCGCAGGACCGGCCGGACAAGCAGGGCAGGGCGGCGGAGAAGGGCAACGCGGCGACGAGCGCGCCGGCCACGGCCGCCCCGGGCAACAGCGAGAAGCAGCCCGGCCAGGCCAAGGGCAAGAAGAAGCAGTAATCCCCAAGTAGGACCCCGGGAGACCGGGACACGGAGCCGGCGACACCGCTCCGCCCTGCGTCATGCACGGGCGCCCGGCCCCACACAGATGCCGCACGCGGAGACGGCCGGGGCCGCCACCCCCCACAGGAGAGGCCCCGGCCGTCGCGCGGCACGGGCCGCGCGGCGGCCCGTACTTCCTACAGCGCCATGAGTGCGTTTTCTGTCACACCCCGGGCCGCCACCGGCTTCCGTACAAGATGCGACCACCCCTTCACGAGGTGGTTGCATCTTGTACGGACATGGACGAGCAGCGGTTTCAGGTCGTAACGTGCCTTTCGCGCCGGGCGGGAGGCGAGGAACCACCGCAGGCGGCCCCGGGGGGCCGCGACCATCGACCGAGGAACCATGCGTGCTGGGGGATGACGCGGAGCTGACCACCGCGGTGCTCGCGGCACAGGACGGGGACGAGACCGCGTTCCGGACTGTGTACCGCGCCGTGCACCCGCGGCTGCTCGGATACGTCCGGACGCTGGTCGGCGATCCGGACGCCGAGGACGTCGCCTCCGAGGCATGGCTGCAGATCGCCCGGGACCTGGAGCGGTTCGAGGGGGACGCCGACCGGTTCCGCGGCTGGGCCGCCCGTATCGCCCGCAACCGCGCCCTGGACCACATACGCATGCGCGGCCGCCGCCCGGCCATCGGCGGTGACGAAACGGAACTGACCGGGAAGCCCGCCGAGTCCGACACCGCGGGCGAGGCCATGGAGGCCCTGGCCACCGACACCACCCTCTCCCTGATCGCCCGACTGCCGCAGGATCAGGCCGAGGCGGTCGTGCTGCGCGTGGTGGTGGGCCTGGACGCCAAGACCGCGGCGGAGACGCTGGGCAAGCGGCCGGGAGCCGTCCGCACGGCCGCGCACCGCGGGCTGAAGCGGCTCGCCGAACTCCTCGGCAGCGATCCGGAATCGGTCGGCGGGCTCGACGCCCTGCCGCCCCAACGAGAACCGCGGGGCCGTGCGGTGACGTCCGCGAGTGTGACGCATACGCGTCCGCGGACGCAGAAGGACATGTGATGGCCGACAAGCAGTACGAGTGGCTGAACCAGGAGCTGGCGGAACGGCTGCTGCGCGGTGAGTCACTGGACAACGCTGTCGAGCCCACCGCCCGTGACGAGGCCGAGCGGCTCGCCAAGACCCTGGGCGCGCTGTCCGTGGACCCGCCGCCGAGCACCACCGAACTCCCCGGCGAGGAAGCCGCCCTGGCCGCGTTCCGCAAGGCGCACGCCGACCGGGGCCCGGGCACGGTGCGCTCGGAGCACGGGGCCACCGCCGCCGACGTCGGCCTTATCCGGATCGGCGGACGGCACGGACCCGCGGCCCCGCCCGGCCGCCGCCCGCGCCGCAACCGCCCCGTCCGTCTCGCGCTGGCCGCCGCGCTGGCCTTCGGCATGGCCGGCGGAGTGGCCGCCGCAGCCGGTGCCGGGCTGCTGCCGACCCCGTTCGGCGACGGCGAACCCGGCCCCAACGCCTCCGTCTCGGCCGCCGTGACCTCGGACCGCCCGCTCGTCTCGCCGTCCCCCCAGGGCACCGGCGCGGCCGAGCCGACGCCCGACGGCTCCAGTGCCGGTGCCGCGGAGGGGGGCGGCGGCCGTGGCACCGCCCGGGACGGCGCGAGCAGTTCGCCGGGCACCGGACGGGACGGCAAGGACGGCAAGCCCGGCGCGTGGTGGGGCGCGGCGCCCTCGGCCTGCCGTGACCTGCGCGACGGCAAGGCGCTGTCCACCGACCGCCGCCGTGCCCTGGAGGGCCTGGCCGGCGGTTCGGCACGGGTGTGGAAGTTCTGCCAGGGCGTCCTGGACAGCTCCTCCGGCACCCGTTCCGACGCCCAGCCCGGTGAGGACGGGGACGGCGGCAAGGGCAAGGGGCACCACGACCGGGACGGCCACGGCGGCGGCCGGGGCAATGGCAAGGGTGACGACGACGGCCACCACAGAGGGGGCGGAGACCACCGTGGCGGCAACCGCCACGACCCGGACGGCGGCTATTCCCCGCCGGAGTCCGACACGACCGCCCCGCTGCTGCCGAGGAGGGCGGCGACCTCCCCGCAGCCGGAGCCGAGCCCGTCGTACTCGGCTCTCTGAGACCTTCGCGTCCTTCCGCACCGGCGCCCGCGGAAGTTTTTCCCGGAGGGGTGTGACGTTTTCGGGCCCGGCGGCGCAGTACTGAGTGAGCCGACTGGTCATCGGCCGTCGCACAGAGCCGGGGGTTCCCCCCGTACCCACGGCTCGTGCATTTGGCGCGGGCGGGACACGTTCCCCCGGTCCCGCCCGCGCCCCACACTTCTTCCGCGGGTCACCAGTGCACGACGACCTTGTCGCCGGTGCGGACCTCGTCGAAGAGCTCCGAGATCGCCGCCTCGTCGCGGACGTTGACGCAGCCGTGCGAGCCGCCCGCGTAGCCGCGGGCCGCGAAGTCCGTCGAGTAGTGCACGGCCTGGCCCCCGCTGAAGAACATCGCGTACGGCATCGGCGAGTGGTAGAGCGTCGAGTAGTGGTCGCGGGACTTCCAGTAGACGCGGAAGACGCCTTCCCGGGTGGGGGTGTACTCGGTCCCGAACCGCACCGGGAGTGTCGTGAGCGTCCGGCCGTCCACCATCCAGCGCAACGTCCGGCTGGACTTGCTGATGCACAGCACCCGCCCGGTCATGCAGCGCGCGTCCGGCGCGTCGGCGGGCTGCCCGCCCATCAGATACAGCTCCCACTTGCCCGGCTCGCGGGTCATCCTCAGCAGCCGCTGCCAGGTGACGGAGTCGGTCTCGCCGGTCTTCGGCAGCCCGCGTTTGCCCTGGAAGCCCTTGACGGCCTTCACGGTCGCGTCGTCGTACGTCCCCGTCGGCCCCTCGAAGATCCAGGCCACCTGCCGCAGCCGGGCCTGGAGCTCACGGATGTCCCGTCCGGTGTCGCCGCGGGCCCAGAGAACCGTGGCCGGCGTGCCGGAGGAGGGCGCGGGGGTGGTTGCGCGCGGCGTCGGCGAGGCGCTGTCGGGCAGCTCGATGCGCACCGGCGTCCGGTCCTTGCCGTCGCCGTCGGTCGCCTGCACGGTGCAGCCGCCCACCACGGCCGCGACGACCAGCGCGGCGACCACTCTCCTCATGTCCCCGATACGCATCGCGACCCCCGCTCGTCTCACGCCGCCACCGAAGATGATTCCCGCGGATGACTCGTCGCGAACGGCGCGGCATTGTGGGGACCAGTACCCCAGTGACGGGAGGCGGCACACCATGGCGCGCGAGTCGGAATCGGGACTGCCCATCGAACCGGTGTACGGGCCGCAGTCCCTGGAAGGCTGGGACCCGGCGGAGAAGCTGGGCGAACCGGGCGCCTACCCCTACACCCGGGGCGTGTACCCGACCATGTACACCGGCCGCCCCTGGACCATGCGCCAGTACGCCGGCTTCGGCACGGCCACCGAGTCCAACGCCCGCTACCGGCAGCTCATCGCCCACGGCACCACCGGCCTCTCCGTCGCCTTCGACCTCCCCACCCAGATGGGCCACGACTCCGACGCCCCCCTCGCGCACGGCGAGGTCGGCAAGGTGGGCGTCGCGATCGACTCGGTCGAGGACATGCGGGTGCTGTTCGACGGGATTCCCCTCGACCAGGTCTCCACGTCCATGACGATCAACGCCCCGGCGGCGCTGCTCCTGCTCCTCTACCAACTGGTCGCCGAGGAACAGGGCGTACCGGCCGACCGGCTCACGGGCACGATCCAGAACGACGTGCTGAAGGAGTACATCGCGCGGGGGACGTACATCTTCCCGCCGAAGCCGTCCCTCCGGCTGACCGCCGACATCTTCAAGTACTGCCGTGCCGAGATCCCGAAGTGGAACACCATCTCGATCTCCGGCTACCACATGGCCGAGGCGGGCGCGTCCCCCGTGCAGGAGATCGCGTTCACGCTCGCGGACGGCATCGAGTACGTGCGCACGGCGGTCGCGGCCGGGATGGACGTCGACGACTTCGCGCCCCGCCTCTCCTTCTTCTTCGTGGCGCGTACGACGCTCCTGGAGGAGGTCGCCAAGTTCCGTGCGGCCAGGCGCATCTGGGCCCGCGTGATGCGGGACGAGTTCGGCGCCCGCGACCCCAGGTCGATGATGCTCCGCTTCCACACCCAGACGGCCGGCGTCCAGCTCACCGCACAGCAGCCCGAGGTGAACCTCGTCCGGGTCGGAGTCCAGGCCCTGGCCGCGGTGTTGGGCGGCACCCAGTCCCTGCACACCAACTCCTTCGACGAGGCGATCGCCCTCCCCACCGACAGGAGCGCGCGGCTCGCGCTGCGGACCCAGCAGGTGCTCGCCCACGAGACGGACGTCACCGCCACCGTGGACCCCTTCGCCGGCTCCTACGTCGTGGAGAGGATGACCGACGACGTGGAGGCGGCGGCCCTCGACCTGATGCGCCGGGTCGAGGACCTCGGCGGCGCGGTCGCGGCCATCGAGCACGGCTTCCAGAAGGACGAGATCGAGCACAGCGCCTACCGGATCGCCCAGGAGACCGACGCGGGCGAACGGATCGTCGTCGGCGTCAACCGCTTCCGGCTCGACGAGGAGGAACCGTACGAGCCGCTGCGGGTCGACCCCGCGATCGAGGCCCAGCAGGCGCAGCGGCTGGCGCGGCTGCGGGCGGAACGGGACACGGCGGCGGTGACCTCGGCCCTCGACGCCCTCCGGAAGGCGGCCGAGGGGGAGGACAACGTCCTGTACCCGATGAAGGAGGCGCTGCGGGCGCGGGCGACGGTGGGCGAGGTGTGCAACGCGCTGCGGGAGGTGTGGGGGACGTACAGTCCCTCACATTCGTTCTAGCGTGCGACACTCCTTCGCATGCTCGGTGTCATAGACCTTCCCACCTACCTGGCCGGACTCGTCCTGATCGTCCTGCTGCCCGGTCCCAATTCGCTGTACGTCCTGTCCGTCGCCGCCCGGCGCGGGGTGCGGGCCGGGTACACCGCGGCGGCCGGCGTGTGGTGCGGGGACACCGTGCTGATGACGCTGTCGGCGGCGGGAGTGGCGTCCCTGCTCCAGGCCAACGCCGTGCTGTTCGGGATCGTGAAGTACGCGGGCGCCGGGTATCTGACGTGGCTGGCGGTGGGGATGCTGCGGGCCGCGTGGGGGATGTGGCGGTCGCGGAAGGAGACGAGTGCCGAGGAGGCGTCCGAGGGGGGCGCCTATGAGCGGCCCTACCGCCGGGCGCTCGTCATCAGTCTCTTCAACCCCAAGGCGATCTTGTTCTTCGTCGCCTTCTTCGTGCAGTTCGTCGATCCCGGGTACGCGTATCCGGCGCTGTCCTTCGTGGTGCTGGGGGCGTTCGCGCAGGCCGCGAGCTTCCTGTACCTCACCGCGCTGATCTTCAGCGGGACGCGGCTGGCGGACGCGTTCCGGAGGCGGAGGCGGTTGTCGGCGGGGGCGACGTCGGCTGCGGGGGCGTTGTTCCTGGGGTTCGCGGTGAAGTTGTCGCTGGCCAGTGCTTGATCAGAGACCGGCCCATACCAGGTAGTTCTTCAGCCCGGCTGCCGTCCCGCCCGCCCAACCGACGTAACCGTCCGGCCTCACCAAGAACAGGCCCGTCCCGTACGACGGCTGATCGGCGCCGCTGACCACCCGTACCGACCCCGGCAGCTCCTCCGGCGTCTGCGCTCCCACCGCCACCAGCGTCCAGTGCGGCCCGCGGAACGCGTCGAACAGCCGTACGCCACCCAGCATCCCGTCAGGTGCGCGGTCACCCGCCCGCAGCGGACCCGGCAGTGTGCCCGTCTCCTCCGTCAGGGACGAGTCCCGATACCCCAGGCCCAGCTGACGCGTCGCGTCCCCCCGGCGTGTCTCGCCCCGGTGGACGCTCGTCGTCAGGCCCAGCATCTGGGCGGCGATGGGGCGGCGCTCCTCCTCGTAGGTGTCGAGGAGGGACTCCGGCGCGCTGCCCGCGAGCACCGCGCCCAGCTTCCAGCCCAGGTTGTAGGCGTCCTGGACGCTGGTGTTGAGGCCCTGGCCGCCGGCCGGTGAGTGGACGTGGGCCGCGTCCCCGGCGAGGAAGACGCGGCCGGAGCGGAAGCGGTCGGCGAGGGCCTGGCGGGGGCGGAAGTCGGAGGACCAGCGGAGTTCCGTCACGGCGTCCGGGGTGAGGTGGGAGCGGTCGGCGACCACCTTGCGGACGCCTTCGAGGGAGACGTCCACGGCCGTGCCCTCCGGGAACTGGGCCACCACCTGGAAGTCCTCGGTCCCGGCGAGCGGGCAGATCGCCAGGTAGCCGTCGCCGTCCCCGCGCGGCGGGAACACGTGCCAGTACTCGCGGTCGAGGCCGGTCAGCCGTACATCCGCCACCAGTACCGGGTTCGGGTCGACGGTCTCGCCGGTCATGGCGATGCCGAGGGCCCGGCGGATCGCCGAGCGGCCACCGTCGGCGGCGACGACGTACCGGGCGCGGAGGTCAGGGCCGTCCGCGAAGTGCACGCGCACGCCGTCCTCGTCCTGCGTGAGGCCGGTGACCTCCCGGCCGAAGGCGACCTCGCCGCCCAGCTCCGTCAGCCGCGCCGCGAGGATCTCCTGCGTCCGCCACTGCGGGACCATCCACGGCTCGTTGTACGGCGAGTCCTCCGTCGCCTCGGCCGGGTCGAACATCTGGTGCTCGCCGACCCGCTCACCGTCCTGCCAGATCATCCCGACGGGGTAGGTGCCGCCCGCCGCGCGGATCGCGGCCCGGACGCCGAGGTCGTCGAAGACCTCCATCGTGCGCGGCTGGATGCCCTTGCCGCGCGAGCCGGGGAACAGGGCGTCGGCCTTCTCCACCACCAGCGCGGCCACTCCGCGCCGTGCGAGGTCGATGCCGAGGGCGAGTCCGGTCGGGCCGGCTCCGACGATCAGTACATCCATCACTTATCTCCTTAACGCCGTTAAGTGCCGTCGCCAACAAGGCTGCCCTTAACGCTGTTAAGCTGTCAAGCGTGAGTACGGAACGCCGCGCGCCCCTCGACCGCAAACGGGTCGCCGAGACCGCCCTGAAACTCCTCAACGAGCTGGGCTTGGACGGTCTGACCCTGCGAGCCATCGCCAAGGAGCTCGACGTCAAGGCGCCCGCCCTGTACTGGCACTTCAAGGACAAGCAGGCGCTGCTGGACGAGATGGCGACCGAGATGTACCGGCGGATGATCGCCGGGACCCCGCTGGATCCCGGCGACACGTGGCAGGAGCGGTTGCTGAAGTCCAACCGCGGACTGCGGGCCGCGCTGCTCGGCTACCGCGACGGCGCCAAGGTCTTCAGCGGCTCACGCTTCACGAGCCTCGTGCACGCGGAGGCGATGGAGGACAACCTGCGCCTGTTCACGTCGGCCGGCTTCACCCTCGCCCAGGCGGTCCGCGCGGCCTCGACGACGTACTTCTACACCCTCGGCTTCGTCACCGAGGAACAGGGCATGCAGCCGGGGGTCGACGTGGAGGAACGGGCACACCTGATGGCCGACTTCCCGTTGTCGGCGGCGGCGGGAAGGGAGGTCTTCGCGGACTACGACAAGCACTTCGAGGAGGGCCTGGCTCTGATCATCGCGGGGGTGGAGAACGCCCTAAGGGGCGCGGGGAACTGCGCGCCCAGCCCCCACCCACCCGCACTTAGCCACGAACCGTCAAAGCCCTCCGCACTGCCCGAGTAACAACCGGCGGCAACAAATCCACCGCAACCCGCCGCACAGGTGACCGACGCTGCTTCGGAGCCACGGCCACCGGAACCGGCGCCACATAATGCCGTGACTTGGGAAACTCCACCGGCGCCATCCCTTTCGCCCGCGCCCGCACCAACCGCTGCCCCGCCGCCTCCTGCACACTCAGCCCGCAGTCCGGCCGCCCCCGGAGCATCTCCAGCAGCTCCTCCTGCACCGCCCCCGGGTCACCCCAGGTCCCGTACAGCTTCTGCGTGCTGAGGCAGACGACCCGCAGCCCCCGGTTCAGCACCGCCTCCCACACCGCCACCGACACCCCCGGCGTGTGCTCGGAGCGGAAGTCGTCGAGGACGACGATCCCGTCCGGCACCAGCAACTCCCGCGCCGCGCCGATGTCGTCGCGGACGTGCTCGTACAGGTGCGAGGCGTCGATGTGGACGAAGCGGCAGGTCTTCGGGGCGACCTCGGAGGAGATGACGGAGCTGGGCGCCTCGATGACGCGGGGCAGCTCGTCGTGGAAGGAGAGGTAGTTGCGCTCGAAGGACTGCCGGGTGAGGGACGCGTACGACTTCGCCGTCTCGGCCTTGTTCGCCCCGTCCGGCGCCTCCCCGCCGAACAGGTCGCAGACGGTGAACTCCTCGCCCGCGCCCCGGTACCGGCCGAGCAGGATCGCGCTCTTGCCCATGTAGGCGCCGAGTTCCAGGAGGTCGCCCTGGACGCCCAGCCGCCGCTGGCGGTCCAGGAACCAGGTGAACAGCATCTGGTCGAGCGGCGGGAACCAGCCGGGTACGTCGCTGAGTTCACCGGGGTACGTGTACGTCTGCTGTGCGTTGGCCATGAGACATTCCTACTCAGCCTGAGCCGGGCGAACTGACCCGCGGCGGAACGTCAGATGAACAACCTCACCGAGCCTTGGCCAGAGTCGAACGCAGTTTCGGGGTCAGCCGCTTCTCCACGTACCGGTTCAACAGCCAGGCCAGCAGCAGCATCGCCGTGACCGTCAGCGCGAAGGTCTCCGCCGACGGCAGGCCGAGGCCGATGTGCAGGGCGTGGATCACCACCCAGCCGAGGTGCTCGTGGACCAGGTAGAAGGGGTACGTCAGCGCCCCGGCCACCGTCAGCCAGCGCCAGTTCGCCCAGTTGAGCCAGCCCAGCGCGATCGCCGCGACCGCGAGGAAGCCGAGCGCGACCACGAGGACGATCCCGGCGGAGGAGCGGTGCGCGAACGCGTTCGGGTCGCCGGCGTTCCACAGGCCGCGGACCGCGTAGTGCTGGCCGATGAGGAAGCTGACGCCGACGATGCCCCAGGCGTACACGTCCCGCCGGTCGCGGTGGACGAGGTAGAGGCCGACACCGCCGATGAAGAACGGGGCGTACTCGGGCATCAGCACCACGTCGAGGAGCGGCTGGTGCGCGGCCTGTGTGATCGCCGCCGCCAGCGTCCAGCCCGCGCAGAACAGGATCACCCGGCGGCGTGAGGCACCGGGCAGGACCACGCACAGGGCGAACAGGGCGTAGAAGCGGACCTCCGCCCACAGCGTCCAGCACACGCCGAGCACCCGGTCGACGCCGAGCGGCTGCTGGAGCATCGTCAGGTTCACGAGCGCGTCGCTCGGCGACACCGTCTTGTACGCCACCACGGGGAGGGCGAAGACGGCGGTGACCAGGACGACCGCTGCCCAGTACGCGGGGAGCAACCGGGACGCGCGGGACGCGAAGAACGACTTCAGGGGCCTGCCCCAGCCGCTCATGCAGATCACGAATCCGCTGATCACGAAAAAGACCTGGACGCCGAGACAGCCGTACGAGAAATACTGGTGCAGCGTCGGGAACTGGTCTTTCGGGGAACTTCCCCAGGCCGTCGTGACATCGCCGCCCCGGCCGCCGTAGTGGTACGCGGCCACCATCAGCGCGGCCACCAGGCGCAGCCCGTCCAGGGCCCGCAGACGGGTCTCCCGGGGAGCCGTCGGGTCCGGCCGCTCGGGTGTCTCCGTCACCTCGCGGACGGTCAACGTGGTCACGGATATCCCCTCGACAGCTGTTCCTACGGGTGTACACAGGGACATTAGTCCGAATCACAGGGATGTCTTGGTCGGCGAGCCAACGATTGGCCGCCCGGTCCCGGTGAGTTCACCTGGATGTCGTTTTGGCTTCCTAAATTCCCTCGGAATCCCCCCACGCAAGCGGTAAAGCACAAGAACTCGTCTCAGCTTTGGTAAGAAGACAAAACGGGAGTGCCATGACGACGGTCCAGAAGAGACGTGCACGTGCGCGTGGAGGGGAGCTGGACGACTGCCTGCGCGCCTGCGCGGTGCACAGCGGAAAGGTCGTCGGCAGCATCGACCGGCGCCGCGTCGAACTCGCCGAGCAGCTCCGCAAGCTGCTCGTGGTGTGGGGCACGACCGCCACGTCCGGCGCCGCGCCCGCCCCGGCAGGCGGCGCCACCGCCCTGCTCAAGCGGGCCGTCAAGGGCACCGCCACCCCCGCCAACGGCATCGGCAGCGAGCTCCTCGACGCTCTCCTCGCCGTCGCCAACAAGGCCCTGGAGTGCGGCTACGACGACGAGTTGAACCTCGCCCTCGTCATCTCCGACACCGTCCTCGCCCAGCGCAAGAACTCCCGCGCCGGCTGGCGGCTGCGCGCCCGGCTCCTGGAGGCGCTCGGCGAGGAGACCGAGGCCGTCGAGGCGTACGACAAGTACCTCGCCCTCACCGACGACGACGGCTTCGGCGTCCGTGCCAAGATCGCCGGACTGCGCGCCGCCGCCGAGACGGAGCGCGAACTGCTCGCGCTGCTGCGGCGGCAGAACCCGCGCGCCGAGGAGTTCACCCGGCGCGCCGCCACCGACGTGTGGGCCGAGGGCCTCGCCGCCCACGCCGTAGGAGACTGGACCGAGGCCGAGCCGCGCCTCGTGGGAGCGCTCCTCACCCTGGCCGCCGAGGACGCCCCGGTCGCCGACCGGCAGGAACTCCTCAGCCAGTACCTGGACCTGCGCATGACGCAGGAGACGGACCTCCCCGCCCTCACCGAGGCCCTCGCCCTCTACGCCGAGCAGCGCCGCAACCGCATGCGCGGCCCCGTCGCCGACCCCACCGTCGGCGGCGTGCAGTGGATCAGCCTCGGCGAGTTCCGCAACCGCATCGCCGGCAAGTCGATCTGCCTGATCGCCAACTCCGGGCGCGTCGGCGCCAGTTCGATGGGCGCCGAGATCGACGCGTACGACATCGTCGTCCGCTTCAACTCGTACAGGATCGACCCGAGGCACACCGGCAGCCGCACCGACATCCACGCCACCATCCACAAGCACGGCTTCAACTGGGACCAGCAGGTCGACACCCGGCTGGTGTTCGGCGGGATCTCCGGCGACTGGAAGTACTCGCTGCGCAACCGGCTCGTCCCCGGCGCCCAGACCTTCCTCGGCGACGAGTCGCTGCGCTGGCCCGTGCGCAACATCGGCAAGCTCGGCACCGACGTCTGGTCCGGCATCCCGACCACCGGCTTCAACATGCTCTACCTGCTGGACTTCCTGGACGTCAGCCCGACCCTCGACCTGATCGGGTTCGACTTCTACGAGAGCGGCGCCTACCGCGTGCAGGAGGCCATGAAGCTCGCGATCACGTCCGTGCACGAATACACCAGCGAGAAGGCATGGGTCATGCAGCGGGCCCAGAGCGTGACCGACATGAGGATCTCCCTGCGATGACCACGAACACCCTGACCGCGGCGCCCGTCACCGACGCGGCGGCCCTCACCGGCAAGCGCCGCATCGCCTTCGCGTCGTACGTCGACGAGAACTACCTGCCCGGCTTCCTGACCCTCCTCAGGAGCCTCGCGCTGTCCAACCCGAGCGTGTGCGAGGACTTCGTCGTCCTCTACGACGACCTGCGCCCCGGCTCGGTGGCCAAGATCCGCGCCCTGCACCCGCGGATCGTCCTCAAGCGCGTCAACGACACGCACTACGACGCGTACAAGAAGGGCGACCAGGACAACTACCTGGTCCGCAAGGCCTACTTCATCCTCGATGTGTTCCGCATCCGGGAGTACGACACCGTCATCACCCTCGACACCGACATGGTCGTCCTCGGTGATCTGCGCGAACTCCTGGAGCTGCGCGAAGGGTTGGCGGCCGTCCCGCAGTTCTTCTACGGGCAGCACAAGCTCAACTCGGGTCTCCTGGTCATCCAGCGCGAGTACCTGAGCGACGAGTTCTGCGCGAAGCTCGACAAGTGCGGGCGCTCCGGCGACTACGAGCTCGACAAGCACGACCAGGGCATCCTCAACGCCGTCCTCGACGGCGACTTCGTGCGCCTCGACCCCCGCTACAACTTCGTCAAGCGGCGGCTCTCCGGTGACCTGCCCGTCCCGGACGACACCGCGATCCTGCACTTCACCGGACGCCACAAGCCGTGGCAGGGCGGCGAGGCCGGGTACAGCCAGGCGGAGGACCGCTGGCGGCAGTACGAGCTGTCCGACGCCGACTTCCAGGCGGCCTACCTGGAGTCCAGCGGCGGCCTCCACCACGACCTGGTCGTCCACTTCGGCACCCCGCACGTCCGGCGCACCGGCGATGTCGAGGTGGCCCGCAAGGTCGCCGCCGCGCACATCGCGAACGGCGACTACCAGGACGCCGTCGACGTCCTGGAGAGCGTCCGCATCCCGCTGGACGAGGCCTGGCCGCACGAGGTCCTCGGCCACGCCCTGATGAGCGTCTCCCGCTACGAGGAGGCCAAGGGCCGGCTGCTGCTGGCCACCGCCGCCCCCAACCGGGCCGCCACCGCCTACGCCCGGCTCGCGCAGATGGCATGGGTGCACGGCGACAACACCGAGGCGCTGCGGTACGCCACCGCCGGCATCACCGTCGACCCGACGCACCGGCCCAGCCGGCTGTGGGCCCAGCGGGCCGCCGCCGTGCCGTCCCAGGAGCGGGGCAGCGCCGAGGACCAACTCGCCCATGTCGCCTTCTACATGGACCGGCAGGGCAACGCGGGCGACAAGCTCCTCCCGGAGACCGTCCGCCTCGCCTTCGGCCCCGACACCACGTCCCGCCGCTGGCACTCCGTCCACGCCCACCGCCTGTTCGACGAGACGGCGCTGGAGCGCGTCAACGCCCGCCGGGGCCTGGTCATCGGCGGGGGCGGCCTGTTCATCCCGGACACCATGCCCAACGGCAACAGCGCCTGGCAGTGGAACGTCCCGGACGCGCTGCTCAACCGCATCGACGTCCCGATCGCGGTCTTCGCCGTCGGCTTCAACGCCTTCGACGGCCAGTCCTACCGGGCCAACCGCTTCCGCGAGTCACTGCTGCAACTCGTCGAGCGCTCCGCCTTCTTCGGCCTGCGCAACCACGGCTCGATCGAGAAGGTCCGGGCCATGCTGCCCGCGCACCTGCACGACAAGGTCCGCTTCCAGCCCTGCCCCACCACGGTCATGCGCCAGCTGGTCGCGGGCTGGCAGGACCCGGCCGAGCGGGACGACACGATCCTGATCAACGCCGCCTACGACCGCGCGGGCCTCCGCTTCGGCCACGACTACGCCTACTTCCTCGCCCAGATGGCCCAGGCCATAAGGGACTTGGGGGAGCTGGGCACGGTGAAGTGCGTGGCGCACTCCCTCGACGACGAGAAGATCGCCTTCGACCTGCGCCGCGAGCACGGCATCTCGCTGCCCGTCATCCCGATGTACGACTTCGAGAACGACGAGATCCGCGACCTGTACGCCCGCACCAAGCTGGTCATCGGCATGCGCGGCCACGCCGGCATGATCCCGTTCGGCGTCGGCACGCCGATCATCAGCCTGATCTCGCACCCGAAGATGGCGTACTTCCTGCGGGACATCCAGCGCCCGGAGTGGGGCGTCTCGGTCCACGACCGCCACCTCGCCGCGAGGCTGGTGGAACGCGCGAAGGACCTCCTCGCCGACCACCCCAAGACGGTCGCCGACGTCCACGGCCGCCAGCAGGAACTGTGGAAGGTCACCGAGGCGAACGCGGCCGACCTGCGGGTCATCCTGGGCTCGTGACCCAGGGAAGCTGAGAGACCGCGGGCCCCCACGGCACAGGGGGCCCGCACCTCACTGGGTCGAAATCAGCGGCCGACGGTCTTGCGTACCAGCTTGTTCAGGAACGACGGCTCCTTGTCGTACGCCTTCCTCAGCTGCTCGAAGTGATCGGCCCGGGTGCGGCTCAGGTACTCGTCCGACTGGAGCGGCTTGGCTATGGACCAGGCGCGCCGGTGCTGCCCGTCGTAGTGGGCGACGTACGCCTTCGACAGCTCCAGCACGGACTTGAAGGGGATGCCGTCGGTGTGGTCGCGGTCGATCCTGTCCTGGACGGCGGAGATCAGCGCGAGCTTCTCGTCGACCGTGTAGTCGTCCTCGGTGATCCGCTTGAGGACGTCCGCCGGCACCGGCTTCGTCACCTCGAAGGCGAGCGTGGAGCGGATCGGCGGCCCGGCGATCTCGATGTAGGGCAGCAGCGCGCCGGTGCTGTGGTGCAGCCACGGCAGCCGGGGACCGGCGAAGTCCTGGTGCAGGACGACCGTGCCGACCTGCATCCGGCTCAGGAACCGTTCCGAGACGCAGCGGAAGACCCGGGCCGTCTTGGCGATGTCGATGTGCAGGAACTCCACCGGAGTGGTGTCCTCGGGATCAGAGGTCTGCCAGAGGTCGCCCGCGTGGATCTCCAGGAACGGCAGGAAGGGGCCGAGGCGGCGCTTGAAGTCGTCCAGGAAGGAGTCGTCGTCGGCCGGCTTGTGACCGGAGTCGAAGAACTTCTCCGAGGCGAACGTGCCCTTGCCGACGCGGAAGAAGTCGTACGCGTGCAGCCGGCCCTTCCGCGCGTCGAACACGGGGCTCTCGCTCAGCCCGAGCGCGAGGGCGTACGTCGACCCGCCGCCCCCCGAGCCGAGTTCGACGATCTGGCCCTGGCCCGTGAGGTGATGGCGCCCCACCAGGTACAGGAATTGCAGCTCCCAGGTGCTGCACTGGGTGTAGGGGAGGTTCTCCGGCAGCTCGACGCTGTCGAAGAGGGAGTAGAGCCGGCCGAGCTTCGTCATGAGGGCCTCACGGGATGCGGAGAGCGGTGCCCGTGATCCTAGGGACCTCGAACACCGCTTCTCCATTGAATCAACGGAGTAACTCGATGATTAGGCTGCCTTTCCATGCCCTTTCCGGGGAGTTCATTCCTGATTCGCTCAGCGCTTCACGGCCTTCTTCAGCGCCCGGGCCTGCCGGACGACCCTGCGGGCCGTCGAGTTGTGCGGCAGGAACGCCAGCCGCTCCGGGATGCCGCCGGGCAGGCCCAGGGAGGTGAGGCGCTTCTTCCTGAAGTAGCGCTGGGTGCGCGGGCGCAGCCGCTGGGCGAGGTACTTCTCCGCCGTCGCACGCCGCGCCGGGTAGATCCGGTCCTGCTGGGTGAAGCCGACCGCGGCGATCAGCTCGGTCAACTCATCGGCAGGCAACGGCTCTTCGCCCTTGCGCTGCTCCAGGTCCGGGAGCACCGCGTCGGCCAGCACCACCGGGACGCGGTTGCTGTTCTGGTACGGGGTCAGCCGGTCCAGCAGCAGCTCGGTGCCGATGCGGGCGACCGGGAGGTCGTAGAACTCGGCGGCCGTGAACAGGGCCGTGGAGAAGCAACCGACGACCAGTCCGGGGCGGGCCTTCTCGAACAGCACCTCGGCGAGGACGGGGGTGTCGAGGACGGTCAGGTCGACGCCCAGCCTCTCCGCCTCGGTCTCCAGGGCGCGGCTGAAGCGGGCCGGTGCGGTGGGGTGTGGCTTGAACACCACGGACCGGTGCCCGCGGTCGACCGCGCCGCGCAGCATCCGCACATGCAGGTGCTCCTCCTGGTCCGCGGTGAGGATGTTCAGCGCGGACAGGTACTGGCCGAGGAGCAGCGCCGCGTTGTCGGGCAGCACCGGCAGGTCCTCGACGGTGTCGGCGAGTTCCCGGAGCACCTTCAGGAAGGCGCCCGTCGGGACGACCTGGGCGGGCACGTCGAACTCGGTGAGCAGCAGGGGCGTGAGGCCCGGCACCAGGTCCAGGTGGAGCAGCCGGCGGACGCGCGTGCCGACCAGCGGGTCGAGCTTGTTGCGGGTCGGGCCGTAGCTCATCAGGCCGTCCGCGTAGACGTGCACGGGGGCGCCGGTGAACAGCTGGGCCACGGTCAGCGCCGGGGTGACCTGGATGGACTCCAGGACCAGCTCCACCCGGTCGTCCCCGAGCCCCCACAGCAGCCGCAGATAGCGCTCGAAGAGCGGGACGTCGTCGGCGCGCGGGGCCCAGGCGCCGGGGTGGAACGGGTGGATGGCCTCGTTCCAGGACAGCACCGCGTCGAAGTGGGCGCGCAGCGGCTCGAAGCCGGGCATCCGGTCGAGCGGGAGCGTGGTCTCCGGGGTCGCCGAGTTGTTGAACACCAGCAGCACCCGGCGCTCGGCCTCGTCGAAGAGGTCGGAGTCGACGGCGGCGGCCAGCGTGGCCGCCCCGTACAGCGTGGAGGCGCAGAAGATCTGGGTCGTGGGCATCTCAGGCAGCCGCCTTCGCTGTGCTGATCCTGCGCCGCAGCCGCCGCAGCTTGGCGGAACGGCGCAGGTCCATGGTGTCGAGTACCTCGCCGAGCATGTCCTGCGGCATCCGCTTGATCGCCGCCGCACTGCGCGCCCGCAGCTCCTTGGCGACGGCCGGCTCCCACTTGGCCTCGTCGGAGAGATGGTGGGCGATGATCGCGCAGTACGTACGCACGGCCTTGGGGAGCAGCCTGTCCGCGTCCCGGTCGGCGGCCGTCTCCTCGATGACCTGGTCGAAGGCGCGGATGAAGTCCAGCTGGCGGGCGTCGCCGATCTGCGTGAGCGAGGACGCCACCCCGCGCCGGTAGAACACGCCCAGCAGGTTCACCACGGCGAAGGACTCGGCCTCGCGGTGCAGCTTCCAGATCCAGGGCCGGTCCTCGGCGGTCCGCAGCCCGTCCGTGAAGTGCAGCAGCCCCTTGTCGAGGAGCCGCCGGTGGTACGCCCCCGCCCACGCGAACGCGTAGTCCACGGACGTCGTCCGGTCGGCGGGCAGGATCGCGTCGCGCGGGTTCAGCACCTCACCGCGCAGCCCGACCGGGGCGCGGTGCACGGACCGGGCGCGGGCGGTCGCCTGCACATGGTCGGTCCGTACGAAGTCGCAGCCCAGCCCCTCGATGGCGGCCACCAGCTCGGCGAAGTAGCCCGGCGCGAGCCAGTCGTCGCCGTCCAGGAAGGTCAGGTACTCGCCGGTCGCCGCGTCGAGACCGGTGTTGCGGGCGGTGGCGAGACCCCCGTTCGTCTCATGGCGGATATATCTCACCTGCGCGACATCCGAAAGCGACTCGGCCGCCCGTTCGAGAATGGCGGGCGTTTCATCCTTCGATTTGTCGTCGACGAGGATGAACTCGAAGTCGCTCCGGGCGTTGAGCCGCAGACTTCTGAGGGTGTCCGGGGCGTATTGCTGCACGTTGTAGAACGGCACGATCACGGAAAGCTTTGGCACCCGAGAAACGCTAGAAGGCCGTCCGACAGGGCAACTTGACGCCGATGGTACGGAGGGTGAACTCGATGTGTCGGAATGGTGCATCCCTTGTACTTCCGGGGCTTTGGCGGGCCAGTTCGGCTCTCGGTGGGCTGTTGTTAACTTTTCGTTGATTCGCGGTTGGGCCATACCTAGGAATTGCTTCCTAGCGTCTTCGACGTGCCAGCAAGTACGCCAGCAACTTCAACGACGCCGCTGCGAATCGCGGTCCTCGCGGACTCCGACACCCGCTGGAAATGGGGTGCGCTGACCGCCCATCGCATCGCACCGCGTGACGACGCGCAAGAGGCCCTCAGCCTGAGCGGCTTCCTGCTGCGCGGCCGCGCCACGCCCACCCCGCGCCAGCTCGCGGAGGTCGGGGTCGAGGCCGAGTCGCTGCGCGAGGTGACGTCGGTGGAGTTCCTGCGGGCGATGGCCGAGGACTCGTACGACATCGTCGTGCTCGCCCTCGTGGGCGGGGGCGTGCAGGCGATGCTGCACGGCCTGAAGCGGGTGTGGGAGGGGCGTGCCGATCGCCCCGTCGTCGTCACCGGCTATGTCGGCGTCGTCTACGAGAAGCTCGCGGACGGCCTGCTGCTGCGGCACGGCGCCGATCTGGTGCTGGCCAACTCCCGTCAGGACGCGGAGCGTTTCCGGTCCGTGTACGAGGGGGTCGGCGCCGACGCCTCGGCGGTGACGGAGGTGGCGCTGCCGTTCCTGGGCGGTGCCGCGTACGAAGGTGAACACGACCCCTACACCGTGGTGTTCGCCGTCCAGCCCTCTGTGCCGGACAGCCGCAAGGACCGTACCTATCTGCTCAACCGGCTGATCAGGCACGCCCGGTTGCACCCCGAGCGCGAGGTGCTGCTGAAGCTGCGCTCCAAGCCGGGGGAGCACACCACGCACATCGAGGAGCAGCCGTACCAGAAGCTGGTCCAGCGGCTGGATCCGCCGCCCAACTTCCGTCTGGTGTACGGGAACATGGGCGAAGTTCTGGACCGGACCGATCTGCTGGTCACCATCAGTTCGACGGCCGCGCTGGAGTCGCTGCACCGGCGCATCCCGACGGTCGTCCTCACCGACCTGGGCGTGCGCGAGGTCCTCGGCAACCACCACTTCGTGGGCTCGGGGTGCCTGGCCTCCTGGGACCAGCTCGACGAGGGCCACCGGCCGTCGCCGGACCCGGAGTGGGTGGCCCGGCAGGGGGTCGTGGCGGACGGTTCGTACGCCACGGCGTTCGACGCGGCGCGCGAGCGGATCGCCAAGCTGCTGGCCGGGGCGCTGCCGCCGCTGACGCCGTACTACACGCCGGCGACCGCGCCCGGATATCTGCCGGGGATTCTGGCCCGTCATCACCTCGGCCCCGACGGCAGTCCGCTGCCCGGCGCTCCCGCTGCGGATAGGGAGCCCGGTCCGGTTCGGCAGATCGTGCGCCGCGCGGCTCGGGGTGCCTACCGGCACGGGGTGCAGCGGGTGGCTCCTGTCATTCGGCGGATGGGGGAGCTGTGAGTGCCTCCTCGGCTCGTATCCCGGCTGCCGCGCCGTCTGGGCTGGTCGCGCAGTTCCCCGCGCCCCCAGGGGGCGGCTTCGCCGGCCCCCTCTCTACCCCTGCGCTAGGAGTGCAAGCCATGTCCAATCCGTCGGTACGCCGCGTTCTTGCGGTCATCCCCGCGCGCGGCGGCTCAAAGGGTGTGCCTGCCAAGAACCTCGCCCCCGTCGGCGGTGTGCCGCTCGTGGCGCGGGCCGTGCGGGAGTGCCGGGCGACCCGGCTCGTGACGGACGTCGTCGTCTCCACCGACGACCAGGCCATCGCCGCCGCGGCCCGTGAGGCCGGCGCCGAGGTCGTGCTGCGGCCCGCCGCCATCGCCGGGGACACGGCGACCTCCGAGGCGGCCGTGCTGCACGCCATGGACACCCACGAGGCGCTGCACGGCGCGGCCGTCGACGTGGTGATGCTCGTGCAGTGCACCAGCCCCTTCATCGTCCGTGAGGACGTCGAGGCGGTCGCGGCGGCGGTCGTCGAGGGCGGGGCCGACACCGCGGTGACCGTCGCCCCCTTCCACGGCTTCATCTGGCGCGACGACGTCGACTCGACGTCCGACGAGGGCGGTTACGGCGTCAACCACGACAAGTCGTACCGCCCCCGCCGTCAGGACCGCCCCCAGGACCTCCTGGAGACCGGCGCCGCCTACGCGATGGACGCGGCCGGCTTCCGCAAGCACCAGCACCGCTTCTTCGGCCGTACCGAGCTCGTACGGACCGACCCGGCACGGGTGTTGGAGATCGACGACCCGCATGACCTCGCGCGGGCACGGGCGCTGGCGCCCCTGTTCGACGCGGACCGCCCCGGCGCCCTGCCGTCCTTCGCGGACGTCGACGCGGTCGTACTGGACTTCGACGGCACCCAGACAGACGACCGGGTGCTGATCGACGCCGATGGAAAGGAGTTCGTCTCCGTGCACCGCGGGGACGGACTCGGCATCGCGGCCCTGCGCAAGTCGGGTCTGAAGATGCTGATCCTCTCCACGGAGCAGAACCCGGTCGTCGCCGCCCGCGCACGGAAGCTTCAGCTCCCCGTGCTGCACGGCATCGACCGGAAGGACCTCGCCCTCAAGCAGTGGTGCGAGGAGCAGGGCATCGCGCCCGAGCGCGTGCTCTACGTCGGCAACGACGTCAACGACCTCCCGTGCTTCGCCCTCGTGGGCTGGCCCGTGGCGGTCGCGAGCGCCCACGACGTGGTACGCGGCGCCGCCCGTGCGGTCACCACCCTCCCCGGTGGCGACGGCGCGATCCGAGAGATCGCCAGCTGGATCCTCGGCCCCTCTCTCGACTCCCTCACCAAGTAAGGAAATTGTCTGCCATGTCTGTCAACTCCCGTCTTCGCACCTTCGGTACCGAGCGCATCGCAGGACCCGGCCAGCCCGTCTACATCTGCGGCGAGATCGGCATCAACCACAACGGCGAGCTGGAGAACGCCTTCAAGCTCATCGACGTGGCCGCCGAGGCCGGCTGTGACGCCGTGAAGTTCCAGAAGCGCACCCCCGAGATCTGCACCCCGCGCGACCAGTGGGACATCGAGCGCGACACCCCCTGGGGCCGGATGACCTACATCGACTACCGCCACCGCGTGGAGTTCGGCGAGGACGAGTACCGTCAGATCGACGAGTACTGCAAGGAGAAGGGCATCGCCTGGTTCGCCTCCCCGTGGGACACCGAGGCCGTCGCCTTCCTGGAGAAGTTCGACGTCCCCGCCCACAAGGTGGCCTCCGCGTCCCTCACCGACGACGAGCTCCTGAAGGCGCTGCGCGCCACCGGCCGCACGATCATCCTGTCGTCCGGCATGTCGACGCCGAAGCAGATCCGCCACGCGGTCGAGGTCCTGGGCAGCGACAACATCCTGCTCTGCCACGCCACTTCGACCTACCCGGCCAAGGCCGAGGAGCTCAACCTGCGCGTGATCAACACGCTCCAGGAGGAGTACCCGAACGTCCCGATCGGCTACTCCGGCCACGAGACGGGTCTCCAGACCACGCTGGCCGCGGTCGCCCTGGGCGCCACCTTCGTCGAGCGCCACATCACCCTCGACCGCGCCATGTGGGGCTCCGACCAGGCCGCCTCCGTCGAGCCGCAGGGTCTCCAGCGCCTGGTCCGCGACATCCGCACGATCGAGGCCTCCCTCGGCGACGGCGTCAAGAAGGTCTACGACTCCGAGCTCGGCCCGATGAAGAAGCTGCGCCGCGTCACCGGTGTCGTGGCCGAGGCGGAGATCGCCGCGGCGGCGGGCGAGCCGGTCGCGGTCTGACGCACCTGACTGCTTGATCCCCCTGATTCCCTTACGACGGGACGGTCGTACGTAGATGAGCCGCCGCGCCGGGTCAGCCGGCCCCCACACTCTCGCGTTCGTCGAGAGCCCGGTACAGCTGCTGAACGTGCTGGAGTGGGCGCATGCGCACGAGCTTGCCTCGGGCGATGCCCTGGGCGCGGGGCTCACCCTCGTCGTCCTGTCCCCGACCGACCCGATGACCCGGGGCCAGCTGCGCCGCATGGCGGAGCTGGCCCGCGAGGAGGGGCACGAGGTCCGCTGGGAGGAGGCCCGGGGCGGTCCCGCGGCCCCCTTCCAGACGATCGGCGGCCTCGCGGGCAGGCTCCGCAAGGCCGACCGGGTCGTCCTGGGCGACCCGTTCTCGCGCTACGTACAACTGCTGCTGACGATCACCCGGGCCGGCGAGCTGGTGGTGGTCGACGACGGCACGGCCACGATGGAGTTCGTGGCCCAGCTGGCCCGCGGCGAACGCCTGGTGCGCTGGCACCGCAAGGGCGGCCGCCCGGGCCCCCGCGACCTGGTGTTCGCCCCGGTGTCGTCGGTGGCCCGCAAACGCCTCACGCCGTCCGGCGACCGCCGGGTCGAGATCTTCTCCTCGATGCCGATGCAGGAGAAGCCGGAGGGCGTGACGGTGGTCGCCAACACCTTCGCCTGGACCCGCTCCCGCTTCGGCCCGCCCCGTATCACCAAGGGTGCCGACATGGTCGGTACGTCGCTGGTGGAGACGGGCGTCGTGGACGGCGACGCGTATCTGGAGGCGGTGAAGCTGCTGTCCAAGACGCACGGCACCACCCGCTACTTCGCCCACCGCCGCGAGAGCGCGGAGAAGCTGCACCGGCTGGCGGTGGAGACGGGTCTCGAGGTGGTCCGCCCGGACCTCCCCCTGGAGCTGATCGCCCGCAGGGGCCCGATCGGCCGTACGATCCTCAGCTTCCCGTCCACCGTGGTCCACACGCTCCCGCTGGCGCTCTCCGGCACAGAGGTCAAGGTCGCGGTCTGCGACATCGACCCGGCGTGGCTGACGGAGAACGCCTCACCGCGGGCGCAGGGCTTCCTGTCCGGCGTGACGGGAACGGCGAGGGACGTGACGAGACTGTCGGCGGTGGCGGCGGTCTGACGCCGGTGAGGACCTAGCCGTCCTTGCGGGCGAGGACGTAGGCCTTCCGGTACTTCTCCTGCCCCTGGGGCTCGCGCACGGTACGGCTGTGCAGCTGGAGCCCGGCGGCGGTGAGCAGCTCGACGACGTCCTCCGGCCTGCGCCAGTAGTAGTCGAGCGAGATGGAATGCCCGAACCGCTCGTCGAGATGCAGGTGATCGCTCTCCTCGTCGTACTGGAAGGCGAGCAGCAGATACCCGCCGGGCGCGAGGACGCGCCGGAACTCCTGGAACACCCCGGGGAGTTGATCATCCGGCACATGAATGACCGAGTACAGCGCGGCGATCCCGCCGAGCGTGCCGTCCGGCAGGTCGAGGGCCGTCATGGACCCGAGATGGAACCGGAGCTCGGGATAGGTCTTCCGGGCCTTCGCCACCATCCGCGACGAGACATCGATCCCGAACACCGGCACCCCGAGCGCGTGCAGCCGGGCGGTCACCACCCCCGGCCCACTCCCCACATCGGCGACCGGCTCCCGCCCCCGCTCCTTCACCAACTCCGCGAATCCACTGATCAGGGCCCGGTCAAAGGTGTGGATGCCGGACCAGTCCGCACACTGCTCGGCATAGTCGTCGGCGATCGTGTCGTACGCGGCACTGGTGGCCCGTATGAAATCGGGGAGCTCGGCGGTCATGGGGGCACCCTAGCGACGGGCCACGACAGAGGGGTGAAGATGATGGGGCCTGTTCGGGAAGGATGCGGTGCGGGAGAGGCGGCGCGGATGGACGACTTCAGCCGGCTGCGTTCCCGCGGTCAGGGACATCTGGAAGTGGGCCCGCCGGGCGGCGGTACGTACCCCTGTCTGACCTTGGCCTTCCGGGCCGGGCACGCGGTCGTGCACCTCTTCACCGACGAGGAGACCGTGTCCCTGCTCGTCGGGGACGGCACCGTGCCGTGGGGAGAGACGGTCGAGGTCCCGGTCCTGGACGAACTGGCGATCTTCACGGGGTACTTCGTCATGGGTGCCGACCACGCGTGGGATGTCGTGCAGAGCTTCGTCCGGACCGGGTCGTTCACCGAGCTGGGGGAGTGGGTGGAGCTGTGACCGACGGAGCGCCCTCCCCGTCCGCCGTCCAGGTGAACCCCGCCAGCCCAGCCGGGCCGCGCTCCTCGTCCGGCACGGACCGGTCCCGCCTCCGTCGTACCAGCCACACCACCGCCCCCAGCACCCACCCCGCCGCGATCATCAGGACCAGCGTCGCCAGGCCCAGACCCACCGTGCCGTAGAAGCCGATCCTCGCCAGCAGGCCCGGGATCTTCTCCTCGCCGCAGCCGCACGCCTGCCAGCCGTCCGCCAGAGGGGGCGCCGTCGTGATCGTCATGCCCGGAGCGTGCCCCGGTCCCACCGGATCGTCACCCCGCGTGGCGGAAACGTCGCGCGGCGGTGATGATTCCGGGACCGGAACAAGCGTCTCGGTGGAGGCAGGGTGGATTCCTGGCGTGATGCGGTCCCGACAGGTGAACAAGGCCGACGGGGCGGGGTCGCGACGTGGTATCCCAGGAGGAGTGGGTGAGTGACGGATGTGGCCGGAAAGCCTTCGATCAAGGCATTCGCAGGTCAGCCGCCGGTCACGCTCCGTGGACCGACGGCGATCGACGCGGATCGCCAAGATCCATCCGGCCGGAAAGCCGGGCGAGTTTACCCATCCAAGCCGATACGTATGCGCCCAGCGGCCAGATTTTCTTCCCCTAACGGGTTGAACTTTTGTTGATCGAGGGTCAGTTGGCCACCCGGGCGTCCTACCCTTCAGAGGGTGAAGCAATTGATGTCCCAAGAGTCCGAGGCCGAACCAGTCGGGGAAGCCGTGCTTCCCGGCACGCTGCCCGAGAGCCTGCGTGCCGAACTCGTCGCGTTCCGACGCGACTTGCACATGCACCCCGAACTCGGCAATCAGGAGTTCCGCACGACCGCGGCCATCAAGGCGCGGCTCGAGAAGGCCGGGCTGCACCCCCGGGTCCTCCCCGTAGGCACCGGGCTCATCTGTGACATCGGTGAGTGGGACGGCGGCAAGCCGATGCTCGCGCTCCGTGCCGACATCGACGCCCTGCCCATTCCGGACACGAAGAGTGAGTGCGCGTACCGCTCCACCGTGCCCGACCGGGCGCACGCGTGCGGGCACGACGTGCACACGACCGTGGTGCTCGGCGCCGGACTCGTCCTCGCCGATCTGCACCGGCAGGGCCGGCTGCCCCGGCCCGTGCGGCTGCTCTTCCAGCCCGCCGAGGAGGTGCTCCCCGGCGGCGCCGCCGACGCCATCGAGTGCGGCGTCCTCGACGGGGTCGGCAAGATCATCGCCGTGCACTGCGACCCGAGGGTCGACGCCGGGCGGATCGGTCTGCGCACCGGCGCCATCACCTCGGCCTGCGACCGGCTGGAGGTCTCCCTGGACGGCCCCGGCGGCCACACTGCCCGGCCGCACCTCACCACCGACCTGGTCACCGCCGCCGCCCGCGTCGTCGTCGACGTGCCGGCCGTGGTCGCCCGGCGCGTCGACAGCCGTAGCGGACTCGCCCTGACCTGGGGACGCATCGAATCCGGCCACGCGCCCAACGTCATCCCGCAGCACGCCGAGCTGTCCGGAACCGTGCGCTGCCTGGACCTGGACGCCTGGCGGCAGGCGCCCGACATCGTCGTCGCCGCGATCGACGAGATCGCCAATCTGCACCGCGCCAAGTCCGAGATCAACTACGTCCGGGGCGTCCCGCCCGTCGTCAACGACCCCGAGGTCACCGAGCTGCTGCGGGACGCCATGAGCGCGCGGCGCGGGGCGCAGTCCGTCGAGGGCACCGAGCAGAGCCTCGGCGGCGAGGACTTCTCCTGGTACCTGGAGCACGTCCCGGGCGCCATGGCCCGCCTCGGCGTCCGCACCCCCGGCGAGCGGACCGTCCGCGACCTCCACCAGGGCGACTTCGACGCCGACGAGTCGGCCATCACGGTGGGCGTGGAGATGTTCACCGCGGCCGCGCTGCTCGACGGCGCCTCCTGAGGCCGTGCACGAACCACGCCGTAGCGGAAAGATCTTGTGAAGGGGCACCGGTCCGACATCACCTTTGGTGCCCCTTCGTCCCCTTGTGTCACCCGTGCGTAACCGGGTTCTCGCGAACGTAACCCGATGTCGGCACGGTTCGATAACGGCCACGAGAAACCCCGTTCCCCTCCCCTTCTACGCGCGTTACTGTGCGCCGAAATCGCCACCGTTGGCGGCACATTGGGGATGCGGGGCCGTAGGACGGTGCCGTGGGGATGAAGGGGTGCTTGCTGTGCGTCGGATATCTCGGAGGACCAGGTTCTCTCAAGCAGTGGTGGCCGCGTCGGTCATCGCCCTCACGGCTGTCGGGTGCGGCGAGTCCAGCACCAAGGCCGACAGTGACAAGGCGTCCACCTCGGCGGACGGCAAGTACTCGGGCAAGGGCATCGGGCTCGCGTACGACATCGGCGGCAAGGGCGACCAGTCCTTCAACGACGCCGCCTACGCCGGCTTCGAGAAGGCCGAGAAGGAATTCAAGATCGGCGGCCGGGACATCGAGCCGCAGGACGGCGAGTCCGACGCGGACAAGGTCCAGCGCCTGGAGCAGCTCGCCAAGGCCGGCTACAACCCCATCATCGGCGTCGGTTACATCTACGCGCCGGCGGTGAAGGAGGTCGCCGCGAAGTACCCGAAGATCACGTTCGGCGTCATCGACGACGAGCAGGTCAAGGCCGCCAACGTCGCCGACATGGTCTTCTCCGAGGAGCAGGCCTCCTACCTCGCGGGCGTCGCCGCCGCCAAGGCCTCCAAGGCCAAGCACGTCGGCTTCATCGGCGGCGTGGACATCCCGCTGATCCACAAGTTCGGCGCGGGCTTCAAGCAGGGCGTCCAGTCCGTCGACCCGAAGATCAAGATCGAGTCGCAGTACCTGACCGAGACCCCGGCCGAGGGCGGTTTCTCCAGCCCTGACAAGGGCAAGGCGGCGGCCAGCGGCCAGATCGAGAAGGGCGCCGACGTCATCTACCACGCCGCCGGTCTCTCCGGCCAGGGCGTGATCTCCGAGGCCGCCTCCAAGAAGGTGTGGGCCATCGGCGTGGACTCCGACCAGTACAACCAGAGCGCGCTGAAGAGCTACAAGGACTACATCCTCGGCTCGGCCCTCAAGAACGTCGGCGGCGCGGTCTACGACCTCGCCAAGTCCGTCTACGAGGGCAAGCCCCTCACCGGCGTCCAGCGCGGCGACCTGAAGTCCGGCGGCGTCGGCTTCGCCGACTCCAACCCGAAGTACAAGGCCATGACGGATGTCGTCGCGGCCGTGGACAAGGCCAAGCAGGACATCATCGACGGCAAGGTCACGGTCAAGACCACCGACTAAGGCCCCACTGGGACCCCCGGATACGCCCGCCCGGGCGCCCTTGCAGCTCATACGCCCCTGAAGGGGCGGGCGTCGAATTCCCGCCTGCCCCGCCGAGCCTGGCACGCACGCTCGCCGCGTTGCCGGACCGCCCACGTGGCTCCGCCACGAGGACGCCCCGGCGCCTTGCGATCGCACGCACCAGGCTCGGCAGGGCCCGCCCTTCGGGCGGACGGCGCGAATTCGACGCCCGCCCCTTGCCTCCCGCAAGGGGCGTACTGCTGTCCGTAGTCTGTGTTGCATCTGTGGCCACAGCTCGATAACGGACCGGACAGAAGGGGTTTTCCGTCTGGTCTACGCGCGTTACGCTGCGGCGGAACCAGCGCCTGGTTTGGGCGCTTGCACAAAGGAGTCTCGTTCCATGCGCCGGGTGTCCCGTATCACGGTTGCAGGCGTTGCAACCGCAGCCCTTGCCCTGACCGCGTCCGCGTGCGGCAGCTCGTCCAGCGAGTCGTCGAACAGCGACAGCAAGAACCTGGGCCTCGCCCTGGCGTACGACGTCGGCGGCAAGGGCGACCAGTCCTTCAACGACGCCGCGACCGCCGGCATGGAGAAGGCCGACAAGGAGTTCGGTTACAAGTCCAACGCCGTCGAGCCGCAGGACGGCGAGTCGGACGCGGACAAGGCTCAGCGCCTGGAGAACCTGGCCAAGCAGGGCTACAACCCGGTCATCGGTGTCGGCTTCGCCTACGCGCCCGCCGTCAAGGAGGTCGCGGCCAAGTACCCGAAGACCACCTTCGGCGTCGTCGACGACGAGCAGATCAAGGCCGACAACGTCGCCGACCTCGTCTTCTCCGAGGAGCAGGCCTCCTACCTGGCCGGCGTCGCCGCCGCCAAGACCACCAAGACCAACGTGGTCGGCTTCATCGGCGGTGTGGACGTGCCGCTGATCCACAAGTTCGAGGCCGGCTTCAAGCAGGGCGTCGAGGACACCAAGAAGGGCGTCACGGTCAAGTCGCAGTACCTGACCGAGACCGCCGCCGAGGGTGGCTTCTCCAGCCCGGACAAGGGCGAGGCCGCCGCCGAGGGCCAGATCGACGACAAGGCGGACGTCGTCTACGCCGCCGCCGGTCTGTCCGGCCAGGGCGTCATCAAGGCCGCCAACGCCCACAAGATCTGGGCGATCGGCGTCGACTCCGACCAGTACAAGCAGGACGCGCTCAAGGCCTACAAGGCCTCGATCCTGACCTCCGCCATGAAGAACGTCGAGGGCGCGGTCTACGACCTGGCCAAGTCCGTCGAGGACGGCAAGCCGGAGACCGGCGTCATCCGCGGCAGCCTCTCCAACGGCGGCGTGAGCCTGTCGAACTCCAACCCGGTCTTCGCGGACAACAAGGACACCCAGGCCGCGATCGAGAAGGCCGTCGCGGGCATCAAGGACGGCTCCATCAAGGTGAAGACCTCCTGACCCCACCCGGTCACAGGCCTTGGCCAAATAAGCGCTGTAATGGCAGCGTTACGGCCGCGGAACGGGGTGCGGAGACCATGGCTCTCCGCGCCCCGTTCGCGCGGCAGAATGCTCGGAACGGATCGTTGGCCGAAAATGGACGATCAGGTCCGGGCACTATTTAAAGCAGGGGCGCTACGCGCGTAGAGTGGCCCCTTCCACAAGGAGAGTGCGCCATCGACGCGACCAGCAGCCCTCCGCTCACCGATCAGTCGACGATCGCCGTCGAGCTGGCGGGGATCACCAAGCGGTTCCCGGGTGTCGTCGCCAACCACGACATCCACCTGACGGTACGAAAGGGCACCGTCCACGCCCTCGTCGGCGAGAACGGCGCCGGCAAGTCGACCCTGATGAAGATCCTCTACGGCATGCAGAAGCCGGACGAGGGCACCATCGCGGTCGCGGGCACGCAGGTGACCTTCGGCAGCCCCGCCGACGCCATCTCCCGCGGCATCGGCATGGTCCACCAGCACTTCATGCTCGCCGACAACCTCACCGTCCTGGAGAACGTGGTCCTGGGCAGCGAGAAGCTGTACGGCATCGGCGGCGGCGCCCGCAAGAAGATCAAGGAGATCTCCGACCGCTACGGGCTCAACGTGCGCCCCGACGTCCTCGTCGAGGACCTCGGTGTCGCCGAGCGCCAGCGCGTCGAGATCCTCAAGGTCCTCTACCGGGGCGCCAGCACCCTGATCCTCGACGAGCCCACCGCGGTCCTCGTGCCGCAGGAGGTCGACGCGCTCTTCGACAACCTGCGCGAGCTCAAGTCCGAGGGCCTGTCGGTCATCTTCATCTCGCACAAGCTGGGCGAGGTGCTGTCCGTCGCCGACGACATCACCGTCATCCGGCGCGGCACCACCGTGGGCACGGCCGTCCCCTCCGAGACCACCCCGCGTCAGCTCGCCGAGATGATGGTCGGCAGCGAACTGCCCACCCCCGAGACCGCCGAGTCGACCGTCACCGACAAGGCCGTCATCGAGGTCAAGGGCCTCACCGTCTACGCCAGCGGCGGCGCCTCCATGGGCGTCGAGGCCGAGCCCGTCGGCCCCGGCTCCCTCGTCGAAGCCGGCGGCGAGATCAAGAAGGTCCTCGACGACGTCACCTTCACCATCCACGCCGGTGAGGTCATGGGCATCGCCGGTGTCGAGGGCAACGGCCAGACCGAGCTCATCGACGCGCTGATCGGCACCAAGAACGCCGACTCCGGCAGCATCGCCTTCCTCGGCGAGGACATCACCCCCTGGCCCACCCGCAAGCGCCGCGAGTCCGGCGTCGGCTACATCCCCGAGGACCGCCACCGCCAGGGCCTGCTCCTGGAGGCCCCCCTCTGGGAGAACCGCATCCTCGGCCATGTCACCGAGGCCCCCAACGCCAAGGGCGTCTGGCTCAACCCCAAGGGCGCCCAGGCCGACACCCGCCGGATCGTCGAGGAGTACGACGTCCGCACCCCCGGCATCGACGTCACCGCCGCCTCCCTGTCCGGCGGCAACCAGCAGAAGCTGATCGTCGGCCGCGAGATGAGCCACGACCCGAAGTTCCTGATCGCCGCCCACCCCACCCGCGGTGTGGACGTCGGCGCACAGGCCCAGATCTGGGACCGCATCCGCGACGCCCGCCGCGAGGGCCTGGCGGTGCTGCTGATCTCCGCCGACCTGGACGAGCTCATCGGCCTGTCGGACACCCTGCGGGTGATCTACGACGGCAGGCTGGTCGCCGACGCCAACCCCGCGACGATCACCCCGGAGGAACTCGGCTCCGCGATGACCGGTGCCGCATCCGGACACCTTGAGCACGTAGAGAACGGCGCGGAAGCAGCCGCCGAATCCGCCCCGGAGGACGAGGCCCGATGAAGAAGTTCGACAAGGAGCGCCTGCTCCTCGCCGTGGCCGGTCCGGCCCTGGCGCTCGTCGCGGCGATCCTGCTGACCTCGGTCGTGCTGATCGCCTCCGGCAAGAGCCCGATCGAGCCCTACCGGCTGATGATCGAGCAGGCCGGCTATTCCGACGTCCAGGTCCTGATCATCAACCAGGCGTCGTTGTACTACATCGCCGCCCTCGCGGTCGCCCTCGGCTTCCGCATGAACCTCTTCAACATCGGCGTCGACGGCCAGTACCGCCTCGGCGCCATGATGACCGCCGTGGTCGGCGCCCATGTGGCGCTGCCGGCCGCCCTCCAGGTGCCGCTGCTGCTCCTGGTCGGCGCGCTCACCGGCGCCATGTGGGCCGGTATCGCGGGCGTCCTGAAGGTCACCCGGGGCGTCAGCGAGGTCGTCGCGACGATCATGCTGAACTCGATCGCCACCAGCCTCATCGGCTACCTCACCCTCACCGACAACTGGGGCGTCCCGCTCGGCGACAACGTCACCACCGGTGTGATGAAGGAGTCCGGCTGGGTCCCCGGCATCGACCTCGGCTCCGACGTCGGCGAGATCTACGGCCTGGTCTTCCTCGCCATCGCCATGGGCATCGGCTACTGGTTCGTCCTCAACCGCACCCGCTTCGGCTTCGACCTGCGCGCCACCGGCGCCTCCGAGACCGCCGCCGCGGCCTCCGGCGTCAACGCCAAGCGCATGGTCCTCACCGCGATGCTGATCTCCGGCGCCGTCGCCGGCATCTCCGGTCTGCCGCTGCTCCTCGGCGACGTCCACACGTACAGCCTCAGCTTCCCGGCCGGCCTCGGCTTCACCGCGATCGGCATCGCCCTGCTGGGCCGCAACAACCCCGGCGGCATCGCGCTCGCCGCCCTGCTGTGGGCCTTCCTCGACAAGGCGTCCCCCGCTCTCGACTACGCGACTCCCGAGCCGTACGAGAAGGAGATCGCCACGATCATGCAGGGCCTGATCGTGTTCGCGGTCGTCATCTCCTACGAGGTCGTCCGCACCTGGGGCCTGCGCCGGCAGCAGAAGCGCGTCGGTGAGGAACTCGCCGCGGCCGCCGCCCAGAACACCAAGAAGGAGGTGGCGGTCTGATGAGCACCGCGACCATCGCCAAGGCACCGGCGAAGCAGCCCGGCAAGGGCGGCCGCCGCATGTCGCTGCCCGTCCTCCTCCTGATCATCTCGGGCGTCCTGATCCTGACGTCCATCGTCCGCCTCATCACCGGCGCGGACGGCATCACCTCCACCGGCCAGATGTCCACCGCCCTGCGCGCGGCCGTCCCGATCGGCCTCGCCGGCCTCGGCGGTCTCTGGGCCGAGCGGGCGGGCGTCGTCAACATCGGCCTCGAGGGCATGATGATCCTCGGCACCTGGTTCGGCGCCTGGGCCGGCTACCAGTGGGGCCCGTGGACCGGCGTCGTCGTCGGCATCATCGGCGGCGCGCTCGGCGCCGTCCTGCACGCCATCGCCACGGTCACCTTCAACGTCAACCACATCGTCTCCGGTGTGGCCCTGAACATCCTGGCCCTCGGCACCACCCGCTATCTGTCGAAGTTCACCTTCGAGGACGCCCCGCAGGGCTCCTCCAAGCAGTCCCCGCCGATCGACTCGCTCGGCACCTTCGACATCCCCGGGCTGTCCAGCTGGCTGGAGACCCTCAACCAGAAGCACTGGTTCCTGGTCTCCGACATCGCCGGCCTCGTCGGCGGTCTGATCACCGACCTGTCGCCGCTCACCGTCGTCGCCGTCGCCCTCGTACCCGCCACCTGGTACGTGCTGTGGCGCACCTCGTTCGGACTGCGGCTGCGCTCCTGCGGCGAGAACCCGATCGCGGCGGAGTCCCTCGGCGTCAACGTCTACAAGTACAAGTACATCGCCGTGATCGTCTCCGGCGGCTTCGCCGGCCTCGGCGGTGCCTTCCTGTCGATCGTCTCGTCCAACGTGTACCTCGACGGCCAGACGGCCGGCCGCGGCTACATCGGTCTCGCCGCGATGATCTTCGGTAACTGGATGCCGGGCGGACTCGCCCTCGGCGCGGGCCTGTTCGGCTACACCGACAGCCTCAAGCTGCGCGGCGGCACCACCAACGTCCACGCGCTGATCCTGCTGCTCGCGATCCTGCTGGTGTTCGGCGTCGCGTACCTCGTCTGGAAGAAGAAGTACGTCCCCGCCGCCATCACCGCCGCGATCTCGGCCCTGATGTTCGTCTGGTACGCCACCACCGACGACGTCCCGAACCAGGTCGTGACCGCCAGCCCGTACGTCATCACCCTCCTCGTCCTGTCGCTGTCCGCGCAGCGCCTGAGGATGCCGAAGGCGGACGGCTTGCCGTACCGGAAGGGCCAAGGCAAGTGACCGTCTCCGCCGATTTCGACTGGGAGTCCCTGAGGGAGCTGGCACGCGAGGCGATGAGCCACGCGTACGCCCCCTACTCGGGCTACCCGGTCGGCGTCGCGGCCCTCGTCGACGACGGCCGCACGGTCACCGGCTGCAACGTCGAGAACGCCAGCTACGGCCTGGGCCTGTGCGCCGAGTGCGGGCTGGTCTCCGAGTTGCAGCGCACCGGGGGCGGCCGCCTGACGCACTTCACCTGCGTCGACGGCCGGGGCGAGGTCCTCGTCCCGTGCGGCCGCTGCCGGCAACTGCTGTACGAGTTCGGCGGCCCCGACCTGCTGCTGGAGACACCGGCGGGAATCCTGCCGCTGTCGGAGATGCTGCCGCAGGCCTTCGGGCCGGGGCACCTCACCTCCAAGTAACTCCCGTGCGGCCCCTCTGGATCGGAACCGGTCAGGGGGGCCGCGCGATTTCTGTGAACGTCCGGAAGGAAATCCATGGCCATGGACGCCATCTCCGTCATCCGCACCAAGCGGGACCGCGGTGAGCTCAGCGACGAGCAGATCGACTGGGTCATCGACGCGTACACCCGCGGCGAGGTCGCCGACTACCAGATGGCCGCGCTGAACATGGCCATCCTCCTCAACGGCATGAACCGCCGCGAGATCTCCCGCTGGACCGCCGCGATGATCGCGTCCGGCGAGCGCATGAACTTCTCGTCCCTCTCCCTGCCGACGGCGGACAAGCACTCCACGGGCGGCGTCGGCGACAAGATCACGCTGCCGCTGGCCCCCCTGGTGGCGGCCTGTGGCGCGGCCGTGCCCCAGCTCTCCGGCCGCGGCCTCGGCCACACCGGCGGCACCCTGGACAAGCTGGAGTCGATCCCCGGCTGGCGCGCGCTGCTCTCCAACGAGGAGATGCTGCACGTCCTCGACACCACCGGCGCGGTCATCTGCGCGGCGGGCGACGGCCTGGCCCCGGCCGACAAGAAGCTGTACGCCCTGCGCGACGTGACGGGAACCGTCGAGGCGATCCCCCTCATCGCCTCCTCGATCATGTCCAAGAAGATCGCGGAGGGCACGGGCTCCCTGGTCCTGGACGTGAAGGTCGGCTCCGGCGCCTTCATGAAGACGATCGAGGACGCGCGGGAACTGGCGTCGACGATGGTCGGCCTGGGCACCGACCACGGCGTGAAGACAGTGGCGCTCCTGACGGACATGTCGACCCCCCTCGGCCTCACGGCGGGCAACGCCCTGGAGGTCCGCGAGTCGGTGGAGGTCCTGGCGGGCGGCGGCCCGGCGGACGTGGTCGAGCTGACCATCGCCCTGGCCCGCGAGATGCTGGACGCGGCGGGCGTGAAGGACGCCGACCCGGCGAAGGCCCTGGCCGACGGCTCCGCGATGGACGTCTGGCGCCGGATGATCGCGGCCCAGGGCGGCGACCCGGACGCGGAGCTGCCGGTGGCGAAGGAGCAGCACGTGATCAAGGCGGGCGCCTCCGGCGTCCTGACCCGCCTGGACGCCTACGACATCGGCGTCGCCGCCTGGCGCCTCGGCGCGGGCCGCGCCCGCAAGGAGGACCCGGTGCAGGCGGGCGCGGGCATCGAGATGCACGCCAAGCCCGGCGACACGGTGACGGAGGGCCAGCCCCTCCTGACCCTCCACACGGACACCCCGGAACGCTTCGAGTACGCCCTCCAGGCGATCGAGGGTTCCTACGACATCGCCGCGGCGGGTACGGACTTCACGGCGTCGCCGGTGGTGCTGGAGCGCATCGCCTGAGCCACGCCGAGGGAAGGGCCGGTGCCTGCGGGCGCCGGCCCTTCTCCATGTGCCCTGCCGTGGGCCCGGCGTCAACCGAGCAGCGCCGCCACCACCACCAGCACCGGCACCGACAACACCGTCGACATCAGGATCGAGTCCCGCGCCAGCCGCTCTCCCACCCCGTACTGGGACGCGTACGTGTAGAGGTTCTGCGCGGCCGGGAGGGCCGACGTGACCACCACGTCCAGGAGTTGGTGGCCGCGCAGGCCGAAGACGCCCGCCGCGAGTGCCCAGGCGAGCGCGGGCTGGCCGAACGACTTCAGGGCGACCGACAGCAGGACCGGGGCGCGGTCGGGGCCCTTGCCCGGCATCGTGCTGCCGCACAGTGAGATGCCGAAGGCGAGCAGGACCGCCGGGACGGACATGCCGCCGATGAGGGTCAGGGGGTCCATCACCGGACTCGGGACGTGCACCCCCGTCGCCGCCGCCAGCACCCCGGCCAGGGAACCCACGGCGATCGGATTGCGCAGCGGCGTCAGCAGACGGCGCCACAGCGGGCCCTTGTCGCCGTCACCCGACAGATCCAGGACCGTCACCGCGATCGGTCCGACGAGGACCAGCTGGAACAGCAGCACCGGAGCCACCAGCGAGGCATCGCCGAGGACGTACACCGCGATCGGGATGCCCAGGTTCCCGGAGTTGACGTAACTGGAGCACAGCGCGCCGATCGTCGTCCGCCCCACGCCCCAGTGCCGTACGACCCCCACCGCGACGAAGACGCCCGCGGCCGCTGCCGTGCTGAGCGCCGTCACCAGCAGGCGGCTGGAGAAGACCACCGACAGGTCGGCCTTCGCCAGGGTGGTGAACAGCAGGGCGGGGGAGGCGACATGGAAGGCGAGCTTGGTCAGCACCTCACGGCCCTGGTCGCCCAAGTAGCCGCGCAGACCGATGACATAGCCGACGCCGATCACGACCGCGATCACGGCGAAGCCCGTCAGCACTCCCTGCACGGAGCCTCCTCACCGGTGAGAAGGGCGTGCGAGATCAGGGGCGGTGCCGATATGTGGGGCATGCACCTAACCCTCCGGGGCAGAAGGGTCGCAGGTCAATGTGATCCCGGTCGGTGGACAGCCCGCCCACGACAGGTCCTCGCACCGGGGCTGCGATGAGTTCCGCCCTTCCGCCCGGTCTACCGCTCGTGGACGCTGCCATGACACCCGCCGTACTCGTGCTCGCCCGCCCCGTCACCCGGGACGAGGTGGCGGGGCTGTGCGACGACGTGCGGGGGCTGCTGGAGGCCACCGGGGCGGGCGTCGTGATCTGTGACGTCGGCGGTCTGGGGCCGCCGGGGCTCGGCGTCGTGGACCTGCTCGCGCGGCTTCAGCTCACCGCCCGGCGGGCCGGGGGACGGATCAGACTGCGCGATCCCGACCCGGCCCTACACGCCCTCCTCGACCTGGTCGGACTCCGCTTCGACAGCGTCGAGATGGAGGGGGAGGCCGAACAGCGGGAACCACCTCTGGGTGTCCAGGAAGAAGTGGAACCCGGTGAGCCGACCGTCTGAGATCTCCAGCACCTGCACCGCCCAGGGCGTCCAGCCGCCCTCCTCGGGGTCCGGCTTGTACTGAGCGAAGCCCGGCAGACCGTTGACCTGCACCGGCACCAGGCGCGAGCCCTCGCAGGCCGAGCCGAGCGTCGTCATGAAGCCGGTGATGTCGTCGTGGCCCGTCAGCCACAGGTCGAACGGCGGCATCGTCATGATCGCGTCCTCGTGCAGCAACGCCGTCAGTGCCGTCATGTCGTAGCCCTCGAACGCCGCCACATAGCGGTCCAGGAGCTTCTGCTGCTCCGCGTCCAGCGGGTCGGAGACGACCGCCTCCGCGCCCTGCTTCCCGTCGCTCTCCGCGAGGGTCGCGCGGGCCCGCTGGAGGGCGCTGTTCACCGACGCGACCGTGGTGCCGAGCAGCTCGGCGACCTCGCTGGCCTTCCACGCCAGCACCTCGCGCAGGATCAGCACCGCCCGCTGCTTCGGCGGGAGTTGCTGCAGGGCGGCCATGAAGGCGAGCCGCACGGATTCCTTGGCCACGGCTGCCTCCGCCGGGTCCTCGACGGTGGGCAGGATGCGGGCGTCCGGCATCGGCTCCAGCCAGGTGTGGTCCGGGCGGGGGGAGAGGGCGGCCTGGGCGAGGGGGGTGGACTCGGTGAGGTCCATGGGCCGGGCACGTTTGTTGCCCGCGGACAACATGTCCAGGCAGACGTTCGTCGCGATGCGGTACAGCCATGACCGAAGACTCGACCGGCCCTCGAACTTCTCGTAGCTCCGCCAGGCCCGGACCATCGTGTCCTGCACCGCGTCCTCGGCCTCGAAGGAGGAACCGAGCATGCGATAGCAGTACCCGGTCAGCTCGACCCGGTGTTTCTCCAGCCTGATGTCGAGGTCTGCCGTAGTCGTGTCCGTCATCGTCGTCCACCCACCCCTGTGGCCGTTCTGTGTCGCGCCTTCGCGCCCAGCACGTTCGAAGCTATCGCAGGGCACTGACAATGGCCCCCGGAGCAGGCAAACACGCAGTTCAGACGGCCAATCCCCCTGGCCGACCGACCTCGACCAGGGGGAAGACAAGGCGAGCGGACGTGCGGCTCAGGCAGTCAGGAGCCGCTGCTGAACCCGAGCCGCACGCGTTCCGAGGAGGGTGATCGTCACGACACCCAGTACCGCCAGCAACCCGACCCCCACCGTCCCGGCCCAGCCGCCCGCGTGGAACGCGAGCGCGCCGACCGTGGAACCGGCACTCGAACCGATGTAGTACGCCGACTGGTAGAGCGCGGACGCCTGCGCACGCCCCTCCGTCGCCGTCTTGCTCACCGCCGACGACGCCACCGCGTGCCCCGCGAAGAAGCCGCCGGTGATCAGGACCAGGCCCAGCAGGACCAGCACGAGGGAGTCGGCCAGGGACAGGACCAGCCCCGTCGCCGTCGTCGCGCCCGCCGCGTACAGCGCGCCCCGGCGCCCGAGACGCCCCACCAGCCGACCGGCCGTGGACGCCGACACCGTGCCCACCAGGTAGATCAGGAAGATCGAGCCGATGACGCCCTGCGGAAGCCCGAACGGCGCCTCCGTCAGCCGGTAGCCGATCACCGTGTACACGCCGCCGAAGACGGTCATGAACAGCGCGCCGATCGCGTACAGCCGGCGCAGCAGCGGGTTGGCCAGGTGGTCCCGGACCGTCCCCGCCAGCACCCGCGGCCGCAGCGACCCCGCGACGAAGTGCTTCGGTGCCGGAAGCAGCAGCCGGAACGCCACCGCGCAGCCGACCGCGATCAGACCGATGACTCCCAGCGCGACCCGCCAGCCCCACTCCTGGGCCACCCACCCGGTGATGACCCGGCCGCTCATCCCGCCGACGCTGTTGCCCGCGACGAAGAGACCGATGGCCGTGATCAGGGCCTTGGGGCGGACCTCCTCGGCCAGATACGCGGTGGCCGAAGCAGGGAGACCCGCCAGCGCGGCGCCCTGAAGGGCGCGCAGCGCGACCAGCGCCGGCAGGGAGGGCGCGAGGGGGACGAGGAGTCCGACCGTCACCGCCACCGCCAGCGAGGCCGTCATGACCGTACGCCGTCCGAACCGCTCGGACAGGGCGCTCATGGGAAGCACGAACAGGGCCAGTCCGCCCGTCGCCGCGGCGACCGTCCAGCTCGCGTCGCTCGCCGCCACCCCGAACTCGTCGGAGATCAGCGGCAGCAGGGCCTGCGTGGAGTAGAGGAGGGCGAAGGTCGCGACACCGGCGAGGAAGAGGGCGAAGCTCATCCGGCGGTAACCGGGGCCGCCCGGGGACATACGGGAGTCGACGACAGGAACGACGGGGTCGGCGCCCACGCGGGTGGTGGACGCCTCGGTACTGGCAGGCATGACTCGAAGCTACGACCACCTGCGTTGATGCGTCCAATGCATGAACTCGCCATAATCGTTCCCATGGTGCATCAACCCAGCTCACAGCCCCGCCTGTCACCGTCCAGTGACACAGAAGACACGTCGGAGATGTCGATGCTGCTGGCCCCGCGGCTCGCCTTCTTCGCCGGTGTCGCCCGCACCGAGCACGTCACCCGGGCCGCCCTGGAGATGAACGTCCCCCAGTCCACGCTCTCCCGCGCGATGGTCCGCCTCGAACAGGACCTGGGCGTCGACCTGTTCGCCCGCATCGGCCGCACGGTCTCCCTCACCCCGTCCGGCCGCGCCTTCCTCACCCACGTCGAACGCGCCCTCGCCGAGATCGAACGCGCCGCAGAGGAGGTACGCGCCGACGCCGACCCGGCCACCGGCAAGGTCGCCTTCGGCTTCCTCCACACCATGGGCTCCGAGACGGTCCCCGGCCTGATCCGCGCCTTCCGCGCCGACCACCCCCGCGTCCGCTTCAGCCTCGTCCAGAACTACGGCGAGGCGATGATCGAGCGGCTCAGGGCCGGTGAGCTGGACCTCTGCCTCACCTCCCCGGTCCCGGACGCCCCGGACCTCGTCGCCCGCCGCCTCGACGAACAGAAACTCCGCCTGGTCGTCCCCGCCGACCACCCCCTGGCCTCCCGCAAACGCATCCGCCTGGCCGAGGCCGCCGACGAGACCTTCGTGACGCTGGAACCCGGCTACGGGCTGCGCAGAATCACCGACGACCTGTGCAAGGAGGCGGGCTTCCGCCCGAGGGTGGCCTTCGAGGGGGAGGAGGCGGAGACGCTGAGGGGCTTGGTGGCGGCGGGTCTGGGCGTGGCGCTGCTCCCGCCTCCGGCGGTAGCCCGCCCGGGAGTCGCCGAACTGACGGTCACGGCTCCGAGGGCGGTGCGGGAGATCGGCGTGGCATGGCTGGACGGCCACCCGGACACCCCGCCCGTGGCCGCCTTCAAGAAGTTCCTACTCTCAAGAAGGGGAAGTCTGTTGCCCTGAAGGGGCGCGGGGCTGTATCGATTTGCGGCTCCGCCGCGTGGGCGCGACCAGCCACAACGAACCCGCAGCCCGAAGACAACCTCAGCCCCCGAGCCCTACCGCCGCAAACTCCGCCCGAACCCAGAAGCCAACGGCATCCGCAACCCCAGAGGCGGCGGAGCCGCGAGCGCATCCTCCACCGGCCGTGACAACGGCCGCCCGAACAACGCCCCCATCACGAAGTCCTCGGCCAACGCCAGCACTTCCTCCCGGTACTGCCGCAACCCGTGCCCATCGGCGTGCACTTCGAACCGGCACACATCCCGGTTCGCCTTCTTCGCCCGCGCGGCGAGGCGGAACGACAGCTCCGGGTCGGTCCGTTCGTCATGCGTGCCGTGCACGACCAGCACCCGCCGCCCCGCAAGCTGCTTCACCGGTTCGGGGGGCGCCGCCACATCCTCCTCCGGCAGCCAAGGGGCCAGCGCCACCACGGAGTTGACGGCCTCGTGCCCGCCCGCGTGGAGCGCCGCCCGCCCGCCCATCCCGACTCCGGCGAGGCACACGGAGACATCGCCGTAGCGTCGTACGACCTCGTCCGCGGCCCACGCGGCGTCGCGCGCGAGATGGGCCTCCGAGCCGTTCCAGCCGCGATAGCGGTAGTGGACGACGTGCGTGGCCAGCCCGTCCTCGCGGCCCGCGCGGGCCAGCCGGCGGCCGAGGCCGCGGACGGCGGCGTTGGCCATCATGGGCGACGGTCTGCGTTCGGAGACCTCCTCGCCGCCGGGGAGCAGCAGCACCACGCCGCTCACCGCCGTCGGTTCTGGACCCGGTGCCCGCCCCAGCCGGGCCGTACGAACCGGCGTCGATTGCTGTGCCATGACAGAACAGTGTCAGAAGCAACGGTGTACGCCACCCGTCGGGGCGGTCACCGTTACGTATCGGCGGTGTTGTACACCGCGCGATCTACGCGCGTAGGAGTTAGAGTGCGGAAATGACGAGCCAGACTGACCGGATGGGGAAGACCCCGAGCTCGGACCAGATCCGCCGGGCGCCCAAGGTTCTGCTGCACGATCACCTCGACGGCGGGCTGCGTCCCGGCACCGTCGTCGAGCTCGCCCGGGAGACCGGGTACACCCAACTCCCCGAGCACGACGCCGACAAGCTCGGCATCTGGTTCCGTGAGGCCGCCGACTCCGGTTCGCTGGAACGGTACTTGGAGACCTTCTCGCACACCGTCGGCGTGATGCAGACCCGGGACGCGCTGGTGCGGGTCGCCGCCGAGTGCGCCGAGGACCTCGCCGCGGACGGGGTCGTCTACGCCGAGGTGCGGTACGCGCCCGAACAGCACCTGGAGAAGGGGCTGACCCTCGAAGAGGTCGTCGAGGCCGTCAACGAGGGCTTCCGGGAAGGCGAGCGGCGGGCCAGGGAAGACGGGTACCGCATCCGCGTCGGTGCCCTCCTCACCGCCATGCGGCACGCCGCCCGCGCGCTGGAGATCGCCGAACTCGCCAACCGCTACCGCGACCTGGGCGTCGTCGGCTTCGACATCGCGGGCGCCGAGGCCGGATTCCCGCCCACCCGGCACCTCGACGCCTTCGAGTACCTCAAGCGGGAGAACAACCACTTCACCATCCACGCCGGGGAGGCCTTCGGGCTGCCGTCGATCTGGCAGGCGCTCCAGTGGTGCGGCGCCGACCGGCTCGGCCACGGGGTGCGGATCATCGACGACATCGAGGTGCAGGACGACGGGAGTGTCAAGCTCGGCCGGCTCGCCTCGTACGTCCGCGACAAGCGCATCCCGCTGGAGCTGTGCCCCAGTTCCAACCTCCAGACCGGCGCCGCCGCCTCCTATGCCGAGCACCCGATCGGGCTGCTGCGGCGGCTGCATTTCCGGGCCACGGTCAACACCGACAACCGGCTGATGTCCGGCACCAGCATGAGCCGTGAATTCGAGCATCTGGTCGGAGCATTCGGCTACACGCTCGACGACATGCAGTGGTTCTCCGTCAATGCGATGAAATCAGCGTTCATTCCTTT
Organism: Streptomyces antibioticus; assembly: GCF_001514065.1. Classification (GTDB taxonomy): domain Bacteria; phylum Actinomycetota; class Actinomycetes; order Streptomycetales; family Streptomycetaceae; genus Streptomyces; species Streptomyces antibioticus. Next base: position 553,502 of record NZ_KQ948424.1, on the reverse strand, counting down.
CGATGAACGACTGGCGATGATCAATGACGTCATCAAGCCCGGATATGCCGAGCTGAAGTCCGAATGGCTGTTCCAGCAGACCGCTTCCACCAGCGGTTCTGTCGGGGAAGAGGGCTGATCGGGCGACAAAGTGCGCATCGGAATGCGGACGGGTATTCACAATCCGTCCGCATTTCGATGTTTGCGGCGGGTGGCCTGGCATGTTTACGGTCGTGGACCGCTCACACCCACCGTCATCCATTTCGAGGACGCAATTTCATGAAGCAGTCTGCTGCCAAGACCCTCGGTGTCGCCGCCCTCGGTGCCGCCTTCGCCGCCGCCGGCGCGGGCGCCGCGAACGCCGCCCCGGCTGTTCCGGACGCCTCCCAGGCGCTGGACACCGTCACCAAGACGCTCCCGGCGGAGAACGTCTCCCAGGCGCTGCCCGGTGCCGGTGAGGCCCTGTCGCAGGCGCAGCCGGCGGTCGCCGCGGGCCTGGCCGCCGTGCAGCCTGCCGCCCAGAAGGTGCTCGCCGACGGACCGACCGCCCCGGTGGCCGGCCTCCTCGGTGGTCTCCCGGTGGGTCAGACCGGTCTGCCCACGCACGGCCTGCCGGTGAACGGGCTCCCGCTGGGCTGAGCGGCGCCCTCGAACGCCCCGATGGGGCGCACCCCTTGATCCGGGTGCGCCCCATCGGCGTGTCTGCGAACGGGAGTTACCAGGCGGCCTGCGTCCGGTCGGCCTTGCCCTCGGACGGGAACAGGATCCACAGGGCGATGTAGAGCAGGAACTGCGGGCCGGGCAGGAGGCACGAGAGCAGGAAGATCACCCGCATCGTGGTCGCGGAGGTGCCGAAGCGCCGAGCCAGCGCGGCGCACACTCCGCCGATCATCCGGCCGTGGGTGGGGCGGGCAAGGCGGTTCATCATCTGCTCCTTCGTGAGCGTCGCGGAGGCTTCTTCACCGGCTTGTCCGGTCGCCTCATCTGCCCTCAACGCTACGGAGACGAAGAGGGCAAAGCGTCGCTCTACGGTGCGATCCCGACCCTGGGAAACGTCGGGGTCCGACCCTGAGCCGCTTCCTCCTGGAGGACGGCGGTCCGGGCATGGCGCTCGGAGCGGCGGCGCAGCCAGGACCGGCCCGCCGGGACGACCGCGGCATGGGCGAGCATCACGCCGGCCGTGTTGAGGAGCAGCGAGTCGACATCGGGGACCCGGCCGGGCACGCCGGTCTGGAGGAGCAGGATGCCCAGCGAGACCAGGGAGCCGGCGGCCGCCGTACGGATCAGCGACCCCAGCGGGGACGCCCCGAGCCTGCCGTGGGCGGTCGGGAGCAGGACGCCGAGCGGGGCCAGCAGGGCCAGGCCCTCGGCGATCCGCCGGGCCGCCCCGGGCCATCCCAGGGCCAGGTCGGCCCGGATGCCGGCGAACGGCGTCAGATTGGGCGGCATCACCCAGGGCACATCCAGGGGACGCAGCGTGAACCAGGCGACGAACGCGAGGTGTGCGACGAGGAGGACACCCCCCGCCGCACGGACTCGGATCGCGGCGTTGCCGCCGATGAAGCCTTCGCGCTGCACGCCCCCCAAGACGCCGGGCCCGGCGCGATCGGTTCCGGAATACCCCGATGCGCCTGGGTGAGGCGTGCGCCACAGGGGTACCCCGACCGCCCGACCTGGGCCTGTCGGCCGCCCGTCCAGGGGTACGTGGACCGCCCGGTCCGGCCCGTCAGCCGCTCGTGACCTCCGAGGACGGTGGCTTCTGGGTGTTCGGGGCGGTTCGGACGTCGTCCGTGCACTCGTAGCTGCGCAGGGGCGCCTTGTCCGGGCCGCCGAGGATGACCGAGCCGTCGCCCTCGGCCGCCGCCGAGTCGGAGAACGTACAGACGATCTGGGCGAGCGCGGAGTCGGTGAGGGCGTCCGGCGGGAAGCTGAGCCTCAGGGTGTCGTCGGGGTCCTCGGGGCGCGGCCCGCTCACCGTCATGCCGTCGCGGACCGTGGTGGTGTACCCGGCCTCCCGCTCACCGGACGGCGGGGCCGCCGCGAGCTGGTTGAGCAGTTCCTGCGCGACCTGGACCCGGCGCCGCGAGTCCGTCGTACCGTCCTCGACGCTCACCGTCCGGTCGACGGCCACCAGCGACGCACCGCACAGCAGGAACACCTGCACCGGCAGCCCGCGCGAGGACTGCGTCGAGATGTCCGGCGAGGAGGCGGAGCAGGCCACCCGGGAGGGCGCGGGACCGAAGTCGGTCGGCACCTCGGTGGCCCGGATACCGCACCCGGTGAGCACCGCGGCCAGCACCGGCAGCGCCAGCGACAGCGCGAGGGGGGGTCGTACGCTCATGTGCTCTTCTTCTCCTCGCCCTCCTGCGCCAGTTCCGACGCGTCCCTGGGCAGCCGCAGCGTGAACACCGCACCGCCCTCGGGGGAGTTGGCGGCGGTGATCTCGCCGCCGTGGATGTGGGCGTTCTCCAGGGCGATGGAGAGGCCGAGTCCGCTGCCCTCGGAGCGGGGGCGGGAGGCGCTCGCCTTGTAGAAGCGGTCGAAGACGTGCGGCAGGACGTCCTCGGGGATGCCGGGCCCGTGGTCGCGCACCTCGATGACGACCTCGTGGTCCGCCATCCGCACCGACACCTTCACCGGCGAGCCGCCGTGCTTGAGGGCGTTGCCGATCAGGTTCGCCAGGATCACGTCCAGGCGGCGCGGGTCGAGGCGGGCGTGGATGCCGCGCTCGGCGTCCAGGTCGACCGCGTCCAGCCAGGCCCGCGCGTCGATGCAGGCGGTGATCTGGTCGGCGACGTCGACGTCGTCCAGGACGAGACGGGCCGTGCCCGCGTCGAAGCGGGTGACCTCCATGAGGTTCTCGACGAGGTCGTTGAGGCGGCGCGTCTCGCTGACCACAAGGCGCACCGCCGGCTCGATCATCGGGTCCATCGAACCCGACTCCGCCTCCAGCTCCTCCTCCAGGATCTCCGTCACGGCGGTGATCGCGGTGAGCGGCGTGCGCAGCTCATGGCTCATGTCCGCCACGAACCGCCGGGACGCCTCGTCCCGCCCGGCCATGTCGTCGACCCGTTTCTCCAGCGCCTCGGCCGCGTCGTTGAACGTCCGTGACAGATCGGCGAGTTCGTCGGTCCCGGACACCTGCAACCGGGTGTCCAGCTTGCCCTCGCCGAGCCGGCGCGCGGCGACCCCGAGCCGGTGCACCGGCTTCAGCACGGTCGTGGCGGCGGCCTGGGCGAGCAGCGCCGAGCCGATCAGGGCCAGACCGGTCGCGATCCCCAGCGACCAGGCAAGGGAGTTGAGGTCCTTCGCCTCCGGCTCCAGGGACTTCAGCATGTACCCGGTGGTGCCGCCGTTGATGACCTGCGTACCGGCCACCAGATACGGGGTGCCGTCCTCCACCACGCGCTGCCAGTACAGGTGGTACGCGTACTTGTTGTTGGAGTCGACCTTCTGTTCCTCGTTCACCGCCGTGCGCAGCGACTTGGGCACGTCCTGGAGCGAGAAGCCGTTCAGGGCACCGGAGTTGGCGGAGATGTCGGTGCCGTCGGAGTCCTGTGCGACGAGCAGCACGCTGAAGCGCTGGCTGCTCGTCGCCATCTCCCGCGCGGTGCGCTGGAGTTCGTACTGCTCGGGGTGGGTGCGCAGCAGGCCCGCGCGGTTCTGCATCTCCTGCTGGAAGTCCCGCAGCACCGCGTCCTGGGTACGGGTGAGCACGGCCTCGCGATTCAGCCAGTACGCGATCCCGGACGCCGACACCGCGGCGGTGAGCGCGACGAGACCGAAGACGACGACGAGCCGCAGCCGCAGGCTGGTGAAACGCAGCCGCGACAGATGTCCCTTGCGAGCCGCGGCCCAGCCGCGGACCCCCCCTTGCGCTTGGGTCACTGAGGCGTGTCCAGCCGGTAGCCGACACCACGGACCGTACGGATCAGCGTCGGGGAGGACGGCACGTCCTCGACCTTGGCGCGCAGCCGCTGCACACAGGCGTCGACGAGCCGCGAGTCACCGAGGTAGTCGTGCTCCCAGACCAGGCGCAGGAGTTGCTGCCGGGAGAGCGCCTGCCCGGGCCGCCGGCTCAGCTCAAGGAGCAGCCGCAGTTCCGTAGGCGTCAGCTGCAGATCCTCGCCGTTCTTGGTGACGGTCATGGCGGCCCGGTCGATGACCAGGCTGCCGAAGGTCGCCGCGTCGTTCGCCTCCCGCTCGCCGCGCCGCAGCACGGCACGGATACGGGCGTCGAGCACCCGCCCCTGCACGGGTTTGACGACGTAGTCGTCGGCACCGGACTCCAGGCCGACCACCACATCGATGTCGTCACTGCGCGCGGTCAGCAGAATGATCGGCAACTGGTCCGTGCGCCGGATGCGCCGGCACACCTCGAACCCGTCGATGCCGGGCAGCATGACATCCAGCACGATCAGGTCCGGCCGCTGCTCACGCAGCAGCTTCAGGCCGTCCTCGCCGGTGGCAGCGGTGGCAACCCGGTGACCCTGGCGCGTCAGAGACAGCTCCAGGGCCGTACGGATGGCGTCGTCGTCCTCGATCAGCAACAGGGAAGGCACGGGGCTCATTCTGGCCCATGGTGGGGTGGGGTTTCGACACCTGTACGGGTACGTGCACATACCGCTGCTCTCGGTGATCGGCCTGTGCGATTCCTGGGACAAGCCCCTGTGACAGGTCTGTGACAGTCGGCGGACACGGCCATGAAGGTGCGAGGGCAAGCTTTTCGGCACAGGCAAGGAAGCGGCAACGAACTCCAGCGCCTGAGCAAGCCGAACACCGGAAGTCCACGACGGGGGGCGCGAGATGAACACGCTGCACAGCAACAGCACCAGCGCAGTGATCACGCGTCTGCACGACGTGAACGGGGGCCGGGGTTCCGAGAAGTCCGGTGCCGTGAGCGGGCGGGGGTGCGCTCGCGGCACCGGGCGTCAGCACACCGCGTACATGACGGTGGTTGACGGTTTCACGGGGGAATCGCACGGGGGTGCGGCGTACGGGGAGGGCTCGGGGGAGCGTCGCTCGCTGTCGGAGGCGGAGTTCACCGCCTACGTCCAGGAGCGTCGTGCCTCCCTGTACGCAACCGCCTACCACCTCACCGGGGACCGCTTCGAGGCCGAGGACCTGCTGCAGAGCGCGCTGTTCTCGACGTACAAGGCCTGGGACCGGATCAGTGACAAGGCCGCGGTCGGGGGCTACCTCCGCCGCACCATGACGAACCTGCACATCAGCGCGTGGCGCCGCCGCAAGCTGAACGAGTACCCGACCGAGGAACTGCCGGAGACGCCCGGCGACACGGACGCGATGCGTGGCACCGAACTGCGCGCGGTCCTGTGGCAGGCGCTGGCCCGGCTGCCCGAACTCCAGCGGACGATGCTGGTCCTTCGTTACTACGAGGGCCGCACCGACCCGGAGATCGCGGAGATCCTCGACATCAGCGTCGGCACGGTCAAGTCGAGCATCTGGCGGTCGCTCCGCCGGCTGCGCGAGGACGAGGTCCTCAGCCACGGCCGTGACGAGGAGAACGCCTTCGGGGAGCTTGTCGCCTGAGGGTTGGGGGGAGCACCACCACGGGGGATGCACCACCACGGGGGAGCGGTAACGGTGGTGCGCAGTACGGGGGAGCAGTAACCGGGGGGTTTCACGGGGGAAGCACCACGGGGGAACGGGGGAAAGCGGGGCTGGAGGGCCGGGGGGTCCGTCCAGCCCCGTTTTTTTGTGCGCGGTCAGCGGTGGACCGCCAGGGGAGCCGCGTCGCCGGGACTGTCCCCGACCGCGATGCCCTCCGTGGGGTCCACGCCCTCGATGGCGTAGGCGTTCGTCCGGCGCTCGGCAGAGCCGTTGTACACGCCGTCCCCGGTGTCGTCACAGGGTTCGACCCTGGCCGTGCCCAGCCGCTCGCCGACCGTGAAGACGGACTTCTCGACGGGCAGATAGCCCCGCCCGTCGTACCTCACCAGTCCCGAGCAGGAGGCCTCGCCGCCGCCCGACTCCGTGCATCCGGCCAGGGCCAGCATCGCGGCCGTCACCAGCAGTGCCCCGCATCTGATCGTCGTCATGGTGCTACGACGGTGGCGGCGCCGGAGACGTTCAGCCCGCCTGCGCCGAAGCCGCCGGACGGCGTCCCGCCGCCGCTGCTGCCAGCCGGCCCAGTGCCTCGTCCTTGTCGCAGGCGTGGGCGCCCAGTGCCGTCTGGCGGGCGATGATCGTGCGCTCCAGGCGCATCAGCCGCCAGCCGCGGCGCAGCAGGAACGGCACCGACTTGCGGCCCTCCTTGAGGTCGCGCAGGAAGCGCCGGCGGAACGTCTGCACGGGGCCGCGGCTCAGACACAGCGCGTCGGCGAGGACGCCGATCTCCCGGCAGCGCGTGACGATCTCGGCGGCGAAGATGCCCTCCGCGATGAACAGCGGGGTCCGCCCGATGTCCACGGTCTCCTTGCCGGTGATGGCGCTGAGCGAGATGTCGTACTGCGGGACGTCCGTACGGCCCGTGCGGCACAGCTCGGTGAGCGCGGCGACCGCCGCGTCCGCGTCCCACGAGTCGGGGTGGTCCCAGTCGATGTCGGAACTCCCCGCCACCAGCGGCAGCGTCGGGTCGTCGCCTTCCTTGTAGAAGTCGTCGAGGCGCAGCACCGGGAGGCCGGAGCGGGCCGCGAGAAGGGACTTGCCGGAGCCGGAGGGGCCGCACAGCAGCACGACGCGCGCAGGTATGGACGAAGGGGAACTCACGGGACACCAGTGTGAGGCATTCACCTGCTGTTCAACGAACCCGCGGGTCGGCTTTGAAGCGCGCGTCACACGTCAACTACCCTTCGTGTCGACCTGATTACCCTGTGCAAGTCGAAGGTGGCAGCAGCAATGGCCCGACACGCGTCCTCCTCCACCCCCACCGCCCAGCGCGCGCTGGCCGCCCTCGCGACCGCGGGCGTGGCCCTGGGCGCAGGCGCCGCGTCGGCCGCCGCGGACACCCAGCCGGTCGTCGACGAGCTGGTCCGCACCCGCCCCACCTCCCTGGGCCAGATCGACCCGCAGGCCGGCCTCCAGGGCATCGCCGGCACGGTCGGCTACGTCACCGGCCCGGTCGCCGGCCTCAAGCCCAACCCGCTCGCGGGCACGGGCGTCGACCCGCTCGACAACGGCCTCGGCACCCAGGTGGCCGACTTCCAGCCCCTGACCTCGCAGATGCTCACGGCACCGGTGGCGCAGGCCCAGTCCATCGGGAGCATGCCGGTGGTCGGACAGGTCACGGGCCTGCTCGGCAACGGCTGAGACCACCCCTGGGCGCAGCGGAGAGCCGCGCCTCCCCCGGACGGAGGGGAGGCGCGGCTCTCCGGTCTCTGCGGCCCTCGTCAGTACGACGAGCCGGACGCGCCCAGCGAACCCGTGGGGTGCCAGACCGTCTTCGTCTCCAGGAACGCCGTCATGCGGTCGATGCCCGGAGTCGCCGAATAATCCACAGGCTGTGGACGAAGAACCCGCTTCAGGTTGTCCGCCGCCGCGATCTCCAGCTCCTTCGCCAGTACGTCATCGGCGCCAGCCAAGTCGATCGCGTTGACGTCCTGGTGCGCGGCCAGCGGCGTCGCGATCTCCGCCGTACGGCCCGACAGGACGTTGACGACACCGCCGGGGAGGTCCGAGGTGGCCAGGACCTCGCCGAGGGAGAGGGCGGGCAGCGGGGACTTCTCGGACGCGATGACGATCGCCGTGTTGCCGGTCGCGATGACCGGGGCGACGACCGAGACCAGGCCGAGGAACGACGACTCCTGCGGGGCCAGGACCACGACGACACCCGTCGGTTCGGGCGACGACAGGTTGAAGTACGGGCCCGCCACCGGGTTCGCGCCGCCGATCACCTGGGCGATCTTGTCGGTCCAGCCCGCGTACCAGACCCAGCGGTCGATCGCCGCGTCGACCTGCTCGGCCGCCTTGGACTTCGACAGGCCCTCCGCGTCGGCCACTTCGCGCACGAACTGCGCCTTGCGGCCCTCCAGCATCTCGGCGACGCGGTACAGGATCTGGCCGCGGTTGTAGGCCGTGGCCCCCGCCCAGCCGCCGAAGGCCTTGCGGGCGGCGACGACCGCGTCACGGGCGTCCTTGCGGGACGAAAGAGGTGCGTTCGCCAGCCAGCTGCCCTTGGAGTCGGTCACCTCGTACACCCGGCCGCTCTCGGAACGCGGGAACTTCCCGCCGACGTACAGCTTGTAGGTCTTGAAGACAGCAAGTCGCTCAGACATCGAGGTACGCCTCCAGGCCGTGGCGGCCGCCCTCGCGGCCGAAGCCCGACTCCTTGTAACCGCCGAACGGCGAGGTCGGGTCGAACTTGTTGAACGTGTTGGACCAGATGACGCCCGCACGGAGCTTGTTGGCCACGGCGAGGATGCGCGAGCCCTTCTCCGTCCAGATGCCCGCCGACAGGCCGTACTGGCTGTTGTTGGCCTTGGCGACGGCCTCGTCCGGCGTGCGGAAGGTCAGCACCGACAGCACCGGGCCGAAGATCTCGTCCCGCGCGATGGTGTGCGCCTGGGTGACGTTCGTGAAGAGCGTCGGGGCGAACCAGTAGCCGGAGGAGGGGAGTTCGCAGGCCGGGGACCAGCGCTCGGCGCCCTCCGCCTCGCCCTGCTCGACGAGCGAGGTGATCCGGGCGAGCTGCTCCTCGGAGTTGATCGCGCCGATGTCCGTGTTCTTGTCCAGCGGGTCGCCGAGGCGGAGCGTGGACAGGCGGCGCTTGAGGGAGTCCAGCAGCTCGTCCTGGATCGACTCCTGGACGAGGAGGCGGCTGCCCGCGCAGCAGACCTGGCCCTGGTTGAAGAAGATGCCGCTGACGATGCCCTCGACGGCCTGGTCGATCGGGGCGTCGTCGAAGACGATGTTGGCGCCCTTGCCGCCCAGTTCGAGGGTCAGCTTCTTCGACGTGCCCGCGACCGTGCGGGCGATCTGCTTGCCGACGGCCGTGGAGCCGGTGAAGGCGACCTTGTTGACGTCCGGGTGCGCGACGAGCGCGGCGCCCGTGTCGCCGTATCCCGGAAGGATGTTGACGACGCCCTTGGGGAGACCGGCCTGGCGGCAGATGTCCGCGAAGAACAGCGCCGAGAGGGGGGTGGTCTCGGCGGGCTTGAGGACGACCGTGTTGCCGGTCGCCAGCGCCGGGGCGATCTTCCACGCCAGCATGAGGAGGGGGAAGTTCCAGGGGATGACCTGGCCCGCGACGCCGAGGGGGCGCGGGTTCGCGCCGAAGCCGGCGTGGTCGAGCTTGTCGGCCCAGCCCGCGTAGTAGAAGAAGTGCGCGGCGACCAGGGGGAGGTCGGCGTCGCGGGTCTCCTTGATGGGCTTGCCGTTGTCCAGGGTCTCCAGGACGGCCAGTTCGCGGCTGCGCTCCTGGATGATCCGGGCGATGCGGAACAGGTACTTGGCGCGCTCGGAGCCGGGCAGCGCCGACCACTTCTCGAAGGCCTTGCGGGCGGCCGCCACCGCGCGGTCGACGTCCGCCTCGCCCGCCTGGGCGATCTCGGACAGCACCTCCTCGGTGGACGGCGAGACCGTCTTGAAGACCTTGCCGTCGGCGGCTTCCGTGAACTCGCCGTCGATGAACAGGCCGTAGGAGGGCGCGATGTCGACGACGGAGCGGGACTCGGGCGCCGGTGCGTACTCGAATGCAGATGCCATGTGGATCAGTCCACCGTCACGTAGTCGGGGCCGGAGTAGCGGCCGGTGGCCAGCTTCTGACGCTGCATCAGCAGGTCGTTCAGGAGCGAGGAGGCGCCGAAGCGGAACCAGTGGTTGTCCAGCCAGTCCTCGCCCGCCGTCTCGTTGACCAGGACCAGGAACTTGATCGCGTCCTTCGTCGTCCGGATGCCGCCGGCCGGCTTCACGCCGATCTGGACGCCGGTGGCGGCACGGAAGTCCCGTACGGCCTCCAGCATCAACAGGGTGTTGGCGGGGGTGGCGTTGACGGCGACCTTGCCGGTGGACGTCTTGATGAAGTCCGCGCCCGCCAGCATGCCGAGCCAGCTCGCCCGCCGGATGTTGTCGTACGTCGACAGCTCGCCGGTCTCGAAGATGACCTTCAGGCGGGCCGACGTCCCGCAGGCCTCCTTCACGGCGACGATCTCGTCGTACACCTTCATGTAGTGGCCCGCGAGGAACGCCCCGCGGTCGATGACCATGTCGATCTCGTCCGCACCGGCCGCGACGGCGTCACGCACGTCGGCCAGCTTCACGGAGAGGGCGGCGCGGCCCGCCGGGAAGGCGGTGGCGACCGAGGCGACCTTCACGGTCGAGCCGGCGACGGCCTCCTTGGCGGCGGCCACCATGTCGGGATAGACGCAGACGGCCGCGGTCGCGGGGGTCGTCCGGTCGGTCGGGTCGGGGTGGACCGCCTTGGCGCCGAGCGCCCGGACCTTGCCCGGGGTGTCCGCGCCTTCCAGCGTCGTCAGGTCGACCATCGAGATGGCGAGGTCGATGGCGTACGCCTTCGCGGTGGTCTTGATGGAACGGGTGCCGAGGGAGGCGGCGCGCGCCTCCAGGCCGACCGCGTCGACGCCGGGCAGCCCGTGGAGGAAGCGACGCAGCGTGCTGTCGGACGCGGTCACGTCCGTAAGAGCGTGTGCGGGAGATGCAGTGGTGGGCATGGTCACCACACGAGCATATCTACGCGCGTAGCGGCTGTACACCCCCGGATGCTCATCTCGTCGGACACCACCGCGTATGAGCGCCGCCGGCCCGTCGGGCACAATCGGCCCCATGACGACCAAGGACCGGATCTACCGCTCACCCGCGGCCATCGCCGGAGGCGCGCTGCTGCTCGCCATCACCGCCTGGCTCGGCATCGACGCCCTGGTCCAGGGCTCGGGCCGGGTCCCCTGGCTGGCGCTCGCCGCGATGATCCTGGTGATCCCGCTGGTCGTCGCCTTCACCCTGCGCCCGGCCGTCTTCGCGGGCCAGGACCGGCTGCGCGTGCGCAACCCGTTCCGCGTGATCGTGCTGCCCTGGAGCCAGGTCGCCGCGTTCCGCTCCAGCTACTCCAACGAGGTCGTCGCCGCGTCCGGCACCAAGTTCCAGCTCTGGGCCATCCCGGTGTCCCTGCGCGCCCGCAAGAAGGCGGCCCGGCGCACCGCCCGGGCCGAGTCCGGCGGACGTACCCGGGGAATGGGCGGCCTCGGCTTCCCGGGCGCCGGCTCCACCGCTGCCGCCGCCGACGCCGCCGACGGTCCGCTGCGCGCCGAGACCGACAAGGTCATGGACGAGCTGCGGGAGCTGTGGGAGGCGCGGGAGAAGGCGGAGAGCGCACAGGGCGAGGTGTCGGTGCGCTGGGCGTACGAGGTGCTGGCACCGGCCCTGGCGGGCGCGGTCCTGCTGGCGATCCTGATCGCGACCGGCTGACCCGCGCGGTTCACCGCTCGCGGGGCCGTGATCTGCCCCGTTCCTCGGCCGTCCCGGACCCGAGGTCCGCAACCACCGGCGTGGTCCGAGTGTCTGGAAGACGATGAGTACGAATCCTGCGCGGCCGTCGCCGCTGCCCACGAGCGCGATACCGGACGGCTGCCCGTCCTGGAGCGGGGAGCAAGCCCGGCGCTGGACCGACGCGCTGCCCCCGCGCGGGGTACCGGTGCCGCGGCGCACCGACACCGTGATGGCGGTGGTGCTGCTCGGCTACGGCGCCGCGCTGCTGGCGCTCGCCGTCACGGACGTCGACGTGCCGCCCGTGCTCGCCGCGTTCGTCGGCCTCCAGCCGGTGTGGCTGGTGGCCCGGCCCGAGGTCGTACGGTTCACCGCGCCGACGGCGGTCGTCATGGTCGTAGGACTGGAACCCTCCTGGCTGCTTCTCCTGGCCTGCGCCGTCCTCGCGGGGCTGTGCGCGCGGGCCGCCGAGGTGCGGCTCGCCGCCCGCAAGCGGCAGCGCGAGGCGGCGCTCGCGGCGGCCGGGGGCGTCACCGCGCCGGTGCCGTACGCCGAGCGGCCGGTGACGCGCGGGAAGGGGCTGGCCTGGTTCGGCTCCGCCGTGACGGTGGCCGGGGTCACGCTGGCCGCCACCTCCGGCGTCTGGGACGACGTCGTCGACCGTGAGGGGGTCGCGGCGTCGGGCCTGTACGTGGCCGGACTCGGGCTCACCGTCCTGCTCTCCGCCGCGCTGGGCCGCCGTCGGGCCGTCGCGCTGCGCCGCGAACCGGCGCCGGTGCTGCGGGTGCTGGTACGCGAGAACGCGGACGTGGACACGGAGGTCTTCGCCGCCGACGACGTGGGCGCGCTGCGGCCGCTGTTCGTCGTCTCGACGCTGGAGCTCGACGAAGACGAAGACGAAGACGAAGACGAAGACGCCCACGAATACGACGAGGACGAGGAGGTCGACGAGGAGGAGCTGAACGCCCTTCTCGACCGGCTCGACGACGACGCTCCCGGGCCGCTGCGCGAGGCCGTCCTCTACGGCGCTCCCTACGACGGCGCCGAGATCGTGCTCCTCACCGCCGACGAGGACCCGGACGCGCCGCCCTTCGTCGAGTGCTCGACCGGGCCGGTGCGACCGGTGTCCGACGGTGCCGTACGTCGTGCGCTCGCCAAGGAGAAGCGGGCCGTCGTGCCACACCCGGTACCGAAGCCGGTTGCCGTGCGGCGCTGGCGAGCCGGGTGGCCCGACCGGCTCACCGCCACGGCGGTGGTGCTGTGGGCCGGCCAGAACGTGTGGGGCGAGACCGGGGTGTGGCGGTGGAGCTTCGGCGCCGCCCTCGCGCTCTGCGGGGCTTGGCTGCTCACGTACTGGGTCGGCTGGCGCATCACCGCGGACAGCACCGGGCTGTGGTTCAACGGGGTGCGGCGCACCCGGCACGTCGCCTGGGACCACATCCGGATCGTCCGCTGCAAAGGCGGCGAGCTGCGGATCGACAGCCGGCGCGCCACCTTCGCGGAGTGGAAGGCGTTCAGCCTGCGCTGGAGATGGCTGGAGCGGAAACTCGGCTTCGTCCACCCCCACGAGCGGCTCGCCGCCGAGATCACCGCGATGTGGAAGGACCCGGCGGTCCGGCCGACCGGCGAGATCGACGCACGGGAGCGGGACCGCCGCCTGTGGCCGGTCACGCTGGCGCTGCTCCTCGCCTGGACGGCGGCCCTGTACTGGATGCCCTGAGCGGGGCCGCTACGGCGCGCTCGGCCACACCAGCACCATGTACGCCCCCCAGTACGCCGACCCCAGCACCGCGCCCGTCAGCGCCACCGCGCGGTAGTGGGCCGGGAGGCGGAGAAGGCGGACGGCGAGGGGGAGCAGGAGCGGGAAGGCCGGGAGGAGGAAGCGGGCGCGCGGGAAGTAGACACCGCCGCTGGTCAGGACGATCGTCAGCAGCACACCCGTGAAGAGGAGCAGGGCGAGCGGCTGGCGGTCTCGGAGCGACAGGGCGAACAACGCCGTCGACGCCAGCAGCGTGACCGTCACCAGGATCAGGAACAGCTCGGGCGTCGAGTCCTGGGCCAGCAGCTCCCGGAACCGGCGCAGGGTCTCACGGCCGCCGTCCACGTCGTTGCGCCACAGCCGCTGTACGGCGAAATAGCCGTCCCAGCGGCCCAGCCGCAGGCCCACCCAGCCGATGTACCCGCACCAGCCGAGCGGGGCCAGGAGGGCGGCCGTGAGGGTCCGTGGGGAGAAGCCGCGGCGCAGGGCGAGCAGACAGGTCACCGACACCGCGGCGGCGACCGCGACGCCGGTCGGGCGGGTCAGGCCGGCGAGGACGGCGAGCCAGGCGGCCGTGAGCGGGCGGTCGGCGAGGAGGGCGTACAGGGCCCAGGCGGCGCACGCCGTGAACAGGGACTCCGTGTAGCCCATCCACTGCACGAGGCCCACCGGGAGGGCCGCCCAGAGGGTGGTGAGCAGGATGCCGGCGCGGCGGTCGTGCAGACGGTCGCCGACCGCGAAGATCCCCCAGGCCGCGGCGAGCGAGGCGAGGACGGCGATCAGCAGCCCGACGGTGGCCCGGCTGCCGGGGGTGACGGCCGCGACCGCCTTCACCAGCACCGGGTAGAGCGGGAAGAAGGCCAGGTTGTTCGCGTCGTACGCGCTGCCCAGCGTGTGCGCGTAACCGTGGTCGGCGATGCCCAGGTACCACTTCGCGTCCCACTGCGTCGCCAGGATCGGCCAGACGCCGTGGCCCTGCCGGTGCGCCCAGAACCCGAGGAACACCAGACCGAGGAGGCGTACGGCGACGTAGGCGAGGAGGGCGGGGGCGGCCCGGCGCAGGGTGGGCGCCAAGGGGCGGGCCTTGGTGTCGGTGTCGGGCCGCCGGCTGCCGGGGATGCTGGGGGCGGTCGAGGACACGGGGCGGCTCCGGGGCTCGGGGGACGGTTGTCCGTCCACCGTTTCCCGGGTGGGGGAGCGGGTGTGGGATGCGGGCGCGAAATCACCCGTTGGGGCGCCCCTAGTGGTCCGGGGCGCCCCAACGGGAGGGGTGTGTCAGATGCCGGCCGCCGCCGACAGGTCCCGCTTGATGGTCTCCAGTACGTCCGTCGCCTTGGCGTGGGCCGCCGGGAGGCCGGCGTGCGTCGCGACCGGGACGACGACCTCCAGGTAGCACTTCAGCTTCGGCTCGGTGCCGCTGGGGCGGACGATGACACGGGCGCCGTCGAGGGTGTAGCGCAGGCCGTCCGTGGGCGGGAGCCTGTCCGTGCCCTGGGTGAGGTCCTCGGCCTTGGTGATGGCGAGTCCGGCGAGCTCGGTGGGCGGCTGCTCGCGCAGCTGCCGCATGGCGTCGGCGATGACCGACAGATCCTCGACGCGCACCGAGAGCTGGTCGGTGGCGTGCAGACCGTGCTCGACGGCGAGGTCGTCCAGCAGGTCGAGGAGCGTGCGGCCCTCCTCCTTGAGCTGCGAGGCCAGTTCCGTGATGAGCAGGGCCGCGGTGATGCCGTCCTTGTCGCGTACGCCGTCCGGGTCGACGCAGTAGCCGAGGGCCTCCTCGTAGCCGTATCGCAGACCGTCCACCCGGGCGATCCACTTGAAGCCGGTGAGGGTCTCCTCGTACGGCAGCCCCGCCTTCTCGGCGATCCGGCCGAGGAGCGAGGAGGAGACGATCGACTCGGCGAACGTGCCCTGCGCTCCGCGCTTGACCAGGTGCGCGGCGAGCAGGGCGCCGACCTCGTCGCCGCGCAGCATCCGCCAGTCGCCGTTCGCCTTGACGGCGACGGCGCAGCGGTCGGCGTCCGGGTCGTTGGCGATGATCAGGTCCGGGTCCGTCGCACGGGCCTTCGCGAAGGCCAGGTCCATCGCGCCGGGCTCCTCCGGGTTGGGGAAGGCGACGGTCGGGAAGTCCGGGTCCGGGTCGGCCTGCTCGGCGACGAGCTCCGGGGCGGGGAAGCCGGCCCGGGCGAACGCCGCGAGGAGGACGTCCTTGCCGACGCCGTGCATCGCCGTGTAGACGGTGCGGGCGGTGCGGGGGGAGTCCGCGGCCAGTACGGCGTCCGTGCGGGCCAGGTAGGCGTCGAGGACGGCGTCGTCGAGGGTCTCCCAGCCGGCGTCCGGGCGGGGGACGTCGTGCAGGCTCGCGATCGCGTCGATCTCCGCCGCGATCTCCGCGTCGGCGGGCGGCACGATCTGGGAGCCGTCGCCGAGGTAGACCTTGTAGCCGTTGTCGCGGGGCGGGTTGTGGCTGGCGGTGACCTCCACGCCGGCGACCGCGCCGAGGTGCCTTATGGCGTACGCGAGGACGGGGGTGGGGAGGGGGCGGGGGAGGACGGCGGCGCGGAGTCCGGCGCCGGTCATGACGGCGGCGGTGTCGCGGGCGAAGTCCGCCGACTTGTGGCGGGCGTCGTAGCCGATGACGACGAGGCCGCCGGTGCTGCCCTGCTTCTTGAGGTACGCCGCGAGGCCGGCCGCGGCGCGGATGACGACGGCGCGGTTCATGCGCATGGGGCCCGCGCCGAGTTCGCCTCGCAGGCCCGCGGTGCCGAACTGGAGGGTGCCGCTGAAGCGGGCGGTGAGCTCGGTGACGTCCCCGGCCTCGATGAGCTTGCCGAGTTCGTCACGGGTCTCGGGGTCGGGGTCCTCGGCGAGCCAGGTCTTGGCGGTGGTGATGAGGTCGTCGTGCACCGGGGTGAGCCTCTCGTCGTCGTGTGCGGTGCGGGTGCGTGGGGGTTCGCGGCCCTGGGGCTCCGCCCCCAGACCCCCGGCCTATGCCTACCCACCACCCGTTTACTGTCGGCCAAGAGGTGGACCTTTCGACCCACCGAGTCGGGTGGTGGGTGGGCGAAGGCCGGGGGTCCAGGGGGCGGAGCCCCCTGGGGCGGTCAGATGCGGCCGAGCACCTGGGCCAGGAGGGCGCCCATCTGCGTCGCCGAATCCCGGCCCGCCTGGAGGACCTCTTCGTGGTTCAGGGGCTCGCCCGTCATGCCCGCCGCGAGGTTCGTCACCAGGGAGATGCCGAGCACCTCCGCGCCGGCCTCGCGCGCGGCGATGGCCTCCAGGACCGTCGACATGCCGACCAGGTCCGCGCCGATGACGCGGGCCATGCGGATCTCCGCCGGGGTCTCGTAGTGCGGGCCGGGGAACTGCGCGTACACGCCCTCTTCGAGGGTGGGGTCGATCTCCTTGCACAGGGCGCGCAGCCGCGGCGAGTAGAGGTCCGTCAGGTCGACGAAGTTCGCGCCGACGATCGGGGACGTCGCCGTGAGGTTGATGTGGTCGCTGATCAGGACCGGCTGGCCGGGGCGCATGCCCTCGCGCAGACCGCCGCAGCCGTTGGTGAGGACGATCGTCTTGCAGCCCGCCGCCACCGCCGTACGGACGCCGTGCGCGACCGCCGCCACGCCGCGGCCCTCGTAGTAGTGCGTGCGGCCCAGGAAGACCAGAGCGCGCTTCTCACCGATCTGGTACGAGCGGATCTTGCCGCCGTGGCCCTCGACCGCCGGCGGCGGGAAGCCGGGCAGCTCGGTGACCTGGAACTCGGCGTCGGGAGCGCCGAGGGCGTCCACGGCCGGCGCCCAGCCGGAGCCCATCACGAGGGCGACGTCGTGGGTCTCGGCGCCGGTCAGTTCGCGCAGGCGCGCGGCGGCGGCGTCGGCGGCGGCGTGCGGGTCGCCCTGGATGTCGTCCGGAAGAAGAGATGCGTTCACGCGGATGAGCGTAGCCGGTTCCGGCCTACGCGCGTAGATGACAGAGCGAACGGGATGGCGATCGTTGTCTTGTCGTTTCCAACGAAGGGCGTGACTCCGGTTGCCGCGCGGGTCAGCAGGGGCGCTTGCGCAGTTCCATCACATAGTCGTGCGGCGCGCCCGCCGACTCGGCCGCGTCCGCGATCTCGCCGAGGTACCGGGCCGAGGGCAGCCCGCCCTCGTAGGCGTCGAGGACGTACACCCAGGCCGCCTCCTCGGTGTCGAGGGTGTGCACCCGTACCCGCATCCGGCGGTAGATGCCGAGCCCGACGCCCTCCCAGCGGTCCAGGGACTCCTCATCGGCCGGGGCGATGTCGTACAGCGCGACGAACACCTGGGCGAGCGGGTCCTCGACGATCGTCGCGAGGGCGCCCTCCCAGCCCATCTGCTCGCCGCCGAAGGTGAGCCGCCAGCCGTTGAGCCAGCCCGTGGCGCGCAGCGGCGAGTGCGGTGCGCGGCGCGTCATCAGCCGGGCGTCGAGATTGCCGGCGTAGGCGGCGTAGAGCGACATGGGGAGAGGGTACGGCAGTGCATCCGGCGTCACTCCCGTAACGGTGGCGTCTCGGGCGGGGGCCCGGGCAGTAGCACCTTGAAGCGTGCGGGACAATGGGGTACGTGACTCGGATCGTGATCATCGGTGGCGGACCCGGCGGATACGAAGCTGCGCTGGTAGCGGCGCAGCTCGGCGCGGAGGTGACCGTCGTCGACTGCGACGGTCTGGGCGGAGCGTCGGTGCTGACCGACTGCGTGCCGTCGAAGACCCTTATCGCTACGGCCGAGGTGATGACCACCTTCGACTCGTCGTACGAAGAGCTCGGCATCATCGTGGCCGACGACACGCCACCCCTGGAGCAGGCCGCCCGGGTCGTGGGCGTGGACCTCGGCAAGGTCAACCGGCGTGTGAAGCGCCTCGCGCTCGCCCAGTCCCACGACATCACGGCCTCCGTCACGCGGGCCGGCGCCCGGGTCATGCGCGGCCGCGGCCGCCTGGAGGGCATGCAGGCCCTGGACGGCTCCCGCAAGGTGATCGTGAGCACCGCCGACGGCACCGAGGAGACCCTCGTCGCCGACGCCGTCCTCATCGCGACCGGCGGCCACCCCCGCGAGGTGCCCGACGCCCTGCCCGACGGCGAGCGCATCTTCAACTGGACGCAGGTGTACGACCTCACCGAGCTGCCGGAAGAGCTCATCGTGGTCGGTTCCGGTGTCACCGGTGCCGAGTTCGCCGGTGCCTACCAGGCGCTCGGCTCCAAGGTCACGCTCGTGTCGTCGCGCGACCGCGTGCTGCCCGGCGAGGACCCGGACGCCGCCGCCGTCCTCGAGGACGTCTTCCGCCGCCGCGGCATGAACGTCATGGCCCGCTCCCGCGCCGCCGCCGCCAAGCGGGTCGGCGACCGCGTCGAGGTCACGCTCTCCGACGGCCGCGTCATCACCGGCAGCCACTGCCTCATGGCCGTCGGCGCCATCCCCAACAGCGCGGGCCTGGGCCTGGAGGAGGCCGGCGTCAAGGTGCGCGACTCCGGTCACATCTGGACCGACAAGGTGTCGCGGACGACCGCTCCCGGTGTGTACGCCGCCGGTGACGTGACCGGTGTCTTCGCCCTCGCGTCCGTCGCCGCCATGCAGGGCCGTATCGCCATGTACCACTTCCTGGGCGACGCGGTGGCCCCGCTGAACCTCAAGACCGTCTCCTCCAACGTCTTCACCGACCCGGAGATCGCGACCGTCGGCTACACGCAGGCCGACGTCGACGCGGGCAAGATCGACGCCCGGGTGGTCAAGCTGCCCCTGCTGCGCAACCCGCGCGCCAAGATGCAGGGCATCCGCGACGGCTTCGTCAAGATCTTCTGCCGTCCGGGCACCGGCATCGTGGTCGGTGGTGTGGTCGTCGCGCCGCGCGCCTCGGAACTGATCCATCCGATCTCGATCGCCGTCGACAACAACCTGACCGTCGAACAGATCGCGAACGCGTTCACGGTGTACCCCTCCCTTTCGGGGTCGATCGCGGAGGTGGCCCGGCAGCTCCACACCCGGAAGGAAACCGGCGGCGCCTGACGGCCGAAACCGACTCCCCGCTGGTCACAGGGAGTTGTCGACCATTCGTGCGGCATAGTCGGGGCGATTAGGCCCTATACCACTTCCGGCTCTGCCGTGCGAACAACTTCGTTTATTCGGCGCATACTGCTGAAACCAGACGGTCGTCCGCGTTACTGTCAGTTTCGTGTTCGCTGCAGAACGTCGCCAATTGATCCTCGAAATGGTGCGAGCGAACGGGGCCGTGTCGCTCCGTGAGCTCGCCCGCGTCGTCCAGACCTCCGAAGTGACCGTACGGCGGGACGTGCGCGCACTGGAGGCAGAAGGACTCCTCGACCGCCGACATGGCGGTGCGGTATTGCCGGGCGGGTTCACGCGGGAGTCCGGCTTTCCGCAGAAGTCACATCTCGCGACCGCCGAGAAGACGGCCATCGCCGACCTCGCCGCGAACTTCGTCGAAGAAGGCGAAGCCATCGTGGTCGGGGCGGGTACGACGACACAGGAGCTGGCCCGCCGGCTCGCTCGCGTACCCGGGCTGACCGTCGTCACCAACTCCCTGCTGGTGGCACAGGCGTTGGCCCATGCCAACCGGGTGGAGGTCGTGATGACCGGCGGCACCCTGCGCGGCTCCAACTACGCGCTGGTGGGCTCCGGTGCCGAGCAGTCCCTCCAGGGGCTGCGGGTCTCGCGGGCCTTCCTGTCCGGCAGCGGTCTCACCGCCGAGCGCGGGCTGTCCACGTCCAACATGCTGTCGGCGTCCGTCGACCGGGCGTTGGTGCAGGCCGCGGCGGAGGTCGTCGTGCTCGCCGATCACACCAAGCTCGGTACGGACACCATGTTCCAGACCGTGCCGACCGATGTGATCACCCGGCTCGTGACGGATGAGCCGCCGGCGCATGACGATCGTGCCGGTACGGAGTTGCAGGCGCTGGCCGACCAGGGCGTGCAGATCGCTGTCGCGGGGGCGTCGGGAAACTCCGGCGTATCGGGGGCCTCGGGGGGTGATTCCGTCCCCCCGCGCCAAGCGCGCCGTGACGTTGCCCTGCCGGGGCCTCGGCGGGGGCAGGTTCCGGGGGCCGGGTTGAGGACGTTGACGTCCGATGCCGGTCCGGAGCAGCAGCAGCGGGCGCGGGTTGCTGACATGCGGCGGCGTTGACGGGGGCCCAGTCGCCGTAGGGGTTCGTGTAATTGCGCGAGTGCAGGTCGTATGTGGCTGGTCGCGCAGTTCCCCGCGCCCCTAAGTAAGTCCACGCAGCGTTAGTTGCAACAGTCTGTCCGCCAAGTGCTCGTCTCCCGGTGCCTCCTCCGCCGCCAACGCGATCGCATGGGTCAGTTGGAGCAGGTCGGCGATCGCCACCTCTTCCCTTACCGCCCCCGCCTCCTGTGCTCGTCGCAGCAGTGCGCCGCCCGCCTCCCTGATCGGGTCGCTACAGCGTGCCAGTGCTGACGTGTCGTCGGATGTCACCGACATCAACTGCCTTGCCAGCCCCCGGTATTCGCCCGCATGCGTGACGATCTCGCGCAGCCATGTCACCAGGGCCGTGCACGGGTTCGGGGCGGCCAGCAGTTCGCGGGAGCGTGCCAGCAGGTCCGCCACCGCGTCCTCGAAGACCGCGCTCAGCAGGGCGTTGCGGTTGGGGAAGTGGCGGTACAGGGTGCCGATGCCCACGCCCGCGCGTCTCGCCACGTCCTCCAGGGACGCCTCCGCGCCATGGGTGGCGAAGGCCGTGCGGGCCTCGGTGAGGAGGCGTTCGTAGTTGCGGCGGGCGTCGGCGCGCATGGGGCGGGCGGGTGCGGGGGGTGCCGGGGTCCCACTGTTCCCCGCGGTCTCCCGTGAGATCGCGCTCACCATGGCTCCCACCTGCTCTCTCGCACGCCCCCGTGATGCCTCCAGGATGCCATCGACAGCGCGCCGACCGGGCTTGCCGGGGCGCCCTCAGGCCGTACCGTCTTCTCAGGGGTGTCCTTCTCAGGGTTTCCCCGGACATCTCAGGACTTCTCATGGCGAGAGCAGCGCCGGGAGAGAGCGTATGGAGATCGCCGGTGCGGACGCGCGGCGGGTGCTCGGGATCGCGAGCGAGCTGGAAGACGCCGGGTCGGAGTGGCAGTTGCGGGAGCGGGCGCTGGGGGCGCTGATGGAGTTGATCCCGGCCGACGCGGGGCAGGCGTACCGGCTCTCCCTCGACGGGAGCGGGGTCTTCGCGCTGTCCGCGCCCGAGGACTCCTTCCACGCCGATCCGATGGTGATCTACGACCATCCGCTGGACCACCCGCTCACCGACGTCATGCTGGAGACGCCCACCTCGCAGGCCTGGCGGGTCAGCGATGTCGCCGGGGACCGGCAGTGGCAGCGCACCCACTGCTACAACCTGGACTTCCGGCCCTTCGGACTGCGCCGGCACCTGGTGGCGACGGCCGGATCGGGCGGGGGCGCGGTCGAGGGGTACGCGCTGGTGAGGTCCGGCGCCGACTTCAGCGAACGGGAGCGCGATCTGCTCGGCTTCGCCCAGCTCCAACTCGCCCGGGTGGAAGAGCGGTTGGGTGAACGTCAGCGGCTCTTCGCGCTCTCCGCGGCCGCCCTGGGCCTCGCCGCGAGCCAGGGGTGGGGGGTGGCCGTGCTCGGCGAGGGCGGTCGGGCGGAGCCGCTGAACGCCCTCGCCGCCGAACTCCTGGCCGTCGTACGGGACGATCCCCGGCTGGGCCGGGAGCAGCCGTTCACCGTCCGGGACGTCGAGGTGCGGCCCGTGCCGTCGGCCGCCCCCGGACTGCCCGTCCTGCTGCTGCTCCGCGACCTCGCCCGGGGGCGGACCCTCGCCCGGGTGTTCGGGGTGACCGAGCAGGAGTACCGGACGCTGCGCCACCTCCACGAGGGCCGTACGGCGACGGAGGCGGCCCGGCGGATGGGGCTGTCGCCGACCACCGTGCGCGGCTACATCGCCTCCCTGCACCGGAAGCTGGAGGCCGGCCACACCGCGGCGCTGCTGCGGCGGGGGCGGGATCTGGGGCTGCTGACCGACTGAGCCCGGCCCTCGCAACCCCCAGAATTGACGTGTGGTCATCAGCCGGGTCCGCTCGGTTCACTGGCTTGAGGCGCTCCGCAAGACGCGACCTCAGGGGGACTCTCATGGCCACTACGTCGTCACACCCGCCCGCCACCACCGAGGCGCCGCCCGCCGGGACCGCGCGGCGGCTCGCAGGGCTGGCGGCCGTGCTGGGGCCGCTGCTGCTCGCCGCGGCGTTCCTGATCAGCCCGTACGACACCAATGCCGACGCCGACGAGATCGCCCGGGTCATCGCCGCCCACCAGGGCGCCACGGAGGCGTCCGTGTGGCTGTGGACGGTCGGGACCCTCGTCCTCGCTCCGGGCCTGATCGCCGTCGGACTGCTGGCCACCGCGCGGTCCGCCAAACTCGGCCTGTGGGGCTCGGTCCTCTTCGGCACCGGGCTGCTCGCGATCACCGCGACCCCGTCGCTCGACACCGTCGCCCTCGGCGCACTCGACAAGGGCGTCGACGTCGACACCCTGGCGAAGATCGGGAAGGGCACCAACGACCTGCTCGTGGTGGGCGTGCCGATCCTCTACTTCGTCGCCGCGCACGTCATCGGCGCCATCCTGCTGGGCGTCGCCCTGCTGCGCAGCCGGACCGTGCCGGTCTGGGCCGCCTGGCTGCTGATCCTGGCCATGCCGTTCAACGTCGCCGGCTACGCGGGCGGCATCGAACCGCTGACCGTCCTGTCGTTCGTGATGCTCGCCGTGCCCTTCGGCTATGCGGCCCTCGCCTTCGTCCGGCACGGCACGGGATGGGTCCGCAGCACCTCGTAGACCATCGCCTCGGGGGAAACACGGAGCGCCCGGCGGACTGACTGCTCCAGTCCGCCGGGCGCCCCGGGATGTCGTACGGGACCCGCTCAGTCCTTGATCTCGCAGATCGCCGCGCCGGACGTGATCGACGCGCCGACGTCCGCGGACAGGCCCTTGATGGTGCCGGACTTGTGCGCGTTGAGGGGCTGCTCCATCTTCATGGCCTCCAGGACGACGACCAGGTCGCCCTCCTTGACCTCCTGGCCCTCCTCGACCGCGATCTTGACGATCGTGCCCTGCATCGGGGAGGCGAGGGTGTCGCCGGAGGCGACGGGGCCGGACTTCTTGGCCGCGCGGCGCTTGGGCTTGGCGCCCGCCGCGAGGCCGGTGCGGGCCAGCGACATGCCGAGCGAGACCGGGAGGGAGACCTCCAGGCGCTTGCCGCCGACCTCGACGACGACCGTCTCGCGGCCCGCCTCCTCGTCCGTCTCCGCGTCGGCGGGGGCGGCGAAGGGCTTGATCTCGTTGACGAACTCGGTCTCGATCCAGCGGGTGTGGACCGTGAACGGGTCGGCGGAGCCGGTGAGTTCGGGGGCGAACGCCGGGTCCTTGACGACCGCGCGGTGGAACGGGATCGCCGTCGCCATGCCCTCGACCTGGAACTCCTCCAGGGCGCGAGCGGCCCGCTGGAGCGCCTGCTCGCGGGTGGCGCCGGTGACGATCAGCTTGGCCAGCAGGGAGTCCCAGGCCGGGCCGATGACGCTGCCGGACTCGACGCCCGCGTCCAGGCGGACGCCCGGGCCGGTCGGCGGGGCGAAGGTGGTGACGGTGCCGGGGGCCGGGAGGAAGTTGCGGCCCGGGTCCTCGCCGTTGATGCGGAACTCGAAGGAGTGGCCGCGCAGCTCCGGGTCGCTGTAGCCGAGCTCCTCGCCGTCGGCGATGCGGAACATCTCGCGGACGAGGTCGATGCCGGCGACCTCCTCGGTGACCGGGTGCTCCACCTGGAGACGGGTGTTGACCTCCAGGAAGGAGATCGTGCCGTCCATGCCGACCAGGAACTCGACGGTTCCGGCGCCGACGTAGCCGGCCTCCTTGAGGATGGCCTTCGACGACGAGTACAGCTCGGCGACCTGGGCCTCGGAGAGGAACGGCGCGGGGGCCTCCTCGACCAGCTTCTGGTGGCGGCGCTGGAGCGAGCAGTCACGGGTGGACACGACGACTACGTTGCCGTGGGTGTCGGCCAGGCACTGGGTCTCCACGTGCCGCGGCTTGTCCAGGTAGCGCTCGACGAAGCACTCGCCCCGGCCGAACGCGGCCACGGCCTCACGGACCGCGGACTCGTACAGCTCCGGGACCTCTTCCAGGGTCCGGGCGACCTTCAGACCACGGCCACCGCCGCCGAAGGCGGCCTTGATGGCGATCGGCAGGCCGTGCTCCTCGGCGAAGGCCACGACCTCCTCCGCGCCGGAGACCGGGTCGGGCGTACCGGCGACCAGCGGCGCGCCGGCGCGCTGGGCGATGTGCCGGGCGGCGACCTTGTCACCGAGGTCGCGGATGGCCTGCGGCGGCGGGCCGATCCAGATCAGGCCCGCGTCCAGGACCGCCTGCGCGAACTCGGCGTTCTCCGACAGGAAGCCGTAGCCGGGGTGGACGGCGTCGGCCCCCGACTCCCTGGCCGCGTTCAGGATCTTGTCGATGACCAGGTAGCTGGTGGCCGGGGTGTCACCGCCCAGGGCGAACGCCTCATCCGCGGCGCGGACATGCAGAGCGTCCCGGTCCGGGTCGGCGTAGACGGCCACGCTCGCGATACCGGCATCCCGGCAGGCCCGGGCCACGCGGACAGCGATTTCGCCACGGTTGGCGATGAGCACCTTGCGCACGATTGAGGCTCCCTCCTTGAAACAAGCCGAGTTTAGGGACTGCCGACACGGCAGTTCGACCCGTCCCCAATGGTGAGCTTGCCCACACGGAGCGTGATTCGAGGATCGCTGGATCCGCGAAATCCCTTGTCACGCTTCGGTACGCAGGACTCCTCCGGAAAACCCTAGCCCGCCCTTGTGGTCAAGGTCTCTGTCACCACGTGCTGCGGGCCACTCGGTTTCTTTGTGGAGTCCCTACGAATGGCCCAATGATTCTTTGCCGTTCGCAGAACCCTTGTCCCTGGGTTTACCCGTTAGTAGCGTTCGCCGTGTATCGAACGTACTTGGGGTAACCAGGGCTCGGCTGGAGAGTGGGTGGGGACCGGTGGTGCGCAGGCCGGTGGCGTGGATCGTGGCGATCGTGCTCTTCGCGGAGGCGTTCGGGATCGCGGCGGTCAACTGGTTCCTCGGGGTGGTCGTCGACCGTCAGGACATGTCCCTGGCCGGCCTCGACCCCGACATGATGTCGACGTCCTCGAAGATCGGCGGCATCGTCTTCGGGCTCTACTTCGCCTTCTGCGGCCTGGTGGCGCTGCTGGTCGCCCTGCGCGACCGCGCCCCGGCCGGCTTCGGCCGCATCCTGCTGATCAGCGCGGCCGTGGTGCACGCCCTGCTGGGCGCGTTCGCGTGGGGCCTGCTGGGCCCGGCCGAGTTCGTGTTCATGGTGGTCGTGCTGGCGCTGATCGTGCTGCTCCTGATGACGTACGACAGTCCCAAGGAGCCCGCCGACGCCGCCCCCCGCGAGACCGGGGGCTCCGGGGGCGACAACGGCCCGGTCGCTACTCCGCCGGCGCCCACAACTCCGTGATCCCGACGCCCAGTTCGGCCAGCAGCTTCCGTACGAGGGGCAGGCTGATGCCGATCACGTTGCCGTGGTCGCCGTCGATGCCGTCGATGAACGGCGCGCTGCGGCCGTCGAGGGTGAACGCCCCGGCGACGTAGAGGGGTTCGCCGGAGGCGACGTACGCGGCGACCTCCTCGTCGGACGGCTCGCCGAAGCGGACGACGGTCGAGGCGACGGCCGAGGCGTACCGGCCGGTGACGGTGTCGTAGATGCAGTGGCCGGTCTGGAGTGTGCCCGCGCGCCCGCGCATGGCCTTCCAGCGGGCGGTGGCCTCCTCGGCGTCCGCGGGCTTGCCGAGTGCCTGGCCGTCGAGGTCGAGCACGGAGTCGCAGCCGATCACGATCGCACCCTTGACCGCGGGCTTCGCCGACACCACGGAGGCCTTCGCCTCGGCGAGCGCGAGCGCCAGATCGGCGGGGGTGGGGGCGGTGACGGCGTCCTCGTCGACGCCGCTCACGATCACCTCCGGGGCCAGTCCGGCCTGCCGCAGCAGATTCAGCCGGGCGGGGGACTGGGAGGCGAGGACGAGTCGGCGGCGCGGCTGATCAGTCATGCCGTCAGGGTATCGGCGCCCGTCACTTCATGCCGAGCACGATCATCGCCAGCACCATGGCCAACGCCAGGAACAGACCCAGTCTGCGCAACATCTCCTGCATGTCGCGCAGTTCCTTGGGCGGTTCGTTCTCGGGGTCGGACCAGAGCATGTGTCCAGCGTGCGACGGCGGGGTGGGGCGGCGCCTGAGTACGCGTACTCAACTTCACCAAAAGGGTCTGTGGTTCCGTTAGTGTGTCTGTTGCTAAAGGAACCCTGGTCCCGTTTGGAAGGTCGTGCTGCCATGTTCACCACTGTCTGGGCCGCCTCGCCCCAGCCGCCGAGCGAGGGCTTCACGCCCAACTGGTCGCGGGAGGGCTTCTGGCGCCAGTCACTGCGACAGGTCGTCCCGCTGACCGGGGGCGGGGAACGGGTGCGGATACGGCTGTCGAACGCGTACGGCACCTCGCCGGTGCGGGTCGCCGGGGCGGCCGTGGACGGGCGACGCCTGTGCTTCGGGGGCGGTGGTGGCGTGGAGATCCCGGCGCGCGGGGAGGTCGTCAGCGACCCCGCCCAAGTCGCCGTCGCGGCGGGGGAGTCGGTGGCGGTCACGCTGTACTTCGAGGCGGCGACCGGACCGGCGACGTTCCATGCGCAGGCCTTCGCGCCCAGCCTGCGCGGGGAGGGGGACCTGCTGGAGTCCGCCGAGGGCTTCGACGCGGTGTCGGAGTCCTGGTACTTCCTGAGCGCGGTGGAGGTGGACGCCGGGCGCGGCGACGGGGTGGTGCTCTTCGGTGACTCGCTCACCGACGGCTTCGGGTCGACGGTCGGCGCCGACCGGCGGTGGTCGGACGCGCTGGCCCGGCTGACCGGGCGGCCCGTGCTCAACGCCGGGATCGGCGGGAACCTGCTGCTCAACGACTCCGCGTGGTACGGGGAGAAGGGCGTGCGGCGATTCGGGCGGGACGTGCTCGGTCAGGCCGGGGTGGACACGGTCGTCGTGCTGCTCGGGCTGAACGACATCGGGTTCAGCGAGACGGACGAGCAGCCCACGTACAAGCCGGCGCCGGTGGTGGAGGCGGATGAACTCATCGCCGGGTATCGGGAGTTGATACGGCAGGCGGGTGACCTCAGGGTCGTGGGCTGCACGCTGCTGCCGTTCGGGGGCTCGGACCACTGGGGGGAGCATGCGGCCAAGGTGAGCCATGAGGTGAACGAGTGGATCCGGTGCGCGGGGGAGTTCGACTCGGTGGTGGATCTGGGGCGGGTGATGGCCGATCCGGGGGATCCGGACCGGTTGCACCCCGCGTACGACTTCGGCGATCATCTGCACCCCAATGACGAGGGGTACGAGGTGATGGCCGAAGCCGTGTCGCGTTGTTTGTAGCCGCGGGCCGGTGGGGGCTTGGCGCGCAGTTCCCCGCGCCCCTTAGGCCTCTCTAGCTAGGCCAGTAGGAACGTGCCCACGTTGTTGGGCCCGGCTGCGGCAAGCGGCGTGTTGCGATGCGGGACGGGTCCGACCACCCGTCCCGCTGCTCGGGGGCGCCGGGCGGCGTTTCCGCTGCCGCCGCGGCGCGGGCTCGGACCACCGCCAGGGCGGCGGCGAGCTCCTCGGGGGTGGGGTTGCCCCGTACGACCTTGATCGTCATGGCGACTCCTAGAGGGGGATGTTGCCGTGCTTCTTCGGGGGCAGGGACTCCCGCTTGGTGCGCAGCTGGCGCAGGCCGCGGACGATGTGGCGGCGGGTGTCCGACGGCATCACGACGGAGTCGATGTAGCCGCGCTCGGCCGCGACGTAGGGGTTGAGGAGGGTGTCCTCGTACTCCCGGATCAGCCGGGCGCGCACCGCCTCCAGGTCCTCGCCGTTGGCCTCGGCCTCGGCGAGGGTGCGGCGGTGCAGGATGTTGACCGCGCCCTGGGCGCCCATGACGGCGATCTGGGCGGTCGGCCAGGCGAGGTTGAGGTCGGCGCCGAGGTGCTTGGAGCCCATGACGTCGTAGGCGCCGCCGAAGGCCTTGCGGGTGATGACGGTGATGAGCGGGACCGTCGCCTCGGCGTAGGCGTAGATCAGCTTGGCGCCGCGGCGGATGATGCCGTCGTGCTCCTGGTCGACGCCGGGCAGGAAGCCGGGGACGTCGACGAAGGTGATGACGGGGATGTTGAAGGCGTCGCAGGTCCGCACGAAGCGGGCGGCCTTCTCGCTGGCCTGGATGTCGAGGCAACCGGCGAACTGCATCGGCTGGTTGGCGACGATGCCGACCGGGCGGCCCTCCACCCGACCGTAGCCGGTGAGGATGTTCGGGGCGAACAGCGGCTGTGTCTCGAAGAACTCGGCGTCGTCCAGGACGTGTTCGATCACCGTGTGCATGTCGTACGGCTGGTTGGCGCTGTCCGGGACGAGCGTGTCCAGCTCCAGGTCCTCGGCGGTGACGGTGAGGTCCGCCTCCTCCGGGTAGACCGGCGGCTCGGAGAGGTTGTTGGACGGCAGGTACGACAGCAGCTGCTTGACGTACTCGACGGCGTCCTTCTCGTCGCCGGCCATGTGGTGGGCCACGCCGGAGACGGAGTTGTGGGTGCGGGCGCCGCCCAGCTCCTCGAAGCCGACGTCCTCACCGGTGACGGTCTTGATGACGTCCGGGCCGGTGATGAACATGTGCGAGGTCTGGTCGACCATGACGGTGAAGTCGGTGATCGCCGGGGAGTACACCGCGCCGCCCGCACAGGGGCCCACGACCAGGCTGATCTGGGGGATCACGCCGGAGGCGTGGGTGTTGCGGCGGAAGATCTCGCCGTAGGCGCCCAGGGACGCCACGCCCTCCTGGATGCGGGCGCCGCCGGAGTCGTTGATGCCGATGACCGGGCAGCCGGTCTTCAGCGCGAAGTCCATGACCTTGACGATCTTCTGGCCGTAGACCTCGCCGAGGGCGCCGCCGAAGACGGTGAAGTCCTGGGAGAAGACCGCGACCGGGCGGCCGTCGACCGTGCCGTACCCGGTGACGACGCCGTCCCCGTACGGGCGGTTGTTCTCCAGCCCGAAATTGGTGGACCGGTGCCGGGCGAACTCGTCCAGCTCGACGAACGACCCCTCGTCGAGCAGCAGCTCGATCCGCTCACGGGCCGTCAACTTGCCCTTGGCGTGCTGCTTCTCCACGGCACGTGCGGAGCCGGCGTGCGTCGCCTCGTCGATGCGGCGCTGGAGGTCCGCGAGCTTGCCCGCGGTGGTGTGGATGTCGATCTCTTCCGGCTCGGACATCGGGTCGCGGCTCCCTGCCTGCTCAAAAGGGGGGACGGTTACTCATCCGTAGAGTAGTGGCGGGCCTACCAATCAGCAGTGCGGCGTAGGACACACCTAGGGTGGCTTGCATGACGCCGCGAGATGCTTCGGACGACAACCGCTGGTCGAACCTGGACCGGCCGCCGCTCAACGGTGCCGCGCTGCGGCGCGGACTGGTGCGCGACGGCGGGCTGTACTGCGATGTGGACGTCGTCCAGCGCACCGGGTCGACCAACAACGATCTGGTGGGCCTGGCCGTCAAGGGGGACGCCGAGGAGGGCGCGGTCCTCGTCGCCGAGGAGCAGACGGCGGGCCGGGGGCGGCTCGACCGGCAGTGGACGGCGCCGGCCCGCTCCGGACTGTTCTTCTCCGTCCTGCTGAAGCCGGCCGGGGTGCCGGTGGCCCGCTGGGGCTGGCTGCCGCTGCTGACGGGCGTGGCGGTCGCCACGGGCCTTTCCCGGGCCGCGGGCGTGGACACGGCACTCAAGTGGCCCAACGACCTGCTGGTGACCGTGGACGGCGAGGAACGCAAGACCGGCGGGATTCTCGCCGAGCGGGCCGGGGAGGACGGCGTTGTCGTCGGGGTCGGCATCAACGTCACCCTGCGCGAGGACGAGCTGCCGGTGCCCGGCGCGGGGTCGCTGGCGCTGGCCGGGGCGGTCACGACCGACCGGGACCCGCTGCTGCGGGCGGTGCTGCGGTCGCTGGAGGAGTGGTACGGGCGGTGGCAGCGGGCCGAGGGCGATCCGGCGGCCAGCGGGCTCCAGGAGACGTACGCGGCGGGGTGCGCGACGCTGGGGCGGGTCGTGCGGGCCGAGCTGCCGGGTGATCGGTCGATCACGGGGGAGGCGGTGGCGGTGGACGGCGACGGCCGCTTGGTGATCGCAACCGAGAAGGGGGTACAGGAACCGGTGGGAGCGGGAGACATCGTCCACTTGCGACCGGCGTGAGTGGATTGCCCTCAGGGGCGCGGGGTTGTGTCGATGTGCGGCTCCGCCGCGTGGGCGCGACAGACCACGGAGCACCCGCAGCCGAGGACGACGACCAGCCACCCCTCTACTGTCGGCTCCACAGGAGTGAGCTACCGCACACCTGCCGTAAAGTGAAGGCCGGTCGATACCTGACCGTGACAGATCGGAAGGGCAGCACGCGTGACCGTCGACGACACGGGTTCCGGCGCGGAGTCGAACGGCGCCGACCCCGGAGAGGCCCCGCACCCGCTCGCCGTGCGTCTCGAAGCGCTGATCCTCGGTGCCGAGCGGCGCTACACGCCCTTTCAGGCGGCCCGTACCGCCGGTGTCTCCATGGAGCTGGCCACCCGCTTCTGGCGGGCCATGGGCTTCGCCGACGTCGGCCAGGCCAAGGCCTTCACCGAGGCGGACGTCCTCGCCCTGCGGCGCCTCGCCGGTCTCGTCGAGGCCGGGCTGCTCAGCGAGGCCATGGCCGTGCAGGTCGCCCGGTCCACCGGACAGACCACCGCCCGCCTCGCCGAGTGGCAGATCGACTCGTTCCTGGAGGGGCTGACCGAGCCGCCCGAGCCGGGGATGACCCGTACCGAGGTGACGTACCCGATCATCGAGCTGCTCCTGCCCGAGCTGGAGGAGTTCCTCGTCTACGTCTGGCGCCGCCAGCTCGCCGCGTCCGCGGGGCGGGTCGTGCAGGCCGCCGACGACGAGGAGATGGTCGACCGGCGCCTCGCCGTCGGCTTCGCCGATCTGGTCGGGTTCACCCGCCTCACCCGGCGCATGGAGGAGGAGGAGCTCGGCGAGCTCGTCGAGGCCTTCGAGACCACCGCCGCCGACCTGGTCGCCGCGCACGGCGGGCGCCTCATCAAGACCCTCGGCGACGAGGTGCTCTACGCCGCCGACGACGCCGGCGTCGCCGCGGAGATCGCGCTGCGCCTCATCGAGACCATGGCGAACGACGAGACCATGCCCGAGCTGCGGGTCGGCATCGCCTTCGGCACGGTCACCACCCGGATGGGCGATGTCTTCGGCACGACCGTCAATCTGGCCTCCCGGCTCACCTCGATAGCCCCTCGTGACGCCGTCCTCGTCGACAGCGACTTCGCCCAGGAACTGATCCGTACCGGGGAGGCGCCGGCCTCCGAGGCGGAGGCGGCCGAGGCCGCGGCTGCCGCGGAGAAGGAGGGCGAGGAGCCGCCGACGTATCGCTTCGCGCTTCAGCCGATGTGGCAGCGGCCGGTGCGAGGGCTTGGGGTGGTCGAGCCCTGGTTGCTCACTCGGCGGAGTGAGCCGAGCGCCTGAGGGTGTGCCGGTGGGGCTGTCGGGCGGGTGCGGCAAGGTCGTGGTTGCTCGCGCCCACGCGGCGGAGCCGCATATCGATACAGCCCCGCGCCCCTGGGGGCGTTCACCGAACCAGCGGGCCCACGCACAGGCCGATGACCGGCACGCACACACCACCGCCGCCGCCGGGCTGAGTCGGCTGCGGAGTCGGTGTCGGCGCCGGTGGCGGCGTGTACGTGCTCTGGCTCGGAGCCGGTGACGGGGTATGCGTCGGCTGCGGGGCCGCACTCGTCGGGTTCGGGGCGTCCGGGATCGTCGTGGGACCGGGCGCGTCCACCGCACCAGCCCCCGCCGGTGTCGACGACGGCACCGGCACGACGCTCACCCCCGGCGTCGGCAGCGCGCTCACCCCGCCCATGGGCGAGGTCGCCGACGGGCTCACCTTCGGGGTGGCCGGGATCGTGGCGGCGGCGTTGGTCGCGTGGTCCGTGCCCGAGCCCGCGTGCGGATCGCCGAGGCGGGGTTCGGCCTCCGCGGTGCCGAGGCCGCCGCCCAGGCCCCCCTCGGGAGCCATGCGGACGAGACTCAGCGCGCCGGCCGCCACGGCCAGTCCGCCGACGGCCAGGAGAACCTTGCGAGGCCGCGGGCGACGGTGCCGGCCGCGCGAGCCGAAGAGGCGCTGCGGTACGGCGTCCAAGGCGTCGGGAATCGCCGCCTCGGCGGCCGTGGCCTGCGTGTCCGTCAACGTCGTCATGGCGACCCCTCCCCGATGCGCTCGCGCCCCCTGTGCGCCGTGGCGGAGCGCACGCTATGCGCTCCTGTGGGCGATGGGGGCGGAGTTGGGCGGGATGTCACTCGAACGGGGTGTCGGGAGGCGACAAGGGAACCGGGCCCCGCGCCCGCCCTTTCGTCCCCCGGGCCGGGCTGCGATGATCGGGCCCGGTGAAGTCTGTTAACCCACGTTAACTGGAGGGTGTCATGAGCGAGGAACGGTACGGGGAGTTCGTGCTGGTGCGGCGGCACGGGCACGTCGCGGAACTCGCCCTGGACCGGCCGAAGGCCATGAACGCCGTGTCGACGGAGATGGCCCGCTCGATCGCGGCCGCCTGCACCGCCCTGGGCGAGGACAAGGACGTACGGGCGGTCGTGGTGACGTCGACCCATGAGCGGGCGTTCTGCGTCGGCGCCGACCTGAAGGAGCGGAACTCCTTCACGGACGCCGATCTGGTCCGGCAGCGGCCCGTCGCGCGCGGCGCCTACACCGGCGTACTGGAACTCCCCGTACCGACCGTCGCCGCCGTCCACGGCTTCGCACTGGGCGGCGGCTTCGAGCTGGCCCTGTCCTGCGACGTGATCGTGGCCGACGCGACGGCCGTCGTGGGCCTGCCCGAGGTGTCGGTGGGCGTGATCCCGGGCGGCGGCGGCACCCAGCTCCTGCCGCGCCGCGTGGGCGCGGCCCGCGCCGCCGAGCTGATCTTCACGGCGAGGCGGGTGGAGGCGGCGGAGGCGCGGGAGTTGGGCCTTGTGGACGTACTGGTGGAAGAGGGGAAGGACCGGGAGGAGGCCCTCGCGCTGGGCGCCAGGATCGCGGCCAATTCACCGGTGGGCTTGCGGGCGGCGAAGAAGGCCCTGCGGCTCGGTCACGGCCTGGACTTGCGGGCGGGCCTGGAGGTCGAGGACGCGGCCTGGCGCTCGGTGGCGTTCTCGGGGGACAGGGCGGAGGGCGTAGCGGCTTTTAACGAGAAGCGGAAACCTGAATGGCCGGGTGAGTAGAGATACCTGGGGGCGCGGGGAACTGCGCGACCAGCCCCCACCCACCCGCAGTCGCCAAACAGCCCAACCCCCTCGTCACCCTTGGCGCCCTCCAACACCGCCAATCCCCCAAAACCTCCCTAACCTGGAGCAATGGCGGAGGACACGCGGCTCACGGCAGTCGTCGCGCTGGCGCAGGGCATGGCCGCAGCCCACGGCTCACGCGAGGCCTGGCGCGCGGCAGCGACCGGCGCCTGCCGCGCCCTGAGCGGCAGCTTCGCCGCCCTGTCGGTGTGGGAGCGCGAGCTGGGGCGGCTCCGCGTCCTGGTCAACGTCGGGGACCGCGCGCCCGACGAGGACGAGTTCCCCGACGCCGAGGCCTACCCCGTGCACCAGTTCCCGGAGATCACCGAGTTCCTGCACGAGCGGTGGGCGGGGGGCGGGGAGCCCAACGCCTGGGTGGAAACGGCGGAGGGCCCGGCCGCGGGACGCCGTCCCGGGTACGTCCATCAGCGCGTCGCCGCCCTCCGCAGGAGAGGCCGCGGCTGCTGTGTCGTCGCGCCGATCGTGCTGAACGGCCGCGCCTGGGGCGAGCTGTACGTGGCCCGCGCGGCCGGCGACCCCGTCTTCGACCGGGCCGACGCCGACTTCGCCACCGTCCTGGCCGCCGTGGTCGCGGCCGGGATCGCGCAGGCCGAGCGGCTGGAGGAGGCGCGGCGGCTGGCGTTCACCGACGCCCTCACCGGGCTGGCCAACCGCCGTGCCGTCGACGTACGCCTCGACGAGGCCGTCGAGCGGCACAAGCGGGAGGGTGTCGTCGTCAGCCTCGTCGTGTGCGACCTCAACGGGCTCAAGCGGGTCAACGACACCCTCGGGCACGCCGTCGGCGACCGGCTGCTGGAACGGTTCGGTTCCGTGCTGTCGCTGTGCGGGGCGATGCTGCCGGGGGCGCTGGCCGCGCGGCTCGGGGGTGACGAGTTCTGTCTGCTCGCGGTCGGGCCGCCCGCCGACGACGTCGTCAAAGCGGCCGACGAACTCTGCCGCCGTGCCGCGGAGTTGGAGCTGGGGGAGGGCGTGGCCTGCGGGGTCGCCTCCACCGAGGACCCCATCGGGCCGGTGCGCTCGGCCCGGCGGCTGTTCCGGCTGGCCGACGCGGCCCAGTACCGTGCCAAGGCCGAGCGCGCCGCCCAGCCGGTCGTCGCGGGACGGGAAGGGCCCGACGATCCCGTCGTACGGCTCGCGGACGCGCCCTCGGGCGAGCGGGAGGCGCACGGGGAGCGCCGTCGTTTCCGCGGGCGCCGACTGTGACGTACGCACAAGTAAGGGGCGAACCCCGCCCCCACTCGTGACATCTCTGTCTTCACTGCGTACGCTCCTGAATATGGATATGCACACTGTGGTGGTGGGGACGTCCGGGGTGACCGCGTCCGACGTTCTCGCCGTGGCGCGCGACGGCGCCCGGGTCGAGCTCTCCGCGGAGGCGGTCGCGGCCCTCGCCGCCGCCCGCGAGATCGTGGACGCGCTGGCCGCCAAGCCCGACCCCGTCTACGGCGTCAGCACCGGTTTCGGCGCCCTGGCGACCCGGCACATCAGCACCGAGCTCCGCGCTCAGTTGCAGCGCAACATCGTCCGCTCGCACGCCGCCGGCATGGGGCCGCGCGTCGAGCGGGAGGTCGTACGGGCCCTGATGTTCCTGCGGCTGAAGACCGTCTGCTCGGGACACACCGGTGTGCGGCCCGAGGTCGCGCAGACCATGGCCGACGTGCTGAACGCCGGGATCACCCCCGTCGTGCACGAGTACGGCTCCCTCGGCTGCTCCGGCGACCTCGCGCCGCTCTCGCACTGCGCCCTGACGCTGATGGGCGAGGGCGACGCCGAGGGCCCGGACGGGGTCGTGCGTCCGGCCGGTGAGCTGCTCGCCGAGCACGGCATCGCGCCCGTCGAACTGCGCGAGAAGGAGGGCCTCGCGCTCCTCAACGGCACCGACGGCATGCTCGGCATGCTGATCATGGCCCTCGCCGACCTCGACACGCTCTACAAGTCGGCCGACATCACGGCCGCGCTGTCCATGGAGGGTCTCCTCGGGACGGACAAGGTCCTCGCGCCCGAACTGCACGCCATCCGCCCGCACCCGGGTCAGGCCGCCAGCGCCGCCAACATGCTCGCCGTACTGAAGGACTCCCAGCTCACCGGGCACCACCAGGACGACGCCCCGCGCGTCCAGGACGCCTACTCGGTGCGCTGCGCCCCCCAGGTCGCCGGTGCCGGACGCGACACCATGGCGCACGCGCGGCTCGTCGCCGAGCGCGAGCTGGCCGCCGCCGTCGACAACCCGGTCGTGCTGCCCGACGGGCGCGTCGAGTCCAACGGCAACTTCCATGGCGCGCCCGTGGCTTACGTCCTCGACTTCCTCGCCATCGCCGCCGCCGACCTCGCGTCCATCGCGGAACGGCGTACCGACCGGCTCCTCGACAAGAACCGGTCGCACGGGCTGCCGCCGTTCCTCGCCGACGACGCCGGTGTCGACTCCGGGCTGATGATCGCCCAGTACACGCAGGCCGCGCTGGTGAGCGAGCTGAAGCGGCTCGCCGTACCGGCCTCCGCGGACTCCATCCCGTCCTCCGCCATGCAGGAGGACCACGTCTCGATGGGTTGGTCGGCCGCGCGCAAGCTGCGCACCGCCGTCGACAACCTCACCCGGGTCGTCGCCGTCGAGCTGTACGCCGCCACGCGCGCCGTCGAGCTGCGCGAGGGACTGACCCCGGCGCCGGCCTCGCGGGCCGTCATCGAGGCCGTCCGGAAGGCCGGGGTGCAGGGCCCGGGCCCGGACCGGTTCCTGGCGCCCGACCTGGCCGCGGCGGACGCGTTCGTGCGCAGCGGGCAGCTGGTGGCGGCGGCGGAGTCGGTGACGGGGCCGTTGCAGTAGACGTAGACAGAGACAGAGATACGGAGAGGGGCCCCGGTCGGTTTTCCGACGGGGCCCCGACTGCTGTGCCGCTTACTTCAGCTTCGCGACCTGGGCCGTGACGAGCTCGGCCGGGATCTCGGTCTTGCCGCCCTTGCTCACCGCGGCCAGGTTGACCGAGTAGAACGTGGCGACGGTGTTGCCCTTGCGGACCACCTCGGTGAGGAACGTGGCCGTGCCCTCGCCGTCCATGTCGACGTCCTCGGCGAACGCCACCGACTCGTCACCGGCGCCGGAGCTCTTCGCCGTGCTGACCTTGGTGACCTTGGAGCTCTCGTCCTCGGCCTTGAGGCCGTAGCCGCCGGAGCAGGCCGTCACACCGTCGGAGACGGCCTTGAGGGCCTTCTCGGCGCCGTCGCCGTCGTAGGAGGACAGGCCGACGAACGTGATGCTGACGTCGAAGGCGTTCTCGATGTCGGCATCGGTCAGCTTCGACGGGTCCTTGGAGGACGCCGCGGGCTTCGCGGTGAGGGTGTTGCTGGCGTTCGCGTCCGTGTCGCCCGGGGCCAGCGCGGCCGTCGCCCAGGCCAGCGGGTCGCAGGCCGCCTTGTCGGTCTTCACTTCGCTCTTGGACTTGGGCAGGGTGTCGTCGCCCGACTGGGCCTCGAAGTCCTTGACGTCGCCCTTGGCGAGCAGCAGCTTCTCCAGCTCGGCGGAGGTCAGTGCCTTCGCGGCCGGCGCCGACGAGGCGCCGGACTCCTTCGCGTCGCTGCCCTTGGCGTCGTCCGAGCCGTTGTCGGAGCAGCCGGTGATGAGGGCGAGCGACAGCGCGCTCACTGCGAGCGTGGCGCCTATGCGGGCCCCCGATGATCTCTTCATGAGCGGACTATGAGGTTTTGGTCAAACGTCCGTCAAGTCGATTCAAAAACCGTGACGTTCCCGGCGTACCGAGTATGTGACGAACCCGGCACCGAGCGCGAGGAACGCCGTGCCGCCGACCACGTACGGGGTCGTGTCGAAGCTTCCGGTGTCGGCGAGACGGGTGCCCTCGACGGAGTCCTGGGTGGTGACGGTGGTCACCCTGGCCTGCTGCGTGACCTGCGATCTCGCCGGTTCCTCCTGGGTCGCACCCGCGGACGGGACGAACCACAGGGCGCACAGGAGCGTGCCTGCGGCGGTGGCGGTCAGCAACGGACGGCGAGCGGATGACACGGAATATCGATCCCCTTGTGGCGCTGGCGAATTGGCCGTGTGGGCCGATGTTAGTGAAAGGCGCGGGTCACGGGAAAGTCACGGGAGAAAAGGGCCGTACTCTCCGGTGCATGAGCACTGAAGAGACTTCACGGTTTGTGCGGCTTCGGGTGGAATTGGTGGTGGAGGTCGACAACGAGGACGCCGTCACCAAGGCCGCGTTGGAGCGGATCGCCGACGATCCCGAGATGCCGGCCGACGAGCAGGCGCACGCCGAGGGCGCTGTGACGGAAGACACCGCGGAGGCCCTCGCGTATCTCGTCGACCCGTTCGACCTGGTCAGCGAGGTGCCCGGGGTCGAGCTCGTGCAGGCCTCCTGGTCCAGCGAGCGGATCGACTACGACCCGGATTCGCCGGAGTGGGACCTCGACGAGGATGATGAGGGCGCGGACGACGACGAAGAGGCGGTCGGCTGAGCGCTCTTGGGGAACTTGTGGCCCCGGGTGGCAACCGCCGTCCGGGGTTTCGTCGTCTCAGGGGGCGCACGGACCGAGCTGCGCACCATCCGCCACGGCGGACGTGGTGTGCCCCACACGTTCCGAGAATGTGGAACGGGACGAACCGGTCGTAGCGTTTAGTTTTCATTGACGGGAATCCCGGGTTCGACTTCCGGGCCGACTCGCGGGTCGGCTCGCGGGTTCGGCGGGACTCCCGGCTCTTTGGGGAATCGGCGACGATGGAGAAGCGTGTGATGACGGACAGTAAGCGGCGCAGGGGCCTGGCGGTCGCGTCCGCACTGCTCGGCGGAGTGCTGGTGCTCTCGGCCTGTTCCGGTGGCGACGACGACGCCTCCGGCAGCGGCAGTAAGGACACCTCACAGGCCAAGGCCGACGAGGCCGCGGCCAAGAAGACGTCCGAGGCCGACATCAAGATCACGCCCAAGGACGGCTCCGAGAACGCCTCCATCAACAACTCCGCGGCCGTCACCGTGAGCAAGGGCACGCTCACCGACGTCAAGATGACCACCGCCGACGGCGCCGCGGTCAGCGGCGAGATATCCGCGGACAAGACCAGCTGGAAGCCCAGCGCCCAGCTGGAGCGGTCGACCACCTACAAGGTCAACGCGGAGGCGAAGGACTCCGAGGGCCGCGTCGCCCACGAGAACGCGTCCTTCACGACCGTCTCCCCGTCCAACAGCTTCCTCGGCTACTTCACTCCGGACGACGGCTCCACGGTCGGCGTCGGCATGCCGGTGTCGATCAACTTCGACAAGGCGATCACCAACAAGGCGGCCGTCCAGAAGGGCATCACCGTCTCCTCCTCCAGCGGCCAGGAGGTCGTCGGGCACTGGTTCAACGCCAACCGCCTCGACTTCCGCCCCGAGGACTACTGGACCGAGAACTCCACCGTCACGCTGAAGCTCGCGCTCGACGGTGTCGAGGGCGCGAACGGTGTCTACGGCGTCCAGCAGAAGACGGTCACCTTCAAGATCGGCCGCAACCAGATCACTTACGTCGACGCGAAGACCAAGCAGATGAAGGTCACGCAGGACGGCAAGACGATCAAGACGATCCCGATCTCCGCGGGCTCTCCTGAGAACAAGACGTACGAGGGCATCATGGTGATGTCGGAGAAGTTCAAGGAGACGCGCATGAACGGCGCGACCGTGGGCTTCACCGACAACGACGGCAAGGGCGAGTACGACATCAAGGACGTGCCGCACGCCATCCGTCTCACCAACTCCGGC
Source organism: Streptomyces antibioticus (assembly GCF_001514065.1). Classification (GTDB taxonomy): domain Bacteria; phylum Actinomycetota; class Actinomycetes; order Streptomycetales; family Streptomycetaceae; genus Streptomyces; species Streptomyces antibioticus. The sequence continues at coordinate 514,153 of NZ_KQ948424.1, read as the reverse complement.
ACCTTCGTGCACGGCAACTACTGGGGCGCGAAGTCCATCTTCGGCAGCGTCAACACCAGCCACGGCTGCGTCGGCCTCTCCGACACCAAGGGCGCCAACGACAAGGGCACGGCCGGCTACTGGTTCTACAACAACTCGATCATCGGCGACGTGGTGATCGTCAAGAACACCGGCGACAAGACGGTGGCCCCGGACAACGGCCTCAACGGCTGGAACCTGAGCTGGGCGGACTGGAAGGCGGGGTCGGCGGTCTGACGCCGAACGCCTGACGTAAACCGATCGAGGGCGGTCACCTGAACGGGTGGCCGCCCTCAACTTTTGCCTCGCGTGAGGGAGTTGCCGGTAATGTCCGGCACGTGACGCGCCTTCGGGTGCGCCTCCCTTGTTCCGGGCCCCCTCTCCTCGGGGCCCGGCCCGAAGCGAGGCGGTTCCGGGCAACGAAAAAGGCCGCCTCCCTGTAGAAAGGGAGGCGCACCTATGGGACGTCACGCCAGACCGAAACCAACTCTCGTGTGTCGGCTCACCCGGTGTCTGCCGGAACAGTGGGCCAAGCGCGTGAGGAGGTGGTGGATCTGGTGGCTCGGCAGGTAGCGGGAGATCCCCAGCTCATTTAGGGACCTCCCACCAAAGCTCCTGTTGAGCCGAAGCCCCTGTCACGGTGCCCGCCGTGGCGGGGGCTTCTTCTAGGAAAGTACACCGACGGCACCCTCCGCAACCGGAAGACGCCGTCGGTGTTCAGTTCGAGCAGGTGCCGCGCGGACTACTTGCCGTAGTACGCGTTGTAGATCGAGACCGTCGACTTGTTGTTCTTCTTGTCGGTGATCTTGGCGTGGAACGAGATGGCCTTGCCCGCGTCCGGGTTCTTCACGGTGATCTTGCCGTTCGTGACCGTGACCTTCTTCCAGGTCTGGCCGTAGTCGTACGACACGTACACCGTCAGGGACTTGAGGTTGGAGCCCTTGGCCGCGCCCTCGACGGTGACCGGGATCTTCACCGTCTCGCCCGCCTTGACGCGGCTGTCGAGGCCGGTCTTGGCGTTGAAGCGGACCGTGGAGGCCGGCAGCGTGACCTGGTCCTCGGTGGCCGCCTTCTTCGAGTGGAACGTGAAGCTCACGTCGATCCGCGTCGAGGCCGCCGCCAGCTTGACGCTCCGCTTCACGGACGACGTCAGCTTGTACTCGGCGTTCGCGGCGGGAACCGTGAACACGTCACCGAAGAGCGGGTCCTGGTTGGAGCCGATCTTCGTGCCGTTGCGGTACAGCTCGGTCTTCACCGAGGTGAAGTCCGACGAGCCCGCGTGCTGCGCCCCGTCCGCGAACAGCGGCAGCGACCCGTAGAGGTAGTTGCCCTCGCGGAAGACGCCGTAGTTCTTGTTGAGGTGCGGGCCGAAGACCGCGGTGTTGAAGGTCTTCTTGTACGTGGTGCCCGCCTTGAAGGTCTGCGGGTTCCCCAGCGTGTAGCCGGCCTCCGGGATCGAGTTGCCCTGCTCGTCCTTGGCTCCCCCGTACTGCAGGAAGTCCAGGCCCCACTTGATCTGGTCACCCGTCGACAGCAACAGCGTGCGGGTGCTCGGCACCTTCTGCTCGACGACCGTACCGAAGACACCGTCCTCGGGCAGCTCGCCCCACGGGCTGATCGCACCGGTCTTGCCGCTCGCCGCGGCACCCATGTTGGCCTTGACCGTGGCGAAGTCGCTCGCCTTGTAGTGCTTGACCTTGTCACCCGTCAGGTGCTTGACCTTGGCCTGGGTCGCCACGTTGTACTCGGCGTTCGCACCCTTGGCCCACTGCCCGTACCAGGTCTGGGTCAGGCCGCCGGAGACATCGGCACCGAGGGCCGCGATCCGGATGTTCGCGAAGGAGTCCATGTTGACGCCGACCGGCAGCAGCGCGGGCTCGTAGAAGTAGCTGATCATCGCGGACAGCGGCTTGGCCGAGGCGTCCGGCACCGTGATGTCCGCCGCCTTGGTCTTGCGGGCGTCGATCGTCACCGAGCGGTTCTTGGTCAGGCTCAGCTTCGGCTGCATCACCCAGTCGAGGCCGCCCTCGAAGGTGACCCAGTCCTTGGCGATCCAGGCGTCCAGCACGTACGTGCCCTTGGGCAGCCGCATCTTGGTGGTGCCGGACTCGTCGATCGTCACCTGGTACGCGCGGTCCTTGGCCAGACCGGTGTAGCCGAACGCGACGGTGTTGTAGTCCGGGGTCGGCTTGCCGTCCCTGTCGATGTGCTTGACGGTGAGGTCGTACGACTCCACCTCACGCTGCACCGCGGCGCCCGTACGCACCGTCTGGCCGCCGCCCGTCGCCGTCACGTACGCGGAGTACGCGCCGTCGACCGTGCCGCCCAGCTTGGTGTTGACGGTGAAGTCCACCGAGGCGGTGCCGCCCGCCGGGACCTTCACCGAGGTGGCGCCGAGCTTGAAGAAGCCCGCCGGAGCCGCCGCGCCCGTGGGGTTGGTGGCCGTCGAGGACAGCTTCAGCGTGACGTCCGCCGTACCGAGGTTGCGGTACGTCAGCTTCTTGGTGACCGGGGTGTCGTCGGTGTGCGGCCACTGCTGCGTACCGAAGCTCACCGACACCGGGTCGGCGATTACGGTCTGCTTGATGGCCTTGTCGACCTGGATCCGGCCCGAACCCTGCTCGAACGGGGTGTACTTGCCGCCCTTCGTGGAGCCCGTGAGGGCACCCTTCAGTTCGGTGTACGTCCAGTCCGGGTGCTCCTGCTTCAGGATCGCCGCCGCGCCCGCCACATGCGGCGTCGCCATCGACGTACCCGAGATCGTCAGGTAGCCCTCCGGGTTCTCCCCGACCTCCTGGTCGATGACGCTGCCCTTGGCGGCGGCGGCCGTGATGTCCACGCCCGGCGCGGTCACGTCCGGCTTGATCGCGCCGTCGCCGACGCGCGGGCCGGTGGAGGAGAAGTAGGCCAGCTTGTCCTGTTTGTCGACGGCGCCGACGGTGAGCGCCGCCTCCGCGCTGCCCGGCGCGCCGATCGACTCCGGACCGCCGTTGCCCGCCGCGATCGCGAAGAGCGTGCCCTTCTCGGCGGAGAGCCTGTTGACCGTCTCCTCCAGCGGGTCGACGCCCGGGGTGTCCCCGCGGCCGAGGCTGAGGTTGACGACGTCGGCGCCCTGCGCGGCCGCCCACTCCATGCCGGCGATGATGCCGGAGTCGTCACCCGAGCCCTCGTCGTCGAGGACCTTGCCGTTGAGGATCTTGGCACCGGGCGCGACGCCCTTGTACTTGCCGCCGGACTTGGCGCCGGTGCCCGCCGCGATGGACGCGACGTGCGTGCCATGGCCGAAGTGGTCGGTGGCGTCGGCGGCCGTGGAGAAGTTCTTGCTGTCGATCACCTGGTCCTTGAGGTCCGGGTGCGTGGCGTCGACACCGGTGTCCAGGACGGCGATCTTGATGCCCTTGCCGTCGTAGCCGGCGGCCCAGGCCTTCGGGGCGCCGATCTGCGGGACGGACTTGTCGAGGCTGGCCTTGGAGATGCCGTCGAGCCAGACGTGCGCAATGCCCGAGGCCGTCTTGTCGCCGTTGGTGACGGCGTCCCACAGCTCCGGCGTCTGCTTCGGCGACGTCTGCACCGCGTCCGCGTTGAGCGTCTTCAGGGTGCGGCGCAGGGTGCCCGCGTCGCGGACGTCGTCCTTCGCGCCGGTGGCGGCGCCCTTGTAGCCGACGATCACCTTCAGGCCCTTGGCCTGCGACTTGCGGGTGTCGGACTTGTTGAGCTCGGTGACGTCGAACAGTCGCTGGTCCAGCTTGCCGGCGGCGACCAGACGGGCCGCGTCACCCGGTATCACCAGGGTGTGCCCGTCGGCCTTGCGGACCTGGAACGGTATGTGCTCCCGCCCCTTCGCCCGCTCCACACCGACGACCCGCCCCTTGGCGTCGACGGCGACCCGGTCACCCGTGATCAAGGTGATGCGGTGATGAGCGCTGAACGGCGAGCCCGACCAGGCCGCCGGCTTGGCCTGAGCCTCCGGCTTCGCCGCCGCCGGGCTGGTCATGCCCGCGGCCAGAGCGACCGCCGCCCCCGTGGCCACGGTGGCAGCACAAACTCTTTTCACTTGTCTGCGCAAGATTCCCCCTTGCTGAAGTTCCGGGTGAAATTCCCCGTTCACCCGGCCGGGGGTGGTCCCGCACAGACAAGCGTGCACCCCCCGGATCACGCAGTATGCCGGGGGGTGATCAGGCACCTCAAGGGACAGGTGACGCACAGGCTCGGACTGTTACGCGATGCTCATAATCAGGAGTTCGCATTCTCCTTCTCACGAACTCGCGTTCTCCTTCACCGTGATCTTTCCCTTGCGAATGGTGGCCAGCCGCGGGGCCTTCTTCGCGATCGCGGAGTCGTGCGTGACCATGATGAAGGTCAGCCCGAGCTCCTTCCACATACGTTCGAGTACGTCCATGATCTCGTCGCGCATCGACTCGTCGAGGTTGCCGGTCGGTTCGTCGGCGAGCAGCACCTTCGGCTGCTTGACCAGGGCGCGGGCGATGGCGACGCGCTGCTGCTGGCCTCCGGACATCTCGGAGGGGAGATGCGCGAGGCGCTCGCCCAGGCCGACCGACTTGAGGGCCTCCGCTGCTCGTTCCCTGCGGTCCTTCACCTTGACGCCGAGCGGGACGAGGGCCGTCTCCACGTTCTCCTGGGCGGTGAGGGTGGGGATGAGATTGAAGCTCTGGAAGACGAAGCCGATGTTCTCGCTGCGGACCTTGGTGAGCTTGGCCTCGGACAGCCTCGCCAAGTCGGTTCCGTCCAGGACGACTTCGCCGGCGGTGGGCTTGTCCAGGCCGCCGAGCATTTGGAGAAGGGTGGATTTTCCGCCACCGGTGGGGCCTTGAATGACCAGGCGGTCGCCGTCGGCGATGGTGAGGTCTACCCCGGCGAGGGCGTCCACGGTTTCTTTGCCTCGGGTGTAGCGCTTGGTGACGCTTTTGAGTTCGTACACGGTGACTCCTGAAGAGGTTCGGGGGTGGTACGGATCGTTTTCGGCTGCGGGTCTGTGGGGGCTGGCCGCGCAGTTCCCCGCGCCCCTTGGTCGGCGATCGCAGCGCTACTCGACGCGGCGCAGTGCGTCCGCCGGCCTCAGCCTCGACGCCCGCCAGCCGCCGAACGCGCCCGCGATCAGGCCGCCCGCCACCGCCAGGCCCACCGCGATCGCCACCGTCGTCGCGCTCACGGGAGCCGTCAGGGCCACGTCCAGCGTCTTGGCCGCCGCCCGGCGACCGGGGCCGCCGAAGCCGCCGCCGGGGCCACCCGTGCCGCCACCCCCGCCCAGCTGGGCTTCCAGCGTGGGGCTGATGGCCGTGACGACGTACGCGCCCGCCAGGCCCAGGGCGATACCCAGTGCGCCGCCGAGGAGGCCGTTGACCATCGCCTCGCCGACCACCTGCCGGGTGACCCGGCCCGAGCGCCAGCCGAGGGCCTTGAGCGTGCCGAACTCGCGGACGCGGCGGGAGACCGCGGACGAGGTGAGCAGGCCGGCGACCAGGAACGCGGCCACCAGGACCGCGATCGACAGCCACTTGCCGACGTTCGTCGCGAGGGAGGACGCCGTGGAGAGGGAGCCGGAGACGGTGTCGGCGAGGTCGGCGGAGGTCGTCACCGTCGTACCGGAGATGTTCTTCTGGATGGTCGACTTGACGGTGTCGATCTGCTGGGAGTCGGTCGCCTTGACGTAGATCGTCGTGACCTTGTTCTTCTGGTCGCTGATCGTCTGCGCCTGCTTGAGCGGGACGTACAGGTTGGCGGCCGCGTCACCGCTGTCCGCGGTCGCGATGCCGATCACCTTGAACTTGACCTTCTTGATCGTGACCGTGGAGCCGACCTTGAGCTCCTTCTCCTTGGCGTACGCCGAGTCGACGACGACGACCTTGGCGTCGGTCTCCGTGGACTTGAACGTACGGCCGCTGGTGATCTTGGAGGAGGTCAGCGGACCGGCGGTCAGCTCGGTGACGTCGGTGCCGTAGACGGAGTAGTTGTTGACGTCGAAGTTCGCGCCGCCGCCCTGTACTTCACCCTGCGGCTGGCCCGTACCACCGCCGGGACCGCCCTGCCGGCCACCGTCACCGTTCTGCTGGAACTGGCCGCGGGTGAACTGGCCGTTGACCTTGATGACCTGGAGGCTCAGACCTCCGACGGCGTCCGAGACCCCGTTCTGCTCACCGACCTTGGTGACGGTGGAGGCGGCCAGCGTCTGGAAGCCCTGCGGCATCACGATGTCGCTGCTCTGTTCCGCGTCGGAGTCGCTGTCCTGCGCGTCGAAGTCGAAGCGCGGGCGCTGCTGCGCGTTGTCGCTCGACTGCGCGGGGGCGGCCTTGGTGACCGTCATGTCCGTGCCGAGACCGTAGAGGGACTCCAGGACCTTGTCCTGGGCCTTGCCCATGCCCGAGGACACGGAGTTGACCACGATGACCAGCGCGATGCCGAGCGCGAGCCCGGAGGCGACGACGAGGGCCGCCTTTCTGCGGCGGCGCAGTTCGCGCCTCAGGTAGGTGAAGAACATGGCCGCAACGTAGGTACGGCTCGTGATGGCTGGATAAGGCTGAAATAAGAGAAGGATGAGAAGACTGTCCGTGGGCCAGGAGAGGACCCGTACGCACCTGTCAGGCGGAGCGGCAGCGTCCGGCGCGCAGGGCGTGTTTGTGTGGGGTCATGACCGCAGAGACCGTCGAGTACATCCGTTACCGCATCCCGGAAGACCGTTCGGCCGAGTTCCTGTCCGCCTACACCCGCGCCGCCGCGCAACTGGCGGCCGCCCCGCAGTGCGTCGACTACGAACTCGCCCGCTGCGAGGAGGACTTCGAGCACTACGTCCTGCGCATCACTTGGACGTCCACGCACGACCACACCGAGGGCTTCCGCAAGTCCGAGCTGTTCGCCGACTTCCTCGCCGAGATCCGTCCCTACGTCGGCGACATCGAGGAGATGCGGCACTACAAGCCGACGGCGGTACGGGGGACGGGCGCGGCCGTGCCCACGCTGTACGCATGGGCGGGCGGCGCGGAGGCCTTCGCGCGGCTGACGTCGGTGTTCTACGAGAAGGTGCTCAGGGACGACCTGCTCGCCCCGGTCTTCGAGGGGCTCGCGCCCGAGCACGCCTCGCATGTGGCGATGTGGCTCGGGGAGGTCTTCGGCGGCCCGGCGACGTACTCCGAGACCCAGGGCGGCCACGGTCACATGGTCGCCAAGCACATGGGGCGCGGCATCACCGAGCCGCAGCGGCGCCGCTGGGTGAACCTGATCCAGGACGCGGCCGACGAGGCGGGCCTGCCGACGGACGCCGAGTTCCGCTCGGCGTTCCTCGCGTACCTGGAGTGGGGCACGCGGCTCGCCGTGTACTTCTCCGGCCCCGACGCCAAGCCGCCGGCGGAGCAGCCGGTGCCCGCGTGGGGCTGGGGGGTGGCGCCGCCGTACCGGGGATGACGCGCAGGGTCAGGTCCGGGGGCGGGGCTGGGGTGCCGCCGAGTCCTGGCCCACCCGCGTCGCGTCCGTGCCCCAGCTCGCCAGCAGGCGCAGGGCCTCGGCGGACGGGGAGCCCGGCTCGGCGGAGTAGGTGATCAGGGCCTGGTCCGTGCCGTCCGCCAGGTGGAACGACTCGAAGTTCAGGGTGAGTTCGCCGACGAGCGGGTGCATCAGGTGCTTGACGCCGTAACTCTTCTCCTTGACGTCGTGGGTGGCCCACAGCCGCCTGAAGTCCTCGCTCTTGACGGAGAGTTCACCGACGAGAGCGGCGAGGCGCGGGTCGTCGGGGTGGCAGCCCGCGTCCATGCGCAGGAAGCTGACCATGTCGTACGCCTTCTGGTCCCACTCCATGAACAGGTCGCGGTACTCGGGCCGCAGGAACACCAGCCGCGCCCAGTTCCGCTCCTGCGGCGGCAGCTCCGACCAGTCGCCGAAGACGGCGGCGGCCATCCGGTTCCAGACGAGGATGTCGGAGCGCCGGCCGGTGATGTACGCCGGGACGCCGTCCATCGCGTCCAGCAGCTGCCCCAGCGCCCCGCGCACCTGCTCCGCACGCGCCGTCTGCTTCTTCTTCTGCTGCTTCGGCTTCGCGAGATGGGTGAGGTGCGCGTGCTCGGCGTCGCTCAGCCGCAGCGCGCGGGCGATGGCGTCGAGGACCTCCGCCGACACGTTCCGCCCGTTGCCCTGCTCAAGGCGGGTGTAGTACGCCACCGAGACGCCCGCCAGCTGCGCCAGCTCCTCGCGCCGCAGCCCCGGCACCCGCCGGTGCCGCCCGAAGTCCGGCAGCCCCACGTCCTCCGGCTTCAGCCGGGCCCGCCGGGTGCGCAGGAACTCGCTGAGCTCGGCCCGCCGGTCCAGCGTGCCACCGGCTCCGCCCTGTTCCCTCGCCCTCTCGGCGCTCTCGTCCATACGTCAAGTATTCACGGTCGTACGTCCCCCATCCTGTCCCCGTCAGTGGTAGGACCAGCGAACGTACGCAAAGCTGTGACCTGGGTGGACGGCGATCGCCCGGGCACGCTGGACATCGTGCCCGGCCGGAAGGCAGCCGGGTGCGACCCCGCTCTTGAGGAGACCCCCGCATGACCACCGTTGCCGCGTACGCCGCCCCCGCCGCGAAGGCCCCGCTGGAGCGGACCACCATCGAGCGACGCCCGGTCGGCGAGTTCGACGTCCTGATCGACATCAAGTTCGCCGGCATCTGCCACTCCGACATCCATCAGGCCCGCGAGGGCTGGGGCGAGGCGATCTTCCCGATGGTCCCCGGTCACGAGATCGCGGGCGTCGTCTCCGAGGTCGGCCCCGGCGTCACCAAGTACACCGTCGGCGACCGGGTGGGCGTCGGCTGCCTCGTCGACTCCTGCCGGGAGTGCGACAACTGCAAGGCCGGCCTGGAGCAGTACTGCACCGGCGGCAGTGTCCCCACGTACAACGGCGTCGGCAAGGACGGCGAGCCCACCTACGGCGGCTACTCGGAGAAGGTCGTCGTCGACGAGAACTTCGTCGTCCGCATCCCGGACGGCCTCTCCCTCGACGAGGCCGCCCCGCTCCTGTGCGCCGGGATCACCACGTACTCCCCGCTCAAGCACTGGAACGCCGGCCCCGGCAAGAAGGTCGCGATCCTCGGCATGGGCGGCCTCGGCCACATGGGCGTCAAGATCGCGCACGCGCTGGGCGCCGAGGTGACCGTCCTCTCCCAGTCCCTGCGCAAGAAGGACGACGGTCTGAAGCTGGGCGCCGACCACTACTACGCCACCAGCGACGAGGCGACCTTCAAGGAACTGGCGGGCACCTTCGACCTGATCCTGTCGACGGTCTCGGCCCCGCTGAACCTCGACGCCTATCTGTCCCTGCTGAGGACGGACGGCGCCTTCGTGAACGTCGGCGCCCCCGAGGAGCCGGTCAAGCTCAACCTCTTCTCGGTGATCGGCGGCCGCAAGACCCTCGCCGGTTCCGGTATCGGCGGCATCCAGGAGACCCAGGAGATGCTGGACTTCTGCGCGGAGCACGGTTTCGGCGCCGAGATCGAGCTGATCAGCGCCTCGGAGATCAACGAGGCGTACGAGCGGGTGCTGGCGAGCGACGTCCGGTACCGGTTCGTGATCGACGCGGCGACGATCTGACACCTCAGGCGACGGTGTGGGCCGGGGTGTCCCGGCCCACCGGCCCCAGCGGGTCCGGCGACCGGCGAGAGTAGGGTCGGACCGAGGAGGCCAACACGATGACCGTTCAGCTGAACCACACCATCGTCGCCGCACACGACAAGCAGGCGTCGGCCCGGTTCCTCGCCGACATCCTGGGACTGGACGTGGGCCCGCAGTACGGCCCCTTCATCCCCGTCGAGATTCCCAACGGAGTGACCCTGGACTTCATGGAGGCGTCCGGGGACATCAAGCCGCAGCACTACGCGTTCCTGGTGTCGGAGGACGACTTCGACACGATCTTCGGCCGTATCGAGAAGCGGGGTCTGGCGTACTGGGCGGACCCGTTCCACCGACAGCGGGGCGAGATCAACCACAACGACGGCGGCCGCGGTACGTACTTCGACGACCCGAACGGCCACAACCTGGAGATCCTGACCAGGCCCTACGGCAGTGGCGGCTGACATCTGAAGAATGCCGGGGCGGATTTCGCAACAGAATCCGCCCCGGCTGTCACATCGCTCCAGTCCCTCGCGTCATGTCCGCGAAGGCAGTTCTACGGCTTCCACGGCTAACGAAACTGGAGTAGTCATGACGACGACCCCCATCCTGGTCACCGGCGGCACGGGCACCCTGGGCGGCCACGCGGTACCGCTGCTGCGGGCGGCTGGGCGCCCGGTACGGGTCCTGACCCGCCGAGGGCGCCAGGGCGCGGACGGCATCGAGTACGTCACCGGCGACCTGATGACGGGCGAGGGCATCGACGCGGCACTGGCCGGGGTCGACACGGTCCTCCACCTCGCCGGCGGTCCCAAGGGCGACGACGAGGCGACCCGCACGCTGGTACGGGCGGCTCGGGCGGCCGGAGTCCGCCACCTCGTCTACATCTCGGTCATCGGCGCGGACCGTGTCCCGCTGGCCTGGCTGCGCACCAAGCTGGACTCGGAGCGCGCGATCGCCGACTCGGGCATCCCCTGGACGACCCTGCGGGCGGCCCAGTTCCACGACCTGACCCTGACGATGATCGAGAAGATGACGAAGCTCCCGGTCCTGCCGGTACCGGGCGGCCTGCGCCTCCAGCCGGTCGACTCGGCGGAAGTGGCGTCGAGACTGGTCGAGTTGACGCTGGGGGAGCCGGCGAGGCTGGTCCCGGACATGGCCGGGCCGGAGGTGTACGACATCGCCGAGCTGGCCCGGCCCTATCTCGAACTCCGGGGTGGGCGCGGTCGGTTGAGGGTGCCGGTCCGGATTCCGGGGAAGGCCGGGAAGGCGTATCGGGCGGGGGCGAACCTCACGCTGGAGGGAGCGGAGAAGGGCAAGCGGACGTGGGGGGAGTTCTTGGCGGGGCGGGTTTGACGGTGGGGCGGCTCGGGGTCGACGGTCGAGCGCCCTTCCCGGTGGCCCCGTGATTACTCAGGGCCGGGACGGGTCACCGCTCCGGGCTGGGGAACGGCGGTTCCGGGGTGGGAAAGGGGCGCTCGGGCGGCAGCAGCCGCGCCGCGGAGTCGAGATCGCCGTCCTTGACCAGCGCGTGGATCTCATGGGCGAGCGGTGTCACATCGCTGATGGCCACCGTCCACTCGTCGGCGTAGCGTCGGGCCGCATCGCCGGACAGGCCGAGTTGCAGGGAGCGGTACGGCAGGGGCCGTAGCCGCAGGTCCCGTTCGGGATCCCACTGCACACGGGCCGGGGAGCGCTTCAACTGCCGTTGCCAGGTGGCCCGGTCGGGGTGCACCTCGCGGACGTAGCTCGACAGGCACGAGTTCCGCAGGGCCCACTCGAAGCCGTCGCGGGTGATCTCCACGGCCAGGACGGTCTCCTGGCCTTCCTTGGCGCCCCATCCACAGCGGTACATCATCCACAGGAAGCTGGGCTTGATCCAGGTCATACGGTCGCGCTTCCAGGCGGCGGGGAAACGTCCGTCGCGGGCGGCGGGGAGGCCGATCGCCGGGGAGTAGGCCTGGTAGACGGTGACCGTGGACGGGGTGTGGACGGCGCGGATCTGGTGTTGGGGTACTTCCATGCCGTACAGGGTGGGGTCGGCAGCCGGGGGAAGGCCATCTGTTTTTCCGCCGCCCGGTGCCTTCAGTGGGTGCGGGTCCAGAGGGTGAGGTCGCTGCTCGTGGCGACGGCGAGGGTGCGGCCGGAGGGGGAGAAGCCGACGGCCCGTAGCTCGCTGTAGTGAGAGTGGAAGATGTGCCACCATCCGTCGCCGTGCGGTTCCCGGTGCGGCATGCCGCTGCCGTGGGTGAGCAGGACCCGCTCGTGGGGCCAGGCGGGGTACACGACCTCAAGTCCCCATCCGCCGGCGGCCGTCATGTGCAGTCCACCGCCGTAGATCCCGGCGATGTGCACCCTGGCACCGGCGACCGGACCGAGCCCCGGGCAGGCCAGGTCGTCGGTCCCGTCCGGGGTGCAGTCCTCGTCGTCGGGATCCCGGTCCCGGGCGATCTTCTCCCCGCTGACGGCGTCGAAGAGCCCGTGCCCGTCCTGCGAGACGACCATGACCAGGTCGTTCCCACTGTCGGGATGCGTCGCGAACCCGATGCCGAGCAGCCCGCCGACCGGTGCGCAGGAGGCGTGGCGAGGGGGGAAGACGGGCTGCCAGGGTGCGGGCGCGGGCAGCACGGGGGCGGCGAGGAGCCGGTCGCGCAGAGACTGTTGGTAGGGGGTGAGAGCATCCACGCCGCCATGATCCATGAACTGGCGGGTAAGGCTCACCGCTCGATGAAGCGAGGGTCCGGCCAGGCGCTGATCGGTTCGTCGGAAACCGAGTAGATCTCCAGGAGCGAGAGATAGCCGTTCTCGGTGAAGACAAGGAGCCCGGCCGAGCCCGGGTGGGTGTACGCGGCTGCCACGACCGGGTTGTCGTGCACCGGCGCGGGTTCCACCGCCGTACGGTCCACCTCCAGATCGACCGTCACGCAACCACAGCCGCACCGTCCCACCACCCGTACATGGGGAACCTGAGCCAGCAACGCCCTGCTCACCGGATCCGATCCGGACAACAGTGTCCGTAGCGTTGCCGCGGCACCGGACGACAGTCCCTCAGCCATCCCTCACCGCCAACCTCCCAGCGCCCGTTCCGCGTTGTCCACCAATTCCTTGTACGTCACGGCCTCGACGCGACTCATGTGGGTGTTGAGGGTGCGCAGGGCCTCGTTGATGTGTTCCTCGGCCACGTCCGGTTGCACGGAAGGGTGTCCGATCAGGACCAGCGCGCTCGCCCGGCGCGTCTCGATGCCGAGTTCGTCTCTGATGCGCTGCCGGTGTTCGTCCAGGCCGACAAGGTAGTTCACCGCTTGGCTCACCGCGTCGTGGACCTCGGCGGTCGGCACCCAACACCCGCGGTGTCGTTTGACGAGGGAGCCCTTGAGGCTCATCGAGCGCTTCAGCTCGACGATGTGCAGCGCGCCGTCCCCACGTATCAGAGGGATGTCGACCTCATCGCCCGGCACCAGCCTCCGCTGGACCGCCTGGCTCACGAACTGCCCGCCGAAGATCCAGTGTTGGCCGTCCAGCGCACGCTGCAGATCTCTCTCACTCGCTTCCGGGTCCTCCACCGCCCCACGCAGGGCCTTGAGACCCCGCCGACGCCGCTGGACCTCCGCGGCGCGCAGCAGGAGTTGCCCGTCCCGGTCCGCCGCCAGAACCGCGAGGGACTCCGGCGACATCACGATGCGGCGAGCGGTGGCTTCCGGGTCCTCCACGTCCAGCCGTTCCTGGAAGACCTGTTCGAGCCAGGCCGCCACCTCGGCGCTGCCCCGCAGGATGCGATAACGACCCGTCCGTTCCTGCGACTGCTGCATGTAACGCGCGTCCTGTGCAACGCCCTTCACATGGGTGAGCACTTCGGTCGCGCCCGCGTCGGGATGCTGGGCCAGGTATGCGTCGCCGAGCTGCATGAAGAAGGCGAGCGTCGCGGAGAGGGTTCGGGCCAGGTAGTCCTGATGCGAGCTGAGGGGTTCCGCCGACCGTTGGAAGAGCCGGTACCGCTCTTCGAAGTCCGGTCGGAGGATGCGTCCTTCGGCGTAGTCCAGGGAGTCCTGCACGAGGCGCACGACCTGCCATTCGTCCAACGCGGCCGCGGTGGAACGCACTTCCTTCAACAGCGCGACGAGCGTGCTGCCACCCCGGTAGGGGCTTCTGCCGCTGTTCATGTGCCGGACGACCGCTTCCAGGGCGTCCTTGACCTTGGGGTCGCCGGCTTGCTCGGCCACATGATCCAGTTGCAGCCTGAGCGCGAAGTCAGATCTCACATCCACGGACGCGATTATCTGGGGCCGCTTCAACGTTCGACAGACGGTCTCACCGAGGGCTCGACAGACGAGGGGGCCGACGGGGGTACAACGTCGGGATCGGCACCTACGAGACCTGCTCGCTCGCCGACGGTTCGTACACGTACCGGCTTCCGGACGGCGTCCACCAGGACTGACCGGTCACAGCACCGCGACCCCGGTGACGAGCAGGGACACACCCAGCGCCGCCGCCGGCCACAGCACCCACTTGCGCCGCTCGGCCACCAGCGCGGACGCGGCGAGCACTTCGGCGACGACGGCGAAGGCAGTGGCCACCGCGAGAAGCAGGGCCCGGTTGCCGCTGCGCTGGGCGAGGTCCACCTGGTGGTTCTGATCGGCTACGAGCTTCGGCTGGTTCGCGGGATCGGACCGCAGCGCGCTCGCGGTCGCCGGGTCGACCGCGTCGGCGGGGGCGGGCGGCCGGGCCATGTACACGGCCAGATCCCGCACTGTGTTCGCGACGGCGCTCTCGACGGCCGCCACCTGTGACTCCTGGCGGGCGACACCCGGGTCTGCCGCGTCGACAGCCGCGAGCTCGCGAGAGATCGCCCGCACGTGGGTGCGGAGGGAGGCCTGTAGACCGAGGGCCAGAAAGGCGTGGCGCTGCCCGCTCACCGCGATGTCCGTCCGGACCTGCACGGCCCGCCGCGCTGCCTCGGCCTGCGCCCGCTGCTCGACGCCGGCGGCGTACGCCTGCCCGAGCGGCAGCAGGAGCAACAGGGCGATGACCAGAAGGTGAAGCTGTACGGCGAGTCGGGTACCGGGCGGCGCCGTCGCCGGCTGCGGGATCAACTCCAGTTTCCTGAGCACGCGGGGCGCGGAAGGGGCGGGAGGGTGGCGCCACGCCACGGGACGCAGGACGTTCGCGGTGATCAGTACGGCGAGCACGGCCAAGCCGGCGACCGCGACCGAGCCCAGCGCCCAGGCCGCCCAGCGGTCCCCGGACCGCAGTTGCTCCTCAGGGTCCAGGGCGTAGACGCCGGGCGACGCGGCCTGGACGTCGGCCAGGCGGCGTGGGATGTCATAGCCGAGACCGGCCCGGAAGTAGGCCTCGGTGAGGCCGCCCGTCGAGTTCCGCAGCACGAACGCGGTCTGCGAGGCGATGGTGTACTCGGCGGCTGCCACCTGCCCGTCGTTCTTGAGCGGGACCAGTGCGTCGGCCTCGGCCTGGGCCGCGGCCACGTGGAACGCCTGCGGCGCGTCGACACCGTAGACCTGCCGTACGTCCTCCTGCACCCCGGCCTGGCGTTTGATCTCCTGCCGTACGGCGCCCTGGTAGGAGCCGCCCGCCTGGCTGAACTGCCAGGTGGCCGCAAGCGTTGCCGCGGTCGCGGCGGTGATCAGAGCGATCTGGATCCGGATGCGCAGGCTGAAGCGCTTCCGCTCGGCGCTCACTGTTCTGTCCTCCGGTACCGGACCGTGTTCCCGTCATCACCGGTCAGACCGAGCACGCCCGCCGTCACCTGCCATACGTACCGCTCGGGATCGAGCGACGAAGGCTTGTCGGTGTAGTTGTCCTGCGGGGCGCGTGGATCCTCCATGGAACGGGTTGCCGTGACGGGTCGGAGGCGGAGCTCACTGCCGTCCACCCGCGCTGTGCCCTCGGCGACGAAGGTGATCTTCACGACGCCCTCAGGGACCGGATAGCTGATCAGGCCCGCGTACTTGTACCGACCGTCACCGGTGAAGCGGTAGGCGATGGTGGCCGCGTCGCCTGTCTCTTCGAGGCTCTGCCAGGAGCCCACGAGAGCGGCGGGGAGCACACGCTCCCTTTCACCGGCGGCGGTCTCGGAGGTCCGCGCCGAGGCCGTGACCGGCGTTGTCGTCGTCGCGACTTGAGGTGCGTCGGGCGCGTTTTCCGAGGAGCACGCAGTGGCACCGAGTATCGGCGCGAGGACGGCAACAGCGAGAAGACACCGGCGTGCAGCTGTTTTCCACACGGGTTCCCCCTGCCCCGCACGGCTGCCGACACGGACGCGTCGGCCTTGGCGAGAAAGTAGCAGCGGGGAGTCCGAGCGCAAGCAGCAACGATGAAAGCTGGGCCTCGCGGCGGAGGCCCAGTCACTTCACCGGACGGAGGTGGAATGAACCGTGTCGGCGCTCAATTGCCGTCCGGTCGGGGTACGGGCGGCACTGGAAGGCCGAGTGCCGGTCGGCCACGGCGGCGATCAACCCCATTCGGGAGGTACGTTCCGGGTCCCACCCGGTGACGTCAGCCTTCGGCCCGGGCGACACCGATCGGACACGACACCCCGGTGCCACCGATGCCGCAGTACCCCGCCGGGTTCTTGTCGAGGTACTGCTGGTGATATGCCTCGGCCGCGTAGAACGGGCGGCCCTCCGCCGGGAGGATCTCCGTGGTGATCGTGCGGCGGTGGCCCGATGCCGTCAGGGCCTTCTGGTAGGTGTCGCGGGAGGACAGTGCCGTTTCGGCCTGGGCGGGCGTGTGGGTGTGGATCGCCGAGCGGTACTGGGTGCCCACGTCGTTTCCCTGGCGGAAGCCCTGGGTGGGGTCGTGGGATTCCCAGAAGGTCCTCAGGAGACGGCCGTACGAGAGGACGGTCGGGTCGAAGACCACGCGGACCACCTCCGTGTGGCCGGTGAGGCCCGAACACACCTCCTCGTAGGTGGGGTTCTCCGTGTGGCCGCCCTGGTAGCCGACCAGCGTCGTGTAGACGCCGGCCGGGAGCTGCCAGAACTTGCGCTCGGCTCCCCAGAAGCAGCCCAGGCCGAAGTCGGCGATCTCCAGACCCTCGGGGTAGGGGCCCAGCAGCGGGGTGCCGAGCACCGTGTGGTGATCGGGGAGACGGTACAGCGGCTCGGGGCGGCCCTGCAGCGCTTGTTCGGGCGTGGGGAGGACCGGGGTACGGCCGAACAGCATGGTGGCGTGCTCCTTCGTCGGGGGAGGGCGGCACAGCCGTCAACACCGGCCCGCCGTCACCGCATTCCGGCGCCGCGCTCGGTACCGGCCCGCCGTCCCGCATGCGGCGCCGCCGCTCAGTGCGGAAGCGTCGCCGGGCTGCCGCCGTTCGCCTCGTAACCCGCCACCGCCAGCGCCCGGTAGACCGCGAACTCCGCCGCCGGGTCGGGGGACAGGGTCCAGGGCAGGGCGCCCACATGGCCGTCGATGTGCAGGAGCTGGTTCATGGCCTCCGCCCAGCGCTCGCCGCGGACCAGGAAGAACACCAGCATGTGC
Organism: Streptomyces antibioticus; assembly: GCF_001514065.1. GTDB lineage: Bacteria > Actinomycetota > Actinomycetes > Streptomycetales > Streptomycetaceae > Streptomyces > Streptomyces antibioticus. The sequence continues at coordinate 497,048 of NZ_KQ948424.1, read as the reverse complement.
CGTACGTGCGCCAGCATCGGGTCGTCCGCGCGGGCCGAGTGCACGGCGTGCAGGGCGCCGTGTATCGCCTTCGTCACGACCTCGCTCTGGTAGAAGCCGGCGACCAGGTTGACCTCCGGCAGGTGCTCGAAGACCGCGAACAGCGGCATCGCCGAGAGGAGGGAACCCTGGGGCGCGCGGGCCGCGGCCGCCTCCGCGAAGGACATCGCCTGCTCGCGCGAACCGTGCCACTTCTCGCACCAGTAGTGCAGCGCCGCCAGATGCGCGCCCATGTGCGCCGGCGCGCGGTCCAGGATCTTCAGCCAGAGCTGCTCGAACTCCTCACGGGGGTAGGCGAGTCCGCGCGCCACCGACAGCTCGACGATGTACGGGATCGGGTCACCCGGAGCCAGCAGTGCCGCCTCGCCGCACGCCGCCTTCGCCTCCTCCATGATGATCCGGAAGTCGTCCGTGCCCGGCGTCGCCGTCCGCCACGCCTGCTGCACCAGGAACTCCGCGTGCACCGCCGCGCCGCCCGCGTCCTTCGGCGCCTCGGCGCGCCACACCCGCAGCCACTGCCCGCCCGGCGTCTCGCTCACCCCGCCGGGCCGTCGGGCCAGCTCCAGGGAGGCCGCCCCCGCGAAGGCCTGCACCCGCTGCCAGCGCAGCTCGCCCGCCGCCTCGGTGCCGGCGAGGAGCTGGGAGGCCGCGCGGTGGTCCTGGGTGCGCTGCACCAGGTCCAGGACGTCCAGCAGGTCCTGGTCGGGGCCGGGCATCCGGACGTCCAGCTCCTCCTGCCGTACGAAGCCGTAGTCCGCCGGGTCCGCGGCGTCGGGGTGGCCCGGCGGGACCTGCTCGATCATGCCCCGCCGGCGCCTCAGGACGGGCAGCACCACGAAGCCCAGCATGACCACGGCCATCAGGACCCAGAGAATCTCCATGCCACAAGCGTTCCAGACGCCGCCGACAATTGGCCAACCAGGCCCCCGGCCTGTGAACAAGCCATGGCATGAACGTGGCATGGACACCTCAGCGCCGACATCGGTCCGGAATGCGGACTACGCTCGGGGCCCATGAGCGACAGGCACATCAGTCAGCACTTCGAGACCCTCGCGATCCACGCGGGCAATACCGCCGATCCCCTGACCGGCGCGGTCGTCCCGCCGATCTACCAGGTCTCCACCTACAAGCAGGACGGCGTCGGCGGGCTCCGCGGCGGCTACGAGTACAGCCGCAGCGCCAACCCCACCCGCACCGCCCTGGAGGAGAACCTCGCCGCCCTCGAAGGCGGCCGCCGGGGTCTCGCGTTCGCGTCCGGACTGGCGGCCGAGGACTGCCTGTTGCGTACGCTGCTCAGCCCCGGCGACCACGTGGTCATCCCGAACGACGCGTACGGCGGCACGTTCCGCCTCTTCGCCAAGGTCGTCGCCCGCTGGGGCGTGGAGTGGTCGGTCGCCGACACCAGCGACCCCGCCGCCGTACGGGCCGCCATCACCCCGAAGACCAAGGCCGTGTGGGTGGAGACCCCCTCCAACCCGCTGCTCGGCATCACCGACATCGCCGCCGTCGCGCAGATCGCCCGGGACGCGGGCGCGCGGCTCGTCGTCGACAACACCTTCGCCACGCCGTACCTCCAGCAGCCGCTGGCGCTCGGCGCCGACATCGTCGTGCACTCCCTGACCAAGTACATGGGCGGCCACTCCGACGTCGTCGGCGGCGCGCTCGTCGTCGGTGACGAGGCGCTCGGCGAGGAGCTGGCGTACCACCAGAACGCCATGGGCGCGGTCGCCGGCCCCTTCGACTCCTGGCTGGTGCTGCGCGGCACCAAGACGCTGTCGGTGCGCATGGACCGGCACAGCGAGAACGCCACCAAGGTCGCCGACATGCTGACCCGGCACGCGCGCGTGACGAAGGTCCTCTACCCGGGCCTGGAGGACCACCCCGGGCACGAGGTCGCCGCCAAGCAGATGCGCGCGTTCGGCGGCATGGTGTCGTTCCAGGTCGAGGGCGGCGAGGAGGCGGCCGTCGAGGTCTGCAACCGCGCCAAGGTCTTCACGCTGGGCGAGTCCCTGGGCGGCGTCGAGTCCCTGATCGAGCACCCCGGCCGCATGACGCACGCGTCCGTGGCGGGCAGCGCCCTGGAGGTGCCCGCCGACCTGGTGCGCCTCTCCGTGGGCATCGAGAACGTCGACGATCTGCTGGAGGACCTCCAGCAGGCGCTGGGCAGGTAACCCGCCCGGCTCACCAACCGGTCAGGGGTGGAGTCGTCTCCGACGGCGGCTCCACCCAGGGGCGGGCCATCACCGCCCACACCACGAACGCCACGCTCGCCGCGAACAGCAGGAACCACAGCACGCGGCGGGCAGCCCGCCTGCGCCGCAGCATCCGGGCACCCCGGCGCACCACCTCGGCATGCAGGTCCGGCGGCACCACCGGCGGCACCTGGTCCATGACCCGCCGCACCGCGGCCTCCCGCTCGGGCCGATTCACCGCCGCCCCCTCCCGACCGGGCCGCCGATCCGCCCCGGCCGTCTCATGGCGCCGCCTTCGCTCCGCCCGCCGATCCGCCGCGGCCCTCTCGTCACGCCGCCGTCATCGCCCCGCCGCGGCCCTCTCATGACGCCGCCACCTTCGCTGTGCCCCCCGTCGGGGCCGGCCTTCTCACCGACGCCGCCTTCGCTCCGCGCGCCGATCCGCCGCGGCCCTCTCGTCACGCCGCCGTCATCGCCCCGCCTCGGCCCCCTCACGACGCCGCCACCTTCGCTCCGCCCACCGTCGGAGCCGGGCCCCGTGGTGGGTGGAGCAGTGTCGCCGTCGCCCGGTCGCAGATCGTGTGGACGCGCTCCGTCGGCAGGCCGAGGAGGGCCGCCGTCTGTTCCTCGGCGACCCCTTCGTAGAGCCTCAGGACGAGGACGAGCCGCTCCTGCGGGGCCAGGCCGGCCAGCGGACTCGCGGGATGGGGGCGGGTGCCGAACAGGCCGCCGTACTGGTGCCACGCGCCGCGGGCGAAGCGGGTGGCCAGGTACTGGCGGGTGCGGTCGTACGGGTCCTCGCCGTGCAGTCCGTCCCAGCACGCGTACGTGTGCGCCAGCGCCAGCGTGAGCAGGCGCCGCGCGCGCGGGTTGTCGTCCGGGGCCTCCGCCGTGAGGAGCGTCGCGGCATGCAGCAGCCGCCCGGCCGCGCCCGCGACGAACGACTTGAACTCCCGGGCTCGGCGGGCGTCTTGCGACGCATGCCGTGGTCGCACCGCGCCTCCCGCCTCAGGCCGACCGTACGAGGGAACCTGACCCCGGTCGCGTACGGAATACGGAACCGTGTGCGACTCGGGACCCGGTCTCATATGAGGCCAGGGGTGGCCTTTCGGTCAAGGGCCGCGCGCCGTTCCGCCCCGGCGGGTGCGCACCGGAAGGCGGGAGCCCTCCGGCGTCCTTCAGGAAGCCGTCGGCGCGTCCGCCCCCGGCAGCCCCTGTGCCGCCATCCGGGAGGAGAGCGCGGTGTTGAAGCGCGTGAGGAGCGTGCAGAAGGCCTCGCGCTCCTCCGGCGCCCAGTCGTGTGTCAGCTCTGCCATCAACTGACGCCGGGAGGAACGCACTTCCTCCAGGCGCGACAGCCCGCGCGGGGACAGCTGGAGCACCACCGCGCGCCCGTCCTCCGGGTGCGAGGTGCGCTTGACGAGCCCGGTGTCCACGAGCGGCGCCACCTGCCGGGTGACCGTCGACGAGTCGATGCCCATGCTCGCGGCGAGCGCCTTGACGCCCATCGGGCCTTCCTTGTCGAGGCGGTTGAGCAGCAGGTATGCGGCGCGGTCCATGGAGTTGCGCACCTGCCCCACCCCGCCGAGCCGGGTCTGTTCGGCACGACGGGCGAAGACCGCGACCTCGTGCTGGAGCGTGTCGAGGAGACCGGTGTCACCGACGGTCGTCATGTCCATCGACATTTCAGGTGTTGTGGGCATGGCCGGGGGCTCGCTTCAGGTAAAGGGTGCTGGGTTGGGGGACAGGGTACGCGGCCGGAAGGCGGGCCGTACCGGCGCTGCGCAAACCGGTCTCGGAGGTTGGTCACAGCGGCCGCCCGCGCCTGTGAACTGCGATGCTTGTGTCATGAGCTATGGCACGGCTGACTCCTTGCACTCCCTGCGGCCCGTCACCCTGGACGATGTGCGCGGCGCCCAGAAGATGCTCACGGGCGTGGCGCGGGTGACCGCGATGGAGGGCAGCCGGCACCTCTCCCAGCTGGTGGGCGCACCGGTGCACTTCAAGTGCGAGAACCTCCAGCGCACGGGGTCTTTCAAGCTGCGCGGCGCCTACGTCCGGATCGCCGGCCTGCTGCCCGAGGAGCGCGCGGCCGGGGTCGTCGCCGCGAGCGCGGGCAACCACGCACAGGGCGTCGCGCTGGCGTCGTCGCTGCTGGGCGTGCGGTCGACGGTGTTCATGCCGAAGGGCGCCCCGCTGCCCAAGATCAGCGCGACCCGCGAGTACGGCGCCGAGGTGAGGCTGCACGGGCAGGTGGTCGACGAGACGCTGGCCGCCGCGCAGGAGTACGCGGAGCAGACGGGCGCGGTGTTCATCCACCCCTTCGACCACCCGGACGTCATCGCCGGCCAGGGCACGGTCGGCCTGGAGATCCTGGAGCAGTGCCCGGAGGTGCGCACGATCGTCCTCGGCATCGGCGGCGGCGGTCTCGCCGCCGGGGTCGCGGTCGCGGTGAAGTCGCTGCGGCCCGACGTGCGGATCGTGGGCGTCCAGGCGGCGGGCGCTGCGGCGTACCCGCCCTCGCTGGCGGCCGGGCGGCCGATGTCGATCGAGAACCCGGCGACGATGGCCGACGGCATGAAGGTCGGGCGGCCCGGCGACGTGCCGTTCGAGATCGTGGGCGAACTCGTCGACGAGGTGCGTACGGTCAGCGAGGACGAGCTGTCCGCGGCGCTGCTGCTGAGCCTGGAGCGGGCCAAGCTGGTCGTCGAGCCGGCCGGCGCGAGCCCCGTCGCGGCGCTGCTGAGCGACGCCGGTGCCTTCGAGGGGCCGGTCGTCGCGGTGCTGTCCGGCGGCAACGTCGACCCCGTGCTGCTGCAACGCGTCCTGCGGCACGGCATGGCCGCGCAGGGCCGCTACCTGGCCGTACGCCTGCGCCTCACCGACCGTCCCGGCGCCCTCGCCACGCTCCTCGGGGTGTTGTCAGTGGTCGACGCTAATGTCCTCGACGTGAGCCATGTGCGGACCGATCCCCGGCTCGGGTTCACGGAGGCGGAGGTCGAGCTGCACCTGGAGACCAAGGGTCCCGAGCACTGCGCCGAGGTCGGCCAGGCCCTGCGGAACGCGGGTTACACGGTCATCGACTGAGGTCAACCGAGGTCAGCGGCTTGGGTTCACCCTTTCGGGAAAATCCGTTGAGACTCGCGATACATCGCGTTATGGTGCGTCGAGAGGAGTCGCGATGGGGCGAGAGAAAACAACGGGCGACACCACCAGCGCAAACCTAGGCTTCTCGAAGAATCCCCGACGACGTGGAGACTCATATGCCAGGCGCCATCTATGCCGAAGGCCTGGTGAAGACCTTCGGTGACGTAAGGGCTCTGGACGGCGTCGACCTCGACGTGCCGGAAGGCACGGTCCTGGGCCTGCTCGGGCCGAACGGCGCGGGCAAGACGACAGCTGTCCGATGTCTGACCACCCTCCTGCGACCCGACAGCGGCTCGGCGGTCGTCGCGGGCATCGACGTCCTCAAGCATCCCGACGCCGTGCGCCGCTCCATCGGACTGTCCGGCCAGTTCGCGGCGGTCGACGAATATCTGACCGGCCGCGAGAACCTCCAGATGGTCGGCCGGCTCTACCAGATGAGGGCGAAGGCCGCGAAGGCCCGGGCGGCCGAGCTGCTGGAGCAGTTCGACCTCGCCGACGCCGCCGACCGCCCCACCAAGACCTACTCCGGCGGCATGCGCCGCCGCCTCGACCTCGCGGCCGCCCTGGTCGTCTCCCCGCCCGTGATGTTCATGGACGAACCGACGACCGGCCTGGACCCCCGCAACCGCCAGCTGCTGTGGGACGTCATCAAGCGCCTGGTCTCCGGCGGTACGACCCTGCTGCTGACCACGCAGTACCTCGAAGAGGCCGACCACCTCGCCCATGACATCGCCGTCGTCGACCACGGCCGGCTCATCGCCCAGGGCACCTCCGACCAGCTCAAGGCCCGCACCGGCGGCGAGCGCGTCGAGGTCGTCGTCCATGAGCGCGACGACATCGCGACCGCCTCCGAGGTCCTGCGCGGCTTCGGCAAGGGGGAGACCACGGTCGAGGACCACACCCGCAAGCTCACCGTCCCCGTCACCGGCGGCGCCAAGCTGCTCGCCGAGGTCATCCGCGAACTCGACACCCGGGGGATCGAGATAGACGACATCGGACTGCGCCGCCCCACCCTCGACGACGTCTTCCTCTCCCTGACCGGCCATGTCGCCGAGGAGGCCGTCACGAGCAACGAGGAGGACGTCAAGAAATGAGCACCGTCAGCGACAGCGCACGCATCGCACCGGCCGGCAACCCGGTCAGCCAGTCCATCCGGGACTCCATGGTCGTCGCCCAGCGCAACCTGATCCGGATGTCCCGCATCCCCGAGATGATCATCTACGGGCTGATCCAGCCCATCATGTTCGTGGTGCTGTTCACGTACGTCTTCGGCGGCTCCATGCAGATCGGCGGCAGCACCAGCGCCACCGACTACAAGAACTTCCTGATGGCCGGCATCTTCGCGCAGACCGTCACGTTCGCCACCGCCAGCTCCGGCGCGGGCATCGCCGACGACATGCACAAGGGGCTCATCGACCGCTTCCGCTCCCTGCCCATGGCCAGAGGCGCGGTGCTCACCGGGCGCACCTTCGCCGACCTCGTCCAGACCGCGCTCACCCTGGTCGTCCTCGCGGTGGTCGCCCTGCTGGTCGGCTGGCGCGTCGGATCGGACGCACCCACCAACGCCGGCAAGGTGCTGGGAGCCTTCGGGCTGCTGCTCCTGCTCGGGTACGCCTTCACCTGGATCGGCGCCCTGATCGGCATGTCCGTCCGCACCCCCGAGGCCGCCACCTCCAGCGGCCTGATCTGGCTCTTCCCGGTCACGTTCATCTCGAACGCGTTCGTGGACACCAGCCACATGACCCCGTGGCTGCGCCACATCGCCGACTGGAACCCGTTCAGCGCCACGGTCCAGGCCTGCCGGGAGCTGTTCGGCAACCCGGGGGTCTCGACCTCCGAGGCCTGGCCGATGCAGCACCCGGTATGGGCGTCACTGATCTACTCGATCCTGATCATCGCCGTCTTCAGAACGCTGTCGGTCAGGAAGTACCGCTCGGCGACCGCATGACAAAACCCCCGGTGTCCCAGGGGACACCGGGGGCCGTCACGGACGGGGTGCAGCCGCCTCAGCCGTTGTAGGGCTCCGCCTTGAGGATCTTCACGGACGCCTTCCTGCCGTTGGGCAGCTCGTACTCCGCGTCCTCGCCGACCTTGTGGCCGATCACGCCGGAGCCCAGCGGGGACTGCGGCGAGTAGGTCTCGATGTCGGAGCTGGCGTACTCGCGGGAGGCGAGCAGGAAGGTCATCGTGTCGTCCTCGTCGCCGTCGAAGGCGATCGTCACGACCATGCCGGGGGCCACCGCGCCGTCCGCGGACGCCGGCGCCTCGCCGACCTTGGCCTTCTCCAGGAGCTGGGTCAGCTGGCGGATGCGGAGCTCCTGCTTGCCCTGCTCTTCCTTGGCCGCGTGGTACCCGCCGTTCTCGCGCAGGTCGCCCTCCTCGCGCGCGGCCGCGATCTTCGCGGTCACTTCCTCGCGCGCGGGACCAGACAGGTACGCCAGCTCTTCCTTGAGCTTGGTGTACGCCTCCTGCGTAAGCCAGGTGACGTCTTCGCTGGTCTGGGTCACAGGTGCTCCTCGTAGGTACTGGGAATACAAAGCATCGCCCTACCCAGAAGAATGTTCCTTCACGGATGGGCGAAACCACGAGCCTAACAATTCAGCGGCCCAAGGGGGAGGACATAAGCCATCAGAATCATGTCAACGCAGGTCAGCCCCTACGTAATGCGGCTGAACTCAGTCGGCGTGGCAGCCCAGCAGCTCGGCCGTGGTGCCCGGGGACGTCGTACGGAGCGTGACGACCTTGTCGATGCGGGTGGCGTCGCCGGAGAAGCGGAAATCGGCCCGGCCCACCTCGGCGCCGTTCTCGGCCTGGGAGCGGATCGTGCAGTAGCCGCTCGTGCCGGAGTCCTTGCGGACCTCCAGATGCACCTGCACCGCGTTCTTCCCGGGCTCGAAGGTGATCACTTCGGCGCTGATCTCGTTCTTGGCGACGTAGTGCCAGGCGAAATAGCCCATCAGCGCGACCAGCAGGGCCCCGAGCACGACGGCGGCGATCCTGAGCTTGCGGTCGGCGCGCTCGTCCGAGGAACGCCCGTAACGGCCCTCGGGCAGTCGCGTGGTCGACGCGCTCATGATCGTCCTCTCGGCAGAAACCGGACGGAAACCGGGTCGCAGCCGGACCCCGGAATTATTCGTCCCCCGATTCGGTCACTATAGAAGCCCCCGCCCGCCACCCGACCACCACCCCTCAACGACGTCCCTGCGGGACGGCACCTGTTGAATTGCGTCCGAAGACACCGGGGCGCCGACTTACTGAGGATTGAGTCTTGACTGACCAGCTGCGACTGATGGCCGTTCACGCGCACCCCGACGACGAGTCGAGCAAGGGCGCGGCCACCATGGCGAAGTACGTGTCCGAGGGGGTGGACGTGCTGGTCGTGACCTGCACGGGTGGGGAGCGCGGCTCCATCCTCAATCCGAAGCTGCAGGGCGACAAGTACATCGAGGAACACATCCACGAGGTACGCAAGAAGGAGATGGACGAGGCCCGCGAGATCCTCGGCGTCAAGCAGGAGTGGCTCGGCTTCGTCGACTCCGGCCTGCCCGAGGGCGACCCGCTGCCCCCGCTCCCCGAGGGCTGCTTCGCCCTGGAGGACGTCGACAAGGCGGCCGGTGAGCTGGTGAAGCAGATCCGCTCCTTCCGTCCCCAGGTGATCACCACCTACGACGAGAACGGCGGCTACCCGCACCCCGACCACATCATGACCCACAAGATCTCGATGGTGGCGTTCGAGGGCGCGGCGGACACCGAGAAGTACCCGGAGGCGGAGTTCGGCCCCGCCCACCAGGCGCAGAAGCTCTACTACAACCAGGGCTTCAACCGCCCCCGCACCGAGGCGCTGCACCAGGCGATGCTGGACCGCGGCCTGGAGTCGCCGTACGGGGACTGGCTCAAGCGCTGGAACGAGATCGAGCGCACCGAGCGCACCCTGACCACGCACATCCCGTGCGCCGAGTTCTTCGAGATCCGCGACAAGGCCCTGATCGCGCACGCCACGCAGATCGACCCCGACGGCGGCTGGTTCAAGGTCCCCATGGAGGTCCAGAAGGAGGTCTGGCCGACGGAGGAGTACGAGCTCGCCAAGTCCCTCGTCGATACCTCCCTCCCCGAGGACGACCTCTTCGCGGGCATCCGCGACAATGCCTGACATGAGCGCAAGCGTGAGCCTGGCAATGACGCACCTCGTCCCCCTCGCCAAGGAGGTGGACGAGAACAAGGTCACCCCCGGCGTCCTCGGCTTCATCGTCTTCGCGGTGATGGCACTGGCGGTGTGGGGCCTGATGAAGAGCATGAGCCGGCAGCTGGGGAAGGTCGACTTCAAGGAGACCGCTGACCCGGAGGCCGAGACCGCCCCCGAGACGGCCTCGGCCAAGCCCGGCGCCGGCCAGAGCTGACCCCGGTCATGGCGGGTGGCGGTCAGCTTCTGGCCGCCACCACCACCCCCATGACCTCCCGCGCATGCCGGTTCGGGACCATCCCGAGACGCCAGGCCTGCCAGCCGGACTCCAGGCTGATGCCCCGTTCCAGAAGCAGCAGATACGCCTCGACGTAGTCGTCCAGCTTCTCGTCCCGGGACGGATGGCCGGCGCGGGACAGCTGTGACAGCTCCTCCTGCGCCACCGCCGTACCGATCTCCACGCCGCCCGGGGCCGCGTAGGGCAGCAGGGTGCAGCGCAGGAAGCGGGCCCAGTCCTCGCCGCGGCGGTCGCCGTACGAGGTGAACAGGCCGATCGCCTCGTCGCACAGGGCCAGCGCCTGCGGGGTGCGGGCGTTGCCCGCGTCCACCACCGCCAGCTCCAGGCACGTCCACGCCTCGCCGTGCGCGACGCCGATGCGCTGGAAGTCGGCGCGGGCGTCGACCAGCAACTGCCGCGCAAAACCCGAGTTGCGCAGGGAACCCGTCTGGGCCGCCCGCTGGTCACGTGTCACGCGGGCCGAGTGGTGCCGGGCGCAGGCCAGGCCGTACACGTCCCGGATGCGGGAGAACATCTGCCGGGAGCGTTCCAGCTCGCGGACCGCCAGGTCCAGGTTGCCCGTCTCCTCCAGCGCCTGGCCCAGGTAGTAGACCGACCAGGCCTCGCCCCGCGCGTCCTCGTTCTCGCGGTGCCGGGACGCCGCCTGGCGCAGCCCGTCCACCGCCGGGGAGGGATCGCCGGCCACGAGACGGGCGCGGGCCAGCTGGGTCAGGGCCCAGGCCTCGCCGCGGGCGTCGCGCGTGCGGCCGTAGAGATCCAGGGCCGTGCGCAGCTCCTGCTCCGCTCTGGGCACGTCGCCCATGCGCAGCCCCAGCTGGCCGAGCTGGAAGTGGGCCCAGGCCTCGCCGTGCACGGACTCGCCCGCGTGATGCAGGACCAGGGACTGGGTGAGCAGGTCCATGGCCTCGGAGAGGTGGGCGCGGTCGCGTTCCACCGCCGCCAGCGCGTGCATCGTCCAGGCACGGTCCGTCGCCAGCTCGGGCGACGCCTGGAGGTCCAGCGCCTCGTGCAGCTTGGCAGCCGCCTCCGTCAGATTGCCCTGGTGGTGCAGGGTGATGCCGAGGGAGCACAGGGCCCTCGCCGCGCCCGCGTCGTGATGGGCCTCCATGTACAGGTCGACCACCGAGGTCAACGTCGTGCGCGCCTTGTCCAGCTCGCCGAGCTGACGGGCCGCGATGCCGGTGCGCCACTGGACCGAGCGCACCAGCAGGCCCTGGTCGACGGCCTGCGCCAGCTCGCTGATCTCGCCGAGACGGTAGAGGTCGCCGCGCAGCAGGCAGTAGTCGCACAGGGCGCCCAGCAGGCTCAGCACCGCCGCCTGGTTCACCCCCTCCGCGTGCCGCAGCGTCGAGGTGATGAAGCTCGACTCGTCGTCCAGCCAGCGCAGCGCCTCGTCCAGCGAGGTGAAGCCGTGCGGACTGAAGCGGTCCGAGCGGGTCGACATGTTGCCGTCGACCAGGCGCAGCACCGAGTCCGCGAGCTCGGCGTAGTTCACGATGAGACGTTCCTGCGCCGAGGTGCGCTCCGCCGGTTCCTCCTCGTCGAGGAGACGGGCCTGGGCGAAGGCACGGACCAGGTCGTGCAGGCGGTAGCGGTCCCCGCGGACCTGGTCGAGCAGGCCCGCCCGGGAGAGCGCGACGAGCTGCCGGGTCGCCTCCGACTGATCGGTGGCCAGCAGCGCCGCCGCCGCTGCCGCGCCCAGGGACGCCCGGCCCGCCAGCGCCAGGCGGCGCAGCAGACGGCGGGCCGTGTCCGACTGGTCGGTGTACCGCAGCCACAGCACCCGCTCGATCGGCTCCACCGGGCCGTACGCACCCAGGTCCGCGGCCAGTTGACGCGGTGAACGCGGGCCCAGGGCCGAGCCCGCGATGCGCAGCGCGAGCGGCAGCCCACCGCACAACTCCCGGATCCGGTCGGCGGATTCGGCGTCGTACGGTTCCGGCTTGTCCTGCGCGGTCGCGGCCAGCAGCTCCTCCGCGCCCGCCGGGTCCAGGGCCTCGACCGGCAGATGGTGCACCCAGGCCGGCAGATCGGCGGGCAGCCGCAAGGCGGTGCGGCTCGTGACCAGGACCAGGCTGTCCGAACGCTCGGGTACGAGGATGCGGACCTGCTCCGGGTCCGAGGCGTCGTCCAGGACGACCGTCACCGGCAGGCCCGTCAGATGCTGGTGGTACAGCTCGCTCAGCCGCTTGACCTGCTGGTCCGGGGATGAACGCTCCCGGAACAGCAGTTGCTCGCGGGGCGCGCCGAGCCGGTTCAGCAGATGCAGCAGGGCGTCGCGGGTGGACAGCGGCGGCTCCTCCGAGCTGTCACCGCGCAGGTCCACCACGCACGCGCCGCGGAAGTAGTCCCGCAGATCGTGCGCGGCATGCAGCGCGAGCGCCGAACGGCCGCTGCCGGACGGACCGTGCAGCACGACCACCGTCGGCCGGGTCTCGGTGCTGGCCCGCGCCGACTGCACCCACTGCCTGATCCGCCCCAGCTCCTGCCGCCGACCCGCGAACTCCGCGACCGGATTCGGGAGTTGACCGAACGACTGCTCCAGTACGTTCCGCCCGCGGGCCGCCGCGCTCTTGTCGGCGCCCTTCAGCCGCGGGCCCGTCTTCTTCGGACCGGTCGACGCGCTCAGCACCCGCTGCTGGTCCAGGAACGGCCGGATGCCCCGCACCTCGAGCGCGGTCAGCCACGACAGCCGCAGCTGCTCGGGCCCGCCCGGCTGACTCGCCGCGCCCGCCTGGTGATGCGCGGCCGGCAGATGCGACCCGGCGACCTTCACCACGGTCGCCGCGGCCCCTACGACACCCACGGTCACCCCGGCACCGAGGGCCGTCCCCGCGCCGGTCCCCAGCGCCAGATCGGCGACGACGGCCGCCGCGGCGGCGACTCCGGCCACGAGTAAGGGAGTTCCGCCGCCCTGCCGGGCGTACCGCTGCCCGAACGTCAGCTGCCCGGCCGCCGCCTCGTCCAGCGCGCGCGTGTAGGCCGCGTACTCCTCGGCGGCCGTCTCGGCCATGGCGTCCAGCGCACCGCGGGCCCGCGACAGCAGCACACCCCCGTCGATCCGCCCGCCCGACCGCCGCACCTCCTCCTCCACGGCCCGGGCCACCAGCCGCTCGGCGTCCATCCGATGGCTGTCCCGCATGTCTCGTCCCCCTCCGACGACAACGGTTCCTTGGTCAAGTGTGCTGCGGACGGGCCGCTGTGGGGAGAGGGCCGGAGGATCACCTTCTGCGACACGCCTGCCGCATGACGCCCGGGGTACTGCGGCAGGATGGTCCCCATGCCGAACCGACTGGCCCAAGAGACGTCCCCCTACCTCCTCCAGCACGCGGACAACCCCGTCGACTGGTGGCCCTGGTCCGGTGAGGCCTTCGAGGAGGCGCGCAAGAGCGGGAAACCGGTGCTGCTCAGCGTCGGATACTCCAGCTGCCACTGGTGCCATGTGATGGCGCACGAGTCCTTCGAGGACCAGGAGACCGCCGACTACCTCAACACCCACTTCGTCAACATCAAGGTCGACCGCGAGGAGCGCCCCGACGTCGACGCCGTCTACATGGAGGCCGTGCAGGCCGCCACCGGGCAGGGCGGGTGGCCGATGACCGTGTTTCTCACGCCGGACGCCGAGCCCTTCTACTTCGGTACCTACTTCCCGCCCGCGCCCCGGCACGGGATGCCGTCCTTCCGGCAGGTGCTGGAGGGGGTGCGCAGTGCGTGGGCCGACCGGCGGGACGAGGTCACGGAGGTGGCGGACAAGATCGTGCGGGATCTCGCCGGGCGGGAGATCTCCTACGGTGACGCGCAGGCACCCGGCGAGGAGGAGCTCGCGCGGGCGCTGCTCGGGCTGACGCGGGAGTACGACCCGCAGCGCGGCGGATTCGGCGGGGCGCCGAAGTTCCCGCCGTCCATGGTCGTGGAGTTCCTGCTGCGGCATCATGCGCGGACCGGGGCCGAGGGTGCCTTGCAGATGGCGCGGGACACGTGCGAGCGGATGGCGCGGGGTGGGATCTACGACCAGCTGGGGGGCGGGTTCGCTCGGTACTCCGTCGATCGGGAGTGGGTCGTGCCCCACTTCGAGAAGATGCTCTACGACAACGCGCTGCTGTGCCGGGTGTACGCCCACCTGTGGCGGTCCACCGGGTCCGAGCTCGCCCGCCGTGTCGCCCTGGAGACCGCCGACTTCATGGTGCGTGAACTGCGTACGAACGAGGGCGGGTTCGCGTCCGCGCTCGACGCCGACAGTGATGACGGGAGCGGCAAGCACGTCGAGGGGGCCTACTACGTGTGGACGCCCGCGCAGCTCGTCGAGGTGCTGGGTGAGGAGGATGCCGAACTCGCGGCGCAGTACTTCGGGGTGACCGACGAGGGGACCTTCGAGGAGGGGGCCTCCGTTCTGCAACTTCCGCAGAATGAAGGGGTGTTCGACGGGGACAAGGTCGAGTCCGTGAGGCGGCGGCTCCTCGCCGCTCGTGCCGAGCGGCCCGCTCCCGGGCGGGACGACAAGGTCGTCGCCGCCTGGAACGGGCTCGCGATCGCCGCGCTGGCCGAGACCGGCGCCTACTTCGACCGGCCCGACCTGGTCGAGGCCGCCGTCGCCGCCGCCGATCTCCTCGTACGGCTGCATCTCGACGAGCAGGCGCGGCTCGCCCGGACCAGCAAGGACGGTCATGTCGGCGCCAACGCTGGGGTGTTGGAGGACTACGCGGATGTCGCGGAGGGGTTCCTCGCGCTGACGTCCGTGACGGGGGAGGGGGTGTGGCTGGAGTTCGCCGGGTTCCTGCTCGACCATGTGCTCGTGCGGTTCGTGGACGAGGAGTCGGGCGCGCTGTTCGACACCGCCTCCGACGCCGAGCGGCTCATCCGGCGGCCCCAGGACCCGACCGACAACGCCGTGCCGTCCGGCTGGACCGCCGCCGCGGGGGCGCTGCTGAGCTATGCCGCGCAGACCGGTGCCGAGCCTCATCGCACCGCCGCCGAGCGGGCGTTGGGTGTGGTGAAGGCGCTGGGACCGCGGGTGCCGCGGTTCATCGGGTGGGGGCTCGCGGTCGCCGAGGCGCTGCTCGACGGGCCGCGGGAGGTCGCCGTCGTGGGGCCCGCCCTCGATGATCCGGCCACAAAGGCCTTGCACCGTACGGCACTTCTGGGCACCGCTCCCGGTGCCGTCGTCGCCGTGGGGGTCGTGGGGAGTGACGAACTTCCGTTGCTCGCCGACCGGCCGCTCGTCGGCAATGAACCAGCCGCGTACATCTGCCGTAACTTCACGTGTGACGCACCGACGACCGAGGTCGGACGGCTTCGATCATCCTTGAACGGGTGAAGTCACCACACCACTACGAAACATAGTATTTATCGGAAGATCTCTCGCACTTCACAGATCACCCATAACCTCTCCACAGTGACGTGGCAGGAGTAACAGTCCTGCCACGACAGGGGGTTTTCAGGATCTGGGGGGATCTTTGCTCACGTCTGTCCTTATCGTTGCCGTTTCTCTGGCCCTGTTCTGGATGGCAGCGTTCACTCTGTGGTGGCAAATGCACGCCTGGCGTACGCCCGAGGTGCTGGCCTCCACCCGGTTCAGCAGACCGGACGGGGGTGAACATGTCTCGTTCTCGCTCCTGCTGCCCGCGCGGCACGAGCAGGCCGTCCTCGACCACACCATCCGGCGCCTGCTGGAATCCAGCCACACCGACTTCGAGATCATCGTCATCGTCGGGCACGACGACCCCGAGACCACGGCGGTGGCCGAAGCGGCCGCCGAGCGCGATCCGCGCGTCCGGGTCGTCGTCGACACCCACGAGAAGAAGAACAAGCCGAAGGCGATGAACACGGCGCTGCCGCACTGCCGCGGCGACGTCGTCGGGGTCTTCGACGCCGAGGACCAGGTCCACCCGGAGCTCCTCGCCCACGTCGACCACGCCTTCCGGACCACCGGGGCCGACGTCGTCCAGGGCGGCGTCCAGCTCATCAACTTCCACTCCAGCTGGTACTCCCTGCGCAACTGCCTGGAGTACTTCTTCTGGTTCCGCTCCCGGCTCCATCTGCACGCGCAGAAGGGGTTCATTCCGCTCGGCGGCAACACCGTCTTCGTCCGCACGGACGTCCTGAGGGAGGCCGACGGCTGGGACTCCGAGTGCCTCGCCGAGGACTGCGACCTCGGGGTGCGGCTGTCGTCCGTCGGCAAGAAGGTCGTCGTCGCCTACGACTCCGACATGGTCACCCGCGAGGAGACCCCGGGCAGCCTGATGTCCCTGCTCAAGCAGCGCACCCGCTGGAACCAGGGCTTCCTTCAGGTCTACCGGAAGAAGGACTGGAAGCAACTCCCGAGCTTCGGGCAGCGGTTGCTCGCCCGGTACACCCTCATGACCCCGTTCCTCCAGGCCTTCACCGGCGTGATCATCCCGCTCAACGTGGCGATCGCGCTCTTCCTCGACGTGCCCGTCGGCATCGCCTTCGTCACCTTCCTGCCGGCCGTCACGGCACTGGTGACCTTCGTCTTCGAGATCGTCGGCCTGCACGACTTCGGCAAGCAGTACGGCCTGCGGGTGCGCTTCGTGCACTACCTCAAGCTGATCGTGGGCGGCCCCTTCTACCAGCTCCTCCTCGCCGGGGCTGCGATGCGCGCCGTATGGCGTGAGCAACGCGGCCGCACCGACTGGGAGTTGACCAGCCACGTGGGCGCCCATCTCAACAACACGGCGGTTATCCGAGAGGACGTCCCTGCGTGACCTCCACCCTTCCCGCGGTGACCGCTCCGAAGGTCCCCGCGCAGCGGCAGCCTGCGCCTGATGAGCGTTCGACCAGTCGAACGACCCCGTCCAGGCGTCCCGACCTCCTCCTCTGCGGTGCCCTCCTCGTCGCGATCCTCGTCGTACAGGGCTGGAACATCGCCGACTACCCCACCCTCAGCGACGACGAGGGCACCTACCTCGCCCAGGCCTGGGCCGTCCAGGAGCACAAGGGCCTCGCCCACTACACCTACTGGTACGACCACCCGCCGCTCGGCTGGATCCAGCTCGCCCTGCTCACCTGGATACCGAAGCTGCTGAGCCCCGACTCGATGACCGTCGGCTCGATGCGCGTGGTGATGCTGCTGATCAGCGCCATCAGCGCGGTCCTCGTCTATGTGATCGGACGGCGGCTGTCCCTGCCCCGCTGGGCCGCCGGGCTCGGCATGGCCCTGTTCGGGCTCTCCCCGCTCTCCGTCGTCCTCCAGCGGGAGATCTTCCTCGACAACCTCGCGGTGATGTGGACGCTCGTGGCGTTCACTCTCGCCGCGTCCCCGAGCCGCCACCTCTGGCACCACTTCGGCGCGGGCATCGCGGCCGCGGCGGCCGTGCTGACCAAGGAGACGATGATCTTCGTCCTCCCCGCGGTCTTCGTCACCATGTGGCGGCACAGCCACCGCGAGACCCGCAAGTTCGCCCTGACCGGCGCGGTCACCGCCTGCGCCCTGATCGGCCTGTCGTACCCCCTCTTCGCCCTGCTGAAGGGCGAGTTGCTCCCCGGCGGCGGACACGTCTCGCTGTGGGACGGCATCAAGTACCAGATGACCAGGCCCGGTTCGGGCTTCATCCTCGACGACGGCTCCGGCTCGCACGGGGTGCTCACCTCGTGGCTCTACTACGACCGGGTCCTGCCCCTCGGCGGACTCGCCGGCGCCCTGCTGCTCCTGGCCACCTGGCGCTGGTCCGTCACCGCCCGCGCGCTCGCCGGACCCGCGCTGGCCGTGGGCATCCTGGCCCTGGTCGCCATGCGGCCCAGCGGCTACCTGCCCGCGATGTACATCATCCAGGCGCTGCCCTTCCTCGCCCTCGTCCTCGCCGGCGGCACCGCCTCGGTCGCCCACGCCGTCCTCAACCGGATGCGCTGGGTGGGCCGTTACGGCATCGCGGCGGTCCTCGCCGTCGCCGCCTGCGGGTACGTCGTACCGCGCTGGTACGACGGTGACCGCACCGCCGTCACCGCCGACGCCAACGCCCCCTACCGGGCGGCCGCGAAGTGGCTGGGGAGCGAGGTGGCACAGCCCGAGAAGACGCGGGTACTCGTCGACGACGCGCTCTGGCTGGACCTGGTGCACTCCGGGTACCGGCCCGGGCTCGGCGTCATCTGGTTCTACAAGGCCGACCTCGACCCGGCGGTCACGAAGACGATGCCGCACGGATGGAAGGACCTCGACTACGTCGTGGCCTCGCCGACCGTGCGACGCGACGCGGTCGACCTGCCCAACGTCAAGGCCGCCATCCAGCACTCGACGCCGGTCGCCGTCTTCGGCACCGGCGCGGACCGGATCGAGATCAGGCAGATCCAGAACGCCACCGGAGGCGTCCGATGACTCACGAGTACACCGCACCCGTACCGGATCTGACGACCTCCGAGGTACCCGAACCGGCCGCCGTCACCATCGTCGTACCGACGTACAACGAGTCCGCGAACGTCCGCGAACTCCTGCACCAGATCACCGAGTCGGTGCCCGGCCGGCTGCCCTGCGAGGTCGTCTTCGTGGACGACTCCACCGACGACACCCCCCAGGTGATCCGCGATGCCGCGAAGGACTGCCCCTTCCCGGTGACCGTCCTGCACCGGGACGAGCCGGTCGGCGGACTCGGCGGGGCGGTCGTGGAGGGCATGAAGGCGGCCGGGTCGGACTGGATCGTCGTCATGGACGGCGACTGCCAGCACCCGCCGTCCCTGGTACCGGAGCTGGTGGCCACCGGGCAGCGGGCGAACGCCGGGCTCGTCGTCGCCTCCCGGTACATCAAGGGCGGCAGCCGCGCCGGGCTCGCGGGCAGCTACCGCGTGGCCGTCTCCCGCGGGGCGACCTGGCTGACCAAGTCCCTCTTCCCGCGCCGGCTGCACGGCATCAGCGACCCGATGAGCGGCTTCTTCGCGATCCGGCGCAGCGACATCACGGCGGAGGTCCTCCAGCCGCTCGGCTACAAGATCCTGCTGGAGCTGGCGGTGCGGAGCCGGCCGCGCGCGGTCACCGAGGTGCCGTTCGTGTTCCAGGAGCGGTTCGCGGGCGAGTCCAAGTCCACGGCCGTGGAGGGGCGCCGCTTCCTGCGCCACCTCGCCGGGCTGCGCACGGCGACCCCGCTGGCCCGCATGGTCGTGTTCGGGCTGATCGGGCTCACGGGATTCGTGCCCAACCTGGTCGCCCTGTGGGCGCTCACGCACCTGGGCCTGCACTACCTGCCCGCCGAGATCGTCGCCAACCAGTTCGGCGTGGCCTGGAACTTCTACCTCATCGAGAAGGTGCTCTTCCGCGACCGGCGCCGCCACCGGCACTGGGCCGACCGCACGGTCCGGTTCGCGCTGCTCGCCAACGCCGACCTGGTGCTGCGCATCCCGCTGATCGCGCTGCTGGTCACCCACTTCGGCCTGTCGGCGCTGCCCGCCACCGCGCTGGCCCTGGTCATCACGTTCGTCCTGCGCTTCGTCGGGACCGAAGCGCTGGTCTATCTCCCGCGTAGAACCCGCCGCAACAGGAGCCGCACCGCATGAAGAACCGCCGCAGACCCGCTCTGCTGGGGGTGACCGCCCTCACGGCCGGTCTCCTCCTCGCCACACCGCAACCCGCCTCCGCCGCCAACCTCATCAAGAACCCCGGCTTCGAGACCGCCGGCACCGGCGACATGCCGTACTGCTGGGAGAAGTCCGGCTGGGGCGACAACGACTTCACGTTCACCACCACCTCCGACGCCCACTCCGGCTCCAAGGCCATGAAGGTCGCGCTCACCCGCCGGGTCGAGGGCGACCGCAAGGCGCTGATCACCGAGTCCGCCGAGTGCGCGCCGGGCGTGACGCCGGGCAAGCAGTACGACCTGAGCCTCTGGTACAAGTCGACGACCCCGGACACCGCCGTCACCCTCTTCCGGCACGACACCACCGCCGGCTGGCAGTACTGGACGGATCTGAAGACCCTGGACATGGCGGGCAGTTGGACGCAGGCGAGCGTCCGCACCCCCGAGGTCCCCACCGGCACCGACCGGATCACCTGGGGCGTCTCCGTCTACGGCACCGGCTCCGCGACCACCGACGACTACACGATGGAACAGGTCCCGGACGTCACGCCGCCCGCCACCTGCACCGGCACCGCGGACCAGTGCGCCAACGGCCGCTGGGACGTGCTGCCCACGCAGAACCCGGTGCGCTCCATGCACTCCGTCGTCCTCAACAATGGCAAGGTGCTGCTCATCGCGGGCTCCGGCAACAGCGAGGAGCAGTTCAACGCGGGCACCTTCACCTCGGCCGTCTACAACCCGGCCACCGGCACCTACAAGGTCATCCCCACCCCCAAGGACATGTTCTGCGCCGGGCACATCCAGCTCCAGGACGGCCGGGTCCTGGTGATGAGCGGCAACAAGGCGTTCCCGGTCGCGGGCGGGCACGGCTACGAGGGCTACAAGGACTCGTACATCTTCGACCCGGTCACCGAGACCTACAGCAAGACCAACGACCTCAACGACGGCCACTGGTACCCCTCGGCGACCGAGCTCGGCAACGGTGACGTCATCTCCTTCGGCGGGCTGCGCGAGGACTCGACCGGCTCGGTGACCGCCGAGTACTGGTCGGACGCCCAGCAGAAGTGGCTGGCGCTGTGGCAGGTCAACCAGACCTGGTCGTACTGGGGTCTGTACCCGTCGATGATCCTGATGCAGGACGGCCGCCTCTTCTACTCCGGCAGCCATGTCTTCGGCAACAACATCCCGGGCACCGGCTCGGCGGTCTACGACTACAACGCCAACACGATCACCCAGATCCCGGGCCTGCAGAACAAGGACCAGCGCGACCAGTCCGCGAGCGTGCTGCTGCCCCCGGCGCAGAACCAGAAGGTCCTCACCATCGGCGGCGGCAACATCGACTCCAACCCGGAGGGCAACCGCCTCACCGACGTCATCGACCTCAAGCAGGCCAACCCGGCGTACGTCGCCGGGCCTCCGCTCCCGCAGGGCACGGTCGACCTCGGCAACGGCAAGGTCCCCGAGACCGGCAACCAGGGCAAGATGTACGTCTCCGCCGTACTGCTGCCCGACGGCAAGGTGCTGGAGACCGGTGGCGGTCTGCACAACCGGGCCAACCCGGTCTTCGAGGCGTCGATCTACGACCCTGACAGCAACACCTTCGATCCCGTCGCCGCCGACCCCGAGGCCCGCGGTTACCACTCGTCCGCGTTCCTGCTGCCCGACGGCCGGGTCATGGCGACCGGCGACAACCCGGGCAACGGCACCTGGAACCACAACGTGTCGATCTACACGCCGCCCTATCTGCTCAAGGGCACGCGGCCGTCGATCACTTCGGTCATCGACACCGAGTGGAACTACGGCGACACCCAGCGCATCACCGTCGACCGGCCCATCGCCAAGGCCGAGTTGATCCGCCCGGCCGCGGTGACGCACTCCTCCGACCCCAACCAGCGGTTCGTGGACCTGCCGCTCTCCGTGAACGGCAACAACGTCGACCTGAACGTGACGAGCAACCCCAACCTGGCGCCGCCCGGCTGGTACATGCTCTTCGCGGTGGACGCCAACGGGGTGCCGTCGGTGGCCAAGTGGGTGCACCTGCAAGGACCCGCCGCGCTGAGCGCGACGGATGCCTCGGCCCACGTCCACTCCTTCGCCGACGACCTCTCCGGCAAGGTCACCGGCCCCGGCAAGAAGCGCACCTCGCAGAAGGTCAGCCCGACCGTCTCCGGCTGCGACCGCCACTACGGCTCGATCAACGTCTGCGTGCCGACGGCGTTCCCGAAGGAGGTGAAGGCGACGACGGCCTCCCGCTGCGCCTGGCTGAAGAAGAACGACTACGGCCGCCTGAAGGTCAACGGCAAGGACGACCCGCTGGGTCTTGACCGGAACAAGGACGGGACCGCCTGCGGAAAGGCGGACGTCAGAAAGGGGTAGCCGCTAGTCGGCGAACTCTTCGAGGGCGCGCTCCACGATGGCTTCCAGCTGTTCGTGGTGCGCGCCCTTCCAGTACGCCCGCCCGCAGTCCGTGCACTGCGCGAAGACGTCGTACGACCGGTGCGTGCCGCCCGCCAGCTGGTCCGCGACCTCCTCCTTCGTGGCCTCCTTGAGCAGGCCGTTGCAGGCGGTGCAGCGGGTCCAGGGGCGCAGCTCGGGGCGGAAGCGGTCGAGGATGTCGTGGAGCTGCTCCTCGGGGCGGGTGCTGTAGACGTACGCGCCGGCCCACAGTTCGCGGCGCCGCAGCAGCCCCCGGTCGCGGCTGAGCAGGACGCGCCGTTCGGCGGCGGAGAGCGCGGCGAGGGCCGGGTCGCCGAGGTCCGTGGACTCGTACGCCGTGTCCACGCCGAGCAGCCGCAGCCGGCGGGCGAGGGTGCCGAGGTGGACGTCGAGGAGGAAGCGGAGCGGGGCGCCGGGGACCCGCTGGGGCCGGGTGACGGGCCGGACCTCCACCTGGTCGCCCGCCACGGGGACGTACGACGGCGGCACCTCGCGGCCGTCGACCAGCAGCGTCCCGGCCTCGGGCAGCGGGACGCCGAGGGACTCGACGACATGGCCCAGGGTGGAGACGCCGTCGGTGGTGACGGGGGTGGCTCCGGACCGGCGTCCGTGCGGGACGAACAGGGCCAGTTCGGGGGCGACTTCGAGGTGGATCTCCGGTCCGTTCACCCGGTCAGGATGTCACGGCCGGTGCCCGTGGCCTCAGGTGTTTTCCGGGGTGAGGCCGTTGGCGAGGACGTCCAGGGCGCGGTCGAGGAGCTCGGAGAGATCGTCCTGGAAGTCGTTCTCCGCCCAGTACTGGGAGATCTCCGCGAGGCCCGCGACCACGGACATCGTGTAGACGCGTACTTCCAGGCTGTCCACGTCGCGTCCGGTGCGTTCCGCGATGCCCTCGGCGAGCATGTGGGAGGCGACCGACATGCTCTCCATCATCCGGGCGCGCACCGCCGGGACCTGGGCCATGAGGTGCGCGCGGAGCCGGGTGATCTCGGGTTGTTGCTCATGGCCGAGGCGGACGGCCTTCTGCATGATGGCCCGCACGGATTCCGTCCACGGCTCGTCCTTCGGCCGGGCCTTCAGCTCCTCCAGGATGAGCGCGTCCTCCTCGTCCGTGAGGACGATGTCCTCCTTGGTGGGGAAGTAACGGAAGACCGTGGACGGCGACACCTCGGCGCGGTCGGCGATCTGCTCGATCGTGGTGGCGTCGTAGCCCTGTTCCTCGATGAGGGCGTACGTCGCGTCGCGGATCGCCGTCCGGGTCTTGATCTTCTTCCGCTCACGGAGTCCCAGCTGGGGGACGTCCGTGGGCGGAGAGGTACGTGCGGGTGTCATGGAGGCCATTGTCAGGCATCCGCGGGCGCGGGAGCCATGTCCGGGGTGGTCGCGGTCCCGTCGGTCTTCGGGGTTGTGGGCAGGAAGGCCGCCGCCAGGAGGGCCGCTACGAGGGCGGCGGCGCCGCAGACCAGCAGGATGACGCCCATGCCGTGGACGTAGGCGCTGTTCGCGGAGGCCAGCAGGTCGGCGGAGCCGGTCTCCCGGGCCACGAGGTGGGCGGCGATCACGGAGTCCCCGGCGGTGTCGGCGGCTTGGGCGGGCAGCCCGGTGACGTCGAGCCGGTCCCGGAAGATGCCCGCGAGCAGGCTGCCGAGGAGGGCGATGCCGATCGCGCCGCCGACCTGGCGCAGCGTCATCAGCAGCCCGGAGCCGCTGCCGGCGCGGTCGCGGGGCAGGGCGCCGAGGGCGCCGTTCATGGCGGGGATGAGGGAGAGGCCGAAGCCGAGGCCGGTGACCGAGAGCCACAGCGCGGTGAAGCCGTAGCCGGAGTCGGTCGTCGTACGGCTGCCGAGGAAGGCGGCGAACGCCAGCACCACCAGTCCGGCGCTCACGGTGGCCCGGGCGCCGAAGCGGGTGACGACCTGCGGGGCGAGGCGGGAGGCGACGAGCAGGCCGCCCATCATCGGCAGCAGCCGCACGCCGGTGCCGAGCGCGTCGTTGCCGAGGACGGCCTGGAGGTAGGGCGGCAGCACGAACAGCAGGCCGGACAGGACGAACATCACCAGGGTCGCGGCGAGGGTGTTGAACAGGAAGCCGCGGTGGGCGAGCAGCGTCATGTCGAGCATCGGCCGGGACTGCCGGCGCTCCCGCAGGACCAGGGCGGTCAGCAGGACGGCCGAGCCCGCGAGCATGCCGAGCACCAGCGCGTCGGTCCAGCCCCGGGTGGGGGCCTCGATGATCGCGTAGATCAGGGCGCCGAGGCCGGTCGCGGTGAGCGCGGTGGAGACGGTGTCGACCTCGGGGGAGGCGGGGTCGCGGCTCTCGGGGAGCAGCAGCACGCAGGCGACGATGCCGATCGCGGCCATCGGGACGTTGATGAGGAAGACCGAGCCCCACCAGAAGTGGTTGAGGAGCCAGCCGCCCATGATCGGGCCGAGCGGCAGGCCGAGCGCGCTGGCGGCGGAGACGATGCCGACGGCCTTGGCGCGCTCGTCGGCGCCGAACAGCGAGGGCAGTACGGACAGCGCGAGCGGGGTGACGAGGGCACCGCCGATGCCCATCAGGGCGCGGGCGGCGACGACCCAGTTCACGTCGTCGGCGAGGGCGCCCAGCAGGGACGCGGCGAGGAAGATGCCGAGGCCCACGACGAGCATCCGGCGCCGGCCGAACCGGTCGCCGAGGAGGCCGGCGGGGAGCATCAGCGCGGCGAAGACGACGACGTACGCGTCCGCCATCCACTGCTGTTCGCCGGTGGTCGCGCCGAGGTCGGCGGCCATGGTCGGCAGTGCCACGTTGAGGATCGTCATGTCGAAGCCGAGGGTCAGCATGCTCGCGACCAGGGCGCCGAGGGCCCACCAGCGACGGGGGTCCGGAGTGAAGGTGTCCATGAAATGAGAGTAGCTGTCAAAATAGGGTGCCTGTCAATAGGGATCGTGTGTCATGAGATCGGGTGCGCGAAAAGGCGCACGAAAAAGGGCCACGGCTCGCAAGCCGTGGCCCTTCGGGAGATGGGGGAGGGGGGCGCTATCCGTGCTGGTAGGCCACCAGGGAGATCCCCACGTAGTGGGTGACGAACGCCGCCAGCGTGAGCGAGTGGAAGACCTCGTGGAAGCCGAACCAGCGCGGGGACGGGTTCGGGCGCTTGATGCCGTAGATGACGCCACCGGCGCTGTAGAGCAGGCCGCCGACGATCACCAGCACCAGGACGGCGATGCCGCCGGCGCGCATGAAGTCCGGCAGGAAGAAGACCGCCGCCCAGCCCATCGCGATGTAGCAGGGGGTGTAGAGCCAGCGCGGGGCGCCGACCCAGAACACCCGGAAGGCGATGCCGGCGAGGGCCGCGCCCCAGATGCCCCACAGCAGCCACTGCCCCTTCGCGCCGGGCAGGAGCAGCATCGTCAGCGGGGTGTAGGTGCCCGCGATGATCAGGAAGATGTTGGCGTGATCGAGTCTGCGCAGGACACCGTCCATGCGCGGGCTCCAGTTGCCGCGGTGGTAGAGGGCGCTCACGCCGAACAGCAGGCAGGCC
Source organism: Streptomyces antibioticus (assembly GCF_001514065.1). Taxonomy (GTDB): domain Bacteria; phylum Actinomycetota; class Actinomycetes; order Streptomycetales; family Streptomycetaceae; genus Streptomyces; species Streptomyces antibioticus. The sequence goes on along the minus strand of NZ_KQ948424.1, from coordinate 471,715 downwards.
GTCAGGGCGAAGATGCCGCAGGCGATCCGGCCCCGGGTCGAGTCGGCGAGGGCGGTGAGCACCAGGCCCGCGATGAGTACGGCCGGGAACATCCCGAGATGCAGCCAGCCGCGGAGCTTGGGCTTGACCGGGTGCGGTAGGGAGAGCGCCACGGGCCCACGGCCGGCGGCCGAGGGGTCCAAGGGCGCGTCGGAGGCGGACGCAGTCATGCCCTGCATCGTACCTACGGACCCGTAAGTTGCGGATGAGTAGGGGCCGGGAAACGGCCGAGAGTGGCCATCATCTCACGGGAGTTGACCACGTGGGGACGCGGTCAAGGGACCGTCAAGCGAACTCAAAGTGCACGCATGGCAACACTCCGACACGTGGCAATGCTCACTCCGCTCACCTGTGATGCCTTCTGGACAGATGGGCACTCGGGACGGATGATCAGATGAGTGCGGTCGGCACCGGATGAGCGCCATGGTCACCACCGAGAGGCGCTGGACGCATCCGGGCCGCAGCCCCCACGGGGCCTCCAACAAAAAATCCCTCATTTAGGAGCAATCGTGGCGCGCGACATCGCGGCTCCCCCCGTCATCCCCACCAAGCACCAGGAACTGATCTCGTGGGTGAACGAGATCGCCGAACTGACCCAGCCGGACAACGTGGTCTGGTGTGACGGATCCGAGGCCGAGTACGAGCGCCTGTGCGAGGAGCTCGTCGCGAAGGGCACGTTCAAGAAGCTCGACCCGATCAAGCGCCCCAACTCCTACTACGCGGCCTCCGACCCGACCGACGTCGCGCGCGTCGAGGACCGCACCTTCATCTGCTCCGAGAAGGAGGAGGACGCGGGCCCGACCAACCACTGGAAGGCCCCCGCCGAGATGCGGGAGATCTTCGCCGGCGAGAAGGGCGTCTTCCGCGGCTCGATGAAGGGCCGGACGATGTACGTCGTCCCGTTCTGCATGGGCCCCCTCGGCTCGGACCTCTCCGCGATCGGCGTCGAGATCACCGACTCGGCGTACGTCGCCGTCTCCATGCGCACCATGACCCGCATGGGCCAGCCGGTCCTCGACGAACTCGGCTCCGACGGCTTCTTCGTGAAGGCCGTGCACACCCTCGGCGCACCCCTCGCGGAGGGCGAGGCGGACGTCCCCTGGCCGTGCAACTCCACCAAGTACATCTCGCACTTCCCCGAGAGCCGCGAGATCTGGTCCTACGGTTCCGGCTACGGCGGCAACGCCCTGCTCGGCAAGAAGTGCTACGCCCTGCGCATCGCGTCGGTGATGGCCCGGGACGAGGGCTGGCTCGCCGAGCACATGCTGATCCTCAAGCTCACCCCGCCGCAGGGTGAGTCCAAGTACGTGGCGGCGGCCTTCCCTTCGGCCTGCGGCAAGACCAACCTCGCCATGCTGGAGCCCACGATCTCCGGCTGGACCGTCGAGACGATCGGCGACGACATCGCCTGGATGCGCTTCGGCGAGGACGGCCGCCTCTACGCCATCAACCCCGAGGCCGGCTTCTTCGGCGTCGCGCCCGGCACCGGTGAGCACACCAACGCCAACGCGATGAAGACCCTGTGGGGCAACTCCGTCTTCACCAACGTGGCGTTGACGGACGACAACGACATCTGGTGGGAGGGCATGACGGAGGAGACTCCGGCCCACCTGACGGACTGGAAGGGCAACGACTGGACGCCGGAGTCCGGGACCCCGGCCGCCCACCCCAACGCCCGCTTCACCACCCCCGCCTCCCAGTGCCCGATCATCGCGCCGGAGTGGGAGGACCCCAAGGGCGTGCCGATCTCGGCGATCCTCTTCGGCGGCCGCCGCGCCTCGGCCGTGCCGCTGGTGACGGAGTCCTTCGACTGGAACCACGGCGTCTTCCTCGGCGCCAACGTGGCCTCCGAGAAGACCGCCGCCGCCGAGGGCAAGGTCGGCGAGTTGCGCCGCGACCCGTTCGCCATGCTGCCGTTCTGCGGCTACAACATGGGCGACTACATGGGTCACTGGGTCGACGTGGCCAAGGACAAGGACGCCGCGAAGCTCCCGAAGATCTACTACGTCAACTGGTTCCGCAAGAACGACGCGGGCAAGTTCGTCTGGCCCGGCTTCGGTGAGAACAGCCGCGTCCTGAAGTGGATCGTCGAGCGCCTCGACGGCAAGGCCGAGGGCGTCGAGACCCCGATCGGCATCCTGCCGACCAGGGAGGCCCTCGACACGAAGGGTCTCGAACTGGCCGACGAGGACCTCGACTTCCTGCTCACCGTCGACAAGGAGGTCTGGCGCGAGGAGGCCGCACTGGTCCCCGAGCACCTCAACACCTTCGGCGAGCACACCCCGAAGGAGCTGTGGGACGAGTACCGGGCGCTGGTGGAGCGCCTGGGCTAGCACCCGCCCACGAAAGACTCCGCGGCCGGTTCGGGATATGCCCTGACCAGCGATCGTCACGACCGGCCGCGGTGCGGTCCGACGAGGTTCCGCACAACGGCGTGCGGAGCCATGGGCCCGGCATCGCCTCCCGTCCGCCCCGACGGGAGGCGACGCCGGGCCTTCGTCTTTTCGGTGTGCGGACGGGGATTTCGCGGGACACTCAGGACATCCTGCAACGAACCCCGAAATGAGGTGAGCGGGGTGCGCACACCGGTCAGCGACCCTTTGAAGGTCGGGCCGTACCGTATCGTCGGGCGGCTCGGCTCCGGCGGCATGGGCTGGGTGTATCTCGGGCGCTCGCCCGCCGGGCGCGAGGTGGCGGTGAAGGTGGTGCGCCCCGAGCTGGCGGCGGAGTCCGAGTTCCGGGAACGCTTCGCGCGCGAGGTCGCGGCCGCCCGCGTCGTCAGCGGCGCCTACACCGCGGCGGTCATCGACGCCGACACCGAGGCCGAACTGCCCTGGCTGGCCACGATGTACGTGGCCGGTCCCTCCCTCGCGGAAGCCGTCCGCACGGACGGCCCGCTCCCCGAGAACCAGGGGCGGCGGCTCGGCGCGTTCCTCGTCGAGGCGTTGCAGGCCGTGCACGCGGCGGGGGTCGTGCACCGGGACCTCAAGCCGGCCAACGTCCTGCTGGCCTCCGACGGACCGCGCGTCATCGACTTCGGCATCTCCCGGGTCGCCGGGGCACCCGGCCTGACCAGGGTCGGACTCGTCGTGGGCACACCGCCGTTCATGTCGCCGGAGCAGATGAAGGGCGCCCAGGCCGGGCCGGAGAGCGATGTGTTCTCCCTCGGCGGGGTGCTGGTGTACGCGCTCTCCGGGCATCCGCCGCACGGCATGGGGGAGGCCGTCCGCTACCAGGTCGTCTTCGGCGAGCCCGACCTCGACGGCGTACCGCAGTCGATGCGGCCGCTGATCGCGCACTGCCTCGCCAAACGGCCCGCGGACCGGCCCCGGTTGGCGGAGCTGCTGGCCGAACTCCTCGACGAGGCCCCGCAGGCACCGTCCTGGCCGCCTCCGAAGGTGCGGCGGACCATCGAGGTCCGGGTGAGCGAGCTGAACGCCCGCCGCAGGTCCGGTACGAGCGTCTCGGTGCCGTCCTGTCTGATGCTGCACGCCCAGGCCCTGCTGGACGCCGGGCTCACCGACGCGATGGTCGCCCGGGCGGTGGACCGTGGCAGCGCCTGAGCACTCGACGGGGCCGGCCCATGAGATCGGTACGTACTGGCGGCAGTTGGTGCGGAACTGGGCGGCGGGCCGGAATCTGCACATCGTGACGGACACCGATTCGGTGTCCCTGCAATGCGATATCGAGGAAACGGGTCGCCTGCTGACGGTCAGATTCATGACCACCAAACGGCTGCTGGTCGCCTTTGTCACCGACGGGAATTTCCTGCGCCACGACCAACTCGCCGTCGCGGCGGCGGCGTCGAACGCGTGGAATACCGAACAACTGAATCCCATGCTGTCCGTGTGGGATGTCCGAGGCCCGCGACCCTGTCTCGCAGGGGTGTGCGATCTGCCGCTGACCTGCCGTATTGCCCAAGCGGACTTCGATGCTTTGGCCAGCGATTGGGTGGAACGGGCGCGGCAGATGTTCACCCGTTGCCATCAGGTGTTCCAGTTGTAGAAGTGACGGGGGTGAGGTCTTTCGATAGGCATCAATAGGCAACAACCCCTTTCGGACACGAGGGCGTTTCCTCCACTATGGGCCAGGGCCTTTGTCGGGCCACGGGGGATGTGGCCGGTGGGCCACAGGGGGTGCCCATGAGGCGTTTTCTCTGTCTTGTTCTGATGCTGGGCTGTTTCGGCGTTCTGACGGTCGCGGTTCCCGCGAACGCCGCGGACTCGTGCGACGGGACCTTCGCGCAACGGCTGCGCTGCTGGGCCCAGGGGATGAAGGACCACACGGTCGCCGTCACCCTGGACCGCCGACTCGCCTTCAACGGCGACCAGGCCGACCGCGCCGCCGTAGCCAAGACCGTGCAGAAGTACCGCCACAACCTCGAAGTGCGCGTGCCCGCCGGAACGACCACCGACCAGGGCGGTACGGCACTGCTGGTGCTGGCCGGCCACCGACTCGTCCACCCCGACGCCCACGTCACCCGGCTGACCCAACCGCAGGTCAAGGAGTTGAGGGACGCGGGCGCGTGCAGCCCGAGCCCCGGGGACCTGTGCGAGGTGGTCGGCCCGAAGACCGGCGGACCGGCCTATCTGACCGGCAGCGAACTGATCGGCTTCGAGGGCATCGCCGCGCTGCCGCGCACGGAGTACTCCCTCGCCGCCCAGGACGACTCGGGACTCACCCTCAAGGACTGGCTGCTGATCGGCATGAGCGTCCTGCTGGCCGTGCTCCTCGGCGGCCTCGTGCTCGCCGTCCGCCGCTCGTCCGCACCGCAGCCGGCGCTGGCGGGTGCGGGCACCGGCCACCGCTCGGCCGACGAGCCGACGGTACGCGTCAGGGCCGCGGCCCCCCGGCACGCCCGCAGGCCGACGGGCCCGACGAGCACCGCCGTCGTCCGCACCGACCTGCACCCCCAGGGCTACGTCGAACTCGACCGCGTCCTCTACCGAGCGACGTGGGCAGACCCCGGCCACCCCCCACCGGCCCCCGGCACCCAGGTCGACGTCACCCGCCCCCCGGACACCGACCTCCTCCAGGCCTACCCACCCCTACGGGGCCGCCCCGCCCGTACCCCCTGACGCGCCGCGCCACCAGGAGACGCCTGTGCCCAGCGCCCACGCACCCACCTCGCCCGGCCCGCACGCGCCCCCTCGCGCCCGCCCCACCCCGGCCGTCGGCCCGCTCACCCGCACCACCCTCTGACGCACGCGCCACCAGGAGAGGCCCATGTCCAGCGAATACCCGCCCACCCTGCCGGCGGAGTACGCCGACATCGAGTTCGAGAACAACGCCCAGCGGCTGCCCCTCGTGCTGTGTCTCGACACCTCCAGCTCCATGGCGGGGCCGCCTATCCAGACGCTCAACAACGCCCTCGTGGAGTGGACTCGGGAGCTGCACGACGATGTGGCGCTGAGCTACAGCGTCGAGGTTGCCGTCGTCACCTTCGGCGGGCAGGGGGTCGCCGCCTGGCGGGGGCCGCAGCCGCTCGTGCCCGGCGCCCCGGTGAGCCCGTTCGTGCCCGCGCACATGTTCCGGCCGCCGCAGCTCGCCGCCGCGGGCGTGACGCTGATGACCGAGGCGCTGGAACTGTCGATGCACATCGTCGCCGCCCGCAAGGCCGAGCTGCGCGCCTCCGGGCTCCAGTACTACCGGCCGCAGATCTGCCTGGTCACCGACGGCATCCCCACCGACGCCACCGGCCACCGCACCGACGCCTGGCACCGGCTGGTCCCCGTCCTCGCCGAGGAGCAGAACGCCCGCCGCTTCCGGCTGTACGCGATCGGCGTCGGCGGCATCACCGACTTCGGTGAGCAGGTCCTGCGGGCGTTCGCACCGAAGTTCAACGCCACCATCCAGGGCTTCCCGTTCCGCGAGCTGCTCCAGATGATGTCCGCGAGCGCCAACGCCGAGCAGAAGGGCGCGGGCGACGAGGTCTTCGAGAAGATCTTCAGCCAGTTCAAGACCCAGCGCCCGGCCTGGGAGAGCTAGGCGATGGCCGCGGACCGGGCCGGCTGGCGCATCCACGGCATGAGCGTCGAGGGCTACCGGCACCGCCGCGACGGGCTCCCGTGCCAGGACGCCTGCGCGCACACCGACGCGGGCCCGGTCGCCGTGCTCGCCGTCGCGGACGGCGCCGGCAGCAGGCCGCGCTCCGACGAGGGTTCGCGGCTCGCGGTCGAGCTGGCCGCCGAGCACTTCGTACGACGGGCCGCCGCGCAGGCCACGAGCCCACCCGGCGAGGCCGTGCACGCGCTGCTCCTGGACGCCTTCCGTGAGGTCACCAAGGTGTTCCTGGAGACCACGGGGGCGTCGGCCGCGGACTTCGCGACCACCCTCACCGTCGTGGTCCTCGCCCCCGGCTGGCTCGGCCATCTCTCCGTCGGCGACGGGTTCGTCGTACTCCGCGCCGGCGTCGAGGACGGTGAACGGCAGTTCCATCTGCTGCCGCAGCCGGCCGCGGCCGGCGAGTACAGCAACGAGACCGTCTTCCTCACCTCCCCGGACGCCGCCCGCTGGGTGCACACCGACTGTGTCGCCGACCCGGGCATCGACGGCGTCCTGCTGTCCACCGACGGTCTCGCGCAGGCCGCGCTCTCCCGCTCCGGCAGCGGCGCGACCACCCCGAACGCCTCCTTCGTCGACGCCGTCTTCCGCTCCCTCGACACGCCCGGACCGGTCTCCGACGCGGCGCACGACAACCTGGCCGCCCTCCTCAGGTCGGACCGGCTGACCGCGCTGAACGCCGACGACAAGACCCTGCTGCGGGCCGTGCGCAGGACGCGGCGATGAGCGGCCGCGTCGTCCACCTGGACGGGAAACCGGTCGTGCTCGCCGAGGCCCCGCTCAAGGGCGGCGGCCAGGCGGCCGTCTTCCCCGTCGAAGGCGACCACGGCACCGTCGTCAAGCTCTACCGCGACCCGCCGGGCCCCGACCAGGAGCGCCGGCTGGCCCGCATGCTCACCATGTCCCCGCTCGCCGCCCGCCCCACCGACCAGTCCCAGCCGCCCGAACTGGCCTGGCCCACCGCACTCGCCCGCAGCCCCGAGGGCGCGTTCCTCGGCTACGCCATGCACCGCTTCGGCGAGCCGGAACACGTCCAGCTGGTCGGTCTGTTCACCCGCGCCCAGCGCCTCAGCCTGTTCCCCGAGGCGGACTGGCGGTTCCTGCTCGGCGTCTCCTGGAACCTCGCCTTCATGACCGCCCGCATGCACCACGACAACCTCGTCATCGGCGACTTCTCCAGCAGCAACGTGGTCGTCGACGGCAACGGCTTCGTCACCTTCCTCGACTGCGACTCCATCGCCTTCACCGACCCCGTCACAGGTGAGCCGTTCCCGTGCCTGATGCACACCACCGACTACTCCGCCCCCGAACGGCAGTCCGGCAGCCCCGCGAGCCGCGCCAGCGACGACTTCGCCCTCGCCGTGCTCGTCTACCAGCTCCTCACCGCCGGCAACCATCCCTTCGGCGGCGTTCCGCATGAGAGCACCTCCGAGTCGACCGTCAAGGACAACATCGCCGCCAGCTGCTCCTACGTCGTGCGCCCCGAACACGTCGTCATCCCCCGCGGCACCGTCGACCCCTCCGTCCTGCCGCCCGGCCTGCTCACCCTGGCCCGCGCCGCCTTCGGTCCCGGCGTCCACGCGCCCGCCGCCCGGCCCCCGGCGGAAGCATGGCTGCGCGCGCTGGACCACGAACGCTCACAGATCCGGGTCTGCCAGGCCCGCCCACTGCACACGTACGGCGCCCATCTGCCGTCCTGCCCCTGGTGCGAGCGGATCACCCGGACCCGCCACGACGTCTTCAACGGCCCCCTCCCCGTGCCGGTCCCGCCTCCGCCACCGCCCGCACCACCGACGCCCACGCCGGCCGCGCCCCGGTTCGCCGCACTGAAGGTGCTGGGCCTGCTGCTCGTGCTGATGGTGATCATTGGTGTCGTGCACGAACTCCTGGGCTGATACCGTCAGTTGGCCCGCCCGCGGTCCTCCAGATACCGCGTGAGCGACTCCTGCCGCCGCGCCTCGGCCTCCCGCAGCGCGCCCGCCAGCCGTTCGGCCTCTTCCTGGAGCAGCGTCAACTGCCGCTCCAGATGGCGTTCCGGCGCCTCCTGCCCCGGCGCGAGACGGGTCCACCACCGGGTGCGGACGAAGGTGTCGACGGCCTCGGGAACGTCCTGCCGTACAGCCCGCGAGAGCGTGTGCACGCCTTCCGGGTCCTGGGTCAGCAGCTCGGTCGCCCAGCCGGGGTCCAGCAACGCCGTGAGCAGGTCGGTCAGTTCGGTGAGGCGCCCGGCGGCGGCCGGGGGCAGCTCGACCTCCGCCAGATAGCCGCACAACTTCTCGAAGTCGCCGCGCAGGGCGTCCAGTTGGGCCGAGGCGTCCGGGAAGTCCGGCAGCGCAGGCCGCTCCGGCGGGGCGACGAGGGCGCCCGCGCCGTACAGTCCCGCGACGACGAACGGCCAGTACGGCCCCGCCACCCCGGCGAGCGTGAGCGCCACCCCCACAAGACCGCACACACTGCCCGCGATGTTCTTGCGGGACTCCAGATACCTACTGATAGCCACGGATCTCCTCGAAGGCGCCGTCCAGCGAGCCCTGCTGGGCGTCGAAGAGGCGGCCGCCGGTCAGGTCGGCGATGTGCTCCAGCTCGGACCGGTCGGAGTCGCCGAAGAGGATGGGGAAGACGGGGATCTGCCGTGCGGTGCCGTCGAGTCGCTCGTAGAAGTCGTCGAACTCGTCGGCGTCCGCCCCGGCCGTGTTCTCGCCGTCCGTCATCAGCACGATCGACGTGAACGTGTCCTCGTCGGCGCCCAGTTCGCCGTACGCCTTCTCCAGCGAGGTGTAGACGGCGGTGTCCCCGTCGGCCTCAAGCCCTGCGGTGTCCTTCTTGATCGCGTCGAGACCGGACCGCGGGTCGGCGGGGTCCACCACATGGGTCCGTACGCTCTTCACGTCCGACCCGAACGGCATCAGCGTCACCTCCTCGCGCTCCCGGAAGTCCCCGGTGAGGTCGGTGAGCGCCGCCTTCAGGCCGTCCAGGCGCTCGCCCTCCATGGAGCCCGAGGTGTCCAGGACGTACACGGTCCGGGAGGGGCGGCGCAGTTCGTTCTCGTACGAGTCGAGCAGCCCGTCGGCCACCGAACGGCTGCCGGGGAAGGGCAGTTCGCGCCGCCGGCTGGTGTCGAGCCCGGCCGCGGGTGCGACGCCGGCGACGACCGGACGGCGGTGGGTGCGCTCGGTGATCTCGCGCTGGATCTCCGGGCTGCGCAGGGCCTCGCCCAGGCGCCGCACGGTGTCACGGTCGGTGGCGTCGGCGGAGGCGAGCGTGGAGAGCGGGTAGTCGGCGGTGACGACACCGTCGCGGGGGCGGATCACGGTCAGGCCGGGGATGCCCTTGAGGACGGACTCGTAGTTGAGGAGCGCGTCGACATTGCCGCGCCGCCGGTAGGCCGTCGCCAGCCAGCCCGACGATCCGGAGGTGAGCTTCTGCCCCTGGAAGAACTCCTTCAGCCGCGGCGTGGCCTCGGCGATGTCCGCGTCGGTGAGCGCGGACTGGGCGCCGGAGAGGGCCGAGGCGACCGAGATCAGCGTCGAGAAGCCGGAGTTGGAGCGGGACGGGTCCGTCATGCCGTACGTCAGTTTGCCGTCCGCGACGGCCTTCTCGACCTGGGACCAGGTCACGTCGGCCGGGTTCCAGCCCAGCTCGCGCAAGGTGGCGGGCTTGACGCCCAGGGCGACCGGGCTGGCCATGACGGTGGTCTCGGACACGATCTTCCGGGCCGCCTCGGGGCGCAGGCGCAGATAGTCGTTGGAGGACAGCCACACCGCGTCGAACCGCCCGTCCGCCTTGCCCTTCGCGAGCCGGTCCACGGCGTCCAGGGTGCCCACGTAGGACAGCTCCACGGGGACGCCGAGGTCCGCGCCGACGCGTTCGAGGATCGGCTCCATGTCGCTCAGTTCGCTGGAGGCGAGGACGTGCAGCGCGTTCGGGTCCGAACCCTTGGCCTCCTCCTCCCCGGCGGTGCAGCCGGCGAGCAGGGCGACGGCGGCGAGGGCGCAGGTCAGTGCTCGTCTCATCCGAGGCCCCCTTCCAGCGCGCCCTGGGACCGGCTGCGCTCCAAGTACGCGGAGGCGTGCTGGAGTTCGGAGGTCAGGGACTCCACGGTCGACGCCATGACCTCGGTCGCCTGCACCTTGTAGGTGTCGATGGCGTCGAGGGTGCGGTAGATCTGCTGGAAGGCCGAGCGCAGGGTCTCGGCGCCCACGGCCGGGTCGGCGGCGATCCGCTGGATCTCCCCGCTCTGCGTGGCGAGCATCTCGGCGTTGCCCCGGATGAGGTCCTCGGTCGTCCCGCGCAACGCGTTGACCTGCTCGATGACCTTCTTCTGGTTGTCGAGCGCGGAGGCCAGCATCACGGAGATCCGCAGCGCCGACACGGTCGTGGTCGCGGCCCGGTCGACGCCCTTGATCAGCTCCTCGTTGTTACGGCGTACGACGTCCATGGCGAGGTAGCCCTGCGCGCACACCGCGAGCTGGGTCAGCAGGTCCTGGTGCTTCTGCCGGACCGGGAAGAGCACGTCGGCCCGCAGACCGTCGGCCTGCTGCGGATCGGCGACCCCGTCGATGTGCTGCTCGACGGCCGTGTCGAGGGCCTCGGTCAGCACGACGTGCTCCTGGAGCTTGCCCATGGTCTCCCACAGCCGCACCCGCTCGGTCTGCAACGCGGCGTTGTCCCGCCGCAGTTCGTCCTGCCCGCCGCGCAGCGCGCCCACGATCCGGTTCAACGTCCCTTGCGCGGAGGCGTACTTGGCCACGTAGTCCCGCACCTTGTTGCCACCGGGCAGGCGGGACAGGAACTTCCGGCCCTTGGACACCGCCAGATCACGCGGATCCAGGTCCTCCACGACCCGCCGCAACTCCACGAGCGAGCCGGCGACCTGCGCCTGCGCGTCCCCGCCCTTGTCCGGCAGGCTGCGCACGGTCCGCTCCAGCATCCGGTTGGACTGCGCGGCGGCACTGCGCATGTCCCCGGCCCCCAGCCCGGTGATCTCGCCGACCTTCCCCGCGAACTCGGGGGAGCGGGCGTCGAGCGCCGCGAGCCCGGCCACGTAGTCGGCGGCCTTCTGCGCCATCCCCGTACGGACGGAGTCCTCGACGGGCACCAGCCCACCGGCCCGCTCCCGCGGCACGGCGGCGACGGCCTCCGGCGGAGTGAGTACGAAGTCGTTGTCGATGTCGGTCACTTGTCGTCCCCCGTAGCGCGGCGGGCCAGCTCGTGCAGCACCGCGGAGGTGGGCACGGGAGCCTGGCGGACGCCGGTCAGTTCCTGCTTGAGATGAGCGTCGGCCGAGCCGAACGCGGTGGCCGCCCCCTGCGGCCGGAACCCGTGCCGGACCAGCAGCCTGCGCAACTCCGGATCGCTGGAGAGGAGTTCGGCGAGCGCCCGCCCGTTCTCCGTGAGCGGTACGACGGTGTGGTCGCTGTTGACCGTGGTGTCCGGGTAGAGGACGACCAGGTCACCGGGCTGCTGCCCGCCCGCCAGGAGCGAGGCGACCTGCGACTCGTACACCAGGACCAGCGGGTTGCCGACCCCGCTGACGAAGTCCCGGAAGGAGGCGTCGGTGCTGGTCTGCTGGGTGCCCTGGACGCTGACGAGCTTCTTCAGCAGCGGCGCGGTGCGCGCGACGTCGGCATCGCTCGCGACCACCTTGCCGCCGTTGGCGACGTAGGAGGTGGCGGCGAGATAGAGGGCGCCGGAGTTGGAGGACTCCGGGTCGGTGCTGGAGATGTAGAGCGTGCCGCCCAACTCCCCGTACTTCCCGGCCCCCTTGAGCTGCTGCCAGGTCCGCCCGGCGCGGGCCGCGTCGAGATACGCGCCCATGTCCAGGGTGCCGCGGCTCCTGCCGTCCAGCGTGGCCAGCCCGTTGCCCGCGAGCACCTCGGCGGCGCTTCGGTGCGCCACGACGACGAGGGGCGAGTAGAAGGGGCGGGGGAGGGTCCCCCGTACCTTGTACTTCTGGGCGAGTTCGACGGCCGGCGCCTGACTGGAGGGAAGGGCGAAGTCGTACCCCTTGAGGTCCAGCCCCTCCATGGCCCAGGACCCGGAGGTCTCGGCCTTCACGGTGTAGCCCTTGGCGGCGAGGGCCTTCACCACATCGGGATCAGCGAAGAACTCCGCCTTCTCCGACCCGATCACACCTTGCACGGTCTTCGTTGCCGTGCCTGCGTCCCCATCAGTGCGTCCTGCGACGACGGCAACCACCACGCCACCGACCAGCAGGATCGCGAGGACGATTCCGATGATTCGTCTCACAGGGGGAGAGTGCTCGCGGAACGAAACATTCCCCGTGGGGATGGGTGAACGGGGGATGTCACAACGGCCCCGGTGCTGCAACGCCCCCAGGGGCGCGGGGAACTGCGCGATCAACCACGACGGGCCGGCAGCCGCGAGAGACATGAACCCCTACGGCGAATAGGCACCCGGCTCAAGCCAACGCAGTGCGTGGCACCCGGTCCGCGCGTCGCTGCGGGTGCACGCGGACCGGGGCCGTTCTTGGCGTCAGCCGAAGTGTCAGCCGACGCTGCTCAACGCGTGCGCATCCATCCGCTCGGCGGCCAGAATCGCCACCGCCGTGTCCGCACGCGACGCCGCGACCACCAGCGCCCGCCCCGCAAGGGCATGCGCCCGCTCATGCAGAGCCGCCACGTCACCGGCGCCGGAGGCGACCGCACGGACCGGCGCACCGCCACCCCGCAGCCGCGTCACCTGCTCGGCGAGCCGCTCCGCGGCGGTGTCCAGGTCGGTGGACGGCTCCAGCGAGCGCAGCTCGTCCGTGACCGCGAGCAGTGCCGACAGATGCCCCGCGAGCTGGATGTCCAGCTCCTCCTCACGGCTGCGGTGAGGGAAGTCGGTGGTGGCGTCGGCCATCGTGCTGTGGACCGACTTGGTACGGATCGGTTCGTACATGGGAGGGCCTCCGTCACTGTCAGGAAGCCATCCTAGCTTAGATTCTGTCTAAAGTTGAGTCGATCGTAGATCCGGATGGCGCTACGGCTGGCTGTAACCGTCCAGGAAGTTCCCGATCCGCGTCACCGCGTCCCGCAGATCACGCGCGGTCGGCAGGGTCACCACACGGAAGTGGTCCGGCTCGCTCCAGTTGAAGCCCGTCCCCTGGACGACCATGATCTTCTCGCGCCGCAGCAGGTCCAGGACCAGCTGCCGGTCGTCCTTGACCTTGAAGACGTTGGGGTCGAGGCGCGGGAAGAGATACAGCGCGCCCTTGGGCTTCACACAGGTCACGCCCGGGATCTGCGTCAGCAGCTCGTACGCCACGTCCCGCTGCTCCCGCAGCCGGCCGCCGGGCAGCACCAGGTCCTCGATGGTCTGCCGCCCGCTGAGCGCGGCCACGACACCGTGCTGTCCCGGCATGTTCGCGCACAGCCGCATGTTGGCGAGGATGGTCAGGCCCTCGATGTAGGAGTCGGCGTGCGCGCGCGGGCCGGAGATGGCCATCCAGCCCACCCGGTACCCGGCCACCCGGTACGCCTTGGACATGCCGTTGAAGGTGAGGGTGAGCAGGTCGGGCGCGACGGACGCGGTCGGGACGTGCACCGCGTCGTCGTAGAGGATCTTGTCGTAGATCTCGTCGGAGCAGACCAGCAGGTTGTGGCGGCGCGCGATGTCCGTCAGCCCGCGGATCATGGCCTCGTCGTACACCGCGCCCGTCGGGTTGTTGGGGTTGATGATGACGATCGCCTTGGTGCGGTCGGTGACCTTCCGCTCCACGTCCGCGAGGTCCGGCATCCAGTCGGACTGCTCGTCGCACCGGTAGTGCACGGCCGTACCGCCGGACAGGGACACGGCGGCGGTCCACAGGGGATAGTCCGGGGACGGTACGAGCACCTCGTCGCCGTCGTCCAGCAGCGCCTGCATCGCCATCACGATCAGCTCGGAGACGCCGTTGCCGATGAAGACGTGCTCGACGTCGGTCTCGATGCCGAGGGTCTGGTTGTGCATCACGACGGCCCGGCGGGCGGCGAGCAGGCCCTTGGCGTCGCCGTAGCCATGGGCCGACGACACGTTCCGCAGGATGTCCTCGAGGATCTCCGGCGGGCAGTCGAACCCGAAGGCGGCCGGGTTGCCGGTGTTCAGCTTGAGGATGCGGTGACCCGCCGCCTCGAGCCGCATGGCCTCCTCGAGAACCGGGCCCCGGATCTCGTAACAGACGTTGGCGAGCTTGGTCGACTGGATCACCTGCATGTCAGGGAGCTTACGGCCCGGTAACGACCCTTGGGCGGTGTTTCCCATCACGTGAGACGGGTGGTTTGGACGGTTATCGCCGGTAGCTGTCTCTGGAGCCCCCTCCGTCTCTACAATGCGCGGCCATGTCCAGGCCACCCCAGTACGAGAACGGCATCGGCGCGGCCGGGGCGCCCCAGGGTGCGCCGAACGTGTACCACCCGCAGCCCGGGCCATCCCCCTCCTACGACACGTACGCCGACCCGGCCATCGCGCACGGGTGGCAGAACGCGTACGACGAGACGGCCGAGCTGCCGCCCCTGGCGGAGGCCCTCGGGTCGCCGGGTGTCCCGGAACTTCCGGAGCGTCCGGTCGGTGCAGGCCCCCGCTCCCGCCGTAAGCCCAAGACCGGCCCCTGGCGCTCGCGGCGCGTGGCGGTCGCGGCCGGGGCCGTGGGTGCGGTGTCGGTGGCGGCGCTCGTCGCCGGGTTCTCCCTGTCCGGGTCGTCCGGTGGCTCCGAGGGCAAGGAGCGGCGTACGGGCTCGGCGGCGCCGGACGGGTCGGCGGAACCGGCCTCGGGTGCGCCCGGCACGACCGAGGGGCACGGGTCGGGTTCCGCCGGGAGCGGGTCCGCGCCGGCCTCCTCGGCCCCGTCCGCCCAGCCGTCGGCCACACGGTCGGACACCGCCGAGCCTTCGGCCGGCGCCTCCGCCACCACGACCGCCCCCGCCCCCGCGCCCACGTCGACCGCGAGCCGATCCGATCCGGGCGCCGACTCCGGTGCCGGTTCCGGCGACAAGCCCGGCAGAGGCCGGGGCAACACCAAACGACCCAGGTAGCGGATGCATGAAGTCCCCAACTGTGGGCAGCAGCGCGCCTGTTGACAGGGGACGCATAGGGAAACCCCCATCGCTCGCAAGAACTCCTTGCCCGGCCGCCCCCTCGCGATGAGAATGCGCATGACAACTTAGCGGGTGGCCGGAGATTCTCCGGTCACCCTCGTCGCAATTGAGGGGACCCCCACATGAAGAAGCCTCTCGGTGCCGTAGTGATCGCCCTGGCCTTGGCCGGGGTCGGCGCGGCACCCGCGGTCGCGGCCCCGGACACCACGGGCGCGGTGGACACCAGCACCGCGGTCTCCACGGTCTGGGACACGGTCACGTCCGCCTCGGCGAGCCTGAACCAGGCGCTCGCGCCCCAGGTCAAGGCCGTCAGCTTCGCCGGTACCGTCTCGCTCAGCAACTGTTCCGGGTCCGTCATCCGCTTCCCCAACTCCGAGGCCGACGACCCCGCGCTGGTCATGTCCAACGGGCACTGCCTGGAGACCGGCTTCCCGGCGGCCGGCGAGGTCATCGTCGACCAGGCCTCCACCCGCAGCTTCGGGCTCCTCAACTCCGCCGGCACCCGCGTCGGCACGCTCCGCGCCAACAAGATCGCCTACGCGACGATGACCGACACCGACGTGTCGATCTACCAGCTCACCCGCACCTACGCGTCGATCAAGAGCACGTACGGCATCGACGCGCTCACCCTGAACGACACCCACCCGGTCGCCGGCACCGCCATCACGGTCGTCTCCGGCTACTGGAAGCGCACGTACGCCTGCAATGTCGATGGCTTCGCCTACCGCCTCAAGGAAGGCGAGTGGACCTGGAAGGACTCGGTCCGCTACACCTCCGCCTGCCAGACCATCGGCGGCACCTCGGGCTCGCCCGTGATCGACAATGCCACCGGCAAGGTCGTCGCCGTCAACAACACCGGTAACGAGGACGGCGCCCGCTGCACCGACAACAACCCCTGCGAGGTCGACGCGAGCGGCAACGTCACCGTCCGCCAGGGCATCAACTACGCCCAGGAGACCTACCAGATCCCGGCCTGCTTCGGCCTGGACAACAAGCTCGACCTGAGCAGGAGCGGCTGCACGCTGCCCAAGCCGTAGTACCTAAGAGAGGGTTCGCCGGACGGAGCGTCCCGCAAGGACGTCCGTCCGGTGGCCGTCCTCGATCACGAAACGGCCGTCGACCAGGACGTGCGGGATGCCGGTCGGGAGGGTGCGCGGCTCGGCGAAGGTCGAGCCCGCCGCCACCGTCGCCGGGTCGAACAGGACGAGGTCGGCCTTGTGGCCCTCGCGGACCAGGCCGCGGTCGGGCAGCCGCAGCCGCGCCGCCGGGCGGCCGGTCAGATGCGCGACGCACTCCTCCTGGGACAGCACCCCCAACTCCCGTACGTAGTGACCGAGATACTGCGGGAACGTGCCGTACGCCCGCGGATGCGGCTTCGCGCCATGGAGGATGCCGTCCGAGCCGCCGGTGTGGACGCGGTGGCGCATGATCTGCCGGACGTTCTCCTCGTGGCCCACGTGCTGGATGATCGACGGGCCCAGCCGGTCGGCGAGCAGCAGGCGGCGGGCGGTCGCCCAGCCGTCGACGCGGCGGCCGACGTGGTCCGCCAGCGCGGGATCGCCGACGCCCGAGATCTCGATCGTCTCCCACTCCACCGGCACCCCGTGGCAGCCGTCCGAACCGACGGCTTCCAGGTGGTGCCGGATGCGCTCGGCGGTGTCGTCGTCCGCGAGCCGCCTGAGGATCTCCTCCGGACCGCCCTCGCTCGCCCAACTCGGCAGCAGCGCGGCGAGAGTTGTGCTGCCCGGTGTGTAGGGATACGTGTCGAGGCTGATGTCGGCGCCGTCCGCGAGGGCCTTGTCCAGCAGCGCGATCAGCTCCGGCGCGCGGCCCTTGTTCACACCGAAGTTCATGGTGGCGTGGGCGAGATGGAGCGAGCAGCCCGCCTCCCGGGTCAGGGCCACCATCTCCTCGTACGCCTCCAGTGCGCCCGCCCCGTAGGAGCGGTGGTGCGGGCAGTAGTAGCCGCCGTACGAGGCCACCACCCGGCACAGCTCGGTGAGTTCGGCGTCCTTGGCGTACATGCCGGGCGTGTAGGTGAGCCCGGACGACATGCCGACCGCGCCCTGCTCCATGCCCTCGGCGACGAGCTGCCGCATCCGGTCCAGCTCGGCCGGGGTCGCCTCGCGGTCCTCCCAGCCGACGGCGAGCATGCGCACAGTGCCCTGGGGGATCAGATACGCCGCGTTGACGGCGATGCCCCGGTCGAGCCGGTCCAGATACTCGCCGACCGTCCGCCAGTCGAAGTCGATGTCGTCGCCGTACCCGTTCCACCCGGTGATCGCGCGGCGCACCTCGGCGAGGGTGCGGTCGTCGACCGGGGCGTACGACAGCCCGTCCTGGCCCAGGACTTCGAGGGTGACGCCCTGGGCGGCCTTGGCGCTGTGGTCGGGGTCGCGCAGCAGGGCGAGGTCGCTGTGGGCGTGCATGTCGATGAAGCCGGGGGAGAGGACGAGCCCCTCGGCATCCAACTCCCGACGAGCCGTGGGCCGTTGGCACCCGGCGTCGGCGGCCTCCTTGACGATCGAGACGATCCGGCCGCCGTCGACCACCACATCGGCGCGGTACGAGGGCGCACCGCTGCCGTCGACGACGTCCGCGTCCCGGATGACGAGCTCTTCCATGGCGAGCCCCCTCAGAAATAGGTGCGGATGTACTCGACGACCGTGCCGTCCGCCTCCGCCACCGGGATCAGCTGCCACTTGTCGAAGGACGTGCACGGGTGGGAGAGGCCCAGGCCCACCCAGTCGCCGACCTCCAGGTCCGCCTCCGGGCCGGTGCGCAGCCAGGCGTGCTGGTCGGACAGCCCGGTGACCTCGATGCCGGTCGCCGGACGCTCCGCCCCGTCCCGGCGCACCACCTGGGCGGACGGCAGGCCCAGGTCGTAGGCGGCGTCGCGCTTGCCCGCGTTGGCGAAGGCCTGCTCGGCGGAGGGCCGGGAGACGACCTGCGCCCACAGCCGGAACGCCGGTTCCAGGGCGCCCTCCTCCGGGACCCGGTTGAAGGGGGTGATCTTCCGGTAGTGGCCTTCGTCGTGCGAGACATAGGCGCCGGAGCGCAGCAACTTCAGTACGGGAAGGGACAGTTCGGGAAGTTCGGCGAAGACGTCCGCGACCGCGTCGAACCAGGCGCTGCCCCCCGCGCTGACCACGATCTCGTCGAGGCCGGCCCCGGCGAACCGCCCCGCCTTGTCGAAGTCGACGGCGAGCGCGACGAGCCGCCGCAGCCAGGCGTGCACCCGCTCCGGGTCGGCCTGGGGCACCTCGCCCTCGTACCCCGCGACGCCGACCAGCCGCAGCGTCTCCGTCCCGGCGACGGCATCGGCGACCACCGCGCACTCGGCCTCGGTGCGGACGCCGGTACGCGCCCCTTCACCGGCGGCGAGTTCGACGACGACGTCCACCGGGCGGGCGGTCCCCCGCAGCGCGCGGTCCATCAGCTCGACGCCGCGCACGGAGTCGACGTAACAGATGATCCGGAAGGCCGGGTCCGACTCCAGCTCACCGGCGATCCAGCGGAGCGCGGCGGGGTCGGTCAGCTCGTTGGCGAGGAAGACCCGCTGGATGCCGTACGCCCGGGCGACGCGGACCTGGTGCGGGACGGCGAGGGTGATGCCCCAGGCGCCGTGCTCGATCTGGCGCTGGAAGAGCTGCGGCGCCATGGACGTCTTGCCGTGCGGGGCGAAGGCGAGGCCGTGCCGGACGGCGTACGTCTCCATGAGCCGGAGGTTGTGGTCGAGGCGCTCGGCGGAGAGGGCCAGCACCGGGGTGGTGAAGCCGTCGGTGAAGAGGTTGCGGCGCTGGGCGGCCAGCTCGCCGACGGTGAGGCCGTCGGCGTCCGGGGGGAGGCCCTTGAAGCGGTGGTCGACGCGTTCCTCCGCGAGGCGGGCGAGGGCTTCGGAACCGGTGCCACGAGACACGGGGCCTCCCTGATCAGGTCGGTTGCATTCTCTGCAACGTCCATTGCGTATGTCGCTCATCGCTGTCTAACATCCAGGCCAACGCCGGGTCAATGGAGCCGCCCGGGCCCGAGACGACGAGGAGCCACGACCATCGTGAACGCCCCGGACGTCGTGGACGTCATCGCGCTCGGCGAGTCCATGGTCACGTTCCTGCCCACCCGACCGGGCCGCCTCGCGGACGTACCGTCCTTCGACCGTGCGATCGGCGGAGCGGAGTCCAACGTGGCGTGTGTCCTGGCCGCGGCCGGGCATTCCACGCGGTGGGTGAGCCGGGTGGGGGCGGACGGCTTCGGGGATCACCTGGTCGAGACGATCGGCTCGTACGGCGTGGATGTCAGCGGCGTACGCCGGGACGCGCTGCGGCCGACGGGGGTGTACTTCCGTACGGCGGGGGAGCGCGGGACGTCCGCGCACGAGGTCGCCTACTACCGGGCGGGGTCGGCGGCGTCGGCGATGACGGTGGAGAACGTGGAAGTGGGTGCGGCGAGGGTGCTGCACCTGTCCGGGATCACGGCGGCGTTGTCCGAGGGGTGCCTGGAGCTGATGCGGTCGTTGACGGCGCGGTACGAGGGACGCCCGCTGGTGTCCTTCGACGTGAACCATCGGGCGGGACTGTGGCGTTCCGAGGAGGGTCCGCGCGTGCTGCTGGAGCTGGCGCGCGGGGCGGATGTGGTGTTCGTGGGGGAGGACGAGGCGGAGGAGGCGTGGGGGGTCACGGGCGGGCCGTCGGCGGTGCGTGAGCTGCTGCCGGAGCCGGCGGTGCTGGTGGTGAAGCAAGGAGGAAGGGGGGCTACCGCTTTCGTGTCGGCTGCGGGCGAGTGGGAGCTGGTCGCGCAGTTCCCCGCGCCCCTAAGGTCGGCCAGCGCCCCGGCACCATCAGCGCAAGCCGCTGCACGCGCCCATCCGCTGAGCTGTGGGCCGTCGTGTCGGGCGCAGGCCCCGGCCGCGGCACCCGTCGATCCGCCCAGCTGCGGGCAGTCGTGCCGCTGGGGCGGCACGGGTGGGCGCAGCGGCACCCCGCCGGCGCGGGCCGGCGAAACGCCCCCTACCTCAGCCCCCACCCCCCGCACCTTCGAACCCGCCCCCACCGTCGACGTCGTCTCCACCACCGGCGCCGGAGACGCCTTCGCCGCCGGGTTCCTGTCCGGCACCCTGCGCGGACTCCCCGTCGGAAAAAGCCTCCGCACCGGCCACCTCTGGGCCGCCGCCACCCTCACCGCCCCCGGCGACCTCGCCGCACCCCCTTCCCGCGCACACGCCGACCGCCTCGTCGCCCTCGACGACCACGCGTGGGAGAGACTTCGACTCGGCCCCGGCTGGACGCAAGCCGCGCAGGCCACGGAGGAGGTACGCACCCCATGAGTCAGACCGTCGACCGCGCGCTCAGCATCCTGCCGCTGCTCGCCGAGGGCCCCGCCGACCTCGGCCAGGTCGCCGACCGCCTCGGCGTCCACAAGTCCACGGCGCTCCGCCTCCTGCGTACGCTCCATGAACACGGCATGGTCTACCGCCAGTCCGACCAGCGCTACCGCCTCGGCGCCCGTCTCATCGCCCTCGCCCAGGAGGCGATGGAGAACCTCGACATCCGCGAGATCGCCCACCCCCACCTCGTACGCCTCAACGAACAGGTCGGCCACACCGTCCACCTCGCCGTGTACGAGGAGGGCGACGTCCTCTACATCGACAAGGTCGACAGCCGCTACCCGGTGCGGATGTACTCACGGATCGGGAAGCCCGTCGCGATCACCGTCGCCGCCGTCGCGAAGCTGCTGCTCGCCGACCTCCCGGAGGCCGAGCGCCGCGCTCTCGCCGACAAGCTCGACTACCCCCTGTACACGGCCCGTTCGACCCCCAACGCCCCCGCCTTCCTGAAGGAGTTGGAGCGGGTGCGCGAACAGGGCTGGGCCACCGACCTCGGTGGCCACGAGGAGTCCATCAACTGCATCGCCGCCCCGATCCGCGGCGCCGACGGCCGTGTCGTCGCCGCGATGTCGGTCTCCGCGCCGAACGTCGTCGTCACCGCCGACGAACTCCTCACCCTGCTCCCGCTGGTCCGCCGCACCGCCGACACGATCAGCGGGGAGTACTCCGGCAGAACCCCCGTCAAGGAAGTCACCCCATGACCGAGAAGATCGCCCTCACCCCCAAGACCCACACCACCCCGCCCGCGCAGTTCTCCCACGGCGTCAAGAAGGGCAACATCCTCCAGGTCGCCGGGCAGGTGGGCTTCCTCCCGGCCGTCGAGGGGCAGCCGCCGACGCCCGCGGGCCCGACCCTGCGCGAGCAGACCCTCCAGACCCTCGCCAACGTCAAGGCGATCCTGGAGGAGGGCGGCGCCTCCTGGGACGACGTGATGATGATCCGCGTCTACCTCACGGACGTCGACCACTTCGCCGAGATGAACGGCATCTACAACACCTACTTCGAGGAGCAGGGGCTCACCCAGCCGCCTGCCGCCCGCACGACCGTCTACGTCGGTCTCCCCGCCGGGCTCCTCATCGAGATCGACGCGCTCGCCGTCCTCGGCTGAGGCAGACCCTCCCTCAACTTCCGCACGCCGTAAGCAGACGGCATGGCCCCCACGGGTGGCCATGCCGCGATGCACCCTGCCCGAAAGCTCCATGTTCTTACGCAGAGGACCCCCATGTCCCTTCCGCTCGCCGCCACCACCCCCACCGAGGCCCCGCCCCACACCGGCGGCCTGCTCCTCCTCGTCGACGGCACCGCCGGTCTGCTGACCGTCGCCGCCCTCGGCATCGCCCTGCTCCTCTTCCTCATCATCAAGGTCAGGATCCAGCCCTTCGTGGCGCTGCTGGCCGTCTCCATAGCCGTCGGCCTGCTCGCCGGCCTGTCGGTCACCGAACTCTTCGGCACCGTCCAGCGGTCCGACGCCGTCTCCACCATCGAGTCCGGCATGGGCGGCATCCTCGGCCATGTCGCGATCATCATCGGCCTCGGCACGATGCTCGGCGCGATCCTCGAAGTCAGCGGCGGGGCAGAGGTGTTGGCGTCCCGGCTGCTGAATCTGTTCGGGGAGAAGCGGGCGCCCCTCGCCATGGGCCTCACCGGCCTCATCTTCGGCATCCCGGTCTTCTTCGACGTCGGCATCTTCGTGCTCGCCCCGATCGTCTACGCGGCGGCCAAGCGCAGCGGCAAGTCGATCCTGCTGTACTGCCTGCCGCTCCTCGCGGGTCTGTCCATGACCCACGCCTTCCTGCCTCCGCACCCCGGTCCGGTGGCCGCGGCCGGCCTGCTCCACGTGGACCTCGGCTGGGTCATCCTCATGGGCGTCGTCTGCGGCATCCCGGCGGTGCTGGCCGCGTGGGCGTTCTCGGCGTGGATCGGCCGCCGCATCTTCGTGGCCGTGCCGCAGGACATGGTCGAGGCGGCGGCGGAGGCGCGCCTTGCGGTGATCGAGGAGCAGCGCGCGCAGGGTGTCGTACCGCGTGAGGACCCCGTTCCGCTCGGCACGGTCCTCGGCATCATCGGCACCCCGCTGGTCCTGATCCTCGCCTCGACCTTCTCCTCGATCGCCCTCGACCCGTCCACCGGACGCTCGGTCGTCGAGTTCTTCGGCAGCCCCTTCGTCGCCCTGACGATCGCCCTGCTCCTCGCGTACTGGCTCCTCGGCATCCGCCGCGGCTGGTCGCGCAAGTCCCTGGAGACGGTGTCGACTTCGTCCCTCAAGCCGGTCGGCAACATCCTGCTGGTGGTCGGCGCGGGCGGGGTCTTCGGCGCCGTCCTCAAGGCGAGCGGCGTCGCCCAGGCGCTGTCCGACACCTTCAACGACGTCGGCCTCCCGGTCATCGTCCTCGCCTACCTGATCTCGGTGGTCCTGCGGGTCGCCCAGGGCTCGGCCACGGTCGCCATCGTGACGACGGCCGGCATCGTGGCCCCGCTCCTCGCCGAGGGCGACCACTCCCAGGCCTTCGTCGCCCTCGTCATCATGGCCATCTCGGCCGGCTCCATCTTCGCCTCGCACGTCAACGACGGGGGCTTCTGGATGGTCGCCAAGTACTTCGGCATCAGCGAACGCGACACGTTGAAGACGTGGACCGTGCTGGAGACGGTGCTGTCGGTGGTCGGGTTCGTGATGGCGGCCGTGCTCAGCCTCTTCGTCTCGTAACCCTCCTCCTCGTGCCCCGAGCCGCTTTCCACTCGTAACTCCCTTTGCTGTGACCTGAGTTCGCCCCGGACGCGACCCGTTCGCGACCGGGGCGTGCGCGGGAATGGCGGGCGGAGCGGGGAGAACCGGTCGGCAGCAGGGCGGATTCCGGCGCCCGGCCGGTCAGCCGAAGACCTTCTCCGCCTCCAGTTCGGCGACCCGCGCCAGCAGTTCGTCCCGCCCGATGGCATCCGCCCGCTTCGACGGCACCGTGCAGGCGTAGGCGCCCGCGACCGCCCCGTACCGTGCACAGCGCAGCGGGTCCGCGCCCTCCAGCCGGCCGAGCAGGAACGCGGCGGCGAAGGCGTCGCCCGCGCCGTTGGAGTCCACCACCGCAGCGGGCGGCTCGACGGCCGGTACGTGGATCAGTTCGCCGTCGGCCAGCAGATACGCTCCGTCCGCCCCGGCGGTCGCGACGACGACACTTGCCCGGCCGCGCGCGGCGACGTCCCTCATGGTGGCCTCCGGGTCGGCCAGCGCGGTCGTGGACAGGAAGACCAGGTCGGCGCCGAGAGCGAACGCCTCGTGGTACGGGTTCGCACCGTCCCAGTTGTGCAGGTCCGTCGAGACCGTCACCCCGCACTCGCGCAGGATCGGCAGCGCGTGGGCGCACGGGTGGGTGATCACCACGTGCGCGTGCCGGGCGGCGCCCGCCAGGGTGCGCAGGGTGCCCTCGGGGAACCGGTCGGCTTCCTGGCCGCGCGTGACGTCGTACAGGGAGAGCCGGCGCCCGTCCGGGCCGACCAGGTTGACGGCCCGTTTGGTCCCCGAGGCCGAGCGCACCTCGGTGAACGGGATGCCCCGGTCCCGGTGCAACGCGCGGACCAGGTCTCCCTCGTGGTCGTCGCCGACGACGTCGAGGTGATGGGCGCGCAGCCCGAGCGCGTGCACGCCGAGGGCGACGAAGTCCCCGCTCTGTCCGGCGCGGCTGACGATGCCCGGCTCGATCATGTAGCTGTCGGCGTAGGGGAGCGGCAGCTCGGGGACGTGGACGATGGTGTCCACGCCTGCGCCGCCCAGGACGAGGACATCGGTCTCGGGGCTCATGGCAGCCGAGTCAAGCAGCGGTGTTTCCGGGCGGACAAGCTCTTGCAGAAATTTTCTGCAAGAGCTTCTTCCGTCGCTTCCGCCCCCGGGGCCCCATGACACAGGTTCGTCCGCCATACTTCCGACCGTGGAGCAGCGCATAGGTTCGAGCAGCAAGCCCCTGGAAGGCGCCGGATTCGACCCGGCCTTCATCCCCGGGCTGACCTCACCCGTGTCCGGCGAGCCCGAGGACGCCGACCCGGCGGACGCCGAGGAGCCCCTCGCGCAGGAGGAGGCCGCCCCCGGGGAACCGGAGACGGCCGAAGCGGAGGAGACCGAGGAGGAGGCGGCGGCCGAGGGCCCCGTCTTCGAGGCCTCCGACCGCCGCGCGAAGATCGTCGCCGACGCGAAGGGCGTCCGCCTCAGCCTCGACGAGGAGCGGTGCGAGTTCGGCTGGGACGAGATCGGCGCGGTCGAGACGGAGTCACCCCGCTTCGGCAAGCGCTTCACGATCACGGTCCACACCCCTGACCGCCGCTGGTACCCGATCGAGATCGAGGCGACGGCCAGGGCCGACTTCAAGGTGTGGGAAGAGCAGTTGGACGCGGTCCTCGACGCGTACTTCGAGGACACCGACGACACCGAAGACAACGACGACGGCAACGACGACGCGTCCGACGACTAACTGCAGTACTGGGCCGCCTTCCCGATGGACCGGTACATGCAGTCGGCGTTCTCCAGCAGCTGGAGCACGGCGTCCCGGTTCCGGGAGGTCTCCCGCGCGATCACCTCGTCAGGCGGGTAGAACCCACCCTGGGAACTGGACGTCGGATACATCTCGAAGGTGTACGAGAAGATCTTCTGGTTGCCCCACAGCCAGTCGTCGATGGTCCCGTCGGTGATGTACAGATCGCTGGACTGCTCCGCCGTGTAGCCGTTGCTGGCGGCCATCTTCTGCCCCACGGTCGCGAAGGCGTTGCGGTCGTCCGCCGTCATCCCCGTGGCCGTGTCGGACGTGGTGTACCCGAACGGCCACAGCACCAGCTCGCTGTACGTGTGGAAGTCGATGCCGGCCTTGATCTGCTGCACGCCGCCGACGATCCGGCTGCGCACGAAGTTCGCGACGACCTTGACCTCGGGAGCCGACTCGGCGGCCGACCCGCGGTACGTCTCGGAGGACGTCGACCCGGACGAGCCGCCGCAGCAGCCCCAGCGGTAGTTCCAGTTGCGGTTGAGGTCCGTACCGACGGACGAGGAACCGGAGTTGGGCTGCCGGTTCTTCCGCCAGGAGCGGTACGAGCCGGTGGCGACGTCGTACTCGCCGCCGTCGGGGTTGAGGTCCGGCACGATCCAGATCTCACGGCTGTTGACCAGGCTGGTCACGCGTGAGTCGGTGCCGTAGCCGGAGGTCAGCTGGTCGAGCAGGTAGAGCGCCATCTCGACGGTGAGATGCTCGCGCGCGTGCTGGTGGTGGGTGAACAGCACCTCGGGCTCGGACTCGTCCGTCGCCACGTTGTCGCTGATCTTCAGGGCGACGATGTTCCGCCCCTGGTAGGACGTGCCGATCACACGCTGGCTCACGATGTCCGGGTGGGCCGCGACGACGGCGTTGATCTCGTTCGTCATCTCCGCGTAGTTGTGATAGCGCGAGTCGGCCGACGGGAAGTCGTAGAGCCGCAGCTCGTCCTCGGCCAGCCGGTCCGGCGCCGAGCCCAACGCCGTGACCTCGTAGCCGAGTCGGCGCAGTTTCTTGATCTGGGCGGCCCGCCCGGAGACCACGACGGTCTCCTCGTCGGCCTCGTCCACCGTGACGCCGGTCTGCTGGATGGCCGTGCGGGTCACGGGGTTGGTGTGCTGGTGGATCTCGTACTGCCGGATGTCGTCCGCGGACGGCGCTGGTTTGCGGGCGCTGTCGGCGGACGCGTCCATGGAGGTGAGGGGCGCGGCGAGCGCCAGGGCGAGGAGGGCGGCGAACGCGGCGGTGCGTCTGCCGCCCCGGGCGCCTGCGCCTCGTGTCCGAAGTCGCATGAAGTCTCCTTGTGGGAGTGGGGAGTGGCGATTCAGTGCGACGTACGTGGTGCGGGTGTGCGGCTCATCGTCGACGCATGGCATGAGCAGGTCAAGAGCGCATAAAGACGCACTGGCGCGAATCGGCTCCTCGCATCGGACTCTCGCATCGGCTCCTCGAACTCCTGTACGTAGGTAGTGAATCGGGTAGTCCTCCCCGTGTACGGGGCGGCCAGGACGGACATCCTGGTGCCATGCTGCGTCCCCGGTACGCCTCGTACCCTCAGCCCCCGCTGGGGGCAGGCCATCTGAGTGTCGAGTACGAGCCCCGTCCCACCGCGGTCCGCGAGGCCCGCGCCCTGGTCCGACGGCAGTTGGAGAGCTGGGGACTCGCCGACCGGGACGACCGCAGCGACCTCACCGACACCGCCGAACTGCTGGTGAGCGAGCTGGCCACCAACGCCCTGCTGCACTCCGCCGGCAGCCGCATCCGCCTCACCCTCACCGCCGCGCACGGCGTGCTGCGCTGCGAGGTCTCCGACGTCGGCCACCGCGTGCCCCGCGTACGGGCGGCCGGTTCCGGCACGAGCGGGCGCGGGATGTTCCTGGTCGACGCGCTCGCCCTGCGGTGGGGCTGTCACCAGGACGGGACGGGCAAGACCGTGTGGTTCGAGCTGGGCACCTGCGGGGCGGACGGCTGTGGTCCGCGAGAGTCGTAGGCCCTCTTGTCAGTGCCGGTGCTTTGCGGTTTGTTGACCTTCATGGCTGACACCACGGGAAACCCCACCGACACCCAGGTATCGCCCGCCCCCACACCGCGCAAGTCCAGTTGGAAGTACATCGGCCCCGGCATCGTCGTCGCGGCCACCGGCGTCGGCGCGGGCGACCTGGTCGCCACCCTCATCGCCGGCAGCAACTTCGGCTACACCCTGCTGTGGGCCGCCGTGATCGGCTGCCTGGTGAAGATCTCCCTCGCCGAGGCCGCGGGCCGCTGGCACCTCTCCACCGGCCGCACCCTCTTCGACGGCTGGGCGAGCCTGGGCCGTTGGACCAGCTGGTTCTTCGTCGTCTACGTCGTGATCTGGGGCTTCGTGTACGGGGCGGCGGCGATGTCGTCGAGCGCGCTGCCGCTCCAGGCGCTGTTCCCCGACGTGATGGACCTGGAATGGTGGGCGGTCGCCTGCGGCCTGGTCGGTCTGGTCTTCGTCTGGTTCAACAAGTACGAGGTCTTCGAGAAGGTCATGACGGTCCTGGTGGGCGTCATGTTCGTGGTGACGGTCTACCTGGCGATCCGCGTCACCCCGAACCTCCCGGACGCATTCGCGGGCCTGCTCCCGGTCCTCCCCGACGAGAAGGACTCCGTCCTCAACACCCTCGGCCTGATCGGCGGCGTCGGCGGCACCATCACGCTGGCCGCGTACGGCTACTGGGTCAACGCCAAGGGCTGGACCGACACCGGCTGGATGAAGGTCATGCGGCTCGACAACCGCGTCGCCTACGCCACCACCGGCATCTTCGTCATCGCGATGCTCTTCGTCGGCGCGGAACTGCTGCACTCGGCGAACGTGGCCATCGCGAGCGGCGACAAGGGCCTCATCCAGCTCAGCGACATCCTGGAGAAGGAGTACGGCTCGGCGACCGCCAAGTTCTTCCTGATCGGCTTCTTCGCCACGTCCTTCACCTCCCTCATCGGCGTCTGGCACGGCGTGAGCCTGATGTTCGCCGACTTCGTCGCCCGCTACCGCACGGCACAGGCGGCGAAGGGCGAGGAGGTCGCCTCCGGCACACGCGAACGCTCCTGGCCCTTCCGCGCGTACCTGCTGTGGCTGACCTTCCCGCCCATCGTCCTGCTCTTCCAGGGCCAGCCCTTCCGCCTGATCATCCTCTACGGCGTCCTGGGCGCGGCGTTCCTCCCCTTCCTCGCCGGCACCCTGATCTGGCTCCTCAACTCCTCCCGCACCCCGGCCGAATGGCGCAACGGCCTGCTCAGCAACGCGATGCTGGTGATCGCCGGGCTGTTGTTCCTGGTGCTGTGCGTGAAGCAGATCTGGGATCAGCCCTGGTCGGAGTTCTTCTGACCGTTCTTCTGCCCGTAGAGGTCCTCCCGGCTCGGCCCCCACGCCGAGCTGAGCGCGATCTTCTTGAGCTGCTCCAGCGTGAGGGCGGGCTTGTCACGGCCCGGTGCGTCGTGCGGTCCGCCCGAGTTGTAGGCGCTGATCGCGACCCGCAGCCCGTTGATCCGCACGGTGTCGACGGTCCACCTGACCGTGCCCGGCACGTCCTTGTCGCCGGCGTCCTCGCGGGTGACGAGCATCGTGCCGTCGGCCTGCTGCTCGGCACCTTCGAAGATGCCGTCGCCGAGCAGGTCCCCCATGTTCGGCTGCACGTTGATCTCGACGAGGCTGCTGCCCTTGCCGTCGTCGACGACGACATAGCCATAGCCGGATTCCTCGCCGCCCCGCGAGACCGGCGTGAGGCCGCTCGGGAGGAGGTCGACGAGCGTCTTGCGGATGTCGGTCGTGGGCGCCGTCGTCTCCTCCGGCGTGGGCGACGGGACCTCCGCGTCGGGAATGGCGTCGACCGCCGTCAGCCACGCCGGTGCGGTCACGAGCTTCTTCAACCCGGCGGAGTCCAGGGGCGGTTCGGACCGGGTGACCGGCGAACCCTTCTCGGCCTCGGCGTTCCACTCGGAGGCCGTGACGTGCTGCCCCTTCGGAGTGATCAGGTCCGCGGTCCAGACCTTGGTGGGCTCCCGCTTGTCCGGGTACTCGTAGCCCTGGAGGATCCTGAGCACCGCGCCGTTGTGCAGCCGACTGATCTTGCAACTGTCGTACGGCGTGAACGCCTTGTCAGGGCACTGGGTCCACTGCCGGGCGCCCTCACTGCCCGGCTCGACCTTCTCCAGGTTGATGGAGACGACGGAACCCCCGTCCCCGTCGTCCCACACGAGCTGGGCGTAGGCGGGCCCCGGCTTGTCCGTCGTACCGTGCGCGCTCTCCTGGCTGAACTTGCCGTACCCGAGCCGCTTCTTGAGCGTGCTGATGAGCTCCTCGCCGGACACGGGCGCCGCGGTCGTCCTGGCACTGGGTGTGGACGCCACCGACGACCGGTCCGCGTCCGGCCCGCCACCCAGCAGCAGCGCCCCGCCCACCCCGACGAGCGCGAGCGAGGCCGCGCCGCCCACCACCGCGGCCCGGCGCCGCAGCCGCAGCCGGCGCCCGCGGACGAGCCCGGCCGTCGTCAGTGTGTGGAGATCGGGGTCGAAGGTCTGGCCGGCATCGCGCAGTCCGGCGGCGAGGCGGTCCTCGAAGGGATCGCTGTGCTGGTGTACGGGCATGGCAAACCACCGTTTCCGCGGGGTCGGAGTGAAGTGAAGTCTGTGGGAGGTGACCGGAGTCGGGGTCAGTAGCGCGCGTACTCGCCGAGGTCCTCGCCGAGCAGCTCGCGCAGCCTGCCCAGCGCGCGCGTGCACCGGGTGCGCACCGCGGCCGAGCTGGCGTGCAGCGCGTCGGCGGTCTCCTCGATCGAGCGGTCCTCCCAGTAGCGCAGGACGACCACGGCCCGGTCCTTGGCGGGCAGCCGCGCCAGCGCCTCCAGCAGCGTCAGCCGCAGCGGCACGTCGCGCTGGTCGGTGCCGGCCCGGTCGGGGAAGGTGTCGGTGGCCCGCTCGGTGCTGCTGCGTCGCCGCTGGTGGGCGAGAAAGGTCCGGGTGAGCACGGTCTGCGCGTACCCGGCCGGGTTGCCGACCCGGCTCACCCGCTGCCACGCGATGTAGAGCCGGCCCAGGGTCTCCTGCACGAGATCCTCGGCGAGATGCGTGTCCCCGGCGGTGAGCAGGCACGCGGAGCGGTACAGATGCCCCGCGCGTGCCGCCGCGAACTCCGCGTACTGGTCCGCAAGGACCTGTCTCATGTGTTCCCCCTGCTCGTGGGTGCCCGGCGTGCACCGTCCTCACTTCTACTGATGCGGTGGACCCGGGGAAATGTTTCACGGGCCGGTCCAGGCAGGTTGCGCGTCCGGTGTCGCCTTCGAAATCCGCGACGCGGAGGCCGAGTTCAGCCGGCCCGAGATGCACACGGCAAGGCTGACCGGGCCCCGGAAACACGAAAGGCAAGAAGGTGCGGACACCTCTTGCCATATTCAATGTATAGCGCACCGGGGGCCTTGCGGCAAGGCCCCCCTCGTGCCGCAGAATCGTCGGCCTGAAGCCGTCACCTGCGGAAATGGGGAAGTCCCGGATGCGTGTTGTGCTGCTGACGTACGGGTCGCGCGGAGACGTGGAGCCGATGGCGGGCCTCGCCGTGGCGCTGCGGGAACTCGGCGTCGAGGTGCAGGTGTGCGCGCCGCCCGACTTCGAGGAACTGCTCGACGGGGTCGGCGTCCCGCTGGTGCCGATCGGGCAGTCGGTGCGGGCGCTGGCGACGGACGCCCTGACCGGGAAGCCGGCGAAGCTGCCCCCGACCATGGCCGAGCGGGCCGCCGGGCTCTTCGACTCGGTGTACGAGACGGTCGCGCCGGTCGCCGCCGGGAGCGACCTCGTGGTGGCGACGGGTCTGCTCCCGGCCGCCGCCGGTGCGCGGGCGGCGGCGGAGAAGGCGGGCGCCGCGTACGCGTTCGTCTCGTACTTCCCGTCCTACCTGCCCTCCCCGTACCACCCGCCGCTCGCCTTCCCGGGCCACCCGCTGCCGGCGGACGTCACGGACAACCGGGTGCTGTGGGACCGGAACGCCGAGATCCTCAACGAGCTGTTCGGCGGGGCGGTCAACGCCCGGCGCACGGAGCTCGGCCTGCCCCCGGTGGCGGACTTCCGCGACCACGTCCTCACCACCCGCCCGCTGCTCGCGGCCGATCCGGTCCTGAGCCCCTGGCAGGAGCCGGCCGATCTCGACGTCGTCCAGACCGGCGCCTGGATCCGCACCGACGCCCGGCCGCTCCCCGAGGACCTGGAGAAGTTCCTGGCGGCGGGCGCCCCGCCGGTGTACGTCGGCTTCGGCAGCATGCCGCTGCGGGAGGCGGCGGACGTCTCCCGGGCGGCCGTGGAGGCGGTCCGGGCGCAGGGGCACCGGGTGCTGCTGGGGCGCGGCTGGGCCGACCTGGCGCTGATCGACGGCGAGGACGACTGCTTCGCCGTCGGCGAGGTCAACCAGCAGGAGCTGTTCCGCCGGGTGGCCGCGGTCGTGCACCACGGTGGCGCCGGCACCACCACGACCGCCGCCCGGGCCGGCGCACCCCAGGTGGTCGTGGCCCAGATGGCCGACCAGCCCTACTGGGCCGACCGGATCGCCGAGCTGGGCGTCGGCGCCGCCCACGACGGCCCGACACCGACCTACGCCTCCCTGACGGCCGCGCTCACCGTCGCCCTGGCCCCCGAGACCCGCGAGCGGGCACGGTCCCTGGCGGCCGAGGTCCGAACGGACGGGGCGACGGTGGCGGCGAAGCTGCTGCTCGAAGGCGCCGCCGCGTAGGGTCGCCGGGCGCCACCGCGCCGAGCCCGGAGCCGCGCCGCCCACGTAATGTCGTACTAATCCATGAAAAGCCGTAACAGCCGTAACAGCCGCATTCGGCCTCGCATCGGAGCTGATCACGTGAATCCCCAGGGAACCGCCACCACCACGGCGTTCGCCCTCCCCGACCGTCTCTCCGCCAAGGCCGACCCCACCCTGATCGCCGGTGACGAGCGGCACTTCGCGGCGATCGCGGCGAGCCTGGAGGAGTCGATCGCCGACCTGTCCGCCCGCCTCGACGCCGAGCTCAAGGCGCCCGGCGGCGCGGGCCGGGCCGCGATGGACCGGGACGCGGAGATCCACCGCCTGACCGCCCGGCTGCGCACCCTGCGCCGCTTCGGCCTCGACCTGTGCCTCGGCCGCATGGTCACCGCCGACGACCCCGAGCCGCTCTACGTCGGCCGCCTCGGCCTCACCGACAGCGAGGGGCGCCGGCTGCTGATCGACTGGCGTTCCCCGGCCGCCGAGCCGTTCTTCGCCGCCACCCACGCCCGCCCGATGGGCCTGACCAGCCGCCGCCGCTACCGCTGGACCGACGGCCGGATCAGCGACTACTGGGACGAGGTGTTCACCGCCGACGGACTGGAGCGGCAGGTCGCCCTCGACGACCAGTCCGCCTTCATCGCCAGCCTCGGCAGCAACCGCTCCGACCGGATGCGGGACGTCCTCGCCACCATCCAGTCCGACCAGGACGCCATCATCCGCGCCGGCTCGCGCGGCGCGCTCGTCGTCGACGGCGGCCCCGGCACCGGCAAGACCGTCGTCGCCCTGCACCGCACCGCCCACCTCCTCTACTCCGACCCGCGCCTCGGCCACCGCAGGGGCGGCGTCCTCTTCGTCGGCCCGCACCGCCCCTACCTCTCCTACGTCGCCGACGTCCTCCCCAGCCTCGGCGAGGAGGGCGTGCAGACCTGCATCCTGCGCGACCTGGTCGAGGAAGGCGCCGAGGCGGGCCTGGAGCCCGACCCGGAGGTGGCCCGCCTGAAGTCCTCGGCGGACCTGGTGAAGGCGATCGAGAAGGCCGTACGGTTCTACGAGGAGCCGCCCACCGAGGGCCTGACCGTCACGGTCGACCACACCGACCTCCGTCTCACCGCCGCCGACTGGGCCGAGGCCTTCGACGCCCCGGAACCGGGCACTCCGCACAACGAGGCCCGCGGCCAGATCTGGGACAAGCTGGTCACGCTCCTGGAGGAGAAGTACGAGGGCCGCGACGACGTCCCGCCGCAGCTGTTCCGCCGGGTGCTGCGCCAGAACAAGGAACTGGTGGGTGCCCTCAACCGCGCCTGGCCCCTGCTGGAGGCGACGGACCTGGTGGGCGACCTGTGGACCGTCCCCGCCTATCTGCGCCTGTGCGCGCCCTGGCTCACCCGGGACGAGGTCCGGACCCTCCAGCGCGCGAACCCGGCGGCCTGGACCGTCTCCGACCTCCCCCTCCTCGACGCCGCCCGGCAGCGCCTCGGCGACCCGAAGGCGGACGGCCGCAAACGCCGGCAGGAGGCCGCCCTCGCCGCCCAGCGCGAGCAGATGGCGCGGGTCGTCGAGAACCTGATCGCGGCCGACCCGGACGGCGAGGGCCTGATGACCCAGCTGGGCCGCGCGGACTTCCAGCGCAACCTGGTCGACGAGTCCGAACTCACCACCGTCGAACCTGACCTCCTCGCCGGCCCGTTCGCGCACATCGTCGTCGACGAGGCACAGGAACTCACCGACGCCGAATGGCAGATGCTCCTGCTGCGCTGCCCGTCCCGCAGCTTCACCATCGTCGGCGACCGCGCCCAGGCCCGTCACGGCTTCACCGAGACCTGGGAGGAGCGCCTGCGCCGCGTCGGCCTGACCAGCATCACCATGGCGTCCCTGAGCATCAACTACCGCACCCCGGAAGAGGTGATGACGGAGGCCGAGCCGGTCATCCGCGCCGCCCTCCCGGACGCCAACGTCCCCACCTCGATCCGCAGCAGCGGCATCCCGGTCCTGCACGGCCCGGTCGCGGACCTCCCGTCGATCCTCGACAGCTGGCTCGCCGACCACCCCGCCGAGGGCATCGCCTGTGTCATCGGCGACGAGACCTTCGAGCCCACGGCCCGCGTCCGCGCCCTGACCCCCGAACTGTCGAAGGGGCTCGAGTTCGACCTGGTGGTGCTGATCGACCCGGAGAGGTTCGGGACGGGGGTGGAGGGGGCGGTGGACCGCTATGTGGCGATGACACGCGCGACCGAACGGCTGGTTGTTCTGTCCACCTCCTGACAATGTGGTGCATGACATCGACCACTCAGGAGCCTGTTATGCCCGTCGTTCGCGCCCGCAAGCGTCCGGTGACCGTGCGCGCGCTGCTGTGGACGGGACGGGAAGAGGACCTGCCCGCCGTCCGTGCCTTCCTCGGCGACGACTTCGTCGCCTCGGAAGAGCAGGACGGCGGGCGGGTCCTCCGCATCCGCACCATGGAGCGGGGCTCGGCGCCGGACGAGATCCCGCCCGGCTGGATGCTGATCGAGGGCGTGCGCGGCGAGCACTACGCCTGCGAGCCCGAGATCTTCGCCGAGACCTACGAGACGCTCGGCGCCGACGGCGACTGAGCGGTCCGGCCGGCTACGGCAGCCCGTGCACGTGCGGCCCCACCGCGTTCGACCAGGCGTTCCCGGCCGAGGCGTCCCAGTTCGTCGACCAGGTCATCGCGCCCCGCAGGTCGGGATAGGTCTTCGACGGCTTGAAGGAACCGCACCCCGTGCCCTTGGTCAGGCAGTCCAGGGCGTTGTTCACGACGGTCGGTGAGACGTACCCGCTGCCCGCGCCGCTCGTCGAGGCGGGCAGGCCCAACCCCACCTGGGACGGGGCGAGTCCGCCCTCCAGCTGGATGCAGGCCAGCGCGGTGAGGAAGTCCACCGAGCCCTGCGAGTACACCTTGCCGTCGCAGCCCAGCATCGAACCGCTGTTGTAGTACTGCATGTTGACGACGGTGAGGATGTCCTTGATGTTGAGCGCCGTCTGGAAGTAGCCGTTCGACGTCGACTGCATGTCGATGGTCTGCGGGGCCATCGTGATGATCAGCGACGAGCCGGCCTTCGAGGACAGCGACCGCAACGCCTGGGTCATGTAGGTGGCGTTGATGCCGTTCTCCAGGTCGATGTCGACGCCGTCGAAGCCGTACGTCTGCATCAGGGAGTAGACGGAGTTGGCGAAGTTCGTCGCCGAGGTGGAGTCGTTGATCGACACCGTGCCGTTCTGGCCGCCGACCGAGATGATCACCTTCTTCCCGGCCGCCTTCTTCGCCGCGATGTCCGCCTTGAACTGGTCGACGGTGTAACCGCCGAGACCGGCCGAGTCGAGGTTGAAGGTCACCGCCCCCGGCGTCGTCGTCGCGTCGGCGAAGGCCACGGCGATGATGTCGTACTGGGACTGGACGGCGGAGATCTTCTGGACGGTGGCGCCGTTGTTGAAGTTCTGCCAGTAGCCGGTGACCGCGTGCTTCGGGAGCGCCGGGCCGGTCGGGGTCGCCGTCGTCGTGCCCGTGACCGCCGCCGACTTCGGGGACTCACCCGCCGAGTTCGTCGCCGTGACCTGGAAGGAGTACGAGGTGGAGGCGGCGAGGCCCGTCACCGTCGCCGACGTGCCCGTCACCGCCGTCACCTTCGTGCCGCTGCGGTAGACGTTGTAGCCGGTGGCGCCGGAGACCGTGTTCCAGGTCAGCGACACCGACGAGGACGACGTACCGGAGACCGCCAGGCCCGCCGGCGCGGCCGGGACCGTGGGCGTCGGGTCGGTGCCGCCGCCCCCGTCGGGGCCGTACACCGAGAGGTCGTCGGCGTAGTAGGCGGCCTGGCCGTACCAGCCGTGGGTGTAGACCGTGACCGACGTCGTCGAGGAACCGGTGGTGAAGGTGGTCGACAGCTGCTTCCAGGACGCGGAGTCGGGGGTCCACGTGGACACGTCCGTCGTGCCGGTGCCGGTGACGCCCAGGTAGGAGTAGCCGCCCTGGACCCAGGCGCTCAGCGTGTACGTCGAGTTGGGCTTCACGGCGACGGACTGGGTGCACTTGGCGTTGTCCTGGCCCGCCGGGGTCGCCTTCAGGGCGGCGGCGCCCGAGTGGACCGGCGAGGAGACGGTCGTCCCGCTGCTCGCCGTGCAGGTCCAGTTGGTCAGGCCGGACTCGAATCCGGCGTTCTTGGCGTTGTTGACGTCGGCTGCGGAGGCCTGTCCCGCGCCCGCGAGGGAGAGCGAGAAGGCGACGAGGGCGGCGGTGACGACTCCGGACCAGAGCCGGGTCGATCGTCTCTGTGGGGACATGACAACAAGTTGGTCTAGGCCAATCGGTCTGTCAATAGGTCCAGACCAAAGTGCCCGCCATGACCGCTCGCCCGGCATGGGCCCCTGGACCCACCCGGCCACCCTGGCAAGGGCCCCAGGGCCGAAATATGTCGGGCAAGATGCTCAACCTGCCCCGATTTGACGCACCTTGTGTAACGGCAGTTCCTCGCCAGCTACACAAACGCTGTTCTCCGGTCACAACCGCGTGGTTAGAGTGCTTGCGTAGTCACGCAGTGAAGTCGACTGGGTGGGTCGGGTAGCGCCGGTCGGGCCGGCGAGGCATGGGAACGGGGAGCTGCGCGTGCCAACTGCCATTGCCGTGACCGGTGCCGACATGGCACTGCCGCCGCAGGACGAGCGGACCGTGCCCGCGGTCGTCCTGAAGGACCTCGACCGGCAGCCGCTGGACCAGGCGCTGGCGGCCCTGCAACAGCTGATCGACCAGTGCGGGCACGTGATCGTCGTCTGCTCGCGGGTGGTCGCACCCGGCGTCGAGCGGCGGCTGCACACCATCCGCTCCCTGCTGGAGAGCGACCGGATCGCGCTCTTCCGTCCCGATCTGCCCCCTCTCGGACTGGCCGTCCTGGCCCGCCAGTTGCGGCAGCTCGCCTCCTGCGACCTCAGCCCCGGCGTCCTCGCCTCCGCCGGCCGGCTGCTCACCCACTACATCCACGCCGGTGCCGTCCTCGGCTCCGTCACCAAGCTCGACCGCGTCCCCGTCGGGCTGAAGTCCCACGCCAAGTCCTGGGTGCCCGGCAGCCAGTTCGGCGTGATCGCCCACCCCGAACCGCAACTCGTCCGCATCGGCCCCGAAGCGTCCCTGTCGGGGCCCGAGTTCGCCACCTCGATGCTGGTCGCCAAGGGCCAGCTCCAGACCGACTGGGTCGCCAACACCCTCGCGCCCGCCTGGAACGTCCAGGGACTGCGCGAGGCGCCGCTGCCCGCCGAGTCCGCCGTCTGGTGGGGCACCCCCAAGCTGGTCGAGTTCTGCACCTTCCTGCCCGACCTCTCGGTCCTCTACCAACTGGTGACGTCCGTCCGGCAGTCCAGCTGCCACTGGTGCGGCATCGACGTCATCGGGGACCGCTGCGTCTTCTGCTCCGCCACCTCACCCGTCAACGAGAACCAACTCACCGCCGGGTGAGCCCTGCCGACCCACATCCCCCAATGAGGTTGTCCGGTTCATGAACTCCCGTCAGCGCCGCGGCGTCATACTCCTGATCCTGTCGGTCGTCTGCGCCCTGGCGGCCTTCGCCGGTGTGCTGTCCGTCATCGACGACGTGAAGTCCAAGGTCGGCCCCGAGGTCACCGCGTACGAGGTCAAGGCCGAGATCCAGCCCTACACGGCACTGAGCAGGGCCCAGTTCGAGAAGATCTCGATGCCCGAGCGCTGGCTGTCGGCCAACGCCGTCACCGATCTCCGCGACATCGAGGGCAAGATCGCGGTGACCAAGCTGGAGAAGGGCTCCCTGCTGCAGAGCGACATGATCGTGGCCCAGCCGGCTCTGCAGCCCGGACAGCAGGAGGTCGCCATCATGATCGACGCGGCGACCGGCGTCGCCGGCAAGATCACGCCGGGCTCCACGGTCAACGTGTACGCCACCTTCGAGGGCGAACGGAACGGCAACTCCGCCCAGCCCGCCCAGTCGAAGATCATCGTGACGAACGCGAAAGTCCT
Organism: Streptomyces antibioticus; assembly: GCF_001514065.1. Classification (GTDB taxonomy): domain Bacteria; phylum Actinomycetota; class Actinomycetes; order Streptomycetales; family Streptomycetaceae; genus Streptomyces; species Streptomyces antibioticus. The sequence goes on along the minus strand of NZ_KQ948424.1, from coordinate 433,890 downwards.
CGACGTCGGCAAGCTGACCTCCCTCGACCCCGACGAGAGCAACCGGGACCGGCGCACCAAGGAGGCCGTCCCGATCACCTTCGCCCTCTCCACCCTCGACGCCCAGCGCCTCACCTACGCCGAGTCGTTCGCCGAGCGGGTCCGGCTCGCCCTGGTGGCTCCCGGCGGCGACCGGCCGGTTCCCGACCAGGACCGCACGTACGAACTCGCGAAGGACAAGTGAGAGCCGTATGCCCACGAGGATCCTGCCGGCCGTAGGCGACGCGGACGCCGTCCGCTCCATCACCACCCTCCTCAGCCAGCTCCCGGACGCCGAACCGGTCGCCCCGGTCGTCGACTCCACCCAGCTCGTCGACACCCTGGCCCGCCTGGCCGCCGAGTCCGTCGACGAACTCCCCGAGGTCGTCGTCGTCCACGAACGCATCGGCCCGGTCCCCGCGCTGGAGCTCATCCGCGAAGTCGCCCTGCGCTTCCCGGCGGTGGGCGTCATCCTCGTCACCTCCGACGCGAGCCCCGGCCTGTTCCAGGCGGCCATGGACTACGGCGCCCGCGGCCTGGTGGCCCTCCCGCTGCACTACGACGAGCTGGCCAGCCGCGTCCAGGCCGTCGCCGCCTGGTCGGTGGGGGTACGACGTCATCTCGGCGCCGGAGCCGACGTGTTCACCGGCGTCGGCGGCACCGTGGTCACGGTGAGCGGCGCGAAGGGCGGCGTGGGCGCGACCTTCACCGCCATCCAACTCGCCCTGGCCGCCCAGGCGTCCGGCCGCAGCACCGCACTGGTCGACATGGACCTCCAGACCGGCGACATCGCCTCCTTCCTGGACGTGCAGTTCCGCAGGTCGGTGGTGGACCTGGCGGCGATCACGGACATCTCCCCGAGGGTCCTCGCGGACGCCGTCTACCGCCACGACACGGGCGTCGCCCTGCTCCTCGCCCCCGGCGAGGGCGAACGCGGCGAGGAGGTCACCGACCGCGCCGCCCGCCAGATCGTCAGCGCCCTGCGCTCGCGCTACGAGGTGGTCGTCGTCGACTGCGGCGCGCAACTCGGCGGCGCGGGGGCCGCGGCGGTGGAGATGGCGGACGCGGCCCTGCTGGTCACCACACCGGACGTGGTCGCGGTACGCGGCGCCAAGCGGGCCGTACGCATGTGGGACCGGCTCCAGATCCGCAAGGCCGAGGAGACGACCGTCGTCGTCAACCGGCACACCCGCGGTACGGAGATCCAGCCCCACCTGATCCAGAGGATCACCGGCACGCCCGTCGCCGGGACCGCGATCCCCGCCCACTTCAAGGAACTCCAGGGCGTCGTGGACGCGGGCCGCGTGCACGAGCTGGACAACAAGAGCACGGTGAAGCAGGCGCTGTGGGCCCTCGCGGGGGAGCTGGGCCTGGTCAAGGCGCGGGAGGGGACCGGGACCGGTGCGCACAAGAGCCGCGACCGGGGCGCGGTGAGCTTCCGCAGGCGCAGGGAGATCGGGCCGTGAGGCGGCGCCGGTACGGGGACTCCGGCCAGGTGACCATCGAGTTCCTGGGGATGACGCCGCTGATCATCGCCACTCTGGTGCTGGTGTGGCAGTTCGTGCTGGTGGGCTACACGTTCACGCTGGCCGGGCACGCCGCCGACGAGGCGGTACGGGCGGGGACGGCATCGGAGGGCCAGGCCGGCTGCCAGGAGGCGGGCCTCAAGGACCTGCCCGGCGCGTGGCAGGGGGACGCCGAGGTGACCTGCACGGCGGACGGCGACTACGTCACGGCCGACGTGTCCCTGAAGGTGCCCGTGCTCTTCCCCGGCGCGATCGGCTTCCCGTTCACCGTCGAGGGCCACGCGGGGGCCGTCCAGGAGGAGAAGGACTGAGATGTCGTACGACAAGAAAGTCCTCGACGGTCGTCACGCCCGGCGTGACCGCGGCCAAGTGGCCATCGAGTACCTGGGTTTCATCCCGATCCTGCTCCTCGTCGCCCTCGCCGGCGTCCAGATCGGGCTCATCGCCTACGCCGCCCAGCAGGCCGGCACGGCGGCCAGGGCCGGGGCGCGGGCGGCCTCGCTGGAGCGCAGCGCACAGGAAGGCTGCGCGAACGCGGTGAGCGACTGGCTGTCCGTGTCCTGCTCGGCCGCCCAGGGCGACGACACGGTCACGGTCACCGCCACCGTCGACATCCCCCTCCTCGTCTGGGACTTCGGTAACGCGACCAAGACCGCCACCATGCCGCTCGACCACTGAACGAGGTACGACCATGAGCCTGCGCGCACGCATCAGCACCCCCGAGGAGAACGGCGCCCGGGGCGAGGACGGCCACCTCGTCTCGTCGTACCGCGCCAAGCTCCTGGAGGAGATCGACCTCGCGGAGATGAGTTCGCTGGCGGCGGCCGAGCGCCGGGCCCGCCTGGAGCGGGTGCTCGGGCACATCATCAGCCGTGAGGGCCCGGTCCTGTCGACGGTCGAGCGCTCGCAGCTGATCCGGAGGGTGGTCGACGAGGCGCTGGGGCTGGGCATCCTGGAGCCCTTGCTGGAGGACGCGTCGATCACCGAGATCATGGTCAACGGCCCGGACGCGATCTTCGTCGAACGCGGCGGCAGGGTCGAGCAGTTGCCGCTCCGCTTCCCCTCCCACGACCAGCTGATGCAGACCATCGAGCGGATCGTGTCGACCGTCAACCGCCGGGTGGACGAGTCGAACCCGATGGTCGACGCCCGCCTCCCCTCGGGCGAGCGCGTCAACGTGATCATCCCGCCCCTGTCCCTGACGGGCGCGACCCTGACCATCCGCCGCTTCCCGCGCTCCTTCACGCTCCAGGAGATGATCGGCTTCGGCTCGCTGGACGAGCACATGCTGTATCTGCTGGCGGGTTTGGTGCGAGCGAAGTTCAACATCATCGTCTCGGGCGCGACGGGCACGGGAAAGACCACGCTCCTGAACGCCCTCTCCGGCCTCATCCCCGAGCACGAGCGCATCATCACCATCGAGGACTCGGCCGAACTCCAGCTCCAGCAGGCCCACGTCATCCGCCTCGAATCCCGCCCCCCGAACGTCGAGGGCAAGGGCCAGATCACCATCCGCGACCTGGTCCGCAACTCCCTGCGGATGCGCCCCGACCGGATCGTCGTGGGTGAGGTCCGCGGCGGCGAGTCCCTCGACATGCTCCAGGCGATGTCGACGGGCCACGACGGCTCACTCGCCACGGTCCACGCCAACAGCACCGAGGACGCCCTGATGCGCCTCAAGACCCTGGCATCGATGTCCGAGGTCGGCGTCCCCTTCGAGGCGCTGCACGACCAGATCAACAGCGCGGTCGACGTCATCATCCAGCTGACCCGCTTCCCGGACGGGGCCCGCAGGATCACCGAGGTCGCCGTGCTGGACAGCCACGGCGGCGAACCGTACCGCCTGGCCACGGTGGCCCGCTTCGACGCCGAACCGATGGCGGCGGACGGCCGCGTCTACGGTGCCTTCGCGTACGCCCCGCTGCCGCGCCGCACCGCGAACCGCCTCTACATGGCGGGCCAGCCGATCCCGCAGGCCTTCGGCGTGGCCCAGTCCGTGGCCGAGCTGACGACCCGAGAAACCAGGTAGGTGGACTGGCTGATGGAACTGCACACCCTGGTCCAGTTGGCGACCGGCCTCACCCTGCTCACCTGTGGCCTCGCGGTCGCCGGACTGCACGCGTACGCCATGGGCAAGGCCCAGCGCCAGGCCCTCATCGACCGCCTCTCCGCGACCGGCCAGGTGGAGGCGGGCCTCCGCAGGCGCCGCTTCCCGAAACTGGACCGGCGGCTGCGCCGCACGAGGTTCGGCAGGAAACTGGAACTGCGCCTCGCCGCCACCGGCCTGGACATCACGCCGGGCGAGTTCTTCGTCTACATGATGTCGAGCGCGGCCGGCCTGTTCCTGATCGGCCAGGCGTCCCTGGCCCCCTTCTTCGGCCCGATCGCCGGCCTCCTGGGCATCTGGGCGGCCCTCCAGTTCCTCAACTGGCAACGCCAGAAGCGCATCGAGCGGTTCATCAACCAACTCCCCGAGCTCTCAAGGATTTTGGCGAACGCCACTCAAGCAGGCTTGGCCCTGCGCACGGCGATCGGCATGGCGGCGGAGGAGCTGGAGGCCCCGGCGGGGGAGGAGCTGGGCAAGGTGGCGAACCAGCTGGCACTCGGCGCGTCCCTGGACGACGCCCTGGGCGAGATGGCGGAGCGGTTGCCGTCGAGGGAGCTGGTGGTCCTGGTGACGACCCTGGTCCTCTCCAACCGGGCGGGCGGCCAAGTGGTCGGCGCCCTGCGCAACTTGACGGAGACGCTGGAGGAGCGCAAGGAGACCCGGCGTGAGGTCCGCACCCAGCTCTCCCAGGTCAACATGACGTCGTACGCCGTCCCGGTCCTCGGCATCGGCTCCCTGTTCCTGATGAACGGGGTGAAGGACGGCGCCCTGGACCGCATGACCGGCTCCCCGATCGGCCAGGGCGTGGTGATCGTGGCGTTCGCGATGTACGCGGTGGGCTTCATCCTGATCCGCCGTCTGTCCCGTATCGATGTGTGAGGGAGGGGAGCGAAGGCCATGACGATCGGAATCGCACTCGCACTGCTGATGGGCCTGTCCGTCTGGGGCATCTTCGCGGGCATCCGCATGTACCGGGCGGACGCGAAGCTGCCGAGCGACCTGATGCTGGCCCTGGAGGTCGGCGCCACGCGCACGGGCGCGGTGGACTCGGTGATCGACCGGCTGGGGATGCGGTACGCACCGGCGGTACTGCGGCTGATGGGCCCGAAGCAGGTGGCGAAGTACCGCCGGAAGATCGACCTGGCGGGCAACCCGGGCGGCCTGACGATCGACCGCTACGCGGCGAGGCGGGCTGTGTACGGCTTCCTGGGGGTTTTCGGAGGGCTGCTGTGTGTGATGCGGGGCAGCTGGCTCCTGGCCGTCCTCCTCTTCGCGTTCGGCGCGTTCTGGACGGAGGTCGGCATCTGGTCGGCGATCCGCGTCCGCAAGGACGTCATCGAGCGCACGCTGCCGGACTTCCTGGACGTCCTGGCGGTGGTGGTCAGCGCGGGCCTGGGCTTCCGGCAGGCGCTGGACCGGGTGGCGACGAAGTACGAGGGCCCGTGGGCCGACGAACTGCGCATCACACTCCGCCAGATGGACCTGGGCATGAGTCGCAGGCAGGCGTTCGCCGAGCTGCGTCGCCGCAACGACTCCGAACAGGTCGCCATGTTCGTGACGGCGCTGCAACAGGGCGAGGAGCTGGGTGCCCCGATCGTCGACACCCTCATCGCCCTCGCCAAGGACATGCGCCGCACCGACGCCCAGAACGCCCGCCGCAAGGCCGCACGCGCGGTCCCCAAGGCCACGATGATGATCACCACGTTCATGGTCCCGGCGACGATGCTGCTCCTGGGGGCCGGCCTGATCCTGGGCTCGGGGACGGACTTCGGCTCGATTACGGGGAAGTAGGGCGGGAGGCCGGGATGGCGATGACGAGGGCGAGGGCGGACGGGGTCGGCCTGCGGCGCCGCCGCTTTGTGGGCTCAGCCGCCGACGGCGCTGAGCCCCCACAGGTGCCACCCGCACCCGAAATCGAAACCCGCACGGGCGGTGCGCTTGGGAACCCAAATCCGGCCGAAGGCCGGATGCCCACCCACGAACCCGCACCCGCCCCCGCACCCACCATCCCCCTCCAAGCCAACGCCCTCCAGGCAATGTGCCGCCAAGTCTTCGGCTTCCGCCTGGCCATGATCGCGCTGGCCGCCCCCGCCGCCCTCCTCAACGCCGCCCCCGGCCTGGGCGCCCGCCTGGTCGCCGCAGCCGTACTCGTCACCTTCATGGGCTCATACGTCCTCTTCAGAGACTGGGAACGCTTCGGCCCCCTGCTCCTCCGCCACCCCACCCTCCTGGCCGCGGACACCCTCTTCGGCGCGCTGCTCCTCATCTCGGCCGGCCCCGACACCACCCTCGCCTACGTCAGCGTCTGCACCCCCCTCCTCGCAGGCCTCGTCTACGGTTGGCGAGGCGCAGGCTGCTTCGCCTCCCTCCAGGGCCTGATCCTCGTCACCGTCTATGCCGGCTCGAAGGACCTCCACCCCACGGTCGCCGAGGCGTTGCTCCTCCCCGGCCTCTGCGTGGTCACGGGCGCCATGGGCGTAACCCTGCGCAACCTCCTTCTCCGCTTCGGCGCAGCCACCCAGGCCCTGACCGCGGTCCAGGCCCGCCTGGCAGCGACGGAGGCGGTCGCCTCGGAACGGGCCCGCCTGGCCCGCGAGATGCACGACTCGGTGGCGAAGACCCTGTACGGCGTGGCCCTGGCAGCAGAGAGCCTGGCGGCCTCGGCGGCAGAGGCGAACACGGACCCGACCCACCTGAGAAGCCAGGCCGACCTGGTGGCCCGCTCGGCTCGCAGGGCAGCCGCGGAGTCCCGCGAACTCCTGACAGACCTCCGCCGCAACGCAACCGCGGACCAGGCCACGGACGTGATGGCCGAACTGGCGGCCAGGACAACAGACTTCAGCACCCGCACAAGCATCCCCGCCACCTACCACCCCACCGGCGACGACAAGTCGGCCACCCTCCCCCCGCTCCCACCCACCGTGGCCCGCAACCTCCTCACCATCGCCACGGAGGCCATGGAGAACGCCCACCGCCACGCGTCCCCGACCCAGGTGGACGTGAGCGCAGGAGTGCACGGCGACCTCCTGCGCATCACGGTCTACGACGACGGCCGCGGCCTCCCTCAGGACACCACCCTCGAACAACTTCGCAGAGCGGGCCACTTCGGCTTGGTCGGCATGGTCGAGCGAGCCGCGTCCGTGGGCGCCCGTATCCGCATCGGCCGAGGAGACCACCTCAAGGGCACGGAGGTCCGCCTGGAACTCCCGCTGGCCACGATCCGAGAGGAGGCCGCATGACACCCGACCAGCACCTACGGGTCCTGGTGGCGGACGACAACCCGGTGGTTCGCGCGGGCCTCACCGCCCTCCTCTCCGGCCGCGAGGACATCACGGTCGTGGCGGAGGCGACGGACGGCCGCGAGGCCTACGAGGCCGCCCGCCGCCACCGCCCGGACGTGATCCTCCTGGACGTCCGGATGCCTGGGGTGGACGGCATCTCAGCCCTCCCGCACCTGGTACCGATCGCCCAGGTGCTGATGCTGACGTACAGCAGCGAGTCGGAGATCGTGCACGAGGCCCTCCGCCGAGGCGCCGGCGGCTACTTGGTGCACGGCGAGTTCACGGCGGACCAACTGGTGGCGGCGGTAAGGGACATCGGCTCAGGCAGCGCCCATTTCACCGCGTCGGCGGCGGACGCCGTAATGGCCGGACTACGGAGCTCGAAGCCCGCACCCCTGCCGGAGGACCTGGGTCTGGCAAGTGCAACTGCATACGATGGAGAGATCCCAAATGGCCACTCACAAGGGACTTTCGGCAAACCCCTTTCGCGATTGCAACCACCTGTGGCACAGTCTCGGTATCAACTCAGCATGAGGGAGGCGGAGATCATGGAGCTCATCGCATCTGGCATGAACAACCAGCAGATCGCCGCCACTTGCTTCATCAGCGAGAAGACGGTCAAGAACCACATCAACCGCATCTTCGCCAAACTCCACAGCACCAGCCGAGCCGAGGCCGCCGCCAAGTGGCTGGGAACGGCCCCGGATGCACACGGGGACCTGCGGTGAGCGCGATTTGGGCCCGGATTTGGGCCCTGGGACCCTCTGAAGAGAAGGGCGTCATCTCGTACGTTGCCCGCACCACGGACAACGGAGGGCAACGCCATGAGCAACTGGATCAACACCACGGTCTCGTACCTCAAGGCCCGCGCCGAGCGGAACGACAAGGGTCAGACGGCCGTGGAATACCTGGGCATCATCGCGGTGGTCGTCGCGATCATCTTGATTCTCCTCGGCACGGACTTCGGCGGGCAGATTGCCGATGCGATCACCGCCAAGATCGGCGAAATCACGGGCTGATGCGCAGGCGCGCACGCGGAGACGCGGGGCAGGCTTTCCCCATCTACATCACGGTGGTGGGCGGCCTGCTCTTTCTCGCGTTCGCGTACCTTGCGGTCGGCCAGGCCGCGGCGAACAAGAACGGTGCCCAGACGGCCGCCGATGCGGCGGCCCTGGCGGCAGCCCAGGACCGGCGGGACCAACTCGCGGACCAATGGGTGACGGACGTCCTCGACCCGACCAAGTGGCAGGACATCTTCGACGGCAACGCGGACGGGCTCGACCCCTCGTGCGGGCGTGCGGACCAGCTGGCGGCGCAGAACGACGCCGTGGTGCTGGCCTGCGACCCGGAGGGGCTGTTGGCCTACACGGTCGAGGTGAGGACCAACAAGTCCGTGGGGGAGTCCGTCATCCCGGGCACGGAGAACAAGCAGTCCAGGGCGTCCGCGACCGCCGAGATCGAGTCCCGGTGCACGTTCGAACCTCCGGCGGAGGACGCGGGGGACGACTTACTGCCGCGCCTCACCTGCAAGGACGGCGAGAACTGGGACCTGGACCCGGAGGATCTGGGCGATCTGCCGAAGCCCGAGGACCTCTTCGACGTCCACCTGGCCGACTGACAAGCGAACGACGAGTGACGAAGGAAGCAGACGCATGAGCAGCATTCGGTTCACTGCGCAGGCCCGCAGAGGGGTGGTCGCGCTGGCGCTCGCGGCCGGACTGGCCGCGGGTGTGGCCGGCTGCGGTGGAGGCGGTGATGACGACAAGAAGCCGGAGACGACGGCGTCTGCTCCCCAGAAGGACGGTTCCGACCCGAGCCCCCAGGAAGGCCAGTCGGACGACGTCCAGGCCGAGCTGAAGGGTTCGAGTGGGCTGTTTCTGCAGATCACGTCCGCCGAACGTGATGCCGGTGGATTCGTCACCGTGAACGGCACGCTCAAGAACGACAGTGCCAAGGCGGTCACGGTGCCGAGTGCTTTGCGCGGCGACGAGACCGAGATCATCGCCCACGACAGGTCCCTCGGCGGAGCCACCCTCGTCGACTCCAAGGAGAAGAAGCGCTACTACGTCCTGCGTGACACCGAGGGCCGCCCGCTGACGACGACCGGCCTCTCGATCCTCAAGGCGGGTGAGGAACTGCCCGTCTTCATGCAATTCCCCTCCCCACCCGAATCCACCACAGACGTCACCCTCCAACTCCCCACCTTCTCCAGCGCCACGATCAAGATCTCCGGGTGAGGCAGGCGATGACCCTCCCCACCCCCCGCGTGGCCTGGGCCGCGGCCGCGGTCCTGATCGTCACGAATGTCTACGGCATCACGACCGCGCACGCCGACGAGACCCCCAGCGTCCCCCCAGGCACCGAAGCCACGGCCTCCGCCCCCGTCAAGGTCGACCCCAACGACCCCGACCTCAAACTCCCCGAGGGCGCCACGCTCGCCGAGCCGAAGGTCCTCGACATCAAGCAGGTGGTGGAGGACGAGGGCGGCGAGGAACGCCGCGAGGACACCAACGTCGACATCAAGTTCGCCCTCCAGGCCGAGGTGCTGTTCAGCAAGGACAGCGCGAAGCTGAGCGATGACTCCAAGGCCCGTATCGCCGGGATCGCCGACGAGATCAAGAAGCAGAACGCGACGCGGATCAGGGTCTTCGGCTTCACGGACAACCTGGGTTCGTCGGCCCACGGCGACGTACTGTCCCGCCAGCGCGCGAATGCGGTGCAGGACGTCCTGGACGATGAACTGAACGACGCGGGCATCACGTACGAGGTACGCGGTTACGGCGAGCAGTACCCGATCGCCGACAACTCGACCGAGACGGGCCGGAAGAAGAACCGAAGGGTGGAGGTCTCCTTCCAGCGCTCGACGGGCTGACCGTGACCGTACTCATGGTGGCCGCCGCCATGTACGGGGTCGTACAGCTGCTCCTGCTCTCCTCACTCACCCGTTCCGTGGGCGTGCGCGGATGTCAGCGTGCATCCCGGAGAAATCCTCTCTACAGATTCCCCGCTCAGGGTGACCTTGCCGGAATGAACCGTGTCCAACTGCTCCACTTCTTTTCCGTACCACTCGATCTTTTCCAAGGTCAGACGTGAAAAACTGTCGTCCTCTCCCTCTTGCGGCAGCACGGTTACGAATTCCATACCCAAGACGGCCGTCCCCGCGATGCACCGCACAACACATACCGCTGTTTGTTGCGCCGGAGCGGGAAGGACCTCCAGAACACTCAGCACTACCTTCTCAGGCACGCTTGTGCGCCTCCTCAACAAATTTCGCGATCTGTTCGGGTGAAAGTTTCGGGATATCGTATTCGAGTAGAGGATCGATATCCTCGCCAGCGGGAGCCATCCGGTGTGGTCACCCGGGTCAGGCGGTCTTCGGCATCCCACTCGTAGTGTCAGGTGTCCGGCTTGCGGGACAGGCGGCTCTTCTGACGCAGGACGGTGCGGCCGAGGGCGTCGTGTTCGTAGCGGACGTCACCTGCGCGACGGATGCGAGTGCCCTCGTATGTGCGTGTGCCTATCGCCTCTCGACCATGGGACGTGGGCCACGACGCGGACACTTGGTTGCCTGCTGCGTCGTATGCGTAGGTCTCCGACCATTCTGGTCGTGAGCGCGGCGTACGGCGTTGCTCAGGCGCCCGACGGCTTGATCTCCCCGGCGAAGACGATGATCTGGTCGATGAGGCTCCGGCGTAGATGGACGACGTCCGTCCCTGCCAGCCGAGGCCCCCCGTCCGGGGTGGTGAAGACCCACTCGTACCGCGCCCACTCATCGGGCATGTCCACCGCCGAGCAGCGCACCATCGTGCCCGCCCCGGCCGGATGCCGCCGGATGTCCAGCACGAACCGCTCGACCGCCTCGATCCCCTCACTCCGCCCCAACGGCCCCCAGAAGACCACGTCCGAGGTCAGGGCCTGGGACAGCAGCGACGTCACATACGCGTCGTCCGAGGCGTTGAAGGCGGAGATGAACGTGTCGATCGCGGACCGCGCCGTCTCTTCCAGCATGCACCAGTAATACCAGCCGGCGTTCGAGCGCCTCGGCGTCACCTGGCGAACATGAACTTCTCGGTCGCGGCGAGGTCGGTGTTCCAGTAGGTGACCTGAGGAGTGGAGGTGACGGCGGGATCCCCGACGTTGAGGAAATCGGTCCCGTCCGGGAACTCGACGGCGAGCTGAGCGACGCCCGCCTCGACGAGCTCGCTGTCCACGAAGCCGACCGTCATCGACTTCACGGCGGTCGTCTTCTCGTCCGCCCGCCACAGCAACAGCCCCGCGTACCCCTTCCCACCCGGCGCGACGGTCGCAAGCTTCTTGGGCTTGGACTCCATGGGACTGATCTGCTCCACGGCACCGTCACCGAAGGACACGTACGGGTACAGATACAGCGTGCACTTCGAGTCGCTGATGTTGGTGGCGGTGAGGAGGAGATGCCGGGCCTCGTCGTGCGGATAGACCTTCGAGACGACGGAGACGTCGGAGTCGGTGCAGGGCCGGGCTTCCTCACCGGTGGACCCACCGGAGTTCTCGTCGTCGGCGCCGGGAGTGACGGTACCGGGCGCGCTCGGAGTGCTGCTGGACGCGTCGGACGCGTCGGACGCACCGGACGCACCGGAGGCGCTGGACGGCGTACCGCTGGCAGCCGCGTCATCCGTACCCCCGCCCGGCTCGCACGCCGTGGTGGCCAGCAACGCGGCGACGACCGCGGCGCCGAGGGCGTACGTCCTGAGTCTGATGCGGGCAGCGCCCATGGTGTTCCCCCGAATGATGTGAACTGAACTGAAGTGAACTGGACTGGACTGGACTTGTCTGGACTGGGCTGGCGCTCTGAATTCTGCACAGCGGAGGGCACCGATCCAGACACCCTCCGCGATCGTTACGGATCAAGGACATGGACGGGACACTTCCGTTTCGCCAGGTCAACGGCGTGCAACGGGTCAGGCGGCGGCAAGTTCGCACCAGACGTACTTCCCGCTCCTGCCGTCTCGTGACAGGGGTTGCCAGCCCCAGAGATCGGCGCAGGCCCGGACCAGTGCCAGTCCCCGCCCTTCCTCTGCCAGTCCCAACTCCGCGACGGGCTGGGGAGGTTGCGGGTCGGCGTCCCAGGCTCCGATCCGCAACACGCCCGCCGCCCAGCGCACCCGCAGCGCGGCGGGCCCCTTCGTGTGCCGTACGGCGTTGGAGACCAGCTCGGAGGCGAGGAGCTCGGCGACGTCGACGAGGCTGATCAGGCCGTGCAGGGTGAGGATGAGGCGGAGGGTGCGGCGGCTGACGGTGACGGAGCGGACGTCGTTCGGGATGTAGAGCGTGTACTCCCAGGGTTCGGACATGGATGAACTCCGTTCGTGGGGGGGGGCGATGCCGCAGCCGTCGTGGCAGGGCGGAGCGGTGCACTTCCGCAGCGTGTGCGTTGCGTCACTGACGGTAGGGGGTACATGTAACTTCCGGCAAGCTCATCGCGTAATCTGGCCCCGAACGGGCCTCACCAGCAGGCGTGTTGAGTCGAGGAGCGGCGGATGGTCCCGAGGCGTGAACCAACTGCGCGTCAGATGCGTCTGGCGGTCGAACTGCGCCGGCTCCGCGAGGCCGCCGGACTCACGGCGATCGAGGCAGCGGCGCTGCTCGGGGTGAACAGGGTCCAGATCAGCCAGATCGAGTCCGGCATGAAAGGGGTCAGCGAGCAGCGTCTGCAACGACTCGCGTCCCACTACGCCTGTACGGACAAGGAGTTCATCAACGCGCTGGTCGCCATGGCCACGGACCGAACGCGAGGCTGGTGGGAGGAGTGCCGGGGGCTGCTGCCCACGTCATTCCTGGATCTGGCGGAGCTGGAGCACCACGCCACTTTCCTGCGCGAGGTGGCCATCCTGTACGTCCCGGGATTGGTACAGACGGAGGATTACGCTCGCGCGGTCTTCTCCTCCAGGGTCCCCGAACTCGCATCTGACGAGCTGGAGTTGCGCCTGCGTCATCGAATGCGGCGCCAGCAGATCAGCACCCCCTACAAGTTGGTGATCCACGAATGTGCCCTGCGCATCAGGGTCGGCGACCGTGCCGTTGCCAGGGCCCAACTCTCCAAACTCGTGGAGGCCTCGGAGGCCGACAACATCACGGTGCGCGTCATCCCGTTCGACCTGGACGGCTTCGGCAGTGCAGCCAGCGCCATGACGTATGTCGGCGGCCCTCTCTCCAAGTTGGACACCGTGGTGCGCGACGTACCTCACGGCCTGGCGTTCGTCGACTCCGAAGCCCAACTCGAGGCCTTTCGAACGCGCTTCCGTAAGGTGGAAGCTGTGTCACTCGACCCCGAACGGTCGCGTGACTTCATCCACCGGCTGGCGAAAGACCTGTGAGGCACTCCATGGACAACTGGCGGAAGTCGTCCTACTCAGGCCCCGACGATGGCAACGCCTGCGTGGAAATCGCCAACACCGCCACCCACGTGGGCGTCCGCGACTCAAAGGCCCCCACCCGAGCCATGCTCACCTTCCCCATTCCCACCTTCAGGCCCTTCATGGAAGCCCTGGCTCAGGGAAACGCGTTGGCGCAGCTCCGCATCGACGTGTGAGGCTCCGCCCATGGGCAACTCCAGGGCGTATCCGGTCCTCCGTACCACCGACGCAGCCACGGCATACACGCAGGCCAGGCGCCTCGTAGAGCTGCTGGAGGAGACCGACGACAAGGTGTGGCTCATGGCGGAGCTGCATACGGTCGCGGAGGCGCGCCGGATGGCGGAGGTACTTCCGCAGGGCCCGTACGACTACCTGCATGCTCGCAGGGACCCGGCGACGGGCGACTACCTCCGTTTCGAGGCGGATGTGACGACCGCGGACCGTGTGACGCTGGAGGAGGCGCTGCCCCTGAACCTCTCGGAGGATTTCCCGCGAGGGGATGTGGAGGACCGCTTCGTGGCGGCCCTCGGCGCAGGCATGGCGGCCATCGAGTGGCGCGGCAGATGGCCGGAGGACGAGGAGGCGGAGTGTTACGGCACGCCGAGGTACGACGGCGTCCAGGTCGTCTTCCATGGTGAGCATGCCCAGTGGGACGGCTGGGCCGAGCACCACACCGTCTTCGTTCACACGGACAAGTGGGGCGACCTGCCGAGGGCCCGCAAGCTGGCGGCGTACCTCGGCAGCGAGGTGGTGGGGGAGGAGCAGCAGGGTTGGTGAGGGCAGGGCGCGAGGGCAGCGCGCACCACGCACCACGCAACGCCGCCCCCTACGCAGCGGCATCGGCTCCAGCCACGAACTCCACCGGCACGCCAGGCCGCAGCCCCCACCCCGCCATGGCACCGGCCTCGGCTTCCACCACATGCCGAGCCCGTATCCGAGGCAACCCCAGCCGCCCGGGCCGCATGGTCCGTACGGCGATGACGACGAGCCGACGATCGAGGTAGGCGACGTCGATGGGCATCCGCATCCGAAAGGTGTGCACGCTGTTGGCAGGCGACAAGAGAAGCGCCCCCTCGATCCCGTCCCTCCCCAACAGCCCTTTGGTACGGGCCCGGTAGGAGGTGGCGATCTCCAACGGAACGGAAACGCTCCCCACGTCCCCCCGCACAACCAACAACCCCCGCCCGTCCCGCAACCGCCGCCCCATACCGGGCCCCTCTCTCCACACCCTGCAACTGACGTGCCCTGGATAGCGTCGCTTCACCCAAGAGAACACACACATCCCAGGGAGCCGAAGTGAACTGTCGCCCCAAGAGCAGACGAGAGAGGCAGGGGTGCAAACGACCTCGCCACCTCCTCCTTTGCTCATTCATAAGTGGAACAACCAGTTCGCCGCACGTTACGCAACCGTGACCGCTCAATCGAGCCTGGGTGCAGCCAATTTGGCCCCTTTCGCACCACTGAGTGGGCCGCTTCACCCTGGTGTCACCCCACCCCGCTGGATAGCGTTGGTTCGCTCAAGAGAAGCCTCGCCTCACCAGGAGCCGATCGTGAATCGCCGCCCCACCCTGATCGCAGCGCTCACGCTGACCGCCGCAGCGGCCCTGACGCTGTCCGCGTGCGGGAGCGATGACAGCCCCAAGAAGGACAACGACAAGATCGCGGGAGCCGACACCGGCAGCAGCGCGCCGGCGTCACCGAGCCCCAGCGAGTCGGACACGTCCGGCCGCCCGAAGATCACGTTCCCGTCCGACGCCAAGAACGTCTTCGAGTACGAGAAGACCGGCAACGCGGCGAAGGACGCAGCCCTGTCGGACAGCACTTTGAGTGTCAAATCCCTGAACGAGGCGATCTTCGAGGGAAGCACAGGGACGAAGGCGCTCGGTTTCTACAACACGGGCACGGCCTTGGAGTCTTCGATCACCTATGTCCAGCGCTTCATCGACTCCGGGGACACCTGGGTGGGTGAGATCCGGTACTTCGACTACGACGTGAAACTTTCCGGCAATGCGAAGGCCTACGTCACCTACTGCTCCGACGAGAGCAAGGCCTACATCAAGCACAGGAAGACGCAGAAGGTCGAGAAGGAGGCGGCGACCGCCAACTCCTACGTGCTGTACCACTCGAGCCTTACCAAGAACGCCGATGGTGTGTGGCAGACCGCAAACGTTGTGTCCGACAGGGGGGACAAGGCATGCCAGCCGTAAGGAACTTGGCGAGGGTCGCAACGGTTGTGACGCTCGTCTTTGCTTCCGCCTTCGCGTCACAGACCGCCTTCGCGGACTTGGGCGACCACGGCGATGTCGGCGACGGAGGGACGAACCAGGGGGCCAACTCCCACGACGACGGCACGCTGAGTGTGACCGTCGGCGGCGTCGTCTTCGACCGTTCGAAGAACGGCAGCGGTAACTCCACGGGCGCACTGACCTCCACCACGTCCTGGACACCCCCCGCGTGCTGGTACGCCCCGATGTATACCCCCGATCAGCTGCAGAAGAAGCTGGAGCCGATCTGGGAGGCCGGATCCACCGGATCGCAGTGGGACCTTTCACAGCGGGAGAAGTACAACGCCAACGACGAGAAAAAGGGCTTCAACAAGGACAAAAGCGGCGACGGATTCTGGTGGGGGACGTACGTCAACAAGAGCTACCCGCCCGGCTGGGACTCGTGTTTCGAGGATGACTACTTCTGGGTGGACACTGGTGACGCCCCGCCTGCCAACATCGAGAACGCCGTCACCCCCGAGATCCTCGCCGAACTCGCCTACAACGAGATCCGAGTCCCCGGCACCAAAGTGACCCTGGCTCCCGCCAACGCCACCAAGGTCAACCTCCCGACCTGGGCCTGGCTCGACGCCGCCGACTTCAAGCCGGTCTCCGTCACGGCCTCCGTCCAGGAGATCGGCATCTCGGCGACCGCGACCGCGGAACCGGTGTCCCTCAAGATCGAGCCCGGCACCGCCGACGCCGTCACCTACCCGGCATCCGGCGTCTGCGAGATCAACAACGGTCGCATCGGTGCGCCGTACGCCAAGGGGAAGGCCGACGAGACGCCGCCCTGCGGAGTGAAGTACCTGCGCTCCTCCGGCGACGGCACGTACCCCCTCCGGGCCACGGTCACCTGGAAGATCACCTGGACCGGCACCGGCGGTGCGGGCGGTGACCTGCCCGACGGCAGCTTCGGGGCCACGCAGGACGTCGTCGTTCAGGAGATCCAGGCCGTCAACCGCTGAGCAGTCGTGAGGACGGCGGCGGACCTGGGTGCCGAGCGCGGCCCAGGTCCGCCGTGAGCGGGAGCCTCACGAGGAGGACGTCCAGGCGTCCGCTTCCTCGTCCGGACTCATTCGGATGGTTCGGGCGAACTCGTCGACATCGTCGAGCGAGCGGAGGATCCGGCCGGCGTCGTCGTCGGCCAGGATGATCAGGACGTCCGCGGCTTCCGGGCCCTTCTCGTAGCGCCAGGCGTAACGGAGGCCGACGTGCACCTCGTTGCTGTCCTCGTCCTGGTGGTAGCGCAGCACGCGCAGGCCGGCTCCGAAATACGGCGAGTCGAAGTCCTCGACGATGGGCGGCTCGACGGTGTAGTTCGCATCGGCATGGGTCAGCTCACGCAGCGCCGTTTCCCGGCCTTCGCCCTCCTCGATCTCCACCAGGTCGACATACGCAGGGAGCGGGATCTCCCGCGGGTGCGGGAGATGGAGGAAGACCTCGAAGTCCGGATAGGCGGCCGGAGCCCGGAGGGCGTACATCAACAGGATGTTCGTCAGCAGGTCGACTTCGCCCGGCTCCGGTTTCTCCGGCGCGTAATCCGCCCAGAGACCCTCAGCCCAGTAACGCGCCCACGCCTCGGGTGTCTGCGCCTCCTCGACGTCCTCAAGCCCCGGCTCCGGCCACATGAGCGGGATGCGGATCCACGGGGACAGTTCCATCGCGTGCTTGACGTTGAGCCAGCTCACTCGTGACTCCATCTGAACGTACTGACCACGGCGTCGAACAACTCGACCAGCACGTCAGTGAATTCACTGTCGACGTCGCCGTCACCCGGGGTGGAGAAGTTGATGCTGATCCAGTGGCCGGGAGCGTTAGCCACAGGGATCACGTAATCGACGCGACGTGTCAGCAGTTCCCCCTCGTCGAGGGCCCGACTGTAGTCCCGTCGCAGGGCGGGCGCTCCCGCCACGTCGACCTTTGTCGCCGCTCCGCCGGGAACGCCGTCGTCGACCAACTGAGCGAGCACCGCCTCCGGAGGAACGCCGTGGTCTTGGCCGATCGGCATCTCGGCTACGACAAACGAGGCCATCAGGAAGATTCCCCCGCGTGGTCGCACCGGAAGGTAGAGGTCAAGGCCCCCGTTTCGCCTGGCGGCGCGGGCCTGCTTCTCCAACTGACGGCGCATGTCGAGGCGGAACCGCATTGCGTCGTCCCGGGGAATGCCCTCCGGGACTTGTTCCATGTGCGAGAAGAGGATCTTCTCGAGCGCCTCCTGCGTACCCTCACGCAGCGGGATGCGAACCCAGCCGGGCGGCAGGATGAGCTCGTAGCGGTGGGGGGCCGTTCGCGCGGGGGTGGATGGTTGCTCGTCGAGATGGGGCGCACTCAAGATGCTGCCTGCTTCTTCAGTTGCCGATCGATTACCAGGATTGCCAGGGTGGCGATCACCGAAATGACGCCGAGCCAGCTATAACCGATGATCACCGCGACATTCGGAATCAAGAACAGGCATGAAACCATCTTGATAACTTGGGAGAAGTTGGCTCCCTTCGGGTTACTAATCAGTCCTCGATTCCTGATCAGCACTACCAGCATCGCCACAGGAGCAATCATGATCGGCCAAGCCGCGTAACCTTTGGTGAGCCAGTCCATGCCGCCGTACTTGCTACCGAGGTCCTGGAAAGCCATGCAGAGGACCGGCACGATGGTGCACACAAACAGGACTCTCATGGCATTGCGTTCTTCTGGATTGTTCACCGTCATCGGAGCCATTATGCCTCAGTCCTTCCGCTTTCAAAGTTCACCATTCTGATTACTGCGCTAAAACCCACGCACAGTTGGTCACCAGCGGCTGCCGATTTCACGTGTCAGGGAATCCTTGGCTTCGTCATACGGATCTCCGACGAGCATTCCCATGGACTTGTCTCCGAGGTCCACTCCCGTTGCGGCAATGTAGTTCGCACGGAATTTGTTTACGGCCTTGCTCGTCGCGTTAGCAGCTCTCACCACGTCGGCATTCCCGCCAAACTCCGCCCGCATCGCCTTGGCGAATTTGCTCGCACTGACAACCTCCCCGTCCCCGCCCAGCAGACGCTCCAGCCGGGTGGCCCCGGGGCGGATTTCCCGCGCCCCGACCTGGCGCAGGGACTGCATCGCACGCGCCGCCTTCGCCCCGCGGACCGAGTCGGCACCGTACCGCAGGACGTTCTTGTTGAGCAGTTTGCGTAGATTCGCGTACCGCTGGTACCGCCCCGCCCTGCTCACGGCCTTGAGGGACGTCGTCGCTGCCTTCAGGCCCTTCATCGCGACGCTGCCGAATCCCAGGGTCGCCAGCGCGAACACGTCCATGGCCACGTCCGTCCAACTTCCCTCACCGGCGGCGGCCAGCGCCGCATGCCCGACGCCGACGAGCGCTGTGAGGCTGATGGTCGTGATGGTGATGGCGGTGGCGATCCATCCGACCGGTGTGAAGAGGAGGGCGATGATCCCGATGGCGGTTGCTGCCCAACTCAGGACTTCGATGACGGACTTGATGGTGTCCGCGTGCTCGTGCACCCAGTCCTTGCGGTTCTCCCACCAGCTGTCCTTGATGATGTCGGAGATGTCGCGGCCGATGTTCTCGGCGTAATGCCGGGCGCGGGAGTCGCGTTCGCCGCGGATCTGGGCGAGCTGCTTGTGGTACGGCGCCAGGTGGCTGTGGGAGTCGGACTCCTCCGGTGACGTCTTGCCGCCGCCTTTGTCGTCCGTACCGTCGTGCTTGGCCTCGGCTTCCTTCTTTCTCACCTCGGCGGCGTGTTCCTCGTCAGCCGCCTTCGCGGCCCGCAGGACACCGTCGGCCCGCTCCTGGAAACCTTCCAGCTCGTTGGCCCAATGGCCGAGATCGCCGACCACACGTTCGTAGCGGGCCGCCGTCTCACGGAAGTGCGTTTCGAGGTCGTCGGACTTCTCGCGGATCTTGTCGGCGTACTTGCCCTGCAGCGCGTCGCCGTCGGCGGCCGTGCGCAGGATGAGAGCCTGGGCGCGGAGGGTCAACGCCAGGTTCGTCATCCGGGTGACCTCGTCGCGGATGTCCTCCGGATCGCCGGGGATCGGGTCCTTCTCCGCCAGTGGATGCCAGTCGACCGGTCGGCGTCTGCCCTTACCTGTGCCCATCGGTCACTTGCCCCCGTTCTTGCCGCGCTTCTTCTCGTTCGCCTTCGCGAGATCGAGGTCCAGTGCCTCGAAGCTCTTGAGCGCGGTCTCCACGTGCTTGCCCAACTGCTCGACGTTGTCCAGGAGTTCACGCCGGTAGTTGTCCCAGTTGTTGACGAAGTCAGCCATTTTGTCGGCGACGCTGTCATGGCCCCAGATGTCATGGATGTCGTCGCGGTGTTTGTCGATGCCTTCGAGGGCCTTCTTGATGTCCTTCAGATTCGTCTTCGAGGACTCCAGGAGTGCGTAGTCGACTACCAGACGGTCGTGTTCCCCCACAGGCCTCTCCCCGTTTGCGCTTGCGTGGTCGACATGCCCTCGGCTGTGTCTGCTGGTGCATCCTCTCGCATTGCTGCTGTGCTGGTGCAAGTCGATCCGCTGAAACCGGCCGGGTTCGCGGCTGTGCAACGAGACCACGGCCAGCTCTGGTCGGGCTGCGCCGACAACCCAGCGTGTCAACGGCCGCCGCAAACAGGTTGCCTGCTCAAGCCCCCCTGGGTAGGAAGGACCCCATGACCGCACTCGGCGCAGTCTTCCGCCCCCAACTACCCCCCGAACGCCTCCGCGACATCGCCCGCCTCGCCGACGATTCAGCCCTCGAAGAGCTCTGGCTCTGGGAGGACTGCTTCAGCGAAGGCGGCATCTCCACCGCCGCCGCCGCGCTCGCCTGGACCGAGCGGGTGAAGGTCGGGGTCGGATTGCTTCCCGTGCCGTTGCGGAACGTTGCCATCACCGCCATGGAAGTCGCCTCGCTGCACCGCATGTTCCCGGGGCGGGCCGTCGTCGGGGTCGGGCATGGGGTGCAGGACTGGATGGGGCAGGTCGGGGCGCGGGTCGAGTCGCCCGTGACGCTGCTGCGGGAGCATCTCGTCGCGCTGCGGGCGTTGTTGAGGGGGGAACGCGTCAGCACCGAGGGGCGCTACGTCCGTCTCGACGACGTCGGCCTCGACTGGCCGCCCGCCACCCCCGTACCCGTCCTCGCCGGCGCCACCGGCCCCCGTACCCTGCGCCTCACCGGCGAAGCCGCCGACGGCACCATCCTCACCGCCTCCACCACCGCCGACGGAGTACGACGGGCACGGCAACTCATCGATGAGGGGCGGGAGGCTGCCCTGCGCAGCGGGGCCACCCTCGCCGAGTCCCACCGTGTCGTCGTCTACCTCCTCACCGCCACCGGGCCCGACGCCGCCAGGCGCCTGCACGCCGAACTCGCCGACGAAGGGCTCCAGGACGCGCCCGACCTCGGTGTCGCCGGTGACGCCGGGGCCGTCGCCAAGGCCGTGCAGCGGCTCGCCGAGGCCGGCGCCGACGCCGTCATCCTCCAGCCGACCGGCGACGAACCCGACCCGGAGGGGTTCGTACGGTTCGCCGCCGAGGAAGTCCGGCCCCTGGTGCCGTGACATGAGGTGAAGGGTTTCGTCGTCGGTCACCTCGAAGAGGCCCTCGCCTTCGAGCACGACGTCGAGGCCCTACGCCCCAGCCACCACCCGCCAGACCGGCCCGTCACCCCCGCGGAAAATCCCCCGTAGCCCCGTCGATCAACTCCCGCACCACATCCATATGCCCCGCATGCCGAGCCGTCTCCTCGATCATGTGGACCAGGACCCAGCGCAGGGAGACTTCGTGGTCGCGCCACGACGGGCGGCCCAGCCCCTCCAGGGATACCCGGGTGATGGTCAGATCCGCCGCCGCTCTCGCGCGGCCGTAGAACTCGACGATCTGTGCCGTCGTCTCACCCTGGTCGGCTCGCATGTCCTCGTCCGTGTTGGGGTCGAACCAGAGCTTCTCGACCTCGCCGCCGAAGGTCTCCGCGAACCAGCCGTACTCCACCGACGCCAGATGCTTGACCAGGCCCAGCAGACTCGTGCCCGACGGGGTCATGGGACGGCGCAGTTGCTCGTCGTCCAACCCCTCCAGTTTCCACAGCACCGCGTCCCGGTGCCGGTCCAGGCTTGCCCGCAGCGTCTCCTTCTCGCTGCCGCGGTACGGCATACCGGCCGCCGTGCCCTCCGTGTCCCCCGTTACCCCAGCATCAGCATTCGTCATGCCGGAAAAATTAGCAGCGCCCACTGACATCACCCTGGGACGATCAACCGCATGCCCGACACCCATCGAACCCCCACCCCCACCCCCACCCCCACCCCCACCTCAACCTCCACCTTCGAAGACCTCGTCGCCGAAGGCGCCGCCGTCCCCACCGCCGGCTGGGACTTCTCCTGGTTCGAGGGACGGGCCACCGAGGCGCGGCCCTCGTGGGGGTACGCCACCGCCATGGCCGCCCGGCTCGCCGGCGCGACCGCCGCCCTCGACATCCAGACCGGGGGAGGAGAGGTGCTCGACTTCGCCCTCGCCCAGGTCGAGCCGAAGGCCCCCGTCCTCGCCGTCGCCACCGAGGGCTGGCCGCCGAACGTCGCCAAGGCCACCGCCCTGCTCCGCCCCCGCGGGGTCGCCGTCGTCGCCGCTCCCGAGGACGCGCCGCTGCCGTTCGCCGACGAGGCCTTCGACCTGGTCAGCAGTCGGCATCCGGTGAGCCCCAACTGGCCGGAGATCGCGCGCGTACTGCGGCCCGGCGGGACCTACTTCGCCCAGCACGTGGGCGCCCGCAGCGCGTTCGAGCTCGTCGAGCACTTCCTCGGACCCCGCCCGGACGAGCAGAGCGGCGCCGCCCGCCACCCCGAGCGGGAGCGCGCCGGCGCCGAGGCCGCCGGCCTCGAGATCGTCGACCTGCGCTCCGAACGGCTCCGGATGGAGTTCTATGACATCGCCGCCGTCGTCCACTTCCTGCGCAAGGTGGTGTGGATGGTGCCGGACTTCACCGTCGAGAAGTACGAGCCCCAACTCCGGTCCCTGCACGAGCGCATCGAGGCCGAGGGGCCCTTCGTCGCCCACAGCACCCGCCACCTCTTCGACGCCCGCAAGCCCCACCCCGCCTGACACCCACGCAGACGCAGACGCCGAAGGCCGAGCGCCGAGCGCCGCGCGCCTTGCGCGGTCGCCTCCGGACGCAGAGTGGCCAAGAACCGTCGGTCGAGCGGCGGTGGACTCGGCGTACGACCCAGTCCTGCCGGATCGCAAATCGGGCAATCAGTGCATCAAGCCCTCATTCCCCCTTCACTTCCATGGGATTCACGAGGTTTCCACATCGTTATCACCATCAGCTCGCTTCTTACCTCCGTCTCACGTAAGTTCAGACCAAGGTAATTCGCGTGAGCAAAGCTGTGCGCGGGATGGCACCGCGCGGCGGAGGGGGCTGCGCGGTGCCCTGCCTTGCAGCTCATGGCGTTGATCGGACGCGTCAAGGGTGTGCGCGGGGGTGGAGTCACCCGCCTGGGGGATGCGAAGAGTGTGCGCCGGCGTGGCGTCGGAAGTCGCCCGGGCCCTCTGGATCCCGCCTCGACTCACACGTTTGCCCTGGGAATCCGCTGTGTTCCGGCCATGAGCCCGCCGTGAATGGGGTGTTTCGCGCCCAGCGGGCCGTCGCCACATGACTCCGGAGAGTAGTTGTGGCACGCCGATGCACGCAGCATCACTTACGAAGGGTTATGGTGGAAACCCCCCCTCGGGCCGGTCCGTCTCCCCCCCACGGACCGGCCCGTTTTTCATGCCGCGGCTTCCTTGAGACCGGCCCCCGGGTTCCCTCCCGCCCCCTCGCTCGCCTGCCGCACTCGACCCGCATTCGACCCGCACTCGACCCGTGCTCAAGTCTCCCTCCAGCACCCCGGTAGGCTTCCGCGCGCGGGGACCGTATCTGTACGGAGGGGCTGACAATCACGTGAACCTGCGCGACAAGCTGCGCGGCCTGCTGGTCAGGCTCTACGCACGCCGGGTGGAAGGCCACCTGGACCACGCTCAGGTGCCCAAGCACATCGGCGTCATCATGGACGGCAACCGCCGCTGGGCGAAGGCCTCCGGCTCCAGTACCGTGCACGGTCACCGGGCGGGTGCCGAGAAGATCGAGGAGTTCCTCGGCTGGTGCTCGGAGACGGACGTCGAGGTCGTCACGCTGTGGCTGCTGTCGACGGACAACTTCGACCGGGCGCAGGAGGAACTCGGGCCGCTGCTCGGCATCATCGAGGATGTCGTCCGCACGCTCGCGGCCGACGGACGCTGGCGGGTGCACCACGTCGGGACCCCCGACCTGCTGCCCTCCCCGATGCAGACGGCGCTGAAGGAAGCCGAGGAGGCCACGGCCCACGTCGACGGGATACTCGTCAACGTCGCCATCGGCTACGGCGGCCGCCAGGAGATCGTCGACGCGATGCGCTCGATGATGCTGGACGCCGCCGACAAGGGCACCTCGCTGGAGGAGCTCGCCGAGTCCGTCACCATCGACGCGATCGGCCGGCACCTCTACACCGGCGACCAGCCCGACCCCGACCTCGTCATCCGCACCAGCGGTGAACAGCGGTTGTCCGGATTCATGCTGTGGCAGACGGCCCACTCCGAGTACTACTTCTGTGAGGTCTTCTGGCCGGCCTTCCGCAAGGTCGACTTCCTGCGCGCCCTGCGTGACTACGCGGCGCGACACCGGCGTTACGGCGGCTGAGTACAGAACCGGCCGACTACCCCATTTGGGGCGGAAGTAACAAGGAGTTCACCAGCGCGCCGTCATATGTGCTGGCATGGCACCGCATGTTCGAGGGCATAAGCCAGACAGGTCGATGCCCGAACCACGGGTGTCGGATCTCAGCGGACGGCACGGGGCCGTCCGCCCGGGAGGCCCTTTGCACCAGCCCGATCGTGCGGTGACCGCACGGACGAACAGGCGGAGGGCCGGTTCCCGGCCCGTGCAGACGGGCCGTCGACCGGTCCAGCTCCACTCCGTCGCTCCCCGACCTCATCCGAGGGGGTACGTCCTTCCGTGGTGACCAGCACAAAGCGCCGTCTGCCTGACCGGCGCACCTATGTTCTCGACACCAGCGTTCTGCTGGCCGACCCGAACGCCCTGAGCCGCTTCGACGAGCACGAGGTGGTGCTCCCCATCGTCGTGGTGACGGAGTTGGAGGCCAAGCGGCACCATCCCGAACTCGGCTACTTCGCCCGGCAGGCCCTGCGCCTGCTCGACGAGTTCCGGGTCAGGCACGGTCGCCTCGACGCTCCCATTCCGATCGGGGAACTCGGCGGCACCGTCCGTGTCGAGCTCAACCACTCGGACCCCAGCATCCTGCCGACCGGCTACCGCCTGGGGGACAACGACTCCCGAATCCTCGCGGTCGCCCGCAATCTGCAGGCCGAGGGGTTCGACGTCACCGTCGTGTCGAAGGATCTTCCGCTCAGGATCAAGGCGTCCTCGGTCGGTCTCCTCGCCGAGGAGTACCGTGCCGAACTCGCCATCACGGACTCCTCCGGTTGGACCGGAATGTCCGAACTGACCCTGCCGGGCGACCAGGTGGACATCCTCTTCGAGGAAGGGCACGTGTATGTGCCCGAGGCCGCCGAGCTGCCGGTGCATACGGGGCTGACCCTCCACTCCGAGCGCGGCAAGGCGCTCGGCCGGGTCACCGCCGAGGGCAACATCCGGCTGGTGCGCGGCGACCGGGAGGCGTTCGGCATCAAGGGCCGGAGTGCCGAGCAGCGGATCGCGCTCGACCTGCTGCTCGACCCGGACGTCGGCATCGTCTCGATGGGCGGCCGGGCCGGCACCGGCAAGTCGGCGCTCGCGCTGTGCGCGGGCCTGGAGGCGGTGCTGGAGCGCCGTCAGCACCAGAAGGTCATGGTCTTCCGTCCGCTGTACGCGGTGGGCGGGCAGGAGCTCGGTTATCTGCCGGGTTCCGAGGCCGAGAAGATGAGCCCCTGGGCGCAGGCGGTCTTCGACACGCTGTCCGCGGTCGCCAGCCGCGAGGTCATCGAGGAGGTCACCGCGCGCGGGATGCTCGAAGTCCTTCCGCTCACCCACATCCGCGGTCGCTCACTGCACGACGCGTTCGTGATCGTGGACGAGGCCCAGTCGCTGGAACGGAACGTGCTGCTCACCGTCCTGTCCCGGATCGGCGCCAATTCACGGGTGGTCCTCACCCATGACGTGGCCCAGCGGGACAACCTCCGGGTGGGGCGGTACGACGGTGTCGTCGCCGTCGTGGAGAAGTTGAAGGGACACCCCCTCTTCGCCCACGTCACGCTGACGCGGTCCGAGAGGTCCCAGATTGCCGCCCTTGTGACCGAAATGCTCGAAGACGGCCAAATCTGAGGTAGTACCCGCCAGTTGGCGCCGTCCGGAAAGGCCAAGAGCCTAGCCGGGCGGCGCCTTCGCATGTTGCGGTTTCTCAAAATCCCTGGGGTCAAACGGGATGTGAGCTTTCACACGCAACTCAGAATTGCCACCCGGCGTCCGGTTACGGCAGAGTCTCACTCCTGTCAGGCCCCGCATACGACACACCTGTACCGCCAGCGGTACGGCACCACAGCAACACCAGCTTCAACTCCATAGTCGACGTCGTATGCCGCCCGAGCACCACGCGGCGCCTCCCGCACGGGAGTTGCCCACCGGGCCCGTACCTCCCGTGACCCAGCAGTTGGGAGGTCAGCGTCAGGGGCAAGATTGCGTCCGCCAGGGTCACCGAAGCGGACGACGCTGGAAGGAAACCGTGTGAGTCCGATT
>NZ_KQ948424.1:0-407542 GCF_001514065.1 Streptomyces antibioticus | reverse complement strand
GCGTCCCGGTCCGCCTCCAGCTTCCCCGTACAGAGCTCCTACTCGGTCGCTCAGATCCAGGCTATGGCGCGCCAGATGGTGCCCAGTGGCCAGTTCCAGTGCTTCAGCAACATCGTGGACCACGAGTCCGGCTGGAACTACCGCGCCGTCAACGCCTCCTCCGGCGCCTACGGTCTCTTCCAGGCGCTGCCGGGTTCCAAGATGTCGTCGGTCGGCGCCGACTGGCAGACCAACCCGGCCACCCAGATCAAGTGGGGCCTCAACTACATGGACAGCCGCTACGGCAGCCCGTGCGAGGCGTGGTCCTTCTGGCAGGCCAACCACTGGTACTAGGCGCTCCGCCCCAGGGCGCGCTCAACCCTGCGAAGCCCCTCACCGTCCTTTCGGTGAGGGGCTTTCGCTGTTCTCCGGCGACGCCTGTACGGTCGGAGCCGACGACTCCGGGGGGAGTGGTGGGGAAAAGCGGGGGAAGAGGACGGATCATGTCGCGAGTGCCACGGTGGCTCGGTCGGGTGGGTGCCGGACTGAGTGAGATGGGTGAGCGGTTGGACGAGCGCCGCGCGGAGGTCGAGCGCGAGGAGGCCGAGGCCGACGCGCCGCCGTCGCCACCCCAGGATGTGCCGGAGGACCACCCCCAGCCCCTCGCCGAGCACGTGACCGTCGTACCGCAGCGCCCGGACCCGGCGCAGGCCGTGCCCTGGGGCGTACGCGTCGCCGCCGAGGCCGGGTGGCGGCTGCTGGTGCTCGCGGGCACCGTCTGGGTGCTGATGCGGGTCATCAGCGCCGTCCAACTCGTCGTCTTCGCCTTCGTGGTGGCCCTGCTCATCACGGCGCTGCTCCAGCCGACCGTGGCCCGGCTGAAGCGGTACGGCGTGCCGAGCGGTCTGGCCACCGCGCTCACCGCGATCTTCGGCTTCATCATCCTCGGGCTGCTCGGCTGGTTCGTGACCTGGCAGGTCATGGAGAACATCGACGATCTCTCCGACCAGATCCAGAACGGCATCGACGATCTGCGCGACTGGCTGCTGAAGAGCCCCTTCCATGTCACCGAGAAGCAGATCAACCAGATCTCCAAGAACCTCGCGGACGCGGTCGGCGCCAACACCGAGCAGATCACCTCGGCGGGTCTGGAGGGCGTGCAGGTCGTCGTGGAGGCGCTGACCGGCATCCTGCTGACGTTCTTCTCCACCCTGTTCCTGCTGTACGACGGCCGGCGCATCTGGGAGTGGACGCTGAAGCTGGTCCCGGCGGCGGCGCGGCCGGGTGTCGCGGGCGCGGGTCCGCGGGCCTGGCGCACGCTGACGGCCTATGTGCGCGGCACGGTGATAGTGGCCCTGATCGACGCCATCTTCATCGGCCTGGGCATCTACTTCCTCGGCGTCCCGATGGCCGTGCCACTGGCCGTCTTCATCTTCCTGTTCGCGTTCATCCCGCTGGTCGGCGCGGTGGTCTCGGGCGCGCTGGCGGTGGTGGTCGCGCTGGTGACGCAGGGCGTGTTCACGGCGGTCATGGCCCTCGCGGTGGTGCTCGCGGTGCAGCAGATCGAGGGCCACATCCTGCAGCCGTTCATCCTGGGCCGCGCGGTGCGGGTGCATCCGCTGGCGGTGGTGCTGTCGGTCGCGGCGGGCGGCATGGTCGCCGGGATCGGCGGCGCGGTCGTCGCGGTGCCGCTGGTCGCGGTGACCAACACGGTGGTCGGCTATCTGCGGGCGTACGCACGCGAGACGGCGCCGCCACCACCTGCCCCCGCGGTGGCCCGGAACGCGGAAGGTCCGGGGGCGGCGCCCCCGGACCCGGGTGAGGAGGAAGCGGCCGCTACTCGGCCAGAACCGCCTCAGCCTCCAGCGTCACACTGACCGCCTGGACCACCGAAGCGATCTTGAACGCCTCCTGGACGACCTCGCGCTCCAGGCCCGCCTTGCGCAGGACCTGCTCGTGCGAGTCCAGGCACATCCCGCAGCCGTTGATCGCGGACACCGCGAAGGACCACAGTTCGAAGTCGACCTTGTCGACGCCCGGGTTGCCGATGACGTTCATCCGCAGCCCGGCGCGCAGGTTGCCGTACTCGTGGTCGGAGAGCAGATGGCGGGTGCGGTAGAAGACGTTGTTCATCGCCATCACCGCGGCCGCCGCCTTCGCCGCCTGGTACGCCTCGGGCGACAGGTTCGCCTCGGCCTCCGGCGCCAGTTCGCGCAGCACGATCGGGGAGCGCGAGGCGATCGCGGTCGCCAGCACCGTGCCCCACAGCTGCTGGGCCGGGAGGTCCGAATTGCCGATGACCGAGCCGAGGTTGAGCTTCAGGTCCTTGGCGTAGTCCGGTATGCGGGACTTGAGGGAGTCGAGGGACATCTCAGGTCACTCCCCGGCGAGCAGCTTGCCCGCGTCCAGGGTCTCGTCGCCCTTGGTCCAGTTGCACGGGCAGAGCTCGTCCGTCTGGAGCGCGTCGAGGACCCGCAGGACCTCCTTGGGGTTACGGCCGACCGAGCCCGCGGTCACCATGGAGAACTGGATCTCGTTGTTCTGGTCCACGATGAAGACCGCGCGCTTGGCGAAGCCGTCCTCGCCCTGGATGCCCAGGTCGCGCATCAGCTCGCGCTTGGTGTCGGCCAGCATCGGGAAGGGCAGGTCGCGCAGGTCGTCGTGGTCCTTGCGCCAGGCGTGGTGGACGTACTCGGAGTCGCCGGAGAAGCCGAGGATCTGGGCGTCGCGGTCGGCGAACTCCTCGTTCAGCTTGCCGAAGGCGGCGATCTCCGTCGGGCACACGAACGTGAAGTCGGCGGGCCATGCGAACACGATCTTCCACTTGCCCTCGTAGGACTTGTGGGTGATCGTCTCGAACTCCTTGCCCTTCTCCAGCGAGACGCAGGCGGTCAGTTCGAACGCGGGGAACTTGTCACCGACAGTGAGCACAAACTCTCCTTGCAGCGAGGAAAGCACCCTCTTGTGAAGGGCCTTTCCCGTGGGTTGGACGCAGGTGATGTTTCCACAAGGTGCATTGATTGCGGAAATCGCTACACTTGGGAGTGTTGATCGAGAGGAGCTATCAGTGACCGTGAGTAGCGTCGGGGCCAAGAGGCGCCAGCCGAGCCTCGCCCAGCTACGGGCCTTCGCCGCTGTCGCCGAGCACCTTCACTTCCGGGACGCCGCCGCCGCGATCGGCATGAGCCAACCCGCCCTGTCCGGTGCCGTGTCGGCGCTGGAGGAGACCCTCGGGGTCACGCTCCTTGAGCGCACCACCCGCAAGGTGCTCCTCTCGCCCGCCGGTGAGCGGCTCGCCGTACGGGCCAAGGCGGTGCTGGAGGAGGTCGGGGCGCTCATGGAGGAGGCCGAGGCGGTACGCGCCCCCTTCACCGGCGTGCTGCGCCTCGGTGTCATCCCCACCGTCGCCCCGTACCTCCTGCCCACCGTCCTGAAGCTCGTCCACGACCGCTATCCGCACCTCGACCTCCAGGTCCACGAGGAGCAGACCACCAGCCTGATCGACGGCCTCACCACCGGCCGCCTCGACCTGCTGCTGCTCGCCGTCCCGCTCGGAGTGCCCGGGGTCGTCGAACTCCCGCTCTTCGACGAGGACTTCGTGCTCGTCACGCCGCTCGGGCATCCGCTCGGCGGGCGCGAAGGCATCCCGCGCGAGGCGCTCAAGGAGCTCAACCTGCTCCTCCTCGACGAGGGCCACTGCCTGCGCGACCAGGCCCTCGACATCTGCCGCGAGGCCGGACGCGCCGACGCCCCCGTCACCACCACGGCCGCCGGACTCGCCACCCTGGTCCAGCTCGTCGCCGGCGGGCTCGGCGTGACCCTGCTGCCGCGGACCGCCGTCAAGGTCGAGACCTCCCGCAGCGACCTGCTCCTGACCGGCTCCTTCGCCGAACCCGCCCCGGCCCGCCGGGTCGCCCTCGCCCTGCGCACGGGCGCGGCGCGCGGCGCGGAGTACCGCGAACTGGCCGACGCCCTGCGGGAAGCGCTGCGGCCGCTGCCCGTCCGGGTGCTCGGTCGTCCGGAGAATCTCGCCTGAGAATCGTTCAAATGACCGCCGAACAAAGCGAATTGTGCGGCGCCGGATTTCAATTTCCGTCAGGTGGAGGCAGGTAGGAATACTCCTCCCGACATATGCCCTACGGCTGATACACCTACCCCCTCAGTGCTACGCGCCAGGCGTATGTGCGAAATGCCAGGGGGAGTGATGGCGGGCATGCGGTACTCCCTCGACCGCGTCGGCTACGACCTGCTGGCGCACGCCCTGCACCGGTGCGGGCGCGAGGAGTTCAGCGGACAGCTGCGGGTGGCGGGGGCACCCGGCGGCACCCTTCATCTGCGGGCCGGGCTGGTCGTGGGCGCCGAGAGCCCCGGCGCGCCCGGCCCGGAGACGCTCCTGCTGCGCTCCGGACGGGTCAGCGGTGAGCAATGGGCCGAGGTGGTACGGGAGTCGGGCGGGGAGCGCTGGCCCGCGACCGGGCTGATCACCCGCGGCCACACCGGAGCCGCCCAGCTCAGGGTCGTCTGCGTGATGGCGCTGTACGACGCGGTCTTCGCGATCGTCGCCGGGCGGGTGCACGGCTGTGAACGCGTCGAGGCCGAGCCGTTCGCCACCGTAGCCGTGGGGGAGACCTGCGTACGGCTGCTCCAGGACGCCACCCGCCGGCTCGCCGCCCTCGCCACCCTGCCGCACCCGCTGCGCCCCGACCGTGAGCGCCCGACCCCCGTCCCCGGCGTGGACCACGGCCCGCTCAGCCCGCTGCAACGCGCCCTGCTCGACCAGGCCGACGGCCGCAGCACCGCCCGTGACCTGGCCTTCCGTACCGGACGCGGGGTCTACACGGTGGCCGTGGAGATGGCCCGCATGCTCGCCGACGGGCTCCTGGAGTGCCCGGAGGCGCCCGTCCCCATCCCGGTCCGCCCGCCCCCCGACGGCCAGGGCGTCCGGCAGCGGCGACCGGAGCCGGCCGCATCGCGAGCGGCCCCGCCGCCCGTCAGCGCCGTACCGCCCGCCGTCCCCGACGAACTGCCCCGCAGACGTCCCGGCGCCAGTGGTATCGCCGAAGCACTCGCCCCGGAGAGGAACGGAGCGAGCTGGAAAGGGTTCTTCCGCCTGCGAAACGGAGCCCCGAAATGAAGAAGCCGACCAGATGTGAACAGAAATAGGGGAGTTGATTGCATGGATCGCGAAGCACTGGCATTGGAAATGCGGGGACTGCGGGAACAGGTGACCGGTATCACCGACACCGCGGTCGCGGCCGCCGACGGGCTGCTCATCGCGGCCGACACCGCCGACTCGATCGACCCGGAGGGCCTCGCCGCCCTCGCCGCGGCCGGTCTCGGCCTCGCGCGCCGCACCGTCGGCGCCACCGCCCGCGGCACCCTGCGCCGCACGGTGACCTACGGCAGTCACGGCTGTGCCGCCTTCTACGCCGTCGGCGACACCGCCCTCATGGTCGTGATCGGCGACGAGGGCATGGACGTGGACGGACTGCACCGGGCCACTCAGCCGGCCCTGGACCGTATCGACACGATCCTGAGCGCGCCCACCGAGAAGGCGGCGGAAGGAGTCTGAAGGGATGGCGACGAAGCGTATGACCCCCGGTTTCTCCGACCAGGTGATGGGCCTGGTCAAGTCTCTCCGCACCGACGCCCCGGACTGTGTGGCGGCGGGCGTCGTCGACATGTCCACGGGCATGCTGCTGTCGTACGAGACCGTCGACAACCACCCGCCCGAGGTCCTGGACCTGCTGGCGGGCGCGACCCTCGACCTGTTCCAGGGCCGCACGGTCGTGATGATCGAGGACGTCTTCAAGGAGCGGCGCGGGAGCAGCAGCGACAACCACTTCTTCCAGGAGATCCTCGTCAACAGCGAGAACCTCACCCACCTGTTCGTGCGGCTGACCGAGCAGCAGGACGTGGTGGCCGTGGTGGTGTGCCGTAAGTCGGTCAATGTGGGCATGCTGTTCGCCCAGGTCAGGCGGGTGGTGCGGGAGTACAGCCTCTGAACGTGCGAAAGGGGCCCTCCCGGTCGGAAGGGCCCCTTGCCTCACTTCACTCCGTACGCAGACCGTCCGGCCGCATCAGCCGCAGCAGCGGCGGCAGGCTGAGCAGGGTGACGGCGAGGACGACCCCGGCGCCCGCGCCCGTCATCTGCAGCACGCTCGTCCAGTCCACGGACACCGGGGTGTCCGTCATCTTCAGCAGGACCACGCCGAGCGTCAGCCCCACCGTCGCGGCCAGCACCAGCCCGAGGCCGATCGGGATCGCCGTCTGCCACAGCACCGACAGGCTCAGCGTGGAGCGCCGGGTGCCGAAGGCGATCAGCGACGACAGCAGCTTCTTGCGTTCCCGCAGCTGCTCCAGCTGGGAGACCAGCAGGCTCGCGCCGATCAGCAGCAGCACGCAGGTGGCGCCGATGAACAGGCCGCCGCGGATGGCGGCGTAGTTCTTGTCGCGCACGCTGGAGACGAACTCGATGGGCTCGTTGTACGGGTCGATGGTCGCCCCGGTGTTGCGGACGTACTCCAGGGCGTCGGGCACGGCGTTGTCGAGCCCCAGATACAGCTCGCCGGTGAGCAGCCGGTCGGCTCCGGAGGGCAGCGCCGAGGGCGTCATCAGGAAGCCCGCGCGGCCGGTCCGGTCCGCATCCGCGGTGCCCTGAACGGTCTTGAGACCGTCCGGGACGGTCCAGGCGACCGGCTTCGTCGTCCTGTCGTCGTCGGAGTCGTCGAACCAGAGCTTGCTGCCGCCCTTGACCATCTTCTTCGTGTCGTAGGCGTAGTCGCCGGGCCGCAGGACGAACACGTCGCCGTCCCGGCAGGAGGGCAGCTGCGCCACCTTGCGCAGGGACGCGCAGGTGCCGACGGACACCGGGGCGAAGTTCTGCGGGTCGGTGCGGGTGTTGCCGAGGTACCCCTCGGAGAGGTCGTAGACGTTCTCGACGCCCCGGGTCGCCGCGAACTTCTCCTTGACCGGGGCCACCGGCCTCCCTGAGGGCACGTCCACGGCGATCTGCATGCCGGTGACCTTCTCCGTCTTCCGCTCCGTGTACTGGCCGTCGACCCCCGCGAACAGCATCTGCAGGGCGATCGCGCCGGCCACCGCCACCGCGATGCCGTTGACCATGCGGGCCGCCGTACCGCTGCTCAACTGGAGCCTGCGTACGGCCAGTTGCCAGGCCACCGGGCCCGCGCCGAGCCGGGCCACCACGGCCTCGACGACCCAGGGCAGCAGCGCGGTGACACCGACCAGCAGCAGCATGACGCCGCCGATGGTCAGGTACTGGTTGAAGTTCCCGTTCTCGCGGCCCTGGCCGATCATCGGGTAGAGCATCGCGAGCCCGCCCACCGGCAGCAGCAGCCGCCACCACAGCCGGCGGCGCGAGGGCCTGGCCGTACGCACCACACCGAGCGGTTCGATGACGACCCCGCGCAGCGCGAACTGCGTGACCAGCACGGCGGCCGCGGGCACCGCGACGGCGACCAGCAGGGCCAGCAGCGGAGAGGGGTTGAGATAGCTCGGGAAGAAGCTGTAGTCGAACACCTCGACGGAGCCCGCGATCTGGCGTCCGATCAGGAAGAACCCGGCCCCCAGGACCAGGCCGACCAGGGCCCCGGCCATCGCCTCGCCCGCCGCGACCCGCCGGGTCATCCGGGCGTCGGAGCCGACCAGCCGGAGCGCGGCGAGCCGCCGGTCGCGCCGCTCGCCGCCGAACCGCACGGCCGCCGCGATGAAGACGGCGACGGGCGTCAGCAGCACCGCGAAGACGACCAGGATCAGCAGGACCAGCACGGGGTCCAGGGGATCCGAGGGCTGCTCCGGGGCGCCGAACCGCTTGATGCGGTCCACACTGGCGCCGTCGATCTTCGGTGCGAGGTTCTCGGCACCACGGTAGAAGGCGAGTTCGGCCGAGCCGATCAGCCCGCTCTCCCCGATGGTCCCGACGATCCGGTCCGGCAGCCGCTGCCGCAGCAGCTTCCCGTCGTCGGATTCCAGGTACTTCTTCAACGCCGGTGAGACCACCATCTCGCCCGGCGCCGGGAAGGCCGAAACCCCCGGCGGCAGCGGAGCCTTGGGCCCCTCGGGCTCCAACTCCCGGCCGCGCACGTTCTTGTGGTGGTAGGTCGTGGTGATGTACCCGACGAGGAGGGTGTCGTCCGCCTTCTTCATCCGGGTCGCGCTGAACGTCATGTCGGAGCGCGCCGTCTCCCGCTCGTCACGCGTCGCCATGGCGTTCGGGATCGCGGTCGTCAGCAGCAGCAACGCCACCCCGAGTCCCACTCCCACGGCCGTCAGCAGGACCCGGATCCACCCCTCGCGTCCCCCCGCGAACGCGAATCGGACCCCCATCGCGAGGTCCCGCCCCCACTGCTTCATACGGCCCGCTCCATGTCCCGGGACTTGCCGTCGCGTACGACGATCTCGCGATCCGAGTAGGCGGCCACCCGTGCCTCGTGCGTGACGAGGACGACGGCGGCGTTGGTGGACCGGGCGGCGTCGGTGAGCAGGTCCATCACCCGCTCACCGTTGAGCGAGTCGAGCGCGCCGGTCGGCTCGTCGGCGAACAGCACGCGCGGGTTCGTCACCAACGCCCGGGCCACGGCGACGCGTTGGCCCTGACCGCCGGAGACCTCACCGGGCCGCTTCTTCTTCAGGTCGTCGACCTCGAGCCGTTCCATCCAGCCCAGCGCGGTCTTCTCGGCCTCCTTGCGGGAGGTGCCGTTGAGCCGCAGCGGCAGCGCGACGTTCTCCACGCAGGTCAACTCGGGGACGAGCTGCCCGAACTGGAAGACGAACCCGAACTCCGAGCGCCGCAGAGCGCTGCGCTGGGCGTCGTTCATCGTCGCCATCTCGTGCCCGTTGTACATGATCGAGCCCGCGTCGGGCGTCACGATCCCGGCGAGACAGTGCAGCAGCGTCGACTTGCCGGACCCGGAGGGGCCCATCACGGCGACGACCTCGCCGGGGTGGATGGAGAACTCGGCGCCGTCGAGCGCCACGGTCGGGCCGTACGCCTTGTGCAGGCCGTCGGCCACGAGCAGGGAACCGGCAGGAGTCACTGGGTCACCACCTGGGCGAGCTTGTCGAGGCGCGCGGCGGTCAGCTCCAGCCAGCGCAGATCGGCTTCGAGATGGAACAGGGCGTGGTCGCAGATGAGCTGGTCCGCGAGATCGCCCTTCCGCTTGCGGTCGGTGAGGATCCGCATCATGCGCAGATGCTCCGAACGCTGGGAGTCGAGGATGTCGGCCGCGTTCCGGTGCGTGAGCAGGGCGAGGACGACCTTGGTGTAGAGCGTCGACTGCAGATACGGCTCGGGCTTCTCGGGCGTGGCGAGCCACTGCTGTACGTCGGTGATGCCGGCTTCGGTGATCGCGTACCGCTTGCGCTCGGGCCCGCCGCCGGGCTCGATGCCGTCGACCTCGACGAGGCCGTTCTTCAGCAGCCGCGACATCGTCGAGTAGACCTGGCCGTAGTGCAGCGGCCGGTCGTGACCGAACTTCTCGTCGAAGGCCCGCTTCAGGTCGTAGCCGTGGCGGGGCCCGGACTCCAGGAGTCCCAGGAGGGTGTGACCGATGGACATGGGGAGGACTGTACACACGGCGTATACCCGGTGTGTATACGCAGAGTGTGTAGATGGCTGTGCGAGGGGTGAAGGTGCAGGTGAGAGCCGATTGTCACGGTTCTGCTACTGCGTCGGCGGACGCCCCCGGCGAGGGATCGGCTTGGCCTCGCCCGGCAGTCGGCCGGCGTCCGCGAGAGCCTTGCGCAGCAGGAACTCGATCTGCGCATTCGCCGACCTGAGCTCGTCCCCGGCCCACCGGGCCAGCGCCTCGTACACCGACGGGTCCAGCCGCAGCAGCACCTGCTTGCGCTGCTGCGGCCGCCGAGCCTTCGGCGTGGACTCCTCCTGGGGATCGGTCACTGGTAGAGCGTCCCGGTGTTGAGGACGGGCTGGGCCGCGCGGTCCCCGCACAGCACCACCATCAGGTTGGAGACCATGGCCGCCTTCCGTTCGTCGTCCAGCTCGACGATGTCCTGCTCGCTGATCCGGGCGAGCGCCGCCTCCACCATGCCCACCGCGCCGTCCACGATCTGCCGGCGCGCCGCGACGATCGCGCCGGCCTGCTGCCGCTGGAGCATCGCCGAGGCGATCTCAGGAGCGTAGGCGAGATGCGTGAAGCGGGACTCGATGATCTCGACACCGGCCGCCTCCACGCGCGCGTGGAGTTCGAGGGCGAGCTTCTCGGTGATCTCCTCGGCGTTGCCGCGCAGCGAGAGGCCGCCCTCCTCGTGGGCGTCGTAGGGGTACTCGATGGCGATGTGCCGCACGGCCGCCTCAGTCTGGGTCGACACGAACTCGATGTAGTCGTCGACCTCGAAGGTGGCCTGCGCGGTGTCCTCGACCCGCCACACCACGACCGCGGCGAGCTCGATCGGGTTGCCGTAGGCGTCGTTGACCTTCAGGACCGCCGTCTCGTGGTTGCGGACCCGGGTGGAGATCTTGGTGCGCGAGGTGAAGGGGTTCACCCAGCGCAGGCCGTCCTGCCGGATCGTCCCCCGGTACCGCCCGAAGAGCTGCACGACCCG
This sequence comes from Streptomyces antibioticus, assembly GCF_001514065.1. GTDB lineage: Bacteria > Actinomycetota > Actinomycetes > Streptomycetales > Streptomycetaceae > Streptomyces > Streptomyces antibioticus. The sequence goes on along the minus strand of NZ_KQ948424.1, from coordinate 396,976 downwards.
CGCCTCGCCCGGCGCCACCGTGTTCAGCCCGCACATGGCGAGGAAGGCGGCGAGACCGATCAGGATGCCGCCGACGATGAGCGCCGCCTTCCCGCCGGTCGCCGACACCGCCGTAGCGCCGGCAATCATTCCGGCACCGGCGAACAGCCCCAGCAGGCCGAGGAGCAGGGCGAGTCCGCCGCCGATGCTGTGCGCGGCGAACTCCCGCACGCGCGGGGCGGGCATCTCGGGTACGTCGGCAGTGGTGGCGTCGTGCGTGGTCATGGGTTCCCCCGGTTCTTCTGCGGTCTAGCGTCGGTCTATCTAAGTGATAACACTTTTACCGGCGAGAGCAACCCTTTACGCGCGTCGCACGTCGGTTCCATAGGGGCGGGTGCTGATTGTCACGTCCGCAAAAGGCCGGATCGACAGCCCTTTGTCGTATCTCCCGATGTTAGTTTTCTGAGCTGACCTGAGCGGCGAACCTGTGTGACGGACGAGCACACATGAACGAAGCGGAGCGGAACGGACCCATGGGACGAGCGGAAGAAAGACGAGCGCGGCAGCGCGGCGGTCGACGCGCCGCGCCCAAGCGCCGTTCGTCGCGGGCGGCCGCAAGCGGCAGCGTCGGCGCCGAGAAGAGCCTCATACGCAGGCTGTTCACCTGGAAGAAGATCCTGGGCACGTTCCTGGGCTTCTGCCTGCTCGGCATCGGCGCCTTCATCGTGCTGTACATGATGGTGGAGGTCCCCGAGGGGAACGCCGACGCCCAGCTCCAGAGCAACACCATCAAGTACAGCAACGGCGACGTCCTGGTCCGGGACGGCAAGGTGAACCGCGAGAACGTGGAGCTCGCCAAGATCCCCAAGAAGGTCCAGCTCACGTTCGTCGCCGCCGAGAACAAGACCTTCTACCAGGACTCCGGCGTCGACCTGAAGGGCACCGCCCGCGGTCTGCTCAACACGCTGTCCGGCAAGGGCAAGCAGGGTGGTTCGACGATCACCCAGCAGTACGTCAAGAACTACTACCTGACCCCGGACCAGACGGTCACCCGCAAGCTCCGGGAGCTGGTGATCTCGCTCAAGGTGGACCGCCAGAAGTCCAAGGACGAGATCCTCGAGGGCTACATCAACACCAGCTACTACGGCCGCGGCGCCAGCGGCATCCAGGCCGCCGCCCAGGCCTATTACCGCGTCGACGCCGACAAGCTCAGCGTCGAGCAGGGCGCGTATCTCGCCGCGCTGCTCCAGGCGCCGAGCCAGTACGACTGGGCGGTCGCCTCGGACACCGGCAAGAGGCTGGTCAAGGCGCGCTGGAACTACGTCCTCGACAACATGGTCGAGGAGGGCTGGCTGGACGCCGGAAAGCGCGCGTCCATGGAGTTCCCGGTCCCGAAGAAGCAGCGGGCCGAGGCCGGGCTCAAGGGGCAGAAGGGCTACTTCGTCAAGCTCGCCAAGCAGCAGCTCGTCGCGCAGCTGGTGAAGCAGGACGGTCTCACCGAGGACGAGGCGCAGGCGCAGGTCGACAAGGGTGGCTGGACCATCACCCTGAACATCGACAAGAAGAAGCAGGCCCAGCTGGAGAAGGCCGTCAAGTCCCAGCTGACCGACAAGCTCGACCCGAAGAAGCGCAAGGTCGACAAGGACATCCAGGCCGGCGCCGTCTCCGTCGACCCCAAGACGGGGAAGATCGTCGCCCTCTACGGCGGCGTGGACTACATCAAGCACGACTACAACAACGCCAACCGCGAGGACTACCAGCCCGCGTCGACGTTCAAGCCGGTCATCCTGGCCGCCGCCCTGGAGGAGGGCGCCAAGACCCAGGACGGCAAGGAGATCGGCGCCAGCACGGTCTACGACGGCACGAGCAAGCGGCCCGTCAAGGGCAGCGACATCGCCTTCGCCCCGGAGAACGAGGACGACACCGACTACGGCGACGTCACCGTCCAGACGGCGATGAACAAGTCCATCAACTCCGTCTTCGCGCAGATGGGCGTCGACGTCGGCATGGACAAGGTCCTGGACACCGCCGACAAGCTCGGCATGGACACCGGCGAACTGAAGGCGCTGCCCGCCTACACCCTCGGCACCATGGGCGCGAGCCCGATCCAGATGGCCTCCGTCTACGCCACCCTGGACAACCACGGCAAGAAGGTCACCCCGACCATCATCAAGTCGGCCGAGCGCAACGGCAGCAAGGTCGACATGCCGGACCCGATCGGCGAGCAGGTCATCAGCCGCGAGACCGCCGACACGGTGACCTCGGTGCTGACCGGCGTGGTCGACGACGGTACGGCCAAGACGTCCGTCCGCGACAACCCGCTGCGCGACGGCCAGGAGGTCGCGGGCAAGACGGGTACGTCCGACGACAACAAGTCGGCCTGGTTCACCGGCTACACCCCCGACCTGGTCACCTCGGTCGGCCTGTTCGGCGAGAACCACGCCAAGCCGGGCCAGGCCAAGATGTACGGCGCCGGCGGCTTCGACCGCGTCAACGGCGGTGGCTTCCCGGCGCAGATCTGGGCGGCGTACATGTTCGGCGTGACGTCCACGTCCGCCGAGTTCGACCTGGACACCGACCAGGGTGCGGCGGTCGAGCCGTCCTGGACGCCGTCGCCCACCCAGTCGGCGACGCAGACGCCGACCGAGGAGCCGACGACGCAGGAGCCGACGACGGAGCCCCCGACGCAGACTCCTACGCAGACGCCCACCCAGACGCCGACCCAGACGCCCACGCAGACTCCGACCCAGACGCCGACGACGAGGCCGCCGACGGGCCTTCCGGAGGACCCGGTGAATCCGGGGGACGGACAGTAGACACAGAGAGAGGGCGCCCGGTGGAAACCGGGCGCCCTCTCTCTGTGTCCGCGGGCCCTAGCCGCCTCGGTTCAGCTCGAACCAGACGACCTTCCCGGTGCTCAGCCGGGTCGCCCCCCACCGCCGCGCCAGCCGGTTGACGAGGTACAGGCCGCGGCCGCCCTCGTCCGTGGCCCGCGCCTGCCGCAGCCGGGGCAGCTGGGGCACGTCGTCGCCGACCTCGCAGCGCAGCACATCGGTCCGCAGCAGCCGCAGCGTCACGGGCCGCGAGGTGTAGCGCACCGCGTTGGTGACGACCTCGCTGACCAGCAGCTCCACCGAGTCGCTCATCTCCTCCAGGCCCCAGCGCGACAGGGCCCGCCGGGCCAGTCGCCGGGCACGGCCCGGTGCCGCGTCCTCCGGCTCCAGGAACCAGTACGCCACGTCGCTGGGCGCGATCCCGTCGAAGCGGGCGGCGAGCAGCGCGATGTCGTCGTCCCGGTCGCCGGGGCCGAGCATGTCGAGCACCTCGTCGCAGAGGGCCTCCAGCGGCGGCGGATGATCGGGGCCGGTCAGCTGCGCGGTCGCGGCGAGCTTCTCGCGCAGCTGCTCTATGCCGGTCCACACGTCCCGCAGTCGGGACTCGACGAGCCCGTCCGTGTAGAGGAGAAGGGTCGCTCCGGCCGGGGCGTCCAGCTCCACGGCCTCGAAGTCGACACCGCCGACGCCGATCGGCGCGCCCGGAGGCACCCGCAGCACCTCGGCCCGGCCCCCGAGGTGGAGCAGGACCGGCGGTGGATGGCCGGCGTTGGCGATGGTGATCCGGTGCGAGACCGGGTCGTAGACCGCGTACAGGCAGGTCGCCATCCGGTCCGTGCCGAGCCGCTGCGCCTGTTCGTCGAGGTGGTGCAGCACCTCCTGCGGAGGCAGGTCGAGCCCGGCCAGCGTCTGGGCGGTGGTCCGCAGCTGGCCCATGATCGCGGCCGAGGTCATGGAGTGACCCATCACGTCACCGACGACCAGCGCCACACGGCTGCCCGGCAGCGGGATGGCGTCGTACCAGTCGCCGCCCACGCGTGCGGTCTCGGCGGCCGGCAGATAGCGCGAGGCCAGCCGGACGCCGGTGGGGCGCGGGAGGGTCTCCGGCAGCATCGTGCGCTGGAGTTCGTCGGCGATGTAGGCCTCACGGCCGTACAGCACCGCCTTGTCGATGCCCAGCGCGCTGTGCGTGGCGAGCTGGGCGGCGACCAGGAGGTCGTCCGGCTCGAACGCGATGCGGTCCGGGCGGCGCAGGAACAGCGCGGCGCCGATCACCCGGCGCCGGCCGCGCAGCGGGGCGAGGATCGCCCGCTGACCGGCGGGCACGATCAACTCGCCGCCCTCACCGAGCAGTTCGGGCAGTGCGGCGCGGGCCGCGGGAGAGTCCGTGAAGACCGGGCGTACACCCCGCAGCACCTCGGCGAGCGCACCTCCCGTCCGCACCTCGCACAGCTCGGCGGTCACGGCCGACAGCTCGGTCAGCTCCGTCGGCTCCGGCTGGAGCGCCGACGAGACGAAACCGCCCTCGGTGTCCCGCTCCTCCGGGATACGGTCCGTGCGGCGCAGCCGCAGCACCAGCGGGCCGGTGGGCCGCTCGTCGCCGACCGGCAGCGGGTCGCGCAGATAGACCAGGATCGCGTCGGAGAACGTCGGCACGGTCGCCCGGCACAGCCCCATCACGATCTCGTCGAGGTCGATGCCGCGGGCGATCCGCCGGGTCGCCGCGCCCACGAAGCGCAGCCGGTCCCCGTCCCGTCGCATCGGCGTGGGCCGGCCGGGCGGCAGGCCCTGTCCGGTACGCCGCTCACCGGAAGCGGAGTCGCCTCCGGTCTGGGCCGGGATCACGTCGGGCAGCTCGGACACGGGCCTCGGTCGGTGGGTGTCGGGCTCGGCGGCGACCGTGGGCTGGGAGTGCTCGGGGTCGCTGCCGGGCGGCGGTGTGGTCATGTCGGATCCGGGAGCAGGCGTCTCGCCGGCGCGGGCTTGTACCGGTAAGGCGTTGTACGGGGGCGTGGAGGCACGCAGGAGCGCCCCGCGGGGGTCCGCGGGGTCGGCGCCCGTCTGGGGGCGCTCGAAGGAGGTGGGCTGCTCCGTCACGCGTGTCGATTCCGTCCGTTGGGGGCTGCGCGCCGCGCGTGCAGTTCGTCCCGCAGAAATGCCGATACCCGGATTGCCTGCCCCAGGAACGGAATTCCCGCGTGGTCAGAGGCAGTTCCTGTGCCACGGCCGGACCGTCCGACCGCGCCCGTGTTGCCCTCGTACGCCTCGATCACGTCCTGCCGCCCCTCGGTGACGAATGGTCAAGCTCAGTGCGCGCTCCGGTAGTTGCCGCCGCGCGCTCTTGCGGAGGACGATCCTACGTTTGTTGCCCGGGGGCGCATCAAGGGTCTCATGAGGACACGTGCGCGGGCGTACGGTCCCAGTCTTCCGGGAGCAACGGTACGGCCCAGGACGGATCCGGGCGCCAGTGCTGCCAGCCGTCCGCGTACGGCCGGCCCCAGGCGCGGATCACCTCCACCGCGGACCGGCCCGCCGCCAGGACCTTTTCGGCCTGCTCGGCGTCCATCAGGCCGTCCCGCTGGGCCTGCGCGAACTCGTCCTCGTCGCGCCAGTGCCAACTGCGGTCCGGATGGACGGAGATGTCGAGGAAGTGGTCCTCGGAGTCGACCCCGCCGTCCCAACGCGTCAGCGGCGTCTCGAGATTCACGTACCAGTTCTTGAACCGCCAGCCCGGCTCCCAGAACAGCCACACCGACCAGGGCTCGCCGGGCCGGGCCAGCTTCAGCACGCCCGTACCGAACCAGCGGTCGCGCTGGACGGTACGGGGCTTGGTGTACCGCGTCTCCAGCGGCTCCGCGTGCACGGGCGTGCCGTCGGCGAGCACCGGCTTCACGCACTCGGTGCCCGGCGCCATCCACACGGCGAGCAGCTCGCGGTCGTCCCGCACGACGGTCACAGGGCGTGCGATGTGGAAGCGCTCGCCGCCGTTCTCCCGGTAGCGCCACAGGATCTGACTCCCGGGCTCCCAGAAGGACGCCGCCGTACCCGCTTCCGCCGCTCTCACCGCTCCACCCTCTGCCATGCACAGATATTAGGTGCCATGGGCATACGACGCTGCGGCACGCGTCACGGTTCTCCCGGGCGGCGATTGTTGTTACGGATGCGTCATCCGCAGGACATCCAGCGCCTCGTCGAGCTGTTCGAGGGTGAGATCTCCACGCTCCACGTACCCGCCCTCCAGGACGACTTGACGAATGGTCCTGCGTTCCGCGAGCGCCTTCTTGGCGACCTTGGCGGCCTCCTCGTACCCGATGTACTTGTTGAGCGGGGTGACGACGGAGGGTGACGACTCGGCGTACTCACGCGCGCGTTCGCGGTGCGCGACGATCCCGTCGACGGTCCGGTCGGCGAGCAACCGGGACACGTTGGCGAGCAGCCGTACGGACTCCAGCACGTTCTTCGCGATGACCGGCAGCATCACGTTGAGCTCGAAGTTCCCGGCGGCGCCGGCGGTGGCGACGGTGGCGTCGTTGCCGACGACCTGCGCGGCCACCATCAGCACGGCCTCCGGGATGACCGGGTTGACCTTGCCCGGCATGATCGAGGACCCCGGCTGAAGATCGGGCAGCGAGATCTCGGCGAGCCCCGTCCGCGGCCCCGAGGCCATCCACCGCAGATCATTGGCGATCTTCGTCAGCCCGACCGCGATGGTCCGCAGCTGCCCGCTGGTCTCGACGATCCCGTCCCGCGCGCCCTGCGCCTCGAAGTGGTCGCGGGCCTCGGTCAGCGGCAGCCCGGTGACGTGGGCGACCTCCTCGATGACGGCGGCGGAGAAGCCGGGCGGCGTGTTGATGCCGGTCCCGACGGCGGTCCCGCCCAGCGGCAGCTCGGCGAGCCGGGGAAGGGACGCGTAGAGCCGCTCCACGCCGTACCGCACCTGGGCGGCGTACCCGCCGAACTCCTGCCCCAGGGTCACGGGCGTGGCGTCCATGAGATGGGTCCGCCCGGACTTCACGACGTCGCCGAACTCCTGCGACTTACGCCCTAGGGAGTCGGCGAGATGCTCCAGCGCCGGGATGAGATCGCGCGTGACGGCGGCGGTGGCGGCGATGTGGATGGAGGACGGGAAGACGTCGTTGGACGACTGCGAGGCGTTGACATGGTCGTTGGGATGCACGTCCCGGCCCAGCCGCTCGGTGGCGAGCGTGGCGATGACCTCGTTGGTGTTCATGTTGGACGAGGTGCCGGACCCGGTCTGGAACACGTCGATGGGGAAATGCTCGTCCCAGTCCCCGCGGGCGACCTCCTCGGCCGCCTCCTGGATCGCCTCGGCGACATCCTTGTCGAGCACTCCCAGCCGCGCGTTCACCTTCGCGGCGGCCCCCTTGATCCGCGCGAGCGCCTCGATGTGCGCCCGCTCGATGCGCTGCCCGGAGATGGGGAAGTTCTCGACGGCCCGTTGCGTCTGCGCCCGCCACTTGGCGTCGACGGGGACGCGGACCTCGCCCATGGAGTCGTGCTCGATGCGGTATTCGCTCATGCCGGGTACAGCGATCGGGGGCCCCACGATGTTCCGGGACAGGGCCGAACGGAGCCGAGGCCCGCCGGGCGGGCGGCGGGTGATCGCCGGACAATGGGGGGACGGGGGACGGGGGGACCCGCAAGGGGGGCTCGTCACCCCAGGAGGCAAGCCATGCTCCGCAGGCGCAGGATCAGGATGTACGGCGCGCTCGGGGCCGCCGGTATGGCTGCGGCCGCCGCCCTCACCACCGCCGCCCCCGTCTCGGCCGCCGACGGCGATTTCACGCTCTACGCCAAGGAAGTGCCCGGCGACGAGGAGGGCCAGGGCGATCAGCAGGCCCCCAAGGCCGGTGACGCCTTCGCCTCCGCCGACGACCTCTATCAGCACAAGGGTGGCGACAAGGTCGGCCGGGACGGCGCCGCCTGCACGGTCCTCCGCGCGGGCGACCCCATGGACATCCAGTGCGTCGGCACCTTCGTCCTGTCCGGCGGCCAGCTCACCGCCCAGGTGCTCCTCACGGTGCCCCTGGACGAGTCGGCGGGGCCGGACAACTTCGTCGCGTCCATCACCGGCGGCACCGACGACTACCGCGGCGCGAGCGGCCAGATCCACTTCACGGACGACGGGGACTACCAGCGCCTGGACTTCGACCTGGGCGACTGAGCCGCCGCCCGGGCCGATTTCCTGCGTACGTTCGGTCCCGTACGCCGGGAGCCATTACGCCAGCCCAGGCCCCCGCACCGGAATCGTCGTGAACGTCGGCGCGGGCGCCGGGTCCTGGAAGAAGTCGTTGCCCTTGTCGTCGACCACGATGAACGCCGGGAAGTCCTCGACCTCGATCTTCCAGACCGCCTCCATGCCGAGCTCCTCGTACTCGACGACCTCGACCTTCTTGATGCAGTCCTGGGCGAGGCGGGCGGCGGGGCCGCCGATGGAGCCGAGGTAGAAGCCGCCGTGCGCCTCGCAGGCGTTGGTGACCTGGGCGGACCGGTTGCCCTTGGCCAGCATGACCTTCGAGCCGCCCGCCGCCTGGAACTGCTCGACGTAGGAGTCCATACGGCCGGCCGTCGTCGGACCGAAGGAGCCGGAGGCGTAGCCCTCGGGCGTCTTGGCGGGTCCGGCGTAGTAGACCGGGTGGTCCTTCAGGTACTGCGGCATCTCCTCGCCCGCGTCGAGCCGCTCCTTGATCTTGGCGTGCGCGATGTCACGGGCGACGACCAGCGGGCCGGAGAGCGAGAGGCGGGTCTTGACCGGGTACTTCGTCAGCTCGGCGAGGATCGACTCCATCGGCTGGTTGAGGTCGATCTTGACGACGTCACCGGCCTCGTCCAGGTGCTCGTCCGTCGTCTCCGGCAGGAACCGCGCCGGGTCCGTCTCCAGCTGCTCCAGGAAGACACCCTCGGCCGTGATCTTCGCGACCGCCTGACGGTCGGCGGAGCAGGAGACGGCGATCGCGACCGGGCAGGACGCGCCGTGCCGGGGGAGGCGGACCACCCGGACGTCGTGGCAGAAGTACTTGCCGCCGAACTGCGCCCCGATCCCGATCTTCTGGGTCAGCTCGAAGACCTTCTCCTCCAGCTCCTTGTCCCGGAAGCCGTGTCCCAGCTCCGAGCCCTCGGCCGGGATCTCGTCCAGGTAGTGCGCGGAGGCGTACTTCGCGGTCTTGAGCGCGTACTCGGCGGACGTACCGCCGACCACGATCGCCAGGTGGTACGGCGGGCAGGCGGCCGTGCCCAGCGAACGGATCTTCTCCTCCAGGAACTTCATCATGGAGGCCTCGTTCAGGACGGCCTTCGTCTCCTGGTAGAGGAAGGACTTGTTGGCGCTGCCGCCGCCCTTCGCCATGAACAGGAACTTGTAGGCGCCGCCGTCGGTGGCGTACAGCTCGATCTGCGCCGGGAGGTTCGAGCCCGTGTTCTTCTCGTCCCACATGGTCAGCGGGGCCATCTGCGAGTAGCGCAGGTTGAGGTTCAGGTAGGCGTCGTAGATGCCCTTCGACAGGGCCGCCTCGTCACCGCCCTCGGTGAGGACGTTCTGGCCGCGCTTGCCCATCACGATCGCCGTACCGGTGTCCTGGCACATCGGCAGGACGCCCGCCGCCGCGATGTTCGCGTTCTTCAGCAGGTCGAGCGCCACGAACTTGTCGTTGCTCGACGCCTCGGGGTCGTCGATGATCCGGCGCAGCTGGGCCAGGTGGGCCGGGCGCAGGTAGTGCTGGATGTCGTGGATGGCCTCTTCGGCGAGCTTGCGCAGCGCCTCCGGCTCGACCTTGAGGAACGTGCGCCCGTCGGCCTCGAAGGTGGAGACACCCTCGGAGGTCACCAGCCGGTAGGGGGTGGTGTCCTCTCCCATGGGGAGCAGATCGGTGTACGCGAACTCAGGCATCTCAGCCCATTCCTCACTCGAACGACGGCGGCCGGCCTCCGTTGGCAGGCCTCACCAGCCTAGAACCTGTCCAAGGCGACAAGCTTGTGAGGTAAGGCTCAGTTCGCCGCCACCCGTTTTGCCGCAGGCCAAGGTTTTCCACAGGGCCTAGTCGCGATCTATCGCGTTTGGGTACGCTGCTGCCGTGGACCTTCAGAAGCAGGACCTGCAGAAGCCGACCCCGCCCGTCTCCGCCGACCTGCGCGCGTCCGACGCCGACCGTGACCGCGTCGCGGACATCCTGCGCGAGGCGCTCGCCGAGGGCCGCCTCACCGCCGACGAGCACGCCGAGCGGGTCGAGGGCGTGCTGGCCGCCAAGACCGTGGGTGAGCTGGACGTCTTCATCCAGGACCTGCCGGCCGCGCACGCCCGCCGGGAGACGGCGACGACATACGCCGTGGCCCCGAACCGCCCGACCGCGGGCGCCGTCCCGGTCGAGCCCGACGAGAACGTGGTCGCGGTGTTCAGCAGCGCCGTCCGCAAGGGCCGTTGGCGCGCGGGCCGCCGTATCCACGCGTACGCGATCTTCGGCAGCGTCGAGATCGATCTCAGCGAGGCCCTCTTCGAGTACCAGCAGGTCCTGGTCAAGGCGATCTCGGTCTTCGGCAGCATCGAGGTCCGCGTCCCGGAGAACGCGTCGCTGCGCGGCACCGGCGGCGGCGTGCTCGGCAACTTCGAGGTGCACACCCTCGACGCGGCCGACCCCGCGGCCCCGGTGGTCTACGTGGACGGCTGGGCCGTCCTCGGCAACATCGAGGGCAGGCCCCGGCGCGGCAAGCTCGTCGCGGACATTCTCGACCGCGTCCAGGACAAGGTCGACAGGAGTTTGCGCAAACACCTGGACCGTTGACGGTTGTGAATCCGCCACCGAATTCGGCGCCGCCCGAGGGGAATCGGTCCACTCACAGCCCACTCACAGTCCCGCGCGGCACCACCCGGAATCCAGCGGTTCGGAACTCAGTGCATAGGCACGCGTACAACGGGTAGGCCTTGCTGCATCGTCTCTCGCTCGCGAAGCCGTCGTCAGGAGTAGACCGTGCTGCAACCGCCGCATTCGTCCCTGCAGGTAGCTGTTGTTCCGGCTCAGCGGGTGCCAGTGCGAGACAGGGACCAAGACGCACCATGGCACACCGAGGCGGTGTGCCGCCGCGACGAGGCCGGCCTGTTCTTCGCCCCCTCCAAAGAACCCACCGCGGCGCGCCTCTCCCGCGAAGAGGCCGCGAAGCGGGTCTGCGCCCGCTGTCCCGTCATGGTCGAGTGCCGCGAGCACGCCCTTCTGCAACCCGAGCCCTACGGCGTCTGGGGCGGCCTGACAGCCGCGGAACGCCGAGTGGTCCTGGCCCGGCGCCGCCGCCGCGACATGGAACTGAAGAAGGCGGCCAGGACGACGGACCGCATAGCGCAGGCAGGCTAGACAGCCGGCACAGGCGAAAGGGCGCCCCCACCGCACCGGGGGCGCCCTTTGCTGTCACCGGGCCTGCAACGCCCTTCAGGGGCGCGGGGCTGTATCAATGTGCGGCTCCGCCGCGTGGGCGCGACCAGCCACAACACACTCGCAGCCGCCGACGCACACAACTCCCGAACCCGTAGGCGCCGTCTCCCTACTTCGCCCGGTCGAAGTCGATCGCGCTGTAAGCCCGCAGCTTGCTCAGCCGGTGCTCGGAATCGATCCTGCGTACCGTCCCCGACTTCGACCGCATCACGATCGAGTCGGTCGTGGCGGTCTCCGACCGGTACCGGACACCCCGCAGCAGCTCCCCGTCCGTGATCCCGGTGGCGACGAAGAACACGTTGTCCCCGGAGACCAGGTCGTCGGTCATCAGCACCCGGTCGAGATCGTGCCCGGCGTCGATCGCCCGCGCCCGCTCCTCGTCGTCCTTCGGCCACAGCTTGCCCTGGATCGTGCCCCCGAGGCACTTCACGGCGCACGCCGAGATGATCCCCTCCGGCGTACCGCCGATGCCCAGCAGCATGTCGACGCCGGTGCCCTCGCGGAGCGCGTAGATGGAGCCCGCCACGTCACCGTCGGAGATCAGCTTGATCCGCGCGCCGGCCTCCCGGATCTCCTTGATGATCCCCTCGTGCCGCGGCCGGTCGAGGATGACCACCGTCACGTCCTCCGGCGTGGACCGCTTCGCCTTCGCGACCCGCCGGATGTTCACGGACACCGGCGCGTTGATGTCGACGAAGTCGGCGGCCTCGGGACCGGTGACCAGCTTGTCCATGTAGAACACGGCGGACGGGTCGAACATCGACCCCCGGTCGGCCGCGGCCAGCACGGAGATCGCGTTCGGCATGCCCTTGGCCGTCAGCGTCGTACCGTCGATCGGGTCGACGGCGATGTCGCACTCGGGACCGGTGCCGTCACCGACCCGCTCCCCGTTGAAGAGCATCGGCGCCTCGTCCTTCTCGCCCTCGCCGATGACGACCACGCCGTTCATCGACACGGTGGAGACGAGGGTCCGCATGGCGCGCACCGCGACGCCGTCGGCGCCGTTCTTGTCGCCGCGCCCGACCCAGCGGCCCGCGGCCATCGCGGCGGCTTCGGTCACCCGGACGAGTTCCAGGGCGAGGTTGCGGTCGGGGGCTTCACTGGGGACTTCGAGCTCGGACGGCAGATGATGATGCTCGGTCATCGAGGCGCACCTTTCTGATACGACGACGGCCGGATGAGGGTTCGATCCTCGACTCTATCGTCAGTCCGACAAAATGAGCAGGGGACCCCACGGATGAGCGGGCCGGGCACCTGCGACGATAGGGGGCGTGGCAGGTTCGTATGGCAAGAGCGGCAAGCAGAAGACGGTCCGGGACATGGTGCTCTCCCTGGGCCTGATCGGTCTCATGGCGGGGGTCATCTACCTGTTCATCCCGCACGACGACTCCGATCCCGAGGTGAAGCAGGTCGACTACCGCGTCGAGCTGCTCACGGCGCGCCGCGCGGCCTCGTACCCGGTGCTCGCGCCCCAGGGCCTGTCCGGCGACTGGAAGGCGACCTCGGTCCGGTACGACGGCGCCGACGCCGAGTCCTGGCACCTGGGCTTCTCCACCCCGGGCGGTGAGTACGCCCAGATCGAGCAGTCGGCGACGCAGAAGGCGGAGGCGTTCATCGACAGCGCCAGCCAGGGCGGCGAGGAGACGGAGACCACCGCGAAGATCGGCGGCCGCACCTGGATCCGCTACGACGGCGGCCGCTACGACGCGCTCGTGCACAAGGGCGAGGGCGCGACGACCGTCCTGGCAGGCACCGGCGGCTGGGACCAGCTGGCGCAGCTGGCGAAGGCGCTGAAGGACAAGTGACCCGACGCGCATGAGACAGAGGAAGGGCCCCCGGCATCGCAAGCCGGGGGCCCTTCTCATGTCCAGGTGGGTCAGACCGTCGTGACGACCTCGTCGTAGGCGAGGCGCGGCGAGCGCGGGTACGAGGCGTTCTCGCCCGGCTTGCCGATGTTGATGACCATCAGCGGGGTGTGGTCGTCGTCGAGGAACTCCTTGCGGACGCCCTCGAAGTCGAGGCCGGTCATCGGGCCGGCGGCGAGGCCGGCCGCGCGGATGCCGATGATGAAGTACGCGGCCTGGAGGGCGGCGTTGATGCGGGCGGCGGACTCACGGGCCGGGCGCTCGCTGAAGAAGAGGTCCTTGGCCTGCGGGAAGGCCGGGAAGAGGGCCGGCAGCTCCTCGTGGAACTCGTTGTCCGCGGAGAGGATCGCGACCAGCGGGGCGGTGGCCGTCTTGGGCTGGTTGCCCTCGGCCATGTGCTGCACCAGGCGCTCGCGGGCCTCGGCGGAGCGGACCAGGGTGATGCGCAGCGGGGTCTGGTTGAAGGCGGTGGGGCCGAACTTGACCAGGTCGTAGATCGCCTGGACCTGCTCGTCCGTCACCGGCTCGTCGGTGAAGGTGTTCGCGGTGTGGGCCTCGCGGAACAGCAGGTCCTGGGCGGTGGGGTCAAGAACGAGAGACATACGGGGGTTTCCTCGGCTGTAGCCTGGGTCCGTTACCGGACCGCGGTCCGTTTCGGCTGACAGGGATGACCGTACGCCAGTAAATTTCAAGGTTCAACAAAAAGCGGGGCGTAGTGATCCGCTTCACAGCGACCGGTCTGTCGACTACTCGCCGGCTTCCTGGTCCTCGGCTTCCTCTTCCTCCGCCAGCGCCGCGTCCAGCCGCGCCCGCGCCCCCTCCAGCCACCGCCGGCACACCTTGGCCAGCTCCTCGCCCCGCTCCCAGAGCGCGAGGGACTCCTCCAGCGTCGTACCGCCCGCCTCCAGCCGTCGTACGACGTCGATCAGCTCGTCCCGCGCCTGCTCGTAGCCGAGCGCCTCATCCACCTTGCTGCTGGTCATGCGCCCACCCTAAGAGTCGACTCGGACACTGAACTCACCCTCGGCCACCCGCGCCCGCAGCACCTCGTCGCCCGTGACCTCCTCCGGGTCGCGCACGACATGGCCGTCGGCCTTCTGCAGGACCGCGTACCCGCGCTTCAGGGTCGCCGCGGGCGACAGCGCCACCACGCGCGCGTGCGTGTGCGTCAGCTCGGACTCGGCACGGTCGAGGTGGTGCCCGAGGCAGCGCCGGGTCCGGTCGACCAAGGAGGCCACCTGGTCGGCGCGCTCGTCGATCATGCGGTGCGGGTCCTCTATCGCCGGCCGGGCCAGCGCGTGCGCCAGCCCCCGCTCCTCGCGCTCGATGAACCCCCGCACACTCCGCCGCGCGCGGTCCCGCAGCATCCGCACCCGCTCGAACTCCTCGCCCACGTCCGGTACGACCTTCTTCGCGGCGTCGGTGGGCGTGGAGGCCCGCAGGTCGGCGACGTAGTCGAGGAGCGGGGTGTCCGGCTCGTGCCCGATCGCGGAGACGACCGGCGTACGGCAGTCGGCGACGGTCCTGACGAGCTGCTCGTCGGAGAACGGCAGCAGATCCTCGACGCTGCCCCCGCCCCGCGCGACGATGATCACGTCCACCGCGTCGATCTCGTCCAGCTCCTTCACCGCCTGCACGACCTGCGGCACCGCGTGCACACCCTGCACGGGCACGTTGCGCACCTCGAAGCGGACGGCGGGCCAGCGGTGGCGCGCGTTCTCCAGCACGTCCCGCTCGGCGGCCGACGCCCGCCCGCACACCAGCCCGATGAGCTGCGGCAGGAACGGCAGCGGCTTCTTCCGCTCGGCCGCGAACAGCCCCTCCGCGGCCAGCGCCTTCTTCAACTGCTCAAGCCGCGCGAGCAGTTCACCGACCCCCACGGGCCTTATCTCGGCGGCCCGCAGCGACAGCTGCCCCCGCGGCGCGTACCACTCGGGCTTCGCCAGCACGACGACCCGCGCGCCCTCGCTCACCACGTCGGCGACCGCGTCGAACACCTGCCGATAACAGGTGACGCTCACGGAGATGTCGTACGACGGGTCGCGCAACGTCAGGAAGACGACGCCGGCGCCGGGGCGGCGGGAGAGCTGGGTGATCTGGCCCTCCACCCACACGGCCCCGAGCCGGTCGATCCAGCCCCCGATGAGCCGCGACACCTCACCGACGGGGATGGGGGATTCCGCGGACGTGTTCACAGCCATGCCGGTGAGCGTAACCGCAGGCACCGACATCGATGCGGCGCGCAGAGGTCCGACATCGGAGCGGACTTCTCGGCGTCCGGGCCTCACCCGTCGACGCCCACCCGCCCTCGCTGCCCGACCAGCACCGCCACCCCCACCAGGAACCACACCGCCCCCACCACCTGCGCCGCCCCCGACGCCTCCACGATCACCGCGATCGTGATCACCGCGCCCACCACCGGCATCGCCACACGCCGCCACCAGCTCACCGGACCCCCGGCCCGCCGTACCGCGAACCAGCTCACCACGCTCGCGTGCAGCAGCGTGAACGCCGTCAGCGCGCCGATGTCGACCACCGACACCAGATGGTCCATGCCGTCGTCCCGGCGGGCCGCCCACACGGCCGCGACCAGCGTGATCACGGCCGCGACCAGCAGCGCCACCCGTGGCACGCCCGAGTCCGTCTTCGCCAGCGCGCGCGGCAGACACCGGTCCCGGCCCATCGCGAACAGCAGCCGCCCCGCCGCGGCCTGTCCCGCCAGAGCCGCGAACGCCGCGCCGATCGCCTTGCTGACGGCCACCAGGTCGTGCAGCCAGGTCCCGACCGACACGTCGACGGCGTCGTAGAACGCGGCCCCCTGCTTCCCCGGGTCGGCGGCCAGTTCGGCGGAGGTGACCGGCTCCAGGAGCGCCACCAGATACGTCTGCGCCACGAACAGCACACCCGCCAACGCCAGACAGAACAGCACCGCCCGGGCCACCTTCTCCGAGCCGCCGGTGACCTCTTCGGCGAAGGACGCGATCGCGTCGAAGCCCAGGTAGGAGAGGACCGCCACCGACACCGCCCCGATCACCGCCGTCAGCGCGAACGCCCCCTGCGTGCCGTCCCCGGACAGCGGCGACAGCCAGCCCCGTTCGGCGCCGTCGCGCGCGAGGACCACGACCGCGGAGACCACGAAGACCAACAGCACCACGATCTCCATCGCCAGCACCAGGAACCCGACCCGGGCCGCGGCCCGTACGCCCCACAGGTTCAGCAGCGTCGTGACGACGACCGCGAGGGCCGTCCACACCCAGCGCGACACCTCCGGGACCAGCGCGTTCATCGCGATCCCGGAGAACAGGTAGGCCACCGCCGGGATGAGGAGGTAGTCCAGCATCGCCATCCACCCGGCGACGAACCCCGCGTCCTTGCCGAGCGCCACGCGCGCGTAGGCGTACACCGAGCCCGCGCGGGGGACCACCCGCACCATCTGCGCGTAGCTGAAAGCGGTGAACGCCATCGCCACCGTGGCCACGACATAGACGAGCGCGACCGCGCCGTGCGACTTGGCGTCGAGCGTGCCGAACACGCCGACCGGCGCCATGGGGGCGATGAAAAGCAGCCCGTAGACCACCAGGTCCCGGAAGCCGAGGCTGCGTCGCAGGTCGTGGCCCGTCTCGGGCGCTCGGTTCGCCGTGCCGGTCTCGGCCATCGATGCCTCCGCCAGTCGCCTGTCGTCGCGCGTTCCCCGTCCTTCACACTTCCCGGCCAGTCTCGTGGCCCATGCGATCTTTGACCCGCCGAGCGCGGCCTTACGATGGGACGCATGACTGCTTCGACTGGCCGCCGTGTCCTGCTCGCCGCCCCCCGGGGCTACTGCGCGGGCGTCGACCGTGCCGTGATCGCCGTCGAGAAAGCCCTGGAGCAGTACGGCGCTCCGGTGTACGTCCGACACGAGATCGTCCACAACAAGTACGTCGTGCAGACCCTGGAGAAGAAGGGCGCCATCTTCGTCGAGCGCACGGAGGAGGTGCCGCCCGGGAACATCGTCATGTTCTCGGCGCACGGCGTCGCCCCCGTCGTCCACGACGAGGCCGCGCGCGGCAAGCTCGCCACCATCGACGCCACCTGCCCGCTGGTCACCAAGGTCCACAAGGAAGCCGTCCGCTTCGCGAACGAGGACTACGACATCCTCCTGATCGGACACGAGGGCCACGAAGAGGTCATCGGCACGTCCGGCGAGGCCCCCGACCACATCCAGCTCGTCGACGGCCCCGCCGACGTCGCCAAGGTCGAGGTCCGCGACGAGTCGAAGGTGGTCTGGCTGTCCCAGACGACCCTGTCCGTCGACGAGACCATGGAGACCGTCGACGCGCTCAAGGAGAAGTTCCCGCAGCTCATCTCCCCGCCCAGCGACGACATCTGCTACGCGACGCAGAACCGCCAGCTCGCGGTGAAGCAGATGGGCGCCGAGGCCGAGCTGGTCATCGTCGTCGGCTCCCGCAACTCCTCCAACTCCAAGCGCCTGGTGGAGGTCGCCAAGCTGGCGGGCTCCCGCGAGGCCTACCTGGTCGACTTCGCGAGCGAGATCGACGAGGCCTGGCTGGAGGGCGTGAGCACGGTCGGCGTCACCTCCGGCGCGTCCGTGCCCGAGGTGCTGGTCGAAGAGGTCCTGGAGTTCCTCGCCCAGCGTGGCTACGGCGATGTCGAGCTGGTGAAGGCGGCCGAGGAGTCCATCACCTTCTCGCTGCCCAAGGAGCTGCGCCGCGATCTGCGCGAGGAGGCCGCGGCCCTGGTCGCGGAGCGCAAGGGCACCTCCGGGGAGTGACGGTCGGTCGGCCGTCGTAACGTAGGGCCATGCAGATCTTCGGCGTGGACATCGGCGGATCCGGGATCAAGGGCGCCCCTGTGGACTTGGCCAGGGGCGACCTCGCCCAGGAGCGTCACAAGGTGCTCACCCCGCACCCGGCGACACCGGACTCGGTGGCGGACGGCGTGAAGGAGGTCGTCGACCACTTCGGGTGGACGGGACCGGTCGGGCTGACCTTCCCGGGCGTGGTCACCGGCGGTGCCACGATCCGTACGGCGGCCAATGTCGACAAGAGCTGGATCGACACCGACGCGCGTGCGCTGTTCAGCGAGCGGCTCGGCGGTCTGCCGGTGACGGTGGTCAACGACGCGGACGCGGCGGGCGTCGCCGAGATGGAGTTCGGCGCCGGTCACGGCCGCCGCGGCACCGTCATCCTGCTGACCTTCGGCACCGGCATCGGCAGCGCGCTCTTCGCCGACGGCGTCCTCGTCCCCAACACCGAGCTGGGCCACCTCGAACTGCACGGCCATGACGCCGAGAAGCGGGCCTCCAGCAAGGCCAGGGAGGACGGCGAGCTGACCTGGGAGCACTGGGCCCGCCGGGTCCAGAAGTACCTCGCCCATGTCGAGATGCTCTTCTCGCCCGAGCTGTTCGTCATCGGCGGCGGCGTCAGCCGCAAGGCGGACAAGTTCCTGCCGCACATCGAGGGCATCAAGGCGGAGATCGTCCCGGCGCAGTTGCAGAACAACGCGGGGATCGTGGGAGCGGCGATGCGGGCGGCGAAGCAGTAGCGGCAGCTGCGGCTCACCCGGGGCGGCGGGTCGCCCGCCGCCGTCGGGCCATCAGGCGCACTTTCCGTACGGTCACGATGAGGCCGGCGATCAGCGTCCCCCCGTACAGCCACCCGGCCTGGGTGGCGAGGGCGGTCACCAGGCCCATCAGGCGGCCCCCGAACCCCTCCCCGTCGGCGACCGGCACCAGGCCGGCCGCGAAGGCGATCGGCACCACCACGGGCGCGGTCGCGAGATCGCCCCGCCGGACCCAGACGGCCGTCAGCACGCACACCGGCAGGAACAGCACCCCGTACGCCGTCAGCGACGAGCCGAACAGCAGCGCGTTCAGGGCACCGAGCGCGAGCATGGCCGCCCCGCAGAACAGGCCGCCGCCGAGCCCGGTGAGTCGCGGGTTGGGGAAGCGGCGGACCGCCTGGACCACCGGCGGAGCCGGGCGTCGTACGGGCGCCGCCGCGGCAGGACGGCGCCCGCCGCGGGCCGCCTGCGGGGGCAGGGAAGGCCTCTCGCGGCGCGCTCGGATGTGCGGGGGTCGCGTCCTGTGTTGCTCCACTGGACCAACTTAGGTCGGTTTATGTGCAGAATCCCTCCTCAGACACGCCGAGGGGCGGACCTTGGCCAAGCGTTCGACTCGTCGCCGGGGCGGGGCCGGGCACGCCGTAGACTGGTGGATCGGCCCGCCAGGGCAGGCCTGTCCCCGCCCTCGTCCACTCCTCTCCTCCTCACGTACGGGAAGTCGCAACGTGTCGCTCACGATCGGAATCGTCGGTCTGCCGAATGTCGGCAAGTCGACCCTGTTCAACGCCCTGACCAAGAACGACGTGCTCGCGGCCAACTACCCGTTCGCCACGATCGAGCCCAACGTCGGCGTCGTGGGTGTCCCGGACGCGCGTCTGACGAAACTGGCCGAGATCTTCTCCTCCCAGCGCATCCTCCCGGCGACGGTCGACTTCGTCGACATCGCGGGCATCGTGCGCGGCGCCTCCGAGGGCGAGGGCCTGGGCAACAAGTTCCTCGCGAACATCCGTGAGTCGGACGCGATCTGCCAGGTCATCCGCGCCTTCAAGGACGAGAACGTCGTGCACGTCGACGGCAAGGTCTCGCCCAAGGACGACATCGAGACGATCAACACCGAGCTGATCCTCGCCGACCTCCAGACCATCGAGAAGGTCCTGCCGCGCCTCCAGAAGGAGTCGCGGATCAAGAAGGACGTGGCTCCGAAGGTGGCGGCGGTCGAGGCGGCCAAGGAGATCCTGGAGAAGGGCGACACCCTCTTCTCGGCGGGCATCGTCCAGGGCTCCGGCAACGAGGAGCTCCTCCACGACCTGCACCTCCTCACCACCAAGCCCTTCCTCTACGTCTTCAACGTCGACGAGGACGAGCTGGTCGACGAGGGCTTCAAGGAGGAGCAGCGCGCCCTGGTCGCCCCCGCCGAGGCGATCTTCCTCAACGCCAAGCTGGAGGCGGACCTCGCCGAGCTGGACGAGGAGGACGCGATGGAGCTGCTGGAGTCGGTCGGCGCCGAGGAGCCCGGCCTCGCGACCCTCGCCCGTGTCGGCTTCAACACCCTCGGCCTGCAGACCTACCTCACGGCCGGCCCCAAGGAATCCCGCGCCTGGACCATCAAGAAGGGCGCCACGGCCCCCGAGGCGGCCGGTGTGATCCACACCGACTTCCAGAAGGGCTTCATCAAGGCGGAGGTCATCTCCTTCGACGACCTCGTCGAGACCGGCTCGGTCGCCGAGGCCCGCGCCAAGGGCAAGGCGCGCATGGAGGGCAAGGAGTACGTCATGCAGGACGGGGACGTCGTGGAGTTCCGCTTCAACGTGTGACCGATTCGGGCGGTTCAGGAGGGGCCGGGCTCTGACGAGCCCGGCCCCTCCTGCGTCGGTCCCCAGTTGCTCCGGCCGTGGGTGCGCTCACCCCCGAGCGGGTCGGTGCCGGATCGGCCTGTTGTTCCCCGGACGCGGAGCCGGCCCGGCGGATCGTCGAGGAGGAACAGGCCCGGCTGGGCATGACGGAGGGGGAGCGCACGGCGCCCGGGTGAGGCGAGTTCCGCTTCCGCACCCCGGCGGAGCTGCTTCCGTGCCCCGGCAAAGCTGCCGCGACCCTTTCCGTCCTCCGGATGGGGCTTGCCCAAGTGGGTACGCTGATACGGGTGTTGGCGCGCGGGGGAGGCTGTGCATGGCGACGAGGATCTCGGTTTCGGTCAAGGGGCTGACCGGACTGGACGACCCGGACCGGATGCTCGCGGAGCTGGAGGCGGCGACCCGCATGTCGTGGCGGCCGGAGCCGGTCGCCGAGGGGCGCGTCCTGTCGGGCGGGATCGTGGAGATCATCCTCGTGGCGGTGGCCGTCAAGGGCGCCGAGATGACCTTGGAGGCCACGGTGGCCGCGGTGAAGGGGGTCGTCGAGCGGTGGCGCCGGGAGCGGCTCGAACCGCCGGAGGCGAGGATCGACACCGAGCCCGTGCCGGACCCGGCGCCCGTGCCCGACCCCGAGCGGGGTGACTGAGATGGCCTTCCGGGCGGTCGTGATCGGTCCGGCGCGCTATGCCGCGGACTCGGGGATCGACAGCCACCCGTCGATCGGCGCGAGTGCGCGGATGTACGGCGAGGTGCTGGCCGCCGACGGGATGTGGGGCCCGGACAGCTGCCGGGTGCTCGGCGAGGACGAGGTGCAGACGACCGGCGGGGTGATGCGGGCGCTGCAGCAGGCCGCGGACGAGACCGGGCCGAACGACATCTTCCTGGTCGTCTACGTCGGCCACGGCCAGTACTGGAGCGACCTTCCCGGCGCCCAGGTGCACTTCTCCGTCGGCTCCTCCCTCCAGGACAAACCCTGGACCTGGCTGTCCAGTTGGTACGTCTACCGGGTCATGCGCAAGGCCAGGGCCCGGTTGAAGGTGCTCATCGCCGACTGCTGCTACTCCAATCTGCTGCCGCAGCTGGGGGAGGAGCCCCTGCTGCCGGGCGTGCTCGGGGAACTGGACGAGGGCACCTGTGTCTTCACGGCCGTCAAGAACCTCAACTTCGCCGACGCGGACGGCTGCACCTCGCTGCCCGGCGACCTCGCGCAGTGCACACCGTTCAGCGGACATCTGCTGCGCATCCTGCAGAACGGCACGAAGGACCACAACCACCAGCTCACCATCGGCCTGCTCAGGGAGGCCGTGAAGCAGGAGATGGAGCGCTGCCCCACCGCCCGCCACCAGGTGCCGCGCATGTCCCTCAACGACGCCCGGGACGGCACACCGCTCTTCACCAACCACATGGAGCCCGCCCGCCGCGACCTCGCCCCGCAACTGCCGGGCGCCCCCGAGGACTGGGTCAGGACCCTGATGCTGGACCGGGACGACCGGCTGGAGGAACTGCTGAAGGACGCCCAGATGACCGGTGCCGTCGTCGCCCGTCTCAACGGCGCGTCGGACGAGGCCAGCCGTCATCTCGCGGGCTACATAGGAGCCCGCGCCAACAGCGCGTTCACCGAACCCCGGGCCTTCGCCCGCTACTGGAACCAGGTGGACAGGGCTCTGCGCGTATGAAAGACGGCCACGAGGCCAGAGGCGGCGGGGACGCGGAGACGTGGAGTGTCGCCTACGACACCGCGTACGACTGGGCGGCCGACTGTCCGGTGGATCAGTTCCAGGGCCGTGTGAAGGCGATACGGGAGGGCGAGGAAGGCGGCTTCCCGCCGCGGCCCGCGACCGCGATCCGGGCCCTGTACGCCTTCGCCCTGAGGCGCTCCATCGACGAACTCATCGCCTCCGCGCGGGAGTTCGACACCAGGGACGCCATCACTCTGCTCGCCACGGCCGCGTTGAGCCGCAACATCCTGCAGGCCGCGGAACTCGCGATCAAACAGTGGGACGCCGAGCAGGACATCGACGACGACAGCCTGCGGCTGACCTACGGCGTCATCCATGACATCGCCTGCCAGCGGACCGTCCTCGACGTCGCCGTGTTCATCCGGGAGTGCCGCCGTGTCGGCAAACAGGAGATGGTCGACCGCACGGTGGGCGTCTTCACCGCCCCGGGTTCCGGACGCACCAACCTCGACAAGGCGCTGCTCCACATCGCGCTGCGCGACGAGGGCTGCGCCCAGGAGGCGGCCGAACTGCTCCGCCAGG
Organism: Streptomyces antibioticus; assembly: GCF_001514065.1. Classification (GTDB taxonomy): domain Bacteria; phylum Actinomycetota; class Actinomycetes; order Streptomycetales; family Streptomycetaceae; genus Streptomyces; species Streptomyces antibioticus. The sequence continues at coordinate 374,187 of NZ_KQ948424.1, read as the reverse complement.
CGCTCTTCTCGATCACCGGCGACAGTTCCCTGCAGGCGTCGGAGACCGTCCCGAGGGAGTTCCAGGACCTTGCCGGGGCACTCCATGAACTCAGCCCCTCCGAGCGGATCCTGGAGGAGTGGATCGACGATCAGCTACAGCTCCTGGACCGGGTGCACGACACCCGCCGGATCGTCTCCCAGCTGATCGCGACCGGCACGGACCGCTCCGACAGCCTCATGAGGCACGTCGGCCGGCGGCGCTCGCAGTACGACATCGTGGAGATCTGCGGCCAGTTGGCGAAGGAGTCGCTCACCGACAAGTGCGAGGGGATCCGGCGGCATGCCGCCTCCCGCGAGAACCTGGTGCAACTCGCCGAGATCGTGAGGTTCTGGCACGAGTCCGAGCTCCTCACCCGTACGACCAGGGACCTGCTCGCCGACATCGTGGCCGGCGGGGACAGGGAGACGGTGCGCTCCCCGGACGAACTCGACCGGCTGGACACGGTCCTGGGCAACGTCAACGCCTCCCCGGAGTGCCGCAGACTGCTGCGGATCGCCGCCGCCGTGCACACCGAGGGCCGCACCGGCGCCGACCTGGTCGCCCTGCTCGGCAGGATCGAGGGCACCCGGGACCGCAACCGCGCCGCCCAGACCATCGCCCAGCGGCTCGCCGTGCACATCCTCGAACAGGGCGCGGGCGTCGGGCTGTTCGTCGAGTACGTCCGGGGGCTGCGCGCCGCGCGGAGCGGTGACGCCGTCTACCGGGCCTGCAAGGAACTGGCGGACCCGCCGGACTCCGTACGGCAGTCCGCGGGCTCGGGCGCGCTCATCGCCGAGATCGCCGCCCAGCTGTACGACGAGACGGACCCGGAGCTGCGCGACGCGCTGCACAAGGACGGCTGGGACCTGCTCGAACGCTGCCTGGAGAACGAGCAGCGGGTGACCCCCGAGGACGTGGTGGCGATCGTCAGAAGGCTGTGCGACAGCCGGCTCTCCGAGGAGGACCGGTACTTCCTGCTCCGCGCCACGGTGGGCCGCTGGTCGGACACCCACCGTCGGGAGGAGGCGGTCCACGTGTTGCGCGACGGGGGCTTCGACGACGAGGCCAAGCAGGTCATCCGCTCGCTGCGATAGCCCCCGGCTTCGGCAGCATGGGCGGCACCTGGGCCATGTGTCTGCGGGAGGCGTTGACCAGCCCCTCGAAGGACACCAGGGCCGTGACGACGGCCAGGACACCGAGGTGCACCGCGTAGTCCTTGCCGAACGACGTGTCGCTCGCCAGGGTGAGCAGGGTCAGCACCGCGAGATGGCCGATCAGCCAGAGCGCCGCCTGGGCCGCGGGGCTGGTGCGCCACTCCCGGAACAGCGTGACATGCACCTTGGCGTCGTAGACCCGTCCGAAGGCGGGCAGCCGGCGGGCCAGGATGGGCAGCCACAGCAGCAGGGCGCAGCCCACCGCGAGCGTCAGCATGCCCCGCCACATGGACCCCCAGCCCGCCCGGTGCAGGATCAGCGCGATGAGGGCGAAGCTGGCCCGCGCCAGGATCTCGTGGAAGCGCTGCCGGGCCCGGGAGCGGTCCGGCAGGTGGTCCCGCAGGGACACGAGGACGACGCCCGGGACGGCGTAGACGACCAGGGTCAGGACGCCGGTGATCTCCACCAGGGTCTGCCAGCTGCCGCCGACCGTCACCAGCACGGTGCCCGCGACGAAGAAGTCGACGAGCAGCACCAGCCAGTAGACGTCGTAGCGCCGGTTCAGCGTGGCCTTGCGGGCGGTCTGCAGGCCCCGGTGGGTGAGATGGGCCCGGCTGAGCGCCGCGACCTCACGGGTCGCCGCATGGGCGAAGACGAGCCCCGCGCCCATGGGGGAGACCACGGCGACGACCCTGAGCAGCCAGCCGAGCCAGATCAGCCCGGCGATCCTGGCGAAATGGGCGTACGGGTTGGACTCGTCGGCGCCTGCCACCCAGTACTCGGTGAAGACCACCTGGAGCGCTATGTACAGGATCATCGAGCCGATGATCGTCCCGAACACCGCTCGCCGCAGCCGGGCCGCCTCCCCTATGCCGCGCCGCTTGATGTTGCCGGCCAGGTCGAGCGGCCCCTGGAAGCCGACATAGGAGTAGATCACCCCGCTGGTGACCACCGCGCTCATCGCGGCGTCGGTGCCGAGGCCACCCTTGGGGTCGTGCTGCGCGGGTGCCTCGCCGTGGACGGCGGTCACGATGAGCACGACGACGGCCAGCACGGGTACGGCGATCTTCACCACGGTCAGCCAGGAGTTGATGGTGAAGAAGATGCGCGGCGCGATCAGGTTGACCGCGGCGATCACCGCCATGAAGAACAGCGCCCACCCCCAGCCTTTGAGGGTCAGGGTGTCGGAACTGTCCAGCAGGTCCTTCATCCTCGCGTCGAGGCCCCTGGTCATCGCGACGGCCTCGCTGGCCAGGTTGATCGCGTAGAAGATCCACAGCCCGGTCGCGACCACCGTCGCGACCAGGGCACCGCTGCTTTGCAGGGGCAGGAAGACCAGTCCGCCGGTCTTGGGCGCGGCGGTGCCGAGTTCGACCATCACCGCGGCGACGAGGAGCATGAGCAGGCCGCCGAAGACCCAGGCCAGATAGGCGTCCGAACCGGCCTTCTCGTAGGCCTCGTGGGTGCCCAGGATCCAGCCGGAGCCGATCACTCCGCCGGCTGCGAGACCGACGAGATGGAACACCGACAGCCGCCGCTGTTCGTCCTCGTCCTCGAAGTCCCCGGGCCGACTGCTGCGGGGCCGCACCGTCTGGACCATCCGCCCCGTCCCCCCGTGTTGCGTCGGCGGCTCCTGACACACAGTGGCGACAGGGTACAGCGAGGGCTTCCTGTTGCGCCTGAAGTACGGTGCCGTCAGCCCAGGTTGGGATGAAGGGCCGTGCAGGCCGCCACGTACCCGCGCACCAGCGGACTGCGGTCGCCCTTGCGCCAGGCGAGGACGAAGCGGCTCGGCGACACCCCGCGCACCGGCCGGGTCACCACCCCGCCCAGCGTGATCAGCGGGGCGTTGCCCGCGGCCACCAGGCAGATGCCGAGGCCCGCGGCCAGGGCCTCGTACGTCTCCTCCGTGCCGGCGATCTCCGCGCCGATGCGGGGCGGGCGGCCGGCGCGGGAGTCCAGGGCGAGCCAGTGGTCGCGCAGCGGACCGGCGCTCTCGGGCAGCGCGAGGAACGGCTCGTCGGCGAGGTCGGCGAAGTCGATCTCCGCGCGGGCCGCCAGCGGATGGCTCTCCCGCAGCGCGACCAGCCGCGCCTCCTCGGCGACCACGGTCCACGCGTAGCGCGCGGCGTCCGGCAGCGGCAGCCAGACGAAGGCCACGTCGACGTCCCCGTCGGCCAGTCCCGCGGTCGGGTCCTCCCAGCTCACCTGGCGCAGCCGCACCGTCGCCTCCGGATGGGCGGCGGTGAAGCGGGACCGGATCGCCGGCAGCAGCCCACCGCGCCCGGGACTGGTGCTCATCCCCACGGTGAGGGTGCTGCGCCCCTCCGCCCGGACCGCGTCCAGCGCCGCCGCCCCCGCCGCCCAGTCGTCCACCACCCGGCGGGCGTACGGCAGCAGCGCCTCGCCCGCCCCGGTGAGCGCCACGCCGTGCCGGTCGCGCCGGAACAGTTCCATGCCCAACTGCCGCTCCAGGGCCCGTACTTGTTTGCTCAACGCGGGCTGGGACACGTACAGCCGCTCGGCGGCACGGGTGAAGTGCAGTTCCTCGGCCACCGTGAGGAAGTAGCGCAGGTCCCGGAGGTGCACGTCGGTCGTCATGGCCATCGGTTATCACCACGGGTCTTGGACGGGCAACCAGCCACGCCCGCAAGCTGGTTCACGTAAGGACGAACCGAGCGTGAGCGAGCAGGAGCAGTCATGAACAAGGTGTGGCTCATCACCGGCGCGAGCAGCGGTTTCGGGCGGGCCGTCGCGGAGGCGGCCCTCGCCGACGGCGATGTGGTCGTGGGCGCGGCCCGCCGCCCCGAGGCGCTGGCCGACCTGGTCGCCGCCCACCCCGACCAGGTGGAGGCGCTGCGCCTGGACGTCGCCGACACGGCCGCGGCCGAGGCCGCGGTACGGGACGTGGTGGCCCGGCACGGCCGGATCGACGTTCTGGTCAACAACGCGGGCCGTACGCATGTCGGCGCCTTCGAGGAGACCGGCGAGGACGAGCTGCGGGCCCTGTTCGACGTGCATGTCTTCGGGCCGGCGGCGCTGGTGCGCGCGGTCCTGCCCTCGATGCGGGAGCGCCGCTCGGGCGCGATCGTCCAGATGAGCAGCATGGGCGGGCAGATGTCCTTCGCGGGCTTCTCGGCGTACAGCGGCACGAAGTTCGCGCTGGAGGGCATGTCCGAGGCGCTGGCGGACGAGGTCGCGGAGTTCGGCATCAAGGTGCTGATCGTCGAGCCGGGCGCCTTCCGGACCGGGCTGTTCGAGAAGGACCGGGCCGGCATCAGCACGGACAGCGGCGTCTACTCCAAGGTCAGCACCACCCGCGGCTTCGTCTCCGGCGGCGACGGCACCCAGCCCGGCGACCCGGCCAAGGCCGCCGCGGTCGTCCTGGCCGCCCTCCGGGCCGAGAACACCCCGCTGCGCCTCCCCCTCGGCGACGACGGCGTCACAGCGGTCCTGGGCCATCTCGACCAGGTCAGGGACGACATCACGCCCTGGGAGAAGGACGCGAGGGCCACGGCGTTCGACGACTGAGAAGTTCCGGTCCGACGCCTGAGAAGTTCCCGTACGTCAGTACAGGTCGTCCTCGCGGAAGGGCGTCGGGTCGGTGACCCAGCCCGCCGCGAGGGCGAGCCGTGACGCGCGGTGGACCGCGAGGAATCCGAAGGGGCGGTCGAAGGTGGCGTAGGCCCGCTTCGACTCGTGCTCCGGCTCGGGTTCCCAGCTCAGCCACACCATGTCCATCGCGGTCACGGCGGCCGCCCGGAACCCCTCGCCACTGAACGTCGCCGTCACCGACTGCCGCCCGGCCGCGAGCCCGAGCGGCGCCGCACTGATGCCGGGGAAGTGCCCGGGGGAGCCGTCGGCCGCCGTCGCCAGCCCGAACAACTCCCGGTCCGCCAACAGGTCGTGGTCGGCGGCGACGGTGAACTCGGGGGTGCTGAGCGTGAGGCTCGGCGGCTCCGGCCGGTCGGTGCGGACCGTCTCGACCCTGAGTCCGGGCCCCGCCACCCCGAACGGCAGTCCGCTGCCGGGTACGGCCGTCAGCGTCCCGCCCAGGACGTCCATCCCGGCACCGAGCACCTGCCCGGGCGTCAACCGCTCGTCCCCGAGCAGCAGATGGACGTCGATGCCGTTCGTGCCGCGCACCCGGACCTCCGTCACGGCTCCCGTCGGCGTCCGCGCCACCGCCACGTCGTCCAGGTCAGGAGTGGTACGCGACAACCCGGCCCGATCCTGGTCCCGCCACGGCATGAGATCGCCCTTGAACGGCGCCTCCCACTCCGTCCGCAGCGCCAGCGCGCACGCCGGCACGAGTGAGGAGTCCGGCCGCAACGCCACCGGCATCCGCCGGACCGCCCCGGACGTCCGCCGGGCGGCCCAGGCGTCCAGGGCCGCCTGATCGGTGTCCAGGTCACCGGTGAGGACGCCGTGCGTTTCCGTGGGCAGCCCCGCCACCCACGCCTCCCGCAGCTCCAGCGTCCGCTGGGTCCACAGCCCCACGGCGGAGTCCAGGCCGTCCATGGCGCCGAGCGTCGCCAGCAACTCCCGTGCCGCCGCCCCGGCTTGCTCCGCCGGTACCCCGACGGCCCCTGCCAGCTCCTCCCGGGCCGCCCCGGTCGCCCCGTCGGCGAGCAGGGCGAGCAACGGCCAGACGCCCGCCGCCGAGAGGACGGTGCCGCCCTCAACTGCGGCTGCCCAGCGGGCGGTCAGCCTGTTGACCTGGTCGATCACCAGTCCTCCTCCCGGTCCTCCGGGTCCTCCGGGTCCTCGGGGTGGTCCGCCGGTTCCGTGACCCACCCCGCCGACAGCACCAGGCGCGAGTGCCGGTGCACGGTGAGGAAGCCGAAGGGGCGGTCGAAGCGGGCGTCGACCGTGGTGATGATCCAGCGGAGCTGCGGGGGGCCGCCCGCCGCCGCGCCGAACGCGGTCACCGCGGCGGCGCGGAAGCCCAGGGCCGTGAACCGCGCCATCGCGGCCTGCTTCGCCGACTCGACGGCCAGCGGCGTGGTGGCGGTGATGCCGGGGAAGTGGCCCCGGCTCGGGTCCATGGCGGTGCTGAGGCCGAAGACCTTGTGCAGCTCCAGGAGGTCGTGCAGGGCACGGAGGTCGAAGCCCACCGTCAGCACGTTCAGCGTCGGCGGTTCGGGCCACGCGGAGCGCACCTTCACCACGTCCAGCCCCGGCCCGACCTCTCCGTAGGGCAGCTGCGGCCCGGGCAGGACGGCCACCCTCCGCGCGAGGATGTCCACTCCGGCCCCCAGCACCTGCCCCGGCGTCATCCCCTCCTCGCCGAGCAGCAGATGCACGTCGATCGCGTTGTCGCCGTACACCTTCAGCTCGGTGACGTGTCCGGCCGCGGTGTCCGCGACGCCGACTCGGTCGAGCAGGGAGCTGCGGCGGTACAGCCCGGCCAGTTTCCGGCCCGCCCACGGCCCCGTCTCCGGCCACATCGGCCAGTCCTCGAACGGCCGCAACCATTCCGTCCGCAACGCCAGCGCACTGGCGAGCACCATCTCGGTGTCCGGCGTCACCCGCACGGGCATCCCCTCAATGAGCCCACCCGTCCGCTTCGCCGCCCACGCGTCCAACGCCGCCTTGTCGGCGGCCTCGTCCCCCGTCAGTACTCCGTGCGCCGCTGCCGGCAGCCCCGCCTCCCACCGTTCCCGCAGCTCCAGCGTCCGCTTCGTCCACAGCCCGAGGGCCGAGTCCAGCCCCCGCATCCGCCCCATGGCGCCCAGCAACTCCCGCGCGGCGCCCGCCGATTCCTCCGGCGGCATCCCGACGGCATCGGCCAGCTCCGCCCGGGCGGGTCCGTCCGCCCCGTCCGCCAGAAAGGCCAGCAGCGGCCAGACACCGGCCGCCGAGAAGACCGTCCCGCCCTCCGAAGCTCCCGCCCATCGCGCGGTCAGCCCGTTGACCGCCTGAATCGTGGCATTCGTGGCCACCGTTCCGCCCCCGCTCACCCTGCGCTTACCATGCGCCCAGTCGTACGACAGTTCGCCACCCCAGTCCGAACCAGGAGCACGGTACCCGTGTCCATACCTCCGCCTCCCGGCCCCCACCAGCCTCAAGGGCCGTACCCGCCGGGTCCTTTCACCCCGCCGGGGCCCTGGGGCTACGGCTACGGCGGATACGCACAGCCCGTGCCCGTCAACGGCGTCGCCATCGCCGCCCTGGTGCTCGGCATCCTCTGCTTCCTGCCGGCCGTCGGGCTGGTCCTCGGACTGATCGCGCTCGCGCAGATCAAGAAGCGGGGCGAGCGCGGCAAGGGCATGGCGATCGCCGGGTCCGTGCTGTCCGTCGTCGGGCTCGTGCTGTGGACGGTGTCGCTGTCGACCGGCGTCGTCTCCGACGCCGTGGACGGCTTCAAGGACGCCGCGCGCGGCGAGGGCACCGCCTACGCGCTCGCCAAGGGCGACTGCTTCGACTCGGGCACCGGCTCCCTCCACGGCGACGCCTACGACGTCGACGAGGTGCCCTGCACCGACGCCCACCACGGCGAGGTGTTCGCCGTCGTCACCCTGCCCGCGGGCTCCTTCCCGGGCGACGACGAGGTCACCGACACGGCCGACGACAAGTGCTACGCCCTCCAGGAGGACTACGCGATGGACGCGTGGGCCGTACCGGAGACCGTGGACGTCTACTACCTCGTGCCGTCCAAGGAGAGCTGGACCTTCGGCGACCGCGAGATCACCTGCGTCTTCGGGAACGTCGACGAGAAGAAGAGCCTGACGGGCTCGCTGCGCAACGACGCCACCAACCTCGACGCGGACCAGATCGCCTTCCTGAAGTCGGCCAACGCGCTGGACCGGGTGCTGTTCGAGGAGCCGGAGGACTACGCCGAGGACGACCTGCCGGCGAACCGGAAGTGGGCGGGCGAGGTGGGCACCGCCCTCGGTGAGCAGGCCGAGGCGCTGCGCGCCCGCTCCTGGCCCGCCGACAGCCGGAAGGCCGTCGCCGACCTCGCCTCCGACCTGGAGGCGGCCCGCAAGGAGTGGACGAAGGCCGCCGCCGCGAAGGACGTCGACGCGTACTACGAGCACTACGACGCCGGGTACGAGTACATCGACGGCGAGACCACCGTCACCGCCCGCGAGGCTCTGGGCCTGGCCACCGCGGTGCCGTCTTCCGACAAGGACTACGACGGCGGGGCCGGCGATTGGGACGCGGGCGAGCTCGATGTGTGATCCCCGCTATAGCGGGGAGAAAGTGCCTGCGTAAAGCCCGCGGGGGCCACATGTCACTACATCGAGTGATTCTCTGGCCTTTGCTTGCATGGCTCAACCCACGGTTGCCACGCTGTTGCTGTCTGTACAACCTGATGGGAGCGGCCAGTGACTTTCGGTGAGCAGCCGGCGTATCTGCGTGTCGCGGGTGATCTGCGCAAGAAGATCGTCGACGGTTCGCTGCCACCGCACACCCGGCTGCCCTCCCAGGCCAGAATCCGCGAGGAGTACGGCGTCTCGGACACCGTCGCCCTGGAGGCCCGCAAGGTGCTGATGGCCGAGGGCCTGGTCGAGGGCCGCTCCGGCTCCGGGACGTACGTCCGTGAACGGCCGGTGCCCCGCAGGGTCGCCCGCTCCGGCTTCCGCCCGGACGGCGGGGCCACGCCCTTCCGCCAGGAGCAGGCGGACGCCGACGCGCGCGGCACCTGGGAGTCCAGCAGCCGCCAGGCCGAGGCCAGCGTCGCCGTCGCCGAGCGGCTCGCGATCCGCCCCGGCGACCGCGTGATGTGCACCAAGTACGTCTACCGGGACAACGGCGAGCCGATGATGCTCTCCACCTCCTGGGAGCCCCTCGCGGTCACCGGCCGCACCCCTGTGATGCTCCCGGAGGAGGGCCCGCTCGGCGGCATGGGCGTCGTCGAGCGCATGGCGGCCATCGACGTGATCGTGGACAACGTCACCGAGGAGGTCGGGGCCCGCCCCGGCCTCGCCGAGGAACTCCTAGCCCTGGGCGGCGTCCCCGGCCATGTCGTCGTGGTCGTCCACCGCACGTTCTACGCCTCCGGCCGCCCCGTGGAGACGGCCGACGTGGTCATCCCGGCCGACCGCTACCGCGTCGCGTACCACCTTCCGGTGAAGTAGCGCACACCTTTACGGCTGTTGCCCCGCCCGCCGGGTCAACGGCCGCCCTCTCGAACGGCGTTGGATTCTGGCCGTTCTCGCAGGTGACCCCCTGCGCGCGGATACGCCTCTGACCGGACGCATCGACGTCAGCGCACGGCGCGTTCGCCTTCGCACGCCCCCCTCGTTCTGGCCGGTTGCGTACCTCTTTGTGAAAATGCGTATTCGCTGCGTAAAGGTTAGGCGTAGGCTCGGGCATATGCGGATTGGGGTTTCCTTAGCGGGCGGGGCGTTGTCGGGAAGGAGCAGTGGGGGGCGATGAACGACAGCACGATCACTCTTCCCTGGCTCGTCATACGACAGGACGACAACGGCAACCGCTACCGCGTGGGCCGCTACGCCACCCGCGCCGAGGCCCAGAAGATCGCCGACAGCCTCGACGACCGCGGCCACAAGCAGCTGTACTGGGTCGAACGCATCGGCCAGAACGGCGAGGCCACCCGCAACGCGTAGGCTCCGCCGCATGACCGAACGCACCGTGGTGGTGGGAGCCGCCCTCCTCGACGCAGACCACCTCCTGGCCGCCCGCCGCAGCGCCCCACCCGAGTTGGCGGGCCGCTGGGAACTCCCGGGCGGCAAGGTCGAGCCGGGCGAGACCCCGGAGGCGGCCCTGGTGCGGGAACTCCGCGAGGAGCTGGGGGTGGAGACGGAGGTGGGGGAGCGGGTCCCGGGCGAGTGGCCCCTTCGAGCCCCGTACGTCCTCCAGATCTGGACGGCCCGCCTGCTCCCGGGTTCACCGGACCCCAAGCCGCTACAGGACCACGACGAACTCCGCTGGCTGAGCCGGGACGAGCTGTGGGACGTGCCGTGGCTGGACCAGGACATCCCGGCGGTCCAGGAAGTGGCGACCAGGCTGCTTGCCTCAGAGGCGCAGGGAACTGCGCGATCAGCCCCCACGCGGCCGCACACGCGCCACATCCCAAGCCCCCCGAGCTCCTAGGCGCCCGCCGTACCCCCGTTCGCACCACAACGCGCCCCACCCCACGGTAATCCCCACCGGATATCGGGTATGTGCCCATTAACCCCACGAAACCGGACATGGGTGTGGCCTGGGAAGTGATCGGCGTGATCGACACCGAAGGCGACTGCGCCGAGTGGTCGTTCCCCGCGGACCCCGGCGCCGTACGCGCCGCCCGTGGAGCCGTCCGCGGACGACTGCGCGACTGGGGCCTCGACAGCATGGCCGACATCACCGCCCTGCTGGTGAGCGAGCTGGTCACGAACTCCCTCCGGCACGCCACCGGCCCGATCGGCGTCCGCCTCGTCCGTCCCACCGGCCTCGACGCCGTCCTGCTGGTGGAGGTCTCCGACCCGCTCCCGGACCCGCCCCGCGAGCGCGTCGCGCGCCCGGAGGACGAGAGCGGCAGGGGTCTTCAGCTGGTCGCGCACTCCTCGCGCCGCTGGGGCACCCGCCCCGGGGCCGCCGGGAAGACGGTGTGGTTCGAGCTCGCGGTGCCCCAGTGAACGCGGAGGTGGACGCAGCGGTGCACCGGGGGCGTACGGGCTGTACGCGTGCGCCCGCACTGTCCACCGGCTGGTTCAGGCCACTGACGGTTGTCGGAGCGTGTGATTCGACTGTGTGTTGGCTGGTTAGAAGACTGGAAGTGTTGTCGCGGTGCGGTCCAAAAAACGCTGGGACCGTGCTGTGATCGTGAACACCGTGTTGTGCGGCGCCGTAGTGCTGGATACTGCGGGCAGCCGTTGCCGGTGACCGGTGCCGGGCGCGGTGAGCTGGAGGGGACGGTTCGCGTGAGCGAGATACCAGCGAAGGCCACGGAGTCCGAGGACCCGTCGGACGGCGCGAGGTCACAGGCCGCGGGTGAGGCCGTGGCCCCGGACGGTGACGCCATGTGGCAGAGCAGTCCGCCCGGCTCGATCTACGACTACATCAAGGTCGCGTCCTTCTCCATCGGCCCCGACGGCCTCGTCGACCAGTGGAGCCTGCGTGCCGAGCAGGTCTTCGGGATCCCCGCCGGGCAGGCGGTCGGCATGGACCCCATCGAGGCGTTCATCGACCCGGACCGGCGCGAGATCGGCCAGCGCAAGATGGCCGAGATCCTCGACGGCCGCGAGTGGACCGGCGTCGTCCCCTTCCGGACCCCGGACGCCGCGGACGGCACCCGCGGTACGGAGGGCCTCGCCGAGGTCTATGTCATGCCGACGCGGACCGAGGACGGCGAGAAGGCCGCCGTCTGCATCGTCGTCGACGTCCGCACTCTGCGCAGCATCGAGACCGACCTCGCCGCCTCGCAGTCGATTTTCGGTCAATCTCCCTTCGGCTTCCTGCTGATCGACCCCGACCTGCGGGTGCGTCGCGCCAACGCGCGGTTCGCCACCGTGTTCGGCGGGACCCCGGACGACCACCGGGGCAAGGGAGTGCACGACTATCTGCCGCGCTCCGAGGCCGAGCGGGTGGCGGCCACCCTGCGCCGGGTCCTGGACACCGGCGACTCCATCACGGACATGCACGTCACCGGGTTCGTGCCGGGCTCCGAGGACCGCCGGCACTGGTCGGTCAACCTCTACCGGGTGCACAGCGGCTCCGGGCGCCCCATCGGCATCGCCTGGCTCGCCATCGACATCACCGCCCGCCGCCAGGCCGCCCGGGAAGCCGCCGCCGCGCGGCGCAATCTCGCCCTTCTCAACGAGGCCGGTGCCCGCATCGGCAACTCCCTCGACCTGGAGACCACCGCCCGCGAACTCCTCGACGTCGTCGTCCCCGGCTTCTGCGACCTGGCGACCGTCGACCTCTACCAGGGCCTCCTGGCCGGCGACGAGACCCCGCCCGGACTCGCCGACGGCAGCGCGGAACTGCGCCGGGTCGCCTTCGCCAGCGCCGTCTCCGACGCCCCCTTCGCCGGCTCGGGCCCGCCCATAGCGGTCGGCGCCGTCCACCACTACCCCTTCAACTCGCCCTGCGCGGACGCCCTGCGCACCGCCCGCCCGCGGTACATCCCGGCCGAGGAGGGCGCGCTCGTGCAGTCCACGCTCGCCGTGCCGATGGTCGCCCACGACACCGTCGTGGGCCTGGCGCAGTTCGCGCGGACCAAGGGCAGTGAGCCGTTCGGGGACCGGGACCGGGAGCTGGCCGTCGAGCTGGCGGCGCGGGCCGCGGTCTGTATCGACAACGCCCGGCTGTACCGGCGGGAGCACGAGCGGGCACTGATGCTCCAGCGGTCCCTGCTGCCGCCGGGCGACCCGGTCGCCTCCGGCCTCGACATCGCCTGCCGCTACCGGCCCGGCAACTCCTCCTCCGACCGGCCCAGCGAGGTCGGCGGCGACTGGTTCGACGTCATCGAACTGCCCGGGCACCGTACGGCGTTGGTGGTCGGGGACGTCATGGGGCGCGGGTTGCGTGCGGCCGTGGCGATGGGTGAACTCCGGTCCGCCGTCCGCACGCTGGCCCTTCTCGACCTCGAACCGGCGGAAGTCCTCAGCGCGTTGGACGAGATCGCGCGCGGGCTGGGAGCGCCCGGAGGTGTCCAGCAGGCCACCCGGGCCGCCCGCAGGCCCCGCGAGGCCGACCTGTCCGAGGTGTACCTGGCGACCTGCGTGTACGCCGTCTACGACTCCGTCACCCGCCGCTGCACCTTCGCCAACGCCGGTCATCTGCCGCCCGTCCTCGTCGAACCCGGTGAGGCGGCGCTGATGCTGGACGTCCCGCCGGGCATGCCGCTCGGCGTCGGCGGGGAGCCCTTCGAGGAGGTGGAAGTCGACCTTCCCGAAGGCGCTCTGCTCGCGCTCTACACGGATGGACTGGTCGAAAGCCGCAATCACCCCCTCGATGAGGGCCTCCAGGCCTTCGTGGGTGCGCTGACCGACCCCAGCCGCCCCCTGGAGGACGTCTGCGACCACGTCCTCAACACCCTCGACACCCACCACGGCGAGGACGACATCGCCCTCCTGATGGCCCGCGTCCAGGGCCTGCCCACCGACTCCGTCGGCGACTGGACCCTGCCGCGCGAGCCGCGCAGCGTGGGCCGGGCCCGGGAGTACGCGCGCGGGCAACTGCTCAGCTGGGACCTGGAACCGCTGGTCGACACCACGGAACTGCTGGTCAGCGAGCTGGTGACCAACGCCCTGCGGTACGGCGAGGGCGAGATCCGGCTGAGACTCCTCCTCGACCGCACCCTGGTCTGCGAGGTCTGGGACTCCGGCCTGGTCCAGCCGCGCCGCCGCCGCGCCCGCGACACCGACGAGGGCGGCCGGGGCCTGCAACTCGTCGGCCTGCTCAGCGCGGCCTGGGGCTCACGCCGTACGCCGCGCGGGAAGACGGTGTGGTTCGAACTGCCGCTGCCGGACGGCGAGACGGGCCTGACGGACCCGGCGGAGGCGTTGCTGAGCCTCTTCTAGCCCTCCGAGGAGGCTCCACGGCGTCCCCGGCCGCGCGGGCCGCCGAAGCTCGCCGCCGCCCCGCCGTCCAGCAGGATGCCGCCGAGCACCGCCCCGGCGCCCCCGCTCTCGTGCCCGGCGGCCCCGGCGGCCGGGTTGCCGTGCACGCGGACGTCCTGTTCGGCGAGGTCACGGGCCTCGACGGCGAGCGCGTCGGCGGCCACCGGGTCCTCGCCCAGCAGCCGCACCGCCTCCGCCAGCCGGGTGCGGGCCGTGGCGCCCACCGCACCGCGGTGCGTCGCGACGAAGTCGTCCGCGCCCGTCACGGCGGCCCTCGCCGCCAGCGCGGCGGCGGCCCCCAGCACCCCGGCCGTGGGCTCCGCGGCGAGCGGCGCGACCGCCCGTACGATCCGGCGCACGGCGTCGAGCGGGTCGTGAGGAGCTCCCCTCGTCATCTCGTCCCGTACGAAGGCCAGGACGTTGTCGGCGTGCACGATCCGCGCCCGCAGCTCGCCGACGGGCACCTGGGCTCTCGCCGACCGCTGCGCCCGCGCGATCTCCGCCTCCGCGCCGGTCAGCGCGGCCGGCACCAGGGCCGCGGCCGCGGAGAGGTCGTTGCCGAGGCGTTCGACGCCGTGGAGGAAGACGGCGGCCTGGGCGATCGCGCCCTCGGCGGCGCGCAGATGCAGGGCGGCCCGGTCGTGGGCGGCGAGATCCCCGGCCTGGCGGGCCTGGTTGAGGCGGAGGGTGGCGAAGACGAGCCGGTCCTTGGCCTGCTCCCCGTATCCGGTGACCTCGGCGACGGCGGCGGGGCCGTACCGGGCGGTCAGACCGGCGAGCAGCGCGTCGACGGCCTGGGTGCGCCCGGTGAGCGCCCGGAACCGGGTCTCGGCCAGCCCCAGCGCCTCACCCGCCCCCTGCTCCAGGCCGCGCAGCTGGTCGACGCCGGCCGCGGCCTCGTCCAGCCGCCGCCCGGCCTCCTCGCAGCGGCCGACGATCCCCGCGAGCGCGTGCTGCCGGGCCGCGGCCTCCTCCGGTACGCCGTCGTCGTACTGCTGCCGCATCCGGAAAGCGGCCCGCAGTTCGGCCTCCGCGCCCCGCAGGGCGAGGACCGTGGACGCCACCGCGCTCTCCCCGAACCGGGCCTCGACGAAGGCCAGCTCCTCACGGCTGGTGCGGACACTGTCGTCGGCGGCCACCAGCAACACCCGGGCCTGCTCGTCCAGTTCGGCCGGCGGCGGCGACGCGGCGAGCGGGGCGGGGGCGCCGTCGGGGGTGGTCCGGGTCCGGGTGCGCCGGGACCGCCGTACGTACGCGTAGCCGGCCACCACCACCGCGGCGCCCGCGACCACCAGCGGCAGCACCAGGTCGGCGGCCGACGACTCGTCCGCCTCCGGCGCGGCGGACGGTGCGGCTGCCTGCGCGCGCCCGTCCGTCGCCGCAGCGCCGTGCTCGATCGTCATCCCCGGCAGCACCAGCCAGAGCACGCCGATCAGCACACCCAGCAGGGTGTGCGCGACCCGCGCGGATATGTGCGAGGTCGCCCGCCGCGGCCGGCCCCGTATCAAGGATGACGTCACATTTCGGAGCGTATGAGCAGGAATGCGGGGGCGCGACCGGGAAGAGGGGACAGTGGGAGGTGAGAAGGCCGGGGGAGGGCGAAATTCCGCTGCGGCTGTCGGGGCCGGGTGCCAGGATCGGGCGGATGACCTCCTCCCGACGGCCTCTCACCCGCGCCGACCTCACCCCCCTCGCCCGCGCCGCCGTCGGGGGCGGACGCGCCCTCGTCGACGCCACCCGGCTGCGCGGCGGCAGCAAGAAGGGCGTCTACCGGCTCGCCTTCGACGACGGCTTCAGCGCGATCGCGTACGTGTGGTCGCCGGACGAGGACTACTGGGACGCGGGCCCCTCCGACCTCCGCGACCCCTTCTCCCACGGCACCGGCCTCGACCTCTTCACCGCCGCGCACGACCGCCTGGCCGCCGCCGGCGTCCGCACACCCCGCCTGCTGCACGTCGACACCGAGGCCCGGCAGGCGGTCGTCGAGGACCTCCCCGGAGGCAGTCTGGAAGCGGCCCTGCCCCGCGACCCGGCCCTCCTGGACCGGCTGGCGGCCCTCCTCGGCACCCTGCACACCCACGCCGGCCCGCGCTTCGGCAAGGTCGCCCTCGTCGACAGCGGCGGCACCTCGTACGGGACGTCCTGCGAACAGCGGGTCCTGGAGGGTGCCCTGCGCGACATCGAGGAGGTGGCCGGGCGGGAGCCGCGCGCCGCCGACGTACGGGAGCAACTGGTGGAACGAGTAAGGGAGTTGGCGGCAAGGGTCCGGCCGCGCGGCCGCCACACCCTCATCCACGGTGAACTCGGGCCCGACCACGTCCTGTTGACCCCGGACGGCGAACTCGCCCTCATCGACATCGAAGGGCTGCTCTACTTCGACGTGGAGTGGGAGCACGTCTTCCTGGAGATCCGGTTCGGGGACGGCTACGAGGCCCTCCGCGTCCCGGGCCTCGACGAGGACCGGCTCCGGCTCTACCGGCTCGCCATGCGGCTGTCCCTGGTCGCCGGGCCGCTGCGGCTGCTGGACGGGGACTTTCCCTTCACGGAATTCATGCGCGGTATTGCCGAGCACAACCTGGTGCACGTCCTCGACCTGGTGCGACGATGATCGACGTGCACGAGACCTCGGTGCAGCGGCTCGCTACGAGGACCTCCTCCTGATCTTCGACCCCAGCCACACCAGCGGGTCGTACTTGCGGTCCACCGCCCGCTCCTTCAGCGGGATCAGCGCGTTGTCCGTGATCTTGATGCCCTCGGGGCAGACCTCCGTGCAGCACTTGGTGATGTTGCAGTAACCGAGGCCGTGCTCGTCCTGGGCGGTGGTCTTGCGGTCGAGGCCCGAGTCCTCCGCCGCGTCCAGCGGGTGCATGTCCAGCTCCGCGACTCGCATCAGGAAGCGCGGGCCCGCGAACGCCCGCTTGTTCTCCTCGTGGTCGCGGACCACATGGCAGGTGTCCTGGCACAGGAAGCACTCGATGCACTTGCGGAACTCCTGCGAGCGGTCCACGTCCTCCTGCATCATCCGGTACTCGCCGGGACCGAGGTCCGCGGGTGGTACGAACGCCGGGACCTCGCGCGCTTTTTCGTAGTTGAAGCCGACGTCGGTCACCAGGTCGCGGACGACCGGGAAGGCGCGCAGGGGAGTGACGGTGATCGTCTCCTCGCGGGTGAAGACCGACATGCGGGTCATGCACATCAGCCGGGGGCGCCCGTTGACCTCCGCCGAGCACGAACCGCACTTGCCCGCCTTGCAGTTCCAGCGGACGGCGAGATCGGGGGCCTGGGTGGCCTGAAGGCGGTGGATGATGTCGAGGACCACCTCACCGTCGTTGACCTCGACCGTGAAGTCCTCCAGATCGCCGCCCTGCACATCGCCCCGCCACACCTTGAACTGGGCCTTGTAGCTGCTCACTCGTACAGCTCCTCTTCGGCGAGGTACTTGACCAGCTCCTCCTTGTCGAAGAGGGCGAGCAGGTCGGCGCGGATGGGGTCGGTGGTCTCCCGGGTGAGGGCGATCTGACCGCGGACCGGGTCCGTGGCCGCCAACCCGCCCGTGGGGTCGGTCAGTCGGCACAGCAGGTTGATGTTGCGCCACGTGCGTTCCATCGCCGGGTGGTCCTCGCGGGTGTGGCCGCCGCGCGACTCGGTGCGCTCCAGCGCCGCCCGCGCCACGCACTCGCTGACCAGCAGCATGTTGCGCAGGTCGAGCGCGAGGTGCCAGCCCGGGTTGAACTGGCGGTGGCCCTCGACCCCGGCTCGTCGGGCCCGTACCCGCAGCTCCGCCAGCTTCTCCAGGGCCTGCGCCATCTCGGCCTCGCGGCGGATGATGCCGACCAGGTCGTTCATGGCCTGCTGGAGTTCCTGGTGGAGGGTGTACGGGTTCTCCGGCGGGCGGCCGTCCTCCTCGCCCGGCGCCGGGCCCTCCGCCGAGAACGGCCGCAGCGCCTCCGCCGCCGCCGAGTCGACCTGGGTGTCGTCCACCGCGGGACGTTCGAAGGCGAGGGAGGCCGCGTACTCGGCGGCGTGCAGACCCGCCCTGCGGCCGAACACCAGCAGGTCGGACAGGGAGTTGCCGCCGAGCCGGTTGGAGCCGTGCATGCCGCCCGCGACCTCACCGGCCGCGTACAGCCCCGGCACCCCGCGGGCCGCCGCGGTGTCCGAGTCGACCGCGATGCCGCCCATCACGTAGTGACAGGTCGGCCCGACCTCCATCGCCTCCGCGGTGATGTCGACGTCCGCCAGCTCCTTGAACTGGTGGTACATCGACGGCAGTCGGCGCTTGATGACCTCGGCGGGCATCCGCGTCGACACGTCCAGGAACACGCCGCCGTGCGGGGAGCCGCGGCCCGCCTTCACCTCGGAGTTGATGGCCCGGGCCACCTCGTCGCGGGGGAGCAGCTCGGGCGGACGCCGGTTGTGGTCCGGGTCCTCGTACCAGCGGTCGCCCTCCTCCTCCGACTCGGCGTACTTCTCCTTGAAGACGTCGGGGATGTAGTCGAACATGAACCGCTTGCCCTCGGAGTTGCGCAGCACCCCGCCGTCGCCGCGCACCGACTCGGTGACGAGGATGCCCTTCACCGACGGCGGCCAGACCATGCCCGTCGGGTGGAACTGCACGAACTCCATGTTCAGCAGCGGCGCGCCCGCGAGCAGGGCCAGTGCGTGACCGTCGCCGGTGTACTCCCACGAGTTCGACGTCACCTTGAACGACTTGCCGATGCCGCCGGTCGCGATGACGACGGACGGCGCCTCCAGGACGAAGAAGCGGCCGGACTCGCGCTCGTAGCCGAAGACGCCCGAGACGCGGTTTCCGTCCTTGAGCACCCTGGTGACCGTGCACTCCTGGAAGACCTTGAGCCGGGACTCGTAGTCACCCGTCTCGCGATGGTCCTGCTGCTGCAACGAGACGATCTTCTGCTGGAGGGTCCGGATGAGTTCCAGGCCGGTGCGGTCGCCGACGTGCGCGAGCCGCGGGTACTCGTGGCCGCCGAAGTTGCGCTGGGAGATCCGGCCGTCCTTCGTGCGGTCGAACAGCGCGCCCCAGGTCTCCAGCTCCCACACCCGCTGCGGCGCCTCCTGGGCGTGCAGTTCGGCCATCCGCCACTGGTTGAGGAACTTCCCGCCGCGCATGGTGTCGCGGAAGTGCACCTGCCAGCTGTCGTGCTCGTTGGCGTTCGCCATCGCCGCCGCGATCCCGCCCTCGGCCATCACCGTGTGCGCCTTGCCGAACAGCGACTTGCAGATGACTGCCGTACGGGCGCCACGCTCGCGCGCCTCGATGGCGGCGCGGAGGCCGGCGCCCCCGGCACCGACCACGACGACGTCCCACTCCTGGCGGTCGACCACGGACATCAGAACAACCTCGGATCGTCGAAGGCGCCGGAGGCGACCAGGTAGACGTAGAAGTCGGCGAGCGCCACGCTCACCAACGACGCCCAGGCCAGCAGCATGTGACGGGCGTTCAGCTTCCCGACCCACTGCCAGGCCTTGTAGCGCACGGGATGCTTGGAGAAGTGCTTGAGCTGCCCGCCGACGATGTGCCGGCAGGAGTGGCAGGAGAGGGTGTACGCCCAGATCAGGGTGATGTTGACCAGGAACACGAGGGTGCCGAGGCCCATGTGGCCCCATGCGTAGTGCTCGTCACGGAAGGAGAGCACGGTGTCGTAGGTCAGGATCCCGGCGACGACGATCGCGGCGTAGAAGAAGTACCGGTGGATGTTCTGGAGGATCAGCGGGAAGCGGGTCTCGCCGGTGTACTTCTTGTGCGGCTCGGCCACCGCGCAGGCCGGCGGGGACGCCCAGAAGCCCCGGTAGTAGGCCTTGCGGTAGTAGTAGCAGGTCAGACGGAAGCCGAGCGGGAAGACCAGGATGAGGATCGCGGGGGAGATGCCCCACCAGCCGCCGAAGATCTCCCAGTTGGGCCCGGAGCGCATCGTCTCGCACCGCTCGGCCAGACAGGGCGAGTAGAACGGCGAGACGTACGGCGCCGCGTAGTAGTCCGTGTCCGCGAAGGCCCGCCAAGTCGAGTAGACGACGAAGGCCAGCAGCCCGGCGGCGGTGACCGCGGGCGCCAGCCACCAGCGGTCGGTCCGCAGATGAGGGGCGGTGATCGCGGCGCGCGTACCGGACCGTACGCCGCCGCTGTTCGGATGAGGTTCCGTACCAGTGGCCAATGGATGACTCCGGTCGGGTTCAGGGGGCGTGGCGGTCGCGGGCGCCGAGACCCTCGTCGTCCGAGTCCGTCCACAGGGTGTTGTCGTACGGGGTGTCGGGGATGGAGACGAGATCGGGCCGCTTCGACTGGGCGAGCGCGGGATCGGCGTCCCTGAGCAGGGCGAGGCTCTCGCGCAGGCGGTCGGTGTCGACGCGGACGCGGCGCATCTCCAGACCACCGCTGCCGAGTTGCTGCTCCAGGCGCTTCACATACCGGTGCAGTTCGTCGAGGCAGCGCTGGGCCGACGCCAGTTCGTCGTGCAGGGCCATGACGTGACCTCACTTAGGGCGGCGACGTTCATGTGCGCCTGCGAGTGTTGCGCGTCACACCGGCCCATGTGAAGGGACGTGCACGGATTGGCGGATCGTGAGCCTCCGTGCGCGCCCCCTGTACGCCGTCCATTGCGCCGCACGGGTGGCCTTGCGCGCCGCCCCCGCCGTGTCGCCGACGCCTGCCGAACCCTTTCCTCTTCAGTGGCCGCATACATCTGATCAGCTCCATATACCGCCAAACGTGATCGAAACCAGGCGGCGCACCCCCGGAGGTAGACGGCATGTCCCACGACGGCCTCACACCCAGGCCTTGGCGTCCATCTCTCGCCTGCCCGGCGGCGTCCGACGGGAGATGGACGCCAAGGCCTGGCGCGGTGATGCGCTCGGTCGCCTTCCTGAGCGCGGGCGCGCTCGCGGTCCCGCTGCTCGCCGGATGCAGTTCCGAGGACCCGGCCGGCAAGCCGCTCGCGGCGTCGGACATCGGGTTCGCCGACCGCTCCCTGGTCGCCGACGGCGGCACCCTGCGCTGGGCCGTCGACTCCGTGCCGGACACCCTCAACACCTTCCAGTCGGACGCCGACGCCACCACCACCCGCGTCGCCCAGGCCGTCCTGCCGGCCATGTACCGGCTCGACGCGAACGGACGCCCGCAGCTCGACGCCGACTACCTGGAGAAGGCCGAGGTCGTCGAGACCGAGCCCCGCCAGGTCGTGCTGTACAAGCTGAACCAGCAGGCGGTCTGGAGCGACGGCCGCGAGATCGGCGCCGCCGACTTCGCCGCCCAGTGGCGCGCCCTGTCCGGCAAGGACACCGCCTACTGGACGGCCCGCAACGCCGGGTACGACCGCATCGAGAAGATCGAGCGCGGCAAGAACGACCTCGAGGTCAAGGTCACCTTCGCGCGGCCGTACGCCGACTGGAAGTCGCTGTTCTCCCCGCTGTACCCGAAGGACGTCATGGGCACCCCGGACTCCTTCAACGACAGCGCCCGCAAGAAGCTCAAGGTCACCGCCGGTCCCTTCGCGGTGGAGAAGGTCGACCGCAAGGACGACGAGGTCACCCTCGCCCGCAATCCGCGCTGGTGGGGCCACCCCGCCAAGCTCAGCGAGATCGTGCTGCGGGCCGTACCCCGCGACAAGCGGGCCGCCGCGCTCGCCGCCGGTGAACTGGACCTGGCCGAGATCGACCCCGAGTCCGTGAAGCGGATCACCGTGGCGGCGAAGGGCACGCGGAGCGCCACCCCGCTGATGGGCCCCGGCAGCAACCTCACCGCCGCCGACTCGCTGCGCTCCTGGGCCGTCGCCAAGGGCACCGACGAGGAGGCCGCCGACGAGGAGATCAGCGCCCGCGAGAAGCAGCGCAAGGAGATCTCCGCGTACGCCCGCGAGCAGCAGGCCCTGCGCGGCTTCGAGGTGCGCCGCTCCCTGGAGCCGGCCTACACCCAGCTCGCCCTCAACGGCGCCGAGGGGCCGCTCGCCGACGAGCGGGTCCGCCGTGCCGTGGCCCGCGCCATCGACCGCGAGGCCCTCGCCTCGGCCGTGCTCACCCCGCTCGGTCTGCCCGCCGAGCCGGTCGGCAGCCACCTCGCGCTCTCCGGGCAGGCCGCCTACGCCGACAACAGCGGCGCCCTCGGCGGCCAGGACACCGCCGAGGCGCAGGCCCTCCTCGCGGACGCCGGCTGGGTGCCGGGCGGCCCGCTGAAGGAGGAGAAGAAGAAGGGCGGGAAGGCCGCCGGCGCCAAGGGCGAGAAGGCCTCCTCGGACGAGGAGGAGTCCGCGGACGGGACGTACATCGTCGGCGAGGACGACAAGGCGCCGCGCGAGGCCGACCGGGTGCTGCGCGAGGCCGACCGGGAGAAGAAGCAGGACCCGCAGAAGCACAAGGAGAGCGGGGACGGCTCCAAGCACCTCGCACAGGACGGCAAGCAGTACACGAACAAGCTCAAGCAGGGCGGCGCCCCCGGCGCCTACGCCCCCCGGGGCACCGCCGCGCCGGCGGGCGCCGCGGCCGGGGCGCTCGCCAAGGACGGCAAGCCGCTCACGCTCCGCTTCGTGCTGCCGTCCGGGCCCGGCTCGCAGACCCTGCGCACGGTGGCCGACCGGATCTCCGGGATGCTCCAGAAGGTCGGCATCCGCACCGAGATCACCAAGGTCGCGGACGAGAGCTACTTCAAGGACCACATCGCGTCCGGCCAGTTCGACCTCGCCCTGTACTCCTGGCCCGCGTCCGCCTTCCCCGCCACCGACTCCCGGCCCATCTACGCCAAGCCGGTCCCGGCCGCCGACGGCTCCCTGAACGTCGAGCAGAACTACACCCGGGTCGGCACCGACCAGGTGGACCAGCTCTTCGACCAGGCCGTCTCCACGCTGGACGAGGGCGAGAGCCGGGGCCTGATCCGCAAGGCCGACTCCCGGATCTGGGCCGCCGCCGGCTCGATCCCGCTCTACCAGCGGCCCCAGCTGACGGCCGCGCGCAAGGACATCGCCAACGCCGGCGCCTTCGGCTTCGAGACGCCGGTCTACGAGGACATGGGCTTCCTGCGGAAGGGCACCTCGCACCCCTCGGCGAGCCCGTCGAAGAAGTAGGGGAGCAGAAGGTGACCAAGCTCGCCGCCCCCCAGGACGATCGCGAGGACGACGGCGTCCCACAAGGCCCCGCCCGATGTCCGACCGGCTCGAAGGCCGCGCAGGAGGCCTGAATCAGGCCCCCGGAGGCCGCCTCTGTCAATCCCACGTACCATGGGGTGAGGCCGTGGCATGTACAGCCCGGCAGGGTCCGCGTAACACAGACGTACGCGCAGGCCCCTTCCACACCACTCCGGGAGTACGCCGCACTATGGCCACGCGCCACGACATCCGCAATGTCGCCATCGTCGCCCACGTCGACCACGGCAAGACCACCATCGTCGACGGCATGCTGAAGCAGGCCGGCGCCTTCGCTGCGCACCAGCTCGAAGGCGTCGACGACCGCATGATGGACTCGAACGACCTGGAGCGTGAGAAGGGCATCACGATCCTGGCCAAGAACACGGCGGTGAAGTACCACCCGAAGGACGGGGGGGACGTCATCACCATCAACATCATCGACACCCCCGGTCACGCCGACTTCGGTGGCGAGGTCGAGCGCGGCCTGTCCATGGTGGACGGTGTCGTCCTGCTCGTCGACGCCTCCGAGGGCCCGCTGCCGCAGACCCGCTTCGTGCTGCGCAAGGCGCTCCAGCAGCGGCTGCCCGTCATCCTCTGCATCAACAAGACGGACCGCCCCGACTCCCGCATCGACGAGGTGGTCAACGAGACCTACGACCTCTTCCTCGACCTGGACGCGGACGAGGAGCAGATCGAGTTCCCGATCGTCTACGCCTGCGGCCGTGACGGCATCGCCTCGCTGACCAAGCCGGAGAACGGGACCGTCCCCGCCGACTCCAACAGCCTGGAGCCGTTCTTCTCGACGATCCTCCAGCACATCCCGGCCCCCACGTACGACGAGGAGGCCCCGCTCCAGGCGCACGTCACCAACCTGGACGCCGACAACTTCCTCGGCCGTATCGCGCTGCTCCGCGTCGAGCAGGGCGAGCTGCGCAAGGGCCAGACCGTCACGTGGATCAAGCGCGACGGCTCCATGTCCAACGTCCGTATCACCGAGCTGCTGATGACCGAGGCGCTCACCCGCAAGCCCGCCGAGGTGGCCGGCCCGGGTGACATCTGTGCCGTCGCCGGTATCTCGGACATCATGATCGGCGAGACCCTCGCGGACCCCGAGAACCCGATCCCGCTCCCGCTGATCACGGTCGACGAGCCCGCGATCTCCATGACCATCGGCACCAACACCTCGCCGCTGGTCGGCCGGGGCGGCACCGGCAAGGGCGCCGACAACAAGGCGGCCGTCAAGGACCGCAAGGTCACCGCCCGCCAGGTCAAGGACCGTCTGGACCGCGAGCTGATCGGTAACGTCTCGCTGCGGGTCATCGACACCGAGCGTCCCGACGCCTGGGAGGTCCAGGGCCGTGGTGAGCTCGCGCTCGCCATCCTGGTCGAGCAGATGCGCCGCGAGGGCTTCGAGCTGACCATCGGCAAGCCGCAGGTCGTCACCAAGGAGGTCGACGGCAAGACGTACGAGCCCGTCGAGCGCATGACGATCGACGTGCCCGAGGAGCACATGGGCGCCGTCACGCAGCTCATGGGCGTCCGCAAGGGCCGCATGGACAACATGTCGAACCACGGCTCCGGCTGGGTGCGCATGGAGTTCGTCGTGCCGTCCCGCGGCCTCATCGGCTTCCGGACCGAGTTCCTGACCCAGACCCGCGGTACGGGCATCGGGCACTCCATCCACGAGGGCTTCGAGCCCTGGTTCGGCACGCTCCAGACCCGTAACAACGGTTCGCTGGTCGCCGACCGCGCCGGCGCGGTCACCGCGTTCGCGATGACGAACCTCCAGGAGCGCGGTGTGCTGTTCACCGAGCCTGGTACCGAGGTGTACGAGGGCATGATCGTCGGCGAGAACTCGCGCTCCGACGACATGGACGTCAACATCACCAAGGAGAAGAAGCTCACGAACATGCGGTCGTCCTCGGCCGACTCGTTCGAGGCGATCGTGCCGCCGCGCAAGCTGTCCCTTGAGCAGTCCCTCGAGTTCTGCCGCGACGACGAGTGCGTGGAGGTCACCCCGGAGGCGGTTCGCATCCGCAAGGTGAACCTGGACGCCCGTGAGCGCGCCCGCGCCGCGAGCCGCGCCAAGCACGGCTGATCGACGGTCGGTTCCGTCGCTTCCTGAGCCCGGGTGCCCCCATCTTGGGGGTGCCCGGGCTTTTTGCAACTCATTTTTTCGGTCAAGTGGCTGTGCGGGGCCGGTGAAGGATGTCCGTAATGCGGAGATCCTCGCCCGATAGCCATGTAACACGTCCGTTTCGTGGCCATCTTTCACCAGACAGTTTGTCCAGATTTTGGAAGATGTACGGGCCAGCTGTGACTGAATTGAGATTTAAGAACAGTGGTCGGTCCATGGCTCATGGCAGATAGTTAGCCGCGTAGCGCTCGGGTCAATGGGTCTCGCGCCGTGGGGACGGCGCCGACTCACGAGCACCAGGGGGTGCCTGACCCTCCGTCAGGGGTGTCGGAGGAAAGGCGTGTACCCCCTCCTGTTGGTGAACACGTGGAGTCATGAGGAGGAGTCCCATGCGCGGTGTCACAAGCACCAGGTGGGTCACAGCGTCCGCAAGTTGCGTCAACTCCGCGCCGGCGCAGGGCGATCGGCTCTGAGGAGCTCCGCTTCCGCCCCTACGCGCGTCAGGCTGCGGTTTCTTCCGCCGCCCGTGACACGCCGCTGACGCTTCTTCATGATCCCGATCCGCGATCGCGCACACCCTCGTGCCGCTCGCCGGTTCGGCACACCCACACCTGTGAAATGGGCGAACTGTGACCAGTCCTATCGACATCGAAGGCGGCGGGACCTCGGTCGTCGTCGACGGCGACCAGCAGCCGAAGAGCAAGCCCGAGGAGGCCAAGCAGCTCGAAGGCCGCTCTCCCGGGCAGTTGATGTGGATCCGCTTCAAGCGCGACCGCACCGGAGTGATCTCGGCCTACGTCGTGATCTTCTTCTTCGTGGTCGGCCTCGCGGCCCCCCTGATCGCGAAGCTCTACGGCAAGGACCCGTACACGGTGTTCGCCGACGAACGCCCCGAGCTCTTCGACAGCGCGGGTGTGCCCCTCCAGCCCAACGGCGGTATCAGCGGCGAGTTCTGGTTCGGCCTGGAGCCCGGCAACGGCTACGACGTCTTCACCAAGCTGCTCTACGGCATCCGCAACTCCCTGATGATCTCGCTCGCCGTCACCGTCGCGACCGTGCTGACGGGCATCGTCCTGGGGGTCGCGGCCGGCTATCTCGGCGGCAAGCCCGACCAGTTGATCAGCCGGGTCATCGACTTCCTCCTCGCCTTCCCGTCCCAGCTGTTCTTCATCGCGAGCATGCCGGTCGTGGTCTCGCTGTTCGTCAGCCCGCGCGACGAGACCCCGGTGTACGTCCGGGTCGTCGCCCTCATCGCGGTGCAGTGGGTCCTGGGCTGGATGAGCCTCGCCCGCATCCTGCGCGGCACCACACTCGCCCTGCGAGAACGGGAGTTCATCGAGGCCGCCAAGGTCAGCGGGGCGTCCCCGGTACGGATCATCCGCAGGGAGATCCTGCCCAACGTGGTCACCCCGATCCTGGTGCAGTCGACGTACATGCTGCCCAACTTCGTGACCGCGGAGGCCGGTCTGAGCTTCCTCGGGGTCGGGATCGTCGAACCGACGCCGGACTGGGGGCAGATGTTCTCCAAGGCGTCGACCGAACTCGTGATGCAGAACGACATCACCTACATGTTCTTCCCGGGCATCTCGATGATCATCTTCATCGTGGCGTTCAACCTGCTCGGGGACTCGGTCAGGGACGCCTTCGATCCCAAGACGGCGCGCTGACCGACCAGTTGTGGGCGTCTTTGCCCGACACAGACCGGAT
Organism: Streptomyces antibioticus; assembly: GCF_001514065.1. Lineage (GTDB taxonomy): Bacteria > Actinomycetota > Actinomycetes > Streptomycetales > Streptomycetaceae > Streptomyces > Streptomyces antibioticus. Next base: position 347,519 of record NZ_KQ948424.1, on the reverse strand, counting down.
GGCCTCCACCGGGCCCGGTTCGCACTTCAATTCGCAACGGTGACACAAGATGGGTGGAATCTGAGTGATGGGTAAGGGTGGACGCCACGCGTACGCCGCGCTCTCACTGCTGGCGGCGGGGGCTCTCGTGCTCACCGGCTGCAGCAGCGGCGGCAGCAAGGGCAGCGACAACGACAAGCAGGACAAGGAGAACGCGCAGCGTCAGCAGGCCGGCATCTCCTTCGGCGACGCCAAGGACTCCACGGGTCCGGCCGCCGAACTCCCCGGCGCCAAGCCCGGCGGCACCATCACGGTGCTCCAGCGCGACAGCTTCGCGCACCTCGACCCGGGGCAGATCTACGTCTCCGACGAGATGGCGCTCTCGCAGCTGATCCACCGCGGTCTGACCGCGTACAAGGCGACCAGCGACGACGGCAAGAAGCACGAGGTCGTCGGCGACCTGGCCACCGACAGCGGTACCACCACCGACGGCGGCAAGACCTGGAAGTACACGCTGAAGGACGGGATCAAGTGGGCCGACGGCTCCCCGATCACCGCCAAGGACGTCCGGCAGACCTTCGAGCGGCTCTTCGCGCCGTTCATCTCCAACGGCCCGACGTACATCCAGCAGTGGCTCGCCAACACCCCGGGCACCGAGTACCGCAAGCTCCTCCCGGACGGCCCCTACAAGGGCAAGCACCTCCCGGACAGTGTCCTGGAGACGCCGGATGACAAGACCATCCTCTTCAAGTTCAAGTCGGCCAAGCCCGACCTGCCGTACGCGCTCGCCATGGCGGGCTACTCCGTCGTGTCCGCCGCGAAGGACACCAAGGTCAAGTACGACAAGTCGCCGATGACCTCCGGTCCCTACAAGATCTCGGAGTTCAAGTCCGGCAAGACGATGACGCTGGTCAAGAACACCAACTGGGACCCGAAGACCGACGCGGTCCGGCACCAGTACGTCGACCAGTTCAACATCGAGTTCAACAAGCAGTTCGAGGACTCGACCAAGGCCATCCTCGACGACAGCGGCGCCAACGCGACGGCGATCAGCTTCAGCAACCAGGTCGACGCGGGCAACCTGACCAAGGTCCTCGCCGACGCCGCGCTGAAGAACCGCACGGTCTCCGGCTACCAGCCGTACGTGGGCCAGATGAACATCAACCTGTCCCAGCCGGAGATGCAGGACAAGACGGTCCGCGAGGCCATCGCCTACGCCCTGCCGATCACGCCGTTCGTCCGCGCCTTCGGTGGCACCGACGCGATGGAGGTCGCCGGCGGTCTGATCAGCCCGACCGTCTCGGGCTACGACCCCAAGTTCGACCCGTTCGGCAAGAAGGCCAAGCCCGCCGGTGACCCGGCCAAGGCCAAGGAACTGCTGAAGAAGGCCGGCAAGACCGGCCTGAAGCTCACCTTCGGCTACATCAACACTCCCGAGGGCCAGCAGTACTCCACCGCCATGGCGGCGGGCCTGGAGAAGGCCGGCTTCGACGTGCAGCGCCAGGAGATCCCGGCCGAGACCTACTACGACCAGGTCAGCAAGGTCAAGAACAACTACGACATCTTCCACACCGCGTGGGGTGCCGACTGGCCGAGCGCCTCGACCGTCATCCCGCCGCTGTACGACGGCCGCCAGATCCAGGACGGCTCCTCGAACTACTCGCACATCAACGACCCGAAGGTGAACGCCGACATCGACAAGGCGAACACCATCACCGACCCGATCAAGGCCGCCGAGGCCTGGAACAAGATCAACGAGTACATCGTGAAGGACGTCGTCTCCAACATCCCGACGGCGTACTACAAGCAGACCCAGATCGCCGGGTCCAAGATCGGTGGCCTCGCGTACGACGACGTCATCGGTGGCGTCGACCCGCGCAGGCTCTTCGTGAAGTAACCCGTCCAAGCGGCGTCAGGTGCGCCCCGTCCCGTGACGGGGCGCACCGCGTCCGCCCAGGCTTCGCCCGAAAGCTGCCACTGAGATGCTGCGCTTCCTCCTCCGCCGGATCCTCGGCTCATTCGTGATCCTGGTCCTGCTGACCGTGGTCGCCTTCCTGCTCTTCTTCGGCATGCCCCGCGACCCGGCGCTGCTGATGTGCGGCAAGACCTGCACGCCCGACGCGCTGGCGAACATCCACCACACGCTCGGGCTCGACAAGTCGATCCCGGAACAGTTCTGGATCTTCCTGTCCGGGCTGGTCACCGGACGCAACGACTTCGAGCAGGGTCCCTGCCCCGCCCCGTGCTTCGGGTACTCGTACCACACCAACGAGCAGGTCTGGTCGACCCTGATGGACCGGCTGCCGCTCACCCTCTCGCTCGCTGCCGGCGCCACCGTCGCCTTCCTGTTCGTCGGACTCGGCACCGGACTGCTCGCCGCCTGGAAGCGCGGCTCCTTCGTGGACAAGTCCTTCACCGCCGGGTCCATGGTGCTCAGCTCGATGCAGATCTACTTCCTGGGCCCGCTGGCGCTGGCGATCCTCGTCTACCAGACCCACATCTTCGAAGAGCCGGACTACACGCCGATCACCGACAACCCGGCCGCCTGGTTCACCGGGCTGATCATCCCGTGGGCCGTGCTCTCCACGATCTTCGCCGCGCAGTACACCCGTATGGCACGCTCCTCGATGATCGAGCAGCTCCAGGAGGAACACGTCCGCACCGCCCGCGCCAAGGGCATGAGCGGCCGCTACGTCTTCTTCCGCTACGCCTGGCGTGGTTCGCTGATCCCCATCATCACCATCCTCGGCATCGACCTCAGCTCGCTGCTCGGCGGCGCGATCATCACCGAGTACACCTTCGGACTGCCCGGCCTCGGACGCCTCGCGGTGGAGTCGGTGCAGTTCAGCGATCTGCCGCTGCTGCTCGGCGTGATGCTGTTCTCGGCCGCCGTGATCCTGCTGTGCAACATCGTCGTCGACGCCTGCTACGCCTTCATCGACCCGCGCGTGCGGCTGTCCTAGGAGCTCTGTCGTGACCACTCTGACCAAGGAGACCGGGGCGCCCGTCCCGTCCGACGCGGGCGCCTTCCTCTCGGTGCGCGACCTGCACGTCAGCTTCCGCACCGAGGACGGCATGGTCCGCGCCGTCGACGGACTCTCCTTCGACCTGGAGCGCGGCAGGACCCTCGGCATCGTCGGCGAGTCCGGCTCCGGCAAGTCCGTGACCAACCTGACGATCCTCGGGCTGCACAACCCGAAGTTCACCACCGTCGAGGGCGAGATCCTCCTGGAAGGCCAGGAGTTGACCACGGCTCGCGAGTCCGAGCTGGAGAAGCTGCGCGGCAACAAGGTCGCCATGATCTTCCAGGACCCGCTCACCGCGCTGTCGCCGTACTACACGGTGGGCCGGCAGATCGCCGAGCCGTTCATGAAGCACACCGGCGCCTCCAAGAAGGCCGCCTGGGACCGTGCGGTGGAGATGCTGGGCAAGGTCGGCATCCCCAACCCCAAGGAACGCGCGAAGGACTACCCCCACCAGTTCTCCGGCGGTATGCGCCAGCGCGCGATGATCGCCATGGCGCTGGTCTGCGACCCGGACCTGCTGATCGCCGACGAGCCGACCACCGCGCTCGACGTGACGGTCCAGGCCCAGATCCTCGACCTCCTGAAGGACCTCCAGCAGGAGTTCGGCTCCGCGATCATCTTCATCACCCACGACCTCGGCGTCATCGCCGACATGGCCGACGACATCATGGTGATGTACGCCGGCGGCGCGATCGAGCGGGGCACGACGAACGAGGTGCTGCGCGCCCCTCAACACCCCTACACGTGGGGCCTGTTGAACTCGATGCCGCGCCTCGACTCGGACCTCGCCGCCCCGCTGGCCCCCATCCCGGGCGCCCCGCCCTCGCTGCTCAACCCCCCGTCCGGCTGCCGCTTCCACCCGCGCTGCACCTTCCAGGACCGGGTCGGCGGCACCCGCTGCACCGACGAACGCCCGTTGCTGGCCCCGGACCGCGCCTCCGCCTGCCATCTCACGGCGGACCAGAAGCGGACCATCTTCATCGAAGAGATCAAGCCCAGCCTGGGCTAGTGGCCCTGCCCGGGCCAGTCGTCGCCCCAGTCCTAGGAGGACACGTCAATGAAAGAGGACCTCGTCCTCCCGGCCCCGCGCGAAGCAACCGCCGACTCGTCCGGCGACCCGCTGCTGGTCGTCGAGGGGCTCACCAAGCACTTCCCGGTCAAGGGCGGCTTCCCGATCCGGCGTACGGTCGGCGCGGTGCAGGCCGTCGACGGCATCGACCTGACGGTCCACGTCGGTGAGAGCTTCGGCCTGGTCGGCGAGTCCGGCTGCGGCAAGTCGACGACCGGCCGCCTGATCACCCGGCTGCTGGAGCCGACGGCGGGGAAGATCTCGTACCGCGGCAAGGACATCACCCATGCCAGCCGCAAGGACCTGGCGCCGATCCGCTCCGAGATCCAGATGATCTTCCAGGACCCGTACTCGTCGCTGAACCCGCGGCAGACGGTCGGCAAGATCATCTCGGGTCCGATGGAGATCAACGGGATCGAGCCGACGGGCGGCCGGGAGGCGCGCGTCCGCGAGCTGTTGGAGATCGTCGGCCTCAACCCCGAGCACTACAACCGCTTCCCGCACGAGTTCTCCGGCGGCCAGCGTCAACGTATCGGCGTCGCCCGCGCGTTGGCGCTGGAACCGAAGCTGATCGTGGCGGACGAGCCGGTGTCGGCGCTCGACGTGTCGATCCAGGCGCAGGTCGTGAACCTGCTCCGGAAGGTCCAGGACGAGCTGGGCATCGCGTTCCTGTTCATCGCCCACGACCTGGCGGTGGTACGGCACTTCTCGCAGCGCGTCGCGGTCATGTACCTCGGCAAGGTGATCGAGGTCGGCGACCGCGAGTCCATCTACACCCGCCCCCGTCACCCCTACACCCACGCCCTGCTGTCCGCGGTGCCCGAGGTGAACCTCGCGGAGGAGACGGAGACCGGCGGGCGGGAGCGGATCAGGCTGGCCGGTGACGTGCCGTCGCCGATCTCGCCGCCGTCGGGCTGCCGGTTCCGGACGCGGTGCTGGAAGGCGCAGGACAAGTGCGCCACGGAGGAGCCGCCGCTCGTGCGGATCTCCGGCAACCACGACGGCCATCTGACGGCCTGCCACTTCCCGGAGGACCCGACGATCGAGGCGCGGGACGAGGACATCGTGCTGGATCCCGCGTTGGCGGCGCTGGAGGAGGGGCTGAACGACGACTAGCCGGTGAAAGGCCGGTGAAAGACCGCGGAAAGACCCCTGTCCGAGGCTGGGAGGCAGCAGCGGGACGGCCGTCACCGACGGCAGCCCGTCGCATCCGATCCATCGGAAAGGGAGAGCACCGTGGAGCACACCACGCACGCCGAGACCTTCGGCGACCAGGGCACGCTCGGCAACTCCGAGGCGCCGCAGCAGCCCGAGTTCATCGAGGTCCGGCTGCTGGACAAGATCGAGACGATCCAGAACAAGCAGATCGACACCTGACAACGGCAGACCCCGGCGGCGGCTCGCACCGCCGCCGGGGTCGTTCTTCGAAGGAGACGATCGTGCAGCTGCCACGGATCAAGGCGGAGCACACCCCGCATCGCTTCGACGACGGAACCCTCCGGCTCGGCGGCGGGGTCTACGGAGTCGCGGCGGAGATCGCCGATCCGCACGGCTGGGTCTGGGACGCGCTCACCCTGCTCGACGGCGCCACACCACCGGACCGGATCGAGCGCACCCTCGCGGACAGCCATCCGGCGCTGGGCCCCGAAGGCGCCCGCCGGCTGCTCGCCGAACTGCTGGACACCGGCTATGTCGAGGACGCCGCCGCCCCTCCTCCGGACGGCCTCACCGACCGTGAGCGCGAGCGTTACAGCAGGAACCACACCTACTTCCGGTACGTCGACCTGCGCCCCGGCAGCGATGCCTGGTCCTCCCAACTGCGCCTCAAGCAGGCCCGCGTGACCGTGCTGGGCGTCGGCGGCTCGGGCAGCCACGCCGCATGGGCGCTGGCCGCCGTGGGCGTGGGCAACCTGCACCTGGTGGACCCCGACGTGGTCGAGGAGTCCAACCTCAGCCGGCAGGTCCTCTACACCGAGGCCGACCTCGGCCGCCCCAAGGCGGAGACGGCGGCCCGCCGCCTCGCCGCCGTGAACTCGGCCGGCCGCTACACCCACGAGAGCCGTCGCGCCGACACCGAGGCCGCGCTCACCGAACTCGCGCGCGACCGGGACGTCTTCGTGCTGTGCGCGGACGAGCCCCGCGGCGACCTCATCCGGAAGATGACGAACCGGGTCTGCGCGACCCTGGGCGTGCCCTGGGTGTCCGCGGGCTACAGCGGCCCCCTGGCCACGGTCGGGGTGTACGCGCCCCAAGGCCCCTGCTTCGAGTGCGTCGGCGCCGGCGAGGAGGCCAAGCTCAAACCCGGGTGGACCCCGCACCTGGGCACCGCCGGTGCGCTGGCCCCGGCCGCCGGGATCTCCGGACAGCTCATCGCCCACGAGGTCATCGCCCTGCTCACCGGCATCGGCGCCACCCCGCCCGGCTATGTGCGCGGGGTGAACCTGATCGCGCCCGACCAGCATGTCTTCGTACGGCACCCGGCCCGGCCCGAGTGCCCGTTGTGCGGGACGTGACAGCCGCCGCGCCGCCGGAGCCGGACCCCACGGTCGTCCTGTACCCGCTGGAGATGCGGCAGGACCGGGACGAGTGGATCGTCGGACGGCAGGGCAACGACCAGGTCATCGCCCTGCCCGAGATCGGCATCGCCGCGCTCCGGCTGCTCGCCGAGGGCCGCACCGTGGGCCAGACCCGCGGCACGCTGCGCCAGGACACCGGCCGTGACCTCGATGTCGAGGCGTTCGCCGAGTCGCTGGCCGCCGCCGGTCTGGTCGCCGCGATCGGCACCCGGCGCTTCGAGACCGAGCCGGTCCCCGTCTCCCTCCCCGGGCTGCGGCAACGCCACGTCCGCTGGGTGCTCTCTCCCGTTCTGCACGCCGCCGTCCTCGCCGTGCCCGTGGCCGGACTCGTGGCCGTCGTGCTGCGCGGGCGCTCCCTGCCCACCTGGGACGACCTGGTGTGGGCGCGCCTCGGCACCGTCAACCTCCTCGTGCAGTCGCTCGCCGCCTGGTGTCTGATCGGCCTGCACGAACTGGCGCACCTGGTGACCGCGCGGGCCGCCGGAGTGGCCGGGCGGGTCCGGCTGGGCACCCGCCTGCAATTCCTCGTGGCGCAGACCGAGGTGTCCGGGATCTGGCTCAAGGGCCGCCGTGCGCGGCTCACCGTGTATCTGTCCGGGCTCGCCGTGGACGCCGCGGTCTGGGGCGGCTGTCTGCTCGCCCTCGCGGCCGGCGCCGACTCGCCCCTGCTGCCGGTCGTCGCGATGACCCTGGTCACCTCCTTCGCCAACCAGTGCCTGGTCTTCATGCGCACCGACCTGTACTTCGTCGCCCAGGACCTGACCGGGTGCCGCAACCTCTACGGCGACGCCGGTGCCTGGCTGCGCCACCTCGGGGCCAGGCTCCTGGGCCGGGTGAGCCGCGACCCGCTGGCCGGGCGGCGACCCGGTGAGCGGCGGATGCTGAAGGCGTACGCGGCGGGCGCGGTGGCGGGCTCGGTCGTCTGTGTCTTCGTCGGGCTGCGACTGCTGCTCGACGTCACCTGGCCGCTCCTGGCCCGCTCCGGCCACCGGCTGCTGACCGACACCGACCCGCTGCTGCGGCTCGACGCCCTCGTCACGGTGCTGCTTCTGACGGGGCTCCAGCTGCTGTGGGCCCGGCTGTGGTGGCGCCGGCACGGGCCGCGGGTCCGCGGGGTGCTGCGCAACGCATGGACGTGGGCGGGACGCCGTACGGGCTGAGGCGGAGCGGAAGAGAGGGGAGCGGAAGAGAGGGGAGGGGACAGGGGACAGAAGGGAAGGGAATTGCTGTCCAATTCCTGTGAGTCGGGCGGGCGTTGCTTGCCCGACAGCCCTGGATTACGTTCTGTGAATGCACACCCCCCGGCTTTGCCTTCGCGTACTCGGCCCGCTGGAAGTCGAGATCGAAGGGCAGCCCGCCGCGCTCACCGGACGGCAACGCGCGCTGTGCACCGCGCTTCTGCTCCACGCCAACCACGTCGTCTCCGTCGACCGCCTGATCGACCTACTCTGGGACAGCCGCCCGCCCGGAGCGGGCGCCGCGCGGGTGCGCGCCCTGGTCGCCGAGGTCCGCCGGGTCCTCGGCCCGCTCGGCCCCAGCCTGCTGACCACGCGTCGGCCCGGCTACGTCATGCACGCCCGCCCCGGCGAACTCGACCTGCTCACCTTCGAGCAGCTAGTCGAGGAAGGCTCGCGCGCCGCGGCCGACGGTGACTGGGACACCGTGCGCCACCACGCCGAGCAGGCGCTCGGCCTGTGGCGGGGCGAGCCGTTGTCCGACCTGCCGGAGACGGCCGGCAGCGAGGCGGAACGGCGACGGCTCGGCGAACTGCACCTCGTGGCCCGGGAGAGCGCGGCCGAGGCGGACCTGGAGACCGGCCGTCACCGGCAGGCCGTCGCCGAACTCCTCCGCCTCACCACCGCCCACCCCCTGCGCGAACGCCCGCACGCCCTGCTGATGCGTGCGCTCCAGGCGGACGGGCGGCCCGCCGAGGCGCTCCAGGTGTACGCCGAGCTGCGCCGCCGCATGGTCGACGAGCTCGCCCTGGAGCCCTCGGACGACCTGCGCACCCTGCACCGGCAGCTGCTCGCCGGTGGCTCCGCGCCCACCGTGCCGCCCGTGCGCCGCCCGACCGCCACCCTCCCCGCGCCCGCCTCCCCGGCCCGACCCGACCGCCGGGTGCCCCGCCAACTCCCGCCCGCGCCCCGCCGATTCGTCGGCCGCGACGCCGAACTGCGCGGACTGGACTCCGCTCTGCGCACCGCCGAACCGCTCGCTCTGCTCGTCGGCCCGGCCGGCGTCGGCAAGAGCGCCCTGGCCCTGCACTGGGCCCACCGGGTCGCCGACCGGTTCCCCGACGGGCAGCTCTTCCTGGACCTGCGCGGCTTCGACGACGCCGAACCCATGGGCCCCGGGGAAGCGCTGCCCCTGCTGTTGCAGGGCCTTGGCTGCGGCCCGCGTGACATCCCGCTCGGCACCGAGGCGCAGACCGCCCTGTACCGGACCCTGCTGGCGGACCGCCGGGTCCTCGTCGTCCTGGACGACGCGGCGGACCCCGCGACCGTACGGCTGCTGCGGCCCGCGTCCTCCGGGTCCCTGACCCTGGTGACCAGCCGCGACAAGCTCAGCGGACTGGTCACCCTCGACGGCGCGTACCGGGTGCAGTGCGACGTCCTGGACCGCACCGGCGCCCTGGAGCTGATCGGCTCCGTGGTCGGCACCGAGGCCGTGGACGCCGATCCGGCGGCCGCCGCCGAATTGGTCGAGCTGTGCGACCGGCTGCCGCTGGCCCTGTGCGTGGCCGGTTCATGGATCGGCGGCAGCCCCGGCAGCATCCGGACCTACGTCCGCCACCTCGCCGACCGCGGCCGGCTCGCCCGGCTGCATGTCGAGGGCGAGGAGAGCATCGCCGTACGCGCCGCACTCGACATGTCGTACGGCGCCCTCCCGGACGCCGCCCGGCGCGCCTTCCGGCGCCTTGGCGTGGTCCCCGGCACCGGTCGCTCGCTCCGCGCGGCCGCCGCGGCCGCGCACACCGACGAGGCCGCGGCGACCGACCTGCTGCGGCTGGCCCAGCGGGTGCACCTGCTGCACGACGCCGGTCACGGCCGTACCGCCTGGCACGACCTCGTCCACGAGTACGCGCGCGACCGCACCGCCGCCGAGGACACGGCCCCCGAACGCGCCGCGGCCGTCGAGCGGCTCCTCGACCACTATGTGCAGAGCGTCGTCAACGCGGCCAGGACGGCGGGCCTCTACGTCATGCGGGACCGCCCGGACGCCCTCGACGGTTCGCTGCCGCGGGAGTTCCGCACCACGGAGGAGGCGTACGACTGGTTCGACGCCGAGTGGGACGACATCGCGGCGGCCATCGGCCATGCCGCCGAGCACGGTCCCGCCCGGTTCGCGTGGGCGCTGGTCGACGCCTTGCAGGACCTGTTCCACCACCGGCGCCCGCTCGCCGACTGGATGCGGCTGGCACTGCTCGCCCGGACGGCCGCCGAACGCGACGGAGACCTGCGCGGCCAGGTCGCGATGCATGTGTCGGTCGGCCACGCCCGCTGGCGCAACGGGGACCTGCGCGGTGCCCTGGCCGAGTACGAGCAGGCGGAGGAACGGGCGCGCAGGGCCGACTGGACGCACGGCGAGGCCGTGGCGCTCCAGGGCGCGGCCGTCACCCTGAAACTGCTCGGCGAACCCCTGCGGGCCCTGCCCCGCTACCGGCGCGCCCTCGCCCTCTACCGCACGCTGGGAGAGGTCAGGAGCGAGCAGGTCATGCTGATCAACATGGCCTCGCTCAACCTGGCCCTGGGCCGGACCGACGCGGCCGAGGAGGCGGCCACCGCCGCGCTCGCCCTGATCGGCGCCGCCGCGGACCACCACCGGGCGCTGGCCCTGGTCAACCTCGCCCTGACCCGGCAGAAGCAGGCCCGGTTCGCCGAGGCGGAGGCCGCGCTGCGCACCTGCTTCCTCGTCTGCCGTGACTCCGGGTCCACCTACGCCGAGGCGGTCGCCCTGGAGACCCTGGGCCGGGTACGGGCGGACGCGGGCCAGGACGAGCGCGCGCTGGCGGCCTACGAGGACGCGCTCGCCATCTCGCTGCGGGCTGAGAACCGCAACTGCCAGGTCGACTCGCTGGTGGGGCTGGCGGCACTGAAGCTGCGGGCCGGCCGGGCGGACGAGGCGGCCGGCCACCTGGACGCCGCGTTCGAGATCGCCGAACGGACCGGGCATCGTACGGGCCATGTCGAGATCCTGGTGGAACGCGCCGCCGTCGCCCGCGCGGCCGGCCTCCCGGGCGTGGCCCTGGACCACCTGGCCGGCGCCGCGGGCCTGGCCGTCGACGGCAGCCCGCTCACGCTTCCCCGGGTCCAGGTGGCCACCGCGGTGATCCGGCTGGAGAACGGCGATACGACCGGAGCGCTGGACGTGGCCCAGGAGGCGGTCGCGCTGGCCCGGGACTCCGGCCAGCGCCTGATCCACGCCCGAGCCGCGCTGGTCCTGGCCGCCGCCCACGAGGCCCAGGGCGAGGTGGAGCCGGCCGCGGCGGCGCGGGCGCGGGCCGCCGCCCTGTTCGACGCGATCGGCACCCCGCAACACGCCCGCACGGCCCTGCACGGACCACCTCCCGAGGGCGTACGACCCCGACCCGCCGCCTCGCACCGGGAACTGCCGTTGGACGCGGAGTCCCGGCTCGACCTGTACCTGACCGAACACTTCACCGAGGCCGGCGACGACGGGGAGACGGGTGTCAGCTAGGTGTTGCCGAGTGGGCGGCGGCCGGGACGAGATCCGGGTCCCGGGCCAGGATCCGCTCGCGCAGGGAACGCAGTTCGGGACCCGGCTCGCATCCCAGCAGATCGGCCATCCGCAGGCGCAGCAGGTCGAAGCAGTCCAGTGCGTCCGCCTGCCGGCCGGCCTGATGGAGAGCGAGCATGAGCAGACCGGTGACCTTCTCGTCGAAGGGGTGCATGTCCGCCAGCCGGCTCAGCCGCCGCAGGCACTCCTCGACCCGCCCGGACCGCAGACCGAGTTCGGCGCTGCCGACCAAAGCCTCCCGGTGCTCGCGCCGCAGCGCCACCCGGGCCGTCTCCGCCCAGGGAGTGCGCACATCGGACAGCGGTTCGCCGCTCCACAGGTCCAGCGCCCGGACGAACAGACCGAGCGCGCGCTCGGTGTCCCCGTCCCTGGTGCTGAGCCGGGCCTGCCGTACCAGGGTGCGGAACCGCACGGTGTCCACGCTCTGTTCGTCGACGGCGAGGACGTATCCGCCGCGCCTGCGGGTCAGTTCGAAGGCCTCGTCGGTGCGGCCGACTCCACCCAGTGCCTTGCGCAGCCGCGTGGCCTGGATGTACAGCGCCTCGCGCGGATGCTGGGGCAGCCGCTCCGACCACACGCGCTCCGCCAGGACCTCGTCGGCCACGAAGGTGCCCGGGGTCCAGGCCAGGGCGGCCAGCAGAAGCTTCGTGCCGTGCGCGAGCGGCACCCTTTCGCCGGTGCGGACGCGTGCCTCCACGCATCCGAGCAGCTGTATGTCCATGGTGCCCCCGTATCCGGAACCACTGAGGCCACCACTGTGCCGGTCCGCTGTTCGGCTCCCGCACGGATTCCGCACGGCCGCTGGACCGGGGCCCGGTGGCGGGGCGTCAGCGGTGCCCGGCGACGGTGATGATCTCGGGGCTCGCGGCGGTGACCGGCCCCCGCCCCCAGTCCCCGTACTGCTCCAGCACCGTCAGACCGGCCTCGGCCAGGAGGCCCTCTATGCCGTACGGGTCGAGGAGCCGGAGCGTGGTGGTGCTGATCTGGGGGCGGTCCCAGCGGACGCCCTTGTAGGTCTCGGTGAAAGTGACCCGGTCGCCGACGACGGGGTAGGAGACCGCCCGCCACATCCACGCGACCGACCCCTCGGCGTCGGCGCCCTCGCGGATCTGCTCGGGACCCCAGCCCTCCCACGCCCGGGCGGCCGGATTCAGCGCGTCGAAGACGAATCGCCCCCCGGCGCGCAGCGCGCCCCGGACGGCGTGCAGGGCCTGTCGTACGCCGTCGTCGGTGAGGAGAGTCTGAAAGGCGTGCCCGGTCATCACGACGAGGTCGAACTCCCCGTGCCAGAAGTGCGACCGCAGATCCCCGAGCACCCACTCCACGCCCGGCTCCCGCCGCCGCGCCTGTACGAGCATGGCGGCGGCCGGATCCACCCCCACGAGCCGCCCGCGATGCCCCGCGGCCCGCGCCCGGGCGAGCAGCCGCCCGGTGCCGCAGCCGACGTCGAGGACGGCGCCGGCGTCCCGGACGAGGCGCGCGTAGAAGTCGTCGCCCGGGCCCCACGGGTGCAGGGAGTCATACAGCGCGGCGAGCGAGAGATCCGCGAACGAGCGATCGACCATCGCGGCAGTGTCCCACACGGTACTGAACGGCGTGACAGGATCAGGCCGCCATCACCTGGGAGGGAGCGGGAGTTGTTGCACCACGTCGAGCTGTGGGTGCCGGACCTGGAGCGGGCGGTGACGTCCTGGGGCTGGCTGCTGGAGCGGCTGGGCTGGGAGCCGTACCAGAACTGGGCGGCAGGCCGCAGTTGGCGCACGGGGGAGACGTACGTCGTCCTGGAACAGTCCCCGGCGCTGACGGGCGACCGGCACGACCGCATGCGCCCCGGGCTGAACCACCTGGCGTTCCATGTGCAGAGTCGCGGCGAGCTGGACGCGCTGGTGGCGGAGGCGTCGAAGCATGGCTGGACGCTGCTCTTCCCGGACCGGCATCCGTACGCGGGCGGGGCGGAGCACTATGCGGCGTACCTGGAGGACGGGGACGGGTTCGAGGCCGAACTGGTGGCTCGGTAAAGCATTCGACAGCGGGATCCCGGCCGGGAATCATCCTTCCCGATGACAAGAACCGACACCCCCGCCGCCTGGGACGAACGCACCCAGCTCACCACCTTCCTCGACTACGCCCGGGCCACCGCCGTGGCCAAGTGCGAGGACGTCTCCGCGGAGAACGCGGTCAAGGCCCCGCTCCCGGACTCCCCGCTCATGACCCTGGCCGGCCTGGTCAACCACCTCCGCTGGGTCGAGTACTGGTGGTTCCAGGTCGTCTTCCTCGGCGAGGAGGACAACGGCCCCTGGACCGAGGAGGACCCCGACCGCGAGATGCGCATCGCGGTCGACATGCCCCTCGCGGACGTCCTGCGCGACTACGAGGAGGCGTCGGCCCGCTACCGCGAACTGGTCGCCGCCAGCGACCTCGACACCCCGGCGAAACGCACCATCCGCGACGGCCGCCACCCCGACCTCCGCTGGATCCTCCTCCACCTGATCGAGGAAACGGCCCGGCACAACGGGCACTTGGACATCGTGCGGGAGCTGGTGGACGGCAAGACCGGGGTGTGAGTTCGCAGCGGCCTGAACCGGGCAGCACAAAGGCCCGCGCCTGGGTGGGTGCGGGCCTTTGTTTTCCCCTGGAAGCGGACGTTCGCGGGCTCGGGTCAATGGGCCTTGAAAGTCCGGTCCCGGTAGGGGGCGGCTGACGGTAAAGGGGTGTGTCAGGCCGCCGCCTGGGGGTCCTTGGAGAGACGGGGGGCCGGAATGGTTCCCTCCGTCTCCGGGTAGTGGCACGCCGTCAGGTGGCCCGGCTTGTTGCCCTCGACCTGGACCAGCGGCGGCGCCTCGGTCGCGCACTTCTCCGTCGCCTTCCAGCAACGGGTGCGGAAGCGGCAGCCCGACGGCGGGTTCAGCGGGGAGGGGACGTCGCCCTGGAGGCGGATGCGCTCGCGGGCCGGGGTCTCGTCCACCGTCGCCTCGGGCACCGCCGACAGCAGCGCCTTGGTGTAGGGGTGGCGCGGGTTGCCGTACAGGTCGTCGCGGTCGGCGATCTCGACGATCTTGCCGAGGTACATGACCGCGACGCGCTGCGAGAAGTGCCGTACGACCGCCAGGTCGTGGGCGATGAAGACGAACGCGATGCCCAGTTCCTGCTGGACCTTCTGGAGCAGGTTGACGACCTGCGCCTGGATGGAGACGTCCAGGGCCGAGACCGGCTCGTCCGCGACGATCAGCTTCGGCTCCAGAGCCAGCGCACGGGCCACGCCGATGCGCTGACGCTGGCCGCCGGAGAACTCGTGCGGGAAGCGGTTGTAGTGCTCGGGGTTGAGGCCGACGATCTCCAGGAGCTCGCGGACCCGCTTCTCACGGCCGCCCTCCGGGTTGATGTCGTTGATCTCCATCGGACCCGAGATGATCTTGCCGACCGTCTGGCGGGGGTTCAGGGACGCGTACGGGTCCTGGAAGATCATCTGGATCTCGGAGCGGACCGGCGCCAGCTCCTTGCGGCCCGCGTGCGTGATGTCCTGCCCGCGGTAGGAGATCTTGCCGCCGGTGGGCTCCAGGAGACGCGTGATCAGGCGGCCGGTCGTGGACTTGCCGCAGCCGGACTCGCCGACCAGGCCGAGGGCCTCGCCCTCGTTCACCTGGAAGTCGAGGCCGTCGACGGCCTGCACCGCGCCGACCGTACGCCGGATCGGGAAACCGCCCTTGACCGGGAAGTGCTTCGTCAGGCCGGTGACGTCCAGGAGGGGGTTCGTGTTGCTCATGATGGTGAAGTCCCGTCTCAGTTACGTCAGTGCCGGGTCGCGGCGAGGTCGGCGAAGAATTCCTGGCGCTGGTCCAGCGTGAGGTGGCAGGCGGAACCCCGGCCGGCCTCGACCTTCAGCAGCGGGCGCTCGGTGGAGCACAGCCCGCCGGGGACCTTCTCGGCGAAGGTGCAGCGCGGGTGGAAGCGGCAGCCGGAGGGCGGGTTGAGGAGGGACGGCGGCGAGCCCGGGATCGGCGACAGCGGTACGTCGACCGGGCCGTCCAGGCTCGGCATCGAGCTCAGCAGACCGACCGTGTAGGGGTGCTGCGGCGTCCGCAGCACCTCCTCCTTCGTGCCCCGCTCCACACACCGGCCGCCGTACATCACCAGCACGTCGTCCGCGATGTCGGCGATGACACCGAGGTCGTGGGTGATGAAGACGATCGCGGTGCCGAACTCCTGCTGGAGGTCCTTGAGCAGGTCCATGATCTGGGCCTGCACCGTCACGTCCAGCGCGGTGGTCGGCTCGTCGGCGATCAGCAGCTCGGGGTCGCAGACCAGCGCCATGGCGATCATCGCGCGCTGGCGCATACCGCCGGAGAACTGGTGCGGGTAGTCGTCCACCCGCATGTCCGGCTGCGGGATGCCGACGCGCCGCAGCATCTCGATCGCCCGCTTGCGGGCCTCCGACTTGGAGGCACCGGTGTGCTTGCGGTACGTCTCACCGATCTGCTTGCCGATGGTGTGGTACGGCGACAGCGAGGCCAGGGCGTCCTGGAAGATCATCGCCATCTTGTTGCCGCGCAGCTTCTCCAGCTCGGACTCGCGAGCCGTGGTCAGCTCCTTGCCGTCGAGCAGGATCTCGCCGTCGATCGCGGTGCGGTGCCGGTCGTGCAGGCCCAGGATCGTCAGGTTGGTGACCGACTTGCCGGAGCCGGACTCGCCCACGATGCCGAGGGTCTTGCCCTTTTCGAGGTCGAAGGAGAGACCGTCGACGGCCTTGACGATGCCGTCCTCGGTGGAGAAGTGGACTTTCAGGTCCCTGACGGAGAGGAAGGCCTGCTGATCGGTGCTCGTCACGGGGACGCTCCTGGGGGTCATGCCGGGGGGTAGCTGGAGGGGGACCGGATCAGGCGAGCCGGATACGCGGGTCGATGAGGGCGTAGACGGCGTCCACGATGATGTTGGCGAAGACGATGGCGCCGGCGGCGACCATGGTCACGCCGAGCAGCATCGGCAGGTCGTTGGCGTCCACCGCGGTCAGTGCGAGCCGGCCGAGGCCCTGGAGGCTGAAGACGGACTCGGTGATGATGGCGCCGCCGATGAGGGTGCCCATGTCGATGCCGAAGATCGTGACGATCGGGCCCATCGCGCCGCGCCAGGCGAAGCGGAAGAAGACCGAGCGCCGGGACATTCCCTTGGCGCGGGCGGTGCGCACGTAGTCCTCGCTGAGCTGCTCGACCAGTTGGGAGCGCGTCATGCGGGTGTAGTTGGCGGTGAAGATGATGGACAGCACCAGCCACGGCAGCAGCAGACCGGCCGCCCACTTGGCCGGGTTCTCGGTGAACGGCGTGTACGACGGCTGCTCCAGCAGGCCGAGCTGCTGCACCAGGAAGTACATGGCGATGTAGCCGACGAAGTAGATCTGCAGCGACGAGCCGAGCAGCGAGAAGGAGCTCGCGATCTTGTCTGCCGCGCGGCCCTGCTTGACGGCGGCGATCATGCCGGTGCCGACGCCGATGATCAGGAAGAAGACCGAGGCGCCGAGGGCCAGCGAGATGGTCAGCGGCAGACGGTCCATGATCGTGCCGAGGACGGGCTCGCGGTTGGTGAAGGAGAAGCCCAGGCAGGGGGCGTTGCAGTTGCCGAGACCGCCGTAGTCGCGGCCGACGAAGACGCCCTGGAGCCAGTGCCAGTACTGCACCGGCAGCGGGTCGGCGATCCCGAGGTTGTGCCGGACCTGCGCGAGCAGTTCCGGCGTGCACACCTTGCCGCACGCCATACGGGCCGGGTCACGCGGGAGCGCGTAGTAGAGCGAGAAGGTGACGGCGCTGATGATCAGCAGAATGACAAGTGCGCCGATGACTCGGCGGACTAGAAAACGGAACATGGCGTGACTTTCCGGACGGGGCGCCGTCGCCGGGGGTGTGGGGAGCGAGACGGGAAGAATCGGGGCGGCGGCGGTGGCCGCCGCCCCGACAGCTGGAGCAGGCCTTACTTGGCTGCGAAGACCTTGCCCAGGGCGATGCAGGTGTTGCCGGAGTCGTAGACCACGCCGCCGACCTTCGAGCCGTGGAAGTAGTTACGGATCGGGTTGTAGTCCGGAACCACCGCGGCCAGACGCATGATCTGCTCGTCGATGTCGCCCCACAGCTTGGCGGCCTTGTCCGGGTCGGTCTCGGCCGTGGCGGTGGCGATCGCCTTGTTCACGCTCGTGTCGTTCAGCTGCGGCCAGTTGACACCGCCGTCGGCGATCTGGCTGCCGTCGAAGCAGGGGTAGATGACCGCGTAACCGGCCGGCCAGTCCGGGCCCCAGCCCGCCGCGAACATGTCGTACTCGTTGTCCAGCTGGCCGATCTGGCTGTAGAAGGACGTCTTGTCGACCTGCTTGAGGACCGGGGTGAAGCCGGCCTTCGTCAGCGCGCTCTTGATGGCGACGGCCTGCTTGACGGAGTTGTCGGACTGCTGCATCGCGATGACGACGCGCTGCCCCTCCTTGCCGGCCTCCTTCAGCAGGGCCTTGGCCTTGGTCGGGTCACCGGTCGGCTTGGTCTTCTTGCCGTAGAGGTCGAAGTCCTTGTGGCCCGGGGTGAGGGGGCTGATGATCGTGGTCGCGGTCGCGGTGGACAGCGCGCCACCACGGATCTGCTTCAGCTGCTGCGCCGGCCACGCCCAGTTGAGCGCCTGGCGGACCTTGACGTCCGTGACGCGCTTGGTGTTGATCGCGAAGTAGTAGCAGGTGGTGTCGACCTGGGTCAGGACACGCTTCTTGAGCGCCGGGTCGGTCATGACCTTCTGGATGCGCTCGGCCGCGACCTCGTTGAGCAGCGACAGCGTGAACTGGTCGTTGCCCTGGTCGGCGATGTAGCGGTCCGTGGACGCCAGCGACTGGAAGCCGAACTGGAAGACGAACTTGTCCGGGTAGGCGTTGCGCAGCGGGTCCGTCTCGGCGACCCAGTGGGTGTTGCGGACCAGGGTCGCGCCCTTGCCGATGCTGCGGCTGTCGATCTTGTACGGGCCGCAGGAGAAGGGGCGCTTGTCGTACTTCTCCTTGGTGTCGTGCTTCTTGGGCACGATGGAGTAGCCGCGCATGGCCAGCATGAAGTTGAAGTCGGCGTGGGCCTCCTTCAGCTTGAACGTGATGGTCTTGCCGCTCACCTCGATGGAGTCGAGGTGCTTGCCCTCGTAGGGGCCCTTGTACTTGTCGCCGCCGATGAGCCAGCCCTGCGGGTAACGCGGACCCTGGGTGACGAACGAGGCGAAGAGGCGCTCGAAGGTCCAGCGGACGTCCTCGATGGTGACGTCGGCGCCGTCCTCCCACTTGACGTTGTCCTTCAGCGTGAAGGCCCAGGTCTTGCCGCCGTCCGTGGCGGTGCCCGCGTCGGTGGCGAGGTCGCCGACGAGGGTGGTGGTGCCCTTGGAGTCGACCTTGTAACCGGTCAGACCACGCAGGAACAGGACCGAGCAGGCGCCCTCGTACGAGGAGTACAGCTGCGCCGGGTCCAGGTGGTCCCAGTCGATCTGGTCGAGGGTGTAGATCGTGCCGCCCTTGACGGCACCGGGGACCTCGGGGGCCGCACCGGTGGAGTCCGCCTTGGTGCCGACCGCGATGGTGGCTGCCTTGGCCTTGTCGACCGACGGCGCCTTGTTGGCACCGCTGCCGCCCGCGTCGCCGCTGGAGCAGGCGCTCAGCACGGTGCTCGCGCCGGCGGCCACGCCCGTGGCTATGAGGAAGTTTCTGCGGGAGAAGGACATGGCTTACCTGCCTAAGGGTGAATGGATGAGAGAGACGTGCAACCAGCCGGACGACGGTGACCGGGGCTGGGATGGGAGTGACTCAGCGCTTGGACTTCGGGTCGAGTGCGTCGCGGACCGAGTCACCGAGCAGGTTGAAGGCGAGGACGAAGAGGATCATCGAGACGCCCGGGAAGATCATGAAGGTGATGTCGTCCGAGTAGAACTGCGCACCGCGCTGGATCATGACGCCCCAGTCCGGGGTCGGGTCGATGATGCCGACGCCGAGGAAGGCGAGCCCCGCTTCGGCCGTGACGTAGGCCGGGAGCATGAGGGTCGACTGGATGAGGATCGGCGTCCAGAGGTTGGGCAGCAGCTCCTTGAAGATGATCCGGGCCGGAGAGGCACCGGTCACCTTCGCGGCTTCTACGAACTCTCGTTCGCGCAGGCCCAGGACCTGACCGCGCAGCAGACGCGCGATGGAGGCCCAGCCGAAGGCGGTGAGCGCGAGGATCAGGCAGGTGGCCCGCAGCCAGACCGGTACGTCCTCGTCGAACGGGACGAAGAGGTTGTAGACGACCGGCATGAAGGCGATGAAGAACAGCGTGGACGGGAACGACAGGAGGATGTCGATGACCCGGCCGATGAGGTAGTCCGTCTTGCCGCCCAGGTAGCCGGCGGTGACACCGATGACGACGCCGAGGAGCGTGGTCAGCACGGTGGCGGCGGTCGCGAGCAGCAGCGAGGTACGGATGCCGTAGAGCAGGAACGTGAAGACGTCGCGGCCGAGCTGGGGCTCGATGCCGAACCAGAACTCGCTGCTGATGCCGCCGTTGGGCTTGACCGGGTAGGCGAAGTCGTTGAGCAGGCCGGGAATGTCCTGGCCGTACGTCGTGTACGGGTCCTTGCCGTACAGCTTCGCGATGAGCGGAGCCGCGATCGCGATCACGAAGAAGAAGATCACGATGCCGGCGGATATGACGCCCGTACGGTCGCGCTTGAACCGGCGCCAGGCAAGCTGCCCGGGAGAGCGGCTCTCGTTGGCCTTCGGAGAGGGAGAAGTGATCGACTTCTCGGCACTCTCTTCGGTCACCTCAAGCGGGGCAGCCGCCGATGGAGTTGGGGGGGTCATGGTGCTCCTGGCCCAAGGGAGGGTCTGATGACTCCGCAGGGCACTCCCCTACGGGCTACGCCGGACTTTTTCAACGCAATTCATTCAAGGTCAATAAATTCTCGGTCGACTTGGGTTTCTCTTTACTTTCTTTACCTCTGCTTGACCAGTCTGTAGCTACGCGTGTAGCGCCTCGTGATCGATCCGTGTTTTATATCGGGCCAACCGCCCCAATCGGGCAATGAGTTCGATATGCGGACGGCGGCGTGTCGAAATCCGTACATAGGCGGGTCGCAATCCAACGGTTCTGCATCGGATGGTGAAGATCCATTGCGCCCTACACGCAAGATCCACTGCCGCAGAGGTCGGACGTTCCCCGGAGGCACCCGGGAGGTCTCCACCCGTTCCCCTAAAGGGCTCAATACGTGTGCGGTTTGCCTGATTTACGTCGATATTTGCCGGTAACGGATCAGCGATGCCAATCAGGAGGCACTCCATGCGTGGAGCCACGCACGCCAAGTGGGCCGCATGCGCGGCGGCGGTAGCCCTCGCGGCGACGGCCTGCGGAGGTGGGGACAGCGACAGCGGCGGCAGCGGCAGTGGCGACGGCAGCGCGACGCTCAGCGCCTCCTGGGGTGACCCGCAGAACCCGCTGGAGCCGGCCAACACCAACGAGGTGCAGGGCGGCAAGGTGCTCGACATGATCTTCCGGTCCCTGAAGAAGTACAACCCGGAGACCGGCAAGGCCGAGGACATGCTCGCCGAGAAGATCGACACGAGCGACTCGCAGAACTTCACCGTCACCGTCAAGGACGGCTGGACCTTCTCCAACGGCGAGAAGGTCACCGCCAAGTCCTTCGTGGACGCCTGGAACTACGGGGCCAGCCTCAAGAACAACCAGAAGAACGCGTACTTCTTCGGGTACATCGACGGCTACGACAAGGTCCACCCCGAGGACGGCAGCAAGCAGACCGCCCAGACGCTCTCCGGTCTGAAGGTCACCGGCGACCTGACCTTCACCATCAAGCTCAACCAGAAGTTCTCGACCTTCCCGGACACCCTCGGCTACCCGGCCTACGCCCCGCTCCCGCAGGTCTTCTTCACCAACCACGACGGCTGGCTGAAGAAGCCGGTCGGCAACGGCCCGTACACCATCGACTCGTACACCAAGGGCTCCCAGATGAGCCTGAAGAAGTGGGACGGCTACCACGGGCCCGACAAGGCGCAGAACGGCGGCGTGACCCTCAAGGTCTACACCGACAACAACACCGCCTACACCGACCTCATGGCCGGCAACCTCGACCTCGTCGACGACGTCCCCGCCGCCCAGCTCAAGAACGTCCAGGCCGACCTCGGCGACCGCTACCTCAACACCCCGGCCGGCATCATCCAGACCCTCGCCTTCCCGTTCTACGACAAGAACTGGAACAAGCCGGGGATGGAGAAGGTCCGCACGGGCCTGTCCCGGGCCATCAACCGGGACCAGATCACCAAGACCATCTTCAACGACACCCGCACCCCGGCCAGCGACTGGACCTCCCCGGTCCTCGGCGAGGCCGGCGGCTTCAAGGAAGGCCTGTGCGGCGACGCCTGTGAATACGACGCCGCGGCCGCCAAGAAGCTCATCGAGGAGGGCGGCGGCCTCCCCGGCGGCCAGGTCAAGATCACGTACAACGCGGACACCGGCTCCCACAAGCAGTGGGTCGACGCGGTCTGCAACTCCATCAACAACGCGCTCGGCAACGACAAGGCCTGCGTCGGCAACCCGGTCGGCACCTTCGCCGACTACCGCAACCAGATCACCGCGAAGAAGATGAGCGGCCCCTTCCGGGCCGGCTGGCAGATGGACTACCCGCTCATCCAGAACTTCCTCCAGCCGCTGTACTACACCAACGCCTCCTCCAACGACGGCAAGTGGTCCAACAAGGACTTCGACAAGCTCGTCGACGAGGCCAACGCCGAGACCGACACCGGCAAGGCCGTCTCGAAGTTCCAGGACGCCGAGAAGGTGCTGCGGGACAACATGGGCGCGATCCCGCTCTGGTACCAGAACGGCAGCGCGGGCTACTCGGAGCGGCTGTCCAACGTCAAGCTCAACCCGTTCAGCGTCCCGGTCTACAACGAGATCAAGGTCAGCTGACCCGCCATGGGACGCTACGTCGTCCGGCGTCTGCTCCAGATGATCCCGGTGTTCATCGGCGCCACGCTCCTCATCTTCCTCATGGTCAACGTCATGGGCGACCCCATCGCGGGCCTGTGCGGCGACCGGCAGTGCGACGCCGCCACGGCCGCGCAGCTGAAGAAGGAGTTCGGCCTCGATAAACCGGTCTGGCAGCAGTACCTGACCTACATGGGGAACGTCTTCACCGGCGACTTCGGCACCGCGTTCAACGGGCAGAAGGTCACCGAGCTGATGTCGACGGCGTTCCCCGTGACGATCCGCCTGACGATCGTCGCGATCCTGTTCGAGATCGTCATCGGCATCACGCTGGGTGTCGTCACGGGCCTGCGCCGCGGCAAGCCCGTCGACACCTCGGTCCTGATGCTGACCCTCGTCGTGATCTCGATCCCGACCTTCGTCACCGGCCTGCTGCTCCAGCTCCTGCTCGGCGTCGAGTGGGGCTGGATCAAACCGTCGGTGTCCTCGGAGGCCACGTTCAGCGAGCTGATCGTGCCGGGTCTGGTGCTGGCGTCGGTGTCGCTGGCGTACGTCACCCGGCTGACCCGGACGTCGATCGCGGAGAACAGGCGGAGCGACTACGTCCGTACGGCGGTGGCGAAGGGGCTGCCCCGCCGCCGGGTCATCACCCGCCACCTCCTGCGCAACTCCCTGATCCCCGTCGTCACCTTCATCGGCACCGACATCGGTGCCCTGATGGGCGGGGCGATCGTCACCGAGCGGATCTTCAACATCCACGGCGTTGGCTACCAGCTCTACCAGGGCATCCTGCGCCAGAACACCCAGACGGTGGTCGGCTTCGTCACCGTCCTGGTGCTGGTCTTCCTGATCGCCAACCTGCTCGTCGACCTCCTGTACGCCGTACTCGACCCGAGGATCCGCTATGCCTGAACCCCAGGAGCCCGAGGGCGCGATCGCCGGGACCGGCATGGGCGGTGCCATGGACCTCGCAGTGAGCGAGGCGACCACGCTGGAGAAGGGCCCCGGCCAGGCGGGCGGCCCCCAGGGCAAACCCCGCTCGCTCTGGTCGGACGCCTGGCGCGACCTGCGCCGCAACCCCGTCTTCATCATCTCGGGCCTGGTGATCCTCTTCCTGGTCGTGATCTCCCTCTGGCCCTCGCTGATCGCCTCCGGCAACCCGCTGAAGTGCGACCTGGCCAAAGCGCAGGAGGGCTCGCAACCGGGCCATCCCTTCGGCTTCGACGGCCAGGGCTGCGACGTCTACACCCGCACCGTCTACGGCGCCCGTACGTCCGTCACGGTCGGCGTCTGCGCCACGCTCGGGGTCGCGATCCTGGGCTCGGTCCTCGGCGGCCTCGCCGGCTTCTTCGGCGGCTTCTGGGACTCGATCCTGTCCCGGATCACGGACGTGTTCTTCGCGATCCCGGTGGTCCTGGGCGGTCTGGTGCTGCTCTCGGTCGTCACCAGCAACACGGTCTGGCCGGTGATCGGCTTCATGGTGCTGCTGGGCTGGCCGCAGATCTCCCGCATCGCGCGCGGCTCGGTCATCACGGCCAAACAGAACGACTACGTGCACGCGGCGAAGGCGCTGGGCGCCTCCAACTCCCGCCAGCTGCTCCGCCACATCGCCCCCAACGCGGTGGCCCCGGTGATCGTGGTCGCGACCATCGCACTCGGCACGTACATCGCCCTGGAGGCGACGCTCTCCTACCTCGGCGTGGGCCTCAAGCCCCCCACCGTCAGCTGGGGCATCGACATCTCCGCAGCCTCCGCCTACATCCGCCAGGCCCCCCACATGCTCCTCTGGCCCGCCGGCGCCCTGGCCCTCACCGTCCTGGCCTTCATCATGCTCGGCGACGCAGTCCGCGACGCCCTCGACCCGAAGCTGAGGTGAGTCGTGCTCCTGGAAGTGCGTGATCTGCACGTGGAGTTCAGGACCCGGGACGGGGTCGCCAAGGCCGTCAACGGGGTCGACTACGCGGTCGACGCGGGGGAGACCCTCGCCGTGCTGGGGGAGTCCGGGTCCGGGAAGTCCGTCACCGCTCAGGCGATCATGGGCATCCTCGACATGCCGCCGGGGCGGATCGCGGGCGGTGAGATCCTCTTCCAGGGCAAGGACCTGCTGAAGCTCAAGGAGGAGGAGCGGCGGAAGGTCCGCGGCGCCGAGATGGCGATGATCTTCCAGGACGCGCTGTCGTCGCTGAACCCCGTGCTCTCCGTGGGCGATCAGCTCGGTGAGATGTTCGTCGTGCATCGCGGCATGTCGAAGAAGGACGCGCGGGCCAAGGCCGTCGAGCTGATGGACCACGTGCGCATCCCGGCCGCGAAGGAACGGGTCAAGCAGTACCCGCACCAGTTCTCCGGCGGCATGCGCCAACGCATCATGATCGCGATGGCACTGGCCCTGGAGCCGGCCCTGATCATCGCCGACGAACCCACCACCGCCCTCGACGTCACCGTCCAGGCCCAGGTGATGGACCTGCTCGCGGAGTTGCAGCGCGAGTACAACATGGGGCTGATCCTCATCACCCACGACCTGGGCGTCGTCGCCGACGTCGCCGACCGGATCGCCGTGATGTACGCGGGCCGCATCGTCGAGCAGGCCCCGGTGCACGACATCTACAAGGCCCCGGCGCATCCGTACACACGCGGTCTCCTCGACTCCATCCCCCGCCTTGATCAGAAGGGTCAGGAGCTGTACGCGATCAAGGGACTGCCGCCCAACCTGATGGCCATCCCGCCGGGTTGCGCGTTCAACCCCCGCTGCCCGATGGCCCAGGAGTTGTGCAGGACGGACGAACCCCCGCTGTACGAGGTGTCGCAGGACCGTACGAGCGCCTGCCACTTCTGGAGGGAGTGCCTCAATGGTTGAGTCGATCATTGAAGTGACCGGACTGGTCAAGCACTACCCGTTGACCCAGGGCATCCTGTTCAAGAAGCAGGTCGGTGCGGTCAAGGCCGTTGACGGTGTGGACTTCACGCTCAACAAGGGGGAGACCCTCGGGATCGTCGGGGAGTCCGGCTGCGGCAAATCAACTGTTGCCAAGATGCTGGTCAATCTTGAGCAGCCGACCGCCGGGTCGATCAAGTACAAGGGCGAGGACATCACCCAGCTGTCCGGCAAGGCCCTCAAATCCGTCCGCCGCAACATCCAGATGGTGTTCCAGGACCCGTACACCTCGCTCAACCCCCGCATGACGGTCGGCGACATCATCGGGGAGCCGTACGACATCCACCCCGAGGTGGCCCCGAAGGGCGACCGCAGACGCAAGGTCCAGGACCTCCTGGACGTGGTCGGCCTCAACCCCGAGTACATCAACCGCTATCCGCACCAGTTCTCCGGCGGCCAGCGCCAACGCATCGGCATCGCCCGGGGGTTGGCCCTGCGCCCGGAGGTGATCGTCGCCGACGAACCGGTCTCCGCGCTCGACGTCTCCGTCCAGGCCCAGGTCATCAACCTGATGGACCGCCTCCAGAACGAGTTCGACCTCTCCTACGTCTTCATCGCCCACGACCTGTCGATCGTCCGCCACATCTCCGACCGGGTGGGGGTGATGTACCTGGGCCGCATCGTGGAGATCGGCAGGGACGCGGAGATCTACGACCACCCCACCCACCCCTACACCCAGGCCCTCCTCTCCGCGGTCCCGGTCCCCGACCCCGAGGCCCGCGAACACCGCGAGCGGATCATCCTGGCCGGCGACGTCCCCTCCCCGACCAACATCCCCTCCGGCTGCCGCTTCCGCACCCGTTGCTGGAAGGCCCAGGAACGCTGCGCCCTGGAAGTCCCGGCCCTGGCGGTGCCGAGCGAGTTCCGCCTCACCTCCGGTCCCGCGGCCCATGACTCCGCCTGCCATTTCGCGGAGGAGATGCAGGTCGTACCCTCCGAGGGGCCCGCCGGGGAGCTGCCCCGGACACCGCCGGATGATCTTGCAAATGGCCGGGAATAACCGCACAAATGCTCACCAACTGCGTTAACACGCAAGCAACTCAGCTGACCCGATCTCGATATACGGACGCGTCAGTCTGAACAACGTACGGCCGTGCGGGTGCCGTAAACGGGCCGGGACGCGCCATGTCGTCCCGGCCCGTTGCCGTACCCGGACCGCTACCGCAGCCCCAGCGACCGCTTCAGGAAGTCCACCTGGAGCAGCAGCAGGTTCTCCGCGACCTGTTCCTGCGGGGTCATGTGGGTCACGCCCGACAGCGGGAGCACCTCGTGCGGGCGGCCCGCCGACAGGAGGGCCGAGGAGAGGCGCAGGGCGTGGGCGAAGACCACGTTGTCGTCGGCGGTGCCGTGCACGATCATCAGCGGGCGGTGCGGCTCGGCGGGGGCGGACAGGCCCTCGTCCGTCACCAGGGAGCTCTTCGCGTAGGCGTCCGGTGCCGTCCGCGGGTCCCCCAGGTACCGCTCCGTGTAGTGGGTGTCGTACAGCCGCCAGTCCGTCACCGGGGCGCCTGCGATGCCCGCGTGGAAGACGTCGGGGCGGCGCAGGACCGCAAGACCCGCCAGCCAGCCGCCGTACGACCAGCCGCGGATCGCCACCCGGTCCAGGTCCAGCGGGTACCGCTCCGCCAGGTCCTGGAGCGCCTCCACCTGGTCGTCCAGGGAGACCGTGAAGTCGTCGCGGATCGCCTTCTCCCAGGCCGGCGAGCGGCCCGGCGTGCCCCGGCCGTCCGCGACCACGACCGCGAAACCCTGGTCGGCGAACCACTGGCTGGTGAGGTGCGCGTTGTGGGCCGCGAGGACGCGCGGGCCGTGCGGTCCCCCGTAGGGATCCAGCAAAACCGGAAGACGACCATCCCCTTGGTGGTTCCGAGGCAACAGCACGGCGCACGGGATACGCCGTGCGCCCCCCTCGGTCAGCGTCACGCGCGGGGACATACCGGGATCTTCGGCGTACGAGGTGATCGTCGCCGTCTGCTTCCCGTCCCGCAGCACCTGCACCGCCGACCCGGCCCGCCCCGGCGTCGCCGAGACCAGCACGGTCACGCTCCCGGACCGCACCGCCGAGTGCACCCCCGGCTCCTGCGAGACCCGCTCCACCCCCAGCTCGTTGACCCGGTACACATGGACCTCGCCGGTCTCCGGCGCCGCCGCCCGCTCCCCGGCCGAGGCCGAGACCAGGACGTCGTCGTCGGACACGTCCAGCACCGCACGGACATGCAACTGCGGCCCGGTCAGCGGACGTTCGCCCACCGCGAGGACCCGTGCGCCGCCCTCGTCCGCGATCCGCACGAGCCGCCCGGACGGGCTCCAGCAGGGCACTCCTGGGAAAAGATCAAGCCAAACTGGATCTTCGTCCGCGTGCACCATCCGGGTCGCCCCGGACTCGGTGTCCACGGCCAGGAACAGCTGACTGCGCTGGTCACGCGCCTGGACCAGCAACAGCGGCGCACCCGCCGCTGACCAGTGCACATGCGCCAGATACGGGTAGCGGGCACGGTCCCATGTCACCTCCGTGCGCGCCCCGTCGAGGCCGATGACGTACAGCCGTACGTCCGCGTTCTCCGTGCCCGCCGCCGGATAGGGGACGTGCTGTGGATCACGTTCCGGATGTGCCGGGTCGGAGATCCACCAGCGCCGTACCGGCGTGTCGTCCGCGCGCGCCACCAGCAGCCGGTCCGACTCCGGCGACCACCAGAACCCCCGTGACCGGCCCATCTCCTCGGCCGCGATGAACTCGGCCAGCCCGTAGGTGATGTGCTCCGACTCCGGCTCCGCCAGCGCCCGGTCGCCCTCGCCCGCGGCCCCGACGACCCGCAGGGCGCCCTGGGCGACGTACGCGACGAGCCGACCGTCGGGGGAGGGGCGCGGGTCGATCACCGGTCCCGGGACCCGGAGTTCGGTGGCCGTCCCGGCTCGCAGCTCCGCCGCGAACAGCCGCCCTGACAAGGCAAAAGACGCCAACTCCACCGCCGAGTCGGTGGCGTAGCCGACGATCCCGGCGCCGCCCTCACGACTGCGTTCGCGCCGCGCCCGCTCCTCGGGCGACAGATCCTCCGTGGCCCCGCCGAGCAGGGCGCGCGGGTCGGCCGCCACGCGCTCCCCGCCGTCCGCCGGGTCGAGCACCCACAGCGAATTCGCCCGGTCCGTACCGGAGGACGAGCGCAGGAACACGACACGGGAACCGTCGGGAGCCACGGTGAACGCGCGCGGCGCGCCGAGCGTGAAGCGCTGGGTGCGGGCGTGCCGGCGAGGGAAGGAGTCGGGCGTCGTCGTCATGCCCCGACCATATTGGCCATACGCCCCCTTGTGCGTCCGTGCGCCGACCGATGCGCGAGTACGGATAGTTATGATCACTAGCGCATAGTGGGTATGAACCCGCTGGCTGTCGTATGGATTTATCTGCCCCCCTGGTCCGAACCCCCCGCGCTCCTGGGATCTTTGGAGGTGAGCCGCCGTGGCACTCTCGATTTCGGCGGTGGTGCTGCTGGCGATCATCGTCTTCCTGCTGGTCAGGAAGTCCGGACTGAAGGCCGGACACGCGATCGTCTGCATGTTGCTCGGCTTCTACCTGGCCTCTTCGACCATGGCGCCGACGATCAGCGAGCTGACGACGAACATCGCGGGGATGATCGGCAGCATCAAGTTCTGACCCTTCCCGGGGCAGGTCCCAGGTCGCCTTTAGGGTGGTCCCATGACGGAACCACCCGCCCGGCGCCTGCTCCTGGTGCACGCGCACCCGGACGACGAGTCGATCAACAACGGCGCGACGATGGCCCGCTGTGCGGCCGAGGGTGTCCGGGTGACCCTGGTCACCTGCACGCTCGGTGAGCACGGCGAGGTCATTCCCCCGGAGCTCCGGCACCTCTCCGGTGCCGCGCTGGGCGAGCACCGCCTCGGCGAGCTCACCGCCGCGATGCGCGCGCTCGGCGTCGAGGACTTCCGTCTCCTCGGCGGCGCGGGCCGCTACCACGACTCCGGGATGATGGGCCTCGCCGACAACGACGACCCCGCCTGCTTCTGGCAGGCGGACGTCGACGAGGCCGCCGCGCATCTCGTGCGGGTGATCCTGGAGGTACGTCCGCACGTCCTCGTCACCTACGACGAGAACGGCGGCTACGGCCACCCCGACCACATCCAGGCCCACCGCGTCGCCATGCGCGCCGCGGACCTGGCGGCCGAAGCGGGCTGGACGATCCCCAAGGTCTACTGGAACCGCGTCCCGCGCACGGTCGGCGAACAGGCCTTCGCCCGCCTCCACGACGACCTGCCCGGCCTGCCCTTCACCAAGGAGGGCGTCCTGGACGACGTCCCGGGTGTCGTGGACGACGAGCGGATCACGACCGAGATCGACGGCACCGCGTACGCCGCCGCCAAGGCCGCCGCGATGGCCGCGCACGCCACCCAGATCACGGTCGCCGCACCCTACTTCGTGCTCTCCAACGATCTTGCCCAGCCCCTCTTCACCACCGAGTACTACGAGTTGGTGCGTGGGGACCGGGTACCCGGGAACCGGGAGACCAATCTCTTCGCCGGCACCGGGGACATCTCATGAACGACCACGGATCGATGCTCGCCCAGCCCCTCAAGGCCCCCTCCGCCGTACGAGTCCTTCTCTACCTGGGCCTCTTCGTGCTCGGCGCGGTCGTCGGCGCCGCCGGATCGCTGGTGCAGTCCGGCTGGTTCCCGGGCGGCCTGCTGCTCGCCCTCGCGGGCGAGGCCGGGCTCTGCCTCGGCGGTGCGCGCGCCGTCGGCGGCCGGGGCGGGGCCGTCGCACCGGCCGCCGGCTGGATGCTCGCCGTCATCCTGCTCACCGCGAGCCGTCCCGAGGGCGACTTCCTCTTCGGCGCGGGCGCCGGCTCGTACCTCTTCCTGCTTGGCGGCATGGCTACGGCTGTGATCTGCGCCATGCTCGGCGCCGGGCGGCAACCGGACGGCGACGCCGTCCGACTTGGCAAGTGACGTACCACTTCGCCTCGACTGGGACGTGCGAGTCCGGTGTGGGTTTCCCCGGCGGTCGTGGGATACGCGCCAGAAGTGGCCAGTATGGTGGTGCGCGCCGCCGAGCCGCCCGCGCAGTTGAGGTCGACACGGGCGGTGGAGCCAACCGGGAGAACCTGCCTTGAGTCGTGAAACTGACACTCCGTCCTCCGGGCCCAACGGGCACGGCGGAGCCGCCTACCCTTCGGGCACGCCGCCCTACGGGACACCCATGGCTTCCGACGACGGTACGGACACGGGCCGTTCGGGCACGCAGTCCGAGGAGCGCAAGACCGAGACCACGCTGACGACCCGGATCCGGATCAACATCCCCGGATCGCGGCCGATCCCGCCGGTCGTCGTACGGACGCCGGTCGCGGACGCCGAGGGCGCCGCGGGTGACACCACCGCCGAGACCCCGGCGCCGAGCGCGCCCGCGCCCAACGGCGCGGCCGGCAACGGCATGGCCGAGGCTCCCGCCGAGCCGGCTCCGTCCGCCGAGGAGAAGACCAGCGACTGGTTCGCCCCGCGCAAGTCCGGCCCCGCCAAGGGCGGTCAGGGCGGCGGCGGCACCAACGGGGGCGGTCTGCCCGGAGGTTCGGCGCCCGCGCCGAACGGTTCCGGTGCCGCGCCGGGTGCTCCGGCCGCCGGCAGTTCCGGCGGCGCTCCCGGCGGTGCTTCCGCCGGCGCGCGGCCCGGTGCCGGGCGTCCCGGTGGCGTGGTCGGCTCCATGAGCGTGCCCGGAGGCTCCCGTTCCGGCTCCACCAACGGCGCGGGCCTGCCCGGCGCGACCGGCGGACCCGTCGCGCCCGGCCACGGCGGCGGTACGGGCTCCTTCGACGTGACCGAGGCACTGGCGGCGGGCCCGCTGGGCGGCGGCTCACGCCCCGGCGGCGAGCCGCGGCGCGACGACCTGCCGTACTTCTCGGACAACGGCGGCGCGCAGAACGGCCAGAACGGTCAGAACGGCCAGGGTGCCCAGAACGGTTACGGCGCCCAGGGCGGCCTCCCCGGCCACCCCGACGACTTCAACAGCTCCACCGGCTCGCACCGCTTCCCGCCCGAGAACGACTTCAACGGGCCCAACGACTTCGGCGGAACGGGCGGCTACGGCGGCCCGCAGGGCCCCACGGGCCCGACCGGTGGCCCGGTCACCGGCGACGGCCCGGTCGTACCGCCGGTCGGCGGCCCGCAGGGCGGCCCGACCGGCATGGGTGGACCGGGTGCGCTCGGCGGCCCCGGCGGCGCGGGTGGTCCCGGTGCTCCTGGCGGTCCGGCAGGCCCCGGCGGTCACCGCCGCCCGGGCGGTCCCGGCGGTCCGGGCGGCCCCGGTATGTCCAACGCCTCCGCCGGCCTCGCCGGCCCCGGCGTCGGCGCGCCCCCCGGAACCGGTGTCGGCCCCGGCGGTCCCGGCGTCGCCCCCCACGGCGGCCCGCAGGCGGCCCCCGGCCGCGGCCCCGGTGGCGGCCTGAGTGACGACACCGCGATCCTCACCCCGCAGAAGCCGGCCCCCGACCCGGGCGCCCCCGGTTACGGCACCCCTCCGGACAACGTCTCCGGGCACACCGTCACCAGCGGTATCCCGGTCGTGCCGCCCACCGCCCAGAACTCCCCGTTCGGGCCGGGCGCCGCCACCGACGGACCGCTGCCGCACACCCCGCCGAAGCTGCCCGAGCCGGTCGCGCAGAACGTGCCGGCGTCCTCGTCCTCGAAGAAGAAGGCGAAGAAGAAGGGCCGCAGCAAGCTGACCCTGCTCGCCGTGGGCGTGGTCGTCATCGCCGGCGGCGCGTACGGCGTGGGCCTGCTGATGAACCACTCCGACGTCCCCAAGGGCACCACGGTCCTCGGCGTCGACATCGGCGGCGGCACCCGCGACGACGCGGTCAAGAAGCTCGACGCGGCCTTCGACAAGAAGGTGAACCAGCCGCTCAAGCTCTCGGTGGACGGCAGGACGGTCCAGCTCCAGCCCGACCAGGCCGGCCTCCAGTTCGACATGCAGGCCACCGTCAGCAAGGCCGCGACCAGCGACTACAACCCGGTCTCGGTGATCGGCTCGCTCTTCGGCGGCCGGCGGGTGATCGAGCCGGAGATGCCGGTCGACGAGGAGAAGCTGACCGCCGCCCTGGAGGACGCCTCCGGCAGCTCCGGTTCGGCGACCGACGGCACGATCAAGTTCAAGAACGGCAAGGCCGTCGCCGTCTACGGCAAGCCCGGCAAGGGCATCGACGTCGCCAAGTCCATGGCGGCGGTCGAGCAGGCGTATCGCACCCAGGTGGAGAACGGCTCGGCGGGCGCGGTCCCGCTCCCGACCACGACCAAGCAGCCGACGATCTCGAACGCCGAGGTCGACGCGATGATGAAGTCGCTCGCGGAGCCCGCGATGGCCCAGACCGTCCAGGTGCAGACCGACGCGGCGCACTTCATCAAGTTCGGTCAGCGGTCGTTGCCGGACATCCTGAGCTTCAAGGCGGTCGACGGCAAGCTCGTCGACTACTACGACCTCAAGGCGCTCAAGGCGGCGTACGGCACCACCTTCGTCGGCGTGCAGATCAACGGCGCGAGCGGCAAGCGGGACGTCCTGCCCGAGGACGTCGCCTCGGCCCTCCGCAAGGCCCTGCGCGGCAAGACGCCGGCCGAGCGCATCGTCACCATCGACACCGACCCGAGCTAGCCCGACCGTTCGGCCACAGGGGCCCCCGGCACACGCCGGGGGCCCCTGTTCGTCGTATGACATCTGTCATCCGGCACTCAGGATCACCGACACTGCCGTCCGAGGGCCCCCGAAGGCCACTCTGGATCACATGACGACGACAGCGGTCGCATTCGACCAGGTGAGCAAGGCGTACGGCGAGGTCCGGGCCGTCGACGGCCTGACACTGAGCCTCCACCCCGGACAGACCGTGGCCCTGCTGGGCCCCAACGGGGCCGGCAAGTCCACCACGCTCGACCTGCTGCTCGGGCTCAAGCAGCCGGACAGCGGCAGCGTCCGGCTCTTCGGCACCAGCCCGCGTGAGGCGATCGTCGCCGGGCGGGTCGGCGCGATGCTGCAGAGCGGCGGGCTGATGGACGAGGTGACCGTCGCCGAGATCGTCGGGCTCGCCTGCGACCTGCATCCGAAGCCGTACAAGGCGAACGACGTCCTCGCCCGGGCCGGCATCACCCAGATCGCCGACCGCAAGGTCAACAAGCTCTCCGGCGGCCAGGCCCAGCGCGTCCGCTTCGCGCTCGCCACCGCGGGCGACAGCGACCTGATCGTCCTGGACGAGCCGACCACCGGCATGGACGTCACCACCCGCCAGGC
Organism: Streptomyces antibioticus; assembly: GCF_001514065.1. Classification (GTDB taxonomy): domain Bacteria; phylum Actinomycetota; class Actinomycetes; order Streptomycetales; family Streptomycetaceae; genus Streptomyces; species Streptomyces antibioticus. The sequence goes on along the minus strand of NZ_KQ948424.1, from coordinate 313,934 downwards.
CTTCTGGGCCACCATGCGCGAACAGGCCGACCAGGGACGGACGGTCCTCTTCGCCACCCACTACCTCGAAGAGGCCGACGCCGTCGCCGACCGCGTGCTCGTGCTGCACCGCGGCCGGCTGCTCGCCGACGGCACGGCCGCCGAGATCAAGGCGAAGGCGGGGGCCCGGCGGATCTCCTTCGACCTGGAAGGCCCGATCGACCCGGATGCCCTCCGGGAGCTCCCCTTCCTCGCCCACCTCAGCGTCTCCGGCTCCACCGTCCGCATCCAGTCCTCCGACGCTGACGCCACCGTCCACGCCCTCTACGGCCTCGGCCTCTACCCCCGCAACCTGGAGGTCGCCGGGCTGGGTCTGGAGCAGGCCTTCGTCGCCATCACCGAGGCCGAGGAGGCCCGTACCTCATGAACAGTCTGATCAAGCTGGAACTCAACCGCGCCCTGCGCAACCGCAAGTTCCTGTTCTTCTCGGTCCTCTACCCGTCCCTGCTCTTCCTGCTCATCGCGGGCAGCGCCGACGGCACGGACAAGGTCGACGGCACGGGCCTGACCCTGCCGACCTACATGATGGTCTCCATGGCCTCCTTCGGCGCCCTGACGGCCGTCCTGATGGGCAACAGCGAGCGCATCGCCAAGGAGCGGGAGAGCGGCTGGGTACGGCAACTGCGGCTGACGACCCTGCCCGGCCGCGGCTACGTCCTCGCGAAGACCGCGAGCGCGGCCGTGGTCAGCCTGCCCTCCATAGTCGTCGTCTTCGTCGTCGCCGCGGCCGTGAAGGACGTACGGCTGGACGCCTGGCAGTGGCTCGCGCTCACCGGCGCGATCTGGGCCGGCAGCCTCGTCTTCGCCGCGCTCGGCGTGGCCATCGGGTACCTGGCGAGCGGGGACGCGGTCCGGCCGATCACGATGATCACCTACTTCGGGCTGTCCATCCTCGGCGGCCTGTGGATGCCGACGACGACCTTCCCGACCTGGCTCCAGGACATCGCCAAGTGGGTGCCCACGCACGCGTACGCTGCCCTCGGGCAGGCGATCGAGCAGAGCCAGGCCCCGCATGCCAAGGACATCGCCGTCCTCGCCGTCTTCTTCGCCCTGTTCACCGGCGGCGCGGCCTGGCTGTACCGGAAGGACACGCTGAAGGCGTGAGTGGGATGACGGACGATCTGAGGCCCGAAGAGGAAGCGCGGACGGAACGGCTGCTCCGGATGGGCCGGCCGCCCCGCAACCGGAGCGAGGCGATCCGGAAGCTGGTGTGGGTCCTGCCCTGGCTGGTCTTTCTCGCCTCCCCGGTGCGGGACCTGAACTCCGGTGACCACACCACCGCGGCCACGGCGGCGGGCTGGACGGGGCTCGTGGCCTTCGTCGGGATCTATCTGGCCCTGGTCTTCCGCACCATGGGCCGGCCGTTCCGCGGCGGGATCATCCACGTCCTCGTCGCCACTCTCTGGGCGCTCGGACTCTCCCTGGCCTTCTGCTTCGGCAGCGAATGGCTCGGCCTGTTCGTGTACGTCTCGGTCACCTGCGGGGTGGCCCTCCCGTTGCGGATCGCCTACTGGGCGATCCCGCTCACCACCGCCGCGATGATGCTGGCGGGCTGGCACGCCCACGACCTGGACGACGCCTGGGGACTGTTCCTGGTGGTGCTCCTGGTCGGCTACTCCATGTCCGGCGTCCGGCAACTCGTCGCCACCACCGTCGAGTTGCGCAAGGCCCGCGCCACCGTCGCCCAGCTCGCCGCCAACGAGGAGCGCCTGCGGCTCGCCCGCGACCTGCACGACCTCCTCGGTCACTCCCTCTCCCTGATCACGCTGAAGAGCGAACTGGCCGGCCGCATGCTCCCGGACCACCCCGACAAGGCGGCTCAGCAGGTCGCCGACATCGAACAGGTCAGCCGCCAGGCCCTGGTGGACGTCCGCGAGGCGGTCTCCGGCTACCGCAGGCCCCGGCTGTCCGAGGAACTCGCGGGCGCCCAGGTCGCGTTGACGGCCGCCGCGGTCATCGCCGACGTACCCGCCGAACCCGACCTCGCGGGCGTGCCCGAGGAGAGCGAGAGCGCCCTTGCCTGGGCCCTGCGCGAGGCGGTCACCAACGTCGTACGGCACAGCGGCGCGACCCGCTGCACGGTCGAGGTCCTGCACCGCCAGACCCTCGACGGCCCGGTCCTGGAACTCGCCGTCGAGGACAACGGCTCGGGCGGCTCCGGCAAGGGCCCGGGCAACGGCCTCACCGGCCTGACCGAGCGCCTGGGGAAGGCGGGCGGCACCCTGGAGGCGGGTCGCACCAAGCAGGGCTTCCGGCTGCTCGCCCGCGTGCCCGCCGGCGCGGCGGCGCCCGTAGGATCCGGCGCATGAGCCACACGATCAAGGTCCTCCTCGCCGAGGACCAGTCGATGGTCCGCGAGGCCCTCGCCGCCCTCCTGGGCCTGGAGGACGACATCGAGGTCGTCGCCCAAGTGGCACGGGGCGACGAGGTGTTGGCCGCGGCGCGGGCCCACGGCGTCGACGTGGCCCTCCTGGACATCGAGATGCCCGGCATGACCGGCATCGAGGCGGCGGCCCAGGTCCACAAGGCCCTGCCGGACGTGAAGCTGGTCGTCCTGACCACCTTCGGCCGCCCCGGCTACCTCCGCACCGCCATGGAGGCCGGCGCCGACGCGTTCCTGGTCAAGGACGCCCCGGCCGCCCAACTGGCGGAGGCGGTACGCAAGGTACTGGCGGGGGAGCGGGTCATCGACCCGACCTTGGCGGCAGCGGCACTGGCGGAGGGCGCGAACCCCCTGACGGACCGTGAGCGCGAGGTCCTGCGGGCGGCGGAGGACGGCTCCACGAACGCGGAGTTGGCAGCGAAGCTGCACTTGTCGCAGGGCACGGTCCGCAACTATCTGTCGACGGCGATCCAGAAGCTGGCGGTGAGGAACAGGGCAGAAGCAGCGCGCCTGGCGAGGGAGAAGGGCTGGCTGTAAAGGCTTTTGCTTTTAGGGGCGCGGGGCTGTATCGATTTGCGGCTACCGCCGCGTGGGCGCGACCAGCCACGACGAACCCGCACTCGCCCACCATCACAAGCCCCTACGGCGCTGTCAGTTCAACAACGCCCGAGCCGCCCGAGCCTGCCCCCGCACCCGCTCAGCAGCCCCCTTGTCCACAGCGCCCACCACCTCCGCGTACGCCTCCAACTCCGAGGCCCCCGCCAGAAAATCCCCCCGCTCCACCAGCAACTGCGCCCGCTCGTACCGCAACCGAGCCGGATGCGACGGCAACAGCAACGACAACTCGACAGCCCACAGCGCCACATCCGACCGCTCCGGCCGAGCCGCCGCCCAGGCCCGCACGTTGTTGAGAATCCGCAGCACGACATCCAGCGGATCGGCCGGCACCAACATGGACGGATCAAGCGAAGCCCCGGTGGCCCCCGCGACCAACAACTCCGCGTCCGCCCCGGCCAGCACCCGCCCCCCGTCGAACGGATCGGCCAGCACCTGCTCCTCCGCGGCCCCGAACCCCACCACGAAGTGCCCGGGAAGCGCGACCCCGTACACCGGCGCCCCGGCCCGTCGGGCCACCTCCATCCAGACCACGGACAGCAGGATCGGCAACCCCCGCCGCCGTCGGAGCACCGCGTGCAGCAACGACGACTCCAGCCGCTGATAGTCCGCGGCGAAGCCGCGGAACCCGCACCGCTCCCCGAGCAGTTCCCGCAGCGCCACCGCCCACGACCGCGGCCCGCCCGGCCGGAACGGCAGCCGTCCGGCGAGGTCGTCCAGTTCGATCTGGGCCGCGTCGATGCCCGCCTCGTCGAGGCCGCCGTCCGCCTCCGCGCCCAGCAGCAGACACAGCGCGGACAGGTCGGGCCGCTCGGAGCGGGCCTCTTCGGCGAACCGCCGGCGCAGTTCGGCGGAGCGTTCCGGGGGTGGTGGTTGCGGCAGACGCATAGCTGGCTCGTGCCCTCTCACGACGATCGCTACCGGCCATCGCCGGAAGGCGTGGGTTCCCGGTAGTGGTGGTACGCGTGATGCGCCGCGAAGCCCATCCCGGTGTAGAGCGCCCGTGCCCCCGCGTTCTCCGCCTCGACCTGGAGCCAGGCCGCCGAGGCGCCCTCGTCGAGCGCCCGCCGGGCGAGCGCGGCCATCACCTCGGTGGCCAGCCCGCGCCGCCGCTGCTCGGGATCGACCTCGACCGCGGCGAAGGACGCCCACCGCCCGTCCACGACACACCGCCCGATGGCGGCGGGCACGCCCCCGCTCCCCGGCACCTTCGCGAACCAGACCGAGGGCCCGCTCGACAGCACCTTCAGCGCCACCTCGCTCACCCCCTTGCGCTGGTACCGCGCGAGCCACGCCTCGTCCACGTCCCGGGACAGCTCCACCGCGACGCCCCCAGCGTCCTCGGCCCGGTCGGCGAGCGGTGCCAGCGCCCCGATCCACAGTTCGGCCGTCACCTCACGCACCCACCCGCGCCGCTCCAGCTCCGCGCACAGCAGTTCCTGCGTGCCCTCGGCGCCGGTCGCGGTCTGCACGTACGCGGGCAGCCCGCGAGCGCCGTACCAGCGCCGTACGGCCTCCAGCGCGTCGTCCAGCGGCATACCGGGGTCGCCGACCGGCAGTACGGAGTTGGCTCGCCGGGTGAACCCCGACGCGGCCCGCAGCTCCCACTCGCCGAGCCGCTCGCTCTCCACCGGCCGCCACGCGCGCGTGCAGACGTGGGCGAGTTCCGCGTACGAGGCGGAGGGCCCCCGGCGGCGGGCCGGGGCGCTCGGCACCACCTTGCCCGCGACCAGCGAGGATTCCGCGATGCGGACAGTCTCGCCGTCCTTGCGTGTGATCCGAAGCACACCGGTGTCCCATGATGCGAGAACACCCACCGTGTCGGTGAACTTCTCACCCGGAACCGCAGGATCGTTCAGGCGGCGTACGGAGACCCGTTTACCCACGTCAGCTGCGGTGATACGGACCTCAAGGCGCCCCGTCGCAGAGATTTCCACAGGTCAGTTCACCCCTCCTGTTCGGATCATGCCCAAGAACGGAGATACTAGGGGCGGGCATCGACGACGCCGCGCTCCCGCGCGCCAGGCGGCAGGGCCTGAGGAGGCCCGCCAGCGCCCTATCGAGGAGGAACGACAGCGTGACCTACGTCATCGCGCAGCCTTGTGTCGACGTGAAGGACAAGGCGTGCATCGAAGAGTGCCCGGTCGACTGCATCTACGAGGGCTCCCGGTCCTTGTACATCCACCCGGACGAATGCGTCGACTGTGGTGCCTGTGAGCCGGTCTGCCCGGTCGAGGCGATCTTCTACGAGGACGACACTCCGGAGGAGTGGAAGGACTACTACAAGGCGAACGTCGAGTTCTTCGACGAGCTCGGCTCCCCCGGCGGCGCCAGCAAGCTGGGTCTGATCGAGCGGGACCACCCCTTCATCGCCGCGCTGCCGCCCCAGGCGTAAGCGCACAAGCGGCCCGCAGTCCTCGTGCCGCCTCGGTCCCGTACGGCCGGATCACCTCTGATCGCCGTACGGGACCGAGGCGTTTGCCGTTCGTACCAGAAAGTGAGCCAGTCCCCGTGTCCGCAGTCTCCGACCGCCTCCCCACCTTCCCCTGGGACAAGCTGGAGCCGTACAAGAAGACGGCCGCAGCCCACCCGGACGGCATCGTCGACCTCTCCGTCGGCACCCCGGTCGACCCGGTCCCCGAGCTGATCCAGAAGGCCCTGATCGACGCGGCGGATTCCCCGGGCTACCCGACGGTCTGGGGCACCCCGGCACTGCGCGACGCGATCACCGGCTGGCTGGAGCGCCGCCTGGGCGCCCGTGAGGTCACCCACCGGCACGTCCTGCCGATCGTCGGCTCCAAGGAACTGGTCGCCTGGCTGCCGACCCAGCTGGGCCTGGGCCCCGGCGACAGGGTCGCCTACCCGCGCCTGGCCTACCCGACCTACGAGGTGGGCGCCCGGCTGGCCCGCGCCGAGTACGAGGTCTACGACGACCCCACCGAGCTGGACCCCGAGGGGTTGAAGCTCCTGTGGCTCAACTCCCCGTCGAACCCCACCGGCAAGGTCCTGTCGAAGGCGGACCTGACCCGGATCGTCGCCTGGGCCCGCGAGCACGGCGTGCTGCTCTTCTCCGACGAGTGCTACCTGGAGCTCGGCTGGGAGGCCGACCCGGTCTCGGTCCTGCACCCGGACGTCAACGGCGGCTCGTACGACGGCATCGTGGCCGTCCACTCCCTCTCCAAGCGCTCCAACCTGGCCGGCTACCGGGCGGCCTTCCTGGCCGGCGACCCGGCCGTCCTCGGCCCCCTCCTGGAGATCCGCAAGCACGGCGGCATGATGACGTCGGCCCCGACGCAGGCGGCGGTCGTCGCGGCGCTGGGCGACGACGCCCATGTCCAGGAGCAGCGCGAGCGGTACGCGGCCCGCCGCGAGGCCCTGCGCGAGGCGCTGGTGAAGCACGGTTTCCGCATCGAGCACAGCGAGGCCAGCCTCTACCTCTGGGCCACCCGCGACGAGTCCTGCTGGGAGACCGTCGCCCACCTGGCCGAGCTGGGCATCCTCGTGGCGCCGGGCGACTTCTACGGGGAGGCGGGCGCCACGTACGTACGCGTGGCGTTCACGGCGACGGACGAACGGGTGCGGGCGGCGGTCGAGCGCCTGTAACCGCGGGACAGCGCGAAGGGGCCCGGGGAGAACCCCGGGCCCCTCGGTGCTTCAGGCCGTTCAGCCGAGCGGCAGCGACTTCACCGGCAGCGAGTCCGCCGCGGGCAGCCCGCCCTTGGTGAGGGAGTCCGTCGGCAGACCGCCCTTCGTCGCGGTGGACGTGGTGTCACCGAGGATGTCCCCGGCGGAGCCCGCCGCGTCACCGGCCGTCTGCTGCGCGGCCGGGGCCGCCTTCTTCGCGACCTTGCCGCCGGTCTTGCCCGCCGTCGGCACCGCCTTCTTGACCGCGTTGCCGCCGGTGTTGCCGGCGATCTTGGTGACGCTCTGCGTCGCGCCGTCGAGGTTGTTGCCGGCGCTCGCCGCGTCCAGGGCGGTCAGGCCGCCCAGGTTCGGGGTGGCGGGGAGCTCGGCGGGGGCCGCACTGGCGGAGCCGGCCGCACCGACCCCGGCTGCCGCTCCCGCAGCGACGAGCAGCGCGGCACGGGCGATCCTGCGGGTCAGGGGGAGGGACATGATGCTCCTTTGACGGGAGAGAACGAGGAAGTGTGCAACCGCTCCCGGCAGTTGATCACCGGGCTCGGACGCAGTGACTACCGCTCGAAGCCCGCGAAGGTTGCGGACGGCCAACGTAAAGAGTTGGCAATGCGTCGCATTATCGGCTGCGGATAAAAACGGGCAAAAGGCGCCCGATCCGAAAGTCCGCCGAATCCTTACAGCCCGGTGTCCGCAAGGGATTTCGCGGATACGAGGGTGACGTGACGAAAACCTGCGCACACCCGCGTCCCGGACGGGCCCCCGTAACCCCTGCGAGTGACGGCCCGTACTACTGAGCAGTCACGATCCGCACGGACCCGGCGCCCTTCTCCGCCCCGCCCGCACCCTTGCCCGCCACGGCCCGCCACTCGCTCTGGGTGTTCCCGGCGGTCCACTGCCGACCCGCGTAACCGACGCTCTGGATGTGGAGGACGGAGGCGTTGGCCACCGCCCAGTGCGCGAGCTGCCAGCCCCGCTGCCGCGCGGTGCGCCCGGCGGCGGAGTCGTCGGCGGTGACGGGCACGATCAGCGTCCGCTCCGAGGCCGCGTCCTCGGTGGCGGCGGGCGACGACTTCGCGTCCTTCGCCACGTCCTCGGCGGCCGTGTCGAGCGCGTCCCGCCCGAAGTCCTTCACCAGCGCGTCCCGCACCCCGCCCGGACCCGCGGCCTGCGTGGCGGCCTGCCGCCCGTCACAGGTCAGCGTCGCCGGAGAGGCCCCGGTGAGGGCGGCGGCGAGCAGCACCGCGTCCGGCTCGTGCTTGGCGTACGCCTCCGGGTAGCCGCTGCGCTGCACGCGCTGGGCGGCCTCCGTGAGCGGCATCTTCATGTAGCCGGAGACCTTGACCAGATGCTCGTAGAACTTCCCCGCCGCGTACGCCGGGTCCATGATCTGCTTCTCCGTGCCCCAGCCCTGCGACGGCCGCTGCTGGAACAGGCCGAGGGAGTCCCGGTCGCCGTGGGTGATGTTGCGCAGCCCCGACTCCTGGATCGAGGTCGCCAGCGCGATCGCCACCGCCCGCTCGGGCAGCCCGCGCCCGGTGCCGACGGCCGTGATGGTCGCCGCGTTCACCGCCTGCTCCGGCGTGAACTCGTAAGCCGCCCCGTCGCCCTTGCCCGAGACGACCTTGCAGCCGGGCGCGTCCGCGCCCCCGGTGACGTACTGCACCACGAGATAGCCCGCGACGGCACACAGGACCACGAGGGCCGCCCCGAAGCGGAGCAGGCGGCCACGACGACGGCGTCGGGGAGTGGGTGACGGGTGTGGCATCCGTACAAAATACTGGAGAGTGCCGTGGTGCCCGAGCCGGGTGTGGACGACGGCCGCGAGGGCCCGGGCGCTAGGGTCGGGACCATGGCCGATACCCCGCTTGACCTCACGCTGGACGCTGCGGAGCTGACCGCGCAGCTCGTCGACTTCCCCTCGGTGAGCGGCACCGAGAAGCCCCTCGCGGACGCCATCGAGACCGCGCTGCGCGCCCTGCCGCACCTCACGGTCGACCGGTACGGCAACAACGTGGTGGCCCGCACGCACCTGGGCCGCGCGGAGCGGGTCATCCTCGCCGGCCACATCGACACCGTCCCCATCGCCGACAACGTCCCCTCCCGCCTCGACGAGGACGGCTACCTCTGGGGCTGCGGCACCTGCGACATGAAGTCCGGCGTCGCCGTCCAGTTGCGCATCGCGGCGACCGTCCCGGCCCCCAACCGCGACCTCACCTTCGTCTTCTACGACAACGAAGAGGTCGCCGCCCACCTCAACGGCCTGGGCCATGTCGCCGAGGCCCACCCCGAGTGGCTGGCGGGCGACTTCGCGGTGCTCCTCGAACCCACCGACGGCCAGGTGGAGGGCGGCTGCCAGGGCACGCTCAGGGTGCTGCTCAAGTTCAAGGGGGAGCGGGCGCACTCCGCGCGCGCGTGGATGGGCTCCAACGCGATCCACGCCTCCGCGCGCGTGCTGGCCAAGCTCGCCGCGTACGAGCCGCGCCGGCCGGTGGTGGACGGCCTGCGCTACCACGAGGGCCTCAACGCCGTCGGCATCGAGGGCGGAGTGGCCACCAACGTCATCCCGGACGCCTGCACGGTCACCGTCAACTTCCGCTACGCGCCCGACCGCAGCGAGGAGGAGGCCGAGGCCTTCGTCCGCGACTACTTCGCCGACTGCGGCGTGGACGAGTTCGTCGTCGACGACCACACCGGCGGGGCCCGACCCGGCCTGAACGACCCGTCCGCGGCCGCCTTCGTGCAGGCCGTGGGCGGTGAGGTCCACCCCAAGTACGGCTGGACGGACGTGTCCCGCTTCAGCCGCCTGGGCATCCCGGCGGTCAACTACAGCCCCGGCAACCCGCTGCTCGCCCACAAGGTCGACGAGCGGGTGAAGGCGTCGCTGATCCCGGTCGCGGAGGAGCGGCTGAGGGCCTGGCTGACGGTCTGAGCCGACAAGGCTGCTGCACGGCGGACACGCACACGTCCCCCCTCCGTAACCGGCGTAGATCTAGGCTGAAGCGGAACTACCCGCTAGTGGAGGGAGCGCACATGGCTACCGGCAACCCCGAGGGGAAGAAGCAGCCACCGTCGGAGCAGCGCCTGGGACCGGTCCTCCGAAGGCGTGGGCAGGTGACGGCCAGCACCACCGACCAGCGGCTCCTGGACGCGGGCGGCCCTTCCGACTGGGTCCACACCGACCCCTGGCGGGTCCTGCGCATCCAGTCGGAGTTCATCGAGGGCTTCGGCACCCTCGCCGAACTCCCGCCCGCGATCAGCGTGTTCGGCTCGGCGCGGACACCGGCGGACTCCCCGGAGTACGAGGCGGGCGTGCAGCTCGGTCGAGGCCTGGTCGAGGCCGGCTTCGCGGTCATCACCGGCGGCGGTCCAGGGGCGATGGAGGCGGCCAACAAGGGCGCCTGCGAGGCGAACGGCATCTCGGTGGGCCTCGGCATCGAGCTGCCCTTCGAGCAGGGCCTCAACCCGTACGTCGACATCGGCCTGAACTTCCGGTACTTCTTCGTCCGCAAGATGATGTTCGTGAAGTACGCGCAGGGCTTCGTGGTCCTGCCCGGCGGCCTCGGCACCCTCGACGAACTCTTCGAGGCCCTCACCCTCGTCCAGACCCAGAAGGTCACCCGCTTCCCGATCGTCCTGTTCGGCGGCGCCTACTGGGGCGGCCTGGTGGACTGGCTCAAGAACACCCTGGTCGCCCAGGGCAAGGCCGCCGAGAAGGACCTCCTCCTGTTCCACGTCACGGACGACGTGGACGAGGCGGTGGCGCTGGTGTCGAAGGAGGCGGGCCGCTAGGGCCCGTCCGGCCTCAGCGGCTCAGGCGAGTCCCCGGCGGGCGACCGCCGGGGGCCGGTGGCCCGCGATCGACGCCACCATGTCCAGCACCTGACGGGTCTCGGCGACCTCGTGCACGCGGTAGACCTGCGCCCCGAGCCACGCCGAGACCGCCGTCGTCGCGAGCGTCCCGACGACCCGCTCCTTCACCGGCTTGTCCAGCGTCTCGCCGACGAAGTCCTTGTTCGACAGGGACACCAGCACCGGCCACCCCGTCCCGACCATCTCCCCGAGCCGCCGCGTCGCCTCAAGACTGTGCCGCGTGTTCTTCCCGAAGTCGTGCCCCGGATCGATCATCACCGACTCCCGCGGCACCCCCAGCGCCACGGCCCGCTCGGCCAGCCCCACGGTCACCCGCAGAATGTCGGCCATGACGTCGTCGTACGTCACCCGATGCGGCCGCGTACGAGGCTCGGCCCCGCCCGCGTGCGTGCACACCAGCCCCACCCCGTACCGGGCGGCCACCTCCGCGAGCCCCGGATCGACCCCGCCCCACGCGTCGTTCAGCACATCGGCCCCGGCCTCGCACACGGCCTCACCGACCGCCGCCCGCCAGGTGTCCACGCTGATGACGACGTCGGGGAACCGCCGCCGCACCTCCGCCACGAAGCCGACCGTCCGGCGCGCCTCCTCCTCGGCGGACACCTCTTCGCCCGGCCCGGCCTTGACCCCGCCGATGTCGATGATCGCGGCACCCTCGGCCACCGCCTGCTCCACGCGCGCGAGGGCCGGCTCGTCGCGGAACGTCGCGCCCTGGTCGTAGAAGGAGTCCGGGGTCCGGTTCACGATCGCCATGATCACCGGCTCGTGCGGTTCGAATTCCCGCCTGCCCAGCCTGAGCATCCCCTGTGACCTCTCCTAGTACGTCCTGGCAAGTCGTCGGCCTGCGGCCGCCTGCGACCCTAACTGTCAGACTCGCATGGCACGATCGGACTCTGACACATTCGACTCCGACACCGAGTCCGATACGGAGTCCGACACTTTCACCGAGCGTGGGGGCCCACAGCGATGGTTATGTTCTTGTTCCTCGTCGTCGCGCTCGCCGTCGTGGTCGCCGCGGTGACGCTCGCCGTGGTGGGCGGCGGCGAGACGGGCCCGCTCCCGGAGGCCGCCCCGGAGCGCCTCCAGGCCCCCCTGCCGTACGACCGCCCGGTGCACCGCGCCGACGTGGAGGCCCTCCGCTTCCCGCTCGCCGCGCGCGGCTACCGCATGGCCGACGTGGACGACGCCCTCGGCCGCCTCGGCGCCGAGCTCGCGGAGCGCGACGCGCGCATCGCCGACCTGGAGTCGGCCCTGGCCGGCGCCCAGGCCACCGCCCACGGCACGCGTGCCTCCCACGTCTCCATGGAGAAGCCCGCCCAGGAGGACCAGTGAGCGACTCAGCCGCCCTCGCCGGCCCGGACGGCCGTCTGCGCTGCCCCTGGGGCGTCTCCACCGAGGACTACATCGCGTACCACGACGAGGAGTGGGGCCGCCCGGTCCACGGCGACGACGCCCTCTTCGAACGCCTCTGCCTGGAGGCCTTCCAGTCCGGCCTCTCCTGGATCACGATCCTGCGCCGCCGGGAGGGCTTCCGCGCGGCCTTCGCGGGCTTCGAGATCGCCAAGGTGGCGACGTTCACGGACGCCGACCGCGACCGCCTCCTCCTGGACGAGGGCATCATCCGCAACCGCGCCAAGATCGACGCGACCCTCGCCAACGCGCGCGTGCTGGCCGACTGGGCCCCGGGCGAGCTCGACGAGCTCATCTGGTCCCACGCCCCGAAAACGCCGGGCCCGGCTCCCCGGACGCTGGGAGACGTCCCGGCGATCACTCCGGAGTCGACGGCCCTGTCGAAGGCCCTGAAGAAGAAGGGCTTGCGCTTCGTGGGGCCGACGACGGCGTACGCCCTGATGCAGGCGTGCGGACTGGTGAACGACCACTTGGAAGCGTGCGCAGTCAGACGTCCCTAGGACCGACGCCCCTCAGCGCCCCAGGTACTCGGGCGCTTCCTTGTTCACGAACGCCCGCACCGCGATCGCATGGTCCTCCGACGCCCCCGCCCGCGTCTGCAACTCGTCCTCCTTCTCCAACGTCTCCGAAAGAGAGTGCGAGAATCCGTAGGCGACGGACTCCTTGATCGCCGCGTACGCCACGGTCGGCCCCTCGGCCAGCGCGCGGGCCACCTTCTCGGCCTCGGCGTGCAGCTCGTCCACAGGGACCAGCCGGTTCGCGATGCCCAGCTCGTACGCCTCCTGGGCCTTGATCGTCCGCGGGAAGAGCAGCAGGTCGGCGGCGCGCCCGGGGCCCACCACCCGCGGCAGGGTCCACGAGATGCCGGAGTCCGCCGTCAGCGCGACCCCCGCGAACGAGGTGTTGAACCCGGCCGTGTCCGCGACCACCCGGTAGTCCGCCGCTAGCGCGAGGCCGAAGCCGGCCCCGGCCGCGACGCCGTTCACCCCGGCCACCACGGGCTTGGGCATCTCCGTCAGGGCGCGCACGACCGGGTTGTAGTGCTCCTTGACCGTGCTCATGACAGAGGTCGAGCCCTCCGCGAGCAGCCCGATGTGCTCCTTGAGGTCCTGCCCCACACAGAACGCCCGCTCCCCGGCGGAGGTCAGCAGCACGGCCCGTACGGCGTCGTCACCGGCCGCGGCCTGGACCGCGTCCCGCAGCGCGACCTTCGTCGCGATGTTCAGCGCGTTCATCGCCTCGGGCCGGTTGATGGTGATCGTCGCGAGTCCGTCGCCCACCTCGTAGAGCACGGTGTCGGCCATGATGCGTCCCCTCCTGCGTCCTTGCGGGTTACTTGCGGGTTCAGTAGGACAGCATGGCGGAGATCACCGCCCGGGGACCGGAACGGACGTGTGACCTGCGTCAAAGAATCCGCGGCCGAATTCTGTCGCCGAACATGTGCACGGCCGCGCAGTATCGCAGTCACATCGCCGAATTGAGTGGTTTTGCTCGCGCGCGTTGCCCAAGCGATGCCGACTGATGTTGGTCATCGGGTCCTGAGATGCGGGATAATGGCTTGGAAGCAATGTGTTCGATGCCGGTGTCGCGTGCTCACGCACGACACGCGTGCCCTCCCAGGGCCGTCGGCTTTGACGATGAGCTGGTTTCAGGAAGGGGAACGAGCATGGCGGCCATGAAGCCGCGGACGGGCGATGGCCCGCTCGAGGTGACCAAGGAGGGGCGGGGCATCGTCATGCGCGTTCCGCTCGAAGGCGGCGGTCGACTCGTCGTCGAGCTGACCCCTGACGAGGCCGACGCGCTCGGCGACGCCCTCAAGAAGGTCGTCGGCTGACGCGGGACGCGACCATACCCTTTCGGCGACCCCGGCACCGCATGCGGTGCCGGGGTCGTTGTTCACCGCCTCAGAGACGGCACTACCGCACGACACCGCACGGCTACCGCTTGACCCCGCACAGCAGCCCGTCACCCACCGGCAGCAACGACGGCACCAGGTCCGGACTCTCCCGCACCGCGCGCAGCAGCTCGCGCAGCCGCAGCACCTCGGTCGGCTGCGGACCCGAGTCCACCGTCCGGCCGTGCGCGAAGACCCCCTCGAACACCACGAGGCCCCCCGGTCGCAGCAGGCGCAACGATTCAGCGAGGTAGTCCATGACCTCCTGGCGGTCGCCGTCGCAGAAGACGAGGTCGTAGCCGGCGTCCGCGAGCCGGGGCAGGACGTCGAGCGCGCGGCCGGGGATGAAGCGGGCCCGGTTGCTGGCGAAGCCGGAGGCCCGGAAGGCCTGACGGGCGAACTGCTGGTGCTCCGGCTCCGGGTCGACGGTCGTCAGGACGCCGTCGGGGCGCATGCCGTGCAGCAGATGGATGCCGGAGACTCCCGTACCGGTACCGATCTCGGCGACCGCCTTGGCGTCCACCGAGGCCGCCAGCAACCGCAGTGCCGCACCCGCGCCGGGCGACACCGAGCGCAGCCCTGCCTCACGGGCCCGGTCCCGGGCCCAGAGCAGCACTTCGTCCTCGGCGACGTAGGCGTCGGCGAACGCCGAGCTCGTCTGCCGGTTGCCGGTAATGACCCTCTCCTGTCCCCGTGGTTGCCTGGGCGTGACTGTATCCGTTGGGGGCGGGAACCTGCTGATGGGACCGGGCGTTTAGAGGGGTGGAGACGCACCCGGGGGGACACAGTTGGATCACGACGGCGAGCAGGGGCTCGGACAGAGCCCCGAGCGGGCGGTGACGCAGCCGTACGAGCGGTATCAGCCCAGATCAATTTCTCGTAAAACCGCTTATCCGGAGCTAACGGGCGAGGTGGCTATGGTAGGGGCTCCACTGGACACCACCAGAGCTGACAGGGGAGGTGCGGCTGCGTCTGTGGATCGCGGAGGAGTGCTGCGGCGCTTCCTCGGATCGGCGGGCAAGCCGAAATCCGTGAACGACACCGCTGCTGACCCCAGCCACGACGAGTACAGCCAGACCGCGACCTTCTCCACCGACGCGGACGGGCAGGCGTGGACTCCTCCGACGTGGGAGGAGATCGTCAGCACGCACAGCGGCCGGGTCTACCGGCTCGCCTACCGCCTGACGGGCAACCAGCACGACGCGGAGGACCTCACCCAGGAGGTCTTCGTCCGCGTCTTCCGCTCCTTGTCGACCTACACGCCCGGCACCTTCGAGGGCTGGCTGCACCGCATCACCACCAACCTCTTCCTGGACATGGTGCGCCGCAAGCAGCGCATCCGCTTCGACGCCCTCGGCGAGGACGCGGCCGAGCGCCTGCCCAGCCGCGAGCCCTCGCCCCAGCAGGTCTTCAACGACGCCCACTTCGACGCGGACGTCCAGCAGGCCCTCGACACCCTGGCGCCCGAGTTCCGCGCCGCGGTCGTGCTGTGCGACATCGAAGGACTGTCGTACGAGGAGATCGCCGCGACCCTCGGCGTCAAGCTCGGCACCGTCCGCTCCCGTATCCACCGTGGCCGTTCCCAGCTGCGCAAGGCCCTCGCGCACCGCTCTCCGGAGGCCCGCAAGGAGCGCCGCTCCTTCGTGCCCCGCGTCGCCGCACTGGGGGGAGGGGGCGCGACCGCGTGAGTGGATCCCGGCCCAACCCCGCCAAAGGGCATCTCGCGGAGCAGCATCTGGGAGACCGACTCGCCGCGCTTGTGGACGGCGAGCTCGGTCATGAGACGCGCGAGCGCGTCCTCGCCCACCTGGCCACCTGCGCCAAGTGCAAGGCCGAGGCCGACGCCCAGCGCCGACTGAAGAACGTCTTCGCGGAGGCGGCCCCCCCGCCCCCGTCCGAGAGCTTCCTGGCGCGACTGCAGGGGCTGCCCGGAGGAGGTGGCACGGACGACGGCGGTGGCTCGCCGTTCGGGGGAGCCTTCCCCGACGGGTTCGCCGACGGCTTCGCCGAACGACCCGGAACCGCCGGGGTCTTCGGCGTGAAGCGCGGCGAGCGCTTCGAGTTCGACTACGTCCCCGCCCGCCCGCACGGCTCGGTCCTCCCGGCCGGCATGGACCGCGGCGGCTTCCGCATCCATGACGTCAGCCGGCACGAGGCCGAGCGGACGGCGTCGCGCGGCATGCGGTTCGCGTTCGTCGCCGCCGGTGCGGTGTCGCTGGCCGCGATCGCGCTGGGCGGTGTCACGACCGGCGTGCCGGCCGACACCGACGCGCGCGGTGGCTCGGGCGGCAGCAATGTGACCCCGGCCCGCTCCCAGGGCGCCGGGGCCGCGACCACGCCGGACGGCCAGCGCCGCCGTGCGGTGGGCCCGCTGCTCGCCGCCGGTCAGTCCCGGATCGACGACACCGGGTCCGCCCCGACCGAGGCCTCCGCCCCGCTCGTACCCGGCGTACCGGCCCAGCCGGTCTCGCGCACGCTGGCGACACCCGTCGTGGCCGGCGCGGCCGCCATGTCCCCGCTGATACGTCCGCTCAGCACCTCTCCCCAGCTGACGCTGACCGCGTGGTCCACCGCCCCGGACCTCACCCCGCCCGCCCTTCTCGCCGCACCCGTCCCCGACGCGACCTCTTCTCCTTCCACCTCCTCCGGCCCCACCGGCTGACCGGCGTCTGCGCGTCGGCCGGTGAACCTGGTTGAATCCAGGGAGAGCCGTGCCGTGTCCTGTCCGGCAGCTCAGGCCGTGTCGTCGAGGCGCTGTGTCTGAGAGGTGTGGGTGAGTGGGGTCCGCCGTGCCGGACGGACCCCGGCTGTGGGGAGAGCATGAACGAGGGGAAGCCCACGAAGGCGAAGTGGTGGAGCCGTGCGGGCGGTGGTGACGCGACCCTGCCGGAAGGCGACTACGAGTTGAGGCGACCTCAGGACGCCTCGCCCGTGGACGACTCCGAGCGGGGTCTGCCCGAAGGGGACTTCGAGCTGCGCTCACCGCAGGACGCACCGGAAGCGCCGGACCGGCACGAGCCGCCGAGCGACGACGCGCCCGACGCCTCCGGCATCTCCGGCGACTTCGAACTCCACCGCCCCGCCGAGGCGTCGGCAGCAGGCGAGGCCGCGGCAGAGCGCCCCAAGCCCCTGCACGACCCCGACCCCTACAGCACCCCGCCCTACGGCGAGCCCGGCCCCTGGGCCCCCGCCCCACCGGTCCAGCACCCGGCGACGACCCCGTCCCACGGCACGCCCACCGCACCCCCGCCACCCACGTCCGCCACACCTGCCCCACCCCACGGCACCCTCCCGGCCCCCGCCCAGCCGCACGGAACCTCCGCGTCGGCCGCGCCCCACGCGCCCACTGCGGGCCCCGCGCCCGCGCCGGCCCCGCCCCACAGCGCCACGCCGACCCCGGCCCCCGCGCCTGCCCCCACCAACCCCTGGCAGAACTACGACCCCTGGTCCGCCACCCCCACCCCCCTCCAGACGCCCGTCCAGCACCCCCTCCAGACCCCCTTCCAGCAGAACGGTGCCGCGGTCCCCTCCAAGGACCAGCGGCGCAAGCGGGCCAGGAAGGTGCTCGTCGGGGCCGCCGTGCTGCTCGCGCTCGTCTCAGGGGGCGTCGGCGGGGTCGTGGGGGCGTATCTGGAGCGCAACGGCGGTGTGGGGGACGTAGAGCTGCCGCAGGCCGCGGCGGAGCCTGCTGGGCGGGCTCCGGACAGCGTGGCCGGGATCGCGGCGCGGGCGCTGCCCAGCGTGGTCACGCTGCATGTGACCGGCGCCGAGGAGTCGGGCACCGGCACCGGCTTCGTGCTCGACGACCGGGGCCACATCCTCACCAACAACCACGTCGTCGAACCCGCCGGCGGCGACGGCGAGATATCGGTGACCTTCCACAGCGGGGACACCGCCAAGGCCACCGTCGTCGGCCGGGACAGCGGCTACGACCTCGCCGTGGTCAAGGTCAGCGGCGTCAGCGGACTCACCCCCCTGACGCTCGGCAACTCCGACAACGTCCAGGTCGGGGATCCGGTGGTCGCCATCGGCGCCCCCTACGACCTGGAGGGCACCGTCACCTCCGGCATCATCAGCGCCAAGGAGCGGCCCATCACGGCCGGCGGGGAGAGCGGCGACGGCAGCGACGTGTCCTACGTCGACGCGCTCCAGACCGACGCGCCCATCAACCCCGGCAACTCCGGCGGACCGCTGCTCGACTCCAAGGCCCGGGTGATCGGCATCAACTCCGCCATCCGCTCCGCCGACAGCGGCTCCGACGAGAGCGGAGGCCAGGCCGGCTCCATCGGCCTCGGCTTCGCCATCCCGGTCAACCAGGCCAAGCGCGTCGCCGAGGAACTGATCAACACGGGCAAGGCCACCCACCCGGTGATCGGCGTCACGCTCGACATGGACTACTCCGGCGACGGCGCCCGCGTGGGCACCAAGGGCAACGACGGCGGCGCCGCCGTCAACGCGGGCGGCCCCGGAGACAAGGCCGGCATCGAGCCGGGCGACGTCATCACCGAGGTGGACGGCCAGCGCGTCCACTCCGGCGAGGAACTCATCGTCAAGACCCGCGCCCACCGCCCGGGCGACCGGCTGGAGCTCACCGTCGAGCGCGGCGGCAAGGAGCTGACCATCTCCCTGGTGCTCGGCTCCTCGGACGGCGATTGACAGAAACCTCATAGTCGCGCCCGGAAACCCCGTCCCACATGGCAAACAACCCACAAAACCGCTCATGCGCGTGCACTCGGGGGGCTCGGGACAGTACCGGTCGTACCGGATCGCCGGGTACCGTGGACCCGGCCCGGACATCGCAAGGAGCTTCAGGTGTTCAATGACATAGGACCGCTCGAGCTGGTGACGCTCGTTGTCCTTGCCGTGCTCGTCTTCGGTCCGGACAAGCTCCCGAAGCTCATCCAGGACGTCACGCGGACCATTCGCAAGATCCGCGAGTTCTCGGAGAGCGCCAAGCAGGACATCCGCTCGGAGCTCGGTCCCGAGTTCAAGGACTTCGAGTTCGAGGACCTGAACCCCAAGACGTTCATCCGCAAGCAGCTGGACAACGACGAGCTGGGCCTCAAGGAGATCCGCAACGGCTTCGACCTGAAGAAGGAGATGGCCGAGGTCACGGACGCGGTCCACGGCCGCGACTCCGACTCCTCCTCGTCCTCCGGCGCAGGCACCGGCGGCCGGATCGACATGACCAAGAAGGACGACGACGGCAAGGACGACCGGCCGGTCTTCGACGCGGACGCCACCTGAGCGACGCCACCCAGCACCTCCCGGAGCCGCACGTCAGCGATGTGCGGCTCTGTCATATGTGAGGCGTGTGTGATGCGTTTCATACGCTTCTGCGGCCGTGCCCGGCCTGAACCCGACCTCCCAACGCCCCGTGCACCCGGCGGTTTCGCTGCTGGTCCCGGTGGGGTGGCTATGCTGCCGAGTTGTTGTGCGGACCGGACGAGTCGCCCGAAGGGGGGCGGGCCGTCCCGGTCCGACGAGGAACGAGGAGGCGTCCGGGCACATGGAGACGACGAGTCAGGCAGTCGCGCAGGCGCCGGCCACGGAGGGCGGACAACAGGTCCCCTCCGCCCGGCGCACGGTCGACGGCTACCTGCAGGCGCCCTTCCCGTGGTACGGCCTCGACGAGGCCTTCACGGGGCCGCGGTGGCTGATGCAGGTCGGAACGGCGGCCGACGGTGCCGTCGAGCACGGTTCGATCGGGCACGGTGACGAGCCCTCCGTGCGCAACGAGGCCTCGGAGGACAAGGAGAAGTTCGCGGTGGTGGTCACCGTCGCGGCCAACCCCTCCCGGCGCAGCGCCGACGGCACGGGGCTGCTGGAGGCCACGTCCGTCTCGTCCGCCGCCTGGCTCGCGGGCGTGGGGCTGCTGTCCTTCACCTGGCCCGGCTCGATGGACCACTCCCTGCGCGACGACTGGCTGGACCAGCAGACCGAGACGGCGTGGGCGCTGGCCGACGACCTCGACGGCTCCGACTGGTCGACGCTGTCGCTCCCCGTGGACGGCGTGCCCACGCCCTTCCACTATCGGGAGTCCGAGTTCGGCTGGGTGCTCGCCGGCTCGACCCCGGAGGGCGTGCACGTGGGGGCGTACGGACGAGGCATGAGCGCGTACGGGCTCGGCTTCGCCATGATCAAGGACATCGGCGAGTACGCGTAGAAGAGGCGGTACGACGAGGGGGGCGCCGTCCGCAGCGGACGGCGCCCCCCTCGTCGCATCAGGATCTAGAACTTGTTCCTCGGGGTGATCCCCAGGGACAGGCCCGCGAGGCCGCGCTGGCGGCCGCCGAGCTTGCCCGCGATGTCGCGCAGGGCCTTGCCCGCCGGGGAGTCCGGGTCGCTCAGGACGACCGGCTTGCCCTCGTCGCCGCCCTCGCGCAGGCGGACGTCGATCGGGATGGCGCCGAGGACCGGGACCGTGGCACCCGTGGTGCGGGTCAGGCCGTCGGCGACCGTCTGGCCGCCGCCGGTGCCGAAGACGTCGACCATCTCGTCGCAGTGCGGGCACGGCAGGCCCGACATGTTCTCGACCACGCCGACGATCTTCTGGTGGGTCTGGACGGCGATGGAGCCGGCGCGCTCGGCGACCTCGGCCGCCGCCTGCTGCGGGGTCGTCACGACCAGGATCTCGGCGTTCGGGACCAGCTGGGCCACGGAGATCGCGATGTCACCGGTGCCCGGCGGGAGGTCGAGGAGCAGGACGTCCAGGTCGCCCCAGTACACGTCCGCGAGGAACTGCTGGAGCGCGCGGTGCAGCATCGGGCCGCGCCACACGACCGGGGCGTTGCCCGGGGTGAACATGCCGATGGAGATGACCTTCACGCCGTGCGCCGACGGCGGCATGATCATGTTCTCGACCTGGGTGGGGAGCCCGTCGGCGCCCAGCATGCGCGGCACGGAGTGGCCGTAGATGTCGGCGTCGACGACACCGACCTTCAGGCCGTCGGCCGCCAGCGCCGCCGCCAGGTTCACCGTCACCGAGGACTTGCCGACGCCGCCCTTGCCGGAGGCGACCGCGTACACGCGGGTGAGCGAGCCCGGCTTGGCGAAGGGGACCTCGCGCTCGGTCTGGCCGCCGCGCAGGGCCGTCGCCAGCTCCTTGCGCTGCTCGTCGCTCATCACGTCGAGCGTGACGTCGACGCGGGTGACGCCGTCGACGGCCGCGACCGCGTCCGTCACGCGCTGCGTGATCGTCTCGCGCATCGGGCAGCCGGAGACCGTCAGGTACACGGCGACCGCGACCGCCCCGTCCGCGCCGATGTCGACCGACTTGACCATCCCGAGTTCCGTGATGGGGCGGTTGATCTCGGGGTCGTTCACCGTCGCCAGTGCCTCGCGCACCGCGTCTTCGCTAGCCATAAGGACGATGGTACGGCCGAACGCGGGGGCCCTGGAAAGCCCTCAGCGGTCGTCTGCGTCACGTCCCGCTGACCGTTCTGCCGGGAATACACCGTGCCCGTCCTGTCTCTCCTCCAGCTCCTTCACCAGGTCCTGGAGCTCGGAGCGGATCCAGTCGCGGGTCGCGACCTCGCCGAGGCCGATGCGCAGGGCGGCGATCTCGCGGGTCAGGTACTCGGTGTCGGCGATGGACCGCTCGTTCTGCTTGCGGTCCTGTTCGAGGTTGACGCGGTCGCGGTCGTCCTGCCGGTTCTGCGCGAGCAGGATGAGAGGCGCCGCGTAGGAGGCCTGGAGCGAGAGCATCAGGGTGAGGAAGATGAAGGGGTAGTTGTCGAAGCGCAGGTCGCCGGGGGCGAACACGTTCCACAGCACCCACGCGATGATGACGACCGTCATCCAGACGATGAACCGGCCCGTGCCGAGGAAGCGCGCGATGCGCTCCGACAGCCGCCCGAAGGCCTCCGGGTCCCACTCGGGCAGCAGCCGGCGCCGCGGCGGCCGGGGCTGGTCGAGGCGGGTGCGCGGGCGGGTGGTGGCGGTGGCACCGCTGGGGGTGCGCTCGCGGGCTGTCTCGCGCTCAGGAGCCATGAGCGCCCACCCCGCCCTCTTCGGCTTCGTCCAGATGGAACTCCGTCTCCCGCCAGTCCTCGGGGAGCATGTGGTCCAGTACGTCGTCCACAGTGACCGCCCCCAGCAGCGACCCGGCCTCGTCGACCACGGGCGCCGCGACCATGTCGTACGTCGCGAAGAACCCGGCGACGACCGGCAGCGCCGCGTCCGGGTCCAGCGGCTGGAGGTCGTCGTCGATGATCGCGCTGACCAGGGTGTACGGCGGGTCCCGCAGCAGCCGCTGGAAGTGGACCGTGCCCAGGTACTTGCCGGTCGGCGTCTCGTCGGGCGGGCGGCAGACGTAGACCTGGGCGGCGAGCGCGGGGGAGAGGTCGGCGTTGCGCACGCGCGCGAGGGCGTCGGCGACGGTGGCGTCGGGCCGCAGCACGATCGGCTCGGTCGTCATCAGACCGCCCGCGGTGTGCTCCTCGTACGACATCAGGCGCCGCATGTCGGCCGCGTCGGCGGGCTGCATCAGGCTCAGCAGCCGCTCCTGGTCCGCCGTCGGCAGCTCGCCGAGCAGGTCGGCCGCGTCGTCCGGGTCCATGGCCTCCAGGACGTCGGCCGCGCGCTCCTCCTTCAGCTTGCCCAGGATCTCGATCTGGTCGTCCTCCGGCAGCTCTTCGAGCACGTCGGCCAGCCGGTCGTCGTCGAGGGCGGCGGCGACCTCGGCGCGCCGCTTGGGGGAGAGGTGGTGCAGCACGTTGGCGAGGTCGGCGGGGCGCAGCTGCTCGAAGGTGGCCAGCAGACTCTCGGCGCCCTGTCCGTGCTCCTCCAGGGAGAAGCCGGTGACGGCGGACCACTCGACGGTGAGCGTCTCGCCCTTGGCACGCCGGAAGGCGCCGCTCCTGCCGCCCTTGCGGACGAAGACCTTGTCGATCTCCCAGTCCCGGCGGGCCGGCAGCTGCTGCACGGACACGTCCAGGACGGTCACCTCCTCGCCCGTCTCGACGAGGGTCACGCGCCGGTCGAGGAGCTCGCCGAAGACCAGGCGCTCGGTGGGCCGCTGCTCGAAGCGGCGGACGTTGAGCACGCCCGTGGTGATGACCTGGCCGGACTCGATGCTGGTCACCCGGGTCATGGGCAGGAAACTGCGGCGCCGCGTGGACAGTTCCACGACCAGGCCGAGCACGCGCGGCGGTTTGCGGCCCACGCGCAGCATGACGACGAGGTCGCGCACCCGGCCGACCTGGTCGCCGTTGGGGTCGAACACGGCGACGCCGGAGAGGTGCGAGACGAAGATCCTGGGGGCGCCCCCTGCCATCGCCGTGCCTCCTTTCCCTGTGAAGTGATCCGTGTGAATTGTCCGTCAAGTGGGCTTCAGGCTAGCCCGTCCCGATGAGGGGCGCCCTGGTGGGCGGTGCGGACGGACTGGCTCCGTTCGGTCCGCCGGGCCCCGGTACTCTGCGGTACGCCGCTTGATGGCCCCTCGTCGGAAAGGCGCCCCACCTGTGACTGCGATTCCCCAGGTCCGTACCCGCCGGACGGGACTCAGGGGCGCGGTGTGCGCCCTGGCCGTGACGGGCACGGTCCTGACGGGGTGCGGCAGTGACGACCCCGACGCCGGCACCAACGGCGTCGGCAAGCTGCCGGCCGAGCAGATCCAGACGAAGACCAAGGCCGCCGCCGAGTCCGCGGACACGGTGCGTCTCTCCGGAACCGTGGTTACCAGCGGGCGCACTTACAAACTCGACATGCAGCTGAAGGCGGACGGCGGCACCGGATCGGTCACCGCCGAGGGCGCCACCTTCAAGCTGCTGCGGATCGGGGAGAAGCTCTTCCTCAAGGCCGACGCCGGGTTCTGGAGCCATGAGGACGGCAAGGGCGACGACAAGGGCTCGGACACGGCCGCCGCCGACAAGCTCGACGGCAAGTTCGTGAAGGTGCCTCAGGGCGACCCGTCGTACAAGAAGTTCAGCGGCTTCACCGACAAGGACGTCCTGCTGTCGAGTCTGCTGACGCTCCACGGCGACCTCGCGACCGACGGCCACCACGAGCAGTCGGGTACCCGCACCATCCGCATCACGGGTGACGACGGCGCCGGCGGCACCCTGGACGTCTCCCTGGAGGGCAAGCCCTACCCGCTCCGCCTGGAACGCGCGGGCGGCGCCGGGACCCTGACCTTCTCCGGCTGGGGCAAGCCCTTCGAGCTGGCGGCGCCGGCGAAGGGCGAGACGGTGGACTACGGCAAGCAGCTGCCGACGTCCTGACCCGGCTACTTCCGGCGGCGCCGCTTCAGCAGCAGCTTCGGCAGCCCCGCCGGGATCGGCAGACGGGTCGTCGCGGACGTCGGCACCGGCGGCCCGGCCAGGTCGCCGTCGGGCAGCGGCGCGGTCGCCCCGGTCGGCACCAGGCGCAGCACCCGGCACTCCCGCCCCCAGCGCTGCGGCATCGCTTCCCCGTCGGGCGCGTTGAGGCGCTTGCCCTTGAGTTCGGCGACGGCCGCCTCCCAGGCCTCCGACCCGGACGGCAGCTCCATGACCTCCGCCGTCCAGGAGACCAGCCGCCCGCCCTTGTCCTTGCTGCGGACCGTCACCTCGGCCGCGCCGCCGTCCGTGAGCCCCGGCAGCGGCTGCTCGCCCGGCCCGTCGCCGACCAGACACGCGGCACCCTCGTGCCACACGTGCCACAGCGCCCGGGCGGGGCCCTCGGGACCCCTGACCCAGATGAGGCCGGACTTCTTCGTGGCCTCCTCGACGAGGGCCTGGTCGAGCAGCTCGCTTGTCATGGGGGCAGCCTATCCAGGCGCCCTCAGAGCCAGCCGTTGCGCTTCAGGGTGCGGTGGATGCCGAGGCAGATCATGCCGGTGATCATCATGATCACGGGGTAGCCGTACTTCCAGTGCGTCTCGGGCATGTAGTCGAAGTTCATGCCGTACACGCCGCACACCATCGTCGGTACGGCGACGATGGCCGCCCACGAGGTGATCTTCCGCATGTCCTCGTTCTGCGCGACGGACGCCTGCGCGAGGTTGGCCTGGAGGATCGAGTTGAGGAGCTCGTCGAAGCCGAGGACCTGCTCCTGCACGCGGGCGAGGTGGTCGGCGACGTCCCGGAAGTACTTCTGGATGTCCGGGTCGATCAGCCGCATCGGCCGCTCGCTCAGCAGCTGCATGGGCCGCAGCAGCGGCGACACCGCCCGCTTGAACTCCAGCACCTCACGCTTGAGCTGGTAGATCCGGCCGGCGTCCGAACCGCGCGGGGAGCCCTTGCGGCCCGGCGAGAACACGTCCGTCTCGACCTCGTCGATGTCGTCCTGCACGGCGTCGGCGACCGCGATGTAGCCGTCGACGACGTGGTCGGCGATCGCGTGCAGCACCGCCGAGGGGCCCTTGGCGAGCAGCTCCGGGTCGTCCTGGAGGCGGTGGCGCAGCGCCCGGAGCGAACCCTGGCCGCCGTGCCGGACGGTGATGAAGAAGTCCCGTCCGGTGAAGCACATGACCTCGCCGGTCTCGACGACCTCGCTGTTGGCGGTGAGGCGGTCGTGCTCGACGTAGTGGATGGTCTTGAAGACGGTGAACAGGGAGTCGTCGTAGCGCTCCAGCTTCGGCCGCTGGTGCGCCTGGACGGCGTCCTCGACGGCCAGCGGGTGCAGCCCGAACTCGCCGGCGATACCGGAGAATTCGGCCTCGGTCGGCTCGTGCAGACCGATCCAGACGAAGCCGCCGTCGCGGCGCACCTGACGCATCGCCTCGTGCGGCGTCAGCGGCAGGGGCGTCTCGACGCGGGCGCCGTCGCGGTAGACGGCACAGTCGACGACGGCCGAGGGGGTGCCGGGGTCGCGGGTGGTGTCGTACGCCCCGCTGTCCATGCGCACGCCCTTGCGGAGCGAGGGACGGGACGGGCGGACGACGGCGCGCAGGTCGCGGATCATCGACATGGCAGGCTCCTTCGCGACAGGCAACGAAAGGCCGCTTCAACGGGTGGAACTGCCCGGAATGGGGACGTCCGAACGGTGGATGTTTGGCACGTCCACAAAGCGGGGAGCACCGCACCATTGCGGTAGCAGGCTTCGTTGCTGATACAGATGCTGATTTTTGAATCAGACAGATCAGGCAGATCAAGCAGATCGACGAAGTGCTCTTCCGATGAAGACGCGAGCGCGACGAGAGGCGGCGGTCAGCCGGGAACCCGGATCAGCTACATCAGCGGGCGGAAGAGCGAGTGGTACTGCACGGGTGACTTCGATCCATGACAGCCCCACCTCCTCCGGCCGGTCCCTCGTAAGGGACGTCCATTCCCCGTAGGGGAGTTCCCCTCGCAGGGGATTTTCATGGCGTCGGGACTCGATCGCGACGCTTCTGCGTGCTGCCCCGAACGACCGGGCAAGAGTATCAGCCGCCTGAAGTGTCAAGGCGCTGCTTTGCCCGGTACTGACGAGTTCTATGCTCGCGGCATGGCTGATGTTCTTCCTCTGGTCGAGGCCCGGTTGCGTACCGCGCTGGGTGAGCCGGACGCCCGCGCGGCGGTCACCTTCCTGGGCACGGACCGCATCGAGGTGCTCCGCTTCCACGAGGGCGACATCGTCCGCTACGCCACGCTCGGCATGTCCGCGGCGCCGATGGGCGACCCCACCGCGATGCTCGCCGACCCGGTCAAGGGCCCCCGCGCCGAACTGTTCCTCTCGGTCCGCGCGGGCCTCGCCGACACCGACAAGGTGCTCCGCCCGCTCGCCGTCCTCGCCGCGTCGCCGCAGGTCGAGGGCCTGATCGTGGCCCCCGGCGCGTCTCTCGACGTGGGCGGACCGCTGTGGCCCGGCGCCCCGTTCACCTCGGTCCTGGTGGCCGAACCGGGCGGCCTGATCGAGGACCTGGAGCTGGACGAGCCCATGGACCCGGTCCAGTTCCTCCCCCTGCTGCCCATGACCCCGAACGAAGCCGCCTGGAAGCGGGTGCACGGCGCCCAGGCCCTCCAGGAGCGCTGGCTGACGAACGGCACGGACCTCAGGGACCCGTCCCGGAAGTCCGTCCCGCTGGAGTGATCCTGGCGTGAGCAAGCTCACCAAGTGGTGGCCGGAATGTGGCAGTTGACGAATACGGCCACACCGTCCTGCTTGGCGTGCCTCGCTTCCCGTTCAGCCCGGATGGGTGATCGTCCTTGACGTGGCGGGGCAGGGGTAGGACCGTGGGGCCCTATGAGGGGCGAACCCAGTTGCCCGAAGTGCGGTGGCCGGGTCAGGGCTCCCGGACTCTTCGCCGATTCCTGGCAGTGCGACGTGCACGGGACCGTGCACCCGTTGCAGCCCGTGATCCCGCCCAGCGTCGAGGCCCTCGGCGTCGTGGTGCATCGCACGCAGGTGCCGGTGTGGATGCCGTGGCCGCTGCCGGTCGGCTGGCTCTTCACGGGCGTCGGCAGTGCCGGTGACGACCGCAGCGGCGGACGTGCGACGGCTGTGGCCTGCTCGGGTCCCGGACCGCTCGGCGGTTTCGGTGAGCTGATCCTCGTCGCCGAGGAACTCGGCGTCGGCCTCGGCGCGCGCTACGCGGGCATCGACGGGCCGGACCCGGGGCCGTACATGAGCGTCGAGAAGCCGCCCCAGGCCAAGGTGCTGGCGGCCGGCCGCCCGACCCCGCTGTGGCATGTCTCCGGCACGCCGGACGACCGGGCGGTGTTCGCGGGCGAGGCGCTCGGGCTGTGGCTGTGGGCGGTCGTGTGGCCCGAGCAGTCGGGGCTGCTGATGTACGACGAGCTGGTGCTGACGGACCTGCGGGACGCGGGGGCCGAGGTGGAGCTGGTTCCCTGCGGGGCGTTGTCGCCGCGCTTGCTGAAGCCGTAGCGCCCCAGGGCCGGTGCCCCCCAGGGGCCTCTGTGTAAAGGTCGCTCACGGGGTTCAGGTGTGACATAAGGGTTCGAAAATCCGGTTATCCTTGAACGTCCCCTCCGTACCCTCACCGCCTGGAGTTCGCGTCGTGCGTATCGATCTGCACACCCACTCCACCGCGTCCGACGGTACGGACACCCCGGCCGAGCTGGTGCGCAACGCTGCCGCCGCCGGGCTGGACGTCGTCGCGCTGACCGATCACGACACCACGCGCGGGTACGCCGAGGCCATCGCCGCGCTGCCGGAGGGGCTCACGCTCGTCACCGGCGCCGAGCTGTCGTGTCGTATCGACGGCGTCTCCATGCATCTGCTGGCGTACCTCTTCGACCCCGAGGAGCCGGAGCTGCTCGCCGAGCGTGAGCTGGTGCGGGACGACCGGGTGCCGCGGGCGCGCGGGATGGTCGCGAAGCTCCAGGCGCTGGGCGTGCCCGTCACCTGGGAGCAGGTCGCGCGGATCGCCGGCGACGGCTCGGTGGGCCGGCCGCATGTCGCGACCGCGCTCGTCGAGCTCGGTGTCGTACCGACCGTCAGCGACGCCTTCACCGAGGACTGGCTGGCCGACGGCGGCCAGGCGTACATGGAGAAGCACGAGACCGACCCCTTCGAGGCGATCCGGCTGGTCAAGGGCGCGGGCGGGGTCACCGTCTTCGCGCACCCCGGTGCCGACAAGCGTGGCCGTACGGTCCCCGAGGCCGCCATCGCGAAGATGGCCGCGGCCGGGCTCGACGGCATCGAGGTCGACCACATGGACCACGACCCGGAGACCCGGGACCGGCTGCGCGGGCTCGCCGCCGACCTGGGGCTGCTCGTCACCGGCTCCTCGGACTACCACGGCAGCCGCAAGACGGTGACGCTCGGCGAGTTCCGGACCGACCCCGAGGTGTACGGGGAGATCACCCGGCGGGCGACGGGCGCGTTCCCGGTGCCGGGGACCGGCGGGGCCTGAGCGATCGCCCGCACGCCCACCTGATCCACTTTTCTTTCTTCTCGCAAGGCTCACCTGTGTTCGACGCTGCCGTTTTCGGCTCTCTCTTCCTGACCCTGTTCGTCATCATGGATCCCCCGGGGATCACCCCGATCTTCCTCGCCCTGACCGCCGGCCGGCCCGGCAAGGTGCAGAAGCGGATGGCCTTCCAGGCCGTCTGTGTGGCGGGCGGGGTGATCGCGGTCTTCGGCCTCCTCGGCCACCAGATCCTCAACTACCTGCACGTCTCCGTCCCCGCGCTGATGATCGCGGGCGGACTGCTGCTCCTGCTCATCGCCCTGGACCTGCTCACCGGCAAGACCGACGAACCGAAGCAGACCAAGGACGTCAATGTCGCGCTCGTGCCCCTGGGCATGCCGCTGCTGGCCGGGCCGGGGGCGATCGTGTCCGTGATCCTGGCCGTGCAGAAAGCGGACAGTGTCGCCACGCAGGTGTCGGTGTGGGTGGCGATCCTCGCCATCCATGTCGTGCTGTGGCTGGTCATGCGGTACTCGCTGCTGATCATCCGGGTCATCAAGGACGGCGGGGTCGTCCTGGTGACGCGGCTCGCGGGCATGATGCTGTCCGCGATCGCCGTGCAGCAGATCATCAACGGGGTCACGCAGGTGATCCGGGGCAGCTGAGCCCGGTACGGCTTTGGAAAGCGCAGAGCCCCCGTACGACATCGTTGCCGTACGGGGGCTCTGAAGCTGTGTCGGTTACGAGGCCGAGGTGTCGGCCGGGCGAATCCAGAGGCGCTGTCCGATGGCGGCGGCCTGCTGAACGATCCGGTTGACGGAGGCGGCGTCCACGACGGTGCTGTCCACGGGGGTACCGTCGACGTCGTCGAGTCGCATGATTTCGAAGCGCATGGGCTTCTCCCTTCGTCTGGTCATCCTCCTGAGGAGAACAGCTGCGTATGTCTGTATCTAACGGGCTGCGTGTTACAAACATTCCCTACGCTAAAGAAATTTTTCGAACGACTAACTACTGACCGGTAAGTGGTCTGTATGAGACTGACCGGGACCGGTTGTGTTCGCAGCGTGACCGCCGGGACAATGGTGGCGATGAACGACGACCTCCAGGCGCTGGGCGCCCGCATCGACCACACCAACGAGCTGTTGCAGCGCATGCTCGCCGAGGTGGCGAAGACGCCCTCGACCCACGCGATCTTCGTCGACGCGGGGTATCTCTACGCGGCCGCGGGGCGCCTGGTCGCCGGGACGGAGGACCGCCGCTCCTTCGACATCGATACCGAGGGACTCATCGAGGCGCTCATCGACCGGGCCCGGACGATCTTCGCGGACAGCAGACTGCTGCGGGTCTACTGGTACGACGGGGCCAGGCGCCGCATCCACACCGCCGAGCAGCAGTCGATCGCCGAACTCCCGGACGTCAAGGTGCGGTTGGGCAACCTCAACGCCAACAACCAGCAGAAGGGCGTCGACTCACTGATCCGCTCCGACCTGGAGTCCCTCGCCCGGCACCGCGCGATCAGCGACGCGGCCCTGCTCGGCGGCGACGAGGACCTGGTGTCGGCGGTGGAGGCGGCACAGGGCTACGGCGCCCGCGTCCACCTCTGGGGCATCGAGGCCCCCGAGGGCCGCAACCAGGCCGAGCCGCTGCTCTGGGAGGTCGACAGCCAGCGCGTCTTCGACCTCGACTTCTTCAAGCCGTACGTCGCCCGCCGCACGGCCGCCGCGTACGAGGCCGCGGTGAACCGGCCCACCCGCGAGGACGTCCGCTTCGTCGGCGCGCAGATCGCGGCGAAGTGGCTGGCGGCACGCGGCCGGGAGGCCCTGGTGGAGCTGCTGCCCGGCCACCCCTACCTGCCCGGGTCGGTCGACCAGGACCTGCTGGTCGAGGCGGAGGGACTGCTCCAGTACTCGCTGCGTGGCCAGGCGGACCTGAGACGGGCGCTGCGGGACGGTTTCTGGGAGCACTTGCAGGCGCAGTACTAGCTCTGCTTGAGGGTGCTGTCCCAGAAGTCGGCGAAGGCGCGGGCCGTTTCGAGGGGGCGGTCGGTGTTGGGGGAGTGCTCGGCCCCCGCGATGACCGTGCGGTGCGCGTGGAGTCGTACGGCCATGTCGTCGAGGAGCGGGACCGGCCAGGTGTCGTCGTGCGCCCCCGACAGCACGTGGAACGGCAGCGGTACGGCGGCGAGTTCGTCGACCCGGTCCGGCTCGGTGCACAACTGGCGGCCGGTGGCGATGAGTTGGGCGGGCTTGTTGGCCAGCCAGCGTCGGCGCAGATCGTCCCGGTCGTCGAGCCCCTCGTCGAGCTCGCCGGTGTCGGTCTCCTCGGGCGGCTCCATGGCCTGGATCGCGTCCCACACCTCCGCCATGCCCATCACGGCCAGCCCGTCCCGGAGCAGCTTGACGCGCTGCTGCTGGGAGACGGAGATCTGGGCAGGGCCCGAGGACATGAGGGTCAGGGAACGGAAGGGCGTGGGGTCGAGGAGCACGGCCGCCCGCGCGATCTGCCCGCCGAGCGAGTGCCCCACGAGATGCACGGGCGCGCCGATCGCGGCCGCCTGCGCGAGCACGTCCTTCGCCAACTCGTCCTGAGCGTAGGCGGATTCGTCGGTGTCCGGCCCGTCCGACTCGTACTGGCCGCGCCCGTCCACGGCGACCGTACGGTAGCCACGCGCCGCGAGCGGCTCGTGCAGCGGGTTGAAGTCCTCCTTGCTGCCGGTGAACCCGGGCAGCAGCAGGGCGGTGCCACGCGGCGTGACGCCGTCCGCCACCGGAGCGTCGACCACGGCGAACTCACCGCGTGACGTGCCCAGGGAGTAGGCACGGGCGCCGGGGGGCGGAGCGAAGGTGGGGGGACGGCTCATGGTGTGAGGCTATCCGGCGGGGGTTCAGGGCGCGGCGTGAGGTGGACCACCTGGGCTTGGGAGGGCGGGCTCGGGGAGCGTGCGCCCGGAAATGCCGACGGCCCGGCCCACCTGTCGGTGGACCGGGCCGCCGGCGACAAACGCGTGCTCAGCCTTCCGAAGCGGCCGCGGCCTTACGCGTGCGCCGCACCTTCGGCTTGGCCTCCGCGTCCTCGGCGACCTGCGCCGGGATCTCGGCGGAGGCAGCGGCCTTACGGGTCCGACGCGGCTTCGCCTCGGTCGTCTCGGTCGTCTCCGCGGCGGCGGCCGTCTTACGGGTCCGACGCGGCTTGGCCTCAGCGGCCTCGGCCGTCTCGACGGCGGCAGCGGCGGCCTTGCGCGTACGGCGTACCGCCGGCTTGGCCTCCGTGCCCTCGGCCGTGTCCACGGCGGCTTCGGCGGCTGCGGCCGCCTTGCGCGTACGACGCGGCTTCGCCTCCGCCTCCTCCACGGCCTGGGCCGGGATCTCGGCAGCGGCAGCGGTCTTCCGCGTGCGACGCGGCTTGGCCTCGACGGCCTCGGCGGTGTCGACGGCGGCTTCGGCAGCGGCAGCGGCGGTCTTCCGGGTCCGGCGCGGCTTGGCTTCCACGGCCTCGGCCGTGTCGGCGACGGCTGCGGCCGTCTTCCGCGTGCGACGCGGCTTGGCCTCGACGGCCTCGGCCGTGTCCACGGCGGCCTCTCCGGCAGCAGCGGCGGTCTTGCGGGTCCGGCGCGGCTTCGGCTCGGTGGCCTCGGCGGTGGTCTCCGTCGCGGCGGCGGCCTTGCGCGTACGGCGTACCGCCGGCTTGGCCTCCGTGCCCTCGGCCGTGTCGACCGCGGCCTCCGCGGCGGCGGCCGTCTTGCGCGTACGGCGACGCGGTGCGGCGGCCGGAGCCTCGGGCTCGGCGACGACCGCGGGGGCGGCCTCGACGACCTCGGCGGCGGCCACCGGCTCCGCGGCCTTACGGGTGCGGCGACGCGGCTTGGCCTCGACGGCCTCGGCGGTGTCGACCGCGGTCTCGGCGGCCGGGGTGGCCTTGCGGGTGCGGCGGCGCGGCGCGGCGGCGGGAGCCTCGGACGCGGGCTCCGCGACGACCGGGTCGGCCACGACGGCCTCGGTGACGACCGGCTCGGTCGCCGGCGCGGTCTCCGCGGTCCTGCGGGTGCGGCGGCGACGCGGTGCCGTCTCGACGGCCTCGGCGGTGTCGACCGCGGTCTCGGCGGCCTCCGGCGTGGTGGCCACGGCCTGCGGCTGCTCCGCCGCGGCACCGTTGCGGGTGCGGCGACGGCGGCGCGGGGTGCGGGTCGCGGGGGCGTCCTCGGTCACCGCGCTGTCCGCGGAAGGCGCGGTCGCCTCGGCGGCGGGCGCCGAGGCGCCGTCCAGCGCGGAACCGCCGCGCGTACGGCGGCGACGACGCGGTGTACGGGACGACGAACGCTCGCCGTCGGCGGGACGGGACTCGTCCCTGCCGCCACGACCGCCACGGTTGTCACGGCCGGTCCGGTCACCGCGACCGCGGCCACCACGGCCGCCGGTCTCGCCGAGGTCCTCGAGCTCCTCCGCGTCGAGGCCCGCGCGCGTGCGCTCGGCACGCGGCAGGACACCCTTGGTGCCCGCGGGGATGTTCATCTCCTCGTAGAAGTGCGGGGAGCTGGAGTACGTCTCCGGCGGGTCGTTGAAGTTGAGCTCCAGCGCCTTGTTGATGAGCTGCCAGCGCGGGATGTCGTCCCAGTCGACGAGGGTGATCGCGATGCCCTTGGCGCCCGCGCGGCCAGTACGGCCGACCCGGTGCAGGTACGTCTTCTCGTCCTCGGGGGACTGGTAGTTGATGACGTGCGTGACGCCTTCGACGTCGATGCCGCGCGCGGCGACGTCGGTGCAGACGAGGACGTCCACCTTGCCGTTGCGGAAGGCGCGCAGCGCCTGCTCGCGGGCGCCCTGGCCGAGGTCGCCGTGGACCGCGCCGGAGGCGAAGCCGCGCTGCTTGAGCTGGTCGGCGAGGTCGGCGGCGGTGCGCTTCGTACGGCAGAAGATCATGGCGAGGCCGCGGCCCTCGGACTGCAGGATGCGCGCGACCATCTCGGGCTTGTCCATGTTGTGGGCCCGGTACACGTGCTGCGAGATGTTCGCGACCGTCACGCCCTCGTCGTCCGGCGCGGTGGCGCGGATGTGCGTGGGCCGCGACATGTAGCGGCGCGCGAGACCGATGACCGCGCCCGGCATGGTCGCCGAGAACAGCATGGTCTGACGGCGGGCCGGCAGCATGTCGATGATCTTCTCGACGTCGGGCAGGAAGCCCAGGTCGAGCATCTCGTCGGCCTCGTCGAGGACGAGCGCCTTGATGTGCTTGAGGTTGAGCTTCTTCTGGCCCGCGAGGTCCAGGAGGCGGCCCGGGGTGCCGACGATGACGTCGACGCCCTTCTTGAGGGCCTCGACCTGGGGCTCGTAGGCACGGCCGCCGTAGATGGCGAGGACGCGTACGTTACGGACCTTGCCCGCGGTCAGCAGGTCGTTGGTGACCTGGGTGCACAGCTCGCGCGTGGGGACGACGACGAGGGCCTGCGGGGCGTCGGTGAGCGCCTCGGGAGCGGCGCGGCCGGCCTCGACGTCGGCGGGGACGGTGACGCGCTCGAGGAGCGGCAGGCCGAAGCCCAGCGTCTTGCCGGTGCCGGTCTTGGCCTGGCCGATGACGTCCGTGCCGGAAAGGGCGACGGGGAGCGTCATCTCCTGGATGGGGAAGGGGTTGATGATGCCGACGGCCTCGAGGGCCTCGGCGGTCTCGGGAAGGATTCCGAGATCTCTGAACGTCGTAGTCAGGGTGCTGCCTCTTCTGTGTACGCGGTGCGAGGCGAGCTCGGGGGTCTCTTAAAGACCGTGCTGGGGACGTCGACTGCCTTACGGACCAGCCGTAATGGCACGGGACCTCTGCCGACGCTCTAGCGCTCGAACCGCTGAGGGTCCCTCCGGATGCCGTACGCACAGTGCCGTACGGGCGAGGAGAGCTGTCAGGTCGGAGCCGATCGGGCCACCGACCGGGCATCCTCATACGTGCGGCCCGGCAAATACGGCGTCGTCATAGACGCACGTACTCAGCAGGCGCATTACCACCATACCCCGGAAACGCGCACATGTGATGGCCGATTTGGTCACGTAGTCGTCGTCACACTGATTGACCAGGGACTTCCGAGTCTCGGCGAGCGGACTATTGTGCGCTTCATGACGACGCCTGACAACACCTCTGACGCACCCGCCGAGCCCACCGGAGTGGCCGCCCAGGACTGGGCCCAGGCCTCCGCGGAGCCCCAGTACCGGGCCGCGGTCGTCGACCTCCTCGGCGCACTCGCCTACGGCGAACTCGCGGCGTTCGAGCGGCTCGCGGAGGACGCCAAGCTGGCGCCGACCCTGGCGGACAAGGCGGAGCTGGCGAAGATGGCGTCGGCGGAGTTCCACCACTACGAGAAGCTGCGCGACCGGCTGACCGAGATCGGCGCCGAGCCGACGGAGGCCATGGAGCCGTTCGTCGCCGCCCTCGACGGCTTCCATCGGCAGACGGCACCGTCGGACTGGCTGGAGGGGCTCGTCAAGGCCTACGTCGGCGACTCCATCGCCAGCGACTTCTACCGCGAGGTCGCTGCGCGGCTGGACTCGGACACGCGTGAGCTGGTGCTCGCCGTTCTCGACGACACGGGGCATGCCGGGTTCGCCGTCGAGAAGGTGCGGGCCGCGATCGACGCCGATCCGCGCGTGGGCGGGCGTCTCGCTCTGTGGGCGCGGCGTCTCATGGGTGAGGCGCTGTCGCAGTCGCAGCGGGTGGTCGCCGACCGGGACGCGCTGTCGACGATGCTCGTCGGTGGGGTTGCCGACGGGTTCGATCTCGCCGAGGTGGGGCGGATGTTCTCGCGGATCACCGAGGCGCACACGAAGCGGATGGCTGCGCTGGGCTTGGCGGCGTAGCGCTCCGTGGGGGCGGTCGCGGTCCATCTTGCGGCTGCGGCTGCGGCTGCGTGGGCGCTGGGCGCGCCCACGCGGCGGTAGCCGCAAATCAATACAGCCCCGCGCCCCTAGAGGGGCGTTGCCCTGGCCGGCTTCAGAACTTATGCCGCCACTGATCGGCGGCGGAGTCTGCGCGCCGGGCGGAGCAGGAGCGACAAGGATGCGATCGAGACCACCGTCGCGCCGATCAGGGTCAGCAGGACGTTGCCCGCGCCCAGGGCGCTGTGGGTGATGAAGGCGCCGAAGAGGGCGCCGGCCACTCCGGTCGCGAGGACCAGGGAGCGGGCGGGCAGGCGGTGGGCCAGGCGGTGTGCGGCGGCGGCCGCCAGGACGAGACCGAGCAGAGCGGAACCGAGCGCTTCCAGCAAGATCATTGGGGTCCCTCCCACGTGGCCACGCTGCGTATCACGGTCGTAGCCCGTCATACCCGTGACCTGCGGAATGCAATCCTCCTCTGTGCGTGACTTGTGCTCCATATGTGGAGAAAAAAATCTTGCGGACCGTGGGTGCGCATGAGGAAGGGCCCGGCGACGTGACGTCACCGGGCCCTTCCTCATGCGTCTGCCTACAGCGCGCCGAAGCCCACCTTGCGCGGGGCCGGCTCGCCGAGCTCCACGTAGGCGAGGCGGTCGGCCGGGACCAGGACCTTGCGGCCGTGCTCGTCCGTGAGGCTCAGCAGCTGCGACTTTCCGGCGAGTGCCTCGGCCACCACACGCTCGACCTCCTCGGCACTCTGACCGCTCTCCAGAACGATCTCGCGGGGCGCGTGCTGCACGCCGATCTTGACCTCCACGGCTATGTCCCTCCGACGGTCAGTGAAGTGCGCGACCTTCCGCGCCGTACCCAGCACACATTAGCCCGGTGAGGGGACGTACACGCTCCGCGCAAGAACGCCAGGAGCGAACAGCGGGCGGGAACAAATGTCCCGGGGCGGGGATCAGTGGTGCTCGGTGCCGTGCAGCGGGAAACCGGCGATGCCTCGCCAGGCGAGCGAGGTCAGCAGCTGGACCGCCTGCTCGCGCGGGACGCTGCGGTCGCTGTGCAGCCACGCGCGGGCCACGACCTGGGCGAGGCCGCCCAGACCCGAGGCCAGCAGCATCGACTCCGCGCGCGAGAGGCCGGTGTCCTCGGCGATGACATCGGTGATCGCCTCGGCGCACTCGTTCGTGACCTTGTCGACGCGCTCGCGGACCGCGGGCTCGTTCGTCAGGTCCGACTCGAAGACCAGCCGGAAGGCGCCGCCGTCGTCCTCGACGTACGCGAAGTAGGCGTCCATGGTCGCCCGTACGCGCTGCTTGTTGTCGGTCGTCGACGCCAGCGCCTGTCGTACGGAACCGATCAGCGCCTCGCAGTGCTGGTCCAGCAGCGCGAGGTAGAGGTCGAGCTTGCCCGGGAAGTGCTGGTACAGCACCGGCTTGCTGACGCCGGCGCGCTCGGCGATGTCGTCCATCGCGGCCGAGTGGTACCCCTGCGCCACGAACACTTCCTGTGCGGCGCCCAGCAGCTGATTCCGTCGGGCACGGCGCGGCAGGCGCGTGCCTCGCGGGCGTGCCGCCTCTGTCTGCTCGATGGCTGTCACGCCGCCTCCCATAAGTCGTCCACTTGCGGTGTGCGCCGCGCCCGCCATCGTACTTTTCGGTAACCGTGGTGTGCGCGGTGCGAGCGCAGAATTTCACGTACCGGACGATGGCGAAAGCCGTGCAAAGGTTTCAAAGAAGGATCGGACGGGCAGCGCACGCACCTTTCCTGCTCACCGGGGGGCGGTGGGCGGGTCAGCGGTAGTCGTCCTCGTCGGTCCGGACGACCCGGGCCTGTTCGACGAGGTCGGCCTCGTTCGCCAGCGCGGGATCCACGCCGGTCAGCGGATCGTCGCGATCCGCGGTGACGTCCGTCTGCTGTTCGGCGGCGTCGTCCTCGGGGGCCTCGACGTCGAGCTCGACGGGCTCGCCGTTCTCGAAGGTGTCGGGGTCGCTGGGGTCGTAGGCCATGGTGGGCTCCCTTCCTAGAACGTCCCTGGGTCAGCAGGGGGCCACATGCGGGTGCCCTGCGTACGAGCCTAGGAGACACCCGATTCGGGCGCTATGCGATGCGCGCATGCTCTGTGCGTGCTCTGTGTCTGCTCTTTGCGTGCTTTCCCGGGGGGCGAGCTGGGATACGAGTGCCCCCTTGTGACGGCGAACACATGAACCAGTGCGTGATCGTCTCGTAACATTGCCGCATGTCTTCGACCGAGCTGCCGATCGTGCCGGCCACCAATGTTCTGCCGAAGGTGGCGGCCGTCAGGGTCGCGGAAGGGGAGCGGCTGCGGTCGGTCGGGCTGCCGGGGATCACGCTGACGGTGCGGTCGAGGCCGCCCGCGCGCGAGGGGCTGCCGCCCGCGCTCTACGTCCACGGCCTCGGCGGTTCCTCGCAGAACTGGTCGGCGCTGATGCAGGAGCTGGAGACCGTGGTCGACGGTGAGGCCGTCGACCTGCCCGGCTTCGGTGACTCGCCGCCGCCGGACGACGGCGACTACTCGATCACCGCACACGCGCGTGCGGTGATCCGCTATCTCGACGCCTCCGGCCGCGGGCCGGTGCACCTGTTCGGCAACTCCCTCGGCGGCGCGGTCTCGACCCGGGTCGCCGCGGTGCGCCCGGACCTCGTCCGTACGCTCACCCTGGTCTCGCCGGCCCTGCCGGAGATCCGCGTGCAGCGCACCGCCGTGCCCACGGCGCTGATGGCCCTGCCCGGCGTGACGGCGCTCTTCGCGCGGCTCAGCCGGGACTGGACGGCCGAGCAGCGGGTCCGTGGGGTCACGGCGCTCTGTTACGGCGACCCCACGCGCGTGTCGGAGGAAGGCTTCCGGCACGCCGTCGAGGAGATGGAGCGGCGGCAGCAACTGCCGTACTTCTGGGACGCGATGACGCGTTCCGCGCGCGGGATCGTCAACGCGTACACACTGGGCGGGCAGCACGCGCTGTGGCGCCAGGCCGAGCGGGTCCTCGCGCCCACGCTCCTCGTCTACGGCGGCCGCGACCAGCTCGTCGGCTACCGCATGGCCCGCAAGGCGGCGCGCGCCTTCCGTGACTCCCGACTCCTCAGCCTGCCGGACGCGGGGCATGTGGCGATGATGGAGTATCCGGAGACGGTGGCTCGGGCGTTCGGTGAACTCCTTGCGAGTCGGCGGGAGTTGGGTGGCTCGGCGGTAGGGTCGGGGTCGGGCGGTGGCTCCGAGGGGGCTGCTGTTGTGTCGGGCTCGGCCGGTTCCTCCGGTAGAGCTGCTGTCGTGTCGGGCTCGGACGGTGCCTCCGGCGAGTCTGCTGTTGTGTCGGGTGACGGCTCCGGTGATGGTGCTGTCGAGTCTTCGAGTGCGGGGAGCTGAGGCGCGAGGTGGGACGCCACAGCCGCCGCGGGCCCGCACCCAAGGGTGACTCCGCGGACGTAGCCGCAAGGCGCGGCGGTCGGGGGGACGCGGGTTCCCCGGGACCGCAGGGACAGGGTGCGCCGCCTCAGCCGGGTGCGGCGGGGCAGCAGCCGGGGATCGGCCGACAGCAGGGGATGCCTCCGGCGGGCGGGCCCGCGGTGTACGGGGACCCGGTCTACCGGGTCGTACAGGGGGCGCGGCCGCCGGAGGGGACACCTGCGCGCGGGGTTCCGCTGCTTCCGGAGGGGACGCCCGCGCGTGGTGTTCCGCGGCTTCCGGACGGCACGCCCGCGCGTGGTGTGCCTCGGTTCGCCGACGGGACGCCGGCTCGTGGTGTGCCGCTGCTTCCGGACGGGACGCCCGCGCGTGGACTCCCGCGGCTTCCGGACGGGACGTCGGCTCGTGGTGTGCCGCGGCTTCCCGATGGGACTCCCGCCCACGGCGTGCCCCGGTTCCCCGGCGGTGGTACTCCCGCGCACGGCACCCCCCGCGTGCGGGGCGGGCACCCGGAGCAGCGGGAAGCCGGGGGCGGATGGGGTGAGTTGGGGGCGCACGGTGTGAGCGCCGAGCCCCGTGTCACCCTGCCTCGGCAGCGGCAGGCGCCTCCCGGTGGGCCTCGGCAGGCCGCTCCCCGGCAGGACTATGTCGACGCCTTCGGGGACGAGGACGTCGATCTGTTCTCGCCGCGTCCCGATCAGGACCCCGCGTTCACGCGCCGTATGCCTCATGGCTCCGCGGCCTCGGACCCGTACGCCTCCGTCAGCGACTGGCGGACCGTCCCGGAACCGCGTACCGGCGACGAGGGCGCGGAGCCCACCGGCGAACCCGCGCGCGGCAAGGGGAGCAAGGGACGGACGTTCACCGGGATCGCGGCCGCCGCGGTCACCACCGTGCTGGCCGTCGTCGTCGCCGGTCAGGTCGCCGACCGGGGGGACGACGGCGAC
This sequence comes from Streptomyces antibioticus, assembly GCF_001514065.1. Taxonomy (GTDB): domain Bacteria; phylum Actinomycetota; class Actinomycetes; order Streptomycetales; family Streptomycetaceae; genus Streptomyces; species Streptomyces antibioticus. Next base: position 274,086 of record NZ_KQ948424.1, on the reverse strand, counting down.
GTACGGTCGCAGTCGGCCGGCGACCGGGCGCGGGACGCCCGTGACTCGGCCTCGCGCGGGGACGGGCGGCCGACGCCGTCGTCGGCGCCGCGCGTGGCGACGCTGACGTATGAGCAGAAGATGGGCAAGAAGTACGCGCTCGCCGCGGGGCTGGCCGGGTCGGGGAAGTTCGACGCGGTCAAGGGCGTCGCCAAGGCGCCCGGCAGTGGGCAGAAGTACACCTACCGGGTCGACGTCGAGCAGGGGCTCGGGCTGGACGCGGAGTTGTTCGCCGAGGCGGTGCAGAAGACGCTCAACGACGACCGGAGCTGGGCCCACCACGGCGCCCGCACCTTCGAGCGCATCTACTCCGGCAAGCCCGACTTCGTGATCACGCTCGCGAGTCCGGGGACGACCGCCAAGTGGTGTGCCAAGTCCGGTCTGGACACGACCGTGGACAACGTGTCCTGCGACTCGGCCTCCACCGAACGCGTGATGATCAACGCGTACCGGTGGGCCCAGGGGTCGAAGACCTACGGCGACCAGATCCACGCCTACCGGCAGATGCTGATCAATCACGAGGTCGGCCACCGACTCGGCAACCACCATGTGACCTGCGACAAGGACGGCGAGCTCGCCCCGGTCATGCAGCAGCAGACCAAGTTCCTGGATCACGACGGAATCCACTGCCTGCCCAACCCCTGGCCATATCCCGGGAGTTGACGGACGTCCCACAGGTCACTTTGACATGCGCAGAAAAGTCGTACTAATTTTCTGCGCATGTCGTCCTCTCACGCCTCCGTCTGCGCCGCCATCGAGCTGGCGCTCATCGGCGTGACCGCGTTGTGCGTGGCCGACATTCACTGTCGCTGACGTCCGCCCCCTGGCGTTCGCGTCGCGATCCCTTTCTCCTCCCGTGAGCTGTCGCTCGCGGGTTTTCGACGGCCTGACGCCCGGGCAGACGTCTGTTCACTTTCGTCTCACCCTTCGTCCATCTGTCTCGTGATCCGAGACAGGGCGAATCATCTTCCGAGAGGTCGTCTCCGATGCGTCAACCGTCCGTCATCGCGCGCCGCGTGGCCGCGGCATCCGTAAGCCTGGTTCTGGCAGCGGGCGCCGCCGCCTGCGGCCCTGAGGACAACGATGCCAAGAGCTCCGGCGGCGGCGACTCCACGCCCCACAAGGGCGGCACCCTCACGGTCCTGAACTCCGAGCCGCAGACCGACTTCGACCCGGCCCGGCTGTACACCTCCGGCGGCGGCAACGTGCCCTCGCTCGTCTTCCGTACGCTCACCACCCGCAACCGCGAGAGCGGCGCGGCCGGCGCGAAGGTCGTCCCCGACCTCGCCACCGACACCGGGCGCCCCAACAAGGACGCGACCGTGTGGACGTACACCCTGAAGACGGGCCTCAAGTACGAGGACGGCACCGCGATCACCTCGGCCGACATCAAGTACGGCATCGAGCGCTCCTTCGCGCCCGAGCTGTCCGGCGGGGCGCCCTACCTGCGGGACTGGCTGGTCGGCGCGGCCGACTACCAGGGGCCGTACAAGGACAAGGGCGGGCTCGACGCGATCGAGACGCCGGACGACCGGACCATCGTCTTCCATCTGAACAAGCCCGAGGGCGAGTTCCCCTTCCTGGCCACGCAGACGCAGTTCGCGCCCGTGCCGAAGGCCAAGGACACCGGCACGAAGTACGAGGAGCACCCGGTCTCGTCCGGCCCCTACAAGGTCGTCAAGAACGAGAACGACGGTGAGACCGTCCTCCTGGAGCGCAACACGCACTGGTCCGCCTCGACGGACGCCGAGCGCAAGGCGTACCCGGACAAGATCGACGTCCGGTCCGGGCTCGACGCCTCGGTGATCAACCAGCGGCTGTCCTCGTCCCAGGGTGCGGACGCGACGGCGGTCACCACGGACACCAACCTCGGCCCCGCCGAACTCGCCAAGGTGACCGGCGACAAGGAGCTCGCCGCGCGCGTCGGTACCGGCCACTTCGGCTACACGAACTACATAGCGTTCAACCCGACCGACAAGCCGTTCAACAACCCCAAGGTGCGACAGGCGATCTCGTACGCCGTCGACCGTTCGTCGGTCGTGAACGCCGCCGGCGGATCGTCGCTCGCCGAGGCCGCCACCACCTTCCTGCCCAACCAGAAGTCCTTCGGGTACGAGCCCTACGACCTGTTCCCGGCCGGTGCGACCGGCAACGCGGCCAAGGCCAAGGAGCTGCTGAAGGAGGCCGGTTACCCGAACGGGCTCACCGTCACGCTGACCCACAACAACGCCCAGAACTTCAAGACCAGCCCCGAGATCGCGACCGCGATCCAGGACGCGCTCAAGAAGGCCGGCATCACGGTCAAGCTCCAGGGCCTGGAGGACAACAACTACTCGGACACCGTCCACAGCGTGAAGACCGAGCCGGGCTTCTTCCTCTCCGCGTGGGGTGCCGACTGGCCCTCCGGCGGTCCCTTCCTCGCCCCGATCTTCGACGGCCGTCAGATCGTCAAGGACGGCGCGAACTTCAACTCGGGCCTGCTCAATGACAAGTCGGTCAATGCCGAGATTGACGCGATCAACAAGTTGACCGATCTTGACGCTGCCGCCAAGAGGTGGGGTGCCCTGGACAAGAAGATCGGTGAGCAGGCGCTGACCGTGCCGCTGTTCCACCCGGTCTACAAGCGGTTGGTCGGCAAGGACATCAAGAACGTCGTGATCAGCGACTGGACCGGTGTGCTGGACATCTCGCAGGTCGCGGTCAAGTAACCCGATGAGCGAGGCACTTGTCGCCGTCGAGACCCCCGGGGCAGTCGTCCCGGGGGTCTCGGGGGCTCGTCAGTTCTGGCGGCGGCTGCGGGCGCAGCGGGCCGCCATGGTCGCGGCGGGCGTCGTCGCGCTGCTCGTCCTGGTCGCCCTGGCGGCGCCGCTGCTCACCGCGCTGGAGGGCCAGGACCCGAACACGTACCACTCGTCCCTGGTGGACTCCGCGCGCGGTGGTGTGCCGATCGGTTCGCTCGGCGGCATCGGCGGGGACCACTGGCTCGGCGTCGAACCGCAGACGGGCCGCGACCTGTTCGCACGGCTCGTGTACGGCGCCCGGGTCTCGCTGGGGGTCGCGCTGGCCGCCACCATCGTCCAGGTGTTGATCGGTGTGGTCGTGGGTGTATCGGCTGCACTGGGCACTCGATGGGTTGATCAACTGTTGAGCAGGTTCACGGACGTCATCGTCGCCCTGCCGCTCATGATCATGTCGTTGGCGCTGCTCGCGATCGTCCCGTCGAGCTTCCCGCGACCTGTACTGGTCGCGCTGGTCATCGGGTTGATCGGGTGGGGCACCATCGCGAAGATCGTGCGCGCCCAGACCCTCACGCTCAAGCAACTCGACTACGTGGCCGCCGCCCGGCTCAGCGGCTGGGGCACCTGGCGGATCGCCCGTCGCGAACTGCTGCCCGGCATCGCCGCGCCGATCATCACCTACGCCGCGCTGCTGGTGCCGTCCAACATCTCGGCCGAGGCCGCCCTGTCCTTCCTCGGCGTCGGTGTGAAGCCGCCGACGCCGTCCTGGGGACAGATGCTCACCGCCGCCGACATCTGGTACCAGGCCGCCCCGCAGTACCTGCTGCTGCCCGCCGGCGCGCTCTTCGTCACCGTCCTCGCCCTGACCGTCCTCGGCGACGGCGTACGCAGCGCCCTGGACCCGCGCGCGGCGTCCCGGCTGCGCGTCGGCACCGGCCGCAAGAGGGAGGCCAAGGCATGACGGGCTTTCTCCTGCGCCGAGCGCTCGGCGCCGTCGTCACCCTGCTCGCCATCTCGGTGATCGTCTACGTCGTCTTCTTCGTCACCCCCGGCAACGTCGCCCAGATCACCTGCGGTCCGCGCTGCTCGCCGGAACAGGTGCACCAGGTCGCCCAGCAGCTCAGGCTCGACGACCCCCTGTACGTGCGCTACTGGCACTTCCTGGAGGGCCTCGTCGCCGGCCAGGACTACTCGACCGGCACCTCCGTGGAGCACTGCTCGGCGCCCTGCCTCGGGCTGTCGTACCAGAGCGACCAGCAGGTCACCCAGCTGATCCTCACCAAGCTGCCGGTCAGCCTGTCGCTGGTGTTCGGCGCGATGGTGCTGTGGCTGATCCTCGGCGTCGGCACCGGCGTCCTGTCCGCCTGGCGGCGCGGCCGGCTCAGCGAGCGGCTGCTGACCGGCGTCACGCTCGCGGGCGTGGCCACACCGGTCTTCGTCATCGGCCTGGTCCTGATGATCGTCGTCTGCGGGCAGCTCCAACTGCTGCCGTTCCCGCAGTACGTGAAGTTCACCGACGACCCCGAGCAGTGGGCCTGGAATCTGCTGCTGCCCTGGCTGTCGCTCGCCCTCATCGAGGCCGCCGCGTTCGCCCGCCTCACGCGCGCGTCGATGCTGGAGACGCTCGCCGAGGACCACATCCGCACCTTCCGCGCGTACGGCGTGGGGGAGCGGTCCGTCATCGGACGGCATGCGCTGCGCGGGGCGATCGCGCCCGTCATCGCGCTCAACGCCAACAACTTCGGCAGCGCGGTCGGCGGCGCGGTGCTCACCGAGACGCTGTTCGGACTGCCCGGCATCGGACAGGAACTGGTCCACGCCGTCAATGTGGTCGACCTTCCGGTCGTGGTCGGCATGGTCCTGGTCATCGGATTCTTCGTGGTCCTCGCCAACGCCGTCGCGGACGTGCTGTACGCGGTGGCCGACCGACGGGTGGTGCTCGCATGAGCCTCGTGGACGTCAAGGACCTGACGGTCGAGTTCGGCTCGCTCCGGGCCGTCGACGGGCTCTCCTTCCGGCTGGAGCAGGGCGGCGCCCTCGCCCTGGTCGGCGAGTCCGGCTCCGGCAAGTCCACGGTGGCCTCGGCCCTGCTGGGGCTGCACCGGGGGACGGGCGCGCGGGTCGGCGGCTCGGTCGAGGTCGCCGGCACCGACGTGGAACAGGCCTCGGACGAGGAGTTGCGGCGGCTGCGCGGCGGAAAGGCCGCGATGGTCTTCCAGGACCCGCTGTCGTCCCTCGACCCGTACTACGCGATCGGCGACCAGATCGCCGAGGTGTACCGCGTGCACGCGCGCGTGTCGCGACGAGCCGCACGCGCGCGTGCGGTGGAGGTGCTGGAGCGGGTGGGAATTCCGGACGCGCCACGGCGGTCCCGTTCGCGCCCGCACGAGTTCAGCGGCGGCATGCGCCAGCGCGCGCTGATCGCCATGGCGCTCGCCTGCGAACCGGCCCTGCTGATCGCCGACGAGCCGACCACCGCGCTCGACGTCACCGTCCAGGCCCAGATCCTCGACCTGCTGCACACGCTGCGCGAGGAGACCGGCCTGGGGCTGCTCCTCGTCACGCACGACGTGGGCGTGGCGGCGGAGAGCGTCGACGAGGTGCTGGTGATGCGGCACGGCCGGGCGGTCGAGCACGGGCCGGTCGGCACGGTCCTCGGGGCGCCGGGGGAGACGTACACGCGGGACCTGCTCGCGGCGGTCCCGCGCGTGGACGCGCGCAGGGCAGCCGTCGGTGAGGCGGGCGAGCCCGGTGAGGTCGTCCTGGAGGCCACGGACCTGCGTCGCGAGTTCGGGCGGGGCAAGAAGGCCTTCACGGCCGTCGACGGCGTCTCGCTGACGATCCGGCGGGGCGAGACCCTCGGCGTCGTCGGGGAGAGCGGCAGCGGCAAGACGACGCTCGGCCGGATGCTGGTCGGGCTGCTGGAGCCGACTGCCGGGGAGATCAAGCCCGGCGGCGGAGTGCGCCCCGACGTCCAGATGGTCTTCCAGGATCCTGTCTCCTCCCTCAACCCCCGCCGCAGTGTGGGCGAGTCCATAGCCGACCCGCTCCGCGCGCGGGGCGAGCGCGACGAGACGCGCATCAGGGGGCGCGTGACGGAACTGCTGGAGCGCGTGGGGCTCGAAGGGGCGCACTACGACCGCTACCCGCACGAGTTCAGCGGCGGACAGCGCCAGCGCGTGGGCATCGCCCGGGCGCTCGCCGCCGACCCGCGCGTCATCGTCTGCGACGAGCCGGTCTCCGCGCTCGACGTCACCACGCAGGCCCAAGTGGTCGCCCTGCTCGGCGAGTTGCAGCGCGAACTCGGACTCGCGCTCGTCTTCGTCGCGCACGACCTGGCCGTCGTACGCCAGGTCAGCGACCGGGTCGCCGTGATGCGGCACGGCCGGATCGTCGAGTCCGGACCGGCCGACGAGGTGTACGACAACCCCCAGGACCCGTACACCCAACAGCTGCTGGCCGCCGTACCGGCACTCGACCCCGAGGTGGCCGCCCGGCGCAGAGCCGCCCGCCGGGAACTGGCCGCTGCCTGACGTAACGTAACTGCTTGATCTCTTAGCGCGAGCGAACGCGACCCGCACGGGAAAGTTACGAGCGTTCACCCCTTTTGGTGGTGCGACGGACAACCGTCCGTCGCACCACCACCTTGTCCGCATACGTTCGTCCCGCTGCGAGCCGCCGGGTCAACGGCGGCTCCCCATACGGGAGATCGGGGGTGTACTCGTGCGCATCGGACTGCTTACGGAGGGTGGCTATCCGTATGTGAGCGGTGACGCCAGGCTGTGGTGCGACCGGCTCGTGCGCGGGCTCGATCAACACGAGTTCGACATCTACGCGCTCAGCCGCAGCCGGCGGCAGGAGGACGAGGGCTGGGTCACCCTGCCGCCGCAGGTCAGCCGCGTCCGCACGGCCCCGCTGTGGACCGTGGAGGACGACGGGATCGCCCACGGGCGCCGCGCGCGCCGACGGTTCGCCGAGCACTACGGCGAGTTGGCGGCCGTCCTGTGCGCGGGCCCCTCCGAGGAGGCGTCGACCGCTGAGGCGGACCGTTTCGGCAGCGCGCTGTACGGCCTCGCCGAACTCGCCCACGACGAGGGCGGCCTGAGCGGGGCGCTCCGCTCCGAGACCGCCGTACGCGCCCTGGAGCGCGCCTGTCGTACGCCGGGCGCCCCTCGCGCGTCCCGTGCGGCGCGCGTCCCCGATCTGCTCGCCGTCGCCGCGCATCTGGAGCGCGCCCTGCGCCCCCTGACCCTCGACTGGTACGAGGACGACGGCCTCGGCGCGGTCGACCTCTGCCACGCCACCTCGGGCGGCCCGGCGGCGCTCCCCGGTCTGCTGGCCCGGCACTTCTCCGGCGTACCCCTGCTGGTGACCGAGTACGGCGTCCAACTGCGCACGCACCACCTCTCCGCCGGCGACGCCTCCCCTTCCGTACGCGCCCTGCTCGCCGCCTTCCACGGCAGGCTCGCCGCGGAGGTCTACGCCCGGGCCGCCGTCATCACCCCCGGCAACACGCACGCCCGCCGCTGGCAGGAACGCTGCGGCGCCGACCGCGACAAGATCCGTACGGTCTACCCGGGCATGGACCCCACCCGCTTCGCGGAGGTCGGCGAGTCACCGGAGTGCGCGGACCCGGACACCCTCGCCTGGGTCGGCCGCGTGGAACCGACGAAGGACCTGATCTCCCTCCTCCACGCCTTCGCGGAGATCCGCAAGGAGGAGCCCAAGACCCGCCTGCGGATCATCGGCGTCCCCGCCGGCAGCGAGGGCGCGGCCTACCTCGGCCACTGCAAGGCGCTCGCCGCGCAGCTCTTCCCCGACGAGGCGGACGGACTGCACGCCGTCGGCGACAACCCGGTGTCCTTCGAGGAGATCGGTGGCCCGGACATCCCGGGCCCGGCCGAGGCGTACGCGTCCGGCGCGGTGACGGTGCTGTCCAGCGTCGTCGAGGGCTTTCCGCTCAGCCTGGTCGAGTCCATGTTCTGCGGCTGCGCGACGGTCTCCACCGACGTCGGCGCGGTGGTCGAGGTGATCGGCGGCACCGGGCTCGTCGTACCGCCGCGCAATCCGCGGGCGCTCGCCGAGGCGTGCGTGGCGCTGCTGCGCAACCCCGAGCGCCGTGCGCGCCTGGGCGCCGCCGCGCGCGCCCGCGCCCTCGAGCTGTTCACCGTCGAACAGAACATCACGGCATTTCACGGCATTTACCTGGAGATCGTCTCGCGCCACCCGGTCCGCCGGGTCGTCCTCGACGACACCACGGGAGAGCCCCGCCCGTTCGCCGTCCCCGCCGAGGCCCACATGCCCGGCCGCTGGACCGGCCTCGGCGCCCGCGTGGTGGCCCGCGGCGGCCCCGGCTGGGCGGCGGGCCCGCCGGTACGCGCCAACACGCCGGAGGCGGCCCGATGAGCGAGCTGGACGAACGCGACCGGCCGAGCACCCCGGCCAGCCCCGGGGCATGGGACGAGCGGTCGGAAGAGTGGCTGACGGGCGAGTCGGGGGACGGGGCTCGTACGGCGACCATGGCTGACGCTGACGCTGACGCTGACGCTGACGCTGACGCTGACGCTGACGCCGGAGCCGGAGCCGGAGCCGGAGCCGGAGCCGGAGCCGAAGCCGACGCCGAAGCGCGCTCGACGCCCGCGGCCCCCCACCGAACCACCCCCGCCACCCCACCCGCAGCGGCCCCGCCCCGCGCTCCGCAGACCGCCCCCACCTCCCGCCGAACGGCCGTGGACCCGGTCAAGGCCCTGATGCACCGTCACCGCGAACTGTGCGAAAGAGCTGTCGACCCCTTGGAGATCGCGGCGGGCCTGGAGGCCCACGGCGTCACCGACCGCACAGCGACCCGCTTCCGCCACCGGGACGTCTTCTCCCTCGCCGAGGAGATGTACGCACGCGCCTCCCGAGACGGCGACTCCCCGGCACCGACCGCACCACCGGAGTCGCCCCGGACACGCGCCGACTGGGCGCTGCTCACGCTCCTGCCGGGCGCACTGTGCGCGGCGACACTCACCGGCATCCACCTCACCGACGGCCGCCCCCGCCTTCTGACAGCGGCCGCCGGCGCCCTCGCCGTGGCCCTGGCCTTACGAGCGGCCCTGACCAGAGGCCCCCTGAGCACCACCCACCCCACCCACCCCCGCACCCGCGCCCTCACCAGCTGGCTGTTCACCTACGCCCTCCTGGGCGACGGCCTCCTCCGACAAGCCATCACCGGCGGCCCCGACACGCTCCCGACCGGCACCACGGACGCCACCTGGCCCACAGCGGGCGCCACCGCCCTGGCCCTCGCCCTGTCCCTGGCACCCGCGGCCTGGACCGCCCACCTCCTCACCATCCGGGCCCGCCGCAAACTGACGGCGAGCCGAGGCCTGGAGGACTTCGCCGCAGCCGTACACCCGCTCCTCCTGGGCGCGTTCGCCCTCTACCTGTCCACGCTGGCGGCCCTCCTGGCCCTGACAGCGACGGCCCTGGACGAACAAGCCCCTTACGCCCAGACGATGACCCTGGGCGCGCTCCTCTACCTCTCCCGCCTCCTCACGACCCACGGCTTCACCCACGCCCCCGCCCTGGTCCTGACGGCCACCGCCGCGACCGAAGCAACAGCCCTGGCCGCGACGTTCGCGTCCCGCCTGCCCGGCTGCGCCTTCCTGGGCACCCCGGTGACCACCCTCGTGGACAGCTGGGGCCCGGGCGCCGTCCCGGCCCTCGCATGCGGCATCGGAGCGGCAACCCTCCTCCTCCACGCCAGCCGCAGACTCACACGAGCCTCGGCCCACGCCACGACGGACCTCCGGTGGTGAGCCGGATGCGCACACAGCGCCGGGATCGAACGCGCACCCCCGCGGCGCGGCACCCGGGTACGGCGGGAAGGGGACGTGTCGGGGGGTGTCCGCCCGCAGCGGTTGGCGCGTCAACACGGGCGCCTCTCATAGCGGACCGATTCCGCGCCGTTCCGAGGACGGACACCCCCCGGCGCGGCCCCGACTCCCTCCGAACCGTCCCCGCGAACGCGAGCCCACGACGAACGGGCACCGCACAACGCGAGCCCGCGCGGACCGACACGCGGCCCGCACCACACCACGCACCCGCCCAAGCCCAAGCCCCCGCAGGCACCCCCGCCCCCCACCGGAGCCCGGAGGCCCCCCTCGCTGAAGGAGAGCACCAGATGATCACCTCCCGACCCGACCACGAGGCCCCGGGAGCCGCACGATGAGGGTTCTGCTGATCGGAGCCAACGGCTACCTCGGCCGCTTCGTGGCCGACCGCCTCCTCGCCGACCCGGCCGTCCAGCTCACCGCACTCGGCCGAGGCGACGACGCGGACGTCCGCTTCGACCTCGCGTCCGGCAGCCCCGGCGCACTCACCCGCTTCCTCGACGCGGTCCACCCCGGCGTCGTCGTCAACTGCGCCGGCGCCACCAGAGGCGGCGCCCGCGAACTCACCCGGCACAACACGGTCGCCGTGGCCACCGTCTGCGAGGCGCTGCGCCGCAGCGGCTGCGGCGCGCGGCTCGTCCAGATCGGCTGCGGCGCGGAGTACGGCCCCAGCCAACCCGGCAGCTCCACCGCCGAGGACGCCGTCCCCCGCCCCGGCGGCCCGTACGGCGTCAGCAAACTCGCCGCCACGGAACTCGTCCTCGGCTCGGGCCTGGACGCGGTGGTCCTGCGCGTCTTCTCACCGGCAGGCCCCGGCACCCCCGCCGGCTCCCCCCTCGGCCGCCTCGCCGAGGCCATGCGCCGCGCCATGCAGTCCGGCGACGGCGAGCTGAAGCTCGGCGGCCTCGGCGCCCAGCGCGACTTCATCGACGTCCGGGACGTCGCCCGCGCCGTGCACGCCGCGAGCCTGTCCGCCGCGCAGGGCGTCATCAACATCGGCTCCGGCCGTGCCGTCCGCCTCCGCGACGCCGCCGCGATCCTCGCGCGCGTGGCCGGCTACGGCGGTGCCCTCCACGAACTCGACGGCCCGCCCGGTCCGCCCCTGCGGGCCACCATCGGCCACCCCCGCTCCGAACAGGACCACGCGGCCCCGGTCGCCTACCCGTACCCCGACGGCTGCGGCAGCTGGCAGCAGGCCGACGTGCGCACCGCCCGCGACCGCCTCGGCTGGCGCCCCCGTATCAACCTCGAAGAGTCCCTCGCGGACATCTGGATGGAGGCGGCATGCCGCATCTGACCAGCACCAACACCAGGAAACAGGGCGCCGGTCTCCACACCGGCTTCGGCATCCCGGGCTTCGCCCACCCGCTCGTCGCCCCCGCCGAGTGGGCCGAACTCACCCGCCCCCGCACCGCGCCCCTGCACTGGGTCGTCCTCAACGTCGCCGACGGCCCGGGCAGCCGCCCCGACCCGCACTGTCTGGAGGCGGCCGGGCGACTGCGCAACGCGGGCGTCCGGGTGCTCGGTCACATCGACGCCACGTACGGAGCCCGGTCGTTCGGCGAGATGGTGTCCGACGCGCAGCGCTACCTCGACTGGTACAAGGTCGACGGCTTCCTCCTGGACCGCTGCCCGACCGAACGCACCGCACTCCCGGAGATCCGCCGTACGGTCACCACGCTCCGCGCGATCCGCGACGACGCCCATGTCGTCCTCGGCCACGGCACCCACCCGTACCCGGGCTATGCCGAGAGCGCGGACCAACTGGTCACCTTCTCCGGCCCGTGGAGCGACTACCGCTGGTCGCAGGTGGCGGAGTGGACCGCCGACTATCCGCCCGACCGCTTCTGCCACTTCGTCCACGGCGTGCCGGGACCGCATCTCGACGAGGCCCTGCGCATCGCGCGCTGGCAGGGCGCCGCCACGATCTACTTCACCGACCGCACGGACCGCGGCGGCCGCGCCGATCCCTGGGAGACGATGCCCGGCTACTGGGACGAAATCGTCTCGCGGATCGGGACGGGTGTCTCGGAATGAAAAAGGCCATGGCAGTGTTACGGGGAGAACAACCGTAATGACTGACCGACCAACGGAGTCCCCGTGTCGCTGCCACCCCTGGTCGAGCCCGCTGCCGAGCTCACCGTAGACGAGGTCCGCAGGTACTCCCGCCACCTGATCATCCCCGACGTCGGGATGGACGGGCAGAAGCGGCTGAAGAACGCCAAGGTGCTCTGTGTGGGCGCCGGCGGCCTGGGCTCGCCGGCGCTGATGTACCTGGCCGCGGCGGGCGTCGGCACGCTCGGCATCGTGGAGTTCGACGAGGTCGACGAGTCGAACCTGCAGCGTCAGATCATCCACAGCCAGGCCGACATCGGCCGCTCCAAGGCCGAGTCCGCGCGTGACTCCGTCCTCGGCATCAACCCCTACGTGAACGTGGTCCTTCACGAGGAGCGGCTCGAGGCCGAGAACGTGATGGACATCTTCAGCCAGTACGACCTGATCGTCGACGGCACCGACAACTTCGCGACCCGCTACCTCGTCAACGACGCGGCCGTGCTGCTGAACAAGCCGTACGTGTGGGGCTCGATCTACCGCTTCGACGGCCAGGCCTCGGTCTTCTGGTCCGAGCACGGCCCCTGCTACCGCTGCCTCTACCCGGAGCCCCCGCCGCCGGGCATGGTCCCCTCCTGCGCCGAGGGCGGCGTGCTGGGCGTGCTGTGCGCGTCCATCGGCTCCATCCAGGTCACCGAGGCCATCAAGGTCCTCACCGGCACCGGTGAGCCCCTGGTCGGCCGCCTGATGATCTACGACGCCCTGGAGATGCAGTACCGCCAGGTCAAGGTCCGCAAGGACCCCAACTGCGCGGTCTGCGGCGAGAACCCGACCGTCACCGAGCTCATCGACTACGAGGCCTTCTGCGGCGTCGTCTCCGAGGAGGCCCAGGAGGCGGCCGCCGGCTCCACGATCACTCCCAAGCAGCTCAAGGAGTGGATCGACGACGGCGAGAACATCGAGATCATCGACGTCCGCGAGATCAACGAGTACGAGATCGTCTCGATCCCCGGCGCCAAGCTGATCCCGAAGAACGAGTTCCTCATGGGCACCGCCCTGGAGGGCCTGCCGCAGGACAAGAAGATCGTCCTGCACTGCAAGACGGGTGTCCGCAGTGCGGAAGTCCTCGCCGTGCTGAAGTCCGCGGGCTTCGCGGACGCCGTGCACGTCGGCGGCGGCGTGATCGGCTGGGTCAACCAGATCGAGCCGGACAAGCCGGTCTACTGACCGAAGGTCTGCCGTACGGCGGGGGCCGCTTGCACCACGGGTGCGTGCGGCCCCCGCCGTCGTCATGAGCAGACCTTGCCGTCCTTCGGCACCGTGCCCTTGAGCAGATACGCGTTCACTGTCGAGTCGACGCAGTCGCTCCCGCTGCCGTACGCCCCGTGCCCCTCGCCCTTCCAGGTGAGCTCCACACCGACGTCCTTGCCGAGTTCGTCCGCCATCTTCCGGGCGCCCTCGTAGGGGGTGGCCGGGTCGCCGGTGTTGCCGACCACGAGGACCGGCGCCGCGCCGGGCGCGCTCACCTCGGGGGTGTCCCACTGCCCGGCCACCGGCCAGTCGTGGCACCAGCCGGCCGTGTCCCAGCCCAGGAACGCCCCGAAGACGGGCGAGAGCTTCTCGAACCTCGGCAGCAGCTTCTTCGTCTCCGCAGCGGTCGGCCGCTGCTTGTCGTCCAAGCACGATATGACCCGCTGGGAGTGGGTGGTCGTGCCGTAGCGACCCGAGATGTCCCGCTCGTTGTAGCCATCGGCGAGCGTCAGCAGCTCCGAGCCGTCGCCGTCCTCCGCCGCCTTCAACGCGCTGGTGAGGGTCGGCCAGCTGGCCTTGCTGTACAGCGGCAGTACGATGCCGGTGACCGCGAGCGTCTGGGTCAGCTTGCGCGAGGTCCCCGTCGGCAGCGGGTTCGCGTCCAGGTCCTTCAGCAGCGCGGCGATCTTCCGCGTGCCCTGCTCGGGGTCCTGGCCGGTCGACTTGAGGTAGTCGTCCAGGGCGCGCTGGAAGCCCCGGGTCTGGTTCTCGGCGTGGCCGATCGTGTCGGCGCTGGGGTCGACGACCGCGTCGAGGATCAGCCGCCCCACGTTCTTCGGGAACAGATGGGCGTACACGCCGCCGAGTTCGGTGCCGTACGAGATGCCGAAGTAGTGCATCTTCCGGTCGCCCAGCACCTGGCGCATCAGGTCCATGTCGCGAGCCGTGTCCGTGGTGGAGACGTGCGCCAACAGCTCGCCGGCCGCCCGCCGGCAGCCCTTGCCGAAGGCGGTGGCGTCCTGGAAGTAGGCCGCTTCCTCGGCCGCGGTGTCGGGCGTGGCGTCGATCGACTCGGCGGACTCGATGTCCTTGTCGCTGCGGCAGCGCACACCCTCGCTGCCGCCGACCCCGCGCGGGTCCCAGCTCACCAGGTCGTACCGCTCGCGCAGCGCGGACGCCGTCGAGCCGTACAGCGGCATCATCGACACGCCGGAGCCGCCCGGGCCGCCGAAGTTGAACAGCAGTGAGCCGATCCGGTCGTCGCCGCGGGCCTTGGCGCGGATCAGCGCGAGGCCGATTGTCCTCCCCTCCGGCTTCGCCCAGTCCAACGGCACCTTGAGCGTCGCGCACCGCCATTCGCTGCTCGGCGCGGGGGAGTCGGAAGTGCCTTTGCAGCCTTCCCAGTCGAGCTTCTGCGAGGTCAGCGAGGAGGGCAGCGCCGCGGCGGCCGCGGTGTCGGAGGGGCTCGACGACGGTGTGGCCGCGCCGGTCTCCCCGTCGCCCTTGCCGTCGTCGGACGAGCCGCCGCTACAGCCCCCCACCAGCAGTGCCGCGGCGGCGGCCAGAGCCGTCCACCGTACGAAACGCGTCATCGCGGTCCCCCCATGCAGGCCGTCCGCACCGTGCCGCGGATGGCGGTCATGCCATGGTAGGCGGATCACACGACGACCGCCGAGGCCTGTGGATAACGTTCTGACCTGCAGTTTTCACGAGATGCGAGCGTCAGGAACACACGGTCCCGGCCGGCGGCACCTTCCCGTCGAGCAGATAGCCGTTCACCGCCCCCTGCACACACTTGTTCTTGCTGTCGTACGCGCCGTGCCCCTGTCCCTTGTACGTCAGCTCGACGCCGACGCCCGCGCCCAGCGCGTCCACCATCCTCCGCGCCCCCGCGTACGGCGTGGCCGGGTCGCCGGTGTTGCCGACGACGAGGATCGGCGCCGACCCGGCCGCGCTCACGTCGGGGTGGTCGGCGGCGCCCGCCACGGCCCAGTCGGTGCAGCTGACCATGCCCCAGGCCATGGAGTCGCCGAAGATCGGGGAGGCGGACCGGAACTCGGGGAGCTTCTGCTCGACGTAGTCCTCGGTGTACCGGGCCTTGTCGTCGGCGCAGTTGATGGCGATGTTCGCCGCGGTGATGTTGCTGTACGTGCCGTCCTCGTTGCGCCCGTTCATGGAGTCGGCCAGGAACATCAGGATCCTGCCGTCACCGTCGTACGCCTGGTCCAGGCCCTCGGTGAGGTACTCCCAGAAGTCCTGCGAGTACAGCGACTGCGTGATGCCGCTGGTCGCCGCGGTCTGGGTCAGCTTGCGCAGGCCGATGCCGGGGATCGGCGTGCGGTCGAGGTCCTTCAGCAGCTTGGCGATCCGGTCCTTGACGTCCTGGGCGCTGTCGCCGATCGGGCAGTCCTCGGTCTTCGAGACACAGTCCTCGGCGAAGTTGTCGAGCGCGAGCTGGAAGCCCTTCGCCTGCCCGAGCGAGCCCTGCTCGGAGTCCTCGGTCGGGTCGACGACGGCGTCGAAGACGGCCCGTCCCACCTTTTTCGGGAACAAGTGGGCGTACACGCCGCCGAGTTCGGTGCCGTAGGAGATGCCGAAGTAGTGCAGCTTGTCGTCGCCCAGCACCTGGCGCATCAGGTCCATGTCGCGGGCCGCGTCCGTGGTGCGCACATGCGGCAGCACCTTCTTGGAGTTGTCCTCGCAGGCCGCGTTGAACTCCTTGGTGTTGTCCAGGAGCTTGGTGCGCTCGGTCGCGTCGTCGGGGGTGGCGTCCTGCTGGAAGTACGCGTCGAGCTGGAGGTCGTCGAGGCACTCCACGGGGGCGCTGCGGCCCACCCCGCGCGGGTCGAAGCTCACCAGGTCGTAGCGGGTGCGCAGTTTCGCGTAGTCCTCGCCGAAGGCCGGCAGGGTGGTGACGCCGGAGCCGCCGGGGCCACCGAAGTTGAAGATCAGGGAACCGATCCGCTTGCTCTCGTCGCCGCTCGCCCTGGCCCGGATCAGGGCCAGATCGATCGTGTCGCCCTTGGGCTCGGCCCAGTCAAGGGGGGCCTTGAGGGTGGCGCACTGCCATGTGGCGCCGTTCGGCAGAGGTGACGGGGCGTCACCGCCGCCCTCCGCCGTGGACGGGGCCGGGCAGTCCTTCCAGCTCAGCTTCTGAGCCGTCGGATCCTGATCCTTGGCGTCGTCCCCACAGCCCGCCAGCACGGCGGACAGCAGGACGGCGGAGGCGGTCAGGGCAGCGGCCCGCAGACGGGGAGGGTTCGGCATGGTCCCATCCTGCGGTCGGGCAGGGCGGCCCGCTCGGGGCACGGGCCGTACGAGGTACGCGCGCGTGCCCCTCGTACGAGACACGCGCGCGTGGCCTACAGCGCTCCCTTGCGGGACAGGTGGTTGAAGGCCAGCCAGCCCGGCAGCACCGGCAGCCACAGGGTCAGCAGCCGGTAGAGGAGTACGGCGGGTGCGGCGACCTCGCTGGGCAGGCCCACGGCGATCAGACCGACCGTCAGGGTCGCCTCCACCGCGCCCACGCCGCCCGGCGTCGGAGCCGCGGAACCGAGCGCGTTGCCGGCGAGGAAGACGACGGCGACGCTGGCGATGCTGATCGAGGAGCCCTCGGTGCCGAAGGCCCGGATCGAGGCGTCCAGACACATCACGAAGCAGGCGGTCAGCAGGAGCATGCCGCCGATGCCGGTGAGGAGCTTCTGCGGCCGCTGGAGCACGTCGAGCATGCGCGGGATGACGCCCGCGAAGAGCGAGCGCACGCGCGTGACGACGAACTTCCGCAGGAACGGCACCGAGGTGACGACGAGGACGAGCACCGCCACCGTCAGCAGACCCGCGATGACCGTCCGGGACGGCGACAGCGACGGCGTCTTCTCGGTGCCGGTCAGATAGCCGAAGGACAGCAGCATCAGGATGTGGCAGCCGAGCCCGAAGAGCTGTGAGGCGCCGACACTGGCCACCGCGAGCCCGGGCCGCACCCCCTGGCGTTGCAGGAAGCGCGTGTTGAGGGCGACCCCGCCCACGGCGGCCGGCGCGACGATCTTCACGAACGACCCGGCGACCTGCGCCCCCACGGTCCGCAGGAAGGGCACCCGCTCCGGCACGAACCCCAGCAGCGACATCGCCGCCGCGAAGTAGCTCGCCGCCGAGAACAGCACGGCCGCGGCGACCCAGCCCCACTCGGCGTTCTGGATGAGCGGGCCGAACTCGATGTGGGTGAGCTGCGTCAGCAGGAAGTAGGCGCCGATGGCGCCGGCGATGACGCTGATGAGCGTGCGCGGCCGCACCCGCTCCAGGCGGGCCGGTTCGACGGGCGCCTGCGGCCTGATCAGCAGCACCTCGCGGCGGATCAGCGTGAGCAGATCGTCCTCGCGGGCTTCCTCCAGGGCCTCGTCGATGGCCCGCTTCTCGGCCCGCGCCTCCGCGCGTACGGCCTTCTTGTCGGGCTTGTCGAGGACCGGCTTGGTGTCCTCGTGAGCCTCTTCGAGCCTGGCCTGCTTGGCCTGCTGAGAGGCTTCCAGGATCGCGTCGCGCTCGCGCTGGGCGCGTTCCCGGGCCAGGGTGCGCAGCGTCGCGCGCGTGGAGCGGCTCAGGGCGATGGGCTGGAGCATCGGCAGACAGTCGGCGACGGCGTCCGGGCCGAGCACGCTCACCGCGGCCGCGACCGCGCGTTCGGCGCCCACCCGCAGGCCGAGGGTCACCAGGAGCTGGGAGATGTCCATGCGCAGCAGCAGGTCTCCGGCGGCGATCTCGCCGACCCGCAGATCGGTGAGGATCACCGTGCCGGAACGATCCACCAGAATCGCGTCGCCCACCAGCCTGCGGTGCGCGATCCGCCGGGACTGCAGGGCGCGCACCTGGTGCCAGGTGTCCCGCAGCAGGTCGTCGGTGATCTCCTCGTCCGCCAGCGAGTCGAGGGTGCGCCCGCCGGTGTGCTCGTAGACGAGCATCACGGCGTCGGGGCCGAGCTCGGAGGTGGCGATCAGCTTGGGCGCGTTGGCGCCGGCCGCGATCGCCGCGTACGCCAGCAGCGCCTCCTGCTCCAGGGCCTGGCGCAGGGAGGGCAGGCTGCTGCGGGTGGCGAAGCCGCGCAGCGTCAGATTGCGCCACGCGCGGTAGAAGAACCCCTGGGCCTGCTGCTCCCGGTCGACCACCGTGACGTCCAGCGGCGGGCCGTCCTCCAGCGTGACGAAGTAGCGCCGGCCGCGGTCACCCGTCTCCGGCGTCTCCGCGGCCTCCTCCCGGGCCGCGCTCACCGGGTGGAAGCCGACGTGCCGCAGGCCCGCCATCAGCGTGCGCCCGGTGGGCCGGACGTTGGGCGAGCCGACCGCGTACAGCGTGCCGTAGGCGACGGTCCAGCCGATCAGCACCGTCAGGATGATCGAGAACGGCGTCGTGTAGCCGGTGACGAGCATCGAGAAGGCGTCGAGCATCAGCACGATCCACAGCACCGCGCGCCAGCGCGGCCTGCGCGACATGCCCACCGCCGTCATGTACGCGATGACCGGCGCGAGATAGCCGTGCACCGGGTCGGTGAGGGCGTGGATGTCGCCCGGGGAGGGCTGGGTGAGCGCCTCCTGGATCGAGTCGGGGGCGGCCTTGGCAACCCAGAGGTCGGTGGCGAGTGTCACACCGTGGGCGAGGACCGCCGCGAGCACGCCGTCGGCGATGCGCAGTCCGTCGCGTTTGATCAGCCGTTCGATCGCGAAGGCGACCGGCACCAGCAGGATCGCGATGCTGGAGGCCAGCCCGGCGATCTTGATGAGGAGGTCGGGCGCCTGTCCGGTGCCCTTGTTGATGTCCTGTTCGAGGCCCGAGGTCGTCCCGTGCGCGAACGCGGCGATCGCCAGCAGCACGGCGACCGCGAGCACGCCCACCAGTAGCCGCATGAGGTCCGACGGACGGTGCACGCGCGCGGGGAGGAGGGGTTCGTCGCCCTCGACCTCGTCGGCGTGGACCTCGTCGTCGAAACCGTCGCTGGTCGCGGACGTGTCGTCCGCGTCACTGGTGCCCGGACGCGACGAAGCGTCAGAGGTGCTCTTCGCGCCCTCCGGGTGCACACCCTGTTGCTTCATCGTCTCTTCTTGATCTCGTATCACCGGTCACCGCCCGCACGATGGTGGCATGCTCCACCGACACACGGGGGCATCAGGGTGCAAATGCGGGGGCGCACAGTCTGCCGGAAGCGCTGCCCCGGGGCGAGGGTCACCCGCGGTGGTCAGCGCGTCGCGATGTCGGTGGGGTGGGGCAGGATGGGGCGGATGAGTGACGAGAGCCTGTCGCAGGACGCTCCGCCGGACGCGCTGCCGGAGTACGCCGAGCGGGTCTTGGAGGTCGCCGAACTGATCCCGCCCGGGCGCGTCATGACGTACGGCGATGTCGCGGAGTGGCTGGAGGAGGGCGGCCCGCGCCAGGTGGGCCGCGTGATGGCGCTCTACGGAGGAGCCGTCCCGTGGTGGCGTGTGGTCCGCTCGGACGGTGTGCTGCTGCCCGGTCACGAGCTGCGTGCCCTCGGCCACTACCGCGACGAGGGCACGCCCCTGAAGACGGCGAGCAGGGCCGCCGAGGGCCACGTGCCACGCCTGGACATGAAACGGGCGCGATGGGACGGCGGCGAACGCACGGAGGGTCACACCTGACAGCTTCCGCCATCGGACGGGCCCCGGGGGAGCCTGTGATCCGTACGGGGGAACAGGGGTACGTCCGTGGCATGACGTACGTTCGTGAGGCGAGGGACGTATGTGTCGCGAGTGCCGTGAGTGCCCCGAGGGAAGAAGCGGAAGCCCTGCTTCCGATCCGTTCGTCGGCGTAGCGTCGGCTGCACGCGCCCCGCTCACCCCGCGATCACCGCCCTGCACGCAGGGCGGACAGCCAACCAGCACACCCACCAGGACCGGCGAACCACGTGAGCTCCTCTTCCTCCACCAGGCGCCTGCCGCACCCCCAGGTGCGCCAGGGGAACCGTGGCGCTTACCGACTGGTGCGTACCCCGCCGGCCCGAGTGGATCCCCCTCCTCTGGACGCAGCACAGCGCTCCGTGGTTGAGCACAAGGGCGGTCCGCTGCTCGTCCTCGCAGGTCCGGGCACCGGCAAGACGACCACCCTCGTCGAGTCCGTGGCCGCGAGGATCGCCCGTGGCGGTGACCCCGCGCGCGTGCTGGTGCTGACGTTCAGCCGCAAGGCGGCCGTCGAGCTGCGCGACCGCATGGCGCTGCGCATAGGAGCCGCCCGAGCGCCGCAGGCGACCACGTTCCACTCGTTCTGCTACGCCCTGGTCCGCGCCCACCAGGACAGCGACCTGTTCGTGGAGCCGCTGCGGCTGCTGTCCGGCCCCGAGCAGGACGTCGCCGTACGCGAACTCCTGGCGGGCCAGCCCGACCTGGAGCGTCTCGGCCTCGCGCACGTGCGCTGGCCCGACGAACTGCGCGCCTGTCTGACCACCCGCGGCTTCGCCGACGAGGTCCGCGCGGTCCTCGCCCGCAGCCGCGAGCTGGGCCTGGACCCGGGCGCGCTGGACGCCTTCGCGCGCCGCATCGGCCGCCCCGACTGGCGGGCCGCCGCGGCCTTTCTCGCCGAGTACCTCGACGTCCTCGACCTCCAGGGCGTCCTCGACTACGCCGAACTCGTCCACCGCGCGGTGCTCCTCGCCCACAGCCCCGAGGTCGCCGGGCGGCTCGCCGCGCAGTACGACGCCGTGTACGTCGACGAGTACCAGGACACCGACCCGGCCCAGGTGCGGCTCCTGCACGCCCTCGCCGGCGGCGGCCGCACCCTGGTCGCCCTCGGCGACCCCGACCAGTCGATCTACGCCTTCCGGGGCGCCGACGTGAACGGCATCCTGGACTTCCCGCACGCCTTCCCACGCGCGGACGGCCGCCCGGCGCCCGTCGAGGTCCTGCGCACCTCCCGCCGCTCCGGCGCCGACCTGCTGGCCGCCACCCGGCTGCTGACCCAGCGCATGCCGCTGACCCGGCTGCCCGCGGAGAAGGTCCGCGCCCACCGCGAGCTCGCCCCGGTCCGGGAGGGCGGCCGCGTCGAGGTCTTCACGTACCCGACGCCCGGTACAGAGCTGGACAACATCGCCGACATCCTGCGCCGGGCGCACCTGGAGGACGGCGTGCCCTGGGGCGAGATGGCCGTCCTGGTCCGTGCCGGGTCACGCACGATCCCCACGGTGCGCCGGGCGCTCACGGCGGCCGGGGTGCCGCTGGACATCGACGGCGACGACCTGCCCCTGCGCCACGAACCGGCGGTGGCCCCGCTGCTGACGGCGCTGCGGGCGGTGGCCATGGCGGAGGCAGCGGAGGCAGCGGAGGTAGCGGGGCCCGGGGAGGAGATCGTCCCCGAGCAGCCCGCCCCCTGCTGGCTCGACACCGAGACCGCCCTCGCCCTCCTCACCTCCCCCCTCGCCGGTATGGACGCCGCCGACCTGCGCCGTCTCGGGCGTGCCCTGCGCGACGAGGAGCGCGCCGCCGGCAACCCCGTTCCGCCGCCCTCCGACGAGCTGCTCGCGCGGGCACTGGCGGAGCCGGAGCGGCTGGCCGTGCAGGACCCTGCCTACGCGCGCGGCGCCCAGCGCCTGGGCGCGCTGCTGCGCAAGGCCCGTGAGCGCCTCGCGGGTGGCGGCAGCGCCGAGGAGGCGCTGTGGGACCTGTGGAACGGCACTCCCTGGCCCAGCCGCCTGGAGCGGGCCGCCCGGCGCGGCGGCGCGGCCGGCCGCAACGCCGACCGCGACCTGGACGCCGTATGCGCGCTGTTCGCCACCGCGGCCCGCGCGGAGGAGCGCAGCGGAGGCCGGGGCGCGCTCAACTTCCTGGAGGAGATCGACGCCGAGGACATCGCCGCCGACACCCTCACGCGGCGTGCCGTACGTCCCGACGCCGTCCGCCTGATGACCGCGCACCGCTCCAAGGGCCTGGAGTGGCGCCTGGTCGTCGTCGCGGGAGTCCAGGAGGGTCTGTGGCCCGACCTGCGGCGTCGCGGCTCCCTCCTGGAGGCCGACCGCATCGGCCGCGACGGCCTCGCCGAACCCCTCACCCCGGGCGCGCTGCTGGCGGAGGAGCGCCGGCTGTTCTACGTCGCCGCCACCCGCGCGCGTGAGCGCCTCGTCGTCACCGCGGTGAAGGCCCCGGCCGACGACGGCGACCAGCCCTCCCGCTTCCTGACCGAGCTCGGCGTCGAACCCAAGGACGTCACCGGCCGCCCACGCCGCCCCCTGTCGGTCGCCGCGCTCGTCGCCGAACTCCGTGCCACGACCGTCGACCCGCGCGTGTCGGACGCCCTCAGGGAGGCCGCCGCCCGTCGTCTGGCCCGGCTCGCCGCCCTCACCGACGAGGACGGCCGCCCGCTCGTCCCGTCCGCCCACCCCTACCGCTGGTGGGGCATGTTCGAGCCGACCGAGTCCAAGGTGCCGCTGCGCAACCGTGACGAGCCCGTCGTGCTCTCCGGCAGCGCCCTCGACCAGCTCGCCAACACCTGCGCCCTGCAATGGTTCCTGGGCCGCGAGGTGAAGGCCGACGCGCCCGCGACCGTCGCCCAGGGCTTCGGCAATGTCGTCCATGTCCTCGCCGACGAGGTCGCCTCCGGACACACCCCGGCCGACCTCGCCGTCCTCATGGAGCGCCTCGACTCCGTGTGGAACGCCCTCGCCTTCGACGCGCCCTGGAAGTCGGCGCAGGAGAAGGAGAACGCGCGCGTGGCGCTCGAACGCTTCCTCCAGTGGCACGTCATGGACCGCACCGGCCGCACCCCGGTCGCCAGCGAGCACGACTTCGACGTCACCCTCGAAGCCGGCGACTACGAGGTGCGCATCCGCGGTCAGATGGACCGCGTCGAGGCGGACGGCGAGGGCCGCGCCTATGTCGTCGACTTCAAGACCGGCAAACAGGCGCCGACCGCGCGCGAGGTGGAGCACCACCCGCAGCTCGCCGTCTACCAGCTCGCCGTCCGCGAGGGGGCCGTCGACGAGGCCTTCGACGGCGTGCGCCCCGAGCCGGGCGGCGCCGAACTCGTCCAGCTGCGCCAGGGCGCCGCCAAGCGGGACGGCGGCGAGACGCTGCCCAAGGTGCAGGCACAGGAACCCCTGAAGGGGGAGTGGGTCGGGGATCTGCTCGCCACGGCGGCCGGGAAGGTCCTCGACGAGCGGTTCACCCCGACCACCGGCCAGCACTGCACCCACTGCGCCTTCCAGGCGTCGTGCAGTGCACGACCCGAGGGCCGCCACGTGGTGGAGTGAGCCCGCGCCCCGGCTGTGACCAGTCGCACCACATGTGCTGACCTGCGCTTCTTTCGAACCGGGAGGCGATTCGTCCGCGACTGTCAGTGGCCGCCGCTAGCCTCTCCGACATGCCCGCCCGTATCACCGATCCCGATCAGCTCAAGGAGCTCCTCGGCATCCCGTTCACCCCGGAGCAGACGGCCTGCATCATCGCGCCGCCCGCCCCGCAGGTGATCGTGGCCGGTGCCGGCTCGGGCAAGACGACGGTGATGGCGGCCCGCGTGGTGTGGCTGGTCGGCACCGGCCAGGTCGCCCCCGAACAGGTCCTCGGCCTCACGTTCACCAACAAGGCCGCCGGCGAACTCGCCGAACGCGTCCGCAAGGCGCTGATCAAGGCGGGTGTCACCGATCCCGACGTGATCGACCCGGACAACCCGCCGGGCGAGCCCGTGATCTCGACGTACCACGCCTTCGCCGGCCGCCTCCTGACCGATCACGGCCTGCGCATCGGCCTCGAACCGACCTCCCGGCTCCTCGCCGACGCCACCCGCTACCAGCTCGCCGCGCGCGTGCTGCGCGAAGCCCCCGGCCCCTACCCGGCGCTGACCCGCTCCTTCCCGGACCTCGTCGGCGACCTCCTCACCCTCGACGCCGAGCTCGCCGAGCACCTCGTACGGCCGGAGTCCCTGCGGGCGTACGACGCCGAGCTGCTGCTCGCCCTCCAGGGCGCCAAGCTCACCAACGCCGACCTGCGCAAGGTCCCCGAAGCGGCCGCGGCCCGCCGCGAACTGGCCGAGCTGGTGGGCCGTTACCGGGCCGCGAAGCGCGAGCGGGACCTGCTCGACTTCGGCGATCAGATCGCCCTGTCCGCCGAACTCGCCCAGATCCCCGAGGTGGGGCGGGTGCTGCGCGACGAGTTCCGGGTCGTGCTGCTCGACGAGTACCAGGACACCTCGGTCGCCCAGCGCATCCTCCTGGCGGGCCTCTTCGGCGGTGGCACCGGCCACCCCGTGACCGCCGTCGGCGACCCCTGCCAGGCGATCTACGGCTGGCGCGGCGCCTCCGTCGCCAACCTCGACGACTTCCCCGAGCACTTCGCCCACGCCGACGGCCGTCCCGCCACCCGTCAGGCGCTCAGCGAGAACCGTCGCAGCGGCGGCCGCCTCCTCGACCTCGCCAACGGCCTCGCCGAGCCCCTGCGCGCCATGCACGCGGGCGTGGAGGCCCTCCGCCCGGCCCCCGGCGCCGAACGTGACGGCCTGGTGCGCTGCGCCCTGCTGCGCACCCACGCCGAGGAGATCGACTGGATCGCCGACTCCATCGCCCACCTGGTGAACACCGGCAAGGCACCCGGCGAGATCGCCGTCCTGTGCCGCACGGCGACCGATTTCGCCGAGATCCAGGGCGCGTTGGTCGCGAGGGACGTGCCGGTGGAGGTGGTGGGCCTCTCGGGCCTGCTGCACCTGCCCGAGGTCGCCGACCTCGTCGCCGTCTGCGAAGTGCTCCAGGACCCCGGCGCCAACGCCTCCCTGGTCCGCCTGCTGACCGGTCCGCGCTGGCGCATCGGCCCGCGCGACCTCGCCCTCCTGGGCCGCCGCGCCCGCCTGCTCGTGTCCCACGCGCGCGTGGACGCCGGCGACGACCGGGACCGGCGGCTCGCGGAGGCCGTGGAGGGGGTCGACCCGTCCGAGGTGATATCGCTCGCGGACGCTCTGGACACCTTCCTGGAGCTGCCGTTCGACACCGAGGACGAGGACGACGGGCTGCCGTTCTCGCCGGACGCGCGCGTGCGGTTCGCGCGGCTCGCCACCGAACTGCGCGACCTGCGCCGCTCGCTTGCGGACCCGCTGATGGACGTCCTGCACCGCGTCCTCGCCGTCACCGGCCTGGAAGTCGAGCTGTCGGCGTCCCCGCACGCCCTGGCGGCCCGCCGCCGCGAGACCCTCTCCAACTTCCTCGACGTGGCCGCCTCCTTCGCCGCGGGCGACGGCGAGGCCACCCTGCTGGCCTTCCTCGGCTTCCTGCGCACCGCCGCCCAGTACGAGAAGGGCCTCGACAACGCCCTCCCCGGCGGCGAGAACACCGTGAAGGTGCTCACCGCACACAAGTCCAAGGGCCTGGAATGGGACGTCGTCGCCGTCCCCGGCCTGGTCACCGGCACCTTCCCCAGCACCCAGGGCCGCGAGAAGTGGACCGCCCAGGGCAAGGTGCTGCCGCACGACCTGCGCGGCGACGCCGCCACCCTGCCCGATGTCGAGGCCTGGGACTCGCGCGGCCTCAAGGCCTTCCAAGAGGCCATGAAGGACCACCAGCACACCGAGGAGCTCCGCCTCGGCTACGTCACCTTCACCCGCCCCCGCTCCCTCCTCCTCGGCTCCGGCCACTGGTGGGGCCCGGCCCAGAAGAAGCCCCGTGGCCCGTCCGACTTCCTCCAGGAACTCCGCGAGCACTGCGAGGCCGGATTCGGCGAGATCGAGACATGGGCCGACGAACCCGCCGAGGACGAGGAGAACCCGGCCCTGAGCCAGCCCACCGTCGACCAGGTGTGGCCGTTGCCCCTGGACGACACGTCCCTGGCCCGCCGCCGCGCGGCCGCCGAGACGGTCCTCGCCCACCTGGAGCGCCTCGCCTCCCGCGCGGACGGACACGCACCCGACCCGGACGAGTACGAGGACCCGGACTGGCCGCCACCGCCCGAGGACGACGACGTCCCCTACGAAGAGGACCTCTTGGCGGCGGACGACGCGGACGACCCGGACGACTGGGACTCCTGGACCACGGACCGTCCCTCGGTGCCGCACCAGGCGACCGCCCCGGAACCCCAGGCCGAGACCCCACAGGCGCTCCCGCACCCCGCGCAGCGGGAACCGGAGAGGCACCACGCCCCGGAGCAGCCCTTCCCGGAGGACCCCTTCACGCCCGAAGAGGCCCGCACCCTCGCCTCCTGGGACCGCGACCTCGACGCCCTCACCGGCGAGCTCCTGCGCGCGCGGGAGGCCGTCACCGACGTCCCCCTGCCCGCGTCGCTCACCGTCTCGCAGCTCCTGCGGCTGGCCGAGGACCCGGACGGGTTCGCGCAGGAACTCGCGCGCCCCATGCCGCGCCCCCCACAACCGGCCGCGCGCCGGGGCACCCGGTTCCACGCCTGGGTGGAAGCCCGCTTCGAGGAACTGACGCTGCCCCTGCTGGGGCCGGAGGACCTGCCGGGCGGCGACGAGACCGACATCGAGGACGAACGCGACCTGGAAGCCCTCAAGGACGCGTTCGAACGCACCGAGTACGCCCACCGCACCCCCTACCGCGTGGAAGCCCCGTTCCAGCTCGCCATCGCCGGACGCGTGGTGCGCGGCCGTATCGACGCCGTCTACAAGGCGGACGACGGCGGGCGGACGACGTACGAGATCGTCGACTGGAAGACCGGCCGCGACCGCAGCGCCGACCCCCTCCAGCTCGCCCTGTACCGGCTCGCCTGGGCCGAGCAGCAGGACGTGCCCCTGGAGTCGGTCACGGCCGCGTTCGTATACATCCGCAGCGGCGAAGTCGTACGGCTGGACGACCTCCCCGGGCGGGGAACGCTCGAGCGACTGCTGGTGGACGAGCCCTCCGCGCCAGCAAACTGTGAGGAACCGCCCACCGAGGATGTCGGTGCGGGCCGATAGGCTCGTGACCATGAGCCATCCCGTTGACAGCGTCGTCAGCGCCGTCCGTGCGTACATCGAGCAGCACCGCGCCGTCTTCCTCGACGACCTCGCCGAGTGGCTGCGCATCCCTTCCGTGTCGGCCCAGCCCGACCACGCCCCGGACGTGCGCCGCAGCGCCGACTGGCTCGCCGCCAAGCTGACCGAGACCGGCTTCCCGACCACCGAGGTCTGGGAGACCCCGGGCGCCCCCGCCGTCTTCGCGGAGTGGCCGTCCGACGTCCCCGGAGCGCCCACGGTCCTCGTCTACGGCCACCACGACGTACAGCCGGCCGCCTTGGGCGACGGCTGGCACAGCGAACCCTTCGAGCCCGTCGTCCGTGACAACCGCCTCTACGCGCGCGGGGCGGCCGACGACAAGGGCCAGGTGTTCTTCCACACACTCGGCGTCCGCGCCCATCTCGCCGCCACCGGCCGTACGACCCCCGCGGTCAACCTCAAGCTGCTGATCGAGGGCGAGGAGGAGTCCGGCTCCCCGCACTTCCGCGCCCTCGTCGAGGAGCGCGCGGAGCGGCTCGCCGCCGACGCCGTGATCGTCTCCGACACCGGCATGTGGTCCGAGGACACCCCCACCGTCTGCACCGGCATGCGCGGCCTCGCCGAGTGCGAGATCCAGCTGTACGGCCCCGACCAGGACATCCACTCCGGCTCCTTCGGCGGCGCTGTGCCCAACCCGGCGACCGCCGCCGCCCGCCTGGTCGCCGCCCTGCACGACGAGCACGCACGCGTGGCCGTCCCCGGCTTCTACGACGGCATCGTCGAACTCACCGACCGCGAGCGCGCCCTCTTCGCCGAACTGCCCTTCGACGAGGAGCAGTGGCTGCGCACCGCCAAGTCGTACGCCACCCACGGCGAGGCCGGGCACACCACGCTGGAGCGCATCTGGGCCCGCCCCACCGCCGAGGTCAACGGCATCGGCGGCGGCTACCAGGGCGCCGGCAGCAAGACGGTCATCCCGTCCTCCGCCCTGGTGAAGCTGTCCTTCCGGCTGGTCGCCGGGCAGGAGCCGGACCACATCGAGAAGATCGTCCGCGCGTGGGCGGCTCAGCAGGTGCCCGCCGGAATCCGGTGCGAGATCACATTCAGCGGGGGCACGCGTCCGTGCCTGACCCCGCTGGACCACCCGGCCCTCCAGTCCGTCGTCCGCGCCATGGGCCGTGCCTTCGACAAGCCCGTCCGCTTCACCCGCGAGGGAGGCTCGGGGCCGGCCGCCGATCTCCAGGAGGTCCTCGGTACGCCCGTGCTCTTCCTCGGAATCTCCGTCCCGTCCGACGGCTGGCACGCACCCGACGAGAAGGTCGAGCTCGACCTCCTCCTCAAGGGCGTCGAGACCACCGCGTACCTGTGGGGGGACCTGGCGGAGCACTGGCGCCATGTGCCCTGAACCCCGTCCGTCCCGCCGAACCGCCCGCCGAAACAATCCGTTCCACCGGGGGAGTTGGAAGCACCCGTGACCACCTGGACCGACCACACCGCCGACCGACCCATCTCGCTCACCGCCCCGAGCGGCATCGACCGGGCCGCCCACCACCGGCTCGACGAGGCCTGGCTCGCGGCGGCCTGGAGCCACCCCACGACCCGCTGCTTCGTGGTCTCCGGCGGTCAGGTCCTCATCGACGAGACGGCCGACGGCCGTACCGAACTCGTCATGACGCCCGCCTTCGAGGCCCCGCTCACCGAGGCCCACCGCTACTTCCTCGGCATCGACGAGGACGGCGTCCGCTACTTCGCCCTCCAGAAGGACGCCCTGCCCGGCCGCATCGACCAGTCCGCGCGCCCGGCGGGCCTGCGGGAGGCGGGCCTGCTGCTGTCGCCGCGCGAGGCGGGCCTCATGGTGCACGCGGTCGGTCTGGAGAACTGGCAGCGCACCCACCGCTTCTGCTCCCGCTGCGGCGAGCGCACCGTGATCGCCGCCGCCGGGCACATCCGCCGCTGCCAGGCCTGCGGCGCCGAGCACTACCCGCGCACCGACCCCGCCGTGATCATGGCCGTCACCGACGAGG
This sequence comes from Streptomyces antibioticus, assembly GCF_001514065.1. Taxonomy (GTDB): domain Bacteria; phylum Actinomycetota; class Actinomycetes; order Streptomycetales; family Streptomycetaceae; genus Streptomyces; species Streptomyces antibioticus. The sequence continues at coordinate 245,208 of NZ_KQ948424.1, read as the reverse complement.
ACGACCGCATCCTGCTCGGCCGCCAGGTCCACTGGCCCGAGGGACGCTTCTCGACGCTCGCCGGCTTCGTCGAACCCGGAGAGTCCATCGAGCAGGCCGTGCGCCGGGAGGTCTTCGAGGAGGCCGGTGTCACCGTCGGCCAGGTCGAGTACGTCGCCAGCCAGCCCTGGCCGTTCCCGTCCAGCCTCATGCTCGGCTTCCTGGCCCGCGCCACCTCCACCGAGATCAACGTCGACGGCGACGAGATCGGCGAGGCCCGCTGGTTCTCCCGCGACGAACTGGGCGCCGCCTTCGACTCCGGCGAGGTCCTGCCGCCGTACGGCATCTCGATCGCGGCCCGCCTGATCGAGCTCTGGTACGGCAAGCCGCTGCCGACGCGCAGCGTCTGAGCATGCGAAAGGGGCCGCTCCCCGCCGGGGGGCGGCCCCTTCACCTCATCCGTGGGCTCAGTCAGGCGGCGATCTTCTGCTTCACCTGCGCCAGCGACGGGTTCGTCAGCGTCGAACCGTCGGCGAACAGCACGGTCGGGACCGTCTGGTTTCCGCCATTCGCCTTCTCCACGAAAGCGGCGGACGCCGGGTCCTGCTCGATGTTGATCTCGGTGTACGCGATGCCTTCGCGGTCCAGCTGCTTCTTCAGCCGCTGGCAGTAACCGCACCACGTGGTGCTGTACATCGTCACAGTGCCCTGCATGTCTCGCGCGCTCCTCTGATGGCTCGGGGGAAGAGGTCGTCCAGTGGGGGAACGTACGCGACCGGGTCACCATTCCCACCCGGGGTATGCCCGCACGTGACGCCTGCCGCATTAGTACGACTGCGAGCCCCTGCCTGTGGACAACCGGCACAGCCGTCCCCGCCGACCTGGCAGCATGGCGGTGTGACAGCAGCAACGCACTCCACCCTCTTCCCGCAGGTACCGGACTCGGCCGACGCGGTGCTCGAAGGGCTCGACCCCGAGCAGCGCGAGGTGGCCACCGCCCTGCACGGACCGGTGTGCGTGCTGGCCGGCGCCGGGACGGGCAAGACCCGGGCGATCACCCACCGCATCGCCTACGGAGTGCGGGCCGGCATCCTCCAGCCCTCCAGCGTGCTGGCCGTCACCTTCACCAACCGCGCCGCCGGAGAGATGCGCGGCCGACTGCGCCAGCTCGGCGCCGCCGGCGTCCAGGCCCGCACGTTCCACTCGGCCGCCCTGCGCCAGCTCCAGTACTTCTGGCCGAAAGCCGTCGGCGGTTCCATGCCCCGGCTCGTCGACCGCAAGATCCAGCTCGTCGCCGACGCGGCCGCCGCCTGCCGCATCCGCCTCGACCGCGGAGAACTGCGGGACGTCACGGCGGAGATCGAGTGGTCCAAGGTCACCCAGACCGTCCCCGGTGACTACGCCCTCGCCGCGGCCAAGGCCGGCCGCGAGGCCCCCCGCAACCCCGCCGAGATCGCCCAGCTCTACACCGCCTACGAGGACCTCAAGCGCGAGCGCGCCGTCATCGACTTCGAGGACGTCCTGCTGCTCACGGTCGCCGTCCTCCAGGACCGGCACGACATCGCCGACCAGGTCCGCGCCCAGTACCAGCACTTCGTCGTCGACGAGTACCAGGACGTCAGCCCCCTCCAGCAGCGGCTGCTGGAACTCTGGCTCGGCGACCGCGACAGCCTCTGCGTGGTCGGCGACGCCAGCCAGACGATCTACTCGTTCACAGGAGCAACTCCCGACCATCTTCTCGACTTCCGCACCCGCCACCCCGGCGCGACCGTCGTCAAGCTGGTCCGCGACTACCGCTCCACCCCCCAGGTCGTCCATCTCGCCAACGGCCTGCTCGCCCAGGCCAGCGGCCGCGCCGCCGACCACCGGCTGGAACTGGTCTCCCAGCGCGCCCCCGGCCCCGAGCCCGTCTACACCGAGTACACCGACGAGCCCGCCGAGGCCGAGGGAGCCGCCCGCCGCATCCGCGAGCTGCTGGCCGCCGGGGTCCAGGCCGCCGAGATCGCCGTGCTGTTCCGCACCAACGCCCAGTCCGAGACCTACGAACAGGCCCTCGCCGACGCCGGCGTCCCCTACCAGCTGCGCGGAGCCGAGCGGTTCTTCGACCGCCCCGAAGTGCGCAGAGCCATCGTCAACCTGCGCGGCGCGGCCCGCTTCGGCGGCAACGACTCGCGGCTGGACGACGCCCCCGACCTGCCCTCCCAGGTCCGTGCCGTCCTCTCCGGCGAAGGCTGGACGTCCGAGCCCCCCGCCGGCTCCGGCGCGGTCAGGGAACGCTGGGAGTCGCTCGCCGCGCTGGTGAACCTGGCGCAGGACTTCACCGTCGCGAGATCCGACGCCACGCTCGCCGACCTCGTCGCCGAACTCGACGAGCGCGCCGGCGCCCAGCACGCCCCGACCGTCCAGGGCGTCACCCTCGCCTCCCTGCACTCGGCCAAGGGCCTGGAATGGGACGTCGTCTTCCTGGTCGGCGTCGCCGAGGGCATGATGCCGATCACCTACGCAAAGACCGACGAGCAGATCGAGGAGGAACGCCGCCTCCTCTACGTAGGTGTCACCCGCGCCCGCGAACACCTCCATGTCTCCTGGGCGCTCTCCCGGTCGCCCGGCGGCCGCCCCAACCGTCGCCCCAGCCGCTTCCTCGACGGGTTGCGCCCCGGTTCGGTCATGACGGCGGGGCGGACCGCCACCGCGGGCTCCGGGGGCGTCGAGCGGGGCTTCACGGGCGGCGCGGCGGCCGACGTCGTGCCGCGCCGGACCCAGCGCACCCCCGCCCGCTGCCGGGTCTGCGGACGCACGCTCACCGACGCCGGTGAGATGAAGCTGATGCGCTGCGAGGACTGCCCCTCCGACATGGACGAGGGCCTTTATGAACGGTTGCGCGAGTGGCGCGGGATCCAGGCGCGGCTCAGCGGTCAGCCGGACTTCTGTGTCTTCACGGACCGGACCCTGATGGCCATCGCCGAGACGGAGCCGAGCAGTCCGGTTGAGCTGTCGCGCATTCCCGGTGTCCTCAAGCGCAAGCTCGACCGTTACGGAGCCGACGTTCTGGCCATCTGCGCAGGCCAGGACCCCGGGGTGAAAGAAGTTGGGGACTGAAGCGAACTCGTCGAAAAAATAGTTTGCGCATGCCCCAGCAATCCCCATAGGTTCTTAGCCACGGGAACAGAGGCCTTCTCGGAGGCCCTGATTCCGTGCTGTACTTACATACCCGAAGGACTGGCTCACCCCAGTCCCCCGAGACGCCGAGAGGAGGCGAGTCCAGTGACCAGCATCAACGCCAGCTTCACCGCGAAAATGACCGATCGCTCGGTCGTCGCCTCCCTGTGCATGCTCGCCGTCTCGAACAAGGGCACCGGTCTGTCCGGCATTCGTGTCGCCGGCCCGGCGTCCTCCGTGTCTCTCGCGGGTCTGCCCGTTCGTGAGCGCAATGAGCGACCGACGAAGGCACTGGAAGCAGTAGAGGGACAGGCGCACGCCTATGCCTTTACGGCGGCCGGTGCCGGAAGCCGGAAGCAGGCAACGCAGCACCACCTGATGTGGGCCTTCCGTGGGCCAGAACCCTGGAGTGATCCAGCCTGATCGTCGATCAGGCCGGCGCCTTCAGGGCCGCGGAACCCCATCCGGGATCCGCGGCCCTTCTGTTTGTCCTCCAACGGGGATGACGGAGCGAAGGGGCCTCGGGACAAGACAAGAACCCGGTACCAAGCCGACCACCGGTCCAACAGGGCCGGACCGACCAGACGAGGAAAACAAACCGTGCAACTCGAAGCGCACGCCCCGTCCGTACCGCCCTCAGAAGCGATCCCCAAGCCCGGCCTCACGGAGGACTCCACCTTGACCCCGCTCACCGCGCTCACCGCGCTCGACGACGCCATCGAGAACCTCGGCGTACCCGTCCCCTGCCGCTCCTACGACCCGGAGGTCTTCTTCGCCGAGTCGCCGGCCGACGTCGAGTACGCCAAGTCCCTCTGCCGCACCTGCCCGCTGATGGAGGCCTGCCTCGCCGGCGCCAAGGAGCGGCGTGAGCCCTGGGGCGTCTGGGGTGGCGAGCTGTTCGTCCAGGGTGTCGTCGTCGCCCGGAAGCGGCCCCGTGGTCGCCCGCGCAAGAACCCGGTCACAGCATGAACACCGCAGGAACGATCGACCGCCCCCTCACGCACGACCCCAAGAAGCAGGCCCCGATGAAGCCGTCCACCACCGAGCCCGCCGGCTCCGCGATTCCAGACTTCACCACCGTTGGCGCCACCGACTTGCGCCAGAACAGGACCCGAGAGATGCAACTCCAACCAGAAGCCCTGGCACGTGCGCATATGCACGAGCGACTGCACGCCGCGGAGCAGGAGCGCCGGGCCGTGAGCCTGGCGGCCGCGCGCCGGATGCAGCGCAAGGCCGAGCGCGCCTCGATGCGTGCCCGCCGTGCGCTGGCCATCGCGGTCATGCAGTAACCACCACCACCTGAAGCGGTGGCCTCCCCCGACTCCGGGAGGCGAAAGCTCCCCGCGGGGGCCGGTCCGTCCGAACGGACCGGCCCCCGCGGCGCGTTGCGCCCGGGGTGCGGCGGGAACGCCGCGTACGGGAACGGTGCGTTGTGCCCGGCGTTCCCACCGGCACGGCGATATCGTCGCCGCGTGACGAGTCATCCCGGCGGAAGTGACCAGGGCGGCTCCGCCCCGGAGCCCGATTCCTTGGTGTGCGCCCGCTGCGGCACCACCGCCGAGGGCCCCCGGCCCACCTGGACCTGTTCCGTGGAGAACGGCGTCCGCCAGTACTTCTGCGACACCTGCTCGCGCGAGAACCTCAGGGCGATCGAGGGGCGGCTGGACTCGGCCTGGTGGTAGCCCCGCTCATGCCTCCGCCGCCGGCTCCTCGGCCGCGTCCTCCTCCGGCACGAATCCGGGCAGCCACGCCTCCAGTTCCTCGCGCAGCCGGACCGTGGCGCCCAGCTGGCACAGGACGCCGATCGTGCTGAGCGTCACACGGTGGATGAGTAGATACGCCGGCGGGAGGTTGAGCTGCTTGCCCAACTGGTAGGCGGGGGAGCGGATGTCGGCGATGCGGGCCGCCTGGCTGCGCATCCAGCCGCGGGTGAAGGTGAACTCGTCCACCAGGGCCGGCTCGATGATCGGCCGGAGGTAGTCGAGGACGGCGTCGGGGTCCAGGTCTATCGAGTCCTTGACGAAACCCTCTTCGCGCAGCAGCTCGTAGACGGCCTCCGCCTCCTCGTCGAGCGTCATGCGCAGCGAGTCCCCGATGGGTGTGGGCAGGCCGCCCGGCAGGCGGTCGACGGTGCCGAAGTCCAGGACACCCAGCCGCCAGTCCTCCTCACCGTCCGGGCCGCCGGGCAGCAGACGGAAGTTGCCGGGGTGCGGGTCGGCGTGGAGCAGGCCGGTGCGGGCCGGACCGGAGAACAGGAACCGGGCCAGGAGCTGGCCGGCACGGTCGCGCTGCTCCTGGGTGCCGTCCGAGATGATCTCGGACAGGGGCACGCCGTCGATCCACTCGGTGACCAGGACCTGTTCGCACTGGTGGACCACCGCAGGCACCACCACGTCCGGGTCGTCCGCGAACTCCTCGGCGTGCACCTGCTGGGCCTGTGCCTCCAGGCCGTAGTCCAGTTCCTCCGAGACCCGGTCCCTTAGCTCCGCGATCAGCGGCTTGATGTCCATGCCGGGGATCAGCGGGCCCAGCAGGCGGGCGAAACGGCTCAATTGGTTCAGGTCGGACAGCAGTGCCTCGCCGGCGCCCGGATACTGCACCTTGACCGCGACCTCCCGGCCGTCGTGCCACACGGCCCGGTGCACCTGGCCGATCGACGCCGCCGCGGACGGCTTGTCCTCGAACTCCAGGAACAGCTCCTGCCAGTTCGCGCCGAGCCGCTCCACCAGCACCCCGTGCACGGTGCGCGTCGGCATCGGAGGCGCGGCGTCCTGGAGCTTCGTCAGGGCCGCCCGGTAGGGACCGGCGACCTCCTCGGGCAGCGCCGACTCGAAGACGGACAGGGCCTGGCCGAACTTCATCGCGCCGCCCTTGAGCTCGCCGAGCACCTTGAACAGCTGCTCGGCGGTGCGCTGCTGAAGCTCACGGCCGACGATCTCCGCGGACTCCCCGACGATTCTCTTGCCGAGCCCCCAGGTCGCCCGGCCGGCGAAGCCGAGCGGGAGCGCGGCGAGCTTGGCGGTCCGGGTGACCGCCTTCCGGGGAAGATCAGACATGCGCCCTCCAGGTCCCAGCCGGCCGGGCCGCGGCTGCCTTGCGGCGTGACTCGTTCGACGGCCCTTGTTCCGCCATTGTCTCGTGCGACTCCCCGGCTTTGGAGGTGAGTTCTCCCTTACCTTTCTCCGCGGCCCCGCACGGGCATGCGGGATGCGCCCAGACCTGCCGCGCATGCCAGTTGAGAGAGGGTAGTGAAACCTCCCACCGGGCACCGGCACTGGACGGCACCCTGCCGTCGAGGAAGGCGAGTGCGTGCGCCGCCGCCAGCCCGGCGACCGTCGTGGCCAGCGCCAGGTCGCACGGCGGTACCCGCCGCACCCGCCGCCCACCCGACCGCCACTGGGCGACCAGCCGGGGCCATGCCGGGTCCCGGTCCGTGCGCCACTCGTGGAGGCAGCCCGCGCAACTCGTCTCGCCGGGCAGGACGAGCGGGCCCACCACACCGGTTCCCTCCGCGACACCGGCGTACAAGTGGGGCGTACCGGAGCCGACGAAGGTGTCGGCCGACGGCGGCGCGTGGACGGAGACGTCGTCGCGCGGGGCGAGGATCACCAGCGAGAAGCCGGGGTCGCCGTCCCCGGGCGGTGACTGCGGGCCGCGGCGCAGCGGGTTGTCCGGTGCGCAATGGCGTACGGCACGCCGGGCGGCCTCGTCCCTGCGGGCGCCGACGGATTCGGCGGGCAGCCCGCCCGGAGCGACGTCCCACGGTTCGACATGGCCGCCGTCGCGCACGTCGACCTCGCCGATGCCGGCGGCCGACAACAGGGAGGCCAGTACCGCGCCGACCCGGCCGGCGCCCCGCACCTGAACCCGCAGGGTGCGGCGGGTGGCCAGCAGCTCCATCGCCTCGCCCGGTGCGGACGTGGTCAGGGACAGCGAGGCCAGGTCGGGGCGGAGCCGGTCGAGGAGCTTCTTCCTCCGCCGCAGGGTCTCGACGGCCGGGCTGCCACCCCGCGCGTCGTCGAGGAGCCCGGCGCGGGACAGCCGCTCCAGCAGCCCGTCGACATGACTCTCCGGCAGATCGAGCCGCCGCCCCTCCTCGCGCAGCAGCGCCGGGCCACGCGTGCCGTTGAGCAGTTCGAGGAAGCTGCCCGTCGCCGTGTCCATCGGGCCCAGTGTCATCGCGTGTGCCGGAGTCATCCCGAACTGCACGGTGTTGAGGTCACGCCAGCCGCGTCGCAGCGCGGGCTTCAGGAGCGGCACCAACGGGATCCGCACGGGCGGAGGCCCCGCCTCCGGCACCGGTGGCCCCTCCACCGCCCCTGCCTCTTTTGATGCCGGAACCGGCAAATCACCCGACGCCGCGACCGGCGAGGTCTTCGACCGCATGACAGGCCCCCGTAGCCCTCGTGGAACAACCCCGTACGCCGCTCCGAGCCCTCCCGGTGGCCGGTCGTGGATCCGGCGGCGAGTGCCAGCATGCCCGGACGCGACGGACCGTGCCGAAAGTTGTCCACAGGCGGGGCGTATTCGTCGTACAAATCAAACGCATGGTGGGGGATCGGCACCGAACCGTCCCGGAGTCGGGACTTCCGCCATGTACAGCGGGTAACGTCGGGGCGTGTCCGCCGACCCACTGCACCGTGCCGGTACACCACAGCGCAGCACGACGAGCCAGCCGCCGAGCGGCTCGGGGGCGACCGCGATCGAGGTGCGCAGGAGCGCTCGTCGACGCCGGACGGTCTCCGCGTACCGCGAGGGCGACCGCACCATCGTGCTGATCCCTGCCCGGATGTCCGAGGCGGAGGAGCAACGCTGGGTGAGCGTCATGCTCGACAAACTCGCCGCCCAGGAGAGCAAGCGGGTGCTCGGCGACGACGAGCTGGCCGAGCGCGCGGAGCGGCTGTCGGCGCAGTACTTCGGCGGCCGGGCCAGGCCCAAGTCCGTGCGCTGGGTCACCAACCAGAACACGCGCTGGGGCTCGTGCACGCCCTCCGAGGGCAGCATCCGTCTGTCGCACCGGCTCCAGGGCATGCCCGAGTACGTCGTCGACTACGTCCTCCTCCATGAGCTGGCCCATCTGCTGGTGCCGGGTCACGGGCCGCGCTTCTGGCGGCTCCTGGAGTCGTATCCGCGGACCGAGCGGGCCCGGGGCTACCTCGAAGGGGTGGTCGCCGCCGAGCGGCTGCCGCATCTGCCGGGCGCGCGCGGGGAATGACCCGCGTTCCCGAGCGCGCCCGGGCGGGGGTTTGTGTACCGGCTCTGTACCGACTTCTTCCGCTCCGAGAGTTTGCCGTTAGCCTGACGCGACGCACTCGCATTTGGATGGGGGACGGTCGTTACGCATGGCCAGGGAATTCCAACGCGGCCACAAGGCCAAGATCAGTGACCTCACCGCGGGCACCGATCTGTACGTAGGCGTGCAGATCACCGGCCCCGGACTGAGCTTCGACATCAGCTGCTTCGGCCTCGACGCCGAGGAACGGCTCTCGGACGACCGGTACTTCGTCTTCTTCAACCAGCCGAAGTCCCCCGAGGAGTCCATTCAGCTCCTGGGCGCCCAGGCGGGCGACACGGAGTCCTTCCGGGTCACCCTCGACCGGATCCCGGCGCAGATCCAGAAGCTGTCGTTCACCGCGACGATCGACGGCGCCGGGCAGATGTCGCAGGTCGCCCCCGGCTACCTGCGGATCGTGGCGGGCGGCGAGGAGGTGGCCCGCTACTCCTTCAACGGCTCGGAGTTCTCCACCGAACGCGCCGTGATGCTGGGCGACCTCTACCTGAAGGACGTCTGGCGCTTCGCCGCGGTCGGACAGGGCTTCGACGGCGGTCTGGAAGCGCTGCTGAAGAACTTCGGCGGCGAGGTGCTGGAGGAGGAGGCCCCCGCGGCCCCCGCCCCGCAGCAGCCGCAGGCCGGTGCCGCGCCCGGATTCGCCCCGCCGCCCCAGGCCGCCGCCCCGCCCGCGTTCGGCGCCCCCGCCCCGCAGCCCGCTCACGGCTTCGCGCCGCCGCCCGGCGCGACCCCGCCCCCGGCACCCGCCCCGGCTCCGCAGCCGGCGCACGGATACGCGCCGCCGCCCGGCGCCACCCCGCCCCCGGCGCCCGCACCGAACGTGCACGCCCAGCCCACCATCGTCGCGCCCCTGGCCCCGCCCGGCGGCGCCCCGGTGCCGCCCCCGGCGCCCGCCCCCGCGCCCTACGGCCAGCCGCCCCAGCAGCAGCCGTACGGCCAGGGCGCCCCGCTGCCTCCCGGTTACGGCGCCCAGCCCCAGGCCCCGCACGCCCCGGCCCCGCCGCCCGGCTACGGACAGCCGACCCCGCCTCCCAGCTACGGCCAGCAGCCCCCGTACGGCCAGGTCCCGGGCCAGCAGGCCCCCTACGGCGCACCTCAGGGCGTCCCGCAGGGCACGCCCCAGGCGCCCGGGGTCGCCGCCGCGCTCCAGCAGTTCAAGGAGACGCCGACCGGGCAGCGCTGGACCCAGCAGAACAAGAAGATGGTCCGCGTCGACCTCGGCATCGGCGGCCAGCCGGTGCTCGCCCGGCAGGGCAGCATGGTGCTCTACCAGGGCAAGGTCGACTTCAGCTACAAGGGCGCGGGCTTCGCCGGCCGGATCGTGGGCAACGCGACCGGCCAGGAGATGCAGCTGATGCGCTGCACCGGCCAGGGCCAGGTGTTCCTCGCCGAGAACAACACGATGCTGCACCCCATCGAACTCCAGGGCGACGGCATCTGCGTCTCCGCCGAGAACGTCCTCGCCTTCGACGAGGGCCTCCAGTACGAGGTCCGCCGCATCGAGGGCCACGGCATCCCCGGCGGCGCGCTGTTCACGATGCAGTTCACCGGCACCGGCACGATCGTCGTGAAGACCCACGGCACGCCCGTGGTCCTCCCGGTGACGCCCACGACGTTCGCCGACGCCAACGCCGTGGTCGCCTGGTCGTCGGCCGCCCAGGTGGTCGTCTCCAGCCAGGTGCGGATGCGCCGCAACGCCTACCCCGGCGACACCGGAGAGAGCGTCAACCTCCAGTTCCGGGCCGCTCCCGGCAACTTCATCGTCGTCCAGCCGTACGAGATCTGAGGGAGCCCGTCATGAACCAGCCGCTCGCGGGCTACGCCCCGGCACCCGTCACCGCCCGCATGGAGAACCACGGCAACCACATGCTGAAGGTCGCCATGCAGACCGGCAACGACCTCTTCGCGCGCGTGGGCTCGATGGTCGCCTACGAGGGTTTCGTCCAGTACGAGCCCAACCCGCCCGCCGTCCGCCAGATCGCCAAGGACTGGCTGACCGGCGAGGGCGCCCCCCTGATGAAGTGCTCCGGCGACGGACTGCTCTACCTCGCCGACTACGGCGCCAACGTCGTCGTCATCAACCTCAACGGCGACGGCATCTCCGTCAACGCCACCAACCTGCTCGCCTTCGACGCGCACCTCCAGTGGGGCGTGGAGCGGGTCAAGGGGCTGGCCAAGTTCGCCGGTCAGGGCCTGTGGAACACCAAGATCTCCGGGCAGGGCTGGGTCGCGCTGACCTCCCGGGGCAAGCCGATCGTCGTCGACTGCGGCGGCGGCGAGGACGAGACGTACGTCGACCCGGACGCGCTCGTCGCCTGGTCGCCGAACCTCAAGGTCAAGGGCAAGCGCAGCTTCAAGGCGCAGTCGCTCATCGGCCGGGGCAGCGGCGAGGCCTACCAGATGGCCTTCTCCGGCCAGGGCATCGTCGTAGTCCAGCCCAGCGAGGACAGCACCGACCGTCTCCGGGTCCGGGGCTGAGGGGGAGCCAGAAACGCCATGCAGAGCCCGATTTTCGCCTACAACGACCAGCAGACCCAGGACCGCTGGAGTCTGCAGAACAAGCAGATGCTCCGCGTCACCCTGGAGGGCCACGACGACATCCTCGCCCGCAAGGGCACGATGGTCGCCTACCAGGGGCTGATGGAGTTCGACGCCGAGTACCAGTCCAACCAGCAGGGACGCGCGCGTGCGCACACCGGCGAGGGCCTGGACCTCATGCGCTGCCACGGGCAGGGCACGGTCTACCTCGCCAACCTCAAGCAGCATGTGCACCTGGTGGACGTGGACCAGGACGGTCTCACCGTCGACAGCTCCTACGTCCTCGCCATGGACTCCTCGCTGCATCACGAGGTCATCGCCGTCGACAGCCTCTACGGCATCTCCGGCTCCGGGAAGTACCAGCTCAACATCACCGGCCGCGGCAAGGTCGCCCTCATGACCTCCGGCATGCCGCTGATGATGCAGGTCACCCCGGACAAGTACGTCAACTGCGACGCCGACGCGATCGTCGCCTGGTCGACCTCGCTGCGCGTGCAGATGCAGGCCCAGACGCATTCCTCCGGCGTCTGGCGGCGCCGCGGCAACACCGGTGAGGGCTGGGAGCTCAGCTTCATGGGCAGCGGTTACGCGATCGTCCAGCCCAGCGAGCTGCTGCCGCCGCAGAACGCCCAGATCGGGTCCGGCCTGGCCGCCCAGTACGGGATGGGACAGCAGGGGGCACGCGCTCAGAACCAGGGCAACGTCTGGAGCTGACCGCGCGGACACATGCGTAAGGGGCGCCCGCCCTTGCGGGCGCCCCTTACGCATGTCCCGGCGTCACAGCCTCGCGCGCGTCGCTTCGAGGAGTCGTACGACCGACTCGTCCGCCACGTCCGCGACCTCGTCGTAGGCGAACCAGCGCAGGTCCAGGGACTCGTCGCTGATCACCTCCACGGTGCCGGCCGGGGCCAGTGCCGCGTACTGGACGTCGAAGTGCCATTGGCAGGGCGCCGGGATGGGGTGCCGGTCCAGGGAGACCGGGCCGCCCGGCAGCAGGGTCAGGCCCGCGATCCCGGACTCCTCGGTCGCCTCGCGCAGCGCCGCGGCGGCCACCGTCGCGTCCCCCGGCTCGCAGTGGCCGCCCATCTGGAGCCACATCCGCAACTTCTTGTGAAGGGTGAGCAGCACGCGCCCGCGTGACGGGTCGATCACCAGTGCGCTCGCCGTGATGTGTCCGTCACCGCAGGCCTTCCACATGCCGTCCGGGTGGGCCGCCAGGTGGTCGAGGTACGTCTGGCGCAGGTCGGCCTGGTCCTCGTAGCCCTTCAGCACGAGGACCGCGTCGTCGTACAGGCTCACTCGGTGTCGTCGCCCTTGTCCTCGTCCTTCTTCTTCAGGTCGGGCTTCTGCGCGGCCTCGCCGAGCATCTTGTCGAGCTCGGAGAAGTCCAGCTGCTCGCGGTGCACGAAGCCGTCCGGGTCGTCCAGGTCGGAGGCGGTCGGCAGCATGTCCGGGTGGGCCCACAGGCCGTCCCGGCCGTCGACGCCGCGCGCGTCCGTGAGCGAGGCCCACAGGCGGGAGGCGTCCCGCAGCCGGCGCGGGCGCAGCTCCAGGCCGATCAGTGTGGCGAACGTCTGCTCGGCCGGGCCGCCCGAGGCGCGACGGCGGCGCAGCGTCTCGCGCAGCGCGTCCGCGGACGACAGACGGGGCTTCGCGGCCGCGTGGACCACCGCGTCGACCCAGCCCTCCACGAGCGCCAGAGCCGTCTCCAGACGGGCCAGGGCCGCCTTCTGCTCCGGGGTGTCCTCCGGCTGGAACATGCCCTGCTGCAAGGCGTCCTGCAGCTGCTCGGGGTTCTGCGGGTCGAACTGGCCGACCACGTCCTCCAGCTTGGCGGTGTCGACCTTGATCCCGCGCGCGTAGCCGTCGACCGCGCCGAACAGATGCGAGCGCAGCCACGGCACATGCGCGAAGAGACGCTGGTGGGCGGCCTCGCGCAGGGCGAGATACAGCCGCACCTCGTCCTTCGGGACGCCCAGGTCCTTGCCGAACGCCTCCACGTTGACCGGCAGCAGCGCGGCCTTGCCGGCCGGGCCGAGCGGCAGGCCGATGTCGGTCGAGCCGACGACCTCGCCCGCGAGCACGCCGACGGCCTGTCCGATCTGCGTGCCGAACATGGCGCCGCCCATCGAGCGCATCATGCCGATCAGCGGGCCGGCCATGGCCTGCATCTCCTCCGGCAGGACGTCGCCCATGGCGGTGCCGACGCGCTCGGCGACCGGGTCGACCAGTTCCTTCCACGCGGGCAGGGTCGCCTCGACCCACTCCGCGCGGGACCAGGCCACGGCGGAGCCCGCGCCGGACGGCAGAGAAGTGGCGTCGTCGAGCCACAGGTCGGCCAGGCGGACGGCCTCCTCGACCGCGGTGCGCTCGGAGGGGCCGACGCTCGCGTCCTTGGTGCCGTCAGCGGTGCCCTGGGCGACCGTCTGGCGGGCGATCTGCTTGGCCATGTCCCAGTTCACCGGGCCGCCCTCGTACGAGAGCATCTGGCCCAGCTGCTGGAACGCGGCCCCCAGGTCGTTGGGGTTCAGGGAACCGAACATGGCAGCGAACGGGTTGTCGGCACCAGGACCGCCGGGGCCACCGAAGCCACCGGCTCCGGGCAGCCCGCCGAAACCGAACGGGTTGGCCGGGCCCTGACCACCACCGCTCTGCTGGTCCTTCTTCTTGCCCTCGTCGCCGTCGTCCGGCTCCTCCGGCGGAAGGCCGAATCCGAATGGGGTGTCACTCACGGGATTCCTCGGCTGGTAAGGCCACCGGTGTCCCGGCGGCGCGACTGCCCGATAACACCACCCAGCGTAGACACCGCCGGCGGTTCGGGCCTCGGTGCTCCGCCGACTCGCGGCCTGCGGCAGGATGGATGCCACCTGGTACGTACGCGTCACTCGCGCTCGTACTGAAGACAACCGCTGGAGACGCCCGGTGAGTTCCCCTGATCCACAGGTTCGCGCAGCGCGAAACCAGTCAACCAATTCCGGTGTGCGCGGGCCGGTCGTCGCCGTGACCGGTGCCGCGGCCGGTATCGGCGCGCTACTCACCGAGCGGCTCGCCGCCTCGGACGAGATCAAGCAGGTCATCGCCATCGACGAGCGGCGCGGCGAGTGCGCGGCGGCGCAGTGGCACATCCTCGACGTGCGGGACCCGGCGATCGCGGACAAGCTGCGCGGCGCGGACGTGGTCGTGCATCTGGCGCTGGACCTGGACCTGGAGACGGACGCGGCCGCGCGTACGGCGTACAACGTCCGGGGGACGCAGACCGTGCTGACCGCCGCCGCGGCGGCCGGGGTGCACCGCGTCGTGCTGTGCACGTCCGCCATGGTCTACGGGGCGCTGGACGACAACGAGCTGCCCCTGTCGGAGGACGCGGAGCTGCGGGCGACCGCGGAGGCGACCGGTGTCGGGGACCTGCTGGAGATCGAGCGGCTCGCGCGCAGGGCGCCTCGGGCGCACCCCGGACTCAATGTCACCGTGGTCCGGCCCGCTGTGCTGGTGGGCGGCACCGACACCGCGCTGACCAGGTATTTCGAGTCGCCTCGGCTGCTTGTCGTCGCCGGGTCGCGGCCGGCCTGGCAGTTCTGCCATGTCGAGGATCTGTGCAGCGCTCTGGAGTACGCCGTTCTGGAGAAGGTCGAGGGCGAACTCGCCGTCGGCTGCGACGGGTGGCTGGAGCAGGAGGAGGTCGAGGAGCTCAGCGGGATCCGGCGGATGGAGCTGCCGTCTGCGGTCGCGCTGGGGGCGGCGGCGCGGCTGCACCGGATCGGGCTGACGCCGTCCCCGGCGGGGGATCTCGCGTACACGATGTACCCGTGGGTGGTCAGCGGGAGTCGGTTGCATGATGCCGGGTGGCGGCCGCAGTGGACCAACGAGGAGGTTCTCGCGGAGCTGCTGGAGGAGGTCTCCGGGCGGCGCACGGTGGTCGGCCGGCGGCTGGGCCGGAAGGACGCGACGGCCGCGGGCGCGGCGGGCGCGACGGTGGCGCTGCTGGGTGCGGCCGCCGTGGTGCGGCGGGCCCGCAAGGCGCGGCGCCGGATCTGAGCGGCCCCTGTAGAAGGCTCCAAAGCCGCACACGCGCGTGCCGGGCGATAGCGCTATTCCGCCCGTTCCCGCCCGTGAGGCACGATGGGGTCATGGGAACCACCTACGACCATCCCGGTGAGCAGGCCGCCGATGAGCCGATCAAGCTCATCGCCATCCGTGAGACCCCGCTCTCCCTGGACGAGGTCTTCAAGGCTGTCGGGGACGACGCGGCCGGAGGCACGGCGCTGTTCGTGGGGACCGTGCGCAATCACGACGGGGGAGCGGACGTCGATCAGCTCGGGTACTCGTGCCACCCCAGTGCCGAGGCCGAGATGCGGCGGATCGCGGAGAAGGTCGTCGCGGAGTACCCCGTGCGAGCGCTGGCGGCCGTGCATCGCGTCGGCGACCTCGCGGTCGGGGACCTCGCCGTCGTCGTCGCGGTCTCCTGTCCGCACCGGGGCGAGGCCTTCGAGGCGTGCCGGAAGCTGATCGACGACCTCAAGCACGAGGTGCCGATCTGGAAGCACCAGAAGTTCTCCGACGGGACCGAGGAGTGGGTCGGCGCCTGCTGACTCCTCCTCCACCGGTCTGCTGATCCCTCGCTCATCCCACCTGCCACTCCCTCCAGTTGCGTAACCGCCCCCCGCACGTGAGCGTTGTCAGTGCGGATGGTTAATCTGCTGATCAGTCAGTTGCGGTCGCTCATCTGGGGTTGGGAGGTCGGCATGGCGGCGCTCGCCTGGTTGCTGATTCCGCTTGTGGCTGCGATCGGTGCCGGTCTGTGGGGAAGCTGGGCCACTCGCACGCGGAAGGTACGCAGCGACGGGCCCGAGCTGGACGGGTACGCCCGGTTCCGCAGGGCCATGGAGAAGCAGCCCTGACGGGACGCTGACAGGGGCGTCCCGTACTGTCGTTCCATGCCACGCCGCACCGCGACGATGCTCGCCTCCACCCTGATGCTGATCGCGCTTCTCTGCGCGGGAGTCTTCATTCCCGTCCCGTACTCGGAGATGTCCCCGGGGCCGACGGTGAACACCCTGGGCGAGCACGACGGCGAGCCGGTGCTGCAGATCTCCGGGCGCAAGACGTACGCCACGAGCGGGCACCTCAACATGACCACCGTCCGGGTCACCAGCGCCGACTACAAGATGAACCTCGTCGAGGCCGTCTACGGCTGGCTGGCGCACGACAACAAGGTCGTGCCGCACGACACCCTCTACCCGGACGGCAAGACCGAGGAGCAGTCCACCCAGGAGAACGCCGAGGAGTTCAGCCAGTCCCAGGAGAGCGCCAAGGTCGCCGCCCTCAAGGAGCTGGACATCCCGGTGAAGTCGTTCGTGATCGTCGCCACGGTCGCCAAGGACTCCCCGTCCGAGGGCGTCCTGCACGCCGGTGACGTCATCAAGGCCGTCGACGGAACCGCCGTCAAGCAGCCCACCGACGTCGCCGACCTGGTCACCAAGCACAAGCCCGGCGAGAAGGTCACCTTCACGATCGTGCCCGCCAAGGAGCAGGCCGCCGCGGAGAAGGAGAACAAGACGGCGACGGAGACCCAGGACGTGACCATCACGACCAAGGAGTCCCACGACGAGCTCCCGAAGCGGGCCATCGTCGGCATCACCGCCGGGACCGACCACACCTTCCCGTTCACCATCGACATCAAGCTCGCCGACGTCGGCGGCCCGAGCGCCGGTCTGATGTTCTCCCTCGGCATCTACGACAAGCTCACCCCGGGCAGCCTCACCGGCGGCAAGTTCGTCGCCGGCACCGGGACCATCGACGACGAGGGCAAGGTCGGCCCCATCGGCGGCATCGAGATGAAGACCGTCGGCGCCCGCGACAAGGGCGCGCAGTACTTCCTGACGCCCGCCGAGAACTGCGCCTCCGCCGCCAAGGACACCCCCGGCGGGCTCACCCTGGTGAAGGTGCACACCATCGAGGACGCCCTCGGCGCCCTCAAGGACATCCGCACCGGAGACACCGCCGACCTCCCCAAGTGCACCACCAAGGGCTGACGGCACCGGCACGCGCGCGTACGTGAACGAGGGCGACTCCGCAGCCGGGGGCGCCCTCGTTCACGAACCGGAGTACCGGAGGACCTCAGTCCTCGAACGTCGCCGACAGTGCCTCAGCCAGGCCCGGTACCAGGGCGCCGCCGGTGAGGACCTCCGTCGGGGAGTCCTTCTCGCGCAGGCGCAGCGCCGAGTCACGGGTGCCGTCGCGCAGGACCGCGACCGTCATCCGGACCTCCTGGCGGTCGGGGTGCTTCGCGACCCACTGGGTGAGCTTCTTGCCGCTGAGGTCCTCCGGGACCTGGGCCTCGGCGGACGGCGGCAGCATCAGGCGCTCCACCGTCAGGGCGCAGCCGGCCACCGCGTCGGGCCAGGCGATGGTGCCGAGGAACTCGTCGAGCGGCTTGCCCGCCGGGATCTCCTCCTGCTCGATCGGGGTGAGACCCGAGGACTCCTGCTCGTCCTCCAGGCCGAGCTGGGCCGCGAGGGCAGGTTCCTGGGCTCGCAGTCGCGCGGTGTCTACGAGGGCGAAAAGGCGAGCGGGCTGGTCCCAGCCGAGGCCGGAGACGTACTCGTCGATCTCGAGCACGGCCCGGGTCAGGGGGCTCGCTGCCATGGGGGTGTTGGACATGGTCACAATCCTGCCTCGTTCATGGCCGGAATCGGGAACCGAGTAAAGCGTGAGTAAGTTGCATAGGTGAGGGCCTACGATCACGTGGCCCACGGACGGCCCGTGAACACGCGGGCCTGATGGACCAACAGCGAACTTCGAGGTGCGCACCTTGGCTTTCCAGATGCCGGACCGCGGCGGAGGCCCCACGGGGCCGCGGATGAGAGTGGGCCGCCCGTCCCGGCGTGTCCGGACCCTGCTGATGACGCTGGGCGTGCTTGCCGTGCTCGGCATGGCGTTCACGATGTTCGCCGGGTTCTGGACCGACTGGCTCTGGTACCGGTCGGTGAACTACTCGTCCGTGTTCACGACCACCCTGTGGACCAAGATCGGGCTGTTCTTCGTCTTCGGTCTGCTGATGGCGCTGGCGGTCGGGTTCAACATCTGGCTGGCGCACCGGCTGCGGCCGCCGCTGAGCGCCATGTCGATGGAGCAGCAGAACCTCGACCGCTACCGCATGGGCATCGCGCCGTACAAGAGGTGGCTGCTGCTGGGGATCACGGCCCTGGTCGGCCTCATCGCCGGCGCCTCGGCGTCCAGCCAGTGGCGGACCTGGCTGATGTGGGTCAACGGCGTGTCCTTCCACGAGAAGGACCCGCAGTTCAAGCTCGACATCTCCTTCTACACCTTCGACCTGCCCTGGTACCGGTTCCTGCTGGGCTTCGGCTTCGCCGCCGCGATCCTGTCCGTGATCGCCGCCGCGCTGACCCACTACCTGTACGGCGGGCTGCGGATCACCTCCCCGGGCGCGCGCGCCACGGCCGCCGCGACCGGGCACCTGTCGGTGCTCCTGGGTATCTTCGTCGCCCTGAAGGCGGTCGCCTACTGGCTGGACCGGTACGGCCTCGCGGTGAAGTCCAGCGACTTCAAGGCGACCGACAACTGGACCGGTCTTCGGTACGTCGACGCCAACGCCTATCTGCCGGCCAAGACGATCCTGTTCTGCATCGCCGTCATCTGCGCCCTGCTGTTCTTCGCCACCCTGTGGCGGCGCACCTGGCAGCTGCCGGTCATCGGCTTCGGCCTGATGGTGCTCTCCGCGATCCTCATCGGCGGCCTGTACCCGGCGATCGTCCAGAAGTTCCAGGTCCAGCCGAACGAGCAGGCCAAGGAAGCGCCGTACGTCACCAAGAACCTCAAGGCGACCCGCGAGGCCTACGGCATCGACGACGCCCAGGTCGATGAGTACGAGGGCACGTCGAAGACCCAGGACAAGACCAAGCTGCGCGACGACGTCGGCGACGCGGCCAGCATCCGTGTCATGGACCCGAACGTCGTCTCCCCGACGTTCCAGCAGCTCCAGCAGATCAGGAACTACTACGCGTTCCCGACCAACCTGGACGTCGACCGGTACAGCAAGGACGGCAAGGACCAGGACACGGTCATCGGTCTGCGTGAGCTGAACCTCAACGGCATTCCGAAGAACAACTGGATCAACGACCACTTCCGCTACACCCACGGCTACGGCGTGGTCGCCGCCAAGGGCACCGACGCCGACTCCGAGGGCCGCCCGGTCTTCACCGAGTCCAACCTGCCGTCGCAGGGCGACCTCGGCACGTACGAGCAGCGCGTGTACTACGGCGAGAAGACCACGGAGTACTCGATCGTCGGCGGTCCCCAGAAGGAGATCGACTACTCCGACGACAACGGCGAGAAGACCTTCAGCTACACCGGCAAGAGCGGGGTCAACCTCTCCAACCCGATCAACCGGGCCGCGTACGCGGTGGCGTTCAGCGAGCCGCAGATCCTCTACTCCGGCGCGATCGGCGAGGGTTCGCGGATTCTGTACAACCGCACCCCCAAGGAGCGCGTCGAGGCGGTCGCCCCCTGGCTGACCATCGACGGCGACGCCTACCCGGCGGTCGTCGACGGCAAGATCCAGTGGATCGTCGACGCGTACACGACGACCAACGGCTACCCGTACTCCTCGCGTACGACCCTCGGTGACACCACGGCCGACTCGCTGACCGCGACGAACAACTCGCGCGCGGTGGTGGCCCAGCAGAACCAGGTCAACTACATCCGCAACTCGGTGAAGGCGACCGTCGACGCGTACACCGGACAGGTCAAGCTCTACCAGTGGGACACCCAGGACCCGGTCCTGAAGACCTGGATGAAGGCGTTCCCGGGCACGGTGAAGGACAAGAGCGAGATCTCGCAGTCGCTCATGGCCCATCTGCGCTACCCGCAGGACCTGTTCAAGGTCCAGCGCGAGCTGCTCAGCCGGTACCACGTGAAGGACGCGACGACGTTCCTGTCCGGCTCCGAGGTGTGGCAGGTGCCGGACGACCCGACCAACACCTCGGGCGACGCGGTGCCGCCGTACTACCTGAGCATGAAGATGCCCGACCAGAAGGCACAGGCGTTCTCGCTCACGACGACGTTCACGCCCAACGGCCGGGACAACCTCAGTGCGTTCATGGCGGTCGACGCCGAGGCGGGCACCAGCGACTACGGCAAGATCAGAATCCTGAAACTGCCGACGAACACCACCGTCCAGGGACCCAAACAGGTACAGAGCCAGTTCAACTCCGAGCAGAACATCGCCGAGACCATCAGCCTCCTCAACAGAGGCGACTCCAAGGTGGAGTACGGCAACCTGCTGACGGTGCCGCTCGACGGAGGACTGCTCTACGTGGAGCCGGTCTACGTACGCGGTGGTGGACTGAAGTACCCGCTGCTGCGCAAGGTGTTGGTGACCTACGGAGGCAACACCGCCTTCGAGGACACCCTCGATCAGGCGCTCAACAAGGTGTTCGGGGCGGAGGGCAACACCACCCCACCGCCGGAGGACGACGGCGGGGGCACCACGAAGCCGCCCAGCTCCGACAACCCGACGGTCCAACAGGCCCTGGACGACGCCCAGAAGGCCTTCGAGGACGGCCAGGAAGCCCTGAAGAAGGGCGACTGGGAGGCGTACGGCGTGGCGCAGAAGGATCTGGAGGACGCGCTCCAGCGGGCCGAGGACGCGCAGTCCAAGGCCGACAAGACCACCCCGAAGCCCAGCGCGAGTCCGAGCTCCGGTCCGAGTTCCAAGCCGAGCTCCAGTCCGAGCCCGAGCAGCAGTCCCAGCGGCTGATCAACAGCTGATCGAATGACCGTCCCGCGCCGTGATACGGTTGCTTCACAACGGCGCGGGGTGGAGCAGCTCGGTAGCTCGCTGGGCTCATAACCCAGAGGTCGCAGGTTCAAATCCTGTCCCCGCTACTGAAACGAAGGCCCGGATCCTGATCAAGGATCCGGGCCTTCGTGATGTGCGAACGGTCTACGAACGCGTGTGCCGCAGGGAGTGATGGTCGTGCCGCCGTGGGGAGTTGGGGGAACTGTGTTTGACTTGTCTCTCTGTGGGCATGTCGACAAAACGCTGAAGTGACCTCACTGGCTGCGGTATACCAGGTGTACCCAGGTTGCAGGTGGTGCGACGATGGATGTTATGGGGGACAAGGCAACTCTGTACGAGACAGGGCGATTTGTGCAGCCCTCCGGCCGTGACGAGGCGGTGGAGGGCGCCGAAGAGGCTGCTGAGGAAGTGCGTCAGCGACTCGCCGCCGAAGCCGGCGACGTCGAGGCGATGAGCGTCCTCGGGGCCATGCTGCTGCGCCGCGGTGATCTCGACGGAGCCGAACCCCAACTGCGTGCCGCCACCGCCGCCGGTGACCGCGCCGCCGCCAACAACCTGGGTGTCCTTCTCCATCAGCGTGGTTACCCCGACGAAGCGGCCGGCTGGTGGCGGATCGCCGCCGTCGCCGGTTCCGCCGCGGCCGCGCACGCGCTCGGCCGCCACCACCGCGAGCGCGGCGACGAACCCGCCGCCGAGTACTGGCTCCGGCAGTCCGCCGAACAGGGCCACGCGCTGGGCGCGTACGCGCTCGCCGACCTGATGGAGCACCGCGGGGACGCCTCGGCCGCCCACTGGATGCGGGCCGCGGCCGAGCGAGGGCACCGCGAGGCGGCGTACCGGCTCGCGCGCGCGCTCGACCGACAGGTGGCCGACGAGGGGGACGACGGGGCTGACAACGGTGTCGCGCAGGCCGCGGAGGCCGAGCAGTGGTACCGGCAGGCCGCCGCGCGCGGACATCAGCGGGCCGCGCTGTATCTCGGCGCGATCCTGGAGAAGCGCGGCGAGCTCAAGGAGGCCGGGCGCTGGTACCTGACCTCCGCCAAGGACGGCGAGGCCCGGGCCGCCTGCGCGCTCGGGTTCCTGCTGCGCGACGCCGGGGACACCGAGAGCGCCGCCGTGTGGTGGCTGCGGGCCGCGCAGGACGGCGACGGCAACGCCGCCAACGCGCTGGGCGCGCTGCACGCCGAGCGGGGCGAGACCCAGACCGCCGAGCGCTGGTACCGCGCCGCGATGGACGCCGGGGACGTGAACGGCGCGTACAACCTCGGGCTGCTCTGCGCAGAGCAGGGCCGGACCGCACAGGCCGAGCAGTGGTACCGGCGGGCCGCGTACGCCGGGCACCGGGAGGCGGCGAACGCGCTGGCGATCCTGCTGCTCCAGGTCGGGGACGCGACCGGTGCCGAGCCGTGGTTCTCCAAGGCGGCCGAGGCCGGGAGCGTGGACGCCGCGTTCAACCTCGGCATCCTCTTCGCCGGGCGGGGCGAGGAGGCGGTGGCGCTGCGGTGGTACGAGCGCGCCGCCGCCGCCGGACACACCGAGGCCGCGCTCCAGGTCGGGATCGCGCGGCTGCGGGACGGGGACGAGCCGGAGGCCGAGCGGCATCTGCGCTGCGCCGCGGGCGGGGGCAGCGCGGAGGCGGCGTACCGGCTGGCGACCGTGCTGGACGCGCGGCGGCCGCCCGCGCCGGCGCACGAGCTGGGGGAGTCCGTGCATCTGACCAAGAGCGAGTGCGAGGAGTGGTACGAGCGGGCGGCCTCTCAGGGGCATCGGCGGGCGCAGGTGCGGGTGGGGATGCTCGCGGCGGCTCGGGGCGATGTCGTGGAGGCGGCTCGGTGGTACCGGGAGGCGGCGGAGGCCGGGTCTCGGAACGGCGCGTTCAATCTCGGGCTGCTGCTGGCTCGGGAGGGGAGTGAGCCCGAGGCGGCCGTGTGGTGGACGCGGGCCGCTGACGCCGGGCACGGGCGGGCGGCGTTGCGGTTGGCCCTGGTCTACGCGCGTCGGGGCGAGCTGGCGGAGGGGCAGCGGTGGGCTGATCGGGCGGTGTCGCTGGGGCCGGGGGAGGTCTCGGAGCGGGCGGCCAGATTGCGGGACGCGTTGCGGGAGGAACTGTCGGCTTGACGGGGCGCTGAGCTGGGGTGCGGCTGGGTGGGGGTGCCGTTGGGGCGTGTCGCTCGCCCGCGCGTGCGGGGTGCCGCTGCGCCCACCCGTGCCGCCCCAGCGGCACGACTGCCCGCAGCTCCGGCGGAGGGGCGAAGCCGCAGCGGGGACAGAGGGGGGAAGCGGCGGCTCCGGCGGAGGGGCGAAGCGGCAGCTATGGCGGAGGGGCGGATGCCGCAGCTGGGGGTCCATGGGTATTGATTTGCCTCTGGTCTTGTCCTTGACGTAGTGTTCAGTTCATCGACGCGGGGTGGAGCAGCTCGGTAGCTCGCTGGGCTCATAACCCAGAGGTCGCAGGTTCAAATCCTGTCCCCGCTACTGAAGGCCGAGGGCCGGAATCCGAAAGGGTTCCGGCCCTCGGTGTATGTCACGGGGCGTGGCCCACCGCTTCTTCGTAAAAGGACCGGTCCACCGTGCGGATGTACGCCCGCAGCACCGCCACCCCCGCGTCCACGTCGTCCTGGAGCAGGCTGCGGCCGTACAGCAGGCCGCCCAGCGGCTCACCGGCCGGCTGCCGCCCAGGAACGCGTAGTCCGGCTTGTCGTCGACCTTGCGCCACACCGGGTCGAGGAGCCAGGCGGAGTCGACGCCGCCGTTCTGGAGGGCGGTGAGGACGTCGGCGGAGCCGAGCTGCTGGTAGGTGCTCGTCGAGGGCGCCGCCGTGCCGCTCCAGGGCCTTCTCCATGGGGTACGCGATGACGGAACCCTTGCCGATCATCGTGCCGAGCCTGCGGTCGGCCATCGACACGCTGTCCGCGGTCTCGCCGTCCTTCAAGCGCACCCACAGGCCGCTCTTGGACGCCGGGTCGGGTGAGAAGTTCCCCGCGACTCACTTCGGCGTGGGGAGGACCTTGAGGGTGACGTCCAGGCCCTCCCTTTCGAACTCGCCCTTGTCCAGGGCCACTTGCAGCGGCTCCACGTACTCCGCGCTCAGCGTGCCCGTCGCGATGGTCACCTTGCGCGGCTCGGTGAGGGGCTGTGCGGGCGGCGCGCCCTGCTGGCAGCGGGCCGGTTCCCGGGTCGGGGAGACAACCGGCCTACCACACGCACCAGTTCGGAGATGACGACACCGAGCACGGTCACGCACACGACGCGGGGAGCAGGACATGGCGGAACATCTGCCAAGGGGAGGCGCCGAAGACCTGTCCGGCGTCGCGGTGGCCGGAGGGGATCGCCATGACCGCGGACATCGTCGAGATCCACACGAAGAAGAAGACGGCCGTCGCCACCAGCGCCACCTGCGGGCCCTCGCCGAGGCCGAACATGTTCAGGAAGACCGGGAGCAGGGCGAGTTTCGGGACCACGTACAGGGCGTCCCAGGAGGGGTTCGAGGGCCGCCCGGATCAGGGAGAGGGGGCCCATCAGGAGGCCCAGCGCACAGCCCGCCGCGGTGCCCAGCACGTAGCCGGCGAGGACGCGTTTCAGGGTGGCCCACACGTCCGGCCACAGATCGCCCGCCGCGGCCCGGTCCCAGCCGTCCGCGAAGATCGTGGACGGGGCCGGGTAGACACGGGCGTCGATCCAGGCCTGGTCCGCGGCCAGTTGCCACAGGAGGACGAGGGCGAGGGGGACGGCCGCAGCGAGGGACAGTTCCACGGCCCTGCGGCGGCGGTGGGTTCGTACGGGATGGAGTTCCCGCGGGCCTGGGGCGCGGACGAGTACCGACTCACGGTCGGGGGCGAGCGTCGTCATGCCGGTACCGCCTCCTTGCGCAGCAGGTCCCACAACGCGCTCTTCAGGGACGTGAATTCGGGGGTGTCGCGGATGTCGCCGGTGCGGGGGCGGGGGAACGTCGGGCGGTGTTCGGCGATGACGCGGCCCGGGCGGGCATGACCAGGACCCGGTCGCCGAGGACGATCGCCTCCTCCAGGCTGTGCGTGATGAACAGGGTGGTCGTGCGCAGGGCTTGGGTCAGCTCCAGCAGCTCGTCCTGGAGGATCACGCGGAGTTGGGCGTCGAGCGCCGCTGGGGGCATCTCCCACGCCCGTTCAGCGTAGTGGGGGAGGTTCGTCCATCAGCAGGAGTTCGGGCTCCATGGCCAGTGCCCTGGCGATCGCCACGCGCTGTCGCATGCCGCCCGACAGTGCGGCCGGGTAGGCGTCGGCGAAGTCGGCCAGGCCCAGGCGGGCCGGCCAGGAGTTGGCGCGGGCGTTCGCCGCCCGGCGGGGGACGCGTTGGACGTCGAGGCCGAAGCGGACGTTGGCGCGGACCGTCTTCCAGTCGTAGATGCCGTAGTCCTGGAAGATCATGGCGGCCGGGCGGGGCGTGGCGGTGCGGATCTCCAGGGTGCCCGTGGTCGGGCGCAACAGGCCGAGGGCGTCGACCGTGCGCGGTGGGCGGCCGAAGGCGCGGGTGAGGGCGGTGGCGTGGAGTTTCGGATGCGGTGAGGGCCGGTTCTCGGCGGTGGGTTCCGGGTGCGGATCTCCCACGGGTGTTTCCTGAATCTGACGGACCGTCATATCTTCGTGCGACACCCGCACTCCGACACCCCCACTCCGCGCCCACACAAGGAGCAGCACAAAGCCCCGGTGCCACACGGGCACCGGGGCTTCGGACGGGCTTGCTTACGCCGCCGCGCAGTTGGGGCAGATGCCGCGGTACGTCACCTCGACGTCCGAGACCTTGAAGCCGAAGCGCTCGGAGTCGGGGAGGTCGGCCAGCGGGTTGCCGCTGGGGTGGACGTCCTTGATCGCGCCGCACTGGGCGCAGACCAGGTGATGGTGCGGACGGTGCGCGTTGGGGTCGTAGCGCTTGGCGCGCTTGTCGGTGGCGACCTCGAGGACCTCGCCGAGCGAGACCAGCTCGCCCAGCGTGTTGTAGACGGTGGCCCGGGAGATCTCGGGCAGCTTGGCGACGGCCCGGGAGTGGACCTCGTCGGCCGTCAGGTGGACGTGTTCGCCGTCGAGGACCTCGGCCACGACGCGCCGCTGCGCGGTCATCCGCCATCCACGTCCGCGCAGCCGTTCCAGAAGGTCACTCATACGCGAAAGCCTAACAGAAGGGGACCAGGTCGCGAATGGGTGTGATTTTAGACTTCGTCTAATCTGGCCTCAGTGGGACAGGGTCATCTGCTGTCGTGCCGGTGCCCAGCAGCGGATGATGTCGCGCACCGAGACGATGCCGACGGGCTCGTCCCGGTCCAGGACGATGAGGTGGCGGAAGCCGCCGTGGGCCATCGCCCGCGCCGCCTCCTCCAGGGTCCAGGACGGCGTCGCGAAGACGACGTCGGTGGTGGTGTGGGCGTGGGTGGGCTCGGTGTCCGGATTCTGGCCCAGGCCCACGGCGTTGAGGACGTCCCGTTCGGTGAGGATGCCGATGCCGGTGCCGTCGGGGTCGAGGACCACCGCCGCGCCGACGCGGCGGGCGGACATCAGGGCGGCTGCCTGGCGCAGGGTGTGGGTGGGGCCGATGGTGAGGACGACGGTGCTCATGGCGTCTCGGACGAGCATGGGTGCGGAGTCACCTCCTGGGGAACCACCGGGATTGTTCAGTGGTTCACAAGTTCACAAATGAGGGTGCTCTCAGAGTCGCAGGTAAAGCGCGGGTCAACAAGGGGGCGCGCGCGGCCAATTGAGGGCGTGCGCGCTCATCTGCGCTTTTCGCTGCGGCGGTGGGGAACGATCAGTACCGCTCGTTCAGATAACCCAGCAGCTCGTCGTGGAGCAGCCCGTTCGACGCGGCCGCGTTGCCGCTGTGCGGGCCCGGGCGGCCGTCCAGGCCGGTGAAGCTGCCGCCGGCCTCGGTGACGATGATCGCGTTGGCGGCCATGTCCCACAGGGAGAGCTCGGGCTCGGCGCAGATGTCGACGGCACCCTCGGCGACCAGCATGTAGGGCCAGAAGTCGCCGTACGCGCGCGTGCGCCACACCTCTCGGGTCAGGTCCAGGAAGCCGTCCAGCCGGCCCTGGTCCTCCCAGCCGCTCAGCGAGGAGTACGCGAAGGACGCGTCGGAGAGCTTGCCGACCTGGGAGACGTGCAGCCGGGAGGCCGAGGAGAGACTGCGGCCGGTGAAGGCGCCGTGGCCCTTCGCGGCCCACCAGCGGCGGCCCAGCGCGGGGGCGGAGACCACGCCGACGACCGGCTGGAAGCCGCCTTCGCCCGCCTCCATCAGGGAGATCAGCGTGGCCCAGACGGGGACGCCGCGGACGTAGTTCTTGGTGCCGTCGATCGGGTCCACGACCCAGCGGCGAGGGCCGGTGCCCTGGACGCCGTACTCCTCGCCCAGGATCGCGTCGCGCGGACGGGCGCGCTGCAACTGGGTGCGGATCAAGTCCTCCGCGGCCTTGTCCGCCTCGCTCACCGGGGTCATGTCCGGCTTCGTCTCGACCTTGAGGTCGAGGGCCTTGAAGCGGCCCATGGTGGCTGCGTCGGCCGCGTCGGCGAGGACATGGGCGAAGCGGAGGTCGTCGAGGTAGTCCGGCATGCGACGAACGGTATCTGCCGGGGGTGGTACGGGGCTACAGGGGCCGGAGTGTGGACAGCCAGGCAGGCATTCACCGCGTGCGCGCCCCCGGGCGCGTCCGCGAACCCTTGACAGTGCCTTCACGCGCGTCAAATCTGGGCGCAGAGCCGCTCGCCCCTAGGAGGCGATGATGCCTGCAGCGAGGGAATCCCTTCTGGACGCCGCTTACACGGCGCTGGTGCGCCGGCCGTGGTCCGCCGTGCGGATGGTGGACGTCGCCGCGGCGGCCGGAGTGTCCCGGCAGACGCTGTACAACGAGTTCGGGAGCAAGGAAGGCCTGGCCCGCGCCCTCGTCAGAAGGGAGGCCGACGGCTACCTCGCCGGCGTCGAACGCGCCCTCGCCACCCACACCGACCCCCGTGAGCGGCTGACCGCCACCGCCGAGTGGACGGCCGCCACGGCCCGCGAGAACGCGCTCGTACGGGCCATGCTCACCGGCTGCTGGAGCGAGCGGCTGCCCACGCCGACGCTGACCGCGGTCCCGTCCTCCTCCGCGGTACCGGCACAGCGCCGGGCCGACGGCCCGCTGCCATCGCCCGGCGACTTCGTGGCGCTCGTGCGCGACCGTGCCGTGGCGGTGCTGGGCGGACCCGGTACGGCCAAGCCGGACACCGCCGAGCTGGCCCGTTCCTGCGAACTCGCCGTACGGCTCGCGATCTCCTGCGTGTCGGCCCCGCCGGGGGAGGGCGGCGTCACCGACCTGGTGCGCGCCGCGCTGCACCGGCAGCCGGTCTGAACAGCGGTGATCAGTGCGCCGAGCCCGACAGCTGGAGGCAGGTACGGCCAAGCCGGACACCGCCGAGCTGGCCCGTTCCTGCGAACTCGCCGTACGGCTCGCGATCTCCTGCGTGTCGGCTCCGCCGGGGGAGGGCGGCGTCACCGACCTGGTGCGCGCCGCGCTGCACCGGCAGCCGGTCTGAACAGCGGTGATCAGTGCGCCGAGCCCGACAGCTGGAGGCCGATCACGCCCACGATGACGAAGCTGATCGAGACGAGCTTCAGGGTCGAGACCAGGTCGCCGAGGAAGATCATGCCGTAGATGGCGGTGCCCGCCGCGCCGATGCCCGTCCACACCGCGTACGCCGGTCCCACGTCGAGCTTCCTCAGTGAGAGCGTCAGCAGACCGAAGCTGCCGAGGGCGAAGATGCAGAACGCGACCGTGGGCCAGAGCCGGGTGAAGCCGTGGGAGAGTTTCAGACACACGGCGAATCCGGTCTCGAGCAACCCGGCCACCACCACCAGCAGCCACGCCATGTGCTGTCCTCCCGTAGGTCCGGCCGGTCCGGCTCGGTGCGATTATGCACTTACCGGACTCGTGGACTCACAAACAACGCGGAGGTCAGTCGCCTTCCTTGCGCTCACGCGTGGCCAGCAGCCGGCGCAGTGAGTAGAGGCGGGCGGGGTCCGCGTGGCCGTCCGCCACCCACTGGTCGAGCGCGCAGTCCGGTTCGTCGTGACTGCACGCGCGCGGGCAGCCCTCGGTTCCCGGTTCCAGGTCCGGGAACGCGTGGATCACCCGGGACGGGTCCACGTGGTGCAGGCCGAACGACCGGACGCCCGGAGTGTCGATCACCCAGCCGTCGTCGCCGTCCAGGGGCAGCGCCAGCGCCGAGGTCGTGGTGTGCCGGCCGCGGCCGGTCACCGCGTTCACATGACCGGTCAGGCGCCGCCGCTCCACCGGCACCAGCGCGTTCACCAGGGTCGTCTTGCCGACGCCGGAGTGGCCGACGAACGCCGTGATCTTGCCGTCGAGCTGCTCGCGCACCCGGTCCGCCGCGTCGCCGTTCTCCAGCTCCTCGCGGCTGGTGACGACGTAGGGGATGTCGAGGTCGCCGTACAGCTCCAGGAGCTTGTCGGGCGGGGCGAGGTCCGACTTCGTCAGGACCAGGAGCGGTTCCAGGCCGCCGTCGTACGCCGCGACCAGGCAGCGGTCGATGAGCCGCGGGCGCGGCTCGGGGTCGGCGAGGGCGGTGACGATGGCCAGCTGGTCGGCGTTGGCGACGACCACCCGCTCGTACGGGTCGTCGTCGTCCGCCGTGCGGCGCAGCACCGAGCTGCGCGGCTCGATGCGCACGATCCGGGCCAGGGTGTCCTTCTGACCGGAGAGATCACCGACGATGGCGACCCGGTCACCGACGATCGCGGCCTTGCGACCCAGCTCGCGGGCCTTCATCGCCATCACGATCCGGTCCTCGACCAGACAGGTCAGCCGGCCCCGGTCGACGGTGAGGACCATGCCCTCGGCCGCGTCCTCGTGCTTGGGGCGGATGTTCGTACGCGGCCGGTTGCCCTTGCGGTTGGGGCGGGAGCGGATGTCGTCCTCGTCGGTGTGCTTGCCGTAGCGGCGCATGGCGGTGGTCCCTATGCCCCGAGCATCCCGGTCCACAACTCCGGGAAGTCCGGCAGCGTCTTGGCCGTCGTCGCCACGTTCTCGATCTGGACGCCCTCGACCGCGAGGCCGATGATCGCGCCGGCCGTCGCCATGCGGTGGTCCTCGTAGGTGTGGAAGATGCCGCCGTGCAGGGCGCGCGGGCGGATGTGGAGGCCGTCGGCGGTCTCGGTGACGTCACCGCCGAGTTCGTTGATCTCCTTGGTGAGCGCGGCCAGCCGGTCCGTCTCGTGCAGGCGGAGGTGGGCCACGCCGCGCAGGGTCGAGGGGGAGTCGGCGAGGGCGGCGACCGCCGCGATGCCCGGGGTCAGCTCGCCGACCTCGCTCAGGTCGACGTCGATGCCGTGGATCGCACCCGAGCCGGTGAACACCAGCCCGTACTCGGTGAGTTCACAGGAACCGCCCATCTCGGTGAAGATCTCCCGCAGCTTGTCACCGGGCTGCGTGGTACGGGCCGGCCAGTCCGGGATGACGACCTTGCCGCCGGTCACCAGGGCCGCCGCCAGGAACGGCTGGGCGTTGGAGAGGTCCGGCTCGATGGTCAGATCGCGGCCGAGCAGCGCGCCCGGCGTCACCCGCCAGACGTTCGGCTCGCCGCCCGACTCCGGGGTGTCGACCTGGGCGCCGACCGCGCGCAGCATGTCGACGGTCATACGGATGTGGGGGAGGGAGGGCAGGCTGGCGCCGATGTGGCGGACCTCGACGCCCTGGTTGAAGCGCGGGCCGGAGAGCAGCAGCGCGCTCACGAACTGGGACGAGCTCGACGCGTCGATCTCCACCGGGCCGCCGTCCAGCGCGCCTCCGCCGTGGACCGTCAGCGGCAGCGCGCCACGGCCGTCGTCGTCGATCCGGGCGCCGAGGGCGCGGAGGGCGTCGATGACGCCGTTCAGGGGGCGCTCGTACGACCGGGGGTCGCCGTCGAAACGGACCGGGCCGTCGGCGAGGGCGGCGACGGGGGGCAGGAAGCGCATGACGGTGCCGGCGTTGCCGACGTTCACCGTGGCGGGGCCGCGGAGGCCGGCGGGGAGTACGCGCCAGGTCTCGCCGGTGCCGTCGGGGCCGACGCCTTCTTCGATGCCTACGCCCATCTCGCGGAGCGCGGAGGCCATGAGGAGGGTGTCGCGGGAGCGGAGGGGGCGGCGCAGCCAGCCGGGCTCCGAGGCGAGGGCCGCGAGGACCAGGGCGCGGTTGGTGACGGACTTGGACCCCGGGACGTGGACCGTTGCGTCGACGGCTCCGCTTGCGTGGGGGGCGGGCCAGAGGGCGGTTTCTGAGGGGTTCAAAGCCATGAGCCCACTCTAGTAGGGGGTTGAGTTTCGGGTGCGGCAGCGTTGTGGCTGGTCGCGCAGTCCCCGCGCCCCAGTGATGCGCCCCTTCGGGGCTGCATCACACCTCCAGCAACCACCTGCCGCCACCTATCAGAGAACACAGGCTCACCGCGTGGAACAGGAACAACCACAGGCCCGCCGGTACATGCGTCAGCCTCGACAGCTGGTCCGCGTCCGAGTCGCCTGCGCCTCCCCGGGCCCGCTTCGCCTGCAACTCGAACGCCGGTCGAACTCCACCGAGCAACAAGAACCACACGACCGCGTAGGCGAAAGCCGCCTGCACCTGAGGCCCCGCCAGCCACGACACCACCACGAACGTGCCGCCCGTGAGGATCACCGTCAGGGCGCCGTACGCGTTGCGGATCATCACCAGCATCGCCACCAGGAGAGCCGTGGCCACCCACAGGAGGAGGGTGATGCGGCCCGCGGCGAGGAGGGCGGCGCCGCCGAGGCCCAGCAGCGGGGGCGCGGTGTAGCCGGCGGAGGCGGTGAGGATCATGCCGATGCCGTACGGCTTGCCCTTGCTGACGGTCAGGCCGCTGGTGTCGGAGTGCAGCCGTATGCCGGTCAGCGTGCGGCCGGTGAGCAGGGCGACCAGGCCGTGACCGCCCTCGTGGGCGATGGTGATGGCGTTGCGGGAGATACGCCACAGGGTGTGCGGGACGACTATGGCGAGCGCCGCGGCCATGGTGGCGAGAACCACCCAGAGGTCGGGGTCGGGCTGAGTCCCGACGAGCTCGTCCCAGAGAGAGGACGCGGTACTGGTGTCCATGTTCGGCGGTGGCTCCCTCTCCTTGTACGGAGTCTGGCAGTGTGGCACGTATGTGCGGACGGTATGCAGCGAGTCGTAGGCCCGAGGATCTCGCAGGAATCTTTGAGATCGAGCTGGGGGTCCCCCCAGGGCGAGCGGATTCGAGCCACTGGGGGAGGGAGCCCGAGGAAACCCTGGCCCCCGACTACAACGTGGCCCCGACCAAGGAGGTCTACGCCGTCCTCGACCGTCCTCTTAAGGACGCCGACGATCCGAAGCCGGTTCGGCAGCTGCGCAAGCTCAGGTGGGGACTGGTGCCGAGCTGGTCCAAGACGCCCGAGGGCGGTGCCCGGATGATCAACGCCCGGGCGGAGACCGTGCACGAGAAGCCCTCCTACAAGCGCGCCTTCTCCTCGCGCCGCTGCATCATCCCCGCCGACGGCTACTACGAGTGGGTCACCGCTGCCGCCGAGCGGGAGTTGGAGGTCGAGGGGAAGAAGAAGCGGCCGCGCAAGCAGCCGTACTTCGTGCTGCCGGCCGACGGATCGGTGTTCGCGATGGCCGGGCTGTACGAGTTCTGGCGGGACAAGACCCTGCCCGACGACCATCCGCAGGCCTGGTGGGTGACCTGCTCGGTGATCACCACCGAGGCGGAGACCGGCCCGCTCGCCGTGGCCCCGGCCGACGGACCGCGCGCCCTCGCCGACATCCACCCCCGGATGCCGCTGATGCTCACCCCGGACCGCTGGGACTCCTGGCTCGACCCGTCCCGTACGGATGTCGAGGACCTGCGCTCCCTGCTCGCGCCGCCCCCGCCCGGCCTCATGCGCGCCTATCCCGTCTCCACCGCGGTCAGCAACGTCCGCAACAACGGGCCGGAGCTGCTGAAGGAGCTGGACGGGCCCGAGGAGGGCACACTCTTCTGACGTGACCACCACTGAGATCGTCAGCACCGACGCCGGGGACGCCCGCATCACCTGGCACCAGGCCACGAAGAAGGCGCGGCTCGTGCTCGCCGTCAGCCACGGGGCGGGCGGTGGCATCGAGGCGCGGGACCTTCAGGCCCTCGCGCACACCCTTCCCGGCCAGGGCGTGACCGTCGCCCTCGTCGAGCAGCCCTGGCGGGTGGCCGGGAAGAAGCTGGCGCCCGCGCCCGGGACCCTCGACATCGGGTGGCGCGGGATCTGGCCCGCGGTCGCGAAGCCGGGGCTCCCGGTCGTCTCCGGCGGACGCAGTGCCGGGGCCCGGGTCGCCTGTCGTACGGCCGTGGAGCTGGGCGCCGCCGCGGTCCTCGCCCTCAGCTTCCCGCTGCATCCGCCGGGCAAGCCGGAGAAGTCGCGTGCCGAGGAGCTGCTCGGGGCCGGGGTGCCCACGCTCGTCGTACAAGGAGGCAACGACCCCTTCGGGAAGCCGGAGGAGTTCCCGGCCGGTGGCAGTTACGAGCTGGTCGAGGTGCCGTACGGCGATCATGGGTTCGCCGTGCCGAAGCGGGCGGAGATCGGTCAGGACGAGGCCGTGACGGTGATCACGGACGCGGTCGTGAAGTGGGTCCAGTCACTGAGGTAAAGAGCCGGGAATGTTGCGCGGCGGACCTCTGTTGAGCCGGACAGAAGTGCTCACACGTCTGAGGAGAGGAAGTCCGCCGCATGGGTTCGACCTTCTGCCCGACCCGCAGCAGCCGCACTGACCTGGACTGGACGGTGCTGCACGCGGGCAAGACCACGCCTATTGGAGGCGCGGCGGGGACGGGTAGTCGTCTATCCTCCGATTCTGGTGGCATCGGCTTCGGTGCTGCCCAGAAACTTGAGGAGGTGGGTCCGGTTCCCGGTACCGACGCAGGGACCGATCACGGCCAGGCGGAGCAGCCCGAGGGCCAGGGCACGAGCGTGGAGACCGGCAAGGAATCCACCGCGGAGCGCAGCGCGCGCTTCGAGCGGGACGCGCTCGAATTCCTCGACCAGATGTACTCGGCCGCCCTGCGGATGACGCGCAACCCGGCCGACGCCGAGGACCTGGTGCAGGAGACCTACGCCAAGGCGTACGCGTCCTTCCACCAGTTCCGCGAGGGCACCAACCTGAAGGCCTGGCTGTACCGGATCCTGACCAACACGTTCATCAACTCGTACCGCAAGAAGCAGCGTGAACCCCAGCGCTCCGCGGCCGAGGAGATCGAGGACTGGCAGCTGGCGCGCGCCGAGTCGCACATGTCGACCGGTCTGCGCTCCGCCGAGTCGCAGGCGCTGGACCACCTGCCCGACTCGGACGTGAAGGAAGCACTCCAGGCGATCCCCGAGGAATTCCGCATCGCCGTCTATCTGGCGGACGTTGAGGGCTTTGCCTACAAGGAGATCGCGGACATCATGGGGACACCCATCGGTACGGTGATGTCCCGGCTGCACCGGGGCCGCCGTCAACTGCGCGGCATGCTGGAGGACTACGCGCGTGAGCGCGGACTCGTCCCGGCCGGCGCCGGAGAGTCGAACGAAGCGAAAGGTTCGGGCTCATGAGCTGCGGAGAGCCGCACGAGACGGACTGCAGTGAGGTACTCGACCATCTCTACGAGTTCCTCGACAGCGAGATGCCGGACGTCGACCGCGACAAGTTCAAGCAGCACTTCACGGAGTGCTCTCCGTGCCTGGAGAAGTACGGGCTCGAAGAGGCCGTGAAGAAGCTGGTCAAGCGCTGCTGCGGCCATGACGACGTCCCCACGGACCTGCGCGCCAAGGTGCTCGGGCGGCTCGACCTGATCCGTACCGGGCAGGCCGTGCCGGACCACGACGTCGCCGCCGCACCGGCCGCGCCGCAGGAATCCTGAACGCACGGCCGTCACTCGAACGTGCTAATCCGCGGGTCATAAGCCCGCGGACCTCCCCCTCACCGCCCTAGGCTCGCCTGCTGGAAGCGCGTGCCCGGGGAGGGGTGTATGGAGGCGGTACCCGCACGGGCACATGTGTACGTCGCGGGCGTGGCCCTCGCCGCGCTGTACTGCCTGCATCTGCTGCCGTCGGTACGCGCCCCGTGGTGGGCCGTGGCCCTGCTCGCCGTCCTCTACGCCGGCGGCGAGCGGCTCACCGGCTCCTTCTATCCCGTGCTGCTCGCCGGGGCCTTCCTGCTGCCGCCGCCCGCCGCCGCGCTCGTCGCGGTGCCGGGGGCGCTGCTGGCTCCGGTCGCGCGCCGGCCCCGCCTGCTGCGGAGGATCTGGCGGGCGTCCCAACTCGCCGTCGCCGCCTGGGCCGCGTCCCGCGTGCACTGGGCGCTGGGCGGCCGGGACGCCGTCGTCGACTCAGACTTTCCCTATGCGCTCGTCCCGGCGGGGGCGGCCGTCGTCGTCTTCTGCCTGCTGCTGACCGCCCTGGACGGCGGCATCCTGGCGCTCGCCGAAGGAGTGCCGGCCCGCGCGGCCTGGCAGGGGCTGTTCGTACGATCCCTCGCGCCGATCGCCGTCCACGGACTCGCCGGCCTCAT
Organism: Streptomyces antibioticus; assembly: GCF_001514065.1. Classification (GTDB taxonomy): domain Bacteria; phylum Actinomycetota; class Actinomycetes; order Streptomycetales; family Streptomycetaceae; genus Streptomyces; species Streptomyces antibioticus. Next base: position 209,871 of record NZ_KQ948424.1, on the reverse strand, counting down.
GATGGCCGTCCTGTGGCGCAGCCCGTACGGGCCCGTCGCCGCGCTGCTCGTCCTGCTGCCGATGTGCGTGTCCTGGTGGGCGTTCGCGCAGTACCACCGGGAGCGGGCCGCCCACCAGGCCACCATCCGGGCGCTGGTCCAGGCCGTCGACATCAAGGACGAGTACACGCGCGGGCACAGCGAACGCGTCGGCCAGGCCTCGATGATGATCGCCCGCGAGCTCGGCATGGACGAGGGCCGCATCGAGGTCCTCCGCTTCGCCGGCATCCTGCACGACGTGGGCAAGCTGGGCGTCCCGACGCGGCTGCTGCGCAAGGACGGGCCGCTGACGCCCGAGGAACGCCGGATCATCGAGCTGCACCCGGAGTACGGGCACGAGATGGTGCGGGGCATCTCCTTCCTGGGGGAGGCGCGCGCCGCCGTCCTGCACCATCACGAACGGCTGGACGGCAGCGGGTACCCGTACGGGCTGGTCGGGGCGCAGATCCCCGAGTCGGCGCGGGTGGTGGCGGTCGCCGACGCCTTCGACGCGATGACGTCCACCCGCTCCTACAGCAGGGCCCGGCCCGTGGGCACCGCGCTGGAGGAGCTGGAGCGGTGCGCGGGGACGCAGTTCGACCCGCGGATGGTGACCGCGCTCGTCCGGGCGCTGGGGCGGCACGGCTGGCATCCCGCGGTCACCGCGGACGAGACCACGCGGGTGCCGGGGCCCCGGCGGCCGGTGGGCAACCGGTCCGGGGTACGGCCATGACGCCGGGGCGCTCACCGGTTGTGCCGACCACAGTCCGAGGTACGGATAGCAGAGCGGGGCGCCCACCGGTTCTGCTGACCCTCGTCCACGGCTCCGCCGTCCTCGTCGCCGCCGTCTCCCTCGCCGTCACCTGCTGGACCGGCCTGGCCGAGCGGGGCGCCGCACTCGCCTTCGGGCTGCTGATCGTCGTCGGTGAGCTGACCCGGTGGACCGGCGCCCAGGTCAGGGAGGCCGCGCCGCTTGGGGCCGCGGGGGCGCTGTCGTACGCGCTGCTCGGCGCGGACGCCGGGCGGGCCACGCAGCACGGGGTCGCCCAGGTGGTCACCGTCGTCGTCGCGGCCGGGCTGCTGGGCAGCGTGCCGCACATCTGGCGCGGCGACGGACGGACCCCGGACCATCTCGCGCGGCGCGTGCTCAGCACCGGCTTCGCCGCCGTCTGCTTCCAACCCCTCTACAACCAGGGCGTGTTCACCGCCTGGGGCGGACCGGCGTACGCGCTGCTGCTGCTCGCGCTGCTCGCCCTCACCGCGCTGTGCGACGCCGTGCTCGCCGCGGCCCTGCGGCACTCCCGCACCCGCTGGCCCTTCGGCCCGCTGCTCCGCGACGAGCTGCGGGCGCTGCTCGGCATCGGCTCCGCCGTCTGCGCGACCGGCGCCGTCATGGCGCTCGCGGTCGCCGTCGTCGGTCTGTGGGCGCTGCCGGTGTTCTGCGTGCCGCTGCTGCTCACCCAGCTGTCCTTCCGGCGCTACGCCGCCGTCCGCACCACCTACCGGCAGACCATCGCCTCCCTCGCCCGCGCCACCGAGATCGCCGGATACACCCCCGCCGGACACGCCCGCCGCGTCGCCGCCCTCAGCCGGGCCGTCGGCCGGGACCTGGGGCTGTCCGGGCGCGATCTCACCGTCCTGGAGTACGCCGCCCTGATGCACGACATCGGACAGCTCAGCCTCGTCGACCCGGTACCGGCCGGGGCCACCGCCACCCTGCCCGCCGAGGAGCAGCGGCGCATCGCGCTGCTCGGCGGGGCCGTCGTACGGCAGACCGGGGTGGACGGGGCGGTCGCCGTGGTCGTGGAGCGGCAGGCCGACCCGTACCGGCAGCAGCCGGTCGCCGCCCGGATCGTACGGACGGTGAACGCGTACGAGGAGAAGGCGCGGGACGCCGGGCCCGGCGGGCCTCTCACCGCACTGGAGGAACTACGCCTCGCGACTGCGGGGGAGCATGCGCCGGAGGTGGTGGAGGCGCTGGCCAGGGTACTGGCGCGAGACTGTCTGACCCTGCCCCGGGCTGGGTAACCCATGGGTAATGAGCGCCCTTCCAGCCGCACGTGGTTGGATGCGAAGGAGAGGGATTCCGGGGGCAGTGGCGAGGTCACTGAGGGCAACTGGCAGGCGGGAATCGTGAGGATCTTCGGCAAAGGACGGCACCGGCCCTCCGCCTCCTGGCGGCAGGCCACCGACCGCGCGTTCACGCTGATCGGCGACGGCCGGTACGAGGACGCGGGCGCGCTGCTGACGCGCGCCGCCGATCTGGAACCGTGGCTGTCCGAGTCCTGGTTCAACCTCGCCCTGCTGCACAAGTTCCGGCACGACTGGGAGCAGGCGCGGGCGGCGGGGCTGCGTGCCGTCGCCCTCCTCGACCGGGAGGCCGGCGCACCCGACTGGTGGAACGTCGGCATCGCGGCGACCGCGCTGCAGGACTGGCCGCTGGCCCGGCGGGCCTGGCAGGCGTACGGGCTGCGGGTGCCGGGCGGGGCGGCCGACTCCGGTGAGCCGGTCGGCATGGACCTCGGCAGTGCGGCCGTACGGCTGTCTCCGGAGGGCGAGGCGGAAGTGGTCTGGGGCCGGCGTCTCGACCCCGCGCGCATCGAGGTGCTGTCCATCCCGCTGCCGTCGTCCGGTCGGCGGTGGGGTGAGGTCGTGCTGCACGACGGGGTGCCGCACGGGGAGCGGACGACTGCCGCCGGGCACTCCTATCCCGTCTTCGACGAGATCGAGCTGTGGGCGCCTTCGCCGGTGCCGACGTGGGTGGTGCTGCTGGAGGCGGCCACCGAGGCGGACCGGGACGCGCTGGAGCAGCTTGCCGCTGACGCGGGGTTCGCCGCGGAGGACTGGTCTTCGTCGGTGCGGTTGCTGTGTCGGATGTGCTCGGAGTCGCGGATGCCGTCGGACGAGGGTGACGGGGAGCATCTGGATCCGCACGACCACAGTGAGCCGGGGCATCCCGGGCCGCTGGGGCATCGGACCGATGGACAGCTGTGGGTGCCGGAGCGGGAGTGTGGTGTCGCGGCGCCGGCTTCGCTGGTTCGGGGGTTGTTGGACGGGTGGGTCGCCGACAGCCCTGACTCCCGGGACTGGCGTGATCTTGAAGAGGTCTGCTGAACCTCGCCGTACCCTGTATCAGCATCAACCCCCTGTTTTGGTTTAGGAAGGCATCGTCGGTCATGGCGCAGCAGGACACCGATCAGCAGCACGCGGGCGTGCTTCCCGTGGACGACGAGGGTTTCGTCATCGACACCCAGGACGCCGAGGAGCGCGAGAACGGCTGGCGTGAGCGCGGCACCTCGCGGCCCATCACCGTCGTCGGGAACCCCGTCCTGCACAAGGAGTGCAAGGACGTCACCGACTTCGGCGCCGAGCTGGACCAGCTGGTCGCGGACATGTTCGCCTCGCAGCGCACCGCCGAGGGCGTGGGCCTGGCCGCCAACCAGATCGGCGTCGATCTGAAGGTCTTCGTCTACGACTGCATGGACGACGAGGGCACCCGGCACGTCGGTGTCGTCTGCAACCCCAAGCTCGTCGACCTGCCCGCCGAGAAGCGCCGCCTGGACGACAGCAACGAGGGCTGCCTGTCGGTGCCGACCGCGTACGCGCCGCTCGCCCGCCCCGACTACGCCGAGGTGACCGGGCAGGACGAGAAGGGCAACCCGATCAAGGTGCGCGGCACCGGGTACTTCGCTCGGTGTTTGCAGCACGAGACCGATCACCTGTACGGGTACCTCTACATCGACCGGCTGTCCAAGCGCGAACGCAAGGACGCGCTGCGGCAGATGGCCGAGAACGAGCCCCGCTACCCCGTGGTCGCCAACGACTGAGACCCACCAGGCCCCACAAGTCCCGTACGTACGGCGTCTGTTCAGGAACCCCGCCCTGAACAGACGCCGTTCGCCTGTCCGTCGCACGTTCGATCGCTTGTGCTCCCTTACTGATCCAGAATCAGTCACGCAAGGGGAGATTCTCGGCACTGTGGGGTAGTGAATGGTGCAAATCCGTTCCCAGACCGGTCAGTTGTGGTGCTGAATGGGAAGGGCGGGGATACGCAACGGCGCACGCCCGGTTCAGCGGGAGGGGCGTGCGCAACTGGCGGCTGAGAGGGGTTAGTTCGTGCATGCTTTCTCACACGGCACCACATCGACACCGACAGCGGTCGCGGTCCCACCGTCGCTCTCTCTCCCGGTGATCGAGGCGGCGTTTCCCCGGCAACTCCACCCGTATTGGCCCCAGCTCCAGGAGAAGACGCGCACCTGGCTGCTGGAAAAGCGGCTCATGCCGGCGGACAAGGTGGAGGAATATGCCGACGGTCTTTGCTACACGGACCTCATGGCGGGCTACTACCTCGGCGCCCCCGACGAGGTCCTCCAGGCGATAGCGGACTACAGCGCGTGGTTCTTCGTCTGGGACGACCGGCACGACCGCGACATCGTCCACGGCCGGGCCGAGGCCTGGCGGCAGCTCAGGTTCCGGCTGCACGCGGCCCTCGACACCCCCAGGGACCATCTGCACCACGAAGATCCGCTGGTCGCCGGGTTCGCCGACAGCATGGTGCGGCTCTACTCGTTCCTGCCGCGGACGTGGAACGCCCGCTTCGCCCGGCACTTCCACGAAGTGATCGAGGCGTACGACCGCGAATTCCACAACCGCACCGAAGGCGTCGTGCCGTCCGTCGAGGAATACCTCGCGCTGCGCCGCCTCACCTTTGCGCACTGGATCTGGACGGATCTCCTGGAACCGAGTGCCGGCCGGGAACTCCCGGACCGGGTACGGAAACACCCGGCCTATCGGCGGGCGGCATTGCTGAGCCAGGAATTCGCCGCCTGGTACAACGACCTCTGCTCACTCCCCAAGGAAATAGCGGGCGACGAGGTCCACAATCTCGGGATAAGCCTCATCAAACACGAGGGGCTGAGCCTCAAACAGGCGGTCCGAGAAGTCAGGCGACGCGTCGAGGAATGCATCGACGATTTTCTCGTCGCCGAGAACGACGCCTTACGGTTCGCGGAATCGCTCGCCGACGGAACGGTCCGCGGAAAAGAGCTGAGCCACACCGTGCGGGCCTGCGTCGGCAATATGCGCAACTGGTTCAGCACCGTCTACTGGTTCCACCACGAGTCCGGCCGGTACACGGTCGACAGCTGGGACGACCGGTCCACGCCCCCGTACGTCAACAACGAAGCGGCAGGTGAGCAATGACCGTCGAGTCCGTACGGCCCGAAGCCCCGATGACCCCGGAGTCCGGGCTGCGTGAAGCACCCCTCGCGGGCGGTGGCGTCCCGTTCCTGGGCCACGGCCTGAAGCTGCTGCGCGACCCGCTGGCCTTCATGTCCCAGCTGCGCGACCACGGCGACGTCGTACGCCTCAAGCTGGGCCCCAAGGAGGTGTACGCGCCCACCACACCGGACCTCACCGGAGCCCTCGCGCTCAACCCCGACTTCGTCATCGCCGGGCCGCTGTGGGAGTCCCTGGAGGCCCTGCTCGGCAAGGAGGGCGTGGCCACCGCCAACGGCCCGCGGCACCGGCGTCAGCGGCGCACCATCCAGCCCGCCTTCCGGCTCGACGCGATCCCCGGGTACGGGCCGATCATGGAGGAGGAGGCGCACGCGCTCACCGAGCGCTGGCAGCCCGGCGAGACCATCGACTGCACCACCGAGTCCTTCCGGGTCGCCGTCCGCATCGCCGCCCGCTGTCTGCTGCGCGGCGACTTCATGGACGAACGCGCGGAGCGGCTGTGCGTCGCCCTCGCCACCGTCTTCCGCGGGATGTACCGGCGGATGGTCGTCCCTCTCGGGCCGCTCTACAACCTGCCGCTGCCGCCCAACCGGAAATTCAACGCGGCGCTGGCCGATTTGCATCTCCTCGTCGACGAGATCATCGCCGAGCGCCGCGCATCTGGTCAAAAGCCGGACGATTTGCTGACGGCATTGCTGGAGGCGAAGGACGACAATGGCGATCCCATCGGGGAACAGGAGATCCACGACCAGGTCGTCGCCATAGTCACCCCGGGCAGCGAAACGGTGGCGTCCACGATCATGTGGCTGCTCCAAGTCCTCGCGGAACATCCGGAACACGCGGACAGGGTGCGCGACGAGGTCGAATCCGTAACCGGCGGCCGTCCTGTCGCATTCGACGACGTTCGCTCGCTGCGGCACACCAACAATGTCGTCGTCGAGGCGATGCGTTTGCGTCCCGCGGTGTGGATATTGACGCGCCGCGCGGTCACCGACACGGAACTCGGTGGCTATCGCATTCCGGCCGGTGCGGACATCGTCTACAGCCCGTACGCGGTGCAGCGCGACCCGAAGTCGTACAAGGGCAGCCTGGAGTTCGACCCCGACCGCTGGCTTCCGGAACGGGTCAAGGAGGTGCCGAAATACGCCATGAGCCCCTTCAGCGTCGGCAACCGCAAGTGCCCGAGCGACCACTTCTCGATGGCGCAGCTGTCGCTGATCACGGCGGCGCTCGCCACGAAGTACCGCTTCGAGCAGGTGCCGGGGTCGGACGACGGGACCCGGGTCGGCATCACGCTCCGTCCGCACAAGCTGCTGCTGCGGCCGGTCGCGCGCTGATCAGGCCGCTTCCGGGCCCCTGAACGTCCTGCGATAGGCGTTCGGAGTGGTCCCGAGCGCCCGTACGAACTGGTGGCGCAGTGCGGCCGCGGTGCCGAACCCCGTTCGGCCCGCGACCGCGTCCACCGTCTCGTCCGTCCCTTCCAGCAGCCGCTGGGCGAGCAGCACGCGTTGCCGCAGGACCCAGCGGTAGGGCGTGGTCCCGGTCTCCTGCTGGAAGCGGCGGGCGAAGGTGCGCGGCGACATGTGCGCGCGCTCGGCGAGCTGCTCGACGGTGACCTCCTCGTCGAGATGCTCCTCCATCCAGACGAGGACCTCGCCGACGGTGTCGCAGGGGTCCTTCGGCAGCGGTCGCTCGATGTACTGCGCCTGCCCGCCGTCCCGGTGCGGCGGGACGACCATCCGGCGGGCGATCTTGTTGGCGATCTCGGTGCCCTGTTCCTTCCGCACGATGTGCAGACAGGCGTCGATGCCGGCGGCGGTGCCGGCGGAGGTGATCACGGGGTCCTCGTCGACGTAGAGCACGTCGGGCTCGATGATCGCCCGGGGGTAACGCAGGGCGAGCTCGCGGGCCTGCCTCCAGTGCACGCTGCACCGCCGCCCGTCGAGCAGCCCGGCGGCCCCGAGCACGAAGACGCCGGAACAGACGCTGAGGACACGGGCGCCCCGGTCGGCGGCCCGGCGCAGGGCGTCGAGCAGCTCGGGCGGATAGTCGCGCACGACGTAGTCCGCCCCCGCCGGTACGGCGATGAGGTCGGCCTCCTCCAGCCGCTCCAGGCCGTAGGGCGTGGAGACGCTGAGCCCGCCGACATGGGTACCGAGCGTCGGCCCCTCTGCCGAGGCGACGGCGAAGTCGTACGTCGGGAGCCCCTCGTCACTGCGATCGATGCCGAACACCTCGCAGACGACCCCGAGTTCGAAGGGGTGCACTCCGTCGAGCAGGACAGCGGCCACGTTCTTCAGCATGTTTCCAGTGTGCCTCAGAGATGGCAGTAATTCGAGGGTGTGCGGCAGTGCTGCCACTGTTGGTAAGGAGTGTCCAGCGCGAGAGTGGTGTCATGACTACCGCACAGACAGAAGGACTGATCGGAATGCTGTTCGTTCTCGGACTCCTCGTCCTGCTGGTCGCCCCCGCGGTGATCGGCGTCGTCCGCGACCTGCGCATCGACCGCGAGCTCAGGGAGGCCGAACAGGGCCGCCGCGCGAAGAGCGCCGAACCGCAGGCCGAGCCGCGGCGCCGCTACTTCACCACCACGGTGACCCACCACTCCTGAACCCCCTGGCAGGCGACCCGGCCGGAGTCGGCGGCGCACAGCGGGCGGGACGAACTGAGCCGGACGTGACCCTCGGACTCCGCGCGGAACGCGGCGTTCGCGTCCCCGGGCAGCAAGACGAAGCCGCTGTTGACGGCTTCCAGGCCGGTGCCCTCGGTGGTGACCGGCTTCCAGGGGCGGGACTTGGTGCCGTCCAGGCCGACCCGGATCGTGTCGCCGACTGCCAGGCACACCGTGTCGCCGCTGGCGGACGCGTTCAGCTCCGAAGCTGTCGTGCAGGAGGGGGAGGACGACGGCGACACCGTGTCGCTGCCGCCGTCCCCTTCGCTGCCGGCCTGGCTGCCGCACCCGGCCAGCACGAGCGTCAGCAGTGCGGCAGGGGCGAATGTCGTACGGCGCATGGCATGGCCTCCTCAGTGATGAGACGTACCACGCGCCCGCACGGATCCCGTCCTAGAAGTCCTCGTCCAGGTCGACCGTGCCCTCCACGGCCACCTGGTACGCGGACGGGCGGCGCTCGAAGAAGTTCGTCAGTTCCTGGACGCCCTGGAGCTCCATGAAGGAGAACGGGTTCTCCGAGCCGTACACCGGGGCGAAGCCCAGGCGGGTCAGGCGCTGGTCGGCGACGCACTCCAGGTACTGGCGCATCGAGTCGGTGTTCATGCCCGGCAGCCCGTCACCGCACAGGTCCCGGCCGAACTGGAGCTCCGCCTCGACCGCCTCCCGCATCATGTCCGTGACCTGCTGCTGGAGCCGGTCGTCGAAGAGCTCCGGCTCCTCCTTGCGGACGGTGTCGACCACGTCGAAGGCGAAGCTCATGTGCATGGTCTCGTCGCGGAACACCCAGTTGGTGCCGGTGGCCAGGCCGTGCAGCAGACCCCGGCTGCGGAACCAGTAGACGTAGGCGAAGGCACCGTAGAAGAACAGGCCCTCGATGCACGCGGCGAAGCAGATCAGGTTGAGCAGGAAGCGGCGGCGGTCGGCCTGCGACTCCAGGCGGTCCAGCTTCTCGACCTCGTTGATCCACTTGAAGCAGAACTCGGCCTTCTCGCGGATGGACGGGATGTTCTCCACCGCCGCGAACGCCGCCGTCCGGTCCTCCGGATCGGGGAGGTAGGTGTCGAGGAGCGTCAGATAGAACTGGACGTGCACCGCCTCCTCGAAGAGCTGCCTGGAGAGATACAGGCGCGCCTCGGGGGAGTTGATGTGCTTGTAGAGGGTCAGCACCAGGTTGTTCGCCACGATCGAGTCACCCGTCGCGAAGAACGCGACCAGCCGGCCGATCAGGTGCTGTTCCTCCGGGGACAGCTTCGCCAGGTCGGCGACGTCCGAGTGGAGGTCGACCTCCTCGACGGTCCAGGTGTTCTTGATCGCGTCCCGGTAGCGCTCGTAGAAGTCCGGGTAGCGCATGGGGCGGAGGGTCAGCTCGAAGCCCGGGTCGAGAAGGTTCTTGGCTTCGCTGGTCATTACTGGCAGGCCTCGCAGGACTCGGGGTTCTCAAGGGAGCAGGCGACGGCCTCGGGGTCGGCGGCCTGCTGTACGGGGACGGTGGCCTGGGCCGCGCGGGCGATCCTCGTCGCCGGGCGCGAGCGCAGGTAGTACGTCGTCTTCAGGCCCTGCTTCCAGGCGTACGCGTACATCGAGGAGAGCTTGCCGATGGTCGGCGTCTCCAGGAACAGGTTCAGCGACTGCGACTGGTCCAGGAACGGGGTACGGGCGGCGGCCATGTCGATCAGGCCGCGCTGCGGGATCTCCCACGCCGTGCGGTACAGGTCGCGGACGTCCTGCGGCACCCAGGTGAAGCCCTGCACCGAGCCGTTGGACTCGCGCAGCGCCTCCCGGGTCTGCGCGTCCCACACGCCGAGCTTCTTCAGCTCGGCCACCAGGTAGGAGTTGACCTGGAGGAACTCGCCGGACAGGGTCTCGCGCTTGAAGAGGTTGGAGACCTGCGGCTCGATGCACTCGTACACGCCCGCGATCGAGGCGATGGTGGCGGTGGGCGCGATGGCCAGGAGCAGGGAGTTGCGCAGACCCGTGGTGGCCATCCGCGCGCGCAGCGCCGCCCAGCGCTCCGGCCAGGTGAGGTCCACGTCGTAGTGGTCGGGGTGCAGGACGCCCCGGGCGGTACGGGTCTTCTCCCACGCCGGGAGCGGGCCGTTGCGCTCGGCGAGGTCGGTGGAGGCCTCGTACGCGGCGAGCATGATGCGCTCGGCGATCCGCGTGGAGAGGGCCTTGGCCTCCGGCGAGTCGAAGGGCAGCCGCAGCTTGAAGAAGACGTCCTGGAGACCCATCGCGCCGAGGCCCACGGGACGCCACTTGGCGTTGGAGCGGCCGGCCTGCTCGGTCGGGTAGAAGTTGATGTCCACCACGCGGTCGAGGAAGGTGACGGCGGTACGGACGGTGGCGTCGAGCCGCTCCCAGTCGAGGTCGCCGGTCGCCGGGTCGACGAACGCGCCCAGGTTCACCGAACCCAGGTTGCAGACCGCCGTCTCGCCGTCGTCCGTGACCTCCAGGATCTCCGTGCAGAGGTTGGAGGAGTGGACGACATGGCCGGGCAGCGCCGTCTGGTTGGCGGTGCGGTTGGCGGCGTCCTTGAAGGTCATCCAGCCGTTGCCGGTCTGCGCGAGGGTGCGCATCATCCGGCCGTACAGGTCACGCGCCGGGATCGTCTTCTTGGCGAGGCCCGCTGCCTCCGCCTTGCGGTACACGGCGTCGAACTCCTCGCCCCACAGGTCGACCAGCTCGGGCACGTCGGCCGGGGAGAACAGCGACCACTGGGCGTCGGCGTTCACGCGGCGCATGAACTCGTCCGGGATCCAGTGCGCGAGGTTCAGGTTGTGCGTACGCCGGGCGTCCTCACCGGTGTTGTCGCGCAGCTCCAGGAACTCCTCGATGTCGGAGTGCCAGGTCTCCAGATAGACGGCCGCGGCTCCCTTGCGCCGGCCGCCCTGGTTCACCGCGGCCACCGAGGCGTCCAGCGTCTTCAGGAACGGCACGATGCCGTTGGAGTGCCCGTTGGTGCCCCGGATCAGCGAACCGCGGCTGCGGATGCGGGAGTACGACAGTCCGATGCCACCGGCGTGCTTGGAGAGCCGGGCGACCTGGTGGTAGCGGTCGTAGATGGAGTCCAGCTCGTCCAGCGGGGAGTCGAGGAGGTAGCAGGACGACATCTGGGGGTGCCGGGTGCCGGAGTTGAACAGCGTGGGGGAGGACGGCAGGTAGTCGAGGCGGCTCATGAGCCCGTAGAGCGCGGCGACTTCGTCCAGGGCGCGGGTGGTGTCGTCCTCGGCGAGGCCTGCCGCCACGCGCAGCATGAAGTGCTGGGGCGTCTCGATGACCTGGCGGGTGATCGGGTGCCGGAGGAGGTAGCGGCTGTGCAGGGTGCGGAGCCCGAAGTAGCCGAAGCGGTCGTCGCCGGCCGGGTCGATCAGCGCGTCGAGCCGTGCGGCGTGCACCCGTACGAACTCCGCGGTGCGGTCGGCGACCAGGCCCTCGCGGTGGCCGACCTCGACCGACTCGGTGAAGGACGTGACGCCCTGGGAGGCGGCCTCGGCGGCGATGCTGATGGTCAGCAGCCGGGCGGCCAGCCGGGAGTAGGCGGGGTCCTCGGAGATGAGTCCGGCGGCGGCCTCGGTGGCCAGCTCGCGCAGCTCCGCCTCGTCGGCCTTCGCGGACCGGCCGCGCAGCGCGGCGGCGGCGACCCGTCCGGGGTCGGCGTCGGGCAGGTCGGCGGTCAGCTCGGTCAAGGTCCGCAACAGGGCGGTACCGGGACCGTCGTTCTCCGCCTGGACCGCTGAAGCCGGATCGGCTGGCGCGATGGTCACGTGGGGGCTCTCCCTCGCTCGGCACGGGGGCCTGGCGGAGGGCAGGGGGCAGCACGAGCGCACGCGGCGTCGCGTCCACCGGCCCACTCCGCGAGGCCCGGACGTCATGGCACCCGGGCCACGGCGGCCTGGGCACGCTGTCGACAGGTCCTCGGACTGACTCCCGTACACGCACAAGGCATGCACAAGTACACCGTTGCGGGACAGTTCCGGATTCGCACCGGATTCCCCTGCGGCGACAGCGAGCATGAGCATACATCTTGTGCCGGGTTCGAGTGGCACCCCTAGATGTTGTGTCGCAGTGACTTCAGAGCGTCAACTCATAGGTGAGAAGCGTGAACTCGTCGCCCGGGATCGGCTGCCAGTCGCGGTGGGGAGCGCGGACGAAGCCGAGACGCTCGTAGATGCGGTGGGCCGCGCGCATGACGGGCTGGGTCGACAGGACCATGCCGGTGTCACCGGCGGCCCTGGCGCGGTCGACACAGGCCTGCACGAGGGCTTGTCCGGCGCCTCTTCCGCGGGCCTCCGGGGTCACGGCCAGCATGCGGATCTCCGATTCGCCGGGGCGGGAGAGTTCCGCCATGGCGCCGCCGGTCGAGGGGACGTAGGTGACGGTGCCGAGGAGGAGGTCGCCCTGGGTGGCGACGAGCACCTCGGCAGCGGCCGCCCGCTTGGCGACGTCTCTCAGTTCGGCGAGGTACCAGTCGCTCTCGCCGAAGGCGAGGAGGTTGTCCTGGATGTAGGCCTGGGCCGTGATCTCGCCGAGTTCGTCGTATTCGGTGGGTTCTGCTGCACGGATCTCTATGTCCATGGAGATGAGTGTGCAGGAAAAGCGGGCCGCCGTTCGTCTTGCTGTCGGCGGCCCGCTGCGGGTGCTTCGTGGCTGGTCGCGCAGTTCCCCGCGCCCCCTAGGGCGTCAGTGCGACGCCCCTGCAGTGGCGGGCGGAAGCTCCACCTGAACACCGGGGTCCCCTGCGTCCGCCGTGTAGTCCTCCGGGCTGGTCTCGTCGATGCCCTCGGGGGCCTTGAAGGCCTTCAGGACGAACGTCAGGACCACCGTGACCACCACGTTCAGGACGAACGCCGTCAGGCCGATGTAGCCGATCTCGCCGATGCCGGGGATCTCCTTCGCGGAGCCGCCGAAGTGCTTCTGCGTCGGCGAGGCGACGCCGTACGCGGCGACCGTGCCGTAGATCATGCCGACCGCCCAGCCGGCGAGCAGCGCCCAGCGGTGGAACCAGCGGGTGAACAGGCCGCCGACCAGCGCGGGGAAGGTCTGGAGGATCCAGATGCCGCCCAGCAGCTGGAAGTTGATGGCGACCGTCTTGTCCATGGTGAGGACGAAGACCAGTGCGCCGACCTTGACCAGCAGGGACACCAGCTTGGAGACCTTGGTCTCCTGCTGCGGGGTCGCGTCCGGCTTGATGAAGTCCTTGTAGATGTTGCGGGTGAAGAGATTCGCCGCCGCGATGGACATGATCGCCGCCGGGACCAGCGCGCCGATGCCGATCGCCGCGAAGGCCACGCCCGCGAACCAGTCCGGGAACATGTCCTCGAAGAGCTGCGGGATCGCCAGCTGCGGGTTGGTGACCTTGACCCCGGCCGCGATCGCCATGAAGCCGAGCAGGGCCAGCAGGCCGAGCATCAGCGAGTACAGCGGCAGGATCGTGGTGTTGCGGCGGATCACCTCACGGCTGCGGGAGGAGAGCGTCGCGGTGATCGAGTGCGGGTACATGAAGAGCGCGAGCGCGGAGCCCAACGCCAGCGTGGCGTACGTCCACTGGCCCGCCTCCAGGGGGACCAGTCCGCCCGCCTTGGCCGCCGTGTACTTCTCGCTCGCCGCGCCGAAGACCTCGTCGAACCCGCCCAGCTTGATCGGGATGTAGATGATCGCCACCGCGATGACGATGTAGATCAGCGTGTCCTTCACGAACGCGATCAGCGCGGGGGCACGCAGGCCGGACGAGTAGGTGTACGCCGCCAGCACACCGAAGGCGATGAGGAGCGGCAGGTCCTTCACGAACCAGTTGGTGTCCTCGCCGCCGCCGACGCCCATGACGTCCAGGACCGCCTGGATGCCCACGAGTTGGAGGGCGATGTACGGCATCGTCGCGAGGATGCCGGTGACGGCGACCGCGAGCGACAGCCCCTTGGAGCCGAAGCGGCCGCGCACGAAGTCGGAGGTCGTCACATAGCCGTGCTTGTGCGAGACCGACCAGAGGCGGGGCAGGAAGGTGAAGATCAGCGGATACACGAGGATCGTGTACGGCACGGCGAAGAAGCCGGCCGCGCCCGCCGCGTAGATGGCCGCGGGGACGGCGACGAAGGTGTACGCCGTGTAGAGGTCGCCGCCGAGCAGGAACCAGGTGACCCAGGTGCCGAACGACCGCCCGCCCAGGCCCCATTCGTCGAGGCTGTGCTCGTTCTCGGCCTTGCGCCAGCGCGCGGCGAGGAAGCCCATGACCGTGACGGCCAGGAAGAAGAAGATGAAGACGCCGAGCGCGACGCCGTTCACGCCGTCGTTCACTTGGTACCTCCACGACGGGCGCGCTGGTCACGCTGCCACAGCTTGTACGCGGTCATCGTCAGCGCGGTGGAGAGGAGCACCCACAGCATCTGGTACCAGTAGAAGAACGGGATGCCGATGAAGGCCGGGTCGACCTTCGCGTACGACCCCACCCACAGCATCGCCACGAAGGGCGCGAAGAGGCAGAGGGCGATGACCACCCGGACGGGTGTCACCACCGGTGGTCCGGCCTCGGGCGATTCTGATGACATGCGGCGGCTCCGATCCCCTCATCACTGATCACCGTGTAACGCGCAGGCAATCTAGGTCACGGTGTGACAGGAGTGGAAGACCTCGTCCGCATATCGGTATGTCGATTCGGTGAAGGTCCGACATCGGTGTCAACGGCCGCTGGAATCCGCCTTCAACAGCAGCGGAGACCCTGGCGCGGATCCGCCTCCTGCCGGTCCGTCCGCATGCGTTCGAACTCCCGCCGGGTCGGCACGTCCGCCTGCGGGTGGTCCCGGCGGACGTGCGCGACATAGCGGTCGTAGGCCGACTCGTCGGTCAACTCCCGTACGTACCAGCGCAGACCGCTAAGGGCCCGCCGCAGTGCCGACCGCACGCCGCGCCTCCTCCTTCTCGTCCTGCGTCGGGAACAGCCCGTCCGGGGCGACGAGTCGGGACTCGACGTACGGCGCCTCGCTCAGCGTGGAGAGGGCCGGCCGCCGTACGTGCCGTACACAGACTCTCAGCGCGTCGGCGATCACCACCACGATCAGCAGGGCGAGGACCGCGGTGAGGACGCCGTCGACCGTGGAGTTGGTGACCACGGTGTGCATGTCGTCCATGGTCTTGGCGGGCGGCAGGACCTCACCCCGGTCGATGGCGTCCTGGAAGACCGACCGCTGCTCGAAGAACCCCACCTTGGGGTCGTCGGAGAACACCTTCTGCCAGCTCGCGGTGAGGGTGACGGTGGCGTCCCAGACGAGCGGGATGCCGGTGATCCAGGCCCACTTGAGGCGTCCGGACTTCACCAGCAGCGTGGTGCAGACGGCCAGGGCGACGGCGGCCAGCAGCTGGTTGGAGATGCCGAAGACCGGGAAGAGCTGGTTGATCCCGCCGAGCGGTTCGTGGACGCCCACCCAGAGGAAGTACCCCCACAGCCCGCACACGAGCGCGCTGGTGATGACGAGTCCGGGCCTCCAACTCACGTTCTTGAAGGGCTTGATGACGTTGCCCAGCATGTCCTGGAGCATGAACCGGCCGACCCGGGTACCGGCGTCCAGCGCGGTCAGGATGAACAGCGCCTCGAACATGATCGCGAAGTGGTACCAGAAGGCGCGCAGGCTCCCGCCGGTGACCTTCGAGAAGATCTCCGAGACCCCGATGGCGAGCGTGGGCGCGCCGCCGGTGCGCGACAACAGGCTTGACTCCTCGACGCGTTCGGCGGCACGGGCCAGGTCGTCGGGCGAGATGGAGTAGCCCCAGCCGGTGACCACCCGGGACGCTTCCTGCACGGTGGTGCCGATGGCCCCGGAGGGCGCGTTCATCGCGAAGTACAGGCCCGGGTCGATGATGCTGGCCGCGATCAGCGCCATCACGGCCACCGACGACTCCATCAGCATGGAGCCGTAGCCGATCATCCGGACCTGCGTCTCCTTCTGGATCATCTTGGGCGTGGTGCCGCTCGAAATGAGCGAGTGGAAGCCGGACAGCGCCCCGCACGCGATGGTGATGAAGACGAAGGGGAACAACGACCCGGCGAAGACAGGGCCGTTGCCGCGCGAGGCGAAGTCCGTCACCGCGTCCATCCTCAGCGTGGGCAGCGCGATCACGACGCCCAGCGCCAGCAGGAGGATCGTGCCGATCTTCATGAAGGTGGAGAGGTAGTCGCGGGGTGCGAGGAGCATCCACACCGGCAGGATCGAGGCGATGAAGCCGTACGCCACCAGCCAGACGACCAGGGTCGAGGGCGCGAGCGTGAAGGTGTCGGCCCAGGACGACTCCGCCACCCAGCGCCCCGCGACCAGCGCGAGCAGCAGCAGGGCGACGCCGATGAGCGAGACCTCGCTGACCCGGCCGGGGCGCAGGACGCGCAGATAGAAGCCCATGAGCAGGGCGATCGGGATCGTCATCGCGATGGAGAAGGTGCCCCAGGGGGACTGGGCGAGGGCGTTGACGATGACCAGCGCCAGCACCCCGAGCAGGATGATCATGATGGCGAAGGCGGCGATGAGGGCCGCCGCGCCGCCGAACGGGCCGATCTCCTCGCGGGCCATCTGGCCGAGGGAGCGTCCGTCGCGGCGGGTGGAGAAGAACAGCACCACCATGTCCTGCACGGCCCCGGCGAAGACGACGCCCGCGATGATCCAGATCGTGCCGGGCAAGTAGCCCATCTGCGCGGCCAGTACGGGGCCGACGAGCGGTCCGGCGCCGGCGATCGCGGCGAAGTGGTGGCCGAGCAGGACGCGTCGGTCCGTGGGGTGGAAGTCGATGCCGTTGTCCAGGCGCTCGGCCGGGGTGGCCCGGGTCCGGTCGACCTTGAGGACCTTGTGGGCGATGAACTTGGCGTAGAAGCGATAGGCGATCGCGTACGAGCCGAGGGCGGCGGCGACCATCCAGGCGGCGGAGACGTCCTCGCCGCGGGCGAGCGCGAGCACGGCCCAGCCGGTGGCTCCGACCAGCCCGACGAGGGTCCAGATGACGGTGGTTCGGACGTTCGCGGTACGCACAGGGCGGTCCTCCCGTCCATACGGAGACGGGAGGACCGTAGAGCAGGAGCGGCAGTTGCGCTACACCAGCGGCACTAGTCGATGGGGCGCTTCAGCCTCGCCACGAACTTGTACCGGTCACCCCGGTACACCGACCGCACCCACTCCACCGGCTCGCCGTCCTTGTCGAAGGAGTGGCGGGACAGCATCAGCATCGGCAGGCCGACGTCGGTGCCGAGCAGGCCGGCCTCGCGCGGGGTGGCCAGGGAGGTCTCGATGGTCTCCTCGGCCTCGGCGAGATGGACGTCGTAGACCTCGGCCAACGCCGTGTAGAGGGACGTGTACTTGACCAGGGAGCGGCGCAGGGCCGGGAAGCGCTTGGCGCTCAGGTGGGTCGTCTCGATGGCCATCGGCTCGCCGTTCGCCATGCGCAGCCGCTCGATGCGCAGCACCCGGCCGCCGGCGGTGATGTCGAGGAGCTCGGCGAGGCGGTCGTCGGCGGTGATGTAGCCGATGTCGAGGAGCTGCGAGGTGGGTTCGAGACCCTGCGCGCGCATGTCCTCGGTGTAAGAGGTGAGTTGCAGCGCCTGCGAGACCTTGGGCTTGGCGACGAACGTGCCCTTGCCCTGGATGCGTTCGAGGCGGCCCTCGACGACGAGTTCCTGGAGGGCCTGGCGCACGGTGGTGCGTGAGGTGTCGAACTCGGCCGCGAGCGTGCGCTCGGGCGGGACGGGGGTGCCGGGCGCCTGGGTCTCGGTCATGTCGAGCAGGTGCTTCTTCAGGCGGTAGTACTTGGGCACGCGCGCGGTTCGGACGGTCGCCCCACCCTCGTTCTCCGCGCTGCTGACCTCGGTGCTCATGCCTCTGCCTTCCCGGCTCCGGATGCGGGTCGCATCGTGATCCCCTCTGTATACCGTCGCCGACTCTGTTGGTCTAGTCCACAGCCTCAAGTGGTCTAGTGGAAGACAGTACTCCGGCGGCGCTGTTTTCGCTGGCTTCTTACTTAAAGGTTCCTGCATATGTAGGTCGGATAACGGCTGGTCAGAGGCTATTCGGACACTCTTGACAGGCCCCGTGGTCTGGTCCAAGCTCCCGGTACTGGTCTACACCATTGGTCCAGGGCCCCAGCTTCGTGGGCGGGGGGTGTGGGCATCCTGAGGAGGATGGCGTGAAACGCAAGCTGATTACCGCGATCGGTGTCGCGGCCATGTTGGTCTCCGTCGCGGCGTGTGGGGGCGACGACGGCGACAGTGGTGACAAGGCGGGGGCGGACGGTTACGCCGGCCAGACCCTCACCGTCTGGGTCATGGACGGCTCCTCGCCGGACCAGTGGCAGAAGGACGTGCAGGCCGCCTTCGAGAAGAAGACCAAGGCCAAGGTCAAGTTCGAGATCCAGCAGTGGAACGGCATCCAGCAGAAGCTGACCACCGCCCTGTCCGAGGAGAACCCGCCGGACGTCTTCGAGATCGGCAACACCCAGACCCCGGCCTACGCCAAGACCGGCGGCCTCGCCGACCTCGCCGACCTCAAGTCGACGATCGGCGCCGACTGGACCGAGTCCCTGAACAAGTCCTCGATCTACGACGGCAAGCAGTACGCGGCGCCCTGGTACTTCGCCAACCGCGTCGTCATCTACAACAAGAAGGTCTGGGCCGACGCCGGCATCAAGGACACCCCGAAGACCCGGGACGAGTTCTACGCCGACCTCAAGCAGATCGGCGACAAGACGAAGGCCGAGCCGATCTACCTGCCCGGTCAGAACTGGTACCACTTCGTCGGTCTCACCATCGGTGAGGGCGCCGAGCTGGTGAAGAAGGACGGCGACAAGTACGTCTCCAACCTGGCCGACCCGAAGGTCGCCGCCGCCATCGAGACCTACAAGAAGTTCCAGGCCCTGTCCAAGGCCCCCAAGGACAAGGACGAGGCCACCCCGCAGCAGGCCGAGGTCTTCGCCAAGGGCAACGTCGGTGCCTTCATCGGCATGGGCTGGGAGGCCGGCACGGCCATCGCCGCCAACAAGAAGATCGAGTCGGACATCGGCTACTTCACCATCCCCGGTGCCACGGCCGACAAGCCCGAGGGCGTCTTCCTCGGCGGTTCCAACCTCGCGGTCGCCGCGGGCAGCAAGAAGCAGGCGCTCGCCAAGGAGTTCCTGAAGATCGCCCTGTCCGACAAGTACGAGGGCGAGCTGGCCAAGCTCAACGGCGTCATCCCCAACAAGGAGTCGCTGCAGAGCAACCTGACGGGCAATGCCGTCGCCGAGGCCGCCGCGCCGGCCGCCGCCGGTGGTGGCACCACGCCGCTGATCCCCGAGTGGGCCGCGGTCGAGAACGCCCCCAACCCGGTCAAGACGTACATGACCGCCGTCCTCAACGGCAAGACGCCGGCCGAGGCCGCCAAGCAGGTCGAGAGCGAGTTCAACAAGCGCCTCGCCCAGCAGCAGTAAGGGCGACGGGGCGGGGGCCGGCGACGGTCCCCGCCCCGCTTTCCGGTAGGTCGAGTAGAGAGACGCGAGCATGACCGTGCAGACCGAACGGCCGCCCTCCGGTCCGGTGGACGTGACGAAAGTGGACCAGCGGGGGCCCGGTGCGCAGCGGCCCGCCTCCCGCGCGGGCGCGCTCGCCCCGTACCTCCTGCTGCTGCCCGCCTGCGCGGCCACCGTGCTGCTGCTCGGCTGGCCGCTGCTGAAGGACCTCCTGCTGTCGTTCCAGAACCTCAACATGGGACAGCTGATCCAGCATGTCACCGAGTGGAACGGCATCGACAACTACAAGCAGGCCCTGACCGGCGAGGACTTCTGGCGCGTCACCGGCCGCTCGATCCTGTTCACGGCCGTCAACGTCGTCCTGACCATGCTCCTCGGCGCCCTGGTCGGCCTCCTCCTGGCCCGCCTCGGCAAGCGGATGCGGGTCACGCTGCTGATCGGGCTCGTGCTGGCCTGGGCGATGCCCGTGGTCGCCGCGACCACCGTCTACCAGTGGCTCTTCGCCCAGCGCTTCGGCGTCGTCAACTGGGTCCTGGACAAGCTCGGTTGGCACTCGATGGCCGACTACAGCTGGACCAGCAGCCAGCTGTCGACGTTCTTCGTCGTGACCGTGCTGATCGTCTGGCAGTCGATCCCGTTCGTCGCCATCAACCTGTACGCCGCCACGACCACGATCCCCGGCGAGCTCTACGAGGCCGCGGCCCTGGACGGCGCGGGCGCCTGGAAGAGCTTCACGACCGTGACGCTTCCCTTCCTGCGCCCCTTCCTCTACGCCACGACCTTCCTGGAGGTCATCTGGATCTTCAAGGCGTTCGTGCAGGTCTTCACCATCAACGGCGGCGGCCCCGACCGGCTCACCGAGATCCTGCCCGTCTACGCCTACATCGAGGGCGTCGGCAACCAGCACTACGGCATGGGCGCCGCGATCGCCGTCCTGACCATCCTGATCCTGCTGGTCATCACCGCGTACTACCTGCGGATCGTGCTCAAGCAAGAGGAGGACGAGCTGTGAAGCGCTCGCTGTTCAGCCGCATCTGGCCCAACGCCACGGCCGTCGTCCTGTTCGTCGGCTTCGTCTTCCCCGTGTACTGGATGTTCGCCACGGCCTTCAAGCCGACCGGCGACATCATCTCGGAGAACCCGGTCTGGTTCCCGACCCACATCACCCTGGAGCACTTCAAGACCGCCACGGGCGTCGACCACTTCTGGACGTACGTCACCAACTCGCTGATCGTCACGGTCTGCGCGGTCGTCCTGTCCCTCGCCGTCGCCCTGGCCGGCGCCTTCGCGCTCGCCCGGATGCGGTTCAAGGGCCGCCGGGGCTTCATCATCGGGTTCATGCTGGCCCAGATGGCGCCCTGGGAGGTCATGATCATCGCGATGTACATGATCGTGCGGGACGCGTCCATGCTGAACAGCCTGGTCCCGCTGACCGTCTTCTACATGATGATGATCCTGCCCTTCACGATCCTGACGCTGCGCGGCTTCGTCGCCGCGGTGCCCAAGGACCTGGAGGAGGCGGCGATGGTCGACGGCTGCACCCGCGCGCAGGCCTTCCGCAAGGTGATCCTGCCGCTGCTCGCGCCCGGCCTGATGTCCACCTCGCTCTTCGGCTTCATCACCGCCTGGAACGAGTTCCCGCTGGTCCTGGTCCTGAACAAGGAGGCGGAGGCCCAGACCCTGCCCCTGTGGCTGTCCAGCTTCCAGACCGCCTTCGGCAACGACTGGGGCGCGACCATGGCGGCGTCCTCCCTCTTCGCCGTCCCGATCCTGATCCTCTTCGTCTTCCTGCAGCGCAGGGCCGTCAATGGTCTGACGGCCGGCGCGGTGAAGGGATAACGCCACCCGATGACGACTTTCGCCAAGGGCACCGACACCCTCACGCGCGACGCGCTCACGGTCCTCCAGCCCGGCTTCACCGGCACCACCGCCCCCGACTGGCTGCTGCGCCGCCTGGGCGAGGGCCTGGCCTCAGTGGGCCTGTTCGGCCGCAACATCGCCTCGCCCGAGCAACTCTCCGCCCTGACCGCCCAGTTGCGTGCCGAACGCGACGACGTCCTGGTCGCGATCGACGAGGAGGGCGGCGACGTCACGCGCCTGGAGGTGCGGACCGGCTCCAGCTTCCCCGGCAACCACGCCCTGGGCGCGGTCGACGACGTGGACCTCACCCGCGAGGTCGCCTTCGAACTCGGCCGCCGCCTCGCCGCCTGCGGGGTGAACCTCAACTGGGCCCCGTCGGCGGACGTGAACTCGAACCCGTCCAATCCCGTGATCGGCGTCCGCTCCTTCGGCGCCTCCGCCGACCTGGTCGCCCGCCACACGGCCGCCTATGTCACCGGTCTCCAGTCGGCGGGCGTGGCGGCCTGCACCAAGCACTTCCCGGGCCACGGCGACACCGCGACCGACTCCCACCACGCCCTGCCCCGCATCGACGCGGACGCCTCGGTCCTGCCGGAGCGCGAACTCGCCCCGTTCCGCGCCGCGATCGCCGCCGGCAGCCGCGCGGTGATGAGCGCCCACATCCTGGTCCCGGCCCTGGACCCCGACCACCCGGCGACCCTCTCCCGCAAGATCCTGACCGACCTCCTGCGCGGCGAACTCGGCTACGACGGCCTCATCGTCACCGACGGCATGGAGATGCAGGCCATCGCCGCCGGCTACGGCATCGAACGCGGCAGCGTCCTCGCCATCGCGGCCGGCGCCGACGCCATCTGCGTGGGCGGCGGCCTGGCCGACGACGAGACGGTACGCCGCCTGCGCGACGCCCTGGTCTCGGCCGTCCGCTCCGGCGACCTCCCCGAGGAACGCCTCGCAGACGCCGCCGAACGGGTCCGGGCCCTCGCCCACTGGACGGCGGCGGCGTCGGCCGCGGACGCCTCGGCCACCGGCGACCCGGACGTCGGCCTGCGCGCCGCGCGCCGCGCCCTGACCCTCACCGGCGCCGACGGCTTCACCCCGCTCACCGAGGCACCGTTCGTCGCCGCCTTCACCCCGGTCGCGAACATCGCGGTCGGCGACGAGACCCCATGGGGCGTGGCCGCGGAACTCACCCGCCTCCTCCCCGGCACCGACACCGGCAGCTTCGTCGGCGACGGCGCGGGCATGGCGGCCCTGGCCGCGGCGGGCCGCCGCCGCATCGTCGCCGTGGTCCGCGACGAGCACCGCCACCCCTGGATGGGCTCGGCCCTCGACTCGGTCCTGCGCACCCGCCCGGACACGATCGTGGTCGAGATGGGCGTCCCGCAGGCCTCGCCCCGGGGCGCCCTCCACATCGCGACCCACGGCGCGGCCCGGGTGTGCGGGCGGGCGGCGGCGGAGGTCATCGCGGGGGAGTAGGGGACCCTACGACGACCACAGGCGCCGGTTCCTGGCAGGGAACCGGCGCCTGAAGCATTGCCGCGAGGCCGTCAGATGCCCTGCCAGTCCGGCTTGTTGACGTACGTGTGCCGGAAGTAGTCCGCCAGCTTCAGCTTGGACGCGGCACCCTCGTCGACGACGACCGTGGCGTGCGGGTGGAGCTGGAGAGCCGACGCCGGGCACACGGCCGCGACCGGCCCCTCCACCGTCGCCGCCACCGCGTCCGCCTTGCCCTCACCGGTGGCCAGCAGCACCAGGTGCCGGGCCTCCAGGATCGTGCCGATGCCCTGCGTGATCACGTGGTGCGGGACCTGCTCGATGTCCCCGTCGAAGAACCGCGCGTTGTCGATGCGCGTCTGCTCGGTCAGCGTCTTGATCCGGGTCCGGGAGGCCAGCGAGGAGCATGGCTCGTTGAACCCGATGTGCCCGTCGGTCCCGATCCCGAGCAGTTGGAGGTCCACCCCGCCGGCCGCCGCCAGCGCCGCGTCGTAGGCCTCGCAGGCGCCCGGAATGTCCTCGGCGGTGCCGTCCGGGCCCATGAACGCGTCCATCCCGATCCCGAGCGGCTCCAGCACCTCACGCCGCAGCACCGAGCGGTACGACTCCGGATGCTCCGCCGGCAGCCCCACGTACTCGTCGAGCTGGGCGATCCGCGCCCGCGAGGCGTCCACGGCACCGGACCGCACCTTGGCCGTCAACGCCTGGTAGATGGGCAGCGGCGTCGAGCCGGTGGCCACCCCGAGCAGGGCGTCGGGCTTGCGCCGCAGGAGCTGCGCCATGGCCTCGGCGATGAGCTCGCCACCCGCCTTGGCGTCCGGAACGATGACAACTTCCACGCTGGGCCTGCCGATCTGAGAGACGGTCTGTGAGAGGGCTCGACTGGACCCGAAATGGGCCATGTGGTTTAGACCAATCTAACAGAATCGGGCCAACGGGCCCAGGGGAGAGGGGCGGCCGGAGCCGCCGCTGACGAGGGCGGACCGCCCCCCACCAGCCGAATGCCGACCTCCCGTCACGCAGATGACAGGCACCGTTCCGTCCCGGGGGTTGAAATGGGACTGCCGACGCAGTGCCGGCGTGTTGCAGACTCCTCCTGCACCCCCGTACCTCAGGCCCCGGGAGGCCCCCGCGATGACTGCCCCGACTCCGTCCCAGGCTCCCCGGGACGACCTCCCCGGCCGGATCATGGCCCGTGAGATGGCCGAGCAACCCACCGTACTGCGCCGCATCCTGGAACAGGGCGCCCCCGGCATCCGGCAGACCGCCCAGGAGATCGCCGCCCGGCGGCCCCGCTTCGTGCTCCTCACCGCCCGCGGCACCTCCGACAACGCCGCCCTCTACGCCAAGTACCTGCTGGAGATCCGCCTCGGCCTGCCCTGCGGCCTCACCTCCATGTCCACGACCACCGCGTACGGCGCCCGCCCCGATCTCACCGATGTCCTCGTCATCACCGTCAGCCAGTCCGGCGGCTCCCCGGACCTCGTGGCCTCGACCAGGGCCGCCCGCGAGGCCGGCGCGATCACCCTCGCCGTGACCAACAACCCCGACTCCCCGCTGGCCGGCGTCTCCGAGTACCACCTCGACATCATGGCCGGACCCGAGAAGGCCCTCCCCGCGACCAAGACCTACACCGCCTCCCTTCTCACGCTCTATCTCTTCGTCGAGGGACTGCGCGGCGGCGACGGCGCCCCCGCCAAGGCCCTGCCCGACCTCGCCGAACAACTCCTCGCCCGCCAGGACGAGATCCGCGCCCTCGCCTCCCGCTACCGCTTCGCCGAGCGCATGGTCATCACCTCGCGCGGCTACGGCTACCCCACCGCCAAGGAGGCCGCCCTCAAGCTGATGGAGACCAGCTACATCCCCGCCCTCTCCTACTCCGGCGCCGACCTGCTGCACGGCCCCCTCGCCATGGTCGACAACGTTTCCCCCGTCATCGCGGTCGTCACCGACGGCAAGGGCGGCGAGGCGCTCCAGCCCGTCCTCGACCGGCTCCGCGGACGCGGCGCCGACCTGGTCGTCATCGGACCCCGCGGCCAGGTCGAGCAGGCCTCGGCCGGCTTCGTCCTGCCGACCGAGGGCGTCGCGGAGGAGCTCCAGCCCGTCCTGGAGATCATTCCGCTGCAACTGCTCGCCTACGAGGTCACCATCGCCCGCGGTCAGGACCCGGACGCACCCCGCGCGCTGGCGAAGGTGACGGAGACGCGATGAACCAAGGTCACGGTGAGGCGCTGAACGCGGGCTGAGCAACGGGCGGCAGGGGCCTGACCCGGGCTGACCCTGGCCTCACCCGGGCCTGGCTCAGGCCTAGGTCAGGCCTAGGTCAGGCCTAGGTCAGGCCTAGGTCAGGCCTAGGTCAGCGAACCCCCCGTCGCATCCACCCAGCTCCCCGTGACCCACCGGCCCGCGTCCGAGGCCAGGAACGACACCACGTCCGCCACGTCCGCGGTCTCACCCACCCGCCCCAGCGCCGAGTACGCCGCCGCCTGCGCCCACGCATCCTCGCTCGCGTGCAGCAGCTCGTACGTGTTGTCGGTCGCGATGATGCCCGGGGCCACCGAGTTCACCGTGATGCTCCGGGGGCCCAGGACCTTGGACAGGTCGCGGGAGAAGACGTCCAGCGCGCCCTTCGTCATCGCGTACGCCATGTTGTTCGGCATGGCGGCGGTGCGGGCCAGGCCCGAGGAGATGTTGATGACGCGGCCGCCGTCCCGCAGGCGGGTCAGGCCGTGCCGGACGAGGAAGAACGGCGCCTTCACATTGACGGCGAAGACCCGGTCGTACTCCGCCTCGTCTATCTCCTCGATCGGCCGGGACACCCCTATCCCCGCGTTGTTCACCAGGATGTCCACCCCGTCCGCATGCCGGTCGAACTCCTCCCACAACGCCTCGGCGTCCCCGGGTGAGCCCAGCTCCACCCCGATCGCGAACGCCGAGCCGCCCGCCTCCTCGATCGCGGCGACCGTCTCCTTCGCCGCCGCCTCGTTCCTGCCGTAGTGCACGGCCACCCGCGCCCCGTCCCGCCCCAGCCGCTCGGCGATGCCCCGCCCGATGCCCCTGCTCGCCCCGGTCACGAGAGCCGTCCTGCCCGCAAGCACGCCCATGTCGGCGCCCCCTTCGCATTTCCCTAGTGGTCGCTACAGAAAGACAGTACAACAGCGTCCGGACATTTCTCTAGCAGGCCCTATAGAATTCACTCCATGGAGCGCATCGAGGAGAAGAATCCGCAGGTCAAGCAGGTCAAACCCCGTGGCCGACCGCGCTCCTTCGACCGTGCCACCGCCCTGGAGAAGGCGATCCTCGCGTTCTGGGAGCACGGCTACGAGGCCACCTCCGTCTCCGACCTCACCCGGGTCATGGGCATCGGCGCCCCGAGCCTGTACGCCGCGTTCGGCGACAAGCGGGCCCTGTTCGAGGAGGTCGTCCTCGAGTACGGCAGACGCTACGGCTCCTTCGGCGAGCGGGCTCTCGCCGAGGAACCCACCGCCCGGGCCGCCGTCGAGCGGATGCTGCGGGAGGCGGCTTACGAGTACACCGCCCCGGGCCGCCCGCACGGCTGCCTCGTCATCCACGCAGCTACCAACTGCAGCAGCGCCGAGGTGGAGGAGTCCCTGCGCGACCGGCGCAACGCCAACATCGCCGCCTTCGAGAGTCGTATCAAGGCGGACATCGCCGTGGGGGAGCTGCCGGCGGGCACCGACGCCGCGGCCCTCGCCCGGCATGCGGGAGCGATGATCCAGGGCATGTCGCAACAGGCGCGGGACGGGGCGAGCCGGGAGGAGTTGGAGGCGCTCGCGGAAATTGCCATGGCCATCTGGCCCCGCACATGAACCCACACGGGTTAGGCTGCGTGGTGGATGCTAGGGCGTCCCATCAGTTCTCCAGCACGGGTCGAGGAGTTCGCGGGACCCTCGGAGAACTGACAACAACAAACAGCCTCCAACGCATGGACACACCGAGTGGTCTAGTCCACAATGCGTAGGGAGAGTTGACAACAGAACACGCAGACTTCCGCCCTCCCCGCACAGGAAGGCGGACCGAGGAACCGGTGCTCTCTGCCCTGACTGCCCCGGATCCTCATCCTTCGGCCGTCCGGGACCGCACACCCCGTGGCCGATATTGCTCCGGGCTGCGGTGCCGAGAGGGTTGAGGGTCCCTCTCAGGCGCCGCGGCCCGCGGGTGTTCTCGGGGCCTGTGTCCTCTCCGGGCTCTCCGCCAGGTCGGCTGATTTCCGGCCTTGTCCGTACCGCCAGGTACGCTCGCACACGTGCCCTCCATGAACGAACTGGTCCGCCAGCACACCGCCCTCGACGACTCCGACCTCGAGTGGCTCCATCTGCTGGTCTCGGAGTGGCAGCTGCTCTCCGACCTCTCCTTCGCCGACCTCGTCCTGTGGGTCCCCACCCGCGACGGCGCCCGCTATGTCTCGGTGGCCCAGATGCGGCCCAACACGGGCCCCACCTCCTACCAGGACGACATGGTGGGCCACCTCGTGCCGCGCGGCCGCCGCCCGCTCCTCGACGCCGCCCTCGACGAGGGCCGGATCGTGCGCGAGGGCGACCCGGAGTGGCGCGAGGAGGTCCCGGTGCGGGTCGAGTCGATCCCCGTACGTCGCGACGGCCGCGTCCTCGGCGTCATCGCGCGCAACACCAACCTGCTCACCGTGCGTACCCCGAGCCGCCTCGAACTGACCTACCTCCAGAGCGCCTCGGACCTCGCCCAGATGATCGCGGCCGGCGCCTTCCCGTTCGCGAACCAGCAGATGGACATGGACGCCGCCCCGCGCGTCGGCGACGGTCTGATCCGTCTCGACGCGGACGGCATCGTCCAGTACGCCTCGCCGAACGCGCTGTCCGCGTACCACCGCCTCGGTCTCGCCTCCGATCTCGTCGGCCACCACCTCGGCAAGACCACCGCCGAACTCGCCCCGACCCGCGGCCCGGTGGACGAGGCGCTCGCCAAGGTCGCCAGCGGCTGGGCGCCGCGCGAGTTCGAGATCGAGTCCGGCGACGGGGTCATCCAGTTCAGGGCCATCCCGCTCAAGCCCAAGGGCACCCGCATCGGTTCCCTGGTCCTGCTCCGCGACGTCACCGAACTGCGGCGCCGCGAGCGCGAGTTGATCACCAAGGACGCCACCATCCGGGAGATCCACCACCGGGTGAAGAACAACCTCCAGACGGTCGCCGCGCTCCTCCGCCTCCAGGCCCGCCGCATCGACTCCGACCGCGGCCGTGAGGCACTCGAAGAGGCGGTGCGCCGGGTGGGGTCGATCGCGATCGTGCACGAGACGCTGTCCCAGAATCTGGACGAGCGCGTGGAGTTCGACGAGATCGCCGACCGGGTCCTCGCGATGGTCGCCGAGATCTCACCGGGCAAGGTGACCGGCCGGCGCACCGGACGCTTCGGCATACTCGACGCCGAGGTCGCCACCCCGCTGTCGATGGTGCTCACCGAGATTCTGCAGAACGCCCTGGAGCATGGCTTCCGCGAAGGGGACACCGGCACGGTCGAGGTCTCGGCGGTCCGCGGCGGTACGACGAAGGAGGCCCGCCTGCTCGTCACGGTCCAGGACGACGGGGTCGGCCTGCCCGAGGGCTTCGACCCGCACACCGCGGGCAACCTCGGCCTGCAGATCGTACGGACGCTGGTGGAGGGGGAGTTGGGTGGCACGTTCGACATGGTCCCGGCTCCGGAAGGCGGCACCCGCGTCATCCTCGACGTCCCGGTGCGCGCCAACAAGTAAGGCGCACGGCCTGGTTGGGCGCACCGCCTGGTAAGGCGCACCGTCAGTAGGGCGCACCAAGTAAGTCTCAAGCGCCCCCTGTTCAGAAATCGAGCACAGCAAGAAGCCCCGGACCAGAAGTGGTCCGGGGCTCGAATGCTCGTTGCCAGCTTGTGCTGCGCACCGGGGGTACTGCGCGCTGCGGCTCGGGGGCGGGAGATGCGTACTCGCTGTACGCGCCGCCAAGCTCAGGCGGGGTGGGTGTGTCAGGCAGAAGCCTGACGGGCCCGGTTGCGGGCGGCGCGGCGCTTCATCGCACGACGCTCGTCCTCGCTGAGACCACCCCAGACGCCGGAGTCCTGACCGGACTCGAGCGCCCACTGCAGACACTGATCCATAACGGGGCAGCGACGGCAGACGGCCTTGGCTTCCTCGATCTGCAGCAGCGCAGGACCGGTGTTGCCGATGGGGAAGAAGAGCTCGGGGTCTTCCTCGCGGCAAACGGCGTTGTGACGCCAGTCCATGGCTGCTACCTCTCCTTGGTATTACGTGCAGGTTGCTTGTGAATGTGAACGCTTTCACGAATCCCTCAACAAGTGAAGGGCCGACCGTCAGGTTTCCCTGGCGAGGTCCTGTGAGTTGAAGAGGGGTTCCGGTGATCTGTGGAGCCGGTGTTGCGGGCTGTCCCGATCGCCACGTAGAGACTCGCAAACCTCAGCGGCGGATACAACCCCTTCTGGAAAGTTTTTTTTGATTCCTCGGTGTCGACTAGGTCACAGCCGTACTTCCATGGGGTGGATGCTGGCCTAAACGTTCGAGTGAAAGGACTTCCGCCCTTTCTGCTCACACAATCACACGCAGTGCATGGCGTACGCCTGTGAACGTCACGCTCGTACGCAGCCCGAGGTGGTCGCCGTCCATCTGGAGGGGCAGAGGGACCTTCGAATGCAAGGTGAACTGGTCCAGGTCGTGCAGGGACACCGCATGCTTGCCGTGCGGTCCACGCTCGGGGGACGAAGTGAGCAACTGGGTGCCATACCGGGCAACCGCGGTCGTCGTCATACGGCTGAGACCGAGTACGTCGAGTCCCTTATCGAACGACGCCTTAGGCGATGCGTACATCGGGTGATTGCCCAGGAACGTCCACGGAGACGTGTTCGAGACTATGGAGAGGACCAGATCGGTCACCGGCTCCGCGTCCGGGCGCTCCAGCGTGATCGTCCCGTGCCGGCGGTGGGCTTCGCCGAAGAACTGGCGCAGGGCCTGGCGGACGTAGAGCGCGTGCGTCGACTTTCTGCCGCGCTCGCGCTGCTGCTCGACCCGGCCGACGACGCCGGCGTCGAAGCCCAGGCCCGCGTTGAAGGTGAACCAGCGGCCGGGGACGGCCTCGTCCTCGGTGCCGGGTGTGCCGGAGGCCAGTCCGAGCCCGACCGTGCGCTCGCTGCCCTCGCGCAGGGCGTCCAGCAGAGCGCCGGTCGCCTCCACGGCGTCGTTGGGCAGGCCCAGGGCGCGGGCGAAGACATTGGTGGAACCGCCGGGGACCACGGCGAGGCCGGGGAGGTGCTCGGGGTTCGGGCCGGCGTGCAGCAGGCCGTTCACCACCTCGTTGACCGTGCCGTCGCCGCCCAGGGCCACGATCAGGTCGATGTCCTCGCTCTCCGCCGCCTGCCGCCCGAGGTCACGGGCGTGGCCGCGGTACTCGGTGGTGACCGCCTCGAGTTTCATCTCGCTCGCGAGCGCATGGATCAGGACATCGCGCGTACGTGCGCTTGTGGTGGTTGCCGCCGGATTGACCACGAGAAGTGCACGCATGAGTTGCAGCGTACCTACTGGGGGGTACCGGGCACAGGCCGAGGTAGGGATCACGTAAGACTTCGGCGCGTGAATCTTGCCACGGACGGGCCGGGCAACCCTTGCGAGCGGCCGTGCGTTGCCCCCGCCTGACAGGTGGAGCCGAAGGGGCGACGGATACCCTTCAGGGGTGACCAGTGAGCAGACGCCAGCCCCCGAGGAGACCGCCGGCCCGCGCCCGCGGCGCCTGACCTACGCCGCCGCCCTGGCCGCGCTGGAGGGGCTCGCCCTCGTCGTCGCCGGAGTGTGGATGCTCGTCGAGGGGCTCACGGGCGACCCGGACGACCGGCAGACCGCCGTCACCGGCGGCATCACGCTCGTGGCTCTCGCCCTGCTGCCGCTGCTCGCCGCGCGCGGGCTGCTCGCGCGGCGCGGCTGGAGCCGGGGGCCCGCCGTCATCACGCAGATCCTGGCGCTGCCCGTGGCCTACAACCTGCTCCAGGCGGACAGCGTGGCGATCCCGGCGGGCATCGCGCTCGCGGTCGTCGCGGTGGCCGCGCTGGTCCTCCTCGTCAACCCGGCGACGACCCAGGCCCTCGGGATCAAGGGGCCGGGCCGCGCACAGGACGGGGAGCGGTAGGGCGGTCGTACGACGCCGTCAGCCGCGCAGGTCCGAAGCGGTACGACGCCGTCATCCGCGTAGGCCCGTCGCGGTACGACGCCGTCATCCGCGTAGGCCCGAAGCGGGACCGCCCGCGGAGCGGACCGTCACTCCTCCACGAGGAGCTTCTCCCGGAGCTGGGCCAGGGTGCGGGCCAGCAGGCGGGAGACGTGCATCTGGGAGATGCCGACCTCCTGCGCGATCTGCGACTGGGTCATGTTGCCGAAGAAGCGCAGCAGCAGGATCCGCTTCTCGCGCGGCGGCAGGTCCTCCAGGAGCGGCTTGAGGGACTCGCGGTACTCGACGCCCTCAAGGGCCTCGTCCTCCGCACCCAGGGTGTCGGCGACCGCCGGGGACTCGTCGTCGGTGTCGGGGACGTCCAGGGACAGCGTGGAGTACGCGTTGGCGGACTCCAGGCCCTCCAGGACCTCCTCCTCCGAGATGGCCAGCTTCTCGGCCAGCTCGTGCACGGTCGGGGACCGGCCGTGCTGCTGGGAGAGCTCGGCGGTGGCCGTCGTCAGGGCCAGGCGCAGCTCCTGGAGCCTGCGCGGGACGCGGACCGCCCAGCCCTTGTCGCGGAAGTGCCGCTTGATCTCGCCGACGACCGTCGGGGTCGCGTACGTCGAGAACTCGACGCCGCGCTCCGGGTCGAAGCGGTCGACCGACTTGATGAGGCCGATGGTGGCGACCTGGGTGAGGTCGTCCAGCGGCTCGCCGCGGTTGCGGAAGCGGCGCGCGAGGTGCTCGACGAGCGGCAGGTGCATCCGGACCAGCTTGTTGCGCAGGTCCGCGTACTCCGGGCTGCCGTCCTTCAGCTTGCGCAGCTCGATGAACATCGCGCGCGCTCCGCTGCGGTCCTGAGGGTCGTGCTGCGTGGCGTGTCCGCTCTGCCCGCTCTGCTCGCCCTGCTGATCGTCTCGCTCGTGCTCGCTCATCGTCCTGCCCGTCGCCCTTCCCCGAGCCCTCGTCTCCGCTCGGACAGGGGAGACCCCGATCCGTCCGTCCAGAGGCGTGCTCCGCACGGCACCTTCCTGATCCCGCTGTCCGTCCTCCAGGAAGCCGGCCCCGGGGGAGTCGTCCTCCGGATGCGGCCGGGCCTGTTCGGGGATGCCGGCGACACCGGCCGCATCGACAGCGCCGTCGATGGAGTCCCCCGAGTGTCGGGACCCGCCTGTGCCCTCGGCCGGCAGCTCCCGTGTGCCGCGCTCTTCGTCACGCACCGGCCCGTCCCCTGTCCTCACGCCGGCCCGGGTCCCGCGCCGCGCTGTTTGTAGAGGCTGATCGAAACGGTTTTGTCCTCGTCCACGGCGGAGGAGACCTTGCCCGCGAGTGCGGACAGGACGGTCCAGGCGAAGGTGTCCCGCGAAGGGGCATGACCGTCCGTGGTCGGCGCCGAGACGGTGACCTCGAGTGAGTCGTCGACGAGGCGGAAGACGCAACTGAGCACCGAGCCCGGCACGGCCTGCTGGAGCAGGATCGCGCAGGCCTCGTCCACCGCGATGCGCAGGTCCTCGATCTCGTCGAGGGTGAAGTCCAAACGGGCCGCGAGACCGGCAGTCGCCGTACGCAGCACCGACAGGTAGGCACCCGCAGCCGGCAGCCGGACTTCCACGAAGTCCTGGGTCGCGGGCTCGCCTGCGATCTGGGACACCCTCACCTCCAAGGTGGTACAAGCATTTCGGGGCCGAGGGTCGCCCCCCGGGGTAACGCGAAGTGTGGTTCAGCGGTGACGCTATCGCGCTCTCAACTTTCCTGTCCCCGGGACCCCGACCCCTTGCCGTTACTCACAGTAAAACTGTGTACACGCTCCGTGTCTAGAGGTCTGCGGCTCCAATTGGGAAGAACGCGCGCCGGGTTGACGTACCCAGACGTCAGACCGTCGAACCGTCCGGAAACGGAGTCGCCTCCGGCCTGGTCGAGGGCCCGGACGCGATCACACGAGGACGTGGTCCTCGAAGCACCAGCGCCAGTCCTCGCCCGGCTCGAATGTGCGCATGATCGGGTGCCCGGACTCCTTGTAGTGCGTGGTGGTGTGTCTGCCGGGCGACGAGTCGCAGCAGCCGACATGACCGCAGGTGAGGCAGAGCCGCAGTTGCACCGGGTGGGTACCGTCCCGCAGACACTCGGGACAGGTGTCGTTGAGCGGCGCGGGTTCCGGGTGCGGCAGCGCGTCGGCGTGCGTGCACTGTTTCATGATTGCCAGGTTACGACGGGTGTGCGGACGGCCGCGCGGAAAATCGACGGCGGGGCGGACGACGATGGACGAGGGCGGGCGAGGGCCATGGACGTGATGCCACTGCTGTTGCTGGTGGCGGGCAGTGCGGCGATCGCCGCGGCGGCCCGGCGCACCCCGGTGCCGGCGCCGCTGCTGCTGGTCGCCGCCGGGCTGGTGTTCTCGTACGTCCCCGGGGTCCCCGAGTACACGCTCGACCCGGAGGTCGTGCTGCCCCTGGTCCTGCCGCCGCTGCTGCACACGGCGGCCACCGACAGCTCGTACCTCGACCTGCGGGCACAGATGCGGCCGGTGGCGTTGCTGTCCGTCGGGTACGTGCTCTTCGCGACCCTCGTGGTCGGCTGGGCCGTTTACCAGATCGTGCCGGGCCTGTCGCTGACCGGGGCGCTCGTGCTGGGCGCGGTGGTGGCGCCGCCGGACGCGGTCGCGGCGACGGCGGTGGCCCGCCGGGTCGGTCTGCCCTCCCGGATCACCACGATCCTGCAGGGCGAGTCCCTGGTGAACGACGCGACCGCGATCACCGCCTACCGGGTCGCCCTCGCAGCGGCGGTCGGCGAGGGCGCGTCCTGGGCGGGCGGCATCGGCGAGTTCCTGCTCGCGGCGATCGGCGGCGTGGCGGTCGGCCTGCTCCTGATGGTGCCGATCCACTGGCTGCGCACCCACCTCAAGGAGCCCCTCCTCCAGAACACCCTCTCCCTCCTCATCCCCTTCGTCGCGTACGCGGCCGCCGAGCAGTTCCACGCCTCCGGTGTGCTCGCGGTCGTCGTGGTGGCGCTCTTCCTCGGACACCGCGCGTGGGAGGTCGACTTCGCGACGCGCCTCCAGGAGGACGCCGTGTGGAAAATGGTGGCCTTCGTCCTCGAATCGTCGGTGTTCGCGCTGATCGGACTCCAGTTGCCGGTCGTCCTCAAGGGCCTTGGGGAGTACGAGGGGGTCGACGCCGCCTGGTACGCGCTCGCGGTCTTCCTCGTGGTCGTCGCCTCCCGGTTCATCTGGGTGTATCCGGCGACGTTCCTCCCGCGTCTGCTGTCCGCGCGGATCAGGAAACGCGAGGAGAACCCCACCTGGAAGGGCCCGTTCGTGATCGCCTGGGCCGGCATGCGCGGGGTGGTCTCGCTGGCCATCGCCTTCTCCATCCCCGAGCACCTGGACGGCGGCGAGCCCTTCCCCGGCCGCAACCTGATCCTCTTCCTCACCTTCACGACCGTCATCGGCACGCTCGTCGTCCAGGGCGTCACCCTCCCCACGCTCATCCGCCTCCTCAAGCTCCCCGGCCGGGACGCCCAGACCGAGACCCTCGCCGAGGCCAACGCCCAGGCGCAGGCGTCCCGGGCCGCCGAACGCCGTCTGGACGAGCTCCTCACCGACGAACGCAACACCCTCCCGCCCCCGCTCGCCGACCGCCTCCGCACCGTCCTGGAACGCCGCCGCAACGCCGTCTGGGAACGCCTCGGCGCGGTCAACCCGGTGACCGGAGAAACCGTCGACGACACCTACCGCCGGCTGTCCCGGGAGATGATCAGCGCCGAACGCGCGGTCTTCGTCAAGCTCAGGGACGGCCGCTACATCGACGACGAGATGCTGCGAACGCTGCTACGACGGCTGGACCTGGAGGAGGCGGCGGCCTACCGGGAGGCGGAGTGAGGTCTTCCGCGGTCATCCCGGGAAGGGCGCCCCGGTGATCACCGCGGCCACCCTGGTGCCGGCCGGGAAGGCCCCTTCCCCGACGAGGGTGACAAGTCCGTACAGCAACTTGGCGACATAGAGACGTTCCACGGCCACCCCGTGCCGCTTCTCGAAGTCCTCGGCGAAGGCGTCGAGTTCGGGTGTCGTACGGGCGTAACCGCCGCAATGGAAGCGGTCGTCGAGCGACCAGTCGCCCTGCCGGGCGCCGAAGGCCGCCTCCTGAAGGGCCTGTATGTCGGCGGTCAGGAAGCCTCCTTTGAGCACGGGTACCCCCAACGCCCGCTGCTGCGGCCCCAGTCCCGCCGCCAGCCCCGCGAAGGTGCCCCCGGTGCCGCACGCCGTCGCGACCACGTCCGCCCGGCCTCGCAGCTCCTCGCCGAGTGCCCGGCAGCCCCGTACCGCGAGGGCGTTGCTGCCGCCCTCCGGTACGACGTACGCGTCCTCGGCGCCGGCCGCCCGCAGGATCGCGCCGAGCACCGGCGGCTCGGCTTTGCGGCGGTACGTCGGCCGGTCGACGAAGTGCAGGCGCATGCCGTCGGCCACGCAGCGGGCCAGGGACGGGTTGAGGGGGCGGTCCGCGAGTTCCTCGCCGCGCACCACCCCCACCGTCGGGAGCCCCAGCAGGCGCCCGGCGGCGGCCGTGGCGCGGAGGTGGTTGGAGTAGGCGCCGCCGAAGGTGAGGATCAGGCGGCCGCCCGCGGCGGCGAGGTTCGGGGCCAGTTTGCGCCACTTGTTGCCGACCAGCTCGGGGTGGATCAGGTCGTCGCGCTTGAGGAACAGCCGGACGCCCCGGCGGGCCCAGCGGTCGTCCTCGACCTCCTGCAGCGGCGACGGGAGTCGGGGGCGCAGGGAGGCTGGGTCGAGGCCGGTCACGCCCCCATTGTCACTTGCGGCGGTCCCGGGCGCGCATGGTCACTTGAGGCGGTCCCGGACGTGCACGGTCACTTGAGGCGGTCCCGGACGCGTTCCCGCATCGACGCCATGGTGAAGCCGCGCGGGTCCACCTTGCCCGGCTGCCATTCCAGGTGGCCGATCACCGACCGTTCCGTCCAGCCGTGACGGCGGCAGATCGCGGCGGCCACCCGCTCGATCGCCGCCAGCTGGGGCTCCGGCCAGGGGTCGTGACCGTCGCCGAGGTTCTCGCACTCGAAGCCGTAGAAGTGGCGGTTGCCGTCGGTGTTCGCCTCGTTGTCGTGCGGCAGGGCCTTCTCGGCGATCACCGCCCGCAGGACGTCGTCGTCGCCGAGGCCCGCGTGGTTGGCGCGGCCGTAACCGACCAGGTGGACGCGGCCGTCCTTGGTGATGACACCGTGGCAGAGCGGCCCCGGCAGGTCCTCGTAGCCGTCCCGGCAGAGCTCGACCGTGCGCGCGCTGCCCTTGGTGACCGTGTGGTGGA
The DNA here is from genome assembly GCF_001514065.1 of Streptomyces antibioticus. Classification (GTDB taxonomy): domain Bacteria; phylum Actinomycetota; class Actinomycetes; order Streptomycetales; family Streptomycetaceae; genus Streptomyces; species Streptomyces antibioticus. The sequence continues at coordinate 173,632 of NZ_KQ948424.1, read as the reverse complement.
TCATCACGCCGTGCACCGGCCCCCAGGGGCCCTTGTGATTGCGGTTGTGGTGTCTCCAGTCGCCGACCTCGACGACCGTGACGCCCTCGTCCTTCAGGGCGTCCAGGAAATCCGCCGCGGACATGGGTGGGGCCATGCCGCCTCCTTCGCGTACGCACCGACGGCCGCCTCTCGCGGCCGCCTCGTAACCGTGCTTGTACCGAAAGCCGACCCCCCGGACCATTCGTTCGTACGGCGTGCGAGCCGTTTCGGACAAAGTGCGGCCGGCCGGCCGGAGAGGCACGCGTGTACGAGGGCGCGATCCATGCCCAGCAACCGAAAGATCCATTCCCGCTCTTTCGGGTAATAGCACGAGCACGCTCCGTGAGGAAGGCTTGCGCGTACAGATGCCCCGGCGCAGACCGGCGCCCGGGCATGTCTCGGGAGGGCGTTTCACATATGTCGGTAGGCGAAGAGGTCCGTTCGGAGCAGGGCCGTCCGCAGCAGAGTCTCGGTACGGCAGCCGCGCGGAACCTGGCCACCACGACCAAGTCCGCACCCCAGATGCAGGAGATCAGCTCGCGCTGGCTGCTGCGCACACTGCCATGGGTGAACGTCCAGGGTGGTACGTACCGCGTCAACCGCCGACTGACCTACGCCGTGGGGGACGGCCGGGTCACCTTCGTCAAGACGGGAGACCGCGTCGAGGTCATCCCGGCGGAGCTGGGCGAACTGCCGCCGCTCAGGTCCTACGAGGACGAGGAGGTGCTCACCGAGCTCGCCCGCCGCTGCCAGCAGCGCGAGTTCGCACCCGGTGACGTGATCACCTCCTTCGGCAGCCAGGCCGACGAGGTCTACTTGCTGGCGCACGGCAAGGTGGAGAAGATCGGCACGGGTCCGTACGGCGACGACGCCGTGCTCGGAGTCCTCGCCGACGGCGCCTACTTCGGCGACCAGGCGCTGCTCGACCCCGACGCCATCTGGGAGTTCACCGCCCGCGCGGTCACCGCCTGCACGGTCCTCGTCCTGCCGCGGAACGACGTCGAGCAGGTCGCCGAGCGCACCGACACCCTGCGCGAGCACCTCGAGGAGCAGCGCTCGATCCCGGAGCAGAGCACCAACAAGTACGGCGAGAAGGAGATCGCGCTCGCGGCGGGCCACAGCGGCGAGCCGGACATCCCGCACACCTTCGTCGATTACGAGGCCCGGCCGCGCGAGTACGAACTGAGCGTCGCCCAGACCGTCCTGCGCATCCACTCCCGCGTCGCCGACCTCTACAACCAGCCGATGAACCAGACCGAGCACCAGCTCCGGCTGACCGTCGAGGCGTTGAAGGAGCGCCAGGAGCACGAGCTCGTCAACAACCGCGAGTTCGGACTGCTCCACAACTGCGAGTACGACCAGCGGCTCCAGCCGCACGACGGCGTGCCCAGCCCCGACGACCTGGACGAACTGATCAGCCGCCGGCGCGGGACCAAGCTGCTGCTCGCCCATCCGCGCGCGATCTCCGCGATCGGCCGCGAGCTCAACAAGCGCGGACTCGTCCCCGAGACCATCGACGTGGGCGGCAACCGCATCCCGACCTGGCGCGGGGTGCCGATCTACCCGTGCAACAAGATCCCGGTCACCGAGGCCCGTACGACCTCGATCATCGCCATGCGTACCGGTGAGGCCGAGCAGGGCGTCATCGGGTTGCAGCAGATCGGCATCCCGGACGAGATCGAGCCGAGCCTGTCCGTCCGGTTCATGGGCATCAACGAACAGGCGATCATCAAGTACCTCGTGACCGCCTACTACTCCGCGGCGGTCCTCGTGCCGGACGCGCTCGGCGTCCTGGAGAACGTCGAGATCGGCCGCTGGCGGTGACCCTTCGCGCCCCCGATGCGCCGTGCCCCCGCCCGCAAGGGCGGGAGCACCCTGGTGGGACGCGGCCCGCGGCAGCGGATGCGCCACCGTCCGCGGAGTCTTCGAGGTGACCCATGGGTGAGTTCCTGACGGCCACACGGCACCACCCCTCCGAGGCACGCGACAGGCAGCGGCCCGGCGGCGGCCGGCCGACTCCGGTCGGCGACCGGTCCGCCCCGATCGACGGTCACGAGGCCTCGGTCGTCCTGGAGCGTGCCCGGGAGCTCGTCGACCCCGCCCTGCGTGCGGCGATCGAGTCGCTGCCGGGGTCCATGCGCCGGATCGCGCTCTACCACTTCGGCTGGGAGCACGCCGACGGCACCCCGGCGGCCGGCCACGCCGGCAAGGCCGTACGACCCGCGCTCGTGCTCGCCGCGGCCGCCGCGCTCGGCGGACCCGAGGCCCGTACTGCCGCGGTGCGGGCGGCCGCCGCGGTGGAGCTGGTCCACAACTTCAGTCTGCTGCACGACGACGTGATGGACCGGGACACCACCCGGCGCCACCGGCCCACGGCCTGGACGGTGTTCGGCGACACCGAGGCGATCCTCGCCGGGGACACCCTCCAGGCGCTGGCCCTGCGGCTCCTCGCCGAGGACCCGCACCCGGCGTCCGGGGCGGCCGCCGCCCGGCTCGCGGACTGTGTCGTCGAACTCTGCGCCGGCCGGTACACCGACGTGGCCCTGGAGCGGCAGAGCCCCGGCGAGGTCACCCTCGACGAGGTGCTCCGCCTGGCCGAGGCCAAGACGGGTGCCCTGCTCGGGTGCGCCTGCGCGCTCGGCGCGCTGTACGCGGGCGTATCGGATGACGACGTCGAGGCGCTCGACGCGTTCGGCCGCGAGGCCGGGCTCGCCTTCCAGCTCATCGACGACGTCATCGGGATATGGGGCGACCCCGCCCGTACCGGCAAGCCGGCCGACCTCCACGCGGCTCCCTGCGCACAGGATGACTGCGCACAGCTCCAGACGGCCGACCGGATGGCCCGCGCGCTGGCGCACTTGGCCCGCGCGGCACCCGATCCGGAGGCGGCAGTCGGACTGCTGGCCCTCGCGGAGTACGTGACACGGCGCAGCAGTTGAGCGCTGGGACAGCAGAGGGCCGTACTGCTCCGGCGACACGGAAACGAACACGGCCACCGACAGCTGCACAGGAACAGCCGCCGGCACCGGCACCGACACGAAGGCGGACGCAGTCGCCCCGGACCTCAGACCCCGGGCCCCCGGGGCCGCGCGGTTCCTGACCCCGCGCGGCCCCGGGGAGCTCCGGTCGGGCGGGTCCCGCACATCCCCACGGCGTGCGGGCCCCGCCCCTTTGCCTCCCGCCCCTCGGCACACCGCCCCTCGGCACACCACCCCTTGGCACACCACCCCTTCGATGCACCGACCGACCCTTCGGCGCCCCGTCACGCCAGCCCCTATAGAGTCAACGCCCGGACGATCACGGCCAGTTGACGACAAGGGGCGGACCATGGGTGTGGCGATACGGACGGCGGACGAGAGCGACCGCGATCTGGTCGTACGGCTACTCGACACGGCCTTCCAGGACGACCCCGTCAGCCGTTGGATCTTCCCGGGCGACGAGTACTTCCGCGCCACCCACCACAAGCTCATGGCCGCCTTCACCGACATCGTGCTGGCCGACGGCCGCATCGACCTCACCGAGGACGGCACGGCCTGCGCGCTGTGGCTGTCCGTGCCGGCCGAGGAGCACGCCGAGGGCGAGGGCGAGGGCGACGACGGCCCCGCCCAGATGCGCGCGAGCATCGACCCCGCCAACGAGCGGATCGAGCAGATCGCCCGGCTCACGGAGGACATCCACCCCGCCGGCCGCGCCCACGAGTACCTCTGGATGATCGGCGTCAGCCCCGACCGCCAGGGCGAGGGCCTCGGCACCGCCCTCATCGGCCCGGTCCTCGACCGATGCGACCGCGAGGGGCTGCCCGCCTATCTGGAGGCCAGCAACGCCCGCAGCCGCGCGCTCTACGAACGCCTCGGCTTCGCTCTCCCGGACCACCCGCTCGACCTCCCCGGCGGCCCCCGGATGTGGCCGATGTGGCGCGAGCCCCGCACCTGACCCGGCCTACGACTCCGGCACCACCGTCGCCACGATCCGCTCCACCAGCCCCTCCGGCACCCCCACCCCCGGCAGCACCCCGTCCAGCACCCCCGGCAGCGTCAGGTGCTCCAGGATCAGCCCGAGCATCGCGAGATACAGCACGACGATCGTCTCGTCACCGCCGGGCAGCCCGGCGTCCCGGTGGAACTCCATGCCCTGCTCCAGGTCGCCGCGCACCGACTTGGTGTACGACTCCCGGAGCTCGGGCCGCCGGGTGGCCTCCAGGCGCATCTCCAGCAGGGCCAGATGGCCGGTGCGGTCGGCGGTCGCGCGGGCGATCAGGTCGTGCATGAACGCCGTGACCAGCGCCCGGTCCTTCGGTCTCGCCAGCAGTCCGGCGAGCACCTCGGGGTCAGGCGCCAGCCGCGCATGCAGCCGGGCGTCGATCTGCCGCAGCAGGTCGTCGCGCCCGGTGAAGTAGTTGGAGGCGGTCCCCACCGGCACCCCGGCCTCGGCGTCCACCGCGCGGAACGTCAGCCCGCGCGCCCCCTCCCGCGCGAGCACCTCGACCCCGGCGTCGACCAGCGCCGCCCGCCGCTGCGGATTGACGGCCATGCGGAATCCCCTCTCCCACTTCTGGCCACTCCCGGCCACTCCCGAAACCACCCTTGCAACCACTACAAGTGAAGTACTACAACTGACGTGGTTCGGAAAACTGAACGCAGCCTACGAAAAGAGATCCGCTTGCGAAAGCTCACGTACTTCGTCGCCTGCTCGATCGACGGCTTCATCGGGGACGAGAGCGGCGACGCGTCGTTCATGTACCCGTTCGTGGACGAGGAGTTCATCGGGTTCCTCACCGCCGAGTACCCGGAGACCATGGCGTCCCACGGCCGCCGGGCCCTCGGCGTCCACGACCTGCCGTCCCGGCGGTTCGACACGGTCATCCAGGGCCGCGGCAGCTACGACGTCGGCCTGAAGGAGGGCTTCACCAGCCCGTACGACCATCTGCGCCAGTACGTCGCCTCCCGCACGCTCACCGAGTCCCCCGACCCGCAGGTCGAGATCGTTGCCGATGACCTGCTCGGGAAGGTCCGCGAACTCAAGTCCGAGGACGGCGAGTTGGGGATCTACCTGTGCGGCGGCGCACAGCTCGCCGGTCAACTGCGCGACGAGATCGACGAACTCGTCATCAAGACGTACCCGGTCGCCCTCGGCACCGGCATGCCGATGTTCGCCGCCGGCTTCTCGGTCGCCGAGTTCGCCCTCGACGAGGTCCGTGTCTTCAAGAACGGCGTCCTCGTGCGCACGTACGGCAGGAAGCGCTGACGCCCCGGCCGCCCTACGCTGAAGGCATGGACAGCGAAGAACACGCCTGTCCCGTCTGCGGACAGCCCGTCGAAACGGTCGTCAAGCGTCACAAGACGCTCGGCGCGTGGGTCCCGGTCTGGGTGGCCGGCCCCTGTCACAACCCGAAGTGCGAGGCGTACGTCGAGCCGGGCGCCGAGCGCGCGAAGGGCCCGCCCGGGAAAACCGCCGGGAAACAGTCCTGAAGGTGTGTCGAGAACCCCGGCCCGGCTCCGACGTCCCCTGTGAGAGCCGCCCGGCAGGGGCGGCCGGAGCCGAAGGAGCGGACTCATGAAGTACCTCGTGATGGTGCAGGGCACGCAGCAGGACTACGAGGCCATGCGCGGCAAGGCCACCGGGAACTCGCCGGCCTGGAGCGAGGACGAGATCCAGGCGATGTACGCCCACATGGGAGCGATCAACGACGACCTCGCGGAGACCGGTGAGCTCATCGACGCCCAGGGCCTCGCCGAGCCCGCCAAGATCCGTCACGTCACGCTGGGCGCGGACGGCAAGGCCGTGATCACCGACGGGCCGTACAGCGAGACCAAGGAGCTGATGGCCGGCTACTGGGTGCTGGACTGCGCGAGCCTGGAGCGGGTCACCGAGATCGCCGACCGCGTCACCCGCTGCCCGCAACCCGCGGGCGCACCCGTCTACCCGGTGGTGATCCGTCCCGTCCTGGACGGCGCCGGCGACATCTGAGCATGAGCCGTACGACCGGGACGACCGCCACGACCGAGGACCTGCTGCGCCTGCACGCGCCGCAGGTCCTCGGCGCGCTGGTCAGGCGGTACGGCCATTTCGACGCCGCCGAGGACGCCGTACAGGAGGCGCTGTTGGCCGCCGCCGGGCAGTGGCCCGCGGCCGGGGTGCCGGACAATCCGCGGGGCTGGCTGATCCGGGTGGCCTCGCGACGGCTCGTGGACGCGCTCAGGGCGGACGACGCGCGGCGAGCCCGGGAAGAGAAGGCGGCGGCGCTCGGCGAACGCCTCGCCTCCGGGGCGGACCGGGCACCCCGCGACGACGACACCCTCGCCCTGCTCTTCCTCTGCTGCCACCCCGACCTGCCCCAGCCCGCCCAGATCGCCCTCACCCTCCGCGCGGTCGGCGGTCTGACCACGGCCGAGATCGCCCGCGCGTATCTCGTGCCCGAGGCGACCATGGCGCAGCGGATCAGCCGCGCCAAGCAGAAGGTGCGGGGCGTGTCCTTCGGCCGGCCGGACAACTGGGAGGCGCGGCTCCCGGCCGTCCTGCACACGCTCTACCTGATCTTCAACGAGGGCTACACGGCGACCTCGGGACCGGCCCTGCAACGCCGCGACCTCGCCGGCGAGGCCATCCGCCTGACCCGTGCGGTCCACCGTCTCCTCCCCGGCACCGGCGAGGTGACCGGACTGCTCGCCCTGATGCTGCTCACCGACGCCCGCCGCGAGGCCCGCACCGGCCCGGACGGCGACCTCGTGCCCCTCGACGAACAGGACCGCGACCGCTGGGACAAGGCCGCGATCGAGGAGGGTGTCGCCCTGATCACCGGGGCCCTCGCCCACGGCCCGGCCGGCCCCTACCAACTGCGCGCGGCCATTGCCGCCGTCCACGACGAGGCACCGTCCGCGGAGGCCACCGACTGGCGGGAGATCCTCGGCCTCTACGACATCCTGGTCCGCCTCGTCCCCGGCCCCGTCGAGCGCCTCAACCGCGCGGTCGCCGTCGCCATGGTCCACGGCGCGACGGCGGGCCTCGCCGAACTGGACGCCCTGGAGGGGGACTTGGGTCACCGCCGGGACGCGGTGCGGGGACATCTCCTGGAGCGGGCGGGGTCCTGCGACGCGGCCCGCGCCGCCTATGAAGCGGCGGCCGCGCAGACCCTCAGCCTGCCCGAGCAGCGGTACCTGCGGAGGCGGGCGGCGCGGCTGAGGCCGTAGCGTGGCCCGTATGACCGACCACATCGTGCACCTCACCGAACGATCCCTCTGGGAGGAAGCCCGCGCCCGGGGGACGTACGAGATCTCGACCCGCGGCAGGACCCTCCAGGAGGAGGGCTTCATCCACTGCTCGACCCGCGCCCAGCTGCCGGGCACGGCGGCGCGTTACTTCGCGGGGCTCGACGATCTGGTGGTCCTGGTCATCGACCCCGACCGGCTCGGCGTCCCCCTGAAGTGGGAGGCCCCGAAGCCCGGCGCCGAGGAGTTCCCGCACATCTACGGGCCGCTCGTCGTGGACGCCGTGGTGGATGTGGAGGAGTGGGAGGTCACCCCGAGCTAGGCAGCCCGGAGGTCACCCCGCGCCAGGCAGTCCGCCCGTCTCCGGGTCGCGGCCCGTCAGGCAGTACGTGCCGCCCGCCGGGTCGCGCATGACCGTCCAGTGCCTGCCGTGGGCGACCGTCTCCGCGCCCAGCTGCTCGTGCCGCACCCGGGTCGCCTCGATGTCGGCGCACGCCAGGTCCAGATGGGCGGAGGCGGCACGCTCCTCGCCGAGCCGCTGGAGCAGGACGCGGACGGGGAGGCCGGGCGGCGGCACGAGCACATGGAACTCGGGGAGGGAGCCGGGCCGGGACTCCCAGTCGGCCAACAGGGCGGTCCAGAAGGCGACTTCGGTGTCGTAGGCCGAAGGAACCAGGTCCAGGCAGACCTGGTCGAGGCGGGCGCCGTCGACGACGGGCGGGCGGACGGACTCGCCGTGCCAGGGCACCGCGCAGAACAACTGCCCGGCGGGGGACCGGAGTACGGCCCAGCCCTCGTGCTCGGCGGCGATCGTCGCGCCCAGCCGCAGTGCCGACTTCACGAACTCCGGTACGTCGTCCACCGAGAAGTCGAGATGCGCGCCCCCGGCGCCCGAGTCGACGCCCTGGACCTTGACGCACGCGTCGGCGCCGGACGGCACCAGGGTCACGAACTCGCCCCGGGGCGGGGACAGGTGCGTGTCCGTGACCGCCGTCCAGAACTCATGGGCCCGGTCGGCGTGTTCGGCGGGGCGGTCGGCGAAGGCGTACGTCCAGCGGATGCTCATGCGGGCGATCGTAGGTCAGGGGGCCTGCATGAACCGCAGCATATTTCCGGCGGGGTCCCGGAACGCGCAGTCGCGCATCCCGTACGGCATGTCCGTCGGCTCCTGGAGCACCTCGGCGCCGGACGCCTGGACGCGGGCGAAGAGGGCGTCGCAGTCGGTGGTGCTGAAGTTGACCCCGCGCAGCACGCCCTTGGCCAGCAGCTGCTCCATCGCCTCCCGGTCGGCGGGGGAGAGGTCGGGGTTGGCGGCGGGCGGCTCCAGGACGATCGACACGTCCGGCTGGAGCGGCGAGCCGACCGTCGTCCAGCGCATCCCCTCGTACTTGACGTCGTTGCGGACCTCCAGGCCCAGGACGTCGCAGTAGAAGGCGATCGCCTTGTCGTGGTCGTCGACGGCGATGAAACAGGTGTGGAGTTTCAGGTCCATGGGGTCAACCTACGGTCGATACCGGCCTCACGCCCGCCTCGGCCGCGTGTACGCCCGCACCACGCACGGCGGGATCTCCGCACTCTCCTCATGCGAACGCGCCCGGTACGAGCTCGGGGACTCGCCCACCAGCTGGGTGAAACGGGCGCTGAAGGAGCCGAGCGAGGTACAGCCGACCGCCATGCAGACCTCGGTGACGGACAGGTCGCCGCGGCGCAGCAGCATCTTCGCGCGCTCCACGCGCCGCGTCATGAGATAGCCGTAGGGCGTCTCCCCGTACGCCTCCTTGAAGCTGCGCTGGAAGTGGCCCGGGGACATCAGGGCGGTGCCGGCGAGGGCCGCCATGTCGAGCGGCTCGGTGTACTCGCGGTCCATACGGTCCCGGGCCTTGCGCAGCCGCACCAGATCCTCACGATTCACCTGGTCAGCATCGCACGGAAGCCCGCGTTCCTGGTGAGAACGTTGCTCACTTGAGGTACACGAGGCCGTCCGTCGTCACCGTCGGGCGGCCGCTGGTGGCGGCGACGACGATCTTGACGGTGTGCTTGGCACTGCTCGGCCAGGTCTTCGTCCAGATCGCGTTCCGGTACATGGCCGTCGGCGACTTCAGGTCGACGGTGGCGACCTTCGTGCCGTCCACGTAGACGTACGCCTGCCCGGAGGTCGCGGCCCGCGAGACCACCCAGGCCGCCGAACGACCGGTGAACGTCCAGCTGAGCGAGGCGTTCTTGGTCCTGCTGGTGTACGCCTTGCCGCCCAGGTAGCTGTACGACGACTTGGCCGTCCAGGTCCCCGACCTGGTGGCCGAGGTCTCCTGGAGGATCACCGGGGTCTCGCTGACGGAGGCGGTGGCGGTGTTGCCGGCCTCGTCGTAGGCCTTGAGCGACCAGGTGGTGGCCGTACCGGGCTTGGCGCTCTGGACGGTGCTGGTCGTCGCGGGACCGTAGGTCGCGGTGGCCGGGGCGGTCAGCCTGACCTCCTTCAACGCGGCCGAGTCGGCGGCCTTCCACTTCAGCGTGAGCGGGACGGCCGTGGTGCTCACCGTGCCGGTGCGCAGAGCGAGGTTCGGTTTGGTGGCGAAGGTGGGCGCGGTGGTCTCCGCGACGACCGTGGCCGGGGCGCTGGTGGTCGTCCGCCCGGACTGGTGGACGGCCCGTACGGCGACCTGGTGGCTGCCGACGCCGAGGCTGACCTTGGCGGAGCCGGCGGTGCCCGCGGCGGTCGCCGCCACCTCGCCGTCGACCAGCACCTCGTACCGGGAGACGAACACGGCCGGGCTGGTGATCGTCCAGTTCAGGGTGACGGAGGCCGTGGTGTACGCCGTCGAGCCGACCGTGCCCGAGCCGGTGACCGACTTCAGGGCGAGACCGGTGACCGGGCCCGCCGCCCAGGAGCGGATCGTCGGCAGCTCGGCGTAGAAGGCGGTGCCGGGGCACTCGGTGTTGTAGGCGTCGCGGTGGCCGATGATCGTGGGGTACGTCAACTGCGTCCCCAGCGTCCACGACTTGCCGGCGTAGTTGGTGCCGTCCGCGCCTGCCGTCAGTGTGGTGGTGCCGTTCGGGTCGACCCCGTACTGGCCGAGCTTCCACGCGGCGAGCCGGGCGACCGAGGTCATCGCGGCCGTACCGGGGGCGGTGTCCGTGTAGGTGCCGAGCACGGAGACACCGGCGGTCTGGCTGTTGAAGCCGTAGGTGTGCGCGCCGAGCACCGGCCGGTCGACGCCGCCCTTGCGGCCCTCGTAGACGGTGCCGCACTTGTCCACGAGGAAGTTGTAGCCGATGTCTTTCCAGCCCTGGGACTTGACGTGGTACGTGTAGATGCCACGGATGAGCGCCGGGGCCTCGTCGCAGGTGTAGTCGTTGGAGTTGACGGTGTGATGCACCGTCACCGCCTTGACCTTCCCGCCCGGCAGATAGGCGGGCGCCTCGGGGCTGATCGACTCGTCGGCGCCCCAGCCGGCCCGCGAGGTGATCGGGGGCCGCGGGACGGTGGACGCCGGGGCGCTCGTCGACGCGGTGGGCGTCGCGGAGGCCGAGCCGCCGGTCGGGGACGGGGTGGCCGTGCTCGGCGTGGGAGAGGGTGTTGTTCCGGGGGCGCTCGCGGACGGCGTGGAGCTGTCGGCCGGGACAGGGGTGGGCGACTCGGTGGCGTCCATCGCGAAGGCGGCCGGCTCCACGGCGGAGACGGTGCTCGTGCCGGGGTCGACCATGTCGAGGCGCAGCCCCTTGGGCAGCTTGGCGGACGCCTTGCCGTCCACCCGTACCTCGACGCCGTCGGAGGGGCCGAACCAGGCGGGCTCGGTGCCGCCGCGGGTGGCGCCCTGGTCGCCCGGTTCGTTGGTGGCGTCCAGCGTCAGCCAGTTCGACCAGGTGCCCGTCTTCGCGTCCCGCGCGCGGGCCTCGATCTTCGCGCTCACGCGCGCGGACGGATCGGACCAGGTGAGGCCGAGCAGACTGAACTGCGCGGTGTCCCGCTTGCCGAGCCGGGCGGACGTGCCGTCGGCTGCGACGGCCAGCGCGGCCGCGCGCGTGGTGCTCTTGACGGGCCGCGGCTTGCCGTCGTCCGCGGCGCTGTCCGACGGACCTCCGGTCGTGCCCTGGACGACCACGGCCCCGGTCACTGCCACTGCCGTCAGCGCGGCTGCCCCCCACCAACGACGTCTCATCTCGGCGCGCACACCTTTCGCATCAGTTACCCCAGAGGCATTCACAGATGTGAGGCCCAGGGAAAGGTAAGCGGAAGGTAGACGATCAAAAGGCGGTCAATCCGGTAGAACACGCCCGATATACGAACCAGCGGCGCAGTGATCTGTATCACTGCGCCGCTGTACGGCGAGACTTGACGAAGGCTCAGGCCTTCTTGGTCTCCCAGAAGATCTTGTCGATCTGGGCGATGTAGTCCAGCGCCTTCTGGCCCGTCGCCGGGTCGGTGGACGCCTTGGCGGCCGAGAGGGCCTTCAGGGTGTCGTTGACCAGCTGGTGCAGCTCCGGGTACTTCTCGAAGTGCGGGGGCTTGAAGTAGTCGCTCCAGAGCACCGACACGTGGTGCTTCGCGAGCTCGGCGCGCTGCTCCTTGATGACCGTGGCACGCGCCTGGAAGTGCGGGTCGTCGTTGGCGGCAATCTTTTCCTGTACGGCCTTCACCGACTCCGCCTCGATGCGGGCCTGGGCCGGGTCGTACACGCCGCAGGGCAGGTCGCAGTGGGCGCTGACCTTGACCTTGGGGGCAAACAGGCGGGAAAGCATGGAGCATTCCTTCCTCGTGATCGTCTTCTCAGGTGGGACATTACTCCCTGCGAGACGGGTTTTCGCGAGTGCCCCCATGGGCTTAGGACAAAAGTCCGGGGTCAGACTGAGACTGGTGGATGAACGTACCGGGGAGGTGCCGGGGATGCCGGAGCTGTCGCAGGAGACCGAACACGGAGCAGCGGTCCCGCCCTTCGGGTGGGTCGAGGTGACCGGGCCGTCGATGGTGCCCACGCTCTGCCACGGGGACCAGCTCCTCGTCCGCTACACGGGCCGGGTCCGGTCCGGCGACATCGTCGTCCTGCGCCATCCGCTCCAGCAGAACCTGCTCGTGGTGAAGCGGGCGGCGGAGCGGCGGCCGGGCGGCTGGTGGGTGCTGGCCGACAACCCGCTGGGCTCCACCACCGACAGCGAGGACTTCGGCGTCGTGCCCGACGACCTGATCCTGGGCAAGGTCCGCTTCCGCTACCGCCCGCCCGAGGCCGGTCAGCGCTCGCCGCTGGCGCTGGCCCGCTGGGTGCTGTCGGCGGCCAGGCCCGTGTTCGCGGACCGGTCGGCCTCCAGGCGCTTGCGGGCGCGGTAGGCGGCCACGTTGGCGCGGGTGGCGCAGCGGTCGGAGCAGTAGCGCCGGGAGCGGTTCGTGGACGTGTCCAGATAGGCGTTGCGGCAGGGCGTCGCCTCGCACAGGCCGAGGCGGTCCACGCCGTACTCCGTCAAGTGGAAGGCGAGGCCCATCGCGGCGATCGCCGCGTAGCCGGCCGTCACGTTCGACGGGTGGTCGGCCAGGTGCATGTGCCACAGGGGGCGGCCGTCGTCGTCGCGGTGGTCGTGCCCGGAGATCTGCGGGCTGACCGGGAACTCCAGCAGCAGCGCGTTGAGCAGGTTCACCGCCAGGGTCTCGTCGCCGCCGTCCGCGGCCTCGAAGACCGCGCGCAGGCGGCCGCGGACCGAGCGGAAGCGGGTGACGTCGGACTCGGTGGCCCGCCGGGCCGCCTCCTGGCTGGCGCCGAACAGCTCGCGGACGGCCTCGACCGAGGTCAGCGAGTCCTTGCCCCGGGCCGGGTCCTCGCTGTTGACGAGACGCACGGCGTAATCCGAGTAATAGGCCAGTTCCACTTGTAGTCCTTACGGGGGCGTTCTATGGTCGTCGTGCGGTCGGTCGGTAATGGCTGATCGTGCTTCCAGGGTATTACGCGCGTGCAGGAAGAGGGGGCTCCCATGACGACCCGTACCGAAACCGACTGGCAGGCCTGGCAGGAGAGCTGGGACCGGCAGCAGGAGTGGTACATGCCCGACCGCGAGGAACGCTTCCGCATCATGCTCGACATGGTCGAGGCCCTCCTCGGACCCCGGCCGCGCGTGCTCGACCTCGCGTGCGGCACGGGAAGTATCACGGCCCGGCTGCTCGCCCGGTTCCCGGCGGCCACCAGCACCGGCGTCGACCTCGACCCGGCGCTCCTCGCCATCGCCGAGGGCACCTTCGCGGGCGACGACCGGGTCACCTTCGTGACCGCCGACCTCAAGGACCCGGACTGGCCCACGCGGCTGCCGTACGACTCCTACGACGCCGTCCTGACCGCCACGGCCCTGCACTGGCTGCACAGCGAACCCCTCGCGGCCCTCTACGGTCAGGTCGCGGAACTCGTCCGCGACGGCGGTGTCTTCATGAACGCGGACCACATGATCGACGAGACGACGCCCCGGATCAACGCGGCCGAGCGCGCCCAGCGCCACGCCCGCATGGATCAGGCCAAGTCCGACGGCGCCCTCGACTGGGCCGAGTGGTGGCAGGTCGCCGCGCAGGACCCCGTCCTCGCCGGTCCGACCGCCCGCCGCTTCGAGATCTACGGCGAGCACGCCGACGGCGACATGCCCTCCGCCGCCTGGCACGCGCGCGTGCTGCGCGAGAAGGGCTTCGGGGAGGCCCGCCCGGTGTGGTGCTCGCCGTCGGACACGTTGCTGCTGGCGGTCAAGTGACGGGATCTCGCGGTCAAGTGGCGAGATGAGGAAGGGGCGGTACGGGATTCCCGTACCGCCCCTTCGTCGTCGTACGACCCGCTACAGGACCTTCGACAGGAACGCCTGCGTCCGCTCGTGCTGCGGGTTGGTCAGGACGTCGCGCGGGTTGCCGGACTCGACCACCACACCGCCGTCCATGAAGACCAGGCTGTCGCCCACCTCGCGGGCGAAGCCCATCTCGTGGGTGACGACGACCATCGTCATACCCGACTCGGCGAGGTCGCGCATGACGTCGAGGACGTCACCGACCAGCTCCGGGTCGAGGGCCGAGGTCGGCTCGTCGAACAGCATCAGCTTCGGGTCCATGGCGAGGGCCCGGGCGATGGCGACGCGCTGCTGCTGGCCGCCGGAGAGCTGGGAGGGGTAGTTCTTCGCCTTGTCGGCGAGACCCACGCGCTCCAGCAGCTCGCCCGCCCGCTCCCGGGCCTGGGACTTGCTCGTGCCCTTGACCTGGATCGGCGCCTCCATGACGTTCTCCAGCGCCGTCATGTGCGGGAACAGGTTGAACCGCTGGAACACCATGCCGATGTCCCGGCGCTGGAGGGCGACCTCGCTGTCCTTGAGCTCGTACAGCTTGTCGCCCTTCTGGCGGTAGCCCACGAGCTGGCCGTCGACGTACAGCCGACCGGCGTTGATCTTCTCAAGGTGGTTGATGCACCGCAGGAACGTCGACTTGCCGGAGCCGGAGGGGCCGATGAGGCAGAACACCTCGCCCTGCTTGACCTCCAGGTCGATGCCCTTGAGGACTTCCACCGGGCCGAAGGACTTGTGCACGCCCTCGGACTTCACCATGGCGGTCATGCCGTGCTACCCCTCTCGCGGCTGAAGGCCATCATGTTGACCCTGATCTTCTGCCACGGCGTGGGCGGCAGGTTCCGGGACGAGCCGCGGGCGAAGCGCCGCTCCAGATAGAACTGGAAGACGCTGAACACGCTGGTCATGACCAGGTACCAGATGCACGCCACGAACAGCATCTCCATGACGGCGTACGACGTGGAGCCGATCGTCGAGGTGGCGCGCAGGAGTTCGTTGTACGTCACCGCGTACACCAGCGACGAGGTCTTCAGCATGTTGATGAACTCGTTGCCGGTCGGCGGCACGATCACCCGCATCGCCTGCGGGATCACGATCCGGCGCAGCGTCTTGGCGTGGCTCATGCCGAGCGCGTGCGAGGCCTCGGTCTGGCCCTCGTCGACGGCCAGCAGACCGGCGCGGCAGATCTCCGCCATGTACGCGGCCTCGTTCAGGCCCAGGCCGAGGAGCGCGGCCATGAACGGGGTCATGACGTCGACCATCTCGTCCTTGTAGATCGGACCGAGATTCAGCATGGGGAAGATCAGCGCCAGGTTGAACCAGAGCAGGAGCTGGACGTAGACCGGGGTCCCGCGGAAGAACCAGATGTAGACCCAGGCCACCCAGCTCGTCACCGGGTTCTTGGAGAGCCGCATGACGGCCAGGATCACGCCCAGGACCACGCCCATGACCATCGCGAGGACGCTGATCAGCAGGGTGCGGCCGGCGCCCTGGAGAACCGTCTTGTCGAAGACGTAGTCGCCGACCGCGGACCACTGGATCTTGTCGGCCGTGGCGAAGGCGTTGACCAGCAGGCCGACGAGCGCCAGCACGACAACCGCGCTGACGTAACGGCCCCAGTGGCGGACCGGGACGGCCTTGATCGCCTCAGGGGCGACGGAGGTGGCGGAGGCGGAGGAGGCCTCCTTGGAGACCGGCGGCGTCGCGTCCGCCGGCTCCTTCTCGAACTTGTCAGTCACCGTGACTGCCCTTCAGTGGTGCTGAGGTCCGTCACTTGCCGCCGTTGATCACGGCCTTGTCGATGGCGCCGGACTGGGCGCCCCACTTGTCGAGGATCTTCTTGTACGTGCCGTCCTCGATGATCGCGTTGACGGCGGCCTCCAGCGCGGAGGTGAGCTCCTTGTTGTCCTTGTTCACGGCGATGCCGAACGGACCGGCGTCGACCTGCTCGCCGACGACCTCGAAGGCGTTGCCGCCGTCGGCCTTGCGGGCCAGGTCGATGGCGACCGGGTAGTCGTTGACACCGGCGACCGCGCCGCCCGACTTCACACGGGTCTGGGCCTCGGTGTCGTTCTCGAAGGACTCGATGTTCAGCTTCTTCTTGCCGTCCTTCGTACAGGCCTTGGACTGCGCCTGGAGGGCGGCCTCGTACGTCGTGCCGCGCTGTACGGCGACGGTCTGGCCGCAGAGGTCCTCGATGGACTTGATGCCCTTCGGGTTGCCCTTGGCGACGTAGACGGCGGTGCCGGCCTTGAAGTAGTCGACGAAGTCGACACCCGGGCCGAGCTTCTTGCCCTTGTCGTCCAGGCCCTCCTGGCGCTGCTTGGTGTCCGTCATGGAGGACATCGCCAGGTCGTAGCGGCCCGAGTTCAGCGCGGTGATCAGGCCGTCGAAGGAACCGGAGGTGAAGTTGAACTTCACGCCGAGCTTCTCGCCCAGGGCGTTGGCGATGTCGATGTCGACACCGACGATCTTGCCGCCCTCCTGGTACTCCATGGGCGCGTACTCGGCGTTGGTGCCGGCCTTGATGACGCCGGCCTTCTGGATGCCCGCGGGCAGCTTGTCGAAGAGCGGCGCCTTGCTGGAGGACGCGCTCTCCTTCGTGCCGCCGCCGCTGTCGTTCGTCTGGTCACCGCAGCCGGTGAGAAGCAGGGCGCCTGCGACCGCGATCGAGCCGACCGCTGCGAGCCGGGAGCGAGCGGCGGTCGTACGACGGGTGGAGCTTGCGGTCATGGTGGGTTCCTCCGGCGGATGGGTGGAGTTGCCGATGGGGCGGGCTTCTGCCGATGGGGTCGGCAGGGGCCTTGGTTTCCTAGGTCGACGAGAGCACACGCCTTCGAGTGCCGCGACCTCGTGTGATTACGGCATCTTGCCATTCGGACTGCGCCATTCAGGGGCCCAGCCATGTCAAAATCGGATAACGGGTGACCCCCGAACCGCATCAGGCCGGACATCAAGTCCGCACCTCTTGCAGGAATCTCTCCTTCCGGCCGGAGGATCTTCGGCGCATCTCACGATGCGAGCGCCGACCTCCTGGCGTGAGCGACGGCTCGACCCGCTGTCAAGAGGGCGTCCAGGACGTGTCCCCATATTTGTTCATGATTCATGTCACCGATATGTGATGTGCGAGGTCCGTCATGTGACCTTGCACGTATTGGACTCGTCGCAGGTGCCGTCCGTCCGGTAAGAAGGTTCTTTACACCCCTCATCCGGGGCTCAGGGCGCGTGTGCGGCGCGCCCGTCGTGCACGGCCCGTACGCATCACCGACACAGGGCCGTACGCGGTGCCCGCCCACTTCTCAACCAGGAGTGGCCACCCTCAAACCATGAATATCTAAGGGGTAGAACCAGTGGCAGCGGAGATCGTCAATCCTCGCAGCGACAGCGATACGGGCCAGGACAGCGGGGCGGAGCCCCTCGATTCCTTCGACCCCGCGTTCGCGCTGCACCGCGGCGGCAAGATGGCAGTGCAGGCCACCGTGCCGATCCGCGACAAGGACGACCTGTCCCTCGCGTACACACCCGGCGTGGCGAAGGTGTGCAGCGCCATCGCCGAGCAGCCCGAGCTCGTCCACGACTACACGTGGAAGTCGTCCGTCGTCGCCGTCGTGACCGACGGTACGGCGGTCCTCGGACTCGGTGACATCGGGCCCGAGGCCTCCCTTCCGGTCATGGAAGGCAAGGCCATCCTCTTCAAGCAGTTCGGCGGCGTGGACGCGGTGCCGATCGCGCTGGCCTGCACGGACGTCGACGAGATCGTCGAGACCGTGGTCCGCCTCGCTCCCTCCTTCGGCGGGGTCAACCTGGAGGACATCTCGGCGCCGCGGTGCTTCGAGATCGAGAAGCGTCTCCAGGAGCGCCTCGACATCCCGATCTTCCACGACGACCAGCACGGCACCGCCGTCGTCACGCTGGCGGCCCTGCGCAACGCGGCGCGGCTGAGCGGCCGGGAGATCGGTCAGCTCCGCGCGGTCATCTCCGGCGCCGGCGCGGCCGGTGTCGCGATCGCCAAGATGCTGGTCGAGGCCGGCATCGGGGATGTGGCGCTGGCCGACCGCAAGGGCGTCATCTCGGCGGGTCGTGCGGACCTGACGGACGTCAAGCGCGAGGTGGCCTCCTTCACCAACAAGGCGGGCCTGACCGGCTCCCTGGAGGACGCCCTCGCCGGCGCCGACGTCTTCATCGGCGTCTCCGGCGGCACGGTCGCGGAGGAGGCGGTGGCGTCCATGGCAGAGGGCGCGTTCGTCTTCGCCATGGCCAACCCGAACCCCGAGGTGCACCCGGACGTCGCGCACAAGTACGCGGCGGTCGTGGCCACGGGTCGCTCGGACTTCCCGAACCAGATCAACAACGTCCTCGCGTTCCCCGGCATCTTCGCCGGCGCGCTCCAGGTGCGGGCCTCCCGCATCACCGAGGGCATGAAGATCGCGGCGGCCGAGGCGCTGGCTTCGGTGGTCGGCGACGACCTCGCCGCCGACTACGTCATCCCCTCCCCGTTCGACGAGCGGGTCGCTCCGGCGGTCACGGCGGCGGTCGCCGCGGCGGCTCGCGCGGAGGGTGTGGCTCGCCGCTGAGGTGAGTGAGCGCCGAGGTGAGTGAGCGCTGAGGTGAGTGAGCGCTGAGGTGGCCCCGTCCGGCTTGATGCCGGGCGGGGCCACTTTTCACGTGGGTCACTTTTTACCCGGCGGTGAGGCCGTTGGGGTGGTCGTGGGGTTCCTGGCAAGAGGGTGTGTGTCACAGCGCCCTCCGGTTCCCCCGAGCCGTCCGGGAACCTATCGTCAAGGTCATGTTCGCTGCCTACGCCGCCCGCATCGACCGTGACCAGCCGCTCTCCGGACTCGAGTTGGGGGAGCGTCCGGCTCCCGAGGCCCGCTCCGGCTGGAGCGTGATCAACGTCAAGGCCGCCTCCCTCAACCACCACGACCTCTGGTCCCTCAAGGGCGTCGGCATCACGGAAGACCTGCTGCCGATGATCCTCGGCTGCGACGCCGCCGGTGTCGACGAGGACGGCAACGAGGTCGTCCTGCACTCGGTGATCGGCCAGAGCGGCCACGGCGTCGGCCCCAGGGAGCCCCGCTCCATCCTCACCGAGCGCTACCAGGGCACCTTCGCCGAGCAGGTCACCGTGCCGACCTGGAACGTCCTGCCCAAGCCCAAGGAACTCTCCTTCGAGGAGGCCGCCTGTCTGCCCACGGCATGGCTGACGGCGTACCGCATGCTCTTCACCAACGCCGGTGTACGGCCCGGCGATTCGGTCCTCGTCCAGGGCGCCGGCGGCGGGGTCGCCACGGCCGCGATCGTGCTCGGCAAGGCCGCCGGTCTGCGCGTCTTCGCCACCAGCCGGGACGAGGCCAAGCGCAAGCGGGCGATCGAGCTGGGGGCCGTGGAGGCGGTGGAGTCCGGTGCGCGGCTGCCGCAGCGCGTGGACGCCGTCATCGAGACGGTCGGCGCGGCCACCTGGTCGCACTCGGTGAAGTCGCTGAAGCCCGGCGGCACGCTCGTCATCTCCGGTGCGACGAGCGGTGACCGGCCCTCGCATGCGGAGCTGACCCGGATCTTCTTCCTGGAGCTCAAGGTCGTGGGTTCGACGATGGGCACCAAGGACGAGCTGGAGGACCTGCTGTCCTTCTGCGCCGCCACCGGGGTCCGCCCGGTCATCGACGAGGAGCTCCCGCTGGACCGGGCCCGGGAGGGCTTCGAGCGGCTGGCGTCGGGGGAGCAGTTCGGCAAGATCGTGCTGACGAACTCCTGAGCCCTGAGTCACGGCCGGTCGGTCGAGAGGCGGGTCCGGATGCCGGGCCCGCCTTTCTCGCGCCCGGGTTGTCAACTTTGGTTGACGTCACGGCGATGTCAACGTAAGTTGACACCATGACCGAAGCAACGGATCTCGCCGAACGGGCGGGCGACCGCGACCCCCGGGTCGGCCTGCGGGCCGTCGCCGCGCTGCGCCGGCTCCTTGAACAGCTGGAGTCGGTGCAGGTGCGCAGCGCGCGCAACCAGGGCTGGTCGTGGCAGGAGATCGCCGCGGAACTCGGTGTGACCAGGCAGGCCGTGCACAAGAAGTACGGGAGGCATTGATGTTCGAGCGGTTCACGAAGGACGCCCGGGCCGTGGTGACGGGTGCGATCGAGCACGCGGAACAGCACGGGTCGGAGACCGTCGACGCCGAGCACCTGCTCCTCGCACTGCTCGACCGGGAGGGCAGCCGGGCGTCGTTCGCGCTCGCCTCGGTCGGGGGGACGGGATGGGTGGAGTCGGTACGGGAGGCGCTGGGCGAGGTCCGTCGGCGCGGCGGGCTGTCCCAGGCCGACACCGAGGCGCTGGCCGGACTCGGGATCGACGTGTCGGAGATCGTCGCCCGGGTCGAGGAGGCGCACGGCGTCGGCGCGATGTCCGGTGACCGTACGGGAGCGGGGCGGTGGTCCGGGTGGTCGGGGCGCCGCCCGTTCAGCCGGAGCGCGAAGGACGTGCTCGTACGGGCGCTGCGCGTCGCCGTCGGCCACAAGGACCGCCACGTCGGCGACGAACACCTGCTGCTCGCCCTCACCACCGGGCCCGGAGTCCCGGCCGAGGTCCTCGCGGATCACGGGGTCACGTACGAGGCGCTGGCCCGCGTGCTCTACGGCGGGGGAGAGGCGAAGGCGGGCTGAGGAGGGCGGAGCGCGGGGCGGCGCCTGGGAGGGCACTCCCCTTGACGCCGCCGCACGGCCGCCGTTGCTCAGTCCCTCCGCGTCCTCAGGAGCGCCCCGATGTGAGCCGCCGCCGTCGACAAGTGGCGTCGGGCGTCCCGGAGTTGGTCCTGGGTGACGCCATGGTCGCGGGCCGCGTCGCGGATGTCGTCGCGGAAGCGGTCGAGGAGGCGGTCCAGGTCGCGGGCCGGCTCGCCGGTGCCCGGGTCGTGGGCCCAGGCCGGTTCGTAGTCGGCGGGGAAGTCCTCCGGGGTCTGGGAGTACTCGGGCGCCGACGCCGACTTCGCCGACTTCCGTCCCTGTCCGGCGTCACCGCCCCGCCCGAACCCGAAGTCCTTCCCGAAGTCCTTCCCGAACTCCTTGCCGAAGTCCTTCCCGAACTCGCCGAACTCCTTGGCCAGTTCGGTCAGCCCCTCACGCACCCCCGTCGGCCAGTCGCCCCGCGCGAAGTTGTCCTGCACCTGCTCCTGGACCCGCCGGGCGATCCGCTGCACCTCCTCCTGCGCCTGCTCCCGCGCCCGCTCCTGTGCCTCCTTGGCCTGCCGCCGGGCCCGCTGGGCCTCCTCGCGGGCCCGCCTGCTCTCGTCCTTGGCCCGCCGGGCCTGCTCCTTCCACTCCTGCTTGACGCGGCGCATCTCCTCCTTGGCCGCGCGCCACGACTCCTTGTCCGCGTACTCGCCGAAGTCCCCGAGGGTGCCGTCCTGTTCGGAGCCCGCCCCGCGGCCGGCAGCACCGCCGCGGCGGGCCTCGGAGGCGGCCGCGCGCATCTCGCGCCGCAGATCACCCGCCGCACCCCGCACATCGGCCCGGATCTCGGCGGCGAGCTCCGCGACCGACTCCCGGATCTCCAGCTCCAGGTCGGCGAGTTCACCGCTGCGGTCGGCCAGCTCGGCGCGGCCCGCGTCCGTGATGGCGTACACCTTGCGGCCGCCCTCGGTGGTGTGGGTGACCAGGCCCTCGGCCTCCAGCTTGGCCAGCCGGGGGTAGACGGTGCCGGCCGAGGGCGCGTAGAGCCCCTGGAAGCGCTCCTCCAGCAGCCGTATCACCTCGTAGCCGTGCCGCGGGGCCTCGTCGAGCAGCTTCAGCAGGTAGAGGCGGAGGCGGCCGTGGGCGAAGACGGGGGGCATGTCAGAGCACCTTCTTGTCGGTCGTGCCGTCGGCCGGGGTGGCATCGGTGGCGTCCGGGGCGTCCGTGTCCTTCGCGGCGTCACCCGGGCCGGAAACGGAATTGTCCCCCGAGTCGCTCTTCGGCCGGTCCACCGGGTCGGGGTCGTCCAGCGGGTCGGCGTCCACCACGAGGTGCCCCACACGGCGACCGGCGTGATCGCCCGCCTGGTCCTCCTCGTCCTCCCGGGGCGGCCGGTGCAGCAGGGCGATCGAGCCGGAGACGGTGGTCGCGCGGAGCTTGCCGGTGCCGGCGCCGAGGCGGCCGGTGACCTTGTGGGCGCCCCACTGGCCGTGCACCCGGAGACCGTCGAAGGCGTTGGAGATGGTGCCGCTGGCGGTGTTGGCCTCCACCTCGGCGTCGGCCGGCTGCGGCAGCCGGATCGCGATCTCGCCGGAGACGCTGGTCAGCCGGACGTCGGTGGGACCGTTCGGATCGAGGTCCACGATCATCGAGCCGCTGACCGAGTCGGCCTTGACGGAGGAGCCCGAGCCCTCGACGACGGTGAGGTCGCCGGAGACGGAGTTGAAGCGGAGGTCGCCGGTGACGGCCTGCGCCTCCAGGTTCCCGGAGACGGTGTCGGCGCGGACCGGGCCGGAGAGCCCGACCAGGGTGGTGTCGCCGGTGACGCCCTTCACCGACGAGGCCCCGCGGATGCCCGAGACGACGGCCCCGGCGCCCACCACGCCCACCTCGACACGCGTGTCGGCCGGCACGGCCAGCGAGACGACGGCGCTGCGCCGCCAGCCCTTGCGGTCGAGCCACTTCAGGAAGCCCTTCCAGGGCAGGTCGTCGTAGGCGACGGTGAGGGTGCCGCCCTCCTGATGCACGACCAGGGGTGGGCCCTCCAGCTCGGAGACCTCCAGGCGGGCGGAACCTTCGTCCGTGCCCACGACGTTCACCGTTCCGTTGACGATGCGCACATGCAGCTCGCGCACCGGCTCGTCGAACGACAGCTTCCCGGGCTCCGAGACGGACCACTCGGACATGGCACTGACCTCCCCGTGACAAAGACACACGACCCACGACATGAGACGGCACGGCACCACACCGCACACGCCATATCGCGTCTTCTGTCATTCACGATATATCGCGGTCACGGAAAGTCAAGAATCCCGTTCTGGCGACCCTCGGCTCCCCAAAAGTGCTCAAGTCACCCAAACCGCCCTAGCGTGTGAGCATGCCGACGGAACCCTCTGCTCCCGCCGCCTCCGGCGCCCTGCTCCTCTGCCGCGCGGAGCCCGAGGCCGTCGCCCCCGCGGCCCAGCTGCTCCGTGAGCGCATGCTGCTCACGCGCGCCGGCCGGGACTGGAGCGTCCTCGTCCCCGAGGGCAGGCCCTGGCGTGACGCCGGCGAGCCGGTCGACCGTGTCCTCACCGGCTGGGCCACCGCCCTCGCCGTCGGCGCTCCCTGGCCCGTCCTCGCCCTGTGGTGGGACGCCGAGCGCAGCGGCTACACCCTCGCCTCCGGCTTCCGCCGCCCCGTCGGCTACGTCTGGCTCGCGAACGGCACCCCGGCCGGCGAGGACGAGGCGATGCGCACCTTCGCCGCCCGGCTCGGCCTCGACCCCGTCCTGGACGTGCAGTCCCTGGACCAGCTGACGAAACCGGACTCCGCCGCCGACACCCGCGCCCGCCTGACCGGCCTGCTCGCGGTCCTCACCCGCGCCGGCCTCACCCTCCCCACCGGCCTCACCCCCGGCGAACCGGCCGACCGCCTCAGCGAGGCCGCCCGCGCCCGGCCGGACGCCCGTCCCGTCGAGTGGGAGGGCCGGCAGGAGACGGTCCGTGACGGACTCGAAGTCGTCGCGGGCCACCGCCTGGCCCCCTGGCTCCCCTGGTCCGGCGACCCCAGGGCCCGCGCCCTGGCCCTCGCCCAGGTGGCCGCAGGCCTCCCACTCGCCGCCTTCGGCCTACGACGCCGCAGCGGCGGCTGGATCACGGCAGGGGCGCTGCTGCTCGCCCACGGGGCGCTGGGCCTGGCGTACGACCTGACGCATCCACGCGACTGAGACCCCTCACCCGACGAAAAGCGGGGCACCCCCAGGGGGTACCCCGCTCCTCGCACCAGCCGTACGGCCTATTCGTCGTCCTCGTCGTCCAACCGGGCCAGCCAGGTCGCCAGCCGCTCCACCGGCACCTCGAAGTCCGGATTGAGATCGACGAACGCACGAAGCTGCTCGGCGAGCCACTCGAAGCTGACCTCCTCCTCGCCGCGCCGCTTCTCCAGTTCCTCGATGCCACGGTCCGTGAAGTACATGCCGTCAAGGATAAGTGCGCTCAAACGGCCGGGCCGCACCCCTCCGGAGAGGGGTGCGGCCCGGTGACGTGCTGCCCGCGTGAGCGGTTACGCCTCGAACACCTCACGCACCAGCTGCTCCTGCTCGGCCTGGTGCCGCTTCGCGGAACCGACGGCCGGGGACGAGGAGTGCGGGCGGGAGATACGGCGCAGGCGCTCCCCGTGGGGAACATCGGCGCCGACCGCCAGGTCGAGGTGGTCGATCAGGTTGAGCGCGATGAACGGCCAGGCACCCTGGTTCGCCGGCTCCTCCTGGGCCCACAGGTACTTCTCGGCGTTCGGGTACTTGGCGATCTCGGCCTGGAGCTCGGCACCCGGCAGCGGGTACAGGCGCTCGATCCGGATGATCGCCGTGTCCGTGATGCCGCGCTTCTGACGCTCGGCCTCCAGGTCGTAGTACAGCTTGCCCGCCACGAAGACGACCTTGCGGACCGCGGCGGCGTCCACCGTCTCGTCGCCGATGACCGGGCGGAACTGACCCGTCGTGAACTCCTCCGTCTTCGACGCGGCGGCCTTCAGGCGCAGCATCGACTTCGGGGTGAAGACCACCAGCGGCTTGTGGTGCGGGTTGTGCACCTGCCACCGCAGGAGGTGGAAGTAGTTCGACGGCAGGGTCGGCATCGCGACCGTCATGTTGTTCTGGGCGCAGAGCTGGAGGAAGCGCTCGACACGGGCCGAGGAGTGGTCCGGGCCCTGGCCCTCGTAGCCGTGCGGGAGGAGGAGCGTGACACCGCTCGTCTGGCCCCACTTCTGCTCCGCCGCCGAGATGTACTCGTCGACGATCGTCTGCGCGCCGTTGACGAAGTCGCCGAACTGCGCCTCCCACAGCACGAGCGCGTCGGGGCGGGCCAGCGAGTAGCCGTACTCGAAGCCCATGACCGCGTACTCGGAGAGCAGGGAGTTGTAGACGTTGTAGCGGGCCTGCTCCTCGGCGAGGTACTGGAGCGGGGTGTACTCCTCGCCCGTCTCCCGGTCGATCAGGACCGCGTGGCGCTGGCCGAAGGTGCCGCGCTGGGAGTCCTGGCCCGACAGACGGACCGGGGTGCCCTCCAGGAGCAGCGAGCCGACGGCGAGCGTCTCGCCCATGCCCCAGTCGATCGTCCCGTCCTCGACCATCGTCGCCCGGCGCTGGAGCTGCGGCAGCAGACGCGGGTGGACGTGGAAGGAGTCGGGGATGTTGACCTGGGACTCGGCGATCCGCTTCACGACCTCCGTGGAGATCGCGGTGTTCACGGCGACCGGGAACTCCGCCTGCGGGTCGGACACCGGGCCGGTGGCCGGCTGGGAGACAGCCTCGCGGACCTCGGTGAAGACCTTCTCCAGCTGGCCCTGGTAGTCCTGGAGCGCCTGCTCGGCCTCTTCCAGGGTGATGTCGCCGCGACCGATGAGGGACTCGGTGTAGAGCTTGCGCACCGAGCGCTTCTTGTCGATCAGGTCGTACATCAGCGGCTGGGTGAAGGCCGGGTTGTCCGACTCGTTGTGACCGCGGCGGCGGTAGCAGATGAGGTCGATCACGACGTCCTTGTTGAACGCCTGGCGGAACTCGAAGGCCAGACGGGCAACCCGGACGACCGCCTCGGGGTCGTCGCCGTTCACGTGGAAGATCGGCGCCTCGATCATGCGGGCCACGTCGGTGGCGTACATCGAGGAGCGCGACGACTCGGGAGCCGCCGTGAAGCCGACCTGGTTGTTGATGACGATGTGGACGGTGCCGCCGGTGCGGTAGCCGCGCAGCTGCGACATGTTCAGCGTCTCGGCCACCACGCCCTGGCCCGCGAAGGCCGCGTCACCGTGCAGGGCGACCGGCAGGACGGTGAAGTCCGTGCCGCCCTTGTTGATGATGTCCTGCTTGGCGCGCGCGATGCCCTCGATGACCGGGTCGACCGTCTCCAGGTGGGACGGGTTGGCGGCCAGCGAGACCGTGATCTGCTCGCCGTCCAGGCCCGTGAAGGTGCCCTGGGCGCCCAGGTGGTACTTCACGTCACCGGAGCCGTGCATCGACTTCGGGTCGAGGTTGCCCTCGAACTCGCGGAAGATCTGGGCGTACGACTTGCCGACGATGTTGGCGAGCACGTTCAGGCGGCCGCGGTGGGCCATGCCGATGACGACCTCGTCCAGGCGCGACTCGGCCGCGCTGTCGATGACGGCGTCGAGCAGCGGGATGACGGACTCGCCGCCCTCCAGGGAGAACCGCTTCTGGCCGACGTACTTCGTCTGCAGGAAGGTCTCGAAGGCCTCCGCCGCGTTCAGCCGGCGCAGGATGCGCAGCTGCTCCTCGCGCTCCGGCTTGGAGTGCGGGCGCTCGACGCGGTCCTGGATCCACTTGCGCTGCTTGGGGTCCTGGATGTGCATGAACTCGATGCCGGTGGTGCGGCAGTACGAGTCGCGCAGCACGCCGAGGATGTCGCGCAGCTTCATCATCGACTTGCCGGCGAAGCCGCCGACGGCGAACTCGCGCTCCAGGTCCCACAGGGTGAGGCCGTGCTCGGTGATGTCCAGGTCGGGGTGCTTGCGCTGGCGGTACTCCAGCGGGTCGGTGTCGGCCATCACGTGGCCGCGGACCCGGTAGGAGTGGATCAGCTCGAAGACACGGGCGGCCTTGGTCACGTCGTCGTCGTGCGAGGCGTCGATGTCCCGGAGCCAGCGGACCGGCTCGTAGGGGATGCGCAGCGCCTCGAAGATGTCGTCGTAGAAGCCGCCCTCACCGAGGAGGAAGTTCGCGACGATCCGCAGGAACTCGCCGGAGGCGGCGCCCTGGATGACCCGGTGGTCGTAGGTCGACGTGAGCGTCATGACCTTCGAGATGCCGAGCTTGTTCAGGGTGTCCTGGGAGGTGCCCTGGAACTCCGCGGGGTAGTCCATGGAGCCGACGCCCATGATGACCGACTGGCCGGGCATGAGGCGCGGGACCGAGTGGACGGTGCCGAGGCCGCCCGGGTTGGTCAGGGAGACCGTGACACCCGAGAAGTCGTCCATCGTCAGCTTGCCCTCACGGGCGCGGCGGACGATGTCCTCGTAGGCCTGCCAGAACTCGAAGAAGTTCAGCGTCTCGGCCTTCTTGATGCCCGCGACGACCAGCTGGCGGTCGCCGTTGGGCTTCACCAGGTCGATGGCGAGGCCGAAGTTGACGTGCTCCGGCTTGACCAGGGTCGGCTTGCCGTCCTTCTCCGTGAAGGAGTAGTTCATCGACGGCATGGCCTTGATGGCCTGCACCATCGCGTACCCGATGAGGTGGGTGAAGGAGATCTTCCCGCCCCGGGCGCGCTTCAGGTGGTTGTTGATCACGATGCGGTTGTCGAAGAGCAGCTTCACCGGGACCGCGCGCACGGACGTGGCCGTGGGCACCTCGATCGAGGCGTTCATGTTCTTCGCTACCGCGGCGGCGGGGCCGCGCAGCGTGACCAGCTCGGGGCCCTCCGCGGAGGCGGCGGCGGGCTCGGCCTTCGGCTTGGCCGCGGCGGGCTTCGCCGGAGCGGCAGCCGGAGCCGGAGCAGCGGCCGGAGCCGGGGCGGCGGCCTTGGCGGGCGCCGGAGCGGCGGCAGCGGGCTGCGCGGCCGCGGGAGCCGGCGCGGGCACCGAGGGCGCCGCCGGAGCCGCGGGGGCGGCAGGAGCCGCCGGAGCCGGGGCGGCGGGGGCCGGAGCAGCAGCCGCAGCCGGGGCGGCGGCCGCTCCCGGCTTGTAGTCGGCGAAGAAGTCCCACCAGGCTCGGTCTACCGAGTTCGGGTCCTGGAGGTACTGCTGATAGATCTCGTCGACGAGCCACTCGTTCGGTCCGAACGCGGCCGCGGGGTTCTTGCCCGCTTGGTCTGCGTCGGTCGAGATGCTCGAGTTACTGGGGGACTGTGGCGACACGGCGGCAACCGCCCTCTTCCGCTTCACAAGGTGATGGACAGCGGGAATAAAGGCTACGCCTCCAAGACCCAGAAGGTCAGGCCGGGCCCGTTCATCGTCGTGTAAGTCACATCGAAAACCGTGTTTCGCCGCTGGAAATGGCGGGAAACAAGCGTGGTTCCGGTTCTCACGGCGTCACTTGGCAAGGGGTGAGCGCGGCCCCTGGACGCCGAAGGCGCGGGCCTGTGGCCGATCACACGTGTCCGTCAGCGCGGACACCCGTGGATCTTGAAGCTCCGCTTCGAACTTTACGTCAACTTGGCAGAGAAGGGAGTCCCGGGAGAGTGACAAGAATCCGGCAGCCCCGCTCGGATTCGGCCACTCCGATCCGGCCGCCGTGCAGATCCACCGCCCAGCGGGCGATCGCAAGGCCGAGCCCGGTGCCGCCGTCGCTGCCCGGACCGTGCGGCCGGGTGATGTTGCCGCGGTTGAACCGCTCGAAGACGCGGTGCCACTCGGAGCGCGGGATGCCGGGGCCCTCGTCGAGGATCTCCAGTTCCAGGGACTCGGGCAGGGAGCCCCGCCGCGCCTTCACCGTGACCCGGCCGTGCGGCGGGCTGTGCTTGACCGCGTTGTCGATGAGATTCGCCACCACCTGGTGGATCCGCTCCGGGTCCGCGTGCGCGGTCAGCTCCGGCGGGGTCACGTCCAGGTGCAGATGCACGTCCGTGCGCGTGTGACTGCCGGACCCGGAGCCGATGCCCGCGCGCGCGGAGGCGACCATGTTGGCCTCCTTCAGCACGCCCGACAGATACGGCCACACCTCGAAACGGCGCTTCTTCAGCGGTACGACGCCGTTGTCGAGGCGGGAGAGGTCCAGCAGCGTCTCGACCAGGCGGCCGAGGCGTTCGGTCTGTTTGAGGGCCGTACGCATCGTCTCGGGGTCCGCGGGCGAGACCCCGTCCACGATGTTCTCCAGCACCGCACGCAGGCCCGCGATGGGCGTGCGGAGCTCGTGGCTGACGTTCGCCACGAGTTCCTTGCGCTGCTGCTCCTGGGCCTCCAGGTCGTCGGCCATGCGGTTGATGGTCTCGGCGAGGTCGCCCAGCTCGTCCCGGCGGTTCTCGCGGACCCGGCGGGTGTAGTCGCCGTGCGAGATGGACCGGGCGACCGCGTTCATCTCGTCCAGCGGGGCCGTGAGCGAGTGCGCCACGAACTGGGTGATCAGCAGCGTGGCGATCATCGAGAAGACCGTGATGAAACGGATCTCCGTCTTCGTCTGCACCGCGATCATCGACAGGCCCGTGGTGATCAGGACCGAGGCGACGACCAGCGCCCCCAGCTTGGTCTTGATCGAGAACGGGCGCACGCTGCCCCAGGACTCCCCGGGAGCACCCTTGGGATCCTCGGACCCCCGGGGGCCTCTCCGTCCGGCCGGACCCTCGCTCATGGCGTCGGCGTCTCCAGGGCGTAGCCCACGCCGTGCACCGTGCGGATCCGCTCGGCGCCGATCTTCCGCCGCAGCGCCTTGATGTGGCTGTCGACCGTGCGGGTGCCGGAGGCGTCCGCCCAGTCCCACACCTCGGCCAGCAGCTGCTCCCGGGAGAGCACCGCGCGCGGGGTGTTCGCCAGGCACACCAGCAGGTCGAACTCGGTCGGCGTGAGGTGAACGTCCTCACTCCGGACCCGCACCCGGCGCTGCGCGTGGTCGATCTCCAGCTCGCCCAGGCGCAGGATGCCCGAGCGGGGCGTGGCGGCGGCCAGTGCCGCCCGCTCCACGCGCCGCAGCAGGACGTGCACCCGGGCCGCCAACTCCCGCATGGAGAACGGCTTGGTCATGTAGTCGTCGGCACCGACGCCGAGCCCGACCAGCATGTCGGTCTCGTCGTCCCGCGCGGTCAGCATCATGACCGGCACCGGACGGGCGGCCTGCACCCGGCGGCAGACCTCCAGGCCGTCGAAGCCGGGCAGCATGATGTCGAGGATCAGCAGATCGGGCTGCCAGGCCTCGGCCGTGTCGACCGCCGCCGGACCGTCGCCCGCCGTCTGCACGAGGAATCCCTCGGCGCGCAGCCGAGTCGCGATGGCCTCCACGATCGTCGGGTCGTCCTCGACCACCAGCACCCGGCGCTGCGCGCCCGGGGTGGCCGTAGCCGTGCCGTTGTGGGAGGTGTGTGTCTGCTCCATCGCCCGCCCCAAAAGTTGCTTTCCGGAATCAGTGGGGTGATTCCGCTCTCTGGCTTGCCTGCGCATGCTTGCGATTGACGCTTGAATGATCTGCGTCAGGGAAGCAGAGTACGGGGAGTCACCGCGCCACGGCTATCCAGGTCGGACGCCGAGATGCACGACGTCCGGAACGCCCCGGGCAACCGGGATCTCTTCGGTACGCACCTGTTGGAACCCGGCATTCCGTAGGGAAGTTTCAAATTCCGGAGAAGGCTGCGCCGACCACACCGCCAGCACCCCACCCTCCGTCAACACCCTTGCGCAGCTGGCCAGTCCGGCCGGCGAGTACAACCCGTCGTTGCCCTCGGTGACGGTCCAGTCGGGTCCGTTGTCGATGTCCAGGCACAGAACGTCATACGTGTCCGATGTCTCATCCACATAAGTGACAAGATCCATTTCCAGAATCTTTGCGCGTGCATCCGCGAGTGCCCGCGCGGAGAGCGCGGACAGCGGGCCGTCGCGGTGCCAGTCGATGATGGCCGACTCCCGCTCCACGACCGTGATCCGGCCCCAGCGGGGATTCCCGGCCGCGTGCGCGAGCGAGAAGCCGACGCCGAGCCCGCCGATCAGCACGCTCGGCGCGGGCCGGTCGTCCAGCGCGGCGAGCGCGGCGTCGACCAGCAGCCGCTCCGAGCGGCCGTCCGAGGTGTCCATCAGGAAACAGCCGTTGGCGATGATCTGCAGCAACCGACCGTGCCGGCGCAGCACGACCTCGCCGTGCGGGCCCTCGCGACGGTCCAGGACTTCAGGGGTGTCGTACGAGATCGGCATCGGGTCATTTTCGCAGTTCGGCCGCTTCTGTACAGGCAATTGAGGTGGCGGGACGACAGCGCAGGCCCGACCGCCGCCCGTGGGGCGGTGGTTGAGAGAAGCCTGTGAATCGGGGTTGGCGTGGCGCCGGTCACAGACAGCGGGTGGGTCGGGCGCGAATCGTGGGGTGAAACGGAAGGAGCGCCTCGCGGTGGAACGGACTGACACGGCAGGTCCTCCGGATGCCGCCGAGCTGCTCGACGGCATCCCGGGTCAGCGGGCAGCGGCACCGGCATCGACACCGGCGCCCGTCCCTCGCCCGGCTCCGGCACGCCTGCGCCCCTGGCACCTCCTCCCCACCCCCACCGGGACCCCCTTCACCTTCGGGTACGCCGCCGTCCTCGCCGTCACCTCGCTGGTCACCGAGTACGCCGATCCCGACCTCGTGCACCGCTTGCTCCAGGGATCGAGCACCGATGTCGCGCACCTCGTGCGGACGCCGGCGTTCGTGCTGCTGACCAGCGCGCTGTGGATCGCGGGCGGGCTGCTGTCGCCGTACGCCCTCGGCTTCCTGCTCGTCCTGACCGCGCTGGAGCGGCGGATCGGCGGGGCGCGGACGGCGGTCGTCTTTCTGCTGGGACACGTTCTGGCGACGCTGGCGACCGAGGTGCCGGTCGGGCTCGCGGTGCTGGTCGGGCATCTGCCGGACAGCTCGCTGCACCGCCTGGACTACGGCATCAGCTTCGGCGTCGCCGCGAGCTTCGGGGCGTTGGCGGGGCTGCTGCGGCCGTGGCTGCGGTGGCCGTTGCTGGTGGGGTTCGGATGGATGCTGGTCCAGGACCTGGTGGCGTTCACCGATCCGCTGAGCGACTGGGGGCACCTGTTCTCGCTGGCGATCGGGGTGGCCTGCGGGCCGATGGTCAGGCGGTGGGCGGGAGTTGGTCGAGGAGCTCGGTGACGATGCCCTGCGGGGTGTGCCGGGCGAGGTTGCGGTACTGGGTGCGCTGGAGGAAGTCGGGCAGGTCCAGCTTCTCCAGGCAGATGGGCACGAGGCGTACGTCCCCCTCGATGGAGTGCCGGTACAACTCCCGGGCCTCCAGCATGCAGTACTTGCTCTCCATGTACTCCTTCGACAGCAGCAGCACCCCGACCGCGGACTTGGCCAGGTTCCCCATCAGGTCGTCGAGCCAGTCCTCGCCGACCCCGATGGCGCCGTGCCGGCGGAAGTCGAAGACATTCTGGAAGCGCTCGTTCAGCAGCTGCGAGAACGTGGCGGCGTGGTCGTGGTTGGCGGAGGCGTAGCTCAGGAAGACGCGTTCGTTGCGCTTGGCGGCGGAGCGGAAGTAGTCCAGGGCCTGCGCGGTGCTGCCGATGTAGCGGGGCTGTTCGTCGATGACCCGCAGATGGGGTTCGACGGCCGCGACGAGGCCGTCGGGTTCTTCCCAGTGCACGATCGCCTTGCGATGGCCGGTCGCGCTCCCGCCGTAGAGCGTCTCCTCCGGCGTTCCCGGGGCCCTGGGCGAGACGATCGGCAGCGTCGGGACGAACTGGCCGTGGGTGAAGGCGGCCACGAGGTGGCCCGGCTCGGTGTCCAGGTCGACGATCACCCAGTCGCAGGCCCGTAACCGGGTGATCAGATCGAGGTCGAGGCGGGGCGGCCAGGGGAGGACGACGGGCTCCCAGGAGTGCTCCTCCAGGGCCTCGGCCAGGGCGGGCGTGGCGGCCCTGTTCCCGGGCGACACGACCAGACCCACCCGGCGCTGATGGTGGGACCGCCGCCGCTGCGCCGACGCCGACACATGGGCCTCGGCGAGGAAACCCCGGTAGACCGACTCGACCTTCCCGGGCAGCGCGGAGTGGGTCGCCGCCTCGGTCTCCTGGGCGTCGTACGGCACCAGACGCACGCTCTCGGGAGCCCGTAACACGGGCAGCAACCGCTGGTCGTGGAAGACGACGGTCGGCTTGCGGGCCCGTACCGCCATGCCCAGTTCGAGCCGGAAGTAGCGTGCCATGTGCCGCAGCCGGGGCAGCAGATGCACCTCGCGGGGGTCGCCCGGCAGCGGATGGATGCCGACGAACCCGTCCGCGTCCCGGATCATGCGCTCCAGGCGGACGGGGCTGGTGAAGGAGACCGCCTCGTCGACGCGGAACGAGACGTCCTCGGCGGAGCTGAGCAGCTCCCAGAAGTACAGGTTCTCGGCGGGGGAGTGGTACCGGTGGCTGAGGAAGACGTTGAGCCGGGCCGGCGACTCCATCAGGCGCCTCCGGGCCCCTGCGGCGGCGTCGCCCCGCCCGGCACCCCCGCCGGCAGCCCCGGGAGCACCGGCGGTGCGGGCGGCTCCGTCTGCTTCAGGCGGTTGTACACCGCGTCGAACGTGAAGCCCGAGACATAGCCGACGGCCAGCACGAAGAACAGCAGGCGGCGGACGCCCTCGCCGGCCAGGATGTCGGGGGACGCGGCCAGTTGGGCGGAGACGAAGAGCAGGAAGGCGATCCCGCCGGCCGACATGCCGAGGACCGCCGTCCGCGCCCAGTGGGCCTCGCGGTCGAAGACCGTCCGGGTGATCGCCCCCGAGGTGCCGGTGGCCAGCGCGCCCACGATCAGCGCGCTGAGATTGACCGCGGTGCTCGACTCGACGGCGTAGGTGACCGGGATGGTCGCTAAGCCGAGCAGGAGCAGCAGCATCCCGGTGACCGCGCCGAGCCCGGCCCGCAAGGTGGCGCCCCGGCGGGACCTGGCCTCCTCGCGCTGCTTCTCCTCGCGCCGCTCCCGCTGCGTGCCCAGCAGCCGCACCAGCCGCCGGGCGCTGCCGGGGCCCCACTGCGCGCCCATGGCGGAGACCTCGTCGTCCGTGGCGTGATGGGTGGACCGGTTCATGGTCTCCCAGACCTTGCGGGCGGAACCGCCGAAGGACGCCAGCGGATACAGCGGTATCCCGAACGCGAGGCAGATCATCCCCGTGATCAGCGTCGAGCGGCCGCCGCCGACGAGGATGACCCCGTCGACGTCGCGCAGCGACCGGTAGAAGCTGACCTCCCAGTCGTTGCCCGGTTCGTGGCGCAGGTCGAAGACCTCGGGCCGCTTGTCACGCAGCGGGAAGTCGATGTCGCCGTCCTCGTAGGGCGGCCGGACCTGGACGGAGCCGTCGGGCAGGTCCTCCCGGGTCAGGAAGCCGGTGACGACCCGGCTCTCGACGAACTGCGCCTCGCTGGAGTACACGATGATCCGGCACCCCTCGGCCGCGAGCTCCGCGCCGATCTCCTCGCAGGCCTTCAGGGCGGCGTCCGCGTCCGTCAGCGGCGGGTCCAGCCGCCGCTCCGGATCCGCGCTCCCCATCACAGCGATCAGCGGCCCCATGAGCCATCCCCCCTTCACGCCGGCTCAGAATACGGCGTGCAGGAAGTTCTCTTCCGTCAGTTCCCGCCCCGCAAACGGGCCTTGGCCGGGACCGCTGCCAACGCCGTTACGCCAAGCGGTTGTTCGGCGTCCACACGTACGGCGTGGTCGTCGTCACCGCCGTGAACCCCAGGCGGCGCAGGATGGGCGCGCTGTCGTCGGAGGCGTCGACGTGCAGGTAGGTGACGCCCCGGGCGGCGGCGAGGGCGGCGCGGGCGGCGACGAGCGCACGGTAGATGCCCCGGCCTCGCCACGCGGCGAGCGTGGAGCCGCCCCACAGGCTCGCGAACTCGGTGCCCGCCCGGAAGACCAGCCAGGCGGCGGAGACGACCTCGCCGTCCGCCTCGGCGACGTGGATCGCGATCTCGTCGGGGGCGGCGGCGACCCGGCCGATCAGGTCGTCCGCGAGCCACCCCCAGTCCTGGCCCCACACGGCCGACTCCATGGCGGCGATCCGCCGCATGTCCGCGTCGGCGGTGACACGCCTCAGGGTCACACCGGCCGGCAGCACCGGCTCCCGTACGGCCATGTCGGCGGCCCGGCCGATCAGCACCGTCTCCCGGTCCTCCGGTACGAACCCCGCCGCGCGGAGTCGTGCGGTGAGCTCGGCGGGGGTGTCGTGGCCCCGGGTCTTCCACTCCACCGCCTCGCCCCGCCCGGCGAAGAAGTCCCGCTGCCGGGCGATCAGCCGGTCCAGTTCCCCGCCCTCCAGGCCCAGTTCGCGCGGCCCGCTCACGAACCCGCGGAACTGCCCGACGATCCGCAGCAGCGGCCCGTCCTTCTCGTACGTCACCCCGGCCGGCGGGGTGGGCGGCGCACCGCGCATCTGGTCGTCGTAGGCGGCCAGGAAGGTCTGTGTATCGGTCACGGGGTGAACGTACGGGGTCTGGGGGAGGGGGCAACTTCTTTTCCCGGCCCCCTGTTTCAGTTGCCGGTGTACTTCGCGCTCGTCAGCATCGCCGACACCGTCCACCCCATGGACTCGTACAACGCCCTTCCCTCCGGTGTCCCCGCGAGGACACCCGTGCTCGCGCCCTGCTCCGCCGCCGCCCGCTGGAGCGTGCGCATGACGAGGGTGCCGAGGCCGCGGCGTCGGTGGGCGGGGGAGGTGGCGATCTGGTCGGCGACCGCGGTGGCGCCGGTCGGGGCGAGCTGGCCGCGGGCCGCCCAGGAGCCGTCGGGGCCGGCGATCATCGTGCGGACGACCCCGCCGCGGGACCAGGTGCGCTGCCGGTAACCGTCCGGGACCCGGGGGTCCGCCGCGTCGCGCGTCAGCGGGAGGGTCATCAGGTAGCCGGGCTCCGGGTCGATCCACCAGCTCTCGCCCAGCCAGTCGCCCACCACGGCGGGGTCCCGGAACACCTTGAGCCACACCCCGGCCCCGGTCACGGCCTCGGCGACCTTGCGTACGGCCGCTTCGTCGACGGCGTCGCCCACCGCGCCGAAGACATGCCGGGTGACGTGCCCGTCCATGCCCATGTCGATCGTGCAGCCCCAGGGTTCCGGTGTCGGCGGAGCGGCCCCGCGCGAGACGACCCACCCGTCCACCCAGGCCCGCACGGTCTCGTCCACGACATCTCCTTGTAATGGGTGGAATGCTTCAGTGGTTATTACCGTTGCCGACGGTATGGGGTCCGCCGTCCACCCCGACAGAGGTGATCGCTCACAGCGAACGCGCCCGGGGGAACAATCGAAGGCTCACGTGCATTGAGTCGGCATAGCTCAACTTGACTGCCGAAGGGGAGATCATGGCTTCGACGTCCACACCGCTCACTCTGCCTGTGCTGCCGCTCGACGACGAGGTCGTGCTGCCCGGCATGGTGGTGCCGCTGGACCTGAACGACGCCGACGTGCGTGCCGCGGTGGAGGCCGCGCAGGCCGCCGCCCGTTCGCAGCCCGGCAAGCCGAAGGTCCTGCTGGTGCCGCGGATCGACGGAACCTACGCGAGCACCGGTGTGCTCGGCACCGTCGAGCAGGTCGGCCGGCTGGCCGACGGCGACCCGGGTGCGCTCATCCGCGGCCGGGGCAGGGTGCAGATCGGTGCGGGGACCACCGGCCCGGGCGCCGCCCTGTGGGTCGAGGGGACCACGGTCGACCAGACCGTCCCCGAACCGCTGCCCGGCCATGTCGCCGAACTGGTCAAGGAGTACAAGGCCCTCGCCACCGCCTGGCTGCGCAAGCGCGGCGCCTGGCAGGTCGTCGACCGGGTCCAGGCCATCGACGACGTCTCGGCGCTCGCCGACAACTCCGGCTACTCGCCGTTCCTGACCACCGAACAGAAGGTCGAGCTGCTGGAGACCGCCGACCCGGTCGCCCGCCTCAAGCTCGCCACCCAGCAGCTGCGCGATCACCTCGCCGAGCAGGACGTCGCCGAGACCATCGCCAAGGACGTCCAGGAAGGCGTCGACAAGCAGCAGCGCGAGTTCCTGCTCCGCCGCCAGCTGGAAGCCGTACGCAAGGAACTGCGCGAGCTCAACGGCGAGCAGGAGGGCGAGGAGTCCGACGACTACCGCGCCCGTGTGGAGGCCGCCGATCTGCCGGAGAAGGTGCGGGAAGCGGCGCTGAAGGAGGTCGACAAGCTGGAGCGGTCCTCCGACCAGTCCCCCGAGGGCTCGTGGATCCGCACCTGGCTGGACACCGTCCTCGAACTCCCGTGGAACGAGCGGACGGAGGACGCGTACGACATCCAGGGCGCCAAGGCGGTCCTGGACGCCGAGCACGCCGGCCTGGAGGACGTGAAGGAGCGGATCACCGAGTACCTGGCGGTGCGCAAGCGCCGCAGCGAGCGCGGCCTGGGTGTCGTGGGCGGCCGCCGTGGCGGTGCCGTCCTGGCGCTCGTCGGCCCGCCCGGTGTCGGCAAGACCTCGCTCGGTGAGTCCGTCGCGCACGCCATGGGCCGCAAGTTCGTCCGCGTCGCCCTCGGCGGTGTCCGTGACGAGGCGGAGATCCGCGGCCACCGGCGTACGTACGTCGGCGCGCTGCCCGGCCGGATCGTGCGGGCCATCAAGGAGGCCGGGTCGATGAACCCGGTGGTCCTGCTGGACGAGATCGACAAGGTGGGCTCCGACTACCGCGGCGACCCGTCGGCGGCGCTCCTGGAGGTCCTGGACCCGGCGCAGAACCACACCTTCCGCGACCACTACCTGGAGGTCGAACTCGACCTGTCCGACGTGGTGTTCCTCGCCACGGCGAACGTCCTGGAGGCCATCCCGGAGGCCCTGCTCGACCGTATGGAGCTGGTCCGCCTCGACGGCTACACGGAGGACGAGAAGGTCGTCATCGCCCGTGACCACCTGCTCCCGCGCCAGCTGGAGCGGGCGGGCCTCGACAAGGACGAGGTCACGCTGGAGGAGAGCGCGCTGCGCAAGCTCGCCGGCGAGTACACGCGCGAGGCGGGCGTCCGCACCCTGGAGCGGTCCATCGCGCGGCTCCTGAGGAAGGTCGCCGCCCAGCACGAACTGGGCGACCGCAAGCTGCCGTTCACCGTGACGGACGCGGATCTGCGGGACCTGATCGGCCGTCCGCACCACGTCCCCGAGTCCGCCCAGGACCCGGCGGAGCGCCGCACCGCGGTGCCGGGTGTGGCGACCGGCCTGGCGGTGACGGGAGCCGGCGGTGACGTGCTGTACGTCGAGGCGTCCCTCGCCGACCCGGAGACGGGCGCGGCGGGCCTGACCCTCACCGGTCAGCTGGGCGACGTGATGAAGGAGAGCGCGCAGATCGCCCTGTCCTTCCTGCGCTCGCACGGCGCCGAACTGGAGCTGCCGGTCGGCGACCTCAAGGACCGGGGCGTGCACATCCACTTCCCGGCGGGCGCGGTCCCGAAGGACGGCCCGAGCGCGGGCATCACGATGACGACGGCACTGGCGTCGCTGCTCAGCGGCCGGCTGGTCCGCACGGACGTGGCGATGACCGGCGAGGTCTCCCTGACCGGCCGGGTCCTGCCCATCGGCGGCGTCAAGCAGAAGCTGCTGGCCGCGCACCGGGCGGGCGTCACGACCGTCATCATCCCCAAGCGCAACGAGGCCGACCTGGACGACGTCCCCGCCGAGGTGCTGGACAAGCTGGAGGTCCACCCGGTGACCGACGTCCGCCAGGTCCTGGAGCTGGCGCTGTCCCCGGCGACGAACGGGGCGGCGCCGGAGGTTCCGGTCGCGGCGTGACGGACGCGACCGGATGAAGCGAAGGCCCGGGTCCCGTGAGGGAGGCCCGGGCCTTCGCCGTACGCCGGTGTGTCAGCCGTCGGCGAGGACGACGCGGCGTTGCGCTATCCGTTGGCCAAGGCCTGCACCCGGTCGAGCGCCCCGTTGAACTTGTCGTGATCGCCCACGGTCGGCCCGGAAGAGGTGTACTGCCACATGGTGTAGTACTGCCACCCCGCCGGCAGCGTCCCCACGGTCGACGCGTAGCGCGCGATCCACAGCGGGTTGGCGGTGGCGAAGCCGGCGTAGTTGCCCGTGCAGTCGGTCCACCAGCTGGTGGCGGTGTAGATGACGGCGTCGCGGCCGGTGCGGGCCTTGTAGCGGTTCAGGAAGTCACGGATCCAGGTGACCATTCCGCTCTGCGTCTTGCCGTAGCAGGAGTCGCCGTACGGGTTCCACTCGATGTCGAGGGCGCCGGGCAGCGTCCTGCCGTCCTTGGACCAGCCGCCGCCGTGGTCGACGAAGTAGTCGGCCTGCGTGGCGCCGCCGGTCGTGTCCGGGGTGGCGAAGTGGTACGCGCCGCGGATCATGCCGACGTTGTAGGAGCCGTTGTACTGCTGCGCGAAGTAGGGGTTCGTGTAGTACGTGCCTTCGGTCGCCTTCACGTACGCCCATTTCACCCCGCTGCTCCACAGCGTGGACCAGGCGACGTTGCCCTGGTGGCCGGAGACGTCCACGCCCTCGGTCTGGGCGGCGCGGGTGTCGCGGGGGGTGCCGTTCTGTCCGTCGTGGGCGAGGACGCCGATGCCCATGTACGCGGAGCCGCGGGCGGGGGTGTCGGCGGCGGGGGAGGGAGCGGCGGCGAGCAGGGTCCCCGCGAGGGCGACGAGGGCCGTCAGGAGGAGAGGTACCGGTCTGAGTCTGTGCACGGGCATGCGTGCCTCCGAAAGGCGCGGTGG
This sequence comes from Streptomyces antibioticus, assembly GCF_001514065.1. Lineage (GTDB taxonomy): Bacteria > Actinomycetota > Actinomycetes > Streptomycetales > Streptomycetaceae > Streptomyces > Streptomyces antibioticus. The sequence goes on along the minus strand of NZ_KQ948424.1, from coordinate 134,160 downwards.
GGGAACGTACCGGAACCGTGGGGGGTGTTCTGGCGTGGTCATGCCAGTAAGTGCCTGTTGAAGAAGCTACGCACGTAGACCGGTACGAGGGAAGAGGGGCCGGAGGCTGCCGTTGGTCTAAGCCTGCGAAATACTGGCCGAGCTGCGGCGATGACGGCATTTGGCGGAAACTTTCACGACCGGGAAAACCGAGGCAGGGACTGACGTGCACGAAGACGCGAACGGCGGCGGACACGGAGCCGGCTCCGCCGTGTCCGGGAGTGGTGTGAACCAGCCCGAGTTCCTGGCGCTGGAGCGCGAGTTGACCGTGCTGCTGCGGCGCGCCCGGGCCAGCCAGGGCGAGATGGCCCGCGAGGTCCACCCGGATCTGGAGTCCTCCGCGTACGGGCTCCTGGTGCGCCTGGACGAGTACGGCCGCCAGCGGGCCACGGAACTCGCCGCGTACATCGGCGTGGGCAAGGCCACGATGTCCCGGCAGCTGCGCGCCTTGGAGGACCTGGGCCTCGTCACCCGCGCGCCCGACCCCGCGGACGGGCGGGCGTGGCTGGTCGAGTTGACGGACGAGGGCCGCTCACGGGTCGGCCGGGTACGGGACGCGCGGCGGGCGCGGTATGCGGGGCGACTGGCGGACTGGGACCCGGGGGAGGTGTCCGAGCTGGCGCGGCTGCTGCACCAGTTGAACCTGGGCATGGAGAAATAGGCGCGGCCCTCAGAGCTCCGCGTACACCACCGAGGCGTCGTCATGCCGCTTGCTCCGCCCCAGGAACACCCGTTCCGCGTCCGCGACCTCCAGCTCCCGCACCCGCGTCACCAACGCCTGGGCGCCCTCCTTCCGCAGGAAGGTGAACAGATCCGTCCAGTCGCCCTGCCGGAACTTCTCCACCCACCGGGTCGCCCCGTCCGTCAGCGCGGCCAGTGCCCGTACCGAGGAGCGCGGCAGCGCACCCGTCACCGCCCGCTCCGCCACCGACGGGTCGGCGGCCGCGGTGAAGAACCCGCCCTCCTTGTTGCGCAGGTGCGCGTCGATGTGGGCGTCGGTCGTGAGGGACTCCCGCGGCAGGAGGGCCAGCCGGTCGTCCAGGACGGCCGTCACCGCGCCGTCCGCCGACTCCACCAGCAGCGCCGAGTCCGACAGGACCAGGTACTCCAGGGCCCGCTCCGACCAGCGCGCCAGCACCACCGTGGCCTGTGGTGTGCGTGGGTGAGAAAGGTCACAGGTGTGCGCATGGGATTCGGCGGTACGCGCAACAGCGAGGCTCAGCGCCTCGGGCAGCGGAACATCCGGTAGGGAAACGGTCAGTTCGGTCAGGGCGCCGCCCAGGCGTGAGACGAACCAGGGGACGGAATGCAGACAGCCTGTCGGGCCCTGCGGCGGTGTGACGCCGTCCAGGACCACGAGCGCTCCGCCCCGTCCGGAGGCCGGAAGGCCGACGCTCGCGAAGTCCTCGTTGGGGCGGTTCGGATCGCCGGGCTCGGAGACGAGTTCGGTACGCATCCAGCCAGTCTGCACGAGCCCTTCACAGGGTTCACAAAAGGCTGGCATCGGTCGCCGAATCGGTGCAGGCGCGCAGGTCAGGCGTCTGATTTGGGAGGGAATGATTCGCTCCGGGCGGACGCGGCGGCAGATGATGCCATCGTGCGCCCCGGACGTCCAACCGGCCCACCGCGCAAGGGCCCTGACTGTGCCACGGGAACTTGCTCCCCAACTCCCGTCCGGGGTTCACTCCTTCGAGTGGCGGGTCGGGTGATGCACGACCACTGCCCACTGGCGCTGGGAGGGTCGGGAACCGTACCGGGAGTACCCGTCAGTTGACGGAGCGTCACCCGGGCCCATGGGTACACGAGTCAGGAATGCGAGCACCGGTGCAGAAGACGCGGCCAGGTCGTACGAGCAAGCAGACGGCTCCCGCCGACACCACCTCCGCCCCCATCCCTGACGGGGCCGTCGTGGGCAAGGGCCGCCCCACCCACGTACGCAACCGGCTCATCGTCGCCGTCGCCGTCGTGGCCGCCGCGATCGCCGGGGCCGGCGCGCCCTCCGTGCTCGCCGCCTCCCAGGACCTCAGCGACTCCCAGGACCTGGTGACGCTCGCCGAGCAGACCCAGAACGCGCTCGCCCTCGCACACGCGCTCGCCGATGAGCGGGACGAGGTCACCTCGTACGTCGCCGCCGGCCGCCCCCGCTCCAAGGCGCCCTCCGAGCAGGACAGCACCCGCGTCGACCGGCAGGTCGAGGAGCTGCGCGCCGACACCGACACCCCGGCCGACCTGCGCGCCGACCTCGACGGGATCGCCGCCCTGCGCCGAGCGGCGCTCACCGGCAAGAGCACCGCTCTCGAAGTGAACGCCTCCTACTCGGCCACCATCACCGAGCTGCACCGCCTCGCCGAACAGCTGGCCGAGCAGCTGCCGCCCCGCGCGGGCTCCGGCGCCTACGCCCTCGCCGAGCTGGACTCCGCCGTCCAGCAGGCCGCCGCCACCCGCGGCCTGCTCCTCGCCGCCCTCAGCGTGCCGAGCGGCACCCAGACGGTCACCGACCCGATCACCGGCATCACCTCGACCGTCTCCACCACCTCCGAGGCGGACGCCCGGCAGCGCGACGCCCTCACCGCGGTTGTCCAGCAGGCCCGCCTCCGCTCCGACGCGGCCCTCGCCGACTTCAAGGAGACCGCGCCGAAGGAGACCACCGCCCGCTACGACTCCACCGTCACCGGGCCCGAGGTCAACTCCGCCGAGAAGTACCTGGCCTCCCTCACCGACCAGCCGACCCTCTCCGACCGCGAACTCGCCACCAGCACCAAGAAGCTGGACGCCGCCCTCTCGGCCCGCGTCGAGCTCATGCGGGGCGTGGAGTCCGCGCTCTACAACCAGCGCACCCAGGACCTCGCCCAGCTCCGCGACGACGACGTCACCGCCTGGGAGATCCGCATCGCGGTCCTCGGCGCCCTGATGCTGCTCGCCGTCGGCGTCGCCACCGCCATGGCCCGCACCCTCACCCGCCCCCTCGCGGTCCTGCGCCTCGGCTCCGCCCGGCTGGCCACGGCGGCGGACCCGGCGGCCGAGGAACCCGTCAAGTTCACCGGCCGCAACGACGAGTTCGCCCAGGTCGTGCGCTCCGTCAACGCCCTGCACGCGCATGTCCTCGGCGTCCAGGGCCGCATCACCACCCTGGAAGCCGACCGCAAGCACCTCGTCGCCCAGCGCCAGAAGATGGCCGACGCCCGCGAGGAACTGCGCAGCGAACTCGCCGAGTCCGCGGCCCAGCTGGGCCGCCTCCGCGACACCATCGGCGGCACCTTCGTCAACCTCGCACTGCGCACCCTGGGCCTGGTCGAACGCCAACTGGCGGTCATCGAGGGCCTGGAGGAGCGCGAGCAGGACCCGGACCGCCTGGCCACCCTCTTCAAGCTGGACCACTTCGCCACGGTCATGCGCCGCCACAGCGAGAACCTCCTGGTCCTCGCGGGCACGGAACACGTCCAGCAGCACGCGGGCCCGGTCCCGCTGGTGGACGTCGTACGGGCCGCGGTCAGCGAGATCGAACGCTACGAGCGGGTCCGCATCGCCGCCCTGCCCCCGCATGCGCACGTCGCGGGCTTCGCCGCCGACGACCTCTCCCACCTCCTCGCGGAGCTGATGGAGAACGCCACGTCCTTCTCCCCGCCGGACATGCCCGTCGAGGTCTCCGGCTGGCTCTTGGAGAGCGGCGAGGTGATGCTCTCCGTCCAGGACGAGGGCATCGGCATGACCGAGGACCGCCTCACCCGCCTCAACTCCCGCCTCGCCGAGTTCGACCCGGACTCCCCGTACGACCAGGAGGGCGAGGAGGGTCTCGGCCTCGGCCTCTACGTCGTCGCCCGCCTCGCCCACCGCCACGGCGTCCGCGTCCGGCTGCGCGAGCAGAAGCAGGGCGGTATAGCGGCGGTGGCGGTCCTGCCGAAGCCCCTGCTGGCGGCGGCCCCGTCGGCCGCGGTCCCCTCCGCCACCCCGTTCACCGGCACGCCTCACACCTTCGCGCTGCCGGGCGCCGACGCGGAGGTCAACTCCAACGTCCTGCACGGCCGCTCGGAGACGGGCGACGTGCTGGTGGACCTGGCGGAGGAGGCGGTAAGGGAGCGGGAGGAGACGGCGTCGGAGACGACGATGGAACTCCTGGCCCCGGTACCGGCACCTGAGGCCACCCACGAACCCGCAGCCGCCGACGGCGAATCCGCCCCACAGGGGCCACCCGCACCCGACGACGAAAGTGGTACGGGTAGTGCGGGGGGGAATGAATCCGTCGAAGGCGAAGCCGAGACGGAACACGAACGCGCCCGGGACCAGGAGGACCAGCTCACCGCAAAGGGCCTCCCCAAGCGCACTCCGAAGATCACGGCACCATCAGAACCGCCCCGCCAGCGCAGCGCGTCCGTCGACGCCGAAGCCCTCCGCCGGAGGCTCGGCGGCTTCCGCCGGGGGGCGGAGGCCGGTTACCGCGACGTGGAAGCGGAGATCGCCGAACAGACGGGTCAGACGACGACGCCCGCACATGCCGAAGAAACCACGGGGGGCACTCCCGAGGAGGCAAGCAGTTGACCGCGCCCAGTACCTTCGGACTGAGCAGTGAAGCCCGCAACCTGCACTGGCTGCTGACGAACCTGGTCGAGGAGGTGCCGGGCATCCAGTCAGTAGCGGTGGTCTCATCGGACGGCCTGCTCCTGCTCTCCTCCGACCCCGCCCGCAACGACCAGGCCCGCCGGCCCCATGCCGCCACCGCGAAGGGCCCGCGCGGATCGTCGGCGGACCTCGCCACCATCGTCTCCGGCATCGGCAGCCTCACCATCGGCGCGGCCCGGCTGATGGACTCCGGCCCGGTGAAGCACACGATGGTCGCGATGGACGAGGGCAGTCTGTTCGTGATGTCGATCAGCGACGGCTCGCTGCTCGGTGTGCACGGCTCAGCGGACTGCGACATGAGCGTGGTGGCGTACCACATGGCCCTCTTCGTGGGCCGCGCCGGCCATGTCCTGACGCCCGAACTCCGCAGCGAGCTCCGAAAATCCCTTGAGTCCGAGTCGGCGGAGGGGACGCGATGACCGACAGGCCGAACCTCCCCGTCCGCGGCGGCGACCGCAAACCCGCCCGCGTCCGCCCCTACTCGCTCACCGGCGGCCGTACCCGCTTCGGTCACGTCCTCCTCGTGGAGACGTTCGTGGCCGCGCTCGAAGCTCCGGAGGAGCGCAAGGAACTGACTGGGGGCACCGCCCACGCGTTCAGCAGTGGGGGAGGTTCCCTCGCAGCCCGGGTCATGCCGGAGATGCGGGCCATCGTCGAACTCTGCCGCCGCATGCGCACGGTGGCCGAGATCGCCGCGCTGTTGAAGATGCCGCTCGGTGTGGTCCGGGTGCTGCTCAGCGACCTCGCGGACCAGGGAAAGATCCGTGTGTACGGCACCGGCACCGGTCACGGCACCGGCCGTCCGGACCGCGCTCTGCTCGAAAGGGTGCTGAATGGACTCCGTCGCCTTTAGCGACACCGCCTTCGGAGACGCCGCCTCCCGAGGCACCGCCTTCGCGGAACCCGACGAGGACCTGAAGTCCTGGCAGACGGACCGCACCCGCGCCCCCATCGCCACGAAGATAGTCGTGGCCGGCGGCTTCGGCGTCGGCAAGACCACCCTCGTCACCGCCGTCTCGGAGATCACCCCGCTCCAGACCGAGGCGCTGATGACCGAGGCGAGCGAGGAGACCGACGACCTCACCGCCACGCCCGGCAAGCTCACCACCACCGTGGCCATGGACTTCGGCCGCCTCACGCTCGACGACGACCTGGTGCTCTACCTGTTCGGCACGCCCGGCCAGCAGCGGTTCTGGTTCATGTGGGACGACCTGGTGCGCGGCGCGATCGGCGCGGTCGTCATGGCGGACACCCGGCGCCTGAAGGACTGCTTCCCGGCCCTGGACTACTTCGAGAGCTGCGGACTGCCGTACGTCGTCGCCGTCAACCACTTCGACGGCAGCGAGCTGTTCGAACCGGAGGACGTGCGGGAGGCGTTGACGATCCCGGCGCACATACCTGTAATGATCATGGACGCGCGCCGCCGGATCTCGGTGATCGAGACCCTCCTCTCCCTGGTCGGCCACGCCCTGGACGAAACCCCCGAGTAGAACCCACCAAGGAGTCACCACCCGCATGCGGAAGATACTCGTCGTAGGAGCCGGCCAGTCCGGTCTCCAGCTGGCCCTCGGCCTCCAGTCGCACGGCTACGAGGTCACCCTGATGTCGAACCGGACGGCGGACGAGATCCGCTCCGGCCGGGTCATGTCGACGCAGTGCATGTTCCACACGGCACTGCAGCACGAGCGCGATCTCCAGCTGAACTTCTGGGAGTCCCAGGCCCCGAAGATCGAAGGACTCGGCGTCTCGGTCGCGGCCCCCGGCTCGTGGGCCGAAGGCCCGGCCGCCCGTGCGATCGACTGGGTGGGCAGGCTCGACGGGTACGCGCAGTCGGTCGACCAGCGCGTGAAGATGGCAGGCTGGATGGAGACCTTCGCCCAGCGCGGCGGCCAACTGGTCATCCACGGCGCGGCGGTCTCCGACCTCGACTACTTCTCCCGTACGTACGACCTCGTGCTGGTGTCGGCGGGCAAGGGCGAGCTGGTGTCGATGTTCGGCCGGGACGCGTCCCGTTCGCCGTACTCCGAGCCGCAGCGGGCCCTGGCCGTGTCGTACGTCCACGGCCTGGGCCCGCGCCCCGAGCACCCGGACTACGACGCGGTCCGCTGCAACCTCGTCCCCGGCGTCGGCGAGCTGTTCGTCATGCCGACGCTCACCACCTCCGGCCGCGCCGACATCCTGTTCTGGGAGGGCATACCCGGCGGCCCGCTCGACGTCTTCAACGGCGTCAAGGACCCGGCGGAGCACCTCTCCCTGACCCTGGAACTCATGGAGCGGTACACGCCCTGGGAGTACGCGCGGGCCACGAAGGTCGAACTCACCGACGCGGGCGGCACGTTGGCCGGCCGCTACGCCCCCACGGTCCGCAACCCGATCGGCCGTCTCCCCGGCGGCGGCCTGGTCCTCGGCGTCGCGGACGTCGTCGTCGCCAACGACCCGATCACCGGTCAGGGCTCCAACTCCGCCGCCAAGTGCGCGGCTTCCTACCTCGCCTCGATCCTGGAGCGCGGGGAGAAGGAGTTCGACGAGGAGTGGATGCAGGGCACGTTCGACCGCTACTGGGACACGGCCCAGCACGTCACCAAGTGGACGAACGCGATGCTGGCCCCGCCGCCGGAACACATCCTCAACCTGATCGGTGCGGCAGGCCAGTTGCAGCCCGCCGCCGACCGCTTCGCCAACGCCTTCGACGACCCGTCCGACTTCGAGAACTTCTTCTACGAGCCGGAGAAGACGGCGGCCTACCTGGCGTCCCTGTCCTGACCCTGCCCCTTGTCGGGGCGTACGGCACCCAGGATCGGGTGGGAAGCCAGGGGCGAGACCTTGACCTTCTCACCCGTTCTCGGGGCCTGCACGACCTGCCCGCCCCCCAGGTAGATCGCCACATGGGTCGCCTTGGGGAAGTAGACCACCAGGTCACCGGGCCGGAGCTCGCGCAGCGGAATGCGCGGCAGCTCGGCCCACTGCTCCTGGCTGGTCCGAGGGATGGGCCTGCCCGCATGCCCCCAGGCCTCGGACGTGAGCCCTGAACAGTCGTACGCCTCGGGCCCCTCGGCCCCCCACTCGTACGGCTTCCCGAGCTGCTGCACGGCGTACCGAACGGCCCGGTCCGCCGCCCGAGTCGGCTCGCCCGCATCCTCACCACTGCCCAGGGCGCCCGAGGTGACGAGGTCCTCCTGGGCCGCCTCGACGTCCGTCCGCTCCAACTCGGCGACGGCGCCGAGCTGTTCCTCCGTCAGGGAGGCGAGCAGCTCCTCGACGTCGTCCATCTTCTTCCGTACGGCGTCCCGGTCCTTCTTCTGCCGTACGGACAGGGTGAGTTGCCGGTCGAGCGCCGCGCGGGCCTTCCGGGCCAGCCCGTCCGCCTTCTTCTCGCTCCCCGTCAGCCGCCCCACGGTCTCGGCGCGCTCCTGCGCCAACTGCCCGATCACATGCCCCTGATCGAGCGCGTGCTGCGGATCGCGGGCCAGCAGCAGGCGTACGTACGGCGAGATGTCGGTGCTGTTCTGATACTGCTGCCGGGCCAGGCGCCCCGCCGCGCCCCGGCTGTCGTGCAGCGAGAGCCGGGCCCGCGCCAGCTGCCCGTCCAGCCGGCGCACCTGAGCCCGCTGCTCCTTCAGTTTCTCCGCGGTGGCGTTGTACGTCTCCGTCGCCTCCTCGGCCTGCTGGTACAGCCGCTGAAGATCCGTCAGCAGTTCGGAGACACTGCGCTCGCCGGGCGCGGGCGGCTCCGGTACGGCCGCCGCCGGCAAGGGCGCGAGGACGGTGCCGGCCGCCACCGCCGCCGTACACACCAGACGCAGAAGCCTTCCTGACACGTCATCACCTCCGGTGCGCAGCAGCCTCTCTGCTCCGCACCGCGAGCATGGGACGGCCGTCCTGTCCGCGCGCGCCGGGTGTGGGCGGTTCGGCGCAACGAGGTCACCCGTCGGTGTCGTCCCGCTTGCCGCCCGGCGTGGCGTCGGGCTTGGACCACGGCCACTTCAACCGCGACGGCCTGCCCTCGGGCTCGTACGCGTACTTCCACCCCTTCTGGAGCCCCAGCTTGCTCTGCCCGCGCGGCACCCGGCGGTAGATCAGCACGGTGGGCGGACCGCCGTCCGGGTCCGGGACCGGGATGCGGTACTGCTTGGGCGGGTGCCCGGTCGGGCCGAGGAGGACCGGCAGGACACGGCCGTCCATGGGGCCGCCTTCGAAGGGGGTGTCTTCGCTCTTCACGGCACCAGTGTCAGCCATCCGCCGCGAGGGCCTGCACCAGCGCGGCCGTCTGCGGGTCGCGCCCGGCCGTCACCGTCAGCACGGCGACGAACTGCTCCACCAGCCAGTCCCGCAACTCGTCGACCGGCGGCTCCTTGTCGTCGTCCAGCCAGATCAGCGAGGCCGCCTCCACCGCGGTGATCCACATCCGCACCGTCATCCGCAGCCGCGAGCTGGGCTCGGTGACCCCGAGATGGCTGAAGATGTGCTGAGCGGCGGCCCGCCGCACGCCGTCCACGATGGCCGTCGTACGCGAGGTCTCGACGACGCTCCCGCCCTGGAGCAGCGCGCTGAACCCGGCGTCGTGCTGGTCGACGAAGGCGAGGTAGCGGTCGAGGGCCCGGGACAGGCGGTCGAGCAGCGGCCCCTCGGGAGGCTCGTCGAAGCAGTGCTGGAGCTCTTCGGCGGCGGACCTGAGGGCAGCCTCGTAGAGCTGCTGTTTCCCGCCCGGGAAGTACCGGTACACGAGGGGTCGCGACACCCCGGCCGCCTCCGCCACGTCGTCGAGGGAGACCTCCTCGGGGGCGCGGTGCGCGAAGAGACCGAGGGCGGCGTCGAGGAGCTGGCTTCGACGCTCCTCGACGCTGAGGCGACGGTAGGCGGGCGCGGCAGGGGGCATGGGTGCAGCGTAGTCGTGCTGCTGCGGGTGCGTCGTGGCTGGTCGCGCAGTTCCCCGCGCCCCTAGGTGCGTACAGCTGGGCACGCCGTGACCGCACCCACCTCAGGGGCGCGGGGAACTGCGCGACCAGCCCCCACCAGCCCGCAGCCAACACTCAAGCCAACAACCCCGAAGACCTCCAAAGCCGCCGCCCGACCCCCCGCAGCACCCCGATGTCATCCAAGAAGTCCGTCAGCCGCTTCGCCCCGGTCTGCATGACCTCCCGCCGATGCCCGCTCGCCTTCACCTGCGCGAGCGCCTCCCGCCGGTCCAGCCCCACGTTCGTGTAGACCTCGGGGTTCACGAACGCCACCGAGAACACCCGCGCGAACTCCCCGGACGTCACCCGGGTGAACTCCTGCGACCACCGGGGCGCGGTCACCATCTGCCGCCGCAGCTCCTCGCGGGCGTACCGCACATGACGGGCCTCCTCCACGACGTGGATGCGGGTGACCCCCCGGACCAGCGGCTGCACCCGCTCGTCCGGGAACGTCAGCCGCTGCATCCAGTCGAGGACCTCCTCACCGAGCAGCGTCGCGGTGAAGGAGCCCGGCGTCGTCGAGATCGTCTTGAACAGGCGGCCCAGCTGCTGGTGCGCCCGGCTCACCGGGTACCACGGAGTGTCCCCGCGCGAGATCAGCCGCGCGAACATCTTCGAGTGCCGGCACTCGTCCTCGATCTCGGTCAGCGCGTAGCGCACATGCGCACTCGTCGCCGCCTTGTCGTAGATGTGCCGCACGAGCAGCTGCATGAGGATGAGCTCGAACCAGATCCCGAGCGAGGCCAGCGCCGCGGCCTCGTGCTGCGAGAGCAGGATCCGCTGCTCCTCGCTCATCCGCTTCCACAGCGGCGTGTCGTACAGCGACACCAGCTCCGGCGGCCAGAACCACTTGCCCTCCTCGAAGGGCGCGTCCCAGTCGAGCTCCTTGTCGGGGTCGAAGGAGTGCTTGGCGGAGGAGTCGAGCAGCCGCTCGGCCACTTGCTCCCGGTCCTTGAGCAGGCCGAGCGCGTCGCGGAGGCCCGCGAGCGCATCGGCGTCCGTCAGCGTCGTCATGAGGTTATGAGACTGCTTGTCAGCAAGCTCGTCAATCCCTTGCGCACGACTTGTTGACCCCGCGTCTACAAAGGTGCAGCCTGCGGGACATGCCGACTTTCGACCTGTACGCCACAGATCCGGAAGACCCCCACTGGCAGGTGCCGGCGACCGGCGCGGCGCGCTTCAGCTGGGAGTACGACGATGGTCGTGACCGCCTCCTCGCCCTCTACCAGAAGGGCAAGGACAAGCAGTGGGACGGACAGAAACGCATCGACTGGGGGATCGAGGTCGACCCGAACGACCCCCTCGGCACCCCCGACGAGTCCATGTCCCTCTACGGCACCAAGCACTGGGCGAAGCTGACGGAGAACGACAAGGGCGAGCTGCGGCAGCACTACGCCTCCTGGCAGTTCAGCCAGTTCCTGCACGGTGAGCAGGGCGCCATGGTGTGCGCCGCGCGGATCGTCGAGTCCGTCCCCGACCTCGACGCGAAGTTCTACTCGGCGACCCAGGTGATGGACGAGACCCGGCACGCGGAGATCTACGGGCGGTTCCTGCACGAGAAGATCGGGATGCTGTACCCGATCAACGACAACCTCCAGTCGCTGCTCGGCGACACCCTCCGCGACAGCCGCTGGGACATGCCGTACCTCGGCATGCAGGTCCTCATCGAGGGCCTCGCGCTCGCCGCCTTCGGCATGATCCGCGACACGACGGACAAGCCGCTGCCGAAGCAGATCCTCGCGTACGTCATGCAGGACGAGGCGCGGCACGTCGCCTTCGGCCGCATGGCACTGCGCGACTACTACCAGCAGCTCAGCGATGCCGAACTCCGTGAACGCGAGGAATTCGTCATCGAGGGCTGCTACTTGATGCGCGACCGGCTCCGGGGCGTCGAGGTCCTGGAGAACTTCGGCATCCCCACCGCCGAGGCCGAGGAGTACAGCGAGCAGTCCGCATTCCTCGCCCTGTTCCGCCAGTTGCTGTTCTCCCGCATCGTCCCGTGCGTCAAGGACATCGGCCTGTGGGGCAAACGCCTCCAGCAGGCCTACGTCGACATGGGCGTCTTCGAGATGGGCGACTCCAACCTCGACCTGCTGATGGCCCAGGACGAGGAGGTCGCCGAGAAGCTGGATGCGGAGCGGTTCGCGGCGGAGGAGCATGACCGGGTCGCGGAAGTCCAGGACACGATCGACCAGGGGACCCGCTGAACCGAACCGCCGTCCGCCGCAGCCGCGTTGCCCGACCGCAGCTAGACCCCGCAGCCCAAGTCCTCCGGCACCGCGAACGACACCGGCTCCGCCCCCTGCGCCGGGAACGACGTCCGGAGCGTGAAGGCGTACGGTGTCGGCCCGTTGGCGCGCAGATGGAGCAGCCGGGACTCGGCCTCCGCGACCGTCGGACGGTGGCCCGCCGGTACCCACCACAGGGCCGTCATCGCCTCCTCCACCTTCTCGAACCACTCCCGCCGCCGCGAGAGCATCTCGCGGTGCTGCCCCTGGTACATGAAGGCCGTGAGCGCGTCGGTGTCCCGCCACACCGTGAGGTTGATGATCAGCCAGTCGTCGCCGAAGACCTTGATGTCGGTCGCGTCGCCGTCCTCCGACTGAAGGCGCCAGACATAACCGTCGGCGGCCTCCGCGGAGGCGTTGACCGGGTCCAGCGCGTCTACGAAGTCCTTCAACTCCGGTGAGTCCAGCGGGAACTTGAGGCGGGAGATGTTGACCTGGGCGAGTTCGTACGCGGCGGCTGAAGTCATGTACCGAACGGTAGGTCGGGATCCTCGGTCGCCGGTACCCCCGTCTCAGTCGGTGAGCACCGCCTCCATCACCGCCCGCGCGATCGGCGCCGCGTCCCCGCCCCCGCTGATCTCCCCCCGGTCCGCCTCCGCGTCCTCCACCACCACGGCCACCGCGACCTTCGGCTCCAGGTCGCGCTCGCCCTGCGCCCAGGAGATGAACCAGGCATACGGCGTACCGGAGTTGTCGACGCCGTGCTGGGCGGTCCCGGTCTTGCCGCCGACGATCGCGCCGGGGATCGCGGCGTTCGTGCCGGTGCCCTCGGTCACCACCTCCTCCATCAGCTCCTTCAGGCGTACGGCGGTCGCCGGGTGCATCGCCTGCCGTACCGGCCGCGAGCCGGCCGTCGACACCGTCGCCCCGCCCGACCGGGTCGTCCGCTCCACCAGGTAGGGCGACCGGATCTGCCCGCCGTTGGCGACGGCCGCCGACACCATCGCCATCTGGAGCGGCGTCGCCCGCGTGTTGTACTGCCCGATCGACGACAGCGCGAGCTGCGCCTTGTCGACGGACACGTCGAAGGTCGACTCCGCGACGGAGTACGGAATCCCGAGCCCGGTGTCGTTGAAGCCGAACCGTGCCGCCGTGGTCGCCATGTCGCTCACCCCGACCCGCACCCCGAGCCGCGCGAACACCGTGTTGCAGGACCACATGAAGGCCGCCCGGATCGGCGCGTCCTCGCATCCCGTGGCCTCGTTGGTCAGCGAGGTCGTGGTACCCGGCAGGGTGTACGGGTCGGGGGAGTCGGTCGCCTCGTCGACGTCCGTCACCACGCCCGCGTCCAGCGCGGCGGCCAGCGTGACGACCTTGAACGTCGACCCCGGCGGATAGGTCTGCCGTACCGCCCGGTTGAGCATCGGCTTGTCCGGGTCCGCGTTCAGCCGCGCCCAGGACCGCTCCACCGCCGCGTCGTTCCCCGACAGGACCTGCGGGTCGTACGACGGACTGGTCACCAGCGCGAGGATGCGCCCGGTCGACGGCTCCACGGCCGCCACCGCGCCCTTCCGCCCGGCGAGTCCCGCGTAAGCGGCCTGCTGTGCGGCCGGGTCGATGGTCGTGACGACGTCGCCGCCCGGGTTCTGGCGCCGCGTCAGGTCGTTCCACAGCGGGAACGCCGACAGCATCGGGTCGGTGCCGGAGAGGAGGTCGTCCTCGGCGTGCTCCAGGAAGGTCGTGCCGTAGACCTGCGAGGCGAAGCCGGTCACCGGCGCGTACAACGGGCCCCTCGGGTAGGTCCGTTCGTAACGCAGCCGCCCGTCGGTGTCCTTCGAGCCGGTGACCGGCGCGTCGCCGACCAGGATGTCGCCGCGCGGCTGGCCGTAACGGGCGATCGCGGTACGGCGGTTGGCCGGATTGTCGTCGTAGGAGTGGGCCTGGAAGACCTGGATGCGGGTGGCGTTGACGAGGAGCGCCACCAGCAGCAGGGCGCAGAAGCAGGCGGCGTGCCGGATGTAACGGGTCATCCGGATGTTCCGCGTCACGCGGCGACCTCCCCGTCGTACTGGCTGCGGGCGGAGTCGCTCACCCGGATCAGCAGGGCCACGATCGCCCAGTTGGTCACCACCGACGAGCCGCCCTGGGCCAGGAACGGCATCGCCATGCCGGTCAGCGGGATCAGCCCGGTCACCCCGCCCGCGATGACGAACACCTGGAGCGCCACGATCGAGGCCAGTCCGACCGCCAGCAGCCGCCCGAAGGGGTCGCGCAGGGCGAGCCCCGCCCGGTAGCCGCGCTCCACCAGCAGCCCGTACAGCAGGAAGATCGCCGACAGTCCGGCCAGCCCCAGCTCCTCGCCGGCCGTCGCCAGGATGAAGTCCGACTTGGCGGCGAAGCCGATGAGGATCGAGTGCCCGAGCCCGAGCCCGGCGCCCATGGTGCCGCCCGCGGCGAACGCGAACAGCGACTGCGAGAGCTGGTTGGGGCCCTGGCCGGCCTCGATGGTGGCGAAGGGATGCAGCCAGTCCTGCACCCTGCTGTGCACATGCGGCTCCAGCCAGCCGACCGCGACCGCGCCCAGCGAGGCCAGCAGCAGCCCCACCGCGATCCACCCGGTCCGCCCGGTGGCGACGTACAGCAGCACCACGAACAGCCCGAAGAACAGCAGCGACGTCCCGAGGTCCCGCTCCAGGACCAGCACCACCACACTCAGCAGCCAGATCGCCACGATCGGCCCGAGGACCCGCCCGGTCGGCAGCTGGAGCCACCAGATCCGGCGCCCGGAAAAGGCGAGCGCGTTGCGGTTGGCGGCGAGATAGGCGGCGAAGAAGACCGCGAGGAGCACCTTCGCGAACTCGCCCGGCTGGATGGAGAACCCGGCGATGCGGATCCAGATCCGGGCCCCGTTCACGGCCGGGAAGGCGATGGGCAGGACGAGCAGCGCGAGCGCGGCGGCGACGCACACGTAGGAGTACCGCTGGAGCACCCGGAAGTCCCGCAGGAACAGCGCGGTGACGATGAACAGCGCCACGCCGACCGTGGACCACACGAGTTGGGTGGGCGCCGCCCGGTCGCCCGGGGTCTCCAGGTCGAGCCGGTAGATGAGGACCAGGCCGAGGCCGTTGAGCAGTACGCCGATCGGCAGCAGCAGCGGATCGGCGTACGGCGCCCGGTAGCGCACCGCGAGATGCGCGACCAGCGCGAGCACGCCGAGCCCGGCGCCGTAACCGGCGGCGCCGGGCGGGACGGTGCCCTGTCGGGCGAGGCCGACCGCGCAGTAGCCGTACACGGAGAGCAGTACGGCGACGACGATGAGGGCGAGTTCGATGCCCCGACGCCGGGGGAGGCGGACGGCGGGAGCGGGGGGATCCGCTCGCACCACGGTGGTTCCGGCCTTGGTCATGTCCGGAACTTACCCAAATAGGGAGACTTGTCTCCCCAACTGTCCGGGTCTTCCTAGCACCAGCGTGGCGCCGCCCCGATGTTGTCGATGTACCGCGCGGCACCCCAGGCCCAGGTGCCGTCCGTGAGGAGGTACCAGAGGGGGTTGCCGCCGATGGTCTGGCCGGGCGTCTTGCAGAAGATCGAGACGATCTCGCCCCGGTGCGCGGTCCGGATGATCTGCGACCCGCGGTTCGGCGCGCTGCGCAGATTCAGCGTGCTCGCGGTGACCACGCCCCTGTAGAGGCGCGGGTTGTGCTCCTGCTGGTGGTGCCCCCAGCCGCCTTGGCTGCTCTGGCTGCTCTGATTGCCTTGGTTGCCCTCCCAGTCGTCGTTCGCGACGGCGGGCACGGCGGCAGCGGCGGCGAGCAGAGCGCCGGCGGCGAGGGATATGGAGAGGCGGGAGCGCAGCGACATGACGGAACCTCCACGAAGGGGGCGAACTTGACTAATCGCCACATTAGGAGGGGAGGTCGGTGGCCGCCTTTCAAGCTGGGCCGTCAGAGGCGGGGGACCCGCGCAGCGTGAGTACGGCGACGGCCCCTCCGTCCGGCGCGTTCCGGAAACTCAGCTTTGCCCCCAACACCTCCGCCTGCCCGACCGCGATGGTCAGCCCCAGCCCGTGCCCCCTCGATCCGCCCTCCGTCCGGAACCGCTGCGGCCCGTGCTCGACCAGGTACTCCGGATATCCGTCCCCATGATCGCGAACGGTCACGGTCGGCCCGTCCACGGTCACAGACACCGGCGCCCTGCCATGCCGATGCGCGTTGGCCACCAGATTGCCCAACACCCGCTCCAGCCGCCGCCGATCCGTCTCGACGACCACGCTGTGCACGACCCTGACCTCCGTGTCGGTCCCCGACGCCCGCACCACCCGCTCCGCCAGCGCCCCGAGCGACACCGCGTCCAGATCCAGCCGCTCCCGCCCGGTGTCCAGGCGCGAGATCTCCAGCAGATCCTCCGTCAGCGTCCGCAGCGCGGCCACCCGGTCCCGCACCAGCTCGGTCGGCCGCCCCGGCGGCAGCAGCTCCGCCGCCGCGTGCAGCCCCGTCAGCGGCGTGCGCAACTCGTGCGCCACGTCGGCCGTGAACCGCTGCTCGCTCAGCAGCTTGCCCTGCAAGGAGGCCGCCATGGAGTCCAGCGCGGCGGCCACCGCGGCCACCTCGTCCTGCGGCCGCGACGGATCCTTCGTGCGCGGATCGTCGACGCGCGCGTCCAGGTCGCCGCCGCTGATCCGCCGCGCCACCCGCGCGGTGGCGTGCAGCCGCCGGGTCACCCGGGTCACCGCGAACGCGCCCACCAGCAGCGTCGCCCCGATGGCGAGGGCCGAGGACCACAGGATGGCCCGGTCGAGCGCGTTGATCGTGCGGGCCTGCTGGGAGTAGTCGACGACGACGGCGAGGGCCCGCTCGTGGTCGGCGGGACCGGCCGCCCACATCGTGGGGCGCCCCTCGTTGTCGGCGACCATCGTGCCCCGGTGGCCGGCCACCGCCAGCGCCCGCAGCGACGCGGGCAGCCCGGGCGGGTCGACGCCCGCACCCGGCAGCAGGCTGTCCCCGGCCTCGTACGCCTCGGTCGCGTCCGCCAGCCGGGACAGCGCCAGGTCACGGGTCTGGCCGACGGTCTGGTTGGTCACCGAGACGTGCACGAGGATGCCGAGCAGCGCGGCCAGCGCACAGCACATGACGGTGATGAAGGCGAGGGCCTTCAGGGCGAGCGTGCCGGTCCACCGGGGGAGCGCGAGCCTCATCAGCGGGTCGCCGAAGGGGAGGGAGAGGGGGAGGGAGAGGGGGAGTGGGGGGCCTTCGGCCCCTTGCCGAGGTGCAGCATCTCGTCGTGGGTGAGCAGAAAGACGTGCTGGTCCGGGTCCCAGGTCCACTGGAACCGGTACTCGTAGTCCGCGAGGTCGGACGGCGCGTGGATGATCACCGAGTGGCCGGCCAGCTCGACCTGGCTCACCGCGTCGTCGTTGCTCATGACCTGCACCAGCCTGCCGCCCTGGACGGTGTACACGCGGACGGCGGTCTGGTTGCCCGGCAGCAGCCGGAAGCCCAGCGTCAGATCCGCGTGGCCGTCGCCGGTGAGATCGCGGTAGTACGCCTTCAGCACCGGGCACCGGGCGTCCGCCGGTGTCCGGCCGCAATAGGCCATCCGGCGGGTCGTCTCGCGGTAGGTCGCCTTGGACCCGGAGTAGTCGTCCGGGTGCTGGCGGATCTCCGCCTTCACCACGGCCACCGGGTCCACCTCGCGCACATCGCCACCGGGCACGGCGACGCCCTTCATGACCTCGGCCTCGCCGTCGTCGTAGTTCCAGGCGGGGCTCGCCGCCGGCGTCAGCTGCGGCCAGAGCTTGGCCGGGCTGGTCGCGGTCGGCGTGGACCCCGCGGCCTGGAGGCCGCCCGCGTCACCGCAGCCCGCGGCGGTGGCCAGCAGCAGGGCGGCGGCAAGGACGGCTCGGACGGGGCGTGGCACTGTGCTCCAGGGGCGAACGGGGCGAACGGGGCGAACGGGGTGGCGAGGGACGACGACCGGCCCGCACGCGGGACGACGACCGGCCCGTACACCTTATTCGTACGGAAGTCCTTTTTGCGCACCCGTCCGGGACGGGCGTCATTCGGCCAGCTCCTCCAGCAGCCGTGCCGTGGGCAGTCCGGCCCGCAGATAGTCGACGAACAGGTCGTTGTGCAGCGCCCAGGGGGAGCGGCGTTCCCGGATCGTGCGGATCGCCTCCTCGGCGGAGTGCCCGGCCCGGATCAGGGCGTGCGCCACGACCAGTCCCGAGCGGTTGTAGCCGTGATAACAGCGGACGAGGACCTTGCGGCCCTCGTCGATCGCTTCGCTCGCGGCCTGTGCCAGCCGGATCACGCCCGCGAGCTGGGTCCCGTCGAGGGGCCCGTCGGGTATCGGCCACACATGGTGCTCCACGCCGGGGTCGGGCCCGTGCCCCGGCAGCCTCAACAGGGTCTGGACGAGATCGAATTCGTCCCGTACGACGGCGAACTCCCGTTGCCCCGAAGGCCCCCTGAACTCGTGCCCGCCCATCCACAGTCCGGGCACGATCTCGTTCCAGGGGCGGTCCGGGGCCGGTACGTCGGGCTGCTTCCTGCGGGTACGCAATAACGCCTCCCCAAGTCCCCACACCCACGACCGTGCCGACCTTCCCCAAAGGTAACCGCCTTCTTGCCCCTGGAGCACCCCGCCTGTTCCCATGGTCCAGGGGTGATGGTGCATGAGCGGACTGCGCGTCATACCGACCTGGCGGCACGGCCAGGAGCGGCTCTACGTGTGCCTGACGGACGGGCGGAACGTCGCCTGGTACGACAGGGAGGCGGCCCGGGTGAACCTGCTCAGCGAGGCGAGCAGGGAGGACGTCCTGGAGGTGCTCGGCCCGTTCCTGGCGGGCCCGGTCGCGGTGGGGCCGCCCCCCGTCCCGACCCCCGCGGAACTGGCCCGGCTCACCCTCCACCCGGACGACGACCTGGCCCCCAACCGCCCCGGCGAGGCCCTCCAGATCGCCCTCGACCGCGATCCAGGGCCGCCGCACCGGCTCCGCCCCGACCCGCGCCGCAAGGCGCTGCTGGCCGAGCAGAGCGTGGGCGAGGCCCTCGACCGGCTCGACGGCGCCGGCTGGCACGCCCTGCACTCGGTCCCGCTCCCCGGCGGCGACCGCGTCCACCACCTGGCGATCGGCCCGGGCGGCCTCTTCGCGATCCACACCCTGCACGCGCGCAAGCAGCGGGTGACGGTCGCCGACCCCATGGTCACCCTGGGCCGCCACGACCCACGCCCGCTGCTGCGCCGCGTCCGCGCCGACGCCGCCCGCGCCTCCTACGCGCTGACCGCCGAGGTCCACCCGGTCCTCGCCGTCGTCGGCCCGTCGGACGTCCGGATCACGGCCCCGCTGCGCGAGGTCCGGGTCATCGCGGACACGGAGGTGGAGGGCCTGGCCCGGCTCGGCGGGGTGCTGAAACCGGCGGACGTGGAGGCCCTGCACGCGATGGCGCGGGACCGGAACACCTGGACGCGGGTGTAGCTACGGAAGCGGCCGGAAGTACTGGTCCATCGCCCAGTTGCCGATGTCCCTGCCGATCCGGGTGCCGACCTCGTCGGCGGTGCGGAAGTGGATGCCGCTCCAGATCCGGGCGTTGACCGTGTCCCGGTTGAAGTCTTCGGACCTCTTGTAAGTCCGCGTCGTCCCGGTCGGCGTGGACGACAGCCGCAGGTCGATGTCCCCGCCGGTCAGCCGGTCGAGTACGGCCATGACGGCGCCGTCGTTGGTGCAGTGCCCGCCGATGTACTCCGGGTACGGGGGAGTGTTCAGCAGCGGTGTCCAGTCCGGGTCGGCCGCGGTGGCCGGGTTGCCGTCGGTGCCGGCGAGCCGGATCGCGTGGATCGGGCGCCAGAGGGCGTACGTGAACTTGGCGTTCCAGGTGGTGATCGTCGCGTCGGCGGCCGCGGTGTCGGCCGCCGCGAACAGCCGGGCGGCGTCGACGATGTCGAGCTTGTGCCGGGTGACGTGGTCGCGGTAGCCGGCCTGGAGCTGCTGGGGCAGCGGGTGCGAGAAGAAGAGCGCGGTCTCGGTCTGCCGCGCGCTGCGCTTGCTGCCGCTCTTGCCGCCCATCGCCTTCGTCTCGGCGAGATCGCGGGCGTACCGCCGCGAGGTCAGCGCGGGCGGCGGACCAGGCATGAACTGCTCCGGGTCGTCGGACAGCATCGGCCGCACCTTGCCCAGCCAGGCGTTCACGGCGGGGCTGTACGTCGGCGGGGCGGGGCGCCAGACGCCCGGGGCGGGCTCCGGGGCGAAGGTCACCCTCTCGCCGCGCCCGTCCTCCTCGCGCAGCTCGATGAGCCGCTCGGCGGCCAGCTCCCCGAACCGGATGCCCTGCTTCTGGGCCGTCCCCTCCGGGATCTTGGCGAGGGAGGCCGTGTAGGCCTTCTCGATGCGCACCTTGGACGCCGGGAAGTAGGTGAGCAGCACCCGCCGCGCGGCCGTGGCGGCGGCCGCCTCGGAGGAGGCGTGCCGGGGCCCGCGTACGTCCCACTTGTACTCGGCGTACCGACCCTCGATGCCGACGACCGCGTTGTAGACGGCGGCATGGACGAAGCCGTACCAGAGGAACGGCTCGGCGGTCGGCCGCCTGGCGTCGTCGGCGATCACGGCGACGGCGGTGCTGTTCCAGTCGGTGATGACGTCGGCGCCGGGGCGTCTGTCGGCGGCCGGGGCCGCGGTGGCCCACGGCGCGGCCGAGAGGGAGAGCGCCGTGATGCCGACGAGCAGGGCTCGGCGGAGAGTGCGGGTGCGGGAGGGCGGTCGTGCGCGCATGCCGGTGGCTGCTCCTTCGGTGCTGCGATGAGATGAGAGATGTCCCCATTGATCACCATCTGTGCCCGCAGGTGCCGAGCGCGAAGCCAGGACAGGCCCTAGGGCAGCCGTCCGGCGGACCGCGCGTCGAAGAGGGGCGCGAGAAGATCCCCGTAGTCCTGGACCCGCGGCCCGATGTCCGTTGCGAGGAAGGCGAGTTGAGACGCGGACCGGCACTCCTCGACCTCCGTCCAGGTGACCGGCGCGGAGACGGTCGGCTCGGGGCGGGCGCGCAGGGTGTAGGGGGCCGCGGTGGTCTTCCGGGCCGCGTTCTGGCTCCAGTCGACGAACACCTTCCCGGGGCGCAGGCTCCGTGTCATCCGGTGCACGACGAGCTTCGGCATCGCCCGTTCGGCGGCGACGGCGAGCCCCTTGGCGTACTCCGTCACCCGTTCGGACGGCGTCGGCCGCACCGCCGCCAGCAGATGCAGCCCCTTCGACCCGGACGTCTTGGCGTACGCCGCGATCCCGTCCGCCGCGAGCCGCTCCCGCAGCCACAGCGCGACCTCGCAGCACTCGACGACGGAGGCGGGCGGCCCGGGATCGAGATCGAACACGATCCGATCGGCCGCGGCCGGATCACCGACCACCCACTGGGGCGTGTGGAACTCGGTGACGAGATTCGCCGCCCACATCAACGACGCCAGATCCTGTACGACGACCATCCGCGCCGGCCCCTCCGACCGCGGCACCTCGGCGGTGGTGACCCAGTCGGGCGTACCCGGCGGCACGTTCTTGGCGAAGAACACCTGCCCGTCGGGCCCGTCCGGGTAGCGCAGGAAGGACAGCGGCCGGTCCCGCAGATGGGGGAGGAGGACGTCGGCGGTGGTGGCGTAGTAGTGCAGCACCTCGCCCTTGGTGAACCCGGTCGCGGGATACAGCACCTTCTCCAGGTTGCTGAGCGCGAGCCGGCGCCCCGCCACCTCCGTGATAGGCGTCATACGATGAGAATCTCACGCGAATCGGTTTATACCGCCTATTAGCTGACGAAAGGATGCCGACCGTGCGATCCATATGGAACGGCGCGATCTCGTTCGGCCTGGTCAGCATCCCGATCAAGCTGGTCAACGCCACCGAGAGCCACTCGATCTCCTTCCGCCAGATCCATCTGGAGGACGGCGGCCGCATCCGCTACCGCAAGGTGTGCGAGCTGGAGGAGAAGGAGGTCAGCGGGACGGAGATCGGCAAGGGCTACGAGGACGCGGACGGCACGATCATCCCGATCACCGACGAGGACCTGTCCCACCTTCCCCTCCCGACGGCGAAGACCATCGAGATCGTGGCCTTCGTGCCGGCCGACCGGATCGATCCGCTCCAGATGGATGCCGCGTACTACCTGGCGGCGGGCGGCGCCCCGGCGGCCAAGCCGTACACCCTCCTGAGGGAGGCGCTGAAGCGCAGCAACAAGGTGGCGATCGCCAAGTTCGCGCTGCGGGGCAGGGAGCGGCTGGGGATGCTGCGGGTGGTGGAGGACGCGATCGCGATGCACGGACTGCTGTGGCCGGACGAGGTGCGGGCCCCGCAGGGGGTGGCGCCGGACACCAAGGTCACGGTCAACGACAAGGAACTCGACCTCGCCGACGCCCTCATGGACACCCTGGGCGAGATCGACCTGGAGGACCTCCACGACGAGTACCGCGAGGCGCTGGAGGAGGTCGTCGCCGCGAAGGCCGCCGGCGAGACCCCGCCCGAGGCCCCGGAACCGGCAAAGGGCGGCAAGGTCCTCGACCTCATGGCGGCGCTGGAGAAGAGCGTGCGCGAGGCGAAGGAGTCCCGCGGCGAGGAACCGGCGGAGGTCAGAGAGCTCCCGCAACGCAAGACGTCCCGGGCGACGCCGAAGCCGGCGCCGGGCAGGAAGTCGACATCGAAGACGACGGCGGCGAAGAAGACGGCATCGGGCTCGGCGAAGAAGTCGACGGCGGCGAAGAAGACGGCCGCGAAGAAGACGACGTCGAAACAGACGACGTCGAAACAGGCGACGTCGAAGAAGACGACATCGGCGACGGCGAAGAAGACCCCGGCAAAGAAGACAACCCCCCGCAGGCGCTCGGCCTGACCGCGCTGCCCTTGCTCTCGCCGGCCTTCATCTCCCGTCTCTCAACCCATGCGCCGCAACGCCAGCACCGCGTTGTGCCCCCCGAACCCGAACGAGTTGCTGAGCGCCAGATCCCCGCCGGCCGGCAGTTCCCGCGGAGCGTCCGTCACCACGTCCAGCTCCACCTCGTCGTCCACCTCCGCACACCCCACGGTCGGCGGCACCACCCCGTGATGCAGCGTCAGCACCGCGGCAACCGCCTCCACCCCGCCCGCGGCCCCCTGCAGATGCCCGAGGTGCCCCTTGAGCGCGGTCACCGGCACGGACCGGGACCGGTTCCCGAACACCGCCCGCAACGCCCCCGCCTCGGCCAGATCCCCCTCCACTGTCGCCGTCGCATGCGCGTTCACGTGGACGACGTCCACCACATGCCCCCCGGCGTCCCGCACCGCTCGCCGCAACGCGAGCGCGACCCCGCTCCCGGACGGATCGGGCGCGGCCATGTGATGCGCGTCGGCCGACAGCCCCCACCCCGCGGCCTCGCAGTAGATCCGCGCGCCCCGGGCAAGGGCGTGCTCCTCGGCCTCCAGAACCAGAACCCCCGCGCCCTCCCCGTTCACGAACCCGCCCCGGTCCTTGGCGAACGGCCGCGAGGGCGACCGCCCGTCCTCCAGCCCGGCCTGGGACAGGGCTCGCATCGAGGCGAACGACGCCATGATCGCCGGCGTCACGACGGCTTCCGCACCGCCCGCGAGGGCGACGTCGACACGGCCGTACCGTATGCGGTCGATCGCCTGCCCGATGGCCTCGGTGCCGGAGGCACACGCACTGGTCACCGTCCGGGCCTCCCCGGTGATGTGCAGGTCGAGGGAGACCTGCGAGGCGGCCTGCGAGGGCACGGTCATCGGCGTGGTCAGCGGCGAGACGCCCCGCGGCCCCTTGTCCCGCAGCTTGCGATCCCCGCCGACGAGCACGGAGGCGTCCCCGAGGATGGCCCCGAGACTGACCCCGACCCGCGCGGGGTCGAGCCCGCTCTCCCGGGTCCCCCCGTCCACGAACCCGGCATCGGCCCAGGCCTCGCGCGAGGCGAGCACCGCGAACTGCGCGGCTCGGTTCATCCGCCGAGCGGCGGCCCGAGGCAGCAGCTCGGCAGGATCGACGTCCACGACCCCGGCAACCCGCACGGGCAACTCACCGAACTCCTCCCCCTCCAACTCCCGTATCCCGTGCCGCCCGTCGAGCAGCCCCCGCCACAACGCATCCACCCCGACCCCGAGCGGAGTCACGGCCCCGAGCCCGGTGACGACGACCCGCCGCGGCCCACCGGCAGCGGCTTCCCGCGCGGGCCGAGGGTGATGCCGTACGACATACCCCTCCCGGTCGGCCTCCCGGGCCCACCCCCGCACCTCCCCGTCCGCGACCGGTTCCTCCGCACACACATCGAGATCCCGGTGCCAGACACCCCAACGCCGCACGTACGTCACCTCGGCGGCCCGCGGATCGACGGCCCGCACCGAGCTCACCCGGTCCCCGTCCCGGAACTCGACATCGTCCAGCGCCGGCGACGACAGCCGGGGCACGGCGGCCACGTCCAGCCGATGGCAGGCGACGGTGACCGCCCGCTCCCGCCCCAGCACCTCATCGCGGTCCACCCCACCGAGCGGCGGCCGCAACGACATCCGGATGGTCTCCGGGGACTCGGGCAACGTGTGGGTGACGACGTACCAGCGCTGCCGTTCCACGTCCTCGGGCGACAGGGCGACGAGGTCGCCCGGGATCACCTCGGCGGCGCTAACTGTGTGCGGATTTATCGGGACTTCGGATTTCTCGGACGAATTGGACATATCCGTACGTGCTTCCCATACTCCGAACTGCCTTGCGGGGGACGGTCCCGAGTGAACGGGACGAAAGCCGGAAAGGCCATTGTTGAAACAAAAACATGCCCGGATTCTTACGCTCCGCAAACGTCGATCAGATCCGACGCCCCGTCAACTCGCCACCAAACAAGGCGAGTTGCAGGCATCCCCTCGAATGATCTGTGCGCAAGCTCACGGCCGCACGCACGTCAGGGGGGAGGCACCCACAACCAACGACAAAAAGAGCGGGACCCAGTGAAACTGGGTCCCGCTCTCCAAAGTGCCCACGGCAGGATTCGAACCTGCGCACACGGTTCCGGAGACCGTTGCTCTATCCCCTGAGCTACGCGGGCGTCCGCCGCACTCTGCGCGGCGACGGGTAGAACACTACCAGCTTCGATGGGGTCTTCATGAACGGGTATTTCCGGCGGTCAGGGGCGCCCCGCGGTCCCCGGTAGGGGTGGAAGTCGGGAAAACCCGGACGCGATGGCCGGTCCGGACCTACTCTCGAGTTGTGCCAGGCGCCTCGGGCCGGGTGCTTGTTGTGGACGACAACAAGGTCATCCGGCAGTTGATCAGGGTCAATCTCGAGCTGGAGGGTCTCGAGGTCGTGACCGCGGCCGATGGTGCCGAGTGTCTGGATGTCGTTCATCAGGTGCGCCCCGATGTGGTGACCCTTGATGTGGTGATGCCCCGGCTTGACGGGCTTCGTACCGCCGCCCGGCTGCGCTCCGATCCCCGGACCCGCGATCTTCCCCTCGCCATCGTCAGCGCCTGCACGCAGTACGAGGTCGAGAGCGGCCTCGACGTCGGCGTGGACGCCTTCCTCGCCAAGCCCTTCGAGCCCGCCGAACTCGTACGGCTCGTACGGCAGTTGATGGAGCGCAGGGGCGGTACCGCGCCGGACGGGGAAGATGACGCGGTCTTCGACGGCGTCCTCGGCGCCGGTGAGGCCGAGCGTGCCGGGCGGGCCGGCGGCTGAGGTCGGCCCGGCCGCGGTGTACCCCGCGTCGGCTGTCCACGGGCGTCCACATCCCGGACCTTCGCCTAAACCGACTCGCCTACCCACCCCCCTCCTCCCATACGCTGGTCCCGTGACCCCCGTCGAGCTCTCCCGCACCGTGCTGCGCGCGGTCCGTCGCGCTGTCGACGGTGGAGAGCTGAGCGTGACGGTTCCCGGACGGGCCGTCGTCGCGCCTCCCGGGCCCGGCGGCTGCGGTGACTACGCCACCAACATCGCCCTCCAGCTCGCCCGCCCCGCAGGCCGGTCGGCGGACAAGGTCGCCGAGATCCTCCGGGCCCATCTCCTCGACACCCCCGGCGTCACCGACGTCGTCGTCACCGGGCCCGGCTTCCTCAACATCAGCCTGGGTGACGGTGCCCCTACCGCGCTCGTCGCCGAGATCCTGCGGCGCGGGCACCGCTACGGGTACGCGGTGGACGGGCCCACCGACGGTGAGACCGTCCAGTTGTACGCGCTCCACGAGGTCCGCGCCGTCATCGTCATGGACGCCGTCTCCCGGCTTCTCCGCTCCCAGGGCACCCTCGTCCGGAACACCTGCGAGGCCCGTCCCGAGCCGGAGTGGACCGATCTGCTGGGCGCTCACGTCGACGCCTTCGGCAGTCCAGAGGCCAACGCCCCCCTCTATGCCCACGGCGCCCCCGAGACCCCCACCCCCCTCCACCTCACCGTCCGCCCGGTTCCCGCCCCCGCCGACCCCACCCCCCTCGGCCGAGACGCCGCCCGCTGGGCCCTCCTGCATCCCGCCGCCCACGACCGGCCCCGGATCACCGACGAGCACCTCGTCCAGCGCGAGGGCAACCCCCTCTTCCGCGTCCGCTACACCCACGCCCGCACCCGGGCCCTCAGTCGCAACGCCGCTGACCTGGGCTTCACCGCGGAACCAGCCGCGCTCGCCGAACCCGCCGCATCCGGCGGACCAGGCGACCCCGGCGACGTACGGCACAGCCTCATCCCGCTGCTCGCCGACCACCCCCGGGTTCTCGCCCAGGCGGCAGCCGACCGCGCCCCCGACCGTCTCGCCCGGCACCTCGTCACCGTCGCCGATGCCGCGCTCACCTTCCTGCCCGGCGTGCTGCCGCGCGGTGACGAGAAACCCTCGGCCGCCCACCGTGCCCGGCTCGCCCTCGCCGAAGCCGCCGGGACGGTGCTGGCCGGCGGCCTGTCCCTGCTCGGCATCGACGCACCCGACCACATCTAGAGAGCCAGCCACAGATCATGAGCCGTTCCGCCCACCCCGCCGGGCCCCGTCACGCCGACGTCCTCCCCGAGGGCCACTACTCCGCGCCGCCCGCCGACCTCAACACCCTCGACTCCAAGGTCTGGGCCCAGACGGTCACGCGCAACGAGGACGGCGTCCTCACCGTCGGCGGTATCACCGCCACCCAGCTCGCCGAGGAGCACGGCACCCCCGCCTACATCCTCGACGAGGCCGACTTCCGCGAGCGGGCCCGCGCATGGCGTACCGCCTTCGGGGCCGACGCCGACGTCTTCTACGCCGGCAAGGCGTTCCTGTCGCGTGCCGTGGTGCGCTGGCTGCACGAAGAGGGGCTCAACCTCGACGTCTGCTCCGGCGGCGAGCTCGCCACCGCCCTGTCCGCCGGCATGCCCGCCGACCGCATCGCCTTCCACGGCAACAACAAGTCGACGGACGAGATCCGCCGGGCCATCGGCGCCGGCGTCGGGCGGATCGTTCTCGACTCCTTCCAGGAGATCGTGCGCGTCGCCCACATCGCCGGCGAACTCGGCAAGCGGCAGCGCGTGCAGATCCGGATCACCGTCGGCGTCGAGGCGCACACCCACGAGTTCATCGCCACCGCCCACGAGGACCAGAAGTTCGGCATTCCGCTGGCCGGCGGGCAGGCCGCGGAGGCCGTGCGGCGGGCGCTCCAGCTGGACTCCCTCGAAGTCATCGGCATTCACAGCCACATCGGCTCGCAGATCTTCGACATGTCCGGCTTCGAGGTCGCCGCGCACCGGGTGGTCGGGCTGCTCAAGGACATCCGCGACGAGCACGGCGTCGAGCTGCCCGAGATCGACCTCGGCGGCGGGCTCGGGATCGCGTACACGAGTGACGACGACCCCCGTGAACCCCACGAGATCGCCAAGGCGCTGACCGAGATCGTCACCCGCGAGTGCGAGGGTGCCAAGCTGCGCACGCCCCGCATCTCCGTCGAGCCCGGCCGCGCCATCGTCGGGCCCACCGCCTTCACCCTCTACGAGGTCGGCACCATCAAGCCCCTCGACGGGCTGCGCACCTACGTCTCCGTCGACGGCGGCATGTCCGACAACATCCGGACCGCGCTGTACGACGCCGAGTACAGCGTCGCTCTCGTCTCCCGCACCTCCGACGCCGCGCCCATGCTCGCCCGCGTCGTCGGCAAGCACTGCGAGAGCGGGGACATCGTGGTCAAGGACGCGTTCCTGCCCGCCGACCTCGCGCCGGGCGACCTGATCGCCGTACCGGCGACGGGCGCGTACTGCCGCTCCATGGCGAGCAACTACAACCACGTGCTGCGGCCGCCGGTCGTCGCCGTGCGCGACGGCGAGTCACGGGTCATCGTCCGGCGCGAGACGGAGGAGGACCTGCTGCGTCTCGACGTCGGGTGAGCCCCCGACAAGCCCCCGACACCGGAGGGTGGAAGATCTCCTGTCTTCCACCCCCGTACAAATGAAATCGATGTCTCACGATCCGGACGAAGGGTAGAAACTCCCGTCCGGTGAGTGAGACTGGTCCAACCGTAGACGGTATGAGGAAACGAGGTCGGATGATGCGTACGCGTCCGCTGAAGGTGGCGCTGCTGGGCTGTGGAGTGGTCGGCTCAGAGGTGGCGCGCATCATGACGACGCACGCCGAAGACCTCGCCGCGCGCATCGGCGCCCCCGTCGAGCTGGCGGGTGTCGCCGTACGACGTCCTTCCAAGGTCCGCGAGGGCATCGACCCGGCCCTCGTCACCACCGACGCCACCGCCCTCGTCAAACGCGGGGACATCGACGTCATCGTCGAGGTCATCGGCGGCATCGAGCCCGCCCGCACCCTCATCACCACCGCCTTCGAGCACGGCGCCTCGGTCGTCTCCGCCAACAAGGCCCTCCTCGCCCAGGACGGCGCCGCCCTCCACAAGGCCGCCGAGGACCACGACGCCGACCTCTACTACGAGGCCGCCGTCGCCGGCGCCATCCCGCTGATCCGCCCGCTGCGCGAGTCCCTCGCCGGCGACAAGGTCAACCGGGTGCTCGGCATCGTCAACGGCACCACCAACTTCATCCTCGACAAGATGGACAGCACGGGGGCTGGCTATCAGGAGGCCCTCGACGAGGCCACCGCACTCGGGTACGCGGAAGCCGACCCGACCGCCGACGTAGAGGGCTTCGACGCCGCCGCCAAGGCCGCCATCCTCGCCGGCATCGCCTTCCACACGCGGGTGCGCCTCGACGACGTCTACCGCGAGGGCATGACCGAGGTCACCGCAGCCGACTTCGCCTCCGCGAAGAACATGGGCTGCACCATCAAGCTGCTCGCCATCTGCGAGCGCGCCGAGGACGGGGGGTCGGTCACGGCCCGCGTGCACCCGGCGATGATCCCGCTCAGCCACCCGCTGGCCTCCGTGCGCGGTGCGTACAACGCCGTGTTCGTGGAGTCCGACGCGGCCGGGCAGCTCATGTTCTACGGTCCAGGCGCCGGTGGCGCCCCGACCGCCTCCGCAGTCCTCGGCGACCTGGTCGCCGTCTGCCGCAACCGGCTCAACGGCGCGACCGGTCCCGGCGAGTCCGCGTACGCCGCCCTGCCCGTCTCGGGCATGGGCGAGGTCGTCACGCGGTACCACATCAGCCTCGACGTCGCGGACAAACCGGGTGTTCTCGCCCAGGTGGCCACCGTGTTCGCCGAGCACGGCGTGTCCATCGATACGGTTCGCCAGACGGGCAAGGACGGCGAGGCCTCCCTCGTCGTCGTCACCCACCGGGCCTCCGACGCCTCCCTGTCCGGGACCGTCGAGGCGCTGCGCAAGCTCGACACCGTGCGCGGTGTCGCCAGCATCATGCGGGTTGAAGGAGAGTAACCAGCAATGACCCACCAGTGGCGCGGAATCATCGAGGAGTACCGGGACCGGCTGCCCGTCTCCGACAGCACCCCGGTCGTGACGCTCCGCGAGGGCGGCACGCCCCTCGTGCCCGCGCAGGTGCTCTCCGAGCGCACGGGCTGCGAGGTCCACCTCAAGGTCGAGGGCGCGAACCCGACGGGGTCCTTCAAGGACCGCGGCATGACCATGGCCATCACGCGGGCCAAGGAGGAGGGCGCCAAGGCGGTCATCTGCGCCTCCACCGGCAACACCTCCGCCTCCGCCGCCGCCTACGCGGTGCGCGCCGGCATGGTCTCCGCCGTCCTCGTGCCGCAGGGCAAGATCGCGCTCGGCAAGATGGGCCAGGCCCTCGTGCACGGCGCGAAGATCCTCCAGGTCGACGGCAACTTCGACGACTGCCTCACCCTCGCCCGCTCGCTCAGCGACAACTACCCCGTGGCGCTGGTCAATTCGGTCAACCCGGTCCGCATCGAGGGTCAGAAGACCGCCGCCTTCGAGATCGTGGACATGCTCGGCGACGCCCCCGACCTCCACGTCCTCCCGGTCGGCAACGCGGGCAACATCACCGCGTACTGGAAGGGGTACAAGGAGTACGCCGCCGACGGCATCGCTGCCAAGACCCCCCGTATGTGGGGCTTCCAGGCCTCCGGCAGCGCCCCGATCGTGCGCGGTGAAGTCGTCAAGGACCCGTCGACGATCGCCACCGCCATCCGCATCGGCAACCCGGCGTCCTGGCAGTACGCGCTCGCCGCGCGCGACGAGTCCGGCGGCCTCATCGACGAGGTGACGGACCGTGAGATCCTGCGCGCCTACCGCCTGTTGGCCGCGCAGGAGGGCGTCTTCGTCGAGCCCGCCTCGGCCGCGTCCGTCGCCGGTCTGCTGAAGGCCGCCGAGCAGGGCCTCGTCGACCCGGGCCAGACCATCGTTTGCACGGTCACCGGAAACGGGTTGAAGGACCCGGACTGGGCCGTCGCCGGCGCCCCGCAGCCCGTGACCGTCCCGGTCGACGCGGTGACGGCCGCCGAGCGCCTCGGCCTGGCGTAACGAGCGCCGCACGGCGACACCCCTGCAAGGGGGTGCACAGGGGGCTTACGACACGCATCGTGCGCCTCCTGTGCGCCCTATGTCGCCACAGAACCTTCCTTCGATAGGCTGTACTGAACCCGCCCGCCGCATATGCCCGAGCGCATGGCCGGGAGCCGCGTCATCTCCGCGGCCCGCGGGGTCTCCACGTACGTATCGAATGTCTTCGACAATCACGCAGCTCAAGGAGAGTCATCGAGCGATGGCCGGTCCAGCGTTCCGCGCCGCCGCCGTCCGGGTGCGCGTCCCCGCCACCAGCGCCAACCTCGGCCCGGGCTTCGACGCCCTCGGCCTGTCGCTGGGGCTTTACGACGACGTCGTCGTCCGGGTGGCCGACTCAGGGCTGCACATCGACATCGCGGGTGAGGGCAGCGAGACCCTCCCCCGCGACGAGAAGCACCTGCTCGTACGGTCCCTGCGCACCGCCTTCGACCTGCTCGGCGGACAGCCGCGCGGCCTGGAGATCGTGTGCGCCAACCGCATTCCGCACGGCCGGGGCCTCGGCTCCTCCTCCGCCGCCATCTGTGCCGGCATCGTCGCCGCGCGTGCCGTGACCATAGGCGGCGAGTCCAAGCTCGACGACGCCGCGCTCCTGGAGCTCGCGACCGAGATCGAGGGCCACCCCGACAACGTGGCGCCGTGTCTGCTCGGCGGCTTCACCATCGCCTGGATGGAGGCCGGCGCCGCCCGGGCCATCAGGCTGGAGCCCGCCGATTCCATCGTTCCGGTGGTTTTCGTGCCCGGGAAGCCGGTTCTGACGGAGACCGCGCGCGGTCTCCTCCCGCGCACCGTGCCGCACGTCGACGCCGCCGCCAACGCGGGCCGCGCCGCCCTGCTCGTCGAGGCCCTCACCCGGAGCCCCGAGCTGCTGCTGCCCGCCACCGAGGACCGGCTCCACCAGGAATACCGGGCTCCGGCCATGCCGGAGAGTGCCGCGCTCGTGGAGCGCTTGAGGGCGGACGGAGTTCCGGCGGTGATTTCCGGCGCCGGACCCACTGTTCTCGCGTTGGTCGACGAGGCCAGCGCCGACAAGGTGGCCGACCTCGCGGGCGAGGGATGGGCCGCCAACCGGCTCGAACTGGATGCCCAAGGGGCGAGCGTATTGCCGCTCGCACCCGCCGGTGACCTCTGAATGCGTTCGGTTGCCGGATTTCGAGAGGGGGAATGTTTGTTGGATCCGGTAGTGTTAACCTCAAGTCTGCACCCGACCCCACCATGGCGAGGTGCTTCACGTCCCCGTCCGGGACAGACATTCTTCCGGGAGCCTCCCAAGCCGCACTGTGTTTCGTACGACGTACGCGGGCAGTACCTCGTACGCGAGCACTGAGCGACTTGCCGGGCACGCTCCGGAACCGGTGTGACCGAGCCGCGTGACACAGCCAGTCGGTGTCACTGCTCTGGGAAGCGCCATCACCAGATTCCTCCGCCGCCCAGGCGGACCACCGCCCCGGCACGGTCCACAAGGATGGGACCGACGTCGGACAGCACAACCGGTCGCCGAGCCAGACAGGCCGACGTCCGCTCCAGGGAAGGACCCTTCGTGAGCGACACCACCGATCTGATGGGCGCACGTGTCGAGGAGACCGCTGCCGCGCCCGCCACGGACGCCTCCGCGCCTGCCACCGGTGCCGGCTCCCGGCGGCGCCGCGGTACCGGCCTCGAGGGCATGGTGCTGGCCGAGCTGCAGCAGGTCGCATCCGGCCTCGGCATCAGGGGCACCGCGCGCATGCGCAAGAGCCAGCTGATCGAGGTCATCAAGGAGGCGCAGGCCGGGGGAGGTGCCACCGCCCCCAAGGCTGCGACTGCCGCGGGCGACGCCACCGAGACCAAGCCCAAGCGCCGCGCCACCTCCAAGGCCCGCACCGGCGAGGCCGCCGAGAAGAAGGCCGACGCGAAGGCCGAGGCCCCCGCCGAGAAGGCCGTGGCCCAGCAGCAGATCGAGATTCCCGGCCAGCCGGCCTCCGACGACGCTCCCGTCGAGCGTCGCCGTCGCCGTGCCACCGCCGACGCCGGCAGCCCCGAGACGGTGACCGCCGAGGCGAAGAGCGAGCCGAAGGCCGAGACGCCCGCCCCGCAGGCGCAGGGCGAGGCCAAGGGCGACGCAGGTGACGCCGAGGGCCGTCAGGGCCGTCGCGACCGCCGTGACCGCGGCGACCGTCAGGACCGCGACCGTGGCGGCCGTGACCGCGACCGCCGCGGCAAGGGCGACGACCAGCAGGGCGGCGGCCAGCGCGGCCAGCAGCAGCAGAGCCAGCAGCAGGGCGGCGGCCGCCAGGACCGCAACGCCGGCCCGCAGGACGACGACGACTTCGAGGGCGGCCGTCGCGGCCGTCGCGGCCGCTACCGGGACCGTCGTGGCCGTCGCGGCCGTGACGAGATCGGCGCCGCCGAGCCGCAGCTCGCCGACGACGACGTCCTGATCCCCGTCGCGGGCATCCTGGACATCCTCGACAACTACGCCTTCATCCGCACGTCGGGCTACCTGCCGGGTCCCAACGACGTGTACGTCTCCCTCGCCCAGGTCCGCAAGAACGGCCTGCGCAAGGGTGACCACGTCACCGGTGCGGTCCGCCAGCCCAAGGAAGGCGAGCGGCGCGAGAAGTTCAACGCGCTGGTCCGCCTGGACTCCGTCAACGGCATGGCGCCCGAACACGGCCGCGGCCGCCCGGAGTTCAACAAGCTCACCCCGCTGTACCCGCAGGACCGCCTCCGCCTGGAGACGGACCCGGGTGTGCTCACCACCCGCATCATCGACCTCGTGTCGCCGATCGGTAAGGGCCAGCGTGGTCTGATCGTGGCCCCGCCGAAGACCGGCAAGACCATGATCATGCAGGCGATCGCCAACGCGATCACGCACAACAACCCCGAGTGCCACCTGATGGTCGTCCTGGTCGACGAGCGTCCGGAAGAGGTCACCGACATGCAGCGGTCGGTCAAGGGCGAGGTCATCTCCTCGACCTTCGACCGCCCGGCCGAGGACCACACCACGGTCGCCGAGCTCGCCATCGAGCGCGCCAAGCGTCTGGTGGAGCTGGGCCACGACGTGGTCGTGCTGCTCGACTCGATCACCCGTCTGGGCCGTGCGTACAACCTCGCCGCGCCCGCCTCCGGCCGCATCCTGTCCGGTGGTGTCGACTCGACCGCCCTGTACCCGCCGAAGCGCTTCTTCGGTGCGGCCCGCAACATCGAGGACGGCGGTTCGCTGACCATCCTCGCCACCGCCCTGGTGGACACCGGGTCCCGCATGGACGAGGTGATCTTCGAGGAGTTCAAGGGCACCGGCAACATGGAGCTCAAGCTCGACCGGAAGCTCGCCGACAAGCGCATCTTCCCGGCGGTGGACGTCGACGCGTCCGGCACCCGTAAGGAAGAGATCCTCCTCGGCAACGAGGAACTGGCGGTCGTCTGGAAGCTGCGTCGCGTGCTGCACGCGCTCGACCAGCAGCAGGCCATCGAGCTGCTCCTCGACAAGATGAAGCAGACGAAGTCGAACGTCGAGTTCCTGATGCAGATCCAGAAGACCACGCCGACGCCCGGTAACGGCGACTGACGTAAGTCTTCAGCAAAGGGCCACCCCTGTGACGGGGGTGGCCCTTTCTGCTGTGTGGGACCGGTGTACGATCGCGCCTTCGGTCACTTTTTCGACCCATGAACTTCTGATCCCGAGGGGGGACTTGCGTGGGTACAGCCATGTCCGGGGACGGTCGGCACAGACGTCGGATGCGGTTCGCGCTGCCCATCGGTGCGGCCGGTGTCGCCGCCGCCGTGGCCGCCGCGCTGATGACCACGTCGGCCGGGGCGGCCACCGCCTTCGACCCGACGCTCAAGGCACCCGCCATCAGCACGGTGTCGCAGGCCGAGCTCAAGGCCCGGGTCGCGGGGGGTCTCGCCGGCGGTGACATCGCGGGGCAGCAGACCTCGAAGTCGTCGCTGAGCTCCAGCACCAGCAGCGGCAGCGTCGACCCGAAGATCATCGGTGGCAGCACCACGACGATCTCCTCGGCGCCCTGGATGGCCCAGCTCTTCTACCAGGACACGACCAACGACGTGTACTTCTTCTGCGGCGGTGCCGTCGTCTCGCCGACGAAGATCCTCACCGCCGCGCACTGCGTCAAGGGCTACAACTGGGCCAAGTACGGCGCGATCGTCACCGGCGCCACGAAGCTGCCCGACGACAGCGGCAACACCACCGGCTCGGTCGCCGGCGCGGTGCGCCAGTGGAATCACCCGTCGTACAGCGCGCGGACCATCGACAACGACATCGCCGTCATCACCCTGGACCGGCCGGCCAAGGCGACGCCGATCCGTATGACGACGTCCACCGACACCACCTCGTACAAGGCCGGCACCAGCGCGAAGCTCTACGGCTGGGGCCGTACCAGCTCCACCACGCAGGACGTCTCCGACACCCTGAAGACGGCCACGCTGCCGATCCAGTCGGACGCCACGTGCGCCGGCTACTACGGTGCCGACTTCATCAAGGGCCACATGGTCTGCGCGGGCAACCCCGCCACCGGCAGCGACGCCGGCACGACGACCGCCTGCAACGGTGACTCCGGCGGCCCGCTGGTCGTCAGCGGCCGCATCGTCGGCGTCGTGTCGTGGGGCGTCACCGACTGCGTCGAGAAGGGCGCGTACAGCGTCTTCTCGAAGGTCAGCACCTACCTCGGTGCCGCGTACGCGCAGGTCGACGACGCCAACATGAGCTACACGGACAACAAGGCCGACATCTTCGTGCGCAACGCGTCCACGAAGACCGGCTACCAGAAGAACTCCAAGGGCACCTCGTTCGGCGCCCGCCAGGACCTCAACGACTGGGGCGGCGTCAACCTCGTCCTCCAGACGGACTTCGACGGGGACAGCGTCCAGGACATCGTGTTCCGGCGCGGCGACACCGGCGACGTCTACTGGATGCACTGGGACTGGTCCCTCGACGACTGGTCGACCAAGGTGATCTTCAGCAACTGGAAGAGCCGCACCCGCATCGTCACCCCGGGCGACCTGACCGGCGACTACAAGCCCGACCTGGTCTCCGTGGACTCCGCGGGCAAGGCCTGGCTCTACCCGGGCAAGGGCAACGGCACCTTCTCGGCGCGTGTGCAGATCGGCACCGGCACGGGCTGGAACTCGTACAACATGGTGCGCGGCAAGGGTGACTTCAACGGTGACGGCAAGGCCGACCTGATCGCCCGCAACAAGAGCGACGGCGCCCTCTACCTCTACAAGGGCACCGGCAAGGCCTCGGCTCCGTTCTCCGCCCGTGTGAAGGTCCGCACCTGGAGCAACACCACGTACAACGCCTTCGACGCCGTCGGTGACATCACCGGTGACGGCAAGGCCGACTTCCTGGCCCGTACGCCCGGCGGCACCCTGTACCTGTACAAGGGCACCGGTAAGGCCACGAGCGAGATCTTCGCCACAAAGATCTCGGTCGGTACCGATTTCAAGCAGTACGACATCTTCGGCTGAAATCGCAGGTGAGCGGGGCACGCCCCGGCTCCTCGACTACGCACTGTGCCCACCCGTCCACCGGGTGGGCACAGTGCGTTGTGCAACCCTTTCTCCGGTTTCCCCGTCTGACCAGGCGGAGCGACCATGGTGAGGTCCGGGTCGCGCGCGACCACGTCTGACCCTGAAAGCAGGGGGTAACCGACCCGACGAGACGAGGAGCACATGACCGCCGAGAGCACGCCGGAGCCCGGCATACCGGGCGACTCCGGCAGCACGGGCCCGCGCCACCGCGCCAAGGGCCGCCGCCGCAAGACCCGGGGCGGGCACAAGGGCCTGAAGATCGCGGCCTGGACCGCCGCGGGGATCGTCGTGCTGGGCGGCACCGGAGCCGGCTATCTGTACTTCAAGCTCAACGGCAACATCAAGAGCGTCGACATCGACCAGGCCCTGGGCACCGACCGGCCGACCAAGGTCGACAACGGCTCCGAGAACATCCTCGTCCTGGGTTCCGACACCCGCTCCGGCTCGAACAAGAAGCTCGGCGGCGGCGCCGACGACGGCAGTGCCCGCTCGGACACCGCGATGATCGTGCACGTGTACGAGGGCCACAAGAAGGCCAGCGTGGTCTCCATACCCCGAGACACCCTCGTGGACCGTCCCGAGTGCACCGACACCGACGGGAACGTGCACGCCGCCGCGTCGATGGCGATGTTCAACTCCGCGTACTCCACAGGCGGCGCCGCCTGCGCCGTGAAGACCGTCGAGTCGCTCACCGGCATCCGCATGGACCACTACCTGGAGGTCG
This sequence comes from Streptomyces antibioticus, assembly GCF_001514065.1. Classification (GTDB taxonomy): domain Bacteria; phylum Actinomycetota; class Actinomycetes; order Streptomycetales; family Streptomycetaceae; genus Streptomyces; species Streptomyces antibioticus. The sequence continues at coordinate 97,182 of NZ_KQ948424.1, read as the reverse complement.
ACTTCTCCGGGTTCCAGAAGCTCATCGACGAGCTCGGCGGCGTCGACGTGACGACCACCAAGAACATCACGGACCACGAGAGCCACCTCGACCTCAAGGCCGGCACCCACACCCTCACCGGCAAGCAGGCCCTCGGCCTGGTCCGCACCCGGCACGGCGTCGGCGACGGCTCCGACCTCGGCCGCATCCAGCTCCAGCAGGCGTTCATGAAGGCGCTGATCGACCAGATCAAGCACGTCGACGTCTTCGGCAACCCGAAGAAGCTCTACGACCTCGCCAACACCGCCACCAAGGCCGTGACGACCGACTCCGACCTGGGGTCCGTCAACAAGCTCATGTCCTTCGCCAACGGCCTCAAGGGCATCAGCTCCAAGAACATGACCATGGTCACCATGCCGGTCCAGTACGACCCGCAGGACGCGAACCGGGTGCTGGTGGACAAGGCCAAGGCCAAGGCCGTCTGGAAGGCCCTGGAGAACGACCGGGCGATCCCGAAGAGCGCGACCAAGGGCACGGCCACGGGCCAGGCGGAAGGCGTGGTCACCGCCTCGTAGGCGGGTGGGGAATAGTTCACGACCGCCCCCCGTTTTGGGGGATGCGGCCAGTCCTGGCAGACTGGTACGTCGGCCCCGGTTCACGCCCCCGCAGCCCGCGGACGGCGACCCGGTGCCCTCCCGAAACTAGGAGACACCTTGAAGCGCGAGATCCACCCCGAGTACGTCGAGACGCAGGTCAGCTGCACCTGTGGCGCGTCGTTCACCACCCGGAGCACCATCACCAGCGGCACCATCCGTGCCGAGGTCTGCTCCGAGTGCCACCCGTTCTACACGGGCAAGCAGAAGATCCTCGACACCGGTGGCCGCGTGGCCCGCTTCGAGGCCCGCTTCGGCAAGGCTGCTGCCAAGAAGTAGCGAGCCACCAGCGCCGGTCCACGGTCGCGCTCCTCGGAGCGCGCCGGGACCGGCGTTTTTGGTCGCCCGCCTTCCCCCGTCATTCGCAGTACAGGAGCCCCAAGATGTTCGAGGCCGTCGAGGAACTGGTCACGGAGCACGCCGACCTGGAGAAGAAGCTCGCCGACCCGTCGGTCCACTCCGACCAGGCCAACGCGCGCAAGCTGAACAAGCGCTACGCCGAGCTCACCCCGATCGTCGCCACGTACCGCTCCTGGAAGCAGACGGGCGACGACATCGACACGGCGAAGGAACTCGCCGCCGACGACCCGGACTTCGCCGCCGAGGTCAAGGAGCTCGCCGAACAGCGCGAGGCACTGACCGAGAAGCTGCGGCTGCTGCTGGTCCCGCGTGACCCGAGTGACGACAAGGACGTCATCCTGGAGATCAAGGCGGGCGCCGGCGGTGACGAGTCGGCCCTGTTCGCCGGCGACCTGCTGCGCATGTACCTCCGGTACGCCGAGCGCGTCGGCTGGAAGACCGAGATCATCGACGCCACCGAGTCCGAGCTGGGCGGCTACAAGGACGTCCAGGTCGCCGTGAAGACCAAGGGCGGAAACGGCGCGACCGAACCCGGGCAGGGCGTCTGGGCCCGGCTGAAGTACGAGGGCGGCGTGCACCGCGTGCAGCGCGTCCCGGCGACCGAGTCCCAGGGCCGTATCCACACCTCCGCGGCCGGTGTGCTGGTCACGCCCGAGGCCGAGGAGGTCGACGTCGAGATCAACCCCAACGACCTCCGCATCGACGTCTACCGCTCCTCCGGGCCCGGCGGCCAGTCCGTCAACACGACCGACTCCGCCGTGCGCATCACGCACATTCCCACCGGAGTCGTCGCTTCCTGCCAGAACGAGAAGAGCCAGCTTCAGAACAAGGAGCAGGCCTTGCGTATCCTGCGCTCCAGGCTGCTCGCCGCGGCGCAGGAGGAGGCGGAGCGGGAAGCCGCCGACGCCCGCCGCAGCCAGGTCCGTACCGTCGACCGCTCCGAGAAGATCCGTACGTACAACTTCCCGGAGAACCGCATCTCGGACCACCGCGTCGGCTTCAAGGCGTACAACTTGGACCAGGTCCTGGACGGCGACCTCGACGCGGTGATCCAGGCCTGCGTCGACGCGGACTCGGCGGCGAAGCTGGCGGCCGCGTAAGAGGGACCTGGGCACGACCGAGTACGACACGGAGGACTTGCGTGCAGCAATCTTTTGGGGGGCGACCCCCGAAGCCCCGAAGTCTGCTGCTCGCTGAGGTAGCTCAAGCCACCCAGCGGCTGGCCGACGCCGGCGTGCCCTCGCCGCGCAACGACGCGGAGGAGCTCGCCGCGTTCGTGCACGGCGTGAAGAGGGGCGCGCTGCACTCCGTGAAGGACGCGGACTTCGACGCCCGGTACTGGGAGGTCATCGCCCGCCGTGAGCAGCGCGAGCCGCTCCAGCACATCACCGGGCTCGCCTACTTCCGGTACCTGGAGCTCCAGGTCGGCCCCGGCGTCTTCGTGCCGCGCCCGGAGACCGAGTCCGTCGTCGGGTGGGCGATAGACGCCGTGCGCGCGATGGACGTCGTCGAGCCCTGCATCGTCGACCTGTGCACCGGCTCCGGCGCCATCGCGCTCGCCCTCGCCCAGGAGGTCCCGCGCTCCCGCGTGCACGCCGTGGAGCTGTCCGAGGACGCCTTGCAGTGGACGCGCAAGAACGTGCAGGGGTCCAGGGTCGACCTGCGGCAGGGCAACGCCCTGGACGCCTTCCCGGACCTCGACGGCCAGGTCGACCTGGTCATCTCCAACCCGCCCTACATCCCGCTCACCGAGTGGGAGTACGTCGCTCCCGAGGCCCGGGACTACGATCCCGAACTCGCCCTGTTCTCGGGCGAGGACGGCCTCGACCTCATCCGCGGTCTGGAGCGCACCGCACACCGGCTGCTGCGCCCGGGCGGCGTCGTCGTCATCGAGCACGCCGACACCCAGGGCGGCCAGGTGCCGTGGATCTTCACCGAGGAGCGGGGCTGGGCCGACGCGGCCGACCACCCCGACCTCAACAACCGCCCCCGGTTCGCCACGGCACGCAAGGCGCTGCCGTGACCGCCGTGGAGACTTTCGACGAGAAGTACGTGTACGAGGAGGCCCGCTAGACATGGCACGGCGATACGACACCAACGACGCGACCGACCGCTCGACGGGTCTGCGCGAGGCCGCGTCCGCCGTCCGCCGTGGCGAGCTGGTGGTCCTCCCCACCGACACGGTGTACGGCATCGGCGCCGACGCGTTCTCCTCGGAGGCCGTCACCGACCTGCTGGCGGCCAAGGGCCGGGGCCGCACCATGCCCACGCCCGTCCTCATCGGCTCCCCGAACACGCTGCACGGCCTGGTCACGGACTTCTCCGAGATGGCGTGGGAGCTGGTCGACGCGTTCTGGCCGGGCGCGCTGACCCTGGTGGCGAAGCACCAGCCGTCGCTCCAGTGGGACCTGGGGGACACGCGGGGCACGGTGGCCGTCCGGATGCCGCTGCACCCGGTGGCGATCGAGCTGCTGACGGAGGTGGGCCCGATGGCGGTCTCCTCGGCGAACCTCACCGGCCACCCGGCGCCGGAGGACTGTGACGCGGCCCAGGAGATGCTCGGCGACTCGGTCTCCGTCTACCTGGACGGCGGTCCCACGCCCGGCAACGTCCCGTCCTCGATCGTCGACGTGACGCGTGAGGTCCCCGTCCTGCTCCGTGCGGGCGCGATCTCCGCGGAGGAGCTCAGGAAGGTCGTACCCGACCTCGAGGTGGCGAATTGACGGCCCCTGACGCGGGGCGTGGCATATGGGACATGGAAGAGACGCGGACCTTCACCGGTCTCCCGCGTGACACCTTCCGCATCCTCCACGTCAGCACCGGCAACGTGTGCCGCTCGCCGATCACCGAGCGGCTGACCCGGCATGCCCTGGCGAACCGGCTCGGCGACCCGCTGTGGGGCGGCCTCGTCGTGGAGAGCGCCGGCACCTGGGGCCACGAAGGGGCGCCCATGGAGGCCAACGCGGAGGCCGTCCTGGCCGACTTCGGCGCGGACGCCTCCGGCTTCACCGGCCGTGAGCTGCTCGACGAGCACGTCATCATGGCCGACCTGGTCCTGACCGCCACCCGCGACCATCGCGCGCAGGTCATCTCCATGGGCCACTCGGCGGGCCTGCGCACCTTCACCCTGAAGGAGTTCACCCGCCTGGTCCGCGCGATAGACCCGACCACGCTGCCGCCCCTGGAGGACGGCATGGTCGACCGCGCCCGCGCCCTGGTCCGCGCGGCGGCGGCGCTACGCGGGTGGCTCCTGGCCCCGACGGCGGAGGCGGACGAGGTGTACGACCCGTACGGGGCGCCCCTGACGTTCTTCCGGTCGATCGGGGACGAGATACACCAGGCACTGGATCCGGTGGTGACGGCACTGACGGGGGTACCCGCGAGGGCGTAACGGCCGAGCACCCCGGGGGTCGCGGGCCTACATTGGTCGTACGTCAGCACGGCGAGCGAGCCGAAGGGGCGACCTGGGCGCCCCGGAGGTGAGCCGCCGAAAAACACGTCGCCCCGGAGTCCACCATGTCGGTCACCCACGCGCCCGAGACCGCCGACGTCCTGCGGCGGCAGGATCCCGAGCTGGCCGAGATCCTGCTCGGGGAGCTCGCGCGGCAGTCGACGTCGTTGCAGCTCAGCGCCGCCGAGAACTTCTCCTCGCCGGCCGTGCTGGCCGCCCTGGGGTCGCCGCTCGCCAACAAGTACGCCGAGGGGTATCCCGGCGCCCGGCACCACGGCGGCTGCGAGATCGTGGACGTCGCCGAGCGCATCGCCGTGGACCGCGCGAAGGCGCTGTTCGGGGCCGAGCACGCCAATGTGCAGTCCCATTCCGGCTCGTCGGCGGTGCTGGCCGCCTACGCCGCGCTGCTGCGGCCCGGCGACACCGTGCTGGCCCTCGGGCTGCCGCACGGCGGGCATCTCACCCACGGGTCGCCCGCGAACTTCTCCGGGCGCTGGTTCGACTTCGTCGGGTACGGCGTCGACGCCGAGACCGGGCTCATCGACTACGAACAGATGCGGACGCTGGCCCGCAACCACCGCCCCAAGGCCATCGTGTGCGGCTCCATCGCCTACCCCCGCCACATCGACCACGCCTTCTTCCGCGAGGTCGCCGACGAGGTGGGTGCCTATCTGATCGCGGATGCCGCCCATCCCATCGGACTCGTCGCCGGGGGAGCGGCGCCCAGTCCGGTGCCGTACGCCGACGTCGTGTGCGCGACGACGCACAAGGTGCTGCGCGGGCCCCGCGGCGGGATGATCCTGTGCGGCGAGGAGCTCGCCGAGCGGGTCGACCGGGCCGTCTTCCCGTTCACTCAGGGCGGCGCGCAGATGCACACCATCGCCGCCAAGGCCGTCGCGTTCGGCGAGGCGGCAACACCGGCGTTCACGGCGTACGCCCATCAGGTGGTCGCCAATGCGAGGGTGCTCGCGGCCGGCCTCGCCGCCGAGGGGCTCGTCGTCACCACCGGCGGCACGGACACCCACCTGCTCACCGTCGACACCACGCCGCTCGGCGTCGACGGGCGGACCGCGCGGGGGCGGCTCGCGGCGGCCGGCATGGTCCTCGACTGCTGCGCGCTGCCGCACGGGGACGCCCGCGGGCTGCGGCTGGGGACCGCCGCCGTGACCACGCAGGGGATGGGCGAGGAGGAGATGGCCGGCGTCGCCGCCCTGCTCGCGGGTGTGCTGCGCGGGGAGACCGACAGCCAGAAGGCCCGTGAAGAAGTGCGGGAGCTCGCGGGCAGATTTCCGCCGTATCCCGGCTGATCCGGGGTAGGCGACCCCTCGTCGAACCCGTCGTACACCTGGTTTCGGCACGAGTGCACAGCCACACGTGCAACCATCGTCGCTACCCGGAAGTCCCCAACCATATGCGTCGATCGCTAGGGTGTGGGGCTGAGATGGCCAGCGAGACCTGTGGGGAAGCCCGTGCGTGAATACCTGCTGACGCTCTGCATCACGGCCGCGGTGACGTATCTGCTGACAGGGCCGGTACGGAAGTTCGCGATCGTGGCCGGAGCGATGCCGGAGATCAGGGCCCGAGACGTGCACCGGGAACCGACTCCGCGGCTCGGCGGTATCGCCATGTTCTTCGGCCTGTGCGCCGGGCTCCTGGTCGCCGATCACCTCACCAACCTCAACGGGGTGTTCTCCCAGTCCAACGAGCCGCGCGCGCTGCTCTCCGGCGCCGCCCTGATCTGGCTGATCGGCGTCCTGGACGACAAGTTCGAGATCGACGCCCTGATCAAGCTGGGCGGGCAGATGATCGCCGCCGGCGTGATGGTCATGCAGGGTCTGACGATCCTGTGGCTGCCGATCCCGAGCGTGGGCACCGTCGCGCTGACCCAGTGGCAGGGCACCCTGCTGACGGTGGCGCTGGTCGTCATCACCATCAACGCGGTCAACTTCGTGGACGGCCTCGACGGCCTCGCCTCCGGCATGGTGTGCATCGCCGCCGCCGCGTTCTTCATGTACGCGTACCGCATCTGGTACTCGTACGGCATCGAGGCCGCCGCCCCCGCGACGCTGTTCGCGGCCATCCTGATGGGCATGTGCCTGGGCTTCCTGCCGCACAACATGCACCCGGCGCGGATCTTCATGGGCGACTCGGGCTCGATGCTGATCGGGCTCGTGCTGGCCGCGGGTGCGATCTCCATCACGGGGCAGGTCGACCCGGACAGCCTGTTCGGCGGGTCGCAGCGCCAGGCGGTGCACCAGATGGTGCCGGTCTACATCCCCCTGCTGCTGCCGCTGACGATCATCGCGATCCCGGCCGCCGACCTGGTGCTGGCCATCGTGCGCCGCACCTGGCGCGGCCAGTCGCCGTTCGCCGCGGACCGCGGGCATCTGCACCACCGGCTGCTGGAGATCGGGCACTCGCACAGCAGGGCCGTCCTGATCATGTACTTCTGGTCGGCGCTGATCGCCTTCGGTGCGCTCGCCTACTCGGTCAACTCGGCCTCGATGTGGATCGTGCTGGGCATCGTGTTCCTCTGCGCCATCGGCCTGCTGCTCCTGCTGCTGCCGCGCTTCACGCCGCGGGCGCCGATGTGGGCGCAGGCCTTCGTGCCGCCGCGTTATCGCCGTCGCCGCAAGGCCGTTGCGGAATCCGCGCCCGCCATGGAGCCGGCCGTTGCCGCGGTCGACGAGGAGGAGCGCACTCCGGTCGCCGTCGGGGTCTCCGGCGTCAACGGGGCGACTGCTGTGGGCGCCCGTTCGCGCTTCCTGGACCGGCGGAAAGCCGGGTCGTCGCGCTGACGCGGCAAGGTAAGAATCTGACTAGAGCATTGCCAAGTCGTGGGAGTGAGTTGGGGGTGCAAAGCGCCCCAATACCAGACATGTTGGCCGTGTTCTTGCACAGACGCGCACGATCACTCTCATGTGTGACAGCGAGCACAGCAACCAGGTAAAGACCTCATCAAATAGTTTGTGATACGGTTCACGAGAACCCGGGATAGAGCCGAAGGACCGTAGTGCGACGGTCCATTGGTGTGAGGTCCCCTCTCGGCCCGGGACTACGCTCGTCCATGACGACACCCCTTCCCCCCGTTGAAAGCGGAGTTGCCGCCATGCCGTCCAACGACGTCCGGATCCTGGCCCAGGCTGCTGTGCCCACAGCTGCCGTCGGCGCGATTGCCGCCGTCGTCAGCGGTGTGGTCGCCGGCGGTAAAGGGGCGATCGGGGCGGGTGTTGCGACGCTGATCGTGATCCTCTTCATGGGAATCGGTCTCTACGTACTGCAGCGCACTGCCAAATCGCTTCCGCACCTGTTCCAGGCGATGGGCCTGATGCTCTACGCGGCTCAGATCCTGCTGCTGTTCGTGTTCCTCGCCGCTTTCAAGAACACGACGTTGTTCAACCCCAAGGCTTTCGCACTGACTCTCGTCGCCGGCACCCTCGCGTGGATCGCCGCACAGACACGTGCCCACATGAAGTCCAAGATCCTTTATGTCGAACCCGATTCGGGTAACAAGCCCGAAAAATCGGGGCACTCGTCGTGAGGGGTAGGGGCGGGATAAAGGCGCACGAGAAGTCCTGCTATCGTCCGGTGCCAACTGCGGCATCGCGGGCGCGGGCATCTGAGCTGACGCCTGCTCGATCTCACTCGCGAGGCGAGATGCCCCCCAGCCGCCCTCACATCCGTAACACCAGTCCCGTGCCGAACCGCGGCCCTGCGCCGCGCCGACACAACGAGGTTGCCGTACCTATGCGCCACGATGAAGGAGCCCGCGGTGAGTGCTGACCCGACGCAGACGCTCGCTTTCGATACGAGCTGTCACCTGTTCGACGGGTGTGGCTTCCCGGCTCCGGGCCTGCACTCGTTCATGTTCGAGCCGCTCTGGGGCGACGCTGACGGCAACGGCGCGTACTTCAACAAGCCGATGCTGCTGGCCCTGCTGGGCTCCATCATCATCGTCGGCTTCTTCTGGTCCGCGTTCGCCAAGCCGAAGCTGGTCCCGGGCAAGCTCCAGATGGTCGCCGAGGCCGGCTACGACTTCGTACGCCGCGGCATCGTCTACGAGACGATCGGCAAGAAGGAGGGCGAGAAGTACGTCCCGCTCGCCGTCTCGCTGTTCTTCTTCATCTGGATCATGAACCTCTGGTCCATCATCCCGGTCGCCTCCTTCCCGGTGACGTCGATCATCGCGTACCCCGCCGTGCTGGCCGCGATCGTCTACATCACCTGGGTCTCGCTCACCTTCAAGCGGCACGGCTTCGTGGGCGCCTTCAAGAACTTCACCGGCTACGACAAGTCGCTGGGCCCGGTGCTCCCGCTGGCCATGACCATCGAGTTCTTCTCGAACCTGATCGTCCGCCCGTTCACGCACGCGGTGCGACTCTTCGCGAACATGTTCGCCGGCCACACCCTGCTGCTGCTCTTCACGATCGCCAGCTGGTACATGCTCAACGGCATCGGCATCGCCTACTCCGCAGTGTCGTTCGTGATGGTCATCATCATGACCGCCTTCGAGCTCTTCATCCAGGCCGTTCAGGCGTACGTCTTCGTCCTCCTGACCTGCACCTTCATCCAGGGCGCGCTCGCCGAGCACCACTGAGCCGAGCCCTCGGTCACACCCCCAGAGACATCCGGTGGCCAACCCCCACCGGTCACGTAAAGAGAAGGAAGAACTGGCATGTCCCAGATGCTCGCTGCGGTCGACGGCAACCTCGGCTCCATCGGCTACGGCCTCGCGGCGATCGGCCCGGGCGTCGGCGTCGGCATCATCTTCGGTAACGGCACGCAGGCCCTCGCCCGCCAGCCCGAGGCCGCCGGTCTGATCCGCGCCAACCAGATCCTCGGCTTCGCCTTCTGTGAGGCGCTCGCCCTCATCGGTCTGGTCATGCCGTTCGTCTACTAAGACGAACCAAACGACCAGCCGTAATTAGACGAAAGGCACTGATGTGAACCACGCACTGGTTCAGCTGGCGGCCGAGGCGGAGAAGGAGAACCCCCTCATTCCGCCGTGGCCGGAGCTCGTCATCGGCCTGATCGCCTTCGTCATCGTCTTCGGCTTCCTCGCCAAGAAGCTCCTCCCGACCATCAACAAGGTTCTGGAAGAGCGGCGCGAGGCCATCGAGGGCGGTATCGAGAAGGCCGAGGCCGCACAGACCGAGGCCCAGAGCGTCCTTGAGCAGTACAAGGCACAGCTCGCCGAGGCCCGCCACGAGGCCGCGCGCCTGCGCCAGGAGGCGCAGGAGCAGGGCGCCACGCTCATCGCCGAGATGCGCGCGGAAGGCCAGCGGCAGCGTGAGGAGATCATCGCCGCCGGGCACGCGCAGATCGAGGCCGACCGCAAGGCCGCCTCGCAGGCGCTCCGCCAGGACGTCGGCAAGCTCGCCACCGACCTGGCCGGCAAGCTCGTCGGTGAGTCCCTCGAGGACCACGCCCGGCAGAGCCGCGTGATCGACCGCTTCCTCGACGAGCTCGAGGAGAAGGCCGAGGCCGCGCGATGAACGGAGCGAGCCGCGAGGCCCTGGCAGCCGCACGTGAGCGTCTTGACGCGCTGACGGACAACACGTCCGTGAACGCGGGCACGCTCGCCGACGAGCTGGCCGCCGTCACCGCGCTGCTCGACCGCGAGGTGTCGCTGCGTCGGGTCCTGACCGACCCGGCGCAGGCCGGCGAGGCCAAGGCCGAACTGGCCCAGCGCCTCTTCGGCGGCCAGGTCGGCGGCGAGACCGCGGACCTGGTGTCCGGCATGGTGCGCTCCCGCTGGTCGCAGTCGCGCGACCTGGTGGACGCCCTGGAGGAGCTGGCGAACCTCGCCGACCTCACCGCCGCGCAGCGGGCCGGCGCGCTCGACGACGTGGAGGACGAGCTGTTCCGGTTCGGCCGGATCGTCTCCTCGAACACCGAGCTGCGGGCCGCGCTCACCGACCGTGCCGCGAGCGGTGCGGCCAAGGGCGAGCTGCTGCGCAGCCTGCTCGGCGGCCGTGCGCACGCGACCACCGAGCGTCTGGTGACGCGTCTTGTGACCGCGCCGCGGGGACGTAGCCTGGAAGCGGGACTGGAGTCCCTGTCCAAGCTCGCCGCGGACCGTCGCAACCGGCTGGTCGCCGTCGTCACCTCGGCGGTACCGCTGAGCGACACCCAGAAGCAGCGCCTGGGCGCCGCGCTCGGGAAGCTCTACGGCCACCAGGTCCACCTGAACATCGACGTGGACCCCGAGGTCCTCGGCGGTATCCGGGTGCAGGTCGGCGACGAGGTCATCAACGGCTCCATCGCGGACCGCATCGAGGACGCCGGCCGCCGCCTGGCGGGCTGAGCAGCAACTTCATAGCAGTACGTACTTACGACGGCCCTGGTTGGGCCGTACATGAAGAATCCTGGGGGTCGCCCCCAGACCCCCAAAGTGAAACTTCGGGCCCAACAAGGAGAGCAGGGAACCCAGATGGCGGAGCTCACGATCCGGCCGGAGGAGATCCGGGACGCGCTGGAGAACTTCGTCCAGTCGTACAAGCCGGACGCGGCCTCGCGCGAGGAGGTCGGTACGGTCACCCTTGCCGGCGACGGCATCGCGAAGGTCGAGGGTCTGCCCTCGGCCATGGCCAACGAACTGCTGAAGTTCGAGGACGGCACCCTCGGCCTCGCGCTCAACCTGGAAGAGCGCGAGATCGGCGCCATCGTCCTCGGTGAGTTCAGCGGCATCGAGGAGGGTCAGCCGGTCACGCGCACCGGTGAGGTCCTCTCCGTGGCCGTCGGCGAGGGCTACCTCGGCCGCGTCGTCGACCCGCTCGGCAACCCGATCGACGGCCTCGGCGAGATCGAGACCAGCGGTCGTCGCGCCCTTGAGCTGCAGGCTCCGGGCGTCATGGCCCGTAAGTCGGTGCACGAGCCGATGGAGACCGGCTACAAGGCCGTCGACGCGATGACCCCGATCGGCCGTGGCCAGCGTCAGCTGATCATCGGTGACCGCCAGACCGGCAAGACCGCCCTGGCCGTCGACACGATCATCAACCAGCGCGACAACTGGCGCTCGGGCGACGTGAACAAGCAGGTCCGCTGCATCTACGTCGCCATCGGCCAGAAGGGCTCCACCATCGCGTCGGTCCGCCGCGCGCTGGAGGAGAACGGCGCGCTGGAGTACACGACCATCGTCGCCGCGCCCGCGTCCGACCCGGCCGGCTTCAAGTACCTGGCGCCGTACACCGGTTCGGCCATCGGTCAGCAGTGGATGTACGAGGGCAAGCACGTCCTCATCATCTTCGACGACCTGTCGAAGCAGGCCGACGCCTACCGCGCCGTGTCCCTGCTGCTGCGCCGCCCGCCGGGCCGTGAGGCCTACCCGGGTGACGTCTTCTACCTGCACTCCCGTCTCCTGGAGCGCTGCGCGAAGCTCTCCGACGACCTGGGCGCCGGTTCGATGACGGGTCTGCCGATCGTCGAGACGAAGGCCAACGACGTCTCCGCGTTCATCCCGACCAACGTCATCTCCATCACCGACGGCCAGTGCTTCCTGGAGTCGGACCTCTTCAACGCCGGTCAGCGCCCCGCGCTGAACGTCGGTATCTCCGTCTCCCGAGTCGGTGGTTCCGCGCAGCACAAGGCGATGAAGCAGGTCTCCGGCCGACTGCGCCTCGACCTGGCCCAGTACCGCGAGCTGGAGGCGTTCGCCGCCTTCGGTTCCGACCTGGACGCCGCGTCGAAGTCCCAGCTGGAGCGTGGCCAGCGTCTGGTCGAGCTGCTCAAGCAGCCGCAGTACCAGCCGATGCCGACCGAGGACCAGGTCGTCTCCGTCTGGGCCGGTACCACCGGCAAGATGGACGACGTCCCGGTCGCCGACATCCGCCGCTTCGAGAAGGAGCTGCTTGAGTACCTGCACCGCAAGGAGCAGGGCCTCATGACCTCCATCAAGGAGGGCGGCAAGATGTCGGACGACACCCTCACCGCTGTTGCCGACGCGATCGCCGAGTTCAAGAAGCAGTTCGAGACCTCGGACGGCAAGCTTCTCGGCGAGGACGCCCCGGCCGCCGCCAAGTGACGTAAGGAAGGGACCTGACTCATGGGAGCCCAGCTCCGGGTCTACAAGCGTCGCATCCGATCCGTCACCGCGACCAAGAAGATCACCAAGGCGATGGAGATGATCGCCGCCTCGCGCGTCGTCAAGGCGCAGCGCAAGGTGGCGGCCTCCACGCCGTACGCGACCGAGCTCACCCGCGCGGTCACGGCGGTCGGTACCGGCTCGAACACGAAGCACCCGCTGACCACGCAGGCCGAGACGGTCGTGCGGTCCGCGGTGCTGCTCCTGACGAGCGACCGTGGTCTCGCCGGTGCCTTCAACTCCAACGCCATCAAGGCTGCGGAGCAGCTCACCGCCCGACTTGAGGCCGAGGGCAAGCAGGTCGACACGTACATCGTCGGCCGGCGCGGTCTGGCCCACTACAACTTCCGCGAGCGCAAGGTCGTGGAGTCGTGGTCGGGCTTCACCGACGAGCCCACCTACGCGGACGCGAAGAAGGTCGCGGGTCCGCTGATCGAGGCCATCGAGAAGGAGACGGCGGACGGCGGCGTGGACGAGCTCCACATCGTCTACACCGAGTTCGTCTCGATGATGACGCAGACGGCGATCGACAGCCGCCTGCTCCCGCTCAGCCTCGAAGAGGTCGCCAAGGAAGCCGCGCCCAAGGGCGAGATCCTTCCGCTGTACGACTTCGAGCCGTCGGCGGAGGACGTCCTCGACGCCCTTCTGCCGCGCTACGTCGAGAGCCGTATCTACAACGCGCTGCTCCAGTCGGCTGCCTCCAAGCACGCCGCCACGCGCCGCGCGATGAAGTCGGCCACCGACAACGCCGGAGAGCTCATCACCACGCTCTCCCGGCTTGCCAACGCGGCCCGCCAGGCCGAAATCACCCAGGAAATCAGCGAGATCGTCGGTGGCTCCGCAGCCCTGGCCGACGCGACCGCGGGGAGTGACCGCTAATGACCACCACTGTTGAGACCGCGACGGCCACGGGCCGCGTCGCCCGGGTCATCGGCCCGGTCGTCGACGTGGAGTTCCCCGTCGACGCGATGCCCGACATCTACAACGCCCTTCACGTCGAGGTGGCCGACCCGGCCCAGGACGGCGCGAAGAAGACGCTGACCCTGGAGGTCGCCCAGCACCTGGGTGACGGCCTGGTCCGCACCATCTCGATGCAGCCCACCGACGGTCTGGTCCGCCAGGCCCCGGTGACCGACACCGGCGCCTCCATCACGGTTCCGGTCGGCGACTTCACCAAGGGCAAGGTGTTCAACACCCTCGGTGAGGTGCTGAACGTCGACGAGCAGTACGAGGGCGAGCGCTGGGGCATCCACCGCAAGGCCCCGAACTTCGACGAGCTCGAGTCGAAGACCGAGATGTTCGAGACCGGCGTCAAGGTCATCGACCTTCTCACCCCGTACGTCAAGGGTGGAAAGATCGGTCTGTTCGGCGGTGCCGGCGTCGGCAAGACGGTGCTCATCCAGGAGATGATCTACCGCGTCGCCAACAACCACGACGGTGTCTCCGTGTTCGCCGGTGTCGGTGAGCGCACCCGTGAGGGCAACGACCTCATCGAGGAGATGGCCGACTCGGGCGTCATCGACAAGACCGCCCTGGTCTTCGGTCAAATGGACGAGCCCCCGGGCACCCGTCTGCGCGTGGCCCTCGCCGGTCTGACCATGGCGGAGTACTTCCGCGATGTGCAGAAGCAGGACGTGCTGTTCTTCATCGACAACATCTTCCGCTTCACGCAGGCCGGTTCCGAGGTGTCGACCCTGCTCGGCCGTATGCCCTCCGCGGTGGGCTACCAGCCGAACCTGGCCGACGAGATGGGTCTCCTCCAGGAGCGCATCACCTCGACCCGTGGTCACTCGATCACCTCGATGCAGGCGATCTACGTCCCCGCGGACGACCTGACCGACCCGGCCCCGGCCACCACCTTCGCCCACCTCGACGCGACGACGGTTCTCTCCCGTCCGATCTCCGAGAAGGGCATCTACCCGGCCGTGGACCCGCTGGACTCGACGTCCCGGATCCTGGACCCCCGCTACATCGCGGCGGACCACTACAACACGGCCATGCGCGTCAAGGGTGTCCTTCAGAAGTACAAGGACCTCCAGGACATCATCGCGATCCTCGGTATCGACGAGCTGGGCGAAGAGGACAAGCTCGTCGTCCACCGTGCCCGTCGCGTGGAGCGCTTCCTGTCCCAGAACACCCACGTCGCCAAGCAGTTCACCGGCGTCGACGGGTCGGACGTGCCGCTGGACGAGTCGATCACGGCGTTCAACGCGATCATCGACGGTGAGTACGACCACTTCCCGGAGCAGGCGTTCTTCCTCTGCGGTGGCATTGAGGACCTCAAGGCCAACGCCAAGGAGCTCGGCGTCTCCTGAGCCTCGCGCTCTTGAGAGGGGGCGGGGTACGTCCCGCCCCCTCTTTCACGCCCATTAGACTTGTAACCAACACCCGGTGACCCCGCCGGGTGGTGACCCGAGGAGCCACCTTGGCTGCTGAGCTGCACGTCGCGCTGGTCGCGGCCGACCGAGAGGTCTGGTCCGGCGAGGCCACCCTGGTCGTCGCGCGCACCACGTCCGGCGACATCGGCGTCATGCCCGGTCACCAGCCGCTGCTCGGTGTGCTGGAGTCGGGCCCGGTGACCATCCGTACGAGTGATGGTGGAACGGTCGTCGCCGCGGTGCACGGCGGTTTCATCTCGTTCGCGGACAACAAGCTGTCGCTGCTGGCCGAGATCGCCGAGCTGTCGGACGAGATCGATGTCCAGCGCGCCGAGCGCGAACTGGAGCGCGCGAAGGCGGAGGGTGACGCCGCCGCCGAGCGTCGCGCGGACGTACGCATCCGCGCGGCGGCGACGCGCTAGCCTGCGCGAGACCGTATGACGTCACTCAGCCGCGGCTGGGACCGGAGAAATCCGGCCCCGGTCGCGGCTGAGGCGAATGTGGACGTTTTTTCCAATCCGTTACTGAGTAATCCGTTACCGAGTAGACGAGGAGGTCGGTGTCGATGGTCCTCGCTCTGACTGTGTGCGGAGTCGTGGTCGCCCTGGTGGTGCTTGGACTGTTCGTCTTCGGTCTGCGCCGCAGACTCATCCAGCGCTCGGGCGGCACCTTCGACTGTTCCCTGCGCTGGGACGTCCCGGAGAAAACCGACACCAGTGGCAAGGGCTGGAGCTACGGCGTCGCCCGCTACAACGGCGACCGCATCGAGTGGTACCGCGTCTTCTCCTACGCCTACCGTCCGCGCCGCGTCCTGGAGCGCGCCGCGATCGAGGTCGCCGGCCGCCGTCTGCCCGAGGGCGAGGAGGAGCTGGCGCTCCTGTCGGACGCCGTCGTCCTCACCTGCCTCCACCGGGGCACGCGTCTGGAGCTCGCCATGAGCGAAGACGCGCTGACCGGTTTTCTCGCGTGGCTTGAGGCAGCCCCGCCCGGTCAGCGCGTCAATGTCGCCTAGTACTGCTCTGGGTACTGCTAGCTGAGACCGCTGTTGATGGCGCTCACCAGCTCGCCGTTGCTGGAGTCACCGCTGAACTCCCAGAAGAAGGCGCCGCCGAGGCCCTGGTTCTTGGCCCAGGTCATCTTGGTGCCGATGGTGGCGGGGGTGTCGTACGACCACCAGTTGCTGCCGCAGTAGGCGTACGCCGTGCCGCCGACGGTGCCGGTCGCGGGGCAGGACGTCTTGAGGACCTTGTAGTCCTCGATGCCCGCCTCGTAGGTGCCGGTCGCCGGTCCGGTCGCCGTGCCGCCGGGGGCGGCCTGGGTGACGCCGGTCCAGCCGCGGCCGTAGAAGCCGATGCCGAGCAGGAGCTTGCTCGACGGCACGCCCTTCGCCTTCAGCTTGGCGATCGCGTCGGCCGAGTTGAAACCGGCCTTCGGGATGCCGGAGTACGAGGTGAGCGGGGAGTGCGGGGCGGTGGGGCCGGTCTTGTCCCAGGCGCCGAAGTAGTCGTACGTCATCACGTTGTACCAGTTGAGGTACGCGGAGGCGCCGCCGTAGTCGGCCGCGTCGATCTTGCCGCCGCTTGAGGCGTCCGCGGTGATCGCGGCGGTGACCAGGTAGTCGCTGCCGAACTCCGAACGCAGCGCCGCCACCAGGTTCTTGAAGGCCGCGGCACCGGAGGTGTCACAGGTCAGACCGCAGGCGTTCGGGTACTCCCAGTCGATGTCGATGCCGTCGAAGACGTCCGCCCAGCGCGGGTCCTCGATGACGGACTTGCAGCTCGCGGCGAACGCGGCCGGGTTGGCGGCGGCCTGGGCGAAGCCGCCGGAGTAGGTCCAGCCGCCGAAGGAGTACAGCACCTTGATGTTCGGGTACTTGGCCTTCAGCTCACGCAGCTGGTTGAAGTTGCCGCGCAGCGGCTGGTCCCAGGTGTCGGCGACGCCGCTGACGGACTGGTCGGCGGTGTAGGCCTTGTCGTAGGCGGCGTAGGTGTCGTCGACGACGCACTTGCCGTCCTTGACGTTGCCGAACGCGTAGTTGATGTGAGTGATCTTCGAGGCGGAGCCCGAGGTCACCAGGTTCTTGACGTGGTAGTTGCGGCCGTAGACGCCCCACTCGGTGAAGTAGCCGAGCTTGACCTTGCTGCCGGTGCCCGGGTCGGTGCCGCCGCCGCCCGTGGTGGTCACGGAGACCGCGCCGCTGACCGGGCCGGTCTGGTCGGCGGTGTCGCGGGCCTGGACGGTGTAGGAGTACGACGTGCCGGCGGTCAGGCCGGTGTCGGTGTACGAGGTCGTCGTCACCGTCGCGACCTTGGTGCCGTTGCGCAGGACGTCGTAGTTCTTGACGCCCTTGTCGTCGGTGGCCGCGCTCCAGGTCAGCTTCACCGAGGTGTCGGTGACGCCCGACGCGGTCGGGGTGCCGGGGGCGCTGGGCGCGCTGTCGGTCGGGTTGGTGGTGCCGCCGTCACAACTGCCGCCGTTCAGTTTGCAGTTGGAGGGGGAGCCGGAGCCGGCGCCGTTGAAGCCGAAGGAGACGGAGGCGCCGGGGGCGAGGGTGCCGTTCCAGGACTTGTTCTTGGCGGTCCAGTGGGTGCCGGACGAGGTGACGTCGGCGTCCCAGGCGGAGGTGACCGAGGTGCCGGAGGGGTAGTCCCACTCCACGGTCCAGGAGCTGAGGGTGGTGTCGCCGGTGTTCTTGACGGTCCACTTGCCTTCGAAGCCGGTGCCCCAGTCCTGGGTCTTGGCGAAGGTCGCGGTCGCGGAGGCCGCCGCCTCGGCGGGACTGGCCAGCCCGACCAGTCCGGCGAAGGGGAGCAACAGCGTCGCGAAGCCTGCTGCGGCTCTGTGTCTGAAGCGCATACCGCGCCTCCTTCTCGGGGATGGGGGCACGACTGAGCCTTCGTACCCACGGTGCCGCGAGAATAGAAAGGTCTGGACCACGGGTCAATAGGTCTGGACCACTCTCGTATGCAACCGCTCAGACACCCAACTCCTGCGCGAGTACGGCCGCTTGGACCCGGCTGCGCAGCTCCAGCTTGCCCAGGAGACGGCTGACGTGCGTCTTCACCGTCGCCTCCGCCATGTCCAGGCGCCCCGCGATGTCCGCGTTGGACAGCCCCTCGCCCAGGCAGGACAGCACTTCGCGTTCACGGCGGGTCAGCGAGTCCAGGACCGCTGGGTCCGCGCTCGACTGCCGTACGGGCTTCGCCGCGAACTCGGCGATCAGACGCCGCGTGACGGCCGGGGCCACGATGCCCTCGCCGCGGGCCACCGTGCGCACCGCCTCGACGAGGTCCTTCGCCTCCGTGTTCTTCAGCAGGAACCCGGCCGCGCCCGCCCGCAGCGCCCCGAACACGTACTCGTCGAGATCGAAGGTGGTCAGCACGAGGACGTCCGCGAGCCCCTCCTCCGTGACCTTCCGGGTCGCCGACACCCCGTCCAGACGCGGCATCTGTACATCCATCAGGACCAGGTCCGGCCGCAGCTCCCGGGCCAGCGCCACCGCCTGCTCCCCGTCGGCGGCCTCGCCGACCACCTCGACGTCGGGCGCGCTGCGCAGGATGAGGACGAGCCCGGCGCGTACGGCGGACTGGTCCTCGGCGACGAGCACACGAATCATGCGGGGTCTCCATCGGTGAGGGGGAGGACGGCACGGACCGCCCACAAGGTGCCGTCAGGACCGGCCGGGGTGTCCTCAGGACCGGCCGCGAAGACACCGCCCAGCAGCGCCACCCGCTCCCGCATGCCGACCAGACCGGCGCCCGATCCGGGGGCGCGGGGCCCGTCCCGGTGGCCGTACGGGCTGGTCACGAGCACGTCGAGGGAGCCGTCGCGGCGGACGAGGGTGACGGTGACGCGGCCGGGGCAGGCGTGCTTGAGCGCGTTGGTCAGGGACTCCTGGACGATCCGGTAGGCGGCCAGTTCGACGGGGGCGGGCACGGTCGTGCCCTGCTCGGCGTCGAGCGTGACGTCGAGGCCGTTGGTGCGGGCGTCCTCGACTAGGGCGGCGAGGCCGTCGAGGGTCGGGACGGCGGTCGGCTCCTCGTCGCCGTCGCGCAGGATGCCGATCAGCCGGCGCATCTCCGCCAGCCCCTTGACGCTGTTCTCGCGGATGACGCCGAGGGCGTCCGCGGAGGTCTTCGGATCGTCCAGGGACAGCGCGGCGGTGGAGTGGATCGCGATCGCGGACAGGTGGTTGGCGACCATGTCGTGCAACTCCCTGGCCATCCGGGCGCGTTCGGCCGTGACGGCCTGGGTGCGGTCCATCTCCGCGAGCAGCGCGGTCTGTTCGGCACGCAGCCGGGCGGCTTCGGCGGCGTCGCGGTGGTTGCGGACGATCCAGCCGGTCGCGGCGGGCCCGTACGCCACGACACCGACGACCACACCGATGAGCAGCGCCTCCGGCACCCGCCACACCGCGAACGGCACCAGTGTCGCGACCACCGTGAGCAGGCCGGTGATCCACTGGATGCGGCGGGCGGAGGCGAGCGGGCCGTACAGGACGGCCGCGTAGACGAGGTCGGTGAACATCAGCACCGACGCCAGGTTGCCCTGGGTCACCAGGTCCGCGCAGATCGCGACCGTGCCGGTCAGCAGCGCCACCCGGGGTGCCGCCCGGCGCAGCAGCTCGCAGCCGGCCAGCACGGTGAGCGGCACCAGCACCGGCCAGGGGCCGTCGAACAGGGTGATCGGGTCACTGGACGGCCGGGTGCCCAGCCCGAAGAGCACCAGCAGCAGCCCGCCGAGCAGCCCACCGCCCGCGATGTACGCGTCGAAGCGGTGCGGGCGGGGCGGTCGTACGGCCATGTCCCCATGAAACACGCCCGCCGCGCGGCCCGCCTGATCCCCGGGGACGGTCCTGGACTGCATCTTTCGATGTACGGCGGGTTCCTCAGTGACGACGACGAAAGCGGCGGACCGCGGCCCGAACCTGGGAGCGAGGGAAGGGAGCGGGTTCATGATCGTCGGACTGATCATCGCGTGCGAGGTGGCGTTCTGGGTGCTGCTGGCCGTCGGGCTGGCCTTCCGGTATCTGCTGAAGATGCCGCGGACCGGGCTTGCCCTGCTGCTGTGCGAGCCCCTGCTGGAGCTGGTCCTGTTCACGGTCACCGCGATCGACCTGCGCAACGGCGCCGAACCCGACTGGAAGCACGGCCTGGCCGCCGTCTACATCGGCTTCACCGTGGGGCTCGGCCACGCCACCATCCGCTGGGCCGACGCCCACTTCGCCCACCGCTTCGCGGGCGGCCCGCCGCCGGTGCGACCGCCGAAGTACGGCACGGCCCGCGCCGTCCACGAATGGAAGGTCGCGGGCCGCTGGGTGGTCGCCGCGGTGGTCGCCATGGTGCTGCTCCAGGCCGCGATCTGGTACGTGGGTGGCAGCGGCGAGACCGACTCGCTCCGGGCGTGGCAGCAGCGCATGCTCTGGCTGATCGGCATCAATGTCGTCATCGCCGGGAGCTACACGCTGTTCCCCAAGCGCGAGCGCTAACGCTCGCCGCCGGGCACCCACAGCACGTCCCCGACCTCCTTGTTCGCCGTCCGCGCCAGGATGAACAGCAGGTCGGACAGACGGTTGAGGTAGGTCGCGGTCAGCGGGTTCATGACCTCGCCGTGGACCTCCAGCGCGGCCCAGGTCGAACGCTCGGCCCGTCGTACGACCGTGCAGGCCTGGTGCAGCAGGGCCGCGCCCGGCGTGCCGCCCGGGAGGATGAACGATCGGAGCTTCTCCAACTGCTCGTTGAAGTGGTCGCAGTCGGCTTCCAGCTTGTCGATGTAGAACTGCTCGACCCGCAGGGGCGGGAACTCCGGGTTCTCTACGACGGGCGTGGACAGGTCGGCGCCGACGTCGAACAGGTCGTTCTGGACGCGCGTGAGGACCTTGACGACCTCCTCGGCGAGACCGCCGAGCGCGATCGCCGTCCCGATCACGGCGTTCGCCTCGTTGGCGTCGGCGTACGCCGAGATCCGCAGGTCGGTCTTGGCGACCCTGCTCATGTCGCCGAGGGCGGTGGTGCCCTGGTCGCCGGTCCTGGTGTAGATGCGCGTCAGATTGACCATGCGACCAGCGTAACGACCAGGACGTCGTACGCCCGATGTCGTCCAGGTGCACCAGTACCTGAGGAGTTGTTGAGTGAGAGGGTGCTCAACTACGCCGTACGAGACCCCCCGTGACGTCTGCCGGTGTGATGTCCGTCAGATGAGACGTGACGCGCATTACTTACCGGTCACACAGCCCCTCACGAGCGCTAGGGTCCGCCGAAGAGGCAACTTAAACAGTGGGTAAGGCGTTCAAAAGGGGAGTCGCAACAGTGGCACGGAAGCTTGCCGTCATCGGCGCCGGCTTGATGGGTTCCGGGATCGCCCAGGTCTCCGCGCAAGCGGGCTGGGACGTCGTCCTGCGGGACGTCACCGACGAGGCTCTCAAGCGTGGCACCGACGGCATCAAGGCCTCGTACGACAAGTTCGTGAGCAAGGGCAAGATGGAGGCGCACGACGCCGACGCCGCCCTCGGCCGGATCACCGCGACCACCGACCTGGACGCCGCCGCGGACGCCGACATCGTCGTCGAGGCCGTCTTCGAGAAGCTCGAAGTCAAGCACGAGATCTTCCGCGCCCTCGACAAGATCGTGCGTGAGGACACCGTCCTCGCCTCCAACACCTCCGCCATCCCGATCACCAAGATCGCCGCGGCCACCGAGCACCCCGAGCGGGTCGTCGGCGTCCACTTCTTCTCGCCGGTGCCGATGATGCAGCTCGTCGAGCTGGTCCGCGGCTACAAGACGAGCGACGAAACCCTCGCCACCGCGCGGGAGTTCGCCGAGTCCACCGGCAAGACCTGCATCGTCGTGAACAGGGATGTGGCGGGGTTCGTGACCACCCGGCTCATCTCCGCCCTCGTCGTCGAGGCCACCAAGCTCTACGAGTCGGGCGTGGCGACGGCGGAGGACATCGACCTCGCCTGCAAGCTGGGGTTCGGGCACGCCATGGGTCCGCTCGCCACGGCCGACCTGACGGGCGTCGACATCCTGCTGCACGCCACCAGCAACATCTACACGGAGTCCCAGGACGAGAAGTTCGCTCCGCCCGAGCTGATGCGCCGGATGGTTGATGCCGGTGACATCGGACGCAAGAGCGGGCAGGGCTTCTACACGTACTGATCAACACCCGAATTCACATACGCCCCTCTGGTGTCACACCGACGGGTGAATTCGGTATCGGTTCGCTTACAGACGGCAACCTCTGACCGCCTCGCGCAGTCAGAGGTTGCATCACCGGACATCACATTCGCGGAGCACGAGACGCACCACGGGGAGCGCATATGTTCATCAGGGGCGACCACGTCGAGCTGGTCGTCGGGGGCCGCCTCGACGTCCGCAGCGCGGCGGACGCCCGTACGGTCCTGCACTCGGCCGTCGACGACGGAGTCGGCGATCTCGTGCTCGACCTGTCCGAGCTCGACTCCTGGGACGCCACCGGACTCGGGGTGATCATGGGGGCCCACCGCAGGGCCGGCCGCTGCGGCCGACGCCTGGTGCTGCGCGACGTACCGCCGCAGATGCAGCGCCTGCTGGTGGCCACCCGGCTGCACCGGATCCTGGCGATCGAGGGCGGCATCGGGGTGGAGTCGCTGCCCCGGGTGTGAACGCTTGTGTGCATGCGGTGTGAGTGCCCGGTGTTGCAATGGTGAAAGGCGCGCCGCGCACAATCCTCACGAGACTGTGACGTCTCGGACGGCGCGGTGCCCCGGACTGTCGTAGATACTGTGCGAAGGTTTAGGGTTCGGTCGCCCGCTGGAAGCACGTCCCTGAACGAGCGGGCCCGGACCAGAAGCGACAGCGCGGTGTGCAGCAGGCCGGAGGGGGCCTGGGTCCCGAGGGACCCATGACACACGAGACGCTTTTGGGGGGCTTGAACCTATGGACCCGAACACCCGGGGACCCGAGGAGTACGGCCACGAAGGTGACGGCGGCAATCCGTCGCGCCAGCGTCCGCCCCGGGACCCGCTCACACCCGGCCTCGGCCAGAGCACGCCCGCCCTGGCCCGCACGGTGCAGCTGGTCTCCGGAGACCACCTGCTCACCGTCAACCCCGTCGACGGCAGCGAGATAGAGCCCTGCCCGCCGGGCGAACGGCCCGGTCGGCCGCGCAAGCTCAGCGCCGCCGAACGCGCCGAGACCGACCGCGCGGCCCGCCCGCCGGCCCCGCCCGGCCCCACCCCGCCCCGGCTGCCGCTGCTGGACCGCCAGGACGAGCGCGAGCGCCTCGTGCGACTGCTCGCCCGCGGCCGCTCCGTCCGCCTCACCGGCCCCGCCGGATCGGGCCGCACCAGCCTCCTCGACCTCGTCGCCGAGGACTGCTCGGACCTCGCCCCCGACGGCGTCGTCCGTCTGAACGGCTTCCATCGCAGCGCCGACGACCTCCTCCACGACCTCTTCTACGCCGTCTACGACGCCCCCCTGCACCGGCCCGGACACGAGGACCTGCTCGCCCTCGTCCGGGAGGTCGGCGCGGTCGTCGTCCTCGACGACGTGGAGTTCGGCGGCGCCGCGCTCGACGAGCTGCTCGAGGCCACCCCCGAGTGCGCCTTCCTCGTCGCCGCGACCCCGGACGTGCCCGCGCCGTCCGCCGACTCGGCCCTCGAGGAGGTCTTCCTCGACGGCCTGGACCGGGCCGGGGGAGTGGAGCTCCTGGAGCGTGCCGTCGGCCGCGTGCTCACCGAGGACGAGGCCAACTGGGCCGGCGACCTCTGGTTCGAGTCCGAGGGTCTGCCGCTGCGGTTCGTCCAGGCCGGCGCCCTGCTCCGGCAGCGCGACGAAGTGCGCGCCAGCGCCGAAGCCTTCGACGAGTTCGGCGTCTTCCAGGGCGCCCAGGTCGACGCCCCCTTCGACGCCGTCGACGGCGACGACGTGCCGCTGCCCTCCCTCGCCGAGGGCGCCGCACCGGCCGCGCTGCTCGCCGGCCGGCTCAGCGAATCGGCGCGCGCCGCCCTGCGGTTCGCCGTGGCGCTCGGCGGCGAGGTGCCGCACCAGGCGCATCTGCCCGCTCTCGTCGGCGACACCCACGCCGACGCCGCGCTCGGTGAGCTGCTGAGCTGCGCCCTGATCACCCCGGTCGGCTCCCGCTACCGGCTCGCCGCGGGCGTCCGCACCCAGTTGGAGAGCGCCGGATACGGCGACGACACCGAGGACCGCGCCCTGGCCGCGGCCCGGCACTACGCCTGGTGGGCCGGGCACCCCTCGGTCACGCCCGAGCGGGTGTGCGCCGAGGCCGACGCCGTGCTCGCCGCCCTCACCGTGCTGGTGCCGGTCGTGGAGGCGCCCGACGAGGACGAGGAGAACGTCACCGTCCAGCTGGCCCGCACCGCCGCGCCCGCGTTCGCCGCCGGGCTGCACTGGAGCGCCTGGGAGCGCACCCTGCGCTTCGGCGCCGAGGCCGCCCGGGTCTCCGGCGAGGTGGGCGAACAGGCCTACTTCCAGCACGAGTTGGGCATCCTCGCGCTCTGCGCCGACCAGCTGGACCGGGCCCGCGCCGAGCTGGAGGCCGCCATCGGGCTGCGCGGCGCCCTCGCCGACAAGCGCGGCACCGTCGCCGGCCGCCGTGCCCTCGCGCTGGTCTCCGACCGGTCCGGCCTGCCGCCGGCCATCTCCGCGACCGCCGGCGAGGAGGTGCCCGACGCCCGCCACGAGGAGTCGCAGTCGCCGCCCGGCGGCATCCCGGCCTTCCCGCCGCTCCAGCCGGCGAACGACCCCTCGACCCTGGTCACCCACCGGGCCGCGGCCCCCGCCCCGGTCGTGCCCCACCACAAGGCCCGCGGCGGCCTCAAGGGTCTCGCCCGGCGCAACCTCGTCGCGGCCGGCGCGGGCGCGCTCCTCGCGGCCGTGCTCGGCACCGTGGTGACCCTCGGCGCCACGTCGAACAACGACGCGAACAACCCGTCCGACAAGGTCGGCGTCAACCCGTCGGCCAGCCAGGGCGCCGACGACGGCAGCCTCGGCGCCGACGTGCCGAAGAACGACGACGGCAAGGGCGACACCGGCACGGCCACCAGTCGCCCGACCGACCCGGGCCCGGACGGCACCTTCGGTACGTCGGACGACCCGACGCCGACGGAGAGCGCGGAGCCCTCGGACGACCCGAGCGGGACGAAGTCGCCCACCTCGAAGCCGCCGACGTCGACGTCCAAGCCGCCGTCGACCTCGGCGACCCCGACCAAGCCGCCGTCGACCCCGCCGTCGACCCCGCCGTCGACTCCGCCCTCGACCCCGCCGACGCCGTCGACGACCCCGACGCCGACTCCGTCGACCACGCCGTCCACGTCGGACTCCGCCAGCGGCCCGGCCTCCAGCGCGCCCGCCAGCGCCTCGGAGAGCGGCGGCGCCGGGACGCCGAGCACGTCGGGCTCCGCGTCGGGCGCGGTCATCTGACGCGCGTGCGCCGACACTGAGGGCCGGGCTCCTGTCAGGAACCCGGCCCTCAGTGTCGTAGAACTGCCGTCAGAACAGGCGCAGCTTGTCGTCCTCGATGCCGCGCAGGGCGTCGTAGTCGAGGACCGCGCAGCCGATGCCGCGGTCCGTGGCGAGGACGCGGGCCTGGGGCTTGATCTCCTGGGCGGCGAAGACGCCGCGGACCGGGGCGAGATGCGGGTCGCGGTTCAACAGCTCCAGGTAGCGGGTGAGTTGCTCGACACCGTCGATCTCGCCGCGCCGCTTGATCTCGACCGCCACGGTCTGGCCGTCGGCGTCCCGGCACAGGATGTCGACCGGGCCGATGGCGGTCATGTACTCGCGGCGGATGAGGGTGTAGCCGTCGCCGAGGGTCTCGATGCGGTCGGCGAGGAGCTCCTGAAGGTGTGCTTCCACGCCGTCCTTGATCAGGCCCGGGTCGACGCCCAGTTCGTGCGAGGAGTCGTGGAGGATCTCCTCCATCGTGATGATCAGCTTCTCGCCGGCTTTGTTGATGACGGTCCAGACGCCGTCATCGTCGCCCGCACCCTCCTTCAACGTGCAGGGCGGCGACATCCAGTTCAGGGGCTTGTAGGCCCGGTCGTCCGCGTGGATCGAGACGCTGCCGTCCGCCTTCACGAGGATCAGACGGGGCGCGGACGGGAGGTGGGCGGTGAGCCGGCCCGCGTAGTCGACGGAGCACCGGGCAATGACGAGACGCATGGTGGGCAACGCTACTCGACGGCGCGCCGTCGAAGCGATTCGGCCCGTAGCACCCGGAACGACCCTTGTTCGTTTGTGGCCGATTGTGTGCCCATTGGGGGCCCTCTATGTACGCAATCTCCTGGTGCCGTCACGGCCCGTTGCCTACGGTAGTAAACGGGAGGTCGCGAGGCATGTACTCAGCGTGTTCGGCATCGCGGACTCCCTCATCTGTCCGGCAACCCCTGTTGCTTGGGGGTGCGAGAGGAGAACCCATGTCGCTCGACGTCTCACCGGCCCTACTCGAGAAGGCCGAGCGAGGCGAGGTCGACGAAGCGGAATTCGTCGACTGCGTCCGGACCTCCCTGCCCTACGCATGGGAGATGATCAGCTCCCTGGTGGCCCAGCTGAAGGTCGACGGCGGTGCGTTCGCCGACAACCAGACGCCTCCGCCGGACGAGCAGGCACGCGGTCAGCTGCTGCGTGCGCTCGCGAGTGACGCCATACGCGGCGCGCTGCAACGGCACTTCGGGGTACGGCTGGCCTTCCAGAACTGCCACCGGGTGGCGGTGTTCCCGCTGGACGCCTCGGTGGACGAGACGCTGGCCCGCTTCACCTCGGTCCGCAGTCAACTGCTGAACCAGTCCCCGGAGTTCCGGGACTGCTGACGCAGCGAGCCGTTCGCTTGCCGCTCCGTACGCGGGAGGTGCATTCAGTACAGGGGCGGCAAGCTCTGCGCGGGGCCCACGGTCAGCCGAGGTGGGGGAGCACCTCGGCGCCCAGCCGTCGGACGTTCTCCTCGGTGGCCGCGAGGTCTCCCGAGCCCTCGACGAGCAGGGCGAAGCGGGAGATGCCGGTCCGCTCGCTGGTGGCGGCGAGCCGGTCGGCGCACAGCCGGGGAGTGCCCACCGGGTGCAGCCCGCAGAGCAGTTCGGTGTACGCGACCGGGTCGCGCATCGAACGATGGCGGCCGTCGACCGTCACATGGGCCTCCAGGCCCTGGCGCAGCCAGCCCGGCATCGCCTTCACCAACGCCTCCACGGCGTCCGTGCGCTTGTCCGCGATCTGGCAGACGCCGGCGGAGACATGGCCCGCGTGCGCGATCTCGTCCGGCGAGCGGCCCGCCGCGCGCGCGTGCTTGCGCCACAGGCCGACCATCTCCGCCTTCTCCTCGTCCCCGACATGCATCCCGAGCAGCATCGGCAGCCCGCGCTCGGCCGCCAGCCGCACGCTCGCCGGGGAGGTGCAGGCGACGACCACCTCGGGGCCGTCCGCCTCCGTGAGTGCCTCCGAGGGCCGCGGTACCACGGGGACCTCGCGGAAGCGGTAGCGCTCGCCGTCGGCCGCGACGGACGGCTCGCGCAGCCAGCGCACCAGCAGATCGAGTGATTCCGGGAACCCCTTCTCGTAGGCCGCGAGCCCCGACCCGAACACCTCCAGGTCGACCCACGGCCCGCCGCGCCCGACGCCCAGGGAGAAGCGCCCGCCGGAGGTGAGATGCAGCAGCGCGGCCTGCTCGCCCAGGGCCACCGGATGGGCGGTGGGCAGCACGCTGACGGCGGTGCCGACGCGGAGCCGGCGGGTGCGGCCCAGCAGTAACGCGGCCAGGGTGATCGCCGACGGACAGGTGCCGTACGGCACGAAGTGGTGCTCGGCCAGCCAGACCGAGTCCAGCCCCGCTTCCTCGGCGACCTCGGCCGAGCGGACCGCGCGGTGCAGCGCCTCCCCCTGGCCCTGCCCCGGGAACTGGGCCGCCAACACGAAACTTCCAACGCGCATGTGCTTTTCCTGCTTCCTTGGCTCCGACGCGGAGCTCCCCCACCCGGCATAACCGTCTGACACGT
Organism: Streptomyces antibioticus; assembly: GCF_001514065.1. Taxonomy (GTDB): domain Bacteria; phylum Actinomycetota; class Actinomycetes; order Streptomycetales; family Streptomycetaceae; genus Streptomyces; species Streptomyces antibioticus. The sequence continues at coordinate 69,290 of NZ_KQ948424.1, read as the reverse complement.
GCCGAGGACACGGCCTGGCGAAGAGATTTGCGGATTGTCTGCCGAATGCCGCGTCCGCGAGGGGGACTTGCGGGGGTTGGTGCCCTTCGCGTACCCCTGTCCGCGCCGCGTAGGCTGGACATGCCGTGCTTCCTGTATAGCCCCGAGAGGTGTTCCGTGTCCCCGCGTCGCAACCGACCCAAGGGTTCCGATTCCGGCCGGAGTGCCGAGGACGACCGGTCCGGCCGGTACGGGGGCTGGCAGTCCACGGAGAGCTGGCAGGGCGAGGAGTGGAACGTCCGTCATGTGGCCGGTGCGAGTTCCCAGGGCAAGTCCTACCGCTGCCCCGGCTGCGACCAGCTGATCCCGGACGGCGTCCCGCACGTGGTGGCCTGGCCGGACCACTCCGGGGTCGACGAGCGCCGGCACTGGCACAAGGCGTGCTGGAACGCGAAGGACCGCCGCACCACGCGGGTGCAGCGGTCCAGGAACGCGCCGAAGTTCTGAGGCGTACGGGCTAGGGCCTGTCCGGCGGATCAGGTCGCAGGGAAGCTGCGGCGCTTCATCGACACCGGTGAGCGGGGGCAGATGCGCGTGCCAGCCCCCGCGTCTGCGGCAGGATCCGCCGGACAGGTCCTAGACGTCCCGCTTCTCCAGCAGCGCGCAGGCGCCGGCGAACGCGACGGCCGTCACGCCGAGCATGATCCACAGCGGGTCCCAGCCGGACGGGCCGGACTCGGTGAGCGAGTTGGAGTAGAAGACGCTCAGCTGGTTCGGGATGGAGTACTCGAACAGGGCCTCGCGCAGCTTCTCCAGCGAGGAGGAGAACATGAACAGCGCGATGACCAGCGGGGCCAGCACCACGCCGATCATGATGGTGATCGCGCCCGCCGAGTGCCGGATGATCGAGCCGATGACGAGCGAGAGCAGGCCGAGCAGCGCCAGGTAGAGCGAGATGCCGAGGGTGCCCTTCAGCCATTCGCTGCCGGAGGGGTCCCGCACGCCGCTGCTGTCCAGCAGGGCCACGTCCGCGAAGGCGACCAGCAGCGCCGAGACGAAGGTCACCACGAAGGCGACGGAGAAGAACACGATCGCCTTCGCCGCCAGCACCCGCACCCGGTTGGGGCACGCGGTCATGGTGGTGCGGATCATGCCGGTGCCGTACTCGGAGGCGGTGGTCAGCACGCCGAGCGTCATGATGCACATGCTGCCGAGCAGGAGCCCGAAGAAGCCGAACGACAGCGGGTTCTCCCCGGCCAGGTCGGTCTCGCCAGCGCTGCTCCCCACCACCGCGGCGGCCAGCAGACCGATCCCCACGACGAGCAGGACGAACACGCCGAGCGTCCACATCGTCGACCGCACGGAACGGATCTTCGTCCACTCCGAGGCGATGGCGTGCCCGAGGTGCGTGCGCACCACCGGGATCGGCGAGGTGTACGTCGGGTACGAGCCGGCGGGCGCCGACTGCCAGTGGGGCGCGGGCGCCTGCGCCAGCTGAGGCTGAGGCTGGGGCACGGCGGCCTGCGGCATCGGAGGCTGGGGCGTACTCATCGGGCGTCCTCGGGCTTGGTCAGGTCGGCGGCGGGCGGGGCGGGGGCCGGTGCGGCAGGTCGCGCGGGTGCCGCGGCGGCCGGGGGCTGCTGCGGGGAGGCCTGCGCGGGCGCGGCCGCAGAGGCGGCGCCGGCACCCGGCTGGGCAGCCGGAGCGGCGGGGGCCGGGGCGGAGGCCGTCGGGGCGCCTGCGGGGGCCGGGGCCGCGGCGGGCTGCTTGGTGAGGCCGGGGGCCTGGGCGGGGGCCTGCGGCGCTGCGGGGGCGTACGGGTTCGCGGCGGCCGCGCCGGCGTTCGCGGCCGGAGCGGCCGGGGCCTGGGCGCCGTAGGGCCCGGCAGGCGGCTGGGCGGCCGTACCGGGGGCGGCCGGGGCGCCTGGGGCGCCGTACGGGCCCGCCGGAGGCTGAGAGGCGCCGTACGGGCCCGTCGCCGGCTGGGCCTGCGGAGCGAACTGCTGCTGGGGCGGCGGTGGGGCGTACCAGTCGGGCTGGCCCTGGCCGGGAACCGGCATCGGGGGCTGGGCGCCCGGCGGCAGGGGCTGCATGAGGCCGGCCTTCTGGTCGATCGTCGAGCGGTAGTCGACGGCCCCCTGCGTCATCCGCATGTACGCCTCCTCCAGCGAGGCGGAGTGCGGCGACAGCTCCCACAGCCGTACGTCGGCGTCGTGGGCGATGTCGCTGATGCGGGGGAGCGGGAGCCCGGTGATCCGCAGGGCGCCGTCCTGCTCGGGCAGCACATGGCCGCCGGCCTCCGTCAGCGCGGACGTCAGCTTCTCGCGCAGCTGCGGCTCGGTGTCGGGGGTGCGGACACGGGCGAAGCCGGCGGAGTTCGCCGCGATGAAGTCGTTCACGCTCATGTCGGCCAGCAACTGGCCGCGCCCGATGACGATCAGGTGGTCGGCCGTCAGCGCCATCTCGCTCATCAGGTGCGAGGAGACGAAGACCGTACGGCCCTCCGCCGCCAGCGCCTTCATCAGGTTCCGGACCCAGAGGATGCCCTCGGGGTCGAGGCCGTTGACCGGCTCGTCGAAGAGCAGGACCTGCGGGTCGCCGAGGAGCGCGGCGGCGATGCCGAGCCGCTGGCCCATGCCGAGGGAGAAGCCCTTGGAACGTTTCCGCGCCACGTCCTGGAGGCCGACGACGCCGAGCACCTCGTCCACCCGGCGGGCCGGGATGCCGGAGAGCTGGGCGAGGCACAGGAGGTGGTTGCGGGCGTGCCGGCCGCCGTGGACCGCCTTGGCGTCGAGGAGCGCGCCGACCTGACGGGGGGCGTTCGGCAGCTTGCGGTACGGGTAGCCGCCGATCGTCACCTGCCCCGAGGTGGGGTTGTCCAGGCCCAGGATCATCCGCATCGTCGTCGACTTACCCGAGCCGTTGGGGCCCAGGAAGCCGGTGACGGCACCGGGCCGCACCTGGAAGGAAAGGTTGTACACAGCGGTCTTGTCGCCATATTGCTTGGTCAGGCCGACTGCCTCGATCATGCTCCGCACCCATCGAAAGGTTCAGGACAGCAGGGCGCACGCCCCCGTAAGGGTTAGGAGCTTATCCGGGCGCTGACGGTTCCACTCAAGAGGCCGTAAAGCCTCAGGCATCTCTCTTCTTCAGCAGCCCGTACCCGCCCGCGATCGCCGCGGCCACCCACAGCACCATGATCGCGAGCCCGCCCCAGGGCCCGTACGGGGTGTCGTCGTCGATCGGCGTGACCACCTGCATGATCTTGCTGCCGGCCTGGTCGGGCAGGTACCGGCCGATCTTCTTGGTGGCCGAGACATTGCCGAGGATGTTGGAGATCAGGAAGAAGAACGGCATCAGGGTGCCCAGCGACAGCATCGGCGAGCGCAGCATCACGGCGACGCCCATGGAGAACATCGCGATCAGGGTCATGTAGAGCCCGCCGCCGATCACCGCGCGCAGCACGCCCTCGTCGCCGATGTGCGCCCGGTGCTCGCCGAGCATGGCCTGCCCGAGGAAGAACGCGACGAAGCTGGTGACGAGGCCGACGACGAGACAGAGGCCGGTCGCTACCCCGATCTTGCTGAACAGGAAGGTGCCGCGCTGCGGTACGGCGGCCAGCGAGGTGCGGATCATGCCGGTGCTGTACTCGTTGGACACCACCAGCACGCCGAACACGATCATCGCGAGCTGGCCGAGGCTCATCCCGGCGAAGCTGATGAAGGTCGGGTCGAAGGAGAGCTGGTCCTTGCGGCTCATCTTGTCGAACTCGTTCTTCGACAGGGCCGAGATCAGCATGCCGAGCGCGAGGGTGACGACCACCGCGAGGGAGAGCGTCCACACCGTGGACGCCACCGACCGGATCTTGGTCCACTCGGACCGGACGACCTGGGCTGCCGCCATGGTCAGTTCCCCTTCCAGCCGTCGCCCCAGGCCTGCTGTTCCTCGGGGGTGTCGGTGTGCGCGTGGTACTCGACCGACTCGGCGGTCAGCTGCATGAACGCCTCCTCCAGGGAGGCCTGCTGGGGGCTGAGCTCGTGCAGCACGATCTGGTGCTGCGCCGCCAGCTCACCGATGTGCTCGGGCTTGCCGCCGTCGACCTCCAGCGCCCCGGCACCGGTCTCCACGACGGTGATCCCGGCCCCGTGCAGCACGTCGAGGAGCCGTTCGCGCTGGGGCGAGCGGATGCGGACGTACGACCGCGAGTTCTGCTCGATGAACTCGGCCATGGACGTGTCGGCGAGCAGCCGGCCCTGACCGATGACGACGAGGTGGTCGGCGGTGAGCGCCATCTCGCTCATCAGGTGGCTGGAGACGAACACCGTCCGGCCCTGCGCGGCCAGCGATTTCATCAGATTGCGGATCCAGTGGATGCCCTCGGGGTCGAGGCCGTTCACCGGCTCGTCGAACATCAGGATGCGCGGATCGCCGAGCAGCGCGCCCGCGATGCCGAGCCGCTGGCCCATGCCGAGCGAGAACCCCTTGGCCTTCTTCTTCGCCACGGCCGTCAGCCCCACGGTGTCGAGGACCTCGTCGACCCGGCCGCGCGGGATGCCGTTGCTCTGCGCGAGGCAGAGAAGGTGGTTGAAGGCACTGCGCCCGCCGTGCATGGCCTTGGCGTCCAGCAGGGCGCCGATGTACCTGAGGGGGTCCTTCAGACGGTCGTAGTGCCTGCCGTCGATGCGGACGTCGCCGGCGGTGGGCCGGTCGAGGCCGAGCATCATGCGCATCGTCGTCGACTTGCCGGCGCCGTTGGGACCGAGGAAGCCGGTGACGATGCCGGGTCTGACGGTGAAGGTCAGGTTGTTGACCGCCACCTTCTCGCCGTAGCGCTTGGTCAGGCCCTCGAGCTCGATCATGCGGCCACGCTAAGACGGGCCCCGGGACGCTGCCACTTGAGCCGGTCGCCGGTGCGACAACCGGATACGACGAAGGGCCCGCACCGTTCGGGGGAGAGGGTGCGGACCCTTGGTCGCTGCCGTCAGGCGGTGTTACCTGGACTGCTGAGCCGGAACCCCACGGGAGATCGGCTCGTCGTCCGTGGCCGGCGTGCCGGCCGCGGCCACCGCGGCGCCCGTGAGCGTCGCGAGCATCTCGCGGACGTTCGTGAGCTGGGCGTTGATCGAGTCGCGGCGGTTGGTGAGGGCGGCCAGCTCGCGCTCGGATTCCGAACGGATGCGGTCGGCCTTGGCGTTCGCGTCCGCGACGATGTCCTCGGCCTGACGCTGGGCCGTCTCCACCGTCTGGCGGGCGCGGCGCTCGGCGTCCGTGCGCAGCTTCTCGGCCTCCAGGCGGAGCTGCTCCGCGCGGTGCTCGATCTCCGCGAGGCGCTTCTCGGCCTTCTGCTGACGGGACGCGAGGTCGCGCTCCGACTGCTCGCGACGCTTGGCCAGGTTGGTCTCGAAGTCCGCGGCGGCCTGAGCGGCCTTGGCGCGGGTCTCCTCGAAGAGGGCGTCCGCCTCCTCACGCTTGGACTGCGCGTCCTTCTGGGCCTCGGCGCGCAGCTGCGACGCGTCGCTCTTGGCCTTCTCGACGATCCGGACGCCTTCGTCCTCAGCCTTGGCCTTGCGCTCCGCGGCGAACGACTCCGCGTCGTTGCGCACCTGCTGGGCCGCGGACTCGGCCAGCTCGCGGTGCTGCTCGGCCGCGCGACGGGCCTCCTCGCGCAGATCCTTGGCCTCTTCCTCGGCGAGGCGGAGGATCTTCTCGACACGCGCGCCGAGACCGGCGTACGACGGCTCCGCGTCGCTTACCTGAGCCTGGGCGTTCTGCGTCTCGAGGTGGAGCTCCTCGATGCGCTTTTCCAGAGCGGTGATGCGGGTGAGAGCGCTGTCACGGTCGGAGACGAGCTTGGAGATACGTTCGTCCACCTGAGCGCGGTCGTACCCACGCCGCACAAGCTCGAAGCCGTAGGGGGAAGTGTCGCTCATGGGGTTCCTGTCAAATGAGACCGGTGAGGTGATAGGGGGAATCCTAGGGGCCGAAGCGGTGTGTCATCGAGCGGATACGTGTTTGATCTGGAGAATGACACCCCTTTTGAGTGGCTAACCCTTGGACGGCTTGCCAAAAACTTGGTCAAACGCCCCAGACGGCACCGCAGTTCGACCGGTCGTGACCGGTCGGAACCTGTCGGTTAACTGTCCGAAGGCTTACCCGAACGAGGGGCTCCGACCGAGACGCCCGCCTTGACGCCGCCGTCCTTGCCCCCGCCGGGAGCCTCGAAGGACTCCAACGCCTCCAGGACGTCCTGGACACGGGAGATCTCGGCATTGATGTCCTCGCGGCGCCGCACCAGGATCTCCAGCTCGCGCTTTCCTTCCTCGACCGTGCGCTTGGCCTCGCGGATCGCCTCCGCCTTGAGCTCCTCGGCCTCCCTCACGAGGGCCGACTTCTTCTGCTCGGCCTCCTTCAGGAGCAGCTCGGCCTTCTTCACGGCGGCGATCCGGACCTTGCCCGCCTCCGAATTGGCCTCCGAGACCAGCTCCTTGGCCTTGGCCTGAGCCTTCGCCAGCTGTTCCTCGGATGCCTTGATGAGCGCGTCGCAGCGGTCGCCGGTCGACTTCATCGTCTCGGCGGCCTCGCGGCGGGCCCGCTCGTGCAGGCTCTCGATCTCGGACGTGATGCGCTCGCGCAGCTCCTCGGCCCGCTCCCTTATGGCGGTGGCGTCCCGGCGGGCGCCGACGAGCAGCTCGTCCGCGTCCGTACGGGCCTTCTCCACCCGGGAGTTGCCCTCGACCGTCGCCTCGGAGACCAGCCGGTCGGCCTCCTTGCGGGCGGCGCCGACCATCGAGTCGGCCTGCGCCTCCGCCTCCGCGGTGGTCTTGTGGGCCTGCTGCTGAGCCTCGGTGAGCAGCTTGTCGGCCTCGGCGGTGGTCTCGTTGATGAGCGTGTCCACCTGCTCGGCCACGTCCTGGCGCCGCTTGTTGGCGTCCTTGCGGGCCTCGTCGAGGGTGTGGTCGGCCTCCTCGCGCGCGGCGTTGAGCATGCGCTCCGCCTCGGCCAGGGCGTCGGCCTTGACGCGCTCGGACTCGGTGCGGATCCGCTCGGCGTGCTGCTGGGCGGAGCCGACCGTCTCGGCGGCCTCGGCGCGCAGCCGCTCCGCGTCGTCGGTGGCGTCCGCGATGAGCCGCTCGGCCTTGCTGATGGCCTCGGCCCGGACCCGCTCGGCCTCGGCGGTGGTCTCCTGACGCAGCCGCTCCGCCTCGGCGACCGTGTCCTGCCGCAGCTGGTCGGTGTCCCGGATGGTGTCCGTGGTCAGCCGCTCGGCCTCGTTGCGCGCCTCGGTGATGAGGGCGTCGGCCTGTCCGGCCGCGTCCGAGCGGATGCGGTTGGCGTCCTCACGGGCGTCCGCCCGGGTCCGGGCCGCGGCCTGGTCGGCCTCGGCGAGCGCGTCGGAAGCCTCCGTGCGCACCCGCTGGGCGTACTCGGACGCGTCGGAGCGCAGCCGCTCGGACTCGGCCATCGCGTCCGCCATGGTGCGCTCGGCGAGCGCCTTGGCGGCCTCCGACTCCTCGCTGGCCTCGCGCCGGACACGGCTCGCGTCCTCGCTGGCCCGCTCCCGCTCGGCGTAGGCGTCGGCGCGGACCCGGTCCGCCTCCTCCTCGGCCTCCCGGCGGGTACGGTCCGCCGCGTGCTCGGCGGCGCTGCGCAGCCCGGTGATCTCCTCCTGGGCCTGCTCGTGCAGCCCGGCGACCGAGTCGCGGACCTGCTGGGCGTGCTGCTCGGCCGCCGACACCATCTCGGTGGCGCGCCGGTCGGCCTCCTCGACCAGCCGTACCGCCTCGGCCTGCGCGTCCTCGACCCGGCTGCGCGCCGCGGCCAGCAGCTCGTCGCTCTGCTCGCGGGCCCGCTCACGCTCCTGGTCGGCCTCGGCCCGCGCCGCCCCGAGGGTCTCCTCGGCCTCACGACGACGCCGTACGGCCTCCTCCTGGGCGGCGGCCAGCGTCTCGGACGCCTCCGTCGCCAGGCGCTCGGCGGCGGCCTGTGCCTCCGCGCGGACCCGGTCGGCGGTGTCCTGGGCCTCCGTCTTGAGCCGCTCGGCCTCGGCCGCGGCCTCCGAACGCAGCCGTACGGCGACGGCCTCGCCCTCGGCCCGGGACGCGGACGCGTCGGCCGCGGCCTCGGTGCGCAGCCGGTCGGCCTCCGCCTCGGCCTGCTGCTGAAGCGTGCGGATGCGTTCGGCGGCCTCGCCGCGCAGCCGCTCGGTCTCCTCGGCGGCCTCGCGGCGGATCCGCGCGGCCTCCTCACGGGCCTCGGTCAGCGCCTGCTCGGCGGCCGTCAGCCGCTCCTCGGCCTCGGTGTGAAGCCGGGTCAGCTCCTCGGCGGCCTCCGTGCGACGGGCCTCTATGGCGCGCTCGGTCTCCTCGCGCAGCTCGCGCGCGGCCTGCTCGGCGTCGTTGCGGATGCCCTCGGACTGCTCGATGACCTCTTCGCGGTGGCGCTCGGCCTCCTGCCGGGTCCGCTGGAGGGTCTCCTCGGCCTGCCGGCGCAGGGTCGTCGCCCGCTCGATGGCCTCGGTGCGGACCTTCTCGCTGTCCGCCGTCGCCGTCTGGCGCAGCTCGTCGGCGTCCGCCCTGGCCTTGGCCAGCAGCTCCTCGGCGGTCTTGGCCGCCTCCTCGATCTGCTGGACGGCCTCCTTGCGGGCCTCCGCGCGGATCTTCTCGCCCTCGGCGACCGCGTCGGCGCGCAGCTGCTCGGCCTCGCCGCGCAGTCGGCGGGCCTCCTCCTGCAGCTCGACCGTCTTGGCGCGGTACTCCTTGGTGTCGTCCTTGGCCGCGCCCTTGAGCTGCTCGGCCAGGTCGTGCGCCTCGGCGCGCAGCCGGTCCGCCTCGGCCTCGGCCTCGGAACGGATCCGCTCGGCCTCCTCGGCTGCGGCCTTGGTGGTGTTACGGGCGTCCTCGGATGCCTTGTTCAGGACGTCCTCGGCGGTCTTGGCGGCCTTGCCGAGCTGGGAGGCGGTCTCCTCCGCGGTGATCGTGCGGGCCTTCTCGGCGGCCTCGGCGACGATCTTCTCGGCCTCCGCGCGGGCGTCCGCGACGATCTGCTCGGCGTCCGCCTTGGTGGTCTCGGCCTCCTGGGTGGCCTCGCTGACCAGCCGGGCGACCTGCTCCTTCGCCGTACGGACGCGCTGTTCGTTGGCGGACTCGGCGCTCGACAGGGCCTTCTCGGCGGCGGCCTTGGCCTCGGTGACGAGCTTCTCGGCCTCGGCCTGCGCCTTGCGCAGCGCCTCCTCCGCCTCCGTCATCCGCTGCTCGGCGGCGCGGCTGAGCTCGGTGGCCTGGCGGCGGGCGGTGTCCGACTCCGTCGCCGTGGAGCTGCGCAGCTGCTCGGCGTGGTCGGTGGCCTCCTGGGCCTGGGTGGAGGCCGCGTTCAGCAGCCGCTCGGCGTCCGCGCGGGCGCGGCGCAGCAGCTGCTCGGCCTCGGCGCGGGCCGACTCGGCCTCGCTGGTCAGCCGCTGACGGGCCTCTGCGGTGAGCCGCTCGGCCTCCGCGCGGGCGGCCGCCATGGCCTGCTCTGCCTCCGCGCGGGACTCCTCCAGGAGCCGGCGGGCCTGCTGCTCGCTGCGGGCGCGCAGCTGCTCGGCCCACGCCACGTTCTCGTTGACGTGCGACTCGACGGTCTGGCGGCGCTCGGCGAGCTCCTGGTCCAGCTGCTGGCGACGGGTGACCGCCTCCTGGTGCAGCTCCGCCTGGAGCCGCGCCGCGTTCTCGGCGTGCTCCTGGAGGATGCGCTGGGTCTGCGCCCGCGCCTGGCTCAGCTCGCGCTCGGCGTCCTGACGCAGCTGGTCGGCCTGCATCTGGGCGTTGCGCAGCAACTGTTCGGCCTGGTAGCCGATGTCGCCGCCCGAGAACTCGGGCCGGGACATGATGGTGCGGCGCGCCTCGTGCAGCTTGGCGCGCAGCACCTCGACCTGGTAGCCGAGGTCCTCGGCGTGCTGGATCGCCTTCTCCCGCTCGGTCTTCAGCCGATCCATCTCGGCCTCGAACCGAGAGAGGTGGTCGACGTCAGCCGCCGGCTCTCGCTCCTGGCGTTCGTAGCCCCGCACTGCGCGGTCCCATCCGTCCCCTGGTCGCAAGTCTGGCCATACGAGCTCCGTCCGTCCGACGGACGAGGCCCCCGGGGAATGGTGTCAGATCAACGGCGGAGCCTGGGCTGCTGCCCCGACGCTCGCCCCCCGAAACCCGGACCCCGGCATGCGGCCACCCCGGTTCAGGAGGCGACCGCCCCCAACCCTACCGGCCCATATGTACGAGGGTCAGTGCTCAGGTGACTCAACAGGCGCCGAAGTGACCAGTTCTGTCAGTACGCCGTGGCAATCCTTGGGGTGCAGGAAGGTGATTCGTGACCCCATGGAACCGCGTCGCGGCTCCTCGTACAGCACGCGTACGCCCTTGTCCTTGATGTCCGCGGCGTCCGCGTCCACGTCCGCCGTACCGAAAGCGATGTGGTGGACGCCCTCGCCGTTCTTGTCGAGCCACTTGGCGACGGTCGAGTCGGGGCGGGTCGGCTCCAGAAGCTGCAGGTAGGAGGCACCGCCGTCGGAGGTTTCGTTGATCTTGAGCATGGCCTCGCGGACGCCCTGCTCCTCGTTGACCTCGGAGTGGAAGACCTCGAAGCCGTAGGTGGCCCGGTAGAACTCGACAGTCTTGTCGAGGTCGAAGCAGGCGATCCCGATGTGGTCGATTCGCGTCAGCATGGTGTTAGTGCAGCGCTCGGGAGGTGGTTACGCAACGTGCCAGCGATCACACTGACGGGCCGGTGACGGCACGGAGTGCCACTCAGTACATTCGAAGTAAACCCTCGTTCACTCCTCGGCTGTCCAGCTGGAAGGGGATCGCACCTCATGTCTTCCGGAACTACTTCGGTGATCGTCGCGGGCGCTCGTACGCCCATGGGACGGTTGCTCGGTTCGCTGAAGTCCTTCTCCGGGGCCGACCTCGGCGGCTTCGCGATCAAGGCCGCCCTCGACCGTGCGGGGATCGGTGGCGACCAGGTCCAGTACGTGATCATGGGTCAGGTCCTGCAGGCCGGCGCCGGTCAGATCCCGGCCCGCCAGGCCGCCGTCAAGGGCGGCATCCCCATGAGCGTCCCGGCGCTGACCATCAACAAGGTGTGTCTGTCCGGCCTCGACGCCATCGCGCTGGCCGACCAGCTGATCCGCGCCGGCGAGTTCGACGTGATCGTCGCGGGCGGCCAGGAGTCCATGACCAACGCCCCGCACCTGCTCCCCAAGTCCCGTGAGGGCTTCAAGTACGGCGCCATCGAGATGCTCGACGCCATGGCGTACGACGGCCTGACCGACTCCTTCGAGGGCATCGCCATGGGCGAGTCCACGGAGAAGCACAACACCCGCCTCGGCATCCAGCGTCCCGAGCAGGACGAGATCGCCGCCCTGTCCCACCAGCGCGCCGCGGCCGCCCAGAAGAACGGCATCTTCGAGGCCGAGATCACCCCGGTGGAGATCCCGCAGCGCAAGGGCGAGCCGGTCGTCTTCAGCAAGGACGAGGGCATCCGCGGCGACACCACCGTGGAGTCCCTCGGCAAGCTCCGCCCGGCGTTCACCCGCGACGGCACCATCACGGCCGGCACCTCCTCGCAGATCTCGGACGGTGCGGCGGCCGTGGTCGTGATGAGCAAGGCCAAGGCGCAGGAGCTGGGCCTGGAGTGGATCGCCGAGATCGGCGCCCACGGCAACGTGGCCGGTCCGGACAACTCCCTCCAGTCGCAGCCGTCCAACGCGATCCTGCACGCCCTCAAGAAGGAGGGCCTGGAGGTCTCCGACCTCGACCTGATCGAGATCAACGAGGCCTTCGCCGCCGTCGCGGTCCAGTCAATGAAGGACCTCGGGGTGTCCACCGAAACGGTGAACGTCAACGGCGGAGCCATCGCCCTGGGCCACCCGATCGGCATGTCCGGCGCCCGCCTGGTCCTCCACCTGGCGCTGGAGCTCAAGCGGCGCGGCGGCGGCGTCGGCGCGGCGGCACTGTGCGGCGGCGGCGGTCAGGGCGACGCGCTGATCGTGCGGGTACCGAAGGCCTGAGTTCTCGTACGTTTCGACTGCTCTCGACACGTACGTTTTCGATCTGAACGGAGCTGTGATGCAGGACGTCTCCACCCTGGTGGCCCAGGCCAGGGAAGGCCGGCCGCGGGCCGTGGCCCGGCTGATCTCCCTCGTGGAGGGGGCGTCCCCACAGCTCCGTGAGGTCATGGCGGCACTGGCCCCGCTGACGGGCAACGCGTACGTCGTCGGCCTGACCGGCTCACCCGGCGTCGGCAAGTCCACGTCGACGTCCGCCCTGGTGACCGCGTACCGCAAGCAGGGCAAGCGGGTCGGCGTCCTGGCCGTCGACCCGTCCTCGCCGTTCTCCGGCGGCGCCCTGCTGGGCGACCGGGTGCGCATGTCGGACCACGCCTCCGACCCCGGCGTCTACATCCGCTCGATGGCCACCCGCGGCCACCTGGGCGGCCTGGCCTGGGCGGCGCCCCAGGCGATCCGCGTCCTGGACGCGGCGGGCTGCGACGTGATCCTGGTCGAGACGGTCGGCGTCGGCCAGTCGGAGGTGGAGATCGCCTCCCAGGCCGACACCTCCGTCGTCCTCCTGGCCCCCGGCATGGGCGACGGCATCCAGGCGGCCAAGGCCGGAATCCTGGAGATCGGCGACGTGTACGTCGTCAACAAGGCCGACCGCGACGGCGCCGACGCCACCGCCCGCGAGCTCAACCACATGCTGGGCCTGGGCGAGTCCCGCGGCCCCGGCGACTGGCGCCCCCCGATCGTCAAGACGGTCGCGGCCCGCGCCGAGGGCGTCGACGAGGTCGTCGAGGCCCTGGAGAAGCACCGCGCCTGGATGGAGGAGCGCGGCGTCCTGACCGAGCGCCGCCGGACCCGTGCCGCCCGCGAGGTGGAGACCATCGCGGTCACGGCCCTGCGCGAACGCATCGGCGATCTGCACGGCGACCGCCGCCTCGGTGCACTGGCGGAGCGGATCGTGGCGGGCGAGCTGGACCCGTACCGGGCGGCGGACGAGCTGGTGGCGGGCCTGACGGAGGGCTGAGGCTCTGGTCAACCAACTGTTGACATTGGTACGTTGATCCACATGTTCCTTCTCTTGGCATAGAGCCCGCCCCTGACCGCGACCCGCTGACCCCAGCCGTCGCGGCCCTTCGGCGTCCCTTGCTCATGCCTTTCGCAGAGGAACTCCTTCCATGTCCGCGTCCTCCACGCGGCGGCCTTCGTATGCCGCCGTGCTGTCCCTTCCCCATGCCCGCCGCAACTTCGTCTCCGCCCTCGTGGGCCGGCTGTCGTACGGCGTGGCCCCCCTCGCCGTGATGCTGGCCGTGACCCGGGCGACCGGGTCGTACGCCGTGGCCGGTGTCGTCATGGCGCTGTTCGGCGCCACGGTCGTCTTCCTGTCCCCGTACCGCGCGGCGCTGGTCGACCGGCACGGCCCCCGGCGGGCCCTGATCCCCATGTCTCTCCTCTACTCGGGGCTGCTCTGCGCGCTCGCCGCGGTCACTTGGCGGCCGGGCGCGCCCGCGGTGGTGCTCGGCGGGGTGGCCGTCGCCACGGGCGCGTGCGCGCCTCCGCTCGGGCCGACGATGCGCTCGGTGTGGGGCCGACTCGTCGACGACCGGCGGCTGTTGCAGCGCGCGTACAGCCTGGACGGCGTCGCCGAGGAACTCCTGTATGTCACCGGCCCGTTGCTGGTCGGTGCGGTGATCGGCGTCGCGTCACCGGCGGTGGGGGTGGTGCTGGGCGCGCTGCTGATGACTGTGGGCACGATGGCGTTCGCCGGCTCGCCGGCGGTACGGCCTTCGGGCCGGGCCAAGTCCCCCTCCGGCGGCGGGGGTTCGCTGCGCGGGCGGGGTCTGCTCCAGCCGGTGGTGGTCGCGGCCGGCATGGGGCTCGCGTTGAGCGCCCTGGACCTGCTGGTGGTCGCGTTCGCCGCGGAGCGGGGGCGCGGGGACGGCATGGTGGCGTGGGTGCTGGCGGCGTTGTCGGCGGGCAGTGCGGTGGGGGGTCTGGCGAACGGCGCCGTCGACTGGCGGGTGGCCGCGCGGGTCCGTCTTCCGCTGCTCGCCGCGGGGTTGGGCGTGACCCTGTGCCTGGCGGGGCTGGCTCCGGGCATCGGCGCCCTCGCGGTCGCCGCCGCCTGCACCGGGTTCTTCGTCGCGCCGGCGCTGACGACCGCGTATCTGATCGCCGACGAGGCCGCTCCGGAAGGGTTCCGGACGCAGGCCGGGGCGTGGGTCAACACTGCTGTGAACGCCGGGAGTTCGGCGGGGGCGGTGGCGGCGGGAGTGCTGGTGGAGAGGCTGCCGCTGGGGGTGTGCTTCGCGGTGGCGGGGGGCGTGGCGCTGGGGGCGGCGGGGGTGGCGGGGGCGAGGGGTCTTCGCCCCCGCCACCCTTACCCGTCCCATCACTGGGGGCGGCGCCACTTGGGAGCAGGGGCGAAGGGGCGGCAGCCCCTGGAGGATGGGAACGGATAGGGGCGGCGGGGGCGAAATCTTCCCCCGCGCCCCCGCCGGCCCGTCAGTCCTCGTCCCGGTCCGTCGTGACCTTGCCCGTGCCGAGGTCGACCTTCCACTCGCCCTTCGTGGTGTCCACGCTCCACACCACCGCCCCGCTGTCGTCATCGTCGTCGAGGCTCACCTCGGTGACCGTGCCCTTGGCGGCGGCCGCCAGGGTGGCCTCGCGGGCGTCGGTGCTCGCGTTCTTCAGGGCGGCGACCTCGGCACGGTCGTCGGAGTCGTGGGCGTCGTTGTCCCTGTGCGCGCCGACGACCTTCCCGGTGTCCGGGGAGACCGTCACGCTGTACTCGGTGCCGTCGGCCTTGATCACGTCCACCTCCCACACCCCGGCACCGTCGTCCTCCAGATCCACGGACACGGCGGTGCCCGGCGTGTGGCGCAGCGCCGCGGCGAGGGCGTCGGCGGCCGTCACGTCGCTCCGTGCGGCCGACTCGGCGTCGGTCCGGTCGTCGCTGTCGTCGGCCGCCACCCGCACATCCGCCCGCGTCGACGCAGTGCCGTCGTCCGAGGCCACCGCGAGGGCCGTGGCCGCGCCGCCCCCGATCAGAGCGGTCGCGGTGAGGGCGGCGATCACGATGTTGCGCTTCATGCGAGTTCCTCCAGGTCTGTCGTGCTTCGCTTCGCTTTCGACGTGAGCAACGCTCGCCGACCGACGCTGAGGGGAACCTGAAGCCGCCTGAAGAGATCTTCAGCTTCGCTTTGCGACCCTGGTGCACATGCGCCTGTTGATCGTCGAGGACGAGAAGCGGCTGGCCCTGTCGCTCGCCAAGGGCCTCACCGCCGAGGGATACGCCGTGGACGTCGTCCACGACGGCCGGGAGGGCCTGCACCGCGCCACGGAGGGGTCGTACGACCTCGTGATCCTCGACATCATGCTGCCCGGCCTCAACGGCTACCGGGTCTGCGCCGCCCTGCGCGCCGCGGGCCACGAGGTGCCGATCCTGATGCTCACCGCGAAGGACGGCGAGTACGACGAGGCGGAGGGGCTGGACACCGGTGCCGACGACTACCTCACCAAGCCCTTCTCCTACGTCGTCCTCGTCGCCCGCGTGAAGGCGCTGCTGCGCCGCGGCGGGCGCAACGGCGCCGGGGCCTCGCCCGTCGTCGTGCGCGGCGATCTCAAGGTCGACACCGCGGCCCGCCGGGTCTTCCTGGGCGATGACGAAGTACCGCTCACCACCAAGGAGTTCGCGGTACTGGAACAGCTCGTCACGCGCGCGGGCGAGGTGGTCTCCAAGGCGCAGATCCTGGAGCACGTCTGGGACTTCGCCTACGACGGCGACCCCAACATCGTCGAGGTCTACGTCAGCGCCCTGCGCCGCAAGCTGCGCGCCGGGCTCATCAGGACGGTGCGCGGCGCCGGGTACCGGCTGGAGACGGAGGAGCGATGAGACGTCTCTTCGGGTCCGTGCGGGCGCGGGCCACGCTCGGGGCCGTCCTCGTCGTCGCCGTGGCCCTGGCGGCGGCCGGCGCGGCCGTGCTGCTGTCGCTGCGGACCAGTCTGACGGACCAGGCCGATGCCAAGGCGGACAGCGCGGCACGCAAGGTCGCCTCCCAGCTCGCCGTCGGGACCGCGTACGGCCGGCTGGAGCTGGACGACGACCACCCGGTCCAGGTCGTCGACGCGAACGGCACGCTGGTCGCGGCGAGCGACGATCTGGAGCGGATCAGCGGGACGGGCGTCGAGGCGGTGACGCCCGAACCGCGGAGCGGTGGTGCCGGGCAGTCCGGCGGCGACGACGCGGACGACGACGACTCGCTCGAACCGGGCGAGATCGACGAGGACACCGACTTCGGCGACGGCTCCGCGACCGTCGACGGCACGGACGACGAGTACCGCTTCGCCACCGTCCGCGTCGAGACGGAGGACCGGGGGCTGCTCACCGTCCACGCCGGCGCGTCCCTGGACGCCGAGCAGAGTGCCGTGACCACCACGACGACCGGCATGCTGACCGGCTTCCCGCTGCTGCTGTGTGTCGTGGCGGCCGTGACCTGGCTGGTCACCCGGCGCGCCCTGCGTCCGGTGGAGGACATCCGGCGCGAGATGGCGGAGATCACCGCCTCCGAGGATCTCGCCCGGCGGGTACCGGAGCCGGACACGCATGACGAGGTCGCCCGCCTCGCCCGCACCACCAACCGGACACTGGCCGCGCTGGAGACCTCCGTGGAACGGCAGCGCCGCTTCGTCGCCGACGCCTCCCACGAGCTGCGCAGCCCGATCGCCTCCCTGCGCACCCAGCTCGAAGTGGCCGCCGCGCACCCGGAGTTGCTGGACCTCGACGGTGCCGTCGAGGACACCGTACGACTCCAGCGGCTCGCCGCCGACCTGTTGCTGCTCGCCCGGCTGGACGCGGGGGAGGGGCCCGGCGACAAGCGGGTCGACCTCGGGGAGGTGGCGCGGCGGGAGGCGCGGGACCGGGACGGGGTGGCGGTGGAGGCGGAGTCCGTCGAAGTGATCGGGTCCCGGGGGCAGCTGGAGCGGGTGCTGGGCAATCTGCTCGACAACGCGCGGCGGCACGCCCGCTCGGCGGTCACGGTGTCCGTGCGCCGGGACGGGGCCTGGGCTGTCGCCGAGGTCGCCGACGACGGGGACGGGGTGGTGGTGGCCGACCGGGAGCGGATCTTCGAGCGGTTCGTCCGCCTGGATGAGGCCCGCAGCCGCGACGACGGCGGCGCCGGACTCGGTCTCGCCATCGCCCGGGACGTCGCCGCACGCCACGGCGGCACCCTCACCGTCCGCGACGCACCGACAGGCGGAGCCCTGTTCGCACTCCGCCTGCCGCTCGCTTGATCAGTACGTCACGGACGCCCGCGCTGCCCCCGCAGATGCTCCGCGATGGGCTTCAGGGACTTGTCGAGCTCCGCCAGCGCCTCGGGGGAGACCAGGTCGATGAAGTGCCGCCGCACAGACGCCACGTGGTGTGGCGCGACCTTCTTCATCGTCTCCATGCCGTGCTCGGTCAGCACCGCGTACAGGCCGCGGCGGTCCGACTCGCAGTTCTCGCGGCGCACCAGGTCCGCGTTCTCCATGCGGGTGATCTGGTGCGAGAGGCGACTCTTGGACTGGAGGGTGGCGGACGCGAGATCGCTCATCCGCATCCGGACATCCTCCGACTCGGAGAGGTTCACCAGGATCTCGTAGTCGTTCATTGTCAGGCCGAAGGGCTGGAGGTCCTTCTCCAGTTGGTACGTCAACAGCCTGTTGACCTCCAGGTGGGTGCGCCAGGCGCACTGCTCCGCATCGGTCAGCCAGCGCGTGGCCGTCTCGGTCTCCATGAATGAAGTCTACCTAAGAAGTTGAAAGGCGAACTAGTGAGGGTTGTCGCGTGACGGCGTGCACACGTTCGACGTCACACTCCGCAGACTACCGCTCACAGCCCGAAGCGACGCTGGAGGTCTCCCAGCTGTCCGGGAAGGCGCGGTACCCCTGATTGCGGTGAAGGGCCCGTGGACGGTACCCCGGAACCGGGCACTCCGGCCTGGTGCGGGACCGCTCCCGTCGCCTGCTCCGCCATCAGCGTCTCGGACGACTGGAGCAGTACGGTGCCTGCGCCCACGAACTCGAACTGGTGCTCCTCCCCGGAGGCCCCGCCGAGGCCCGTCATCGCACGTAGGCCGCCCATCAGGCCGGTCATGTAGCCGTGGTCGTAGTGATGGCACGGCGAGGGGCAGTCGGCCCAGCCGACCAGCGCCTGAGGATCCACCCGGATCGGCGGTTCCATGAACACCACCGGACCGTTAGATGCGGCGACGAACTTTCCGGTTCCGATCAGGGTCAGAAAACCCGGCACGATCGACTGCTTGAGGGCAAGAGTTGGCTGAAAAGCGAGCAGGTTGCCCGAGCGAATGGTCAGGTTGCCGTCTTCGAGGTCGTACGAGTTGACGTCGAAGGCCCGGTCGGCGAGGAGCATCTTGCCGGAGCCCTCCGCCACGACCCAGTCGCTCGCGTGCAGAGGCGAATGGAAGGACGTACGGACAAGTCGGTCGAGTCGGCCGTGCCCGATGCCGTTGAAGTCGATCGAGCCGTAGTAGGCGATCATCTTCCCCTTCTGCAGGAACCACTGGCTCCCCTTGAGCTCCACGCAGAAGGTGTAGTTGTTGATGTTGTCGTCGGAGGGCAGTGTCATCGGGTCGTGGACCGTCGGGCCCGCGCCCGCGTACTGGCTCACAGTTTCTCCTCCGAGGCCTGGACGTACACCGCGCCGTTGCCGCTGAGCTCCAGCTGGAAGGCCTCGCCCGAGCCGCGGCCCACCATGTCGCGCCAGCCGAGCGCGGTCGACAGCTTGTTGCGGACGTCGCCGTGGTGGGCGACGTACGCCTGCGGGTCGACGTGGACCGGGCGCTGCGGGGTGATCGGCAGCTCGATGACCCCGCCGTGCGCCATCACCGCGACCGCGCCATGGCCCTTGAGCGTGGTGGTGAACAGGCCCTGGCCGGTGACCTGGCCGCGGACCATGCCCATGACGCCGCCCTGGGAGCCCATGAACATCGTGCCCTGCTCCAGCGTGCCCTCGAAGGCCAGGAGGCGGTCCGCCTCCACGTAGAGGGTGTCACCGGCGAGGTTGATCACCTGGACGTGATGGCCGCCGTGCCCGAACAGCACGGTGCCGCTGCCCTCGACCGTCATCAGCGGGGTCGCCTCGTTCGCCACCCGGCGTCCGATCATCGACATGATGCCGCCCTGGCCGCCGCTCATGTTGGGCGTGAAGGACACCTCGCCCCGGTAGGCGAGCATCGCCCCGCGCTGGCTGAACAGGCGCTGCCCCGGTGCGACGGTCGCCTCGACCATCTTCGAGTTGAGCTCCTGGAAGGTCATCTCAGACGTCCCCCGCGATCGTGTTGCGCTCGCTGGGCTGGACGTACACCAGGCCGTCGCCCTCGAAGCGGATCTGGAAGGCCTCGCCGCCGCCCTCGCCCATCAGCGTGCGGAACGTCACACCCGACTGGAAGGACTGCCGCAGATTCCCCTGGTGCGCGATGTACGCGCCCGGGTCCACGCTCAGCGGGAACTGCGGGCTGACCCGCAGCACCACGGCCGGGCCGTCCGAGGTGATCGCCGCCTGGCCGTGGCCCTCGACGGTCGTCGTGAACAGTCCGTTGCCCTGCGAGGCCCCGCGCAGGCCCGTGAAGGTCGTCCCCGTCCTGAGCCCGGCGTCGGTCGCGAGCAGATTGCTCGACTCGACGTACAGCTTGTCCCCCTGGAGACCGACGAGATTGATCTCGGAGGCGCGGTCGGCGAACCAGCAGGTCCCCTGCCCCCTCACCTCCATCACCGTCATCTGCTCACCGGTGATCCGCCGGGTCACCATCCCCCGGATGCCCTCACCGCCGCCGCTGAGCTTCTTGAACGCCATCTGTCCGTCGTACGCGACCATCGAGCCGTTCTTCGCCTTCACGGCGTCCCCGGTCATCTCGACGGCGAGCACCTTGCTGCCCTGAAGTCGGAACATCGCCACGCTGCGAAGGTAGCCCCCGGCGGCCCCCACCGACAGAGCCCCTGGGTGGAGACGAACCCTGATCACACCCCTAGGGCCGGCCCACCTGCGAGCCCGGCCACACGGGCGCTGCTCCCGCACTCACCCGCCGGCCCCCGGAATCCGGATGACCGCCTTCCCCGCGCTCAGGTCGACCGTGGATCCGGGCGGCGCCCCGTCCTCCTCGTCGTCCCGCATCACCAGGGAGCTCTGGCGTTCCTTCAGTTCGTGCTGCTTGCCCGGGGACAGGGCGGCGTGCAGCTGCTCGAAGCCCGTCGCGGAGATCTGCCCCTGGCGACCCGCGTTCCGCCAGGGCAGGACGCCGGACCGGCCGGCCCGCAGCAGCAGCTGATCGACGAAGGCCAGCAGCGTGAGCACCACCACCAGGCCCGGCAGGGTCATGAAGAAGACGAACTGCACACCCGCTCCTCAGGGTCTCCACGGACCCCCAAGCCTGCCCCCGGTCAGTCGTTTGCCACAATGGAAGAACGTTTGTGCATGTGTTCACAAACCGGCAGGCCCCCTCTCGACGCGACTCCCACCGAAGGTGACCCGTGGACCTCAAGACCGCCAGCGCCCTCCGCCGCCTCCGCCTCGTCTCCGCCCCGGAGGCGGTCTCCTTCCTGCTTCTGCTCGTCTGCTCGGTGCTGAAGCGGACCACCGACTTCAACGCGGTCCCGGTCATGGGCATGATCCACGGCGTTCTCTTCATCCTGTACGTGATCTTCTGGGTCGACGCCTGGAACCGCGCGAAGTGGTCCTTCGGCACCGCCGCCCTCTACTTCGTCCTGTCCGTCCTGCCCACCGGCGGCTTCTTCGCCGAGCGCAAGCTCCGCCGTGAGGCCGAGAGCGCGGTCATCGCCTCCCGCGCGCGTCAGGAGCAGGCGGTGAAGACCTCGTGATCGTCGCCTTCTCCGTGACGCCGCTGGGGGTCGGCGAGGACGTGGGGGAGTACGTCGCCGACGCCGTGCGGGTCGTCCGCGAGTCCGGCCTGCCCAACCGCACCGACGCGATGTTCACCTCGATCGAGGGCGAGTGGGACGAGGTGATGGACGTGGTGAAGCGTGCCGTAGCCGCCGTCGAGGCGCGTGCCCCGCGCGTGTCCGTGGTGCTCAAGGCGGACATCCGTCCCGGGGTGACCGACGGACTGACGTCCAAGGTGGAGACCGTGGAGCGGCACCTCGCCGAGTAGCCCAGCGCCTCCGCATTCCCTGCGAACCCCGGCCCGCGCGGGCCGGGGTTTTCTTGTGCCCCATGTTTGAGCGATCGCTCAAAGAGGTGTACTTTCTGATCCCGAAGGTTTGAGCGGTCGCTCAAACGACAGGCTGACCTGGGGGAATCAGATGGGTCACAACGGCCTCTACATCGAGGCGCACATCCGCACCGACCTCGACGACCTGTGGTCCCGCACTCAGGAACCGTCCGAGCACCAGCGCTGGGACCTCCGCTTCACGGAGATCGACCACCTCCCGCGCGTGGACGGCGAGCCGCAGCGCTTCCGCTACGCCACGCGCGTGCTGCCCTTCCTCACGGTCGCCGGGACCGGCGTCTCCGCCGGTGAGAAGGAGCGCCCCGACGGCACCCGCACCTCCGCCCTCCGCTTCTCCTCCCCGCATCCGCTCTCCCTCCTCGCCGAGGGCAGCGGCTACTGGCGCTACGTCCCGGACGGCGACGGCGTCCGCTTCCTGACCGGCTACGACTACCGCCCCCGCTGGGGAGCCCTCGGGGCATGCGCCGACCGCCTGCTGTTCCGCCCCCTCATGGGCTGGGCCACCGCGTGGTCGTTCGACCGCCTGCGGCTGTGGCTGGAGCACGGGATCACCCCGGAACGGGCGCGAGCGAACTGGCTGCTGGAGATGGCGGGCCGGGCGCTGGTCATCGTCTTCGCGGGCACGGGCTTCGGGTTCGGCAGCCTGCTGAGCCTGACCGGCCCCTTCGCCCCGCTCTTCTTCTACGCCATGCCCCTGCTGGCGCTGGTCGCTCTCGCGCTGGCCGTCTTCGCCCCGCCCCTGCCCGGCACCCCGGCCGCCCGCCGCTGTCTGCGCCGGCCACCGACCCGCGTCCACGCACCCCGGCTCCTGCGCACCCTGGAGAACCCGCGATGACCACACATCCCGCGCCCTCCGGGGCGCCTTCGGCGACCTCGATCTTCCGCACCGCCATGGGCCCGGCCTTCGACGACCTCCACCCCCAGCTCCAGCGCCGCTTCTCGGTCGGCCTGGCGAGCGGCGAGGCCTGCACCGGCCGGGGTGTCATGGAGCGCATCTGGCACGGAGGGGCCTTCGTGAAGCCGTTCCTCGCGCTCGGCACCACCCGCAACATCCTCGTCCCGCGCACCGGCCGCAACGTCCCCTTCGTCATCGAGAACGTGCCGTACACCGACACCTACGGTCGTGAGACGGTGACCTTCGTGCGCACCTTCGACCTGCCCGGCCGCTCCCGCCGTTTCGACGCCCAGATGGTCCTGGGCCCCCGCGGCGACCGCGTCCTCGACTACCTCGGCACCCACCAGCACCTGGCCAGCGACCTGCACTTCCACGCCGAGCCCGACGGCTCGCTCCTCATCCGCTCCGGCGAACACCGGTTCCGGGAGGGCGTGGTGGACGTCCGGGTGCCCGAGCTGATCGGCGCCACGGCCGAGGTCCGGGAGTCCTTCGACGACCACTCGGGCCGCTTCCGCATCCGGGTCAGGGTCGTCAACAAGTACTTCGGGCCCCTCTTCGGCTACGAGGGTTCCTTCCGGGCGACGTACAGCGACATCCGGTCCTGCGGTGTCCGTCCCGGACTGCGCCCGGTCCGCGAGGAGTCGCGCGCGTGAGTCCCGAGACCGCGAAGTCGCAGGAGACCAAGACCAAGCTGCTGGAGGGCGCCCTGCGGACCCTCGTGGACCAGGGCATCGCGAAGGCGTCGGCGCGCACGATCGCCTCGGCGGCCGGCGTCAACCAGGCGCTGGTCTTCTACCACTTCGGCTCGGTCGACGAACTCCTCGCGGCGGCCTGCCGGTACGGCGCCGAGCAGGCCGTGTCCCGCTACCGCCCGCGCTTCGACCAGGTGCGCTCGCTCTCCGAACTCCTCGTGGTGGGGCGGCAGATCCACGAGGAGGAGCGCTCCGGCGGCCATGTCGCCCTCCTCGGCCAACTGCTGGCCGGTGCCCAGACCCACGAGAGCCTCGCGGCGGCGACGGCGGCGGGTCTGGAGTCCTGGATCACCGAGATCGAGAAGGTCCTCCGGCGGGTCCTCGCGGGCACCCCCTTCGAGGAGTTCACCGACCCGGCGGGCCTGGCGCGGGCGGTCGCCGCGTCCTTCGTCGGCATCGAGCTGTACGAGGGCGTGGACCTGCCGGGCGCGACGGCCGCGCTGGACGCGCTGGAGCAACTGGGCGTCCTGGTCGCCGCCTTGGAGGAGCTGGGCCCGGTGGCCCAGCGTGCCGTACGCCTTCACCTGCGGCGCACGAACCGCCGCTGACGGTTCCCACCACGGCAGCCTCACCCGTACCGAAGCCGACGGCAGCTTCATCCGCCGGCTCAGGGTGCCCCACGAGCAGCGCTCCACGGGTCGCCCGCCTGGCCCCTCCCAGTTCGACACGCCCAGGAAACTCCACTTTTGTGTCCATATCGGGCATATCGGATGTTTCGATCACTGGAGGGCGCTGTGCGGCCGGAGGGCTACGACTACGACACCTACAGCCGACTGGCCGGACCGCTGACGGAGCCGTCCGGTGAGCCGTACCGGGTGCAGTACACCTCGCTCCTCTCCCGCGAGCCCCACCGAATACGCGCCATCCTCCTGATGTCCCTCGCCCCGGTGCTCACCGGTGCCCTGCTGGTCTACCTCGTCTGGCCGACCCACTGGGTCGAGCGCGAGGGCGGTGACGCGTGGATGGTCTGGCTCGACGTCACGATGCTCATAGCCATCGGGCTGATCGAGCTGTTCATGGTCGTCAACGTGGCCTCCGTGGCCCACGCGACCCTCGTCGCCCGCGACCCCGTCCCCGTCACCCCCGAACCCGGCACCCGCGTCGCCTTCCTCACGACGTACGTCCCGGGCAAGGAACCCCTCGCGATGGTCCGCGCCACCCTCGAAGGCGCCACGAAGGTCACCCACGACGGCCCGCTCGACGTCTGGCTCCTCGACGAGGGGGACGACGAGAAGGCGAAGGCCCTGTGCGCGGAGCTCGGCGTCCGGCACTTCACCCGGCACGGCGTCCCGGAGTGGAACCGCACCAAGGGTGTCCACAAGGCCCGCACCAAGCACGGCAACTACAACGCGTGGCTCGCCATGCACGGCGACCAGTACGAGTTCTTCGCCTGCGTCGACACCGACCACGTCCCGCTCCCCGACTTCCTGGAGCGGATGATGGGCTACTTCCGTGACCCGGACGTCGCCTTCGTCGTCGGCCCGCAGGTGTACGGCAACTACCACAACCCCGTCACCAAGGCCGCCGAGTCGCAGCAGTTCCTCTTCCACGCGCTGATCCAGCGGGCCGGCAACCGCTATCGCTCACCCATGTTCGTCGGCACCAACAACGTCGTACGCGTCGCGGCCCTCAAGCAGATCGGCGGCCTGTACGACTCCGTCACCGAGGACATGGCCACCGGCTTCGAACTGCACCGGCATCGCAACCCCCGGACCCGCCACCACTGGCGGTCCGTCTACACCCCCGACGTGCTCGCGGTCGGCGAGGGCCCGGCCTCCTGGACCGACTTCTTCACCCAGCAGATGCGCTGGTCGCGGGGGACGTACGAGACGCTGCTCAAGCAGTACTGGAAGGCGCCGTTCACGATGCCTCCCGGGCGGCTGTTCTCGTACACGCTGATGCTCGTCTACTACCCGATGACGGCCGTCAACTGGTTCCTGGGCATCCTGAGCTGCTTCCTCTTCCTCTGGTTCGGCGCGTCCGGCACGCAGGTCGCCGCCTCCGTCTGGCTGATGCTCTACAGCGACGCGGCCGCCCTCCAGATCGGCCTGTACCTGTGGAACCGCCGCCACAACGTCTCCCCGCACGAGCCCGAGGGCTCCGGCGGCCTCGCGGGCATGGCGATGTCGGCGCTGTCGGCGCCGATCTACCTCAAGTCCCTCGGCGCGGCCTTCCTCCGCCGGCCCAGCCGCTTCGTCGTCACCCCCAAGGGCGGCGACGCCAGCCCGGACCGGCTCCTCACCTTCCGCATCCATCTCTTCTGGGCGGTTGTCCTCGCCACCTCGCTGGCCGCCTCGGTCGTCCTCGACCACACGCATGCGGCCATGCGCACCTGGGCGGTCCTCGCGATGGCCATCTCGCTGGCCCCGGTGGTGATCTGGGCGGCCACGACGCTCAAGGAGCGCAGGGCGCGGCAGTCGCTGCGCGCCTCCGCCCGGGTCGTCGACGGCAGCGAACCCGCCCTCGCCACCACCTCCAGCACCACGACAGGAGGCAACTAGGCCATGGCCTACCAGCCGTCCCAGAAGACCAAGAAGACCGTCCTCGGCATCGGCGGCATCGCCATCCTGGCCGGCCTCAACGCCCCGGCCGCGCTGGACTTCGTCGGCGAGAAATACCACGCGTACAAGATCGCCCAGCCCGAGTACCAGGCGAAGTACGGGAGTTGGGCCACGGTCGACATCCCGGAGGAGTACCGCACCAACGCCATCCACGCGGCCCTGCTGCACACCGGCAAGGTGCTGATCGTCGCGGGCTCCGGCAACGAGCAGAAGAAATTCGACGAGGGCTCCTTCGACACGATCCTGTGGGACCCGAAGACCGACACCTTCAAGAAGATCCCCACGCCCGACGACTTCTTCTGCTCCGGCCACGCCCAACTCCCCGACGGCCGCCTGCTGGTGGCCGGGGGTACCGCCCGCTACGAACTCCTCGACGGCGAGATCGACCGGGCCGGCGGCGGCATGCGGGTGAAGAACGAGAACCCCGACAAGGCGATGATCCTGAAGAAGGGCACCCGCTTCCGCTCGCCCGCCGGGGTCGAGTACGTCACCAAGTTCGACGTCACCGTGCCGAAGGCGAGCAAGAAGTTCAAGGTCACCTACAACGCCCGCGGCGTGATGCAGCCCTGGCAGACGAAGGTGACGGCCTCCGAGGCCCGCGTCTTCGTGGAGGCCGTCGAGAAGGGCCCGATGTCGGTCACCCAGAAGCAGGCGCAGTACGAGGTCGTGGGCCTGAAGGGCAAGGACGCCGACAACGTCTACGGCCTGTCGGAGAAGATCACCCTCGACAAGCAGGATTTCCAGGGCATCCGTGCCGCCTACGAGTTCGACCCGGTCGCCGAGCGGTACATCCCCGTCGACCCGATGGACAAGGCGCGCTGGTACCCGACCCTCGTGGGCCTCGACGACGGCCGCGTCCTCGCGGTCTCCGGCCTGGACGACGTCGGCGTGATCGACCCGGGCGACAACGAGATCTACGACCCGAAGACCAAGAAGTGGTCCCGCGGCCCCAAGCGCTACTTCCCGACCTACCCCGCGCTCTTCCTCACCAAGGGCGGCAAGCTCTTCTACCCGGCCTCCAACGCCGGTTACGGGCCCGCCGACAAGGGCCGCGAGCCGGGCCTGTGGGACCTGAAGACCAACACCTTCGAGAAGGTCCCGGGCCTGCGCGACCCCGAGGAGACGGAGACCTCGTCCTCCCTGCTGCTGCCGCCCGCGCAGGACCAGAAGGTGATGATCCTCGGCGGCGGTGGTGTCGGCGAGTCCAAGAAGTCGACCCCGCGCACCGCGGTCGTCGACCTCAAGGAGGACAACCCCGTCTTCAAGGACGGCCCCAACCTCCCCCAGGGAACCCGCTACCTGAACAGCGTGATCATGCCGGACGACACCGTCTTCACCTCGAACGGCTCCGAGGACTACCGCGGTCGCAGCGCCAGCAACATCCTCAAGGCGCAGTTCTACGACCCCAAGGGCAACGTCTTCCACGAGGCGGCCTCCCCGACGGTCGGCCGCAACTACCACTCCGAGGCACTGCTGTTGCCCGACGGACGCGTCGCCACCTTCGGCTCCGACCCGCTCTTCGACGACCAGCAGAACACCAAGCTGGGCCACTTCGAGCAGCGCATGGAGGTCTTCACGCCGCCCGCCCTGCACCGCAACGCCACCAACCGGCCGGTCCTGAAAGACGGTTCACAGGTCCTCGCCGACGACCACCGCGTGACCTACCGCACCGACCACCCCGACCGGATCGTCAAGGCCCGGCTGATGCGGCCCAGCGCGGTCACCCACACCACCGACGTCGAGCAGCGCTCCATCGAACTGGGCCTGACCAAGGACGCCCGCTCGGTGACGGTCGAGGTGCCGAAGGACCCGACCCTGGTCCCGCCGGGCTGGTACATGCTGTTCGTGACGGACGCGGACGGCACG
Organism: Streptomyces antibioticus; assembly: GCF_001514065.1. GTDB lineage: Bacteria > Actinomycetota > Actinomycetes > Streptomycetales > Streptomycetaceae > Streptomyces > Streptomyces antibioticus. Next base: position 41,961 of record NZ_KQ948424.1, on the reverse strand, counting down.
CCGTCGGAGGCGAAGTGGATCCAGGTGAAGTGATCTGGAGGTCGCCTATGAGCCCTGGGCGTTGCGCGCCAGGCCCAGGGCGTACTCCGGCCACCACTGCCCGGCGTCCGGACCGCCCTCGCAGGTGCCGTCCGACTCGCCGGGCCGCTTGACCCACAGATAGGCGTCGAGGGCGGGCTCGTCGGTCCTGGTGGTCGGCCGGGTGCCCAGGGCCCTGCCGGGCGGGTTGCACCACGCGCCCGGCAGCGGCCCGTTGCCGTTGCGGCTGGAGTCGATGACGAAGTGCTTGCCGCCGAGCTCCTCGGACAGCCGGACGCCGTACTTCTTGGTGACGTCGTCCGTCTGGAAGTTGGAGACGTTCAGCGAGAACCCGTCCGCCTGCTCCACCCCGGCCCGCTTCAGCGGCTCGACCAGTTTCCCCGGGTCCTTGATCCAGGACGGGTTGCCCGCGTCCAGGTACACCTTGGTGTGCGGCTGCTGCTTGAGCCGGGCGATCGCCTCGCCCAGCAACTGCTCCCGCTCCGCGTGGTACTCGCCGGGCGTGCACCCGTCCACGATGTGCGCGACGGCGTCCGGCTCCAGCACGACCAGCGCCTTGGCGTCGCCGAGCGCGTCGGCGAACTTCCCGATCCAGCCCCGGTAGGCGTCCGCGTCGGCGGCCCCGCCCGCCGAGTGCTGACCGCAGTCCCGGTGCGGGATGTTGTACGCCACGAAGAGCGCGGTGCGGTCCGCGGCCTCCGCCGCCGCGGTCGCCGCCCGCACAGTGGGGGCGGGGTCGACCTCCCCGGCCGGCCACAGCGCGGCGGGCTGATCGGCGATCTTTTGGAGCAGCGCGGCGTCAGCGGTACGTCCGTCCCGCCGCCACAGTTCGATCTGTTCGGCGGCGGGGCTGGCCGGGTCCACCCAGAACGGGGAGTTCTTGTCCGGGCTCGTGCCGGCGACGGAGGCTTCGCCGAGGTAGGGGGTGGATGAGCAGGCGGTGATGAGGGTGATGAGGCTGAGGGCGGCGAGGGTGTGGGTCAGCCGGGGCATGCTGCTCCCTTGCGCGAGGGTGGGTGTTTGGTGACGTTTTGTCGCCCATCGTTACATGTGGGGTGGGTTTGGCTTCGACTAAGAGCTCGGCTCGGAGGGTTGTGTGTCGGGTGCGGGCTGGTGGGGGTTGACCGCGCCCACGCGGCGGAGCCGCACATTGATACAGCCCCGCGCCCCTTAGGGCGTTGTGCTGAGGGCGATGCCCAGTGGGGTGCGTTCGTACAGGACCTGGTGGCCGTAGCGGCGTGATGTGAGCAGGCCGGACTCGCGCAGGATCGTCAGGTGTGCCGACACCGATGACGGGGCCAGACCCAGGCGGTGGGCCAGGGCTGTGGTGGTGGCGGGTTCGTCCAAGGCCGTCAGGACCGTTGCTCGGCCGCGGCCGAGGAGTCGTACGAGCGCGTCCGGCGTACGGTCGGCGGGTTCTGTCCACAGGCCGCCGATGCCGCGGGCCGGATAGACCAGCATCGGTTGCCACGGTGGGTCGAAGCCGCTGATCACGTCCGGCCAGGCGAAGACGCTGGGCATCAGGACCAGGCCCTGGCCGGCCAGGTGCCGCTCGTGCCGGCCGTTGGTCTCGATGGTCAGCGTTCCCGCCTCCCAGCCGCACCGCGGGTTGATCTCCGGCAGCAGGCCGCCCAGCCCCACCTCGGCCAGCCGCCGTGAGTGGAACGCCACGTCCGCCTCCAGCAGGGTGCGCAGCCGGGGCCAGTCCGGTTCGATGAGCCGGTGCCAGGCCTCTTCCATGGCGTCCGCCAGCTCCCGCACCATCCGCGCCGGATCGGCCAGCCAGGCCCGGCCGTACGAGGACTCCAGCGCGCCCGGGGTGTCCGCGAGCGACTTGGCGGTGTCCTCGCGGGCCGCCTCGGGATCGGCGGCGCGGACCGCGGCGATCTCCTCCTCGAAGCTGGCGGCCGCTCCGGCCGGCGGCGGGCAGAGCCAGTCGGGGGAGTGCCCGCGGCGGGGCATCAGCAGCCAGAGCGGGGTGAGGTCGAGCGTGGCGGCGCCGTCGCGGATGCGCCGCAGCCAGGGCGCGTGATAGCCGTGGCGGTCGGGCCGCTTGAGGGTGCGGACCGCGTCCTGCGTCTCCCACAGCGGCGACACGGCGAAGCGGCAGCGGAGGAAGTCGTCCTCCCCGAAGTGCAGGCGCGAGGGCATGACGTCTCTCTGGTGGTCCCGGAAGATTCGGCTGGTGCCGAAACTCTAGGGCGCGGGAGCGGCGAAGGGCCACGCTCTGCCCATGACGGACACCTTGAGCGCCCCGCCCACCGGTTACGCCCGCGTCTTCGCCGTACGCGAGTTCCGCGTGGTCTTCGCCGCGCACCTGCTCGCGCTGCTGGGCGTGGTGGTCGCCGAGATCTCGCTGTCCGTCCTCGTCTATGACCTGACCGGCTCGCCCCTCCTCAGCGCACTGGCCTTCGCGCTCGGATTCCTGCCGTACGTCGTCGGCGGCACCCTTCTCTCGGGAGTCGCCGACCGTTTCCCGGCCCGGCGGGTGCTGGTGCTGTGCGATCTGATGTGCGCGGCGTGTGTGCTGCCGATGACGCTGCCGGGCGCGCAGATCGGGGTGCTGCTTGCGCTGAGGTGTGCGCTGGCCACGGTGTCGCCGGTGTTCGCGGGGACGCGGATGGCGACGCTGGCGGACATCCTCGGGGACGGGGATCTGTTCGTGCTGGGCCGCTCGCTGCTGCGGATCGTGTCGCAGGGGGCGCTGCTCGCCGGGTACGGCGTCGGCGGGGTGCTGCTGACCGTCGTATCGCCGCGGCACGCGCTGCTGATCACGGTGGTCACGTTCTGCGCGTCGGCGGGGCTGCTGCGGTTCGGCACGCGGCGGCGGCCCGCGCGGGCGGCGGCGGGCGGGAACGCGCTGGTGACGGATTCGCTGACGGGCGCGCGGCAGGTGCTGGCGGACCGCAGGGTGCGGGTGCTGCTGTTCCTGTTCTGGCTGCCGCCGATGTTCGCGGTGGTGCCGGAGGCGCTGGCGGCGCCGTACGCGGACGAGCTGGGTGCCGGTTCGGTGGGGCTGGGGCTGCTGATGTGCGCGCTGCCGGTGGGGACGATCGCGGGGGAGCTGTGGGCGGGCGCGCGGCTCCGCCCGGCGGCGCGGGAACGGATCGCGCTGCCGCTGGTGTGCGTGACGCTGCTGCCGTACGTGGGCTACGTCCTGCATCCGGGTCTTGCGGTGTCGCTACTCCTTCTCTTCCTCTCGGGCGTGGGGTCGGCGTACACGCTGGGTCTGGACCAGTGGTTCGTGCGGGCGGTGCCGGAGGGGCTGCGGGGGCGGGCGATGACGCTGCTCACGGCCGGGTTGATGACGATCCAGGGGGTGGGGATGGCGCTGGCGGGCGTCGCGGCGGAGTTCGCGGGGGTGGCGTGGACGGTGGCGGGGGCCGGGGTGGTGGGGGCGGTGTGCTGCGCGGTGCTGGCGGCAGAGGCACGCCGCACGGGTGAGCAGACGGCGGCCCGACCGAATGCCAAGACGGGGCTGACCACCATGTGACCGGCCGGTAAGGTCAGTGCCGTGCCGAAGCCCCTCAGTCTTCCCTTCGATCCCATCGCCCGCGCCGACGAGCTCTGGAAGCAGCGCTGGGGAAACGTGCCGTCGATGGCCGCGATCACCTCGATCATGCGGGCCCACCAGATCCTGCTGGCCGAGGTCGACGCGGTGGTCAAGCCCTACGGACTGACCTTCGCGCGCTACGAGGCGCTGGTCCTGCTCACCTTCTCCAAGGCCGGCGAGCTGACCATGTCCAAGATCGGCGAACGCCTGATGGTGCATCCGACGTCCGTGACGAACACGGTGGACCGCCTGGTGAAGTCCGGCCTGGTCGACAAGAAGCCCAACCCCAACGACGGCCGCGGCACGCTCGCCGTCATCACGGACAAGGGCCGCGAGGTCGTGGAGGCCGCGACCCGCGACCTCATGGCCATGGACTTCGGCCTCGGCGTCTACGACGCGGAGGAATGCGGCGAGATCTTCGCACTGCTGAGACCCCTGCGGGTTTCGGCGAACGACTTCGACGAGGACTGACCCGGGCCAAGATCTCCCGGAACCGGCGGTTACGCTCGAACGCATGAAAAAGAGCGTGCTGACCCGCTACCGCGTCATGGCCTACGTCACCGGCGTACTGCTCGTCCTGCTGACCCTGGGCGTCATCGCCAAGTACCTGTTCAAGATGGACGGCGCGGACAGCTTCACCAGCGTCGTCGGCATCGCCCACGGCTGGCTGTACGTGATCTACCTGGTCTTCGCCTTCGACCTGGGGTCCAAGGCCAAGTGGCCGGTCAAGAAGCAGCTCTGGGTCCTTCTTGCAGGAACGATTCCCACGGCTGCCTTCTTCGTGGAGCGCAAGGTCACGCACGAGCTGGAGGCCCAGGTCTCCGAGGACGGCGCGGTCGTCGCCAAGGCGTGACTCCACCGCCGCGAGAGTGATCCTCCAGGGCTCGCGGCGGTTGCCCATCGACATTTACTAGGACGTCCTAGTAAATTTGAAGCATGGACGCTGACGCCATCGAAGAGGGCCGCCGACGGTGGCAGGCCCGGTATGACGCTTCTCGTAAGGGGGAGGCCGACTTCACCACGCTCTCCGGGGATGACGTGGAGCCGGTGTACGGGCCTCGGGCGGGGGATCGTTACGAGGGGTTCGAGCGGATCGGGTGGCCGGGGGAGTTCCCGTACACCCGAGGGCTGTACGCCACCGGGTACCGAGGGCGGACGTGGACCATTCGGCAGTTCGCCGGGTTCGGGAACGCCGAGCAGACCAACGAGCGGTACAAGATGATCCTCGCCAACGGGGGTGGGGGGCTGTCCGTCGCCTTTGACATGCCTACCCTCATGGGGCGGGACTCCGACGATCCGCGGTCGCTGGGCGAAGTCGGGCACTGCGGGGTCGCCATCGACTCCGCCGCCGACATGGAGGTGCTGTTCAAGGACATCCCGCTCGGGGACGTCACCACCTCCATGACCATCAGCGGGCCCGCTGTTCCTGTTTTCTGTATGTATCTCGTCGCCGCCGAGCGGCAGGGAGTCGATCCGGGGGTGCTCAACGGCACGCTCCAGACCGACATCTTCAAGGAGTACATCGCCCAGAAGGAGTGGCTCTTCCAGCCCGAGCCCCATCTGCGGCTCATCGGGGACCTGATGGAGTACTGCGCGGCGGGCATTCCTGCTTACAAGCCGCTGTCCGTGTCCGGGTATCACATCCGGGAAGCCGGCTCCACCGCCGCGCAGGAGCTCGCCTACACCCTCGCCGACGGGTTCGGGTACGTGGAGTTGGGGCTCTCGCGCGGGCTTGACGTGGATGTGTTCGCCCCTGGGCTCTCCTTCTTCTTCGACGCCCATGTCGATTTCTTCGAGGAGATCGCCAAGTTCCGTGCGGCGAGGCGGATCTGGGCTCGGTGGATGCGGGACGTGTACGGGGCGAAGTCCGAGAAGGCCCAGTGGCTGCGGTTCCACACGCAGACCGCCGGTGTCTCGCTGACCGCCCAGCAGCCGTACAACAACGTCGTGCGGACCGCCGTCGAGGCCCTCGCCGCCGTGCTCGGCGGTACCAACTCCCTGCACACCAACGCCCTCGACGAGACCCTCGCGCTCCCGAGCGAGCAGGCCGCCGAGATCGCCCTGCGGACCCAGCAGGTCCTCATGGAGGAGACCGGGGTCGCCAACGTCGCGGATCCGCTGGGTGGTTCCTGGTACGTCGAGCAGCTGACCGACCGTATCGAGGCCGACGCGGAGCGGATCTTCGAGCAGATCAAGGAGCGGGGGCTGCGGGCGCATCCGGACGGACAGCACCCGATCGGGCCCATCACGTCCGGGATTCTGCGCGGGATCGAGGACGGCTGGTTCACCGGCGAGATCGCCGAGTCCGCGTTCCAGTACCAGCAGGCCCTGGAGAAGGGGGACAAGAGGGTGGTGGGCGTCAACGTCCACCACGGCTCCGTCACCGGGGATTTGGAGATCCTGCGGGTCTCCCACGAGGTCGAGCGGGAGCAGGTGCGGGTGCTGGGCAGCCGTAAGGCCGCGCGGGACGACGCCGCTGTGCGCAGGGCGCTGGATGCCATGCTCGCCGCCGCGCGCGACGGGTCCAACATGATCGGGCCGATGCTCGACGCGGTGCGGGCCGAGGCGACGCTGGGCGAGATCTGTGGGGTGCTGCGGGACGAGTGGGGGGTGTACACGGAGCCGGCCGGCTTCTGACACAGAGGGCGGCGGGGTGTCACGCCGTCTGTGACGCCCCGGCCAGCCCCAGCAGCAACACCCGCGTGAAACCCCGTACCCACTCCTCGTCCGCCGGTTCCGCGCTCACCAAGGTGCGGTGGACCACCGCACCCGCCACCACGTCGAAGATCAGGTCGACCGTGCGGGCGGTCTCCCCGGGGTCGGACTCCGGGGGGAGTTCGCCGCGCGTCTGGGCTCGCGCGCGGCCCTCCAGGACCAGGCGCTTCTGGCGGTCGACGATCGAGGCGCGGATGCGTTCGCGCAGTGCGTCGTCGCGGGTCGACTCCGCCACCACCGCCATCAGGCCGCTCTTCGCCTCCGGGCGGGCCAGGATCGCCGCGAACTGCAGGACCACGCCCTCGATGTCGGCGGCCAGGGTGCCGCGGTCGGGAAGGCGCAGCTCGTCGAAGAGCTCGGCCACGGCGTCCACCACCAGCTCGTTCTTGCCCGGCCAGCGGCGGTAGATCGTCGTCTTCGCAACCGCCGCCCGCGTCGCCACGTCTCCCAGCGTGAGCTTGGACCAGCCCAGCTCCACCAGCGCCTCCCGCGTCGCCGCCAGGATCGCGGCGTCCGCGGCGGCGGAGCGGGGGCGTCCTGTGGCGCGTGGGGCGGGAGTGGGGCTCTGCATCCCCCGACCATAACCGGCGATTCCTGTGAAGCCGTGAGGGAGATCACCGGAACGTGGTCGTCAGGCGGCACTCAGTGCCATTACGCTACGACTCGTAGCGAAACCACTGGCGTGGGGTGGGGACCCGGCGTCGCACATCGCTGGACCGGTGCTGAGCACCACAGAACCGGTACAGAGCCTGACCGGCTTTCACCATGCTTTTCACCTACGCGCGCGAACGGGGGAGGATAGGCGCATGCAGCCACGGAACATGTCCATGAGCGGAGTCGTCGACCTCGCCGCGGTGAAGGCGGCCCAGGAGGCCAAGGCGAAGGCGGAGCAGGCGCGGGCCGAGGCCGCGCGGCAGGGCGGGGGACCGGGGGCCGTGTCGCCCGCCGACCTCGTCATCGACGTAGACGAGGCCGGGTTCGAGCGGGACGTCCTGCAGCGCTCCACCGAGGTGCCCGTCGTCATCGACTTCTGGGCCGAGTGGTGCGAGCCCTGCAAGCAGCTGAGCCCGGTCCTTGAGCAGCTCGTCGTCGAGTACAACGGCCGCCTCCTCCTCGCCAAGATCGACGTCGACGCCAATCAGATGCTGATGCAGCAGTTCGGGGTGCAGGGCATCCCCGCTGTGTTCGCCGTCGTCGCCGGGCAGGCGCTGCCGCTCTTCCAGGGCGCCGCCGGCAAGGAGCAGATCCAGCAGACCCTGGACCAGTTGGTGCAGGTCGCCGAGCAGCGCTTCGGGCTGACCGGCCTCGTCGTCGACCCCGACGCCGCTCCCGGTGCCGCCCAGGACGCCGCTCCGGCCGTTCCTGCCGGGCCCTACGACGCCCTCCTCGAGGCCGCCGTACAGGCCCTGGACGCGGGCGACTTCGGCGGTGCCGTCCAGGCGTACAAGAACGTACTGAGCGACGACCCGGGCAACACCGAGGCCAAACTCGGGCTCGCCCAGGCCGAGTTGCTGCACCGGGTGCAGGGGCTCGACCCGCAGCAGGTGCGCCAGGACGCCGCCGCGAAGCCGGCCGACGTGCAGGCGCAGGTCACCGCGGCCGACCTGGATCTGGTCGGCGGGCATGTCGAGGACGCCTTCGGGCGGCTCATCGAGACGGTGCAGCGCACCGCCGGTGACGACCGGAACGCCGTACGTGTCCGGCTGTTGGAGCTTTTCGAGGTCGTCGGGCCCGATGACCCGCGGGTGATCGCGGCGCGCCGGGCACTCGCGCGGGCGCTGTTCTGACCGGGGCGAGGACCCTGTTCTGAGCAGCCGCTAAACACCCGGGCATGTGGTGCCCGAGTGAAAGATTTGCCGATGGAGCGTCACTGCGGCCGCGCTTTACCAAAACTTGGTAATCGCGGCCGCTGTTACTGCAAGTAAATTCTGGGTGTTGTTCTGTCGGATTTTGTCCATCCGTCAACGTCTTTGTCCGGCCCCTCAGAGCTACCCGGAGTCGTCGGCCGAGACCAGTGGGTCGTTGTTCGGTTATCCGGCCGTTACTACCGAGTAACGAAGCCCCTTGTGCGGGCGGCGAGAATGCACCACGATCGGCGACGCTCGGTCCATTCCCCGTACCCCGACAGCCGGTCGGGCACGCGGGAACTCCTGGGTCCCCACCGAGCAGAGCCGACGGCAGTGGCGTCGGCTCTTGGACAGGGGGGTCTTCGTCCAACTGGCGAAGCCTGTCCAGGTTGTGCGTGATGTGCGTCAGGCGCGACCAGTGGTTGTCGCTCGGGGGTGATCGCCGGTGATCGGTGCGCGGTTCGCGCCTGAGTACGGGCGCTCCCCTTCCCGAGGACGTAGCACTTCTCCCATCCCTGCCCGGCTGAGCCGTCTTGTTCGACAGGGGCAGTCAGGGTCAGGAGATGTACGTCCGAGAAGGAGGAAATATGGAGTCCCAGGTGCGTGGCGGGACCAGATGGAAGCGGTTCGCCGTCGTGATGGTGCCCAGCGTGGCCGCCACGGCAGCGATAGGTGTCGCCCTCGCGCAGGGCGCTCTCGCCGCGTCGTTCAGCGTGTCGGGTCAGTCGTTCAAGGTGACGACCGACCAGCTCGACGGCAAGGGCTTCGTCCAGTACGGAGCCATTGACTCGGGTTACACGCTCGACGGCAAGAAGACGGCCCACCCCGTCGCGGTCTCGGCCTTCAAGTCCGCGACCATCAAGAACCTGTGCCAGTCGGTTGTCACCCCTGACATCCCGCTGCTCGGTTCGGTCAGCCTCATCCTGAAGGCCGGCGGTGGCGACACCCCGGTCGAGGCCGAGAACCTGTACATCGACGTCGAGGACCTCAGCGCCGACGCCACCTTCCACGGCATCGACATCGGTGTTGCGGCCAAGGACGCGGCCAAGGGTCCGGGTATCGCCAAGGGCGACACCGCCAACCCGTACGGGTTCGCCCAGCAGGCCGACTCGGTCACCCTGAGCGACGTGAAGCAGACGGCGTGGGCGACCACCGCCGGCACCTTCAAGCTCAGCGGCCTGAAGATGTCGCTGGCCAAGGGTGTCAAGGAGTGCTACTAAGCACTCGCTGACGGGCGGGGGAGCCGGTGGCGCCCCCGCCCGTCCACTCTCCGGCGGCTGTGCGCACCTTCTCCACGAGCGGCCGCCCGCTGCACCACTCACCACCACAGCAACGCCGTGACAGGGAGCTGTTTTCCATGAGCGCCGAGACTCCTGCCGTACCCGGCCGCGATGAGCACTACCTCCGGGTCGCCAAGCGGAAGTTCCGCGGCTGGCGGGGTGACCGGCCGTTCTGGGCCGGCCTGTTCGTCATCCTCGGCGGCATCCCCATCGCCTACTTCCCGTACGCAAACCTCCAGATCGGCCATCTGACGCTGGCGATGGCCACCACCGCGGGCGCGGGATCCCTGATCATCGGTGTGCTGCTGGTCGTCCTCGGCATCAGCCTCTGGTTCCAGAAGCACGTCCGCACCTTCGCGGGCGTGGCGGCGATCCTGCTGGCCCTGGTGTCGATCCCGGTCTCGAACCTCGGCGGCTTCCTCATCGGCTTCCTCTTCGCCCTCGTCGGCGGAGCGATGGCCGTGGCGTGGGTGCCGGGCGAGGCGCCCCAGGCGCAGCCGGTCCAGGCGGCGCCCGAGGCACAGCCGGTCACGGAGACCGGTGCGGGAGAGAGCGACGCGCCGCAGGGCGGCGCGGCCCCCACGCTCTCCAAGGACGCGCACGACTTTGGTGAGCCGAACGATCTGTCAGGAACGAGCCCGGCGAACGGGGCGAACGGGAGGCACAGTGCCGGCTGACGAGGTGACCCACGGGACTGATGTGGACGAGTCCCGTGTGAGAACCGGGCCGCGCCACGCGGCACCCAAGAAGCCGCTGTTCACCCGGTTCCACATGCCGGCAGGAAAGGCGATAGCCCTGGCGGCGATGCCGACGGCGGTCCTCATGGGGATGGGGTTCACGCCGACGCTCGCCAACGCCGAGGACCAGCCCGCCGCCAAGAGCCTGACGGCGGACGAGTACAAGGACTGCGTCGCGGCCCTGGCGGACGGCGCGTCCGCGTCGGCCTCGCCGTCCGCGAGCCCGAGCGACTCCAAGGACGAGGCGACGCCGACTCCTTCGGCCTCCGAGACGAAGGACGCGGGCTCCGGCTCCTCGGACTCCGGCTCCTCGGGCGGCTCTTCGTCGGATTCAGGTTCCGACGACGAGGCCACGTCCACGCCGTCCGCGTCCCCCTCGGGCGCACCGCAGTCGGGCTCCACGCCGACGCCCACGCCCTCGGCCTCCGAGAGCAGCGGCAATCTGCTGGACCAGATCGGCGACGCGATCGGCGGCATCCTCACCGGTGGCGAGAGCGCGACGCCGTCCGCGAGCGCCAGCCCGACGCCGTCCGCGTCGGCCTCGGCTCCGGCCGGCGACGACAAGGGCTCCGGTGACGCCAAGGGCGACGCGGGCGACGCCGTCAAGGACACCACCGAGAAGGTCACCGACACGGTCAAGGACACGACCGACAAGGCGACCAAGGCGGCCGAGGACACCACCGACGCGGTGAAGGAGGCGGCCGAGGAGGCCACCGCCAGTCCGTCGCCGTCCGCGAGCTCCACCACGGACCCGGACGACTGCCCGGTCGCCACGGACGCGGAGAGCGGCGTCGACAACAAGGTGCCGCTGCCCGACGACCCCTGGTACCTGAACGCCAGCTCGCTGCTGCTGAAGGGCGCCGACTACAAGGGCATCGTCGAGGTGAAGACGGCCAACGGCACCAAGAAGAAGGTGCTGAAGTACGTCATCTCCGACGGCACCGACATCGGCGACCTGCACCAGACGGTCAAGGACGATCAGACCGGCAAGACCTACCACGTGCAGGCGGCCAAGGGCTCGACGTCGACCATCCGGGACGGCCAGACGGTGATGTACACGGAGTCCATCTCCGGCAACCTGCTGGGCCTGATCCCGATCACGTTCGACCCGGACAACCCGCCGCCGCTGAACATCCCGCTGATCTACTTCACCAAGGTGAAGGTCGTGCAGGCCGGCCAGTTCGGCGGCACCCTGCACATACCCGGGCTGCATCAGTACATCGACTGAGCGCCCCTGCAAGCCCGTTCGGGAGCCGCACAAGCGCTGAGGGCGCCCCCTGTCACAGGGGGCGCCCTCAGCGTCGTACAGCGGCCTCCGCGGCCGTAGCGGATTCCCTACGGCCGCACAGTGGGCCCTACTTCTCGCCGCCCAGGTGGTGGACGCGGACCATGTTCGTGGTGCCGGGGACGCCGGGGGGCGAGCCGGCGGTGATGATGACGATCTCGCCGTCGCTGAAGCGGTTCAGCTTGGAGACCTCGCCGTCGACCAGGTCGACCATCTCGTCGGTGCTGTTCACGAACGGCACGACGTACGACTCCACGCCCCAGCTGAGCGCCAGCTGGTTGCGGGTGCCCTCGTCGGTGGTGAAGGCGATGATGGGCTGCTCCGCGCGGTAGCGGCTCAGCCGGCGGGCGGTGTCACCGGACTTGGTGAAGGCGATGAGGCCCTTGCCGCCGAGGAAGTCGGCGATCTCGCAGGCGGCGCGGGCGACCGAACCACCCTGCGTACGCGGCTTCTTGCCCGGGACGAGCGGCTGGAGGCCCTTGGAGAGCAGCTCCTGCTCGGCCGCCTGGACGATCTTCGACATCGTCTTGACGGTCTCGATCGGGTAGGCGCCGACCGAGGACTCCGCCGACAGCATGACCGCGTCCGCGCCGTCCAGGATCGCGTTGGCCACGTCGGAGGCCTCGGCGCGGGTGGGGCGGGAGTTGGTGATCATCGACTCCATCATCTGGGTCGCCACGATCACCGGCTTGGCGTTGCGGCGGCACAGCTCGATGAGCCGCTTCTGCACCATCGGGACCTTCTCGAGCGGGTACTCGACGGCGAGGTCGCCGCGGGCGACCATCACGGCGTCGAACGCCATCACGACGGCCTCCATGTTCTCCACCGCCTGCGGCTTCTCCACCTTGGCGATGACGGGGACCCGGCGGCCCTCCTCGTCCATGACCTTGTGCACGTCCTGGACGTCGTTGGCGTCCCGGACGAAGGACAGGGCGACCATGTCGCAGCCCATGCGCAGTGCGAAACGGAGGTCCTCGACGTCCTTCTCCGACAGCGCGGGCACGTTGACGGCCGCGCCGGGCAGGTTGATGCCCTTGTGGTCGGAGACGACACCGCCCTCGATGACGATCGTCTTGACCCGCGGGCCCTCGACGTCCAGGACCTTCAGCTCGACGTTGCCGTCGTTGATGAGGATCTGGTCGCCGCGCGAGACGTCGCCCGGCAGGCCCTTGTAGGTCGTCCCGCAGATGGACTTGTCACCCGGGACGTCCTCGGTGGTGATGACGAACTCGTCACCGCGCTCCAGCTCCACCGGGCCCTCGGCGAAGGTCTCCAGCCGGATCTTCGGGCCCTGGAGGTCGGCGAGGACACCGATGGCCTTGCCGGTCTCCTTGGCCGCGGCACGGACGCGGTCGTACCGGCCCTGGTGTTCGGCATGGCTGCCGTGGCTGAAGTTGAAGCGGGCCACGTTCATGCCGGCTTCGATCAGTGACACGAGCATTTCGTGGGAGTCGACCGCGGGGCCGAGAGTACAGACGATTTTCGAACGGCGCATGGGGCGATCCTATCGGTTTGTTTCGCCGCGGAATATTCCGTCTGGCGGAAGATACAAATGGGCGGCCGGGTGCTCAGGCGTATTACTGCCGTGTATTACTTCCGACCAGCGCGTAGGTCTGTGTCGCGATCTCCAGTTCTTCGTCGGTCGGTATCACGGCGACGGCCACGCGCGCGTGCTCCGGCGAGATCAGCCGCGGCCGGTCACTGCGTACGGCGTTCAGCTCGCCGTCCACCGCCAGGCCCAGCTCCTCCAGGCCCGCCACCGCAGCCTCCCGCACCGGACTCGCGTTTTCGCCGACCCCCGCTGTGAAGGCGACCGCGTCGACCCGGCCGAGCACGGCGTAATAGGCGCCGATGTACTTCTTCAAACGGTGAATGTAGATGTCGAAGGCGAGTTGCGCCTCTGCGTCACCCTCGTCCACCCGGCGGCGGATCTCGCGCATGTCGTTGTCGCCGCACAGCCCGATCAGACCGCTCTTCTTGTTGAGAAGAGTGTCGATCTCGTCGATGGACATTCCGCCAACCCGCGCCAAATGGAAGATGACGGCAGGATCCAGGTCACCGGAACGCGTACCCATCACCAGTCCCTCCAAAGGCGTCAGCCCCATGGAGGTGTCCACGCACCGGCCCCCTCGGACCGCCGAGGCGGAGGCCCCGTTCCCGAGGTGCAGCACGATGACGTTCACGTCCTCGGGCGCCTTGCCCAGCAGCTCGGCCGTCGCCCGGGAGACGTACGCGTGCGAGGTGCCGTGGAAGCCGTAGCGCCGCACGCGGTGCGCGTCGGCGGTCGCGGTGTCGATGGCGTAGCGGGCGGCCGACTCCGGCATCGTGGTGTGGAAGGCGGTGTCGAAGACGGCGACCTGCGGCAGGTCGGGGCGGAGCGTCCGGGCGGTGAGGATGCCGGTGAGGTTGGCCGGGTTGTGCAGCGGGGCGACCGGGATCAGCCGCTCGATCTCGGCGAGCACGGCGTCGTCGACGACGGTCGGCGCGGTGAAGCTCTGCCCGCCGTGCACGACCCGGTGCCCGATGGCGGCCAGCTCGGGGGAGTCGAGCCCCAGCCCGTCCTTGGCCAGCTCCTCCGCCACGGCCTTCAGCGCGGCCTCGTGGTCGCGGATCGGCCCGGACCACTCGCGGGTGGTGCCGGACGCGACGTGCGTGTGCTTGAGCCGCGAGGTCTCCTCGCCGATCCGCTCGACGAGCCCCACGGCCAGCCGGCTGCTGTCGCTCATGTCGAGCAGCTGGTACTTCACCGACGAGGAGCCGGAGTTGAGGACCAGGATGCGGGTGTCGCGGGACGAGCTCACTGGGCGGTTGCCTTCTCGGTCGGGGACTGGGCCTGGATCGCCGTGATGGCGACGGTGTTGACGATGTCCTGGACGAGGGCGCCCCGGGACAGGTCGTTGACCGGCTTGCGCAGCCCCTGGAGGACCGGGCCGACGGCGATCGCGCCGGCCGAACGCTGCACGGCCTTGTAGGTGTTGTTGCCGGTGTTGAGGTCGGGGAAGATCAACACGCTGGCCTGGCCGGCGACTTCGGACTCCGGCAGCTTGGTGGCGGCGACCGTCGGCTCGACGGCGGCGTCGTACTGGATGGGCCCCTCGATCTTCAGATCCGGCCTCCGCAGCCGCACCAGCTCCGTCGCCTCGCGCACCTTGTCGACGTCGGCGCCCGAGCCGGAGGTGCCCGTGGAGTACGACAGCATCGCGATCCGCGGCTCCACGCCGAACTGTTCGGCGGTCGCCGCCGACTGGATGGCGATGTCGGCCAGTTGCTCGGCGTTCGGGTCGGGGTTCACGGCGCAGTCGCCGTACACCAGCACCTTGTCGGCGAGGCACATGAAGAAGACGGACGAGACGATGTCGGCGTCCGGCTTGGTCTTGATGATCTCGAAGGCCGGGCGGATGGTGGCCGCCGTGGAGTGCACGGAGCCGGACACCATGCCGTCCGCGAGCCCCTCCTGGACCATCAGGGTCCCGAAGTAGTTCACATCGCTGACGACGTCGTACGCCAGCTCCACCGTCACGCCCTTGTGGGCGCGGAACGCGGCGTACCTCTCGGCGAAGGCGTCGCGCAGCTCGGAGCGGGCGGGGTCGATGAGCTGGGCGTCGCCCAGGTCGATGCCGAGGTCGGCGGCCTTCTTGCGGATCTGGTCCTCGGGGCCGAGCAGGGTCAGCTCGCAGACCCCGCGGCGCAGCAGCACCTCGGCGGCGTGCAGGACGCGGGCCTCGGTGCCCTCGGGCAGCACGACCCGGCGCTTGTCGGTGCGGGCCTGCTCCAGCAGCTTGTGCTCGAACATCATCGGCGTGACGCGGTCGCTGCTCGGCGCGGAGACCCGCTTGAGCAGGTCGCCGGTGTCGACATGGCGCTCGAACAGACCGAGCGCGGTCTCCGCCTTGCGCGGCGTGACCGCGCTCAACTTCCCCTCCAGGGAGAAGAGTTGCTCGGCGGTGGGGAAGCTGTTGCCGGGCACCGAGAGAACCGGGGTGCCGGGGGCGAGGCGGGCGGCGAGGGTCAGGACGCCGTCGCTCGGCACCTCGTCGAGGGTGAGGAGCACCCCGGCGATCGGCGGGGTGCCGGCGCTGTGCGCGGCGAGCGAGCCGACGACCAGATCGGCCCGGTCGCCCGGCGTCACGACCAGGCAGCCCGGGGTCAGGGCCTTGAGGAGGTTCGGCAGCATCGCCCCGCCGAACACGAAGTCCAGCGCGTCCCGGGCGAGCCCGGCGTCGTCGCCGAGGAGCACCCGGGCGTCGAGGGCGTGGGAGACCTGGGAGACGGTCGGTGCGGCGAGGGCGGGTTCGTCGGGCACCACATAACAGGGGACGGGCAGCCGGGAGGCGTCGAGGCGCTCGGCTATGAGGTCGCGGTCCTCGCGGGCGACCCGGTTGGTGACCATCGCGAGGACGTCGCAGCCCAGGCCGTCGTAGGCGCGGTAGGCGTTGCGGGTCTCGGCGAGCACGGACTCGGCCGGCTGCTTGCGGCCGCCCACGACGGGGATCACGGACGCCCCGAACTCGTTGGCGAGGCGGGCGTTGAGGCTGAGCTCGTCCGGGAGCTGGGTGTCGGCGAAGTCGGTGCCGAGGACGAGGACGACGTCGTAGTCCCGCGCGACGCGGTGGAACCGGTCGACGAGCGTCGAGACCAGCTCGTCCGTGCCCTGTTCGGCCTGGAGGGCGGACGCCTCGTGGTAGTCCATGCCGTAGACCGTGGCCGGGTCCTGGGAGAGGCGGTAGCGGGCGCGCAGCAGCTCGAACAGGCGATCGGGGCTGTGATGCACGAGGGGCCGGAAGACACCCACCCGGTCGACCTGCCGGGTCAGGAGTTCCATGACCCCCAGCTCGACGACCTGGCGGCCGTCGCCGCGGTCGATACCGGTCACGTACACGCTGCGGGTCACGCGTGCTCTCCAATCGCTGGGGCTCGGCGTCGCTGTCATAAAAATCGCCCACCGAGGTGAGCGGAAACGCCCACGGAGGTGAGCGGAAAATCGCCCACCGGGGTGAGCAGAACCCTCTTGACAATACCTCTCCCGGTGGATAAGGCGCCCGTCAAAGTGGGATGCGGCAGCGGTCTGTGGGACGTGGAACAATCGGACACGGCTCACCGGTAACCACAGCGAGCAGGAGACACAGCACGATGCGCATCGGAGTTCTCACCGCAGGCGGCGACTGCCCTGGCCTCAACGCAGTGATCCGGTCGGTCGTGCACCGAGCGGTCGACAACTACGGCGACGAGGTGATCGGCTTCGAGGACGGCTACTCCGGCCTGCTGGACGGCCGCTACCGCGCACTCGACCTCGACAGCGTGAGCGGCATCCTGGCCCGCGGTGGCACCATCCTCGGCTCCTCCCGCCTGGAGCGCGACCGTCTGCGCGAGGCCTGCGAGCGGGCCGAGGACATGGTCGCGGAATTCGGCATCGACGCGCTGATCCCGATCGGCGGTGAGGGCACGCTGACGGCGGCGCGGATGCTGAGCGACGCGGGCCTGCCGGTGGTGGGCGTCCCGAAGACGATCGACAACGACATCTCGTCCACGGACCGCACCTTCGGCTTCGACACGGCCGTGGGCGTGGCCACGGAGGCCATGGACCGCCTGAAGACGACCGCCGAGTCCCACCAGCGCGTGATGGTCGTCGAGGTCATGGGCCGGCACGCGGGCTGGATCGCGCTGGAGTCCGGGATGGCGGCGGGCGCGCACGGCATCTGCCTACCGGAGCGTCCCTTCGACCCGGCGGACCTCGTGAAGATGGTCGAGGCGCGCTTCGCACGCGGCAAGAAGTTCGCGGTGATCTGCGTCGCCGAGGGCGCGCACCCCGCCGAAGGCTCCATGGACTACGGCAAGGGCGAGATCGACCAGTTCGGCCACGAGCGCTTCCAGGGCATCGGCACGGCGCTGGCGTACGAGCTGGAGCGGCGCCTCGGCAAGGAGGCCAAGCCGGTCATCCTGGGCCACGTCCAGCGAGGTGGCGTACCGACGGCGTACGACCGCGTCCTCGCGACCCGCTTCGGCTGGCATGCGGTGGAGGCGGCGCACCGGGGTGAGTTCGGGCGCATGACGGCCCTGCGGGGGACGGACATCGTGATGGTGCCGCTGGCGGAGGCCGTCACCGAGCTGAAGACGGTGCCGAAGGACCGGATGGACGAGGCGGAGTCGGTCTTCTAGGTCGTTTCTCGTCCTTTCTCGGGTGTGGCTAGCCGGTCATCTCCTGGATGTTCGTCCAGAAGTGATCGACGATCCGGTCGAGGAAGTCCTGTCCCGAGGCGTCCGCCCCGTTGCCGCTGCCCCAGCTGAGGGTGGCCATCATCTGCCCCTGGTACTCGCGGTGCAGCTCCTGGAGGGCGTCCTCCAGGAGCCGCCGGTCCAGGGGCACGATCTTGCCGATCGGGCGGACGTAGGCCTGCCAGCGAGTGGTGACCGCGCTGCGCAGATGCTCCGCGAGGCGCGGCTCGCGGCCGGTGACGGTGACGAAGTCCGGCAGGTCGAGTTCGAGGAGCTCGGCGAGGGCGGTGGCCTGGCGTTCGGTGCCGCGCCAGTCGTTGTTCTCCTCCATGCGCAGATACGCGAGGATCTCCAGCCCCAGGGCGCGAGCGACGTCGTCGGGCGCGAGCCCGCGGGTGATGCGGTGCTCACGCAGGGTTCGCGGCCGCCCGATGAGCTCACCCGGCGAACACCACAGCACACCCGCGAGGGCGGTCAGCTCCGGGCTGGTCGGCGAGACCATGCCGCGCTCCCAGGCGACCACGAGGTCCGGGGTGACGTACGGCATCCCGTACGAGGCCCGCATGCCGTAGGCGACATGCTCGGGCCCCATGTTGAGGGCGGCTCTGAGGCGACGGGCGGCGGGGGCGTTGAAGGGAGGGCCTGGCTGGTTCGGGAGAGCTGGGGGTCGGCGCACGGGGCACAACGTAGGGGCGTGCGACGGTGGTGACTACGGTCTGTTCGGCCAGGATCACGGATTGTAGGAATGTACGGTTTCGGCCAGGGGTTCGGGTGGCTGGGGATCGATGGTCGGTGGGGTGGGGGATGGCTGCCGCGGGGGTGTGGGGGAGGGCGGCGGCTTCGGGTGCGGAGGGAACGGCAAGGTAGAGGGGCATATGCGCGAGCTCTTGGCGGAGTCGAGCTGCTGTCGCCTTGCGGTGGTCGGGGTCGACGGAACGCCGGAGATCTCGCTCGTGTGGGTGGATCTCGAAGGCGAGTACGGCACGGGCAACACGGCAATCGGACGTGTGAAGGGGGAGAACCTGCGGCGCAATCCTGTCGTTCCGCTGTCCCTGCGCGGGGGCGGGCGGCGTTGCGGGTGCTCGGGGGTATTTGGGGGTGGGGGTTACTCCGCAGTGATCGGATCGTCGTCGTAACCGCGCAGGTCCACAAACAGCGTCCCACCGGGGAACCAGCCCTTCCCCCGCGCCCGGTGCGCCGCCTCCACCGCCAGCGCCGTCTTGCCGATGCCTCCCAGGCCGGTGACGGCGAAGATGAGCAGCGGGAGGGCCGTGGGTCGTAGCCCTAGCGCTGCTCGGTTCTCTTGCCGGTGACGGGGCCGTAGAACGTTCCGCCCCTGAAGTCGATGTGGTCTCCGCCGTACGTTGCTCCCCGGTCCCCGCGTGAAGAGGGACCCTCCTGGTCGGAGGAATCACCACGTGGCCCATGCCTACGGAGCACCGCCACCGTCACCGCCGCAGCCTGCTTGGCCGCGAGCGGCTGTGAGCCCCCGGCGTCGGCCGCGTGCTTGTCCGCGTTGGCGTGGTCGCTGATGCCGCGCACCACCAAGGAGTCCAACCGGCCGTTCAGGTGGGCGGCTTGCGTCGCCCCGTAGCCCTCCATCTCGATCGCCGCCGCGTCGTTGTAGTTCCTGCGGATGAACTGGGCGAGCTCGGAGTCGGCGTCCGCCAGGACCACGGTGCCCGTCGCGATCGGCGCGAAGTGGGGTCGTACGTCGGGCATGTCCCGGACCGCGAAACGGGCCGCCTGCTCCAGGGCATGCGAACCCGGCAACGACTTCGGGCGGACCAGGAAGCCCTCCGGCGTCTGCTTGCCGCCGTGGATCTCGTACACCTGCGTGCCCACGACGACGTCCCCGATCTCGACGTCGTCCTTCAGGCCGCCGGCGACACCTACGAAGAACACCGCCTCCGGGCGCAGCCAGTCGATGAGCTGCGTGGTGAGCGCGGCGGCCCGGTCGGCGCCCACGCCCAGTTCGGCGAGGGCGACCTGCCAATCCGTACCGGGCAGCCGGCCCTGCTCGATACGGGTTCCGTCGCGATGCGTTCGCTCTCGGCGCTCCTCGATGTGCGCGCGTACGGCGGCGTACTCGAGGGGGAGCGCGGTCAGGACGAGAGCGGTGGATACGGTCTCGGGCACACTCATAAGGTACGCCGGGGGAAGGGGAGAGCGTGGCTGAACAGGGCGTCACCGTGGGGCAGTTGCTCCTCGTCGAGTATCAGAGCCTCAAGGACGAGCAGAAGGCGCGGATCGGGTTCCGGGACAACTTGCTGTACGTGACACTGGCCGTCGTGGCTGCCGTCATCGCGGCGGCCGTACAGGCCAAGCAGGCGTCGATGCTGCTTGCGCTGCCGCCGGTGTGCGTGGTGCTCGGGTGGACCTATCTCGTGAACGACGACAAGATCTCGGCGATCGGCCGGTATGTGCGGGAGGATCTCGGGCCGCGGCTCGCCGGACTGGCCCAACCGGGCGGCGGCTTCGAGGCGTTCGCCTGGGAAGCCGGGCATCGGGGTGATCCGCGACGGAGGTCGCGCAAGGCGATCCAGATGGTGGTCGACCTGACGGCGTTCTGTGTCGTGCCGCTGGCCTCGTTGGTGGTCTTCTGGGCGGACGGGGATGGGGGCGGGCTGCTCGTCGCGGTGTCGCTGCTGGAAGCGCTCGCCGTCGGCGGGCTCGCCTCGCAGGTCGTGTGGTACGCGAAGGTGGCATCAACTGCCTTGTGAGGCCCTAGCGTTGACGTAAGGCAGTACGGGGGTGGGCGGGACAGGGCGAACGGGCGGGCGTATGAGAGCGGCACTGCTGGCGGCCTTGAGCGAGGGGGCAGGCGGGGAGGGCGGACGTCGGCTGGTGGAGCAGCTGGCGCGGGCGGTGGGGCTCGAGCCGGAGGCTGAGGCGTCCGCCCAGGCAATCGCCGAGGCGGCCCGGAACCCGGCCCGGAGAGACGCCGTACGGGAGTGGGGCGAGGCCCTTACCGAGCTGCTCGCCGCCGATCCACAGGGCGTCGCCAGCGCCGTCGCGCGGGCCATGGAGCGGCATGCCCCGGGGAGCGAGGCGTCCTGGTACGACGGTGATCACGCCGACTTCCGGGGTGGGGTCTTCCTGCGTGAGGTGGTCGGCGTGCAGGTGGTGATCCAGCAGGGCGCCACCGCCGTACCCGAGGCGATGGCCGGTCTGCCGCCGAGGCCCGGTGGATTCACCGGGCGCGTGGAGGAGATGGAGGCGTTGCTGGCCGAACTGGACCCGTCCCGTCGGCATTCCTCCTCGTCCCCGGCGACCCTCGTCTCCGCCGTCTCCGGCCTCGGTGGCATCGGCAAGACCGCGCTCGCTGTCGAGACCGCCCACCTGGCCCGCGAGCGGAACTGGTTCCCTGGCGGGGTCCTCTTCGTCGACCTGCATGGCTATGACCCCGAGCCCGTCACCGCCGACCGGGCCCTCCAGGCCCTGCTCCGCGCCCTCGGTATCCCGTCAGAGCACATACCCGCCACGGCGGACGAGCGGGCGGCCCTCTACCGCTCGACCCTCGACACGCGGGCTCGGGAGCGCGGTGCGGTGCTGGTCCTCGCCGACAACGCCTCGTCGCCGGATCAGGTGCGGTCCCTCCTGCCGGGGGACTCCCGGCACCATGTCCTGGTCACCTCCCGGGACCGGTTACCTCAACTGGGGGCACGGCTCTTGTCTCTGGACCAGCTCACACCGGGGGAGGCGGACGAACTCCTCGACCGCGCCCTGCGGATCGCCGATCCGCACGACACCCGGATCGCCGACGACCGTGACTCGGCTGAGCAACTAGCAGGGATCTGTGGGCACTTGCCGCTCGCCCTGCAGATCGCGGCCGCCCTGCTGGCGGAGGACCCGGGGATGCCGGTGACCGAACTCGTCGCTGAGCTCGCCGAGTCCCGTGATCGCCTCGACCACCTTGACGACGGTGAGCGCAGCGTCCGCGCCGCCTTCGAACTCTCTTACCGTCGTCTGCTGCCTGGCCAGGCGCGGTTGCTGCGCCTGCTCGCCCTCGCGCCGGGGCCCGAGGTGAGTGATGAGGTGGTCACCGCACTGGCCGGCGCGGAGACGCCTCCGGCACGGGAGTTGAAGGCGTTGGCTCGCGCCCATCTCGTTGAGCGGGGGAGCGGGCGTGGGTGGTGGCGGGTGCATGACTTGGTGCGGGTGTTCGGGGCGGGTGTGGTCGCGGGGGATGTGGGGTTGCGGGAGGAGGGGGAGGAGGCTCGGGAACGGGTGCTGGCGTTCTACTGCCGGTGGGCGTATGCGGCGGATGACCGGTTGCGGTGGCTGCCGGGGATGCCGGTGCCGGAACGGTTCGGGGACCGGGCGGAGGCATTGGCGTGGTTGGACGGGGAGCGGGCGGGCCTGGTGGCGGTGGTGGGCTGGGCGCGGGAGGAGCGGTTCGCGGAGGCGGGGGCGCGGCTGGCCTTGTGCCTGGACGAGTATCTGGCGTGGCGGCGGTATTTCGACGACGGGATCGCCGTCGCGCAGGCGGCAGCGGCGGCCGCGCAGCGGGCCGGGGACCGGGGCTGCGAGGCCGACGCGTGGAACAACCTCGGCCTCGCCCAGCGTCATACGGGCCGGGCGGACGAGGCGATCGAGGCCCACACCCGCGCCCGCGATCTGTACCAGGCCACCGGCGACCACCATGGCGAGGCCCTGGCGTGGAACAACGCCGGCATCGCCCTGCAGGAGACGGGCCGGCTGGAGGAGGCGATCGAGGCTCACCTTCACGCCCGCGACCTGCACCGGGCCGTCGGGGAGCGTCGCGGCGAGGCCGACGCGTGGACCAGCCTCGGCGCCGCCCTGAGGGACGCAGGCCGGGTGGAGGAGGCGATCGAGGCCCACATCCGCGCCCGCGATCTGTATCAGGCCGTCGGGGACCGTCATCGTGAGGGCATGGCGTGGAACAACCTCGGCGCCGCCCTGCAGGATGCGGACCGGGCGGGGGAGGCGATCGAGGCGTATGGCAAGGATCTGGAGATCTGCCGGGAGTTCGAGGACCGGTACGGCGAGGGGCAGACCCTGCAGAACCTGGCCCGCGCCCACGAGGAAGCCCACCGCCCCGCCGAGGCCCGCGCCGCCTACCTCCAGGCCGCCGACGCCTACACCCACGCCAACGCCCCCATCGAAGCCGCCGAAGCCCGCACCTGGGCCGCCAACCTCGACGCCCCCACCCCCTAACGCCCCAACTCCCCCTTAACCCACCGATACTGCAACTCAGGCCGCCCCACAGTCCCGTACTGCGGAGCCCTCGCCGCCCGCCCCGCATCCACGAGATGCTCCAGATACCGCCGAGCAGTGATCCGCGAAATCCCCACCACCTCGGCCAACCCCGTAGCCGTAAGTCCCTCCCCGGAATCCCGCAGAGCGACCGTCACCCGCTCAAGCGTCGGCGCACTCAACCCCTTCGGCAGCGCCGCAGGCGACGGCGCCCGCAGCGAAGCCAACGCCCGGTCCACCTCGTCCTGCCCGCTCGCTTCCCCCACCGCCGCATGGAACTCGGCGTACCGCACCAGCCGATCCCGCAGTGTGGCGAACGTGAACGGCTTCAGTACGTACTGCACGACCCCCAGCGACACCCCCTCCCGCACCACCGTCAGATCCCGCGCCGACGTCACCGCGATCACATCCGCCTGATGCCCCGCCGCCCGCAACGACCGCGCGAACTGCAACCCGTGCACATCCGGCAGGTGCAGATCCAGCAGCAACAGATCCACCGGCGTCCGGTCCAGCAGGCGCCGTGCCTCCGCCCCCGTGTGCGCCTTGCCGACCGCGACGAACCCCGGCACCCGCCCCACGTACATCACATGCGCATCCGCGGCGACCGGGTCGTCCTCCACGACCAGGACGCGGATGGGCGGTGGCTGGGTCGTCATGCGTCGCCTCCGGTGCCTCGCGCAGCACGCCGGTTTTCGGCCAGTACCGCGGCTGTCGTCGACGCATCTTCGACCATGCCCGCGGTCTTCGCACCCTCGGCGTCCCCAGCACCTCCGGCACCCGCACCCTCGACACCCCCAGCCCCCCACAACGGCACCCTTACCTCGAACTCCGCCCCGCCCCCGGCCGCTTCCGCGACCGACAGCGTCCCCTCGTGCCGCGCAACCGCCTGCCGTACGAGGGCCAACCCCAGCCCCCGTCCACCCGGCCCCGCCGGCTTCGTCGAGAACCCCCGCTGGAACACCGCCTCCGCATGCGCCGGGTCGACCCCCGCCCCCGTATCCGCAACCCGCAGCACCAGCTCGCCACCGGCCGTGTACGCGGTCACCGTCACCCGCGCCCCCACACTCCCCTGCGCCGCATCCACCGCGTTGTCGATCAGGTTCCCGAGAATCGTCACCAGGTCCCGGGCGGGCAGGGACGCCGGCAGCAACCCGTCATCCAGCCGGCTGTCCTCCGACACCACCAGCTCCACGCCCCGCTCGTTCGCCTGCGCCGTCTTCCCCAGCAACAGCGCAGCCAGCACCGGCTCACTCACCGCCGCCACCACCTGGTCCGTCAGCGCCTGCGCCAACTCCAGCTCCGCCGTGGCGAAGTCCACCGCCTCCTCGGCCCGCCCCAGCTCGATCAAAGACACGACCGTGTGGAGGCGGTTAGCCGCCTCATGCGCCTGCGATCGCAGCGCCTGCGTAAAGCCCCGCTCCGAGTCCAACTCACCCATCACCGACTGCAGTTCCGTCACATCCCGCAGCGTCACGACCGTGCCCCGCCGCTCACCCCCCGACACCGGCGAGGTGTTCACCACCAACACCCGGTCCGCCGCCAGATGCACCTCATCCACCCTCGGCTCCGACGCCAGCAACGCCCCCGTCAGCGGCGCCGGAAGGCCCAGGTCGGCCACCGACCGGCCCACCACGTCCCCGGGCACCCCCAACAGCTCCCGCCCGCCGTCGTTGATCAACGCCACCCGGAACTGGCCGTCCAGCATCAGCAGCCCCTCACGCACCGCATGCAGCGCGGCCTGGTGGTAGTCGTGCATGCGGCTCAGCTCGGCCGCGTTCATGCCATGGGTGTGGCGGCGAAGGCGGGCATTGATCGCGTACGTGCCGATCGCGCCCAGCGCCAGCGCGCCTCCCGCGGCTCCGAGCAGGGCCGTGAGCTGACCCTGGACCCGTTTGCTGATCGCCTCCACCTTGATGCCGGCGCTGACCAGGCCGATGACCTTGCCGTTCTCCATGATCGGCGTGACCGCGCGGACCGAGAGGCCGAGGGTGCCTTTGTAGGTCTCGGTGAAGGAGTCGCCGGCCAGGGCGGGGCCGATCCGGCCCAGGAACTTCTTGCCTATCTCCGACTCCGTCGGATGGGTCCAGCGGATGCCGTGCGTGTTCATGATCGTCACGAAGTCGACGTCGGCGTCACGCATCACGCGGAGCGCGTAGGGCTGGAGCCGCGCCGAGGGGTCGGGGGTGTGGATCGCCTGTCGTACCGACGGCGAATCCGCTACCGCGCCCGCCACCGCCATCGCCTGGCGGCCGGCCGCCTCCTCCGCCTGGCTGCGGTCGCTGACGTACGTGAACAGCGCGTATCCCGCCACCAGCACCGCTATGAGCACGGCCTGCATGGCGAACAGCTGGGCGGCCAGGCTGCGGGGCCGAGGGACGGGGATGCGCATGTCGTCAGTGTGCCTCCGACGTTAAGTGTGAACTAAATGAACGGAAGGGTGACCGCCCTCACAGGGCGGGAGATAGTCACGGCATTCCTCAATCAGCCCGGACGTGAGCCGCACGCCGGTATGCCGACGAAGACGTCAAGGAGGGCAGCCGTGGCCGCCAGCACCCCCGCAGCATCCGGATCACCCGATACGGCACCCAAGGTCAAGGTCAAGAAGGACCGGACCCACTATCTCTACATCGCGGTGATCGTCGCGGTCGCGCTCGGCATCCTCGTCGGCATGGTCGCTCCGGACTTCGCCGTCGAGCTGAAGCCGCTCGGTACCGGCTTCGTGAGCCTGATCAAGATGATGATCTCGCCGATCATCTTCTGCACGATCGTCCTGGGCATCGGCTCGGTACGGAAGGCCGCCAAGGTGGGCGCCGTCGGCGGTATCGCCCTCGGCTACTTCATGGTCATGTCGCTGGTCGCGCTCGGTATCGGCCTCATCGTCGGCAACATCCTCGACCCGGGCACCGGCCTCGCCGTCACCGACGCCGTCAAGGACGTCGGCCACGCCCAGGTCGACGCGGAGGCCAAGGACACCACCGAGTTCCTGCTCGGCATCATCCCGACCACCTTCGTCTCCGCCTTCACCGAGGGCGAGGTCCTCCAGACCCTGCTCATCGCCCTCCTCGCGGGCTTCGCGCTCCAGGCCATGGGCTCCACCGGGCAGCCGATCCTGCGCGGTGTCGAGCACATCCAGCGGCTCGTCTTCCGGATTCTCGCCATGGTGATGTGGGCCGCTCCGATCGGCGCCTTCGGTGCGATGGCCGCCGTCGTCGGTTCGGCGGGCGTGGACGCCCTGAAGGACCTCGCGCTGCTGATGGTCGGCTTCTACATCACCTGTTTCCTGTTCGTCTTCCTCGTGCTCGGCGCGCTGCTGCGGGTCATCGCGGGTCTCAACATCCTCAAGCTCTTCAAGTACCTCGGTCGTGAGTTCCTGCTGATCCTCTCCACCTCCTCCTCCGAGTCCGCGCTGCCGCGGCTCATCGCGAAGATGGAGCACATGGGCGTCAGCAAGCCCGTCGTCGGCATCACCGTCCCGACCGGCTACTCCTTCAACCTCGACGGCACCATGATCTACATGACCATGGCCTCGCTGTTCATCGCCGACGCCATGGGTACGCCGATGTCGCTCGGTGAGCAGATCCCGCTGCTGCTCTTCCTGTTCGTCGCCTCCAAGGGCGCCGCCGGTGTCACCGGTGCCGGTCTCGCGACCCTGGCCGGTGGCCTTCAGTCGCACAAGCCCGCCCTGGTGGACGGCCTCGGCCTCATCGTCGGCATCGACCGCTTCATGAGCGAGGCCCGCGCCCTCACCAACTTCGCGGGCAACGCCGTCGCCACGGTCCTGATCGGCACCTGGACCAAGGAGATCGACCGCGCCCGGGTCGACCAGGTGCTCGCCGGTCAGCTGCCCTTCGACGAGAAGACGCTGCTCGACGAGGACGGAGACGGCGCCGGCGACGACGTCCACGCGGAGCTGCCCGAGCAGGGCGGCGAGAAGGAACTCGCCAAGGCCTGAGCCGGCCCGCCGGACGCGTTCACTGCCGCGACAACTTCACTGCCGCGACAGCGGCCCTGCCTCAAGACTCCGGGCGGCTGAGTAGCTCCCCCGCCGTTCAGCCGCCCGGGCACCAACACGACAAGAGTCATCACTCACCGAACTCTTACCCACCCCCACTAGCCTGCCGCGCCTGCCCCCGTACAGGCGCGGCAGGCTCATTCGGCGTTCGGCGTTCGGCGTTCGGCGTTCGGCGTTCGGGGAAGGCACGGGGGATGGCGATCGACTGGGACCGGCGCACCTGCGCGCGGCGCGGGCATGTGACGTACGCGCCGGACGACCCCCGGCTGCGGATCCGGCTGCGTGCCGACACCGCGCTCGGCGAGGTCTGGCGCTGTCTGCGCTGCGGTGACTTCGCGCTCGGCGAGCCGCACGGGGCGGGGCCGGCCGCCGAAGCTCCCCTCGTGCCGCGCGGCAAGGTGCTGCGGGATCTGTTCGTACTGCGCTTCCTCGCGATCGAGCGGGCCGTGCGCGGCGTGTTCATCGTGCTGGTCGCGGCGGCCGTGTGGAAGTTCAGCAACTCCCAGGACGCGGTGCGCCGGCTCTTCGACGAGTATCTCGACGTCTTCCGCCCGGTCTTCCGGCACTTCCACTACGACCTCGACCATTCACCGGTCGTCGACACCCTCCAGAAGACCTTCGGGTACAAGCACGACACCCTGGTCCTGGTCGCGGCGCTGCTCCTGGCCTACGCGCTCATCGAACTCGTCGAGGCTGTCGGGCTCTGGTACGCCAAGCGCTGGGCGGAGTATCTGACGGTCGTCGCCACGGCCGCCTTCCTCCCCCTGGAGATCTACGAACTCACCGAGCACATCAGCTGGTTGAAGATCGCCACCCTGGTCCTCAACATCCTCGCCGTGCTCTACATCCTGCTCACCAAGCGCCTGTTCGGGCTGCGCGGCGGCCACCGTGCCTTCGAGGCGGAACGCCGCAGCGCGTCCCTGCTGGAGGTCGAGGAAGCCGCGAAGGTGCCTTCCGGGGCCGCCCAGTCAGGCCCACGGGTCCGTGATCTCCCGCAGCAGTGACAGGGCCTCGCGCAACTGCTTCATGCGGCGCTTGCCGAGGTGCTCCTCCCACTCCTTCTCCACCTCGGCCACCACCCCGTCGGCCACCTCCTTGGCCGCCCACGCCTTCTCCGCCCCGCACACCAGCCGGGCCCGCTTGTCCGTCGGGTCCGGTATCCGGGTCACATAGCCCGCCTTCTCCAGCTGGTCGACCAGGAAGCCCGCGGTCTGCTTGGTGATCTGGGCCTGTTCGGCCAGCTCGGTCAGCCGCGTGCCGTTCGGGCCGATGCGCTGCATCACGCGGGCCTGGGCGGGCGTGAAGTCGTCGAAACCGGCCTCGGCGAGCGCGGCGAAGACTCGGTTCTCCAGGGCCCGGTACGGGAGGAACAGCAGCACGCCCGTGTTGAGCTCGCTCTCCGCAGGCATCGTCGACGCTCCCTCGGTGTCGCCGGTATGGCTGGTATCGCTTGACAGTGGTCAGAGACTCTGACTAATTTGGTCAGAGAAGCTTACCACTTGAGTGGGTGATTCCCATGGGCGTCATGCTGGAGACCGACGAGTTGTGGCAGGTCGTCGACCGTGAGCGCGCGAGCCTCGCGGACCTGCTGGAGAGCCTGAGCGCCGAGGAGTGGGAGACGCCCACGCGCTGCGGTGACTGGCGGGTGCGGGACGTGGCCGCCCATCTGACCCTCGCCGCCCGCATCACCCGAGGGCAGGCGGTACGGGAGATGCTCCGCGCCCGCGGGAACTGGAACCGGATGATCCATGACACGGCCGTCCGCGAGGCCGCGGCACCCACCGACGTGATCGTCGGCCATCTGCGGTCGATCATCGGCTCCCGGCGCCTCGCCCCCACGACCTCACCGCACGAACCCCTGCTCGACCTCCTCGTCCACGGCCAGGACATCGCCCTCGCGCTGGGCCGGGAGCGGGCGGTGTCGCCGACCGCCGCCCGCGCCGCCGCGGAGCGGGTGTGGACCATGCGGCTCCCGCCGCGCCCCTGGCCCCTGCCGAAGGCGCGGCTCGTCGCCACCGACATCGAGTGGACGCGCGGGAGCGGGGATGAGCTGCGGGGGCCGATCGCCGCCCTCCTCCTGCTGCTCACCGGCCGGCCGGACGCGGCGCGTGAGTGGGCGGGGCGCACCGGGGAGCCGTGGACGGGGGTCGCGACTCCCCGGTGACGTGACTTGGTGGTGGTGCGGTGGCTGGTGATGCGGCTTCCCGGTGACGCGGTGACGGGGTGAGGCGAGGCCGGGTGATCCGGTGAGGCGAGGCCCGGTGGCCCGGTGATCCGGTGAGGCGAGGCCCGGTGGCCCGGTGATCCGGTGAGGCGAGGCCCGGTGAGCCAGCAGCGCGGGGCCCGGCGCCCCCGCGTGCAAGCGCCCCCCTGGCGCGGAGGCTCGCTGACCCGCTCTGTCCCTTTGCCCCGCTCACCCGCCGATCTGGTCGCGGGAAAGCGGCGTGCCAACCCCCGCGTCCGCGGCATGATCCGCCGGACAGGCCCTGGAGGGCCGGCCAAGCGGCTCCAGCTGCCTGCCAAGGGGTTTCGGTTGCCTGGCCAAGCAGTTTCGGCCGCCTAACCGAGTCGCTCCAGCCGCGCCAACTCCGCCCCGCTCAGCACCAGTTCCGCCGCCTCCGCCGAGTCCCGGATCGTCTCCGGACGGCTCGCACCCGGGATCGGGATCACGGTCGGGGACTTCGCCAGCAGCCAGGCCAGGCCCACCTGTTGGGGGCTGACCCCGCGTTCGGCCGCGATCTCGTGGAAGGTGGCGAAGTGCCCGGCGGCCGCCAGACCCGACGGCCCGTCCAGCGAGCTGCGCGAGATGCCGCCCAGTGGGCTCCACGGCAGGAAGGCGAGCCCCAGCTCCGCGCACAGCCGCAGCTCGGGCTCGCTGTCCCGGACCTCCGGCGAGTAGCGGTTCTGCACCGACACCAGGCGGTCACCGAGGATCGCTCGGGCCGTACGGATCTGCTCCGCAGCCGCGTTGGAGACGCCGGCCACCCGGATCTTGCCCTCGTCGAGCAGCTCGCGCAGTGCGCCGACCGACTCCTCGAAGGGGACTGCGGGATCGGGCTTGTGGAGCTGGTAGAGGCCGATGGCCTCGACGCCGAGCCGCCGCAGGGAGCCCTCGGCGGCCCGCTTGAGGTGCCGCGGGTCGCCGTCGACCGTCCAGCTGCCGTCCGCCGGCCGGCCCCGGCCGCCCTTCGTGGCGACGAGAACGTCGGCGCCGGCCAGGGCGCGGGCCAGCAGCCGTTCGTTGTGGCCGGGCTCGGCGCCGGGGAGATGGTAGGAGTCCGCCGTGTCGAAGAGCGTGACGCCCGCGTCCAGCGCCGCCCGCACGGTCGCGAGCGCGCGTTCCTCGTCCGGCCGTCCCTCGATGGACAGCGGCATCGCGCCGAGCCCCACGGCGCTCACCTTCAGGTCCCCGAGTGTGCGGTACCGCATGTCAGTTGCCGTCCTTCCCGAGCGTCTCCGCCACGGCCGCCATGAGCCACGCCGGCGCGGCGCGGAAGGTGAAACCGAGCTTGGTGGCACGGGAGTTGTCCATGCCGTAGGAGCGGAAGAAGGAGAACGGCGAGACCTCGCCGACCTCGACGAGCTGGAGCACGACCTTGCCCTCGGGCACCTGCGCGACGATCGCCTCGCACAGGTCGACGGTGGTGAGCAGGCCGTGGGAGGCGGCGTTGACCGGGCCCGTGAAGTCCTCGCCCACCGCCCACACCAGGAAGTCGGCGATCTCCTCGACGTGGATGTAGGTGGCGGGCTGGTTGGAGAACGGCACCGCGATCGGCTCACGGGCCCTGATGCGGGAGGCGTAGTGCTCCAGGCGTCCTGTGAAGTCGTCGTCCCCGCCCAGGACATGGGCCACGCGGACGGCCACATAAGGGAAGTCCGGGTCGGTCGCGAAGACCGCCTCCGCCTGGCGCTTGCCCTCGCCGTAGTGGGCGTCGAGGAACTCCGGGTCTTCCCAGGGAAGTTCGAGATCGACGGGCACCGTCAGCGGATCGACGGCGTCCTCCCGTACGGGCGTGATGGAGTCCTCGTACTCGTACACCTCGACCGTCGACGTCATCACATAGCGGCCGGTACGGCCCGTGAACACCCGCCGCGCGATGTCCGCCTGCCGCGGGGTGTAGCAGACCTGGTCGACGACGACGTCGAACGTGCGGGAGCCGAGCGCTGCCAGGAGGGACGTCTCGTCGTTGCGGTCGGCGACGAGATGCGTCGCCCCGGGCGGCGGAGCCGACGAGCCGCGGTTGAGGACCGTCACCCGGTCCCCGGCGGCCAGCAGACGTGTGACGAGCCGCTTGCCGAAATAGCGGCTGCCGCCGATGACCAGTATCTCCCGTGCCTTTTCCATGACCATAATTCTCCTGGCGCACACCCACGTCCTGAAGGGGTAACCATGGGAGTTCAGGCCGCGGCACCAAAAGAACCACGGCATCCGCGACCCGCCACCAGCGAAACCTCGGCGGCCTTCGACGCGCTGGACCGGGAGATCCTCCGGCTGCTCCAGACCGACGGACGGATCAAGATGAGCGAGCTGGGCCGCCGGGTGCGGCTGAGCCCCGCGGCCGTCACCGAGCGGGTGCGCCGGCTGGAGGCGGCGGGCGTGATCAGCGGATACGGCGCCCATGTCGTCCCGGGCCGGCTCGGCTACGGCATCCAGGCGTTCATCCGGGTCAACCCGCACGGTGGCTACAACCTCAAGCACCCGAGGACCCTGGAGCTGATCGAGCGCCCGGAGATCATCGAGGTGCACCATGCGGTCGGTGAGGACTGCTGGATCCTCAAGGTCGCCGTCCGGGACACCGTCCACCTGGAGGAGGTGCTGGAAGAGGTCTCCGCCCTCGGGCGCACCACCACCTCGATCGTGCTGACCTCTCCCGTGGAGCGGAAACCGCTGTTGCCTTGACGTCGGCGTAAAGGATTACGTTCGTGGACATGCGAATCGGCGAGCTGGCCGCGCGGGCCGGGACCACGACCCGGACGCTGCGGTACTACGAGTCACGCGGACTGCTGCCCGCCCGGCGGGGCGGCAACGGATACCGGACGTACGACGAGAGCGATCTGAAGCTGCTGCGGCAGATCCGGACGTTGCAGGACTTCGGGTTCGACCTGGAGGAGACCCGGCCCTTCGTGGAGTGCCTCCAGGCCGGGCATCCCGAGGGGGACACCTGCCCTGCCTCGCTCGACGTCTACCGGCGCAAGCTGGCGGAGCTGGACGAGCTGATCGGCGAGCTCCAGGCCGTCCGGGCACAGATCGGCGTGCGGCTGGCCACGGCCGGGGGCGAGGAGCCCCTGTGCGAACTGGGAGGGCAGGAGCTGTGATGCAGGCGACGGACGGCGTGACGGATGTGACGGACGCGGATTTCGCGGCCGAGGTGATCGGGGCCGAACTGCCGGTGCTGGTGGAGTTCACGGCGGACTGGTGCCCGCCGTGCCGGCAGATGGGCCCGGTGCTGAAGGCGCTCGCCGCGGAGGAGGCCGGCCGCCTGAAGGTGGTGCAGCTGAACGTGGACCACAATCCGCTGACCACCAACGCCTACAAGGTGCTGTCGATGCCCACCTTCATGGTCTTCCGCGGCGGTGAGCCGGTGAAGTCCATGGTGGGGGCCAGGCCGAAGCGACGGCTGCTGGAGGAACTGGCCGACGTCGTCTGACTTCTCATAACCAAAAAAATTCCCCTCGGCAATTGCGCCGGGGGGATTCTTTTGCTTAGACTCAATGGTTCGCGACTTTATGGGAATTGAGTCGCGGAGAAGTTCAGTAGGCACAGTATATCTGCGTGGGAGTGGAATTGTCAAACAGCGATGAAATTCGCGGTGAGCAGGAATTCATCGACACCCTGTACGCCCGCGTGGACGCGCTGCGCGGAGACACCGAGGCCGGAGTCACCGACGCCCTCGCCCAGGGCAACACGCCCATGCAGGCCCGGCTGGAGCGGGACATCCTGGTCGCCGAGCGGTCGGGGCTGCTCGCCGCGCTCAACGCGGTCGACGGCTCGCTGTGCTTCGGCCGCATCGACCTGACGTCCGGGACCAGCCATCACATCGGCCGCATCGGACTGCGCACCGACGACGCCGAACGCACCCCGGTCCTCATCGACTGGCGCGCGGAGGTCGCCCGGCCCTTCTACCTGGCCACCGGTCACACCCCCATGGGTCTGCGCCGCCGCCGGCACATCACCACCGAGGGCCGTACCGTCACCGCCCTGCACGACGAGATCCTCGACCTCGGCGACCGTGAGCGCACCGGCCACGAGGACCCGACCGGCGACGCCGTGCTGCTCGCCGCGCTAGACGCCGCCCGCACCGGCCGGATGCACGACATCGTGCAGACCATCCAGGCCGAACAGGACGAGATCATCCGCGCCCCGCACCGCGGTGTGCTGGTGGTCGAGGGCGGCCCGGGCACCGGCAAGACGGCCGTCGCCCTGCACCGCGCTGCCTATCTGCTCTACGAACACCGGGAATTGCTCGCCAAGCGGGCCGTGCTGATCGTCGGCCCCAACCCCGCCTTCCTCGGCTACATCGGCGAGGTGCTGCCCGCGCTCGGCGAGACCGGCGTGCTGCTCGCGACGGTCGGCGAACTGTTCCCCGGCGTGAAGGCGACCGCCGCCGACACCCGCGCGGCGGCGGCCGTGAAGGGCCGCGCCGACATGGCGGACGTCCTCGCCGACGTCGTACGCGACTGGCAGGCGCTGCCCGACCCGGTGATCGCGATCGAGCACGACCGTGAGGTCCTGATGCTCGACGACGGTCTGGTGAAGATGGCGCGGGAGAAGACCCGGGCCGCGCGGCTGCCGCACAACGTGGCCCGCGAGCACTTCGAGGGCCACATCCTCAACACCCTCACCGAGCTGTACGCGGAGCGGGTCGGAACCGACCCCTACGACGGCAGCAGCCTCCTCGACCCGGCCGACATCACCCAGATCCGCGACGAGATCGCCGAGAACCCCGAAGTGTGGGCCGCCATCGACCAGTTGTGGCCCCGGCTGACCCCGCAGCGGCTGGTCGCGGACTTCCTCGCCGACCCCGTCGGCTACCTCCCCGACGAGGACGCCGCCGCCATCCGCCGCCCGGTGACCCGGAGTTGGACGGTGGCGGACGTACCGCTGCTCGACGAGGCCGCCGAACTCCTCGGCGTGGACGAGCGGGTGGCCCGGGCCCGCGCCGAGCGCGAGCGGGAGACGCAGGTGGCGTACGCGCAGGGCGTCCTCGACGTGTCGTACGCCTCGCGCACCTATGAGTTCGAGGACATCGACGACGAGGACTCCGAGGTGCTGTCGGCGCACGACATCATCGACGCCGAGCGGTTCGCCGAGCGGCAGGAGGAGGACGACCACCGCAGCGCCGCCGAGCGCGCGGCGGCCGACCGGACCTGGGCCTTCGGGCACATCATCGTCGACGAGGCGCAGGAGCTGTCGCCGATGGCCTGGCGGCTGCTCATGCGGCGCAGCCCGACCCGCTCGATGACCCTGGTCGGCGACCCGGCCCAGACGGCGGAGGCGGCCGGTGTCGGCTCCTGGTCGGACATCCTGGCGCCGTACGTCGAGGACCGCTTCGAGCACACCCGGCTCGGCGTCAACTACCGCACCCCCGCCGAGATCATGGACCTCGCGGCGGCCGTCGTACGGGCCGAGAACCCGGACTTCGAACCGCCGAGCTCCATCCGCTCGACCGGGGTACGGCCCTGGGTCCGCGCCACCGACGACCTGCCCGGCGCCGTAGCCAAGGCGGTCGGGGAGCTGACCCCCGCCGAGGGCCGGCTCGCGGTGATCGCCCCGCGCCATCTGCACCGCAGGCTCGCGGCCCGGCTGGACGGAGTGACGGCGGGCGCCGAACCCGACCTCACGCGGACCGTCGTCCTCCTCGACCCGCGGCAGTCCAAGGGCCTCGAATTCGACTCCGTGCTGGTGGTCGAGCCGGGGTTGTACGGGACCAGCGACCTGTACGTGGCGCTGACCCGGGCCACGCAGCGGCTGGGGGTGCTGCACACCGGGCGGCTGCCCAAGGCGCTCGCCGATCAGGAGGACGGGCTCGCCGTGGGAGTGGGGGAGTAGGTCGGGTGCAGGGACGGATCGAGGGGCTCCAGGGACGCGCACAGGGCGGTCGGGAAGGCCGGCTCCCTGTCCCGCACGGCCTGGCAGCCCCCTTCCGTCGTACGGAAGAACGGCTTCCAGCCCGACTTCTCGGCCCGGTAGAACCAGCGGTCGCCGAGCCGGGACGTGCACGCGCTGTCCGCCGGGTCGTCGCAGGCCGGGCCGGTGCGCCAGGAGAGGTCCAGGACCAGCCACTTGCCGTCGCAGTGTTCCGCGTCGCTGGAGGTGTGCGTGGGCATGTCGACGGCCTTGATCGCCTGCTCGTACGAGGCTGAGGTGCAGCCGGTGGCGGGCGGAGTGCAGCCCAGGTCGCCGCAGAGGCGCAGGGCCGGCGGCTTCGCGCCCTGGGCGGTGAAGAGGGCGGCGGGGTAGCCGACCGCCAGTCGGCGGTCTCCCAGGGGCTCGGGGAGCTTGACCCGGGCCTTGCCCGTGACGGTTTTCGGGCAGCCGGAGTCCGGCGAGCTGAAGGTGATCTGGACCGGCACGGTGTCTTTCGTGACGACCTCGGTGAGCTTCGCCTTGAGGTCGCGCACACAGGGCTTCGGGCCGCCGGGCACCTCCACGTCGATGGTCACCGTGCGTCCATCGGCGCCGATTTCGGCGCCGGTGATCTGGGAGGTCGTGGGCGCCCCCAGCGTCCACTCGGCCGGTGCGGTGCCGCCCCGCCCGGCCACCTGGTTCCCGCACGCGCCCAGCAGCAGTACGGCGAGCGTGCAGAGCAGGGCGGCCGCGGCCGCCCCGCGCTTGCCTCCGGATCGCATGAGCTCTCGATTCCCCCGTGGAGCACAGACATCGACCCGATCACCCTACAAAGAACGCCGCTCGCGGCTACGCGGGCCGTAGCCAGACCGTGGACAGGGGCGGAAGCGTCAGCTGGATGCTGGCCGGGCGGCCGTGCCACGGGGTGGCCTCCGGCTTCACGGCGTCCGGGTTGGTGACGTCGCTGCCGCCGTACTTGCCGAGGTCGGTGTTGAGGGTCTCGTGCCAGGCGGGGATGTCGTCGGGGACGCCGAGGCGGTAGTCGTGGCGGACGACGGGGGAGAAGTGGGAGACCGCGAGCAGGGGCGTGCCCTCGGCGTCGTAGCGCAGGAACGCGAAGACGTTGTCGTCCGCCGCGTCACCGACCACCCACTGGAAACCGTCCGGCGTGGTGTCGCGCTGCCACAGCGCCGGGGTGTGCCGGTAGACGATGTTGAGGTCACGGACCAGGTCCCGGACGCCCCGGTGATCGGGCTCCGCCCCGTACGCCGGGTCCAGCAGCCACCAGTCGGGACCGTGCGCCTCCGACCACTCCGCGCCCTGGGCGAACTCCTGCCCCATGAAGAGGAGTTGCTTGCCCGGGTGGGCCCACATGAAGCCCAGGTAGGCCCGCTCGTTGGCGCGTTGCTGCCACCAGTCACCCGGCATCTTCGACACCAGGGACCGCTTGCCGTGCACCACCTCGTCGTGGGAGATGGGGAGGACGTAGTTCTCGCTGTACGCGTACACCATCGAGAAGGTCATCTCGTGGTGGTGGTACTTGCGGTGCACCGGCTCGTGCTGGACATAGTCGAGCGAGTCGTGCATCCAGCCCATGTTCCACTTCAGCCCGAACCCCAGCCCGCCGCTCTCGGTCGGCCGGGTCACCCCGTCCCAGGCCGTGGACTCCTCGGCGATGGTGACGACGCCCGGGACCCGCCGGTACACGGTCGCGTTCATCTCCTGGAGGAACGCCACCGCGTCCAGGTTCTCCCGGCCGCCGAACACATTGGGCGTCCACTGGCCCGGCTCGCGCGAGTAGTCGAGGTAGAGCATCGAGGCGACCGCGTCCACGCGCAGCCCGTCGATGTGGAACTCCTCGCACCAGTACACCGCGTTGGCGACCAGGAAGTTGCGCACCTCACGGCGGCCGAAGTCGAACTCCAGCGTGCCCCAGTCGGGGTGGGCGGCCCGGAGCGGGTCCTCGTGCTCGTACAGCGGCCGTCCGTCGAACTCCGCCAACGCCCAGTCGTCCCGCGGGAAATGGGCCGGCACCCAGTCCATCAGGACGCCGATCCCGGCCTGGTGCAGGGCGTCGACGAGGTACTTGAAGTCGTCCGGTGTGCCCAGGCGGGCGGTCGGGGCGTAGAAGCCGGTGACCTGATAGCCCCAGGAGCCGCCGAAGGGGTGCTCGGCGACGGGCATCAGCTCGACGTGCGTGAAGCCCAGGTCCTTGACGTACGCCGGGAGCTGCTCGGCGAGCTGACGGTACGTCAAGCCCGGCCGCCAGGAGGCCAGATGCACCTCGTACACCGAGAAGGGCGCCTCGTGGGCCGGCGTCTCCGCGCGCCGCGTCAGCCACGCCTCGTCCTGCCACTCGTGGTGGGAGGCGTCCACGATCGACGAGGTGGCCGGCGGAACCTCGGTGCGGCGGGCCAGTGGGTCGGCGCGCAGCGTCTTCGAACCGTCCGGGCGGGTGATCGCGAACTTGTACAGCTCGCCCTCCCCGATGCCGGGCACGAACAGCTCCCAGACACCGGAGCCGCCGAGTGAGCGCATCGGATGGCCGGTGCCGTCCCAGAAGTTGAAGGTGCCGGCCAGGCTGACCCCGCGGGCGTTCGGCGCCCACACCGTGAAGCGGGTGCCGGTCACGCCCTGGTGGGTCATCGGCTGGGCGCCGAGCGCCGTCCACAGCTGCTCGTGCCGCCCCTCGCCGATCAGATACAGGTCCAGCTCGCCGAGGGCGGGCAGGAAGCCGTATGCGTCCTCGATCTCCTGCTCCGAGCCCTCGTACGTCACGAGGAGCCGGTAGGAGGGGACCTCTTGCAGCGGGAGGAGGCCGCTGAAGAACCCGTCCCCGTCGTCGTGCAGCTCGGCGCGCTGGGTGCCGGTGAGGACGGTGACGGAGAGTGCGTACGGCCGGAAGGCGCGGAAGGCGATGCCGCCGGGCACGGGATGAGCGCCGAGGACCGCGTGGGGGTCGTGGTGGGTGCCGGAGAGGAGACGGTCGCGGTCGTGGGCGTCGAGGGCGGGAGAGACGGGCGTCTCGGGCAGGGGGGCGGGTGCCGGGGCGATGGTCTTCTTGGCCTTCGTGACGGTCTTCTTCGCCGCAGCCTTCTTGGCGACCGCCTTTTTGGCCGTCGTTTCCTTTGGGGTCGCCTTCTTCGCCGCCGCCTTCTTCACGGCCGCCTTCTTGACGGCTGCCTCCTTCTTGACCGCCGCCTCCTTCACGACCGCCTTCTTCGCCGTCGCCTTCTTCACGGCCGCCTTCTCGGCCGGCGCTTTCTTCGCTGCTGCTTTCTTCGCTGTCGCTTTCTTCTTCGGGTCCGATCCGCTGGGCGTGGGCGGAGTCACGGGGGAGCCTCCTCGGCGAACGTGAAGTCAGATCAGGTCGGATGTGGCGTACCGCTCGATCGCCGCCATCGGCACCGGCAGCCAGTCCGGGCGGTGCCTGGCCTCGTAGACGACCTCGTAGATCGCCTTGTCCGTCTCGTACGCGCGCAGCAGCACCGGGTCGGTGCGCGGGTCCGAGCCGCTGACCTCGGCGTATCCGGAGCAGTACGCGGCCCGGCAGGCGTGCGCCCAGCCGGGCGCCGGAGGGTCGGCCGAGAGCGCGGCGTAGTCGAAGGAGCGGAGCATCCCGGCGACGTCCCGGGCCGGCGGCTGCGGCATCCGCCGCTCGGCCAGCGGCTTCGACGGCTCGCCCTCGAAGTCGATCAGCGACCACTGCCCGGTCGGCGAGCGCAGACACTGGCCGAGATGCAGATCGCCATGGATGCGCTGCGCGGTCCAGGTACGGCCCTCCGCGGCCAGGTCGGCCAGCGCGCTGAACGCGGAGTGCAGCCCGGGCGCGTACGGCGTCAGCGCGGGCACCGCCTGGACGGCCGCGTCGAGGCGCTCGACCATGCCGTCGACCAGCAGCCGCAGTTGCGCGGCGCCGAGTGTCACCGAGGGCAGCGCGTGGGCCAGTGCCGTGTGCACCTCGGCGGTGGCCCGCCCGAGCGCCCGCGCCTCCGCGCTGAAGTCCTCGCCCTTGGCCAGCTCGCGCAGCGCCAGCTCCCAGCCGTCCGCCGCGCCCTGCACGAAGGGTTGCAGCACACCGAGGACGTACGACTCCCCGTCCAGCTCGGCGTTCAGCCACGCCGTCGGTGCGGGCACCCGGGGGCAGCCTTCGCGGGCCAGCGCCAGCGGCAGCTCCAGGTCGGGGTTGACGCCGGGCACGATCCGGCGGAGCAGTTTCAGGATGAACGTATCTCCGTAGACGACGGAGGTGTTGGACTGCTCGGCGGTCATCACGCGGGGCACCAGACCGGCCCGGATGTCCTGCCCGGGGTCCCGTTCGAAGCGGAGCCCGCCGATGCGGGCCTGCGAGCGCAGCGCCTCCAGGAGCACCTCGGCGGCCCTCGGGTCGTGCAGGGCCTCGTACACCGTCCGTCCGGCGAGCGGGCCCTCCTCCACATGTCCGATCAGCGCGGGCGCGAGATGGGGTGGCAGCGCCTCGCGCACGCCTATGAGGAGCTGGTAGCAGTCCCAGGGGGCGGCCGGCTGATGGGCCTGGACGAGCAGGTGGTAGAGGCCCAGCCTGCGGTCGGCCGGCAGCAGTTCGGTGGCCGCGACCAGCGTGAATCCCGTGACCGGGCGGCCCTTGCCGGCGAACCAGCGCTGCCGTGGCAGCCATTCCCGCAGGAGCGGATCGAGTGACGCAAGCAGGCCCGGGCTTGTCGTGGCAGTACGGATGACAGCTTCCGACATGGCGTCGCGTCCTTTCCCCGGGTGGGCGGGGTGTTACTGATGCGTGCCCAGGGCGGGGCGGTGGAAACAGGGAAACAACCGCCCCGCCGGGTCTCTCAGGCGGCGTCCTTGCGGAGCCGGAACCAGTAGAAGCCGTGCCCCGCCAGCGTCAGCAAGTACGGCAGTTCGCCGATGGCCGGGAATCGCACCCCGCCGAACAGCTCCACCGGGTGCCGTCCGTTGAACGTGCTCAGGTCCAGCTCGGTGGGCTGCGCGAAGCGGGAGAAGTTGTGCACGCACAGGACGAGATCGTCCTCGTACTCTCTCAGGAACGCGATCACCGCCGGGTTGGACGACTGGAGTTCGGTGTACGAGCCGAGTCCGAACGCCGGGTTCTGCTTGCGGATCTCGATCATGCGGCGGGTCCAGTGCAGCAGCGAGGAGGGCGACGACATCGACGCCTCGACGTTGGTGACCTGGTAGCCGTAGACCGGGTCCATGATGGTCGGCAGATAGAGCCGTCCGGGGTCACAGGACGAAAAACCTGCGTTGCGATCCGGTGTCCACTGCATCGGGGTGCGGACCGCGTCGCGGTCGCCGAGCCAGATGTTGTCGCCCATGCCGATCTCGTCGCCGTAGTAGAGGATCGGCGAGCCGGGCAGGGAGAGCAGCAGAGCCGTGAAGAGCTCGATCTGGTTGCGGTCGTTGTCGAGCAGCGGGGCCAGCCTGCGCCGGATGCCGATGTTGGCGCGCATCCGTGGGTCCTTGGCGTACTCGGCC
Source organism: Streptomyces antibioticus (assembly GCF_001514065.1). GTDB lineage: Bacteria > Actinomycetota > Actinomycetes > Streptomycetales > Streptomycetaceae > Streptomyces > Streptomyces antibioticus. The sequence continues at coordinate 1,502 of NZ_KQ948424.1, read as the reverse complement.
CACATGTAGTCGCGTTCCTCGTCGGTGACCATTTCGAGGGTCAGCTCGTCGTGGTTGCGCAGGAAGATGCCCCACTGGCAGTTCTGCGGGATCGCGGGGGTCTTGGCGAGGATCTCCGAGACCGGGTAGCGCGACTCCCTGCGCACCGCCATGAAGATGCGCGGCATGACCGGGAAGTGGAAGGCCATGTGGCATTCGTCGCCGCCGGACTTGTAGTCGCCGAAGTAGTCGACGACGTCCTCCGGCCACTGGTTCGCCTCCGCCAGGATCACCGTGTCCGGGTAGGAGGCGTCGATCTCCTTGCGGACCCGCTTGAGGAACTCATGGGTTGCCGGAAGGTTTTCGCAGTTGGTGCCTTCCTGCTGGTACAGGTACGGCACCGCATCGAGCCGGAAGCCGTCGATGCCCAGGTCCAGCCAGAACCGCAGCGCGGAGATCATCTCCTCCTGGACCGCCGGGTTCTCGTAGTTGAGGTCCGGCTGGTGGGAGAAGAAGCGGTGCCAGAAGTACTGCTTCCGGACGGGGTCGAAGGTCCAGTTGGACGCCTCGGTGTCGACGAAGATGATCCGCGCGTCCTGGAACTGCTTGTCGTCGTCGGCCCAGACGTAGTAGTCGCCGTACGGTCCGTCGGGGTTGGCGCGGGACTCCTGGAACCACGGGTGCTGGTCGCTGGTGTGGTTCATGACGAAGTCGATGATGACGCGCATGCCGCGTTGGTGGGCGGCGTCGACGAACTCCACGAAGTCGGCGAGGTCGCCGAACTCGGGGAGGACGGCGGTGTAGTCGGAGACGTCGTAACCGCCGTCGCGCAGCGGTGACTTGAAGAAGGGCGGCAGCCACAGGCAGTCGATGCCCAGCCATTGGAGGTAGTCGAGCTTGGCGGTGAGGCCCTTGAGGTCGCCGACGCCGTCGCCGTTGCTGTCCTGGAAGGAGCGGACGAGCACTTCGTAGAAGACGGCGCGCTTGAACCAGTCGGGGTCCCGGTCTTTCGCCGGGGTGTCCTCGAAGGTGTCCTGGACGGGCTCGTTGACGATCATGTTGTGGGTGACCCTCCGATCTGCGGGGTGGACGGTCGCAGGACGGTGAGGATGTGCGCGGGACGAGTGCCCGGTTCGAGACGCACGTAATTCGCCCTGCCCCAGTGATAGGTCTCGCCGGTGAGCTCGTCGCGCACCGGCACCGACTCGTGCCATTCCAGGCCGAGTTGCGGCATGTCCAACGAGACCGTGGCCTCCTGGGTGTGGTGAGGGTCGAGGTTGGCGACCACCAGAACCGTGTTCGAGCCGCTCTGCTTCGAGTAGACGATCACCTCTTCCTTGTCCGCGTGATGGAAGTGGAGATCGCGCAGTCGGCGCAGGGCCGGGTTCTCCCGGCGGATGGTGTTGAGGCGGGTGATCAGGGGCGCGATGGTGTCGGCCGTCTCCCAGTCGCGGGGGCGGAGTTGGTACTTCTCCGAGTTGAGGTATTCCTCGCTGCCCTCGCGGAGCGGGGTGTTCTCACAG
>NZ_KQ948423.1:705716-1128313 GCF_001514065.1 Streptomyces antibioticus | reverse complement strand
AAATTTTAGAAAAGGCCCACGCCATTAGGCGTGGGCCTTTTTGTGTTTCCGGAGGGCCTGGAAGCCCTCCTTTTTGGTCCCTTTCAGTTCTGGATTACAGGCGTCCCGCTGTCTTGAGAGCCAGGTATGCGTCCGCGAGTGCCGGCGCCAGATCATCGGGGGTCGCGTCGACGACGGTCACACCGTGTCGGCGGAGTTGGTCTGCGGTGCGATGACGTTCGTTTTGTGCCTGTGCGGCAGCCGCGGCTTCGTAGACGGCGTCGGTGTTTCCGCGTGAAGCCGCCATGCGGGAGACGTAGGGGTCGGCCACCGATGCCAGGAGAACCGTGTGGCGTTGGGTGAGTTGGGAGAGGACGGGGAGCAGGCCCTCCTCGACGGGAGCTGCGTCGAGAGTGGTCAGGAGCACGATCAGGGAGCGGCGGGGGGCCGTCCTGAGTGCAGTGGCCGTAAGACCGCGTGCGTCTGTTTCGACCAGTTCCGGTTCGAGTGTGGCCATCGCGTTGACCAGGGACGGGAGGACGTCTTTCGCCGTGCGGCCCTGGACCAGGGCGCGGACGCGGCGGTCATAAGCGAGGAGGTCGACGCGGTCGCCGGCTCGGGAGGCGAGCGCTGCCAGCAGCAGGGCCGCGTCCATGGAGGCGTCGAGGCGTGGGGCGTCGCCCACGCGGCCTGCGGAGGTGCGGCCGGTGTCGAGGACGACGAGGATGTGGCGGTCGCGTTCGGGACGCCAGGTGCGTACGGCGACCGAGGACTGGCGGGCTGTGGCGCGCCAGTCGATGGAGCGGGTGTCGTCGCCGGGGACGTACTCGCGCAGACTGTCGAATTCTGTGCCTTCGCCGCGGGTGAGGACGCTGGTGCGGCCGTCGAGTTCGCGGAGGCGGGCGAGCTTGGACGGGAGGTGCTTGCGGCTGGTGAAGGGGGGCAGGACGCGTACCGTCCAGGGGACTTTGTGGGTGCCCTGGCGGGAGAAGAGGCCCAGTGGGCCGTAGGAACGGATCGTCACTCGGTCCGCCTGGCGGTCGCCTCGGCGGGTGGGGCGCAGGCGGGTCGTGACGCGGCGGCGTTCGCCCGGGGGGACGGTGAGGCGGTGGCGGGAGGCTTCGACCTCGGTACCGGGGAGCCAGCTGCTGGGGGGCCAGGCGTCGCGCAGGTGGGCGCGGAGCGGACGGCGGTCTGAGGGGTTGGTGACGGTGAGTGTCACTTCGGCCGTCTCGCCCAGCCTTACGGAGGTGTCGCCGGAGCGGGTCAGGCCCAGGCGTCGTACGGGGGCCGCGAGGGCGAAGTCGCAGGCGCAGGCCACCGCCAGGGGGGCGTTCACGGCGAGGAGGCCCGTGAGGCCGGGGTCCCAGATGCCTACGGGGATCGAGCCCAGGGCCGCGAGGAGGGCGGCGCGCCCGGTGAGGGCCATCAGCGGGGGACGGGGACGTGGGCGAGGATCGCGTGGATGACGGAGTCGGCTGTCACGCCTTCCATCTCGGCCTCCGGGCGCAGTTGTACGCGGTGGCGGAGGGTGGGGAGGGCGAGGGCCTTCACGTCGTCCGGGATGACGTAGTCGCGGCCGGTGAGCCACGCCCACGCGCGTGAGGTCGCGAGGAGGGCGGTGGCGCCGCGGGGGGAGACGCCGAGGGTGAGAGAGGGGGATTCACGGGTGGCTCGGCAGATGTCGACGACGTAGGCCGTGATCTCCGGGGAGATCGTTGTCTTGGCGACTGCTGCGCGGGCTGCTTCGAGGTCTGCCTGGCCTGCTACCGGGCGGATGCCGGCGGCTTGCAGGTCGCGGGGGTTGAAGCCTTCGGCGTGCCGGGTGAGGACGTCGATCTCGTCCTGGCGGGAGGGGAGGGGGATCGTGAGCTTGAGGAGGAAGCGGTCCAGCTGGGCTTCGGGGAGGGGGTACGTGCCCTCGTACTCGACCGGGTTCTGTGTCGCCGCGACGAGGAACGGGTCGGGGAGCGGGCGGGGGGTGCCGTCGACCGTGACCTGGCGTTCCTCCATCGCTTCGAGGAGGGACGACTGGGTCTTGGGGGGCGTGCGGTTGATCTCGTCCGCGAGGAGGAGGTTGGTGAAGACCGGGCCGGGCTGGAAGGAGAACTCGGCGGTGCGGGTGTCGTAGACGAGGGAGCCCGTCACGTCGCTCGGCATGAGGTCGGGGGTGAACTGGACGCGCTTGGTGTCGAGTTCGAGGGCCGAGGCGAGAGCGCGGACGAGCAACGTTTTGGCGACTCCGGGGACTCCTTCAAGGAGAACGTGTCCGCGGCACAGGAGTGCGACGACGAGGCCGGTGACGGCGGGGTCCTGGCCGACCACGGCTTTGGCGATCTCGGCGCGCAGGGCCTCCAGGGAGGCCCGGGCGGCGCTCGGGTCCCCGGGGTACCCGGCGTTGTCAGTGGTCGGGGCCATCATGGACGGCGTACCTCTCTTTCGAGGGCGTCGAGTTGGTCGGCGAGGGAGACGAGGGCGGCGTCGTCGCTGGGCGGCGGGCCGAAGAGGAGGGCGTGCAGGGTCTGTCCGTCGCCGCGGAGGTGGGCGGACAGGGCGGGGAGCAGGGCCTCGGGGGCGTGCGCCTGGGTGACGGGGACGCCTACGAGGGGGGCGAGGCGGGTGCGGGTGGTGGAGCGAAGAGCGGTGGCCGCGCGGTCACGGGCGTTGGCCTTGCGGTAGAGGCGGGCGCGGCCTTCGACGGTTTCGGAGGCGCGGATCGCCACGGGGAGTCTTTCGGGCACCAGGGGGCCGAGTCGGCGTGCCCGCCACAGGGCGGCGAGGGCTGCGGCGATGAAGAGCTGGAGTGTGCCCCATTTCCAGCCTGCGGGGAGCAGGTCGAAGAAGCCGCGTTCGTCGTCCGCGCCGGTGGCCGACGTGTCGGAGAGTGAGGGGAGGTACCAGACCAGATGGGGGCGGGAGCCGAGGAGTTGGAGGGCGAGGGAGGCGTTGCCCTGCTCGTCGAGACGGTCGTTGTAGAGGATGTCGGGCGCGCCGAGGACGACGGTGTCGCCGCCTCCGGTCGCCGGGATGCGCAGCAGGGTGGCCAGCCGTTCGCTGGGGTAGCAGGCGTCGGCTTCGAGGTGGGTGGTGCTGTAGCGGATGCCGCCGGTGTCGGCGGCGCCGGCGCGCCTGGCGGCGGGCAGGTCGCAGTCCGGATCGAGGGTCGAGCTGATGCTGGTGGCGGGGTCCGCGGTGACGTCGGGGGCGAGCCGGCCGACGGACCAGCTGCCGGGGGCGACGAGGACGGTTCGGCCGCCGGAGGTGGTGGTCGACGAGTGGAGCAGGGTCTGTTGACGGTGCGTCAACAGGTCGGGGACGGCGACCAGGAGCGTGGTGTCCGGGCCGGCGGCGGTGCGTGCCTCGTCCAGGGTGGTGACCACGCGCGTGGACACTCCTCGGTCGGCGAGGAGTTCAGCGACGGCGCGGCTGCCGAGCTCGTCGACGGAGCGCGGGTCGAGGGTGCCGTGGCGGGCGTCGGAGCGGATCACGGCGATGGTGACGGCCGCGGCCACGAGGAGGACGGCGGCGAGCGCGATGCCTCGCGAGCGGGTCCAGACCTGGCGTGCGGTGGGCGAGACCGAGGTGGGCGGGAGCGTGGCCTCGGTGGTCATTCGGCGGCTCCCTGGCGGGTGTTGTGGGCCGCGCTGGGGATGCTGCTCGTGAGCTGGGGCCTGGTGCGTTCGAGGTCGCGGTCGAGTTCGGTGATGCGTCGGTACGACTGCTCGCTCGCCCTGCGGCCGCCGTATGTGACGTCGTCGAAGTCCCCGGCGGCGGCGCGCAGTCGGTCGGTGTGGGACGGCAGGGCGCGGCCCGCTTCCGCGGCGGCCTCGTCGGCGGTGCGGCCGGGGCGGACGTCGAGGAGGGCGCGTTCCTCCAGGGCGCGGACGATGGCGCGCATGCGTTCCTGGACGGCCTGGTTCCAGTGGCCCTGGGCGGCGTGTGCCTCGGCGGCCGCGCGGTGTTCGGCGGCGCTGCGGGGGCGGTCGTCGAACAGGGCGGCGGCGGAGGTGGGTTCGCGGCGTGGGGTGCCCAGGCGCCACCACAGGGCGCCCAGGACCGCGAGGACGGCCAGGACGATGACGACCAGGCCGAGCGCTCCGCCGGGGGTCGCGGTCGCGGCCGTGTCGAACAGCTCGCCTACCCACTTCCAGAAGGCGTTGAGGGCGCGCTGGAACCAACTGGGGTCGTTCTCGTGGTACATGCGCTTGGACAGCTCGCGTCGAGCCGTCTCGCGCGCGGGGTCACGCGGGACGGTCACCGGCGGTTCGTCGCCGGAGCGCGCCGACGACAGCATGACGGTGTCGCCGACGCGCAGGACCGTGCGGGACAGCAGCGGTACCGATGTGAGAACTCCCCCCGTCAGGCTCACCGCATCAGCCTCCGGCGGTGGGGCCGGGGGTGCCGGAGCCGTAGTCCTGGACGCCGGCCGCGCGGGCCAGTTCGAGGTCGAGGGCCTCTCGGCGGATGCGCTGGTCGATGTAGAGGAGCACCGTGACGCCGGCCGTGATCGGGAAGGTGATCATGGCGCCGATCACCGAGCCGATCCCGCTGACGACGAGGAACGTCCAGCCGAGGTCGCCGCCGCTGTTGAGGAATCCGGTGAAGCCGTCTCCGCTGAGGGCGGCGGCGAGGAAGGTGAAGGGGATGACGACGATCGACGCGACGACGTTGGCGATGATCGTGGCGAGCAGCTGAATGCCGAAGACGCGCCACCAGGAGCCGCGGACCAGCTTGTTGGACCGGCTCAGCGACTTGACGATGCCCTGCTTCTCCAGCATCAGCGCGGGCGAGGCGAGGGAGAGGCGGATCATCAGCCACAGGGCGACGAAGCCGGCGCCGAGGCCGCCGAGACCCGCGAGGGCGGCTCCCGCGTCACCCGATCCGGCGATGGCCACGAGGATGCCGGGCAGGATCCCGACCGCGACGACGCCGAGGGCGATGAGCAGCAGCAGGAGGATCAGGCCGAACAGCTTGGCCACCTGCGGGCGGGCGTCGCGCCAGGCTTCGCCGGTGGTCACCGACTTGCCGAGGACCGCGCGGCTGGTGACGGTCGTGAGCAGGGCGGTCGCGGCGACCGTGCCGATCAGCGAGATCAGGAAGACGACTCCGGAGCTGAGCATGGCGTCGCCCATGGCCCGGGTGAGTTCGTCGAGGGTGGCGCTGGGGTCGTCGAGGGCTTCGGTGCTGGCGTCGTTGAAGACCAGGCCCTCGAGGAGGATGACGAGGATCTGCGTGACGACCGCGACGGTCAGGGAGATGCCCAGGACGGTGCGCCAGTGGGTGCGCATGGTGGAGACCGCGCCGTCGAGGATCTCGCCGACGCCGAGGGGGCGCAGCGGGATCACGCCGGGCTTGGCCGCGGGCGGCGGACCGCCCCAGCCGCTGCCCCAGCCGCCGCCGGGGGCGCCGTAACCGCCGTATCCGCCGGGGCCGTTGGGGCCGGACGGGGGGCGGTTGCCCCAGCCCGGGCCGGGCGGTGGGGGTGGCGGGGTCTGGCCGGGGGCCGGGGGGCCGGTCGGGGCGGACCACTGCGCGGGGGGCGGCTGCTCCTTGGACCACTTCGAGCCCTGCGGGTCCTGGCCCGGCTGCTGCGCGGGGTCGGGGCGGTCCGCCGGGTCGGCAGGGCCGGAGGCACCGGGCTCCTGCCCGTCGGACGGGGCAGATCCGGGCGAGGCCCAGCCCGGAGTGTCTTTCATCGTCGCTCCTTCACGGTGCCCGTCCGCGGTCGCGGCGGCAGGTTGGCAGCCATCGTGCCATGGGGTGGTCACCGGGGGACCGGCCGCGGTATCGGCTGCACACCTTCAATTGTCCGCCGGATACGGGGCAGACTGATCGCATGGCTGATCAGTACGCGCAATCCGGCGAGGACAACCGGCCGACCGGGATACCGGCGATCCGCTGGGAGGAGCCACCAGAGGGGCCCGTGCTGGTCCTGTTGGACCAGACGAGGCTGCCGGCAGAGGAGGTCGAACTGGTCTGTACGGATGCGCCGGCGCTGGTGGAGGCGATCCGGTCGCTCGCCGTGCGCGGGGCGCCGCTGCTCGGGATCGCGGGCGCGTACGGGGTCGCGCTCGCCGCCGCGCGCGGTTTCGACGTGGACGACGCCGCGAACGCGCTCGCGGGGGCCCGGCCCACCGCGGTGAATCTGGCGGTCGGCGTGCGCCGGGCGCAGGCCGCGTACCGGGCCGGGCTGGCCAGGAGCGGGGACGCCGGGGAGGCCGCGGTGGCGGCGCTGGTCGCGGCGCGGGCGCTGCACCGGGAGGACGCCGAGGCCAGTGCGCGGATGGCGGAGCGTGGGCTGGCGCTGCTGGACGAGCTGTTGCCCGGCGGCGGGCACCGGATTCTCACGCACTGCAACACCGGTTCGCTGGTGTCGGGCGGTGAGGGGACGGCGTTCGCGGTGGCGCTGGCCGCGCAGCGGGCGGGGCGGCTCAGGCGGCTGTGGGTGGACGAGACACGGCCGCTGCTGCAGGGCGCCCGGCTGACGGCGTACGAGGCGGCGCGCACCGGTATGGCGTACACGTTGCTCACCGACAACGCGGCGGGCTCGCTGTTCGCGGCGGGGGAGGTGGACGCGGTGCTGATCGGGGCGGACCGGATCGCGGCCGACGGGTCGGTGGCGAACAAGGTGGGGAGCTATCCACTGGCGGTGCTGGCGCGGTACCACCATGTGCCGTTCATCGTGGTGGCGCCGTTGACGACGGTGGATACGGACACGCCGGACGGGGCGTCCATCGAGGTGGAGCAGCGGCCCGGGTTCGAGGTGACCGAGGTCGCGGTGCCGCACGCGCCGGTGACGGGCGCGGGCGGCGGAGTGCCGGTGGCGCCGCTGGGGACGCAGGCGTACAACCCGGCGTTCGATGTGACGCCGCCCGAGCTGGTGACGGCGATCGTCACGGAGGAGGGCACGGTGTCGCCGGTGACGGCCGAGGCGTTGGCGGAGCTGTGCGGGAGGGCACGGCAGGTGACGATCGGCTGAGAGGGGCCGATTTCCCCTTTCAGCGGGGGCGGGGGTTTTGGGCGTGAGGGGGAGGCGCGTGGCGGAGCGGGGCTGGGACGACGACAGTGAGTACCGGCGGGCGGTACGCGGGGCCTGGGGCATGGTGGTGCTCGCCTCGTGCTGCTCGCTGCTGGTGGTGGCGCTCGTCGTTCTCGCCGTGCTCGGTGCGGGTGTGTTCGTGTTCCTCGTGGAGGCTCTCGGCGGGTAGCCGGGCGATCACTCGCAGCGTGGGCAGACAGTGAGTGGCCGGTACGACTAAGGTCACTGGCCGGTGAGCTATCTCACCACTGCCTTCGCCACTGTTATGAGAATGGGATGATGTCGTTTATGAAGGGACGAGTCCTTGTCGTCGACGACGACACCGCACTGGCCGAGATGCTCGGCATTGTGCTGCGTGGTGAAGGTTTTGAGCCGTCTTTCGTAGCTGACGGCGACAAGGCGCTGGCCGCGTTCCGGGAGAGCAAACCCGATCTCGTGCTGCTGGACCTGATGCTGCCCGGGCGGGACGGCATCGAGGTGTGCCGGCTGATCAGGGCCGAGTCGGGCGTGCCGATCGTGATGCTGACGGCCAAGAGCGACACCGTCGACGTGGTGGTCGGGCTTGAGTCCGGCGCCGACGACTACATCGTGAAGCCGTTCAAGCCGAAGGAGCTGGTCGCCCGGATCCGGGCGCGGCTGCGGAGGTCGGAGGAGCCGGCACCGGAGCAGCTCGCCATCGGTGACCTGGTCATCGACGTGGCCGGGCACTCCGTGAAGCGGGACGGGCAGTCGATCGCGCTGACGCCGCTGGAGTTCGACCTGCTGGTCGCGCTCGCGCGCAAGCCGTGGCAGGTGTTCACGCGCGAGGTGCTGCTCGAGCAGGTGTGGGGATACCGGCACGCCGCCGACACCCGGCTTGTGAATGTGCACGTGCAGCGGCTTCGCTCCAAGGTCGAGAAGGACCCGGAGCGGCCGGAGATCGTGGTGACCGTCCGTGGTGTGGGATACAAGGCAGGACCCAGCTGACATGTCCGGAGACAGTGCCGCTTCGTCGCCCGGACGGACCGGGGCGAGTACGGGGCGGCCTGTCGGGGGCAAGCCGGGAGGCTCCCGGTGGGAGCGCTTCTTCGAGGGCGGGCTGCTCCAGGGCGGCGTCCAGGGCAGCCCTGTCCTGCGGTTGTTCATGCGCTGGGTGCGGCGGCCGCTGCTGCCCGTCATGCGGCTGTGGCGGCGCAACATCCAGCTCAAGGTCGTCGCCACGACCCTGCTGATGTCGCTCGGTGTCGTCCTGCTGCTCGGATTCGTCGTCATCGGCCAGGTGCGCAACGGCCTGCTGGACGCGAAGGTGAAGGCCTCGCAGAGCCAGGCCACCGGCGGTTTCGCGTCGGCCAAGCAGAAGGCCGACACGGCGTTCACCGCTGGCGGGGACGACGGCGCGGACGACCGCGCCAACCAGAACGTCAGCTCATGGATGGGCGACCTGGTGGAGTCGCTCTCCAGCGGCGGCCAGGGCGCCTTCGACGTCGTCACGCTGCCCGCCGTCGGCGACGACAGCGGCGGTCGCGGCTCGCGTGCCTCCGGTGGGGTCGACCCCACCGCCAGCGTCCCCGAGGACCTGCGGGAACGCGTCGACAGCGACAGCAGCCTGGCGGCCCAGAAGTACACCCGCATCCACTACACCAACGGCGACGAGTCGCAGCCGGCGCTGATCATCGGCAAGCAGGTCGACGACCCGAACGACGACCCGTACCAGCTCTACTACCTCTTCCCGCTCACGCAGGAGGAGAAGTCGCTGAGCCTGGTCAAGGGGACGCTCGCGACCGCCGGGCTCTTCGTCGTCGTCCTTCTCGGGGCCATCGCCTGGCTCGTGGTGCGGCAGGTCGTCACGCCGGTGCGGATGGCGGCCGGGATCGCCGAGCGGCTCTCCGCGGGGCGCCTGCAGGAACGTATGAAGGTCACCGGTGAGGACGACATCGCCCGCCTGGGTGAGGCCTTCAACAAGATGGCGCAGAACCTTCAGCTGAAGATCCAGCAGCTGGAGGACCTGTCGCGGATGCAGCGGCGGTTCGTCTCCGACGTGTCGCACGAGCTGCGGACGCCGCTGACCACCGTACGGATGGCCGCGGACGTCATCCATGACGCGCGCGAGGACTTCGATCCGGTGACCGCGCGTTCCGCGGAGCTGCTCGCCGACCAGCTGGACCGGTTCGAGTCGCTGCTCGCCGACCTGCTGGAGATCAGCCGGTTCGATGCGGGCGCGGCGGCGCTGGAGGCGGAGCCGATCGATCTGCGGGAGGTCGTGCAGCGGGTCGTCAGCGGTGCGGCGCCGCTCGCCGAGCGCAAGGGCACGCGGATACAGGTGCTGGGCGACCAGCAGCCCGTCGTCGCCGAGGCCGACGCCCGCCGCGTGGAGCGGGTGCTGCGCAACCTCGTCGTCAACGCCGTCGAGCACGGCGAGGGCAAGGACGTCGTCGTCAAGCTCGCCTCGGCGGGCGGGGCGGTCGCGGTCGCGGTGCGCGACTACGGCGTCGGGCTCAAGCCCGGCGAGGCCACGCGCGTGTTCAGCCGCTTCTGGCGGGCCGACCCGGCACGCGCGCGTACCACCGGCGGTACGGGTCTGGGGCTGTCCATCGCCCTGGAGGACGCGCGGCTGCACGGCGGCTGGCTCCAGGCCTGGGGTGAGCCCGGCGGTGGATCGCAGTTCCGGCTGACGCTGCCGCGGACCGCGGACGAGCCGCTCAGGGGCTCGCCGATACCGCTGGAACCCAAGGACTCACGTCGTAACCGTGGACTTAATGACGCCGGATTGCCGCGCGGGGCGGGCGACGGGGAGAAGCGCGCCACCGTACCGGTGCAGCCGGCGGGCGAACAGGCGCCCGCGCGGTCGCCGCTCGCGCCCCGGCTGAACGCCGCTCCCCCCACCGCCGACCCCACCGCGCTGCCGGGCAACGGCGCGCGCGTGGTGCCGCGGCCCACCGGGGGCGCACGCCCGGCGGACGACAGCGCGGGCGGCCCGGAAGCGCCCCCGCAGGAGGCGTCCTCGGCGGACGCGCCATCGCCCGAGGCCCGGAAGACCGGGTCGGAGGACCGCAGCAAGCAAGGGGAGGCCAGCCGTGGGCGCTGACCGTGTGGGGGGCGGCCGGCGGCGGAAGCCGGAGCGCACGGTGGCGTACGCCGTCTGCGGTGCCGTACTGCTGGCGGGGTGCGCCTCGATGCCGGACAGCGGGGATCTGCGCGACGTGGAGTCCACGCCCCGGCAGGACACTCAGGTGCGGGTCTTCGCGCAGGAGCCCCGGGAGAACGCCGGGGCCAGGGAGATCGTGGACGGCTTTCTTGAGGCGCTAACCAGCGACGATCCCCATTTCGAGACGGCGAGGAAGTATCTGACCGGCGACGCCGCGAAGCTGTGGAAGCCCGAGGCGTCGCTCACGGTGCTGGAGGAGGGGCCGGGGGCGACTCCGGAGGGAGTGAACGGCCGGGACACGCAGTCCGAGTCCTCGTTCCGGCTGTACGGCGACAAGGTCGCCACCGTGGACGGCGAGCAGACGTACGCGCCCGCCGCGGGCACCTACGACAAGCCGCTGCACCTCATCCGGGAGAAGAAGAGCCATCAGTGGCGCATCGACGCGCCGCCGCCCGGTGTCGTCATGGGCAAGTCGGACTTCCTGCGCAACTACACGTCGGTCAACAAGTACTACTTTGCCTCGAACACGCCGTCCGCCACGGGCGGGCAGCCGGTGGCCGTCGCCGACCCCGTGTACATCCGCAAGAAGGTCGACCCGATGACGCAGACGGTACGGCTGCTGCTCGCGGGTCCCTCGCGCTGGCTCGACCAGGTCGTCAGGTCGAGCTTCCCCACGGGGACGGAGCTGGAGCTGCGCAAGGGCGTCACCTCGCTGACGCCCGACGAGCAGAACAGACTGACGGTGCCGCTGAACGCCAGGGCGAACCGGGTCGGTGCGGGCAGGTGCCAGGAGATGGCCGCGCAACTCCTGTTCACGCTGCGGGATCTGACTCCCACGGGCGTGGACGAGGTCGCCCTCCAGGGTTCCGACGGCACACAGCTGTGCACGGCCACGGCGAGCGACGCCGAGAACGCCGTGGTGCACGGGGTGGGCAAGAACGAGTACCAGTACTTCCTCGACGGCAAGCACCGGCTCGTGCGGCTGCCGAGCGAGAGCACCAGTCCGGACGTGACGCCGGTGCCCGGTGCGCTGGGCGAGGGGGCCAAGGAACTGCGCTCGGCCGCGGTGTCGCGGGACGAGCGGATGGCGGCCGGGGTCACGCTCGACGGCAGTGAGCTGTACGTCGGGTCGCTGGTGTCGGGTGCCTCCCTCGGCGATCCGGTGCTGCACAGCGACGGCAAGACGCAGAAGGACCGTCTCACCACGCCCAGCTGGGACGGCGACGGCAACCTGTGGGTGGCGGACCGTGATCCCGACCGGCCCCGGCTGCTGTTCCTGAAGGACGGCGCGGGCGAGCCGATCGAGGTCTCGACTCCGGGGCTGGACGGGCGTGTCGACGCGGTGCGGCTGGCCGCCGACGGCGTGCGGGTCGCGCTCATTGTGGAGAAGGACGGCAAGAAATCCCTCTACATCGGGCGCGTCGAACGGGACGACAAGACGGACGAGGGTGCCGTGTCCGTGGTCGAACCGCGTTCCGTCACACCGCAGTTGGAGGAGGTCACCGCGATGTCCTGGGCGGGTGACAGCCGCCTGGTGCTGGTCGGGCGCGAGCGCGGCGGCGTGCAGCAGATGGCGTACGTCCAGGTCGACGGCTCCACTCCGGTGGGGGCGCCGCCCGCCGCGCTGACGGGGGTGAAGGCCCTCGCCGCGTCCGAGGAGGAGCAGCTGCCGCTGGTGGCGTACTCCGACGAGGACGGCATCGTCCGGCTGTCGTCGGGGTCGAAGTGGCAGCAGGTGGTCAAGGACGGGACGGCGCCGGTTTATCCCGGGTAGCGGGGGAGGGGCCGGGTGCGCAGAAGCGTTGCCTGGCCTTGGCCTGACCCGACCCGACCCGACCTGCTGATCTGACGTGCCTGTGCGCGCCGTGGCGGGTTGTCCACAGTGAGTTATCCACAGGGGTGGTCGGAGGGTTCGGGCGTTGGCACAGTGGTGGGCATGCGGGGGTGGTGGCGGGACCTCAAGGATCTGGTGCTGCCGGCCGAGTGCGGGGGCTGCGGGACGCCTCGCGCGGTGCTCTGCCCGGAGTGCCGCACCGTCCTGACCGGGAACGCACCGCGCCGGGTGAGACCGGTGCCGGAGCCGGCGGGGTTGCCGGCGGTGCATGCGGCGGCGCCGTATGCCGACGCGGTGCGGGCGGTGCTGCTGGCCCACAAGGAACGCGGCGCGCTGGCGCTTGCGGGGCCTTTGGGAGCGGCTCTGGCGGGATCGGTCCGGGCGGGGCTGCGGGCGGCGCAGACGCGGGGGCAGGGGCCTTGGGAGGGGCCTGGAGAGGGTTTGGCCGGGCGGGATGGCGGGCGTCCGGCCGGGTGCGGTGCGGAGGCTGAGATCCGCCTGCCCGGAGGCGATGGTGGGGCCTCGGTGCGTCCTGGTGGGGAGGGTCGTGGGCGCTGGGGCGATGGGGTGCCCAGGGACGTTTCGGCAGCGATGGTCCCTGGTGCGCCTGGTGGGCTTCCAGGAAGCGTCGGCAAGGGCCTCGCGAGGCCGGGTGGGGGCCCGGGCGAGGGGGACGCCGTCGGTGCAGCGGCGAGGGCAGGCGGTGGCGCGGGGGACGGGGCTGCCGAAGGGGTGGGGGCCGCGGCAGGGGTGGTACTGCTTGTGCCCGTTCCGTCCTCGCGTACGGCCGTGGCGGCGCGCGGGCATGACCCGGCGCGGCGGATCGCGCTGGCGGCGGCTGCGGAGCTGCGGCGGGGCGGGGTGCCGGCGCGGGTCCTCTCGGTGCTGCGGCAGCGGCGCGGAGTGGCCGACCAGGCGGGGCTCAACTCCCGGGAGCGGCTGGACAATCTCGCCGGCGCGCTCTCGGTCGTTCCCGGCGGTGGGCGGCTGTTGCTCGGGGGCCCGGTCGTGCTCGTCGACGACGTCATGACGACGGGGGCCTCACTTGCGGAGGCCGCGCGGGCCGTGCGTGCGGTGGTGGCCGAGTCGGATGCCGGGGTGGTTGAGGGGTTCGGGGGGAGGCGCGCGTATGGGGGAGAGGCGGTTGTGCGGGGTCGGGGCAGAGGGGTGGACGGGTGTGGAAGTGGTGTGACTGCCGTGTACGGGGCTGTGGGTCGGGAAGGCAGAGGGGGAGGGGGCGGATCGGTGGCGGAGAGAGTGGATGAGCAGGCAGGACCGGCGGGAATGCGGGGTGCGGGTCTCGGTGACGTCATCTGCGCGGCCGTGGTCGCCGCGTCGCCGGATGCCTTCGAAATAAACCGGAACTGACAGTGAACTTGCATCGTTGCAGGTAATGAGAGAACCAATTCACCTGAACGGAGGTACGCCGCGGTAGAGGGTGACGACATCCGTCCGGGCGAGATATGTTCGGTTGTGAGGAAAGGCCCAGGCCACGCCTCTCATATCCGATTGCCGTGCTGCGGGTTTTTCACAATCACCCGCGCTGGTGGAGTGGAGATCTTGCCCGCGGGGGAGGAGGTGGAAGTCACCGAGTCCGAGGTTCCGGGACTCACCGGAGCCTGGTGCAAAAGGGAGATGCTCCGCCGTCGCAGCGGAGCGATCCGGGAACGGAGTTCTGCGTGGACATCGTCGTCAAGGGCCGCAAGACCGAGGTGCCCGAGCGGTTCCGCAAGCACGTGGCCGAGAAGCTGAAGCTGGAGAAGATCCAGAAGCTCGACGGCAAGGTGATCAGCCTCGACGTCGAGGTGTCCAAGGAGCCCAACCCCCGACAAGCCGACCGCTGTGACCGAGTGGAGATCACGCTCCGCTCCCGCGGTCCGGTGATCCGGGCGGAGGCGGCGGCAAGCGATCCGTACGCGGCGCTGGACCTGGCGGCGGAAAAGCTGGACGCCCGCCTTCGCAAGCAGCACGACAAGCGTTACTCACGCCGCGGTGCCCGCCGGATCTCGGCAGCCGAGGTCGCCGACCACGTCCCGGGCGCGGCCACCCTCAACGGCAACGGCGTGCCCGTCCATGACGAAGAGCCGGACGGCGTCCCCACCAAGAAGATCGGCTCGCTGGAAGTGAAGGGCGAAGGCCCCCTCATCGTCCGCGAGAAGACCCACGTCGCCTCCCCGATGACCCTCGACCAGGCTCTGTACGAGATGGAGCTGGTCGGCCACGACTTCTATCTGTTCGTCGACTCCGAGACGAAGGAACCGAGTGTCGTCTACCGACGGCACGCCTACGACTACGGCGTGATCCACCTCAGCACGGACCCGATGGTCGCCCAGGCGCAGCCCCCCGCGGCCGGTGGCACGCTGGGTGGCTGACCGCCCTGTTGACGGCTGAGCCGGTGCCCCTGGAGCGCGTGTGCGCCCCCAGGGGCACCGGTGTGCGACCACTTCGCGCCCCGCTCGGTCACCGCGCTGTCGTCCGGGCATGAAATCATGGCCGCACCGGCCCAACCGCTGGGCCGTTGCCTTGGGTTGGCGATGGCACAGGACCAGCCACAGCCTTCAGGGGGAGGAACGATGGCGGACAGCTTCGGACCGATGCAGGACGGAGATGCCGGCGACGGCGTCACCGACTTGGGCCCGGACACCGGCTCACCACGCAAGGAGCCGATCCGTGTCCTGGTCGTGGACGACCATGCCCTCTTTCGGCGGGGACTGGAGATCGTGCTCGCGGCCGAGGAGGACATCCAGGTCGTGGGCGAGGCGGGCGACGGCGCCGAGGCCGTCGACAAGGCCGCCGACCTGCTGCCCGACATCGTCCTGATGGACGTACGGATGCCCAAGCGAGGCGGTATCGAGGCCTGCACCTCCATCAAGGAGGTGGCTCCCAGCGCGAAGATCATCATGCTGACGATCAGCGACGAGGAGGCCGACCTCTACGAGGCGATCAAGGCGGGCGCGACCGGTTATCTCCTCAAGGAGATCTCCACGGACGAGGTGGCCACCGCCATTCGCGCGGTCGCCGACGGGCAGTCGCAGATCAGCCCGTCCATGGCGTCGAAGCTGCTCACCGAGTTCAAGTCGATGATCCAGCGGACGGACGAGCGGCGGCTCGTGCCCGCGCCGCGGCTCACCGACCGCGAGCTGGAGGTGCTCAAACTCGTCGCCACCGGAATGAACAACCGCGATATCGCCAAGGAGTTGTTCATCTCCGAGAACACCGTGAAGAACCACGTGCGCAACATCCTGGAGAAGCTTCAGCTGCACTCCAGGATGGAGGCCGTCGTCTACGCGATGCGGGAGAAGATCCTAGAGATCCGCTAGCGCCTTGGTCAGGGGTGCGCGCAGTTCGGGCGCGTCCACCCGCTCCACGCGGACGTCCGTGCAGTCCACCCAGCTCGCCGCCTCGACCAGGGCCTGGGCGACCGCCGGGACCGCCTTCGGGCCGTCCAGCGTGACCTGCCGGGCCACCAGGGTGCGGCCCTCCCGCGCGGGGTCCACGCGGCCGACGAGACGGCCGCCGGCCAGGACCGGCATCGCGAAGTAGCCGTGGATCCGCTTCGGCTTGGGGACGTAGGCCTCCAGGCGGTGGGTGAAGCCGAAGATCCGCTCCGTCCGCGCGCGTTCCCAGATCAGGGAGTCGAACGGCGACAGCAGTGTCGTACGGTGGCGGCCGCGCGGCGGAGTCGCCAGGGCCTCCGGGTCGGCCCAGGCGGGCTTGCCCCAGCCCTCGACCGTGACCGGGACCAGGCCGGAGTCGGCGATCACCGCGTCGACCTGCTCGGCCTTGAGGCGGTGGTAGTCGGCGATGTCCGCACGCGTGCCGACGCCGAGGGACTGACCGGCGAGGCGGACCAGACGGCGCAGGCACTCGGCGTCGTCCAGCTCGTCGTGCAGCAGCGCCTGGGGGACGGCGCGCTCCGCGAGGTCGTACACCCGCTTCCAGCCGCGGCGCTCCACGCAGACGACCTCGCCGTACATGAGCGCGCGCTCCACGGCGACCTTGGTGCCCGACCAGTCCCACCACTCGCTGGTCTTCTTCGCGCCGCCCAGCTCCGTGGCCGTCAGGGGGCCTTCGGCGCGGAGCTGCTTGATGACCTGTTCGTAGGTGCCCTCGGGGAGGTCGTGGTGCCAGTGCGGGCGGTCGCGGTAGGCGCGGCGGCGGAACGCGAAGTGCGGCCACTCCTCGATGGGGAGGATGCAGGCCGCGTGGGACCAGTACTCGAAGGCGTGGGTCTCGGTCCAGTAGGCGTTCTCGACGGTCTTGCGGCCGACCGCTCCCAGGCGGGCGTACGGGATGAGCTCGTGGGAGCGGGCGAGGACCGAGATGGTGTCGAGCTGGACCGCGCCGAGGTGGCGCAGGACGCCGCGGACACCGGCCCGGCGGTCGGGGGTGCCGAGGAAGCCCTGGGCGCGCAGGGCGATGCGGCGGGCTTCGTCGGCGGTCAGTTCGGTCGAGGGACGCGGGCTCGTCATACGGGGGACGATAGGCGGTGGCACTGACAACGGGGCCTGAGCTGCGCGATCACTACGACAGCTCCACGCGCGCCGGCAGATACGGCGCCGTCGACGGCAGCCCCAGGTCCGACGGGAGCAGGGAACCCACCCAGCAGTCCCGGCGTACGCCCTGGTGCACGATCCCGGAGCGCAGGACGCCCTCGACGGTGAAGCCGCAGCGCTCCGCCACCGCCCGCGAGGGCCGGTTGCCGACCTCTGCGCGCCATTCCACGCGGTCGATGGACAGCCGGGTGAAGGCCCAGCGGGACGCGGCGAGGACGGCCTCGGTGACGTACCCCTTGCCGCGGTGCTCCTTCGTGCCCCAGAAGCCGACCTCGGCCGCGCTCATGGAGCGCATGGACAGCCCGAGCATGCCCACGAGTTCCTCCCCTTCGGGGAGGAAGAGGCCCCACGTGAACATGGAGCCGTTCGTCCAGCCGTCGGGGACGAGCTGGTCCGTGAAGCTCTCGGCGTGCTCGCGCAGATAGGGCGAGGGGATGGTCGTCCAGCGCTGGATCTCGGGGTCCTGGGCGGCCTCGTACACGGCGTCGGTGTCCGGCGGGCCGACCGTGCGCATCACGAGGCGGCCGGTGGTGAGCGTGACGGGTTCCATCGGCCGATTCTGCTCGGGGACTCACGACGAGCGCCATCTTTTTGCGGTGTGTGAGCGCGCCGTCACCTTTCGCGCAATTCGTCGGTGGAACGCGGCACCATCCACGACCCCCGGCCGTTGTCCCCTTTGACGGAGATTTGAAGCAGCGGACGGTCGGCGTCCCCGGCAGGCTCCCGGCGTGGCCATGTCCTCGCTTACGATGGCCGTTGCTCAGTCAAGTCCAATGGAAACCGACCGTCCCAGGCCCGACCGGCAAGGAGACCAACCCCCGTGTCCGTCCTCTCGAAGATCATGCGTGCAGGCGAAGGCAAGATCCTGCGCAAGCTGCACCGCATCGCGGACCAGGTCAACTCCATCGAAGAGGACTTCGTCGACCTCTCCGACGCCGAGCTGCGAGCCCTGACCGATGAGTACAAGCAGCGTTACGAAGACGGCGAGAGCCTGGACGACCTGCTCCCCGAGGCGTTCGCCACCGTGCGCGAGGCCGCCAAGCGCGTCCTCGGCCAGCGCCACTACGACGTGCAGATCATGGGCGGCGCCGCCCTCCACCTCGGTTACGTCGCCGAGATGAAGACCGGTGAGGGCAAGACCCTCGTCGGCACCCTGCCCGCTTATCTCAACGCGCTGTCCGGCAAGGGCGTTCACCTGATCACGGTCAACGACTACCTGGCCGAGCGCGACTCCGAGATGATGGGCCGGGTCCACAAGTTCCTGGGCCTCGAAGTCGGCTGCATCCTCGCCAACATGACGCCGGCCCAGCGCCGCGAGCAGTACGCCTGCGACATCACGTACGGCACGAACAACGAGTTCGGCTTCGACTACCTGCGCGACAACATGGCGTGGTCCAAGGACGAGCTCGTCCAGCGCGGCCACAACTTCGCCATCGTCGACGAGGTCGACTCCATCCTGGTCGACGAGGCCCGTACGCCGCTGATCATCTCCGGCCCGGCCGACCAGGCCACCAAGTGGTACGGCGACTTCGCCAAGCTGGTCACCCGCCTGAAGAAGGGCGAGGCCGGCAACCCCCTCAAGGGCATCGAGGAGACCGGCGACTACGAGGTCGACGAGAAGAAGCGCACCGTCGCCATCCACGAGGCCGGTGTCGCCAAGGTCGAGGACTGGCTGGGCATCGACAACCTCTACGAGTCGGTGAACACGCCTCTGGTGGGCTACCTGAACAACGCCATCAAGGCCAAGGAGCTCTTCAAGAAGGACAAGGACTACGTCGTCATGGACGGCGAAGTCATGATCGTCGACGAGCACACCGGCCGTATCCTCGCCGGCCGCCGCTACAACGAGGGCATGCACCAGGCGATCGAGGCGAAGGAAGGGGTGGACATCAAGGACGAGAACCAGACGCTCGCCACGATCACCCTCCAGAACTTCTTCCGCCTCTACAAGCGCCACGACCACGACGGCAAGGAACAGCCCGGTCTGTGCGGCATGACCGGTACGGCGATGACCGAGGCCGCCGAGTTCCACCAGATCTACAAGCTCGGCGTCGTCCCGATCCCGACCAACAAGCCGATGATCCGCAAGGACCAGTCGGACCTGATCTACCGCACCGAGGTCGCCAAGTTCGAGGCGGTCGTCGACGACATCGTCGACAAGCACGAGAAGGGCCAGCCGATCCTCGTCGGCACCACCTCGGTCGAGAAGTCCGAGTACCTCTCGCAGCAGCTCAGCAAGCGTGGTGTCCAGCACGAAGTGCTGAACGCCAAGCAGCACGACCGAGAGGCGATCATCGTCGCCCAGGCCGGCCGCAAGGGCGCCGTGACCGTGGCCACCAACATGGCCGGCCGTGGTACCGACATCAAGCTCGGCGGCAACCCCGAGGACCTCGCCGAGGCGGAGCTGCGGCAGCGCGGCCTCGACCCCGAGGAGCACATCGAGGAGTGGGCGCAGGCCCTGCCGGCCGCCCTGGAGCGTGCCGAGCTCGCCGTGAAGGCCGAGAAGGAAGAGGTCGAGGACCTCGGCGGCCTCTACGTGCTGGGCACCGAGCGGCACGAGTCGCGTCGTATCGACAACCAGCTGCGCGGTCGTTCCGGCCGTCAGGGCGACCCGGGCGAGTCCCGCTTCTACCTGTCCCTCGGCGACGACCTGATGCGCCTGTTCAAGGCCCAGATGGTCGAGCGCGTGATGTCCATGGCCAACGTGCCGGACGACGTGCCGATCGAGAACAAGATGGTCACGCGCGCGATCGCGTCCGCCCAGTCGCAGGTCGAGCAGCAGAACTTCGAGACGCGCAAGAACGTCCTGAAGTACGACGAGGTCCTCAACCGCCAGCGCGAGGTCATCTACGGCGAGCGTCGCCGCGTCCTGGAGGGCGAGGACCTGCACGAGCAGATCCAGCACTTCATGGACGACACCATCGACGCGTACATCGCCGCCGAGACCGCCGAGGGCTTCGCGGAGGACTGGGACCTCGACCGGCTGTGGGGCGCCTTCAAGCAGCTCTACCCGGTGAAGATCACCGTCGAGGAGCTGGAGGACGCGGCCGGCGACCGCGCGGGCCTGACCGCCGACTTCATCTCCGAGTCCATCAAGGACGACATCCACGAGCAGTACGAGGCCCGTGAGGCACAGCTCGGCTCCGAGATCATGCGTGAGCTGGAGCGCCGGGTCGTGCTGTCGGTCCTGGACCGCAAGTGGCGCGAGCACCTCTACGAGATGGACTACCTCCAGGAGGGCATCGGCCTGCGCGCGATGGCGCAGAAGGACCCGCTGGTCGAGTACCAGCGCGAGGGCTTCGACATGTTCACCGCCATGATGGAGGGCATCAAGGAGGAGTCCGTCGGCTACCTGTTCAACCTGGAGGTCCAGGTCGAGCAGCAGGTCGAGGAGGTCCCGGTCGAGGACGAGAAGCCGTCCCTGGACAAGCAGGACGCGGTGCCGGCGCAGGCGGGCGCCCGCCCGGAGATCCGCGCCAAGGGCCTCGACGCCCCCCAGCGCCGGGATCTGCACTTCTCCGCGCCGACCGTGGACGGCGAGGGCGGTGTCGTCGAGGGCGAGTTCGCCGACGACGACGAGCCGGTGCGCTCCGAGGCGGACGGCCTCACGCGCGCGGAGCGGCGCAAGCAGTCGCGTGGTGGGCGTCGTCGTAAGAAGTGACGGTGTCTGCGACGCTGTAGCCGGTTGAAGGGCCGGGTCACCTGGGGTGGCCCGGCCCTTCGGCGTACCGGTGGGGGAGTCAGTGGTGGCCCGTGAGGTGGTCGCGGGGGCCGCCCAGTTCCACCGCGGTGCAGCGCCAGCGGCGGTCCCGGCCTTGTTCCACGCGGAAGGCCATGGCGCGCAGCTGGTCGCCGGCGCCGATGCGGGCGAAGGCCTCGAAGGCGCCGGGGCGTGGGACGTAGTAGCCGATGTCGCGGACCACGGGGCGGGTGCCGCGGGCGCGGAGGGGGCCGCGTTCGGCGAGCGAGGCGAGTTCGTCGTAGGCGCGGCCGACGGTGTGCCGGAGCATCGAGTGGACGGGGCGCTGACCGCTGAGGACCAGCACGAGGAGTTCGGCGATGTGGTCGGTGGGGTGGAGCTGGGGGACGGGGCTGCGGGGCGTCTGGGCCGGGGCCGGCGAGGCGTTGGTGCCGGTCCGGGGGTGAGCGGGCGCGGCGGCTGTGCGGGGCTCCGGGGCGGTGCCGCCGGACTTGCCTGGCCGGGTGCCGATGCGGGTGGTCGCGGCGGCCGTGGGGGGTGCTGTGGCCGTCGGTGGGCGGTTGTCCGTGGGCCCGGTGCGGGAGGTGCCGTTCGGGGAGCCCGGCGGGCGGCCGTCGTCGGCGGTGGCGCGGGGCGTTCCGGTGACCGGGGTGCGGGGCGGGGTGCCGCCGGGGCGGCGGGAGTCGCGGCGCGCCGGCGGGCGGGTGCTGGGGCGGAGCTGCGACCTGGTCATGACCTTGTTCATGGAGATCCCCGTTCGTGGAGCCCGGAGCGGTGCGGTGCGGTGCAGTGCGGTGCCGTGCAATGGAGTGCGCTGAGTACCGGGCGGTAACTTCGGTGGTTGGGGATCTTGTACGGGGTCGCGGGCGACGGCGGCAAGGAAGCGCGAGGGGTGCGGCGAGGGCGCGGAATGTTCGCTTATCCGGGTGATCCGCGGTGCCGGAAGCCCGTGCCCGCGGGGGCGTGCCGGGTGAGTTTCCGGACGTGGGTGGACGCCTCCGACGGGCCGGGCAGGGACTCGAAAGGGGACGCCCGCACGTATCCTGAAGGCTCTTCGGGAGGTCGTCACCGCTCTGCCGGGAACCTCCGCGGAGCCCTTGTCCACGCTCTCCGACCACGAAAGCGGCAACCATGCGCGTCTACGTCCCCCTGACCCTCTCCGGTCTCGCCGAGGCGTACAAGACGGGCGAGTTGGGGCCCGACCCGCTCGTCGCCTACGCCGTGACGCCCGCGTTGCGCGAGTGGTACGTCTCCGACGACATCGAGGAACTCGAGTACGCGGCGCTCAACCGGGCCGCGCTCGCCTCGCTGCGGCTGCTGGCGGCGGACGCCGACGCGGTACGGCGCCGGGTGGTGGTCGCGGTCGACGTGCCCGACGGTGCGGCGGTCGCCGACCCCGACCGGGGGCTCGATCCGGCGGCGCTCGGTGAGGTGCGGGTCGCCGGGGGCGTGGCGCTGGCCAAGGCGGCCGCTGTGCATGTCGACGCGGATGACGCGGAGGCGGATGTGGCCGCGGGGGCGGAGGCGCTGGCGGCGGCGGACGCCGGGGACGATGACGCTCAGTTCGTCGTGGACGGGACCGAGGACCACGAGCTGCTCTGGTACGCCACGCAGGAGATCCCCCATCTGGTGGGACTGGACGGCTGAGGCCGGGGCTGCCTGCGCGTGCTGGTTGTGCCCTCTGAGCTGGGGGTCTCTTGATTGTCAGTGGGGGCGGGTACGTTTTTGGGCATGGGGATGCACATGGGCGCGCACATCGTCTGGGACTGGAACGGGACGCTGTTCCACGACAACGACGCGATCATCGGGGCGACGAACGCGGCGTTCGCGGAGCTGGGGCTCGCGCCGATCACGATGGAGCAGTACCGGGCGCTGTACTGCGTGCCGGTGCCGAAGTTCTACGAGCGGTTGATGGGGCGGTTGCCGACCGAGGCCGAGTGGCTGGTCATGGATGAGACCTTCCATCGGTACTACAGCGAGCACCGGGTGGGGTGCGGGCTTGCGGTCGGGGCGGCGGAGTTGCTCGCGGGGTGGCGGTCGGCCGGGCGCAGCCAGTCGATCCTGAGCATGTACGGGCATGACGAGCTGGTGCCGTTGGTGCGGGGGTTCGGGATCGAGGCGCACTTCGTGCGGGTGGACGGGCGGGTCGGGCCGTCCGGGGGGAGCAAGGCGGAGCACATGGAGCGGCATGTTGCGGCGCTTGCCGGGGTGGATCCGGCTCGTACGGTGGTGATCGGGGACGCTGCCGATGACGCGGTGGCGGCGTTGCATGTGGGGGCGCGGGCCGTTCTGTACACCGGGGGGTCGCATGGTCGGGCCAGCCTGGAGGAGGTCGGCGTTCCGGTTGTGGACACCTTGGCCGAGGCTGTGGCGGAGGCGGAGCGCATAGCGGCGTGACGTGATGCCGTGATGCGGGGCGCGTGCTGAGTGGTTGTCCTGCGTAGGTCCCGCGTGCTGACCGGTTGCCCGGCGTAGGCGTGCTGTCGCGGGGTTTTCGCTCGCCCGCGCTTGCGGGGTGCCGCTGCGCCCACCCGTGCCGCCCCAGCGGCACGACTGCCCGCAGCTACGCCAGAGGCGGCTGGCCGCCGCTGTCGGGTGGGGGCCGCCCGAGCGACACGACTGCCCGCAGCTACCCAGACAGCGCAGGCAGTGAGGCCATGGCTGCCCGCAGCTGTGCGGGACGCGGGCAGCCGTGGGCAAGGTCGTCCTACGTCACCGGCGCCTTGGCCCGCAGTACCGTCAAGAACTCCCTCATCCACGCCGAGTGGTCCGGCCAGGCCCGTGATGACACCAGCGTGCCGTCGACGACCGCCTCCGTGTCCTGGAAGGTGGCGCCCGCCGACTGCATGTCGGGTTCCAGGGCCGGGTACGCCGTGACGCGGCGGCCGCGGAGGCCGTCGATCGCGGCGGTGAGCAGGGGGCCGTGGCAGATCTGGGCGACCGGCTTGTCGGCGTCGAAGAAGGACTTCAGGATCTTGCGGAGTTCCGGGTCGTTGCGGAGGTACTCCGGGGCCCGGCCGCCGGGGATGACGACCGCGACGTACTCGCCGGGGTCGACGTCGGCGAAGGCGAGGTCGGCCGGCCAGGTGTAGCCGGGCTTCTCGGTGTAGGTGTCGAAGCCGGGTTCGAAGTCATGGACGACGAACTGCAGCTTCTTGCGGGTCGGGGCCGCGATGTGGACGTCGTAGCCCTCCTCGCGGAGGCGCTGGTAGGGGTACAGGACCTCGAGCGACTCCGCCGCGTCACCGGTGACGATCAGGATTTTGGCTGTCATGTCGGCAACGTGCATGCGAAACGGACACTTGGCAAGAGGTCGGGGACTGTTCGGGGACTGTGCAGAACGTCAAAATTCGACCCCCGGTTTTGTACACATACGGCTCATGACGGGGCCCCTGTAAGGAGCGATAGCCTTGGTGGCGTGATCAGCGCGATAGTTCGCGGGGGCACCGTTGCCCCTGCCCTGCGCCCGGTGAGCACGGACGACATCCGTGTCCGGGCGTCAGTCGCTGGTCCGCGCGGGCGGGACGGAGGTGCGGAACCCTCCAGGGCGCCGCGCACACCTCGTGACAGGGCCTCCCGGAGATCAGCGTCACACCTTTCGAGGGCGTCGACATTGGCTGATATCACTCCGCCCATCTCACCTCGCGGCATAGCGTCGGAGCGGACCGGACACCCCGGGCCGTGGCGTAGGGCCGCAGAGGGAAGAGACCGTACTTCCTTCTACGTCACGCAACGGCGCGCGACAGGAGCCAGAGGACAATGCAGACCAAGCTGGACGAAGCCAAGGCCGAGCTGCTCGAAAGGGCTGCCCGGGTAGCTGAGAACAGCCCGGTCGGGGGGCGCCTACCGACCGGGACGACGGACAAGGGCACCCCCGACCGGGAATCCGTGCTCGCGTTCCTCCAGCGCTACTACCTGCACACCGCCCCGGAGGACCTCACCGGCCGCGACCCGGTCGATGTCTTCGGAGCCGCCCTTTCGCATTACCGGCTGGCCGAGAACCGGCCACAGGGCACGGCCAATGTGCGGGTCCTCACGCCCACGGTGGAAGAGAACGGCTGGGCGTGCAGCCATTCGATCGTCGAGGTCGTCACCGACGACATGCCCTTCCTCGTCGACTCGGTCACCAACGAGCTGACCCGGCAGGGGCGCGGCATCCATGTCGTCATCCACCCGCAGGTCGTCGTCCGGCGTGATGTGACCGGACAGCTCATCGAGGTGCTCCCGCAGCGCCCCGCCGGCGACCGCAGCGAGCTTCCGCACGACGCGCACACCGAGTCGTGGATCCATGTGGAGATCGACCGCGAGACCGACCGCGCCGACCTCAAGCAGATCACCGCCGATCTGCTGCGGGTGCTGTCGGACGTCCGGGAGACGGTCGAGGACTGGGAGAAGATGCGCGAGGCGGCGCTGCGCATCGCCGAGGACCTGCCCGTCGAGCCCACCGCCTCCGACCTGCCCGGGCAGGAGGTCGAGGAGGCCCGTGAGCTGCTGCGCTGGCTGGCCGCCGACCACTTCACCTTCCTCGGCTACCGCGAGTACCAGCTCCGCGACGACGACTCCCTCGCCGCCGTGCCGGGCACCGGGCTCGGCATCCTGCGCGCCGACCCGCACCACGCGGACGACGAGAGCCACCCCGTCAGCCCCTCCTTCGAGCGGCTGCCCGCCGACGCCCGGGCCAAGGCCCGCGAGCACCGGCTGCTGGTGCTGACCAAGGCCAACAGCCGCGCGACCGTGCACCGGCCGTCGTACCTCGACTACATCGGGGTGAAGAAGTTCGACGCCGAGGGCAATGTCGTCGGGGAGCGGCGTTTCCTCGGGCTGTTCTCGTCCGCCGCCTACACCGAGTCCGTGCGCCGGGTTCCCGTGATCCGCCGCAAGGTGGACGAGGTGCTCCAGCGCGCCGGGTTCTCGCCCAACAGCCACGACGGGCGCGACCTGCTCCAGATCCTGGAGACCTACCCGCGTGACGAGCTCTTCCAGACCCCGGCCGACGAGCTCCAGTCCATCGTCACGAGCGTCCTCTACCTCCAGGAGCGGCGCCGGCTGCGGCTGTACCTGCGCCAGGACGAGTACGGCCGCTACTACTCCGCCCTCGTCTACCTGCCCCGCGACCGGTACACCACCGGCGTCCGGCTCCGGATCATCGACATCCTGAAGGAGGAGCTCGGCGGCACCAGCGTCGACTTCACCGCCTGGAACACCGAGTCGATCCTGTCCCGGCTGCACTTCGTGGTCCGCGTCCCGCAGGGCACCGAGCTGCCGGAGCTCAGCGACGGCGACAAGGAGCGCATCGAGGCCCGCCTCGTCGAGGCCGCCCGCTCCTGGGCCGACGGGTTCGCCGAGGCGCTCACCGGCGAGCTGGGCGAGGAGCGCGCCGCCGAGCTGCTGCGCCGCTACGGCAGCGCCTTCCCCGAGGGCTACAAGGCCGACCACACCCCGCGCGCGGCCGTCGCCGACCTGTGCAACCTGGAGCAGCTCAGCGAGGAGAACAACTTCGCCCTGAGCCTGTACGAGCCGGTCGGCTCGGCCCCCGAGGAGCGCCGCTTCAAGATCTACCGCAAGGGCGAGGCGGTCTCGCTGTCCGCCGTCCTGCCGGTCCTCAGCCGCCTCGGCGTCGAGGTCACCGACGAGCGGCCGTACGAACTGCGCTGCTCGGACCGTACGACCGCCTGGATCTACGACTTCGGTCTGCGGATGCCCAAGTCGCAGAACGGCGCCGGGGACTACCTCGGCGACGACGGCCGTGAGCGCTTCCAGGAGGCCTTCGCCGCGACCTGGACGGGCAAGGCGGAGAACGACGGCTTCAACGCCCTCGTGCTGAGCGCAGGGCTCGGCTGGCGGCAGGCGATGGTGCTGCGGGCGTACGCCAAGTACCTGCGCCAGGCGGGCTCGACGTTCTCGCAGGACTACATGGAGGACACCCTTCGCAACAACGTCCACACCACCCGGCTGCTCGTCTCGCTCTTCGAGGCGCGGATGTCGCCGGACCGGCAGCGCGCGGGCCACGAGATCGTCGACGCCCTCCTCGAAGAGGTCGACGCGGCGCTCGACCAGGTGGCCAGCCTCGACGAGGACCGCATCCTGCGGTCCTTCCTGACCGTCATCAAGGCGACGCTCCGTACGAACTTCTTCCAGGAGGCCGCGGGCGGCAAGCCGCACGAGTACGTCTCCATGAAGTTCGACCCGCAGGCCATCCCGGACCTGCCGGCTCCGCGCCCGGCGTTCGAGATCTGGGTCTACTCCCCGCGCGTCGAGGGCGTGCACCTGCGCTTCGGCAAGGTCGCGCGCGGCGGTCTGCGCTGGTCCGACCGGCGTGAGGACTTCCGGACCGAGATCCTCGGCCTGGTGAAGGCGCAGATGGTGAAGAACACCGTCATCGTGCCGGTCGGCGCCAAGGGCGGCTTCGTCGCCAAGCAGCTGCCCGACCCGAGCGTGGACCGGGAGGCGTGGCTGGCCGAGGGCATCGCCAGCTACAAGGTGTTCATCTCGGCGCTGCTCGACATCACCGACAACATGGTCGCCGGTGAAGTCGTCCCGCCCGCCGACGTCGTCCGGCACGACGAGGACGACACCTACCTCGTCGTCGCCGCCGACAAGGGCACCGCCACGTTCTCCGACATCGCCAACGGGGTCGCGGAGTCGTACAACTTCTGGCTCGGCGACGCCTTCGCCTCCGGCGGCTCGGCCGGTTACGACCACAAGGGCATGGGCATCACCGCGCGCGGCGCCTGGGAGTCCGTCAAGCGGCACTTCCGGGAGCTGGGCGTCGACACCCAGACCGAGGACTTCACGGTCGTCGGCATCGGTGACATGTCCGGTGACGTGTTCGGCAACGGCATGCTGCTCAGCGAGCACATCCGCCTGGTCGCCGCCTTCGACCACCGGCACATCTTCATCGACCCGAACCCGGACTCGGCGACCTCCTACGCCGAGCGGCGCCGCGTCTTCGAGCTGCCGCGCTCCAGCTGGGCCGACTACAACGCCGAGCTGATCTCGGCCGGCGGCGGCGTGTTCCCGCGTACCGCCAAGGCCATCCCGCTCAACGCGCACATCCGCGAGGCCCTCGGCATCGAGGGCAAGGTCTCCAAGATGACGCCGGCCGACCTGATGAAGGCGATCCTCCAGGCGCCGGTCGACCTGCTGTGGAACGGCGGCATCGGCACATACGTGAAGTCGAGCGCCGAGTCGCACGCGGACGTCGGCGACAAGGCCAACGACCCGATCCGCGTCGACGGCGCCGATCTGCGCGTCAAGGTCGTCGGCGAGGGCGGCAACCTGGGCCTGACCCAGCTCGGCCGGATCGAGTTCGCCCTGCACGGCGGCAAGATCAACACCGATGCCATCGACAACAGCGCGGGCGTGGACACCTCCGACCACGAGGTGAACATCAAGATCCTGCTCAACGGCCTGGTCACCGAGGGCGACATGACGGTCAAGCAGCGCAACAAGCTGCTCGCCGAGATGACCGACGAGGTCGGCCGCCTGGTCCTGCGCAACAACTACGCGCAGAACACCGCGATCGCCAACGCGCTCGCCCAGTCCAAGGACATGCTCCACGCCCAGCAGCGCTTCATGCGCCACCTGGTCAGGGAGGGTCACCTCGACCGGGCCCTGGAGTTCCTGCCCACCGACCGCCAGATCCGCGAGCGCCTCTCCAACGGCCAGGGCCTGACCGGCCCGGAGACGGCCGTGCTGCTGGCATACACGAAGATCACGGTCTCCGACGAGCTGCTGCACACCTCGCTGCCGGACGACCCGTATCTGCGCACCCTGCTCGACGCGTACTTCCCGACCGCGCTGCACGAGAAGTTCGCCGACCAGATGCACAGCCACCCGCTGGCCCGCGAGATCATCACGACCGTCCTCGTCAACGACACGGTCAACACGGGCGGTACGACGTACCTGCACCGCCTGCGCGAGGAGACCGGGGCCTCCCTGGAGGAGATCGTCCGGGCGCAGACCGCGGCCCGCGCGATCTTCCGCTCGGCCGCCGTGTGGGACGGGGTGGAGGCCCTCGACAACAAGGTCGAGGCCGCCGTGCAGACCCGTATCCGGCTGCACTCGCGCCGCCTCGTCGAGCGCGGCACGCGCTGGCTGCTCAACAACCGGCCGCAGCCGCTCCAGCTCGCCGAGACCGTCGAGTTCTTCGGTGAGCGGGTCGAACAGGTGTGGTCGCAGCTGCCGAAGCTGCTGCGGGGCGCGGACCTGGAGTGGTACCAGCGGATCTACGACGAGCTGTCGGGCGCCGGCGTCCCGGACGAACTCGCCACGCGCGTGGCCGGGTTCTCCTCCGCCTTCCCCACGCTCGACATCGTCTCGGTGGCCGACCGGGGCGGCAAGAAGCCGCTGGACGTCGCCGAGGTCTACTACGACCTCGCCGACCGGCTGCACATCACGCAGCTCATGGACCGCATCATCGAGCTGCCCCGTGCGGACCGCTGGCAGTCCATGGCCCGCGCCTCCATCCGCGAGGACCTCTACGCGGCCCACTCGGCGCTGACCGCCGACGTCCTCGCGGTCGGCAACGGCACCTCCACTCCCGAGCAGCGCTTCAAGGCGTGGGAGGAGAAGAACGCGGCGATCCTCGGCCGGGCGCGCACCACCCTGGAGGAGATCCAGAGTTCGGAGACGTTCGACCTCGCCAACCTGTCGGTGGCCATGCGGACCATGCGCACGCTGCTGCGAACGCATTCGTAGGCCGTACGAGCTCGTAGTGCGGTACGAGCAACAGAGCGCCCCGGGCCGGGAATCGGCTCGGGGCGCTTCTTTTCTTGGCTTGCTTTAGGCAAAGGGGAGGGCCACGAATTACCGTTTCCCGCTAAGAGTTGTGACGTGAACGCGTGGGTTGCCGGCGGCAGCGGTGCCGTGATGAATTTCGTCGTCTTCAATGTGCTGCTGCACGGGCTCGACCGGGAAGCCCTGGTGGCGACGGTGCTCGCGAGTGTCATCGCCGTGTTCACGAACTACCTGGGCCTGCGCCTCCTCGCCCACCGCGACCACGCGGCGGGGATCGGCGAGGGGCCCACCCTGTTCTTCGCCTTCCGCGGGATCGGGGTGGTGATGGAGAGCGGCCTGTTCTACGTCGGCTATCACGGCCTCGGCCTTCACGGACCGCTCGGGTCGAACGCCGTGAAGGCCGTGTCCCTCGTGCTGGCGTCGGCTTTCCGGTTCCTGGTCCGCCGCACGTGGTCGGTGCCGCAGGAAGCGCTCAGCCGGTCCTAGACGGCGGCCTTCGGCTTCGGCTTGGCCTTGGGCTTCGTGGTCGTCTTGTCGCCGGTGAAGGCCTCGTACTCCTTCAGGACGTCCTCGGTGGGTCCGTCCATGCGCAGCTCGCCGCGCTCCAGCCACAGCACCCGGTCGCAGGTGTCGCGGATCGACTTGTTGTTGTGGCTGACCAGGAACACCGTGCCGGCGTGCTTGCGCAGCTCGCGGATGCGCTGCTCGGAGCGCTTCTGGAAGGAGCGGTCGCCGGTGGCGAGGGCCTCGTCGATGAGCAGGACGTCGTGGTCCTTGGCGGCGGCGATGGAGAAGCGGAGCCGGGCGCCCATGCCGGAGGAGTAGGTGCGCATGGGCA
Organism: Streptomyces antibioticus; assembly: GCF_001514065.1. Taxonomy (GTDB): domain Bacteria; phylum Actinomycetota; class Actinomycetes; order Streptomycetales; family Streptomycetaceae; genus Streptomyces; species Streptomyces antibioticus. Next base: position 1,098,504 of record NZ_KQ948423.1, on the reverse strand, counting down.
GGGTGATGAAGTCGCCCTTCTCGTTGATGCCGGAGAAGTCGACGATCTCCTGGTAGCGCTCCTTGATCTGCTCCCGGGACATGCCCATCGCGAGGCCGCCGAGGTAGACGTTGCGCTCGCCGGTGAGGTCGCCCATCAGGGCCGCGTTGACGCCGAGCAGGGAGGGCTGGCCGTCGGTGTAGATGGCGCCGCTCTCCACGGGGAGCAGGCCCGCGACCGCCTTCAGCAGGGTCGACTTGCCGGAGCCGTTGGTGCCGATGAGCCCGATGGCCTCGCCCTTGTAGGCGACGAACGACACCTTCTTCACCGCGTGCACCTTGCGGACGCCGGACGCCTTCTCGGTCTTCTCGCGGCGCAGGATGCGGTTGAGGGCGGCGGTCGCGGAGCCCTTGCCGGCGCCGGTGCCGTTGACGCGGTAGACGATGTCGACGTTGTCGGCGATGACGGTGGGGGCGTTCGCGTCGACGCCCGGGGCGTTCTCGTAGGTCTGCTCAGCCACGGCCGTACGTCTCCTCAGCCTTCCAGAAGTAGATGAAGCCGCCGACTCCGGCGAGCAGGGCCCAGCCCGTCGCGATCAGCCACACGTGGGCGGGCAGCTGGCTGGAGTGGAAGCTGTCGATCAGCGCGAAGCGCATCAGGTCGATGTAGATCGCGGCCGGGTTGGCCTGGAGGACGGGGACCACCCACGACGGCCAGTCGCTGTGCTTGCTGGCCAGGTGCTCGATGCTCCACATGACGCCCGAGACATACATCCAGGTGCGCAGGACGAACGGCATCAGCTGCGCGATGTCCGGGGTCTTGGCGCCGAGCCGGGCCATGACCATCGAGACGCCGGCGTTGAACACGAACTGGAGGGCCAGCGCCGGGACCGCCAGCACCCAGGACACCGCCACCGGCACCCCGAAGCAGAGCAGGATCACGACCAGGGCGCACATGGAGAACAGCAGCTGCTGGAGCTGCTGGAGGCAGAACGAGATCGGCAGCGCGGCCCGCGGGAAGTGCAGGGCGCGCACCAGGCCGAGGTTGCCGGAGATCGCGCGGGTGCCCGCCAGGATCGAGCTCTGCGTGAACGTCCAGATGAACACGCCCGTCACCAGGAACGGGACGTAGTCCGGCACGCCCTTCTTGGTGCCGAGCAGCACACCGAAGATGAGGAAGTAGACCGCCGCGTTGAGCAGCGGGTTCATCACCTGCCAGACCTGGCCGAGCTTCGCCTGGCTGTACTGGGCGGTGAGCTTGGCGGTGGAGAACGCGGTGATGAAGTGGCGCCGGGCCCACAGCTGCCGGATGTACTCGGGCAGGGTCGGGCGGGCACCGCTGACCGAGAGGCCGTGGCGGGCGGCGAGGGCCGCGAGGTCGGCCTCGACCGGGGGTGCCGGTGCCGAGGGCGGTGTGTGGAGAACCTGGCTCACATCCGCTGCTTTCACTTGGGGGGTACGGAAGGGGTCGGCGCCCGGCGTTTCCTTACGCTTCTCTTTGCGTTCTCTTACGTCGGGACGGGACCGTATCGTCGCAACGTGAGCGTAGGCCGATTCGACGTCGGAACGCAACCGTTTCGTCGTAACGCCCTATGCTGGACGGCATGACGACCAACGCCGACGAGCCTCAGACGCGTCCGCGCCGCCGGGCCCCCGCCGGGGCGGCCGTCCTGCGGGAGGACGTGACGGAAGCCATCCGGGCGGCCGTCTTCGAGGAGCTCGCGGCGGTCGGCTACGCGCGGATGTCCATCGAGGGGATCGCGCGGCGGGCGGGCGTGGGCAAGACGGCGGTCTACCGTCGCTGGCGTTCCAAGCTGCACCTGGTGCTGGACGTGGTGTCGGCGCTCGCCGTGCAGGGGCTGCCGGCGCCGGACACGGGCGCGCTGGAGAGCGACCTGCGGCTGCTGTACGAGCTGACGTCCCGTGCCCTTCGGCACCCCGTGGCCTCGCAGATCCTGCCGGACCTCCAGGCGGAGGCGGCCCGCAATCCCGAGATCGCGGAAGCCGTGCAGAAGGCGCTGCGGGACGGGCAGGAGGGCGTCGCCAGCAAGATCATCGTGGCGGCGGAGCAGCGTGGCGAGATCCGGGTGGGTCCCGACGACGAACTGGCCCTCGACCTGATCTCCGGACCGCTGTACTGGCGCTCGGTCGTGATCCGCAGCCCGAAGCTCCCGAAGGGCTACCTGGACGCGCTGGCGCGGTCGACAGCAGCGGCGATCAAGGCGCTGTAGGTCGCGGTGCCGGTGGTGTCCGGCCGCGCCAGAGCCGCTGTGTGAGTTCCGTCAGGTCCGGTGTGCGCAGGATTCGTCCGCCGAAGCCGGGCAGCGGGACGTGGAGCGCCTCGGTCCAGCGTGCGGGAACGGCGCCCAGTCCGTGCACGGCTCCCGCCAGGGCCCCGGTCACCGCGGCGACGGTGTCCGTGTCGCCGCCGAGGTCGATCGCGGCGCGTACTGCGTCCTCGTAGGACGAGGTGGTGCGCAGGGCCCAGACGGCCGAGCCGAGGCAGGGCCAGACGGCGCCGTTGAACTCCGTCGCCCGGTCGGGGTGCCAGTCGGGGGCGAGGACGGTGGCGTAGCGGGCGCGGTGGCCGGGGTGGACGGCGGCGAGGGTGGCCGGGATGGCGGTCAGCGGGTCGGCGCCGGAGAGGGCGACGCGGATCGACTCGTGCAGGACGGCGGTGCCTTCCCAGGCGGCGCGGTCGCCGTGGGTGAGGGCGGAGAGCCGGCGGGCGGCGGCCATGGTGGCGTCCCGTCCCTGGCGCGCGAAGTACACGGCGGAGGGGGCGGCGCGCATCAGCGCCCCGTTTCCGGCCGCCCGCTGGTTCGTCTGGAAGTGCAGGGCGGCGGCCAGGTCCCAGGGGTCGCCGCTCGTCAGCACGGCCTCCGTCTGGAGGCCGATGTCCTTCGGTTCCGCAGCCGCCCAGCGCCGGAACCGGCGGAACACGTCCGGCAGGTCGAGGCCGCCGCACTCCAGCAGCGACTCCGCCGTCAGGACGGCCATCTGCGTGTCGTCCGTGGCCTCGCCCGGGTCCCAGCCGCCGCCCCCGCACATCTCGCCCCCGTGCCCCGGCCGCGGGAAACGCGCCGAGAAGGCGCCCTCGGGGCCGAACTCGAAGGGCGCGCCCAGCGCGTCACCGACGGCCGAGCCGATGACGGAGCCGAGGGCGCGGTCGAGGGCGGGATCGAGGGGGCGCTCGGAGGTGCGGTCGAGAGGGCGGTCGGAGGCGTGATCGAGGGTGCCAGCGGGGACGTGGTCCGGGGCGTGATCGGGAGCGCGGTCGCGGGCGGTCTCGCCGGGGTCGGTCATCCGGGCAGGCTAGCCGGGAGGCCGGTCGCCTGGGCCGGCGGGCTGGAAGCCGGGGCTTGGGAGGTCAGCCGCTGGGGCCGGCAGCGCAGCCGCCAGGGCCGAGAGGCCGGCTGCCAGGGCTGGGAGGCGGGTCGCCAGGGCCGAGAGTCTGGCCGCCAGGGCTGGGAGGCCGGCCGCCGTGTTCAGTCGCGTGCCGTCTCCGGATGGAGTCGTACCCAGCCCTCCCAGGCCGAGGTGATCATGTCCAGGACGTCGTGCTTCGCCTTCCAGCCGAGTTCCGTCGTGATGCGGTCGGCGGAGGCGACCACGCGGGCCGGGTCGCCGGGGCGGCGGGGATGAATGGTCGGGGGGCGGTGGTGGCCCGTCACGGCGTTGATGTGGTCGATCATCTCGCGGACGGAGACGCCCTCGCCGCGGCCGATGTTGAGGGTGAGGGCGCGGCCGGGGGCGGAGCGCAGGGCGCGGGCCGCCGCCACGTGGGCCTCGGCCAGGTCGACCACGTGGATGTAGTCGCGGACGCAGGTGCCGTCCGGCGTCGGGTAGTCGTCGCCGAAGATGCGCGGGGGCGCGTTCTCCGTGAGCTTCTCGAAGACCATCGGGACGAGGTTGAAGACGCCCGTGTCGGCGAGGGCGGGGGCCGCCGCGCCGGCCACGTTGAAGTAGCGAAGGGAGGCGGTGGCGAGGCCCGTCGCCCTGCCCGTCGCGCGGACCAGCCACTCGCCCGCCAGTTTCGTCTCGCCGTACGGCGACATCGGCACGCACGGCGTCTCCTCCGTCACCAGCTCCACGTCCGGCATGCCGTACACCGCCGCCGAGGAGGAGAACACGAACGACGGCACCCCGGCCGCGGTGACCTGCTCCAGCAGGATGCGCAGGCCCTCCACGTTCTCCCGGTAGTAGTGCAGTGGCAGCGCGACCGACTCGCCGACCTGCTTCTTCGCCGCCAGATGGACCACCCCGGTGATCGCGTGGTCGGTCAGGGCGCGCGCAACCCGCTCGGCGTCCAGCGTGGAGCCGACCACCAGCGGCACCCCGTCGGGTACCCGCTCGGCGATCCCCGTCGACAGGTCGTCGTACACCACCGTGTGCTCGCCCGCCTCGGTCATCGCGCGCACGACGTGCGCCCCGATGTATCCGGCGCCGCCGGTGATCAGCCAGGTCATGTACGGCCGTCCCCTCGTCAGGTGGAGCATGGTGGAGCTGCGGTCAGTCAACCAGGCGCGGCACTCCGCCCGAGACGCCCGTGGACCTGCCCTGTGAACGAGCGGGCGCGGGCAGCGGTGCCCGTCCGGCGGTCGTGCTGCGCCACAGGCGGGTGTACGACAGTGCCGCCGCCCACACCAGCAGGCCGTTGCGGGCGACCATCAGCGCGCAGCCCGTCCAGCTCGCCGCCTCCACCTCGGCGTACAGCACCGGGTACACCGCCGCGCTGACCGCCGTCGCCGCCACGATCAGCGCGGCGACCGGCCGCTGGGCGGTGTGCCGCGAGGTCAGGCACACGGCGGCCAGGCCCAGCAGCCAGATCATGTACTGCGGGCTGATCACCCGGCTGGTCACCGTGAACAGGAGCACGGCCGTGAGCGCCGCGTCGAAGGGCGTTGCGGGGGTCCAGTGTCGTGCCCTTGCCCGCCACCACAGCAGGAGGCCGCACGCGACCGCCGTGGCGCCCAGCGAGGCGTGGGCGACGAGGGGCACGTACGGGCCCGTGTACTCCAGCGCCCCGTACTGATAGCGGACCGTGCCCGGCCAGCCGGCGTGAGTCGCGAGGCCGAGGGCCGTGCCGCCCAGCGACTCGATCTGCACGCCCCGGCCGCCCTGCTGACGCACAAAAGAGAGGGGGTTGTCGAAGAGAGTCACCAGGACAGCGAGGGCCGCCGCTCCCGTCAGTGCCGCCCACCGCCACACCGACCGCGTCGCCCGGCCCCGCTCCACGCCCAGCAGCACCAGCACCGGCCACACCTTCACCAGCGTGCCCAGCGCCGCGAACGCGCCGCACGCACGCGTGGAGCGCGGCAACGTCAGCAGCGCGATGACGGCCAGGGCGGTGACCTGCACGTCGTAGCGGGCGAGCGGGACGTGGAGGAGGAGCGGGAGGCCGCCGGTCCACAGGGCCGCGCCGCGCAGGCTGCGCCCCGGACGCGTGCCCGCGCGGGACAGCGCGCACATGATCACCGCGTCGGCGAGGAGCGTCAGGGCCACGAACGCCCGGAAGTACGTCAGGCCCGGCAGCAGGGCCGGCGACAGCAGGACCGGGGCCGCGCCCGGCGGGTACTGCCACAGCGGGTCGTCCGCGGGGAACGCGCCGGCGGACAGGACGCCGTACCAGTGGCCGTACAGCCGCCACACCTCACGGGCGACGCCACCGCCGCCCAGCAGCGGCAGCGAGTCGTGGGCGAGCAGCCACAGCATCAGGGCGCGGGTGGTGAGCCAGGTGGCGCCCGGCAGGAGCAGGGGGTGGCGGTTCATCACGGCGGATCGTAAGCCGTGCGAATGCCGTATCAGCGCCCATACATGCCTTTATGGGGCTCAAGCCTTCTCTTCCAGCGTCGCCGCGTCCAGTGCCGCCGTCAGCTCGTCCAGCCGGGTCCGCAGGGCCCGGATCTCCTCGACGTCACAGCCGGTCGCGGCGGCGATGCGGCGGGGCACCTGGAGGGCGGACTCGCGCAGGGCCGTGCCCTCCTCGGTGAGCCGGACCTCCACCGACCGCTCGTCGCGCGCGCTGCGCTCCCGGCGGACCAGGCCGGCCGCCTCCAGCCGCTTGAGCAGCGGCGAGAGCGTGCCGGAGTCGAGGCGCAGATGCTCGCCCAGCTTCTTGACCGGCAGGTCGCCCCGCTCCCACAGGACCAGCATCACCAGGTACTGGGGGTACGTGAGCCCCAGGTCCTTGAGGATCACGCGGTAGACGCCGTTGAAGGCGCGGGACGCGGCGTTCAGGGAGAAGCAGATCTGCTGGTCGAGGCGGAGCCAGTCGCTCGTGGGCGTGGTCATGTTCCCAGGATAGCTCGTGGAGGCAATTTAGTTGTGCACAACTGAATTGTGTGCTCTACTTACGTCATCGGTTCACGACCTCCGAGAGGACTGGTTTTCCATGGACGCGCTCTACACCGCTGTCGCCACCGCCACCCACGGCCGCGAGGGTCGCGCCGTCTCCAACGACGGCAAGATCGACCTCAAGCTGGCGCCGCCGGTGGAGCTGGGCGGCAACGGCGAGGGCACCAACCCGGAGCAGCTCTTCGCCGCCGGTTACGCCGCCTGCTTCGGCAGCGCTCTCGGTCTCGTCGGCCGCCAGGCCAAGGTCGACGTCAGCGACGCCGCGGTGACCGCCGAGGTCGGCATAGGCAAGCAGGGCGAGGGCTTCGCCCTCCAGGTGACGCTCCGCGTCGAGCTGCCCGACAGCGTCGACGAGGCCACCGGCCGCAAGCTCGTCGAGACCGCCCACCAGGTCTGCCCGTACTCCAACGCCACTCGTGGCAACATCGAGGTCGACCTCGTCATCGAGTAGTCGTCCTGTAGTTCTTGGGCATGCGTGAGGGCCGGTGCTGACCGCACCGGCCCTTCGCGTTCTCTCAGCGGCCGGGGCGCCCGGCCGGACGCCAGGTGGACGGCCGGGTCGGGGTGGGCCGGGACGGGCTGGACGGCATACGGACTCCGGTGGCGAGGGTCGGTCAGATGTTCTCGGTGAGCGCGCCGGCGCGCGACGCCGGCCGCGGCAGCGTCGTCAGCGGGGAGTGCCCCAGCTCCGCCGCCGCGGACGGCACCGGATACCGCTCGGCGAGCGGCACCACCGGCGGCAGCTCGCTCTCGCCCAGCACGACACGGCGTACGACCCGCTCGGCGGCCCGGCCGTCGTCGTACGGGCAGAAACGCTCGCGGAACGCCGAGCGCAGCTGGGTGGAGCGGGAGCCGCGCCAGTGGCCGGTGGCGAAGATGTCGATCAGCTCGTCCTCGCTGCGCGCGACCGCGCCCGGCGGGAAGGAGCGCAGGTCGAAGTAGGTGCCGCGGGCGGCTTCGTACGCTTCCCAGTCGTCGGTGTGGATCACGATCGGCCGGTCGAGATTGGCGTAGTCGAACATCAGGGACGAGTAGTCGGTGACCAGGGCGTCCGAGGCCAGACAGAGGGCCTCCACGCTCGGATGACCGGTGACGTCGAGGACCCGGGCCGACTCGGCGGCCAGCGGGCCCTCGTAGCGGTGGTGGGCGCGGGCCAGCACGACGAAGCGGGGGCCCAGGCGGCGCAGGACGCGGTCCAGGTCGAGAGTGGCGCGCTGGGTGCGGCGGTAGTCGCGGTGGGTCGGCGCGTACAGGATCGCGACCGTGCCCTCCGGGATGCCGAGCTGCTCGCGCAGCCGTCGCACGTCCTGCGAAGTGGCCCGCTGGAACACGTCGTTGCGGGGACTCCCGTACGGGAGGGTGGTGTAGCCGCCGGGGAGGACCCGTTCCCAGGTCAGGGTGGAGTGGCGGTTGGCGGACAGGACGTAGTCCCACTTGTCGACGTCGTCGAGGAGGGCCGTGACGTCCATGTCCCGTGCGGCGGCGGGGTGTTCGAGGAGGTCCAGGCCCATGTGCTTGAGGGGCGTGCCGCGCCGGGTCTGGACGAGGACCTGACCGGGGCGCTTGCGCAGGCGGGGGTCGAACTCGGCGTTGCCGACGAGGTACTTGGAGCGGGCGAGCGCCGTCCAGTAGGCGGCGGTGCCGGGGCGCAGCCGGCGGGTGGCGGTCGGGATCGTGTGGTGGTGCTCGGGGGCGGCGATCCAGGCCGTGCGGAGGTGCGGGGCGAACTCGCGGAACGCCGACTCCAGGGCGCCCGGGTCGCCGCCGTGGCCGCGGTCCCCGTACGCAGAGAAGACCGCGCGGTCCGCGTGCAGCGGGAGGCGGAGCTGGACGCGGTAGTGGAGCCGGAGGGACACGGTGCGCAGGGCGCCGGCCAGGCGGGCGGCGCGGGCCGTGGTCCGGTGGCCGAGCCGCTTCGCCAACTCCAGTGCGCGGTAGGCGCGGTGCAGGTTCAGCCGGACCAGGGTGTGGCGCACGCGGGCACGCCACGGCACCCGGTGGCCCGGGGCGCGGTAGCGGCGGTAGTGGTCGCGGGCCCGGCCCAGGAACTCGGCGCGAGCGGCCCGCGGCAGCCGGTGCCGGTCGGTGAACGCCGCCGTCAGCCGGTCGACCATGCGGCGGAACAACACCGGCCGCCACCGGCCGAGTTCGGGGTGCTGGTCGAGGAACGCGAAGAGCCGGTCGTACTGGTCGAAGAGGTCGAAGCAGCCCATGGTGGCGTGCCGTTGGCGCCTGCGCTGCCGGTGGAGCACACACACCCGGTCCAGCGTCGCGAGCGTCTCCGCCGTCATCAGGACCGGATACGTCCAGGGCGTGTCCTCGTAGCGGCCCGGCGGGAAGCGGAAGCCCTCGCGCTCCACGAACTCCCGGCGGTACACCTTGTCCCACACCACCGTCCCCGCCCCCAGCAGTCCGGGACGGTCCTCCAGGCGGAATGGCGCCGGACCCTGCTCGGTGAGCAGGAGCGTCGGCGCCGTGCGGGCGGTCCCGCCCCGCCAGTCGGTGAGCGCGTGGCCGCAGACCAGCACGTCCGGCTCGCCCGTCTCCTTCAGCCGGTCGGAGACCGCCCGGAGCGCGTCCGGGGCGAGGGTGTCGTTGCCGTCCAGGAACACCACGTAGTCACCCGTCGCCGCCGCGAGGCCGGCGTTGCGCGCCGGGCCGGGCCCCCGGTTCTCGGCGAGGTGCACCGGCCGCACGCGAGGGTCGCGGGCCGCGAACTCGTCGACGATCTCCCCGCAGGCGTCCGGCGAGCGGTCGTCGACGGCGATCAGTTCCAGATCGGGGTACGACTGCGAGAGCACCGACTCCAGACACTCGTGCAGATACGCCTGAACCTGGTACGCGGGGACGATGACACTGAACCTGGGCAAGGCACATCCATGGGGGAGGAGTCGGCGCGGGCGTTCGGCCCGGGAACGGCCGGTGCGGCGACTTGGTTACGTCCCTTGCGGCATACGGGGGATTCCGGGGGAACGCGAAGGGGCGGACCGCTGCCGGCCCGCCCCCTCGGAGTCGTCAACCTCCGTGTCGTACGCGCTACTTGACCGCGCCCGCCATGACGCCGGACACGAACTGCCGCTGGAACGCGAAGAACACGATCAGCGGGACGACCATCGAGATGAAGGCGCCGGTCGCCAGGATCTCGATGTTGCTGCCGAACTGCCGTACCTGCTGTTGCAGGGCGACCGTCAGCGGCTGCGAGTCGGCGTTGGTGAACACCAGCGCCACCAGCATGTCGTTCCACACCCACAGGAACTGGAAGATGCCCAGCGAGGCGAGTGCGGGTGCGGCGAGCGGGAGGACGACGGTGGCGAACAGCCGCGCCTCGCCCGCCCCGTCCAGGCGCGCCGCCTCCAGGAGCTCCCGAGGGATCTCCGCGAAGAAGTTACGCAACAGGAAGATCGCGAACGGCAGTCCGAAGCCGACATGGAACAGGACCGCGGCGATGATGTCGCCGAAGATCCCGAGCTCCCGGAACAGCACGGTCAGCGGGATCAGCGCCACCTGCACCGGCACCACCAGCAGCCCCACCACGACCATGAACCAGGTGTCGCGGCCCTTGAAGTCCATCCACGCGAAGGCGTAGCCCGCCATCGCGCCGATGAGCACCACCAGCAGGGTCGCCGGGACCGTGATCCACACGGTGTTGAACAGGGAGTCGGTGATCGTCTCGTTCTTGAGGAGCGTCTCGTAGCTGTGCGCGGTCAGCTGGCCCGGTGCGCTGAACACCTTCCACCAGCCGGAGGCGGCGATGTCGGTCGGGTCGCGGAACGACGAGACCAGCAGCCCGAAGGTCGGCACCAGCCAGACCAGCGCGATGCAGATCAGGAAGATCCGCAGGGCGCCGCCGGCGGCCCCGCTCGCCACCCGGGAGGCGAGGGAGCGCTTGGCGCGCACGGTCGTGTCGAGAGTGGTCACCGCTCACGCTCCTTCCGCAGCCGACGCAGATTGACCCACATCACCGGCAGGACGAGCAGCAGCAGGATGACGCCGATCGCGCTGCCGATGCCGTAGCTCGCGCCGCCGCCGAAGGACGACTGGAACAGCTGGAGCGCCAGCACGTTGGCGTCGTCCATGGTGGGCTGCGGGGCGATGATGTAGACCAGGTCGAAGATCTTCATCACGTTGATCATCAGCGTGACGAGGACGACGACCAGGACCGGGGCCAGCATCGGCACCGTGACCTTGCGGAACACCTGCCATTCGTTGGCACCGTCCACCCGGGCCGCCTCCAGCAGATTGCGGTCCACGCCCGCGAGACCGGCCGCGATCAGGATCATCGCGAAGCCCGCCCACATCCATACGTACGCCCCGATGATCGCCGGGGTGACCAGCGTCGGGCCGAGCCAGTCGATGCCGTTGTAGGGCGCCGCGAAGTTCGAACCGGGCAGCCTCAGTTGGGCCCCGTCCGCCTCGCCGGGCAGATGGAAGGTGCCGTCGGCGCCGCTCGTCGTCGAGGCGACGACCTCGCCGTCCTTCACGGCCTCGATCTTCACGCCCTTCAACGCCTTCTCACCGGCGTCGATCTGACCCTTCGTGCCGCCGCCGCCCAGCTTGAAGTCCAGCCACACCGTGCCGTCGATGCCCTCGCCGGTGGCCGGCTTGGCGTCCTCGGGGCTGCCGGGGAGCTTGGTCGGGGCGATGCCGACCAGCGGCAGCAGGGCCGGGGTGCCCGCGTGCACGGTGCCGGTCGACGTGAACGAGCCGCCGCCCGAGGGCTTCAGATCGCTCACCGCCGCGTTGGGCCGGGCCTTCGGATAGACCGAGGAGTCCACGAACGCGTCATGCACGCTCGTCACCACCGCGTTCGCGACGCCCTGGTCCGGGTCCGCCGCGTACACCAGCCGGAAGATGATGCCCGCCGCCAGCATCGAGATCGCCATCGGCATGAAGACGATCAGCTTGAACGCCGTGCCCCAGCGCACCCGTTCGGTGAGCACCGCGAAGATCAGGCCGAGCGCGGTGACCACGGCCGGGGCGACCGCGACCCAGATCGCCGTGTTGCGTACGGCCGTCAGGGTCGCGTCGTTGCTGAAGATGTCGCCGTAGTTGCCCAGACCGACGAACTTCGAGCCGTCGGCGTCGTAGAGGCTGCGCCAGATCGAGTACCCGATCGGGTAGACCACGAGCGCGCCGAGGAGGACCAGCGCGGGCAGCAGGAACAGCACCGCCACCCACAGTCTGGTCCTCGTCACGCTCTTGCGCGGAGACGCGGAGGGCGTCGGCAGTGCGCCGGCGCCCTCCGCCGAGTTCGCCACCGAGGCCATCGGCGTCAGCTCGACCCGTAGGCCTTGGCCGCGTCGGCCTCCAGCTTCCGCTGGGCGCCCGCGACATCGCTCGGGTTGCTCAGGAAGTCCTGGAGGTCCTTCCACTCGCCGGTGCCCTGCGTGCCACCGAAGGCCGCCGGGGCCTGGTCGGACATGTCGAACCGGAAGTTGTCACCGGCGTCGATCAGCGCCTTGGCGATCTGCCGGGTCACGTCGTCCTTGTACTTGCTCTGGTCCATCTCCTTGTTGGGGGAGAGGATGCCGCCCTGCGCCGCCCAGATCTCCGCCGCGTCCGTCGAGGCGAGGAACGTCAGCAGCGCCTGCGCGCCCTTGCCGTCCTTCAGCGCGACGGCCACGTCACCGCCGCTGACCACCGGGGAGTCGGTGCCCACCGCCGGGAACGGGAAGACCTTGGCGTCCGTGCCCACCTTCGCCTTGGTGTCGGCGTTGATGTTCGCGGTCACGAAGTCGCCCTCGTAGACCATCGCGGCCGGGGTGTCACCGGTGAAGGCCTGGGTGACCGACTTCGGGAAGTCCGTGTCCAGCGCGCCCTTGCGGCCGCCCGCGAGCAGCTCGTCCTTGCCCCACAGCTCGGCGAGCGTGGTGAGGGCCTGCTTGACGGACGGGTCCGTCCACTTGAGCTTGTGCTGGGCCAGCTGGTCGTACTTCTCCGGACCGGCCTGGGACAGATACACGTTCTCGAACCAGTCCGTCAGCGTCCAGCCGTCCGCGCCGCCGACCGACACGGCCGGTGAGCCGGCGTCGGACAGGGTCTGCGCGGTGGCGAGGAAGTCCTTCCAGGTCTTGGGGGTCTCGGTGATCCCGGCCGCGTCGAAGGCCGCGGTGTTGTACCAGATCAGCGACTTGTTGGCGGCCTTCGCGTACACGCCGTACTGCTGGCCGTCGACCGCCCCGAGATCCCGCCAGCCCTGCGAGAAGTTCTTGTCCAACTGGGCCTTGGCCTCCGCCCCGAGGGGCTTGAGCCATTTCTTCTGCGCGAACTGTTTCAACACACCGACCTGCGGCAGGAACGCCACGTCCGGCGGCTGGCCGCCTTCGATCTTGGCGCCGAGGAAGGTGGAGGTGTTGTTGCCGGTCGGTACGAACTTCACCTTGGCGCCGGTGCGCTTGGTGAACTCGTCGAGGACCTTGGTGAAGTTCTCCTGTTCGGCTCCGGTCCAGACGGCGGCGACCTCCAGAGTCTGGCCGTCGAGCTTGGGGAGGGTGACGGAGGCGTCGGTCCCCGTGCCCTTGCTCTCGTTGTCACTTGCCTTGTCGTCGTCTCCGCCGCACGCGGTGAGCACGAGTGCTCCCGCGAGGAGGGCGGCGGTTGCCGCGGCGGCCCTGCGTGTCCGGTATGTGCTCGTGCTGTGCATCACTGCCCCGTTCTTCGTCCTCGTCGAACGTCGAGCGCTGTCCCGTGGGCTCTGGTCTACGCCGGGGGCATGGGGTCGGCAAGACCGCGTGCGGTGTCAAGCGGGAGATCGTTGCGGCGTCGTAACGCGGCGTTCTTCGAGGAGGGCTAGAGGGGGGAGCTAGAGGAGGGACGGCACCTCCGTGGCCGCGACCTCACGGGCCGCCCGCTCCAACGCGCTGGCCAGCAGGGCCAGATCCGTCGGGCCGTTCCCCAACTCGCGCACCGGGCGGCGGGCCGGTGGGTCGCCCATCCGCTCCCAGTCCAACGGGACCACCGTCGGCCGCAGCGTCGCCGTGCGCGGGATGCGGCCGGTGACCCGCCCGCCCTGGAACGCGGTCGTACGACCGTCCGCCCAGGTCAACCGCCCACGGCCCGGCGCCGGTTCGTCCGGCCCCGCCGTCACCGCGTCCAGCACGACCCGCAGGGACGCCCGCCGCGCCGGTTCCGACTCCGCCGTACGGCCGCCGGAGGCCGCCGCCGCGACCAGATGGACGCCGAGCCGCTCGCCCTCCCGCGCGACGGCTTCGAGGGCCCGCATCACCGAGCCCGCCGACGGTCTGCCGGGGGAGCCCAGCGGGGGCGAGACCAACGCGTCCAGGTCGTCGACGACGACCACGAGGCGGGGCAACGGGGGCGCGGGCTCGGTGCGTTGACGGGCCGCGCCCGGGCGCAGGCGCATGGTGGAGCTGGGCGGGCTGTCCAGGTCGCCGCTGCCGGCGGCGCCGCGCTGGGCGACCATACGGCCCGACAGCTCACGGCCGGTGTGCCACTCGGCGAAGTCGGACCGGCCCAGCAGCTCCGCCCGCCGCTTCAGCTCGGCGCTCAGGGACTGCGCGAACTCCCGCATCCGGACCGGGTCGTTGGCGGCGAGGTGGGTGGTCACATGCGGTACGTCGGTACAGACCCGCAGCCCTTCCCCGTGCGCCGCGCCCGCGCTGACGCTGTCCCGGCCGTCCATCAGGACGATGCTCAGCCGGTCGGGACGCTCGGCCGCCGCCAGCGAGGCGACGACCGCCCGCAGCAGTTCCGTACGGCCGCTGCCCGCCGGTCCCTCGATCAGCAGGTGCGGGCCGTCCGCCACCAGGTCCGCGCCGACCGGGCCGCGCGGTCCGGCGCCGAGCACGGCCCAGGCCCGTCCGCCGAGCGCCTCGGGGTCGTCCGCCGCGGCCGCCCAGCGGGCCATCAGCGACGCCGGGGTGGCCCTGGCCAGCCCCAACTCGTCCAGCAGCCGCGCCATCTGGGGCAGCGGCGCGGACACACGCGCGTGCCGCTCCGGTCCGACCCCGTCCGTGCGCAGTGGCGCGAGCGCCCGCGCGAACCGCTCCGCCCAGGCGGGGGAGACGGCGTCGACGGCGGCGACGGTGCCATGGCCCACGGGGCCGGCCGGAGGCTCGCCGACGCCGGCGGAGGCGTGGTCGCCGGTGGCCCGCGCGACCCGCAGCAGCCGCAGGGCCGTCGCGACATCGCCGCTGAGCAGCGCGACCGCGCCGCACGCGCGGAACGTCGGCGCCGCCGTGCACGCCGCCTCGTACGTCTCCGTCACCGGCGACGCGGGCGAGGCCGGTGACGTCTCGGCGAGACACAGCACATGGATCCCGGCCCGCGGCCCCTCCCACGCCAGCCGCGCCACGGCCTCGCGCACATCGGCGCCGCCGGGGTCGCCGTCCACGACGAGGACGGTGTACGGCCCCGCGAAGGCGCTCGCGTCGGCGGTGTCGTCGTCCTGCGCCCAGGAGGGGCGCCGGGGCGCCACCGCGGCGGGCTGTGCGGGTGCGTCCTCCAGCCTTCTGAGCAGCTCCTCCGTGCGCGCCGTCGCCTGTTCGCGGTCGTAGGCGAGGAGGAGACGGCAGTCCTGGCCGTGGCCCGGGCGCAGATGCGGGAGCCAGCCGAGCCAGGACCACTCGGCGGTGCGCTCCGCGGCCGGGCGGGAGCGGTCCGCGCTGAGCAGGACCATCTCCAGGGCGTCGGGGGAGTGCAGCGCGGCGAGCTGGGCCAGCACCGCGCGGGCCAGTCCGGCGAGCCGCGCGCGGGGGCCGGTCAGCCCCAGCGAGCCGACCTCGCGCAGATCCGCGGTGACCGGGACCGCGGGCAGCAGCCCCGAGCCGTCGGGCGCCGCCCGGTCGGCGGTGCCCAGCCGCACCGTCAGCGCCTCCGGATGCCCCGGCCCGCGCTCCCACAGCCGGGGCCCGGGGCCCAGCGCCGTCAGCAGCAGCGCCGCCGGGTCCGGCCAGGTCTCCGGCAGCTGGGACGCACCGGCCGCGGCTTCCGGCACCGGGGCGGCCGTCCCCTCGTCGTACGCCTCGCTCCGGTCCGCCGCCGCGTCCTGTTCACCGCGTCCGCCGGCCAGCCGCCGCGCCCACGCACCGAGCCCACCCCGCTTGCGCAGGCCCTGCGGTACGTCGGTGCCGCGCAGGGGGGTGCCTTTGCGGCGGCCGGTGCCGGGGGCGTCCGTGGCGTCGAGTCCGTCAGCGGTGCGCGTGTGCTCGGCGGAGCCGGCGTCGTGGCGGGAGGCGCTGTCGTCAGGGGTGCCCTGGGCGGGGCTGACGAAGGGGCCACCCTGGGCCGGGCCGCCCGAGGGGGCGCCGTGCGTGAGTCCACTGCCTGGGCGGTGGCCGGTAGCCCCGCGGTAGGCCGAGCTGTTGTCGGCGGGGGCGCCCTGCGCGGCCCCGCTGTCCAGGCGGCGGCCGGAGGTCCCGCCATGGGCCGAGGCGTTGTCGGCCGGGCTGGATGAAGGCCCGCCGGACGCCGGGGTGTTGCCGGAGAGGGCGTGACTTCCTCGCGTACCGCCGATGTCCGCGCCGCGTGAGGGCTCGCCGTGTGCGTACGCCTCCCCCGCGCCCAGCCGTCCGCCGTGCGTCCGTCCGCTGTCCTCCGCGTCCGGCCGGGCGGCATCCGTGCCGGCGCGTGCCGCCCCCGCCACGTCGGACACCCGGCGCCGGGAACCGGTGCCGCGCGTCCCGTGCGCCCCGGGGGTCTGGCTCTCGATCCGGGGTGCCCCGCCCTGGCCCGGTACGACGGGAGCTTCGGTGCCGGTGCTGCCCTGGCCCGGTGCGGCCCAGGCGGCCTTGCCGGTGGTGTGCCGGGTCGGGGCGGAGGGGGCCGCGTCGCCCCCGGCCGTGTCCTCGTCCGGCGACGCCGGCACGCGCACGTGGCCCTCGCCGTCCGGGGCGGTCCGCAGCCTCGCGCCGGGGCCGCCGGGCGGGGCCAGGCGGAGGGCCGACTCGCCGATGCGCAGCAGGGTACCCGGGGGGAAGCGGACCGGGCGGGTGCCCACGCGGGTGCCGTCCAGGACCGTGCCGTTCGTGGAGTCGAGGTCGGCGACCGAGACGCGGCCGTCGCCGGCGACCGTGACCGCGCAGTGCAGCCGGGAGACGTCCGGGTCGTCGAGCGGGACGTCGGCGTCGGCGGAGCGGCCGATCTCGACCCGGCCGCCGTGCAGGAGATGGACCCCGCCCGCGTCCGGACCGGCGACCACGTCGAGGCGGGCCGGGGCGTCGTCGACCTCGGGGTGCGGCTCGGGGTCGGTGGGGGCGCCGAGGGACAGCACCGCGCCGTCGGTCAGCGGGGGCTCGCCGAGGGTGCAGCGCTGGGCGTCGAGCCGCTCGGCTCCGGCGTAGAGCACGGGCTGGCCGGAGCCGGGGGCGCCGTCGCCGGAGACCGCGGAGGCGAGCGCGGAGGTTATCGCCGCCAGGGCCGTCCCCGCAGGGGCCGTGACCAGCACGTCGCGGCTCGGGGTGCGGCCCCGGGCCGCCTCGGCGGGCGGGGCCAGCGGGTCTACGACGGTCAGCCGGATCTGCATCGCCGTCAGCGGTCCCTTCTGCCCGGGCGCGGACAGTCCCCCACCCCACACGAGCACATCGGCCAGTACTAGCAGGCATCCTCGCACCTGCCACTGACAGTCTGCCCGCCCCCCGGCGGCAAGTGATCTTGATTGGTCAGCTCTGCCCCCAAAAGTGCCTGACCAAGGCCGCGCCGGTGATCACTTGAGATCGGTCACGTACGACTGTGGCAACCGGTCGACCGGGTCGAGCGTCTTTCCTTCGAACAACCACGGGAACCGGTACGTAAGACGCACAGAAAGACGACAGGCTGCTCCTACGGGAGGCGGCACTACAGTGGGTCGGAACATACGCAAGCAAGCAGGGAGCGCATGACGTGCGGCCGGTAGGCAGCAAGTACCTCCTCGAGGAGCCGCTCGGACGCGGCGCCACGGGCACCGTGTGGCGCGCCCGGCAGCGCGAGGCCGCGGGCGCCGAGGCGGCCGTCCAGGGGCAGCCCGGTGAGACCGTCGCGATCAAGGTCCTCAAGGAGGAGCTCGCGAGCGACCCGGACATCGTGATGCGGTTCCTGCGGGAGCGCTCCGTCCTGCTCCGGCTCACCCACCCCAACATCGTCCGGGTCCGCGACCTGGTCGTCGAGGGCGATCTGCTGGCCCTGGTCATGGACCTGGTCGAGGGTCCCGACCTGCACCGGTACCTGCGCGAGAACGGCCCCTTCAGCCCCGTCGGCGCCGCCCTGCTCACCGCGCAGATCGCCGACGCGCTCGCCGCCAGCCATGCCGACGGCGTCGTCCACCGCGACCTGAAGCCCGCCAACGTCCTGCTCCAGCAGCGCGGCGGCCAGATGCACCCGCTGCTGACCGACTTCGGCATCGCCCGTCTGGCCGATTCACCCGGCCTGACCCGGACGCACGAGTTCGTCGGCACGCCCGCGTACGTCGCCCCCGAGTCCGCCGAGGGCCGCCCCCAGACCTCCGCCGTCGACATCTACGGCGCCGGCATCCTGCTGTACGAGCTGGTCACCGGCCGTCCCCCGTTCTCCGGCGGCTCGGCCCTGGAAGTCCTCCACCAGCACCTCAGCTCGGAGCCGCGCCGCCCGTCCACGGTCCCCGACCCCCTGTGGACGGTGATCGAGCGCTGCCTGCGCAAGAACCCCGACGACCGGCCCAGCGCCGAGAACCTCGCGCGCGGCCTCCGCGTCGTCGCCGAGGGCATCGGGGTGCACGCGAACTCCGCGCAGATCGCCGCGGCCGAGAACGTCGCCGCACTCCTCGCGCCCGACCCGGCCCCGGCCGCCGTACCGGGCTCCGCCGACCCCACCCAGGTGCTGCCGCACGGCGCGGGGGCGTACGACCCGAACGCCGCCACCAACGTGCTGCCGCACGTGGGCGCCGCCGACCCCACTGCCGTGCTCCCCAACCGCGGCGCGGCCGACCCGACGGCCGTCATGCCGCCGGTGCCCCCGGGCCAGCCCGGCGGACCCGGCCCCGAGGATCCGCACCCCTGGCAGAACCAGCTGCGCGCCGCCCGGGACCGCAACGAACAGACGCAGGTCCAGTACCTCGACCCGAACCAGGACCCGCTGCGCCGCCGCCCCCAGCGGCAGGTCGCCCGCCCGCAGCAGCAGCCGCGCCCCCAGCAGCGCCCGCAGCCCCAGCAGCCCCCGCAGGGCTACGGCTATCCGCAGCAGCAACCGCAGCAGCCGCAGCGGTACGCCCCGCAGCCGCAGCCCCAGCAGCCTCCGCAGCGGTACGCGCCGCCGCAGCCCCAGCAGCCCCAGCAGCCGCAGCGCGAGCCCCGGCAGCCGCGGCAGCGCAGCGCCAACCCGATGAGGATCCCCGGGCTCGGGTGCCTCAAGGGCTGTCTGTTCACGATCGTCATCCTGTTCGTCGCGGGCTGGCTGATCTGGGAACTGAGCCCGCTCCAGGACTGGATCGGCACCGGCAAGAGCTACTGGCAGCAGATCGGGGACTGGATCGGGACGGTGTCCGGGTGGATCGGTGACCTCGGGGGCGGTTCGTCCGGGCAGTAGCGGTATCAGCCGACGTGAGTCTGTTGATTTGTCGACACCCGGCGGGTGATTTCGGCCTCCGCGGTGAAGGTCGGCTCTTCGGACGCGTATTTTTGTCGCCAAGTCGCGTCGGTAGGAGCAGCCTTGGCACGGAAGATCGGCAGCCGGTACACCGCCCACCAGATCCTGGGGCGGGGCAGCGCCGGCACGGTGTGGCTGGGTGAGGGGCCCGAGGGGCCCGTCGCCATCAAGCTGCTGCGCGAGGACCTCGCGTCCGACGAGGAGCTCGTCGGACGGTTCGTGCAGGAGCGCACGGCGCTGCTCGGCCTGGAGCACCCCAACGTCGTGTCCGTCCGCGACCTGGTGGTCGACGGCAACGACCTCGCGCTCGTCATGGACCTCGTCCGCGGCACCGATCTGCGCACCCGCCTCGACCGCGACCGGCGGCTCGCGCCCGAGGCCGCGGTGGCGATCGTCGCCGACGTCGCCGACGGGCTCGCGGCCGCGCACGCGGCGGGCGTCGTGCACCGGGACGTCAAGCCGGAGAACGTCCTCCTCGACATGCAGGGCCCGCTCGGCCCCGGCGGCTCGCACCGCGCGCTGCTCACCGACTTCGGCGTCGCGAAGCTGATCGACACCCCGCGCCGGACCCGGGCCACGAAGATCATCGGCACGCCGGACTATCTGGCGCCCGAGATCGTCGAGGGGCTGCCCCCGCGCGCGGCGGTGGACATCTACGCGCTGGCGACGGTGCTGTACGAGCTCCTTGCGGGCTTCACGCCGTTCGGCGGCGGGCACCCGGGCGCGGTGCTGCGCCGCCACGTGACGGAGACGGTCGCCCCGCTCCCCGGCATCCCCGACGAACTGTGGCAGCTGATCGTGCAGTGCCTCGCCAAGGCACCCGCCTCCCGGCTGCGCGCCTCCGAGCTGGCGGCACGGCTGCGGGAGCTGCTGCCGATGCTGGCCGGGATGCCGCCGCTGGACGTGGACGAGCCGGACGCGGACGAGGAGGAGCCCGAGGAGTTCCCGTCGTCCGCGGAGGAGCCGGTGTCCGCGCGTCCGGTACGGCGGGGCGCCGTTCCCCTGGTCCCGGGCGCGAAGCCCGCCGACTCCAACCGTGACACCCATACGTCGATGAGGGTGCCGGCACCGGACGAGCTGGCGGGGGGCGCGCACGGCACCGCACGGGTGCCGAGGGCGGCCGGAGCGCCGCGGCCCGGCTCCGCGCGCAACCGGGCGGCCACGCGCCGGCGCCGGGTGGTGGTGAGCGTGGCGGCGGTGGTGCTGGTGGCCGCGGCCGGGGTCGGTACGTGGGCGGCGGTCTCGGGGGACGACTCGGGGGCGACTCCGCAGGACACGAAGAACTCGGCGCCGGTCTCGCCTTGAGGGGCGGGTGGGGGTGCGCGCCCGGGCTGAGAGATGCGGGCGGGCGCCCTGCGAAGTGCGACCCGGTAATGCCCGGCCGAGGTCGGTTGCCACAGCCGTTAGGCTGGAGGCGTGGCAGTCGTCGATGTATCCGAAGAGCTCAAGTCCCTCTCCTCGACCATGGAGTCGATCGAGGCCGTTCTGGACCTCGACAAGCTGAGGGCAGACATCGCCGTGCTCGAGGAGCAGGCGGCCGCGCCGTCCCTGTGGGACAACCCGGACGAGGCGCAGAAGATCACCAGCAAGCTCTCCCACCTCCAGGCGGAGGTGCGGAAGGCCGAAGTCCTGCGCGGTCGGATCGATGATCTCTCCGTGCTCTTCGAGATGGCCGAGGAGGAGGACGACCCGGACACCCGCGCCGAGGCCGAGTCCGAGCTCGCGTCCGTCAAGAAGGCGCTGGACGAGATGGAGGTCCGGACGCTGCTGAGCGGTGAGTACGACGCCCGTGAGGCGCTCGTCAACATCCGCGCCGAGGCCGGTGGCGTCGACGCCGCCGACTTCGCCGAGCAGCTCCAGCGCATGTACCTGCGCTGGGCGGAGCGGCACGGCTACAAGACCGAGGTCTACGAGACGTCGTACGCCGAAGAGGCCGGCATCAAGTCGACCACCTTCGCCGTGCAGGTGCCGTACGCCTACGGCACGCTCTCCGTCGAGCAGGGCACCCACCGCCTCGTGCGGATCTCGCCCTTCGACAACCAGGGCCGCCGTCAGACCTCCTTCGCCGGTGTCGAGGTGCTGCCCGTCGTCGAGCAGTCCGACCACGTCGACATCGACGAGTCCGACCTGCGCATCGACGTCTACCGGTCCTCCGGGCCCGGCGGCCAGGGCGTCAACACCACCGACTCGGCGGTGCGCATCACGCACCTCCCGACCGGCATCGTCGTCTCCTGCCAGAACGAGCGCTCGCAGATCCAGAACAAGGCCACCGCCATGAACGTCCTTCAGGCGAAGCTGCTGGAGCGGCAGCGCCAGGAGGAGCGGGCCAAGATGGACGCCCTCAAGGACGGCGGCAGCTCCTGGGGCAACCAGATGCGGTCGTACGTCCTCCACCCGTACCAGATGGTCAAGGACCTGCGGACGGAATTCGAGGTCGGCAATCCGCAGGCCGTGCTCGACGGTGAGATCGACGGATTCCTCGAAGCCGGAATTCGCTGGCGCAAGCAGCAGGAGAAGTAACCCGCACAGACCCGACAGAGATTTGTCGACAAGGCAACTGCCGCCCCCGAGGCGGCAGTTGCCTTTTCTGTGGCCGGATGTCTGGGTTTTACATCACACTCACAGGCTCCATCCCCCGGCAAAGAACCCGTACCTGGACATCGCGTACGCAACGGCCTTGACGTTGCTTTGAAAAATGGGAAGGGTAAAGCGTGGCATGCGTATCTCTGGGGCGCATGTGAACCGGGGGAGAGTTGAGTACCGCCACCCCCGTTGATCACGGTCCCGGGCGCCGCCTCACTGACGATGAGCTACTGGGGGTAGCAACCTTATGACCAAGAAGACGCGGATCCGGATCGCGCGGATAGCCGCCGGTGCCGTGATCGCGGCCGGTGCCTCGCTGACCGCCGCCGGCGCCGCTTCCGCGCTGGACATCGGCGTGAACGTGGACGAGAGCGGGGTCGGCGTCAACGTCGACACCGGCCTCGGCGACGACCCGACGGACCCGCCGACCGAGCTGCCGACCGACCCGCCCACCGACCTCCCGACGGACCCGCCCACCGAGGAGCCGACGGAGGAGCCGACGGAGCCCACCGAGGAGCCCACCGAGCCCACCGAGGAGCCCACCCAGGACCCGACCGAGGACCCGACGGACGAGCCCTCCGAGGACCCGACCGACGACGGCGGCAACGGCGGCGGCAACGGCAACGGCGGCGGCGGCAACAACGCCGACCCCGATGGCGGCTCCGGCACCTCCGCGCAGGAGGAGGGCACCTCCGCCCTCACCGACACCGGCTCCGACACCACCGCCCAGGGCGGTGGCGACGAGCTCGCCGAGACCGGCGCCGGCCAGACCGCCTTCCTGCTGGTGGGTGCCGCCACGATGATCGCCGGCGGTATCGGTTTCCGCGTCCTGCCGCGCCTGATGGGCGGCCGCGGCGGCGCTGTCGCCTGACGGTAGCCGTACGCACGCGCAGCGTGTGCCAGGCGTACGCCCCGTCGTACGCCCTGTCATACGACTAGAGGCCCGGAGCGAAGGACTCGCTCCGGGCCTCTCGGGCGTTCCGTACCGGCGCTACGCGGTCTGGTGCGCCAGCAGGGCCACCGCCGCGATCAGCACCGCGAGCAGGGCGATCAGCGTCATGGGGTTGAGCTGCGCGAACGGGTTCTCCTGCGAGAGCCGCTCGCGGTTGGCGCGGCACACGGGGCAGCGGCCCTCATTGACGGGCGCCGCGCAGTTCGCGCACACCAGCCGGTCGTACGTCATGCGCTCGCCCTCCTCATACCGGTTCTCTCCACAGAACGCTCCCGGGGCGGAGAACGTTCCCCCTCCACTGTGCCAGGTTCCCTCGGATTCGGCTCGGGCGCTGTCGGATGGGTGGGCACAAAAGGCACAACAGGCGCGCAACCGCAACCTGTGCCTGCGCTCACACACCCGCTTCGCGTATGGTCACGCTCATCTACCCCCGGCGACCCGTGGTGCATCCGTGATCCGATTCGACAACGTCTCCAAGGTCTACCCCAAGCAGACCCGCCCCGCACTCAGGGATGTCTCCCTGGAAGTGGAGAAGGGTGAGTTCGTCTTCCTCGTCGGGTCCTCCGGCTCCGGAAAGTCCACCTTCCTGCGGTTGATCCTCCGCGAGGAGCGATGCAGCCACGGGCAGGTGCACGTCCTGGGCAAGGACCTCGCCCGCGTCTCCAACTGGAAGGTGCCGCAGATCCGGCGCCAGCTGGGGACGGTCTTCCAGGACTTCCGGCTCCTGCCCAACAAGACGGTCGCGGAGAACGTGGCCTTCGCGCAGGAGGTCATCGGCAAGTCCAAGGGCGAGATCCGCAAGTCCGTGCCGCAGGTGCTCGACCTCGTCGGGCTCGGCGGCAAGGAGGAGCGGATGCCGGGCGAGCTCTCCGGTGGTGAGCAGCAGCGCGTGGCCATCGCACGGGCCTTCGTCAACCGCCCCAAGCTGCTGATCTGCGACGAGCCCACGGGCAACCTGGACCCGCAGACCTCCGTCGGCATCATGAAGCTGCTCGACCGGATCAACCGGACGGGCACCACCGTGGTGATGGCGACGCACGACCAGAACATCGTGGACCAGATGCGCAAGCGCGTCATCGAGCTGGAGCAGGGCCGCCTCGTCCGTGACCAGGCGCGCGGCGTCTACGGCTACCAGCACTGACCGCGACCGTCCACGGAAAGGCCTGATCTTCCCGCCATGCGCGCCCAGTTCGTACTCTCCGAGATCGGTGTCGGTCTCCGCCGCAACCTGACGATGACGTTCGCCGTCATCGTCTCCGTCGCCCTGTCGCTGGCCCTGTTCGGCGCCTCGCTCCTGATGAGCGACCAGGTCAGCACCATGAAGGGCTACTGGTACGACAAGGTCAACGTCTCCGTCTTCCTCTGCAACAAGAGCGACGCCGAGTCCGACCCCAACTGCGCCAAGGGCGCCGTGACCGACGACCAGAAGAAGCAGATCCTCGCCGACCTGGACAAGATGTCGGTCGTCGAGAAGGTCACGTACGAGTCCCAGGACCAGGCGTACAAGCACTACAAGGAGCAGTTCGGCGACTCCCCGCTGGCGGCCTCCCTCACGCCGGACCAGATGCAGGAGTCGTACCGGATCAAGCTGAAGGACCCGGAGAAGTACCAGGTCGTCGCGACCGCCTTCGACGGCCGGGACGGCGTGCAGTCGGTGCAGGACCAGAAGGGCATCCTCGACAACCTCTTCGGTCTCCTCAACGGCATGAACTGGGCCGCGCGCGCGGTCATGGCCCTGATGCTGGTCGTCGCCCTGATGCTGATCGTCAACACCGTGCGCGTCTCCGCGTTCAGCCGACGGCGCGAGACCGGCATCATGCGCCTGGTCGGCGCCTCGGGCTTCTACATCCAGGCCCCGTTCATCATGGAGGCCGCGGTGGCCGGCCTGATCGGCGGCGGCGTCGCCTGCGCGTTCCTGGTGGTCTCGCGTTACTTCATCATCGACCACGGCCTGGCCCTGTCCGAGAAGCTGAACCTGATCAACTTCATCGGCTGGGACGCGGTCCTGACGAAGCTCCCGCTCATCCTCGCGACCAGCCTGCTGATGCCGGCACTGGCGGCGTTCTTCGCGCTGCGCAAGTACCTCAAGGTTTGACCGCTCCCCTCCCGCGAAGGGAGGGGATTCCTGGCTCAGGCCGCCTCCCGGAGCGGCGCTCCGGGAGGTCCTACGCCGTCGTCACCAGCCGGGTTCAGACCTGCCCGGACGAGCATCACGCGCGCGGAGTTCTTGTCTCTGGGGGACACAAGCCCGCACGCGGTGCAGGTGTAGGTGCGTTCCGACAGTGGCAGGGCGTGCTTGGCTCTCGCTCCGCACTTGCCGCAGTCCATGGTGGTGTGCGCGGGATGGACAAGTCGTACGTCCCGTGCGTGTTTGCGGCCCATCTCCAGCAGGGCCTGCTTGGTGGCACCGATCGCGGCGTCGGCCGCTTTGCGGGCCATGGTGGTTCTGGAGAGGAACCTCGGCTTGAAGTCCTCCACGGCGATCACATCGTGGTCGCGTACGACTTTCTTGGCCCACTTGCGAGCACGGTCGCGCCGCTGCCGGGCGATCTTCTGGTGGGTCTTCGCCCGCCACTGCTTCGCTCGGCGGTACCCCTTGGAGGCGGCCTGGCCCTTCTTCGGTTCGCGGCGGCCCATCATTCGGTCGTAACGGGTCAGCCTCTCCCTGGTCTTCTCGCCGAACTCGGAGTGCGGGAGGTCGTGGGCGTCCGAGGTGGTCGTCGCGATCTCCCGCACGCCCCAGTCGATACCGATCACCGCACCGGTGGCAGCGAGCGGCTCGGGTGCGGCGGGAACGACGAACGAGGCGTGCCAGTGGCCGACACTGTCCCGGTAGACCCGCACACTCGACGGCTCCGCGGGCAGATCCCGGGACCACACAACCGAGACGGCGATCCCGCCCGCCAGACGCAGCCGCCCGTCCTTGAGTCGGAATCCCCGGCGGGTGTAGTTCAGCGTCGGATCCGCCTCACGTTTCCTCTTGTACCGAGGCATCCCGGCCCGCCGCTCGGCGGACAATCGCTCCTTGATGTCCTTCAGAGCCTTCGCGCGTGACGCGCCGAAGTCCCGGATGAGCTGTTGTTGGGGCACGGAGGAGCCTGCGGCCAGCCAAGGTGTCATGGCGCGGGCCTGAGTCAGCATCTTGTCCAGACGCGCCGGACCGCACTTCTGCCCGTCGCGGTAGGCCTTCTGCGAGCGCGACACGCACTCGTTCCACAGCCATCGGCAGCGGTCCCACTCGGCCAGCAGCGCTGCCCGTGCGCCCGGGGGGACACGCAGCCGGTAGGTGTACCGGACGTGCCTGGCTTCGGCTGTGGCAACCAAGTCGTCCCCCTGCATCCTGCCGTTCTCTGCCTCGACTGTTCCGACCGTACGCACGAAACTCGAATGCCCGGACTCTGTCGCCCCACCGTCACGCCAAGAGGTGAGCGTGGGCACTGGCGTTCGCCCCTTGTCGATCTCGGCACGTCCTGCACCAGATGCATCGGTGACGCATCCCACGGGAGGCGTCCGGTCAACCGACCGTGCGGCCCTTCGCGTTGTCCTAGACTCACCCGCATGTCAGGCCGTGAGCTGTTCTGTCAGCCCCGCCGTATCGGCCGCGGGGCGGCTCTGACGTTGGTGTTCGCGAGTGTGCTGGTCGCGGGGGCGGCGACGGGGTCGTTGCCGGGGCCCGACCGGAAATCCCCGCCCGACGCGGCCCGTTCGGCCGCGCCCGCCGGACATCACCAGGACGTGGCGAAGGCCGCCGAGGAGGCCATGGCCGACGGCAAGTCGCCCATGGAGGCC
This sequence comes from Streptomyces antibioticus, assembly GCF_001514065.1. Lineage (GTDB taxonomy): Bacteria > Actinomycetota > Actinomycetes > Streptomycetales > Streptomycetaceae > Streptomyces > Streptomyces antibioticus. The sequence goes on along the minus strand of NZ_KQ948423.1, from coordinate 1,072,290 downwards.
GCCGAGCGGGCCGTCAGCCGTAGCGGGGACCGGTGGGGGGCGGTGTACTCCCGCGGGGAGTACGAGGAGTTCGAGGAGGCCCTCGACGGTGAGTACACCGGCGTCGGGCTGTGGGCGCGGCGGGAGCGGGACGGCCGGATCGAGGTGACCAAGGTACGGGCCGGGTCGCCCGCCGCCGGGGCCGGGATTCGCTCCGGGGACCTGTTGCGCAGTGTCGACGGGGCCGATGTCGGGGGCCGGCCCGTCACCGAGGTCGTCTCCTTACTGCGCGGTGACGCCAAGGACGCGGCCGCCGGGACGGCCGTCACCCTCGGCCTTGAGCGCGGTACGCGCGTGTGGACCGAGACCCTGCGGCGCGCGCGGCTGTCCACCGACTCGGTCACCGTGCGCAGGCTCGCCGACGGGATCACCGTCATCAAGATCGACTCCTTTACGAAGGGCTCGGGTGACGTCGTGCGGACCGCCGTGCGGCAGGCGCCCGCCGGTGCCGGGATCGTCCTCGACCTGCGCGGCAACTCCGGCGGACTCGTCACCGAGGCCGTCACCGCCGCCTCCGCCTTCCTCGACGGCGGTCTCGTCGCCACCTACGACGTCGACGGCGAGCAGCAGGTCCTGCACGCCGACCCCGGCGGCGACACCACCAGCCCCCTCGTCGCACTCGTCGACGGCGGCACCATGAGCGCGGCCGAACTGCTCACGGGCGCCTTGCAGGACCGGGGCCGGGCCGTGGTCGTGGGCTCCCGGACCTTCGGCAAGGGCTCGGTGCAGATGCCGAGCCGGCTGCCCGACGGGTCGGTCGCCGAGCTGACCGTCGGCCACTACCGCACCCCCTCCGGCCGGGGCGTCGACGGCAAGGGCATCACCCCGGACCTGGAGGCCGACGCGCAGGTGCTGGAACGGGCGGAGACCGTGCTGAGCGGGCTCGCCCCCGAGTCGTAGCCGACCTGCGTCCCCCACGGTAAACGGCTTTCCACGCACCCCCTCCGTAGTGCGAAAATGGACGGCACTATGAGCAAGGGAATGTACGTACCGAAGGAGTCCCAGCCCAAGCAGGGCGGGACGGCCGCCGCCAAGGCCAGGGACGGCGAGAAGGGCGGCAAGAAGAAGATCGTCGCCCAGAACAAGAAGGCCCGGCACGACTACGCGATCATCGACACCTTCGAGGCCGGTCTGGTCCTCATGGGCACCGAGGTCAAGTCGCTGCGGGAGGGTCGGACCTCGCTGACCGACGGCTTCGTCCAGATCGACGGGGGCGAGGCGTGGCTGCACAACGCCCACATCCCGGAGTATCACCAGGGCAGCTGGACCAACCACTCCGCGCGCCGCAAGCGCAAGCTGCTCCTGCACCGCGAGGAGATCGACAAGCTGGAGTCGAAGGCCCAGGAGACGGGGCACACGATCGTGCCCCTCGCCCTCTACTTCAAGGACGGCCGGGCGAAGGCCGAGATCGCGCTCGCGCGAGGCAAGAAGGAGTACGACAAGCGCCAGACCCTGCGGGAGAAGCAGGACCGGAGGGAGTCGGACCGGGCGATCGCGGCCGCCAAGCGGAAGCAGCGGGGGCAGTAGGGCGAGCCCCCGGGAATACGGTGGCATCGGCGTGCGTTGGTCACGTACGATGGCATCAGCACCGGCCCCGGTCGGTGCGCACATTGAAAACACAACATGGGGATGATCGGTTTCGACAGCGGCTGTCGAAGCAGGGGAAGCGTGTCGAGGAAGCGGCAATGATCTCGTAAACCATATGTCGCAACCAATAATCGCCAATTCCAAGAGCGATTCCCGCGCCTTCGCCCTCGCTGCCTAATAAGCAGTGAGTGAAGGCCCTTAACGGGTGTCAGACCGGGGGTGTTCCCGACCCGGACCCTGGCATAATCTAGGGGACTAAACCATTCGGCCCGGTCACGGGGTCGGATGGGAAATCAAACAGTGACTGGGCCCGTCGGCGACTTGTTCGCGTGATTGCCGGGGCCGAGAAAATCACAGCGAACTGCACACGGAGAAGCCCTGATTCAGCACCGTTGGACGCGGGTTCGATTCCCGCCATCTCCACTCGCCCAGACCGATGGGCACCCCATGTGGGCTCAGCCCCGCTGCTCCTGAGCAGCGGGGCTTTGTCGTGCGGGTCTTGATCTGGTGGGGTGGGCGGATGCCTGCCGTCATACGTGTCCTTCCCGCACTCGCCGGTGCCGTCCTGTTCCTTGCCGCCTGCGGTTCCGAGAACGCCTCAACGGGAGCCGAGCGGGCCGAGGGGGCCCCTGAGTCATCCGCCGGCGCCGAGTCGTCGTGCCGGTCCTTTCCGGTGCCCTCCGCCGACGGGCCCGGTGAGGACGGCGTGAGGATCACCGGGCTGTATGGCCGGAAGGTGGGGAACGAGTGCGCCGATTACTCCGCCGCCTTCGAACTCACCAACCAGGGGACCAGCAGGACGACCTACACGGTCACCTTCGGATTCCTGTCCGCGTCCGGTGGCTCGGTGGACAACGTCGAGCGGACCGTGGAGGCGGTCGCGCCGGGGCGGACCGTCAAGGGGACCGTCGTCAGGGCGCAGTCGGTCGGCAGCGCGCCCGAGGTGACGGGCGTGAAGGTCGTCAAGATGCGCAGCGTGCCCACCGCCGAGGCGTCGTCCGCCTCCGGCCCCTGCCCGGCGTCCGGGGTGCACGTCTACGCCGATGAGGGCGACGCCGCCATGGGCCTGCGCGTGGTCGGCCTGCACCTCGTCAACTGCGGTACCGCCCCCTACCGGCTCAACGGCTACCCCGGGCTCGAACTCCTCGACGAGGACCACGAGAAGGTCGACGGCGTGCGGATCCTGCACGGCACCGACGCGATCAGCACCGGCGCGGGCGGCGGAGGCAGCCCACGGCCGGTGGTGCTGAAGCCGGGCGAGGCCGCGCGGACGACGCTCGCGTGGCGGAACACGACCCAAGCCGGCGACGCCGTGAACGCCCCGTACGTCCGCGTCCGCCCGAAGCCGGGCGCCGCCCCCGTGATGGTGATCCCCGAACTGGACCTCGGGACGACCGGGAAGCTCGGCGTCGGGCCCTGGGAGCCGGACGAGCCGTCCTCCCGCTGAGCCGCCAACCACCATGGCGCATCGGCCCGTTGTGGTGTGCGGCCCCATATCAAGGGGTCGTTCACGCTTCTACGGTCCCTGCCCATGACACACACCAGAGCCGCAAGCCTTCTCGCCGTCCTCACGGCGCTCCTCGCCGTCCTCCTCACTCCCGTGCCGGCGTCCGCCGCGTCCCTCCAGGAGGTCACCGGGTTCGGGACCAACCCGGGGGCGCTGCGGATGTTCCGGTACGTGCCCGACGGGCTGCCGGCCGGGCGGCCGGTCGTCGTCGCCCTGCACGGGTGCACACAGAACGCCTCCGGGTACGGCACCGGCAGCGGGTGGACGCAGCTCGCCGACCGGTGGGGGTTCTCCGTCGTGCTGCCGCAGCAGCAGAGCGCGAACAACTCCTCGCTGTGCTTCGACTGGTTCCAGAGCGGTGACATCACGCGCGGCCAGGGCGAGGCCGCGTCCGTCGCGCAGATGGTGGACCGGCAGGTCGCGGACGTCTCCGGCGGGCGGGTGTACGTCACCGGGCTGTCCGCCGGGGGCGGGATGGCCGCCGTGCTGATGGCCGCGTACCCGGAGAAGTTCACGGCGGGCGGGATCGTCGCCGGGCTGCCGTACGGGTGTGCGCAGGCCGCCGGGTCGCCGTACGTGTGCATGTACGTCGGCGCCACGCAGACCGCCGCGCAGTGGGGTGACCGGGTGCGGGCCGCGCGCCCCGGGTACACCGGGCCCTGGCCGACTCTCGTCGCCTTCCAGGGGACCGCCGACTACACGGTGAAGCCCGTCAACATGACCGACCTGGTCAAGCAGTGGACCGACGTGCAGGGCGCCGACCAGACGGCGGACGTCAGCGACACCGTCGCCGGGTATCCGCACCAGACGTACCGGAACGCGGGCGGTACCCCCGTCGTCGAGACGTACAGCATCACCGGGATGGGGCACGGGCAGCCCGTCGACCCGGGGAGCGGGAGCGGGCAGTGCGGGACCGCCGGGGCCTACCTCCTCGACGTGAACCTCTGCGCCGCGTATCGGATGGGTGCCGCGTGGGGGCTGGGAGGCTGAGAGGCGTTCTGGTGACGGGCGTCGGCATCCGGAATGCTCGGCCGGTATGAACTTCCATAGAGGTAAGTGGACTTGGGCCGTGGCGTGCGTGCTCGTCGCGGCCGTTCTCGGCCCGGGTGCGCAGGCCGGGGCGGACTCCGACCGCTCCGGCCTGTCCGAGGCCATCGACACCGTTCTGAGTGATCCCCGGATGGAGGGCGGTGTCGCGAGTGTCGTCGTCGCCGATGCCGACAGCGGTGAGCTGCTGTACCAGCGCCAGCCGACCACCCGGCTGATGCCCGCCTCCAACACCAAGCTGGCCACCTCGGCCGCGGCGATGGAGATCCTCGGCCCCGACTACCGGTTCACCACCGACGTGCTGTCCGGCGGACGGCGCCACGGGTCCGTGCTCCGCGGGGACCTGTATCTGCGCGGCACCGGCGACCCGACCCTGCTCGCCGCCGACTACGACCGGCTCGCGGCCCAGGTCGCCGCCGCCGGGATCACCCGCGTCGAGGGCCGGCTGCTCGCCGACGACACCCGGTTCGACGCCCAGCGGCTCGGAAGCGACTGGGCCAACGACGACGAGCCGTACTACTACGCGGCGCAGATCAGCGCGCTCAGTGTGGCGCCGGACACCGACTACGACACCGGGACCGTCATCGTGACGGTCGCGCCGGGCGCGGCGGCGGGGGACAAGCCCGTCGTCACCGTCACGCCCGACACCGACTACGTCGACATCCATGTGCGGGCCACGACCGTCGCCGCCGGCGGCGCGAACGACCTCAGCGTCGAACGGGCGCACGGCACCAATGACATCGTCGTCAGCGGTACGACGCCCGTGGGCGGCGCCGGTACCAAGCAGTGGTCGACGGTGTGGGAGCCGACCGGATACGCGGCCGACGTCTTCCGCGCCGCGCTCGCCGACCACGGCGTCGAGGTCACCGGGCCGACCCGGCTGGGACGCCGGACCCCGGCCACCGCCGAGCGGTTGGCGACGCACGACTCCATGCCGCTCAAGGACCTGCTCATCCCGTTCCTGAAGCTCTCCAACAACATGCACGCGGAGATCCTCACCAAGGCCATGGGGTACGAGGTGTCGAAGCAGGGGACCTGGAGCGCCGGGCTCGCCGCGATCGCCGGATACCTCAAGGGCGTCGGCGTCGACGTGACCAAGCTGCGACAGGTCGACGGGTCGGGGCTGTCGCGCAGGGACAACTTCCCCGCCGGGCAGTTCGTGAAGCTGCTGCTCGCCGTGCGCGCCGAGCCCTGGTACCCGGAGTGGAAGCGCTCGTTGCCGGTGGCCTGTGATCCGGACCGGTTCGTCGGCGGCACCCTGCGGTCGCGGATGTGCGGGACGCCCGCCGCTCTCAACGCCCGCGCGAAGACGGGGTCGTTGACGGGGGCGTCCGGGCTCTCCGGGTACGTGACGGGCGCCGACGGCCGTGAACTGGTCTTCAGCATCGTCCTCAACAACTACTTGGCGTCCTCCGTGAAGCCGTTGGAGGACGCCATCGTGGTGACGCTCGCGAAGTCGACGGCACAGGCCGCCACCCTGGTCGGGCCGAAGACGGCCCGGGGCGGCGACCTGGAGTGCGCATGGCGCAAGCCCGTGCTCTGCTGAGCGCCGCGCGGTCTCAGCGCAGACTGAACGTCGACAGGCGCAGGCCCGTCCCCTTCAGCACCAGATAGACGTCCGTACGGCCCTTCGCAGCCGCCCGGGACAGGTCGGCGGTCACCGTCTCGTAGGTGTACGGCGAGGCGGTGCCGCCGAAGGTCGCCGTGCCGGCGAGGGTGCCGGTCGGGGAGCCGAGCCGTACCTCGACCGTGCCGGACGGACCAGCCACGCTAGCCGTGAACTTGGCTGCACCGGCGCCGAGTCGGGCGTCGGCGAACTTCAGCCACGCCCCGTCGGACGCCGCCGACACCGCCGTACCGCGCTCCTTGGACTCGTCGACGAGGTGGGTGCCGGCGTAGTCGTCGAAGTTCTCGGCGCGGGTCGTGCGGGTGAGGTCGCGGGCCGGGATGGTCTCGCCGGCGACCTTCCAGGTGGTGCGGGTGCGGATGTCGGCGGAGGAGGCGCCGGCCAGGACGTCGTAAGTACCCTTCTCCGTGACCCACTTGGAGCGGGTGACGTCCCAGTGGGCGAGGTCCTTCGGCGACAGCTTCAGGTGGACCGTCCTGGTCTGGCCCGGCTTCAGCGCGACCCGCTGGAAGGCCTTGAGCTGCTTCAGCGGCTGCTTGTCACGGGAGACGCGCTGGTGGGTGTAGAGCTGGACGACCTCGTCGCCCGCCCGGCCGCCGGTGTTGGTGACCTTCACCTCGAAGCCGTCGGCCGTCCTGCGCAGGTCGCCGTAGCGGAAGGACGTGTAGGAGAGGCCGTAGCCGAACGGGTAGAGGGCCTGGCCCTTGAAGTACTGGTAGGTGCGGTCGGACTTGATGATGTCGTAGTCGAGGATCGACGGGAGGTCGGCCTCGGAGCGGTACCAGGTCTGGGTGAGGCGGCCGGAGGGGTTGGCGTCGCCGTACAGCAGGTCCGCCAGGGCGTTGCCGGTCTCCTGGCCCGCGTGGGACGTCCACAGGAGGGACGGGACCTCCTGCTGGAGGGCGCCGAGGGTGGTCGGGTAGCTGTTCTCGACGATCACGACCGTCTTCGGGTTGGCCTTGCGGACCGCCTTGACCAGGGCTTCCTGTGCCGGGGCCAGGCCCATGTCGGTGCGGTCGTGGCCCTCGCGGCCGTTGATCGACGGGTTGGAGCCGACCACGACGACCGCCGCGTCCTTGCCCCGCACGGCGGCCACGGCCTCGTCGGCACCGCTGCGGACGATGTCCTTCGTGTAGTGGGCGGCCTGCTCCTTGGACACCAGGCCGAGGGTGCCGTCCGTGCCGGTCGGGCCGACGTAGACCGGGTTGCCCCACCAGGACTCCTCGGTCTCGTAGCCCGCGTACCGGAGGAGGTAGGTGCCGTCGCTCTGCTGCTCCAGCTTGAACTGCTGCTGGACGAACCAGCCGCCGGGCTGCGCCTGGTCGTCGGCGAAGCCGGACCAGTTGTAGCCGACGTACTTGCCGCTGACCGCCGCGCGCAGGGTCACCACTCCGCCGCCCCAGTCGAGGACGTCGAACTGCGCTTGTGCGGACGGGGTTTGGGCGGTCTCCTTCAGCAGGGCGTCACCCGTGGTGATGTACTTCCCGGTCGCCGTGTTCTTCAGCGCGATGCGGTCGGCGCCTTCGCTGGTCGCCACGTCGGTGCCGAGTTTCGCCGCGATGCCCTCGGCCGGGGTGACCGCGTAGGGGAGGGTGCCGGAGTACCAGTCGGTGTAGAGGGTGTCGGCGAGCGGGCCGACCACGGCCACGTCCTTCTCCGACTTCTTCAGCGGCAGCGTGCCCGACTGGTTCTTGAGCAGCACCGCGCCCTCGGCCGCCGCCTTGCGGGCCAGCTGCTGGTGGGCGGGGCTGTTGATGACGGACTTGTCGATCGAGCCGTACCTGCCGCCGCCCGGGTCGAACTCTCCGAGGCGGACGCGGACGGACAGGATGTGCCCGGCCGCCTCGTTCACGTCCGCTTCCTTCAGCAGGCCTTGGTCCAGGGCCGACTTGACGGCGCCGGTGGTCACCGAGGAGTTCGCGTCGTTGTCCGTGAAGCTGTCGATGCCGGCCTTGATCGCGGCCGCGTCGCCCTCGACCACGCTCGGGTAGTACTTCTGGTCGCCGTGGAGGTTGCCGGGGCCGCCGGCGTCGGTGACGTTCATGAGGTCGCGGGAGGACCAGCCGCGGACGAGGTCGTCCAGGTCCGGGTTCACCGTGTTGGGACGGCCGTTGACGAGGTTGTACGAGGACATCACGCCCGTGGCAGCGTCCGCCTCGATGGCCGGTTTGAAGGCCGCCTCGTCGTATTCCTTCGCCACGCGCGGGCGCAGCTCGGAGTCGGTGGTGGTGCGGTGCCACTCGTTGTTGTTGGCGAGGTAGTGCTTGATGGTGGGGGCCGTCTTGAGATGGTCGGGGTCGCCGCCGGTCAGGCCCTCGCCGTACGCCGTGGAGAGCGCTCCGGTCAGTGCGGGGTCCTCGCTGTAGCCCTCCTCGTTGCGGCCCCAGCGCGGGTCGCGGAGGGGGTTGACCACCGGTGCCCAGAGGTTGAGGCCCCAGCCGGCGGGGCGTTCCTGCTGGAAGCCGCGGGCCTCGTCGCCGACCGCCGAGCCGACCTGTTCGAGCAGGGCCGGGTCCCAGCTGGAGGCGAGTCCGATGGCCTGCGGGAAGACAGTGGTCTTGCCGAGCCAGGCGACGCCGTGCAGGGCCTCGGTGCCGGTGCGGAAGGACGGGATGCCGAGGCGGGGGATGGCGGGCTGGTACTGGTGGAGGAGGGAGATCTTCTCGTCGAGGGTCAGCCGGCCCAGCAGGTCGTCGACGCGCTGGTCCACGGTCAGGGACGGGTTCCGGAAGGGGTACGCGGGGTCGTCGGCGTGCGCGGGGACGGTGGCGCCGAGCCCCGCCACCAGGGCCAGCGCCACCACGAGCGTGGATCTACGTCTCTTGCTGCCTCGCATCGAGCGGCTCCTTCGAGTAGGTCCTTCGAGTAGGTCCTTGCGTCAACAGGGTTCGTCTCAGGGCGTGTTGCGCGGTGCCGTGCTCGCGCGTTCCGTCATCCGGGGCGGCAGCAGCGTGGCCTCGGGCGTGGTCTTGGCGTCGAGCTTGCGCATCAGCAGCTCCACGGCCCGCTCGCCCACCTCGGCGGACGGCAGGGCGACGGAGGTGAGGGGGACGCGGAGGTTCTCGGCGAGTTCGTCGGGGCAGATGGCGGTGACGGACAGATCGGTGGGGACGCGCAGACCGAGCTGCTCGAAGGCGTCGACGAGCGGCTCCAGGACCGCCTCGTTGTGCACGACGACCCCGGTCAGCGCGGGCTGCTCGCGCACCAGTTGCTCGGCGACCTCGCGGGCGGCGGCGGGGGTGGCCTCGCAGGGGTGGACGGAGGAGGCGAGGCGGCCCCGGGCGGCTGCGGCCGTGAAACCCTGGACCACGCGCTGGGCGAACGCGGTCTGGCGGACGTAGACCTCGGGCGGTGAGCCGACGAGCGCGATCACCCGGTGTCCGAGCCTGGCCAGATGCTCCACGCACGCCTCGCCGGCCGCCTTGAAGTCGAGGTCGATGCAGGTCAGGCCCTCGGCGTCGGCGGGGAAGCCGATCATCACGGACGGCCGTTCCAGGGAGCGCAGCAACGGCAGCCGGGGGTCGTCGAGTTGGACGTCCATGACGACGAACCCGTCCACGAGCGCGGTGTCCGCGACCCGCCGCAGCCCGTCCTCGCCCTCCTCCTGGGTGAGGAGCAGCACGTCGTGGTCGTGACGCCGGGCCGTGGTCACCACCGACACTGCGAACTGCATGACGACCGGGACGTGGATGCCGGCCCGTAAGGGCACGACGAGGGCCAGCACATTGGACCGACTGCTGGCCAGGGCGCGGGCGCCCGCGTGCGGGCGGTAGCCGAGCTCGCGGATGGACGCCTCGACCCGCTGCCGGGTCTCCTCGGAGATGGGGCGCTTGCCGCTGAGGACGTAGGAGACGGTGCTGGGGGAGACACCGGCGTGCCGGGCCACGTCGGTGATCTTCACCATCAGTCCAGCTCCAGCGAGAGGAACCCGGTGCCGGCCGCGGCCCGCGCGGTCCGCTCCCCGGCGGCCAGTCCCCACGGCGCCGACGGATCGCTGCACGACGCCCGCAGGGTGTCCCCTTCGCGTACGACGGTGAAGGCGACCTCCCCGACCCGCACCACCGTCCGGTCGCCCCGCCGCAGCCGGTAGGCGTGCAGGGTCACCCCGTCGGCGTGGTCGTAGTCGGGCCGGTCGGCCACCGCGCCCACCGGGATCACCGCACCCGGCCGGACCAGCAGCGGCACGCTCAGGAAGGCGTGCTTCTCCTTCACCCAGCGCGGCCCGGTCACCGTCTCGCCGGTCGGATAGTGGGTCCAGGTGCCCTCGGGCACGTAGTACGCCACCTCCCCGTCGTCGGAGAACACCGGCGCCACCAGCAGGTCGGGGCCGAGCATGTACTGCCGCTCCAGATGCGCGCACCCGGGGTCGTCCGGGAACTCGAGGACCATGGCCCGCATGACGGGCGTGCCCTCGGTGTGGGCGGTGCGGGCGGCCTCGTAGAGGTAGGGCATCAGGCTGAGCTTCAGCCGGGTGAAGTGCCGCAGGACGTCCACCGACTCCTCGTCGAAGAGCCACGGGACGCGGTAGGAGGAGCTGCCGTGCAGCCGGCTGTGGGAGGACAGCAGGCCGAACGCCAGCCACCGCTTGAACAGGGCGGGGGTCGGTGTGCCCTCGAAGCCGCCGATGTCATGGCTCCAGAAGCCGAAGCCGGACAGCCCGAGGGACAGGCCGCCCCGCAGCGACTCGGCCATCGACTCGTACGTCGCCTCGCAGTCGCCGCCCCAGTGCACCGGGAACTTCTGGCTGCCGGCCGTCGCCGAGCGGGCGAAGACCACCGCCTCCTGCTCGCCGCGGTGCTTGCGCAGCACGTCGAAGACCGTGCGGTTGTAGAGGTACGTGTAGTAGTTGTGCATCCGCTCCGGGTCCGAGCCGTCGGCCCAGGCCACGTCCGTCGGCACCCGCTCGCCGAAGTCCGTCTTGAAGCAGTCCACGCCCATGGCGAGCAGGGCCTCCAGCTTGCCCGCGTACCAGTCGCGGGCGGCCGGGGAGGTGAAGTCGACGAGCGCCATGCCCGGTTGCCACAGATCCCACTGCCAGACACTGCCGTCGGGCCGCTTCAGCAGATGCCCGAGCGCCTTGCCCTCCGCGAACAGCGGGGAGCGCTGGGCGATGTACGGGTTGATCCAGACGGAGACCCGGAGATCCCTGGAGTGCAGGCGGGACAGCATGCCCGCCGGGTCGGGGAAGACCCGCGGGTCCCACTGGAAGTCGCACCAGTTGAACTCGCGCATCCAGAAGCAGTCGAAGTGGAAGACCGACAGCGGCAGTTCACGCTCCCGCATGCCTTCGATGAACGAGGTCACCGTCTCCTCGTCGTACGACGTCGTGAAGGACGTCGACAGCCACAGCCCGAACGACCAGGCGGGCGGCAGCGCGGGGCGGCCGGTGAGGGCCGTGTACTTGCGGAGGATGTCCTTCGGCTCCGGGCCGTGGATGACGTAGTACGTCAACTGCTGGGTCTCGGCGCTGAACTGCACCCGGGACACCGCCTCCGAGCCGACCTCGAAGGAGACCTTGCCCGGGTGGTCGACGAAGACGCCGTAGCCGGCGTCCGTGAGGTAGAACGGCACGTTCTTGTAGGCCTGTTCGGTGGCGGTGCCGCCGTCGGCGTTCCAGATGTCGACGACCTGGCCGTTCTTGACGAGCGGGCCGAAGCGTTCGCCGAGGCCGTAGACCGAGGTGCCGACGGTGAGGTTCAGCTGCTCGCGCAGGTAGTGGGCGCCGTCCGCGTCGCGCATGATGCCCATGCCCTTGGGGCCGCTGGAGGTGAGCGTGCGGCCCTCGGCGAGGAACTCGACGTGCCAGGAGCCGGTGCGGGCCACCCGGACCGACAGTGCGCCGGAGGTGAGGGTGGCGTGCTCCTCGTCGTACTCCGTGTGGACGGAGAACTCCTCCCTGCCGACGTCGAACTGGGGTCCGCGCGGCTGCTCGCCCTCGAAGTGGGTGAAGGTGAGGCCGATGACGTCCGGCATCGGGGAGTGGGCGCTGATCGTCACGACCGGTCCCTTCAGCAGGTCGCCGCGGTGCCGGATGGGCTGCGTGGGCGCGTGGATCTCCAGCGCGCCCTCGGCGGCGGTGACATCGAGGACCTCGACCGGGTGGGCCGCGGTGACACCCTCGCGCAGCAGCCAGTAGCCGTCGGTGAACTTCATGTGGGGGTTCCTTACTTCACCGCTCCCACGGCGATGCCGCGGGTGAGCGTGCGCTGGAAGAGGAGGAAGAACACGATCGCGGGCAGTACGCCGAGCAGGGCGGCCGCGTTGGTCATCGTCGCGTCCATCAGACGCTGGCCCTGGAGGACGCCGAGGGCCACCGACACCGTCTGGTTGTCGTTGGAGATCAGCATGACCAGGGGGAGCAGGAACTCGTTCCAGGTCCAGATGAAGAAGAACACCGCCAGCACACCGAGGGTCGGACGGCTCACCGGGACGACGATCCGCCACAGGATCTGCCACTTGTTCGCGCCGTCGATCCGGGCCGCCTCGATGATCTCGCGGGGGAACTCGCCGAGCACGGAGGAGAGGAGATACGTGCCGAACGCCGCCTGGATGACCGTGAACACGATGATCACGCTCAGCCGGGTGTCGTAGAGGCCCGCCTCCTTGCTCAGGTAGTAGATCGGGTAGACCAGCGCCTCCTGCGGCAGCAGGTTCGCCAGGACGAAGAAGGCGAGGACCCAGGTGCGGCCCCGGACGCGGCCGATGCCGATCGCGTACGCGTTGAGGACCGACAGGGCCACGGCCAGGATCGCCACGAAGCCGCTGATCAGCAGGGAGTTGAACAGCTTCTGGCTGTAGTCGACGCGCTCCCAGAAATCCTTCAAGCCGTCGACGTAGAGGCCGTCGGGGATGCTGAGCGGGCCGTTCTGGCTGTACTCCGCCGGGGACTTGACGGCGTTCAGGGCGACGATCAGGAACGGCACGATCATGAAGAGGGCGGCGACGCACAGGGCGATGAGGACGGGGTAACGCCTGAGCGCGGTGCTCATGCTCTTTCCTCCGCGCGGGTCTGGAGTTTCAGGCCGATCAGGGAGAGCGCCAGGATGATCACCGTGAGCACGGTGGAGATCGCGGCGCCGTAGCCGACCTGGGTCTTCTCGAAGAACGTGGTGAAGGAGAAGTAGGAGGGGACGTTCGTCGCCCCGCCCGGGCCGCCCTTGGTCAGGACGTACACCGCTCCGAACACCTTGAGTGCGGCGACCGTGCACCAGGTCAGCACGACGTAGATCTCCGGGCGGATCTGCGGCAGCGTGACGTGCCAGAAGCGGCGCCACCAGCCGGCCCCGTCCAGTTCGGCCGCCTCGTGCAACTGCGGGTCCACACGCTGTAGTCCGGCCATGAAGACCACCAGCGGGAAGCCGATCTGCACCCACACCATCACGCCCATCACGCTGTAGAGCGCGATGTCGGGGTCACCGAGCCAGTCCTGCTGCCAGGAGGAGAGGCCGATGGCCTTGAGCAGCGCGTTGAGCGATCCGTTGTCGGGGGCGAGGATCCAGCTCCAGACGATGCCCGCGACGGCGATCGGCAGCACCTGGGGGAGGTAGAAGCACGCGCGCAGCACGGCCACGACCTTCGAGCCGAAGTGCTTGCCGATGTAGTCGAACAGGGCGGCGGCCAGGACCAGTCCGACCGCCGTCGGTACGGCCGCCATCGCGACGACCATGAACAGGCTGTGCCGGAACGACGCCCAGAAATCGGAGTCGTCCATCAGCTCGCGGTAGTTGGCGAGCCCGGTCCAGCTGGGGGAGCCCACGCCCTGCCAGTCGGTGAAGCCGACGTAGGTGTTCATCAGGAACGGGACGATGATCACGGCCAGGAAGGCGAGGACCCCGGGCAGCAGGAACAGGGCGTAGGAGTCTCGGCGGCGGCGGGGGTGACCGGCCTGTGCCGCCGTGCCGGTCACCCCGCGCTTCTCGACGGTCATCGTCATTGCTTCGGCACGCCCTTGTCGTACGCGTCCTGGAGGGCGTCCAGATAGCCGTCCGGCTTCTCGCTGTCGGTGATCAGCTTCTGGGTCTGGGAGACCAGGACGTCGTAGTAGCCGGGCACCGGCCAGTCGGGGTAGAAGGCCAGGCCGTCGCGCTGGGAGAGGGTGTTGAAGTTGTCGATGAGCGTCTTCGCCTTGGGGTCGGTGATGGCGCTCGCGTCGGCGGCGACCGGGACACCGCCCTTGTTGCCGAGCAGGTTCTGGATCTTCTTCGACATGGTGATGTCGATGAAGTCGTAGGCGAGTTCCTTGTTCTTGGCGCCCTTGGGGACGACCCAGATGTTGCCGCCGGATCCGGGGCTGAGGTTCGAGCCGGGCCACAGGAAGGTGCCCCAGTCGAACTTCACCTCGTCGATGAACCGGCCGTACCACCAGCTGCCGGAGAAGAGGATCGGCGACTTGCCCTGGATGAAGGAGACGCCCGCGTCCTCGGCCTTGGTGCTGCTGGAGGTCTTGGCGATGTAGCCCTTCTTCACCCAGTCGGCGAAGGTGTCGGCGGCGTAGGTCCAGGCGGGGTCGTGGAAGTCGTTCTTGCCCTTGTAGAGCTGGAAGGAGTCGACCCAGGCGCGGTCGGCCTTCGACAGGGCGAGCTGGTAGAGGTACTGCTGGGCCGGATATTCGGCACCGGCGTTGGCCAGCGGCGTGATCTTGTTCTGGACGAACTTGTCCATCGCGGCCGTCAGTTCGTCGAACGTCTTCGGCTCGGCGATCCCGTACTTCTTGAAGAGGTCCTTGTTGTAGTACACCATCGTGTACTCCGCGTAGTTGGGCACGCCGTACCACTTGCCGGAGCCCATGATCCCGTTGGTGTCGTACAGGCTGACGGTGCGGACGCTCGCGCTGAGCTTCTTGTCCCAGCCGCGGGACGTGGCCTCCTGCGTGAGGTCGGTGAGCAGCCCCTGCTTGGACAGCAGGCCGGCGCTCGCGTTGCCCTTGAGGTACTCCATGACGTCCGGCGCGTCGGAGGAGTTGAGGACCATCGGGGCGGTCTTCTGGATCTGCTCGAAGCCCTTCTCCTCGAACTCCACCTTCACACCCGGGTGGGTGGCCTTGAACTCCTTGATCGCCTCGTTCCAGGCCTGGCCCATCGCGCTGTTCGGGCCCTCGTAGTGCCAGAGCTTGAGTGTCTTGCCGTCTCCTGAGGACCCGTTGTCGGAGTCCCCGCAGGAGGTCAGGAGCAGTGCCCCGGCGGTCAGTACCGCCGTCGCCACCGCACGCCTTCGTGCCGTCAACATCCCGTGCCTCCAGGGGAGTCGGAGCCGGATGGTTCTCGGGGTCGTTCTTGCCGCTCGTCAGTCGAATCGTTTCGACGGTTTATGTCGAAGCGCTTCGACGATGGAAGGTAGGCGCGGGCTGTGGACGAGTCAATGGATCGCGCGAGAATTGCCGGGACCGCGATCGCCGGGAGCGGGGGAAGGCTGGACGATGACGACTGTGGTGCGCGAGGCGCCGATCGTGACCGCGAACCCCGTGCTGGGTTCGATGAACGACCTGCTCACAGACCCGCTCGGCACCTACGAACGGGCCCGCCGCGACCACGGCGACGTGGTGCGCTTCCGGGCCGGGCCGCCGGGCCTGCGCGCGGATGTCTACGCCGTCTTCTCGGCGGAGGGCGCCCAGCAGGTGCTGGCCGGGCAGGCCTCGAACTTCCGCAAGGACAACGTCTTCTACGAGGAGTTGCGCAGGTCCATCGGCAACGGGCTGCTCACCAGCCAGGACGAGACGTATCTGCGGCAACGCCGGCTGGTGCAGCCGCTGTTCACCCGGCGGCGGGTGGACGGATACGCGGGGCAGGTCGCGGCCGAAGGGGCGGCACTGGCCGGGGAGTGGCGCGAGCGGGACGGGGGTGTCGTCGAACTCGTCGGTGAGATGCACCGGTTCGCGTTGCGGATGGTCGGGCGGATCCTGTTCGGCACGGACACGGAGAAGGCGTTCGACGTCGTCGAGCGCACGCTGCCGCCGCTCCAGGCGTACTCGCTCAAGCGGGGCCTGTCCCCGGTCAAGCTGCCGCGCTCCTGGCCCACCCCGGCCAACCGCCGGGCGGCCCGGCTGCAAGGCGAGCTGTTCGCGCTGTGCGACGAGATCATCGCCAGTCGGCGGGGTGGTGGCGCGGGAGACTCCGAGGATCTCGCCAGTTTGCTGGTGCACGCCCGTAACGCCGAGGACGGCAGCCTCGACGCCGGCGAACTCCGGGAGCAGGTGCTGATCTTTCTGGTGGCCGGGCACGAGACGACCGCCACGGCGCTGGCGTTCGCCCTGCACCTCCTCGCCCGCCATCCGGAGGAGCAGCGGCGGGTGCAGGAGGAGGTCGACGGGGTGCTGGGTGGGGGACTGGCGCCGACGGCCGCGGACATGGCGGCGCTGCCCCGGCTCACCAGGGTGGTGAAGGAGGCGATGCGGTTGTATCCGTCGGCGCCGGTGATCGGGCGGCGGGCGGTCGGCGACGCGTCGATCGACGGCGTGCGGATTCCTGCCGGGGCTGACGTGATCGTCTGTCCGTGGGTGACGCATCGGCATCCCGCGTACTGGGCCGAGCCGGGGCGTTTTGACCCTGATCGCTTCTTGCCCGAGGCGGAGGTCGGGCGGCCTCGGTATGCCTGGTTCCCCTTTGGGGGTGGGCCGCGGGCCTGTATCGGGCAGCA
This sequence comes from Streptomyces antibioticus, assembly GCF_001514065.1. GTDB lineage: Bacteria > Actinomycetota > Actinomycetes > Streptomycetales > Streptomycetaceae > Streptomyces > Streptomyces antibioticus. Next base: position 1,055,851 of record NZ_KQ948423.1, on the reverse strand, counting down.
CCTGTCGATGTTGGAGTCGGTGCTGGGGGTGGGTGTGTTGCTGCGTGACTTCTCGTTCGAGGTGGTAGGGGAGGAGGAGGTGCCGGTGGGGGCTGAGGTGACGTTGCGGGCCAAGGGGGCGGCTCGGGTGAGGATCGCGCCGCGGGGGTGAGTGTGGTTTTGCGGGTGCTGCGCCGTCGTGGCTGGTCGCGCCCACGCGGCGGAGCCGCAGATCGATACAGCCCCGCGCCCCTAAGAAGTTGCAGCGAGGCTGATCATCAAGGCGAGGGCCGCAGCTGTCACCGGGACGCTGAAGCCCGCTGTCGGTGACAGGTGCTCGGTCGTCCAGCCGCCCAGCGCGCTGCCCGCTGCTATGCCGCCCAGCAGGCCCGTCACCGCGAGGGTCATGCCCTCGTTGAGGCGGCCCGCCGGAGTGCGTTCCTGGACCAGCGTCATCGTGGTGACCATCGTGGGAGCCGTTGCCATGCCGGCGATCAGCAGGGCGCCCGCGAGGAGGAGCAGGGAGCCCGTCGTGGCCGCCGCCAGCAGGGGCAGCGTCAGGAGTGCCGTCATCGCGGCCAGGCACCACGGGTGGCGGGTCTCGGGCCGGCCGCGCAGTTTCAGCGCGCCGTACACCAGGCCCGCCCCGCACGAACCCGCCGCCTGAAGGCCGAGGACGAGCCCCGCCGCCGACGCATGGCCGTGTGCGTCCGCGAACGCGATCGTGACGACCTCCATGGAGCCGAACACCGCGCCCATGGCCAGACAGGCGAGCAGCAGCGGGGGCATGCCCGGGGCCCGCAGCGGTGCCTTCGCGTGGGGCTGTTTCTGGACCGGGGGTTCCGTCGAGCGCTGGGCCGTGAACAGGAGCATCCCCGTCACCAGCAGCACGGCGGCGACCAGCGTGCCCGCCTCCGGGAAGAGCGTCCCGCACAGCAGGGCCGCGAGCACCGGGCCCAGCATGAAGCAGAGCTCGTCGGCGGCCTGCTCGAAGGAGTTCGCGGTGTGCAGGGACGTGTCGTCGCCCTTGAGGAGGTGGGCCCAGCGGGCCCGGGACATGCCGCCGATGTTGGGGGTCGTGGCGGTGGTCGCGTACGCGGCGAACAGGGTCCAGGCCGGGGCGTCGTGGCGCACGCAGAGCAGGAGGGCGAGTGAGCCGAGGGCGGCGAGGAGGGTGGCGGGCAGGGCGACGCGGGCCTGGCCGTGGCGGTCGATGAGGCGGGCGGTGTAGGGGGCCAGTACGGCCGTCGCCGCGAGGCCCGTGGCGGTGACGGCGCCGGCGAGGGCGTACGACCCCCGCGTCCCGGCGATCATGACGACCGCGCTCACGCTGAACATGCCCATGGGGAGCCGGGCCAGCAGGTTGCCGGCGGTGAAGGCGCGGGTGCCGGGGTGGGTGAAGAGACGGCGGTAGGGGCCGGGTTCGCGGGGCGGGCGCGGGGTGAAGTCGGCGATGACCAGGGTTTCGCCGGTGGTGGTGAAGAGGGGGCGGTGGGTCGGTTGCGGCATGGGTCCACCGTCGCCCGTGGGTGATCTTGCGGTCCAACACCTTCTGCGGGGCGATTGACGCATCGGTGTTGTCAATCGCCGTGGGCGTTGTAGGTTCACCGGATGCCTGGACCCGCCCATCTCGACCCGCGTCTGCTGCGCGCCTTCCTCGCCGTCGCCGAGGAGCTGCACTTCACGCGCGCCGCGGCCCGGCTGTACGTCGCCCAGCAGGCGCTCAGCCGTGATGTGCGGCGGCTGGAGCGGGAGTTGGGCGCCGAGCTCTTCGTACGGACCACCCGGCAGGTCACGCTGACCGGTGACGGGGAGCGGCTGGTGCCGCACGCGCGCCGGGTGCTCGCGGCGCAGGACGAGCTGATCGCCGCCTTCGGACAGGCCCGGCCGCTGCTCGTCGACGTCAACTCGCCAGGGCTCGGCACCGGGAGCCGGGTGCTCCGACGGGCCCGCGAACTCGCGCCCGAGCAGGAGCTGATGGCCCGCTACGAGAGCGGTCTGACGGGCGCGGCGGCCGACATCCTCGCCGGTCGTCTCGACGTCTCGTTCGGCCGGTTCGCCGGTCTGGACCCGGCGCTGCGCTCGGGTCTCGACCATCTGCTCGTCCGCCTCGAACCCATGGCCGTCGTGCTGCCCGAGGACCACCGGCTGGCGGCGCTGGACGCGGTGCCGCTGGCCGAGCTGGCCGGCGAGGAGGTGTACGCCGGGGCCGGGAACCCCCGTACGCCCGAGTGGACCGACCTCGCCCGGCACCTGTTCGAGGGACGTGGGATCGAGGTGGCGTCACCCGCGCCGATGGCCGTCGGTCACGAGGAGTTCCAAAGGATCATGGCCAAGTTCCGGAACCCGATTCTCGCCGTGGTGGACTTTCCGGCCATGCCGTCGACCGTGTTGCGCCCGTTGATCGACCCCGTGCCTCTGTCACCGGTGTCCCTGGTGTGGCGAAAGGGGCTGGTGCACCCCGGTTTCGACGCTCTTCGGCGCGCGGCGGCCGAACTGTCGGCGGCGGAGGGATGGCTGAACCGGCCCGCCGAGGGATGGTTTCCAGCCACCGACATAGAGATCGAAAATGCTCACAAGTGACACACGGCAAACACGCCTCCCTCGTGTGCGCTACATTCTTGGCCTGAGCACCATGTGATAAAGGGGGCGCTCGGACCGGGTGGGGGCCTGGTTCGGTCGACGGGTGCCCGGAGTCGTATGCGCACCCGGAACTGTCCCTGGGGGGATTGCGTGCGCGAAAACAAATGGCGGGAAGACGCCCAACCGGAATGGCCCGATGTGCCATCCGGGGGTCGGGAGTTCCCTGCGACGGGGGGCGGTGCCCAGCCGTTGCCGGAGACGAGAGGAACCGAAGTCCTCGCGTCCGCGGACGAGGCCGAGGCGCTGCCGAAGATCCCGTCCCGGTCCGCCACCCGGCCGCCCGCAGGGGCGAGCTCCGAACCGCTCGCCGGACCGTCCGCCGGGCAGGGATCCGACGCTCCCGCCTTCCGTGACCCGTGGGACCCGAGCGGTGCCGCCGGCAACACCCACGACCCGCACGAGGTGACCGTCCAGCTGGACGCCGTCGCCCTGCGGGCCGATCACCGTCTCGTCGGTCAGGCCGGCGGCGGTGCGGGGGGTGCCGCCGACGGCTCCGACGGGCCCGTGTTCGTCGACGAGTCGGGCCGGCGCAGCCGCAGATTCCGCCGTATCGGCATCTTCGTCGGCATCGCCTGCGCGATCTACGCCGTCGTCATCGTCGCCACCATGCTCTCCGGCAACTCCAACGCGCCCTGGCTGCCCGTGCCGGGCCAGGAGGGCAAGGAGGCCGGGCAGGTGGAGACCTCGCCGCTGCCCACCGACTCCGCCGCGCCCACCGACGCCACCGGCATCACACCCGGCGCCTCGCCGACCCTCGGCGGCACGACCCCGGCGCCGGGTGCCGGCGCCACCGCTCCCGGTGCCTCCGCGACCGCCACCACCCCGGGCGCGTCCGCCGACCCGACGCCGACGCCGACCAAGACCGCCACCAGCCCGGTCACCCGGCCCTCCGTCTCGGCGAAGCCCACCGAAGAGCCCACCACCGGCTCGCCCAACCCGTCGGTCACCCCGCCGACCACCCCGCCCGGTCCGTCCGACTCCCCGGCCGGCGGCGGCGCCGGCACCGGCACGGACAACCTCGCCGACGGCGCGGACAGCGCGCCCGGCCTCTCCACCGCACCATCCCTGGAGAACACCCTCTGATGGCCTCCCGCTCAAGCCGTCCCGGGCCCGCGACCGGAGCCCGTGACGGCTCCCGTCGCCGTCTGCCCCTGCGCCTGCTGCTGCCGCTGCTCGTCCTCGTCGCGATGACGGCGATGCTGATGCTGCGCGGCTACGTCCACAGCGAGATCCTCGCCGACTACCGGGTGGCGCCCGCCACGGCCAACGACAAGGTGCCGCAGGACATCCTCAAGGGCGGCCCGGTCATCGACACCCGCAGCGGCCGCAGCATCAGCATGACCGTGCCGGACGACAGCGTCGTGCTCACCTTCGACGACGGCCCGGACCCGACCTGGACCCCGAAGGTGCTGGACATCCTGAAGAAGAACGAAGCGCACGCCGTCTTCTTCATCACCGGCACCATGGCCTCCCGCTACCCCGACCTCGTCCAGCGCATGGTCGACGAGGGCCACGAGATCGGGCTGCACTCCTTCAACCACCCCGATCTGTCCTACCAGTCGAAGAAGCGCATCGACTGGGAGCTCTCCCAGAACCAGCTCGCGCTCGCGGGCTCGGTGGGCATCCGCAGCTCGCTGTTCCGGCCGCCGTACTCCTCCAAGGCCGCGAACATGGACAACAACTCCTGGCCGGTCACCCAGTACATCGGCAGCCGCGGCTACATCACGGTCGTCAACGACACCGACAGCGAGGACTGGCGCAAGCCGGGTGTGGAAGAGATCGTCCGCAACTCCACGCCCAAGAGCGGCCACGGCGGCATCGTCCTCATGCACGACTCCGGCGGTGACCGCCACCAGACCGTCCAGGCCCTGGACCGGCTCCTTCCCCAGCTCATGGAGAAGGGCTACAAGTTCCAGAACCTCACCGAGGCCCTCAACGCGCCGAGCGCGCACACCCCGGTCACCGGTCTGGAGCTGTGGAAGGGCAAGGCCTGGGTCTTCCTGGTCGACGCCTCCGACCACGTCACCGGCGTCCTCGTCGTCTGCCTGGCGGTCATCGGCTTCCTCGTCTTCGCCCGCTTCGGCCTGATGCTGCTGCTCTCCGGCCTCCACGCGCGCCGCACCCGCCGCCGGGACTTCCGCTGGGGCCCGCTGCCGGTCACCGAACCGGTGTCGGTGCTGGTGCCCGCGTACAACGAGGCCAAATGCATCGAGAACACCGTGCGGTCCCTGATGCGCAGCGAGCATCCCATCGAGGTCATCGTCATCGACGACGGCTCCAGCGACGGCACCGCCCGGCTGGTGGAAGGGCTCGGACTGCCCAACGTACGCGTGATCAGACAGCTCAACGCGGGCAAGCCCGCCGCCCTCAACCGGGGCCTGGCGAACGCCCGTCACGACCTGATCGTGATGATGGACGGCGACACCGTCTTCGAACCCGCCACCGTCCGCGAACTCGTCCAGCCCTTCGCCGACCCGCGCGTCGGCGCCGTCGCCGGCAACGCCAAGGTCGGCAACAAGGACACCCTCATCGGCGCCTGGCAGCACATCGAGTACGTGATGGGCTTCAACCTCGACCGCCGGATGTACGACGTCCTTCAGTGCATGCCGACCATCCCCGGCGCCGTCGGCGCGTTCCGCCGCTCCGCCCTGGAGCGGGTCGGCGGGATGAGCGACGACACCCTCGCCGAGGACACCGACATCACCATGGCGATGCACCGGGACGGCTGGCGCGTCGTCTACGCCGAGAAGGCCCGCGCCTGGACCGAGGCCCCGGAGTCCGTCCAGCAGCTGTGGTCCCAGCGCTACCGGTGGTCGTACGGCACCATGCAGGCGATCTGGAAGCACCGCAGGGCGCTGGTGGAACGCGGCCCCTCGGGGCGCTTCGGCCGGGTCGGGCTGCCGCTCGTCTCCCTCTTCATGGTCCTCGCGCCGCTGCTGGCGCCGCTGATCGACGTGTTCCTCGTCTACGGCCTGGTCTTCGGGCCCACCGACAAGACGATCCTCGCCTGGTTCGGCGTCCTCGCCATCCAACTGGTCTGCGCCGCCTACGCGTTCATCCTGGACCGGGAACGCCTCGCCCCGCTGATCTCGCTGCCGCTCCAGCAGATCCTCTACCGCCAGCTGATGTACGTCGTGCTGCTCCAGTCCTGGATCACGGCGCTCACCGGCGGCCGGCTGCGCTGGCAGAAGCTGCGCCGCAAGGGCGGCGTCTCCGCCCCGCCGAGCGCGCCCGCCGGACGCCGGCAGGTCATGGACGGGGGGCCCGTCCGATGAGCACGCCGTACTACCCGCCCTCACCTTCCTCTTCGTCGCAGAAAGCCGTGGACGTGACCGTTCCCCTCGTGCCGACCGTCCCCGAGCAGCAGGAGCAGCCGCCGGCCGTCCGGCCCAAGGGCCCCGTCCGCGACCGCTACTTCGACCTGCTGCGGGCCCTCGCCCTGTTCCGCGTGGTCCTCTACCACCTGACCGGCTGGGCGTGGCTGCCGCTGGTGTTCCCGTCCATGGGCGTGATGTTCGCCCTCGCCGGCAACCTCATGGCCCGCTCGCTCAAGCGCCCGGCCGCGCAGGTCATCAAGAGCCGCATCCGCCGGCTGCTGCCGCCGCTGTGGGTGCTGGGCGTCGTCGGCGTCACCGGCATGGTCGTCCAGGGCTGGGGTCCGTCCGACGACGGTCACCCGGGCTGGTGGTGGCTCCATCTCACCTACTGGATCCTGCCGTTGAGCGACCCGCCGTACGCCGAGGGTCTGCCCGGTGTGCACGGCTACCTCGCCGAGAACTGGGCCGTGGACCTCGCCGGACCGCTCTGGTACATCCGCGCCTACCTCTGGTACGTCCTGCTGTCGCCGTTCCTCCTCAAGGCGCTGCGCGCCCTGCCGGTCGCGACCGTCTTCGCGCCGATCGTCCTGTCGGCCGCCTTCGAGTTCGGTTACATCACGCTGCCCGGTGAGCGCTTCCCCTCCGCCCTCACCGACTTCAGCACCTTCGGCGCCTGCTGGATCCTCGGCATGGCCCACCAGGAGGGCCTGCTCAAGCAACTGCCGCGCTACGTCGTCCCGTCCGTCGCGCCGGCCATCGCCCTGCTCGGCCTCTGGTACGCGACCAAGCACGACTTCTCCCAGGGCAACGACCTCGACAGCATGCCCTTCGCGCAGGCCCTGTGGTCGCTGGGCACGGTCATGATCCTGCTGCACGTCAGCCCGTCCTGGTCCGAGTGGCCCAAGCGGCTCAAGCGCTTCGACCGGCCGATCACCCTCCTCAACTCCCGTGCCGTGACGATCTATCTGTGGCACAACACCTGCATCGTCGTCGCGATGACGATCTGGGACCGGCTGTGGGGCATCGACCTGATGTGGCAGCACTTCTCCTGGCTCCTGGAGAGCCCGTGGCCGGTGCTGGTCTTCGCCTGGATCCTCATCGGCAGCTGCATCGTCTGGTTCGGCTGGGCGGAGGACCTCGCCGCCAAGCGCAGGCCGCAGCTGTGGCCGGACGGTTCGCGGGCCAAGTCTGGTTCGCACCGCGCCTGATGAGTCATTCTCAATTGAGGCTCAAACAGAGTCTCAATTGAAGCTCAAAACGCGGGGTCAGGCTCAATTGAAGCTCAGAAGACTCGAGTAGCCCTCGCTCTCGGCTGGTGGCCGGTGGAAGGATCATGCCTGCGCGGCAACGCCGAAGGGGAAAGGCGAAACCGTGTCCTGGGGCAACGCCAGGGTAATGCACGGTAATTCACCTTCCTATTTCGAGAGTGCCATGAAGAGACAGATATGGGCGACGGTCGCCACTGTGCTGATGACCGTAAGCCTCGGAGCAATTCCCGCCTACGCCACCGAGATATCGAGCCCGGCGGTCACGGAATCCGATCCGATCGATCCGCCGCTCTACGACGAGACCGCCGACGGCGGCACCGTGCGCGTCAATGTCGTCACCGAGGACCGCGGGGACATCGCCACCGCGGCGGGCGCCGGTGAGACGCGGCTGTCCTTCAAGACGCTGCCCATGGTCACCCTGGAGGTGGACAAGGGCGGCCTGGACGAACTGGCGGCCCAGCCGGGCGTCGTCAGCGTCACCGAGGACGAGCTGGTCGCGCCCTCGCTCGACGAGAGCGTGCGGATCATCGGCGGCGACAAGGCCATCGCGGCCGGTAAGACCGGCAAGGGCAGCGCGATCGCCGTCCTGGACACCGGGGTCGCCGCCAACCACCCCTTCCTGAAGGGCCGGGTCACCACCGAGGCCTGCTTCTCGCCGGTCGACGCCGCCTACGGCGCCACCAGCCTGTGCGGGAACGGCGCGGCCACCCAGGAGGGCACCGGCGCCGCCAATGCCGCCACCTGCGCGGCCATCGCCGAGTGCGACCACGGCACCCATGTCGCCGGTATCGCCGCCGGTGACGGCACCGGCCTGACCGGCGCCCCCGCCACCGGTGTCGCCCCCGGCGCGGACATCGTCGCCATCCAGGTCTTCTCCAAGCTCGACTCCACGAAGTACTGCGGCACCACCACCCCGTGCATCCGCAGCTTCACCAGCGCCCAGATCGCCGCGCTGGAGAAGGTGCTGGCGCTCAAGCAGGCCGGCACCCCGATCATCGCCGCCAACCTCAGCCTGGGCTCGGCGAGTTACTCCGCCGCCTGCACCAAGGACGCCCGCAAGACCGTCATCGACAGCCTCTACGAGGCCGGAGTCGCCACCGTCGTCGCCGCCGGCAACAACGGCAGCGCGACCGCCGTCACCGCCCCCGCCTGCGTGCCCAACGCGATCTCCGTCGGCGCCACGACCGACGACGACCAGATCGCCTCCTTCTCCAACCACGGCCCGCTGCTCGACGTCCTCGCCCCCGGCAACGGCATCATCTCCTCCGTCCTCACCGGCTACGACTCCAAGAGCGGCACCTCCATGGCCACCCCGCACGTCGCCGGTGCCCTCGCCGTCCTGCGCCAGGCCTACCCGGACAAGACCCTCGCCGAGCTGGAGACGCTGCTGAAGTCGACCGGCACGCCGGTCACCGACGAGGCGGGCGTGACCGTACCCCGTATCGACGTCGGCAAGGCGGTCGGCGCCGCGACGCCCCAGCCGGTCCCGCAGCCCGCCGACACCACCCGCCGGACGAAGATCCTCAACGACGCCTCGTACGCCGTCCCGGACCTCGGCACCGTCCAGTCCCCGATCACCGTCTCCGGCGTCACCGGCAACGCGCCCAAGACCCTCCAGGTCTCCGTGGCCGTCACCCACGAGTGGCTCGGCGAGGTGAAGATCGACCTGGTCGCCCCCGACGGCCAGACGTACGCCCTGAAGGCCACCAACGGCACCGACCCGGGCGGCACGCTGACCAAGACGTACACGGTCGACGCGAGCGTCTCCCCGGCGAGCGGCACCTGGAAGCTCCAGGTCGCCGACAAGTCCGCCGGCGGCACCGGGACCATCGACGACTGGGCGCTGACGTTCCCGACCCCGTTCGCGAAGACGGCCTCAGCCGCCGTCCCGGACGCGGCGACCCTCACCTCCGAGATCACGGTGGACGGCGTCAGCGGCAACGCCTCCGGCGCGCTCCAGGCGTCCGTGAACGTCACCCACGAGTGGCTCGGTGAGGTGAAGATCGACCTGGTGGCCCCGAACGGTCAGACGTACGCCCTGAAGGCCACCAACGGCACCGACCCGGGCGGGACGCTCAGCAAGACGTACACGGTCGACGCGAGCGCCTCCGCGGCCAACGGCACCTGGAAGCTCCTCGTCGCCGACAAGTCGGCGGGCGGCATTGGCACCCTGAACAACTGGTCCCTGGCCTTCCCGTCGATCGAGAGCCAGTCCACGTATGCCATCCCGGACGCCGGCACGCTCCAGGCGCCGATCAAGCTGACCGGCATCTCCGGCAACGCGCCGAAGACCCTGAAGGTCTCCCTCGCCCTCACCCACGACTGGCTCGGCGAGGTGAAGATCGACCTGGTCGCCCCGAACGGCCTGGTCTACGCCGTGAAGGCCACCAACGCGACGGACCCGGGCGGCACGCTCAACAAGGTCTACACGGTCGACGCGAGCGCCTCCCCGGTCGCGGGCACCTGGAAGCTCCAGGTCGCCGACAAGTCGGCGGGCGGGACGGGCACGCTGGACGACTGGGCGCTGACCTTCTGACAGCCGTACGACCGAAAAGCCCGGCCGGGGTCACCCGGCCGGGCTTTGACGTGTTTCCGCCGCCTACTCGTTCGTGCCCTGCTTCCACTCCTCGGCGAGCAGTCCCAGGATCACCTCGTCCACGAACTCGCCCAGCACCCAGGCCGCGGAGCGCAGCACGCCCTCGCGGACGAAGCCGTTGCTCTCGGCGGAGCGCAGCATCGCGACGTTGTCCGTCAGCGTCTCGATCTGGAGCCGTTGCAGGCCGCGTACGACGAAGCCGTAGTGGCACAGCACCGCGACCACGTCGGTGCCGTAGCCTTTGCCGCGGGCGGACGGCAGCAGGCCGAGCCCGATGTGGGCGTACCGGTTGTGGGTGTCGAGCCCCCACAGCGTCGCCGCGCCGACCAGCTCGCCGCTCTCCAGGTCCACCACGGAGAACGGGAGGTTCTCCTGGTCCGTGGGGTCCACCACGAACTTCCCGTCGGTGGTGCTGGGCGGGAGCGGCCGCCAGGGCCTGCCGTCGGCGCGCGCCGTGTTGACCACGTCGTCGTAGAGCTCGGCCTGGAGAACCGGGATGTCGTCCTCGTGCCGGGCCCGGAGCCCGACCTTGCTGCCTTTAAGCATGCAGGCTTCTTATCGGGCCGGACGGGCCGGCGGCAAACGCTTTTGCGCGCGAGAGCGCACACGGAAAACCGGCAGAGCCGGCCGCGCCGAGCGAGATGCTCGACACGACCGGCTCTGCCGGTGCGGGACGGGAGGGGCCTACTTCAGGTAGCCGCCCTTGAAGCCGCTCTGGTCGGCCCAGATGCGCTCACGGGCGTCCCAGGAGAAGCCGGACCACTTGCCCTGCCAGATGGTCTGCGCGGTGGCGTTGTTCGCCGGGTCGGCGGAGATCCACGTCTGGACCGGGCTGTTGGAGAACTCGGCGAACGGCACGAAGTTGCGGTGCGAGGCCCAGCCGCCGTAGACCTTCACGACACGGGACGAGGTCGTGCGGTAGTTGACGCCGATCTTCACGGTCGTCACCTTCACGCCGAAGATGGTGTCGGAGACGGAGTACCAGGCGCTCCGGTCGTAGTACCGGGCGCTCGGGTCGGCGAGTTCCTCGTCGGTGGTCGGGGGCGTCTCGGTCTCCTCGACGGCGAGGGTGGCCTCCAGGACGACGTTGCCGTCCGCGGCCTCCTTTCTCGTCTCGGTGGTGTAGTGCTCCTCGTCGATGGACTCGATGTCGGAGACGTCCGATATGAAGTCGCCCAGCTCCTGGCCGCGCTGAGGATCGTTCAGCAGATCGACGAACTGTTCCTTGTCGCCGTCGGAGAGCGCCGAGTACTGGTCCAGGGTCTCCTGGGCGTCCGTGTCACCGAGCTCCACCTGCTCCACCAGATAGGCCTCGTAGGCCTCGGGCGTGGTGCCGGTGGTGTCGTCGGCGAACGCGGAGCCCGGCAGGGCCGCCATCGTGATCGCCGCCGCGGTGGCGACGGCCATTCCGACGAGCCGCTTGCGGTTCATCTTGGACGTGGTACGCATATCTACTGCCTCCGTTACGTGAATGAGTACACGAACTGAAATAAGCAGTAGGGAAAGCGCGATGATTCGCCCCCCTACAAGCGATTCCGCCTTTCCCCTTCGGCGTTCTCGCTTGCCTTGATCCTTCCGCATGGAATGGGGGTGCGGGAAGCTCAAATGACCTTTCCTGAGCATCAATTGAGCTTACGGGGAACTCAAGTCTTTCTATTTGAGGCCCAATTGAGCTTTCCGCGGGTTACTTCTTCGTGAGCCAGCGGCCGAGCAGGATCACGCCCGTGATGAGGGCGGCCGCGACGACGGTGATGACTATCTTCATGCTGGTGTCCATGACGCCGAACATGTCCTGTCTCCTTATGACTTGGGGCGGTAGCTGAGCAGGTCACCCGGCTGGCAGTCCAGGACCTCGCAGATCCGGGTGAGGGTGGTGAAGCGGATCGCCTTCGCGCGCCCGTTCTTGAGGACGGACAGATTGACGTTGGTGACGCCGACGCGGTGGGCGAGTTCGGTGACGGTCATCCCGCGCTCGCTGAGGAGCCGGTCGAGATGGACCTCGATGTCGTGGCCCTCGTGCTCGTCCTCGGCCATCAGACGACCCCTTCGAGGTCCTCGCGCATGGCGGCGCCGGCGCTGGTGATACGGGCGAAGGTGAGGAGGCCGAGGCCGGTGAGGATGAGCAGGTAGGGGGTCGACCACATCTCCAGCCAGGAGGCGGCCGTGAAGTCGTGGTCGGTGGCGAGCTTCGCGAGCACGGCGGCCTTGGCGTTCGACTCGATGAGGTGGGCGACGAGACCGCCGGCCAGCAGCCACCAGCCGAGGAGCCGGAACCGGTAGGCCGTGCGCGCCGTGTAGACACCGTCCCGGGCGGCGCCCTGGAGGAGCCGGTGCAGCAGGAAGATGCCGCCGATCAGCAGCAGCGTCGAGGGCAGCGTGCTGAGCTCGTCGAGGAGCTGCAAGGACGTGCTGGGCGCCTCGGCGCAGTAGTGCGGGATCGCGTCGGCCAGGGCGCCCTTCTCGGGGAAGAAGTAGTCGCCGTCGATGCCGACGCCGGTCGAGTCGTCGGTGATGCAGGCGCCGCCGTCGCCCCAGCCGCCGTGAACGGTTCTGAGGACGACCCCCAGCGTCACCAGCGTCAACAGCACCCGCAGCGCTATCGACACCACCGTCGCCATCGGCTCCAGCATCTTCCGGTCCTCGGACATGGTCCCCCGCCTCGCTTATCGTTTTTCGATGTATCGAGTTTCGATGTTATCGAGAAACGATAAGCCGTGCAAGCGACTGCGCCCCCGCACCGGAAGAGGTGCGGGGGCGCAGTCGCGGGGCGGTTGACCGGGCGTCAGAACCTCACGACGAAGTTCCGCACCGTCCCGGTGTCACCCGTGGCCACGTCGTCGACGCGGAGCTTCCACCAGCCGTTGACCGGCAGATCGGTCGCGTCGACCGTGTAGACCTTCTTGAGGGTTCCGCCGGGTTCCTCGCCGTTGTCCTTGAGCAGGTGCATCGAGCCGTCCGGCGCGATCAGGTCGATCTTGAGGTCACCCAGGTACCTGTGCTCGACGTCCACGTACACCTTGAGCTTGCCGGAGCCGACGCCCGACAGGCCGTCCGCCTTGGTCCAGATCTCCGTGTAGTTCTTGTCCGGGATGGCCTTCACGGTCTGGTTCTCGTACGACGGGAAGCCGAGCGACCAGCCGGTGAGGATGCCCGTCGAACCGGTCGCGGAGTCGGTGACCTTCAGCGTCCAGGTGCCGTTGGCGACCGCGTCCGTGGCGTCGACGCCGTACGTCGTCTGGAGGGTGCCACCGGCCTCGGAGCCGTACGGCTTGAGGGGGTACGACTTGCCGTCCGGGCTGGTCAGGGCGAGCTTCAGGTCACCGATCTTGGTGTGGGTGAGGTTCGTGTAGACCTGGAGCGGCCCGGCGGCGCTGCCGTCGATCTGGGAGACGGCGATGGTGGAGCTGAGGGTGCCGGAGTCCGGGATGGTCTGGGCGGTGGTGTTCTCGAACGGCGTCGGGAAGATCAGCGACCAGGTGGTGAGCGTGCCGGCGTCGCCGTCGTCCGTGTCGGTCATCCGCAGCTTCCACTCGCCGTTCGCGACCGAGGCGGAGGCGTCCACGGTGTACGTGGCGATGATGTCGTCGGCGCCGTCGGAGGCGCTCGCGGCCTTCAGCAGATGGGCCGTGCCGTTCGGCGCGATCAGCTCCAGCTTCACGTCACCGCGGAAGGCATGGGTGATGCTGACGTACGCCTTGAGGTTCTTCGGCGCGTTGCCCGGGTATTCGGCGACGGTGATCGGCGAGGTCACCGCGGTGCCGGTGCCGCCGGTCGGCGCGTCCGGGATGGCGACGTCCTTGTCGTTGTCGACCTGGAAGGCGCGCGGCTTCTTGTCCGCCTCGGGCTTCGGCTCGACCGCGGCGACGGCCTTGGCCACGTCGATACGGGGTACGGTCACGCCCGCCTCGTCGGTGACCGGCTTGCCGGTGGTGGCGAGCAGCGAGATCAGGCTGGCCAGCCCCTCGGTCGGGTAGGCCTGGCGGAGGACCGCGAGGGCACCGGCGACATGCGGGGTCGCCATGGAGGTGCCGCTCATGGAGTCGTAACCGCCGCCCGGGACCGACGAGATGATGGCGTTGCCGGGGGCGAGGACGTCGAGCAGCGGGCCGTGGTTGGAGAAGGAGGCGATCTGGTCGTCGTCGGTCGTGGCGCCGACGGAGATCGCGTTGGGCACGCAGGCGGGGGCGGTGACGGCGGTCGCGCTGCCGTTGTTGCCGGCGGCGACGACGGTGGCGACACCGGCGGCGTAGAGCTTGTCGATGGCCGCGGCGCGGGCGTCCTTGGTGCAGGCGGTGGAGTAACTCGCCGAGCCCAGGCTGAGGTTGGCGGCGATGATCGGGGTGCCGGCCTGCTTGAGTGCCAGCACCTTCTCCAGCGCGGCGATCTGGGCGCTGGTGAAGCTGCGGATGCACGGGGTGGTGGCGCCGCAGTACTTCGTCGAGTCGAACTTGGAGAAGACCTGCATGGCGACGATGCCCGCGTCCGGCGCGACACCGGTGGCGGGGGCGCCGCTCAGGCCGGTGCCGTCACCGGCGGCGATACCGGCGACATGGGTGCCGTGGTCGCAGCCGTCGAGGCCGGCGCAGGCGCCGGCCGCGGAGTTGGCGGCACCGGTGCCCTCCTGGGTGGCCGCGCCGTTCCCGCACAGGCTGGTGGCGCCATAGGCGGCGTCGATCGGCGAGAAGCAGGCCTCGGCGACGATCCGGTCCTTGAAGAACGGATGGTTGGTGGCGACACCGGTGTCGATGATCGCGATGGCGCTGCCCGCACCGGTCTTGCCGGCCTTGTGCGCGGTGTCGGCGCCGATGACCGGGATGCTCTGGTCCAGCGAGGGCGCGGAGAGCCCGTCCTCGGTGACGCTCACCACGCCGTCCTGGGCGGCTAGTTCGGCCAGCCCGGCCTTGTCGACGCGCAGGGTGACGAGGGGCAGGGTGTCGAAGGACTGCAGGGTGTCGCCGACGCTCGCCGCGCCGGAGAGGTCGGCGCGGGTCTCGGTGACGACGTTCACGCGGACGGTGTCGCCGTCGGCGGTCCGGTCGTAGAGGGGCGGGTCGATCGGGTCGTCGGCAGTGGTGGCCGTCGAGGTGCCGGTCGTGGAGTCGGTGGCGTGGGCGGGTATCGCGCTGAGGGTGGCGGCCATCACGGACGTGATGACGGCAGCCCAGATCCGTCTGGTCATGTCGCTCTCGAGGTGAGGGAATGCCGGCGCACAGAAAAGGCACCGGAGAAAGGAAAGAGAAGAGAGGAAAAAGAGAACTGCCTGCGGACGTCACGCGCTTGGCGTGTTCCGTCGGGAGGCCGTAGGGGAAAGCGGCGGCAGAGCCGACCGCAGCGGCGGAGAAAGACGGATCCGCTTGATCACCGCAGACCCTAGGCGAGCCGTGATCATCGCCGCAAGACCCGGGTATCCGGAGTCGGTGCCTCCGTGCGGTTGCTCCGGCAAAAGGCACGGCTGTCCGGCCACCGCTTTCAAGTGGGCGCCCTGCCGGGCAAGTTGCTCACGTCCGCAAAACGGAAGCGATAACCCCTACTTTCTCTCCCGCTGTTAAGCACCCCACACACCCCACCCTTCGCTCTGGTGCCCGCTCCGAGCCCCCGCTACCGTGGCGCTGCCCGCACCACCACCGAGAGACCGAAGAAATTGAGCCAGGAACCCGCCACCGCCCCGCCCGCCGGAGCCGCGCCGGTGTTCGGGCTGGTCACGCCCGTGGACTGGTACCGCATGCCGCTCCAGCCGCGGGACCGCCGTGAGGCGTCCATCGCCGCGCTGATCAGACGGCAGTTCGCCGGTGTCGACGACCAGCCCGTGCTGCGCCGCAAGGCGGAGGAGCAACTGCGCGACACCGCCGAGGCCGGCGTCGAGCAGGGCGGCGTCGTGCTGTACCTCTCCTTCCTGGAGGTCGGCGGCATCCCGCTGTCCGCCTCGCTGCTCGTCTCCCGCCTGCACCAGAGATTCGACGCGCTCGACGCCGTCGCGGCGCTCGCCGGCTCCGGCGAGGTCGGTCTGACGAAGCTGCCCGCGGTGGGGCGGGCGGCCCGGCTGGTGCGGCGGGAGCAGTCGAAGCAGTCGCGGAAGCTGGGGTCGGAGTTCCAGGACACGGTCGTCGAGTACTTCGTACCGGTCCCGGGCCGCGACGAGGTGCTGATGCTCACCTTCAGCACACCGCTGGAACCGATCGCCGACGCCATGGTGGAACTGTTCGACGCGATCGCCGGAACGCTGCGCTGGCAGCGGCAGGACGACACGGGGGATGACGAGACATGGGCGAACGACTGAGGGTCTCCACGGACGACCTGGAGACGGCCGGCACCGGACTGCGGACGGTGGCCACCGAACTCGAAGGACTCGACAAGCTGATGGACCAGTACGACCGCCGCACGGTCGGCCACCAGCAACTCCACGAGCGGCTCCAGGACTTCTCCGACGGCTGGGACGACAACCGCAAGAAGATGATCGAGGAGATCCAGGGCCTCGGGCAGGTCGCCCACGAGTCGGGCAAGGCGTACAAGGAACTGGACACCGCGCTCTACAACGCGCTCATCGGCAAGGGGAAGAAGAAGTGACCCGCCCGGCCGATCACCGCTGGGAGGTGCTGGGGGAGAGCGGTGACCCGGTCCCCGGCGACGTCACCGACCTCAAGGCCCTCTCCCGCCGCTTCGAGGCCACCGCGAAGACCATCACCGAGACCGCGGCCGCGCTGCGCCGCCTCGGCAACCAGGAGAGCTGGGACTCCGAGGCGGGCCGCGCCTTCGCCGACAAGGCGAACGACACCGCGAAGACGGTGAGCAAGGCGCACGACCGCTACGCCGACGCCGCGTCCGCGCTGAAGACGTACTACACCGACCTGGAGACCATCCAGGAGGACGCCGACAAGCTGCTGCGCGACGCGGAGACCAAGGCCGGCGACCTGAGCACGGCGCAGTCGAGCGCCGAGAACCCTCCGAAGGGCACAGAGGAGGCCGACCAGAAGAAGCTCGACAAGAAGGTCACCGACATCCAGGACGGCCTCGACGGCCTGCGCGGTCAGCTCGCGGACGTCAAGCGGCGCCACAAGGAGGCCGGCGACAAGGCCGCCAAGAAGATCCACGACACCACCGAGGGCGACGGCCTCAACGACTCGTGGCTGGACGACCTGCGCGACGCCCTGAAGATCATCAGCGACATCACGGGGGCGATCGCCGCGGTCTGCGGCATCCTCGCGCTGCTCGTCGGCTGGATCCCGATCATCGGCCAGGCGCTCGCGGGCGTGCTCGGCACGATCGCGCTGGTGATGACGGTGATCTCCTTGGTCTGTCATGTGTTGTTGGCCATCAACGGCGACGGCTCCTGGGGCGACGTCGCCATGGACGCCCTGGGCCTCGCCACCTTCGGTATCGGCCGCGTCTTCTCCGCCGGGTCCAAGCTCGCCGCCACCGTCGGCCGCAGCCGCGTCTGGCAGGCCGCCGACGACTACGTCCGGGCCTGGAACCGGGGTATGAACTCCGCCGCCCGCCGCCGCCTCGTCGAGGCGATGGTCGGCCCGCGTGCCGGGGCGACCGGTGCCGGCGCCCTGCCCGACGTCTCCCTCGCCGCCGCCTTCAAGGGCCTGCCCCGCTCCTTCGCGGACGACCTCGGCACCATCCGCGGCAACTGGCGCGACCTCTTCAAGGTCGGCGACAACCTCACCGCCGCCCGCAACGCCTACAACACCGCCGGCGCCCGCGGCCTGGCCAGCATGTACGTCGGACCCGGCATGGTCGACGAACTCGGCCGCATGAAGAACATCGACCCGGCCGACCTGAACTTCGTCGGCACCCCGGACGCCTTCAAGCAGGCCCTCTCCTACAACTCCTGGGCCCTCGGCGCCACCGGCACCGGCGCGGGCTCCGACACCAACAGCTTCATCGGCCTGTTCGGCGGCGACGAGGAGATCGACGTGACGGGCCCGGACGCGTCGCTGGCGGGGAGGTGACCCGGATGGCGACCGACACGGCCGACTGGAGCGAGTGCCGCGTGGACCTCCCCGCCCCGCACAACTGGCTGGTGCTCGACCTGCGCACCGAGGACCCGGAGACCTGGGCGCGAGAGATCGCCGACGAGCACCTGGCACAGGGCACACCGCCGGAGCTGTACGACGCCTTCGCCACGGACGTCCTCTGGTACTGGGGAGCGGCCCGCCGCCAGAACGCCCTGTGCGCGTCCCTGCTCACCCCGCCGGACGCGCCGGTGCTGGCGAGCTACACGGTCCGGGAGGTGCGGGTGCCGCCGGAGGCGGCGACGGTCGCGGCGCTGCGCGCGGAGGTGGGGGAGACGGAGGGCCCGTTCTTCGGCACCCAGTTGCTGGAGGAGGTGGACCTCCCCCTGGGCCCGGCGCTCCGCGTCCAGCGCATGGAGCCCACGGCTCCGGAGTCCGCGTCCGGCGAGATAGTGGAGGGCGTCGCCCACTACGTCCTGCCCGCCCGCTACTCGGGGACAGCCCTGGAGTGCCGCCTGCTGTGGAGCTCTCCGGGTCTGGGCGAGGTGCTGGCGGGGATGGCCGACGAACTGGCGGCGTCACTCCGCCTGACGTGACCGCCGCCTGATCGGAGGCTCCCCGAGCCCGAGCTTCTCCCACGGCAGCATCGCGAGGGGCATCCAGCTGAAGCCGACGGCGAAGACGCCGAGAATGTTGACGAGCTGCTTGGGCAACACCCACCCGAGCTGGCTGACCAGCAGGGCCACGACCAGCAGATACACATCGAAGACGAGCACGGCGAGGATCTTCCGCAGGGCGGCCCCGAGACCGACCCGGGCCTCGCCCCCCTTGAACATCCCGAAGACGATCACCGGCACCATCAGCCCGGTGACGCCCCCGACGGCGATCCCGCCGATGAGGAGGGCGATCCGCCCGTCCTCCGGCACGACATCGGACAGCGGCGCCCGGTCCACCGCGTCCCCGAGCAGCGCCACGGCCGCGTACACGCCGAGCGCCATGGCCGCCAGCACGACGACGACCCCGACCCCGAACGCGACATTTCCGGCGACAGATCGCCGCACACCGGACTGCGTCGCGTCCGGCCCCTCGGCCCTCGACTCGGCGGACATGGACTCTCCCATTCCTGTACGGGGTCCGGTAGAGGATAGCCAGCCCGCGGTCAGTGGCTCCAGGCACTGGTGTCCAGCACCTTTGCCGGCGGCTTCACGTCCAGGGGCTTGTCGAAGCCGCTGTAGGTGGTGGTCGTATGGAAGTCCGACCCCTTGTAGACGACCTTCAGAAGGTACGGCTTGCCCTCGGTGGCCACGTAGAACGTGTACTTGCCGGTCTTCACCGACTTGTCGGTCACGATCACCGAGATCGCCGGGGTGCCGTCGACCTCGGTCGGCCGGCCTCGTTTCGCCGTGCCGAAGGAGGAGAAGTCACGGGGGCAGTCGACCAGCCCTTCGCGCGGTTCGGCCTTGCTCGCCGGGGTCTTGATCCACCGGTCCTGGTCCCCGTCCATCGACTTGTCCGACCACCACTCGACGTACGCGCGGTTCGGGCGGACGTAGTCCGTCTTGCCGATGCGGATCTGTTCGAGGGCGGCGCCGTTCCAGTTCCAGGTGGTCTTCGTCGAACACCTGCTGTGAAGGTCGGTCGTGACGCGGGCGGTGAAACCCTTGCCCTCGGGGTTGGCGGTCGTCCCCTCGACGGTCACGGACGTCAGCTTGCTCATCGTCTTGTTCGCCTCGTCGAGGATCTCCCGCCCGGAGCGGTCGTCCCCACCGCCGCCGCCCCCCGAGCACCCGGCCACCACCAGGCACGCCAGCACCGCCGCCGCTCTTCTTCGCACAGTTCCCCCACAGATCACAGGTGACCCAGAGATTACCGGCGTGGGCGCGCGCGCCAAGATCCTGTAAACCGCGGGGGACAGCGGTGCCCCCGTGGCACACGGCATGCGAGACTGCCCCGGTTGCGGAAGTGAACGGGGTGGCCCGGTGGGGAGCGGACGACGATGAGCAAGCGGCAAGTGCAGAAGATGCTGCGGTTGATGGCGAGCGGGGAGGCCGTCGAACTCACCAGCCCCATGGCCTCCGTGAAGAAGCTCGCCCGACTCGCCTTCATCGCCCAGCAGTTCGGCTACGAGTACGCCGACGTACGACAGAGCGGCGGCCGGAACAACGCCCTCGTCATGCTGCTCGTCCCCGACCCCAGCCCGCAGGCCCGCAGCCGCGCCGCGCAGAACTGGGCGCAGTATCCGAACGCCGGTGACGGGGTTTCCGTGCCGCCCCTCGTCCCCGACGCCTTCGAACTCCTCAAGGCCCGGATCAACTTCGACCTCACGGGGCAGGCCAAGAAGCGCCTGGGCTACGCCGTCGCCGGTGCCAGCGTCGCGTGCCTGGTCCTCGCGTACCGCTTCGGCGGCCGGTCCGAGGACTTCGTCGCCGCGGCCGTCATCTGGGTCGTGCTCCTGGCGGTGATCGGCATCGGCTTCCTCGTCAACGGCAAGCGCAACGTCAAGTTCGCCGGCCGGCTCCAGGCCGCCGGGTTCATGCCGGTCACCGACGAGAGCGGCCGGGTGCGGTATCTGCCGCCGGGCGCCCAGGTGCCGGGCCAGGCGAACCCCTTCGCCGCCGGTCCGTACGGCAACCAGCCGCAGCCGGGGTACGGGCAGCAACCGCAGCCGGGGTACGGGCAGCAGCCCCAGCCGGGTTATGGCGGGCAACCGCAGCAGCCGTACCCCCAGCCGTACTCGCCCCAGCCCGGCTACGGCCAGCCGCAGCCCCAGCCGCAGCCCTACGGCTACCCCCAGCAGCCCCCCGCCGCCCCCGGCCCGTACAGCCCCCAGCAGCCCTACCCGCAGCAGCAGCCGTACCCGCCGCAGCAGCCCTACCCCCAGCAGAACCCCAACTGGCAGGCGCCCCAGGGGTGACCTCGGCGGTGACCTCAGCGGCGGCCCACGCCCGCTGGGAGCCGTTCGTAACAAAGGGTCGCAAGTACCTCTCATCCCGCCCGTCCGCCGGGTGAGAGCAAAGTTCCCTTCCGGTCACCCACTGCCACAGCGAGGAAACGCGCCCTCCCTAACTTCGGGACCAGCCGCTCAGAGAGCCCCGAGCCCCGAAGCACCGTGGAGGCGTCATGACAGCCCCTAGCACAGCCCCCGCATCCCCGAGCAGGGGCGGCCGCTGGATCCAGCAGTGGGATCCGGAGGACGAGACCTTCTGGAACGAGACGGGAGAGAAGGTCGCCCGCCGCAATCTCGTCTTCTCCGTGCTCTCCGAGCACATCGGATTCTCGATCTGGACCATGTGGTCCGTGCTGGTGCTCTTCATGGGCCCGGAGTACGGCCTGACCCCGGCCGACAAGTTCCTGCTGACCTCGATGGTCACGCTCGTCGGCGCCGTCGTCCGCGTCCCGTACACCTTCGCCGTGGCGCTCTTCGGCGGCCGGAACTGGACCATCGTCTCCGCCGGTCTGCTCCTCGTCCCCACCATTGCCGCGTTCACCGTGATGGAGCCGGGGACCTCCTTCAACACCTTCCTGCTCGTCGGCCTGCTGGCCGGTATCGGCGGCGGCAACTTCGCCTCCTCGATGACCAACATCAACGCCTTCTTCCCGCTGCGCAAGAAGGGGTGGGCGCTCGGCCTCAACGCGGGCGGCGGCAACATCGGCGTCCCGGTCATCCAGCTGATCGCCCTCGCGGTCATCGGCGCCAGCGGCGGCCCGCGCGTGCTGCTCGGGATCTACATCCCGTTCATCGTCGTCGCCGCCGTCCTCGCCGCGCTGTACATGGACAACCTCGCCACCGTGAAGAACGACACCGGTGCCGCCGTCGACTCGGCGAAGGACGGCCACACCTGGATCATGTCCTTCCTCTACATCGGCACCTTCGGCTCCTTCATCGGCTTCTCCTTCGCCTTCGGCCAGGTCCTCCAGGTCCAGTTCGGCCGTACGCCGCTGCAGGCCGCGTACGTCACCTTCATCGGCCCGCTGCTCGGCTCGCTGATCCGCCCGCTCGGCGGCTGGCTCGCCGACAAGTACGGCGGCGCGAAGATCACCCTCTACAACTACGTCGGCATGGGCGCCGCCACCGCCGTCCTGATCTTCGCCAGCATGCAGAAGTCGCTGCCGCTGTTCACCACCGCCTTCGTGGTGCTGTTCGTCCTCAGCGGGGTCGGCAATGGCTCGACGTTCAAGATGATCCCCGGCATCTTCCGCACCAAGGCCCTCGCCAAGGGGCTCCAGGGTGACGCGGCCGTCGCCTACGGCCGCCGGCTCTCCGGCGCCTCCATGGGACTCATCGGCGCGGTCGGCGCACTCGGCGGCGTGGGCATCAACCTCGCCTTCCGCCAGTCGTTCCTGTCGAACGGCTCCGGCACCGGCGCCTTCGTCACCTTCCTCGTGTACTACGCCCTCTGCTTCACGGTGACTTGGGCCGTATACCTTCGCCGCACGGCCGCCACGACGGAAGCGACGGCTGCCGCTGAGACGAAGCCCCAGCTCAGCTATGCCGAGGTGTGACGTAACACCGGCGCAATGAAGCCGAACCGAGCCTGTCACGCGCCGTTGACAGGCTCGGTCGGCATGCAGGTGCCGTCACACCCGGTGTAGGTGCTAACGACTCGACTGCGGGACGAGAGTTATGTACGACGAAGAGCAGCGACCAGAACAACACGGCCCCCTGGCCGGCTTCACCGTCGGGGTGACAGCCGCACGCCGGGCCGACGAGCTGGGCGCGCTGCTGCAGCGACGGGGAGCCGCCGTCCTGCACGCACCGGCCCTGCGGATCGTGCAGCTCGCCGACGACAGCGAGCTGCTCGCCGCGACCAAGCAGGTCATCGACGAGGTACCTGATGTCGTGGTCGCCACGACCGCCATCGGGTTCCGGGGCTGGATCGAGGCCGCCGACGGCTGGGGCCTGGGCGAGGACCTGCTGGAGCGGCTGCGCGGCGTCGAGGTGCTGGCGCGCGGCCCCAAGGTGAAGGGCGCGATCCGGGCCGCCGGGCTGACCGAGGACTGGTCGCCGTCGTCCGAGTCCATGGCCGAGGTGCTGGACCGGCTGCTGGAGGAGGGCGTCGAGGATCGCCGTATCGCCGTCCAGCTGCACGGCGAACCGCTGCCCGGTTTCGTGGAGGCGCTCCGGGCCGGGGGAGCGGATGTGCTGGGGGTGCCGGTCTACCGGTGGATGCCACCGGAGGACATCGGCCCGGTGGACCGCCTCCTGGACGCCACCGTCTCCCGGGGCCTGGACGCCCTGACCTTCACCAGCGCTCCCGCGGCGGCGTCGCTCCTGAGCCGCGCCGAGGAGCGGGGCCTGCTCCCGGAGCTGCTGGCCGCCCTCAACCACGACGTCCTCCCGGCCTGCGTGGGCCCGGTCACGGCCCTTCCCCTCCAGGCCCGCGGCGTCGACACCGTCCAGCCCGAGCGCTTCCGCCTCGGCCCGCTCGTCCAGCTCCTCTGCCAGGAACTTCCGGCCCGGGCCCGCACCCTCCCCATCGCGGGTCACCGCGTCGAGATCCGCGGCCACGCGGTCCTCGTCGACGGCGCCCTGCGCCCCGTACCGCCGGCCGGGATGTCCCTGCTGCGCGCCCTGTCCCGCCGGCCGGGCTGGGTGGTGGCCCGCGCGGAGCTCCTCCGCGCCCTGCCCGGCGCGGGCCGCGACGAACACGCGGTGGAAACAGCCATGGCCCGCCTCCGCACGTCTCTCGGCGCCCCGAAGCTGATCCAGACGGTGGTGAAACGGGGCTACCGCCTGGCCCTGGACCCGGCCGCCGACGCCAAGTACGCGGACGTGTAGGGGCTGGTGGGGCGTAGGGGCCGAGGGGGTCACCTGGCGGCGCTGGATCGGGCTGCCGACCCCGCTGCCGACGCCGAGTACGCCGACGCCGACCCGTAAGACCGCCCCCGCACCAGCAGCGCCCTCGCCAAACACCCCACGGCCACCGTCGACAGCACCCCCCGCACCACGTTCCACGCCACCCACGCGTCCTCGAAGTCGGCGCGTGCGGTGGTCGGGTCGGTGGCGGTGTCCAAGGCGTTGTTGAGCGGGATGTTGAAGGCGACCGTCACCAGGAAGGCGAGGGCGTACGCGGCGAGGGCCGCCCACACCCACCGGCGGTGCGGCTCCCCGCGGCCCTGCCACGCCGCCACCCCGGTCAGCAGCAGTGCCCCGAGGAAG
Organism: Streptomyces antibioticus; assembly: GCF_001514065.1. Classification (GTDB taxonomy): domain Bacteria; phylum Actinomycetota; class Actinomycetes; order Streptomycetales; family Streptomycetaceae; genus Streptomyces; species Streptomyces antibioticus. The sequence continues at coordinate 1,031,933 of NZ_KQ948423.1, read as the reverse complement.
CTGAGCATGAACACCGGGTTCTGGATGACGCCGTTGATGTTCCGCATCACCTCGACGTAGACCCGGTCGTCACTGCGGGCCAGCCCCGGCATCACCGCGCACGCGAACACGTAGAACGTCCCCGCGATCAGCCCCATGGCGACCGTGGCCGCCCCCAGTACCCCGCCCGTCGTACCGCTTCGCTTCGTCATGTCCTCCAGTCAACGGGCCCGGGACCGCCGCCGACATGGCCGAGACGCCCAGCCCCATACGCCTGCGTCCACGCGCCGCCGGTACGAGGGCTTCCGGCGGCGCGGGCGGGAGGGCACTGTGAGAGGGAACCGTTTCTCCCGGAGTTTTCTCCCGGAACTCTCCCGGAACCGTTTCTCACGGCACCCCAAGGCGGTGACAGGCACATGGCACTTGATACGGCCGCGGCCCCGTACGAGCTGCGGTTCGACGCCGGACGGATCTGCCTCGACCTCCTCGCGACCACCCACCCCGTCGAACGGCTCGACTCGGTCGAGGTGCTGTGCGCCTGGATCGTCGGTTCCGGCCTTGTCCCGGCGGACACCCCGCTGACGCACGCCGGCGTCTCCTGGCTGGTGGGCTTCCGTGAACTGAGGGGCCGAACAGGACAGTTGGTGCGGCCGGGGTCCGCCGGCACGGACATCGCGCTGGCCCGCGTCAACGAGCTCGCCCGGGCCGCGCCCCCGGCCCCGTGCGCCGTGTCGGCCGAAGACGGCACCCTCGTACGGCAATTGGACGGTCCGCCCGAACTGGCCGCGCTGCTCGGGGCGATCGCCCGGGACGCCGTCGAACTGCTCACCGATCCGCTCGCGCGGGCGGGTCTGAGGCAGTGCGCCGGCGACAACTGCCCGATCGTCTACCTCGACACCTCACGGGGACGCAGGAGGCGCTGGTGCTCCAGTGAGGTCTGCGGGAACCGCGAAAGGGTGGCCCGGCACCGCCGTCGCGCGGCCCTCGCGCGTGCTTGAGGGGACCACGGCGGAACCCGGGCGTCCGTTATGCGGCTTCTGTGGAGCGAGCGTCGAAGTGATTTCGATTACACGTCGTTTACTCCGGCCGCGCCACGGGCAGCCGAGCCGATCTTGCCGATGTGGTGGAAATGTAAAGATCGCACGGTGGGAATGTGCGTGCATGTCCCCCCTCGTCACGTCACCCGGAAGAAAACTGTCACGTCACTTTGAACACACAACAGCCCGCGTCCGTACCCCGTGTTGAGCGACCGGTCGGGGGAACCCCCGGACATCGGAGGTGGGCGTGCGCAAGGATTCCGTCGTGGCCAATGAACGTGGATCGAGGGCCCGACATCGCATGTCCCAGCCCTCGGAACCTGATGAGGAGCTCATGCGTGCTCTGTACAGAGAGCACGCGGGACCCCTGCTCGCGTATGTGCTCAGGCTGGTCGCGGGAGACCGGCAAAGAGCCGAGGACGTCGTGCAGGAGACGCTGATCCGTGCCTGGAAGAACGCCGGTCAGCTCAATCGAGCGACCGGATCTGTACGCCCCTGGCTGGTGACGGTTGCCCGGCGCATCGTCATCGACGGCCACCGAAGCCGGCAGGCCCGGCCGCAGGAGGTCGATCCGTCGCCGCTGGAGGTCATCCCCGCGGAGGACGAGATCGACAAGGCGCTGTGGTTGATGACGCTGTCGGACGCGCTCGACGACCTGACTCCCGCGCACCGGGAGGTGCTCGTCGAGACGTACTTCAAGGGGCGTACCGTCAATGAGGCGGCTGAGACGCTCGGAATACCCAGCGGCACCGTCCGCTCGCGGGTCTTCTATGCCCTGCGGTCGATGAAGCTGGCACTGGAGGAGCGGGGGGTGACGGCGTGATGAGTGTTTACGGGGGAAACCAGGGATTCGGCACAGGTGGTTCGGGTATGTCTGGGGCTATGCAGGGATCTCCGGTGCCGAGCGAGCACGAGACCGTCGGCGCCTACGCCCTCGGGATCCTCGACGACGCCGAGGCAACCGCTTTCGAGATGCATCTCGCCGGATGCGAGTGGTGCGCCCAGCAGCTCGACGAACTCGCCGGGATGGAACCGATGCTGGCCGCGCTCGCGGACCTGCCCGGGACCGGGTCGCCCGCGATCGGCGAGTCGCTGTCCGCCAAGCCCAGTCCGCGGCTGGTGAACAAGCTGGTCGACGAGGTCGCCGAACGCCGCGCCCAGAAGCGCCGGCGCAGCTTCTACATGGTCGCCGCGGCTGCCGCGCTGATCATCGGCGGTCCGCTGGTCGCCGTGGGAGCGACGGGCGACGACTCGGGTGGGAACGTTTCCGCGCACACCACCGTCAGCCCCGCCAAGGAAGCCTTCGACGTCATCAAGGACAAGGTCACCGCGACCGACCCCGGCACCGACGTCACCGCGACCGTCGCGGTGGAGAAGAAGGACTGGGGCACCCACGCGGTCCTCCAGCTGAAGAACGTGACGGGTCCCGAGAAGTGCTCCCTGATCGCCGTCGGCAAGAACGGCGAACGCGAGACGGTCACCTCCTGGTCCGTCCCGAACTGGGGCTACGGCATCCCGAACGCCAAGACCGAAGAGGCCAAGCAGCCCCTCTACGTCCACGGCGGCGCGGCCTTCGACCCGAACCAGATCGACCACTTCGAGGTCATGACCTTCGACGGCAAGAAGCTCGTCCAGGTCGACGCGTAGAACGCGTGACGGCCGACGCGTAGCTTCCACCGGCCCCCTTCACTTAGGGTTGACGGCTGCCCAGCACGTCAGAAGGGGGCCCGGTGGCCGCTCAGGCTCAGCAGGAATCCGCGGTCGGTCCGGATCACGATTCCGTTCGTGACCGGGAGATCAGCGTCGAACAGGACCATCTCGACCGGGTCTACCGGCGTCTCGAGGAGAAGATCCACGAGGCCGAGTTCCTCATGAACGACGCGGCCAAGCGAGGCCAGGTCGGCACGCCCGGCGCCCTCGCCGAGCGGGACGCCCAGGTCTTCCGGGCCGGCGTCCACCTCAACCGCCTCAACAACGAGTTCGAGGACTTCCTCTTCGGCCGGATCGACCTCCTCCTCGGCAAGGACGGCAAGAAGGGACCCGACGGCGCCTACACCGCCGTCGAGCCCGCCGAAGGCGCCGTGCGGGAGGACAGCACCGCCGACATCGCCGAGACCCTGCACATCGGGCGCATCGGGGTCCTCGACTCCGAGTACGCCCCGCTCGTCATCGACTGGCGGGCCCCGGCCGCGGCGCCCTTCTACCGGTCCACCCCGGTGGACCCGGGCCGGGTCGTGCGCCGCCGGGTCATCCGCTCCAAGGGGCGCCGCGTCCTCGGTGTCGAGGACGACCTGATGCGCCCCGAGCTCAGGGCCTTCCTCGACGGCCACGAACTGCCCGTCATCGGCGACGGCGCCCTGATGGCCGCCCTCGGCCAGGCCCGCAGCCACACCATGCGGGACATCGTCGCCTCCATCCAGGCCGAGCAGGACCTGGTCATCCGCGCCCCCGCCGCCTCCGTGACCTACGTCGAGGGCGGCCCGGGCACCGGCAAGACGGCCGTCGCCCTGCACCGCGCCGCCTACCTCCTCTACCAGGACCGGCGCCGCTACTCGGGCGGCATCCTCATCGTCTCGCCGACCCCGCTCCTGGTCGCCTACACCGAGGGCGTCCTGCCCTCCCTCGGCGAGGAGGGCCAGGTCGCCATCCGCGCCATCGGCTCCCTCGTCGACGGCGCCGAGGCCACGCTGTACGACAGCCCGGCCGTCGCCCGCGCCAAGGGCTCGTACCGCATGCTCAAGGTCCTGCGGAAGGCGGCGCGAGGGGCGCTGGAGACCAGGCCGGCCGGCGGACAGCTCGCCCTCGGCGAGGACGACGAGGACACCGCGGCCCGCCCCGCCGGCACCCCCACCCGCCTGCGCGTCGTCGCCTTCGGCCGCCGCCTGGAGCTGGAGTCCGCCGAGCTGGACCGCATCCGGCACAACGCCCTCGGCGGCACCGCGCCCGTGAACCTGCTGCGCCCCCGCGCCCGCAAGCTCCTCCTGGACGCCCTGTGGGCGCAGTCCGGCGCGGCCGGCCGGCACACCGACCCCGAGCTGGCCGCCGAGCTGCGCTCCTCCTTCGACGAGGACGTCAGCTCCGAGGACGCCTTCCTCGACTTCCTGAACGCCTGGTGGCCCGAGCTCACCCCGAAGGACGTCATGGCCGCCATGGCCGACGAGCGCCGCCTCGGCCGCTGGGCCCGCCGCATCCTCAACCCCGGCGAGGTCCGCAGGGTCGCCCGCTCGCTGAAGCGGGACGGGTGGTCCGTGCACGACATCGCCATGCTCGACGAGCTCCAGGCCATCCTTGGCACCCCGGCGCGCCCCCGGAAGAAGCGCGAACTGGATCCGCTCGACCAGCTCACCGGCCTGGAGGAGCTGATGCCGGTGCGCGAGGAATCGCAGCGCGAGCGGGCCGAACGGCTCGCCCAGGAGCGCACCGAGTACGCCCACGTCATCGTCGACGAGGCCCAGGACCTCACGCCGATGCAGTGGCGCATGGTCGGCCGCCGCGGCCGGCACGCCACCTGGACGGTCGTCGGCGACCCGGCCCAGTCCTCCTGGTCCGACCCCGACGAGGCTGCCGAGGCCCGCGACGAGGCCCTCGGCACCCGCCCCCGCCGCCGCTTCCAGCTCACGGTGAACTACCGCAACCCGGCCGAGATCGCCGAACTCGCCGCGAAGGTGCTGGCCCTCGCCATGCCGGGGTCCACATCCCCCTCGGCGGTCCGCTCCACCGGGGTCGAGCCCCGCTTCACGGTCGTACGGGACTCGCTCGCGGCCACCGTCCGCGCCGAGGCCGCCCGTCTCCTCGACCGCGTCGACGGCACCGTCGGCGTCGTCGTCGCCATGCAGCGCCGCGAGGAGGCCGCCCGCTGGCTCGCCGGGCTCGGCGACCGGGTGGTGGCCCTCGGCAGCCTGGAGGCCAAGGGCCTGGAGTACGACGCCACGATCGTCGTCTCCCCGGCCGAGATCGCGGACGAGTCCCCGGCCGGCCTGCGGGTGCTGTACGTGGCCCTCACCCGGGCGACCCAGCAGCTGACGATCGTGTCGGGCGACCGGGACCAGCCGGACGGGACCGGCGTGCCTGACCTGCTGCGGGATTAGGCCACGCCCTGGTTCTCGAAGAACTCTCGAGACGGGAATGGCCTTACGGGATCCGTTTGTTAGCCTGGGTGTGGCACCGGCCCGATCCAAGCCCCCGGGCCCAACCTTCGTCCCTTAGAGGGACCACTTGCCGCGAGGCGAGCATGGCGGGTCGGTGTCACTGAGCGAAAGAAGAGGTCCACGTCGCGGAAAACGTGACGTGGGCCTCTTCTGCTGTGAACAAAACGTTCGCAATCCAGCGCGGCTAACGCCTACTCATCAGTAGGTGCGACGATCGGACGGCATACCGCGTCATACAGCATCACAGGTGAAAGCAGAGGAAGTCGGCCATGGCAACGGCGCCCAGCGTCTCCTACTCGATGACGGTCCGGCTGGAGGTGCCCGCGAGCGGAACCGCGGTCTCCCAGCTCACCGGAGCCGTCGAGTCCCACGGAGGCTCGGTGACCGGCCTCGACGTGACCGCCTCCGGCCACGAGAAGCTCCGGATCGACGTCACCATCGCGGCCACCTCCACGGCGCACGCCGACGAGATCGTCGAACAGCTGCGCGGCATCGAGGGCGTCACGCTCGGCAAGGTCTCCGACCGTACGTTCCTGATGCACCTCGGCGGCAAGATCGAGATGGCGTCCAAGCACCCCATCCGCAACCGCGACGACCTCTCGATGATCTACACCCCCGGCGTGGCCCGCGTCTGCATGGCGATCGCCGAGAACCCCGAGGACGCCCGCCGTCTCACCATCAAGCGCAACTCCGTTGCGGTCGTGACGGACGGTTCGGCCGTTCTCGGCCTGGGCAACATCGGCCCCAAGGCCGCGCTGCCGGTCATGGAGGGCAAGGCGGCCCTCTTCAAGCGGTTCGCCGGCATCGACGCCTGGCCGCTCTGCCTCGACACCCAGGACACCGACGCGATCGTCGAGATCGTCAAGGCGATCGCCCCCGGGTTCGCCGGCATCAACCTGGAGGACATCTCCGCCCCCCGCTGCTTCGAGATCGAGGCGCGGCTGCGCGAGGCCCTCGACATCCCCGTCTTCCACGACGACCAGCACGGCACCGCGATCGTCGTCCTCGCCGCCCTGAAGAACGCACTTCGCGTCACCGGCAAGGCAATTGAGAACATCCGCGTCGTCATGTCCGGCGCCGGCGCGGCCGGTACGGCCATCCTCAAGCTGCTGCTCGCCGCGGGCGTGAAGAACGCCGTCGTCGCCGACATCCACGGTGTCGTGCACTCCGGCCGCGAGGACCTCGTCGAAGCCGCCGCCGACTCGCCGCTGCGCTGGATCGCCGACAACACCAACCCCGAGGGCCTGACCGGCACGCTGAAGGAAGCGGTGCGCGGCGCCGACGTCTTCATCGGCGTCTCCGCGCCCAACGTCCTCGACGGCGACGACGTGGCCGCGATGGCCGAGGGGGCGATCGTGTTCGCGCTCGCGAACCCGGACCCCGAGGTCGACCCGGCAATCGCCCGCCAGACGGCGGCGGTTGTGGCCACCGGCCGCTCCGACTTCCCGAACCAGATCAACAACGTGCTGGTCTTCCCGGGTGTGTTCCGCGGTTTGCTCGACGCCCAGTCGCGCACGGTCAACACGGACATGATGCTGGCCGCCGCCACCGCCCTGTCGGACGTGGTGAGCGAGGACGAGCTGAACCCGAACTACATCATCCCGTCCGTCTTCAACGACAAGGTCGCGGGCGCGGTCGCCGGTGCGGTGCGCGACGCGGCGAAGGCGGCGGGCGCCACCGCGTGACGCCGGGCGCCTGGCCTCGTGGCGTCGGGTGCCGGGCCTCGTGACGCCGGGCGCCGGGCCTCGTGGCGTCGGGCGCCTCGCCCCGCTGTCGTAGCCGTGTCGTACTGTGCAAGGGCTGTGGGTGGTTGTGCGGGCTTGTGAGCATCACCACCACGGCCCCTGCATCGGCGCGTCGCGGAACCCCAGGCCGACGGCCGCCCGTTAGGTTGGCGGGCACGCTCAGGCCTTTCGTGTGACTCCCTAGGGTGTTCTCACGACTCCTACGGGTGCCGGATTGGCTTTCCCGCCGCAGGTAGGGGCAGGATGCGTCTCTGGGCGCGGCGCATCGGCAAACGACAGCGCCCAACATGCGGCTCCGCCGCGTGGCACGCCTCAACGGCAAGAAGAACACGGGAGTAAGAACATGAACCGCAGTGAGCTGGTGGCCGCGCTGGCCGACCGCGCCGAGGTGACCCGCAAGGACGCCGACGCCGTTCTGGCCGCTTTCGCCGAGACCGTCGGCGAGATCGTCGCCAAGGGCGACGAGAAGGTCACCATCCCCGGCTTCCTGACCTTCGAGCGCACCCACCGTGCCGCTCGCACCGCGCGCAACCCGCAGACCGGCGACCCGATCCAGATCCCGGCCGGCTACAGCGTGAAGGTTTCGGCGGGCTCCAAGCTCAAGGAAGCCGCCAAGGGCAAGTAAGCGAAAGCGCTCCGCTTTGAGCGCCGGGTAACTGCGGGCCGTCTCTCGGCCGGCGGGACCGCCGTGGCTGGTCGCGCCCGCGCGGCGGAGCCGCATTTCGATACAGCCCCGCGCCCCTTTGGGGCGCTGAGCACAACGCCGATGGGGCGGTCACCCGGACTCGGGTGACCGCCCCATCGGCGTTCGTATGAGCGGTGTTACCCGAGGGCCTTGCCCGGCAGTTCCACCTTCGCCCCCAGCTCCACGAGCTTCTCCATGAAGTTCTCGTAGCCGCGGTTGATCAGGTCGATGCCGTGCACTCGCGAAGTCCCCTGCGCGGCGAGGGCCGCGATGAGGTACGAGAAGCCGCCGCGGAGGTCGGGGATGACCAGGTCGGCGCCCTGGAGCTTGGTGGGTCCGGAGACGACCGCCGAGTGGAGGAAGTTGCGCTGGCCGAAGCGGCAGTCGGAGCCGCCCAGGCACTCGCGGTACAGCTGGATGTGAGCACCCATCTGGTTCAGCGCGGAGGTGAACCCGAGCCGGGACTCGTACACCGTCTCGTGGATGATCGACAGACCCGTGGCCTGCGTCAGCGCGACCACCAGCGGCTGCTGCCAGTCCGTCTGGAAGCCCGGGTGCACGTCGGTCTCGAGCGCGATGGACTTCAACTGGCCGCCGGGGTGCCAGAAACGGATGCCCTCGTCGTCGATCTCGAAGGCGCCGCCCACCTTCCGGTAGGTGTTGAGGAACGTCATCATCGAGCGCTGCTGCGCGCCGCGGACGTAGATGTTGCCCTCGGTCGCGAGCGCGGCCGAAGCCCAGGAGGCGGCCTCCAGGCGGTCCGGCAGGGCCTTGTGGTTGTAGCCGCCGAGCGAGTCCACACCGGTGATGCGGATCGTGCGGTCGGTGTCCATCGCGATGATGGCGCCCATCTTCTGCAGAACGCAGATGAGGTCCTCGATCTCGGGCTCCACCGCGGCGTTGGACAGCTCGGTGACGCCCTCCGCCAGCACCGCCGTCAGCAGCACCTGCTCGGTCGCGCCCACGGACGGGTACGGCAGCCGGATCTTGGTACCGCGCAGCCGCCGCGGCGCCTCCAGGAACTGCCCGTCCGCACGCTTCTCGATGGTCGCGCCGAACTGCCGCAGCACCTCGAAGTGGAAGTCGATGGGCCGACCGCCGATGTCACAGCCGCCGAGGCCCGGGATGAAGGCGTGCCCGAGACGGTGCAGCAGCGGACCGCACAGCAGGATCGGGATACGGCTGGAACCCGCGTGGGCATCGATGTCAGCGACGTTGGCGCTCTCGACGTGCGTCGGGTCCATCACCAGCTCACCGGGCTCCTCGCCCGGACGGACCGTCACACCGTGCAGTTGCAGCAGACCGCGTACGACGCGCACGTCACGGATGTCCGGAACGTTGCGCAGTCGACTCGGCCCGCTGCCCAGCAGGGCTGCGACCATGGCCTTCGGTACGAGGTTCTTCGCACCGCGGACACGGATCTCGCCCTCCAGCGGGGTTCCGCCGTGGACGAGCAGTACGTCGTCATTGCCGTTGACGGTCATGTATCTCGCGTTCCGATTGGTGGGGCAGGGGGCCAGAAGGGAAAGGGTAATCGCCGTCCACCCCCCTTCCGTAAGCCCAAGTACGGCCCAGCTACGTCATAGCTGTGTCACAACACCCACCGTTCGCTCACGGGTACATGGGGTCACCGGCGCGCCTGTGCGCCGGGCATGCCTCATTCAGCCCTGAGCTGCATTCCCTCCCGTCGCCGCATTGCCTCCCCCTTCGGGGGGAAGATGCGGGATCATGTCTGGCATGACCGAGGTGTCCTCGCTCACAGGGCGGTTGCTCGTGGCAACGCCCGCCCTGGCGGACCCGAACTTCGACCGTGCGGTGGTGCTCCTTCTCGACCACGACGAGGAGGGCTCCCTCGGTGTCGTCCTCAACCGGCCCACCCCGGTGGACGTCGGCGACATCCTGGAGGGCTGGGCGGACCTCGCCGGCGAACCCGGGGTCGTCTTCCAGGGCGGCCCGGTCTCCCTCGACTCGGCGCTCGGGGTCGCCGTCATCCCCGGCGGCGCGTCCGGTGAGCGGGCCCCGCTGGGCTGGCGCCGGGTGCACGGCGCGATCGGCCTGGTCGACCTGGAGGCCCCGCCGGAGCTGCTCGCCTCGGCCCTGGGCTCCCTGCGGATCTTCGCGGGATACGCGGGCTGGGGCCCCGGCCAGCTGGAGGACGAGCTGGTGGAGGGCGCCTGGTACGTCGTGGAGTCCGAGCCCGGTGACGTGTCCTCGCCGTCCCCGGAGAGACTCTGGCGCGAGGTCCTGCGCCGCCAGCGCAACGAGCTCGCGATGGTGGCCACCTACCCGGACGACCCTTCGCTCAACTGAAGCATGTGACCTTCAGTACCCTGGCTTTCATGAGCACTCTTGAGCCCGAGCGCGGGACTGGTACGGGGACCCTCGTAGAGCCGACGCCACAGGTGTCCCACGGCGACGGCGACCACGAGCGCTTCGCCCACTACGTCCAGAAGGACAAGATCATGGCGAGCGCCCTCGACGGGACCCCCGTCGTGGCGCTGTGCGGCAAGGTGTGGGTGCCGGGCCGCGACCCGAAGAAGTACCCCGTGTGTCCCATGTGCAAGGAGATCTACGAGTCCATGGGCGCCGGCGGGGACGGCGACGGCAAGGGCGGCGGCGACCAGTAGCCCGTCTGCCCGGCTGAGTCCCACCGAGGCCTCCAGGCGCGTTTCGGCGTGCCCTGGGGGCCTTTGTGCTGTGCGCCATTGCAGGGTGGTGTAGACCTGTTGTGGGCATGTTCATGTAGTTCCTGGCCTGCCGTCTCCGGATTCCCTCCGCGTGTTCGGCCGACAGGATTTTGGTCGGTATTTCGTCAACAGCCTTCTCGATCCTTTTCCCGCTTGTCTTCCCGCTCGTCCTCCCTCAAGGACTGAAAGGTTCTGATCACGCATGGATCTCATTCCGGCGCCCGACCGGGCGGAGTGGACCGAGGGTTTCCTGGAACTCGGCGACGGCTTCGGGATCGAGGCCGGGCCGGGCACCGAGGGCACCGCGCGCTGGCTGCGCGCGACGCTCGGCGCGGTGACCGGATTCGCTCTGCCGCCCAGGCAGGGGGGCGAGCGCGACGTCCTCCACCTGTCCGTCCGGCCCGGGCTGGGGGAGGAGGCCTACCGCCTCGTCGTCGCTCCGCACGGCGTCCACCTGCAGGGCGGCTCACCCGCCGGTGTCTTCCGGGGCGCCCAGACACTGCGTCAGCTCCTCGGCCCCGACGCCTTCCGGTGCGCCCCCCTTCCCGGGCGTACCTGGCGGCTGCCGCTGACGGAGATCCAGGACGCGCCCCGATTCCGCTGGCGCGGCCTCATGCTCGACGTCGCCCGGCACTTCATGCCCAAGGACGGGGTGCTGCGCTACCTGGACCTGATGGCCGCCCACAAACTCAATGTCTTCCACTTCCACTTGACGGACGACCAGGGCTGGCGCGTCGAGATCAAGCGGCATCCCCGGCTCACCGAGGTCGGCTCATGGCGGGCGCGGACGAAATTCGGCCACCGGGCCTCGCCGCTGTGGGAGGAGAAGCCGCACGGTGGCTACTACACCCAGGACGACATCCGCGAGATCGTCGCCTACGCCGCCGAGCGGCATATCGCCGTCGTCCCGGAAATCGACGTACCCGGCCACTCACAGGCCGCCATCGCCGCGTACCCGGAACTCGGCAACACCGATGTGATCGACACGACTTCCCTCTCCGTCTGGGACAACTGGGGGATCTCTCCGAACGTACTCGCCCCCACTGACAACACCCTGCGCTTCTACGAGGGGGTGTTGGAGGAAGTGCTGGAACTGTTCCCGGGAGAGTTCGTCCACATCGGCGGCGACGAATGCCTCAAGGACCAGTGGCGGCAGTCGGCCACGGCACAGGCCCGTATCAAGGAACTCGGGGTCGGGGACGAGGACGGACTTCAGGCCTGGTTCGTCCGGCACTTCGACAAGTGGCTCTCCGCGCGCGGGCGCAGGCTCATCGGCTGGGACGAGATTCTCGACGGCGGTCTCGCCGAGGGCGCGGCGGTGTCCTCCTGGCGCGGGTACGAGGGCGGGGTGACGGCCGCGCGCGCGGGCCACGACGTCGTCATGTGCCCCGAGCAGCACGTCTACTTGGACCACCGGCAGGACGACGGCCCCGACGAGCCGGTGCCCATCGGCTATGTGCGCACCCTGGAGGACGTGTACCGGTTCGAGCCCGTTCCCGCGGAGCTGACCCCGGACGAGGCGGTCCATGTGCTCGGCACCCAGGCCAACCTGTGGACCGAGGTGATGGAGGACCCCGGGCGCGTGGACTACCAGGCGTTCCCCCGGCTCGCGGCCTTCGCCGAGGTCGCCTGGAGCGGCCTGCCCGCCCCCGCCGAGCGGGACTTCGCCGGCTTCGAGCGGCGGATGGCCGCCCATTACCGGCGACTTGACGCGCTCGGCGTCGGCTACCGGCCGCCCACGGGTCCTCTGCCCTGGCAGCGGCGCCCCGGTGTGCCGGGTCGCCCGATCGAGGGGACGCCGCCGAACAAGTAGCGGAGAAACCCCGGCAGGATCACTGAAGAGAGGCAATTCGCTCACACCGGTGATGCCGTACGAAAACGGACCATCTCCCTGATGAGGTGGGCGAATGCCTCCTACCGGACCCCGTTCTTCGGGCCCTGCGAAGATGTGCCAGAGTTGCCACGTCCGCCCTGTCAGCACGTACCGTACGGCAGCAACAGGCGGGACCAGCTGGGACCAGGTGGGGCAGCGGGAAGGGGCAGCCGGTTTGACCACGCACGCACCGCAGGCGGCGCAGGCCGTCACGCTGCCCACGACGCTCGACGAGGCCGTGGCGGCGCTGGCCGCCACGCCCGCCGCCGTGCCCGTCGCGGGCGGCACCGATCTCATGGCCGCGGTGAACTCCGGCCAGCTCAGACCCGCCGCGCTGGTCGGCCTCGGCCGCATCAGCGAGATCCGCGGCTGGCAGTACCAGGACGGGCACGCCCTGCTGGGCGCCGGACTCACGCACGCACGCATGGGCCGCCCCGACTTCGCCGCCCTCATCCCCGCGCTCGCCGCCTCCGCGCGCGCCGCGGGCCCGCCGCAGATCCGCAACGCGGGCACCCTGGGCGGCAACATCGCCACCGCGTCCCCCACCGGCGACGCGCTCCCGGTGCTGGCCGCCCTGGAGGCGACGCTGATCATCGCGGGCCCGGGCGGAGCCCGCCGGGAACTGCCGGTGTCGCATCTGCTGGCCGGGGTGGACATGCTGCGCGGCGGCGAGCTCATCGGCTTCGTGCGCGTGCCGCTGCTGCACGCGCCGCAGGTCTTCCTCAAGGCCACCGGCCGCACCGGCCCCGGGCGGGCCATCGCCTCCGTCGCGCTGGTCCTCGACCCCGCCCGGCGCGGAGTCAGGTGCGCCGTCGGAGCCATAGCGCCGATGCCGCTGCGGCCCCTGGACGCCGAGCAGTGGGTCGGCCGGCTGATCGACTGGGACAACAACCGCGCGCTCGTCCCGGAGGCGCTGCACGCCTTCGGCGAGTACGTCGCCGCGGCCTGCATCCCCGACCCGGTCCCGGAGCCCGACGGCTCCGTGCAGCCGCTTCCGCCCGCCGTACTGCACCTGCGGCGCACCGTCGCCGCGCTGGCCCGACGAGCACTGGGGAGGGCACTGTCGTGACCGACGACCAGCACGGAGAAGGCGCCGCCCCGCACAGCGGCGGCCGCTGGGACCCGCTGCCCCAGGGTGACTACGACGACGGCGCCACCGCCTTCGTGAAGCTCCCCGAAGGCGGCATCGACGCGCTGCTGGCTTCCCACAGCCCGCTCGCGGCGCCGGGCCACGGCTATGTGCCGCCGCAGATAACGGCGGCGCCCGGCGACCCGGCGGACACCGACCCGGCGGCCACCGGCGGCTGGGCCGCGCCCCCGACCGGTGGCGCGCAGTGGCCCGACCCCAACGCCGTGCCGCACGACGGGCACACGGCCGGGGGCGACCAGTTCACGTACCACCCGGGGGCGACCGGGCAGTGGACCTTCCAGGACGCGTCGGACTCCGCTCCGGCGCCCGGCCACGACGTCACCGGACAGTGGTCCATCCCCGTCGCCGGGGGTGATCTTCCGGACGAATCGGGCGAGTTCACCACGTCGTCCCTCGTCGAGCAGTGGGGCGGCGGCACCCCTCCGGCCACGCTGCCCGGCGGCGCGGCGGCCCCCTGGGCGACGCCGACGGGACAGCCGTGGGACACGGGGGCGGTGGACGCAGGGCAGGCTCCCGGGGCCGAGCACGGACACGCGCACGCCCCCGCCGACGGCGGTCATGGCCTGCCGGCCGGCGACGAGCACGGCCACGTGCCGCCGGGGGCCACGGCTGACGCGACCGCCGCGGACGTCCACGCGCGCGTGGAGGCGGGCCCGGACGCGGTGCGCACGTCCGCCGAGCCACAGGACCACCCCTTCGACGCCGCAGCCGCCTCACAGCCCTCTCCGGGCGACGGTGAGGATGCCGGCGGGGCCGAGGCCCCCGAGGGCTCCCAAGGGGCCGTAGAAGCCCCTGAAGAGGCCTCCGAGGCGCCCGACGAGCACGCGCCGGACGGCGCCGACCAAGCCCGGGACGGCGACGCCGCTCCCACGGGCGAGGACGCGGCCGAGCACACCGCCGAACAGCCTCCCGCCTTCCCCGGCGAAGAACACCCCCTCGCCGCCTACGTCCTGCGCGTCAACGGCGTCGACCGGCCCGTGGCCGACGCCTGGATCGGCGAGTCGCTGCTCTACGTGCTGCGTGAGCGGCTCGGTCTCGCCGGGGCCAAGGACGGCTGCTCGCAGGGCGAGTGCGGGGCCTGCAACGTCCAGGTGGACGGGCGGCTCGTCGCCTCCTGCCTGGTCCCCGCCGTCACCGCCGCCGGCAGCGAGGTCCGTACCGTCGAGGGCCTCGCCGAGGACGGCCGCCCCTCCGACGTGCAGCGGGCGCTCGCCCGGTGCGGCGCGGTGCAGTGCGGCTTCTGCGTGCCGGGCATGGCGATGACCGTGCACGACCTGCTGGAGGGCAACCCGGCGCCCACCGAGCTGGAGACCCGCCAGGCGCTGTGCGGCAACCTGTGCCGCTGCTCCGGCTACCGGGGCGTCGTCGACGCCGTCAAGGAGGTCGTCGCCGAGCGTGAGGCACACGCCGGCGCGCACTCCGAGTCGGACGGCGACGAGGCACGTATTCCCCATCAGGCGGGCCCGGGAGCCGGCGGTGTGAACCCGTCGGCCTTCGAGCCGCGGCACGACCAGGCGTACGGAACGGACGGAGGCCAGGCGTGAGCAATGAAGCCGCCACCGCGACCACCCCCGCGGAGGCAGCACCTGCCCCCGAGCCGATCCCGCACGGCCTCGGCGCCTCCCTCCCGGCCGCCGACGCCCGCGCCAAGGCCGAGGGCACGTTCCCGTACGCGGCCGACCTGTGGGCCGAGGGCCTGCTGTGGGCGGCCGTGCTGCGCTCCCCGCACCCGCACGCGCGCATCGTGTCCATCGACACGACCCACGCGCGGGAGATGCCCGGCGTCCGCGCGGTCATCACCCACGAGGACGTCCCCGGCCACCCGCTGTACGGCCGCGGCAAGGCCGACCGCCCGGTCTTCGCCTCCGAGGTCGTACGCCACCACGGCGAGCCCATCGCGGCCGTCGCCGCCGACCACCCCGACACCGCGCGGATGGCCGCCGCGGCCGTCATCGTCGAGTACGAGGTGCTCGACCCGGTCACCGACCCCGAGCTGGCCTTCGAGGCCGAGCCGCTGCACGCCGACGGCAACCTGATCCGGCACATCCCGCTGCACCACGGCGACCCGGCCGCGACCGGCGACATCGTCGTCGAGGGCCAGTACCGCATCGGCCGCCAGGACCCGGCGCCCATCGGCGCCGAGGCCGGACTCGCCGTGCCCCGCCCCGACGGCGGCGTCGAGCTCTACCTGGCCTCCACCGACCCGCACACCGACCGGGACACCGCCGCCGCCTGCTACGGACTGGAACCCGAACGCGTCAAGATCGTCGTCACCGGCGTCCCCGGCGCCACCGCCGACCGCGAGGACCAGGGCATCCAGCTCCCGCTCGGCCTGCTCGCGCTCAAGACGGGCTGCCCGGTGAAACTCACGGCCACGCGCGAGGAGTCCTTCCTCGGCCACGCCCACCGCCACCCGACGCTGCTCCGCTACCGCCACCACGCCGACGCCGAGGGCAGGCTGGTGAAGGTCGAGGCGCAGATCCTGCTCGACGCGGGCGCCTACGCCGACACCTCCTCCGAGGCCCTCGCCGCCGCCGTCGGCTTCGCCTGCGGCCCCTACGTCGTCCCGAACGCCTTCATCGAGGGCTGGGCCGTGCGCACCAACAACCCGCCCTCCGGCCATGTCCGCGGCGAGGGCGCCATGCAGGTGTGCGCCGCCTACGAGGCCCAGATGGACAAGCTGGCGAAGAAGCTGGGCATCGACCCCGCCGAACTCCGCCTGCGCAACGCCATGGCCACCGGCGACGTCCTGCCGACCGGCCAGACCGTGACCTGCCCGGCCCCGGTCGCCGAACTCCTCCAGGCGGTACGGGACTTCCCGCTGCCGGCGCTGCCCAAGGACACCCCCGAGGACGAGTGGCTGCTGCCCGGCGGCCCCGAGGGCGCCGGCGAACCGGGCGCGATCCGCCGCGGTGTGGGCTACGGCCTGGGCATGGTGCACATGCTCGGCGCCGAGGGCGCCGACGAGGTCTCCACCGCCACGGTCAAGGTCCACGACGGCATCGCGACCGTGCTCTGCGCGGCCGTCGAGACCGGCCAGGGCTTCACCACGCTGGCCCGCCAGATCGTCCAGGAGACCCTGGGCATCGACGAGGTCCACGTGGCACCGGTGGACACCGACCAGCCTCCCGCGGGCGCGGGCTGCCGAGGCCGCCACACCTGGGTCTCCGGCGGCGCGGTGGAGCGGGCCGCGAAGATGGTCAGGACCCAGCTCCTCCAGCCCCTGGCGCACAAGTTCGGGATGTCCACCGAGCTGCTCCAGATCACCGACGGCAAGATCACCTCGTACGACGGCGTCCTGTCGACCACCGTCACCGAGGCGCTGGAGGGCAAGGAGCTGTGGGCCACCGCCCAGTGCCGTCCGCACCCGACGGAGCCGCTCGACGAGCAGGGCCAGGGCGACGCGTTCGTCGGCATGGCCTTCTGCGCGATCCGCGCGGTGGTGGACGTCGACGTCGAACTCGGCTCGGTCCGGGTCGTCGAACTCGCCGTCGCGCAGGACGTCGGACGGGTGCTGAACCCGGCCCAGTTGGCGGCCCGTATCGAGGCCGGTGTCACCCAGGGCGTGGGCATCGCGCTGACCGAGAACCTGCGCACCGCGCGCGGGCTGATCCGGCACCCGGACCTCACCGGGTACGCGCTGCCGACGGCCCTGGACGCGCCGGACATCCGGATCGTGAAGCTGGTCGAGGAACGGGACGTGGTCGCGCCCTTCGGCGCGAAGGCGGTGAGCGCGGTGCCGGTGGTGACGTCACCGGCGGCCGTCGCCTCCGCTGTACGGGCCGCGACCGGCCGCCCGGTGAACCGGCTGCCGATCCGCCCGCAGGCCGCGGTGGTGACGGGACAGTGAGCCAGGAGGACCCGCAGCGCTACGAACCGCCGCCCAGCGTCGGCAAGTTGCTCATCTGGATCCTGGTGTTCGCGCTCGCCGCGCTGGTCGTCGTGCTGGGCGGCGTGTACCTGACCTGACGGGCGGGTGGGGGCTTTCGGCGGGGGAGACGGTCGAGGCGATTCCGGCGGGGAGGCAACGCGCCAGGGTGGTTCGAGCGTCTCTCTGTCGTGGGGCGTCGCCGTGGTGGTCCGGTTGTCGGGGCCGTTGTCAGTGGTGCGGCGTAGTGTTCCGGTCAGTGGGGAACGACGGCGAGATCTTCACGACGAACCCGCCCTGCCCTGCCCTGCTCGGGGACACAGAGCTCGCACGCACGGGGGAACGATGAGCACGACCGGCACCGCACCCGCGGTGATCACCTTGACCGACGACGACCTGGAGCGCCTCGTCACGCATGCGTCCACGCGCAGCTGGCTGACGGGCCCCGGACTGCCCACCGAGATCGGCCTGTTGAGCTTCGCGGAGCTCGGCCGAGAAGGCCTGCGGACCCTGACCGACGCGACCGGCGACCCCGAGGGGCGGCTGGCCGTGGACATGCGGGACCAGCTGGTCATAGGCGGACTGCTCGACGACGAGGGCCGGGAGACCGAGTCGGTCCTGCTCGACGGCGTGACGGGCGAGGTGTCGACGACCGAGTTCTGGTGGGACCGCCCTGACCTCATGGCACGCCGCCCGCTCGCCCCGTCGCTGGAGAAGCTGGTGCGGTTCGCGACGGCGACGGAGGAACTGACGGAGCTGCGCGGCCAGTTCGCGGCCTACGCCGACCGGCACGGCCCGCAGGTGGCGGCGGAGGCCTCGCGTCAGCTGCTCGCCGTCTTCGAGGCGGGCACGGGCGGCGAGGTGCCGGCGTTGTGGCGGACGGCGGCCCTCATCCGCCCGCTGTCCCTGACGGCCGGCCCGGGCAGGGCCTCGGGGCTGGCGCTCGACCTTCCGTCCCGGCTGCTGGACCAGGAGTTCGGGCAGGGCGAGATCTGGCGCTTCGAGGAGGTCGACTTCCCCGCGACGCTCACCCATGAACCCACCCGCCGCTTCCTGCGCGACACGGGCCTGCCCGAGGACACGGCGCTCTTCCGCCTGGACACGGACGTCCCGCTGCCGACTCTGACCGAGCACCACGCCGACGATCCGGCCGCCGAACTCCCCGCCGACGCGCACCACTTGATACGCCTCGGCCACCTCGTCGAGGACAACAGCCTGGTGGTCGACGGCCGGACCGGCGCGGTCCTGCACTGGAGCGAGCCCGAGGGGCTGCTCCACCCGCTGAACACGGACGTCTCCACGCTCGCCTTCACGCTCTGGCTGCTGAGCCGCGAGGCGACCCTCGACGAGGAGCTGTCGCAGGGCCGCACCCGCGTGCTGAGCGAGCCGCTGGGACCGCACGCCCAGCTGGCGGCCACGATGATCCAGGTCCTGTCGGCCGTCGACCGCACGGGCAGCGGACCGGACGCCGACTGGCACTACTGGACGGAGGCGCTGCGGGACGAGGCGGGCGGGCTGCTCTGACCGCACCCGCCTCGGCCCTGCCCGCTCACTCCTCCGGTGCCTCCGGTGACTCGGGCGACCCCGGTGTATCCGCCGGCTCCGGCGCCGCCGAGGCCCCGCCGGGATCGGCGGCGTCCGGTGCGGCGGAGGTCGCCCCCGGTGCCGGTGCCTCGGGTGACTCCAGGACCGGATGGGGCCGGGTGCGGGCCGCGACCTCGGGCTCGGCCTCCCACAGCCTGGTCTGCTGCTCCCGCGCCTCCTCGGCGGCCCGGGTGATGAGCGCCCGCAACTCCGCGAGGTCCAGGGCGCCTTCGGCGCCGGTCCGGTCGTCCTCGACCTCCTCCGAGAGCAGCACGGTCTCGCCGTCGAGCGGGAAGACGCTGGAGAAGTACGGCACCCAGGAGCTGCGGCTCTCCCGGACCAGGAAGGCGACCTGCGGCCGGTCGTCCTCCGGCGCCAGCCGCCAGGCCGGCTCCTCGGCGGACCCGGTGCCACCGGGCATCCGGATGGTCAGCGCGCCCTCGTCGTCGCCTTTGAGCACCTCGGTGGGCGTGGCCCGGAAGGTGCCCAACTGCCGTTCCTCGCGGGCCTCGTGGTCGGTGGTGACCGACTCCAGGGTGCGCCCGCGCAGCACCACGACGGCCTGGCAGTCGCGGATGCGCTGGAGCAGGGTCGGCGTGGTGGTGAGATACGTCGCCATGGCTCACTCGCCTCCGTACCACAGGAGAAGGTTGTTGCCGACGCGGCTGTGGGCCAGGGCCGGCGCCGTGCTGGACGTGGAGTTGGGCAGCTGCTGGGCCGCCGACCAGGACGTCTTGAGCCACTCCTTCTGCGCGACGCGCAGCGAGGTCAGGAAGTTCTGTTCCCGGAAGGAGAGATGGAAGAGATTGCGGCCGGGATCGTAGGTGACGGCGGGCTGGGTGCGGGTGCGGTCGTTGGAGAAGCCGGTGCCGCGCTGGACGAGCCGGTCGCCGGAGACCTCGCAGTCGAGGCTGCGGACCAGGTTCATGGAGTAGATGTCGGGCCCCGCCCAGGAGAAGCCCAGCACCAGCCGGTTGTCGGGAGCGGCGGCCAGCGAGATTCCGGCGAGCGACTTGTAGTCGTAGCTGGTCGGTACGACGGCGGGCGTCGACCAGGACCAGCCGTCGTCGAAGGAGACGCTGGCGCGGATGCGGCCGGTGCCGGTGTGGTCGGCGCGGTCGAAGTGCGCCCAGGCCAGCACCCAGGCGCGGCGGCCGTTCACCATGGTGGAGGCGAGGCCGGGGGTGCCGAAGGTGGTGGCGCCGGCCGGGGTGTTGGCCCAGGCCCAGCTCTGCCCCTGGTTGGTGGAGCGGACCAGGCGGACGGTGCCGTTGTCGTCGTTGTGCACCCAGGCCATGAGCATCAGCCCGCCGGGCTCGTCGGCGAGGGCGGGGCCGTGGACGGAGCGTTCACCGCCGTAGTAGACCCAGCCGTTGAAGAGGAAGTTGACGCCGTCGGTGCGCAGCCAGGTCGGGATGCGGTTCGGGTGGCTCCACCCGAGCGCGTACAGCCCGCTGGTCCCGATGGAGGTGACACCCGGCGTCAGACAGGTCCGTGCCTGGTAGTTGTTGTAGTCGGTGAGCTGCGTCCCCTGCGCGAACCACGACCCGCCGCCGTCGACGGACCGGAACTCCCGTAGCCGGTTGCGGTCGAAGTCCCGGTAGATCGCCTTGGCGCGCGCGACGTCACCCTCCCATGGCCCGAACCGGTAGCGGTGATAGCCGTAGTCGCCCCACATGGTCTCCTGGGCACTGGCGCTGTGGTCGAGCCAGTAGCAGTGGCCCAGCTCGTGCAGGAAGATGCCCTGGAGGTCGATCTGCCCGGGCTGGGCGTTGAACGGCACCAGCGGCCACGGCGTGAGGTCGGCACCGTTCTTGCGGTGGATGACCAGACTGGCCTTGCGCCAGCTGGTGAACGTCGAGGCGATGCGTGTGGTGTCGAAGTGCCGTTCGTTCATCGACACGAGGATCTCGCCGTCCTGCGGCTCGGTCCGGTCGGTGTAGTTCCAGAACTGGAAGCGGCAGTCGACCCCCGCGTTCTGCCACCGCGTGTACGCGTTGAGCACCGCGTCCGTGACCGGCCCCTGCCAGTCGTTGCTGATGCCCTGTGCGGTGAAGGACTGCCAGTTGATGAAGATCCGGGGCCGGTCCCCGGTGTTCCAATATGCCTGATCGCCCATCGCATCCCCCTGATGCCGGCGCGGAGCCCCTCAGCGGCCCCGGTGTGGGCAGCATGGCAGCGGATCAAGCACCCCCGGGGACAAACGGACTATGTGGGGACGCACCTTTCGCTTTGCTGACTCATCGGAGGATTCACAGCAAAACGGAACGAACGGCACAAGGAGACACGGGGCACGCCGGCCTCGCCACCCCCATTAATAATCAGCCAACTCCCGTGCCCCTCAGGTAAGTTCGGGCGCGACCAGTTGTTCGAAGAGAGGACCGCTGCTGTGCGCAAGCTCCACCGTCGAATGACGACCGCCCTCGAGGTCGCCGCGGCCTCCGCCTCGGCGCTCGCCCTGGGCATCGCCCCCGCCCAGGCCGCCGGTGAGGTCTACGAGGCCTCCAACTCCATCGTCTCGGCGGACATCACCGCGAAGACGTACTTCGCCGCCGACGGCGAGATCCTCACCGCCCTCGACATGCTGAAGGACGGCCACGGCACGGCAGCCCAGTGGCGCTACAACTCCAGCTCCTCGACCCACTCGTACTACAACGGCAACGGCTACGCCGTCGCCAAGAACTGGGACCTGTCCTTCCCGGAGGGCACCACCCTCCAGATCCGCGCCTGCCTCCAGGACGGCTCGGACGGCACCCCGTACCGGTGCGGCGGCTGGGAGTACGCCAGGGCCTGACCCCGACCCACGGAAAGGGCGGCACCCCCACCGGGGGCGCCGCCCTTTCGTCACGCTCGGCACAGAGGCCGTGGCGGGAATTGAACCCACGTACCTCGCTTTGCAGGCGAGTCCCTAAGCCACTCGGGCACACGGCCGTTCGCCGGGATCGGAGACGGGCTCCGTTCCGACCTCGGTGAGACGACCGTACGGGCGGGGCGAGAAGGGGCTCAAGGGAATCGCCCGCCCTGCAACGGGACTGCCACACGCCGTTCATGAAAGGCGCGGGGCGCGGCGCTGGTCGTACGACCAAGGTCCCAGTGTCAGCCCGCCCCCCGACAGGGGCAAAACCCGGCCTCGGCCCTTACGCTGGCGACCATGGCCACCCTCGAACCGCGCGACGCCGATGTCGCGGAAACCGCCCCTGACCTGCCCGCCGGTATCGAGGACGGAGTGCTGAGCCGGGCCTACCGGGCGCTCAGCGTCGGGATCGTGTCGGTCGTGCTGCTCATCGCCTTCGAGGCGACCGCGGTCGGGACGGCGATGCCGGTGGCGGCGCGGGAACTGGACGGGCTGTCGCTGTACGCGTTCGCGTTCTCGGGGTACTTCACGACCTCCCTCTTCGGCATGGTGCTCTCCGGGCAGTGGTCCGACCGGCGCGGGCCCCTCGGGCCGCTGACCACCGGCATCGCCTCCTTCGCCGCCGGGCTGCTGCTGTCCGGCACGGCGGGGGCGATGTGGCTGTTCATCCTCGGGCGGGCCGTGCAGGGGTTCGGCGGCGGGCTCGTCATCGTCGCGCTGTATGTCGTCGTCGGGAGGGCCTACCCCGAGCGGCTGCGGCCCGCGATCATGGCCGCCTTCGCCGCGGGCTGGGTCGTGCCGTCGATCGTCGGACCGCTCGCGGCGGGGGCGGTGACCGAGCATCTGGGCTGGCGGTGGGTGTTCGTCGGCATCCCCGTACTCGTCGTCTTTCCGCTGGCGCTCGCGCTGCCGCAGATCCGGCGGCGGGCCGGCGGACCGGTCGACGGCTCCGCCCGCACCGCCTCCTTCGACCGGCGCCGCATCCGCCTCGCCCTCGGCATCTCGCTGGGCGCGGGCCTGTTGCAGTACGCCGCCCAGGACCTGAGGTGGCTGTCGGTGGTCCCGGCCGTCGCGGGCGCCGCCCTCCTCGTGCCGGCCGTGCGCGGACTGCTGCCCCGCGGCACCTACCGGGCCACCCGCGGCCTGCCCTCCGTCGTGCTGCTGCGCGGGGTCGCCGCGGGGTCCTTCATCGCCGCCGAGTCCTTCGTGCCGCTGATGCTGGTCACGCAGCGGGGGCTCACGCCGACGCTCGCCGGGTTCTCGCTCGCGGCGGGCGGGCTGACGTGGGCGCTGGGGTCGTGGGTGCAGTCGCGGGCACGGGTGGAGCCGTACCGGGAGCGGCTGATGACGTCCGGGATGGTGCTGGTGGCGGCGTCGATCGCCGCCGCGCCGAGTGTGCTGATCGACTCGGTGCCGGCCTGGACGGTGGCGGTGGCGTGGGCCTTCGGCTGCTTCGGCATGGGCCTGGTGATCGCCTCCACCAGCGTGCTGCTGCTCCAGCTCTCGGCGCCCGAGGAGGCCGGCACCAACTCCGCCTCCCTCCAGATCTCGGACGCGCTCGCCAACGTCGTCCTGCTGGCCGCGGGCGGCGCCGCCTTCGCCGCCCTGGGCGGCGGCGCGGTGAGCCACGCGGCGACGGAGACGTCCGGCACGGGCTCGCATCCGGTGGCGTTCGCGGCGGTGTTCCTCCCGATGGCGGGGGTGGCGTTGGTCGGGGCGTGGGTGACGCGGCGGTTGCGGGAGCGATGAGCGGTAAACCGGTCGAGACGAGGTGATCAGGGGCGCTAGCTTCCCGGTATGGACGAGCTGACCCTTCATCTCCCGGCCGGCCTGCGGCAGGAGCTCGACGACCTCGCCGACGCCACCGGTCGTCTCCCGGAGGACATCGCCCTGGACGCCGTACTGCACCGGATCGCCCAGGAGGCGTCCCCGGTACGGGTGCGCGCCGAGATGCTGGCCGTCGCCCACGCCGACCTGCTGCGGAGGCTCGGCGAATGACCAGGCACCTCACCGTCGCGGAGGTCGAGCGGATCGCCCGGGTCGCCTTCGGCGGCCTTCCTCCGGAGGCCCGCGACGCCGGGCTGTTCGCCTCCGCCGTGCGCCGGCCGCGGGCCCGGATGTTCGGCACTCAGGCCTACGACGACCTATACGAGCAGGCCGCCGCCCTCCTGCACGCCCTCGCCGCGAACCACCCGCTCGTCGACGGCAACAAGCGGACCGCGTGGCTCGCCACCGCGACCTTCCTCGGCGTCAACGGGGTCGATCTGACGGCCTGCGACCAGGACACCGCGTACGACCTGGTCATCGATGTGGCCTCCGGCGCGGAGAGCGACATCCAGGTGATCGCGGGACGGCTGCGCCGGCTGTGACCTCGGTCCCACCCACGGGCGACCCGGCCCCGTCCGCACGTTGACGGCGTCGGGCCGCCGGTAGGGTGGCCCGGTTGTCATACGTAGCCGACCTTACGGACCACCAGCCGAGCCGCCCGACCCCTCGTACGGAGACCGTGACTACCGCCCGCCCGTCACCCGCCACCACCCTCAACGGAGGGCCCTCCGGGCCCGCGCCTATGTCTGCCTCCACCACGTCCCACCACCTCTCGCCCGCCTTCCCCGGCCGCGCCCCCTGGGGCACCGCCAGCAAGCTGCGTGCCTGGCAGCAGGGGGCGATGGAGAAGTACATCCAGGAGCAGCCGCGTGACTTCCTCGCGGTGGCGACCCCGGGCGCCGGCAAGACGACCTTCGCCCTCACCCTCGCCTCCTGGCTGCTGCACCACCATGTCGTGCAGCAGGTGACCGTGGTCGCGCCGACCGAGCATCTGAAGAAGCAGTGGGCGGAAGCTGCCGCGCGGATAGGGATCAAGCTGGACCCGGAGTACAGCGCGGGGCCGCTCGGGAAGGACTATCACGGGGTCGCCGTGACGTACGCCGGTGTCGGCGTGCGCCCCATGCTGCACCGCAACCGCGTCGAGCAGCGCAAGACCCTCGTCATCCTCGACGAGATCCACCACGCCGGTGACTCCAAGTCCTGGGGCGAGGCCTGCCTCGAAGCCTTCGAGCCCGCCACCCGCCGGCTCGCGCTCACCGGTACGCCGTTCCGGTCCGACACCAACCCCATCCCCTTCGTGACGTACGAGGAGGACAACGCGGGCATTCGGAGGTCGGCCGCCGACTACACCTACGGCTACGGCAACGCGCTCGCCGACCATGTCGTCCGGCCGGTCATCTTCCTCTCCTACAGCGGCAACATGCGCTGGCGGACGAAGGCCGGTGACGAGATCGCCGCCCGGCTCGGCGAGCCCATGACCAAGGACGCCATCTCGCAGGCCTGGCGTACGGCGCTCGATCCGCGCGGTGAGTGGATGCCGAGTGTGCTGCGCGCCGCCGACCAGCGGCTCACCGAGGTCCGCAAGGGCATCCCGGACGCGGGCGCGCTCGTCATCGCCTCCGACCAGGACTCCGCCCGCGCCTACGCCAAGCTGATCCGCGAGATCACGGGCACGAAGGCGACGCTCGTCCTCTCCGACGACGCGGGCGCCTCCAAGCGCATCGACGACTTCAGCGCGAGCAACGACCGCTGGATGGTCGCCGTACGCATGGTGTCGGAAGGCGTCGACGTCCCCCGCCTCGCCGTCGGCGTGTACGCCACCACCATCTCCACGCCCCTCTTCTTCGCCCAGGCCGTCGGCCGTTTCGTCCGGTCCCGGCGCCGCGGCGAGACCGCCTCCGTCTTCCTCCCGACCGTCCCCGACCTCCTAACCTTCGCCAACGAGATGGAGGTGGAACGGGACCACGCCCTCGACAAGCCGAAGAAGGAGGGCGAGGAGGACCCGTACGCCGAGTCCGAGAAGGAGATGGAGGAGGCGAACAAGGAGCAGGACGAGGACACCGGCGAGCAGGAGCAGTTCTCCTTCGAGGCGCTGGAGTCCGAGGCCGTCTTCGACCGGGTGCTGTACGACGGTGCCGAGTTCGGCATGCAGGCCCACCCGGGCAGCGAGGAGGAGCAGGACTACCTCGGGATTCCGGGCCTCCTGGAGCCCGACCAGGTCCAGCTTCTCCTCCAGAAGCGGCAGGCCCGGCAGATCGCGCACAGCCGCAAGAAGCCGGACGCCGAGGCGGACCTGCTGGAGCTGCCCGCCGAGCGGCGGCCCGTCGTCTCCCACAAGGAGATGATGGAGCTGCGCAAGCAGCTCAACACGATGGTGAGTGCCTACGTCCACCAGAGCGGCAAGCCGCACGGCGTCATCCACACCGAGCTGCGCCGCGTGTGCGGCGGTCCGCCGAGCGCCGAGGCCACGGCCGGGCAGCTGCGGCAGCGCATCGCCAAGGTGCAGGAGTGGGCCACCAGGATGCGCTGAGGCCCCTGACGAGGGGGGCGCGGGGCATGTCAGATGCTGTGCCC
This sequence comes from Streptomyces antibioticus, assembly GCF_001514065.1. GTDB lineage: Bacteria > Actinomycetota > Actinomycetes > Streptomycetales > Streptomycetaceae > Streptomyces > Streptomyces antibioticus. The sequence continues at coordinate 1,005,922 of NZ_KQ948423.1, read as the reverse complement.
GCAGGATGCTGTGCGTCGTACGTATCAGGACAAACAGAAGTACTCCGTACCGGCCAGTGACCGGATTCTGGACGGAGCCTTCCGCTCAGCGAACCGGCTTCGCTAATGTCCCGCTACGCACACGCCCCGTGGCAGCGCCGCCGCGGAGCGCAGCCGTGAAGCGACGCGGCCCGGTACGCATGCCGGGCCGCCGGCCGATCGGCGGCCTCTGACGCGCGTCACCGACGGGACTCGATGACGCATCGCCGCGGCAGGGTCGCCGACCTCACCACTTGGAGGAGTGGGCGTCGTGACCGCGGAGACCTCTCAGACGCTCGACCGAGGACTGCGTGTCCTCAAGCTGCTGGCCGATACGGACCACGGGCTGACCGTCACCGAGCTATCCAACAAACTGGGCGTGAACCGGACTGTCGTGTACCGGTTGCTCGCCACCCTCGAACAGCACGCTCTCGTACGACGTGACCTGGGCGGACGTGCCCGGGTCGGCCTCGGCGTGCTCCGCCTGGGCCGCCAGGTGCATCCGCTGGTGCGCGAGGCCGCGCTGCCGGCCCTGCGTTCCCTCGCCGAGGACATCGGGGCCACGGCCCATCTCACGCTGGTGGACGGGGCGGAGGCGCTGGCCGTCGCCGTGGTCGAGCCGACGTGGACGGACTACCACGTGGCCTACCGCGCCGGGTTCCGCCACCCCCTGGACCGGGGCGCCGCGGGCCGGGCGATCCTGGCCGCCCGCACCCAGCCGCCCGGCGAGCCGGGCTACACCCTCACCCACGGCGAACTGGAAGCGGGAGCGAGCGGAGCCGCCGCCCCGCTGCTCGGCGTGACAGGCGTCGAGGGCAGTGTCGGCGTGGTGATGCTGGCGGACGCGGTGCCCGAACGCGTGGGCCCGCGGGTGATGGACGCGGCACGGGAGGTGGCGGAGGCGTTGCGCTGAGAGGTCCGACGAGAGTGCACGGGGTGGCCGCGGGCCACCCCGTGGCCGGAAGTGACCCTCGCGTTAGATTGATCCCGTGCTCTCTCGCCTCACGCGCCCCCGGGCCGTCGCCGTCTGCGCCCTGCCCGTCGTGGCCCTGCTCGCCACCGCGGCGTTCGCGCCACTGCCGTTCTCGCTGACGCAGCCCGGCATGACGGCGAACGTCCTCGGCGAGAACCAGGACACCCCGGTGATCACGATCACGGGTGCCGAGACGCGTACGACGACCGGGCAGCTGCGGATGACGACCATCGAGGCGACCAATCCGGACACCCGGGTCTCGCTCGGGGACGTGCTCGACGCCTGGTTCGCCACGGACCAGGCGGTCATGCCGCGCGACTCGGTCTACCCGAGCGGGCAGTCCACGAAGGAGATCGAGAAGCACAACACCGAGCAGATGAAGCAGTCCCAGGACGCGGCGACCGAGGCCGCGCTGAACTACCTGGACCTCTCCGGCAAGAACATCGAGGTCACCCTGAAACTGGCGGACGTGGGCGGCCCCAGCGCCGGGCTCCTCTTCTCCCTCGGCATCGTCGACAAGCTGGACGGCGACGGCAACGGCGGTGACCTCACGGGCGGCCGGGTGATCGCCGGTACGGGCACGATCGACGCCGACGGGACCGTGGGCGCGGTGGGTGGCGTCTCCCTGAAGACCCAGGCCGCGAAACGGGACGGCGCCACGGTGTTCCTCGTCCCCAAGGACGAATGCGGCGACGCGAAGGCGGAACTCCCGAAAGGGCTACGGCTGATCCCGGTGACCACGCTGAAGGGGGCGGTGAGCTCGCTGGTGGCGTTGGAGTCGGGGAAGGGGTCGGTTCCGAGCTGTTAGGCCATCGCCGGGCGAGGGTTCGCGGCGAGACGCAGACCGAGTTCCACGAGGGTCCAGCCGACGCGGGTGCGCAGGGCGCGCGGGGGCCTGGCCTCGGTGGCGAGGCGGTGCGCGTGGGCTTGGGCGCGGAGGTCGGCGGCGCGGAGGTGGTGCAGGGCGAGGTGGGTCCCGGGGTCGATCACTGGGGTTCCTTTCCGTCCGTCGTGAGGGGGAAGGCATGGGTGTGGATGCGTACCTGAGCCGTGTCGTCGCCGGTGGGCAGATCGCGGTAGGTGTCGATCAGGGCGTGCATTTTCTCGATGAGCTCGCGGCTCTGCTCCGGCGTGAGCTGTAGCGTCGCGCTGCTCATGTCCCAGACGCGGTTCCAGGCCTCCGGCCAGGTGGCGCGGTTTCCCAACCAGGTGGAGAGGTTCTCCACCTGGGTGGTGGCCACCTCGTGGAGGTACAGGTCGGCCGCCCCGCGGACCGCGGGGTCCCTGTCCGTGAGCAGGGAGTCGTCGAAGGTCAGCCCGGTGTGGACCGCCTTCCACCAGCGCTCCCGGCCCTTGCCGCGCTCGGGATCGTCGGCCACGAAACCGTGGGCAGCCAGCTGACGCAGGTGGTAGCTGGTCGCCCCGCTCGACTCACCCAATTTCTCGGCGAGTTGGGACGCTGTGGCAGGCCCCCCGAAGCGCAGGGCGTCCAGCAGCTGCATCCGCAGGGGATGCGCCAGCCCGCGCAGTGAACGCGCGTCAAGTTTCCGTAGGTTGGGCTCTTCCGGCATGCGTACAAAGATAGCTATGCAAAGGTTCCTTTGCAACGCCTTCTTTGTAAGTCCTCGCAGATCGATCCGGCGGCCGGGTCACCCCTCCTTCACGAACCCCTCCGCCTTCATCCAGTCCAGCGCCACCTGGTGCGGATCCTCTCCGTCCACGTCCACCTTGGAATTCAGTTCCTGCGCCACCGTGTTGTTCAGCTTCCTCGTGACCGGGTCCAGGACCTTCTCGATGGCCGGCCACTTCTTCAGGGCCTTGGAGTTGATCTCGGGGGCGGCGTTGTAGTTGGGGAAGAACTTCCTGTCGTCCCGCATGACCGCGAGGTTCATGGACCTGATGCGGCCGTCGGTCGTGAAGACCTCGCCGTAGGTGCAACTGCCCTTCTTCACCTGGGTGTAGATGATCCCCGTGTCCATCTGCGTGATGTTCTTCGCCGGCACACTCATCCCGTACGCCTTCTCCATGCCCGGCAACCCGTCCGCGCGGTTGGCGAACTCGCTCTCCACGCACAGCGTCACCGCACCGGGATCGGACTTCGACAGCGCGGCCACGTCCGACAGCGTCTTCGTGCCGTACTTCCTGGAGTTGGCCGCGTTCATCGCGAGGGCGTAGGTGTTGTTCAGCGCTGCGGGCGGCAGCCACGTCAGGCCGTTCTTCAGGTCGGCCTTGCGGACCGCCTCCCACTGCGCCTTGGGGTCGGCGATCGGTTCGCTGTTTCCCAGGTACGTGATCCACGCGGTGCCCGTGTACTCGTACATCCCGTCCGCGTCGCCGGACTTGACGGCCTCCCGCGCCCCGATGGACCCCTGGATGCCGGTGCGGTCCAGTACGTCCGCGCCCGCCGCCTCGAACGCGATCCCCATGATCGCGCCCAGGATCAGCTGTTCCGTGAACTCCTTCGAGGTGACCGTCAGGCTCGCGCCCTTCAACGGCTCCCCGCCGCCGATCGACCCCGGCCGCACGTCGTCGACCATGGGGGAGCCGCTCGTCAGACCGCAGGCGGAGGCCAGCAGCAGCACCACGCCGGTGAAAGCAATCGCGCGCCTCATCGCCCCACCTCCAACCCGCGCGGCCGCAATACCAGTTCCGCGAGCGAGGCCAGCCAGTCCACCAGCAGCGCCAGCGCCACCGTGAGGATCGAGCCCAGCATCAGCACCGGCATGCGCTGGGTGGTGATGCCGGTCGTGATCAGGACACCCAGGCCGCCGCCCCCGCCGAACGTCGCCAGCGTCGCCGTACCCACGTTGAGAACCAGGGCGGTGCGGACGCCCGCGAGGATCAGGGGGACCGCGAGCGGCAGTTCCACCCGCGTCAGCACCCCCACCGACGACATCCCGATGCCCCGCGCCGCCTCCAGCAGCGTCGGGTCGTTCGCCTTCAGGCCCGCGATCGTGTTCGACAGCACCGGGAGCACCGCGTAGATGATGATGCCGATCAGGGCCGCCTTCGTGCCCGTGCCGAGCCAGATCACCAGCAGGGCCAGCAGGCCGATCGCCGGGGTCGCCTGGCCCATGTTGGCGACGGCCATGGCGACCGGGGTGGCCTTCCGGAACATCTTCCGGGTCAGCAGGATGCCCAGCGGGATCGCGATGATCAGCACGAAGAAGGTGGAGATCACCGTCAGCTGCACATGCTGCCAAAGGGCCTTCGACACCTGCCCGTTGGACAGCGCGTTCTCGGAGATCGAGTCCAGGTCCGCCTGCTGGAACCACAGCCAGGTCGCCAGCAGCACCGCCACCAGGACGGCCGGCAGGAAGGTCAGCTTCTGCCAGGTGATCCTGCGCCGCAGGTCCACCTGCGGCGCCGGCGCCTCCCGCTCCTCCGGGGCCAGGGACTCCGACTCCTCCTCCTGCTCCAGCTCGGGGACGCTCACGCCTTCTTCTCCCCTCCGTCGCCCTCCTGTTCGGCGTGGGTCCGGTCGGCCCTGGCCTCCTCCAGCTCGTGCTGGTGCTCCATGGCCTCCAGCCGGTCCGCCTCCAGCAGTTCGTGCACGGAGTTCATCAGCGTCTCCATGTCGACGACGCCCGTGTACTCCCCGCGCCGCCCGGTCACCGCCACCCGCCCCGCGTTGTCCGTCAGCACGGCCTCCAGCGCGTCCCGCAGGGTCGCGTCCCGCGTCACCGTGTCGTGGACCAGCGTCCCGGCCCGCGCCAGCGAGCCCTTCGCCCGCATCAGATCGCCGCGCCGCAGCCACTTGTAGGGGCGGCGACGCTTGTCGAGGAGCAGGATCTCGTTCGTGCCGCTGGCCCGGAGCCGGTTGAAGATGTCCTGGAGCGGGTCGTCGACGGTCACCGTGGGGTAGTCGGTGATCTCCACGTCCCGTACCCGGGTGAGGTTGAGCCGCTTGAGGGCCGCCCCGGCACCGACGAACCCCGACACGAAGTCGTCCGCCGGGTTGGTGAGGATCGCCTCCGGGGTGTCGAACTGGGCGATGTGCGAGCGTTCGCGCAGCACGGCGATACGGTCGCCGAGTTTGATCGCCTCGTCGAAGTCGTGCGTGACGAACACGATCGTCTTGTGCAGTTCGTGCTGGAGCCTGATCAGCTCGTCCTGGAGATGGTCCCGGGTGATCGGGTCGACCGCGCCGAACGGCTCGTCCATCAGCAGCACCGGTGGGTCCGCCGCCAATGCCCGGGCCACGCCCACGCGTTGCTGCTGGCCGCCGGAGAGCTGCCGCGGGTACCGGCCGTGGAACTCACCCGGGTCGAGCCCCACCAGGTCCAGCAGCTCCTCCACCCGGTCCGTGATCCGGCTCCTGCCCCAGCCGACCATCTTCGGCACCAGCGCGATGTTCTGCGCGACCGTCATGTGCGGGAACAGGCCCGCCGACTGGATCGCATAGCCCACTTTGCGGCGCAGCTTGACCGGATCGATGTCGGTCACGTCCTCACCGTTGATCCGGATGCGGCCACCGGACGGCTCGATCAGCCTGTTGATCATCTTGAGCGTCGTCGACTTACCGCAGCCGGACGGACCGACGAAGATGACGATCTCGCCCGCCTTGATCTCCATGCTGACGTTGTCCACGGCCGGCTGCGGATTGCCGGGATACCTCTTGGTGAGGTTCTCCAGCTCGATGGAGGCCCCCGAAGCGGAGCCGGTGGTCTCAGACACGGATCCCCCTGGGAATGGTCAGCCGCCCGATCAGGACGTAGGCGGCGTCGAAGAGCAGGGCCAGGACGATGATCCCGAGCGTGCCCGCGAGCACCTGGTTGAGCGCGTTCTTGCTGCCCAGGGAGGCGATCCCGCGGAAGATCTCGTTGCCGAGGCCGGGTCCGGAGGCGTAGGCGGCGATGGCCGCGATGCCCATCAGCATCTGCGTGGAGACGCGGATCCCGGTCAGGATCGGCGGCCAGGCCAGCGGCAGCTCGACCCGCACCAGCCGCATCGGCCGGGACATCCCGATGCCCGTCGCCGCGTCCACCAGGGACGGATCGACCCCGCGCAGGCCGACGATCGCGTTGCGCACGATCGGCAGCAGCCCGTACAGGGTCAGCGTGATCACCGTGGGCGGCACGCCGAGACCGACCATCGGGATCAGCAGACCGATCATGGCGAGCGACGGGATGGTCAGAATCGTCGAGGTGGTCAGCGTCGCGAGGTTCCCGGCCCATTCGCTGCGATAGGTGACGACCCCGATCAGCACCCCGAGAAGCGTCGCCACGACCATGCACTGGAAGACGGCGCTGGCGTGCTGGTAGGCGTCGGCGAGCAGCTGCTGATGGCGGTTGCCGAGATACTCCCAGAAGCTCACACGCGGTCACCCCATGACAGCTAGACCCTGTCGTCGTCCTCGCCTTCCGCCGCCTGTTCCACCAGCGGGATGATCCGCAGCGGAACCGGGTTCTCCATCACGATCGCCGTGGCGGCCCGGACGATCCCATCGAAACCGACAACCCGGTCGATCACCCGCTGAAGATCCGCGTTGGACCGCGCCACCAGGCGGCACAGCATGTCCCCGGAGCCCGTGGTCGTGTGCAGCTCCAGCACCTCCGGCACGGTCGCCAAGTGGGCGCGTACGTCCGGGCCTTGCCCCTGCCGGATCTGGAGCGTGGCGAACGCGGTCACCGGGTAGCCGAGGGCCGCCGGGTCCACCTCGGGACCGAATCCGCGGATGACGCCATTCGACTGAAGGCGGTCGAGGCGCGCCTGCACCGTCCCGCGGGCCACCCCCAGCCGCCGGGACATCTCCAGCACCCCGATCCGGGGCTCCCGCGCCAGCAGCACGATGATCCGCCCGTCCAGTCCGTCGATCCCCACGAGCGTCACCTTCCCGGTGGTCATCCTGTACAGAGGGCCTGCCGACAAGGGCCCGGCATCGGACACATTGTCCAGCCAATACGCATTCCATTGCTCATCCTGCCGCCGCAGGGGAACGCTGCCCATATGACGCAGACCACACACCAGACCCCCGACACCGCCCGGCAGGCCGATCCCTTCCCGGTCAAGGGAATGGACGCGGTCGTCTTCGCCGTCGGCAACGCCAAGCAGGCGGCGCACTACTACTCCAGCGCCTTCGGCATGCGGCTGGTCGCCTACTCCGGACCGGAGAACGGCAGCCGCGAGACCGCGAGCTACGTCCTGGAGAACGGCTCCGCCCGGTTCGTCCTCACCTCCGTCATCAAGCCCGCCACCACCTGGGGCCACTTCCTCGCCCGGCACGTGGCCGAGCACGGCGACGGCGTCGTCGACCTCGCCATCGAGGTCCCGGACGCCCGCCGCGCGTACGCCTACGCGGTCGAGCACGGCGCGACGAGCGTCACCGAACCCCAGGAGCTGAAGGACGAGCACGGCACCGTCGTCCTGGCCGCGATCGCCACGTACGGCGAGACCCGCCACACCCTCGTCGAGCGCACCGAGTACGACGGCCCCTACCTCCCCGGCTTCGTCGCCGCGAGCCCGCTCGTCGAGCCGCCCGCCCACCGCACCTTCCAGGCCATCGACCACTGCGTCGGCAACGTCGAGCTCGGCCGGATGAACGAATGGGTCGGCTTCTACAACAAGGTCATGGGCTTCACCAACATGAAGGAGTTCGTGGGCGACGACATCGCCACCGAGTACAGCGCGCTGATGTCCAAGGTCGTCGCCGACGGCACGCTCAAGGTCAAGTTCCCGATCAACGAGCCCGCCCTCGCCAAGAAGAAGTCCCAGATCGACGAGTACCTGGAGTTCTACGGCGGCGCCGGCGTCCAGCACATCGCGCTGAACACCAACGACATCGTGCAGACGGTACGGACCATGCGGGCGGCTGGCGTCCAGTTCCTCGACACCCCCGACTCCTACTACGACACCCTCGGCGAGTGGGTCGGCGACACCCGGGTCCCCGTCGAGACCCTGCGCGAGCTGAAGATCCTCGCCGACCGCGACGAGGACGGCTATCTGCTGCAGATCTTCACCAAGCCGGTCCAGGACCGGCCGACCGTGTTCTTCGAGATCATCGAGCGGCACGGCTCGATGGGCTTCGGCAAGGGCAACTTCAAGGCCCTCTTCGAGGCAATCGAACGTGAACAGGCCCGCCGCGGAAACCTGTGAATGTGCCGTGAATCCACAAGCGCTTTCGCATCATCTTGAAACCGGTGAACGGGAGTTGACACTCTCTGGTCCTGTGGATGCCGCCGGGGCGTCCGTGGGACCCGGGGAGCACCACCATGACCGACCGCGTCGACCTCGACGTACCGGCGAAGCGCCGGCTGAAGGAGAAGGCCCTGCACGAGGGCACGGTCCTGCAGTCCTTCGCCTTCGACGAGGTGCACCGGCACCTGTACGTCCTCCAGGTCCGCCGCGGCGGCATCGGCGCCGGCAACCTCTGCCTCAACAAGCTCGACTACGAGGGCGAGTTGCTCGGCCACATGCACCTCCAGGGCTTCGGGCACGGCGTCAGCATGGGCGTGCAGAACGCCGCCGACGGCAAGGTGTGGATCTGGACCGAGGCCGAGGCGAAGCGCGGTTACGGCCAGGCCGTCACCCGCTTCCAGTTCGTCGCGGGAGCCACCCGCACCGTCGCGGACGTCCACACCCGCAAGCCGATACCGGGTTCGACCAACAACCAGCCCACGGTCTGCATGGCGAGCAAGCGCATAGCCGTCCGCTACCGCATCAAGGGCAAGCCCCGCTACCGCGTCTGGGACCTCGACGCCTTCGTCGACCGCGACTACGACGACCCCATCGCCGACATCGCCCAGCCCGACCCGCACCCCGACCCCAAGATCCCCTTCCAGGGGTACGCCCTGCACGGCGACCGCCTCTACCAACTCGCCGGCACCGCCTACGACCCCGCGACCAACCCGCCCGCCAAGTTCGGCAACGCCCATCTCTCCTGCGTCGACCTCACCACCGGCGAACTGCTCCAGCGCATGCGCACCGAGGCCGGCCGCTCCCTCACCCACCGCGAGCCCGAGGGCCTCGCCGTCCGCCACCGGACGGAGAAGGGCCTCTACATGGGTCTCGCGTCGGGCACGGCCGGCGCCCGCCGGTTCTCGCTGTACGCCAAGCCGCTGCCGTAGAACCGCCGTACGCTGGGCTCATGGCGAGGATCAACGACGTCGGCGGCACCCAGGGCTTCGGCGCGATCGACACCGCCGACGACACCGAACCCTTCCACGCGGACTGGGAGGCCCGGGTCGTCGGCCTCTTCAACACCCTGCGCGCCCAAGGCCTGTTCAACACCAACGAGTTCCGGGACGCCATCGAGTCGATGCCGCCCGCCGAGTACCTGGCGGCCTCGTACTACGAACGCTGGTTCACCGCGATCGTCGCACTGCTTGAGACCAAGGGCGTCCTGGAACCAGGTGAGTTGGATGACTGACGGCGACCGCTTCCCGCCCGGCACCCGGGTCCGCACCTTTCCCCACGACCCGCCGCACCACACCCGCCTGCCCCGCTACGCCCGCGGCAAGCGAGGCGTGGTCGTCGAACCCGAGGGCCCCGCGGAGCTCGCCGACGTCAGCGCACAGGGCCGCGGGGACGCCCCGGTCGAGCAGATCTACGCGGTCCGCTTCGCGGCCCGTGACCTGTGGGGCGAAGGCGACCACCACGTCGTACTGGACCTGTGGGAAAGCTACCTGGAGGAGGATCCCGACCGTGACCGGTGAGCACCTGGACGCGACGATCGCCCGGCGGGTACGGCGCCTCGAAACCCTGCTGGAGGAGAAGGGTCTGATCACCGGCGAGCGGGTGGACGAGGCCATCGACGCGTTCCTCGCCTCCTCCTCCCCGGCGAACGGCGCCCGGGTGGTGGCCCGCGCCTGGACCGACGAGGCCTACCGGTCCCGCCTCCTCGCGGACGGCACGGCCGCCGTGCGGGAACTCGGCTACATGGAAGGCTCGTACCAGCGCCTGCGCGTCGTCGAGAACACCGCCGACACCCACAACGTCATCGTCTGCACCCTCTGCTCCTGCTACCCGCTCCGCCTGCTCGGCCCGTCGCCCAGCTGGTACAAGTCCGAGGCGTACCGCTCCCGGGTGGTCCGCGAACCCCGGTCCGTGCTGCGGGAGTTCGGCCTGGAGCTGCCCGGCACCGTCGACATCACGGTGTGGGACTCCAGCGCCGAGAGCCGCTACATGGTCCTGCCCCGCAGGCCGGAGGGCACGGAGGGGCTGACAGAGGAGGAGCTGGCGGCACTGGTCACGCGCAACGCGCTGATCGGCACGGCTACCGTGTGACCGACTCCGGTACCTCCGAGGACGGTTCGGCGCCCAGCTCCGTCAACGCCTGCCGAGCCGCGCGCACCTGGAGCGGCGAGAAGTACGGGTTGATCCGCAGCGCCTCCTGAAGATGCCGCCGCGCGGGCCCCTGCTGCCCCAGCTCCCGCTCGATCATGCCCCGGTGGAAGGCGTACAGCGCACTGCGTACGCCGCCCCCGTGCACCGTGTCCGTCGCCCGCACCGCGTACCGCAGCGCCTCCTCGTCCGCCCCGGCCCGGTGCAGCGCCCACCCCAGCGCGTCGGCCACCGCGATCCCCGGCTGGCGCCGCCACTCCGCCCGCAACCGCCGTACGGCGGAGGCGGGATCACCGTGGTCGGCCTCGAACACGCCGAGCACGAGCTCCTCGTCGGCCCCGCCCGCGGCGGCGCCGGCCACCCGCGCCCGCAGCAGGTCGTACTGCGCCCGCGCCGCCTGCCGCAGCCCCAGCGACTCGTACAACTCACCCAGTTCCAGCGCGTACTGCGGGCTCGGCTGGTTGGCCAGCGCCAGCCGGTACGCGCTCAGTGCCTCCGCGGTCCGCCCCAGCGCCGCCAGCGCCCGCCCCTGCCCGGCCTGCGCGGCCCGCTGGTCGGGGTCGAACCGCACCGCCTCCCGGAAGTTCCGCAGCGCGACCTCCCGCTCCCCGCGCTCCCAGGCCAGCTGCCCCACCCGCTCCAGGTACGCCGCCCGCTCGGCCGGCGCCTTCGCGCCCGCCGCCGCGTCGGAGAGCTGCGCCAGCGCGTCCTCACGCCAGCCCCGGTCCCGGTACACCGCCCCGGCCCTCGCCATCACGGCCGGCCCGCCCCGCAGCTCCTGAAGCCGCTCCAGCGCCCGCCCCGCGGCCTTCCAGTCACCGAGCCCGGTACAGGCGTCGATCAGCAGCGGATACGTCGTCCACCGCTTCGCGTCCAGCTTCCGCGCGGCCTCAGCCCACGTCCGCGCCGCCCGGAAGTCCCGCCGCGCGTTCGCCAGCGCCGCCAGCCCCTCGAAAGCGGCGGCGCTCTTCTCCACCCTCAGCGAGGTCCGCAGCGCCCGGTCGGCCTTCGGGTAGTACGCCGGCTGCGCCGTCCGCCGCCCCTGCTCGACATACGCCGCCCCGAGCACCGCCCACGACTCGGCGTCCCGCGGGTGCTTCCGCAGATACGTCTCCCGCTCACCGATCAGCACCGCGAGGTCCGGCAGCGCGGCCGGCACCCCCGCCGACACCGCCGTGAGCGCCTGCGCACCCGGCGCCGGCGGCACGGCAGCCCGCGGGCCCGTCCGCTGCACCGGCACCACCATCAGCGTCCCGCCGAGCACCAGACACCCGGCGAGCGCGGCGACCAGTCCCCAGCGGCCGACGCGGCCGCCCCGCCGGGCCTCCTCTTGGTTCTCCATGGCGCTCACTGTGCGTCAATACGACGACCACACTCCCGTAGGCGAAGGCCCGTGCGGGCGGGGTTCACACCGATGGCCCCGGGTGCGAACCTGTGATCATGAGCCGTATCGAAGCGCCTCGCGACGAAGTGACCGGCAACCTCGTCGACCGGCTCCTGGCCGGTCTGCCCGCCGAGGCCGTCCTGACCGACCCCGACGTCACGGCCTCCTACGCCAACGACATGGCCAGCTTCTGCCCGGCCGGCGCCCCCGCCGTCGTCGTCCTGCCCCGCACCGTCGAGCAGGTCCAGCACGTCATGCGCATCGCCACGGAACTGCGCGTCCCGGTCGTCCCGCAGGGCGCCCGCACCGGACTGTCCGGCGGCGCCAACGCCACCGACGACTGCATCGTGCTGTCCCTCACCAAGATGGACCGCATCCTGGAGATCAACCCCGTCGAGCGCATCGCCGTCGTCGAACCCGGCGTCATCAACGCGACCCTCTCCCGCGCGGTCAACGAACACGGCCTCTACTACCCGCCGGACCCCTCCAGCTGGGAGATGTGCACCATCGGCGGCAACATCGGCACCGCCTCCGGCGGCCTGTGCTGCGTGAAGTACGGGGTGACGGCCGAGTACGTCCTCGGCCTCGACGTCGTCCTCGCCGACGGCCGTCTGATGCCCACCGGCAAGCGCACCGCCAAGGGCGTCGCCGGCTACGACCTCACCCGCCTCTTCGTGGGCTCCGAGGGCTCCCTCGGCATCGTCGTCAAGGCGATCCTCGCCCTCCGGCCCCAGCCGCCGCAGCAGCTGGTGCTGGCCGCCGAGTTCGCCTCGGCCGCCGCGGCCTGCAACGCCGTGTGCCGGATCATGGCGGGCGGGCACGCCCCGTCCCTCCTCGAACTGATGGACCGTACGACCGTCAAGGCCGTCAACGCCATCGCCCACATGGGGCTCCCGGAGACCACCGAGGCCCTGCTGCTCGCCGCCTTCGACACCCCGGACCCGGCCGCGGACCTCGCCGCCGTCGGCGCCCTGTGCGAGGCCGCCGGCGCCACCCAGGTCGTCCCCGCCGACGACGCCGCCGAGTCCGAGCTCCTCCTCCAGGCCCGGCGGCTCTCGCTGACCGCGCTGGAAGCGGTCAAGGGCACGACGATGATCGACGACGTGTGCGTGCCCCGCTCCCGGCTCGCCGACATGCTCGAAGGGGTCGAGCGGATCGCCGGGAAGTACGACCTCACCATCGGAGTCTGCGCCCACGCCGGCGACGGCAACACCCACCCCACCGTCTGCTTCGACGCCGCCGACCCCGACGAGTCCCGGCGCGCCCGCGAGTCCTTCGACGAGATCATGGCCCTCGGCCTGGAGCTCGGCGGCACGATCACCGGCGAGCACGGGGTGGGCGTGCTGAAGAAGGAGTGGCTGGCGCGCGAGCTCGGCCCCGTCGGGGTGGAGATGCAGCGGCAGATCAAGCAGGTCTTCGATCCCTTTGGCCTCCTGAACCCGGGCAAGCTGTTCTGACTCTTCGCGAGTCCGGCTCACTGGGCGAGCAGCTGGTCGAGCGCGTCGTCGATCCCCAGCTGCTCGCCCTCAGTCCCCGGGGGCACCACCCGCAGCGTCCGCTCCAGCCAGGCCGACACCTGGGCGGCGGGCGCCTCCAGCAGGGCGTCCCCGTCGGGTGAACTCAGCGCCATCAGGACGACGCTGCGGCCCTCCGCCTTCGTCGGCCACACCCGCACGTCGCCGTGCCCGCACGGCCGGAACACCCCCTCCACCAGCAGCTCGCGGGAGAACGTCCAGTTCACCGGGTGGTCGGAGTTGATGTGGAAGGTGACGTGGACGGCGTACGGATCGTCGGTGCGGTAGCTCAGCCGGGCCGGCACCGGGATGCTGCGCTCCGGCGACAGGATGAGTTTGAGCTCCAGCTCGCGTTCCACCACGGTGTAGTGCATGTCGGTCGTTCCTCTCCGCTCCTGCGCGGCCCTGTGGTGGGCCCGCACGGGTGGAGAGCGGGGAGGGGGCGGAAGCATTACGCGGGTTCGGAGAACTTTTTTTGCGAACGTCTCGAACGTGTGGGTCCGGTGGGACTGGCGGTGGGGGGTTGCGCCGGTCTGATAGATGTGGAGCCCCCCATATTCACCCCCGAGCAGATACGGGACGACGGACATGAGCGCCCCAACCCCGGCCCCCGGTGACGACAGGCCCCGCGAGGGCTACTACCCGGACCCGTCCATCCCCGGCTACGTCCGCTATTGGAACGGTGCCTCCTGGGTACCGGGCACGAGCCGCCCGGCCCCGTCGGACGGCACGCCGCCGGCACCGCCGGGTTCGGGCGCGGGTACGGGTGCCGGGGTGCCGCCCGTCGAGGAGACGGGCCCGCACTTCTTCGACGAGGACCCGCAGCCGCAGGCCTCCCCGTCCGAGGCGCAGCACGGCAGCCGCCCCGAACCCGCGTCGGCCTGGGGCGCCGACCGGGGTCACCAGTCCGGCTTCGGCGGCGACCAGGACCGCCGCGTCTCCTGGGGAGCACCGACCGGCCCCGACCCCCGCGTCCCGTCCGAGACGTCCAGCACGGACGGCACGGCCACGATCCCGCCCGCCCAGGACGCCTCTGACGTCCCGTCGGGCAACACGTTCGTCTTCCGCAGGCCTACGGCGGGACAGCAGGGGAGTTCCGGACAGGGCGGCGCGGGTGCATCCGGTGGACCGGCCTTCGGCGCCCCGGCCGGCTCCGCAACTCCCGGTGTTCCCGCTCCCGGTGGCCCCGTGGGTGACGAGGGGACCATGACCTTCCGGGCGGTCCCCCCGCGCACGGCCCAGCAGGGCGGGGCGCAGGGAGGGAGCACGGCCGGCGCACACGGATCCGGCCCGACGCCGGGCGCCTTCGGCCCCCCGGCTTCCGACACCCCGGCCTCCTCCGCCCCCGCCGGCCCCGCATTCACCGGCCCTGGCACGTCAGCGTCCGGCGCCCCCGCTTCGGGCGGACCGGCTTTCAACGCCCCTGGAGTCTCCGTCCCCGGCGGCCCCGGCCATCCGGCGTCCGGTGGCCCCGCGTCCGGCGGCCCCGCGTTCAACGCCCCCGGCGCCCCCGCCCCCAGCGCCCCCGGCTTCGGCGCCGGGAAGGCCGCTGCCGAGCGGGCTGCGGCCGCGCAGGCTGGAGCCTCCGGCCAGGCATCCGCATCCGCATCCGTATCCGCCGCCGCCCCGACCGCCCTCTCCGGCCCCCAGCAGGCCAACCCGGCCGTCGGCCCTGCCGGTTCCGGCGGCCCCGCCGCGCCCTCCGTCCCGCAGCAGCCCACCCCCGCCTCCGTCTCCGGTGCCGCGGCCCCCATGAGCAGCGGTCCCGGTGGCGGTCAGCCCTCCTGGGCGCAGCAGGTGCACCGGCTGGCCGGGGCGTCGGGGGAGGATCAGCCCGTCGTGCCCTGGAAGCCGCCCGTCGACGACATCTTCCAGGCCGCCGCCCGGCGTCAGGCCTCCGCCCGTCCGGCCGGCCTCGGCAAGCGGCTGGCGGCGCGGCTGCTGGACACGGTCGTGGTGCTCGGCGTCACCGCCGTAGCGGCCGTACCGCTCGGCACCAAGGCCCTCGACCACGTCGACGAGAAGATCGACGCGGCGAAGCTCAGCGGCGAGACCGTCACCGTCTGGCTGCTGGACGGCACGACGTCGACGTACCTCGGCGTCATCCTCGCCGTCCTCCTCGTCTTCGGCGTCCTCTACGAGGCGCTGCCCACGGCCAAGTGGGGCCGCACCCTCGGCAAGAAGCTGCTCGGCCTGGAGGTGCGGGACATCGAGGGCGGCGAGCCCCCGACCTTCGGCGCGGCCCTGCGCCGCTGGCTGGTCTACAGCGTCCCCGGCCTGCTCGCGATCGGTGTCGTGGGCGTCGTATGGGGCCTGTTCGACAAGCCGTGGCGCCAGTGCTGGCACGACAAGGCCGCACATACGTTCGTAGCGGGATAGCCGGATACGGCGGCAGGGGCAGCGGATTCCGTACTCCGGACGGCCGCTCGCCGGATGCGGAGTCCGGGGGTTCGCGGTCGACTCGGGCCATGAGCAGCGAACCGCCCCCCGGCTCCGGCCAGCAGCCGCCGGAAGACGACCCGTTCAGGAAGCAGCCCCCGCCGTCGGGCGACTCCGGTTCGCCGTACGGCAGTCAGCCCCCGCCCCCGCCGTACGGCGGCGGTGATCCCTACGGCGGTGGCGGTTACCCCACCGACCCCCTCGCGGGCATGCCCCCGCTCGCCGACAGCGGCCGCCGCACGCTCGCGCGGATCATCGACATGATCCTGGTCGGGATCGTCGTCGCCCTGCTCACCTGGGGCTTCGGGGTCAACGAGTACGACGTGAACGCCGACAAGGTGGAGTACGGCAAGTCCTTCGCGCAGTCGCTGGTCGCCGCCCTGCTCTACATCGGCTACGACACCTTCATGATCACCAAGTCGGGGCAGACCCTCGGCAAGAAGTGGCTGAAGATGCGGGTGGCGAACCTGGAGAACGGCTCCACGCCCTCCGTGCAGACCGCCCTGATCCGCTCCCTGGTGCTCTGGATCCCGTTCGCGTTCTGCTGCGCCTGCATCTGGACCGCGATCTCGGGGGGCTGGAGCTTCTTCGACAAGCCCTACAAGCAGGGGCTGCACGACAAGGCGGCGAAGACGGTGGTGGTCAGCACCGGCTGACCGCCACCGTCACCGCCGTACGTCGGGTTCAGGCAGCCTTCTGGGAGCTCGTGGCCACCGCGGCCACGGGCTCCTCGGCCGTCACCGGGGCCGCCGCGGCGACCTCGGCGGGCTTCTGCACAGCGACCACCCGCGACTTGGGGATCGGCACCGTCATGGCGACGAGGAGCCCGAGCGCGAGCGCCGAGACGGCGATGACCGCGATCCCGAGCCCCGAACTCGTCTGTGACAGCAGCAGCATGGCGAGCGTCGAGAACATCACGGTGAACGAACCGTAGGCGAGCTGTGCGGCAGTCGGACGAGGCATGGCAATCGTGTCCTCGGAAGTGGGGGTCCACGGGGGTGTCGGCCTGGCTTTCCGCCGAATTTCGAACGTTCCGCCAATCGACTCTATTCGCGTGCATGCCCGAGCGGAACGAACAGTAAGCGTGACCTAACCAACAGTACCGGTGCACGGGGGGCGCACGGAGTCATGCCGTCCACCAGGTGGACGGAGCCGAGCGCCGGTCGACCGGGACGCGAGGCGTTCGTAAAGCGAACGCCAACTCCGCATAGCGCACTTGTCCTGGTCAGGTCAAGATCTGTCTTTTCTTCTGAACCTCTAGTCAAATGACGTCACTTGACTACACGCGTTGATCACGCGCGCGCGGACCCTCCATGATCAGGACTCCTCCTGCCCCCGCGCGCCCGAACGCGGGGGAGGACCTCAAGTGACCAGTAGATCCTGGACGTTCAGAGCGGCGGCGACCACCGTCGCGCTGGCCGCCGCGACCGCCACGTTCTCCACGTTCGCCGTCGCCCAGGCCAGTACCGCCGCCCCTCAGGCGGCCGCCTCGAACCGGACCGATCCGCAGCCGGCGAAGGCCACGAAGGAACACGACTTCGACGGCCCGCTCTCCAAGACCCAGGAGGCGCAGCGCGAAGAGGCGCTCAAGCAGGTCATATCCGGCGACGCCAAGGTGACGGAGCGGAACGGCTCGCAGGTCGTCGCGCTCAAGACCCGCAAGGGCGACCACAAGTACGTCGAGCTGGGCCGGGAGCGCACCGACAAGATCTTCACGATCCTCGTGGAGTTCGGCGACAAGACGGACCCCCGCTACGGCGGCACGGCCGGCCCCGCCCACAACGAGATAGCCAAGCCGGACCGGGCCCAGGACAACTCCACGGCGTGGCAGGCGGACTACAACACGGCCCACTACGAGGACCTCTACTTCGGCGACGGCACCGCGTCGATGAAGACCTACTACGAGAAGCAGTCCTCGGGCCGCTACTCGGTCGAGGGCAAGGTCGCCGACTGGGTCAAGGTCCCCTACAACGAGGCCCGTTACGGCTCCAACTCCTGTGACACCTGCGCCTGGAACGCGGTGCAGGACGGCCTCACGGCCTGGGTCGCCCAGCAGAAGGCAGCGGGGCGCACCGCCGCGCAGATCAAGGCGGACCTCGCCGAGTTCGACCAGTGGGACCGCTACGACTTCGACGGCGACGGCGACTTCAACGAGCCCGACGGCTACATCGACCACTTTCAGATCGTGCACGCCGGTGAGGACGAGTCCGCGGGCGGCGGCGCGCAGGGCGAGGACGCCATCTGGGCGCACCGCTGGTACGCCTTCGGCACCGACGCCGGCAACTCCGGCCCCTCGGGCAACCTGCTCGGCGGCACCCAGGTCGGCGACACCGGCATCTGGGTCGGCGACTACACCATCCAGCCGGAGAACGGCGGACTCGGCGTCTTCGCCCACGAGTTCGGCCACGACCTCGGTCTGCCGGACCACTACGACACCAGCGGCGGCGGTGACAACTCCACCGGCTTCTGGACCCTGATGTCCTCCGGTTCCTGGCTCGGCACCGGCAAGGACGCCATCGGTGACCTGCCCGGCGACATGACCGCCTGGGACAAGCTCCAACTGGGCTGGCTGGACTACGACGTGGCGAAGGCCGCGACCAAGTCCAGGCACCGGCTGGGCGTCGCCGAGTACAACACGAAGAACAAGCAGGGTCTGGTCGTCGAACTGCCCAAGAAGGCGGTCACCACCGAGATCGTGACCCCGGCCCAGGGCGTCACCCAGTGGTGGAGCGGCAGCGGCAACAGCCTCAACAACACGCTGTCCCGTTCCGTGGACCTCACCGGCAAGTCGGCGGCGACGCTGACCCTGGACGGCTGGTGGGACACCGAGGCCGGCTACGACTACGTCTACACCGAGGTCTCCACCGACGGCGGCACCAAGTGGACGCCGATCGACGGCACCGCCGACGGCACGGCCCTCTCGCGGGACGCCAGCGGCCAGCCCGCGCTGGACGGTTCCTCGGAGGCGTACAAGAAGCTGTCGTTCCCGCTGGACGCCTACGCCGGCCAGAAGATCGACGTGCGCTTCCGCTACTCGTCGGACGGCGGTGTGGCCGGCAAGGGCTTCACGGCCGACCGGATCTCCGTGACCGCCGACGGCGCCGCCCTGTTCAGCGACGACGCCGAGACCGCGGACGCGGCCTGGACGGCGAAGGGCTTCTCCCGTGTGGGCGGGTCCTTCACCAAGGACTACGCGCAGTACTACATCGCCGAGAACCGCCAGTACGTGTCGTACGACAAGACGTTGAAGGTCGGCCCGTACAACTTCGGCTTCTCCACGACCCGTCCGAGCTGGGTCGAGCACTACGCGTACCAGAACGGCCTGTTGATCTGGAAGTGGGACACCTCCCAGGCGGACAACAACACCAGCGCCCACCCGGGCACCGGTCTCGTCCTGCCGATCGACTCCCACGCGAAGGCCCTGAAGTGGGCCGACGGCACGGCGATGAGCAGCCGCCTGCAGTCCTACGACTCGCCGTTCAGCCTGTACCGCACGGACGGCATGACGCTGCACAAGGCGGACGTCGCGACCAGGATCCCGTCGTCGAAGGGGGTGCCGGTCTTCAACGACCACACCAGCACCTACTACGACGCGGCGACCCCCTTCGCGGGCGTCCGGGTCACTGACACCAACACCAAGATCAAGATCGTCAAGGAGGCCAAGAACGGCTCCACGATCTCCATCGAGGTCGGCCCCGCGGTGAAGTAGCTCGCATTTCCGCAGGTCAGAAGGCTATCGGCGGCGACCCCCTGGCGGGTCGCCGCCGATCGTGTTTAGGTGCCACCTGATGACTTTCTTATTGACACCGGTGCACACGGGGGTGTGACTGCATGGCCGCAGGAGGTTTCTGCAAGCTGCCGACCGGCAGCGTGGTGGTGGCGCTGAACCTGCCCAGACCCGCCGCCGACGGCACGGACTGCGTCCGTGTCCTCGTCCACGCCCGCAACCGGGCGCGCGCCCTGACCAGGCTGCGCAACCTCGGGCTGCGGGCCGTCTACCTGCGCGGCAACGCGGCCCCGCCGACGCCGGACGAGATCACCGCCGTACTCCATCACCCGGACGGCCTGATATGGCGGACGGCCCCTGACAACGCTGTCGTGGCGCCGGGCCCGGAACTCGCCCAGGAGCTGTGGCACCCGATCAGGGCCCTGCTGCGGAGCCCCGCGGCACCCGCCTGAGTCAGGCGACGACGGGCTTCCCGCTGAGTTCCACGCCGGCCGCGCGCATCTCCTCCAGCGCCCGGTCCGTGGTCTCCGCGGCGACGCCCGCCGTCAGGTCAAGCAGCACCTGGGTGCGGAACCCCTCCCGCGCCGCGTCCAGCGCGGTGGCCCGCACGCAGTGGTCGGTGGCGATGCCGACCACGTCGACCTCGGTGACCTCCCGGGCACGCAGCCAGTCGGCCAGCGGGACGCCGTTCTCGTCGGCGCCCTCGAAGCCGCTGTAGGCGGCCGCGTAGGCGCCCTTGTCGAAGACCGCGTCGATGGCGCCGGAGGCGACGGCCGGGGCGAAGTTCGGGTGGAAGCCCACGCCCTCGGTGCCCGCGACGCAGTGCGCGGGCCAGGAGTGGGCGAAGTCGGGGTTGTCGGCGAAGTGGCCGCCGGGCGCGATGTGGTGGTCGCGGGTGGCCACGACGTGCTGGTAGCCGGAGCCGGCCGCCTGTCCGATCAGCTCGGTGACGGCGGCGGCCACATCGGCACCCCCGGCCACGGCGAGGCTGCCTCCCTCGCAGAAGTCGTTCTGGACGTCGACGACGATCAAGGCGCGGCGCATGGTGGGTGTCCTTCGACTATGGGTGGCTTACGAGCCTAGAGACTTCGGCGGTCCGGCGATACGGCTTGTGCCACTGCGGGCGCACCGTTACTGGCTACCCGAGCGCCCGTGCACGTACTCCGTCGGAAGGACGGGTTCCCCGCGCGACAGCTGCGTCGCCGACAGCGGCAGCCCGTCCCGCGCGGCCGTGTGCCGGTCCCGTACGACGTCCAGCGGCTCTCGCGCCACCACGTCCCCGCCCTTGACCAGCTGCACCAGCAGCTGCCGGTCGGCGAGCTCGGCCGGGACGGGCCCGGTGCCGACGACCTCGGCCTCCGCGATCCCGTCCGCGTCGAGCCGCCGCGCGGCCCACTTGCGCCCGCCGATCGACGTCTTCCCGCCGGACGACTTCTTCGCGACCGGCACCAGCGGCGCCCTGGGGTCGGCGGACTCGGCCCGCGCGACCAGCTTGTAGACCATCGAGCAGGTCGGGTGCCCGGAGCCGGTCACCAGCTGGGTGCCGACGCCGTACGCGTCCACGGGTGCCGCCGCGAGCGAGGCGATGGCGTACTCGTCGAGGTCCGAGGTCACGATGATCTTCGTGTCCCGGGCGCCCAGCTCGTCCAGCTGCTGCCGCACCCGGTGCGCGACGAGCAGCAGGTCGCCCGAGTCGATCCGCACGGCGCCCAGCTCGGGCCCGGCCACCTCCACCGCCGTACGCACCGCGGTCGCCACGTCGTACGTGTCCACCAGCAGCGTGGTGTTGCGGCCCAGCGAGTTCACCTGGGCCTGGAAGGCGTCCCGCTCGTTGTCGTGGAGCAGGGTGAAGGCGTGGGCGGAGGTGCCGACGGTGGGGATGTGGTAGCGGAAGCCGGCCGCGAGGTCGGAGGTGGAGGCGAAGCCGCCGACGTAGGCGGCGCGGGAGGCGGCGACGGCGGAGAGCTCGTGGGTGCGGCGGGCACCCATCTCGATCAGCGGGCGGTCTCCGGCGGCGGACGACATGCGTGAGGCGGCCGCCGCGATCGCGGAGTCGTGGTTGAGGATCGAGAGGATCACGGTCTCCAGCAGCACGCACTCGGCGAAGGACCCCTCCACCCGCAGGATCGGCGAGCCCGGGAAGTAGACCTCGCCCTCGGGGTAGCCCCAGATGTCACCCGAGAAGCGGTACGAGGCCAGCCATTCCAGGGTCGGCTCGTCGACGATGCCGCGCTCCCGCAGGAAGCCGAGGACGTCCGCGTCGAAGCGGAAGTTCTCGACGGCGTCCAGGACCCGCCCGGTCCCGGCCACGACCCCGTAGCGCCGCCCGTCCGGCAGCCGCCGGGTGAAGACCTCGAAGACGCTCCGCCGCTCGGCGGTACCGGCCTTCAGCGCGGCCTGCAGCATCGTGAGCTCGTACTGATCCGTGAAGAGTGCCGTCGACGGAACATCCACCGGCAGCCCAAGGTCCGCTGTGTTCATGACGAGGATGCTACACCCCTTCGCGTCAGTGTGACGATTTGTGGTGAGCGTGGCAGCATGGGGCCTGTGACGTCACCCGCTCCCGTAGAGATCGAACGTACCGAGTCGGCGGAAGAGGTCTTCGCCGTCCCCGAGCCGGACGTCCCCTGGGTCACGATCGTCCACAACGACCCGGTCAACCTCATGAGCTACGTGACCTATGTCTTCCAGACCTACTTCGGCTACACGAAGGACAAGGCCACCAAACTGATGCTCGACGTCCACCACAAGGGCCGGGCGGTCGTCTCCAGCGGAACCCGCGAGGAGATGGAGCGCGACGTGCAGGCGATGCACGGCTACGGACTGTGGGCCACCCTCCAGCAGGACCGGAAGTAGCGATCCCTCAGATGCCAGGCACCTTCGAACCGCTCCCCGGCGGCGGCGCGGCCGTCGCCCTCGACGACGTCGAGATCTCCATCATCCGGTCGCTGGCCGTCCAGCTCCTGGAGCTCATCGGCCCCGGACCCGGCGAGGACGCCCCGGACGACCCGCTCGCCGAGCTCTTCGCCGAGGGGCCGAGCGAACCGCCCTCCGACCCGGTGCTCAAGCGGCTCTTCCCGGACGCCTACAGCGACCCCGAGGGCACCCCGGAGGCCAAGGAGGCCGAGGAGCAGCGCGCGTACTCGTCCGAGTTCCGCCGCTACACCGAGAACGACCTCAGGGCCGGCAAGCGCGACAACGCCCTCGCCGTGATCCGCTCCCTGGACGCGCTGCGGCCGGTGGACGACGGCGGGGCGGTGCTGAAGCTGTCGGTGGAGGAGTCCCGGCAGTGGCTCAGCGCCCTCAACGACCTGCGCCTCGCGATCGGTTCGCGACTGGAGATCACCGACGAGGAGGACACGGACCTCCTCTACCGGCTGCCGGACGAGGATCCGCGCAAGCCGATGGTGATGGCGTATCTGTGGCTGGGCGGGTTGCAGGAGACGCTGGTCTCGACGCTTCTGCCGTAACTTCTGCCGCAGTTTGTGACGGTTTTGTGTTCGCTCAGCGGACGCTCAAATCCGGATAACGATCGCGTCACCGCGACAGTCTCGTATGCCCGTCCGGGCGGCCTTTTGTCCGCTTCTTCCTGTGCCCTGCGCCACATCTCGCCCAGGTGATCAATATTGCGGCCGTGATAAATCTTCACGACCGCCCGACGAACACCACCCGCATGTTCGCTCGGGTGCGCCACCGAGCCGGTAACCACCGGCCAGGCAGAAAAACTCCAGTATCCGGGGGGATCGAGAACCGATCCGAGGCCGACGAGAGGCCCGGTTCGGTATGGAGAAAGGCGCACCACACACATGACCTCCGCTCAGGTCGACAAGGGTCCGGAGAACACCTCCGGCACCACCGAAGAGGGTTACGAGCGTGGCCTCGGCAGTCGCCAGGTCCAGATGATCGCGATCGGCGGCGCCATCGGCGTCGGCCTGTTCCTCAACGCCGGGGCGAACATCGCCAAGGCGGGTCCGAGCCTCATCCTGATGTACGCCCTCGCCGGCGTGATCATCTTCTTCATCATGCGCGCCCTCGGCGAGCTGCTCCTGTACCGCCCGGTCTCGGGCTCCTTCGCGGAGTACTCCCGCGAGTTCCTCGGCCCGTTCTTCGGCTACTTCACCGGCTGGACCTACTGGCTGATGTGGGTCGTCACCGGCATGGCCGAGCTGACGGCCGCCGCGATCTACGTCCACTACTGGTGGCCGGGCATCCCGCAGTGGGTCACGGCCCTGGTCTTCCTGGTCGTGCTCTTCACGGCCAACCTGATCTCGGTGAAGCTGTTCGGCGAGATCGAGTTCTGGGCCTCCATGATCAAGGTCACCGCCCTCATCGGCATGATCGTGATCGGCCTCGGCGTCCTCACCTTCGGCTTCAGCAACGCCGGTGACACCGCCGCCGTCTCCAACCTGTGGGCCTTCGACGGCTTCTTCCCGCACGGCATCGGCTCGTCCCTGATGACCCTTCAGGGCGTCATGTTCGCCTACCTCGCCGTCGAACTGGTCGGCGTCACGGCCGGTGAGTCGGAGAACCCCGAGAAGACGCTCCCCAAGGCGATCAACACCCTGCCCTGGCGCATCGCGCTCTTCTACGTCGGTGCCCTCACCGTCATCCTGTGCGTGGTGAAGTGGACCGAGTTCAGCGAGGGCGTCAGCCCGTTCGTCAAGGCGTTCGCGATGATCGGCATCCCCGCCGGCGCCGGCATCGTCAACTTCGTCGTCCTCACCGCGGCCCTGTCGTCCTGCAACTCCGGCATGTACTCCACCGGCCGCATGCTGCGGAACCTGGCCGACAGCGGCGAGGCCCCCGCGGTCTTCAGCAAGCTGTCCGCCACCAAGACCCCGGCCCTCGGCATCACCGTCTCGGTGCTCTTCATGGGCATCGGCGTGGTCCTGAACTACGTCGTCCCCGAGAAGGCGTTCGGCTACGTCACCTCGGTGGCCGTCGGCGCCGGCATCTGGACCTGGCTCATGATCCTCGTCAGCCACGTCCTGTATCGCCGCGCGGTAGAGGCAGGGCGGCTCCCCGCCTCCTCCTTCCCGGCGCCGGGCGGCGCGGTGGGCTCCTGGATCGCCATCGTGTTCCTGCTCTTCGTGACCGGCCTGATCGCGAAGGACTCCGAGTCCCGGATCAGCCTGTACGTGCTCGGCGTGTGGGCCGTCGCCCTCGGCATCGGCTGGGTGGCGCTGAAGAGCCGCAACCCGCAGATCGCCGAGCGCGGCGAGCGGGAGTTCGAGAAGGTCGGCTGACCACTTCCCGAGGACGTCCAGCCCAGGGAGTTTTCGTGGAACCCCCTGTCGCTGCCGCTCAAGGCGTCCGGCATATGGGCCGTCCCGTACCACCTGTCGGTACGGGGCGGCCCGTCTGCTTATCCTGACGGACATGCTGACCATCACCCAGGCCCTCGTCGACCAGATCGTCGCGCACGCGCGCAAGGACCACCCCGACGAGGCGTGCGGCGTCGTCGCGGGCCCGGCCGGATCGGACCGCCCCGAGCGGTTCATCCCGATGCTGAACGCGGCCATGTCGCCCACGTTCTACGAGTTCGACTCCGGCGACCTGCTCAAGCTCTACCGCGAGATGGACGACCGCGACGAGGAGCCGGTGGTCATCTACCACTCCCACACCGCGACCGAGGCCTACCCCTCGCGCACCGACATCTCCTACGCCAACGAGCCCGGCGCCCACTACGTCCTCGTCTCGACCGCCGACACCGACGGACTCGGCGACTTCCAGTTCCGCTCCTACCGCATCGTCGACGGCGAGGTCACCGAGGAGGAGGTCACGATCGTCGAGGCATACTGATCACCGCAGGACCGACCAACTCGGCGGATCGGAGACGGTGTTGACGCGACGGCCGCACGGACAGCGCCCCACGATCGAGGATGTCGCCCGCCGCTCGGGGGTGTCCCGGTCCACGGTCTCGCGGGTGATCAACGGCGAGCCGAAGGTGCGCGCCGAGGTCGTCGAGGAGGTCCGGCGGGTCATCGCGGAACTCGGCTACGTCCCCAACCAGGCCGCCCGCCAGCTGGTCACCCACCGCACGGGAGCCGTCGCGGTCGTCGCCGACCAGCCGGACGGCCGGCTCTTCCTCGACCCGTTCTTCGACTGCCTCCTGCGGGGCATCCGCCGCGAACTCGCCCTGCACGGCGCCCAGGCCGTCCTGCTCTTCCTGGACGAGCCCGACGACCTCGACCGCGTCGCCGACTACCTCGGCGGCGGCCATGTCGACGGCGCCGTCCTGTTCTCCCTGCACCCCGGCGGCCGCCTGCACGGCATGACCGACCGTCTCGACATCCCCGTCGTCTTCGGCGGGCGGCCTCTCCTGTCCGACGGCGACACCGTCCGCGCCCACCCTTACGTCGACGGCGACAACCGCGGCGGCGCCCGCCAGGCCGTCCGGCACCTCGTTTCGCTCGGCCGCCGCCGCATCGCCACCGTCACCGGCCCGCACGACCAGGAGCACTCCGCCGCCGAACGCCTCGCCGGCTACCACGACGTCCTCCCCGACGCCCCGCCCGGCCTCGTCGAACGCGCCGACTACACCCGGCAGGGCGGCGCCCGCGCCATGACCGCGCTGCTGGACCGGTGCCCCGACCTGGACGCCGTCTTCGCCGCCTCCGACCTCATGGCCGCCGGCGCCCTCGACGTCCTGCGGGAACGCGGCCGCCGGGTCCCGGACGACGTGGCCGTCGTCGGCTACGACGACCTCACCGAGATCGCCGAGTCCACCGACCCGCCGCTGACCACCGTCCACCAGGACGTCGCCGAGATGGGCCGCCTGCTGGCCCGGCTGCTGTTCGACCCGGCGACGGAGCCGGCCGCGGTCGTCGTGCCCACCCAACTGACCGTGCGCGCGTCCGCCTGAGCTGTGCCGTCTCAGCCTCCGGCCGGAATCCGTCCACCATGTGGGATCACACTCCGGGACCCGGACCGGGAATCGATACGATGACCGCATGGTTTTCCACGACGTGAGCGAGAAGACGCCGGGCACGCTGCTCGTGGCGCGGCTGCACGTCGACCTGTGCAGGCTCGCCAGCGCCATCTGTTGACGCTGCTCCCTGCCGCCGTACGGCCGTGAGCCGCGGCGCCACACACCTCTGCTGTACCGCGCTGCCGTGCGCCCACCGACCCGAACACCATCCGACAGGAGCCCGCAACCATGGCCATCGAGGTCCGCATCCCGACCATCCTCCGCACGTACACCGACGGCCAGAAGGCCGTGGAGGGCACCGGGGACACCCTCGCCGAGCTCTTCACCGACCTCGAGACCCGGCACGCGGGCATCCAGGCCCGGATCGTGGACGGCGGCGAGCTGCGCCGCTTCGTCAACGTCTACCTCAACGACGAGGACGTCCGCTTCCTGGAGGGCATCAACACCAAGCTCGCCGACGGCGACAACGTCACGATCCTGCCGGCCGTGGCCGGCGGCATGGCCTGATCCTCGATGCGCTACGACTCCCCGCTCGCCGCGGTCGGCAACACCCCCCTGGTGCGCCTGCCGCGGCTCTCGCCGTCCGAGGACGTCCGCATCTGGGCGAAGCTGGAGGACCGCAACCCCACCGGCTCGGTCAAGGACCGCCCGGCCCTGCACATGATCGAGCAGGCGGAGAAGGACGGCCGCCTCACGCCGGGCTGCACGATCCTGGAGCCGACCAGCGGCAACACCGGCATCTCGCTGGCCATGGCGGCCAAGCTCAAGGGCTACCGCATCGTCTGCGTCATGCCCGAGAACACCTCGCAGGAACGCCGGGACCTGCTCGGCATGTGGGGCGCCGAGATCATCTCCTCCCCGGCCGCGGGCGGCTCCAACACCGCCGTACGCGTCGCCAAGGAGCTCTCCGCCGAGCACCCCGACTGGGTGATGCTCTACCAGTACGGCAACCCGGACAACGCGGGCGCCCACTACGCCACGACCGGCCCGGAGATCCTCACCGACCTCCCCTCCATCACCCACTTCGTGGCGGGCCTCGGCACCACCGGCACCCTGATGGGCGTCGGCCGCTACCTGCGCGAGCACAAGCCGGACATCAAGATCGTCGCCGCCGAGCCGCGCTACGACGACCTGGTGTACGGCCTGCGCAACCTCGACGAGGGCTTCGTCCCCGAGCTGTACGACGCCTCCGTCCTCACCACCCGTTTCTCGGTCGGCTCCGCCGACGCGGTCACCCGCACCCGCGAACTCCTCCAGCAGGAGGGCATCTTCGCGGGCGTCTCCACCGGCGCCGCGCTGCACGCCGCGATCGGCGTCGGCAAGAAGGCCGTGAAGGCGGGGGAGAGCGCCGACATCGTCTTCGTCGTCGCGGACGGCGGCTGGAAGTACCTGTCGACGGGCGTGTACACGGCGGCGACGACGGAAGAAGCGATCGAGACCTTGCAGGGTCAGCTCTGGGCGTGACCCGCCAGGGCCGGACAGGCCCTAGGTGGCTAGGTGACGGACCTGGTCCCACAGGACCGGGTCCACCACCCCCACCCGGCGCCGGAAGTCCCACACCGGCACCTCGCGCAGCTCGTCCGTCTCCAGGAAGCTCGCGCGGCCGTGGGCATCCCCCACGGAACCCGGCGGCAGCGGAATGACGCCCGCCCGCTCGTCGTGATACTTGCTGGTGATCTTCGCGACGACCGCCCGCCGCCCGCGCACCGCCAGCACCAGACACGGCCGGTCCTTCGCACCGGGCCCGTCCTCGTAGGGCACGATCGCCCACCAGATCTCCGCAGGCCGCGGCCGCGCCCCGGCACCCCGGGCCCCCGGCCGCCCGGGCGGCCGCGTACGCCGTCCCTCCGGCCGACGCCCCCGCCCCCACCCGTCGACGAGCGTGGCGACCAGCGCGAGCAGCACCACCGCCACGAGCGCCAGCCACCAGGACGTGTCCATACGACGACGGTACCGGCGCCCGATCCGCAACGCGCCCTCTTCGATCGCCGAAACGTTCCTCCTGAACGGGCCCGGGACCCTGCCCGTCACCCTTCCGGTGCCGAGGGCGGACGCACCGCGGCGCCTTCGATGCGCCGCACCCGGCGCAGCCACCTGGCCAGTACGTAGAGGCTCGCGCCGAGCACCCCGCAGGGCTCCCACACCTCGGTCACCAGGGCCGGAATCCCACCGTCGTCCACGATGTAGACCGCCTGCGCCCCGACCACCAAGGCGATCCCGCCGTTCGTGCGCGAGTCCTTGGACAGCAGCCAGTCGACGGGAATCCACAGAAGACCCGTGACATCGCCGATCCGCATCCGCACGGCGGCGATCAGAAAACCGGCGGCGTAACCACGCTGCTGCCACGGCGTGGGGACCGCTCCGGTCTCCGGATCACCCACCAGACAGGCACGCCACTCACCGAGCATGTCCCGGTGCTCGCCCGCCAGCCGTGCCGCCCAGGAGGCCGCCGCCCAGGCAGTCGGTGAGCTGCGCCTTATCCCGATCAGGTGGGTCACGAGCGCGATGAGCTCCTTGACGACGACGCCGGCGAG
Organism: Streptomyces antibioticus; assembly: GCF_001514065.1. Taxonomy (GTDB): domain Bacteria; phylum Actinomycetota; class Actinomycetes; order Streptomycetales; family Streptomycetaceae; genus Streptomyces; species Streptomyces antibioticus. The sequence continues at coordinate 977,120 of NZ_KQ948423.1, read as the reverse complement.
TATCGCCAGCACGAACCCCGCCACCAGAACGTCCCCGTCCACGAAGCCGACCCGCACGAGCAGGACGCACACCAGGAAAGGCATGCCGATCCCGCAGAGCGCGCCGATCAGCCGGAGCGTTCGGTTCACGCGGTGCCTCCCGAGAGGCCGATTCCGAACGCCGTCCGGCGGCCGGCCCGACGGGCTTCCAGGGCCTCTCGGGCCTGGGCGCGGCCATTGCCGGTGAGTTCGTAGTAGCGGCGGGCGGGACGGCCGGGATGCGGTTCCTTCTCGTCATGGCTCGTCACCCAGCCGCGCTCCAGCAGGCGGTCGAGGATGGGGTACACGGTGCCTGGGCCGAGGTCCGCCGTGCGGCAGATGCTCAGCCCCCAGGCCGGGGTGTCGTCCGTCGTGGCCAGCAACACCTCCAGCACGGAGATCATCGGCTTGGTGAGTCTTGGTGCTCTCATGGCCGGGCTAACGCATCTGTCGAGTACGAGTCACGCTCCGAGCGCGGCGCCGGTGAACCCTCGAAGGGCCTTCCGATCGTGACCGAACAGCTGAACGTCGCGTAGCCCGGATGGCAGCGCCGCACAGGTGAGTTCGCCCACAACAGCCCCTGGCGGAGGAGCGACAGGGAGTTTTGCGCCTTACGCTCGACGAACCGCACGACCCCCGACGCACCCACATCTCTCCATCCCGCCAGCGGAGGTTTCTGCTTCATGAAGCTCACCGTCGTCGGCTGCTCGGGGTCGTTCCCGTCCGCGGAATCGGCCTGCTCGAGCTACCTCGTAGAGGCCGACGGCTTCCGGCTGCTTCTCGACATGGGCAACGGTGCCCTCGGCGAGTTGCAGCGCCACTGCGGTCTCTACGACCTCGACGCGATCTTCCTCAGCCATCTGCACGCCGACCACTGCATCGACATGTGCGCGTACTTCGTCGCGCGCTACTACCGCCACGACGGCGGCCGCTGCGCCCCCATCCCGGTCTACGGCCCCGAGGGCACCGAGCACCGCCTCACCACGGCCTACGCCGACACCCCGACCGCCTCCTCGATGAGCGAGGTCTTCGACTTCCACACGGTGAAGCCGTCCACCTTCGACGTCGGCCCCTTCACGGTCCACACCGAACGCGTGGCCCACCCGGTCGAGGCGTACGGCATCCGCGTGGAGCACGGCGGCAAGTCGCTGACGTACTCGGGCGACACCGGCACCACCCCCGTCCTCGACGAACTCGCCCGCGACACCGACCTGTTCCTCTGCGAGGCCGCCTTCACCCACGGCAAGGAGGACATCCCCGACCTGCACCTCAACGGCCGCGAGGCGGGAGAGACGGCGACCCGGGCTGGCGCCCGCCGCCTGGTCCTCACCCACATCCCCCCGTGGACCGACCCGCAGGTCAACCTCGCCGACGCCCGCGCGGTGTTCGACGGCCCCGTGGAACTGGCGGCGCCGAGGGTGTCGTACGAGATCTAGCAGCCCTTACGTGCACGAAGGCCCCGGTACCTCCTCGGTACCGGGGCCTTGGTCATCGTGGCGGGGACGTCACGCCTTGGTGAGGTCCTCGACCTCCTCCTCGGGCTCGCGGCCCGGGGTGGGGAGGTTGAACCTGGTGATGGCGAAGCGGAAGACCACGTAGTAGATCGCCGCGAAGACCAGGCCGATCGGGATGATCAGCCATGGCTTGGTCGCGAGGTTCCAGTTCAGGGCGTAGTCGATGGCACCCGCGGAGAAGGTGAAGCCCGCGTGGACGCCGAGCGCCCAGGTGATCGCCAGGGACAGCGCCGTGAGCACCGCGTGGATCACGTACAGGATCGGGGCGATGAACATGAACGAGAACTCGATCGGCTCGGTCACACCGGTCACGAAGGAGGTCAGGGCGAGCGAGATCATCATGCCGAGGACGGCCTTGCGGCGCTCGGGGCGGGCGGTGTGCGCGATGGCCAGGGCGGCGGCCGGCAGACCGAACATCATGATCGGGAAGAAGCCGGACATGAACTGACCGGCGGTCGGGTCACCCGCGAAGAAGCGGTTCAGGTCGCCGTGCACGACGTCGCCCGCGGCGTTGGTGAAGTCGCCGATCTGGAACCAGGAGACGGTGTTCACGAACTGGTGCATGCCGATCGGGATCAGCGCGCGGTTGATCAGGCCGAACAGACCGGCACCCACCGAGCCCAGACCGGTGATCCACTCACCGGCGTCGGAGATGACCTCACCGATCGGCTCCCAGACCAGCCCGAAGAAGACACCCATGGCGGTGCCGACGAAGGCCATGATGATCGGGACGAGCCGGCGGCCGTTGAAGAAGCCGAGCCAGTCCACCAGCTTCTTGCGGTGGTAGCGCTGCCACAGCACGGCGGACAGCAGACCCATCAGGATGCCGCCGAGGACACCGGGGTTGTTGTAGGTCGCGGCTATGTCCGCGCCCGCCTGCACCTTGGCCTCCGTCACCGGGAAGGCCTTGAGGACGTTGCTGTAGACCAGGAAGCCGACCAGGGCGGCCAGCGCGGTGGAGCCGTCGGCCTTCTTGGCGAAGCCGATCGCGACACCGATGCAGAAGAGCATCGGCAGGTTGTCGAAGATCGCGCCACCGGCCGTGGCGAAGACCGCCGTGACCTTGTCGGGCAGGTTCAGCTTCTCCTGGACGTCGGTCTGGCCGAGCCGCAGCAGAATGCCCGCCGCCGGCAACACGGCGATCGGCAGCTGGAGGCTGCGGCCGACCTTCTGAAGGCCCTGGAACAGGCCGGATCCCCGCCTCTTTGCGGGGGCCGCCGATGCGGTGGTGGTGCTCATACTTCCTCCATCGGGTGGTGGTCTACACCACTCAGTGGTGTAGACCTGTTGTAGCACGATGAAGGTGACGTAAGGAACCCACGATTCCGTGACGGGAACCGTGGGTTCTGTAACCGCGTTGAGAAGGGCCGTTCGGCCTCAGACCTTCGTCACGTCCTCGACCTCGTCCTCGGGTTCCCGCCCCGGGGTCTTCAGGTCGAACTTCGTGATCGCGAACCGGAAGATCGCGTAATAGACGGCCGCGAAGCACAGCCCGATCGGGATGATCGCCCACGGCTTCGTCGCCAGATTCCAGTTGATGACGTAGTCGATCAGACCGGCGGAGAAGCTGAACCCGTCGTGCACCCCGAGCCCCCACGTCACCGCCATCGACACACCCGTCAGCAGCGCGTGCACCGCGTACAGCAGCGGCGCGATGAACAGGAACGAGTACTCGATCGGCTCGGTGATCCCGGTGACGAACGACGTCAGCGCGACGGACAGCATCAGACCGCCGACCTCCTTGCGGCGGTGCGGCTTCGCGCAGTGCGTGATCGCCAGGGCCGCCGCCGGGAGCGCGAACATCATGATCGGGAAGAACCCGGACGTGAACTGGCCCGCGTTCGGGTCGCCCGCCAGGAACATGTTGATGTCACCGTGCACCTCGGTGCCGTCCGGCTTGGTGTACGTCCCGAACTGGAACCAGATGGGCACGTTCAGGAACTGGTGCAGCCCGATCACCAGCAACGCCCGGTTCGCCACACCGAAGAGGCCCGCACCCCACGCACCCGCGTCGCTGAGCCAGTCGCTGAAGTTCTCCAGCCCGTCACCGATCGGCGGCCAGATCCACAGACACAGCGCCGCGAACACGATCGCCACGAACGCCATGATGATCGGCACCAGCCGGCGGCCGTTGAAGAAGCCCAGCCAGTCCACGAGCTTCGTACGGTGGTACCGCTGCCAGAAGAACGCCGTCAGCAGCCCCATCACGATCCCGCCGAACACCCCGGGATTCTGGTATGTGAACGCCACCACCGTCTGATCGACCGTCGCCTGGCACCCGATGCCCGGCACGGCCTTCGCCCCGCTCGGACAGTCCTCCGGGAACTGCCGCAGCACGTTGTAGTAGACGAGGAACCCGGCCACCGCCGCCAGCGCGGTCGACCCGTCCGCCTTCTTCGCCATGCCGATGGCCACGCCCACGCAGAACAGCAGCGGCAGCCCCAGCGAACCGTCGAGCAGCGCGCCCCCCGCGCCCGCCATCACCTTGGAGACGTTCGTCCAGCCAAGACCGTCGTCACCGAACACGTCCGGCTGGCCGAGCCGGTTGAGGATGCCCGCGGCCGGCAGGACGGCGATGGGCAGTTGCAGACTCCGCCCCATCTTCTGCAGGCCCTGGAACGCCGAGTGCCACCGCCGGCGCGTGGGAGGGGTCTCAGTGGTCTCGGAACTCATGAGTTGGCGACCGCCTGTCAGGTGGTGTAGACCAGTCACGGACGATTGGGTAGCTGTGACGTCATCTTTCGGTACGTTCGGCGCAATCGCTCGCGAAGTTGGGCCAACAGTGCGTGAGGAGACCGACATGGCCACCAAGGCAGAGAAGATCGTCGCCGGGCTCGGCGGCATCGACAACATCGAGGAGATCGAGGGCTGCATCACGCGCCTGCGCGTGGAGGTCAACGACGGCTCGCTGGTCGACGACGCCGCCCTGAAGTCCGCCGGCGCCCACGGCGTCGTCAAGATGGGCACCGCGATCCAGGTCGTCATCGGCACGGACGCCGACCCGATCGCGGCGGACATCGAAGACATGATGTAAGACCCTTTCCGGTCTCACAGGGGCTCTTCCCACCGCGGGAGGAGCCCCCTCCGCATGTGCGGCTAGGCTCAGCGCCATGTCTCGAATCGACGGCCGCACCCCCGAACAGCTCCGCCCCGTCACCATCGAACGCGGCTGGAGCAAGCACGCCGAGGGCTCCGTCCTCGTCTCCTTCGGCGACACGAAGGTCTTCTGCACCGCCTCCGTGACCGAAGGCGTCCCCCGCTGGCGCAAGGGCAGCGGCGAGGGCTGGGTCACCGCCGAGTACTCCATGCTGCCCCGCGCCACCAACACCCGCGGCGACCGCGAGTCCGTCCGCGGCAAGATCGGCGGCCGCACCCACGAGATCAGCCGCCTCATCGGCCGCTCGCTGCGCGCCGTCATCGACTACAAGGCGCTCGGCGAGAACACGATCGTCCTCGACTGCGACGTCCTCCAGGCCGACGGCGGCACGCGTACGGCGGCCATCACCGGCGCCTACGTGGCCCTCGCCGACGCCGTCTCCTGGGCCCAGGGCAAGAAGCTGGTCAAGGCCGGCCGCCAGCCGCTGACCGGCACGGTCTCCGCGGTCTCGGTCGGCATCGTGGGAGGGGTTCCGCTGCTGGACCTCTGCTACGAGGAGGACGTGAAGGCCGACACCGACATGAACGTCGTCTGCACCGGCGACGGCCGCTTCGTCGAGGTGCAGGGCACCGCGGAGGCCGAGCCGTTCGCCCGCGAAGAGCTCAACTCGCTCCTCGACCTGGCCGTTTCGGGCTGCACGGAACTCGCTGTCCTGCAGCGCAAGGCCCTTGATAGCGTCCTCGAAAAGTAAAAGACGGACCAAGGAAAGGCGGCCGGGACGGGCAACCCGGCCGCCCGAACTCGCGTCACTACGAGTACGGGCGTACGGCACACCGCTGTACGCCCGGCCAGTACACGGGGGCCCTTGGGGCTGAACAAGGGAGGGAACATCACCATGGCCGAGAGCCGACGCGGCCGTCGTCGATCACGCCGTACCGCCATCGCCGCCGCGGTGGCCGCGGTAGGGCTGACGGTAGGCCTGACCACCGGCTGCGACGCCGTCAACAAGGCGCTGGACTGCGTCCAGACCGCCGACGCCATCGCCGACAGCGTCACCGACCTCCAGCAGGCCGTGGAGAACGCGTCCAACGACCCGACCCAGCTCGAGGAGTCCCTCGACTCCATCGACAAGAACCTGGACGAGATAGGCGACAAGACCGACAACGCCGACGTCAACCAGGCGGTCGAGGACCTGGGCAAGGCCGTGAACAACGTCCGCAAGTCGGTCGACAACGGCGACACGACCCCCGACCTCAGCCCGATCACGGACGCGGCGGGCGAGCTGACGAAGGTCTGCACCCCGTAGAACCGGCCGCCGGACCGGGATACCGCGGCCCGGGATACTGGGGGGCATGACCCGTCTGATCCTCGCCACCCGCAACGCCGGCAAAATCACCGAACTCCGCGCCATCCTCGCCGACGCAGGTCTGCGCCATGACCTGGTCGGCGCGGAGGCGTACCCGGAGGTACCGGACGTCAAGGAAACAGGGGTGACGTTCGCCGAGAACGCGCTCCTGAAGGCCCACGCCCTGGCCCAGGCCACCGGCCTGCCCGCCGTCGCCGACGACTCCGGCCTCTGCGTCGACGTCCTGAACGGCGCCCCCGGCATCTTCTCGGCCCGCTGGGCGGGCAAGCACGGCGACGACAAGGCGAACCTCGAACTGCTCCTGGCCCAGCTCTCCGACATCGCCGACGAACACCGCGGCGCCCACTTCGCCTGCGCGGCGGCCCTGGCGCTCCCGGACGGCACGGAACGCGTGGTGGAGGGCCGCCTGACCGGCGTACTCCGCCACACCCCGACCGGCACGAACGGCTTCGGCTACGACCCGATCCTCCAGCCGGAGGGCGAGACGCGCACCTGCGCGGAACTCACCCCGGAGGAGAAGAACGCGATCAGCCACCGGGGGAAGGCGTTCCGGGGGTTGGTGCCGGTGGTGCGGGAGCTGTTGGGCTGAGCCTGTGACGAGGCCCTGCACCTTACATACGAAGGTGCGGGGCCTCGTCTTTTTCTGTACGCCCGGTCGGATTCGAACCGACAGACACAACCACCTAAAGATTGCCGCTCAGCCGTTGGCGTACGGGCGCCAGCGCTGCCTATTTTACTGGGCTACGCCTTCTGACGACGACCCCCTCTGCACCACGTGGCCGTGATCGCGTGACAGTTGGGGCACAGCAACCGCAGGTTCTCCCGCCGGTCATCGCTCCAGTCCCCGTTGATGTGGTCGACCTCAAGCGTCATTGGCTTGCCACGCCACTCGGAGCCCGTTCCGCATTCGGCGCATTCCTCAGGTACACCCACCTCGAGAAGTGCCCGTCGGAGCAGGTGGGTCCTCGTCCGACGGGTGCCGTCATGCCGGACCAGGATGTCCTGCGCCGACCGCGGCGGCGTGGTGCCCGGTCCGCCACGCTGATGCGCCTGCCCCAGAAAGTGAGTGGTGTCGAGACCGTCTTCGGCCACCCAACGGTGGAGCTGGGTGCGCAGCCTGTTGTCATAGGGCTCCATTCCCAGAGCCCGGAGTGTGCCCGCGATGGAGGTCGCTCCCTCAACCGCTCGGCGAAGCTCGTCGGCGGCCGGCCTGGTAGGCATTGCCCCCGCACGCCTCTTTCGTGGCATGTGCGAGACATCGATCTCGAAGTGGTCGAAGCGCCGGAAGAGATGGCGACGCAGTTGACCGTATGGCCGGGTGCCGAAGAACGCGATGACCTCGTCGATGTCGGAACATCGCTCGGCGGCTTCGGCCAGCCGTTCCCTGGTGTACCGCACGCCGCCGCTCACGAAGCCCGGACCTTGCCGCGCCCCCGGTAACTATCCGTCGTCGAGTGGCAGTTGGGGCATAGGAACCGCGGGTTCTCGATGCGGTTGTTCCGCCAGTCGCCGTCGATGTGATCCACCTCCAGGGGGAGCGGACGCCCCCGCCATACCGCTTCCAGGCCACACATCGCACACCGCTCCGGCATGCCTGTACTCGTCATCGCCCACCTGAGCCGGTCGCTCGGGACACGCCGAGCACTTTCGAACGGCTGCTCTACGAGAAACGCTTCCGGCGTCCGAGGCCGCCATGCCTTGCCGCGTTGGGTCGGTACGCGGAAATGCGAGGTGTCGATTCCGTACGCCTTGATCCGGCGGCTGATGTGCGTGTGGTGGCCGCCGACCACCTCAAGCCCCAGAAGCCGCAGCACCTCGCACATGTTCGTCGATGCCGAAACGGCCGCTTGCAGAAGCTCTCGTGTCCACTTCACACCCTCCCTTTCGAAGTGAGAGACGTCGACCCCCAATTTCTTCATCCGCTCGAAGACGTACCGGCGCGTCGAACTTCGTGGATCCACCCCCAACCGCCCCAGCGCCTCCGACAACGTCCGAGCCCCCCGAGCCGCCGCCTCCAACCGCTCCCTGCTGTAAACACTGCCCCCCACCGAACCCCTCCGTTCTCGGCCACACGTTCATGCCTCGCACGGAGTAACGAAGGCCCCATCAGACAGTCACGCTTGAAACGTAAACCTCTGACCCGATAACCTGCCCATACCTGCAAAGCCTCCCCGCGGCCCCTTGTCCGCTCGGGAGGCTTTTTTCATGACCACGCCACCAGATGTCACCGTCCGCCCCGTCACCCCCGCCGACCGTCCCACCATCGAGCGCCTCTGGTTGCTCTTCCGGCATGACCTGTCGGAGTTCCGGGGGCAACTGCCCAACCCCGACGGCACCTTCCGGAGGGAGCGGCTGGAGGCTGCCTTCAGTGGGGACAAGGACTGGGGCGCGTATCTCTTCAGCCGAGGAGCGCATCCCGTCGGGTTCGCCTTCGTGCGGGCGCTCACTCAGCCCACCCGCGTGCTCAACAGCTTCTTCGTCGTGCGCGGGGCCCGGCGCGCAGGGGTCGGGATGCGGGCCGTTCGGGAGGTGGTGGCGCGGCATCCGGGGGCCTGGACCGTTGCCTTTCAGGACGACAATCCCCGGGCCGTGCGGTTCTGGCGGCGGGTCGGGGAGACCGTCGACCCCGGTGCGTGGGAGGAGGAGCGCAGGCCGGTGCCGGGTAAGCCCGGCCTGGCTCCCGATGTCTGGGTCAGCTTTCGATGCCCAGGTCCTTGATGATCTTCGCTACGTGGCCCGTCGCCCGGACGTTGTACAGCGCCCGTTCGACCTTGCCCTCCTCGTCCACCACGATCGTGGAGCGGATGACGCCCATGTAGGTCTTGCCGTAGTTCTTCTTCTCGCCGTACGCCCCGTACTCCTCGGTGACCGTCTTCTCCGGGTCGGCCAGCAGCGTGATCCTCAGGTTCTCCTTGTCCCTGAACTTCGCCAGCTTCTCGGGGGCGTCCGGGCTGATGCCGATGACGTCGTAGCCGGCGCCGGCCAGAAGTTCCAGGTTGTCGGTGAAGTCGCAGGCCTGCTTCGTGCAGCCGGGGGTGAGGGCCGCCGGGTAGAAGTAGACGATGACCTTGCGGCCCTTGTGGTCCGCAAGGGACACGTCGGTGCCGTCGGCGTCGGGGAGGGTGAAGGCGGGGGCTACGTCCCCGGGCTGGAGTCGCTCGCTCATCCGGCAAGCCTAACCGGGGGTCCTGACAGTGCGACGGCCCGGCGAACTGACAGACTGTCCAGGACAGGAACTGAACACCACCCCGCATCCCGGAGGGCCCACCGTGGCGGACACGTCGGACACGAGAACCCCGGCGCAGATCGAGGCGGACATCAAGCGCCGCCGCGAGACGCTGGCCGAGACGCTCGACGAGATCGGGGTGCGGGTGCACCCGAAGACGATCGTCGGCGATGCCAAGGCCAAGGTGGTCTCCAATATCGATCACACGCTTGGGCGGGCCTACGTAGGCGTCAACCAGGCCCTGACCAACGCCAAGGCCCAGTTCGTCGACGAGGAGGGGGCTCCGAGGCTGGAGCGCATCGTCCCCGTCGCGCTCGTCGCCGTAGGACTCGTGGGGCTGCTGGCCTTCGGCACCTCCCGGCGTCGCAAGGGCTGACCCGGGGGCGTACGGATTCCCGTCAGGCAGGTAGGTTCTGAGCCGTGAGCGCCAACAGAAACGACCACAGCGACCAGCACGACAAGCTGCCCATCCGGATGCTGCACGACCGTGTGCTCGTGCGGCAGGACACCGGTGAGGGCGAGCGGCGTTCCGGGGGCGGCATCCTCATCCCCGCCACCGCGGCCGTGGGACGGCGGCTGGCGTGGGCCGATGTCGTCGCGGTCGGGCAGAACGTACGGACCGTCGAGCCGGGGGACCGGGTTCTCTACGACCCCGAGGACCGCGCCGAGGTGGAGGTGCGCGGCGTCGCCTATGTGCTGATGCGCGAGCGCGATCTGCACGCGGTGGCCGCGGACCGGTTCGAGGGGTCCGAGGACTCGACCGGGCTGTATCTGTAGTACCTGCAATTCCAAGGCCGAAGGGGCTGGTGACCATCGTCACCAGCCCCTTTTGCTGTCCCTTTGCTAGCTTTGAAGAGTCAACCCGACGAGACGCGCCGTACCGGGTCGTACGACAAGACGACGCACCCCGCACAAGAAGTCCGTGTCTCGGAGGTGCCTGTCATGGCCTGGGTTCTGCTCGTCGTCGCCGGTCTGCTCGAGGTCGGCTGGTCGATCGGGATGAAGTACACCGACGGTTTCACCCGGCTCGTGCCGTCCGTGTTCACCGGCGCCGGGATCGTCGCGAGCATGCTGCTGCTGTCGTACGCCACCCGTTCCCTTCCCATCGGCACCGCCTATGGGGTGTGGGTCGGGATCGGTGCGGCCGGGGCGGCGGTGCTCGGCATGGTGGTGCTGGGGGAGCCGGCCACCGCCGCCCGGATCTTCTTCGTCTGTCTGCTGCTGGTCGCCGTGGTCGGCCTGAAGGCGACCAGCGGCCACTAGCCGACAGGGCCTGGGGCCGCTATCCCGTCTTGCCCGGCGGTCCCGCCGTCGTGCCGGTCGTCGTCGTGCCGCCGTCCGCCGTGCCGCCGTCGGTCGTCCCCCCGTCGGTGGTGCCGCCGGTGGTGCCCCCGTCCGTCGTACCGCCCGTCGTCGTGCCGCCGCCGCCAGTGGTCGTCGTACCGCCGTCCGTGCCACCGCCACCGGTGGTGCCCCCGTCGGTGGTGCCGCCGGTCGTGGTGTCGCCGCCCGTCGTCCCCCCGTCCGTCTGGCCCTGGGTGTCCTGGCCGCCGTCGGTCGTGCCGCCGTCGTCCTGGCCCGGCGTCTCCTCGGGGGTGTCGGCGGTCGGCTCCTGGGTCGGGGGCTGGATGACGTCGGCGCCCTCCTGGAGCTCCAGGTCGAAGTCGGTGGCGGGCTTGCCCTTGAGGGCGCGCTGGGTGAAGTCGGCCCAGATCTCCGCGGGCGCCCCGCCGCCGTTGACGCGCTGGAGGCCCATCGCGCCGTAGAGCGACTTGTGCGCGGCGGTCTGCGGGTCCTGGCCCATCACCGCGACGACCGTGGCGAGGTCGGGGGTGTAGCCCGCGAACCAGGCGGCCTGGTCCTCCTCGGCGGTGCCGGTCTTGCCGGCCGCCGGGCGGCCCGCGGCCTGCGCGGCGGTGGCGGTGCCGTTCTCGACGACGCTCTGCAGGACCGAGGTGGTCGTGTCCGCGGCCTCGCGGCTGACGACCTGCGAGGTCTTGCGGTCCGGCAGCTCCACGACGTCCTTGCCGTCCCGCGTGATCGACTTGATCATCGTGTACGTGCCGTGCTTGCCGTGGTTGGCGAGCGTCGCGTACGCCTCCGCCATGTCGAGGACGCTGGCCCGGGCGACGCCGAGGGCGATCGACGGGTAGGCGTTCAGCTCGGGGGTGCTGCCGGGCAGGCCGAGGTCTTCCGCGGTCTGCTTGACCTTGTCGGGGCCGACGTCGACGGCCATCTGCGCGTACACCGAGTTCACCGACTTGTCGGTGGCGGTGCGCACGGTGATGTTGCCGTACGACACGTCGTCCTCGTTGGCCGGGGCGTAGGCACCGCCGGTCCAGCCCTGCACGGGGCGCTTGTTGGTGCCGTCGTAGTAGGTGTTGGGGGTGATGGTGCGGCCGTCCTGGGTCGTCGAGCCGTTCTCGACGGCGGAGGTGAAGACGAACGGCTTGAAGGTGGAGCCGACCTGGAAGTCCTGGCGGGTGGCGTTGTTCGTGTACTGCTTGACGTAGTCGATGCCGCCGTACATCGCCACGACCTGCCCGGTCTTGGGGTCGACGGCGGCGCCGCCCGCGCGGACGTACGTGTCGACCTTGCGGTTCTTCTTGTCGAGCTTGTCCATCAACTTCTTGTTGACGGCGGCGACGAAGTCGTCCTGCTTGTTCTTCTGGATGGTGGTGGTGATGCGGTAGCCGCCGGCGTCCAGCTCGTCGGCGGTGAGGATCTTGTTGTCGCTCAGGTAGTCGTTGATGGCGTTGACGAGGTAGCCGCGCTGCCCGGACATGCCGGTGGAGACGGTGGCCTCCTTCGGCATCGGGAACTTCAGGCCGGTCCGCTCGGACTTGGCGAGCCAGCCCTCCTTGACCATGCCGTCCAGGACGTAGTTCCAGCGGGCCAGGGCGGCCGACTTGTTCTCCGGGTGGGCGATGACGTCGTACTCGCTGGGCGCGTTGAGCAGGGCGGCGAGGTAGGCCCCCTGGGCCGGGGTCAGATCGGTGGCGTCCTTGCCGTAGTAGGCCTGGGCGGCGGCCTGGATGCCGTACGAATTGCGGCCGAAGAAGCTGGTGTTGAGGTAGCCCTCGAGGATCTGGTCCTTGGACTCCGTGCGGTCCAGCTTGATGGAGATGAAGAACTCCTTCACCTTGCGGGTGACGGTCTGTTCCTGGGCGAGGTAGTAGTTCTTCACGTACTGCTGGGTGATCGTCGAGCCGGACTGCTTGCCCTTGCCGGTCGCGGTGTTCCAGCCGGCGCGCAGCATCGCCTTGGGGTCGATCGCGGACTCGGAGTAGAAGTCGCGGTCCTCGGCGGCCAGTACGGCGTGCTGGGCGGCCTTGGAGACCTGGGCGAGGGTGACGTTCTCCCGGTTGACCTCGCCGTCGCGGGCGAGCTGGCTGCCGTCGGCGTAGAGGTAGACGTTGGACTGCTTGGTGGCGAGGGCGTTGGCGGGCGGGATCTTCACCAGGGAGTAGCCGAGGAAGAACAGGCCGATCAGCAGCAGTATCCCGACGACGAAGGTGCCGAGCACCATGCGCCAGGTCGGGATCAGCCGCCGCCAGCCGGTGCGCTTGGGCCGCTTGGGCTTCTTCGTACCCCCTTCGGGATCTCTGGGCGCCCAGCCCACCTCGGTCGGCTGCTGCGGCTGCGGCTCGTCGCTCATGTCGTGCACGGACTCCTGTTGCGTGTCTCTTATGCGCTGGTTGTGCGTCGTACGCCCTCGTACGCGTTCTGTGTCCCCGGATGAAGACTGCGTCCCCAGATGAAGAGTGCGTCCCCGGATGAAGACTGTCGCACCACGCGTTCCGTTGCGGTTCGCGGCACGCTTCCGGGCCGAAAAAGCCGTGGCGTACGTCACCACCTGCGGACTAGGCTCTTGCGCTTTGGTGCTTGGCGCGGGCGAGGAGGGCTGTGGATGTGGATTCGGGGCGGTTGTACCTCGCCGTAGGGGTGGGCGGATTCAGACGGTACGCGACGTATCGGGCGGCCACGGCGGCCGGGATCTTCACCAACACGGTCTTCGGACTGATCCTCGTCTACACGTACACCGCCCTCTGGGACGAACGGCCGCAACTGGGCGGGTACGACCTCGCGCAGGCCGTCACCTATGTGTGGGTGGGCCAGTCGCTGTTCAAGACGCTCGCCAACGGGGGCGGGGGTGTCGAGGGCGAGCTCATGGAGCGTATCCGCACCGGCGACATCGCCGTCGACCTGTACCGTCCCGCGGACCTCCAACTGTGGTGGCTGGCGGCCGACTTGGGCCGGTCGTTCTTCGAGCTGGCCGCGCGCGGTGTGCCGCCCTTCGTGCTGGGCGCGCTGATGTTCGACCTGGCGCTGCCCACGGACGCGACGACCTGGCTGGCGTTCCTCGTGGCGGTCGTGCTGGCGATGCTGGTCAGCTTCGGCATCCGGTACCTGATCGCGCTGAGCGCGTTCTGGCTCCTCGACGGCACCGGGGTGGCGCAGATGGTGATGTTCGTCGGCTGGTTCTGCTCGGGGATGATCCTGCCGCTCAACGTGTTCCCGGGGCTGCTGGGTGAGGTCGTCCGGGCTCTGCCGTGGTCGGCGCTGCTCCAGGCGCCCGCGGATGTGCTGCTGGGCGAGGCCGATCCGCTGGGCACGTACGCCTTCCAGGCGGTGTGGGCGGTGCTGCTGCTGGCGGCCGGGCGGCTGGTGCAGGGGATGGCGACGCAGCGGGTGGTGGTGCAGGGTGGCTGACACGGTCCGCGATTCCGTCGGGAGCGACCGGGTGATCGGTTCCGTCGGGACCAGCCGGGTGCTGGACGGGGTCCGCACCTACCGCATGATCTCGGCGATGTGGATCCGCTCCACGATGGCCTACCGCGCCTCCTTCGTCATGACCACGCTGGGCAACTTCACGGCGACCGCGTTCGACTTCGTGGCGATCCTGCTGATGTTCTCCCGTGTCGACGCCCTCGGCGGCTACGCGCTCCCCGAGATCGCCTTCCTCTACGGCCTGTCCAGCGTGGCCTTCGGCCTGGCCGACCTCAGCCTCGGCTCGATGGAGCGGTTGGGGCGCCGGGTGCGGGACGGCACGCTGGACACGCTGCTGGTGCGGCCCGCGCCGGTGCTGGCGCAGATGGCGGCGGACCAGTTCGGGCTGCGCCGCCTCGGCCGGGTCACCCAGGGCACGATGGTCCTGGTCTACGCGCTGGCCACGGTCGACATCGACTGGACGCCGCTGAAGCTGCTGCTGATGCCGGTGATGATCCTCAGCGGCGCCGGCATCTTCGCCGCGGTGTTCGTCGCGGGCGCGGCCTTCCAGTTCGTCGCGAAGGACGCCTCCGAGGTGCAGAACGCCTTCACGTACGGCGGTACGACGCTGCTCCAGTACCCGCCGACGGTGTTCGCGACGGAGCTGGTGCGCGGGGTGACGTTCGTGCTGCCGCTGTCCTTCGTCAACTGGCTGCCCGCCACCTATGTGCTGGGGCGGCCGATCCCGCTCGGGCTGCCCGACTGGGTGGCGTTCCTGTCGCCGCTGGTGGCGGTGGCGTGCTGTGCGCTGGCCGGGCTGGCCTGGCGGGCGGGGCTCAGGTCGTATCGGAGTACGGGGAGTTGAGGGCGGATGGCTGAGGACATGGGTGACGGGTTCGAGGGCAGGGGCGAAGGGTTCATCGAACTCGACCGGGTCGAGAAGGTCTTCGAGGTGCGCAAGAAGACCGGCTTCATGAAACGGGAACGCAGGGAGGTACGAGCCGTCGACTCGCTCTCCTTCCGGGTGGCGCGCGGCGAGATGGTCGGCTACATCGGCCCGAACGGCGCCGGCAAGTCCACCACCATCAAGATGCTGACCGGCATCCTCGCCCCGAGCGGCGGCAGCCTGCGCGTGGCCGGCATCGACCCGTCCCGGGAGCGCCGGCGCCTCGCCCATCGCATCGGCGTGGTCTTCGGGCAGCGCACCACCCTGTGGTGGGACCTCCCGCTGATCGACTCGTACAAGCTGATGCACCGCATGTACCGCATCCCCGACGCCCGCTACCGCGAGAACCTCGACCGTCTCGTCGAACTCCTCGACCTGGCCGACCTGTTGGACGTCCCCGTGCGCCAGCTCTCCCTCGGCCAGCGGATGCGCGGCGACATCGCGGCCGCCCTGCTGCACGACCCGGACGTCCTCTACCTCGACGAGCCGACCATCGGGCTCGACGTCATCTCCAAGTCCCGGGTACGGGAGTTCCTGCGCGAGGTCAACGCCGAGCGCGGCACCACGGTCCTGCTCACCACCCACGACCTCCAGGACATCGAGCAGCTCTGCTCCCGCGTGATGGTCATCGATCACGGCCGGCTGATGTACGACGGCCCGCTCGCCGGGCTGCACGAGGCGGGCGAGAGCGAGCGGACGCTGGTGGTGGACCTGGAGCGGGAGCTGCCGCCGATCGAGGTCCCGGAGGCGCGGGTGGTGAAGGTGGAGGGGCCGCGGCAGTGGCTGGCGTTCCCGGCGGGGACCTCGGCGGCGCCGCTGGTGGCGCGGATCGCGGCGGAGTATCCGCTGGTGGACCTGTCGGTGCGGGAGCCGGACATCGAGGCGGTCATCGCGAAGATGTACGCAGAGAAGGCCACCGCGTAGTGCCCGGCCCCCGGAACTCGTAGGCTGAGGACATGACGGACGCCGCGCCTTCCGAGGGGACGCCCACGCCCCCCAGGCCCTCTGCCCCGGAACTCCGTGCCGCCGACGCCGACCGCGAGCGCGTCGCCGAGATCCTGCGGGACGCCCTCGCCGAAGGGCGCCTGGACATGGAGGAGTTCGAGGAACGGCTGGAGGCGACGTACAAGGCACGGACGTACGGCGAGCTGACGCCGATCACCCGCGACCTGCCGACCGCCCCCGGTGCCGTCCCGACGGTGAACATGACCAAGCAGCCGATCGCGGACGGGAGTTGGGCCTCGCGGATCACGGGCGGCGAGGGCTCGTCGACCTGGGCGGTGGCGATCCTGTCCGGGTTCCAGCGCCGGGGCCGCTGGACCGCGCCCAAGCGCTTCAACTGCTTCGCCTTCTGGGGCGGCGGCGAGATCGACCTGCGCGAGGCGAACTTCGCGGACCGCGAGGTCGAGATCAACTGCGTGGCCATCATGGGCGGCGTGAACGTGATCGTGCCGCCCGGTGTCGAGGTCGTCGTCCGCGGGATCGGCATCATGGGCGGCTTCGACCATCGCGAGGAGGGCGTGCCGGGCGATCCGGGCGGCCCGCGTGTGATCGTGACCGGGTTCGCCTTCTGGGGCGGGGTCGGTGTCGAGCGGAAGCTGACCCGGGAGGAGCGGCGGGCGCTGAAGGAGGAGCGGCGCCGGCAGAAGCTGGACCGCAGGGAATCGATGCGCGAGCTGCACGAATCCTTCCGCGAGGACGTCCAGGACGCGCACCGCCGCCTCACGGACGGGCACCGTGACCTGATGCGGGGCCGCAGCGACCGCCACCGTGACCGCCACCGCGACCGGCGCGACCGGCGGGACCGCCGCGACCGGTACGACGACTAGAGCTCCACCGGGGCCTAGAGCTCCGCCGGAGCCGCCCCCTTCAGGTCCTCCAGGTCGAAGACCTCCGCCATCCGTGCGTATCCCTTGTCGCTCGGGTGGAGATGGTCCCCGGAGTCGTAGTCGGAGCGCAGCCGGCGCGGGTTGTACGGGTCGCGCAGCGCCTCGTCGAAGTCCACGACGGCGTCGTACACCTTGCCGTCCCGGATCGCGGCGTTGATCTGCTGCCGCACGCCCTCCCGGGCGTCCGTGTACCCGCGGTGGCCCTGGAAGGGCATCAGTGTGGCCCCGACGACCTTGATCCCGCGGGCGTGGGCCTGCCGGACCAGGGTGCGCAGCCCGCCCAGGACCTTCTCCGGGTCGGCGAGCCTCGGGTTGCGCAGGATGTCGTTGATGCCGAGGTCGATGACGACGACCTTGACGTTCGTACGGGAGAGCACGTCCCGGCCGAAGCGTCCGAGCCCGCTCTGGTTGTCGGCGGGGCGGCCGAGGCCGTTGGCGAGGACCTGGTTGCCGCTGATGCCCTGGTTGACGACGCTGTAGCGGGGCAGGTCGCGGCCGGCCTCGATCGCGGTGCGCAGCCGCTCCGAAAGGACGTCCGTCCAGCGGTGGTTGGCGCCCTCGGTGGAGGTGATGCCGTCGGTGAGGGAGTCGCCGAGGACGACGACGGTGCCGTCGGACTCGTTGCTCAGCACGTCCAGCGCGGTGAGGTAGCGCCAGTACGGCGTCTGCTCCGCGTACCCCGTGCCGGTGGTGTCCTCGGTGAGGTCGCCCTCGGCGACGTACGAGATCTGCCGGGCGTGCGGGTGGTAGGTGACCGGCCCGGACGGGACGGGCGAGTACGTGGTGACCAGGACGTCGCTGTCGTGCGCGACGGTGATGCCGACCGCGTCGCTCATCACCTGGCCGCCCGCCGGGACGACGACGGAGGTGTTGCCGCCGAAGGTGAGCCGCCGCATGGTGCCGACCGCGGCGGCGGCGGAGTCGTCGGCCGCCGCGAGGGCGATCGAGGCGTGGGTGACGGTCAGCGGTGACTGGCCGTAGAGATTGGACAGCGTGATACGGGCACTCGTACCGCCGACCGACGCGTGCACCACGTTGCGGACCGAGCGGCCCGCCAGGCCCTCCGTCTCGGTGCCGGGCTCGGCTCCGGCCGGGGAGGCGGACCAGGCGCCGACCCAGGTGCCGGTGGAGGCCGGGGCGGCGTTGCGCGGGGCGGGGGCTCCTGCGGCCCGCTGCCTGGGGCTCGTGGCGTTGCCGTCGTCGGCGGCGACACCGACGTAGATGGCGCCGGACAGGGCCACGATCAGGGCGATGATCGCCGAAAGCAGGGCATAACCACGTCTTCTGGTCATGCGGTGCGGGTCTCCTCGGACGGATGGGAGCCCGAGGCTCCGATGTGATCACCTCATGATGCGTCATGCGGTGAGGGGTGACGGTACTGGACCCCCCATTGGGCCACCGGAGTTCGAAACTGAGCTCCCCCATCCGACAGACGCCGGGAACTCCTGTTCCGTTCCAGGAGTCGGTCAGGAAGGGACAATGTGTGCAGGGGATCACAACGGGCGGAGTGGATGGGACGTGATGGAACGCGCTAATCCGGATGAAACGGATGCCGCTGACGTGAAGCAGCATGCCCGCGCGGCCACCGTCGGTAACCGCGCGACGGGCGCGTCCGCCGGTCACCGCTCGATGGGCACGTTCAGCGCGGCCGACGAGGAGAAGCAGCGCGGAGTACGCCGGATGAAGCTCACCGCGACCGGGCTGCTGCTGTTCGTCGCGCTCGTGTACGTCCTCGCCAAGTGGGCCTCCCACGAGGGCGCCGGCGCCTGGGCGGGCTATGTCGCCGCCGCGGCGGAGGCGGGCATGGTCGGCGCGATGGCGGACTGGTTCGCGGTGACGGCCCTGTTCCGGCACCCGCTCGGCCTGCCGATCCCGCACACCGCGATCATCCCCACCAAGAAGGACCAGCTCGGCGTGTCGCTGGGCGAGTTCGTCGGCGAGAACTTCCTCTCCGAGGACGTCGTACGCGGGCGTCTGCGCGCCGTCGGCATCGGCAGCCGACTCGGCGCCTGGCTCGCCGAACCCGAGCACGCCGACCGGGTCACGGCGGAGCTGTCCGCCGCGCTGCGCGGCGCCCTGACGGTCCTTCGGGACTCCGACGTCCAGGCGGTCGTCGGTGAGGCGATCACCCGGCGGGCCGACGCCCAGGAGATCGCGCCGGGCATCGGCAAGATGCTGGAGAAGGTCGTCGCGGACGGCGGCCACCGCAGGGTCGTGGACCTGGTGGTGGCCAGGGCGCACGACTGGCTGGTCCTCCACGACGAACAGGTCATGGACGCCGTACAGGGCGGAGCACCCGGCTGGACCCCGCGGTTCGTGGACAAGAAGGTCGGCGAACGGGTCTACAAGGAGCTGCTGCGCTTCGTGACGGAGATGCGGGACATGCCCTCGCATCCGGCGCGCGGTGCCCTGGACCGCTTCCTGACGGACTTCGCCGCCGACCTCCAGTCCGACACGGACACCCGCGCGCGGGTGGAGCGGCTCAAGGGCGAGGTGCTCGGCCGGGGCGAGGTCCAGGACCTCATCGCGTCCGCCTGGACCGCCGTACGCTCCATGATCGTGTCGGCCGCCGAGGACGAGCGCAGCGAGCTGCGGCTGCGCGTGCGGGCGTCACTGCTGTCGCTCGGGGCCCGGATGTCGGTCGAGCCGCGGCTCCAGGCGAAGGTCGACGGCTGGGTCGAGGGCGCGGCGGTGTACGTCGTCACCACCTACCGGCACGAGATCACGTCCCTGATCACCGACACGGTCGCCGGCTGGGACGCCGAGCACACCACGAAGAAGATCGAGGCGAACATCGGCCGCGACCTTCAGTTCATCCGGATCAACGGCACGGTCGTGGGGTCGCTGGTGGGGTTGCTGATCTACACGGTGTCGCGGCTGCTGGGGGCGTAACCCGTCCTCGCGGGGGAACCCGTCGCTGGGTCTCGCTCGACGAGGAGGGAGCCCATGACCACCACAGACCAGGCCGCGACCGGCCGCACCGTCACGACGAACATCCCCGCCCGCCTGGACCGCCTCCCCTGGTCCCGCTGGCACTGGACGATCGTCATCGGACTCGGCACCGTATGGATCCTCGACGGCCTGGAGGTGACGGTCGTCGGCAACATCGCGGGCCGCCTGTCCGAACCGGGCAGTGGCCTGCCGATCACCTCCGGCCAGGTGACGGGCCTGGCGGCGGCGCTCTACGTGCTGGGCGCCTGCTCGGGAGCCCTCTTCTGGGGCCGCCTGACGGACAAATGGGGCCGTAAAAAACTCTTCATGATCACGCTCGCGGTCTACCTCGCGGCCACCGCCCTGACCGCCGTCTCCTTCTCCACCTGGTGGTTCTTCGCCTTCCGCTTCCTGACCGGCTTCGGCATCGGCGGCGAGTACGCGGCGATCAACTCGGCGATCGACGAGCTGATCCCGGCCCAGTACCGGGGCCGGGTGGACCTGATGATCAACGGCAGCTTCTGGCTGGGAGCGGTGGCGGGGTCCCTGCTGTCGATCGTCGCCCTCGACACGTCGGTGGTCGCGAAGGACGTGGGCTGGCGGCTCACGTTCGCGCTGGGCGCCGTTCTGGCCCTGGTGATCCTCCTCGTACGACGCCACGTCCCGGAGAGCCCACGGTGGCTGCTGATCCACGGCAGGGACGAGGAGGCGGAACGGATCGTCACGTCGATCGAGGAGCGGGTGGCGGCCGAGAAGGGCGAGCGGCTGGCCGAGCCGGAGGGCGAGCTCACGATCCACCAGCGGCGCAGCGTGAGCTTCATGGAGATCGCCAGGACGGTGTTCTCGGACTACCGCAGGCGCGCGGTCCTGGGATTCTCACTCTTCATCGGCCAGGCGTTCCTGTACAACGCGATCACCTTCGGCTTCGGCGCGATCCTGACCAAGTTCTACGACGTCCCGACCGGCAGCACCGGCTACTACTTCGCGGTCATCGCGATCGGCAACTTCATGGGCCCGCTGCTGCTGGGCAAGCTGTTCGACACCGTCGGACGCCGGGTGATGATCTCGTCGACGTACTTGTTGTCGGGTCTGCTGCTCTTCGGCACGGCGTGGCTCTTCGACCAGGGTTCACTGAACGCCGGGACGCTGACAGCGTGTTGGTGCGCGGTGCTGTTCTTCGCGTCGGCGGGCGCGTCCAGCGCCTATCTGACGGTCTCGGAGATCTTCCCGATGGAGACCCGGGCGATGTCGATCGCGTTCTTCTACGCCCTGGGCACGGCGGCGGGCGGCATCAGCGGCCCGCTTCTGTTCGCCGACCTGACCGGAACGGGCAAGGTCGCCGACACGGTGCTGGCCTTCCAGATCGGCGCGACGCTGATGTGCCTGGCGGGGCTGGTGGCGGCGGCGCTGGCGGTGCGGGCGGAGCGGAGGTCGCTGGAGGACGTGGCTCGGCCGCTCACGGCGGCGGGGCCTACGTCGACGAAGGCTGCGGGCATTCGTGCCGCCTAGGGCGGCACGGGTGGGCGCAGGCGGCACCCCGCTAGCGCCGGGCCGCGCGACCCACCCCCGGCCCACCCCGACGCCGGGTCGCCTGCTCAGCAGCCCCGCGCCGCCCCGCTCAGATCGGCCAGGGCTCCCACTCCGCGCAGTACTCGACATGCATCAGCGGCATCGAACGCTCCAACAGCCCTGACCCCGGATGCAGTTCGGCACACACGTGACCGTCCTGGTGGGGCCCGGTGTCGGCAAGGTCGAAGAAGTCCGCGGCGGCGCCCGCGAAGGGCAGGGCGCTGCCGCTCAGTACGAGGGTGTCGGCGGCGGTGCTGAGGCGGAGCCGGTCACGGAACCCGGCGTGGTGGGGGTCGGGCAGGCGCCGGTTGTGGGGGAGGGCGTGGGAGAGGTCGTGGGGGAGTGTGCGAGGGAGGGCGAAGTCGGCGCGCCGGAACTCGACGGTGTGCTGACGCCCCGCGTTGCCCGCCCTGCCCGCCCTCGCCCGGACCTCCTTCCACCGGGACGCCGGGAACTGGAGGGAGTGGTGCAGCAGAAGCAGATCGCGGGCGCGGTGCGGCTCGGGAAGCGCGGCGCCCAGGGGCCGCTCATCGCGCCGCCGCAGCGGCAGATGGACGAGCGAGCGCGGCGACCGCGCCGCCAGCAGCCAGGCCGCCGCCAGCTCGGCGGCGGCACCCCGGTCCACCCACAGACTCAGCCAGTGGTCGTTGTCGTAGCAGAGCGCCCGCCGTAGTCCGCCGACGCGCAG
This sequence comes from Streptomyces antibioticus, assembly GCF_001514065.1. Lineage (GTDB taxonomy): Bacteria > Actinomycetota > Actinomycetes > Streptomycetales > Streptomycetaceae > Streptomyces > Streptomyces antibioticus. The sequence continues at coordinate 955,166 of NZ_KQ948423.1, read as the reverse complement.
CAGCCGATATTCGTGGGGGCCGAGCCGCACCCGATGCTCGGTGACCCCGAGCCGCACCTCTGCCTTACCCTTCTCAGCCCTGCCGGTCGGCCACGGCCCAGGAGGCGAGCGCGACGGCCCCCGCCACCCCGAACACGGCGGGCCAGGAGCCGACCTTCTTGGCGAGCGGATGCGACCCGGCGAAGGCGGCGACATACGCGGCCGTCAACGCGCCCGCCGCCTTGCCGCCGGCCTGCTGCCGCCACTGCGTCGCGGCCGCGGCCCCGGCGACGGCCAGCACGGCCCCGCCGAGCGGCCGCTTCTTGGTCCAGCGGGCGACGCCGTACCCACCGACGAGCCCGCTCGCCGCGACGAGCGCACTGGGAACCCTGGCCTTCGCCATGCCTGCCTCCTGGTGGTTCGTGAGAGACCTTGAGGCTAACTCCAGCAGCGCGAGTGGGGCCGAACCTGAGTCGAGGGTTGTCAAGTTTCCTCTCGCGAGCTATATAAGAAGCCGTAAGGGCATCGCACCCAGTTCCCGAAGAGAGGAGTGACCCGTGATGCTCATGCGTACCGACCCCTTCCGCGAATTCGACCGACTCGCGCAGCAGGTCTTCGGGCCCACGCGTCCGGCCGCGATGCCGATGGACGCCTACCGCGCCGGGGACGACTTCATCGTCCACTTCGACCTCCCCGGCATCGACCCCGAGACGATCGACCTGGACGTCGAACGCAACGTCCTCAACGTCCGCGCCGAGCGCCGTTCCCCCGCCCCCGAGGGCGCGGAACCCATCGTCGCCGAACGACCCACCGGCACCTTCACCCGCCAGCTCTTCCTCGGCGACACCCTCGACACGGAACGGATCGACGCCTCGTACGAGGCCGGCGTCCTGACCCTGCGCATCCCCGTGGCCGAACAGGCCAAGCCGCGCCGCATCGAGATCAGCGGGGGCGACGGCGGACGCAAGCAGCTGAGCAACTGAGCAACTGAGCGAGTGATCGCGTGCGATCGACGGTGATTCGGTGGTGATTCGGAATTGAAGAGAAGCTGGGCCGAACTGGTGGACGCGGTGCGGGAGTCGGGCCAGTACCCGACCCGCGCCGAGGCCGAACGCGTCACCCGCGTCGTCCTGTCCGCCCTCGGCGGCCACGTCACCGGCGACGAACGCGTGGCCCTCGCCCGGGCACTGCCCGAGCAGGCCGCGCGCGTCGTCGCCGGCCAGATCCCGGCCACCCGCCCCCTGTCGGCGGCGGAGTTCGTGGAATCGGTGGCGGCCCGTATCGAGGGCGCGACGACGGCGACGGCCCGCTGGGACGTCAGCTCGGTACTGAGCGCGCTCCCGCGCTGGGCGGGTGACGAGCTGGTGGACCGCATCCTCGCCCAACTGCCGCAGGGGTACGCGCTGTTGTTCGGGAAGGCGGAGCTGATGCCGACAGCGTGAGCGCCCCTGCATGTCCCTACTGGGCTTCGCCCGCACGGTCCTTGTGCTGCGTCCGAGCGCGCATCTCCGAGACGTACCCCGCGGAGATGACGCACCCGGCACCGGCGAGGGCGAAGCCCAGAAGGGCCGGGTTGAGATACCCCGGCACGTCGCCGTTGTCGTAGCTCCCGCCGTCACTGGTCTCGCAGACGAACCCGAGCGGGAGATACGACACCGAGTAGTCGACGATCTCGACGCCATGCTGATGCCGCTCCCACCAGCCCGCCGTACGACAGGACTGCGGCGGCGCGGAGTCCGTACCGCCGTCCTGAGCGGTCGCGGTGGCGCCCACGACGATGAACAGCCCCCACGCACACAGCGCCGCGGCGACGGCCCCGGCGAGGGCGCCGAGACCGCGGAGAAGCACCGGCAGCTCGGGCCGCCGTACACCGCTGTCGGCGAGCCGCCCGAACCCGTACCCGGCGAGCGCGAAAGCGACGACGGCGGCGACGAGGACGAGCAGCAGATTCAGCAGTGCCATCGCGCCCCCTGATGCGATCAACGGTCGGGCTGTCGGGCGAGTCCAGCAGCTGCCCTGGTGGCACGGCAGTGGCGGAGCCCACAGTTCCGGCAACAGGTCGGCTACAGGAGGGGAGCCACGTGGTGACGTGCGGGCGAGCCGAAGGCCCGGCGTCCATCCGCACCGGGCGGGACACGCGACGGCCGGCGCGATGACTTACGACATACGCGCCGGCCGTTCACAGGTGCCGTGGGGCAGGTGTCAGAGCTGACCCGACTCGGCGATGGTGATCTTCGCCGAGGTGGTGCCGCTGCGCGAACCGAGCGCCTCGATCTTCTTGACGAGCTCCATGCTGGTCTCGTCGGCGACCTCGCCGAAGACCACGTGCTTGCCGTCCAGCCAGTCCGTCACGATGGTCGTGATGAAGAACTGCGAGCCGTTGGTGTTCGGGCCGGCGTTGGCCATGGACAGCAGGCCGGGCTTGTCGTGCTTGAGGGTGAAGTTCTCGTCGGCGAACTTCTCACCGTAGATGCTCTTGCCGCCGGTGCCGTTGCCCCGGGTGAAGTCGCCGCCCTGGAGCATGAAGGCGGGGATGACGCGGTGGAAGGAGGACCCGGCGTAACCGAAGCCCTTCTCGCCGGTGGCGAGGGCACGGAAGTTCTCGGCCGTCTTCGGGACGACGTCGTCGAAGAGGTTGAAGTTGATACGGCCGGCGGGCTCGTCGTTGATGGTGATGTCGAAGTAGACCTTGGTTGTCATGGTTCTATCCTGCACTGTCGGACTTAGAGATCGTTTCCTTGGTCGGGGTAGAGCTTCCGGGCTGAAGCCACCCCCGGGGTGCGAGTGTCGCACTGTCACCGCATCGCTTCACAGAGTGAGAAGCGGGTGTCTCAGGCAGGGACAGAAACCGGGCAATCCAGACAGCGGAAAGATTGATGACCGTCGGTTGCGCTGATGCCACCTATCAACTCAGAGAAGTCGCCAGTCTCGGTGCGGTAGACGAGGCCGATCCCGTGTTCACTGAGCAAGTCGCGGAGGTCCTCGCGGGGAAGCGAGGGAGCTAGCACCATCAAGTGGAGCGGCTGATCCGGGACTGCGGTCTTCAAATGGTGCTGTGCATGCAGGAGTTGAGCTAGCGCCTGAGTGATGGACTCGGGTGCCGCGCTCCCCGTCGGCTGGTAGATCGTGTGGTTTGTCTGATTGTAAATCTCGAAAGAAAGTTGATCTGTTGAGTTCTGTAGCGATAACTCCATCTGCCCGATGTCCATCCCAGCCGCGGTCTCGTGCTCTTCGAAGGCTTCCGCCAGGTCATCGCGGAGAGCTTCTATCCGGGCGGTTTCGGTCTGAGGTTGTCGCTGGCGCCTCTTGCGTCGATACGTCCGAGCAAGGCTGCCTGCGGTCCGCTGGAATCTAATGCGAGGTCTGGGCGCTAGCGGCAGAGTGTCAGATTCTTCTCGTATGTATGGACCGGTGGGGCGTAGTCGGAAGACGATGACGTTGCGGTCGGCGCCTAATTCATCTTTGGCCTCCCGTATGTCGTACGGCCGGTGTTCGTCATCGACCTTGAATTCACCTATGTACTTGTGCGTCCGCGTGCCGGTTCCCGGCACATTTCCCACGGCGATGAAAACATGCAGAGTGCGTCCCATGCTCGCGTGATCGAGGATGGCGGCGTTGCCGCCCTCTAACGTCTGATTGCCGCGCTTTCCTGCTCCGGTGTAGGTGAATATGGGGCCGAAAGCGTCTTCCTCGCTGAGCCATCCGTCTCGATATCCGTAGCGCCTACCTATTTTGCTATCGGAGAATATGAGAACGTTCCGCTTCTCTCTGGCTGGGCAGATTCCGGCGAAGCCGCTGCCGCCGAGCACGGGGTGGATCTGTGCGCGCGTGAGGATGTCGCCGGGCGTGAACCTGGCCGTGGGCGTCGTCATGATCCGAGGCTAGTGGTTTCAGAGCTCACGGAGTGTTGAGAGTGGCCCAAGTTGTCTGAGTGGCCGTTGTGGTTGCGCCACATCCAGGCGAGGATGGCGTGATGAGTGAGGTGACGGGGACAGTCATTGGGGCAGTAATCGCCTTCGCGGCCGCCGTCATCGGTGCTGTCATCGCCGGGGTGTACGCCAAGCGCGGGGCTGAAACCGGTGGGCGAAAGGCAGTTGAGGCAGCGTTGGCTGGGGTGCATGGTCAGGCCGCTGCGGAACACTGGCAGTGGGTGCGTAGCCAGCGACATCAGGCTTTTGCTGCACTTCTGGACGCTTATGCCGTACTGGATGAAGTGGTCGTCCGCATCACTCCTGAAGTGCGAGGTGGGGCCAGGCTTGATGAGGCGACTGGCCGTGAACTCCGAGAGTGCACCGTTGAACTTAAGGCGAAAACTAGCCGTTTGGCCCTTTGGGGTCCAAATGAGGCGTATCAGCTCGCTCACGCCCTATCTCGGAAGTCGATGGAGGTAGTGGGCGTCTTGATGCAGGTGGCGGGCACAAACTCTGTAGGCCTGGCCGTGGACTGGTCTAGTCTTGAAGAGGTTAGGGGGGAGATGGTCCGGGCTTATGCCGCGTTCCTGGAGCGTACGGGAGAAATCATTCGTGACCCGTTGCAGCCTGTCAGCTAGTGGGTTCGTCCGTCCCGAGTGTCAGCGTCCGTATGAAACTCCGCCAGGTAGGGATGTTGAACATGAGCTGAGGGCTGCCGGAGGCGGCTTTGGAGTCGCGTACGGTGACCGATTCAGCGAGCGCCGCAACTTCCAAGCACTCGCCCCCCATGCCGTTGCTGTAGCTGCTCCTGTGCCACTCGACGCTCGACGATGAGGTCATCGGGAGTGCTCCTCCAAGAGTCTGGTAATCAGCGTGGCTGATCGCTGCGGGCTGAGAGCCAAGGCCCGAAGGTGGTCGAACGCCTTCGTATAGAGGCCCACGTCCTTGGGCTCTTCAAGATAGACCGAGTCACTAAGCCCCTCTCGATAGACCAAGTCGGGGTCCTCCTGCTCCGGGAAGCCGAGGACTGTGAATGACCCCGTGGTCGGGTAGGCGCCGGCGTCGAACGGAAGGACTTGAACAGTCACGTTCTTCAACTTCTGGATATCCAGCATACGTTCGAGTTGGCGACCCATGACCTGGCGGCTGCCGACTGTGTGTTGGAGTGCGCTTTGGTGCACCACCGCCCACAAGTCGGGAGCGCCCTCGCTGGTGAGTAGCTCCTGGCGGCGCATCCTGACGTCGACCATGCCCTGAATGTCCTCGGGCGTGTGATCAACCCAAGCTCGGCTCAGCTCGGCTGCGTACTCACTGGTTTGCAGGAGCCCCGGGACGAACTCGGCTTGATAGGTGTGCAAGTGCGCGGCCGCCTGTTCGAGGCCGACATAGACGGAGAACCATGTGGGGATCGCATCGCCGTGTGCGTGCCACCACCCCTTCGTCTTGGACTCCTTGGCCAGTGACTTCAGGAGGTCGCGCAGTTCGTCGGTGGTCTCGTAGAAGCGGCAGAGGGCATCGACGTCGGAGGGTTGGACGCGCCCCTGTCCCGTCTCCATGCGGCTGACTTTGGAACTACTCCAGTCCAGCTCCTTGCCCACCTGGCTACAGGTCAGGCTGCTCTCTTCGCGTAGCCGCTTGAGCTCGATTGCAAGACGTCGACGGCGAGCCGTAGGGGATCCGGCCATACCAACTCCTCGTGAGGTAGCGGATGTTCCATCCCATCGGAAGGGGCTCGAAAGGCCAATCACCCTAAAGGGGGAATCCCTTCGTGCATGTTGCATGGCGGGATGGGCGCTGCAACTCTCTCACTGAGAGTCATCGACAAGCACGGTGTGCGACGGGATGTGTGAGAGGCGGTCGAAGGTGATCTATGTGAGCGACTGCATGGGACGTGAGCCCTGGGTGCATCAGTTCGCTGCCCAGCCCAGCGAACTCTCCCAGTTGAGAAGGATGTTGAAGATCCGCCTCATCCTGTGGGGGCTACGAGATCACGTTGATGTAGCGCAGCTCTGCCTGTCAGAGCTGGTCACCAACGTCATCCGGCACGTCGGAGAAGGGACACCTGCGTCGCTGCGCATGGCGCTCAGTGAGCCATATCTGCGTCTGGAGTTGGAGGACCCCCATACGCGCGCATTGCCCACCTTGCTTGCGGCCAGCAGCGCGTCGGAGTCAGGCCGCGGGATGGCTCTCGTTGACGCCCTGACGAACCATCGCTGGGGCGTGTTCCTTCGTGAAGGCTCGAAGGTGGTGTGGTGCGAGCTTGCCACCTCCGATGAACCGACCGTCCTGGGGCGGACGGGTGGCCCTCGTGTGGTGCGGGCCGAGGCGCTTCTCGACCTGTATGAAGCGTGGCAACTCCCGCCTGGAAGGGCCGTGTTCGGTGAAGGCAGCGTGCTGAGTGCGACAGCGGTAGGCGAGGCTGCCATTGGGGTCATGGCCGACTTGCTGGATTGGCTACATGCACACGGCTACGACCCCGACGACGTACTCGATCAAGCACAGACGCACTTTGAGGCCCGGACCGATGAGGCAGTCTGAGCGGTGGGCGGCTAGCCCGCGGTGATGCCCGAGTACGACCACACATCCGCAGGCAGGTCGTGATGCAGTCGCCAGGTGATGGCCATGGGCTTACTGCCCTCGTGTCGGACAAAGGTCGCTGGACCGAGCAGCATCCAGGGCTGTGCTTTGCCGATGTCGGTGTCCTTGTAACGCCGCATGAACATCAGCACATGGCTCCCACGATGGTGGTGCTGTTGGTAGCGCAGCCCGGTGGGCGAGGTGTCTGCGGTCGTGCTCTGTGACTCCCAGTGGAACAAGGAGGGGGTGAGCGCGTAGTCCTTGTATCGGACAGTGGGCGAGAAGTCCTTCTCGTTCTTCTCGAGAGTGATCAGCAGTGCGTCCGTCTGGTTCTGCTCGTCCCACAGAACACCCTGCGCGAACGAGCCAGGCATCTGACCGCCGAGGCGCGCGACTCCGAGCGCGGCAAGGATTTCAGAGCGGTTGTACGCACTGTGGACCTTCATGGGGATGTGTGCGTGTGGGCCTTCCAGAGGGATCGGGAAGTGGTCGGCCTGACCCATCACGTGGGCAAATACCTGTCGCAGTTCGTCGCGGAGGGCGCGCTGTTCCCGGAGTGACTCCAGCCCCTGAGCGTAGGACTCGAACCCACCGGCCTTGTCCCAGAGGTTGAAGAAGAGCATGCGCGCGTACGTCTTGTCCTTCGGATTCAGCGACTCGTACGTCGGCGCGTCATCGCTCAGCAGACGGGTGTACGTCTCGGCGCGCTCGAGGTCATCGACGTGCAGGAACGCATGCACACGCCTCAACAGGTCTTCCTCGCCCGGCTGTTCAGCATGTCCGGCTAGACCAGCACGGCGCAGAACGGACGTCCAGGAGTTGCTTGACTTGTACAGCTCCCTGATCTCACGGCGACTCTCCCGCAGATAGTCTGCGAGGAGCGGTGTATCGAAGGTCCGGGCTTCCTTGGCGAGGGTCTGGACGGTCGCCTTGATCTGCGTGCGGATGTTGTCCAGTACCAACTGCTTGGACTTACCTTCGAGGATGATCTGGCAGCCCGATGGCAGCAGCGGGAAGTCGCGCTCGGCGTGCTCAAGCAGCCGGTTGCGCGACAGGTTGGTCATCGCGCGGAACTGCTCCTCGAACCGGAATTCGGCCCGATGCTGACCGATGAAGTCGAGCACAGTGAGCACCGGCTTGTCAGGTGTGCGGCGCAGCCCTCGCCCAAGCTGCTGAAGGAAGACGGTGGCGCTGCCAGTCGGACGCAAGAGGAGCAGTGTGTCGACATCGGGGATGTCCAAGCCCTCGTTGAAGAGGTCTACGGAGAAGATGACTTGGATCTCTCCGGCCTTGAGCTGAGCCAACACATGGTCACGGACTTCCGGCTTCGATTCGCTGTCCAGAGCAGCAGCTTTAAAGCCCGCATCCTGGAAGCACTTCGCCATGAAGTGGGCATGCTTCCTGCTGACGCAGAAGCCGAGCGCCCGCATGCGCATCGGGTCGGAGACCTTGTCTTTTACCTGCTTGATAACGATGCGGGCACGGGCATGGTCGGCAGAGAACAAGTCGCCGAGCTGGCTCTGGTCGTACGTCCCTGAACGCCAGTTGAGACGGGTGAGATCCGTCCCGTCAGGTACGCCAAAGTAGTGGAACGGGCAGAGCAGGTCGTTGTCGAGGGCCTCCCACAGCCGCATCTCGGCGGCGATTCGGCCCTCAAAGAATTCGTCCTGCACATTGAGTCCATCGGCACGCTCCGGAGTGGCGGTCAGACCCAGGAGCTGCTTCGGCTTGAAGTGGTTGAGTACGCGGCGATACGTCGTAGCTGTGGCGTGATGGAACTCGTCGATGACGATGATGTCGAAGTGTTCCGGATCGAACTGGTCGAGTCGCTGGTCCGTGAGCGACTGCACGCTGGCGAAGACCTGCTTCCAATCACGCGGCAGCTCGCCGCTGAAGAGCGGTTCGCCGAAGGATGCGTCATCAAGCACTTCGCGGTACATGCGCAGCGACTGCTTCAGGATCTCCTTGCGATGCGCCACAAAGAGAAGCCGAGGGTACTGTTTGCCGCCCCACTCCCTATGCAGTTCGCGATAGTCAAGGGCGGCCATGACGGTCTTGCCCGTCCCAGTGGCGGCAACAAGCAAGTTGTGCCGGTGGCCGCGAACCTCGCGCTCCACACGCAGCCGCTCCAGCATGTCGGCCTGGTGCGGATGCGGTCGAACCTCAAGGCCAGAGAGGCTGATCTTCAAGTCCTGGCCGGACGTCGGTCCACCCGCCAGCCCCAACGCCTCATCCAACTTGCGGGCGTCGCGATCCGGGTCGTAGGACTCAAAAGCGATGTCGTTCCAGTAGGCATCGAAGGTGGCCTCAAACTTCTTGAGCACCGCCGGAGTAGCCACAGAAGAGAGACGCACGTTCCACTCCAGGCCGTCGAGCAGCGCGGCTTTCGAGAGGTTGGAGCTGCCGACGTACGCCGTGTCGAAGCCGCTCTTACGGCGAAACAGCCAGGCCTTTGCATGGAGGCGAGTCGAACGGATCTCGTAGTTGACCTTGACTTCGGCACCAAAGTCGCGGACGAGTCGATCCAGCGCATGGCGGTCGGTGGCACCGATGTAAGTGGTGGTGATGACTCGGATGGGCACGCCGCGTTCCGCGGCGGCGCGCAGCGAGTCTTCGAGTACGCGCAGCCCGTACCACTTCACAAAAGCGCAGAGCAGATCAATACGGTCCGCTGTGGCTAGCTCAGCACGCAGCTCACTGCCGAGGTTCGGGTCCTCAGGGGAGTTGGTGATGAGGGCGGTCTCTGAGAGGGGTGTCAGCGGACGAATCGCGTAGACACCGGGGGCTTCTTTCTCGGCCAAGGCGAGGAGTTGCCGGGGCCCGTCGGCGATCAGTTCGACAGGATCGGCGTTTGCGAGGCCAACCGGTTCGGACGCGAGTGATTCGATGATTTGGTTGGCTACGGCGACGCGCTTGTCCTGGGGGAGCTGACTCAGGCGTTGTCTCACAGCGCGACTGATGTGCCGGGCGAGGACATGCGGTGACGATTCTTCGCTGACCTCGTCCTCGATGGCTTTCCAGCCGGCCGCGTTCAACTGCCCCATCTGCTCATGCATGCGGCGGGTGACGAGTTCTTCATAGACACCCGCGACAGGCTGCGACAGATCCCCCGGCTGAGCCACGCTGAGTTCCCCTATCCCTCGTGTGTACCTCGCACAGCAGTGGCTCTGTTGTAGCAGGTGGCGCTATGGGGAGGAGCTTCGTCCAGCAAGATCCGGACCTGGACGCAGGTGCTGCCTCTGGGGTTCCATCGGGCGATGGACATGTCCTCCCGAGAGATCCGTCTCCCCCTCGACGAAGTCGTGGCCGTCCTGCAGGACCTGAATGAGTTCGTGGTTTCCCTTGATCGAATCGGGTCCCGCCAAGCGTCGGGGACTGCCGATGAGCGCACCGCGGGGGAGTTTGTCGCCGACTGGGATGTTGCTCGGCGGCTGGCTCGTGCGCGACGTGTCATCAGCGTTGCGTTGGACGGGCAGTTGAGCGAGGCGGAGAACGCGGAGATCGATGCCCTCTGCGAGCGAGGGCGGTTCTACGGTGAGGGCGGCGTCGGAGGTGTGAGCGGTGACCCTGTTGAGCTGTGACGAGATGGGCGTTCATGGCTTCGCCTGCTGTGCAGGTGCCCTTGGGGCCGCCCGCTTCCTCGTCAGTGTCGTGCTTCCGCGGCCCGCCTCAAGGGCGCTGCGCGTCGGCTGCGCCGATGGCCCTTCGGGCCACCCTTGACCCGGGCCGCTCCAGCACGGGGGAGAAGCGAGCGGGCGGCCCGGGAAGGCGGGTGGCCGAGGTCGGTGGCGATCACGGTCGGTTTCCGGTCAGCCCGCGTTGCCGGGCGCCGACGCGCCTCGCCTGCACGCCGGGTGGGTTTGGCGGCTTGCGGGCCGCCGAAATTGCCTCGCTCCCGGAGTGGAGTGGGCTGAGACTCGTCCTATGACTGACATGGGGGCGTTTCGGGATGCCGTCGCTGCGTGGGTGGGGGGTGGTGGCGACGAGGGGCCTGCGGTTGAGCTCGCTGCGTTGTTGCCCGTTCGGGTTGTGGTGCTTGTTGAGGGGCTGAGTGATGTTGCCGCCGTCAATGCTCTCGCCGAGCGGCGTGGGCGGGATCTGGAGGGGGAGGGGGTGTGCGTGTTGTCCATGGGTGGGGCCATGAATGTGGGGCGCTATGCCGGGTTGCTCGGGCCCTCTGGGCTGGGGGTTCGGCTTGTGGGGCTGTGTGATGAGCGGGAGCGGCCGTACTACGTGCGGGGATTTGAGCGGGGCGGTGCGGGGGAGCAGGGGATCTTTGTTTGCGCGGCGGATCTTGAGGACGAGCTCATCCGTGCCCTGGGGGTGGCGCGCGTGGGGGAGCTGGTGGAGGGGGAGGGTGAGCTGCGGGCCCTGGAGATTTTTCTGCAGCAGCCTGCTCAGCAAGGGCGTGCTCCCGAGCAGCAGTTCCGGCGATTTCTCGGGACTAAGAAGGGGCGCAAGATCCGCTACGGGCGCGTTCTCGTCGAGGCGCTCGATGGGGAGCGGGTGCCGGCTCCGTTGGAGGGGCTGCTCGCCAGTCTTTGACGGCCCTCGGTGGTGACGGCCTGCCATCACCGAGGCCGTCACCATCCTGGCCGTTCCGGCTGTGCCGGGTCAGGTGCCCGCTACGCCGCCCCCACCCCGTGGCACTCGCCGTAGACCTGGCCCGAGCCGCACCAGCACTCCGCCCCCCGCTGCGGCGGCCACGCCACCGCCCGGCCCCGGGCTGCCAGCGTCGTCGCGTACTGCGGGAGCAGCGCGCTGTCCGCCGGGGAGGATCCCTCCGACGCCGCGAAGGCCTCGTAGGACGGGACCGTGCCCGTGACGATGCCCAGGTTCGGGGTGCCGGAGGCCGCCAGTTCGCGCAGGGAGGCCTCTATCGTCGCCAGGTGTTCCTCGTGGGAGGGGTACTCCTCGGACAGGGGCGCGTATGCCGTGAGCAGCTCTGTCAGTTCGTCCTTCGGCCAGTGCAGGACCGCCACCGGGAAGGGGCGGGAGAGGGCCTCGCGGTAGGTGCCGAGCTCTGCTCGGAGGCGGGAGATCTCCGCCGCCAGTTCCGCCGGGTTGTCCGAGCCGAGGGACCAGACGCGCTTGGGGTCGTGCAGCTCGTCCAGCGGTACCGGGGACGTGTGGAGGGTGTCCGCCAGGACGTCCCAGTCGTCGTGCGGGGCGCCGAGCATCCTGCGGACACGGTGGCGGCCGAACAGGAGGGGGTGCGTGGAGTACGGGGGCTCCGCCACGTCCGTCAGGAGGAGGCCGGCTCCCTCCGTGAACGTCTCCTGGGCCTGCTCCAGCTCGTCGTGGGCTTCCAGGGCCTCCGCCACGATCACCCACGGTGCCGGATCCCGGGGGGCCTCCGCGCGGACGCCGTCGATGATCGCCCTCGCCTCCGCCTCGTGGCCGTACTCCCAGAGGTTCGACGCCTTGAGGGCGCGTACCAGATGCGGGCTCTCCAGCGGAGCGGACGACGACAGCAGGCGGTCGTAGAGCGCGGTCGCCGCGGGGCGGTCGCCGGACAGTTCCAGGTGGGCGGCGGCCTGCAGGAGCAGGGGCTCGGCGTCCTCGGGATACAGGCCGGCGGTTCGCTCCAGGCGTGCCGCTTCGGCGGTGTGGTCGACGTTCTCGGCAGGCGTGTCGGGGCGCATGAGGGACACCGTACTGCCGAGCGGTGACAAGGGAGAGATCCCTGCAGGCCAGGGCCCGCCCCGGAACCCTGGCCCACCTCGCACGACGGCTAGATCGTCACCCCGTCGATCTGGATCGTCTGCACCGCCTTCGCCGCGAACGGCACGGCCACCGTCTTTCCGCTCAGGAAGGTGTTGGAGTACGACGCGTACTTGTCGCCGCCCGTCGTCACCGTGTTCCAGCGGGGGACCAGGCCGCCCGAGCCGCCCGTCACCGTGGTGAAGCGGGAGAGGTCGAAGGTCAGGGTCTGGGCGGAGGTGGAGGTGTTGAGGGCGACGATGACCAGGCGCTTGGCGGTGGCGTCGTAGGCCGCCGTCGCGTAGCTGACGCCCGTGTCGAGGATCCGCATCCCCGGGCGGATGTGGCGGCTGAACTGGGCCAGCACGTAGTACTTCGTCTCGATCGCGCCGGGTTGCAGGGTGCTCGCGTCGTACTTGATCACGCCCCAGCCCGCCGTCGGGTCCATGACCTGCCAGTAGACCCAGGCCGTCGGGTGCAGCCAGCGGAAGTCGTAGAGGAGGTTGAAGGCCAGGTTGTAGCCGGTGCCGTCGCTGTCGCCGGTCTCCGAGTTCCAGAGCTTCTTGCCGGCGGTCGTGACCACGTCCGTGTAGAGGAGGTCGCGGCGGCCGCCCGAGCCCTGGTAGCCGTGGACGTTGACCTGGTCGACGTAGCCCTTCGTCGTGGAGCTGAAGGAGTTCCAGGTGGTGCGGGCGAGGTCGTAGTTGGTCTCGTCGGAGGCGGAGATCTTCACGCCCGACAGGCCGCGGCTGTTCAACTCGCTTCTGAGATACGGCAGTACGGCCGCCTGGACCGTCGCGTCCATGTGGCAGCCCTCCTGCGTGCCGGTCGCCGTCCACCAGGACGACGAGGGCTCGTTGAAGGCGTCCACGGTCGCGAAGTTCACGCCCCAGTTGTTCTTGGCGCGGAGGGCGACCGAGGCGAGGTGGGAGGCGTGCTGGCGGTAGTTCCAGGACTGGAGGTTGTTGCCGCCGTCCGAGGCGCCCGAGGGGTTGTGGTTCAGACACATCCACCACATGGGGGAGTTGGCGAAGAGCTCGGTGGTCGCGCCGCGGGCCACCGCCTTCGTCAGCATCGCGCGCTGCGTGGCGTCCGCGGTCCAGTCCCAGGCGGAGGACGTGGGGTCCTCGTTGTTCCAGTCCTGCCAGTAGCCCTCGATCTGCTTGAACGCGGGGATGTTGGGGGACGCGACCATCGACTCGCCGCCGACCGCGTTCCCGCTGCACGCGCCCAGGTTGTAGCGGGCGATGTTCAGGCCGAGGCCGGGGAGCGAAGTGCCGTTGTACGTCGTCGACTTGGTGGTGAAGAAGAGGTCGGCGAAGTCGTCCCGGGCGCCGAAGACATTGGCCCACCAGGCCAGCGAGGTGCCCCAGCCCTCCCAAGTGCCGTACGAGGTGCCGGGGGTGACGGCGATCGTGGCGTCGGCGCGTGCGGTGCCGGTCGCCAGGGCGCTGCCGAGGAGGGTGCCTCCCGCGGCTGTCAGGAGCGTTCTGCGTCGGATCATTGGCTGTCTTTCCGCCTCTCCGTGGGGCCAGGGTCCTGCCCCTGAGCAGGAGTTGGCCTGAAGACGTGGTGGTGGCTCGCACCTCTCGCCCCCCGCGCGCCATCACGAAGCATCAGGGGTGACGTGTGGGGTTGTCGAGAGGTGAGACAGCGCTTTCTTTCTCTCCGGCTTTCTGTTCTTCCAACGGTTATGAGAAGGGGTGGAGGTACTGCCGGGCTAGTAGCCGTACCGGTACTCCGGCAGCAGCGTCGCGATCCGTATCAGCACCGCCGTCAGCGCGCCCGCCCACAGCAGGACGCCCAGCCACAGCCCGAACACGGCCGTCTTGTAGCGCTCTGTCGTGTCCAGGGCCACGGTGTCGGGGGCGCCGGGGTTGTGGATGACGCCGACGACATTGCCCTCGGCGAAGCGGCGGGAGCCGGCCGAGACGGCGTGCTCGTGTTCCGTGCCCTTCTCGTCGGTCCAGCGGACGGTCGGGTGGCGGTACGGGTCCGTCCCCGACCGGGACGTCAGGTGGCCCGTCACCACACCCTCGGTACGGCGGCCGAGGCGGCGCAACACGGTCTCGGTGATGGCGACTTCGGCCTGGTGGGCCATGAGGGCGAGGCCGCCGAGGAACGGGATCGCGGCCAGGAACCAGAGATTGCTCATGGCCGAAGAGCTTATGGGGCTGGTGACTTGGAGAAGCAGCGCTTATCGTGCGGGCCCGGTGCAGGTCAGGTGGGCAACCGGACGGGCGAGCGGGCAGGTGGGCGCATGCGCATTCCCGTCGTACGGCACGACACCCGGCGTCGGCGTGCCCGACGGCGGCGGGTGGTGTGGGCGGGGGGTGAACTCCTGGTCACCGTAGGGGTGGTGCTGCTGCTCCTCGTCGTTCATCAGCTGTGGTGGACCAACCGGGAGGCCCGGCGCGGCGCCGAGCGGAAGGTGGAGGCGTTGGAGCGGGAGTGGGGGACCGGGGCGTCGACCTCACCGCCCAGCGATGCGCCCGAGGGCTCGGGGGAGCCGGAGCCGCAGGTCCCCTCCACCCACCGGCAGCCCATCACCCGTCCCGCACAGCCCAGTTGGTCCCAGGCCTACGCCATCCTCACCATCCCCCGCCTCCACCTCCGCGTCCCCGTCGCCGAGGGCGTCGGCAAGCAGGAGGTGCTCAACAAGGGGTACGTCGGCCACTACCCCGGTACCCAACAGCCCGGCCAGGCCGGGAACTTCGCGCTCGCGGGGCACCGGAACACCCACGGGGAGCCGTTCCGCCACCTCGACCGGCTGGCCGCGAAGGACACCATCCAGGTGGAGACCCGGACCGCGGTCTACACGTACGCCGTCGACAAGACCCTCGACCGGACCTCGGCCCGTGACTCGGGCGTCCTGAACCGCGTCCCGCGCTCCACGGTCCGTACCGCGTACGGCTACTCCGAACCCGGCTACTACCTCACCCTCACCACCTGCACCCCGGAGTACACGTCCCGGTACCGGCTGGTGGTGTGGGCCAAGCTGACCTCGATGCGCCCCCGCTGACCTGGGTCCTACGCCCTACGCCTGCTCGCGCAACACCCGGCAGCACGACGCCTGCGCCCGCTCCCGCAGCACCCCCGGCAGCACGACCGCCGTCACCGCCGGCCCCGCCGACGCGGTCGCCCATACCCGTTCCAGCAGCACGACGCCTGCGCCCGCTCCCGCAGCACCCCCGGCAGCACGACCGCCGTCACCGCCGGCCCCGCCGACGCGGTCGCCCATACCCGTTCCAGCGGCACGGTCGCCTACGCCCGCTCCCGCAGCACCCCCAGCAGCACGGCCGCCGCCACCGCCAGCCCCGCCGACACGACCATCGCGATGTCCGCGCCGTGCGCCAGGCCGCCGCCCGTCGACGTCGACACCGCGATCGTCAGCGCGACGCCGGCGCACGAGCCGACGTACCGGAACGTCTGCTGCGCGCCCGACCCCATGGCGGCCCGGGCGGCCGGCACCGACTCCACCGCCACCAGCGGAAGCGCGGCGTTGAGGAGGCCGCTGCCGATGCCGCCGAGGAGCAGGCCGGGCAGGAGGCGGGTCCAGGAGTGCGCGGAGAGGGCGCCGAGCATCGTCAGGACGCCGGCCGCGTGCAGGGCGAAACCGAGGGCAAGTTGGAGGCGGGGCGGGACACGGCCGGCGAGGCGGCGGGCCTGGAGGGCCACCGCGAAGGAGAGGCCGGACCAGAGCAGGAACAGCCAGGCCGTGTTCATCGCGGACATGCCGAGGGTCTGCTGGAGCAGCGCCGGCAGGAAGCTGAAGAGGCCGATCACCGCGAGGCCGGTGAACAGGCCGCCCGCGGAGGAGGCCAGGAAGGCGGGGCGGCGCAGCAGACCGAGGTCGATCATCGGGGTTGCCGTACGGCGTTCCACCCAGGTGAAGGCGGCCACCAGCGCGATCGACGCCAGCAGCAACAGGCCCACCGGGGCCCGTAGCCAGCCGTCCCGGCCCAGGGTGAGGGCCGCGATCAGGGCGACCAGCGCCAGCCCGAAGGTGAGGGCGCCGAGCACGTCGGGGCGGCCGGGGCGAGGGGCCTTGGACTCGGTGAGACTGCGGCTGCCCAGGGCCGCCAGGAGCAGCGCCGCGGCGCCCAGCACCCCGTACGCCACCCGCCAGTCGGGCATCGCGCCCGCGACCAGGGGGCCGACGGCTATGCCGCCGCTGACGAAGGCGCCCCACACGCCGGTCGCGCGCAGGCGGCCGTGCGGGGTCGGGAAGGCGTGCACGAGCAGGCCCAGGCTGCTGGCGAGCAGGCCCGCGCTGGCCGCGCCCTGGGCGATCCGGGCGAGCGTGAACTCCCAGGTCGTCGACGCGAACGCGCCGAGGACCGTGGTGAGGCCCAGGGCGAAGGTGCCGGCGGTGAAGATCCGGCGGCGGCCGTGGTCGTCGGCGAGGCTGCCGGCCACCAGGAGGAGGGCGGCGAGGCCGAGCGGGGTGCCGTTGAGGAGCCAGGCCTGGGCGGAGAGCGGGGTGTGCAGGTCGGCGGCGGTCTCGGGGAGCGTGACCATCGGCGCCGTGTACGTCATCAGTGCGACGGCCGTGGTGGCGCTGGTCAGGGCGAGGGTGCGGCCGGGGTGGGGGGCTGGCACCGGGGCGGCGGAAGCGGTGGTCGCGGGGGAACCGGTTACGGTTCGTTCATTGAACCTGACCATGTCCCGTACCCTAGCAGGGTCAGTTCGGTCATTGAACCAACGTGTCGCAAACTGGCTAAGGTGGATGACATGGCACTGGGCAAGGACTACGCGACGCAGGAATGCTCGATCGCCCGCGCGCTGGAGATCGTCGGCGAGCGTTGGACGCTGCTCATCGTCCGCGACGCGCTCTACGGGGTACGGCGCTACAACGACTTCCTCGTCCACCTCGGCATCCCGCGCGCCGTCCTGGCCGCCCGCCTCCAGACCCTCACCGAGGAGGGAATCCTGGAGAAGCGCCGCTACCAGGAGTCGCCGCCGCGCGACGAGTACGTCATCACCGACCGCGGCATCGGACTGTGGCCCACCATCCGCTCGCTGGGCCGCTGGGGCCGCGAGCACTACGACGAGGCCCGGCTGCGCTGGTTCCGGCACGCGGACTGCGGCACCGAACTCGGGCCGTACGGCGAATGCCCCGCCTGCGGAACCCTCGTACCGGTCGAGGACGTTCTGATGGAGCCGGGACCCGGACTCGATCCGGACCCGGCGGATCCGGTCAGCCGCGCGCTGCTCAAGCCGAGGAGGCTTCTTCAGCCGCTCGAGACCAGTCAGGTATAACCGAGGGAGCACGCACCCAGACAGGCAGACAGGCAGGGAGGGGGATCGGTGAAGCGCAGTCCGCGGCCGGCACCCGCCGTCGCCCTGTTCCTCCCGCTGCTCCTGCTCCTCCAGCTCGCCGTCCTCGACGCGGGCAGCCTCTCCGCCACGGTCGCGCTCGCCGCGACCGCCGCGGCCGGCTCCGCCCTCGCGCTCTGCGTGCTCGCCGCCGCGCGCTGCGCCCCCGCCGTGCCGCCCACCCGGGTGCGTACGGCCATCAGGGACCGCGCCCGCCGTACGGCCTTCCTGCCGCAACGCGACCCGGACGCCCGGGGCCGCACCAGGCCCCGAGCTCCCGGACACGCCCTCCCGGCGACCACCGCGTAGGGCCCGCACGCCCCTTCCGTCTGCCTGCCCTCGCGCGGGTCGTCATGCCGTTCCCGGCCATCCCCGGAACGTTCCGGCACCGACGAGACCCCCGGAGGGCTCACCCATGTCCGTCTTCGCCACCCTGGTCGAGCAGCTCGCCGACCTCCTCCACCCGCTGCTCGGCGCATCCGCCGCGGCCGGCGCGATCGTCCTGTTCACCGCGGTCGTACGACTCCTCGTCCACCCCCTGTCCCGGGCTGCGGCCCGCGGCCAGAAGGCCCGCACCCGACTCCAGCCGAAGATCGCCGAGCTGCGGAAGAAGCACGCCAAGAACCCCGAGAAACTCCAGAAGGCGGTGCTGGAACTGCACGCCGAGGAAAAGGTGTCCCCGCTGTCCGGCTGCCTGCCGAGCCTGCTCCAGCTGCCCGCCTTCTTCCTCCTCTACCACCTGTTCTCCAACACCACGAACCCGCTGCTGACCCATGAACTCCTCGCCGCGCCCCTCGGCGGCCGCTGGACCGACGCGCTCGGTGACGGCGGGATGCTCGGCGGCGCGGGGCTGGTGTACGCCGCCCTCTTCGCGCTCGTCGCGGTCGTCGCCGCGTTCAACTACCGGCGCGCCAAGCGGACGACGGTGATGCCGGTGGCCGACGGTCAGACCGTGCCCGGCATGGGGGCGATGACCAAGGTCATGCCGTTCATGTCCTTCTTCACGCTCTTCACCGTGGCGGTGGTGCCGCTGGCCGCCGCGCTCTACGTCGTGACCAGCACGACCTGGAGCGCGGTGGAACGGGCCTTCCTGTATCGCTGACCTCCCCGGGGTGCCGGTCCCGGTCCAGTCCGTGAACCGGGTATTGCGGACTGGACGCCGAGCTTGGAGGATCGACCAGTCATCCGATGGCTGCACCCGTCGGAGGGCGCATCGCGATCGAGGGAGACTGTGATCATGAAGCTGCTGCGAGTCGGTACGGCGGGAGCGGAGACGCCCGCACTGCTCGACGGCGAGGGTGTCCTGCGGGACCTCTCCGGTGTCGTCCCCGACCTCGACGGAGCGCTGCTCGCCGACGCCGACGCACTGGGCCGGATCCGGGCCGCGGCCGAGGCGGGCACGCTGCCCGTGCTCGACCCGACCGGGCTGCGGATCGGACCGCCGCTCGCCCGCATCGGCAAGATCGTCTGCATCGGCCTGAACTACCACGACCACGCCCGCGAGACCGGCGCCCAGCCGCCCGCCGAGCCGGTGATCTTCTTCAAGGCCGCCGACACCGTCGTGGGCCCGAACGACACGGTGCTGGTCCCTCGCGGGTCGGTGCAGACCGACTGGGAGGTCGAGCTGGCCGTCGTCATCGGACGTACGGCTCGTTATGTCGAGTCGGCGGAGGCGGCGCTCGGGCATGTCGCCGGGTACGCGGTCGCGCACGACGTGTCCGAGCGGGAGTTCCAGCTGGAGCGCGGCGGCACATGGGACAAGGGCAAGAACTGCGAGACGTTCAATCCGCTGGGGCCGTGGCTGGTGACGGCGGACGAGGTGCCCGACCCGCAGAACCTGTCGCTGAAGCTGTGGGTCAACGGGGAGCTGAAGCAGGACGGTACGACGGCCGAGCAGATCTTCCCGGTGGCGGAAGTGGTGCGGTACGTCAGCCAGTTCATAACCCTGTACCCCGGGGACGTCATCAACACGGGGACGCCTGCGGGAGTTGCGCTGGGCGCGCCTGATCCCAAGCCGTTCCTGCGGGCGGGGGATGTGGTGGAGCTGGAGATCGAGGGACTTGGGCGGCAGCGGCAGGAACTGAAGGACGCCTAAGGGGGCTGGGGCGCGGGTCGGGTGGCGGCTGCGGGTGGTTCGTGGCTGGCCGCGCAGTTCCCCGCGCCCCTGGGCATCTACTGGTCCTTGCTCAGGAACTCCTCCAGCGCCTCCACCACGAACTTGTGGTCCTGGAGCTGCGGCAGACCGCTCACCGTCACCGCGCCCACGACCCCTACGCCCTCCACCGTGATCGGGAACGAACCCCCATGGGCCGCGTACTCGTCCGGGTCCAGGCGGGAGCTCTCCTCGAACGTCGTGCCCTTGGCGCGGAAGCGGGCGCCGACCAGGTAGGACGCGGAGCCGTAGCGCTCGACCACCCGGCGCTTGCGGTTGATCCAGGCGTCGTTGTCCGGGGTGGAACCCGGCAGGGCGGCGTGGAAGAGCTGCTGGCCGGCGCGGTGGATGTCGATCGCGACCGGGGCCTGGCGCTCGCGGGCCAGGTCCACCAGCAGGGAGCCCAGCGCCCAGGCGTCGTCATGGGTGAACCCGCGGAAGACCAGACGGCGTTCCTGGGCCTCCAACTCCTCGATCGGCGGGGTCAGTTCCGGATGGAACTTCGGGGTCAGCTCGGTGTTGTGCGTCACAGCTTCACCACCACTCCGTCGTGGGCCGAACGGCGGGCCGCCTCCAGTACGTCGAGGGCGGCGGCCGCCTCAAGTGCGGTCACCGGGTTGGGACCGCCGTCGAGCAGGGCTTTCGCCACGGCCGCATAGTAAGCGGGGTAGTCCCCGGGGAGGGTCGGTTCGGCGCGTCCGCCGCCGGTCACCGGGGATTCCCCGGCGCCGACCCGGCCCCACATCGGCTCGGGTTCGAGACCCCAGTCCTTGTCGGTCCCCGGCCGCTTGCCGTCCCGCAGGGCCGCCTCCTGGGGGTCGAGGCCGTACTTCACGTACCCCGCCTCGGAGCCCAGTACCCGGAACCGCGGGCCGAGTTGGGCGGTGGTCGCGGAGACGTAGAGGTGGGAGCGGACGCCGTTCGCGTGGGTCAGGGCGATGAACGTGTCGTCGTCGACGGAGGCGCCGGTCCGTCGGATGTCCGCCTCGGCGTACACAGAGGTCACGGGGCCGAAGAGGACGAGCGCCTGGTCGACGACATGGCTGCCGAGGTCGTACAGCAGACCTCCGATCTCTGCCGGGTCGCCGGACTCCCGCCAGCCGCCCTTCGGCTGCGGCCGCCACCGCTCGAAGCGCGACTCGAAGCGCCATACGTCACCCAGCGCGCCCTCGGCGAGGAGCTTGCGGAGCGTCAGGAAGTCGTTGTCCCAACGGCGGTTCTGGAAGACGGAGAGGAGCAGGCCCCGCTCCTCGGCCAGGGCCGCCAGCTCGCGCGCCTCGGCCGCCGTGCCCGCGACGGGCTTGTCGACGACGACCGGGAGGCCGGCCTTGAGGGCGGCGGTGGCGAGCTGGACGTGCGTCTTGTTGGGGGAGGCGATGACGACCAGGTCGAGCTCGTCGGCGCGGTCGAACAACTCGTCGGGGGTCGCGGCGACACGTACGTCCGGGAACTCGGCGCGGGCCTGCTCCTGGCGCTCGGGGTTCGAGGTGACCACCGTGTCGAGGGCGAGGCTCTCGGTGGCCGCGATCAGCGGGGCGTGGAAGACGGAGCCGGCGAGGCCGTATCCGATGAGGCCCACGCGGAGGGGGGCCTCGGGGATGCCAGGAGTCGTACCAGTCATGCACCCCACTTTCGCAACGCTGTTGCCAAAGTGCAAGCACAGGCGACAATGGGGGGCGTGAACAGGACGAACGTCGGCGCCAACCTCCCGGCTCTGCGCAGCCACAACACCGCACTGGTGCTGGACCTGCTGCGCACCGCCGGTGGCGACGGCATCAGCCGGCTGGAGCTCGCCGAGCGCACCGGGCTGACCCCGCAGGCCGTCAGCAAGATCACCGGGCGGCTGCGGGAGGAGGGGCTCGCGGCGGAGGCGGGCCGCCGTGCGTCCACCGGGGGCAAACCGCGCACGGTGCTGCGGCTGGTGCCGGAGGCCGGGCATGCGATCGGCGTCCATCTGGACCGGGACGAGCTGCGGGCCGTGCTGGTCGATCTGGACGGGACCGTGGTGGGGGAGCGGTGCCTGCCGATGGACCTGGGGGCGGGTGCGGAGGCGGTCGTCGAGGGGGTGGCCCGGGCGGCGGAGGGACTGGCCGAGTCCGTGGCGTCGGTGCTCGGGGTGGGCGTGGCGCTGCCCGGGCCGCTCGACCATGTGCGGGGCGTGCTGCACCGGGTGACGGGGTTTCCGGAGTGGGACGGGTTTCCGCTGCGGGACGCGCTCGCGGCGCGGCTCGGGCTGCCGGTCGTCGTGGACAAGGACACCAACGCCGCCGCGCTGGGCCTCGCGGTCGCGGACGAGGGCGCCTCCTTCGCCTACCTGCACCTCGGGACCGGGCTCGGCGCCGGGCTGGTGATCGGCGGGGCCGTGCACCGGGGGGCCAGGACCGGCGCGGGCGAGTTCGGCCATCAGGTGGTCCAGCTGGACGGGCCGGTGTGCGGGTGCGGCAACCGGGGCTGCATCGAGGCGCTGTGCCTGGGCGCCGTGCGGCGCGGTGACGTGGCGGAGGCGGCGCGGGTGCTGGGGGTCGGGGCTGCCAACCTGGTCGGGCTGCTGGACATCGACCTGGTCCTGCTGGGCGGACGTACGGTCGCCTCGGCGCCGGAGGAGTTCGTCGGCGGGGTACGGGCGGTACTGCGGGAGCGGGCCCGGGGCGAGGAGCCGGTGCCGGTGCGGATCGCTCCCGGCGGGGTGCGGGGGGTGGCCGAGGGAGCGGCCCAGTCGCTGCTGGCGCCGCTGTTCGGGCGGGCGGAGGGCTGACGCCGACGGGGCCGGCACCCTCCGATCGGGCGGGATTCCGCCCGCCCACGGTGCGGCACCCCTCGTAACCCACCCCCACCCGCCATGGTCATGTGTTCATGCGACTGTTTCCGCCCCTCGCCCTCCCCCTCGCCGCGACAGCCGCCCTTCTCCTCGCGCCCCCCACCCCGGCGCACGCCGCCCCCGGCTGCGACAGTCCCGACGACACCCGCGCCTTCCCCCTCACCACCCGCATCCACGGCGGCCCCGCCACCTACGCACCCGGCGGCGGCTACGGCACCTGGAAGCTGGACCTCACCAACACCACCACCCGCACCTGCGCGGACATCCACCCGGTCGTCGTCCTCGTCGACAAGGAACGCGCCCTCAAGGCCGCGCAACCCCGCCTGGAGTTCTATGAGGGCGGTCGCCCCCGCCCCGTCCGCTTCGAGACCACCGACGAGGACGAACTCGTCGGCGCGTTCGGTGGCGCCGGCCTCACCGTGGGCCCCGGCAGGACCGTCACCGTCAAGGTCCGCCTCGCCCTCACCTCGGACGCCGTACCGAACGAGGTGACCGCCAACGCGGCCGTCGTCCAACGCCATGACGACGACGGCGACTGGGTCGGCCAGTCCAACGACTACCGGTTCGCGATCGCCGACGACGCCGACGATACCTACGACGCCGACGGCACGGGTACCGCCGCCGTGGAGGACCGCCCGGCGACCGGGGACGACCGCCTCCCGTCCGTCGAGGAACTCGCCCGCACCGGCCTCGGCCCGGCGGCCCCCGCCGTCGCCGCGACCGTCGCACTCCTCCTCACCGGCGCCGCGCTCCTCCTGGCCCGACGCCGCCGCTGACCGCGGAGGTACCGGGTGATCGGCGGGGTCAGGATCGCGACTTCCTGATTAGGCTGAGGGGCGTCGGTACGCCGTGGTTCCGGCGCTCCCAGCCCGTTCCCGCACCACGCCTGGAGTTCGAAGCACATGCCCGACCGCAAGCCCATCGATTCGTGGCTCACCGACATGGACGGCGTACTCATCCACGAGGGCGTGCCGATCCCCGGCGCCGACGCCTTCCTGAAGAAGCTGCGCGAGTCCGGCAAGCCCTTCCTGGTGCTCACCAACAACTCCATCTACACCCCGCGCGACCTGCACGCGCGCCTGCGCCGCATGGGCCTCGACGTGCCGATCGAGTCCATCTGGACCTCGGCCCTGGCCACCGCCCAGTTCCTCGACGACCAGCGGCCGGGCGGCTCGGCGTACGTCATCGGCGAGGCCGGCCTGACCACCGCGCTGCACGACATCGGGTACATCCTCACCGACCACGAGCCCGACTACGTCGTCCTCGGCGAGACCCGGACGTACTCCTTCGAGGCCATGACCAAGGCGGTACGGCTCATCAACGCCGGCGCCCGCTTCATCTGCACCAACCCCGACGAGACCGGCCCCTCCACCGAGGGCCCGCTGCCGGCCACCGGCGCGGTCGCCGCCCTCATCACCAAGGCCACCGGCAAGCAGCCCTACTTCGCGGGCAAGCCCAACCCCCTGATGATGCGCACCGGGCTCAACGCCATCGGCGCCCACTCGGAGACCAGCGCGATGATCGGCGACCGCATGGACACCGACGTGCTGGCCGGCATGGAGGCCGGGATGCAGACGTTCCTGGTGCTGACCGGGCTGACCCGGCCGGAGCAGGTGGAGGACTTCCCGTACCGGCCGTCGAAGGTCGTGGACTCGATCGCGGACCTCGTCGACCGCGTCTGACCCATCCACCCGTACGGAGCAACGACGGCCCCCTTGAGGATGCGGGGCCGCCGAGGCGGGGGGAGTCTCCAGTTATCTGGAGGTTCACGATGGGCTCACTACGCCTCACTCTCTGTGCCGGACTCCTCGGCGTCGCCTTCCTCACCCCGGCGGCACACGCGGCGGACGGGGGCGGTGTCGCGGTCACCCCGTCGTCCCCCGCCCCCGGCACCGACGTCGCCCTGCGGGTGAGCGGCTGCGCGAGCAGCAGAACCGGTACGGCGGTCTCCGCGGCGTTCGTCGCCGAGGTACGGCTCGCCGGCGCCGACGGCACCCTCGTCGGCGAGACCCGGGTCCGCACCGAGCTCAAGGCCGGCAGCTACGACGTGAAGATCAGCTGCGGGGACGTGTCCCGCTCGGGCGCCCTCACCGTCGTGGAGGGAGACGCACAGCCTTCGCCGTACGCGTCGCCCGTCGCCCCCGTCCCCGCGGGCGGCGGCGGTACCGCGCAGCATCTCGCCTCCGCCACCGGACCCGGCACCGCGCACGCGGTGACCGGCCTGGTGCTGGCCGGGGTCGCGGCGGCAGCGGTGGTGCTGCGCAGGTCCCGGCGGAGCCGCGGGAGCGACTGACCGGCCATGTCCGAGCACCGCGACTCCGCCGAGCACGGCACCCGCACCAGCGGCCGGCTGCTGACGGCTGTGGCCTGGGCCGTGCTGCTGCTGGGCCTGTGGCTGTGGGGACGGGAGGTCACCGACGTACGGAACGGGATATCCGCCCCCACCACCGGCGACGTGGCCGCCGTCGGCCGGCCGCCCGGCGTCGAGCTGCCGCCCGCCGTGCACCCGCTCGGCGCCGCCCGGCCGCAGCGCATCGACATCCCCGGCCTCGGCGTGCAGGCCCCCGTGGTCGCCCGCGGCCTCGACCGGGACGGGGCGATCGACCCGCCGCCGTACGACCAGGCCGGCGTCGTCGGCTGGTACGCGGACGGAACCCGGCCCGGGGCCGCCGGGACCGCGCTGATGGTGGGGCACGTGGACACCGAGACCCGGCCCGCCGTCTTCTACAAGCTCAGCAGCGTCAAGCCCGGTGAGACGGTCCGGGTGATCCGGGACGACGGCAAGGTCGCGGAGTTCACCGTCGACGACGTACAGGTCGTGGCCCGCGATCACTTCGATGCCCAACAGGCGTACGGGACACGGCAGTCGGGGCGGGCCGAGCTCCGCCTGGTCACCTGCGGCGGCACCTTCGACCGGGCGAGCCGCAGCTACACGGCGAACGTGATCGTGTCGGCGTACCTCACGGGCACGGGGCTGTAGGGGCCGGGGCACCTGGCCCGGTCGGCGGCCCGCTCCCCCCGAAGCCGCCGACCGGGCTGGTCCTCAACCGCGCGCGCACGGGCTGCGGGAGTAACCCGGCGTCCGACGCGGGAGGCTGGATCAGCCATGGGTGAGTGGACGACAGGCCGGGGGCTGGGGCCTTGTGGGGAAGACTCTAGAACGGATGAGCGTCCGGGCCTAGAGGGTGTCTGACGCCAAGTCATAGGCTGACGGCACTCAGTCATACGCGCAGGTCGTGCGAGGTCCTACGAAGGTCCGCCGGGCGGCAGGCCGCCCGCCTCGCGCAACGCCGCGTCGTCGACGGCCCGTTCGATGACGGCGCTCGCCACCCGGTCCAGGGGCAGCCGGTGCCGCCGCGCGAACTGGCGCAGCGCCACGAAGGCGTCGTCGGCCCGCACCCCCCACCGCTCCGCGAGCATGCCCTTGGCCTGCTCGATCCGCACCCGGCTGGACAGCGCCTCCTGCAACTGCGCGGACAGGACGCGGTACTGCGTGTACTCCCGGTGGTTGCGCAGCCCGACGGCGGCGGCGTCGGCGAGGGCCTGGGCCACCAGCAGCTCGGCGTCACAGGCGGGCGACCCGTCCCCGGCCACCGGACCGGGCGGGCCGGTCCGGTCCGGCAGCGTCGGCACGAACACGTTGAGCGCGCCGAGCAGCGTCCCGTGACGGCGTAAGGGGACCGCGAAGGTCGCGACGATGTCGTGGCGCAGCGCCCGCTCGGTGAACTCGGGCCAGCGGGCGGCCGCGTGGGCCACCCTGATGGAGACGGGCGGCACCGGCTCGCCGGACTCGTAGCTGTCCAGGCAGGGCCCGCCGGTGTGCTGCGCCTGCAACAGGTCCAGCGCCACCTCCTCGCGGCGGCTGCTCGCGGCGAACGACACCGCCTGCCCGGTGTCGACCAGCATGATCCCGGCGGCCCGCGCGGCCAGCAGCTCCACGCAGTGGTCGGAGACGCGGCGCAGATGGTCCCCGGCGTCGAAGCCGTCCGCGAGCGTGTCGGCCGCCTCCACGAGTGCCGCCGCCAGCCGGAGTTCCCGGGTGGTGTGGTGCATGACCGCGCCCTTCCTTCCCTGCCGGGCCCGCCCCCGTGTCAGCGCGCGCCTACCTCGACGATGGGCGCTGTAACAGCTCCCCGACAAGGCTCGGGCGATCTCGTGTGCCTCACACCACCTATGTCAGGATTGAGACTTGGACGAGTGCACCCGAGGGGGAGCTGGATGTACGGCATGAGGGGGGCCGGGGCGAGGAAGTCCGCGATGGCGCTGGGGGCGGCGCTGCTGATCGCGGGATGCTCCTCGTCCGGGGACAAGGACGATCCGGAGGACAACTCCGGCGCCCGGATCACTCAACAGCCCAAGGGCACCGACCCGTTCTGGGTCAACCCGGACGGCAACGCGGCCCAGCAGGTCGCCGAGTACGCGAAGGCGGGCAAGAAGGCCGACGCCGAACAGATCCGCAAGATCGCCGAGCAGCCGACCGGCGAGTGGATCGGCCCGGAGAACCCCGAGCAGGAGGCCCGCGGCTTCACGGAGGCCGCCGAGAAGGCGGACCGCACGGCCCTGCTGGTCCTCTACAACATCCCGCACCGCGACTGCGGCCAGTACTCGCAAGGCGGCGCCGCCGACGGCAACGCCTACCGCTCCTGGATCGACGGCGTGGCCGCGGGCATCGGCGACCGCCCGGCGACGGTGATCCTGGAGCCGGACGCGGTCCTGCACCTGGTCGACGGCTGCACCCCGGGCGAGTTCCACGAGGAGCGCTACGACCTGCTGGGCGGCGCCGTCGACAAGCTCAAGTCCCTGAAGAACACCAAGGTCTACCTGGACGCGGGCAACGCGGGCTGGGGCCACCCGGACCAGATCTTCGAGCCGCTGAAGTGGGCGGGCGTGGAGCGCGCCGACGGCTTCTCGGTCAACGTCTCCAACTTCTACGCGACCCAGGACTCCATCGCGTACGGCAAGCAGCTGTCGGAGAAGGTCGGCGGCAAGCACTTCGTCATCGACACCAGCCGCAACGGCAACGGCCCGTACACCGAGGGCCAGGCCGACGAACGCTGGTGCAACCCGCCCGGCCGCGCCCTCGGCGAGACCCCGACGACGAAGACGGCGGACCCGCTCGTCGACGCGTACGTGTGGGTCAAGCGCCCGGGGGAGTCGGACGGCGAGTGCAAGGGCGGCCCGAAGGCCGGGCAATGGTGGCCGGAGTACGCGCTGGGCCTGGCGAAGGCGAGCAAGTAGCCGCTACGACGACGAGGGCGCCCACCGGTTCACCGGCGGGCGCCCTCAACCACGTACGGACTAGGGAACCTTGACCCACTGCGCCTTGCTGGGCGTCCCCTGGTCGTCATCGACGAACAGCATGTACCACCCCGACTGCACCAGGTTCTTGTTCTTCGGGACGGTCACCGTGATCTTGTCACCGCTCACCTTGTAGTCCAGCGCGATCGACCGCTGATCCACGTCCGTGACGTGCGTGGACGCGCTCGGCCGGATCAGCCGGACCTTCCTGACCGTCGAGGCGTGCTGGGAGGTGAACGTCCCCGAGTCGCCGCGCTCGATGGTCTGCGGACCGCCCGACAGGTCGGGCCGCGAGTCCCGGTAGAGGTACGGCGGCGTGTAGATCTCGATGCGCTGCTCGAACTTGCCCGGCTTGGTGTTGGCCTTGTCCTCGTAGAGCGAGTCCGAGCCGAAGAACATCACCCGGCCGTCGGGCAGCAGGATCGACCCGGAGTGGTAGTTCCGGCCCACCAGCGGGTCGGCCACCTTCTCGAAGGTGTTGGTGTCCGGGTGGTAGAGCCGCGCCTGGTGGATGTTGGAGTCGCCGCGCCCGCGGTAGTCCTCCGAACCGCCCGACACCAGCACGGTGTCGTCCGGCAGGATCGAGGAGCTCGGGTAGCGGGTGCCCTTCTCCAGCGTCGGTCCGTCCACGAACTTCGGGTTGGCCGCCTTCAGATCGATGATCCGGGTCTTGTTGCTGGACTTGGCCGACTCGCCGACCCCGCCGCCGCCGACCACCATGAACTTCTCGTCCTGCGCGGGCGGCAGCAGCACCGTGCCGGAGGTCTCCATCAGCTTGGGGTCGCTGAGCCCGGGCAGCTTGGTGAACTTGTTGGTGTCGACGTCCCAGACGCCCGGGTCACGGCCGACGTTGTCCGGTCCGTAGCCCGCGTTCGACCCCGAGTAGAAGACCTTGCCGTTCTGCATGAGGAACAGGGCGGGGTACGTCGGGAACTGCCGGGTCGTGTCGAGGTAGGTCCACTTCTTGGTCTTCGGGTCGAAGACCTCGTTCTTGCCCGGCACCAGCTGGCCGATGTCGTCGAGGCCGGAGACGCTGAGGATCTTGCCGTCGCTCAGGGTGGTGAGCGTCGGGTACCAGCGGGCCTCGTTCATCGGGTCGACCTTGATGTACCGCTCGGCGACCGGGTCGAACTCGTAGGAGTCCCTGATGCCCTGGAAGTCCTTCTTGTCCATGGCGAGCTTCTGCGCGATGCCGTAGGTGTTGCGCGCGTCGGTGCCGGTCAGCCCCTGGATGCGGTAGTTGTCCTGGGTGCCGGTCGCGTACTTCTGGCCGGACTTCTGCGCCTCCACGTACACCCGGTAGATGCCGGGGGTGTTGCCGAGGAACTTGCCGGTCGCCTTGTCGAAGTTCTTCTTCGCGCGCGGCACGATGATCGAGTCCTTGGACACGAACGTCTTGCCGTTCTCCTTGCCGGTGAACTTCGTGCCGGCGGGCAGGGTGATCGGCTTGTCCGGGTTCTCGTTGTGGACGATCATCAGGCCGCCGGCCTTGGTGACGTCACCCTTCAGCTTCTCGTACCGCTTGGTGCCGCCCGCGATCAGCAGATTGCCGTTGGCGAGCTGGGTGTGGCCGGTGCAGAACAGGTCGCTGGGGGTGGGCACCTTCTTGATGGTGCCGTTCACCGGGTCCCAGATCCGGGAGTCGAACTTCTTGGCGTCGAAGTTGTCCTGGTTGTTGCCGGAGCCCGCGACGAGCAGCACCTTGCCGGTGCGCAGCAGCGCCGCGTGGATGGTGTTCTGCCGGTACTCCTCGGGGAACTGGACGATTTCCCACTTGCCGTTCGCGGCTTTGTACTCCGGCTTGTTGATCTGGTACTGGTGGTATTTCTCGGTGCCGACGCGGTACAGCCACGGCCCGTTCATCCCGGCCAGTGCGAGTACCACCACCGTGCCGATCGCGAGGCGACGGGCACGGCGGCGTCCAGCCTGGTCGTTCATTCCTTACGTCCCCCAAGTCCACCGAGAGCGATCTGCATCGTCTGATCGTTGCCCCCGTTGTCGGTGTTGCTCGTGTTGCCTGTGTTGCCTGTGTTCGACGATGCCCAGCTCGGTTTCTGCGCCGGGGTGTGCGCGGACGTCGGCAGCGGCTGCGACGGGTACTGCTGCTGGGCCGGCACGGCCGCCGGGTCCTGCGGCTGCGCCGCGGGCCGCTTCCTCTCCTGGCGCACGGTGAGCCGCCAGACGAAGATCGGGGTCGCGGTGATCAGCAGGGCGAAGATGGCCCAGGTGATCATCGCGGGGTGCGAGTGGCCGAAGGCGATGCCGGCGCCGATCGAGCCGCCGAAGATCGCGATGAAGTACCAGTGGTAGCGGAAGGTCGCGAACCAGCGGTCGGGGCTGGCCGATTCGCCCTTGGGGGTGACGACGAACTTGCTCTTGCGGCGCAGCGCCGAGTCGATCAGGGCCTTGGCGTACAGCGGGGCGGAGAGCGCGGACATCACCATGCCGGCCACACCGCCGGAGCCCTCCGGCTCGTGCGGCGAGACGTTGTGGCGGCGGTTCCAGACGTAGAGGCCGATCTGGAGCGCGGAGGCGTTGCCGTAGAGCATCAGCCACACGGTCGGGTCGATGTTCACACCCGAGGCGCCCAGGCCCAGGAACAGCATGCAACTGAGGGCCGCGAGGATCCAGTTGAGGGCGGACATCGGGTAGAAGATGATCATCATCGTGTAGTTGAAGAGCTTGCCCGGAGGCAGCGAGAACCAGCCCTTCCAGTACTGCTTGAGGATCGTCTCGTACGTTCCGCGAGACCAGCGCATCTGCTGGGTGAAGAAGTCCGTCCAGGCGCTGGGCCCTTCACCGACGGCCAGCACGTCCGGCGTGTAGACCGAGCGCCACTTGTGGCCCGTCGCCGGGTTCTTGTGGCGGTGGATCTCGAAGCCGGTCGCCATGTCCTCGGTGATCGAGTCGTACAGACCGCCGATCTGCTTGAGTGCCTTGATCCGTACGGCGTTTGACGTACCGACGAACATCGGGGCGCCGTAGCGGTTACCGGCCCGCTGGATGAGCGCGTGGAAGAGGAACTGCTGGGACTCGGCGGCCTTGGTGACGAAGTTGTCGTAGTTGCCGTAGACCTGCGGGCCGATGACGAAGCCGATGTCCGGGTCGCGGAAGAAGCCCAGCATCCGCTCCAGGTAGTTGGGCAGCGGGATGTGGTCGGTGTCGACGGAGGCGAAGTAGTCGTAGTCGTCGCCGTGCGCGTCGAGCCAGGCGTTGTAGTTGCCGTGCTTGGTCTTGGCGCGGTGCGGGCCCTTGGCCTGGTTCCATTTCGCGATGCCCTTGCGGGAGAAGTGGTGCACGCCGAGCCGGGCGCAGACCGCCTTGACCTCGGGGTCGTCGCCCTCGTCGAGGAGCCACACATGCAGAAGGCCCCGGTGGCGCAGCTTGACCGCCGCCTCCAGGGTCTTCGTCACCATCTCCAGCGGCTCCTTGCCGGGCACGAAGGAGGTCAGGAAGGCGACTCTGGTGCCGGTCTCGGGCACCACCGGGATGGGGTCGCGGGCGACCAGGGTGGCGTGCGCGTTCGACAGCACGTTCATGCAGCGGAAGAACTCGATCAGGCCGATCGAGACGAGCATGACGATGTCGAGGGCCGGCAGGAAGTCGAAGGCGGGGTAGTCGCGTTCGGTCCAGTGCTCGGGCTGGAGCAGCCAGAACAGCAGGACCAGGGAGAGCACCGGCGCGGCGGCCAGCATCAGCGCCACTCGGATGCGATGCGGCTCCTGCGAGATCAGTGAGCGGTACTGCACCTTGTACGGCTTGGTCGGATCCGGCTGGGTGAGGGGACCGGCCAGCCTGCTGTAGTGCTCGTAGTCATACTTCGGCAGCGTCTTCTTGATCCGGCGAAACGTACCCGTCCGGGATTGTGAGGCCACCCTGAGCTGGGTGGTTTGAGACGGGTCGAAGTCCTGCCGGGCGCCCGTCGGCGTCGACGTCATGAGTCATCCCCCCACACGCGAGCCATCGCGTGCTGTGTCGGTTCCTTACGCCTGCTCGAGTCCCCCTCGACCTTCACAGGCGTATCAGTGGTGGGCCGCAGTCACCACATACTCCACACCCATAGACATGGAACCGCGACCTTCCGGTTGCATGATGCCCCCCTCGGCATCTCCTTATGAAACGGGGTCCCTCACCCCGTCAACGTCGGCAACCGGCTCCGTACCCCCCAACTGCCGCGAATCCGCAGCAGCTTGAAGGACCAGGTTTCTACGGTGCCAGTCATGATCGCAAGATGCGAAACGCGGTGTTTACCGGTCATACGCGTTCATTGTGGCGCCTGTGGGGAGAGTGTGGAGCCGTTGTGGGCAGTCGTGCGCGAATGTTGCCGAAGTGAGTCGATCGTGACCCGTCGTTTCATACGGACCCCAGGCCTGTCCGGTTCAACCAGGTATGCGGAAGGCCCCCCGCTTCCACGGAGGGCCTCGCTGTCTGTGCGCCGCCAGGGACTCGAACCCCGGACCCGCTGATGCCGCATCCCCCGGGGGCAACCCCCGGACCCCCGGCCGCCCCTGCTGTACCGCCGATGCGAAAGCCTCCCGCGTGTGCGAGAGGCCTTCGTCGTCTGTGCGCCGCCAGGGACTCGAACCCCGGACCCGCTGATTAAGAGTCAGCTGCTCTAACCAACTGAGCTAGCGGCGCCTGCTGACCTGGAGAACTCTACCGGACGCCGGAGGGTGCTCGTGACCACTCGCGGGGGCTCCCACCTGGGGCGGAGTAGCGGGCGTACATCATTCGGACCGTCAACATGCGCGTCCGGAAGACAGTTGAGAAACTGGCGAATGTGCACAATCGCGGACATTTCCAGCTGGAGTGTGAGGGGAATCGCATGGAGACTCCGGGATTCGGCGAACCGGCGTTCGAGGAGTTCGATCCCGCGAGCGACTGCGACTGCCCCGGATGCGATCACTGGAGGCGCGTACTGCCGCATTCCCGCACCGGCCGCCACCCGGCCGCCCACCGGGCCGTCGTCCTCGCCGCGACGGCCACCGCGGCGATCGCCGTGACCCAGGCCGCCCCCGCCTTCGCCGCCCCCCACGCCCCCGACCACCCCACCCGCCCCAACGTTCCCGCAGGTGACGAGCCCGACACCCCCCAGGGCGGCAAGGCCCCGCTGCACGGCCCGGGCGGCAGGCCCGCCGGCGTCCAGGCCCCCGCCACCACCCGCGCCGCGATCATCAAGCGGGCCAAGACCTGGGTCGCCGCGCAGGTGCCGTACAGCATGTCGGAGTACTGGTCCGACGGTTACCGGCAGGACTGCTCCGGCTTCGTCTCCATGGCCTGGAACCTGCCCGGCAACGAATGGACCGGCAGCCTCGACCAGTACGGCGTCCGGATCGCCAAGGACGACCTCCAGCCCGGCGACATCCTGCTCTTCCACAACCCGGCCGACCCCGAGAAGGGCTCGCACGTCGTCATCTTCGGCGGCTGGACCGACTACACGCACACCTACTACATCGCCTACGAGGAGACCCCGCCGCGCGCCCGCAAGCAGTCCACCCCGTACGCGTACTGGAGCAACTCGGCCCGCTACACCGCCTACCGCTACAAGGGCCTGGCGGCCGGCGCGGCGGGCGGCGACAAACCGGCCGGGCCGGCTGAGCCGACCGAACCGGCGGAGCCGCTCGACGTGCCGTTCCCCGGCGCCGCGTACTTCGGTCCCGGCGCCAACAACAAGTACGTCACCCAGCTGGGCCGCATGCTCGTCGAGCGCGGCGCCGCCCGCTTCTACGCCTCCGGCCCAGGACCCCGCTGGACGGACACCGACCGGCGGGCCACCCAGGCCTTCCAGCAGGCGCAGGGCTGGACTGGCCAGGACGCCGACGGGCTCCCTGGCCCGCAGACCTGGACGCTGCTGGTGACGGGCAAGGGCAACGACATCCGCACGGGCGCGGCGGGGCCGCCGGCACCCTCCTCGCACGGGGTGCCCGGCTATCCCGGGCGGGCGTACTTCCGGCCCGGCGCGAACAACACGTACGTCACCCTGCTCGGCAAGCAGCTGGTGAAGAAGGGGTTCGGCAAGTACTACACGACGGGTCCCGGCCCCCGCTGGGGCGAGGCGGACCGCCGCGCCGTGGAGGCCTTCCAGCGCACCCAGGGCTGGCGGGGCGGCGCGGCGGACGGCTCTCCGGGCCCGGAGACCTGGCGGCGGCTGTTCAAGTGACCCGCACGACGTGACCCGCACGACGTGACCTGCTCCACCTGACCCGCTCCACCTGACCCGCAGTCCGCAACACCCGAACACCCACCCACTGTCATGACGCATCTGGCGCGGAGGCTGGAGGCACCCATGAGCACCACCACACCATCACCGTCCACGGAAGAACCCGAGGGGCCGACCGAGACCACGCCGGTCTCCCGGCCGGCCCGGCTCATCCAGAACGAGGCGACCACCGAGATCCCCGTTCATCTGCTGTTCCGCGACGACCCCGAGACCGGGGCCGTCCCGCTCAGCCCCGCGGTCGTCGGACGCCGCCAGGGCACCGGCGAGCAGCCCCGCTTCCGACGCCCGGGCGGGCCCGCACCGCGCCCCGCCCCCCAGGTCGACCCCGAGCTGGCCGAGCGCCCGGCGCGCGTGCTGCCGGGCTCGGCGGGGGTGCTCGCCGGTGCCTGCGGGGTGGCCGGCTGTGTCGCGACCTCCTGGTGGGCGGGCGCGCTGCCGACGCTCGCGGTGGAGGCGCTGCGGCTGCCGGAGTACGCGGGCGCCGGCCTCGGTCCGGTGCAGTGGGCGGCGTACGCGGGCGCGGGTGCGCTCGGACTCTTCGGGTTCGGCGGGCTGGCCCGCGGGCGGACCGGACGGGCCTGGGTGCTCGGGCTGTTCGGCCGCTACCGGGGCACGGTCCGGCGCACCGGCCTGATGTGGGTCAACCCGCTGCTGCTGCGCCGCCGGGTGGACGTACGGCTGCGGCACTGGCGCAGTGAGCCGATGCCGGCCGCGGACGGCAACGGGGTCGCGCTGCGGGTGGTCGTGCTCGTGGTGTGGCGGGTGCGGGACACCGCGCGGGCCACGCTGGGCGTCGAGGACCACGAGAGCTATCTGCGCGAGTGCGTGGAGGCGGCGCTGCCGCGGGTGCCGGTGGAGCTGCCGGGTTCGGCGCGGGCGTCCGTCGACGCGGCCACCGACGCGCTGACCCGGCTGGTCGCGACGGATGCGGCGCCGGTGGGGCTCGAGGTGTTCTCGGTGCAGCCGGTTCGGGTGGAGTACGCCCCCGAGGTCGCCGCCGCGATGCACCGCCGCCGGATCGCCGCGCTGGACGCCCAGCACCGGGCGACCGTGCTGACGTCGGTCGTGGACTCGGTGGAGGACACGGTGACCCGGCTGACCATGCGTGGTCTGGTGGAGCTGGACGACTACGAACGCAAGGCGCTGGTCAAGGACTTGACGGTGGCGTTCTGCGCGGGGCGGGGGGAGCAGGGGGCGTGACGGGCCGAGTCGACCCGTCGAACAGGTCCGCCGATTGGTATGGACATGTTCAAGCGTCAGCAATAATCTGGGACTTGGTCTAGACCTGCACGCCTCACTGAACCGCCTCACTGAACTTCCCCACGTTCTCCAGGGAGCGGCAGCATGCGCAAAAAGACCAAGTGGTACGCCGCCGTGCTGGGCCTCAGCACGGCCGGAGCCCTCGTGCTCTCCTCCGGCGGCGCCAGCGGCCACGGCTACACCGACCTGCCCATCAGCAGGCAGAAGCTCTGCCAGAACGGCACGGTGACGAACTGCGGCGACATCCAGTGGGAGCCGCAGAGCGTCGAGGGCCCCAAGGGCTTCCCCGGCTCCGGACCGGCCGACGGGGCGCTGTGCAACGGCGGCGTGAGCCGCTTCAGCCAGCTCAGCTCGCCCACCAAGCCGACGGGTGGCGCCTGGCCGACGACCAAGGTGACGGGCGGCCAGAGCTACACGTTCCGCTGGCAGTTCACCGCCATGCACGCCACCACCGACTTCAAGTACTACGTCACCAAGCCGGGCTGGAACCAGAACCACAACCTGGCCCGCTCCGACCTCAACCTCACCCCGTTCCTGACCGTCCCCTACAACGGCCAGCGCCCCCCGTCCACCCTCTCCCACAGCGGCACCCTGCCGTCCGGGCTGAGCGGTCACCACGTGATCCTCGCGGTGTGGACGATCGCCGACACCGGCAACGCGTTCTACGCCTGCTCGGACGTCACGTTCTGATTCTCTGAGCCTTGCTTGAGCTGGGCCGACGCTCCCCCGGGGTAGGTTCCCTCCACGCCGTCATGACCATGTCGGCGCTGAGGAGCAGTATCCGACCTCGGGGGAAGCACCATGGAGCTCTTCTTCTATCTCGCACCCAGCCTCATCCTGGCCCTGGTCCTGTTCATGGCGTACCGGCTGCTGCGCCGCGCGATGCAGCTCCGCCGGGCCTGGAACAGCGGGCTGACGGCCGAGGCGCGCTGTCTGCGGACGTACACGACGACCCACGGTGGCGGCGGTGACACATCGGTGAGCACCACGCTGCACCACGTCTACGAGTTCACCGCCCGCGACGGCCGTGCTGTCCGCTTCGAGGAGGAGGACGGCCCGGGGACGGTCCTGGAGGGCGACTTCGTCACCGTGTACTACGCCGAGGGCGCCACCGTCATCGCCACGGCCAAGGCCCCGCGCCGGACCGCCCTCGCCGCGTCCATGATCGGTGTGCTGGCGTTCCTCGGGCTGGTCGCGGGCTTCTGCATCGCGTTCATGATCACGTTCAACCAGATGTCGGACGAGTTCGGCTTCGGCTTCGGCGACGACGGGGGCGACTCGACCACCACGGTCGTCGTGGACGGCGTGACGATGACCCCGTGATGACCCTCCCCATCTGAGGGTCCGTCAGCTACCGTGCGCGGCCATGGAGTCCAAGGCGTGCACGGTCGCGGAACTCGTGGCGGGGCGGTGGGGCGATCACCGGCCCGGCCTGTGGTTCGAGGAGCGGACGCTCACCCATCACGAGGTGGCGGCGGGCGCGGCGGCCCGGGCGGCGCTGCTGGCCGACCTGCTCCCGTCCGGCGGCGCGCACATCGGCGTGCTGCTCGACAACACCCCTGAATATCCACTGTGGTTGAGCGGGGCGGCCCTCGCCCGTACCGCCGTCGCCGGCATCAACCCCACCCGCCGCGGCCCCGAACTGGCCCGGGACATCCTGCACACCGAGTGCCGCCTCCTGATCACGGACCGGACGTACGAACCGCTCCTCCGCGGCCTCGAACTCCCCGGCGTGCGCATGCTGTTGACCGACTCCGAGGAGTACGAGGTCCTGCTCGCCCCGTACACGGGCGCCCGCCCGGACCCCTCCCGGGCCGACCCGCGCGACCGCCTCCTCCTCTACTTCACCTCGGGTTCGACGGGCGCCCCGAAGGCCGCGCTCTGCTCCCAGGGGCGCTTGGCCGGGGCGGGACGCTCACTCGCCGAACAATTCAGTGTCGGCGCCGACGATGTGCACTACATCTGCATGCCGATGTTCCACGGCAACGCGGTGATCGCCGACTGGGCGCCCGCGCTCGCGGCTGGAGCCGGGGTCGCGCTGCGGCGGCGGTTCTCGGCGTCGGGGTTCCTGGGGGACGTACGGCGGTACGGGGCGACGTACTTCACGTACGTGGGCCGGGCCGTGCAGTACGTCCTGGCGACCGAGGAGCGCGAGGACGACCGGGACAACCCGCTCCGGATCGGCTTCGGCACGGAGGCGGGGGCGGTGGACGCGGCGGCCTTCGAGCGGCGGTTCGGAGTGCGGCTGGTGGAGGGGTACGGGTCCTCGGAGGGCGGGGCGGCGGTGCAGTGGTCGCCGGGGACGCCGGCCGGGGCGGTGGGGCGGGCGGGGCCGGGTCTCGTCGTCCTCGACCCGGAGACGCGGGCCGAGTGCCCGGCGGCGGTGTTCGACGCGGCGGGGCGGCTGCTCAACGGGGACGAGGCGATAGGGGAGCTGGTCAACCGGGCTCCGAATCCCTTCGAGGGCTACTGGCGCAACCCGGAGGCGGAGCAGGAGCGGCGCAGGAACGGCTGGTACTGGACCGGCGACCTGTTCTGCCGGGACGCCGACGGTTTCCTGTACTTCGCGGGCCGGGCGGACGACCGCATCCGGGTCGACGGGGAGAACCTGGCCGCCGCGATGATCGAGAACATCCTCGCGCGCTACGAGGGGGCCGGCGCCGTCGCCGTGTACGCGGTCCCGGACCCGGTGACCGGCGACCAGGTGATGGCGACGCTGGCGGGAAGCTTCGACGCGTCGGGCTTCACGGCCTTCCTGTCCGCCCAGCCCGACCTGGGCACGAAGATGGCGCCCCGTTTCGTACGGGTCGTGGACCGGATGCCGGTGACGGCCACGAACAAGATCCACCGAGCCCTGCTGAGGCGGGAGGGCGTCCACTGCGAGGACCCGGTGTGGTGGCGCCCACCTGGCGAGCGGACGTACCGCCGACTGACCCAAGCCGATCTGCACAACATCGAAGGGCCCCTCGCTCCCACGAGAGGCCCTTCAAGAGTGCGCCGCCAGGGACTCGAACCCCGGACCCGCTGATTAAGA
The DNA here is from genome assembly GCF_001514065.1 of Streptomyces antibioticus. Classification (GTDB taxonomy): domain Bacteria; phylum Actinomycetota; class Actinomycetes; order Streptomycetales; family Streptomycetaceae; genus Streptomyces; species Streptomyces antibioticus. Next base: position 916,895 of record NZ_KQ948423.1, on the reverse strand, counting down.
GTCAGCTGCTCTAACCAACTGAGCTAGCGGCGCATGACCCTCGCCGACCTCGGGTTTTGCTCCCTTGGCTGGCGACAGAGAAAATACTACCTGGTCCTGAGGGGTGCTTCTGACCACCGGTGGGTAGGGGAGTCAGATGGCCAGGCTGAGCAGGACCGGGGCCGCGTTGCGGTTCAGGGCGTCCGCCGCCTGACGGAGCCGGTGGGCGTGCTCGACCGGGAGTGAGAGGGCCAGGCAGCCCACCGACGATCCGGCGGTGATGGGGACGGCCGCGCAGACCGTGCCCACCGCGTACTCCTGGAGGTCGAGGTGGGGGACGGTGGGCGGCTGGGACTCCAGACGGGACAGCAGCAGCTTGTCGCTGGTGATCGTGCGGGAGGTGAGGCGGGCCATCTTGTGCCGGGAGAGATGGTCGCGGCGGCTGTTGTGGTCCAGCTGGCCCAACAGGCTCTTGCCGATCGCCGTCGCGTGCGCCGAGTAGCGGAAGTCCGCCCACTCGTTGACCACCGGCATCGTCGGCCCGTCCGCGTACTGGGCGATCCGCACCTCTCCGTCCACGTACCGGCTCAAGTACACGGCCGCGCCGACCGAGTCGCGCAGCCGGTCCAGCGTGCGCTGGAGCGTCTCGCGCAGCGCCTGGTCACGCTCATGGGCGGAGCCGAGGCGGGTCAGGGCGTCGCCCGTAACATACGCGCCGTCGGCGACCTGCTCGACGTAGCCCTCGCGGCGCAGCATGCGAAGGAGGGTGGTCAGCCGCTCCGGTTCGATGCTGGTGTGCCGGGCGAGCTGGGCGTCGGTGATTCCGGTGGTGTGCCGCGCCACCGCCTCCAGGACGCGCAGCGCGTCCTGGGCCGAGTGGTACGGCGCGGTCGGCTCGTGCTTCAGCGCCACGGTGGTTCCCCCTGCGCTCGCTAAGTCGCTCTACAGTTGGGCCGTAATCCGGACAGCGATCCCTACCACGATAACGGGCAAGAGGCTTGAAGTGAGGGCCTGTTGACGAGATTCCATCCCTCTCAGCAGGGGCGCTGACCCGCTGGCATATGCCAAAGTCAAGACCCAGCGCCCCTACCTCGCGCATCGATGCCTTCACAAGGTGTAATTGACCTTTGGTCAGAGCACCGCGCTCAGGAATTCCCGGGTACGGTCCTGCTCCGGCTCGCTGAAGATCTTCTCCGGCGCCCCGGCCTCGATGATCCGCCCGGAGTCGAACATCAGGACCTGGTCCGAGATGTCCCGGGCGAAGTTCATCTCGTGGGTCACGCACAGCATCGTGATGTCGGTGCTGCGGGCGATGTCCCGCAGCACGTCGAGGACGCCCGCGACCAGCTCGGGGTCCAGCGCGGAGGTCACCTCGTCGAGCAGCAGTACCTGCGGCCGCATCGCCAGCGCCCGCGCGATCGCGACCCGCTGCTGCTGGCCGCCGGACAGCTGCGCCGGGTAGGCGTCGCACTTGTCGGCCAGGCCCACCAGGTCGACCAGCTCGCGGGCGCGCGCCTCCGCCTCGTCCTTGGAGAGGCCGAGCACGGTGACCGGGGCCTCGGTGATGTTTCTCAGCACGGACATGTTCGGGAACAGGTTGAACTGCTGGAACACCATGCCGATCTTCTTGCGGACCTCGCGGACCTCCTTGTCGGAGGCCGGGAAGAGGCGCTGTCCGTCGACGGTGATGGTGCCCTCGTCCGGCTTGGTGAGGGTCATCAGGAGCCGGAGGATCGTGGTCTTGCCCGATCCGGACGGCCCGATGAGGGTGACGTGCTTTCCGGCCTCGACGGAGAAGTCGAGATGGTCGAGGACGGTGTTGTCGCCGAACCGCTTGGTGACCTGGTCGAGCCGGATCAGCTCGCCGGTACCGCGCTTGTCGAGGGGGTTCTGCTCGGGCTGTATGTCAGTGGACAAGACGTCGCTCCAGGGCTCGCATGAGGAGGGAGGCCAGATAGGAGATGAGGATGAAGGCCACGCCGATCACGGTCAGGGGCTCGGTGAACTGGAAGTGCTCCTGGGAGAAGAGCCGCGCCTGTCCGAGCATGTCGAGGACGGTGATCGCCATCAGCAGCGGCGTGTCCTTGAGCATCGCGATCACGTAGTTGCCGAGTGCCGGCACGACCCGGCGGATCGCCTGCGGCAGGATCACCACCCGCCAGGTCCGGGCGACCGGCAGGTTCAGCGCCGTCGCGGCCTCCCACTGGCCGACGGGCACCGCCTCGATGCCGGCCCGGTAGACCTGCATGGTGTACGTCGAGTAGTGCAGGCCGATCGCGAAGACGCCGGTGGTCAGCGCGGAGAACGTGAAGCCCCACTCGGGCAGCACGTAGAAGAGGAAGAACAGTTGCACCAGCAGCGGTGTGTTCCGCACGAACTCGGTGACCGCGCCCACCGGCCAGGTCACCCACCGGGTCGGCGCGCGCATCAGCAGCGCCCACACCAGGCCGAGCACGAAGGAGATCACCGAGCCGAGGGCCAGCGCCTGCAGGGTGACCAGCAGACCGTCCCAGAACTGCGGCATGAAGTCGCCGACCGCTCCCCAGTCCCACTTCACGCGACACCACCTCCGACACCTGTGGTCTCGGGCCGTTTCAGCTCCTGCTGCGGGGACATCCCGCGGGTCGGAGCCTTCCCGACGCCCGCCTTCAGCTTCTTCTCCAGGCCGCGCATCACCCGGGTGAGGGCGAAGGCGATCACGAAGTAGATGACCAGCAGATACGTGTAGATCTCCGCGCTCTCCTGCAACGCGAGCCGCACCAGGTTGCCGCTGAACGCGAGATCACCCATGCCCATGATCGACACCAGGGCGGTGCCCTTGAGCAGTTCGATCAGCAGGTTGGAGAACGGCGGGATCATCTCCGGCACCGCCTGCGGCAGCAGGATCAGCTTCAGCCGCTGCCAGGGAGTGAAGCTGAGCGCGATACCGCCCTCCTTCTGCGCCGGGTCGACCGCGGTGAGGGCCCCGCGCACGATCTCCGAGCCGTAGGCGCCGTACGTCAGCCCGAGCGCCAGCGTGCCCGCCCACAGCGGGACCAGCTGCCAGCCGAACGCGGGCGGCAGCACGAAGAACACCCAGAAGATCATCACGAGGGCCGAGGTCCCGCGGAACACCTCGGTGTAGAAGCCCGCGAGGAAGCGCACGATCCACAGCCGGTGGGTACGCGCGATGCCGACCACGAAGGAGACGGCACCCGCCAGCAGCGAGCTGAGGACGAGCAGTTGGATGGTGACCCACACGCCCTTGAGGACGAGTTCCCAGAGTCCTGAAGTCATCCGCCGCAGAGCTCCTTCGCCGTGAGGTCCGTCATCTCGGCCTTGGTGAACCCGAAGGGCCGCAGGATGCGGAACAGCTCCCCGCTCTTCTTGAGCTTGCGCAGCTCGACGTTGAAGGCGTCCCGCAGCCTGGTCTCGGTGGGCCGGAAGGCGAACGCGCCGCCGTCCACATGCGGTTTGCCGTCCACGAGCGGCGCGAAGGCCTTGGTGGCCTCGGCCTTGGCGGACTTCTTCACCACCTCACGGGTGGTGAGCGCCGTACCGGCGAACACGTCGGCCCGGCCGGCCTCCACGGCGTTCAGCCCGGCGACCTGGTCCGGCACGATCAGGATGTCGCTCTCCTCGTACCCCGCGTCCACGGCGTACTGGATCTCCGCGTACCCGGTCCCGGTGGCGAACTTGGCCTTCTTCTCGACGACGTCCTGGTAGGTGTGCAGCCCCTTGGGGTTGCCCTTGCGGACGATGAAGGAGTCGAGCATCTGGTAGTCCGGGTCGGCGAAGATGACCTGCTCGCAGCGCTCGGGGTTGACGTACATCCCGGCGGCGACGACGTCGAACTGCTGGGAGTTGAGACCCGGGATGAGCGAGCCGAACTCGGTCGGCACCGGCTGGACCCGGTCCACCCCCAGCCGTTTGAAGATCGCCTTGGCCAGCTCGGGCGCCTCGCCGGTCAGTTCGCCGTTCCTGTCGATGTAGCCGAACGGGATCTCACCGGCGATACCGAGCCGGACCACCCCCGCCGCCCGCATCCGGTCCAGCAGATCACCGCCGGCCGTCGTCGAGGCCGTGGCCACCCGCGAGCAGCCGGCGGTCCCCAGCGCACCGAGCGCCGCCACCCCCGCGAGCAGCGATCGGCGTGTGGTTCCGGGTGTGTGTTTCTCGTTCCCTATTGGTGGAGCCATGGCGGCGCGGCTACCCGAGAGCATGCGATGTATGCACCATGGAGTGCATGGCTGACCGTTACATAGAAGTCTCGCTGGTCAAGCGGGGTATCAGCGTCACGGCAAAGCTGCTGGACGACCGCGCGCCGCTGACCTGCGCGGCCGTCTGGGACGCCCTCCCGCTCGCCGGCGACGTCTACCACGCGAAGTATGCCCGGAACGAGATCTACGCCCTGTTCCCACCCTTTGCACCGTCTGAGCCACCGCTGGAGAACCCCACCGTCACGCCCATCCCCGGCGACCTCTGCTACTTCGCCTTCGCCGGGACCGAACTGGGCACCCAGGCCTACGGCTACGACCGTGAGGTCCACGCCGGGACCACGGTCGTCGACCTCGCCCTCTTCTACGAGCGCAACAACCTCCTCCTCAACGGTGACGTGGGCTGGGTGCCCGGCATCGTCTGGGGACAGGTGACGGAGGGACTGGAGCGGATGGCCGAGGCCTGCAACGACCTCTGGCGGACGGGGGCGGCGGGGGAGACCCTCAGTTTCCGGCGGGCGTGAACCCGTCCAGGGCGTGCGCCGCCCGCAGCACCAGGTCGTCCCGGTGCCGGGCGGCCACGATCTGGAGTCCCACCGGCAGCCCGTCGCCGTCCACCCCCACCGGGACGGACGCGGCCGGCTGCTGGGTCATGTTGAACGGGTAGGTGAACGGCGTCCACCCCGTCCACCGCCGATACGCCGAGCCCTTCGGCACCTCGACGCCCGCCTCGAACGCTGTGACCGGCAAGGTGGGCGTCACCAGCAGGTCGTACGACTCGTGGAAGCGGCCCATCCGGCGGCCGAGGTCCATGCGGACGTCGACGGCGGCGAGATAGTCCAGCGCGCTGTAGCGCGCGCCGAGCCCGCAGATCTCCCGCAGCCCGGGATCGAGCAACTCCCGCTGGTGCGGCCCGAACTGCTGGGTCACCCGGGCCGCCCCGCTGAACCACAGGGTGTGGAAGGCGTCCGCCGGGTCCGCGAAGTCCGGGTCGGCCTCCTCGACATAGGCACCGAGCCGCGCCAACTCCTCGACACCGCGCCGGACCGCTGCCGCGACGCCCGGCTGCACCCGGACCTGGCCGCCGAAGGAAGGGGAGTAGGCGATCCGCAGACCACGGACGCCCTCCTGGAGAACATCCCGGTAGGACACGGCACTTGGCCCCTGAGCCGACCAGTCCCGGGCGTCCGGCGCCCCGATGACGTCCAGCATCAGCGCCGCGTCCGCCGCGTCCCGGGTCATCGGCCCGACATGGGCGAGGGTGCCGAACGCGCTCGCCGGGTACAGCGGCACCCTGCCGTACGTCGGCTTCAGCGCGAAGATCCCGCAGAACGCGGCCGGGATACGGACGCTGCCGCCCCCGTCCGTGCCGAGGGCGAGGGGGCCCGCGCCGAGGGCCACGGCCGCCGCGGCGCCGCCGCTGGAGCCGCCCGCGGTGCGGGTCGGATCGTGCGGGTTGCGGGTGACGCCGGACAGCGGCGAGTCCGTGACGCCCTTCCAGCCGAACTCCGGGGTCGTGGTCTTGCCGAGGAACACGGCACCCTGCTCCCGGAGCCGGGCGACGGAGGGCGCGTCCTCGTCCCAACTGCCCTTCTCCGACAGCACCTTCGACCCCTTCAGGGTCGGCGCCCCGCGCATCAGCAGGATGTCCTTCACCGTGACCGGGACCCCGTCCACCAGCCCGGCGGGCTCCCCGCGCCGCCAGCGGTCCGCCGACTCCCGCGCCTGCGCGAGCGCCTCCTCGCCGGTCAGCCGCACGAACGCGTTGACCTCCGGTTGGATCTCCTCGGCCCGCTCCAGCGCCGCCCGGGTCACCTCCACCGGGCTGAACTCGCCCCTGCGGTACCCCTCGACGAGCTCCACGGCGCCGAGCGCGGTGAGGTCCCTCATGCACACCCCCAGGTCAGTGTCCGGGTACGTATCCACGCTTCTTGTCGACCACGTTCAGCAGTGGCTTGCCCGCCTCCCACCGCTCGTACAACTCCAGGAACTGCAAACCGAGTTCGTCCCGCCAGCCGACCGTGTCCCCGCTCATGTGCGGGGACACGATCAGATCGGGCACCTGCCACAACGGGCTGTCGGGGCCCAGGGGTTCGTGCTCGAAGACGTCCAGCGCCGCGCCCGCGATCCACCGGCGCCTGAGCGCCTCGGCCAGCGCGTCCTCGACGACCAGGCCGCCCCGCCCGATGTTGATGAACCGGGCCGAGGGCTGCATCACCCCGAACCGCCGCGCGTCGAACATGCCGGACGTCTGCTCGGTCAGCGGAGCCGCCGCGATGATCCAGTCGGCGCGGGCGATCAGCCGGTCGAGATCGTCGGGGCCGTGGATGCCGGTGCGCGGGGTGCGCCCGACCAGTGCGGTCGTCACCTCAAGTGCCTTGAGCATGCGGGCGATCGTCCGCCCGATGGGCCCGGAGCCCACGACCACGGCCCGCGTCCCGGAGACCCGACGGGACTCCCGGTGCCGCCAGACGCCCTCCCACTGGAGCTCCAGCGTCCTCGGCAGATCCTTCGCCATCGCCAGCACGAGGGCCGCGACGTACTCGGCGATCGGCTGGTCGAAGATCCCGCGCGCGTTGGTCACCACCGTGTCGGACGCGGCGAGTTCGGGGCACATCAGATGGTCCACACCCGCGCTCGCCGTGTGCACCCAGCGCGGCCGCGGACCCTCGCCGGGCCAGGCGTGCCGTACGGCGTGCGAGGTGAAGTCCCACACCAGCAGCACATCGGCGGACGGCAGCCGCTCGGCCAGCGTCGACGCGTCCGCGTGCTCGATGCGGACGCGACCGGTGAGGCGGCCGAGGCGGGGAAGGGGATCGGCGTCCAGGACGAGGAGGGTGGGGGAGGTCATGCGAAGCCGTTCCTCCACGGGCGTCTGACATGCGCGGATTGACCACGCTCGCACCCGAACCTACCTTCGTCAACACGGGCGCGCGCACGGTCCGTTGTCCCCCCGTCTCTCACCGTGAGGCCGGTGCCTGCCATGGACCTCTCTTTTCTCGGCGGACCGCGCCCCCAGCGCGGTGTCGGCGTCGTGGCACCCTTCGACTTCGCCCTGGACCGCGAACTGTGGCGCTGGGTCCCGGACGACATCTCGCTCCATCTGACCAGGACGCCGTACGTGCCCGTCGAGGTCAGCCTCGACCTGGCCCGTCTCGTCAGCGAGCACGAGACGCTGCACGACGCCGTCCGCACCCTGCACGCCATCACCCCCGAGGTCGTCGCCTACGCCTGCACCTCCGGCAGCTTCGTCGGCGGCATCGCGGGCGAACGCGCGATGTGCGAGGCGATGACGAGGGCGGGCGAGGTCCCGTCCGTCACCACGTCCGGGGCCCTCCTCGAAGCCCTGACCGAGCTGGGCGTGCGCCGCCTCGCCCTGGTGACGCCGTACACCGTCTCGGTCACCCGCTCGCTGGAGGAGTACGTCGCGGAGGCGGGCGTCACCGTCACCGGCTGCGCCTTCATGGGCCTGACCAGGCACATCTGGAAGGTGCCGTACCGCGAGGTGGTCGCCATGGCGCACAAGGCGGTACGCCGGGACGCCGACGCCCTGTTCATCAGCTGCACCAACCTCCCGACGTACGACGTCATCCCGCAGCTGGAGGCCGAACTGCGCCTGCCGGTGATCTCGGCCAACCAGGTGACGATGTGGGCGGCGCTGCGCCGACTGGGTACCCGGGCCATGGGGCCTTATCAGGCGCTGATCGATCCGGCGGCGCGTCCGGGCCCCCTGCGACCGGTACTGCCCGACGAAGAACAGCAGCAGGAAGGCTGGACATGACCGCACTCGGACTCCTCTACCCGGGCCATTCCGCCGAGGACGACTATCCGCGCATCGAGCAACTCCTGGGCAGCGACATCCGGGTCGACGTGGTGCACACCGACATCGGCGAGGACGCCCACCGCGAGGACGCACTGCTGGAGATGGGCTCGCCCGAACGGCTCGCGGCCGGCGTCGAGGAACTGCGCATGGGCGGCGCCGAGTCCGTGGTGTGGGCCTGCACCAGCGGCAGTTTCGTCCACGGCTGGGAGGGCGCCCACGAGCAGGTCCGCGGCCTGGCCATGGCGGCGGGCATGCCGGCGTCCTCGACGTCCTTCGCCTTCGTGCACGCGGCCCAGGAGATCAAGGCCGGCCGGGTCGCGGTCGGGGCGACGTACCCGGACGACGTGGCCGCGATGTTCGCGGACTTCCTGCGGGCCGGCGGCCTGGAGGTGACCGGCGTCAAGGGCGCCGGGATCATCACGGCGGCCGAGGTCGGCACCTGGGGCGAGGCGGAGGTCTTCGCCCTGGCGAGGCAGGCCGACACCCCGGACGCGGACGCCCTCCTGCTCCCCGACACCGCCCTGCACACGGTCGCCCACCTCCCCGCCCTGGAGAAGGAACTCGGCAAGCCGGTCCTCACCGCCAACCAGGTAACGGTCTGGGAGGGCCTCCGCCTCGCGGACCGCCGCGTGAACGCACCGAGGCTGGGAGCACTGTTCACGAAGGAACCGATCGTGCAGGTGTGACGGGCGGGAATTCCCTTCACCAGGGAATGTGTGAATTCCGCCGACGAGGTGACGGCGGCGGCGCGACAATTGCGGCCTGCACCATCATCGGGGGATTCGCATGTCGTCATTCACGCCGCCGCCGTACCCGCCGCGCCCGCCCGGGGCATCACATAAATGGCAGACGTTCGCCGCGCTGATCAGCGCGGGCGTCGGCGCCCTCACCTTCGCGGTCGGATTCATCGGCCTTCCGGCAGCGGGCGTCACGTCACCGGCCGCGGTCCGGGAGACGGCCACGGTGACAGCCACGGCGACCGTCACGGCCGCTGCCGGGCCCGCCGTACAGACCGAGGAGCCGGACGGCGCCGGCGGCGGTGACGCGGCACCGCAGCACACCGAATCGCCGGAGGTGCAATGGGCGGGTCCTCTGCTCTCAGAGCAGGCGGGATTCGATCTCGATCTCGTGCCTCCCGCGCTCGGCGGTGACGATGTCTTTCCTTACGGTTTTGACGGCGCGAAGGCGACGCTCGTAAATAACCACTATGCACTCGTGCCCGAAGGGGAAGAGCCCGATTTCAGCGAGTGCAAGTTGCTGGCCACCACCAAACCCCAGTCGGACCTCTCGGTCGCCGAAGGCCGTAGCGTCTGCCTGATCACGAGCGACGGGCGGGTCGCTCTGGTCACCGTGGATTCCACGAATCCCGGGACCGGCATCGTGAACCTCACCGTCAAGGTATGGGAGAAGCCCACCACCTGACCGGGAATAAACCGGAGCCCGCCTCCTGTTACCTCCGGACGGACAGCGCACGGCCGGAAGCAGGAGGCACACACCGTGACGTCAGACGAGACCCGGGGCACCGCACACGGCACCGCCCCCGTCCCCCTCTCCGTACTGGACCTGGTCACGGTGGGCGCCGGGCACACCGCCACCGAGGCGCTGCGCACCAGCGTCGAGCTCGCCAAGCTGACGGAGTCGCGCGGGTTCCACCGGTACTGGGTCGCCGAGCACCACTCCATGCCCGGCGTGGCCTCGTCGTCCCCCGCCGTGATCCTGGCCCACCTCGCCGCCCACACCGAGCGCATCCGCCTCGGCTCGGGCGGCGTCATGCTGCCCAACCACGCCCCGCTGGTCATCGCGGAGCAGTTCGGCACGCTGGAGGCGCTGGCCCCGCATCGCGTCGACCTCGGTCTCGGCCGCGCCCCCGGCACCGACGGCGCCACGGCCGCCGCCCTGCGCCGCAGCGACCGTCTCCACGAGGGCGCCGACGACTTCCCCGAGCAGCTCGCCGAGCTGACCCGCTTCCTCGACGACGACTTCCCCGACGGCCACCCCTACCGTCGTATCCACGCGGTCCCCGGCCCGATCCAGTCGACGTCCCCCGGCGGCGTCCAGTCCCCGCACCGCCCGCCGATCTGGCTGCTCGGCTCCTCCGGCTTCAGCGCCCGCCTCGCCGCCGAGCTCGGCCTGCCCTTCGCCTTCGCCCACCACTTCTCGGCCCAGAACACCATCCCGGCCCTGGATCTCTACCGCGAGGCCTTCCGCCCGAGCGAGATCCTCGCCGAGCCCTACGCCCTCATCGGCGTCTCCGCCCTCGCCACCGACGACGAGAAGGAGGCCCGCCGCCAGGTGCTCGCCGCGAGCCTCAACATGATCCGGCTGCGCACCGGCCGCCCCGGCCTCGTCCCCACCCCGGAGGAGGCGGAGGCCTACGAGTTCAGCCCCGTGGAACGGGACTTCGCCACGTCCTGGAACTCCAACGTCGTCCACGGCACCGCCGACGAGGTCCGCGCCGGCCTCGACGACCTCCAGAAGCGCACCGGCGCCGACGAGCTGATGATCACGTCTCACGCGCACAGTGGTGCGGTGCGGCTGCGCTCGTACGAACTGCTCGCCGACGCCTACGGCCTGCCGGCGGCCTGACGAGGGCCGCCGACTACGGCTCACCCGCCGTCCGACGGCTAGGGTTTGCCGACCGCCTGACCTGCCATCAGCTCGGAGATACGATCCGGCGACACCGGCCGCGAGTACAGCCACCCCTGACCGGTGTCGCACCCGATCCGCCGCAGCCGGGAAGCCTGCGCGGACGTCTCCACGCACTCCGCGGTGACCGTCAGCCCCAGCCGGTGGGCGAGCTGGATCATCGCCTCGACGACGACCTCGTCGGCAGGGTTGGGCGGGGCGCCGGTCCCCTCGTACTGGAAGCCCCGGACGAAGGACCCGTCCAGTTTCAGGACCGCGACCGGCAGCCGGCTGAGGTAGGCGAGGTTGGAGTAGCCGGTGCCGAAGTCGTCGATGGCGATGTGGACGCCCATGTCGCTGAGGGCCTGGAGGGCCTGGAGCGGGCGGCCCGCCGAGCCCATCACCGCGGACTCCGTGAGCTCCAGTTGCAGCAGCCCCGGCGCCAGGCCGGTCTCCGCGAGGATCTCGGCCACGTCGGCGACCAGGTCGGAGTCCCACACCTGGCGGACCGCGACGTTGACGCTGACGAAGATCGGCGGCTCGTCCGGGTGGTCGAGTTGCCACTGCCGGGCCTGGCGGCAGGCGGTCGCCAGCACCCAGCGCCCCAGCGGCACGATCGAGCCGTCCTCCTCGGCCAGTGCGATGAACCGATTCGGCGTCAGCATCCCGAACTGCGGGTGGTTCCAGCGCACCAGCGCCTCCACGCCCCGCAGCCGTCCGTCCTCCATGCCGACCAGTGGCTGGTACTCGAGGGTGAACTCGCCGCGCTCGATGGCCGGCCGGAGGGTGGAGGCGAGGGCCTGGCGGGTCATGCGGTGGGCGTTGCGCTCCGGGTCGAACAGTGTCCAGCGGGACTTGCCGTCGGCCTTCGCCCAGTACAGCGTCGTGTCGGCGGCCTGTACGAGGGCCGTGGGGGTGGTGCCGGCCGCGTGCCGTTCGACGACGCCGATCGACGCGGAGACCGACAGCCGGTGCCCGGCGATGTCGAAGGGGCTCTGCACGGCCTTGAGCACGGCCTCGGCGAGATCGGCGAGTTGGTCGGTGCCGGTGGAGTCCTCGACGAGCAGCGCGAACTCGTCGCCGCCGAGTCTGGCCACCAGCGGCGTGCTGCCCCGGGTGAGGCCCGCCTCGTCCGCGCATCGCGTCAACCGCTCCGCGACGGCGGCCAGCAGCCGGTCGCCGACGCGGTGCCCGAGTGTGTCGTTGACGGCCTTGAAGCCGTCGAGGTCCAGATAGCACAGGCCGATCCGGCCGGTGCCGCCCTGCTCGTACGCCTCCGCCTCCAGTGCGGCCGACAGCCGTTCGAAGAACAGCGTGCGGTTGGGCAGCCGGGTCACCGGGTCGTGCATCTGCAAGTGCCGCAGCCGGGCCTGGAGTTCACGCTGGGAGCTGACGTCGGCGACCGACAGCAGCACCCCGGGTTCACCCGTGCCGAGCGGCGCGACGGTGACCTGCGTCCACAGGTACTGGCCGTCGGGGTTCTTCAGCCGCCGGGTGCAGCTCAGCCGGGCCTGCCGGCCGCGCAGCACCTCCTGGTAGGCGTGCCAGGTACGGGCGTCGGAGGCCAGGTCCACCAGATCGGCGGCGAGCCGCCCGACGAGCCCCTCGGGCGCGCAGCCGAGGAGTGCGCCGAGGCTGCCGTTGGCGCTGACGACCAGCCCCTCGCGGTCGACGACGGCCATGGCGAGCGGCGCGGCCACGAAGGCCGACCGGTACGCCGTCGGGCCCGCCTGGGGTTCGGTACGAGAAGACGTGTTGAAGTCACTGTCTGTGACGGCCGCCCGGTCGAGGTCTGTCGCGGGCGCCGGCCCTTCGGAGGTTCCGCTCACCGTTCGCTCCCGCAGTGCACTCGATCTCTGTCCGTGCAGGAAAGTGTGCCGATCATAGAGGCTGGCCCCCACCCCTTCCAGCCACTCCCCAGTGTCCCGGAACAACGGGCCCTTCTGACAGATCGTTTCTGCCCGCACCTGGACGGCTTATTGAGCCGCCCGACCAGGTGTGACGTTCCGTGAGCGATTCGGGGTGTCGATTCTGACGGTTCTTCGGCTGACTCACTCTTCTGGTGCAGACAAACAGGGCGTAGTACGACAATCTCACACAGGCTGGGTGCGGTGTCCCGTGAACCGCATCCGGAGGTCCCCGTGCCGCGCCCCTTCCCGCGCCCCCGACTGCGCAGCACCGCGGCGGTGTTCACCACGATGTCGGCGCTGGCCGCCACCTCCCTCATCACCGGCCCGTCGGTCGCCGAGCCGTTCTCCGCGGCGGCCTGCGCGCTCACCCGCACCGAGGCGCACCACTCCGAGGGCGTCGACACCTGGAACGCCGCCTATCCGCGGCCCACCCGCACCCTGGACGCGGTGATGGTGTTCCTGTCCTTCCCGGACGCGACCCCGCGCACCACCCCTGACCAGCTCGCCGCCGACCACTTCCCCGCGACCAGCCGCTTCTTCGAACAGGCCTCCTACGGCAGGTTCACGCTGCGCCCGCATCCGCTGCGGAACTGGATCCGGATGCCGAAGCCGTCGACGTCGTACGTCATAGAGCGTGACTGGAACGCGTCGTACCGCGCCGCCTATCTGCGCGACGCGCTGGCCGCCGCGGACGGGCAGGTGGACTTCTCCCGCTACGACGTCGTCTACTTCGTCGCCGATCCGGACGCGCCCGGTGTGGACTCGGACGCCACGAAGGTCGTCAACCTCGACACCCCGATGCGGGCCGACGGCACGGACATCCGCCGCGTCGTCACGGTGTTCGAACAGCACCCGCCGGACCGCCTCGTCCTGGCCCACGAGACCGGCCACGTCTTCGACCTGCCGGATCTCTACCACCGCCCCGTCGACGGCAAGGGCGACTGGGACACGTACGTCGGCGACTGGGACCTGATGGGCAGCCAGTTCGGGCTGGCCCCCGACCTGTTCGGCTGGCACAAGTGGAAGCTGGGGTGGCTGGACCCGCGGCAGGTGGCGTGCGTGGGCAAGCCGACGCGGCTGACGCTGGAACCGCTGGGGGCGGGGCCGGGAGTGCCGGTCGCGGGCCGCTCCGCCTTCGGCCTGGGGCGCGGCACCAAGCTGGCGGTGGTCCGCACCGGACCCGAGACCGCCCTCGCCATCGAGGCCCGCGGCCCGGCCGGCAACGACGCGGGAACCTGCAAGGAAGGGGTCCTGGTCTACCGGGTACGCGCCGGCGCCGCATCCGGCGGCGGCCCGATCCAGGTCATCGACGCCCACCCGCACACGGAGGCCTGCTGGGAGGCCTCGGTCTACCCACCCCTGGCGGACGCTCCGGTCAGCCTGGGCGAGTCCTTCACGGTCCCGGGGGACGACGTACGGGTGGAGGTGGAGGGCCGGACGGTCTCCGGGGCGTGGACGGTGAAGATCACGCCGTAGCGGAGCAGGAGGACGGCGGTACACAAGAAGCCCCTCGCTTCCGCGAGGGGCTTCTCGTTCGTCTGTGCGCCGCCAGGGACTCGAACCCCGGACCCGCTGATTAAGAGTCAGCTGCTCTAACCAACTGAGCTAGCGGCGCCTGCTGACGTCGTAGACCTTAGCATCCTGATCGGCCGGGGGAAAAATCGATATCCGCACGGCCGCGCGGGCCGCCCTTACGGCTGCCCAGAGCAGGATCTCGGGGCCCGGCAACCAGGGGTGACGGGTGTCCGGGGCGACCAGCCAGCGGCTGTCGAACGCGGTCGGCGCGGTGCGTGTCGGCAGGGGCGCGGGGAGCGTCACCGCGTCGCCGTTGCCGTGGCACAGCAGCGGCGGGATCGCGCCCGTGCGGCCGCACTCCTCCCACTGCAGCAGCGACGGCAGCCGATATGCGGTGCCCGGCGCCGCGAACAGCAGCATCCGGCCCCGGAACATCGCCACCGGCCCCGACCCCGGCCCGTCGCCCCATAGCCGGTCGAGCATCCGGCGCCCGAAGATGGCGGGCGCGCTCACGACGTCGAACGAGGCGCCGCACGGCAGCACCACCGGGGCGTCCGGGCACTCCTCCCACAGGGCGAGCGTGCTGCGCGGATACGTCTCTGCCGAGGCGAGCCAGGCCGCACCGTCCGCAGTGACCCCGCAGACGTCGGAGCGGTCGGAGAACGGCTCGATGCGTGTGTCGCTCATGCATCCAGATGTACCGGGCGTGAGCGGTCCGTCTCTGAGGGTTGCCGGAAATCGGGACAGGAGGGGGTGGGGAGGGGTATCTTGCCCGCCTGGCATATGCCGGAACGCGGGTCGGTTCACGCCGGGTCGGCGAGCCCCTTCTCCGCCGCACCCTCGGCCGTCCCGCGCATCAGGTCCCGGCCGAACTCGATCATCTTCTTGGCATAGTCCTCGGTCCACTCGGCCCGCTCCGCGATGTCCGCCGGCGTCAGCCGGTCGAAACGCCGGGGGTCGGCCAGCTGGGCCGCGGCCATCGCCTGGAACTCCACGGCACGGTCCGTCGCCGCACGGAAGGCCTGCGTCAGCTCCGTCGCCCGGGTGAGCAGCGCCCTGGGGTCGTCGATGGACTCCAGGTCGAAGAAGTGCTCCGGGTCGGCGGCCGCCTGCGCGGGCTCGAAGAGCAGGGGCGCGGGGCGTAGCCGCGGTTCGTTCCGACGCGGCGTGGGCTCCGCCATGTCTTCTCCTCCTCGTACGTCGCTGATGCCCCCTCCGTCGGGAAGCGGGCCATCGTCCATTGTCGCGCGCCCGCGCAAGGGCCCCGTAAGGATCAGGGCTGCCACACCACCCGGTGCTCCGCCAGGTGCGCCAGCACCGCGTGGTTCGCCTCCCAGCCGTCCGGGCTGTATTCATCGGCCGCCTCCGGCGGCGTGCCGGGCTCCGCCCGGCGGGTGGGCGTCGGCGCGTGCGGAGTGGGCTGCGAGGAGTGGGTCAGGGCTGCCACACCACCCGGTGCTCCGCCAGGTGCGCCAGCACCGCGTGGTTCGCCTCCCAGCCGTCCGGAAACTTCACCACCGTCCCCAGCTGCACCGGCTCCGTCGACGGGTAGTCGTCCAGGAGGTCGCCCACGCCCGCCCGGCAGACCACGATGCACGCGTGCCGGTGGCGGGAGGCGAGGACGCAGAGGCGGCCGGTCTCCAGGTGGAACGCTGTGGCGTCGGGGCGGCCGGACAGCGGGTGCAGGACGACCGTGACGTCGTACTCACGGCCCTGGAGACGGTTCGCCGTGTCCACGGTGACGTCCGTGACGCCCAGGTCGGCGAGGGCCGCGCGGATCGCCGCCGCCTGGTCGCGGTGGGCCGTGCCGACGGCGACGCGGTCGGCGGTGAGGGGGGACGGGTCCGGGGAGCGTTCCGAGGTCGCCGCGCCGCCCCGGTCCAGCAGGCGTCGTACCACCGTCGCCACCGCCCGCACCGCCTCCGGGTCGGTGCGCGGGGTGTGCCGGGCGGGCAGCTCCAGCAGGCCCCAGCCGGACTCCGCCGCCTCGTCGATGACCCGGTCCGGGCCCGAGCCGTCCGAGGGGATCGCGAAGGACAGGGCGCGGTCGCCGTGGTCGGTGCCGCTGCGGAACGGGGTGTACGGGTAGAAGGCGGCCGAGACCAGGGGCGCGGCCGAGGCCGGGAGCCGCCAGGACACCGGGAGGCGGTGCTGGGGGAGCTCCGGGTTGTGCGCGAGGAGGGTCGTGACCGCGGACGCCGAGGGGTCGTACGACAGGCCCGCCCACTGCTCGCTGCCCACGATCGCGAACGGGTCCAGCTGGCCCGGGTCGCCCACGAACAGCGCCCGCCGGAACAGGCCCGCGACGGCGAGCAGGGAGTCCGAGCGCATCTGGTACGCCTCGTCGACGATCGCGTGCTCCCACGGCTCGTCGACCTTGACGTGCGCCCACTTGGCGGCCGTGGAGATCGTGATCGGCAGCCCGGCCAGCTCGGCCGCCTTCGCCGACTTGCGTACGTTCGGCAGCTCGTCCAGCGCCTTGTCGTACGCGTCGGCGTCACTGCTGTGCAGCCGCCCCACCGGCAGCTCGGGGTTCTTCTCGGCGAGCCGGAGGACGAGATCGTCCACCTGGGCGTTCGTCTGTGCCACCACCATCAGCGGGCGGCCCGCGTCGGCCAGTTCGAGGGCCGCGCGGACGACCAGCGTGGACTTGCCGGCGCCGGGCGGGGAGTCGACGACGACACCGCGCGCGTCGCCGTGCAGCGTGCTGCCGAGGATCGCGTCGGTGGCTGCGGCGGCCACCGCGCCGGGGTCGAAGAGCTCGGAGACGGTGGTCACAGGACGTCCTCCGCGGTCAGCGGGTCGGCGGCTTCATGGGGGGCCTCACCCGGCGGCCCGCCGTGCGTCCACGGGGTGTTCTCCGGGTCGGGGAGCTTCGCGCCGCCCCGCTGCTCGTGCTCGAAGAGCGTGAAGCAGAGCCGGTCGCCCTTCTCGGGCACGGACCCCGGCTCGGGCTCCTTGCCGCGGCCCATCTTGTCGAGGATGCGCAGCACGACGCCGTCGCCGTCGTGGCCGACGAACTCGGCCGACTGCGGCTTGCCGCCCAGCGAGCGGTACACCTTCACGCGCTCCCCGAGATGCGGCCGGTCGTCCGTGCGGAGCGTGACGAGCGGGCGCGGGCTGGGGCGCTTGCCCTCGCTGTACGTCATGACGACATCCGTGACCTCGCCCGCGAACGCCTCCCCGGACAGCCGCCGCCCCGCCATCACCAGCGGGTCGTCGAGGGCCTCCTGCGCCTCGAGGCGGGCCTGCTCACGCTCGCGCGTGGCGAGCTTGTTGGCGGCGGTCACCGCGTCGTCGCGGCGCGGCTGCGGGGGCTCGCCCGCGGTGATCCGGTCGCGGTGGGACGTGAACGACCAGCGGTCGCGGGTCCAGCGCTCCTCCACACGCGCGCCCTCGGGCAGCTCCCGCAGCAGGTCCAGGCCGCGCCACACCGCGTCCCAGGTGGGACGGGTCCGGCTTTCGACGAGGTCCCTGATCGCCCGCTCGGCGGCGGTGAGTTCACCGAGCCGCTCGTCCGCCTCCAGGCCGTCCTCGGCGGCGGCCAGGGCCGTACGCGCGCGGTCGTAGCGCTCGAGGGCGGGGGCGAGCAGCTTGTTGTCGAACGCCGGGTCGGTGGCCGGGCCGGCCGGCGGGTGCAGCAGCTGGCCTTTGGCGTCCCGGGCGAGCTCGGCCGCGTGGGCCGCCTCGGCGCCGGTCATGCCCGCCGGGGGGTCGATCCAGGCCAGCAGCGCGCCCAGGTGCTGGTCCTCCAGGGTGGACTGGCCGGTCGCCCAGTGCCGGGACAGCAGCTCGGTCGCGGCGAGCAGCAGGGCGGAGCCGGGAACGCGGGCCCGCTCGCCGAAGTGGGTCAGCCACCGGCCCAGCAACGGCACACGCGGGGGCGCCGGATGCGGGGCCTCCGGGTCCTGCTCGGCCGTACGGCGAAAGCGCATGGAGCGCCCCAGCAGCCGTACGAAGTCGATGCCCGCGCGGCTCGGCACGATCAGCTGCGGGGCGTCCGCGCACAGCTCGACCTCGACCTTGACCCGCTTGCCGGTCTCCGGATCGGTCTCGTTGCGCTCGGCGGCCTCCACCGCCTCGGCGTAGGAGTCCACGTACGGCAGGACGACGTCCGCCAGCTCCGCCAGGAACTGGAACCTGAGATCACGGTCGCGCGGCTGCGGTACGACGAGCAGGCGCGGGGCGTCCCGGTCGGTGCCGACGAGCGCGCCGAGCGGGGCGCCGGCCTCACCGGCGGTGGTGAGCGGCACGAAGACCAGGGGCCGGCCGGCGAGGTGCCGGTGGCGGACGGTCGCGGCGGGCTGGGCGCGGCCGGTGCTGACGGCTTCCAGGCGGGCGAGGGTGGAGATCAGCGACATGCGGCGGCTCCCAGGGCCTCCGCGCGCAGGGTGGCGGCCCTGCGCAGGGCGGCGACCGTCGGATCGGCCGCGTCGCCGGCCTCCCCGCGGGCGGCCGCCAGGACGTCCGGCACCGTGGTCAGGGCGCCCAGCTCGGCCCGTACGGACCGGCCCAGGGACGTCACCGCGCCCGCCGCGCGGGAGCGGTCGCGGCAGTGGAAGGCCAGCTCGCAGGCGGACAGGCACTCGGGCGCGTACGTCGCAGGGACCGACTCGACGGCGGACGTCAGCTCCTCGGCGGGCCGCGCGGGATCGAAGCAGGTGCCCTCGGGGAGGGCGTCGGCGATGTCCTGGATGCGGGTGAGCCGGGCGAGCTGGCGGCGGGTGACCGCGCGCTGCTTGCGGACGTCGACGGCGGAGGCGGTGGGCAGGTTGGAGAAGTCCTTCGGGCAGACCAGGAGGACTTGGTGGCCCACCTCGGGGGCGGGGACGTCCGCCACGGTGATGCGGGCGGCGACCTCCTCCAGCGCCAGCACGTAGACCGCGGCCTGTCGGGCCGCCGCGCCCACCTTCGCCGGGTCCGCCGAGCCGTCCAGCATCGGGAAGGACTTGATCTCCACGACGGTCCAGCCGCCGTCCGGGTGCACCACCACCGCGTCCGGCTCCAAGAAGGCGGGGGAGCCCGCGACGTCGAGGGCGAGCATCGGGTGGTCGAGCAGCGTCCACGCGCCGTACGCCTCGGTCGCCTCGCGCAGGGCCAGCGCGGTACGGGCGGTACGGCCCTCGGGGCCGATCGCGGTGAGGTCGGGCACGCGCGCGTCGACGGGGGGCTCGGCGTGGCGGTCCAGCTTCTCGTGCACCAGCCGCAGCAGTTCCGCGCCGCCGTCGGCCTTGACCTTGGCCTCGAAGGCGTTGCCCCGGGTGAGCGCGAACTGCGACTGCCCGAACGCCGACGGGGAGCCCAGCGCGCTCGCCAGCGTCGCCTTGTTCACCCCCGCGCCGTCGAGGATCGCGCGCCTTCTGCAGCCCGGGTTCGCGGCGAGGGCGGCCAGGGCGCGGGCATCCAGCGCCTTGGCCGGTACGTCGGGGCCGCGCAGCTCAGCGAGCTGCTGCCGGAGCGCCGTCCCCCGCGTCCGTGGGAGAGGCACTCGGCTCGGCTCCCGCTCCGATCCGTGACTCGCGCTGCCGTGGAATTCGCTCACCCGCGGAAGTCTGGCATCCGGCACTGACAATTGAGGCCTGTGCGGCCTCAGTGCCCGCGGTGGCAGGCGTGAGAACCGTCGCCACACGCCCCTTGACCCCGTCCGCGGCCCGCAGCACGACCGGTGCGAGCAGCAGCCCGACGCCCATGACGGCGGCGCCCGCGACGGCGTCCAGGAAGTAGTGGTTGGCGGTGCCCATGACCACGATCGTGGTGATCAGCGGGTAGGCGACACCGGCGGCCTTTGCGATACGCGTCCCGCCGTACCGCCACAGCATGACCCCGCACCACAGCGCCCAGCCCACATGCAGGCTCGGCATGGCCGCGTACTGGTTCGTCATCCCGCCCATGCCGCGCGGCGCGCTCGCCTCGCCGCCCCACCAGCCGTACGAGCTGTACTGGGCCATGGTGTCGACGAAGCCGTGGCCCGGGGAGAGCAGGCGGGGCGGGCAGGTGGGCAGCAGGGTGAAGCCGATCAGACCGATGAACGTGGACGTCATCAGCCAGGTGCGGGCGGCGCGGTAGCGCACGGCGTGCGACCGGAACAGCCAGATCAGGATCGCCGGGGTGACCAGGTAGTGCAGCGACGCGTACCAGAAGTCGGCCGGTACGCCGATCCAGGTCTCGCGGGTGAACAGCCGGTTGAGCGGGTGCTCCGCGTTGATGTGGAGGAACTTCTCCACGCGCAGGATCGCCAGGCCGTGGTCGACGGCGTGGGTGACGTCGCCCCGGGCCAGGAGCCGGCCCGCGGAGTAGCAGGCGTACACCAGGAGGATCAGCGGCAGCTCGGTCCACCAGCGCAGCCGGGTACCTTGGGCCGTCTCGCTGCCCGGTGTCTCGGCGTGCGGCATCCGATCGCCTCCCCCTTCTCGTTGCGGCGTCCGGTTGCCCGGTCTTACCACTTTACGGTGTATGTGTTCGACCCCGCGCGCGGGCCCCCGGCTCTCTAGGACGCAGAGATCGACCGACGGGTTGCCCCCGGACAGGGTGCGGGATGATGGGTGCGGCCCGCCCGGTTTTTTCCTCGAAAGGTTCCTTCATCTCATGGCACCGCGCATCCTGCTCGCCCGGCACGGCCAGACCGCATGGTCCCTGGCGGGCAAACATACGGGCAGGACGGACGTGCCGTTGCTGGAGGAGGGCCGGCGGGGCGCCAAACTCCTCGGCGAGCGCCTGCACCGGCCGCCGCTGGACGGCCTCCCGGGCGTCGAGGTGCGCACCAGCCCGCTGTCACGCGCGCGTGAGACCTGCGAACTCGCCGGGTTCGGCGAGCGCGCGGACGCATGGGAAGCGCTGGTCGAGTGGGACTACGGCGCGTACGAGGGCATGACCCCGGACGAGATCCAGGCCGTGAACCCCGGCTGGCTCATCTGGCGCGACGGCGTCCCCGAGGGCGAGACCCTGGCCGAGGTCACCGCCCGCGCGGACGAGGTGGTGGCATGGGCCCGGGAGGCGGACCGGGACGTCCTGATCTTCGCCCACGGCCACATGCTGCGCTCCATAGGGGCGCGGTGGCTGGGCCTGCCGCTCGACTTCGCCGCCCGGATCAGGCTGAACCCGACATCGCTGTCGGTCCTGGGCTGGGCGTACGGGGAGCCGGCGATCGAGAGCTGGAACGACACGGGCCATTTGGCGGGCTAGCCCGCTCTAGGCCGTGCGCGGCAAGGAAGCGTGCCGCTCCAGGAACGTACCCACCCCTGACGCCCGCCGGTGCGGCAGCAGCACGCGCGTGGTCCCCGCCAGCATCGACTGGATCCGTGACGACTGGACCTGTCCCAGCAGATCCAGCACCCGCATCCCGGCGGCCGCCGCCTCGTCGGGACGGCCCCCGCGCGCGAGGTCGTCGGCCAGTTCGGCCGTGTACAGCGCGATGTTCCGGGTGAAGTGCGGGTCCTGGAGCTGCGCCGCCCGATGCGCGTGCCGTGCCGCCCGCGGCCAGTCGCCCAGCGTCGACCAGCACTGCGCCTCCAGGCCTTCCAGCTCGGCCTCCCCGTAGAAGCTCATCCACTCGGGGTCGGCGTCCGAGGGGCCTCGCTCGAAGAGGGCCTGGGCCCGGACCAGCGCCTGTTCGCAGCCGGCGCGGTCGGCGAGGCCCGCCCAGCCGCCCGCCTCCCGCAGCGCGAGCAGCGACATCAGCCGGGCGGACCCGAGCGGCCGCCCGACCCGCTGCGCGGCCTGCGCGGCCCGCACCGCCTCCCGCGGCCGCCCCGCGTCCCGCGCGAGGAACGCCGTGTTGCAGAAGGCGTGCGACTCCAGACCGGCGTCCCCGGTCATTCGCGCGGTCGCGAGCGCCTCCGCGTAGTGCGAGCGCGCGTCGTCGAACCGGCCCGAGTCGTGCGCCAGCCAGCCCACCGAGATGGCGAGTTCACCGGCGCCCGAGTGCAGCCGGTCGGCGGTGGTCTGCCGGGTCGCACCGGCGTCCAGCAGCGCGTAGGCGGCGCGCAACGGTGTCGCCGCGCGCCGGTACAGCCCGTCCGCGCCGTGCCGGTCGTCCAGCAGCCGGATCCGCCGTACCGCTTCTTCCAGGGCGTCCGCTTGGGGGGCTCCCGCGCGCCGGACGCGCCGGTCCGCCGCCGCGGCGGCGGGCGCGAGCCCGATCGTGCCCAGTGAGGCGACGGCCACGGTGGCGCCCCCGCCGGTCATGAATGCGCGACGCAGCACGTCGCTCTCCTCGTAGTTGTCGTGCGTCTCGTACGGGTTCTGCGGGTCATACGGCTCGTACGCCCCCCATGTCTCACCCGCCGCGCCACCCGCGGCGTACGCGGGTCTCGTGACGTGTGTCGGGGGCGCGTCCTCGGCGGCGCGCGCCCCGCGTCCGCGTACGGACGCCCGGGACGCGAAGCCCAGGTCGGTGAGCGTGCGGCCGGGGAACATGTGCAAGAACACCCGTTCGTACGCGTAGTTGGGGCAGCGGATCTCGCCCGCCTCGACCCGGCCCACATAGCGCGCGTCACAGCTGACCCGCTCGCCGATCTCGCGCGCGGCCCGTCGTACCGCCGCGGCGAACTCGGCCGGGGAGCGCTGTCCGCGCAACTCCCGGAACGCGAGATTCGGCCGCGGTGGCCTGGGGGACTGGGACGAGGTCACCTTTGACGTCGCCATGGCCGGGTCCTCTCGTGCGAACCGTCGAACCATGCCGGACCCGTGGCGAGTTGAGTGGTATGTCACTGTCGTCACCCTGGTTCCGGCGGGCAAGAACGTACCTGCTGTATCGGACCCGCCACGCAGTGTTTGGCTACAAACCGGATATCTCATCCACGATCTGCCATGAACTGCCATCCTTTGCGGCTGACTTGTGCCGTAGCCGTTGACGCCGCCGCGCGTTGAACTCCATGGACCGGGAGCCGCCCGACTCCCGAGCCGCTTGTCCGAGGAGGGGTTCCGTGGTGGAGGCCGGGATGGAGACCAGCCAGAGCATCGAGGTGTGTGCGCCGCTGACGGAGTGCAGCGCGCCACCGGTCCCGGAGGTCGGCTGCGACCTCGTCACGGTGCCGACCCGGCAGGGGCTGGAGGCGGTCGACATCCTGCGGCGCGGCGCCGGGGACGCGGTGGGGCCCGTACTGCACGACGACGGGGGAGACACCCTCGGCTTTTTGGTCCCGCCGGGGACGGCCGCCGCGTGGGACGTGCCGGGCAGCACCTGTACGGAGACCGACGGTCGGGGGCTGCGGCTCACCCCCGAGCCGCCGGTGGAGGGGTCGGGCTGGCTGCTGCCCCCCGGCGAGGCCGACCTGGCGACGGACCCGGCGGTGCTGCGGGCGGCGCTGGGAGAGGCGGCCCGGCTGATCGAGGCGGCGGACAACTGCCGCTGAGGTGCGCCGGACGAGCTGGGCGAGCCTGACGGCCCCCGGCTTGCGACAATGGGCGCATGGCAAGGTCCCGTAGCTCCCGGCGCGCAGCCGCCACCGTCGAACCCGTGGTGGAACCCGTCGACGGCGGACTCGCCGAGCTGATCCCCGACCGGGAGCGCGCGCGGGCCTGGACCCTGCTCATCGACGGCGCCCCGCAGTCGCACGTCGACCTCGACGACCCCGCCCGGCTCACCTTCGAGTACCAGCGCCGCCTCGGCCATGTCATCGACCTCGTCGCCCCGTCCGGCAAACCGGTGCACGCCGTGCATCTCGGCGGCGGCGCCCTCACCCTCGCCCGGTACACCGCCGCGACCCGCCCCCGCTCCACCCAGCAGGTCGTCGAGCGCGACGCGGCCCTCGTCCAACTGGTCCGCCGCGAGCTGCCGTTGGACCCGAACGCCCGTATCCGGGTGCGTTCCGTCGACGCCCGCGAGGGGCTCGCCAAGGTGCTCGACGGCTGGGCCGACCTCGTCATCGCCGATGTGTTCAGCGGGGCGCGCACCCCGGCCCATCTGACCTCGACCGAGTTCCTGGACGAGGTCCGCAGGGCCCTCAGGCCCGGCGGCGTCTACGCCGCCAACCTCGCCGACGGACCCCCGCTCGCCCACCTCCGCGGCCAGATCGCCACCGCCGCCGCCCGCTTCGAGCACCTCGCCCTGATCGCCGACCCGACGGTCCTGCGCGGCAAACGCTTCGGCAACGCGGTGCTGGTCGCCTCCGACACTCCGCTGCCGATCGCCGAACTCACCCGCAGGGCCGCCGGCGATCCGCACCCCGGCCGCCTCGAACACGGCCGCGCGCTCCTGGACTTCACCGGCGGCGCGGCCCCCGTCGCGGATGCGGCGGCGGTCGCCTCACCCGCGCCACCGCCCTCGGTGTTCCGCTGAACGGCCCCGGTCAGTACGTCTGCACGTCCACCCGCGGCGCACTGTCGTGCCACGTGCAGAACACCGACACCCGGTCCGCGCCGGACGCGAACTCCACCCGGATCCACGTCTCCGTCTTCCACACCTGCATCGACCAGCCCGCGGCCGGAGTCGCCGACACCAGCGTCGCCGAGCTCGTGCCGAGCGAGAACACCGCCCGGCCGCCGTCGGTGTCGTAGCTCTTGACCTCGCCGGACGGGGAGGGGCTCGCGGTCTGTGTTCTCGACGGAGACGGCGTGGGAGTGGCGGACGGCTTCCGGGACGCCGGGCTCTCCGGCGAGGAAGGCGACGCGGACGGCCGGGCCGTCGACGACGCCAGCGGCTTCGACTCCTGGGTGGTCTGCTCGGCCACCGTGATCGGCAGGGCGCGCGGCGGGTCGTAGGCGGTGCCCGCCATCACCGTGTGGACACCCCACCACGACAGCGTGACCGCCGCGCCCGTGGCGAGCGACCAAGCCAGTACGTGTACGAGTCCTCTGCGCATCGCCGGTCATACTGCCTCACGAGCACCAGCAGCCGCATGCGTGGGGAGTTATCCACAGGCCCGGATGCGGCTCGCTCGCATGGCGTACGGTGCGGCGCATGGCAAGTGTGCTCGTGGTCGAGGACGACCAGTTCGTACGCTCGGCGCTGATCCGGCAGCTGACCGACGCCGCCCACACGGTGCGGAGTGTCGGTACGGCGCTGGAGGCGCTGCGCGAGGTCGCCCATTTCCGTTTCGACGTCGTCATCCTCGACCTCGGTCTGCCCGACCTGGACGGGTCCGAGGCGCTGAAGATGCTGCGCGGGATCACGGACGTGCCTGTGATCATCGCCACGGCCCGGGACGACGAGGCGGAGATCGTCCGGCTGCTGAACGCGGGCGCGGACGACTATCTGACCAAGCCCTTCTCGGTGGAGCATCTCTCCGCCCGGATGGCCGCCGTCCTGCGGCGCTCCCGCGCCGTCGTGGGAGAGGCGGCCCCGGAGTCCGTGCTGCGGGTCGGAGGGCTGACCGTCGACCCGCTGCGCCGCCAGGCCGAGCTGGACGGGGTCCGCCTGGACCTCACCCGCCGCGAGTTCGACCTGCTCGCCTTCCTCGCCGGCCGCCCCGGCGTCGTCGTCCCCCGCAAGGAGCTCCTCGCCGAGGTGTGGCAGCAGTCCTACGGCGACGACCAGACCATCGACGTCCATCTGTCATGGCTGCGCCGGAAGTTGGGGGAGACCGCGGCCAGTCCCCGTTATCTGCACACCCTGCGGGGTGTCGGTGTGAAGCTGGAGCCACCGCTATGAGGTGGGCACTGGTCAAGGTCTGCCTCGCCGTCACCACCATGGTCGTGGTCGCCTTCGCGGTCCCGCTGGGCCTCGTCATCAAGGAGATGGCCCGGGACCGCGCCTTCTCCAACGCCGAGCGGGAGGCCGCCGCCGTCGCCCCGGCCCTGTCCATCACCACCGACCGGGACCAGCTGGAGCGGGTCGTCGCCTCCGCGGGCTCGGAGGACGGGATGGCCGTCCACATCCCCGCGAGCGGCGACAGCGCCGCCGTCGACATCGGACGCCGGCGCGCCGCCGCCGGCGACGTGGCGACCGTACGCAAGCTCGGCCGGGCCTCCACCACCGAGGTGCCGGGCGGCTCCACGCTGCTCCAGCCCGTCGCGCTGAGCTCCGGCGAGATCGCGGTCGTCGAGGTGTACGTCCCCGAGGCCGAGGTCAGCAACGGCGTGGCCACGGCGTGGGCGGTGCTCGCCGGGGTCGGCGTCGCACTGATCGTCGGCTCGGTCGCGGTCGCCGACCGGCTGGGCGTACGGATGGTGAAGCCCGCGCAGAAGCTGGTCGAGGGCGCGCACGAGCTGGGGGAGGGGAAGCTGGGCGTGCGGGTGCCCGAGGAGGGGCCCGTCGAACTGCGGCTGGCCGCGGTGGCGTTCAACTCCATGGCCGACCAGGTCGTCCAACTGCTGGTCAATGAGCGGGAGCTGGCGGCCGACCTGTCCCATCGTCTCCGTACGCCGCTCACCGTGCTGCGGCTCAACGCGGCCTCGCTCGGGGACGGGCCCGCCGCCGAGCAGACCCGGGCCGCGGTCGCCCAGTTGGAGCGCGAGGTCGACACCATCATCCGGACCGCGCGGGAGGCCAAGCCGCAGACCGCGGCCGTCGGGCCGGGCGCCGGGTGCGACGCCGCCGAGGTGGTGCGGGAGCGGATGGCGTTCTGGTCGGCGCTCGCCGAGGACGAGGGGCGCAAGGTGCGGGTGGCGGGCGTCGAGCGGCCGGTGCGGATACCCGTGGCCCGCGCCGACCTGGCCGCCGCGCTGGACGCCCTGCTGGGCAACGTCTTCCGGCACACCCCTGAGGGCACCGCCTTCGCGGTCGACGTCCACAACGGCGAGGACGCGGTGATCGTGCTGGTCTCCGACGCGGGGCCCGGCATCCGCGACCCCGAGGCCGCGATGGCCCGTGGGCGCGGGTCGGGCAGCGCGGGGTCGACCGGGCTCGGCCTGGACATCGTGCGCCGGCTCGCGGAGGGGACCGGCGGAGACGTGCGGATCGGGTCCTCGGTGCTCGGCGGCACCGAGGTGCGGATCTGGATCCAGCTCGACGGGCGGGTGCCCGAGCGCCGGGGACACCGGGTGCGCAGGCGCCGCACGGGCAGATTGGTCTCTACCTTTAACCGGCCCCGATCCCATCCTTAAGCGCACCCTAAGATCGCCAACCGCCGTCCGGAACAGGTGCTTTGCCCGTTTCCCGCTCGCTAGCGTGCTGCCGCATCCCACCCCCGAACAACGAAGGCAGGCACGCCATGAGCACGCACCGGCGCAAGGTGAGCGGCAGGAACAAGGTGATCGCCGGGGCCGTCGCCGCGGCCGTGATCGGTGGCGGCGCGCTCCTGCTCACCGGCACCGCACAGGCCGCCGGGATCGGCGCCGCGTACACGAGGACCAGTGACTGGTCGACGGGGTACACCGCCCAATACGTCGTGACGAACAACAACGGCGCGGCGAAGAAGGACTGGAAGCTGGAGTTCGACCTGCCGTCGGGCTCGAAGCTGAGCTCGCTGTGGAACGCCGAGTCGAGCGTCAGCGGCCAGCACATCACCGTGACCTCGGCCAAGTGGGACACCGACGGCCTGGCCGCCGGCGAGTCCGTCACCGTCGGGTTCGTCGTCAACGGCACCGGCGCCCCGACCGGTTGTCGCATCGACGGCGCCAGCTGTTCCGCGGACACCACCGCGACGCCGGAACCGACTGGCCGCCCCACGGAAACGGCTTCCCCGAAGCCGACCCCGACGCCGACCGCGACCAGCAAGCCCACCGCCACGGCGACCCCCACCCCCACCCCGACGCCCACGAGCAGTCCCGGCACCGGCACCACCACCAGCGCCGGCTTCGCCCCCTACGTCGACACCTCCCTCTACCCGGCCTTCGACCTGGTCGCGAGCGCCACGGCCACCGGTGTGAAGGACTACAACCTTGCCTTCATCACCGACGGCGGAAGCTGCACCCCGAAGTGGGGCGGCGTGACCGACCTCGCGAGCGACGCGGTCGCCGCGCAGATCGGCGCGCTGCGCGCCAAGGGCGGCGACGTCCGGGTCTCCTTCGGCGGCGCGGCGGGCAGCGAACTGGCGACGACCTGCTCGTCGGCGGACGCGCTGGCGGCGGCATACGGCAAGGTCGTGGACGCGTACGACCTCACCAAGGTCGACTTCGACGTCGAGGGCGGCGCGCTGCCCAACACGACGGCGAACACCAACCGCGCCAAGGCGATAGCCAAGCTCCAGGCCCAGCACCCGGACCTGGACGTCTCCTTCACCCTCCCGGTCATGCCCGAGGGCCTCACCCAGGACGGCGTGAACCTGCTGTCCAACGCCAAGAGCAACGGCGTCGCCCTCGACACCGTCAACATCATGGCGATGGACTACGGCCCCGCCTACAGCGGCGACATGGGAACGTACGCCGAGCAGGCCGCGACGGCCACGCAGGCCCAGGTCAAGAGCGTGCTGGGGCTGAGCGACAGCGCCGCCTGGAAGGCCGTCGCCGTCACCCCCATGATCGGCGTCAACGACGTCACCAGCGAGATCTTCAAGGTCGAGGACGCGACCCAGCTGGTGAACTTCGCCAAGTCCAAGGGCCTCGGCTGGCTCTCCATGTGGTCCGCCACCCGCGACAAGCAGTGCTCCGGCGGTGCCAAGAACTACGCCGACGCCACCTGCAGCTCGATCGTCCAGGACCAGCACGCCTTCTCGAAGGCGTTCGCGGCCTACAACTGACCGTCCCCCACGGGAAAAAGCGGGGCGCGGCACCCCCCTCGGGTGCCGCGCCCCTCTCCCGCTCCCCCATCTCGGCGGTGGCCTCAGATGTCCGCGACCGCCGGCAACGTCCCCGTCCGGGCCGCCTGCCCGTACCACAGGGCGCTCGACTTCGGCGTGCGCGCGAGGGTCGTGTAGTCGACGTACACCGCGCCGAAGCGCTTCTCGTAGCCGTACGCCCACTCGAAGTTGTCCATCAGGGACCACAGGAAGTAGCCGCGCACGTCCGCGCCCTCGGCGATGGCCCGGCGGACCGCGCGCAGATGGCCGTGGAGGTAGGCGATCCGCTCCGGGTCGTGGACGCGGCCGTCGGGGTCGGGCTTGTCGTCGTAGGCCGCGCCGTTCTCCGTGACGTACAGGGGCAGGCCAGGAGCCTCGCGCGTGTAGCGCATGATCAGGTCGTGCAGGCCGGTCGGGTCGATCGTCCAGCCCATCTCCGTGCGCTCGCCCGGCGTCTGGTGGAAGGCGACGTCCTCTGCGGCCGGCCAGGGGGAGTGGTCGCTGGAGCCGTGGCCGTCGGCGCGCGGGGCGGCGGCCTCCGGGTCGGCGGCTGAGACCAGCGTCGGTGTGTAGTAGTTCAGGCCCAGCGCGTCCAACGGCTGGTTGATCAGCGCGAGGTCGCCGTCCTGGACGTAGGACCAGTCGGTGAGCAGTTCCGTCGCCGCGAACAGCGACTCCGGGTACGCCCCGTGCAGCATCGGGCCGTGGAAGATCCCGTTGGCCAGGTCGTCGATCTTGCGGACGGCGGCCAGGTCGGCGGGGTTCTGCGACAGCGGCCTGACCACCGACGAGTTGAGGCTCACCGCCACCGAGTTGCGGGCCGGCATCGCCGCGCGCAGGGCCGAAGCGCCCAGGCCGTGCGCCAGGTTGAGGTGGTGCGCGGCCTTGAGGGAGGCCGCCGGGTCGGTGCGGCCGGGCGCGTGGACGCCCGACGCGTAGCCCAGGAAGGCGCTGCACCAGGGCTCGTTGAGGGTGATCCACTGCTCCACCCGGTCGCCGAGCGCCTCACCGACGATCTGCGCGTACTCCGCGAACCGGTACGCCGTGTCCCGCTCCGGCCAGCCGCCCGCGTCCTCCAGCTCCTGCGGCAGATCCCAGTGGTAGAGCGTGACGGCGGGCTTTATGCCCTTCGACAGGAGCTCGTCGACCAGCTTGCGGTAGAAGTCCAGACCGCGCTGGACCGCGGGGCCGCGTCCGGTCGGCTGGACCCGGGACCAGGAGACGGAGAAGCGGTACGCGTTGAGCCCGATGTCCGCCATCATCGCCACGTCGTCGCGGTAGCGGTGGTAGTGGTCGACAGCGATGTCACCGTGCTCGCCGCCCGCGGTCTTGCCGGGCGTATGGCTGAAGGTGTCCCAGATCGAGGGCGTACGGCCGTCCTCCCGCGCCGCCCCCTCGATCTGGTACGCGGAGGTCGCGGCGCCCCAGAGGAAGGCGGGAGGAAAGGTCACCGGGGTCGCCGGCGTTGCGGGTTCAGGCATGGAAGCGCTCCCAAGGAGGTCGTGGAGACCGACGGGTAGAGGGGGAGGAGAAGGGGGCCGAGGCGGCGGTGACCCGGCCCCCGAGAAGAACAGCGGGTCAGCCCTTGACTGCGCCCTGCATGATGCCGCCGACGATCTGCTTGCCGAAGATCGCGAAGACCACCAGCAGCGGCAGCGTGCCGAGCAGCGCGCCCGCCATGATCAGGGACTGGTCGGGCGTGTAGCCGCGGCCCAGGCCCGCGACCGCGACCTGCACGGTCGGGTTGCCGTTCTGGGTCAGCACCAGGAACGGCCACAGGAAGTCGTTCCAGGTCTGCACGAACATCAGCATCCCGAGCACGGCCATCGCGGGCCGCGCGGCCGGGAAGACCACGTGCCAGATCACCCGCCAGCTGCTCGCGCCGTCCACCCGGGCGGCCTCGATGATCTCGTCCGGCAGCGCCTGGAGCAGGTACTGCCGCATGAAGAACACGCCGAACGCGCTGACCAGCGAGGGCAGGATCACCGCCTGCAACTGGTCGGACCAGTCGAGCTTGGCCACCATCATGTACAGCGGGATCACGCTCAGCTGCGGCGGCACCATCATCGTGCCGATCACGATCAGCATCAGGGCGTTGCGGCCCTTGAAGCGCAGCTTGGCGAAGGCGAACCCGGCGATCGTCGACAGGATGACGATGGTGAGCGCCGAAACCCCCGCCACGAACGTGGTGTTGATGAACGCCTCGCCCAGGTTGGCGTCGTTCCAGGCGATCTCCAGCTTGTCGAACAGGCCCCCGCCGAACCACAGCGGCGGCGGGTTCTGCGCGAGGCGCTGGTTGTCGCGGGACGCGGCGATCGCCGTCCACACCAGCGGGAACAGCGAGCCGATCGTGAACAGGGCGAGGATGACGTACGCGATCGGACCGGCGTGCAGCGTGCCGCCCGCGCGGGCCGAGCGGGGGCGCCGTGGGCGCTTGGCCTCGTCGGCCGGCGGTTTGGTGAGTGTCGTCGTCACGGCCGGTTCTCCTAACTACTGGCGCGCAGCCGGCGCGAGATGACGTAGTTGACGATCCCGACCACGATGAGGATCAGGAACATCGTCCAGGCGATCGCGGAGGCGCGGCCCAGGTGCTGGTTGACCCAGCCCTGCTCGTACAGATACAGGCCGAGCGTCTGGAACTGGTGCTGCGAGCCGCCCGAAGCCCCCTTGTTCGCGTCGAACAGCAGCGGCTCACCGAAGAGCTGGGAGGCGCCGATGGTCGAGACGACCACGGTGAACAGGATGGTCGGCCGCAGCGACGGCAGCGTCACATGGAAGAACTGCTGCCAGCGGCTGGCCCCGTCCAGGGCCGCGGACTCGTACAGGTCCTGCGGGATCGCCTGCATCGCGGCCAGGTAGATCAGCGCGTTGTACCCGGTCCACCGCCAGATGACGATCGAGGACACCGCGATCTGCGACGGCCACTTGTCGTTCTGCCAGTCGATGTTGTCGATGCCGACGTGGTTCAGCGCCCAGTTGATCATGCCGTAGTCACGGCCGAAGAGCAGGACGAAGACGAGCGAGGCGGCGGCGATCGAGGTCGCGTACGGCGCGAGCATCGCGACCCGGTAGAAGGTCGAGCCGCGCAGCTTGTAGTTGAGGATGTGCGCGAGGCCCATCGCCATCAGCAGCTGCGGCACCGTCGAGATGATCCCGATGGTCAGCGTGTTCTTCGCCGCGTTCCAGAAGAAGTCGTCGTCGAAGATCCGCGTGTAGTTCCGGAAGCCCACCCAGTGCATGTCGGTGGGCGCGGTCAGCTCCACCTGATGCAGCGAGGCCCACCCGGTGTAGATCAGCGGGAACAGGCCGAACGCCAGGAACAGCAGGAAGAACGGCGAGACGAAGGCGTACGGGCTCCAGCGCACGTCCCGCTGCCAGCGGCGGGACAGCCGCGCGCGGCGGCGCTCGTCGTCCGGGGGCCCCGCGGACGGGCGGGCCGGGGCCGCGCCCCCCTCCTTGGCGGGGGACGCGGCGGCGGTGTCGTGCCCAGTGGTCATACGGGTCACTGGTCCAGGTTGTTGTCGATGGTCTTGACGGCGTTGTCCCAGGCGTCCTTGGCGGACTTGCCCTGGGTCACCAGGACCACACCGTTGTCGGTCAGACCCTGCTGGATGATCTGGTCCTTCGGGCCGATCGTCTGCACGGGGATGTTCTTGGCGGCCTCGGCGAAGATCGTGCCGATCGGCGCGCTACCGGTCATGTCGTTCTTAGCGTTCTTCACCGCGTCCGAGTCGTACGCGGCCGGGGTGCTCGGGAAGCTGCCCTGCACGGCGAAGAGCTTGGCCTGCTGCTCCGGGGCGGTCAGCCAGGCGGCGAGCTTGGCGGCCTCCTCGGTGTGCTTGCCTGACTTCGGCACGGTCAGGAAGGAGCCGCCCCAGTTGCCGGACTTCGGCGCCTGGGCGATGTCCCACTTGCCCTTGGCGTCGGCCTTCGACTTGCCCTTGATGTAGCCGAGCATCCACGGCGGGCAGGACATCGCCGCGAACTTGCTGTTGGCGATGGTGGTGTCCCAGGCGGGCTGGAACTGCGTCTGGTTGCCGACCAGTCCTGCCTTGGCGGCGTCGGCCGTGAGGTCGAAGGCGGACTTCACCGCCGGGTTGGTCTTGTAGATGACCTTGCCGGAGGAGTCGTAGAACCGCTCGGTCTCACTGCTGAGGATGGCCTGGAGCAGACCGCCGGGGGAGTCCAGGAAGGTCGTGCCCTTGGCCTTCTTCTGGTACGTCTTGCCGACGTCGACGAACTTGTCCCAGCTGCCCGCCCACAGCTTGCCGACCTCTTCGCGGTCGGTGGGCAGACCGGCGGCCTTGAACAGGTCCGTGCGGTAGCAGATCGCCATTGGGCCGACGTCCGTGCCGACGCCGATGGTCTGGCCGTCCTTGGTGGTGGCCTGCTGCCACTTCCAGTCCAGGTAGTCGCTCTTCTTGCCGTACTTCGACAGGTCGAGCAGCTTGGCGGACTGGGTCTGGACGACCTCGGCGATGTTGCCGACCTCGACCATCTGGATGTCCTGGAGACCGCTGTTGGTGGTGAGGTGGTTGATGAGCGCGGGGTAGTAGTTCTCGTTGCGCTCGACGACCGTCTGCTCGATGTGGACGTTGGGGTGGAGCTTCTCGTACTCCTTGTACAGGCCGGACTCCTTGAAGCCGGCGGTGCCGAAGAGGCCGAGGGTGATCGTGGTCTTGCCGCCGCCACCGCCCGACGACTCGTTGCTGTCGTCCTTGCCGTCGTCGGCACAGCCGGCCAGCAGCCCGGCGCCCAGCGACGCCACGGCCGCCAGGACCACCACCCTGCGACGGGCGGTTCGGGTACGTGCTCGCATTGAGTCCTCCTGTTGCCCTGACGTGCCGACCCCCCGGCCAACTGCATTGTTGGGCCCGTTAGTTCTCGCGGCGGCTCGGGCGGGGAACGTGCGGGATGTGTATGTGTCAGGTACTGTGGGAGCGCTCCCACCAGTGATGAGTTGAAGAGTCGTCGGTCTCGGCGGGGGTGTCAAGGGCACGGACAGTGCGATATCGCTTCGAGACTTTTCTTTCGCTGAACGGAGGAGGTCGATCCGGTTGAACGTTAGAGGCTGCTCTGTTCGTATGCGATGTGTCCGGTAGGCGGACGGCTCCCATGGTGCGACGGCCGTCCACGCGACCGCGGGGGCGTGCGAGGTTGCCTTCGCGAACTCCCCGTACACAGTGCCGCGTGCAAGTCTGAACGCACAGTGGTCCGGCAAGCGGAACCGGAGCGGAAGCGGACGGCACGTCGCCTCGCGCCCGGAGCGAGGTGCTCGCCGCGGGATCGGGGTGCGATCACGGCTGTTAGATTCCAGGCCAACACAGGTTCGACGGCGGGAGGCGGAGCCATATGGCAAGCCACGGGGCGCGAGCTCGGAGCGGTGGCCGACCCACCCTCGAAGAGGTGGCCGCACGCGCCGGTGTCGGCCGGGGCACGGTCTCCCGGGTGATCAACGGCTCGCCGCGAGTCAGCGACGCGACCCGGGCGGCGGTGGAGGCCGCGGTCGCGGAGCTCGGGTACGTCCCGAACACGGCGGCCCGCGCCCTCGCGGCCAACCGCACGGACGCGATCGCGCTGGTCGTCCCCGAGCCGGAGACCCGCTTCTTCGCGGAGCCGTACTTCTCGGACATGCTGAAGGGTGTCGCGGCGGAACTGTCCGACACCGAGATGCAGTTGCTGCTGATCTTCGCGGGCAGCGACCGGGAGCGCCGCCGGCTGGCCCAGTACCTGGCCGCCCACCGGGTCGACGGCGTCCTGCTGGTCTCGGTGCACGCCGACGACCCGCTGCCCGACCTGCTGTCCCAGCTGGAGATCCCGGCGGTGATCAGCGGCCCGCGCTCGGCGCTGGAGACGCTGCCGTCGGTCGACTCCGACAACTACGGCGGCGCCCGCCAGGCCGTCGAGCACCTGCTCTCCCGCGGCCACCGCCGCATCGCCCACATCACCGGCCGCCTCGACGTGTACGGCGCCCAGCGCCGCGTCGACGGCTACCGCGACGCCCTGCGGGACGCGGGGCAGACGGTGGACGAGGCCATGATCGAGCCGGGCGACTTCACCGAGGAGGGCGGCACCCGGGCGATGGCGGCACTGCTGTCCCGCTGCCCCGGCCTCGACGCGGTCTTCGCCGCCTCCGACGTCACGGCGGCCGGCGCCCGCCAGGCCCTGCGCGAGGCGGGCCGCCGCATCCCCGACGACGTCGCCCTCGTCGGCTACGACGACTCCGCCATAGCCCGCCACATGGAGCCACCCCTCACCAGCGTCCGCCAGCCCATCGCGGAGATGGGCCGCCACATGATCAACCTCCTCCTGACGGAGATCGCGGACCGCCGCCCGACGGCCTCCCGCGAGCTGGACCGACGCCAGGTGGTCCTGGTGACGGAACTGGTGGAGCGGGCGTCGTCGTAGGTCGGGCAGCGAGTCGGCGGCGGCCACCTCACGCCTTCAGTGACAGCCGCCAGACCGTCTCTCCGTCGTGTTCCTCCTCCGTCGGGGACAGGCCGGCCGCTCTCGCCACCGCTGCCGATGCGGTGTGGGTGGGGTGGATGTGGGCGGTGATGGTGCGGACGTAGTGGCGGATCAGCCAGGTGACCAGGGCCCGGGCGGCTTCCGCGGCGTAGCCGTGGCCCTGCCAGGGGGTGCCGACGATCCAGGCGATCTCGGCCTCGTGGTGCCCGGTGACCGTGGCCTGGACGGTGCCGATGAGCCGGTCCTCGGCGCGGTGGCGCAGCACCCAGTTGTGCCAGGACACGGTCGGATGCGGGGAACCGGCCGCGAGGCGTTCGTAGCGCTCCCGCAGCTCCCCGGGCGAGAGGGGCGCGCCGCCGATGAACGTGTGCAGCGCCGGGTCCCCGAGGACGGCGGCCATCTCCTCGGCGTGGGTCACGCTCAGGGGGAGGAGGTCGAGGCGGGGGGTGTGGATCGCGCCGGTGGGCGCGGGAGCGGGCTCGGTCACCGTCGGGAGTCTAGGGGGAGGTCCGGCCCCTGGCGTACGACGGACGCGCCGGTGCGTCTCAAGTCGCCTCCTGCGTCAGGCACTTGAAGGCGGGTCGGAGTACCGCGGCGATCCGTTCGGCGGGGGCGTCGTGCAGGGCGGGCAGGGCGAGGAGCTGGTGGCCGATGGTGATGCCGACCATCGCGGTGACGACCAGCGCGGCACGCAGTTCGGCGTCGTCGCCGTGCGGCAGCGCGCCGGCGAGGGAGTCGATCTGCTCGCCCAGCGCCCGGCGTGCGTGCTCCGCCGCGTCCGGATCGGTGAGCATCGAGCGAAGCGTGGCCAGAGTGCCGTCGGGCAGCCCGCCGAGCTTGATGTCCAGCGAGGTGAGGAGCTGGTCGACGAGCGCGTCGGGGTCGCTGCCTCCGGGCGCTGGTGCGGTGGCCTGGACGGCCTCGGTGAACAGCTGCCGTTTCGTGCCGAAGTGCTGCATGACCAGCGCCGGGTCCACGCCCGCGGCCGCGGCCACGGCCCGGATGGTGGTCCGCTCGAAGCCGCGCTCGGCGAACAGGGCGCGAGCGCCGGCCAGGATGCGGGCCCGGGTGGCCCGGCGGCGTTCGACTCGGGTCGGGGCGGCCGGGGTGGGTTCCGGATGGTCGGTCATCGGCTCACTCTACAAGCGTTGACCGAAGCGTGAGGGCGGCATTACGCTCGCTCACTCAACAAGCGTTGAGTGAGTGGGGTGATCGAGATGCTGGACCCTCGTGAGGTGCTGGCGCGGTACCACCAGGCCATGCGGCACAAGTCGGCCGACGAGTTGGCGGAGCTGTATGCGCGCGACGCGGTGCACGAGTTCCCGTTCACCGCCCCCGGCTTCCCGCCGCGTTACACCGGCCGGGAGGAGGTCCGCGCGGGATACCGGGCCGCGTGGGGCGCGAGTCCGGTGCGGGTGGAGGAGATCCGGGACGTGGTCGTCCACGAGACCCGGGACCCGGAGGTGATCATCGCCGAGCACACGGTGGTCGCGTCGGTGGCGGGCGGAGAGGGTGGCGTCAGGGTGCCGGGGCTGCTGGTCCTGCGGGTGCGGGACGGGCTGCTGGTCCATGTCCGCGACTACATGGACGGGTTCGGGGTGAGCGACGCGCGCAACGCAATCAGCCGGTGACCTCTTCCGAGGTCACCGGCTGATCAGTCAGGGTGAGTGACGGGACTCGAACCCGCGGCATCCTGGACCACAACCAGGTGCTCTACCAGCTGAGCTACACCCACCATGACCGGCGTGGGACTTTGTGGTGTTCCCTACCGGCCGAGAAAAAGTGTACAGGGTCCGAAGGGGTGCTCGCGCACGGCTTTTACGGCGCCCCTCCAGAGCCCTGCCGGAGGACCCTCGCCCGCCTACTGAGCAGGCAGTACGTGCTTGGCCGCGATCGTGCGCGCGGTGTCCGAGTCGGGTCCGGGCTGCGGTACGAAGATGGCCTCGCGGTAGTAGCGCAGCTCCGCGATGGACTCGCGGATGTCGGCGAGGGCGCGGTGGTTGCCGTTCTTCTCGGGGCTGTTGAAGTACGCCCGCGGGTACCAGCGCCGGGCCAGCTCCTTCACCGACGAGACGTCGACGATGCGGTAGTGGAGGTAGCTCTCCAGCGCCGTCATGTCCCGGGCGAGGAAGCCGCGGTCCGTGCCCACCGAGTTGCCGCACAGGGGGGCCTTGCCGGGTTCCTTCACATGCTCCCGGATGTAGGTGAGCACCTGCTCCTCGGCTTCCGGCAGCGTGGTGCCGCCGGCCAGCTCGTCGAGGAGTCCGGACGCGGTGTGCATCTGACGCACCACCTCCGGCATCGTCTCCAGCGCCCGGGCCGGCGGGCGGATGACGATGTCCACTCCTTCGCCGAGTACGTTCAGCTCGGAGTCGGTGACGAGGGCTGCTACCTCGATGAGAGCGTCGTCGGACAGCGAGAGGCCGGTCATCTCGCAGTCGATCCACACCATGCGATCGTTCATGCGAACACCCTAAAGCTGGCGTCGCGGTTTGGGAGGACCGGTGGTGCAGCCAGTCTCCCCGCCGGCACCACGGCACGGCTGAACGCCGGACGGGATCAGTCGATCACCCCGTCCGGCGTCGGGCGCCCGGCGCCTTCAGGACCCGCTGCGCTGCCCCGGCAGGCTGGCCGACAGCTGCGCCCCGGAACCGACCGCGCTCGCCGCCGCCGTACGGCGGGTCTGGAGCGGGACCGGACCGGCCTCCGGGTGGAGGAGCGGCGGCGGCCCGGAGGGGGCCCCGCTGCCGTCGGTCTCGGCCG
This sequence comes from Streptomyces antibioticus, assembly GCF_001514065.1. Taxonomy (GTDB): domain Bacteria; phylum Actinomycetota; class Actinomycetes; order Streptomycetales; family Streptomycetaceae; genus Streptomyces; species Streptomyces antibioticus. The sequence goes on along the minus strand of NZ_KQ948423.1, from coordinate 879,019 downwards.
GCTTGTCGCTCTGCGGCCGGCGCGCCCGGTAAGCGGCCCGGTACGCGGCGGGCGACGAGCCCAGCTGGCGGCGGAAGTGCCCGCGCAGCGCCACCGGCGAACGGAAGCCGCAGCGGCCCGCGACCTCGTCCACCGAGTAGTCCGATGTCTCCAGCAGACGCTGTGCCTGCAGCACCCGCTGCGTGATCAGCCACTGGAGCGGGGCCGACCCGGTCAGCGAGCGGAAGCGGCGGTCGAACGTACGACGGCTCATGTACGCCCTGGCCGCGAGCGTCTCCACGTCGAACTGTTCGTGGAGGTGCTCCAGCGCCCAGGCGACGACCTCGGCGAGCGGGTCGGCGCCGATCTCCTCAGGTAAAGACCTGTCGAGATAGCGCTCCTGACCGCCCGACCGGCGCGGGGGCACGACAAGACGCCGGGCCAGCGCACCGGCCGCCTCGTTGCCGTGGTCCGTCCGCACGATGTGGAGACAGAGGTCGATGCCCGCCGCCGTACCGGCGGAGGTCAGCACGTCCCCGTCGTCGACGAAGAGTTCTCTCGGATCCACGTGCACCGACGGATAGCGCTTGGCCAGCGTCGGTGCGTACATCCAGTGTGTGGTCGCGGGGCGGCCGTCCAGCAGGCCCGCCGCGGCGAGGACGAAGGCACCCGTGCACAGCCCGACGATGCGGGCGCCTTCCTCGTGCGCGCGACGCAGTGCGTCGAGCGCCTCCTCGGGCGGTGGCGAGGTGATCGAACGCCAGGCCGGCACGACGACCGTGCCCGCCCGTGAGATCGCCTCCAGGCCATGTGGCGCGGTGAGTTCCAGGCCCCCTGTGGTCCGCAGTGGGCCTTCCTCGCCGCCGCACACCAGCAAGCGGTAGCGCGGCACGCCGGCGTCCTGGCGGTCGATCCCGAACACCGACAGCGGTATGGAACTCTCGAAGATGGGGCCGCCGCTGAACAGCAGCACCGCGACGATCTCCTTGCGGCGTCGCCCGGCAAGCTTCCGGGCCGCGGCTTCCGGCGCGGCAGTGGAGTCGTGGCTCATACTGCTAAGCCCCCCTCGGTGGTCGCGGCTCCTCGGTTGTGTCGCTCCTGCACGTTTCCCCTCGGTCCTGCACGAGTCCCCCGCCGTAAGACGTCAAGATCGAATCTACTGTGTCCCGTGGTGCCGGGGTGACCAGTTCGGCAACCGGCACATTGTCGACATGGCAACTTGGCGTGAAGCATTCGATCACGAAGCGTTGCACTCAGGGGCCGTGCAGGGAAGTGCGCCTCGTCGCAGTGGCCAATCCACGTAGGGTGCGAAGGGCCCCCAGGACCCTTTCCGTGCAGGTCGAACGGGGGGTGGGGGGTGTCACCGGCAACCTATGTGCGGGGCCCAGAAGTTGGCTGAAAAGATACGGGTCCGTGCGCGGAAACCGGTCAAGCGACCGGTGAGTTTCCCCCAGTGTGACGACCGCCTCGATGAGACCCCGTTCCACTTCTGTGACGACGGCCACGATGGGGTGCGTGCTCCTCCGCGAGCAAGCGCGCCGCGCCGCGCTCGGACCGGCGCAGCAGCACCCGGCAGACGGCCGTGACGGCGGCGAGGCCGAGGGCGGTGCCCGCGGCGCCGGCGAGCGAGGAGCCGTACCAGACGAGGACCACCGGGACGAGGACGCAACTGAAGGCCGCCCAGCGGACCACTTCCGTGGCGGAGTCGGCGGAATCGGCGGAGGGCGGTCGGTGTCCGGACATGGCGTGCTCCCTGGGGGTGACTCGCGGGGTTCAACGCCTGTTCGACGGGTCGGTCACTGCCCTCAGGGCCCTTCGGGGGGCGTACGCGGGCAGGCGGTTCCTTGAATCCTGTGCAAACCGCCTGTACAGCGCAGCAACCATTGCGTTACGGGCGCACCCTCGTGCATGCTCCCTGGAACCCCTTACCGACCGTGAGCGGGATCTGGGCGAAGGAGGCGTGCCGCCGTACCCTTGGGGGTATGGGGTTGGGAAGATGATTCCCGGACACAGCTCCGCCGCACACGGTCGTCCCTCCCACTAAGGATCACAACGCCGAGACAGCCATGGCCGGTCACGAATTCTTCGAACCCGCGGACCGCAAGCGGCCCGTCGCCGATCCCACGGCGGCCGAGCCCCAGGCGGCTGAAGAGCCACGCCATTCCTGCGACCCCGCCTTCAAGCACGGCGTCGTGGTCGGCTTCGACGGCTCCACCTCCAGCGAGCGCGCCCTCGCGTACGCCATCGGCATGGCCCACCGCTCCGGCTCGGGCCTGATCATCGTCCATGTCGCCAACCGGCTGCCCACGACCGTGTGGGCGGGCTGCGAGCCACCGGTCTTCGTGGACGTACCGGACCACCGCACCGAGGTGCTCGGTCTCGAGCTGGCCTGTGCCGACTATCTGGCCGAGGTGCCCTGGATCCTCGTCGAGCGCGGTGGCGACATCTGCCACGAACTCGAAGAGGTCGGGCGGGAGTACGAGGCGGACGCGATCGTCGTCGGGTCGACCCACGGCATCGTCGGGCGGATCTTCGGCTCCGTTGCGGGGCGGCTTGCGAAGCGGGCCAAGCGTCCCGTCGTTGTGATTCCGTAACTCCGCGTTCTCCCAGGTGAGATGCGAACTGGGAACGCCCCCCGCCCTTTGTGCAGCGCCCAAATCTACTGGCGCGTAGAGGTGTTTGTGCCCTTGTGAAGGGCATATATCGCACACCGCACAACTGCACAGCATGAAGGGAGCCCGCCGTGGACAATGACGTCTCCGCGGGAGCAACCACCATCGTCGGCCGACTCGCCCTCGGGATCACCCTCCTGGCGTTCGGACTCGGCCACACCGACGTGATCGACGGCGTGTCAGCCGCTGACGCCGTGTCAATCGCCCACTATGTGGGCGGCATTGCCCTCTTCGTCGCCGGGCTCATGGCCTTCCGTGACCGCGACACCGCCAACGGGACCGCGTTCGCGGCGCTGGGTGCGCTGTGGTTCACGTGGGCCGTCTCGGACGCCGGATCCGCCAACGCGGCCGGGCTGTTCTTCCTGCTCTTCGCCCTCGTGGCGCTGTCCCTCACGCTCGCGGGCGGGGACCAACTGGGGCAGGGGACCTACGGGTTGTTCTTCGTGTCCCTGGTGCTGATGGCCATCGCGGCCTTCGCCGACAACGACGGGCTCGCCAAGGTGGGCGGCTGGTTCGCGGTCGCGGCCGGTGCGGTGGCTTGGTATGCGGCCACTGCGGCGTTGGCTCATTGGCCGACGTCGCTTCGTGGGCGTGCTGCCGGGCGTGGCGTGACGGCCACCGGGTAGCTGCGCAGGCTGGGGGGTTGGGCGGCTCCCCGGCGATGAGAACGGACCCCCCGTGAGTGGTGGCATCACGTGGGGGTCCGTTCCTGTTTCGTTGGCCGCTGCGGGTGGGTGGGGGCTTGTCGCGCAGTTCCCCGCGCCCCTAAAAGCAAAAGCCTCTACTCGACCGTTACTGACTTGGCGAGGTTGCGCGGCTTGTCGATGTCTCGGCCCAGGCCCAATGCCGTGTGGTACGCCAGGAGTTGCAGGGGGATGCCCATCAGGATGGGGTCGAGTTCGTCCTCGTTCTTCGGGACGACGATCGTGTGGTCGGCCTTCTCCTGGGGCTGGTGGGCTACCGCGAGGATCTTGCCGCTGCGGGCCTTGATCTCCTCCATCGCGGCGCGGTTCTTCTCCAGCAGGTCGTCGTCGGGGACGATCGCGACCGTGGGGAGGGCGGGCTCGATCAGGGCCAGCGGGCCGTGCTTGAGCTCGGAGGCCGGGTAGGCCTCGGCGTGGATGTAGGAGACCTCCTTGAGCTTCAGGGAGGCCTCACGGGCCACCGGGTAGCCCCGGACGCGGCCGATGAAGAGCATCGAGCGGGCGTCGGTGTAGTGCTCGGCCAGCTTCTTGATCTCCTCCTCCCGCTCCAGGATCTCGGCGATCTGGGCGGGCAGCTTGCGCAGGCCCTCGATGATGCGCTTGCCGTCGCGGACCGAGAGGTCGCGGGTGCGGCCCAGGTGGAGGGCGAGCAGGGCGAAGGCGACCGTCGTGTTCGTGAAGCACTTCGTCGAGACGACGCAGACCTCGGGGCCCGCGTGGACGTAGATGCCCGCGTCCGCCTCGCGGGCGATCGCCGAGCCGACCACGTTCACGACGCCGAAGACCCGCGCGCCCTTGCGCTTGAGCTCCTGGACGGCCGCGAGGACGTCGTAGGTCTCACCCGACTGGGAGACGGCCACGTAGAGGGTGTCGGGGTCGACGACCGCGTTGCGGTAGCGGAACTCGGAGGCCGGCTCGGCGTCCGCGGGGATGCGGGCCAGTTCCTCGATCATCTGGGCGCCGATCATGCCGGCGTGGTACGAGGTGCCGCAGCCGAGGATCTTCACGCGGCGGATCTGGCGGGCCTCGCGGGCGTCGAGGTTGAGGCCGCCGAGGTGGACCGTGGAGAAGCGGTCGTCGATGCGGCCGCGCAGGACGCGGTCGACCGCCTCGGCCTGCTCGAAGATCTCCTTGTGCATGTACGTGTCGTGGCCGCCCATGTCGTAGGAGGCGGCCTCCCACTCCACGGTGGTGGGCTCCGCCGTGGTGCGGGTGCCCTCCGTCGTGTAGGTGCGGAAGTCGTCGGCCTTCAGGGTGGCCATCTCGCCGTCGCCCAGCGTCACTATCTGCCGCGTGTGGGCGACCAGGGCGGCGATGTCCGAGGCGACGAACATCTCCTTCTCGCCGATGCCGAGGACGACCGGGGAGCCGTTGCGGGCGACGACGATGCGGTCCGGGAAGTCGGCGTGCAGGACGGCGATGCCGTACGTGCCCTCGATCAGGCGGAGGGTCTCGCGGACCTTGTCCTCCAGCTTCTCCTGCTGCGAGCGGGCGATGAGGTGGACGAGGACCTCGGTGTCGGTCTCCGAGAGGAACTCGACACCATCGGCCTCCAGCTTGCGGCGCAGGTCGGAGGCGTTGTCGATGATGCCGTTGTGGACGACGGCGACCTTGCCCTCGGCGTCGAGGTGCGGGTGGGCGTTCACGTCGGAGGGGGCGCCGTGGGTGGCCCAGCGGGTGTGGGCGATGCCGGTCGTGCCCTTGAAGCGGGCCGGGACCTTGGCCTCCAGGTCACGGACGCGGCCCTTGGCCTTGACCGTCCTGAGCCCGGCCGTCTTCGGCGCGGTGATGGCGATGCCCGCCGAGTCGTAGCCCCGGTACTCCAGGCGCTGGAGGCCCTCCAGGAGCAGCGGCGCCACGTCACGCTTGCCGATGTATCCGACGATTCCGCACATATGTATACGTATTCCTAGCCGTAGACGATCCGGCGCAGCTGGCGGAGCGTGAGCTCCGGCGGGGCCACCGCCCGGTATTTCAGGTCCGCCTCGATCCGGTCGAAGATCTCCGCGTTCACCAGGCCCTGGGCCTGGAGCTCGCGGTGGCGGCGACGGACGTACCCCTCGGTCGTCTCGTCGAAGTAGGCGAGCACGTCCTGGATCACCCGCAGCGCCTCGCCCCGCTGGAGGGGCGTGGTGCGGGTCAGGTGATCAACAAGGTCGTCGTGCACTCGGTAGATCCTGGGGTATCGGGGGCCGCCTCGCAAGAATCCTGCCCGATATCGGGCAGAGGCGCTGTAGAAACTCTTAGAAGAACATTGAATCTCTTATGAGGCCGTGTTCGTGACTTGGCCACCCGGCGTCTTGCGTCTCGTTGCCTGAGGGGACGAGTTTCGGTCGTCATGGACATTCCTCGCATGGGCGTACCCGAGCAGCTCGCCGACCGCATGAGCATGGCCGAGCAGCACGAGTACCTGCGCGCCAGATTCTCCCGGCGCACGATGATCAGGGGCGGCGCGGTCACGCTGGGCGCCGTCACAGGTGGCGCGTTCGTGCCCGGCGCCACCGCCCAGGCCACGCCGATGGCCGCCCCGCGCACCGAGACCGTCGACGGGGCCCTGGTGGCCCCCTTCGGCCGCCACCTCGCCTACGGCAGCGACCCGCGCACCGAGATGACCGTCTCGTGGCAGGTCCCCGTCGCCGTCAAGAAGCCCTTCATCCGCATCGGCGCCCACCCCTGGGACCTCTCCCGCAAGATCGACGCCGAGGTCCGCACCCTCTACACCCCGGCGGGCGTGGGCACGAGCGCCGACCACACCCAGTACTACGTCCACGCCAAGCTGACCCACCTCAAGCCCGGCAAGACGTACTACTACGGCGTCGGACACAAGGGCTTCGACCCGGCCGCCCCGCACCTCGTCGGCACCCTCGGCACCTTCACCACCGCCCCCGCCCACAAGGCGCCCTTCACCTTCACCGCCTTCGGCGACCAGGGCGTCAGCTACCACGGCCTCGCCAACGACTCCCTGATCCTCGGCCAGAACCCGGCCTTCCACCTGCACGCCGGCGACATCGCCTACGCCGACCCCGCCGGACAGGGCAAGTCCGCCGACACCGGCTTCGACTCGCGGGTGTGGGACCAGTTCCTCGCGCAGACCGAGTCGGTCGCCAAGTCGGTGCCGTGGATGGTGAGTTACGGCAACCACGACATGGAGGCCTGGTACTCGCCCAACGGCTACGGCGGCGAGGAGGCCCGCTTCACGCTCCCCGACAACGGGCCGGACAAGAAGAACCTCCCGGGCGTCTACTCCTTCGTCCACGGCAACACCGCGATCATCTCGCTCGACCCCAACGACGTGTCGTACGAGATCCCCGCCAACCTCGGCATCTCCGGCGGCACCCAGACCACGTGGTTCGAGGGGCAGCTGAAGAAGTTCCGGGCCCGGCACGACATCGACTTCATCGTCGTCTTCTTCCACCACTGCGCCTACTGCACCTCCACCGCGCACGCCTCCGAGGGCGGCGTACGGCAGGAGTGGGTGCCGCTGTTCGAGAAGTACACGGTGGACCTGGTCATCAACGGCCACAACCACCAGTACGAGCGGACCGACGTCATCAAAGGCAACAAGGTCGCCAAGAAGCTCCCGATCGGCGAGACGGCGTATCCCGAGACCGAGGGTGTGGTGTACGTGACGGCGGGTGCGGCGGGGCGCAGTCTGTACGCGTTCACCGCGCCCGACTCGTACGAGGGGCACCAGAACGAGGTCGAGTCCGTCGCCTCCTTCATCAACACCAAGGACGGCAAGGTCAACGAGACCGTCGCCTGGTCCCGGGTGCGCTACCTCAACTACTCGTTCCTGCGGGTGGACGTGGAACCGGCGCCGCGCGGGCACTGGGCCAAGCTCAAGGTGTCGGGCATCGCCGAGACCGGGGACCGGATCGACCACTTCACGGTGGCGCGCAAGGCCAAGTAACCATCTGGCAGTGCCCGTCACATCCGTTTGAGGATCGCCTGTTTGGCCATCGTGAACTCCTCCTCCGTCAGCACACCCGTGCGGCGCAGCTCGCCGAGCTCGCGCAGACGGCGCAGGAGGGCGTCGTGGCCGTCCTCGACGGGGGCGGCGACCGGGAGGGAAGGCGTTTCCGGTCGGGAGTCCAGGGTCTTGCGTACGTCGACGGGGGCCGTCCGGGCCGGGTGAGGGAGCCTGGCCTGGACGGCCGCCGCGATCAGGGCCATCAGCGGGTCCTTCTTGAAGCCCCACAGCTCCACGGAGTGGGGGTCGTACTTCGCCGGGGCCTTGGTGGGGGCGCTGTGCACCGTGAAGCGGAGGTGGCCGTTGTCCAGGCCGGCCGCCGGGAGCCACTCCACGGCGGCGAGGTCGGTGAGGGGGAGGGTGCGGATGCCGGCGGCGGCCTTGGCGTCCTCCGTCTTCCAGTTCCACTCCAGACGGACGCGCTCGCCGTCGAAGGTCGCGGTGCCGTCGCCCGCGGAGACCGACAGCGGGACCGCCGGGCCGGGGAGGAGGAACTCCGTGACCGGGGTCGCCGGGACCTGGTCGAGGAGGAGCGCCTCGCGGACCTCGTCCACGAAGTACTCGGCGACGCCGTAGCGGTCCGACTCGACGATGAGCTGATAGGGGTCGTTGGGTTCGGTGAGCCGGCCGCCGGTGGCGTGCAGCAGCGGGTCGGCGCCGTCGCGCAGCCGCAGCCTCAGCCGCCCGGCCTTGCGGCCCTGCTCGAAGGAGATCCCCGCCAACGCGCCCAGCGGGACGACGAGTTCACCCAGGGTCTTGCGGAGCAGGCTGACGTTCTTGTCGCGTCCCGGGGTCAGGCGCAGGGCGTCGCCGTCGAAGGCCCAGGTGCCGTCCTTCTGGATGATTTCCGCCATGGGGCAAGTCTGGCATCGGGGTTGCCGGTGCCGCGGGCGCCCGTGGTGCCGTGCACTTCCGCAACCGGCCGGTCACCCGGCAGAGTGGTCTGCACCAATCCCGGGTTGCAGGAGAAGGCTGATGGAGGAGGGGGCGCAGGTGAGACGGAACCGCAGAACGACTCCCCGTACGACCCGAGTTCTGGGCGCGTTGCTGCTCGTGGCGGTGGGCTCGCTCGCCGTGGGCGCGGCGCCGACGCCCGCCGAGGCCACACCGCTCGACCAGGTGATTCCGGCGCCCTCGAAGGTGACGCCGGGCGGATCGCCGTACCGCATCACGGCGAAGACCCGTATCGGCGTGGACGATTCACGGGAGGTGCGCCGGATCGGGGAGTACCTCGCCGGGGTGCTGAGGCCGTCCACCGGCTATCGGCTGCCGGTGGCCGCGGGGCGCGGGGGTGAGATCCAACTTCGGCTGACCAAAGGCGAGTTCGGTGCCGAGGGGTACCGGCTCGTCAGCGGGGCCAAGGGTGTCACCATCACCGCCGCCCGGCCCGCCGGGCTCTTCCACGGTGTGCAGACCCTGCGGCAGCTGCTGCCGGCGAAGGTCGAGAAGGGCTCCGTGCAGCCGGGACCGTGGCTGGTCGCGGGCGGGGCGATCACCGACAGCCCGCGCTACGGCTGGCGCGGCGCGATGCTCGACGTGTCCCGGCACTTCTTCACCGTCGACCAAGTCAAGCGGTACATCGACCAGTTGGCCCTCTACAAGGTCAACAAGCTGCATCTGCATCTCAGCGACGACCAGGGCTGGCGTATCGCGATCGACTCCTGGCCGCGCCTGGCGACGTACGGCGGCTCGACGCAGGTCGGCGGCGGGCCCGGTGGTTTCTACACCAAGGCCGACTACAAGGAGATCGTCCGGTACGCGTCCTCGCGCTATCTGGAGGTCGTCCCCGAGATCGACATGCCCGGCCACACCAACGCCGCGCTCGCCTCGTACGCCGAGCTGAACTGCGACGGGGTCGCGCCGCCGCTCTACACCGGCACCGAGGTCGGCTTCAGTTCGCTGTGCGTCGGCAAGGACCGCACGTACGACTTCGTCGACGACGTGATCCGGGAACTCGCCGCGCTCACGCCCGGCCGCTATCTGCACATCGGCGGGGACGAGGCGCACTCGACCAGCCATGAGGACTACGTCACGTTCATGGACCGGGTGCAGCCGATCGTCGCCAAGTACGGCAAGACGGTGGTGGGCTGGCATCAGCTGACCGGCGCGAACCCCTCGCGGGGGGCGGTGGCGCAGTACTGGGGGCTGGACGACACCAGCGCGGAGGAGAAGGCGCAGGTGGCGAAGGCCGCGCAGAACGGTACGGGCGTTGTTCTGTCGCCGGCCGACCGGGTGTACCTCGACATGAAGTACACCGCCGATACGCCGCTGGGGCAGGACTGGGCCGGGTTGGTGGAGGTGCGGAGGGCGTACGACTGGGATCCGGGGGACTATCTGCCGGGGGTGCCTGCTGAGGCTGTGCGGGGCGTCGAGGCGCCGTTGTGGACGGAGACGATCAGTTCTTCGGCCGACCTTGAGTACATGGCGTTTCCGCGGCTGGCGGGGGTGGCCGAGTTGGGGTGGTCGGCGGCTGCCACGCATGACTGGGAGTCGTATCGGGTGCGGCTCGCTGCGCAGGGGGCTCGGTGGGAGGCGATGGGGATTGGTTATTACCGGTCGCCTCAGGTGCCTTGGTAGTTCTTCGGCTGCGGGTGCGTGGGGGCTGGTCGCGCAGTTCCCCGCGCCCCTAAAAGCCTTGTAGGCAACGGTAGTTTCGACGGGCGCCCCCGGAGGACCGTACTCCCGGGGCGCCCGTCTGTCTCTGGGTCAGAACTCCGCGATCGGGTTCTTCAAGGTGCCCACCAGCTGGAGGGCGCCCGCCGGGTCCGCGAGGTCCACCATCTGCTGGTTGTTGCGGAGTTGGAGGCGGTTGAGGCAGGACAGGGCGAACTCCGGGGCGAACATGTCGTACTGGCGGAACTTGTCGGCGAGTTCGGGCACCGAGGCCTGGTACGTGCGGGTGACCTCCGCGACCGTCCGCCAGAAGTCGTCCTCCTCCAGGATTCCCTCGGAGGCGAGGTTCGCCGCCAGGAAGCGGAAGAAGCAGTCGAAGACGTCCGTGAAGACGGACAGGAGTTTCGTGTCCTCCGGGACGTCCACGCGGAGGCGTTCGACCGCCGGCGGCAGCACCGCGTCGACGTCCATGACCGCGATCTCCTCGGCGATGTCCTTGTAGATCGCGCGCTCGACGGCGCCGTCCTTGAGGACGAGGATCACGTTCTCGCCGTGCGGCATGTAGACCAGGTCGTAGGCGTAGAAGCTGTGGAGGAGCGGGGTGAAGTACGCCGTCAGGTAGCGGCGCAGCCACTCGGTGGGGGTCAGGCCCGACTGTTCGATCAGCGCGCCCGCGAAGGAGTGGCCCTCGTGGTCGACGTGGACCAGGGAGGCCATCGTCGCCAGCGACTCCCCGTCCTGGAGGGAGTTCACCGGGCTCTCGCGCCACAGGGCGGCCAGCATCTTGCGGTACGGCGAGTAGCGGTCCGTCGCGGCCTCGTACTCCAGGTGGCGGTAGCCGACAGCCGCGCGCTCGCGGATGATCGACAGGCCCGTGGACTTCAACACGGGGTCGTTGTCGATGAGTTGGGCGAGCCAGTCGTTGATGGCCGGGGTCGCCTCCATGTACGCCGCCGAAAGGCCGCGCATGAAGCCCATGTTGATGACGGACAGGGCCGTCTTCACGTAGTGCTTCTCGGGGCTGGTCGTGTTGAAGAAGGTCCGGATGGACTGCTGGGCGAGGTATTCGTCGTCGCCCTCGCCCAGGCAGACGAGGTGGCGGCGGGCGACCTCGGCGGCGAAGGTGACGGAGAGCTTGTTCCACCACTGCCAGGGGTGGACGGGAATGAGGAGGTAGTCGGCGGGGTCGAGCTGCTGGGCCCGCAGGGTGGCGTGGAAGCGGTCGACCGTCTCCGCGCCCAGCTCCTCGCGGACGAAGGTCTCGTACTCGATCCCGACACCGGCCGTGAAGGCGGCGCGGGAGCGGTGCGCGGCCAGCCAGACCAGGCGGACGGGGCTCGCGGTCTCGGGGGCGTACGACAGGTACTCGTGGATGCCGAAGCCGAGCCGGCCGTTGTTGGCGACGAAGCAGGGGTGGCCCTCGGTCATGCCGGTCTCGATGGCCTGGAAGCCGCTTCTCGCCAGCTCGGCGACCGGGATCCGGGGCTTGGTGAGCTTGTAGCAGGTGCCGGAGAGGGTGGAGGAGATCTCCTCCAGGTAGACCGGCAGGATCGCGTCGCTCAGGCCCAGGGACTTCTTGAGCTCGATGAAGAAGTCGAGGGCGGCGAGGGGGAGGTCGACGCCGTCCCGGTGACGGGAGATCGAGTCGGCGTCGACCTGCCAGTGGTCGAGGGCGCGGCGCGTGGCGGTGAACCCGTAGCGGGTCAGGCCGTCGTCGCTGCGGACCTCGAAGCGGCCGTCGGCGGTGGCCTCCGGGGTGATGAGCCGCTCGTGTGCGAACTCGGCGAGGGCCTTGCGGATGAGGAGGCGGTTGGCCTTCTCCCAGCGCTCGGGGGAGAGGTGGGCGACGGAGTCGGCGAGGCTCATGCGGACACCGCCTTCGCGAACTGCGCGCGGGTGCAGAAGCTGAGCAGTGCCCTTTTCTCCGGCTTCTGGATCTCCCGCTCGGGCACGAACCCGACGGCCTCGTTGAGGGCGTGGACGGCCTTGTTGGACACGTCCGGCTCGACGACGACGCGCTGGACGGCCGGGTCCTCGAAGAGGTGGGCCATCACGGCGGTGATGACGGCCCGCGTGAAGCCGTGGACGGGGGTGTCGGTCGGCGGGGTGAGGAAGTGCATGCCGATGTCACCCGGCAACGGCTCGTACAGGCCTACGAGTTCACGGTGGGCGGGGTCGTACTTCTCCATCAGGAAGGCGGGGACGCCGTACGCGTCGAGACCCAGCAGCGCGTGGTGGTGTTCGTCGGCGGCTATCTCCATGTACGCGCGCTCGACGTCCTCCAGTTTCGCGTCCTGCATCATCCAGAACGCGGCCTTGGGGTGGGTGACCCAGCCGTGCAGCAGCTCGGCGTCCTTGAGCGGGTCGAGCGGGCGGAAGGTGAAGGTGTGGGGGGTGGTCATACGGCGAACTCCTGGAACGCGATCGTCTTCTCGACCGGGTAGTACTCGGTGCCGAGCAGCTCACGGATGATGTAGCTGTTGCGGTACGCACCCATGCCCAGGTCGGGCGAGGTGATGCTGTGGGTGTGCACGCCGGCGTTCTGGAGGAAGACGCCGCGGCCGGTGGTGTCGATCGAGTAGTTGCGGGCGACGTCGAAGTTGCCCTGGGTGTCGTAGCGCAGCCGGTCCTTGACGGGGGCCAGGAACTCGGGCTCGGCGTACTTGTAGCCGGTGGCGAGGACCAGGCCCTGCGTCTGGAGGTCGTAGTCCTTCTCCTGCTCCTCCTGGCGGAAGGAGAGGGTGTACGTGCCGTTCGCGTAAGTCGCGCTGTTCAGGGCGGAGTTGGTGAGCAGCCGGGTGGGGACCGGCCCGCCGAGGTTCTTCTGGTAGAGCAGGTCGAAGATCTCGTTGATGAGATCGCCGTCGATGCCCTTGAACAGGCCCTTCTGCTGGGCGGTGAGCCGGTAGCGGGTGGCCTCGGGCAGCTCGCGGTAGTAGTCGATGTACTCCGGGGAGGTCATCTCCAGCGTGAGCTTGGTGTATTCGAGGGGGAAGAAGCGGGGCGAGCGCGTCACCCAGTTCAGCCGGTAGCCGTACACGTCGATCTCGCTGAGGAGGTCGTGGTAGATCTCGGCGGCGGACTGCCCGGAGCCGACGATCGTGATCGACTCCTTCTTCTGCAACTCCGCCTTGTTCCGCATGTACTGGGAGTTGTGGAAGAAGTCACCGCCCAGGCCGCGCACGGCGTCCGGGTAGTGGGGGGAGGTGCCGGTGCCGAGGACGAGATGGCGGGCGCGGAGGACGTCACCCGCGGTCGTGGTGACGACGTACACGCCGTCCTCGTACGAGACTTCGGCGACCGTCGTGCTGAAGCGGACGCTGCTCAGCTTGTTCGCGGCCCAGCGGCAGTAGTCGTCGTACTCGACGCGCAGCGGGTAGAAGTTCTCCCGGATGTAGAACGAGTACAGCCGGCCCTTCTCCTTCAGGTAGTTGAGGAAGGAGTACGGCGAGGTCGGGTCGGCCAGCGTGACCAGGTCGGACATGAACGGCGTCTGGAGGTGGGCGCCGTCGAGGAACATGCCCGCGTGCCACTCGAAGTCGGGCTTCGACTCAAGGAAGACACCGTCGATTTCGTCGATGGGCTCGGTCAGACAGGCCAGGCCGAGGTTGAACGGGCCGAGCCCGATGCCTACGAAATCGTAGGTTCCGGTCGGGGTTTCAGGACGCGCGGTCAAGGGACTCTCCCAGGTACTGCTCGGCGTGGCCGGCGATCAGATCGAGTACGGCGGCGATGTCTTCGGTCGTCGTCTCGGGGTTGAGCAGGGTGAACTTCAGGTAGTGGCGGCCGTTGACCTTGGTGCCCGCGACCACCGCGTCGCCGGAGGCGAACAGGGCCTTGCGGGCGTACAGGTTGGCGCGGTCGATCTCGGCGGGGTCGGTCACGGCGGCCGGGATGTAACGGAAGACGAGGGTGGAGAGCGTGGGCTCGACCACGACGTCGTAGCGCGGGTCGGCGGCGAGGATCCGCCAGCCCTCGACGGCCAGGTCGCACACCTCGTCGAAGAGCTGTCCGATGCCGTCGGCGCCCATGGTCCGCAGCGTCATCCACAGCTTGAGGGCGTCGAAGCGGCGGGTGGTCTGGAGGGACTTGTCCACCTGGTTGGGGATGCGCTCCTGCACCATGCGCTTCGGGTTGAGGTACTCGGCGTGGTAGGTCGCGTGCCGCAGCGTGGTCGCGTCCCGGACCAGCACGGCGGACGAACTCACCGGCTGGAAGAAGGACTTGTGGTAGTCGACGGTGACCGAGTCGGCGCGCTCGATGCCGTCGATGCGGTCGCGGTACTTCACCGATGCGAGCAGTCCGCAGCCGTAGGCGGCGTCGACGTGCATCCAGGTGCCGTACTGCGCGCACAGTTCGGCGATCTCGGGCAGCGGGTCGATGGAGCCGAAGTCGGTGGTGCCGGCGGTGGCGACGACGGCCATCGGGACGAGACCGGCGGCCTTGCAGCGCTCCAGCTCGTGGGCGAGCGCGACGGTCTGCATCCGCTTGTCGTGGCCGACGGGGATGGTGACCACGGAATCGGGGGACAGGCCGAGGAGTTTGGCGGACTTCTTGACGCTGAAGTGGCTGACCTCGGAGGCGAAGATGCGCAGTTTGGCGAACGAGTCGGTCTTCGCCTCCTCCCGGGCGAGGAGCAGCGCCTGGAGGTTGGACTGGGTGCCGCCGGAGGTGAACACGCCGTCGGCGGCCGGGCCGAGGCCGATGCGGGCGGTCGTCCAGTCGATGAGCTTGCGCTCGATGAGGGTGCCGCCGGCCGACTGGTCCCAGGTGTCCAGGGAGGAGTTGACCGCGGAGAGGATCGCCTCGCCGAGCACGGCCGGGATGACGACCGGGCAGTTCAAGTGGGCGAGATAGCGGGGGTGGTGGAAGTAGACCGCGTCGCGGAGGTAGACGTCCTCCAGCTCGTCGAGCACGGCGCCGGTGTCGAGCAGCGGCTTGTCGAGGTCGATCGCGTCGATGGCCGGGGCGAGGGCGTCGACGGTGACACCGGTGAACGGACGGTCGGTGGCGGCGAGTTTGGCTGCCACCCGCTCTATTCCTTCGGTCACGGAGCGGCGGTACTGCTCCGCGGTCGTGTCGTTGAGCAGGTGCGAGCGCATGGTGGGGGTCCTCCGGTGGGGAGCAGTGGTCCGCTGTACTTAGGTTAGCCTAACCTAAGTTGCTCGTGTGCAGGGATGGGTGTGCGGCGGCTGGGGGTGGGTCGGGCAAGCTGCTCGGCGGGCTACTCGGCGGCGCGGAGCTGTTCCTCGGTCATCCCCTGCCGCCAGTAGCCGACGAAGGTGACACTGCGGCGGTCGATGCCACGCTCACCGACGAAGTGCCGGCGCAGCTGCTTCACACAGCCGGACTCGCCCGCGATCCAGACGTACGGCCGCTCGGTGGGCGGGAGTTGGGCGTCGCGGAGGGCGCCGAGGGCCATGGGGGAGCCCTCGGTGCCCTCATCGGCCCGCTGGTCCCTGACGAACCAGGTGATCTCGGCGTCGGCCTCGGTCATCAGGTCCTGGATGTCGGCGGCGTGCTGGACTTCGAGCCACACCCGGGCACGGGTGCCGGCCGGCAGGGACTCGATGATGGCGGACGCGGCGGGCACGGCCGTCTCGTCGCCCCAGATGAGCACGAGGTCGGCGTCGTCGGTCGGCCGGAACCGGATGGCACGGTTGTCGGCGATGGCGGGCCCCAGGAGAAGGACCCGGTCCCCGGCGGCGGCCCGCGCGGCCCAGCGGGAGGCGGGGCCGGCGGGGGTGGGGGCGCCGGGGTCGACGCCGTGCAGGACGAAGTCGATGTCGATCTCGTCGGGGTCCCGGCGCAGGGCCCGGAGCGTGTACGACCGCATGACCGCCCGTACGTCGTCCGGGAGTTCACGCCAGGCCTGCCACCAGCCGTCGCCCAGCTCGATCGGAACGACCGGCTCGGTCCGCCCCTCGGCGGGGATGAACAGCGACAGCGACTGGTCGCACCCGTTGGAGTGGAACTCCCGCAGTTCCTCGCCGCCGAAGGTGACCCGGACGAGAGAGGGGCCGAGTTGCCGCGTTCTGACGACATGCAGGGCGAAGAAGCGGAACGGGGCGGCGACGGCTGTGGTCATGAGGGGTGCGCTCCTGAGGTGGCAGGGGGCAAGGCTTTTTGCTTTCAGGGGCGCGGGGAACTGCGCGACCAGCCACGACGGACCCGCAGTTCACCCACCACATCAAGCCCCTTTTTTCAGCTGACCTTCTTCGCCTTCTCAAGGGCCTCGGCGAGACCCTCGAGCAGCGGCGTGCACTTGTCGTACGACAGGATCGGCTCCGGCGACCGGGCGATGACCTGCCCGGCCTTCACCGCGGGCAGCTTCTTCCAGGTCGCCTCGGTGATGTCGGCCGGCTGAATGGTCGACGAGCGGTCGTCCATCATGATGATGTCGGCCTTGTACTTGTCGACGTTCTCCCAGCTCAGCGACTCGTACCAGCCGCCCCCCTCCTTCTTGGCGCTCTCCGGCGGCTCGACGAAGTTCACGCCGAGGGCCTTGAAGTACTCAAGGTCGATGGAGAGGTTGGTGCCGGAGACGTAGAAGATGTCCTGGCTGGCGGAGCCGGCCAGCACCTTGATGTCGGGCTTCGCCTTCGCGGCGGCACGCAGCCGGGTGGCGGCGGCCTCGAACTTCTTCTTCGCCTCGGTGACCTTCGCGGCGGTCATGTCGGCGCCGAGGGACTCGGCCAGCTCCCACATGCGCTGGAGGGGCGCGGTCAGCTGGCGGTCGTAGACGGAGATGCCGACGCTCGGGGCGAGCTTGGCGATCTTGTCCTTGGAGGCGGCCGGGACGTACCAGAGGGTGCCGGCGGCGTCGAACATCGTGGTGATGAGGACGTCCGGGGCGAGGGCGGCGTACTTCTCGACGTTGAACTGGTCCCAGACGTTGCCGAGGATCTCCACCTTGGAGATGTCCATGTCGCCGGCCTGGACGTCGGCCTTGCCGTCGGCGGTCTTGGTGGGGCCGAAGACGCCCTTGACGGAGATGCCGTAGTCGTGGAGGGCGGCGGCGACGCCGGTGAAGGCGACGATGTTCGCGGGGATCTTGTCGAGCTTCACCTCGGTGCCGCGGTCGTCCTTGAAGGTCCAGGGACCGGACTTCTCCGCCGCGGAGGTCTCCTTGCCAGAGCCACCGCTTTTCGCGTCGTCGTCACCGCAGGCCGCGAGCACGGCACCGAGACCGAGGGCGCCGCCCGCGGCGAGGATGCCGCGTCGGGTGAGGTGGGTGGCTCTGGCGTTGGACATGTGTGTGGCTGCTTTCGAACGGGGCGAAGCGCCCGCCGGACAAGTTCAAAGGAAGGTTAGCCTAACCTCAGATCTTGTCCAGGGGGCGGGGGTCTTCGCTTCGAAGCTGTGCGCCACCTATGAGGTGCTCCGGGTCAGCTGATGAGCCCCAATTCCCTGGCGATCAGCATCCGTTGGACTTCGCTCGTCCCCTCCCCGATCTCCAGGATCTTGGAGTCGCGCCACATCCGGGCCACCGGGTACTCGTTCATGAAGCCGTAGCCGCCGTGGACCTGAGTGGCGTCGCGGGCGTTGTCCACCGCGATCGTCGACGAGTAGAGCTTGGCGAGGGCCGCCTCCTTCTTGAAGGGCTCGCCCGCCACCAGGCGCGAGGCCGCGTCCCGCCACGCCAGACGGGCAGTGTGCGCCTTCATCTCCATGTCCGCGATCTTGAACTGGATCGCCTGGTTCGCGCCGATCGGCTTGCCGAAGGCGTGGCGTTCCTTCGCGTACTTCACCGACTCGTCCACGCAGCCTTGCGCCAGGCCCGTGGAGAGCGCCGCGATCGCGATGCGGCCCTCGTCCAGGATGCGCAGGAACTGGGCGTAGCCGCGGCCCTCCTCGCCGAGCAGGTTCGCCGCCGAGACGCGGACGTCGACGAACGACAACTCCCTTGTGTCCGACGCGTTCCAGCCCACCTTCGAGTACGGGGCCGCGACCGTGAAGCCCGGGGTCCCGGAGGGGACGATGATCGAGGAGATCAGCGGCTTGCCGTCGGGCTTGCGGCCCGTCACCGCGGTCACCGTCACCAGACCCGTGATGTCCGTGCCCGAGTTGGTGATGAAGCACTTCGTGCCGTTGATCACCCATTCGTTCGTCGACTCGTCCAGGCGAGCCGTCGTGCGCGTCGCGCCCGCGTCGCTGCCGCCGTCCGGTTCCGTCAGGCCGAACGCACCCAGGATCTCGCCCGAGCACAGACGCGGGAGCCACTCCTGCTTCTGTGCCTCCGTGCCGTACAGGTGCAGGGGCATCGCGCCCAGGGAGACCCCGGCCTCCAGGGTGATCGCCACCGAGGAGTCGACCCTCGCCAGTTCCTCCAGGGCCACGCCCAGCGCCATGTAGTCGCCGCCCATGCCGCCGTACTCCTCGGGGAACGGCAGGCCGAACAGGCCCATGCGGCCCATCTCGCGGACGATCTCGTAGGGGAACTCGTGGTGTTCGTAGTAGTCGGCGATCTTGGGGGCTACTACCTCGTGCGCGAACTCCTCCACCGTGCGGCGGAGTTCTTCGAGTTCGGGGGAGAGTCGGTGGTCCATCGCGGGTCACTGCTCCTTGTGGGACAGGGCACGTACGGTGCGGGACGGGCTGGGTCGGCCCAGATGGCCGGCCATCCACTCGCTCGTGGCGACGAGACGGCCGAGGTCGACCCCGGTGTCGATGCCGAGGCCCTGCAGCATCCACACGAGGTCTTCGGTGGCGAGGTTTCCGGTGGCCGACTTGGCGAACGGGCAGCCGCCGAGGCCGCCCGCCGAGGCGTCGACCGTGGTGACGCCGTGCAGCAACGCCACGTAGGTGTTGGCGAGGGCCTGGCCGTACGTGTCGTGGAAGTGCACGCCCAGCTTCTCCGTGGGCACCCCGGCCTCGTTCAGGGCGGTCAGCAGCGCCCGTACGTGGCCCGCCGTCGCCACGCCGATCGTGTCGCCCAGGCTCAGCTCGTCGCAGCCCATGCCGAGCAGTGCCCGGCAGACCTGGACGACCTGCGGCACCGGGACCGGGCCCTCCCACGGGTCGCCGAAGCACATGGAGAGGTAGCCGCGGACATGCACGCCCGCATCCTTGGCGCGCGCCACCGTCGGCTCGAACATGGCCAGCGCCTCGTCCAGCGTGCGGTTGAGGTTGGCCTTCGCGAACGACTCGCTGGCGCTGGCGAAGACGGCCACCCTCGTCGCTCCCAGCGCCAGGGCGCGCTCCAGGCCGCGTTCGTTCGGCACCAGGACCGGGAGGTCCGCCTTCACGTCGGCCAGCCGCGGGAACAGCTGCTCCGCGTCGGCCAGTTGGGGCACCCACTTGGGGTGGACGAAGCTCGTCGCCTCGATCGTCGTCAGGCCCGCGTCGGCGAGGCGGTGGATGAACTCCGCCTTGACGTCGGTCGGGACGGTCGCCTTCTCGTTCTGGAGGCCGTCGCGCGCGCCGACCTCATGGATGCGGACCCGTGCCGGCAGGCCTTCCTGCGGTACGACCATGGGGAGTGTCATGTCTCGTCCTCCACGGGGGTGATGACGGCCAGCACCTGGTCCATCGCGACCGTCGTGCCCGGCTTGACGTCCAGTTCGGCGACCGTGCCCGCGTGCGGGGCGGAGACGACGTGCTCCATCTTCATCGCCTCCACCACCAACAGGCTCTGCCCGGCGGCCACTTCGTCCCCCACGGCCACCTTCACCACCGTCACCGTCCCCGGCATCGGCGCGGTGAGCGAGTCGGCACCCGCGTGGGCCGCCCCGGACAGGGACGCCGCCACCGGGTCGTGGTCCCGGACGTGCCACGCGTCGCCGTCGCGGCCGAGCCAGTCGGCCGCGCGGTGGAAGGTGTGCCGGACGCCGTCCAGCAGCACGCTCACCCGGTCGTCCGTGACGGTCGCCGAGCCGCGCGGGGTGTACTCCACCGGGTCCTGGACGCGGAGGTGGAAGGCGACCGGCTTCGGGGTGCCGCCCAGCCGCCAGCCGCTCGGAACGGAGAAGGGGTCGGTCCATACGGCCTCGCCGCGCGGCCGCAGGTCTTCCAGGCGTACGGCCGCCGCGGCCTCGTAGACCTCCTCCGGTACGTCCGTGGCGACCAGGCTCTCCACCTCGCGCTCCACCAGGCCCGTGTCCAACTCGCCCGCCACCACCGCCGGATGGGCCAGCAGCCGCCGCAGGAACCCCGCGTTGGTCTGCACGCCCAGCGTGACCGTGTCCGCGAGAGCCGCGCGGAGCTTGCGCAGGGCCGTCGCGCGGTCGGGGCCGTACGCGATCACCTTGGAGAGCATCGGGTCGTACAGGCTGCCGACCTCGGAGCCCTCCAGGAGCCCGGAGTCGGTGCGGACACCGTCGCCCTGCGGCTCGTGCAGCCGCAGCACCGTGCCGCCGGAGGGGAGGAAGCCGCGGGCCGGGTCCTCGGCGCACAGGCGTGCCTCGACGGCGTGGCCCGTCAGCCGTACGTCGTCCTGCCCGAACGGCAGCGGCTCGCCCGCCGCCACCCGCAGCTGCCACTCCACCAGGTCCAGGCCGGTGATGAGCTCGGTGACGGGGTGCTCCACCTGGAGGCGGGTGTTCATCTCCATGAAGTAGTACGAGGAGGGGTCGCCGCCCGGGACGATGAACTCCACCGTGCCCGCGCCCCGGTAGCCGCACGAGCGGGCCGCCTGGACCGCCGCCTCGCCCATCGCCGCGCGCGTGGCCTCGTTCAGGAGGACCGACGGGGCCTCCTCGATGATCTTCTGGTGGCGGCGCTGGAGGGAGCACTCGCGCTCGCCCAGGTGGACGACGTTGCCGTGGCCGTCCGCCAGGACCTGGATCTCGATGTGCCGGGGGCGGTCGATCCACCGCTCCACCAGGAGCGTGTCGTCGCCGAAGGAGGCGCGGGCCTCGCGGCGGGCGGCAGCGATCTCGTCGTCCAGCACCGACAGGTCCCGGACCAGCCGCATGCCCTTGCCGCCACCGCCGGCGCTCGGCTTCAGCAGCACCGGTGCGCCCAGTTCGCGGGCGGCGTCGGCCAGTTCCGGGTCCCGGCCGCCGGGCACCACCGGCACCCCCGCGGCGGCGACCGTCTCCTTGGCGCGGATCTTGTCGCCCATCAGGGAGATGGCGTCCGCGGGCGGGCCGATGAAGACCAGCCCGGCGTCGGCGCACGCGCGCGCGAAGGCCGCGTTCTCGGCGAGGAAGCCGTAGCCGGGGTGGACGGCCTGGGCGCCGGTGCGGGCGGCGGCCGCCAGCAGCCGCTCCACGGACAGATAGCTGTCGGCGGCCGGTGCCGGGCCCAGTCGTACCGCCGTGTCGGCCTCCCGGACGTGCCGGGCGTCCGCGTCGGCGTCGGAGAAGACGGCCACCGAGCGCACGCCCAGGGAGCGCAGGGTACGGATGACGCGGACCGCGATCTCGCCCCGGTTGGCCACAAGAACCGTGTCGAACATCCTCGTAAAACCCTTCACATCCGGAAGACGCCGAACTGGGGGTCACCCAGGGGCGCGTTGGCGCAGGCGGTCAGGGCCAGGCCCAGCACCTGGCGGGTCTCCAGGGGGTCGATGACCCCGTCGTCCCACAGGCGGGCCGTCGCGTAATAGGCATTCCCCTGGCGGTCGTACTGCGCACGGATCGGGTCCTTGAAGGCCTCCTCGGCCTCCGCGGGCCAGTCCTCGCCCCGGGCCTCCAGCTGGTCCCGCTTGACGGTCGCAAGGACCGACGCGGCCTGTTCGCCGCCCATGACGGAGATCTTGGCGTTGGGCCACATCCACAGGAAGCGGGGGGAGTAGGCCCGGCCGCACATGGAGTAGTTGCCCGCGCCGTACGAGCCGCCGACCACGACCGTCAGCTTCGGCACGCGTGTGCAGGCGACGGCGGTGACCATCTTGGCGCCGTGCTTGGCGATGCCACCGGCCTCGTAGGAACGCCCCACCATGAACCCGGAGATGTTCTGGAGGAACACCAGCGGGATGCCGCGCTGGTCGCACAGCTCGATGAAGTGGGCGCCCTTCTGGGCGGACTCGGAGAACAGGATGCCGTTGTTGGCGACGATGCCGACCGGGTGGCCGTGGATGCGGGCGAAGCCGGTGACCAGGGTCTGCCCGAACTCGGACTTGAACTCCGCGAAGCGGGAGCCGTCGACCATGCGCGCGATGACCTCGCGGACGTCGTACGGGGTGCGGGAGTCGACCGGGACGGCGCCGTAGAGGCCGTACGGGTCGACCTTCGGCTCGACGGCCGGCTCGACGGACCACGGCAGAGCCCCGCGCGCGGGGAGCGTGGCGACGATGTTCCGCACGATCCTGAGCGCGTGGGCGTCGTCCTCCGCGAGGTGGTCGGTCACGCCGGACACGCGCGCGTGGACCTCGCCGCCGCCCAGCTCCTCGGCGGTGACGACCTCGCCGGTCGCGGCCTTCACCAGGGGCGGGCCGCCCAGGAAGATCGTGCCCTGGTTGCGGACGATCACGGCCTCGTCGCTCATCGCGGGGACGTAGGCGCCACCGGCCGTGCAGGAGCCGAGGACGGCGGCGATCTGCGGGATGCCGGCGCCGGACATCCGGGCCTGGTTGTAGAAGATCCGCCCGAAGTGCTCGCGGTCAGGGAAGACCTCGTCCTGCATCGGCAGGAAGGCCCCGCCGGAGTCCACGAGGTAGAGACAGGGGAGGCGGTTCTCCAGGGCGACTTCCTGGGCGCGCAGGTGCTTCTTCACCGTCATCGGGTAGTACGTGCCGCCCTTGACGGTCGCGTCATTGGCGACGATCACGCACTCGCGCCCGCTCACCCGCCCGATCCCGGCGATCACACCGGCGGCCGGGGCCTGGCCGTCGTAGAGCCCGTCGGCGGCGAGCGGGGCCAGCTCCAGGAACGGCGAACCCGGGTCCAGGAGTGTGTCCACCCGGTCGCGCGGCAGCAGCTTGCCGCGCGCGGTGTGCCGGGCACGCGCCTTCTCACCCCCGCCCAGGGCCGCCGCGGCCAGCTTGCCGCGCAGCTCCCCGACGAGTGCGAGGTGCGCCTCCTCGTTGGCCCTCCAGGCCTCCGACGCGGGGTCTGCCGCGCTCGTCAGCTCCGGTGCCTCGTGCATCCTGCGGTCCCCTCACCCAGTGGTCGACTGTTAATGAGCGTTAACCATTTCCTTCAGGTTAACGACCGCTAACCTCCCTGTCTAGAATTGCTTGCATGGCCACCAGAACCGACGCCCCCACCCGCCGCGAGCAGATCCTCAAGGAAGCCGCTCGACTCTTCGCCGAGCGCGGCTTCCACGGCGTCGGCGTGGACGAGATAGGGGCCGCCGTCGGCATCAGCGGCCCCGGCCTCTACCGGCACTTCGCGGGCAAGGACGCGATGCTGGCGGAGCTGCTGGTGGGGATCAGCGAGCAGCTGCTGCGGGGCGCGAAGCGGCGACTGGCCGAGGCGGACGGCTCCTCGGGGGCGGACGTCCTCGACTCCCTCATCGAGGGCCACATCGACTTCGCCCTGGACGACCGGCCCCTGATCACCCTGCACGACCGCGAGCTGGACCGCCTCCGCGACAGCGACCGCAAGCTGGTCCGGCAGCTTCAGCGGCAGTACGTCGAGCTGTGGGTGGAGGTCGTCCGCGAGGTGTACCCGGCCCTCGCGGAACCCACCGCCCGGTCCGCCGTCCACTCGGTCTTCGGCCTCCTGAACTCGACCCCGCACCTGGGCCGCCCCGGCTCCCTGCCGGGCCGCGCGGTCACGGCGGAACTGCTGCACCGGATGGCCCGGGGGGCGTTCGGCGCGGCGGGGGAGTGACGAGCGTTACGGAGGGGTTCCCCCGGACGGCCTGGACGGTCCTCCCTACCGGCCGGTACCTTTGCTGTCTGAGCAAGCGCTTAGACAAGCGACCCTGAGCCAGGTGGAGGTGGCGGACGTGCGCCGTACGGTGTTCAACGAGGATCACGAGGCGTTCCGGGAGACCCTCCGGGCCTTCATCGAGGCCGAGGTCGTCCCCGTCTACGACGAGTGGTTCGCGGCCGGTCAGGCGCCGCGCGAGTTCTACTACAAGCTCGCCGAGCTGGGCCTGTTCGGGATCAACGTGCCGGAGGAGTTCGGCGGCGCCGGCATCGACTCGTACAAGTTCGAGGCCGTGATGTACGAGGAGACGGCCCGCGCGGGCGTCCACTTCGGCGGCTCCGGTGTGCACGTGCTGCTCGCCCTGCCGTACATCAAGATGCTCGCCACCGACGAGCAGAAGAAGCGCTACCTGCCCAAGTTCGTCTCCGCCGAGGAGATGTGGGCGCTGGCGATGACCGAGCCGGGCACCGGTTCCGACCTCGCGGGCATGAAGACCACCGCCAAGCTGAGCGAGGACGGCACGCACTACGTCCTCAACGGCGCCAAGACCTTCATCACCGGCGGTGTCCACGCCGACCGTGTGATCGTGGCCGCCCGCACCGCGTCCTCCACCCCCGAGGACCGCCGCCACGGCATCTCCCTCTTCGCCGTCGACACCAAGGCCGAGGGCTACTCCATCGGGCGCAAGCTCGACAAGCTCGGTCTGCGCACCTCCGACACCGCCGAGCTGGCGTTCGTCGACGTGAAGGTTCCGGTCGAGGACCTGCTCGGCGAGGAGAACAAGGGCTTCTACTACCTCGGCCACAACCTGGCGTCCGAGCGCTGGGGCATCGCCTTCGGCGCCTACGCCCAGGCCAAGGCCGCCGTCCGGTTCGCCCAGCAGTACGTCACGGACCGCACGGTCTTCGGCAAGCCCGTCGCCACCTTCCAGAACACCAAGTTCGAGCTGGCCGCCTGCAAGGCCGAGGTCGACGCCGCCGAGGCGGTCGCCGACCGCGCCACCGAGGCGCTGGACGCGGGCGAGCTGACCCCGGCCGAGGCCGCCTCCGCGAAGCTGTTCTGCACCGAGGTCGCGCACCGCGTCATCGACCGCTGCCTCCAGCTGCACGGCGGCTACGGCTTCATGAACGAGTACCCGATCGCCCGCCTGTACGCGGACAACCGCGTCAACCGGATCTACGGCGGCACGAACGAGATCATGAAGACGATCATCGCCAAGGACATGGGCCTGTAAGGTCCCGGCAATCGCTGACCAGTAGAAATGACTGCATGAGTCAGGCACTACAGGGTCTCCTCGATCTGCTCGACCTGGAGCAGATCGAGGAGAACATCTTCCGCGGCCAGTCCCGGCCCGCCATCGTCCCGCGCGTCTTCGGCGGTCAGGTCGCGGCCCAGGCGCTCGTCGCCGCCGGGCGCACGGTCCCCGAGGACCGTCTCGCCCACTCCCTGCACGCGTACTTCCTGCGCGCCGGGGACCCGGGCGCGCCGATCGTCTACACGGTCGAGCGCATGAACGACGGCCGCTCCTTCACCGCCCGCCGGGTCGTCGCCGTCCAGCACGGCCAGCCGATCTTCGCGCTGTCGGCGTCCTTCCAGAAGCACGAGGACGGCTTCGACCACCAGGCCCCGATGCCGGCCGCCCCCGACCCCGCCACGCTCCCCACCTCGCAGGAGCGGCTGCGCGGCTACGACCACATCGCGCCGGACGTCATCGAGAAGTTCCTGGAGGCCCGCGAGGCCATCGACCTGCGGTACGTCGACGAGCCGCCGTACGGGAAGTTCGGCGAGCCGCGCGAACCGCACTCGCAGGTCTGGTTCCGTACCAACGGCAAACTCGCCGACGACCCCCTCCTGCACGTCGTCCTCGCCACCTACGTCTCCGACATGACCCTCCTCGACTCGATCCTGCTCGCGCACGGGCGCGGCGGCTGGGCGACCGGGGACGTCGTCGGCGCCTCCCTCGACCACGCGATGTGGTTCCACCGGCCCTTCCGCGCCGACGAATGGCTCCTGTACGACCAGGAGTCGCCGTCCGCGCACGGCGGCCGCGGGCTCGGCCAGGCGCGCATCTACACACAGGACGGTCAGCTCGCCATCTCGGTCATCCAGGAAGGCGTGGTCCGGGCTCCTCGGCAACACTGAGGGGCATGACGGAAGCGGAAGCAGCGGAACAGGGCGGCGGCGAGAGCACCTTCACGGTGATCGTGGCGGCCGTCGCCAACCTCGGCATCGCCCTCGCCAAGGCGGTCGCCGGTGTGATCAGCGGGTCCAGCGCGATGCTCTCCGAGGCCGCGCACTCGGTCGCCGACACCGTCACCGAGGTACTCCTGCTCACCGCCCTGAAGCGCAGTGAGAAGCCCGCCGACGAGGACCATCCGCTCGGCTACGGCCCCGAGCGCTACATCTGGGCCATGCTCGCCGCCGTCGCCACCTTCGTCGGCGGCGCGGTCTTCTCCCTCTACGACGGCATCCACACCCTCGTCGCGGGCGAGGAACTCGGCGACCCGCTCGTCTCGTACATCGTCCTCGGCGTCGCCTTCCTCCTGGAGGGCTACTCGCTGCGGACGGGACTGAAGCAGGCGCGCCGGGAGGCGGCCCGCTTCCAGGCGCCGTTCAAGCTCTACCTCCGGCACACCCCCGACACCGCCGTGAAGGCCGTCGTCCTGGAGGACTCGGCCGCGCTGATCGGCCTGGTGCTCGCCGCGGGCGGGCTGCTCGGCGGGCAGCTCACCGGTTCGGGCGTGTGGGACGGGATCGCCTCGCTGCTCATCGGGCTGTTGCTGCTGTGCGTGGCGTGGGTGCTGGGGCGGTCCAACGCGGAGCTGCTGATCGGCCGCCCGCTGCCCAAGCCCATGCGGCAGCGGATCCGGGCCGAGCTGCTGGCGGTGGAGCACATCGAGGCCGTGCTGGAGCTGACGACGCTGGTGCAGGGGCCGCGGGAGGCGCTGGTCGCCGCCAAGGTCGACTTCCGGGACGTGTCGACGGCGGCGCAGATCGAGTGGGCCTGCGAACAGGCCGAGCTGCGGCTGCGGGCCGCGTTCCCCGGCGTGACCAGGGTGTACCTGGACCCGACGCCGGGGCACGCACAGCAGCGGACGGAGGGGCTGAACCCCTGGCCGTGAGCTGTCCGTGTGTTATCTCAGTCCCGCCTCCGCCAGCAGATACGCCGTCATCGGGTCGTAGTGGCGCGGGCTGACGACGTGGTCGTCGAGGGGGACCGTGACCTGGACGGTGCCTTCGGCCTCGCCGAGGAAGAGGGCGGGGTCGTTGCAGTCGGCGTACCCGACGGAGTCGACGCCGTGCTGGGCGGCGTACCCGGCCCATCCGTGGTCGGCGACGACGAGGTCCGGCAGCGGACGCCCTTCCCGCTCCATCCCCGTCAGGATGGCCTTCATCGGCTCGCCGGAGTGGGTGTGCCACAGCGAGGCGCCGTGCTCCAGCATCGCCACGTCCGCGAACTGCATGACGTACCCCTCCTCCGTCTGCAACCCCTCCGGGATGACGACGATCTCGCAGCCGGCGGCCCGCAGTGCGGCGGCCGTGGAGTGGTGGACCTCCAGGAGCCCGCCCGGGTGACCGGTCGCGAACAGCACCCGCTGCCGCCCCTCGGCGGCCTTCCGCAGCCGCGCCGCCATGCGCTCAAGGCCGTCGACCGTCAGCTCGGGGTCGATGGTGTCCTGGCCGTACCGGTACTCGGGATCGTCGTTGACACCCACCCGCTCCGCCATCACCGCGAGCACGTCCTGCTCGTCGCTCCAGCGGTCGCCGAGCTCCAGGCCGAGCCAGTAGTGGCGGTTGCCGTTGGCGAGCTGACGGTAGTGGGAGAGGTTGTTCTCTCGGGGCGTCGCGACGTCGCCCGCGATGCGGGTCCGTACGAGGTGGTCGACGAGCTCGGCGCGGCTGGGAGTCCCGGGTATCGGCATGGGGTCCATTGTGAGGCAGGTGACGGTGCGCGTGCGGGGTGTCCCGGACGCTGGGACACGGGTCACTCACGCAGGGCGAACCACAACTCCATGCGGACGTCGGGGTCGTCGAGGTCGGCGTCGAGCAGCGCCGCGCACTTGGCGACCCGCTGCCGCACGGTGTTGCGGTGCACGGCGAGTGCCACCGCCGTCCGGTCCCAACTGCCGTGCAGGGACAGCCAGGTGCGCAGGGTGTCCAGCAGGGCGGGGGAGTCGGCGATCGGCGCGAGCAGGGCACGGGCGTGCGCCTCGGCCTCGTCGGGCGGGACGAGAGCGGCGAGACCCGGCCGGCCGCCGTGCCGGACGAGGTCGCTGCGGGTGGCACGGGCCCGGGCGAGGGCACGGGCGGCCTGGGCGTCGGCGAGCGGCCAGTCGTACGGCTCGACGGGGGCGCTGACGCCGAGGGCCCAGCCGGGGTGCGGGGCCGCCGGCTCCCGCTCGGCGGGCAGGAGGACGCGTACGACGTCCGTGGCGAGGTCGACGAGCGGCGAACCCAGGGCGGCGCCGAGTGCGGAGGCTGCGACGGCGTCAGGGCCGGAGGAGGGGGCGTGGGCCGGGGTCGCGGCTCCCGCCCGCGTGTCCGGTGCGGCGCCGGCCGCGGCTCCTGCCCGCGTGTCCGGTGCGGCGCCGGTCGCAGCTCCCGCCCGTGCGGCTGAGGTGGCGCCGGCCGCGGCTCCCGCCCGTGCGGCTGAGGTGGCGTCGGCCGCGGCTCCCGCTTGTGCGGACGGGATCGCGTGTACCACCACCCACCGCCCCGACCCCAGCAGCCCCGCCACCTCCTGCGGCGCGGCGCCCAGCAGCAGCCGCACCAGAGCCGAGGAGCGGGCCGCTCCCGAGCCGCTCTGGTGCTCGCCGGTGAGGAGGGAGAGCAGGACGGCGGCGACGGAGGCGATGGTGTGGTCGCCGGGGGCGCGGGTCGGCGCGGCCACCCCGAGCACGAAGCCCTGCCCGGCACCGAGGGCGTAGGCGGCGAGATGGACACCGGCGGCGGTGTGGGTGGCGGAGGTGGGGATGCCGGGACCGGAGGGACGGACGACCTGGGCGAGCTCGGCCAACTCGGCGAGCGCGGGCGGAACGTCGGCTTCGGGCGGCCCTCCCGGGGCCGTGGCCTGGGCTGGACGCCTCGCGGCCGCGCCTGCTGCGGGTGGGTCTGCCGCCGGGCTGCCGACCACCCGCTCCGCGCCTGGCGGTGGTTGGTCTGCCGCCGGGCTTCCCGCCAACCGTCCCGCCCCCGCGATCTCCGTCCCCTCCGGCCCGTACAGCACTGCCCGGCCGCCCAGGCGCTGGGCCAGTTGCCGTAGGACCGACGGCACCGGGTCCGGGCGGGACGCGGCCGCGGCGAGGCTCTGCTGGGCCTCGGTCACGCGGCGGAGTTCGGCGAGGCGGGCCTGCGCCATCAGTTGCCAGACCGCGCGGGCCACGCCCGAGAAGGTGGTCTGCGGCGGGACCTCGATCAGCGGGAGTTCGTACGCCTCGCAGGCCGCCACCAGGGCGCGCGGGACCGTGTCGTGCACCGGCGCCAGACCGAAGCCCAGGGCCGCGCCGCCCGCCGCGACGATCCGCGCGACGTAGTCGTCGAAGTACGCCCCCGACCCGGCCGCCTCCGGCACGTGCACGCCCGCCGTCAGCAGCAGCTCGCCGCCCAGCAGATACGGGTACGGGTCCGCCATCTCCGAGGTGTGCGCCCAGTGGATGACGGCGGCGGGGTCCACCGGGCCCGCGATCTGCCGCAGCGCGAGGTCCTCGCGGGCCAGCAGTGCGGCCAGCGGGACCGGTGGGGTGGGCGGGACGGCCGGGTCCGGCATGGTGTGCGTTTCCTTCACTCCGAACGGCCTCGTTGGATGAAAAGTACACTTCGCAGCCGCTTTCCGGCCACCTAATGTCAGTCCCGACCGGCAGCCGCGGGTACGGGCGGATGTCCCCGCGAGCCCCTGCCGTCGTCCCCACCCCCCTCTGCACGACACGCCACCGGGATGTTCGCGAAGGAGGCCCCACCATGGCCATCGACTACACAGTCATCGTCGTCTATCTGCTCGGCATGCTGGCCATGGGCTGGTGGGGCATGCGCCGCGCCAAGTCCAAGAGCGAGTTCCTGGTCGCCGGACGCCGGCTCGGACCCGCGATGTACTCCGGCACCATGGCCGCGATCGTCCTCGGCGGCGCCTCCACCATCGGCGGCGTCGGCCTCGGCTACCAGTACGGCCTCTCCGGTGCCTGGATGGTGTTCACCATCGGCCTCGGACTGCTCGCCCTGTCCGTCTTCTTCTCGGCCCGCATCGCCCGCCTCAAGGTCTACACCGTCTCCGAGATGCTGGACCTCCGGTACGGCGGCCGGGCCGGCGTCATCTCCGGCGTGGTCATGTGGGCGTACACCCTCATGCTCGCGGTCACCTCGACCATCGCGTACGCCACGATCTTCGACGTCCTCTTCGACATGAACCGGACCGTCGCGATCGTCCTCGGCGGCTCGATCGTCGTCGCGTACTCGACGCTCGGCGGCATGTGGTCGATCACCCTCACCGACATGGTCCAGTTCGTGGTGAAGACGGTCGGCGTCCTGCTCCTGCTGCTCCCGATCGCCGTCGTCAAGGCGGGCGGCTTCGGCGCGATGAAGGACCAGCTGCCCACCTCGTACTTCGACCCGCTGGGCATCGGCGGCGAGACGATCTTCACGTACGTCCTGATCTATACGTTCGGCATGCTCATCGGTCAGGACATCTGGCAGCGCGTCTTCACCGCCCGCAGCGACCGGACGGCCAAGTGGGGCGGCACGGTCGCGGGCACCTACTGTCTCGCGTACGCCCTCGCCGGCGCCGTCATCGGCACGGCGGCCAAGGTCCTCTACCCCAAGCTCGGCAGCGCCGACGACGCCTTCGCCACCATCGTCAAGGACGAACTCCCGGTCGGCGTACGGGGCCTGGTGCTGGCCGCCGCGCTCGCCGCCGTGATGTCGACGTCCTCCGGCGCGCTGATCGCCTGCGCGACCGTCGCCAACAACGACATCTGGTCGCGCCTGCGGGGCAAGGCCACCGGCGGCGAGCGCGACGAGGTGGCGGGCAACCGCGCCTTCATCCTCATCATGGGCGTCGGCGTCATCGGTACGGCCATCGC
Organism: Streptomyces antibioticus; assembly: GCF_001514065.1. Lineage (GTDB taxonomy): Bacteria > Actinomycetota > Actinomycetes > Streptomycetales > Streptomycetaceae > Streptomyces > Streptomyces antibioticus. The sequence goes on along the minus strand of NZ_KQ948423.1, from coordinate 848,245 downwards.
GCTCAACAACGTCGTCGAGGCGCTGACGGTGGCGTACAACCTGCTCGTCGGCGGTCTCCTCGTCCCGATCCTCGGCGGCCTGCTGTGGAAGCGGGGGACGGTGCACGGCGCGCTCGCGTCCGTCGTCGTCGGCGGCCTCGCGGTCATCGGCCTGATGGCGGGCTACGGCATCCTCGCCAACGAGCCCGTCTACTACGGCCTGCTGCTCTCCCTCGCCGCGTACGTGGCGGTGTCCCTGGCGACCCCGGCCACCGACGAGGCGGTCCTCACCGCCTGGCGCGAGCGGCTGGCCGGCCGCGGCGCCCCCGAACTCGTGTCCGAACCGGTCCCGGCTCCCCAGTAGAGTCGAGTGCACATTCAGAATATTCAGCGCATTCCGCTGATACGCGATGAAGCGTAGGAAAGAAGGCATCACCTCATGAGCAGCAACGAGACGCCCCGCGGCCCCGTCGACTCCTCCCGCATCCCGCGGTACGCCGGCCCCGCGACCTTCGCCCGGCTGCCCCGCCTCGACGAGGTCGGCCGCGCCGACGTCGCCGTGGTGGGCGTGCCGTTCGACTCGGGCGTCTCGTACCGGCCGGGCGCCCGCTTCGGCGGCAACGCGATCCGCGAGGCGTCCCGGCTGCTGCGCCCCTACAACCCGGCGCAGGACGCCTCCCCCTTCGCGCTCGCCCAGGTCGCGGACGGCGGGGACATCGCCGTGAACCCGTTCAACATCAACGAGGCCGTCGAGACGATCGAGGCCGCGGCGGACGAGTTGTTGGGGACGGGCGCCCGGCTGATGACCCTCGGCGGCGACCACACCATCGCGCTGCCGCTCCTGCGCTCGGTCGCCAAGAAGCACGGCCCGGTCGCCCTGCTCCACTTCGACGCGCACCTCGACACCTGGGACACGTACTTCGGCGCGGAGTACACCCACGGGACCCCCTTCAGGCGGGCGGTGGAGGAGGGCATCCTCGACACGTCGGCGTTGTCCCACGTGGGTACGCGCGGCCCGCTGTACGGCAAGCAGGACCTCACCGACGACGAGAAGCTGGGCTTCGGCATCGTCACGTCGGCGGACGTCTACCGCCGCGGCGCCGACGAGGTGGCCGACCAGCTGCGCCAGCGCATCGGCGACCGCCCCCTCTACATCTCCATCGACATCGACTGCCTGGACCCGGCCCACGCCCCCGGCACGGGCACGCCCGAGGCGGGCGGCATGACGTCCAGGGAACTCCTGGAGATCCTGCGCGGTCTGGCCTCCTGCAACCTGGTCTCGGCCGACGTCGTCGAGGTGGCCCCCGCGTACGATCACGCGGAGATCACGTCGGTGGCCGCGTCCCACACGGCGTACGAACTCACCACGATCATGTCCCGTCAGATCGCCCAGGAGAAGGCAGCGAAGTGACCCACGACCACGACCTGGTGCTCCGCCCCACGGAGGCCCAGACCGCCGCCGCCCTGAACCCGCCCGCCGGCCGGAACGGCGGAGACCTGGTCGTGGAGACGCTGGCCGCGCTCGGCACGACGACGGTCTTCGGCCTGCCGGGCCAGCACGCGCTCGGCATGTTCGACGCGCTGCGGCGCAGCGATCTGCGCTATGTGGGCCTGCGGGTGGAGAACAACGCGGGGTTCGCGGCGGACGCGTACGGCCGGATCACGGGCGAGGCGGCCCCGCTGCTGCTGTCGACGGGCCCGGGCGCGCTGACGTCGCTCGCGGCGCTCCAGGAGGCGGCGGCGGCCTCGGCGCCGGTACTGGCGATCAGCAGCCAGATCCCGACGGCGGGCCTGGGCGGCGGCCGCCACGGCTACCTCCACGAGCTCCCGGACCAGTCCGCGTCCTTCCGGGGCGTGGTGAAGTCGGTCCACACCGTGCGCACCCAGTCCCAGATCCCGTCCGCGATCGAGGCGGCCTGGAAGTCGGCTCTGACGGCCCCGCACGGACCGGTGTGGGTGGAGATCCCGCAGGACGTGCTGCTGGCCGAGACGTCGATCCCGGTGGTGACGGGCGGCGACGCGTTCCCGGAGGAACTGCCGCCGCGCGTCGAACTGACGGCGGTGGCGGCGGACTTGCTGTCCCGCGCCGAGCGCCCGGCGATCATCGCGGGCGGCGGGGTCGTACGGTCGGACGCGAGCGGGAAACTGCGTCAGCTGGCGGAGGTGTTGCAGGCCCCGGTGGTGACCACCCCCGGCGGCAAGGGAGCGTTCCCCTGGCAGCACCCCCTGTCCCTCCAGTCCTGGATCGAGGACCGGTACGTCACGGACTTCCTGGAGGAGGCGGACGTACTCCTGGTCGTGGGCTCGGGGTTGGGGGAGCTGTCGTCCAACTACCACACGTTCAAGCCGCGTGGCCGGGTCATCCAGATCGAGGCGGACCTCGGTAAACTGGAGTCCAACCACCCCGCGCTGGGCATCCACGCGGACGCGCGGCTGGCGTTGCAGGCGTTGCTGGAGACGGTGGGGGAGCGCGAGGACGTACGGGCCGCGGAGCGTGTCAGCGCGGTGCTGGCGAAGGTCGCCGACCGTATCGCCGCTCAGGAACTCACCCTGGAACAGGACGTGTTGGCGTCGGTACGCCGTGCCCTCCCCGCTGACTCCCCGTCCTTCTGGGACATGACGATCCTCGCCTACTGGGCCTGGTCCGCCTTCGACGCCAAGGGCCCCAACCTCCTCCACTCCGCCCAGGGCGCCGGCGGCCTCGGCTACGGCTTCCCGGCGGCGCTGGGCGCGGCGGCGGCCGACGGTTCGCGCCCGGTGCTGGCGGTGTCGGGGGACGGGGGCGCGCTGTACTCGATCGCCGAGCTCGCGACCGCTCGCCAGTACGACCTCAACGTGACGTGGCTGATCGTCGACGACGGCGGCTACGGCATCCTGCGCGAGTACATGACGGACGCGTTCGGCGAGGCCACGGCGACGGAACTGACGCGACCGGACTATGTGGCGCTGGCTGAGTCGTTCGGGGTGCCGGGGGTGCGGACGTCGGCGGAGACACTGGAGACGGACCTGGCGAAGGCGTTGTCCGAGCCGGGGCCTTCGGTGGTCGTACTCCCTGCCGTTCTGCGGATGTTCGCGCCTACGCATCTGGGCTGAGCGGGGAGCGGGATCTCGGCCCGGGGCGCTTTTCCTGTGCCGTGGAGGTGCGGGCAGCCTCGGCGCTAAGTTGTGCGCATGTCGTCCGAAGGCCCCCGGGGCAGAACGCCGGGGTGGATGAAGGCCGTCGCGGCGTTCGTCCTCCTCGTGCTCGTACCCCTCGCGATCTTCCTCCTGGTGTCGCTTTCGAGGATGAGGCCGATCCCATGGTGATCTTCTGGCCGGTCAGCCCGCGGGCCGGACGCTCAGGTAGTAGAACCGTGTCGTCTGTACCGCGTTCTGGTTGTCGTCGCTGACCAGCAGGACCTTCCAGGCGCCCTTGCTCCGGCCCGTGAGCGTCATGCCCTCGATGTTGTCGAGGAGCGGGTTCGGCTGGGGCTGCTTGGCCGTGGCGTCGAGGGTGGGGCAGGCGGCGATGTCCGTGAGGAGGGTCTTCCGCACCGGGCGTACGCCGTCCTGGCCCGTCAGGTTCTCCACCCCGCTCGTGTCCGTCGCGTGGCGCGGGTCGGCCAGGTAGAGGCGGACGGTGTTGCCGACGCCGGACGTGAAGCCGCGCTCCAGGACGAGGAGGCGGCCGTCGGGGAGGGACTGGACCTCGGGGACGCCGAGGCCGGGGTCGGGCTGATAGGCGTACTGGGTCGACAGGGCGAAGCCCGCACCGGCCCGGCGCCAGGTCTGGAAGCGGACCGCGCCCGAGGTGTCGCCGGACAGCGCGTACTCCATCGACGCCAGCAAGGACCGGCCCCCGCGGAGCCACGTCAGCCCCTCGAACGTGCCGTTGGAGACCGCCCGCCCCGCCGGTGCCACCCGCAGCGCGTCCGGCACCGGCAGGCGGTCGAGGATGCGGCCGTCCGCGCTGTACCGCCGGATGGACGGCTCCGTCTCCGACGTCACCAGCCGGGTGCCGTCCCGGTCGATCGCCAGGCCCTCGGAGTCGAGGGCGGCGCCGTTCTCGTCGGCGAGCGCCACCACACCCCTCGGGGCGAGGGTCCGCGCGTCCAGCGAGAACAGCGACGACCGGTCGGAGAGGGCCGCGAGCGAACCGTCCCGGTCCACCGCCAGCGCGGAGAAGTTGCCGACGAACGTCCCGTCGTACGACGTCTTGTCGAGCGCGTCGGAGAAGCGGTCGATCGAGACGGTGGGCGAACAGGCGTGGGCCGAGGAGGAGTTGGCGGCTGCCGGGCTCCCGGTGGACAGGCAGGTGGTGGCTGCCGCCAGGCCGGCGGTGAGGGTCGTGAGTACGGTTCTCAGGCGCATGGGCGTCACCGTAGGGCGGGTCGGTGACGGGCGGGAGTCCGGCAGGTGTGCAGATCTGCCGAACGGGGCCAGTCGGCTGCGGTGACGGGCGCGGGCTGTCAGGCGAGGGCCCGCAGGATCCGGCCGTTGACCGGTTCGAGTGACGTGCTTCGGTTGGTCAGGGCGACGTGGACCCGCCGGTCCTTCCGGCGCAGGGCGAGCGAGGCGGAGGCGCCGGTGTGTCCCGCGACCTCCCCGCTCCGGTCCAGCTCCCAGCCCAGGCCGGCGTGGCCCGCGCCGGGAATGCCGGCCTGCGGGGTGAGCGCCTCGCGCGCCAGGTCGCCGGGGAGCAGGGTGTGCCAGCCGAGGCCGAAGCGCACGAGGTCGGCCGCCGTCGTCCACAGGCCGGCCGCGGCCGGCATGGTGCTCACCCGTCCTCGTACGGGGATGAGGGTGCCGTCCTCATAGGCGACATAGTCGGTGACCGTGTCCGGGTCGGTGGAAGCCGTGGGCCGGTGGGCCGGGAAGAAGGAGTCGGTCATGGCCAGGGGCCGCAGCACGAGGTCGGCGGCGACCTGCGGGAAGGGCGATCCGGTGAGGTTCTCGACGAGCAGGCCGAGCGCGACGTAGCCCGCGTCGCTGTACTCGTGCCGGCCTCGCGGTCCACCGCAGGGGATGACCCGGCCGAACAGGGCCAGTGGGTCGGGCACTTGGTCGGCGCGCCGTGCGAACGGGATGTCGTCCACGCCGCCGGCGTGGCTGAGCAGCTCCCGGACGGTGATGGCCGGGTCGGCGAGGCGGACGGTGTGCAGGTACCGGTCGGCGAGGTCGTCCAGGCCGACGCGGCCGTCGGCGACCAGGCGCAGTACCGCGGTGGCCGTGACCAGCGTGGTGACGGAGCCGGCGGGGAAGCGGTGCCGGGTCGTCAGCGGCTCGACCGGATCGAGGGCGGACCAGCCGCGGGCGAGCGCCCAGACCAGACCCCGCGGGTCGCCGGCCGCCAACACCAGGCCCGGCAGGCCGAGTTCGGCGAAGGCCTGCTCCGCCACCTCCGAGGCCGGCGTGGGGACCCGGCCTTCGGTACGGGTGCCCGGCGCGGCCAGCCGCGGGTCGTCGATCTCGGCGGTGAGGTGGACGCGGAGCGTCACCAGCCGGTGCGGCGGTGTGGGTTCGACGACCACCTGAAGGTGGGCGACCGCCGCCAGGTCGGCGGAGTCGAGCCGGGCCAGGGCGTGGGTGGGGGTGTCCTCGACGAGAGCGGGGTCGCCATGCAGCCGCGGCGCGAGCTTCATGAGCCTCGGCAGCAGTTCCTCGGGCGGCATCGCTTCCAGGAGCTGCTCGTGGACGTGCTCACGCAGTTCCTTGTCGGTGGGCGGGTGCCAGGCGGGTGCGTCCGCCTCCGCGAACCGGGCGGCGATCCACCGCAGTTGCCGGCTCGCGTGCCGCTGCCGTGGGTCGGTGCCGTCCTCGACGATCCGCTTGAGCGCCGCCCAGCTCGGTGCGCCGTGCTCGCGGGCGATGGTCAGCTGCGCTTCGTGCAGGGTGGTGAACTCGCCGGACCGCAACCGGCGTTTGGCCTCGGTCTTCAGATACCGCAGGCTCGGGCGGTCGGGCAGGGAACGGGAGTGATCGGACACCGGAGTCCTTCCTCACGCCCGCGGGTCCGCGACGTCGGGCAGGAAAGACCGGTGGTCGATCGCTTCGCCGTGCACCGATGGGCTTGCAGCCCTGCCCGCGGACCCGGAGGCGGCCGGAACCACCACGCTCAGGGTAACCCGCGGGCCTCCGCGTGCGGTCAGCTCGCGGCGAGGTCCTTGTGGATGACCTTGGCCACGCCCTGGATGGTGGTGATGCCGTAGTTCATGGTGCTGTTGTCGTGCGTGAGCACCGTGATCATGTAGTCGTGGCCGCCCCCCTTGAAGGTGCCGACGCTGTGGACGCGCCAGCCGTGGGTGGAACGTTGCAGCCAGCCGTTCTTGACGTGCACGGAGACGTCGGAGGGGGCGCCGTACGGCGTGCCCCAGCGCTGCGAGGAGATGACCTGGCTCATCAACTTGCGGATGTAGGTGCGGGAGTTGTCGCTCAGGACCGTGTTCGACGCGGTGATCAGCTTGAGCAGCTTCTGCTCGTCGGTGACCGTGATCTGGGTCAGGCCCCAGTAGCCGTCGGCACCGGGCTTGGTCTGGGTCATGCCGGCCGCGCTCAGGAAGCCCTTGATCTTCGTCAGGCCCAGCTGCTTCCACAGGGTGCTGGTGGCGCTGTTGTCCGACTTGGTGATCATGGCCTTGGCGAGGGTGGTCTCGCGGTCGGTGAGGTAGCGGTTGTGCAGCTTCGCGTCCCACAGCAGCGTGGCGAGGACGGTGACCTTGACGACGCTCGCGGAGTCGTACGCCGACGAGGCGCGCAGCGTGCAGGTCGTCTTGGTGCTGCGGTCGTAGAGGCCGACGGCGATCGTGCCCTTGCGGTTGGCGAGGGCCGAGGTGATGTCCCGCTTCAGCTTGTCGGCGAGGCCCGCCTTGGACGAGGTACAGCTGACGGTGGGGGCCGTGGCGGCGGTGGCGGGTGCGGCGGCGGCCACACACGCGACAAGTGCGCCCCCTGCCACCCATCTGGCGCGTCTGGATATGCCGTGAGTCATGCCCTCTTGACTCACGGACGGGAGTGAAAGGTTGCATGCGTGTTCGAAAGTGACGCAGCACACTAGGAAATTCACAGGCAGGGGCCAGCTACGGCACAGCCCGCGCCCACCCCGGCTCCGCACCATGCCCGGGTGACATCTGCCACCGATCCACACCCTCACCTCGAGACCGCGGCCGCTTCTCCCGACCGGCCGCCGCCGCCCTCCCCGTCGGCGGCACCCCCGGACAAGGCCCCCCACTGGTCACTGCCCGCGCTGCTCGCGATCCTGGTCCTGGCGGGCGTCCTGTACGCCTGGAACCTGTCCGCCAGCAGCCTGAACAGCTTCTACAGCTCGGCGGTCTACAGCGGTACGCAGAGCTGGAAGGCGTGGTTCTTCGGCTCGCTCGACGCGGGCAACTTCATCACCGTCGACAAGCCGCCGTTCGCCCTGATGATCATGGGCCTGTCGTGCCGGATCCTCGGCTTCGGCACCTGGCAGATGATGGTGCCCGAGATCGCCGCCGCGCTCGGCACGATCTGGATCCTGCACAGTTCCGTGAAGCGGGTCTTCGGGCACACGGCGGCCGCGATCGCCGCGCTGGTCCTCGCGCTCACCCCGATCACGGTCGCGATCAACCGCGACAACAACCCCGACACCATCCTGGTCCTGCTGATGGTCGGCGGCGCGGCCCTGGCCCTGCGCGCCGTGCGCACCGACCGGCTGCTGCCGCTCATCGGCTCCGCGGTCCTGTTCGGGCTGGCCTTCAACACCAAGATGCTCCAGGGCTACATCGCCCTGCCCGCCGTCTTCGCCGTGTACGTGTACGCCTCGAAGCTCGGCTGGCGGAAGAAGGCCGTCAACCTGGCCCTGGCCGCCGTTGCGCTGGCCGTCGCCAGTTTCTGGTGGGCCACGGCCGTCTCGCTGGTGCCGGCCGACGAGCGGCCGTACATCGGCGGTTCGACCGACGGCTCCGCCTGGGACCTGATCATGGGCTACAACGGCCTGGGCCGGGTCCTCGGCGGCGAGGGCAACGGCGGGGGCGGAGGCGGCGGCGGGGGAGGCGGGGGAGGCACCTTCGCCGGCACCGCGGGCATCGGGCGGATGTTCAACGACGTCCTCGGCGGCCAGATCTCCTGGCTGATCCCCTTCGCCCTCCTCGCGCTCGTCGCCGGTCTGGTGCTGTGCGGCCGGGCCCCGCGCACCGACCCGACGCGGGCCGCGCTCGTGCTGTGGGGCGGCTGGCTGGTGCTGCACTACCTGACCTTCGCGCTGGCCGAGGGCACCATGCACCCGTACTACACGACCGCGCTCGCCCCCGGCATCGCGGCGCTGTGCGGTGGCGGCGGCGTTCTGCTGTGGCGCGCCTTCCGCGGCGGTGCCGCCCGCTGGTCGTGGGTGCTGCCCGCGGGCCTCGCGGTCACCGGCGTCTGGGCGATCGTGCTGCTGCGCCGGGCCACCGGCTGGAACACGTGGCTGTGGCCGGTCGTCGGGGTGGTCATGGTGCTCGCGATCGTGGGCCTGTTCGTCTTCCGTAGGGCGGGTTCCGGGACCAGGGCCCGGCTGCTGGCCACGTCCGTGGCCGCGGCGGTCGTGGCGGGCCTCGCCGGTCCGACGGCGTACGCCGCCTCGCCGGCCTTCGACTCCACGACCGGCGGCGGCATGGGCGGCACCAATCCCACGGCGGGGCCGTCGACCGGGGGCGGCATGGGCGGGCCCGGAGGCGGCCGGGGCGGCAACGGAGGCGGGCCCGGTGGCATGCGGGACGGCGCCCGGCAGGGCAGCGGTCAGGCGGGCGGGGAGTTCCCCGGTGGCAGCGGCCAGATGCAGCCCGGTGGCGGTGGCGGCGAGCTTCCGCAGGGCGGTGGCGCACCGGGCGGCACGAACGGGGAGCTCCCGAGCGGCGGTATGGGCGCCGGAGGTGGGATGGGCGGCAGCGTCGACAGCGCGCTGATCGCATACCTGGAGAAGCACCAGGACGGCGCGAAGTGGCTGCTCGCGGTCTCCGACTCGCAGAGCGCGGGCCGGCTGATCCTGAGCACTCACAGGCCCGTCATCTCCATGGGGGGATTCACCGGCTCCGACCGGGCGATGACCCTGGCCAAGCTCAAGGAGCTGGTGAAGAAGGGCGAGTTGCACTACATCCAGCTCGGCGGTGGCGGCATGGGCGGCAACAGCAGCCTCAACCAGGAGATCACCAGCTGGGTGCAGAAGAACGGCACGGCGGTGAAGGCGAGCGAGGACAGCTCGTCGTCCTCGATCTACCGTCTCGACCCCTCGGACGTCGGCTGACGACCTGACGTACGGCCTGACGCACGACTGACGTACGGCCTCAACGGCCCCCGGCCATCCGGGCGGGGGCCGTTCCGTCATGTCAACTCGCGTAGACAAGCCCCGATTTGCCGTTTCCGGTCACCCAATGGACACGCAGATTCCATTTACAGGGCCGCATGTCCATGTCACTCTCTCGCTTGCCGCCTCCATTCAACCCGCGTAGATGGGACCCCCTTTATGCTGGCGACACGCATACGGCGCTGGAAGTCGGTGGCCCTGGCCACGGCCGCCGTCATGGCCGGCCTCTGTGCCCCGGCGCTCACCGCGACCCCGGCCGCCGCCACGACCACCGCGTACGACTCGACGTACTACAAGAACGCGATCGGCAAGACCGGCACGAGCCTGAAGTCGTCCCTGCACACGATCATCAGCGCCAACGTCTCGAAGATCTCGTACTCCGCGGTCTGGGACGCGCTCAAGGTCACCGACCAGGACCCGAACAACACCAGCAACGTCCTGCTCCTGTACAGCGGCGTCTCGCGCAGCAAGTCCCTCAACGGCGGTGACGTCGGCGACTGGAACCGTGAGCACACCTGGGCCAAGTCGCACGGCGACTTCGGCGAGGTGGTCGGCCCCGGCACCGACCTGCACCACCTGCGCGCCTGTGACGTCCAGGTCAACAGCACCCGCGGCAACCTGGACTTCGACAACGGCGGCAGCGCGGTCACCAACGGCGGCGGCTCCACCGTCGACTCCGACTCCTTCGCGCCGCGCGCCGCGGACCGGGGCGACGTGGCCCGCATGATCCTCTACATGGCCGTGCGCTACGAGGGTGACGACGGCTTCGCCGACCTGGAGCCCAACGAGAAGGTCGGCAACGGCTCCAACCCGTACATGGGCAAGCTCTCCGTCCTCAAGGCCTGGAACGAGGCGGACCCGCCGAGCGCCTTCGAGGAGCGCCGCAACCAGGTCATCTACGACACCTACCAGCACAACCGCAACCCGTTCATCGACCACCCGGAGTGGGTCGAGGCGATCTGGTAGTCGGCAGCCGGCAGCCGCCGGAAGGCGGCCGCTCCACCGAACCCCCCGTGCCGTGGCGCCGGGGGGTTCGGTCGCTCACGCACGGTGACCGAGCCCCCCGAATTGTTGCAGCGGGATGAAATCCCAGCCCCTCCGCGTTGTCCTCTTCCGGCACACCAGCAGAGTGGAGGACGGGCACGTGAGGCAGCGGGGATGGGCACGGCGGCTGGCCGGATACGCCTGGCGGTATCCGAAGGACGTCGTCCTGGCCCTCGGGTCGAGTCTCGCCGGCATGGCCGTGATGGCTCTCGTGCCGCTGATCACGAAGGTGATCATCGACGACGTCATCGGTGATCACAGCCGGGACATGGCCCCGTGGGCCGGGCTGCTCATCGCCTCCGCCGTGCTCGTGTACGTCCTCACCTACATCCGCCGCTACTACGGCGGCCGTCTCGCGCTCGACGTCCAGCACGACCTGCGGACCGAGATGTACGGCACGATCACGCGGCTCGACGGGCGGCGGCAGGACGAGCTGTCCACCGGGCAGGTCGTGGGGCGGGCCACCAGTGACCTCCAGCTGATCCAGGGCCTCCTCTTCATGCTGCCGATGACCATCGGCAACTTCGCCCTGTTCCTGATCTCCCTGGTCGTCATGGCCTGGCTGTCCGTCCCGCTGACCCTCGTCGCCCTCGCGGTCGCGCCCGCCCTCGCCTGGATCGCGAAGCGTTCCCGCAGCAAGCTGCACCCCGCCACCTGGTACGCACAGGCCCAGGCCGCCGCCGTCGCCGGGGTGGTCGACGGCGCGGTGGGCGGTGTGCGCGTGGTCAAGGGCTTCGGGCAGGAGGACCAGGAGACCGGGAAGCTCCGGGAGGTCGGTCGGCGGCTCTTCGCAGGGCGGCTGCGGACCATCCGGTTCAACTCCAAGTACACCCCGGCGCTCCAGGCCGTCCCCGCTCTCGGGCAGGTGGCGATGCTGGCGCTCGGCGGGTGGCTGGCGGTGCGCGGGCACATCACCCTCGGTACGTTCGTCGCCTTCTCGACCTACCTCGCGCAGCTCGTCGGGCCGGTCCGGATGCTCGCCATGGTCCTCACCGTCGCCCAGCAGGCCCGCGCCGGCACCGAGCGGGTCCTGGAGCTGATCGACACCGAGCCGTCCATGAAGGACGGGCGCAAGGAGCTGCCCGCCGACGCGCCCGCGACCGTCGAGTTCGACGACGTGTCCTTCGGGTACGAGGACGGCCGCCCGGTGCTCGACGGCCTCTCGTTCGAGATCAACCCCGGTGAGACCCTCGCCGTCGTCGGTTCCTCCGGCTCCGGCAAGTCCACCGTCTCCCTCCTCCTGCCGCGCTTCTACGACGTCACGCACGGCGCCGTCCTCGTCGGCGGCCACGACGTGCGCGAGCTGACCCTCGACTCGCTGCGGGCCGCCATCGGGCTCGTCCCCGAGGACTCCTTCCTCTTCTCGGACACCGTCCGCAACAACATCGCGTACGGCCGTCCCGAGGCCACCCAGGAGCAGATCGAGACCGCCGCCCGCGCCGCCCAGGCCGACCGCTTCATCAGCGAGCTGCCCGAGGGCTACGACACCAAGGTCGGCGAGCACGGCCTCACCCTCTCCGGCGGCCAGCGCCAGCGCATCGCGCTCGCCCGCGCGATCCTCACCGACCCCCGCCTCCTCGTCCTCGACGACGCCACCTCCGCCGTGGACGCCCGCGTCGAGCACGAGATCCACGAGGCGCTGAAGCAGGTCATGGAGGGCCGGACGACGCTCCTCATCGCGCACCGGCGGTCCACCCTCAACCTCGCCGACCGCATCGCCGTCCTCGACCAGGGGCGGCTCGCCGCCATCGGCACCCACGCCGAGCTGGAGGAACGGTCCGCGCTCTACCGGCGCCTGCTCACCGACCCCGACGAGCTCGGCGGCGTCTCACCCGGCCACGCCCAGCCCGTCGCCCCGGCCGAGGACACCTCCGTACGCGACGAACTGGACGCCGAGTTCGACGCCGAGCGCGGAGTGACCCCGCGGCTGTGGACCGGCGACCGGGAGCGCAAGGACCTCGCGCTCTCCGGCACCCCGGCCACGCCCGAGCTGCTCGCGCAGGTGGCGGCGCTGCCCCCGGCGACCGACACCCCGGACATCGACGAGGCGCGGGCGGTCATGCCGGAGGAGTCGTACGGCCTGCGCAGGCTGCTGCGCGGCTTCGGCGCCCCGCTCCTCATCAGCCTCGGGCTCGTCGCCGTCGACGCCGGCATGGGGCTGCTGCTGCCGATCCTGATCCGGCACGGCATCGACAGCGGCGTCGGCGAGGCGGCCCTCGGCGCGGTGTGGGCGGCGTCGCTGCTCGGGCTGCTCACGGTCGGCGTGCAGTGGGCGGCGCAGGTCGGTGAGACGCGGATGACCGGACGGACCGGCGAACGGGTGCTGTACTCGCTCCGGCTGAAGATCTTCGCGCAGCTCCAGCGGCTCGGACTCGACTACTACGAGCGCGAGTTGACCGGCCGGATCATGACCAGGATGACGACCGACGTCGACGCCCTGTCCACCTTCCTCCAGACGGGCCTGGTCACCGCCTTCGTCTCCGTCGTCACCTTCTTCGGCATCATGGCCGCGCTGCTCGTCCTCGACGTGCAGCTGGCCCTGGTCGTCTTCGTGACGCTGCCGCCGCTGATCGTCGCCACGTACTTCTTCCGCAAGGCGAGCGTGAAGGCGTACGAACTCGCCCGTGAGCGCGTGTCGGTGGTCAACGCCGACCTCCAGGAGTCCGTCGCCGGGCTGCGGATCGTGCAGGCCTTCCGGCGCGAGCGGGACGGCGGGGCGCGGTTCGCGGAGCGCAGCGACAGCTACCGCCAGGCGCGTACCCGGGGGCAGTGGCTGATCTCGGTCTACTTCCCGTTCGTGCAGCTGCTGTCCTCGGTCGCCGCCGCGGCCGTCCTCGTCGCGGGCGCCGGACGGATCGACGACGCGACCCTCACCACCGGCGCGCTGGTCGCGTATCTCCTCTACATCGACCTGTTCTTCGCGCCCGTGCAGCAGCTCTCCCAGGTCTTCGACGGCTACCAGCAGGCCACCGTCTCCCTCGGCCGCATCCAGGAGCTGCTCCAGGAGCCGACCTCGACGAAGGCGGCCGACGAGCCGCTGGAGGTGCTCTCCCTGCGCGGTGAGGTCGCCTTCGAGGACGTCCACTTCGCGTACGGCGATGACGAGGAGGCCATCGGCGGGATCGACCTGCGCATCCCGGCCGGCCAGACCGTCGCGTTCGTCGGCGAGACCGGCGCCGGCAAGTCGACCGTGGTGAAGCTGGTGGCACGGTTCTACGATCCGACCGGCGGCCGGGTCACCGTCGACGGCACGGATCTGCGGGACCTCGACCTCACCTCGTACCGGCACCGGCTCGGAGTCGTCCCGCAGGAGGCGTACCTCTTCCCGGGCACCGTCCGCGACGCCATCGCCTACGGCCGCCCCGACGCCACCGACGCCGAGGTGGAGGCGGCGGCCCGCGCGGTCGGCGCGCACGAGATGATCGCCACCCTCGACGGCGGCTACCTCCACGAGGTCGCCGAGCGCGGCCGCAACCTCTCGGCCGGCCAGCGCCAGCTGATCGCGCTGGCCCGCGCGGAACTCGTCGACCCCGACATCCTGCTTCTCGACGAGGCGACGGCCGCCCTGGACCTGGCCACCGAGGCCCAGGTCAACCAGGCCACCGACCGCCTCGCCGGCCGCCGCACGACCCTCGTCGTCGCCCACCGCCTGACGACCGCGGCGCGCGCGGACCGGGTGGTCGTGATGGACCGCGGCCGGGTCGCGGAGGACGGCACACACGACGAGCTGATCGAACGCGAGGGGCTCTACGCCTCGCTGTGGCGGACCTTCGTGGGGGAGGACGAGCCGCTGGCCGCCTGAGCGGCCGCCTGCCGCAGCGCCGGACGGAGTCCGGCCAGTCGTCTCGAAGCCCGTGAGGCCCGCCAGGGCCGATCGGCGCGAGAGCGACATCGGGAGGTTCGGCCCGCGGCCGGGTCGCGGACGACGGTACGCACGCGGAGTTGCTGGCGCTGGGTGGGCGGTACGCCGAGCTGTGGCGGACGTTCGTGGGGGAGGACGCTCCGGTGGTCGCGTGATGGCCTGATCCCGTGACGGTCGTGCAACCATCCGACATACGTCGTGCGTCCGTACACCAGTACGCTCATCGCCGGGATACGGGGAGGGACCACAGTGGACCGAGGGACTGGTGCGATACGGCGGCGTGCCGCGGTCGTGCTTGCCGCGCTGAGCGCTTCCGGGCTGCTCGCGGTCGCGGTGCCGGGTCAGGCGCAGGCCGCGTCGGGGGACTCCTGCGAGGGCCGGAAGATCCGCACGTTCACCTTCTCCACCGGCTCCGTCCGGCTCTACAAGGACGGTGGCTGGCTCTGCGCCATGACGTTCCCGAAGCACACCGGCGGCGGCAAGCGCACCATGATGGTCAGCATCCAGGCACGCGGCTTCGGGGCCGTCGTCGACAAGGACGAGTACACGCATCACGCCGGGCCGGTGAAGACCTACGCCGGCACCCGCAAGGTGTGGATCAAGGGCCAGGTGGGCCGGGGGACGTACGAGTCCAGCAGCTGGCAGCGGTACTGAGGGACCCGGCTCCGGCGCGCGGGACGCACCGGAGCCGGATGCGCCGCTACGGACGCAGCGTGGGCTCGCGCTCCACGTTCCGCACGTCCAGCTTCCTGTCGAACGACGCGAGCGGCTTCGCCTCGGCGACCGTGGCGGCCGGCAGGCCCGCCCAGGCGAGGATGCGGGCCGTCGCGAAGGCCTTCTGGTCGGCGACCAGACCGGCCACGTTCGCGCCGTGGTTCATGCCGGGGGCCGTGAAGACGTAGGAGTCCTTCGCGCCCTTGTCGACCCGGAACCGCTCGCCGCCCCACGGGTCGTTCTGGCCGTAGACGTAGAGCATGTGCCGGGCGTTGTGCCGGATCCAGGTGTCGACGTCCCGCATCGCGTACGGCTGGAACTTCGTCGGGATGTCACGCGGGACGAAGTTGCGCGGCGGCTGGTAGCCGTAGCGGACGTACTTCTTCTCGATGTGCGGGAAGTGGATCGTGGGGGCGCCGAGCTGGGTGGCCGCCTGGTAGTAGTACGGCGTGTACGGCTCCAGGCCCTGGTCGGTGTAGAACGAGAACCCGGAGATCGTGTCGACCGAGTTCCAGATCTGGTCGTCGGTCGCGGTCTTCGCGTCCGGCGGGATCAGCTCGTCGTCACCGCAGTTGGCCAGCAGGTTGTACTGCCAGAAGCCCCACACGTAGTCGAGGACTACCGCCTCGTACGCCCGGTCCAGGCTGCCGACGGTGGTGAAGGTGAAGCCCTCCGCCTCCGCGTAGGCCGCGTACTTCTTCTCCAGGGACTCCCGGCGCACCAGCGCCTCGCGCTGCACCGCGTTCAGCCGGTCGCGGCACTCCTTGGTGCCGACGGAGGCGAAGAAGCGGTCGTAGGCCGAGTCCTCGTCGTTCACGACGTCGTTGGGGGCCACGTACGCCACCACGCCGTCCATGTCCTTGGGGTAGAAGCGCTCGTAGTAGGTGGCGGTCATGCCGCCCTTCGAGCCGCCGGTGGCGATCCAGTTCTTCGAGTAGAGCGGCTTCAGCGCCTTGAAGATGCGGTGCTGGTCGCTGGCCGCCTGCCAGATGTCCAGCTTGCTCCAGTCGGCCGGGTCGGGCCGGGACGGCGTGAAGAAGCGGTACTCCAGGGAGACCTGGTTGCCGTCCACGATCTGGGTCGGCTCGCGGCGCCTCGGGTCCGTGGAGACGTTGTAGCCGCTGGTGTAGAAGACCGTCGGGCGGCTGACGTCCTTGTGCAGCACGGTGATCCGCTGCTGGAACGTGCCCTTGGACGGGTGCCGGTGGTCCACCGGCTGGGTGTAGTTCAGGACGAAGTAGCGGTAGCCGGTGTAGGGCTTCTCCTCGATCAGGCTCATGCCCGGTATGGACAGGAGCTGTTCCTTGATGTCGGTGCCGGCGGCCGGGGTCTCCGGCTCGGCGGCGGTGGCCGCCCCTGCCGTGCTCAACGTGCCTATCAGCACCGTGAGCGCCAGCAGCCATCTGAGCGCCTTGCGCATGCACCCTCCCCTGTGAGACAGATGTGCGAGCGGAAGCTATCGGAGCAACTCCCGTGCGCACCAGGGGAGATCGGGAAAAGTTGGCGTCCGTGCGCTCAGACCGGGCGGGCGCAGCCGACCGGTTCCTCGCCGCCGAGCTGGACGTACAGCGCCGTGGACAGGGGGCACCGGCTGCGTTTGATGACCGCCTTCGTCACCTTGAACTCCGGCTTCTTCTCGCCCTTCCCGTCGCACGCGGTCTCGCGGACCTGCCCGTCGCCGGAGCTGTAGACGCAGTCGCCGACGATGGTGCGCGGCCCGCCCCCGCCGCCCGGGTCGCCGGGGTGCGGGGCGGAGAGGTTGCGCATACAGGCGTAGCCCTGCGGGACCGCCCCGTCGCCGTCCTCGTCGGAGGACGGGGCCTGTTCGCTGATGTGCAGCACGAAGTCGGTGGTGCCGGGGCACAGCGGGCCGTCGGCGGCGGTGCCGTCGAAGCGGGCCACGACCCGCGCCGCCGCCCGCTCACTGGTGCAGGGCACCTCGGTGAAGCTGGTGGTGCCGAAGGAGCTGCACTCGTCGACGCCGAGGAACACCGTCCCGTATCCGGACGGCCGGGTCGGTGTCACCTCGTTGCTGATGCGCCCGTCGCTCTCGGTGCCGCTGTCCGGTGTGCTCTGGCAGGCCGTGAGCAGGGCCGCGAGCAGCACGGCGAGCACGGCGCACACCGCCCCTGCCGACCATCTCTCGCGCATCGCATCCCCCCGGACACCCCCGACCAGCGTGACCCGCCGTGGCGGGGACACGCCAGCCGTGCGGGGTGCTTTGCGCCCTTTGGCGGGTGTGCGTCGGGTGGGTGGCGTACGCGCACTACGCCGGATACGAGAGACCGTGGCCGATCGGATACAGCACCTGTGCCGGATCGTCGGCCTTCTGCACCGGCACCGGCAGCTTCCCGCGCGGCGCCACCACGCCGGCGATCACCCGCGCGGCGGCCCGCAGTTCGACGTCGGTCCAGGAGTACGCCGCCACGTAGGCCGGGACGCCGGGCAGTTGGGCCACGTCGTACGGATTGCGGATCGCGATCGCCACCACCGGCTTCCCCGTCGCCAGCAACTGCTCGACCAGCGTCTTCTGCGCGGCGTTGAGGTTGTACGTCCCCACGACGACCGCGTCCGCGTCCTGCGCCGCCGCGACCGCCTTGGCGACGGTGGCGGCGGCCGGTGCCGTGCCCGTCGACAGGGCGGTGGCCGTGAAGCCGAGCTCGGTGAACGCGGCCGCGAGGACCCCGGTGGGCGGGCCGGTGGTGCCGGACGGTGAGGCCGGATCGGCGCCGCACACCAGGAGCTTGCGCGGTGACAGGGGCAGCAGACCGCCCTTGTTGACCAGCAGGGTCGTGGTCCGCTCGGCGACCCGGTCGGCCGCCGCGAGGTGGGCGGGGGCGCCGACGGTACGGGTGACACCGGCCTGGCTGACGTACGGCTTCTGGAACAGCCCCAGTTTCGCCTTCAGCCGCAGCACCCGCAGGATCGACTCGTCGAGCCGCGCCTCGGTCAGCTCGCCGCCCCGCACGGCGTTCAGCACGGCGTTCCAGGCGACGTCCAGGTTCGGCGGGTTGAGGAGCTGGTCCACCCCGGCCTTCAGGGCGAGCACGGGGACGCGGTCGTCGCCGTACTTCGTGCGCACGCCCTCCATGCCGAGGGAGTCGGTGACGATCACCCCCTCGTAACCGAGCTCCTCGCGCAGGATGCCGTGCAGGATCGGGCGGGACAGGGTCGCCGGGTCACCCGAGTCGTCGAGGGCCGGGACCATGAGGTGCGCGGTCATGATCGAGTCGATGCCGGCGGCGATCGCGGCCCGGAACGGCGGGGCGTCCAGCTTGTCCCACTGCTCGCGGGTGTGGGTGATGACCGGGAAGCCGTAGTGGCTGTCGACGGCGGTGTCGCCGTGCCCGGGGAAGTGCTTGGCGGTGGCGGCGACCTGACGGCCGTGCTGGTACCCGGCGACCTCGGCGGCGACGAGTCCGGCCACCGCGTGCGGGTCGGCGCCGAAGGAGCGGACGCCGATGACCGGGTTGGCGGGGTTGACGTTGACGTCGGCGACGGGGGAGTAGTTCTGCCGGATGCCGAGGGCCCGCAGCTCGTGCCCCGCGATCCGGCCGAGGGTGCGGGCGTCCTTGGGTGAGCCGCCCGCGCCGATGGCCATCGCGCCCGGGAAGAGCGTGGCGGGCTCGCCGACCCGGCAGACGATGCCGTGCTCCTGGTCGGTGGAGATCAGGACGGGCAGGCCGCGCGGCTGGGCGAGGGACGCCTGCTGGATGCCGTTGGAGAGGTCGGCGATCTGATGCGGGTCGCGGGTGTTGTGCGCCCAGCTGAAGTAGATGATGCCGCCCACGCGGTACCTGGCGATCAGCTCGGCGGCGCTGCGGACGCCGATCTCCTTGAGGTTGGCGTCGATGTCGGCCTGGTCGGGGGCGGTGGCGGAGTGGCCGTAGACCCGCATCACGAAGAGCTGGCCGACCTTCTCCTCAAGGGTCATACGGGAGATGAGGGAACGGAGCTTCTTGTCGTCGAGGCCGGCGGCCAGGGCGTCGGTGCCGAACGCCAGGGCCGCGGTGGCGCCCGCGCCGGCGGCGAGGACGGTACGTCTGGAGGGCAACGTGCGCTCCTTCCGGAGGTGATCCGCTGAAGGAAACTTCCGAGGAGACAGAGGTATCCGGGAAGTTTCTGCCAGTCAAGGGAGTGCGCACCGTACGACATGGAGGGGCCGCCATCGGCGCTGTTGGAGGGGGGCGCGCCGATGGCGGCGTGCTGCCGGCCGCAGTACGGAGGAGAGGGTAGGTC
This sequence comes from Streptomyces antibioticus, assembly GCF_001514065.1. Lineage (GTDB taxonomy): Bacteria > Actinomycetota > Actinomycetes > Streptomycetales > Streptomycetaceae > Streptomyces > Streptomyces antibioticus. The sequence goes on along the minus strand of NZ_KQ948423.1, from coordinate 829,109 downwards.
AGCGTTCGCAGCCAGCAGCGAGGCCGACACCGCACCGCGGTGACTCTCCGACAGCTCGCGGGTTGGACGGGCGGGGAGGGGGCGGGGTTCCCGGGTCGGGGGCGAATTCCGGAAGTTGGGGGGTGGGGGGTGGGTGGGGCGGGTGGGTTGGTCCGCTGGGGTGGGTGGGGTGGTTGGGCCGGGTTGCGGGGTCGGCGGGGTGGCTCAATCGGGTGCGTGGGTGCGTGGGCGGGGTGGCTCGACGGGCCGAGGTGGCTCAACGGGGCGGGGTGGCCGCCACCTTGGGCCAGTGGCTCTGGAGGGTGTGTACGGTCTCCGTGATCGACGGGCGGCCCGCCGCGCCCGTGCGCCACAGGGCGTACAGCCGTCGTACGGGGGTGGGGTCGAGGTCGACCTCTACGACGCCCGCCGGCAGCGGGCCGCGGCCGAGGCGGGGGATGAGGCAGATGCCGAGTCCGGCGGCGACGAGCGCGACGAGGGTGGGGTTCTCGTCGGCCTGGTGGATGATCTCCGGCTCGTGCCCGGCGCCCCGCAGGGTGCGCACCAGCCAGTCGTGGCAGACCCGGCCCGGCGGCTGGCACACCCACCGCTCCCCGCCGAGGTCCTCGCGCCGCACCTTCCCCCGCCCGGCGAAGGGGTGTCCCTCGGGCACGAGCAGCGTGCACCGGTCCTCGCCGATCACCGCCTGCTCCACCCCGGGCGGCACCGGCAGCGGCGAGATGTCCCAGTCGTGCACGACGGCCATGTCCAGCGCGCCCCGCGCCACCAGCCCCACCGACAGATGCGGGTCGATCTCGGAGAGCCGGACGTCGAGGGCGGGGTGCCGGTGGGCGAGGTCGGCGAGCACGCCCGGCAGCAGTCCGCGCGCCGCCGACGCGAACGCGGCCACCGTCAGACGTCCCGCCGGAGTGTTCCGCCGCTGCTCGATCCCGGTCTCGGCGCGCTCGACGATGGCGAGCAACTCCTCCGCGGTGTCGACGAGTTGCAGCGCCTCCGCGGTGAGCCGCACCCCGCGCCCCTCCCGCTCCAGCAGCACGGTCCTGGTCTCCCGCTCCAGCTTGGCGATCTGCTGGGAGACGGCAGAGGGGGTGTAGCCGAGGGCGGCGGCGGCCGCGCCGACGGTGCCGTGGACGGAGACGGCGTGCAGGGCGCGGAGGCGTTGCAGATCGAGCATCTCCAGAGCTCCTACTCATTAGAGTCGCTTCATCCAACCATGCAGCAATCATCGCTGGTGCTACATGGTCGAGGCGGGTGATCCTCGACGCATGCGTCCCTCCCACATCGCCCTCGCCGTCCTCGTCGCCGCCGTCTGGGGCGTGAACTTCACCGTCATCGAGATCGGCCTCGACCACTTCCCGCCGCTGCTCTTCTCGGCCCTGCGCTTCCTGGCGGCGGCGCTGCCCGCGGTGTTCTTCGTGGGCCGGCCGAAGGTGGCGTGGAAGTGGATCGTCGGCGTCGGACTGGTCCTGGGAGTGGCCAAGTTCGGCCTGCTGTTCGTCGCGATGGACGCGGGGATGCCGGCCGGCCTGTCTTCCCTGGTGCTCCAGATCCAGGCGGTCTTCACGGCGGTGATCGCGTTCGCGGTCCTGGGCGAACGTCCCTCCGGCGTCCGGGTGCTGGGTATGGCGGTGGCTCTTGCGGGCATCGGCGTCGCGGCCGTGGACGAGGGCGCGTCGGGTCCCCTCGGCGCCTTCGCCCTGTGCGTCGCGGCGGCGGCCTGCTGGGGCGCCTCCAACGTCCTCACCCGCAAGGCGGCACCCCCGGACGCGCTCAACTTCATGGTCTGGGTCAGCACGGTCCCGGTCCTCCCGCTCCTCGCCCTCTCCCTCCTGACCGAGGGCCCCACCCGGGACTACGACGCGCTGCGCGCCCTCGACTGGCAGGGCGCCGGCACGGTCGTCTACGTCGCCTGGGTCACGACGGTCTTCGGCTTCGGAGCCTGGGGCTGGCTCCTCCGCCGCCACCCGGCATCCACGGTCGCCTCCTTCTCCCTCCTGGTACCGGTCTTTGGCATGTCCTCGGCGGCCCTGTTCCTGGGGGAAGGAGTGAGCGGGTTGCGGTGGTGCGCGGCGGCGCTGCTGGTGGGCGGGGTGGGATTGGCGTCGGTGACGGTACGGCGGCCGACGGTCCACCCCGTGGACGGCCCGGCGCCGATGGCGACCGGCGTTCGATCATGAGGGCATGCCCGCAGTAGCCATCCCCGGTTCCAAGTCCATCACCGCTCGCGCCCTGTTCCTGGCGGCGGCCGCCGACGGTGTCACGACGCTTGTGCGGCCCCTCCGCTCCGATGACACGGAGGGATTCGTCGAGGGGCTGGTCCGGCTCGGGTATCGCGTGGGGCGGGCGGCGGAGAGCTGGCAGGTCGACGGTCGGCCCCAGGGGCCCGCGGTGGCGGAGGCCGACGTCTACTGTCGGGACGGCGCGACGACCGCGCGGTTCCTGCCGACGCTGGCCGCGGCCGGTCACGGCACCTACCGCTTCGACGCCTCCGCCCAGATGCGCCGCCGCCCCCTGCTGCCGCTCTCCCGCGCCCTGCGCGACCTGGGCGTCGACCTGCGCCACGAGGAGGCCGAGGGTCATCACCCGCTGACCGTCCGGGCGTCCGGCGTCGAGGGCGGTGACGTGGTGCTGGACGCCGGTCAGTCGTCCCAGTACCTGACGGCACTGCTCCTGCTGGGCCCGCTGACCCGGCGCGGGCTGCGGATCCGCGTGACCGACCTGGTCTCCGTGCCGTACGTCGAGATCACGGTCGCGATGATGCGGGCGTTCGGCGTCGAGGTCGCCCGGGAGGGCAACGTCTTCGTCGTCCCGCCGGGCGGTTACCGGGCCACGCGTTATGAGATCGAACCCGATGCGTCCACCGCCGGCTACTTCTTCGCCGCGGCGGCCGTCACCCCCGGCGCCGAGGTCACCGTCCCCGGCCTCGGGACGGGCGCCCTCCAGGGGGACCTCGGCTTCGTGGACGTCCTGCGCCGGATGGGCGCCGACGTGTCGGTGACGCCGGACGGCACGACCGTCCGCGGCACCGGCCGACTGCGCGGCCTCACCGTCAACATGCGCGACATCTCCGACACCATGCCGACCCTCGCGGCCATCGCCCCCTTCGCCGACGGCCCGGTTCGGATCGAGGACGTGGCGAACACCCGGGTCAAGGAGTGCGACCGGCTGGAGGCCTGCGCGGAGAACCTGCGGAGGCTGGGCGCGGACGTGGCGGTCGGGCCCGACTGGATCGAGATCCGGCCGGGCACCGCAGGCACGGGCGCCGAGATCAAGTCGTACGGCGACCACCGCATCGTGATGTCCTTCGCGGTCACCGGCCTGCGGGTGCCCGGTATTTCGTTCGACGACCCCGGATGCGTGCGGAAGACTTTCCCCGGCTTCCACGAGGCGTTCGCCGCACTGCGAAGGGACATCGGGCATTGAGTTTCAAGCTGGAGGGGCCGCTCCTGGAGGGTGAGCTGGTGCGCCTCGAACCGCTGGAGCACCGGCACGCGTCCGGTCTCGCCGCGGCGGCCGAGGAGGACCGCGACACCTTCGAGTTCACCTGGGTGCCGCGCGCCCACGAGGTCGCCGGGTACATCGACGCCCAGCTCGGCCGGGCCGCGGACGGCAGGCTCGCCCCGTACGCCCAGATCTCGACGGCGACCGGGCGGGTCGTCGGCACCACCTCCTACTGGGAGCCGCGCAGTTGGCGGTCGCCGGACCGCCTCGACGCCATCGAGATCGGCTTCAGCTGGCTGGCGAGGTCCGCGCAGGGCACCGGCATCAACGCCGAGTCCATGTACCTCCTGTTCCGGCACGCCTTCGAGGAGTGGGGCGTCTCCCGCGTCGACCTCAAGACCGACGCCCGCAACGCCCGTTCCCACGCGGCGATCGCGAGCGTCGGCGCCCGCTTCGAGGGCGTCCTGCGCAACTGGTCGCGCTCCTGGGCGCCGGGCGAGGACGGCCGGCTGCGCGACTCCGCGATCTTCTCCGTCACGGCGGAGGAATGGCCGGAGATCAGGCCGACGCTGGAGGCACGGGTGGCCCGGTTCGTGGGCCGCCGGGTGAGCTGAGTCGCGGGGCGGCCTGAGTCCGCCGGGTGAGCTGAGTCGCGGGGCGGCCCGAGTCCGCCGGGCGGGCTGAATCCGCCGGGCGGGCTGAGACAGGCCGGTCAGCGGCCGGTCAGCTCCGCCGCCACACGCCGCAGTTCACCGGCTGGTCAACCCCTCCGCCACACGCCGCAGTTCACGGGCCGGTCAACTCCTCCGCCGCGCGCCGCAGTTCACGGGCCGGTCAACTCCTCCGCCACACGCCGCAGTTCACGGGCCGGTCAACTCCTCCGCCGCGCGCCGCAGTTCCTCCCGTACGGCGGCCAGTACCGGGTCGTCCTCCGACCCCGTCCGCACCGCCGCGAACACGTTCCGGGACGGCGGCTCGCCCTCGGTTCGCAGCACCGCGAGCCGCCTGCCGTCGTACAACGGCCGTACCAGGCGTGGGATCAACGCCACCCCGGCCCCCGCCTCGACGAGCGCCGCCACCGCCGCCCAGTCGTTCACGGCGTGCCGGATGTCGGGTGTGAAGCCGGCCGTCGCGCACACCGAACGCGCCACCGCCCCCACACAGCTGCGCGGATGGCCCACGATCCAGGCGTCGGCGGCCAGTTCCCGCAACGGCACGTCCCCGTCCCGCCCCGCCAGTCGGTGGCCTTCCGGCACCACCAGGTCCATCACGTCGGTGAGCAGGTCGATGCGGCTGTAGCGGCGGTCGGTGTGCGGCGGCCCCGCGGCGAAGTCCACCGCCACCGCGAGGTCCACCTGCCCGCCGTCCAGCGCGGTGAACAGATCCGGCGGCTCGGACTCGACGACGTCGACCCGGACGTGCGGCAGCCGTGCCCCCAACGCCCGCAGGGCCCCCGGCAGCAGCCCCAGGATGCCGCTGGAGAAGCAGCCGACCGTCACCGAGCCGCGCCCGCCCTCCCCGTACGCCGCCAAGTCGGCGCGGGCACGCTCCAGTTGGGCGGCGATCAGATCGGCGTGCGCCAGCAGGACCCGGGCCTGGCCGGTGAGCCGTACGCCCCGGCCGTCCCGTTCGGTGAGGGGCGCGCCCACCTCCCGGGCCAGCGCGGCGACCTGCTGGGAGACGGCGGACGGGGTGAGGTGCAGGGCCTCGGCGGTACGGGCGAGACTGCCCCGGCGCTGGAGTTCCCGCAGGACGGTCAGGCGGCGCAGATCGACGGTGAAGGTCTCGCTTACCTGTTCCATCGAGAAAGATTAACTGGACCGGGGGAGAGGGGATCGGAAACGATCAGTGTCATGACCGCCTACCTCATCCTCCACGGCTGGCAGAACCACCGCCCCGCCGATCACTGGCAGCACTGGCTCGCCGAGCACCTCACTGAGCTCGGCCACCAGGTCACCTACCCGCAGCTGCCCGACCCGGACGACCCCTCGCTGGAGGTGTGGCTGACCGAGCTGGCCCGGTACCTGGCGGAGGGGCCGGACGTCGTGGTGGCCCACAGTGCGTCGGCCGTGCTGTGGCTGCACGCGGTGGCGCGCGGGATGCCCGGGGTCGGGGACGTGGAGCGGGTGCTGCTGGTGGGGCCGCCGTCCGCCCCGGTGCTGGCCCGGTATCCCGAGGTCGCCGAATTCACCGCGCCGCCCCTGGACTTCACCCTCCCGGGCCCGACGCTGCTGGTGGCGGGCGACGACGACCCGTACTGCCCGGGCGGCGCGCAGGCCGCCTACGGCGACCCGCTGGGCGTCCCCACCCGCCTCCTCCCCGGCGCCGCCCACCTGGACCTGGACGCCGGGTACGGCTCCTGGCCGTCGGTGCTGGAGTGGTGCCTGGACCCGGAGGCGGAGCTCAGGGTCCGGTAGGTGGGGGTGCCGGGGGCTCCCCGGAGGCCGGGCGCAGGGTCCGGTTGGTGCGGGTGCCGGGCTTCCCGCGGGCGGAGCTCAGGGTCCGGTAGGTGGGGGTGCCGGGGGCTCCCCGGAGGCCGGGCGCAGGGGCCGGTTGGTGCGGGTGTCGGGCTTCCCGGGGCGGGGCTCAGGGTCCGGTGGGCGCGGTGGCCGGGGGCTCCCCGGGGGCGGTGGCACCGGCCGTGCGCAGTTCCGGCGTGCTGACGCCGACCGCCGTCACCGCCGCCAGGCACATCAGCCCGCCGGCGATCAGCGCGGTCGCCCCGGAGCTCCAGCCCGCGACCAGGCCGCCGCGCAGGTTGCCGAGGTGGGGGCCCGCCTGGCCGACGATCGTCTCCGCCGCCGTGACCCGGCCCAGCAGGGCGTCGGGGGTGCGGGTCTGGACGATGGTCGTACGGGAGAGGACGGCGAGGGCGTCCGCCGCACCGGCCAGCGTGAGCAGGGCGAGACCCCACCAGGCGCTGGTCGTCAGTCCGAAGAGGAAGAGGCCGGCGCCCCAGCCGGCGGACGCGCACAGCATCACCGGGCCGGGGCGGGCCAGCCGGGTCACCGGGCCGGAGAAGGCGGTCGCGGCGACTCCGCCGACGGCCAGCGCGGACAGGAAAAGACCGAGGGTGCGGGGGTCACCGCCGAAGCGTTCCTCGTTGACCAGCGGGAAGAGGCTGGTCGGCATGGACAGGACGGTGGCCGCCAGATCGGTGATCAGGGCGCCGCGCACCACCCGGTGGCCGACCAGGAAGCGCAGACCGTCCAGCACCCCGTGGATACCGGGGCGGGACTTGGTGCCCTCGGGCGGCAGCGCGGGCAGGCCGTAGGCGCCGTAGAAGGACAGGGCGAAGCTCAGGGTGTCCAGGAGGTAGCAGACGCCGATGCCCCACCAGCCGAGGACGACACCGGCGACGGCCGGGCCGACCAGCATCATCGCCTGGCCGGTGACCTGCTGGAGGGCCAGACCGGCTGCCACCTGGTCCTTGGGCAGCAGCCGCGGCACGAACACCCCGGCCGCGGGGGCGCCGAGCGCGGCGAACGACGTCTGGACCGCAACCAGGACGAGGACCACGGCCACCGGCGCGTGCCCGGCGAAGCCCTGCACGGTCAGCAGCGCGGAGCACACCGCCGAGCCCACGGTGCCGGTGAGGTACAGCCGGCGGCGGTCGACGCGGTCGGCCCAGGCGCCCGCGAACAGGCTGACGCCGACCATCGGCACCGCCTGCGCGACCCCGACCGCGCCGGTCCAGAACGCGCTGTGGGTCATGTCCCAGACCTGGTACAGCACGGTGACCATGGTCATGAAGGAGCCGAGCGTGGACACCGTGCGCCCGAACAGCAGTCGCCGGAAGACGGGGGAGGTGCGCAGGGGCCGTACGTCGAGGAGCGCGTCGGACAGGCTCATGAGAGCGGGAGCGAAGGCGGGGTGGGCTGATGCACCCCGGGACGTTAACCGTCGACGGCCGCCCTGGCCACCGAATTAGGGCCTGTCCTAGTCACGCGCTGTCGTTCAGGAGGCGGCTCAGATGCTCGCGCCCCCGCCCGAGCAGACCCGGAAGCGGCGCGGCCCCCTCGTACCAGCGCTTCTCGTACTCCCAGCACAGCCAGCCGTCCCAGCCGTGCCGGGAGAGGATCTCGACGGACTCGGCGATCGGCAGGACGCCGGCGCCGAGCCGCAGCGGGGTGGTGTCCTCGGCCGAGGCGATGTCCTTGACCTGGACGTATCCGAGGTACGGGGAGAGCGCCGCATAGGTCTCGCTCGGCTGCTCGCCGCCCAGCCAGGTGTGCATGACGTCCCACAGCGAACCGACGTTGCGGTGGCCGACCAGGCCCAGAACACGGATCGCGTCGGCGCCGGTGCGGTGCGAGTCGTGCGTCTCCAGCAGAATCCGTACGCCGAGATCGGCGGCGTACTCCGCGGCCGTGCCGAGCCGCCGGGCGGCCGTGGCGTCGGCCTCCGCGCGCGACTGCCCCTGGGCCGCGCCGGGGAAGACGCGGATGTACGGGGCGCCCAGGTCGCGGGCGAGGTCGAGGAGCGCGCGCAGCTCGTCGATCACGGGCTCGTCGTCCCCGGGCGCGGCCACCCGCGTGTACCCGGCCGCACTCAGGATCTCGACCCCGGCGGCCTTGAACTCGCCCACGACGTCGGCCCGTTGCTGCGCCCCGATCCCCGGGTGCACCGGCTCCTCCGGATGCGCGCGCAGCTCGACCCCGTGATATCCGTGCGCGGTGGCCAGCCGCAGCACCTCGGGGACGGGGAGACCGGGGACACCGAGAGTGGAGAACGCGAGTTTCATGGTTTTGGACTTTACGCGTCACTCCCGGGTGCCGTGCAGGTCCAGGCGCCAGTCCTGGCCGACCAGATCCTTGCCGAAGGACCGGTGCGGCTTCTCCGCGAGCAGCACGAAGCCGTGGCGCTGGTAGATGTGGCGGGCGGAGCTGAGGATGTCGTTGGTCCACAGCACCAGGTCCCGGTAGCCCACCTCGCGGGCGAAGTCGATGACGGCCGTGACCAGCCGGTCCCCGATGCCGAGGCCGCGGGCGTCCGGCTCGACCAGCAGCAGCCGCAGCCGGGCGGTGGCGGGCGCCTCGTCGCGCACGCACATCACGCACCCCACCGGCCGCCCGTCCAGCTCGGCGATCCACACCCGCTCCAGATGCGGATCGTGATCCTCCGCGAAGTCGGCGACGATCCGCGCCACCAGCCCCTCGTAGTCCGCGTTCCAGCCGTACTCCGCGGTGTAGAGCGCGGCGTTGCGCTGCACGATCCAGCCCAGGTCACCGGGCCCCGGCTCGCGCAGCAGCACGTCCTCACGGCGAGGCGGCCGCCCCTCGGAGAGCAGGTCGCGGACGGTCCGCATGGCCTCCGCGAGCCGCGGCCGCTCGGCGGCGGGCACGGTGGCGAGGAGCGCGCCCACCGATTCGTCCGCCCGCTCGGCGAGCAGCGCGGCGGTCTCCCGCCCCCGGACGGTGAGCGTGACGCGCCGCCGCCGCGGATCCTGCCGCGAGGCCGTCCGCTCGATCAGCCCGTCCTCCTCGAACTTGTTGAGGATCCGGCTCAAATAGCCCGCGTCCAGCGAGAGTTCGGTCCGCAGGTCGGCCGCGTCGGTACGCGGGGAGTGCGCGAGCTCGTACAGGACCCGGGACTCGGTGAGGGTGAACGGGGCGTAGAGATGGCGGCTGTAGTCGAGGGCGCCGATGACGTTGGTGTAGAAGCGGTTGAAGGCGCGGATGTCCTGGACGGTCATGGCGGGCGACCCCCGGGTGGCGGTGTGGACAGGGCGGCTCGGATAGTTGACTCAGTCAGAGATAACCGTACGACCACCCCGCCCGCCCGTCCAGATCCCGTCCGTCCAAGTCCCGTCCCGCGTCGGCTCAGTCCCGCCCCGGCTCAGTCCCGCCCCGGCTCAGTCCCGCCCCGGCTTAGTCCCGCCCCGGCTCAGTCCCACCAGAACCGCCACTGCGTCCGCCCGATCAGCGCGCCCGCGTACTCGGGGAAGGGGGTCGGCGGGTCGTCCACGATGTTGTCGGCGGTGGACAGCAGGTGCTCCAGGGCGAGCCGGTCTGCGCTCGCCCGGTCGAGGGGCGGCCGGGCGACGGAGACATGGACGTCACCGCCGTAGGCACCCAGGACGCGCGCCCCGAAGCGGTCCTCCCAGCTGCGCAGGAGGGCGGTGAGGAGCGGGATGGGCGCCCCGTGGTCCCAGCCGATGACGGCGACCACGTCGGCGGCACGGCGGGCGGGGACGAGGACGAGCGACGGCATGAAGGGTTCGGTGGAGAGGAGGTCGGCGACGGCGCGCTGCGCTGCCTCCTCGGGTGTCGTACCGGAGCCGCCGGCCCCCGACGCAGGCCCGGCGGGAGCGAGCCCCGGCCAGGTCTCGAAGGGCGGTCCGGGATCGTGCGGCCAGGGCTCGACGTCCTCGGGAATGTCGTCCGATGTCTCCTCGGAGGCCGGGGCGGACCAGTAGGGCAGCCGCTGCTGCCGGTACGCCGCGAAGTCGGCCGCGAGGACCTCGTCGAGGCGTATCGCGTCGGCGGCGGCCGGGTCCTCCGGCCGGTCGTGCGGGTCCGGCCAGCAGAGGTGCGGATACAGGCCGCTGACGGCGGCCTGCCGCAGCAGCTCGCCGAACAACACGTCGACGTCGTCCGGCAGTTCGTCGCAGACCCAGATCTCGGCCGGGCCGCGGCGCTCGAACCGCCCCGGGGGCAGCCCGGCGGGCAGGGAGAAGACCATGGCGTGACGATAAGGGCGACCACTGACACCGACGCCCGCGGCGGCGTGGGTCACTCCCCGAGAGAAACGCTTGCGTTTCGCTAAGGGGCTCCGTAGCCTATCTGTACGAAACAGTTTCGTATTGGGGCGGTCGGGCGTGAGCTCGGCCCGGCTAGGAGGTGGGCCCGATGACAGCGTCCCCGGTGCTGCTGGCGGTGGCCCTCTCCCTCATCTCGGCGGTCTGCTACGCCACGGCCGCCGTCGTCCAGGAACGCACCGCGGCGGCCACGCAGGGCATGCGCGGTGCACTGGCCCGCGGCGCCTGGTGGGGGTCGGTGGCCCTCAACGCGGGCGGCGCACTGCTCCACGTGATCGCCCTGCGCTACGGCCCGCTGACCCTGGTCCAGCCGCTCGGCGCGCTGAGCCTGGTGCTCGCCGTGCCGCTGGGCTCGCTGGCCACGGGCCGCCGCACCTCCGGCACCCAGTGGCGCGGCGTCGCCTGCACCCTCGTAGGCCTGAGCACGCTGCTCCTGGTCACGGCGACGGGCGGGGCGCCGCACGACTCGCTGGGCACCGCCGAGGTCATGGCCGTGGCGCTCTTCGCGGCGGGCGCGGTGGCGGTATTCGTCAGCGTGGGCACGGGCGGCCTCGCGTTCGCCGCGGCGTCCGGCATCGCCTCCGGCGTCGGCTCCACCCTGTCGCAGAAGCTGGCGGTGAGCCCGACGGTGTCCTGGGACACGGCTCTGGTGGGGCTCCTGACGGTGGGCTTCGCGGTCGGCGGCCTCCTGCTCTCCCAGCAGGCGTACCGCAGCGGCCTCGGCGGCCCCCTCGCCCTCCTCACCCTGGTCAACCCGGTCACCGCGTCCGCCATCGGCATCGCGCTCCTGGGAGAGGGCTTCCAGTACGGCGGCACGGGCACGCTGCTCGCGCTGGCAGGGGCAGCGGCGGCGGTGTACGGCGTGACGCTGCTGAGCCGCGCCCAGGAGACGCCGAGCACGTCGGGCACGCCGAGTGCTCCGCGCACCCCTCGCGCCCCTCGCGCCCCCCGCACCCCCAACCGGACGGTACCGGTCGTGGTGGTGGCCCCCCGCCCGTCCCTCACCCCCGCAACCGTAGAACTGACCGGCCCCGCCCGGTCGTTGTGAAAGGCAGACCACGAACATGACGATCCTGCAGCTGCGCCCCCGTACCGCCGTCATCCGCCCGGCCGGTCTGGTCGACGTACCGGCGGTGGTACGCCTGATCACCCCGCCGGCGCCCGCGCTTCGCTCGGGGGAGTGCCTGGCCGGCGACTGGGACCAGGCGCAGCGGGCCATGCGCCTGCTGCTGGCTCATCACGCGCTGGAGGAGGGCCAGGTGTGGGTGGCCGAGCGCGCCGACGGCGAACTTCTCGCGGCCGCCGTCTGGATGCCGCCGGACGCCGGCGCGGAGCCTCCGCACGCCCGCCTGGGCACCCTGTTCGCCCGCGAACTCGCCGTCCGCCCGCCCGAGAGCCCGCTGCTCCCGGCGGCCCTGAAGAAGGCCGGCCCCGCCGAACCGCACTGGACGGTCGTCACCGTCTGCGCCCAGGACGACACCGAGGCCTGGGAGCCGACCCTGGTCGCCGATCTCCTCGCCCCCGGCCTCGCCGAGGTGGACGCGGAGACCGCCACCGCGGTGGCTCTCACCCTCGCGGCCCGCCACACCGACCAGCTGCGCTCCCTGGGCTTCCGCCACCCCCGGCACGTCCCCCTGACGCCGGGCCTCGGCGTCTGGCTGACGACGCGCTATCCGGAGCAGCGGTTGGCGGCCTGACCCGACACGACGACCCCGACGCCGGCACCCCGCAACCGCCGCGCGAGCGACTCCATCTCGGGCCCGGTCCCGGTCCCGGAGAACTGCCGCCGAGGACCCGCTCCACACCGCCTTGACCCCGGCGAGCCCAACCCCGGACGACCTCCGACGACTCCGGCAACACCCGCGTACGGCGACGCGTTGGGGCGGCACGGGGAAGCCTGCCCCTTCATGGCCGAAGCGGGGACCTGGGACGGCAGCCCCCAGAGCCTCGGCACCCTGGCGCCGGCCTCCGCCGATCCTCGGCACCCTGGCGTCGGCCTCCGCCGATTCCCCGGCACGCCGACGCCGAGCTCCGCCGATCCTCGGCACCCTGGCGCCGGCCTCCGCCGATCCCCGGCACCCCGACGTCAGCCCCCGCCGATCCCCGGCACCCCGACGCCGCCCCCACCGATCCCCACCGACGCGATCAGCCCCGCGGCCCCCCAGTGGACCCCCGAACCATCAACTCCCCCCGAATCACGGCAATCCCCCCGGGCGGCGGTTCCTCCCGCCCCATCGCGATCCGCCCCGCCCGAGCCCCCGCCTCCGCGAGCGGCAACCGCACCGTCGTCAACGCGGGCACCGCGTCGATGCTGAACGGCAGATCATCGAACCCGGCGACGGACACGTCGTCCGGGATCCGCAGCCCCGAGTCCCGCAGGGCCGCGCACGCGCCCAGCGCGACGGTGTCGTTCGCCGCCACCACCGCCGTGAGCGACGGGTCCCGCCGCAGCAGCTCCAGCGTCGCCTCGTACCCGGCCCGCCGGTCGTACGGCCCGTGCACGGTCCACCGCGGGTCCTCCTCGATCCCCGCGTCGGCGAGCGCGGCCCGGTGCCCCTCCAGCCGGTGCCGGGTGGTCGTCCGCTCCTCCGGGCCCGCGATGTACCCGAGCCGCCGGTGACCGAGCCCGATCAGATGCTCGGTGAGCTCGCGCCCGCCGCCACGGTTGTCGAAGGTCAGCGCGATCGCCGAGGTGTCCGGCACCGCCGGGCGCCCGCACAGCACCACCCGCGTCCCCGCCTCTCCCAGCTTCCGCAGCTTCGCCGCCACGGCCGCCGCGTGCGGCGCGTCCTCGACGGCACCACCGGTCAGTACGACGGCCGCCGCCCGCTGTCGTTGCAGCAGCGTCAGATAGGTCAGCTCACGCTCCGGAGAGCCGCCCGTGTTGCAGGTCACGGCCAGCCGCTCACCGCCCGCGCGCCCGCCCGGGCCGCCGATCTCCGACTGGATCGCGCTCGCCATGATTCCGAAGAAGGGGTCGGCGATGTCGTTGACGAGAATCCCCACCAGGTCGGACGTGGCCGCGGCCAGCGCGCTCGCCGGTCCGTTCAGCACGTAGTCCAGCTCGTCCACGGCCCGCAGCACCCGCTCGCGGGTGGAAGCGGCCACGGGATAGTTCCCGTTCAGCACCCGCGACACCGTCGCGGGCGAGACCTGTGCGCGCGCCGCCACGTCCGCCAGGGTCACCGTCATCTCGTCGTCCTCCGGTCGCGCATCTCAGTCGTACCTCGTTGTACACGCACAGGCGCAAGGCATTGGTTTCGTACGGGCCGGGCAGCCCCGCAGGCCACACGACCCCGCAGGCCACGCAGCCACCCAGGCCACGCGGCCCGCAGGCCACGCAGCCACCCAGGGCCACGCAAACCCTCAGGCCCACGCACCCCCAAGGGCCACGCGACCCCCAGGGCCACACAACCCCCCAGACCTTAAGGCCCCCGACCCCCGTTGTTCGCCCCCTCGAACAACTCAACCCCGTCACGGTCTTGTCCAGACCGCTGGTCAGAGGCTAGCTTCTTCCTAGATAGAAAGCGCTTGCTGTATCGCTCACCAGTCGAGGCGTACGCGGCGCGCACAACCGCGTACGGAATGCGCAGGGACGCTGCGTACGACGCCTACGAAGGGATCGACGTGACACGCAAGACGGTGCGTATCGCCATGAACGGCGTCACCGGACGTATGGGCTACCGCCAGCACCTGGTCCGCTCCCTCCTGGCCCTCCGCGAGCAGGGCGGCCTCGACCTCGGGGACGGCACCGTGCTGTGGCCGGAGCCGATCCTGGTCGGCCGCCGCGAGCACGCGCTGAAGGCGCTCGCGGAGAAGCATGGTCTGGAGCACTGGACGACCGACGTGGACGAGGTCCTCGCCGACCCGACCGTCGACATCTTCTTCGACGCCGCGATGACCTCGGGCCGCGAGGAGGTCCTCAAGAAGGCCATCGCCGCGGGCAAGCACGTCTACACCGAGAAGCCGACCGCGGTCGGCCTCGACGGCGCCATCGAACTGGCCCGGCTGGCGCGCGAGGCGGGCGTCAAGTCCGGTGTCGTGCAGGACAAGCTGTTCCTGCCGGGCCTCCTCAAGCTCAAGCGGCTCATCGACGGCGGCTTCTTCGGCCGGATCCTGTCCGTGCGCGGCGAGTTCGGCTACTGGGTCTTCGAGGGCGACTGGCAGGAGGCCCAGCGCCCGTCGTGGAACTACCGCGCCGAGGACGGCGGCGGCATCGTCGTCGACATGTTCCCGCACTGGGAGTACGTCCTGCACGAGCTGTTCGGCCGCGTGACCTCGGTGAACGCGCTGGCCACCACGCACGTCCCGACCCGCTGGGACGAGGACGGCAAGCCCTACGCCGCCACCGCCGACGACTCCGCGTACGGCATCTTCGAGATCGAGGGCGGTGTCGTCGCCCAGATCAACTCCAGCTGGGACGTGCGCGTCAACCGCGACGAGCTGGTCGAGTTCCAGGTGGACGGCACGGAGGGCTCGGCGGTCGCCGGTCTGCGCAACTGCCGTGTCCAGCACCGCAGCGCGACGCCGAAGCCGGTCTGGAACCCGGACCTGCCCGCCACCTACTCCTTCCGCGACCAGTGGCAGGAGGTCCCGGACAACGCCGAGTTCGACAACGGCTTCAAGGCGCAGTGGGAGCTCTTCCTCAAGCACGTCTACGCCGACGCCCCCTACCACTGGGACCTCCTCGCCGGCGCCCGCGGCGTCCAGCTCGCCGAGCTGGGCCTGAAGTCCTCGGCGGAGGGCCGCCGTCTCGACGTACCGGAGATCTCGCTGTGACGATCCGACTCCCCGACGGCAAGGGTGGCTTGAGGACGTACGAGCCCCGCACCGAACCGCTCCCGGTGAAGACCGGAACCCCGTTCACCTCCCGTACGGTCTTCTCCGCGGCGCATGTCGTCGCCGACCCGTTCGCGGACGTGTCGCCCGACTCCCCGGCCGCCGTCGACTGGGACGCCACCCTCGCCTTCCGCCGCCACCTGTGGTCCCACGGCCTCGGTGTGGCGGAGGCGATGGACACCGCCCAGCGCGGCATGGGGCTGGACTGGGCGGGCGCGGCGGAGCTCATCCGCCGGTCCGCCGCCGAGGCGAAGTCCGTCGGCGGCCTGATCGCCTGCGGCGTCGGCACCGACCAGCTCACCGGCCCGGCGACCCTCGCCGAGGTCCGGGCGGCCTACGAGGAGCAGCTCGCCCTGGTCGAGGAGTCCGGTGCGCAGGCCATCCTGATGGCCTCCCGGGCGCTGGCCGCGGCCGCCTCCGGCCCCGAGGACTACCTGGAGGTCTACGGCCACCTGCTCCGCCAGGCGTCCGAGCCGGTCGTCCTGCACTGGCTGGGCCCGATGTTCGACCCGGCCCTTGAGGGCTACTGGGGCTCGTCCGACCTGGACACGGCGACCGACACCTTCCTGGAGGTCATCGCGGCCCACCCGGACAAGGTCGACGGCATCAAGGTCTCCCTCCTGGAGGCGCAGCGCGAGATCGACATCCGCCGCCGCCTCCCGCAGGGCGTCCGCTGCTACACCGGCGACGACTTCAACTACCCCGAGCTGATCGCGGGCGACGAGAAGGGCTTCAGTCACGCCCTGCTCGGCATCTTCGACCCGCTGGGCCCGCTGGCGGCGGAGGCGGTACGGGTCCTGGACACGGGTGACACGCAGGGCTTCCGTGCCTTGCTGGACCCCACGGTCGAACTGTCCCGCCACCTCTTCCAGACCCCCACCCGCTTCTACAAGACGGGCGTGGTGTTCCTGGCGTGGTTGGCGGGCCACCAGAGCCACTTCACGATGGTCGGCGGCCTCCAGTCGGCCCGCTCCCTCCCGCACTTCACCCGCGCCTACGAACTGGCGGACGGCCTGGGCCTGTTCCCGGACCCGAAGCTGGCGGAGGAGCGCATGAAGACCCTGCTGAGCCTGTACGGAGTGAACCAGTGACCGGTGACCTCGCGCGCTTCTCCATCAACCAGATGACGGTCAAGCAGCTGTCCCTGCCGGAACTGGCGGACGCCTGCGGCCGGTTGGGCATCGCCAACGTCGGCCTGTGGCGCGAGCCCGTCCAGTCGTACGGCGTCGAGGCGACCGCCAAACTGATCCGCGACGCGGGCCTGACCGTCACCACCCTCTGCCGGGGCGGCTTCTTCACGGCCATCGACCCGACGGAGCGCACCGCGGCCCTGGCCGACAACCGCCGCGCGATCGACGAGGCGGCGACGCTGGGCACGGACACCCTGGTCTTGGTCTCGGGCGGTCTGCCGGCCGGTTCGAAGGACCTGCACGGCGCCCGCGAACGGATCGCCGACGCCCTCGCCGAGCTGGGCCCCTACGCCGAGCAGCACGGCGTACGCCTGGCCATCGAGCCCCTGCACCCGATGTACGCGTCGGACCGCTGCGTGGTCTCCACCCTCGCCCAGGCCCTGGACCTCGCCGAACGCTTCCCGGCCCACCAGGTCGGCGTCACGGTCGACACGTACCACATCTGGTGGGACGACAACGCCCCCGCCCAGATCGCCCGCGCGGGCGCCACGGGCCGCATCCACACCTTCCAACTCGCCGACTGGACCACCCCGTTGCCCGAGGGCGTCCTCACCGGCCGCGGCCAGATCGGCGACGGCGCGATCGACATGCGCGAGTGGCAGGGCCATGTCGAGGCGGCCGGGTACACCGGCGCCATCGAGGTGGAACTGTTCAACGACGCGCTGTGGGCACGGGACGGCCGTGAGGTGCTGGCGGAGACGGCGGCACGGTTCGTGGAGCACACGGCCTAGCAGGACGGGCTTCGGAACGCCGACGGGATTCGTGCCGTCGGCGTTCCGAAATCACCGATGGTCATTGTCACTCACGCAATATCCGGATAGATCGGCTCAATCAGGTCATTGATCGGTATGTGTTCCCCGGGGGAGCCTCTTAGTCTTTGCGGTCGCATTACCGCCCATTGACCAAAGGCAACAACCGAACATGCGCATACCGAAGGCCGGTACCACCGGCCTGGTTCTCCTGTCCGTCCTGCTGCCGGCCGGCCCGGTGCACGCCGCGGCGCCCGCAGTGCAGGACACCTCCATACCTCAGGTGAGTACGGCTCCCGACGTGCCGTCGGCCCTCGCCGCGGCCCGGCGCACCGGCTCCCGCGTGGAGGCGCTGTCCGAGCGCACCGAGACCTCGACCACCTGGGTGCACGGGGACGGCTCCCTGACGACCGAGCTGACCGCGGGCCCGATCCGCTTCGAGCGCGACGGCCGCTGGGTCCCGGTCGACACCGATCTCACCGCCCGCCCGGACGGCACCGTGGCGCCCAAGGCCCACCCGGGCGGCCTCACGCTCGCCGGCCAGGGCGGCGACATCGCCGACTCGCTCGCCGAGGCCCGTACCGCGAAACCCCGCGACCTGGCCACCCTCGGCGAGGGCGACCAGCAGGTCACCCTCCAGTGGAAGGGCGGCCTGCCGCGGCCCCGGCTGGACGGCAACCGGGCCGAGTACACCGAGGCCGTGCCCGGCGCCGATGTGATCGTGGAGGCGACCCGGACCGGGTTCGAGCAGTACGTCGAGATCAAGAAGCGGCCCGCGGACGGCGGCTACCGCTACACGCTGCCGCTGAAGGCCGAAGGGCTCCGCGCGAAGCAACGGGCCGACGGCAGCGTGCTGTTCACCGACGCCCGCACCGGCCACGAACGTGCCGTGATGCCCGCACCGGTGATGTGGGACGCCACCGTCGACGAGCGGTCCGGCGAGCACACCCGGCGGGTGCCCGTGGACATGGAGGTCGTGGCGACGGGCGACGACTCCTTCGACCTCGTCGTGACGCCGGACGCCGGATTCCTCGCCGACCCGGAGACCAAGTACCCGGTCACGGTCGACCCGTCCACCTCCGCGCTGAGCAACGTCTTCGACACCTACGTGCAGCAGGGCGAGACCCGGGACTGGTCCACCGACACCGAGCTGGACTTCGGCAACCCGGGCACCAAGAACGCGAACGGCACCCCGCGCACCGCGCAGTCCTACCTCACCTGGGGCACCGCGCCCATCGCGGACGCCCTCGTCAGCAGCGCCAAGCTGAGCCTGTGGAACTTCCACTCGGCCAACACCGACTGCAAGCCGCAGCCCTGGGAGGTGTGGTCGGCCGACCCGGCCACCACCGCGAGCCGCTGGACCAGTCGCCCCAAGACATACACGAAGTACGCCGCGTCCACCGAGACCAAGGGCAACCCGGCCTGCGGGGATGACGGCTGGATCAACGCCGACGTCACCGCGCTCGCGCAGAGCTGGGCCTCCACCAAGGCGCCGCAGTCCACCCTGGCCCTGCGTCCCGCCGACGAGTCGGCCGTCGCCCAGTGGAAGCGGGTCAACTCGGCCAACGCGACCGCCAATCCGCCGAAGCTGACGGTGACGTACAACTTCCGTCCGCGCTCCGGCAACAACCGGCAGGCCGGTCCGCCGTACGTGAAGGACGCCTCCGGCACCTGGCAGGTCAACACCACCACGCCGACCCTGCGGGACACCTTCACCGACAAGGACGGCGACCGCATCAACGGCACCTTCGAGGTGGTCGAGGCGGCCACCGGCAAGCGCGTCGGCGACCATCTGGTCTCCCCGTACGTCGAGTCGGGCCGCCCCGCCGCCGTCACCCTTCCCGACGGCCTGCTGAAGGACGGTACGACCTACCGCTTCCGCACCAGCCCCTACGACGGCACCCACTTCAACCTCGCCTGGTCGGAGTGGAGCACCTTCACCGTCACCACGGGCCGCCGGCCCGGCGGACTGCCCGACATGCCGCAGGCCCTGGAGCAGGGCGCCACCGACACCCTGACCCCGCTGCTCTCCGGCGTCGTCAGCAGCCCCGAACAGGGCCGCGTACGCGCCGAGTTCGCCCTGCGCGACGAGGACGGCAAGGACCTCACCGGCGTCCGCGTCCCCGACGCGTGGGTCGACAGCGGCCTGCGCGCCGCGGCCCAGGTCCCCACGGGTGCGCTGCGCTCCGGTACGACGTACCTGTGGGCGATGCGCGCCTGCACCGACGCCGGGTGCTCCGCATGGTCGTACGAGCAGGAGCTGACGGTGACCGACGGTCCCGGGCAGAAGGCGCCGGAGACCAAGTCCCTGACGCTCAGCGGCGATGCGCTCGCCGACGCCACCGCGCCGATCCGCCAGGCCGCCCCCGCCGTACGGGACTCCCGGCTCACCCTCGACGCCGACCACGCCGTATGGCTCAAGCCCGACCTGGCCAAGGTGCCCGCCGGGGCGCGGATCGCTAAGGCCCGCCTTGAACTCACGCCCGTGCAGGGCACCGAACGGCCGGTCGAGATCTACGAGTTGCTCGACCCGTGGGCCGCCCCGCAGAACGGCGCCGACCTCCCGGGCCTCCTCGACGAGGCGCCCTTCGCCGACGCCGCCCGCCCGGCCGACCAGGACCTGGCCCCGGTCGTGCAGTCCTGGCTGGAGCAGGAGACCGGCGAAGGCCTGGCGCTGCGGCTGCCGGAGGGCGTGCGGGAGACCGTGGCGTACCACTCGGCGCGCGCCAAGGACGCCGCCCAGCGGCCGCGTCTCGTCCTCGACTATGTGCCCGCGGCCGCCCCGGGCCGCCCGCAGGACGTCCGGGCCACCTCCGGTGACGGCGGACTGCTGGCCACCTGGAACCCGCCGCAGGACGACGGCACGGCGGGCGACGGCCTGGAGTACACGGTCGTCGTGCAGAAGGAGAACGGCGGCGAGGTGGCCCGTACGACCACCACCGCCCCGCGCGCGGTCGTCACCGGCCTCGCCGACAAGACCGCCTACCGCGTCTCCGTCCAGGCCAGGACCGCCCACGGCACCAGCCCGGCCGCGGTCTCCGAGCCGGTGACCACCGCGGGCGTCCCGGGCGGGGCGACCGCGTACCGGGAGATCGTCCAGCAGTACCTGGACGCCCGGGCCGGCCTGCTGACCGGCCGCCACACCACGGCCGCCGCCGCACTCGCCGCGAGCCCGCGCGGGACCTCCTTCGCGGACCTGCTGAACGCCCAGGCACCCGCCCTGCTGGAATCCCGCACCCTGCTCGCCCAGCACGGCCGTACGTACACCGACGCGACCGCCAAGCTCTCCGACGTCCTGGTCGGCGTCGACGCCGGCGGCACCGTCTTCCTGAGGGCGTCGGTCGCGGAGTCGGCCCAGCTCACCCAGGACGGCACGAGCGAGCCGGACGAGGGGGAGCAGGAGCAGCGCTTCACCTTCAGCAGCAACGGCGGCGCCCCGATCCTCCACCTGGAGACCGACGCCCCCGCCGCCGAGACCGTCCTGACCGAGGCGCCCTCCGCGTGGACCGGCCTGGACGTCGCCCCGCCCGAGAGCCAGGACGCCGACGAGGTGCCGGACGAGCCGATCGCCCTCGGCCCCGACGGCTTCCCGGTCGACGAGCCCGCGGGCCCGACCCCCGTCGCCCTGCGCGCCGCCGCGGTCTCCGGCTCCGGCACCGCCCGGTGGGCGTCGAAGAACATCGGCACCGAGTGGGAGTACGGCCAGGACTGCACCAACTTCGTGTCCAAGGCCCTCTACTACGGCGGAAAGATGAAGACCCGCGCCGGCGGCCGCAAGCACGACCGCGCCTGGTGGCAGCAGTACTACCTGTTCGGCACGATCAAGAACAAGAGCTACACCTGGTCCGGCGCCGAGAACTTCCGCCGCCACATGACCAAGTACCGCAAGGCCCCGTCGGTGTCGAAGAAGAACGCCCGGCCCGGCGACATCGTCATGTTCAAGTGGAAGAAGGAGAAGGTGTACAACCACGCCGCGGTCGTCGTGGGCAACACCGGCCGCGACCTCCAGCTCCGCCAGCACGGAGGCGTCAGCAAGACCACCCTGAGCGCGGCCATCGCCCGCTACAAGAACAAGTCCAACTACATCGAGCGCGTGATCATCCTGCGCCCCAAGTCGAGGAGCTGAGAATGATCCGCAAGCTTCGCCTGCCCGCCCTGGCCCTCGCCCTCGGCGCCCTGCTGACCGCATGCGGCGACGACAACGGCCCGACCGAGTACCAGACCGCCTACACCAACCACCGCCCCCTCCAGGTCACTGGCTACCCCTCCACCGGCAGCCTCGGCACCGTCCAGCAGATCGTCTGGCACCTCGCCGACCGGGACACCGACGCACTGGCCGACCTGAACACCGAGGACGGCGACGGACGCGCGGAGGCCCGCGCCTGGATCAAGGCGTACGGCGCCGACGCCCAGGGCAAGGTGACCGCGGACTTCCTCGACGAGGGGTCCGTACGCCAGGACGTGCTGCTGCACTTCGCCAAGTCCCGCCGCACCCAGGAACTCACGGTCCGGATCGGGGACGACGACAGCTGGGGCCTGGTCCTCGACGACCCGCATCCGGTGCCTGAGCCCCGCAAGGGCGGCCGGGTAAAAATTTCTCGAGAATCCGTACAACCCTCCCCCCACCTGCCGAGTCGTACTTGGCATCAGGACTTCTGGGGAGGGGATCTGGGGGGATCGCGGGGGTTCTGATCTGGAGGGGGAAAAGCCGAGGGGGCCTGGTCGACGGACCGGGCCCCCTCGAAGCATCCAGGGTGATTCAGAAGAAGACCCCACAACGCAGCAGCACATTCGCGTAGGGCCGCGCCTCGCCCGTCCGTACGACCAGCCGAGCCCCCGCCGACAGCTCCTTGAGCCGTTCATGGGAGACGAACTCCAGCCCGGTGAGGGAGTCGGTCAGCAGCTCCGCCGCCGCCGGATTCGCGTCGCGCACCTCCGTCGCCGCCGTGGCCCCCTCCACGACCAGCTCCGCCAGCAGCCCGTCCAGGACCTCCGCGAAGGACGGCACGCCCGCCCGGAACGCGAGGTCCACCACCCGGGGACCGTCGGGTATCGGCATGCCTGCGTCGCAGACCAGTACCCCGTCACCGTGCCCCAACTCGGCCAGCGCGCCGGACAGATGACGGTTCAGGATTCCCGCCTTCTTCATAGCGCGTCGACCTCCTCGGCGGTCGGGAAGGACACCTGCGCGCCTTCCTTCGTCACCGCCGCCGCCCCGACCCGGGCCGCGTACGCCGCCGCCTCCTCCAGGGACGCCCCCGTGCCCAGCCGGTAGGCCAGCGCCGCCGTGAACGCGTCGCCCGCACCCGTCGTGTCCACCGCGTCGACCTTCACCGACGCCACCCGGCTCACGCCGTCCTTGGACGCCACCAGCGCGCCCTCCGCGCCCAGGGTCACGACCACCGACCTTGGGCCCTTCGCCAGCAGGATGCGCGCCCAGTCCTCCGGGTCGTCCCCGATCGCCGAGTCGCCCAGGATGACCTTCGCCTCGTGCTCGTTGACGATCAGCGGGTCGCAGGCCGCGAGCAGCACGGCGGGCAGCGGGCGCGGCGGAGAGGGGTTCAGCACGAAACGGCTGTCCGGCGCCAGGCTCGACGCCACCGCCACCACCGTCTCCAACGGGATCTCCAGCTGCGCCGACACCACCCGGGAGGCGTGGAAGAGGCTGCCCGCCGCCCGTACGTCCTCCGGCGTGAGCCGGCCGTTCGCCCCCGGCGACACCACGATGCTGTTGTCGCCCGACGGGTCCACCGTGATCAGCGCGACCCCCGTCGGCGCCCCGCCGACCAGCACGCCCACCGTGTCTACGCCGGCCGAGCGCAGCGAGTCCAGCAGCAGCCGGCCGTGCCCGTCGTCGCCGACCCGGGCCAGCAGGGCCGTGCTCGCGCCCAGCCGGGCGGCCGCGACGGCCTGGTTCGCGCCCTTGCCGCCCGGGTGGACGGCCAGGTCGGAGCCGAGCACGGTCTCCCCGGCCGCCGGCCGGCGCTCGACACCGATCACCAGGTCGGCGTTGGCCGACCCTACGACCAACAGGTCGTAGTCGTACATGAAGTTGCTCCCCTAGTAAGTGACTTCGGGTGGGCGGCCCGTACAAGGAACCGCCCACCCGCTCGTCTCAGCCCGCGAAGTCGGCCACGTTCTCCTTCGTGACCACCTTCACCGGCACCATCACCGACTTCTCGACCTTGTCGCCCTCGGCCGCCTTCACCGCGTTCTGCACGGCGATCCTGCCCAGTTCCGCCGGCTGCTGTGCCACCGACGCGTACAGCGTGCCTGCCTTGACGGCGTTCAGGCCGTCCTCGGTTCCGTCGAAGCCGATGACCTGGACGGACTTTCCGGCCTTGGAGCCGAGCGCCTTGATCGCGCCGAGCGCCATCTCGTCGTTCTCGGCGAAGACCCCGTCGATGTCCGGGTTGGCCTGGAGCAGATTGGTCATGACGTCCAGGCCCTTGGTGCGGTCCCAGTCGGCGGGCTGCTTGGCGACGACCTCGATGCCCGGGTAGGCCTTGAGCCCCTCGGTGAAGCCGGCGCCGCGCTCCCGGCTGGCGGAGGTGCCGGCCTGGCCCTGGAGGACGACGATCTTCCCCTTGCCGCCCAGCTTCTCGGCGAGGTCCTTGGCGGCGAGCTTGCCGCCCGCCACGTTGTCGGAGGCGACGAGGGTGGCGGTGTCCGCGTTGTTGACGGCCCGGTCGACGGCGACCAGTGGGATGCCCGCCTTGTTGACGCCCTTCGCCGCCGGGGTCACCGCGTCGGAGTCGACGGCGTTGACGATGATCGTGCCGAGGCCCTCGCTCGTGAAGTTCTGCAACTGGTTGGCCTGCTGCGAGGCGTCGTTCTGCGCGTCGGTGACCGTCAGGTCCACGCCCAGCTTCTTCGCCTCGGCCTGCGCACCGGCGCGGATCTGCACGAAGAACGGGTTGTTGAGGGTCGACAGCGACAGGCCGATCTTCTGGCTCTTCGCCTCCGATGTGCCGCTGTGGAGGAGGGACGTGGCGCCGACGATCGCCGCCGCGACCACGGCCGCGAGCACATAAGTCGCCGCCTGCTTGCCCTTGTTGCCGCCCGTCCCGGCCGCGACCGGGGTCGCCCCCGCCTTGCGGCGGACCGTGTCGAGCAGCACCGCAAGGGCGATGACGACACCGATGACGACCTGCTGCCAGAACGCCGACACGGACAGGAGGTTGAGGCCGTTGCGCAGCACCGCGAGGATCAGCGCGCCGATCAGCGTGCCCGACGCCTTGCCGGTGCCACCGGCCAGCGACGCGCCACCGATGACGACCGCCGCGATCGCGTCGAGCTCATAGCCCTGCGCGGCCTGCGGCTGCGCGGAGGAGAGCCGGGCGGCCAGCACGATGCCGGCCGCGGCCGCGAACAGACCCGAGAAGGCGTAGATCGCGAGCTTCTGCTTCTTCACCCGGAGACCGGAGAGACGGGCCGCCTCCTCGTTGCCGCCGATCGCGTACATCGAACGCCCGATGTAGGTCCGCCCCAGCACGAACGCCGTGATCAGACCCATGCCGACCATCACCAGCACGGGCACCGGCAGCCAGCCGCCGAGCGTGTCACCGAGGTGCGAGACCGAGGACGGGAACGCGATCGGGGAGCCCTGGGAGATCACCAGCGACAGACCGCGCGCCACCGACAGCATGGCCAGCGTCGCGATGAACGGCGGCAGTTTGCCGTACGAGATCAGGAAGCCGTTGACCAGGCCGCACGCTATGCCGGTCGCGATCGCGAGCAGCACGGCCAGGACGACCGGCATGCCCTCCGACGTGGCGCTCCAGGCGAGGACGGTGGCAGAGAGGGCGGCGACCGAGCCGACCGACAGGTCGATGCCCGCCGAGACGATCACGAAGGTCACGCCGAAGGCGAGGATGGCGGTCACGGCCGCCTGGACGCCGACGTTGAGGAGGTTGTCCGTCGTCAGGAAGTCGCCGGACAGCGCCGACATCGCGATGACGAGGACGATCAGCGCGGTCAGCGCGCCGTTGTCGAGGAGCAGCCGGCGCAGCCCTGAGGCGCCCGTCGTGCTCTTGAGCGTGTCAGTGGCCACGGGGGGCCTCCTTCTCAAGCGTGGTGGGGTTGCTGACGGCGAGCGCCATCACGGCGTCCTGGGTGGCTTCCGCGGCCGGGAGTTCACCGGCGATCCGGCCCTGGGCCATGACCAGGACCCGGTCGCTCATGCCGAGGACCTCGGGCAGATCGCTGGAGATCATGAGCACGGCCGCACCCTGGGCGGTCAGCTCATTGATCAGCTGGTAGATCTCGACCTTCGCGCCGACGTCGATGCCACGCGTCGGCTCGTCGAGGATCAGCACCTTGGTGTCGGCGAGCAGCCACTTGCCGATGACGACCTTCTGCTGGTTGCCGCCGGACAACGTCCGTACGTGCTGGCCGAGTCCGGCCATCCGCACGCCCAGCTGCCCGGCGATCCGGGCGGCGGCCTCCCGCTGCCCCTTGAGGTCGACGAGCCCCGCGCGCGTGGCCGAACGCAGCGTCACCAGACCGAGGTTCTCCTCGACGGACGCGTCAAGGACCAGGCCCTGGCCCTTGCGGTCCTCGGGGATGAGCCCGATGCCCGCCGCCATGGCCGCGTTGACGTCGTGCCGCCGCAGAGCGGCTCCGGCGACCTTGACCGCGCCCTTGTCGTACGGGTCGGCGCCGAACACCGCGCGCACGACCTCGGTACGCCCGGCGCCGACCAGCCCCGCGATGCCGACGACCTCACCGGCGTGCACCTCGAAGGACACGTCGTGGAAGACACCGTCCCGGGTGAGCCCCTCGACGGTCAGCAACGCGGCGCCCTTCTCGGGCTGTTCGCGCGGGTACTGCTGCTCGATGGACCGCCCGACCATGAGCCGTACGAGCTCGTCCTCGGGGGTGGAGGCGGGGACCTGTCCGACGGACCTGCCGTCCCGGATGACGGTGACCCGGTCGCCCAGGGCCGCGATCTCCTCCAGGTGATGCGTGATGAAGACGATCCCGACGCCGTCCTCGCGGAGCTTGCGCACGATCGCGAAGAGCTTCTCCACCTCCTCGGAGGTGAGCACGGCGGTCGGCTCGTCCATGATCAGCACGCGCGCGTTCAGGCTGAGCGCCTTGGCGATCTCGACCATCTGGAGGCGGGCGATGCCGAGTTCACGCACCCGCGCGCGGGGCGAGACGTTCACACCGACCCGCTCCAGCAGCACGGAGGCGTCGGCCTCCATCCGCTTCCGGTCGATCATGCCGAGGCGGCGCGGCTGGCGGCCCAGGAAGATGTTCTCGGCGACCGTCAGATCGGGGACGAGGTTGAACTCCTGGTAGATCGTGGCGATCCCGAGGCGCTCGGAGTCCTGGGCGCCGTGGATGCGCACCTCCTCGCCGCCGGCCAGGATGCGGCCCCCGTCGGGCGTGTAGGCGCCGGAGAGCATCTTGATGAGCGTGCTCTTGCCCGCGCCGTTCTCACCGAGGAGGACGTGCACCTCGCCGCGGCGCAGGTCGAAGTCGACGCCGTCCAGCGCGACCACGCCCGGGAAGGACTTCCTGATGCCCTCGATGCGCAGCAACTCGTCCGCGTTGCTCACGACTGGCTCCTGTTCTGTACGGGGTCCGGCTCGGGGAAAGCCGGTTGCTCGCCGCACGAGCGGCGTACGACGAGACGGGCGGGGAGGGTGACGGACTGCGGGGGCCGTCCCTCGATGCGGTCGACCAGGGCCCTTACGGCGGCCCGGCCCAGCTCGCCCGTCGGCTGGGCGACCGCGGTGATCGGCGGATCGGTGTGCACGAACCACGGGATGTCGTCGAACGCGGCGAGCGCGATGTCCCGCGGCACCCGCAGCCCCCGCGCGCGGATGGCGTCCAGCGCGCCGAGAGCCATCAGGTTGTCCGCCGCGAACACGACCTCGGGCGGCTCGGGCAGGTCGAGGAAGCCCTCGGTGACCCGCCGCCCGCTCTCGGCCTGGAAGTCGCCCTGCCCGATGTAGGCGTCGGGGAGTGCGAGACCGTACTCGGCCAGGGCCTCCCTGAAGGCCTCCACGCGCTCGCGGCCGGTGGTGGTCGCCGCCGGGCCCGCGATGATCGCGAGCCGCCGGTGGCCGAGGGAGTGCAGATGCGCGACGAGGTCACGCACCGCACCCCGGCCGTCGGACCGGACCACCGGCACCTCCACGCCCGGGATCCACCGGTCCACGAAGACCATCGGCGTCCCCGCGCGCGCGGCGTCCAGCATCAGCGGGGAGCCGCCGTCGGTGGGGGAGACCAGGAGGCCGTCGATACGGCGGTCGAGCAGGGTCCGTACGTGGTGGTCCTGGAGGTCGGGCCGCTCGTCGGCGTTGCCGATGATGACGCTGTAGCCGAGCGCGCGGGCCTCCTCCTCGACGGAGCGGGCCAGTTCGGTGAAGTACGGGTTGAGCACGTCGCTGATGACCAGGCCGAGGGTGCGGGTCTGGTCGGTGCGCAGCGAACGGGCGACGGCGTTCGGGCGGTAGCCCAGTGCCTCTACGGCGGCCAGCACGCGGGTGCGCGCGTCGGCGCTGACCGACGGATGGTCGTTCAGGACGCGCGACACCGTGGCGACGGACACTCCCGCCTCGGCAGCGACGTCCTTGATGCTCGCCATCGCCGTTCCACCTCCTCGTGGATCGATCGTGTGCAGCCGTGCAACCGGTTCATGGAATCGATTACATCGGCGTGTACGGAGGATTGGAATCGATTACACGGGTGTTAATCAAGCCCCCGGCCGACCTCTGAGACCGGATCGTGATGAAGGCTGTTCAGCTCAGCGGCAACCGCATGATCGTCAGGTCCAGCCACCGCCCGAACTTGATGCCGACCTCCCGGACCGTCCCCGCGTGCTCGAAGCCGTGCCGCGCGTGCAGCCGGATCGACGCGGCGTTCCCGGCCTCGATGCCGGCGACCATCACGTGGTGCCCCGCGGCCCGGGCCGCGTCGATGACGGCGGCCAGCAGGACGGAACCGATGCCCAGACCGTGACGCCCCTCCCGGACGTAGACGGAGTTCTCCACGGTGTGGCGATAGCCCTCCTTCTCGCGCCAGGGCCCGTAGGTCGCGAAGCCCACCACCTCCCCGTCGGCCTCGGCGACGAACGCGGAGCCGCGCTCCAGATGGGCGGCCAGCCAGTCCGCCCCCTCCGCGGCGGACAGCGTCCGGTCCGTCCACAGGGCGGTGGAGTGCTCGATCGCGTGATTGCGGATGTCCCGGACGGCCTCGGTGTCCCCGGGGAGCGCCGGCCGCACGGTCACGCCCGGGGCGGCCTTCTCGTATATTGGATTCATGTCCAACATAGTAGATCCGCTGATCCGCCAGATCGCCGCACGCGTGCGTGCCGAGCGCGAGCGCCGCCGCTGGACCCTGGCCCAGCTCGCCGAGGCCTCCGGTGTCTCCCAGGCGATGATCAGCCGGATCGAACGGGAGGAGAGCAGCCCCACGGCGGTCGTCCTCGGCAAGCTGTCGGCCGCGTTCCAGCTCGGCGTGGCATCGCTGCTGGCGTCGCCGGAGGACGGGACCGCGACCGGTGAGGGGCGCGTGCACCGGCAGGCCGATGCCGCCGAATGGCGCGACCCCGAGACGGGCTACCGGCGCCGCCAGATCACCACGCCCCGCTTCCCCGCGGAGATCGCCGAGATCCGCCTGCCCGCCGGCGCGCGAGTCCCTTACCCGGCGGGGGCGTACGCGTTCATCCGGGGGCTGGTGTGGGTCCTCGACGGGCAACTGACCTTCCACGAGGGCGGCCTGGTCCATGAACTTCGCCCCGGCGACACCATCGAACTCGGCGAACCGGTCCCGCGCGTCTTCGCCAACGACACCGACACGGAGTGCCGTTACGTCGTCGTCCGGACCCGGCACGAGCAGCCGTGAGGCGACGGATACGACTCGCGCGGCGCCACACATCGACAGCCCCCGGCGTCACAGCCGGCCCGGGGCGGCCACCCCGCCTCGGCACCGCACGCCAGCCTTCGACACCAGAGCCCGGCCGCCGTCGGGGCCGTACCGTTCTGCTCGCCGTCCTCGCCGGCACCGCGATCGCCAACAACTACGCGATCCAGCCCGCGCTCACCGACATCGCCGCCGAGCTCCACGTCCCGCTGTCGGTGATCGGGCTCGTCCCCACCGCCGCCCTCCTCGGCTGCATGACCGGCTTCGTGCTGCTGCTCCCGCTGGCCGACCGCGTGGCGCCGCACCGTCTGCTGGCCGCCCAGCTCACCGCCCTCGCCGCCGCCCTCACCCTGGCCGCGGCCGCCCCCGGCGCGGGCGTCCTGCTCGCCGCCTACCTCCTCGTCGGCGCCACGGCCGGCGTCGCCGCGCAGGCCGGCACCCTCGCGGGCCGCCTCGCCCCGCACGGACGGCGCGCGCGTGCCGTGGCCGGCGTCGCCGCCGGGATGTCGGCCGGCATCCTGCTCAGCCGCCTCGTGGGCGGAGCCCTCGCGGACGCCCTCGGCTGGCGCACGATGCTGCTGGTCTCCGCCGCCGCCGTACTGCTGTGCGCGACCGCCGCCGCGCGGCTGCTGCCCCGGGAACGCCCGCCCGCGCGCGGCACGTACCCGGCCGCCGTCCGGGCACTGCCCCGTCTTCTGCGCCAACACCCCGGCCTGCGCCGGGCGGTGGCCGCGGGAGGCCTGTGGTACCTCGCCTTCAACCTGATCTGGGTCGCCCTCGCCCTGGCCCTCGGCCGCCCGCCGTACTCCCTCGCCCCCACCGCCATCGGCCTCTACAGCCTGGCGGGCCTCCTCGGCTTCCTGGCCCTGCCCGTCACCGGCCGCCTGGCCGACCGCCACAGCCCCCGTACGGTGATCACGGCCTCGCTGGCCACCGCCGCGACCGGCACCGCCCTGCTCGCCACCGGCCTCGGCTCCCCCCTGGTCACCGCCGTCGGCCTGGCCCTCTTCGACGCGGGCGCGTTCGCCGCCCAGGCGGCCAACCAGAGCAGGGTCATGGCCCTCGACCCCGCGCGCGGCGGCAGCCTCAGCAGCGTGTACCTGGTGCTGTACTTCGCGGTGGGAGCCGCCGGTACGACGATGGCGGCGCCGCTGCTCGAAGCCGTGGGCTGGACCGGCACCGCACTCACCGCGCTGGCCGCGCTGGCGGCCGCCGCCGGCGTCGTGCTCACCGGGGACAAGAGGTCTGCCACCTAAGGCCCCGTCCGCGCCCCCCACGCGCGGGCGACGCGCTCCGCCACGCCGTACGCGTCGGCCGCGTGCCGCTCCTCGCCCAGGAACCGGTACAGGTCCCCGAGGGCCTGGGCGACAGGACGCGTGGCGTAGGCCCCGCCGGCCGTCCCGGCGAACTGCTCCCGCAGGGGCAGCAGATGGCCGGTCAGCATGCGGGCGGTGTCCCGGTCGTCCAGCAGGACCGCGAGCTGGCTGCGGTAGTCGAGCTCCAGACCGTAGAGATGGTCCGTCACCGGCCGCGCCGGGAACTGGACCGCCCGCGCCTCCTCCAGCCGCCCCAGCCGGGCGAGGACGAGCGCGAGGGCCACGGCGACGGGGGCGCCGACCGCCGCGTGGACGGCACGGACATCGGCCTCGATCTCCGCCTCCCGGCCCTGCGTGAGCCTGATCGTCCACAGGCCCAGCTTGCGCGGCCCCGTCGCGTGCTGCGTGCCGACCCGCTGGAAGAGCCCCTCGGCCTCGGCGTACCGGGCCTCCGCCTCCTCGAACCGGCCGGCGACCACGGCCAGCATGGCCGAGGTGGCGACGTTGATGCCCTGCGCCCAGCGCATCCGGTAGCGGCGGGCGAGCTCCAGTCCGGCGGCGGTGTGCTGGCGTACCGCGTCCGGGTCGTTGCGGGTCGCGGCCGTCAGCCCATCGAGGTGTTCGCAGACCCAGCGGTGGGCGGGCAGGTCGTGGACCCGGGCCAGCTCGCGCAGTTCGGCGACGAGCGGGGTGCGGGCCGTGCCCTGCGTCTCGTGCGGCAGCACCCGCGCGGACGTCATCAACGCCGAGGCCAGCAGCCGGGGTTCGCCGTCGGCGCGGGCCAGCGCCAGCTGGCTGCGCGCCGCGTCGAGGGCCCGCGGCGCGTCCTCGCCCGCCACCGCGTCGGCCAGGACCTGGAGCACGCGCGCGCGGGTCGGGCCGTCCAGCGCGGGGTCACGCGCGAGCCGTTCCAGATGGGCCAGGTCGGTCCGGTCCAGGAAGCCCTCCAGGCGGCTGCGCCAGGGGGAGGGTTCGGTCCAGCCGCCGTAGACCGCCGCGGCGAGGTCGTCCCGGCCCGCCCGTACGGCCAGGTCGACCGCCCGGCCCCGGGTGCGCCGGGCGGCGTCCGTGGCACCGGCCCGCATCTGTGCGCCCAGCAGCCGCACCAGCAGCGCGACGGTGCCGTCCGGAGCGTCCTCGGGGTCGGCGGTCGCCGCGGTGTGCGCCTCCAGTGCCTGCTCGATCAGTCCTACGGCCACGTCGTGGGCGTACCGTCGCTCGGCCCGCTCGGCGGCCCGCAGCGCGTAGTCGACGGCCAGGGGAGCGTTCGCCGTACGGCCGGAACGGGCGAAGTGGTGGGCCAGCGCGGCCAGGTCGTCGGGGCGGTGGTGGCGCAGTGCGACGGCGATCCGGTCGTGCAGACGGGCCCGCCGGGTGCCGGACAGGTCCGTGTACACGGTGTCGCGGACCAGCGCGTGCACGAACCGCACCCGCCCGGGCCCCGGCTCGGTCAGCAGATCCGCGGCGACGGCCGCGTCGAGTCCCGCCAGCACGGTCTCCTCGTCCGCCTCGGCTGCGTCCGCGAGCAGCGCGACCTCGGACTCCAGCCCCGCCACCGCCGCCAGCCGCACGGCCGCGAGCGCCTCGGCACACAGCAGGGCGAGCCGCCGGCGCAGCACGTCCCGCACTCCTTGCGGCACTTCGGACACGGCGACCAGGGCGCCCTCGTCGGCCAGCAGACGCGCGCTCTCCCACACGTAGAACGGGTTGCCGCCGGTGCGCTCGGCGAGCGCCGTCACCGTGGCCGCGTCCACCGGCTCGCCGCGGACGGCGGTGACGACGGTGGCGATGTCTTGGTGGGACAGGCCGCCGAGGGTGATCCGGTGCGGGAACCGGGGCGCGAGCTGGGCCAGGCTCTTGGCCAGGTGCCCGTTCACCTCGGCCGGCCGGTAGCAGGCGAGGGTGAGCAGCGGCACTCCGGTGATCGCGGCGGCCGCTTCGAGCAGGGCGAGGGTCTGTCCGTCGGCGCGGTGCAGGTCCTCCAGGACGACGGCGATCGGCCGGCCGGCCGCCGCGTCCCGCAGCCAGGCGGCGAAGGCCCGGTGCAGCCGGAAGCGGCCCGCGGTGGCCTCGTCGCGGGTGGTGGGGGCGCCGCCGGAGGGGGCGGGGAGGCCGGCGGGGGGCGCGATGGTGGGGCCGGCCGTGTTCGTGTTCGCCATGGCGTCCGGCGCGGACGGCGTGCCGTCGGACTCGCGCAGCAGGGCCGCCAGTTCCTCCGGCCGGGTGGGGGGTGCCGTCCGGGCGAGGGCGCCGAGCGCCTCGGTCCAGGCCCAGGCCGGCGGGGCGCCCTCGTCCTCCGGGCAGCGGCCGACGACCACCGTCCAGCCTCGACCGCGCAGGCGGTCGGTGAGCCGGGCGAGCAGGGCGGACTTGCCCGCCCCCGCCTCGCCGGTGACCAGCACCATGCCGCCCGTGCGCCGGGCCGCCTGCGCGGCGCCGTCCAGGGCCCGCAGCTCGTCGTCCCGGCCGACGAAGAGGTCGTGACCGCCGCGGGGCGGGGCGCGGTGGGCGGTCTCGGTGGGTGGTGGCGCGGCCTGGCCGGGAAGGGCGCTCCCGGCGGGCGGGGCGGCTGCGGTGGGGCTGGGCGGGGCGGCTCCGGTGGGCGGTGGCGGGTTCGGGCCGGGCCGGGCGGGACCGCCGGGCAGTGGTGCGGCGGACACGGGCAGGGCGGCACCGGCCGGTGACGGGGCCGGTACGGACGCCGGCTGCCGTGCTGCCGGTACCGCCGCCCGCAGGACCTCCAGCTTCTGGGCGAGGACGGCGTGTTCCAGTTCGGCCAGGGCCGGCGAGGGGTCGCAGCCGAGTTCGTCGCGCAGGACCGCGCGGGCCCGGCGCAGCGCTGTGAGCGCGTCGGCACGCCGGCCGCCCGCCCAGTGGGCGAGCGCCAGCAGCCGCCAGCCCTCCTCGCGCAGCGGCCGGTCGCGGACCATGGCCTCGGCGGCGAGGGTGGCCTCGGCGGTGTGCCCGGTGCGCAGGGCGGCGGTGACGGCGAGTTCGTGGGCCTCCGCGCACAGCGCGTTCAGACGGGCTGCCTCGGGCACCGCCCAGGTCTCGTCCGCGTGCTCCAGGAACGGGGGCCCCTGCCACCAGCGCAGCGCCTCGGTCAGCAACTCCCGGGCCTGCGCGGCGGGTGCGCGGCGGGCCCGGCTCACCCAGGACTCGAAGCGCCAGGCGTCCACGGTGTCCTCGGGCAGCCGCACGGCGTATCCGGGAGCGGCGGAGACCAGCACGGAGGCGGGGGCACGGGGCGGCCGCCCGGGTTCGAGCAAGCGGCGCAGGTTCGACACGTACGACTGGAGGGACACGGTCGCCTTGGCCGGGGGCGTCCCGCGCCACAGCTCGTCCACCATGCGGTCGACGGACGTCACCTGGCCGCGGGCGGCGACGAGGAGAGCGAGGACGGCCCGCTGCCGCGGGGGCCCCAACTCCACCGGGGCGCCCGCGACATCGGCACCCAGGGGACCCAGGACTCTGATGGACAGCACGCCGCCGAAGGTAGCCGAGGCCTGTGCCCGTGCCGTCAACAGGTACTAAACGCGCTGGTCGGACGGGAAATCGGCAGCGGCATCGCGGGGCTCCAAGCGGACTCCATGTCACCGCCAAGCAGGCGCCGCGAGCTTGGTCACCGTCTGTATCCGAACGTCGAAGGACACCTGCGTGACCGCCAAATCCACCCCGACCGGTCTTCCCGCCGGCGACCGCCCCCACACCCACGAGATGGTCGTGGTGCACCGCGTCTTCCGCCGGGAGTCCGCGCTGCTGCCCCGCCTGGTCCGTGCCGTGCCGGACGGCGCGTCGGCCCGGGCCGGTGAGGTCGCGGCGTATCTGGACGACTACGTGATGGGGCTGCACCATCACCACGCGCTGGAGGACGAGCTGATCTGGCCCCTGCTGCGGGAGCGGGCCGCCGCGCAGGACGACCTGGTGGCCCGGATGGAGGACCAGCACGGCCACATAGACCGGACCCTGGCGGCGGTCGGGGAGTGGGCGCCCCAGTGGCGGGGCTCGGCCGACAGCGTCGCCGGGCAGGAGCTCGCCCTGGCCCTCGAGGAACACCGTCTCGCCCTCCTCGACCACCTGGACGACGAGGAGAAGCTGGTCCTTCCGCTGGTCGCGGAGCATCTGACCGTCGCCGAGTGGGACGAGGTGGGCCGCCGCGGCCTGGAGACCCTCCCGAAGAACAAGGTCATGCTGGCCCTGGGCGCGATCCTGGAGGACGCCACGGAGGACGAGCGGGCCTACTTCCTGGACCGGGCACCGCTGTTGGGACGGCTGCTGTGGCGGTGGGTGGGGCGGCGGCAGTACGCCGCGTTCTGCCAGGCCATGCGGGGCCCGCTGGCCGGGGGGACGGCACGGTGACCGTACTCGACTCCGCCCCGACGGCGGTCCTGGACGCCTACCGCACCTGCGAGTTCGTCACCCTGGGCCGGGACGGGACCCCGCTCGCCTGGCCGACGGCGGTGCGGCGCGGCGAGGGCGGGACGCCGGTGCTGACCACGTCCCTCGCCTTCGCGCAGAAGGCGCTGAACATCCGCCGGGACGGCCGCGTCGCGCTGCTCTTCTCCGACCCCACCGGCAGCGGTCTCACCGACGCCCCGGAGATCTTCGTCGGCGGCAGCGCCGAGTGCCCCGACGACATCCGGACGGGCCCGCAGGGCCTCGAGGACTACTGGCGGATGCTCTTCGAGCGGCAGCCGCACAGCCGGTCGTATCTCGCGCGCCCGATGCGGCGGCTGATGGACTGGTACTACCTGCGGCTCGTCATCACCGTCACCCCGGAACAGCTGATCGTGCGGTCCGCCGGGGCGCCCCCCTTCCTGACGGTGTCCGCCGGGCCGGACGGTTCGCCGTTGCCCGGCGCGGCCCAGCTCGCCCGCCATGCCACGGCGGTCCTCGCCGCCCGCGACGCCTCCGGGGCGCCCGCGCTGGCCCGCACCCGGACCGCGCCCACGGTGGGCGGCTTCGCGGTGAGTCCGCCGGACGACCACGTGATGGTGCCCGGCCCCGCCTCGCTGCTGGTGCACCGGCACGACGAGAAGCTCAACCGGATGCGGAACGCGCTGGTCCGCGGCGAGTTGAGGCAGACCGACGACGGTTGGCTCCTGGTGCCCGGCACGGTGCTGGAGCCGATGGGCTCGGGACGGGCCACCGACGCGGTACGGGTCCTGCGCCGCACCCAGCGGGCGACCGACCGCTATCTGCACCGCCGTGGCCTGACCCGTCCCCAGGTGGAGTGGGACCGCTTCCGCGCGCTCGCCGAGTCCGCCCGCCGACCCGGCACCGCCGACGCGGACAGGCTGCGCAACACCCTCCAGGCTCCGCACCACTAGGTCCTGTCTGACAATTCCCGTCGTCGCCCGGAGGGCGGCATCGCGGCGTCAGGTGCGTGCTCTCGGTGTGCCGGGCGTAGACCCTCGTACTGGACGTACTTGGGTCTGCGCCCGGTGCGGCGAGAGTGCGTGCATGGCGTCGCGAGGCAGACGGGAATTGTCAGACAGGGCCTAGCCCCGTCTGTGGACAACCCCGGTCGATGTCACACCCCACCGGTACCGTCGGATCATGGCTCAACAGGCGGGGAACGCGACGGGCGAGCGGCGACTCGCCGTCCTCGAAGGCGTGCTGGAGCGCATCACGTACGCCAACGAGGAGAACGGCTACACCGTCGCGCGCGTGGACACCGGCCGGGGCGGCGGCGACCTCCTCACGGTCGTCGGCGCGCTGCTCGGCGCCCAGGTCGGCGAGTCCCTGCGCATGGAGGGGCGTTGGGGCTCCCACCCGCAGTACGGCAAGCAGTTCACCGTGGAGAACTACACGACCGTCCTGCCCGCCACCGTCCAGGGCATCCGCCGCTATCTCGGCTCGGGGCTGGTGAAGGGCATCGGCCCGGTCTTCGCCGACCGCATCACCCAGCACTTCGGCCTGGACACCCTGCAGATCATCGAGGAGGAGCCCAAGCGGCTCATCGAGGTCCCCGGCCTCGGCCCGAAGCGGACCAAGAAGATCGCCGACGCCTGGGAGGAGCAGAAGGCGATCAAGGAGGTCATGCTCTTCCTCCAGACCGTCGAGGTGTCGACGTCGATCGCGGTCCGGATCTACAAGAAGTACGGCGACGCCTCCATCTCCGTCGTCAAGAACCAGCCCTACCGCCTCGCCGCCGACGTCTGGGGCATCGGCTTCCTCACCGCCGACAAGATCGCCCAGTCCGTCGGCATCCCGCACGACAGCCCGGAGCGCGTGAAGGCGGGCCTCCAGTACGCGCTGTCGCAGGCCACCGACCAGGGCAACTGCTACCTCCCCGAGGAGCGGCTGATCGCGGACGCGGTGAAGCTGCTCCAGGTCGACACCGGCCTGGTCATCGAATGCCTCGCCGAACTGGCCGTGCCCGCGGAGGAGGGCGAGGACCCGGGCGTGGTCCGGGAGAAGGTCCCGGGGGAGCACGGCGAGCCCGTCACCGCCGTCTATCTGGTCCCCTTCCACCGCGCCGAACTCTCCCTCTCCGCCCAGCTGCTGCGCCTCCTGCGCACCGACGAGGACCGGATGCCGGGCTTCCGGGACGTGACCTGGGACAAGGCGCTGACCTGGCTGAAGGACCGTACGGGAGCCGAGCTGGCACCCGAGCAGGAGGCCGCGGTCAAGCTGGCGCTGACCGAGAAGGTCGCCGTCCTGACCGGCGGACCCGGCTGCGGCAAGTCCTTCACGGTCCGCTCGATCGTGGAGCTGGCCCGCGCGAAGAAGGCCAGGGTGGTGCTGGCCGCCCCCACCGGCCGCGCCGCCAAACGCCTCGCCGAGCTCACCGGCGCCGAGGCCTCCACCGTCCACCGCCTCCTGGAGCTGAAGCCCGGCGGTGACGCGGCCTATGACAAGGACCGCCCGCTCCAGGCCGACCTGGTCGTGGTCGACGAGGCCTCCATGCTGGACCTGCTGCTCGCCAACAAGCTGGTGAAGGCCGTGCCGCCGGGGGCGCATCTGCTGTTCGTGGGGGACGTGGACCAGCTGCCGTCCGTCGGCGCCGGCGAGGTGCTCCGGGACCTGCTCGCCGACGGCAGCCCCATCCCGGCAGTCCGCCTCACACGCGTGTTCCGGCAGGCCCAGCAGTCCGGCGTGGTGACCAACGCGCACCGGATCAACGCCGGGCAGCATCCCGTCACGGACGGCATGAAGGACTTCTTCCTCTTCGTCGAGGACGACACCGAGGAAGCCGGCCGGCTCACGGTGGACGTGGCGGCCCGTCGGATTCCGGCCAAATTCGGGCTCGATCCGCGCCGGGACGTCCAGGTGCTCGCGCCCATGCACCGCGGGCCCGCCGGCGCGGGCAACCTCAACGGTCTGTTGCAGCAGGCCATCACGCCCGGCTGTCCCGATGTGCCCGAGAAGCGGTTCGGCGGCCGGGTCTTCCGGGTCGGCGACAAGGTCACCCAGATTCGCAACAATTACGAGAAGGGCAAGAACGGTGTCTTCAACGGCACCGTGGGCGTGGTCACCTCGCTCGATCCGGTCGACCAGCGCCTGACGGTGCTGACCGACGAGGACGAGGAGGTGCCGTACGAGTTCGACGAACTGGACGAGCTGGCCCACGCGTACGCGGTGACCATTCACCGCTCGCAGGGCAGTGAATATCCGGCCGTGGTGATCCCGGTCACCACCGGCGCCTGGATGATGCTCCAGCGGAACCTGCTGTACACGGCGGTCACCCGGGCCAAGAAGCTGGTCGTCCTGGTCGGTTCGCGCAAGGCGATAGGCCAGGCGGTGCGCACGGTCTCGGCGGGTCGGCGCTGCACGGCGCTGGACTTCAGGCTCTCGCCAAAAAATGATCGACCAAAAAATGATCGATCAAATGAGTCACCTAGGTCACAGAGCCCTTCCGGAACCGGGTAGGGGAGGGGCAGGATGGGCAAGTTGACGGCACTGAGTGCCGCCAATAGGCCCAATGGTCGACCCCCAGTGCACTCTCCTGCGCCGAATGGGGGATGGTAGAGACAGTCAGGGCAACCTCGAAGAAGAGGCACAACGTCGGTGAGGGATGACGTGAGCGACAACTCTGTAGTAGTGCGGTACGGCGATGGCGAGTACACCTACCCGGTGATCGACAGCACCGTCGGCGACAAGGGCTTCGACATCGGCAAGCTCCGCGCCCAGACCGGTCTGGTGACCCTGGACAGCGGCTACGGCAACACCGCCGCCTATAAATCCGCCATCACCTACCTCGACGGTGAGGCGGGCATCCTCCGCTACCGCGGCTACCCGATCGAGCAGCTGGCCGAGCGCTCCACGTTCCTGGAGGTCGCCTACCTGCTGATCAACGGCGAACTCCCGACCGTCGACGAACTGGCCACGTTCAAGAACGAGATCACGCAGCACACCCTGCTGCACGAGGACGTCAAGAACTTCTACCGAGGCTTCCCGCGCGACGCCCACCCGATGGCGATGCTGTCGTCGGTCGTCTCCGCGCTGTCGACGTTCTACCAGGACAGCCACAACCCGTTCGACGAGAAGCAGCGCAACCTCTCGACGATCCGGCTGCTCGCCAAGCTCCCGACGATCGCGGCGTACGCGTACAAGAAGTCGATCGGTCACCCGTTCGTCTACCCGCGCAACGACCTCGGCTACGTCGAGAACTTCCTGCGGATGACCTTCTCGGTGCCGGCCCAGGAGTACGACCTCGACCCGGTCGTCGTCGCCGCGCTCGACAAGCTGCTGATCCTGCACGCCGACCACGAGCAGAACTGTTCGACCTCCACGGTCCGCCTCGTCGGCTCCTCCCAGGCGAACATGTTCGCGTCCATCTCGGCCGGCATCAACGCGCTGTGGGGCCCGCTGCACGGCGGTGCCAACCAGTCCGTGCTGGAGATGCTGGAAGGCATCCAGGCCTCCGGCGGTGACGTCGACTCCTTCATCCGCAAGGTGAAGAACAAGGAGGACGGCGTCCGGCTGATGGGCTTCGGCCACCGGGTCTACAAGAACTTCGACCCGCGCGCGAAGATCATCAAGGCGGCGGCGCACGACGTCCTCTCGGCCCTCGGCAAGTCCGACGAGCTGCTGGACATTGCGCTGAAGCTGGAGGAGCACGCGCTCTCCGACGACTACTTCGTCTCGCGCAGCCTCTACCCGAACGTCGACTTCTACACCGGCCTCATCTACCGCGCGATGGGCTTCCCGACCGAGATGTTCACGGTCCTCTTCGCCCTCGGCCGCCTCCCGGGCTGGATCGCCCAGTGGCACGAGATGATCAAGGAGCCCGGCTCCCGCATCGGCCGCCCGCGCCAGATCTACACCGGGGTCGTCGAGCGCGACTTCGTCCCGGTCGAAGAGCGCTGACCGTTGCGCTGAGCCGCAAGGTCACACAGGGCCCCGCATGCCGATGCCGGCTGCGGGGCCTCGTCGTATGCCGGGAAGTGAGCGGGGCAAAGAAGAAGGCGCCCTGGCGGCGGTCCCCCCACGGGCCGACGTCCAGGGCGCCTTCCCATGTCCCGGTGCGGATTCCCCCCACGGGATCCGGCCGGGCGTCTGTGAGAAAACAGCGCCTGAATTCGCTTTGTTGAGCAGAACGAGCAGAACTCGTCGTACTCCTACTGTGTACCGCTTGCGATCTGCCGGGACAGCGCACGGTTGGGAGGGCCGCTCAAAGCTTCCCGCCGTGCCTGTCCCGGCAACGCATCTCTGAGGAAGTCCCCCAAGACATCCCCAGATGCCAGGAAGCGCCCCCCAAGACGCGGCCTGACATCGCCAACTTAGACCTTCGAACCCCTTCGATGGTTACGTTCACATCACTGTGATCTGCGTCTCTTGCATTTGTCCGTTTGATGCGCAAGGGGCCGAATCGTCGATCGGGCCTCGAGCGTAAGGATGATGCGCGAGCCTTGTGAAGAGCTTATGTGAGCCTCGCGCCGGACTCCAGAGGGTCCCGCCTAACGGAATGACCGCAATCGCAGGCTGTTCGTCACCACGAACACCGAGGAGAAGGCCATGGCGGCACCGGCGATCATCGGGTTCAGCAGTCCCGCCGCGGCCAGCGGCAGCGCGGCCACGTTGTAGCCGAAGGCCCACACCAGGTTCCCCTTGATCGTGGCGAGCGTCCGCCGCGACAGCCGGATGGCGTCCGCGGCCACCCGCAGGTCCCCGCGCACCAGCGTCAGATCCCCCGCCTCGATCGCCGCGTCCGTCCCGGTCCCCATCGCCAGCCCCAGGTCGGCGGCGGCGAGCGCGGCGGCGTCGTTGACCCCGTCGCCGACCATGGCGACGACCCGTCCCCCGCCCTGCAACCGCCGTACGGCCTCGACCTTGTCCTCGGGCAGCACCTCGGCCACGACCCGCGTGATCCCGACCCGCTCGGCCACCGCCTCCGCGACCGCCCGGTTGTCCCCGGTCAGCAGCACCGGCGTGAGCCCGAGCGCCCGCAGCTCCCGTACCGCCTCGGCG
This sequence comes from Streptomyces antibioticus, assembly GCF_001514065.1. GTDB lineage: Bacteria > Actinomycetota > Actinomycetes > Streptomycetales > Streptomycetaceae > Streptomyces > Streptomyces antibioticus. The sequence continues at coordinate 788,521 of NZ_KQ948423.1, read as the reverse complement.
CTGGTCTCCTTCACCGCGTCCGCGACGGCCACGACGCCGTGTGCCACCCCGTCCCAGCCGACCATGACGGCCGTACGGCCGCCCCTCTCGGCCTCGTCCTTGGCGCGGGCCACCTCCGGCGAGATCTCTTCGAAGAGGCGCCCCACGGCCACGTCATGGCCCTCCACGCGCCCGCGCACGCCCCGCCCGGGGACGTTCGCGAACCCCTCGACCACCGGCAGCGGCCCCACCCGCTCCTGCGCACCGGCGGCGACCGCCCGGGCGACCGGATGCTCGGAGGCGTGCTCCACGGCACCCGCGAGCCGCAGCACCTGCGTCTCGTCGGCGCCCTGGACGGCGTACACCTCCTGGAGGGTCATCCGGCCCGTGGTGACCGTTCCCGTCTTGTCGAGGACGACGGTGTCGACGCGGCGCGTGTGCTCCAGCACCTCGGGGCCCTTGATGAGGATGCCGAGCTGGGCGCCGCGGCCCGTGCCGACCATCAGGGCGGTCGGGGTGGCCAGGCCCAGCGCGCACGGGCAGGCGATGATCAGGACGGCGACGGCCGCGGTGAACGCGGCGGCCAGGTCCCCGGTCGCGCCGAGCCAGCCACCGAAGGTGGCGACGGCCATCGCGATGACCGCGGGCACGAAGACGGCCGAGATCCGGTCGGCGAGCCGCTGCACCTCGGCCTTGCCGTTCTGCGCCTCCTCGACGAGCTTCGCCATCCGCGCGAGCTGCGTGTCCGCGCCCACGCGCGTGGCCTCGACGGCGAGCCGCCCGCCGGCGTTCACGGTCGCGCCCGCGACCGCGTCCCCGACCGTGACGTCCACCGGCACCGACTCGCCGGTCAGCATGGACGCGTCCACGGCGGAGACGCCCTCGACGACGGTGCCGTCGGTGGCGATCTTCTCCCCGGGGCGTACGACGAAACGGTCCCCGACCGTGAGACGGGAGACCGGGACCCGGACCTCGCGGCCGTCCCGCAGGACCGCCACGTCCTTCGCGCCCAGCTCCATCAGGGCGCGCAGGGCCGCGCCCGCACGGCGCTTGGAGCGGGCCTCCAGGTAGCGGCCGAGCAGGATGAACGTGGTGACGCCCGCGGCCACTTCGAGATAGATCGTGGAGGCGCTGTCCATCCGGGAGACAGTGAACGTGAACTCGTCCTTCATGCCCGCCATGCCCGCGTCCCCGAAGAACAGCGCCCACAGCGACCAGCCGTACGCCGCCAGCGTGCCCAGCGAGACGAGGGTGTCCATGGTGGCCGCGCCGTGCCGGAGGTTGGTCCAGGCGGCCCGGTGGAAGGGCAGCCCGCCCCAGACGACGACGGGGGAGGCGAGGGTGAGGGCCAGCCACTGCCAGTTGTCGAACTGGAGGGCCGGGATCATCGACAGCAGGACGACGGGCACGGCGAGGAGCGCGGAGACGACGAGCCGCTGCCGCAGCGACGCCGGCTCCGGGTCCTCGTGCGGGGCGGGCTCGGCCGCCGGGGGCGCGGGCTCCTCGGCCGTGTACCCCGTCCTCACCACCGTCGCGATGAGATCCGCGACCTCGACGCCCTCGGCGTAGGTGACCTTCGCCTTCTCCGTCGCGTAGTTGACGGTGGCGGTCACGCCGTCCATCCGGTTGAGCTTCTTCTCCACGCGGGCGGCGCAGGAGGCGCAGGTCATGCCGCCGATGAGGAGTTCGACCTCGGCGGGCGGACCTATCGGGGCGGTGGTGCCGGACATGGCGGGTACTCCAGGAGGTGCAGGTCAGGCCTTGCCGACGAGCTCGAAGCCGGCCTCGTCGACCGCCGCGCGCACCGCTTCCTCGTCGAGCGCGGTGGCGGAGACGACGGTGACCTCGCCGGTGGAGGCGACGGCCTTCACGGAGCTGACGCCGGGGATCTCGGAGATCTCGCCGGAGACCGAGCCCTCGCAGTGGCCGCAGCTCATGCCGCTCACCTTGTAGACGGTGGTGACCTGGGTGTCGCTCTGGGCGGTCATCTCGTTCTCCTCTTCGAGGCGTGTGGGGTCTACGGGACCCGCGGTGGCGTCCACGTACCCCACACTATACCCCTAGGGGGTATTCTCCAAGAAGGGTCGCGCAAACCCCCCAGTAAGTGAACAGGGCGGATTTACCGGAACTTCATGGTAGATACCGATCATGTCGCAGGCCGGGACGCTCATCCTGATCATGTCCATCGCGGTGCTGGCACCCCTGCTGGCCTACGGAATCAGCCGCTGGCTGCCGGTGCCGCTCGTCATCTTCGAGATCCTGCTGGGCATCCTGTCCGGCCCGGACGTCCTGGGCTGGGCGGGCGACGGACAGGTCATCGACACCCTGTCCGACCTCGGGCTGGCGATGCTGATCTTCCTCGCCGGGTACGAAATCGAGTTCGGCCGGGTCCGCGGCGCCACCCTCAAACGCTCGCTGGGGGCCTGGCTGACCGCACTCGTCGTGGGCCTCGTGCTCGCCTCCTCCCTCACCGGGCTGTCCAAGGGCGTCTACATCGGTACGGCCCTCACCAGCACCGCCCTCGGCACGGTCCTGCCGGTGCTGCGGGACGCGGGGGACCTGCACACACGGTTCGGCACGGTGATGGCGACGTTCGGCGCGGTCGGCGAGTTCGGGCCGATCATCGCCATCGCGCTGCTGCTGAGCGGGCGTTCGCCGGGCCGGTCGACGGCCGTGCTGGCGGCGTTCGCGCTGCTGACGGCCGCCGCGGTGTGGTGGGCGATGCGCCCGCGCCCGCCCTGGTTCCCGCGGGTGATCGCCAGGACCCTGCACGGCAGCGGCCAGTTCGCCGTACGCCTGGTCGTGCTGCTCCTCGCGGTGATGCTCGGCATCTCCCAGGCCCTCGGCCTCGACGTCCTGCTCGGCGCGTTCGCCGCCGGGATGCTCACCCGGCTGCTGCTGCACGGGGCGGCGCCGGAGAGCGCGGGGCCGGTCCTGGAGAAGGTCGAGGCGATGGGGTTCGGCTTCCTGGTACCGGTGTTCTACGTCGTCACCGGCATGGAGTTCGACCTGGACGCCCTGCTGTCCGGCGGCCGGGCGCTGCTGCTCCTGCCGGTCTTCCTGCTGCTGTTCCTGGTGGTCCGCGGCCTGCCGGTGTACGCCCTGGCACCCCCCGATCTCGTCGGCCGGGACCGGCGCGCTCTCACCCTCTTCGCGTCCACCGCGCTGCCGCTGGTCGTCGCCATCACCACGATCGGCGTCGACGACGGTGTCCTGAGGACGGAGGAGGCGGCGGCCCTGGTCGGTGCCGCGATGCTGTCGGTCCTGCTGTTCCCGCTGGCGGGGCTGCGGCTGCGCGGCGAGCGGAGAGTGGTGGAGGAGCCGCTCGGAGGGTCGGAGTCGTGGTGATGCCGGGCCAGTCCCGGGTCGGCCCCGGGGCAGTCCCGGGTCGGCCCCGGGGCAGTCCCGGGTCGGTCCCGTGGCAGTCCCGCGTCGGTCCCGTGGCAGTCCCGCGTCGGTCCCGGGTCAGGATGTACCCGTCAGACGTGCACGTCGATGGGAGCGCACATGCGGGCAGTGGTGTTCGAGCGGTACGGCGAGCCGGCCGAGGTGCGGGAGGTGCCCGACCCGGAACCGGCCCCGCACGGCGTCGTCGTCCGCGTGGCGGCCACCGGACTGTGCCGCAGCGACTGGCACGGCTGGCAGGGCCACGACCCCGACATCACGCTCCCGCACGTGCCCGGCCATGAACTCGCCGGAGTCGTCGAGGCGGTCGGCGCCCGGGTCACCGGCTGGCGCCCCGGCGACCGCGTCACCGTCCCGTTCGTGTGCGCCTGCGGAAGCTGCGCCGCCTGCGCGGCCGGCGACCACCAGATCTGCGAGCGGCAGACCCAGCCCGGCTTCACCCACTGGGGTTCCTTCGCGCAGTACGTGGCGCTGGACCACGCCGACGTGAACCTGGTGGCGGTCCCGGAGGGCCTCTCCTTCGCCACCGCCGCCTCCCTGGGCTGCCGGTTCGCCACCGCGTTCCGGGCGGTGGTGCAGCAGGGGCGGGTCGCGGCGGGGGAGTGGGTCGCGGTGCACGGCTGCGGCGGAGTGGGCCTGTCGGCGGTGATGATCGCGGCGGCTTCCGGCGCCCGGGTGGTGGCGGTGGACGTGTCGCCCCGAGCCCTGGAACTGGCCCGGACGTTCGGGGCGGTAGCGGGAGTCGACGCGTCCGGGGCCGGTGACACGGCCGCCGCGGTGCGTGAACTGACCGGCGGCGGCGCCCACGTGTCGCTGGACGCGCTCGGCTCCCCGGTCACCTGCGCGGCCTCCGTCAACTCCCTGCGCCGCCGCGGCCGGCACCTCCAGGTCGGCCTGCTGCCCTCGGCGGACGGCACCACGCCGGTCCCGATGGCCCGCGCGATCGCCCTGGAACTGGAGATCCTGGGCAGCCACGGCATGGCCGCGCACACCTACCCGGGGATGCTGGAGCTGGTGCGGGCGGGGGTGCTGCGGCCGGACCTCCTGGTGACGTCCACGATCGACCTGGCCGCGACACCGGCCGCGCTGGCCGCGATGGGTACGGCACCCGGCGCCGGCGTGACGGTCATCGAGCCGTGGACCTGAGGGCCGCCCACTCCTCCTCCAGCACGGCCATGATCACCCAGTCCACCCACCGCCCGTCCCGCAGATCGGCCTCCCGCCGGACGCCCTCCCGCACGAACCCGGCCTTCTCATAGGCGCGCAGGGCCCGGGCGTTGTGGCCGTAGACCTCCAACTGAACGCGATGCAGGCCGAGTTCCTCGAAGCCGTACCCGACGACGAGGCGCGTCGCCTCGGTGCCGAGGCCGCGGTCACGGCCCCGGGGCCCGAGGAGCGTGCGGTACGTACAGCCGCGCGCCCGCTCGTCCCACTCGTACAGCACCACCTCGCCGACGAGTTCGCCGGTGGCGCGGTCGGTGACCGCGAGGTCGAGGCGGTCGGTCTGGGCGGACCGGGAGCCGTACCAGGAGCGCAGCTGGTCCAGGGTGAACTCGGTGTCGGGTCCACCGGTGAAGCGGAGGACCTCGGGATCACGGATGATCTCCGCCATGACCTCCGCGTCCGCTTCCGTGAACGGACGCAGCACGGTCTTCTCGCCGGTCAGCACGGGTTTCACGGAGAAGCTCATCCACGGATCCTCACCGGCCGCGCTCCCGGTCGGCAACCGTGTTTCCGCTCAGTCCTCCCGTCTGCCGCGGTTGCCCGGCCGTGCGGCGACCCACGCCCGCACGGTGTCCGCGTACCAGAAGGGCTTGCCGCCCTCCACATGGTCGGGCGGCGGCAGCAGCCCGTGCTTGCGGTACGACCGCACGGTGTCCGGCTGCACCTTGATGTGCGCCGCGATCTCCTTGTACGACCAGAGCCTTCGGTCGGTCATGAGGTGCACCTCCCTGCGCGCGCCGCGGCGGCGGCCGGGAACGGCCGTCGGGGGTACCGGGCGCTGCGCTGGCGTCACAAAGCCTGTGCCCCGTGAACGACGGAGAGTGAGCGCGGGTCAGGCCCTGTGCGCGGCGTGTGACGCAAGACCCGCGTATACGCGACATGTGTGACACACAAGGGGCGTTCGTGACACGAGTGCAGCAAAGGCGCACGCGGGCGCGTGGGCGCGGCGCGTTGACAGGGCCGCGCGGGAGGGTCCCCACAGGTGGAGCCGGACCCGCTGCGCCGGGCCCGGCTCCACCAGCTCCCCCGGGGACCACAGACTGCATTCAGCCAACTGCACGGGTCTTGGAAAAAACCGCACTCGGCATCGATCAGGGTGCGGCGAGCACCAGACTCGTCGCCTCACCGCTGATCCGGTCACCACCGGGCACCCCGCCCGCCCCGCCTCGCGCGAGGGTGAACTCCCGAGGCGTGCAGCCGGTCATCGCCTTGAACTCCCCGCTGAGATGGGCCTGGTCGTAGAACCCGCACAGCGCCGCGGTCTCCGCCTGCCCCCGCCCCGCGGCCAGCAGCCGCCGCGCCCGCTGCAACCGCAGCACCCGCGCCGCCGCCTTCGGCCCCAGGCCGATCTGCTCCCGGAACCGGCTCTCCAGCTGCCGCACACTCCAGCCGACGTCCTCGGCGAGCCGCGGCACGGGGATCGCCCCACCCGTCCGCACCAACTCCGCCCACGCCCGCACCACCCGAGCCGAAGGAGCCGTACCGCTCTCCGCCCACCGCGCCAACACATCGTCCAGCAGCCCGAACCGGGCCCCCCAGGACGACAACGCGGCCAGCGCGCAGGCGAGTTCATCGACCCTGCCCGGCAGCACATGCGGCAACTCATCAGGATCGACGGTCCGGTTGACGAGCTCGTACTGCGGCGTCCCGAACAACGAGAAGGCGGCCCAGGGAGCGAGCAACACCTCGATCCCGGAAAGCCGCCCGTTGTGCTCGCCGATGGCGGGAGTGGTGGTGGGCCCGCAGTACACGGACATCAACGTGTCCGGCGCCCGCCCGTCCCGCGTGATCGTCACCGCCTCCCCGAACCCCAACAGCAGCGTGGCCGCCCCGATGGGCGCCTCAAGCCGCCGCCGAGGCCGATCGAGGGCCAGCCGCACGCCGCGGTACGAGATGACACCGGGTTGGAGCCGGGCATGAGGCAGGGCAACCGCAACTTCCCAGGACCCCAGGGGCCCATGTCCAGAACGGACACTTGTCATCGCCCTATGCTGCAACACCCTTAGGGGCGCGGGGAACTGCGCGACAGGCCACGAACAACCCGCACCCGCCGACTCACAGCCCCCGGCACCCCATTAGGCGCCACTACGCCCCGCACGACCTCAAGAACGCCCGAGTCCGCTGAGCAATAGCCAACGGCTTGTCCGGATCGCACGGATACATGTCCTGCTCCACGATCGCGAACAGATCCACGTCCAAAGCCTGCGCAGCCTCCAGCACGGGCCCCAACGCCGGCACCCCCGACGGCGGTTCACACATCACGCCCTGCGCCACGGCCGGCCCGAACGGCGTCCCCTTGGCCCGCACATCGGCGAGGATCTCGGGATCGACCTGCTTCAGATGCAGGTACCCGATCCGGGAGCCGTACGTCTCGATCAGCTTCACGCTGTCGCCCCCGCAGTACGCGTAGTGCCCCGTGTCGAGGCACAGCGACACCAGCGACGAGTCCGTCCCGTCGAGGAACCGGACGACGTTCTCCTCGCTGTCGATGTGCGTGTCGGCGTGCGGGTGGACGACGATCTGGAGGCCGTACTCCTCCCGCACCCGCTGACCGAGCCGCTCGGTCAGCGAGGTCAGGTTCCGCCACTGCTCGGGCGTCAGCGTGTCCGACTCCAGCACCTCGCCGGTCTTGTCGTCCCGCCAGAAGGACGGGATGACGACGAGGTGCTTCGCGCCCACGGCCTGCGCCAGCACCGCGTTGTCGGCGACGTGTGCCCAGGTCTTCTCCCAGACGGACTCGCCGTGGTGCAGCCCGGTGAAGACCGTGCCGGCCGACACCTTCAGCCCGCGCCGGCCCACCTCCTCGGTGAGCACCGTGGGATCGGTCGGCAGGTACCCGTAAGGGCCAAGCTCGATCCACTCGTAGCCGGAGTCGGCGACCTCGTCGAGGAAGCGCTGCCAGGGGACCTGCTGAGGGTCGTCGGGGAACCACACACCCCAGGAGTCGGGAGCCGACCCGATCCGGATGCGGGACAGTGAGGAAGAGGGTGACAACGACGTCATGCCGGTCAGCTTCCGTTCGCACAGCAAGCGCTGTCAAGAGCTGGTCCGAATGTCTGGACAAAACATTGACAGGGCTCCTCGTCGGGGGCTACAAAGCCGTGGAGAGCCGATACGAAGTCCGGGGCGAGACGTGAGGGTCCGACCGGCATGAAGGGAACTCGATGGCGTACGACCTGATCACCATGGGGCGGATCGGAGTGGACCTCTATCCGCTGCAGACGGGCGTCCCGCTGCCGCAGGTGTCGTCCTTCGGCAAGTTCCTCGGCGGCTCGGCGACGAACGTCGCGGTCGCCGCGGCCCGTCTGGGACGGCAGACCGCGGTGATCACCCGGACCGGCGACGACCCCTTCGGCACCTACCTCCACGAGGCCCTGCGGGGATTCGGCGTGGACGACCGCTGGGTCACCCCGGTGCCCGGCCTGCCGACCCCGGTCACGTTCTGCGAGATCTTCCCGCCGGACGACTTCCCGCTGTACTTCTACCGGCAGCCCAAGGCCCCCGACCTGGAGATCGACGCCCACGAGCTCGACCTCGACGCCGTCCGCGAGGCCCGCGTCTTCTGGGTCACCGGCACCGGCCTGAGCGAGGAGCCCAGCCGTACAGCGACGCTCGCGGCCCTCGCCCACCGCGCCAAGGCGGGGACGACGGTCTTCGACCTGGACTGGCGGCCGATGTTCTGGAAGGACCCGGACGCGGCCCGCCCGTTCTACGCCGAGGCCCTCAAGCACACCACCGTCGCGGTCGGGAACCTCGACGAGGTCGAGGTCGCCACGGGCGTCCGCGAGCCCCGTGCCGCCGCCGAGGCGCTCCTCGACGCGGGTGTCGAGCTCGCCGTCGTCAAGCAGGGCCCCAAGGGCGTCCTCGCGGTCGACCGGAACGGCACCTCCGCCGAGGTCCCGCCGCTCCCGGTGGACGTCCTCAACGGGCTCGGCGCCGGAGACGCCTTCGGCGGCTCCCTGTGCCACGGCCTCCTCGAAGGCTGGGACCTGGAGAAGATCATGCGGCACGCCAACGCGGCCGGCGCGATCGTCGCCTCCCGCCTGGAGTGCAGCTCCGCGATGCCGACACCGGCCGAGATCGAGGCGGCGATCACCGCCGGAGCCGTACGGCCGAACAGCGCGGAGGCCGCCCGGTGACCACCGTCGACATCGCCGAACTCGTCCGTCTGCGCACCCGCCACCCCGAGGCGATCGCCGAGGCCGCCGCCCGGCGCGTGCGGCGTCCGCTGCTCGGCGACACCGACCGGCTCATGATCGTCGCCGCCGATCACCCCGCCCGGGGCGCACTCGGCGTGGGCGGCAACCCGAAGGCCATGGCCAACCGCGGCGACCTGCTCGAACGCCTCTGCCTCGCACTCTCCCGCCCCGGCGTGGACGGCGTCCTCGCGACCGCCGACATCCTCGACGACCTGCTGCTGCTCGGCGCCCTCGACGGCAAGGTCGTCATGGGCTCGATGAACCGCGGTGGCCTCCAGGGCGCCAGCTTCGAACTCGACGACCGCTTCACCGGCCACCGCGCCGAGGACATCGAGCGGCTCGGCTTCGACGCGGGCAAGCTGCTGCTGCGCATCGACTACGACGACCCGGGCTCCCTCACCACCATGGAGTCCACCGCCCGCGCCATCGACGACATGGCGGCACGCCGACTGCCCGTCTTCGTCGAGCCGTTCATCAGCAGCCGCACGGCCGAGGGCAAGGTGAAGAACGACCTCTCCGCCGAGGCCGTCACCAAGTCCATCGCCATCGCCTCGGGCCTGGGCGGCAGTTCGGCCTACACCTGGCTCAAGGTGCCGGTCACCGAGAACCCCGACGACATGGCCGAGGTCATGGCCACCTCCACGCTGCCCGCCGTGCTCCTGGGCGGCGAGGTCGGCGACGACCAGGACGGGGCGTACGAGAAGTGGCGGGGCGCCCTTCAACTCCCCACCGTCCGCGGCCTCGTGGTCGGACGCTCACTGCTCTACCCGGCGGACGGGGACGTCGCCGCCGCCGTGGACACCGCCGTAGGACTCCTGTGAGGGCCGCATGAGTAACGATCTTCACATCCCCAAGGGTTCCTCCACCGACGCCCTGTACACAGTGGACATCGATCCGAAGCGGGCCGGCTGGACGTACTGCAGTCTGCGGATCGTCGCGCTGGAACCGGGTGGCACGCACACCTTCACCACCGGTGACAGCGAGTGGATCGTGCTTCCGCTGGAAGGCGGATGTACCGTACAAACGGAAGAAAAGGAGTTTCAACTCCTGGGCAGGGAAAGCGTGTTCGCGTCGGTCTCCGACTTCGCGTACGTGCCCCGTGACGCCCGGGCAACGATCGCCTCCGGCGCGGGAGGCCGCTTCGCCCTGGCAGGAGCGAAGTGCGAGCGACGACTCCCCGCCCGCTACGGCCCCGCGCCGGAGGTCCCCACCGAGGAACGCGGCAGCGGCAACCGGCTGCGCCACGTCCGCAACTTCGCCTCCGCCGACGCCTTCGACTGCGACAAGCTGATCGCCGTCGAGGTCGTCACCCCCGGCGGCAACTGGTCCTCGTACCCGCCCCACAAGCACGACGAGCACCGGCCGGGCGAGGAAGCGGAGTTGGAGGAGATCTACTACTTCGAGATCGACGGCCCGAACGGGATCGGCTATCAGCGCGTATCCCCTTCCCGTGAGGGCGGATCGGACGTCCTCGCGGAGGTCCGCTCCGGTGACGCCGTCCTCGTCCCCGACGGATGGCACGGCCCGTCGATCGCCCAGCCCGACCACGACATGTACTACCTGAACGTCATGGCGGGGCCGGGGGAGACGCGGGAGTGGCGGATCTGCTTCCACCCGGACCACACGGAGGGTTACCGATGACTCCGACCACGACCCGGCTGACCGTCGCCCAGGCGCTCGTCCGCTTCCTCGCCGCCCAGTACACCGAACGCGACGGCACCCGGCAGCGGTTGATCTCCGCGACCTGGGGCATCTTCGGCCACGGCAACGTGGCCGGGCTCGGCCAGGCGCTCGTCGAGTACGCGGACGACATGCCCTACCACCAGGGCCGCAACGAGCAGTCGATGGTGCACGCGGCGGTCGGCTACGCGAGGCAGTCCAACCGCCTCTCCACGCACGCCGTCACGACCTCCATCGGCCCCGGCGCGACCAACCTGGTCACCGGTGCCGCGCTCGCCACGATCAACCACCTGCCGGTCCTGCTGCTGCCCGGCGACATCTTCGCCACCCGCGTGGCCGACCCGGTCCTCCAGCAGCTGGAGGTCCCCTACGCCGGCGACCTCAGCGTCAACGACTGTCTGCGCCCGGTGTCGCGGTACTTCGACCGCGTCACCCGCCCGGAGGCCCTGATCCCGGCCGCCCTCCAGGCGATGCGGGTCCTCACCGACCCGGTGGAGACGGGCGCGGTCACCCTCGCCCTCCCGCAGGACGTGCAGGCCGAGGCGTACGACTGGCCGGAGGAGTTCTTCGCCGAGCGCACCTGGGTCGTACGACGTCCGGGCGCCGACCCGACCGAACTCGCGGAGGCCATCACGACGATCAGGTCGGCCCGCCGACCGCTCATCGTCGCGGGCGGCGGCGTCCACCACAGCCGTGCCGAGGAGGCCCTCGCCGAGTTCGCCGCGGCGACCGGCATCCCCGTCGCCTCCACCCAGGCCGGCAAGGGCTCACTGCGCTGGGACCACCCCCAGGACGTCGGCGGCGTCGGCCACACCGGCACCGCGACCGCCAACGAACTCGCCCGCCAGGCCGACCTGGTGATCGGCGTCGGCACCCGCTACACCGACTTCACCACCGCCTCCGGCACCCTCTTCGAGACGCCCGGCGTCCGCTTCCTCAACCTCAACATCGCGCCCTTCGACGGCCACAAGCTCGCAGGCCGGCCGCTCGTCGCGGACGCCCGCAGCGGCCTCACGGAGCTCACCGAGGCCCTCGGGATGCACGGCCACCGGGTCACCGACGCGTACGTCACCGAGTACACCGAGGACAAGCAGCGCTGGGAGTACCGCGTCGACGCCTGCTACGAGGCCGACGAGATAGACGTACGCCCCACCCAGCCCCAGGTCCTCGGCGCCCTGGACGCCCTCGTCGACGAGAGCGACATCATCATCAACGCGGCCGGCTCGCTCCCCGGCGACCTGCACAAACTGTGGCGGGCCCGGTCCCGGGACCAGTACCACCTGGAGTACGGCTACTCCTGCATGGGGTACGAGATCCCCGCCGCGATCGGCGTGAAGATGGCCGCCCCCGACCGCAACGTCTGGGCGCTCGTCGGCGACGGCACCTATCTGATGATGCCGACCGAGATCGTGACCGCCGTCCAGGAGGGCATCGCGATCAAGATGCTGCTCGTGCAGAACCACGGGTACGCCTCGATCGGCGGCCTGTCGGAGTCGGTGGGCGGCGAGCGGTTCGGCACCGCGTACCGGTACCCGTCGGACGACGGTACCTACACCGGGGCCCCGCTCCCGGTGGACCTGGCCGCCAACGCGGCCAGCCTGGGCATGCGCGTGTTGCGCGCGAAGACCGTGGGTGACCTGCGCGAGGCTCTCGCCCAGGCACGCGCGGCGGACACTCCCACATGTGTCTACGTCGAGACCGAAACGGCAGACACAGTGTCGGGCGCGCCTCCGGCGCAGGCCTGGTGGGATGTACCTGTGGCCGAGACCGCGACCCGACCGTCCGCGGTGAAGGCACGAGAGCTGTACGACCGGCACGTCTCTACCCGACGCCGCCATCTGTGAAGGAGCAACTGGGCATGACGAAGATCGTCAACCACTGGATCGGCGGCAAGACCGTCGAAGGCGCGTCGGGCAACTACGGGCCGGTCACCGACCCGGCGACCGGCGCGGTCACCACGAAGGTCGCGTTCGCGTCGGTCGACGAGGTCGACGCCGCGGTCCAGGCCGCCAAGGACGCCTTCGTGTCCTGGGGCCAGTCCTCGCTGGCCAAGCGCACGGAGATCCTCTTCAAGTTCCGTGCGCTGCTGGACGCCAACCGCGACGCGATCGCCGAGCTGATCACCGCCGAGCACGGCAAGGTGCACTCCGACGCCCTCGGTGAGGTGGCCCGCGGTCTGGAGATCGTGGACCTCGCCTGCGGCATCAACGTGCAGCTGAAGGGCGAGCTGTCGACGCAGGTCGCCAGCCGCGTCGACGTGGCCGCGATCCGCCAGCCGCTCGGTGTCGTCGCCGGCATCACGCCGTTCAACTTCCCGGCGATGGTCCCGATGTGGATGTTCCCGCTCGCCATCGCGACCGGCAACACCTTCGTGCTGAAGCCGTCCGAGAAGGACCCGTCGGCCTCCCTCAAGATCGCCGAGCTGCTGGCGGAAGCCGGTCTCCCGGACGGCGTCTTCAACGTCGTCCACGGCGACAAGGTGGCCGTCGACCGTCTCCTGGAGCACCCGGACGTCAAGGCCGTCTCCTTCGTCGGCTCGACCCCGATCGCCCGCTACATCCACACCACGGCCTCGGCGAACGGCAAGCGCGTCCAGGCGCTCGGCGGCGCCAAGAACCACATGCTGGTCCTCCCGGACGCCGACCTGGACGCGGCGGCGGACGCGGCCGTGAGCGCCGCCTACGGCTCCGCGGGCGAGCGCTGCATGGCGATCTCCGCGGTCGTGGCGGTCGGCTCGATCGGCGACGAGCTGGTGGACAAGATCCGCGAGCGCGCCGAGAAGATCAAGATCGGCCCCGGCAACGACCCGACCTCCGAGATGGGCCCGCTCATCACCAAGGTCCACCGCGACAAGGTGGCGTCCTACGTCACCGGCGCCGCGGCCGAGGGCGCCGAGGTCGTCCTCGACGGCACCGGCTACACGGTCGAGGGCTACGAGGACGGCCACTGGATCGGCATCTCACTCCTCGACAAGGTGCCGACCACGGCGAAGGCCTACCAGGACGAGATCTTCGGCCCCGTCCTGACCGTCCTGCGCGTCGACACCTACGACGAGGGCATCGCGCTCATCAACGCCTCGCCGTTCGGCAACGGCACCGCGATCTTCACCCGGGACGGCGGCGCCGCCCGCCGCTTCCAGCTGGAGGTCGAGGCCGGCATGGTCGGCGTGAACGTCCCGATCCCGGTCCCCGTGGGCTACCACAGCTTCGGCGGCTGGAAGGACTCGCTCTTCGGCGACCACCACATCTACGGCAACGACGGCACCCACTTCTACACCCGCGGCAAGGTCATCACGACCCGTTGGCCGGACCCGGCCGACGGCCCGTCGGGCGTGGACCTGGGCTTCCCGCGCAACCACTGAGTGACGTCGGAGCCCGGGCACCCGAAGGCAGGTGCCCGGGCTCCGTCATGCCTACGACTGCTGACTGTCCTTGAGCAGCTGGGTCATGTCGGCGGTCTGCGCGGCAGGCGGGGCCTTGATCGCGGCCGTGGCCCCGAACTCGTTGAAGTCCATGGTGACCTTCATCCTGCCCATGTCCTGCTTCAGCCGGACGGGCAGATCCTTCTCGCCCAGCCACACATCCATGGTGACGGAGCTGACGCTGCCGGTCATGTCGTTCAGCAGCGAGCCCTCTTTGTTGGCGTTCTGGAGCACGCCCATGCGCGAGGCGTCGATCACGGCCCGGTAATGGGTCGCCTGCTGCCCGTTCACGCTCTCCGTGCCGAGGTCCTCGACGTCCTTCGCGTATCTGAGGCTCTTCAGGGACTGCGTTGGGTTGGAGGCCCCACCGTTGCTCAACGACGCCATACCGCTCTCCCCGACCAGGGCGGAGGCGTCGACGGACATCCACTCCTTGCCCTTGAGCGGCCCCGAAACCTGCGGGTCGACGTCGTAGTAGTAGACGCCGTCGACGAGCAGGGCCCGGATCGTCGGGTCGTCCTGGACCGACTGCATCTGGGAGGCGGCGGTGTCCATCTCGACGTCGTAGGCCAGGCCGTCGCCCCACGAATAGGTGCCGTCCATGGCGATCGGCGTGCCCGTGCCCAGGTCGGTCGTCATCTTCACCTCTGCCGACCCGAGCTTCTCGGTCCGGTCGGTGGCACGGCTGAGCGCCGCCATGATCGCGTCGGTCTTGTCGACGGCGTCGGCCGCTTGCCTGACGGAGTCCGCGCCGCACGCCGACGTCGTCAGCAGCGCCGCCGCGGTGAACCCCACCCACGCGGCCGTGTACGTGACCTTCATCTGCCCCCACCCCATGTCGCAACTCTGTGCGTCCACTGTGACGGGTGATGCTAGCGGGAGCCACTGACCTGTTCGGATTCCGGACACCCTCACGTTTTTTTGACGCCCGGGCTGCGATTCTCGTACGGCTGCAAGATGCGGAATTACCTGACTCGAATTGACGTAAAGACGAGTCATGGCGGCTTCGATCTACGGATTCCGTAGGCAAACGCCTATTGACGTGCTGGTTTCGTCGGGGTTCGATGCAGCGCAATCCACTGCACGCCGATGTCGATGGGAACCGCCGAATGACCGACACGCTCCGCCCTGTCGACACCGCCGCCCTCCCCGAGGCGCCGGCGGCCGGCACCCGGAAGCTCAAGCGTTCCATCGGGGTCGTCGGCGGCACCCTCCTCACGCTCTCCTGCGTGACCCCCGCCTCCACACTCTTCGTGGTCGTCCCCGACCTCTTCGGCTCCCTCGGCACCGCGACCGCCCTCACGATCGCGATCGGCTCCCTCCTCTGTATCGCCGTCGCGTTCTGTTACTCCGAGCTCGGCACCCTCATCCCGAGCGCGGGCGGCGAGTACGCGATGGTCTCGACGATGGCGGGCCGGCTGGCGGGCTGGCTCGTCTTCGTGCTGTCCCTCCTGGTCGTGATGATCGTGCCGCCGGTGATCGCGATGGGCACGGCGGACTACCTGGCCCCCGTGATCCACCTGGACCCGTCCCTCGCGGGCGCCGGCGTGATGCTCCTGGCCACCCTCGCCGGCCTCCTCGACCTGCGCGCCAACGCCTGGATCACCGGCGTCTTCCTGGTCCTGGAGGTCATCGCGGCGGCGGTCGTCGCGGTGCTGGGCTTCACCCACGCCGAGCGCGGCGCCGGCAGCCTGGTGTCGATGCAGGTGGCGGGGCCGAGCGGCGGCACGGACACGGTGACGGCCATGCTGGTCGTCTCCGGCCTGGCGATCGCCCTCTTCGTCACCCAGGGCTTCTCGACCGCCGTCTACCTCTCCGAGGAGCTGGAGAACCCGCGCCGCAACGTCGCCCGCACGGTCCTCGCCACCCTCGCCATCTCCTCGGTGATCATCCTGGTCCCGGTGGTGGCGATCACCCTGGGCGCGAGCGACCTGTCGGAGCTGACCGGCGGCGACATCAGTGCGATGGTCACGGCCTGGTCCAACTCGGCGGTCGGCACCTTCGTCAGCCTCTGCGTGGCCCTCGCGATCATCAACGCGGGCATCGTCATGGTCATCCAGAACTCCCGCGTCCTGTTCGCCTCGGCCCGCGACAAGGCCTGGCCCCAGCCGGTCAACAACGTCTTCTCCCGGCTCGGCCGCTTCGGCTCCCCCTGGGTCGCCACCCTCGCCGTCGGCATCCCCGGCGCCGCCCTCTGCTTCGTCAACCTGGACACCCTGTACGGCGTGACCGGCGTCTCGGTGACCGGCATGTACCTCCTGGTCGCGGTGGCCGCCCTCCTGGCCCGCAGGGGCGCCCACCGGCACACCCCGGCCTGGCGGATGCCCCTGTGGCCGGCGATGCCGGTCCTGCTGATCGGGGTCCTGGCCTACATCCTCAGCGAGCAGGAGACCCAGTACCTCCTGTGGACGGGCGGCATCACGGCGGCGGCCACGCTCTACTGGGCCCTCTACCTCCGCCCGCGCAAGGACACCCGCTGGCTGGTGGAGATCCCCGAGGACGAACGCGTCCAGGGCCTGTCCTAGGGCCTGTCCGTCGCCACCACCAACGCCCGCAGCCTCTCCACGTACAACCGCATGTTCTTGTGGGCGACGTCCGTGTCCGGGTACCGGCAGGCGAACCACACCCCGTCCGGCAGCCGGTTCAGCCACACGCACACCTGGTCCCCGTACGACACCCGGATCAGCCCGTACGCCGACAGCGCGTCCCACCGCTCGGCCCCCGGCAGGGCGCGCGCGTCGGTGAAGGACACGATGGAGTACAGGTCGGGCGAGGTGGGCCGGAAGTCGGTGCCCAGCAGGCGCAGCATCCGGGCCAGCGGCATCCGGGACAGCGGCCGGGCGGCCTGCAACTGCGCGCGGACGGCGGGCAGCGCGCTGCGGAAGTCCGCGGGCACCGGCACCTCGATCGGTGCCCCGCCGACGTACCAGCCCACCGAGTCGGACCACTGGGACTTCACCCGGGTGTGGAACGGCACCACCGTCCGGTACACGGAGGCGCCCCCGATCTCCCCGGCGATCAGCGCGGTGGCCGCGAGCACCCCGACCAGGCTCCCGCCGTACGGCCGGCAGTACGCCTCGAAGGCGGCCGCCTCCTGCGGACCCACGAGCATCTCGCACATCATCTTCTGCTCGGGCAGCGGACCACCCGGCTCCACCCCCAGGTCCAGGGGGAACGTCGGCAGCGTCCCGTCGCACCGCCCGATGAACTCCCGCCAGCGCGCGACGGCCTCGTGGTCCTCGTCGATCCGGTCCGCGTCGGCCCGCTCGATCCGGCAGAAGTCGATGTAGCTGCTCACCGGCGCCTCGTCGGCCGTGCCGCGGCCCGCGTACAGCTCGTGGATCTCCGAGGGGATCCGGTAGATCGAGTACGCGTCGACGTTGCTGTGGTCGAACGCCATGTACACGCTCGTCGAGTCGTCCCGCACGACCGCCGCGTACATCAGGTTCGGCCAGCGCAGCGCGTCCGCGGTGACGTCGAAGCGGTCCTGGAGGTGCCGGACCAGAGCGGTCGCGTCCGTGAACTCCCCGGCGTCCTCCCGGTGCAGGGACACGTCCCGGGCGTCCAGTGTGAACCGCCGCAGCGCCTCCCCGTCCGTCCGGAAGCCACTGCGCAGCGTCTCGTGCCGCAGCGTCCAGGCGCGCAGGGCCTCCTCCAGGGCGCCTAGGTTGACCCGCCCCGGGATGTCGAAGGCGGCGCCGAGCCAGGTCGGGACGAAGAGGCCGTCCTCGCGGACCGTGCGGGCGGTCCTGATGTGCGACTCCTGGATGTACGCCGGTGGCCGGGTGTCCTCCGGCAGCCCCCGCGCCGCGGCCACGGTCGCCGGACTGAGCGTCCACTCGACGAGCCGTCCGGGCCGGATCTCGCAGCGCTGGATGTCGGTGATACGCACGCGGGCGTCTCCATTCGCAAAGGGGCTGACCCTCAAGCGAATCCGGCGCTTGCCGCGAACACGCCCACTTTCCCTGCTTTTCAATGCATCGGGTGGTCCCTCGAACACTGTTCCTCGTACTTCGACCGCGGTATGCGCGAGGACACGTGTACACCCCTGGGAGGTCGGACGGTTCGGCCTGTGGTCGACAACTCCCCGACAGGTTCAGCCCGTACCGTTGAAGCATGGATCTTCGACTGCGAGGGCTGCTGCGGCGGCCCCGGCGACTGCTGGCCGCCGGGGCTGCCGTCGTCGTGCTCGCGGGGGCCGGTACCTGGACGGCGGTCGCCGACGACGACCCGTCCCCGGTGCGTGCCACCGACCAGGTCATGGCGGTGAACGGCGTCCGCATAGACACCTCGTACTTCGTCTCGGGGGGCTCGGGGCGTCGCCCGGCCGTCCTGCTGGGCCACGGCTTCGGCGGCTCCAAGGACGACGTACGCCAACAGGCCGAGGACCTCGCCCGGGACGGCTACGCGGTCCTCACCTGGTCGGCGAGAGGCTTCGGCAGGTCGACGGGCAAGGTGGGCCTCAACGACCCCGAGGCCGAGGTCGCCGACGTCTCGAAGCTCATCGACTGGCTGGCGCGGCAGCCCCAGGTCCAGCTCGACAAGAAGGGCGACCCCCGCGTGGGCATGGCGGGCGCCTCCTACGGCGGAGCCATCGCCCTCCTCACCGCGGGCCACGACGCCCGCGTCGACGCCATCGCCCCCGCGATCACCTACTGGAACCTCTCGGACGCCCTGTTCCCGAACGGCGTCTTCAAGAAGCTCTGGGCCGGCATCTTCGTGAACACGGGCGGCGGCTGCGACAAGTTCGAGAAGCAGATCTGCGCGATGTACGACCGGGTCGCGGAGTCCGGCACCCCGGACGCCGCCGCCGAGAAGATGCTCACCGAACGCTCCCCTTCCGCGGTCGGCGACCGGATCAAGGTCCCCACCCTGCTCTTCCAGGGCCAGACCGACTCCCTCTTCACGCTCGACCAGTCCGACGCCGCCGCGAAGGCCATCAAGGCCAACGGCGCCCCCGTCGACGTCGACTGGATCGCGGGCGGCCACGACGGCGGCGACATGGAGGGCAGCCGCGTCCAGGCCCGCACGGAGTCCTGGTTCGACCGCTACCTCAAGAAGGACACCGGCGCCGACACCGGCCCCGCCTTCCGCGTCACCCGCACCGGAGGCGTCGACTCCACCGACGGCGCCGCCCAGCTCAGGGGCGCGAGCTCCGACACCTACCCCGGCCTGCACAGCGGCGACCGCACGTTCGCCCTGACCGGCCGCGAGGAGCAGCGGGTCATCAACCCGGCCGGCGCCAACCCGCCCGGCGTCTCCGCCCTCCCCGGCCTCGGCAGCGCGGGCGGCCTCGCCCAGCTCTCCTCCCTCGGCGTCGGCGTCTCCCTGGACTTCCCGGGCCAGTACGCCCAGTTCGAGTCCGCGCCGGTCACCGACGACCTCCGCATCACCGGCGCCCCGACGGCCGCGGTCCACGTGCAGTCCACGTCCGACGACGCCGTGCTCTTCGCCAAGCTGTACGACGTCGGCCCCGGCGGCGCCCGACAGGTACTGCCCTCCCAGCTGGTGACGCCCCTGCGCGTCGAGGGCGCCAAGTCCGGCAAAGACGTGACCGTCACCCTCCCGGCGATCGACCACAAGATCGAGAACGGTCACCGGCTCCGCCTGGTCCTCGCCTCCACGGACCTCGGCTACGCCTCCCCGGCGGCCCCGGCGACGTACACGGTCTCCCTGAAGGGCGACCTGACGGTCCCGACCGCCCCCGGTGTGGAGACCGCCGCCGCCCCGCTGCCCTCGTGGGTCTGGTGGCTGCCGCTCGCGGGCGCGCTCGTCGCCCTCACCCTCCTCCTCACGGCCCGGCGCCGCACCGCGATGCCCGCCCCGGACCCGGAGCTGGCCGAAGTCCCGCTCCAGATCACGGACTTGAGCAAGAAGTACCCGGGCAGCGACCGCTACAGCGTCCGCGACCTCTCCTTCCGTGTCGAGAAGGGCCAGGTACTGGGCCTCCTCGGCCCGAACGGCGCCGGCAAGACCACATCGCTCCGCATGCTGATGGGCCTGATCAAGCCGGACGGCGGCGAGATCCGCGTCTTCGGCCACGCCATCCGCCCCGGCGCCCCGGTCCTCTCCCGGGTCGGCGCCTTCGTCGAGGGCGCGGGCTTCCTGCCGCACCTTTCCGGCCGGGAGAACCTGGAGCTGTACTGGGCGGCGACCGGCCGCCCGCCCGAGGACGCCCATCTGGACGAGGCGTTGGAGATCGCCGGCCTCGGCGACGCGCTGGCCCGCGCGGTCCGCACCTACTCCCAGGGCATGCGCCAGCGCCTGGCCATCGCCCAGGCCATGCTCGGCCTCCCGGACCTCCTGATCCTCGATGAACCGACCAACGGACTCGACCCGCCCCAGATCCGCGAGATGCGCGAGGTGATGATCCGCTACGCGGCCGCCGGACGCACGGTCATAGTCTCCAGCCACCTCCTGGCAGAGGTCGAACAGACCTGCACCCACCTGGTGGTGATGGACCGGGGACAGCTGGTCCAGGCGGGCCCGGTGGCAGAGATCATCGGCGCGGGAGACACGCTGCTGGTGGGCTTGGCGGCAGACATCGACGATCCCCTGGTGGAGAAGGTGGCGACTCTGCCGCAGGTCGAGTCGGCAACAAGAACAGACGGCGGCCTCCTGGTACGCCTGTCGGCAACGCCCCTCAGGGGCGCGGGGAACTGCGCGACCAGCCCCCACGAACCCGCAGACGCACCACAGCCCGACCCGGCACTCACGGAGCGCACCCACGCCGCCGCCCTCCTCGTAGACCTGGTCCGTCTAGAGGTACCGGTCGCCTCAATAGGCCCCCACCGCCGCCTGGAAGACGCCTTCCTCACCCTGATCGGAGGCTCAGCATGACCACTGTCACCGAAACCGCCTCCGGCTACCAGCCCCGCCACACCCTCCCCCTCCGCGTAGAGCTGGTCCGCCAGCTCAAACGCCGCCGCACGATGGTGATGTTCGGCATCCTCGCCGCCCTCCCCTTCGTGCTGCTGATCGCCTTCGCCATCGGCGGCGAGCCCGGCGGCCGCAACAACACCGTCTCCCTGATGGACACGGCGACCGCTTCCGGCGCCAACTTCGCGGCCGTCAACCTGTTCGTGTCCGCGGGCTTCCTGCTGGTCATCCCGGTCGCCCTGTTCTGCGGCGACACGGTCGCGTCGGAGGCCGGCTGGTCCTCCCTGCGCTATCTGCTGGCCGCACCCGTCCCGCGGGCCCGCCTCCTGTGGTCCAAGCTGGTGGTCGGCCTCGGCCTGAGCCTGGCCGCGATGATCCTGCTGCCGGTGGTGGCGCTGGCCGTGGGCACGGCCGCGTACGGCTGGGGTCCGCTGGAGATCCCGACGGGAGGGTCCCTCGCGCCCGGCACCGCGGCCGGACGACTCGTGATCGTCGTCGCGTTCATCTTCGTCTCCCAACTGGTCACCGCAGGGCTGGCGTTCTGGCTCTCCACCCGCACGGACGCCCCGCTGGGCGCGGTCGGCGGCGCGGTGGGCCTGACGATCGTCGGCAACGTCCTGGACGCGGTGACCGCCCTCGGCGACTGGCGTGACTTCCTGCCCGCGCACTGGCAGTTCGCGTGGGCGGACGCCGTACAGCCCGGCATGGAGTGGTCCGGCATGATCCAGGGCGCCGCGGTCTCGGTAACGTACGCCCTCGTGCTGTTCGCGCTGGCCTTCCGCGGTTTTGCCCGCAAGGACGTGGTCTCCTAGGTCAACGGACGATCGCATACCGGTCTCAACGGCCCTGCTCCGTGCCCTCTTCGAGACACTTCCGCAACGCTCCGTAGCGCACGTTCCGGCCCCCTGGCCCGTCACAGTCACAGAAGTCGACGTCAACGGACCAAGGGGGCACGGAAGATGGAGCGGTATCGAATACGGCGCCTGCGCGTGGCGTTGCTCGCGGTGACCGCGGTGAGCGGCCTGTTGCTGACGGGGTGCAGCGGGACGGACGACGGCAGCGGCAGCAACGCGTCGGACAAGTCGGGCAGCGGGCTCGCCCCCGCACCCCGCGGCGAACAACACACCACCCCCGGCGACTCCCGCGAGGTGGCCCCCTCACCCGACTACCTCTCCACCTTCGCCCTCGACGTCGACACCGCCTCCTACGGCTATGCCCGCCGCACCCTCGCCGAGGGCCGGCTGCCCGACCCGTCGACGGTCCGGCCGGAGGAGTTCGTCAACAGCTTCCGCCAGGACTACGACCGCCCCGACGGCAACGGCTTCACGGTCACCGTCGACGGCGCCCGCACCTCCGAGGACGACTGGTCCTTGGTCCGCGTCGGCCTCGCCACCCGCGGCGCCGAGGACGCCGACGACCGCCCGCCCGCCGCGCTCACCTTCGTCATCGACATCTCCGGCTCGATGGGCGAACCGGGCCGCCTGGACCTGGCCAAGGACTCCCTCGACACGATGACGGACCAGCTCCGCGACGACGACTCCGTCGCGATCGTCACCTTCAGCGACGAGGCCGAGCGGGTCCTGCCGATGACTCGTCTCGACGGTCGGCGCGGCGAGGTCCACGACGCGATCGACAGCCTGGAGCCCACCGACTCCACCAACCTCGGCGCGGGCGTCGAGACCGGCTACGAGACCGCCGAGGACGGCCTGCGCGACGGCGCCACCAACCGCGTCGTCCTGATCTCCGACGCCCTCGCCAACACCGGCGACACCGACTCCGAGACCATCCTCGAACGCATCGCGAGCGAACGCCGCGAGCACGGCATCACCCTCTTCGGCGTCGGCGTCGGCAGCGACTACGGCGACGAACTGATGGAGGAGCTCGCCGACAAGGGCGACGGCCACACCGCGTACGTCTCCGACGACGAGGACGCCCGCAAGGTCTTCGTCGAGCAGCTCCCGCAGAACATCGACCTGACCGCCCGCGACGCCAAGGCCCAGGTCGCCTTCGACCCCGAGACGGTCCGGGAGTTCCGCCTGGTCGGTTACGACGACCGCAAGGTCGCCGACGCCGACTTCCGCGACGACAGCGTCGACGGCGGCGAGGTCGGCCCCGGCCACACCGTCACCGCCCTCTACGCGGTCCGCACCAAGGAGGGCGCCGACGGCCACCTCGCCACCGCGAGCGTCCGCTGGCTCGACCCCGAGACCCGCGAACCCCACGAGGAGTCGGGGCAGCTGGAGACCGACGCCCTGGACAGCTCGGTCCACCGGGCGAGCACCCGCTTCCAAGTCACCACCCTGGCCGCTTACTTCGCCGACACCCTCCGCTCCACCGACGGCGACCGCACCGCCCTGCCGGGCTGCCCCTCGCTGTCCGAACTCGGCGAGGAAGCCGGGCACTTGGCGCGGACCACCGAGGACGAGGACGTGTCACAGCTGGCCGACGCGATCGGCGACGCCCAGCGCCTGCGCTACTGACGCGCACACCGGTCCAGGTACTGCCGGCCCCATTGACCTTTCCTTACGCGTGAGTAAGTTGACGTCCCAGTCAGCGCCGACCGGGGAGCCGTCATGGGCGTACGCAAGGATCTGAAGCGGGCGAAACAACGCACCGACCTGGCGAACCGCACCGAGGTCGAGATCGTCAGGGACGACCGGGGGGTGGTCCGCGAGGCCCGCACCGCCCCCCTCGCGCCGCCCGCCCCGACCGGCAGCACCGCCGACATCCCGTTCACCAACGCGGCCGAGGCCCCCGACGCGGTGGTCCTGCGCCGCAAGCAGGGAGCCGACTGGCAGCCCGTCACGGCCGCCGCGTTCGCCCGCGAAGTCACCGCGGTGGCCAAGGGGTTGATCGCGGCGGGTCTCGAACCGGGCGGCCGGGTCGCGGTGATGTCCCGCACCCGCTACGAATGGACGGTCCTGGACTTCGCGATCTGGGCGGCAGGCGGCCAGAGCGTCCCGATCTACGCCACCTCCTCGGCGGACCAGGTGGAGTGGATCGTCCGCGACTCGGGCGCCCGCCACGTCATCACGGAGACGGCGGAGAACGCCGCCACGGTGACGACCGGCACCGCCCGCCACCAAGAACCGCCGCACATCTGGCAGTTGGAGGCCCAGGCCCTCTCCGAACTCGAACAGCTCGGCCGCGACGTCCCCGACGAGGAGGTCACCAAGCGCCGCACCAGCCTGACCCCCGACACCGTGGCGACGATCTGCTACACCTCCGGCACCACCGGAAAACCCAAGGGCTGCGTCCTCACCCACGCGAACCTCTACGCCGAGGCCGCCAACACGGTCGAGCTGCTGCACCCCATCTTCAAGGAGGTCACCCGCCAGATCGCCTCCACCCTGCTCTTCCTCCCGCTCGCCCACATCCTCGGCCGCACCCTCCAGATCGCCTGCCTGATGGCCCGTATCGAGATCGGCCACTGCCCGAGCATCAAGCCCGACGAACTCCGGCCCGCCCTCAAGGAGTTCCGCCCCACCTTCCTCGTCGGCGTCCCGTACCTCTTCGAGAAGATCCACGACACCGGCCGCGCCACCGCCGAGAAGATGGGCCGCGCCGCCTCCTTCGACCGCGCCGACCGCATCGCCGTCCGCTTCGGCGAGCGCTACCTGGAGAAGTTCCTCGGCCACGGCAAGGGCCCGGGCCCCGGCCTCTACGCCGCCTGGGCCCTGTACGACCTGCTGGTCTACCGCCGGGTCCGCAAGGAACTCGGCGGCCGCATGCGCTACGCCATCAGCGGCGGCTCCCCGCTCGACCGCGACCTCAACCTGTTCTTCTACGCCGCCGGGATCATCGTCTACGAGGGCTACGGCCTGACCGAGACGAGCGCGGCCGCCACGATCGTCCCGCCCCTGCGCCCCCGCCCCGGCACGGTCGGCATCCCGGTCCCCGGCACCGCGGTGCGCATCGCCGACGACGGCGAGGTGCTGATCAAGGGCGGCATCGTCTTCGGCGCGTACTGGACCAACCCGGCCGCCACCGACGCCGTGCTCCAGGGCGACTGGTTCGCCACCGGCGACCTCGGCTCCCTCGACGCGGACGGCTACCTCACCATCACCGGCCGCAAGAAGGACATCCTCGTCACCTCCGGCGGCAAGAACGTCTCCCCGGCCGTCCTGGAGGACCGGCTGCGCAGCCGCTCACCGGTCGGGCAGTGCCTCGTCGTCGGCGACAACCGCCCCTTCGTCGCCGCCCTGATCACCCTCGACCCCGAGGCGGTCGCCCACTGGCTGGCCGTCCGCAAACGCCCCGCCGACACCCCGCTGTCCGAACTCGTCCGCGACCCCGCGCTGCGCGCGGCCGTCCAGAAGGCCGTGGACCACGCCAACGAGGCCGTCTCGCGCGCCGAGTCGATCCGTGCCTTCACCCTGGTCGAGGGCGAGTTCAGCGAGGACAACGGTCTGCTCACGCCGTCCCTGAAGGTCAAGCGGCACGCGGTCCTCGCGGCGTACACGGAGGAGATCGAGGCGATCTACCGCAAGGAGAAGTAGCCCCGGCACAGCCGAACGGCGGGTCACCGGAGGAACCGGTGACCCGCCGTGGCGGGAGATCCGAGGATCAGCCGTTGCCCTGGCCGTTGCCGGAGAGGGCCGAGATGTCGTCCAGGATGTGCGACAGCGGCTCGTCGCCCTTGGCCTGGGTGGAGTTCTCGACACACTGCTGGTTCTGCGGCGCCGACAGGATCGGAACGTCCTGCAGAACACCGACGGCGACGAGGCCGGCGATGCCCTGGAGGTTGAGCTTGGCCGGCAGGCCGACACAGGGCTTGTTCAGCGAACCCTGGACCAGCGAGAGCTGCGGGCTCATGTCGCCGAAGGTCGCCGAGTTGCCGAACTCCTGCGAGGCGCCGTTGCCGCTGGCGGACGTGGTGCCGTCGTCACCGATGGCCATGGCGGGGGAGCCGGCGCCGACAACGGTGGCGGCGATAGCCGCGGTTGCCCACAGCTTCTTCATGTTCATTCCCTTCGAGAAGCGGACTCCGGTGAGGAGCTGCGTGATCGTCAACGGGACCACCCCGGCCGGGGTTGCGCTCTTTGCCCCGATTGGCGCAGCGCATGCGGGGGCCGTTCGGGCGCCCCCGCCCCGCTCACTTGCAGGCGAACCGGCTGCCCCGCACCGGGTCGTAACCCATCAGCCCGGGCGGGTCCTTGGGCTTGGGGTCGGCGTCGGCCTTCAGCAGCGGCCGGTCGGCGCGCAGCTTGGCGAACATCGCGTCCGCCCGCTTGCGGTCCCAGGCCAGCGTCGAGCCGATGTCCGGCTTGGTCGGGTTGAACCCGGCGATCGGCACGGTCGTGAACTCCAGGGCCCGCGCCGGCACCTTGTCCAGCGCCGCCGCCAGCTGCACCAGCTCGCCCGCCGCGAAGCCCTGCTCGACCTTGCCGGACCCGAGCAGCGTGTCCACCACGCGTGCCATGCCCACCGGGTCGGTCAGCGCCTTCTTCGCCTTCAGCCCGCGCAGGGCGTTCACCAGGAACCGATGCTGGCGCTGGATCCGCCCTAGGTCGGCACTGGTGTCCACGTGCCGGGAGCGCACGTACTGCAACGACGGCCCGCCCTTCAGGCGGTGTTTGCCGGGCTTGAGGTGCAGCTTCGTCGCCGAGTCCTTCAGGGTCCGAGGTGTGCACACCTCCACCCCGCCGACTGCGTTCACGGCGTCGATGAAACGCCGGAAGTCCACCTGGAGGAAGCGGTCGATCCGCACCCCGGTCATCGACTCGACCGTGTTCACGGTGAGCGCGGGACCACCCTCGGCGTACGCGCCGTTGATCTTCGAGGGGTGCGAGGCGTGCTCCTTGCCGCCGGCGGAGTCGCGGTACGGCGGGATGTCCGCGTAGGAGTCACGCGGCAGGCTCACCACGCTGACCCGGTCCCGGCGCGCGGAGACGTGCACCAGCATCAAAACGTCGGTGCAGTCGCAGGCGAAGCCGCCGGCGTGGAACTTGCGCTTCTCGGCGGCGGTGATGGTGTCCCGGCCGTCCGTGCCCATCAGCACGATGTTGAGGGGGCGGGGGGCCTGCCGCTCAGGGAAGGGAGCGCTGCCGAGCACGGTCGAGCCGGCGGCGAGGACGAGTACGGGGATGGCCAGGGAAGAAAGGGTTCTCTTCGTCGTCACGCGACGCACGCTAAAACAGCGGGCCGCCGGGAAACCGGCGGCCCGCTGACGGGGACTCAGATTGCAGCCCCAAGGCTCAGCGAACGGAGCCCCTGGGGACGGCTCAGTGGTTGTCCTTGCCGTTGCCCGCCAGGACGGAGATGTCGTCCAGGATGTGCGACAGCGGCTCGTCGCCCTTGGCCTGCGTGGAGTTCTCGACACACTGCTGGTTCTGCGGGGCCGACAGGATCGGCACGTCCTGCAGAACGCCGACGGCGACGGCGCCGACGATGCCCTGGAGGTTCGCCTTGGCCGGCAGGCCGATGCAGGGCTTGTTGAGCGAGCCCTGGACGAGCGCCATCTGCGGGCTCATGTTGCCGTACGTGGCCGAGTTGCCGAACGACTGGTGCGCGCCGTTGCCGCTGGCGGAGGTGGTGCCGTCGTTCCCGATGGCCATGGCGGGGGAGGCGACACCGACGACGGAAGCGGCGACCGCGGCGGAAGCCAGAACCTTCTTGATCACTTGCTAGTCCCTTCTGAAGAAACCCCGTCCACCGGAGCGCACTGGTCAACTGCCCGGGACCCGCTTGGTTCCTGGCATTCACTCCGATGGCCCACAAAGGAAGCGGGTGGAACCCGATATCGGGGCGGTCGGACCTTTCCGTGAATTCGCCGTGCGTACGCGGCCCGATCGAGTGAAGCCTCGCAACCATTCCCCGTGCAGGGGGTTGATGCGGAAGCAGGAGCATGCGTCGTGGTGATGCACGCCAGGAAAGGAAACCCAAATGCTGAAGAAGGCAATGGCCGCTGCGGCGGTCGCCGCCTCCGTCGTCGGTGCGGCCTCCCCGGCCATGGCCATCGGGAACGACGGCACCACCTCGGCCAGCGGCAACGAGGCCCACTCGAAGTTCGGCAACTCGATCACCAAGGGCAACATGAGCCCGCAGGCCACGCTGGTCCAGGGCACCGCCAACAAGCTCTGCCTCGGCGTGCCGGTGAAGGCCAACGCCCAGGCCATCCTCGGTGTCATCGCCGCCGTCGGTGTCGCCCAGGACATCCCGGTCCTGTCGGCCGCGCAGAACCAGCAGTGCGCCGACAACTCCACCCAGGCCAAGGGTGACGAGCCGGTGTCGCACATCCTGGACGACATCTCCGTCCTGGCCGGCAACGGCACCGGCAACCACTGATCCCTCCGCTCGAAAGAGCTCGGATCTGAAAGGCTCGGGCCGCCTGAATTCCCCGCGGGCTGCCCGGGCCTTTTTCCGCCACTCAGGCGAAGCGTTTCTCCTCATATGGAGGGCCGGTGTCAATCCTGTGAAGGCGTTCGGGTGAATTACCGGGCGCCACACGTTCCGTAGTTTCCCTGGATGTCTATCCCTCGTTTACAGCCTGCAGGTCACGTCATTGGGGCATGACCGCAGAGAAGGGATAGCTCATGAAGAAGACCGCTGCTGTCGTCGCGGGCGCGATCATGGCTCTGGGTATGGCCGCCCCCGCATTCGCGGACGCGGGCGCCGAGGGTGCCGCCTTCGGTTCGCCGGGCGTTCTCTCGGGCAACGTGGTCCAGGTCCCGGTCCACGTGCCGATCAACGTGTGCGGCAACTCGATCGACATCATCGCCCTGCTGAACCCGGCGTTCGGCAACACCTGCGTCAACGACTGACGTCGTAGCGCATAGGCCGCTCCGGCTATGTGACAGCCGGCCTTGGACAGCTTCCTTGCCTTCCAAGGCCGGCTTTTCCCACTTCTTCAAGCAGGAAGACAACGAGATTGCGACAGACCCTGAGTAGGGGAATGGTCGCGGCGGCCGCCGCGACAAGCATTCTGTCCCTGTGCGGCAGCAGCCCCGCCCACGCCGACTCGGACGCGAGCGGGGCCACCAAGGGTTCGCCCGGAGTCCTGTCCGGCAACAACGTCCAGGTCCCGGTCGATGCACCGGTGAACGCCTGCGGCAACTCGGTCGACGCCGTCGCCCTGTTGAACCCCGCGTTCGGCAACTCCTGTGCCAACGGCTCGGGTTCGTCCAAGCGCGGGTCGTACGGGGAACCGTACGGCGGCGGCGACTCCGGTTACGGCTCCGGGCATGACTCCGGTTACGGTTCCGGGCACCACAGGACCGGCTCCGGTTCCTCGACGCACGGCCGCACCGAGGGCTCGCCCGGTGTGGGCTCCGGCAACCACGCCGGTGCGCCGGTCGACGTGCCGGTGAACGCGTGCGGGAACACCGCGGACGTGATCAGCGGGCTCAACCCCGCGTTCGGCGACGACTGCGGCAGCGGTGGCTACGGCGACGAGCACACGGCGCCGCCGTACGGCGGGGAGGACACACCCACGCCCACGCCGACTCCGACGCCCCCTGGCCCCCCTGGCCCCGGTGGCCATCCGACGCCGACTCCGACGCCGACCCCGCCCGGCCACGGTGACCATCCGTCGCCGACGCCCACGCCGACGTCTCCCGGCCCCGGTGACCATCAGTCGCCCACGCCGACGTCTCCCGGCAACGGTGGCCAGCCCTCGTCCCCCGGGCACCAAGGTCCGCCGCCGCACCTCCCCGACACCGGCAGCAGCAGCGAGGCCCTGCTCGCCGCGTCCGGTGCCAGCGCCGCCCTGATCGCGGCCGGGGCTGTCCTGTACCGCCGGGGCAGATCCGCATCCCACCGCTGACGCGCCGGGTGCCGGACCCCGGGTCCGGCACCCGCGCCCCGTCACCGTCGCGCAGTCTCCGGCGTCCCGTGCCGGCCCGGTGCCGGGATCAGGGCCGGCCCCGTGCGCAGGCGGCGCCGTACCCCTCGTACGAGTGCACCCGCCGTGTAGGTCGCGCCGTGCACGAAGCGCATCGCGGGGCCGAAGGCCGAGGCCGTCGTCAGGCCGGCCAGGAACAGGCCCGGGTGGGAGGGGGACTCGAAGTCCCGGGTGACCTCAGGGGAGCCGTCGGCGGTCGTGGCCAGGGCGGTCCGCAGGTCGGCGGAGAGAAGGGTGAGGCGGTCGGTGGTCGCCTTGAAGCCCGTGGCGGCGATGACGTGTTCGGTCTCCAGGGCGTGTGGTGAGCCCGTGCCGTCCGTCAGGTCCAGGCACAGTCCGCCCGGCACCGCCCGTGCCGCCGCCACCTCGTGGTCCAGGCGCACCTCCACCGCCGACTCGAACCGGTCCCGTACCCACCACGCGCCCGCCGGGCCCAGCGCCGTCGCCGCGATCCGCGTCCGGGTCTGCTCCGGGAGGCGGCGGAAGAGGCCGGGGCGCTCGGCGTAGAACCAGTTCCGCCAGCCGCAGCCCAGGCCGCCGAGCGGGGAGCGGGCCTGCCGCCACCAGGGGCGCTCCCAGGGCGGGGGCACGTCGTTCCAGCGCAGCTCACCGGCGCGGGCCAGCACCCGTACCCGCGTGCCCTGTTCGGCGAGGAGCGCCGCCGTCTCCAGTGCCGCCTGACCGCCGCCGACCACGGTGACGTCCCGTCCGCGGAAGCGGCCGAGGTCGCCGTGGTGGCTGCTGTGGGTCACGAGGGAGGCGTCGAGGCCGGCGAGGGAGGCGGGGATCTCGACGAACGGCATGACGCCGACCGCGAGTGCGACCGTACGGGCGGACACCACCTCCCCGTCGTCCGTCACCGCCTCGAAGCCGCCCGCGCACCGGACCAGCCGGGTCACCATCCGCTCGTCCACCTCGGGAACGGCGGTGCGGGCGAACCACAGGCCGTACGCGGCGAACACCTCCACCGGGATCGGCTCGCCGTGCCGGGCCGTCAGGCCCTGCTCGGCGCAGTAGACGTCGAGGCGCCGGCGGCGCTCGGGGTCGGAGAGGTGGGACGCCCACGGCTCCGACTTCAGGAACATCCCGCGGGGCATGTGGTCGCGCCAGGACGCCATGGGCCGTCCGAAGACACCCACCCGCAGTCCGGCGGCCGCGGCGTGGGACGCGATCGACAGGCCGTACGGGCCCGCGCCCACCACCAGCAGGTCGTACATCAGCGGCTGCTCGCTTTCTCGTCGTCCGTCAGGTCGCTCAGGTCCGGCGCGGATCCCTGCCGCACCACCCGCGCACCCGCCCGTTCACCGGGCGGCGCGCACAGCCTGCGCAACCGCTGGAGGACCCGCCGGGACACGTGCCGGGCCCACCATCCCCACATCGCAAGACCCGGCGCCCGGTCGTCCGCGGCGTACCAGGCCGGCTCCCGGCCGGCGGGCGCCGGACGCAGGGCGGTCAGCGGGGCGTAGTTCTCCACCACGAACTCCCGCCCGGCCCGCGGCACCCCGTCCGGCAGCGGACGGTGGGTCAGGTCCAGGTGCAGGGCGCGTACGACGTCCAGTTCGGCGGTGTCGCAGAACAGCCGGAACTGGGCGCCCGGGCGCGGGTTGAAGTCGAGGAGGTGCGGGTGGCCGTCGGGGCCGCGGCGGAAGTCGAGGTCGAAGATGCCGCGGTAGCCCAGTTCGGCGGTGAGGCGTTCGGCGAGCTCCTGCACGATCGGGTCCGGCGTCCACCGGCCCACCGCCGTCAACCCGGCGCCGCGCGGCCAGGACTGGAGCTTGACGCCGGCACCGCCGCCGCGGACGGCGCCCGAGCGGTCCGCGTACCCGTGGCAGAAGCGGTCGCCGTCCGGCTCCGGCGGCAGGAACGCCTGGAGCAGCAGTCGGCTGCCCGCCTCCGCGGAGCGCCGGTACAGCTCACCGGCCTCGTGCGCGGACCGCAGCAGGACCGTGCTGCGCAGGCTGCTGCCGGCCGGCAGCAGCCAGGGGCGGCTCCACTTGGCCACCACCGGCAGCCCGAGGTGCCAGGCGGCGGCAGCGGCGTCGGCGGGGCTGTCCGGGATCAGCGTGAGCGGGTGCGGCACGTCCGCGGACGCGCACAGCGCGGCCAGTTCCGCCTTGTCGGCGACCCGCTCGGCCAGCGGACCCGGCGTCGCCGGCAGCAGGTAGGAGGGCGCCAGCTCCGCCCGCAGCCGGCTCACCGCGACCGCGCTTGCGTCGTCCATCGGGATCAGCACCGCGGGGCGCGCGATCCGGGCGGCGATCCGGCGCAGGGCGACGGCGATGTCGGCGGCGGGCGCGCCCGGTGGCGGCGGGGGATGGATCTGCCGTACAAAACGCGATCGGGACACCGGACTTCCGGTGGAATCCGCGATCACATGCACCTCCACTCCGGCCCGGCCGAGCGAGCGCACGGCTCCCAGCGTTCCGTGGTGAAAGGGATTCCGGTCGATCCGCAGCAGAACGGCGGGGACGCGGGTGTCGAACAGCGACACGGATTCAATTCCTTCGGTCGTTTCACCCGTGCGGGCGAGCGGGCCACCCGAAAGCCGTAAGCACGGTGGCGTCGTTCATATTCATATGACTGAGTGTCAGGTAGCGCGTTTCACCTGTCCCCGGAGCGCGAGAGTGAGAAAGGAGCAGGCATGGACTCACAGCAGCGAAAGGCCCGGACCGGTCGGCTGGCGTTCATCGCGGTGGCGACCGCCGCGTCCGCCGCCCTGGCCGTAGGGCCCGGATTCGCCGTGGGGGTGGGGGCCGCCGATCCGCCCGCTCCCACGCCCGCCGTGCCCGCGGTCCCGGCGGAGTCGTCCCCGGCCCCCGCCCCCGCGACCGAACCCGGGACCAAGCCGGCCCCCGAGACGCCCGCCTTCGGCGCCTACCTCGACTACGGCCCGCGCGGCGTGGCCCGGATGGCCGAGCTCAGCCGCTGGCTGGGCGGCACCGAGCTGCGCGTCGGCCACACCTATCTGCCCGGCGACCGCTGGAGCAACATCGAGGGCGCCCCCGGCTTCCTCGACGTGTGGGCGGACTGGCGCAACGCGAAGAACGACCGGATGTTCGTCCTCAACGTCCCCATGCTGGAGCGCAACGAGGACCACGTCTCCGACGCCGAGGTGCGGCTGCTGCTGCGCCGGGGCGCGGCGGGACAGTTCGACCATCACTTCCGCCGCCTCGCCGAGCGGCTGGTCGAGCTGAACGTGCCGGACACGGTGATCGTGCTCGGCTGGGAGATGAACGGCATCACGTACACCCATCGCTGCGGGCCAAACCCGGAGGCCTGGAAGACGTACTGGAACAGGATCGTCACCACCATGCGTTCGGTGCCGGGCCAGAAATTCCGTTTCGATTTCACGCCCAGCCGGGGCCGGGACGCGATTGCCTGGACGCAGTGTTATCCGGGCGACGACACCGTCGACATCATCGGCATGGACTCGTACGACCAGCCGGAAGGACTCTCGTTCGACCAGCAGGTGAAAGAGCCCTACGGACTTCAGGAGCACGTGGATTTCGCCAAAGCCCACGGCAAGGCAATTTCCTATCCTGAATGGGGACTCTTCCGCAACGGTGACAACGCCGAATACATGCGGCGCATGCTCGCGTGGATGGACGAGCACAAGCCGCTGTACAACACGCTGACCGACTACTGCCCGCACGGCGTCTGGCAGTGCGAGGACAACCCGAAGGCGTCCGACGTCTACCGCTCGGTCCTCTTCGGCCGCACTCCCGAGGAGCCGACGACGGACCCGACGCCGGTCGACCCGACGCCCGAGCCGAGCCCGGATCCCACTCCCGACCCCACTCCGACCAACCCGCCCAACTGTTCGCCGATGGATCTGGGCGAGTGGGTCGAGTACTGGATCGGCGGGAAGCTGTGCATGCGCTTCGACTGGTGGTCGCGCAGCCGCTGACGGAAGGCGGCCCCGGTGGCGGCGGGTCGTTCACGATCCGCCGCCACCGCCGCGTTCCCGCCACCGGCGCAGCACCTCCTTGCCGTGCCGGCGGGCCGCGACGTCGCACAGCGCGGCCGCCAGCAGCGGGGCGGTGTGCCGGCGGGCCAGCAGCAGCCGCTGGTTGGCGACCGGTTCGGGCTTCCAGTGGTGCTTGTACGGCTCGTTGCCGCGCAGCAGGCTCAGCGTGCCGCGGGCATGCCCGGTGCACGCGTCCAGCAGCATCACCGCCACGTCCGCCTTGCGTTCCCGCAGGCACGGATGGGCGCCGTACAGATAGCCGCCCGCCAGCCGCCGTGACAGCAGGGTCAGGTCGACGGCCACCACGTCGTCGTCCAGCCGGAACTCGGTGACGACCGCGTCCCCCTCCGCCACCATCGGCCCGACCGAGCGCACCAGATGGTCCCGGAACCGGGGCCGCAGGTGCTCGCTCGTCACCTTCCGGCCCTGCCACTGGAGCTGGTGCAGTTCCAGCAGCCGGCGCAGTGCCTTGTCGACCTCGTCCGGCTCGACGACATGCCGTTCGACGCCGAGCGAGGTCAGCTTGCGCAGCTTGGCGCGCACCCGCTGCTGGGCCTTCGCGGACGGCAGCCGGGCGACCAGTTCGTCCATGGGGACGGCGGGCAGCTCCAGGCACAGCGAGTCGCCGACCCGGCGCCGGGGGCCCGGCCAGTGGTCGTAGAGCCGCTCGGCCGCGCCGCCCGGGCGCACCTCGCGCAGGTCGACGAGCGCGGTGCGGGCCGCCGCCGCGA
This sequence comes from Streptomyces antibioticus, assembly GCF_001514065.1. GTDB lineage: Bacteria > Actinomycetota > Actinomycetes > Streptomycetales > Streptomycetaceae > Streptomyces > Streptomyces antibioticus. The sequence goes on along the minus strand of NZ_KQ948423.1, from coordinate 754,194 downwards.
GCCCCTCGACCAGCGCGGCCACCGCCTCCTCGCCCCGCTCGTCGTCCAGCAGGACGTCCCCGTAGTCGGAGATCGCACCGCCCAGCGGCACGAGCGACGGCACCGGGCGGTGGACGCGCATCAGGGGCGCGGCGGCCACCAGGTCGTCGTGGTCGCGGACGACGACCACGCGCAGCCGGCCGGGACGGCCGTAGGAGAGCCACCAGGAGTGCAGCCAGGCGTGGTTCTGGAACGGGGTCGCGGCGGAGCAGCGGCGGTACAGACGGGTCCAGTCGGGGGCGAGGGCGGCGAAGACGGTGTCGTCGGTGACGAGTTCCGTCGTGTACGTCACAGCTGGCCGTGGGCGTCGGCGGCGACGGCCGGGCCGGGCACGGAGGCCGGCCGGCCCGGCTCCTCGGTGGTGCGGCGCGGTCGGACCAGCAGCACCAGGCCGCCCAGCAGCCCGCCCGCGCTCGCCCCGACCAGGCCGGTCAGCGCGGGGGAGGCCGAGGAGGGCTCGGTGGGCTTGGTGGCGCGGGCGAACTGCTGGAGCTCGACGTTGGTGGCCGACTCGGTGTTGTCGGCGTGCCGGGTCAGGGCGCGGGCCACCGCGTTGGCCATGTCGGCGGCGAGGTCCGGGCGGGAGGAGGTCGCCGTGATCGCCACCATCGGCGCGTCCGGCGAGGTCGCCGTCTGCACACTGGACTTCAGCGTCTTCACGGGCACGCCCGCCCACACCTGCGCGTCCCCGAGCACCGCGAGCTGGGTGGCGACCCGGCCGTAGGCCTGCGCGAAGCCGAGCGCGGAGGCCGGGTCGGACTTCTCGTTCGGTACGGCGATCACATAGCTGGTCGCCGTGTAGGCGGGCGTCTTGGCGAGGCCGTACCCGCCGCCGAGCAGGCCGCCCGCGACGGCGCCGGCCGCGAGCAGGGACCAGGCGGGGAGCGTCTTGGCGCGGGTGAGGACCGCCGGGCGGCGCGGTCCGGTGGGGTTCTCGGTCATGAGGAACTGACTCCCTGGGGTGACGGGGACGACGAGGATGCGGCCGCGTAGACGTCCATCAACTGGGCGGCGCTGCGGGTGATGCAGTAGTGGTGGGCGGCTTCGGGGGCGGTGCGCGGACCCGGGCCCTCGGTGCGGGCCGCGGCGAGAGCGCGGGCGAACTCGTCGGCACCGCCGCCGACCTGACGGGCGAGGACGGCCGCCTCGGCGGGCAGGTCCTCGATCGCCGGGCAGGAGCTGTAGAGCACCGGCAGCCCGGACGCCAGCGCCTCGACGGCCGCGAGGCCGAACGCCTCCTCCGGCGAGGGCGAGGCGAGGACGTCCATCGCCCAGGTGAGGGACGGCAGGTCGGGGCCGGGGGAGCCGTCGGGGAGGTAGGGCCGTTCGCCGGTGAACAGGACCCGGTCGGCGACGCCGGCCTCGTGGGCGGTGCGCCGCAGGACGCTCTCCTCCGGGCCGCCGCCGACCAGCAGCAGCCAGCAGTCGTCGGGGAGTTGGGCGAGAGCGTGGATGAGGGTGCCGAACCGCTTGCCCGCGGTGAGGCGTCCGATGCCGCCGATGACGTACGCCTCCTCGGGCAGGCCCAGGCGGCGGCGGGTGTTCAGGCGCTGGAGGGGGTCGAAGCGGAACCGGGTCAGGTCGATGCCGTTGGGGACGACCTCGATGCGCGGTGCGGGCACGCCCCAGTTCCTCAGGCGCTGGGCGACCGTGGGGGAGACGGCGACCGTGGCGCGGCCCAGGCGCTCGCTGGCCAGGTAGAGGCCACGGACGCCGGCGGTGAGGCGGCGGCCCTCCATCTGGGAGTCGCCCAGGGAGTGCTCGGTGGCGACGACCGCGCGGACCCCGGCGAGCCGGGCGGCGAGCCGGCCGTAGACGCAGGCCCGGTACAGATGCGTGTGGACGAGGTCGTAGCCGCCGGAACGGATCAGCCGCACCAGCCGGGGCAGCGCGGCCAGGTCACGGTTGCCGGCCATGCCGAGGTGCGTCACCCGCACCCCGTCGGCGACCAGACCGTCCGCGACCGCACCCGGGTTGGTGAGCGTCACGACGTCGCAGTCGACCGGCAGGTGCCGCAGCAGCAGCCGCAGTTGCTGCTCGGCACCGCCGACGCCGAGGCCGGTGATGACATGGAGCGCCTTCACCTCAGACCCCCTCGACCGGGCGGCGCCGAAGCCGGTGCAGCCGGTGTTTGAGGAAGAGGCGTACGGCGGTGTCGTTCTGCCCGATGTGGACGCGGGGCAGGGCCAGGGGGCTGTCGACCGGGCCGGGGTCGATGGCGCAGGCGTACGCGTATCCGGCCTCGGAGACGGCGTCGACGGCCCGCTGGTCGAGGGTGCCGTACGGGTAGCAGAAACCGTTGACGGGGGCGCCGGTCAGCTCCTCCAGGGCGGCCCGGCTCTCCACCACCTCCGCCTTGAGGCGCAGGTCGTCCACCGAGGTCAGGTCGACGTGGGTGAGACCGTGCGAGCCGATCTCGATGCCGGCCCGCACCACCTCCCGGATGCCGTCGGCGGTGAGCAGCGGCTTGCGCGGGCCCAGCGGGTCCCAGGCGTTGTCGCCGCCGAGCCGGCCGGGCAGCACGAAGACGGTGGCGCCGAAGCCGTGCCGCCGCAGGACGGGCAGGGCACCGGTGACGAAGTCGGCGTACCCGTCGTCGAAGGTGAGCGCGACGAGGTCCGTGCGGTCGGGCGCCGCCAGCAGTTCGGCCACGGAGACGCCCCGCAGGCCGCGCCGGGCGAGCCAGGTCAGTTGCAGGTCGAGACGGTCCGGGGTGACCGTGATGCGGTACGGGTCGTCGGAGCAGTCGCCGACCGAGTGGTACATCGCGATCCAGGGAGCGGTGCGCGCTCCGGTGGGAGCGGCGCGGTCAACGGGTGCGGCCATGCGTGAGCCTCCGCGTGAGGGTGCGTACGGATCGGAGTGCGGGTACGACGCCCTGGGCGTCCAGCGCCCAGGCGAGCAGAAGGAACACGGCGACCGCGGTCGCGCCTGCCGCGGCGAGCCCGGGCACGGCCGCCGGCACCTGCTCGGCGACGAACGTCCCGGCCACGGTCGCGATCACCGCCGCCCGCACCGGCTTGCTCAGCTCGCCCAGCACGCGCCGGACCCGGACCGGCACACTGCGCGGCCCCATCCCGGCGAGCAGCACCACGGCCGTCACGGTGATGCCGGAGGCGTTGGCGGCGGCGATGCCCAGCACCCCCCAGGGGCCCACGGTCCAGGCGCCGATCCAGGACGTGGCGACGATGCCGGTGGCCATCGCGGCGACCGGGTACCAGCTGGGGCGGGCCGCGGAGAAGTACGACCGCACGAGCACGCCGGTCAGGGTCTGACCGAGCAGCCCGAGGGCGTACACCCGCATGACGTCCGCGGTCGCGGCGGTGTCCCGGGGGGTGAACGCGCCCCGCTGGAAGAGGAGTTCGACGATCTGCGGAGCGCAGGCGATCACCACCGAGGCGCCGAGCAGCAGCACACAGGTGGCCAGCGCCAGATCCCGTTCCACCCGGTTGCGGGCCCGCTCGACATCACCGTCGGCCAGCGCCCGCGCGACCACCGGGAAGGTGACCGTGCACAGCATCATCGACAGCGTCATCGGGATCTGGGCGACCTTCTGCGCGTAGTTCAGATGCGAGATGGCCCCGGCGTCGAGCGTGGAGGCGAGGAACCGCTCGATGAGGGTCTGCGACTGCCGGCACAGCGCGAAGAGGAGGACGGTGGCGACGAGCGCACCGGTGACGGCAGGCTCGGCGGGCTCGGCCGAAGGCTCCTGGACGGCGGGCGTCTTGCGCCGCAACTCCCGTACGAAAGAAGGCAGTTGTACGACGACCATCAGCGCGCCGCCGACGGCCACCCCGACCGCCGCCGACCGCACGCCCCACTGCCCGCCCAGGACGAACATCGCCGTGATGATGCCGGTGTTGTACGCCACGTAGATCGCGGCCGGCGCGAGGAACCTGCGGTGCGCGCGCAGGGCCGCGCTGCCGTACCCGGCGAGCCCGAAGCCGACCACGCAGACCGCGGTGAGGCGGGTGCAGTCGACGGCGAGCGCCGGGTCGGGCAGGCCGGGTGCGAGGGCCTCGACGACATAGGGGGCGGTGCCGGCGATTAGCGCGGACACGGCGACGAAGGCGAGACAGAGCCGGGGCAGCGTACTGCCGACCAGGGCCCGCACCGGGTCGCCGGGAGCGCCCTGGGCCCGCCGGGCCAGCGCCAGGCTGAACGCCGGGACCAGCGCGAAGGCCAGGCCGTCCTCGATGAGCAGGGTGGACGCGAACTCCGGGATGGTCCACGCGACGAGGAACGCGTCCGTCTCGCTCCCGGCCCCGAACAGCCGCGCCAACGCCTGATCCCGGGCGAGCCCGAGCACGGCACCGGCGGCGGTGAGGACGGCGGTGACGAGGGTGGCCTTGGCGAGAAAGCGACGGGAGGCGGGGGCGACGTCGGTGGCGCCGGGGGGCGGGACGGCGGTGCCGGGCGCCGGTACGGCGGTGCGGGCGGCGGGGAGGGGTGGGGCGCTGTTGGGACGGGGGGCGGCGGGGCGAGTCGGGGCGTTCTCGGGGCCGGGGGCGGCGAGGCCGGCCGGGGCGCTGTTGGGACTGGGGGCGGCGGGGCGAGTCGGCGCGTTCTCGGGGCCGGGGGAGGCCGGTGCCGGGGTGCTCTCGGGGCCGGGGGCGGTGAGGCCGGCCGGGGCACCCTCGGGGCGGGTGGCGGCGGGGGGAGCCGGGGTGCTCTCGGAGCGGGGGGCGGCCGGGGCCGGGGCGCTCCGGGGACTGGGGGCGGCGAGGTCCGGAGCACTGTCGGGGCCGGGGGCGGCGAGGCTGGCCCGGGCACCCTCGGGGCGGGTGGCGGCCTTGGTGTGGGTATCGGCGTGGAGGCGGGCGTCGGAGTCGGCGTGAGGGCTCGTGTCGGCCTCGGCGTGGGCGAGGGACTTGGTGCGGGTGGCGGCCCTCGCGCGGGTGCCGGCACCGCCACCGGACTGGGCGTCCGTGGCGTCCTCCCTGTCCTCGTCGCCCCGCGGCAGCCGGGAAGGCGTCACCGTCATCGCGCCGCGGCCTCCTCGGCGCGGGCGGGCACCGGCGGCGGCACCGGCACGGTCGCCCGCAGGCCGCTCCCGGCCAGCCCCCACCACGCCGCCAGCCCGAAGCACACGGCCGTCAGCACGGTCGAGGGCCCGCCGATGTCGGCGTACACGAAGTCGGTCAACTGCCAGACCAGCAGCCCGCAGGCGACGAGCCCGCAGTCGAGCCCGTTGCCGCCCCCGGCGCGACGCACCCGGGCCAGCCCCCGCAGCCCGCACACGAGCAGCGCCAGCCAGCCTCCCGCCAGCGCGAGCAGCCCGATCAGGCCCTGCTCCGCGAGGATGAGGAGGTACATGTTGTGCGGGGACAGCAGCGGCTGCTTGCGGAAGGCCGCGCCGGCGCCCTCCGTGTCGCTGCCCGCGGACAGCGCGAGCGAGGCGTGGGCGTCCCGGTGTTCGGGGAAGCCCTTCAACCCGACGCCGGCCAGCGGCTGTTCGCGCCACATGTCGACGGCCGCCGCCCACATCGTGTACCGGTCGGTGACGGACTGGTCGGGCGCGTCGGTGACCTGCGTGATGCTGTTGACGCGTTCCTGGAGCATCGCCGAGCCGACGCCGAAGCCGCCGACGAGGATCACCCCGAACGCGGCGGCCACGGCCGCCACCTTCAGCGCCCGCCGCATCCCGGCCAGCACCAGCTGCGCCGAGCAGGTCACCACGGTCGCGATCCACGCCCCGCGGCTGAACGACAGGGCCAGCGGCACGAGCAGCGCCAGCGCACAGCACGCGGCGACCGCCCGCTGCCGTACGGCGGTCGTGCCCAGCGCAAGGCCCACCGCGCAGATCAGCCCGAAGCAGACGACGGTCGCCATCCCCATCACGTCCTGCGCCCCGAAGGTGCCGACGGCGCGGATCTCCTGGCCCTGGTACGAGGCACCGGTCCCGGTCAGGAACTGGTGCACGCCGATCGCCCCCTGCCACAGGGCCAGCCCGACGAAGGACCAGGCGAGGACGCGGAAGTCAGCGCGGTGCCGGATCAGGAGCAGGACGGCCGCGGGGACGAGGACGAAGATCTGGAGGTAGCGGCCCATGCCGGTGACCCCGGCACCCGGACTCGCGGCGCCCGTCGCGGCGATCGCCAGCCCGAGCACCGGCAGACCCAGGATCACGGCGGCGGTACGGGACAGGGGGCGCCGCCGGTCCCGTACCAGCCGGATCCCGCAGTACAGCACCATCAGCGCGGAGACCGCGTCGGCCGGACCCGCGCCGCCCTCGCCGCCCGGCCCGAGCGGCAGCCCCAGCAGGGCGATCACGGCGATGGCCGGCAGGACCGGCAGCATCCGAGGCACCCTCATGGTCAGCTCCCCGTCGGGCGGACGAGCGCGGCGGCGGTGCGGGCGAGGATGCAGATGTCCTGCCACAGCGACCAGTTGTCGATGTACGCGTTGTCGAAGCGGGCCCGGTCCTCGATGGAGGTGTCGCCGCGCAGCCCGTGGATCTGGGCGAGCCCGGTGATGCCGGTGCGCATCCGGTGGCGGGCCGCGTAGCCGGGGTGCATCTGGCTGAACTTGCCGACGAAGTAAGGGCGTTCGGGGCGCGGCCCGACCAGGCTCATGTCGCCCCAGAAGACGTTCCACAGCTGGAGCAGCTCGTCGAGGGAGCTGCGTCGCAGGAAGCGGCAGAACCACGACATCTGGCGTTCGTCGGCCACGCTCCAGCGGGTCGCCGACTCGTGCTCGTCGACCGGGCGGTGGGTGCGGAACTTCAGCAGCGTGAAGGGGCGCCCGTCCTTGCCGATGCGCTCCTGCCGGAAGACGACACCAGGTCCGTCGGTGAGCCGCAGGACCACCGCGCACACCAGCAGCAACGGGCTGACCAGCAGCAGCAGCGTCCCGGCGACGACCACGTCGAGGAGTCTCTTGCCGGCGCTGCCGGGCCGCCGTCCGCCCATGTCGAGCCGCCGGCAGGCGTATCCGGCGAGCTGGTCGCGGGAGGCGTACGAGGGGGAGTCCGCGTCGACCTCCCACACCGCGCAGCCCGACTCGGCGAGCGCCCGCAGCAGCGGCCCCTGTTGCGTCCGTACGGGAGGGTGCACGACGAGGACGTCCCGGACGCCGTTCTGGATGAGCGCCCGCTCGACCTCCTCGCCGGTGGTCAGCACGGGCAGGCCGTCGCTGCCGTCGGGCTGCTCGGCCACCACGCCCACCGGCCGCACCCCGCAGCTCGGGTGGCGCAGCAGCCCGGCGGCCACGCGCTGCGCGGTCGCGGCGGGGCCGATGACGAGGGCCGCGCGCGGCCGGTCGCGCAGGGCCGTGCGGCGCCGCCGGTGCACGATGCCGCGGGCCGCGCAGGCCGCCGCCGACTGGAGCAGGAGACCGGCGGCGAGGGTGCCGTAGGACAGGGCGTACTGCGGGGTGTGGGCGGCGACCAGCGCGCCGAGCGCCAGCCAGGCGACCGCGATCCGGCCGCACACGGCGGGCAGTTCGTCGAGGACGCCCGGCACCGCGCGTGGCGCCTGCGGGCGCAGCAGCATCGACGCGGCGACCAGCAGGGCCGCGAGCAGCGGCTGGTGCGCGGTGCCGGTGAGGGCGAGGGCGCCCAGCAGGGCGGCGGCCAGGTCGGCGGCGAGCAGCGGCACGGGCGAGGCGGGCCGGGGCTGCGGGCGGCGGTGCGGGAACCGGAAACCGCCGGTGACGCCGCGCGACGCGAGGACCGCGACGGGCGAGAAGCCGGGGTCGTGGGGCTGCCCGCCGGGCGAGGGGAGCGTGCTTTCCGCGGTCACGAGTGGATCGACTCCCTGTACTCGGAGGGCATGACGCGACCTGTCGTACCGAGCAGTTCGCGGTACAGGTCCGCGACCGCCTCGGTGGTGTGCCGCACGTCGTGCGTGGACAGGACGTGCCGGCGGCCCTGATGGCCGAGCGACTCGCACAGCAGCGGGTCGAGCAGCAGCTCGGCGACGGCCCCGGCGAGCGGCGCGGGCTGCTCCGGCGGGACGAGACAGTGCGGTACGAGACCCGGCGGCAGGCTCTCCCGGGCGCCGTCCACGTCCGTCAGCACCACCGGCCGTCCGCAGGCCATGGCCTCCAGCGGGGCGAGCGCCATGCCCTCCCAGCGCGAGGGCAGGACGACCAGATCGGCGGCCTGGTACCAGGGGGCAGCGTCGGCGACGGCGCCGACGAAGTGCACCGACTCCGGTGCCGGCGGCCGCAGCCGTTCGCGGTCGGGTCCGTCGCCGACGAGCGCGAGCCGGGCCCGCGGCACCCGCTCCAGCACCGCCTCCCAGGCCCGCAGCAGCACGTCCTGCCCCTTCTGCCGGCACAGCCGCCCCACACAGACGACGAGCGGGGCGGCGGGATCGACCTCGGGCAGGAGTGAGGCGCGTACGGTGCCCACGGCGGCCGGGTGGAAGCGGGCGGGGTCGATCCCGTTGGGGACGACGCTCCAGGGGGCGGCGATCCCGGCGCGTACGCCGGTCGCGCGCTCCCCCTCGCTGACACACACCACCCGGGAGGCCCAACGCGCCCCCCACCGCTCCCACTTCAGGGCGAGCGCCGCGGTGGTCCCGCCGACCGCCTCGAACGACCATGCGTGCGGCTGGAACACGGTCGGGATCCGCCCGCGCACCGCGAGCCGGCCGGCGAGACCGGCCTTCGCGCTGTGTGCGTGCACCAGTTCGGGCCGTACCTCTTCGACCACCCGTGCGAGCCGCCGTACCTCACCCGGCAGCGACGGCCCCGGGGACCGCGTCGCGGTCCAGTGCCGTACGTCGGCGCCCAGCGCCCGCAGCCCCGCGGCGAAGTCCCCGTCCGGACAGGCCACCGCGACCTGGAAACCGGCCGTGAGCTGGGCCCTCACCAGGTCCGTCACGACCCGGGCGACCCCGCCTTCCACGGGCTGCGTAAGGTGCAGGACCCGTGGCCGAGGGTCGGTTGCTGACTGGTGCATTGCGCGGTTTCCTCGCTCACGGATGGCACTCGGGACGGGCGGGAACGCGCCTCAGCTCTGGGCGTCGACGGCGACGAAGAGCGCCCCGGCCCACGCCGCGTCCCGCTGGGAAACGAGCCGGAAGGCCAGCTGGTCACCACCCGGCCGCAGAGCCGTCCCGAGATCGAACACATCGGAGTCGTAGCCGAGGGTGTTCGCGTACGACGGGACGCGCGTCGCCGGCCGCTCTCCGGGCTCGCTGATCGTCGAATTCAGCACGTCGGCGCCGGGGTTGGCGGAGTCGGCCAGGACGACGGGGGCTCGGCGGTCGGCCGACAGGGTGAGGCTGTCGCCCGTTCGGCCGCGGTCGCCGTCGTAGCCGACGAGACCCACCCGGCCGGAGGCACCCGCGGGGAAGCGCAGACCGGTCGGCGCGAGGTCCTGACCGGACGTCAGCGTGTCGAAGCCGTCCCACAGGGCCAGATGCCGCAGCGGCTCCGCCGCCTTCTCGTACGCCACCACCAGCGTCCAGCCGCCCCACGCCCCGGCCTTCGACTTCCCCATGGCCACGTTGAGCTGCGCGACCGTGTAGAGCCCCGAACCGCTCTCCCGCACCAGTTTCGTGACGTCCGCCGAGGCCTGATAGGCGTCCGCGCCCTGGGCCACCCGGTGGCCGACCAGGGTGTCGGCGAGCACCTCCTTGTACTGTCCGCCGGGCTCGGCGATCAGCACCCGCCCGTTGTCCGCGGGCGGCTTCTGCTCGCCGACGCGCAGGTTGCCGCCCCAGTACAGGCGCGCGTACGTGGCCCGGGCGCCCTCGGGCAGACGGACCTCCGCGCGGGAGGAGTTGTAGGTGTTCGGGTCGGTGTCGACGTCGACGTAGAACATGTCGAGGTCGCCGTTGACCGCCGTGCCGCCCTCGCGGACCGCCGGGCACGAGGGCTGGGCCGCGGTCGCCCGGCAGCTGATGGCGGCGTTGGCCGCGCGGACGATCCCGCCGTGCTGGAGCGCGCGGTACCGCTCGGTGAATGGCAGGCGTGCGGCCTCCGGGGAGGGCGGGGCCGCCGCGAGGGCGCCGCCCGGTGCCCAGACGGAGGCGAGGACGAGGGCTCCCACCGTCGCTCGGCGCAGCAGCGGACGCAGGGATTGGCGCATGACCGGGGTGGCCCTTCCGGGAGGGTGCGGGGCACGGGTGGCACGCCCGGGTCGTGATGCCAGGGCGTCAGATGAGTGCGATTTGCTGGCTATAAGGGTGCGTCGGGAGGTCCGCAACTCTAGCCGCTATGCGTATTAATCCGGAGAAAGCAGACAAGTGTGTCGGAATGGTGAACTCGGGCCCGTTCGGAGATCACCCCATTGGCGGCACAACCCTCGCGCGCGCCGCGCGTTGACACAGCGCCGGGCATCCGCCCGGGTGTTTGTGTCAACCCAAGGAGCACCTCTCCATGTCGCGTATCGCGAAGGGCCTGGTCCTTACCTCCGCTGCTGTCGCGGCCGTCGCCGGCGGTGCCGGCATCGCCGCCGCCGACGCCGGCGCGCAGGGCGCGGCCGCCCACTCCCCGGGCGTCCTGTCGGGCAACGTCGTCCAGGTTCCGGTCCACGTTCCGGTCAACGTCTGCGGTAACACCGTGAACGTCATCGGTCTGCTGAACCCCGCCTTCGGCAACACCTGCGTCAACGACTGACGTCCGCTCGACCCCTTCGCCGGCCGTCCTCCTGTGGTTCCCCCTCAGGAGGGCGGCCGGTTTTGCGTTGCCCCAAATGGGGGGTCGCTGCACCGACCTGGCGAGTGGGGCTTGACAGGGCGTCTCACCAGGGACGACGCGCGAGCCGGACGATCACGCCCCGCGTTCCCTCGGTTGCAGGGTGTGGCGAGCGCTTTCACGGTGGGCTCAAGATCCGCCCCCACCGAAAAGGAATCTCCATGCGTGCTCTGCCCGCACTACGTCTCGCCTCCACCGCCGTCACCGCCGCCCTGCTGTTCGCAATCACCGCGCCCGCCGCGGTGGCGGCCGACCACGAGTCGAAGCGCGAGCGCGTCGAGGCGACGGCCAAGGCACCCCTCCCCGGCGCGGACGCGCTCCTCGGCCAGGTCCAGACCCTGGGCAACCTCGGGTCCCTGCTCGCCCCGGTCACCGATCTGCTCAACACCGTGCTCAAGGCCGACGACGGCCAGGTCTCGCCTGAACAGGCCACCCAGCTCCTGGACGCGGTGAAGGCGGCCATCGCCAAGATCACCGCGGCGGCCCCGGTGCCGGTCCCGGAGACCCCGGTGACGCCGACGACCTCAGCGGCTCCCACCACCCCGGCGGCCACCGCCACGCCGACCACCCCGGCCGCGGCCGCCCCGGTCACCGGGCTGCTCCCGCTGCCCGTGACCAAGAGCGGCGACGACTCCAAGGCGCCGTCCGCGGACGCCGTCGGAGACGCGCTCGCCGCCCTGCAGCAGGCGGTCAGCGACCTGCTCGCGGCGGCCACCGGCGGCGACCCCACCAAGGTGATCCCGGCCGCGACCGCGGTCGTGGGCAAGCTCCTCAACGCCGTCCTCGCGCTCCTGCTGGCCGGCGGCCTCCCGCTGCCGCTGCCGGTACCGCTCCCGGTGGACACCGGTGCCGCGACCGGCGCGGTCGGCGGCGCGACCGACACGGTGGGCGGGGTGACCGGCGGGCTGCCGGTGCCGCTGCCCGCTTCCTGAGCCATCCCGGCATTGTTCTTGCAGCCGTGGTTCCGGCCGTCCGGTCGGCACCACGGCTGCTTTGTATTTCCTATTGTTTTCTCTTGGTTCTGTCGGCTTGCAGAAAATTTCTGCGTACGGGGTTTCCGGGCCGGTGAGGAATCGTTAGGCACGGCGTCAGAATTCTCGCGGGCGGCTTCGGTCGCCGAAGAAAGGAACACGATGAAGTCCCTGAAGGCTGCCGCTGTAGTTGCCGGTTCCGTGGCCCTCGCCGGCGCTGCCGCGCCCGCGTTCGCCTACAGCGCCGCCGACGTCACGCCCACCAGCCTCACCGGTGCCGTGAACCAGCTCACCAGCGGTCGGCTCGCCCCCGCCGACGTGATGCCGCTCCAGCACCAGTCGAACGCGCTCGACACCGAGAACAAGGACTCCGTGCTCAACACCGTCAAGGGCGCGACCGGCACGCTGAACTCCAGCGGGCTGCTCGGCGGTCTGCCGCTGGGCGGCTGAGGTATTCCGCGCCTGCCGCACAAGGGCCGATTCCGCGTCGTACGGAATCGGCCCTGTGTTTTTTCGGAAGGCATTCCGCGGTGTTTTTTTCACCGCGTGTTCGAGAAGGCGTCCCTCGATCGTGTGGACCGTGTGCGGGATGTCGCCCGGTCGAGTGAGAACGGACGGGAACCCATTCGGACCCGTCGATATGGTCGCGCGGTGACCTCAACCTCAAGCGAAACCCGCCCCTTCAACGCCGCCGACCTCGGCACGCTCGTCGTCATGGCCTGGAGCGGCGAGGCCCCCGACGGCGACATGCCCTACCTCCTCGCTTACACCCTCGGGGACGCCGCGGCCGGACCGGAGGCCGCGACGGCCGCCGTCGAAGCGCTGCTGGAGAACAACGGCCTGCCCGTCGGCGGCGACCTCGTCGACGGCAACGCCCGGCCGACCCTGCCGGTCAGCCTGCTCGTCGAGTCCGGCACGGCGGTCGTCAACATGCCCGGCTTCAACGCGCAGTGCGCCCCGCCGCCGGAGTGGCTGGAGGCCGTCGCCGAACGCGGCTTCGCCTACTTCGTGTTCACCACCCGCCCCTGGCCCGACGCCGAGCCGGGCAAGCCCGTCGAGCCGGAGGCGCTGGCCGCGTTCGCCGGGGCGGACGAGACGCTGAACGCCGCGGCGCACATCGTGCTGCCGGCGCGGAGCCTGCGGGGCTGAGAAGGCCGGGTGACGAGGGGCCGAGGCGGCGCGACCGGGCCTCGGCCCCTCAGGGTGTCGACCCGGCCCGCCGGTGGGTTTTACGGACGAGCTGACTTTTCGCCCCACTGATATTCAGCCTATGGAGCCGTCGTACTACTGCGGCAGCCGGGGGAATCTTGCGCTGGTGACCGGGTCAGGATCGTTACGCGGTACGGACGTTGAGACCGCTGAACCCTGAAAGGGACCGTGCCTGAGATGAAGCCGACCACCCGCCGAACCCTTGCCGCCGTCATCACGGGCGTCGCTGCCGCGGTGGGCGCCGCCGCGACCCCCGCCGCAGCGGTGGACACGGTCCCCGTCCCGGTGCCGCTGGACGGCGTCGAGAAGTCCCTCAACGTGGAACTGCCCAAGCTCGGCGGCGAGATCCCGCTGCCGATGCCCGGCGCCCCCGAGGGCCCGCAGTACGTCGAGGGACGGCTCCTGCCCGAGCGGGTCATCCCGCAGCTGCCGGTCACCGGCGGACTGCCCGGCGCCGGTGTGCACGCGCCGCTGCCGCACATCCTCGGCGACGACTTCGACCACGTCGGCGTCGGCGCCCCCGCCTCCGACCTGCGCACGCTGGCCCCCGGCCTGTCCGTCGACGCCCCGCTGACCGCGCCGAACGCCGACAACTTCGGCCTCCCCGAGCCGAAGCTGCCCCAGGTGGGCGTGCTCACCCCGGTGCTGCAGACCGTGCCGGCCGCGAACCTGGTCGCCGGACCCGGACTGTAGACACGGCCCGCGCCCGCCCGCGCCCACTTCGGGAGCCCGCACGGCTCCGTCCGGACCATCGGACGGTGACCGTCCGGGCTCCTTCTCGGTTACCGCTACGGATCTACCGAACCGGGAGGAGCACAGGATGGTCGTGAGTGTCGGTGGAGTGACGAGCGGAGTCGCGGGTGCCCTGGACGGCCAGGCCAGACCCGGCCGAGTGCCGGACGTCGTACGGAGCGGGAGCGGCCGACGGGACGTCCTGCGCGGGCTGTTCGCCGCGGCCGGGGCCCTGGCGCTCGCGCCGCTCGTCGCCGCCTCCCGGCCACCGCGCGGCGCCGACGACCCCGGCGAGGTCGCCTTCGACGAGACCTACCGCGGCCGCCACATCCGCGGCATCAAGACCACCGCGGGCCGCGACTTCGGCGCCGACTCCTGGCATGTCACCGTCGACGGCCGCCAACTGGAGCTGATGCGCCGCGCCGACGGCACCTGGCTGAGCATGGTCGACCACTACCGGTCGTACGACACCCCGCTCGAAGCGGCCCGCGCAGCCGTCGACGAACTGGGGCCGGGACAGCAACTGCGCGAGACACCCATGGGACACACGGGAACCACGGGGGAGATGGATGGCATGGGGGGACACCATGGTGTACGTCCGTAAGGACGCGAGCACGCTCACGAGCGCGGAGAAGCGGCGCTTCGTGAAGGCGATGCTGGAGATCAAACGGCGCGGCGAGTACGACGAGTTCGTACGGATGCACATCGACTACTACGTCACCGACGGCGAGGGCGGACTCCGTACGGCCCACATGGCGCCGTCGTTCCTGCCCTGGCACCGCCGGTTCCTGCTGGACCTGGAGCGGGCGCTGCGCCGGGTCGACGCGTCGGTCACGGTGCCGTACTGGGACTGGACCAAGGACCGCAAGGCCGGTGCCGGGCCCTGGACCGCGGACCTGCTCGGCGGCACCGGACGGCGCTCGGACCGGCAGGTGACGACCGGGCCGTTCGCCTACGCGACGGGCAACTGGACCATCAAGGAGGGCGTCACGGACGGGGAGTTCCTCACCCGGGACCTCGGCCGCGCCCGCGACCCGATCGAGCTGCCGACCAAGGCCGAGCTGGAGTCGGCGCTGGCCGACCCGGTCTACGACGTCTCGCCGTGGGACTCGACGGCGGCGAAGGGGTTCCGCAACCGGCTGGAGGGGTGGGGGAGCGGACGGGGCTCCGCCGCCTGGCGCAATCACAACCGGGTGCACCGCTGGGTCGGCGGTGTCATGGTCGGCGGCGCGTCCGTCAACGACCCGGTGTTCTGGCTGCACCACGCCTTCGTCGACCTCCAGTGGTCCCGCTGGCAGCGCCGGCATCCCGGCGCCCGCTATCTGCCCGCGAAGCCGGCGCAGCCGGGCAGTGCGCAGTACCGGCGGATCGTGGCGCGGCACGAGAAGCTGCCGCCGTGGGACGTGACGCCGGACTCGCTGGAGGACGTCGGCGGCATCTATCGGTACGCGTGAGTCCTTGCCCCGGCACAGGGGAAGAGCCCCGGCGCTCGGAGTGCCGGGGCTCTTCGGTACGGACGGGACGTCAGTCGCCGTAGCCGTAGCCGCCGCTCTTGTCGTCGTGACCGTCGCTGACGTTGGCGCAGGTGTTGCCGAACGCCGGGTTCAGCAGACCGATCAGGTTGGCGGTGTTGCCGCACACGTTGACCGGAACGTGGACCGGGACCTGGACGAGGTTGCCCGACAGGACGCCCGGCGAGCCGACAGCCTCACCGTGGGCGCCCGCGTCCGCCATGGCCAGACCGGCGCCGCTGAGCGCCACGGCACCGGCGCCGAGCGCGACTCCGGCAGCCTTCGCGATGCGAGACATCACGTTCTCCTTTTGGATCGATGACCGCGCGGCAGCAGGACGCGCCACCGCACTTCCCGTTCAACGCGGCCGCTCACCACTGGTAACGGCGATCATGTGCGGATCACCCTTTTTGAACAGAGGGGCGCCTGGAGTGCACCTGGAGGGAAGGGCGGAAAATCCCTTAGCCGCGGTGCGGGCCCTCCACTAGCCTCCCGGCATGGCTACCGAGCGACTCATCCGGCTGTTCACCGACGAGAACCGGGTGCGGGTCTTCGCCGCGGTCGCGCTGGGGGCCGGTACCCCGGAGGAGGCCGCCCGGGCGGCCGGAGTGCCCGCGAAGGAAACGACGCTCGCCCTGCTGAAGCTGCGCGAGCAGGGGGTGGTGACGGCGGCGGACGACGACGGGGGCGAGTCCGAGTCAGAGTCCGAGTCCGACTCCCGGCTGGTCGTCGCCTACGACCTGTTCCGCCGGTACGCGCGCGCGGACCGGGAGAAGGCGACGCAGGCCGCCGGGACCGGGACTGCGGGGTCGGGCGACGAGAACACCGACCAGCTCCTGCGGACCTTCGTACGGGACGGCCGCCTCGTGCGCCTGCCGGCGCAGTGGACCCGTAAGAAGCTGGTGCTTAAACACATCGCCGAGCAGACCTTCGAACCGGGCGTCGACTACCCGGAACGGACGGTCAACGAGAAGCTCCGGGCCTGGTGCGAGGACGGCGACACCGACCATGTGACGCTCCGGCGCTACCTAGTGGACTTGCAGCATCTGCGGCGGAGCGAGGGGATTTACCGGCGGGTGGCCTTCGTGGTTTGAACAGCAAAAACGCCCTCCCGAGGGAGGGCGGAGCGTGGGCGCCCCCGGCAGGACTCGAACCTGCGGCCAAGCGCTTAGAAGGCGCCTGCTCTATCCACTGAGCTACGGGGGCCGGTGTGGTGGCCTCGTGTCTGGTGCCCGGGTGTGGGCTGATCCGTGACGTTGCCGGGGACAAGGATAGGGCTCCCGGATCCTTGTCCCTGTTGCTTCGCCTCCGTGGCTCGATGTGGAGGTTCGGTGAAGCGGTCCTGATAATCGCAGGCAGGTACGAATCGTGCATCGCTTTTGGCGTCTCACGCCACGGGTGTTGTGTACTCGTTATGCCTGGACTATGCCGTTGTCCCGGTCACCCCTTCCGTCCCTTGTGTCCTGTCGGCGCGCAGACATGCTCATATGCTTCAGAAATCCCCTAAAATTGGGCATTCTTCGCATGTGGTGACCTTGGACGTACGGCCTCAGCTGCTCGACGCACTCTCCGCCCTGCGCGACCGTGTCGCCGCCGCACGCTTCCCGCTGCCCCTCCCAGGGGCTCCACGCGCGCGTGCCAACCGCGACGAACTGCTCGCCCAGCTCGACGACTACTTGGTGCCCCGGTTGCGGCAACCCGAAGCCCCCCTGCTGGCCGTGGTGGGGGGTTCGACCGGCGCCGGGAAGTCGACCCTCGTCAACTCCCTTGTGGGACGCCGGGTCAGCGAGGCCGGCGTGCTGCGCCCCACGACCCGTACCCCGGTACTCGTGTGCCATCCGGAGGACCATCACTGGTTCAGCGGCATGCGGGTCCTGCCCGACCTCACGCGCGTGTGGGTGCCCCAGCAGGACGGCGGCGACGACCTGTTGCTGCCCGGCGAGGACCCCACGCGCGTGCTGCGCGTCGAGACCGCCGACACCCTCCCGCCCGGCCTCGCCCTCCTCGACGCCCCCGACGTCGACTCCCTCGTCGCCGACAACCGCACCCTGGCCGCCGAACTCATCTGCGCGGCCGACATCTGGGTCATGGTGACCACCGCCGCCCGCTACGCCGACGCCGTCCCCTGGCATCTGCTGCGCACCGCCAAGGAGTACGACGCCACCCTCGTGACCGTCCTCGACCGGGTGCCCCACCAGGTCGTCTCCGAGGTGTCGCGCCAGTACGCCGCGCTGCTCACCAAGGCGGGACTCGGCGACGTACCCCGCTTCACCGTGCCCGAGCTGCCCGAGTCGGCCTGGGGCGGCGGACTGCTCCCCGCCACCGCCGTCGCGCCGCTCAGGACCTGGCTCGTGCACCAGGCCCAGGACCCCGGCTCCCGGCAGCACGCCCTCGCGCGCACCGCGCACGGCGTCCTCGACTCCCTCAAGGCCCGCATGCCCGAACTGGCCGGCGCCGCCGCCGCCCAGTACGCCGCCGCCCTGCGGCTCACCGCCGCCGTCGACGGGGCGTACGACAGCGAGCACGCGCGCGTGCGGGGGCGTTTGCAGGCGGGGGCCGTGCTCGCCGGGGACGCCTTGAAGCGGTGGCGGGCCTTTCCGCTCGACTGCACCGCCGGGGAACTCCTCGACGCGCTCGTGGAGAGCCTCGCCGCGCTCCTGCTGTGCGCCGTCACCGCCGCCGACGAACGCGTCGACGAGGCCTGGCGGCGCGAACCCGCTGCGGGCGCCCCGGAACTCACCGGCCGCGACCCGGCACTGGAGACCCCCGAGCACCGGATCGGGCTCGCCGTACGGCGCTGGCGGCGCGAGCTCGAGGAGTACGCCGAGGAAGAGGTGCGCGACCTGGAGCGGAGTGTCGCGCCCGACCCCGAGGTGATCGCCGCCCTCGTCGCCACCACGCTGCTCGGCGGCCGTCGCGCGCGGACCGCCGGTGAGGGCCTCGCCGAGCGCCTCGGCGCCCACGGTGCGCTGCGGTTGCGCGACCGGGGCGGGCGGCTGCTCAGCGAGCACCTGGACCGGGTCGTGCACGCCGAGCGCGAGCGCCGTCTCGCGCCGCTCGACGCGCTCGACGTACACCCCGAACCCCAGGCCGAACTCATCGCCGCGCTGTCCGTACTGCAGAAGGAGAGGTGACCGGTGACCGCCGTCACTGACCAGGACCACACCGATGACACCGATCACACCGAGCACGCCGATCGCACAGATCACGCCGCTCGCCCTGCTGATCACGCGGAGGAGACCGTTTCCGAGGACGGGAGTGGGGACGGGAGCGGGGACGAGGGCGGAGGCGGGGGCCGGGCGCCGGTGGAGGACGGAGCCGTGGACGCCATGGACGCCGTAGACGCCGTAGAGACGGATGAAGTCGTGGAAGCTGTCGAGCCCGAGGAAGCCGGCAGGGACGACTCCCGTGGTCGTACGGACGCCTCCGGCTCCTGGGACGACGGGCTGATCGCGCGGCGGGTGAACGAGACCGCCGGGGGTGCGCCGGTGGCCGTCGTGGAGGCGCGGGGGGCCGGCGCGCCGGTGGCCGCTCCCTTGGCGTACGACGGGGCGCTGCGGTCGCGGCTCGACGCGCTGCGGGAGCTCGTGGGGCTCTCCCGTACCCGGCTCGACAGCCGGACGCTCTCCGAGGCGGGCCGGGTGCTCGACGAGGCGGCCGCGCGGCGCAGGCTGTCCGGGCAGCACACCGTCGTCGCCATCGCGGGCGCGACCGGCAGCGGCAAGTCGCAGCTGTTCAACGCGCTGGCCGGGGTGACCATCTCGGAGACGGGCGTACGACGGCCGACCACCGCCGCGCCCATCGCGTGCAGCTGGAGCGACGGGTCGGCCTCGCTCATCGAGCGGCTCGGCATTCCGCCGCGGCTGCGGCGGCGGCCCCTGCAGAGCGCCGAGATGGAGGCGCAGTTGCGCGGGCTGGTCCTCGTCGACCTGCCCGATCACGACTCGGCGGCCGTGCAGCACCGTGAGCAGGTCGACCGGGTGCTGGCGCTGGTCGATGCCGTCATCTGGGTCGTCGATCCCGAGAAGTACGCGGACGCGGTGCTGCACGAGCGCTATCTGCGGCCCATGGCGGGGCACGCGGAGGTCATGTTCGTCGTCCTCAACCAGATCGACCGGCTGCCCGGCGAGGCCACCGAGCAGGTCCTCGACGACCTGCGGCGGCTCCTCGACGAGGACGGGATCGCGCTGGGGGAGTACGGCGAGCCGGGCGCGACCGTGCTCGCGCTGTCCGCGCTCACCGGCGACGGCGTGGGTGAACTGCGGGAGGCCCTCGGGCAGTTCGTGGCCGAGCGCGGGGCTGCCGCGCGCCGGATCTCCGCCGACGTGGACGCCGCCGCGTGGCGGCTGCGACCCGTGTACACGACCGGGCGGCGGACCGGGCTGAGCGAGGAGGCGCGGGACGAGTTCGCCGTACGGCTCGCCGACGCGGTCGGCGCGACGGCGGCGGGCGAGGCGGCCGAACGGGCCTGGCTGCGCAACGCCAATCGCGCGTGCGGGACGCCGTGGCTGCGGCTGTGGCGGTGGTACCAGGACCGGCTCGAACCGGTCACCGGGCGGATGCCGTTGCGCGCGCAGGCCGAGGAGGAGGCGACCGCGCGGCAGCGCGTCGAGCAGGCGGTGCGGACCGTCGCCGACCGGGCCTCGGCCGGGCTGCCCGCGCCGTGGGCGCAGGCGGTGCGGGAGGCGGCCGTACGGGGCTCGCAGGGGCTGCCCGAGGCGCTGGACGAGCTGGCGGCGCGGGCCGGACTGCCGCCGGGGCGGCCGCCGCGGCCGGGGTGGTGGCCGGCGGCCGTGCTCGCGCAGGCGTCCATGACGCTGCTTCAGATCGTGGGCGGGCTGTGGCTGGTCGGGCAGATCGTCGGGTTCATGGCACCGAACCTCGGGGTGCCGGTGCTGCTGATGGTGGCCGGGATCATCGGCGGTCCGCTGGTGGAGTGGAGCTGCCGGATCGCGGCGCGGGGGCCGGCGCGGCGGTACGGCATGGAGGCGGAGCGGCGGCTTCGGGAGGCGGCGGCCGGGTGCGGGCGGGCCCGGGTGCTGGATCCGTTGGCGGCGGAGTTGCTGCGGTACCGGGAGGTTCGGGAGCAGTACGGGAGGGTTCTGGGGGTGGAGGCTGGGGTGCGGTGAGGTGGGTGGGGGCGGTTCCCAAGGGTGGAGGCCGGGGTGCGGTGAGGCGGGTGGGCCCGGTTCCCGAGGGTGGGTCGCTCGTTCGGGTGGCGGGGTTTTCCACAGGTGGACGGTGGTCCACAGCGCTCAGCGGGCTCGGCCCGGCGGAGGCAGTCTGGCTCCACGGCGATCGCGGCGGACGCGGTCGACGGGACAGGGGACGGACACAGCAGCCGTACGGGACGGGCCCGTAGGCGTGTCCGCCGTCCGCTATCCGCCCGGTACGGAGGGCCGGCCGGGCGAGGGAGGGGTTCGAGATGAACGAGACGATCGTGTGCGTGGTGGGCAACGTCGCGACGCAGCCGGTGTACCGGGAGCTGTCGGCCGGGCCGTCGGCGCGGTTCCGGCTGGCGGTGACCCAGCGCTACTGGGACCGCGAGAAGAGCGCCTGGACGGACGGGCACACCAACTTCTTCACCGTGTGGGCCAATCGGCAGCTCGCCACGAACGCGGCGGCCTCGCTGAACGTCGGGGATCCGGTGGTGGTCCAGGGCCGGCTGAAGGTCCGGTCGGACGTGCGCGAGGGGCAGAACTGGACCTCGGCCGACATCGACGCGGTGGCCATCGGACACGACCTGGCGCGCGGGACGGCCATGTTCCGGCGCGGGCAGAAACCGGAGGCGGGCGCGGCTGACGCGACCGCCGCGCAGCCGGAGCCGAACTGGGAGACACCCGTCGGTGACGGCGCCGGCCAACGGGAGGCGGAACCGGTCGCGGTGACGTGACCTCAGTCCATCGCGGTGGGCGGCTACTTGTGCCGTACCGAAGTGCGGCTTATCGGCGAATGCTCCCTGAACCAGCCAGGTGGATTTGTCGATAAGCCCTGCTCGCAGGTGATCTTGGCGATAACGATTCCGAGTCGGATCGGCCGTGCGACCGCATCACCGGGAACCGCGGTGCGGCGCTTCCTTAGGATGCCGAACGTGGCTCTCGGGGCTTCTGATTCTGCTGGTGGGACCGTTCCCCCCACGTCAACGGGTCCTGCCTGAAGGGGAATTCTGTGCTTTCTTCGCTCTCTGCGCCCAGCACGCGGCGGTCGGCTCGCGGACGAGGGGTGGCCCGGCTCATCGCCGGGACGCTGATGTCCGGGCTCGTCGCGGCCGGTGTGCTGGCCGGTGCCGGCACGGCCGCCGCCGGCGACGGTACGGGGCAGATCCAGGGCGGGGCGACCGCGACCATAGGCGGCCTGAAGACGTACGGCACGGCGGTCATACACGACGACTCCGGGGACATGGAGGTCTCGGCGGGCCTGTTCGAGATGTCCGTCGAAGGCGGCGGCACGCTCCAGACCTACTGCGTCGACCTCTACAACCCGACCCAGCGGGACGCCAAGTACCACGAGACGCCCTGGAGCGGCACCTCGCTGGGCACCAACCGGGACGCCGGCAAGATCCGTTGGATCCTGCAGAACTCCTATCCGCAGGTGAACGACCTCGCGGCGCTCGCCGCGAAGGCGGGCATCGGCGGCGGCCTCACCGAGCAGGACGCGGCGGCCGGCACGCAGGTGGCCATCTGGCGCTACTCGGACGGCGCGGACGTGGACGCCGCCGACCCGCAGGCCGAGAAGCTCGCCGACTACCTCCATGACAGCGCCCGCGCGCTGGCGGAGCCCTCGGCCTCGCTGACGCTCTCGCCGGCCGCGGTCTCCGGCCGCTCCGGCGGGCTCCTCGGGCCGGTGACGGTGCACACCGACGCGGACAGTGTGACGGTGACGCCTCCGGCGGACGCCGTCACCAGCGGGGTACGGATCGTCGGCAAGAACGGCATGGACCTCACGTCCGCGAAGAACGGCAGCCAGATCTTCTTCGAGATTCCCGAGGGCGCGGCGGCCGGGTCGGCCGAGGTGGCCGTGCAGGCCTCCACGACCGTGCCGGTGGGTCGTGCCTTCACCTCCGAGAGCAGGAGCCAGACGCAGATCCTGGCCGGCTCCAGCGAGTCGACGGTGTCCGCGACGGCGAGCGCGGCCTGGGCCGAGAAGGGTGCGATACCGGCCCTCTCCGCGGCTAAGAACTGCGCCGAGGGCGGCATCGACATCACCGCGGCCAACGAGGGCGACCAGCCGTTCACCTACGAGCTGCTCGGCCTGGAGCACACCATTCCGGCGGGCGCGTCACGGACGGTGACGATCCCGCTCCAGGAGGACCAGGCGTACGACTTCACGATCACCGGCCCCGCCGGGCTGGACAAGCGCTTCACCGGCGTCCTCGACTGCCAGACCCAGGGCAACGAGACCGGCGGCGACACCACCCAGACCCTCAGCGAGCCGAGCCCGCTCACGGTGGGCGGCACCTCGGCCGGCACCAACCTCGCCGAGACCGGCACGTCCAGCGTGACGCCGGTGATCACGGGCGTGGCGGTGGCGCTGGTGGTGATCGGCGGGGCGGCGCTGGTGCTGGTGCAGCGGCGGAAGACGCAGGACTGACCGGGGCCGGAGGCGAGAGCCGAGAGAAACCCCAGGTCACAGCCCCCCGACCAAACGGGTTACCACCCGAGGGTGGACCTCGGGCAAGATGGGGTGTTACTTACCGGATGAGGGCATGAAACAGCCCCTCACCAGCAGGTTTCCCGCCGATGAGGGGCCGTGTCAGGCAGCCTGGGCCGTCTCTGGGCCGTCGTGAGCGCGACCGGCGGCCCGGTACATCGCGGAGATGGCTTTCCGGGTCCGGGTTTCGCTGGACGGCATGAGGTGCGTGTAGACGCGGAGCGTGAACCCCGGATCGCTGTGACCGAGGTAGAGGCTCAGCGCCTTGATGTTCTCCCCGGCGTCCAGGAGGACCGAGGCGTAGAAGTGCCGTAGGGCGTGCATGCCGTGTTCGCGGGCCGGGGCGTAGCGCTGGCCCTTCTCCGGGACGGGGATGACTCCGGCGGACGCCAACGCAGGCTTCCACGCCTGATCGTTGAAGCCCTGGCTCCAGATGGCGGCGCCGATGCCGCTCGTGAACACGAGACGGTGTGTCACCTTCGGGCCGTCCGGCCGGAGCCACGGCAACGTCACCTCGACCGGAGGGAACCGCTTCATGTGCTCGGCCAGGGCCGCCGAGACCTCGGGGTCGAGGGGGACGTCACGGAGCTTGCCTCGCTTGGGCGGGGCGAAGACGAGCGTCCCGCGCACCTTCTTGACCTGTTGGCGGACGTAGAGCCAGCCGAGGTCTCCGATGTTGTCGACGGCGAGTCCGAGGATCTCGCCCTGTCGGAGACCGCACCCAGCGCCGACGTCCACCATGGCTTGGTAGCGGTCGGGCAGTCCGGCCCGTACGCCGAACACGCGCTCAGCGGACCACGGATGGACGCGTGTCGGCGCGGGACGAGGCGCCTTGACCGATCGGGCCCGGCAGGGGTTCGAGGCCAGTAGGCGGTCATCTACGGCAGCGTTGAGCACCGAGGAGACCGCGTCGAAGATGAGGCGCCGGTACTGTGCCGACGCCACGGCGTCTTCGAGCTGGCGGTTCCAGTCGCGGATGTGCTCCGGCTGGAACGACCCGATGGGGCGGGAGCCGAGGTACGGCAACGCGTGAAGGCGCAACCGCCCCTCCACGGCAGCACGGCTGGTGAGGTCGATGGTGAGGGCGGCGAGCCAGCGTTCGGCGTACTCACGGAAGGTGACGCGGGCCGCCTTCGGGTCGATGTACTGGCCTCGGGCCATGTCGGCTTCGATGTTGGTGAGCCAGGTGTCGGCCAAGCGCTTCTGCTTGTCCGGGAAGCTCTTGGACTTCTCGGTGCCGTCCGGCCCGATGTAGCGGGCGCGGTAGCGCATGCCCATGCCGTGGCGGTCGGTCTTGACCCGGCGGGGCCTGCCGTCCGGGCCCGGTTCGGTCCTGTACCAGCGGTCTTGGACGTGTCCGGCCATCAGGCAGCAGCTCCCTTCAACTGGGAGTCCACCCAGGCACGTACGTCCTCCGGGTCGAAGCGGAGGTGCCGGCCGACACGGAAGCCGCGGGGACCGGTGCGCTTACGGCGCCACTGGTAGACCGTCTCGACGCTGGGCAGCTCGAACATCTCCACTAGGTCTTCCGGGGTCAGGAACCTGTTCGGGAGTGCCGTCATGTCACCACCCCCTTTCGTCGGCCAGGGCGCGGAGTTCTTCGCGGGCTGTCTCGCGGCCGAGTTGGAGGCTGCGGGCGATGGTGGCGGCGAGGACGGATTCGCCGGGGGTGTGGCCGTGTCCGGCGTACTGCCAGTCGGTGAGGACAAGGACGGTGTCCGGCTCGCGGTCGTCGAGGCCGAGGGACTCGCGTTCCTGCGCGGCGCGGTAGTCGGCGCGGGCTTGGCGGAGGGCGCCGAGGGTCGTCGAGTAGCGCCGGGACTTGGAGCTGAAGTGGCCTCGGAAGCCGAGCATGTGAGCCCAGGCCCAGAGGCGGCGGTCCGGGTAGAGCGGGTCGAGGGTCTTGCAGGCTTCGATCAGGCGGCGGGTGTGGTCGGGGACCTGATGGGGGTCGAGTTCGGAGAGTTCGCCGATGCGGCGGTCGAGAGTGCCGGTGTTCTCGGCGGCTTTGGTGGCGTACTTGGCGACGTAGGAGGCGACGGCCTGTTCGGTGATGTCGGAGCCGTCTCCGAAGGCCTTGACGGGGCGGACGTCGAGTTGGGTGCCCCAGCGGAAGGTGCGGGCGGGGTGGTCGTCAGCGGCCGGGACCGAGACCGAGGTGTAGGAGTGCGCGGCCGCGGCCTGGATGGCGTCGGTGAGGAGGTCGGTGGTGGCCCAGGCGGGTGGGGGTGTGTCGGGGCCGTCCGGGCCGTCGATGCGGATCACGGCGTGGAAGTGCAGGGCACCGCGCTTCTGGAACTCGGCGACCTTGCCGTAGGAGACGCGGGCGTGGTCGGGGAGTTCGCTGCGGGTGAGTCCGGCGCGGGCGGCGATCTCGCGGCGCAGGCGCGTGGTGAAGCGCTGCCAGAGGTCGCCCGCGTGGTTGTTGAAGAGAACGGCGCCCGCGTAGTCGTACGTCGTCGGGTCGAGGGCCGTGCCGAGGGCGGGGTCGTCGGCCGGGTGGCGGGTGCCGCAGCGGCAGGTGCCTTTGTCGGGGCGGTTGTGGACCGGGCCGAAGGACGGGGCGGTGAGGGTGGCGAAGACGCGGGGGTGGTCGCGGACGGTGGAGGGGATGTCGCGGTTGTCGTCTCCGGCCAGCCCCGCGCGGATGAGGTGGTACGTGTCGCCCGCGTAGGTCCAGGCGCAGGACGGGCAGCGGGAGGCGCGGCGGTTGCCGCAGGCGAGGCGGAGGCGTCCGCCGGGTTCGTTCTCGGTGGAGTAGTGGTGCAGGGTCTCGCCGGTGACCTTGTCCTTGTGGAGAGTCCAGCCGGTCAGGTGGATCGGGTCGGAGCAGCCGCCGGTGCGGCGAATCTGCTCTTCCCAGCGGTCGTAGGCGGAGGCCGAAGCCACCCTCAGCAGGTCGCCGAGGGTGGCCGGGTCGAGCAGCGTGTCAGGCACGGGCGCCCTCCCGCGTGCGGCGGGTGCGGGTGACGCCGAGGCCGTTGCAAGCCGGGCAGTGCGCGGTGATGGTGCGCAGGTGCCCGCGCCGGTCACGGCCGCCGAGGGTGACGGCGGCGGAGGCGAAGCCGTCGCAGTCCGGGCAGACCCGTGTGAGGGACTGCGGGGCCGAGGTGAGGCCGGTCATGATGGAGGTTCCTTCCGGTTCAGTGGATCGGACAGGGACGGCGCCCGGAGCGGACGAGACTTGGCGGTTGAGGCCGTTCCGGGGGCCGGTCAGCGTCGCTTCGCCTCGGAGGCGAGCAAGGAGCGCAGGACGACCGCGACCACGGCCACGGACATGCCGGTGACGGCGACCGCCAGCAGCATGGAGACCAGGACAGCGCCGACGACCAGGACCACGGCGGTACCGCCGCCGACGAGGGCGAGCACGGTGCCGGGGGTGAGCTGGACCGTGGGACGGGCGGGGACCGGGGCCGGGGACATCGGCGTGGTCGGGGTGTGCGGGACCACGGCGGTCGGCTCGATGACGGTCGGCGGTGTGGTGACGCCGGTCGGCGTCGGCATGGTCGGGATCTTCGGGCGGAACATGGTGAACTCCCTTCAGTTGTGGGCTACTTGACGGCGGCGTTGATGGCGGGGGCGAGCAGGCTGTCGGCGAGGAGGTAGCCGCCGAGCAGGAGGACGGCGATGAGCCACCAGGGCGGGCGGATGAGCTTGACGCCGAGGTAGCCGACGACGAGCAGGGCGAACCAGAGGGGGACGTCCATGGCGGTGGCCTCCTAGCGGACGCGGCAACGGTGGGTGCGGGCGGCGAGCTGGGCGGCGCTCCGGCTCGTGTAGTCGGCGGACCAGCCGCAGCGGTCGGCGGTGCACACGGCGGCGTGGGCGGTCCTGCCGTTGCGGTCTCGGTGGGTGCCGATCTGCACGGGGCCGATCTGCATCAGCGAGTGGAAGTGCTCGTTGGCGGGCATGGCGGTGGTTCTCCCTTCTGGTCAGGCGAGTTGGGAGGCGATGGCGGCGGCGAGCTGGGGCGGGACGCCGAGGCGGGCGCGCAGGGTGTCGTTGTCGATCGGGGAGCCGGTCCGGGACCGGTGGTCGTCGGCGACCTTGCGCGCGTGGTCGACCAGGGCGGCCGGGACGGGCGGCATGGACGGAGCCGGTTCGGCGGCGGGTAGGGCCGGGGTCGGTTCGGGTGCGGTGACCGAGGCTGCTTCCGGGACCGATTCCGGGGTCGGGTCGGGGGTGGGATCGGGCTCGACTTCGGGTGCGGTTGCGGGTGTCGGCGGAACCGGCACCCGGTCGCTGGCCGAGGTCGAGGCGTGGGCAAGGAGCGTGCCGCCGAGGAAGGCGAGAGCGGGCCATCCGGCGACGCCGAGGCGGAGCAGGGCGGGCGGGTTGGCCAGGTCGAGGAATCCGGCGGTGGCGATGTTGGCGCCGAGTGAGGCGACCAGGGCGATGACGAACCAGCACCAGGCCAGCCGGGACGGGCCGTCGTTGCGCAGGCGGCGCCAGGCCGCGACCAGCAGCAGGTCGACGGAGACCGGGTAGGCCCAGGCTTTCCAGCCGTCCTGTCCCGCTGCGGCGGCAAGGTCGTGCAGGTGGGCGAAGGAGAGGGCCCCGGCGATGATGGCCTGGACGAGGACGGCGTCCACGCGGAGGGCGGGGCGGGCCATCAGGAGTCCCCGCCGGGGTAGGCCGGGCCGTCGTTGGGGTCGTAGCCGGGGGGGAAGAGGCCGGGCGGCGGCTCCGGCAGGGACGCGGCCAGGCACGGCCCGACGATGCCGATGAACCCCTCGTCGGCGTCGTCGGTGTGGGCGTACAGGGCCAGGTCGGCCAGCATCCCGACGGTGCGGGTGAAGTCCTCACAGGGCGGGCACATGGCGGGTTGACTCCCTCGGTTCAGGCATGGGTCGGGTAGGGACTTGGCGCGGGTGCGGTCGCGCCGACCGTGGAGCGGGAGGGATCAGGCGGCGGCCGGGGCGGACTCGACGGCCGGGGCGGTCATCGACCGCGG
This sequence comes from Streptomyces antibioticus, assembly GCF_001514065.1. Taxonomy (GTDB): domain Bacteria; phylum Actinomycetota; class Actinomycetes; order Streptomycetales; family Streptomycetaceae; genus Streptomyces; species Streptomyces antibioticus. The sequence goes on along the minus strand of NZ_KQ948423.1, from coordinate 726,478 downwards.
GATGCCGAGCGCGGGCCGGAAGGGCGCCAGGGCGGGCACGTCCGGGGTCAGGTCGGCGTACCGGTTGCAGACGTTGACGGCCTTGCGCAGCGTGGTGTGCGGGGCGCGGATGCGGTGCCAGCCTCCGGTGGAGTCGCCCGCGATGGCGAGCCCGCGCATGTCGGCAGGGATCTGGATGGCGGCGAGGACGGCGTCCGGGGAGATGTCGCCGAAGGCCATGTTGGCGCTGGATTCGTCGTTGACGCGGTGCGCGGTACGGCCGGTGAGCTGGGCGCGGAGCATCGTGATGCCCTTGCCGAGTTCGGAGCCGAAGCGCTGCCCGCAGATCTCCAGGTAGATCCCGGCGGCACGGCCGAGCTGGGCGAGCCGGGCGAGGGCGGTGATGATCCGGTCCCGGCGCTTCTCCTCTTCCTTGTTGGCGTACAAGGCGAGTTCGGCGACCTCGTCGACCAGGATGACGATCGGGGTCGGGCGCAGGTCGGCGGGCAGGGCCCAGATGTCGGCGGCGATGTCGGCATCCGGGACGTCGGAGGTGATGCGCTGTTCAGCGCGGATGAGCTGGTAGACGTCCTCCATGTGCGCGACGAGGGCGTCGAGGAGGTCGGCGGCGGTGTCGGGGTTGTCGGCGAGGGCGGAGAACCGGCGGGCCAGCGGGAAGAGTTCGACGCCCTGCTTGCAGTCGATGCCGACGAGGGCGACGTCCATGGGCGCCAGCCCGGCGACCAGGTTGCGTTGGTAGACGGACTTGCCGGACTCGGTGGCGCCGAGGGTGAGGGCGTGAGGGATCGCCCGGTAGTCGCGGTAGTGGATCGTGCCGTCTTCACGCAGGGCGACCGGGACGCGCATCGGGCGGGTGTCGGGGTCGGCGGGCATGCGCACTTGCTTGAGGACGTCGTAGCCGGTCATCCGCAACTCGACGACGCCGGAGCGGAGTTCGCGCGAGGTCACGCCGTACATCGAGAAGGAGTGCCGTAACCGGTCGGAGGCGGCGGCGATGTCGAAGGCGTCCTGTCCGGGGCGCAGCTTGAGCCGCAGGACCAGGCCGGTACGAGTTGGACGCAGCCGCCGTATGCCCGGCGCCCGGGACTCCGGCACGGGACGGTTGGCGATCCGGGCCAGAGCCAGGCGCCAGCGCGAGGGCGGGACCGTCAGCCCGCAGGCGTCCATGACCGAGCCGTACCGGACCAGGACGCGCACCGTGGCGAGGACGACGCCGAAGGTCATCCAGTACCAGGCGGGGCGCCGCCACCGCAGGAGACCCGCAGTGACGACGACCAGCACCAGAGCGACCATAAAGGCGTTCACGGTCAGGCAGCCTTCGGCTTCGCGGCAGCGGCGGCGAGCGAGGTGACGGCGACCGCGCGGAAGGCAATGCCGTGCCGCTTCTGCCCGTTGAACTCGTTCTCCCACGGCCGGGCGATCAGACCGGTCAGCGCCACCGGGGTGCCCATGGCCAGCTCGCCGGAGATCCCGGTCTCGGGGACGGTGATGGAGAGGATCTCCACCTCGTCGTTGGCGGCGAACATCACGTCGACGGTCATCATCTTCGCGCCGGTCTCGGCGTCGGTGGCGATCTCGCCGGTACGGCGGTCCTTGACCTTGGGCTGCGGGGACTTGGCGACCATCACGGTCGCGTCGGAGGTGTTGACGGGGATCGAACGCATGACGAGCTCCTTGGATCGACCAGCCTAACGTACTTAGTACGTCATCTTGAGATAGAGAATGAACCTGTACTACTTGGTGTGTCAAGTGGCTGTCTCGACGGGTGTCGGCGCGATGTGCTGCACTAGGTACGACAACCCATGAGAGGGGCTATGGCCGACTTCACCGCCGGGCGCGCCGCGTACTTGCAGATCGCTGACGAGTTCAAGCGCCGGATCCGAGACGGAGAGCTTGCACCCGGTGAGAAGCTGCCGTCAGAGGCAGAGCTCATGGCGCAGCACACGGTGTCGCGAACGGTCGCCCGACAGGCAATCTCGCGCCTCCGTGAGGACGGCTACGCGATCTCCCACCAGGGCAAAGGAAGCTTCGCAGCGTTGCCGGGGGAGACCACGCCCACCAAGCGGAGCCCTGAGTTTGAGCAGATCACGGAGTACCTCTCGGAGGTTCGTCGGGATGTGCGCCGTCTCGCGGAGCGGATGGATCAGCTGGAGGACCTGGTTCGACAGCAGGTGCAAGGGCGATGACCAGCGCTTCCGCTCGACGCGCGACCGCTGCCAACTCCTCACTAAGTCCCCTTACCTGGTTGATCAGTTCGCGTTGCTCTGCCGGGGTCAGCACCGCTACAGCCCCCTCTTTGCCTTCTCGATCTGACAGCCCCTCGGCTTGTCAGCAACGCTAAGACCGGGTCAGCTCACCACCCCGGAAAAACTCTCCGGGGCCATACCGAGGGACGGGGGGACGCTCTTTCCATGCGAGGAATGACGACGAACCTGACGATCGGTGAGCGAGTCGCTTGGTACCGCCGCAGGCGTGGCATGTCCCAAGAAGTCTTGGCTGGGCTGGTCGGTCGAACGGTCGACTGGCTGAGCAAGGCTGAGAACAACCGCCTGCAGCTGGACCGCCTGTCGGTCATCAAGAGCTTGGCCGATGCACTCGACGTGTCTCTCGGCGATCTGCTCGCCGAGCCGACACTCATGGAGTGGACCCAGGACAGCGGCAAGCGCACTGTGCCGGCGCTTCGGTCGGCGCTGATGAACTACCGCCAGCTGACTCCTCTGTTGGGACTCCCGACCGAGGGAGATCCAACGCGGCTCGATGAGTTGCGCAGCAGTGTTACGGAAGTAATGGACGCCTACCAAGCCTCGCGCTACGGCTTCGCGACTCGGCGCCTGCCGTTGTTGCTGGCGGACGCGCTCATTGCGGCGCAGGCCTACGAGGGTGCCGAGCGCGAGAAGGCCAACGAGCTGCTGGCCCTGACGTACCAGAGCGCCGCCATGGTGCTCGGCAAGGTGGGCGAAGTCGACCTCGCCTGGATCGCGGCCGACCGCGGACTGGGCGCAGCGCAGCAGTCCGGCAACCCTGCGGTGACTGGATCTCTCTTCCGGTCAGTCGCGCACTGCCTCCTGACGACGGGCCGGTTCGACGCTGCTGTGCAGCTCGTAGGGGACGCAGCCGACTACCTCAGGCCAGGTCTCGACGGGGCTGGTCCTGACTTCCTCTCGATCTACGGGACGCTCTTCCTCGCAGGATCGATGGCGGGCGCCCGAGCGGATGACCGATCGACCGTGCGCGAGTTCCTGGCCGAAGCCGATCAGGCAGCTCGCCAGCTGGGCCGGGACGCGAACCACATGTGGACCGCGTTTGGCCCGACCAACGTCGACATTCACCGCGTGGCCACGGCGGGCGAGCTAGGGGACATGCAGGTCGCTGTCGACCTGGGCCCGCGGATCGACACGAGCGGCTTGCCCACGGAGCGGCGGACTCGGCACAACATCGAGGTCGCTCGTGCACTGAGTGCGCACAACCGCATCGACGACGCGTTGGGCATGATCCTTGAAGCCGAGTCCTGGGCCCCTGAGCAGGTGCGCAGTCACTATCTGGCCCGCGAGCTGGTGCTCACGTGGGTCCGCAACCAGAAGGGACGGCCGAGCCGGACCATGGCCGAGCTGGCCGATCGGCTGCACGTGGTCTAGGTCGGTACGCTCGGCTGCATGGCAGCGAACGAGCACGAAGCGAAGATGGCGCATCCGCGCATGGCCGCGGGTGCGCTCTTCTTTGATGTCGACGGCCGTGTCCTCATGGTGGAGCCCACCTACAAGGACTACTGGGACATTCCCGGGGGGTACGTCGAAACAGGGGAGTCCCCGTTGCAAGCTGCCAGCCGGGAGGTGCGCGAAGAGTTGGGGATTACGCCCGCGCTGGGTCGCTTGCTGGCGGTCGACTGGGCGCCCAACGGTGCCGAGGGCGACAAGGTGCTGTACCTGTTCGACGGCGGCGAGCTTCCTACGGATCTCGTGGAGGGAATCCGGCTCCAGGCGGACGAGCTGAAGGCCATCAGGTTCGTCGCTCCACAGGAGATCGCGGATCGCACGATCCCTCGGCTGGCCCGACGCATCCTCGCGGCGATCGAGGCCCGCGCTGAGAGTGCTCCGGTTTACCTCGAACACGGCCAGGCGCCGGGCGACCTAGCGGCGTAGGTGGTTGCCCCGACGAGGTCCGAAGCGCATGACCTGGGTCTTCGCGGTCCGGTCCTCAGGTGCTTTGACTGCCAACGGCCCTCACATACAGAGCCATGACGGCAAGCGCCTCATCCCAGCGGGATAGAACTTTCCCTACTTCATCAAGGCCCGCGCACGGCGCGGGCGCGCGCCGCCTCGACGGCGCGGCCTGCCTCTGTCTTCGCCCCGGCTGGCCGCGCCACGGCGGCGCGCTGCGTGCATGCGGGCAAAGAGCGGGAGAAACCCTCTGTGGCTGGGGCGGTCGGCTCCACGGCTTTAGGCAGCCACTTTGGGGCGAGCCTCTAAGATCATGGCCCCAACGTCGTGCTTTAACGGGCAGATCCACAGACTGCCCGACTCGCCGGAAGCTTAAGGGGCCATGATCACTCGCCCCAAAGCAGCTCCAGCCCAAAGCCGCTCCGCCGCCCGCTGTCCCTGTATTAGGCGTTCCGGATGGTAATAGATCACTGTTCGGATGCCATCAAATGTGCATAGACAGCCTCCCGCCATTCGTGTGACTGACGAATCCAGGAATCCTCATTTGGCGCTACCTCGGCACTAAACTTCTGCATGAAGCTGCACCACTTTCCTCTCCGAGTTAGGCCATCTTCCGAAAGGGCCATGAGTGCAGTTCGAGGAAACCTCTTTCTGCTCGTTGCGAGTCTATCCCAGCAAAAGTTCGATAGCGCCAGAACGGAATCCAATGCGGCTTTTGCCTCCAAGCGGGATGGGCTGTATCCGCCGTGCACTACCCTGTGGCGTACCTTGTAACACCTCTGAAACCAATCGGCTACGGGGCCCGAACCGTCGAGTACCCACTTGCCCCCTAGGAGCTCCGAGAAATTGGTCTTCACTCGCTTGGCCAAACGTCCTTCAGTGAATATTCCTGATACGTCGTCTGGGCTCTTTCCCGCCTCCCAATACAGAGAGGCCAAAAGAGCGTCCAAGAGGACTTCGCTAGCGGTGTTGCTCAGAGTGACTGCGGCACCGTACTGTCCCTCTACGCTAAAAGCGCGGCGTGCCTCGATGAAGCGCTCTAGCCAAAAGAAGAGCGGGCTCTTCATATTTAGAAGATCGCCAAAGTATCCCATCCGGTCGTGATGAATGCTGACCTGGCCGCTCTGCGGAATGTCGGGTAGGTTGAAATGATCCAGCGTTAGTATTCCAACCTCGCCCCAATCGGCATCGTCAAAACTGAAACCTTCCGACCCGTCTTCGCTTACGACGATTTCGCTTGCCCGCTGAAAAGGCACGGAAATGTCCAGGAGCTCATAGGTTGGGACTATGCATGAGACCCCGAAGGCGACGCGGTATGTTCGGATGATCTCACTGATTAGAAGGAGGCACCGGTTCAGCGGGTCATGCTCAGCTGGCACGTCCTGTGGAGATTCCCATTCCCCCTCCTGTGGACGGCTAACGTCGATCGTTGTGGCTACGACTGTCGTGTATTGCCCTTTCAGCTCTCCGAGCTTCTTTTCCTCTCGCGTTTCGGGAATGGTCTTAAAGCGCCCAGTAGCCCTAGCTGTAGCGGAAAATGAGCCGTAGCGTCGAGAAGTTTCTTGAGATTGCAAGAACCTTAGATGGACGACCGACTGAGGGGGAGTGGTTTCGTCGTGTTTGCCGGGCACGCCATGGAAGACATGCCCGTCGGGAACTGGGAAAGGTTCTGGAAGTGTGAGAAAGAAGCGAACAAGAGAGGCATCTTGATCTGGCATTTCTAGTTCCCTGTTTTGCGAGACAGAATGAGACTCATTCTGGCATCTGCTGCGCGGTCGTCGCAGGTGATTTGTTGCGGCGCGATGCAACTCGTGCCACCAAGCGGTGAGGTCCTCGCGTACGGCAGCGGACCACGCCAATCCGAGCGGCCAGCAGTCCGCCGCTGGCCCTTGCAACTCTCGTAGAGGCTTCTGCACGTCCAAGGCGGATGCCAAGGCCCTGCGTATCTCTCTGCTTCCAGGGACATCAGAGCCATGATCGATGTATGACGTTCGGATGGACTCCTTGGATGTCGTGGTCAATGCCACCGTCGCTGCTGCCGCAGTGACCTTCAGCTCTGCTGTGATCGTTGCCCTTCTGCAGATTCGAGCGAGCAGGAGGCTTGAAGAGCGGAAGCGGAGCGTTCAGCTGCTTGTCGACGCATGTCAGGATGCTTGGCGGGGGCTTATCGATCACAGTCAGAGCGAGATCGCGCTACGTTCCCCAGCACTCACAGAAGAGAGGCGTCGAGTCCTGGAGGAGCAGCGGACCGCTGCCTTGGGTCTCTGGATCTCGGCCAAGTTCCGACTGGCTATGTATGGGGACGAGAAGATCGGCTCGCTTATGGCCGAGTTGGAGGAGCGAGGTGGCTTCAGTACTGACGACCCACGGTCGGTGTACAGCCTTGCCTGCGTCTTTGCCCACATCAGAGCCGAGGTTGGCCGTGATGACGGGTTGGGTCCTGTCGACCTGCATCGGGTGATGGTCGGCTCCCGTGTTCCGCTGCCGCCACGTGCTGAGTAGGTCGGCCGCCTGGGCCGGACGCTCGTGGCTGGGCCGTCCCTGGGCCGTCCGACGCTCCCCGAGGCCACTCGACGACAACCGAAAGTGACAGTCGATCTACCGGCGCCGACGACAAACCCCCAGGTCACAGCCCCCCGACCAAACGGGTTACCACCCGAGGGTGGACCTCGGGCAAGATGGGGTGTATCTGCCCACTGCCAGATTTCAAGCTGCCGGACGGTTTCTCTTGGCTGAGTACATCTACACCATGCGCAAGACGCGCAAGGCAATCGGCGACAAGGTCATCCTTGACGACGTATCGCTGAACTTCCTGCCCGGCGCGAAGATCGGTGTGGTCGGCCCGAACGGTGCCGGTAAGTCGACCATTCTGAAGATCATGGCGGGGCTGGAGCAGCCCTCGAACGGTGACGCGTTCCTGTCGCCGGGGTACACCGTCGGCATCCTGCTGCAGGAGCCGCCGCTCAGCGAGGACAAGACCGTCCTGGAGAACGTCCAGGAGGGTGTCGCCGAGGTCAAGGGCAAGCTCGACCGGTTCAACGAGATCGCCGAGCTCATGGCGACCGACTACTCCGACGCGCTGCTCGACGAGATGGGCAAGCTGCAGGAGGAGCTCGACCACGCCAACGCGTGGGACCTCGACGCTCAGCTGGAGCAGGCCATGGACGCGCTGGGCTGCCCGCCCGGCGACTGGGCCGTCACCAACCTCTCCGGTGGTGAGCGGCGACGTGTGGCGCTGTGCAAGCTGCTGCTGGAGGCCCCCGACCTGCTGCTGCTCGACGAGCCCACCAACCACCTCGACGCCGAGTCGGTGAACTGGCTGGAGCAGCACCTCGCCAAGTACGACGGCACCATCGTCGCCGTCACTCACGACCGGTACTTCCTGGACAACGTGGCCGGCTGGATCTGCGAGGTCGACCGCGGCCGGCTGCACGGCTACGAGGGCAACTACTCCAAGTACCTCGAGACCAAGCAGACCCGTCTCAAGGTCGAGGGCCAGAAGGACGCCAAGCGGGCGAAGAGGCTCAAGGAAGAGCTCGAGTGGGTGCGGTCCAACGCCAAGGGGCGTCAGGCCAAGTCCAAGGCCCGTCTCGCGCGGTACGAGGAGATGGCCGCCGAGGCGGACAAGATGCGGAAGCTGGACTTCGAGGAGATCCAGATCCCGCCGGGTCCGCGCCTGGGCAGCATCGTCGTCGAGGTCAACAACCTCAGCAAGGGCTTCGGCGACAAGCTCCTCATCGATGATCTGAGCTTCAGCCTGCCGAGGAACGGCATCGTCGGTGTCATCGGTCCCAACGGTGCCGGCAAGACCACGCTCTTCAAGATGATCCAGGGTCTGGAGACCCCGGACTCCGGCTCCATCAAGGTCGGCGAGACCGTCAAGATCTCGTACGTCGACCAGAGCCGCGAGAACATCGACCCGAAGAAGACCCTCTGGGCCGTCGTCAGCGACGAGCTGGACTACATCAACGTGGGTCAGGTCGAGATGCCGTCGCGGGCGTATGTGTCCGCCTTCGGCTTCAAGGGTCCCGACCAGCAGAAGCCCGCCGGGGTGCTCTCCGGTGGTGAGCGCAACCGCCTCAACCTCGCGCTCACCCTCAAGCAGGGCGGCAACCTGCTGCTCCTCGACGAGCCGACCAACGACCTCGACGTCGAGACCCTCGGCTCGCTGGAGAACGCGCTGCTGGAGTTCCCGGGTGCGGCCGTGGTCGTCTCCCACGACCGGTGGTTCCTGGACCGGGTGGCCACGCACATCCTCGCCTACGAGGGTGACTCCAAGTGGTTCTGGTTCGAGGGCAACTTCGAGTCGTACGAGAAGAACAAGATCGAGCGGCTCGGGCCGGACGCCGCGCGTCCGCACCGTGCCACCTACAAGAAGCTGACCCGGGGCTGATCGGTCTTGCGGCACCTCTACCACTGCCCGCTGCGCTGGGCGGACATGGACGCGTACGGCCACGTCAACAACGTGGTCTTCCTCCGCTACCTGGAGGAAGCCCGTATCGACTTCCTGTTCCGCCCGGAGAAGGACTTCAAGCAGGGGTCCGTGGTGGCGCGCCATGAGATCGACTACAAGCGGCAGCTCGTCCACCGGCACACGCCCGTGGACATCGAGCTGTGGGTCACGGAGATAAGGGCGGCGTCCTTCACCATCGCGTACGAGGTGAAGGACGACGACCTGGTGTACGTGCGGGCCTCGACGGTCATCGTGCCGTTCGACTTCGAGACTCAGCGGCCGCGCCGGATCACCTCCGAGGAGCGGGAGTTCCTGGAGGGGTACCGGGACGACGACGAGGAGGAGGCCGTCGCCGCATGACGGTGCTCCACCTGGCCGACGAGGGGGAGGCGGCGGATCTCGCGGCCTTCCTCTCCCGTCTGCTGCATTACGACCGCGGGGCCGCCGTGCGGCTCCAGGCCGCCGGGACCGCGCTCGCCGTGTTCGGGCGGCCGCCGTCCTTCGAGGTACTGGCGATCCGCGCGGTACGGCTGGCCAAGCCGTACGAGGACGGGCTCGCTGTCACGCTCGATGTGACCGTGTCGGCGGGGGAGTTGCTGGAGTCCGTCGACGAGGCTGCCGCCACGGCCGGGGTGCCGGCGGCGGTGACGGGGCCGCCGTGGGCGGGGGTGCTGCCGCCGCGCGGTGGCTGGCAGGTCGTCGCCGGACTGCCCCCGCCTGATGCCCTGCGAGGCATGGTGAGCGCCGGGGTCGCCGAATTCCGGGCCCGTACCCAGGAGTTGGCGCCGGAGAGTCGTACCCGTGCCGAACTCGACCGGGTCGGGCGGGAGATCTGGTCCCGGACCGTCGGGGAGACGGAGTTGCCGGTGCGGGCCGTGCATGCCGCGCAGTCGCTCGGATTCCTGCGCGGTGGTGGGGAGTTGGCGCTGCTGTCCTGCGGCGCGTGGCTGCGGCTGCGTACGCCGTACGGGTCGATCGCCGTGCGGCGGGCGGGACTCGGGGCGTTCGGCGTCAGCGTGCGCTGAGCGCCCCTGCCGCCGGTCAGCTGTGGTCGCTGTCGTCCGGCCAGATGCCGATGTGGTCCGGCTCCAGTTCCAGGGCCACGCGGTCGCGCATGCCCAGGGCCTCGGTGTACTCGGCGGGGAGTTGGAGGCGGCCGGCGCGGTCGAGCATGGCGTACTCGCGGGCCACGACGGTCTCGTGGCCGGTCGTCGCGTCGACCTCGCTGCGGCGCAGGACCTCCGTGGAGGTGCGGCCGTCCCTGATGGCGACCGTGCGGCGGACCTCGGCGGCCACCGTCTGATCGTGGGTGACGATCACGATGGTCGTGCCGAGTTGTTCGTTCGCGGTGCGGAACGCGGCGAAGATCTGTTCCGCGGTCTGGGAGTCGAGTTCGCCGGTGGGTTCGTCGGCGAGGAGGACCGCGGGGGCGTTGGCGAGGGCGACGGCTATCGCGACGCGTTGCTGCTGGCCGCCGGACATCTGGTGGGGGTGGCGGTCGCGGCAGTCCGCGATGCCCAGCAACTCCAGCAGTTCCAGGGCGCGTTCGGATTTCGCCTTGCGGGTGGTGCGGGTGCGGGTGGCGCCGGAGAGCTGCATCGGGAGCGTGATGTTCTGGGCCGCGGTGAGATAGGGGAGCAGGTTGCGGGCGGTCTGCTGCCAGACGAAGCCGACGGTCTTGCGGCGGTAGGCGAGGCGGTCCTTCGCGGTCATGGTGAGGAGGTCGTGGCCGGCGACGCGGGCGGCGCCTGCGGTGGGGGTGTCCAGGCCGGCGAGGATGTTCATGAGAGTGGACTTGCCGCTGCCGGACGCGCCTACCAGGGCCATGAGTTCGCCCTCGCGGACCAGGAGGTCGAGGCCTTGGAGGGCTTGGACCTCTATGCCGTCCGTGGTGAAGATGCGGACCAGGCGGTCGCAGGTGATCAGGGCGTCGTGACCGTAGGTGGGGGTGTTGCGGGCTGCGGTGGCCTTGGTGGTCAGGTCGGCGAGGGTGGGGTTGGTGGTCACTGGGGCCTCCGTTGGGCGCTGGCCTGGGTGGGGGCTGAGGTGGGGTGGGATTCACTCGCCCGCGCTGGCGGGGTGCCCCTGTCTTTGGGCCGGGTGCCGCCCAAGCGGCACGACTGCCCGCAGCTAGGGCGGCGGGTGGAGGGTCGACTGCGGCGTCGTCGTGGCTGGTCGCGCAGTTCCCCGCGCCCCTTGGGGGCGTTGCCGAACCGGACGTCAACAGTCATCGTGCGTCCCCCGCCCGCAACTCCGTCACCGACCCCCGTCTCCCCGACCACCACGCCTGGACCCCCGCCACCCCCACCGTCACCAGTACGACCGCGGTCGCCGGGATGGCCAGGGACGCGGGGGACGTGCGCAGTTGTGCCCCTCCCGGGGTGGAGGGCGCGGTGGCCAGGGCGATGGTCGTCAGGTCGATGCCCGGGGACAGGAGGTGGACCGTCGCCCAGCCCGTCAGGATGCCGCCCGCCGCTGCCAGGATGGCCTGGGGCAGGGATTCCAGGATCAGGAGGCGGCGGCCCTGGGGCCGGGTGAGGCCCATCGTGCGGAGGCGGGCCAGGAGGGCCGTGCGTTCCGGGGCCGCGCGCAGGAGGGAGAGGAGGAGGGCCAGGACGGCGTAGCCGGCGCCCGCCGCCACCGCTGCCGTGTAGATGTCCTCGGCGCCCGACTGGAGGGGGGAGTTGACGTACCGTGCCCGCTCCTCGGACCGTGTCCGGACGTGGCCGGCGTCGTGGACGGCCTCGCGCAGGTCCGCGCCGGACAGCCCCGCGCCCGTCAGCAGCATCGTGGTCGGGCGTGCCGAAACGCCGCTCAAGGCCGATCTGTCCACCACGAGGAACTCCGAGCCGTTCACCGCCGGCGTCCGTTCCCGTACGAGCGTGATGCGGACGGTGATCGTCGTCGTGCCGTCCTCCAGGAGGACGGGGAAGGGGCGGGTGCCGTACGTCTTCGCGACGGAGGGGGAGGCCAGGGCGGGGAGGACGCCGCCGGGGCGGGTGCCGGTCAACTCGTCCTTGGCGTAAGGGCCCAGGGCCGTCCTTGCCGCCAACTTCGCGTATCCGTCCGGTTCCACGCCCACCAGCGGTACCGACACCCTGCCGTCCGTCGGCTTCGCTTGGTACGCGATGCTCACCTCGGTCAGGGCGGCCACCCCGGGCGCGCGGCGGAGCCGGTCCGCGAGGCCCGGCGGCAGCGGTCCGTCCGCGTCGACGCGGGCGTCCGCGCCCACCGCCAGCAGCGCCGCCTGGTCGCGGGCCTCGGAGACGCCCGTCAGGACCGAGCCGCCGAAGGCCGCCGTGGTCAGGGCGGTCAGCAGGGCCAGCAGGGGCAGGACCGCCGAGGCGGAGGTACGGCCCGCGCGGGCCAGGGAGAGGTGGGCGACCGCCCCGCGCAGGCGGCCGGCGGGGCGGGCCAGGCCGCGCAGCGGGAACGGGTAGAGGCGGACCAGCACCAGGGCCGCGATCACGCCCGTCAACGCCGGTGCGACATAGGCCAGTTCATCGCCGGACGAGCCTCGTCTGCGCAGGGTCTCCACCGCCGCCACGGCCAGCACGAGCAGCGTCAGCTCCGCCACCGTACGGCGCCGGGACGGTCGTAGCGTCGCCACGTCCTCGCGGCCGGTGTGCACCCGGACGGCCCGGTGCGCCACCGCCGCGCGCAGCGGGAGCGCGGCGCAGGCCACGGCCGTGACGGCGGCCGCCGCGGCGACGGCGTACGTGGCTCTGCCCTCGGGGATCGCCAGCACGGCCGCCGCCAGACCGAGGGCGCCGGCGGGTACGGCGACCGTGGCCGTCTCGGCGAGGAGGCGTCCGGCGAGGCCGCGCAGGGACGCGCCGCGGGCGCGCAGCAGGGCGAGTTCGGTGCGGCGGCGGTCGGCGGCGAGGCCCCCCGACATGAGCAGGACGACCGCGGCGACCGTACCGGCGCCGACCGCGGCCACCGCGACCAGCGGGGAGACGCCCTCGCGGAGCCGGGAGTAGGCGGTCAGGACCTCGCTCAGATCGGTGTCCGTGTCCATGAGGCCGCCGGTGACCGAGCGGGCCTGCTGGAGGGCCGGGCCGGACTCCAGGGAGGCGACGGCCGTTTTGAGGCGCTCCACGTCGTAGGCGTGCAGGGAGCCCATCGCGGGCGCCAACTGCCAGTAGCGCCAGGGGTTTCCGGGGGTGCCCAGCATCGCGGGCGCCGATTCGGGGGCGAGCAGCAGGGCACCGAGCCAGAACTTGTCGGCGTCCGAGCTCGGACCCGGCATCCGGATCAGGGCGGGCTTGCGGAGGAGCGGCTGACCGGACCAGAAGGCCCCGGAGGGGTCGCGGGGGGTGACGATGCCGGTGACCCGTACGGCCAGCGGGGCGCGCGACTCGCCGGGCACGTGGATGACCGAACCGACCTTGATGTGCAGGGACTTGGCGGTCGCGGCGCTGACCGCGGCCTCCACCTCCGGCGTCGTCGCGTCGGCCGGGGCGGCGGGCCCGCGCGGCAGCCGGCCCTCCACCGAGCGGACGTGGCCGGCGAGGCCCTGCTGGGCGACCAGGGTGACCTGCGCGGGCGTGCCGGTCGGCCGCGGCAGCCAGGGGTCCGGGACCTCCATGTTGGTGGAGGTGCGCACGCCGTACGTCGACTGGTGGCGGTCGGCGACGAGCGGCTTCTCGACCGTGGCCAGGATCTTCTCGTACTGCTCGCTCAGGGTGGCGGGACGCAGGTCCTGCTCGGAGACGAGGCCGTACTCGGGCTGGGCGTACAGCTGGATCGAGGTGCGGTCGGCGCCGGCCCGTTCGACGGCCCGGTGCAGGCCCGCGTCCGCGTACCGGTCCAGGGCGCGAGGCAGGGCGGCGGCGAGGCAGGCGGTCAGCGCCACCAGCAGGGCGAGGGCGAGGGCCGTGCCGGGAGCGGTGCGCAGCCGGGTACGGACCCAAGGGGCGACCACCCCCGAGGCCCGACCGGAAGGCGTGGCGGCCATGTCACTCTCCTCCCTGCTGCCGCAGCGACACCAGTGGATTCGCCCGCCGCAGCGCGAGGACGGCGGTGACGGCCAGCGGTGTCGCCGCGACCGCCGCCAGCAGCAGGGCCATCCGTCCCACCGGCAGTTCCACCAGTACCTCCGGTACGGGACGGGTCGCGTCGGACGTCAGGAGGATCAGCGGGATCACCGCCCGGGCCAGGACCGTGCCCAGCGCGGCGCCCACGAGCAGCGCCAGCGTCACCAGGACGCCCTGTTCGACGGCGATGGTGCGGGCCAGTCGGCGGCGTGGGGCGCCCAGGGCGCGCAGCACCGCGAACTCGGAGTCCCGCTCCCGCAGCGAGCCCGTGGCGCTGACCGCGAAGCCGAGCGCGGCCAGCGCCGCCGCCACCCCGGCCGCCGCGGTGAACGCCGCCTCCGGCCCCGCCCCGAACGGGTCGTCGCGCAGCTCCCCGGCGATCTCGTCGCGGACGACGACCTGCGCGGGGTCCAGGTCCGGGCGGGCCCGCAGCGCCGCGGCGACCGAGGACGGCCGGTCCGTCTCCAGCCACCACTCCGTCGGCGTGGCACTCTCGCCGTACTTCGCCTCCAGCACCCGGTTCACGGCCCGCAGATCCACCAGCAGCGCCCCGCCGGTCTCGCTGCCCGTCGTCGGCAGCGCCCGGACCGCGGCGACGATCCGCACCGGCAGCGACCGGCCGCCGAACGTCACGTCCACGCGCTGCCCGGTGCGGGCGCCCGCCGAGTCGAGGAAGCGGTCGGTGGCGACGGCGGTGATCTGCGGTGCCGCGGGCTGTGTGACCTGGAGACGGACCGTCAGCGAGGCCAGGGTCCAGGTGTCCTCGCGCGGGACGTAACCGGTGCCGTACGCCACGGCCGACCCGCTCACGCGGGGCGGGGCGGGCGCGTTGCTGCGGTCCGGGAACTCCGAGGTGTTGTCGCTGAGGGTGCGGGCCGTCCAGGCCGTGGGCAACTCGACCCGCCTTTCGGAACCTTGAGCCGTCACAGCGGTCACCGCGTCCAGGGAGAAACGCTGTTGCTCCGCCCGCCCACGCGGCACCGGCAGCACCAGCTGTACGTCGGTCAGCAGCAACTTCCCCGGCGGTACCGCCAGTTCCAGCGCGTGTTGGCGGCCGTCGGCCGCGAGGGACCCGGCCGGGAGCCGGTACGGGGTGCCGTAGCGGTCCTCCAGGGTGACCGTCACGTCGGCACTCGTGCCCGGTGCCGCGCCGCGCAGGGTCGCCGTCAGGCGCAGGCGGGCGCTGCCCGCGGGGACGGCCGCCCCGGCCGACGCCCGCTTCGGGCCGAGGCCGGCCAGCAGGGGCCGTACCGGCTCGGCGGACAGGTCCCGGCGCAGCAGTACGGAGTCCGCCGCGTGCGCGGTGTCCAGGGCCAGCACGGTCGCCGAACGGCCGCCGGACAGGGGCAGTTCGGTCCGGGCGGCCGGCGCGGCCTCGCGTACGTGGGGGACGGCGGCGTAGGCGTCGGTGCGGCCGAGATCGTCCTCGCCGTTGGCCAGGACCCGCACCGGGACGCCCGCGCGGAAGTCGGCCTGGTCGTCCTGCGAGCGGTCGAAGGAGGCGCCCTGCCCGATCGCCAGCACGCCCAGCGCCACGGCGAGCACCAGCAGCAGCACCGGCCCCGCGCCGCGCATCGGACGCCGCCCGATCTGCCAGCCCGCGAGGGCCCCGGCGAGACCGCGGCCGGCGGCGGCCCGGCGTTCGGCGAGCCGGGCCAGCGGCGGCAGCAGCCGCAGGGTGAGGACCGTACCGGCGAGCAGCGCGAGGGCGGGAGCGGCGACCAGCAGCGGGTCGACGCCCAGGGTGCCCGAGCTGTCGCCGGTCACCGCGCCCGTCGTCTGCCGGCCCAGCTGCCAGTACGCCACCCCGGCCACCACCAGCAGCCCCACGTCCGCGCCCGAACGCAGCGCGCCCGGCAGCGGGCGGGCCCGTCCGATCGCGACGGACGACGTCAGCGCGGGCAGCGTCACCGCCAGCGCACAGCCCAGCGCCACCGCCGCCGCGACCAGCCACACCGCGAACGACCCGGCCGCCGGCACGTCCACCTCAAGTCCGATCCGGGACAGCGCGCCCTGCCCGGCCAGCAGCCGGGTCAGCGGCCCCGCCAGCAGCGGCGCGCACGCCACCGCGGGCACCGCGAGCAGCAGCGCCTCCAGTGCGGCGAGCCCCGCGACCCGCGGCCGGGAGGCACCGCGCGCCCTGAGCAGCCGGGTCTCGCCCGCGCGCTCGGCGCTCAGCAGCCGGGCCACCAGCAGCAGCGCACAGCCCGCGAGGAGCACCAGCTGGAGCGCGACGATCAGCAGGGTGGAGCGGGAGACCAGCAGCGAGCGGTCGACGCGGTCGAGGACGGTCGGCAGATCGGTGTGCGCGGCGGTGGTGCCGCTGAGCGCGGCCTCGTCGCGCAGCGCCGCGCTGCCGTCGCGGGCCGCCTCGCGCAGGGCGCCGATCCGGCCGGTCGTCAGGGTGGAGAAGTCGGCGGTCGCCAGCCACGCCGAGGGCCCGGCGCTGACCTTGCCGCCGGTCAGGGCCTCGGGGGCGGCGAGGAGGGGGCCGTAGGTGGTGAAGTCGAGCTTGTTGACACCGCGGCCGTGGAGATCGTCCAGGAGCTGCCAGTACGGGGTGTCCGCGCGGGCGGGACGGTAGAGGCCGACGACGTGGATCTTCACCTTCGGGCCGCCGAGGCGGTCGACCAGGGTGAGACGGGCGCCCGGCTTCAGCTTCAGCAGCCGGGCGGCGCTCCGCGGCAGCGCCACCTCGCCGGCCGCGGCCGGCGCGTGGCCGTCCGTGATCCGCACCTGGGAGGGGTCCAGGGCCGCGAAGTGGGTGAGATCCGGGTCCCCGGACCGCTCGGCGGGCGGCCGGAGCGAGCGGGGCAGCGCGTACGGGCCGGACTTCAGCAGCGTCCGTACGGTGACCGGCAGCCCGTCGAAGGTCTTGCGGGCGTCTTCGCGTACGGCGGTGTCGGCGGCGGCACGGGACGCGGCCGGGACGTCGGCCTTGACGACCAGGGCGGCGTCGGCGGCATTGCGGGAGTCCGCCAGCGAGTGGCGCAGCGCGGCGTCGCCGATCGCGCCCGAGTACGCGGCGAGCGTCGCCAGGACCGCCGTCGTCAGCAGGACGGTCAGCAGCGCGGCGGCGAGCAGCGGGCGATGCGCCCGCGCCCGCTGAAGGACGAACCTCGCGAACCCCCCGTACCACGCCACCCCGTCACCCGACCCCCGTCGTGACCGTCAACCCCCGCCGCGGTCCGTCGCGTTGTCCAGACCTGCGGGCGATGCTGGCGATGCTGTCAGAGGGGAGTGGGGCGAGTAAGCGGTTGTGCGCCGGACTTGACCGGATCGTGATCGGAATTCGGCGTCGTACGACCGGAATTCGGGACTCAGCGTCCGTGCGCCGGGATCAGCCCTCGGTGTTCACCATCGAGGCCGCCGCGTACGTCAGGTAGTTCCACAGCGTGTGCTCGTGCTCCTCGGACAGGCCGAGCTCGTCCACGGCCACCCGCATGTGCTTCAGCCACGCGTCGTGCGCCGCCCGGTCCACCTGGAACGGGGCGTGCCGCATCCGCAGCCGGGGGTGGCCGCGGTTCTCGCTGTACGTCGTCGGACCGCCCCAGTACTGGATGAGGAAGAGCGCCAGCCGCTCCTCGGCCGGGCCCAGGTCCTCCTCGGGGTACATGGGCTTCAGGAGCGGGTCCTCGGCCACACCCTCGTAGAAACGGTGCACGAGGCGGCGGAAGGTCTCCTCCCCGCCGACCTGCTCGTAGAAGGTCTCCGTCTGAAGCGTGCCGCGCCGAATCTCTGTCACCGCTCCATGGTCTCAGACGAGGGGAACCAGGACTTGGGGCTTAGGACCCTTCCGCAGGACAGTGGAGGTATGGGTGCGCACGCTGTCCACAAGGACCTGGAAGAACTGGCCGCCGAGGCGCGGGCCGAGCTCGTGGACCGGATCGACGCGAGCGGGGCATGGGCGGAGGACCCGGTGTGGCGGGAGGCCTTCGCGGCCGTGCCGCGGCATCTGTTCGTGCCGTACTACTACGTCGGCGTCCGGGGCGGCTACGAACGCCGCTGGGGCGAGAGCCCCGACGCCCGCGGCCGGGAACGCTGGGTGCGCGGCGCCTACGCCGACACCCCGCTGGCCACCCGGATGCGCGACGGCGAACTGGTCTCCTCCAGCAGCCAGCCCTCCCTCATGGCGATGATGCTGGCCGCGCTGGAGGTCGAGGACGGCGACCGGGTCCTGGAGATCGGTGCCGGTACGGGATACAACGCGGCGCTGCTCGCCCACCGGCTCGGCGACGACGACCTCGTCACCACCGTCGACCTGGAGCCGGACATCACCGAGGCGGCCCGGCAGCATCTGGCCGCCGCCGGCCACCGTCCGGTCGTCGTCACCGGTGACGGCGCCCGCGGGGTGCCCGAGCGGGCCCCCTTCGACCGGATCATCGCGACCTGCGCCCTGACCTCGATCCCGCCGGCCTGGCTCGTCCAGTGCAACCCGGGCGCCCGCGTCCTGGCCCCGCTGGCCACCGGTCTGATCCTGCTGACCGTCCGGGACACGGGGTACGCCGAGGGACGCTTCCTGCACACGCCCGCCTACTTCGTGCCGCTGCGCGGCGAGGGGCGGCCGGAGCCGGAGCCCGCCTCGCTGGGCGGGGTGCCGCGCCAGGCGCGGGAGCACGAGCTGTTCCGCTTCCTGCTGGACCTCAGCCGGGGCAGCCTGGTGCCGCAGGAGGCGTATCAGCTCTGGGAGCGGGAGGGGCAGCCGCCGCGCAGGCGGTACGGCCTCACGGTGAGCGGCGGGGACGAGTGGGCGTGGCTGGACGATCCGGAGGGGCCGTACGCCTGGCCCCTCCGGCTGCCCTGAGATGTCGTCCTATCCGCGGCGGACCGTGATCGTCGTCCAGGCGCCCACGTGCACCCGGTCGCCGTCCTGGAGCGGCACCGGGACGAAGGGCTGGATGGGCTCCTCCGCGCCGTTGACCGTCGTGCCGTTCGTCGAGTTCTGGTCGACGACCGCCCAGGAGCCGTCGGGCTGCTGCACCAGCACCGCGTGCTGGTGCGAGACGCCCGGGTCCTCCGGCGGCACCGACAGGTCGATGTCCGGGGTGTCGCCGGTGGAGTGCCGGCGGCGGCCGATGGTGACCTGGTTGCCGGTGAGCGTGCGCTGCTGCTCGGGCGAGTACGCGGGCAGGTTGAGACCCGCGGCCTCGGGACCCGAACGCTGCATCATCGCCATGAAGTACTCGCGGTCCGGGCCGATGGTCGCCGTCCAGGTCGCCGGTCCGGCGGGCCGCTGCTGGAAGCCGGGGCCGGGCGGGGCCTGGGTGGAGCCGGGCTGCGGGTAGCCGTAGCCGCCGGGGGCACCACCGGGGCCGCCGGGGGCGGAGGAGGACGGCGGGGAGATCACCCAGTCGTCCTCGCCGCCGCCGAAGGACGGGCCGCCGGGCTGTTGCCGGTTCGTCTCCTGCGGGAAGGCGGGCGGGGCGGGCGGACCGGACGGCGAGAACGCCGACGGGGCGCCGGGACCGCCGGGTCCCGCGGGCGGTGTCGGGCCCGGCGGGGGCGGGACCGGACGGGAGGGGTCGTTGCCGAAGGGGGAGGGGCCGCCGGGGCCGGACGGGGGCTGCGTGGAGCCGGGCTGCGGGTAGCCGTAGCCGCCGGGGCCGCCCTGGGGCCCGAAGCCGCCGGGGCCGTTCGGGCCGCCCTGGCCACCGGGCCCGCCGGGGCCACCAGGACCGCCGGGCCCACCCTGCGTCCCGAAGCCGCCGGGCCCGTTCGGCCCGCCGGGGCCACCCGGGCCGCCCTGCGTTCCGTAACCACCGGGGCCGTTGGGCCCACCGGGTCCGCCGGGACCGTTGGGGGCATTGGTGCCGCCGAAGCCGCCAGGGCCGTTGGGACCGCCGGGGCCGCCGAACGCGCCGGGACCACCAGGGCCGCCGGGGCCGCCAGGTCCACCCTGGCCGCCGAAGCCGCCGCCGGGACCGTTCGGCCCGTCCGGGCCGCCCGGGCCCTGGCGCTCGCTGCCGAAGGGCGGGATCGGCTCGGCGGGGCGGTTCATCTGGGACGGGCGGGAGCCCTGGTACTCGTACGAGTCACCGCCGCCGTACGACGCACCCGGCGGCGGGCCCTGGAAGCGGACGCCCGGGCCGGGGGCCGGCGGGCGCGGGGCGGCCGGGGTGTACGAGGTCGCCGTGTTCGTCAGGAAGTTCCACCGGCACTCCTCGCAGAACGGCGCACCGCCCTCGCGGGGCGTGCGGCACTGCGGGCAGAGCTCCGGCTCGGGGTCCGGCACGGCGGACAGATGCGAGCGTCCGGGCTGGCCGCCGGCGCCCGGCGGGGGCGGCGGGAAGCCGTAGCCGCCACCGGGGGGCGGCGGGGGAGGGGGCGGAGGCACGGCACCGGCCATGCGGTGACCGCAGACCTCGCACCAGTCGTCGGAACCCGACTGGTGTCCGTTCGGGCAGGTCGGCATGTCGGCGCTTCCCCCTCTCACGTAAGGAGACTTCTCGGTCGCTTCTGTCTGCTTTTTCTTTACTTCTTTACACGAACAGTCTTTGTGGACCGGGTCTCGAGAGTCATCTCGTCGGCCTCCTCGACCTTCGCCTTCAACCGCACAGTACCTGTCGCGGCATCGACCACGTCCACCACCTTCGCAAGCAGTTTCGCAGTATCGGCGTTGCCGGAAGCGCTTGCGAGCTGAACGGCCCGGCCCAGTTTGGCCGTTGCTCCATCCATATCGCCCGCTTTGCGCAGATCGAGGCCTTGTTGGATGGCTTGCGCCAGTTCGGCCTGACCGGTGTAGTGGGCTACCTGGGGGTTGATCGACGTCGAGGCGACCATGTCGTCGGTCCACACCGCCCGTACCAGCCCCTGGGCGCCCAAGTTCTGTGCGGTGCCGTCGGGTTGGGGGATGACGAGCGAGACCCGGGCGGCCAGCATCTCCTGGCCGAGGTTCGCGACCGGTACTTCCACGCAGATGTGGTAGTCACGGGACTCGTCTCCCCAGGAGCCGGTGGGGTAGTCCCCGGCGCGCGGGCCCGCCTCGGTGCGGCGGTCGGTCAACTGCTCGACGGTGGGCGCGACCTGCTTGACGAACTTGATGGTGGTGCCGACCGGCGTCCACACCCGCAAGGAGACGTCGGCGACCTCCTTGCCCATCGCCGTCTCCATCAT
>NZ_KQ948423.1:0-705691 GCF_001514065.1 Streptomyces antibioticus | reverse complement strand
CTGCGTGAAGTCGGCGGCGAGTCCGGCCGGGTCGGCGACGATGTCGGCGGTGCCGAGCAGCGCCGAGGCGATGCCTGTGACTTCACTCACTTCCCAGTCGGTGCCCACGCCCCGTGCGTCACAGGTGAAGCGCCCGGCGCAGGAGTCGAGGGCCGCCTTGAGGTCCTCGGGTGACTCGTGTTCATTGCGGCCGTCGGTGAGCAGGATGCCGTGCCGGATGGTGACGTCCGCCGAGGACAGCAGCCGGTCGGCGAGCCGCAGCCAGGTGCCGATGGCGGTGCCGCCGCCCGCGCTGAGCTTGCGCAGGGCCTGCTTGGCCTGCTCGCGGGTGGTGGCGTCGGCGACCGCGAGCCGCCCGCCGCCCGGATAGACCTCCTTGGCGACATGCGTGCCGCCGATCACCGCGAAGTGCACGCCGTCGCGCAGGGTGTCGACGGCTGCGGCCGTGGCGTCACGCGCGTTGCGCATCTTGGTCGGCGGGTAGTCCATCGACCCCGAGCAGTCGACCATGATCGCCACGGCCGCGTCCGGGCCCTGTCCCGGCGTGTAGAGATGGGGCGCCCCGACCGCGGTGCCGATGGTGCCACCGCCGGTCGCGCTCACCGTGACGATGGCGTTGACCTCGCGGCCGCCCTCCGGCAGGTACTCGTTCTGGTACACGTCGACCGAGAACTGCGGCACGTTGGACTTCGAGAAATTGGCCATGCCTGATCGAATCCCCCTTGAGAACCCCACGGTTGCAGGGCATACGACTGTGTGCGGACCGGTCCCCTCCGGTCCTGCGAGGCATCCCCGTACGAATCGGCCTCAGGCCGATCCTGCCCCCTGAGACGGGGCGGGGAACGGCACGAGGGCCACTGTTACGTTGTCGTGGCCGCCGCCGTCCAGCGCGTGACCGACCAGGACCTGGGCGCCGTGCAGGGGGCGGACGGCGGCGTCGAGCGGTACGGCCTCGGCCATCTCCTGGGCGGCCTCCGCGTAGTTCCACAGTCCGTCGGTGCACACCACCACTACACCCGGCCGGTCCGGCTTGAAGGAAGCGGTGTGCGGCTCCAGTTCGTAGGCGTCCGCGCCGAGCCAGCCGGTGATCGCGTGGGCGCGCTCGTCGGCGTACGCCTCCGCCTCGTTCATCAGGCCCGCCGCGACCATCTGCGCGGCCCACGAGTCGTCCTCGGTGAGACGGGCCGGCAGCGAACTGCGGTCCACCGGCACCCAGTAGGCGCGGCTGTCGCCGACCCAGCCGACGACCAGCAGCCCGGACGTCACCACGGCGCCGACGATGGTGCAGGCCGGGGCGTTCTGGTGCGGGGCGTGCTCGCGGGCCGTCTGGGGTTCGGCGGCCAGGGCGTTGACCGCGCGGGAGGCGGCGACGATCGCGTCGTGCATCGCCTGCTGCGGGTGGGTGCCGCGCGGCAGGGCGGTCAGCAGCGCCTCGCTCGCCGCCCGGGACGCGGCGAGGGACGCGTCGTCGGGGCGGGTCGCCGAGGAGACGCCGTCGCAGACGATCGCCACGGACGCGGGCGAGCCGTCGGGCAGGGCGGCGGTGCCGACGGCGAAGGCGTCCTCGTTGCGGTGGTGGCGCAGGCCGCGGTCGCTGACGGCCGCCATCGGGCCGCACTCCTGCTCCATGTGGTCGCGCTCGCGCGGCTGGGCGTGCCCGCAGTTCTCGCAGTACCCGTCGAGGTCGACGTGGCCCGCGCGGCAGGCCACGCACACCTTCACGCCCTCCGCCGGCGTGGGCGTCTCGGCGGCCACCCGCGGGTCCGGCGCCTGGAGCGGATAGTCGTCGGGCTCCGGGGGCCGGTCGAAGCGCACCCCGGAGGCCGGCGAGACGGGCGAGCCGCTCGGCGGTGCCGGTGGGGTCAGGCCGTGGTCGCCGGGGGCGGTGCCCGCGGGGTCGTGGGCGACCGGTGGCACCGGCGCCGAGCCGTTCACGGCGAGCGTCGGGTGGTCGTCGGGAGGTGCCGGTACGGCGGACAGGTCGTATCCGCACGCACCGCAGAAGCGGTCACCCGACTCGAGCGGCTCCTCGCAGCTCGGGCAGTTCGTCAGGGCGGCCTGCTGGGGCATCTGCGACATCAACTACACCCACGTCCGGGGGCGGTAACGGTTGGCACGTTCCACCAGGTCGATCCTCTCCTCGCCGCCCCGCGCGAGCCGGGCCAGCGTGCGGTACGAACGCTCCAGTCCGAAGCGGAGTCCCCGCTCGTCCAGCTCGCTGCCGAGCAGCACCCGGCGGGCGGCCGGGTCGGCGCCCTGGCCACCGGAGAGTACCCAGTCCAGCGCGCAGCCGAGGACTTCGGCGGACAACTGCTCCCGGCGTGCCGGATCCAGTCCGTACGCGTCCAGCGCCTCGACCTGCCCGGCGGCGGCGGTCAGGTCGTCAAGGAACGGTACGTCACCGGCGGCGGCCGTGCGTTGACGCAGTCGCGCCCGTACGGCGGCCACCCGGGCGGCGGTGTAGTGGATGGACGACTCCGGCACCGACTCCAGGGTCCGTACGGCACTGCCGCGGTCGCCGGCGGCGAGCTGGACCCGCGCGAGCCCGAAGGCGGCGCTGACATAGCTGGGGTCGGTCGCCCAGACCAGGCGGTAGTACTCGGCGGCGTTGTCGAGCTGGCCCAGCACCTCCGCGCACAGGCCGAGCGCCAGCTTCGGCGCGGGCTCGCCCGGGAAGGCGTCGTAGATGGCGTCGAAGGCGAGCGCGGCGGCCTCGTGATCGCCGGTGACGAGGGCGGCGACCCCGCGGTACCAGACCACCCGCCAGTCGTCGGGCCGCTCGTCCTCGACCCGCGCCAGCGCCTCCAGCGCGGTGTGCGCGTCGCCGTTCTCCAGCCATGCCCGGATCTGCCGCAACCGCGTCTCGACGGACGGCGCCGGCGCGGCGGCGAGCGCCCCCAGCAGTTCCGCGGCGGCGGTCGCCATGAGCCCGGCGAGGAAGCCCGCGTTGGGATCGGAGGGATCGACCCGCGGAACGGGGAGGGCCAGCGCCGCGGCGGGCGTCGCGACCGGCTTGACCAACGCCGCGGCACCCCCGGGCACCGGGACGGCAGCGGCACCCACGGACACCGGGACGGCCGCGCCCCCCGCGGCCGCGGGAAGAGCGACCCGGGCGGAGCGTCGTGGAACGACCACCCGCGCCCCCAGCCGCGAGACCTCCCCGTCCAGCTTCGGGAACAACTCCGTGTCCGTGAGCCGCAGTTCGGGCCCGAACAGCGTCGACAGGGCAGGCCGCGCCCGCCCCGTCTGGAGCGACACGACCTCGCGCAGCACACCCGTCAGCTGCTCCGCCATCTCCTGGGCGGAGGCGAAGCGGCGGGCCGGGTCGGGGTCGGTGGCGCGGACCAGGAGACGGTAGAAGGACTCGTACTGGCGGAAGACCTCGATGTTGTCGGGGTCGGGCAGGGAGTCCACGAAGACGTTCGTGTAGCCCTGGAAGTCGAAGGTGAGGACGGCGAGGGTGCGGGCGACCGTGTAGAGGTCGGAGGCCACCGACGGGCCGACCTCGGCGACCTCCGGCGCCTGGTAGCCGACGGTGCCGTAGATGGCCGACTCGTCGTCGTCCATCCTGCGGACCGCGCCCATGTCGATGAGCTTGAGCTGGTCCTCGGTCTGGATGGCGTTGTCGACCTTGAAGTCGCAGTACAGCAGGTTGCGGCTGTGCAGGTGGCCGAGCGCCTCCAGGGCCTCGATGCCGTACGCGCAGGCCTGTTCCACCGGGAGCGGGTCGCGCTTGCCGGCCGGGGTGCGGCGGTCGTTGGCGATCTCCTTGAGGGACTTGCCGCCCACGTACTCCATGACGATGTACCCGTCCAGCGAACCCGTCCGCTGGTCGAGGTGCTCCACGAAGTTGTAGATCCGCACGATGTTGGCGTGCTCGATCTCCGCGAGGAAGCGCCGCTCGGAGATCGCCGCCGCCATCGCGTCCTGGTCGCCGGTGTCGAGGAGGCCCTTGAGGACCACCCAGCGGTCGGAGACCGCGCGGTCGACGGCGAGGTAGACCCAGCCGAGGCCGCCGTGCGCCAGGCAGCCCACGACCTCGTACTGGCCGTGCACGATGTCGCCGGACGTCAGCTTCGGCACGAACGAGTACGGGTTGCCGCACTTGGTGCAGAAGCCCTCCGTGCGCCCCGGGCGGTCGCCGCGGGAGCGGCCCACCGGCGCACCGCAGTCCGAGCGGGA
Source organism: Streptomyces antibioticus (assembly GCF_001514065.1). GTDB lineage: Bacteria > Actinomycetota > Actinomycetes > Streptomycetales > Streptomycetaceae > Streptomyces > Streptomyces antibioticus. Next base: position 701,509 of record NZ_KQ948423.1, on the reverse strand, counting down.
GCAGAACCGCTTGCGCTCGGGGACCTCGGGGTTCTCCAGCACCATCGCGCTCGGGTCGGGACGCGGCACGTTCGGCACCTGCACCAGGCCGGCACCCAGCCGCCCGCGGGTGCTCGACCCGGTGCTGGAACCGGAGCTGCGCACCGACACCGAGCGGCCCGTCGTACGGCCCGACAGGGAGCGGGACAGGCGCCCCGACACCGAGCGCCGGGACTTCGACGACTGGGACGTGCTGCGCGAGGTGCTGCGGCTGCTGCCGGAGCGGGCGCTGCCGCTGCCCGAACCCCGCGAGCCCTTGCCGCCGCCCGTCATGCCGGTCGGCGGGGAGCTCACCATGCCGGAGGCCGACACCACCGGCGCGAGTCCGCAGGTGTCGCAGTACAGCTCACCGCCGCCGACATCCTCGTACGTCCCGTCGCAGTCCGGTCGCTGACAGGTCTGCTGTGCTGCCTGACTCATGCCCGGTCCTCCCCCCTACGGTCCTCTGGCCCGCTCTGCTCCGGCACCCGCGGGGCGCGGAGCAGCTCGGCGGCCGCGTGCTGGTAGCGCAGCACGGCCTGTTCGGCGACGCGCAGATCGCAGGGCGCGCTCCACAGCATGCGGCGCGCCGCGTCGTAGCGCTCGATCAGGAACGGGTCCTCGGCGAGGCCGTGCCGGGCGACCTTCGCCTTGTACGCGTCGAGGCGGCCGCGCAGCTCCGCGCGGACCGCCAGTGGCTGGGTGACCGCGGTCAACGACTCGCGGGCGCGCAGCAGTTCGTCCTCCGCCTTCTGCTCCAGGGACTCCAGGAGCGGGGACAGGCGGTGCCACTGGGCGTGTCTGCGGTACTCGGCGGCCGTCGCCAGCTGCTCCTGGAGCACGGTCGGCGGACCGCTGACGACCGGCACCTCCGTGGCCGCGATCTTTGCCAGCACCTCGCCGCGCGCGGTCCGGGCCTCGGCGAGCGTGCGGTCCGCGCGGGAGAGCACGTCACGGAGCCTGATCAGCCGCTGCTCCGCGTCCTGACGCACCGTCAGCACTGCGTCGATCTCCCGGCGTACGTCCTCCAGGGCGCGCGCCTCACGGTCGTACACCGTCGTGTCCGGACGGCCGCCGCCCGGGGCCGAGCTGCCCGGGGTGGGGTTCCAGTAGGCGAGCGGGTCGGAGACCACCTGCTCGCGCAGGTGCGTCAGCGTGCGCGTGATGCGCTCCAGGTCGTCGCCCGCCGGGTGCTCGCCCGGGCGGACGCCCACCGAGTGCGCGAGCTTGCGGGTGCGCTGGAGCTCGGCGGCCAGTAAATCTATCCGCGCGGGCAGCGCCGACCACACCGCGTCGGCGGCGACCACCATGTCGAGCGAGGTCGCGTACAGCTCGTTCATCCGGTCGACCAGCGTGGCCAGGCTGAACCGCTCGCTGAGCTTGCCCGAACCGCCGTGCAGGGTCGGGGCGTTGGCCGTCGCCGTGGCGCTTCCCGCGACCGTCACCGACTCGCCGCGCAGCAGCTCCGTCAGCTCCGCCAGGTCCTCACGGCTGGACCAGCGGCGCCGCGACCTGATCTCCCGGGCGCTGCGCAACGCGTCCGTGTACGCGTCGAAGTACGCCCACAGCAGCGTGATCGACGCCTCCGCGGACGCCCAGCGCTCCTTGGTGACACCCGTGAGCGCGGCGCCCTCCAGGAGCCTGCGGCCGGAGTGGTCCTGCAGGGCGAGGAGCGAGGTCTCGATCGCCTCGTACTCCGCGCCGAGCCGCGCCAGCGCACGGTCCACCTCGTCCCGGTCCATCACCGGCCCGGGGGGTCCCGTGACGCCCATCGATCACCTCTCGCTGCTGGTCTGGTTGTCGGGGGTGGTTGCTCGCCGTTCAGCTGCCCGGCGGTGCCTGTCTGTGCCTGCCTCAGCCCGTGCGGAGGTACTCCGCCGGTGTCGGCGGCTTCGATTTCGCGGAGTCCTTGTCCAGTGTCGCCGACAGCCACTTGTCGTAGGACGCCTGCCAGCCGTTCGCGGTGTCCTTGCGGTAGTCCGCCAGGATCTGGTTGACCCGGCGTACCAGATCGTCGGCCTTCAGGTTCATCGCCACGCCGTAGTACTCGGTCGTGAACGGCTCGCCCTTCAGTTGGACCGTCGGGTCCTGGGCCGCTTGGCTCGCGGCGAGGGCGCCGTCGGTCACCACGGCGTCCACCTCGCCGAGTTGGAGGCGTACGAGGCAGTCGAGCTGGTTGGGGACCGGCTCGACGATCTTCGCCGTCGCGGGGAGCTTGCCCGCCTTCTGGTCGTCCGTCAGCGTGGTGTTCGCCGTCGAACCCTCCGCCGTGCAGATCCTCTTGCCGGCGAGCGTGTCGTCGTACCCCTTGATCGGCGAGGACTTGGGGGCGAGGACCTGCTGGCCGGTCTTGAAGTACGGGGCGGAGAACGCGACCTGGCCCAGACGCTTGCAGTTGATGGTCATCGTGCGCACCACCATGTCGACCCGGCCCTCTTGGAGCGCCGGGATGCGCTGGTTGGTGGGGATCGCCTTGAACAGCACCGCGTTCGGGTCGCCGAGGATCTCGGCGGCGATCCGGTGCACCAGGTCGATGTCGAAGCCCTCCAGCTCACCGCTGGTGCCGGCGTTCGGGTTGCGGTAGCCCCAGCGGTAGCTGTTCTGGTCCACGCCGACGATCAGCTTGCGCTTGTCGCCCACCCGGGCCTTGATCTTCTTGATGGTGTCGCCGTCCGCGCCCGACGGGGACAGCGTCTGCTTCTCCGGCGCCTTCACGATCTGCGGGTCCTGGCAGGGGTCGTCCTCGGCCCGCGCCTGGCTGCCGTGGGCCACACCGGGGCCGCCGGTCGCCGTGCCGTCGGCGCCCTTCGACTGCGTCAGCGGCAGCAGCAGCACGAAGGCGAGCGCGAGGGCGCAGACCACCGCCATCGCGGCCACACCGCCCCAGCCCTTCAGACCGGCCCGCAGACGTCGTACGTTCATCGTCACGCCCCCTTTCACCGGTACTCCGACAGCCTGCGGCCGATGCCGAGGACCGCGCCGGCCGCGCCCAGGACGGCGAGCACCGCCGCGCCCACGGTCAGGCCCGTCATCGCGTCCAGGCCGTCGCCGGCCGCCTGCTCGAACTCGGTCTCCTCGTGCGCGATCGCCTTGGCGAGATTGTCGTCGACGCTGTCGAAGCACTCGCCCGTGGCGTTCTCGGGGCCGATGACCCGGTTCAGCGCCGCCTCGTAGTTGCCGTTGTCGTCCTCGTCGCGGGCCGCCTTGTGGCGGTTCTGCCACTCCTTCATGTTGCCCTGGGCCTCGGTGACCGGCTTCTCGCCGGAGTTGTCGTCGGCGAGCTTCGCCGCTTCGGCCAGGCCCGCGCCGAGGGTCTTCATGTCCTTCTGGAAGTCGCTGTCGTACGCGTCCAGCGTCTGCTCCACGCCGTTCGCGTCCTTCACCGTCACCGTCTCGGCGCCGCGGGCGACCAGGGTGAGGTTCTCGTTGCCGCGCGCCTTCAGGGAGGCGATGCGGGCGTCGTGCAGGACGTTGAGGGAACGGACGCCGTGGTCGTAGGAGTCGTTCAGGCCCGCGCGGGCGACGGTGTGACCGACGACCAGCCACAGGAGGACGACGGTCGTGGTGGCCGTCGCCGCGACCAGGCCGTGGTTCATGACCCGGTTGGTGCGCCGGTAGTTGCGGTGCTGGGCCCAGGCGAGCGCGGCGAGGACCAGGACGCCGAGGGCTATCGCCGCCCACGGGTAGGGCGTCGCGTCGTCGTAGTCGGCGCGGAGGCGTTCGTTCTCGCTCGTGTACAGGTCCTCCGCCGCCGGGAGCATGTCGTTCTGCATCTTCTCGTTGGCGTAGCGCAGGTACGCGCCGCCGACCGGGAAGCCCTGGCGGTTGTAGGTGCGGGCGCGCTCCACGAGGCCCTTGTACTCCGGCAGCAGGCGGTTGAGCTTCGTGACCGTGGCCGCGGCCGGGGAGTCGGGGTCCGAGTTCGCGGCGGCCTTGACGAGGCCGGCGGCCGCCTTGTCGATGTCCTTCTCGTAGCGGTCGCGGGAGGTCGCCGTCTCCTGGCCGCCGGCGAGGAAGCCGCTGGAGGCGGCGGTGTTGGCGTCGGCGAGGCTGCGGTAGATGTCGGCGGCGGCGCTGCTGAGCGGCTGGCTCTTGTTGAGGACGTCGTCGGCGGCGGCCGCGCGGTCGCTCGTCTGCCAGGCCGTGACCGCGCCGAACGCGATGACCAGGGCGGCGAGGAAGGCGCCGATGATGCGGAGCCGGCCGGGTTCGGTGGTGGCCGCGTGGCGCAGACGGTCGAGGCCCTCGGCGAACGCGGTGCGGCGGGGTTCCTGGGGGGCGGGGGCGGCCGGGGTGGGGGTGCCGTTGCCCTGCGCCTGGGGTGCTGGTTGAGGTGGTACGGCCGGCATCGTGGGCATGCCGAGGCTCGGTGGTGGTGCCGCGCTGCTTTTCGGCGGGTGTGTCACTGTTGACCTCCCCCATGGTCATCTGTCGCCGCAAGTATCGCTGCCGGGACCGACAATGCGCACCGGCCTTCACTCGATCTTGATCGGATCGCAGTATGTATGCCGACATTCCGGCACCACACAGCGGCCCGCACCACCCCCTGCCCATTCACACGCGGGGGCAATCTGTTCGGTTCCCGGTTCCCGGTTCGGGGCGGTGGGGGTTCGCGTTGTGCGGTGCCGGTTGGGGGTGGGTCGGGGCCGCGCCGCGGGGGTGCGCCCCCGTCAGGGCTCGTAGTGGTCTCGTGTACGGGTCTGGGCCTCTGCGGGTGCCCCTACGTCGTCCAGGCCCAGCAGTGCCGCTCCCAGTACCGGGCTTGCCGTGACCACTCGGGGGACGGCCTTGGGGGCCTGTGTGGTGAGCAAGTTGCGTATGGCCGTGTCCAGTTGGGGGTGGCGTGCCGCCAGTACGCCGCCGCCCAGGAGGACCGGGGTCTCCTCCTCCAGGAGGTCCAGGCGGGTCAGGGCCACTTTGGCCATCGCCACCACCTCTTCGGCCAGGCGGTCGACCAGGGCGCGGGCCGTGAGGTCGCCGTCGGCTGCCGTGGTGAAGAGGACGGGTGTGAGTTCGTGGCGGCGGGCGGGGTCTATGTCCTCCCGGTGCAGGGCCTCTATCAGGGCGTACATGGACGGGAGGCCGAAGTGGGCGGGCAGGGTGTGGGCCAGTGCGGTGGGGGCGCCGCGGCCGTCCTCTGCCCTGGCCGCGTGCCACAGGGCCTCCTCCGCCAGTCCCCAACCGCCGCCCCAGTCACCGGAGATGCGGCCCACCGCCGGGAAGCGGGCGGTGCGGCCGTCGGGGCGCATGCCGACGCAGTTGATGCCGGCGCCGCAGACCACGGCCACGCCGCGGGGTTCGGCGGCGCCGGCGCGGAGGATGGCGAAGGTGTCGTTGCGGACCGTGACGGTGGTGCCCCAGGCGCGGGCTCGCAGGGCCGCGGCCAGTTGTTCCTCCTCGAAGGGGAAGTCGGCGTTCGCCAGGCACGCCGAGATGTGGTGTGCGGTGGTGACTCCGGCTGCGATGAAGGCTTCGGTCACTGCTTCGGCCACGGTGTCCAGGGCCGCCTCGACGCCTGTCGTGTGGGGGCGGAAGCCGCCTCCTCGCGCCGTGGCCAGGACCGTTCCGTCGGGGGCCAGGACGGCGACGTCCGTCTTGCTGTTGCCCGCGTCTATGGCGAGGACACGTGCGGTCATGCCCACGCGAGATGCTCCCGGTTGTGTGCGATCAGTCGGTCGGTGAGGTGGTCGGCGTACTCGTACTGGCCGATCAGGGGATGGGCGAGCAGCGCCTTGAAGACGCGGTTCCGGCCGCCGTGCAGGGCCGCTTCCAGGGCGAGGTCCTCGTAGGCCGTCACGTTGGCGATCAGGCCCGCGTAGAGGGGGTCCAGGGGGGCGACGGGGAGGGGGGTGGGGCCCTTCTGGCCCACCGCCGCCTGCACTTCGATCACCGCGTCGTCGGGGAGGAAGGGGAGCGTGCCGTTGTTGCGGGTGTTCACCACCTGGTACGGGCTTCCCGCGCCGGTGAGCAGGGCCGCGGCCAGGTCCACCGCCGCCTCCGAGTAGTAGGCGCCGCCGCGCTTGGCGAGGAGCTCCGGCTTCTCGTCCAGGGCGGGGTCGGCGTAGAGCGACAGCAACTGGGCTTCCATCGCGGCTACTTCGGCGGCCCGGGAGGGCTTGGTGCGTAGTTCTCGTACGACCTCGTCATGGGCGTAGAAGTAGCGGAGGTAGTAGGAGGGGACCGTGCCGAGGTGGGTGAGGAGGGGGCGGGGGAGGTGCAGGTCCGCCGCTATCGCCTCGCCGTGGTGGGTCAGGAGGTCGGGGAGGACGTCCCGGCCCTCGGGGCCGCCCAGGCGTACCGCCGTCTCCCAGGTGAGGTGGTTGAGGCCCACGTGGTCGAGGTGGATCTCGGCGGGGGCGACGTCGAGCAGGGCCGCGAACTTGCGCTGGAAGCCGATCGCCACATTGCACAGGCCCACCGCCTTGTGGCCCGCCTGGAGGAGGGCCCGGGTGACGATGCCGACCGGGTTGGTGAAGTCGATCAGCCAGGCGTCGGGGTTGGTGCGGCGGACCCGTTCCGCGATGTCCAGGACGACGGGGACCGTGCGCAGGGCTTTGGCGAGGCCGCCCGCGCCCGTCGTCTCCTGGCCCACGCAGCCGCATTCCAGGGGCCAGGTCTCGTCCTGTTCGCGGGCCGCCTGGCCGCCCACGCGGAGCTGGAGCAGCACCGCGTCGGCGCCGTCCACGGCCGCGTCCAGGTCGGAGGTGGTGGTGATACGGCCGTCGTGGTGCTGTTTGGAGAAGATGCGGCGGGCCAAGCCGCCTACCAGGTCGAGGCGTTTGGCCGACGGGTCGACCAGGACCAGGTCCTCGATGGGCAGGGTGTCCCGCAAGCGGGCGAAGCCGTCGATGAGTTCGGGGGTGTAGGTCGATCCTCCGCCGACCACGGTGAGTTTCATACGGGACTAACCCTTCACTCCGGTGAGCGTGACACCCTCCACGAACGCCTTCTGCGCGAAGAAGAACACGAGGATCACGGGGGCCATGACCAGCACGGTCGCGGCCATGGTCAGGTTCCAGTCGGTGTGGTGCATGCCCTTGAAGGACTCCAGGCCGTAGCTGAGGGTCCAGGCGTTCTGGTTCTCCGAGGCGTAGATCTGGGGGCCGAAGTAGTCGTTCCAGGCGTAGAAGAACTGGAAGAGAGCTACGGCTGCTATGCCTGGCTTCGCCATGGGGACCACTACGCGCAGGAGGGTGCGCAGGTCGCCGCAGCCGTCGACCTTCGCCGCGTCCACGTACTCGTTCGGGATCGTCATCAGGAACTGGCGCAGCAGGAAGATCGAGAACGCGTCGCCGAACGCCATCGGGATGATCAGCGGCCACAGCGTGCCGGAGAGGTCCAGCTGCTTCGCCCAGAACAGGTACATCGGGATGATGACGACCTGCGGCGGCAGCATCATCATCGAGATGACCAGCATCAGGGACAGATTGCGGCCCCGGAAGCGGAACTTGGCGAGCGCGTACGCCACGGGCAGCGAGGAGACGACGGTGAGCGCCGTGCCTGCGCCCGCGTAGAGCAGCGTGTTGCGCCACCAGGTCAGGAAGCCCGGGGTGTCGAAGACCCTGCGGTAGTTGCCCCATTCCCAGGTGTGCGGGATCAGGTCCCGGCTGAGGGCCTGGGTGTCGCTCATCAGGGAGGTCAGGAACACGAACACGAAGGGGAGGGTGAAGAAGAGGGCGGCGGCGAGGCCGAGGGAGTGGATCGCGATCCATTCGAGCAGCGCCTTGCGGCGGGCCGTGCGTTCGGCGGGGGTCGCCGGGGTGCGCACCTGCGTCGGCCTGTCCAGTACTTGGGTCATCGGTCAGTCACCTGCCTGGATCAGGCCGCCCCGGCGCCGCATCAGGAACGCGGTGAAGGCCATGGAGAGGGCGAAGAGCACCAGGGCCACCACACAGGCCGAGCCGTAGTCGAAGCGCTGGAAGCCGAGGTTGTAGACGAGCTGGGGGAGGGTGAGCGTGGACTTGTCCGGGTAGCCGGGCTCGAACTGGGTGCCGGCGCCCTGGATCACGCCCGAGGCGACCTTCCCGGCGATCAGGGGCTGGGTGTAGTACTGCATCGTCTGGATCACGCCGGTCACCACCGCGAACATGACGATCGGTGAGATGTTCGGGAGCGTGACGTACCGGAACCGCTGCCAGGCCGACGCGCCGTCCAACTCGGCCGCCTCGTACTGCTCCTGGGGAACGTCGAGCAGCGCGGCCATGAAGATGACCATCAGGTCGCCGATGCCCCACAGGGCGAGCAGGGTGAGCGCCGGCTTGGACCAGGTGGGGTCGTTGAACCAGCCCGGCGCCGGGATGCCGACCTTCTCCAGGATCGAGTTGACCGGGCCCGTACCGGGGTTGAGCAGGAAGGCGAAGGCCATCGTCGCCGCCACCGGCGGGGCGAGGTAGGGCAGGTAGAAGAGGGTGCGGAAGACCCCCGTCGCCGTCTTGATCTTCGTGATCAGCAGGCCGATCCCGAGGCCGAACACGACCCGGAGACTGACCATCACCACGACCAGCCACAGGGTGTTGCGCAGGGCCGGCCAGAAGAAGGGGTAGTGCTGGAAGACGTACGTCCAGTTCTGGGTGCCGCTCCACGTCGGCGGCTTGAAGCCGTCGTAGTGCATGAACGAGAAGTAGATCGTCGAGATCAGCGGGTACGCGAAGAAGACCGCGAAGCCGATCAGCCAGGGGGACATGAAGGCGAGGGTGCGCAGCGCCGACCTGCGGCGCTTCGACGCCAGGGTGATCGTGGCCATTACTTCGCCTGCGCGATGTCCGTGTCGATCTGCTTCGCCGCGTCCGCGAGGCCCTTGGCGAGGTCGGTGACCTTGCCGCTCTCGTAGGCGTAGCCGAGTTCCTGGACCGTGGTGAGGTACACGCCGCCGTTGACCGAGGACGGGGCGGTCGTGGAGTCCGGGTTCGCTGCGATGTCCAGGAAGGTCTTGAAACGCGGGTCGTACTTCAGCTTCGGGGACTTCAGGGCGGCGAGCGTGGAGGGCACGTTGTGGATGGCGTTGGAGAAGTTCACCACCGCGTCGGTGTCCGTGGTGATGTACTTGACCAGCTCCCAGGCCGCGTTCTGCTTCTTGCTGGTGGCGGCGATGCCGGCGATCGTGCCGGTGATGTAGCCCTTGCCGTACTGGTCGGCCTGGTCGTCCGGGACGGGCAGCGGGGCGACGCCGATGTCGAAGCCGGGCTTGGCGTCCAGGGCCATGCCCAGGCGCCATTCGCCGTCGAGCTGCATGGCGACCTGACCGGTGTGGAAGGGGTGCTTGGGGCCCCACTCGTCGCCGAGCTTGGCGCGGTACGTCTCCAGCTTGCGGTAGCCGCCGAGGGCGTCGACCAGCTTCTTCTGGACGGTGAAGGCGGCGGCGACGGCCGGGTCCTTCGCGATCGTCGACTTGCCGTCCTTGTCGAAGTACGTGGGCGAGAACTGGCCCAGGTAGTGCTCGGTCGTGGTCTCCCAGCCGTGGTAGTTCGGCATGAAGCCGAGCTGCTTGAAGCTGTCGCCCTGCGGGATCGTCAACTTCTTGGCGTCGGCCTCGAATTCGGACCAGGTCTTGGGCGGTGAGCTGATGCCCGCCTTCTCGAAGGCCGTCTTGTTGTAGTAGAGGCCGTAGGCGTCGCCGAGGAGCGGGACCGAGCAGCGGTTGCCGTCGAACTGCGTGTACTCGTTCATCGCCGCCGGGAACGTCTTGTCCGGGTCGATCTTCGCCTTCTCGAAGAAGGGGCCCAGGTCGACCAGGGCGCCGGAGGAGCAGAACTTGCCGACGGCGTTGGTGGTGAAGGACGAGATCACGTCGGGCGCCTTGGAACCGCCCGCGCGCAGCGCCTGGTTGATCTTGTCGTCGGTCATGTTGCCGACGACGTTGACGTGGATGTTGGGGTGCGCCTTCTCGAAACCGGCGACCAGCGTCTTCACGGCCTTCACCTCGGAGTCCGCGCTCCAGGCGTGCCAGAAGTTGATGGTCGTCTCCTTGGAGGCGTCGTCGTCGGCGCCGGAGCTCGACTGGCCGGTACAGGCCGTGGTCAGAAGGGCGACGGAGGAAAGCAGGGCAAAAGCCGTTGTTCGGGCACGGTTGGGCATGGCGAAGTCTCCCTGGGGCGGGGAAGGGGATGAGGGAAGGGCTCAGCGCGAGGTGTCGAAGACCTCGTCGCGGGTGGCTGCCAGCGCGCTCTCCAACGCGCCGCGCAGCACGGGTTGTTCGTGTACGTCGCCGACGACGAGGTGGGGGCGGGCCGCGGCCAGCTCGGCCAGTTCGGACTGGACGAGGGCGCGCAGCGGCTCGCCGCCGGCGGTGAGGGAAGCGCCGCTCAGGACGACGAGTTCCGGGTCGAGGACGGAGACGAGCGAGGCCAGACCGGTGGCGAGGCGGGTCGCGTACGTCTCCAGCAGTTGCTGGTGGGCGGGGTCTTCGGAGTGTGCGGCGCGGGCGACGAGGGCGGCGGCGACCTCGGCGTACGGGCCGTTCGGGATGTCGTCGATGCCGAGTTCGCGGGCGAGCCGGGGGACCGCCTGCGAACCGGCCAGCTCCTGGTAGCCGCCGCTGTTGGCCTTGGTGACCTGCCGTACCAGCGGGGTGCCCGGTACCGGCAGGAAACCGACCTCGCCCGCGCCGCCGGTCCAGCCGCGGTGCAGCCGGCCGCCGAGGACGAGGGCCGCGCCGAGGCCGCCCTCGTTCCACAGCAGGACGAAGTCGTCGTGGCCGCGGGCCGCGCCGAGCCGCTGTTCGGCCACGGCGACGAGGTTGACGTCGTTCTCGTACTCCACCGGCATCGGCAGCGCGGCGGCGAGTTCGCCCAGGAGGGCCGGGGTGTGCCAGCCCGGGAGGTGGGAGGCGTAGCGCAGCCGGCCGGTGCCCGGGTCGAAGGCGCCGGGGGTGCCGATGACGAGCCGGTGGACGTCGGCACGGGCGAGCCCGGCCGCCTTCACGGCGCCGTCGAGGGCGTCGGTGACCTGCTGGACGACCGGGGTGCCGGTCCTTCTGCCCGGGGCGGGCAGTGCGTACGAGCCGATCGTGCGGCCGGTGATGTCGGCGACGGCGGCGAGGATGCGTTCGGGGGTGACGTCGAGGCCGGCGGCGTACCCGGCGGCCGGATTCACCTCGTACAACTGGGCGTTGGGGCCGGGGCGGCCCTCGGTGGTGCCGCCGGCGAGCACCAGGCCCGCCGCTTCGAGGCGGGCCAGGAGCTGGGAGGCGGTCGGCTTGGACAGGCCGGTGAGCTTGCCGATGCGGGTGCGGGACAGCTGCCCGTGCTCCAGGAGGAGGTCGAGCGCGGCACGGTCGTTCATCGCGCGGAGTGTGCGCGGGGTGCCGGCCATGTGTGCCCCTCTCCCGGGAGTGTTCCGCAGCAGACTCTACGGACCGTGACTGTTAGGAAAGTTTCCTGTTGGATGCAGGGAACATAGGTCTGGACCGTGGGGGAGTCAAGGGGGTGAAGGAAACCGCCCTCGCGGGAAACGGAGTCGTTACCTGCGACTCCGGTACCGGGGGCGTCACTACTTCATCACGATCACGCCTTTACGCAGGTAGGGGCGTGCTTCTTCACAGGCTTCCGGCTTTTCATGGTTCGGCTGCGAGCGTGTGTTCGGGGCGCGGTGGGGGTGGGGTGTGAGGAATTCGGTGCGACGTGCCGTGCCGGTGGTGGTGCTGGCATGCGCGGTGGCGTCCGGTGTGTCCGGGTGCCGGGTCGGCGGGGACGACACGAGGGCGGCGACGCGGGTGAACCCTTCGGCCTCGGCCTCGGCTTGTACGGGGGCGATCCGGTGGGGGCGGGTGAGTCAGGAACGGACTCTCATCGCGGTGTCCCGGGTCGTCACGGTGCGCAAGGACGACGGGGAGGTGCGGCTGTCGCCGATCCGGGTGCGGGAGCTGGTGCCGCGGGTCGAGACGAGCGGGGCCGGGCCGTCGACCGAGCGGGTCCTGGCGTCCCTCGACAAGCGCCTCGGGGACGCGTTCGAGGTGGCCCGGCCCGGCCGGTCCTCCGCGGCCGTGGAGCACGTCGACGTCACCGATTTCCTTGGCAACTCGGGCCGTTTCGTGTCCGCCTGGGGCGTGCGCGCCGTCGAGGCGACGTTCACGGCGGACTGCGGCGGTACGACACCGGTGTACGGCAGCGTCAGCACCTGGTACGGCAGCAGCGGCGCCTCGTTGCAGTGCGGCTGGGACCCCGCCGAGCACGGCAACAAGGAGCAGTGGGTGACCGAGGCGTACACCCTGGCCTGCGGAGACGGCTCGTGAAGCTGCTCCTGGCGTGCTGGCGGGCGGCCGTGACCATCCAGTCGCCGCTGATCGTCGTCCAGTTGCTGGCCGGGCTCGTCGACCATGGGTTCACCTGGAGCAACCTGGGGCGGCAACTGGTGACCGCGCTGCTCGCGTGGGGCACCGTCAGCCTGCTCTGGGCGGCGCTGGTGTGGGCGTGGCTCCGGCGCCGGTCGCGGACGGCCGGACTCGCGTTCTCCGAGCGGGTCCTGGACGACAGACAGACGCATCTGCTGCGCTCGGCGGACGTCTCCGACGGCTGGCAACAGCGCACACGCGACCGGCTGACCTCCTCCGACCGGGCCTTCCTCATCGTCGGGAAGAGCCAGGAGGCCGCCGGGAAGAGCCAAGAGGTGGCCGGGAAGAGCCAGGAGGTGGCCGGGAAGAGCCAGGAGGTCGCCGGGAAGGGCCGGGAGGAGATTCGCTTCCGGTGGCGCCCGGGTCGCCGCGCCGACCACTCGGTGCACGGCTCCCTGTCCTTCGACGCGGCCGCCGGAACGGTCCTCGTCGACCTCCGCGAAGGCGACCACCACCTCGGCGTGGCCGGCCTGCGCAAGGGCACGTCCTACGTCGCGATGTGCCAGCTGGCGCGGGAGCTGGAGCTGAGGGGGACGGCCGCGGGATGACGGAAGGGCGGCACCCGGATCACGCCGGGTGCCGCCCTCCTCGTACCGGCTGCTACTTCGGCACGCTCGGCGGGGCCAGCGGGGTGGCCGCCTCGGCCTGGGGGGACGACGCGTTGGAGTAGACCGAGGGGGCCGCCACGGCTGCCGTCGGGTCGGGGGCCGGCTCGGGGTCCGCCGCCGCGGCCGGGCCGCCGACGATGTCGATGTCGGCCGCGTCGAAGGCGTGCTTGAGGCGCCAGCGGAGTTCGCGTTCCACCGTCAGGGCCTTGCCCGGCATCGTCTTCGCGGAGACGCGCACGACCATCGAGTCGAGGAGGACGCTGTCGAGGCCCAGGACCTCGATCGGGCCCCACAGGAGCTCGTTCCAGGGCTCCTCCTTGCTCATCCGCTCGGCGACCTCGTCGATCGTCGCCTTCACCTTGTCCAGGTCCTCGGACGCGCGGAGGGTGACGTCGACGCCGGCCGTGGCCCAGCCCTGGGAGAGGTTGCCGATGCGCTTGACCTCGCCGTTGCGGACGTACCAGATCTCGCCGTTGTCGCCGCGCAGCTTCGTCACGCGCAGGCCGACCTCGATGACCTCACCGGCGGCCACGCCCGCGTCGATGGTGTCACCGACGCCGTACTGGTCCTCCAGGATCATGAAGACGCCGGAGAGGAAGTCCGTGACGAGGTTGCGGGCGCCGAAACCGATCGCGACACCCGCGACACCGGCGGAGGCCAGCAGCGGGGCCAGATTGATCGCGAAGGTGGAGAGGATCATCAGCGCTGCCGTGCCCATGATCAGGAAGCTGGCCACCGAGCGCAGCACCGAGCCGATCGCCTGCGAGCGCTGACGGCGGCGTTCGACGTTCACCAGCAGACCGCCGAGGCTCGTGCCGTCGACCGCCTGGACCGTGCGGTTCATGCGGTCTATCAGCTTGGTGATCGCCCGCCGCACCACCACTCTCAGCACCGCCGCTATCACCAGGATCAGCAGCACGCGCAGACCGATCGCCAGCCAGGTCGACCAGTTCTGCTCGACCCAGCTCGCGGCGTTCGTCGCGCTCTCCTGGGCGTCCTGGAGCGAGGGGACGGTGGCGGCCCCGCTCTCCGACGGAGAGGGCGACGGGGTCGCGGTCGCGGCCAGTAGGACGGCGGGCAAGGACACGGCGGGAACCTCCAGGTGCAGCGTCCGCCGCCCGGCGGATGGGCAAGGTCACGGAAAGGTCACCGGGCGGCAGACCCACCACACTAACGGTGCATCGTGTGGGGATCGTTGCAATGTTCGAGGGAGAGACCGTGCTCACCTGGGGATGCTGAAAGCAGTGGTCGCAGGTGTGGTCGAAAACACTCCCAGCCCGTTACCGGGAGATGGTGGCGCTTCCACCAGGCATGAGGGGAGACTGACTACAGATCGTCCCGGCGCGAGCCACGCGCCGCCGACGCCCAAGGAGGCATCCGTGCCGCATGTCCTGGTCCTCAACGCGTCGTACGAGCCACTGGGCGTCGTACCGCTTCGCCGCGCGCTCGTCCTCGTCCTGGAGAACAAAGCGGTCTCCCTGGAGGAATCCGGCGCCTTCATGCACAGCGCAACCGTCACAGTCCCCGCACCAAGCGTGGTCCGGCTCAAGCGATTCGTCCGGGTTCCCTATCGGGGGCCCGTTCCTCTTACCCGTCGTGCGCTCTTCGCGCGGGACGGGGGCCGGTGCATGTACTGCGGTGGCGTCGCAACCAGCGTCGACCACGTCATCCCGCGCAGCCGCGGGGGCAAGCACGTGTGGGACAACGTGGTGGCCTCGTGCCGCCGCTGCAACCACGTGAAGGCCGACCGACATCTGTTCGAGATCGGCTGGCGGCTGCGCCACAAACCCGCTCCGCCCACCGGCCTGGCCTGGCGCATCATCGGGACCGGGCACAGGGACCCGCGCTGGCTGCCGTACTTGCAGCCGTACGGCGCGGACGACGCTCTGGCCCGGATCGACGGCATCTCCGCCTGACGACGATCCGGGCCTTCGTGTTGTCCCGTGGGTGTGCTGTCCCGGGGGTCCCCCGTGCCCCCGGGACAACAGTCATGGGCGCCTCACACGTACCGAAGTTCGGCAGGGCGCAGTGAGCGGCGCAGCAGCGGCAGCGACGTGGCCGCGGCCAGCAGACAGGCGGCGTAGACGACCACCGGGACCAGCAGCGCCGTCCAGGGCAGCGTCTGCGCCGAGCCGTTCTCGGTGGCGATCGACGCGTACCAGATACCGATCGTCATGCCGCCCAGGCCCGCCACCGCGAGCGCCGGCAGCAGCGGCAGCGCCGTCTCCAGCAGCATCGCCCGGCCCAGCACCCGGTACGGCACCCCGGCGGCGGCCTGCGCGGCCAGACCCCGGCGCCGGGTGGCCAGGGACTCGGCGGTGCCGACGGCGAGGGCGGTCAGGACCAGGCCGAGGCCGATGAGGACCGCGGCGCCCGTCAGGTCCAGGCCCCGCTCGTAGAAGCCGATGCCCTCCGCGTAGTACTGCTGGTCCATGGTGTGCAGATCCGTGAGCAGCACCTGCCGCACGCCCATGAAACCCGAGCCGACGACCGTCACCAGCAGCACCGCGGCATGCGTACGGGCCGCCGCCCACGGGTCGGCGCGCAGCCGCTCCGCCGCGATCAGCACCTCCGGGCGGCCGGCCCGGGCCGCGAGCCCCTCGCCCAGCTGCCGGGACGAGGCACCCGTCAGCCACACCGCCACCGCCCCCGCCAGCAGACACATGGCGAAGATCGTGAACGGGCCGAGCGCGAACCCGACGGGGTTGCCGAAGACAGGGGTCGTCGCGATGTACAGCGCCAGCAGCACGAGCAGGCCGGTCGCCAGCCGGAAGAGCCGCCCCGGACCCCGGGCGGGCCGCACCCGCCGTATCCAGCCGAGCGGCGAGGCCACCACGTGGCGCAGCGCGAACGCGCTCACCCCCGCGCCCAGCACCGGCACCAGCACGGCCACGACGGCGATGCCCGCCCAGGCCGGCGGGCCGGGGTGGCTCCACAGCCGGAGCAGGGTCAGCACGGAGAACACCGTCGCCACCGCGGAGCCGGCCAGACAGGCCAGCCCCGACTCCAGCGCCGCGATCCGCCGCACCTGCCCGGGCGTGGCCCCCGCGAGCCGCAGCCCGGCCAGCCTGCGGTCGCGGTGCACGGCGCCGACCCGGGCGCACTGGCCGAGGAAGCCGAGCACCGGAAGGACCAACAGCATCAGCGCGACGATCACCCCGGCGCGTGTCCCCGGCTCCTCCAGCAGGTCGAAGGTGTCGTTGAGGTGGTACCGCCCCTGCATCGGCAGGAGCACGGCGATCACCAGCCCGAGCCCCGTCGCCAGCGCCGCCCCGACACCGGTCAGCAGCGCTCGCCACCACTCCCGCCGGTCGGAGCCGCGGGTGAGCAGCCAGGCCAGGCGGAGGTCGGCCGTCACTCTCGTCCTGGACGGTGTGTACGACGTCGTCATGCGGCCACCTCCTGCGGAACCACCGTGCCGTCGCTCAGCCGTACCTCGCGGTCCGCGTACGCCGCCACCTGGGCGTCATGGGTGACCAGCAGGACCGCGGTGCCCTGTTCGCCGGCCGTGTGGGTCAGGGCCGTCATCACCTGTTCGCTCGCCAGCGAGTCCAGCGCGCCCGTCGGCTCGTCCGCGAAGACCACCTTCGGGCCGGTGACCAGAGCCCGGGCCAGCGCGGTCCGCTGGGCCTGGCCACCGCTCATCTCGCCGGGCCGCAGCGCCTCCTGCCCCAGCACACCGAACCGCTCCAGCCACTCCTGGGCCCGGACCTGGGCGTCCTTGCGGGCGGTACCCGCCAGCATCAGCGGCAGGGCCACGTTGTCGAGCGCCGTCAGCTCCGGGATCAGCTGCCCGAACTGGAAGACGACCCCGAAGTCCGTGCGCCGCAGCTCGCTCAGCCGCTTCTCGGGCAGGGTGTGGAGCTTGTCCCCGGCGTAGCTCACCGTGCCCTCGTCCGGGCGGACGATGCCTGCGAGGCAGTGCAGCAGCGTCGACTTCCCGCTGCCGCTGGCACCGGTCACGGCCAGGATCTCGCCGGCCCGCAGTTCGAGGGAGGCGCCGCGCAGGGCCTCGGTCGGGCCGTGCGCCTTCACGAGGTCACGCGCCGCCAGGAGCGGCACTGTGGTGCTCATGCTGTGTCGACCTCCGCGGTCAGAGTGGTCAGCCGGGCCGCCGTGGTGGTCATCCAACGGAGGTCGGCGTCAAGGTGGTTGAGGGCGTAGTCCGCCGACAGAACGGTGGCGAGATCGGCGCCCTTGGCGGTCTTGACCTGCGTGAGCTCCCGCATCCGGCCCATGTGGGCGGCGCGTTGGGCGCGCAGATAGGCGTCCGGGTCGCCGCCGGAGAGGATCGAGACGACGACCTTGGCGAAGATCTCGTTGGTGACGAAGGGGGCCGGCGGGGCGATCTCCGCGGCCCACTGGGTGAGTTCCCGCTCCCCGTCGGCCGTCGCACGGTACGTCGTACGCTCCGGGCCGCCGTCGGACTCGGTGGCGTCGACCTCGGCGAGACCGTCGCGGACCAGGCGCTGAAGGGTCGTGTAGACCTGCCCGTAGGCCAGCGGGCGGGCCTGCGGGAAGCGTTCGTCGTGGCGCCGCTTCAGGTCGTAGCCATGGCTCGGCCCCGAGGCGAGCAGCCCCAGCAGGATGTGGCGGGTGCTCATGGCGATCATTATGCACTCGATACATGTACTGAGTGAATAGTGGCCGAGGGTGGTCGAGCGATCCGGTGATCTTGCGGGGCTCTTCGGAACGGACAGAATGTGACGAGAGCCGCGTTGTTCGCTTCCGCACGTCTGCCGTCGCTTCCGCTGGGTAGGGCTGCGGTATCCGCACGCCGTACAGGACACTCCCCACAAGGAGGCCCCCCGTGGCCGCACCGGCACACCCCCTCTCCAAACCCGAGGCGTTCCTCGGCCCGCACGACTGTGTCTTCAGCGCCGAGGGCGCCTGCGCCGAGACCCCGCTGACCAGCGAACCGCCCCTCCCCGACGCCGAGCCCCTGACCAGCGAGCCGCCGCTGGCCGACGCCGCCCCGTTGACCAGCGAGTCCTATGCCGATGCGGAGCTGTAGATGACCGCTGCCGAGCCCCCGTCCGAGGACCTCTCCCGGCTTGCCGGGCTGCACGGCGTCGCCACCTCCTACAGCCCCGCCCCCGACCGCACGGTCGCCGCCTCGGCCGCCGCCGTCACCCGCACCCTCACCGCGCTCGGCGTCGACACCGCCGACCCCGCGGCGGCGCTGGCCGCCCGGGAGCGCGAGCTGAGCGCGCGGCTGCTGCCGCCGACGGTCGTGTGCTGGAGCGGCACCCCCTCCGCCGCCCTCGACGCCCTCCCCGACGGCACCCGGCTGCGCATCACGACCGAGCAGGGCGAGACCCGCTCCACCACCGACCAACTCCCGCCCGGAGTCCACCGGTTGACCGCCACCGCGCCGGACGGCCGAGCCGCCGAGGCCCATCTGGTCGTCGCCCCCGCCCGGCTCCCCACCCCCACCGCACGCTCGTACGGACTGCTCGTCCAGCTCTACTCCCTGCTCTCCCGCCGCTCCTGGGGCATGGGCGACCTCGGCGACCTCGGCGAACTCACCGCCTGGGCCGGACGCGCGCTCGGCGCCGGATTCGTCCAGGTCAACCCGCTGCACGCGGCCGTGCCCGGCGCCCCCACCGACCCCTCGCCCTACCGCCCCTCCTCCCGCCGCTTCCCCGACCCGGTGCACCTGCGCGTCGAGGACGTCGACGAGTACCCCTACGTCACCGACCGCGACCGCGTCCGCGCGCTGACGGAGCGGGCCGCGCTGCTGCGCGAATCGGTCCTGGAGAAAGGGGCGTTGATCGACCGCGACGCCGTGTGGGAGCTCAAGCGCGAGGCGCTCGAACTCGTCCACGAAGTCCCCCTCGGGCCCGGCCGGCGCGCCGCCTACGCCGACTTCCTCGCCCAGCAGGGCCAGGCGCTGGAGGACCACGCCACCTGGTGCGCGCTGGCCGAGGTGCACGGCTCCGACTGGAGCCGCTGGCCCACCGCGCTGCGCGACCCCCGCTCCGGCGAAACCGCCCGCGCCCGCGCCGAGTTGATGGACCGCGTCGACTTCTGGTCGTGGCTCGCCTGGCTCACCGACGCCCAACTCGCCGCCGCCCAGCGCGCGGCCCGCGACGCCGGGATGAGCGTCGGTGTCGTCCACGACCTCGCGGTCGGCGTGCACCCGCAGGGAGCCGACACCTGGGCGCAGCAGGAGTACTTCGCCGCCGGGATGTCGGTGGGCGCCCCGCCGGACGCCTTCAACGCGCGCGGCCAGGACTGGGGGCTGCCGCCCTGGCGCCCCGACCGTCTCGCCGAGTCCGGCTACGCGCCCTACCGCCGCCTGCTGCGCGCCCTGTTCCGCTACGCCGGCGCGCTGCGCATCGACCACGTGATGGGCCTGTTCCGGCTCTGGTGGGTCCCCCAGGGGCTGCCGCCGACCGAGGGCACCTACGTCCGCTACGACGCCGAGGCCATGCTCGCGATCCTGGTCCTTGAGGCCTCGCGGGCCGGGGCGATGGTCATCGGCGAGGACCTGGGGACCGTGGAGCCCGGGGTGCGCGAGACGCTGCGCGAGCGGGGGGTGCTCGGGACGTCGGTGCTGTGGTTCGAGCGGGACTGGGAGGGGGACGGCCGGCCCCTGCCGCCGGAACGCTGGCGCGCGGACTGTCTGGCCACCGCCACGACCCACGACCTGCCGTCCACCGCCGCCCGGCTCACCGGTGAACACGTCGAACTGCGGCACCGGCTGGGGCTGTTGACGCGCGGGCTGGCCGAGGAACGGGCCGAGGCCGCCGCGGACACGGGGGAGTGGCTGGAGGTGCTGGCACGGCTGGGGCTGCTGCACGGTGCGGGGGGCGGGCGCGGGACGTCGACGGAGGAGGCCGAGGTGCAGGCCGTGCACCGGTTCCTGCTGCGTACGCCCGCTCGGCTGGTCGGCGTCTGGCTGCCGGACGCGGTGGGGGACCGGCGGCCGCAGAACCTGCCGGGGACGTGGGACCAGTACCCGAACTGGCGGTTGCCGATCGCGGACGCGGAGGGGAGAGCGGTGACGTTGGAGGAGTTGGCGGGGGAGCCTCGGGTGCATGCGTTGGTGGAGGTGTTGCGGGAGAGAGGGCTGGACGGGGGCGGGGCTTGAGACGGGGGCGCGGCGGGGAGGGCGCTGAGGTCGCGGGGGTTTCGCTTGCCCGCGCCGGCGGGGTGCCGCCTCTTTGGGCCGGGTGCCGCCCCAGCGGCACGACCGCCCGCAGCTACGCGGCTCGGTGGGTTGCCCGAGCGGCGGGACTGGCCGCAGCTACGGCGACGGTCGGGGCCGTGACTCACCGCGGGGGTCGCCTCATACGCACCCCCGGGCGCGCGGGCTCAACCCGCGTTCGATACTTTGGCACCGTGGACAAGAAGAACGCCCTGCGCGCCGGTGCTCTGGCTGCCGGTACGACGCTGATGATGCTGCTCATGACGTCTCCCGCGCTCGCGCTCACCCGGGACGACGGTGACGACCCCGGGTCCGGCCTGAGCGTCATCGAGACGCTGGGTCTCTTCGTCGCGGCCCCGCTCGTGATCTTCGGGGTCATCGCGGGCCTGGTGATGGTCCTGGACAAGTCGCACGCGGACCACCGGGTGAGCGTGCCCAAGAGCAAGGCGAAGGCCAAGGCCAACGCCTGACCGGGGTTCACCCAGGTCAACAGGTTTTACGAGGGCGCCGGCCCTGTCCCCCGTACGCGCTTCCGCCGTACGGGGTGAGGTCGGCGCCCTCGGTGTGTTCTCGGGGCTGTGCCGCTACGGGTTCGGCGCCGTGAGATACCGCTGCACCGTCGGCCCCAGCCACGCCACGATCTCCTCGGGGTGCAGCGCCACCGCCGGCGGAATCCGCAGCACGTACCGGGTGAGCGCCAGCCCGAGGAGCTGCGACGCCGTGAGCGCGGCCCGCACCGGGATCTGCTCGGGATCGGGGCACACCTGCCGGGCCACCGGCAGCAACTGGTCCCGGAAGATGCCCTGCATGCGCTCGGCCCCGGCCTGATTCGTGGCGCCGACCCGGAGCAGGGCGGTGAGGACCTCGTCGTCCTCCCACATGTCGAGGAAGTGCCGCACCAGGACCGCGCCGACGTCCTGCGGGGACAGCCCGCCGAGGTCCGGCAGCCGTAGGTCGACGGCGACGGCCGCCGCGAACAGGCCCTCCTTGTTGCCGTAGTACCGCATCACCATCGACGGGTCGATGTTGGCGTCCTTGGCGATGGCACGGATGGTGGCCCGCTCGTACCCGTCGGTGGCGAACCGCTCCCGGGCCGCGACGAGGATCGCGTCACGGGTCGCGTCGGAGCGGCGGGGGCGAGGGCGGGGGCTGGCGGTGGGGCCGCTGGTGGGGCTGGGGGGCGTGGGGGTGCCGGTCATGCCTACGAGCGTAGGCCAACATCTGTTTGCCAACAACGGTTGGCCTGGTTTGCCAACGGCTGTTGACTTCCCGGCGCGCCCAGTCCTACTCTCGTCAACAAGCGTTGGCAAACAACCGTTGGCAAACGCATGTTGGCAACAGGAGGCCACCATGAACGGCACCGGCACCGGCACCGGCACTGACAGCACCACGCACCCCGTGATCGTCGTCGGCTCCGGCCCCACCGGCCTGCTCCTCGCCGGTGACCTCGCCGGCGCCGGCGTCCCGGTCACCCTCGTCGAGAAGCGCCCGCACCGGATCAGCAACCTCTCCCGGGCCTTCGGCGTCCACGCCCGCACCCTGGAGCAGCTCGACGCCCGCGGCCTCGCCGACGACCTCCTGGCCACCGGCGACACCATCACCGGCCTGCGTCTCTTCCGCCGGCTGTCGCTCGACCTCGGGACGCTGGAGTCCCGCTTCCCGTTCCTGCTCATCACCCCGCAGTACGAGGTCGAGCGGCTGCTGGAGCGGCGGGCGCGGGAGGCCGGGGTGGAGTTCCGGTACGAGAGCGAGGTCGTAGGGCTGCGGCAGGACGACGCCGGGGTCGACCTCGACGTGCGCGGCCCGGACGGGGTGACCGCCACGCTCCGCGCGGACTACGTCGTCGGCACCGACGGCCACCGCAGCGCCGTGCGTCAGGCGATCGGCGTGGACTTCCCCGGTGTCGCCGTCATCAAGTCCCTCTTCCTCGCCGACGTCCGGCTCGCCGAGAAGCCCGAGGGTGTGCTCACGGTCAACGGGGCGGACGACGCCTTCGCGATGATCGCCTCCTTCGGTGACGGCTGGTACCGGGTGATGGGCTGGAACCGCCGGCACGAGGTCCCCGACGACGCCCCGCTCGACCTGGCCGAGATCAAGGAGGTCACGCGCCGCGCCCTGGGCACCGACCACGGCATGCACGACGCCCGCTGGCTCTCCCGGTTCCACAGCGACGAGCGCCAGGCGCCGCGGTACCGGGTCGGCCGGGTCTTCCTCGCCGGGGACGCCGCGCACGTCCACTCCCCGGCCGGCGGCCAGGGCATGAACACCGGCCTCCAGGACGCGGCCAACCTCGGCTGGAAGCTGGCCGCGGCCGTCCAGGGTCGGGCCCCCGAGGGGCTCCTCGACACCTACGAGGCCGAGCGGCACCCCGTGGGTAAGGCGGTGCTGCGCAGCAGCGGCGGGCTGGTCCGGCTGGCCCGCGCGCAGAACCCCGCGGTGCGTCTGCTGCGAGGCCTGGTGTCGGCCTTCGTCAACGTGGCCCGGCCGGTGCAGCGCAAGGCGCTGGGCCAGGTCTCCGGCATCGGCTACCGCTACCCCGCCCCCCGCGGCGCCCACCGCCTCACCGGCACCCGCGTCCCCGACGTCGCCCTGGCCGGCGGCCGCCTCTACGAGGCCCTGCGCGGCGGCCGGTTCGTACTGATCACCCCGAAGGTCACCCCGGAGGCGTACGACGACCAAGGCACCCGCAAGGACCGGCTGACGGTGGCCCGCTGGGCGAGCGACCGTCGTACGACCGTGTTGGTACGGCCCGACGGATACGTGGCCTGGGCGGCGGACGCGGCGACCCCGGAGCGGATCGAGGCAGCGCTCACCGCCCACCTCGGCGGTTGACCTGGGGCCTAGCGGCCCGTCCCCTCCGTGCCCGCGAGCAACTCGCGCAACAGGTCGGCCAATTGGTCGGCCTGTTCGGCGTTCAGGGTCGACAGGGCCGTCGTCTCGGCGGCCAGGCCGGCGCCGACCGCCTCGTCGACGGTGGTCAACCCCTTCTCCGTCAGGGTCACTTGGAGGCCGCGGCGGTCGTGGGGGTCGGGGGAGCGGCGGATCAGTCCCGCGCGTTCCAGCTTGTCGAGGCGGCCGGTCATGCCGCCGGTGGTGAGCATCAGCGTGCCGGACAGCTGGCGCGGGGAGAGGGTGTAGGGCTCGCCGGACCGGCGCAGGGTGGCCAGGACGTCGAACTCGCCGCGGGAGATCCCATGGGGGGCGTACGCCCGTTCCATGCGGTCGCCCATGGCGCGGGAGAGGCGGAAGATCCGTCCGAAGACCTCCATCGCCTTGGTGTCGAGGTCCGGCCGTACGGCTGCCCACTGGTCGACGATCGCGTCGACGGGGTCCTTGCGCGCTGCACTCATGCGGAGAGTATCCGCCCGGTTCCGGTCGCCCGCAAGAAAGTGGGTTGACAGTAAGTAGCTTAGCACTAAGGTAATTACTACCAAGTGACCTTCAGAAGGGTGTCGTCGTGAACCGCGCCGCGACCGTCCTGCTCACCGCCCTCGCCCCCGTCTCCTGGGGCACCACCTACGCCGTCACCACCGAGTTCCTCCCGGCCGACCGCCCCCTGTTCACCGGCCTCATGCGGGCCCTGCCCGCCGGACTCGTCCTGCTCGCCCTCGCCCGGGTGCTGCCGCGCGGCATCTGGTGGGGCAAGGCCGCGGTGCTCGGCGCGCTGAACATCGGCGCCTTCTTCCCGCTGCTGTTCCTGTCGGCTTACCGGCTGCCCGGCGGGATGGCGGCGGTCGTCGGATCGGTCGGGCCGCTGTTCGTGGTGGGGCTCTCGGCGGTGCTGCTGGGGCAGCGGCCCACCACCCGGAGCGTGCTCACCGGGGTCGTGGCGGCGTTCGGCGTCAGTCTCGTCGTACTGAAGGCGGCCGGGGCCCTCGATGTCGTCGGCGTGCTGGCGGCGCTCGCCTCCGCCGCCTCCATGTCCACCGGCACGGTGCTGACCAAGCGCTGGGGCCGGCCCGAGGGGGTGGGTCCGCTGGCGCTCACCGCCTGGCAGCTGACCGCGGGCGGACTGCTCATCGCGCCACTGGCCTTCCTGGTCGAGGGCGCCCCGCCGGCGCTCGACGGGCGGGCGATCGGCGGCTACCTCTACCTCGCGCTCGCCAACACGGCCGTCGCCTACTGGCTGTGGTTCCGCGGCATCGGCCGTCTCACCGCCACCCAGGTCACCTTCCTCGGCCCGCTCTCCCCGCTGACCGCGGCGGTCGTCGGCTGGGCGGCGCTCGGACAGGAGCTGACGCCGGTCCAGCTGGCGGGCATGGCGCTGGCGTTCGGGGCGACGGTGTTCGGCCAGCTGCGGCAGTGGACCCCGGGGACGACGGCTGGTGCCCCGATCCGATCGTTCAGTTCTACTGAAAAGAACCTCCGGAAAGATTCGATGGACGTGACAGGTCCGGCGCTGCGACGGTAGATCCACCGAGATCACCGAGCAGTGGAAGGACCTGCGTGACCGACGTCCTCGAAAGGACCCCCACCCGTACGACCCCGAGGGCCGCGCAGACCGCCGCCCTCGGGGTCGCTTGCGCCGCCCTCGCGACCGTCGTCTGGTCGGGCAGCTTCGTCACCTCCCGTGCGCTGCACGACAGCGTGCCGCCCGTTCAACAGGCCTTCTGGCGCTGGATCGTCGCGCTCGTGGCGGTCGCCCCGTTCGGGGCGCGGCAGGCCTGGCGGCAGCGGGCGGCGATCCGCCGGCATCTGCGTTTCGTCGTCCTTGCCTCGCTCCTCGGTGTCACCGTCTACAACACCCTGGTGAATCAGGCCGGGGTGACCACCTCCGCCGCCACGATGGGCATGATCATGGCCGCGTCGCCGGTGCTCATGGCGGTGTTCGAGCGGGCGTCCGGCGTACGGCTGGGGCGGCGCCGGGTCGCGGGGCTGCTGGTGGCCTGCGCGGGAGTGCTGCTGCTGATGGGCGGGGGTGCCGGGTTCGCTGCCGGGGACCTGTGGATGATCGGCGCGGCCTGCTGCTTCGCCGCGTACAGCGCGCTGTTGCGGCGCCGGCCCGCCGAACTCGGGGGTACGGCCTTCCTGTTCACCACGTTCCTCGTCGGGGCCGGGCTGCTGCTGCCCGCGCAGGGCGTGAGCCTGGCGGTCCAGGGCGGGTTCACCCCGACGACCGCGACGGTGCTGCCGCTGGTGTACGTCGGGGTGGCCTCCTCGGCCGTCGCCTTCTTCGCCTGGAACAAGGCCATCGCCCTGATCGGCGCGGCCCGTGCCGGGATCGTCTACTACCTCCAGCCGGTGTGCGTGGCCCTGCTGTCCTGGGCGGTGCTCGGGGAGACGGTCGGGCCGCTGCAGGTGCTGTGCATGGCGCTGATCCTCGGCGGGGTGATGTCGGGCGCCGGCCCTGGCTTGCGTAGGTTGCCCTCATGGTCGAGTGGGACATCCGGAAACTGCGCATCCTGCGGACGCTGCGGGAGCAGGGCACCGTGACCGCGACGGCCGAGGCGCTGCGGATGACTCCGTCGGCGGTGTCGCAGCAGCTGACCAATCTGGCGAAGCAGCTGGGGGTGCCGCTCCTGGAGGCGCGGGGGCGGCGGGTGCGGCTCACGGACGCGGCGCAGCTCGTGCTGCGGCATGCCGAGGCGGTGTTCGAGCAACTGGAGCGGGCGGACGCGGAGTTGGCGGCGCATCTGCGGGGGGAGGTGGGGGAGGTGCGGGTCGGCGCCTTCTCGACCGCGGTGCCCGCGCTGGTCGTACCCGCGGTGCGGGCGCTGCGGGATTCCGCTCCCGGGGTGAGTGTGCGGGTGCGGGAGGCGGAGGCGGGGGAGGCGTACGAGCTGTTGGCCGCGGGGGAGGTCGACCTCGCGTTGTCGCTGGCCGCGCAGGCGCCGGTGGTGGGGGACGGGCGGTTCACGCGGGTGGAGCTGCTGGCGGACCCGCTGGATGTGGCACTGCCGCGGGGGCATGAGCTGGCGGATGCGGCGGGGCTGCGGTTGGCCGATCTGGCCGGGGAGGCGTGGATCTTCGGGGGGAGCGGGCCGTGGTCGGACATCACGCGCGGGGCGTGCGAGGCGGCCGGGTTCACGCCTCGGCAGGGGCATTCGGCGGCGGGGTGGACGGCGATCCTGGCGATGGTGGAGGCGGGGATGGGGGTGGCGTTGGTGCCGCGGATGGCTGCGGTGGGGAGGGGTGGGGTGGTGATGCGGGAGCTGGGGGCGGACCGGCCGGTGCGGCATGTGGTGGCGGCGGTACGGCGGGGTAGTGAGGCGGGGGGTGTGGTGGGGCGGGTGCTGGGGGCGTTGGAGGGGGTTGCTGCGGGGGTGGGCTGAGGGCGCGGCGGGGTGAGGCTGAGGTCGCGGGGGTGTCACTCACCCGCGTTGGCGGGGTGCCGCTTCTTTGGGCCGGGTGCCGCCCCAGCGGCACGACTGCCCGCAGCTCAGTAGGTCCACATGAGCGACCAAGGGGCGCGGGGAACTGCGCGACCAGCCCCCACCGGCCCGCACCCGTTATACGACCCGGCGCCACCGCCCCCACCGGCCCGCACGCGCGACGCGAGCCGGCGTTCCCACGACAAGGGGCGCCCGGAACAACTCCGAGCGCCCCCGTCCACGTACCGGCCGCTACTACTCCGTCGCCGCCGCGTCCGCAGCCTGCGCCTTCAGCGCGCGTTCCACGCCCGAGCGGGATTCCGAGACCAGGCGGCGCAGGGCCGCGTTGGGCTCGGCCGACGTCAGCCAGGTGTCCGTCTTGGCCAGGGTCTCCTCCGAGACCTGGATCGACGGGTAGAGGCCGACCGCGATCTGCTGGGCGATCTCGTGGGAGCGGGTGTCCCAGATGCCCTTGACCACCTCGAAGTACTTGTCGGTGTACGGGGCGAGCAGTTCACGCTGGCCGGTCTGGACGAAGCCGCCGATCACCGCTTCCTGCACCGCGTTCGGGAGCTTGTCGGACTCCACGACCTGCGCCCAGGCCTCCGCCTTCGCCTCCGCCGTCGGACGGGCCGCACGGGCCGTCGCCGCGTGGCGCTCGCCGGCCGCGGTCTTGTCCCGCTCGTACTCGCCGGCGATCTCGGCCTCGTCGAAGCGGCCGACCGCCGCGAGGCGCTCCACGAACGCCCAGCGCAGCTCGGTGTCCACCGCCAGGCCCTCGATCGTCTGCGAACCGTCCAGCAGGGCCTCCAGGAGGTCCAGCTGCTCCGGCGTGCGGGCCGTCGCCGCGAACGCGCGCGCCCACGCCAGCTGGTGGTCGCTGCCCGCGGTCGCCGACCGCAGGTGCGCCAGCGTGGCGTCGGTCCAGCGGGTCAGCAGCGCCTCGCGGGCCGCCGGGTCGGCGTACAGCTCGATCGCCAGCTTCACCTGCCGGTGCAGCGACTGCACGACACCGATGTCCGACTCCTTGCCGATGCCGGACAGGACCAGGGAGAGGTAGTCGCGGGTCGCGAGTTCCGCGTCACGCGTCATGTCCCAGGCCGACGCCCAGCACAGGGCACGGGGGAGCGACGACTCGAAGTCGCCCAGGTGCTCCGTCACGAACGCCAGGCTCTGCTCGTCCAGGCGGACCTTCGCGTACGACAGGTCGTCGTCGTTCAGCAGCACGACCGCCGGGCGGCGCTTGCCGACCAGCTGCGGCACGGCCGTCAGCTCGCCGTCGACGTCCAGCTCGACGCGCTCGTCGCGGACCAGCTTGCCGCTGTCCTCGTCGAGTTCGTACAGGCCGACCGCGATGCGGTGCGGGCGCAGCGTCGGCTCGCCCTTCGCGCCCGCCGGGAGCGCCGGGGCCTCCTGGCGGATGGCGAACGACGTGATGACGCCGTGCTCGTCCGTCTCGATCTCGGGGCGCAGGATGTTGATGCCGGCCGTCTGGAGCCACTTCTGCGACCAGGTGCCCAGGTCGCGGCCGGAGGTCTCCTCCAGCGCGCCCAGCAGGTCCGACAGGCGCGTGTTGCCGAACGCGTGCCGCTTGAAGTACGCCTGCACGCCCGCGAAGAACTCGTCCATGCCGACGTACGCCACGAGCTGCTTGAGGACGCTCGCGCCCTTGGCGTAGGTGATGCCGTCGAAGTTGACCAGGACGTCGTCCAGGTCACGGATCTCCGCCATGATCGGGTGCGTCGACGGGAGCTGGTCCTGGCGGTAGGCCCACGTCTTCATCGAGTTGGCGAACGTCGTCCAGGAGTGCGGCCAGCGGCTGTCCGGCGCGTACGCCTGACAGGCGATCGACGTGTACGTGGCGAACGACTCGTTCAGCCACAGGTCGTTCCACCACTCCATGGTGACCAGGTCGCCGAACCACATGTGGGCCAGCTCATGGAGGATCGTCTCGGCACGGACCTCGTACGCGGCGTCCGTGACCTTCGAGCGGAAGACGTACTGGTCACGGATGGTGACCGCGCCCGCGTTCTCCATCGCGCCCGCGTTGAACTCCGGCACGAACAACTGGTCGTACTTCTTGAACGGGTACGCGTAGTCGAACTTCTCCTGGAACCAGTCGAAGCCCTGCCGCGTCACCTCGAAGATCGCGTCCGAGTCGAGGAACTCGGCGAGCGAGGGGCGGCAGTAGATGCCGAGCGGGACGGACTGGCCGTCCTTCTCGTAGACGCTGTGCACCGAGTGGTACGGGCCGACGATCAGCGCCGTGATGTACGACGAGATCCGCGGGGTGGGCTCGAACTCCCAGACGTCGTCCTTGGGCTCCGGCGTCGGGGAGTTGGAGATGACCGTCCAGCCGGTCGGCGCCTTCACGGTGAACTGGAAGGTGGCCTTCAGGTCCGGCTGCTCGAAGGAGGCGAAGACGCGGCGGGCGTCCGGCACCTCGAACTGGGTGTACAGGTACGCCTGCTGGTCGACCGGGTCGACGAAGCGGTGCAGGCCCTCGCCCGTGTTGGTGTAGGCGCAGTCCGCCGCCACGCGCAGGACGTTACGGCCCTGGAGCAGGCCGGGGAGCGCGATGCGGGAGTCCTTGAAGACCTCCGCCGGGTCGAGCGCGTCGCCGTTCAGGGTGACCTCGTGGACCTCGGGGGCCACCAGGTCGATGAAGGACTCCGCGCCGCTCTCGGCCACGTCGAAGCGCACCGTGGTCACGGACCTGTAGGTACCGCCCTCTTGCGCGCCGGAGAGGTCGAGATCGATCTCGTAGGACTCGACGGTGAGCAGCTTTGCTCGCTGCTGAGCCTCTTCGCGAGTCAGGTTTGTGCCAGGCACGCGGTCATCTCCTCGTTATGGGTAGGTTCGGCGGTTCCGCCATCCTTCCATGGGAGCCGGACGAAACGCGATGTCCGGAACCCGCCGGTGACCGGGGAAGACAGGCGGGAGGGTGGAGCACATGGCACCCATGACACCCACGGCACCCATGACACCCCTGACGCACATGACCACCTACACCGCACGCCCCGTCCCCCCGTCCGCTCTGAAAGAGCTCCGCTCCACCGACGACTCGGGGCGCGAGATGGTTCCCGTGACCGACGACGAGGGCGGCGCGCCCCTGCGGTGCTGTCTGCGGCGCAGCGTGCCGGGCGAGCGGATCGCCCTGGTCTCGTACGCCCCGCTGCGCCGCTGGGCCGCACGGACGGGCGCCGAGCCGGGGGCCTACGACGAGCAGGGGCCCGTCTTCATCCACGCCGAGGAATGTCAGGGACCCGAGGGCGACGGATACCCGTTCGACAACGACCACCGGACCGTCCGCCGCTACTCCTCCGACGGGCACATCCTCGGCGGCGAGCTGGTCGGCACCCTCGACGACGACGCCTTCCGGAACGCGTTCGACGACCCGGCCGTGGCGCTCGTCCACGTCCGGGCCGTCGAGTACGGCTGTTTCCTCTACGAGGTCAGGAGGCCCTGACCCCCGAGGTCTAGCCCTCCTGCCCCTTGAGCTCCGCCGCCACCAGCTCCGCGATCTGCACCGCGTTCAGGGCCGCGCCCTTGCGGAGGTTGTCGCCCGAGACGAACAGGGCGAGGCCGTTGTCGACGGTCTCGTCGCTGCGGATGCGGCCGACGTAGGAGACGTCCTTGCCGGCGGCCTGGAGCGGGGTGGGGATGTCGGAGAGCGCGACACCGGGGGCGCCGGCGAGCAGCTCCGTCGCGCGCTCCGGGCTGAGCGGACGCGCGAAGCGGGCGTTGAGCTGGAGCGAGTGGCCGGAGAAGACCGGGACGCGCACACAGGTGCCGGAGACCTTGAGCTCGGGGAGCTCCAGGATCTTGCGGGACTCGTTGCGGAGCTTCTGCTCCTCGTCCGTCTCGTTCAGCCCGTCGTCGACGAGGTTGCCGGCGAAGGGCAGCACGTTGAAGGCGATGGGGCGCTTGTAGACCTGCGGCTCGGGGAAGTCGATCGCCTCGCCGTCGTGGGTCAGCTTGTCGGCGTCGGCGACGACCTTCTGGACCTGGCCGTGCAGCTCCGCCACGCCCGCGAGGCCGGAGCCGGAGACCGCCTGGTAGGTGGTGGCGACCAGCGCCTGGAGGCCCGCCTCGGCGTCCAGCACCTTCAGGACCGGCATCGCGGCCATGGTGGTGCAGTTCGGGTTGGCGATGATGCCCTTGGGGCGGTCCGCGATGGCGTGCGGGTTCACCTCGGAGACCACCAGCGGCACCTCGGGGTCCTTGCGCCAGGCCGAGGAGTTGTCGATCACGACCGCGCCCTGCGCGGCGACCTTCTCCGCCAGCGCCTTCGAGGTCGCGCCGCCCGCCGAGAACAGCACGATGTCCAGGCCCGTGTAGTCCGCCGTCGCCGCGTCCTCCACCGTCACGCCGTCCAGGACCGTCCCCGCCGAGCGGGCCGAGGCGAACAGACGCAGCTCGGTGACCGGGAACTCCCGCTCCACGAGGATCCTGCGCATGACCGTGCCGACCTGGCCGGTGGCTCCGACGATTCCTACCTTCACGACGACTCCTTCTACATGGCGGGTGCGTGGCCTGGACGTTTCCATCATGCGTCTCTTACCGGCCGGTGTGTCCAATCCTTTGCCCGAGGGATGGGACACCACTCCTGTCACGGGCGCAGTTCCAGCGTCCACTCGCCGAGGCAGCGCACGTGGAGGAGCGAGTTCGAGATGCGGTGCGGACCGGAAGAAGCGGTGAGTTTCCGGTGCGGGAAGAGATTTTCGTCCAGCTCGAAGACGTGGATCATGGCCGTTCCGACGACCACCAGCTCCGCCTCGGGCCCGGTGTGACGTACGACTCCATAGCGGTCACCGGCCGTCCGCGCGCCGAGCACGGGTGCCGCGTCGAGGGGAGCCGGCTCCAGGCGCCACTTCGTGTCCTCGGTGGCACGGACCGTCACGAGACAGGTGCCGCCCGGGTCGACCCACACCGGGCCGAGCACGGGTCGGCGGCGGCCGAGGGTGTCGCCGATCATCGCCGACTTCCCGTACGGGTGGTTCACGGACCACGCGCTCAGGGGTTCGTCGTCGCCGCGTGAGGTCCGCTGGAGCGTCATCAGCGCGGGTGGCCCCTGATAGCGCAGGACGGTGCTGCCCCTGCCCTCGGCCGGGCCGCTGAGCAGCGGTGCCTGCTCCTCGGGCAGCAGCCGCAGCGTCCACTCGCCCGCGCCCTTGACCCGTACGGCCTGCTCGGGCCTGCCGTCGGAGAACAGCACGGCCGTGCCCCGGGTGCCGTGCTGACGGCCGGTGAGCCACTCGTCCTCGTCGCCGTACTCGTCGACTCGCTTCACTTCCAGGCTGTAGTCGGCCTTGGCGCCGGGGAAGTCGTACTGGACCAGCGCCGGGCGGCCGGGACGGGGGTTGTGGAGGGTGATCGTCCGGTCGCCTCGGCCCTCGTAGGCGCCGGTCTTCAGACCTGCCGAGGGATCACGGACGGGGAGCGGCTTGGCGGTGAGCTCCCAGTTGCCGTCGCCGTGCTCGATGACGAGGAGCAGCGGGCCGTCGGGGACCGGGACGGTCTGCTTGAGCTTGCCGGTCTCGTTGCACAGCATCTCGTGCTCGTCGAGGTCGTCGAAGTGCGCGGCCTCGTGGCAGTTCAGCAAGAACCACTCGCCGCGGTCGGCGCCCCCGTCGAAGCGGACCTTCACATCGGCCATCGTGCCCCGGTAGGCGATGACGTCGGTGCCGCGCCCCTTGAGGGTCTGGGTGCCCAGCTCACGGGCCGCCGACAGGGGCAGGACGCTGATCGTCCAGTCGCCGTCGTAGTTGACCTTCATCCGCAGCGGGCGGTCGCGCGGGGGCTGCACCAGGGCGCGGCCGTGGAAGTCGGGCAGGGTGGTGTTGAAGACGGTGTCCTCGTCCTTGTTGCGCCGGTTCAGTGTCTCGACGAGGAGCCAGTCGTCGCCCCGGATCCGGGCCTCCACGATCACCGGCCCGGGCGGCAGCGGTACGTCCACGGAGACGACGCCGTTGCCGCGGCCGCTCTGGGTGTGGGGCGGGAAGCCGGCACCGAGGGGGGTGCCGACCTGCGTCACGGGAGGCAGCGCAGGCACCGGAGGGGCCGCCACCGGTTCCTCCGCCACCACGATCCCGAAGTCCGTGGCCAGCCCCGCAAGGCCCGACTCCCACCCCTGCCCGACCGCCCGGAACTTCCACTCCCCGTTGCGCCGGTAGAACTCCCCGAGCGCGAACGCCGTCTCACCGGCGGCGTCCGTCACGTCGTAGTGCGCGACGATCGTGCCGTCGCCCGCGACGGTCTGGAGCGCAAGCCCCGGCACCGCCCCGAACGTGCCGTCGTCGCAGGACGCGGCGACCAGCACCCGCTGCACCGCCGGCTCCACCCGGGGCAGGTCCAGCTCCAGCCACTCGGCGAGCTGGTCCACGCCGTCCCCGGTGCCGAGGTGCCGTACCGCGCCCGACGGATGCGCCGGCTGGTTGTGGAAGACGAGGTCGGCATCGCCACGCACCTTGCCCGTCGCGTCCAGCAGCAGCGCCGAGACGTCGACGACGGGCGTCCCCGGTACCTTCCGGCGGCAGACGGCAACCCTCAGGGGAGCGGTGGGGACAGGGGTGTTGGCCCCCTTCACTATGTGCGTCATGGGTCACATGCTGACAGTGGTGATCATGTGAAGAAAGAATTCCGGGAATCGAGCCGAACGTTTCCGCCCGGACCCGCGTCATAGAGGAAACGCGGCGAGGAGAGGGGGAGCCGTGCTGCGCAGAAAGGCCCGCCGCGGCCAGGGGGAGGGCGTCCATGACGGGCCGGACGACCCCCTCGACGCGGCCCAGGAACGTCGGGTGCGAGCCGTGCTCGCGCTCGGCGGCGTACCGCAGGCGGACCTGCCGGACGGGGTGCAGCAGGTCCGCCTGCGGTTGCTGGAGCGCGCGGCCAAGGGGTACGAGGCACCACGCGACGTCTCCGCCTGGGCGGCCGTCGTCGCCTCCAACCTCGCCATGGACTGGCACCGCGCCAAGCGTCGCCAGGAGCGCATCGGTGAACGCCTCGCCTCCTTGCGGCAGTTGGAGCACCCCTCCGGCGAGGACACCAGCGTGCTCTCGCTCGCCGTCGCCCAGGGACTGGACGAACTCCCCGACGCCCAGCGCCAGGTCCTCGTCCTGCGGTTCTACGCCGACCTGCCGGTCCGGGACATCGCCCAGGAACTCGGCGTCCCCGAGGGCACGGTCAAGAGCAGGCTGCACACGGCGGTCCGCGCGCTGCGCGCCCGTCTGCACGAGGACGAGGTGGTGTGACATGACCGCCGAACACCGGGATGTCGACGACGCGCTGATGGCGGCGCTCACCGGCACGCCCCTGGCCGACGACACCGACCCCGCCTTCCGCGCCGAACACCGGGCGGCCACCGATGACATCACGCTGCTGCGCGAGCAACTCGGCCTCATCGGAGATGCGTTGGCGCAGGATCCGCGCCCCGCGCCACGACCTGCTCCGGTACGTCCCTCACGAGTCCGCGTCTGGGCCCCCAAGCTCGCCTTCGGCACCCTCGTGGCCGCCACGGTGGCCTCCGTGGTGACCGGGCTCGGCTGGCTGATCGCGACGGGCGGCGACAACCACGAGGACTCCGGCGCCAGCTCCTCCCAGAAGTCCCAGCTGGACGCCGAAGCCGGCCGCTTCGGCAGCCCGCACTACCTGGCCTGCACCCGGCTCGTCGTCGAGGGGAAGGTCGCCTCGGTCGAACGCCTCTCGGACCAGGTGCAGTTGCGGATCACCGTGGACGTGGTCCGCTACTACAAGCAGGACACGAAGGGCCCGAAGCAGCTCACCTACGTCGTCGACGACACCTTCGCCGACGGCCTGCACAAGGGCGACCGGGTGCTGTTCGGGGTGCTCCAGGGCGACGCCGTACCCGACCACTGGGTGGTCGGCGACAAGGAGGTCGCCCGCGAACGGGCCTGGATCCAGGCGTCGTTGCCGGAGTCGCGCGGCCTGCCGTGCGCGTGAGAACGCGGGCATGAGAAAGGGCGGGCGCCCCAACGGACGCCCGCCCTCGTCACCGTGGGAACGACTACGGCGTGACCTTCTCGATCTTCACGCTGCCGATGCCCGCGACCGTGCCGCGGGTGTTCACCAGCTGGACCTGGCCGAAGAACTCACGGCCCTCCGGAGCGGCCGCCAGGGCAGTGACGTTCGCGGAGACGTTCGCCGAGGCGCCCGTGCCGAGCTTGACGGCGGTCGTGTCGTCGACCGTGACGGCGCCCAGGGCGGCGGAGAAGAACACGTCCTGGTAGTCGTACGCGGTGGTCCCGGCCGGGACCGAGTAGCCGACGACCTCGATGGTGTACGTCCCGGCGGCCGGGGAGGCGATGGAGACGGCCTCCTCCGAGTCACCGTCGGCGGACTGACCGACCTGGGTGCCCGCCGCGTTGTAGACCGTCAGGTCCAGGTCCGCGGAGGCGTCGGAGACGTTGCCGATGACGACGTCGAGCGACTTGGCGCCCTCGGGCACCTCGACCGTGGTGGTCTGGGTGGCACCCTCGGCGATGGACGGGCGGGCCGACTTGGCCGAGCCGAGCGGGCCGCCGACCAGCTTGCCGTCGAGGGCGGCGAAGTTGTTCGTCACCTTCCAGGAGGCGGCGACCGGCGTGCCGACCTTGGCCTCGGGAACCGTCACGACCTCGGGGTCGAAGGCGGCGCCGAGGACGGCGACGTCCAGCTTGTACGGGTTGTCGAGCAGCGGCGACGTACGGCGCGACTCGACCTCGATCTCCCAGACGCCGGCCTGCGGGTCCGCGTACGCACGCACGTCGGGCTTGCAGCCGTTGCCGTCGAGGTAGTTGTTGTAGCAGTACGGGGTGCCGGTGTTGTCGACCGGAGTGCCGTACGGGTGGATCGCGATGAACCGGGTCTGGCTCTTGTCCTTCAGCCCGCCGATCGCGACCTCGAGGGACTTGGCGCCCTCGGGGACGGTCACGAAGTAGGACTGCGAGCTGTTGCGCTGCACGGTGCTGGACGCCGAGTAGGTGTACTTCACCGGCGTCGAGACCACGACCGTGTTCAGGATCTGCTTGTCGACGCCCTCGGTGTACGGGTCGTCGACGTTCAGGATCACGCTCTTGATGCCGGCGGACGGCGCCTTGGCGACGATCTTCACGGTGACCGGCTTGTTCAGCTCCAGCTTGACCACCGAGGAGCCCGCGATGGAGAAGGTGCCGGAGGCGTTGTTCTCCAGGCTCAGCAGGTGCCGGATCGGCTTGGCCTCGCCGGTCGTACGGGTGATCGTGACGTCGTACGACTTCTTGACGCCGGCCTTCAGGCCGCCCTCGCGGTCGTAGATGCCGGTGCCGAAGCCCGGCGTCTTCAGGAACTGGTCGATCGCGGTGTCGACCGGCGCCTTGACGGTGTACTCGGCGGCGGTCGCGCCTTCCCGGATCGAGTGCCAGGCGTCGACGATGTCGATGCGGCCCGCGCCCTCCTCGTACGCCTGCACACCCTTGATGTGGTGGGCGGTCGAGGTCAGCGCCGTGCGCAGGGTCGCCGGGGTGAGGGCGATGTGCTTCTGCTTGGCGGCGGACAGCAGCAGCGCCGAGGCGCCCGCGGCCTGCGGGGAGGCCATCGAGGTGCCCTGGAGCATCGAGTAGCCGGCCGGCAGCGTGTAGCCCGACTCGGCGACCGGGGAGCCCGGCAGCCAGGTCTGGGTGGTGTTGATCGAGGCACCCGGGGCGACGAGCGTCGGCGTGAAGCCGCCGTCCTCACGCGGGCCGCGCGAGGAGAAGGGCAGCAGCGCGTACGGCTTCGTCACGGCGGAGCCGTAGTTGGACGCCCAGGTCTCCTTGGAGATGGCGGCGCCGACCGAGATCACCTTGTCGGCCAGACCGGGGTCGCCGATGGTGTTGGCACCCGGGCCGGAGTTGCCCGCGGAGATCACGAGCTGCACACCGTAGGTGTCGATGAGGCGCGTGTAGAGCTCGGCGCGCGCGTTGTTGCCGTCGTTCAGCGCCGGCAGACCGCCGATCGACATGTTGACGATGTCGACACCGCGCTTGGTGACGAGGTCGATCATGCCCTCGGTGAGCGCGACGTTGGTGCAGCCGCCGGTCCAGGTGCAGGCACGGGACGAGACGATCTTCGCACCCGGGGCCGCGCCGTTCATCCTGCCGCCGAACAGGCCGTTGGCGGAGGTGATGCCGGCGACGTGGGTGCCGTGCTCGGACTCGATGACGCCGATGTTGACGTAGTCGGACTTGTCACCGGCGGCGTTGAAGACGACGTCCTTGCGGATCTCGACGACGAACGGCTGGCGCTCGACGACGTCCGTGGCCGGGTTGTCGGTACCGAAGTAGCCGATCTGGAACCCGTCCTTGTACGGCTTCATCGCCGTGTCGTCGGAGAAGTCGTGGTTGTTGTTCAGGTCGACCCGGACCGTGCCGGCGGCCGCGTCGTAGAGCACACCCCAGACGTCGGTGGTGTCGCCGTCGCGGTTGGCGTCGCCCTTGGCGTCACCGCCGGCCGTGGCCGACTCGCGGAACAGGTTGAACTGGTAGGCGCCCGCCGGGGCCTGCCAGGTGGCGCCCGCGATGGTGAAGGTCGGGCCGCTGACCGGGTTGTTCATCCGCCGCCAGGTGGCGTCCTGGTCGTTGACCGGGTCGGTCGCCGTCACCCAGTCGACGATCTTGCGCTCGCCGGTGGTGGTCTTCTGCAGCGCCGGGTGACCGAGGTCGACACCGGAGTCCAGGATGCCGATGGTGACGCCGCGGCCGTCCGCCTTCGGGTGGTCCTGCACGAACTCGACGGCGCCCGTCTCGAAGGACGGGTTGTACGGGTTCACGGCCGGGGTCTTCTTGTCCGGCGCCGGGTAGGTCTTCGTCGACGCGGCGGAGGCGGCACCCTTGGCGGTGTCGGCGGCCGGCGTCGGGTCGTCGAGCGCGATCTCCTGCCGCAGGTCGATGCCGTGCACGGAGGAGAGCTTGGCCGCGGCCGCGATGGCGGAGTCCGCCTTGGCGGTCGGCACGGTGGCGCGGACGTAACCGAGCTTGTCGTAGGTCTTGCCCACGAGGCCGCCCTTGACCGCGTCCAGCTCCGCGGCGACCTGCTCGGTCTTGCCGGGGGCGGTCGCGACCATCAGCGTGACGTTCTTGTCGCCGGCGGCCTTGGCCTCGGCGAGCAGCTCCGCGTCGTCCGAACCGAGCTTCTCGGCTGCGGACTTGACGCCCGGGTCGGCCGCGGCGGGGGTGTCGGAGTCGGCGGAGAAGGCCATGGGTACGGGCCCGGCCGCGGAGAGCGCGGCCACCAGACCAGCGGCCACGGCTATACGCACCACGCGTCTCGCGCCGCCCGATATCGGATCGCGCTGGGGGGTGTGGGTCATCGGCATCCCTTGTAGGTAAAGGAACGTGCGGATGCGGCCGGGCCGATCGGTCCTGACCGCGATGGTCCGGAAATGCGACCCGGACGATCGCACAGCTTTACGCATGGGAAGGATGTTTAGGGAGAGTTGACCGAATCGATATGGGCGGATGGGGAAAACCCGCGATCCCCTTTAGGGAGATGGGTGATGAAAGGGGCGAACCGCCCGCTTGGTTCTCAGACTTCTCTGGTACGCGCGTAGTGCCGCGACGCCTTCGCCCGGTTCCCGCACGCCGCCATCGAGCACCAGCGGCGCGTCCCGTTCCGTGACGTGTCGAAGAAGTGCAGGATGCACGCCTCGTGGGCGCAGCCCCGGATGCGGTCGGGCGCGGTGCTGAGGAGCTCCAGGTAGCTGCGGGCGGCGAGCCAGGCGGGCCCCCATGCGGGGTCGCGGAACTCCGGGACCTCGCCGGGTCCTTCGGCGGTGAGGGTGGCCCGGATGCGGCCATGATCGAGAACGGCGTCCAGCGGGCCCGTCTCGCCCCCGTCGACGGCCTTCCGCAGCGCGTCCCGCGCCTGGAGGGTGTGCCGCAGCGTCGGTGCGTCGGCCGCGAACCGCCCGTCGAGCGCGTTGGCCGCCAGCCATACGGCGAGCCCGTCGTCGTCCCGGAGCAGGTCCTGGACGGCGCCTTCCCGCATCCACCGCGTGTTGAGCAGGTCGAGGGCGAGGGGCTCGCCGATGAGGGGGCGCGGGTCGGCCGGCATGTGAGGACTCCTTCGGTGCTAACCCCTCAAGGGTACGTGAGGGGTTGCGACAACCGTACCTAACCCTTAACTTTAATAAGAGAGGTTAGCCATGAGGGCGGCCGTTTCCCCTGGGGAGAGTCATGACCTTGCGCACCGGCCATGTCGGCCTGAACGTCACCGACCTCGACCGCTCGCTCGCCTTCTACCGGGACGTCCTGGGCTTCACGCTGATCGGCGAGGGCAAGGAGGAGGGCCGCCGGTACGCGTTCCTGGGTGACGGCTCGGCCCTCGTCCTCACGCTCTGGCAGCAGGCGGCGAACGGCTTCGAGGGTGACCGCGCAGGCCTGCACCACCTCGCCTTCGAGGCGGACTCGATCGAGCGGGTGCGGGAGTACGAGGCGGCCTTGCGGACGTACGGCGTGGACTTCGCCTACGAGGGGGTCGTCGCCCACCGTGAGGGCGCGGCGTCCGGCGGCATCTTCTTCCACGACCCGGACGGGACCCGGCTGGAGATCTCCGTGCCGAGCGGCGCGGAGGGCGCGCCGGCGCCGGTGGAGTCGGCTCCGACCTGCGGGTTCTTCTAGACATGGGCGCCTATCACGCGGGTTCGCGGGCCGTGCAGGACAGGGTGGGCGTGCGGGAGCGGGCAGATCATGTGGGCGC
Organism: Streptomyces antibioticus; assembly: GCF_001514065.1. GTDB lineage: Bacteria > Actinomycetota > Actinomycetes > Streptomycetales > Streptomycetaceae > Streptomyces > Streptomyces antibioticus. The sequence continues at coordinate 662,377 of NZ_KQ948423.1, read as the reverse complement.
CTCGATCGGCGAGGGCATCAAGCCGGTCGCCGCCGCGTTCCTCGGCTTGCAGCCCCTGCTGGTCGTGGGCGCCGCGGACCCGTCGACGGGCGAGGTCTGGGCATCCGCGCTGCACGGTCCGCCCGGTTTCGTGCGGGCGACCGGCCCCCACCAGATGTCGGTGACGGAAGGGGTGCCGGCCGCGGACCCGCTCGCCCCGGCCCTTACCGCCGACGGCACCCTGGTCGGCACGATCGCCCTCGACCCCCGCACCCGCCGCCGGATGCGCCTCAACGGCCGACTCCGGCCCACGGAACGGGGGTTCACGGTGACGGCGGAACAGGTCTTCGCCAACTGCCCGAAGTACCTCCAGAAGAGGGACGCGTACGAGGTGCTGGCCGACCGGACCGCGGAGGAACCCCGGCACGGCTCCGAACTGACCTCATCCCAGGCGGAGTTCATCACCGCGTCCGACACCTTCTTCCTGGCCACCGTCCACCCGGGCGGCGCCGACGCCAGCCACCGCGGCGGCAACCCCGGTTTCGTGCACGTCGCTTCACCGCGCGAGCTCAGCTGGCGGGACTACCCCGGCAACTCGATGTTCCTCTCCCTGGGGAACCTCGACGCCGACCCCAGGGCGGGCCTGCTGTTCCTGGACTGGACCACGGGCACGACCCTCCAGCTCACGGGCGAGGCGCGGACGGAGTTCGCGGGCACCGAACGCCGGGTCCGCTTCACCGTCACGCGGGTCGTCGAACGGCCGTCGGCGATCCCGCTGCGCTGGTCGGCCCCGGAATACTCCCCGGCCAATCCCGACCCCGCGGGCTAACTTCACTGCATGCGCAAGAAGTTGAGGGTGGCGGCCTACGCCATATGCGTCCGCGACGAACAGATCCTCCTCGCCCGCTGGATCGACGACGACGGCAAGCCGGAGTGGACCCTGCCGGGCGGCGGGACGGAACACGGCGAGGACCCCTACGACACCGTGCTGCGGGAGGTGGAGGAGGAGACGGGGTACCTGGTGGAGATCACCGGCCTGCTCGGGGTGAACTCCTACCGCCACCCCATCCCCCGCGGCCTCGGCCAGGACATCGACCAGCATCAGGTACGGCTCGTCTACGAGGCCCGCGTCACCGGCGGTGAGCTCCGGCACGAGATCGGCGGCTCCACGGACATGGCGGCCTGGCACCCCCTGACGGAGGTGCCCGCGCTGAACCGGGTCGGACTGGTGGACGTGGGGCTCGCGCTGTGGCGGGAGCGGCCGGTGACGGGACGGCTGTAGCCCCCTCCAGTACCCCGCGAGATGAACAGGGCGTGACCATCACCCCGTTGACAGGCGAGCCCTCGTAGACGCCCAGGGTCCCCCAAGATCCACGTACGGTGATCGGCGTCGCGCGTTGCCACCTCGTTCACGTACAGGTCATCCCCGGTGCCAACGATCCAGAGTGAGCGGGGAATTCGCGGCAGCGAGCGACCCGCGACCACTGCCGACGCGTTCGCACTCGGGGAGATCGCGCCATGTCGCGCATACGCTCTGTCGCCACCTCCGCCCTGGCGGTCAACCGCCGTACCGTCCTCGCCGCCACCGGCGCCGCAGCCGTCTCCGCCGGTGTCGGCTACGCCCTGCGGCCCACCGACAGCCAGGCCGCCACCACCACGCCCGCCGCCGGCACCCCGGCCGAGGCACCGGTCGCCCAGTCCCGGCGGGCCCCGGCGGCCGCCCCCCTCGCGCCCTACACGCGCGGCACCACGGTCGCCACCGTCGCCGCCCCGCGCAGCTCCTCCGGCTTCCGCCGCCTCGGCGACGGCCCCGGCTGGGCGCGTGTCGTGCGCGGCGATCTGGCCGCCGCGAAGTCCGGCCGGGCCGGCCGCCGTACCGCGCTCGCCGCGTTCGTGCAGCTCACCGACATGCACATCATCGACGCCCAGCACCCGATGCGCCTGGAGTACCTGCGCTCGACCGACGTGCACGCCTGGCGTCCCCAGGAGGCGCTGACCGTGCACGGCGCGATCGCCCTCGTCGAGCGGATCAACGCCCTGCGCGGCGCCCCCGTCACCGGTGCCCCGCTGCACTTCGCGATGACCACCGGCGACAACACCGACAACAACGCCAAGACGGAGCTGGAGTGGTTCCTGACGGTGATGAGCGGCGGCCGGATCAGCGCCAACTCCGGTGACCCGCGGCACTACGAGGGCGTCCAGAACAGCGGCATCAAGCAGTACTGGCAGCCCGACGCCACCGTCCGCGACGCCGACAAGCAGCGCGGCTTCCCGCACCTCGACGGCTTCCTCGCCGCCGCGATCCGCGAGCTCAACAGCCCCGGCCTGAACCTCCCGTGGTACTCCACGGTCGGCAACCACGACGCCATGCCGCTCGGCTGCTACGGCTCCCACGCCGACCCCTGGCTCACCGAGTACGCGATGGGCGGCAAGAAGCTCATGAGCCTGCCGGCCGCCGAGGCGAAGAAGCTTCAGGACGCCATCAAGACGGCCAAGGACCCCAAGGGCGCCGGCTTCCGCGAGCTGCTCAAGGCGCACGCCCGTGACATGCGTTCGGTCACGCCGGACGAGGCGCGGGCGCCGTACACGCCGACCGAGTACCTCAAGGCCCACCTCGACCCGGCCCACCGTGGCCTCGGACCCGTGGGCCACGGCTACTCCACCGCCAACCTCGACGCGGGCACCCAGTACTACTCCTTCCGCATCGCCGACGACGTCATCGGCATCAGCCTCGACACCACCGACGCCGGCGGCCACTACGAAGGGTCCGTGGGGACCGCCCAGTTGAAGTGGCTGGAGAAGACGCTGAAGGACAACAAGGACTCGTACGCCATCGTCTTCAGCCACCACACCAGCAAGTCGATGGACAACACCCGCCCCGACCCGGCCCGCCCCGGCGAGCGGCGGCACAGCGGTACGGAGGTCGTCTCCCTGTTGTCCCGGCAGCGCAATGTGCTGGCCTGGGTCAACGGCCACATCCACCGCAACGACATCACCGCGCACAGCGGCTCCGGCGGCGGCCATGGCTTCTGGGAGATCTCCACCGCCTCCCACGTCGACTACCCCCAACTCGCCCGTGTCATCGAGCTGGTCGACAACAAGGACGGCACGCTCTCCCTGTTCACCACCTGCGTCGAGTCCTCCGCCCCGCACCGCACCGACTTCGCCGACCTCTCCCAGACGGGCCTGGCGGCGCTGTACCGCGAGCTGTCCTTCAACGCCCCGGGCGCCAGCACCACGCTGGGCGGCTCGGCGCGGGACCGCAACACGGAGCTGGTGCTGAAGAAGGGCTGAAACCGGCTCAACCGCAGCACCCTTCTCAACCCCCGGACGATTCGCTCGTGTCTCCTTCCCCGACCAGCAGCAAAGGCCGGAAGGGGAAGAGCATGAGGACCGTACGGACGACTCTCGTGGCGGTGACGGCGGTGGTGCTGTCGGCGGCACTGGCGGGCCCCGCGTTCGCCGCCCCGAGAGGTCACGGCGATCACGAGGCGACCCGCGAGGCGATCGAGGCCGCGGTGAAGGACGGCGTGCCCGGTGTGACGCTCACGGCGGACAACTGGTCGGCGACCGCCGGCGTCGGCAACCTGCGCACCGGCGCGCCCCGTTCGGCCGACGACCGCTACCGCATCGGCAGCATCACCAAGACCTTCGTCTCGACCGTGCTGCTCCAACTGGAGGCCGAGGGACGGCTGTCGCTGGACGACACGGTGGAGAAGTGGCTGCCGGGCGTGGTGCGGGGGAACGGCCACGACGGCAGCAAGATCACCCTCCGCCAACTCCTCAACCACACCAGCGGGATCTACGACTACACCGAGGACGAGGAATTCGTCCGGACGTACTTCACGGCGGACGGCTTCTTCAAGCACCGCTACGACACCAGGTCGCCGCGGGACCTGGTGGCGATCGCCATGACCCACGAGCCGGAGTTCGAGCCGGGCGCGACGTGGAAGTACTCCAACACCAACTACATCGTCGCGGGCATGGTGATCGAGAAGGTGACGGGAGCGCCGTACGGCGACGAGATCCGGCGGCGGGTGATCGAGCCGCTCGGCCTGCACGCCACCTCCGTCCCCGGCACCCGCGCCACCCTCCCGCAGCCCAGCAGCCGCGCCTACTCCAAGCTCGCGGAGACGACGACGGGACCGACGTACGACGTCACGAAGCTCAACCCGTCCCTCGCGGGCTCGGCGGGCGAGATGATCTCCGACTCCAAGGACCTGAACCGCTTCTACGCCGCCCTGCTGAAGGGACGGCTGCTCCCGCCGAAGCAGTTGAAGGAGATGAAGACGACCGTGCCGACCGGCGGACCCGGTCAGTACGGTCTCGGCATCGCGGGTGTCCCGCTCAGCTGCGGCCTGCGCGTCTGGGGTCACGACGGCGGCATCCACGGGTCCCAGACAGTGGCGCTGACCAGCGGCGACGGCCGCCATTCCGTCGCCTTCAACTTCAACGGCGACTGGTCGGGGGACGCGGTCGCGGTGGTCGAGGCGGAGTTCTGCGGCGAGTAGCCACCTCGACCCGGATACGAAGCACTGCGTTCATCCGGACGTAACGTCCGTACCGCCTCATATCGGCTAACCCGCAGTTCACGGGGATGGCTCGATCTGAGTGCAAGGCGGGTGGTCGTGTGCGTACGGGACGCGGACTACGAGTGTTGTCGGTCTACGAGGGGTTCTTCTCCGGCGGTGCCCGGATCGTGCACACCGATGTGGTGCTGGGCCTGGTGGAGGGCGGCCAGCACCACCACGTGCTCAGCGTGCACGCGGAGATGTACCGGGAGGCCACCCGCCAGCGCATGCAGGACGACGCGTGCCATCGCGCGCTGACCTCCGCGGGCGTGGTGGTCTCCGCACTCGACCGGAGGCAGGGTGATCCGGCCGCCTTCACCGGGCCGGACCTGGCCGAAACGGCGAGGGCGATGGCGGCGGCCGACGTCATCCTGTCCCTGAAGGAACAGCCGCTGGCCCTGCTGAACCAGTCGGGCCTGCCCCGCCGCCCTGTTGTGGTCTGCCTGCACCGCTCGGACCCGCAGAACCAGGGCGAGGCGCTGGACGCGCTGAAGGCGGCCATCGCCGACGGCACGGTCGCGGCCGCCGTCTGCTGCGCGGAGTCGACGAGAGCGGCGTACCAGGCGGCGGGCATCCCCGCCGAGCTGCTGCACGTCATCCCCAACGGCGTCGACCTGCTCCGCTTCCGCCCGGACGCGGCCCGCCGCCTGGCGTTCCGCGAGGAGCTGCGCATTCCGGCGTCGGCCCCCGTGGTCGTCTTCGCCGCCCGCTACGACGCGATGAAGAACGTCCCGCTGTTCCTGCGGGCGGCGAAGGAGTGGCTGGAGCGGGAGCCGGCCGGGCACGTCCTGATGTGCGGGGCGGGCATGACGGCGGCGAACGCGGACCTGATGGCGGACCTGGACGCACTGGACCGGGCCCGTCTGCATCTGCTGGGCGTGCGCCGGGACATGGAGACGGTGTACGCGGCGTCGGACGTGGTCGCCCTCACCTCCGCCTGGGGCGAGGCGGCCCCCCTCTGTCTCATCGAGGGCATGATGTGCGGCGCGGTACCGGTGACGACGGACGTCGGCGACAGCGCGGCGATCGTGACGGGCCTCGGCTTCGTGACCCCGCCGGAGCCGACGGCCATCGCCACGGCGTGGACGGAGGCGGTGGCGGCCCGCCCGGACCTGGCGGGCGCCCTCGCGGCGAGCCGTGAACGCTTCAGCCGTACGAGGATGATCGCGTCGTACGCGGCCCTCCTGGACGGCATCCACACGTCCGCGACCCCCCGCCCGAGCCTGCCGGAACCGCTGTAGAGGGCTCTGACCCGGCGTCCTGATCCGCGCGCACGAGGAGGGGCCGCCCGGTCCCCTCCGCCCGGCGGCCCCTCCTCTCCCCTCCTGGCCCTGCCCCGGTCCGTCACTACCGGGGCAGCACCACGACATACGCGGCCGGGTCGCGGTCCCCGGACGCCATCAGGGCCGTGCGGACCACGGCCGCCTGCTGTTCCATCGACTCGCGGAGCTTCCTCGGGGTGATGTGGACGACCGTGATGCCGAGCCGCTCCAGGTGCTCGCGCTTGCGGGCGTACTCCGACCACAGCGCGTCGTCGTCCTGCCGATGGCCTTGCCGCGGTGCGCGAGTGTCCAGTTCGACGGCCACCGCCTGCTCGGGCCAGTACGCGTCCAGGCCGCCGAGGTGCGGGCCGCCGGGCAGGCGCAGGTCGACGTTCCACACCGGGTCCGGCAGACCGTGTTCGCGAACCATGCGGTACAGCCGGTCCTCCGCGATCGCCCGGCCCTCGGCGAGCAGCGAGTCCACCGCGTCCACCACGTGCGGGCGGGACAACAGCTTCGCCGCGTTCAACTCCCGTACCACCGCCGCCGGTTCACAGTGCCCGCCACGGACGGCCTCGGTGAGCAGCCGGCGTACCGCGCCCGCGTCCGTCAGCTCCGACACCGCGTCCGCCAGCGCCCGCGGCACCGGCGCCACCGGGACGCCCGTCACCTGCTGCGGGGTCGGCAGGGACGCCGTACGGACGATCCGCGCGCTGCCCGTCGAGCGCAGCCGGCGCAGTCGCGGGACCAGGACGTCGATCTTGTCGACCGACATCAGCGGCGGCGAGGACGTGAAGCCGTGCAGGGTCAGGGCCGCGAGACCGGTCACCATCGCCTCCGTGTACGTCGGGGCGTGCGCCTCCTCCGCGCCGGGCTGCGCCGGGACCCCCGCCGGGCGCTCCTTCGCCGCGTACATCAGGACCGCGTGCAGCCGCTCCTCGCTGGTCGGCGGGCCCGGGTGGAGCAGGATCACGCCCGGGAGGATCTGCTGCCAGGGGCCGCCGGGGCGGCACTGCTCGGTCACGTCGGCCGGCGAGACGCCGTGCGTGCGCAGCTGCGCCGTCGTCATCACCCGGCGGTGCACCTCCGAGAGGTGGCGGACCGGGCGGGGGGAGAGCGGGGGGACCGGGGTGTTGTGGTTCATGCAGCGGGGATTCCCGCCCCCGGACCGCCCTCTAACCGCTGTTACGCGCCTGTCGATAAATGCGGACAACACGGTACTAAAGGACGGGTGTTCGGATGCCGAGTAGGCGGCGAAAACCCCTGGTCCGAATGGGGTGGACCAGGGGTTACGGCCGTTATTGACTGAACTTCGTAACGGCTACCAACCGCCCAAGCTCAGGCCAGAGCTCGGGCTTTGAAGAGCGGATGTTCAGCCCGCCTTCGCGTCGCACGCCTGCCCGCGCAGCGCCCGCGCCAGGTCGTCCCGCGCCTCCAGGACCAGCCGGCGCAGCGCTGGCGGCGCGTCCTCGTGGGCGGCCAGCCACGCGTCCGTCGCGGCGAGGGTGCCGGGCGAGTCCTGGAGCGCGGGGAACAGGCCCCGCACCACGTCCATCCCGATCTGGATGGACCGGTCCGCCCACACCCGCTCGATCGCCGCGAAGTACTTCTCCGCGTACGGCGCCAGCAACTCCCGCTGCGAGGACTGGTTCCAGCCCCCGATCGTCGCCTCCACCAGCGCGTTCGACAGCGCGTCCGACTCCACCACCTGTGCCCACGCCTGCGCCTTCACCGCCGCCGACGGCCGCGAGGCCAGGCAGCGGACCTGGTGGCGCTTGCCGGACGCGGTGTCGTCGCGGGCCAGCTCGGCCGCCAGCACCTCCTCGTCCGCGACGCCGTGCGCGGCCAGCGGACCGAGGAACGCCCAGCGCATCTCCTGGTCCACCGTCAGACCGTCGATCTTCGCCGACCCCTCCAACAGGCCCTGGAGCAGCTGGAGATCGGCCTCGCCGGACGCCACGGCCGCGAAGAACCGCGCCCACGCCAGCTGGTGCTCGCTGCCCGGCTCGGCCAGCCGCAGCTCCTTCAGCGCCCCCTCGGCGAGCAGCCGCTCACCCGTCGCACGCCACTCCGGCGCCACGTAGTTGACCAGCGAGGAGTGCGCCCACGCCTGGAGCATCTGGAGCACGCCGATGTCCGACTCGCGGCCCGCGAAGCGCAGCACCAGGTCCACGAAGTCGCGGGCCGGCAGCAGCGCGTCCCGCGTCATGTTCCACAGCGCGGACCAGCACAGGGCACGGGCGAGCGGGTCCGTCAGATCACCGAGGTGCGCCTTCAGCGTCTCCAGCGACCCCGTGTCGAAACGCGTCTTGCAGTACGTCAGGTCGTCGTCGTTGACCAGCACCAGCTCCGGCGCCTCGGCGCCCACCAGCTCCGGCACGACCGTACGCGGCCCGTCGACGTCCACCTCGACGCGCGCGTACCGCTCGACGGCGCCGTCGGCGCCCTTGCGGTACAGGCCCACCGCGATCCGGTGCGGGCGCAGCTCGGGGTGCGACTCGGCGGCCTCCTGCAACACCGCCAGCTCGGTGATCCGGCCCTCGGCGCTCAACAGCACCTGCGGGGTGAGCGAGTTGACGCCCGCCGTCTGGAGCCAGGACCGCGACCACGCCGCCATGTCCCGGCCGCTGGTCTCCTCAAGGACCGACAGCAGATCACCGAGACGCGTGTTGCCGTACGCGTGCCGCTTGAAGTAGCGCCGCGCGCCTTCCAGGAACGCGTCCTGCCCGACGTACGCCACCAGCTGCTTGAGCACCGAGGCGCCCTTGGCGTACGTGATGCCGTCGAAGTTGAGCTTCGCGTCCTGGAGGTCGCGGATGTCGGCGGTGATGGGGTGCGTGGAGGGGAGCTGGTCGGCGCGGTACGCCCACGCCTTGCGGCGGTTGGCGAAGGTGATCCAGGCGTCCTTGAAGCGGGTCGCGCCCACGTTGGCGAACGTGCCCATGAAGTCCGCGAAGGACTCCTTCAGCCACAGGTCGTCCCACCACACCATGGTGACCAGGTCGCCGAACCACATGTGCGCCATCTCGTGCAGGATGACGTTGGCCCGGCCCTCGTAGGACGTCTGCGTCACCTTGCCGCGGAAGATGAACTCCTCGCGGAAGGTGACCAGTCCCGGGTTCTCCATCGCGCCGAGGTTGTACTCGGGCACGAACGCCTGGTCGTACTTCCCGAACGGGTACGGGTAGTCGAAGTGGTCGTGGAAGAAGTCCAGGCCCTGCTTGGTGACGAGGAAGACGTCGTCGGAGTCGAAGTGCGGGGCGAGGCCCTTGCGGCACATCGCGCCGAGCGGGATCTCCAGCGTGCTGCCGTCGGCGAGGGTGCGGGAGTAGGAGTCGGTCACGTAGTGGTACGGGCCGGCCACCACACACGTGATGTACGTCGAGATCGGCTTCGTCTCCGCGAACCGCCACACGCCGTCCGCGCGCTCCCCGGCCCCGTTGCTCCAGACCGTCCACTCCTCCGGCGCCCGCACCTCGAAGCGGAACGGGGCCTTGAGGTCGGGCTGCTCGAAGTTGGCGAAGACCCGGCGGGAGTCGGCCGGCTCGTACTGCGTGTAGAGGTAGACCTCGCCGTCCTCGGGGTCGACGAAGCGGTGCAGTCCCTCGCCGGTGCGGGAGTAGGCGCACCGGGCGTCCACCACCAGCTCGTTCTCGGCGGCGAGGTCCTCCAGCGTGATCCGGGAACCGTCGAAGACCTCACCCGGGTCGAGATCACGGCCGTTGAGGGAGACGGAGGTCACACTCGGCGCGATCAGGTCGGCGAAGCTGGTGGCGCCGGGCTCGGCGCAGCGGAAGCGGATCGTGGTGACGGACCGGAAGGTGCGCGGGGACTCGTCGCCGTCCTCGACGGCCGAACGCACGTCGAGGGACACGTCGTACCCGTCGACGGAGAGCAGGGCGGCCCGCTCCCGGGCCTCGTCGCGGGACAGATTCTCACCGGGCACGGGCGGCACTCCCTGAAGTCGACAGCGGGTGGTGTTCGGTATGTGGACAGCACCGATCCTGCCATGTGCCCCTGACGGTCGGGAGCAGGGAATGGCACGGGGACGGACGACGTTCTCGTCTTGAATCGAACACTTTCCTTAGGAGACGCATGTCCGAGACCGCGAGCACCTCCGCGAAGACCCCTGTCGACTTCTGGTTCGACCCGCTGTGCCCCTGGGCCTGGATGACCTCGCGGTGGGTGCTGGAGGTGGAGAAGGTCAGGGACATCGAGGTGCGTTGGCACATCATGAGCCTGGCCGTGCTCAACGAGGACAAGATCGACCAGCTGCCCGAGGAGTACCGGGACATGCTGGCGACCAAGGCGTGGAAGCCGGTGCGTGTGGTGACCGCGGCCTGGCAGAAGCACGGCGCGGACGTCCTCGGCCCGCTCTACACCGCACTCGGCACCCGCTTCCACAACAACGGCGAAGGCCCCACGCCGGAGGCCATCGCCGGTGCCCTGGCCGACGCCGGGCTCCCCGCCGACCTGATCGACTACGCCGACCAGGAGGACTTCGAGTTCGAGGCCGAGCTGCGCGCCTCCCACAAGGAGGGCATAGAGAAGGTCGGCCAGGAGGTCGGCACCCCCGTGATCGCGGTCCCCGGCCCCGACGGCGAACAGATCGCCTTCTTCGGACCGGTCGTCACCCCGGCCCCCAAGGGCGACGACGCGGCCCGCCTCTGGGACGGCACCCTGGCCGTCGCCTCGGTCCCCGGCTTCTACGAGATCAAGCGCACCCGGACCAAGGGTCCGGACTTCAGCAACCTGTAGGGATCACTCCGCGGGCTCGGCGGCCGGGTTCCGGAACTCCTCCGGGAGCCGGGCGCCGTCGCGCTGGTTGTGCGCGGGCTGGTAGAAGCGGCAGCCCGCGGAGGTGCAGCGCCACAGGTCGGTCCTGCCGCGATGCCGCTGCTCGACCACCGTCCACTCCCGGCCTTCGAGCTTGCGGAACTTCCGGTCGTACTTCCTGCAGGTCGGGCAGTACTTGTTCGCGAAGAACATCGGCCCCTCCTCGGCTTCTCCGAGTTCGTAGTACAGCGCGTGCGCGCCGAACCCGCCCCCGAAATCCCTCGCTCCGCTACCGCACCCGGGCTCGATCGGCCCCGACGGCGGAAGATGGTTGCGGACGTGTGGGAGGCCGGGATGGAGCAGGAAGCGTGGCTCGGGATCGACCTCGGGACGCAGAGCGTGCGCGCCCTGCTCGTCAGGGCCGACGGCACGGTCCTGGGCAGCGGTTCGGCCCCGCTGCGCGGGCGGCGTGACGGCGTACGGCACGAGCAGGACCCGGGGGAGTGGTGGACGGCGGTGTGCACGGCGTCCCGGATGGCGCTGCGCGAGCGGCCCGCCCGGGTCGCCGGACTCGCGGTGTGCGGGACGTCCGGGACCGTGCTGCTGACGGACGGCGGCTGGCGGCCGGTGAGCCCGGCGCTGATGTACGACGACGGGCGGGCGTGGGCGGAGGGGGAGCGGCTGCGCGTGGCGGGCCTCGCGGTGCCGAACACCTGGGGGCTGCCGAAGGCCCTGTGGCTGCGCCGCGTGCACGGCCCGGGCCGGATCACCCACCAGCCCGACGTGATCACCGCCCGCCTCACGGGCGGCCCCGTCCCCACCGACTCCAGTCACGCCCTGAAGACCGGGTACGACGTGGCGGGCGAGGCCTGGCCGCGCCTTCCGGCCGGGCCGGAACTGCCCGACGTCGTGCGTCCCGGCACCCGGCTCGGTGAGGTCCGTGCGAGTGCCGCCGAGGCCACCGGCCTCCCCGTCGGCACTCCGGTCATCGCCGGCATGACGGACGGCTGCGCGGCCCAGATCGCGTCCGGTGCGCTGCGCGCGGGCTCGTGGAACTCGGTGCTCGGCACCACCCTGGTCCTCAAGGGTGCCTCCCCTGCGCCGGTCCACGACCCGACCGGCGTCGCCTACAACCACCGTGCCCCGGACGGGAGTTGGCTGCCCGGCGGCGCCTCCGGTGTGGGCGCGGGTGTGCTGACGGCGGCGTTCGCGGGGGCGGACCCGGCGGCGATGGACCAGCGGGCGGCGCGCCACGAACCGGCCGGGGCGATCGCCTACCCCCTGGTCTCCCCGGGCGAACGCTTCCCCTTCCTGGCCCCCGGCGCGACCGCCCTGCTGCTCGGCGAGCCCACGGGCGAGGCCGACCTGTGGGCCGCGCTCCTCCAGGGCGTCGCCTTCACCGAGCGGCTCTGCCTGGACTACCTCGACCACCTCGGCGCCCCGCTCGACGGCCCGCTCACCTTCACCGGCGGCGCGGCCCGCAGCCCGTACTGGAACCAGCTCCGCGCCGATGTCCTCGGCCGCGCGGCACGGGTACCGGAACAGACCGAACCGGCCCTGGGAATGGCCGCGTTGGCCGCCCACGGGGTGACCGGCGTTCCGTTGCCGGACATCGCGGAGCGCATGGTGCGCGTGCGTACCGTCGTGGCCCCACGCCCGGACCGCCGGGGCCGCTTCGCCGAGCCGTACGCCCGCCTCGTCGACGAACTCACCACCCGGGGCTGGCTGCCGCCACCCGTGGCAGCGCACGCGCACGCCCGCCTCGGCCGGGATACTGCGGACTCATGAGCAGTACGACCCTCCTCCTCGTCCGCCACGGCCAGACCGTCTGGCACGCCGAGAACCGCTACGCCGGCGTCAGCGACATCGCCCTCACCGACGAGGGCCGCGCCCAGGCCGAGGCCCTCGGACGCTGGGCCGCTGCCCACCCCGTGGACGCGATCTGGACGTCCACGGTCTCGCGGGCCATCGCCACCGCCGCCCCCGTCTGCCGCGCCCTCGGCCTCACCTCCCACCCCGAACCCGGCCTGCGCGAATGCGACTTCGGGGTGGTGGAGGGCCGTACGCTCGCCGAGTTCGCGGCGGAGAACCCGCAGGCGGCGGAGGCGTACCGCGCCGATCCCGTGGCGCACCCGTTCCCCGGCGCCGAGGACCCGAAGGAGGCGGCGGAGCGCGGCGTCGCCGCCCTGCGCCGCATCGCGCGGGCCCACTCCGGCGAGCGCGTCCTCGTCGTGGCCCACAACACCCTGCTCCGGCTGGCCCTGTGCACGCTGCTGTCCGTCCCGCTCGGCGAGTACCGCCGGGTCCTCCCGCGGTTGCAGAACGCGGCGGTCACCGAACTCCGTGTGACCGCCACGGGATCCGCCGCACTTCTCTCCCTCAATGTGCCGTGCGACCTGCACCTTCCGTAGCACCATGGGCACATGACGGAGATCGACACCTCGGTACCCCATTCGGCCCGCATCTGGAACTACTGGCTCGGCGGCAAGGACAACTACCCGGTGGACGAGGAGGCCGGCGACGCCTACACCGCCGTCTTCCCCGGCATCGTCACCATCGCCCGCAGCAGCCGCGCCTTCCTCGGCCGCAGCATCCGGTACCTGGTGCAGGAGGCGGGCGTGCGCCAGTTCCTGGATGTCGGCACCGGCCTGCCGACCGTCGACAACACCCATGAGGTGGCCCAGCGGATCGCCCCCGAGTCGAGGATCGTCTACGTCGACAACGACCCGCTCGTCCTGACCCACGCCCGCGCCCTGCTCACCTCCACCCCGGAGGGCGTGACGGCGTACGAGGACCTGAGCCTGTACGAGCCGGAGCGCATCCTGGAGCAGGCGGCCAAGACTCTGGATCTGTCCCGGCCCACCGCCCTGATCCTCAGCGGCATCCTCGGCCATGTCGCCGACCACGACCTGGCCCGGGACCTCGTCGCCCGTCTCCTCGCGGGCCTGCCCTCCGGCAGCCACCTCTGCGTCAACGACGGCTCGCGCGGCACCGACCCGGACTACGAACAGGCCCAGGACGCCTACAATGAGACCGGCGCCGTTCCCTACTTCCTGCGCCCGGTCGAGCAGATCACCGCGTTCTTCGACGGCCTGGAACTGGTGGAGCCGGGCGTCGTCTCCGTCCCCCTGTGGCGTCCGGACGCCGGCAGCACGCCGGAGCCGATCGGCCAGCACGGCGGCGTGGGCCGCAAGCCGTAGGCTGCCCCGCGCACCGGAAGGCCCCCGCGAGTCACGTCCTCGCGGGGGCCTTCCGTCATTCCGCCTGCCACGTGAAAGGTGAGAAGACGATCACGAGCAGGACGTATTCATACACCCGTCAGGGCACGAGCAGCAGCACATCCGCGCGGGACCTGGCCGCCTCGTAACGCCGGGCCACGTCCTGCCAGTTGACGACGGCCCACATGGCGTCGATGAAGTCGACCTTCTGGTTCCGGTACTGGAGGTAGAAGGCGTGCTCCCAGGCGTCGAAGACGAGGAGCGGCACCGCGCCCTGCCCGACGTTGCCCTGGTGGTCGTAGACCTGCTCGACGACCAGCCGCCCGCTCACCGGCTCGTACGCGAGCACGCCCCAGCCCGAACCCTGCGTGGTCGCGGCGGCCTTGGTGAGCTGCGCCTTGAAACCGGCGTACGAGCCGAAGGACTCGGCGATCGCGTCGGCGAGGTCCCCGACCCCGTCGGCCGCGAGGGGCTCGCCGCCGCCGTCCTTCGGGCCGGTCATGTTCTGCCAGTAGATCGAGTGCAGGATGTGCCCGGACAGATGGAAGGCCAGGTTCTTCTCCAGCCCGTTCAGCGCCGCCCACTGCTCCTTGTCCCGTGCCTCCGCGAGCTGCTCCAGCGTGTCGTTGGCGCCCTTCACGTACGCCGCGTGGTGCTTGTCGTGGTGCAGCTCGATGATCTCGGGGCTGATCACGGGGGCGAGCGCGGAGTAGTCGTAGGGCAGTTCGGGCAGCGTGTAGACGGGCATGACGGGTCCCCTCAAGAGCTTGTTGCAAGTAGCTTGCAACAACAAGCTAACAGCAAAAAGCCCCCGTGTGATCCACACGGGGGCTTTCGGCGGGGCGGTCCCGTCAGCGCGCGGCCCGCCTGCGCTGCCACGCGTAGCCCACGGCCGCCAGCACCACCGTCATGACGCCGGTCGAGTACAACTGCACCCGGGTGTCCGCCTCCCGCGCCATCAGCACGAAGATCCCGGCCATCCCGGCCAGCGCCACCCACGTCAGCACCGGGAACGCCCACATCCGCACGGTCAGCCTCTCCGGCGCCTCCCGCTCCAACTGCCGGCGCAGCCGCAGCTGCGAGACGGCGATGAGGATCCAGACGACCAGGATCACCGCGCCGATCATGTTGAGCAGCCACGAGAAGACGTCGTCCGGGCGCCAGTAGCTCAGCACCACGCAGGCGAACCCGAACACCGAGGACGTCAGTACGGCGACCCGCGGCACCCCGCCCGACACCCGGCCCAGCGCCTTCGGGCCCTGCCCGCGCTCCACGAGGGAGTAGGCGATGCGCGAGGAGCCGTAGATGTTGGCGTTCATCGCGGAGAGCAGGGCGACCAGGACGACCACGTTCATGAGCTGTCCGGCGCCCGGGATGCCGAGGGAGTCGAGGGCGGCGACGTACGGCCCCTTGGTCGTCACGGCCCCGGAGTCCCACGGGACCAGCGTCACGATGACCGCCATCGAACCGATGTAGAACAGCGCGATGCGCCACATGGCCGTGCGGACCGCACTCGCCACACCCTTCACCGGGTCCTCCGACTCCGCCGCCGCGATGGTGACCGTCTCCAGACCGCCGTACGCGAACACGGAGGCGAGGATTCCGATGATCAGCCCCTCGCTGCCGTTCGGCAGGAACTCCGTCAGATGGCTCGTCCCCGGCGAGTCCGTGCCCGGGAGGACGCCCGCGATCGCCAGCACCCCCAGCACCAGGAACAGGCTGATCGCCCCGACCTTCAGGGCCGCGAACCAGAACTCGAACTCGCCGAAGTTCTTCACGGCGGTGAGGTTCGTCGCGCAGAAGACGACCATGAACAGCGCCACCCACGCCCACTCCGGCGTCCCCGGCAGCCACCCGGTCACGATCTTCGCCGCGCCGATGCCCTCCAGGCCCACGGCCGTGCAGAGCAGCACCCAGAAGGACCAGCCGGCGGTGAAGCCCGCCCAGGGGCCGATGGCGCGCTCGGCGTGCGCGGAGAAGGAGCCCGACGAGGGATACGCGGCCGACATCTCGCCCAGCATCCGCATCACCAGCATCACGAGGAGCCCGGAGAGCGTGTAGGCGAGGACGATCGACGGGCCGGCGGCGGCGATGCCCGCGCCGGAGCCCACGAACAGGCCCGCGCCGATGACACCACCGAGGGCGATCATCGACAGATGGCGCTGCTTGAGGCTGTGGGAGAGGGAGGTGCCGGGCTCGGGCGGGGCCTCGACGGGGGTGGTGCTGGGCATGAGCGCGATTCGTCCAGTACGTGAGACGGCAAAACGCCCACAGTCTGGGCGGCCTCTCCGCTCAGAAGGAGAGCCTGCCCAGAATGCGGACGCTGCCCGTACAGGCCGTGATCAGGCCGCCACGCTCGTGTAGTGCGAGGCGTCGCCCTCCACCGAGTAGCTCTCCTTGCCCTCGATGCCGACCGGGATGTCACCGGCGACGGTCACCCGGTGCAGACGGCGGGCCTGGCGGTCGTAGTTGTCGACGGCGTAGTGCTGGGTGATGCGGTTGTCGAAGAGGACGAGCTGGTTCGGCGACCAGCGGTGGCGCAGGATGTGTTCCGGCTTGACCACGTACGACTGGAGCAGGTCCAGCAGCGTGCGCGACTCCGTCACCGACAGGCCCACGATGCGCTGCGCGAACCCGCCGATGAACAGACCCCGTTCACCGGTCAGCGGGTGGACGCGGACCACCGGGTGGGCGGTGCGGAACTTGATCGACGTGAACTGGGCGCGCTGGGCGGCCTTCTTCTCGTCGATGTCCTCCGCCGGGACCGCGTAGTCGTAGTCGTTGGTGTGCTCGGCCCACAGGGTGTCCGCCAGCCGGCGCAGCGGCTCGGGCAGACTCCGGTACGCCGCCGCGGAGTTGGTGATCAGGGTCTCGCCGCCGTACGGCGGGAGCGTGATGCTGCGCAGGGTGCTGGCCTGCGGCGGGTTGAGGACGAAGGTGACGTCCGTGTGCCAGTGGCTGGCGCTGCCCTGCTCGCTGTCGACGGGCAGCACGTTCGCCGCGCCCTCGACGGCGGGGACCGTGGGGTGGGCGGTGGTGAGGTCGCCGAAGTGGCGGGCGAAGGCCTGCTGGCCCTCGTCGTCGAGGTGGACGTCGTCGAAGACCAGCGCCTTGTGGACGTTGAGGGCCTCGCGGACGGCGGCGACGGTCTCGCCGTCCAGCGGCTTGGCGATGTCCACGCCGGAGACCCGGGCGCCGATGTGGGCGGTGACCTTGCGGATGTCGAGCGTCATGACGGTCAGTCCTTTCAGACCAGGGTGGCGGTGTACTGGTTGGCGGGGCGGGGGAGGCCGTAGCGCTCCCGCAGGGTGCGGCGCGGGCCGTACTCCTCGCGGAGCAGGCCGCGGGCGCGCAGGATCGGGACGACGTGGTCGACGAAGAGGTCCAGGCCGGAGGGCAGCACGGCCGGCATGATGTTGAAGCCGTCGGCGGCGCCGAGCGTGAACCAGCGCTCGATCGCGTCGGCGACCTGCTCGGGCGTCCCCGCGAAGGTGAGATGCCCGCGCCCGCCGCCGAGCCGCCCGATCAGCTGCCGTACGGTGAGCCGCTCGCGCCGGGCCAGCTCGACGACCAGCGTGTACCGGCTCTTGGCGCCCTCGATGGCGTCCTCGGTGGGCAGGTCGGCGGGGAGTTCCGAGTTCAGCTCCAGTGTTCCGGCGGGCAGTTGGAAGAGGCGTTCCAGGTTGGCCACGCCGTGCTCGTGCACGATGTGGTCCTCCAGCTCCTGTTCCGCCGCCCGCGCCTCGGCCTCCGTCGAGCCGATGACGGGGACGATGCCGGGCAGCACCTTGAGGTGCTCGGGGTCCCGGCCCGCCCGCACGACACGGGACTTGAGGTCGGCGTAGAAGTCCTGCGCGTCCTTCAGCGTCTGCTGGGCGGTGAACACCGCCTCCGCGTACCGGGCCGCGAACGTCTTGCCGTCCTCGCTGGAGCCCGCCTGCACGAGCAGCGGATAACCCTGCGGTGAGCGCGGCACGTTGAGGGCGCCCTCGACACTGAAGTACGTCCCCTGGTGCCGAGGCGGGTGGATCTTCGTGTCGTCGCCCCAGACGCCGGTCGCCTTGTCGGCGACGATCGCGTCGTCCTCCCAGCTGTCCCAGAGCTTCAGCGCCACGTCCAGGAACTCGGCGGCGCGTGCGTACCGTTCGGCGTGTGCCGGTTCCGCGGCGAGGCCGAAGTTGCGGGCCGCCTCGGCGCCGGCAGTCGTGACGATGTTCCAGCCCGCCCGGCCGCCGCTGATGATGTCGAGCGAGGCGAACTTGCGGGCCAGGTTGTAAGGGGAGTTGTACGACGTCGACGCGGTGGCGATCAGGCCGATGTGCTCGGTGGCCGTCGCCAGCGCGGTGAGCAGCGTCAACGGCTCCAGGGCGCCCGCGGGCCGCTGCGAGACCGAGCCCCACAGCTGCGGGCCGTCGGCGAGGAAGAGCGAGTCGAAGGTGCCGCGCTCGGCGCTCCGGGCCAGCCGGACGTAGTGCTCCAGCTCGACATGCGCGTACGGATCGCTCTCCGGCAGCCGCCAGGAGGCCTCGTGATGGCCGGTGTTCATCAGGAACGCGTTGAGATGCAGCTGTCTGGTGGTCATCGGTGGTGCTCCTCCGCGGGAAAACCCAGGTCGGTGGTCATGCGTGGTCCTCCGTCACTCCGAGCGCCTTCAGCAGCCGCTCCCGGTACTCGCCCAGCAGCGGATCGCGGTACGACCTCGGATGCGGGGGCTCGATGGCCAGGTCGAGGCCGATCCGCCCCTCCTCCAGCACCAGCACCCGGTCGGCCAGCACGATCGCCTCGTCCACGTCGTGCGTGACCAGCAGCACCGACGGCCGGTGCCGCTCCCACAGCTCCCGCAGCAGGGCGTGCATCTTGATCCGGGTCAGCGCGTCCAGCGCCCCGAACGGCTCGTCGGCGAGCAGCAGTTCGGGCTCCCGGACCAGCGACCGGGCCAGCGCGGCCCGCTGTGCCTCCCCGCCGGACAGCTCGTTCGGCCAGGCCCGCTCCCGCCCCTTGAGCCCCACCTCTTCGAGCGCGGCCCGCCCCCTGTCGACGCCGTCGGTGCCCAGCAGCACGTTGTCCAGCACCCGGCGCCAGGGCAGCAGCCGCGAGTCCTGGAAGACCACCGATATCCGCTCGGGGGCGGTGAACTGCCCGCTCCCGGCGACCTCGTGGTCCAGGCCCGCGACCGCCCGCAGCAGGGTGCTCTTGCCGGAGCCGCTGTGCCCGAGCAGGGCCACGAACTGTCCGGCCGGGATGTCCAGGTCGATGCCGTCGAGAACCGTACGGCCGTCGAACGAGCGGGTGAGGCCACGGAGTTGGACGGCAGGCCGGGTCAGCTGCTCAGTGTGCGTCGCCACGACAGCACCCTCCTTTCGATGAGGCGGACCGCGCTGTCGGAGACGAGGCCGAAGACGCCGTAGACGACCAGGCCGACGAGGATGACGTCCGACTGGCCGTAGTTCTGGGCCTGGAACATCATGTAGCCGAGTCCGCTGGTGGCGTTGATCTGCTCCAGCACGACCAGGCCGAGCCAGGAACCGGTGACGCCGAGCCGGAGTCCCACGAAGAATCCGGGCAGCGCGCCGGGGATGACGATCTGCCGGATGAACTGGAACCGGTTCAGCCCCTGCACCTCGGCGAGTTCGACGAACCGGCTGTCGATGCCGGCCAGCGCGGCATGGGTGTTCAGATAGATCGGGATGTAGACGACGATCGCGATGATGGCGATCTTGAAGGTCTCGCCGATGCCCAGCCAGAGGATGAACAGCGGGATCAGACCGAGGGTGGGGATCGCCCGGTTGAGGTTCACCGTCCCGTCGATCAACGCCTCACCGACCCGGCTCAGCCCCGCCGCCAGCGCCAGCGCGACCCCGGCGACCAGCCCGATCGCGAAACCGGAGGCGGCCCGCTGGAGCGAGGTCAGGATGTCGTCCGGCAGGGTGCCGTCGGTCCACAGCCGGGCGCCCGTCTTCAGCACGGTCCAGGGCGCCGGGATCGCCCCCGGGTCCAGCCGGCCGGCCGCGGAGGCGGCGGCCCACAGGGCGACCAGCAGCACCGGGCCCACGAGCCGGGCGGCGGGCAGCCGCCGACCGGGGGAGAGGCTGCGGCGCTTGCGGCGCACCGCCTGCGGGGCCTCGGTGACGGCGGGGGCCGTCGTCGTCAGGGCGCTCATTTCTGATACTCCTCGGATACGGCCTTCGCGGCGATGCCCTCGAAGCGGTGGTCGAAGAGCGAGGCCACGTCGAACTTCTTCACGAAGCCGCCCTCCGCCAGCAGATCGGCGGTCTCCTGCTCCCACCGGATCGCCTCGTCCCAACTCGGCGGGAACAGCGGCTTGTTGGCGAGGTCCGAGATCGACTTGGCCTGGGCGGCGGTCAGGTTCTGCGTCTTGACGTAGAACTCCTGGTTCCAGACGTCCGGGTGCTCGTACGCCCACACCGTGCCCTTCGCCCAGTACGGGATGTACGCGGCGACCGCGGCGGCCTTCGCCTCGTCGTTCAGCACGGAGGTCGGCGCCCAGAGCAGGTTGAGCAGGTCGACGACGTCGGTGGTGATGACCCGGGCGCCCTTCGCCTCGTACTGCGCGAGGTAGGCCGGGGACTGGGTGTTGCCGAGCGGGGCGATGTCCACCTGGCCGGACTGGAGGGCGGTGAGGAACTGGTTGCTGGTCAGCGGGACCAGCTTCACGTCGTCGTAGGCCAGCCCGGCCTTCTTCAACGCCCTCAGTAGCACGACCCCTTGGGCCTGGCCCTGCGAGAACGCGAGCTTCTTCCCCTTGAAGTCCTCGACCGAGCGGATGTCACTGCCGGGCTTGGTGGCGAAGACGTAGTTGGGCTTACGGGTGATGTTGATCGCGACGATCTTCGTGTCCAAGCCCTGGTAATGCGCCTGGATCGGCGGAATACCCGCGTTGTTGGCGAGGTCCAGGGACTTGGCGCGGAAGGCGTTGATGACATCGGGACCGGCGGCGACATTCACCCAGCTCGACACCTTGAAGGGCAGGTCTCCCAACCGGGCCAGCTTGAACTGGAGTTGCTGGGTGCCCTGGAACGAGGAGATCTTGAGGGCGGTGCCCGCGGGGACCTTGTCGGCGAGCGGGGCGGTCGAGGCGCCCTTGTCGCCGGTGGCGGCACTGGACTCGGCGCAGCCGCTCAGCCCGGCGACGCCGGCCGCGGCGCCGAGGACCGAGGTGAGGAAGAGTCGCCGGTCGATGCCGGACGTACGGGAAAAGGGCATGGGAGGACTCCCTGAATTGGTGCACGAAGAAAGCGGAAAACCCGAGAGGGGGAAATTTCACGCAGCAGAAACGAGCGCGTCACACGGGGCAGAGTGTCAGCAACAGAAGGCGTGACAGTGCAGGTGAGGGCTCATGAACACGATGCTCGCGGCCCTGCGGAACCCCTGTCAACATTCGGAGTTTCTGAATTAATTCCGCTCAGGTGAGAGGGTCTGAAAGGGTCAGCGGATCCCGGTAGAGCACGTCGAGAGCCACCGCTCCACCCGCCACCGCGAGCACCGCGTCCGGGAAACTCGTCGGAATCACCGACCCCGACCGGCCGGCCCCGACCTCCTCGCGCAGCGCCGCGAGGCAGTCCTCCCGATGGATCGCGCCGACCTCGGTGACGACGACCACGTCCGGATTGAGGACATCGAGCAGCAGCCCCGCCGCCCGCCCCGTCGTCCGCGACCGCTCCACCAACAGCCGTACCGCCACCGGATCGCCGTCCGCCGCCGCCCGCACGAGATGCATCGGGTTCACCCCGGCTATCACCCCGGCCGCCCGCGCCTTCCGGCACAACGTCCGCTCGCTCAGCTCCACCTGGAGGCAGCCGCTCCGCCCGCAGCCGCACGGCTCCACTCCGCCCGGCACCGGCAGATGGGCGATGACGCCGGCCTGCGAGCGCGGCCCGTGATGCACCTCGTCATGCGTGGCGAACGCCGAGTCCACCACATTGCCGACGAAGAGGTGCAGCACGCTCCGGCTGCCCCGCGCCCGCCCGAAGAGACGTTCCGCGTTCACCAACGCCCGCGCGTGCCCGTCCACATGGACCGGCAGCCCGGTGTGCGCGCCGAGCAGCTCCCGCACCGGTACGTCGCGCCAGCCGAGCAGGGGATGCTCGACGACCGTCCCGGTCTCCCGGTCCACCCAGCCCCCGGCCGCGAAGCCCACGCCGAGCGGCCGGCATCCGGGGTGCGCCGCCAGCAGCGCGCCCAGCCCCTCGGCGGCCCGCGCCAGCACCGGCCCCGGATCGGTACCGTCCGTGTGCTTGAGCTCCCGCGAGGCCACCACCCGCCCCCGCAGATCCAGCAGCGCGACCGTCGTATGGGGCACCGCCACATGGACTCCGCCCACGACGAAACGCGAGGAGTCCAGATCGACCGGCACATGGGGGCGCCCCACACCGCTGGTCCGCTGAGGTGCGGCGGCCTCCTGGATCAGCCCGAGCCGGGTGAACCGGGCGCAGTAGTCCGTCACGGACGCCGGGGACAGCCCGGTCAGCCGGGCGATGGTGGAGCGTGCCACCGGCCCGTGCTCCAGCACGGACCGCAGGACGACACTCGCGCTGGTCCGCCGCCGGTCACTGTCGGCGGCGCGGGCCAGGGGAGACGTAAGGGTGGGCATGGTGATCACCTCGAAGGGCCGGTCCGACACTGCGCCGTACGCGAGGGGCGAGACCGGAACGGGGCCTCACCCGGGACGGCGACAGGCGGCCGCGCTCACACGCCGCAGGTCGACATGGCGACGCGACGTGAGGAAGAGGGCCTGGGCAACCATGGCTCGAAGGGTAGGCGGCACCGACCGGATCCGGCCAGAGTGCGTCGCCCCATTTGGTGGGACCCTACAGACCCCGTTCACACTCGACACGTGAGTGAAACGTCCCGGCCTCAGTGACCGGCATCACGCCGTACCGGGTGTAACGGACACCCTTTGTATGGAGACCACCAACCCGCCACTCCAGCCTTTGTCGAGCGCTGACGGTGATCGACACGAGGCGCCCGGGATAGCGTCGCGATGTCCTGTCCCCGTCACCCATCTCGCGGAGTCCCCATGAGCACCGCCGTCGCCCCCGTCCGCCCCGGTCAGGTCCTTGCCGACCTGCTCCCGGCCTCCCGCGTCCGCGACATCGCGCTCGTCGTCGGCGGCGCCGCGCTCACCGGTCTCGCCGCCCAGATCTCCGTGCCCGTGCCCGGCTCCCCGGTGCCGGTGACCGGCCAGACCTTCGCCGCCCTCCTCGTCGGCACCACGCTCGGCGCGGGCCGCGGCTTCCTCTCCCTCGCGCTCTACGCCATCGCCGGCGTCGCGGGCATGCCGTGGTTCGCGGGCGCCACCTCGGGCTCGGCCGCCCCCTCCTTCGGCTACATCCTCGGCATGATCCTCGCCTCCACGGTCGTCGGCGCCCTGGCCCGTCGCGGCGCCGACCGCTCCGTGCTGCGCACGGCCGGCGCGATGCTGCTCGGCGAGGCGATCATCTACGCCGTCGGCGTCCCCTACCTCGCCGTCGCCACCGGCATGTC
This sequence comes from Streptomyces antibioticus, assembly GCF_001514065.1. GTDB lineage: Bacteria > Actinomycetota > Actinomycetes > Streptomycetales > Streptomycetaceae > Streptomyces > Streptomyces antibioticus. The sequence goes on along the minus strand of NZ_KQ948423.1, from coordinate 639,067 downwards.
CGCCTCCGCGGCCATCGCGGCCGGCCTCACCCCGTTCCTGCTCGGCGACGCCCTCAAGGCGGCCCTGGCGATGGGCCTGCTGCCGAGCGCATGGAAGCTCCTCAAGCGCTGACGCCGTAGCCGTCACCGAAGAGGTTCGCCGGGTCGTACGTCGACTTCACCCCGGCGAGCCTCTTCTGCGTCTCCGGGTCGTACAACCCCTCGCCCCGATCCCCGGCCCCGAACGCGAAGTTGACGGCCCGCCCGAGAGTGCGCGGCGCGAGCACCCCGAACGCCGGGTCGAGCAGGGCCCGCGCCTTCTCCCGTTCCCCCGTGGTCAACAGCCGCACCAGGAACCGCCCGTCCCGCCACGGCACCGAGTTCCCGGCGGGCCGCGCGAGCGCCCCACCCAGATGATTGACCTGTACGACGACCATGGCGCCCACCTCGGGCCCGGTGAGCCGCAGCAACTCCCCACCTTCCTCGGGGTCCAGCCCACTCAGCACCGCACTGTCCCCGTAGTAGGCGTGCGGGAAGTCCGGGTCGCTGTGGATGGTGTGGCTCTCGGTGTACGGCATCTCCCGCAGCGAGTCGGCGAGCACCGGCCCGATCTCCCGCAGCGGAGCGACGAGTTGATCACCGTCCGCGCCGGTGTGGGCGACCCGCACCGAGATGACGTACCGCCCGCGCAGGTGCGGCGGCAACGCCGGCAGGTCCGGGTACGGTACGGCGGCGAAGGACGAGGTCAGCCCGTCCGGCACGGTCCGGGTCCAGGCCTCGTACGCCCGCAGCGCGGCCGCCGGATCGACCTGCCGTCCGTCGAACGCGAGGGAACCGCCGTACAGCGTCCGCACCGGGACGAGCCCGATCTCCAACTCGGTGACCACGCCCAGGCGGTGGCCGCCCCCGAGGAGCGCCCAGTACAACTCGGAGCCGGGGGAGGCATGGTGCAGTCGCCCGTCGCCGGTCACCACATCGAGCCACCGCACATGATCGGCGGCGTACCCGAACTCCCGCGCCAGGATGCCGAGTCCACCGCCCAGGGTGTACGAGACGGCGCCGACACCCGGTGCTGATCCGTTGATCGGCGCCAGCCCGTGCGGCGCGGCCGCCGCGACCACCTGCCCCCAGCGGACGCCCGGCTGGACGCGGACGGTGCGGGCGGCGGGGTCGACGGTGACGCGGTCCATGCCCTTCGTCGAGACGAGCACTCCGCCCGTGACCGGCCCCGGCCGCCCGTGCCCGGTCGCCTCGACGGCGACGGACAGCTTCCGGTCGGCCGCGTGGCGGACCGCGGCGACGACGTCGTCGGTGTCGGAAGGGCTGAACACGGCATCGGGGCGCAGGTCGAACGCGGTCTGGAACCCGATGAGTTCGCTGTGGTCGCTCTGGTGAGTCATGAACCACAGGATGGAGGCACAACCTGACATCTGCCGTCAGGTTATGCCTCCGTGTCCGTCCGTGTCCGTCCGTGTCCGTCCGGTCAGATCTCCTGCCGCGGCCGCCGCGTCGACCACCACAGCCCGGCCACACCGGCCGCCATCAGCGCCGCGCCGGCCGTCCCCGCCGGGAGCAGATCACGCGCGGCACCGGTCTTCGGCAGCTGGTCGCCACCGGGGCCGACCGGCTTGTTGTCGGTACCGAGGAGCAGCGGGGTGGCCGGGGCGTTCGGCGACGTATTCGTCGTACCGAACGGAACCGGGCCCTGCTGCCAGTACGTCTTCTTCCCGTCGCCGGTCTGCACCGGCAGACAGATCTTTCCGGTCTTGCGGAGATCGAACGACGCGTCGACGGCGTACGACTTCGACTTACCGGCCGCGAGATTGTCGATCGGGCAGGCGAAACCGCTGTTCGAGCCCGCCGGAAGATCGCTTTTGGCAATCGAGGAGCAGCCTTGAACGCTATTGACCGTGAGGCCGTCGAAACCGACGACCAAAAGCTGGATTTTTCCGCTGTCCTTGGTCCCTTCGTTCTTCACCGTGGCGGTGATGTCGGTCTTCTCGGACTTGTTGTCGACCGAGATTTTTTCGGGCAGCAGCGTGATCAGCTTCACGCCGTCCGGTGCCTCGTCGACAACCTTTCCCCCCTTGCTGCTTCCGGGCCCCTGGTCATCCGCACCGGCGGTGCCGGAAAGGATCAGTACGGCCGAGAAAGATGCGGTGACCAGCGATCCCGCGATGGTCGTCATACGACGAGAACTCATGTTCGCCCCCCTTGGCTGCGCCTGAATTCGCAGTACTTGAAGAGCTACCACAAGATTTCTCCGCACTATGCTGGTACGGCGCGAAGTGTGACCATTGTGTTGAAGTAGGCGTTGACCGGTGCACGGTGGAGGGGGTGCGACGGATTGCCGGGGAATATGGGAAGCGCGGGAAACACGGGAAGCTCGGGGAACACGGGAAACACCCGGAGCGGCGGGGCGCCGGGGATCCTCGTGGCGAGCCGATATCGGCTGGTCGAGAGCATCGGTCAGGGGGGAATGGGGCGGGTGTGGCGGGCCGCCGACGAAATGCTCGACCGGCAGGTCGCGGTCAAGGAAATGCGGATCGACGGCCTCGACGCGGAGGACGCCCGCACCCGCCGTGAACGCACCCTGCGCGAGGCCCGCGCGACGGCACGCATCGACCACCCCAACGTGGTGCGGATCTACGACGTCGTGGACGAGGGCGAACGCCTGTGGATCGTCATGGAGTTGGTGGCGGGCCGCTCCCTGGAACGGATGATGGCGGAGGACGGCCCGCTCGGCCCCCGGGAGGCGGCGCGGATCGGGGTCGGCCTGGTGACGGCGCTGCGGCAGGTGCACGCACGCGGCGTCCTGCACCGGGACATCAAGCCGGGCAACGTGTTGGTGGAGGGCGCCGGCCACCGCGTGGTCCTCACGGACTTCGGCATCGCGGCCATCCAGGACGCCAAGGCGCTCACCATGGTGGGCATGCTGGTCGGTTCGCCCGACTACATGGCTCCCGAACGCATCGCGGGCCGCCCGCAGGGCCCGCCGTCCGACATCTGGTCGCTGGGCGCGACGCTCTGCGCGGCCTTGGGGGGCCGTTCCCCCTTCTCCAGGGACACCACGCTGGCAACCCTCCACGCGGTCCTGTACGAGGAGCCCGAACTCCCGGCGCAGACAGGCCCGTTGCGAGACATCCTGGCCGCGCTCCTGGACAAGGACCCGGACCTGCGCCCAGGCCTGGACGAGGCAGAACAGGCCCTCACCCCGACGGCGTTCCCACCACCGACACCGACGGTGCAGGTAGGAGGGGGGACAGCAACCCCGGCACCCATCGAGGCCCCCGAGGAACCCGAGCCTCTTGAACGCTCCGAGGCATGTGAGGAACCCGCGGCCGCGGAGGCCGCGGAGGCATTCGAGCCCCGTGAGCCCTCCGAGCCCTCCGAGCCCTCCGAGGCACTCAAGGGGTCCGAAGCCCCCGAAGCCCCGAAGGCCCCCGAGGCACTCGAGTATCCCGCGGCCCCAGAGGAACCCGAGGATGTGCCCCCCTCGACCTCAACCTCAACCCCCCTCCTGGACACCCCAACCCCGGTCTTCCCCTGGCCGCGGCCAGAACTCCCCACGCCCCCTTTCCTGAACGCCTCACAACTCCCGGCCCACCAGCCCTCAACCCCCACCCCACCCGCCGAGGAGGCCGCACCCCCATGGGAGCCACCCCGCGCTGACGTCCCCCAGCCCCCACAGGAACCGGACGCCACCGACCCCCAACGCCGCCAGGCCCCACCCGCACCCGCCGACGCCCACCCCCAACAGGGGCCCCTCGCTCCCGCCTACGACCCCGCACTCGCCGACGTCCACCCCCAACAGGGGCCCGTCGCTCCCGCCTACGACCCCGCACCCGCTGCCGGCGCTCAGCCCCGTCAGGGACCCCCCGCTCGCACCTACGACCCCGCTTCCCCGACCGAGCCCTCACAGGGGCCACCCGCTCCCACGCACGCCGCCGAGACCCAACTCCGACAGGGGCCCCTTGCCCCCACCCACAACCTCGCACCCGCCACGGGCGCTCAACCCCCACAGGGGCCACCCGCACCCGCCTACGAAAGCCGCACGGGTGGTGCGGGTGGGAACCCCATCCGGGCCGAAGGCCCGGCGTCCACCCACAACGCCTCCTCAGAGGCTCACGGCGGCATCTCCCTCATCCGCTCAGAGGCCGTCACCGAACAACGCCCCTTCCCGTCACCCCGACCCACACCCACACCCGCACCCACGACCCCGCACCCACGACCCCGCACCCGCCTCCTCACCCTCGCGGCCCTCACCACAGCCGCCGCAGTGATCACCACCCTGATCCTGCTGAACACCAACTCACCCGACACCAAGGACGAGGCACAAGGCACCCCCACCCCGACGCCCACCTCAACCGCCTCCACCTCCCCCTCCCCGTCCTCCACAGTCGAAGGCACCTCACGCCCCCAGTCCCTCCCACCCGGCGCCCACCGAGAAGCCGGCGGCTACGCCTGGGCAACTCCCAAGGGCTGGCGACGAGATGTGAAGACAGGCGCGGAGGTGCACTACACGTCCCCCGACGGCACCCAGGAACTCGCCGCCCTGTCCTCCCTCGCCCGAGGCGACTTGATGGACACCTGGAAGACCTCGGAGCAGAACGCCCGCCAGGGCAAGGACTACCGAAAGATCCGCTTGGAGGACTCGGAGTTCCAGGGCCACCCGGCGGTGGTCTGGGAGTACACCTTCACGCTCAAGGGCGTCGCCTGGCACGCCCGCCTGCTCGGCTTCAACGCGGACGGCAAGTCGTACCAGGTGAACACGTGGTACCAGCCGCAGACGGAGACGCAGGCACTCAAGACGTACGAGAAGGTCAAAAACAGCTTCACGGTGCTTTGACATGCTCCTCGGTTGAAGACCGAGGATTCTGGCCTTCTCTACCGGTTGCTGTGCCGCTATGCGGCACGGTGTCCGGTCGGGAATCCGTGGCTTCCTGTTTCTTCGCGCTGTGCCGGGATCGCTCCCGGTCTTACCGGCGCTCGGCAGGCCGACACCGCCAGTCCGGCGGCCGTCTTCACGTTGAGTGCGGCATTGTGGTCGCGGTCGTGGACCGTGCCGCAGGCAGTACAGGTCCATTCCCGGATGTTGAGGGGTTTGGGCCCGTCTTTGACGCCGCAGGTGGAGCAGGTCTGGGAGGTCGGCTCGAAGCGGCCGATCTTGACCAGGGTGCGGCCGTACCGCTGGGCTTTGTACTCCAGCATGCTGAGGAACTGGGCCCATCCGGCGTCGTGCACGGACTTGGCCAGCTTCGTGCGCGCGAGTCCCGCCACCGACAGGTCCTCCACGGCGATCCCTTGGTTCTCGGAGATCAACTGCGTGGAGAGCTGGTGGTGGAACTCACGGCGCGCGTCAGCCACCTTGGCGTGGGCACGGGCGACTTTCAGGCGGGCCTTGGCCCGGTTCTTTGATCCCTTCTGCTTGCGGGTCAGCTCCTTTTGGGCCTTCTTCAGCTTCTTCTCCGCGCGCCGCAGGAAGCGCGGGGAGTCGATCTTCGTGCCGTCGGAGAGGACGGCGAAGTGCGTGAGGCCGAGGTCGATGCCGATGGTGCGGTCGGTCTCGGGCATGCGCGCCTGGTCGGCGGCCGGGTCGGTGTCGATGACGAAGGAGGCGAAATATCTGCCGGCCGCGTCCTTGATGACGGTGACGGAGGAGGGGGTGGCGGGCAGGGTGCGGGACCACTTCACCCTCACCGCGCCGATCTTCGGCAGGTTCAGGCGGCCGGCTCCGGTGATGCTCCAGCGGGCGTTGGCGGTGAACCGGATCGACTGCCGGGCGTCCTTACGGGACTTGAACCGGGGCTGGCCCAGTCTCGGACCCTTCTGGCTGCCCTTGAGGGAGGCGAAGAAGTTGCGGTAGGCGGCCTCAGCGTCCCGCAGGGCCTGCTGGAGGACGACGGCGGAGACCTCACCCAGCCAGCCCCGTTCCGCAGTCCGTTTCGCTTGGGTGATCAGGCAGGTGGACAGTTGCCCGGCGGTCGGGAACGCCTCCCCCGCCTGACGGGCATGCTCACGGGCGCGCACGGCGTCGTTGAACACGACGCGTGCGCACCCGAACGCCCTGGCCAGCGCGGCCTGCTGAGCGGTGTCGGGGTACAACCTGAAGGCGTACCGGAGCTGCATGACGATCAGGCTAGGCGCGTCGAACCCACGTCGTCACCAGGAACATATGACCGATCCGTCACCATGACGAACCAGGGTCCGGCTCCGCCGGAACGAGACCGCGACGCCCCGAGAACCCTAGGGCGCCTCAACCCACCTTGATCTTGTCCTGGACATCCGATCCGCCGACGAGGTCAGAGGAACGCCCGCGCCGCACCCGCTCCTTGAGCACGGCGACCCCCAGCACGAACGCCGCGACGAGCAACGACAGCAGCACGGTCGTACGCCCGCTGCTCGCGCCCTCCGTGTCGGTCAGCATGTAACCGAGCACGAAGACGATCAGTCCGGCCGTCGCCCAGGTCAGATACGGGTACAGCCACATCTTCACGACCAGCTTCTCCGGCGCCTCGGCCTGGATGATCTTCCGCATCCGCAGCTGCGAGAAGCAGATGACCAGCCAGACGAACAGCGCGACCGCACCGGAGGAGTTGACGAGGAAGAGGAAGATCGTGTCCGGCGAGAGGTAGTTGAAGAACACGGCCACGAAGCCGAAGATCACGGACGCGAGGATGGCCGTCATCGGCACACCGCGCGAGGTCGTCCGCGCGAACGCCTTCGGCGCGTCCCCCCGCTCACCGAGCGAGAAGGCCATCCGCGAGGCCGTGTAGAGCCCGGAGTTGAGACAGGACAGCACCGAGGTCAGCACGATGAAGTTCATGATCTGACCGGCGTGCGCGATCCCGAGGGAGTCGAGGGCGGCGACGTAGGAGCCGGACTCCTTGATGGACGGGTCGTCCCACGGCAGCAGCGTCACGACGACGAAGATCGAGCCGAGGTAGAAGACGCCGATCCGCCAGATGATGCTGTTGGTCGACTTGGTGACAGCCCGCTGCGGGTTCTCGGACTCGCCTGCGGCCAGCGTGGCGATCTCGCTGCCCATGAAGGAGAAGACGACGAGCAGCACACCGGTGAGGATGGCGCCGGGCCCGTTGGGCAGGAAGCCGCCGTGGTCGGTGAGGTTGGACAGGCCGGCCTTGTCGGCGTCGACGCCCGGCAGCACACCGAAGACCGCGAGCCCGCCGATGACGATGAACGCGCCGATGGCGACGACCTTGATCCCGGCGAACCAGAACTCGAACTCGCCGTAGGAGCCCACGGACACCAGGTTCGTGGCGGTCAGCACCACCATCACGATGAGCGCCCATCCCCACTGCGGGACGGCGGGGATCCATCCTTCGAGGATCTTGGCGCCGGCGGTGGCCTCCACCGCGAGCACCACGACCCAGAAGAACCAGTAGAGCCAGCCGATGGAGAAGCCGGCCCAGCGCCCGAGTGCCCGGTCGGCGTGGGCGGAGAACGAACCCGAGGTCGGGTTGGCGGCGGACATCTCGCCGAGCATCCGCATCACCAGCACCACGAGCGTGCCGACGAGGGCGTACGACAGGAGGATGCCGGGTCCTGCGGTGGCGATGCCGGAACTGGAGCCGACGAACAGTCCGGCCCCGATCACACCGCCGATGGCGATCATCGACAGATGTCGGTTCTTGAGTCCGGCCTGGAGACCAGTCATGGGGGGAATTCCTTTGCGCCGGGTGAGCGGTTCCCGTACGGGTTGCGTACGGATCGGTCCAGTGAATCGGAGGCAAAGGAATTCTTGAACCTGTGATTCCAGATTGTTACTTGAGGTTTTCTTGAGCTTCTATGGTCAGACTCACATCGCGCTCAGTTTTTTCCTCCCCGACACCCAGGGCGGCTGCCCCGAAACAGGCGTGTCACACTCATCCCATGCGCGTGTATCTCGGCTCCGACCATGCGGGCTTCGAACTCAAGAACCACCTCGTCGAGTGGCTCAAGGCCGCCGGCCACGAGGCCGTCGACTGCGGCCCCCACATCTACGACGCCCAGGACGACTACCCGCCGTTCTGCCTCCGCGCCGCGGAGCGTACGGCGGCGGACCCCGACGCCCTCGGCATCGTGATCGGCGGCTCGGGCAACGGCGAGCAGATCGCCGCGAACAAGGTCAAGGGCGTACGCGCGGCTCTCGCCTGGAGCGAGGAGACGGCGTCGCTCGGCCGCCAGCACAACAACGCCAACGTCGTCGCGGTGGGCGCCCGGATGCACACCCAGGACGAGGCGACGAAGTTCGTCGAGACCTTCCTCGCCACCCCGTTCTCCGGTGACGAGCGCCACATCCGCCGGATCGACATGCTGGCCGACTACGAGACCACCGGCGACCTCCCGCCGATCCCGGCCCACCACCCGCAGCAGTAGAGGTTCGTTTGCCGAGTCCCGCCCGTCGAGTGACCTAGGCGGGCGGGTCGGTGGGAAGGGATGGCGGGACGTGCCGGAAGGGCACACCATTCACCGGCTCGCGCTGGACTACGCCGAGCGGTTCTCCGGCGCGGCCGCACGCGTCACCAGCCCCCAGGGCAAGTTCTCCGACGCCGCCGCCCTCCTGGACGGCGCCCCGCTCACCCGTACCGAGGCCCACGGCAAGCACCTCTTCCTGGGCTTCCGCGGCACCGGCTGCGACACCGACTGGGTCCACATCCACCTCGGCCTCTTCGGCAAGGTGACCTTCGGCGACGCCCCCGCGCCGCCGCCCACGGACACCGTCCGCCTGCGGCTCGCGAACGCCACGTCGTACGTCGACCTGCGCGGCCCGACGACCTGCGCCCTCATCACGGACGCCGAGAAGGACGCGATACACGGCCGCCTGGGCCCCGACCCGCTCCGCGCGGACGCCGACCCGCAGACGGCGTACCGGCGCGTCTCCCGCAGCCGTACGACGATCGCCGCGCTCCTGATGGACCAGAAGGTCATCGCCGGCGTCGGCAACGTCTACCGCGCCGAGGTCCTCTTCCGGCACGGCGTCGACCCGTACCGGCTCGGCAAGGACATCACGCCGGGCGAGTGGGAGGCGATCTGGCGGGATCTCGTCGACCTCATGCGCGAGGGCGTGCGCCACAACCGCATCGACACCGTCCGCCCCGAGCACACCCCGGAGGCGATGGGCCGCCCGCCGCGCGTCGACGACCACGGCGGCGAGGTGTACGTCTACCGCCGGGCGACCCTGCCCTGCCACATCTGTGGCGGCGAGATCCGCACCGCCGACCTCGCCGCCCGCAACCTCTTCTGGTGCCCGACCTGCCAACGGGCCTGAATCAGGCCTGAGTCAGAAGCCGTGCGGCAGCCAGGGCGCCACCGGCGACCCGAACCCGACCGCCGCCTCCGTCAGCGCCCCCTGCCGCAGCTCCCGTACCCTTCCTGCGGCCCCCAGCGCGGCCAGGCTCACCCCGCCGAGATACGCGGCCCCCAACTCCCGTACGGACAGCGCCAGATCGGCAGCGTCCTCGGTCCGCTCGCAGGACGCGCCCTTCGCGTCCCCGTTGAGCCGCCAACGCCCCGTGTTCCAGGGGCAGAAGTCGTCCTGGACGTCGAACACCACGTCCACCGGCGCCTGATAGGTCCGCGCCTCCAGCGCGGCCCCGACATCCACCAGCCGTACGTGCAGCGAGTCCCGCAGCCGCGGCTCGCAGCGCCGGATGTCGGAGACCAGTTGCTGCCACACCTCGTCGACCGGCCGCCCCCGCACCTGCACCTTCGACGTCAGGTCGATCCCGAACAGGAACCGCCACAGCGCCGCGTGCGCGGCCGGATCCAGCGCCTGTACGTCCCGCAGCGCCACGGTCCCCTTGGGCCCGGCGCCGTCCCACTCCGGCTTCACATGGAAGCGCGCGTACCCGACGACCTCGCCGTCCCGCTCCGCGACCACGCACTGCAGCGGCGAGGCCCCCTCCCGCTCGCCGGGGGGATCGAGCACCCCGAGCCGCTCCCAGCCGGGAACGCGCGCCAGCATGCCCGGCCGCTGCGGCACCAGTCGCGCGTACACCGCCTCGCAGTCGTCGAGGACATCGGCCGGCTTCGCGTACCGCACGCGTACGTCATCGGTACCGGGCGGCACGGACAGCCGTACGCGTGTGGTGTCGATCTCGGCGCTGACGTGGAACGTCGCCGGCGCGTACCCGAACCGGCCGTAGATCGCCGGCTCGCTCGCGGTCAGCACGGCCAGCGGCCAGCCCCAGTCCCGTACGTCGTCCAGCTGACGCCGCATCATGGAGCGCAGCACCCCGCGACGGCGATGGGTCGCGGCCACGCTGACCATGGTCACGCCCGCGGCCGGCACCGAGGCGCCGCCCGGTACGGTCAGCCGGAAGCTGAACGCCCCCGCCGTACCGACGCATTCGTCCCCGTCCCAGGCGCCGATGGAGCGGTCGAGTTCGGTGAGCGCGTTCCACAGCTCCCGTTCCTCGGCCGCCTCCGGGACCCCGCCGAAGGCCCGGATGAGGTTGTCGTACCACTCGTCCCATTCGTCCTGTCGCAGCACCCGCAGGTCGATCGCCAAGTCAGAAGCCATGGACCATGCCTACCAGGGCATTGCGGGACGAGCCAGGGAATTTCGTCTTGGTGGCCGCAGGGTGGCTTTCCGTGAAGTTCACTGTGAAGTTGAACCTCGGACGGGGGACAAGTGGGACCTCCCGTGCCAAGCAGCTGGTCCGATGGATAGGGTCCCGAACTAATGGCAGCAGGACGAGAGCGGCGCGCGGCAGCCGACACGTTCACGGCCCGGTTGAAGATGCAGTGGCACCGGGCCCGCGTCGGCCTGCGCAGAAGCGCCGTGGACTACTTCCGCGGAGACGGTTCGGACTGGGTCGCACTGGCCGGTCTGCTCCTCACGATCCCGCTGATCGCGGCCACCACCCTGATGAACTCGGTGTGGTGTTCACCGGCCGCGCTGGTCCTCCCGATCGTCGCGGGCGGACTGCTGCTGCGCCCGGCGAGCCTGCTGGGCCTGTACGCGGCGGCGGCGACGGCACTGATCGTGGAGTCGGTGCAGCTGGGCCCGTACACGGAGGGCCCGTCGAGAGTCACCCCCGGCATTGTTCTCGTGGTGGCCGCCTGCGGGTTCTTCGGCCTGCTCATCGCCCAGTTCCGCAGCCGGGTCGGCGTGCCCTGGCGGCGCGGCGGCACCATGCTCTTCGACCTGCGCGAACGCATCCGCGTCCAGAGCAAGCTCCCCAAACTCCCGCCCGGCTGGCACCGCGAGATGGCCCTGCGCCCGGCGGGCGGCCAGTCCTTCTCCGGCGACTTCGTGGTCGCGGCCCGCACCAACGGCGGCCGCACGATGGAGGTCGTCCTCACGGACGTGTCCGGCAAGGGCATGGACGCCGGCAGCCGCGCCCTGCTCCTCTCCGGCGCCTTCGGCGGCCTCCTGGGCAGCCTGCCCCCGCACGCGTTCCTGCCCGCCGCCAACGGCTACCTCCTCCGCCAGGACTGGGACGAGGGCTTCGCCACCTCCATCCACCTCGTCCTGGACCTGGACTCCGGCGACTACGAGCTCTACTCCGCGGGCCACCCGCCGGGCCTCCAGCTCAGCGCGGGCAGCGGCCGCTGGGAGGAGAAGGCGGCGGAAGGCCCCCTCCTCGGGGTCTACGACGGCGCCCAGTTCGACCCCGTGAAGGGCACCCTGCGCCCCGGCGACGTCCTGATGCTCTTCACGGACGGCCTGGTGGAGACGTCGGACCGGGACATCGTCGAGGGCATAGACCGCCTGACCGGCGAAGCCGACCGCTACGTGGCCGGCGGCTTCCACGGCGCCGCCTGGCACCTGATCGAGGCAGTGGCAAAGGACGTCAACGACGACCGGGCCCTGCTCCTGATCTGCCGCGAGGGCCCGACGGCAGCGGCCCAGCAGACACTGCCGTAGCCCCGGCCAGCCGCACCGCAGCCGACGCCCCCACCACAGCCGCGCGCACCGCCTCCCACGTAGCTGCGGGCAGTCGTGCCGCTGGGGCGGCACGGGTGGGCGCAGCGGCACCCCGCACGCGCGGGCAAGCGAAACCCCCGTCCCCAGCCCCCACCCAGCCGCACCCGCCCCTAGCCCTCACCCAGCCGCACCCGCCCCCCACCCTCATATCAAGGTGGGGTTTTCCCCAGCCCCGATCCGCCAGCCGCCCTCATCGCTCCGCCCGCCCCCGCTCCGTAGCGTCAAGTGCATGACCTCGGACCGGAAGAAAACCCCCATGCCCACCCCCGGCGAATGGGCCGTGGAACTCCACGGCGTCACCCGTCGCTACGGCCGTGGCCGCACCGCCGTGCACGCCCTCCGCGGCATAGACCTCACCCTCCCGCCGGGCTCCTTCACCGCGGTCATGGGCCCTTCCGGCTCCGGCAAGTCCACGTTCCTCCAGTGCGCGGCCGGCCTCGACCGCCCCACCGCCGGCACGGTCCGCCTCGGCGGCACGGAGATCACCGGCATGAAGGAGAACAAGCTCACCGCCCTGCGCCGCACCCGCCTCGGCTTCGTCTTCCAGGCCTTCAACCTGCTCCCGTCCCTCACGGTCGAGCAGAACGTCGCCCTCCCGACGCGCCTCGCGGGCCACCGCCCCGACCGCCGCCGCACCGCCGAGGTCCTCGCCCAGGTCGGCCTCGCCGACAAGGCCCGCCGCCGCCCCGGCCAGCTCTCCGGCGGCCAGCAGCAGCGCGTCGCCATCGCCCGCGCCCTCGTCACCCGCCCCGACGTGGTCTTCGCCGACGAACCGACCGGCGCCCTGGACACCACCACCGCGGCCGAGATCCTCGCCCTGCTCCGCCAGGCCGTCGACACCGAGCGCGCCACGGTCGTCATGGTCACCCACGACCCCACGGCAGCGTCCTGGGCCGACCGCGTCCTGTTCCTGGCGGACGGCAAACTCACCACCCACCTGGACCGCCCGACCCCCGACCAGATCGCCACCCGCATGAAGACCCTCACGGCCCGCCGGGACGACGCGAAGGCAGCCGCCTGATGCGTCCCAACGGCCTGGCCCGCGCAGCCCTCCGCTTCCGCCCCTCCGCGTTCGTCGGCACCTTCGTGGCCCTCGTCATGGCCGCCGCGATCGTCTCGGCCTGCGGCATCCTCCTGGAGACCGGCGTCCGCGCCGAGGTCCCGCCCGGCCGCTACGCGGGCGCACCCGTCGTGGCCGCCGCCGACCAGCGGGCCCACTACGGCAAGGGCGACAGCGCCGACAGCGAGCCGGTCCCCGACCGCGCCCGCCTCGACGCCGCCCTGGTCGCCAAGGCGGCCACCGCACCCGGCGCCCGCACCGCCGTACCCGACGTCACCTTCCCGGTCACCGGCCCGCACGGTCCCCGCACCGCCCACAACTGGTCCGCCACCGCCTTCACCGGCGAACACCTCACCGCAGGGCACGCCCCGGGCCCCGGAGAGGTGGTGCTGAGCGGGGCCGAGGTCGGCGACCGCGTCACCCTCACCACCCCGGACGGCACCCACACCTACCGCGTCTCCGGCACGACCACGGACGAGGCCGGCGTCTGGTTCACCGACACGGAAGCCGTACGCAGCTCCGGGCACCCCGGCCGCATCGACGCCATCGCCGTCCTCCCGAAGCCCGGCGTCGCCACCGGCACCCTGGCGGCCCAGGTGGCCCACGCCCTGGGCGGCCGGGCCGAGATCCACACCGGGGACGGCCGCGGCACGGTCGCGGACCCCACCCTCGACGAGGCCAAAGAGGTCCTCATCGGCATCGGCGGCTCCTTCGGCGGCGTCGCCACGGTCGTCGCCATGTTCACGGCGGCCGGCACCATCGCCCTGGCCGTCGGCCAGCGCGCCCGCGAGTTCGCGCTGCTGCGCGCCATCGGCACCACCCCGCGCCAGATCCGCCGCACCATCGCCACCGAGACCCTCCTCGCCGCCCCGCTCGCGGCCGCCCTCGGCTGTCTGCCGGGAACGGCCCTCGCGGCCTGGTGGCTGGACCAACTCCGCGACCGGGGCGCGGTCCCGGAACAGGTCGACCTAGCCGTCTCCTGGATCCCCCTGGTCTCCGCCACCGGCGCCGTCCTCCTCACCGCCCTCCTCTCCGGCTACATCGCCGCCCACCGCAGCTCCCGCATCAAGCCGGGCCAGGCGCTGAGCGAGGCGAGCGTGGAGCGGTTGCGCGTCGGCTGGATCCGCACCCCGCTCGGCCTCGCCGCGGTCGCGGGCGGGGTCGTCTGCGCCGCCCTGTCGGCCTCCCTCACCGGCGAGGACGCGGCCAACGCGGCGCTCGGCGTCGTCGTGCTCTTCATGCTCGCCGTGGGCCTGCTCGGACCGCTGGTCGCGCGTGCCTGCGCGGCCCTGTTCGGCCTCCCGCTGCGCGGCGGCAGCGCCTCCGCGGCCCTGGCCGCCGCCAACTCCCGTACCAACGCCCGCCGTCTGGCCTCCGCGATCACCCCGATCGTGCTCGCGATGGCGTTCTCCTCGGTGCTGGTCTTCCTGCACACCAGCGAGGACCACGTCACCGCCCAGCAGCAGCGCGACGGCATCACCGCCGACCACATCGTCACCGCCCCGGACGGAAGCCTCGGCCTCGCTCCCGGGTCCGTACGGCGGGCCGCGGGCGCCCCCGAAGTGACCGCCGTCGTGGGCCTGTTGAAGACCTCCGTGCTGGTCCCCGGTGCGGGCGGCGCCCTGGAGGCGGCCACCGCGCAGGGCGTCACCGGTTCCGCCCGCGACCTGGCCGCCGTGCAGGACCTGGACGTCAAGGCAGGCCAACTGGCCGTCAAGCAGGGCCAGATCGCGGTCGACGCGTCCCTCGCCGACACCGCGGACGTCCGGGTCGGCGACCGTCTCCACCTCCGCCTCCCCGACGGCACGAAGGCCGCGCCGCGGGTCGTGGCGACGTACGGCCGTGGCCTGGGCCTCGCCCAAGTCACCCTGAGCCGTGCCGACCTGGCCGGCCACGTCACCTCCGCCTACGACACGGAACTGTGGGCCAAGGGCGGCACGACCGCCGCTCTGAAGGCGCTCGGCACCGTCCAGGACCGCACCGGCTACACCACCGCCCAGTCCGTGGACCGCGAGCTCAACGCCTGGGCGAACAACCTCATGGCGGCCGTCCTCGGCGGCTTCGCGGCCGTCGCCGCCGTCAACACCCTGGTGATGACGGTCCTCGACCGCCGCCGCGAACTCGGCACGCTCCGCCTCATCGGCTCCACCCGCCGCCAGGTGCTGCGGATGATCCGCTGGGAGGCCCTGCTGGTCGCCCTCGCGGGCATCGCCCTCGGCACCGCGATCGCCCTCGCCACGCTGGTGCCGATGATGAACGGCCTGACGGGACAGGGCCCTTACATCCCGCCGCTGATGTACGGGGCGTTCGCGGGGACGATCGTCGCGCTCGGCCTGACCGCGGTCACCCTCCCGGCCAAGGCGGCGCTCCGCAGGGAGACACTGGACGAGTGACCGAACCACTGACACTCGCCGAGATCGAGGCCCTCGCCCGCACCGCCCACGAGGGCCAGACCGACAAGGCCGGACGGCCGTACGCCGAACACCTCCAGGCCGTGGCCGAGGGCGTCCGCACCCGGGGCGGCGACGCCGAGCAGATCGCGGCGGCCTGGCTGCACGACGCCGTCGAGGACGACGCCCTCTCCGAACAGTGGCTGACCGAGGCGGCACTGAGCCACCGCACGAAGGACATCGTGCGCGCGCTCACCAAGCGGGCGGGGGAGCCACCCGAGACGTATGCGGCCCGAATCCTGGCCACCCCGGGCGCCGTACTGGTCAAGGAGGCGGACCTGGCTCACAACGCCGATCCGACGCGCCTGGCGATGCTGGACCGACCGACCCGGAAACGACTGACCGAGAAGTACACGCGGATGCGCGCACTTCTCGGTCTCGTGGGGAGTGAGGGACCGGCGGTCTAGGCGGAGACCTTTTCCCGTCGCTCCTGCTTCTGCCGCTCCCGCGCCACCTCCGCAGCGTCCCGCTGGAACGCCCACTCCATCTTCGGCTCCATCGCGAACCGGAACACCCGCCGCACCGGCGCGGTGCACAGCACCGTGACGACCGCGGCGGCGACCACGCTCACGAAGATCTCACCGGCCGGCCGGTGCAGCCACGCGTGGTCGAACCACCCCTGATAGTCACCGGCCTTCACCAGGAAGCCGTGCAGCAGATAGCCGTAGAGCGTGCCCGCACCGAGCGCCGTGAACCACATCTTCCGGCGCGGCACCCAGGCGAAGAAGCAGGCGGTCAGCAGCAGCGAGCAGCCGAACATCGCGAGCACCATCACCGGGCCGACCCACCACGGGGCGCCCAGGTCCTGGGCGGCGTCCCGGTGGTAGAACCACGCGGTGTTCATGCGCGGCACCGCCCACCAGCCCACGGCCAGCGCGGCCGCGAACACCGGCACGGCCAGGATGCGCATCCGCCAGGTGCGCACCCGGTGGAAGTGCTCGGCCTTCATGCACAGCCCGAGGACGAAGTACGGCAGGAACTGCAGCACCCGCTGGAGGTCCAGGTCGTTGCCGATCGACGGCGCCACGGACGCCAGCATGGCGATGCCGAGGGCGAAGGGGAGCGGCCAGCGGATCATCTTCAGGATCGGGGTGCACATCCGCCAGACGAACAACGCGCACAGGAACCAGGTCAGATACCAGGGGTCGAGCAGACTGATGTCCTTGCCGGGGTCGTCGCCCGCCGCGCGCTCGAAGAGGACGTACGCCGTCTCGAACAGGATGTACGGCACCGCCACGCCCGTGATCAGCCGCTTGAGCCGGTCGGGACGCATGTCGAAACTGCGCGAGAAGAAGCCGGAGATGATGATGAACGCCGGCATGTGGAAGGAGTACACGACCGTGTACACGCCCTCCAGGATGCGGCTGTCGCCCTTGAGCGGCTCCCAGGCGTGACCGACCGCGACGAGCACGATGGCCAGGTACTTGGCGTTGTCGAAGAACGCGTCACGCTGCTTGCCCTGTGGCTTGCGCCGAGGCTGCTGCTGAGCGAGCGGTGAGCGGGGGCTCGGCACTCCGGGTGCCGACGACTGTGCCGGCGGGAGCGGCACTCGGGGCGAGGCGGCGTGGAACATCTGAGGCACCCTAGCGTTGTCTGTGCGATTTCGTAAAACCGGTCACGTCATTCCTGGTTATCGGCTTCGGGTACCCGATATTTCGGCACGCCGACGCCATTTTCCACGTGACGGTGAACACAGCGAATGGATAGGCCCAGTCGTCACCGCAAGGGTCGTATTGGTGTGATTCATCCTGACTAAATAGGGCATATGACCAGCAGGCGACTCCGGCGGAATGTCCGCTTCTTGCAAGGTGGTTGGGGCTGTCGCTCATTTTCGAATTAGCTGCGAACGGGATGTGTGGAGACCGAAACGATCAGGTCGAATTCCCTGCGCGATCCGCATGTGGACGCACCCTCGAATTGCTGTGCGGAACGTGGGGTGTTGGCCACGGACCCCGACGGCACCGCACAGTTCGGGCACAGGTGTGGTCAACGATGTCTCACCTGCCGCATACAGCGGCTTGGTTGGTGGCACGATGGTTCTGGCGGGGGTGCGCGGGGCTGGCACCCCCGGGCCGGGAGAGCGGACCGACCTAGGGTGTGATCAGTTGTGGCCATTTCGCTGTCAGTGGTGCTGCTGTTGGCGATCATCATGGTGGTGTTGATCCGTGGCGGGTCGCTCAAGGCCGGACCCGCGGTCGTGGCCGTGCTGTTCGGCTTCTTCCTCGCCTCGACAGGCATGGCCGACGACATCCAGCGCTTCCTCAACTCGATAGCGGAGACGATCAACTCGATCCAGTTCTGACCCCGTTGAGCCGCCGGGCTAGGCTGGCCAGCCCGGTCAGGGGGGCCGGTGACGGACGGGGGGACGTACGGGGATGGCGCTGCGCGACTCGGACCCGGCGGAAGTGGGCGGTTACCGCATCGAGGACCGGCTGGGCAGCGGTGGCATGGGCGTGGTCTACCTCGCCCGTTCCGCCTCCGGCCGCCGCCTCGCGGTCAAGGTGGTGCACGGCCAGTACGCGGACGACGACGAGTTCCGCGCCCGGTTCCGCCGTGAGGTGGACGCCGCCCGCCAGGTCAGCGGCGCCTTCACCGCACCCGTGGTGGACGCGGACGCCGACGCGCCGCGCCCCTGGATGGCCACGCTCCACATACCGGGCGCCGACCTCGGCACGCACGTACGCGTCCACGGCCCGCTGCCGCCGCCCCGTGCCCGGGAGTTGGCCGCGGGTCTCGCCGAGGCCCTCCGCGACATCCACCGCGCCGGCGTCGTCCACCGGGACCTGAAGCCGGCCAACGTGATGCTCGCCGACGACGGCCCGCGCGTCATCGACTTCGGCATCTCGCGCGCCACCGGGCTCGCCGCCTCCGATGCCCTCACCCAGACCGGCCGTGTGATGGGCACCCCGCCCTACATGTCCCCGGAGCAGTTCTCCGCCCCGCACGAGGTGGGTCCCGCGGCGGACATCTTCTCCCTCGGCGCGGTGGTCGCCTTCGCCGCCTCCGGCAAGGGCCCCTTCGACAGCCCGAGCCCCTACGAGACGGCGATCCGCGTGGTGGAGGGCACCCCGGAACTCGCCGACGTACCCGAGGAGTTGCTCCCCTTCATCCACCTCTGCCTGGACAAGGAGCCCAAGTCCCGCCCCAGCGCGGACGAACTGCTCCGCCTCCTGCGCGACGGCACCCTGCCCGCCTCCGACCCCCCGACCCTCGTCGACGCCCCGCGTCCCCGTCGGCGCCGCGGCCGCCCCTGGCTGCTCACCGCCCTCGGCACGGCCCTCGTCGCGGCCGTGGCCACCACCACCCTCGCCCTCACCGACGACGACGCCGACCCGGGACGGCTCCCCGCGGGCTGGGAGGCCTGGCACCGGCAGGCGAAGGACCCCAGCGTCCACAAGGACCCGATGGGACCCACCACCCTCTTCAACCGCTGCGTCGCCTCCGGCACCTCCCTGGTCTGCGCGGGCGACGAGATCATGGCCACCCGCTTCGCCCTGGCCGACGGCGCCAACACCTGGGGCCGGCCCATGGACCCGACCGCCGAGGACGCCGACCTCGGCAGCGCCGGCTCCGGCGCGGGCACGATCATCGGAGCCCGCGGCGGCCGCGTGTACGTCTACGGCGCCGACGACCGGCCCGGCGACGACGAGACGCCGTACTCGAACCGCTACACGATCCAGGCCCTGGACGCCGAGACCGGCCGGGTCGCCTGGAAGACCGTCACCGCCGACAGCGCGGACGGCACCGAGCCGAACAGCGACCAGGGCGCCTCCGCCGCCGTCCCCGCGGGTGTCGTCACCGTCTACGGCAGGACGGGCCGCCAGTACGCCCTTCTCGACGCCGAGACCGGCAAGGTCCGCTGGAAGCGCCCTCTGCCGAACCCGAACCAGTACATGAGCCTGCTGCGCAGTGTCGGCGGACAGGCGTACCTGCTCACCGCGAAGTACACGTCCGACGTCATAGAGAACACGAACGTCAGCGAGCTCGACCCGGCCACCGGAAAACCCCGCTGGACCGTCAACCTCAAGGGCGACGCCAACATCGTCGGCCGGCGCGACGGCCGCCTGCTCCTGCTCAACACGACCGGCGCCCGCCGCACCCTGACCCTGATCAAGACGTCCACGCACATCGTCACCACGGTGCAGCTCGCCCAGCCCGAGCCCGAGGCCGCGACCCCCACCCTCACGGGCGGCACCCTCTACTTCACCCTCGCCACCGGCGGCATCCGCGCGGTCGATCCGGACACCGGCCGCCAGCTGTGGGAGGGCAACTCCGGCGTAGAACTCGCGGGCCCGCCCATAGCCTCCGGCACCCACCTGTACCTGGCGTCCCCCAGCGGCCGCCTCGCGGCCGTCAACCGGACGACCGGCAAGGTCGACGGCACCCTCGACGGCCGCGACGAGGCAGCAGTGGACGGCTCCCCGACCGGCGCCCCGCTCACCCTGGTGGGCGACGCACTGTACGTCCCGTACGGCCGTCGCTCGGTCTACACGGTCGACATACGAACCCTCTGACCTGCACACATCCGCGAACACACAACGAAAGGGCCGGTTCCTGGGGGAACCGGCCCTCTGCCGTTCAGAGCGGGCGACGGGAATCGAACCCGCGTAGCTAGTTTGGAAGACTAGGGCTCTACCATTGAGCTACGCCCGCACGCGACGCGCCGCAGGTCAGGTGACCGCGGCACAGAAGGCATCGTAGCGGGTCGGCCCCCTTCGCCGCACACCCCGGTCCACCTTGGCGCGCAGCCCGTAAATGCGGCGATCCCATGGCCTGCGGGCATGTACCCTACGTGTCGCACCAGACGGGGTGTGGCGCAGCTTGGTAGCGCGTCCGCTTTGGGAGCGGAAGGCCGTGGGTTCAAATCCCGCCACCCCGACCATCTTCCTTGATCGCCTTTTGGGGCGTGTCGTGGCTGCGGTTACTATGCAAGCTGCATGCCCGTGTGTCTCTCGTCCGACCCCGACGACATCCTCCGGGCGGCGAATCCGCCGGAGCCGTTCTGGCCCCGGCAGAATCCAAGAAGTCAGCCACAAGGAGACCGAACCGTGAAGAGCGCCGTTGAGAACCTGAACCCGACGCGGGTTCGGCTCACTGTCGAGGTGCCCTTCGAGGAGCTCAAGGACAGCCTCGACGCGGCGTACAAGAAGATCAACCAGCAGGTCACGGTGAAGGGCTTCCGCAAGGGCAAGATCCCGGCCCGCGTCATCGACCAGCGGTTCGGCCGCGGTGCGGTCCTGGAGGAGGCGGTCAACGACGCGCTTCCGAAGTTCTACACCGAGGCGGTCAACGAGGCCGACCTGGACGTCCTCGGCCAGCCCGAGGTCGACATCACCGAGCTGAAGGACGGCGACACGCTGAACTTCACCGCCGAGGTCGACATCCGCCCCGCCCTGGAGATCCCGGACTTCTCCGGCATCGAGGTCGAGGTCGACGCGGTCGAGGTCACCGACGAGGACGTCGACAAGTCCGTCGAGCAGCTCCGTGAGCGCTTCGCCTCCACCTCCCCGGTCGAGCGCGCCGCCGAGGACGGCGACGTCGTCACGATCGACCTGGAGGCCAAGGTCGACGGAGAGGTGCTCGAGGACGGCATCGCCAGCGGTGTCTCCTACACCATCGGCTCCGGCGAGCTCCTCGAGGGCATCGACGACGCCGTGAAGGGCCTGGAGGCCGGTGGCGAGGCCACCTTCACCTCCGAGCTCAAGGGCGGCTCCGCGGCCGGCAAGGAGGCCGAGGTCACCGTCAAGGTCACCCAGGTCGCCGCCCGCGAACTGCCCGAGCTGGACGACGAGTTCGCGCAGCTCGCCTCCGAGTTCGACACCCTCGACGAGCTGAAGGCCGACAGCCGCAAGCGCCTCGAGAACATGAAGCAGTACGACCAGGCCACCCAGGCCCAGGAGCGCGTCCTGGAGAAGCTCCTGGAGCTCGTCGAGGTGCCCGTCCCCGAGAAGCTGCTCGAGGACGAGATCAACACCCGCAAGCACAACCTGGAGCACCACCAGCTCGGCCAGATGGGCCTCGACCTCGAGAAGTACCTCGAGATCCAGGGCAAGACGGCCGAGGAGTTCGACACCGAGACCAAGGACGCCGCGGTCAAGGGCATCAAGACCCAGTTCGTCCTGGACGCCCTGGTCAAGCGCGAGAAGCTGAACGTGAACCAGGAGGAGCTCACCGAGCACCTCATGCGCCGCGCCGCCTCCTCCGGCATGTCCCCCGACCAGTTCGCCCAGGCGGTCGTCGAGGGCGGTCAGGTTCCGCTCCTCGTCGGCGAGGTCGCCCGCGGCAAGGCCCTGGCCGTCGTGGTCGAGGCCGCCACGGTGAAGGACACCAACGGCGAGGTCATCGACCTGGACGACGAGGACGAGGCCGCTGAGGTCGAGGCGGCCGCGGACGTCGCCGCGGAGGCCACGGAGGCCGACGCCACCGAGGCCGACACCGAGAAGACCGAGGG
Source organism: Streptomyces antibioticus (assembly GCF_001514065.1). GTDB lineage: Bacteria > Actinomycetota > Actinomycetes > Streptomycetales > Streptomycetaceae > Streptomyces > Streptomyces antibioticus. The sequence continues at coordinate 617,192 of NZ_KQ948423.1, read as the reverse complement.
CTGAGCCCACGGCACCTCGTAGGTCGTAGGACGGGCCCCGGGTCACTCATGACCCGGGGCCCGTTCGGCTTCCCGCCAGGACGCCCCCGCGCTACGCCCCCGGCGAACAGCCCGGTATCCGGGATTCCCCGAAGGGACCAGCGCGTTAGGGTCCATGAATACGAGGGGAGTGGAGTCCCCGAGCGGCTCCAAGCCCCGCAGGGAACACGCAGGGAAACGTGAGACGGCCCGGCGCCGTCGTAAGACGAGCAGGTGGATACGTGACGAATCTGATGCCCTCAGCCGCCGGCGAGCCTTCCATCGGTGGTGGCCTCGGCGACCAGGTCTACAACCGGCTGCTCAACGAGCGGATCATCTTCCTCGGCCAGCCGGTCGACGACGACATCGCGAACAAGATCACCGCACAGCTGCTGCTCCTTGCCGCGGACCCGGACAAGGACATCTACCTCTACATCAACAGCCCGGGCGGTTCGATCACGGCCGGCATGGCGATCTACGACACCATGCAGTACATCAAGAACGACGTGGTGACCATCGCCATGGGTCTCGCCGCCTCCATGGGCCAGTTCCTGCTCAGCGCGGGCACCCCCGGCAAGCGCTTCGCGCTGCCGAACGCCGAGATCCTGATCCACCAGCCGTCCGCCGGTCTCGCCGGCTCGGCCTCGGACATCAAGATCCACGCCGAGCGGCTGCTGCACACCAAGAAGCGCATGGCCGAGCTCACCTCGCAGCACACCGGTCAGTCGTTCGAGGAGATCACCCGCGCCTCCGACCGCGACCGCTGGTTCGACGCGGAGGAGGCCAAGGAGTACGGCCTCATCGACGAGGTCATCACCACGGCCGCCAACATGCCGGGCGGCGGCGGCACCGGGGCCTGAGCCCCACCGCAGGGCCCGCAACGGCCCGCAGAGCCCCCAGCCGACCGCCTCAGCTCCTAGGAGACAGACAGTGAACGACTTCCCCGGCAGCGGCCTGTACGACCGCACGCGCGCCGAGTACACGGGCCCCTCGGCGGAGTCCCGGTACGTCATCCCGCGCTTCGTCGAGCGCACCTCGCAGGGCATTCGTGAGTACGACCCGTACGCGAAGCTCTTCGAGGAGCGCGTGATCTTCCTCGGCGTCCAGATCGACGACGCCTCCGCCAACGACGTCATGGCGCAGCTGCTGTGCCTGGAGTCGATGGACCCCGACCGGGACATCTCGGTCTACATCAACAGCCCGGGCGGCTCCTTCACCGCCCTCACGGCGATCTACGACACGATGCAGTTCGTGAAGCCCGACATCCAGACGGTCTGCATGGGCCAGGCGGCCTCCGCCGCCGCGATCCTGCTGGCCGCCGGTACGCCGGGCAAGCGCATGGCGCTGCCGAACGCCCGCGTCCTGATCCACCAGCCGTACAGCGAGACCGGCCGCGGTCAGGTCTCCGACCTGGAGATCGCCGCCAACGAGATCCTGCGGATGCGCGCGCAGCTGGAGGAGATGCTGGCCAAGCACTCCACCACGCCGATCGAGAAGATCCGCGAGGACATCGAGCGCGACAAGATCCTCACGGCCGAGGAGGCGCTCGCCTACGGTCTGGTCGACCAGATCATCTCCACCCGGAAGATGAACAACGCCGCAGTCCGCTGACGCGGCTGCTGTATCGTCTGCCGCCCCTTGGCATGGTTCGTGTGCTTTGACACGCTGCACGTCAAAGTGAACCCGGCCAAGGGGGGCCCGAACGGGGGGCCAGGCAAGGTACCGTCGGATTAAGGCAGCACCAGGAGCCGCTGGACTCGAAAGCGTCCAGTCGTCTCCCAGGCGAAGGGGAAGCACACCGTGGCACGCATCGGTGACGGCGGCGATCTGCTCAAGTGCTCGTTCTGCGGCAAGAGCCAGAAGCAGGTCAAGAAGCTCATCGCAGGGCCCGGTGTCTACATCTGCGACGAGTGCATCGATCTCTGCAACGAGATCATCGAGGAAGAGCTGGCGGAGACCAGCGAGGTGCGCTGGGAGGAACTCCCCAAGCCCCGCGAGATCTACGAGTTCCTCGAGGGCTACGTGGTCGGCCAGGAGGCGGCGAAGAAGGCCCTCTCCGTCGCGGTCTACAACCACTACAAGCGCGTCCAGGCCGGCGAGAACGGCGGCGGCAACGGCCGTGACGACGCGATCGAGTTGGCGAAGTCCAACATCCTGCTCCTCGGCCCCACGGGCTCGGGCAAGACGCTGCTGGCCCAGACACTGGCCCGCATGCTGAACGTCCCCTTCGCGATCGCGGACGCAACGGCGCTCACGGAGGCGGGTTACGTAGGCGAGGACGTCGAGAACATCCTCCTGAAGCTCATCCAGGCGGCCGACTACGACGTCAAGAAGGCCGAGACGGGCATCATCTACATCGATGAGATCGACAAGGTCGCGAGGAAGAGTGAAAACCCCTCCATCACACGCGACGTGAGCGGCGAGGGCGTCCAGCAGGCCCTCCTGAAGATCCTCGAAGGCACCACGGCCTCGGTCCCGCCCCAGGGCGGCCGCAAGCACCCGCACCAGGAGTTCATCCAGATCGACACGACGAACGTCCTGTTCATCGTGGGCGGTGCCTTCGCCGGCCTGGAGAAGCTCATCGAATCGCGGGCCGGCGCCAAGGGCATCGGCTTCGGTGCGACGATCCGCTCGAAGCGCGAGCTGGAGGCCAAGGACCAGTTCGAGGACGTCATGCCGGAGGACCTGGTGAAGTTCGGGATGATCCCCGAGTTCATCGGCCGCCTCCCGGTCATCACCTCGGTCCACAACCTGGACAGGGAAGCCCTCCTCCAGATCCTGGTGGAGCCGCGGAACGCCCTGGTGAAGCAGTACCAGCGCCTCTTCGAACTCGACGGCGTGGAGCTGGACTTCGAGCGCGAGGCCCTGGAGGCCATCGCCGACCAGGCCATCCTCCGCCAGACCGGCGCGCGCGGCCTGCGCGCCATCATGGAGGAAGTCCTCCAGGGCGTGATGTACGAGATCCCGTCCCGCAAGGACGTGGCCCGGGTCGTCATCACGGCGGACGTCGTCCACTCCAACGTCAACCCGACGCTGATTCCGCGGGATGCGCGGGGCGGGCGCGGGTCGGGCGAGCAGAAGACGGCGTAACGGCCGCAGACAGAGACACGAACGAAGGGGCCCCGGTCAACCGACCGGGGCCCCTTCGCTGTTGACGAACGTCAGGCCTTCACGCGCACGTCCTGGCGGAGCTTGGCGGTCAGTTCGGCCGCCTCCGCCATCGTCTTGCTCTTGCCCCCGATCAGCTCGGCCACGTCGTACGAGAGTACGTAGGCGACCGTGCTGTGGTCACCCCAGACGCAGAACGGCATCTTCACCGTCATGCCGGATTCGGTGGACTCGATCTCCTGGCACTTCATGACGCCGTTCTCGAAACCGGCGGGCTTCTGCTCGGTGGGGGAGCCCACGAGCTTCTGACCGGAGTCCGAGTCCTTCTCGGCCTCCTTCTTCATGCTGGCGAACATCGCGTCGACGACCTTCTCGGGGTCCTCGATGGAGCCGTAGACGCCGGCGAACATCAGCTCCTTCGGTGCGCTCTCCGACCCGGCGGAGTAGCCCGCGCTGACGTCCTTGGCGTTCTTGACGCCCCATGACTCCGCGTCCTTGACATCGCTCTCGGTGAGCGTGTCGGCGTCGGCGTCGTTGCCCTTCTTGTACTCGCTGTCGATGACCGTCGCCGGTGTCGTCAGCTTGTACGTGCCGTCGTCCGCGATGTCGGACCCGCCGCTGCCACCACCCTTGAGCAGCAACGCCGCCCCCACCGCGATAGCCGCCACCACGGCCACCGCGCCGATGATGATGCCGAGCTTCTTCTTGCCGCCGCCCGGGGCCGGGGGCTGCGGGACGCCGTACGGGGGCTGGCCGTAGGGCGGCTGCTGGCCGTACGGGGGCTGGCCCTGCGGCGGCACGCCCTGCGGGGGCTGCTGTGGGTAGCCGTAACCCGGCTGGGGCGCGGTCGGCTGCTGAGGGTAGCCATAGCCGGGCTGGGGGGCCTGCGGCGGCTGCTGGCCGTAGGGGCCCGGCTGGCCGTACGGGCCGGGCTGCTGGGGCTGCCCGCCGTACGGGCCCGGCTGGTTGTAGCTCATTACTGGGTTCCCCTCCAGATACTTATGTGTTCCAGACATCCTGGCGCAGGCCCGGCGCGCGGAACGCATCGGGGGGCGCACCGTTACAGAACAAACGCGTTTCGGGACACGCCCGGGACACCCCTAAACTGACCCCGTGACCGAGAACGCTCAGCAGCAGCCTCCAGCGCCCAACACCGAACTGCCGACCCAGTACGCGCCGGCCGATGTAGAGGGGCCGCTGTACGAGCGCTGGGTAGAGCGTGGTTACTTCGAGGCCGATGAGAAGAGCGACAAGCCGCCGTACACCATCGTCATCCCGCCTCCCAACGTCACCGGCTCGCTCCACCTCGGGCACGCCTTCGAGCACACCCTCATCGACGCCCTGACCCGCCGTAAGCGCATGCAGGGCTTCGAGACGCTGTGGCAGCCCGGCATGGACCACGCCGGCATCGCCACCCAGAACGTCGTCGAGAGGGAGCTCGGGAAGGAAGGGAAGTCCCGGCACGACCTCGGCCGTGAGGCCTTCGTCGAGCGGGTCTGGCAGTGGAAGGGCGAGTCCGGCGGGCAGATCTCCGGGCAGATGCGGCGCCTCGGTGACGGCGTCGCGTGGTCGCGCGAGCGCTTCACCATGGACGAGGGGCTGTCGCAGGCCGTCCAGACCATCTTCAAGCGGCTCTACGACGACGAGCTGATCTACCGCGCCGAGCGCATCATCAACTGGTGTCCGCGCTGTCTGACGGCGATCTCGGACATCGAGGTCGAGTACCAGGACGACGACGGCGAGTTGGTCAGCATGAAGTACGGGGAGGGGGACGACACCATCGTCGTCGCCACGACCCGTGCCGAGACCATGCTCGGTGACACCGCCGTCGCCGTTCACCCCGACGACGAGCGGTACAAGCACCTCGTCGGCAAGCAGATCAAGCTGCCGCTGACCGACCGCTCCATCCCGGTCGTCGCCGACACCCACGTCGACCCGGAGTTCGGCACGGGCGCCGTCAAGGTCACCCCGGCCCACGACCCGAACGACTTCGAGATCGGCCAGCGGCACGACCTGCCGGCCATCACGATCATGGACGAGCACGCCGTCATCACGGCCCACGGTCCCTTCCAGGGCCTGGACCGCCTGGAGGCCCGCTCCGCGATCGTCGCCGCGCTGCGCGCCGAGGGCCGGATCGTCGCCGAGAAGCGACCGTACGTCCACTCCGTCGGCCACTGCTCGCGCTGCAAGACCACCATCGAGCCGCGCCTGTCCATGCAGTGGTGGGTCAAGGTCGGCCCGCTCGCGAAGGCCGCCGGTGACGCGGTCCGCGACGGCCGCGTCAAGATCCACCCGCAGGAGATGGAGAAGCGGTACTTCGACTGGGTCGATAACCTTCACGACTGGTGCATCTCACGGCAGTTGTGGTGGGGCCACCGCATTCCGGTCTGGTACGGGCCGGAGGGCGAGGTCGTCTGCGTCGGCCCGGACGAGGAGCCGCCCACCGGTGAGGGCTGGCGTCAGGACACCGACGTCCTCGACACCTGGTTCTCCTCCGGCCTGTGGCCGTTCTCCACGCTCGGCTGGCCCGAACAGACCGAGTCGCTCGCGAAGTTCTACCCGAACTCCGTCCTGGTCACCGGCTACGACATCCTCTTCTTCTGGGTCGCCCGGATGATGATGTTCGGCCTGTACGCGATGGACGGCACCCCGCCGTTCCACACCATCGCCCTGCACGGCATGGTCCGCGACCAGTTCGGCAAGAAGATGTCGAAGTCCTTCGGGAATGCCGTCAATCCCCTGGACTGGATGGACAAGTACGGCAGCGACGCCCTCCGGTTCACCCTCGCCCGCGGCGCCAACCCGGGTGTCGACGTCCCGATCGGCGAGGACTGGGTCCAGGGTTCCCGCAACTTCGCCAACAAGATCTGGAACGCCACCCGCTTCGCGCTGATGAACGGCGCGACGGTGGAGGGCCCGCTGCCTCCTCAGGAGCGGATGTCGGCGACGGACCGCTGGATCCTGTCCCGCCTCAACTCGGTGGTCGCCGAAGTCGACGCCCTCTACGAGGACTTCCAGTTCGCGAAGCTCTCCGACGCCCTCTTCCACTTCGCGTGGGACGAGGTCTTCGACTGGTACGTCGAGCTGTCCAAGACGACGTTCCAGGCGGGCGGCGAGCCGGCCGAGGTCAGCAAGCGCGTCCTGGGCGAGGTCCTCGACGTCACGCTGAAGCTGCTGCACCCGGTGGTCCCGTTCGTCACGGAGACCCTGTGGACCACGCTCACCGGTGGCGAGTCCGTCGTCATCGCCGAGTGGCCCACGGACAGCGGCTTCCGCGACAAGGCGGCCGAGCAGGAGATCGAGTCGCTCCAGTCCGTCATCACCGAGGTCCGCCGCTTCCGCGCCGACCAGGGCCTCCAGCCCGGCCAGCGCGTCCCGGCCCGCCTCACCCTCGACGGCACGGCGCTGGCGCCCCACGAGGCCGCCATCCGCCAGCTCCTGCGCCTCCAGCCCGAGGGCGACGCCTTCACGGCCACGGCGACCCTCCCGGTCGCCGGCGCCGAGGTCGCCCTCGACCTCTCCGGCACGATCGACGTCGCGGCGGAGCGCAAGCGCCTCGCCAAGGACCTCGCCGCGGCGGAGAAGGAGAAGGCCCAGGCCACGGCCAAGCTCGGCAACGAGGCGTTCCTGGCCAAGGCCCCGGACAACGTGGTGGACAAGATCCGCGGCCGCCTGGCGAAGGCGGACGAGGACATCGCCCGCATCCAGGCCCAGCTGGACAGGCTGCCGCAGGCGTAAGAGGCCGTACGGCGATGAGGCCCCCGGAGCCGCGAGGCTGCGGGGGCCTTCGCCTACGTCTGTCACTGCTCGTCCGTAGACTGGCCCCGTGAGCGACACCGACGACCCCTTCGACGAGATCATCTCGGCAGAGACCGACCGCGACCCCGACCTCGCGGTCATCGAGGCCGGCAGCCGCACCCTGCGCACCCAGGGCTCCCCGCCGGAGGCGCAGGTACCGACCCGCCCCGAGGACCCCGAGCTCGACAAGGCCCTCAGGGACGTCGAGGCGGAGCTCGCCACGCGCTGGGGCGAGACCAAGCTGGAGCCCTCCGTCAGCCGCATCGCCGCGCTGATGGACGTCCTGGGCGAGCCGCAGCGGTCGTACCCCTCGATCCACATCACGGGGACGAACGGCAAGACCTCCACGGCTCGCATGATCGAGGCCCTGCTCGGCGCCTTCGAGCTGCGTACGGGGCGGTACACCAGCCCTCACGTGCAGTCCGTCACCGAGCGCATCAGCCTCGACGGGGCGCCGATCTCGGCCGAGCGCTTCATCGAGACGTACGAGGACATCAAGCCGTACGTCGAGATGGTGGACGCGCAGCAGGAGTACCGGCTGTCGTTCTTCGAGGTGCTGACCGGCATGGCGTACGCGGCCTTCGCGGACGCGCCCGTGGACGTGGCCGTCGTCGAGGTCGGCATGGGCGGCACCTGGGACGCCACCAACGTCATCGACGGTGACGTCGCCGTCGTCACGCCCATCGATCTCGACCACACCGACCGGCTCGGCGAGACGCCCGGCGAGATCGCCAAGGAGAAGGCCGGCATCGTCAAGCAGGACGCGACGGTCATCCTGGCCCAGCAGCCGGTCGACGCCGCTCAGGTGCTGCTCAAGAAGGCGGTCGAGGTCGACGCCACGGTGGCTCGGGAGGGGCTCGAGTTCGGGGTCGTCTCGCGGCAGGTCGCCGTCGGCGGGCAGCTGCTGACGCTGCGCGGGCTCGGCGGGGAGTACGAGGAGGTCTACCTCCCGCTGCACGGCCCCTACCAGGCACACAACGCGGCCGTCGCGCTCGCCGCCGTCGAGGCGTTCTTCGGTGTCGGCTCGCAGCGGCCCGAGCCGCTCGACATCGACACCGTCCGCAAGGCCTTCGCGGCCGTGTCCTCGCCCGGCAGGCTGGAGGTCGTACGGCGGTCTCCCACCGTCGTGCTGGACGCCGCCCACAATCCGGCGGGCGCCCGCGCCACCGCCGAGGCGGTCGGTGAGGCCTTCGACTTCAGCCGGCTGATCGGTGTGGTCGGGGCGAGCGGGGACAAGAACGTACGAGGGCTCCTGGAGGCCTTCGAGCCGATCTTCGCGGAGGTCGTGATCACGCAGAACTCCAGCCACCGCGCCATGGACGCCGACGAGCTGGCAGCGATCGCCGTCGAGGTGTTCGGCGAGGAGCGCGTCCAGGTCGAGCCGCGGCTGCCCGACGCCCTGGAGGCCGCGATCACGCTGGCCGAGGAGGAGGGCGAGTTCGCGGGCGGCGGCGTGCTCGTCACCGGTTCCGTCATCACTGTCGGCGAGGCCCGACTGCTTCTGGGGAGGGGCTGACCACCCGTGCGTACGCTCTGTTCTTCGACCCTGATCGGCGAGTTCTTCGTCATCGGCTTCGCCGCCCTGGTCGCGATGAAGGACGACGACCTGTCCACGTCCACGGTGTGGACGGTCAGCGGGATCGCCATGTTCCTGTGCCTGGCGCTGTGCGGCGTGGTGACCCGGCCGGGCGGCATCGCGCTGGGCTGGGCGCTCCAGGTCGCCCTCATCGCCTCCGGGTTCGCCGTGCCGTCGATGTTCTTCCTGGGCGCGATCTTCGCCGCCCTGTGGTGGGCCTCGGTGCACTACGGCCGGAAGGTCGACGAGGCGAAGGCCAGATTCGCGGCGCAGGCGCAGGCGGAGGCCCCCGCACCTGACGCTGCGTGACAGGCCTCCGGACACGCCCTGTAACCTCGGTCTTCCCGCACCACGCTTGACACACGCTCGATGAAGGAGCCCCCTCGTGACGCAGCGCACCCTCGTCCTCCTCAAGCCCGACGCCGTCCGTCGTGGCCTGACCGGCGAGATCATCAGCCGTATCGAGCGCAAGGCCGGCTGGCAGATCACGGCGCTGGAGCTGCGCACCCTGGACCAGGAGACGCTGGAGCAGCACTACGGCGAGCACAAGGGCAAGCCCTTCTACGAGCCGCTGGTGGAGTTCATGGCCTCCGGCCCGGTCGTGGCGCTGATCGTCGAGGGTGAGCGGGTCATCGAGGGGGTGCGCGCGCTGGCCGGTCCGACCGACCCGATCGCCGCCGCGCCCGGTTCGATCCGCGGCGACTTCGGTGTGATCGTCCGTGAGAACCTCATCCACGCCTCCGACTCCGAGGAGTCCGCGGAGCGCGAGGTGAAGATCTTCTTCCCGGGTCACGCCTGACGCGTGTGCCGTTGGTGAAAGTCCGGGGGGCCGCCTCCGGACTTTCTTGGCATATGCGTGGCGATCGAGGGAACGAGCACCCCCGAACGCCCCTCTCCAGAAGCGAACACCGTCGGCATCTGCTGACAATGGCGGAGACCCTTACGCAGTGTTCGTGCGGGCGCCACTACGATGGAAGCCTTCACGTCACAGCACCCACTTCGCCGACCTGAAAAGCCCTCAAAAGCTCCCAGGAAGGCCAGACGAATCCTGATGGGGAACTCAATGTCGTTCATCGGCCGTGACATGGCTGTCGACCTCGGGACCGCCAACACGCTGGTGTACGTCAGGGGTCGCGGGATCGTACTCAACGAGCCGTCCGTCGTCGCGATCAACACCAACACCGGTGGCATCCTGGCGGTCGGCGCCGAAGCGAAGAAGATGATCGGGCGCACGCCCGGCAACATCGTTGCCGTCCGTCCGCTGAAGGACGGCGTGATCGCCGACTTCGAGATCACCGAGCGGATGCTCCGCTACTTCATCCTGAAGATCCACAAGCGGCGGTATCTGGCTCGTCCGCGGGTCGTCGTCTGTGTGCCCTCGGGCATCACCGGCGTCGAGCGCCGTGCCGTCATCGAGGCGTCGTCCCAGGCCGGCGCCCGTCAGGTGCACATCATCGAGGAGCCCATGGCCGCGGCCATCGGCTCCGGCCTGCCGGTCCACGAGGCCACGGGCAACATGGTGGTCGACATCGGCGGCGGCACGACGGAGGTCGCGGTCATCTCGCTCGGCGGGATCGTCACCGCCCAGTCGATCCGCGTCGCGGGCGACGAACTGGACAACGCGATCATCCAGCACATCAAGAAGGAGTACTCCCTCCTCCTCGGTGAGCGCACGGCCGAGCAGATCAAGATCACGATCGGTTCGGCGTACGACCTCGACGCTGACGAGCACACCGAAATCCGCGGCCGGGACCTCGTCTCCGGGCTGCCCAAGACCGTCGTCATCTCGGCCGCCGAAGTCCGCAAGGCGATCGAGGAGCCCGTCAACGCGATCGTGGACGCGGTGAAGACGACTCTCGACAAGTGCCCGCCCGAGCTGTCCGGCGACATCATGGACCGCGGAATCGTTCTGACCGGCGGCGGCGCCCTGCTGCGCGGTCTCGACGAGCGGCTGCGCCGCGAGACCGGCATGCCGATCCACATCGCCGAGGACCCCCTCGACAGCGTGGCGCTCGGCTCCGGCAAGTGCGTGGAGGAGTTCGAGGCGCTTCAGCAGGTGCTGGACGCCCAGCCGCGCAGATGACGTAACTCTTCGATTCCGCCGTACGAGATGATCTCCTCTCGTACGGCGGATCGTTGATATAGAGGCATAAGCTCGCCCGTACACATCCGCACATTCTGAACACTGCACATTCCTATTGAGGAAGGCACGGCCGCCGCACGTGAGGGACACACGAGAGAGCCGGCTGCTCCTGGTGCTGCTGATCGCCATCGCGTTCGCACTGATCACGGTGGACATCCGCGGTGGGGAGGACTCACCGGTCGACGGTGCCCGCCAGGCCGCGGCCACGGTCTTCGGCCCGATCGAGGACGGCGTCTCCGCCGCGGTGAACCCGGTCGGCAACGCGATCTCCTCGATCCGCGACTCCGGTGAGCGCCACGACCGGCTCGCCGCGCTGGAGAAGGAGAACGCGGCCCTCAAGGCGAAGCTCGGCAGCGACGACCGCAACGCCAGCCGCCTCAAGCAGCTCAACAAGATGATGGGCATCGCGGCCGAGGGCCAGTACGGCATCAAGGGCGCCGAGGTCATCGCCATAGGGTCGGCCCAGGGCTTCTCCTGGACCATCACCATCGACGTCGGCTCCAACGACGGCATCAAGCGCGACATGACGGTCCTCAACGGCGACGGACTGGTGGGCCGCGTGACGACGGTCGGCCCGAACACCGCCACCGTGCTCCTCGCCAACGACCCCGACTTCACCGTCGGCACCCGCATGGAGGCCGGCGACGAGCTCGGCTTCGCCTCAGGGCAGGGCGACCGCCCGCTGCGCGTCGAACTCCTCAACGGCAAGGCCGAGGTGAAGAAGGGCGACCGCCTGGTCACCTTCGGCTCGCAGGCCGACAAGCCCTTCGTGCCCGGCGTCCCGGTCGGTGTCGTCTCCCGAGTCGACCCCTCCGGCGGTGGCCTGACCCGCACGCTCTACGTCACGCCGTACGTCAGCTTCACCAAGCTCGACGTCGTCGGTGTCGTCGTCGAGGCCCCGAAGAAGGACCCGCGGGACACGGTGCTGCCGAAGAAGCCGAAGCCGACCCCCACCCCGACCGTCACCGTCACGGTCACCCCCTCGGCGAACGCCAATGCCGACGGCCAGTTCGAGCAAGAGCAGTAGGAGCTGATTCCCCGTGCGTGTCAACCGGATCCTGCTCTCCACCTCCCTCGTCGTCGTCGCCCTGGTCCTCCAGGTCAGCGTCCTGTCCAGACTCCATCTGCCGGGCGCCGTCCCCGACGTGCTCCTGCTGACCGTCCTGGGCCTCGCCATGGTCTACGGCCATGTCGGCGGCGCCCTCGTCGGGTTCGGCGCGGGACTCCTCGCCGACCTCGCGCCGCCCGCGGACCACGCCGCCGGCCGCTACGCGCTGGTGCTGTGCGTCATCGGCTACCTCGCCGGCCTCGCCAAGCCGGAGAACGGCCGTCTGAAGTCGGCCACCGGGCCGATGGTCGTCGTGGTTGTCGCCGCCCTCGGCACGACCTTGCTGTACGCCGGTGTCGGCGCCCTCGTCGGCGACACCGCCGCACGTCATGTCGGCCTCGGCAGCCTGCTGTTCACGGCCGCGCTGTACGACCTGCTCCTCGCGCCCTTCGTCGTCCCCGGCATCATGGCGCTCGCCCGCCGTGCCGAGAACGACCCGCTCGCGGAGACCAACTCCGCCGCGAAGGCCGCCGACATCTCGTCGGGGTGGCTGTCGTCCGGGACGGGACTGAAGATCGGCGGCCAGCGGGGCGGGCTCGGCTCGCTGAAGACCAAGGCGCGGACGAGAACCGCGCGGGTCGGCCGCATCAAGGGGGTCAAGCGGCTGTGAGGGCGGGTGTGTTGAGGCCGGATCAGACGGCTGATGCGGCCTCGGACGAGTTCACTCGAACGGGTTCGCCGGGGCGGAACGAGCTTTCACAGGTCAGCCGTTCATCATTCGTACGCGCACACAACTCGGCGCACTGAGAGGGGGCGGCAGCCGCAGTGACCAACATCCCCGAGACCGGTCGGACCCCACGGGTCCAGATCAGGCTCATCGTGATCCAGATCCTCGTCCTGTCCCTCCTCGGCACCCTCGGCGGGCGCCTGTGGTACCTCCAGATCCGCGAGGGCGACGCCTACGCGAAGGAGGCGTCGGGCAACCACGTCCAGCAGGTCGTCGAGCCCGCCGTCCGCGGCTCGATCCTGGACGCGCGCGGCGTGCCGATCGCGGACAACGAGACCCGGCTGGTGGTCTCCGCCTCCCGCACCGACCTGCTCAAGATGAAGGACGACGGCAAGGCCGTCCTCACCAAGCTGGCCAAGGTCCTCGGCATGAAGCCCGCGGAGGTCATGCAGAAGGTCCGCCTGTGCGACGCCGAGACCCCGCAGCCCTGCTGGAACGGCTCGCCGTACCAGCCGATCCCCATCACCGACGAGGCCACCGCCAAGCAGGCACTGCAGATCCGCGAGCGCGCCGAGGACTTCCCCGGCATCACCGCCGAGCCCGAGGCCGTGCGCCGCTACCCGAGCCCCGGCAAGGCCAACACCGCCCAGGTCCTCGGCTACCTCTCCCCGGTCACCGACGAGGAGATCACCAAGGCCCAGGACACCGACTCGCCCTATCTGCGCTCCGACCAGGTCGGCCGCTCGGGACTTGAGCGGGAGTACGACAAGGAGCTGCGCGGCAAGGCCGGCGTCACCCGCTACGAGGTGGACAACCTCGGCCGCGTCATCGGCCAGGCCGAGGCCGACGAGGCCCAGCCCGGCGCCAACCTCGTCACCAGCATCGACTCCCGCGTCCAGCGCGTCGCGGAGTACGAACTGAACGACGCGATGAAGGAGGCCCGCAAGCAGTTCGACGACAACACCGGCGAGAACTACAAGGCGGACTCCGGTGCCGTCGTCGTCATGGAGGCCAAGACCGGCCGGATCGTCGCCATGGCCTCCAACCCGACCTACGACCCCAACGCCTGGGTCGGCGGCATCTCCGCCAAGGACTACAAGAAGCTGACGGGCAAGGACTCCAACTACCCGCTGCTCAACCGGGCCATCCAGGGCCAGTCGGCACCCGGCTCCACCTTCAAGGTGATCTCCACGGCCGCCGCCGTCGAGGCGGGCTACGACTTCGACGGCCGCTACCCGTGCACGAGCTCGTACTCGGTCGGCGGCCAGGTCTTCAAGAACTTCGAGTCGGAGAACTTCGGCCCCATCAACCTCGGTCGCGCCCTGGAGGTGTCCTGCGACACCGTCTTCTACGGCCTCGCCCACCGGGAGTGGCAGCGGGACGGCGGCATCAACCCGAAGAAGGGCGAGCCGAAGGACTACTTCTTCAAGGCCGCCCACCAGTTCGGCCTCGGCAAGACCACCGGCATCGACCTGCCCAACGAGGTCACCGGCCGCGTCCCCGACCGCCAGTGGAAGCAGGCGTACTGGGAGGCCAACAAGGACGCCTGGTGCAAGACGGGGAAGAAGGACGGCACGTACGTCGAGAAGATCTCCTACGAGAACTGCCTCGAGGGCAACAAGATGCGTGCCGGTGACGAGATCAACTACTCCATCGGCCAGGGCGACACCATGGTCACCCCGATCCAGATGGCCACGATCTACGCGGCGATCTCCAACGGCGGCACCCTGTACAACCCGACGGTCGGCAAGGCCGTCGTCAGCGCCGACGGCAAGAGCGTCGACGAGATCGCGCCCAAGTCCCACGGCAAGCTGCCGATAAGCAAGACCACGCTGGCCAAGATGGACGACGCCCTCGCGGGCGTGGCCACCCGCGGTACGGCCGCCTGGCGCTTCGCCCAGGTCGGCTGGCCGCAGGAGAAGATCCCGATGCACGCCAAGACGGGTACGGCCGAGGTCTACGGCAAGCAGACGACCTCCTGGTTCGCCACGTACACCAAGGACTACTCGATCGTGATGACGATCTCCCAGGGTGGTACGGGCTCCGGCGCCTCGGGTCCGGCGGTGCGCAACATCTACGACGCGCTGTACGGCGTCTCCGACGACGGCACCATCAACAAGAAGAACGCGCTGCTGCCCACCCCGCAGAAGGGCCTGCCGAAGGTCCGCACGGACGGCACCATCAAGTCCCCGAAGGTCGCCAAGGACCCGGCCAAGCAGCAGCGGGTGAGCCAGGAAGGCGCTCCCAAGCCGGAGGAGACCACGCTGGCGGCGACCGTCGGGCAGCCGACGAGCGGCAACCGCAACACCCGCAGGCGGCGGCGCCGCAGGGGAAGCCGGAGGATGTGCACATGACCGGCAACAGCTTCTCCGTCTCCGGGTACGGACCCGAGCGCGCGGGCTGGACGCGGCTGTTCGCCCGTGACTCGCTCGCCCGCCGGCTGGACTGGCCGATACTGTTCGCGGCGCTCGCCCTGTCGGGCATCGGCTCGCTGCTGGTCTTCTCGGCGACCCGCAACCGCACCGAGATCAACCAGGGCGACCAGTACTACTTCCTGATCCGGCACATCATGAACACCGGCATCGGGTTCGCCCTGATGATCGGCACGGTGTGGCTCGGTCACCGGGCGTTGAGAACGGCCGTGCCGATCCTCTACGGCGCCTCGGTGTTCCTGATCCTCATGGTGCTCACCCCGCTGGGCTCCACGGTCAACGGCGCCCACTCCTGGATCGTGCTCGGCGGCGGCTTCTCCCTCCAGCCCTCGGAGTTCGTGAAGATCACGATCATCCTGGGCATGGCGATGCTGCTGGCGGCGCGGGTCGACGCGGGCGACAAGCCCTACCCGGACCACCGGACCGTGCTCCAGGCCCTGGGCCTGGCCGCGGTACCGATGCTGATCGTCATGCTGATGCCCGACCTCGGGTCGGTCATGGTCATGGTCATCATCGTGCTGGGCGTGCTGCTTGCCTCCGGCGCCTCCAACCGCTGGGTGTTCGGGCTGCTCGGCACCGGCGCGATCGGCGCGATCGCGGTCTGGCAGCTCGGCATCCTGGACGACTACCAGATCGCCCGCTTCGCCGCGTTCGCCAACCCGAGCCTCGACCCGGCCGGTGTCGGCTACAACACCAACCAGGCGCGGATCGCGATCGGTTCGGGCGGCCTCACGGGCTCGGGCCTGTTCCACGGCTCGCAGACCACCGGCCAGTTCGTGCCCGAGCAGCAGACGGACTTCGTCTTCACGGTCGCGGGCGAGGAGCTGGGCTTCGTCGGCGCGGGCCTGATCATCGTGCTGCTCGGCGTGGTGCTGTGGCGGGCCTGCCGGATCGCCCGGGAGACGACGGAGCTGTACGGCACGATCGTCGCGGCGGGGATCGTGGCCTGGTTCGCCTTCCAGTCCTTCGAGAACATCGGGATGACGCTGGGCATCATGCCGGTCACCGGTCTGCCGCTGCCGTTCGTGTCCTACGGCGGAACCTCCATGTTCGCGGTGTGGGTCGCGGTGGGACTGTTGCAGTCGATCAAGGTGCAGCGGCCGATGTCGGCCTAGCCGTGTCGTAGGGGGGATTGGGGTGTCCGAGGAGTACGTGGCCGTGTGCCCGGTCGGCGAGGAGCTGGTCGACCGGCTGCTGGCCCTGGCGGAGCTGGACCTGACGGACGTCGAGACGGTGGAGGCCCGGCTGCGTGAGGCCGGCTGGCCCGACTGGTCGGAGGCGGTCGGCGGGCCGGCGTACGAGGGGACGCCCGACGTCCCCGAGGCCACCCATGTCACCCCGCACGGCCACTTCGTCACCGCCGACGGCGACGGGACGCTCCACCTGCCCTTCGCCTACCTCTACACGGTCGACGGCGGCCTGCTCGACGAGGACATCTGGGCGGCCGTCCCCGGCTGGACGAGCCAGGAGGGCGCCTGGCGGCCGGAGTTCGACGCCCACCACGCCACCGTCGTCCAGCGCTTCACCGACCGCCTCGGCCTCCCGCACCACGACATACGCCAGCCCCGGTTCCACACGCGGTACGTCAGCTGGCGTCTGGAGCACAACGTCGTGATCGTCGGGCAGGGCCCGGAACCGATGTCGTACGACCAGTTCGAGGACGCCCATGTGCTTCTGCTGTCCCGTACGGCGCAGGACGCGCCGTTCTCGGACAGTGAGGCGATGCGGGCGCTGCTCACCTCCTGATGTTCCGGAGTTTCCCCCGGATTCAGGCTCGGTGCCCTCTGCCTTCGCGCCCCGTCTCCGTCTAGATTCAGGTCATGGCGGACACAAAGCGCGAGATCGAGCGGAAGTACGAGTCCGACGACAGCGGACTGCCCGACCTCACCGGCGTCGCCGGGGTCGCGGCCGTCATCGACAAGGGTGTCGCCCACCTCGATGCCACCTACTACGACACCCGGGACGAACGCCTCGCCGCGGCCTCGATCACCCTGCGCCGCCGGGTCGGGGGCGCGGACGCCGGCTGGCACCTGAAGTTCCCGGTGGCGCCCGGAGTGCGGGACGAGATCCAGGCGCCGCTCTCCGACACCGTGCCCCGCGCCCTCGCCGGTCTGATCCGCTCCCGGGTCCGGGACGCCGAGCTGCTGCCCGTCGTCCGGCTGCTGTCCGAGCGGGACGTCCGCCATCTCTTCGACGCCGAGGGCGTCCTCCTCGCCGAGGCCAGCGTGGACGGCGTACGCGCCGAGCGGCTCACCGAGGGCGGCGGCACCGCCCAGTGGACCGAGATCGAGATCGAGCTCGCCGACGGGGGCGACCCCGTCTTCCTCGACAAGGTGGAGAAACGGCTGCGGAAGGCGGGCGTAAGGCCGTCGAAGTCGGCGTCGAAGCTGGCGCGGGCGCTGGCGGAGACGGGCAGGAAGGGGAAACGGAAGAAGAAGGCCGTCGAGGCGGCCGCCCCGGAGACCGCCGGGGACCATGTCCTTACCTACCTGCGCGCCCAGCGGGACGCGATCGTCGAGCTCGACCCGGCCGTGCGGCGGGACATGCACGACTCCGTGCACCGCATGCGGGTCGCCACCCGCCGGATGCGCAGCACCTTCCGGTCGTACGGCAAGGTCCTGGACCGGACCGTCACCGACCCGATCAGTGAGGAACTGAAGTGGCTCGCCGGTGAGCTGGGCGTGGACCGCGACCAGGAGGTGCTGACCGAACGGCTGACCGCCCGCCTCGACGAGCTGCCGCGCACCCTGCTCGTGGGCCCCGTCCGCACCCGGCTGCGCACCTGGTCGCACGCCCGCAGCGGCGGGTCGCGGCGCCGGCTGATGGCCGTACTGGACGGGAAGCGGTACCTGGACCTGCTCGTCGCCCTGGACGCGCTGGTGGCCAATCCGCCGGTGCTGGAGGCGGCCGCGGGAAAGCCGTCGAAGGTGCTCGCCAAGGCCGTACGGAAGGATTTCGGGAAGCTGACGGACCTGGTGGAGCAGGCGTTGGAGCTGCCGCCCGGTGGCGACCGGGACCTCGCGATCCACGAGGCGCGCAAGAAGTGCAAGCGCACGCGGTACGCGGCGGAGGCGGCGGCCGAGGCGCTCGGGGAGCCCGCCGTCGATCTCGTGCGGTCGATGAAGTCCCTGCAGGGGCTGCTCGGCGATCACCAGGACAGCGTGATGGCCCGCGCGGCGCTGCGTGATCTCGCAGGTCAGGCGCATGCGGCGGGGGAGAGCACCTTCACGTACGGGGTGCTGTACGGGCACGAGGAGCGGCGGGCCGAGCTGGTCGAGCTGGACCTGCCCGCGACCTGGCCGACGATCAAGGGCGACCTGGCGGTCTGAGCGGACGGACGGGGCAGGTCCGCGCTCGCGTTACGCTAGATGGTCACCCCTGTCAGTCCACGGAAGTGCGAGATGTCAGCCGAAACCGCCGAGTCGGTGTTCCCGCAGCTCGAAGCTCTGCTCCCGCATGTGCAGAAGCCGATCCAGTACGTCGGCGGCGAGCTCAACTCCACGGTCAAGCCCTGGGAGTCCAGTGATGTCCGCTGGGCGCTCATGTACCCGGACGCCTACGAGGTCGGGCTGCCCAACCAGGGCGTCATGATCCTCTACGAGGTGCTGAACGAACAGGAGGGCGTCCTCGCCGAGCGCACGTACAGCGTGTGGCCGGACCTGGAGGCGCTGATGCGGGAGCACGGCGTCCCGCAGTTCACGGTCGACAGCCACCGCCCGGTGAAGGCCTTCGACGTGTTCGGCCTGTCCTTCTCCACGGAGCTGGGCTACACGAACATGCTGACGGCGCTGGACCTGGCGGGCATCCCGCTGGAGTCGAAGGACCGCGGCCTGGACGACCCGATCGTGCTCGCCGGCGGCCACGCGGCCTTCAACCCCGAGCCGATCGCGGACTTCATCGACGCGGCGATCATCGGCGACGGCGAGCAGGCCGTCCTCGACATGACGCGGATCATCCGCGAGTGGAAGGCCGAGGGGCAGCCCGGCGGCCGCGAGGAGGTCCTCTTCCGCCTGGCGAAGACGGGTTCCGTCTACATCCCGGCGTTCTACGACGTCGAATACCTCCCCGACGGCCGGATCGCCCGCGTAGTCCCCAACAAGTCGGGTGTGCCGTGGCGTGTGTCGAAGCACACGGTCATGGACCTCGACGAATGGCCCTACCCCAAGCAGCCCCTCGTCCCGCTCGCCGAGACGGTCCACGAGCGCATGTCGGTCGAGATCTTCCGCGGCTGCACCCGCGGCTGCCGCTTCTGCCAGGCGGGCATGATCACCCGCCCGGTGCGCGAGCGCTCGATCACGGGCATCGGCGAGATGGTCGAGAAGGGCCTGAAGGCGACGGGCTTCGAGGAGGTCGGCCTCCTCTCCCTGTCCTCCGCGGACCACTCGGAGATCGGCGACATCGCGAAGGGCCTGGCAGACCGGTACGAGGAGGACAAGATCGGCCTCTCGCTCCCCTCCACCCGCGTCGACGCCTTCAACGTGGACCTGGCCAACGAGCTGACGCGCAACGGCCGCAGGTCGGGTCTGACCTTCGCGCCGGAGGGCGGCTCGGAGCGCATGCGCAAGGTCATCAACAAGATGGTGTCGGAGGAGGACCTGATCCGCACCGTCTCGACCGCGTACGGCAACGGCTGGCGCCAGGTGAAGCTGTACTTCATGTGCGGCCTGCCTACGGAGACCGACGAGGACGTCCTCCAGATCGCCGACATGGCGATGAACGTGATCGCTGAGGGCCGCAAGGTCTCCGGCCAGAACGACATCCGCTGCACGGTCTCCATCGGCGGCTTCGTCCCCAAGCCGCACACCCCGTTCCAGTGGGCGCCGCAGCTCTCCGCCGAGGAGACGGACGCCCGCCTGGAGAAGCTCCGCGACAAGATCCGCGGCGACAAGAAGTACGGCCGCTCGATCGGCTTCCGCTACCACGACGGCAAGCCCGGCATCGTCGAGGGCCTGCTGTCCCGCGGCGACCGCCGCATCGGCGCGGTCATCCGCGCGGTCTACGAGGACGGCGGCCGCTTCGACGGCTGGCGCGAGCACTTCTCCTACGACCGCTGGATGGCGTGCGCCGACAAGGCCCTCGCCCCCTTCGGCGTGGACGTCGACTGGTACACGACCCGTGAGCGCACCTACGAGGAGGTCCTGCCCTGGGACCACCTCGACTCCGGCCTGGACAAGGACTGGCTCTGGGAGGACTGGCAGGACGCCCTCGACGAGACCGAGGTCGACGACTGCCGCTGGACGCCCTGCTTCGACTGCGGCGTGTGCCCGCAGATGGACACCCACATCCAGATCGGCCCGACCGGCAAGAAGCTGCTGCCGCTGACGGTCAAGAACGCGGCGCCGGCGCCTGCTGGGAGTCACTCGCACTGACGTGGGTCAGGGCGGGTCGTAGGTGTCGTGAGCGCGGTCCCTTTCCGGGGGCCGCGCTCACTGCCAGTTTGGTGCGGGCGAAGTCGTGGTTGGCGGTTACCCGTTCGCGGTGCTGCGGCGGCAGTTTTCCGCCGTCCAGGAGTTGCTCGCAGGCCTCCAGCGACTCGCGGTAGGCGCCCATCCAGTACGCCGCCACCGCCAGTTCGTCCAGGGCCCGCCAGTCGTACCAGCCGTGCTCGACGAAGAGGATGTCGTCGGGCGGCGGGAGCTCCGCCGCGCGTCGCGCGAACAGGTAGGCGAGCGGCCAGCGTTCTCCGCGGGTCCGGCACAGGTGGGCGAGTTCGCCGAGGGGTTCGGCGCGGGTGGGCCGGTGTTCGTGGGCGTCCAGGAAGCGGGACATGACCTCGGGCATACGGCGCTTCAGCTCCAGGGCGAGGCGGGCCGCGTAGAGCCGGGAGCAGAACGCCTCCTCGGCGAAGCCGTCCATGGCCGCGCGGCGGTCGTAGGCGGCCAGTGCCTTCGCCGGCTCGTCGGCGTCCCGCCAGCTCTGGGCGAGATAGAAGGCGTACCGGGTGTTGCCGGGTTCCTTGGCGAGGCCGTCCTTCAGGAGCGCCGCGTCCCGCAGGTACTTCGTGCGGGTGCTGCCCTGCGACCGGCCTCCGCCGCCCATGATGACCATGCGGACGCCGTCGAGGGTGGCCCGGCTGAACTCCGTGTCGCATTCCAGGTATTCGTGCAGCACACCGACGTACCGCCAGGGGAGGCGGGTCGACACCAGCGTCGGGCGCCAGTGGACGACGGGGCCGTGGCGCACCTGCATGTCGTAGCAGTCGTGGGTGAGCGCCGGCAGGGTGAAGCCGGGGTCGGTCTCCAGGACGTCGTCGGCGTCGATGAACAGCAGATGGCCCGCCCGCTCCCGGGCCCGTTCGATCGCCTCGCTGCGGCTCGCGCCGAAGCCGCGGAAGGGGCTCTCGTACAGCGCCCCGGGCAGGTCGGCGAGGGTCTCGCGGACGATGTCCTGGGTGCCGTCGGTCGAGCCGGTGTCCAGGATCACCCAGCTGTCGACGAGGGGCCGTACGGACTCGAGGCAGCGTCGGATCACATGCGCCTCGTCCTTGACGATCATATTGAGGCAGACCGTGTTTGTGTTATTCGCGTTTGTGTTATTCATGGCATTTTCTTTTCTCTGCAGAAAAGGACCGCGCGGTGAAATTATCCGGCCCCGGGGGTGCGTGCAAGCAGCCACCTGTGAAATGACAGGTATAGGTGTTCCTATGGCCATCGCCGCGCAGCTTCCCCCGCCTCGCGAGGAATTCCGCCCCGCTGCTCGGCCGCGACGAGCTGGTCACCTGGGACATGACCGGCCGCGACACCGGCCGGATTCTCGCCACGCTACGCAACGTCGACGCCGTACACGGCACCTATTACCTGCTGATGCACGGATGGGTGACGCTCTTCGGGAACCGGCTCCTCGGATATTGGGCCGGAATTCTGGGCGGACTCCTCTTCGCGCTCGTCCCGGCCGTGAGCCGCTACGGGCAGGAAGCCCGCTCCTACGCCCTGGTGATGCCGGCCGTCGCCGGCGCCACGCTCCTGCTGCTGCGCGCCCTGGACCGGCTACGCGCTCGCGCTGGCCCTCACCGGGCTCCTGCACCTGATCGCACTCTCGGTCGTGATCGCCCACATCTGCCTGCTCGCCGCTCACGCCCGCCGGGACCGCTCCCTGTGGTGGCGGGCCGGCCTCGCCCTGGCGGCGGTCGCCGCGCTCGTCCTGCTGGGCCGCTCCCAGGCCGGACGCCAGCTGTACTGGGTCCCGGCGCCCGACGGCTGGGCACTGCTCTCCCTCCCCGGCGAGGTCTTCGCCTCCGCGCTGTGCGCCGGAGCCCTGATCGCCCTCGCGCTGGGGGCCCGCTCGGAGCGCAGGGGCACCGCTGCTGCTGTGCGGCACCTGGGCACTGCTGCCGCCGCTCCTGGTCTGGGCCGCCTCGCACGGCGAGGTCTCCTACTTCCGCGGCGTCTACGTCCTGTTCACCCTCCCGGCCTGGGCGCTGTCGGCCGGCTCGGGACTGGCCGCGGCCCGGCGTTCCTGGAAGACGGGAGCGGTGGTGGTCGTGGCGCTGGCCCTGCTCGTCCTGCCGGACCAGCGGCAGATGCGGCAGCCCTTCGAGCACAACGCCCCGGTGCCCCTCGACCACGCGGCGGCGGCCGAGGTGATCGAGCGGCTCCGCCGGCCCGGGGACGCGGTCGTCTACGACCGGTTCGACAGCTGCTAGCTCGACGGCGGTGTGCGGTACTACCTGCCGCGCGCACTGGAGCTGCGGGACGTCTTCCTGGTGCGGACCCCGGCCGGGATCGACGACCTCCACGCGGACCAGTGCTCCGTCCCGGAGCTGTGCCTCGGGGCGAGCGCCGGATCTGGCTGGTGACGCAGGGCGCCGAATTCCCCTTCAACGCGATCGATCCGCAGCAGGCGGGGGCCTTGCAGATGCGGTACAGGGTGGCGACGAGCACGCCGGTGACGGGGATGACGGTGAGTCTGCTGGAGCGCGTCGGCGCGGCAGGGGGCGCCCGGCAGTCCTGACATGCCGCCGGACACCCCCTTGCTGCCGGGCTACGGGACGATGATCCCGCCGTTCGTCTGGCCGACCGCCGGCTGCCTGTTGACCAGGATCCACGGATTGTCCGCGCAGTTCAGCGTGCGGTCACTGGTGACCACCGCGCATTTGGTCTCGTAGATGGCTCCCGTCGTGGTGATGACGTCGATCCTCAGGTCACCCTCGACCTGATTGCCTTGGGCGTGCTGGGCGATGGAGATCCCGCAGGCGTTCTGCGGGTAGCCCGTGTGACCGGTGAGGTCGGTCCACAGGAAGGGACCGGGTGTCGCGGTCGTGAGGTCCCGGATGCCCGCGTAGGTCCTGTTCGGGCCGCCCATGACCGGCGGGGTGAGCGCGGCCCGGAGCTCGAAGTTGTTGCTGTCCTGGCTGGCGTCGATCTCGACGCACGGGCCGACGGCGCCGGTCGCCCCTGTGGCACCCGTGGCGCCGGTCGCACCTGTTGCCCCGGTGGCTCCCGTGGCACCCGGTGTGCCGTTCCCGCCCGGAGTGCCGGTGGCGCCGGTCGCTCCCGTCGCACCTGTGGGGCCGGTAGCTCCTGTGGGGCCGGTGGCCCCCGTGGCGCCCTTCGGGCCCGTCGCCCCGGTGGCGCCCTTGCACTTGTCCTTGCCGGTGTACGCCTCCACGGCCTCCCGCGACTTGTGGGGCTTGTGCGGCTTGCACTTGTCGCCCGTCTGCGGCGTCGCGGCCGGCCTCTCGGACACCGCCTGCGCGGCCGCCGCGGCCGGGGCGACCAGTCCGCCGCCGACGACCAGGGCGAGGGAGGTCAGCACCCCGGCTCTCTGGAACCTCGCCCGGGCCAACGGCCCCAGCAGCGAGGGAGTGTGTCGAGGACTCATACGCATGCTCCTTGGCACCAAAACGGGTCCGGGGGAGTTCCCGGACCTCGGTGCGAGAGTGACCCGACCACCCAGGAACAACCGGCACACCCTCGACGGACGCGCCGTCAAATAGGTAAAACGGTCTAGCGGACAAGCGCCGTGACGGCATCGCAACCCACGGCGTGCATCCAGGGCGCGGGCCGCGGCGTCTTGTCCGGTATGGAACAGCAGAAGCCGCTGCCTGAGCCCCGACAGCCGGAGGGGTGCCTCGTGACGGCCATCCGCATCCCGGTGCGGATCGTCGTGCTCGTGTTGGTCGTGCCCGTGCGCATGGCGTGGGACGCGCTCGTCGTCGCCGGACGGTTCCTGAACGACACCGTCCTGCGGCCGCTGGGGCGGGCCCTGGAGTGGGCGCTTGAGTGGACAGGGCGGATCCTGTTCGTGTGGCCGCTCCTGGGTCTGTGGCGGTATGTGCTCGTACCGCTCGGCAAGGGGCTCGCCTGGCTCGGGAACGTGCTCGTCGTCGTGCCGCTGACCTGGCTGTACCGCTATGTGCTCACTCCCCTCGGCCACGGCTTCGCATGGACCGCGCGGGCGCTCGGTGCCGGCATGTACGCCGCGGGGGCCTGGCTGGTGCGGTACCTCGTCGTCGTACCCGCTGTCTGGCTCTACCAGTGGGTCCTCACGCCCTCCGGACACGGCGTGATGTGGCTGCTCCGGGGGATCGGGCGTGGGATCGCCGCCGTGGGGATCGCCGTGTACACGGCCGTCGCCTGGCTGGTGCGGTACCTCGTCGTCGTGCCCGCCGCGTGGCTGTACGCGTGGGTCCTCACGCCGGTCGGGCACGGGGCGGTGTGGCTGCTCCGGGGGATCGGGCTCGCGCTGTACTGGATCGCCCGCGTGGTGTTCGTGCTGCCGGTGCTCGCCCTGTGGCGCTGGGTGCTCACACCGGTCGGGCGGTTCCTCGCCGTGGTCGGACGGGAGGTGGGGGACGCGCTCGGGCACGCCTGGCGGATCGCCGGGCACGTCTCGCTCGCCGTCGGACGGTTTCTCGCCGGCCTCTTCCGGTGGGTCTTCGTCGAGCCGGTGCGCTGGGTGTACCGGACCCTGCTCACCCCGGTCGGACATGTCGTCCGCGACGCCGTGCTGCGGCCCGCCGCCGAGGTCGCCCGCGGGGTGGGAAGGGCCACCCGGGAGGCGCTCGCCTCCGTACGGGAGACCGCGCGGCAGGCGCGCGCCGACGTCCGGCGCATGCTCTTCGGCGAGCCCCGGGAGACGGTCGCCGTGGACCGGCGGGAACCGACCGGGCTCGAGACACGTACTCTTGGTAGCAGTACGACCGCACTCACGAAGGACTGAACGACACTGGGCAAGCGACAGCCCGAAGGCCCGCCGCCCGCACCCGCGGTGCAGCGCATCCGACTGCGTTACACCAAGCGCGGCCGCCTCCGGTTCACCAGCCACCGTGACTTCCAGCGCGCCTTCGAGCGTGCGCTGCGCCGTGCCGAGGTGCCGATGGCGTACTCGGCGGGGTTCACGCCGCATCCGAAGGTGTCGTACGCCAATGCCGCACCCACCGGCACGGGCAGTGAGGCGGAGTATCTGGAGATCGCCCTCACCGAGGCGCGGGACCCCGAGAAGCTCAGGGTTCTGCTCGACGAGTCGATGCCCCTCGGGCTCGACATCATCGACGCGGTCGAGGCCCGGACGTCCGGGCTCGCCGACCGGCTCACCGCCTCGGTGTGGGAGCTGCGGCTCGACGGAGTGGAGCCGGCGGAGGCCGAGAGGGCCGTTGTCGCCTTCAACGCCGCCGACGCCGTCGAGGTCCAGCGCAAGACCAAGAACGGCATCCGTTCGTTCGACGCCCGCTCCGCAGTCGTACAGCTGGAGACGCACAGTCCCCAGGCTGATAGGCCGACGGACCAGCCCTGTGCGATACTGCGGCTGGTTGTTCGGCACGTGACGCCTGCCGTACGACCCGACGACGTCCTGTCCGGTCTCCGCGCCGTGGCCGACCTGGCGCCGCCGGTCCCCGCAGCGGTGACCAGGCTGGCGCAGGGGCTGTTCGATGAAGAGACCGGCGAGGTGACCGACCCGCTCGCGCCCGACCGCGAGGCAGCTGAGGCCCCCACAACGGCCGCTGCCGCCGCGAAGGCGCCGGCGTAGGGAAGGTCCCGCGAAAGGACGGACGTCGTAGCGCCGCCCTCGTACTCGGGAGCCACCTGGGTCGGGCAGCGCACCGACCAGAAGACTTTCGCCAGGCCGTACCCAACAAGGGAGTACGGAACCGGCGAGACAGGACACAGAGAGCTCCCGTGCGGCGCCCGCGCCCCGGACGGCGGCACCGCGCATCGCGCGAGCCGCGGACGTCACCGGCATCGCCGGACCAGGCGCGGCGCCCGGGAGCCTGACGGGAGAAACGCCCGCATGCTCGAGCCGACCGAACCCACCGAGGGTTCCGAACTCAACACCCCCAGCGACACCCTGCCGCCGCGCAGGCGACGCCGTGCCGCATCCCGCCCTGCGGGTCCGCCGGTCGCCGCCGCGGCCGAAGCGCCGGACGAGGTGACGCCGGCCATACCGGCCGCCGAGCCCGCCGCCGAAGAGCCGACGGCGGCCGAGAAGACGGTGACCGAGGAGACGGTGGCCGAAGAGGCGCCCGCGCCGCGTACGCGTCGCCGTGCCACCCGCCGGGCCTCCGCGCCCACCGGGGCCCCCGCCGCCGCCGAGACCGCCGTCGCCGAGACGGTCGTGCCGGTGGCCGAGGAGCGCGCGCCCGCCGAGGCCGCCGCCGTCGAGACCCCGGCCGCCGAAGCCACCGAAGAGGCGCCCGCGCCGCGTACGCGTCGTCGTGCCGTCCGGCGGGCGTCCGCGCCCACCGGGTCCCCGGCCGCCGCCGAGCCCGCGGCCGCCGAGACCGTCGTACCCACCGCCGAACCGGAGGTCGAGGTCGAGGCCGAGGCTGTCGAGGAGACGGTGACCGAAGAGGCGCCCGCGCCGCGTACGCGTCGGCGTGCCACCCGCCGGGCCGCCGCGCCCGCCGGTGCGCCGGTCGCCGCCGACACCGAGGCCGCCCCTGCGGCCGTTTCCGAGCCCGCTCCCGCGGCCGTTTCCGAGCCCGCGTCCGAGGCCGATGCCGACGCCGCCCCCGAGGCCGCCGTCGAGGAAGAGGCCCCGCGTCGGGGTCGTCGGCGTGCCACGCGTCGAGTGGCCGCGCCCGCCGAGGCGCCCGAGACCGTGGAGGCGCCCGTGAGCGCTGACGAAGAGACCAAGCCCGCCGAGGAAGCCGCTGCCGAGGCCCCGGCCGCCGAGGAGGCCGCCCCGCGCCGCGCCACCCGCCGGCGTTCCGTGCGCCGCGCCGCCACCGGGTTCTCCGAGCCCCCGCGGGCCGCCGGTGACGACGCCGCCGAGGAAGACTCCCCGCGCCGCCCCGCGCGGCCCGCCGTGGCCGTGTTCCAGGCACCCGTGTTCACCGAGCCGCAGTTCCAGACGCCCGAGCGGGCCGCCGCCGCGGCCGCCGCCGAGGCGGAGGTCGAGGAGCCCGAGGCGCCCGCCGCGGAGGAGCCCCAGGAGGAGCCGGTCGCCTCGCGGCGCCGTCGCCGCCGCCGGGGTGAGCCCGCGGAGACCGAGGCGCCGCAGGCCGTCGAGACCGAGGTCGAGGACGAGGCCGAAGAGGCCGACGCCGAGGACGCCGTCGACGGCGACTCGGAGGAGTCCGAGGAGACCGGGTCCCGTCGTCGCCGTCGCCGTGGCGGCCGTCGCCGTCGCCGTGGCGAGTCCGCCGACGCGGACGCCGATGGCGAGGAGGGCGACGAACTCGCCGCCGAGCAGGCCGACCAGGATGCCGAGGACACCGCCGAGCAGATCGAGGAGGACGCCGAGGACGAGCACGGCGACGAGGGCGGTTCCTCGTCCTCCAGCAGCCGTCGCCGCCGGCGCCGTCGTCGTCGCGCCGGTGACACCTCCACCGACGCCGAGCCCGGTGACGGCGACCCGGAGCGCACGGTCGTCAAGGTCCGTGAGCCCCGCCCGAAGTCCGAGCCGTCCGACGAGGTGCAGTCCATCAAGGGCTCCACGCGTCTGGAGGCCAAGAAGCAGCGCCGCCGCGAAGGCCGCGAGCAGGGCCGCCGCCGCGTCCCGATCATCACCGAGGCCGAGTTCCTGGCCCGCCGCGAGGCCGTCGAGCGCGTGATGGTCGTCCGGCAGAGCGGTGAGCGCACGCAGATCGGCGTCCTGGAGGACGGCGTGCTCGTCGAGCACTACGTCAACAAGGAGCAGGCCACCTCGTACGTCGGCAACGTGTACCTGGGCAAGGTGCAGAACGTGCTGCCGTCCATGGAGGCCGCGTTCATCGACATCGGCAAGGGGCGCAACGCGGTCCTGTACGCCGGTGAGGTCAACTTCGAGGCGCTGGGCATGGCCAACGGGCCGCGGCGCATCGAGTCCGCCCTGAAGTCCGGCCAGTCGGTGCTCGTCCAGGTGACGAAGGACCCGATCGGCCACAAGGGCGCGCGTCTGACCAGCCAGGTCTCCCTCCCGGGCCGCTACCTCGTGTACGTCCCCGAGGGCTCGATGACCGGCATCAGCCGCAAGCTGCCCGACACCGAGCGGGCCCGGCTGAAGACCATCCTCAAGAAGATCGTCCCCGAGGACGCGGGCGTCATCGTGCGCACCGCCGCCGAGGGCGCTTCCGAGGACGAGCTGCGCCGCGATGTCGAGCGCCTCCAGGCGCAGTGGGAGGACATCCAGAAGAAGGCCAAGAACGGCAACGCGCCGACGCTGCTGTACGGCGAGCCGGACATGACCGTCCGGGTCGTCCGCGACATCTTCAACGAGGACTTCACCAAGGTCGTCGTCAGCGGCGACGAGGCGTGGGAGACCATCCACGGCTACGTCTCGCACGTCGCGCCCGACCTCGCCGACCGGCTGTCGAAGTGGACCAGCGAGGTCGACGTCTTCGCCACCTACCGGATCGACGAGCAGCTCGCCAAGGCGCTGGACCGCAAGGTCTGGCTGCCCAGCGGTGGTTCGCTGGTGATCGACCGGACCGAGGCGATGGTCGTCGTCGACGTCAACACCGGCAAGTTCACCGGTCAGGGCGGCAACCTCGAGGAGACGGTCACCAGGAACAACCTGGAGGCGGCCGAGGAGATCGTGCGTCAGCTGCGGCTGCGCGACCTCGGCGGCATCATCGTCATCGACTTCATCGACATGGTGCTGGAGTCCAACCGGGACCTGGTGCTGCGGCGCCTGCTGGAGTGCCTGGGCCGGGACCGGACCAAGCACCAGGTCGCCGAGGTGACCTCGCTGGGCCTGGTCCAGATGACCCGCAAGCGGGTCGGCCAGGGTCTGCTGGAGTCGTTCTCCGAGACCTGCGTCCACTGCAACGGCCGCGGTGTCATCGTCCACATGGAGCAGCCGACCTCCGTCGGCGGTGGCGGCAAGCGCAAGAAGCGCGGCCGCGGCGGCATCGAGCACGTCCACGAGGCCGCGGTGGCGGCGGAGGCGGCTGAGGCCGTCGAGCACGACCACGACACCGAGGTGGAGACCGAGGCCGAGGTCGCCGCCGAGCTCGCCGAGCCGGTCGCGCTGCCCGCGCCCTTCGAGCCCGACGAGGAGCTGTACAGCAGCGCCGCCGAGGCGGAGGCCGCGGCCACCCGGGGCCGTTCGCGGCGCCGGGCGAGCCGGCGGGCGTCCGCTCCGGCCGGTGCGCCGCGTCGTGAGAGGGCGTCCGAGCGGACCGAGCGTGCGGACGAGGTCGAGGAGACCGTCCCGACCGCGCAGGACGTCACCGTCGCGGAGGAGGTCGAGCGTCCGGTGCAGCCGGAGCCGGCCGCCGAGGCGCACGCCGAGCCGGTCGCCGTCGAGGACCCGGTCGTCGAGGAGGCCGCGCCCAAGGGCCGTACCCGTCGCCGTGCCACCCGCAAGGTGTCCGCGCCCGCCGGCTCGCCCGCGGGTGCCGAGGCCGCCGTGGTGACCGTCGCCGAAGCCGCTCCCGCGGTCGAGGCGCCGGTGGAGCAGCCCGAGGCCCAGCCGGAGGCGCCGGCCGAGAGCGCCGCCCCGGCCCGTCCGCGGCGCCGTGCCGTGCGCAAGGCCACCGCGCCGACCGCGTCCGAGGAGGCGGCCGTCGTGGTCGTGCCGACGGCGACGGAGACCGCGGAGGCGTCGGAGGCTCCGGCCGCCGACGCCGAGGAGGCCGCGCCCGCCAAGAAGACGGCCCGTAAGACGGCCAAGAAGGCGACGGCGAAGAAGGCCGCCACCAAGAAGACGGCGGCCAAGAAGACCGCGGCGAAGAAGACCGCCGCCAAGAAGACGACCGCCAAGAAGGCGGCCGCGAAGAAGACGGCGGCGGCCGAACAGCAGCCGCTCTCGTCCGTCTCGACGACGGCCGACGAGAGCTGACGCTCCGAAAGCCGCGCACCCATGAAGCCGCCCCCCGTCCCACGGCCGGGGGGCGGCTTCATGTTTTTTTCTTGTTACCTGGGCAACCCCGGCGGAGTTCGGGTCGTCATACAAGTGTCGAAAGTGCGAACAGGCATGGAATCACTCCCACCTGGGGTGAATCACTCTTACGCCAGCATGGTTACGATGTAGACCGAGATCGACGACAAATCCTGACAGTTGGGGTTTCACCCCCTTCTCGGCACAGTCATTGGGGCTTAATACGTGAAGGCACTCGTGCTCTCCGGGGGAGCGGGCACTCGCCTCCGCCCGATCACCCACACCTCGGCCAAACAGCTCGTGCCGGTCGCCAACAAGCCCGTGCTCTTCTACGGCCTGGAAGCGATCGCCGACGCCGGGATCACCGAAGTCGGCATCGTGGTCGGCGACACCGCCGACGAGATCCGCGAAGCGGTCGGCGACGGCTCGCAGTTCGGCATCGAGGTCACCTACATCCCGCAGGACGCACCGCTCGGGCTGGCCCACGCGGTGCTGATCGCGCGGGAGTTCCTCGGCGACGACGACTTCGTCATGTACCTCGGCGACAACTTCATCGTCGGCGGCATCACCGGTCTGGTGGAGGAGTTCCGGGCCGAGCGGCCCGAGGCGCAGATCCTGCTGACCCAGGTGCCCAACCCGACGTCCTTCGGTGTCGCCGAACTCGACGCCCAGGGCCGGGTGGTGGGCCTGGAGGAGAAGCCGAAGCAGCCCAAGAGCGACCTCGCGCTCGTCGGCGTCTACCTCTTCACCCCGGCCATACACGAGGCCGTCCGCTCCATCGAGCCGTCCTGGCGCGGCGAGTTGGAGATCACGCACGCCATCCAGTGGCTGATCGACGAGAAGCGCGACGTCCGCTCCACCACGATCTCCGGCTACTGGAAGGACACCGGCAACGTCGCCGACATGCTGGAGGTCAACCGCTCGGTCCTGGAGACCGTCCCCCCGTCGAACGAGGGCACGGTCGACGAGGACAGCGAGATCATCGGCCGGGTCCGCATCGAGGCGGGCGCCCGGGTCAGCGGCAGCCGGATCGTCGGGCCCGCGATCATCGGGGCGGGGACGGTCGTCAGCGACGCGTACATCGGCCCGTTCACCTCGGTGTCCGAGGACTGCCGGATCGAGGACAGCGAAATCGAGTACTCCATCGTGCTGCGCGGCTCGTCCGTGACCGGTGTGCGCCGGGTGGAGGCCTCGCTCATCGGGCGTGACGTCGAGGTCACGCCCGCTCCCCGTAACCCGTCGGCCCACCGGCTCGTGCTCGGTGATCACAGCAAGGTGCAGATCTCCTCATGACGACCACCAAGATCCTGGTGACCGGCGGTGCCGGTTTCATCGGCTCGCACTACGTCCGTACGGTGCTCGGCCCCGACGGCCCCGGTGACGTGGAGATCACCGTCCTCGACAAGCTGACCTACGCGGGCAACCCGGCCAACCTCGACGAGGTGCGCGAGCACCCCGGGTTCTCCTTCGTGCAGAGCGACATCTGCGACCCCGAGCTGGTCGGCAAGCTGATGGCCGAGCACGACCAGGTGGTGCACTTCGCCGCCGAGTCGCACGTCGACCGGTCCATCGACGGCGGCGCCGAGTTCGTCCGTACGAACGTCGTCGGCACGCACACCCTCATCGACGCCGCCCACCGCGCGGGCATCGAGACCTTCGTGCACATCTCCACCGACGAGGTCTACGGCTCCATCGACGAGGGTTCCTGGCCGGAGACGCACCCGCTCCAGCCGAACTCGCCGTATTCCTCCGCGAAGGCCTCCAGCGACCTGATCGCGCTGTCGTACCACCGCACCCACGGCCTGGACGTGCGCGTCACCCGCTGCTCCAACAACTACGGGCACCACCACTTCCCCGAGAAGGTCATCCCGCTCTTCGTGACCAACCTCCTCGACGGCAAGAAGGTCCCGCTCTACGGCGACGGCGGCAACGTCCGCGACTGGCTGCACATCGACGACCACGTCCAGGGCATCGAGCTGGTGCGCACCAAGGGCCGGGCCGGTGAGGTCTACAACATCGGCGGCGGCACCGAGCTCTCCAACAAGGAGCTCACCGGGCTGCTCCTGGAGGCCTGCGGCGCGGACTGGGAGACCAGCGTCGAGTACGTCGAGGACCGCAAGGGTCACGACCGCCGCTACTCGGTGGACTGCACGAAGATCCGCGAGGAGCTCGGCTACGAACCCCGCAAGAGCTTCCGGCAGGGGCTCGCGGAGACCGTGCAGTGGTACAGAGACAACCGCGCCTGGTGGGAGCCGCTGAAGGAGCGGGCCGCGCTGTGACCGACAACCGCATCTGGCTGGTCACCGGCGCGGGCGGCATGCTCGGCCAGGACGTCCTGGCCCGGCTCGCCGAGGCGGGCGAGCAGACCGTCGCCCTCGACCGTGCCGCCCTCGACCTCACCGACGCCGACGCCGTGCGCGGCACGATCGAGACGCACCGGCCCGCGGTCGTCGTCAACTGCGCGGCCTGGACCGCCGTCGACGACGCCGAGAGCCACGAGGAGGAGGCGCTGCGCATCAACGGCGACGGCCCCGCGCATCTCGCCGCCGCCTGCGTCACCACCGGCGCCGTCCTCCTGCACGTCTCCACCGACTACGTCTTCGCGGGCGACGCCACCACCCCGTACGCCGAGGACGCCCCCACCGCCCCGCGCAGCGCCTACGGCCGCACCAAGCTCGCCGGCGAACGGGCCGTGCTCGGCATCGAGCGCGGCTATGTGGTGCGCACGGCCTGGCTGTACGGCACGGGCGGCCCCAACTTCGTCCGTACGATGATCAAGCTGGAGGGGCTCAAGGACACCCTGGACGTCGTCGACGACCAGCGCGGCCAGCCCACCTGGAGCGCCGATCTCGCCGGACTCCTCTACGAGCTGGGCCGCGGCGCCCTGGCCGGCACCGCCCCGGCCGGTGTCTACCACGGCACCAGCTCCGGCGAGACGACCTGGTACGGCCTCACCCGGGAGATCTTCCGGCTGCTCGGCACCGACCCCGACCGGGTCCGCCCCACCACCAGCGAGGCCTTCGTCCGCCCCGCCCCCCGCCCGGCCTACAGCGTCCTCGGCCACGACCGCTTCGCGGCGGCCGGTATCCCGCCCCTGCGGGACTGGCGTGCGGCGCTCACCGAGGCCTTCCCGGAGATCCACCGGGTCCAGACGAAGGAGAACACGGCGTGACCGTCAAGGTCAGCGTGGTCATCGCGGTGCACAACCCCGGCAAGTACGTCGAGGACTGCATCGGCGGTCTGCTGCGGCAGAGCCTGCCGGCCGACGAGTTCGAGGTGTTCTTCGTCGACGACGGCTCCACCGACGAGACCCCGGCCCGGCTCGACGCGCTCGCGGCCGAGCACCCGCACTTCCACGTCGTGCACCAGGAGGCCTCCGGCTGGTCGGGCAAGCCCCGCAACACCGGTATCGACGCCGCCCGGGGCGAGTACGTCATGTTCGTCGACCACGACGACTGGCTGGGCGACGAGGCCCTGGAGAGGATGTACGACTACGGCACGGCGCACGACGCCGATGTCGTCATCGGCAAGATGGCGGGCATCGGACGGCCGGTGCCGCAGGAGCTGTTCCGGGTCAACCGGCCGCGTGCCACGGTCGAGAACGCACCGCTGATCGACAGCCTCACCCCGCACAAGATGTTCCGGCGGGAGTTCCTCGCCGAGCACGGCATCCGGTTCAAGGAAGGGCGCCGGCGCCTGGAGGACCACGTCTTCGTCGTCGAGGCGTATCTGCGGGCCAAGAGCGTCGCCGTCCTCGGCGACTACCTGTGCTACTACCACATCGCCCGCGACGACGGCTCCAACGCGGGCTTCCAGCGCTTCGACCCGGCCGGCTACTTCGGCAACCTCCGCGAGGCCCTCGACGTGGTCGAGGAGCTCACCGAGCCCGGCCCCCTGCGCGACCGGCTGTTCAGCCGCTGGCTGCGCGTCGAGATGGTCGAGCGGCTGCGCGGCAACCGGCTGCTGAAGCTCCCCGAGGATTACGCCGAGGAGCTCTACCGCGAGATCCGCGGGGTGGTCGTCGAGCGCTTCGGACCCGGCGTCCTCACCCACGTCGACCCGATGCAGCGGGTCGTCGCGGGCCTCGTCTCCGCCGACCTCTACGACGACATCCGCGAGCTCGCCCAGTGGGAGGCCGCGATCCGGCCCACCGGCGAGCTGACCTCCCTGACCTGGGAGAACGGTCGCCTGAACATCGGCTTCGGGGCCGAGTACGAGTCCGGCGGCAGCCCTCTCGTCTTCCGCCGGGACGGCGAGCGCGACGTCCTCGACCTGCCGCTCTCCGAGAAGGCGCGCGAGGCGCTGGACGGGCAGGGCATCACGCTGGACGCCCGGACCGGCGAGAGCGATGTCGACCTCGTGATCCGCAATCGCGACGACGCCACCCAGTACTACCTGCCGCTGAAGAGCGAGCGGCACGAGGTCGACGCCGAAGCGGAAGGCGCCTTCCGGCAGCGGATCACCGCGACCGCCGTGCTCGACCCCGAGACGGCCGCCGGGGGCTCGCCCCTGACCAAGGGCATCTGGGACTTCCACCTGCGCATCAAGGCCGGCGGCTGGAGCAAGGAGTGCCGGATCGGCGCGGTGCACGGCGAGGGCGTGGAGCCCGGGCGGCTGGCCGCGCTCACCGGTGAACCGCGCCGGCTCGTGCTGCCGTACTGGACCGACGGACCCGGGAACCTCTCCCTCGACGTCGACCAGCACACCGGCAAGCTCGAGCGCGAGGCCGTGGTGCTGGTGGACCCGGCCGCGGCGGTGGTGGCCGAGGGGGCGACCGTGCGGCTTCCGCTGCCGCTCGCGGTGACCGGCGAGGAGGCCGTACAGCTGCGCTTCGAGCGCAAGGAGGTCGGCAAGTTCGCCGCCGACGCCGTGGCGGACGGCCGTTCCGTGACCGCGAAGCTGCCGGCCGAGCGGCTCACCGGGGCGCGCTGGGCGGTCCGGCTCGGGCTGCCGTCCGCCTCCCGGGGCGAACCGAGGTGGACCCGGCTCCCGGTCGACGTGGTCGTCGCGGCCGACGGCACCGCCGAGGTCATCGACCGCCACATTCCGCCGGCGAAGCCCGCCCCGAAACCGGCGCCGAAGCCCAAGCAGCCCGCCCCGCCGCGGCCGCTGTGGCGCCGGGTCGCCGGACGCGTCAAGCGGGCCCTGACGAACCAGCCGAGGAAGAGCCGATGATGATGCCTGTGATGACGACCTCCGCAGCAGAAGAGCAGAGGACCCTGTGATGCGACCTCTTTCGATTTCCGGCTCCTGGGTGCACGAGCCGAAGGTCTTCCCCGACGGCCGGGGCAGCTTCCACGAGTGGTTCAAGGCCCCCCTCTTCACCGAGGCGGCCGGCCACCCGCTCACCCTCGCCCAGGCCAACATGTCCGTCTCCAGCCGGGGCACCCTGCGCGGCATCCACTTCGCGGACGTGCCGCCCGGCCAGGCCAAGTACGTCAAGTGCGTGCGCGGCGCGGTCCTCGACGTGATCGTGGACATCCGGGTCGGCTCGCCCACCTTCGGCCAGTGGGAGATCGTCCGCCTGGACGACCAGGACCACCACGCCGTCTACCTCTCCGAGGGCCTCGGCCACGGCTTCATGGCGCTGACCGACGACGCGACCGTGGTCTACCTGTGCTCCGAGGGCTACGCCCCCGAGCGGGAGCACGGCATCCACCCGCTCGATCCGGAGCTCGGTATCGAGTGGCCCGCCGACGTCGCCCCGCTGCTGTCCGCCAAGGACGAGCAGGCGCCGAGCCTGGCCCAGGCCCGTGAGCAGGGGCTGCTGCCCTCGTACGAGGAGTGCGTGGCGTACCGGGCCGGTCTCGGCGGGTGACCGGGACGGGGCCGGTTTGACCCGTTCGGCAGCGGCCCCGTAACCTTGACCGTCGGCGTGTCCTTGGATATGGGCGCGCCACATCCCCGTAAACCTCATCCTCTCGGGCCTTGCGGCCGGGAGAGGCCGCTCGTTCTGCCGGGCGGCTGGACTGCGGGGGTGCCGTTCCCGAGCGAGAGAGTGAGATCCGCGTGTACGCCATCGTGCGCAGCGGTGGTCGCCAGCACAAGGTTGCTGTCGGCGACATCGTTGAGGTTGACAAGATTTCCACCGCCAAGGTTGGCGACACGGTCGAGCTCTCGACCCTGCTCGTTGTCGACGGCGACGCTGTGACCAGCGACCCGTGGGTCCTGGCCGGCATCAAGGTCCAGGCCGAGGTCGTGGACCACCACAAGGGCGTCAAGATCGACATCCTTCGCTACAAGAACAAGACCGGCTACCGCCGTCGTCAGGGCCACCGCCAGCAGTACACGGCGATCAAGGTCACTGAGATCCCCGCGGCTGCGAAGTAAGGGACTGAGGAGAGATGGCACACAAGAAGGGCGCATCGTCCACCCGTAACGGTCGTGACTCCAACGCTCAGCGCCTCGGCGTGAAGCGCTTCGGTGGTCAGGTCGTCAGCGCGGGCGAGATCCTGGTCCGCCAGCGCGGTACCCACTTCCACCCGGGTGCGGGCGTCGGCCGTGGCGGCGACGACACGCTGTTCGCGCTGAACGCCGGTGCGGTGGAGTTCGGTACGCACCGTGGCCGCAAGGTCGTGAACATCGTTCCGGTCGCCTGAATCAGGCTCTGATCGGAAGCTTTCGCGAGGCGGACCTCACTTCCCTTCCGGGAAGGCGGGTCCGCCTTTCGCGTGTTACGTAAGTAAACAACCCGTACGTTTCTGGAGGCACCCCACATGACCACCTTCGTGGACCGCGTCGAGCTGCACGTCGCCGCGGGTAACGGAGGTCACGGCTGTGCCTCCGTCCACCGGGAGAAGTTCAAGCCGCTCGGCGGCCCCGACGGCGGCAACGGCGGCCGTGGCGGCGACGTCATCCTGACCGTCGACCAGTCGGTGACGACTCTCCTGGAGTACCACCACTCCCCGCATCGCAAGGCCACCAACGGCAAGCCCGGTGAGGGCGGCAACCGCTCCGGCAAGGACGGCCAGGACCTGGTCCTGTTCGTACCGGACGGCACCGTCGTCCAGGACAAGGCCGGAAACGTGCTCGCCGACCTGGTCGGCCACGGCACCTCCTACGTCGCCGCCCAGGGCGGTCGCGGCGGCCTCGGCAACGCGGCGCTGGCGTCCGCGCGCCGCAAGGCGCCCGGCTTCGCGCTGCTCGGTGTGCCCGGGGACATGCAGGACATCGTCCTGGAGCTGAAGACCGTCGCCGACGTGGCGCTGGTCGGCTACCCGAGCGCGGGCAAGTCCTCGCTGATCTCGGTGCTGAGCGCGGCCAAGCCGAAGATCGCCGACTACCCCTTCACCACCCTGGTCCCGAACCTCGGTGTCGTCACCGCCGGCTCGACCGTCTACACCATCGCCGACGTGCCCGGACTGATCCCGGGCGCCAGCCAGGGCAAGGGCCTCGGCCTGGAGTTCCTGCGGCACGTGGAGCGGTGCAGCGTGCTGGTGCACGTGCTGGACACGGCGACCCTGGAGTCCGACCGTGACCCCGTCTCCGACCTCGACATCATCGAGGAGGAGCTGCGGCAGTACGGCGCCGGGCTCGACAAGCGGCCCCGCATGGTCGTCCTGAACAAGATCGACGTCCCGGACGGCAAGGACCTCGCCGAGATGGTCCGCCCGGACCTGGAGGCGCGCGGCTACCGCGTCTTCGAGGTGTCCGCCGTGGCCCACATGGGGCTGAAGGAGCTGTCGTTCGCGCTGGCCGACGTGGTCGCCAAGGCGCGGGCCGCGAAGCCGAAGGAAGAGGCGACGCGGATCGTCATCCGGCCGAAGGCCGTCGACGACGCGGGCTTCACCGTCACCCGCGAGGAGGACGGGCTGTTCCGGGTGCGTGGCGAGAAGCCCGAACGCTGGGTGCGGCAGACCGACTTCAGCAACGACGAGGCCGTCGGCTACCTCGCCGACCGGCTCAACCGCCTCGGTGTCGAGGAGCAGTTGATGAAGGCGGGCGCCCGCTCCGGCGACGGCGTCGCCATCGGCCCCGAGGACAACGCCGTCGTCTTCGACTGGGAGCCGACCGTCATGGCCGGTGCCGAGATGCTCGGCCGCCGCGGTGAGGACCACCGCTTCGAGGCCCCGCGTCCGGCCGCCCAGCGCCGCCGCGACAAGCAGGCCGAACGGGACGAGTCGGAGCGGGAGTACGACGACTTCGACCCGTTCGAGAAGTAGCACTCCCGGACGGGCCAACGGCGCGAAAAGCCGCGGCCTGCGGCAGGGCAACCAACCGCGGTTCCGGTGTGTCGTACAGGGCAGCACGGAAGAGGATCTTGGGATCTCCCCAGGTGATCCTCTCCGTGGTCACCTGCCCTTGCGGCCATCGGAGTTCGCATGTCCCTGCCCCGTCACAGAACCCGGCGCGCGCTCGTCGTCGCGATCACCCTGATCGCCGCCACGTGCGGCGCGCTCCCCGTCGCCCAGGCCGCCGCTCCGGCAGCGGGCGTACGGCAGGACTTCAACGGCGACGGCTACGAGGACCTCGCCGTCGCCGCGCCCTACGCGACGGTCGGCGGCAAGGCCAAGGCGGGCTATGTCGCCGTCCTGTTCGGCTCGCCGAGCGGCCTGCGGACCTCCGCCAAGAAGGTCTACAGCCAGGCCTCCGCCGGCATCCCCGGCACCCCCGAGGCCGGTGACCTCTTCGGCTCCCGGCTGGCCGCGGCCGACCTCGACGGCGACGGGTACACCGACCTGCTCGTCGAGACCCTCGCCGAGCAGTGGCAGCAGGACGGCGTCGAACACTCCGGCACCCGGACCGTGCTCTGGGGCGGCCCCGCCGGTCTCACCTCCGGCACGGTGCTGCCCGCCGAGGGCACCGGCCGCCTCCAGGCCCCGCTGACCGTCACCGGTGACTTCGACGGCAACGGCCACCAGGACCTGGCCCGCGACGGCCGGGTCCTCCTCGGCCCCCTCGGCCGCGACGGACGCCCCGCGGCCACCCAGGAGAACGCCGCCTTCACCGACGCCGACCTGCTGATCGTCGCCGTGGCCGTCGGGGACACCGACGGCGACGGGACGGACGACCTCGCGGTCATCGCCC
Organism: Streptomyces antibioticus; assembly: GCF_001514065.1. Classification (GTDB taxonomy): domain Bacteria; phylum Actinomycetota; class Actinomycetes; order Streptomycetales; family Streptomycetaceae; genus Streptomyces; species Streptomyces antibioticus. The sequence goes on along the minus strand of NZ_KQ948423.1, from coordinate 578,072 downwards.
GGGAACACGACTGGGACAGCGAGACCAACTACGGAAACTACGTCTACTACGCGCATGGCAGCCGTGAAGGCCTGCGCCCCGGCGCCCAGTTGACGTCTCTCGCCCTGCGCAAGCAGGACGGCATCGCCCTCGGTGACCTCGACGGCGACGGCCGGGCCGACCTGGTCCTGGGCGAGGACGGCCTCCGTGTCGTCCGCGCGGGCCGGCAGGGTCTGCCCGACACCGCACCCCGGGTCATCACCCAGGACACCCCGGGCGTGCCCGGCGCCCAGGAGGCCGGGGACGACTTCGGCTGGACCGTGTCCATCGGGGACAGCAACGGCGACGGGTACGGGGACATCCTCGCCGGCATCCCGGAGGAGGACTTCGGCGGACTGAAGAACGCCGGGACCTTCGCCGTCGTACCCGGCGGACCGGGCGGGGCTACCGGCGCCGGCACCAAAGTCCTCAGCCAGAACACCCCGGGTGTGCCCGGCACCGCCGAGAACGGTGACCGGTTCGGCCTGAACGCCACGTTCATCGACGCCAACGGCGACGGAAGGGCCGAGCCGGTCGTGGCATCCGTCGCCGAGAACTCCTTCGCGGGCGGCATCTGGGTCTTCCCCGGCGGCGCCACGGCCAAGGGCTCCTTCACCTTCGGCGCGCGCACCCTCGGCACGGTCGCGAGCGGAGCCCGGCTGGGCGACCAGTTCCCCCGCTGACCCTCCTCTTCACTCCCACTCAACCGGAGCACCATGAGCAAGCGCAGGCTCGCCCTCGCGGCGGCCGTGGCGGTCACCGCTGCCCTCACCGTCCCAATGGCCGCGCAGGCCGCCGAGGCCGGGCCGGCCGCGAGCAGACTGCACGACGACTTCAACGGCGACGGCTACCCCGACCTGGCGATCGGCGCCCCGCCGAAGAACAGCGCCGGCACGCTGAAGCCGGGCGCGGTCACCGTCCTGTACGGCTCGGCGAACGGCCTGTCGACCTCCCGCCGCCAGGTGCTGGACGACTCCAAGGTCTACGACGAGTCGCACCCGACCGGGTACGGCAGCGATCTTCAGAGCACCGACCTCGACGGCGACGGCTACGCCGACCTGCTGTCGCTCGTCCACTGGTCGCCCGTCGACGGCGACCCAGGCAACACGGTCACCGTCAACTGGGGCGGCCCCCAGGGCCTTTCGGCCGACCGGGACAACCTCGTGCGGCTGCCCGACTCGACCTGGACGACCGGTTTCACGGTCGGGGACGTCGACGGCGACCGGCACCCGGACGTGATCACGCTGGGCAACGAGTACGGCGTCGAGGACGGCTACGGCGACGTCCTGAACGGCCCGTTCGACCGCTCCGGCAGCCCCGCCCGCACCTCCACGTTCACCATCGACACCGACAACTTCCAGATCGCGAGGACCATCGCGGCCGGTGACGTCAACGGCGACGGCATCGCCGACCTCGCCGTGGGCGCCCAGGACAGCGAGGAGCCCGACTCCCGCAAGACCGCGCTGCTGCTGGGCGGTTCACAGGGCCTGTCCGCCCCCGTCTGGCTCAGGGACCCCAACGGGCACCGCATGGGCGGCGAGGACCTGGCGATCGGCGATCTCAACAAGGACGGCTACGCCGAGATCGTCATCGGCCACCCCAACGACTTCTACGACAGCGATCTCGAACTCCCCACCAAGGGCGGCGCGTTGGGCGTCGTCTACGGCGGCCCGAACGGTGTCTCCACCACCCGCAAGCCGGTGTGGATCAACCAGGACACCGCCGGCGTGCCCGGCGCGGGCGAGCGCGGCGACGGCATGGGCACCGGACTGTCCATCGGCGACACCGACGGCGACGGCTACCAGGACGTGGCGACCGGCCTGCCCGGCGAGGACCTCGGCACCCTCGCCGACGCGGGCAGCGTCCTCGTGCTGCGCGGCGGCGCCCACGGTTTGACCGGCACCGGCGCCAAGACCTTCCACCAGAACACCACCGATGTCCCCGGCACCGCCGAGAAGAACGACCGCTTCGGCGCCGCGACGACCCTCGTCGACGCCGACGGCGACAAGAGGTACGGCCTGGTCGTGGGCGACCCGGCCGAGAACGCGAACAACGGTTCCGTGTGGGTCTTCGCCGCCACGTCCCGCGGCATCACCGCGAGCGGCTCCTTCACGTTCGGCGCGGCCACGGTGGGCGTGACGCCGACCGGGGCGCGGTTCGGGGCCTCGCTCGGGGACTGACGGCGACGACCACACGTAGGAACACGACAGGGGAGGGCTTGATGAGGGGACGCAGAGGCAGATGGGGCGCGGCGGTCGCCGTGGTCCTGGCCGTCACCGGGGCCGCGGTCCCGGCGGCGGCGGACTCCGGGACCGCGACCGCGCGGCTCCAGGACGACTTCAACGGCGACGGGTACGCGGACCTCGCGGTGGCCGCGCCCGCGGCGACCGTGGGCGGCAAGGCCAAGGCCGGGTACGTCGCGGTGCTCTACGGGTCGGAGAACGGGCTGACCACCACGGGCCGGAAGGTGTTCACCCAGAACACCGCCGGGGTGCCGGGCACCGCCGAGGCGGGGGACGGCTTCGGTTCCGCGCTCGACACCGCCGACCTGGACGGCGACGGCTACGCGGACCTGGTGGTCGGCGTGGGCGGTGAGGACACCTCGGCCGGTGTCGACGCCGGGTTCGTCGAAGTGGTGTGGGGCGGCGCCCACGGGCTCGCTGGCGGTGCGTCCGTGGCGAGCGGGAAGGCGCACGACCAGCTCGGCGCCAAGGGCCGGCTGACCGTGGGGGACATCGGCGACGACGGCTCGCCGGACGTGGTGACGGTGGCGAACCAGCACGATCTGCGGCTCCTCAAGGGCCCGTTCACCCGCGGCGGTACGTACGGCGGCGAGGTGCTGGTGCCGGACCGGTACGACAGCCGCGTCCTGGACCTGGCCACCGGTGACGTCAACGGCGACGGCCGCACCGACGTCGTCGGCGCCGAGAACGACGCCGAGGGGTTCGACTCGCGCCGGGTCGTGTACTGGCTCGGCAACGGGACCGGGCTCAACCCCTTCACGCTGGTCTACGACATCGACGGCGCCGGGCTCCAGGGCGGCGAGAGCCTCGACGTCGGGGACGTGAACCGGGACGGCTACGACGACATCGTCGTGGGCCGGGCCATCGACGGCTACGACAGCGACCACGACGCCTATCTCGCCAAGGGCGGCCGCGTCGCCTGGATCCCGGGCACGCCCGACGGGCCGGACGGGGTGGAGAAGGCGCAGTTCCTCAACCAGGACAGCCCCGGGGTCCCCGGCACCGCCGAGAAGGGCGACCGGTTCGGCACCGACGTGCAGCTCGGGGACGTCGACGGGGACGGCTATCTGGACGTCCTGACCGGAGTGCCCGGCGAGGACATCGGGTCCGCCGCCGACACGGGTGCCGTGGTCGTCCTGAAGGGCCGGGCGGACGGGCTGACCGGCGTCGGCTCCCACCAGGTGGTCACGCAGGACAGCAGCATGGTGCCGGGCACCGCCGAGAAGGGCGACGCGTTCGGCACGGCCGTCCACCTCGGGGACGCCAACGGCGACGGACTGGCCGACGCGGCCGTCGGGGCGCCGGGGGAGAACGCGAACACCGGGTTCGTGTGGAGCTTCCGCTCCAGCGAGTCGTATGTCGTCGAGCCGGGCGGGGTGCCGCTGCCGGCGACGATCGTGGCGCCGAACGGCACGACCGCCTTCGGCAACACGCTGCTGGGGACGACGGCGACGGGCGCACGGCTCGGCACGGGGTTCGCGTACTGAGCCGAATCATCTGATCATCCCTCAGACCCGTTGCGGCCACGGCGAGTTGGTGTGCCGCGACGGGCCTCCTGTTGTCTGCCCAGTTGTCATGTGCGTGCATCCCGGCGTTCAGCGGGTGGACCGCCCCGGCGCATGAGCTTCCTGTGTCCATGAGGCCAGTGAGGCAAGGGAGTTCGCTGATGACCGGAGCAGTTTCGCCCGACCGCCGCCGCTTTCTGACCGCCGGGGCCGCCGTGCTCGGCGCCGCCGCCTCCGCCCAGCTGTGGCTGCCGACGGCCGCCCGGGCAGCCGAGACCCCCCTGCCCGACGGGGTGTTCAGCCTGGGCGTGACCTCCGGTGACCCGCTTCCCGACGGCATCGTGCTGTGGACGCGGCTCGCCCCGGACCCGCTGCACGGGGGCGGCATGCCCGACCGCGCGGTCCCCGTGGAGTGGGAGCTCGCCGAGGACGAGCGCTTCAGAAAGCCCGTCCGCCGCGGTGTCGCCCAGGCCCGGCCCGAGTACGGGCACAGCGTTCACGTGGATGTACGGGGCCTGCGCCCGGGACGTGCGTACTGGTACCGCTTCCGCACCGGCGGGCAGCTCTCGCCGACCGGCCGCACCCGCACCGCCCCGCACCCGCACAGCAAGGGCGGCAGCCTGCGCGTCGCGCTCGCGTCCTGCCAGAACTGGCAGCACGGCTACTTCACCCCGTACGCCGACATGCTCGCCCAGGACCCCGACGTCGTGCTCTTCGTGGGCGACTACATCTACGAGTCGACGCCGTCCTCGACGGGCGTACGCCGCCACGAGGGGACCGGTGAGCCGTACAGCCTGGTCCAGTACCGCAACCGCTACGCCCAGTACCGCACCGACCCCGACCTCGCCGCGATGCACGCGAACGCGCCCTGGGTCGTCACCTTCGACGACCACGAGGTCGACAACGACTTCGCCGGCGAGATCCCGCAGGACCCCGACAAGCAGACGCACGACGCCTTCGTGGCCCGTCTGACCGCGGCCTACCAGGCGTACTACGAGCACATGCCGGTCCGAGCGACCTCGGTGCCGAACGGGCCGCACATCCAGATGTACCGGCGCCTGGAGTTCGGCCGCCTCGCCCGCCTCAACGTGCTGGACACCCGGCAGTTCCGCAGCGACCAGGTGACCGGCCAGGAGGCGGCGAAGGACCCGTCGCTCACCATGCTCGGCGCCGAGCAGAAGCAGTGGCTGCTCGACGGACTGCACGACTCGCCCGCCCGCTGGAACCTCATCGCCTCGCAGATCATGATGGCCGAGACGGACATCCTGCCGGGCGAGGGCAAGCAGTGGTACTACGACGCCTGGGACGGCTACCAGGCCGAACGCAACCAGTTCCTCGCCGAGTTCGAGGACGTCCGCAATCCCGTCGTGTTCTCCGGCGACCGTCATCTGACGATGATCAGCGACCTCAAGAAGGACTTCGCCGACCCGGACTCGGACGTCGTCGGCGCCGAGTTCGTCGGCACCTCCATCTCCAGCAACGGCGACCAGGACCAGGCCGCCTTCCACGCCCAGTGGGACCCGCTGACGGCGGACAACCCGCACTGGAAGCTGATCGACGCCCACCGCGGCTACCACCTGTTCGACATCGACAAGCACGGCATCGACGCCCAGATCAGGGTCGTGGACACGGTCCGGCAGCCGACCGCGACGGCGAGCACGCTGGCCGCGCTGCGGGTGGAGGCGGGACAGCCGGGCGTCGAGCTCGCCTGACCGGGGATGAAGCGTGTGTGACGGGAGTGTGCGCAGGGGCGGCTCCGGCCGAGACCGAAATGCTGCGGAATCTTAATCCGCGGTACTCTCGTCACACACAGCAATACGTAACTCCTGTGGAGTTACTCACAGCAATTCCAAGGAGCTCGCCACAACGGTCTCCTCAATCACCAGGAGTACAAGGTGAATGACAGGTAGCGCGCACATATGCGGCGGACGGCGCTCACCTTGCACTGCGGTAACCCCAAGTGGGACCATTTCGGAGTTCCCTGTCGCCCCGAGGTAGGTCACCTGTGTCCCAGCACATCGCCAAGCCCCGTACCACCGCAGTGATCCTGGCCGGCGGTACCGGTCAGCGCGTGGGTCTCTCGATCCCCAAGCAGCTGCTGAAGATCGCCGGCAAGGCAGTCATCGAGCACACCCTGACCACCTTCGAGAACGCCGACTCGATCGACGACATCATCGTCCTGATGGCGCCGGGCTACGTGCCGGACATAGAGAAGATCGTGGCCAAGGCCGGGTTCACGAAGGTCAAGAAGATCATCGAGGGCGGTTCCACGCGGAACGAGACCACCGAGCGCGCCATCGAGGCGCTCGGTGAGGGCCTGGCCGAGGGCGAGGACCTCAACGTCCTGTTCCACGACGCCGTTCGCCCCCTTCTCTCGCAGCGCGTCATCGACGACTGCGTGGTCGCCCTGGAGCGCTTCCAGGCCGTCGACGTCGCCATCCCGTCCGCGGACACCATCATCGTGACCCGCACCCACGGCGAGGACGGCGAGTTCATCACCGAGATCCCGGACCGCTCCCGGCTGCGCCGCGGCCAGACGCCGCAGGCCTTCAAGCTGTCCACGATCAAGCGGGCCTACGAGGTCGCCTCCGGTGACCCCAACTTCCAGGCCACGGACGACTGCTCGGTCGTGCTCAAGTACCTGCCGGACGTGCCGATCCACGTCGTCGCGGGCGACGAGTACAACATGAAGGTCACCCAGCCCGTCGACGTCTTCATCGCCGACAAACTGTTCCAGCTGGCCTCCACCGCCGCGCCCGAGCAGGTCTCCGAGGAGGCCTACCGCGAGCTGCTGACCGGCAAGACCATGGTCGTCTTCGGCGGTTCGTACGGCATCGGCAAGGACATCGCCGAACTCGCCGAGTCCTACGGCGCGAAGGTCTACGCGCTGGGCCGCTCCACCACCGGCACGCACGTCGAGAACCCCGAGGAGGTCGACGACGCGCTGTCCAAGGCGTACGCCGAGACCGGGCGCATCGACTACGTCGTCAACACCGCCGGCGTGCTGCGCATCGGCAAGCTGGCCGAGACCGACAACGCGACCATCGAGGAAGCGCTGAAGGTCAACTACCTGGCCCCGGTGCAGATCGCCCGTTCGTCGTACAAGTACCTGTCCGAGACCAAGGGCCAGCTGCTCCTCTACACCTCCAGCAGCTACACCCGCGGCCGCGCCGAGTACAGCCTCTACTCCTCCACCAAGGCCGCGATGGTGAACCTCACCCAGGCCCTGTCCGACGAGTGGGCGGGCGACGGCATCCGCGTGAACTGCGTGAACCCGGAGCGCACCGCGACCCCGATGCGCACCAAGGCCTTCGGTCAGGAGCCGGCCGGTTCGCTGCTGTCCTCCGAGGTCGTGGCCCGTACGTCGCTGGACGTGCTGCTGTCCGAGCTGACCGGACATGTCATCGACGTCCGCCAGCAGGACCCGACCGCCGCCGCGGGCAAGGCCTCCGGCTTCGAGCAGGCGCTGGCCTCCGTTCTGGACCGTCAGGACGGCGTGGCATAATCAACTGCAATTAGACATCTGTTATTCAGGCCTCTGTGTCTGCCCGTTATCGGAGCATTCGCAGGGGCCTGAATCAGTACCTCTCGCGAATTCCTCACATTTTCGCCGCACCACAGAACAAAACCGGCACTCCCCCTCCAAGAGCAGGTTCCTCCGTGATAACCAGAGCCATTCGCGTCGCCCGGGTGGGCAGTGCGGCCGAGCTGGCCGCGGCGGCCCTCATGATCCTGGGCTTCCCTGTGCTCATGCTGGCCGCGCTCGTCCCGAGCGTCCCCGCCTTCGCGGCCGCGGCCGCAGTGACGTACCTGGCGGACCACTATCTGCATCGCAAGAGCAGCTATCTGATCAACCGCCTGAGCAAGGTGCGCGCGGGTCTGTCGATCCGCTTCCTGATCCGGCAGCTGCTGCTGATCCTGCTGCTGGCTCGCCTGGATCTCGCGGACGGCATCGTCTTCTACGGGGCGGTCGCCTGCTTCATCGCGTTCTACGGCCTCCAGGCCCCGCACGGCGCGCTGGTCACCCTGATCCGCAACCGCCGCCGGATGCCGGTCGCCACCCGCAACGTCGACCTGGCCGCACGGATCCGCATCCCGGACGCCCCGCCGCGCCGCCTGCTCAACCGCTCCGCGGAGAAGATGCTGCACCTCGACCTGTTCGCCGTCGTCGGCGTGCTGGTCTCCGCGTTCATGGACGACACCCTCGCGGCGTTCATCGGCATCGGCGCGACGATAGTGCTGGGCACCCTGTACGTCCTCGCGCTCATGCCGTACGTCCGCGGCAGCAAGATCCCGCCGAACGCGGAGAAGGTGCTGGCCGCGGTCGACGACTGGCTGGCCGGCTACCGGCCCGAGACGGTGCTGTACTTCTCCGGCTCCAAGGACTCGGCGTACCAGGTCAACATGTGGCTGGAGACCATGGAGCAGCTGGACTCCAAGCCGCTGATCATCCTGCGTGAGCGGGCGATACTGAACAACCTGGCGCCGACCACGGTCCCCGTCATCTGCGTGCCCGGAGGGGTGCACCTGATGAACATGGACCTGTCGACCGTGCGCGTCGCGCTGTACGCGGCGAACGTCGGCAAGAACATCCACCTGCTGCGCGTGCCGACCATGAAGCACGTCTTCATCGGCCACGGCGACAGCGACAAGCTGGCCAGCGTCAACCCGTTCAGCAAGGTGTACGACGAGGTGTGGACCGCCGGCCGCGCGGGCCGCGACCGCTACGCCATCGCCGACGTCGGTGTCCGCGACGACGACATCGTGGAGGTCGGCCGCCCGCAGCTGGCGCCCATCCAGACCGGGCAGGGCGTGCCCGAGGGCGTGCCCACGGTGCTCTACGCGCCGACCTGGGAGGGCTGGGACGGCAACCCCGGCAACACCTCCCTGGTGCTGGCCGGAGAGAACATCGTCAAGAAGCTGATCAAGGCCGACCCGCCGGTCCGCATCCTCTACAAGCCGCACCCCTTCACGGGCACGGTCAGCAAGGAGGCGGGCGCCGCCCACGCGCGCATCACCGCGCTGGTCGAGAAGGCCGCCGCGGCCCGCGCCACCGACGCCCGCTTCACCGCGGACGCCGCCGCCCAGGCGCAGGCCAAGGCCGAGCTGACCCGCATCGAGGCGCGGATCGCCCAGCTGTCCGGCAACGGCGGCGAGAAGGGCGACGAGGCCGAGGCCACCCGTGACGGGCTCATCGACCCCGTCAAGCACGAAGAGATCGCCCGGCTGCGCAACGAGTGGAACGACGCCTACTGGCGCTCCTTCCCGGTGTGGGAGCACCGCGTCATCACCGGCGCCGAGCCGCGGCTGTACGACTGCTTCAACGTCTCCGACGCGATGGTCTCCGACATCTCCTCCGTGGTCTCCGACTTCATCGCGAGCGGCAAGCCGTACGCGGTGACGGACTCCGCCGAGCTGGGCGTGGAGGAGTTCAAGCGGCAGAACACGGCGGTGCGGGCGGCCACGATCCTGTCCAACAGCGCCGCCGAGCTGGGCGAGCTGCTGAGCGCGGTCCGCGACCCCGCCGGCGACCCGCTGGCCGAGGACCGCAAGGAGCTCAAGCAGTACCTGCTGGGCCCGGACGAGCCCACGTCCATCGAGCAGTTCAACACCGCGGTGGCGGATCTGGCCCGCAAGGCCGACACCCGCAACGTCGGCCAGGAGTCACGGGCGGCGGCCGGAGCCGCGGAGGCCGCGACCACGGCCTGACCCGCCGGCCTGACCCGTCGGCCTGGCCCATTCGGCCCAGGGCCCGGTTTTCGAGGAGTGATTCTCGAAAACCGGGCCCTTTTGCGTATCTGAGAGGGGAACGGTCGTTGTAGTCCGTGACCTGCCTCACAAAGGCCATGCGCACAGACAACCGCTTACCGCATTCGACCGTCTGACTGATTGTGAATATGAGGATACGGGGGAAATGTGACCCAGCCTGATGTGACCGTGGTCATCGGCGCCTACCAAGCGATGCCCTACCTCGTCGAGTGCCTCGCCTCCGTCGAGGCCCAGACCCTGGACCACGCCCGCATCGAGGTCATCGCGGTCGACGACGGCTCCACGGACGGCACAGGGGAGTGCCTGGAGGCGTTCGCCGCCCGCGTCGACCTGCCGGTCACCGTCGTCCGCCAGGACAACTCCGGCGGCCCCAGCGGCCCGCGCAACGTCGGCCTGGACAAGGCGAGCGGGCGGTACGTGTTCTTCCTCGACGCCGACGACCGGCTCGGCCCCGAGGCGCTGGAGCGGATGGTCGCGATGGCCGACCGCAACGGCACGGACGTGGTGCTCGGCCGCGTCGAGGGCATCAACCGCAAGCCGCCGCAGTCCATGTGGGGGCGGACGCTGGAGCGCACCGACGTCTGGTCGTCCAACATCAAGTTCACGCTGAGCGCGCAGAAGCTGTTCCGCCGCGACCTGCTGAACCGTCACAGCATGCGCTTCGACGAGTCGCTGTGGACCGGTGAGGACGCCCTGTTCACCATGGAGGCCTATCTGCGGGCCGACGGCGTCTCCCTCATCGACGACTACACCTGCTACTACCTGGTGGGCCGTGAGGACGGCAAGCATGTGACGAAGAGCGGGAGCTACACCCTGCGCTTCGACTCCGCACGCGCCCTGATGACCCTCATCGCCGACCTGCTCCCGCCGGGCCCGCGCCGCGACATGCTCATGGTCCGCCCGTTCGTCGTCACCCTGCTCCCGCAGTTCGGCCCCAAGTACCTCAAGGACAGCGAGGAGGTACGACGGCACAAGTTCGAGCTGGCGAAGCCGCTGCTGGACGCGTACTGGACCGACGAGGTCGCCCACCGGCTGCGCGTCGAGGAGCGGCTGCGGATGCATGCGGTGGCCGAGCAGCGCCCCGAACTCCTCCTGGAACTCCTGGAGTTCCGGCGGGCCAAGAAGGAGCCCGAGGCACTGCTGGAGAAGCGCGGCCGCCGGGTGTACTTCGCCTACCCGCACTTCCGGGACACCGCCGCCGGCATCCCGGACGCCCTCTACCTCGCCGAGCCCCGCGAGGCCCGCGCCGTCCCGGGCTACCGGGAGGGCGGGCTCGACTCGTTCGTGCGACGGGCGGTGCGCAAGGCGCGCCGCACGCTGCCGTCCCGGTCCCGGTCCCGGGACGTCAGGCCGGCTGCGGCGGCGTGACGGCGGACGGCTCATCCGCCGGCCGGGGAGCGGGGATCTCCGCGGCCAGCCGCTCGGCCATCCGTACGCGATGCTCCCGCGCCGCCGAACACAGCGCCTGCACAGCCGAGTTGAAGCGCTCCTGCGAGGACGGCTCGTCCGGCCCCAGCAGATGCCGCTTCAACTCTGCCCGCGCCTCGGCGAGCCCGTCCTTCTCCGGATGCCGTACGGCGTCCAGCAGCCCCGGCACCCCCGCCGCGTCCGGCGTGAGCACGGTCGCCGCCCGCACGGTCGGGAACGCCTCGCGGAAGGCGTCCTCGCCCAGCCCGCTGGTGTTGGCCACCGCGTAGGGCTTGCCGCTCGCCAGGAAGTCGCTGACGACGCTCGACACATCGCTGACCAGCAGATCGGCCCGGTTGAAGCAGGCGTACAGCGCGGGCCGGGTACCGGTGACGATCTGGTGCTCCCACTCCGGCAGCGAGGCCCAGTACGCCGCCTCCCAGGCCGCCGTGGCCCGCTCCACCGCCCTGGCCCGCCCCCGCGGCGGCGCGGACTGGAGCATCATCCGCTCCACCGAGTCGGCGCTGGTGCGGAAGTCGGCAGTGGTGAGCCGGTCCAACTCCTCGGTGCACCGGGCCAGTTCCCCCCCGACCGCGGGCCGCGCCCCCGACCGCGCCCGATTGGCGGCCCGGATCAGCTCCCGGATGCGCAGATCGGCCGCCCCGGCTCGCGCATCCACCGACCCGGTGAGCGGATGCGGCTTGTACAGCAGCCGTACGCCGGGATCGGCGAGCAGCGCCCGTACGAGGTTCTCGCCGGCCTCGATGACGGAGGTGTTGCCCGGATTGCCGTCCCAGCCCTCCCAGGTGGGCGCGTACAGGACGGTGGCGTACGTGCCCTTCGGCGGGCCCGCGTAGGGCCGTACGGCCTCCAGCTGCGGCCGTCCGATCTCCCGCACCTCGCGGTCGTCCACGCCCACCTCGGCCAGCGCGTAGCGCTCCCGCGCCGCAGGTCCCGCCACCCACACCTCGTCGTACGCCTTCGCGTACGGGTTGCACGAGGACAGCTTGTCGCTCTCGCCGTGGTTGACGAACGTGTGCTTGAGGGTGGGGATGCGCAGCACCTGGGAGGTCTTGCCGGAGTTCGAGGGGTGGATGAGGACCTGGAGCGTGGAGTGCTCCAGGCGCATCAGGGTGGTGACCTTGGGCAGGCAGATGATCGGCACGTCGGTCGCGGCGATCTTCTGCACCATGAACCGCTCGCGCAGCACGATGACCGGCCGCCCGTCGAGCTGGGCCAGCGGCTCCAGCCACATGTTCGCCTGGTAGGCCGAGGACGCGCCGCCGGAGAAGTACAGGCCGACGGTGGGCCGGTAGTCGGCCAGCCAGGCGTCGAACCAGTCGAGGACCTGCTGCTCGCCCGCCGGGCGACGGCTCGGCAGCAGCCGCAGCAGCAGCTCGCCGAGGCCGAGCAGCCCGAGGACGAGGGACACCGCGAGCCCGCCGGCCGCGGCGGCCGGGTGGTCGGTCGCCGCGGTGGCCGCCAGGCCGAAGGTCGCGGGCAGCCCGAACACCAGCAGCCGGTGCCCGGGGCGGCGCAGCAGCAGCGCGGGCGGGGCGGTCGACAGGCGGAGCGCGGAGGCGTCGATGTTCCGGGTCACCACCGGCAGCGTGCGGGTGCGGCGGACCAGCACGGAGACCGCCTGGATCGCGCAGTGCAGGGCGTAGAAGAGCAGCAGCGCGGCGACGATCGGGCCGTACACCCCCTCCCGGTCCTGCTCGCCCACCCGCAGCAGGCCCGCGACCAGCAGCAGGTCCCGCAGGACGTGCCGGACGGTGATGTCGGCGTGCGACTTGGCGAACACCATCGCCATGCCCCGCTGCCACCGGTGCAGCACTCCCTCCCCGGCGACCGAGGCGGCCGTGGCGGCGAGCAGCAGCGGTACGTCCGGGACGAACGCGGCGACGGCCTGGGCGGCGAAGGCGGCGGCCAGCAGGGCCGTGACGAGGACGCGGGGAGCGGCACGCCGCAGGGGCAGGCGCCTGCGGCGCGGGCGGCTCTTCGGGCTGTCGGCGGCGGAACGCTTCAGCGGGCGTCTGAGGCGGAGCAGCCGGGGTCGGCGGAGTCTCTTCGTGGGCACGGCGTCACTCCAAGGTCGTCAAGGACGTGCGCCCGGGTTAACGCCCGCCGACCACTGGACGACACGCGCGTGTCCGGGCGCCTTGGGGCGACCGTGGAGTGATAAGACGTCCGGTCCGCTCAGCGGCCCGACTGAAGTGCCCGGCGGATCGGAGCGCCGACGACCCGGCGGGCGCGGCGGTAGACCGACGGCGCCGGGATGACTCCGCCCGCCCCTCCCGACCGGGAACCGGTCTTGGCGCGGGCCAGGTCGCGCCTCAACCGCTCGTTGTCCTGGGTCAGTTCGGCGACGTTGCGTTGCAGGAACGCCATCCGCGCGGCGAGCGAGCCGAGGTCGGCCTCCAGCCAGGGGCGGACACCCGCCGGGAAGGACAGCTTGCGCAGCCGCTCCTCGAAGGCGGCGCCGCCGTCGCCGTGCGTGAAGGTGTTCTGCAGGCCGTTGCGGTCGAGGAAGCCCATGAACCGCTCGTAGCGCTCGTGGTGACCGCTCATCAGCTTGCCGAAGTCCGCGTCCTCGTACAGCTTCGCCGGGTCCAGGTCCGCGGGCACCTTGTCGATGCGCAGGTGCGGGATGTCGAAGTAGCGGCACAGCTCCAGCGTCCGGGAGTCGCCCGAGAGCACGGTCGCGGGCGTCCCGGCGAGCAGCGCGGCGATGTTGCCGTGGATGCGCGAGCCGAAGGAGAAGTCGAAGCCGCGCAGGTCGTCGATCCAGGTGACCGGGTCGATGTAGACGCGGACCTTGTCCTCGGCGTACATCGGGTGGTCGGGGTGCGTCGGTATCGCCTTGACCTTGGCGTTCGGGTCCGACAGGTCCCGCCAGTGCAGCTGCCGCGCGTCGGACAGGTTCTGGCCGATGAAGCGCAGCTGCGGGTAGCGGGCGTGGGTGCGCTCGATGACCTTGCCCAGGCCCTGCTTGCGGACGGCGCTGTGCGAGCCGTTGATCGCGATCCGGGACTCGGCGGTCAGTTCCGGCGACCGCTTGTGCACGGCGAGGTCCTTGCCGTACATGAACAGCGACGGGCAGCCGATCACCTCGACGTCCTGGAAGCCCATGTCCTTGAGGTACCGCTCGGTGAACTCGCCGCGCACACCGATCGAGGCGCTGCGGTCCAGCACCGCCGAGACGAAGTCGCGCACCGCGGGCTCGATGGGCTTGAGCCGCGACGAGTCGTAGTTCAGCCCGGTCTGTGCGCCGACACCGGTGACCACGACCGGGATCTTCAGCCGTCTGATGAGCCGGGTCAGCCGCTTGAGGCCGGGCTCGAACGACGGACGGAAGGCGTTCGCAAGCGGTACGACGAAGGCGTCGTACTCCGCGTTGATCAGGTCCGCCGACGCCACGTCGGCCCGCAAGCCGTTCGACACCACCTCGGTGCCCGGCGTCTCCAGGATCTTGTGGGCGGCGTCGCTGAAGATCAGGTTGCCGGAGTTGGTGCCGATGACGTCCCGCTGGAGGGCTTCCTCCACACCGACGACGTCGAAGGGACTCTTACCGGATCTCAGGAGAACGCGCTTCACGGCGTTCAACATAAGTTGGCATGTTCTTTGATTTCTATACGGAACGCCTACAACCTTTTTGCCGTATGCGACGCGTGAGCAAACAGTCACGTCCTGGTGTGTCCGGGGGCTGAAACGCCGAGGCGGGCGAAGGGACGCTTCGCGTAGATTGCTGGCACGCTGCGCAGAATTGGAGAGTGCAAGTGGCCGGGGCAAGGCAGGGTGTCGTAGAGGCCCGCAGGATCGTCGTCAAGGTGGGCTCCTCCTCGCTGACCACCGCGTCGGGAGGCCTGGACGCCGACCGTGTCGACGCGCTCGTCGACGTCCTCGCCAAGAGCCGCAGCGGGGGAGAGAAGGAGGTCGTCCTCGTCTCCTCCGGTGCCATCGCCGCAGGCCTCGCCCCGCTCGGGCTGCGCCGCCGCCCCGAGGACCTGGCCCGCCAGCAGGCCGCCGCCAGCGTCGGCCAGGGCCTCCTCGTGGCCCGCTACACCGCCTCCTTCGCCCGCTACGGCGTCCGTGTCGGCCAGGTGCTGCTCACCAGCGACGACATGAGCCGCCGGTCCCACCACCGCAACGCCTCCACCACCCTCGACAAGCTCCTCGCGATGGGCGCCTTCCCGGTCGTCAACGAGAACGACACCGTCGCCACCGACGAGATCCGCTTCGGCGACAACGACCGGCTGGCGGCCCTCGTGGCCCATCTCGTACGGGCCGACCTGCTGGTGCTGCTCTCCGATGTCGACGGCGTGTACGACGGCGACCCCAGCAAGCCCGGCACCTCGCGGATAGCGGAGGTACGGGGACCGGCCGACCTGGCCGGCGTCGAGATCGGCAGCAGCGGCAAGGCCGGCGTCGGCACCGGCGGGATGGTCACCAAGGTCGAGGCCGCCCGGATCGCGGCCGCCGCCGGCATCCCGGTGGTGCTCACCAGCGCCGTGCACGCGGCCGACGCGCTCAGCGGCGGTGACACCGGCACCTACTTCCACCCCACCGGCAAGCGCTCCGCCGACCGGCTGCTGTGGCTCCAGCACGCGTCCACCCCGCAGGGCTCGCTGACCCTGGACGACGGCGCGGTGCGGGCGGTGGTGCAGCGCCGCAAGTCGCTGCTGCCGGCCGGGATCGCCGCCGTGGACGGCGAGTTCAACGCCGGGGACCCGGTCGAGCTGCGGGACGCCGGGGGGCGCGCGGTGGCCCGGGGGCTGGTCAACTTCGACGCCAAGGAGATCCCCCAGCTGATCGGCCGCTCGACCCGGGAACTGGCGCGGGAGCTGGGGCCGGCCTACGAGCGGGAGGTCGTGCACCGGGACGACCTGGTGCTGCTCCAGCCCTGAGGGCTTCCGCGGGGCTGCCGCCCGCAGGGCTTTCTCGGGGCTGCCGCCCGGCTCAAAGGCCGCCGCCCGGCCGAAAACAGGGGGAACGCCCTCTTCCATGGGTCACCCCCAGGTGGACGTTCCGCAAAAGTGCCACGCGAGCCCTTGCGGCCTGCTCAACTTTGTCTCAGGGACACATTCCGCAGACCACCGTGTCGGTCACTGGGATCGCTGGGTAAAGGAGGCCGTCGTGAGACGAGTGCGCCCTGGGGCCGCGCCCCGTGGTGGTGCCGGGGAGGCCTCGTCCCGAGCGGCCGGTGAGGAGCGCCTCTTGACGAGCGTCGCGGCCGGCGACCGCTACGAGGAGCCGGCCGAGCTGCCCAGGCTGTGGCACGTCACCCTCAGCGTCTCCGGCAAGGAGGCCCCGCTGAAGGAGGTGCGGCGCGGACTCGAACAGCTGGCCCACGACCACCCCTTTCTGCTGACCAGCCGCTACGCCAACGACCACGCGGAGATCCGCTACTGGGAGGAGGCCCGCGACCTCCACGACGCCGCCGCCGTCGCCCTGCGCCTGTGGGGCGAGCACCGCCAGACCGCCCAGCTGCCGCCCTGGGAGATCGTCGGACTGGAGGTCATCGACCGCGAGACCTACCACCAGCGCGTCTCCGAGGGCTACGGTCCGGCCCCGGCGACCCCGGTAGGGGTTCACCCCTTTTGACCTGCATCACTCGATAGCGGCGCATTGGCCCCGTCTCGCGGTGCAAGACGACGGGGTCCCCACCCCCGTACGGCGCACTACCCTTCCCTCATGACCACGCTTTCGCCGTACGACTCGATGTCCCCGGTCACGCAGGCCGCCTACCGCGCCAAGGCCGCCGCCGCCGACCTCGCCCCGCTGCCGCGGGCCGAGAAGGACGACGCGCTGCTCGCCATCGCGGACGCGCTCGAGGTCCGTACGAGCGAGATCGTCGAGGCCAACGCCAAGGACATCGCCAAGGCCCGCGAGGCCGGCACCAGCGAGACCGTGATCGACCGGCTGACCCTCACCCCGGAGCGGGTGCGCGCCATCGCCTCCGACGTCCGGGACGTCGTCGCGCTGCCCGACCCGGTGGGCGAGGTGGTGCGGGGGTCGACGTTGCCGAACGGCATCGACCTGCGCCAGGTCCGCGTCCCGCTCGGCGTCGTCGGCATCATCTACGAGGCCCGGCCGAACGTGACGGTCGACGCCGCCGCCCTCTGCCTGAAGGCCGGCAACGCCGTGCTGCTGCGCGGCTCGGCCTCCGCGTACGAGTCCAACACCGCCCTCGTCCGGGTCCTGCGGGACGCCGTGGGCGGGGCGGGGCTGCCCGCCGACGCCGTGCAGCTGGTGCCCGGCGAGAGCCGGGAGAGCGTGCGCGAGCTGATGCGGGCCCGTGGCCTGGTCGACGTGCTCATCCCGCGCGGTGGCGCCTCGCTGATCCGGACCGTCGTCAGCGAGTCGACCGTCCCCGTCATCGAGACCGGCACCGGCAACTGCCACGTCTACGTCGACGCCCACGCCGACCTCGACATGGCGATCGACATCCTGATCAACTCCAAGGCCCAGCGCCCCAGCGTCTGCAACTCCGCCGAGACCCTCCTCGTCCACCAGGACATCGCGCCCGAGTTCCTGCCCCGCGCCCTGGACGCCCTCGCGGAGGCCGGTGTCACGGTCCATGCCGACGACCGGGTGCTGGCCTACGCCAAGGAGTCCAAGGCGACCGTCGTCGAGGCCACCGCGGAGGACTGGGAGACCGAGTACCTCTCCTACGACATCGCCGCCGCCGTCGTCGACTCCCTGGACAAGGCCGTCGAGCACATCCGGCTGTGGACCTCAGGGCACACCGAGGCCATCGTCACCACCTCGCAGCAGGCCGCCCGCCGCTTCACCCAGCTGGTCGACTCCACCACCGTGGCCGTGAACGTCTCCACCCGCTTCACCGACGGCGGCCAGTTCGGCTTCGGCGCCGAGATCGGCATCTCCACGCAGAAGCTGCACGCCCGCGGCCCGATGGGCCTGCCGGAGCTGACCAGCACCAAGTACATCGTCACGGGGGACGGGCACGTACGGCGCTGAGGCACGTACAGCGCTGAGGGCGTGGGCCCCTGCGCATATGCGTGGGGCACACGCTGCCGGTGCGCGCCCGTGGGGCACGGGAGCCGTCTCACCCAGCGGATGAATTTCCATACCGTCTGCCCAAATTGACCCCCCAGGTCTACTCTGGATCCGTGCCGGAGGACGTGGGGGGTACGCCGTTCCCTGACGGCTGGGAGCCCGACGACGACCACGACCGCGGGGTGTCGGACGAAGAGTTCGCCTCCGTGGTCTTCGACGAGGCCTTCATCCGGGCGGCCGTGGTGCACGAGCCGACCGCTGTCGAACGCCTCCTGGCCGCCGCCCAGGCGAGAGCGGAGGCCTCCGAGGCCGAGGCCCGCCGGGCCCACGGCCGCGGCGAGCGCTACGACGACGGTTTCGGCACCGACGGCCGCGCCGGTTTCGGCCATGATCCCGAGCTCGACGACCTGGACGACACGGACATCCTTGAGGGCCGCTACGGCGCCCCGGGCACCTACGGCAAACAGGTCTGCTGGCACCGCCCCGTCGCCTGGATGCTCGCGCTCGTGATGGGCATCGGCATGGTCGCGCTCGCCTTCACCGCGGTCTACCGCGGCGCGTCCTCGAACAACCGCGACCAGCTCCCGCCCCCGCCCGCCACGACCGGTCTCGAACAGGGCCGCACGGCGACGCCCTCCGCCTCCGCCGAATACTCCCAGCCGGCCTTCTCGGCGGACCCGAAGACGCCCTGACCGCTTGCCGGCCATCCGCTGACGATCCTGGTGAGAACCTGTCAGAACTTGTCGTGCGGCGGGGCGTTTACCTGACCTCCCAGAGACCTACCCTGAAGATATGGGAGGGCCTGGAGAACCACCTGAGGGTGCGCCCGAGGGCGGCCCCGGGGGTGGTGAGGACGAGTACCGATCCGTCGTGTTCGACGAGTCGTTCGTTCGTGCTGCCCGGCTCCAGGAGTACTCCGCGCAGGAGCGCATGGCCGACCACGCCCCCGCCGTCCGACGCCGCCCACCGATGCGCCGGGGACTGTCCCGGCAGGCACTCGCCCTCGTCCTGCTGATCGCCCTCGCCTTCGGCACGGCGATCTACATGGGCGTACGGCACCCCTACCAGACCCCCGCCGCGATACGGGACGTCTCGATGCCCCTCCAGACCACCGTCGTCCCGCTCGCCCCCGTGGGCAAGGTGCCGGGCGCGGCCGACCCCGAGTACCTGTACGACCACAGCCCCGCCGCGCAGTTCCGCATCGGCGCCGCCGGGATCACGCTGCCCGCCGCGCGCGACACCTCGCACTTCTCCGAGACCCAGGTGATGAGCGCGCTGGACACGGTCAAGGAGTACCTGGTCCGGTCCGCGCTCTACCCGGAGGTGCTCACCGGCGGCGAGACCCGGCCCGTCCGCGTCCTGCTCCCCGCCGACCAGCACCTCCAGTTCGACGAGAGCCTGAGCCATCCGGCCGCGGACGGACGGCACGCGGTGACCGGGTGGCTGGTTCGCTTCGACGCCAGGAGCGTCAAGCTGGCCGACCCGCAGATCCGCGTGCGCGGGACCCTGGTCGTGAGCGAGACCGAGTCCACGATCCTCGAGGTGACCGCGGACCACACGTACGTGTACGCGCTGCGGCCCGCCGGGGCCGGTGCCAAGGCGGAGGTCTCGCTGTTCACCGTCCGGCGGGAGCTGCACTTCCGGTTCGACCGGGAGGACGTACGGCTGCATCAGGCGCAGCTGTCCACGTCGTACGTCCAGGCCGGGCCGCTGTCCTGCGGTGACAACGCGGCGGATGTGCTGAGTCCGCTGCTGGCGGGGCAGACGGCGAAGGCGGGGGGGCCGGTGGGGACCGATCCGTTCGCCACGGATCGGGCCACGGCGGTTTGCGGGACGTTGGCGGCCGGGGCGTTGCCCAAGGGGTGACGCCGGGTTTGGTCGGTGCCTAGGCGCCGTCGGGGGTTCTGCGGTGTGGCGGGTGCGGCGGTGTTGTGGCTGGTCGCGCAGTTCCCCGCGCCCCTTCCCGGCGTCGGCCTCCCTCGGCGTTTTTCAGTCGTCGTCCGTTTCCCTCGGGGGCTGGTCCTGGGGTTGCTCCTTCGTGGTCGTGAAGCCGCCGAAGCCTCGGCGGACCCTGCCGCCCAGGTCGCCCGCGCCGCCCGCGATGTCCGTGACCAGCTTCATCAGCGGGTCCTTGGAGCTCTTGACGTTGGTCGCGTAGCTCGACGCCGACTCGCGGAAGGAGTCGGTGACCGACGTGTCCTTGTCCTCGGTGCGGCGCGGGTAGTGGCCGTCCATCAGGCGCTGGTAGTCGCGGGACTCGGACCACTTCTTCAGCTCGGCCGCGCGGACCGTGGTGAAGGGGTGGCTGCGCGGGAGGACGTTCAGGATCTTCAGGACCGAGTCGCGCAGGTCGCCGCCCGCCTCGTACTCCTCGGCCTGCTTCAGGAACGCGTCCACGTTCATCTCGTGCAGATGGTGGCCGCCGGCGAGCTTCATCAGACCGCGCATCGAGGCCTGGAGGTCCTGGCCGACGAGGAGGCCCGCGCGGTCCGCGGACAGCTCCGACTTGCGGAACCACTCGCGCAGCGCGGTCACGATCGCCATGATCGCGAGGTTGCCCAGCGGGATCCACGCCACCCGCAGGGCGAGGCTCGTCAGGAAGAGCAGGATGGTGCGGTAGACGGCGTGGCCGGACAGGGCGTGACCCACCTCGTGGCCGACGACGGCCCGCATCTCCTCCTCGTCGAGCAGATCGACGAGGCCGGTCGTCACCACGATGATCGGCTCGTCCAGGCCGATGCACATCGCGTTCGGCTTCGGGTCCTGGCTGACGTACATCGGCGGGACCTTCTCCAGGTCCAGGATGTAACAGGCGTCCCGCAGCATGTCGTTGAGGTACGCGAACTGCTGGTCCGAGACCCGCACGGAGTCGGACAGGAACAGGAGCCTGAGGCTCCGCTCGGGCAGCAGACCGCTGAGCGCCTTGAAGACCGTGTCGAACCCGCTGAGCTTGCGCAGCGCCACCAGGGCGGAGCGGTCGGCGGGGTGTTCGTACGCACGCGAGGAGATCCCGGGGAAGCGCCTGCGCTGCCTGCTCGGGACGTTCTCGTGTCCGTTCTGCTCGTGGCCGTCGTCGGACATGTCTTCCCCCATGTGCGTGAGTGTGGTCCTTTGCGGACCCTTGTGCGGCCCTTTGCGCCCCCGAAGCAGAGCCCAGCCTAGGCGGAGATACGGTGGACGGGCAGTACAGCGAAGGAGTCCCGTCATGCAGCACAGCCCCGCGTCCGCCTGGCTGACCGAAGCCGCGAACGCAGCCCAGCAGGAAGGGTCGGGGTATCTGCTCCGGGTCGTACTGGTCGTGATGGTGGTGGGCTGTGTGCTGACCGCGTGGTTCCTGCTGCGGGGCTACAAGCAGAAGGACGACTGAGACGGGCCCGAAGTTCCGTCGCGGTGCGCCAACGGCGGAGTCGGCGTGATCGGCGCCGAGCCGCCCGCTTACGATGGGCCGACATCTTTATCCCGCCCACATCGGATAGGTCCAGATGAGCTTCCACAGCACCGCTGCCCAGTTGGTCACCCTCGCCGCCGAGGGCGAGGAGCACGGCGGCAACCACGAGAGCCTGAGCCCCTACCTCACCGGCGGTGGCGCGTTCGTCATCCTGCTGCTTCTGCTGTGGATCACCACCCGCTTCAACCGCGACCGCTGAGCCGCCGAGGGCCTGGGGGAGACCGGCCCCACGGAACGGGCCGGTAGGGTCTGCACGCATGGGAGAGCAGGACATGCCTACCGGCCCCGTCAACGGCCCGTCGAACCCCGGCAAGCGCCGTCTCGGCGTCATGGGCGGAACGTTCGACCCGATCCACCACGGACACCTCGTGGCGGCCAGTGAGGTCGCCGCGCAGTTCCACCTGGACGAGGTGGTGTTCGTACCGACCGGGCAGCCGTGGCAGAAGAGCCACCGCAGTGTCTCGCCGGCCGAGGACCGCTATCTGATGACGGTCATCGCCACCGCCGAGAACCCGCAGTTCTCGGTGAGCCGCATCGACATCGACCGCGGCGGACCCACGTACACCGTGGACACCCTGCGCGACCTGCGGGTGCTCAACCCCGACACGGACCTCTTCTTCATCACCGGAGCCGACGCCCTCGCCCAGCTCCTCACCTGGCGGGACACGGAGGAGCTGTTCTCCCTCGCGCACTTCATCGGCGTGACCCGGCCGGGCCACCACCTGACCGACGCCGGGCTCCCGGAGGGCGGTGTCTCTCTCGTGGAGGTTCCCGCGCTGGCCATCTCCTCCACAGACTGCCGTGCGAGAGTCGCCAAGGGCGACCCGATCTGGTACATGGTGCCGGACGGAGTCGTGCGCTACATCGACAAGCGCGAGCTGTACCGCGGCGAGTGAGCCGAGAGGGGCACCGGTGAACGACCGATACGACGCGGGCCACGGCGGCGACGACGACCAGTACCAGCTCGTCGGCTACGACGAGTACGGCCGACCCGTCTACCAGCAGGTCCCCCAGCAGCAGCCGCACCAGCAGCCGTACGACCCGTACGGGCAGCAGACGCAGCAGACGCAGCAGGGTTACGGCTACGACCCGTACGCCGGGCAGTACCCCACGCAGGGCTACGACCCGTACGACACCGGGCAGCAGGCCCCCGTGCCGTCCTACGACCCCTACGGGGGCGCGCCGGGCGGGGCGCCGGCGGCCCCGTACGACCCCTACGGGCAGGCCGCGACCAGCGCGCAGCAGCCCCGGGTCGCCGAACAGACCGCCTACATCCCGCAGCAGGCCGGCCCGGCCGAGACCGGGGAGCCGGACGGGCGCGGCCGGTCCGAGGGCTCCGAACGCGACTACCACACCGGGCAGTTCGCCTTCGTCGAGGAGCCCGACGGTGACTCCGAGGACGTCATCGACTGGCTGAACTTCACCGAGAACCGCACCGAGCGCCGCGAGGAGGCCAAGCGCCGCGCCCGCAGCCGGCTCGTCGCCCTGGTCGTCGTCCTGGCCCTCGTCGCGGTCGGCGGCGTGGGCTATCTCTGGTACGCCGGGAAGCTGCCCGGGCTGTCGTCCTCGTCCGACTCGGGGAAGGGCACCGGCACGTCCGCCGCCGCCCAGAACCGTGACGTGATCGTCGTCCATCTGCACAACACCAAGGGCGGCGGCACCTCCACGGCGCTGCTCGTCGACAACACCACCACCAAGCAGGGCACCACCGTCCTGCTGCCCAACTCGCTCGCCCTGACCGACGACGACGGCACCACGACCACGCTCGCCAAGTCGGTCGACGACGACGGCTCCTCCGGCACCCGCGACGCGATCGACACCGTCCTCGGCACCCAGATCCAGGGCACCTGGCGCCTGGACACCCCCTACCTGCAGAACCTCGTCGACCTCGTCGGCAACATCGATGTCGACACCAACACCGACGTGCCCGATCCGGCCGCCAAGAAGAAGGGCACCGCGCCCCTGGTGCACAAGGGCAAGGACCAGACCCTCAGCGGCAAGACGGCCGTCGCCTACGCCACCTACCGCGCCTCGGGCGAGGCCCAGAACGCCCAGCTGGAACGGTTCGGACAGGTCATGCAGGCCGTGCTGCGCAAGCTGTCCTCCGACGCGGGGGCCGCCACGACCACCGTGCAGACGCTGGCGCAGATCCTCGATCCGTCGCTCACCGACAAGGATCTCGGCACCTTCCTCGCCAAGCTCGCCGACCTCGCCAAGGGCGGCGACTACAAGACGGCGCTGCTGCCCGTCCAGGCCGACGGCACGCTCAGCGCCCAGGCGAGCGACAGCGTGGTCAAGGACGTCCTGGGCGGCACCGCCAAGAGCCCCGACCAGGACGCCGCCGTGCGCGTCTCCGTCCAGAACGCCAGCGGTGTGAAGGACAACACGGAGAAGGCCCGCGTGGTGCTCCTCAACGGCGGCTTCACCTTCCTGGAGGGCGGCACCGCCTCCGGCACCCAGGCCGCCTCCAAGGTCGTCTACGCCGACGCCGCCGACAAGGAGAACGCCACCGAGGTCGCCAAGACCCTGGGCCTGCCCACCAGCGCCGTCAGCAAGGGCAGGACCACCTCGAACGCGAACGTCTCCGTGGTCCTCGGCCAGAACTACAAGCCGTCCTCGTAGCGGCCCCGGAAGGCCGGGTCGCGGACGTCCGCGACCCGGCCCACCTGGCGGTCCCTTAATCACATGGGGTGTGCTCGGCGGTCCGTGAGACCCTTGAGGTCAAGTGACCGCCGACCGAAAGCCGTGTAGTGACCGCCACTGACCGCTCCATCGAGCTCATCCACACCGCCGCGCAGGCGGCTGCCGACAAGCTCGCGCACGACATCATCGCCTACGACGTGAGCGACGTGCTGTCGATCACGGACGCCTTCCTGCTGGCCTCCGCGCCCAACGACCGCCAGGTCAAGTCGATCGTCGACGAGATCGAGGAGCGCCTGCAGAAGGAGCTCGGCGCCAAGCCGGTCCGCCGCGAGGGCGACCGGGACGCCCGCTGGATCCTGCTCGACTACGTCGACATCGTCGTCCACGTCCAGCACAGCGAGGAGCGTGTCTTCTACGCCCTGGAGCGGCTGTGGAAGGACTGCCCCGAGCTGGACCTGCCCGAGGACGCCAAGGCCACCCGCGGCAAGGCCGCCGAGCACGCCGAGCTTCAGGCCGCCGAGGAGTCCGCCGACCTCGGTGGTGACTGGCGATGAGCGCCACCGGTGAGGTGACGGACGCGAAGCGGGGCGGCCGCGGCCGCCGCGTCATCCTGTGGCGGCACGGCCAGACCTCCTGGAACGTGGAACGCCGCTTCCAGGGCACCACCGACGTCGCCCTCACCGAGACCGGTGTCGCCCAGGCCCGCCGCGCCGCCCGGCTGCTCGCCTCCCTGAAGCCCGACGCCATCATCGCCTCGGACCTCCAGCGGGCCGCCCACACGGCCGCCGAGCTCGCCGTGCTCACCGGCCTCGACGTCAGCCACGACGAGGGCCTGCGCGAGACGTACGCGGGCGCCTGGCAGGGGCTGACGCACGAGGAGATCATCGCCTCCTACGGCGAGGAGTACGCCGCGTGGAAGCGCGGCGAGCCGGTCCGCCGCGGCGGCGGCGAGCTGGAGACCGAGGTGGCCGACCGCGCCGCCCCCGTGGTGCTCCGGCACGCCGACAAGCTCCCCGACGGGGGCACCCTCGTGGTGGTCAGCCACGGCGGCACCATCCGCACCACCATCGGCCGCCTCCTCGGCCTGGAGGCCGGGAGCTGGGAGAGCCTCGGCGGCCTCTCCAACTGCTGCTGGTCCGTCCTCGGCGAGGGCGCTCGTGGCTGGCGGCTCCTCGAGCACAACGCCGGCACCCTGCCGGAACCGGTGCTCGGGGACGACGACTGATCGGATTTCACTTTCCGGCAGGTCGCAGGCTAAAGTTCTTCTTGTTCGCCCCGCCGAGCGGGAAGAACAAAGCTTGGGGCTATAGCTCAGTTGGTAGAGCGCCTGCATGGCATGCAGGAGGTCAGGAGTTCAATTCTCCTTAGCTCCACAGATCGACACTCTTGAGTTGTCAAAGATCAGTTGATGAAGATCCCGTCCCTAGTGGGCGGGATTTTTCATTTCCATCAGACGGGCCGTCCGCCGCGCCGTCTCCTCGTCGTCCGGCGTGTAGACGACGATCCGGCACTCCGGCATCCCGTGGATCGACAGCGAAACCGACGTCATCCGCAGCTCGCCCACCGCCGCATGCCGGAACGTCTTCACACGCCGTCCGGGCTCCGCCACGTCGCCGCTCTCCCACAGCCGGGCGAACAGCGGACTCGCCGCGGACAGCTTGCCTATGAAGCCCTCCCAGGCGGGCTCGCCGGCATGCACTCCGTAGGTCGCGCGCAGGGTCGCGACCATCACCGGCAGCTCCGTCTCCCGGAACACCAGCGGGCAGTCGTCCTCCGCCGCGGTGAACAGCCCCCACAGCGCGTTGGGGAGGCGACCGGAGCTCTGCAGCAGCGGCACTTCGAACAGAGTGCGGTAGACGTCGTTGGCGGCCAGGATGTCGAACCGCGAGTTGTACACCACCGCCGGGCGTGGTGCGAGGGCGTCGATGATGCCCCGTACCTCCGGGCTCACGGTCTGCGCGGCGGCCTCCGGCACGGCGGAGTACGGCACGTCCGCCAGGTGGTACAGATGCTCCCGCTCCGGCGGATCGAGAAGCAGGGTGCGGGCCACGGCGTCCAGCACCTGCGCGGAGGCGTTGATCGGGCGGCCCTGCTCCAGCCACGTGTACCAGGTCACGCCCACCCCGGAGAGCTGGGCGACCTCCTCACGCCGTAACCCCGGTGTACGGCGCCGCAGGCCCGGTGGCATCCCCACGTCCGCCGGTGTCACCCGCGCCCGTCTGCTGCGCAGGAAGGCGGCCAGCTCAGGTCGGCGGCGCTGTGTCGTCCCCATCGTCACATCCCCCATCGTCGACGCCCGGCCCGTGCGCTGCCAGGTGCTGTCAGTACCAGCATCAATGGGCTCTCGGCACCCGTACCGGAGCGGCGTCACGCTCGACGGCATGACGACAACTCCCCGTTCCGGAGCGGGTGCAGCACCCGTTCCCAGCACTGCGATCAGTGAAGCACCCGGCACTGACAAAGGCCCCGGGCCGCTGCTCGCCGTCGTGCTCGCCGCCCTGTTCATGGCGCTGCTCGACGTCTTCATCGTGAACGTCGCGGCCCCCACCATCGGTACCGAACTCCACGCGTCCGGCGCGGAGTTGCAGCTGGTGGTCGCCGGATACACCATCACGTACTCCGTGCTGCTGATCACCGGGGCCCGGCTCGGCGACCGGTTCGGGCACAGCAGGGTCCACCTCGCCGGGATGGCGCTGTTCACCGCCGCCTCGCTGGCCTGCGGTCTCGCGCAGGGCGCCACGGAACTCATCGTCTTCCGGCTGATCCAGGGTGCCGGCTCGGCGGTGATGATCCCGCAGGTGCTCAGCCTCATCCAGCGGAACTTCGTCGGCGAGGCGAGGGTGAAGGCGCTCGGCGCGTACTCGGCGGTCCTCGCCGTCGGCGCCGCCGCCGGGCAGATACTCGGCGGAGTCCTGGTCAGCGCCGACCTGTTGGGCACGGGCTGGCGGCCGGTGTTCCTGGTGAACGTGCCCGTCGGTGCCGTCCTCCTGATCATCGGCCGGCGCGTCCTGCCCCGGGAGCGCGGGGGCGAGCGGGAGCGCGGACGCGGCATGGACCTGCCGGGACTGGTTCTGCTGGGCGCGGCCGTATCGCTGTTCACGGTGCCGCTGGTGCTCGGGCAGGAGGAGGACTGGCCGCTGTGGTCGTGGCTGTCGCTGGGCACGGCCGCCGTGCTGTTCGCGGTGTTCTGGCGGTACGAGTCCGGGCTCGCCCGGCGCGGCGGCGACCCGCTGATCGCGCCCCGGGTGCTGCGCCACCCCGGCATGGGCCTCGCCGTCCTGCGGATCCTGGCTGCCATGGCGGTCAACGGGGGCTTCCTGTTCGTACTCACGCTGCACGTCCAGGGCGGCCTCGGCTACAGCGCCCTGCGCGCCGGACTCACCTTCGCGCCGACCGCGGTCGTCTTCGGCGTGGTCGGACTGACCTGGCGACGCTGGCCCGCCGCCTGGCAGCGCGCCCTGGCACCGACCGGGTTCCTGCTCACCGCGCTTGCCGTGGCCGGGGTCGGCCTGGCGCTCGACGGCGGCGGCGACGGCGGGGCATGGGTGTACGTGTCGTACGCAGGGGTCGGCGTCGGGCTCGCGCTCGCCTTCAGCCCCACCCTGACCCGGGCGCTGGCCACGGTGCGGCCCGAGGACGCGGCGGACGCCAGCGGGCTGCTCGCCACGGTCACCCAGCTCGGCCAGCTGACCGGAGTCGCGGCGTTCGGCACACTGTTCCTGAACCGGCTTGAGTCACTCGGGGCCCTGGAGGCGTATACCTCTGCGGAGGCGCTGTCGGCGTGCATGTTCGCGCTGGCCGGGACGGCCGCCCTGGGGGCCGTGTCCGGACTGGTACTGAGGCGTCGCTGACCGTATTGGTCCGGCCGTGGCAGAATCAAACGGCCGGAAGGGAGCGCGGCCCGACGGGAGGGAGCAGTGATGCCTGCGAGCATCCTCAAGGAGGTCGGCCACCTCCTTGAAGCAGCGTCGACACGGGACACGGTCACCCGGCTCACCTGCCCTTCCTGCGGTTCCCTGCATGTCGCCCAAGTCCTCGGTGACAACGGCGGAATCTCCTACGTGTGCACGGCCTGCGGCCACAGCTGGAGCTGATCGATGGGTGCACACAGGCGAAAGTGCGATTGGTGCGGCAGCGGGACGCCGATCGTCCGGGACATGGAGCCGCTCAATCCCGACTACCAGTACTGGTGCGAGGAATGCGCGCGGGCGCTGATCATAAAAGGCGACCCGATCGAGACGTACCGCGAACTCGAGGGTGAGCCGATCTACGGCCGACTCCTCGAGGAGCACTGCACACTCAAGCGTTTCTACTCGTTCGTGACGGCTTGACCGGTTCGTCCGGTGGGGGCCGGAAACGATTTGGTGTTCCGCCCCGGGGCCGGTTAATGTTGGCGTCGTCGCCGGGGGGAAACCCGGGGGACACCAAGCAAGGGGCTATAGCTCAGTTGGTAGAGCGCCTGCATGGCATGCAGGAGGTCAGGAGTTCAATTCTCCTTAGCTCCACAGAAAGATCCCGCCGGATCGAAAGATCCGGCGGGATTCTTGCGTTTCCAGGGGCAGTTGTCCTCGTGCTCCACGAACGAACGCCGAAGGGGCCGCCCGGATCGGGCGGCCCCTTCGTGCGGTCGGCTCAGCGGCCCAGCGCCCGGCGGCCGCGGCCCTGGGAGAGGACCGGGAGGTTGCGGGACTGGCCGTTGTCGCGGGGGGCCGATTCCTCCAGGCGCAGGGCGAGGGCGGGGCAGCGGCGCACCGCGCGCAGGGCCTTCGCCTCGGCGTAGCGGGGGACCTGGGCCTGGGCGACCGTGGGGAAGCCGTCGGCGCCGAGTTCGAAGACCTCCGGGAGGATGTCGGCGCACAGGCCGTGGCCGCGGCACAGCGTCCAGTCGACGTAGATCTTCTGACGGCTGGGGCCGTTCTCCTCGGCCTCGCCGCCGCCCGGGATGCCCACCGGGGTCTTGCCGCCCTCGAAGAGCGGCAGAACGCCCTCCACGGGCCGTCCGCAGCCGTTTCCGAGGACGTGGGCGGCGAGGTCGTCGGTGAACGCCTTGATGGTCGACTCCAGGAACATCGCGGAGCCGTCCGGGTGCGAGCACGCGCCGCGCCGCTTCACGTTCTTGGCGACCTGCTTGAGCGCCTCCAGGGCGGCCGGACCGCCGCCGTTGAGGATGTCCTCCATGCCGCGCGCGGCGGCCGGCAGCCCGAGGTAGCAGGGGCCGCACTGGCCCGCGCTCTCCTCGGCCAGCCACTTGGCCACCATCAGGGACTCGCCCAGCGGGCAGGTGTCCTGAGTGATCGGCAGGATCGCGCCGGCGCCGAGCGCCCCGCCCACCGCGTCCAGGGAGTTGCGGGAGACGATCGCCTCGTTGACCGTCGCCGCGTCGATCCACTTGCCGTGGTAGCCGCCGGTCAGCACACCTTGCGGGACCGGCGGGGCGCCGGCCAGCTGGAGGACGTAGCGCAGGGGTACGCCCGTGGGGACCTCGATGACCATGGGGCGGGCGACCGCTCCGGAGACGGTGAGCATGACGGTGCCCGGCTCGTCGTACAGGCCGGTGTTGCCGTAGCGCTCGGGGCCGATGCGGGCGGCGATCGCCAGTTGCGCGAAGGTCTCCGCGTTCGACAGCAGGGTCGGGGCGCCGCCGACGCCGTTCTGGGAGGCGCTGACCTTGCGGCCGGGCGGGATCGCCGGGCCGCCGTCGATGGAGCGGATCAGCGAGGCCGCGGCTCCGGTGACCATACGGACGGGGTTGCGCTGCACGCGCGCGCGGAGAGCCGATCTACGGCCGTTGCTCAGGCCGCGTTCGGCGAGCGCGGCCTCCATGGAGCGCTGCGTGGACTCGCGGGTGACCCCGATCACGAGCGTGCGGGCACCCAGGGCCTCGGCGGCCAGCAGGGCGCCGTCCAGGATGAGGTGCGGGGCACGGTTGATGAGCACCGTGTCCTTGCGGCAGGCCGGTTCGTCCTCGCTGCCGTTGACGACGACGACCGGTCGTACCCCGCGCTTGATGGCCGCCTCGGCGACCGAGCGCAGCTTCTTGTGGAAGGGGAAGCCCGCGCCGCCGCGGCCCTTCAGGTTGATGTTCTCGGCGAGCTTCGCGAGTTGCTCGCCGCCCAGGGGTTCGAGCGGCCCGTGCACCTTCAGGTGCATGGGCAGATCGAGTCTTTCGACAAGGTCGAAGCCCGACGTGAGCTGAGGAAGACCGACCACGCGGACTTCTGGGACGTCGGGCAGGGCCTCGTTCACCTATAGCCTCCGGAAGGCATGTTCCAAGGTTCGCCCGAGCCCGGTGCACCGAAGTCGTAGGACTCACCGGGCGTTGGATCAGTGGCGGGACCGCTGTTGTACGTGTCGTTCGAGTAGTACGCGCCGGAAACGGTGTTCGACTCACCGGTGTCGTACACGTCACTCGTGCCGTATCCGGACGTGTCCGCATTGCGGTAGGTCGGGATGTTGTATCCGGTGTCCTGGAGCGGGTCGTAGGCCGACGGAGGCGCCTCGCCGACCGGGGGCGGCGACGGGATCGGCCAGCTGCCCGAGGTGCTGCCGCCGCTGTCGTAGCGGGGCATGGCCTCGGTGGCCTGCATGTCCATCGGCAGGTCCATGCGGGCGGTCTGGTCGGCGGTGCCGTACGACGGCTGCTGCGGGATGCGCGACGTCGGGGTGACGGCCCGGTAGGCGGCCGCGAAGCCGTTCGCGGGCTCCGGCTCCGGGGCGGGGGCGGCGTAGGAGGGTGTCGCGCGTGGCTGTGCGGTGCGGGCGTTCTCGTAGCCGGGCAGCGTGGCGGAGGAGGCCTCGGCGACCCTGGCCCGGCTCGCGTCCAGCTCATCGCGGCCCGGCCGCTCCTCGGTGCCCAGGATCGCCTGGATGCGGTCGGCGACCTTGCGCTTGACCGGGCGGGGCGCCGAGCGCAGGGCGAGCGCGGCCATGACGCCGGCCAGGGAGAGGCCGTAGAGGATCACGAAGATCGGCTTCGCCTGGCGACCCGCGTAGAGTCCGTGGATCAGGGCGAAGCACCAGGCCGGATAGGCCAGCATGTGCATGGCGCGCCAGCGGGCCGCGACCGGTGCCGGGGAGGCGAACTGGTTGCGCAGGGCGCCGGTGATGCCCACGAAGATCATCAGCAGCCCGGCCAGCGAACCGAGGCCGATCAGACCTCCGATTCCGGTGACGCCGAGCGAGAACGGGATGAGCGCGCCGATCAGCTGCGTGTGGTCGAGGGCGACCTTCGTGGTGATGTGCAGCAGCAGGAACGCGATCGAGCCGACGGCGGTCGTGCGGTGGACGGCCTGGCCGATGATCCGCTGTTTGGGGTTGAGGAAGATCCGGTCCTGGGCGACCAGGCCCCAGATCACCGAGCAGCTGAGGGAGACGAGGCACAGCACGCCCGCGCCGAAGTTCAGGAAGTCACGGACGGTGTCACCTCCTACCAGCACGAACACGGGTATGAAGAGCAGAGCGACAGCCGTCGCCATGCCGTAGGCCGAGCGGCCGGGCCTGGGGAGCGAGCTGTTACTTCGACGAGGGTTCATGGGGGCAACTCCGAGCAGTTCGGGTAGGCGGTCCCGCTGCCGCACTCTAAGTGGAGCCATACCGATCGGTACGGGGTTTGAGTTATTGCGCTGTTACCAAAAGGCCGTGGGGTCGTTGTGTTGTCCCTTTAGGGGGTGTTACGCGGAGTAACTTTTGACGTTTGTTCAGTTCGGTACCCGATGTCCGGGGGCATAGGAGGCATACGTATGTGCGTCGCAGCTTGCTCAATGGCTGCGGTACCCTGACGCCATGCGTGCCGTACGCCTTCTGCTTAGCGGGCCGCGCTGATCAGTCCCGACCGCCGGACGAGCCGGCCGGTCGGAGTCAGCGCGGCGTCCCCTCCTGTGCGAGGGGATTTTTCGTTTCCGGACGAGACAGCCGCCGGCAGAGACGATCGATGGAGCTTAAGGATCATGAGCGAGACGAACCCCGCCGCTGCCGCCGAGGTGGCCGCGCCGCACCGCTACACGGCCGCCGTCGCGGCCGAGATCGAGGCACGCTGGCAGGACTTCTGGGACGCCGAGGGTACGTACGCCGCACCGAACCCCAAGGGTGACCTGGCGGGCGACCCCGAGCTGGTCGCCAAGCCCAAGAAGTTCATCATGGACATGTTCCCGTACCCCTCCGGTGCGGGCCTGCACGTCGGCCACCCGCTGGGTTACATCGCCACCGACGTCTTCGCCCGCTTCCAGCGGATGACCGGCCACAACGTCCTGCACACCCTGGGCTTCGACGCCTTCGGCCTGCCCGCCGAGCAGTACGCCGTGCAGACCGGCACGCACCCGCGGGTCTCCACCGAGGCCAACATCGAGAACATGAAGACCCAGCTGCGCCGGCTGGGCCTGGGCCACGACAAGCGCCGGTCGTTCGCCACGATCGACCCCGAGTACTACAAGTGGACCCAGTGGATCTTCCTGCAGATCTTCAACTCCTGGTACGACGACGAGGCCAGGAAGGCCCGCCCGATCGCCGAGCTGGTCGCCCAGTTCGAGTCCGGTGAGCGCGCCGTACCGGGTCACACGCGCGCGTGGAACGAGCTGACCGCCGCCGAGCGCGCCGACGTCCTGGGCGAGTTCCGCCTGGCCTACGCCTCCGACGCGCCCGTCAACTGGTGTCCCGGCCTGGGCACCGTGCTGGCCAACGAGGAGGTCACCGCCGACGGCCGTTCCGAGCGCGGCAACTTCCCCGTCTTCAAGGCCAAGCTGCGCCAGTGGAACATGCGGATCACCGCCTACGCGGACCGCCTGCTGGACGACCTGGACGCCCTGGACTGGCCCGAGGCCATCAAGCTGCAGCAGCGCAACTGGATCGGCCGCTCCGAGGGCGCCCGCGTCGACTTCCCGATCGACGGTGAGAAGATCACCGTCTTCACCACCCGCCCCGACACCCTGTTCGGCGCGACCTACATGGTGCTGGCCCCCGAGCACCCGCTGGTCGAGAAGTTCACCCCGGCCGCCTGGCCGGAGGGCACCCACGACGTGTGGACCGGCGGTCATGCCACCCCGGCCGAGGCCGTCGCCGCGTACCGCGCGCAGGCCGCCTCCAAGTCCGACGTGGAGCGCCAGGCCGAGGCCAAGGACAAGACCGGCGTCTTCATCGGCTCGTACGCCACCAACCCGGTCAACGGCGAGCAGATCCCCGTCTTCATCGCCGACTACGTGCTGATGGGCTACGGCACCGGCGCGATCATGGCCGTTCCGGCGGGCGACCAGCGCGACTTCGAGTTCGCGCGCGCCTTCGAGCTGCCGATCACCTGCATCGTCGAACCGACCGACGGCCGCGGCACGGACACCTCCACGTGGGAGGACGCCTTCGCCTCGTACGACGCGAAGATCATCAACTCCTCCGGCGCGGGCGTCTCCCTGGACGGCCTGCCGGTCGCCGAGGCCAAGGCGCGCATCACCGAGTGGCTGGAGCGGTCCGGCGTCGGCGAGGGCACCGTCAACTTCCGGCTGCGCGACTGGCTGTTCAGCCGGCAGCGCTACTGGGGCGAGCCCTTCCCGATCGTCTACGACGAGGATGGCATCGCGCACTCGCTGCCCGAGTCGATGCTGCCGCTGGAGCTGCCCGAGGTCGAGGACTACTCGCCCCGCACCTTCGACCCGGACGACGCGGACACCTCCCCGGAGACCCCGCTGTCCCGCAACGAGGACTGGGTGAACGTCACCCTGGACCTGGGCGACGGGCGCGGCCCGCGGAAGTACCGGCGCGAGACCAACACCATGCCCAACTGGGCCGGTTCCTGCTGGTACGAGCTGCGCTACCTGGACCCGCACAACGACCAGAAGCTGGTCGACCCCGAGATCGAGCAGTACTGGATGGGCCCGCGCGAGGGCCAGCCGCACGGCGGCGTCGACCTGTACGTGGGTGGCGCCGAGCACGCCGTGCTGCACCTGCTGTACGCGCGCTTCTGGTCCAAGGTGCTGTTCGACCTGGGCCACGTCTCCTCCGCGGAGCCGTTCCACAAGCTGTTCAACCAGGGCATGATCCAGGCCTTCGTCTACCGCGACAGCCGTGGCTTCCCGGTGCCCGCCGAGGAGGTGGAGGAGCGCGACGGCGCCTTCTACCACCAGGGCGAGAAGGTCACCAAGCTGCTGGGCAAGATGGGCAAGTCCCTGAAGAACGCGGTCACCCCCGAGTCCATCTGCGAGGAGTACGGCGCCGACACCCTGCGCCTGTACGAGATGGCCATGGGCCCGCTGGACGTCTCCCGGCCGTGGGACACGCGCGCGGTGGTCGGCCAGTACCGGCTGTTGCAGCGGCTGTGGCGCAACGTCGTCGACGAGGCCACCGGTGAGGTGACCGTCGTCGACACCGAGGCCGACGAGGACACCCTGCGGGCGCTGCACAAGGCCATCGACGGGGTGCGCGGCGATCTGGAGGGCATGCGGTTCAACACCGCCATCGCCAAGGTCACCGAGCTGAACAACCACCTGACCAAGGCGGGCGGCGCGGTGCCGCGGTCGGTCGCCGAGTCGCTGGTGCTGCTGGTCGCTCCGCTGGCCCCGCACATCGCCGAGGAGCTGTGGCGCAAGCTGGGGCACACCGACTCGGTGGTCCACCAGGACTTCCCCGTCGCCGACCCGGCGTACGTCGTGGACGAGACCGTGACCTGCGTCGTGCAGATCAAGGGCAAGGTCAAGGCCCGCCTGGAGGTCTCGCCGACCATCTCCGACGAGGAGCTGGAGAAGGTGGCGCTGGCCGACGACAAGGTCGTGGCGGCGCTGGACGGGGCGGGTATCCGCAAGGTGATCGTGCGGGCGCCGAAGCTGGTGAACATCGTTCCGGCGTAAGACCCCTTAAGGGTCGGGTGCGGGCAGGTTCGGGGTTCCTCTGGAACTTCGGGCCTGCCCGTCGCGTTTACCGTTGAAGAGCGGCGCGGCGTCCCGCGCCCGGTCGGAGGAGGAGTGTTGTGGAGGCACTGTTGACGGTCGTCGCTCTGCTTTTCGTCTTCTTCCTGGTGCTGGGTGCCTACGCCACGGTGAAGGCCGTCGGCGCCGCCAAGCGGGGCGTGGACCGCACGATCACCCAGGCCCGGCGCACCGTCGAGGATCACACCCTGCGCGCCAAGTCCATGGTGCAGCCGGGCCCGGCGGGCGAGGTCGCCCAACTGCGGCTGAAACTGCGCACGTCCATGCGTGCCACCCAGGACGCGCTGCACGCGGGCGTGGCCGAGGACGAGTCCCTCAGGGAGTCCCTCGCCCTCTTCGAGCGGCTGAGTGCGCACGGTCATGAACTGGACGGCGAACTGCGCCGACTGGAGTCCGAACCGGACCGCGCGACCCTCGCCGAGCGGCTGCCCGCCCTGCGCGAGCGCACCGAGACCATCACCCGGTCCGCGGACTCCCTGCGCTGGGCCGCGCGTGACCGGGCCCGCCGTTTCGCGGACGACGACCTGGACTCACTGAGCACCCAGATCGACATGGAGGCCGGCGCGCTACGGCACTGGACCACGGCCGAGCCGTCGGACCCCGCCGCCGCGCCGTCCTCGCCACGCCCCTGGCCCGAGGCCCCCGCCGCCGACGGCTCCGGTTCCCAGCAGACCTGGCCGGAGACCCCCCGGTCCCGTACGGCCGAGGAACCGACACAGGCCGCCGCCATCACTCCGCCGACCACCCGTCCCACCTACCCCTGGCAGAAGAAGCCCCGCCCCGAGAGCACGACTTGATCCGGCCACGGCCTTCCCGGCCGGGAGGGGTCGGACTGCCGCCCAGGCGCTACGCCAGGTAACCTCCAGCTCATGTCCCGCCATGTCGCGATCGTCACCGATTCAACGGCCTACCTGCCGCCGCGGACGATGGAGCGTCACGGCATCACGGCGGTTCCGCTGACCGTGGTCCTCGGCGACCAGGCACTCGAAGAGGGCACCGAGATCTCGACCCGGTCCCTGGCCCAGGCGCTCCAGAAGCGCCGTCCGGTCACCACCTCCCGCCCGAGCCCGCAGCTCTTCGCGGAGACCTATCGCAGGGTGGCCGAGACCGGTGCCACCGGAATCGTCTCCCTTCACCTCTCCGCCGAGCTCTCCGGCACCTACGACGCGGCCGTCCTCGCGGCCCGCGAGGCGCCGGTGCCGGTGCGGGTGGTGGACACCGGGATGATCGCCATGGCACTCGGCTTCTGCGCGCTCGCGGCGGCGGAGGCCGCGGAGGCGGGGGGCACGGTGGACGAGGCGGTCACGGCGGCGGAGAAGCGGGCCGCGGGCACCTCCGCCTACTTCTACGTCGACACCCTCGACTATCTGCGCCGCGGTGGCCGGATCGGGGCGGCGCAGGCCCTCTTCGGCTCCGCGCTCGCGGTCAAACCGCTGCTTCAGCTGTCGGGCGGCCGCATCGAACCGCTGGAGAAGGTGCGTACGGCGTCGAAGGCGATCGCGCGCCTGGAGGAGATCGTGGCCGACCGGGCGGGGAGCGCCCAGGTCGACATCGCGGTGCACCATCTCGCCGCCCCCGACCGGGCGTCGGCCCTGGCGGACCGGCTCCGGGCGCGGGTGCCCGGGCTGGCGGACCTGCATGTGAGCGAGGTCGGAGCGGTGATCGGGGCGCATACGGGGCCTGGGTTGTTGGGGGCTGTGGTCTCGCCTCGGTGACGGTGACGGTGACGGTGGCTCGGCGGGGCAGAGGTCCGGTCGGGTCGGGTTGGGTCCGGTGGGTTCGGTTCGGTTGGGTGGCCGTCACTCGTGTGAGGGGCGGAGTTATCCACAACTGGGTGGTTGTCCCCGGGAATTGAGCAAGATCATCGCGGGTGGGCGAGGTGCCCGATCCTCGTCGCATGGCACTTCGATCACGTTCACGCACAGCGACTCCCTCCAGCGGGCCGGGCCGTGGCCCCGCCTCGGATGTCCGCACCCGCCATCGCCGCCCTCCTGCGACCAGGGGCCGGGCACGGCAGCGGTATGCGTCGGCCGAGGAGCTTCGGCGGCGCGCGGAGGTCATCTTCGCTGAACGGGGGGTGGAGCCGGGCGGGGGGCGGGATGAGTTCGGGGCTCCGGGGGCGTCGCAGGCTTGGGTGGATCCTCCGTCGGGCTCGGGCTCGGGCTCGGGCTCGGATTCGGAGTCGGCCTTGGCGTCGGCGTCGGCTTCGGGGGCCGGGGCTGGGGATTGGCGGGGGCGGGTCGGGCTTGCCGTGCGGGAGCGGGTGCCGGTGTGGCTTCAGGCCAGGTGTGGTCTGGAGCGGCGGAGCGTCGTCGCGCTGACCGTGCTGCTCGTGGTCGCGGCCGGTTTCGCCGTGCAGCACTTCTGGAGCGGCCGCCCGCAGTCGGTGCGGGCACCGGAGGTCGTGCGGGCCGCGGTGCCTTTCGAGGAGCGGCGTGAGGAGGCAGGGCCCGGTGCCGCGAGCGGTGCGCCGAGCGTGGCCGGTACGGCGACGGCCGAGATCGTGGTGGACGTCAGCGGCAAGGTCCGCGAACCCGGCATTCGCCGGCTCCCGGCGGGGTCGCGGGTCGCGGACGCCCTCCGCGCGGCCGGCGGAGTGCGGCCGGGTACGGACACCACCGGCCTCAACCGGGCCCGCTTCCTGGTGGACGGTGAGCAGGTCGTCGTGGGCGCCCCGGCGGGGGCGGCGGGAGTAGCCGGAGGCTCGGCCGGAGTGGCCGGAGGCGCGGCCGGTTCGGGGGGTTCCGTGCCTGGGGCCGGGCCCGCTGCGCCCGTTTCCCTCAACACGGCGACCGTGGACCAGCTCGACACGCTTCCCGGCGTCGGCCCGGTGCTGGCCCAGCACATCGTCGACTACCGCACCCAGCACGGCGGTTTCCGCTCGGTGGACGAACTGCGCGAGGTCAACGGCATCGGCGAACGCCGCTTCGCCGACCTCCGGAATCTCGTACGGCCATGAGCGGCCTCCCGGGGCCTTCGACGCGCCCGTCGGCACCGGCCCCTCCGCGTCCTGCTGTGCACGCCACGGCAGACGCCCGGCTGGGAGCGGCCGACCCGCGGCACGAAGGGCCGACCGATCTACGACTCGTGCCGCCGGCGCTGGCCGCCTGGGTGACGGCGGCGTCGATGCTGGACGCCGCGCCGGAGTGGGTCACCGGTGTCGCCGCCGGGTGTCTGGTCGCGGGGGTCGTGCTCCTGCTGTGGCGCGGACGTGCGGGGCGACGCGTGGCGATCGCCGCCGTGCTGCTGTGCGTCGCCGCGGCCGCCGCCTCCGCCGGGCTGCACGGCGCCGACCTGCGCCGGGGGCCGGTTCCCGGGCTGGTGCGGGAGTACGCCACCGTGACTGCCGAGATCGAGGTCACCTCCGATCCCCGGCTCACCCGACCGCGGGTCAAGGGGGATCACATGGCACCGGCCTCCGTGCTGATCGGCGCGGAGGTGCGGAGGGTCGAGGAGGCCGACGGGACGACGGTGGCGACGCGGACGCCGGTGCTGGTGATCGTCGACGTGGGGTCGGGGTGGGGGAGTGGCCGAGGCGGAAAGAGGCCGGAGGGGGTCGGCGGTCGGGCGGGACGGGGTGATCGGGGCGGCGGCGCGGGCGTCGGGCCCGGGGCGGCGGCGTGGCTTCGGTTGTTGCCTTCCACTCGGGTGCGGGTGAGTGCGCGGCTGGCGCCCACGATGGTGGAGGGGGACCGGGTCGCGGGGGTGGCGAGGGTCGCGGGTCGGGCGGGGCCGGAGGTGGTGGCGGAGCCGTCGGGGGTGCAGCGGTTCGCTGGGCGGCTGCGGGCTGGGCTGCGGGCGGCCACGGAGCCGTTGGCCGGTGATGCCCGGGCGCTGTTGCCGGGGCTGGTCGTCGGGGACACCTCGCGGATCCCGCCGGAGCTGGACGAGGCGTTCAAGGCCACCGACCTCACCCACACGCTCGCCGTCTCCGGGAGCAACCTCACGATCATCCTCGCCCTGCTCATCGGACCGCCTGGCCTGGCTCAGCGCGTCGAGCGCAGAGGCCTCGCGCCGCGGCTCGGCATTCCGCTGCGGACGACGGCGGTGCTGGGCGGAGTGCTCACGCTGGCCTTCGTCGTGGTGTGCCGGCCGGATCCGAGCGTGCTGCGGGCCGCGGCCTGCGGAGCGGTCGTCCTGCTGGCGCTGGCGACCGGACGCCGCAGATCGCTGATCCCGGCGCTGGCGACGGCCGTACTGCTGCTGGTGCTGTACGACCCCTGGCTGGCCCGCAGTTACGGGTT
Organism: Streptomyces antibioticus; assembly: GCF_001514065.1. Taxonomy (GTDB): domain Bacteria; phylum Actinomycetota; class Actinomycetes; order Streptomycetales; family Streptomycetaceae; genus Streptomyces; species Streptomyces antibioticus. The sequence goes on along the minus strand of NZ_KQ948423.1, from coordinate 538,871 downwards.
CCTGCTGTCCGTGCTGGCCACCGGGGCCCTGCTGACGATCGGGCCCCGCTGGAGCGCGGCACTGCAACGGCGGCGGGTACCCCCGCGACTGGCCGAGGCACTGGCGGCCGCCGGTGCCGCGCAGGCCTTGTGCGCGCCGGTCGTGGCGGTGCTGTCGGCGCGGGTGAGTCTGGTGGCGGTGCCGTGCAATCTGCTCGCTGAGTTCGCCGTGGCGCCGGCCACGGTGCTGGGGTTCGCGGCGCTGGCGACGGCGCCCGTGGCGTTGCCGGTGGCCAAGGTGCTGGCGTGGTGCGCGAGTTGGCCGGCCGGCTGGATCGCGGACGTCGCCCGCACCGGGGCCGCGCTGCCCGGCTCCGGGGTGGACTGGCCGGGCAGCTGGGGCGGGGCGGCGCTGCTCGCCGTGGTCACGGGGGTGTTCGTCCTGGCCGGGCGGCGGTTGCTGCGGCACCCGTGGTGGTGCGGGGTGTGCGGGGTGCTGCTCGTGCTGGTGGTGGTGCAGCCGCCGCCGCTGACCCGGGTGGTCACGGGGTGGCCACCGCCGGGCTGGCGGTTCGCGGTCTGTGATGTGGGGCAGGGCGACGCGACGGTGCTCGCGGCGGGCGACGGCACCGGTGTGGTGGTCGATGCCGGGCCCGACCCGGCGCTCGTCGACCGGTGCCTGCGCACCCTCGGGATCACCCGAATCCCCTTGGTCGTGCTGACCCACTTCCACGCCGACCATGTGGCGGGTCTGCCCGGGGTGCTGCGGGGACGGGCCGTGGGCGCGATCGAGACGACGGGGTTCGAAGAGCCGGTGGATCAGGTGGAGTTCGTCCGGAGGGAGGCGGCGCGGCGGCACATCCCGGTCACGCACGCGGTCGCGGGGGAGGAACGGCGGACGGGGGCGCTGGCCTGGCAGGTCGTGTGGCCGCCCCCGAGTTCGCCGCCGGGGGTCGGGGGAGGGCCTGCGACACCGGAACCGGAGGGGCCGAACGACGCCAGCGTCACGTTGCTCGTGCGGTCGGGCGGGTTGCGGTTCCTGTTGCTCGGCGATCTCGAACCCCCGGCACAGCAGGCGCTGTTGAGGTCACCGGCGGGCGCGTCTCTGGCCGGCGTGGACGTGCTCAAGGTGGCTCACCACGGCTCGGCCTACCAGGATCCGGAACTCATACGGAGGGTGGCCCCGCGGCTGGCGCTGATCTCCTGCGGCCGTGACAACCCGTACGGCCACCCGGCTCCCGGCACGGTCGCGGCGCTGCGGGCCCAGGGCGCGGTGGTGCTGCGCACGGACGTGGACGGGGCGCTGGCGGTCGCCGGCACGGAGGAGGAGCTGAGCGTGGTGGGAGGTTGAGGTCCGGGAGGGAGAGGGTGACGGATGGCTGAGGTCGGTCGCGGGCGGGGGTGGACGAGGGGGGTGTGGCGGAGACTGAAGGCATGGATTCTGTACAGGTCGACGCCTACCTCCGTCGTCTGGGAGCCGGCCGCCCGGCGCGGCCCACCACGGACGCCCTGCGCGAGCTTCAGCTGTGCCATCTACGGGCCGTGCCCTTCGAGAACCTGTCGGTGCATCTCGGCGAGGAGATCGTGCTGGAGGAGAAGCGGCTGCTGGACAAGGTGGTGGGGGCGAACAGGGGAGGGTTCTGCTACGAACTCAACGGCGCCTTCGGAGCGTTGCTCGGTGCGCTGGGCTTCGACGTGACGTTGCTCGCGGCCCGGGTGTACGGGGAGGAGGGGCGCCTCGGCATCCCGTACGACCATCTCGCGCTGCGGGTGCGGACGGTGGACGGTGGCGACTGGCTGGCCGACGTCGGCTTCGGGTCGAACAGTCACCGGCCGCTGGCGATCGGAGTGCGGGACGAGCAGGCGGATCCCGCGGGCACGTTCCGGATCGTGGAGGCGGCGCCGGACGCGGCGGGGGTACGGGGCGGTGGGGTCGCGGCGGCCGAGGCGGCGGACCTGGACGTCGTCATGAACGGCGAACGCCAGTACCGCCTGGAGGTCCGGCCCCGGGTGCTCCGTGACTTCGTGGCGGGCGCGTGGTGGCACAGCACGTCGTCGGGGTCGCACTTCACGCGGTCGCTGGTGTGTTCGCGGGTCGCCGAGGACGGGGGCAGGATCACGCTCAGCGGCCGACGCCTCACGGTGACGGCGGCGGACGGGACGCGTGAGGTGCGGGATCTGGCGACGGACGAGGAAGTGCTGGCGGTGTACCGGGAGCGGTTCGGGATCGGGCTGGAGCGGGTGCCGGAGGTGCGGGATTTCGGCAGGGCCGGGCGGTGAGCGCGTCAGGGAGGGGGCGGTCGTCGCCGGTGGTGCGGGTGGGTGCCCGAGGGGGGCCATCCGTGGTGTCGGGTGCCGGAGAATGGGGGCGTGAGTGATGTGAGACATGTGCTGGTGCTGCCCGACCGGGATGCCGCCGAGGAAGTGGCGGAGGCGCTCGGGGAGCGGTTCGGGGTGGCGGAGGAGCCGCAGCTGGTGCGGGACGCGTTGGCCGGGGAGGACGACGCGGAGGACGCGCAGTGGCTGGTCGTCCTGCGGGACGCGGAGGGACGGCTCGACCCCGGGGAGCTGGACGAGTTCGTGGGCGCGTGGGACGGGTGGCGGGAGGAACCGTAGGGCTCGTGGGACGCGTCGCCGAGGGGCTTGGGCTTGGGCTTGTGGGGCGGGTGGCGGAGGAGCCGTAGGTCCCGTGGGGCCGGGGAGGTCGGGCTCGGCGGCGTTCGTTGTCAGTGGTGCGTGCCATGCTTGTCGCGATGGCCAGGAAGACTGCGAATGACGACCCTCTCGCCCCCGTGACGCTCGCCGTGGGCCAGGAGGACCTTCTGCTCGACCGTGCCGTGCAGGAGGTGGTGGCCGCCGCCAGGGCCGCCGACGCCGACACCGACGTACGGGATCTGAGCCCGGACCAGTTGCAGCCCGGCACGCTTGCCGAGCTGACCAGTCCCTCGCTCTTCGCGGAGCGCAAGGTCGTGGTGGTGCGCAACGCGCAGGATCTGTCGGCCGACACCGTGAAGGACGTGAAGGCGTATCTCGGGTCGCCCGCCGAGGAGATCACGCTGGTGCTCCTGCACGCGGGCGGTGTGAAGGGCAAGGGGCTGCTCGATGCCGCGCGCAAGGCCGGGGCGCGGGAGGTGGCCTGCCCGAAGATGACCAAGCCGGCGGATCGGCTGGCGTTCGTGCGGGGTGAGTTCCGGGCGGCGGGGCGTTCGGCGACGCCGGAGGCGAGTCAGGCGTTGGTCGATGCGATCGGCAGCGATCTGCGGGAGCTGGCGTCGGCCGTGTCGCAGCTGGTGGCCGACGTCGAGGGGACGATCGACGAGGCGGTGGTCGGGCGGTACTACACCGGGCGGGCCGAGGCGTCGAGCTTCACCGTCGCCGACCGGGCGGTCGAGGGGCGGGCCGCGGAGGCGCTGGAGGCGCTGCGGTGGTCGTTGGCGACCGGTGTGGCCCCGGTGATGATCACCAGTGCGCTCGCGCAGGGGGTGCGGGCGATCGGGAAGCTGTCGTCGGCGCGGGGTGGGCGGCCCGCGGATCTTGCGCGGGAGCTGGGGATGCCGCCGTGGAAGATCGATCGGGTGCGGCAGCAGATGCGGGGGTGGACGCCGGACGGGGTCGCGGTTGCGCTGCGGGCGGTGGCCGAGGCGGACGCGGGTGTGAAGGGTGGCGGGGACGATCCCGAGTACGCCCTGGAGAAGGCGGTTGTCGTGATTGCTCGTGCGGCGCGGTCGAGGGGGCGGGGGTAGTCGGGCGGCGTTGAGTCTGTCCGGCGGGGGGGTGCCGGGGTTGGCCTCGGAGGTTTTCTCGCCCCCGCCGCCCCTACCCGTCCCATCCTCCAGGGGCTCCGCCCCTTCGACCCCGGTCTGCCTGGGGGCTGCCGCCCCCAGACCCCCGCTTCGGCCCTGAACGGGCCTCGTCCTCAAACGCTGAAAATGCGACCCCGTGAGAGGACAATCAGAGCCATCAGCCGCATATCGCCGAGATCATGGAGAGGTGGCGGTTGTCATGGCTGAACACCCGCACGCAGCGCTCGTCCGCAAGGGCTACGAGGCTTTCCAGCGCGGAGACATGGACACCCTGCGCGGGCTGATGACCGGGGACTGCACCCACCACGTGCCCGGCTCGCACCCGCTCGCGGGGGACTACAAGGGCCTCGACAACATCATCGAGGGGTACTACGGCCGGCTCTACTCGGAGACGGGCGGGACCTTCCGCGTCGAGCTGCTCAATCTGTTCGTGGACGGCCGCGGGCACACCATCTCCGTGCACCGCTTCACCGCCGACCGGGGCGGCAGGCACATAGAGGAGAGCGGCGGGATCTTCTTCCGGATCGTCGGAGACAAGATCACCGATCTCGACGAGTGCGTCGAGGACATGGAGAAGGTCGACGCGTTCTGGTCGTGACCAGGGCACAGGCGCGGGCCCGCATGCCGAAGGCCCCGGCGGCCGCCCTGGAGCAGGGCGGGGCGTCGGGGCCTTCGGTTCACGATGTCGAGCCCGTACCCGCGTGGCGAACGCAGGCCGCGTACAGGCTCTGGGGTGCCGGTCGGGAGCGGATGAGAGAGGGCCCGCTCGGGTCCTTCCGGCGTCAAATCAAGTGTCAGCCGTTGAGGCCGGCGACCTTCGAAGCAAGCGCCGACTTCTTGTTGGCGGCCTGGTTCTTGTGGATGACGCCCTTCGAGACGGCCTTGTCGAGCTGACGCGCGGCAGCGCGCTGGTACTCGGTGGCCTTCTCGACGTCACCCGCGGCAGCAGCCTCACGGGCCTTGCGGATCGCGGTCTTCAGGGAGGACTTGACGGCCTTGTTGCGCAGCCGGGCCTTCTCGTTGGTCTTGATCCGCTTGATCTGGGACTTGATGTTCGCCACTGATTGAGCCTTTACAGGTTCAGGCACGGGACCACGAGGGGCCCGGGCCAGGTGATTTCTTGGGGTGTGCCTCGCGCTGAGAGGGCATGAGACACAGCCACCCAGGCTACCAGGGGGGCGGGCGGTGGCCCAAAACGGTCCCCGGTCGCCCGCCGTGGGACCATGGAGCCTACGTATCGATCCGACCCGAGGCATAAGGCGCCTCAAGAGACAGGACCCTGCGTGCCCGCGACCCCTAACAATGTGCCCGAGCCGAGCCGTACCGACCCGGCTCTGATCCGCAATTTCTGCATCATCGCGCACATCGACCACGGCAAGTCCACCCTCGCCGACCGGATGCTCCAGCTGACCGGTGTGGTCGAGCAGCGGCAGATGCGTGCTCAGTACCTCGACCGTATGGACATCGAGCGTGAGCGTGGCATCACGATCAAGTCCCAGGCGGTGCGTTTGCCGTGGGCTCCGACCCACGACAAGGGCAACACGCACATCCTGAACATGATCGACACCCCCGGGCACGTCGACTTCACCTACGAGGTCTCGCGGTCGCTCGCCGCCTGCGAGGGGACCGTCCTCCTCGTCGACGCCGCCCAGGGCATCGAGGCCCAGACCCTCGCCAACCTGTACCTGGCGATGGAGAACGACCTCAAGATCATCCCCGTACTGAACAAGATCGACCTGCCGGCCGCCCAGCCGGAGAAGTTCTCCGAGGAGCTCGCCAACCTCATCGGCTGCGACCCCGAGGACGTCCTCAAGGTCTCCGCCAAGACGGGCGTGGGCGTCGACGCGCTGCTCGACAAGGTCGTACGCGAGGTCCCGGCCCCCGTCGGTGTCGCCGACGCGCCCGCCCGCGCGATGATCTTCGACTCCGTCTACGACTCCTACCGCGGTGTCGTGACGTACGTCCGTGTCATCGACGGCCAGCTCAACAAGCGCGAGCGCATCAAGATGATGTCGACCGGCGCCACCCACGAGCTGCTGGAGATCGGCACCAACTCGCCCGAGATGCTCGGTGCCGACGGTCTCGGCGTCGGTGAGGTGGGCTACCTCATCACCGGTGTGAAGGACGTCCGCCAGTCCAAGGTCGGTGACACCGTCACCAGCCAGCAGAAGGGGGCCACCGAGGCGCTCGGGGGGTACAAGGATCCCAAGCCCATGGTCTTCTCCGGGCTCTATCCGCTGGACGGCTCCGACTACCCCGAGCTGCGCGAGGCGCTGGACAAGCTCCAGCTCAACGACGCCGCGCTCGTCTACGAGCCGGAGACCTCCGCCGCGCTGGGGTTCGGTTTCCGTGTCGGCTTCCTCGGGCTGCTGCACCTCGACGTGATCCGGGAGCGGCTGGAACGCGAGTTCGGGCTGGACCTGATCGCGACCGCGCCGAACGTGGTCTACCGGGTCGTGATGGAGGACGGCAGCGAGCACACCGTCACCAACCCGAGCGAGTTCCCCGAGGGCAAGATCAACGAGGTGTACGAGCCCGTCGTACGGGCCACGATCCTCGCGCCCACCGAGTTCATCGGCTCGATCATGGAGCTGTGCCAGACCCGGCGCGGCACCCTGCTCGGCATGGACTACCTCTCCGAGGACCGCGTCGAGATCCGCTACACCCTCCCGCTCGCGGAGATCGTCTTCGACTTCTTCGACCAGCTGAAGTCGAAGACGCGCGGTTACGCGTCCCTCGACTACGAGCCCACGGGTGAGCAGACGTCCTCCTTGGTCAAGGTCGACATCCTGCTGCACGGCGACAAGGTCGACGCCTTCTCGGCGATCACGCACAAGGACGCGGCGTACGCGTACGGCGTGCGGCTCGTCGCCAAGCTGCGCGAGCTCATCCCGCGGCAGGCCTTCGAGGTCCCCATCCAGGCCGCCATCGGCTCCCGGGTCATCGCCCGCGAGACCATCCGCGCCATCCGCAAGGACGTCCTCGCCAAGTGCTACGGCGGTGACATCTCCCGTAAGCGGAAGCTGCTGGAGAAGCAGAAGGAGGGCAAGAAGCGGATGAAGATGGTGGGCTCTGTGGAGGTTCCGCAGGAGGCCTTCATCGCCGTACTGAGCAGCGACGACGCCGCGGGTTCCGGCAAGGGCAAGAAGTAGCGTCGTTTTCCCGTGAAAATAGGGGCCTGTCACATGTGAGCGTGACGGGCCCCTACGCGTGCGTAACGTCGCCCTCTGTAGGAAGTGACAGGCCGTCGCCCCTTACGCAGGTGGCGGTCGCGCTCTACTCTGATCTCCACTCGATGGTTACTCGTGAGTTAAACAACACTCGAGCAGCACACCAGCCGCACTGAGCCAGCCGCCGCACTGTCGCGGGCCCCGGAGGATGTCGTGAGCGACACACAGACCCTGATCGAGAACCGACCGCCGAGCGTGGCGACCCTCTTCCTGGAGCGCGTTGCGGCCACGCCCGACGCGGAGGCCTACCGCTACCCGGTGCCACCGGCATCCGGTGAGGGCCCCGACGACTGGAAGTCGCTGAGCTGGGGAGAGACCGCCGAGCGGGTCTTCGCCATCGCCGCCGGCCTGATCGAGCTCGGGGTGCAGCCCGAACAGCGCGTCGCGCTGTCCTCCTCGACCCGCGTCGAGTGGATCCTCGCCGACCTCGGCATCCTGTGCGCCGGCGCCGCCACGACCACGGTGTATCCGCAGACCAACGCCGACGAGTCGGCGTTCATCGTCTCCGACTCCGAGAGCCGCGTCCTGTTCGCCGAGAACGCCGAGCAGCTGGCCAAGGCGCAGGAGAAGCGCGCCGAGCTGCCCGAGCTGACCCATGTCGTGGTCATCGACGCCGAGGGCGTGGAGACCGGCGACTGGGTGCTCACCCTCGCCGAGCTGGAGGCCCGTGGCGCCGCCCGCCTGGAGAAGGAGCCCGACCTGATCAAGGAGAAGGTCGGCGCGATCACCAAGGACCAGCTGGCCACCCTCATCTACACCTCGGGCACCACCGGCCGCCCCAAGGGCGTACGGCTCCCGCACGACAACTGGGCCTACATGGCCAAGGCGATCGCCGCGACCGGACTGATCAGCGCCGAGGACGTGCAGTACCTGTGGCTGCCGCTCGCGCACGTCTTCGGCAAGGTCCTCACCTCCGGGCAGATCGAGGTCGGGCACGTCACCGCCGTCGACGGTCGCGTCGACAAGATCATCGAGAATCTGCCGGTCGTGCAGCCGACGTACATGGCGGCCGTCCCGCGCATCTTCGAGAAGGTCTACAACGGGGTCGCGGCGAAGGCCCGGGCGGGCGGTGGCGCCAAGTACAAGATCTTCCAGTGGGCGTCCGAGGTGGCCCGCGAGTACGCCAAGGCCAGCCAGGACAACTTCCGCCGCACCGGCACGGCGAGCGCCCCCTTCGGCCTCTCCGCCAAGCACAAGGTCGCCGACGCGCTCGTCTTCGCCAAGATCCGCGAGGCGTTCGGCGGCAGGCTGCGGGCGGCGGTCTCCGGGTCGGCGGCCCTCGCGCCGGAGATCGGCTACTTCTTCGCCGGCGTGGGCATCCACATCCTGGAGGGCTACGGCCTCACGGAGTCCTCGGCCGCGTCCTTCGTGAACCCCGGTGAGGCGTACCGCACCGGCACGGTCGGCAAGCCGCTGCCCGGCACGGAGGTGCGCATCGCCGACGACGGGGAGATCCTGCTGCGCGGGCCCGGCATCATGGAGGGCTACCACGGGCTGCCCGAGAAGACCGCCGAGGTGCTGGAGAGCGACGGCTGGTTCCACACCGGGGACATCGGTGAGCTGTCGCCCGACGGGTACCTGCGGATCACCGACCGCAAGAAGGACCTCATCAAGACGTCGGGCGGCAAGTACATCGCGCCGGCCGAGGTCGAGGGGCAGTTCAAGGCGGTGTGCCCGTACGTCTCCAACATCCTCGTGCATGGGGCCGACCGGAACTTCTGCACGGCGCTCATCGCGCTCGACGAGGTCGCGATTCTCGGCTGGGCCGAGGAGAACGGGCTCGGTGGGAAGGCGTACGCCGACGTGGTGGCTGCGCCGGAGACGGTTGCTCTTGTCGAGGGGTATGTGAAGCAGCTCAACGAGGGGCTTCAGCGGTGGCAGACCATCAAGAAGTTCCGGTTGCTGCCTCGGGATCTCGATGTGGAGCACGGGGAGATCACGCCGAGTCTGAAGCTGAAGAGGCCGGTTGTGGAGCGGGAGTACAAGCATCTGATCGATGAGATGTACGCCGGGACGCGCGAGGCGTGAGCGCCTGAAGAGAGGGGTGGTGGGGGACTCGTTGCGGCTGACGGTCCGTTGTGGCTTGTCGCGCAGTTCCCCGCGCCCCTGAGGGCGTCAACCCCGGCCCCTGCTGACGAGTTCACGCAGCTCCCGGATCCGGTTGCGCAGCGCACGCAGGTCCGGGGGGTGCTGCGCGTCCAACTGCTTCTCCAGTTCCGCCAGTCTGCTCGCCACCTCCCCGTACTCCGCCTGGTCCTGCGCCAGCAGCCGCTCCAGCTGCTGGTTCTTTCTGTACAGGTCCAGGAACACGCTGACCTTCGCCCGTAGGACCCAGGGGTCGAACGGCTTGGTCAAGTAGTCGGCCGCGCCCGTCGCGTAGCCGCGGAAGGCGTAGCCGGAGTCGTCCTCCGCGCCGGTCAGGAAGATGATCGGGACGTCCTTGGTCTGGTCGAGCCGTTTGATGTTCGCGGCGGTCTCGAAGCCGTCCATGCCCGGCATGCGGACGTCGAGCAGGACGAGGGCGAACTGCCGGCGCAGCAGCGCCTTCATCGCCTCCTCGCCCGAACGCGCGCGGACGAGCGGCTCGTTGAGGGACCCCAGGACGGCCTCCAGCGCGATCAGGTTGTCCTCCATGTCGTCGACCAGGAGGATGCTGGCGCGCTCGTCGGTCGTTGCCTCAGCGCTCATGGTGACCGTGCCTCATTCAGTCGTCGGCGGAGCCGGCACTTCTCCTGTCGGGTCCGGTTCCTCTACGGCAGTCTGCGCCTCGGGTTCGGCTTCGTCTGCCCCCTCGGGATCGAGGAGTGCGCACACGACGGTCAGCAACTGGTCGACGTCCACCGGTTTGGGTACGTAGTCGTTGGCGCCCCGCGCGATCGACTTCTCCCGGTCTCCGGGCATCGCCTTCGCGGTCAGCGCGACGATGGGCAGGCCTGTCCAGCGGGGGGTGCGGCGGATGGCGGCGATGGTCTCGTAGCCGTCCATCTCCGGCATCATGATGTCCATCAGGACGAGTTCGACGTCCGGGTTGCGCTCCAGCGTCTCGATGCCCTCGCGGCCGTTCTCGGCGTAGAGGACGGGCATGCCGACCCGGCCCAGGACATGGGTCAGCGCGAAGACGTTGCGGATGTCGTCGTCGACGATCAGCACACGGCGTCCGGGGAGCACCTGGCCCGCCCGGCCGGACTTCCACGCCTCCAGCTTGGTCGGCGCGGGCCAGGCGTCGTCCACGTCGTGGGTGGCCGTGAAGGGCTCCGAGGACAGCTGTTCCGGCACCGCGGGCAGGGAGCGGTCCTCGGGGACCGGACCGGTCGCCGAGTGGCCGGGGCTGACGACGGGGACGTAGAGCGTGAAGGTGGAGCCCTGGCCGGGTTCGCTCTCGGCGACGATACGGCCGCCCAGCAGGCCGGCGATCTCCCGGCTGATGGACAGCCCGAGGCCGGTGCCGCCGTACTTGCGGTTGGTGGTGCCGTCGGCCTGCTGGAACGCCTCGAAGATCACCGGGAGTTTCTCGGCGGCGATGCCGATCCCCGTGTCGGAGACGGCGAAGGCGACCACGTCGTCGCTCTCGCGGATGAACCGGTGGTCGGGGTCCTTGATGCGGTTCACCCGGAGCTCGACCCGGCCGGTCGCGGTGAACTTGATCGCGTTGGACAGCAGGTTGCGCAGGATCTGCTGGAGGCGTTGTTCGTCGGAGTACATCTCGCGCGGTACGTCCTCGCCGACGGACACCTCGAAGGCGAGCCCCCGGTCGAGGGTGAGCGGGCGGAAGGTGGCGTGGACGTAGTCGAGGAGCTTGATCAGCGGGAGCTTCTTGGGGCGGACGTCCATCCGGCCCGCCTCGATCTTGGAGAGGTCGAGGATGTCGTTGATCAGCTGCAACAGGTCCGAGCCCGATCTGTGGATCGTCGTCGCGAACTGGACCTCCTGGTCGGAGAGATGGCCGTCCGGGTTGTCGGAGAGCAGCCTCGCCAGGATCAGCAGCGAGTTCAGGGGGGTGCGGAGTTCGTGGGACATGTTCGCCAGGAACTCCGACTTGTACTGGGAGGACGTGGCCAGCAGGGCGGCCTTCTCCTCCAGTTCGGCGTTCGAGCGCTGCAACTCCGCCTGCTGCTTCTGGAGTTCGTCGGAGCGTTCCTGGAGCTGCATCGCCAGGCGCTGGGACTCGCCGAGCAGCGACTCCGTGCGGGAGTTGGCGATGATGGTGTTGATCGCTACGCCGATGGTGTTCACGAACTGGTCGAAGAACGCCAGGTGCACGTCGGAGAAGCGGGAGAAGGAGGCGAGTTCGATGACGCCCAGGAGCTTGTCCTCGAAGAGGATCGGGATGATCACGACGCTCGTGGGGGCCGCCTCGCCCAGACCGCTGTTGATCTTGATGTAGTCCGGCGGGGCCTCCTCGACGAGGATGCGCTTCTTCTCGCGGGCCGCCTGCCGGACCAGGCCGTGCACGGGGAGGCCGCCGGTCTCCACGGTCGCGCCCTGGGCCGAGCCGTAGCCCGCGATGAACGCCAGCCCCTTGGTGGGAACGGTCGTGCGGATGGAGGCGCCGTCCTCGTCCGGGTCGGCCAGGAAGAACGCCCCGTACTGGGCGTTCACCAGCGGCGTCAGCTCGCGCAGGATCAGGTCGGCGACCTCCATCAGGTCGCGGTGGCCCTGCATCAGCGCGGCGAGGCGGGCGAGGTTCGACTCCAGCCAGTCCTTCGCGCGGGTCGTCTCGCGGAGGTTGGCCACCATCAGGTTGATGTTGTCCTTCAGCTCGGCGACCTCGCCCTGGGTCTCCACGGTGATCGACCGGGACATGTCGCCCTGGGCCACCGCGGAGGCGACCTCGGCGATCGCGCGCACCTGGGTGGTCAGGTTGGAGGCGAGTTCGTTCACGTTGGTCGTCAGGCGCTTCCAGGTGCCGTACACGCCCTCCACCCGGGCCTGGCCGCCGAGTTGGCCCTCGGAGCCGACCTCGCGGGCCACGCGGGTCACCTCGGAGGAGAACGAGGACAGCGTGTCGACCATGGTGTTGATGGCCGTCTTCAGCTCCAGGATCTCGCCGCGCGCGTCCACGTCGATCTTCTTGGAGAGGTCTCCGTTGGCGACGGCGGTGGTCACCTGGGCGATGTTCCGGACCTGGGACGTCAGGTTGTCGGCCATGTAGTTGACGTTGTCGGTCAGGTCCCGCCAGACACCGCTCACGCCCAGCACCTGGGCGCGGCCGCCCAGCCTGCCGTCCGTGCCGACCTCGCGGGCCACGCGGGTCACCTCGTCGGCGAAGGCCCGTAGCTGCTCCACCATCGTGTTGACGGTGTCCTTGAGTTCGAGGATCTCGCCGCGCGCGTCGACCGTGATCTTCTTCGACAGGTCTCCGTTGGCGACGGCGGTGGTCACCTGGGCGATGTTCCGGACCTGCGACGTCAGGTTCAGGGCCATGAAGTTGACGTTGTCCGTCAGGTCCTTCCAGACGCCGGACACGCCTCGCACCTGCGCCTGGCCGCCGAGGTTTCCTTCCGTGCCGACCTCGCGGGCGACGCGGGTGACCTCGTCGGCGAACGCGGAGAGCTGGTCGACCATCGTGTTGATCGTGGACTTCAGTTCCAGGATCTCGCCCTTGGCCTCGACCGTGATCTTCTTGCCGAGGTCGCCCTGGGCCACCGCGGTGGAGACCAGGGCGATGTTCCGGACCTGCGAGGTCAGGTTGTCCGCCATGAAGTTGACGTTGTCGGTGAGGTCCTTCCAGACGCCGCTCACGCCCCGCACCTGGGCCCGGCCGCCGAGGTTGCCCTCGGTGCCGACCTCGCGGGCGACGCGGGTGACCTCGTCGGCGAAGGCGGAGAGCTGGTCGACCATCGTGTTGATCGTCGACTTCAGCTCCAGGATCTCGCCCTGCGCGTCGACCGTGATCTTCTGCGAGAGGTCTCCGTTGGCGACGGCGGTGGTCACCTGGGCGATGTTCCGGACCTGGGACGTCAGGTTCGACGCCATGAAGTTGACGTTGTCGGTGAGGTCCTTCCAGACGCCCGACACGCCCCGCACCTGGGCGCGCCCGCCCAGCTGGCCCTCGGTGCCGACCTCGCGGGCGACGCGGGTGACCTCGTCGGCGAAGGCGGAGAGCTGGTCGACCATCGTGTTCACGGTGAGCTTCAGTTCCAGCAGCTCACCGGTGGCCTCGACGGTGACCGTGCGGGTCAGGTCGCCGCGGGCCACGGCCGTGGTCACCAGGGCGATGTCACGGACCTGCGCGGTCAGCCGGGACGCCATGGTGTTGACCGCCTCGGTCACATCCCGCCAACTGCCCGACAGGCCCGTCACCTTGGCGCGTCCGCCGAGCCGCCCCTCGGTGCCGACCTCGCGGGCGACCCGCGTCACCTCGCCCGTGAACAGGGACAGCTGGTCGACCATCTTGTTCACGGCCCGGCCCAGCCGCCGCAGATCACCCCGCAACTGCCGGTTGCCGTCGTGCAGATCGACCCGCTGGGTGAGATCGCCGCCCGCCACGGCGTCCAGTACCCGGGTCGCGTTGGCGGCCGGGGCGACCAGGGCGTCCAGCAGCTGGTTCACATCGCTGACCCGGGAGGCCCAGGCGCCGGCGCCTGGGCTCGGCGAGAGCCGCTCGTCGAGCCGGCCGTGCCGCACCAGCTCCCGCTTGACCCGCTGGACCTCCGTCGTGAAATGGACGTTCCGGTCGACCAGCTGATTGAAGATCGCGGACAGCTCGGCCACGACAGGCCCGTGTCCCGTTTCCGGCACCTTCGAGAAGTGTCCGTCCCGCGCGGCCGTCATCGCGGCGAGCAGCGGACGCAGATCCGATGCTCGAATGTGGTCCTGAATGTGTCCGTCTTCGAGCACACGCGTAGCACTGTTCTCACTCATGGCGGCCCACTTCGGTAACTCGGCGCTTATGGGCGCAGTCAGTCTGTCACTCTGTCCGCATCGACTGAGGTGTATTCGTCCGAACTGCTCGGGGAGCTGGACATGGGGGCCATTCCGACGCAACGGGAGAGCGACGCCCGTGCTTCTGATGTGCCTGAGTCCGACCGCGTGCCCCCGTGCGCCCGGGCGCACGCCGTCCTTCCCGGTAGCTCCCAGGCGCCGGGCGCCGCCCGCGCACTGCTGCGCGCCGCGTGCACGGAATGGGCCGAACTCGCCCTGCCCGGCGTGGAACTGCTCACCGAACGCGTCACCGACGACCTCACCGTCGTCACCAGTGAACTCGTCACCAACGCGGTCGTGCACGCGGGCACCGACGTCGAACTGGACTGCCGGCTGGAGGAAACGGGCGCGGTGGTCGTGGAGGTCACCGACCACCACCCGTCGCGCGCCCCGCGCGCCGGCGCGCCCGAAGCGCCGTACCCGACACCGGAGTACGCCGCCGGGACCCCCGAACTCGGCCGGGGGACACCGGAGTACGGGCGCGGGCTGCGTCTCGTCGCCACCCTCGCCGAGTCCTGGGGCGTCACCTACCGCACCGGCTCCAAGACGGTGTGGGCCCGGCTCACCGACGAGGACGACGCGACCGCCGACGACCTGGACACGTACCCGGGAGAGCGGGGCCTGCGGGTCGCCGAGATCCTCGCCCCCGAACCCGCGCGCGCCGAGCGCGACCGGGAGTGGCTCAACCGCGGCGCCCTGTCCTTCCTCGCCGAGGCCTCCGACCTGCTCGCCGGGCAGCTCGACGAGGACCTGGTGGCCGCGCTCGCCGGCCAGCTGATAGTGCCGCGGCTCGCCGACTGGTGCGCGGTGTGGCTGGAGGACGAACTCATGGGGCGCTGGGGCTCCCCGCGCGCCACCGAGGCCGAAGGCGGGGGCGGCATCGCCGGCTGGGGCGCCGACGGGATCGCCGGCCCGGGACCCCGGCTGGCCCGCGTCTGGCACGGCAGCGAGAACCTCATCGAGGACCTGCGCCGGGCCCTGGAGAAGGAGGTGCCGCGGCTGCCGGAGCCGCCGCGCTCGGGCCCCGTCCCCTTCCCCTGGCCCGGCGAGGCCCTCGGCCCGCACGGCCTGCAGGGCGCGGCCCTCGCGTACCGCCTGATCGCCGGCGGCCGTCCGCTCGGCACGCTGGTCATCGGACGGGCGGGCCTGGTGCGCTTCCCCGACGAGGTCACCGGGCTCGTCGAGGACCTCGGCCGCCGAGTCGCCCTCGCCATCAGCGCCGCCCGCCAGTACGCCCGCCAGGCCACCATCAGCGCCGTCCTCCAGCGCGGACTGCTGCCCGGGGCGGTCGCCGAGATCCCCGGGGTGAGCAGCGCCCTCGTCTACGAGCCTTGCGACAAGGCGGGCCCCAGCGGCGACTTCTACGACCTGTTCCCCTGCGGCGACGGCCGCTGGTGCTTCGCCATCGGCGACGTCCAGGGCAAGGGGCCCGAAGCCGCCGTGGTGATCGGCCTGGCCCGGCCCTGGCTGCGGCTGCTGGCCCGCGAGGGGTACGCCGTCGCCGAGGTCCTCGACCGCCTCAACCAGCTCCTCCTCGACGACGCCACCGAGGCCGCGGACGCCGCCGCCCGCGCCTTCGCCGGACCGGTGGGCCCCGCCGGTCCCGCCGACGGCCCGCAGACCCGCTTCCTGTCCCTCCTCTTCGGCCAGCTCCGCCCCTTCGACGGCGGCGTCCAGTGCACCCTCGCCTCCGCCGGCCACCCCCTGCCGCTGCTCCTCGGACCGGACGGCGGGGTCCGCACGGTCGCCCAGCCGCAGACCCTCCTCGGGGTCGTCGAGGACGCCGTCTACACCAGCGAGATCATCGAGCTGCGCCGTGGCGACACCCTCCTGTGCGTCACCGACGGGGTCACCGAGCGGCGCAGCGGCTCCCGCCAGTTCGACGACGGCGACGGCCTCGCGGCGGCCCTCGCCGGCTGCGCGGGCCTGACCGCCCCGCTCATCGCCGAGCGCATCAAACGCCTGGTCCACGAGTTCGGCGTACGACCGCCCGACGACGACCTGGCGTTGCTGGTGCTGCAAGCGGAGTAGATCTGACGGGCCGTCATCACCCCCGCAATCCTCCCAATGGCCCGATTGGCATTTCTTCACACTTTCCATACATGAGCGGTGGGGGCCGTTTTCATGAGACGAGGAAAGCGTGCTGCACAGAAACTGGAAAGCGACCGGACTGGGCGGAATCAGTCTGGCGCTGCTGGCGGCGGGAACGCTCGCCGGTTCGACCGGAACCTCGGTGGCCCTGGCCGCCGGAGCGGGCGACGGCACGGTCACCGTGCGCGTGGTCACGGAGGTCGACGCCGACGGGGCGTACGACAGCGTCCTGGAACCCGGCCTGTCCGGTGTCAGGGTCACCCTGACCGACGACGCCGGCGCGAGCCTGACCGCGACGACCGGGGCCGACGGCACCGCCGTGTTCACCCCGTCGTCCTCCGCCCTGACCGGCGGCAAGTACCGCATCCAGGTCGCCAACCCCGCCCCGGGCACCCTCTCCCCGGCCGTCGCGGGGCTCGGCACCGGCGCCGACGTCATCCGCTCGGGCGTCGGCTTCGTCGATGTCGGCGGCGGCACGGACGTCACCTACACCACCGGCTTCTGGGAGCCGGACCTGTACTGCCAGGAGAACCCGGCCCTGGTCACCTGCGGCCTGGCCAAGGGAGACGCGAAGGAACTGCAGGGCCTGGTCTCCTTCCCCTCGGACTTCGCCAGCTACCAGGACGGCCCGCTCACCCAGCTGACCGACAACACCCAGCAGCAGGCGGTGTTCGGCATCGGCACCGACCGCACGGGCAACGTCTACGCGGGCACCTCGGTCAAACGCCACACGGCCTACGGCCCGGCGGGCCCCGTCAACGCGGTCTACCGCTACAACGCCACCAGCAAGGCGCTGACGACCTTCGTCACCCTGCCCGGCACCCTGACCGCGCACGACCCCGGCAGCGACAACCACTACCTCCACGACGACGCCGTCTACGCCAAGGTCGGCCGCGAGGGCCTCGGCGACGTCGACGTCTCCGGCGACGGCAAGACGCTCTACGCCGTCGACCTCAACGACGCCAAGCTCTACGTCGTGCCCATCCAGGGCACCGGCGACGCCGTCACCGCCGGCACCCCCGCGCCGTACGCCATCCCCAAGCCCGCCTCCTGCGTCGGCGACTGGCACCCGTACGGCATCGGCGTGCGCGGCGCCCGGGTCGTGGTCGGCGGCGTGTGCGGCGCCGAGACGACCGTGTCCACTGATGTGGCCTGGGGCGACCCGGCCCAGCTCAGCGGGCACGTCTACGAGTTCAAGGGCGGACAGTTCAGCGAGCTGTTCACCCACCGACTCGACTACGCGCGCGGCTGCGCCTACCGCTTCACCGGCTCCCCGTCCGTGTTCTACCGCTGCGACGACAACACCACCGTCGGCCAGTGGATGAGCGCCGACTGGGAGGCCTGGAACGAGCGGGTTCCGCTCAAGGAGGAGCACGGCTTCGTCTCCGCCCCGCAGCCGATGCTGGCCAACATCGAGATCGCCGACAACGGCGACCTGATCCTCGGCTACCGCGACCGCTTCGCCGACATGCAGGGCAACCGCACCTACTCCTACCGCTCCACGGACACCCAGGTCTCGGCCGTCGCCGCCGGTGACACCCTGCGGGCCTGTGTGTCCGGCACGACGTACACGCTGGAGAGCAACGGCGGCTGCGGCGGGCTGACCGGTGCCCTGCCGGGCGACAAGCGGGGCCCGGGCGGCGGTGAGTTCTACACCGACTTCACCACCCTCGCCGACGCCCAGCACGACCAGATCGACGAAGGCGGCCTGGTCCTCCAGCCGTACCGGAACAAGCTGTGGACCACCGCCTACGACCCGTACCCCAACCAGGCGTACGAGCAGGGCGTACGGCGCTGGACCGCCGGCTCCGGGGCCATCCAGGCCAACCTGAAGCTCAAGTCCACCTGGAGCGACGGCGCCAACCTCTTCGGCAAGGGCAACGGCCTCGCCGACCTGGAGATGATCTGCGACCAGGCACCCGTCCAGATCGGCAACCGGGTCTGGTACGACAGCGACGGCGACGGCATCCAGGACCCCTCCGAGCCGCCCGTCGCCGGGGTGAAGGTCACCCTGAAGGACAAGGACGGCAACACGCTGACCACGACGACCGACGCCAACGGCGAGTACTACGTCGGCACCGCGGACGGTCTGAAGCCGAACACCGCGTACGACGTCACCTTCGACCACAGCGGCATCGACACCTCGAAGCTGCCCGGCAAGCCGACGCTCGACGAGATCAAGTGGACGCTGAAGGAAGCCGGCTCGGACCGGGCGATCGACTCGAACGTCGACGCCGCCGGAAAGACCACGGTCAAGGTCGGCGACCCCGGCTACGTCAACCATGACGTCGACGCGGGCCTGGTCGGGCCGATCAACAAGCTCGGTGACTACGTCTGGTACGACACCAACGGCGACGGCATCCAGGACAAGGGCGAGAAGGGCGCCGCAGGCATCACGGTCAAGCTCATCGACCCGAAGACCGGCAAGGTCATCAGGACGACCACGACCGACGAGAACGGCAAGTACCTGTTCACGAACCTGCCGGACGGCGACTACCGGGTCTGCTTCGTCAAGCCGGACGAGTACAACTGGACCAAGCAGAACGCGGGCAACGACGGCGACGACTCCGTCGTGGACCCCGCCACCGGCTGCTCCCCGGTCGTCACCCTCGGCCCCGGCAAGCGCGAGAACCTCACCCTCGACGCCGGTCTCGTCAAGGAACTGGGCCTGACGATCGCCAAGACCGACGCCAAGACCCACAAGCCGCTCGCCGGCGCGGTCTTCCAGCTCTGGCGGGACAGCAACGGCACCCCCGGGCTCCAGCGAGGGGGCCCGAAGAAGGACACGTTCGTCGACGACTGCGCCACCAGCGACAAGGGGCGCTGCTACTTCGACGACCTGCCCGCCGGCACGTACTACCTGGTGGAGACGGACGTCCCCGAGGGCTACGTCCTGCCGAGGAACGCGGTCACCGGGCCGTACGCGGTCACCCTGAAGACCGCGTCGTCGAAGGACGGCCTGGTCGTGAAGATCGCCAACAAGCGAGGGGAGCCGTGCAAGGGCAAGTGCTGACACGCCCGCGTGGGTGAACGTCGGGTGGGCCGTGCACCGGTGTCGAGCGGTGGGCGGCCCGTCCGGCTGTAGAGACGAGCCATGCGCATCAAGGTGAAGACGCTCCTGGTGACGGGAGCGGTCCTCGCGGCGGCCGGACTCACCGCCACGGCCGCCGTGTTCGTCTCCGGCTCCGACGAGGGCCCGCGCCCCGTCTCCGCCGCCGAGGCCCAGCGGATGGCCGTGACCCGCTTCCGCATGTACCGGGCCAGTCCGTCGGCGGTCACCGTACGGGTGACGACACCGGCGGGCACGACGGTGATCCGCGCGGTCGTCGACCACCGGCGGCACCGGGCGGTCGGTGCCTACGACGCCGGGGGCGAGGCGGCCCGGGGGCTGCTGGCCTGGGACCTGTCAGGGGTGGCGGTCGCCCGGGACGGGGCAGCGCGAGCCGTACGGCCGGGGGAGTCGGGCGGTGCTGGGGAATCGGGCAGGACGAGGGGGACGGGCGGGTCGGCGCCCGAGGCGGAGGCCTCGGTGCCCGCGGTGCTGAGGTCGGTGCGCGCGGTGCGGGCGGGCGAGTGGACGCGGCGCGGATTCGCCGGCGGGCCGCTCGACACGGGGCTGCGACTGGTCCTCGGCCTGGCCGCCGACCGGCCCGACAACGCCCAGCTGCTCGCCCAGTCCGGCCCGTCATGGCTGCGGGGCGACCGGATCGACGGGCGCCCCCTGGACGTCTTCTCCGGCCCCCGGCCCCGCCCCCAGGGGTCGGCGCCGCCCGCCGGCCGCTCCCCGCTGGCGTACTGGATCGACGCCGACGGCGACCTGCGCCGCGTGACCGCGACGCTCGGCACCGGCCGGACGGTCACCGTCGACGTGACGGCGGGCCATGTGACGACGGGAAGGCTGCCGGAGGGGCCCTGGAAGCCGCGCCGGCCCTGAGCGGGTCGGGTGGTCGGCTGCGGTGGGGCAGCGCCCTGAAGGGGCGCGGGGCTGTATCGATATGCGGCTCCGCAGCGATGGGGGAGCGACCGGCCACGGCGGCGCCGCAGCCGATCGACGGCCCGTCACCGCCCTTCCGGCAAGCGCTCAGCGCCGCAGCACCGCCTCCGCCGACCTGGGCAGCGGGAAGTCCCCCGGGTTCACCCGGCCCGGCAGGCCCACGGCCGGGTGTGGGGGTGCCGTACGGGGGCCCGGCCGGTTCGGCTGGGCGGGGGGTGCCGGGGCGTCCTGGAAGGAGATGCCGGGCGGGGGCTGGAGGGGGCGGGTGCGGCCCAGGGGGCGGCGGCCGGTGCCGGGTTCGGCGGGGAGCGGGGTCTCCGTGCGGGTGGCGCGGCCGCAGGGGGCCAGCGTGCTCAGGTTCGCCGGGCTGGTGACCGGTTGCCCGTTGTCCGCGAAGCAGTTGCCGGCCGGGGCGCCGGTGGCCAGCACCAGATCCGTGCCGTTGCCGGTGATCCGGTTGCCGCGGACGGTGTTGTCCCGCGCCGGGTAGCCCTGGACGTCGCTCAGCAGGACACCGGCCGCGCGGTTGCCGGAGATCAGGTTGCGCTCGATGACATCGCCCCGGCCGCCTCCCGCCCCGATGCCGATCCCGAAGCCCCCGTCGGCCTGCTCGGGGCTGCGGTCGTCGTTGTTGTCGGTGAGCGCGTTGCCGGCGATCACCGCGTCGTGCTGCGGGCCGAGGGCCTCCAGGTCGTTGGAGTTGAGGGTCAGGCCCACCCGGTTGCGGGCGGCCCGGTTGCCCAGCAGATACAGCCCCTCGGACGCGTTCGTCACCTCCAGGCCCACCGCGTTGTGCTCCACGGTGTTGTGCTGGACCACCGTGTCGCAGGGGCGGCACTGCCCGACGTAGATCCCGGAGTCGGCCTGACCGGAGGCGTAGGAGTGCTCGATGACGCCGGAGCGGGCGTCGAAGGCGTAGATGCCGTACAGGGCGTTGTTGTAGGCGGTGACGTAGGAGGCCCGGAAGCCCTTCAGCGGCGGGAACTTGACCGTGTCCAGCGGGTCGTAGCCCGCGCCGCCCGCCCCGCCCGACTGGAGGCGCTCGTCGGTCACGCCGGTGAACAGGACCCCGTTGGCAAGGTGGTCACGGACCGTCAGGTTCTCCACGACCGAGCCCGCCCCGGTCACCGTGATCCCGTTGGACCGCTCGAACTCCCCGTCCACCACCACCTTCGACCGCTCCGTCCCGCGCAGCACCACGCGCGGCTTGGCCACGACGACGCTCTCCCGGTAGACCCCGGGCGAGACCAGCACCAGCCCGCCGGGGCGCACCCGGTCCACCGCCCGCTGGAGGGAGCCGGCATCCTGCGGGACCCGGACGACGGCGGGGCCGGCCGTGCCGCCCGAGCTGCCCGGTGAGCCGCCGCCGGGCGCGCAGGAGACGAGGAGGACGAGCAGCGCGGCCGCCCACAGGGCGGGGCGCGGGAAACGGTTCGATCGCACGCCGCAGATGTATCGTCCCGTTCGTGCCCAAGGCAACGAATGCCGGATTCGACACGCTTGACGGTCCCTCAGGGGCCGGTCCCGCCCGCCGGACCCTCCTCGCCGTCGCCACCGGCCTCGCGGCGACCGGCTGCACGGCCGCCCCCCGCTCCGGCCGCGAGGGCCCCGGCCCCGAAGGCGTACGCCAGCCCGGGGTGACCACCGCGCAGCAGAGCGCCGCGCTCGTCCTGTCGTACGACCTCACCGCGGACCCCCGCCGACTGCGCCCCGTGCTCGACGCCTGGGCCCGTGCCCTCGCGGCGGATGGCACCCCGCCCCTGACCGCCACCGTCGGACTCGGCCCCCGCCTCGCCCCGAAGACCGTGCGGGAGCTGCCGCCCTTCCCCGGTGACCGGCTCGACCCCGCCCGCTGCGGCGGCGACCTCCTCGTCCAGCTCTGCGCCGACGACCCGGACGCCCTCACCCGCACCGCGGCCCGGCTCGCCCACCCGGACCTGCGTCCGCGCTGGCGGCAGCCGGGCTTCCTGCCGCCGCACCGGACCGGCTCGGTGCCGCGCAACCTGCTCGGCTTCAAGGACGGCTCGGCGAACCCGACGGCCGAGGAGTGCGAGCGCTGGGTGTGGCGGCCGGACGGGGGAACCTTCCTCGTCGTCCGCAGGATCCGGCTGCGCGTCGACGACTTCACCCGCCTCACCCGGCAGCGGCAGGAGGAGGTCATCGGCCGCCGCCGGGCCGACGGCGCCCCGCTGGACGGCGGGCGGGAGGACGACGACGTGGACATCTTCGCCAAGACCCCGCACGGCCGGTACATCACCCCGCTCGGCGCCCATGTCCGCGCCGCCAGCCCCCGCCTCGACGGCGGCGCCCGCATGCTGCGCCGCGGCTACTCCTACGACGACGGCCCCGACGACCGCGGCCTGCTGTTCCTCGCCTATCTGCGGGACCCGGCGCTGTTCGTCCGCGTCCAGCGGCGGATGGCGGCACAGGACGAGCTGAGCCGGTTCAGCGAGCACCGGGGGTCGGCGGTGGCGTATGTGCCGCCGGCGAAGGAGCTGTGGGGCTGAGCGTGCGTTCCGTGCCGGGCTTGACCCCCCACACGAACACCGAGTCGTCCTCGGCGAGGGTGTCCCACAGTCGCCGCGCGTCGTCGAGCCGCAGATTGACGCACCCGTGCGAGCCGCCGCTGTACAGGTCGCCGTTGCTGCCGTGGAAGGCCTGGCCCTCGTCGAAGAACTGGGCGTACGGCATCGGGGCCTCGTACAGGTCGGAGTAGTGGTCGATCTCCCGCCAGTAGACGGTGTGCCATCCGGTGCGGGTCTCGTAGCCGTCGCGGCCGGAGCGGATCGGCACCGGCGCGAACACCACCCGGCGCCCGCTCTGCACCCACATCAGCTGCCGGTCCAGGTCCACACAGGCGACCCGGTGGTCGCGCACCGGACAGCGGCCGGCCGCGTTCGGGTCCGGGCGGGCCTCCACCACCAGCATGGTCCGGTACGTCGCGAGACCCGCGTACCCGTCGGCGGGCCGGACGCCGTTGCGGGACTGGAAGGCGCGGATCGCCTCGCAGTCGGCCGCCGACTGCCGCCCGTCCACCCCGAGCCGCAGATGCCGTTCCAGCTCCCGCTGGTAGGGGCCGGTGCCGGTGGTGCAGGGGGTGGGCGCGGCGGTGGCGGGGGCGGCGAGGGCGAGGGTGAGCAGGAGGCCGGCGAGGCTGGTGGAGGTGGCGGTGCGGAGCGGCCTGGACATGCCCATGACGGCCTCCTGTCTCGATGGGTCCGGACCTCCAGCAATACGGCAGCGGACCTCGGCCGGCGGCCCGGACTGAGCCATCCGGAGCCGTCGCCGACGTACGGGACAATGGGACACATGCCTTCCGCACTCCCCGACGGCGAGCCCGTCCCCGACGACGGCGCACTCCCCGCGCACGCGCTCTCCGGAGCCGCCGCGCGCCCCCTCGGGTTCTATCTGCACGTCCCCTACTGCGCGACCCGCTGCGGGTACTGCGACTTCAACACCTACACCGCGACCGAGCTGCGCGGCACCGGCGGCGTCCTCGCCTCCCGTGACAACTACGCCGACACCCTGATCGACGAGATCAGGCTGGCCCGGAAGGTGCTGGGCGACGATCCGCGCGAGGTCCGCACCGTGTTCGTGGGCGGCGGCACGCCGACCCTGCTGGCCGCGGGTGATCTCGTACGGATGCTCGCCGCGATCCGCGACGAGTTCGGGCTCGCGGCGGACGCCGAGGTCACCACGGAGGCCAACCCGGAGTCGGTGGACCCGGCCTATCTGGCCACCCTGCGAGAGGGCGGCTTCAACCGGATCTCCTTCGGCATGCAGAGCGCGAAGCAGCATGTGCTGCGCGTGCTGGACCGCACCCACACGCCGGGGCGCCCGGAGGCGTGCGTGGCGGAGGCGCGGGCGGCGGGCTTCGAGCACATCAACCTGGACCTGATCTACGGCACCCCCGGCGAGTCGGACGACGACTGGCGGGCCTCCCTGGACGCGGCGATCGGCGCCGGTCCCGACCATGTCAGCGCGTATGCGCTGATCGTGGAGGAGGGCACGCAGCTGGCTCGTCGGATCCGGCGGGGAGAGGTCCCGATGACCGACGACGACGTGCACGCGGACCGGTACCTGATCGCGGAGGACGCGTTCGCGGCCGCCGGCTTCGACTGGTACGAGGTCTCGAACTGGGCGACCTCCGAGGCCGGGCGGTGCCTGCACAACGAGCTGTACTGGCGTGGCGCGGACTGGTGGGGGGCCGGTCCCGGGGCGCACTCGCACGTGGGCGGGGTGCGCTGGTGGAACGTGAAGCATCCCGGCGCGTACGCGGCGGCGCTGGCGGCGGGGCGGTCGCCGGGGGCGGGGCGTGAGGTGCTGTCGGAGGAGGACCGGCGGGTCGAGCGGATTCTGCTGGAGCTGCGGCTGCGGGAAGGGGTGCCGTTGTCGCTGCTGCGGGAGGAGGGGCTGGCGGCTTCTCGGCGGGCCCTTTCCGAGGGACTGCTGGACGGTGGGCCTTATGACGAGGGGCGGGCTGTGCTGACGCTTCGGGGGCGGTTGCTGGCGGATGCGGTGGTCAGGGACCTGGTGGATTAAGGGGCCTAAGGGGGTGCCGGGTTCTGTTGTTTGGCGGCTGCGGGTCCGTTGTGGCTGGTCGCGCAGTTCCCCGCGCCCCTGGGTGGGTTGCGGTTGCCGTCGCTCACATGCCCACCCAGCGGCACTCGCCTCAGCGGCCCGGCGAAGATCCGCTAAGGCGCCGTGACGAAATCGATCAGTTCTTCTACTCGGCCCAGGAGCTCCGGCTCCAGGTCCTTGTAGGAATTCACCCGCTTCAGGATCGCCTGCCACACCGCGCCCGTGTTCTCCGACGGCCAGCCCAGGGACTTGCACACGCCCGTCTTCCAGTCCTGGCCGTGGGGGACTCTGGGCCACGCCTCGATACCCAGGGACGACGGCTTCACCGCCTCCCAGATGTCGATGTAGGGGTGGCCCACGACCAAGGCGTGTTCGCTGGTGACCGATGCCGCGATACGGGACTCCTTGCTGCCCGGCACCAGGTGGTCCACCAGGACGCCGAGGCGGGCGTCCGGGCCCGGGGCGAACTCCGCGACGATCGCGGGCAGGTCGTCCACGCCCTCCAGGTACTCCACCACCACGCCCTCGATGCGCAGGTCGTCGCCCCACACCTTCTCGACCAGTTCGGCGTCGTGCCGGCCCTCGACGTAGATGCGGCCCGCGCGGGCCACGCGTGCGCGGGCGCCGGGGACGGCCACCGAACCGGAAGCCGTACGGGTGGGACGTACCGGAGCCGACGACGTCGGACGTACGAGGGTCACCACCCTGCCCTCCAGCAGGAAGCCCCTCGGCTCCAGCGGGAACACCCGCAGCTTGCCGAAGCGGTCCTCCAGGGTCACCGTGCCCGCCTCGCAGCGGATCACCGCCCCGCAGAAACCGGTGCCCGGCTCCTCGACCACCAGGCCGGGCTCCGCCGGGACCTCCGGGACGGGCTTCGGCTTCTTCCACGGCGGGGTCAGGTCGGCGGAGTACTGGCGCATTCGGATGACGATAGGAGAAGCCGTCGCACCGTCAGGGCGACACGCCGAAACGTCCTGCCAGGGCGTCGCGCTGCGCCCGTACGAACGCCGCGTCCACCACCGCTCCGTGACCGGGCACGTACAGCGCGTCCTCGCCGCCCAGCTCCAGGAGCCGGTCCAGGGCGGCCGGCCAGTGCGACGGTACGGCGTCCGGGCCCGCCTGCGGCTCGCCGGACTCCTCGACCAGGTCGCCGCAGAACACCACCTCGGGCGAGCCCGGGACGAGGACCGCGAGGTCGTGGGCCGTGTGCCCGGGGCCGACGTTCGCCAGCAGGACCTGCCGGCCGCCGCCGAGGTCGAGGGTCCACTCCCCGGAGACCAGATGACGGGGGCGGGTGAGGGCGTCGACCGCCTCGTCGGCCAGATGCTCCGCCAGCCCTTCCCGTACCGCGTCCGCGCGCAGCTCCGCGCGGGCCTGGTGCTGATCGAGGAGCGTGTCCATGCCCACCGGCCCGAACACCTCCGCGCCCGCGAACGCCGCGGCGCCGAAGACATGGTCGAAGTGGGGATGCGTCAGCGCGAGATGAGTCACACGGTGCCCGGTGAGCGCCTCCGCCTGCGCGCGCAGCCGCGCCCCCTCCGCGAGGCTCGACCCGGCGTCCACCAACAGGGCCGTGTCCGTGCCGACGACCAGCCCCGCCGTGCAGTCCCAGACCGGCAGCCGGCACCGGCCCACCCCGGCCGCCACCCTCTGCCACCCCAGCTCTTCCCAAGTCACCGTCATACCGCGACGCTAGCCGTACACGCGGTCACACCCCGGCCGACCTTGCCCGGGTGGTACCCCACCGCCGTACACTGGGCCGCGGGGAACGCTGGCACTCGGACGGACAGAGTGCCAGGCAGGGGCCTGGGGAACGACTTCTGGAGGTGTGCGCGATGCTGAGTGAACGCAGGCTTCAGGTGCTGCGCGCCATCGTCCAGGACTACGTCGGCACCGAGGAGCCCGTCGGTTCCAAGGCCCTCACCGAGCGGCACAACCTCGGCGTCTCCCCGGCGACCGTGCGCAACGACATGGCCGCCCTGGAGGACGAGGGGTTCATCGCCCAGCCGCACACCAGCGCCGGGCGCATCCCCACGGACAAGGGCTATCGGCTGTTCGTCGACAAGCTCGCGGGCGTCAAGCCGATGACCGCGCCCGAGCGGCGCGCCATCCAGAACTTCCTCGACGGCGCCGTCGACCTCGACGACGTGGTGGCCCGCACCGTGCGGCTGCTCGCGCAGCTCACCCGGCAGGTGGCGGTGGTGCAGTACCCGTCGCTGACGCGGTCCACCGTGCGGCATGTGGAACTGCTCTCGCTCGCCCCCGCGCGCGTGATGCTGGTGCTGATCACCGACACGGGCCGGGTCGAGCAGCGCATGATCGACTGCCCGGCGCCCTTCGGGGAGGCCTCGCTGGCCGATCTGCGGGCGCGGCTCAACAGCAGGGTCGCGGGGCGTCGGTTCACCGATGTGCCGCGCCTGGTCGAGGACCTCCCCGAGGGCTTCGACGTGGAGGATCGGGGTACGGTCGCGACTGTGCTCTCCACTCTGCTGGAGACACTCGTGGAGGAGAACGAGGAGCGCTTGATGATCGGCGGAACCGCCAATCTCACCCGCTTCGGACATGACTTCCCCCTCACCATCCGGCCCGTCCTGGAGGCGTTGGAGGAGCAGGTCGTGCTCCTCAAGTTGCTTGGCGAGGCAGGGGATTCGGGCATGACCGTACGCATCGGTCACGAGAACGCCTATGAGGGACTCAACTCAACTTCGGTGGTGTCGGTCGGCTACGGTTCGGGCGGCGAGGCAGTAGCCAAGCTCGGCGTGGTCGGACCGACCCGCATGGATTACCCGGGAACGATGGGAGCGGTACGCGCAGTGGCACGGTACGTCGGACAGATCCTGGCGGAGTCGTAAGTGGCCACGGACTACTACGCCGTTCTCGGCGTGCGCCGCGACGCGTCGCAGGATGAGATCAAGAAGGCGTTCCGTCGGCTCGCGCGCGAGCTGCACCCGGACGTCAACCCCGATCCGAAGACCCAGGAGCGGTTCAAGGAGATCAACGCCGCTTACGAGGTGCTGTCGGACCCGCAGAAGAAGCAGGTCTACGACCTCGGCGGCGACCCGCTCTCGCAGGCCGGCGGCGGTGGCGCGGGCGGCTTCGGCGCCGGTGGGTTCGGGAACTTCTCGGACATCATGGACGCGTTCTTCGGTACGGCCTCGCAGCGGGGTCCGCGGTCGCGTACGCGGCGCGGCCAGGACGCGATGATCCGGCTGGAGATCGAGCTCGACGAGGCGGCCTTCGGCACCACGAAGGACATCCAGGTCGACACCGCGATCGTCTGCTCCACCTGCAACGGTGAGGGTGCGGCGCCGGGGACCTCCGCGCAGACGTGTGACATGTGCCGCGGCCGCGGTGAGGTCTCGCAGGTCACCCGGTCCTTCCTGGGCCAGGTCATGACCTCGCGGCCCTGCCCGCAGTGCCAGGGGTTCGGCACGGTCGTCCCGACCCCGTGCCCGGAGTGCGCCGGCGACGGCCGGGTCCGCTCCCGGCGCACGCTGACGGTGAAGATCCCGGCCGGTGTCGACAACGGCACGCGGATCCAGCTCGCGGGCGAGGGCGAGGTCGGGCCCGGTGGCGGTCCCGCCGGTGACCTCTACGTCGAGATCCACGAGCTGCCGCACGCGATGTTCCAGCGGCGCGGCGACGATCTGCACTGCACGGTGACGATCCCGATGACGGCGGCCGCGCTCGGCACGAAGGTGCCGCTGGAGACGCTGGACGGCCTGGAAGAGGTCGACATCCGCCCGGGCACGCAGTCCGGGCAGTCGATCCCGCTGCACGGGCGCGGTGTCACGCATCTGCGGGGCGGCGGCCGGGGCGATCTCATCGTGCACGTCGAGGTACAGACCCCGAACAAGCTGGACCCGGAGCAGGAGCGCTTGCTGCGCGAGCTGGCCAAGCTGCGGGGCGAGGAGCGCCCTCAGGGGCAGTTCCAGCCGGGTCAGCAAGGGCTGTTCTCGCGGCTGAAGGATGCGTTCAACGGGCGCTGAGGCGGGCTGGGCGCCGGCACCGCGAGGTGATCGGCGCCTCCTCGTGCCAGTGGACTATGCCTGCGGAAGGCCGGATTCGGACTTGTTCGGGGGACGTGACAACATGCGGGCATGTCCTCCGCGCTGACCGGTCTTTTCCCCTATCCGATCGTGCAGGCCCCCATGGCGGGCGGTGTCTCCGTGCCGCAGCTGGCCGCTGCCGTGTCCGAGGCCGGGGGGCTCGGGTTCCTTGCCGCCGGGTACAAGACGGCCGACGGCATGTACCAGGACATCAAGCAGGTGCGCGGGCTGACCGGACGCCCCTTCGGCGTGAACCTCTTCATGCCGCAGCCCGAGTACGCGGATCCCGCGGCGGTCGACGTGTACGCGCACCAGCTCGCCGGGGAAGCGGCCTGGTACGAGACCGAGCTCGGTGACCGCGACAGCGGGCGGGACGACGGATACGACGCCAAGCTCGCCGTACTCCTCGACAACCCCGTCCCCGTCGTCTCCTTCCACTTCGGCGTGCCGAGCAGTGAGGCGCTGGAGGCGCTGCGGCGGGCCGGGACCGTCACGCTCGTCACCGCGACCACCCCCGAAGAAGCTCTCGCCGTGGAGCGGGCCGGGGCCGACGCGGTCATCGCGCAGGGCATCGAGGCCGGCGGGCATCAGGGGACCCATCGGGACGTCCCCGAGACCGACGGGTCCGGGCTAGGACTGCTCACGCTCGTCGGGCAGATCCGGGAGACCGTGCGGATCCCCGTCGTCGCCGCCGGCGGAATCATGCGCGGCAGCCAGATCGCCGCCGTCCTCGCCGCCGGCGCCGGCGCCGCCCAGCTCGGCACCGCCTTCCTCGCCACCCCCGAGTCCGGTGCCGCGGACATCCACAAGCAGGCGCTGACCAACCCCCTCTTCGTGCGCACGGAACTGACCCGGGCCTTCTCCGGCCGGCCGGCCCGCGGGCTCGTGAACCGGTTCATGCGCGAGCACGGCCCGTACGCCCCCGCCGCCTACCCCGAGGTCCACCACCTCACCTCACCGCTGCGCAAGGCCGCCGCCAAGGCCAAGGACGCGCAGGGCATGGCCCTGTGGGCGGGACAGGGGCACCGGATGGCGCGTGCGCTGCCCGCCGGGCAGCTCGTGGAGGTGCTGGCCGCCGAACTGGCGGAGGCCACGACAGCGTTGTCTTCGTTCCGTACCCCCGGAGGTGAGCTTCGATGACCGCTCCCGTGTTCGTCGTCGAGCACTTCGACGCCGGTGGCGGCGGCCACTACGTCCTCGACGGACCCGAGGGACGCCACGCCGTCTCCGTGAAGCGCCTCCAGCCCGGCGAGGACGTCATCCTCACCGACGGCGCCGGACGCTGGGCCGACTGCGTCGTGCTCGGCACCGAGGGCAAGGACCGGCTGATCGTCCAGCTGGACAGCGTGAGCGAGGAGCCCGCGGCACAGCCGCGCATCACCGTCGTCCAGGCCCTTCCCAAGGGCGACCGCGGCGAACTCGCCGTCGAGACCATGACCGAGGTCGGCGTCGACGCGGTCGTGCCCTGGCAGGCGGCCCGTTGCATCACCCAGTGGAAGGGCGACCGGGGACTGAAGGCGCTCGGCAAGTGGCGGGCCACCGCCCGCGAGGCCGGCAAGCAGTCCCGCCGCGTCCGCTTCCCCGAGATCGCGGACCTGGCGACGACCAAGCAGGTCGCGGCACTCCTCGCCGACGCCGACTTCGCCGCCGTACTCCACTCCGACTTCGAACGCGGCAGCCGGCCGCTCGCCACCGCCGAACTCCCCGACGAGGGTGAGATCGTGCTCGTCGTCGGACCCGAAGGGGGCGTCGCCAAGGACGAGTTGGCGCTCTTCCAGGAGGCGGGTGCGGAGGCGTACGTGCTGGGTCCCAGCGTGTTGCGTACGTCGACCGCCGGCACGGCGGCCGCAGCCCTGCTCCTCGGCCGCACCGGCCGCTGGTCCTGACCGATCCTCCGGGGGAAACACCGTGGAACTCGCCCAAGTACGGCTCCTCGTCACCGATTTCGCCGCCTGCTACCGCTTCTACGCCGAGGTCCTCGGCCTGAAGCCGCAGTCGGGGGCGACCGAGGGACCGTACGAGAAGTTCAGCCCCACCATCGGGTCGGCCGGCATCGCCCTCCAGGACCGGGCCATGATGGCCGGCATCCTGGGCGAGCTGGGCGACGAGGCGAGCGGACACCGGTCGCTGGTGGTGCTGCGCGTCGACGACCTGAACGCCTACTGCGAGCAGATCACTTCCCGAGGCGCGGAACTCCTCCACGGCCCCGCCCCCATGACGGACCGCATGCGCGTCGCCCATCTCAAGGACCCGGAGGGGAACCTGGTGGAACTCCAGGAGTGGCTGCTGCTGCGCGCTTGACCTCGACAGCCTCGACGACGGCGGGGAACAACTCCCAGCCGTCCAACTCCCCGCCGTCCGGCAGCGGTCCGCGGCGCGTGGCCTCGTCGACGAGGGCCCGTACGACGGCCGGCTCACGCAGGTTGACCAGATTGCCCCGCCCGTCACCCGCGCACCCCTGGAACCAGGGATGCCCCTCGGAGACGTACCGGCCCGAACCGGGGCCGCCCGGCCGGAACACGATCCGGGTCCGGCGGCCGTCACGGTGCAGGGTGAGGGTGTCGCGCCAGACGCCGTCCGGGCCCTGCTTCTGGCGGAAGTTCCACAGATAGATCGTCCGCTCGTCCACGACGAGACGGCGCAGGCGGCGGTCTTTGCGCATACGGACACGCTAGGCGGCCGCTCAGGGTCCGGTCTCCGGGGTTTTCGGCGGGGCGTCACTCGATTGTGGGATGAGTGTCCGTATGTGCTCTACCGCGTCGGGCGGGACAGTGGGAAGCTGCCCTCCATGGGGGTATTGAGGAGGATTTGGCGGCACCGGGGCCGGCGTATCGGCGCGGTGGCCGTGTTCGGTGTGGTGGCCGTCGGTGGGGTCGTCGCCTGTGATCCCGCGGGGCTGAGTTCCGCGTCGGTGGCGTACACCACCGATCAGACCGTCACCAAGGAGCTGGAGCGGCAGCACGCGAAGGTGCAGTGGCTCACCTGCCAGGCCTCCTACGGCAACCGCCCCACACCCACCGCCACCGAGAACGCCGTCGCCGAGGTGCACTGCACCGGCGAGACCAACGACGGCAAGGACATCAAGGTCGACGGGAAGATCACCCGGGTCGTCAACGGGCAGTGCGTGCGCGGAGAGTTGACCGCGAAGGTCGACGGGAAGCAGTGGTTCCAGGTGAACGGGCTGGGCAACTGCAACGCCACCCCCAAGCCGGCCGGCAACAACAATCCCGGGGCCACGGTCACCGTGACCGTCACCGAGACCGTGTGGTGCGACAAGTACCCGGACTGCCGCCCGGTGCAAGGTAAATGACCTTAGGGTGATCGGGTGAGCCAGCCCGCGACGCCCGCATATCTCCGATACCCGCATCTGCACGGCGACTTGGTCGCCTTCACCGCCGAGGACGACGTGTGGATCGCGTCCCTCGACGGCGGCCGCGCCTGGCGGGTCAGCAGTGACAACGTGCCGGTCTCCACGCCGCGCATCTCACCCGACGGCACCACCGTCGCCTGGACCTCGACGCGGGACGGGGCGCCCGAGGTGCACATCGCCCCGGTCGACGGCGGGCCCGCCAAACGGCTGACGCACTGGGGGAGTTGGCGTACCCAGGTGCGCGGCTGGACCTCCGACGGACAGGTCCTGGCCCTCACCACCCACGGCCAGGCCAGCCTGCGCCGCTCCTGGGCGCACACCGTCCCGCTCGACGGCGGCCCGTCCACCGTCCTGCCGTACGGTCCCGTGGGGGGTGTGGCGCAGGGGCCGAGCACCGTTCTCCTCTCCGCCCCGATGGGACGCGAGGCGGCCTGGTGGAAGCGGTACCGGGGCGGCACCGCGGGCAAGTTGTGGATCGACGGCGGTGGGGACGGGGAGTTCGTACGGCTGCACGAAGAGCTCGACGGGAACATCGAGTTCCCCGTGTGGGCGGGGGAGCGGATCGCGTTCCTCTCCGATCATGAGGGCGTCGGGGCTGTCTATTCGTCCCTCGCGGACGGGGGCGATCTGAGGCGGCACACACCGATCGACGGGTTCTACGCCCGGCACGCCGCCGGGGACGGCGACCGGGTCGTCTACGCCTCCTCCGGTGAACTGTGGGTCCTCGACGACCTGGACGGGGCGGAGCCGCGCCGGCTCGACATCCGGCTCGGCGGCTCCCGCGCCGATCTCCAGCCGTACACCCTGAACGCCTCCCGCTGGATCGAGTCGGCGTCCCCCGACCACACCGCGCGCGGCAGCGCCGTCTGTGTGCGCGGGGCCGTGCACTGGGTCACCCACCGCTCCGGGCCTGCCCGCGTGCTCGCCGCCGAGCCCGGGGTGCGGTCCCGGCTGCCGCGGGCCTTCCGCGCCGACGGCGAGGAGTGGGTGGTGTGGGTGACGGACGCCGACGGCGACGACGCCCTGGAGTTCGCGCCCGCCACCGGCCTCGCCCCCGGCGCCACCCCGCGCCGGCTCGCGGCGGGGCAGCTCGGCCGGGTCCTCGACCTGGCCATGGCACCGGACGGCAGCCGGGCCGCGGTCGCCGCGCACGACGGACGCGTCCTCCTCGTCGAACGCGAGACGGGCGAGGTCCGCGAACTCGACCGCAGCGAGGACGGCGACGCCTCCGGGCTGGTCTTCTCACCGGACTCGGCCTGGCTCGCCTGGTCCCATCCCGGCCCGCGCCCGCTCAGCCAGCTCCGCCTCGCCAACACCACCGACCTGTCGGTCACCGAGGCGACCCCGCTGCGCTTCCAGGACTACGCCCCCGCCTTCACCCTCGACGGCAAGCACCTGGCGTTCCTCTCCACCCGCTCCTTCGACCCGGTCTACGACGAGTACGTCTTCGACCTGGCCTTCGTGGAGGGCGCCCGCCCGCACCTCATCACCCTCGCCGCCACCACCCCGTCCCCGTTCGGACCGCAGCGGCACGGCCGCCCCTTCGACGCGCCCGACAAGGACGAGACCCCGGACAGCGAGGGCGCCCCGGCCACCCGGATCGACCTCGAAGGCCTCGCCGACCGGATCGTGCCCTTCCCGGTGGAGGCCGCCCGCTACTCCGGCCTGCGGGCCGCGAAGGACGGCGTGCTGTGGCTCCGACACCCGGTGCGCGGGGAGCTGGGCGCCTCCCGGGCCACGCCCGACGCGCCCGACCCCAAGACCGAGCTGGAGCGCTTCGACCTCGTCCAGCAGCGCGTCGAGCATCTCGCCGCCGACGCCGAGCACTTCGCCGTCAGCGGCGACGGGAAGCGGGTCCTGCTCGGGACCGACGGCCGGCTGAAGGTCGTACCGAGCGACCGCCGCGCCTCGAACGACGACGACAGCGACACCAACATCACCGTCGACCTCACCCGGATCCGGCAGACGATCGACCCGGCGGCCGAGTGGCGGCAGATGTATGACGAGACCGGCCGCATCATGCGCGACCACTTCTGGCGTCCCGACCTCGGCGGTACCGACTGGGACGGCGTCCTCGACCGCTACCGCCCCGTCCTCGACCGCGTCGCCACCCACGACGACCTGGTCGACCTGCTCTGGGAGGTCCAGGGCGAGCTGGGCACCTCGCACGCCTACGTCGTCCCGCGCGGCGGCTACGGCAGCGGCGCCCGGCAGGGCCTCCTCGGCGCCGACATCTCCCGCCACCCGGACGGCAGTTGGCGCATCGACCGCATCCTGCCCTCGGAGACCTCCGATCCCGACGCCCGTTCCCCGCTCGCCGCGCCCGGTGTCGCCGTCCGCGCCGGGGACGCGATCGTCGCGGTCGCGGGCCGCCCCGTCGACCCGGTGACGGGACCGGCACCGCTGCTCGTCGGTACGGCGGGCAAGGCGATCGAGCTGACCATCTCCCCGTCCGGCGGCGGCGACGTACGGCACGCGGTCGTCGTCCCGGTCGCCAACGAGGAGCCGCTGCGCTACCACGCCTGGGTCACCGACCGCCGCGCCTACGTCCACGAGCGCTCCGGCGGCCGCCTCGGATACCTCCACGTCCCCGACATGCAGGCCCCCGGCTGGGCCCAGATCCACCGCGACCTGCGCGTCGAGGTGGCCCGCGAGGGGCTCGTCGTCGACGTCCGGGAGAACCGCGGCGGCCACACCTCCCAGCTGGTGGTGGAGAAGCTGGCCCGCAGGATCGTCGGCTGGGTCAGCCCGCGCGGCATGCGTCCCTACAGCTACCCGCACGACGCCCCGCGCGGCCCGGTCGTCGCCGTCGCCAACGAGTTCTCCGGCTCGGACGGCGACATCGTCAACGCGGCCATCAAGGCCCTCGGCATCGGCCCGGTCGTCGGCACCCGCACCTGGGGCGGCGTCGTCGGCATCGACAGCCGCTACCACCTCGTCGACGACACGCTCGTCACCCAGCCCAAGTACGCCTTCTGGCTGGAGGGTTACGGGTGGGGCGTGGAGAACCACGGCGTGGACCCGGACGTGGAGGTCGTCCAGCGCCCGCAGGACCACGGGGCGGGACGGGACGTCCAACTGGACGAGGCCATAAGGCTCGCGCTGGAGGCGCTGGAGGGAACTCCGGCGAAGGTGCCTCCGGCGCTTCCCTGACCTGCTCGATACGATGCCCCGAGACCGTAGGGCGAAGGCGAAAGGGAGACCATGCCAGGGGAGCCGCAGGCCGACTGCCTGTTCTGCAAGATCGTCGAGGGCCAGATCCCGGCCACGATCGTCCGCGAGTCGGACACCACCGTCGCCTTCCGGGACATCAACCCCCAGGCGCCGACGCATGTCCTGGTCATCCCCAAGGTGCACTACGAGAACGCCGCCGCCCTCGCCGCCGCGGAGCCCACCATCGCCGCCGACGTGCTGCGCGAGGCGCAGACCGTCGCCGACGAGGAGAAGCTGGAGAGCTACCGCATCGTCTTCAACACGGGCGCCGGCGCGGGCCAGACCGTCTGGCACGCCCACGCGCACGTCCTCGGCGGCCGCGGCCTCGAATGGCCCCCCGGGTAAGTCACCGTGTCCGTACGTGAATTGGTGGTCCTCGGCACCGCCAGCCAGGTCCCCACCCGGCACCGCAAC
Source organism: Streptomyces antibioticus (assembly GCF_001514065.1). Lineage (GTDB taxonomy): Bacteria > Actinomycetota > Actinomycetes > Streptomycetales > Streptomycetaceae > Streptomyces > Streptomyces antibioticus. The sequence continues at coordinate 503,223 of NZ_KQ948423.1, read as the reverse complement.
CACAACGGCTACCTCCTGCGCTGGGACGGCGAGGGCATCCTCTTCGACCCGGGCGAGGGCACCCAGCGCCAGATGCTGCGCGCCGGGGTCGCCGCGCACGACCTGAACCGGATCTGCGTCACCCACTTCCACGGTGACCACTCCCTCGGTCTCGCGGGTGTCATCCAGCGCATCAACCTCGACCGCGTCCCGCACGAGATCACCGCCCACTACCCGAAGTCCGGCCAGCGCTTCTTCGACCGGCTGCGGTACGCGACGGCGTACCGGGAGACGGTCGCGCTCACCCAGGCGCCGGTGAGCGAGGACGGGGTGCTGGCCGCGTCCGCCTCCTACACGCTGGAGGCCCGCAAGCTCTCCCACCCCGTCGAGTCGTACGGCTACCGCCTCGTCGAACCCGACGGCCGCCGCATGCTGCCCGACCGCCTCGCCGCGCACGGCATCAAGGGGCCGGACGTGGGCCGCATCCAGCGGGAGGGCTCGGTGGGCGGTGTTTCGTTGGCGGACGTGAGCGAGGTCCGCCGCGGGCAGCGGTTCGCGTTCGTCATGGACACCCGGCTGTGCGACGGCGTGTACGCCCTGGCGGACGGCTGCGACATGCTCGTCATCGAGTCGACGTTCCTCGACGAGGACACGCACCTCGCCGTGGAGCACGGCCATCTCACCGCCGGGCAGGCCGCGACCGTCGCCCGGGACGCCGGCGTACGGCATCTCGTCCTCACCCACTTCAGCCAGCGCTACACCGAGCCCGACGAGTTCGAACGGCAGGCGCGGGCCGCCGGGTTCGAGGGTGAGCTGACCGTTGCGCACGACCTGCTGCGGGTGCCGGTTCCGAAACGGCGGTAAAGCGGCCGTACGATGCTTTGATGCCCCTCCCCAAAGCTGAACTGCACCTGCACATCGAAGGCACGCTGGAGCCCGAGCTGGCGTTCGAGCTGGCCGCGCGCAACGGCGTCGAGCTGCCGTACGCGGACACCGAAGAGCTGCGCAAGGCGTACGACTTCGAGGACCTCCAGTCCTTCCTGAACCTGTACTACGAGCTCATGGCCGTGCTCCGCACCGAGCGCGACTTCGAGGACCTCGCGAACGCGTACCTGGCTCGCGCCGCCGCGCAGGGCGTGCGGCACGCGGAGATCTTCTTCGATCCGCAGGCGCACCTCGCGCGCGGTGTGGGCATGGGCACGGTGGTGGAGGGGCTGTGGCGGGCGCTCGGTGAGAGCGAGGCCCGGCACGGTGTCTCCACGCAGCTGATCATGTGCTTCCTGCGGGACGAGTCCGCCGAGTCGGCCCTGGAGACGCTGGAGGCCGCGAAGCCGTACCTCGACCGGATCGTCGGCGTCGGGCTCGACTCCGCCGAGGTCGGGCATCCGCCGGTGAAGTTCCGCGAGGTGTACGAGGCGGCTGCCGCGCTGGGACTGCGCCGGGTTGCGCACGCGGGGGAGGAGGGGCCGCCGGAGTACATCACCGAGGCGCTGGACGTGCTCGGGGTGGAGCGGATCGACCACGGGCTGCGGTGCATGGAGGATGCGGCGCTGGTGGAGCGGCTGGTGCGGGAGCGGATTCCGCTGACTCTGTGCCCGCTGTCCAATGTGCGGCTGCGGACGGTTGACGTGCTTGCGGATCATCCGCTTCCGGCGATGTTGGACGCGGGGTTGCTGTGCACCGTGAACTCTGATGACCCCGCCTATTTCGGGGGGTATGTGGGGGACAACTTCGATGCGGTGCGCTCCGCGTTGGGGCTGGAAGAGGAGCGGTTGCGGGAGCTTGCTCGGAACTCGTTCGTGGCGAGTTTCCTTGAGCATGATGAGGAGCGGCGGGCTCGGTATCTCGCGGAGGTTGAGGCGTATCGGTTTTGATGGTCGGCTGCGGGCCGGTGGGGGCTTGTCGCGCCCACGCGGCGGTAGCCGCAAATTCAACACAGCCCCGCGCCCCTGAAGACAAAAGCCTCTACGCAGCTGTTGCCTTGTCGTAGGACGGCGTCTCCACCGGTACCTCCACCACCGGCAGGGGGCGCCTTCCCTTGCCCATGGCCACCGCCGTCATGGGTACGGCGATCACCAGCAAGCCCGCCGCCAGCACCCAGCCCATCGCCTCGAAGCCTGCCTGCGCCGACAGCAGGCTGCCTGCCAGCGGGCCCGCCGCCGTGCCCAGCGAGGACGCCGAGCCGACCAGGACCGCCCAGCGGCCCCTCGGGTCCAGGGAGGCGGCCAGGCCGATGACGTACGACAGGACGATCGGGTAGAGCGTGTTCCACGCGATCTCGCCGGTCGCGAACGTCGTGAGGTCGGTCGCGGAGGCGCTCAGGGCGATGCAGGCGGCGATCAGGGCCGTGCCCGCGCCGATGGGGAGGGCACGGCCGAGGCGGGGGCCGAGTGCGCTCGCGCCGATGACTCCGAGCAGGCCGGCGCCGAGGGCGATCGCGAAGACCGCGCCGACGGTCGCCTCGGTGAGGTGGGCCTGGTCGAGGCCGATGCGGCCGCTGACGCCCCACAGGGAGTTCTGGGCGAGGGACCAGCACGGCAGGGTGAGGGCCAGGAGCAGTCCGGCGCGCAGGTGGGGGAGGGGGGTCTTCGGCTGCTGCCGGGTGCGGTGGGGGGCCGTCGCGGACGCGAGGCGGGCGGTGAGGGGCCAGACCGCCGCCGCCGTGAGGGCGATCGCGGCCAGGGGCTGGCCGTGGCCCGGGCCGAGGTGCGGGACCGTCAGGTAGACGGCGCCGGCGAGCGCGGAGACGCCGAGCAGGCCGAGCGTGGTGGTGCGGTGCGGGTCGGGCTGGGCGGCGATGCCGGTGGCTGCCACGGCGGTCGCCGTACCGGAGCCGAAGCCGCCGATGAGCACGCCCGCGATGACGGCCCACAGGGTGTGGGTGAGCGCGGCGCCGCCGTAGCCGAGGACGGCGAGGACGAGGCCGGTGCGGGCGAGGAGGCGGGGGCCGATCCGGTCGACTCGGGAGGCGAGCAGGAAGCCCGCCGAGGCCGAACTCAGCAGCAGCGCGCTGCCGACGGCGCCCGCCTGGGTGGCGGAGAGCGGAAGCCCCGAGTCGAGCCTGCCGACGGTGGTCGGGAGGAGGTACGGGGCGAGGTACCCGGCCGTGAAAAGGGCAATGAGGGGCCAGGGCAGGGTGGAGCGGGGGGCGGACACGGGCGTTCCCAGGGCATGCGAAAGAAGCGGCTCAGAAAAGGGGGTTGGGCGACGACCGTCGACGGACAGGAACGCGCGGGCAATTTGTATCAAGCACGCGGTTCGAGAAGAAGAGTGGGGGGTGTGATGTGGGGCACTTCGTGTTTGGGGTGGGGAAGGGCGGGTAAACGCGCTGCCCGTGGCGGGTGGTCGGCGCCTTAACGCCAGTGGACCGCCGCGCCGCCCGCCGCCGGTACCGTCGCCTCGATCTTGCCCCTGATCTCCCGCATCACCGCGATGATCCGCTCCTCGTGCTCCGGCGTCAGCCGGGCCACCGGTACCGAGCAGCTGATGGCGTCCTGGGCGGGGGAGTCGTAGCGCAGGGCGAAGCCGAAGCCGATGATGCCCGGGACGCCTTCCTCGCGGTCGACCGAGTAGCCGCGGGCCCGCGTTTCGGCCAGGTCCGCCGTGAGGGCCTCGCGGGTCGTGCGGGTGTGGGGCGTGAGCGTCTCGTACGGGCCCTCGGGCAGCTCCGCGTCGGGGTGCTCGGCGAGCAGGGCCTTGCCGAGGGCGCCCGCGTGGGCGGGGAGGCGGCGGCCGACGCGGCTGATCGTGCGCAGGTACTCGTGGGACTCGCGGGTCGCCAGATAGGCCACGTCCCGGCCGTCGAGCCGGCCCATGTGGATGGTCTCGCCCAGCGCGTCGGACGCCTCGTCGAGATACGGCCGTACGACCCGGACGCGCGGGTCGGAGTCGAGGTAGCTGGTGCCGGTCAGCAGGGCGTGGATGCCGATGCCGTAGAGGGAGCCGGTGATGTCGGTGCGGACCCAGCCGCGCGAGATCAGGGTCTGGAGGAGGGCGTACATCGAGCTGCGGGGGACCTGGAGCGCGTCGGCCAGCTCCTGGAGGCGTGCCGGGCGGTCGCCGCGGGCCGCGAGGAGTTCCAGCAGCTCGACCGTCCGCGCCGCCGACTTCACCTCGCGGACGCCCCCTGTCTCTGACATGTGCCGATCGTAATCCGGCGGGGCGGCGTCATTGACGGCCGTCGTTCGTGTATCTAACCTCCATCTTTATATGTGGATGTCGTCTACATGGGGAGATGGTGAGGCGTGGAGAACGACACTGGCAGGAGCCGGGGAGTCGCCCGGCGGCTGCGGGACGGCATGGCGGCCGGGGTGCTGTCCTTCCCGCTGACCAGCTTCCGCGAGGACGGCACGCTCGACCCGGACGGCTTCCGCGCCCACGTCGCCGCGCAGCTCGCCGCCGCTCCCGGCGCCCTCTTCCCGGCCTGCGGCACCGGGGAGTTCTTCTCGCTCGACGAGGACGAGTACCGGACGGTGGTGACCGTCGCCGTCGAGGAGGCGGCCGGCCGGGTGCCCGTCGTCGCCGGGGTCGGGTACGGATGGGCGCAGGCCGTGCGGTTCGCGCGGATCGCCGAGGAGGCGGGCGCCGACGCGCTGCTCGTGCTCCCGCACTACCTGGTCGCCGCCCCGCAGGACGGGCTCGTCCGGCAGCTGGAGGAGATCGCCGCCCGTACGGCACTGCCCCTCATCGCCTACCAGCGGGGCCAGGTCGCCTTCACGGCCGCCTCTTTGCGGCGCGTCGCCGCGATCCCCGGCGTCATCGGCCTCAAGGACGGGCACAGCGACCTGGACCGGTTGCAGCGCCTCACCCTCGCCGCGCCCGAGGGCTTCCTCTTCTTCAACGGGGCCGCCACCGCGGAGATCCAGGCCCGCGCGTACGCCACGGTCGGCGTTCCCGCGTACTCGTCGGCGGTGCACGCCTTCGCGCCCGAGATCGCGAACTCCTTCTTCACGGCGCTGCGCGACGGCGACGGCAAGACGGCCGAGCTGCTGCTGCGCGAGTTCTACGTGCCGCTCGTCGAACTCCGGGACCGGGTCCCCGGATACGCCGTGTCGCTGATCAAGGCCGCGGCCCGGCTGCGCGGCCGACCGGTGGGGCCGGTCCGCGCGCCGCTCACCGATCCGTCGGACCGTGATCTCGCCGACCTCGGGAACCTGCTCACCGCCGGACTCGACCTCGTAGGAGCCGCTCTGTGAACCTCACGATCACCGACGTACGGCTGACGCCGATCCTCGTCGCCGACCCGCCGCTGCTCAACACGCAGGGGGTGCACCAGCCGTACACGCCCCGGCTGATCGTCGAGGTGGAGACGGCCGACGCGGTGGTGGGGTTCGGGGAGACGTACGGCGACACCAAGTACCTGGAGCTGGCACGGCCGTTCGCGGAGAAGCTGATCGGACGTCAGGTGTCCGACCTGAACGGCCTGTTCGCGGTCGCCGACGAGGTGGCCGTGGCCGAGACGCGGGTCTCCGGGCAGGTCGACGTGGGCGGACTGCGCGGTGTGCAGACCGCCGACAAGCTGCGGCTGTCCGTCGTCTCCGGGTTCGAGGTCGCCTGTCTCGACGCGCTGGGCAAGGCGCTGGGGCTGCCCGTGCACGCGCTGCTCGGGGGCAAGGTGCGGGACGCCGTCGAGTACAGCGCCTACCTGTTCTACAAGTGGGCCGGCCATCCGGCGGGCGTCGCCGCGGAGAAGGACGACTGGGGGGCCGCCCTCGATCCGGCCGGGGTCGTGGCGCAGGCCCGGCTGTTCAAGGAGCGGTACGGGTTCACCTCGTTCAAGCTCAAGGGCGGGGTGTTCCCGCCGGACGAGGAGATCGCCGCGGTGCGGGCGCTCGCCGAGGCGTTTCCCGGACATCCGCTGCGGCTCGACCCCAACGGCGCCTGGTCCGTGGCCACTTCGCTGAGAGTGGCGGAGGAACTCGGGGACGTCCTGGAGTATCTGGAGGATCCCGCGCTCGGTACGTCCGCCATGGCCGAAGTGGCCGCCGGGACCGGGGTGCCGCTCGCCACGAACATGTGCGTGACGACGTTCGCGGAGATCGCGGAGGCGTTCGGGAAGGGGGCCGTGCAGGTGGTGCTGTCCGATCACCACTACTGGGGCGGCCTGCGCAACACGCAGCAACTCGCCGCGATCTGCCGGACGTTCGGGGTGGGGGTGTCGATGCACTCCAACACTCATCTGGGGATCTCGCTGGCCGCGATGACGCAGGTCGCGGCCACCGTGCCCGGCCTTCACCACGCGTGCGACTCGCACTATCCCTGGCAGTCGGAGGACGTGCTGACCGAGCGGCTGGTGTTCGAGGGCGGCAAGGTGGCCGTGTCCGACGCGCCGGGACTGGGGGTCGAGGTCGACCGGGAGCGGCTGCGGGCGCTGCACCAGCGGTGGGCCGACGACGACGGCGGACTGCGGGAGCGGGACGACGCGGCGGCCATGCGGGTCGCCGAGCCGGGGTGGGTGACGCCGGGGGTGCCGCGCTGGTAGACGGTGTTGACACCCCTGTTGTCAGTGGTGTGGTGCAGACTGGCTGAATCCGTACCACTCGCAGGGAGCGCCCCGTGATCGCGTCCAGCGCATCCGTCGGAAAGGGACCGTCGCACTTCGGAGCGACCGGGCAATGTCAGGCCCAGGTCGATCCGCTCGCCGCGCTGCGCACCCCCGACGACCCCCCCTGGGACGTCTATCTCACCGGCACCGTCTTCCTCGACATCATCTTCACCGGCCTCGACTCCGCACCCGTGCGCGGGACCGAGTCCTGGGCGCGCGGGATGGGGTCGAGCCCCGGCGGTGTCGCCAACATGGCCACCGCGCTCGCCCGCCTGGGCCTCAGGACCTCCCTCGCCGCCGCCTTCGGCTCCGACCACTACGGCGAGTACTGCTGGGACGCCCTGGCCCAGGGCGAGGGCATCGATCTCTCGCCGTCGCGCACGGTCGCGGGCTGGCACTCGCCCGTCACCGTCTCGATGGCGTACGAGGGCGAGCGCACGATGGTCTCCCACGGCCACGAGCCGCCACCGGAGGAGCCGGCGCCCGACTGCCCGCCCCGCGCGCGTGCCGCCGTCGCCTCGCTGGTCCCGGGCAAGCGCGCCCCCTGGATCGCCCAGGCCGCGAGCAAGGGCACCCGCGTCTTCGCCGACGTCGGCTGGGACGACACCGGCGCCTGGGACCTGGCGGGCCTCGCCGACCTCGAACACTGCGAGGCCTTCCTGCCCAACGCCGAGGAGGCCATGCGGTACACCCGCACCTCCTCCCCGCGCGAGGCGGCCCACGCCCTCCTCGACCATGTGCCGCTCGCCGTGGTCACCCTCGGCGCGGAGGGCGCCTACGCGGTCGACCGGCGGACCGGGGAGTCCGCCGAGGTGCCCGCCATCGCCGTGGAGGCCCTCGATCCCACCGGCGCCGGTGATGTCTTCGTCGCCGGGTTCGTCACCGGCACGCTGGCGGGCTGGCCGCTCGCCGACCGCCTCGCCTTCGCCGGGCTGACGGCCGCGCTCTCCGTCCAGGAGTTCGGCGGCTCCCTCTCGGCACCGGGCTGGTCGGAGATCGGCGCCTGGTGGCGCAAGGTCCAGTCACTGCCGGGCCAGGACCCCGAGGCCCTCCAGCGGTACGGCTTCCTGGCGGGACTCGTACCGACGGAACAGCCCCGCCCGTGGCCGCTGAGACGGGCCGTGCCGACCATCGGGTTCCGCCGGTCGGCATGAGAGCGGTCGGGTGTCAGGCGGACGTGCGGCCCAGGACGTCCGTCACCTGGTCACGCACCGCCTCCCGGGCCGGCATCGGCAGTGCGCCGAGCGGGGTGGCGGCCAGGGCGTCGAGGACCAGGCCGGGCTCCGGGCCGTAGGGGACGCTCTCGCTCAGGACGTCGTAGCCGTCCCGTACCGCCACCCGCAGCACCGGCCTGTCGTCCGCCTCCGGGGTCACGGCCGCGGCGATCACCAGCGGGGGCTCTCCGGTCTCCGGGAGCTTGCGGTAGCCGCTGGCCAGCGGAGCGCGCCAGCGCAGGCTCAGCAGGAGCGGGCGCTTCGCCGTGAGTTCGGTGAGGTCGGTCTCGAAGGTGCCCTCCGGGTCCAGGGCCGTGGCGCGGGCGTCCAGCACCAGCGCGGCGGGCAGCAGACAGCGCAGGGTGCTGCCGACGATGTTGCCGCCGACCGTCGCGGTGCGGCGTACCGCCCCGGTGCCCACCCGCGAGGCGGCCTGGTGCAGCACCTCCGGCACCCGCTCGTCGACCCGGTGCAACAGCACCGCCGCCCCCAGTTCCCCGGCGCCGAGCACATTCGCCTCCGGCACCTCACGCAGGCTCATCGCCTGCCGGGGGAACCCGTCCCGTTGCCAGACGGCCCACTGGAGGGTGGCTCCGCCGACGGGTATCGCTCCCTCGGACAGGCACTGGCGTGCCTCGGACACGGACGTGGGCAGACGCAAGAGCACGGCCGACCTGCTTTCCCCGGACTGGCGTGACGAGAACCCGCTGCGCGCGCAGCGGTGTCGGCGCGCATTCTCCCCACGCGCGCGGGGGGCGTATGCAGGGCTCATCGCTGCACCGAGGGCGCCCGCTCCCTCGGTCCCCGCGGGCGGAAAAGGCCTTCGGCGTTGTCAGTCCCCCGGCGTACCCTGGAAATCGCCAGGCCGCCCATGTGGCGGGCGAGTCGTTTCGAGGAGGACGAGCAAGGCCTACAGAGCCGGCCCATGACTCAGACACCCACAGATCGCACCCCCGCGCAGGGACAGGCGAGAGCACAGTTCACCGTCCCCGCCCAGCACCCCATGGTGACCGTGCTGGGGTCCGGCGACTCCCTGCTGCGCGTGATCGAGAAGGCCTTCCCGGCGGCCGACATCCATGTCCGGGGCAATGAGATCAGCGCGGTCGGCGACGCCGCCGAAGTGGCCATCGTCCAGCGCCTGTTCGACGAGATGATGCTGGTGCTCCGCACCGGACAGCCGATGACGGAGGACGCAGTGGAACGCTCCATCGCGATGCTCAGAGCGAGCGAGAACGGCACCAACGACGGCCAGGAGACCCCGGCCGAGGTGCTCACCCAGAACATCCTCTCCTCGCGCGGCCGGACGATCCGCCCCAAGACCCTGAACCAGAAGCGGTACGTCGACGCGATCGACAAGCACACGATCGTCTTCGGCATCGGCCCCGCCGGTACCGGCAAGACCTATCTCGCCATGGCCAAGGCGGTGCAGGCCCTCCAGTCCAAGCAGGTCAACCGCATCATCCTGACCCGCCCCGCGGTGGAGGCGGGCGAGCGCCTCGGCTTCCTGCCGGGCACGCTCTACGAGAAGATCGACCCCTACCTGCGCCCGCTGTACGACGCGCTGCACGACATGCTCGACCCCGACTCCATCCCGAGGCTGATGGCCGCGGGCACGATCGAGGTCGCCCCCCTGGCGTACATGCGCGGCCGTACGCTCAACGACGCCTTCATCATCCTCGACGAGGCCCAGAACACCTCTCCCGAGCAGATGAAGATGTTCCTCACCCGCCTCGGCTTCGACTCGAAGATCGTGATCACGGGTGACGTGACCCAGGTCGACCTGCCCAACGGCACCAAGTCGGGTCTGCGTCAGGTCCAGGACATCCTCGAAGGCCTCGACGACGTCCATTTCTCCCGCCTGTCGTCGCAGGACGTCGTACGGCACAAGCTCGTCGGCCGTATCGTCGACGCGTACGAGAAGTACGACAGCACGCACGGCACCGAGAACGGCACGCACAAGGACACCAAGGGCGGCCGGGGCAGGGCCGGGCACAAGGGGAAGTAGACACCGCAGCACCATGTCGATCGACGTCAACAACGAGTCCGGAACCGAGGTCGACGAGCAGGCGATCCTCGACATCGCCCGCTACGCACTCGCACGGATGCGCATCCACCCGCTCTCCGAGCTCTCGGTGATCGTCGTGGACGCCGACGCCATGGAGCAGCTGCACATCCAGTGGATGGACCTGCCCGGGCCGACCGATGTCATGTCCTTCCCGATGGACGAGCTGCGGCCGCCCGGCAAGGACGACGAGGAGCCCCCGCAGGGGCTGCTCGGCGACATCGTGCTCTGCCCGGAAGTGGCCAAGAAGCAGGGTGAGGACGCCGAGACGCAGCACTCCATGGACGAGGAGCTCCAGCTCCTGACCGTCCATGGCGTGCTGCACCTGCTCGGCTACGACCACGAGGAGCCGGACGAGAAGGCCGAGATGTTCGGCCTCCAGGCCGCGATCGTGGATGGGTGGAGGGCGGAGAAGGGCCTGACGGGTCCGTCGCCGGCCCCGACCGTGTCATGAGCCTTCCCCTCGTCTCCGGCGCGATCGCCCTGGTCGTCGTCGCCTGGCTCGCCGCCTGCGCGGAGGCGGGCCTCGCGCGCGTCTCCAGCTTCCGCGCCGAGGAGGCCGTCCGCGTCGGCCGGCGCGGCAGCGCCAAACTCGCGCAGATCGCCGCCGACCCGACCCGCTATCTCAACGTGGCGCTGCTGGTCCGCGTCGCCTGCGAGATGGCCGCGGCGGCGATGGTCACGTACGCCTGCCTCCAGGAGTTCGACGGCACCACCCAGGCCCTGCTGGTCGCGATCGGCGTCATGGTCCTCGTGTCGTACGTCGCCGTCGGCGTCTCCCCGCGCACCATCGGCCGCCAGCACCCGCTGAACACCGCGACGGCGGCGGCGTACGTCCTGCTGCCGCTCGCGCGGATCATGGGCCCGATCCCGAACCTGCTGATCCTCATCGGCAACGCGCTCACCCCCGGCAAGGGCTTCCGCCGCGGCCCCTTCGCCTCCGAGGCGGAGCTGCGTGCGCTGGTCGACCTCGCCGAGAAGGAGTCGCTCATCGAGGACGACGAGCGCCGCATGGTGCACTCCGTCTTCGAACTCGGCGACACCCTCGTGCGCGAGGTGATGGTGCCGCGCACCGACCTCGTCGTCATCGAGCGCTACAAGACGATCCGTCAGGCCCTCACCCTCGCCCTGCGTTCCGGTTTCTCCCGCATACCGGTGACCGGGGAGAGCGAGGACGACATCGTCGGGATCGTGTATCTGAAGGACCTGGTCCGCAAGACGCACATCAGCCGGGACGCGGAGAGCGAGCTGGTCTCCACGGCCATGCGGCCCGCCGTGTTCGTGCCCGACACCAAGAACGCCGGCGACCTGCTGCGCGAGATGCAGCGCGACCGCAATCACGTCGCCGTCGTCATCGACGAGTACGGCGGCACCGCCGGCATCGTCACCATCGAGGACATCCTGGAAGAGATCGTCGGCGAGATCACCGACGAGTACGACCGCGAGCTGCCGCCGGTGAAGGAGCTGGGCGACGACCGCTACCGGGTCACCGCCCGCCTCGACATCACCGACCTGGGCGAGCTGTACGGCCTCGACGAGTACGACGACGAGGACGTGGAGACCGTCGGCGGACTCCTCGCGAAGGCGCTGGGGCGCGTGCCGATCGCCGGTGCCTCGGCCGTCGTGGACCTGCCCGACGAGCGGGCGCTGCGGCTGACGGCGGAGGCCGCGGCCGGCCGGCGGAACAAGATCGTGACCGTGCTGGTGGAGCCGGTAGAGGTGCCCAAGGAGGACGAGTGACCCCGCAGGAGCTGCGCGCCCTCTGTCTCTCCTTCAACGCGGCCGTGGAGGACTTCCCCTTCTCGCCGGAGATCTCGGTCTTCAAGGTGCTGGGCAAGATGTTCGCCCTGTCCTGGCTGGACAACCGCCCCCTGACGGTCAACCTCAAGTGCGACCCGGAGGACGCGGTCCGGCTGCGCGCCGACCACCCCGGCCTGATCATCCCCGGCTACCACATGAACAAGCGGCACTGGAACACCGTCACGGTCGACGGCGAGCTCCCGGACCGGCTGGTCCGGGAGCTCGTGGAGGACTCGTACGACCTGGTCGTGGCCGGTCTACCGCGCGCCGAGCGCCTCCGCCTCGACCGCCCCTGACCGGCGGCGGGTCCGCAGGCCCACGGCGACCAGGGCGGCGGTGGCCAGGACGACCGCCGCGTCGATCGCGACGACCGTGCGGACCCCGGACAGCAGGTCACCGGCGGTCGTCGCCAGCACGCCGAGCAGCGGGATGCCGACCGTGATGCCCACCTGCTGGGTCGAGGTGACCAGGCCGGTCGCCAGGCCCTGCTCCTCGTCCGGGACGCCCGAGGTGACGGTCAGGCCGTACGAGATGATCGCCCCGAGGTGGAACATGCTGGCCAGCGAGACGGCGGCGACGGCCAGCCAGACCGAGGCGTTGCCCTCGCCGAGGCCCAGCAGCGCGGCGATCAGGACGCCCTGGCCGGTGAGGGAGACGACCAGCGTGCGGCGGGCGCCGCCGAGCAGGCCGATCACCTTCGGGGTGTACACGCCCGCCACCACCGACAGCACGCCCTGCACACCGAAGACGAGGCCGGTCTCGAAGGCCGACAGGTGCAGGACCTCCTGGAGGTACAGGGTCAGCACGAAGACGATCGTCGACATCATCGAGAAGGTGACCAGACCGCCCAGGTTGCCCCACGCCACCGTGCGGCGGCGCAGCATCGGCAGCGACACCAGCGGGGCCGCGGCGCGGGACTCGACGACCGCGAAGGCGGTGAGGAGGGCGAGGCCCGCCACCAGGGTGATGATGACGTCCGTGCGTCCGAAGCCGTGGTCGGCGGCCGTCGACAGGGCGTAGATCAGGGAGAGCAGACCGCCGGTGACGGTGACCGCGCCGGGAATGTCCAGGCGGGGGCGGTCCGGGGTGCGGGACTCGGGCAGCAGGCCGGGCGCCAGCGGCAGGACGAGCAGCGCGAACAGGGTCAGCAGGCCCATCGTGGAGCGCCAGCCGAAGGCGTCGGTGAGGACGCCGCCGGCCACCATGCCGACGGTGTAGCCGAGGGACAGCAGCGTGCCGGAGATGCCCAGCGCGCGGTCACGGGCCGGGCCCTCGGGGAAGGTCGTGGTGAGCAGGGACATGCCGGTCGGCACGATGGCCGCCGCGCCCACACCTTGCAGTGCGCGTCCGGCGAGGAACGACGCCGGGTCCCAGGCGAACGTCGCCAGGAGCGAGGCTGCGCCGAACAGGGCGAGGCCGGTGAGGAACAGCCTGCGGCGGCCGTACAGGTCGCCGATCCGGCCGAACAGCAGCAGGAAGCCGCCGGACGGCAGCGCGAACGCGGTGACCGCCCACTGGAGTGCGGACTGGCTCATGCCGAGGTCCGCGCCGAGGACGGGCAGGGCGACGTTGAGGACGGAGAAGTCGAGGGCGACCATGAACTGGGCCGCGCACAGGACGAAGAGGACGAGCTTGTCGCGGTGCGAGAGCCGTGGTGCGGGGACGGTGCCGGTCTCGGTGCCGGTGGTGGTTGTGGATGCGGTGTCGATCGCCATGGGCAAGAGCCTCGCGGCCGTGGAATAGCCGTGGGGAGACGGAAGTTGTCCTGGTGGTGGCACCACCAGGCAACGGCGGCGGTACGAGGGGGACGAGTTCGTGGTGGCGGAGGCTGTCCGGCGGCGGCAGGAGCTGCGGGAGTTTCTGATGAGCCGGCGGGCCCGGGTCTCGCCCGCCGAGGCCGGGCTGCCGGACGGCGGAGCGCGGCGCCGGACACCCGGGCTGCGGCGCGAGGAGGTCGCCGTGCTGGCCGGGGTCGGCGCCTCCTGGTACCAGTGGCTGGAGCAGGGCCGGGACATCTCGGTGTCGCCGCAGGTCGTGGACTCCGTCGCGCGCGTGCTGCGGCTCAGCGGCGCCGAGCGCCGTCATCTGTACGTCCTCGCCGGGCTGAACCCGCCCGTGCCCGAGGTCGAGCCGGACCGGCGGGACATGTGCGACGGGCTGCGGCGGATGATCGACGCGTGGATGCCGTATCCGGCGCACATCATGGACCTCTACTACAACTGCGTGCTCTACAACGACGCCGCCGCGACGGTCCTCGGGATGCGGCCCGGCATCACGCAGAACTGTCTCGTCGACTTCTTCACCGACCCGATGTACCGGTCCCGTTCCAAGAGCTGGACCGAGAACGCGCGCACGGTCGTGGCCCAGTTCCGGGCCGCCTCCGCCGCGCGGCCCGATGACGAGGGGTTCCGGCAGGTGCTGGCGGACGTGTCGGCGGCGAGCGAGGAGTTCGTCGCGCTCTGGAAGGAGCGGGACATCGAGGACGCCGGGCAGATCCGCAAGGAGCTGGACCATCCGGTGGTGGGGCTGCTGCACTTCGAGGCGAGCGTGCTGAAGATGCCGGTACGGCCGGACCTGTCGATCGTGCTGCACACGCCGATGGACGAGGTGACGGCTGGGAAGCTGGAGTGGCTGGCGTCGCCGGAGGGGCGGCGGGGGGCCATGTATCCGGTGGCCGGCTGAGGGTACGTATCCTCGGCTCATGACCGACAGCGCGCTTGATCCCGAGGACCGCAAGATCGTGACCCTGGCCCGTTCCGCGCGGGCGCGCAACGGGGTGCCCGAGGGGGCGGCGGTGCGGGACGACACCGGACGCACGTATGTCGCGGGGACGGTGGCGCTCGAGTCCCTCCAGCTGAGCGCGTTGCAGACGGCTGTGGCGATGGCGGTGGCTTCCGGGGCGAAGTCGCTGGAGGCGGCGGCGGTGGTGACGGAGGCGGAGACGGTCGCCGTCGCGGACCGGGCGGCGGTGCGGGATCTTGGCGGGGCCGGGACGCCGGTGCTGTTGGCGGGGCCGGACGGGGTGGTGCGGGCCACGGTGGCGGCGGGCTGACCTCGCCTGTGGGGCACCCGGTCCGTTCGTGTTCGACTGGGTGCGGGCAAGTTCCTTTGCTGCCGCGGTAACTGATGGTTCGTCAGATTATTGCGGCAGCTCCATTGACTTCTCACGCAATCCCCACATCAATGCCCCCTGTCGGCGCAGAAGAGCCGCTGCGCCCGCATCCCTCGGAGGGGGCAACCAACCATGAGAAACCGAAGACGCCGACTGGCGTCGCTGCTGGGGGCGGCCGCGCTCGCCGTCACCGCCGGCGGTGCGCTCGCCGGGCCGGCCGAAGCCGCGAGCAACGTCGACTTCGCCACCCACTGCATCCCGCCCGCCGTCGCCGGCATCCCGCCCATCGACGGCACCACGACCGCGCTCATCACGGTCGACAAGGCCACCCCCAAGGTCGGCGACACCGTCACCGTGACCTACACCGTGGTCAAGCCCGCCGCCAGCAACCCCACCGCCATCAGCCTCCCGGCCGACATCATGACGCCGTCCGGCAAGGTCGCCCTCGGCGGGGCGCAGACCGGGGACGTGACCGTCGTCGGGCCCAAGAAGAACGATCCGGTCGCCGGCAACGCGCCCTTCCCGTCGTTCAGCATGACCGGCACCTTCACCGTCACCACCGCCGGAGCCATCACGCTCTCGCCCGGCGACTACAACATCCACACCAGCTACATCCTGGAGCTGGACACCCCCTGCACCGTCATCACCCCGCCCGCGCCCGTCTCCGAGACGATCACCGCGAGCCCGGCGACCCAGCCCAACACCCGCGCCATCACGCTCGGTTCGGCCACCGGTAACCCCGGTGCCGGCGTCACCGTCAACGGCAGCCACTTCACCCCGGGCGCGACCGTCACCCTCGCCGGACGCTCCGGTTCGAGCCAGACCGCGGACACCGCGACCGTGACGGCGGACACGACCGGCGCCTTCAGCGGGTCGCTGGTCGTGAACGACAAGACCACCACCGGCGTCGTCGCCTACGAGGGCGCGAGCTGGAGCGATCAGTCCGGTGCCGGGCCCGCCGCCTACACCGTCATCGACAACACACCCGTCCCCGCCAACGCCCAGAAGATCAGCACCACCGTGCGAGCGGGCACCCTGTCCATGACCCAGGCCGGGGACACCGTCTCCCTGGGCGCGGTCGACTACGGCAAGGGCGGCGCCTCGGGCGGCGACCTCAACACCGTGAGCGTCAAGGACTTCCGTGGCGGTGTCGCGGGCTGGTCCCTGACCGGCAAGGTCACCGACTTCACCGGTCCCGGCGCCAAGATCGATGCCGGGGCGCTCAGTTGGACCCCCGCCTGCACCACCAAGGCGGGCAGCCCCAGCACCTGCCAGGCCGGTTCGTCCGGCAGCGTGGGCACGGCCGGGGCGACCCTCGCGTCCGCCCCCAACGGCACGGTCACCGGCGGTGAGTTCACCGTCGACGCGAAACTCTCCCTGAACGTACCGGCGTTCACGCCTCCGGGCACGTACTCCGGCGTTCTCACCCTCACGCTCAGCTGACCGTACGGGCGTCCGCACCCGCCCGTGTCGCCTCGTCCCCGTGGGGGTCCGCACCCATGCGCCGTACGTTCCACGCCCTTGTCGCCCCTGTTCTGGGGATTCTTCTCGCCGTCCTCGCCCCGCCCGCGCACGCCGCCGACAACGGCAGCTGGTCCGTGTACCCGCTCGCGTCCAAGGTCGCCGCGCGTCCCTACTTCTACCTCTCCGCCGACCCCGGGCAGACAGTCACCGACAAGGTGGTCGTCGCCAACAAGACCGGGAAGGCGCTGACGTTCCGCCTGTACGCCGCCGACGCCTACAACACCGCCCGCGACGGCGGCTTCGCCGTGCGCACGGCGACGGAGCGGATGCGGGGCGTCGGGGTGTGGGCGCGGCCCGCGAAGTCCCGGGTCACCGTTCCCGCGCACGGCAAGGTGACCGTGCCGTTCACGATGAAGGTGCCGGAGGGGGCCGAGCCCGGTGACCATCCCGGAGCCATCGTCGCCCTCGACGAGCGGATCGACCGGGGCGACGGCTCGGTCGCGCTCGGTGTGCAGCGGGCCGTGGCCGCCCGCGTCTATCTGCGGGTCGGCGGGCCGGTCCTCCCCGCGATCTCCGTGGAGGACGTCCGGGTCAGCCACCACCAGCCGCTCGTGCCGGGACTGGGCGACAGCGCGGCGACGGTCTCGTACACCCTGCACAACACCGGCAATGTCACCCTCGACCCGAAGGTGGAGCTGCGTGCGACGGGCCTGTTCGGCCGTACGCTGCTCGCCCGCGACCTGACGAAGGTCCCCGCCGAGCTGCTGCCCGGGCAGAGCGTCCGGCTGAGCGAGCCGTGGCGGGGCGCACCCCAGCTGGACTGGGGCGAGGTGACGCTCACGGCGAGCGCGAAGGACACCCGCGAGTCGGCGGGCGTCTCCTTCCTCGCGCTGCCGTGGCTGATGGCGGTGCTGCTGCTGGCCGTCGTGGGGGTGGGGGTCGTACTCGGGATCAGAGCGCGTCGGGGCCGCGTTCGCCCGTCCGTACGCGGACGACCGTCTCGACCGGCAGTGCCCACACCTTCCCGTCCCCGATCTTCCCCGTCTGCGCGGCCTTGACGATCGCGTCGATGACGGCGTCGGAGTCGGCGTCCTCCACCACGACCTCGATACGGACCTTCGGGACCAGGTCGACCTGGTACTCGGCGCCGCGGTACACCTCGGTGTGGCCGCGCTGGCGGCCGTAGCCGCTGGCCTCGCTCACGGTCAGACCGTGGATGCCCAGCTCCTGGAGGGCGGTCTTCACCTCGTCGAGGCGGTAGGGCTTGACGATGGCGGTGATGAGCTTCATGCCTGGCTCTTGACCTTCTGGGCGGAGGGGACGACGGACGCGCTGACCGGGGCGCCGTGGCCCAGGACGCCGTGATCGTATGCCGTCTCGGCGTGCACCGTAAGGTCCAGGCCGGTGTGCTCCTGCTCCTCGCTCGCGCGGAAGCCGATCGCCTTGTCGAGCAGCTTGCCGATGCCGTACGTCACCAGGAAGGCGTACGACCCCACGACGACCACGGCCACCAGTTGCTTGCCGAGCTGGGCGAGGCCACCGCCGTAGAGCAGACCCTCGGCGCCGCCGGTCATCTCCTCGACCGCGAAGACGCCGATGAGGAGGGTGCCGACGATGCCGCCGACCAGGTGGACGCCGACGACGTCCAGCGAGTCGTCGTAGTTGAGCTTGAACTTCCAGCTCACGGCGTAGGAGCAGAGCACGCCCGCGGCGAGGCCGACGACCAGGGCGCCGAGCAGGGAGACCGAGCCGCAGGACGGGGTGATCGCGACCAGGCCCGCGACCGCGCCGGACGCGGCGCCCAGCGTGGTGGGGTGGCCGTCGCGCTTCTGCTCGACGAAGAGCCAGCCGAGCAGGCCCGTGCAGCCGGCGGCGAGGGTGTTGAGGAAGGCGGCCGCGGCGAGGCCGTTGGCGCCCAGGGCCGAGCCGGCGTTGAAGCCGAACCAGCCGAACCAGAGGAGACCGGCGCCGAGCACGACCATGGGGAGGTTGTGCGGGCGCATGGCATCTTTTTTGAAGCCCAGACGGGGGCCGAGGACCAGCGCGAGGGCCAGGCCCGAGGCGCCGGAGGTGATCTCGACGGGCAGACCGCCCGCGAAGTCGAGTGCGCCGAGCTTGTCGAGGATCCAGCCGCCCGGGCCCCAGACCCAGTGGGTGACGGGAACGTATACGAGCAGCGCCCAGACCGGCACGAACACCAGCCACGCCCCGAACTTCGCGCGATCCGCGATCGCGCCGCTGATCAGGGCCGCCGTGATGATCGCGAAGGTGAGCTGGAAGGTGGCGAAGAGGAGGGTGGGGACCGTGCCCTGGACGCTGTCCGGGCCGAGGCCCGCCATGCCGGCGTGGTCGAGACCGCCGATGAGACCCAGGAAGGTGTCGTCACCGAAGGCGAGGGAGTACCCGGCGGCCAGCCACACCACCGTCACCAGCGCGATCGACACGAAGCTCATCATCAGCATGTTGAGGACGCTCTTCGTGCGGACCATGCCGCCGTAGAACAGGGCCAGACCCGGGGTCATCAGCAGGACGAGGGCGGTGGCGGCGAGCAGCCAGGCGGTGTCGCCGGTGTCGATGTGCGCTGCGGCCTGTGCGGCGGCGAGGGTCACGGTGGTCTCCAACGAGGTGGGGGCTCGTCAGAGGGTCACCGGAGTGCGTTTCCGGATGTGTACGGGGGTGTTTCGGCGAGGTTTCATTGCGTGAGGGTTTCCGAAAGCTCACGTATGGGGCGGTGATCGGTCTGTTGTACGGCGGGGGTCTGTGGATCAGGGAGAATGGGCGCCATGAGCGTTCGCAGTCAGTCATCCGAGCCGTCTGAGCCGACCGGGGCTCCCCATCGCGCCGGCTTCGCCTGCTTCGTGGGCCGCCCCAACGCGGGCAAGTCCACCCTCACGAACGCTCTGGTCGGGCAGAAGGTGGCGATCACCGCCGACCAGCCGCAGACGACGCGGCACACCGTGCGCGGGATCGTGCACCGGGAGGACGCCCAGCTGATCCTGGTGGACACCCCGGGACTGCACAAGCCGCGCACGCTGCTGGGCGAGCGGCTGAACGACGTGGTCCGGACGACCTGGGCCGAGGTCGACGTGATCGGCTTCTGCCTCCCCGCGAACGAGAAGATCGGTCCCGGTGACCGGTTCATCGCGAAGGAGCTCGCCGGGATCAAGAAGTCGCCGAAGGTCGCGATCGTCACGAAGACGGACCTCGTCGACTCCAAGGCCCTCGCCGAGCAGCTGATCGCGATCGACCAGCTGGGCAAGGAGCTGGGCATCGAGTGGGCGCACATCGTGCCGGTGTCGGCGACGGCGAACAAGCAGGTGGACCTGCTGGCCGACCTGCTGGTGCCGCTGCTGCCGGAAGGCCCCGCGCTCTACCCCGAGGGTGACCTCACCGACGAGCCCGAGCAGGTCATGATCGCGGAGCTGATCCGCGAGGCCGCGCTGGAGGGCGTGCGCGACGAGCTGCCCCACTCCATCGCGGTGGTCGTCGAGGAGATGATCCCCCGCGAGGACCGCCCCGCCGACAAGCCCCTCCTCGACATCCACGCCTTCGTCTACATCGAGCGCCCCAGCCAGAAGGGCATCATCATCGGCCCCAAGGGCAAGCGCCTGAAGGACGTCGGCATCAAGAGCCGCAAGCAGATCGAGGCACTCCTCGGCACGCCGGTCTTCTTGGACCTGCACGTGAAGGTGGCGAAGGACTGGCAGCGGGATCCTCGGCAGTTGCGGAAGCTGGGGTTCTAGGGGGTTGCCCGCTGGGGGGTGAGGTCCTGCAGGCCCACCACCCGCAGCAGCTCAAGCCGTTCGTACGCCGCTGTTCCCGGGCGGGCTGTGTGGACGACCAGGAGGTGGTGGTGTTCGTGGCTGACCATGACCTCGCAGTCGAGTTCCAGCAGGCCCACCACGGGGTGCACGAAACGCTTCGTGGCCTTGTCGCGCTGGGACACCTCGTGCTCGTCCCACAGCAGCGCGAACTCGGCGCTCAGAGAGCGGAGTTCGGCCACCAGCGCGGCCGGTTCCGGGTCGTCGGGGCGGGCCGCGGCCACCGCGCGCAGGGTGGCGACCTGGGTGCGGGCGTGATCCGCCAGGTCCTCCTCGGGGAAGAGCGTCCGCGTGGCCGGGTCCAGGAAGAACCGCCGGACCAGGTTGCGGTCCCGGCGCGGGCGGGACATCACGTCACCCACCAGCGCCTTCGCCATCGCGTTCTGGGCCAGTACCTCACCGCAGTCGTTCACCACCTGCGCCGGGGTGTCGTGCAGCCGGTCGAGGATGAGCAGGAGGCCGGGGCGGACATGGGCCGACGCCGTTTCCCGGCGTGGGGGCTCCTCGCCCGCCAGATGGAACAGGTGGTCCTGCTCGACCTCCGTGAGGCGCAGCGCACGCGCCAGTGCCGTCAGCATCTGCCGGGACGGCCGCGGGCCGCGGGATTGTTCCAGGCGCGTGTAGTAGTCCACGGACATGCCCGCGAGCGACGCCACCTCCTCCCGCCGGAGGCCGGGCGTACGGCGCCTCGCGCCCGGCGCCAGGCCCACGTCCGACGGGGTCAGGCGGGCGCGGCCACGGCGTAGGAAGTCCGCCAGTTCGGGTCGGTTCACCCCTCCAGCCTGCGGCACTCCGCCCCTCTTATCCAGGGACTGCCGGTCCCCCGATCGAGAGGTCTCTCCCGCTCGGCGCGAACCCGGCCGAGGCTGGTCACCGACGAGAGGAGCACAAGATGCTGACGTTGGTGACAGGAACGACCGGGCAGGTCGGCCGCCGGTTCGTACCCCGGCTGCTGGCCCAGGCCCGGCCGGGCGAGACGGTACGGGTGCTCGTGCGGGACGCCACCCGCGGGGAACCCTTCGCCGAGCTGGGCGCCGAGGTCGTGGTCGGCGATCTGCGGGACGCCGAGGCGCTCGGCAAGGCGGTCGCGGGCGTGGACGCGGTCGTGAACGTCGCGGCCTCCTTCCGCGGCGTGCCGGACGAGGAGGCCAGGGCCGTCAACCACGAGGCCGCAGTGCAGCTGGGGCGTGCCGCCCTGGGGGCCGGGGTGGAGCGGTTCGTGCAGGTCAGTACGGGCCTGGTGTACGGCACCGGACGCGGGCGCCTGCTGACCGAGGACGACGAGAGCCGGCCCGGCGGGGGGATGTGGGGCGCCTACCCCGAGTCCAAGGCGCGGGCCGAGCGGGAACTGCTCGCGATGGACGGTCTGGACGTACGCATCGCCCGCCTCCCCTTCGTCTACGGCGAGGGCGATCCCCATCTCGCCCAGTCCCTGATGTGGGCCGGGAACTGGGCGGCCACCCAGCGCCTGCACATGGGCCATCACGTGGACGTCGCCCAGGGCCTCCTGCGCATCCTGCACGCGCCGGGCATCGCGGGCCGGATCTACAACATCGCCGACGACGCCCCCGTCACGGCGGTGGAGCTGCACCAGCTGAACGGGGTCGAGGTCCCAGAGGAACTTCACACCCGGACCGATCCCGACCCGTGGCTGGTGCTCATGTCGACGGAACGGATTCGAAGGGAACTGGGGTATCGGCCGGTGTATCCGTCGGTGTACGCGGCCAGGGACGCCGGAGCGCTCTAGTCCACGCCCCTTATTCGGTCGACGAACACCGCCCCCGCCAACCCGATCACCGCCGCCACCGCGTACAGCACCCGATACCCCCCAAGATGCGTCACGATCGGTGCGGCCACGGCGGGGGCCGCCACCTGGGGGAGGGCGTTGGCGACGTTGATGACGCCGAGGTCCTTGCCGCGGTCCAAGGCCTTCGGCAGGACGTCCGTCATCAGCGCGAAGTCGACGGACGTGAACACCCCGAGGGCCAGGCCCAGCAGCGCCGCCACCACGATCGCGCCGGTCCAGGTCTGCCAGGCCGCGAGCAGCGCCGTGGCCGCCGCCATCAGCGCCCCGGACCAGCGCACGAACGGTTTGCGGCGGCCCACCCGGTCCGACCAGGCCCCGCCCACCACCACCGTGGCCAGCAGCGTCACGCTGTTCACCGCGGTGAGGATCAGGACGCCCTGCTCAGGGTCGTCGTGGTGGAGCCGGTCACGGAGGTAGTAGAGGAGGTAGAGGATCACCAGCGCGTTGCTGAGGTTGATCAGGAACCGGGTCAGCCAGGCCCAGCCGAAGTCCGGGTAGCGGCGGGGGCTCAGCCAGAAGCCGCGCGCGAACGACCGCCAGGACCGGGCCGGCCGGTCCGTGGCCGCGAGCCGCAGGTCCGGATACCGGAGCACGTACGGCAGGACGCCCGCCAGCGCGAACACCGCGCACGCCGCATACCCCGCCGCGATCCCGCCCGCCGCCGTCGCCAGCCCCGTACCGGCCACCGCGCCCAGGATCTGCGCCGCCCCCAACCACCCGCCCACCGAACCGCGTTGCAGCCGCGGCACCCGGTCCGGCACCGCCGCCGTCACCGCCGCGAAGGACGCGTTCAGGGTCAGCTGGACCAGGCACCAGCCGAGCGTCATCAGCCACAGCCCGCCCGCGCCCGCGAGCAGCAGCAGGGACAGGAACCCGCTGCCCGCTCCGGCCACGATCCACGGCGTACGGCGGCCCCAGCGCGCCGTCGTCCGGTCCGACAGGGCGCCGAAGAACGGGTTCGCGGCCAGGGACACCACCGCGCCGGCGCCCGTCACCCAGGCCAGCAGCGTCTCCTTCGACATGCCGGTGCCGGGTGCGAAGTCCTCCGCCTGGCGGGCCAGCAGGATCTGGAGCGGGCCGTACCAGCCCACCCAGATCGCCACGTTGGCGAGCGAGAGGGCCGCCGTCCAGCCCCGGCCGACCCGATCGACGGGTTCGTCCAGGGCCGTCGTCGACGTCATCTCTGGGCCTGCAACAGGGACCGGTACCAGGCGTAGGAGTCCTTCTTGGTCCGTTCCTGCGTCGCGAAGTCCACGTGCACCAGGCCGAACCGCTGGGCATAGCCCTCGGCCCACTCGAAGTTGTCCATCAGCGACCACACGAAGTAGCCGCGGACGTCGACGCCCGCCTCCACCGCCCGGTGCAGGGCCCGCACATGGCTGTCGAGGTAGTCGATCCTGGCGCGGTCGTGCAGGCCCTCGTAGGAGCAGCCGTTCTCCGTGATGACCACCGGCGGGAGCCGGTCGCCGTAGCGTTCGCGGAAGGTCGTGAGGAGTTCCGTCAGGGCCTCCGGGACCACCGGCCAGCCGAAGTCCGTGACCGGCACGTCCTCGATCTCCTGGACGGAGAAGGGGAGTTCGGCCGGGATGGTCAGCCCGCCGAACTCGATGTCCTCGCCCTTCGGGGCGCCCACCCGGGTCGGCGCGTAGTAGTTGACGCCGTAGAAGTCCAGCGGCTCGGAGATGACCTTGAGGTCCGACGCCACGTCGCCGGGCATCAAGTCGCCCAGCCCGTCCGGGTATTCGCCCAGCAGGATCGGCTCGGCGAACAGCCGGTTGAGCAGCAGGTCGTAGAACGCCGCTGCCTCCAGGTCGGGTTGCTCCTGCGAGGCGGGCCAGGTCGGGCCGTGGGAGTTGGCGATGCCGATGTCCGTGGCGCCGGTGGCGCGCAGGGCCTGGACGCCGAGACCGTGGGCGAGGAGCAGATGGTGCGCCACCGGCAGCGCGTCGAACATGAGCCGCTTGCCGGGGGCGTGGGCGCCCAGCGCATGGCCGAACAGGGTGTGTTCGGCGGGCTCGTTGATGGTGATCCACTTCTGTACGCGGTCGCCGAGGCGGTCGGCGACGACCTGGACGTACTCCGCGAATCGCGCCGCCGTGTCCCGCTCCAGCCAGTCGAGGCCGACCGGCAGGTCCCAGTGGAACAGGGTCGGGACCGGGCGGACGCCCGCCGCGCAGAGCTCGTCGACCAGCCGGTCGTAGAAGTCCAGGCCGCCGGGGGAGTTCACCCTCGGCCAGGAGACCGAGAACCGGTACACGTCCACGCCCAGGTCGGCCAGGAGCGCCACGTCCTCGGGGTAGCGGTGGTAGTGGTCGCAGGCCGTCGCCGCCGTCGAGCCGTCCTTCACCCGGCCCGGCTCGGCGGTGAACGCGTCCCACACGGAGGGCGCGCGCAGCTCCGCCGCGCCCTCGATCTGATGGGCCGAGGTCGAGACACCCCAGAGGAAGCCGGCCGGGAACTTCGGTATCGCGTTGGTCGCCATGGGCGGGATCATCCTTACCGCCGGTAAGGGAAGTCAACGCCCCAGCGTGAACTGGCGGTTACGCTCCTTCCTTCAGCACCCGCGAGACCAGCTGCCGCTGCTCCTCGGTGAGCCGGGGGTCGGCCGCGTAGACCGTCCTGCCGTTCACCGTGATCTCGTAGCTGAACCCGTCGGGGACCCCGACGGGCGGGCTGTGCCGCCCGTCGGAGACCGCCTTCTCGGCCAGGGCCTGCCATTCGTGTGCGTCGGGCCGCCCCGAGGTGTCCACCTCGGCGCTGCGCTCGATGCCCGCGAATCCGCCCGTGCGCCTCACTCGAATACGCATGGGACCGTGTCTAGTACGGAATCACGCCGTGCGCACCCCGACCTGCTCCCACGCCTTCAGCACGGCCTGGAGTTCCTCGCCGTCCTGGTAACGGGCCTTGGCCGCCGCCACCGTCAGCGTCGCGAAGTCCGTGAACAGCGCGTCCTTCTTCAGCTGCCCGCCGGTCAGCACGTCGTACCAGATCTGTCCCGCCCGCTCCCAGGCGTGGCCGCCGAGGGTGGTGGCGACGATGTAGAACGCGTGGTTGGGGATGCCGGAGTTGATGTGGACGCCGCCGTTGTCGCGACCGGTGCGGACGTAGTCGTCCATCGTCGCGGGCTGCGGGTCCTTGCCGAGGACGTCGTCGTCGTACGCCGTGCCCGGTTCCTTCACGGAGCGCAGCGCCTTGCCCGTGACGCGCGGGGCGAGCAGGCCCGCGCCGATCAGCCAGTCGGCCTCGGCGGCGGTCTGGCCGAGCGTGTACTGCTTGATGAGGGAGCCGAAGACGTCGGACATCGACTCGTTGAGCGCGCCGGGCTGGCCGAAGTAGGTCAGGTTGGCGGTGTACTGCGTGACGCCGTGGGTGAGTTCGTGGCCGATGACGTCGATCGGGATGGTGAAGTCGAGGAAGATCTCCCCGTCCCCGTCGCCGAACACCATCTGCTCGCCGTTCCAGAAGGCGTTGTTGTAGCCCCGGTCGTAGTGGACCGTCGCGTCGAGCGGCAGGCCGTTCGCGTCGATGGAGTCGCGCTCGTAGGCGTTGAGGTACAGCTCGAAGGTGGCGCCGAGGCCCGCGTAGGCGCGGTTGACCGTGGCGTCCTTGCCCGGTTCCGAGCCCTCGGCGCGGACCTTCTTGCCGGGCAGCTCGGTGTGGTGCTTGGCGTCGTAGAGGGTGCGGTGCGGCTTGCCGGCCTCCGCGCCGAGCGGCGCGGCGACGGACGGGGCGCCGATGACCGTGGTCAGACGGCGGTGGGTGCGCTCGAAGGCGTCGCGCTCCAGGGTCTTGCGCGCGGGATCGGCGAGCGCGGGGTCCTCGGCCTGGGCCAGCTTGTCGAGGACGTGCGGCGGTACGACGGTGCAGAAGACGGGCTCGAAGCCCCCGTTGGTCTTCGTCATGCCCGGCACCCTTGCACTGCGTCATTCCGGTGTCACTACCCGCAACCATGATTGGTGAAATATGCGGACAGGGAGCGGCACGCTCCGTGACGAAGTGCTATGGCGAAGTGGCGTGGCGCACTTTTTGTCCGGTTCCCTGGTCATTCGTAACCCGGGTCCCGCATGCTGATACAGCGCCCCGCATCCGAACCGGCTCGGCTAGCATGCTTCGCATCATGCGTTTCGGGCTGCTTCTCCTTAGCTGCCGCGGCGAGGGCCTGTAATCCAGGTCGACTCCCTCCCCGCGGAGCTTGGCGTTGCGTCGTCGGCCGTCCTTCCGGACATCCTGAGGAGCCCCCGCATCATGGCGAACCGCCAGCAGCCCAGTTCCATGCCGATCCACAAGTACGGCCAGTACGACCAGGTCGACATCCCGGACCGCACCTGGCCGGACAACCGGATCACCGTCGCCCCCCGCTGGCTCTCCACCGACCTGCGCGACGGCAACCAGGCCCTGATCGACCCCATGTCGCCCGAGCGCAAGCGCCGGATGTTCGACCAGCTGGTCAAGATGGGCTACAAGGAGATCGAGGTCGGCTTCCCGGCCTCCGGCCAGACGGACTTCGACTTCGTACGCTCGATCATCGAGGAGCCGGGCGCGATCCCGGACGACGTCACCATCTCCGTACTGACCCAGGCCCGCGAGGACCTGATCGAGCGGACCGTCGAGTCCCTCAAGGGCGCCAAGCGCGCCACCGTCCACCTGTACAACGCCACGGCCCCCGTCTTCCGCCGGGTCGTCTTCCGCGGCTCCAAGGACGACATCAAGCAGATCGCCGTCGACGGCACCCGCCTGGTCATGGAGTACGCGGAGAAGCTGCTGGGCCCGGAGACGGAGTTCGGCTACCAGTACTCGCCCGAGATCTTCACCGACACCGAGCTGGACTTCGCCCTGGAGGTCTGCGAGGCGGTCATGGACGTCTACCAGCCGGGCCCGGGCCGCGAGATCATCCTCAACCTGCCCGCCACGGTGGAGCGTTCGACCCCGTCCACGCACGCGGACCGCTTCGAGTGGATGCACCGCAACCTGTCCCGCCGCGAGTACGTGTGCATCTCGATCCACCCGCACAACGACCGCGGCACCGCCGTCGCCGCCGCCGAGCTGGCGCTGATGGCCGGCGCCGACCGCGTCGAGGGCTGTCTGTTCGGACAGGGCGAGCGCACCGGCAACGTCGACCTGGTCACCCTGGGCATGAACCTGTTCTCGCAGGGCGTCGACCCGCAGATCGACTTCTCCGACATCGACGAGATCCGTCGTACGTGGGAGTACTGCAACCAGATGGAGGTCCACCCGCGCCACCCGTACGTGGGCGACCTGGTCTACACGTCCTTCTCCGGCTCCCACCAGGACGCCATCAAGAAGGGCTTCGACGCGATGGAGGCCGACGCGGCGGCCAAGGGTGTCACGGTCGACGACATCGAGTGGGCCGTGCCTTACCTGCCCATCGACCCGAAGGACGTGGGTCGTTCGTACGAGGCGGTCATCCGCGTCAACTCGCAGTCCGGCAAGGGCGGAATCGCATACGTCCTGAAGAACGACCACAAGCTGGACCTGCCGCGCCGGATGCAGATCGAGTTCTCGAAGATCATCCAGGCCAAGACGGACGCCGAGGGCGGCGAGGTCACCGGGTCCGCGATCTGGAACGTCTTCCAGGACGAGTACCTGCCGAACCCCGAGAACCCGTGGGGTCGTATCCAGGTCAAGAACGGGCAGTCGACCACCGACACGGACGGCGTGGACACGCTGAAGGTGGAGGCGACGGTGGATGGCGTCGACACCGTGCTGACCGGTTCCGGCAACGGTCCGATCTCGGCCTTCTTCGACGCGCTGGGCAAGGTGGGGATCGATGCGCGGCTGCTGGACTACCAGGAGCACACGATGAGTGAGGGTGCGTCCGCGCAGGCCGCGTCGTACATCGAATGTGCGATCGACGGCAAGGTTCTGTGGGGGATCGGGATCGATGCGAACACGACGCGGGCGTCGCTGAAGGCGGTTGTGTCTGCTGTTAACAGGGCTGCGCGCTAAGAGGGTGCCGCGCGGGGTTGTGTTGCGGCTGCGGGTCCGTAGTGGCTGGTCGTGCAGTTCCCTGCGCCCCTGAGGGCATCACCCCCACCGGCGTTTTCCAGGCCCCGTCCGCTGTTCTTCCGCGGGCGGGGCTCGTTTGTTTCCGGCCATCTCGTAGTGCAGGTCACGGAAAGGTCTCGTCCAGGGTGCTGACTAGGGGTCTCTGATGTGGCTAACATCACGCCAGCGCGGCGATGTTGCCGTGCGGTTACGCGGAGGTGTGACGTGCTGCCAGGACGGGGACGAAACGACCGTGTCGCCAGGCCTGCGCGCATGCTGGGCACGCGTACCGCATGGACGCCCGTGGGCGACGGGGAGTTCTTCTGCCCCGGCTGCGGCGGGGACCGCAACTACCAGCGGCTGACCGGCCGCCGCCGCTTCACCCTCCTCGGTGTCCCGGTGCTGCCGCGCGGCGAGACCGGGCCCGTCGTGGAATGCGCCGCCTGCTGCCGCCACTTCGGCACCGACGTCCTCGACCATCCGACCACCACCCGCTTCTCGGCGATGCTCCGCGACGCCGTCCACACCGTCGCCCTCGCGGTCCTCGCCGCGGGCGGCGCCTGTTCGCGTACGGCGCTGGAGGCGGCCGCCGCCACGGTCCGCGCCGCCGGCTTCGACGACTGCACGGAGGACCAGCTCGGCGCGCTGGTGCAGGCGCTGGCCGCCGACACCGGGCGGGTCTTCGGCGAGCCCTGCGGGGCGGGGCTGGCGATAGAGCTGCACGAGGCGCTGGACCCGCTGGCGCCGCATCTGGCACCGGCCGGGCGGGAGTCGATCCTGCTCCAGGGCGCCCGGATCGCGCTGGCCGACGGGCCCTACACCCCCGCCGAGCGCGATGCGCTGGCCACGGTCGGCGCCGCCCTCACCATCTGCGCCGACGACGTGACGCGGCTGCTGGCCGCGGCGCGGACACCGTCGTAGGCCTCGGGTTACTCCCCAGGGAGTAATCGGGGGCCCGTACCGCCCTCCGTAGTAACCCCCGACTCGCCCTTCCGCCCGACGCATCCGCCCCCGCCCGCCGGGAGTCTGGACACGACCCAGACATCCGACCGGAGGGGGGCCCGCCGATGGGGGCCGCAAGGACATCCGCACGACGACGGCGTGCCGTGCCCTGGGTGCTGCTCGGGCTGTGGATCGCCGTGCTGGCGATCGCCTCGCCGTTCGCCTCGAAGCTCGCCGACGTCCAGCACGACCGGGCCGTCGACTATCTGCCCGGGAGCGCCGACTCGACGCAGGTCGCCACGATCCAGGACCGGCTGCCCGGTGGCGAGGCCACCGAGATGGTCGTCGTCTACCACCGTGACAGCGGACTGACCGCCGCCGACAAAGCGACGGCCGCCGCGCAGATCGACCGGATCGCCGGCGCGCACCAGCTCACCGGCCGGCCGCAGGGCGTCCCGTCCGAGGACGGCACCACCCTGATGTACCCGGTGGCGAGCACCGAGCCGGGCACCGACGAGAAGGCGCGCGACGCGCTCGTCAACGACGTACGGGACATCGCGCACGACGACGGCGGGATGAGCGTCGACGTGGGCGGCCCGGGGGCACTCCAGACCGACGCCGCCGAGGTCTACAACGCGCTCGGCGGGCCGCTGCTCTACACCACGGCCGGGGTCGTCGCGCTGCTGCTGATCCTGATCTACCGCAGCCCGGTCCTGTGGCTGGTGCCGCTCGCCGTCGCCGGCCTCGCCGACTACCTGTCGATGGGCGTGGCCTACGGCGTCCACCAGGCGTTCGGCACCGCCGTGACCGGCGCCAGTTCCGGCATCATGACGATCCTCGTGTTCGGCGCGGGCACGGACTACGCGCTGCTGCTCGTCTCCCGGTACCGCGAGGAGCTGCGGCGCTTCGAGCGGCCGTACGACGCGATGGCCGCCGCGCTCAAGGGCTGCGGTCCCGCGGTGCTGGCGTCCTCCGGCACGGTCGCCGCCGGTCTGCTGTGCCTGCTCGCCGCCGACCTCAACTCCAGCCGGGGCATGGGCCCGCTCGGCACGGTCGGCATCCTGTGCGCGCTGGCCGCCATGCTGACCCTGCTGCCCGCGGTCCTCGTGCTGCTCGGCCGCCGCGTCTTCTGGCCGCTCGTGCCGCGCTACGGCAGCACCCCCAAGGCCCGCCGGTCCCTGTTCGCGGCGATGGGCAGCTCCGCCGAGCGGCGCCCCCTGGCCGTGCTCGCCTCCGGCGCGGTCCTGCTGGGCGCGCTGGCGCTCGGGACGCTGAACCTGCCCGGCGCCCTCAAGCAGGAGGACTCCTTCACCACCAAGCCCGACGCGGTCGCCGCCATGGAGACCCTGGCCAAGGCCTACCCCGAGCAGGGCACCCAGCCGCTCACCGTCCTCGCCCCCACCGGCAAGGCCGACGCCGTGCTCGGCGAGGTCCGCGGCACCCGGGGCGTCGCCTCGGCGGAGCGCGGGCGCAGCGGGGACGGCTGGACGGAGATCTCGGTCGCCACGACCTCCGCACCCCAGTCGGCGGGCGAGACGGCGACCATCGAGGCCCTGCGCGACCGCCTCGACGACTCGCTGGTCGGCGGAGCCAGCGCCCAGCAGCTCGACCTCGCGGACACCAACGCCCGCGACCGCATGATCGTCGTACCGCTCGTCCTCGTCTCCGTCCTGCTGATCCTGATCGCACTGCTGCGGTCGGTGGTCGCGCCGCTGATCCTGGTCGGCGCGGTGGTCGCGGTGTGGGGTGCGGCGCTCGGCATCGGCGGGCTGGTCTTCGGGCCGGTGTTCGGCTTCGAGGGCACGGACCCGGGGCTCGGCCTGCTGTCCTTCGTCTTCCTGGTGGCGCTCGGCGTCGACTACGGCATCTTCCTGATGCACCGGATGCGCGAGGAGTCGCTGAAGGGCACCGAACCGGTGGCGGCGGCGCTGACCGCGCTGCGGACGACCGGTGGCGTCATCGCCTCGGCCGGCCTGGTCCTCGCCGCGACCTTCGCGGTGCTCACCAACATGCCGCTGGTCAGCCTCGTCGAGCTGGGCTTCGTCATCGCCGTCGGCGTCCTGCTCGACACCTTCCTGGTCCGCACCTATCTGGTGACCAGTGCCGCCGTCGCGCTGCGCCGCAAGGTGTGGTGGCCGGGCGCCCTGTCCCGCGACCCCGAGCCGCCGGCCCCGCCGAAGGAGCCGGAGCCCGTGGCGGCGGTGACGCACTGAACGGAACCGACCGGCGCCCCTCCTCTCCCGGAGGGGCGCCGTCCCGTCGGAGGATGACCCCCATGCACCTCACCACCACCCCGGTGCGGCCACGCCTCGGCGAACGCGTCACGGCGACGCTCACCCGCGACCCCCGGACCGCGCCGCACGCCACCCGCAACGACGCGGTGCTGGCTGCCGTACTCGCCACCCTCGCCGCGGTCCTGGCGGCCTTCACCGACACGCTCCGCCACCCGGACGCCCTGGGCTGGACCCTCCTCCTCGCCGCCCATGTGCCGCTGGTGTGGCGCAGGCGGCGGCCGCTGCTGGTGCTCGCCGCGGTGGTGGTGCTCGTCATCCCGTACCACGCCCTCGACAACAACCACGGCGCGCCCGTCCCCGCCTCGCTGGTCGCGCTCTACACGGTCACCGTCACCCAGCGCCCTGCCCGCTCGATCCTGGTCGGCGCCGCGGGCCTCGCCGTCTCCCTGACCGTGATGCTCACCTTCGGCGACCACAAACAGGCCTCCGACCTGGTGCGCATCTACGGCTGGGTGCTGGCCGTCCTCTTCATCGGCATCGACGTCCGCTACTACCGCCAGTACGTCGCCTCCCTCGTCGAACGCGCCGAACGGGCCGAACGCACCCGCGAGGAGGAGGCGCGGCGCCGGGTCGCGGAGGAGCGCCTGCGGATCGCCCGTGACCTGCACGACCTGCTCGCCCACACCATCACCCTCATCGGCGTCCAGACCTCGGTGGCCGCGCACGTCCTGGCCGCTGACCCCGAGCGCCTGGACCGGGAGACCATCGCCAAGGCCCTCAACGACATCGCCGACACCTGCCGCACCGCCCGCGGCGAACTGCGCACGACCCTTGAGGTGCTGCGCGAACAGGGCGCCGCCGCCGGCGAGACGCGCGGCCCGCTGCCCGGCCTCGACGGGGTCCCCGACCTGGTGGAGGCGGCACGGCTGGCGGGGGCGCGGGTCACCCAGACGGTACGGACGGGCGAGACGACACCGCCCGCCGTGGGCGCCGCGGCCTACCGCATAGTCCAGGAGGCGCTGACCAACGCGGTGCGGCACGCGGGCGCGGAGCCGGAGGTGCGGGTCGAGGTGTACGAGGAGCAGGGCGCCCTGCGGCTGGCGGTCACGGACGACGGGGCGGGGGGCACGGGTGCCGGCGGTTCTTCGGACGGCGGGGGATTCGGGCTGGTCGGGATGCGGGAGAGGGCCCGCAGCGTGGGTGGCACACTCGACGCGGGGCCGCGGGACGGGGGCGGCTTCGAGGTGACGGCGGTGCTGCCGCTCAGGGGTGCTCTGGAGGGGGCCGGATGACGATCCGCGTACTGCTTGCGGACGACCAGACGCTCGTACGGGCCGCGTTCGCGATGCTCGTCGAGTCGGCGGGGGACATGGAGGTCGTGGGCGAGGCCGGCACCGGCCGGGAGGCGGTGGAACTGGCCCGGGGCTCACGAGCCGACCTCATCGTGATGGACATCCGGATGCCGGACCTCGACGGCATCGAGGCGACCCGGCTGATCGCGGCGGACCCCGACCTGGCCGCGGTGAAGGTGCTGGTCCTCACGACGTACGACACGGACGAGAACATCGTCGAGGCACTCCGGGCGGGGGCGTCCGGGTTCCTGGTGAAGGACACGAGGCCGGCGGAGATGCTGGAGGCGATCCGGACGGTGGCGGCGGGGGAGTCGCTGCTGTCACCGGGGCCGACGGCACGCCTGATCGCCCGCCTGCTGAGCAGCCCGACAGCGACGACTCCGGTGACGGGCGGCCCGGAATGCCTGTCCGAGCGGGAGCGGGAGGTACTGACGCTGGTGGGGCGAGGGTTCAACAACACGGAGATCGGCGAGGTGCTGGGACTGAGCCCGCTGACCGCGAAGACCCATGTCAGCCGGATCATGGGGAAGTTGGGGGCGCGGGATCGGGCACAGTTGGTGATCGTGGCGTATGAGTCTGGGATGGTTACGCCCGGGGGTGTCTAGGGGGGCTGGCGGTGACAACCCGCCCCTACAACAACCCCGCCCCCGCCAAGAACTTCCCCACCTCCCCAACCTCCCCCTCCGACAACCCCACCTGAGGCTCAGCCGTAGCCGGGCACGCGATGACCCCCCGCAGATACAGCGCCGCCTTGAACGCCCCCAGCGACGCCGACGACGCCCCCATCCGCCCGGAATCCCCGACCCGGACCATCCCGAACAGCCCGCACAGCCGCTCCTGTTCGGCTCGGGCCGCGTTCCAGTCGCCCGCCTTGCACAGCTGATACAGGCGGACGAACCCCTCCGGGTCGACGTTCGCCAGGCCCGGTACCGCCCCGTGCGCCCCCGCCGCCAACGCCGAGTCGACGAACAGTTCCGAACCCGTCAACGCCGAGAAGCCCGCGAGGTCGGAATGGCCCCGCAGGCCACGTAGTACGTCCCGGAACGCCGCCAAGTCGCCGCTGGAGTCCTTCAGGCCCGCCAGGACGCCGTCCGCCGCCAGCTCCAGGACCACCTCCGCCGGGAGTTTCGTGTGGACGCCGCTCGGGAGGTCGTACGCGAGGACCGGGAGGTCGGTCGATGCCGCGAGGAGGCGGTAGTGGCGGGCGATCTCGGCCGGGTGGGTGCGGGTGTAGAAGGGGGCCGTGGCCACCACCGCGTCCGCGCCCGCCGCCGTCACCGCCCGGACGTGCTCCCGCACCCTCGGCGTCGTCATGTCGATGACCCCGGCCAGCACCGGCAGCCGCCCGCCCACATGGCCCGTCACCGCCCGGACGACCAGGGACCGCTGGGCGTCCGTGAGGTACGCCGCCTCCGACGACGTCCCGAGGACGAACAGGCCGTGTACCCCCGCCTCCAGCAAGTGGTCGACCAGGCGGAGCAGGGAGGGGACGTCCACCTCGCCGTCCGGCGTCAGCGGGGTGCAGACGGGGGGTACGACGCCGGTCAGCGGGGCGGGGACGGTCATGGAGGCTCCCTGTCGTCGGTCCTATGCGGGCGGCGCGGTCAGCTGGGCCGCGATCGCCCCGCCGTCTAGCCACACGTTCTCGCGGGAGATCCTTCCCTCCTTGAACTCGAAGACGTGCAGCATCCGGAAGGTGATCCGGCGGTTGTTGCCGGGGATGCCCATGAACTGGCCGGTGACCACGGCGGTGATGAAGTCCTCGGTGATCGCCGCGGCGTCGGCGTAGTACGTGTGGGTGCGCTCCGCCTTCTCCACGCGGAGATCCTTCACCAGCTGGTGGTAGCGGTCGAGTGCGGCCTGGACGCCGTGGATCGGGTCGCCCGGGAAGCCGACGACGTCGTGCTCGACGTCCTCGGTGTAGACGGAGACCGCGCGCTGCGGGTCGCCGTTCTCCTCGGCCAGCATGTGCGTCCCGATCAGCACTTCCATTTCGGCGGGCGTGATGGTGCCCATGGGGCACCCCCTCTCGCTCATGCCGCGGCCCTCATGGCCACGGCCCCCGTGATGAGATGGTGATACCGTAATGAGAAGAGTTTCTCACGACAAGAGGGGATTCGCATGACGGAGGGGCGCACCGGAAGCACGACCGGCGCGAGCGGCGCCACCGGAGGGCTTGCGCGCGGTGGGCTGTCCGAAGGGCGGCGCAATCAGAAGCTGCGCACGCGCCGGGCGCTCGTCGACGCCGCCGTCACCCTGGTCCGCGAGGGCAGGCCGGTCACCATCGCCGACGCCGCCGAGGTCGCGCAGGTGTCCGTCGCCACCGCCTACCGGTACTTCTCGCACCCCCAGGACCTGCTGCGCGAGACCCAGAGCGCGCCGCGGGCCTTCGAGGCCGTCGCCGACCTGCCGGACGATCCTGCCGAGCGCGTCGACCAGCTCGTCTCCCGCGTCGCCGACCTCCAGCTCGACGACGAAGCGGTGTGGCGGGCGGTGCTCCGCTCCTCGCTGGAGCGCTGGACCCCGTCCGACGCCGCTGAGCCCGAGGACCCCGACGGCGCCCCCATCCGCAACCGGTTCCGCCTCGACCTCACCCGCACCGCCCTCGAACCCCTCGCCGGCACCCTCCCGCCCGACCTCCACCGCCGCCTCCTCATGGCCGTCACCCTCGTCTACGGCGTCGAGGCCCTCATCACCACCCGCGATGTCTGCGAACTCGACCGCACCGAGGCCAAGGACGTGATGCGCTGGGCGGCGGGCGCGCTGCTGGAGGCGGCGCTGCGGGAGGCGGAGGGACAGGATGAGCGAGGCTGAGTGGGGCCGGGACGACCTCGGCGTACTGAGGTTGCCGTCCGGCCGGCTCGTCCGGGGGCGGGGCCTGCGGCACCCCCTCCCACCGGGGGCGCCGACCCCCTCGTACGGCCTGTATCTCCTCGGCCACCGACCGCCGGCCGTCTCCTGGGAGTCGCGCTGGCTGCGCTGGCCCGACTTCCGGCTGCCCGCCGATCGCGCGGACGCCCGCGACGCGCTCACCGAGGTGTGGGAGCGGGCCGCGGGCGAGCGTGTCGAGGTCGCCTGCGGGGGCGGGCGCGGGCGTACGGGGACGGCGCTGGCGTGTCTGGCCGTACTGGACGGCGTACCGCCCGGCGAGGCCGTCGCCTACGTCCGCGCGCACTACCACCGGGGTGCGGTGGAGACGCCGTGGCAGCGGCGCTATGTGCGGCGGTTCAGGCCGGACCGGTGAGGGCGTCCGCCAGCAGGGCCGCCGTGTCGCGGATCAGTACGTCGTCCCGCACGGCGTCCTGCTCGGGCAGGGTCGACAGCACGGCCAGCAGGAGCGGGGTGCCGTCCTCGGTCCACGCGATGCCGACGTTGTTGTTGGTGCCGTAGGAACCGCCGCCCGTCTTGTCGGCGACCGTCCAGGCCGTCGGCAGACCGGCGCGCAGCCGGGTGCCGCTCGTGGTGTTGCTGCGCAGCCAGTGCGTGAGCAGGGCGCGGTCGGGGCCGTCGAGGGCATCGCCGAGGACCAGTCGGCCGTACGTCCGGCCGATCGCGTACGGGCTCGTCGTGTCCGTGATCCGCCAGGGCTCGGCCGAGTTGAGCTCCGTCTCCCAGCGGTCCAGGCGGGTCACCCGGTCGCCGAGGGAGCGGGCGAAGCGGGTGACGGCGGTGGGGCCGCCGAGTTCGCGCAGCAGGAGGTTGCCGGCGCCGTTGTCGCTGAAGGTGATGGCCACCTCGGCGAGTTCGGCGACCGTCATGCCGTCGGCGACGTGCTCCCGCGTCTTGTCGGAGCCCTCCTTCGGCAGGTCGGCGTCCGTGTAGTGGATACGGCGGGACAGGAACTCCCCGTCGCGGTCGAGGTCGCGCAGCACGGCGGCGGACGCGAGCGTCTTGAACAGCGAGCACATCGGGAAGAGTTCGGCGGCGCGGTGGCGCACGGTCCGGCCGGTGGCGATGTTGCGGGCGAACACACCGAGCCGGGCCCCATGGCGGGCCTCCAGCTCGCGCAGGCCCTTGGGGGTGGAGGCGTGGGCGGGGGCGCTGGTCATGAGGGCGGCGGCAGCTGTGGTCAGGAGGGTTCGGCGGGCTAAGATCGCGCTCTCCTTCGGTCGGTGGACGTCAGACGATCTCCGTAGTGATCGACGCCGTACGTCATTCCTTGGTTGCGAGGGCGTAGACCTTCGGGGGACGGCGGTGCGGGCGGGGGCTCGGCACAGTGGCCGTATGGAGATGACCAGGAAGGCCGAGGGGATCAGCCGGGCGCGGTTTCTGGCCGGGGCGGCGGCGATCGGGGCCGCGCTGCCCTCGGGGGCCGCCGCGGCGGTCGACAGGGGACGAGCCCGTGAGGGACTGAAGCGCCGCGGTGTCGTCTACACCGTCGGCGCGGGGGAGACGCCGGCCACCGCCTGGAGCGCCGCCCGGATGCGGCGCGACCTCCGCGCCGTCCGCGACGACCTGCACGCGAACACCGTCGACGTCACCGGCGACGGCGTCGAACGCCTCACCTCGACCGCCGCCGAAGCCGCCGAACTCGGTCTGCACCTATGGCTCCAGCCGACCCTCGGTGACGTCCCGGAGCGGGACATCCTCGAACACCTCGCGGAGACGGGCCGGTTCGCGGAACGGCTGCGGCGGCAAGGGGCGAGCGTCGACCTCAGCGTGGGCTGCGAGTTCTGGCTGTTCGTGCCCGGGATCGTCCCTGGGGACGACGTGTTCGAGCGCATCGCCAACATCCAGCAGGGGAACCTCGACTGGGCCGCGGTGCAGCGTCGGCTGGCCCGTTTCACCGCGAAGGCGGCGCGGCTCGGCCGCAGGGTCTTCCACGGCCGCCTCAGCTATGCCTCCGCCCCGGAGATCGACCAGGTCGACTGGGACCTCTTCGACATCGTGGGCGTCGACTACTACGCGTACTTCCCCCGACGCTCGGACCACGTGCGGGAGTTGCGGCAGTACCTGCGCCACGGCAAGCCCCTCGCCATCACCGAGTTCGGCACCTGTGCCTACCGTGGCGCTCCTGAGGCGGGCGGCATGGGCTGGGACATCGTCGACCACCGCAAGACGCCCGAGGAGATCAAGGACCCGATCCCGGTCCGCAGCGAGCGCACCCAAGCCGCGTACCTCACCGACCTGCTGGACGTCTTCGCGTCGATGAACCTCTACGCGGCGATGGTCTTCGAGTTCCTCACCGCGGACGCCCCGCACCGCCCCGGCGACCCGCGCCACGACCTCGACCTGGCGAGCTACGGCATCGCCAAGGCGATCCAGGACCGCCCCGGCGACCCGGACTCGCCCTGGCACTGGGAGCCGAAGGCGGCGTTCCATGCGGTGGCCCGCACCTATGGGAGGGCGGGTCAGCGGCAGTAGAGGTCGGCGGCGGGGCGCTTGCCCGTGGCCAGGAAGCGGGTCACCGCCGCGTCCCCGCAGGCGTTGCCGTTGTCGAGGTAGGCGTCATGGCCCGTGGAGTTCACGGTCACCATGACCGCCCGCCGTCCGAGCGCCTTGCGGAGCTTCAGGGCGCCGCCCACGGGGGTGGCGACGTCCCGTTCGTTCTGCACGAGGAGGACGGTGGAGGGGCCGCGGTCGGTGATCACCGTCGGCGGCTCCTGGGGCGGGTAGGGCCAGGCCGCGCAGACCATCGCGTTGCGGGGCATGCCGGCGGTGAGCGGGAACTCGGCCCGGCTCTCCTCGACCCCCTTCTGGTACACGGCCGTTGAGGTCGGCCAGGCCACGTCGTTGCAGAGCGTCCCGGCGCCCACGGCGGAGACGTTCTGGAGGACGGCGTCGGGCGGCGAGGCCGGCGCGGGCGGCACCGTGCCCTTCTCGGCGGCCAGCATCAGCTGGGCGAGCGCGGGGAAGTCGTCGGGGTCGTAGAGGCTGTTCAGCAGTGCCTGGCGCAGCATGTTGCCGTTCAGCTCGGCCGGGTTGGCGCCGGGCCACGGGAGGGGCTCGCGGTCCAGGCGCGCGGCGAGCTCCAGGAACCTGGGGCGCACCTCGGCGGCCGTCGCGGCGACGCGGTACGGATTGCCGGGCGCGGAGGCCCACTCGGCGAACTCGGGGAAGGTGTCCTCGACGCCCTGCTCGTGCCCGGCGAGCCAGGCGCGGGCGACCCGGGTGGGATCGGGGTCGTCGTTGCTGTCCAGCACGAACCGGTCGGTGCGGCCCGGGAACATCTCGGCGTAGACGGCGCCCACGTACGTCCCGTACGACACTCCCCACGCGGAGATCCGCCGCTCGCCCAGCGCGGCCCGCAGCCGGTCCAGGTCGCGGGCCTCGTTGCGGGTGCTGAGATGCTTGAGCAGCTCACCGCCGTTGCGCTCGCAGGCCGCTGCCATCCGCCGGGCGGTGGCCATGTTCGCGTCCACGGAGCCGTCCGCGGCGGGCCAGGGCCGCGACGCGGTCAGTGAGAGGTCGCCACGCTCCAGTCCGCAGTCGACGGAGGTGGAGGGCGCGAGCCCACGCGGTGCGAACCCGATCAGGTCGTAGGTGTCCCGTACCTCCTGCGGCAGCTTCTGCCCTTTCCCGGACGGGTCATCGAGACTGGACCCACCGGGCCCGCCAGGGATCAGGAACAGCGCCCCACGCCGGGCGGCGGGCTTCTCGCTCACGATCCGCGAGACGGCGATCTCGATACGCGGACCACCGGGATCGGCGTAGTCCATGGGCACGTCGAGCACGGCGCACTGCTGGCGCGGATCGACTCCGCCGCCCGCGCACTTCCCCCACTTCAGGGCGGGCGCGGCAGATGCGGTGAGGGGCGTGAGAGCCCCGAAGACGATCCCGGAGGCGACGGCGGTCCGAACGAGAGTCTTGGTCAGCTGCTTCATGCCGATGAGCCTCGCGGATCTTCGCGCCCGGCCCCATCCGGCCAACTGCCTTGTCGTCCCGGGGGTTTGCCCCACCCGGCCCAAGGCGCCGTCCCGTCACCCGCGACGCACAGACTCCTGCCGAGTGTAGGGAAACCGGCTCGCCCCGGAGCGGGGAAGCGTGAAATCCGGGGGAGCCGGGGAAGGACGTGGAGGAACGTCGTGCGGCGGGCCGCGTCGGAGAAGTGAGGGAGCCGGTGAAGGAACTGCGGGCGGCGTCGGAGAAGCTCCGGGGCGAACCGGTGGGTGTGATGCGCGACGCACTGTGTCCGGTGCCGCGGTGAGGCTCCCCGTCGGCAGCCACGTCGTGGACACCCGCACCGGGCGGCTCGGCATCGTCATGGGCCACGAAGGCCCCTACCTCCAGCTCAGACCCTACGGCGGCGGCAAGGAATGGGACGTCGCCCCCGACGCCGTACGGTATGCGACCCCGGCCGAGCGGCTGCACGCGGAGACCGCGCACGCCAACGCCCGCAGCCGGGGTGAGGTGCCCTGACCGCCTTGCCGCCCGACCGGGCCCGCTGAACCCTCGGCGTACGGGACAATGACCCTATGAGCCTTTTCCGGGACGACGGCATCGTCCTGCGGACGCAGAAGCTCGGAGAAGCGGACCGCATCATCACCCTCCTCACCCGGGGCCACGGGCGGGTGCGGGCCGTCGCGCGCGGCGTGCGGCGGACCAAGTCCAAGTTCGGGGCGCGACTCGAACCCTTCTCCCATGTCGACGTGCAGTTCTTCGCGCGCGGGAGCGAGCTGATCGGGCGCGGGCTGCCGCTCTGCACGCAGAGCGAGACCATCGCGGCGTACGGCAGCGGGATCGTCTCCGACTACGCCCGTTACACCGCCGGCACCGCGATGCTGGAGACCGCCGAGCGGTTCACGGATCATGAGGGCGAGCCCGCCGTGCAGCAGTACCTGCTGCTCGTCGGGGCTCTGCGGACCCTCGCCAACGGCGAACACGCCCCGCATCTCGTCCTCGACGCCTTCCTGCTGCGCTCCCTCGCCGTCAACGGCTACGCCCCCAGCTTCGGCGACTGCGCGAAATGCGGGCTCCCCGGACCGAACCGGTTCTTCTCCGTCGGGGCCGGCGGCTCCGTCTGCGTGGACTGCCGGGTGCCCGGCAGCGTCGTACCCTCTCCGCAGACCCTGGAACTCCTCGGCGCGCTGCTTACGGGAGACTGGGGGACAGCGGACGCGTGCGAGCCGCGGTACGTCCGGGAGGGCAGCGGGCTGGTCTCCGCCTACCTGCACTGGCATCTGGAACGCGGGCTGCGCTCGCTGCGTTACGTCGAGAAGTAAGCCGGAGAGGAACGAAGCAACATGGTCGTACGTGGGATCCTGGGGCGCCAGCGCCGCGAGTACAGGACGCCCGAGCCGCACCCCTCCGGCGCCCGCCCGCCGAAGCTCCCCGGCGAGCTCGTCCCGAGCCACGTGGCGATCGTCATGGACGGCAACGGCCGCTGGGCGAAGGAGCGCGGGCTGCCCCGCACCGAGGGCCACAAGGTCGGCGCCGAGCGCGTCCTCGACGTCCTCCAGGGCGCCGTCGAGATGGGCGTCGAGGCCATCTCGCTGTACGCGTTCTCGACCGAGAACTGGAAGCGCTCGCCCGACGAGGTCCGCTTCCTCATGAACTTCAACCGTGACTTCATCCGCAAGACGCGGGACCAGCTCGACGCGCTCGGGATCCGGGTGCGCTGGGTGGGCCGGATGCCCAAGCTGTGGAAGTCGGTGGCCAAGGAGCTCCAGATCGCCCAGGAGCAGACCAAGGACAACGACAGGCTGACGCTGTACTTCTGCATGAACTACGGCGGCCGTGCCGAGATCGCGGACGCCGCGCAGGCGCTCGCGGAGGATGTGAGGGCGGGCCGGCTCGACCCCTCCAAGGTCAATGAGAAGACCCTCGCCAAGTACCTCTACTACCCGGACATGCCGGACGTCGACCTGTTCCTGCGGCCCAGCGGCGAGCAGCGCACCTCCAACTACCTGATCTGGCAGAGCGCGTACGCCGAGATGGTCTTCCAGGACGTCCTGTGGCCCGACTTCGACCGCCGCGACCTGTGGCGGGCCTGCGTCGAGTACGCCTCCCGCGACCGCCGCTTCGGCGGCGCCCTGCCCAACGAGGAGCTGCTCGCGATGGAGGGCAGGCAGACCGCTCCGTGAGCGGAGGCGTGGCCATGTCGTGGCTACCCGGCGTTCATCGGGTTCGCGCACGATCCGGCCATGAAGGTCACGCATCGCGCCCTCCCCGCCGCCCTCGCCCTGGGCACCCTGCTGGTCGCGGCCCTGCCCGCGCAGGCCGCGCACCGGCCCGCCCACGCCACGAGCTACGGCACCAAGGCCCCGTACAGCCCGCGGCAGAGCGCGCACTCCTACCAGCGCCCGCCCGCCGGTTTCACCCCGGTCTTCACGGAGAACGTCTCCCGGCACGGCTCCCGTGCCGCCTCCGACAGCGAGGACGGCGACCTGATCCTCGCGCTGTGGGACAGGGCCGAGGCCGCGGGGCAACTGACCGGCAAGGGTGAGGAGTTCGGCCCCAGGGTGCGCGCCCTCCAGGCCGCGATGGCGAAGGTCGGCTACGGCGACCTCAGCGGGCGCGGCAGGCAGGAGATGCGGGACACCGCCGCGCGCATGCAGCAGCGGCTGCCCTCCCTCTTCGCGCGGATCGCCGCCGACGGCGAGAAGATCGACGTCGTCAGTTCCGGGCAGGGCCGCGCCATCGACAGCGCGAACGAGTACGCCGGTGAGCTCGCCGCGACCGACCCGGCCCTGAAGCCGCTGATCGGCGCGACCCGCACCGACAAGGACCTGCTCTACTTCCACAAGGCCGCCGGGGGCGCCGCCTACCGCGACTACATCGACCACGACCAGCGGCTCGCCGCCACCCTGAAGTCGATCACCGACCAGCCGCGCACCCACGAGGCCGCCCGCAGCGTCCTGCGCCGCCTCTTCACGGCCTCCTTCGTCGGGCAGCTGAGCGCCGCCGACCAGGTCGCCGCCGCCGAGGCCGTCTA
Organism: Streptomyces antibioticus; assembly: GCF_001514065.1. Taxonomy (GTDB): domain Bacteria; phylum Actinomycetota; class Actinomycetes; order Streptomycetales; family Streptomycetaceae; genus Streptomyces; species Streptomyces antibioticus. The sequence continues at coordinate 461,012 of NZ_KQ948423.1, read as the reverse complement.
CAACCTCTACGCCATCGCCCCGGCGATGAGTGAGGAGAGCCCGGACGGGAGGGGCTGGGGGATGCAGCGCTACCTCTCCGCCACCGACGCCGCCTGGTTCGGCTACCTCTCCGACGCCGAGGACTTCTACGAGAAGGGTCCCGGCTTCGCGGACAGCGACATCACGTACAAGATGGCCGAGGTCCTGCTCGACGACTTCTTCCGGCAGGTCGAGGCGAAGAAGGCGGGCACCAGCACGCTCGGCGCCGAACTCCGCTTCTCCCACGCCGAGGAGATCATCCCGCTGGCCGCGCTGATGGGCCTGCCGGGCAGCACCGACCCGGTCACCGAGCAGCGGCCGTACACGTACGGCACCAACCCGTGGCGGGGTGCCTCGGTCTCGCCGCTCGGCGCGAACATCCAGTGGGACGTCTTCCGCAAGGGCGACCGCTGGCTGGTGCGGATGCTCTACAACGAGAAGGAGACCGCGTTCAAGGCGGGCTGCGTGCCCCTCGCCAAGGGCAGCAAGTTCTACGACCTGGACGAACTGGAGAGGTGCTTCGGCCGCGCCTGATCAGCGGTTGTACGATCCCGCCTCATGGTCATGAACATGGGGCGGGACGCCGAACAGGGCGTGGTCGAGCTGGCGTACCAGCCGGTCGTCGGGGACTACGCGACGGCGCTGCGCGAGCGCAGGAGGTTCAATCGGGCGGGGCGGTTGCAGAAGGTGGCGCTGCCGCTGATCGCGCTCGCCTGGGCCCTGGAGGTCGGGCTTGCGGTGGGCGGCGGGAACTCCAACACGTTCCTCCTGATCTGGGCGCCGCTGTTCGTGGCGCTGCTGCTGGCCCAGCCGTGGTTGCAGGCCAGGCAGGTCCTCAAGGCCGCCACGCGCAACGGTGTCTTCCGGGCGTCGGTGTCGGACGCCGGCCTGACGGTGGTCACCGAGCACAGCTCGACCTCGGTGGGCTTCGCGGCCCAGCCCCGCTACCGGGAGACCAAGGAGCTGTTCGTCCTGTACAGCGACGACAAGAACGCCACCTGCTTCACGGTGCTGCCCAAGCGGGGCGCGGCGAACCCCGCCGACGTGGACCGGCTGCGGGAGATCCTCGACCGCAACCTGACCCGCGTCTGAGCGTCAGCCGGTCGCCGCGGCGCAGTCGGCACATGTGCCGAAGATCTCCACCGTGTGCGCCACGTTGACATAGCCGTGCTCCGCCGCGATGGCCTCGGCCCACTTCTCCACCGCCGGTCCCTCGACCTCCACGGCCTTGCCGCAGATGCGGCAGACGAGGTGGTGGTGATGGTCGCCGGTGGAGCAGCGGCGGTAGACGGACTCGCCGTCGGAGGTGCGCAGGACGTCGACCTCACCGGCGTCGGCGAGGGACTGGAGGGTGCGGTAGACCGTGGTCAGGCCGACCGAGTCGCCCTTGTGCTTGAGCATGTCGTGGAGCTCCTGCGCGCTGCGGAACTCGTCGACCTCGTCCAGGGCCGCCGCCACGGCAGCCCGCTGCCGGGTCGAACGGCCCTTCACGGGCGGTCCAGCGGTCGTCACCGGTTGCCTCCTCACACCTTCTGCGTCTGCCGGGCCATTGTGCCAGCCCGCGCAGTGCCCAGTCAGACGCCGACCTTTTCGTCCGGCTCCCGGCTGGCCGGAATCACGCACTCCGCGGGGTCCCCGGCAGCCCGTGCGGCGGCTGCCGCACGGGCCCGTCGGCGGGCCAGCGGGGTGGCGAGGGCCGTGGTCAGGATGAACGCCGCGATGGTCAGCAGGACGATCGTCGCGCCGGGCGGGACGTCCTGGTAGTACGACGTGACGGTGCCGCTGATGGTGACCGTGACGCCGATGGCCACGGCGATCGCGAACGTCGCCGCGAAACTGCGGCTGAGCTGCTGCGCCGCCGCCACCGGGACGACCATGAGGGCCGAGACCAGCAGCAGGCCCACCACGCGCATGGCGACCGTGACGGTCACGGCGGCCGTGACCGCCGTCAGCAGGTTCAGCGCGCGCACCGGCAGGCCCGTGACCCGCGCGAACTCCTCGTCCTGGCTGACCGCGAAGAGCTGACGGCGCAGGCCCAGGGTGACCAGCACCACGAAGGCCGCGAGCAGGCAGATCGCCGTCACGTCCGACTGCGACACCGTCGAGAGGGAGCCGAAGAGGTACGAGGTGAGGTTGGCGTTGGAGCCGGTGGGGGCGAGGTTGATGAACATCACGCCGCCGGCCATGCCGCCGTAGAAGAGCATCGCGAGGGCGATGTCGCCGCGGGTCTTGCCGTACCAGCGGATCAGCTCCATGAGCACCGCGCCGAGGACGGAGACGAGGGTCGCCATCCACACCGGCGAGGTGTTCAGCAGGAAGCCCAGGCCGACGCCGGTCATGGCCACGTGGCCGATGCCGTCGCCCATGAGGGCCTGGCGGCGCTGGACGAGGTAGATGCCCACGGCCGGGGCGGTGATGCCGACCAGGACGGCGGCGAGCAGGGCCCGCTGCATGAAGGCGTAGTCGAGGATCTCCATCAGCTCAGCAGTCCCGTGTGGATCGGCTCGTGGGGGTGGACGTGGTCGTGGCCGGGGAGGGCGTGCTGGCCGACCGCCTTCGGGGGCGGTCCGTCGTGCAGGACGCAGCCGTCGCGCAGGACGACCGCCCGGTCGATCAGGGGCTCCAGGGGGCCCAGTTCGTGCAGGACCAGCAGGACCGTCGTACCGGCCGCGACCTGCTCCTCCAGGGTGTGCGCGAGCACTTCCTGGCTGGCCAGGTCGACGCCCGCCATCGGCTCGTCCATGATCAGCAGCTCGGGTTCGGCGGCGAGCGCGCGGGCGATCAGCACGCGCTGGTGCTGGCCGCCGGACAGCGCGTCCACCGAGTCCTTCGCGCGGTCCGCCATGCCGACCAGCTCCAGGGCCCGGCGCACGGCCTCGCGGTCGGACTTGCGGAGCACGCCGAAGCGGGCGCGGGACAGGCGGCCCGAGGAGACGACCTCGGTGACCGTCGCCGGGACACCGCCCGCGGCCGTCGTGCGCTGTGGGACGTAGCCGACGCGCGCCCAGTCCTTGAACGCCTTGCGGGGGGTGCCGAACAGGCGTATCTCGCCCTCGGCGAGCGGCACTTGGCCGATGATGCTGCGCACGGCCGTGGACTTGCCGGAGCCGTTGGCGCCGAGCAGCGCGACGACCTCACCGTGGTTCACGGTGAGGTCGATGCCGCGCAGCACGGGCCGCGAGCCCAGGTCGGCGCGGACGCCGCGCAGGGAGATGACGGGCTCGGACACGGACTCCTCCGGGTGGGTCATTTGGCGCCTAGCGCGCTCTGCAGCGCCTTGAGGTTGGACTCCTGGACCTGGAAGTAGTCGTCGCCCTTGGACTTGGACGTGATGCCCTCGATCGGGTCGAGGACGTCCGTCTTCAGGTTCGCGTCGGAGGCGATGGTCTTCGCGGTCTTGTCGCTGACGAGCGTCTCGTAGAACACGGTGGTGACGCCGTCGGCCTTGGCCATCTTCTCAAGGTCCCTGACACGGTTGGCGCTGGGCTCCGACTCGGGGTCGAGGCCGTTGATGGCCTCCTCGGTCAGGCCGTAGCGCTCGGCGAGGTAGCCGAAGGCGGCGTGGGTGGTGATGAAGACCTTGGTCTTCGTGTTCTTCAGCCCGGTCTCGAACTGGGTGTTGAGGCCGTCCAGCCTCTTGACCAGGGCCGCGGTGTTCTTCCTGTAGTCGGCCGCGTGGTCGGGGTCGGCCTTCTCGAAGGCCTTGCCGACGCCCTCGGCGACCTGGGCGTAGCGCACCGGGTCGAGCCAGATGTGCGGGTCGAGGCCGGCCAGTTCCTCGTTGGCGTGGTCGTCGTGCTCGGCCGCGTGGCCGCCGACCTCGTTGCCGTGCTTCTCCAGCGTGGTGAGGGAGGCGGCGTCGATCTTGGTCTTGACCTCGGACTGGGCCACCGCGTCGTCGACGGAGGGCTGGAGGTTCTTGAGGTAGAGCACCGCGTCGGACTCCTGGAGCTGCGCGGTCTGCTTGGCGCTGATCTCCAGGTCGTGCGGCTCCTGGCCGGGCTCGGTGAGGCTGGTGACGTGGACGTGGTCCCCGCCGATCTGCTCGGCGAGGTAGGCCATCGGATAGAACGAGGCGACGACGTCGAACTTGTCCGTGTTGCCGGCCGCGCTCGCGCCGGAGCACGCGGAGAGGGTCCCGAGACCGAGGGCGGTGACGGCCGCGATGACGGTCCCGGATATGTGCTGTCGTCGTACGTTCATGACAGTCATTTTCAACAAATATGGAAACCGTTGTCAACAAACCTGGGTAAGGGGCCGGTGAGAGGGGTGGAGGCCCGGACCGATTTGATACCGGGGGTGTCCGCGCCGGTAACCTGAGTCATTCGCTGCCGTCCATTCGTCATGAAGAGAGCACCGTGGCCGCCGACAAGATCGACACCATCGTCAGCCTGAGCAAGCGCCGTGGCTTCGTTTTCCCCTGTAGTGAGATCTACGGCGGTCAGCGCGCCGCCTGGGACTACGGACACCTGGGTGTCGAGCTGAAGGAGAACCTCAAGCGCCAGTGGTGGCGTTACATGGTGACGTCGCGCGAGGACGTGGTCGGTATCGACTCGTCCGTGATCCTGGCTCCCGAGGTCTGGGTGGCCTCCGGTCACGTCGCCACCTTCTCGGACCCGCTGACCGAGTGCACCTCCTGCCACAAGCGCTACCGCGCGGACCACCTGGAGGAGGCGTACGAGGAGAAGAAGGGCCGCCTCCCCGAGAACGGCCTCGCCGACATCAACTGCCCGAACTGCGGCACCAAGGGCCAGTTCACCGAGCCCAAGCAGTTCTCGGGTCTGCTCTCCACGCACCTCGGCCCGACCCAGGACTCCGGTTCCGTCGCGTACCTGCGCCCGGAGACCGCCCAGGGCATCTTCATCAACTTCGCCCTGACGCAGACCGCCGCGCGCAAGAAGCCGCCGTTCGGCATCGCGCAGATGGGCAAGTCCTTCCGCAACGAGATCACGCCCGGCAACTTCATCTTCCGCACCCGCGAGTTCGAGCAGATGGAGATGGAGTTCTTCGTCAAGCCGGGCGAGGACGAGAAGTGGCAGGAGTACTGGATGCAGGAGCGGTGGAACTGGTACACCGGCCTGGGTCTGCGTGAAGAGAACATGCGGTGGTACGAGCACCCGCAGGAGAAGCTCTCCCACTACTCCAAGCGCACCGCCGACATCGAGTACCGCTTCCAGTTCGGCGGCAGCGAGTGGGGCGAGCTCGAGGGCGTCGCCAACCGCACCGACTACGACCTGACCGCGCACTCCAAGGCCTCCGGCCAGGACCTCCACTTCTTCGATCAGGAGGCCGGCGAGCGCTACACCCCGTACGTCATCGAGCCCGCCGCCGGTGTCGGCCGCAGCCTGCTGGCTTTCCTGCTCGACGCCTACGTCGAGGACGAGGCGCCCAACGCCAAGGGCAAGATGGAGAAGCGCACGGTGCTGCGCCTGGACCACCGCCTCGCCCCGGTGAAGGTCGCGGTGCTCCCGCTCTCCCGCAACCCCGAGCTGTCCCCGAAGGCCAAGGGTCTCGCCCAGGCGCTGCGGCAGAACTGGAACATCGAGTTCGACGACGCCGGCGCCATCGGCCGCCGCTACCGCCGCCAGGACGAGATCGGTACGCCGTACTGCGTGACGGTCGACTTCGACACGCTGGACGACAATGCCGTGACCGTCCGCGAGCGTGACTCGATGAAGCAGGAGCGGGTGTCCCTCGACCAGATCGAGGGCTACCTGGCGAGCCGCCTCGTCGGCTGCTAGGACGCGAAGCCGCCGCATTGGCCCTTGATGCGGGTCCCGTAGTGGACCTGTATCAAGGGCCATCGTGCTTTCAGGGTGGAGGCATGAGCCTCGCCTTTCTCCTCACCACCCTCGTCGTGGTCGCCACCCCCGGCACCGGTGTCGTCTACACCCTCGCCGCCGGGCTCTCCCGCGGCCGCCGGGCGAGCGTCGTCGCCGCCTTCGCCTGCACGCTCGGGATCGTGCCGCACGTCCTCGCCACCGTCACCGGCCTCGCCGCGCTGCTCAACGCCAGTGCCGCCGCCTTCCAGGTCCTCAAGTACGCCGGTGTCGCCTATCTGTTGTGGATGGCGTGGGCGAGTCTGCGGGACCGGGACGCGATCACCGCCGAGCCGGATGCCCCGGCGCCCTCCTCCGCGGGCCGGGTGATCGCCCGAGGGGTGCTGATCAATCTCCTCAACCCGAAGCTGACGATCTTCTTCTTCGCGTTCCTGCCGCAGTTCGTGAGCGCCGGGGAGCCGCACGCGCTGCCGCGGATGCTGGCCCTGAGCGGCGTCTTCATGCTGGCGACCTTCGTGGTCTTCGCCGCGTACGGGGTGCTCGCGGCGTCGGTCCGCAGCCATGTGATCTCCCGGCCGCGGGTGATGACGTGGCTGCGGCGGAGCTTCGCGGGGTCGTTCGTCCTGCTCGGGGCGAAGCTGGCGACGGCCGAGAGGTGACGGGGACTGACGGATGACGGCCGCTGGCCGCTGGCTGACAAGTGACAGCTGACAGATATTGAAATCTGTCAGCTGTCATGTCAGGCTGGACGGCATGACGACACACACCCCCCGCACCCTCGGAACCACCGGCCCCCAGGTCTTCCCCCTCGGTCTCGGCTGCATGGGGATGTCCGGCGCGTACGGCGAGGCGGACCGTGCCGAGTCCATCGCCACCGTTCATGCCGCCCTGGAAGCCGGCGTGACGCTCCTAGACACCGGTGACTTCTACGGCATGGGCCACAACGAGCTGCTGGTCAGCGAGGCCCTGCGCACCGCCCCGGCCGCGCTGCGCGAGAACGCGCTGGTCAGCGTGAAGTTCGGGGCACTGCGCGGTCCGGACGGCGACTGGTACGGCTTCGACGGGCGCCCCGCCGCCGTGAAGAACTTCGCCGCGTACTCCCTCCAGCGCCTGGGCGTCGACCACATCGACGTCTACCGTCCCGCCCGCCTCGACCCGGACGTGCCGATCGAGGAGACCGTCGGCGCGATCGCGGAACTCGTCGAGAAGGGGTACGTCCGCCACATCGGGCTGAGCGAGGTCGGCGCCGACACCATCCGCCGGGCCGCCGCGACCGCCCCGATCGCCGACCTCCAGATCGAGTACGCGCTCATCTCCCGCGGCCCGGAGCGGGAGATCCTGCCCACCCTGCGCGAGCTGGGCATCGCCGTCACCGCGTACGGCGTGCTCTCGCGCGGGCTGCTCTCCGGCCATGTCACGCCCGGCCAGCAGTACGCGGCGAACGACTTCCGCGCCCACTCGCCCCGCTTCCAGGGCGACAACCTCCAGCAGAACCTCCAACTCGTCGAGGCCCTGCGCAAGATCGCCGAGCAGAAGGGCGTCTCCGTCGCGCAGATCGCGATCGCCTGGGTGCTGTCCAGGGGCGAGGACATCGTGCCGCTGATCGGCGCCAAGACCCGTGCGCGGCTCGACGAGGCCCTGGGCGCCCTGGACGTGACGCTGGACGCGGCCGACCTCGCCGCCGTCGAGGCCGCCGTACCGGCGGACGCGGCGGTCGGCGAGCGGTACGCCCCCGCCCAGATGGCCATGCTCGACAGCGAGCGCTGATCGCGGTGCCGGGTACGGTCTAGGCATGCCAGCCACCAGCGAAACCCTGACCGCCGAGCGCATCCTCGAAGCCACCGAGGAGGTGCTGCGCCGCCACGGCCCGGCCAAGGCCACCGTGGTCGACGTGGCCCGCGCGCTCGGCGTCAGTCACGGCAGCGTCTACCGGCACTTCCGTACCAAGGCGGCGCTGCGGGAAGCGGTGACGAAGCGGTGGCTGGACCGTACGACCGAGGTGCTGGCCCGGATCGTGAGGTCCGGTGACGACGCCGAGACCCGGCTGCGCGACTGGCTCGCCGCCCTGTTCGCCGCCAAGCGCCGCAAGGCCGGTGACGATCCCGAGCTGTTCGCGACCTACCAGGTCCTGGCCGTGGAGGCAGGCGAGGCGGTGAGCGCCCATCTCACCGACCTCACCGGCCAGTTGGCCCGGATCATCCAGGACGGCGTCGACACCGGCGTCTTCACCGCCCCCGACCCCGAGGCCACCGCCCGTGCCGTCTTCCACGCCACGGGCCGCTTCCACGACCCCGGTTACGCCGCCGCCTGGCAACGGCACGACATCCAGACCGAGTTCGAGGCCGTCGTGGACCTTCTCGTCCGGGGGCTGCGGGCCTGAGGGGTCCTGAGGGGTCAGTCGTCCTTCGGGTTCACCGTCGCCTGATGGGCCTCCAGCAGATGTTCCTCCGCCTTCAACCAGGGCAGGAACTGCGCGGCCTTCTTCCAGCCGCAGGTGTCGCATCTGATCGTGCGCTGGGGGCCTTTGCGCAGCACCTGGACGACATGCTCCCGCCCGTGCTGGTCCCAGCGGCTCACCTTGCTCGTGCTGATCTGCAACATGATGCCTCGCCTCCGGTGAGGCAGTGTGCAGCAATCACAACATCAACAGGGGTTTCTTCACGGCGAGTTCGCTGAACCGTGAACAGTCTCACCCGACGGTCCGCGGCAGCCGCAGGCTCAGCAGGCCCGTCAGCGCCACTCCTCCCAGTTGGGCGAGGAGGGTGGTGATCAGGGCGTCCCGCATGCCCAGGGTGGGGACCAGGGAGAGGAACAGGGTGCCCAGGGTGGCCACGCCCAGGGCCAGTGAGGACTGCTGGGTGGTGATCATCACGCCGCTGCCCACGCCCGCGCGGGCCTGCGGTACCTCCGAGAGGACGATGCGGAAGATCACGGGGAGCTGGAGGGCCTGGCCCGCGCCCGCGATCGCCGCGCCCGGCAGCAGTTCGACCAGTCCGAGGTCCGGCCAGGAGCGCCATGCCGCGAGGACCATCAGGGCCACTCCCACCGCCTGGATCGCGGCACCGGCGGTGACGACCCGCGTGCCGTACTTCGCGACCAGCCGCGGACCCGCCAGCGAGGTGAAGAAGAACACCACCGCCATCGGCGCGAGGGCGAGCCCGGCCTTGACCGGCCCCAGCCCGGCGCCGCGCTGCAACGCCACCGCGATCACGAACATGAAGCCGCTGAACCCGATCGAGAACGGCACGATCATCACGAGCCCGCGCCGCAGCGACACGAGCCGGAACAGGCTCGGCGGGACCAGCGGCGTACGGCCGCGCCGGTCCGCCCCGCGCTCCACCGCCCAGAACGCCGCCGCCGCGAACGGGAACGCCGCCAGCGACAGCCACGTCCACAGCGGCCAGCCCGCCGCCCTGCCCTCGGTCAGCGGGGCCAGCAGGGTGAGCAGCGAGACACCCAGCAGGACCGTGCCGGGGCCGTCCACCGGCTCGGGGCGCTGGGAGCGGGTCTCCGGTACGGCACGGGCGGCGAGGACCAGGCCGAGGACGACGACCGGGACGTTGACGAGGAAGACCGAGCGCCAGCCGGTGCCGGCGATGTCGGCGGCGACCAGCACCCCGCCGAGGATCTGGCCGGCCACCATGGACAGGCCCGCCGTGGCGCCGTACAGCCCCATGGCCTTCGCGCGGCGCTGTCCGCTCGTCGCCGCCTGGATGGTGGCCAGCACCTGCGGCAGCATCGCGGCCGACGCGACGCCCTGCGCGACCCGGGCCGCGACCAGCGTCCACGCGGTCGGCGCGAGCCCGCAGGCCAGCGAGGTCAGGCCGAAGGCCGCCATGCCGCCGAGGAAGAGCCGGCGCCGGCCGAAGAGATCGCCGAGCCGGCCACCCAGGACGAGCAGCACGGCGTACGCCAACCCGTACCCGGACACGACGAGTTCGAGGACCGACTCGCTCGCCGACAGGTCCCGGCCGATCGTGGGCAGGGCGACGTTGACGATGAAGAAGTCGATGAGGGGCAGTGCCGCGCCGAGCAGCACCGTGAAGAGACCGAGGCCGCCGAGCACGGGCGGCGCGTCGGCGGTGCGGAGGTGACGGGGGGTGATGGTTTCGGTGGTCACATACCCCAGAGTCCGCCGGACCTCAGACTGGTACCAGAGTGTCTTTATCCTGGTAGAAGGAGTACCTGGAAACAGGGTCCGGCCGGCGGCACGCTGGAGGTATGACGACGATGGCCGAGATCACGGCGACGGCCCCCGCGAGCTCCGGCGCGACGGGTGCCGCGGAGGTGCGGCGGCATGAGCTCGCCGCGTTCCTGCGGCACCGGCGTGAGCACATCAGCCCCGAGCAGGTCGGCCTGCCCCGGGGACGCCGGCGCCGCACGCCCGGGCTGCGGCGCGAGGAGGTCGCGCACCTCTCCGCGGTCGGCGTCACCTGGTACACCTGGCTGGAGCAGGCGCGGGACATCCAGGTCTCGGTGCAGGTCCTGGACGCGCTGGCCCGCACGCTGCTGCTGGACCCCAGCGAGCGGGCCCACCTCTTCCAGCTCGCCGGAGCGGTCGACCCGACGCCGGCCACCACCTGCCCCTCCATCACGCCCGCGATCCAACGCGTCCTGGAGCAGCTGGAGCCCATCCCGGCCTGCGTGCAGAACAGCCGGTACGACATCCTCGCCTACAACCGGACCTACGGGCTGCTGCTCTGCGACCTCGACGCGGTGCCCGCGGAGGACCGCAACTGCCTGATCCTCTCCTACACCCACGAGCCGTGGCGGTCCTCGATCGTGCACCTGGACCAGACCCAGCGCCTCATGGCCGCCCGCTTCCGCGCCACCATGGCCGGGCACCTCGGTGAGCCGGCCTGGAAGATGCTCCTCCAGCGCCTGCGCACCGAGTCCCCCGAGTTCTGCGAGGCCTGGGACCGGCATGAGGTGGGCGCCCATCGCGGCAAGCGCAAGGAGTTCCTGAACCGGTACGTGGGCCGGGTCGCGGTCGATCACACCGACATGTGGCTGGGGCCGGAGGCGGGGCCGCGCATCGTGACGTACGTGCCGGCGGACGAGGAGTCCAAGGAGCGGCTGGAACGACTGCACGCGCTCGCCCTGGAGCGAACCCCCGACGGCGCTTAGACGGAAACCCCCGCGGCCTCCCGCACCTCGGCGGAGGACAACCGCTCGGCCACCCGCTCCGCGGTACGCCGGGCCCGCACCCCACTGCTCAGCGCACCCAGCACCAGCACCGCGAACCCGCACCCGGCGAGGATCCACCACCCGGGCCCGGCGGCATCCACGAACGCCTTCTTGTACGACGACGACCCCACGCCCGCCGCCAGCACCGCGCCGATCACCGCGACGCCCAGCGTCTGCCCCAACTGCCGGCTCGTGGAGGCGACCGCCGCCGCCACCCCCGCCTGCGCCCGCGGCATCCCGGACACCGCCGTGTTGGTGATCGGCGCGTTCACGAACCCGAAGCCGAGGCCGAACAGGACGTACCCGACGAACAGCGTGACGTTGGAGGTCTCCGCGTCGAAGGCCGCGAACATCACCCCGCTCGCCGTCATCGCGAACCCGGCGATCAGCAGCGGCACGCGCGGCCCCCGGGTGCCGACCAGCCGCCCGGACAGCGGTGCGCACAGGAACGTCGGCACCGCCATCGGCAGCATCCACAGTCCCGCGTGCAGCGCGTCCAGCCCCCGGACGTTCTGCAGATACAGCGTCGACAGGAACAGGAACCCGCCCAGTGCCGCGAACGCGCTGATCGCGATCACCGTCGCCCCGCTGAACGGCACCGACCGGAAGAACCGCAGGTCGATGAGGGGTTCCTCGCGCCGCGGCTCGTACCGGAGGAGGCCCAGCAGCGCGGCCAGGGCCAGCGCGGCGTACGGCAGCGTCGAGGCGAACCCGGCGTTCGGGGTCTCGATGATCGCGTAGGTCAGCGAGCCGAACAGCACGATCACCAGGAACTGGCCCAGCGGGTCGGGGCGCTTGGCCTTGGGGGCGCGGGACTCGGGGACGTAGCGGAGGGTGAGCAGGAGGGCGGCGAGGCCGACCGGGAGGTTGATCCAGAAGATCGAGCGCCAGCCGACGGAGTCCACGAGCAGGCCGCCGACCAGTGGCCCGGCGGCCATCGAGATGCCGACCACCGCACCCCACGCGCCGATCGCGCGGGCGCGCTCGCGCGGGTCCGTGAAGGTGTTGGTGATGATCGACATCGCGACGGGGTTGAGCATCGAGCCGCCGACCGCCTGCACCATGCGGAAGGCGATGAGCGCCTCCAGGTTCGGGGCGAGGGAGCAGAGCACCGAGCCGACCGTGAAGACGACCAGGCCCGCCATGAAGACCCGCTTGCGGCCGATCCGGTCGGCTGTCGACCCGGCCAGCATCAGCAGCGAGGCCAGGACGAGCGTGTAGGCGTCGATCGTCCACTGCAGGCCCGACGTGGTGGCGTCGAGGTCGTGCTGCATGGACGGCAGGGCGACGTTCAGCACCGTGTTGTCGAGGCTCACGATCAGCAGGCTCATGCAGCAGATCGCGAGGACGAGGAGGCGCCGGCGATGGCTGAGCTCGGGCATGGGGTTCAGCGTACGCCGATTTCGATAGTGCGTCTAACTAATGGCTGTTACATGATCGAGTGCGAGTCGAGGGGGAGCCAGGTGGGAGTCGAGTGCGAGTCGAGCGGGAGTCAGCTGGGAGTCGAGGGGGAGTCGAGTGGCGTTCCGGTCGGGCTCCGCCGAGGGGCACTGGTCGTCGTACGCGACAATGGGGGAATGTCCACGACCGCCGCGCCCCTCCAGATCGGGCCGCACACCGTTCAGCCGCCCGTCGTCCTGGCCCCCATGGCCGGGATCACCAACGCGCCCTTCCGCACCCTGTGCCGGGAGTTCAGCGGGGGCAAGGGGCTGTTCGTGAGCGAGATGATCACGACGCGGGCGCTGGTCGAGCGCAACGAGAAGACCATGCAGCTGGTCCACTTCGACGAGAGCGAGAAGCCGCGCTCCATCCAGCTGTACGGCGTCGACCCGGCCACCGTCGGCAAGGCCGTCCGCATGATCGCGGAGGAGGGGCTCGCCGATCACATCGACCTGAACTTCGGGTGCCCGGTGCCGAAGGTGACGCGCAAGGGCGGCGGGTCGGCGCTGCCGTACAAGCGGCCGCTGCTGCGGGCGATCCTGCGGGAGGCGGTGTCGGGGGCGGGTGACCTGCCGGTCACGATGAAGATGCGCAAGGGCATCGACGACGACCACATCACGTACCTCGACGCCGGGCGGATCGCGGTGGAGGAGGGCGTGACGGCGATCGCGCTGCACGGGCGGACGGCGGCGCAGCACTACGGCGGTACGGCCGACTGGGACGCCATTGCGCGCCTTAAGGAGCACGTGCCGGAGATCCCGGTCCTCGGCAACGGCGACATCTGGTCGGCGGAGGACGCGCTGCGGATGGTGCGCGAGACCGGCTGTGACGGGGTGGTCGTGGGGCGTGGGTGCCTGGGGCGGCCGTGGCTGTTCGCGGACCTGGTGGCGGCGTTCGAGGGGCGTACGGAGGACATCGCGCGTCCGTCGCTGCGCGAGGTGGCCGACATCATGGTCCGCCACGCGCGGCTGCTCGGGGAGTGGATCGGTGACGAGTCCAAGGGTGTTGTCGACTTCCGCAAGCATGTCGCCTGGTATCTGAAGGGCTTCGCGGTCGGCAGCGAGATGCGCAAGAGGCTGGCGATCACTTCGTCGCTGGAGGAACTGCGCTCCGGGCTCGACGAGTTGGACCTCGACCAGGCGTGGCCGGTGGGGGCGGACGGTCCTCGGGGGCGTACGTCGGGGAACAACCGGGTCGTCCTGCCGGACGGTTGGCTGAAGGATCCGTACGACTGCGCGGGCGTCAGCGAGGACGCGGAACTGGACACGTCCGGCGGCTGAGCCGTGGGTGCGGCCGCGTGGGGGTTCGCGTTCGCGGCGGCGGTGCGTTGTGGGGCGGGGCCGCGCCGGGGGGTGTCCGTCCTCGGAACGGCGCGGAATCGGCTATTTGGAAAGGGCGCCCGTGTTGACGCGCCAACCGCTGCGGGCGGACACCCCCCGACACGTCCCCTTCCCGCCGTCGCGCGCTGCGGGTCCGCGGGGGTGACTGTTCAGCTGTTCGACGGGTGCGGTGTCGAGCCGTATGCCTTCAGGAAGCGGTCGCGGAATGCGCTCATCTTCCAGACCGGGGCGTTGTGGGCCGGCTTCAGGCCCTCCGTCCAGTTCCAGTCGGTGATCTTGTCCAGGACCTTCGGGTCCTTGGCCACTATGGAGATCGGGACGTCGCGGCTGGCGTGGTTGCCGCTGACCCGGGCTATGGGCTGGTGGTCGCCCAGGAAGACCAGGACGGTGTTCTTGGTGCCGTAGCGCTCCAGCCACTGGGTGAGGGCCGTCACCGAGTACTGGATCGACTTGCCGTACTCCTCACGGGACTTGGTGGGGTCGGTGATGATGTCCGAGGGCTTCTTGCCGGCCTTCTGGATGGCGTCGAAGATCTTGCCGTCGCCCAGGTCGTTCCAGTCGACCATCTTGGGGATCGGGGCCCAGGGCTGGTGGCTGGAGGTCAGGATGATCTCCGACATCAGGGGCTTGTCCCGCTTCTTGCCGTGGACCTGGCGCTGGAAGGCCTCCAGGGCGTACTGGTCGGGCATCGTCGACCAGCTGAACTTCGGTCCCTGATAGCCGAGTTGGAAGGCGTTGTAGACCTTGTCCAGGCCGTAGTAGCGCTGCTCCGGCCAGCCTTTCTGGATGCCCGGCATGACGCCGACCGTGTCCCATGCGCCCGTCTTCTTGAACGCCTTGGTGAGGCTGAGGTGGTCGCTGGCCATCACCGTGCGGTAGCGCTGCTGGTTGTCGATCCACAGGCCGGACAGGGTGGTGGAGTGGCCCAGCCAACTGCTGCCGCCGTACGTCGCCGACGTCAGCCAGCCGCTGCGCGCGCTGTAGCCCGCCTTCTTGAGCGCCTCGGTGCTGGAGATGAGCGTCCGGTCCACGCCCGGCGCCATGATCGGGTCCTCGATCGCGCTGCGGCCGTAGCTCTCGATGAAGGTGAAGATCACGTCCTTGCCCCGGAGGTCGGGGACGAGCTGGCTGCCGGGGGTCGCCCCGAAGGTGTCCGCCTTGGCCTCGCGGGCGAACGCCGCCTCGTCGCGGATCGTGTCCGTCACCCGCGTCGCCTGGATCTTCAGCGCCGCCGCGGCCCGGTCGGCGGCGATCGGCACGCCGCCGAGCTGGAGCCCGAGGGCGTAGCAGGTGATCCATGCCATGGCTGTGATCAGGGTGCCCCGGGTCGCCTTCGCCCGGTGCGCCACCAGTACGTTGCTCAGCCGGACCATGGCCAGGGCCGTCAGGAGCAGGAGGAGCACGACCAGGAGGATCGCTCCGACGGTGGCGAGGACGGTGACCGTTCCGCCCATGGAGTCCTTCATGTACGACTGCGCGTCGTCCAGCAGCTCCCAGTCCAGGATCATGTTGAAGCCCCGGCCCAGATAATCCCGGAAGCCCATGTCCAGCAGGTTCAGGATGGTCAGGACTCCGAGGCCCACTCCGGATATCGCCGCCACGATGATCCTGGGCCGCCTCGGCAGCCACAGCGCCACCGCCGCCCCGATGATCGCCTCCACCGGGATGCGCGTGAACCGGTTCGGCTTGAGCGCGGGCAGCGCGTTGGGGAGGAGCAGCGCGGCCAGGACGAGCAGCGCGGCGAGGGTGGTCACCGTCCAGCGGAGGATGGGCGGGCGGGGGGTGGTGGGGGCGTCGAGGACGACGTCCTCGGTCGGCGGGGGCGTGCTGGTGGAGACGGACACCCGGAGGACCTTCCGTGCGGGACCCGATGGCGTGGTGGCGGATCCGACATGGGGTCTCGGACCCGCCACATCCAGGTACGGGGTGCCGTAGAAGGCTGTTCAGGGGACTCGGGCAAACTCGAAGCAAACGGATCGTCAACGCCGCTCAGGGGCGCGGGGCTGTGTCGATGTGCGGCTCCGCCGCGTGGGCGCGACCAGCCACGACGGGCCCGCACTCGCCCCACCACAGGTCCTGCCGAGCTCCTAGGCGCCCCCAACCGCCGTCAGCAACGCAAGAGGCGCCGCAGCCGACCGAGCCTCCCGCACACACGCGTGCGGATAAGGCACCGGCTCCCGATGCGTGTCCCTGCCGTACCCGGCGATGACTTCCGGGAGCCGGTGGCCGGCCGACGTCGCGGCGTCCACCAACCCGTGCGCCACCGAACGCGCCTCGTCATGCAGCCCGTACCGGGCCAGGCCCAGCGTGATGAGCGCGTTGTCGTGCGGCCACACCGAACCCCGGTGATACGACAGCGGGTGGTACGCCGCCTGCCCGGCCGCCAGCGTCCTTACGCCCCAGCCGGAGAAGAAGTCCGGTTCCAGCAGGCGCCGGCCCACCACCTCGCCGTACTCCTTGTCCAGCAGCCCCGACCACAGCAGATGCCCGGCGTCGGAGGCCAGCGCGTCGAGTTGGCGGCCGTCGCCGTCCAGGGCGAGGGCGGGGAAGGCGCGGTCCCGCATCCAGAAGTCCCGCTGGAAACGGTCGCGGAGGTCGCCCGCGGCCTGTTCGAGGAGGGCGGCGTACGTCTCGTCCGCCCACACCGTCCGCGCCAGCCACGCCGTGCGCCGCAGCGCGTCGTACGCGTAGCCCTGCGCGCCCGCCGCCATCACCGCGCCGGAGGCGCGGGTGCCGTCGGAGGAGCAGATGGAGCCGGGGGAGTCCTTCCAGTTCTGGTTGGCGAGGCCGCCCTGGTCGGCGCGGTAGACGAGATAGCCGCGGGAGGTCAGGCCGCCGTGGTCCAGCATCCAGCCGATCGCCGCGCGGGCGTGGGATTCCAGACGGCGGGCGAGGGCCAGGTCCCCGGTCTGTTCGACGTACGCGCCGAGGAGGACCAGGAAGAGCGGGGTCGCGTCCACCGAGCCGTAGTAGCGGCCGTAGGGGACCTGGCCGAAGTGCGCCAGTTCGCCGTGGCGTACCTCGTGCACGATCTTGCCCGGCTGGGCGACCGCGTTCGGGCCGGTCTCCGTCGCCTGTGCCGCGGCCAGGGCCGGGAGCGTGGCCGCCGCCAGCTGGGGGCGGTAGGGGAGGGCGAAGAGGGAGGTCAGCAGGGCGTCCCGGCCCAGCAGGGTCAGGAACCAGGGGGCGCCTGCCGCCGGGACGTGCAGGGTCTCGCCGTCCGGGCCCTGTGCGGGGACCTGGAGCGAGGCCAGGTCGGCGAGGCCCCGGGCGCACGCGGCGGCCAGTTCGGGCCAGCCGGTCGGGAAGGCCACGCCCTCCACGAACTCGCCCTCCAGGGCGATGAGTTCGGCGCTGAGGGCGGTGGGGGACTTGGGGACGCGGAGGGTGCGTTTGTCGCCGTGCGGGCGGGCCATGACCCGGAGGGTCAGCTCACCCGTGCCGTGCGGCTCCAGGTCCAGCGTCCAGACCAGGCGGCGGGCGCCGGTGCCGGTCTCTTCCACGGCTTCCGGCGCGGGCTCGGCCGTCACCGTGGTACAGGAACGCCATTCGCCGCGCTGGTAGGTGAACTCCACGCCGGAGTCCAGGACTTCGCGGGAGCGGGTGGCGCCGGTCTTGGCGTAGGTGCGGTAGTCGGAGCGGAGCTCGAACTGGTCGGTGAAGTCGGCGTCCGCGGTGACCGCCAGGCGGACCGTGGTGGGGACCGGGCGGTTGCTCGTCACGCGCAGGGACTCGACGAACGAGCCGTCTCCCACCGCCTGTTCGCGGAAGATCGTGTACGCCGGGGGTTCGTTGCGGCCGCCCCGGGGGACCAGGACACAGCGGGCCGTGTCGCCGTCGGCCACCGGGGTGAGGGCCTCGGGGACGGCGCCGTCCACCGTGAGCTGCCAGCGGCTCAGGTGGCGGGCGTCGCGTACGAATAACCCTTCGGGGGACGGGGAGCTGCCGCTCCGGACTCCGCTGATGTCCCCGCCGTCTCCCACGGCCGCGAACGTCCCGCCGCGAACGAGCAGATGATGCCGCTCCGTCATTCCCGGTCCCCTCCCTTGGATCCCGTGTGGGTGGTGGCGCTGTGAAGCAGGTCGAGCGAGAGCGCGGCGGTCCAGCCGAAGCCGGTCGCCCCGCAGGCCTCGCCGGTGTACGGGTCGACGTACTCCGCGAAGTCGGAGGTGTCGGCCAGGTGCAGGACCGCCCTGCGCAGCGCGGCGGCCCGGCCCCGTTCGCCATGGGTGCGCAGGCCGCGCTCCAGCAGCCAGCTGGTGTTGAACCAGGCCGGGCCGCGCCAGTAGCGGTGCGGGTCGAAGGCCTCGCCGAGCAGGTCGTAGCTGGGGACCAGGCGGGTGGTGGCGCCGAGTCCGAAGTGCTTGGAGGCCGTCGTGCGGACCAGGGCCGTGACGACGTCCCGGGGGAGTGTGGGCAGGAGCAGGGGGATCAGGCCGGAGACGCTGCGCTCCGGGATCAGCGCGTCCGTGCGGACGTCACGGCAGAAGAACATGCCCTCCGCCGGGTCCCAGAGGCGGTCGATGAGGGTCGCGGTCAGGCGTTCGGCCCGGGTGTGGCGGGCGGTGCCGGGCGCTCCCAACTCCTGGGCGATACAGGCCAGGGCGTGCTCGGAGGCGATGAGCAGGGCGTTGAAGGACGGGTCCTCGACTGCGAACTCCCCTGCCCCGTCGGCGTATTCGCCGTCCCGGTAGTCCGTCGCCAGGCGGACGTAACGGCCGTAGTCCAGGTCCGTGGGGCGGTCCTCCGGCGACCCGTGGTCCAGGTCGGCGCGGCGGAAGGAGCGGGCCGGGGCCGGGGTGATCCGGCTCAACGGGGCGTCCCAGCAAGGACTGTTGTCCATGCCCTGCTCCCAGGGGTGGACCACCGATGCCAGGCCGGCGCCGCCCAGGTCCCTGCGGTGCAGGAGATAGCGGTGCCACGCGGCCAGGTGGGGGTAGACCCGGGTGAGGAAGCCGCGGGCCCGGGACAGGCCCGGGTCGGCCTGGTGCACCAGCCAGGCGGCCAGCGCGTGCACCGGTGGCTGCACGATGCCGGACGTCTGTACGGTGCGCGGGGCGCCCGCAGCGCGCCCCGCGGTCGAGGAGCGCCAGAAGTCGGGGCTCGGGAAGTAGGCGTCGAGCGGCACGGAGGGGTTGAACACGATGTGCGGGATCCGCCCGTCACCCCATTGGGCGTCGAGCAGCGTCTCCAGTTCCGTCTGTGCCCTTAACGGGGACAGGTGCCGCAGGCCGATCGCGATGAACGCCGAGTCCCAGGACCACTGGTGCGGGTACAGGCTGCGGGAGGGGACCGTTGAGGTGCCTGTCCAGTTGGCCTCCAGTACCCGGGCCGCCCTGACGTGCAGAGAATGTGTCGTGACGTCCGGTTCGTATACGAAGGGTCGGGTCCGGACATGCGAGGTCAGCTGGGCGGTGCGATCCACTCGGGGCTCCCCGAAGACGTTCGGCCCGACCGGTTTGGTCGAGGCCACCGTAGAGTTACGTCTATTTAACACGCAAAACTCAATATGTAATGCAAGCTTGAGAAACACAAGGGGGTGCGCATGAGTGGTCGAGCTCAAGCGAGCGCCGGCGAACTGCTCGAACTGGTGCGAAGCGGACGAGCGACGACTCGTGGTGCCCTGCAACAGGTGACCGGGCTCTCCCGGGCCACCGTCGGCCAGCGCCTCGACCGGCTGTTCCGGGCCGGCTGGCTGCGCGAAGGGGCCGGCGGGCCGGTGGACTCCCCGCTCGGCGGACGACCCTCCATCACCCTGGAGTTCGACGACTCCCACGCCGTCGTCCTCGCCGCCGACCTCGACACCCGGCACGCCCGCGCCGCCGTCCTCTCCCTGACCGGCGAGATCCTCGCCGAGCACGGCGGGACCCTCGTCATCGAGGACGGTCCGGACGCGGTGCTGGGCGAGCTGGGGCGCTGGTTCGCCGAGCTGCTGGAGAAGGCGGGCCACCGGGCCGACGAGGTGTGCGGCATCGGCCTCGCCGTACCGGGACCGGTCGACAGCGAGACCGGCCGGGTCGTCCAGCCGCCGATCATGCCGGGCTGGGACGGCTACGACATAAGGGAGCGCCTGGCGAGAGCGTTCGGCGAGCACACGGGCGCCGGCCGGGTGCCGGTCCTCGTCGACAACGACGCCAACCTCATGGCGTACGGCGAACAGCGCACGGGATACGTGGACTGCTCCGCCTTCGTGCTCGTCAAGGTGTCCACCGGTATCGGCGCCGGAGTGGTGGTCGACGGTTCGATCTACCGCGGCATCGACGGGGGCGCCGGGGACATCGGGCACATCCGGGTCGGCACCGACGCGCTGTGCCGGTGCGGGTCGTACGGCTGTCTCGCCGCCGTCGCGAGCGGCGGTGCCGTGGCGCGGCGGCTGGCCGAGAGCGGGGTGCCCGCGGCGTCCGGCTCGGATGTGCGGGACCTGCTGACCGCCGGACATGTGGAGGCCGCCGCGCTCGCCCGGGAGGCCGGGCGGCAGGTCGGGGACGTACTGGCGACCGTCGTGACGCTGCTGAACCCCGGGGTTCTGATGATCGCCGGGGATCTGGCCGGAACTCCCTTCCTCACCGGCGTGCGCGAGCTGCTCTACCAGCGCGCGCTGCCGCGCTCCACCGCTCATCTGGACGTCGTCACCTCACGGCTCGGCGAGCGGGCCGGGCTGGTGGGGGCGGGGGCCCTGGTCGTGGAGTATCTGTACGCGCCTGGGCGGGCCGAGGAACGGCTGCTGGCGCTCGGTGTGTGACGTCCGCATGGTGGTACCCGGCCGTCTGTGGCAGCGTGATTCTCGCCACCTCTGATAAGGATGACGCTCAGATGAGCGGATCTTGACCGACTGCACTTCTCCAAAGGGTGGCACCCAGTGCCACCCTTTGATCGTTCATCGATCGAAATCAGGCGTGCCGAAAGCCGCTCACATGAGCATTATGAGGCGCCTTGGGGGTGCCGTGAGTTCAAGAGGTGAACACATGATCACCCGATTGCTTGCCAAGCTTTGACTTTCGATCCGCTGGCAGAGCGCTGGTTACGAGCACATGACGCGCAAGTGGACGTACCCATGAGCCTTCGATCTGGGTATGTTCCCCGTCGTCAGGGCAGCCACCGCGTCCTCGAGGGAGTCGAGAACCGTGTCGGAAAACAAAGAACCCCACGCAGCGAAGTTCGTCTACGACTTCACCGAGGGAAACAAGGACCTCAAGGACCTCCTCGGCGGCAAGGGCGCGAACCTCGCCGAGATGACCAACCTGGGACTCCCCGTTCCCCCCGGCTTCACCATCACGACCGAAGCCTGCAAGGTCTACCTGGAGAGCGGCGCGGAGCCGGTGGCACTGCGTGACGAGGTGAGTGCGCACCTCGACGCCCTTGAGAAGCGGATGGGCAAGAAGCTCGGCCAGGCCGACGACCCGCTGCTCGTCTCGGTCCGCTCCGGCGCCAAGTTCTCCATGCCCGGCATGATGGACACGGTCCTCAACATCGGCCTCTCCGACAAGTCGGTGAAGGGCCTCGCCGAGCAGGCGGGCGACGAGCGGTTCGCCTGGGACTCCTACCGCCGCCTCATCCAGATGTTCGGCAAGACGGTCCTCGGCGTCGACGGCGAGCTCTTCGAGGAGGCCCTCGACGCCGCGAAGGACGCCAAGAAGGTCGCGGTCGACACCGACCTGGAGGCGGCCGACCTCAAGAAGCTCGTCACCAAGTTCAAGAGGATCGTCAAGACCGAGGCCGGCCGGGACTTCCCGCAGGACCCCCGCGAGCAGATGGACCTCGCCATCCAGGCGGTCTTCAACTCCTGGAACACCGACCGCGCCAAGCTCTACCGCCGCCAGGAGCGCATCCCCGGCGACCTGGGCACGGCCGTCAACGTCTGTTCCATGGTCTTCGGCAACCTGGGTCCGGACTCGGGTACGGGTGTCGCGTTCACCAGGGACCCCGCCAGCGGCCACCAGGGCGTCTACGGCGACTACCTCCAGAACGCCCAGGGCGAGGACGTCGTCGCCGGCATCCGCAACACCGTGCCGCTCGCCGAGCTGGAGCAGATCGACAAGAAGTCGTACGACCAGCTGATGCAGATCATGGAGACGCTGGAGAACCACTACAAGGACCTCTGCGACATCGAGTTCACGATCGAGCGCGGTCAGCTGTGGATGCTCCAGACCCGCGTCGGCAAGCGCACGGCCGGTGCCGCCTTCCGCATCGCCACCCAGCTCGTGGACCAGGGCCTGATCGACGAGGCCGAGGCGCTCCAGCGGGTCACCGGCGCCCAGCTCGCCCAGCTGATGTTCCCCAAGTTCGACGAGGACGCCAAGGTCGAGCAGATCGGCCGGGGCATCGCGGCCTCGCCGGGCGCGGCGGTCGGCAAGGCGGTCTTCGACTCGTACACCGCCGTGAAGTGGTCGCGCTCCGGAGAGAAGGTCATCCTGGTCCGCCGGGAGACCAACCCCGACGACCTCGACGGCATGATCGCGGCCGAGGGCATCCTGACCTCGCGCGGCGGCAAGACCTCCCACGCGGCCGTCGTCGCGCGCGGCATGGGCAAGACCTGTGTCTGCGGCGCCGAGGAGCTGGAGGTCGACACCAAACGGCGCCGGATGACGGTGCCGGGCGGGCATGTGGTGGAGGAGGGCGACCTGATCTCCATCGACGGGTCGTCCGGCAAGGTCTACCTGGGCGAGGTCCCGGTCGTCCCGTCTCCCGTCGTCGAGTACTTCGAGGGCCGGATGCACGCGGGGGCCAACGACGCCGACGAGCTGGTCGAGGCGGTCCACCGCATCATGGCCTTCGCCGACCGCAAGCGCCGTCTGCGGGTCCGCGCGAACGCGGACAACGCCGAGGACGCGCTGCGCGCCCGTCGCTTCGGCGCGCAGGGCATCGGGCTGTGCCGTACCGAGCACATGTTCCTCGGTGAGCGCCGCGAGATGGTCGAGAAGCTGATCCTCGCCGACACGCAGGAGGAGCGGGAGTCCGCGCTGGCGGAGCTGCTGCCGCTGCAGAAGAAGGACTTCGTCGAGCTGTTCTCGGCGATGGACGGCCTCCCGGTGACGGTCCGTCTCCTGGACCCGCCGCTGCACGAGTTCCTGCCCGACATCACCGAGCTGTCGGTCCGCGTGGCCCTCGCCGAGTCCCGGCAGGAGCCGCACGAGAACGAGCTGCGGCTGCTCCAGGCGGTCCACCGCCTGCACGAGCAGAACCCGATGCTCGGCCTGCGCGGCGTCCGTCTCGGCCTGGTCATCCCCGGCCTGTTCACCATGCAGGTACGGGCCATCGCCGAGGCCGCCGCCGAGCGCAAGAACGCCAAGGGCGACCCGCGCGCCGAGATCATGATCCCGCTCGTCGGCACCGTCCAGGAGCTGGAGATCGTCCGCGAGGAGGCCGACCAGGTCATCGCGGAGGTCGAGGCCGCGACCGGGACGTCGCTCAAGCTGTCGATCGGCACGATGATCGAGCTGCCGCGAGCCGCGTTGACCGCCGGTCAGATCGCCGAAGCTGCGGAGTTCTTCTCCTTCGGCACCAACGACCTCACCCAGACGGTGTGGGGCTTCAGCCGGGACGACGTGGAGGCGAGCTTCTTCACGGCCTACCTGGAGAAGGGCATCTTCGGGGTGTCGCCGTTCGAGACGATCGACAAGGACGGCGTGGGCTCCCTGGTGAAGCTGGCCGCCGAGGCCGGCCGCGCCACCCGCCCCGACCTCAAGCTCGGCGTCTGCGGTGAGCACGGCGGCGACCCGGAGTCGGTCCACTTCTTCCACGAGGTCGGCCTGGACTACGTCTCCTGCTCCCCGTTCCGCATCCCGGTCGCCCGCCTGGAAGCGGGCCGCGCGGCCTCGGAATCGGCGGGCAGCGACCACCGCTGACCCGTCCCGGACGCCGGAACCGCCGCCTGTCCCCGACCCTCAGTACCGATGGGCGACGGTTCCGGATCACCAAGAAGGAGCGGCACCCTGTGCGGGGGTGCCGCTCCTTCGTGCATCCTCTGCGGCGACTGTCAAGCTATGTCGCTGACCAGGCAAAACGGCGTTTGCTGGCGTTGGTTGCCGTTGAACCCGTACGAGGGCGTTGTGCCCTCGTTGTGCCCTCTGGAACGGTTCCGGACGCTCCCCTACACGATGGGAAACCGGGACGGTCTGACCGGACCGGAGGTCTGGAAGTCACCTCAACCGTCGTAGTCAGGGGGTTCCTTCTCTGCTGACTCAATGGACGGTTCGACGGGCTTCCGCTCCTGGACCTCAGGACGACCGTGCCCAAGATGCGAGTCCTCGTCGTGGTGCCCGGTGATCTCATTTCGGAGCCTTCGCAGCGCCCGTACGGCGATGACGGCGCGGTCCGTCAGCGACGGAATCCGATCGAGGACGTACTCGATCACGCAGAAGAGTCCTCCGAGGAAGATCAACACTGCTGCGGCCCATCCAACGGTGGCCATTGCTATTTGACCTCGATCCGACGCGCACGCGCCCTCGCGGGGGACGTCGGAGTGCCCCACCCACCACCTACGTCACATTGGGGTCGCGAGATTAGCGTAGGGCTGGACTACGCGACAAATCGGTGTACCGTTCCACGTAGAAGGGCGACGATTTGACGTAGGAGGCGAGATGGAGCTTCAGCTTCCCGGCATCGGCTACAGGCAGGGCGACCGACTCATGGTGACGACTGCCATGGACCCGGTGGCGCTGGTCAAGACGGTGGCGCAGCCGGATCCTTGGAACCCCGTAGGGACGCAGCCACATGGCAACCGCCCCCAGGACAAGGCGCATAGGAAGGGCATCGCGGAGTACCTCGAGAACGAAGATCAGTTTGTGCTCGGCGCAGTCGTTCTCTACGCGAAGCACACGGAGGCCCGGTTCGAGCCGGATCAGGGCAAGGAAGGCCGGGCCGTCATGCCCGGCACTCTCTACCTGAACTACGGCGCGCAGTTCGACGTCGGCGACGGGCAGCACCGCATCGGTGCGTACTCCGACGTGATCCAGGCGCACAGCGAGGACGAGGACCCTGTGATGAAGCGGCTCCGCGCCTCGGGTCAGCCCCTCGTCGTGGTCATCGACGACAACCCGCTTCATCGCGCGCAGGACTTTACCGACCTCCAGCGCAACGCGAAGCCTCCGTCCGCGAGCATCGGCCTGAGCATGGACCGCCGCCAGCCGATCAACCGGCTGATGATCAAGCTGGTGCAGGAACCAGAACTCAAGATCTTCGGAAAGGGGGCTGAACGCGTCGAGTTCTTTAAGGACTCGCCCGGCAAGCTGAGCGCGAAGCTCTTCTCGTTCAAGACGATCCGCTACCTCAGCGGAACCGCGCTGATCGGTGTGTCCCAGCGGACCACCAAGGGCTGGGACAAGGTCGTGAACGACTACGTCGAGGCGTACGAACAGGACGCTAAAACGAAGCTCACCGACCTTTGGTCAGGCTTCGGAACGTGGCCGGACATCGCGGCTGTTCTGTCCGGCAAGATGACAGCGGCCACTATGAGGGACAAGACATATCTGGCCAGTTCCGGCGTGTTGTACGCGATCGCCTATGCCGTCCATCAGGCGACCACCGAGTACAAGATCCCGGTCAAGGACGCCATGAAGCGTCTCGGTGATGTGAACTACACACGCCCCGGGCCCCCTAAGCCCACGGAGTACCTCACCCTGAAGGACACGCCCTTCGCCGGCAACCTCGTCGACCCCGAAACGGGCAAGGTCGGGTCTGGGCGCCCTGCCTGGGAAGCCGCCGCCGAGGAACTGCTCAACCGCATCAAGACGACGTCGTGATGACGGCCGTGGGCCGGCTCAGGTCTGGAAGCCGAGCCGGCCCACGGGGCGCAGGCAGGAGCTCGTACTCGGCCTAGGCCGAGAGGCCAACGTCGTTGTCAGCGCCCTTGTCTACGCTCTTCGCCAATACCAACTACGCAGGGATATAGGTTGAAGATCCAAGACTTGACGGACGCGGGAGCGGTCGAAAAGGCTCTCGCCGAGTTCGACGACCGCGGCGGGCTCTCGTTCCGCAAGCGGTACGGGTTCGGCCCTTCCACTAGGTACTACGTCAGCCACGCGGGCCGCCTGTACGACGCTAAGGCCATCGCCGGCGTGGCGTACGGCCAGCAGTACCCTGCCACCGGAGCGCTCAACAACGACCAGTTCGACGGCGGCGAGGCGGCCACGAACAAGGTTCTTCGCCGGCTCGGTTTTACCGTCGTCGACAACCGGTCCGAGACTGTTGAGGAGGAGCTCAGTTGGCGGCTCCTGGTGTGGGAGGACCTCACTAATCGCCGGAACGAGGCTGGCCTAGTCACTCCGGACGCCGTGCGTTCTGTCGGAGCGTACGGCAGCTTCCGTGGCATCTGGGTCGACTCCGCTCGCACGAAAAAGGTCCATCCCGCCGGCGTTGCTGTTGGTCTTAAGCACACGGGACAGCACTACCCGGACGAATTCAGCGAGACGGGCGCGCTCTACCACTACCCCATCACCGGACGCCCAGGGCATGACCTCGCTGAGGTGAACGCCACCAAGGCCGCTGCCGAACTCAAGCTTCCTGTCTTCGTCATCAACGAGGTTGGCGACCACCGTGGCGTGCGGCTGGCTTGGGTCGAGGGGTGGGAAGACGAAAGTCACCTGTTCCTCGTCAGGTTCGGCGACGCTCCGCCCGAGCGCATTATCGACCGGGACCGCTCAGATGAAGAGCCGTTCTTGCTGGAGGGCAACCGCAGTCGGAAACGGCGAGGCTCGGTGACGGTACGCCCGGATCAAGCGCGTTTCAAGCTCGAAGTATTCCGCCGGTATGGCCCGTACTGCCCGTTGTCAGGCATCGCTGTTACAGAGATGATCGAGGCGGCTCACCTGCGTGGGGACGCCGACGGCGGGAGCTCAGACGCCAGGAACGGCCTGCCCATGAACGCGGCCCTACACCGCGCCTTCGATGCCCACCTGTTCGCGATCAACCCGGTCACGCTGACCGCGGAAGTACGCCCGGATGGACCGACGCTGGACGAGCTGGGGATCGTCAAGCCGACGCTCAATCTCCCTCGCCTTCCACACCGCGACGCTCTAGCGTGGCGGTACGCCGAATGGTTGCGGCGCATCAACCCGGCTACCTGACCCGATAGCAAAGACGTGTCTGAGCCCCCGGCCGCCGAAGCGGTCGGGGGCTCAGGTGGCTCCGAGCCGGCGCCTCGTGTGAGAGGCGTGTCAACACGCTTTCCAACTGTCCGCGCGGCCGTACGCGAGCGTCCGTGCTGGTTCGCGCGGCTGGTCAGACGGGGTGTGCGTACGGCGGTGAACGGTGGCGTCCGACGGTGCACTGGACAAAGACCAGGACAACGAGCGGTGCTGAGGCAAGGCTCAGTTCTAGGCTAGGAGGATGGCCAGAGTTGAGTGGACGCGCCTCAGCGGCGATGAAGTAGAAGAGATCGTTGCGATCCTCCTCAGCCGCGAGAATCGGCGAGCCACACGCATTCGTCCATCTCAGGGAGACGGGGGAATCGACGTCATCGTGCCTGATAACGATGGCGGTTCATGCACTGTGTATCAGATCAAGAAGTTCGCGCAGAACCTGACAAGTACCGAAAAGACTCAGATATCGAAGTCTTACACGCGACTGGCCATATATATTGCCGAGCAGGGAATCACTGTCTCAGTGTGGAATCTCGTGATGCCGTTGGACCCGACCAACGAGAACCGTGCATGGCTCGACGGAGTCACAGAAGGATCCCCGTTCGATGTGGACTGGCTCGGCCTAATATTTGTTGATGGACTAGCCGCGAAGTACCCTGACGTGATCGACTACTACACGAGGGATGGGAAAGGCCGACTCCTTGAGGTCGTAACTGAACTCGCTAGGGTGATGACTGCAAGCGATATTGACCCGGGGCCTGCTGGAGCCGTCGGAAAGATTGAATCCATACACAGTCAAATAAATCGTTGGGATCCACATTACAAGTACGACCTGATGGTTACCGAGCACGTTCCTGATCCTGCAACCTTCAATAGGCCCGACGTGTTGTGTGTCCATCAGGCAGCATCCCGGGAACGTTGTGTCTCAATCATCATCAAGGCTCGATTTGACGACGCCGTCAACGTGCGCCCCATCCCGATGACTCTCAGGTTCAACGTGGAGCCCGGAAGTCCGTCAGCCGATGCGCTGCGGGAGCATCTGGACTACGGGGCTGATCTGGAATTGGGGGATGGGCAGGTCGAATTCTCTGTGGACCTCCCCGGAGGATTGGGTGTGGAGGATGCTCAAGGTAACGTCCGGATCGTGAGCCTGGCGACGGAAAGCGCCGCAGGTGAGGATGTTCTCCTTGAAGTTCTGGCGCCCGATGGTCAGGTGGTAGCGTCCACCACTTTGGTTGTCCGATCACGTGTTGCCGGTCAGACCGGTAAGGGCGGCCTGCTGTTCGGCACAGAGATAAATGGAGTCTTTAAGGCAACATGGAGGCTGGATTTCTCGTCGACCCAAACCCGCCTGAGTATTCACACTTCGGGTGACTATGCTGGGATGAGGCTTGAAGATCTCTTGAATGGAGTTTCATTCCTCTCTGAGTTTCACACTCCAAACCGATTCCGCATTCGCAATCCGTACTCCGATTCTACTCCGGAAGCCGATGCGATCGTGGTCGAAAAAGAACCAGTCGTCGATGCCCTGCTTCAAGTGGTTCGCTCTTTGTTGACCATACAAGAGGCGGCTAGGGTGCAGATTAGGTTTCCTGGGATGCAGGCGCTTACTCGCGAGAGTGTGAGTGAATGGAATCGAGCAGCGGCCTTGCTGCGAGGAGAGCGAGTCCCGCTGCCATGGACAAGCATGGCGCTGCCGATGCCTCGCGATAAGCACGACGAATTTCTTGCAAATCTTCCCGGTGCACTGCTTCTCCGGCAGGCGATGACAGTGAGTATTCTGGGGAGGGAACTACAGCTGGGCAATCAGCAACTCTACTGTGCTGGCGTGACGGCGCAACTGAATGCTGACGGGGCGCCCATGGTGGATGGTGAGATTATCCGGGTGGTTCCGCTGGACGGCTATGAGGCGACCTTTACCCTTTTGAACGATTCTCCCGAAAACGAACAGTGACTTGCTTCCCTTCTTTGGGCCATACCGATCCTGCCGTTCGGGGGCGGACTAGCAGAGGCCAAGACTGTGAACCGGTGCACCCATGCGCAGCTCCTCACAGCTACGAGCATGCGACGCTTGAGGGCGACGCAGGTAAGCAGAAGGGGAGAACGAGTGTCGCAGCAGGCTAGTCCGCGGGGGACGTTCCTGAAGATCGCCGATGCTGTGAAGACGCGAGTTGAGGCAGACCCGGACATGACGGAGCTTCCGTCTGCTGCTGATCTCATGAGCGAATACAAGATCTCGCGCGGGGTCGCTCTCCGCGCGTTCGCAGCTCTCCATAAGGACGGTGTCGCGGAACCGGTGCCGGGTGGCCGGTGGCGTGTCGTACGGGCAGGCGAGCGGACTGACCGCCGACCGCTGGAAGAGCGCATTGCGGACGTCATCGTGGGTGAGCGACTGGAAGTCGGGGCAGCGTTCCCCAGTGCGTCAGTTCTGGCCGAGCGGTTCGGGGTCTCGCGCCCGACCGTGACCAAGGCTCTCGACAAGTTGGAGGCCGCCGGCGTGCTTGCGAGTGGAGGACAGGGCAGGGTGCGGACGGTCCGTGCCGTGCCGATTCGAGAGGAGCGTTCCTAGCTTGTCGGAGCTGACAGAGTGGGCCTATCCCCTGGCTGAGTCCCTGCTTGCGGAGCCGCTACCGCGCCGCTGGAAGCACTCGCTCGGGGTCGCGGAGAGGGCGCGCACCATCGCGCCCATCCTCGGACAGGACGCGGAGCTACTGGAAGCTGCTGCCGTCCTGCACGACATCGGCTACTCGCCAGACCTCGCCAAGACCGGATTTCACCCGCTCGATGGCGCGCGCTATCTCCGCGACAGCGCCCGCGCGGACGAACGGGTCGTGAACCTCGTTGCCCACCATTCCTGTGCATGGATGGAGGCTGAGGCCCGGGGACTCCGTGCAGAGCTGGAGGGCGAGTTCCCCCGCGAGAGCGCGCACCTGAATGACGCGCTCTGCTACTGCGACATGAACACGACGCCGGACGGCGTACCGACGAACCCTGTGGACCGGGTCAACGAGATCGCTGGCCGCTACGGGCCGGACAGCCTGATCGGTACGTTCATCCGCCGCGCCGAGCCGGAGATCTGCGCCAGCACGGCGCGCGTCCTCGAACGGGTCGCCGTCGCCAAGCGTCAGCCGATGTAGGGAGTTGCCCGCGTCCGGTCCATGGCGTGCTCGATACGGAGCCGCATCGTGGGGTGGACATCGAGTTTCGGCAGGTCCGTTGGGTCCACCCAACGGACCTGTGTCGTCTCATTGCTCGTTCGCAGGTCACCGCCGACCGGACGGGCACGAAAGCAGATGCTGAACTGTTGACGGACCTCTCCATCGTCGTACTGCATCACGTGACCGGGGTCGGTGTAGACGCCGGACATGTCGACGACTTCGGCCTTGATGCCCGTCTCTTCCCAGACTTCGCGCACCACAGTGTCGCTGATGGATTCGCCCACGTCGTGCCCGCCGCCTGGCAGGGCCCAACGCCCGTTGTCGGACCGCTGAATCATGAGTACCTGCCCGGCATCGTTCTGTACGAACGCGACGACGGAGGGCACGACCGAGTTAGCGGGCGGTGCGTCGGGGTCGTGCAGGTAGTCAATGCGTCCCATGGTCACGCTCCTGTGACGTCGCGGTCCGTAACCTGGCGAGCGCCTCCCCAGGTCTGTTCGATGCTATTCGCGTACGTGTCGAACAGTCCGCCGCCCGGCATGCGACGCAGGTGGAAGACGGGGGCCATGTAGGCACCGATGCCGTAGACGTGGGGGTTGACGAGCATCTCGTCATCGGATCGGTAGATGGAGTTGTAGAGCGTCGTGGCGTGCAGCCGGACGCTGATCTCAGGGTGACTCTTGAAGAGCGGCCGGTAGTTCACCAATGCGTTCCGAATCTTGCCGTCCATGATTCGGTGCCCCTCGTCTATGCCGCGCTGCCGAACGGCCTCGCAGTCCGGGTCCCCGAGCAGGATGCGCACCTGAGTCGTCCCCTCGACCTTCTTCTTCAGAAGGTCGATGAACAGGGGATCCTCCGACAGGAAGAGCCCGGAGTAGACGAGAACGTCAAGGTTCCTCTCGGCACGCGCGTACATCTCACGCCACAGGTTCGGCGGCACTGTGTGGCGGTGCGGGTAGACCGCCACAATCTCCGCCCTGCTCAAGTCTGTTGCGCTCTCCAGCGTGCGGTCGTCCTCCCACAGCGTGGTGACATCGACCTTGAGCGCTGCGGCGGTGGCGTACTGGTGTCGGCGATACGGCACCTTTCCTTGCGTGATCCAACGTTCGACTGTCTTCGGGTTGACCGCGATCTCGTCGGCCAGGTCCTGCACGCTCATGCCGCGTGCCAACAGGGCCGACCGCAACCGCTCGTTGGACATCTGCACTCCCCGGTGGGACATCTAGGGACCTCTTGACCGTAGTCAGAACTCCCTGAGCTGTCCACGTATGGGGTGACCAACTCCCCTGACCTGCGGCGATTCTGATGGTGCGCCAAGAAGTCCCGGCGCAAAGCCAAAGAGGTTCCGTCGCTGTACTTGACGGACCCCCATGTAATACCTGTAAAACAGGTACTACAAGCCCGGAGGGAAGCCCGCAGGGGTGAGTACGAAGGCAGCGTTCGTTCCTTGAGAACTCAACAGAGTGCCGACCCAGCCACCCGCACACGGGTGGTCGATGGGTGCGGGTCACCACCCCGACCGCCCATGTCGGGCCGGGTGACCTGCCCGGATCTGCTCTTCGGGGCAGTGACGGCATCGAGTGATCTGACAAGCGCAGAACCTTCGCGAGGGCCATCCCTCGCCTTAGCCCCGACGGTCTTCGGATCAGGTTCGACTCCGGCTCGGGGCGCTTGGCCCGCCGCTTCTTGCGGCGTTGGCCGGTCAGCCGGGCGGCGGCCCTCCCGGACAAGGACAGCCCGCCGCACCGGACCTCTCCATCCCGACGCAGCCAAGGAGTTCTTGCATGACTGAGCGCACGATTCCTGTAGACGTCTTCGGCCCGATCGCCGTGGACCTGACGATGAACGCGGGCAGCATCCGCGTCGTCGTCGACCCGGAACTGAAGCAGGCGCAGGTAGCACTGAAGACCGAGGCCACCTCGGGCCCGTCCGCCGACGCGATCCGTGACACCGCCGTCCGCCTTAACGGACAGAACCTCTCGGTTCGCGTCCCGGACATCGCCGGCGGCATGGGTGGCAGCACCACGATCCGCACGGGCAGGAACACCGTCACCTTCTCCGGCGGCGGGGTGCAGATCGTGGGTGGCAACGTCTACGTCTCCGGCCACTGCGGCGGCAAGGTCTTCGTCAACGGCCGCGAGGTCACCGCCACCGGCCCGGCCGGTGAGGCGGTCACCCCGATCACTGCCGAACTCCACTTGCCCGCCAAGTCCGTGATGCTCCTCCGCACGCACACCGCGGACACCGTGGTCAAGGGCATGCTGGCGCGGCTGGAGTACGACGGCACCGCCGGCGCCCTCGCCGCTGACCGCGTCGGCGACCTGGACGCCACGATCACCAGCGGCAGCGTCATCGTCGGCGAGGTCACCGGCCCCATCGACGTGAACCTCACCTCCGGCAACCTCAACATCGGCGCCTACAGCGGCCACGACGCCCGGCTGACGCTCACCTCCGGCAACGTCCAGATGGCCGCCACCGCGCAGGCCACCGGCCGCCTCTCGGTCAACGCCACCTCCGGCTACGCGCGCATCACGGGTGCGGCGCACCTGAACGTCCGCCGCCGGGTGACAAGCGGCTCCGTCCAGATCAGCTAGCCCCCGGCGACGGGCGGTCGCCTCCCGGACCTGGACAGCCGACCGCCCCACTCCCTCATCCCGACACGCTCAAGGAGTGGACGCACCATGGACCAGTACGACCTGAACGACATCGCCCGCCGCATCGCGTCGGCCGCCGCGCGGTCCGCTCAGCGGCCGACCGCCGCGCAGAAGGCGGATGCTGCGTCGGTGTTGCGCGACATGATCCAGGCCGCCGCGAGCCACGGCGTGACGATGGCGGACTTCGACGACGTTGCCGACTTCCCGGGTCTGGCCATTCAGCTGGTGCAGTCCCGCGACGAGAGCCGGTGACCGCCATGGAAGCCACCGTCTTCGCCGCTGTGTTTGCCGCCCTGCACGTCGCTCACAGCGTGGGCGATCACTGGGTGCAGACCTCCTGCCAGTCCGCGCACAAGGGCCGTCCCGGCTGGGTCGGCCGGCTCGCGGATGCCCGGCACGTCGCCACCCTGACGCTCACCAAGCTCGCCGTTCTGCTGCCGGTCGCATGGCTGCTGAACCTGCACCTGACGGTGCCCGGCATCCTCGCCGGACTCGGTATCGACGCCGTCACGCACTGGTGGGCCGACCGGCGCACCACGCTCGCGTGGCTGGCCAAGGTCACCGGCAAGGGCGAGTTCTACCGCCTCGGGGCCCCGCGCGTCGGCCACGACGACAACCCGAACATCGGCACCGGCGCCTACGCGCTTGACCAGTCCTTCCACCACCTGTGGCTGCTGGTCGCCGCGCTCATCATCGCGACCGTCTGACCCCCGTTCTCTGCGGGGCGATCGCTCTCCCGGACAAGGACAGCCGCGACCGCCCCGCCTTCCTTCCCGACATTCCTGAACAGGAGAGATCCATCATGCGATCCACCATGCGTAACTTCGTCGCCGGCCAAGAGGCGTACGGCGAGGCGGAGTTCGCGGAACTGGCCCTCGGTATCGACGTCGACCTGTTCCGCGGCCCGCTGCACGAGGAGACGGACCAGGAGCGCGCGGCCCGCGAGGACGCGGCCCGCGACATCCTCGCCGACCTGGTCGCCATGGGCGAGGCCGGTGACGACGTCGCCGGTTGGGACGCCCTGTACGCCGACGCCCTGACCCGTACGGTGCCGTTCCTGCGTGCCGCGCGCGGCCAGTACTCCGGGGCGGGGGAAGCGGCATGAGCACCCCGCAGACCCGCAAGCCTCTGACGAAGACACAGAAGACGGTTCTGACCGCCGCGTTCGTGCCGATGCTGCTGACCGGCGTGGCCGGGGGCATCGGCACCTTCAGCAACATCGGCCATGCCTACGGCGAGGGCACCGCGCTGGGCGCGGTCGCCGCCGGCGAGGGCGCCACCGCCGTCCTCGGCCTGGTCCTGCTGGGCTTGACGATGCTCGGGCAGTCCTCGCCGTGGCCGGTCCGGATCGGGCTGTGGGCGCTGCCCGCCGCCGCCTCGGTCATGGCCGCGATGGCCGGACCCGACGCGGGCCGCACCGTCATCTACGCGGTGACCCCGATGGGCATGTGCGTCTCTGCCGAGGGCATGGCGTTCCTCGCGCGCCGGATCGTCGTGCACACCGACGGCCGCGACGCGGAGTCGGAGCGCAAGGCCGCCGCGATCGTGCAGGCCCTGGCCTACCACCGGGCCCGCGCCGCCCACCACCCGAGCGATCGGGTCAAGTGGTGGTCCGAGCGCAAGTCATGGCGCCTTGCCCGCCGGGTCGGCGTGGGGGATGTGGCGCTGGGATCGAGGCTGTTGGACGTCCAGCGCGATCGAGTGAGCGAGGGTGCCGACGCTGCTCTGTCGGCCATGTTCTCCGGGATCGCGAATGCGGAGGAATCTACCGAGACCGTGAGGATTCGGTCTACGGCTGACCTGCCCGAATCGAGTCTCGAACCGATCACCGCGAGGCTGGTACGGCTGCCCGATCCGGTGCCGGTCGACTCCGGGAAGTCGAGCCTTCCCGACAAGCCGTTCCCCGCGATCGAGGCGCCGACCGTGACGGCGCCGGTTGAGTCGATCGAGCGGCGCACGGTGGCGGCGGAATCGACCCGTCCCCGGCGGGCGACCGGTCGTCTTCCTGAGGTTGCTCGATCGCCCCGGACGAAGCGCACACCGGATCAGTTGCTGGAAGAGGCGCGTACCGCCACGGCGGATTGGCCGGACGCGCAGATCACGGGCGAGGGCATCCGCCGGGCGATCCGCACCTCGCCGGCCAACGCTCGCAGGCTGCGTGACGCTCTGCTCAGCGAGCGGGCCGCCTGATGTCCGCCGCGTGGGGAAAGTGCTTCGACCCGACCGGGGCCCTGCACGGCATACCCACCTACCCGTGGAAGCTCGCCCCGGACGGACTGGCCACCCTGCGGCAGTTACGGGCCATGGGCCTGCGTCCGGGCGGTCAGCCGGTGCAGGCGCAGGTCATGCGTATCCGCCGACGGGCCGGAACGCCGAGGGTGGCCTACCTGTACCGCGTCGACCTCGCCAAGCCGGTACGGCCGATGACCTCGCGCAAGTGGGGCGCCCTCGCCCTGGCGATGCTCGCCCGCCGCACCTGCCCCATCTGCCGGGTCACCTACAGCTACTGCCTGCCGACCTCTCTCGGCTGCTGCGTGCTGTGCGCGTACCCATCTACCACTGCTAGGAGCGCGTAATGGGCAAACCCAACACCCGCCGTCTGGACAAGGAAATCCAGTACACGCAGCAGAAGATCGAAGCGGTCCACAACGACCAGTGGTGGCCACTGACCGCCTCGGAACGCCGCCAGATCATGGGCGCCCTGGCGGGCGGCTCCTACCGCGTCGTACGCGGCAAGAGCACCGGCCGCGCGGAGAACCGACTCGCGGCCCTCAAACAGTCGGTACTGACCCGGCTGACCGCTGAAATGACCGCGTTGCAGACCGAGCGGCAGCGCATCGTCAACGAGGCCGCGCAGGCCAAGGCCGCGAAGAAGTCCGCCGGGGGGTGGCTCTGGTGAAGCCCACCCCGCCGGGCGAGTGCCCGCAGTGCTGGCAGCACGCGCACGACAAGAGCGACCACCGCAGGCTCAAGCCCCGGCAGGACTGCCCGGCGTGCGTGGACCACATGGTCAACGGCTGCCCGAACCCCGTGCCCAAGAAGAAGCGGAGTTGGTGGTGAACACCCCCACCACACACCCCCTGCACCTTGCGTGACCTGCACGTTCCTTCTTTGAGCGTCAGGGCGGCCGTCCCTGCCACGGTCCCGACCGCCCCGACCTCTTTCTCTCAACTCCCGCCCCGTGAGGGCAGTCAGGAGCAGTCCCAGCATGACCGAGAACATCATCAACCTGCACAAGGACACCGACCCGCCCGCCGACGCGGGCAGCGTGACCACGCTGGCCGTGGTCCCCGACCCCGCGCCGGCGCCGATCGTGCCGTTGTGGGTGCGCTCCGGCCGCGCCATCCGGACGGCCGTCACTCACGAGACCACCCGCGCCGCCGGCCGCGCCATCGCCCGGCACGGCATCTACACCTTCAACGGCGGCCGGATCATGGCCCGTCGCACCTGGGACGGCCGGACCGGGTCGCGCTATGAGCGGATGCTCCGTGCCGCTGAAGCGCAGGGCAACTTGGAGGTGGCGGAGGAGTGGGAGGACCGTCTCCAGCGCTTCCGTGACGCCCGCCACCGCCGCCGCATGGACCTGCTCCACTCGCCCGAACGAGTCGCCAAGGGCGCCGTTGTCGGCACCGGCATGGGCATTGGTGTCCTGGTCGCGCTCGGCATCGTCATGGCCCTGAACACCAAGGACGTCAAGGACGTCATCACCCCGCTGTCGGCGACCATCGACTTCATCGGCGCACTGATCCACATCGTTCAGGTGGTGTGGCCGTCCGCGGTCGTCCTCGGCCCGCTGTTCGCGCTGCTGGCCATGTGGTCGGTCGGCCGGCACCAGCAAGCCGCCCCCCAGTGGGCCCTCCCGGCCAACGTCCGTTCCGGCGAGGGCGAGCCGATCACCCCGTCCATCGTGGTCAAGGCCCTGCGCGACCTGGGAGTTCCCGCGCTGCGTAGGGCGATCGACGAGATGGGCGATGTGGGCGCGTCCATGCTGTCGCCGATCGTGCTCGCCGGATGCGGTGTCGAGGTCGACGTCACCCTCCCATCGGGGGTGTCGACGAACGAGGTGCAGAACAAGCGCCGCAAGCTCGCGGAGAACCTCACCCGGCACGAGCACGAGGTGTTCATCACCATCCCGCAAGCCGCCCGCACCGTGCGGCTGTGGATCGCCGACTCGGGCGCCCTGGACGAGCCGATCGGTCCGTCGCCGCTGGTCACCGACGACACGATGACCGCCGACTACGCCAAGGGCAAAGCGCCGTGGGGTCAGGACCTGCGCGGCGACGCCGCCGCCCTGAGCCTGTATCAGCGCCACCTGCTCATCACGGGCCTGTCCAACCAGGGCAAGACCGTTGCCCTGCGCTCCCTGGCGCTGTGGCTGTCGCTGGACCGTTCGGTGCAGTTCCTGATGGGTGACCTCAAGGGCGTGGGCGACTGGGCCATGTTCGACGGCCTCGCCGACGTGCTGATCCAGGGCCCGACCGACGAACACGTCATTCAGGTGACCGAGATGGTCGAGAGTGCGGTGGACGAGATGAACCGCCGCATCCAGGCCCCGCCCGGCACCCAGTTCCCGCCGCTGATCGTGCTGGTTGACGAAGCACAGGTGGCGTTCATGTGCCCGGCCAAGGACGACGAGAAGCGCCCCTATGGCGGCTCGAAGGCCAACTCCCGGTACTTCATGGCCGTCCGCAAGATTCACAACCAGGGGCGTGCGGTCAACGTCCTGATGTGGCAGGGCACCCAGGACCCCACCAACGAGAACCTGCCCAAGCTCGTCCGCGAGGGCGCCCACACCCGCGCCTCCCTCGCCCTGGGCACCGAGTCTCAAGCCCGCATGGCGCTGGGGGACAAGGCCGTCGACGGCGGGGCCGCACCCAACCTGCTGCGTCCGGGCCTGGACCGGGGCACCCTGGTCGTCGCCTCCGACGGCATCACCATCCCGGCCGGACAGTCGTCCATCACGGTGCGCACGCACTACATCGACGACGACGCGGCCGTCGTCATCACCGACCGCGCCAAGGCCATGCGCGACGGCGTCACCACCCTGACCCTCATCGAGCGGGGCGAGGAACGCGATGCGCTCGCCGACATCGCCTCCGTCGTCGGCGACGCACCCCGGGTGCGCACCCAGGACGTCCTCAAGCGGCTGGCCATGCTCAGCGCGGACACGTACGGCAAGTGGTCGTTCTCCGACCTCAAGCGCGTGCTCGAAGAGGCAGCCCCGGACGGGCCTGACATCGCCTACAAGTCCGACGGGGTCATGGTCGTGCACCGCGACCGCCTCACCCGCGCCCTCGCCAACCGCGACGGCGAGGGTTCCGCTTCCGCCTCCGAATGACAGGGAGGCAACCCGTTTCGGGTCAGGGAGGCAGGGAGAACTCCCTGAACCCCTCCCTGGCCCGCCTCCCTGGCTCTGACCTGCATGAATGATCGTTCAGGGAGGCAGGGAGGCGCCCCAGGTCAGACCCCGAAAAACCCCCTTCACAGCACCCCCTCAAGGGGGTGTCCCTGCCTCCCTGACCCGCGCTCGGAAGGGATTCCGCATGTACCCCGAACCTGCTCGCCCCACGGCCGCTGAGCGGGCCGTGGAAGTCCACCAGCCGACTCCGATTCAGCCCGTCGTCATCCCGCAGGCGACGCCGATGGTGCCCGTCCAGCCGGGCCACATCCCGACCGTGGCAAGCATCGTCCTGCCGGACGGCCGCGTCGTCACCGGCTACGCCATGACCCACGTCCAGCCCGAACCGGTCGCGGCCAAGCCGGCCGTCTCCCGCGCGGCCGTCAACGTCGCCCTCGGAGGCGTCGGGTTCCTCGCCGTGTGCGGCGGCCTGCTGATGCTGACCGCGTTCATCACCGCCCTCACGGCACTCATCACCCAGCTCATCACGCTCGCCGCCGTGATCTTCGGCGGATTCATCGCCGTGCAGATCTTCAAGCCCACCGGCCATGCCAAGGGCGGCAACACCTTCCACATCCGCAAAGCGATCTTCAAGCGCAACCACTTCAACGGCTGAACAGGAGATCCCCACCGTGACCACCACCACGAAGCACGCCGCGACGCTGCACACCCGCACCGACGGCCGGACCTACCGGCCCGAACACCTCAGCACCGACACGGCCCGCCGCCTGATTCGCCGGGCCCGCGCCAACCGGACCGGCGTGGCAGCAGTGCACGTCTACGAGTGCACCGACCGCGACGGCAACGCCCTGCACATCGCCTACGTCCACTACGCCCCGGATCACTGGTCCAACGTCACCGACGGCATCGACATCTACGAGATCCCCACCGCCGCGCTCACTGATCTCTGAACACGCCCGTGGGCGGCGGCTCCCGGACAAGGACAGCCCACCGCCCACGGTCTCCCAATCCCGACGTAGCAGAACAGGAGATCTCCAGCATGACACCTGCCTGCAAGACCCGGCGGCCCGCCGACGGGAATCACCCGGACGGGAGCCTTCTGGACACTGCCCTGTACCTCGCGGCGGCCGGTGTCCCGGTTCTGCCCCTGCGGGCGGGCAAGGTTCCCTTCGGCAACTGCCCTGCCTGTAGGGGGAACGCGTGCGGCGGACGACCCAACATGAAATCGGCGGGCCCCTGCCAGTGCCCCGCGCCCTGCCACGCGTGGGCCGCCGCCACCACCAACCCGCACGTCCTCACTTCCTCCGTGTGGGCGGCTGTGTGGCGTGAGGCGGTGGCGGTCGCCTACCACCCTGGTGGGGCCGGGCTGACCGTGGTCGACCTCGACAACGCGGCGGCCGTCGCATGGGCCCGCGCTACGCTGCCCGCCACCCGTAGGGTGCCGACGACGCGGGGTGAACACTGGCTGTACCGGGGCGCGATGCCGTCTGCGAACGCGGTCCGGCCCGGTGTCGACATCAAGTCCCTCATGCAGTACGCCCGTTGGCTCGGGCCCGGCACCGGCTCTATGGCCGTTCTCCCGTCGGCCGTGCGCGCCCTGGTGGTGAAGGAAGACACCACCCCCGCCCCGGGGGAGGTGGCCTCTTCTGTCCCGGCGCGCGCCCCGTGGTCGCGTGAGGTGGCCACCGGGTGCCGCCACACTGAGCGCTACGTCCGCACCGGTCTGGAACGCGGCCTCGCTCTCGTGCGGGCCCGCACCGAATCCGGCGCCGCCTCCCAGGCGTTCGGCGTCGCCCGCTTCCTCGCCGCCCAGCACACCGCCTGCCCCGGACCGTGCGGTCTCGCGGCCATCGGCGAGGAGATCGTGACCGCCGCCGTCTCCGTCGGCGTCCCCGAGGCCTACGCCCGCCGCGCGGTCGACAACGGCCTTCAGGCGACTGGGGAGCGTGCGGCGTGAATAAAGCACCACGAACCCCCGCGAACGGCCCTCAGGGCGCCGTGCAGGGCCCGCCACGGCCGTCGGTGGGCGAACTGAAGGTCGCCGCCCGTAAGGGCGTCCATATCGCTGTTGGCTTTGATCCGCAGACGGTCACCGTCACCGGCACCACCCCGGGGCTTCAGATCCAGTGCGAGGGCATCGCCGTCGCGGACTGGCTCTGTGTCTGTGGGCACCACGAACGCGCACGGGGACGCGCCGCCGTCATCAGGCTGACCCGCGCCCGCGTCGGCGTCTGCCCGCACACCACCGCCGCTGAAGGGAGGGCCGCCTCATGACTCCACAGTCTGTGGACAGCCCCGACCTGTGGGCCGGACTGCCCACCCTGCAAGAACCCCCGCCCGGCGAGGACGAGACGGCACCGGACGTGTGGGAGGACCCCATTCCCCTCACCGGCCGCCGCGAGCGACCACCGTTCCCCGCCCACGTCCTGCCCCCCTGGCTGGGCCAGTTCGTGACGGCGGTCGCACAGGAGACGCAGACCCCGGTGGACCTCGCCGGATCGATCGCCCTCGCCGTGCTCGCCACGGCGGCCGGCGGCCGATCCGTGGTCCACGTACGCGGCAACTGGCGTGAGCCCACCAACCTCTACACCGTGGTGGCGCTCCCGCCCGCCAACCGCAAGTCCGCCGTCTTCGCCCTGCTCACCAACCCCCTGTATGAGGCGGAGAAGCAGCTCAAGACCGCGATGCAGCCCGTGATCGTGGAAGCCGAGTTGACGGCGAGGCTGGCCAAGGAAGCAGCCGACAAGGCCGCCGCCAAGGCCGCGTCTGCCGACGGCGACAAGCGGGACGAGATGGTGGCCACCGCCGTGGGCCTCGCGCAGACCGCCGATACCCTCGCCGTCCCCGCCGAACCGGTGCTGTTGGCGGACGACTCGACACCGGAGACGGTCACCTCGCTCATGGCGGAGCAGGGTGGGCGGTTGTCGGTGATGAGCGCGGAGGGCGGCATCTTCGACATCATCGCCGGCCGCTACTCCGGGGCCCCCAACATGGAGGTCTTCCTCAAAGGGCATGCCGGGGACCGGCTGCGGGTGAACCGGCAGACCCGCCGCGAGTACATCGACGCCCCCGCGCTGACCATCGGCCTCGCCGTCCAGCCGGACGTCCTCAAGGACATCGGGAAGGTGAAGGGGTTCGAGGGCCGCGGACTGCTGGCCCGCTTCCTGTACTCCCTGCCCGTCTCGACGGTCGGTGATCGAGAGATCATCACCGACCCGGTACCGGAGCAGACGGCCGCCACCTACACCGCGAAGGTCATCGACCTCACCCTGTCCCTGGCGGAGTGGACCGACCCGGCCGTCATCCAGCTCACCCCGGAGGCGGACGCGGCCCTGGTCGCCTATCAGCAGCGCATCGAACCGCAGCTCAAGGCGCGCGGCGGCAAGCTGGGCCACATCTCCAACTGGGCCGGAAAGCTCGCCGG
Organism: Streptomyces antibioticus; assembly: GCF_001514065.1. GTDB lineage: Bacteria > Actinomycetota > Actinomycetes > Streptomycetales > Streptomycetaceae > Streptomyces > Streptomyces antibioticus. Next base: position 419,572 of record NZ_KQ948423.1, on the reverse strand, counting down.
GGCGACCGTCCGCATGGCCGCCCTGCTGCACCTCGCCGAACACGGCGGCAACGGCTACGCCCACCCCGTCACCGAAGACACCATGCGCGCGGCCATCGAGCTGGGGGAGTACTACACCGCCCACGCCCTCGCCGTGTTCGACGTCATGGGCGCCGACCCGGTCCTGTCCCGCGCCCGCAGCGTGCTGGACGCGCTGCGGGACAACGGATGGGAGGACGTCAGCCGACGGGACGTCTTCACCGTTCTGTCCCGCAGCGAGGTCCCCACCGTCGCCGACCTCGAACCGGCCCTCGCGCTGCTGGAAGACCACGGATACCTGCGGTCCTACCAACCCGAGCGCACCGGCAAGCGTGGACGTCCCCCGGCACCCCGCCTACAGGCCCACCCGACTCTGCGCCACGGCGGCCGGTGAGCCCCGCCCGCGCAGCCAACCCCCCTCGCACAAACCGCAAAATCCGCAGAAACCCCGGACAGCCCCGCTGACCTGCGACGGACCCCAACACCGAACCCGAGCCGGGGCCCGTCGCACAATCCCGCGATATTCCGCAAAAAACCGAGCACCACCCAGGCCCGCCGGACCTGCCGACGGCCGCCCCTGATTTTTGCGGAATATCGCGGGTTTCTGCGGAGCACTGCCCGTCACCACCCGCACACCGCATCACCGCAGGTCAACGAACCTCCCCGGGGTTTCTGCGGATATTGCGGTTTGTGCGGCGGCACTTGCCCCCCAGCGCATCGCCTGACAACGCCGACGCGGCGGCCCTCCCGGACAAGGACAGCCCGCCGCTCCGGTCCTCATCCCGACACCTGAACAGGGGACATGACCCGTGAAGCACGTCATGAAGCGGTACTTGACCACTGCGGAAGTTGCTGAGCGCTACCGCACATCACCCGCAACTGTCCGCTACTGGCGCTACGCCGGAACCGGCCCGCAGTGCTTCATCAGGCGCGGCCGGCACGTTCTGTACGACGCCCAAGCGCTCGACAACTACGACGCTGAAGAGATCGGCAGCCGATGCGCGGCGTGACTCGAAGCGGCAGCGAACACCACCGGAAGGAACGCCACTGCATGGCTGTCTCTGCTTGCCCCGGAGTGAGGGGGACTGATGGCTGACGTGTACGACCGATGGCACCTGTCCCGACCGATGGCTGGCGCCGAGCCGTGCGCAGCGCACAGCACCAAGACCGCGACTCTGTACCCGAGCGCAGAACACGGAGTCGGGAAGCGCTGGCAGGTGCGCTACCGGGACCTGTCCGGCAAGCAGTGCAAGGAGAACTTCGAGAAGAGGACGGCTGCGGACTCCCGCGCCGCGAAGGTGAAGGCTGAACTCGACAGCGGCACGTTCGTGAATCGGGAGCTTGGCAAGCAGAAGTTCAAGGCTGTAGCGGAGCGTTGGCGGGAGACGGCCGTCCACCGTGAGCGGACCGAGACGAACGTCGAGCGGGCCCTACGGCTGCACGTCTACCCGGCGTTCGGCAATCGCCAGATCGGCAGCATCCAACGGGCCGACGGCCAGAAGTGGATCAAAGATCGGTCGGCGGTTATCGCCCCATCGACGTTCGCGACGCCCTGGAACGTCTGCACCAGCATTCTGAAGATGGCTCACCAAGAGGGCATCATCCCGAAGTACCCGTGGGAGGGTCTCAAGCCGCCTGAGGTGTTCTATCCCGAGATTCACCCGCTGGACCCGGAAGCCGTGAGGGCGTTGATTGCCACAGCGTCCCCGCGGTACCGGGCCCTGGTGCGGCAGGCGGCTTCCACTGGACTTCGGCAGGGCGAGTTGTTCGGCCTGGAAGACGACGAGCCGAGCGAGACCGTCACGGTCAAGCAGCAGATGATCGGCCCCGACAGGGGCGTGCCGTATCTGGGTGAGCCGAAGACGAAGCAGAGCTACAGAGCAGTGCCTCAGGGGCAGTCTGTGGTCGACGAGATCGAGCGCCATCGGAAGGCTTTCCCGCCGCAGGTGGTGCACATCGAGGACCGGACGAACCCGCGTAAGCCCGTATGGCGCCATGCTCGACTGCTGTACACGAGCGAGACGGGTGGGGCGATCCGGCGCGGCAGTTGGGCGAGAGTGTGGGCCCGCAACGTCAAGCGGGCGAACGCCCATCTGGCGAAGGCAGGCAGCAAGGTACGCGTCCCCGAGGGCACGACGCTTCACGATCTGCGCCACTTCTACGCCTCCGTACTAATCAAGAACGGAGCGACGCCGAAGCAGGTTCAGATGCGCCTCGGTCACGCGAAACCGTCGATCACGCTGAACGTCTACACACATCTGTGGGAGGCGGAGGCGGATCGGACGGCCGACATGATGGAAGCCGTCCTGAACGATGTGCCCTGAGAGTGCCCTGAGGGCATGAGGTACGGCTGACTTCCCAGGTCAGGAGGTCAGCCGTACACCCTGTGCGGGGGTGCCGCTCCTTCGGCCTTTTACGGGCGGTCCGCCGGAGCCCGTCGCCTGCGTGCCGCCAGCAGGACTCCGCTGCCGGCGGCCAGGGCGACCACGCTGCCGGCCGCGAGATACGGGGTGGTGTCGGTGCCGCCGGTCTCGGCCAGGTCCTCGCCGGCCTGCCTCTCGTCCGCCCCGTCCGCCCCGGCCGCCTTGTCGTCGGCCGGCACGAAGTCCGCGGGCGGCTGGTCGCAGCCGATGCCGTCGCCGTCGCGGTCCAGGTGGGTGCCGTAATGCTCGTCGCCCTTTTTGATGTTCGCGTATCCGGCGGCGTAGGCGTCGGTGCAGTTCTCGAACGGGTGGTCGCCGTCGTGGGCCGAGGCGGCCGACGGGAGTACGGCCAGGGCCAGCGCGGCGACGACGAGGGCGCCGGGCTTGCGGAGCAGCTTCACTGCGGGTCCTTCCGGGGACGTGCGTGATCAAGAAGTGACGGTCGGTCAGATACGAGGTGACGAACCTATTGAGGGACCGCACCTGTGGAGGCGGTATGAAGGACCCGTGACACGAACGTGACGTGACCGGGCGGTAACTCACGGCGAGCTTGACGCTCGGTCAGCTGTCGCAGGCGACCCCGTCGCTGTCGCGGTCCAGGTGGGAGGCGTAGCCGGGCTCGCCGCGGTAGATGGGAGCGGCACCGGCGGCGCGGGCTTCGCTGCAGTTGGCGTAGTAGACGCTGCCGGAGTCGCCGCCCGAGCCCGAACCGGAGCCGGAACCGGTGTCCGCATTGGCCTGTGCCGTGACGGTTTTGGTGACCTTGACGGTCTCTGTGGCGGTCACGGTGGCCGCCGGTTCCGGCTCGGCGGTCTGGGTCGCCGTGGCCGTGGCCGTCACGGTGACCGTCGGTGCCGGCTTGGCCGCCGCGGGCTTCGCGTCGTTCGTCGTGTCCCCGCCGCCGGCGCCTATGCCGGCGCCGATGAAGAGGGCGAGCGCGAGAGCGGGCAGCACGTACCGCTTCCGGGCCCACTTGGGTGCGGGGCCGGAAGCGGACGGCGTGGTGTACGGGTTGGTCATGGCGTCCCCCAAGAAGTGCCGTATGAGGGGATGACCGTATGACCGCACCTTCATTTGGGAAGGCGAAGTGTTCGATCCGTGACCGATGTGCGGCTACGCCCGGAACGGACCCGTCACTTCGTAGGTGATCCCGCCCGACGAACTCCCCGTCGTCCCCCGCTGGCTGGAGAAGTACAGGCGGGTGCCGTCCGGGGAGAAGGCCGGGCCCGTGATCTCCGAGGACGACTGGCCGTCGATGCGGAGGAAGGGGGCGACCACGTCGTCCGGGGTGATCAGGCAGATCTCCATGTTGCCGCCGTCCTCGGCGACGAAGAGGTCGCCGGAGGAGGAGCCGGTGACGTTGTCGACGCCGGTGAGCGGGGCCGTGCCGGAGGTGACCAGGGAGTCGTCGTACGCCAACTCGTAGGTGCTGGAGGTCAGGTTGAGCTGCCAGACGCGGTTGTCGCCCTTGGTTGTGAACCAGACCTTGTCGTCGGCGTAGTAGCAACCCTCGCCGCCGTTGAAGGACTTGGAGCCCGAGACCTGGGTGCGGGTGGTCGTGGGGGAGCCGTCCGGGTCGGGGACGGTGGTCCAACTGTAGGAGCCGGACGTCGCCGTGCCCGCCACCAGCACCTGGAGCGTGCCGGACGACAGGTCGCCCCAAGTCGCGGGCACGAAACGGTAGAAGCGGCCGTTCGTCTCGTCCTCGGTCAGATAGATCACCTTGCGCACCGGGTCCGCGGCCGCCGCCTCGTGCCTGAAGCGGCCCAGCGCCGGCCGCTGCACCGCCGCGTTCACCCCCCACGGGTCCGTCTCGTAGACGAAGCCGCGGTCCACCTCCTCGCAGGACAGCCAGGTGTTCCACGGCGTCCTGCCGCCCGCGCAGTTCTGCCGGGTGCCGGACAGGATGCGGTACGCGCCCGTGATCGCGCCGGACGACGAGAACCGCACCGCGCTCGCGCCGCCGCTCGGGTTGATCTCCGAGTTGGAGACGTAGATCCAGCCCGTGCCGTCCGCGTAGCAGGCGCCGCCGTCCGGGGCGCTGTGCCAGGCGTACGACGTCCCGGTCACCGTCTGCCCCGAGCGGGCGACGACACGGCTGCTGAAGCCGGCGGGCAGCCGGATGCCGTTGGCGTCCGGCGAGCCGAGCGCCCCGTAGGGGCCGGTGCCGGGCTGGGCGGGGGCGGCGTATGCGGCACCGTGCCACAGGGAGCCGCCGAAGGCGGCGGAGGCTCCGCCGACGACGGTCGCACGGAGGAAGGTACGACGTTCCACGCTCACTCCATAAGGGTGTCGTGACAGCCCCGGCACCGGTCGGCGGCGGGGTCGCGCGGTGTCGGACCCTAGGGTCACGGGATTGACGTGTCATGGACAAGACATGAATCGGGTGTACGGCTCGCATGACCAGGCGGGCCCCTGCTCGTAGGCTGACCTCCAGTCATCGGTGGAGGGAGGCCGGCCATGTCCGGCTGGAGCGAGAAGGACATCCCCGACCAGAGCGGGCGCACGGCCGTGGTCACCGGCGCCAACAGCGGTCTCGGGTACGTCACCGCACGGGAGTTGGCCCGCGCGGGCGCCCGGGTGGTGCTGGCCTGCCGCAGCGAGGCGCGCGGCATCGAGGCCGGGGACCGGCTCGTCACCGAAGTGCCGGGCGCCGACGTGGAGTTCACCCGGCTCGACCTCGGGGACCTCGCCTCGGTACGGGACTTCGCGCGAAGCTTCCCGTACGGCCGCCTCGATCTGCTCGTCAACAACGCGGGCGTGATGGCGCTGCCGTACGGCACCACGGCGGACGGGTTCGAGACGCAGTTCGGCGTCAACCACCTCGGGCACTTCGCCCTCACCGGGCTGCTGCTGCCCACGCTCCTCGACACTCCCGGCGCCCGGGTGGTGACCGTCTCCAGCGGGGCGCACGCGATGGCCAACATCGACCTCCGCGACCTCAACAGCGAGCGCCGCTACCGGCGTTGGGTGGCGTACGCCCGCTCCAAGACCGCCAACCTGCTCTTCACCCACGAACTGGCCCGCCGGCTCGCCGGGCACGGTGCGGACGTCGTGGCCGCCGCGGCTCATCCCGGGTACGCGGCGACCAACCTCCAGGAGGCCGGGCCGCGGATGGCCGGGCGGCGGTTCGTCGAGCGGTTCATGGCGGTCGGCAACAGGTTCTTCGCCCAGTCCGCGGAGGGCGGCGCCCTGCCCACCCTGTACGCGGCCACCGCCCCCGACGTCCCGCCCGACTCCTTCACGGGCCCTTCCCTCGCGGGCTGGCGTGGCGCACCCGGACCGTCATGGCGGGCACCCTGGGCGGTCAACGACCGGGCGGCGGAGCTGCTGTGGGCGGCCTCGGAACGGATGACCGGGGTGTCGTACGACCTCCTGAAAGCCTGAGCCCGCCGCCTCCTCGGCCGCTACGGCGTCCGCTCCTGGCCCGTAAGGACGTCGCGGCCGTCGCCGCCACGGGAACGGACAGGCTGCCGTGGATCGGGCGCTGACTCACGCCCGGGATCTCGGGCGCAGGTGACCGGGCCGGTTCAGGCCGTCGCCCCGCTGTCCACCACCAGGTCGGTCCCCACCACCGAGGACGCGTCGTCCGAGGCCAGGTAGAGGACCGCCGCCGCGATCTCGTCCGTGGTCGAGATGCGGCCCAATGGCAGTGTTGCGGCTGCGCGTTCGGTGCGCTCCGCCTCCGTCTCGCCCGGGCGCAGTGACATCGGCGTCTCCACCGCGCCGGGGCTGACCGCGTTGATCCGGACGCCGTCGCGGATGTGGTCCAGGGCGGCACCCCGGGTGAGCACCGAGACGGCGGCCTTGGTGGCGGAGTAGGCGGCGGCCCCGGGGTGGCGGGCGTGGACGCCGAAGATCGACGCGATGTTGACGATCGCGCCGCCCGCGGGCTGGGTGCGCATCTGGCGGACCTCCGCCTGGAGGGCGAGGAAGACGCCCGTGACGTTGGCGCCGAGCTGCTCGTGCCAGTCGGCCTCCGCGAGGTCGGCGAGCGGCTGTCCGCCCCGGAAGACACCGGCGTTGTTGACGGCCACGTCGAGTGAGCCGAACCGGTCGACGGCGGCGGCCACGAGGGCCTGGACGTCGGCCGCGTCGGTGACGTCCGCGGTGACGGCCAGGGCCTTGCCGCCGGCCTCCTCGATCAGCCGCACGGTCTCCGTCAGCGGCTCCCGGCGGCGTCCGGCCACGACAACCTGCGCCCCCTCCATGGCGAGCGCCAAGGCGATCGCGCGGCCGATACCCGAGCCCGCGCCCGTGACGAGAGCGGTCCTGTCGTGGAAACGGCTGGTCATGATCTCCCCTTTTTCTTGACCGATCGGTTCAGTATGGCGCCAAATAAAAAACGCGGTCCTCAGTCCAGCAGCGCCAGCGCCTGCTCCGCCGCGTCCCGCACCCTGGCCGGGTCGGGTGAGGCCTTGCCCACGACCTTGAGGCCCTGGAGGAGCACCAGCAGCATGCGTGCGAGCGTCAACGAGTCTCGATCGGGGGGCAGTTCGCCCTGGGACCGCGCGCGGACCAGGCCCGAGTGCAGCACCGTCTCCAGGTGGTCCCAGTTCCGCTCGACCTGACGGGCCGCCGCCGGGTCGTGCGGGGCCAGTTCGGCCGCCGTGTTGGTGATGAAACAGCCGTTCAGGCGCAGGTTCTCGGCGGTGGCCTCGTCGGCGTAGCGCCGGACGAGCGCGCGGACGGCCGGCAGGACCGGGCCCGGCTGGGACAACTCCCCGAGCAGGTCCGGCAGCCGCTCCTGATAGCGCTCCAGCGCCTTCAGGTACAGCTCGTGCTTGTTGCCGAAGGTCGCGTAGATGCTCGCGCGGCCGATGCCGAGGTGCTCCACGAGGTCGGCCATCGACGTCGCCTCGTAGCCGCGCCGCCAGAACAGCTCCAGGGCTGCTTGCAGCGCGGCCTCGGGGTCGAACTCCTTGGTCCTGGCCATGGAGAGGAGCCTAGGGTCATCGAGAACGATCGGTCAAGAAACCTGCTGCCGAACCTACGCGGCCCGCACCTCATACGTCGTGATCCGCACCGTCTCGTCGTCCAGGCACTCCCCGGTCTCCAGGTCGAAGCGCTGCTTCAGCAGGGGCGAGGCCACGAAGGGGCGTCCCTGGAAGGAGCCGGTCAGGCCGCGGGAGAGGACCGCCGCGCCACCGAACGGGTCGCGGTTGTCGATGGCGTACAGCCTGCCCGCGCGGTCGCGGAACAGGGCCACCTGGCGGCCGTCGGGCAGCAGGGCCGCGACGCCACGGCCCGGCAGCAGGACGTTCAGGTCACAGACCGTGAACCAGCTGTCGTCGAGCTGGAGTTGGACCTTGAGGTCGGTGGTCTCGGGTGCCAGGGTCATCGCTGGGCGGTTCCTTCCAGGACGTCTTCGGCGGGGCGCAGGCCGATGGACAGCAGCGGCAGGTCGGGCTTGATCTGGTCGCGCTCGGGGACGAAGCCGACGACCGGGTCGGGGGTGTCGGGGGCGTTCACGAAGGACACGAACCGGGCGAGCTTCTCGGGGTCGTTGATGGTGTCGGCCCATTCGTCGCGGTAGTGCGCGACGTGGTTGGCCATCAGGCCCTCCAGCTCCTCGCAGATGCCGAGGGAGTCCTCGACGACCACGTCACGGACGTGGTCCAGGCCGCCGGGGATGCGCTCCAGCCAGGTCGAGGTGCGCTCCAGGCGGTCGGCGGTGCGGATGTAGAACATCAGGAACCGGTCGATGAGCTTGATGAGTTCGGCGTCGGAGAGGTCCTGCGCGAGGAGGTCGGCGTGGCGCGGGGTGGCGCCGCCGTTGCCGCCGACGTACAGGTTCCAGCCGCCGGAGGTGGCGATGATGCCGAAGTCCTTCGACTGGGCCTCGGCGCACTCGCGGGCGCAGCCCGACACCGCCGACTTCAGCTTGTGGGGCGACCTGAGTCCCCGGTAGCGCAGTTCCAGGTCGATCGCCATGCGGACCGAGTCCTGGACGCCGTAGCGGCACCAGGTCTGACCGACGCAGGACTTCACCGTGCGCAGGGACTTGCCGTACGCGTGGCCGGACTCGAAGCCGGCGTCCACCAACCTCGTCCAGATCAGCGGGAGTTGTTCGACGCGGGCGCCGAACATGTCGATCCGCTGGCCGCCGGTGATCTTCGTGTAGAGGCCGAAGTCGCGGGCGATCTCACCGATGACGATCAGGCCCTCCGGGGTGATCTCACCGCCGGGGATGCGGGGGACGACCGAGTAGGAGCCGTTCTTCTGGAGGTTGGCGAGGAAGTGGTCGTTGCTGTCCTGGAGGGCGGCCTGCTCGCCGTCGAGGACGTACACATCGGCGCCGATCGTCGGGGCGAGGGAGGCGATGATCGAGGCGACCGCCGGCTTGCAGACCTCGCAGCCGTCGCCGCCCCTGGCCTCGTCGCGGCCGTACCGGTCGAGCAGGTCCTGGTAGGTGTTGATGCGCAGGGCGAGGACGATCTCGTACAGCTCCTCGCGGGTCTGTCCGAAGCAGCCGCACAGGCCCTTGTCGACCTCGACGCCGGACGCCTCCAGCTCGGCGTTGACCAGCTGGCCGAGGACCTTGACGCAACTGCCGCACGTCGTACCGGCCTTGGTGCACTTCTTCACCTCGGGCACGGTGGTGCACCGGTGGTCGGTGACCGCGGCGCGGATGGTGCCCTTGCGGACGTTGTTGCAGGAGCAGATGATCGCGTCGTCCGGCAGGGCGGTCGGGCCGAGCTGGACGGACTCACCGGCACCGGCGGGCAGCACCAGCGACTCGGGGGAGACCGGCGGGACCGAGCCGGTGAACGCCTTCAGCGTGCCGTAGGCCTCCGCGTCACCGACCAGGATGCCGCCGAGCAGCGTGCCGTCGCGGCCGATGACCAGCTTCTTGTACAGGCCCGCGCGGGAGTCGGAATAGACGACGTCCAGGCAGTCCTCGGTCGTGCCGTGCGCGTCGCCGAAGGAGGCGACGTCCACGCCGAGCAGCTTCAGCTTGGTCGACAAGTCGGCGCCCACAAAGGCCGCTTCGTCCGACGCGATGGTCGCGGCGGCCGTCTCGGCCTGCTCGTAACCGGGGGCGACCAGGCCGTACACCCGGCCGTCGGCGGCCAGCGCGCACTCGCCGATCGCGAAGACGCTCGGGTCGCCGACCGTGCGGCACTGCTCGTCGACGGTGATGCCGCCGCGCTCGCCGACCGTGAGTCCGCAGTCCCGGGCCAGCTGGTCGCGGGGGCGGACGCCGGCGCTGAACACCACCAGGTCGGTGGCGAGTTCGGAGCCGTCGGAGAGCTTCATGCCGGTGACGGCGCCCGCCTCGTCGACGACGATCTCCTGGGTGCCGACGCCCGTGTGGACGCTCAGGCCCATCTCCTCGATGGTGCGAAGCAGGGCCGCGCCGCCGCCCTCGTCGACCTGCACCGGCATCAGTCGCGGCGCGAACTCCACGATGTGGGAGGTCAGTCCGAGCCCCTTCAGGGCGCCGGCGGCCTCAAGTCCCAGCAGACCGCCGCCGACCACGGCACCCGTCGTCGCGTTCTTGGCGTACTCCTCGATCGCGAGGAGGTCCTCGATCGTGCGGTACACGAAGCAGCCGGTGGCGTCCTTGTTCGGGACCGGCGGGACGAACGGGAAGGAGCCGGTGGCGAGGACGAGGACGTCGTAGTCGAAGACCTGGCCGGACTTCGCGGTGACCTTCTTCGCCTCGCGGTCGATCGTCTCGGCCGGGTCGCCGACGTACAGCTCGATGCCGTGCGCCTGGAGGAACTCCCCGTCCGTCAGGGACAGATCCTCGGGCGTCCGGCCCGAGAAGTACGAGGTGAGGGCGACGCGGTCATAGGCCGGGCGCGGCTCCTCGCACAGCACGACCACGCGGTGCGTGGCGGTCAGGCCGCGCTCGGCGAGGGCCTCCAGGAAGCGCTGGCCGACCATGCCGTGGCCGACGAGGACGATCGTGGGGGTGGCCTCCGTGGCCTCCGGGCGGGCGGTCATCAGGAGCCTCCATCGTTGGTGAGCAGGTGGAGCAGGGGGCCGTCGTCGGGGAGCGGCTCTGCTCCCTCCCAGGCGCGGGCGAGCGCGCCGACGGTGCCGAGTTCGCCGACGAGGACCCCGCCGACCAGGCGGTCGTCGCGGACGACGACCTTGCGGTAGGTGCCGCGGGTGGCGTCCGTGAGCTGGACGACGTCGTCCCCGGGCCGCGGCTCGGTCTCGCCGAACGCGGCGAGGTCGAAGGGGGAGTGGGCACCGGTCAGCGTGAGCCGGGTGAGGGAACGGGTGCCGGTGTAGCGGGCGTTCGTCCGGCCGGCGAGCAACTCGGCAAGCGCGTCGGCCTGTTCGAGGGCCGGGGTGGCCAGTCCGTACAGCACGCCGTCGTGCTGGGCGCAGTCACCGATGGCGTGGATGTGCGGGTCGGAGGTGCGCAGCTCGTCGTCGACGACGATGCCCTTGCGGATCTCGAGTCCCGCGTTCGAGGCCAGGCCCGCGCGCGGGTGGACGCCGCAGGCCAGGACCACGAGGTCGGCGTCGAGGGCGTAACCGTCGGACATCTCGACCGAGCGGACCGCGCCGCCGACGACCCGGACGTCCCGCACCCGGCACTCGGTGTGGATCTCCACGCCGAGGTTCTTCAGATGCCGCTGGACGAGCTTCGAGGCGCTCGGGTCGAGCTGGCGCTCCATGAGCCGTTCGCCCTGCTGGGCGAGGACCACCTGGGCGCCGCGCTGGGCGAGCGCCCGGGCGGCGGAGACGCCGAGCAGCCCGCCGCCGATCACGACCGCCTTCACGCCCGGCCGGACCTGCTTGGACAGGCCGAGGCAGTCGTCCATGGTGCGGAAGGCGTGGACGCCCTCCGGCAGGACGTGGTCCGGGCTGAACAGTCCGCGCAGCGGCGGCAGCACCGGGTTGGAGCCGGTCGCGAGGACCAGCGTGTCGTATGCGATCTTCGAGCCGTCCGCGCATGCGACGGTCCGGGCCTCGCGGTCGATGCCGGTGACCCGGGCGCGGGTGAGCTGCGCCGGGGCGGGCAGCGCGATCACCTCGGGGCTGTAGCGCCCGGCCAGCACTTCGGCGAGGAGCACCCGGTTGTACGGGCGGTGCTCCTCCTCGCCGATCAGCGTCACGGGCGTGCCGAGCTCGCCGAGCCGCCGGGCGAGACGGACGCCCGCGAGGCCGGCGCCGATCACCACCACACGCGTATTCGAGGTCATGTTCAGGAGCGTGCGGTGCCGGTGTTACCCGACCGCATCGCAGCTGTTTCCCGCGAGGAACGCTGCGCTCCCCATTGCCGGGGTGCGGATGTGAGGGTTCGGGACGGGCGTCGGGGTGCGTTGTGAGGAGGCGCCGTGGGCCGCAGGGGGGTGGCCGGAGCCCGGCTGCGGCCCAGGTGATTTGGCCGCACTGGTCCCCGGCGTACTCGACCCCGAGGCGGCGACACGCATCCTGTGCGTGGTCCGGTCCCGGGAGGCCAGTTCCCTGTGCGACCTGGCCATGTGGGTACGGCCAGAGGCGACGGGGAGGCACCGAACCGTCACTCCGGTGGAGCGGGGGCCCCGCACGCCGGCGCCGTACCCGGCGTCCCGGATCGCATGATCACGTTAGCCGCACCGGCACCTTCCGGGTCCTCGCCCTCACCGCCGTTCTCCACCTCGACCTGGTCACCGCCTCCGCCACCGCGAAGATCGTCAACTGCTGTACCAACGCCGGCGCGCTCGCGATGTTCGCCTGGCAAGGCGCGGTGCTGTGGCAACTGGCCGCGCTGATGGCCGTGTTCAACCTGGCGGGCGGCACGCTCGGCGCCCACACCGCGGGTCGTGCTGCTGGCGGTGGTGTTCGCCCCGGTGGCGAAAATGGCGTGGGAGCAGTGGGTGGCCTGACGTTACGGTGATCGCATGGCGACCCAGGTGATCATGCTCAACGGCGGCTCCAGCTCCGGCAAGTCGGGGATCGCGCGGTGTCTTCAGGCGGTACTGCCCGACCCGTGGCTGGCCTTCGGCGTCGACTCGCTGATCGAGGCGATGCCGGGCCAGGGAGTCGGCATCGACTTCGGCCCGGACGGAGGAGTGGATGTCGGCCCCGAGTTCATGGCCCTGGAAGCGGCCTGGGCCCGCGGGATCGCCGCGATGGCGCACTCCGGCGCCCGGCTGATCATCGACGACGTGTTCCTCGGCGGCGCGGCGACACAGAAGAGATGGCGCCGGGTCCTCGACGGCCTGGACGTCCTGTGGGTCGGCGTCCGCTGCGAGGCGACGGTGGCCGCGGGCCGCGAGATCGCCCGCGGGGACCGGGTGCGCGGGATGGCGCAGCAGCAGGCGGTACTGGTCCACCGGGGCGTGGTGTACGACGTCGAGGTCGACACCGCGCGCGCCGAGTCGCTGGAGTGCGCCCGCATCATCGCCAAGGCCGTGGTCAGCGTCTCCCCGTGAGGTGCGCGAACACGACCACGTTCCCCTGGTAGCCGGTCGCGCGTGAGTAGCCGCCGCCGCAGGTGATCACCCGCAACTCGGGGCGGTGGGCCGCGCCGTACACCTTCGCGTCGGGGAAGTCGTCGGCGTCGTAGACCTCGACGGAGTCGACGGAGAACACGGCCGTGGTGCCGTCGCGGCGTTCCGTCTCGATGCTGCTGCCCTTCTTCAGGGCGCCGAGGTCGTAGAAGACGGCGGGACCGTCGGCGTTGTCGACGTGCCCGGCGATGATCGCGGTGCCGGTCTCACCGGGGGTCGTGCCGGCCTCGTACCAGCCGGCGAGGTTCTTCTTCGCGGCCGGCGGGACGTCGAGGCTGCCGGTCGGGGTGAGCCCGAGGCCGGTCAGGGGGGCGTCGACCCGGATCGAGGGGATGCGGATGCGGTCGGGCGGGGAGGGCGGCAGCGCGGGCGCCGAGCGTGGGTCGGTGTGACCGGCGCGGGCCTCGGACGCGGCCGGCTGCGGCGGTGCGTGCGTCTCGGTGCCGCTGCGCAGGAGCCACGCACCCGTGCACAGGGCGACCAGGGTGACGGCCGCTATGACGACGTTGCCGGCCCGGCCGGCCCTGCTGAAGCTGCGCACAACGAGCCTCCTGGACGGTGGACCCGCCCCCCTCCGGGCCGCGAGGGGCGTCGGACCCGGAGGGGGAGGGACATGCGGTACCGGCGGACGGACAGCGGAGGGTGTCCGTCAGATCCCGTCGCCTCTCGCCCGGCGATGCAGGAGCCAGGTACCGCCCGCGGCGGCGACGGCGAGAGCCGCCACGCCGGCCGCGGTCTGCACGGGGTCGGGGCCCAGAGCGCCACCGACCCCCGTCTTCACACTTCCTCGGGGATACACCTGCTGCCGCGTCGACGTCATCGTGACCACGAGGTCGCCGGTGACCCGCTTCCCGCCCTCCGCGCAGGTCGCGACGATCTCGTACGTCCCCGGCTGCGCGCTCTCCGGCACCTCGAACTGCCCGATCGCGTCCTGCTCGTGCGTGCTCGGCGCGAGCGTGAACCGCCCGGCGCCGACCGCGCTCGCGTCGCCGTCCGCCGTACCGTCGTCGCCGCAGGCCGCGGTGTTGACCGTGACCTGAGCGCCCGGCGCCACCGAGGAGGGGTAGACCTCCAGGGTCCCGGCACCGGCGGCGTACACCGGCGCGGTTGCCAGCCCAGCGGCCGCGGCGGCGAGCGCGGTGCCGGTGAGCAGACGGGCGGTACGGCGCATCGGGTGCTCCTTCGAGCGATTCGGTGTCCCCTGCCCTTCCGAGGTAAGTGGCAGCGGGCCGAGCGCGCTTCCTGAGGGTGTGTCAGAAATGTGGTGAATGGGTGTCAGGCAGGCGTGAAGGGGGCGCGATTGTCCGGAGTTTCAGCAGGTCACCGCCGTACGGCAAGGGAGTCGCGGAAGAGAACCCGAAGGGCGCAGAGCGCGCGTGCGACCGGGTGACCCGCCTCTCGCGGCGCATCGCGGCGACGACTTGACCTCGACCAAGCTTGAGGTATCAGCCTGTCCTGCATGCCCATCACAGACACATTCATCTCCGACGCCCCGCTCCACGTCACCCTCGTCGTCGGCAGCAACCGGCACGGCCGTTTCGGCCCGGTGGTCGCCGACTGGCTCCTCGGCCGGATGCGCGACCGGGACGACCTGATCCCGGAGGTCGTCGACGTGGCCGACGTCCACCTCCCCACCAGCCTCAACCCGACCCCCGAGGCGACCGCCGCCCTCGCCGACGTCACCCCGAAGCTGGAGGGCGCCGAGGCCTTCGTCGTCCTCACCCCCGAGTACAACCACTCCTTCCCGGCCGGCCTGAAGAACCTCGTCGACTGGCACTACGCGGAGTGGCGCGCCAAGCCGGTCGCCCTCGTCTCCTACGGCGGTCTCGCGGGCGGTCTGCGGGCGGCCGAGCACCTGAGGCAGGTCTTCGCGGAACTGCACGCCGTGACGGTCCGGGACACGGTGTCCTTCCACAACGCGGGCGCGTCCTTCGACGACACCGGCCGCCTGAAGGACCCGTCGGGCCCGGACGCGGCGGCTAAGACGATGCTGGACCAGCTGGTGTGGTGGGGGAGGGCCTTGAGGGAGGCAAGGGCCAGGCGCCCGTACGGGGCGTAAGCCCCGTCCTTCAGGGGCACGGGGAACTGCGCGACCAGCCCCCACCGGCCCGCAGCCGCCCTACCGCCCCCTTGGTCACTTCGGCAGCCGCAGAGCAAGCCCGTCCAGGACGACGTCCAAGCCGTAGCGGAACTTCTCGTCCCGCAGGGCGACCGGGTCGGTGACCGCGGCGGCGTCCGTGTAGGAGCCGGCGAGGTGCTCGTGACCGGCGGCGGCCTGCTGGGCGGCGGGCATCAGCCGCGCGATGAAGCCGGCCTCGGTCTCACCGGACCGGGCGACGGTGGTCAGCCAGGCCGCCTCCGTGGTGCTCATGCCGATGACGTACGACAGCACGGTGTCGATGGCGCGGCTCGGCTCCGGGAAGCCGGCCGCCGTGAACAGCGCGGCGAGCCGCTCGGAGTAGCTCATGAGGTTCGGGCCGAGATAGGCGAGGCCCGCCTGGCCGAGGACCGAGGACAGCCAGGGGTGCCGCAGGGCCGTGGCCCGGAAACCGGCGGCGGCCCCGGTGACGGCGGCCCGCCACTCCTTGCCGTCCTGGAGCTCCGGTACGCGGATCTCGGCGGCGACCTCGTCCACGGCGAGCTCCATCAGCTCGTCCTTGGTCGCCACGTGCCGGTACAGCGAGGTCGCGCCGGCGTTGAGGCGGGCGCCCAGCTTGCGCATGCTCAGCGCCTCGATGCCGTCGGCGTCGAGCATCGCGACCGCCTCCCGCACGATCGCCTCCCGGCTGAGGGCGGGCTGGTCGGGGGCGCGCTGCTCACGGGCCCAGACGGAGGGGAGGGGGGCGGGCTTGGCCTTGGGGGGCATGGGGCTCCTTGGCGCTCTCTGCGGTGCGTACGACGTGCGCAACCAGCGTACAGAGTTCATGGCTTGCGCACACTGTTCCGCTGTGCGTACAGTGTTCGCAACGAAGGAACGGTGTTCGCAGCAGTGAGGGGATGTTGGCGATGGAACCGCGTGATCCGCGTCGTTGGTGGATTCTGATCGTGCTCTGCCTGAGCACGCTGGTGCTGACGGTCGACAGCATGGCGCTGACCGTGGCGGTGCCGTCGATGGCCGAGGACCTGGGGGCGAGCGCCCGCGACACCCAGTGGATCCTCGACTCCTACATCCTGGTCTTCGCCGGACTGCTGCTGACCTCCGGCAGCCTGGGCGACCGCTTCGGCCGCCGGAAGGTCATGCTGATCGGGCTCCTGGTCTTCGGCGCGGCCTCACTGGCGGCGACCCTGTGCACCAGCCCGGGCGAGGTCATCGCGGTGCGCGTGGCGATGGGTGTGGGCGGAGCGCTGATCATGCCGTCGACGCTCTCGATCCTCATCACCGTCTTCGACGAGGACGAGCGCGGCAAGGCGATGGCGGCCTGGGGTTCGGTGTCGATGCTGGGCCTGGTGGGCAGCCCGGTGCTGGGCGGCGTGCTGATCGACCACTTCTCCTGGCACTCGATCTTCTTCATCAACGTGCCGATCGTGGTGCTGGCGCTGATCGCCGGGGTCCTGCTGATGCCGGAGTCGAGGGCGCCGTGGCAGCAGCCCGATCCGCTGGGCGCGGTGCTGTCGGCGGCCGGGATGACGGCCCTGGTGTGGTGGATCATCGAACTGCCGCTGCACGGCGCCCTCGGCGGCAGCCAGACGCTCACCCTGATGACCGCCTTCGGCGCCCTGGCCGGCTTCGTCGTCTGGGAGAACGTCACCAAGGCCCCGATGGTCCCGCTGGCCCTCTTCAGGCACCGCAACTTCAGCGGCGGTTCGCTCTCCCTGGCGCTGGTCCAGATCGGCAACGGCGGACTGCTGCTGGTCCTGACCCAGTACCTCCAGTTCGTCCTCGGCTACTCGCCGGTCAAGGCGGGCCTGGCGTTTCTGCCGCTCGCGATCGCCGCGCTCGCCGGCAACGGCCTGGGCGTGAAGCTGGCGGCCAGGATCGGCAACCGGTTCGTGATCCTGGCGGGGATGCTGGTGATGGTGGCGTGCTTCGCGCTGCTGGCGACCGTGGACGCGGCATCCGGCTTCACCGTTCCGGCGGTGGCCCTCGGGCTGCTCGGCCTGGGCGCGGGACTGGCGATGCCGGCGGCGGTGGGCGCCCTGATGGGCACGATCCCGGCCGACAAGGCGGGCGTCGGCTCGGCTCTCAACGACACCATCCAGCAGGCCGGCACGGCACTCGGCATCGCCATCCTGGGCTCGCTCCTCTCCAGCGGCTACACGGCACAGATGCCGGCCGCCGCCCCGGAGGCGGCCCGCCACTCGATCGCCGGCGCGGCGGCCGTGGGTGACGCGAGCCTGCTGCACTCGGCCCGGGAGGCCTTCGCCTCCTCGATGTCGACGACCTTCACGGTCAGCGCGATCGGTGTCCTGGCGGCGGCGCTGCTGGCGGTCCTGGTCATGCGGGACGGCAAGAAGGGGCCGGTGCCCGCGGCGCAGGAGCAGGAGGCCGAGCTCGCGGCCTGAGCGGCCTGAGCGGCCTGAGCGGTTCGCGCGGCCTGAGCGGTCTGAGCGGTGAGTGGTCTGAGGTGAGATCGAGGGGGCCGGTTCCCGGGAGGGGGCCGGCCTTCCTCGCTGTCCGTGGGGTGTCAGGGTTGCGCCAGGGTTCGTCACCCCGTCCCTCCGGGTACCCGACGCGCGTGCGTATCCGGAAGAGAGACCGCAGATGACCGGCGCGGACAAGTCGACGACCGGCGCGGACGTGCTGCCCGTCCTGCGCAGCCTGACGGAACTGGCCGAGCTGGTGGAGCGCGACGAGCGGCTGTTCGTCCGCTGGTCGCGCGGGCCGGAGGCCGATCTGCGGGAGGCGGCCGCCAGCACCGACGACCTCACCGGGGTGAGCATGCCGGGCCTGTCCGCCAACCCGCTCGACGTCGAGCCCTGGTGGCAGGACCGTTCGACCGAACTGTGGGTGGCGCGCCGGCTGCACGACTACTCCCATCTGCCGCGCGAGAAGGGGCCTGGCGTACGCCCGTGGATCCTGGTCGGCCGGGAGGTGGGCCGCGGGCCCGACAACGAACCCCTCGTCCGGGACGTGGAACCCGTCGGCTGGATCGACGAGGACGTCATCGCGCAGGCGGAACGCGAGATCGCCGGGCAGGCGGCACGCTGGGGGCCGCTACGGCGGGCACGGTGAGGCGGCGTGGCGCCGGGGTGCCGGCCTCACCCCTCGGCCGGTTCCCGACGGGCCTCGTGGTTGGCCAGCAGGTTGAGGAGTTCCGCCACGGTCAGTCCCGACTCCGCCGGATGACGCAGGATCGTCCCCGGCTGGATGCGGTACGTGTTCGATCTGCCCTCGCGCGTGTGGGTCAGATACCCGTCGTTCTCCAGATCCGAAATGATCTTCTGGACGGCGCGCTCGGTGAGCCGGCAGCGGGCCGCGATGTCGCGGATACGGGTGGTGTGGTCCTCGGCGATGGCGGCCAGCACGCGGGCGTGACTGGTCAGAAAGGTCCACCCCGAGTGTGGTTCCGGCACTTCTCCCATGGGCCCAGGATATGACCCACGGTTCGCGAAACCAAAAGAGCGAATTAAATTTCCGGTATCTCTTGACGTGTGAAGGAGTGGTGCGGAAGCTGGAACCGGAGCGAGCGGACTCGACAAGGACGGCGGACATGCACGCATCGACGACGGTCGACGAGGCGGTCCTGGAGCTGACCGTGCACGCGCCGTCCCCGGGCGGCCATGTGCGCGTGACGATCCGCGGCGAGCTCGACCTCAGCGCCGTTCCGGCGCTGGAGCGGGCCCTGCGGAAGGCCGTCGCGCGCGCCACCCGGGGCGTGGAGCTGGACCTGAGCGGTACGGCTTTCTGCGACTGCGCGGGTCTCAACACCCTGCTGGCCGCCCGACGGCACGCGCTGAAAGGCGGCAGAACCTTCACCATCCGATCCGCCGGCCCCGCGGTGCGGCACCTGCTGACCGCGACCGGCACCTGGCCACTGTTCACACCGGGGGAGCACGCCCTGAACCACGACGAGCAGGAACTGCGCAACGAGGTCGTCCAGTTGCGTCGCGCCATGCAGACACGGCCCGCCATCGACCAGGCGCGGGGCATCCTGATGGCGACGTTCGCGCTCAGTCCCGAGGACGCCTGGGAGGTTCTGGTCAGGATCTCCCAGAACACCAACACCAAGCTGCATGTGCTCGCCGGCGAACTGGTCGTCGCGGCCCAGAACGGCGGGATACCCGAGGCCGTGCGGCAACAGGTCAAAGCGGTCCTGGCGACCCTGCCCGCGGCCTCGCCCGCCGAGGAGCCCCCGGCGGAGGGCACCGCCTGAGACGCCGGTGCGGCGGCGGAGCCCGACCGGCCCCACCGCCGCACCGTCACGCCCGCCGCTCGGTCAGCCGACGTTCACCGCGCTCCACGCCGCGGCCACCGCGTTGTACTCCGTGCTCCCCGCCCCGTACAGGTCCTTCGCCGCGTTCAGCGTCGCCGTCCGGGCGGCCGCGTAGTTCGTCGAGGAGGTCATGTAGACGGTCAGCGCCCGGTACCAGATGGCACCCACCTTGTCCCGTCCGATCCCCGCCACCGAACTGCCGTTGCAGGTCGGCGAGTTGTAGCTGACGCCGTTGACCGTCCTCGCCCCGCTGCCCTCGGACAGCAGGTAGAAGAAGTGGTTCGCGACGCCGGACGAGTAGTGCACGTCGAGGTTCCCGACCGAGGAGCTCCAGCAGTCGGCCGAGTTGCCGTCCTTCGAGGGCTTGTCCATGTAGCGCAGGGCGTCCCGCCCGAAGCCGGACCGGACGATCTTCTCGCCGATCAGATAGTCCCCGGGGTCGGAGGAGTTCGCGGCATAGAACTCCACCAGCGTCCCGAAGATGTCGGACGTCGCCTCGTTGAGCCCGCCCGACTCGCCCGAGTACGTCAGCGCCGCCGTCTTCGACGTCACGCCGTGCGACATCTCGTGCCCCGCCACGTCCAGCGACACCAGCGGACCGAGCTGCGTCCCGTCACCGTCGCCGTAGGTCATGCAGAAGCAACTGTCGTCCCAGAAGGCGTTGTTGTAGCTGTTGCCGTAGTGGACGCGGTTGTACGACCCCTTGCCGTCCCCGCCGATGCCGTTCCGGCCGTGGACGTTCTTGTAGTAGTCCCAGGTGACGTCGGTGCCGTACTGCGCGTCGACCGCGGCCGTCGCCCGGTCCGAAGTCGCCCCCGTGCCCCAGTGGTTGTCGGCGTCGGTGAAGAGCGTCGCCGGGGCGCGGCTGATGCAGATGCCGAAGATGCACAGGTCGGTCTTGTTGGCCGCGTCACCGGTGTAGGTGTTCCCGCGCGTCGGGTCCTTGAGCTGGTACGTCGACCCCGACAGCGTCGTCTGCAACGGCACCGTCCCGCCGTACAGGGACTTGCCGTCGCCCGAGGCGCTCTCCAGGGAGTCCCAGGCGTCGATCTGCGCCCCGGTCCCCGCGTCGGTCAGCACCACGCGCGCGACCGGGTTGCCCTGCGTGTCCTGGGCCACGGCCTCGGTGCGCCAGGCCAGCCTGGGCGTGCCGTGCAGGGCGTCGACGACCAGCTGCGGCTTCGCGGTCAGCTTCTTCAGCGTCTCGCCGAGGTTGGCGGCGCGCAGCGCGTTCGCGGCGAGGTCGGCGGCCTTCGGGGCGGAGAGGGCGGGCGTCGTGCCGGGGAGCGAGATCGCCTTCTTCGTCGCCCGGTCGACGCCTTCGTACGACCCGTCCCGCGTCAGGTGGACGACGAAGTCGCCGCCCAGCACCGGCAGGTTGCGGTAGGTGCGGTCGTAACGGACGTGCTGGGTACCGTCCTTGTCGACGACGACATCCCGCACCTTGGTCTTCTGCGCGGACGTCAGACCCAACGCGGAGGCCCGCTCGGCCAGCACCGAGGCCGCGTTGTCGATCGCGGTGGCCCGGGTCGGTCTGTCGGCCGCGTGGGCGTTGGGGACGAGTGCGGCCGCCAGCAGAGCGGTGGTGGTGGCGGCCACACCGGCCGCGGCGAGCCGGGAGCTCCTCGGGGTGGGGAGGGAGCGGACAGGGCGGACTGAGCGTATTCGGCTCATCTGTCTCCTCAGAAAGGCGCCTGGGGCGCGTGGGGGAGGCGCTCGTGCTGGAGGAGATTCAAAGGGCACAGGCCTGTCATGTCCATACCGCGTCTGTGCCGGTGTGTGTGGAGAGAGAATCGTTTCTGTGAGCCTCGCCCCCCTGCCCCCGCCCTCCCTCCCGTTCTTTGTCTACGGCACCCTTCGCCCTGGTGAGCCCAACCACGACGACTTCCTGCGCGGCCGCACCACGGCCGAGGAACCGGCGCTGCTGCACGGCGCGGCCCTGTACGACGGCCCCGGATACCCGTACGCGGTGGAGGAGCCCGGCATCGTCCGCGGCGACCTCGTCACCGCCCGCCCCGAGGAATACGCCGCCCTCCTCGTCGCCCTCGACCGCCTGGAGGAGTACGCGCCCGGCGACCCCCGCAACCTCTACGAACGGGTCGAACGCGAGGTGCTCCGGGAGGCCGACGCAACGCCGGTGCGGGCCTGGGTGTACGTCGCCGCCCCCGCCGTGGCCGAAGGGCTCCGCCGCCGCGGCAGACGTATCGAGACCGGCGACTGGCTGACCCTGCGCTGACGCTCGGTCAGGACTCGACCGTCTCCAGCCGCACCGCGCACGTCTTGAACTCCGGCATCCGCGAGGTCGGGTCGAGCGCCGGGTTGGTGAGGCTGTTGGCGCGGCCCTCGCCGGGCCAGTGGAAGGGCATGAAGACCGTGTCGGGGCGGATGCCGGTGGTGATCCGGGCCGGTGCCACCGCCCGGCCGCGCCGGGACACGACCGCCACCGGGTCGCCCTCGGCCGCGCCGAGCCGGGCCGCGAGCCGGGGGTGCAGCTCTACGAACGGACCGGGCGCGGCGGCGTTCAGTTCGTCGACCCGGCGGGTCTGGGCGCCGGACTGGTACTGGGCGACGACCCGGCCGGTCGTCAGCAGCACCGGGTACTCGTCGTCCGGCTCCTCCGCCGACGCCCGGTGCGAGACCGGCACGAAGCGGGCGCGGCCGTCGTCGGTGGCGAAGCGGTCGAGGAAGAGGCGGGGGGTGCCGGGGTGTCCCGCGTCCGCATCGGCGTCGGCGGCGGGACACGGCCAGAACACCCCGTTCTCCTCCGCCAGCCGGCGGTAGGTGATGCCGGAGTAGTCGGCCGCGCCGCCCGCGCTGGCCCGGCGCAGCTCCTCGAAGACCTCCTCGGGGTCGGTCGGGAAGCCCTTCTCCACGCCGAGCCGGTCGGCGAGTGCGTGCAGGACCTCCAGGTCGCTGCGGACGCCCTCGGGCGGGCTGATCGCCTGCCGGCGCAGCAGCACCCTGCCCTCCAGGCTGGTCGTGGTCCCGGTCTCCTCGGCCCACTGGGTGACCGGCAGGACGACGTCCGCGAGGGCCGCCGTCTCCGACAGGACGACATCGCACACGGCCAGGAAATCAAGGGACTTGATGCGCTCCTCGATGTGCGCGGCGCGCGGCGCCGACACCACCGGGTTGGAGCCCATCAGCAGCAGGGACCTGATGTCCTGGCCGAGCGCGTCGAGCAGTTCGTAGGCGCTGCGTCCCGGTCCGGGGAGCGCGTCGGGGTCGACGCCCCACACCTCTGCGACATGCCGGCGCGCGGCCGGGTCGTCGAGCTTGCGGTAGCCGGGCAACTGGTCGGCCTTCTGGCCGTGTTCACGTCCGCCCTGTCCGTTGCCCTGCCCGGTGAGGCAGCCGTACCCGGACAGCGGCCTGCCTGCCCGCCCGGTCGCCAGGCAGAGGTTGATCCACGCGCCCACGGTGTCGGTGCCCTTGGACTGCTGCTCGGGTCCGCGCGCGGTCAGCACCATCGCGGCCTCGGGCTCGCAGAACATCCGTACGGCCTCCCGGAGTTGGGGCACCGGCACGCCGGTGATCCGCTCCACGTACTCCGGCCAGTGCGCCATCGCGGCGGCCCGCGCCTCCTCCCAGCCGGCGGTGCGCTCGGCGACGTAGGCCTCGTCGACCCGCCCCTCCGCGACGATCAGGTGCAACAGGCCCAGCGCCAGGGCGAGATCGGTGCCGGGGCGCGGCATCAGATGCAGATCGGCATGGTCGGCCGTCCTCGTCCGGCGCGGGTCGACGACGATCAGGGTGCCGCCGTTCTCCTTCAGTTCGGTGAAGAAGCGCAGCGACGGCGGCATGGTCTCGGCGAGGTTGGAGCCGACGAGGATCACGCAGCCGGTTTTCGGGATGTCCTCCAGCGGGAACGGCAGCCCGCGGTCCAGGCCGAACGCCTTGATGCCGCCGGCCGCGGCCGAGGACATGCAGAAGCGGCCGTTGTAGTCGATCTGCGAGGTGCCGAGGACGACCCGGGCGAACTTGCCCAGCGTGTACGCCTTCTCGTTCGTCAGGCCGCCCCCGCCGAACACCCCGCACGCGTCCGGACCATGTTCCGCACGCGTACGCCGCAGCCCCTCGGCGATCCGGTCCAGCGCCTCGTCCCACGTCGCGGGCACCAGCGTGCCGCCGGAGCGCACCAACGGGGAGGTCAGGCGGACGCTCGACGAGAGCACCGCGGGCGCTGTCCGGCCCTTGCCGCACAGCGCCCCCCGGTTCACCGGGAAGTCCGCGCGCTCGGTCACTTCCACGCCCCCGTCCGGGACGGGCGTGAGGTTCATCCCGCACTGCAGGGCGCAGTAGGGGCAGTGGGTGGGCGTCGCGGTGTTCTGCATGCCCTTCAGCGTGCTTCGGCCGTGTTACGTGCGCGGCGGCTCCCTGTTACGCGGCCGGGACGGTGACCTCCCCGCGGGGCGACGGCCACCGTGAGGCACACACGTGCCCACCTCTGAGTCGCCACCGACCGGGGCGGACGTTGCCTCTGTTGCGAAAGACGCCACATGTGGCGCATTCCGTTCCGTGGTTGGCCGATCACGCCTAGTTGAGTGTTGAAAAACCGGGACTACAGTCGAGCGCGGATCCAGCTTGGCGCCAGGTCGTCCTTCACGCGAAGAAGCCAGCCAGGAGGTCCCCCCAGCATGCCTCTGCGCCATCTGAGCCCACGCGACCAGCACCTTTTCCTCCAGTACGGCGTCGGCCCGGCCGTCCCCGTCCCGGACCCGCTCCTCCACCGCGCCGTGGAACGCCAGGCCGCGGCCACCCCGCACGCCGTCGCCGCCGAACACCTCGGCGCGCGGATCACGTACGGCGAACTCGACCGTCAGGCCGACGCCCTCGCCGCCCGGCTGATCCGCGAGGGCGTACGTCCCGGCGATCACGTCGGCCTGTTCGTCCGCCGCTCCCTGCCGATGGTCGTCGGACTGCTCGGCATCCTGAAGGCGGGCGCCGCCTACGTCCCGCAGGACATCGCCCTCGCCCCCACCCCCCAGCTCACCCACGTGATCCGCACCGCCCGCACCCGGGTGGTGATCACCGTCGCCGAGCACGCCCACCGCGTCCCGCTGCCGCCGGGCCACCGCCTGATCGCCCTCGACGAGCCCCTGCCGTACGTCCCGGCCCCCCGCCTCCCGCGACAGCGTCGCCGGCCGGTCCCCGTGGGCCCCGACGACGGCTGCTACGTCCTGTTCACCTCCGGCACCACCGGCCGCCCCAACGGCGTGAAGGTCTCCCACCGCAACGTCGCCAACATCCTGCTCACCGCCCCCGGCGACCTCGGCATCCGCCCCGGCGACCGGGTCGCCCAGCTCCTCAACATCGCCTTCGACATGGCTGCCTGGGAGATCCTCGGCTGCCTCGCCCACGGCGGCACCCTCGTCATCCGCGGCAAGGACATCGCGGCGGCGGCCCGCACGGCCGACGTCGTC
Organism: Streptomyces antibioticus; assembly: GCF_001514065.1. Taxonomy (GTDB): domain Bacteria; phylum Actinomycetota; class Actinomycetes; order Streptomycetales; family Streptomycetaceae; genus Streptomyces; species Streptomyces antibioticus. The sequence goes on along the minus strand of NZ_KQ948423.1, from coordinate 394,874 downwards.
ATCGCCACCCCGACCGTCCTGTCCGGCATCGACCCGGCGGCCTGCGCGCGCGTGCGCACGGTCGCCGTGGCCGGTGAGCCCTGCCCGCGCCCGCTCGCCGACCGCTGGGCGCGCCGCGCCGCGTTCCACAACTGCTGCGGCCCGACCGAGACGACCATCGTCAACACGATGAGCCGCCACGACCCGGCCGCCCCGCTCCTCACCATCGGCCGCCCCACCCCCAACAACACCGTCTACGTCCTCGACGCCGACCGCCGCGCTCTGCCCATCGGCGAGGTCGGCGAGATGTGGGCCGGCGGCGACTGCGTCTCGGCGGGCTATCTGGGCAACGACGCCCTCAACGCCGAGCGCTACGCCCCCGACCCCTTCCTCGGCGGCGGTCGGAGGATGTTCCGCACCCGCGACCTCGGCCGCTGGACCTCCGACGGCGAACTCGAACACCTCGGCCGCACCGACGACCAGGTCAAGGTGCGCGGCTTCCGTGTCGAACTCGACTCCGTCTCCTCGGTGCTGGAGTCGGTCGACGGCTGCGTCCGCGCGGTGACCCTGAAGCGGGACGCCCGCACCCTGGTCGCCTTCGTCACCCCGGCGGACGTCGACCCCGACCGGGCCCGGCGCGCGGTGGCCGACGCGCTGCCGTACTACTGCGTCCCCGAGAGTGTCATGCCCCTGACACGCCTACCGGAGACGGACCGCGGCAAGATCGACAAACCGGCGCTGCTGAGGCTGGCGGAGGAGCGCACGGCGGTGACCCGATGACGACGTCGCTGGAACGGCAGACCACGGACCTGCCCCCGCTCACCCCGCGCCTGCGCCGCCTGCTCAAGCACCCGCGCCTGATGCACTACAACCGGCTGTGGGCGCTGGTGCTCCTGGCCAACGGGATTTTCCTGTGGGCTAGTTGGACCCCGTCCACCCGCACGGCGGGCCACGCGGCCCTCGCGAACCTCACCCTGGCGGTCCTCGTCCGCCAGCAGTACGTCATCAACCTCTTCTTCCGGCTGGCCACTTGGGCTCCGACGAGCTGGCCGCTGAAGGTCCGCTGGACGCTGGGCAAGGTCTATCACTTCGGCGGCCTGCACGTGGGCGGGGCGCTGGCGGGCACCGCATGGTTCCTGGCGGCGACGATCAGCACGCACAACACCCGCCACGCAGCGGTCGGTTGGACCCTGCTGGCCCTGTTGGTGTTCATCATCGCCACGGCCCTGCCGCCCTTCCGCTCCCGCCACCACGACCACTTCGAGAAGATCCACCGGTTCGGCGGCTGGGCGGCCCTCGCCCTCTTCTGGACCCACACCCTCCTGTCGTCCCCCGGCCCGGTCGAGGTGTCGGTCCTGGCGGTCGTCACCTTCAGTGTCGCGCTGCCCTGGCTGAGGCTGCGCAAGGTCGCCGTACGCCTCGAACGCCCCTCCCCGCACGTGGTGCTGGCCCGCTTCGACCACGGCGAGACCCCGTTCGCGGGTTCCTCCACGGCGATCAGCCGCAACCCGCTGAAGGAGTGGCACTCGTTCGCGAACGTCCCGGCCCCCGGAGAGCCCGGCTTCCGCCTCACGATCTCCCGGGCCGGCGACTGGACGGGCGCCTTCATCGACGACCTGCCGGAACGGGTCTGGGTCAAGGGCATCACCACCGCCGGAGTCGCCAACATCGAGACCCTGTTCACCAAGGTCGTCTACGTCGCGACCGGCAGCGGCATCGGCCCCTGCCTGCCCCATCTGCTGGCCGCCGAGGTCCCGTCCCGCCTGGTCTGGGCGACCCGCGACCCCCGCACCACCTACGGCGACGCCCTCGTCCACGAGATCCTCGCCGTCCAGCCCCACGCCCTGGTCTGGGACACCTCCCGGCACGGCAAGCCCGACATGGTCCGCCTCGCCTACCAGGCCTACCGCGACTTCGGGGCCGAGGCGGTGATCTGCATCTCCAACAAGAAGCTCACCTGGCAGGTCGTGCACGGCCTGGAGCGGCGGGGGATTCCGGCGTACGGCGCGATCTGGGACTCGTAGAAGGGGATGATCCGCATGAACAACCTCAAGCTCGAACGCGACGGCGCGGTGGTGACCGTACGCCTGCACCGCCCGCACGTCCGCAATGCGCTGAGCAGCGAGCTGCTCGCCGAACTCCTGGCGGCGCTGCGCCCGTTGGACGCGGACCCCGAGGTCGGCTGTGTGGTCGTCACGGGCTCGGAACGGTACTTCGCGGCCGGCGCCGACATCAGGGAGATGGCCGGGATGACGGCCGTCGACATGGCGGCGGAGGACTACTTCGGGGCCTGGGAGGAGTTCGCCGATCTGCGCACGCCGAAGATCGCGGCGGTCAACGGCCATGCGCTGGGCGGCGGTTGCGAGCTCGTGATGATGTGCGACCTGGTGATCGCGGGGGAGTCGGCGGTGTTCGGCCAGCCGGAGATCAAGCTAGGTGTGATCCCCGGCATCGGCGGCACCCAGCGCCTCACCCGCCTGATCGGCCGAGCGAAGGCGATGGACCTGGTCCTCACCGGCCGGACGATGGACGCGCGGGAGGCGGAGAGCGCGGGCCTGGTGTCCCGGGTGGTCCCCGACGAGCAGGTCCTCCCCGAGGCCCTGAAGGCCGCGGAGACGATCGCCTCCTACGGCCGTACGGCGGTCAGAGCGGCCCGCGAATGCGTCGACCGCTCCCTGGAGACCGGCCTGCGCGACGGCATCCGCTTCGAACGCCGGGTGTTCCACGCCCTGTTCGCGACCCACGACCAGCAGGAGGGCATGACCGCGTTCCTGGAGAAACGCCCCCCGCACTTCACCGGCCGCTAGCCAGCGCCTGGCTCACCCCCGGTTCCTTGGGCCCGAGGAACCGGGGATCGGGCTCGAAGACCGCGTCCAGCGCGGCCTTGCCGGCCGCGAAGATCTCGCGCGTACCGCCGTAGTACCAGGTCACGTCATGCTTGGCGTCGACCCCGACGCCGTACGAGGTGACGCCCGCCGCCTCGCACAGCGCGACCGCCCGCCGGATGTGGAAGCCCTGGCTGATCAGCACGGCCCGGTCCACCCCGAAGATCTTCTTGGCCCGGACGCAGGAGTCCCAGGTGTCGAACCCGGCGTAGTCACTGACGATGCGGGCGTCGGGAACCCCGTGCCGCGTCAGATAGGCCCGCATCGCGTCGGGCTCGTCGTACTCCTCCCGGCTGTTGTCGCCGGTGACGAGGACGACCTCGATCCGGCCCTCGCGGTACAGCTTCGCCGCCGCGTCCAGCCGGTGCGCCAGATACGGCGACGGCTCCCCGTCCCACAGCCCGGCCCCGAAGACGACGGCGACCTCGGTGCGCGGCACGTCCGCGGTCGTGCGCAGCCGGTCGCCCGTGACGACGTACATCCAGGTCGCCGGGGACAGCGCCAGCACACACCCGGCCATCACGGCCTGCACGAGCCGCCGCTGCCCGGTACGGGTGCGCGGCAGGCGGGGTCGGCGCAGTCTCACGGGGTCCCTCCCAGGTCGTCCTTCGACAGTCAGGGACGTGATGCAAGCGCTCACGGTTCGCCGCCGCATACGTGACCAGCCTCACGCGGTCGCACGAAACCGCAGGTCAGTCCGCCTCACACTGCCCACCTGTCCCGTGGTGAACCTGCCGAAAATCCCCGTTATCTTCATGCAACGGGGCGGCAATGTCCCCCCACCACCATCGGTCCATGACAGCGTCGAACTCTGTGCACGACGAGTCCAAGGCAGTCCACTTCGACAGTACGGCGCACCTCATGAACCGGATCAGCAGCCAGCTCGCCAGCCAGCTCAGCCTCGTGTCGCTCGACGGCCGACGGCGGCGCCCCGAACCGCCCGCGCTCGTCGTCGTGGCCCACGGCAGCCGCGACCCGCGCGCCCTGAGCACCGTACGCGGCCTCCTCGACAAGGTCCGCGCCCAGCGCCCCGGCCTCGCGGTCCACCTCGGTCACATCGAGCTCAACGAGCCGCTGCTGACCGACACCCTCAAGAGCCTCGGCAGCCGTGAGGCGATCCTCGTCCCGCTGCTCCTGAGCCGCGGCTACCACGTGAAGCGGGACATCCCCGAGATGGCCGCCGAGACGGACGTACGCGCCCGCGTGGCGCCCGCGCTGGGCCCGCACCCGTTGCTGGTGGAGGCGCTGCACGCCCGGCTGCTGGAGGCGGGATGGGAGGAGTCCCCGCGCGTGGGCAGTGCGGTGGTGCTGGCGGCGGCGGGCTCGCGTGACCCGGAGTCGAAGGTCGACATGGCCCGTATGGCGTCCCTGCTGTCGACCCGCCTCGGAGTCCCGGTGGTCCCGGCCTACGCGACGACGGCGGCCCCCACGGTCCCGGCGGCCGTCGAGGCCCTGACGGCGAGAGGCTACGACCGCGTGGCGATCGCCTCGTACTTCACGGCCCCCGGCCGCTTCGCGACGGAGTGCGCACAGGCGGCACCGTGGCTGGCGTCGGCGCCGCTGGGCACCCACGAGGCCATGGCCGGCCTCGTGTTGCACAGATACGACCAGATGATCGGCCTCAGGGGCGCGAGCAGCCAGACACAACCCGCACTCGCCGTCTGACAGCACAAGGCACACGAACCGGCGAATTGTCAGTCCCTGCCCGTACTGTCGAGTCATGCCGTACGACCTGCCCTCAACCGACCGCTGGGCCCCGGAGCCGGACAAGCGCCCCGGCCGCACCGCCTTCCAACGCGACCGCGCCCGCATCCTCCACTCAGCCGCACTGCGCCGCCTCGCCGGCAAAACGCAGGTCGTCACCCCAGGCACCCGAAGCCAGGTCTGGGACGCCAGCCCCAGAACCCGGCTCACGCACTCCCTGGAGTGCGCCCAGGTAGGCCGAGAGCTCGGCGAAGCCCTCGGCTGCGACCCCGACCTCGTCGAAGCCGCCTGCCTCGCCCACGACCTCGGCCACCCCCCGTTCGGTCACAACGGCGAACAGGCCCTCAACGAGTTCGCGGAGGACTGCGGCGGCTTCGAGGGCAACGCGCAGTCCCTGCGCCTCCTCACCCGCATCGAGCCCAAACGCTTCACCGAGGAAGGCTCGGTGGGGCTGAACCTCACCCGCGCCACCCTCGACGCGGCCACCAAATACCCCTGGCCGCGCGGAGCGGGACCGCAGGCAGCGTCCCCCAAGTTCGGCGTCTACGAGGACGACCGCCCCGTCTTCGACTGGGTCCGCAAGGACGCCCCCGGCGCCCGCATCTGCTTCGAGGCGCAGGTGATGGACTGGTCGGACGACGTGGCGTACTCGGTGCACGACGTCGAGGACGGCCTGCACGCCGGCCACATCGACCCCAACTGTCTGCACGCGGAACCGGAACGGCAGGCGGTCTTCGCGGTGGCCCTCGGCCGGTACGTCCCCGGGGACACCGACACCGCCGAACTCGCCGCGGCCCTGGACCGGCTCCAGGACCAGCCGTGGTGGCCGCACGGCTACGACGGTTCCGCCGTCGCCCAGGCCCGGCTGAAGGACGCCACCAGCCAGCTCATCGGCCGTTTCTGCCTCGCCGCCGAGGGTGCCACGCGCGCGGCGTTCGGCGGCGGCCCGCTCACGAGATACGCCGCCGAACTCGTCGTACCGCACGAGACGCGGCTGGAGTGTGCGGTCCTCAAGGCCGTCGCCGACCGGTACGTGATGCAGCGCGCCGAGCAGGAGCGGCTGCGGGCCGATCAGCGGATCGTGGTGGCCGAACTCGCCGAGGCGCTCACCGTCCGCGCCCCGGACGGGCTCGACCCGCAGTTCCGGGCACTGTTCGACCAGGCGGCCGACGACCGCGCCCGCAAGCGGGTGATCGTCGACCAGATCGCGTCCCTCACGGACGCGTCGGCGCGATCGCTTCATGCTCGCCTGACAGGGCATATGTGAGACAGATGTGCCAAGGGTGAAGCGAAACACGCCCGAATGTGACCCTCCGTGGCCTGATCGGGCCACTCCCTCTTCCCCCATCACGCTGCGTGCGGGACGCTCCCATGTGGCGGCACCCTTACGAGGAGGCATCAAGTGGTCGACGCGGACCAGACATTCGTGATCGTCGGAGGCGGTCTCGCCGGCGCCAAGGCGGCCGAGACGCTCCGAGCGGAGGGCTTCACCGGTCGCGTGATACTGATCTGCGACGAACGCGACCACCCCTATGAGCGCCCGCCCCTCTCCAAGGGCTACCTGCTCGGCAAGGAGGAACGCGACAGCGTCTTCGTGCACGAACCGGCCTGGTACGCGCGCAACGACATCGAGCTGCACCTCGGCCAGACGGTCGACGCGATCGACCGCGCGGCCAAAACCGTCCGCTTCGGCGACGACGGCACGCTCGTCCACTACGACAAGCTGCTTCTGGCCACCGGGGCCGAACCCCGCCGCCTCGACATCCCGGGCACCGACCTCGCGGGCGTCCATCACCTGCGCCGCCTCGCGCACGCGGAACGCCTCAAGGGCGTGCTGGCCGCGCTCGGCCGGGACAACGGCCATCTCGTGATCGCGGGCGCCGGCTGGATCGGCCTGGAGGTCGCGGCGGCGGCCCGCGAGTACGGCGCCGAGGTCACCATCATCGAGCCCGCCCCGACCCCGCTGCACGGCGTCCTCGGCCCCGAGCTCGGCGGCCTCTTCGCCGACCTGCACCGGGAGCACGGCGTGCGCTTCCACTTCGGCGCCCAGCTCACCGAGATCATCGGCCAGGACGGCATGGTGCTGGCCGCCCGCACCGACGACGGCGAGGAACACCCGGCGCACGACGTCCTCGCCGCGATCGGCGCGGCCCCGCGCACCGCGCTCGCCGAGGCGGCGGGCCTGGAGCTCGCCGACCGGGCGCACGGCGGCGGCGTCGCGGTCGACGACCGGCTGCGCACCTCCGACCCCGACATCCACGCGGCCGGTGACGTCGCCTCCTTCCACCACGCCCTCTTCGACAGCAGGCTGCGCGTGGAGCACTGGGCCAACGCCCTCAACGGCGGCCCCGCCGCGGCCCGCGCGATGCTCGGCCAGGACCTCGTCTACGACCGCGTCCCCTACTTCTTCTCCGACCAGTACGACCTGGGCATGGAGTACAGCGGCTGGGCGCCCCCGGGGTCGTACGACGAAGTGGTGATTCGCGGGGACGCCGGAAAGCGTGAGTTCATCGCGTTCTGGGTGAAGGAGGGCCGGGTGCTGGCCGGGATGAACGTGAACGTGTGGGACGTCACGGACCCGATCCAGCAGCTGATCCGGACGAAGACACAGGTGGACACGGAGGCGCTGGCGGACCCGCACGTTCCGCTCGAAAGCCTCGTCTCTTGAGTGTCAGTCCGTCCCCGTAGAATCGCTGCGTGGCAGGACGGATCAATGACGAGGACGTGAAGGCGGTACGGGACGCGGTCCCGATCGACGCCGTGGTGTCCGAGTACCTCCAGCTGCGCAACGCGGGCGGGGGCAACCTCAAGGGCCTGTGCCCGTTCCATGACGAGAAGTCGCCGTCCTTCCAGGTCAGCCCGAGCAAGGGACTCTTCCACTGCTTCGGCTGCCAGGAGGGCGGCGACACCATCACGTTCGTGATGAAGGTCGACCACCTCACCTTCTCCGAGGCGGTCGAGCGCCTGGCCGGCCAGGCCGGCATCACCCTGCGCTACGAGGAGGGCGGGTACAACCCGGCCCACCAGCGCGGCGAACGCATCCGGCTGGTCGAGGCCCACAAGATCGCCGCCGACTGGTACATGGAACAGCTCGCCACCAGCCCCGAGGCCGACACCGGGCGCAAGTTCCTCGCCGAGCGCGGCTTCGACCAGTCCGCCGCCGAGCACTTCTCCGTCGGCTACAGCCCCCAGGGCTGGGACCACCTCACCCGCTTCCTGCGCGGCAAGGGCTTCACCGACAAGGAACTCCTCCTGTCGGGCCTCTCCCAGGAAGGCCGCCGCGGCCCCATCGACCGCTTCCGCGGCCGCCTGATGTGGCCGATCCGCGACATCGGCGGAGACGTGGTCGGCTTCGGCGCCCGCAAGCTCTACGAGGCGGACACCGGCCCGAAGTACCTCAACACGCCCGACACCGCGATCTACAAGAAGTCCCAGGTCCTCTACGGCATCGACCTCGCCAAGAAGGACATCGCCAAGGCGTCCCGCGCGGTCGTCGTCGAGGGCTACACCGACGTCATGGCCTGCCACCTCGCGGGCGTGACGACGGCCATCGCGACCTGCGGCACCGCCTTCGGCGGCGACCACATCAAGATCCTCCGCCGGCTGCTGATGGACAACGGCAGCGCCCGCGTGATCTTCACCTTCGACGGCGACGCCGCCGGCCAGAAGGCGGCCCTGCGCGCCTTCGAGGACGACCAGAAGTTCGCCGCCGAGACCTACATCGCCATCGCCCCCGACGGCATGGACCCCTGCGACCTGCGCCTGGCCAAGGGCGACGACGCGGTCGCCGACCTGGTCGAACCCCGCACTCCGCTCTTCGAGTTCGCGCTCCGCCAGATCGTCGTCCGCTACGACCTCGACACCCCGGCGGGCCGCGCCGCCGCCCTCGACGAGGCCGCCCCGATCGTCGCCCGCATCAAGAACAGCGGCGCCCAGCACGAGGTCGCCGTCCAGCTCGCCGGCATGCTCGGCATCCTCGACACCCAGTTCGTGGTCAAGCGCGTCGCCCAGCTGGCCCGCTGGGCCCGCGACCGCGGTGGCAAGGGCGCCCCCGCCCCGGCCCGCGGCCCCCAGCAGCCGTACGAGGCCACCCAGCGCACCACGGCCGGCGGCCCCGCGCTCCAGCTCCGCAACCCCGTCTACGCCACCGAGCGCGAACTCCTCAAACTCGCCCTCCAGCGCCCCGAGTTGGTCTCCCCGGCCTTCGACGCCTACGGCATCGACGAGTTCACCGCCGCGCCCTACGCCGCCGTACGCCAGGCGATCATGGAAGCGGGCGGCGCCGAGTACGGCACTCAGGACGCGCAGGACTATCTCGTCCGGGTCCGCGAGGCCGCGCCCGACGACGCCGTCCGCGCGATGGTCACGGAGCTCGCCGTCGAGGCGATCATGCGCAAGACCGTCGACGAGATCTATGCCGGCATCCAGCTCGTGGCGGTCCGCCGCCGGGCCGTGGAGCGCCGCGTCCGCGACATCCAGAGCACCCTCACCCGCCTCGGAACGCACGGAGACCCGGCCGAACTGGCCGCCGTGCAGAACGAATTGTGGGTCCTCCAGCAGTACGACCAGGCGCTGCGAGAGCACGGAGCCGCAGCTCTCTGAGCGTGTCGCCTCCGCCACGGTAACCACCCGGTCACGGACCGGACTCAAAAAGTCACCGCACGCCCCTCGTGGCGGCGATGTGTCGTACTCCACACTGGGTTCCGGTGCCTGAGTCCTCGGAGCGCGGCCGATCCGTCCCCAACGGGTCCCAGACCCCCGCGGTTCCGCTCATCGCGTACGGGACGGACAGCGGCGAGGCCGCCGACTCCGTCCCCGAAACAGCGCTGCCGCACTCTGCAGCGATCATCCTGGAGGTCGCCCCCGTGCAGACCCAGACCCTCACACAGACCGAGAACAGTGCGGACGACACGGCAGAACCGGACGCCGAGACCGACGTACTGGTCGCGGTGCCCCCGCAGAGCCGTGTCGTGCACCACCCCGAGGCGGAGCCGGACGCCCCGCCCGCCGAAGCGCTCGACGCAGTGGAGACCGAACCCGTCGAGCCCCCCGAACCACCCCGCGGCCGCGCCACCGACACCGGCGGGCCGTCCTCGGACCTGTTCCGCCAGTACCTGCGGGAGATCGGCCGCATCCCGCTGCTCACCGCGGCCGAGGAGGTCGAACTCGCCCGCCGGGTCGAAGCGGGCCTGTTCGCCGAGGAGAAGCTGAGCAACACCCCGTCCCTGGACAGCCAGTTGGCGCTCGACCTGGACCGGCTCGTGGTGATGGGCCGGATGGCGAAGCGCCGCCTCATCGAGGCCAACCTGCGCCTGGTCGTCTCCGTCGCCAAACGGTACGTCGGCCGCGGCCTGACCATGCTCGACCTGGTCCAGGAAGGGAACCTGGGCCTGATCCGCGCGGTCGAGAAGTTCGACTACGCCCGCGGCTACAAGTTCTCCACGTACGCCACCTGGTGGATCCGACAGGCCATGTCCCGCGCCCTCGCCGACCAGGCCCGCACCATCCGGGTGCCGGTCCATGTCGTCGAGCTGATCAACCGGGTCGTCCGCGTCCAGCGCCGCATGCTGCAGGAACGCGGCTACGAACCGACGCCGGAGGAGGTGGCCGGTCACCTCGACCTCGCGCCGGAACGCGTCAGCGAGGTCCTGCGGCTGGCCCAGGAACCGGTGTCGCTGCACGCGCCCGTGGGCGAGGAGGACGACGTCGCCCTCGGCGACCTCATCGAGGACGGCGACGCGACGTCACCCGTGGAGTCGGCGGCGTTCCTGCTGCTGCGGGAGCACCTGGAGGCGGTGCTGTCCACGCTGGGGGAGCGGGAGCGCAAGGTCGTACAGCTGAGGTACGGGCTGGCTGACGGGCGTCCCCGGACGCTGGAGGAGATAGGCAGGATCTTCGGCGTGACGCGGGAGCGGATTCGGCAGATCGAGTCGAAGACCCTGAACAAGCTCCGGGATCATGCTTTCGCGGATCAGCTGAGGGGTTACCTGGATTAGAGGCGGGGGCTGCCGAAGCAGCCCCCACACAGCTAATCCACTTCCGCCACCGCCTGCGCGAACTGCGCCTTGTACAGGCGGGCGTACGCCCCGTCCGCCTCCAACAGGTCCGCGTGTGCGCCCTGTTCCACGATCGAGCCGTTCTCCATCACCAGGATCGTGTCCGCGTCCCGGATGGTGGAGAGGCGGTGGGCGATCACGAACGACGTGCGGCCGTGGGCGAGTTTGGCCATGGCCTTCTGGATGAGCACCTCGGTGCGGGTGTCGACGGACGACGTGGCCTCGTCGAGGACGAGGATCGTCGGGTCGGACAGGAACGCCCGCGCGATGGTGATGAGCTGCTTCTCACCGGCGCTGACGCCCGTGCCCTCGTCGTCGATCACCGTGTCGTAGCCGTCGGGCAGCGTCCGGACGAACCGGTCGGCGTGCGCGGCGCGCGCGGCCTCCTCGATCTCGCCCCGGGTGACCTCGCGGGAGGCGCCGTACGCGATGTTCTCCGCGATGGTGCCGCCGAACAGCCAGGTGTCCTGGAGCACCATGCCGATCTGGGCGCGCAGTTCGTCCCGGGACATCTTCGCGATGTCCACCCCGTCGAGGGTGATCCGGCCGCCGGAGACGTCGTAGAACCGCATCAGCAGGTTGACCAGCGTGGTCTTTCCGGCGCCGGTCGGGCCGACGATCGCGACCGTGTGGCCGGGCTCGACCTTCAGGGAGAGATCCTCGATGAGCGGCTTCTCGGGGTCGTAGCGGAAGGACACGTTCTCCAGCGCGACCCGTCCGCGCAGTTCCTCCGGGCGGAGGCCCGGGACCGGGTCCGCCGCCTGCTCCTCGGCGTCGAGGAGTTCGAAGACCCGCTCGGCGGAGGCGACGCCGGACTGTACGAGGTTCGCCATGGACGCGACCTGCGTCAGCGGCATCGAGAACTGGCGGGAGTACTGGATGAAGGCCTGCACGTCACCGATGGAGAGGGCACCGGAGGCGACCCGCAGGCCGCCGACGACCGCGACCAGCACGTAGTTGAGGTTCGACACGAACATCATCAGCGGCTGCATGACCCCGCTGTTGAACTGCGCCTTGAACCCGGCCTCGTACAGCGCCTCGTTCTGCTCGGCGAACTGCCGCGCCGACTCGTCCTGCCGCCCGAAGACCTTGACCAGGGTGTGCCCGGTGTACATCTCCTCGACGTGCGCGTTGAGCTTGCCGGTGGTGCGCCACTGCTGCACGAAGTGCGGCTGCGACCGCTTGCCGACGCGGGTGGCGACGACGAACGACAGCGGCACGGTCACCAGCGCGACCAGCGCCAGCAGCCAGGAGACGTAGAACATCATCGCGAGCACGCCGATGATCGTCAGCAGCGAGTTGATGAGCTGGCCCATCGACTGCTGGAGGGTCTGCCCGATGTTGTCGATGTCGTTCGTCGCCCGGGAGAGCACCTCGCCGCGCTGGCGCTTGTCGAAGTACGACAGCGGCAGCCGCGACATCTTCGTCTGCACGTCCTCGCGCAGCCGGAACATGGTGCGGTTCACGGCCCGGTTGACCAGCCGGGTCGCCACCGCCATCAGCAGCCCCGCGATGGCGAAGGCGCCGGTGGCGAGGAGCAGGACATGTCCCACGGCGGTGAAGTCGATGCCCTCACCCGGGGTGAAGTCGGTGCCGCTCAGCATGTCGGCGATCGCGGAGTCGCCGCGCTCGCGCATCCCGGCGAGAACCTCCTCCTTGGAGGCCCCGGCCGGCATCTGGCGGCCGATGATGCCGGCGAAGACCAGGTCGGTGGCCTTGCCGAGAATCCACGGCCCGATCGAGTTCAGACCGACGCTGACCACCACACAGGCCAGCAGCGCGTAGATGGTGAACCGCTCCGGCCGGAACTGCCCGATCAGCCGCCGGCCCGACACCTTGAAGTCGAGCGAACGGGTGTCCGGGCCGCCGCCGGCCATCATCCGCCCCATGGGCCCGGCCATCAGGCAGCCTCCGCTTCCGTCAGCTGGGAGAGCACGATCTCCCGGTAGGTCTCGTTGTCCGCCATCAGTTCGTGGTGCGTGCCGGTGCCGACGACCCGGCCCTCGTCGAGGACGACGATCCGGTCGGCGTCCCGGATGGTCGCCACCCGCTGGGCGACGATCACCACGGTCGCCTCCGCCGTCTCCGCGGCGAGCGCCGCGCGCAGTGCCGCGTCGGTGGCGTAGTCGAGCGCGGAGAAGGAGTCGTCGAAGAGATAGATCTCGGGCCGCTGGACCAGCGTCCGGGCGATCGCGAGCCGCTGCCGCTGACCGCCGGAGACGTTGGTGCCGCCCTGGGCGATGGGGGAGTCGAGGCCGTTCTCCAGCTGCTCGACGAAGCTCTTGGCCTGCGCCACCTCCAGCGCGTGCCACAGCTCCTCGTCCGTGGCGTCCGGGTTGCCGTAGCGCAGGTTCGTCGCCACGGTCCCCGCGAAGAGGTACGGCTTCTGCGGCACGAGCCCGACCGTCCTCGCCAGCAGCTTCGGCTCGACCTCCGCGACGGGGACGCCGTCGACCAGCACCTCGCCCTCGGTCGCGTCGAACAGCCGCGGTACCAGCCCCAGCAGCGTCGACTTGCCGCTGCCGGTCGAGCCGATCACGGCGGTCACCTCACCGGGCCGGGCCACCAGGTCGACGGCCTTCAGCACCGGCTCCTCGGCACCCGGGTAGCGGAAGCCCGCGTCCCGGATCTCCAGGTGCCCGTGCCGGCGCAGCTCGGTGACGGGGGCGAGCGGCGGGACGACGCTGGAGTCGGTGTCGAGGACCTCCTGGATGCGCTCGGCGCACACCTCCGCGCGCGGCACCATCATGAACATGAAGGTGGCCATCATCACGGACATCACGATCTGCATCAGATAGGCGAGGAACGCCGTCAGGTCGCCGATCTGCATGCCGCCGCTGTCGATGCGGTGGGCGCCGAACCACACCACGGCGATCGACGACAGGTTCACCGTCGTCATGACCACGGGGAACATCAGGGCGAGCATGTTGCCGGTGGCCAGGGACATGTCGGTGAGGTCGCGGTTGGCCTTCCGGAACCGCTCCTCCTCGTACTGGTCGCGCACGAAGGCGCGGATCACGCGGTTGCCGGTGATCTGCTCGCGCAGCACCCGGTTGACGGTGTCAAGGCGCACCTGCATGGACCGGAACAGCGGCCGCAGCCGCCGTACGATCAGCGTCACGCAGATGCCCAGGGTCGGTACGACGGCGACCAGCACCGCCGACAGCGGCACGTCCAGGCCGAGGGCGAGGACGATGCCGCCCACGCACATGATGGGCGCCGACACCATCAGGGTGAACGTCATCAGCGCCAGCATCTGCACCTGCTGGACGTCGTTCGTGGTCCGTGTGATCAGCGTGGGCGCGCCGAAGTGGCCCACTTCACGGGCCGAGAACGACTGCACCCGGTCGAAGACCGCGGCCCGCACGTCCCGTCCGAGCGCCGAGGCCGTCCGGGCGCCGTAGTAGACGGCCCCGATGTTGCACACGACCTGGGCCAGCGAGATCCCGATCATCAGGGCGCCGTAGGACAGGATGTAGCCCGTGTCCCCGTTCACCACGCCGTGGTCGATGATGTCGGCGTTGAGCGTGGGCAGGTAGAGGGTGGCGCAGGTCTGCAGGAACTGGAGCAGGACCAGCACACCGATGGGTTTCTTGTAGGGCCTGAGATAGGTCCGCAGAAGTCGTATGAGCACGCTACGTCTCTCGGAGTCGGCGACAGGGGCCGGAGGTGGTTGCCCCTGGCCCCTATCGTCGGACACTCCCCCCGCGTTACCTCAACCGATTAAGCCGACAGCAGTGCTCTTTACCGCCTTATGGGCGGAAGACGCCCTCGGACGGTCAGCCGCGGAAGGCGTTCGGATGGGTCTGCTCCCGCACCGACACGAACTGCTGCCGCACGGCCTGCCCCACCGCCAGCTCCTCGCCGGGCTCCAGGATCTGCGCGGCCGCGCCCTGCCAGGCCGGCGGGGTGCGCGGGTCGAGCGTCCCCTGCGACACGCCGAGCGCCCAGGCCGCCTGCCGGGCGGCCCCGATCGCCGCGTAGTCCGCGGGCTGCGGTACGACGACCTGGGCGCCGAAGATCGCCGGCGCCGCGGCCTGCACGGCCGACAGCTCGGCGGCGGCCCCCAGCAGGAAGACCCGCCGCACCTCCACGCCCCGCCCGCGCAGCACGTCGAGGGCGTCCGCGAGCCCGCACAGCATGCCCTCGAACGCGGCCCGCGCCAGATGCTCGGCCTTCATCGACTCCCGCCGCAGCCCGGCGAGCGTCCCGGCGGTGTGCGGCAGACTCGGCGTCCGCTCACCCTCCAGGTAGGGCAGCAGCACGAGCCCGTGCGAGCCCGGCGTCGACTTCATCGCCAGCTCGGACAGGGCCTCCAGATCGGGCAGCCCGAGCAGCTCGGCGGTGCCGCGCAGGGTCCGTACGGCGTTCAGGGTGGTGACGACGGGCAGGTGCATGCCGGTCGCGTCGGCGAGGGACGTGATCATCCCGGAGCTGTCGACGAGCGCCTCGGGATGCACGGCCATGACGGACCCGGAGGCCCCGAGCGACACGACGGCGTCACCGAGTCCGATCCCCAGCCCGAAGGCGGCGGCCATGGTCTCGCCCGTCCCGGCGGAGATCAGCAGCCCCTCCGGGGTCGTACCGGCCGCCTCCGAGGGCCCGATCACCTCGGGCAGCATGGCCTGGTGACCGAGCGCCAGCTCGACGAGGTCGGTGCGGTAGGCGCCGGTGGCGGCGGACCAGTAGCCGGTGCCGGAGGCGCCACCGCGGTCGGTGGTGCGGCGCACGGGCCGCCCGAGGAGCTGCCAGACCAGCCAGTCGTGGGCCTGGAGCAGCACGGCGGTGCGCAGGGCGGCGTCGGGTTCGTTCTTCACCAGCCAGCGCAGCTTGGTCACCGGCTGCGGCGCCTGCGGCACACACCCCACGGCCTGCGCCCACGCCTCGCGCCCGCCGAGCGCGTCGATGAGATCGGCCGCCGCGACCTGGGCCCGCTTGTCGCCGCCGACGAGGGCGGGGCGGACGGTGTTGCCCTGGGCGTCCAGCGGCACGACGGCGTTCTGCTGCGCGGAGACACCGATGGCCTGCACGCCTTCGAGCAGCCCGCCGCCGGCCGCCTCACCGAGGGACAGCAGCCAGGCCTGGGGGTCGACGTCGGAGGGACGGCCTTCCACCGGGTGCGGGGCGTAGCCCTGCCTGAGCACGGCGCCCGTGTCCGCGTCGCAGACGACGATACGAGTGAAATCGGGCGCACTGTCCAGCCCGGCGACTATCCCCATGGCGAAAATTCTATGGGCCGGACGACGTCACGCCGCCCGGCACTCATGTGTTGCTGGTTCCCCAGTCGTCCTCGGCGGCGCCGTTGCTGTTCCGGTCCCGCAGGGAGCGGACCCGCTGGGCCACCGAGTCCGGGACCCGGTCCCCCACCTTGTCGCTCACCACGTGGTAGGCCTTGCCCGCGAACTGGCGGCCCTGCTGGGCGGCCGACTCGGCGGTGTTGCGGACCGCGGGGTTCTGCGAGACCTGCCGCGCGGACTTCTTCAGCTGCTCGTAGCGCTCGCGCCCGGCACGTGTGCCCAGCACGTAACCCAGAGCCAGCCCGGCGACGAAAGTGAGCTTGTAGCGCATGGCGGCCACCCTTCCCTTTGCGTAGGTCTGCTGTGCGGCGTCGGTGTCGGGAGGAACCGATTGGCGGAGCACCCCCCTGCTTGCGCTAATGTATGTGTCGCAGCGGACGCCCGCCCCCTGGCGAATACCCAGGGAGTTACGTTCGATGCAACGAGGCATTCCTCCGTAGCTCAATTGGCAGAGCAGCCGGCTGTTAACCGGCAGGTTACTGGTTCGAGTCCAGTCGGGGGAGCTTCGATCTTCCGTAGCTCAATTGGCAGAGCAGCCGGCTGTTAACCGGCAGGTTACTGGTTCGAGTCCAGTCGGGAGAGCGTGTTGAACAAGGACCCCCGAAGGGGTCCTTTTTCATGTGATCACCCCTGGACCGGGAACCGCGCAGGTCACAGCGGAGTCCTTCAGGGCATGCGAAGTCGACCATACGAAGCAGGAGATCGTATGAGCGGCTATGCTGCGGCAGACGGCGCGCACACATGTACGCGACACGCCGCTATGGGGCGGTAGCTCAGCCGGTTAGAGCAGCGGACTCATAATCCGTCGGCCGTGGGTTCGAGTCCCACCCGCCCCACCACTCGATGTGGTCGAAGAAACGATCCGTCGATGGTGTCACGGCTCCGGCCCAGCCGGCTCACAGGAATCGCCCAGGCCCACTCGGCATGCTCACCGCATGTCTGCCGCAAGTGGAGCTCGTGAGGCCGGTCCGGGCGGGGTCCGGGTGCTGATCGTCGACGACGAACCCGAGCTCACCGAACTGCTGTCATGGGCCGTCACCGACGCCGGATGGCAGCCGTTCCTCGCGGCGGACGGGCGCGGCGCGCTCAGTCTCGCGCGCGGGTGCGCGCCGCACGCCGTCGTCCTCGACGGCATGCTGCCCGACCTCGACGGGGTCCAGGTGCTGCGTCGGCTGCGGTACGAGAACGCCGGGCTGCCCGTGCTGATGCTCACCGCCCGCGACACGCTGGAGCACCGGATTGGCGGGCTCTCCGCCGGCGCCGACGACTACGTCACCAAGCCCTTCTCGCTGGAGGAGGTCATGCTGCGGCTGCGCGGACTGCTGCGCCGCTCCGGCGCCGAGGCGGCCGCCGCCGACGAGTCCGTACGCGTGCTCGGCGACCTCGTCCTCGCCGAGAGGACCCGGCAGGTGCGGCGCGGCGGGGAGGAGATCGCGCTCACCGCCAAGGAGTTCGACCTGCTGCACTTCCTGATGAGCCACCCCCGCCAGGTGCTCAGCAAGGCGCAGATCCTCGACCACGTCTGGAACAGCTCGTTCGAGAGCGAGGGGAACCTGGTCGAGGTGTACGTGTACAGCCTGCGCGGCAAGCTCGACAGGGGCCGTCCGCCGATGATCCACACGGTGCGCGGCGCGGGGTACGTCATCAGGGCGGCGGGCGAGGGGAGATGAGGACCCTGCGGGCCCGGCTGGTGCTGTTCGTGTCCCTGGCCCTGGCCGTGGTCTGCACGACGATGGCGGTGGCCACCGTTCTCGTGCAGGGCGCGCATCTGAAGGCGGACCTGGACCAGCGGGTCCGGGACGCGGCCGACCGCAGCCAGGGCGGCCTGGAGCGGCGTTCCGGTGACGCCACGGACCTCGGCTTCCTCAACGAGCGCGGCCAGCCCACCGGAACCGTCGCCGCCCGGCTCACCGACGGGAAGGTGGTCGCCGCCGAGGTGGTCACCGCGGACGGCGGCCGGCAGGTCCTGACCGCCGCCCAGCGCGCGGCTCTCGCCGGGGTCTCCGAGGCGGGCACGCTCCACACCCGGACCATCCCCGGCCTCGGCACCTACCGCCTCACCGTCGCGAGCGGCGACGGCCCCGCCGTCCTCGCCGGACTGCCCACCGCCGAACTCGACGACACCGTCCACGACCTCGTCGCCGCCGAGGCCGTGATCGCCGTCGTCGGCCTGGCCGGCGTGGGCACGGTCTGCGCCTGGGGCATACGACGGCAACTGCGGCCCCTCGGACAGGTCGCCGCCACCGCCGTCGAGGTGGCGAACGGACCGCTCGGCACCGGCGGACTCACCCGCGTCCCCGCCCCCGACACCGGCACCGAGGTCGGCCAGGTGGGCGCCGCCCTCAACGTCCTCATCGACAGCGTCGAGTCCTCCCTCGCCGAACTGCGGCGCAGCGAGGACCGGATGCGCCGTTTCCTCGCCGACGCGAGCCACGAACTGCGCACCCCCCTCGCCTCCATCGCCGGATACGCCGAACTCATGGACCAAGGCGCCGCGAAGATCGAGCCCGCGCTGGTCTGGCAGCGGGTCTCCGCGCAGTCCGCCCGTATGACCGGGCTCGTCGAGGACCTGCTGCTCCTGGCCCGCCTGGACGAGGGACGCCCCCTGGAGGAGGCCGACGTCGACCTCGCGACGCTGGTCGCCGAGGCGGTGTGGGACGCGCGGGCCGCCGGCGCCGGCCACGACTGGCGGCTCGCCCTGCGCCTCGACGGACCGGCCGTCGTCACCGGCGACGCCGCCCGGCTGACGCAAGTGGTCGCCAACCTCCTGGCCAACGCCCGCGCCCACACCCCGCCCGGGACCCGGATCGACGTGGAGGTGACGGCGGGACGCGCCGAGTGCGCGGTCGTCGTACGGGACGACGGGCCCGGCATCCCGCCCGACCTCCTCCCGGCCGTCTTCGAACGCTTCACCCGCGCCGACGCCTCCCGCACCCGAGCCCCCGGGCAGGGCGGCGGCTCGGGGCTCGGACTGGCCATCGCCGCGGCGCTCACGGCGGCGCACGGCGGGCGGATCGAGGCGGCGAGCGAGGCGGGGCGCACGGAGTTCAGGGTGACGTTGCCGAGGGCCGGCGCACGATCCACGGCTTCCTCATAGAAAGCCTGGTCAGTGACGTCGTGGCGGCTGTGAGAAGCCCTTCTCGCGAACGCGCTTCAGCGGAGCCTCAGTTACGGCCCCCAGGGTGGTTCTCCGGTGGCCCGTCCGCAAGGGGCGTGGCCAGGACGAAGGGAGCGGACCACGATGGCCGAGCTCGACACCGGTGGGCAGCCGCAGCGGAAGGCCGAGGTCGCGCGTCGCGCCCACGCGAGTCGCCGTAACTTCATGCGCAAGGTCTTCTTCGCGTCCGGCGCCACGGCCGTCGCCACCATGGGCGGCGCCGGTGCCTGGGCCGCGCTGGCCGACGACAGCACGGAGACGGCCGACGCGAGCGCGACGCCCAGCGGTGCGCCCAGCGGCGGTCCGGGCGGCGGCACCGGAGGCCCCGGCAACCAGTCGATCACCGAGGACTTCTTCGGTCTGACGACCGACGGCAACCGGATCGACGACCTGTTCACGATCCACTCCACCGGCGTGGCGACCACCCCCGTCATCACCGCCGCCAACGCCTTCCTCGCCGGGCTGACCGACGACCAGAAGACCTCGACCGTCTTCACCGTGCACTCCACCGAGTGGCGGCTGTGGAGCAACATCGACTCCTACGAGCGCCAGGGCGTCTCGCTCGCCGACCTGAGTGACGATCAGAAGGCCCTCGGCACCGCCCTGCTGAAGGCCGCGCTCAGCGCCGACGGTCTGGAGACCACGGAGAAGATCCGCAAGATCAACCAGGCGGCGGGCGAGGCGATCGGCAACACCACCGCCTTCAACGAGGACGCCTACTACTGGACCGTCATGGGCACCCCGTCCAAGACGGAGCCGTGGGGTTTCCAGTTCGACGGCCACCACCTCGTCGTCAACTACTTCGTTCTCGGCGACCAGGTCGTGATGAGCCCCTGCTTCTGGGGTTCGGAGCCGACCGCCATGGAGATCGACGGCGAGACCGTGACCGTGTGCCACGAGGAGGTCGTCGCCTCCCTCGCCTTCATCAACTCCCTTACCGAGGCGCAGCGGGCGGTCGCCATCGAGTCGACGACCAAGTCGAACGAGTCGATGAAGGCGGGCGCCTTCTCCGACAACGCGGTCCAGGAGTACGCGGGCCTGCGCGGCAACAAGCTGAGCGCCGCCCAGAAGAAGAAGCTGCTCGCGATCGTCGAGGCCTTCGTGGGCCGCGCCAAGGCGGACGCCGCCAAGGTGCGCATGACCGAGGTCGCCCAGCACCTCTCCGACACCTACGTCACCTGGGCCGGCGGCACCGGCGACGACGACGCCTTCTACGTCCGTGTCCACAGCCCCGTGGTGTGGGTGGAGGTCGACTGCCAGAGCCCGGGCCCGCTGGCGGGCGCGTACGGCGCCACACAGGGCAGCGGCGCGACCCAGCTGCACGTCCACTCGATCATCCGGACCCCCAACGGCAACGACTACGGAAGGGAGCTCCTCAGGCAGCACTACCTGACGTCACCGCATCACCGGTGACACCCGTTCCCGTCATCCCGTGGGCCCCTTCACGTCGCTGTGGAGGGGTCCACGGGTGTGTGGAGGCGTGCGTACACGTCCTCCAGTGACAGGTCGAGCCGGTCCTTGTCCCCGTTCCAGTGCCGCAGCACCGCGGCCGACGCCTCCGCCAGGTCCGGCGGCAGTCCTACGGCGTCCAGCGCGGCCGCGATCTCCGCCATCTCCGGCGCCCAGCGCCAGGCACGGGCGGCGACGCCGGGGAGGTGGTCGGTCTCGGCGAGGATGCGGGCCGTCAGCGCCCGGCCCTCCTCGGCGAGTTCCTCGCCCACGCCATGGCTCACGGCGAGGGCGTGCGAGACGGCCGCCAGGACCCGCGCCGACTTCTGGAACGAGGCGTACGCCATCTTGAGCGCGGATGCCGCGCCGATCCCGGCGTCCAGAGGGCGGGCGACGACATCGGTGCCGTCGAACAACGCGGCCGCCCTCGCCACCGCCTGCGCGTCGCCGCTCAGATAGAGGCGGGGGCCGGTGCCGCCCGCCGGAGGGCCGCCGATGATCGAGCCGTCGACCATCAGCGCGCCGCGCTCTGCGCAGGCCTTGCCGATGCGGGTCGCGCGGTCCGGGCTGATGGCGTTGGCCTCGACGTAGACGCCCCGGAAGTCGTGCTCCAGGACCTCGTGGGCGACGTCCTCGGCGGCGTGCGGCGGACAGACGGAGAGGACCAGGTCGCTGACGGACAGGGCGGATGCGAGGGAGCCGGCCGCCTCCAGGCCTGCCCGGCGCGCCCGTTCCACGGAGGCCGGGCCGCGGCCGGCCGGGACGTACAGGACACGGGTTCCCGTGCGGGTCGCCTGGCCGCCGACCGGGGCGCCCATCGCCCCCGGGTGCAGGAGAGTCACCGTTGTTTTCATTTTCCGCCTCCCGCGCGGCAACCTTCTGGGATTCTGCGGCGACTGTACGTCGAAGGTCTCCGTCCCCGGAGCCCCACCCGACACAGAAGGACCCGACGTGGCACCTCCCTCCTCGCATCGCCGTCCCCGCAAGTCGCGTGCCCTTCTCATCGCCGTCGCGGTGGGGGCCGTGGCGCTCATCGCGTCCGTGATCGTGGCGTTCCGGCCCGGTGGCGGCTCGGGGGACGCCGTGTCGGTGGCGGACGCCGGCCGCGCGGCGAGCGCCGGGTCCGGTGCGGTGACGGGCACGCCGTCCGCGACCCCGTCGCCGACTCCGAGCGCGTCGGCCTCCGCATCGGCGTCCGCTTCCGCTTCGGCCTCGGCTTCGGCGAGCAAGAAGGCCACCCCGAAGGCCACCACTGCCAAGCGTCCCAAGGCCACCGCCAAAGCCCCTGCCGGAACAGGCTCGTTGGCGGGCCGGATCAGGCCCGGCGTCACCTACAGCGGTGTCGCCACCTTCTACGACGCCGGGAACGGCGACGGCGCCTGCACCTTCGGTGCGGCCGGCACCGTCCTGACCGCCGCCATGAACACCGCCGACTACGAGACGTCCAAGGCGTGCGGGGCGTACGTCCGGGTCCGGGCCGCGGGCGGCGCGTCGATCACCGTACGGATCACGAACGAGTGCCCCGCGCCCTGCCGGGTCGGCCAACTCGACCTCAGCGCCGAGGCGTTCGCGAAGCTCGCCGCCCCGGTCAAGGGCCAGATACCGATCACCTGGAGCCTGGTGAGCCCCAGCACGAGCCAGAAGCTCTCGCTTCGGTACAAGACCGGGTCCAGCCGCTACTGGTGCGGCATCCAGGTCTCCGGCCACCGGAATCCGGTGGCGCGGCTGGAGGTGCGTACCAGTGGCGGCTGGACCGTGCTGCCCCGTACCTCGTACAACTACTTCCTCTCCGAGCACGGGGCCGGCTGCGGCGGGGCGATCCGCGTCACCGACATCTACGGGGAGCAGCTGACGGTGAACGGGATCGCCCTACGGCCGGACGTCGTCCAGGGGACGAGTGTGCAGTTCGCCCAGCACTGAGCTCAGCTGGTCGTCACCGCCGTGTCGTCGACGACGAAGCTCGTCTGGAGCGAGGAGTCCTCGACACCGGAGAACTTCAGCGTCACCGTCGTGCCCGCGAAGGCCGACAGGCTGAACGACTTCTGGACGTACCCGGAGGCCGCGTTGAGGTTGGAGTACGTGGCCAGGGTGGTCGACCCGGCGGTGACCGTCAGCTTGTCGTACTGGGTGCTGGTGGTGGTCTCGGCCGTGTCGATGTGCAGGTAGAAGGTGAACGTGGTGCCGGTGCAGCCGCTCGGGATCGTCACCGACTGGGAGAGCGTGTCGGTGTGGGTGGAGCCGTAGCCGTCGAGCCAGGCCTTGTAGGAGCCGGTGCGGGCGGCCTCGCCGGTGTCGTTGGTGATGACGCCGCTGGTGGCGGTCCAGGTGGTGTTGCCGGATTCGAAGCCCGCGTTGCCCAGCAGCTGGGTGGAGGTGCAACTGCCGCCGCCACCACTGGAGTTGACGGTCCAGGTGAAGGAGGCGGTGCCGGTCGCGCCGGTGCTGTCGGTCACCGTGACCGTCGGGCTGGAGGACCCGGCCGTGGTCGGGGTGCCGGAGATGACGCCGGTGGAGCTGTTGATCGACAGGCCGGCGGGCAGACCGGTCGCCGCGTACGTCAGCGAGCCGCTGTTGGTGCTGCTCGCGCTGATCTGAAGGCTCACCGCGGTGCCGACGGTCGAGGTCTGGCTGCCCGGGTTGGTGACCGTGACACCGGTGCTCGGGACCGTGATGTGGCTGCCGACGTTGATGCCCGCGAAGGCGTTGCCGACCCCGGCGTACTGCGTGGAGCTGGTGCCGTAGAGGGCCGCGGCGGCGCTGAGGGCGGCGGTGCGGGCGCCCGCGTAGTTGGTGCTGGACGTCATGTACGTCGTCAGCGCCTTGTACCAGATCTGGAGGGCGGCGGCCCGGCCGATGCCGGCGACGGCGACCCCGTCGGAGGTCGTGCTGTTGTAGGTGACGCCGTTGATGGTCTTGCTGCCGCTGCCCTCGCTCAGCAGGTAGAACATGTGGTTCGCGGGGCCGGACGAGTAGTGCACGTCGAGGTTGCCGACGCCCGAGTACCAACTGTCCGCCGACGAACCGTCCTTGCTGGGCTTGTCCATGTAACGCAGCGGCGTGCCGTCGCCGTTGATGTCGATCTTCTCACCGATGAGGTAGTCGCCGACGTCGGTGGAGTTGTTGGCGTAGAACTCCACGCCGGTGCCGAAGATGTCGGAGGTGGCTTCGTTCAAGCCCCCCGACTCACCGGTGTAGTTGAGGCCCGCCGTGTTGGAGGTGACGCCGTGGGTCATCTCGTGCCCGGCCACGTCCAGCGAGGTCAGCGCGTGGGTGCTGCTGGTGCCGTCGCCGTACGTCATGCAGAAGCAGTCGTCGTCCCAGAAGGCGTTGACGTACGCCGAGCTGTAGTGGACGCGGGAGTAGGCCGCCACGCCGTCGTTCTTGATGCCGCTGCGGCCGAAGGTGTTCTTGTAGAAGTCCCAGGTGACCTGGGCGCCGTAGTGCGCGTCGACGCCCGCGGTCTGGGTGTTGGACCCGGACCCGGTGCCCCAGGTGTCGTCGGCGTCGGTCATCAGCGTGCCGGTGCCGGACGTGCCGTTGTTGAGGCTGTACGTCTTGTGACCGCCGCGCGAGGTGTCGTACAGCTGGTACGTCGAACCGGACAGCGTGGTCCCGATGGTGACCGTGCCGCTGTACTGGCTGTTGCCGGTGCCGGTCTCGACGCCCTCGAAGCGGGAGAGTTCGGCGCCGGTCGCGGCGTCGGTGATCACGTGCAGCTTGCTGGGTGTGCCGTCGTCCTGGAAGCCGGTGACGACCGTCTCCCAGGCGAGCTTCGGGGTGCCCTTGCCGGCCCAGATCACCTTGCGGGCGCTCTGCGCGGCCGGGGCCTCGGCCTTGAGCGCCTTGGCGGTCTTCAGCGCCTTGGACTCGGCGGCCGCCTTGCCGAAGGTGGCGGTCGTGGACTTCACCGAGACGGTACGGCGGTTGTTGTTGAAGGTGGTGCTGAGCGTGCCCGTGGCCTGGGCGGCCGGGGGTGTGTGCACGACCAGGTCGCCGCCGAGGACGGGGAGGCCGGCGTAGGTGCGCTCGTAACGGGTGTGCAGGGAGCCGTCGTTGTCCTTGACGACGTCCTTGACGACCAGCTTCTCCTTGGCGCCGAGGCCGAGGGTCCTGGCGGTGGCGCCCGTCTTCGCGTCGGCGCTCTTGATGAGTGCGGTGCGCTGGGCCGGGGAGAGCTTGGCCTCCAGGCCGCCGGTGCGCAGCGGGCTCGGGTGGGGGGAGGCGGGCGCGGCGGTCGCGGGGACCGTCTGGAGGCCGAGGGCCAGCAGCGCGGCGGTGGCCGCGAGGGCTCCGGCGGCGGTCGCCGGTCGGGTCGCCGGTCGGGTCGCCGCTCCGGTGGCCTGTCTGGTCGCCTGTCTGGGGGTTCGTCTCACTCTTGCTCCTACTGCGACGGCCGCATGGGGGCGGCCGGTGACAGACCGGGCAGACGGATGTGCTGTCCGGGTCGGACTGAGCAGTGCAGTGCTGAGCAGTGCGGGGTGCGGTTCGGAAGGATGACAGGATTGACGTAGGCATGTCATGCGGGTGGAGGTCATTCGAGGGCCGTACGGGAGCCGTCGAGGGTTAACCCTCTGCGTACCTGTGAGCCACCTGTGTGACGCACCGGCCGCCGGCCCGGTGCAGGCAGCGCCGACCATCGTGCGGCGGGGACTGATCGGGCCCGTGGCGGGTACGCGCGGTTCGTCAAGGATCAGCAGGGAGCGGTATGAGTGGCAGGAGCGGGCCAGGGGGGCTCGACGGACACGGACCGGGCGGCACGCCCAGCCCCTTCGTCCATCCCGCGCTGTTCTACCGCGACACCCGGGACTACCTCGACGGCACCCTCCGCTTCGTCCGGGAAGGGCTTGCCGCGGGGGAACCCGTCGCCGTGGCGGTGCCCGGGGAGAATCTCCGGCTCGTGCGGGACGGGCTCGGGGCCGACGCCGATGCCGTACGGCTGCTCGACATGCGTGAGGCCGGCCGCAACCCCGGCCGGATCATCCCCGGCGTGCTGCGGGCCTTCGCCGACGCACAGCCGCCGGGACGCCGGGTGCGGATCATCGGCGAACCGATCTGGGCGGGCCGGAGCTCCGTCGAGTACCCGGCCTGCGTTCAGCACGAGGCCCTGATCAACGCCGCCTTCGAAGGCCGTACGGCCACCATCCTGTGCCCGTACGACGTCCGGCGCCTGGACGCGCGGGTGCTGGCCGATGCCTACGCCACGCACCCCACGGTCATCGACGGCGGACGGACCTCGGACAGCGCGAGGTACGCGCCGGACCTGGTCGTCGCCCGCTACAACGAGCCGCTGCCCGAGGTGCCGGAGGAGTCCGGCGTGACCTTCCCCTTCGCCGCGGACGCGCTGCCCGAGGCCCGCCATCGCGCCGCCGCCGAGGGCACCCGCCTCGGCCTCACCCCGGCCCGCGTACAGGACCTGATGCTGGCCACGGCGGAGCTGACGACCAACAGCGTGGTGCACGGGGGTGGGCGTGGAGTGCTGCGGGTGTGGGGGGAGGGCGGGGTGAACGGGGCTGAGGGAGCCGGCGGCGCGGTGGTGTGCGAGGTGCGGGACTCCGGGGTGCTCGTGGACCCTCTCGCGGGGCGGCGCCCGGCTCCGCTGAACCAGCACGGCGGGCGTGGGCTGCTGCTGGTGAACCAGGTGGCCGACCTGGTCCGGATGCACACCGGTCGGGCGGGGACGACGGTGCGGTGCTGGTTCGGGCGGTGACCGGGGGGGTTCACAGCGGGGCCTGCCAGGTGACCGTCGTCCCCGTGCCTCCGTCCCCCGTCTCCCCGTCGTCGTGCACCGTCAGCCGTACGCCCTCCCGTCCGTCGGGCAGGGTGGCCGTCGCGTCCACCGTCACCTCGATGCGGGAGACGCCGGTGCGGCGGGACGCGGTCGCCAGGGCTCGGCGCAGTGCGGTGAGGAGTTGCGTGGCGGTCTGCTCGGGGACCCGGGTCTCCACGGCCCCCGTGAACTGGGTCGACGGTGTGAAGCCCAGGAGGGCTGCCGCGCCCGCCGTTTCTCGGAGTACCTTGCCGCGGAGCGTGGTCGGGGCGTCCGCCGGTGGTTGTTGGAGGGCGAAGATCGTCGTGCGGACCTCCTGGATCGTCGACTGGAGCTCGTCGACCGCCCTGGTCAGGTCCTCCTGGACGTCCTCCGCTCCGGTGCGGCGCTGGGTGGACTCCAGCATCATCCCCGTCGCGAACAGCCGCTGGACCACCAGGTCGTGGAGGTCACGGGCGATGCGGTCGCGGTCCTCGAAGACGGCGAGGAGTTCGCGGCTGTGCTGGGCGTCCGCGAGGACGAGGGCCAGGGCGGCCTGGGAGGCGAACTGGACGGCGAGCAGGCGTTCCACGGAGGTGTACGGGCGGTCGCCACGGCGGCGGGGGAGGGCGAGCGTGCCGATCAGCCGGCCGTCCGCCTGGAGGGGCAGCATCATGCTGGGGCCGAAGCGGTGGCGGACGTGCGTCGTCATGCGGGGGTCGGTCGCCGAGTCGTCCACGAACACCGGCTCACCGCCCAGGAGTTGTTCCAGGACCGGGCTGCCGGGGGCGATCGTGGTGCCGACGATGTCGCCCGGGTCGTCGTACGTCGACGCCGTCACGATCTCCATGCCGCCCTCCTCGGTGGGCTGGAGGATGACCCCGGCGGAGGCGTCGGCGAGGATGCGGGCGCGTTCGGCGACGGTCGTCAGGGCGTCGGCCGCCGGCCCGTCGCTCAACAGCGCCGTCGTGACGGCCGCCGCGCCCTCGATCCAGCGTTCCCGCTGCCGCGCCGCCTCGTACAGCCGGGCGTTGCCGATCGCGATGCCGGCCTGGGCGGCGAGGACGTGGAGGAGCTGTTCGTCCTCGGCCGTGAACGTCTCCTTGCCTGCGAGATGCAGGGTGCCGAACTCCTCGTCCTGGACACGGATCGGCACGGTGAGCACGGTCGCTTCCGGGACCGCCGCGCCCGGGGCGCTGATCTCGATGAGGCCGTCCTGGCCCGGGTCGGCGGTCGCGAGCGCGGCGTACCGGGCGCCGGTGAGCTCGGCGGCCGCGTCCACGATGTGCTGGAGGGTGGTGCGCAGTTCGAGATCGGTGCCGACGCTGAGGACGGCCTCCAGGAGGGGCGGGAGCGGGTCCTCGCCGGTCAACGGGGCGCCTCAGTCGGTGATCGGGTCCAGCGCCAGCGGCTCGATACGGCCCTCCAGCATCGCGCCCAGCCCCTCCACCGCGCACACCTCGGGGCGCTCCGCGATGTGCACCGGCATGCCGGTCGCCTGGCGCAGCATCTGGTCGAAGCCGGGGAGCAGGGCACTGCCGCCGACCATCATGATGCCGCGGTCGGCGAGGTCGGCCACCAGGTCCGGCGGGCAGTCCCGCAGCACCTTGCCGATGCCGTCGAGGACGGCCGTCAGCGGGGTCTGGATCGCGTCGCGGACGGCGGCGGTGTCGACCTGCACGGAGCGGGCGAGACCGGTGGCGACGTCACGGCCGTGGATCTCGGTGGAGGCGGGGCCGGACGCGGTGAGACCGTTGCCGGACAGGGCGAGCTGCAGCGGTCGTACCGACTGGCTCGGCAGCATCAGCTCGTGCTGGTGGCGCAGGTGCTGCACGATCGCGTGGTCCACGGCCTCGCCGCCGACCGGGATGCGGACGGCGTTCACGATCGAGCCGAGGGAGAGCACGGCGACCTGGGTGGCCGCCGCGCCGCAGACCAGCACCATGGTCGCCTCGGGCCGCTCCACGGGCAGTCCGCAGCCCACGGCCGCGGCGATGAGGGTGTCCACCAGCTCCACGCGGCGGGCGCCGAGGCCGACCAGGGTCTCGATGGCGGCGCGCTGGGCGAGCGGGTCCGCGTCGTGCGGGGTGCAGGCGGCGGCGCGCAGGATCGGCTTGCGGCGCAGCGAGCGGCGGATCTTGTCGCCGAGCAGGTGCCGCAGCATGCGCTGCGCCATCTCGATGTCGACGACCGTGCCGCCGGAGACGGGCCGCACGACACGGATGTAGTCGGGGGTACGGCCCGTCATCTTCTCCGCGAAGTCGCCGACCGCGATCAGCGCGCCGGTGCGGGTGTTGACGGCGGCGACGGACGGCTGGTCGACGACGAGCCCGGCGCCCTTCACGTACACCCGCGTCCTCGCCGCGCCCAGGTCGACGGCGAAGTGGCAGCGGCGCAGCTGCTCCAGACTGGCGGTCATGGCAGGTCCTCCCGAGAGCACAGACCGGGGGGCCGCGCCGGGCGGCGGGCCTCACTGGCATCGTGTGGGGCTGGGGGGTGGGACGCCTGTTGGAGGGGGCTGTGTGGGGCGCGGCTGAATGGGGGTTTTTGCGGCTTATGTCCCATATAAGTGTTGCATAAGGATTCTGACGGCGGGTCACAGGGTGCGGGCGGCGTCGAGGAGGGGCTCCAGCGAGGTGATCACCTGCTCGCAGCCGGCCTTGCGCAGGCGTCGGCCGGTGGCGGGGATGTCGGCGAAGCCGATGCAGCGCAGGCCGATACGGGTGGCGGCGGTGTACTCCGCGACGGACGACGTGATCAGGAGTCCGGTGGGGGCCGGCCGGCCGGGGTGTGCGAGGGCGCGCAGGAGACAGTCCGGGTTCGGCATCAGCAGGGCGAGGTCGTCCCTGCGGCCGTGGACACTGGTCGGGGGGACGCTGTGATGGGCCAGACAGCGCTGGGCGGCCTGTTCGCAGACGTCCGTCACGATCTCGACGCGGTGTCCCGAGCTGGTCAGGGCGCGGATCAGCGCGTGCCCGTCCGGGGTGGGGTGGGTGTGCGGGACGGCACGCAGTTCGAGGTCGTCCAGGCGACGGCGCAGCGCCGGTCCGACGCCGCTGCCGGCGAAGGCGCGGAGCACCTCCAGGGGGTGCACCCACTCGTCGCGGGCGGTGTCGAGCGGGAGGCCCGCCAGCGCCTCGTCCGGGTCGCGTTCCTCGACGGCCAGGGCGAGGAGTTCCGAGACGGCGGCGCGCGCGGTCCTCGTCGTGAACAGCCGGGTGAGGGGACCGTCGAAGCCGATGAGCACGGCTTCCGTCTTGCGGAGGAGAAAGGCGAGAGGGGAGGTGGACGGGGGACGGACCTGCGCGCCGGGCGCCGGCTCCCCCTCCGGGGTCAGCCCCACCGAGCACGTCACCGACAGGCCCGACACCGGCCATCTGCGCAGCCCCGCACGGAGGGCCGACTGGGCGGCGCCGCCCCGGCTCAAGGGGTAGCGGCGGGTGACACGGGGTGCCTCCTTCAGGAAGTGACCGAGCAGGACCTCGGAGACGTTCTGGGTCTCGCCGCGCACGAAGGCGACGGGGTCGTCGACGTGCCAGGACAGTTCGACCGAGGCCGCGAAGGATCCGCCACCGGCGCTCGGCAGGGTGGCCAGGTGGGCCGCCTGGTGGATGGTGAGGTCGACCTCGTAGTACGTCATCGGCCGCGGCGGGCGCTTGCCCCACGGGTGCGCAGGGTTGAGCAGCATCATCGGGCCGTCGGACGGGACGAGCACGACCGCTGTACGGCCCGGGGCCGGGGAGTCGAGCCGGAGGACGTCCCAGGTACTGAACGGGCCGCGCATCAGGTTGCTGATCTCGCCGGGGGCGGGCCCGGGCTCCGGCGGCGACAGATGGATCGGGCAGTACCAGGCGACCGGCGAGGACTGCCCCGCCGCCCACAGCGGCCGGAACCGCCCCGCGTCCGCGGCCGAACTGCCCTCGAACTCGTCGTACAGCGTGGGCGAGACCAGTACGGTGACCTCCGCCCGCGACTCGTCGAGGATGCCCTGCACCTGTGGCGGCACGATGGGCCGGCCGGCGCCCGCGAACCACGGGCTGTGCCAGAACGTCACCCTCACCTGCGGCGGGTCGTCGAGCGTGGCCAGGTGCTCGGGCAGTCCGCGCAGTACGGCGACCAGGACGGGCAGGATGTACGCGCCAGGTTCGGTGAGGACGACGTAGCCGTTGTCGCGGGCCAGGATCTCGTACTGATGGGAGGGGAGATCGCCGCGGGCCAGGAGACGGGTCACCGTTTCGCCGAGGGGGTTCTCGGGGTCGTCTCCGCGGGGCAGCTCGAAGACGATCGTGGGGCGGGGGTGCTCGGCGGCCTCGCGCAGCTCGCGGTGAAGTTCCTGGAGGACGGGGTCCAGGGGGTCCAGCGGGTCGGTGTACTGCCGCTGCCGCTGCTCCTGGTAGGCCTCGTAGGCCTCCAGGGCTTCGGTGATCCGGCCCTGGTTCTTGAGGGCGAGGATGTGGAGGCGGCGGAAGTCCTCGCGGTCCGGGTGTTCTTGGACGAGGAGGGCGAGGTCGGCGGCCGCTTGGACGAAGTCGCCCAGTTCCAGGTCGAGTTCGGCGCGGGTGGCGCAGAGGGTGAGACGGAGGGCACGGAGGCGGCTGCGGGTGGCTTGGGCGGCGGGGCCGGGGACTCCGTCCAGGGGGTCGCCGTACCAGAGGTTCAAGGCCTGCTGGATCGCGGCGCGTTGGGTGGGCAGGGGCTGTTCGGGGGTGCGAGCGGCGAGCAGCTGCTCGCAGTGGCGTACGTCGATGTAGGCGTCCGGGATGTGCAGGGCGTACCCGTCGGACAGTTCGGCGAGAGTGCCGGGGGGCAGATGGTGTCCCAGCTCGGAGGAGAGCCGACGCTGCACTGCTGTGCTGTCGGCGGGGGCTTGCTCCCAGAGGCCCTGGGTCAGCTCGGCGTGGGTCACGCGGCGTCCGTGTTTGAGGAGCAGCATGCAGAGCAGAGCCTGGGCCTCGGGGGAGAAGCGGACCGGCTCCGCGTCGATCTGCGGGGCGCCGAGCATCCTGAACTCTGGTCCATGTCCGGCGTCTTCGGGCGGTCGGGCAGCGGCCGACCGGGCGGGTGCGGGGGCGTCCGCGATCTCGGAGACGAGCCGTTCGAGCCCGATGGGCGTCGTGATGTGGCGCGCCAAGTCTTCGACAACGAGGTCGATTTCGTGGAAGTCCGCCACCGCGTCCCAGTTGAGCGACTCCTCGCCCAGGGCGACACGGCTGATCACCAGGGTGCCGTCCGGCAGCAGGAGCAGCGCGGTCTCGCCACGCTGCCCGCGCACCAAACCATGCTCGTGCAGCAACTCCAGCCCGGCCACACCCTGGCGCGCCACCCGGCTGAGCACCTCGAACGGCACCTCCGGACCGTTCCCCGCCCTCAGCTCCGTCAGTGTGACCCCGTCCATGAACTCGGTCACGAGATAAGGCGTTCCGCCCTCCACGCCGAAGTCCACCACCGGTGCCACATTCGGATGCCGCAACTGCGACAGCACCCGCGCCTCCCGCAGGAAGCGCTCTTGAGGCGCCGCCTGCTCGGGATACAGGTGCACACCGACAGGCTGCCCCGTCCGCGTGTCCAACGCCTCCCACGCCCGCCGCCCGACATCCCGCGATTCGACGAGCCGATACCGCCCCCCGACCAGCCGCTCCCCCTCCGCCCCGCCCCCACCGAGCCGCCGTACCGTCTCCTCCGTCACCGTCGCGAACGCCGTGCCCTCGCTGCCCGCCTCCACCCGGAACTCGCCGGCCGCGGCCGCCGCCCGCTCGTCGATCGAGCCGCCCACTCGCGCGAGGAACTCCCGCGTCCGCCCCCGAGCGGTGCGCGGCAGCGTCCGTTGCAGCAGATCCCGTACGCCGGGCCGGAAGTCGTACGACCCCGGCGGGCCCGGTACGGCCGTGAGCATGCCGCTGAGGATGACCTCGGCGAGGTGCTGGGGACGGGGATCGGAGTCGAGGGCCCGTTGGACCAGGCGCATGACCGGGAGGGTGGGCACCGAGAGGGAGAGGTGGCCGGCGAGGCGGAAGGCCTCCGGGGACGCCGTCGCGCGGAAGTGGAGGACGAGGTCGCGTGGGGGGAGCGACGCGATGTCCGGGACGGCGGGCTCGGTCGGTCGAGGCGGCGTCCGCTCCAGCCGTGCCGCCGCTCCCGGCAGACGCGCACCGCCCGGCGAGGCGATCAGCGCGGACCAGTTGGCCAGCCACGCCGGACCCGCCTCGAGGACCGGCAAGGCGAGCGCGGCGGAGGGTGACGGGGAGGACGGGGGCTGGTCCGCGTCGTACGGGGTGAAGGTGAGGGTCGCGTTCGGGGCCGCGGCCGACGGCGCCGTCAGCAGGCCCGGTTCCGCGGGCAGCGCCGTCGTCGGCCACAGGTGCTCGGGCAGGGGCTGTACGACGGCCAGCGGCATCCGGCGTGCCCAGCGGCGCAACGTCCCGTACCAGCGGTCGCCCGCCGGACCCGGTCGCCACTGCGGGCCCATGCAGTCGCTGACCACGAGGGTGACCGTACGGCCGTCGGCGGGGGCGGGGACCTGGTGGGCGCGGCCGTCGGGGCCGGCGCGGTGCAGGGTGACCGTGCGGAAGACGCCCGACTGGGCCAGTGTGGTGTGCAGTTCGCGGACGAGTGGGCGCCAGATGGGCATCGTGGGGCCCGCGTCGTACACCAGGTTCAGGCGTAGCCAGCGGTCCGGTGCGGGGCGCAGGACCGGCAGCCAGACGTCCGGGCGGGCGCCCAGGCGGGCGATGCGGTCGGCCGTCGCCCGCTCGTCCAGGATGCGGGCGCGGGGGGACGGTACGGGGCGCTTCAGAGGGCGCAGGGCGCGTTGCAGGGCGAGGGGGTGGGGGAGCATCGGCGGTGCGGGGGCGAGGAGTTGAGGGGTGCCGGGGGGTTTCGGGGGCTCGGGCGGCGGGACGTGGAGGGGGACGCGGCCGTCGGGGGTGGGCGGCGGAGGTTGGGTCGGGAGTGGTGGTGGGGTGGGCGTGGGGGGAGGAAGCGACGGGGACGGCGGGGACGGCGTACGTGTGGCGGTGACGGCAGTATCCGTAGGGCTGTTGTCCCTGTGGCTCTTCCTCGCACCCAACTGGCCTGCGAACCACAGCAGTTCGGCCAGCTCGCGCGGGACCGGGCCATGAGTCTCGGCGGCGCCTGCCGCCGCCGTCAGGACGGCTGTGAGCCGGGTGATCGCGTCTGCGTTCCGGATGCCCTCGTCCTCAGAAGCCATCGCCGTCCGCCGTCGCGCTGAGATACGGCATCAGCTGCTCGGCCAGCTTGTCGCGGGACTCGGCGTCCAGACCTGCCACGCCCGTCAGATAGATGGCGTTGAGGAGTTGGTCGGTGGCCAGTTCGCCGGTGTTCGCGCGGTCGAGGAAGTCGCCGATGAGGGACTGGGCCTCGGTGTCCGGTGCGCCGAGGTGGGCGCGGACGATGTCGGTGAGCTGATCGCGGCCGGGGCGGCGGAGTTTGAGGCGGACGCAGCGGCGCAGGAAGGCCGGCGGGAACTCGCGTTCGCCGTTGCTGGTGAGGACGACGAAGGGGAAGGCGCGGCAGCGGACCCGGCCGCGCCGCACTCCGACGGGAGTGTCGGTGCCGTCCGCGAGGACCTGGGCGGTGCCGTCGGTGGAATGGCGGGCCGCGCGGACCAGTTCGGGGATCTCGAACTGCCCCTCCTCCAGGACGTTCAGCAGGTCGTTGGGGAGGTCGAGGTCGCTCTTGTCGAGCTCGTCGACCAGGAGGGCGCGTGGGCGGTCGTAGGGGAGGAGCGCGGTGCCCAGGGGGCCGAGGCGCAGGTGGTCCTCGACGCCGCCGTGCTTGCGCTCCCCGCCGGGGCGGGCCGCGTACAGGCGGGACAGCGGGTCGTACTGGTAGAGGCCGTCGGCGAGGGTGCTGCGGCTGGTGATGTTCCAGCGCAGGACCGGGCCGAGGCACAGCTCGCGCGCCACCGCGTAGGCGAGGGAGGACTTGCCGGTGCCGGGCGGTCCCGTGACCAGCAGCGGGCGGCGCAGACAGAGGGCGGCGTTGACCAGCTGGACGCTCTCCGGGGTGGCGACGTAGGTGCGGGCGCGGTGCACCCGGTCCGGTGAGACGGCCGCGTCGTCGTCGCTGTCGCCGGGCGGCGGCAGCGCGGGCCCGCCGTCGAACGCCCGCCACGGGGGCGGCGCGGGCAACTCGGTGATGCCGTCGTGCGGTTCGCTGTTGCCGGTGTAGACGGACCAGTGCGGCATGGTGCGGGTCTCCGATCGGCGGACGGGCTCAGGCGACAGGGAACCTGGGGGCGGGAGGGGGGAGTTGCGGGCGTACGGCGTCCAGCTGGGGCGGAGTCCGCGCGCCTGCCCCGGCCTCGGCCTCAACTCCCGTCCCCGCCACCGGTGATCGCATATGCGCCCCCTCCTCGTGCGGGTCCGTGAAGCAGCGCGGGTCGTCCCAGAGGAGCTGGATGTCCGTCGCCCAGTGGCCGTCCTGGGTGGCGGCCTTCCGACGCAGGGCGAGGACGCTGCGCGGGAGATCGGCGGGGCGTACCCGGGCGGCATGGGCGTCGAGCTTGTCGAGGAACGCGCTGCCGGGGCAGGCATCCGCGCAGTCGGACTCCGCCGCGCAGCCACGGCGGGACCACACCACCACCGGGGCCGGGGCTATGACCGAGGTCCGGAAGTGTTCCCGGGTACGGTCGGTGCCGGGGGCGGCGGCGAAACCCGCGAGGCAGGGCTCCGACTCCGTGAGCGCCAGCCGGAGTTCGCTCGGCTTGCCCGGGCAGCCGCACCGCACCTTGTGCACCCGGGCGCCGGAGCCGTTGTCGAGGCGCTGCCAGGCGCGGGTCAGGGCGTGCCGGGTGCGGGCCTTGCGACGGGCGTGGTCGGTGACGACGACGGGGACGGCGAGACCGAGCGGGGTGTCGTCGTCGGGGTCGCTCTCCCAGCGGTCGACCGGCCAGTCGAGCCAGTCGCGGGGCAGCGCGAAGGCGATCAACTCGTCGGCGTCGGGCGGGACATGACGGAACGCGGCGTCGATACGGTCCTGGACGTACGCCCGCAGCTGGCTGTACGGCACGGTGTCGCACGCGACCGGGTGGCGGCGCCCGCCGCTGTACGCCGACACCTGCACGCACACCAGGTCCTCGCCCGCGCCGCTGTGCCCCAGCTCGATCAGGATCGGCGCCCAGACGGGTGCCGTACGGCGGGGTGCGGGGCGTGGGCCGAGGAGGGCGGCGAGCCGGTCGGTGAACCGTGCCACGATCGCGGGATCGTCGAGCTCGCTCTGTACGAACCAGGCCGCCGACCACAGCGAGTCGAAGCCCTCGGGCGGGGGCTGCGGGGCGATCTCGCCGGCGATGGTGTCGTTGTAGAGGCGTTCGGGATCGCAGTCCAGGCCCACGCGGACCGCCCGCTCGACCAGGGCCCGCAGTCGGCGGCGGGCGGCGAGCGCGCCGCTGCCCGGCGCCGGGACCAGGCCCTCCAGGCCCGGCCAGTGGCGGCGCATCACATCGGTCGGCATCATCCGGCCCGACAGGACCCCCTTGCCCCCCGCCGCCGCCGTGACCATGCCGACTACCTCGCCCGTCTCGACCAGCACGACCGCGGCACCGCTGAAACCGGCGACCAGCGGCTGCCCGTGCCCGCTCCAGGCCTCCAGCTGGATCCACTCACCGCTGACGTAGACCGGGCCCGTGGTGCGGTACTCGGCGAGCTGGCCCTCGTCGTAGCCCGCCGGGAAGCCGTACGCGACGAGCTTGCGGTCGCCGTGCGCGCCGGCGGCCGGGGCCAGCGCGGCCGGGGCGATACCGATGTCCTCGGTCAGCTCCAGCACGGCCAGATCGCCCGGGTCGGTGGGGCCGCCCGCCCAGTCGCCGTGCGCGACGACCCGGGCCGGTACGGCCGGTGAGCCCGGGCGCTGCGGGAAGGACACGGTGAGCGGGCCTCGGTCGAGTGCCACATGGGCGCAGGTCAGCACGGTGCCGGGGGCCACCAGGAAGCCCGCGCCGGCCACCTCGCCCGCGCACTCGACGCGGGCGTGCCACTCAGCGCCGGTCATGATGTCGACGGAGACCAGGTCAACTTGACGACCAGATGCCCCTCGGCCGACCCCTTCGCGATGATCGCGCCCGTCTCCGCGCTCAGCTTCACCCCGAACTCGATCTCCACGCCGTCCGGTTGGAGCGCGCCCTCGCGGAACACGCGGAGTGCCGCCTCGGCCGCCGAGCGGACCCCGTCGAGCGCGGCCTCGAAGGTGCGGGCCGCCTGGACGGTCCCGTCCCGCGAGACCAGGCGCGCACCCGCCCCTTCGTCGGCGGCCTCCACCGCGATCACCGCACCGTCACCGGTCTTGAACTCGACCATGCCGTCCATGACGCCCCCGTCGTGTGCTGTACCGAGTCGTTCCCATTGTCCGGGACGACAGCACGCGTTGTCCCGGTTTCCGCACGCCGGGGTCCGGGGGCACATGTGGGGTCACCGCTTCTCGCGGATCACCCCCAGTTCCGCCAAGTCCTGCGGGCGGACCCGGAGTTGCTCCGCCGTCGCCCGGACCTCCGTCGCCGGTCGCTTCAGGATCGCCGCGGCGAGTTCGGGGGCGATCACCGAGAAGTAGCTGTCCGGTGTGGCCCAGGTGCTGCCGGGGGACGCGAGGGCCAGGGCGCCGCCGGAGCCGCCCTCGCCGACGAGGAGGGTGGTGACCGGGGTGCGGGCGGCGGCGACCGTCAGGAACAGGTCCGCGATCGCCGCGCCGACGCCCTGCCGTTCGGCCTCCGCGTCATTGGCGGCGCCGGGCGTGTCCACCAGCGTCAGCACCGGGATGCCGAGCCGGTCCGCCAGCCGGATCAGCCGGGTCGCGGTGCGGTATCCGGCCGGCCGGGTCGCCGTCCCGTCCTGCGCCGCGTACGCGATCGTACGGCCCTCCCGTTCGCCGAAACCGCAGAGCATGCCGGGGTCGGTGCCGCCGCAGCGGTCGCCGGAGAGGGGCAGGCGGTGTGTGAAGTAGGCGTCCAAGTAGGCGACGGCGCGCGGTCGTTGTGGGGAGCGGGCCCGGCTCACCGCCTCCCAGCCGGTCGCGGGCAGGTCCGGCGCGCCGAGCGGGGCGGGCACCGGGGCCGGGTCGCCGCTCGGCCGCGTCAGCAGCCGCAGCCAGCGGCCCAGCACCTCCCGCAGCTCGCCCGGGGGTACGACCGCGTCCACCGCACCCGCCGCGACCTGCGCCTCCGCCGTGTACGCCGCCGGGTCCGCGTCCGCCGGACGGACCCGGGAACCGGCGAAGCCGACCTGGGCGCCGGGCAGGGCGAGGGTGACGTCGGCACCGGCGCCCAGCGTGGCCCAGCCGCCACCGGTCGTCGGGTCGCGCAGGACGGCGATCTGCGCGAGGCCCGCCTCCCGGGTGAGCGCCGACTGGCGTGCCACCCGCTGGAGTTGGGTGAGCGCGAGCATGCCCTCCTGCATCCGGCTGCCGCCCGTGGCGACCAACGGGACGACCGGCAGCCGGTGTTCGCGCGCGTACGCGTACGCCGCCTCAAGGCGGTCACCGGTGCGGACGCCGAGCGAGCCGCCGAGGAAGCCGAACTCGAAGGCGATCAGCACGGCCCGGGTGCCCTCGACCCGCCCCGTGCCGCACACGACCGACTCCTGCTCCCCGGTGCGTTCGGCGGCGCGGGCGCGCGAGGCGTCGTAGCCCTGCCAGCCGAGCGGCCCGTCGGGCGGGAAATCTTCGGTAGGAGCCGGGAGTTCGGTGAAGGTGGAGTCGTCGGTGACGAGGGCGAGGGTGGCGCGGGCGGAGAGACGCTCAGGCATGCAGGGCCCGCTTCATGATCTTCCCCATGTCGTTGCGGGGGAGGGCGTCCAGGTGGTGGACGACACGGGGGCGCTTGTGCGGGGCGAGGCGGCGGGCGACATGATTCGCCAACTCATCGGCCTGCGGCGGTGATTGGGGATCGGTCGGCACGATCCAGGCGACGATCCGCTCGCCCAGGTCCGCGTCCGGTTCACCCGTCACAGCCGCCTCCCGCACGCCCGGGTGCTCCAGCAGCGCGTTCTCGATCTCACCCGCCCCGATCTTGTAACCGCCGCTCTTGATCAGGTCGGTGGCCTTGCGGCCGACGATCCGGACGTACCCGTCGGGATCACGCACCGCCATGTCCCCGGTGCGGAACCAGCCGTCCGCCGTGAACGCGGCGGCCGTCGCGTCGGGACGGTTGAGGTACTCCGTGAACAGGTTCGTCCCGCGCACCTGGATCTCGCCCACCGTCTCGCCGTCGTACGACGTGATCGGCGCCCCGTCCTCCTCCACCAGCCGCAGCTCCACGCCTGGCAGCGGCACGCCGACGGTGCCCGCGCGCGGCTCGCCGTCCGCGCGCACGCTGGTGATCATCAGCGTTTCCGTCATGCCGTACCGCTCGATCACCCGGCGGCCCGTCGCGGCCGTGATGCGCTCGTGGTCGTGCACGGGGAGGGCGGCGGAGCCGGAGACCAGGAGGCGGGCCCGGCCCAGCGCCTTCGCCAACTCCGGTTCTTCCGGCAGGGATTGGGCGATGCGGTGGTACATCGTCGGCACCCCGAACAGCATCGTCGCACCGGCGTTCAGCTCCCGTGCCACGCCTTCCGTGGTGAACCGGCCCAGGTGGCGTACCGATCCGCCGCGGCGCAGCGGGCCGAGGATGCCGAGGACCAGGCCGTGCACATGGAACAGGGGCAGGCCGTGCACGAGGACGTCGTCGCCGGTCCACTGCCAGGCGTCCGCGAGCGCGTCCAGGGTGGCGGTGATCGCCCGGCGGGGG
The DNA here is from genome assembly GCF_001514065.1 of Streptomyces antibioticus. Classification (GTDB taxonomy): domain Bacteria; phylum Actinomycetota; class Actinomycetes; order Streptomycetales; family Streptomycetaceae; genus Streptomyces; species Streptomyces antibioticus. The sequence continues at coordinate 355,862 of NZ_KQ948423.1, read as the reverse complement.
AGGACCGCGCCCTTCGGCGGGCCGGTGGTGCCGGAGGTGTAGACGATCAGGGCGGGGTCGGCCTCGGTGGCGTGCTCGTCGGGGCGGGAGCCGGAGGCTCGCACGTCGACATCCACGCGGTCCAAGTCCCTGAGTGGAGGCGGGAGTTCGTCGTCCGGGGCGGCGAGGACGAGACTCGGCGCGCTGTCGGACAGGATGTGCCCGAGTTCCTTCTCGCCGGACTTGGGGTTGAGCGGCACGGCGGCCACACCGGCCTCCAGGGCCGCCACCACCGCCACCGCGGTCTCCAGCGCCGGCGTTGCCCAGACCGCCACTCTGCCCGCGTCGCCGATCCGTCCCGCGAGGGCAGCGGTGGCGGCGGCGAGCTCGCCGTACGTCAGGGAACGATCGCCGAACCGCAGCGCGGGTCGGTCGGTCCGGTCGCCGGTCAGGGCCGGGAAGAGAGAGGACACGCGGCGTACTCCTTCGTCCGTCAGGTCAACCACCACGATCCCTCCGTACACCATCGACTGCCGGAAGAAACACTCACGGTCGACCTCCGGCGTCAGGACGCCCCAGTCGTCACCACATCCGCCACCACACAGCTGACGTTGTCCGGGCCGCCCGCCTCGTTCGCCGCGTCGATCAGGGTGTGGACGGCCGCTTCCGGTGTGGCGGCGGTGGTGAGGGCGGTGCGGATGCGGGCGTCGGGGACGACGCTCGACAGGCCGTCGGAGCAGAGGAGGTAGCGGTCGCCGGGGGCCGCGTCGTGGAGGCGCAGGTCCGGGGCCGCGGTGCCGAGGGCCTTGAGGAGGAAGGTGCGCCGGGGGTGCGAGCCGGCCTCCTCCGGGGTCAGCCGGCCCTCGTCGATCAGGGACTGGACGAGGGTGTGGTCGTGCGTGATGCGGAACAGGGCGCCGTCCCGCAGGAGATAGGCGCGGGAGTCGCCGATGTGGACCAGGGCGAGGCGGGAGTCCGTCCACAGGAGGGCGGTGAGGGTGGTTCCCGAGTCGCTCTCGTCCGCGTCGCCCGCGCCGTGCACCGTCTCCTGAAGGAGGTTGAGCACGTCACCGGCCGGGATCTCCCGTGTCTCCAGCGTCCTCAGTGCTTCCACGGCCGCCCGGCTCACCGGCGCGCCCCCGGGCCCGAAACCGTCCGCGACGGCGAGCAGGCGGCCGCCCGCGTACACCGTGTCCTGGTTCTGCGGGCGGACCCGGCCGGTGTCCGAGGGGGCGGCGTAGCGCAGTTCCAGCATGGGGGCCTCTTCCCGTCGCCCGTCGGTCGTGAGGTGGTCGATCAGGAAGGCGGCCAGGTCCCGGCGCTGGGCCGTCTCCGCCTCCACCCGCTGCCAGTACGCGCGGATCTCCCCGGCGGCTGCCTCCGGCGCGAGCGCGCACACCTCGCGGATGCGGGCCAGCGGCATCCCGATCCGGCGCAGCCAGGCCACCAGCCGGGCCTGCTCCAGCTGGGCCGGCGTGTAATAGCGGTAGCCGGTGTCCGGGTCGACCCGGGCAGGGCGCAGCAGGTCCAGTTCGTCGTACAGCCGCAGGGCCTTGGGCGACAGCCGGCTCGCCTTCGCGAAGGCGCCGATCGTCAGCACGCGCCACCACCTCCCCTTCCGGTTCCCGTCCCCGATGCTGGGGCTTCACCAAGGGGGAAGGTCAAACGGGTTGCCGCGGTTGCGGAGCCTCCGGTTAGCCTGCCGGGACCGCGTACATCCATGCGTACACCCACCCGAAGGGACCCACCCGTGCCCCGAGTCGCCCTCGCCACCTACGACCCCCGGCCCGAGCCCTCCCGCGACCGCGACCTGCCCGTGCTGGTGGACGCGCTGCGGGCCGCCGGGGCCGACGCGGAGGCCGTGTTCTGGGACGACGCCGAGGTCGACTGGGGCGGCTACGACCTGGTCCTCATCCGGTCGACCTGGGACTACAGCTGGCGGGCCGCCGAGTTCACGGCGTGGACCGAACGGGTCGGCAAGGCGACCCGGCTCGCCAATCCCGCCGACATCGTGCGCTGGAGCAGCGACAAGCGGTACCTGGGGGAGCTGGCCACGGCCGGCGTGCCGACCGTGCCCACCTCGTATCTCGCGCCGGGTGACGCCGTCGAGCTGCCGGGCGATCACGAGTACGTCGTGAAGCCGACCTCCGGGGCCGGGGCGCGCTATGCCGCGCGGTACACGGCAGGGCAGCACGACACCGCCGTACGGCATCTGGAGCGGATGCACGCGGAGGGGTTCACCGCGATGATCCAGCCGTACATGCGCGGCATCGACGCCGCCGGGGAGCGGGCGCTTCAGTTCTTCGGCGGGCGGCTGCTGCACGCCAGCCGGAAGCGGGCCGTCCTCGCGCCCGGCACGGCCTTCGACGCGGACAAGGTCGCCCACCCGGGTCTGGAGCCGTGGACGGCGACCCCGGCCGAGCTGGACGTCGCCGAGCGGGCCCTGGCCGCCGTACCGGACGCCCAGGAGCTGCTGTACGCGCGCGTGGACCTGGTGGACGGGGACGACGGGGCGCCGGTGGTGATGGAGCTGGAGCTCGTCGAGCCGAACCTCTTCCTGTTCCTGCACCCGCGGTCGCTGCCGCGGGTGGTGGAGGCGGTGCTGAGCGCGGCCGGGGCGCCGTACGCAACCCCTGGTCACCCGTAGAGGCGGCAATTCCGAGAACCGCGCCTCACCTGGGCGGCAGGTGCCTACCCTGCGGGGGACAACAGCACGTGCGGGGACCACTACAGAGGGCGTGACTGGTCGTGGGCGGATCAGAGGCGCGGCGTACGTCCGGCTTCCCCACGGAGCTGACGAGCTTCGTGGGGCGCCGGGACGAGGCGGCGGAGGTCAGGCGGTTGCTGTCGGCGGGCAGGCTGCTGACGCTGACCGGGCCGGGCGGGGTGGGCAAGACGCGGCTCGCCGGGCATGTGGCGCGGCAGGTCGCCCGGGTCTTTCCCGACGGGGTGTGGCTGGTGCCGCTGGCCGCGTTGCAGGACGAGGCGTTCGTACCGCACGCCGTGATCGAGGCCCTCGGCGTGCGCAACGAGAGCGTACGGCCGCCGCTGGACGTCCTGGTGGAGTATCTGCGGGAGCGGCAGGTGCTGATCGTCCTCGACAACTGCGAGCATCTGCTGCGCAGTTGTGCCGTGCTCGCGGCGACCGTGCTGGCCGCGACCGAGGGGGTGCGGGTGCTGGCCACCAGCCGGCACCGGCTCGGCCTTGCCGGTGAGCGGCTCTTCGAGGTGCCGCCGCTGTCCGCGCCCGCGCCGGAGGAGGTCACGACGGGCGCGGTGGCCGCCGAACGCTTCCCGGCGCTCAGGCTGTTCGCCGACCGGGCGGCCGCGGTCGTCCCGGGTTTCACCGTCGGCGAGGGCAACCAGGCGGCCGTGGCCCGGCTGTGCCGCCGCCTCGACGGGCTGCCCCTCGCCATCGAGCTGGCGGCGGTGCGGGTCCGCTCGCTCGGTGTGGACCGGCTGGTCGAACGGCTCGACGACCGCTACCGGCTGCTCACCGGCGGCAGCCCCGCCTCCGCGCCCCGGCACCGCACCCTGCGCTCCGCCGTCGACTGGAGCCACGAACTGTGCACCGCGCAGGAGCAGTTGGTGTGGGCGTGGCTGTCGGTGTTCGTCGGCAGCTTCGACCTGGCTGCCGCGGAGGCGGTCTGCGCGGGCGAGGGCATCGACTCCGCGGACGTCCTCGACGCCGTCGCCGGACTGGTCGACAAGTCGGTGCTGGTCCGTGAGGAGTCCGGCGGGCAGGTGCGCTACCGGCTGCTGGTCTCCCTGCGCGACTACGGGCGGGAGAAGCTGGCGGAGCTCGGCGAGGTCACCGTGACCCGGCGCCGGCATCGGGACCACTTCGCGCGGCTGGCCGCCGAGTACGAGCGGAGCTGGTTCGGTCCGGACCAGGCCGGGATCACCGACCGGTTGCAGGCCGACCGGCACAGCATCGGCTCCGCCCTGGACTTCTGCCTCACCACCCCGGGCGAGGCCCGGCACGGGCTGCGATTCGCCTCGTCACTGTGGTTCCACTGGGTCGCCGACGGCATCTGGGGCCAGGGCCGGCACTGGATGGACCGGGCGCTGGAGGCCGGGGCGCGTCCGGACGACACGCTGACCCGGGCCATGTGGGCGGGCGCGATCATGTCGCTGGTGCACACCCGCTCCGCCGCCGTCCTCGCGGGCACCGCGGCACCCCGTACTGCGGCCGACGACGAACTGCCGGTGCCCACACCGCCGCCCGTCCCGGCCGGGCTGCTCACACCGGGCAAGTCCCGTGCCGCGCTGGCCAGTTTCGTCGTCCTCACCCGCATCGAACTGGCCTGCACCCTGGTCAGCCGCGGCCGGCCGGAGCAGGCGGTGCCGCTGTGCCGGGAGGCGATCGCGCTGTGCGAGGCGCACGGCGAACAGTGGGCGCGGGGCTGGGCGTTGCGCACCCTCGCGCTCGCGCACTGGGCGATGGGCGAGTACGACAGCGCCGCCGAGCAGGCGCGGGCCTGTCTGCGGCTGCCGTACACGGTCAAGCAGCACCAGAGCCTCGCCCGCACGCTGGACCTGCTCGCCGCGGCGGAGGCGTCGGCGCTCGCGGGGTCGGCCGAGCGGGTGGGGGTGCTGCGGGGCGCGGTCGACCGGATCTGGCGTGACATCGGCGGCAATCCGGGGGAGCCGCCCATTCCGCCGGGCCGGGAGGCGTTGGGGGGCCCGGCGTATGAGCGGGCGTATCGGCGGGGCGGTGGGTTGGCTGTGGACGAGGTCGTCGCCTATGCGCTGGGGGAGGCGGCGCGGCGGGTTCCCCGGCAGGGGAGCGAAGTCCCGCCGGACGATGTCGTGTTGACTCGACGGGAGACCCAGGTCGCCGAGCTGATCACACAGGGCCGGACCAACAGGCAGATCGCCGACGCGCTGGTCATCGCCCAGCGCACCGCCGAGGGGCATGTCGAGCGGATACTCGTGAAGTTGGGGTTCAGTAATCGGTCGCAGGTGGCTGCGTGGTTCAGTGCGAGGGGTGGGAGGGGGGGCGGTTGACTGCTGAGTGCGGCGCCGTTGTGGCTGGTCGCGCAGTTCCCCGCGCCCCTGAAGGGCGTTGCCCAACCACAGCTGACTTCGTCCTGCCCGCTCAGTGTCGGCGCAGGCAGACCCGGCCCCGTCTCCATGACCTGGTACCCCAACCTGCCCGCCGCCACGTGTAGTTCCGCCGACCCGTGCACAAACGCATCGCCGCCACCTCCAACACCTCTGCCTGCCCCCCGGCTCACACCGCCACCTCATCGACCTCCACGCCGATCACCAGCTGCGGCACCCCGTCGGCGCCCAGCTGCCGCAGCACCATCCCGAGCAGCTCCCCGCACCGCACGGTGACCTCGCTGCCGGGCGGCAGCGACCCGGCGAGGCTGATCAGCTGCCAGGCGCAGTGCGCCTCCATGAAGCACAGGTCCCGCAGGTCGAGGACGTGCCGGACGGGCCCGGAGGAGTTGCCGCGGCTCAGCGCGTCGCGCAGGGCCTCGACGAACTGCGTGCGGGTGTCGAGGCCCGCGGACCCGGCGATCCGGCCGCCGTCCGCGGTCGGGGTGACCTCCAGTTCGGCGAGGTTCTCCATGACCCGCAGCGGATGCACCTTGCCCATGTCGTGGAGGAGCCGGTCGCCGAAGCGTTCCCGGTCGTACCAGCAGATCGCGGTGAACAGCGGATCGGCGAACAGCGGCGCCACGGAGGCCTCGTAGTCCAGCAGCCGGTCGTGGTCGATCCCGACCCGTGGCGCCCAGCTCATGTCGGCGGTGAGCCGCAGTCCGGCCCAGCCCTCGCTCTGGGCGCGGTCGACCTCGTCGGTGTAGAGGCCGATCGTGCGGTCCTCGCGGAAGCGGCCGTCGGGGACGTACATCTCGGTGTTCCGTTTGAGGGCGAGCTGGCCGCTGTGCCGGGCCTCGGTGACGCGGCCGTCGCCGTCGTCCAGGAGGGAGACCACATCGTCGTCGGCCAGGTCGTCCGGGTCCATGACGAGCAGGACCTTCTCGCCGCGGGCCAGGCTGGTGCGGGTGTACGCGGTGAAGACCTTCCACGGCGGCTCGCTCCCGCGCAGCGCCATGCAGGCGTGGTCGCCCATCTTCAGCCGCTCGACCGGCACGGTCCGGCCGGGAGGGTCCGGATGCTCGGTCGTCTCGGTCATCTGGTCGCCTCCCACGGGCCGCCTCGGCTGAGAACTCACCTTCGGACCGTAGGACGATGTGGAGCGACGGCCACCGCATGTCCGGCATTGTCCCTTTTCTCTGCCCGTGCGGGAGCGGACATGGGTCAGAGGTGATCGAGTACGTCCGTACGAGGGCTGCGCGTGACCATGTCTGTACGGTGCTCAGCGCACCGCCAGCCGTTGCAGCAGCCCCCAGGTGAACTCCGCCGCGCACTCCCGTCGTACGCCCTCCGCGTCCGGGGCCGTGAACGCCAGCCCCCATCTCGTCGGGGCGGTGCCCTCCAGGGGGCGGGCCGGGGCGAAGGCGCGGGCGGCCTCGTCGACCGTGCACGACCAGGGGGTGAGGTCCTCCAGGGTGCGCAGGTTGGGGCCGGGCGCCCCCGGTGCCCGGACCAGCCACTCGTTCCACACCGCCGACCCGGTCGGTGCCAGCAGCACCTCGAAGCGCAGATCGGGCCAGAGCGGCAGCGGCCACAGCCAGGCCTCGCACTCCATGTCGCCGACCTTGCGGGTGAGGACCGACTCGGGGGTGCCGAGGACCGAGCGGTAGCGGGAGGCGGCGGCACGCGCACGGGGAGAGTGCAGCATGGCCTGCCAACGCTTGTTGGCCTCGCGCATCTCGGCGAGCGAGGCGCCGAGTTCCCGGCGGGCGTCCTCGACCAGGTCCGGGTTGTGGTCGGCCATGCGGCGCAGCAGGACCAGCTGGAAGTCAGCGGGGCCGAAGGGGCTGGCGGGGGGCTTTGCGGAGGGCATGCGTCCCATGGTCGCCGACGGGACCGGCAGGACCGCGGCCGTCCGGGAGAAACAGGACCGAGTTGACGTACCGCGGTCCCCGGAACGGCAGCACGCGCCGCAGCAGACCGTGCGAGACGACGTACGAGGCGCCCTCCTGGTGGGCCTCCAGCGGGAAGGAGCGCAGCGGCACCCAGGCGTCGCCCGGCAGCACCCAGCCCTCGTAGCCCAGCAGCGCCAGATACGTCACCACCGGACCGATCGGCTGGATACGGGACTCCAACTCGACGAAGAGCGCCGGGCGGTCACGGGCCAGGATGCCCGTCGCGCCGCGCAGCACCGCCAGCTCGCTGCCGTCGACGTCGACCTTCATGAACCCGACGTCCTTCAGCCCGAGTTCGTCGAGGGTGACACAGCCGACGGGCAGCGCCCGCTGGTGGATGTCCCGGCGGACCAGCGAGGACACCCCGCGTTCGCCCGTGTCGTCCGGCGGCAGCCAGAGCCGGGCGGTGCCGGGGCGCTCGGCCGCGGCGGCCTGCACGACCCGGACGTTGGGCGGGGCGGTCGCGGCGAGCAGCCGTGCCAGCCGCGGCACCGGCTCCACGGTCACCACCCGGCGGGCCCGCCCCGCGAGGCGGCGCGTCCAGGGGCCGTACCAGCCGCCGACGTCCACGGCCGTGCCGCACCCCTCCGGGCACAGCTCGGGCAGCCGGGCCAGCTCCGGCTCGAAGCGCGGATACACCGCCCGGGCCACGGCGGCCACCAGCCGGTCGGGCAGCAGCGGGGCGATCCTCGCGGCCAGCGTCATGAGGCCGTCCCCGTCGTCCCCGTCTCCCCTGCTGTTCGCGCCATCCGCTTGATCAGGTCCTCGTGCTCGTCGTCCGACACCTGCTCCCCGGAAGCGGGCAGCAACTGCGGGATGCCGTCCACGATCGGGTAGCGGCGGCGCAGCCGCGGGTTGTAGAGGACCTCGTCCGGTGCCGCCGGGCCGTCCGGCAGGACGAGGTGCAGCGGTCCTTTGTCGAGCGGGCACGCCAATATCCGCAACAGCGGGTCGTCGGGATTCATGGGGGTGTCAACTCCTTGGCACCGATGGGGGGTTGAGGGTCGAGTTGCTGGTCGTGCCGGGGCATGGACAGCAGGACGGCGACGGCGAGGAGCGTGCCCGCGAGGCGCAGGGCGAGCCGCAGCGGGTCGTGCGGCAGGGTCTCGCCGAACGACAGCGTGCCGAGCACCGCCGTGAACAGGCAGGTCACCGTCGTGCACACCGGCACGATCAGCGAGGCACGGCACCGTTGCAGCGCCGCCTGCGACATGACGAGCCCGAACGCGCCGGTGAACAGCAGGAGATACGGATAGGGAGAGCGCAGGACGTCGACCACCGCCGACCCGAGCCCACTTGAGGTCAGCCGCGTCGACACCCCCTTGATGGCCAGCGAGCTCACCCCGTAGAGCAGGCCCACCGCCACGCCGTACTCGACACCGGTCGTCGGCAGCCGGTGCCGGTGCCGGGAGCGGCGCTCCGCCGCCCCGTACAGCCACACCCCGCCCGCCAGCGACGGCACGCACACCAGCAGGATCAACGGGTAGGGAGCCGCCTGACTGACCGCGTCCGCGCGCTCGTCCAGCGACAGCACCACCATCAGCAGCGCCCCGAGGATCGCCGCGAGCGCGTACCGCTCCCGCCCGGTCGTCTCCTCGCCCAGCAGCCGCGCCGACAGCAGCACCAGCAGCACCAGACCGGAGACGAAGATGCCCTGCGCGGCGGCGATCGGCAGCGTCCGGTAGACCACGAGCTGCGCCCCGAACCCGGCGGCCAGCGCGAGCGAACCACCGATCCAGAGCGGGCTGCCGAGCACGAGCCGCAGCAGCCGGGCGGGTTGCCGGATCGACACCTCGGGCAACGACGTGAGCGCCCGTTTCTCCAGGACGAAACCGATGCTGTACAGGGTGTTCGCCAACAGGGCCGCCGCCACTCCCCACCACATCGCCCACGCCCCCTAGGTCTTCCGCGCGTGCAACAACAGGATCGAAGCGAGCGACGGTCTGCGACACGCCAGCCGGTCCAACGGCCGCAGCGGACGCGGTACGCCGTGGAAGGGCGCACCTTCCAGGCGTACGACGGTGAAGCCGGCCGCGGCGACGAACTCCCGCAGCGCGCGGGCGGTGTAGAGCCGCAGATGCCCCACGACCTCGCGTCCCGGGCGCCCGTGGATCGCCCGCAGACTGACCTCGGAGAACACCGGCTGGACCCCGGCCAGCAGCAGGGCGCGGTTGTACCAGGCGGCCAGGTTCGGGGTGGACAGCATGAGATGACCGCCCGGGCGCAGCACCCGCCGGATCTCGTCCATCGCCGCGTCCGGGTCGACGAGATGCTCGACGACCTCGCTGAACAGCACGGCATCGACGGACCCGGTCCCGAACGGCAGTCCTCCGCCGGTGAGTTCACCGCGCACGGCGTACGGGATCCGGGTGCGGGCGCGGCGCAGGGCGTCCTGGGACCAGTCGACGCCGACGAGGTGGTGACCGGGGAGGAGGGGCGCGGCGGTGGCCGCGGCCGTTCCGTCGCCGCAGCCGATGTCCAGGATCGTCTGCGCGGGGCGCGTCCGGAGTGCGGTCGCCAGCATGCGGGCCTGGCGGAGGCTGCGCGGGGTGCCGGAGGCGACCGGGACGGCGGGGTTCTCGTAGAAGTCGCGCAGTTCGCGGGGCCTGGCCGGGGCGCGGTCGGTCTGGGCGGTGGTCATGACTGCTCCACGTCCGTGGTGTGCAAGTAGTGCTCGAACAGGTCGCGCAGATGGGCGCCGTCGCCGTGGCTGAGCAGGGACCGCGACCAGCGCAGGGCGAGATGCAGCCGGCCGGCCGTGGACGCGGTGGTGACGGTCAGGCCGCGCGGCATCCTGGCCGGCGCCGAGAACCACACCGCGTGCGCGCGGCCCGCCTCCTCGCCGAAGTCCAGGGGGTACGGGATGCGGCCGATGTTGCTGAGGAGGGTCGTGGACGTCCAGGGGGCGGCGGCGCGGCGCAGGCCCCGGGTGAGTGCGGCTCGCCACGCCACGGGGGTGACGGGGGCGGTGAGAAGGGCTGCGCCGTGGCCCAGTTGGGGGCGGGGGAGGGACTTCAGGGCTCGGGTGCGGGTGGCGGTGCGGGTGAGGAGGCCCTGGATGTCGGAGGTCTTCAACTCGTCTGGCGCGAACGGGACTTCCACCAGGCGGGTGCCGTTGCCGATGGGCATGGTGAGGTCCCGGGGGCGGTCGTCCACCGGCATCGTGATGCGGAGGGGGCGGGGGTGGGCGCCGTGTTCCCTGTTCCAGTGGGCGATCGTCAGGGCCGTGGTGACCATGAGCTGGTCGTTGACGGTGTAGGGGGCGCCCTTGGGGCGGTGGGGGAGGGGGAGTTCGGTGACGAGCATGCCGTTGCCGGGGGAGGGTTCGGGGGTGCCGGGGGCTACTCGGGCGGGGGGTGACCAGTTGGAGGGGGCCGGTGTCTCGTCGCGGGGGGCCTCGGGGGTGCGGGTGGGGGGTGCGGTGGGGGAGTTGTCCTTGCCGCTGTAGATCTCGGCTGCGGTGGCGAGGACGCGGAGGCAGGCCGGGCCGTCGAGGGCGGTGTGGTTGACGGTGAGGAACAGGACCGTGCCTTGGCGCTGGGCTGGGGTGGGTTTCGCTTGCCCGCGCTGGCGGGGTGCCGCTGCGCCCACCCGTGCCGCCCCAGCGGCACGACTGCCCGCAGCAACGGCAGATGGATGAGAGCCGCTGCTGATGTGAACGCCGCTCACAGCGCCGACCGCGTCCGTCGCCTCGCTGCCCTCCGCCCGGCCCGCCCCCTCCACCACCTCCAAGCGCACCGGCGGTGAATCCGTCAGGGGTGGGGCCGTCGTCAGCGCGCGTGTCCGTGCGTCCCGCAGTGCGTCCCTCCCCGGGGCCGGGAACGTCACCACCTCCACGTCCGGGCGCTCGGTCAGTTCCCACTCGTAGCGGCGTCGGTACCAGCGCCCCCGCGCCTCCCGCACGAGGATGCGCGGGTGGCGCAGCAGGGCCTCGTGGAAGGCCTTGCGCAGGCCCGCCGGGTCCAGGCGGCCCGGGAGGTGGACCTCGATGTGGACGGTCTCCGGTTCCTCCTCCTGGAGGCAGTGCCGGGCGACCTCGTCCACGACCGGGAACGGAATGGTCCGCACGTTCACGTCTTCTCTCCCCCCTCGACCCTGGGCAACTGCCGTGTCGGAGCCTGCGAATCCGGCTCGCGCACGCTCACCACCGCCGCGAACAACCCGATCAGCGCCAGCAGTTGGGCGGCCCGGCTGAACGCCCCCTCGCCCATCGCCACCGGCTCACCGGCCCCCGTCGCCGCCGCGATCCCCGCCCCCGCGAGGGCCACGAACGCGATCGGGACCAGCCAGGCATGCCGTCGGTACGCGAGCAGCGCCAGTGCCGGGACCAGCAGGGCGAACCAGCCGGCGATCACCACGCCCACCACCGTCAGCGCGACCGTCCCCAGCCACAGCCCGGGCGGTGGCGCCACCGGCTGCGGCTCGTCGGGGTTGGGGGCGTGCCGCCGCCACAGGGCGAGGCCCAGCAGGAGCAGCAGCGCCACACCACTGCCGATGAGGGCACCGTCGTAGGTCACCGCCGGTTCGTACGACAGCTTGACCGTGCCGCCCGCTCCGGCCGGGATGCGCCAGCCCTGCTGCCAGCCGTCGAGCCGTACCGACGACAGCTCCTTGCCGTTCAGCGTGGCCTTCCAGCCGTCGTTGAAGTTCTCGTACGTCGTCAGATAGGTGGCCGCGCCCGAGCCGACCGTGACCTCGCGGCGGTCGCCGAGCCAGTCCCGTATCTTCAGGTCCCGGCCGGCCGGGGTGGGTTCGGTGACCGTGCCGCGGGTCAGGGTCAGGTCGGTGAGGGTCAGGGGTCCGGCGTCGCCGCCCTCGACGCGGTGGGCGCCGGCCGACAGGTCCAACTCAGGGTCGGAGCGGCCTTCCTGGCAGAGCGTCACGGACACCGGGCGGCGCTCGCGCAGGTCCGCCACCGTGCCCTTCACGCTGGTCCGGTACAGCTCGCCGTCCACCGACACCACGGGTCCCTCACCGCAGGGGAGGGAGAACGTGCGGGTGTCGCGGGGCTGGGGCGTGCGGTACTGGTCGAGGGACGGGATGTAGGCCTCGGTCAGGCCCACCGGGAGGCGCAGATTCTCGTCGACGACCGGGTTGTAGAGGGTGACCGGGGCCGTGTCGGTGATGGTGATGTCGAGGCGGTCGGTGGTGATGGCCGGGAAGCGGACCCAGCCGTTCTCGTCGACGCCGGCGGTCGTCGAGCCGTCCGGGGAGCTGATGGCGACCTCGGTGGGGCGGGTGGCCAGGCCTCCGGCGGGGGCCAGTACCAGTTCGCTCACCGGTTGTTCGCCGTCCCAGCTGAGGTGGATGGTGGGGCGGTCGCCCGCGATCCAGGCGGTGGTCAGGTCGCCGTCGGTGAGGTTGCGGGCCGACAGTCCGGTGCCGAGGGCCGCGGTGGAGTCGGCGGTGGCGACGATGCGGTCGTCCTGGTCGGGGGCGACCTCGTACAGCAGCTTGTCGAGCTCCGCGCCCGGCACGGTGGTCGCGCTCGCCTTCACCTCGTACGTCCCCGCTGTGGCCGTGGCGAAGCGGCGGTGCAGGCCGGCCTCCGTGCCGTCGGCCGCGCGGTGCAGGGAGATGAGGTCCGCGCCCGCGTCGGTGTCCTCGGCGTCCGTGGGCAGCCGGAGGAGCCGGGTCACCTGCACGTCCGGCAGGCCGATCTCGGAGAAGCCCGCGCCCAGCAGCCCGGAGCGGCGCTCGACGGAGTCGAGGATGGTCAGCTTCATCCAACTCGTCGGCCCGGTCGGTGCCTTGACGCTCTGCGTCATGCCGTCGGGGCGCAGGAAGCTGGTCCGCGAGCCGTTCTCGGTCTCCACCCGCACCTTGGTCGGCGCCGCGCGCACGCTCTCCTGCGGCAGCGGCGTCACCTTGAACGACGACGGCATGTCGTACGCGTCGTCCGAGAACCCGATCCGCAGCCACTGCCCGTCCGCCGAGCCCAGCGAGCCCTCCACCCACGCGGTGTCGGGGTTGCCGTCGAAGGCGTTGACGGGGTCGAACTGCGGGAGATGGAAAAGCCAGTTGCCGTACGAGGACGCCGTCACCGAGCGCGCGCCGCGCAGTTGCGCGACCGTCTGGTGGTCGAGGCCCGTGGTGGGCAGGATCTGGTGCGGTTTCTCCCCGGCGTCCTCGGAGGCGTCCGGTGCGTTGCGCTCGTCACTGGTGTACGTGTACGACGTGTTGGAGTTGACCAGCCCGAACCGGGTGTCGGCGCGGCGCAGTCCGTCGCCGGTGATCTGGAGCTGGGGCGTGCCGAGCCCGGGGTGGTTGTCGCCGGTCAGGACGGTCGCCCGGCCGCGCAGCTCGGAGGCGAGCGGCAGCAGGGACTCGGGGCCGCCGGAGACGGTGGCGGTGTCGGCCACGGGCAGCAGGCCCGCGTGCCCGGGGTTCTGCGTCCCGTCGGGCGGCATGTAGATCTCCACCGCCCGCTGCCTCGGGTACAGCCCCTCGACGGCGAGCGGGGCGTCGTGCACGATCCGGCCGCCGGTCATGATCGGCCCGTAGCCGATGACCCGCTTGTACCCGGACTGCTCCAGGGTCCGCTTGACGACGGTCGTCGGCACGGAGCCGATCTGGTCGGGGTCGAGGTCGTTGCGGACGACGACGTACCGGATGCCGGAGCGGGCCAGGAAGTCGGCGAGCCCGGGAACCTCGACCCCGCTGGTCAGGGCGTCCTCCACGGCGTCCATGGCCCGCCGGTTGCCGGCCGTGCCGAACGGGACGTAATCGCGTTGCGCCCAGCGGGACTTGGCGACCACGTCGAGGGGCTGGTCGATGGTCGAGCCCCAGGTGTAGATGCCGTGCGCGGTCGCCGGGACGACGAGCGCACGGGAGTCGGGCGAGAACTTCTCCAGCCAGGTCGCCGTCGACTTCCAGTACTTGGGGATCTCCTGGAAGGAACCCGGGTTCAGGATCGACCCGTTGAGGTACGGCCACATCAGTCCCGGCAGGATCAGCACGGCGGCCACCAGCGGGGCGAACCGCCGCCCCCGTACCGGCCGGGCCCCGCGCGTCTCGGCGGCGACCCCGACGAGATGGGCGAGCCCCAGCACCAGGGCCAGGGCGAGCCCGGTCTGGAACTTGTAGATGTTCCGGAAGGGCGCGAGTCCCCCGTTCAGCCAGTCCTGCACGACCCCGTGGAAGGGCGCCCCGAACCCGCCGCCGTACCCGGCGAGCAGGATCAGCGCGGCGACGATCACCGTCAGCGTCAGCCAGCGCCGCTCCGGCAGATCCCGCCGCGCCAGGCCCGCGAGCCCCAGCCCGGCGGCCAGCGCCGAGCACAGGATCACGATCACCGACGACGCGACCGTCCAGCCGGCCGGCAGCCACGCCTCACCGAAGTGCAGATAGGCGACCCAGTTCCCGGCGCCGCGCAGCGCCTCGGTCGCCGACATGGTCTCGGTCGTGGTCTGCGCGCTCTCGACGTACGGCAGGAAGTTCTCCCCGTAGACGCCGAGCAGCAGCAGCGGGATCCACCACCAGGCGGTCGCCAGGATCACGCCGGGCGTCCACCAGGCGAGCAGCTTTCTCTGCCGCGGCCCGGCGGGCCGGGTGAGCAGATACAGGCCCACCGGCAGCAGGGAGGCGAGGGTGGCGGCCGCGTTCACGCCGCCCATGAAGGGGATGACCAGCGCCGACCGCACGGCGGCGACCCGCGCGCTGTACCGCTCGTCCGTCAGCGGCAGCAGCACCCAGGGCAGGAACGCGCCGGGCAGCGCGGCGGCGGACGTCGACCCGATGACGATGGTGAAGACCGGCCAGAGCGCGTACGCGAGCGCGGCGAGCAGCCGGGAGGACGGGCTCCCGATCCGCAGCCGCTCCGCGAGCCGCAGCGCGCTCCAGAAGGCGACCGACACGATCAGCGACAGCCACAGCCGCTCCGCCAGCCACACCGGCAGCCGTACGGCGTGGGCCAGCCAGTAGAACGGCAGCATCGGCCACAGATAGCCGGTGTACTGGTCGGAGATCCCGCCGAAGGACCCCTGGTCCTGCCACAGCTGCCCGAGATCGTCGAAGAACCGCCCGGGGTCGACGGTCACACCCAGCTTGGTGTCGAAGGTCTGCCGTCCCGGATGCACCGCCAGCAACAGGACGAACACCACGGCCCAGAACCCCACCAGCCACCGACGTGACCGCGGGCCCTCCGGCGGGCCCGACATGCGCGCGGTGGAGGGGACGGCGGCCGGAGGAGGGGCCTGGACCGTGGATGTCGTCATGGTGGACACCGCCGGAGGATGAGGAGGAGGTTCCAGGTGGCCACTTCGCGGACACCGGGCGCCTTCACCACGGTCTCGGCGAGGAACGGCCAGTAGCGGGAGCGCGCCGAGACGACCCTGACGTCGTCACGGGCGCGCACCTGCCGCAGGGTGGGGCCGATGTGCACGGCGAACAGGTTCTCGCCGAGGGTGTGCTTCGCGGCCCTGCCGGTACGGCGCCGATAACGGGCCCGGGCCCGCTCGGCGCCCAGATAGTGCCAGGGCGCCCACTCGTGACCGCCCCACGGGGACAGCCAGTTGGTGAACGACAGATAGATCAGCCCGCCGGGCCGCGTCACGCGTACCAGCTCACTGACGAAGGTCTGCGGATCGGCGACGTGTTCGAGGACGTTGGAGGAGAAGGTGACGTCCGCGACCCCGTCGTACAACGGCAGCAGATACCCGTCGGCGATCACGGCCCCGTCGGGCGGCTTGTCCCCGAGTTCCTGTACGTCGGGTTCGAAGAGGTAGGCGTGGGCGCCGCGCCGCCGGAACTCCGCGGTGAAGCACCCGCTGCCGCCCCCGACGTCGACGACGGTCCGGCCGGCGACGGGGCCGTCGTAGGCCTCCACTTGGTTGACGGAGTCGCGGGCGAGGAGGGAGTAGCAGTGGTCGGGATCATCCTGCTCATGCAGGAAGGCGCGAAAAAGGGCAACGGATCGTCGAAACGAGGGGTCCTTGATGCCGGGATAGGGGCGCGGGGAACTGCGCGACCAGCCACGATGCACCCGCAGCCGCCTCACGGCCCCCAGCCCCTCACCGCCTCCGCAGCAACAGCCCGAAACTGTCTGACCGTCCGATCCCAGCGATAGCGCGCCGCATGTTCCCGAGCAGCCTTGCCCATCAACTCCCGCCGCTCACCGGACAGCGCGAGCGTGCACCAGGCGGCGGCGAACGAGGACTCCCCCCGCGCCAGCACACCCGTCTCCCCGTCCACGACGGAATCCCGAAGTCCGGGCACGTCGAAGGCGATCGTCGGTGTCTCGCGCGTGGCGGCCTCGGTCACGACCAGCCCCCACCCCTCCACCGCCGACGGATGCATCAGCATCCACGCCTCGCACAGCAGCCGGTGCTTCTCGGCCTCGGAGACATGACCTCTGAACTCCACTCCAGGACCGGCGAGTTGCTCCAGCCGCTCCCGTTCAGGACCGTCCCCGACGATGACGAGCCGCCCGCCGGTCACGGGACGCACCCGCTCCCACAGCCGCAACAGCAGATCGATCCGCTTGTACTCGACCAGCCGGCCGACGGCGACGAACAGCGGCTCGGGCGACCGGTCGGCCCGCGGCCCCGGCTCCTCGACCCCGTTGTGGACGACACGAATACGATCACGCTCCACGCCGATCCCGCGGAGCGCCTGCGCCGTGGACGGCGACACGGCCACCAGCAGACCCCGGCGCTGCGCACCGGTCAGCGCCCAGTGTTCGAGTCTTCGGCCGAGCCGCGCGGCCGGGGCCATCGGCCCGCCGAACCGCATGTTCCACAGGTCGGTGTGGACGTGGTTGACCAGGCACAGCGTGGGACCGCGGTGCCAGACGGGCGCGAAGTACGGCATCCCGTTGCAGACCTCGACCAGCAGATCGCAGTCGCCGACCTGACGGGAGAAGGCGGAGCGGGCGCGCAGAAAATGACCGAGCTCGCCGCCCGCGGAGACGACCCGGTAGTCGCGGTACGACGCGGGACCGCCGCACAGCAGGGTGACCTGGTGGCCGAGACGGGTGAGGCCGTCGGCGAGCCGGTCCACCAGGAGCTCGGAGCCCCCGGCGGCCGGGTTGCCCAGGTCACGATGGGCGAGGAAAACGATTCGGCGCGGAGGTGGGGGGAGCGCCGAGGGGTGCTGCGATGCCGCGGGGTGCGCGGCGCGCAGCGACGAAGGCACGTGCTGGGGCATGCGTGCTCCAACTCGTCTCAGGGTGCGGAACTCGAAGCGTGGGGCGGTGCTTTACGTTCCTGTGGGGGATTTGAGTGCTTCCTACGAGGGGGTTGTGGGCGGACTGTGCTCGGGTGGGGGTGGACAGTTTTCGCCCACCCGTTCCTCATTGCTACTCACGGGGATGACAATTTCCGGGCTTGTTAGAGCTGACGTCACGTCACATCGTGAGCGTGGGATCGGGCGTATCGGAATTACCGGGATGCCGCCTCCCCCGTACCAACAAAACGGAACCAGCCACCACCAGGACGAACCCGCCCACAGCCGCCCCGATCGGCACCGTCACGCCGATCGCCTTCAGCTGCCCGCTGTCCCGCTTGGCCAGCCGTACGGCCTCCTGCTGCGTCGCCGTGGTGAACGCGATCCTCTCGCTGTCCAGCAGCACCACCGCGTCCTTCTTCGAACCCGGCGCCCGCAGCGTGCGCTTGGGGCCGACCTGCGCGTAGATCACCCGGCCGGTGCGCTGGTCGACGACCAGCTCGATGCCGTGGTTGGAGTACCACTCCTCGGCCAGCACCTGCGGCTGGTTCTTCAGGCCGACGATCGTGCCCGGCACCAGCCGGGTGCCGACCTTCGCCGGGGCGACCGTGCCGGTGAACCGGTAACCCGTGTACCCCTGGATCTTCTTGGTGTCCCGGTAGGTCAACACGACGGTCGATCCCAGGGAGTTGTCCCACCACTGGTACGAGCGTTTCTGCACGTCGAAGGGGAACTTCAGATACGCCTCACCCTCGATGTACGGCTTCTCGCCGCAGCAGTGCACCGGCTTGGTCGTCCTGCGGTTCATCACCCAGCGGTGCGGGATGAACTCCAGCGCGTCGTGCGGATCGGCGGCCGGCAGCGACTTGTCGGTGTCGACCGTGGTCGTCACGTCCCAGACCGCGTCGCCGCTGCGCTCGCTGTCCTCGACGTTGCCGCGCACCCGCTGGGTGACGGTGATCTCCTGGCCGGGCACGGTCTCGACCTTGTCGGTGTCGAAGACGCTGCCGGTGCCCTTGTAGACGGCGGTCTGGTCGATGTCGATCGGGTTCACGGCGGCCCGCGGGGTCACGTACCACGCCAGCAGGGGCGCCAGGACCAGCAGGAACGTGCCGAGTCCCAGCAGAATCAGGGAGAGTGGTGAGGCTGTACGGCGCATCCGGGCACTCCAGGGGCGTGAGGTTACGGAGTTCGGGCCGCTCTATGGGCCGGGAACCGTAGAGGCGTCTTGACGTGGTGTCAATCTCATGTCGACACTGGGGCGGACCGACAGGGTGGGACGCCGGGGTGGGGACAACCGCCGGAAGAGAGCCACTGAGAGGCTGACCCTGCGATGTCCAGACTGCTCGCCGCCGCACTGACCGTCGCGGCCGCCGCCGTGCTCGCCGTGGGTGCCGCGCTCGGCATCGTCGCCCTGCTCGACGCCACGCCCGACCAGCCCAACACCCCCTTGATCACGTACGAGCAAGCGGGCCAGGGGAGTTGAGACGTGACGGCCCGCCCGGCAACCGTCAACTCCCGCTCGGCCTGGCTCGACGTACCCCGCCTCCAGGTGCGCCGGTTCGCGGCGATCGCCATGGCCGAGGCGCCCGAACTCGCCGACGAGATCCTGCGCGAGATCCGCCGCGAGTACCCCCATCTGCCCGTCGTCCTCGACGAGTCCGGCGAACCGATGGCCCTCGTCGGCATCCGCCGCGCCATCGAGGTCTTCGTCCAGCACCTGGAGACCGCCGAGGGCCGCCCCAGCGTGCCGCCCGGTGTCTTCCAGGAGTTCGGCCGCGGCGAGGGCCTCGGCGGCCGCAGCCTGGACTCCCTCCAGGCGATCTACCGCATGGGCGTACGGCTCGCCTGGCGCCGCTTCGCCGACATCGGCCAGCGCGTCGAGATCCCGCCCCCCGCGATGTACGAACTCGTCGACGCGGGCTACGAGTATCTCGACGGCCTCGTCGACCAGTCGGTCCGCGGATACGCGGAAGCGGCGGCGAGACGGGCGGGCGAACGCCTGCGCCTCCAACGCGGCCTGATGGAACTGCTGTTGGCCGAACGCCCCCGAGGGCCCGACCCCGACGACCTCCTGACCGAACGCGCCGCCCGGATCGGCTGGACCCTCCCCGAGAAGGTCGCCGTCGGCGTACTGCTGCGCCCGGCCCGCGAGGCCGTGGCACCCGCGGTCGGCCAGGGCGTCCTCCTCGACATGGAGTACGAGCAGCCCCGCATGGTCGTCCCCGAACCCGACTGCGCCGGCCGCCCCGAGCTCCTGCACCGCGCCCTGACCGGCTGGGCCGGCGCCATCGGCCCGCCCGTCCCGCTGGCCGACGCGGCGAAGTCGCTGCGCTGGGCGGAGGCGGCGGTGAGCCTCATGGAACGCGGGCTGCTGCCGGCCGGTGAGGTCCTGTACTGCACCGAGCACACGGAAGCGCTGGTCCTCCTGCAACCGGAGGAACTCATCGACGACCTGGCCCTGCGCTGCCTGGCCCCCCTCGCCCACTGCGGCCCCACCCACGGCCGCCGCCTCGCCGAAACCCTCCTGGCCTGGCTGGAGACCCGCGGCGGCGCCCCGGAGGTCGCCGCCCGGCTCGGCGTCCACCCCCAGACGGTCCGCTACCGCCTGCGCCAGATCCGCGAACTCTGGGGCGCCGAGATCGACGACCCGGACCGCCGCTTCGAACTGGAGCTGGTGCTCAGGGCACAGCGGTTGCGCGGGGCGCTGGGAGTGGCCAGCCGCCCCTAGTCCCGTCCCTTGAACTCCACCGGCCCCGCGTTCATCTCGATCGTGCCGTCCGGATGCAGCACCGGGCGGCGCTCGGTCATCCGGCCGCTGTACGCCTCGATGTGGTGGATCGCCGCGCCGTCCGCCGAGGTGAAGTCGACGAGGGCGATGGCCACCCAGTAGCGCGTCTTGGTGTTCTCGAAGAGCGGGACCGTGACGTTCGAGCCGCGGCCGTCGTCCACGACCACCTGCGCGCCGAAGCTCTTGAAGGACCCGAAGCCGTTGCTGAGGGCGGAGTACGCGCACAGCAGGACGTATCCCTGCTGGTCCGGCCGGACGATACGGACGGTCTCGCGGCCGGGGGTCTTGGAGTCGCCGTCGAGCTCGATGTGAGGAGCCTGCTTCAGCGAGCCGAGGTTCTTGTAGTAGACGACGTCGGCCTTCGGGCCCTTGTCGCCCTTGCCGACCTTCTCCGGCGGCTTCTTCGCCAGGCCGGTCTTGACGATCGTGCCGGGCGCCTCGGCCCCGCCCCGCTGCACCTTCGACGCGGGCACGAACAGGGCGTAGAGATCGAGGTCGGCACCCCGGCGGCGCCGCTGGTCGCTGCCGCCGTCCCACTCCAGGGCCACGGTGACCACCAGCTCGCGGTCCTGCTTGTCCAGGCTGATCGCGACCTGGCCGCCCTTGTCGAGGCTGACCTTGCCGAGCGGGGGTTTGACGAGACTGGTGGGCGCGGACGCGGGCGTGGGAGTGGGCGCGGGAACCGGTGTTGTTTCCGCTGGGGCTTCGGTTTCCGACACGTCGATCC
Organism: Streptomyces antibioticus; assembly: GCF_001514065.1. Lineage (GTDB taxonomy): Bacteria > Actinomycetota > Actinomycetes > Streptomycetales > Streptomycetaceae > Streptomyces > Streptomyces antibioticus. The sequence goes on along the minus strand of NZ_KQ948423.1, from coordinate 335,197 downwards.
CGAAGTCCGTCGCCAGCCCGGCCAGCCCGTCCACGTACCCCTGCCCGATGGCCCGCAGCTTCCAGCCGTCGCCCCGCCGGTACAGCTCCATCAGCAGCACGGCCCGCTCCCCGTCGACCAGCGGCGGCTGCCGGAAGACGACCGGATCGGCACCGTCCTGGACGCCCCGCACCTCGACGTCGGCGACCGTGCGGAACGTACGCGACACGTCGTCCGGGTCGCAGCTCGCGACCAGCACCACCCGGTCCACGTCGGCGGGCAGCGCGCCGGGATCGACCGCGATCCGCTCGGGCGCGCCGGCGTCCGCGGCGAGGTGGCGGACGGCACCGGACTCGGCGGTGGGCTGGTTGTAGAAGACGAGGTCGGCGTCGGACCTGACCTTGCCGTCCGCGCCGACCAGCAGGGCGCTGAGGTCGACCGGATCGCCCGCGGAGCGCAGTTCGGCGGTCAGCGGCGCCGCCCCGACCGTGGTGTTCCCGCCCTTGAGAAGTTCCGGCACAGCTCCTACCCCCACCCCATCGATGTCACGTCACCCTGTCACATCGGCGGTGGCGGGCAAGGGGGTGCGTCGCTGGACGGGCCCGTCCAGGTGGACCACGACGGTCTTGTGGAAGCGGTGCACGGCGTCGTCCACACTGCGGATGAAGCCGGACTCGGCGTTGCCGCGGGTGCTGCCCATGCCCTTCAGGAGGGACAGCCGGAAGCCGGTGATCTGCGTGCCGTTCTTGGGCAGCAGGTCCGCGGGTTCCGGTCGGAGCCGTTCCAGGGTGCCGCGCGGACCCAGGGCGTCCCCCTCGACGAGGGTCTCCACATGCAGGTCGGCCGGTGCCTCGGCGAGGCGACGGACCAGCCGCTTGGCCCAGGTCAGGGGGTACCCCTGCTCGGGTGCGGGGATCTCGATGGACGTACGCAGCCTGCCGGTGCGCAGATCGGCGCCGACGGTGAGCAGGCCGGGTGCGTCCTCGACACGGAGCTGTGCCTGCAACCGCCCTTCCAGGCACAACTGGTCGGCCAGTTGGGCCCGGCGGGTGCCGTGATCGGTGCCGCGCCTGACGCGCTGTGCGGGCAGCACCTTCTGGCCGAGTTCGCCACCGAGCCTGAGGCACACCTGGCGGATGAGCCGCTCCCAGTTCTCGACGACTTCGAGGGCTCGCGGGTCGCCCTGGCAGAGGGTCTCGTCGTTGATGCCGTTGCGCACCGGCACCCAGGCGGAGCCCATGTTCTGGAAGCCGTGGCAGCCGGAGTTCTCGTGCTGGAGATAGTGGAGCAGTTCCTGGAGCAGGAAGGTGCGGGCCGCGTTGCCGACCCCTTCGTGCCGGATCAGCAGCTGTGCCTGGTGGGCCACTTCGGCCCAGGACAGATGCCAGAGCGCCACCTGGTGCTTGCGCCGCCGGTCGATCCTGACGTCGACCAGGGGGCTGCCCTCCAGCGCGACGTCGTTCGACAACGTGATCACGGCTTCGTAGCCGCGCCGGGCGGCGATGTCCATGTAGGCCTGCACCTGGTCGGCCTTGAGGGCGTTGCCGTTCGTCTTCGTCTCGACGAGCGCCGTCCACAGCTTGCCGGCCCGTTCGATGCGGATCACCCCGTCGGGCCGCCGGGGTGTGTCACCGTGCGGCAGGACGACCTCGGTGAAGGTCTCCATACGGCCCGAGGGGGCGCCGAACGCGGCGGTGAGCCGCCGGCCGAACCGCGGCACCTGGGTCATCACCGACAGCAGCACCGAGGTGGCGCGCATCTCCCGGTCCCGGTCGCTCTTCAGCGTGGAGAGCGGAAAGAGCCGGGCGGGACGCCAGGAGTCGTTCTCGCCCAGGGACTTCTGCGGGGCGCTGGGCGGGGTCGCCCGCTTCTTGGCGGTGCGGGGCCGGGCGGCCGGTCTGCGCGGCGGCCTGGCCTCGTCGGCGGTCCGGCGCGGAGCCGGTACGGCGTTCAGGGCCCCGGCCGCATCCGGCTCGGGGGCCGGCTCCGAGGCCGGGGCCGAAGGCAGGGCGGCCGGCTCACCGCTCCCGGCCGGTTCCGGCGTCACCGCGGACGCCGTACCGTCCTCGTTCTCGTCCTCGTCGTCGATGTCGACCCCGAAGTCCGTCGCGAGGCCTGCCAGCCCCGAGTCGTAGCCCTGCCCGACGGCTCGGAACTTCCATTCCCCCGCGCGGCGGTACAGCTCGCCGAAGATGATCGCGCTCACCTTGCCGGGGTCGCCGATGGCGAAGCGGAGGAGGTGCTCGCCCACCGCGTCGGACAGGGTCACCCGGAGGTCGTCGAGTTCCCCGAAGTGGGTGTCGCCGTAGCGGCTCGCGGCCACGACGACCCGGTCGACCTCGGCCGGCACCACGGTCAGGTCGAAGCTGATCCGGTCCTCGTTGCCGTCCTCGGTGGGCGTCTTGTCCAGCAGATGCACGCTGCCGTCGGCGGCCACCGGGTTGTTGTAGAAGTAGAAGTCCGCGTCGCTGCGGACCTTGCCGTCCGGGCCCAGAAGTAAGACGGACACATCCGCGTCGCCGTCCCCCGCCGGGCTGCTCCAGCCCAGGCTGACGATCACCGAACCGGTGTTGTCACTCAGCGCCGACAGGGCAGCGTTGGACCCCTTGGTCATTTCGCGCACGAGATTCCCCCCAGGAACCGCATCCCCCAAGACACGCCACGCAGTGTGACGCGTCACACACGGACACACTAGTCCCGGCAGCTCGCACTCGTGCCGTTCCCGCCGAAACGAGACGGGTGTGGAACGCCTGATCTGCAGAACCATTGCCCGGGGAAACCCGTGTTGAGTAGCCTGTGTTCGCTATTCCGATCGCCTGTTGAAATTTCGAACACCGTGAACGATGCTCGACAGGCGTCGAACTCCACTGACACCTCACAGGGAGGGGGCCGAACGTGGGACGTCTCGTACCTGCCGTGACCCGGGCTCTCGACATCCTCGAGCTCTTCCTCGACGGCGACGGCACGCTCTCCGCCCCGGACATAGTGCGCAAGCTCCAGCTGCCGCGCACCACCGTGCACGAACTGGTCACCACGCTCGCCGCGCGGTCGTACATCGTCCCGGTACCGGGTCAGCCGGGACGCTACCGGCTCGGCGTGCGTCCGTACCAGCTCGGCAGCCGCTACGCCGAGCAGCTCGACCTCGCCGCCGAGGGCCAGCAGGTCGCCCGCTCGGTCGCCGAGACCTGCGACGAGACCGTCCACGTGGCCATCCTCGAGGGCACCGACGTCATCTACATCGCGAAGGTCGACTCCACGCACGCGGTGCGCATGGTGTCCGCCGCCGGACGCCGGCTGCCCGCCCACTGCACCTCCGTCGGCAAGATGCTCCTGGCCTCGCTGCCCGAGCCGGAGCTGAGCTCCCGCATCCCGGACAACGCGGACCTGGCCGCGATGACTCCGAACAGCATCACCGACCCGGCCGCTCTGCGCGAGGCCCTCGCCGAGATCCGTGAGCGGGGTCTCGCCGTGGAGCGCCGCGAGTCCAACCCGGACGTCTCCTGCGTGGCCGCCCCGGTCCGCGACCGCACGGGCCGGGTCGTGGCCGCGCTGTCGATCTCGGTGCCGATGATCCGCTGGAGCGAGGACCGCCGCGAGGAGCTGGAGCAGCTCGCCGCCAAGGGCGCCGTCGAGCTGTCCGAGCGCCTCGGCCACCGGAGCGTGGGATGACTTTGAAGGTGTACGACTACGACGTCGCCGTCCGCGCCGAGGCCACCCTCGGCGAGGGTCCGACCTGGGACGCGGCGACCGGCCGGCTGCTCTGGCTGGACATCCTGGGCGGCCGCCTGCACACCTACGACCCGGCGACCGGGCACCGCACGGTCCGCGTCACCGACCAGCACGTGGGCGCCGCGAAGCCGCGCGCGAACGGCGGGCTGGTCCTCAACCTGCGCGACGGCGTCGCCCTCCTCGACCCCGACGACACGTTCCGCTGGCTCCACCACGAGCCGGTGCCGGGCCGCCGCGCCAACGACGCGGCGATCGCCCCCGACGGCTCCCTCTGGGCCGGCACCATGCGCTACGACGAGGCCCCCGGCGGCGGCACCCTGACCCGCTACACGGCCGACGGCACGGCGGAGACGGTCCTGGACGACGTAGCGGTCAGCAACGGCACGGGCTGGAGCCCGGACGGCCGCCTGATGTACTACATCGACTCCCCGACCCGCCGCGTCGACGTCTTCGACCACGAGGCGGGGAAGGTGTCGAACCGCCGCCTCTTCGCCGAGATCGAGGACGGCGCGGGCTTCCCGGACGGCCTCACGGTCGACGCGGACGGCTGCGTGTGGGTGGCGTTGTGGGACGGCGGAGCGGTACGCCGCTACACGCCGGCCGGCGAGCTGGACCGCGTGATCATCCTGCCGACCCCGAGGGTGACGGCGTGCGCGTTCGGGGGCGCCGACCTGACGGACCTGTACATCACGACGGCGCGGGTGGGGCTGGAGACCCCGCATCCGGTGGCGGGGTCGCTGCTGGTGGTACCGGGCGCAGGGAAGGGATTGCAGCAACCACCCTTCGCCGGTTGAGCTGATGCCGCTTCTCTTAGGGGCGCGGGGAACTGCGCGACAAGCCCCCACCGCCCCGCACCCGAAGAACTACTGAAACCCCGCCGCCTTCAACTCCTCAGCGGTCAAAGGCGGCTCAGCAAGCGTCGGCTTCAGCGGCCCCACCAACGCCGCCAACAAAACAGACGGCATCAACAACACCTCCGCCCGCCGCTCAAGCGACGTCACATCAGTCACCCGGCGAGCGATCCGCCCATTCCCCGTGGCCGTGTACATCAGCCGATCCACGTACGCGGCCACGAGCCGGTCCCGCCCCGTGGGTCCCTCCTCCGTCGCCCCGGGATAGAACACGTCCTGCCCGGTCGCGAGGTCCCACGCCGCCCCCACCGGCCGGGCCACCGCCTTCTGCACCCGACGGGCCACCCCCGCCGCCCCCCAGCCGTGCCGGCGTACGACATCCCGGAGGAGCACGGCGCTCTGCGCCCCCACGGCCAGCCCGTGTCCGTACACCGGGTTGTACGCGGCCAACGCGTCGCCCAGGACGGTGAAGTTGTCGGGCCAGGCCGGCATCCGCTCGTAGAAGTACCGCCGGTTGACCGTCGTCCGCGTGAACGCCACCTCGGACAGCGGCTCGGCGCGGGTGAGGAGCTGGCCGATGAGGGGGTGGCGCAGCTCCTCGCGGGCGAAGCGTGCGAAGTCGTCGCCGGAGGCGTTCGAGGAGGTCGGTTCGCCGCCTCGGGTGCCGTTGAGGGTGACGATCCAGCGGCCGTTCTCGATGGGCAGCAGGAAGCCCGCGCGGCCGGGACCGTCGCCGCGGGCGTCGGACTGGACGTTGACGACCGGGAAGCCGTCACGGGCCTGCTCGGGGGCGAGATAGAGCCGGCTCGCGTAGGCCAGGCCGGAGTCGACCTCGCGCTGCTCCGGCGCCGGCAGTCCGAGGTCGGTGAGCCAGCGCGGCGCCCCGGAGCCGCGCCCGCTCGCGTCGACGACCAGCCCGGCGTCGAGGGTCCGCTCCTGCCCGTCCCGCCCGCGGACCCGTACCCCGGTGACCGCCTCGGAGCTGCCGGTCAGCTCCAACACCTCGGTGCCGTCCAGGAGTTCGACGCGTTCGTCGGCGAGGACCCGGGCCCTGAGCGTGGCGTCGAACAGGTCGCGCCCGGCGAGGATGACGTGGTGGGACTCCGGCCAGCGGCGGAACCAGCCGTGCGCCGACAGCACGACCATGTCCGTGGTGACCGGCGCCCGGCGGGCCCCGGCGGCGCGGAGTTCGGCGGTGACACCGGGGAGGAGCTTCTCCAGCGCGTGCACACCGCCCGACCACAGCATGTGGGCGTGCCGGGCCTGCGGCAGCCCCTTGCGGGGCGCGGGCTCCACGGGCAGGTCGTCGCGCTCGACGACGACGACCCGCTCGGCGAGCCCGGCCAGGGCGGCGGCCGCGAGCATGCCGGTGTGGGATCCCCCGAGTACGACGGCGACTCTGACAGGGGAGGAACTATCGCTCATGCGCGGACATGCTCTCTGCCGGGACGGCCGCGCGGGCGCGTACCGCCTTGATCTCCTCGGGCTTGCGCAGGGCCTGGGACACGGCCTGGATCTCCTGCAGCAGGTAGGTGGTGTCGGGGGCGCTGGTGCCGCCGCCGTCGGGGGAGCGTCGTTCGGCCTCCACCGCGTCCACGATCGTCACGGCCGCGGCGAGGGCCTGCGCGCGGCCGGGCGGGAAGCCGAGGGCGAGGGCGGCGTCGTAGGACCGGGCCCGCAGGTCCTCGTCGAGACGGCGGGCGAGTTGGAGGAGGGTGTCGCGGATGAACGTCTCGCGGCGGATGAGCCGCATCTCGGGAGTCGCCCGCAGGCCGAGCGGCTCGCGGCTGCCCGCGACGGTCCGCATGAGGCGGGCCAGCGGCGCGAGGCCGCGGTGGCGGCAGCGGACCAGCCAGCGCTCCTGGAGGTACTGGCCGGCGTGCGGCACGATGAAGCCAACCGCGACGAACGTGGCGGCGATGCACGCGGCCGACGGCGCCACGTTGGTGTTCAGCCAGTCCAGGTCGTGCCCGGTCCAACGGGCCGCCACCGCCGTCAGCTTGGCCGCGCTGAACAGCAGGTTCGTCGCGAAGCCGATCCCGAGGAAGCGCAGTCCCCAGCGCAGCCAGGCGTCGAGGCCGTCGGTGCGGATCCAGTTCCACACCAGCCCGGACGTGACCAGGCTGGCCACGGTGTGCGCGGTCAGATAGAGGAGGATCATCTCCCGCATGAAGGGCGTCGAGGCGTAGTACGTGTCCAGGTCCCGGATCTGTTCCACGGGCACGTCGGCGAGCGCGAACAGGATCCACAGCGCGGCGACGACGGCCGCGTACACGGCGATCACCCAGCGGGTCGCGCGGCGGGTCTGGGCGTGGCGTTCGCTGCGCCCGTTGCGCCAGTGCACGACCAGCAGCAGCCAGGACGCGCACAGCGCGGTCAGCAGCGAGTACACCCAGGGCGCGGCGATGTTGGGGACGCCGGTGACGCGGTTGGTCCAGGCGATGGTGGAGGGGGCCGCGAAGACGAACACCGCGCAGGCGAACAGCAGCAGACCGCCGACGGCCCGCAGCAGCGGGTCCCGCCACAGCTTGAGGATGCTGGGCAGTTTGATCGCCAGCGCCGCGGTCAGCACGGCGGTGGGCAGCCAGAAGGAGACGTACATGCCGCTGAGGAGGTTTCCGGCGGCCAGGGTGCTGTCGCTCACCGGTCCGTGCCCCGGCGTCCGCGATAGCCCATGGAGCGCTCCAGCGGTGCGAGGTGCTGCCGGCCGCCGTGGCCGGACAGATAGGGCCGGAAGACGGCCGCGAGGCGGTGTCCGAAGTCGTCCGCCTCGGCCTCGTCCGTCTGCCGGGAGCCGTCGCGGGCGGCGACGGTCAGGGCGTCCTTCCAGTCGGGCTCGCCCGCCAGCGCGCGGGCGGCGGCCGGGCCGACGCCGTGCCGGTGGCCGGCGTGCAGATGCCACAGCTCATGGCCGAGGATGACCAGCTGCTGCACCGCCTCGGCCCGCTCCTCGACGATCACCAGGTCGAAGTCCTGGAACTCCACCCACAGACCGGTCACTTCGATCTCGTCGGGGAACCGCTCGAACCGCAGCTCCACGGGCCGCCCGCCCCGGCGGACGCTCATCGCCTCGCACAGCGCCCGGCACACCTCGCGCACCCCGGCCGGGGGCCGCGGTCTGGCCCGTACGGCGGCGCCGAGCTCGCCCGCCAGATCGCGCATCGCGGAACCGCTTCTCGCCCGCCGCAGCGCCGCGGCGATCCGCCCCGCTCCGGTGCGCGCGCCCGCGATGTCCATCGATCCCCCTTCTCACCACCGCACGGCAGTTCGTCCGAGAGTACGCGGCGGGGAGTGCTCACGTCATGGGTTCCGATGACGGTTCAAGTAAGGGAGAACGATTGACTGGCGAGGTCTTCCTTTCTACGGTTTCGTTCGAGTTTGCGAGCACCTTTCGAAATGCCGAACGAGCCCTGAAAGGCGACCATGCACACCGCCCGCTTCACCCTGGACCCCGCCTTCACCGTCGGCGAGGTCAACCCCCGTATCTTCGGCTCCTTCGTCGAACACCTCGGCCGCTGCGTCTACACCGGCATCTTCGAACCCGGCCACCCCGCCGCCGACGAGGACGGCATCCGCCAGGACGTCCTCGACCTCGTCCGTGAACTCGGCGTCACCGCCATCCGCTACCCCGGCGGCAACTTCGTCTCGGGCTACAAGTGGGAGGACAGCGTCGGCCCGGTGGAGGACCGCCCCCGCCGCCTCGACCTCGCCTGGCGCTCCACCGAGACCAACCGCTTCGGCCTGTCGGAGTACATCGGCTTCCTCCGCAAGGTCGGCCCGCAGGCCGAGCCGATGATGGCCCTCAACCTCGGCACGCGCGGCGTCGCCGAGGCCCTCGAACTCCAGGAGTACGCCAACCACCCCGCCGGTACGGCCCTCGCGGACCTCCGCGCCGCGCACGGCGACAAGGAGCCCTTCGGCATCAGCCTCTGGTGCCTGGGCAACGAGATGGACGGCCCCTGGCAGACCGGTCACAAGACCGCGACGGAGTACGGCCGCCTCGCCGCCGAGACGGCCCGCGCGATGCGCCAGATGGACGCGAAGGTCGAACTGGTCGCCTGCGGCTCCTCCAGCCAGTCCATGCCGACGTTCGCCGAATGGGAGGCGACCGTCCTCGCCGAGACGTACGAGCTCGTCGACTACATCTCCCTGCACGCCTACTACCAGCCCGAGAACGGCGACATCGACTCCTTCCTGGCCTCCGCCGTCGACATGGAGTCCTTCATCGAGAACGTGGTCGCGACCGCCGACCACGTGGGCGCGAAGCTCAAGTCGAAGAAGAAGATCAACCTCTCCTTCGACGAGTGGAACGTCTGGTACATCTCCCAGTGGCACGAGATCGAGAACTCCGACACGCGGGACTGGGCGGAGGCCCCCCGTCTGCTGGAGGACAACTACAGCGTCACCGACGCCGTCGTCTTCGGCTCGCTCCTCATCGCCCTGCTCCGGCACGCCGACCGCGTCACCGTCGCCTGTCTCGCGCAGCTCGTCAACGTGATCGCGCCGATCCTGACCGAGCCGGGCGGGCCGGCCTGGCGGCAGACGACGTTCTTCCCGTTCGCGCAGGCCGCGCGGTACGGCCGCGGCGAGGTCCTCGACGTACGGGTCGACTCCCCGACGTACACCACCGAGAAGTACGGCGAGACCGACCTGCTGCACGCCACCGCCGTGCGCGCGGAGGACGGTTCCGTCACCGTCTTCGCCGTCAACCGCAGCCGGACGGAGGTGCTTCCTCTCGAAGTCGCCCTGGGCGCCCTGAACCTGACGTCCGTGGTCGAGCACAGCGCCCTCGCCGACGCCGATCCGGACGCCCGCAACACCCTCGCCGAGCCGGAGCGGGTCGCCCCGCACGCGGTCGAGGGCACCACCCTCACGGACGGCACCCTGACCGCCGTACTCGAACCGCTGTCGTGGAACGTGATCCGCCTGGCCTAGAGGGCTGTTACCCGGTGCGGGGCACGGCTCAGACGTTCTCCACCGGCACCCCGCCCGCCGACGCGCCCAGCAGGGTCAGTCGTACGTCCCTGGGGCCCGCCTCCGTCGTGCCGTCCGAAAGGACCGCCAGGGCGAGGGAGTTGGCGCCCCGGGTGCGCAGGATGCCGCTCGGCAGGACGAAGGGGTGGCGGGGGCCGGCGTCGTTGACGTACTGGCCCATGTTCCAGCCGTTGAGGAAGACCTGCACCCGGTAGGCGCGCTTCGGATCGTCGTCGAGGGTGAGGCCGATCGAGGCGTCGACGCCGGTGGGGACGGAGAGCCGGAAGCCGGTCCGGTACCAGGTCACGCCCTGGCGGCGGTCGGCGCGCGGCAGCTGCACGGCCTCCCACGTCCGGTCGTCGAAGGCGGGCAGGTGCCAGCCCTCCCGCTCGCCGTACAGCCCGCCGTGGTTGAGCGGCCCGCGTACGGGGTCGGCGGCACCGGACCCCTGGAGTCGCCAACTCACCTTCGCCGACGCCCCCTTGAAACGCGCCGACGTCAGTCCGCGGGCCGCCTTGTGGGTGTCGAGGGACGTGTCGTCCACGTCGTGTGCCATCCGGCGGACGAGCACGGACAGCACATGCTTCTCGCGCTTCCGCAGCTTCTCCGGTACGTCGAAGGTGGCCGTGCCGGTCCAGGTGCCCTTCCGGGCGGACCCGGCGTCCGGCACCGGCATCCGGTGCGTGCCGAGCGGCTTCCCGTCCAGCCAGGCCATCAACAGCCCCTGGGCGCCGGTGCTGTAGGCGAGGGAGACGGACGAGAGGCCCTCGGCGTCCGTGACATGCCCCCGGTACCAGACGTCGCCGTAGTGGAAGCCGTAGTCGTCGGCGAAGAGGACGGGCTGTCCGTCGGGGACGGGCGTGGTGCTGAAGGAGGTCTTCTTGTCGGCCTCGACCCACGCCGAGTCGTCGAAGTCCGCTGCGGACTCCGGGTTTTCCTCCTGTCGCCGCCAGCCGCCGAGGGCCGGGAGCGGCACCGGGCCCTGGCCGGGCAGGGGCTTGAGGGCGAGCAGACTGAACGTGGCACTGATCCGGGAGGGCACCGGCCGCCCGTTCCACGTCACCTGCTCGACACCGCGCGGGCCCCACACCTCCAGGCCGGTCAACTTGGTGGTGTCACCGGTGAGATGGACCGTGTCGTCCTTCAGCCGGACGTCCCGCACCAGCGAGGGGCCGTACACCAGCACCGACCCGGACGGCGTCTCGTACGGCCACAGCCGCAGCGCGGTCGTGTCGTCGGCGAACAGCAGCAGCAACGGCCGGTCGGAGCCGCCGTTCTCGACCTTCACGCGGGCCAGCTCGCCGACACCGAGCGGGCAGGTCACCCGCAGCAGGCCACGGTCGTAGATCCACGCCGGCTCCGCGTCGAGCCGGGTCGCCGTCGGCTCCTCCGGGCACTCCACGACGACCTGGGCCATGTCGCCGTACCGCCCCGAGAACACGGCGATGTCCTGCCGCCCGGCGGAGACGAACAGCATGAGCTGGGCGGTGGCGTACTTCAACGTCCGCCCGCCCAGCTTGAGTTGGGTGCTGAGCACCTTGGTGTCGCCGGGCCGGACGTTGACCGGCACCTCGATCCCGGCGCGCGGCAGCGGGGTGGACACCGCCTTGGCGGAGTCGTTGCGCACGACGTAGGTCTGGGAGTCGGTGTCCCGGTTGACCAGGTGCTCCACGTCGAGCCGGCCGCCGGGAGAGGCGACGTTCTTCCTGCGGTCCAGCTTGGCGAAGTCCGGTACGGTCCGCAGCAGTTGGCCGAGCTGGTGGACCGGCGCGAGCGCGGCGCCGTCGTAGGACGTGGTGGCGACCTGCGGCGCGGGCAGCCAGCCCCAGGACGTCCCGCCGTACGCCATGGAACCGTCGTGCAGACCGGCGAGAGGGGACTCCGGCACGGACAGGGGTACGTCGATGCCGTCGGCCCGCACCTTCTTGCGGAGGTGGGTGACGTAGGCGGTGTCCGGCGCCGTCTCCAGCTCGTACAGCAGGACCGTGCCCTTGCCCCTGGTGTAGAGGTGCCGGGCGGCGATGGCGTTCACCCGCGTCAGCCACTCGTCGGCGTGCGCCAGATAGGTGGGGTCGGTGGTCCGGGCGCGGCCCTCGGTCGCCGTCAGCCAGCCGGGGAAGCCGCCCGCGTCGATGCCGGCGCCGAGGTGGGGGCCGGGGCGCAGCACGACGTACAGCCCGGTGTCGGCGGCCGTGCGCAGGAAGCGGTCGAGGTCGCGGACGCCCGTGAAGTCGTACGAGCCCGGGGCGGGGGAGTGGTAGTTCCAGGCGACGGAGACGGTCACCGCGTTGTAGCCGTGGGCCCGCAGTTTCTCCAGCACGTCCCGCCACAGCGAGGGGCTCGGCAGCCGGAACAGATGCATCTCGCCCGGCCACAGCGCCAGCCGCCGGCCGTCGACGAGCAGGGAGTAGCGGTCGTGGCCGACCGTGTGCACGGCGCCGTCCGCCACGGGCGGGGCCGGTGGCGGCCCCGTGGGCACGACGCGGGGCCCCGTCCGCGACGGCAGCACACCGCCGCTGCCGGTCAGCGCGAAGCCGAGCGCGGCCGTACCGGCGAGGGTGCTGAAAGTTCGTCTGCTGAGCTCCACGCGAGCGTCGCCTCCTGTTGTGCCTGCGTTTCCCGGGACGCGAGTGAGGGTCCATTCTCCATGCCCGGGGCGGCACGCCTCACAATGGTCCTCATGAGGATCTCGGCACGGGCGGACTACGCGGTACGAGCGGTACTCGAACTCGCCGTACGACAGGGCGACGGGGCCGTGAAGACTCCCGTGAAGGCGGAGACCATCGCCCTCGCCCAGGACATTCCGCACAAGTTCCTCGAAGGCATCCTCGGTGACCTGCGCCGCGGCGGGGTCGTCGACAGCCGGCGCGGTGGCAACGGCGGCTACACCCTGGCCCGGGACGCGGCGGAGATCACGGTGGCCGATGTGATCCGGACGGTCGACGGCCCGATCGTGTCGGTACGGGGCGAACGGCCGACGGGCCTCGCCTACACGGGCTCCGCCCAGCCCCTCCTGCCCCTGTGGATCGCCCTGCGGGCGAACGTGCGCCGCATTCTGGAGGGCGTGACGATCGCGGACATCGCGGCGGACGCGCTGCCGACGCCGGTGCGGCAGCTGGCGGCGGAGCCGGCGGCCTGGGAGAACCCGTAGGCCGGAGCCGGCCGTGTATGTCCGCAGAGTTCGGGTGCTGTGAAGATGCTGTGAAAACCGCACCTGTGAATGGCCGGAGTTCACCCTGTCCGCGGCCTCGGTCTGTCCCTACGGTCCCGGTTGGCACACCAGCCACCCCCCGACTGTTACGGAGAGACCATGACTCGTGGGCTCCTGCTGAGCGGTGCGTTGGCCGCTCTGCTCACCACGGCACTACCGGCCCAGGCCGCCACCTCCTCCGGCGGGTTCGAGGACCCGCCGCCGGACAAGATCGTCATCAAGGTCGCGACCGTGAACGGCAGCGGCTGCCCCGCCGGGACGACGGCGGTGGCCGTCTCCGAGGACAACACGGCCTTCACGGTGACGTACAGCGACTACCTCGCCCAGGCGGGCGGCGGCTCGGACCCGACGGCGTTCCGCAAGAACTGCCAGCTGAACCTCATCGTCCACGTCCCGCAGGGCTTCACGTACGCCATCGCCAGCGCGGACTACCGGGGCTTCGCGGCCCTCCAGTCCGGCGCGACGGGCACCCAGAGAGCCTCGTACTACTTCCAGGGCTCGCCCAACACGGCCTCCCGCTCCCATCCCTTCAACGGCCCCTACAACGACAACTGGCAGGCCACCGACACGACCGACTGGGCCCAACTGGTCTGGGCGCCCTGCGGGGTCCAGCGCAACTTCAACATCAACACGGAGCTGAGGGTGACGGCGGGCTCGACGTCCGCGAACAAGGTCAGCTTCATGACGATGGACTCGACGGACGGGGACATCAGCACGGTGTACCACTTGGCGTGGAAGGAGTGCCCGGAGTCCTGACGCCGACGGGGGCCGTCAGCGTGAGGCGGTCGCCCCCTGCGTCTGTGCAGGGAGCGGCCGCCGTGTCGCTCGTGTGCCGGGTCAGACCTCCACCCCCAGCGTCAGCGTGCCGGTGTACCCCGACGACGGCGAGCTGCCCACTGCCGTCAGGGTCAGGAGGCCGGACGTGGCGCCGCCGTCGTCGTAGATCGAGTCCTGGGCCAGGGTGGTGCGGGTGACCGTGTTCGCCGAGTACGGCGACAGCGCGCCCACCCTCGCCGTGATCGTCTCGTTGAAGAAGAGCTGGCCGGTGTGGACCTCGGTGCCGCCGGTGAAGGAGCCGTCCGAGGTGAGGGTCACGTCCGTGTGGACCTTGACGTGGATGTGCACGCAGCGGCCCCGGTACCAACCCGGGTACACCGTGGTGAGGTTGGCGACACCGCTGGAGTCGGTGAGGACACCGCCCCGCAGGAACGTGCCGTTGTCGGCCTCGTTGTGGCCGTTGTTGCCGACGTAGCCGGAGTACTCGCCGAGCACGTCGGCGTGCCAGATCTCCACGAGGGCGTTGGGGATCGGCGCGCAGGTGTCGTCGTTGACGACGGTGAGCGCCAGCTTCAGCACGAAGCCGGTCTTCGTCTCGCGGATGTCCGAGCGGACGAGCGCGCCGTCCAGGTAGTAGGGGCCTTCGGTCATCTCCTTCGTGAGGGTGCAGACGGCCGCGGCGGCCACGGGAGTCGCGTCCGCCGCGTCGGCTGTGGGGGCTTCGGGCACTGCGGTGCCCATGGCAACTGCCGCTGCCGTGGCGCCGGTTGCGAGCAGAACGGTGCGGCGCCCGACCGGGGTGGGGGTTGCTTCCGAAGTTTCTGTCATGAACACGGCACCGTAGGGGTGCTTGCTGTTGATGGGCTGTCAGTTCAGCAAAGTGAGGGGCCGTCAAGTTCCTTGCGAGACGGGATCCGGACGTGGCCCCTCAAGGGGTGGCGCTTCCGCATGCCGTCCGTGGAGGCGACAAGTAGCGGCTAGCTTGGCCGCATGAGCGACAACCGGATCGAGCTGGCCGACGCCGTGCAGGCCGTGCGAGACGAACTCATCACCGCGGCAGGCCGTTCCTCCGGCCAGGACGTGACCTTCGAAGTGGGCGACATCGAGCTGGAGTTCGGGGTCGAGCTGCGCAAGGAGGTCAAGGGCGGGGTCAAGGTGAAGGCATGGGTCGTCGAGGGCGGGGTCGACGGGGGCGGCGGTACGACCCGTATGCATCGGGTGACCGTCACCCTGAAGGCACGCGACGCCCGGACCGGGCAGCCGTGGAAGGTGCGGAACGAGAACCGGGGGAGCGTCGGCCGTTTCGGGGGCGGTGATGACGAGCGGTGATCGGGGGGCGGGCCCTGGACCGGGTCGTCGTGGTGCGGGGCGAGCAGACGCAGGGCAGCGGGGTGCTGCTGGACCGCCGGCGGGTGCTCACGGCGTGGCATGTGGTGGCGGGCAGCAGGTTCGTCGAGGTGGTCCACCCTTCGTCGGGCAAGCCGGTGTCCTGCCATGTCCAGTGGGCGGGTGAGACGCTCGACGTCGTGGTACTGGCGGCGATGACGGACCTCATCAGCGCCCGGCGGGCCGCACCGATGGGCCGCCTCCGGCACGGCAGGGTCGCCACCGCGGCCGCCCTGCCGCACTGCGAGATCGTCGGGTTCCCGCGGATCCAGCGCCACGGCGAGCACGGCGACGATCTGGAGTACGACCAGTACCGGGCGACCGTGCTGCCGATGGCCGGACGGATCAAGGGGGCCCTCACCTGCGAACTCGACCAGCCGGCCGCGGAGGAACCAAGGAACGGGCGCTCTCCCCTCGCCGGCCTGTCCGGGGCCCCGGTCTTCGCGGGCCCCGTGCTGCTCGGTGTGGTGACCCAGGTGCCCCAGGGGCGTCAGCATCTTCGGATCGAGGGTGTACCGGTCTCGGAAGTCGTCGAACGGGGCGCGCTGCGGCTGCCCGGCACCTGGCCGGAGGCGATCACCGAGGTCCATCCCGAGGACGAGCGCTTCGAGGACCGGTACGCGAAGGACCTGAGTTCGCAGTACCGCAAGACGGAGATCTTCGGCATCGAGGAACTGGGGCGCAGAGAATCCCGCTGGGACCTGGACACCGCCTATCTGAGCCTGCGCGCGGAGGCCCCTCTGTCCTCCTCCACACACCCGTCCGGGCTTCCCAGACGGCGCGTCGAATCGCAGGAGCGCTCCCAGCGCGTCGAGGCTCTCCTGGCCGACCGCCCTCGCGCCCTCCTGCGCGGCGAGGCGGGTGCCGGCAAGACGACCCTCGTCTGGTGGCTCGCCGCCCATGCCGCGAGCGGCACCCTGGACGCGGGACTCACCGACCTCAACGGCCTCGTCCCCTTCGTCGTCCCGCTGCGCGAGGTGCACGCCCGCGGCGGACGTTTCCCGAAACCTTCGGAGCTCCTGTCCGCCGGGCGGACGCTCACGGACGGCGAGCCGGAGGGCTGGGTGCATCGAGTGCTGGAGGCGCGTCGCGGGCTCCTCCTGGTCGACGGACTGGACGAGGTCCCGATATCAGAGCGTCAGGAGGCGCGCCGTTGGCTGGCCGCGCTCCTCGAGCGATATCCCGGCACCCGCTGCCTGGCGACGGTGCGCCCCAACGCGGTCGACAAGAACTGGCTCGACGGTGACGGGTTCGCCGAGCTGACACTCCTGCCCATGAGCGACACCGACATCCACGCCTTCGTGCGGGCCTGGCACAACGCGGCCCGTATCGAGGGCGGTCACTCGGAGGACGAACTCCTCACCTCCCTGGAACAGGATCTCGCCCACCAGCTGGAGCGGAACACCGCGCTGCGCGACCTCGCCCGCGCCCCGCTGCTGGCCGCCGTGATCTGTGCCCTGCACCGGCGCCGCCGGGGCCTGCTGCCCACCACCCGCTGGCAGCTCTACCGGGCCGCACTCGCCATGCTCCTGGGCGGACGGGATGCCGGGCGGGGCGTCCTGCACGCCGACCCCATCCGGCTCGACTCCGACGAACAGCACGCCCTGCTCCAGCGCCTGGCCATCTGGCTGGTGCGCACCGGACAGCAGCAGATGACCCACGACGAGGCGGTCGGACAACTGGCCCAGGCCATGCGGGACATGCCTCATGTCGAGGAACAGGGCACGCCCGAGCGGATACTGCGTTATCTGCTCGACCGCAGCGGACTGCTCCAGGAACGGTCGGACGACGCGTTCCAGTTCATCCACCGCACGTTCCAGGATTTCCTGGCGGCAAAGGAGTTCCACGAGAGCGGCTACTTCCTGGAACTCCTCCGACACGCCCACAACGAGCTCTGGCAGGACGTGATCGTGCTGGCCGTCGGCCACCTGTCGCGCCCGGACACCTTCAGGCTCATCACTGCCCTCGTCGACCTCGGCGACGCCACCACGGACAGGAAGGAGAAGTACCAGCTCCATGTCCTGGCGGCGCGGTGCGCGATCAACGTCCAGTCCCTGAACCAGTCCTTGACGGAGGCGGTCAAAGGCCGGGTGGACGCCCTCATGCCGCCACGGGACGGCAGGGAGGTCGAGGATCTCGCGAGCCTGGGCGACTGGGTCGTCGCAGTGCTGCCGGACGGGGACGAGCTGCGGCAGGGTGTGGCCCTCAACACGGTGCGGCTCCTCGGCCGGGTGCGCAGCCCGAAGTCCCGGCGCAAGCTGAGACAGTGCGCGTTGTGTCCGGACCCGTACGTGCGCAGTGAAGTGGCGAGGGCCTGGCCCCGTCAGCCGTTGGAGGAGTACACCGCCGAAGTCCTGGAAGGAGCCGACCTGTTCGACCTGATCGTCCACCAGGACGCGGAGCTCGTACGGCTGCCCCGGCTCGGCTCCGTCGCCAGGCTCACGGTGCGGGGCTCGTATCTCGCGGAGGTGCTCGACGCCCACGTTCCCGTACGCCACCTGGCATCACTGACCCTGTGGGGCAACAGGGTCCTGCAGGATCTCGCCTTCCTCCGCAGCCGGGCGGACCTGCGCGCACTCAACCTCCAGGACTGCTCGGCACTGCAGGATCTGTCCGTGCTGCGGGACCTCGATCTGACGATGCTCCGGCTGACCGGGGGCAAGGCCACCACGATCCTCGAACCGCAGCCGGGAGTACGCGACCTGGAGATCGGCGCCGAACACCTCCGACGGCTCGACTATCTGGAAGCCTGGCCGAATCTGCGGTCGCTGACGGTCGAGGGGTTCACCCACAGCCCCGCCTGGATCCTGTCGGCCTCGGCCCGCGCGCCACGGCTCACCAGGATCGGGCTGGCCGTCGACTCGATCACCGCCATGAGCTCACTGGACCCCCTCCCGCACATGGAGCGCCTCATGATCACCGGTCTGGAGCAGTACGGCGACATCGGGCAGCTCAGCCGTGTCTTTCCCAAGCTCAGGCGACTGGGCCTGGAGCTGGTCGCGGCGGGCAGCCTCGACCTCCGCCCCCTGCACGACATGACCGACCTGCGCATCCACCTCTGGAACGCCGGCCCGAGAAAGGCCGTCGTCATGGGCGCGGAAGCCTTCGGTGACCGCCTGCACTGGTGAGGTGGGGCAAGATGGTATCAGTTGAGATAGTATCTCTGGCGATACTATCTCTCGCGGGAGGCTTGCCGTGCGACGTTTCATCGGGCGGGACCGTGAGCTGAAGGTGCTCGGCGACGCGCTGCGGGCGGTGGGCGATGCCGTGGGTTCGGGTTCGGCGAAGCCCGGTCAGTGTGTGCTCATGCGCGGCCGTCGGCGCGTGGGCAAGTCCAGCCTCGTCGAGGAGTTCCTGCGGCGTACCGGGACGCCGTACCTCTTCTTCACCGCGGCAGGAGGCTCGGCGGAGGACGAGCTGGCGGAGCTGCTCGACGCGGTCGCCACGTCCACGCTCCCGGAACGGGGCCTGTTCGCGGAGGAGGCCCCGGGGCAGTGGAACGCCGCGCTCAGGCTCCTCGCGGAGATCCTCCCCGACGACAGCCCGAGCGTGGTCGTCATCGACGAGGTCCCGTACCTCATGGACCGCGTCGACGCCTTCGAAGGCATGCTGCAACGGGCCTGGGACCGGCTCCTCAGCCGTAAGCCCGTGCTCCTCCTCCTGGTCGGCTCCGACCTGTCGATGATGGAGGCCCTGAACAGCTACGACCGGCCCTTCCACCAGCGCGGCCGGGAGATGGTGGTGGGGCCGCTGAACCCCGCCGACATCGCAGAGATGCTCGGACTGTCGCCGGCGGCCGCCTTCGACGCCGCCCTGATCACGGGCGGTCTGCCGCTGATCTGCGCCGAGTGGCAGCCCGGAGCGGATGTGTGGGAGTTCCTCGGCGACTCGCTCGACAATCCGATCTCCGCGCTGCTGGTCTCCGCCGAGCGCTCACTCGCCGCGGAGTTCCCGCCGCAGGCGATGAGCAGAGAGGTCCTGCGGGCGATCGGAAGCGGGGAGCGCACCTTCACCAACATCGCGCGCGCGGCAGGTGGCATCGCCCATACGACGCTCACGCGGGCCACCGAGGTCCTCACCGAGAAACGGGTAGTGGCAGCCGAACTGCCCCTCTCGCTACGTCCGTCGAAGGAGCGCCGCTACCGCGTGGCCGACCCCTACCTGCGCTTCTGGTTCGCGTTCCTCGATCCGCACATGGCGGAGATCGAGCGGATGCGGGGAGACCTCACGCTGAGCCGGATCAGGGCACAGTGGGCGAGCTGGCGGGGCCGAGCCATCGAGCCTCTCGTCCGGGAATCCCTCGCACGCCTCCTGCCGGACGGGCCGCTGCCCGCCGCCCCCGCGATCGGCGGGTACTGGACCCGCGGCAACGACATCGAGATCGACCTCGTGGGCGCCGACCGACAGCCCGTGGCCAAGGAACTTCTCTTCCTCGGCTCGGTGAAGTGGCTGGAGAACTCCGCGTTCGACCGCCACGACCTGGCCGCGCTGCACAAGCACCGCGCCGCGATCACCGACGAGCCCGTGCCGCTCGTGGCGGTCTCCCGCAACGGGGTCAGCTGCTCCGGGCTCGAAGCGGCGTACGGGCCGGAGGAGTTGCTCGACGCGTGGCGCGTGTCGCGATCACGGTGACGAAATCGGACGCGCCCCCGTTCCGACCGACCAGAACGGGGGCGCGCAGCACGTCAGTTGGCCGCGCAGGCGAAGTTCCAGCCGCCGTACGAGCCGCTCACGTACGCGCCGTCGTCGACGTGGCCGACGCGGAAGTAGAAGCAGGCGGCCTCGTTCATGTCGGTGTCGTAGATGTAGGCGTTGTCGATGTTCCACCCGGTGTAGCCGCCGGTGTAGTCCACGGTGATCTTCGTGTCGGTGGTGTGGGCGCTGCCGGTGGTGGGGTTGGTGTACTGGAGGCGCACGCCCTTGCCGTCCGAGCAGACGTCGAGGATCTTGAAGGTGTCGCCCACGTCGTAGAAGTACGCGGCACCACAGGAGTTGCTGGAGCTGGCCGTGTAGATGTCGGCCGCGAAGGACGAGCCCGCCGTGCCGACCACGAGGGCCGCGGCGGCGAGGGCGGGTACGGCGAGGTGTCTGAGCTTGGGCATGCGAGAACTCCTTGCAGGGCGAAGGGGGTTGAGCGTGGGGGGAGTTCACGTCGTCGACACCGTGTGAACGGACTATGCCCAATAATTGATCTCTGTACAAGAGCAGTTGGGCTGTCAACTACCTGTGCGTCATGCCCCCGCCGCATTGGGCCAAGCGGCACCGCTGTTCGGCCACCCCTGGGCCGGTGCCGGCGTCAACCCGTTCGTCCCCCGGACCTGCGCCGCCGTGAGCCCGCCCCGAGCGGGCACCCCGGGCGGCGTGGGCCCACCGCCAGGCATCCCGTACGGCGACTGAGCGGCGGCCGCGGGAGCGACCGGCATCGGCATCGGCTGCGGGGCGACCGGCGTCGGCATGGGCATGGGCATCGGCTGAGGCTGCTGCGGAGCAACCGGCTGCGGAGCCATCGGCTGTGCGGCGACCGGTTGTGGAGCGACGGGCTGTGGAGCGACCGGCTGAGGCGCCGCCGGCACCGGCACAGGCGCCGCCGGCACCGGCACAGGCGCCGAGGGCATCGGCGCCGCCGCCATGGCCTGCGCGGCCAGCGGCATACCGACGCCGTTGCTCATCAGCCGGTCCACGGCCGCCGTACCCGAGCTGTAACTGGTCCCGGTCGCCAGCTCGGGCACGGCGGCTCCCCTCCTGGTCCCGTAGAGCACCTGTTCCAGCGCGGACACCAGGCGACGCACGTCCGTCTGGGGGCGCACCACGAGACGCAGGAAGCGGCTGGACGAGCCGATCTTGTTGCCGCACTCGCGGACCAGGATCCGGTGCTCGGAGAGCAGCCGGTCGCGGACCACGGTGCCTTCGGCGCCCACGGGCAGGCGTACGAAGAGGAAGTTGCCCTGGGAGGGGTAGACGGTCAGACCGGGGAGGGCGGAGAGCTGGCTCGACATGTCGAGGCGGTCCCGGCGGACCTGCTGGAGGCTCTGCGCGTACTCGGCGCCGTGCTCCTTGAGCATGAACACCACGTACTCGGCGAAGGCGTTGAGGTTCCACTTCGGCAGCATGGAGCGGACGCGGCCCGCGAGCGCCGGGTTGGCGACCATGTAGCCGAAGCGGATGCCGTGCAGTCCGAAGTTCTTGCCGAGGCTTCTCAGCACGATCACGTTCGGGCGCAGCATGGCCTCCTGGACCACGCTCGGCTCCGCCTCCGCGTCGGCGAACTCCAGGAAGCTCTCGTCGACGACGATCAGGTCGAGGTCGGCCATCGCGTCCATGAACTGCACGATCGCGTGCTTGTGGAGGAAGCCGCCGTCGGGGTTGTTGGGGTTGCAGATCACGGCCGCCCGGGTGCCGCGGGCCCGTATGAACTCGGCGTACTGGGCGAGGTCGAGGGCGAAGCCGCTGGACTCCTGGAGCGGGAACATGTCGACCCGCTTGCCGGTCTCCATGGGCTGGTCGGTCCAGCGGCCGAAGCTGGGGACGGGTACGGCGAGGGACTCACGGACCAGCAAGTGGTCGATCCACGTGATCAGTTCGGTGGAGCCGTTGCCCATCGCCACGGCCTGCGGCGGGAGTTGGAGGAGGTTGCACAGCTCGGCGGTGATGGTGTCGGCGCCGGACGGGTAGTACGTGATGATGTCGCGCAGGCGGGCGGCCATCTCGTCCCACATCCCCGGGGTGGGGAAGTAGGGGTTCACCGGGATACAGAAGTCGATCGGGCCGGCCCCGTCGCCAGCTGCCCGCGTCAGCGCCGCCATGGACGGGCTGTGCGCCGCGGTGCTGCGGAACAGCGAGGTGACGTTCTCGGCCATGGAACCTCCGTATGGGGCGGACCCGGTGGGGACGGCCGGGTCCGTCGTCTTTGGGTGGCCCGCGCGGGGGAGCACGGGCCGCTCATACATACGAGGGGTGACGTGACACTGTTCAACCGCTGAGGAATCGGTAAGAACTTGTGCCCTGCCTGTGAAGGAGTGTCAGGAGGGGAAGGAGTGCACGGTCGTCGACCGGTAGGTCTCCCCAGGTCGCAGCACGGTCGACGGGAAGTGCGCGTGGTTCGGGGAGTCGGGGTGGTGCTGGGTCTCCAGGCACACGGCGTCGCCCTGCCGGTAGGTGCGGCCGGCAGGGCCGACCAGCGTGCCGTCGAGGAAGTTGCCCGAGTAGAACTGGAGGCCGGGCTCGGTGGAGGCGATCCGCAGGGTGCGGCCGGAAGCGGGGTCCCGGAGCGTCGCCACGTGCTGCGGCTCCGCGGTGATCCCCTTCTCCAGCACCCAGTTGTGGTCGTATCCCTTGGCCGCGAGGAGCTGTGGATGCCCGGTGCGCAGGTCCCGGCCGATCGGCTTCGGCTCACGGAAGTCGAAGGGCGTGCCCGCCACCGGTGCCAGTTCGCCGGTCGGGATCAGGCCCGGGTCGGTGGGGGTGAAGTGGGCGGCGGCGATGGTCAGTTCGTGGTGCTCGATGGTGCCGCTGCCCTCGCCCGCGAGGTTCCAGTAGACGTGGTTGGTGAGGTTGACGACCGTGGCTCTGTCGGTGGTGGCCTCGTAGTCGATGCGCCAGTCGCCCTCGGCGGTGAGGGTGTACGTCACCTGCGCCGTGAGCGTGCCGGGGTAGCCCATCTCGCCGTCGGGGGAGGTGTACGACAGCCGCAGGCCGACGTCGGTGCCCCGCTCGAACGGCTCGACGTCCCAGACCACCGTGTCGAAGCCCGCCTCGCCACCGTGCAGGCTGTTCTCGCCGTCGTCGACGGAGAGCTGGTACGTCTCCCCGTCCAGCGTGAACCGGCCCTTGCCGATGCGGTTGCCGTACCGGCCGATCAGCGCGCCGAAGTACGGGCTGGATGTGACGTAGTCCTCGATGTGGTCGAAGCCCAGCGAGATGTTCGCGTACCGGCCCTGCCGGTCGGGGACCTCCAGGGACTGCACGATCCCGCCGTACGACAGGACCTTCATACGGGTGCCGCCGTTCTCCAGCGACCAGCGGTGGATGTCGGTGCCGTCGGCGAGCTTGCCGAAGAGTTCCTTCACCGGATGTCTCCTCCCATGGGAAGGGCCCCGCCTTCCGACGGGGCCCGACCGGTCAACCTGTCTGCTACGAACCGGACTTGCGCTTGTTCCACACGTCGAACCCGACCGCCGCCAGCAGGGCGAGGCCCTTGATGACCTGCTGCCAGTCGGAGCCGACGCTGAGCAGGTTCATGCCGTTGTTGAGAACACCGAGGACGAGACCACCGATGATCGCGCCGAGGACGGTGCCGACACCGCCGCTCATCGACGCGCCGCCGATGAACGCCGAGGCGATGGCCTCGAGTTCGTAGTTCAGACCCGCCTTCGGGGACGCCGCGTTCAGGCGCGCGGCGATGGCCAGACCCGCGAGGGCCGCGAGGGCGCCCATGTTCAGGAAGACCAGGAAGGTGACCTTCTTGTCCTTCACACCGGACAGCTTCGCGGCCGGCAGGTTGCCGCCGATCGCGTAGATGTGCCGGCCG
Source organism: Streptomyces antibioticus (assembly GCF_001514065.1). Lineage (GTDB taxonomy): Bacteria > Actinomycetota > Actinomycetes > Streptomycetales > Streptomycetaceae > Streptomyces > Streptomyces antibioticus. The sequence continues at coordinate 311,763 of NZ_KQ948423.1, read as the reverse complement.
AAGATCGAGTTGCGCATCAGGTAGCCGTAGCCGACGACCAGGCCGCCCAGGATGAGCAGGACGATCGGCGCACCCTTGTAGCTGGCGAGCAGCATGGTGACGACGAGGATCGCGGCGACGATCGAGACGAGCTTCAGCAGGAAGATGTTCCTGGGCAGCACGTCGAGGGAGAACTCCTGCTGGCGCTTGCGGTCGCGGACCTCCTGGACGACCACGAAGACGATCAGGGCGAGGCCCAGCAGCAGCGTGATGTTGTGGTAGTTGGTCTCCGGGCCGGTCTCCGGCAGGAAGCCGTTGCCGATCTTCTGCAGGCCGCTCGGGAACGGGCCGAGGGTCTGACCCTCCAGCAGGATCTCGGTGAAGCCGCGGAAGACCAGCATGCCCGCGAGGGTGACGATGAACGAGGGTATGCCGAGATACGCGATGAGGAAGCCCTGCGCCGCGCCCGCACCGGCGCCGACCACCAGGCACAGCACCACCGCGAGCGGCCACGCCACGTCGTGCTGGACCGTCAGTACGGCGGCGAACGCGCCGACGAACGCCGTGACCGAGCCGACCGACAGGTCGATGTGGCCGGCGATGATGACCAGCATCATGCCGATCGCGAGGATCAGGACGTAGCTGTTCTGCAGGACCAGGTTGGAGACGTTGCGCGGCAGCAGCAGGTCGCCGTCGGTCCACACCGCGAAGAGCGCGACGATCAGGCCGAGGGCGATCAGCATGCCGTACTGGCGCATGTTGCGGCGCAGGCCGTCCAGCATCAACTGAAGCAGGTTCTCGCCGGAGGCCGATCCGCTCTTGCCCGGCGGCGCCGGGGCCGGCGTCTTGGCGGTCACATCCGTGCTCATCGGGTTACCTCTTTGTCCTTGGTCATCTGGCGCATCAGCGATTCCTGCGAGGCCTCGGCACGGGAGAACTCGCCGGTCAGCCGCCCGGCGGCCATCGTGTAGATGCGGTCACACATGCCGAGCAGCTCCGGCAGCTCGGACGAGATGAAGACGACCGCCTTGCCCTGCGCGGCCAGCTGGTCGATGACGGTGTAGATCTCGTACTTGGCACCGACGTCGATGCCTCGGGTGGGTTCGTCCAGGATCAGCACCTCGGGGCCGGCGAAGATCCACTTGCTGAGGACGACCTTCTGCTGGTTGCCGCCGGACAGCTTGCCCACCGGCTCGAAGACGGTCGGCGCCTTGATGTTCATGGACTTGCGGAAGCCCTCGGCGACCTGCCGCTCCTGGTGCTCGTCGACGACGCCGCGCTTGGCCACCTTGCCGAGGGCGCTCAGCGAGATGTTGCGGTTGATGGTGTCGATGAGGTTGAGGCCGTAGTGCTTGCGGTCCTCGGTGACATAGGCGATGCCGTGGTCGACCGCCTCGGCGACGCTCTTCGTCCGGATCTCCTTGCCGTCCTTGAGGACGGTGCCGGCCGCGTGCCGCCCGTAGGAGCGGCCGAAGACGCTCATCGCGAGTTCGGTGCGGCCCGCGCCCATCAGGCCCGCGATGCCGACGATCTCACCGCGCCGGACATGGATCGACACGTCGTCGACGACCTTGCGCTGCTGGTCGATCGGGTGGTGCACGGTCCAGTCGCGGATCTCCAGCGCCGGAGCCGCGTCCGACTCGCCCTCGTACGCGGTGCGTTCGGGGAAGCGGTGGTCCAGGTCGCGGCCGACCATGCCGGAGATGATCCGGTCCTCGGTGGTCTCCTCGGACTTCACATCGAGGGTCTCGATGGTCTTGCCGTCCCGGATGATCGTGACGGAGTCGGCCACCTTGCGGATCTCGTTGAGCTTGTGCGAGATGATGATCGAGGTGATGCCCTGCTTCTTCAACTCCAGGATGAGATCCAGGAGTTTGCCGGAGTCCTCGTCGTTCAGGGCCGCGGTCGGCTCGTCCAGGATGAGGAGCTTCACCTTCTTGGAGAGCGCCTTGGCGATCTCCACCAGCTGCTGCTTCCCGACACCGATGTCAGCGACCCGCGTTTCGGGGTGCTCACTGAGCCCCACCCGGCGCAGCAGCTCGCTCGCGTGCCGCAGGGTCTCGCGCCAGTCGATGAAACCACGCGAGGCGTGCTCGTTGCCGAGGAAGATGTTCTCCGCGAGGGAGAGGTAGGGCACCAGCGCCAGCTCCTGGTGGATGATGACGATGCCGTGCGCCTCGCTCGCCCGGATGTCCTTGAACTCGCAGACCTCTCCCTCGAAGAGGATCTCGCCCTCGTACGTGCCGTGCGGATGGACGCCGGAGAGCACCTTCATCAAGGTGGACTTGCCGGCGCCGTTCTCCCCGCAGATGGCGTGGACCTCGCCCTGCCGGACGGTCAGTGTGACGTCCGAGAGCGCCTTGACGCCGGGAAAGGTCTTGACGATCGAGCGCATTTCCAGGACGGGTCCCGCCATGGTCGTGCCTTCCAATCTCTGTCTGGTGCAGACGACTACAGCCGGGGGCTGATTACTTGAGCTCACCCTCGGTGTAGTAGCCACCGTCGACCAGGACCTGCTTGTAGTTGGTCTTGTCGACGCTCACCGGCTTGAGCAGGTAGGCGGGGACGACCTTGGAACCGTTGTCGTAGGTCTTGGTGTCGTTGGTCTCGGGCTTCTTGTCGTTGAGGACCGCGTCCACCATGTTCGCCGCGACCTTGGCGAGCTCACGGGTGTCCTTGTAGACGGTCTGCGTCTGCTCGCCCGCGATGATCGACTTCACGGAGGCCAGCTCGGCGTCCTGACCGGTGAGGACCGGCAGCGGCTTGGACTTGCTGCCGTAGCCGTCGGACTTCAGCGCCGACAGGATGCCGATGGAGATGCCGTCGTACGGCGAGAGCACCGCGTCGACCCGGCCGGACTTGTAGGAGCCGGTCAGGATGTCGTCCATGCGGCGCTGGGCGGTGGCGCCGTCCCAGCGCAGGGTGGTGACCTTGTTGAGGTCGACCTGGCCGGACTTGACGACGAGCTTCTTGGAGTCGATGTACGGCTTCAGGACGCTCATCGCGCCGTTGAAGAAGTACTTGGTGTTGTTGTCGTCGTTGGAGCCGGCGAACAGCTCGATGTTGAAGGGGCCCTTGCCGCTCGCCAGGCCCAGCTTCTCGACGATGTAGTTGGCCTGGAGCTCGCCGACCTTGCTGTTGTCGAAGGAGGCGTAGTAGTCGACGTTCGGCGTGCCGAGGATCAGGCGGTCGTAGGCGATGACCGGGATGCCCGCGTCCTTGGCCTCCTGGAGGACGTTGTTGAGCGACTTGTTGTCGATCGCGGCGACGATCAGCGCCTTGACGCCCTGCGTGATCAGGTTCTCGATCTGCGAGACCTGCTGGTCGGGCTCGTCCTCGCCGTAGACCAGCTTGGTCTTGTAGCCCAGCTTCTGCAGGTTGCTCTCGACGTTCTTGCCGTCGGCGATCCAGCGCTCGGAGGACTTGGTCGGCATCGCGATACCGATGGTGCCGCCCTTGGCGTCGCCCTTGCTTTCCGCGCTGCCGCCTTCGCTGTCCTGGCCACAGGCGGTCAGGGAGAGGGCGAGGACGGCCGAGGTGGCTATGGCGGAGAGTGCAGCTCTGCGGTTAAGCATGATCATCATCCTTGATGGTCTAGGGGAGTGGCCAGGGCGGTCTGCGGAACGAGCGCCTGACTGGTGGTGCGGGTGGAACCGAGAAGTTGTGTCGGAGTCTGTTCGACTCCGTCGGCTTCTGTGAAGGGGCGTTGTCCGGAACGTTATGCAGGCGTTTCGAATCGCTTCAGCGCGCCCGGCAGTCGCGAGCCGAGCGGCGCCATGTCGCCGTCCGCTCCGTGCCGTGCGAGCAGGTCCAGGGCGAGCCGTCCGCGCCGCACTCTTTCCTTGGCGGTGGACAGCGTGAGCTCGCGCATGTGATGGCCGTAGGGGTAGATCCCCGGGGCCTTCGACAGGCCGAACTTCAGATAGAGCGGGGCGCCGCGCCGGATCAGCTCGGCGACCTCGTACATCCGGACATAGCCGCCGAGATCGTCGGGAGCCTCGATGTACATGTCCATGGGAGCGCCCGACACCCGCCGGATCTCGGTGAGTTGATCGAGCGTCAGATCGCTGGGCACGTTGATCGAGTCGCCGCCGAGGTTCTCGTAGACGGCGTACGCGGCCGGGTTGACCGGCCCGATCAGTGCCGACACCTTCAGCGTGGTGTCGGCCGGGATGATCCCGGCCGTGCGCGCCCGGTGCAGCGTCCACAGCACGCCCTCGTCGGCGACGAGGAGGCACTTCACGCCCAACTCCGTTGCCCGTACGGCGTCTTCGACACATCCGGCGACCGCGTCGTGGCCGCGGGCGCGCAGTCCGCCGCCCTTGGAGTCGGTGCGGGTGGAGCCGCCGATGTCCCAGGTGCCGCGCGGGCCGGTGAACAGGCAGAGCTCGATGTCCCGTTCGGCGGTCGCCTCGACCATCTCGGTGATCTCGGCGTCGGTGAGCATCCACACGCCGCTGCCCTGGCTGATCCGGTGGATCGGAACGTCGAGCCGCGAGGACTCCTTGAGGACCACCGAGAGGGCCTCGGGGCCCTCCACGGAGGGCACTTCGGTGCGCCAGCGGCCGCCACCGGGGAAGGTGTGCGGGGAGGCGTCGGCCGGGTCGAGAGCGGGAGCACCCAGGCCGAGCGCGGCGAGCGCCTGCTCACCGGGTCGTCGGGCCGCGCTGGCGGTGGTCTCGGTCACAAGCTGTCCTTCGTGTTCGATATGTCGGACGTGGATCGCGGCTCTGTATGCAACAAGGCTTAAAATAAGGCCAACTGCCTTGGATGTACGCCGGTACGAAGTCGTCAGGTACTCCGTACCGGCGTACGGCTCAAAGGGGGGTCATGGCTTGAGGAGGACCTTGCCGACGGCCGGGTCGCCGGACCCGACCAGCTCGATGGCGCGCGGGAACTCCTCCAGCGGCAGCTCGTGGGTGACGAGCGGCAGCGGGTCGAGCAGCCCGGCCCCGAAGACCCGCACCGTGTGCGCCCAGGCGTCCGGCGGCGCCCCGAACACGGTGTGCACCTCCAGCTGCCGTACGACGAGATCGGTGGGGTCCAGTCCGTCCGCGCCCGGCGCCGGGATGCCCGTCAGGACGAGCCGGCCGCCGCGTCTGAGCAGCGAGGCCGCGGTGTTCGCGGCGGAGGCGGACCCGGCGGTCTCGATGACGACGTCGAAGTCGCCGGGGAGCTCCTGGTCGCGGGTGCGGAAGTCGGTGGCGCCGAAGGTCTTCGAGAGTTCCGCGCGGTCCGGGCGGGTGCCCACCACCAGCAGCTCCGAGGGCGAGCCCGCCCGCAGGAACTGCACCGCGAACATCCCGAGCGTCCCCGTGCCCACGACCGCGACCCGCTCACCGGGCCGGGCGTTCGCCTTCAGCGCGGCCGCCGCGATGCACGCGGCCGGCTCCAGCAGCGCCGCCGCCGTGAGGTCGGCGTCGTCCGGCAGGGCGTGCAGCAGCCGGGCCGGCAGGGTGAGGGTGGCGGCCATGGCGCCGGGCTGGGTGAAGCCCGTCTCCTCGTAGCCGTCCGTGCACAGCGTCGTCTCGCCCGCGTGGCAGCGGTCGCAGACCTGGCAGTTGCGGAAGCCCTCGCCGACCACCTTGCGGCCGACCAGCGACTGAGGCACGGCCGGGCCCACGGCCTCGACCGTGCCGGACCACTCGTGGCCCGGGGTGAGCGGGTAACGGACGTACCCCTCGGGCCGGTTGCCCTGGTACACCTCGCGGTCGCTGCCACAGATGCCGACCGCGTGGACGCGGACCAGGGCCTCGCCGGCACCGGGCGCACGCGGGGTGTGCGCGACGAGCTCGTGCTCGCCGGGCGCCCCGATGACGACCGCGCTGCTCACTGCTCGGTGCCCTTCGGCTTGCGCTGCTCCCAGCCCTCGGCCCACAGGTCGAAGCGGGCCTGCTGCTGCGGGAACTCGGCGGCGGCGTCCACGTCCAGCTCGACACCGAGGCCCGGCTCGTGCGACAGCTCGAAGTAGCCGTCCACGACCTGCGGGGCGCCCTTGACGACCTTCTTGATCTCCGCGTCGGCGAAGTCGTTGAAGTGCTCAAGGATCTTGAAGTTCGGGGCGGTGAAGCCGACCTGGAGGGAGGCGGCGGTGAGCACCGGACCGCCCACGTTGTGCGGGGCGACCAGCATGTAGTGGGTCTCGGCGGTCGCGGCCAGCTTGCGGGTCTCCCAGATGCCGCCGATGTGGCCGACGTCGGGCTGGATGATGTCCACGGCCTGGCTCTCGAAGAGCTCGCGGAACTCGATCCGGTCGTGGATGCGCTCACCGGTGGCGACCGGCATGTCCACCTTGGCGGCGACCTTCTCCAGCGCCTTCAGGTTCTCCGGCGGCACCGGCTCCTCCAGCCACGCGGGCTTGAAGGGCGCGAGGTCCTTGGCGAGGCGGACGGCGGTGGCGGGGGAGAAGCGGCCGTGCATCTCCAGCATCAGCTCGGCGTCCGGACCGATGGCGTCCCGGACGGCCTCGATGAGCGAGACGGCGTACAGGCTCTGCTCGTGGTCGAGCTCGAAGTGGCCGGTGCCGAAGGGGTCGATCTTGAGGGCCTTGTAGCCGCGCTCCATGACGCCCTGAGCGGCCTTGTGGTAAGCCTCCGGGGTGCGCTCGGTGGTGTACCAGCCGTTGGCGTAGGCCTTGACCTTGTCGGTGACCTTGCCGCCGAGCAGCTGCCAGACAGGGACGCCGAGGGCCTTGCCCTTGATGTCCCAGCAGGCCATCTCGATCACGGCGATGCCGGACATCACGATCTCGCCCGCACGGCCGTAGTCGCCGTACTTCATCCGCTTGACCAGATCCTCGACAGCGAACGGGTCCGACCCGAGAATGTGGTTGGTCTTCGCCTCGTGCAGATAGCCGAGCAGGGCGTCGGTGTGGCCCAGCATGCGGGTCTCGCCGACTCCGGTGAGTCCCTCGTCGGTGTGCACCTGGACGTAGGTCAGGTTGCGCCATGGCGTCCCGACCACGTGCGTGCTGATTCCCGTGATGCGCACGTCAGCTACTCCCTAGGCTCTGAAGCTTGTTGTTCGAAATTTCGGCTCACGTTCGAAATGCTGGCCTGACGGTAAGGACGTCTCGGTCGGGGTGTCAATGGGTCGGAGGGTCGAACGGCGTAACGGTCTTGATGACGCTCACAACCGACCGGGATCTCAACTCCCGCAGCCTGCGGCGTTATTCAACCGTGACGACTTCCCTGATGCAGCCCTCTTGACCGGCATGAATTGTTAGCGCTCACAATGTGCCTCGCATTCACCGATCGCTGACCACCAGGAGGTGCGGCCGTGAACCACTTAGAGCTCCGGCCGCCCACCATGGCGGATGTGGCACGCCTCGCCGGGGTGTCGCACCAGACGGTCTCCCGCGTCCTGGGTGATCACCCCAACGTGCGGGAGGAGACCCGGGCCAAGGTGCTCCGCGCCATCGAGGAGATGGGTTACCGCCGCAACTCCTCGGCACGGGCCCTGGCCACCCGCCGCACCCGCACCCTGGGTGTGGTCGCCGCCAACACCACGCTCTACGGCCCGGCCAGCACGCTGTTCGCGCTGGAGGACGCGGCGCGGGCGGCGGGGTACACCGTCTCGACGGTCAGCCTGCACAAGCTGGCGAAGGAAACCCTCTCCGAGGCGCTCGACCACCTCAGCGAGGGCGGCGTGGAGGGGGTGATCGCCCTCGCCCCGCAGCGCTCGGCGGTCGAGGCCCTCGCCGAACTCCGCCACCCCTTCCCGGTGGTGGTGGTCGGCACCGGCTCCGGTGCCGAGATCCCCAGCGTCAACGTGGACCAGCAGCTCGGTGCCCGGCTTGCCACCGGTCATCTGCTGGCCGCGGGCCACCGCACGGTCTGGCATCTCGCCGGACCCGAGGACTGGCAGGAGGCGGCCGACCGGGTCACCGGCTGGCGGGACACCCTCGAAGCGGCGGGCGTCGAGCCGCCGAAGCTGCTGCGGGGGGACTGGAGTCCGCTGTCGGGCTACCGCGCCGGCCAGCAACTGGCCGGCTGGGTGGGCCGCGGACTCACCGCCGTCTTCGTCGCCAACGACCAGATGGCACTGGGGGTGTTGCGGGCCCTGCGGGAAGCGGGGGTGCGCACGCCCCAGGACGTCGCGATCGTCGGCTTCGACGACATCCCGGAGTCCGAGTTCTTCGCTCCACCACTCACCACCGTCCGGCAGGACTTCGCGACGGTGGGCAAGCACAGCATCGCCCTGCTGCTGGACCTCATCGAGGGCCGGGCCCCGTCCGGGACGCCCGGAGTCGCCATCGAGCCGCATCTCGTGGTCCGGGCCAGCACCGCTCCCGACTGACAAGCACCGACCAGCCAATTCGTACACCAGTGTGACCGATATTTCGAATAATGATCGACAGGCTGGACGCAGGGCAGTCGGTCTCACGAGTACAGCGGTCCTCCCCGGACCGGCTCTTCAAAGGAGAAGAACATGCTCAACAGAAGGAACTTCCTCACTGCGGCGATCGGCGTGGCGGCGGCCGGCACCCTGGCGGCCTGCGCCAAGGAGGACGACAGCGCCGGCGACTCCGCGGGAAGCGGCGGCAGCAAGAAGATCGTCCTCGGCTTCTCGCAGGTCGGTTCCGAGAGCGGCTGGCGCACCGCCAACAGTGAGTCGGTGAAGTCCGCGGCCAAGGACGCGGGCTACACCCTGAAGTTCTCCGACGCCCAGCAGAAGCAGGAGAACCAGATCTCCGCGATCCGCAGCTACATCGCGCAGAAGGTCGACGTCATCGCCTTCTCGCCGGTCGTCGTCACGGGCTGGGACGCCGTGCTGAAGGAGGCCAAGTCCGCGAAGATCCCGGTGGTCCTCACCGACCGCTCCGTCGAGACCTCCGACGACTCCCTGTACGTCACCCTGGTCGGCTCCGACTTCACCGACGAGGGCCGCCGCGCCGCCAAGATCCTCGAGAAGGTCATCGAGAAGGCCGGCCTCAAGGGCAACGTCAAGATCGCCCAACTGGAGGGCACCACCGGTGCCGCCCCCGCCATCGAGCGCGCCAAGGGCTTCAAGGAGGTCATGGACGCCGAGCACAAGGACGACTGGAAGATCGTCGTCAGCCAGACCGGCGACTTCACCCGCGCCGGCGGCAAGCAGGTCATGGCGGCCTTCCTGCAGTCCAACCCGGACATCAACGTGCTCTTCGCGCACAACGACGACATGGCCATCGGCGCCATCCAGTCCATCGAGGCGGCCGGCAAGAAGCCCGGCAAGGACATCCTCATCGTCTCGATCGACGGTGTGAAGGACGGCTTCGTCGCCATGTCCGAGGGCAAGATCAACGCCATCGTCGAGTGCAACCCGCTGCTCGGCCCCCAGCTGATGGAGGTCGTCAAGACGGTCCACGAGGGCGGCTCGGTCGAGCGCTGGATCAAGACCAAGGAGGGCGACTTCATGCAGGACCAGGCCAAGGCCGCGCTCCCGACCCGCAAGTACTGACCGACCGCACGCACCGGTGGGGAGCCCCAGGCGGGCCGGGCACGCCCCGGCCCCGGCGGGGCTCCCCGCGGGGGGCCGGCCCCTCGCAGTCCCGAACTGCCCTGGGCCTGAACCGATTTCATGGAGGAGCGCTGCCATGGCAGAGCCGCAGCCCGTCCTGGAGATGACGGGCATAGTCAAGGAATTTCCGGGGGTAAGGGCTCTGTCGGGCGTCGACTTCCGGCTCTTCCCCGGCGAGATCCACGCCCTGATGGGCGAGAACGGGGCCGGGAAATCCACCCTGATCAAGGTGCTGACCGGGGTCTACACCCTGGACGGCGGCACCATCGCCCTCGACGGCAGGGCCGTGCGGATCGGCAGCCCGCTGCAGGCGCAGCAGGCCGGCATCAGCACCGTCTACCAGGAGGTCAACCTCTGCCCCAACCTGTCGGTGGCGGAGAACATCTTCATCGGCCGTGAACCCACCCGCGCCGGCCGCATCCAGTGGAAGCGGATGCGCAAGGAAGCCGCCGAGATGGTCGACCGCCTCGGCCTCGACATCGACGTCACCGCGCCGCTCGCCTCGTACCCGCTCGCGGTGCAGCAACTGGTCGCGATCGTACGGTCGGTGGGCCACGGCGACAGCGACGGCTCGGGCTCCGGCACCAAGGTCCTCGTCCTGGACGAGCCGACCTCCAGCCTCGACCGCGACGAGGTCCTCGAACTCTTCCGGCTGATGCGGCGGTTGCGCGACGAGGGCGTGGCGATCCTCTTCGTCTCGCACTTCCTCGACCAGATCTACGAGATCTGCGACCGCATGACGGTCCTGCGCAACGGCACCCTCGTCGGCGAGCACCTGGTCCGCGACCTCGACCAGGTCCGGCTCATCGAGCTGATGATCGGCAAGGCCCTGGACCAGCTGGAGGAGCTGCACGACCACCAACTCCACGCGGACGTCGGCGAATCGCTCCTCACCGCGGAGGGCCTCGGCCGCACCGGCGGCATCGAGCCCTTCGACCTCGACATCAAGAAGGGCGAAGTCGTCGGCCTCGCGGGCCTGTTGGGCTCCGGCCGCACCGAACTGGCCAGGCTCCTCTTCGGCGCCGACCAGCCCGACGCCGGCAAGGTCACCATCGGCGGCAAGCAGGTCTCGATGAGCGCCCCCAACGACGCCATCGGCGCCGGCGTCGCGTTCTGCTCCGAGAACCGCAAGACCGAGGGCCTGGTCCCCGACCTCACCGTCCGCGAGAACATCATCCTCGCGCTCCAGGCGGCCCGCGGCTGGACCCGCCCCATCCCGACGGCCCAGCGCGACGAACTCGTCGCCAAGTACATCAAGGCCCTCGACATCCGCCCCGCCAACCCCGAAGCCCGCGTCGGCCAGTTGAGCGGCGGCAACCAGCAGAAGGTGCTCCTCGCCCGCTGGCTCATCACCCAGCCCAAGCTGCTGATCCTCGACGAGCCCACCCGCGGCATCGACATCGGCGCCAAGACCGAGATCCAGAAACTGGTGGTCTCCCTCTCCGAGGACGGCATGTCCGTCCTCTACATCGCGGCCGAGCTGGAGGAGGTCCTCCGCCTCAGCCACACCATCGGTGTCCTGCGCGACCGCAAGCTGGTCGCCCGGCTCACCAACGGCCCGGAGATCACCCCCAGCAAGATCCTCGAAACCATCGCCAGTGGCGAGCAGAGCGGAGAACAGCAGTGACCACCACCAACCGCTGGCGAGCACTGACACGCCACAACCTCTTCTGGCCGGTCGCGGTCCTGGTGGCTCTGCTGCTCGTCAACATCCCCTTCACGCCCGACTTCTTCGCCATCCACATGACGGACGGCCACCTCTACGGCAGCCTCGTCTCCATCGTCCTGTTCGGCTCGCCCCTGATCCTGGTGGCGGTCGGCATGACCCTGGTCATCGCCACCGGCGGCATCGACCTCTCCGTCGGCGCGGTCGTCGCCATCACCGGCGCGCTGACCTGCTCGTACATCAGCGACCGCAAGGACCAGGACGCGCTGGCCGGAGTCCTCCTCGCGATGGGCCTCGGTCTGCTGGCGGCCGTCGTCTGCGGTCTGTGGAACGGCTTCCTGGTGGCCCGGATGGGCATCCAGCCGATCATCGCGACCCTCATCATCATGGTCGCCGGCCGCGGCGTCGCCCAGCTGATCACCGACGGCCAGATCATCACCATCAACAGCGAGCCCTACAAGCTGATCGGCGGCGGCTACTGGCTGACCCTGCCGTTCTCCATCTTCGTGGTCGCCGCGGTCGTCGCCGTCACCGTCGCCCTGACCCGCCGCACCGCCCTCGGCCTGCTCGTCGAGTCGGTCGGCGGCAACGCCGAGGCCAGCCGCCTGGTGGGCATCCGGTCGATGCGCATCAAGATCATGGTGTACGTCTTCTGCGCCCTGTGCGCCGGCATCGCGGGCCTGATGATCAGCTCCAACACCTCGGCCGCCGACGGCAACAACGCCGGCCTGTGGATCGAGCTCGACGCCATCCTCGCGGTCGTCATCGGCGGCACGTCGCTGCTCGGCGGCCGCTTCTCCATCGGCGGCACCGTGGTCGGCGCCCTCGTCATCCAGACCCTGACGACCACCATCTACACGATCGGTGTCCCCACCCAGACCAACCTGGTCTTCAAGGCCGCCGTCGTCATCGTCGTCTGCCTGCTCCAGTCCCCGAAGTTCCGCGCCAAGGTCTTCGGCGCCCGCGCGAAGACCCCGGCCCCGGCGACGCCCCCCGCGGCACCCGCCGAGCCCGCCGCCAAGATGGAGGTGTCGTGATGAGTGCGACCACCCAGACCCCCACGACACCCGACAAGATCGAAGGCCGCACTCCGTCACGGGCGGCGCGACTGCTGAGCGACCGCCGCATGCCGGTCCTCGTGACGGCCGCCCTGTTCCTCGCGATGTACATCGCCGGACTCAGCCGCTACCAGAACTACGGCTTCGGCGACTCGCAGGTCTTCCTCAACCTGTTCATCGACAACGGCTACCTCCTGGTCGCCGCCGTCGGCGCCACCTTCGTCATCCTCTCCGGCGGCATCGACCTGTCCGTGGGCTCGGTGATCGGCTTCACCACCATGCTCACGGCGTGGCTGGTCCAGGACGTGGGCCTGCCCCTGCTGGTCGTGATCCCCATATCCCTCGGCGTGGGCGCGTTCGGCGGCTTCCTCATGGGCTATGTGATCCACAACTTCGAGATCCAGCCGTTCATCGTGACGCTGGCGGGGTTGTTCCTGTTCCGCGGCCTGTGCCTGGTGATCAGCAAGGAGTCGATCGCGATCAACGACTCCGCGGTGAGCAGCCTCGCCGAGACCCGGGTCTCCCTGGGCCTGGGCGACCTGTCGATCGGCGCCCTGGTGGCCCTCGTCGTCCTCGCGGCCGCCTTCTACCTCCTCCACTACACCCGCTTCGGCCGCCGGATCTACGCCATCGGCGGCAACGAGCAGTCGGCCCTCCTCATGGGCCTCCCGCTGGGCGGCACGAAGATCGCGGTCTACACGATGAGCGGCTTCTGCTCCGCGCTCGCCGGCCTCCTCTTCATGCTCTACATCCAGTCCGGCGACCCGCTGCACGCGGTCGGCATGGAACTCGACGCGATCGCCGCGGTGGTCATCGGCGGCACGCTGCTCACGGGCGGCTCCGGCTATGTCCTCGGCACCCTGTTCGGCGTCCTCGTCCTCGGCCTCATCAAGAGCATCATCCAGTTCGAGGGCACGCTCAGCTCCTGGTGGACGAAGATCGCCACCGGTGTGCTGCTCTGCGCGTTCATCCTGATCCAGCGTGTGATGACGACCCGCAAGAAAGCCTGAACGGCCCGGAAGGAAACCGGTTTCGGCGAGTTGGGGGCGGATGGGCGGATCCTCCTCAACTCGCCGCATCGGAAAGACCAGTTCCACACAATCTTCACAGCCGCCTCTAGGAACCCTCCCCACAAGGAACTTAATCTTCCCGCGTCATGGACTACTGCCTCCCGTGCCGACGGCACCTCAACGGCGCCCTCGCCTGCCCGGGGTGCGGTACCCCAGTCGAAGAGCTGCGCGCGTACGCCGCCCAGCAGCAACCGCAGCCCCAGCAGATGCAGGCCCAGGCCCAGTCGTACGTGCCGCAGCAGGCGGCCGGCGGGGCGTACCAGCCGTACGACGGTGGCTACGGGGGCGCCCCGGAGGCCTCGTCGTACGGAAGCGGCCCTGAGGTCTCCTCGTACGGGAGCGCTCCCGAGGCCGTCGCGTACGGCGACGGCGCTCCGGCCGCCGAGACCGCGGAGAGCCACGAGCGGTCGTACGAAGAGCCCGAGGGGACGCCAGAGGAGACGCCCGAGGCCGTGACCGGCGGCCGGGCCGCACGGCGCCGCGCCCAGGGACGCCGCGGACGGGCCGTACCGCAGGAGGAGTGGGAAGGGCCTGAGGGGCCGGAGGAGTACGACGACTCCGAGGAGCTCGAGTACGACGACGAGGATGCCGACGATCCCGAGGGCGGCGGCAGCCGACGTGACCGCAAGGCCGCGGCGCACCGCCGCAGGCGCCGCCGGGTCCTCCTGGTCGCCGCGGGCTTCGTGCTGGCCGCCGGTGGACTGAGCCTCGCCGAACTCGGCATGGACGCACCGGGCTCGAACCCCACCCCGGCCGCGGCGGGCGACGCGTCGGCGGACGGCGCGGCGTCGGCGGACGCGAGCACGCCGGCCGAGCCGCTGGACGACACGAACGGAACCGGCCCCTCGGCCTCGGCCTCCGCGGACGCCTCCGCGTCACCGTCCGCCTCGGCGTCGAAGGACGACAAGGACAAGGACGGCAAGGACAAGGACGCCCAGTCCGCGACCGCCACGGCCCCGGTCGTCCCGCCCCCGAACGTGTCGGCGACGCCGGTCGGTTCCGCGACCCCGACCGCCGACCCGACGACGAGCCGGCCGACCGCCCAGCCGTCCCCGACGGAGACGGAGTGCGAGCGGTTCCTGTGGTGGTGCACCTGAGGGGCCTGCCCTGGCGGGGGCAACTGCAGCACGCAGTCTAGGAGTTCAGCATCCGGCGCAGCAGGTCCCGCAGCGACTCCCGCTCCTCGTCCGACAGTCCGGCCAGCGGCGCGCGGGCGAACCGCAGTTCCTCGCGCAGGCTCCGGGCCACCTCCCGGCCCTCCTCCGTCACCGCCGCCACCTTCACCCGCCGGTCCGCGGGGTCCGGCCGCCGCTCCACGAGCCCTCGCGTCTCCAGCCGGTCCACGATCCCGGTGACGTTCGACGGCTCGCACTTCAGCTTCTGGGCCAGCTTCCGCATGGGCAGCGGCTCCAGTGACAGCAGGCTCAGCAGCCGTGCCTGGGCGCCGGTGAGCGCGTGGTCGCCGGCGGCCTCCTCGTAGTCCTCGTAGAAGCGCGCCACGACGTCACCGATCAGCTCGACGACCTCCATGGTCAGCGCGTCGGGGCGACGGGTCTTGGGTGGAGTGGCCATGGTCCAAGCCTACCCCCATTACTTGACAACATGAAATATTCAGGAGCATGGTTGTTTCAGGTACTGAAGTAAATCGGAAAGGCTCTGTCATGATCAACCGCGAGTGGCACCTGCTCAGCCGTCCCGTCGGCTGGCCGAAGCCCGAGGACTTCGCCCTGGTCGAGGCCGAGGTGAAGCAGCCGGGTGAGGGTCAGGTGCTGGTGCGGAACAAGTACCTGTCGGTGGACCCGTACATGCGGGGCCGGATGTCGGCCGCCAAGTCGTACGTCGCCCCCTTCGAGCTCGGCAAGGTCATGCAGGGCGGCGCGGTCGGCGAGGTCATCGCCTCCGGCGCCGAGAACATCGCGGTCGGTGACCACGTCCTGCATTTCGGCGGCTGGCGCGAGTACGCCACCTTCGACGCCACGCAGGCCGTCAAGGTCGACGCCGACGCCGCGCCGCTCTCCACCTACCTCGGCGTCCTCGGCATGACCGGCCTCACCGCCTACGCGGGCCTGCTGCGTACCGCCTCCTTCAAGGAGGGCGACAGCGTCTTCGTGTCCGGCGCGGCCGGTGCGGTCGGCAGCCAGGTCGGCCAGATCGCCAAGCTCAAGGGCGCCTCGCGGGTCATCGGCTCGGCCGGCTCCGACGAGAAGGTCAAGCTGCTGGTGGAGGAGTACGGCTTCGACGCCGCGTTCAACTACAAGAACGGGCCGGTGAGCGAGCAGCTGCGGGCCGCGGCGCCGGACGGGGTCGACGTCTACTTCGACAACGTGGGCGGCGACCACCTGGAGGCGGCCATCGGCTCGCTGAACCAGGGTGGCCGGATCGCGATCTGCGGCATGATCTCCGTCTACAACAACACCGAGCCGGCTCCTGGTCCGAGGAACCTCGCCCGTCTGATCCAGACCCGCGGCCGTATCGAGGGCCTGCTGGTCGGCGACCACTACGACCTCCAGCCGCAGTTCGTCTCCGAGGTCGGCCCGTGGGTGGCGTCCGGCGCGCTCAAGTACCGCGAGACGGTCGTCGAGGGCATCGAGAACAACCTGGAGGCGTTCCTCGGGGTTCTGCGGGGCGACAACGTCGGGAAGATGGTCGTCAAGCTCTAGGGCTTCGGGTCGCAGGGCTTCCGGGTTGTTTTCGGCATGCGGTAACTTCTTTCCGAAACCGTCGTCGATCGTGGGCGCGAGTCGCGGCGGACCTAGGAGGAAGTACCGCATGTCCATCCAGCAGTCCGACGTCCTGTACACCGCCGTCGCCACCGCCGAGAACGGTCGCGACGGGCGCGTCGCCACCGAGGACGGCCGCCTCGACGTCGTCGTGAACCCGCCGAAGGAAATGGGCGGCAGCGGCGAGGGCACCAACCCCGAGCAGCTCTTCGCCGCCGGGTACAGCGCCTGCTTCCAGGGCGCGCTGGGAGTCGTGGCCCGGCAGACCAAGGCCGACATCAGTGGCTCGACCGTGACCGCGAAGGTGGGGATCGGGAAGAACGGCGACGGGTTCGGGATCATCGTGGAGATCTCGGCGCACATTCCGAACGTGGATACCGCTACGGGGCGAGCGCTGTTGGAGCAGGCCCACCAGGTGTGCCCCTACTCGAAGGCCACGCGGGGGAACATCAGCGTGACGCTGGTCTGAGGCGCTCGTTTCGTACGTGAGAGGGCCGTACCCGTGGACGTCGGGTACGGCCCTCTTGCGTGAGGTGGGCTGAGAAGGTGCCTTCTGTAGTTCGGTGCGCTGAGTAGGTGCCTCCTGCAGCTGGCGTGCCGAATGTCTGGGTCGGTCGCCTTCGGGGCGCTCTCAGCCGGTGTCGAGAGGGCGATCGTGCTCAGCCCTTCGGGCCTCCGCGCGTTCGCGCTCTCGACACCGGCGCGCCCCTACGGCTCCCTCCCGGCCGGTGGCCCGCAGACAGTTGACGTTGGTGGGCCTGTGCTGTGGGTTGTGGGCTTTTACGTGGCCAGCGCTGCTGTGTGGATCGCTCTGACCAGGGCGTTGTTTTCCGGGGCTGCTCCGCCTGGGAACGCGAGGCGGCGGCGGGTGTAGCCGTAGGCCAGGCCGCTGCGGGGGTCGGCGAAGCCCTGGGAGCCTGCCGCGCCGCTGTGGCCGAAGGCGCCGGCGCCCAGGAAGGGGTGCCAGGTGTCGGCCGTGGCCTGGAAGCCGAGGCCGTAGGAGCGGTGGGCGCGGGCGATCAGGTCGTAGCCGATGGAGTGGATCTGGCCGACCTCGGCGATCGTGTCCGGCTTGAGGAGGGGCGGGCGGCTGTTCAGTTCGCTGATCGCCGCCGCGTACATGCCGGCGATGCCTCTTGCCGCGGCCACTCCGCCTGCGGACGCCGGGCCCTTGGCTCGTACCTCGCGGGAGTTGGCGTAGTCGGTGAGGTCGCCCGTGTCCGGGACGTGGGCGTTGAACGCGATCGAGGTCAGGGTGTGCGGGCCCTGGGGGGACGCGTCGATCAGGGCCTGCTGCTCGGGGGTGGGGAGCATCGGCTGGACCGGGCGGTAGCGGGGTTCCTGGGAGGCGGGCAGGCCCAGGTGGAAGTCGAGGGAGTAGGGGGCGCGGACCCGTTCCTCCCACAGGTCCTGGATCGTGCGGCCCGTGGCGCGGCGGACCACCTCGCCGGTCAGGGCGCCTATGACCAGCGCGTGGTAGCCGAAGGCGGTGCCGGGGCGCCAGAACGGGCGCTGGTCGGCGAGGCGTTCGGCGATCAGGCGGTCGTCGGCCATCTCGGCGCGCGAGAAGCCCGCGTCCAGGCCGACCAGACCCGCGCGGTGCGCGAGCAGGTCGCGGAGCGTGAGGCCGCCCTTGCCCTCCGCGGCGAACTCCGGCCAGTAGTAGGTCACCTTGCGGTCGAGTTCGAGCGTGCCGTCCTGGACCAGGAGCGCCACCACGAGGTGCGCGGCGCCCTTCGTCGAGGAGAAGACGGCGTGGAGGGAGTCCGCCTCGTTGCCGTCGCCGGTCCACAGGTCGACGACCCTGCGGCCGTGCACATAGGCACACAACTGGCCCTCGTAATCGGGGCGTTCACCGGCCACGAAGGCGGCGAACTCCTCACGCACCGCCTCGAAGCCGTCGGCGACGGTGCCGTGGATCTCCTGCGTCATCCGCTCTCCTTGACTGCTGCCATGCTGAACAATGCCCTTGCCACCTGCGGGAATTCTCCCTTCGGGTGGTCCCGGAAGAGAGGCTCGGTGCCGAAGAGGACCGCGTGCGGACCGCTGATCACTGCGGGTTGCCCGGCCGCGGCCGAGGGGCCTCCGGTGCCGTCCGCCAAGGGGCGCCAGTGTCCGGAGAGCAGGGGGTTGCCGGTCGCGTACGACTGTTCGATGTGGATCTGTGGTCCTAGGTCGGTGAACCAGACGGGCGCGTACACGAAACCGTAACCCGGGGTGCCGGTGGTGATCGGCCCCGTGTTCACCATGCGGACCACACCGTTCGCGTCCCCGTTGCCCTCGACGGGCTTTGCCGCCAGGAGGCCGGTGGCGCTGCTCAGTTCGGCTCCGCCGATGCCGCGTCCGACCAGGCCATGGCCGGAGGCGGGTGAGAGGAACGCGTCGAGGGCCGTGCGGGCGGGTGGGGTCAAGTCGCCGTACACCAAACCCGTCGACACCATCAGCACATCCGTCGTCGACCAGTCGTAGCCCGCGTTGAGCACGGCCGTCGACACCGGCGTGACCTCGAAGTTCATCTCGCGCAGGGCGAAGAGCTCACCCGGGGTGACCGCGGCGGCCACGCGGGTGCGGTGGAGCGGGGTGCTGCCCGTGAGGCGGGTGGCGTCGAAGGTGACGTCGTGGGTGCGGGCGAGCGCCGTGGCCTTCGCGCGGGCCGACGCCGGGACGATCGCGGTGCCGCCGTCCGCCGTGGCGCGTACCGGAACACCCTGCTGGAGGAGGGAGTTGAGGGCCGCGATCGCCGCCGGGTCGTCAAGACGCAGGCTCAGATCGCCGTGCGGGGCGACCCGGCCGACGGATGTCGCTTCCCGTACGGGGCGCAGTGGGAGGCCGCTGAGCCGTCCCTTCGTCACCGGCGTCACCTCGGCGCCCCACAGTCGGCCGAGGCTCCAGCCCGAGATGTCGTACATCACCGACACCTTGTCGCTGATGTCCCGGCCGTCCGCCAGCAGGACGTTCGCGAGGCCGCGTTTGGGCTGGTGCAGGTCGACGACGTACGAACCCTTCGGGTACGTGCGGCCGGACAGGCGGAAGGCCTTGGTGGCGCGGGTGACCCGGACGTCGTTGGCGAGGAGGTGGTTCACGAGGCGGGCGGCGGCCGGCGTGCCGGACGGGATCACGTATGCCCTGGGGAAGGTGGTCGTGTAGACGTCCTCCGGGCCGATTCCGGGTACTCCCGGCACCGTCTTCTCGGACACCGGCACCTGCGCGGCACCGGCCGCCCCGCGCCGGAAGACCTCGATCTGGTCGGCGACGAGCGAGGTGCGGCGCGTCTGTACGAAGTCCAGCGTGGCGCGGATCGCGGCGCCCGCCACGGCCGTGTTGACGGCCGAGCGGCGGCGGAGTTCCTCGATGGGGAGGTTCGTGTAGGCCGCGTTGTTCACTTGGAGCGGGATCTCCACCGTGTGCGCGGCGACCGTGCCGTGGAAGGCCGCGTACTGCGGCGTGAAGATCGGCGGCCAGTCGTCCCAGCCCTCCTGCTGGTCCCGGAAGGGGATCTGGACCGGCTCCACGCCGTCCTTCGCGGGCGTGTAGCCGAGGCCGTTGACGGCGGCCTCCATGCCGAGGGCGTTGGCGTAGGTGTTCTTCAGGAAGAGGTCGTACTCGTAGTTCTCGCCGTGCGGGGGAGTGGTGGGCTCGATCAGGGTGCCGTTGACGTACCCGTGCAGGTCGAGCATCACGGCCGGCTGCTTGTCGATCTCGATCTGCCGCATGGCCCGTGTCTCGGGCTGGGAGGCGGTGACGAAGTCCCGGTTCAGGTCGAAGCCGTTGGCGTTCGCTCGGGTGCCGGCGATACGGCCGTCGGGGTTGGCCGTGATGTTGAAGTACAGACGGGAGTGGGCGAGGAGGTCCGCCGTGCGCTTGTCCTTGGCGGTGGCGAGCTGCTCGATGAGCTTGAGGGAGGCGTCGGTGCCCTCCCACTCGTTGCCGTGGATGTTGTTGTTGAAGAAGACGGGGGCCTTGTAACTCGCCTTGATCTCGGCTGACTTGGCGGCCGCGGCGGGTGCGTTCTCGATGAGGTCGCGCATCCGTTCCTGGGCGCGGGCCTGGCGGGTGGTCTCCGGGGCGGTGACGGTGACCAGGTAGAGGCGGTGCCCGCCCGCCGACTTGCCGGTCACCTCGACGCTCACCCGGTCGCCGAGCGCCTGGAGCGCGTTCAGCTTCGGGGCGATCGCGTGGTACGGGGTGAGGCCGAGCTTGAGGGACTTGTCGGCCGGGTTCTCAGGGTCGGGGGACAGGACCTGCTCGCGCGGATAGCCGGTGATCGGGCGGCCGGTGGGAGCCTCGGTGCCGAGGGCGCGGGCCGCGGCGCTCGCGGGGGCCTGTGCGGCACGCCGGTCGAGGGCGGGCTCGTGACGGGTGGGGGCGGGCTTGGGGTCGGCGCCCGCCGAGTGGGGGGTGAGGAGCAGGGACCCCGCCGTGGTCAGGGCGAGGGTGGCGATCAGTACGGGTCTCGCAGGGGTGGGGCTCGTGGTGCGCACGGGTCGTACCTCCTCCGGGAGCTTCCATGAGATCGGTACGGCGACATGTACCTGTTCGACTCAACCGGAACAAGAGGGAGTTCGTGTCACGGATGCCCCGGATGGCGCATCCCGCCGACTCAGGACGGGGCATGCTGAAGGCGAACGAGCCGAGGACGAGGAGAGCCACCCATGGCAACCATCCCTTCGCTCCCCAGCAGGGACGACGTGCTGCGCATGGCCCGCAGCACGACGGACATCACCGGCCAACTCCTGGACACTGCGGGCAACATCACCCGGATCGCGATCAACACCTTCGACCCCAGAGACGGTTCGGGCCAGGAGGTGCTCCGGGTCCTGCGGCAGACCACCGCCGAACTGGCCGAGGCCAGCGCCTCGCCCCAGGCGCAGGAGGCGTTCTACCGCATCGTCGACACCCTGACCCGTCTCGGCACGAGCGGCGCGCCCCTGGCCGTGCACCCGGTCAGCCAGCCGGCCCAGGCGCTCCTCACGGCGCTGGGCGACAGCCTGCTGCCGGTGCTGGACGCGGTGGAGCCGGCGGTGGAGGAGTTCGCCACGGCACTCGGCGACCTGGTGGAGGCCAGTTCCCCGCTGCTCCCCGCCGCGGCGGGCCTCGCGGCCGGCACGCTGCTCGCCCTCACCCCGCTGATCCGCTCGGCGGCGGAGGTCCTGCGCGACTCGTCCCCCGAACTCCGCCGCATCGCCGACGCGCTGACGGCCGCCCTGGCCCCGCTGATGCCGCTCCAGGTGGCCCTCGCGGAACGCGCGGCCGGGGCGGGCGCGGGCGTCGTCCGAGCCTCCCTCCAACCCCTCGCCGACCTCACGGAGGCGGCGGCCGCGACGGCCAAGGCGGCCGGGCCGGTGCTGGTCGCGGGCGAGGAACTGTTCGTGGCCGGCCTCGAACACCTCCAGCCGCTCCTGCTGGCCGGCGCCTCCCGCGCGGGCCGGGTGGCCCGGGCCGCGGCGGTCCGGGTGTCGGCGGCGGTGAGCCCGGCGGCGGAGCCGGGGGTGGTGGTGTCGGTGGCGGCCGTGTGAGCGGTGGTGGAGGTGGCGGCCGGGTGAGCAGCAGGGGGGTGGCCACGACCACGGACCCCGACCCGGCCGCCCGATAGAGTTCGGCCATGCGCGATCTTGGGGCGGGGTTCACATATCTCCTGAAGGGCCAGCGGTGGGTGGCCCGGCACGGCAAGCAGTACGAGTTCGGGCTGATCCCGGGGCTCATCACCCTCGTTCTCTACGGGGCGGCCCTGGTGTCGCTCGCGATCTGGGGGGACGACTTCGTCGCCTGGGCGACACCGTTCGCCGACGACTGGTCGAGCCCCTGGCCGGCGCTCTTCCGCGGCTTTCTCACCGTCGTGCTGTGGGCGCTCGCCCTGGCCCTCGCGGTCCTCACCTTCACCGCGGTCACCCTGCTGATAGGCCAGCCGTTCTACGAGAGCCTGTCGGAGAAGGTGGACCGTGACGTCTCCCCGGACGGCACCGCCCCCGAGTCGAACCTGCCGCTCTGGCGGGAGCTGTGGATCTCGGCGCGGGACAGCCTCAGGATCCTCTTCCGCGCACTGCTGTGGGGCGTCCTGCTCTTCGGCCTGGGCTTCATCCCGTTCGTCGGACAGACGGTCGTCCCCGTCATCGGCTTCTTCGTCACCGGCTTCTTCCTCACCGAGGAACTCGTCGCCGTCGCGATGCAGCGCCGAGGCGTCGAACTCCGCGACCGGCTCGCCCTGCTCCGCTCCCGCAAGACCCTGGTCTGGGGCTTCGGCACGCCCCTGGGCCTGGCCTTCCTGGTCCCGTTCGTCGCGGTGTTCCTGATGCCGGGCGCGGTCGCCGGCGCCACCCTCATGGCCCGCGAACTGCTGGGCGAGGAGACGCTCGACGACTCCGACGACATAGAGGAAGTCACCTCGTGACCGAGGTATTCGCTGTCGCCGTCATCACCGTCCTGGCCGTCATCGCCCCCGGCGCCGACTTCGCCATGGTCGTCCGCAACAACTACCTCCACGGCCGCAGCACCGGCCTCCTCGCCGCGACCGGCGTCGTCGCAGTCTTCTTCTCGCACGACCGGATGCGCACCCTGATGCTGCGCGGCCAGAAGGTCCTCAACAAGGTGATCGGTTCGGTCCTGGCCGGCCTCGGCATCAGCCTCGCGTTCGCTCCGTCGCACTGACGGCGACCGTCAGGATCGCCCGTACCTGCGCGATGATGTCCAGCCGGTTCGCCACGAACTCCGGGTCGGTCACCTCGGTCGTGTTCCCGGCCCCGAACTGCAGCACGGGCGTGTGCACATGGCCGCCCGGCAGCCGGTCATGCAGTCCGAGCCGGTCCCGCAACAGCGTGGCACGGTACGCGATCTCGTTGGAGAGGTAGTTCCCGCCGCCCCCGGCCCGGGCCGTCGACCCCTCCGTGGGCCCGTCCGGACGGACGACGGGATCCGTCCCACCGACCGGTATCTCGGTCACGCTCGTGTTGTCGTAGACCGGGAACCGGCCGGTGGTCGCGGCCACGATCGCCTGGTACGGCAAGGTCGTCGTCGTCCACTGCGGCTGCGAGGCCGGATCGGCGACCGGCACGGTCTCCGTCCGGCTCACGTTCTCGTTGTCCCCGAACCCGCCCCGCCAGGCCCCGTTGGTCCGCTCGACGTCGAACCGCCCGACCCGCCCCTGGCTGACGGTCGTGAACAGATCGACCTTCCTCAGATACGGCCGCAGCGTCCGCTCCACCGTGCCGTCCGCGAAGTCCTGCCAACGCACCGGGAACATGGCCGTCTCCACCCGCGCGGGCCCGTCCGCCGTCTCGATCACCGTCCCGTCGAGCGCGAGCGCGGTCGCCCCGGACGGGTTGGAGATCCGGATGTCCCGGTCGAGCGTGAACGGATCGAACCCGGTGACGAGGACCCGCTTGTAGGGGCCCTTGGGGTAGTGGATGTCGGTCTGCCCACGCGAGGTCCGCTCCAACTGGTCCAGCAGGGAAGCCCGTTGGGCCTCACTGAGCCCGAACCCCGGCTCCCAGCCCCGCACCTCCCTGGTCATCCCCAACCGCGCCCAGTACAGCGGCCGGTCATCGTCCCGGCTCAGATCCCCACCCGCGGGCCCACGCCCCTGCGCCCGGTCGACGGCCCGCTCCCACAGGGCCGACCCTTCGCGTACGACGATCCGGCGGGCCTGCGCGTAGGAGTGCGCCGCGCCGAGCGCCTCGGCGAACTCCGGTGCCACGGAGTCGAAGCCGGACCGCCGGAGGATCTCCTGAGGAACCGCGTTGCCCAGCCGCTGCTCCTCGACGGTGGCGGCGGCAGCCTGGGCCGGGTGCGGGGTGACCGTGAGGCCGGCCATCAGGGTGAATCCGAGAACGCCGATGCGAACACGTAGGGAAGTCACGGGAGTTCAGCCTCCGTATGGTGTGGGGGGAGTGCGCTGAGTATGGCGTGACGGAAGTGGTCTACGCCATGGTGCGTGACTGGGAAGGGGCGGCACCGTGTCCCAGCTGGGGGCGCGGGGCTGTATCGATGTGCGGCTCCGCCGCGTGGGCGCGACCAGCCCCCACCCGCCCGCAGGTAGTTCACAGCCCTCCGCCCCCCACAGCAACCCGCCCCGCCCCCTCCCGCAACGCCGACACGAACGCCTCCACCACCGGCGCCACCACCCGCCCCCGAACCGTCGCCGCGTACACCGCCCGCGCCGGCCCCCCTTCATCCCGCACCGGCACCAGGACGACGTCCGACCGCACCGACCCCGCCGCCAGCGCCGGCACCAACGTCACCCCCAGCCCCGCCGCCACATACCCCTGCTTAGCCGTCCACTCGGCGACGACATGAGCCACCCGCGGCCGGAACCCCTCCCGAAGGGCCGCGTCCAACAGCGTCCCCTCCGGCCGCGCACTCCCCGAGATCCAGTCCGCGTCGGCGAACCGACCGAGCCGCACCGGGCCGCCGCCCGCCAGCGGATGTCCGGCGGGCACGGCGACGTACAGGGACTCGTCGAGGAGATGGTGAAGGTCGTACGACTCCAGAGGCGGGCGGCCCGTCGTCGAGACGACCGCCAGGTCCAGATGGCCGGCGGTCAGCCGATCCAGGAGCCTCGGCGTGAGGCCCTCCTCGCGGGCGACCCGCACCTTCGGATGCCGTGCCCGGAACGCGGCCAGCGCCTGCGGCACCAGCGCCGCGTCGGCCGTCGCGAACGCCCCGAACCGCAGCCGCCCGCCCGCGAGTTCCCGCAGGGCGCTGAGCTCCCGCCCGGCGCCGCGCAGCGCCTCGGCGACGGTCTCGGCGTACGGCACGAGGACGCGACCGGCCTCGGTGAGCCGTACGCCCCTCGGCAGCCGGTCGAAGAGCGGGGCGCCGCCGAGTGCCGTCTCCAGCGAGGAGATCTGCCGGGACACCGCGGACTGGGTCCAGCCGAGGCTCCGCGCGGCGACCGTGAAGGACCCCTGCCGGGCGACCTCCAGGAACGCCCGGAGCCAGACGGTCGAGAGGTCGAGCGTCTCGAATTCACGCGAGTCATGCGAGGTCGGCATGGCAGCCATGCTAGACATTCGCTTGTCGCATCTGTCGGCCGCCGCATAGCGTCGTGGCCATGGAGCACATCGCATTCCTGGGCCTCGGGCACATGGGCGCCCCCATGGCCCGCCGACTCCTCGCCGCCGGCCACCCGTTGACCGTCTGGAACCGCACCGCCGAGAAGACCGTGCCCCTCGTCGCCGAGGGAGCCGTCGCGGCCGCGTCGCCCGCCGACGCCGTACGGGACGCCGACGTCGTGATCACGATGCTCGCCGGGCCGGAGGCGCTGGACGCGGTCGCCGAGGCCGTGACGGACGCCGTGCGGCCCGGCACCTGCTGGATCGACATGTCCACCGTCGGGCCCGACGCCGTACGCCGACTCGACCGGTTCACCGGGGTGTCGGTCGTCGACGCGCCCGTCATGGGCAGCACCGACAAGGCCGCCGCGGGCACGCTCGGCATTCTCGCGGGCGGTGACACGGCCCGCGTCGAGCATGTCCTCGCGCACCTCGGCACCGTCACCCGCACCGGGCCGCTCGGCTCCGGCGCCGCGCTCAAACTCGTCGTCAACTCGGCCGTCATCGGCGGGATCGCGGTCGTCGCCGAGGCGCTGCGGCTCGCCGACGCCCTCGGTCTGGACGGGGAGACGGCCCGCGCAGCCCTCGCGAACAGTCCGCTCGGCGGAGCCGTCGCCCGTGCCTTCGCGGAGGGCGTCCATTTCGACACGGCGCTCGCGGTGAAGGACCTCGACCTGGCGACGAAGGCCGCCGAACTGCCCGTGGCGGAGGCCGCGTTGGCGCACTACCGGCGGGTCGCCGAACCCGGCACCGACATCTCCGTGGCCGCCGCCCGCATCCGTACCGCCGCACACTGAAGGAACCCCGTGAAGATCACCCTCGGCAACCCGGCCTCCGCACCCCAGCCCCTGAGCCCCTACTACTCCCAGGTCGCCCGCGTCGAACAGGCGGATGGCAGCGCCCTGTTGTTCCTCTCCGGCCAGATCGCCGAGGGCGACACCCTCGCCGAGCAGACCCGGGGCGTCTTCGAGACCATCGAGGCGCTGCTCAAGGCGCACGGCGCGATGCTCGCCGACGTCATCAACATCCGGACCTATCTGACGGACATCGGTCGCCTCGCCGAATACGGCGCCGTGCGACGGGAGTTCCTCACCGGCACCCCGCCCACCAGCATGACCTTCGAGGTACCGCGGCTGTTCCGGGAGGAGGCCCAGGTGGAGGTGGAGGTCGTCGCCGCGGTGCCCGCGCCGGAGTGATCCCTTCCGGGTGATACTGCCTTCCATGAAGGCGACCAACCTCGGCGTGCTCTTCCTCATCGAACTGGGCGCGCTGGCGGCCGTCGGCCACTGGGGCTTCACCCGTCCCGTGGCGACCCCCCTCACCTGGCTGCTCGGCCTCGGCGCCCCGGTCGTGCTCATCGTGCTGTGGTCGTGCTTCGGGTCGCCGAAGGCACCGTACAAGACCCGCGGTGCGGTCCGCGTCGGCTTCGAACTGCTCTGGTTCGGGGCGGGAGTTGCCGCGCTGTTCGCCGCCGGGGCCCTGGGCTGGGCCGTGGCCTTCGCTGCCGTATGCGTGGTGAGCAAGGCCCTCGCCGTCATCTGGCGCCAGTAGCCGGGTGGTTCAGCTCTCCTCGCCCAGCAGCGTGAGGAAGTCCCGGAAGGCGCCCGGCATGTCCACCGACTCCGGGTCCAGCAGCCACTGGTACTGAAGTCCGTCCATCACCGCCACCAGCAGCGGTGCCGTGCGCTCGGGGGTGAGCCCGGTCGGCAGCCGGTCCCCGTACTCGGCGCGCAGCACCGCCGCCATGTTCTCGCGCACTTTCGCGTAGCGCTCGGTGAAGTAGCCGCGCGCCGGGTGCCCCTCGGTGACGCTCTCGCCGAGCAGCGCCGAGAAGGTCTGGATGATGCCGGGCCGCATCGCGTTGTACTCGACCAGTGAGACGAGGAGATCGACCCGCCACTGGGTGTCCGGCACCGCGTCCCACTGGTCCCGCTCGGTGAGGACGGCGACGAGCAGGGCGTCCTTGGTCGGGAAGTAGTGCAGCAGGCCCTGCTGGGTCAGTCCCACCCGCTCGGCGACCGCGGCCAGGCTCGCCCCTCGGTAACCGCGCTCGGCGATCACCTCCAGCGCCGCCCGCACGATCTCCGCGCGCCGCGCGTCGCTCCTGACCCTGGCGTTCATGAGCTCACCGTACGGCATGACCGTACGGCAAAAATAACGTAGAGGTAACGAAACCTACCGGCCTACAGGTGACGGGTGCACGATGGGAGGACCGCGGGACGCACGGCCCCGCGGTCCGCGCAGCCCCGAACCCAGGAGGACCCAATGGCGGGTGCCCACTCCACGACCCCGGCCGACCACGCCCGAGACGCCGCCGTCGAGGCCGCCCTCGGCAAGCTCGACCTGGACGCCAAGGCCCGGCTGCTGTCCGGCCAGGACATGTGGACGCTGCCCGCCCTGCCCGAGATCGGCCTGAAGTCGCTCGTCATGTCCGACGGCCCGATCGGCGTCCGAGGGGTGCGCTGGACCGCCGACGACCCGTCGATCGCCCTGCCCTCCCCGACCGCCCTCGGCGCCACCTGGGACCCCGAACTCGCCCGCCGCGCAGGCGTCCTGCTCGCCCAGGAGGCCCGCCGCAAGGGTGTCCACGTGCTGCTCGCCCCCACCGTCAACCTGCACCGCTCCCCGCTCGGCGGCCGCCACTTCGAGGCCTACAGCGAGGACCCGTACCTCACCGGTCTGATCGGCGCGGGATACGTGACCGGCGTCCAGTCCGGCGGCGTCGGCACCACCGTCAAGCACTTCGTCGCCAACGACGCCGAGACCGACCGCTTCACCGTCGACAACCTCGTCTCCGAACGGGCCCTGCGCGAGCTGTACCTGCGGCCCTTCGAGCTGATCGTCGAGAACGCCCACCCCTGGGGCATCATGACCGCCTACAACCAGGTAAACGGCGTCACCATGACCGAGCACCACCACCTGGTGAACGAGATCGCGCGCGGCGAGTGGGGCTTCGACGGCTACAACGTCTCCGACTGGATGGCCGCCCGCTCCACCAAGGGCGCCATCGAGGGCGGCCTCGACGTCGCCATGCCCGGCCCGCAGACCGTCTACGGCCCCGCGCTCGCCCAGGCCGTACGGGACGGCGAGGTCGACGAGGCCAAGGTCGACGCCGCCGTCCGCAACGTCCTGCGGCTCGCCGCCCGCGTCGGCGCCCTGGCGGACGCCGAACCCGTCGTCACCGAACTCCCCGACCTCGTCGACGGCCAGGCGCTCGCCCGCGAGATCGCCCGCCGCGCCTTCGTGCTCGTCCGCAATCAAGGCGCCCTTCCGCTGAGGTCGGGGAGCGTCGCCCTCATCGGCGCCGCCGCCCGCGACGCCCGTGTCCTCGGCGGCGGCTCCGCCACCGTCTTCCCGTCCCGGATCGTCTCCCCGCTCGACGGCCTCACCGCGGCCCTCCCCGACCTGACGTACGCCGTCGGCGCCGACCCGAACACCGAACTCGCCGTCGCCGACAAGGGCTTCACACTGAGGGCCGTCTGCCGGGACGCCGACGGAAACGTCCTCGGCACCGGCTCCGCGCCCAACGGCCAGATCCAGTGGATGGGCAACGACCTCCCCGAAGGCGTCACCCACGACACCCTCCACACCATCGAGCTCACCGGCACCTTCACCCCGCGCGACACCGGCCCGCACACCTTCGGCGTCAAGGGCGTCGGCGCCTTCACCCTCACCGTCGACGGCACCCCGTACTTCGACGACCTCCAGCTCCCCGCCGACACCACCGACCCCTTCGAGGCCTTCTTCGGCTCCCCGGTGCCCCGTGCCGAGGTCGAACTGACCGCCGGAGAGCCGGTCGAGGTCTCCCTCACCCATGTCTTCCAGCTGCCCGAGGGCTTCCCCTTCAAGGTCGTCGCCTTCGCCCTCGCCCACCAGGAGCCGCAGCGCGACCCCGACGAGCTGATCGCCGAGGCCGTCGACGCCGCCCGGAACGCCGACACGGCCGTCGTCGTGGTCGCCACCACCGACCGCGTCGAGTCCGAGGGCTTCGACCGCAAGGACATGAACCTCCCCGGCCGCCAGGACGACCTGGTCCGCGCCGTCGCCGCCGCCAACCCGAACACGGTCGTGGTCGTCAACTCCGGCTCCCCGGTGGAACTCCCGTGGCGCGACGAGGTCGCCGCCGTCCTGCTCAGCTGGTTCCCCGGACAGGAGGGCGGCGCGGCCCTCGCCGACGTCCTCACCGGCGCCCACGAGCCCGGCGGCCGCCTCCCCACCACTTGGGGCGCCCTGACCGACGCCCCGGTCACCCAGGTCACCCCGCAGGACGGCCGGCTCCCCTACACCGAGGACGTCTTCATCGGCTACCGCGCCTGGGCGAAGGAGGGCCGGACCCCCTCGTACCCCTTCGGCCACGGCCTCGGCTACACCGACTGGGCCTACGAATCCGCCGAGGTCACCGGTACGACGGTGAAGGTCCGCGTCCGCAACACCGGCGAGCGCCCGGGCCGTGAGGTGGTCCAGGTCTATCTCGCGCCCGCCGAGCCGGGCGACCGCCCGGAGCGCGCCCTCGCCGGCTTCGCCGGGATCGAGGCGGCCCCCGGTGAGACCGTCGAGGTCACGGTGGACATCCCCCGCCGGGCCTTCGAGACCTGGAATGAGGAGGAGGGTGCGTGGTCGTTTGTGAAGGGTTCGTACGAGATCCAGATCGGGCGCTCGATCACGGACCGCCGTCTCACCGAGACGATTAACGTCTGATCCGGGACAAGTCTCCCCATGAGCAGCCCCGGCCCGGGACCTGACACCCGGGCCGGGGCAAATGCTTTCCCGGGCGGCTCAGCGCGCGCCGAACGCGTACACCGTCTCCGAGCGGAACACCTCGCCGGGCCGCAGCACCGTGCTCGGGAACTCCGGCCGGTTGGGGGAGTCGGGGAAGTGCTGGGTCTCCAGCGCCACGCCGTCGCAGGGGGCGAAGGGCTCGGGCAGATGGTCGGCGGTGTACAGCTGGAGACCCGGCTCGGTGGTCGAGATCGTCAGCAGGCGGCCGGAGGTGGGGTCGTGCAGTTCGGCGACCTCGACGGGGGTGTCGGTCACGCCCTTGTCGAGCACGAAGTTGTGGTCGTAGCCCGACCCGGTCTTGCGCCCCTCCCGGAAGTCGAACCGCCCGCCCGTCACGTCCTCCAGCACCCCGGTCGGGATCAGGTCCGCGTCCACCGGCGTGTACCGGGAGGCGGCCAGCCGCAGCTCATGACCGCCGGCGTTGCCGGACCCGGCCAGGTTGAAGTAGCTGTGGTTGGTGAAGTTGACGACGGTCGGCGCGTCCGTCGTCGCCTCGTAGGCGATCCGCAGCGCCCCGTCGGCGTCCAGCGTGTAGGTCGCCGAGACGTCGAGCCGCCCCGGGAACCCCTCCTCGCCGTGCGGGCTGACCCGCGACAGCCGCAGCCCGTGCTCGCCGGCCGGCGTCACGTCCCACACCCGCTTGTCGAAGCCGCGCTCACCGCCGTGCAGCGAGTTCGGCGCGCCGTTGGGCGCGAGGGCGTACGTCACCCCGCCCAGCGGGAAGCGGCCGCCGGCGATCCGGTTCGCGAACCGGCCGATCAGGGCGCCGAAGTAGGGCCCGGTGTGCGTGAGATAGCCGTCCAGCCCCGCGAACCCCAGCACCACGTTGTGGACGCGCCCGTCCCGGTCCGGCACCTCGACCGACTGCACGATCCCGCCGTACGACAACACCCGCACCCGCACACCGGCCCGCTCCAGCGTCCAGCGGTGAACCGGGGTGCCGTCGGGAAGTGCGCCGAAGAGTTCGTTCATGTACGGAACTTTAGGTCACGTGCTTGTGGCGGTGATGTTCCGGTAGGCGATCTCGGCGAGCCTCGCCTGGCCGTTCACACTGGGGTGGAACCAGTCCCAGTGGCTCAACTGGTCGGTCCCGAACCGGTACGCGTAGACCGCGCCGCCGTCGAAACGGCACCGCTTGTCCTTCGCGCACACCGACTCCAGCACCTCGTTGTACGCCTCCACCCGATCCTGCACGGAGTCGCGCCGCTCGGTCGCCGCCGCGGCCAGATCGTCGGGGTCGCCCAGCATGGACGGGCAGATCCCCAGCTTCCACACCTGCTTGCCCAGCGGATTGGTCCGCCCCTGCGACCACAGCCGCTTGAGATCAGGCACGCTCGCCACATACACCTGCGCCTTCGGCGCCGCCGCCCGCAGCGTGTCCATCGCCTCCTCGAACTGCGCCCGGAAGTCGGCCACCGACGTCATCGCCGCGGCCGAGTCCCGGCACGCGTCATTGGCCCCCGCCATCACCGTCACCAACTCGGGCTTCCGCGTCGCCGCCTGGGCCATCTGCCCGGCGAGATCGGCCATCCGCGCCCCGGTCACCGCGTAGTTCCAGCTGGACGACGCCGCCTTCGCCCTCCCCAGCAGGCGTACGGCGAGACTGTCGACCTCGGTGTCGCTGCCGGTGGCCCACGACGCCTCCGTGCAGTCCTTGAGCAGCGAACAGGCGTCGAAACCCCGGGTGATGGAGTCACCGACCGCGGCGAGGGACGCCGGACTGCGGTCCCACAGTGGCGTCGGCGACGGGGACGGCTTGATTCTGTGGGCCGCGGAGCCGGACGGCTCCGACGCGTTGCCACCGACGGCATCGCACCCCGCGACGCCCAGAACACCCGCCGTCACGACGGCGAGAACGGCACGCGCCCGACGGCTACGCATCCCCTGGTGACCCCCTCGGTCGACTTGCAGTCCGTTACGGAATTCGTCCCCCTCCATGACAACGCACGGGAGTTCCCGGCCACGCCCGGGAACCCCGAACCCCCCGTACTAGCGTCCTGCCGGGTGAATGGCGGGCGTTTCCCGGCACCGGGACCGACGGTACGTCACACTCCTTGCGCCGCCGCACGGTAGCCTCGCCATCAACGTGGCTGCCGCCACCGCCACTCATCTCGTCCGCACAATGGTCCCGCTCTGCCCGGAGGTCCCGGTGACGACACGTGGAGTTCTGTACGTGCACTCCGCTCCGCGCGCGCTGTGCCCGCACGTCGAGTGGGCCGTCGCCGGAGTGCTCGGCACGCGCGTCAACCTCGACTGGATCCGGCAGCCCGCGGCACCCGGCACCTGGCGCTCGGAGTTCTCCTGGCAGGGCCAGCCGGGCACCGCGTCCAAGCTCGCGTCGGCCCTCAGAGGCTGGCACCTGCTGCGCTTCGAGGTGACCGCCGAACCCTGCCCCACGGCCGAGGGCGAGCGCTACAGCTGCACCCCCGACCTCGGCATCTTCCACGCCGTCACCGGCATCCACGGCGACATCCTGATCCCCGAGGACCGGCTGCGCGCCGCCCTGACCCGCTCCCAGCAGGGCGAGACGGACCTGGAGGCCGAGATCGCCAAACTTCTCGGCAAGCCGTGGGACGACGAACTGGAGCCGTTCCGGTACGCGGGCGAGGGCGCGCCGGTGCGCTGGCTGCACCAGGTGGTCTAGGACCGGGAGTCGCGGACACGCCGAAGGGCCCCCACCGACCGGTGGGGGCCCTTCAGTTACGTACGCGTGCTTCTCAGAACGTTTCTCAGACCGTACGGAAGGCCAGCACCACGTTGTGGCCGCCGAAGCCGAACGAGTCGTTCAGCGCGGCGATACGGCCCTCCACGGGCAGCTTGCGGGCCTCACCGCGGACGATGTCGGCGTTGGCCTCCGCCTCCGGGTCGAGGTTCTCGACGTTGATGGTCGGCGGCGCCACCCGGTGGTACAGGGCGAGGATCGCGGCGACGGACTCCACACCACCGGCGCCACCCAGCAGGTGGCCCGTCATGGACTTCGTCGCGGACACCGCGAAGTGGTCGGCGTCGTCGCCGAACACCTTGCGCAGCGCCTTCAGCTCGGCCACGTCACCGGCCGGCGTCGAGGTGGCGTGCGCGTTGACGTGCACGATCTCCGCCGGGTTCAGGTCGCTGTTGTCCAGCAGGTTCTGCAGGGCGTGGGCGATGCCCCGGCCCTCCGGCTCCGGCTGCACGATGTCGTGGCCGTCGGCGGAGATGCCCTGGCCCA
This sequence comes from Streptomyces antibioticus, assembly GCF_001514065.1. Lineage (GTDB taxonomy): Bacteria > Actinomycetota > Actinomycetes > Streptomycetales > Streptomycetaceae > Streptomyces > Streptomyces antibioticus. The sequence goes on along the minus strand of NZ_KQ948423.1, from coordinate 278,738 downwards.
CGGCCTCGGCGTACACGCGGGCACCGCGCTTGGCGGCGTGCTCCGCGGACTCCAGGACGATGACACCGGCACCCTCGCCGAGCACGAAGCCGTCGCGCGCGGTGTCGTAGGGACGCGAGGCGCCCTGCGGGTTCTCGTTGTTCTTGGACATCGCCATCATGTTGCCGAACGCGGCGATCGGCAGCGGGTGGATCGCCGCCTCCGTGCCGCCCGCGATGACGACGTCGGCGCGGCCGGTGCGGATCATCTCGATGGCGTAGCCGATGGCCTCCGCGCCCGAGGCGCAGGCGGACACCGGGGTGTGCACACCGGCGCGGGCGCCGACGAGCAGACCGACGTTGGCCGAGGGGCCGTTCGGCATGAGCATGGGGACGGTGTGCGGGGAGACGCGGCGGACGCCCTTCTCCTTCAGCACGTCGTACTGGTCGAGCAGCGTCGTGACGCCACCGATGCCGGAGGCGATGACGGCACCCAGACGGTCGGGGTCGACGGCGGGGTCCTCACCGGCCCTGGCCTCGAACCCGGCGTCCGCCCACGCCTCCTTGGCCGCGATCAGCGCGAACTGCGCCGAGCGGTCCAGGCGGCGGGCCTGCGGCCGGGGGATGACCTCGGTCGGCTCCACGGCGACGGGCGCCGCGATACGGACGGCCTGGTCGGCCGCCCACTCCTGCTCGAGGGGCTTGACGCCGGACTTGCCGGCGATCAGGCCCTCCCAGGTAGAGGCTGCGTCGCCACCCAGCGGTGTGGTTGCGCCGATACCGGTGACGACCACGGTGCGATTGGTCGGGCTCACGGGAAATCTTTCTCCAAGTATCACGAGGATTCAGCGGCGCCACCGCCGGGTGGCGGGGCTTTGGCAGCCGGACCTAAGGGGTGGCTCAGGCCTGGTGCTTGAGGATGTAGTCGGTCGCGTCGCCGACCGTCTTGAGGTTCTTGACGTCCTCGTCCGGGATCTTGACGTCGAAGCGCTCTTCGGCGGCGACGACGACCTCGACCATGGACAGCGAGTCGACGTCCAGGTCGTCGGTGAAGGACTTGTCCAGCTGGACGTCCTCGACCGGGATGCCGGCGATCTCGTTCACGATGTCGGCGAGACCGGCGACGATCTCTTCCTGAGTGGCGGCCATGTGAGGCGCTCCTTCTTCTTGATCCAGAGGGTGTGGCAGGTGGTGCTTCCCGCACCGGACCGGTTGATCCGGCACGGAGTGCCTAGGGGAGGGTAACGACAGTGGCGGCGTAGACGAGACCCGCCCCGAAGCCGATGACGAGCGCGGTGTCGCCGCTCTTGGCCTCGCCGGTCGCCAGGAGCCGCTCCATCGCGAGCGGGATCGAGGCGGCCGAGGTGTTGCCGGTGGTGCGAACGTCACGGGCGACCGTGACGGACTCCGGCAGCTTCAGTGTCTTCACCATCGAGTCGATGATCCGCTCGTTGGCCTGGTGGGGAATGAAGACATCCAGGTCGTCCGCGGTGATGCCGGCGACGTCCAGCGCCTCCTTGGCGACCTTCGCCATCTCGAAGACGGCCCAGCGGAACACCGCCTGGCCCTCCTGCGTGATGGCGGGGAACTTGGCGACCTCGCCGGAACGGTAGTCCGTCCACGGCACGGTCTGCTTGATCGTCTCGGACTTGTCGCCCTCGGAGCCCCACACGGTCGGGCCGATGCCCGGCTCCTTGGCGGGGCCCACGACGACCGCGCCGGCACCGTCACCGAACAGGAAGGCCGTCGCACGGTCCTCCAGGTCGGTCAGGTCCGAGAGCCGCTCGACGCCGATGACGAGGACGTACTCGGCGCTGCCCTCGACGATCATGCCCTTGGCGAGGGTCAGGCCGTAGCCGAAGCCCGCGCAGCCGGCGGAGATGTCGAACGCGGCGGCCTTGTTCGTGCCCAGCTTGTCGGCGATCTCCGTCGCCACGGCCGGGGTCTGCTTGAAGTGCGAGACGGTCGAGACGATCACGCCGCCGATCTGCTCGACGGAGATCCCGGCGTCCGCGATGGCCTTGCCGGACGCCTCGATCGACATCGCGGCGACGGTCTCCTCGTCGTTCGCCCAGTGCCGGGTCTCGATGCCGGAGCGCGAACGGATCCACTCGTCGGACGAGTCGATCGTCTCGAGGATCACCTCGTTGGGCACGACCCGGGTCGGGCGGTAGCCGCCCACGCCCATGATCCGCGCGTACGGGGAGCCCTTGCTGGGCTTGATCTTCGACATTGCTCGTTGGCTCCTTTTCAGGCGCTCAGCTCGGCGATGAGCTCGCGAGCGGCGTCGAGGTCGTCGGGGGTCTTGAGCGCCAGGGTCTTCACACCCGGCAGGGCACGCTTGGCGAGGCCGACCAGCGTGCCGCCGGGGGAGACCTCGACGATCGCGGTCGCGCCGAGCTCCTTGAACGTCTCCATGCACAGGTCCCAGCGGACCGGGTTGGCGACCTGGCCGACCAGCCGCTCCAGCACCTCGGCGCCGGTGGCGACGGTCCGCCCGTCCTTGTTGGAGACGTAGGGGAGCGTCGGGTCGGCGGGCGTGACGGCCTCGGCGGCCTTCGCCAGCGCGTCGACCGCGGGCGCCATGTGGTGCGTGTGGAAGGCGCCGGCCACCTTCAGCGCGATGACCTTGCGGACACCCTCGGGCTTGTCCTCGTTCAGCGCGGCGAGCTGCTCCAGCGTGCCGGCGGCCACGATCTGGCCCGCGCCGTTCACGTTCGCCGGGGTCAGACCGAGCTTCTCCAGGTGCGCCACGGAAGTCTCCGGGTCGCCTCCGAGCAGCGCCGACATCCCGGTCTCGGTGATCGCGGCGGCCTCGGCCATCGCCAGACCGCGCCGGCGTACGAGGGTGAGGGCGGCGGTGTCGTCGAGGACACCGGCGAGGGCGGCGGCGGTGAACTCACCGACGGAGTGGCCCGCGACCGCGCCGGGCGCGATGGCACCGAGTGCCGAGGCCGACAGGATCCCGGCGGCGACCAGCAGCGGCTGGGCCACCGCGGTGTCACGGATGGCGTCCGCGTCGGCCTGCGTGCCGTAGTGGGCAAGGTCCAGGCCGATGGCGTCCGACCACGCGGCGACGCGGTCGGCGGCACCGGGGAGTTCGAGCCAAGGAGTCAGGAAGCCGGGCGTCTGGGCGCCCTGGCCGGGAGCGACGAGTACGAGCACTCTCACACTCTCTCTTGTGGACGGCCACGACCGCCCGTGGGGACAGGGACGAAGAACACGAGGGGGTTTTGTGGGCCCTCGACAAAAGCCTAGAGCTGGAGATCCCCGTCGACCAGACGCCCCAGGATCAGCGCGATTCGCAACGTGAACGCCGAGCGTACATCCGAAGGCGACCACCCGGTGACGTCAGTCACACGTCGAAGCCGGTAGCGCACGGTGTTCGGATGGACGAAGAGCATCCGGGCCGCGCCTTCGAGGCTGCTCGCCTGTTCGAGATAGACGGAGAGCGTCTCCAGCAGCGCCGAACCGGCCTCCTCCAGCGGTCTGTAGATCTCCTCCACCAGTTGCTCGCGGGCGCTGGGATCACCGGCGATCGCGCGCTCCGGAAGCAGATCGTCCGCCAGCACCGGGCGCGGGGCGTCCTGCCAGGCGGAACACGCCTTCAGCCCCGCCGCGGCGGCCTGCGCGGACCGGGTCGCGGCCAGCAGATCGGGCACCACGGGCCCGGCGACCACCGGTCCCGCCGCATAAGGCCCGATCAGCGACTTGGCGACCCCGATCGGATTGTCACTGCCGCCCGCGATGACGACGAGCCGGTCGCCGAGCACCCCGGTGAGCACCTGGAGCTTGGCGTGCCGGGCGGCCCGCCGGATGGCCTCGACGGTCAGCTCGGAGTCCCCGTCGGGGGCGGTGCCGAGGACGACACACACATGTTCGGGAGCGTTCCACCCGAGGGCGGCGGCCCGGCTGACCGCCCCCTCGTCGGCCTCGCCGCTCAGCACGGCGTTGACGACCAGCGACTCGAGACGGGCGTCCCAGGCACCCCGTGCCTCCGCGGCCTGGGCGTACACCTGGGCGGTGGCGAAGGCGATCTCGCGGGCGTACACGAGCAGGGCCTCGCGCAGGATGGACTCGTCACCCGGAGCGGCCACCTCGTCGATGGCGCTCTCCATGACCTCGATGGTGGTGCGCACCATCTCGACGGTCTGCCGCAGGGTGATGGCCCGGGTCAGCTCGCGGGGAGCGGTGCCGAAGACGTCGGTGGAGATGGCCTGCGGTGCGTCGGGATGCCGGAACCACTCGGTGAACGCGGCGATACCGGCCTGCGCGACCAGCCCGATCCAGGAACGGTTCTCCGGGGGCATGGCCCGGTACCACGGCAGTGTCTCGTCCATGCGCGCGATGGCCTGCGCGGCAAGAGACCCGGACGACTTCTCCAGCCTCTTCAGGGTCGCGGTATGCGGATGGACGGCGGATGCGGCGGCTGCGGTGTTGCCGGTTTCGGGTTCGGGCACGGGACAAGACTGCCTTATCCGGACGGGAGCATGCGCTGGCGGGGTCTACGGTGGGGCACGTGATGGATGTGCGGCGTGCCGGTGAGCGTTCTCCGGGGGGCGATCCGGCGGGCGGGATCGAGTCGTTCCACGCCTTCTCCTTCGGGGCGCACTACGACCCCGACAACCTCCGCTTCGGCGCGATGATCGCCTGCAACGAGGAGCGGCTCGCCCCCGGTGCCGGGTTCGACGAGCATCCGCACAGCCACACCGAGATCGTGACCTGGGTGGTGGAGGGCGAGCTCACGCACCGCGACTCGGCGGGGCACGAGACGAAGGTCCGCGCCGGGGACGTGCAGCGGCTGAGCTCCGCCGGTGGCGTCCGGCACGTGGAGCGCAACGACGGCGACCGGCCGCTCACGTTCCTCCAGATGTGGCTGGCCCCGCGGGAGCCGGGCGGCGACCCCGCCTACGAGATCGTCCGCGGCATCGCCGACTCCACCCCGTACGCCGTCCCGGAGGCGGCCGCGCTGCTTCACGTACGGCGCCTCGCGGCGGGGGAGCGGACGGCGGTGCCGGACGGGGCGCACGTGTACGTCCATGTCGTGCGCGGTGAAGTCCGGCTGGGCGGAGCGGAGTTGAGCGTCGGCGATGCGGCCCGGATCACCGACGCCGAGGACGTGGAGGCGGTGGCGCTGACGCGCGCCGAGCTGCTCGTGTGGGAGATGGCCTAGCGGAGTTCGGCGAGCACCGCGTCGGTGAACGGCGGCCAGATCTCCACCGCCCACGGCCCGAACGCCCGGTCCGTCAGCGCCACGCAGGCCGCGCCCGCGTCCGGGTCGATCCACAGGAACGTACCGGACTGGCCGAAGTGCCCGAAGGTGCGCGGGGAGGAGGAACTCCCCGTCCAGTGCGGGGACTTGGAGTCGCGGATCTCGAAGCCGAGGCCCCAGTCGTTGGGGTTCTGGTGGCCGTAGCCCGGCAGGACACCCTTGGTGCCCGGGTACTGGACGGTCATCGCGTCGGCGACCGTGCGGGGGTCGAGCAGCCGGGGCGCCTGCACCTCGGCCGCGAAACGAAGGAGGTCCTCGACCGTCGAGACGCCGTCCTTGGCGGGAGAGCCTTCCAGATTCGTCCCCGCCATGCCCAGCGGCTCCAGGACCGCCTGGCGCAGATACTCGGCGAAGGGGATGTCCGTCGCCTTCGCGATGTGGTCGCCGAGCTGCTCGAACCCGGCGTTGGAGTACAGCCGGCGCTCACCGGGGGGCGCGGTCACCCTGTGCTCGTCGAAGGCCAGCCCCGAGGTGTGGGCGAGCAGATGCCGGACCGTCGCCCCGGCGGGCCCCGCCGGCTCGTCGAGCTCGATCGCGCCCTCCTCGTACGCGACGAGCGCCGCGTACGCCGCGAGCGGCTTGGTGACGGAGGCCAGCGGGAAACGCCGGTCGACGGGCCCGTGGGTGCCGAGGACCGTACCGTCGGCCCGTACGACACCCGCCGCGGCGGTGGGAACCGGCCAGTTCTCGATCAGCGCGAGGCTCTTCAGCGACATGCCGTCGAGACTAAGGGCTCAGAGGCTCAGCTCCAGCAGAGGGTCGGGCTTGGGCAGGAAGCCGAGGGAGTCGTACAGCGTCCTGGCCTCGGTGGACGCGGTGAGCTGGACGCGGCGGACGCCGCGCCCACGGAACCACTCCAGCAGGGCGGTCATGCCGGCACGCGCGTATCCGCGCCGCCGGGCGTCCGGGTCGGTGGCGACGCTGAAGACGAAACCGACGACACCGTGCGGGTTGCCCGCCTTGCCGATCCGGTAGTCGACCGTCCCGCACACCAGCGCCGCCAGGGCTCCGGGCCGCTCGGGGTGGTCGACGACGAAGGCCGCGAAGTCCCCGTCCGGCTGCGCCAGCCGGGACGTGAGGACCGGGAGCGATTCCGTGTGCCACGCTGTGGACGGGTCGGCGCCGGCCATCGAGTCGATCATCACCTGGCGCAGCCGCAGCACTTCGGCGGCATCCTCGGGCACAGCACGTCGTACGAGACTCATGTCCCGCACGCTAGTCAGCGGGCCCCGTCCCGTCCTGCGGATTTCTTACCTGTTCCGCTTGCTTCGAGTGCACTCCAAGGTTTTAGCGTGGGGGTCATGACGGTGATGGAGACCACGACCACGGGTACCAGGACCGACAGCTGTGCCGCCCCGCCGCACCCGCATCGGCGCCCCGAGGGCCAGGACAGCTACACGATCAGCGAAGTCGTCGCCTTTACCGGACTGTCCGCGCACACCCTGCGCTGGTACGAGCGCATCGGCCTCATGCCGCACATCGACCGCTCGCACACCGGCCAGCGCCGGTACAGCAACCGCGACCTGGACTGGCTCGACCTCGTCGGCAAGCTCCGGCTCACCGGCATGCCGGTCGCCGACATGGTGCGGTACGCGGAACTGGTCCGCGAGGGCGACCACACATTCACCGAACGGTACGAGCTCCTGGAGACGACCCGGCGGGACGTCCTGTCCCGGATCGCGGAACTCCAGGACACGCTCGCCGTCCTCGACCGGAAGATCAGCTTCTACGCCGATGCCGGTCGTGCCTACGAAACGGAGAAAGCCGGATGACCGACCGCACGATCCCCACCGCACGACTGGGCGCGGACGGCCCCGAGGTGGGAGCACAGGGCCTCGGCTGCATGGGCATGAGCTTCGCCTACGGCCCCACCGACGCGGGCGAGTCGCGCGCCACCCTGGAACGTGCCCTGGAACTGGGCGTCACGCTCTACGACACGGCGGACGCCTACGGCGCCGGGGAGAACGAGAAGTTCCTCTCCCCGTTCTTCAAGGCCCACCGCGACGAGCTGGTGATCGCCACCAAGTTCGCCCTGACGGTCCCGCCGGACGACCCGACCCGGCGCATCATCCGCAACGACGCGCCCTACATCCGCCAGGCCGTCGAGGCCAGCCTCAAGCGCCTCGACGTCGACGTCATCGACCTCTACTACATGCACCGCCGCGATGTGAACGTGCCGATCGAGGAGACCGTCGGCGTCATGGCCGAGCTGGTCCGCGAGGGCAAGGTCAAGCAGCTGGGCCTGAGCGAGGTCACCGGCAGCGAGCTGCGGGCGGCCCAGGGCGTCCACCCCATCGCCGCCGTCCAGTCGGAGTGGTCCCTGTTCAGCCGCGACATCGAGTCCGGCGTGGTCCCGACCGCCCGCGACCTCGGCGTCACGCTGGTCCCCTACTCCCCGCTCGGCCGCGGCTTCCTCACCGGCTCTTTCGCCAACGCCGACAAGGACCTCACCGCCGACGACTTCCGCCGCCAGCAGCCCCGCTTCACGGGCGAGAACGCGGCGTCCAACGTGGCCCTCCTGGAACCCGTCCGCACGGTGGCCGAGGCACACGGGGTCTCACTGGGCCAGGTCGCACTGGCCTGGGTCCACCAGCAGGCCCGGGTGCACGACCTGCCGGTGATCCCGATCCCGGGCACGCGCAAGGCGAGCCGGGTGGAGGAGAACGTGGCGGCGGCGAGCGTCGAACTGACGCAGGCGGACCTGGAGTTGCTGGAGCCGATCGCGCAGAAGGTGGCGGGCGACCGCTACGCCGACATGGCGTTCACTTCTGCGGGACGTGAGTAACCACCTCACAACTCGGCCAGCAACTCCGCTTTCTTCATGGAGAACTCCTCGTCGGTGACCAGCCCGGCCTGATGCAGCTCTCCCAGATGACGGATGCGCTCGGCGATGTCGGCCGGATCGCGCCTCGGCGCGCTGGCCGGCACCGCCGCGACCGACCCCCGCTCCCGTACGGCGGCAAGTACGGCCGCGGCGAACGGCAACGACTCATGAACCGGCCCGTACCCCAGCCCGAACACCACCGCCGCCGGGTCCTGATCGGCCTGCGCAGGCGACGCCACGTCACTGCGCAGCAGCCGTAGATGCCCCTCGAACACCTCCGGCGACCGCCACTCCACCCCGCTCAGCTGGGACACGGCGAAACTCTGGTCGCCCGCCTTCCACTTCGCCGACGACGCCCCCGTCCAGAACCACCGGAAGAACACGGTCTTCCCGTCGAAGGACGCCTTCCCGTCGTACGCCTTGAAGGACAACGGCACTTCGGGCGCCGGCACGAGGAAGCGGTCCACCGGCTCGTCGCCCGGCGTCAGTTGCGCCCGCAGCTCGTCGGCGTAGTACTCGGCGAGCGTCTCCCGCTCGGCCGGCAGCACCAGCCGGTACGGATCGCACCCTTCCTTCAACTGCCCGGCCGCCGCCTCCATGAGAGGGTCCGCGCCCGGCCTGGGCTCGGCGCGCAGGACGACCGTGCCGCGCTTGCCGGGGGTGAGGGTCACCCCGGACAGGGCCCGCAGCGGAATCCGGCGCTCGCCCAGGGCCTGGAAGAGCTTGGGTGTTCGAATGCCTCGTTCGTAACGGATGAGCACAGAGTCGGACTCGAACTCCCAGGCGGCATGAAATCCGGCCAGTACGTCACCCATGCGGCTCATCGTATGCGGCACGAGCTCCTCCGTCGCCTCCCTGCGCAGACCGCAATTCCTGCGCCTCTACGCGCGTCCGTCCGTCGTCGCGCCGGACAAACCGGCCCGGCACGCCTTGTCGTGGTCGGAGCAGTGCACCGAGCGGTATGCGCCGACGCCGATCTCGGCGAAGTTCAGCAGGCTCTCGGTACCCGGCTCGAAATAGCCGCTGTGCCCCTTCGCGTCCGCCGCCGACAGCACCCGGGCCCCGAACGCGGAGGACACCGGATCGGCACCATGACCCAGACCACCGAGCTCCAGGTACGGCACGTCCTGGATCCAGTCGTCCGCGTCGCGCATCGCCCACACCTGCGCCGAGGTGTGCAGATGGGAGGCCTTCTCGACCCGCATCCCCGGACTGCCGGCCACCGCGATGTCGGCCACCCGCTCCGGGAGTTCGCGCGCGGCGACCCCGCAGACCACGGAGCCGTAGCTGTGGCAGAACAGCGAGACGGGAGCACGGCCGGGCAGCGCGCGCACCAGCCTGTTCAGCCGGATCGCCCCCTCGGCGGCCCGCACGCCGGTCGCCGAGTCGAGGCCGATCCCGCCGGGCGCGGTGTAGTCGGCCCAGGCGATCACGGCCGTACGGACCGAGGGGCTCGCCGCCTTCTCGGCCGCGTACAGGGACTTGGCCATGCCGACCGGGGCCGAGTACTTGCGGTACGTGCGCTGGAAGGTGAGCAGGTCGGTGTCGACGCCGGGGACGACGACCGAGATCCGCTCCGCCTTGGTCAGGTTCCCGAAGACCTCGGCGACCCGGCCCGAGCCCTCCGGGTCGAAGGCGAGGATGTGCCGCGGGTCGGCCATCAGCGCCTCGTAGCGGTGCATACGACGGCCCGCGTCGCGTTGCCCGTCCGGGGACAGGCGGCTGTCGTGCATGCGTTTCAGCTCGGTCTTGCGGGCCTGGCCGAGCGCGATGCGGTTGGCGCGGTAGCGCAGCTCGACGGGGGCGCCGTTCATGTTGCCGACCGCGAGCGGATAGCGGTGGGCGAGCCTGCCGCGCTGCTGAGCGGTGAGCGAGGCGAAGAAGACGGCGAGCCGGGCGGGGGAGGCGTCCGGGTCGGGGAGGTCGTGTCCTGCGATGCGACCGTGCTCCCAGGCGCTGAGCGACGCCTGGAGCGGGGTGGTGGGCCGGTCGCCCTTGAGCGCGGTCCACCCGGTGGTCGCCAGCATCACGAACACCACGGCCAGCGCGAGCAGTGCGCGCCAGACGTTCAGTTGGGGAGAGGTGTCGAAGGAAGTCACTGGGAGGACACACTAGGAGAACGAGACGGTCTCGCGTTAACCGAGTGACAGGGATCACGTTTCGACCGTCGTGACGATGACCTCAGTCTGTTCGCCAGTCGCCCGCCAGTGCCGGGCCCACCTGTTCGAGATACGAGACGGTAAGCGACCGCATCGCGTCCAGACCGTAGTCCACGCCGGTGCTCCACTGCCGCTCGGTCATCCGCATCACGCCGCTGAAGACGGCCACCACGAGCTGTGGCCGCGGGTCCGTCGCCACGTCGAGCCCCTCGCGCTCGGCGATGATCCGCGCGAGCGTCTCCTCGATCTCCATGGAGCGCCGCAGATGGGCCGCGAGCAGTACTGGAGTGGACTCGATGACCTGGTACATCCGCAGGTACAGCTCGACCGGTACGACGGACTCGATGACGTCGTTGAGCGAGTCCCAGCCCTCCACGACCGCCTGCCGCAGGGCCTCCATCGGCGCCTCGTGCGGCGGCCGGGCGCGCACCGCGTCGACGAAGTGGGCCGCCGCCAGCTCCACCGCGGCGAGGGCGGCCTCCTCCTTGTTGGCGAAGTAGCGGAAGAAGGTGCGCTGTGAGACGTCGACGGCGGCGACGACGTCGTCGACGGTCGTCCGCTCGTAGCCGCGCGTGGTGAACAGTTCGAGGGCGGCGCGCAGCAGGGCCTCACGGGTGCGCTGCTTCTTGCGTTGGCGCAGGTTCTCCATGCTGTGTCAGTTACCGACTTGTGAATTGCTTTGTCAATTGTCAGAGGCTGTCACTAGCCTCGGAGCATGACTAGTCAGACCACGCTCGACAAGACGGGGCCGGGGGACGAGGCGTCGGCCTCCCCGTCGGGCCCGGCCCCGGCCGCCGGGCTGCGCGGCCACCCCTGGTTCACGCTCATCACCGTGGCCGTCGGCGTCATGATGGTCGCCCTCGACGGCACCATCGTGGCCATCGCCAACCCGGCCATCCAGAAGGACCTCGGCGCCACCTTCGCCCAGGTGCAGTGGATCACCAACGGGTACTTCCTGGCCCTCGCGGTCTCCCTGATCACCGCGGGCAAGCTCGGTGACCGCTTCGGCCACCGCCAGACCTTCCTCATCGGCGTGGTCGGCTTCGCCGCCGCGTCCGGGGCCATCGGGCTGTCCAGCAGCATCGGCGCGGTCGTCACCTTCCGCGTCCTCCAGGGCCTGTTCGGCGCGCTGCTGATGCCGGCCGCGCTCGGACTGCTGCGGGCGACGTTCCCGGCCGAGAAGCTCAACATGGCCATCGGCATCTGGGGCATGGTCATCGGCGCCTCCACCGCGGGCGGCCCGATCCTCGGCGGCGTCCTGGTCGAGCACGTCAACTGGCAGTCGGTGTTCTTCATCAACGTGCCGGTGGGCATCATCGCCCTCGTCCTCGGCGGGCTGATCCTCCTCGACCACCGCGCCGAGAACGCCCCGCGCTCCTTCGACCTGCTCGGCATCGCCCTGCTGTCGGGCGCGATGTTCTGCCTGGTCTGGGCCCTGATCAAGGCCCCGACGTGGGGCTGGGGCGACGGCAAGACGTGGGCGTTCATAGCCGGGTCGGTCCTGCTCTTCGCGCTCTTCGCCTTCTGGGAGACGAAGGTGAAGGAGCCGCTGATCCCGCTGGGCCTCTTCCGGTCCGTGGCCCTCTCGGCGGGTGTGGTCCTGATGGTCCTGATGGCCATCGCCTTCATGGGCGGCCTGTTCTTCGTGACGTTCTACCTCCAGAACGTGCACGGCATGAAGCCGATCGACGCGGGCCTGCACCTCCTGCCGCTCACCGGCATGATGATCGTCGGCTCGCCGCTGGCGGGCGTGCTGATCACCAAGCTCGGCCCGCGCATCCCGCTGGCCGGCGGTATGGCCGCCACCGCGATCGCGATGTACGGCATGTCGACGCTGGAGACGGACACCGGCAGCGCGGTGATGTCCCTCTGGTTCGCCCTGCTCGGTCTGGGCCTCGCCCCGGTCATGGTCGGCGCGACCGAGGTCATCGTCGGCAACGCGCCGCTGGAGCTGTCCGGTGTCGCCGGTGGTCTCCAGCAGGCCGCGATGCAGATCGGCGGCAGCCTCGGTACGGCGGTGCTCGGTGCCGTGATGGCGTCCAAGGTCGACAGCGACCTGGCGGGCAACTGGAAGGCCGCGGGCCTGCCGGCCCTCACGCCCGCCCAGCAGGCGCAGGCCTCCGAGGCCGTCCAGGTGGGCGTGCCGCCGATCGCCAAGGGCACGCCGGAGGCGATCGCCGCGAAGATCACCGACGTCGCGCACGACACGTTCATCTCGGGCATGAGCCTGGCGTCGCTGGTCGCCGCGGGCGTGGCCGCCGTCGCGATCTTCGTGGCACTGCTGACGAAGCGGGGCGCGAACGCGGAGGCGGGCGCGGGCGTGGGCCACATCTGAGGCATTTCCAGGCGACTTCCCTCATCAGAGTGAAGACGCTAAAGATTCCTCGCTCCCGGCACGCACCGCACGTCACAGTAGGTGAAGCCCTCCGGTACGGCATGTTCCTCAGGCAAGTGCGGGACGGGTGACCGGCGTTGCGGCGCGCTGCCGGAGGGGGGCGGCGCGCCGCAAGACCGGAGGATTAGAAGGACCACGGGGGGTACTCGCCAGCCATCGAACCCAACTTGCCTAGGGGTTCCGGGAGTTGTTGATGATGGCGGGCTTCGGACAGGGAACGCGCAGGTACCCCCGCTCACGTGGCCGAATGGGTTCACGGAGCGGGCCGGATCGCGCGACGCTCGGAATCATCGGAGTCATCTGCGCGGTCGCGGGCTTCTTTGTGCTGGGGATCGTCCTCGGCCCGGTCGCGATCGTGTGCGGGTGGCTGGCAATGGGCCGTACGTGGTCGCGTTCGCGTCCGGTGACGGCTCTGGTCGCCTTCGTATTGGGCGCCATTGACACGCTCTTGGCGGTCATCTGGCTGGCAGGAGCGGCTTCCCCGGGGAACGGCATGTTCTAGGCCGGGGGGAGTGAGGGAAGGGCCCCTGGCGCGATGAGCCGGGGGCCCGCCCGTCTCCGCACGCGTTCGTGAGTCCTCCTGGCCCATGCCGGGCTGGTGGTCATGGACCGGGCCGGATCGCGCGACGCTCGGAATCATCGCCGGGGGTCTGGGGGTGTCCCCCAGAGAGGCAGTATCTGCGCGGTCGCGGGCTTCTTTGTGCTGGGGATCATCCTCGGCCCGGTCGCGATCGTGTGCGGGTGGCTGGCAATGGGCCGCACGTGGTCGCGTTCGCGTCCGGTGACGGCTCTGGTCGCCTTCGTATTGGGCGCCATTGACACGCTCTTGGCAGTCATCTGGCTGGCAGGAGCGGCTTCCCCGGGGAACGGCATGTTCTAGCGCCGGGGGGAGTGAGGGAAGGGCCCCTGGCACGATGAGCCGGGGGCCCGCCTCACGGTCTGACGGACTGCTGCTGCAACTCCGCGACCTGCGCGCGCAGCGCCCGTACCTCCTCCGTCAAAGCCATGATCGCCTCCGTCTGGCGGCGTTCCTCCACGTCGTCCTTCTCGAAGCGGGCGATGAACCACGCGGCGATGTTCGCGGTGACCACACCGAGCAGGGCGATGCCGGAGAGCATCAGGCCGACCGCGATCACCCGGCCCAGGCCGGTCGTCGGGGCGTGGTCGCCGTACCCCACCGTCGTCATCGTTGTGAACGACCACCACACCGCGTCACCCAGCGTGCGGATGTTCCCGTCCGGTGAGTCCCGCTCCACCGAGAGGACGGCCAGGGAACCGAACATCAGCAGGCCGACCACCGCCCCCGCGACATACGTCGTCAGCCGGATCTGCGAGGCCATCCGCGCCCTGCGCTGCACCAGCAGCAGCGTGGCGACGAGCCGCAGCAACCGCAGCGGCTGGAGGAGGGGCAGGACCACCGCCCCGAGGTCGAGCCAGTGTCGTCGTACGAACTCCCTACGGTCCCGCGAGACCGACAGCCGTACGACGTAGTCGACGGCGAACGCCCCCCACACCACCCACTCGACACCCGTGCACAGGGCCGTCAGCTCATGGCCGGCCGTGTCGTCCACGATCGGCACGGCATAGGCGACGGCGAACAGCACCGCGAGCGCCATCAGGGGCCGCTGGGTCAGGTGTTCCCAACGGACCTGCGCCGATTCTTGCTTCATGACCGCATCGTAAAGAAACAGTAAGGGCGGTGGAGCCGGTACGGCCCACCGCCCTCAACGCACCGATGCACAGGCGCGCAACAGCGCTACGCGTCGCCGCCCGCCGCGCCCGGATCGGCCGCCGCCACGTCCAGGAGCTGGTAGCGGTCGATCGCCTGCTTCAGCGCCGAGCGGTCGACCTTGCCCTCCTTCGCCAGCTCCGTCAGCACGCCCACCACGATCGACTGCGCGTCGATGTGGAAGAAGCGCCGGGCCGCGCCACGGGTGTCCGCGAAGCCGAACCCGTCCGCGCCCAGCGACTGGTACGTGCCCGGCACCCACCGAGCGATCTGGTCCGGCACCGCCCGCATCCAGTCGGACACGGCCACGAACGGCCCCTGCGCACCCGACAGCTTCCGCGTCACGTACGGCACCCGCTGCTCCTCCTCGGGGTGCAGCAGGTTGTGCCGCTCGACGTCGACCGCCTCGCGCCGCAGCTCGTTCCAGGAGGTCGCCGACCAGACGTCCGCCTTGACGTTCCACTCCTCGGCGAGGATCTTCTGCGCCTCGATAGCCCACGGCACCGCGACACCGGACGCGAGGATCTGCGCCGGGACGGAGCCCGAAGTGCCCTCGCTGTAGCGGTGGATGCCCTTGAGGATGCCCTCGACGTCCACGTTCTCCGGCTCGGCCGGGTGCTGGATCGGCTCGTTGTAGACGGTGAGGTAGTAGAAGACGTCCTCGGCCTCGGGGCCGTACATCCGGCGCAGACCGTCCTGCACGATGTGCGCGATCTCGAACCCGTACGCCGGGTCGTACGCCACACAGCCGGGGTTGGTGGAAGCCAGCAGCTGCGAGTGGCCGTCCGCGTGCTGCAGACCCTCACCGGTCAGCGTCGTACGACCCGCGGTCGCACCCAGCACGAAACCGCGCGCCAACTGGTCGGACATCTGCCAGAACTGGTCGCCGGTGCGCTGGAAACCGAACATCGAGTAGAAGACATAGACCGGGATCAGGGGCTCGCCGTGCGTCGCGTACGCCGAGCCCGCCGCGATCAGCGAGGCCGTGCAGCCCGCCTCCGAGATGCCGTCGTGCAGCATCTGGCCGGTCGGCGACTCCTTGTACGCGAGCAGCAGATCGCGGTCCACCGACTCGTACTGCTGGCCCAGCGGGTTGTAGATCTTCGCACTCGGGAAGAACGAGTCCATGCCGAACGTGCGGTACTCGTCCGGCGCGATCAGCACGAACCGCTTGCCGAGCTCCTTGTCCCGCATGAGGTCCTTGAGGAGCCGGACAAAGGCCATCGTCGTCGCGATGGACTGATGACCCGAACCCTTCTTCACCGTCGCGTACGTCTTGTCGTCCGGCAGCGCGAGCGGCTTGGCGCGCACCACGCGCGTGGGGACGTAACCGCCGAGTCCCTTGCGGCGGTCGTGCATGTACTGGATCTCCTCCGAGTCCCGGCCCGGGTGGAAGTACGGCGGCGCGCCGGACTCCAGCTCCTTGTCGGAGATCGGCAGGTGCAGCCGGTCGCGGAAGCCCTTGAGGTCGTCGACCGTCAGCTTCTTCATCTGGTGCGTCGCGTTGCGGCCCTCGAAGTTCGGGCCCAGCGTCCAGCCCTTGACCGTCTTGGCGAGGATCACCGTCGGCTGGCCCTTGTGCGCCTTGGCCGCCGCGAACGCCGCGAAGATCTTCTTGTGGTCGTGACCGCCGCGGCCCAGGTGCAGGATCTGGTCGTCGGTCATGTTCTCGACCATCGCGCGCAGCCGGTGGTCGTCCCCGAAGAAGTGCTCGCGGATGTACGCGCCGGACTCGGTGGCGTACGTCTGGTACTGGCCGTCCGGAGTGGTGTTCATCCGGTTGACCAGCACCCCGTCGCGGTCCCGGGCCAGCAGCGGGTCCCAGGAGCGGTCCCAGACCAGCTTGATGACGTTCCAGCCGGCGCCGCGGAAGACGGACTCCAGCTCCTGGATGACCTTGCCGTTGCCGCGCACCGGCCCGTCCAGGCGCTGGAGGTTGCAGTTGACGACGAAGGTCAGGTTGTCCAGGCCCTCACGGGCGGCGATGGTCAGCTGGCCGAGCGACTCCGGCTCGTCCATCTCGCCGTCCCCGAGGAACGCCCACACATGCGACTTCGACGTGTCGGCGATCCCGCGCGCGTGCATGTACCGGTTCATCCGCGCCTGGTAGATCGCGCCGATCGGGCCGAGGCCCATGGACACGGTCGGGAACTCCCAGAAGTCCGGCATGAGGCGCGGGTGAGGGTAGCTCGACAGACCGTACGGAGCCTTGGACTTCTCCTGGCGGAACGCGTCGAGGTTCTGCTCGCTGAGGCGGTCCAGCAGGTACGCGCGGGCGTAGATGCCCGGGGAGGCGTGGCCCTGGAAGAAGACCTGGTCGCCGCCGTCGCCCTCGTCCTTGCCGCGGAAGAAGTGGTTGAAGCCCACGTCGTACAGCGAGGCCGAGGAGGCGAACGTGGCGATGTGGCCGCCGACGCCGATGCCGGGCCGCTGGGCCCTGGACACCATCACCGCGGCGTTCCAGCGGGTCGCGTTGAGGATCTTGCGCTCGATCTCCTCGTTGCCGGGGAAGAACGGCTCGTCCTTGGTGGCGATCGTGTTGACGTAGTCCGTGCTGCGCATCTCGGGCACGGCCACGCGCTTCTCGCGGGCCCGCTCGATCAGCCGCAGCATCAGATAGCGGGCCCGCTCCCGGCCGCGCTCGTCGACGGCGGCGTCGAGGGAGTCGAGCCACTCCTGGGTTTCCTCGGGATCGAAGTCAGGAACCTGACTCGGAAGGCCGCCAATGATGATCGGGTTGCGATCGGATCCGGAAGCCACGCTGTTCCTTACCTGTCAGAGGGCCGTATTTCTGTATGTCTGCACCGCTCCCCATCGTGTACCTCGGGGCGCCAAACGTCATCTCTACTGTGGGGTAACCAGAGGTCTGTCTCCGGGTATGGTTCTCAAACGCACATAGGGGGCAGAAACGTGTGGCGTGAGTCACCGTGGAGCCATGATGATGTGCGTGGAGTTGCGGTGACACGTTCCGGAACGTCACCGTTTCGGCGGTCTGAACGGCCGGGTACTTGCGCGATCCGCCCCGCCCGTGTGGACTACGGCCAATGCTTCGCGCACGCGCGTGGCTGAGTTATTCCCGAAGACATGATCAGGAGGCAACCCGTGAGCGCGACCGCGGACCACGCGGAGGAGCGGACGAACCCTGCCGCAAGGCTGGGGTTCCAGCCCGAGCAGGTGGTCCAGGAGATCGGCTACGACGACGACGTCGACCAGGAGCTCCGCGAGGCCATTGAGGAAGTCATCGGCGGCGAGCTGATGGACGAGGAGTACGACGACGTCGCCGACGCCGTGGTGCTGTGGTTCCGCGACGAGGACGGCGACCTCACCGACGTACTGGTGGACGCCACCACGTACATCGAGGAGGGTGGCTCGATCCTGCTGCTGACGCCGAAGACCGGCCGCGACGGCTACGTCGAGCCCAGCGACATCTCCGAAGCCGCGACGACGGCGGGGCTCTCCGCCTCCAAGAGCGTCAGCGTCGGCAAGGACTGGAGCGGCAGCCGTCTGGTGACCCCGAAGGGCGCCAAGTCGAAGCGGTGACCTCCGCCCGGTAGTACCGGACGGGCTGAGCCACGCAGTGTGCTCGGCCCGTCCTTCGGCCTGTCGTGATCGCTGCGTAGGGTGGGTCTCACCCGAACAGTCCCACCGAAAGGGATTCACGACGATGGCGATCCAGGTCGGCGAAAAGGCCCCCGACTTCGAGCTCAAGGACAACCACGGTGCGACCGTGCGGCTGTCGGACTTCCGCGGCAGCAAGAACGTCGTCCTGCTCTTCTACCCCTTCGCCTTCACCGGGGTGTGCACCGGCGAGCTCTGCGAGCTGCGCGACAACCTGCCGCAGTTCTCCGACCGGGACACCCAGCTGCTCGCCGTCTCCAACGACTCCATCCACACCCTGCGCGTCTTCGCCGAGCAGGAGGGTCTGGAGTACCCGCTGCTGAGCGACTTCTGGCCGCACGGCGAGGTCTCCCGCGCCTACGGCGTCTTCGCCGAGGACAAGGGCTGCGCGGTGCGCGGCACCTTCGTCATCGACAAGGAGGGCGTGGTCCGCTGGACCGTCGTCAACGCGCTGCCCGACGCCCGTGACCTGAACGAGTACGTGAAGGCGCTCGACACCCTGTGATTCTTCGGTTCCAAGCCCTGCGTAGGGCGGGAACCCGTCACTAGGATCGAGTCGTTGATCCGGTACCAAACGCATGGCGGGGCTCCCCGCCCCTGGACACCAATGGAGGACTCGTGGGAGTCAGCCTCAGCAAGGGCGGCAACGTATCGCTGACCAAGGAGGCCCCCGGCCTGACCGCGGTCATCGTCGGTCTGGGGTGGGACGTCCGCACCACGACCGGCACGGACTTCGACCTCGACGCCAGCGCGCTGCTGCTGAACAGCTCGGGCAAGGTCAGCAGCGACGCCAACTTCGTCTTCTTCAACAACCTCAAGAGCCCCGACGGCTCCGTCGAGCACACCGGCGACAACATCACCGGTGAGGGCGAGGGCGACGACGAGCAGATCAAGGTCAACCTCGCGGCCGTCCCGGCCGACATCGAGAAGATCGTGTTCCCGGTCTCGATCTACGACGCCGAGAACCGCCAGCAGTCCTTCGGCCAGGTCCGCAACGCGTTCATCCGCGTCGTGAACCAGGCGGGCGAGGCGGAGATCGCCCGCTACGACCTCTCCGAGGACGCCTCCACCGAGACCGCCATGGTCTTCGGCGAGCTGTACCGGCACGGCGCGGAGTGGAAGTTCCGCGCCATCGGCCAGGGCTACGCCTCGGGCCTGCGCGGCATCGCGCAGGACTTCGGAGTCAACGTCTGACGTCGGCAATGTTCCACGGCTGAGTCGTGACCTTCCGGGACACGACATTGCCGGATCCGGCGCCGTACGGTTTGCGTGCGGCGCCGGACGCGCACCACAACAAAAAAGGCACACGGGGAGGACCAGCATCATGGGCGTCACGCTCGCCAAGGGGGGCAACGTCTCCCTGTCCAAGGCCGCACCCAACCTCACCCAGGTGATGGTCGGTCTCGGCTGGGACGCACGCTCCACCACCGGAGCCGACTTCGACCTCGACGCCAGCGCGCTGCTGTGCGCCGGGGGGCGGGTCATGGGTGACGAGTGGTTCATCTTCTACAACCAGCTCAAGAGCCCGGACGGCTCTGTGGAGCACACCGGCGACAACCTCACCGGTGAGGGCGACGGCGACGACGAGTCGATCCTGATCGACCTCTCCAAGGTGCCGGCCCAGTGCGACAAGATCGTCTTCCCGGTCTCGATCCACATGGCCGACGAGCGCGGCCAGACCTTCGGCCAGGTCAGCAACGCCTTCATTCGCGTCGTGAACCAGGCCGACGGCCAGGAACTCGCCCGCTACGACCTCTCCGAGGACGCCTCCACCGAGACCGCGATGATCTTCGGCGAGGTCTACCGCTACGGCGGCGAGTGGAAGTTCCGGGCCGTCGGACAGGGGTACGCGTCCGGTCTGCGCGGTATCGCCCTGGACTTCGGGGTCAACGTCTCATAACGCGTTATGAGCAAAAGCCGGTCCCCAGTGGGCGGCGAAGGGCTCGGGACTAGACTTCGGCTTCAAAGTCTTCGTAAAGCCGAGTACGGCGCGGGGGAGACCCGTACACAAGGATTGGGTAGCCAGTGGTTCTGAAAACCTTCGGTTGGTCGTTCGCGATCACCGTGCTCGGCCTCGTCGCGGCGGTCTTCTACGGGGGGTGGGAGGCCTTCGGCATCGTGGCGATCCTCTCGATCCTGGAGATCTCGCTGTCCTTCGACAACGCGGTGGTCAACGCCGGGATCCTGAAGAAGATGAATGCCTTCTGGCAGAAGATCTTCCTCACCGTCGGTGTGCTCATCGCGGTCTTCGGCATGCGGCTGGTGTTCCCGGTCGTCATCGTCGCGATCAGCGCGAGCATGGGTCCGATCGAGGCCGTCGACCTCGCGCTCAACAACAAGGACCGGTACCAGGAACTCGTCACCGACGCCCACCCGGCGATCGCCGCGTTCGGTGGCATGTTCCTGCTGATGATCTTCCTCGACTTCATCTTCGAGGACCGGGACATTCAGTGGCTGCGCTGGATCGAGCGCCCGCTCGCCAAGCTCGGCAAGGTCGACATGCTGTCGGTCTGCATCGCGCTGATCGTCCTGCTCATCACCGCCTTCACCTTCGCCACCCACGCCCACCAGCACGGCGGCGCCCATGTCGACAAGGCACAGACCGTCCTGATCTCCGGCATCGCCGGTCTGATCACGTACATGGTCGTCGGCGGACTCTCCGGCTACTTCGAGGACAAACTCGAGGAAGAGGAGGAGCGGGAGCACGAGGAGGAGGAAGAGGCCGCGCGCACGGGCAAGAAGAAGCCCGCCGTCGTCCTCGCCGGCCAGGCCGCGTTCTTCATGTTCCTCTACCTCGAGGTCCTCGACGCGTCCTTCTCCTTCGACGGTGTCATCGGCGCCTTCGCCATCACCAACGACATCGTCCTGATGGCCCTCGGCCTCGGCATCGGCGCCATGTACGTCCGGTCGCTGACGGTCTACCTGGTCCGCCAGGGCACCCTCGACGACTACGTCTACCTGGAGCACGGCGCGCACTACGCGATCGGCGCGCTGGCCGTGATCCTCATGGTCACCATCCAGTACGAGATCAACGAGGTCATCACCGGCCTCGTCGGCGTCGTCCTCATCGCCTGGTCCTTCTGGTCCTCCGTACGCCGCAACAAGGCACTCGCGGCGGCCGAGGGAAACGCGGGCTCGGACGAGAAGACTGAGGTCTCGTCAGGGGTGTGACACCGCTCTGCGGGAATGCTCTGAGCGGGGCGGCATCGAGGTGACTCCTCGACGCCGCCCCGTCGGTGTTTGACAATGAGGCCGGCAGTGAAGCGGCCGGTGAGGTGGGGGCGGTAATGGGTTTCTTGGACGGACTCTGGCCCGGACGCGCGGTCGAGTTCGACTCGGGCAGCGCGGCGAGCAACGCGATCGAGCTGACCAAACGGCACGACCGGGTGTCCCTGACCAAGCAGGGCGCGGAGACCGGGCATCTGCGCATCAACCTCGCCTGGCGGATGCGGACGTCCGACATCGGCGGCAACCAGCGGGAGTCGCTGCTGCGGCACCCCTTCCGGGCGCTCAAGCCGCCGGAGGTCATGGGCCACAGCCAGAGCATGGTCAACGTCGACCTCGACCTGGGGTGCCTGTACGAGCTGACGGACGGCTCCAAGGGCGTCGTACAACCCCTCGGCGGCCTCTTCGGGGACGTCAACTCACCGCCGTACGTCAAGCTCAGCGGCGACGACCGGTTCGGGTCGGCGTCCGGCGAGACGGTCTACGTCAACCTCGACCACCGGGACTCCATCAAGCGGATCCTGGTGTTCGTCTACATCTACGACCAGACGCCGGCCTTCGACCGGACCCACGCGAGCGTCACGCTGTATCCGAGCAACGGGCCGCGGATCGAGATAGGCCTCGACGAGCGGCATCCTCAGGCGCGGTCGTGTGCGGTGGTGATGATCGAGAACGTGAAGGGGGAGATCATCGTCCGGCGCGAGGTGAAGTTCGTGTACGGGTTCCAGGCGGAGCTGGATCGGTTGTACGGGTGGGGGCTTCAGTGGGGGCGGGGTTACAAGACCAAGGCGGAGCGGTGAGGCGCAGATTCACTACAGCCCCGCGCCCCTGGGTGAGTCGCCCTAGCGCCCGATGAATTGTGGGCCTTGGGGAGGCAGCCGGAAATCCGGGTCCAGCGTCGCGCCCGCCGGTACCGGGACCGGCGGCTGCGGGTAGCCGTACGCCGGCTGGCTGGTCGGCTGGGGGTAGCCGTACGCCGGCTGGGTCGCCGGAGGGGTCTGCGGGTAGCCGTAGGACGGCTGCTGGGGGACCGCGGTCGGCTGTTCCGGGGGGAGGGGCTGGGAGGCCTCCGGGGCCGGCGCCGGCTCCTCCGCGGCCTCCGAGTCGTCCACCGAGATGCCGAAATCGCTGGCCAGGCCCTTCAGACCGTCCGAGTAGCCCTCGCCCAGGGCGCGGAACTTCCAGCCCTCCCCGCGGCGGTACAGCTCCCCGCAGATCAGGGCCGTCTCGCGGCCGGTCTCCGGCTTGATGTCGAAGTAGGCCAGCGGCTCACCGTCGGCGACCGAGGCGTCGTACAGCAGGATGCGCAGCGCGCGTACGGTGTCGAACGTGACGCCGTCCGCCGATGCGACCAGCAGAATCTGGCCGACGCCGGGCTCGACACCGGAGAGATCTGTCTGGATCGTGTCGGTGAGGCCCTCGGCGACCCGCTTCTTGCCGAGCCGCCACACCTTCCCGGAGGGGTGCCGGGGCTGGTTGTAGAAGACAAAGTCCTCGTCGGAACGTACGCGGCCGTCGGGGCCGAGGAGCAGCGCCGAGGCGTCGACATCCGGGACCCCCTGCCCGGGCGTCCAGCGCACCACGGCGCGCACCGTGGTGACATCCAGCGGGACGTTCGACCCCTTCAGCATGGCGTGCGTCATGCGGTCATCCTGCCTTCTCGGTCCTGGTCACGACAACGCGGGGGTGGGTGCTCGACAATGGTCTCCACAGGGATGTCCCCGCGGGCGTTACCTGAAATTCATGCCCGGTGGGAACCTCTGACATGGCTCGGTACGTACTATTACCGGCCACCTGTTCTCAAAATCCACAGGCTTACCTTGCGCCACGGGGGAGTTTTATGCGTCATTTCGGGCACATCGCCCCTGGGGTGCGACAGCGCCTCTTCCATCGCGAGCCCTGCGCGTTCGACGCGGACTCGCCGGCCCGGCTGCTCTCCGCGGCCCTGGGCGCCACGCTGTACAGCCCGGCCACCCGGTCCCGGCTGGCCGACGACATCGTCAAACAGACCGGTCGCGGCGTGGTCTCGATGGTGCTGTGCCTGGAGGACTCCATCGGTGACGAGGACGTCGCCGCGGGTGAGGAGAACCTGGTCCGGCAGTTCGCCGACCTCGCCGCCCGCGAGGACGTCGAGCCGCCCCTGCTCTTCATCCGGGTCCGCACCCCCGAGCAGATTCCCGACCTCGTCCAGCGCCTCGGCGGGACGGTCCGGCTGCTGTCCGGGTTCGTGTTCCCCAAGTTCACCGAGGAGCGCGGCATCCCCTTCCTGGAGGCCCTCGCCGCCGCCGAGCACGCGAGCGGCCGCCGCCTCTTCGGCATGCCCGTCCTGGAGACGCCCGAGCTGATGTACCGCGAGTCGCGCGTCGACGCCCTGGAGGGCATCGCCCGCGCCGTCGACAAGTACCGCGACCGCGTCCTCGCCCTGCGCCTCGGCGTCACCGACTTCTGCTCCTCGTACGGCCTGCGCAGAGCCCCCGACATGACGGCCTACGACGTCCAGATCGTCGCCTCCGTGATCGCCGACGTGGTCAACATGCTGGGCCGCGCCGACGGCACCGGGTTCACCGTGACCGGCCCCGTCTGGGAGTACTTCCGCGTCCCCGAGCGCATGTTCAAGCCGTTGCTGCGGACCAGCCCCTTCCTGGAGGGGCAGGCCGTGGAACTGCGCGAGAAACTGATAGAGCACGCCATGGACGGGCTGCTGCGGGAGATCTCCCTCGACCACGCCAACGGCCTGCTGGGCAAGACCTGCATCCACCCCTCCCACGTGCCGGCGGTGCACGCGCTGTCCGTCGTCAGTCACGAGGAGTACAGCGACGCGGCCGACATCCTGCGGCCCGAGCGAGGCGGCGGAGGCGTCCTGCGCTCGCAGTACACGAACAAGATGAACGAGGTGAAGCCGCACCGCGCCTGGGCCGAGCGGACCATGCTGCGCGCGGAGGTCTTCGGCGTCGCCAACGAGGACGTCAGCTTCGTCGACCTGCTCGCCGCCGGTATACCCGGCTGAAGCTCCGATTCAAGGGACGCATGAACAACGCAGTGAACAGCAGGGTGCCGGACACCATCTGGTCCGGCACCTGGGTCGCCGAGCGCCTCGGGGTCGAACTCGTCGGCGACGAGGGTCTGACCGACCTCCTCGGCCTGGCCCTGCGCCGCAACCCCAAGCGGGCCCACCTCCTCGTCTCCCACGTGCTCGGCAAGCACGTACCGCAGTCGCCGACGGTGGTGTACAGCCATGGCTTCGTCCTCGGCCGCAGGGTGCGCGACCTCCTCGGCGAGGAGGCGGCCACCGCGGTCGTCCTCGGCTACGCGGAGACCGCGACCGGCCTCGGCCACTCGGTCGCCGACGGCCTGGGCCTCGCCCCCTACCTCCACTCGACGCGCCGCCCGGTCGCCGGGGTCGCCCCGGCGGGCGGCTTCGAGGAGTCCCACTCCCACGCGACGTCCCATCTGCTGCTGCCGGAGGACGCGGGGCTGCTGGCCGGTGACGGCCCCCTGGTGCTGGTCGACGACGAGTTCTCGACGGGCAACACGGTCCTGAACACGATCAGGGACCTGCACGAGCGGTATCCGCGGGGCCGGTACGTGGTCGTGGCCCTGGTCGACATGAGGTCGGAGGCGGACGCGGGGCGACTGGAGCAGTTCGCGCGGGAGATAGGCGCGCGGGTGGACCTGGTGGCGGCGGCTTCGGGGACGGTGCGGCTGCCGGAGGGGGTGCTGGAGAAGGGGCAGGCGTTGGTGGCGCGGTACGAGGGAGAGACTGCCGCGGGAGATGGTCGGTCGTCTGCGGGTTCGTCGTGGCCGGTCGCGCAGTTCCCCGCGCCCCTTGAGGGCGATGCTGGTGCCGCG
Organism: Streptomyces antibioticus; assembly: GCF_001514065.1. Lineage (GTDB taxonomy): Bacteria > Actinomycetota > Actinomycetes > Streptomycetales > Streptomycetaceae > Streptomyces > Streptomyces antibioticus. Next base: position 253,689 of record NZ_KQ948423.1, on the reverse strand, counting down.
AGCCTGGAAACCGACGGTCGGACCAGTCCCCTGGGGGCGCGGGGAACTGCGCGACCAGCCCCCACCGGCCCGCAGTCGACACTCAACCGCATCGACCTCCACTGGCCCCCCGGCCTCCCCGACGGCGGACGTCACGGCTTCACCCCGGCCCACCGGGCCCGCCTCGAAGCCGCCCTCCCTGAAATGACCGCCCGGCTCGCAGACGCCATCCCGGCGGACGCCACCCGCATCCACATACTCGGCTTCGAAGAGCTGATGTACGCGCCCTTGCGGCTCGCCCGCGAGCTGGAGCAGGTCGCGGGAGGCGCCGAGGTCACCTACTCCACCACCACCCGCTCACCCGTCCTGGCCGTCGACGACCCCGGCTACGCGATACGCAGCCGCATCGTCTTCCCGGCCCATGACACTCCGGCCGACGGCCCCGGCGACCGCTACGCGTACAACATCGCCGGCGCCGGATTCGACGTCGTGGTCGCCGTCGTCGACTCCACCGCCGACACCCCCGAACTGCACGCCCCCGACGGCCTGTTGGCGCAGCTGGCCGACACCGCCCCGCACATACTGCTCGCGGTCGTCCCGTCGTACGTCCCCGAAAGGCCCTCCATGCTCCCCGAGCCCCTCCGCGGCCCCGCCTTCTCCTCGTACGCCCCCGACGAGGTCGGCTGGCTGCTCCAGGACCTGTCGGACGTGACGCTGGAGGCGCCGACCGAGGAGCGCGAGGAGGCCATCCAGAGCGGCGGCGCGCACTACGCGGAGTCGCTGCCGGTGGAGTACCAGCCCAGCGAGCAGTACCAGCAGCTCTTCCACACCGCCCTGGACGCGTCCGCGGCGCGGCTCGCGCAGGCCGTGGGTGCCGTCACGGAGATCGTGCTCGAAGAGCGCTCGCCCCGGCCCGTCCTCGTCTCGCTCGCCCGCGCCGGAACTCCCGTCGGCGTCCTGATGCGCCGCTGGGCCCAGTTCCGGCACGGCCTCGACCTGCCCCACTACGCCGTCTCGATCGTCCGCGGCCGCGGCATCGACGCCAACGCGCTGCGCTGGCTGGCCGCCCACCACGACCCGGCCGATGTCGTCTTCGTCGACGGCTGGACCGGCAAGGGTGCCATCACCCGTGAACTCGCGGACGCTGTCAAGGAGTTCGAGGCGGCGGGCGGCGCCACCGGCTTCGACCCGGAGATCGCGGTCCTCGCCGACCCGGGCTCGTGCGTGAAGACGTACGGCACCCGCGAGGACTTCCTCATCCCCTCCGCCTGCCTCAACTCCACCGTCTCCGGGCTGATCTCCCGCACCGTCCTGCGCGCGGACCTGGTCGGCCCGGACGACTTCCACGGCGCGAAGTTCTACCGCGAACTCGCCGGCGCCGATGTCTCCGTGGACTTCCTGGACGCGGTGTCCGCCACCTTCCCGGAGGTCGTGGACGCGGTGGAGCAGCAGGTCAAGGAGCTGATGTCCGGTGACCGCGAGCCCACTTGGGAAGGCTGGGCGGCGGTCGAACGCATCAGTGAGGAGTACGGCATCCACGACGTGAACCTCGTCAAGCCCGGCGTCGGCGAGACCACCCGGGTGCTGCTGCGCCGCGTGCCCTGGAAGATCCTCGCGAAGGCCGGTGCGGGCGCCGACCTCGACCATGTACGGCTGTTGGCCGAGCAGAGAGGCGTACCGGTGGAAGAGGTGGCCGAACTGCCGTACACCTGCGTGGGGTTGATCCACCCCAAGTACACGCGGGGCGCGACCGGTGCCGACGGCAAGGCGGTGGCGGTCTGATGCCGGTGCTGGTGGCGAGCGACCTCGACCGTACGCTCATCTACTCCTCGGCGGCCCTCGCGCTGACCATGCCGGACGCGCGGGCGCCGCGGCTGCTCTGCGTCGAGGTGCACGAGAGCAAGCCGCTGTCGTACATGACGGAGACGGCGGCCGGACTGCTGGGCGACCTCGGTGACGCGGCGGTGTTCGTGCCGACGACGACCCGGACCCGCAAGCAGTACCAGCGCATCAACCTGCCGGGCCCGGCGCCCACATACGCCATCTGCGCCAACGGCGGCCATCTGCTGGTGGACGGCGTCACGGACGCCGACTGGCACGCCCGCGTCCAGGGGCGGCTGGCCGACGAGTGTGCGCCGCTGGACGAGGTGCGCGAGCATCTGCTGCGCACCGCCGACCCCGTGTGGGTGCGCAAGCACCGGGTCGCCGAGGACCTCTTCGCCTACCTCGTCGTCGAGCGCGAGCTGCTGCCCGAGGAATGGGTGAAGGAGCTCGCGGTGTGGGCGGAGAACCGCGGCTGGACGGTCTCCCTCCAGGGCCGCAAGATCTACGCCGTCCCGAAGCCGCTGACGAAGAGCGCGGCGATGCGGGAGGTGGCGCGCAGGACGGGAGCGGAGCTGACGCTGGCGGCCGGCGACTCCCTCTTGGACGCGGATCTGCTGCTGGCCGCGGACCGGGGCTGGCGGCCGGGGCATGGAGAGCTGGCGGAGGCGGAGTGGGCAGCGCCGACGATCACGGCGCTGCCTGAGAGGGGCGTACTGGCCGGGGAGCGCATTCTGCGGGAGTTCTTGAAAGCAACGCGGCAGTAGATGCCGCTAAGGGGCGCGGGGAACTGCGCGACCGGCCACATCGGACCCGCACACGACAACGCGCCCCTTCGGCCTAGCCGCAACACCCTCCACCACAACAACCGCCGCCGGCCTTGGGCGCCGGCGCCGCACTCGCCGTACCCCCCACAGCCACCGCCGACAACAACTTCACCGTGTCCTCATGCCCCTCAGGGCACACGGCCGGCGCCGAAGACTCAGCCATCGGCCGGCTCAACTCAAACGTGTCGCCGCAACTCCGGCAGCGGTACTCATAACGAGGCATGCCATCAGGCTAACCGTCAGTGCGGCGCAGCTCCTCGCTCGTCCCGGATCTGTGCGACCACCCGAGCCACCGCCTGCCGCACCGCCTCCGTCTCCGTGAGGAAGTGCCAGTAGTCCGGGTGCCGCCCCTCCAGCGTGCCGATCGCCCGATCGAGCCGGGCCACCGCCTCGTCCAGCGGGCGCGCGTGCCGGGGATCGGGCGTGTTGCGTCCGGTCATCGCAAGCCGCTGCGCGTCCCGGATGGCGAACCGCGTCCGGTCGATCTCCTGCTGGGGGTCCTTCTGCACGGCGTTCAGCCGGCGCAGCCGGTCACCGGCCGCCGACACGGACTCGTCCGTCGAGTTCAGCAGCGCCCGCACCGTGGACAGCAGGGCCGTCGCGTCCGGCCACCGCTGGGCGTCCCGCGCGGCCCGCGCCTCGGTGAGCTTCAGTTCGGCCTGTCGTACGTTCTCCGTGGCCTGGTCGGGGACCTGCTGGAGGTCCTGCCAGCAGGCCGCGGCGAAGCGCCGCCGCAGCTCGCTGAGGACCGGCTCGACCTGACCGGCACGGGTGGTGAGGGCCTGCGCGCGGGTGCGGAGCGAGACGAGCCGGTGGTCGATCTCGGCGGCCTTCTCCGGCAGCCGCTCGGCCTCCACGCGGATCGCCTCGGCCTCCCGGGCGACCCGCTCGGCACGCTCCACGGTCTGCGGGACGCCATGCGCCCCGGCGCCCTGATTGAGCTTGGTCAGCTCGGGGCCGAGGGCGGCGAGCCGGGCGGCGAGGTCGTCGGCCTTCAGGCCCGACTGCCGTACCGCGTCGAGGGCGTTGGACGCCGCCAGCAGTCCCTGCCGGGCCCGCTCCACCGCCGGGGCGAGCCGGGCCAGCTGGGTCTCGGCCTTGCCGAGGAGCGGCCCGAGACCGTCCGCGAACCGGTCGAGATCCTGCTTGACCCGTCCGAGCTCGTCCTTGGCGGCGGTCAGCTCGGTGCGGGCGCGGGCCGCGACCGACGCCTCCAGGTCGTCGCGGTCGAGGTCATGGGCGTCGACGGCGTTGATGTACTGACTGCTGGCCTCGTCGATGCGGCGGCCCAGGGCGTCGAAGTCGGAGACGGCCCGGCGGGCGGCGGGGGAGTCGTCGACGGCCGTGATGGTCTCTATCGAGATCCGCAGGTCGCGCTGGGCGGTGTCCAGCTCGTAGAACGCGGCCGCGGCGGCGTCCTTGGCGGCCTGCGCCTCGGCCCGCTGGTTCTCGGCCCGGCCGCCGAACCAGCGGCGGGTGCCGCCGCCGGCGAACGCCGCGGGCAGCGCGAGGGCGGCGACCAGGGGCAGGGCGAGAAGGGTGAGGGTGTCGCGCAGCGCGGAACGGGTGCGCGGCGCCGACGGCGAGTGCGGTTGTGCCGGCGAGTACGGCTGTGCTGGTGTCGCCGTCACATCCCTCTCCCGTGCTGTGTCCGTCCTGGCCCGGTTGTCATTCTCCCACCGGTTAAGGACGAACACACGGGCCCGTTAGTTCGCGGTCCGCACTGTGACTTTGCCGTCGCCGGTGTGCGCGGATATGACGTGCGAGCTGGACTCGTCGCGTGGGACGGAGACGTCCACCCCGCCGTCGCCGGTCTCGGTCGAGACGCGGTACGTGGCCTTGGGCAGTTCGACGGTGACGGAGCCGTCGCCGCTGCGGGACTCCACCAGGTCCGGTACGGCGGCCAGTTCGAGGTGCACGGAGCCGTCGCCGGTGCGGGTGCGGACCTTGTGGGAGGTGACCTCCGCGCGCACGGAGCCGTCGCCGGTCTTCAGGTCGAGAGGGCCGCTGGAGTCGGTGACATGGACGGACCCGTCACCGGTGCTGATGCTCAGCGGGGCCTCGAAGCCCTTCGCCCGCACGCTGCCGTCCCCGTCCTCGACCTGCACGGCCATCCCGCGCGGCACCTCGATCCGGTGCTTGGCCGCGCAGTCGGCGACGACGCCGGTGCAGTGCATCCGCAGCTTGAGCCGGTCGTCCTTCATGGACCAGGTCACCTCGGGGTCCTTGCCGAGCGCGACGGACCCTTGGAACCAGCGCGTGACCTCGACCGTCCTCGCCTTGGCGTCGTCGACGGCGACGATCTCCAGCGCGGAGTCGTCCGAGTCGATGGTGAGGGTGTCGCCGTGCAGGGTGAAGGCGCGCTGGTCGGGATGCTTGTCGTCGCCCGCGGAGGCCCCGCAGGCACTGGCGGCTCCGACGAGAGCGACGGCCCCGACGGCGAGGACGACGCGGGCGGTGACGGAACGACGGGTCATGAGAGTCTCCCCCTGAAGGCCCCTGCGGGCACTGACAAGCCTCTTCGACCGTACGGACCGCAGGGCGGCCGGGGGATCCGGGACGCTCCCGGATACGGGGTGGGGAAAACCCCCGGAAGAACCCTGACCGCATCCGGTTTGCAGGACACTGCCCCGGGCAATGTAGGCTGTCGACTCGTCCTGAGCGCGGCTCGGGGTGCGGGTGCGTAGCTCAGGGGTAGAGCGCCTGCCTTACAAGCAGGATGTCGGCGGTTCGAAACCGTCCGCGCCCACCAGCGTGCAGGGGACCCCGGCCGACATCGGCCGGGGTCCCCTTCGTTTCGTCACTCCGTTTCGTCCCGTACGTGCTTCAGTTTCATCCGCGCGTCCACGCGTTCCCCCGCCGCGACCTCCGCCCAGAAGCGGTGGCCGCTGACGAAGACGGCGAGTTCGTGTTCGCGTTGGCGGAGCTTCTCCACCTCTGCCTGTTCGTCGGCCGTCCAGCCGGGGGAGGCGGGGCGTTCCACCTTGCGCCAGCCGGCGGTGTCACTGAACCCGTCCAGCGGCTCGACCGACCAGGGCAGCCTTTTGAGCAGGGCCGACAGCTCGGCCCTGACCTGATGCAGCTCCTCCTGACCGGCGAGGAGGTCACTCGGAAAGTCATAGGTCGTAGCCACGGCGCAATGCTACGCCTGTTCGATTTAGGGGTGCGAGTTTCTTCGGTGGGTTCGTGTGTTCGAGCCTCGCGCTTCTTCTGGCTCAGTGACCCGCGGCCCGCAGTTCCCGTACCAGCCGCTCCGTCACCGGCGCCGGCACCCCCGCCCGCTCCGCCGCGCGCAGCAACGCCCCGCCGATCGCGTCGAGTTCCAGGGGGTGCCCGGCCTCGGCGTCGCGTTGCATGGAGGACTTGGTCCGGGGTGGGAACGCGTCGTAGCGGGCGAGGGCCTGGGCCGGGTCCACCGTGGCACCCGAGGCGCGGCTGACCGCGGCCGTCTCCTCGACCAGGGCGGTCAGCTCCTCGCGGTGGCGGGTGCGGATGTCGCCCAGCGGGAGCGCGTAGCGCGTGGTGAGCAGGGCGAGCGGGGCGAGGAACGCCATCTTGGCCCACAGCGCCGAGGCCTCGTCCGGCAGGACCCGGGTGGTCGGCCCGGCCGCGTCCAGGGCCGCCGCCAGCGTCTCCAGGCGGTCCTTCGCCACCTTGTCGCCGCTCAGGTCGATCTCCGCGACCGGGCTGCCGTGGACGATCTCCCCCGGCGCCACCCGGGTCGACTCCGTCCGGATCACCGCCGGGGCCACCGCCTCCTCGCCGTAGCGGGCCCGCAGCGCCGCCGGGTGCTCCACGCCGTTCAGGAACGGAACGAGGAGCGCGTCGCCCAGGGCGGCGGGCGGTACGCGGTCCAGCGCCGCGTCGAGCGCGGTGTGCTTGACCGCCACCAGGCAGGCGTCGACGGGCGTACGCAGCTCGGTTTCCGCCTCCACCGCGGCCGTGAAGTCACCGTACGGACCGCTGCGGACGTGGATCCCGGTCGTCCGCAGCGCCGCGGCCGTCTCGTCCCCGGCCAGGCAGATCACCCGGTGCCCGTCCCGGGCCAGCAGTCCGGCGAGCAGGCCGCCGATGCCACCCGGGCCCAGGACCGCCACGGTCAGTTCTCGGTCGTGCGTCATCACACGAATTCCCTTCGTCGGTCGACCCCTTGAGTGGTGGCCGCCTCGCGACGGATCATCGCAGACGTCACAGCCGTACGGTCTCCCCGGGCTCGGGCAGGTGCAGCCGCTCGGTCAGGCCCGCCTCCGCGAACGCCTTCGTCAGCGTCGGACCGTCCTGCGTGAAGTGGGCCCAGTGCTCGAAGTGCAGCGGTACGACGTGGCGGGCGCCCAGGATCACGGCCGCCTCCGCCGCCCGCTCGCTGGTCAGGGTCAGCGGGGCGTCCGGCACGACGGGGGTGCGGGCCGCCCCCGCGAACAGCACGGCCACGTCGAAGGGGCCCTCGCGGTCGGCGATCTCGCGGACCACGTCCAGGTCGGCGTTGTCGCCGCTGACGTACACCTTCGGCAGTCCCGCGCCGGACAGGACGAAGCCGGTCACCTCGCCGACGAGGGGTTCGGAGCCCTTGGGGCCGTGCAGGGCGGGGACGGCGGTGACACGGACGCCGCCGACCTCCGTGTGCTCCCACGCGGGCAGGGCGCGGACGGGGGCACCGATCCGGTCGTACGCCGAGGCCGTGGACAGGACCAGAGGCGCGGACCGGAGGAACGTCCGGCCCGCCGTGTCCAGGTTGTCCGGGTGCTGGTCGTGGGAGAGCAGGACGGCGTCCACCGGGGCGAGGTCGGACGCCCGCACCGCCGGGCCGGTCTTCTTGACCAGCGTGCGCGAGCCGAGGTCGTACTCGCCGGGCGCGTCGAAGGTCGGGTCGGTCAGCAGGCGCACCCCGCCGAGGGTGATCAGAGAGGTCGGGCCGCCGACGTAGAGGATCTCCACAGAGGTCATGTACTGCACAATCCGGCCGATGCCCCGCGCTATTCCGGCGGCCGGGCCACACTTGAGACATGTGCCGCAGCATCAAGACCCTTCGCCCGCCCGTGTTGCCCGAGGAGGCGACCGAGGACGACATCCGGGCCGCCGCCCTCCAGTACGTGCGGAAGGTGTCCGGCTTCCGGGCGCCCGCCGCGCACAACCAGGAGGTCTTCGACCGCGCCGTCGACGCGATCGCCGAGGCCACGGCCGAGCTGCTGGCCGGGCTTGAGGTGCGGGGCGCCGCGCGGAAAGCCGGGTAGCTACGCCGCCGGCTGGCGGCGCATGACGTACGCCGCCCCGGCGCCTGCGCCGAACAGCGCCAGCACCGACACACCGGTCGCCAGCCAGGTCGTGCCCAGCCACTGGGCGCCGTAGTAGCCGAGGGCGACGCTGTACGCCGCCCAGGCCAGGCCCGCCAGCGCGGACCAGGGCAGGAACTCGCGGATGCGGCGGTGGGCGGCGCCCGCGACGAAGGAGACGACCGAGCGGCCGGCCGGGGCGAAGCGGGCGAGGACGACCAGCGGGCCGCCGCCGCGCGCGAGGGCCGAGCCGAGACGTTCCTGCGCGGTGGTCAGTCGGCGGGAGCGGGCGATGGCGCGGTCGAGGCGGGCACCGCCGCGCCAGGCCAGTCGGTACGCCACCAGGTCGCCGAGGACGGACGCGGTGGCGGCGCAGAGGGTGAGCAGGAGAATGTCCGGGACGTCGGCCGGGACCTTGCCGGCGGCGGTGCCCGCGGCCGCGGCGGTGGCGGCCGTGATGACGAGGACGCCACTGGGCAGGACCGGCAGGAACACGTCGAGCAGGACCGACGCGGCCACCAGCGCGTAGATCCATGGGCTGCCGATCAGCGCGCCCGCACTGCCGAGACTCTCGAACACCGTCACTCCCCGTTTTCCCCCGTAACAGCCATACAGCGTACGCGGGGGGTATGACAGGAAGGTCATGGGGGGCTCGTGTGTTTGCACGGGTTGTTCACTCCGCCGACACGTTCCGGGGAGTGAACAACCCGTACAAGGGGCGCTGTCCTGGAGCGGGTGGATCAGGCGGCCACGGGCGCCTTGTCCGTGGCCGGTCGCCCGGCGGCGGCCGGTGAGCGCTTCGCGAGCAGCCGGTCGACGCCGAAGGCGCCGGAGCCGGTGAACACGAGCAGCAGGAAGGCCCAGCAGAACATCGCCGAGGCCTCGCCGCCGTTCTCCATCGGCAGCAGCGCCTCGGGCTGATGGACCTTGAAGTACGCGTACGCCATGGAACCCGAGGCGATGAACGCGGCGGCCCGGGTGCCCAGGCCGAGCAGGACGAGCGAGCCGCCGACGAGCTGGATCACGGCCGCGTACCAGCCCGGCCAGGTGCCGGCCGAGACCTTGCTCATGCCGAGCACGCCGAAGAGCGAGGCGGCGCCGTGGCAGGTGAAGAGCAGGCCGACGACGATACGGAACAGGCCGAGGGCGTACGGCTGGGCGCTGTTGAGGCGTCCGGTCATGTGGGGAGTACTCCTACGGTCGGACCGGTCCGCGGGAAGGACCGGTGTGGGGACGAGTCCGTGCGAGCACTCCACGCTAGGCGCCCTCAATCAATGCTTGCAAGTTCAACATTTGGCCACGGATTTGCCCCAGCTTTCGCTTCCGTTTCACCCGTAGCGGCACGTAGAGCGGCGCGAACGGCCTCCCTGGCCACCGCGTCGGCATCCGAAAGCATGACCGAATCCACACCCGGACGGGCGCCCGCGGCGGTCACCCAGTGCACCCCTTCCGTCGGCACACCGAACGCGAACCTCCTTGTGTGCGCGGCACCTTGACGGTCCATCAGGCGATAGGGCCGGGCTGTGACATCCAGTCCGCCCGTCTCGTACCCGTCGACCGTGTGAGGGCGACACTCCCCGGCCGCCAGCAGTCCGGCGAGCAGCGGGTCGGCGGTGCGTCGCACGTCCGCTTCCGGCAGCCGCGCCTCTATGAGTGTGGTCACGTGTACGGCGGACCCGGGGACGTCCGGCGAGTGTGCCACCCAGGCCCCGTCCCGCTCGGCGACCGCCACCCGCGGGCCGACCACCTCCACCACGCCCGCCTCCAGCAGCGCCACCAGCTCCTCGACGCGGCGGCGGGGCGGGCCGATGGAGAGGAACGCGTTGAGCGGGGTGTACCAGCCGTCCAGGTGCTCGCGGCGCGAGACGCCGGTCAGGCCGCCGTGGTCGACGATCAGCCGGAGTTCGTTGCGCAGGTCGCGCAGCACGTCGAGGGCCGCCTTGAGGGGGCCGTCCGCATTGCCGAGGGCGGCCTGCGCGGCGTCCTCGCGCAGATGCGCCAGCAGCCAGGAACGCCACTCGCCGGGGTCGGTGAAGGCGCGGCCCGTATACGGCCGGGCGATCCGGTCCCAGCACCAGCGGTCGGCGTCCGGAACGCCGAACTCGTCCAGGATCAGCGCCTCTTGGGGGTGGCCGTGCGGGACGGCGAGGAAGCGGTCGGGGAAGTCGGGGTGCCGGGTCAGGGCCGTGTAGTAGACGGTCTCGACCTCCTTCGCGGCCAACGGCCATATCTCCGCGAGGAAGTCGGGTGCCTCGCCCGAGTCGGCGCGCTTGCGGAAGCCCGCTATGACCTCCGGGGTGAGCACGAGCGGGGTGTGCCGGCCGTACGGGCCCTTGGCGTTGTCGCCGCGCGCCTGGTAGGGGACGCCGCGTCGGGAACCGGCGTACAGGCGGGGTTCGCGGCCGGAGGGGAGATAGCGCAGGCCGTCCGGGCCGGGGACGAAACGGCCGCCGCGGCCGGTCGTCAACAGGGCCGTGTGATCGAAGAAGTTGAGACCCAGGCCGCGCAACAGCACCGGTTCGCCGGGGGAGATGGCGTCGAGGTCGACGTCGGCGGGGTTGGCGGGCGGGATGTGGCGCAGACCGTGGCGGGCGGCGTACGCCGCGTTGTGCCGTTCCTCCGGTGTGGGGAGCGTGGGCAGATGGCCCTGGGTGAGGACGACGGCGGTCAGGCCGGTCAGGGTGCGGCCGTTGTCGAGGGTGAGGCTCTGGCGGCCGTCGGGGGCGTCGTCGAGGCGGGTCGCGCGGGCCGCGTGCGTCTCGACGCGCACGGCGGGCGGGGCGTTGCGTACCGTGCGGGCGAACACCCACTCCAGGTACCGCCCGTAGTGGGCGCGGGTCGGGTACGCGTCCGGGCCGAGTGCGCCGGCCGCCCACTCGTACAGGCTCGGGCCCGGCCGGATCGGCCCCGAGCAGTCCACGCTCTCGTCGGTGAACAGGGTGACCTGGCAGGCCACGGTGTTCATCAGCAGCTCGGGCGACTGCGCCACCCGCCACACGCTGCCCGCGCCGGGTGGTGCGGGGTCCACGACGTGCACGGTCAACTCCACGCCGGACGGCAGGAGTTCGGGCACCGACGCGCACAGCCGCTCCAGGACGCTGGTGCCTCTGGGGCCGGCGCCGACCACGGCGAGGGAGACGGACGAGGGCTGCGCGGTCGGTGCGGACAAAAGGGGGACTCCCGGGCGTGGGGGGCGCTGGGCAGGGCCGCCCGCCGGAAGCGGACGCTCCGCCTCATCATGCCGTCGGGGCCACCAGAAGCCAACGCCGGTCCCGGCCACCCCGTGCGTCACTCAGGAACCGGTGAGCGCCGACTCCTCCACGGCCTTCAGCACGCCGTTCCCGCGCGCCTGTTCCAGCCGCAGCCGGGCCGAGCGCCCCCGCAGCGTCAGCGTCATCAGCTGGTTGCCGAACCAAGGTCCGCCCGTCCGCCGCCAGTCCACCTGCGGGCGCGGACAACCGCCGTGACGGACGAACCGGCGGCCCAGCACCCGGGCCACCGCACTCCAGCCGAACCGGAAACCGAGGCGGATGGACAGCGGGACGGAGTTGTGGACCGGCGAGCAGGTCAGCTGGAGCACCCGCGCCTGCGGGCCGTCGCCGGAGGGCCATGTGGGCTCGGCGATGTACGCGTGGTGCACGTCCCCCGAGAGCACCAGCACCGTCGCGGGCGCCTCCGGTCCGGACCCGACCTCCGCGATCAGCGCGGCCAGCGCCTCGAAGGACGCCGGGAACGCCGCCCAGTGCTCCAGGTCGGCCCGGCGCCGCAGATCCTCCCCGAACCGCGCCCAGCGGGCCCCGCGGTCACCCCGGCACAGGACCGCGTTCCACGCCTCGACGTCGTGCACCAGGTGGGGCAGCAGCCAGGGCAGGGAGGTGCCGACGAGGAGATGGTCGTACGACTCCCGGTCGGCCAGGGCCTGTTCGCGCAGCCACCTGGCCTCACCGGGGTCGAGCATCGACCGGTGCTCCTCGTCGAGGACGCGGGCCGCCCGGCTGTCCACCATCAGCAGCCGCACCCGCCCGAAGTCGCGCCGGTAACTCCAGCGCACCGAGGCCGGATCGGCGTCGGCCTCGCAGGCGAAGGCGCGCAACTCGTCGGTGCCGTCCGGGGCCTGGCGGACGGCGGCGTAGAGCGGGTCGGTGGCCAGCTCGTCCGGGGTGAGGTTGCCGAGGTGCTGGTGCACCCAGTACGACATCAGGCCGCTCAGCAGCCGCTCCCGCCACCAGGAGGTGGCCCGCATGTCCTCCAGCCAGGCCGCCGAGGTGTTCCAATCATCCGATATGTCGTGATCGTCGAAGATCATGCACGTGGGCACGGTGGACAGCAGCCAGCGCACCTCGGGATCGAGCCAGGACTCGTAATAGAGGTGGGTGTACTCCTCGTAGTCCGCGACCTCGCTGCCCGGCGGTTCGCTCAGATCGCGGCGGGCGGCGAGCCAGCGGCGGGTGGCCGGGGAGGTCTCGTCGGCGTACACCTGGTCGCCCAACAGCACCAGCACGTCCGGGCGTTCGCCGTCCGGGTCGGCGGTGATCCGGGTCGCGAGGGCGTCCAGGGCGTCGGGGCCGACCGGGTCCTTCCCGCCGTCCGGCGGGGCGGCCCAGCGGCAGGAACCGAAGGTGACGCGGACGGTGTCGCCGTCGGCCGGGGAGGGGAGGGTGGACGGCGGGAAGGGCGAGTCGGGCAGCGGCCACACCCGGGTGCCGTCCAGGAACACCTCGTACGGCTGGGAGGACCCCGGGGTCAGGCCGGTCACCGGGATCAGGGCGTAGTGGTGGCCGGCGACCTGGAAGGTGCGGATCTCGCCGTGTGCGCCCCGGTCGCCGCGCACCTCGGCGGTGCAGGGACGGCTCGCCTCGACCCACACGGTCGCGGACGAGCCGTCGGCATACCTGAGCAGCGGTCCCAACCGAAGTTCGGCCACGTATCCTCCTCCGTCGCCCCGTACGGTACGGAACGACGGGGGAGGTTGGGGAGGCCCTGGATCAGCAGGCGCTCAGATAGCTGGTGAGCGCGCTCTTCTCGGCGGAGTCCACGGACAGGTCGTAGTAGTACTTCACCTGGACCCAGGCGCGGACGTAGGTGCAGCGGTACGCGGTCCGCGAGGGCATCCAGGTGGCCGGGTCCTGGTCGCCCTTGGCCTGGTTGACGTTGTCGGTGACCGCGATGAGCTGCGGGCGGGTCAGGTCGTTGGCGAAGGCCTGGCGCTGCGCGGTGGTCCAGGAGCTGGCGCCCGAGTCCCAGGCCTCGGCGAGCGGGACCAGGTGGTCGATGTCCAGGTCGGACGCGGCGGTCCAGGTGGCGCCGTCGTACTGCGAGTACCAGCTGCCGCTGGTGGAGGCGCAGGCGGAGTCGGTGACCACGTTGGAGCCGTCGCGCTTGAGGACCGTCTCACGGGTGTTGCAGGTGCCGGAGATGGTGATCCAGTGCGGGAAGAGGTCGCGGTTGTAGCCGGTGCGGTCCTCGGTCGCAACGGTGAGCGAGGCGAGGTAGGTGCGGGCGGTGGCGGCGCTGACCGGGGTGGGGAGGGCGGCGGAGGCGGTCGGGCCGTTGAAAAGTCCGACCGAGGCTATGAGACCGGTGAGCGCCGCGAGTATGCTCAGCCGTCGACGCGCGTAGAACTTCGGCATGCGAACTCCCTGGGGGTGAGGGGGTGTTGAGGCGTGCGGGCGAAGGAATGCTCGCCTCGCCCTGTTGCCGGGAGATGTGCGTTGGGTGAGAAGCTAGTGACGTGTACATGACACGACAAGCTCTACGGCGAAACGATCTCGTATGATTGACGGAGTTGAAGGGGAGTAGCTCTTCGCCGGACCGTCGACATACTGCTCAGCTCGTCTGAGCCGGCGCCCGGAGGCGGGTCCCTTGCGGACCTCGCCAGCGAGACCTTCGGCACAGCAGTGCACTGACCGTGTGCTGCCATGCCGAGGTGTCTTTTTTCGCGGTCTTCGCGGTAACACTCTCGGTGGGGCAGCCCGACCGATTGAGGAACCTTGATCAGCTTCACCGTGACGGCCGTGGTCTTCGGCGTCGTCTTCCTGGCCGAGCTCCCGGACAAGACCGCCCTCGCCGGGCTGGTCCTCGGCACCCGGTACCGCGCCTCCTACGTCTTCGCGGGCGTCGCCGCCGCCTTCGCGCTCCATGTCGCACTCGCCGTCGCGGCGGGCAGCGTGCTGACCCTGCTGCCGCAGCAGATCGTGCACGCCATCACCGGTGTGCTCTTCCTCGGCGGCGCGGCCGTGCTGCTGCGGAACAAGGACGACGGCGAGGAAGAGATCCGGCGGCCCGAGAACCAGTCCTTCTGGAAGGTCGCTGGGGCCGGGTTCATGCTCATCCTGGTCGCCGAGTTCGGTGACCTGACGCAGATCATGACGGCGAACCTCGCGGCCCGCTACGACGACCCGCTGTCGGTCGGCCTGGGTGCCGTGCTCGCGCTCTGGGCCGTGGCCGGTCTCGGCATCGTCGGCGGAAAGGCCCTGATGAAGCGGGTGCCGCTGGCGCTCATCACGAAGATCGCGGCCGTGCTGATGCTGGGCCTCGGCGTGTGGAGCCTGTGGGAGGCCGTGACCGCGTGAGCTGAACGGTGAGTGAACTGTTCCGGGAGACGGTGGCGGGATCATGGTCTCGTTTTGTACCGTGGAGGAACAAAGTGGCTCCCGCCCGTTTTCCCTGACCGGCGGGCGGGGCCGCCTTGTCCCGCCGGGCGACCCCCGGCGTTCCCCGCGCCCTGGAGCTGCCGATGACGGCCACCGCCGTGCCCACCGTGCTGACCGCCCGCGCCCTCCTGCTGGACATGGACGGCACCCTCGTGAACTCCGACGCCGTCGTCGAGCGCCTCTGGCGGCGCTGGGCCGACCGGCACGGACTGGACGGCGACGAGGTCATGAAGGTCGTCCACGGGCGGCAGGGGTACGCCTCCATGGCCCTGCTGCTGCCCGACCGGCCCATGGCGCAGAACCACGCGGAGAACGCGCGCATGCTCGCCGAGGAGACCGCCGACATGGACGGCGTGGTCGCCGTCCCCGGCGCGGAGGCCTTCCTCGCCTCGCTGGCCGGGGTGCCGCACGCGCTCGTGACCTCCGCCGACGTCGCCCTGTCCACCGCGCGCATGGCCGCGGCGGGCCTCGCCCTGCCGGAGGTGCGGATCACCGCCGAGAGCGTCGGCGCGAGCAAGCCCGACCCCGAGGGGTTCCTGAAGGGCGCCGCGGAACTCGGGGTGGACCCCGCGCAGTGCATCGTCTTCGAGGACTCCGGGGCGGGCATCACGGCCGGGCGCGCCGCGGGCATGCAGGTCGTGGGGGTCGGGCCGCGGGCCGACTTCCATGAGCCCGACGTGGTGGTGCGGGACCTGACGCAGGTGCGGGTGGAGGCCAGGGGCGACGGGGAGATCCGGCTCTACGTCGGGTGAGGCGACCCGGATGTCATCGGACTACGGGCGTCACGGCTCCGTGGTCTCCGACTCCAGCTTCGCCCGCGTCGCCAGGTCGTAGACGCCGTACTCCTCCAGCTGGATGCCCCGCGCCCACTGGTAGCGGGTGACCGCGTCCTCGACGGCCTCGTTGTAGCGGCCGCCCGGCTTCCTCGTGTAGAGGTTGAGCTGCGTCAGGCGCAGTTCGAGTTCCACGACCTCGTCGCCCTGGGCGCCGCGGCGCAGCACCGGTGGGGCGGTCTCCTCGGAGCCGCCGATGTTCCTCTCGGCCGTGCCGGTGGGGTCCGTCGCCGCCGGGGTCGACGGCGCTGCGGTGGAGACCGACGGGGTCGGCGACGCGCTGGTCCGTGACGGCGACGGGGACGCGGACGTCGACGGGCTCGCGCTCGGGGTCGGGGACGCCGAGGTCGGCCGGGCCGGCGCCGCGCTCGTCTCCGGGGACGCCGGTGCCGAGCTGGTCGACGCGTCCGGCACGCTCGCCCGGACCTCCTTCGGGAGCGCCTTGTCGCGCTCCGGGCCGTCGTACGAGAACAGGCCGCTCGCCAGGCCCGCCGCCGCGACCACCGTCACCAGAGCGCCGGCCGTGGCCAGGATCAGGGTGCGGCGGTGGCGGGAGCCGCGGGAGCGGGGGGCGTCAGGAGTGCTCCCGTCGGCCGGGGCGCTCTCGAAGAGGCTCAGGTCCTCGGTGCTCGGTTGGGGCGGCTCGGAGACCGGGCGCAACTGCATCGTCGCGTCGGGCAGGGGGGCGGGCACCACGGGTACGGGGGCAGTGGCCTCGGGCTCCTGGCTCTCCGATTCCAGGGCGACGTACGGCCGAATGCGCAGCGGGTCGAAGTCCTCCGCCGCCGCCTGTTCCGCCTCGCGCGCGTCGCGCAGGGCGTCGGACGCCCGCTGGGTGCACCCGCAGGACGGGGTGTTGTCGACCCCTCTGGGTGCCCCGCACTCCGGGCACAAGTGGCCGCTCGTCTCCGCCATGTGTTCGTCCCTCCCCTCGCGAACTCCAGAGATTATGCAGACCCTCTTCACACTCGTCTCCCGCCAACCCCCGGAACCGTGGCTTCCAACAGGACTTGACAGGCCAAAACTGGTCACACCGACCACGATGGAGTCGTCACGAGTCTCACAGGAGGTCTTCATGGCCGCGGATGCGCACGCCAGGACGGGAGAGGTGCGGGGCACGCCGGACGAACACGTGCCCGGGAACGTCCTCGTGTCGATCGGGGCGCTGCTGCTCGGAATGCTGCTCGCCGCGCTGGACCAGACGATCGTGTCGACCGCGTTGCCGACCATCGTCAGCGACCTGGGTGGGCTGGAGCATCTGTCGTGGGTCGTCACGGCGTATCTGCTCGCCTCCACGGCCGCCACGCCGCTGTGGGGAAAACTCGGGGACCAGTACGGGCGCAAGAGGCTGTTCCAGACCGCCATCGTGGTCTTTCTGGTGGGGTCCGCGCTGTGCGGGGCGGCGCAGAACATGCCCCAACTCATCGCGTTCCGGGCGTTGCAGGGGCTCGGCGGCGGTGGGCTCATGGTGCTGTCCATGGCGATCGTCGGCGATCTCGTGCCGCCGCGTGAACGCGGGCGCTACCAAGGGCTGTTCGGGGCGGTGTTCGGGGCGACGAGCGTGCTCGGACCGCTGCTGGGCGGGGTGTTCACCGAGCATCTGAGCTGGCGTTGGGTCTTCTACGTCAACCTGCCGGTCGGGGTCGTGGCGCTCGCCGTCATCGCGACCGTGCTGCGGATTCCGCGCAAGGCGACCCCTCATGTCATCGACTATCTGGGGACGTTGCTCATCGCGTCCGTCGCGACCTGTCTGGTGCTGGTCGCCTCCCTCGGCGGCACCACGTGGGGGTGGGGGTCGCCGCAGATCGTGGGGCTGGCCGTGCTCGGGGTCGTGCTGGGTGTCGCCTTCGTGGCCGTGGAGCGGCGGGCCGCGGAGCCCGTGCTGCCGTTGAAGCTGTTCCGGATCCGGACCTTTGTCCTGTCCGCGGTGATCAGCTTCGTCGTCGGTTTCGCCATGTTCGGCGCGATGACCTATCTGCCGACGTTCCTCCAAGTCGTGCAGGGCGTCTCGCCGACCATGTCCGGGGTGCACATGCTGCCGATGGTGTTCGGGCTGTTGGTGTCGTCGACGGTGTCCGGGCAGGTCGTGAGTCGTACCGGGCGGTGGAAGGTGTTCCCGATCGCGGGTACGGCTGTCACGACGATCGGGCTGCTGTTGCTGCACCAGCTCGACGAGTCCAGTTCCACCTGGGTGATGAGCGGTTGCTTCCTCGTGTTCGGGCTGGGGCTCGGGCTCGTCATGCAGGTGCTGGTGCTCATCGTGCAGAACGCCGTGTCGTACGAGGATCTCGGCGTCGCGACGTCCGGGGCGACGTTCTTCCGGTCGATCGGGGCGTCGTTCGGGGTCGCCGTCTTCGGGACGGTGTTCACCAACCGGCTCGGGGACAAGCTGGCCGACGCGTTCGCCGGGGCCGGGGCCGGGGGCGTGCTGCCGGGCGGGGTGAGCGTGGAGGGGTTGGAGGCCGATCCGCGTGACATCGCGAACCTGCCGGCTGCGTTGCGGCCCGCCGCGTTGCACGCGTACGCGTCCTCGATCACCGACGTGTTCCTGTACGCGGCGCCTGTCGCCCTGTTGGGGTTCGTGCTCGCGTGGTTCCTCAAGGAGGACCGGCTGCGGGCGTCGGTCACCGCGCCCGATGTGACGGAGACGCTGGCCAGCAATCCGGTGGAGCGGTCGTCGTACGACGAGGTGTGCCGGGCGCTGTCGGTGCTCGGGACGCGCGAGGGGCGGCGGGAGATCTACCGGACGATCACCGACCGGGCCGGGTACGACCTGCTGCCCGGGGCTAGTTGGCTGCTGCTGCGGATCAACAAGTACGGGTCGGTGGAGCCGGCGTCGCTTGCTGAGCGGAGTTCCGTGCCGTTGGACGTCGTCATCGCGGCGGCCCGGCAGGTGGAGGAGCGGCGGCTGGCGGTGCGGTCAGGGGTGGATCTGGTGCTGACGGCGGAGGGGGTCGCGGTCGCCGAGCGGCTTGCGGCGGCTCGGGAGGCGTCGTTGGCGGAGCTGCTGGGGGACTGGTGGGGGGCCGACCGACCTACCGATCTGGTGCAGCTGGTGGGCGAGTTGAACGCTGAGTTGTGCGGGTCCGATCGGGAGCAGCCGCAGAACGCCGGTGAGGGGTCGCGTTCGCGCTGACGGTTTCGTCGTGGGGCGGGGCCGCGCCGGGGGGTGTCCGTCCTCGGAACGGCGCGGAATCGGGCGTTCAGACAAGGAGCCCGTGTTGACGCGCCAACCGCTGCGGGCGGACACCCCCCGACACGTCCCCTCACCGCCGTACGCGGGTGCGGCGACTCGGGGCTACAGGTGCTTTGAGAACCAGTGCTCCGCGTACTTGTCGGTGTTGTGCGGGGGCGTTTCCTCGTAGCCCAGGCGCGTGTAGAGGGCCCTTGCCTCTGTGAGGTCGTGACGGGTGTCCAGGATCATGCGGGTGGCGCCCAGGGCGCGCGCTGTGTCTTCCGCTGCCGCTACGAGGAGGGCTGCGCCGCCCTTGCCGCGTCGCGGGGGCTGGATGAACACCCTTTTCAGTTCCGCCGTTTCCGGGTCCAGGAGGCGTACGCCTGCCGTGCCGGCGGGCTCGCCTTGGTAGCGGGCCAGTAGGAGGGCGCCCTTGGGTGGGGTGAGGTCGGACCAGTCCGCTCGGGTGATCTGTTGTTCCAGTTCCTCCGGGGCCGTGCGGCGGTTCTCGTGGAGGAGGTAGTAGCGGTCGCTGACCTCCGTGTAGTACGCGCGCCAGAGGGCTGTTGCGGCGGGGGAGTCGTGGGGTTCCGGTGTGACGGTCCAGGTCATGGGCGTCATTCTCGGGTGGGGGCTGGGGCGGGCCGCAAACGGATATCGGGGGGCGGGGCCGTTTGAGGGGAGTGGCCGGGGCTACTCGTAGCGCATGACTACTGGCGTGATCATCGCTCTGATCGTGATCGTGGCGGCCGTCGTCGTGGTGGCGGTCGTCCTGGCCCGGCGTCGGCCCGGCGGGCGGGACCTGAAGCGGCGCTTCGGGCCCGAGTACGACCGGGCCGTCGCCCGGCACGACGGGGACTCGCAGGCCGCCGAGCGGGAGCTGGCCGAGCGGGTGGACAAGCACGGGTCGCTGCGGGAGCGGGACCTGGAGCCCGCCCAGCGGCAGCAGTACGAGGCCCGGTGGGCGGCCGCCCAGGAGCGGTTCGTCGAGTCGCCCCGCGAGGCGGTGAGCGAGGCGGACCGGCTGCTTGCTGAAGTGGCCGGCGCCCGCGGGTTCCCCGACGGTGTGCAGTACGAGGAGCAGCTCGCCGCCCTGTCCGTGCACCACGCGCACCATGTGCACGGATACCGGCGCGTCCATCGCGTGGCGAACACGGATGCGCAGGGCGGCACCGAGGAGATGCGTGAGGCCATGGTCGAGGCCCGGGCCCTGTTCGAGGAGCTCGTCGGCGCCGGTGGGCGCAGGCGCGAGCTCGTCGAATCGTCGTCCGGCGACCGGTCCGCGCGCCATGACGGCCACGGCCATTCGCCGTGGGCGTTCACCCGGCGTCAGGCGAAGGGGAGTTGAGAGGCATGACGGAAGCCGTGAGCGGCCCGCAGAAGGGTCAAGCGGACGGTTCGCCCCTCGTGGCGGGGCATGAAGGGGAGGGTCGCGGCTTCACGAAGGAGCGCGAGAAGGCTCCCCTGGTGGCCAGTCATGAGGCCGCGGGGCGTGATGCCCATGGCGGGCGGTTGCTGGCCGAGGAGCACGACAAGCTCGCCGGGCAGCTCCAGCACGCCATGACCGGGTTCGTCGACGGGCCTCGGGCCGCCGTCGAGGAGGCCGACCAGGTGCTGGAGGAGGTCACCTCGCGGTTCACGGACGCCGTGGCCCAGCGGCGGCGCATCCTGCGCCAGTCCTGGCAGGGCGCCGAGCACGGGGACGGAAAGGGCGCAGGTGGCGGTGACACCGAGCAGTTGCGGCTCGCCCTGCGTGACTACCGCGAGCTGACGGAGCGGCTACTGAAGCTCTGACTCCGGATTCTTCGCCGCCCGGCGCTCCCGCCACTGGCGTACGACCTCTTCGACGTCGTACGGCTTCTTGCCCAGCGGGGGGCCGGGCGGTGGCCTGAACATCATGTCGCGGATCTTGACGTTGATGTCGGTGATCAGTTTGCGGACCGCGCGTTCGGAAGGGGCCGCGTAGGCGGCGGCCAAGGCGTCCTCGGCCTCTTTGCGCAGGGCGAGGGCGGGGGGCAGCGACGAGAGGCCCTCGCGGGCCATCTTGCGCTTGATCCACCACAGTTCGTCGTAGGGCGTGCTCAGTTCCGCGGGCAACGGCTCGCCCGCGCCCGGAAGTCGGTCGAAGTCGCCGCGGCCCTGCGCGTCTCGGATCTGTTTGTCGACCCAGGACTCGAACGGGACGCCGGGTGGCTTTCGCTCGGTCATGAGTCCATTGTGCCGGACGCGATGTGGCCGGGCGATTTATCATGCGGCCGCTGTGCAAGGACACTTGCTCAGGAACGGTTCAGGAACTGCAAAGGGAGCGCACGTGCTCGAACTCACCATGGCCGCCGTCTCCGCGGCGGAGGAGGGTGCCACGGCCGGCATGCTCATGGCCGACGCACCGAGCGAGCCCGGCGCGCTGCTGCGGGTGGGCCGCGACAAGTCCGTGTGCCGGCTCGCCACGCCCGACGACTGGCTGTTCGTCTCCCGGGTGCACCTGGAGTTCCTGTGCGGGCCGGAGGGAATCTGGCAGGTGACCTGGCTGCGCGGGTCGCAGGCCGAGCCGTCGAGTGAGGTGCGGCTGACCGTCGGGGAGTACGCCCAGCCACTCACCTACGGCGGGAGCGTCACGCTGCCCCGGGGCGGCAGCGGTGAGATCGTCGTCGTGGACCGCACCGCCCCGCGCAGCGTCAACGTCGGCTTCTTCCACGAGGTCTGAGGGCTGCCTAGGGCTACGACCGCACCCGTGCCAGCGCGAAGCCGTCGTAGCCCTTCGCGCCCACCGTCTGGATCGCCGTCGCCGTCAAGCGCGGGTGGGAGCCCAGGAGTTCGATGGCCGTGCGGGTGCCGACGACGTCGGGGGTGGTGTCGTCCGGGTCGGCGACACGGCCGCCCCGTACGACGTTGTCCACGATGATCAGGCTGCCCGCACGCGTCAGCTTCAGCGCCCACTCCACGTAGTGCGGGTTGTTCGCCTTGTCCGCGTCGATGAAGACCAGGTCGAAGGGGGCCAGGTTCTCGTCGGCCAGGCGGGGGAGGGAGTCGAGGGCCGCGCCGACGCGGATCTCGACGAGCTTGTCCAGGCCCGCCCGCGCGATGTTGCGGGCCGCCACCTCGGCGTGGTGCGGGCTGTACTCCAGGGAGATCAGCCGGCCGTCGGCGGGCAGCGCGCGGGCCAGCCGGATGGTGCTGTAGCCGCCGAGGGTGCCGACCTCCAGGATGCGCCGGGCGCCCTGGATCTCCGCCAGGAGCTGGAGCAGCTTGCCCTGTGGGGCGCTGACGGCGATCGCGGGGAGCCCGGCGGCCTCGCTGTCCCGCAGGGTGGCTTCCAGTGCTTCGTCGTCCGGCGCGAGATGGGTGGTGAAGTAGGCGTCCACGGCGTCCCAGTGCTGCGACTCGCTCATGCGACCTCATTCGTCAGGGGTAGTTAGTGGCGCTAACTAGTTGCCCTGTTGAAAGTAAGGGGTGGTGGGTTCCGCGGCGAGGGATTTTGCCGCGCGCCGGGAGCGTCGTACGGCCAACAGGACCACCGCGCCCGTGAGCGCGGCCAGGGCGGCCGCGATCGTCAGCAGCCAGGCCGGGACTCCGGCCACCGTGCGCAGCCGGTCCTCGTAGACGACCTGCTGGAAGGCGGTGTCGGTGGCGGTGCGGCGCAGGGTGTGGTCGCCGTCGATCAGGGACGGGGACGGGAACTCCTGGCCGATCGCCGTCAGGAACGGGGTGCCCGCGGTCAGCTCGGCCAGGGGGCTGCTGCGCGGGGGTGTGATCCGGCCGGCGAAGGTGACGCGGGGGCGGGAGCCGCCGATCGCGGAGGCCGGTTCCATGCGGTGTGCGGCCAGGACGTACAGGCCCAGGGACTGGGGTGTGCGGGCGAGGCGGGACAGCCGCATCGGGTAGACCGGCTCGTCGGCCGCGAAGGACAGGCTCAGCGGGTCCAGCGTGCCCTGGAGGGGGGTGCCGGTGGCTTCCGGGGCCAGGCGGACCGCCACGTACTCCCAGCCGCGCGCCACGTACGGCTGGAGGGCGCCGCCGAGGCGGGGCGGGAGGCGGAAGCCGTGGTCGGCGAGCCAGTCGCCGAGGGCGTCCGGGTCGGTGGCGGTCAGGCGGGCCACGTCGAAGGGGCCCAGTTTCTGGCGGCCCACCACGTCCACCCCGGGCGCCGCGCCGGCGCCGGGCGGGCGTGCGCCCGCGTCCCGGCCGCCGCCGGAGACCAGCGGCCAGTCGCCGTCCTGCGGCCAGAAGTGGGAGCGGGTGCGGTGCATGGGCGCGGTGGCCGCGTCCAGCTCGTCGAAGACGGCCGGATTGCCGAGCGTCACGTCCGCGCGGTGCGGGACCGGCATGATCCAGGCCGCCCGGTCGCTGTCCCCGCCGACCGTCAGCCGCATCACGATCCGCTCCCGGCGGCCGTCCCAGCGCACCACCGACACCTCGCGTGCCACGGCGACCTGCCGGGCGGTGTCCGGAACCATGGCGCCGCAGCCGCAGGCGTAGGCCGGGGCGGCCAGGGAACCCAGCTGGGTGGCCAGTAACGCCAGGACGACCGCGAGCAGGCGTCGGCGCGCCCGGCCTCTCAGGAAGTCGACCATTCCCCCACCGCACCCTCCGCTGCGCCCTCAGGCGGTTACGCGGAGCATACGGGTCCGGGCCTTGTAGCTACGTAAGTGATCCACAGCCCGCTCAGCGAGGCGGCGCGAGACGGTGCGGACTATCGTCATTCGGACAAATGCAGGACGGGCGTCAGGCAAAGCGGAACCGTCTGCGTCTCTTCTCCGGGGGACTGTGCGGGCCTCATAGGCTGCGCACGACAACCTTCGCGTATCGGACGTGAAGGGCGAACGGGGCGGGAGGCCCGGGCACGTGGTGAACACGAACCCCAGCGGAGGACCGGCGGAAGCGTTCGGAGCGACGGCCGTGGAGACGGCCAGAGCGAGAATGCGCGTGGCCAGATTCCTGCTGTGGGTGGTCGCCGCGATACTCGCCGTCCGGCAGGTGGCCGTCGTCCTCCGCACCCCCAGCGGAGAGCGGCTGACCGACCTGGAGACGTGGGTCGGACCCGACGGCGTCCTCCATGTGAAGGGGTCGCTGTACGACTCGACGGAGTTCACCGGCACGCCCTTCGGCGGCCTCGTCCTGAAGCCGCTCACCAAGGCCGCCGAACAGGCGCTCGGCTGGGGCTGGACCTTCGGGACGCTGCTTCTGGTCGTCGCCCTCGGACTTGTCGTCGCGCGGGCCCTGCCTCAGCCGGTGAACAGACGTACGTCCTTCTTCGCCGCGCCGGTCGCGATCAGCCTGCTGATGCTGTCGCTGCCGGTCCGCAACACCCTGTATCTCGGGCAGACCAGCATCATGCCGGTGCTGCTGGTGCTGGTCGGATGCTTCGTCGTACGCGGACAGCGGACGAGCGGCCTGCTGATCGGCCTGGCCGCGGCGCTCCAGCCGACGGTGCTGCTGTTCGCCGGGCTGCTGTGGTTCACCGGGCGGCGCCGGGCCGCGCTCACCACCGGGGCCACGTTCGCGGCGAGCACGGCACTGGCGTGGGCGGCGCTGCCGCACGACTCGTACACCTACTGGGTCCACCACATGGCGGGCGCCGGGCTGGGCGGGGACGCCGACGACCTCGCCAACCAGTCGCTGCACGGAGCGCTGCTGCGGGCAGGGTTCGCGGGGCCGGTCGAGGTCGGGCTGTTCCTCGCGCTCGGCGCGGCCGTGGCGGCGCTCGCCCTGCGGCGGGCCGTGCGCTACGCCCGCGACGGGCAGCTGCTGCTCGCGGTGGCGGTCACCGGCTGCGCGGCGATCCTGATGGCCCCGATGGCCTGGCAGCACCAGCTGCTGTGGGTGCTGCTCGCGGTCGTCGGACGGGTCGGCAAGCGGGCCTCGGACCGGTATGTGTGGCCGGTCGCGGTGGTGCTGGTGATGACGCTGCCCGCGAAGATGATCCTGCCGAACATGGCCTCGCTGTATCCGCTGCGGGACAACGTCGTCCTGCTGGCGGCGCTGGCCGCGGCGACCGTCGTGCCGTTCCTGTCCCGGACCTCGCCGTACTACCGGACGCCGATCCCGACGGAGTACGCCGAGCCGGTCCCGGCCCGCTTCCGGCGGGTGCCGCTGCTGCCGTTCCTGAAGCGGGTGCTGGCGCGTCCCAACCTGCTCCTGGAGTTGCTGCTTATTCGTGTCACCTACGCCGCGTACCAGAAGGTGCGGCTCGCGGCGACGGGCGGCACCAACTCCGAGGGCCGGGCGCGGGCGGAGGAGCACGGGCAGCAGATCCTCGACATCGAGCGGTGGCTCCACATCGACATCGAGCACTGGGCGAACCACGCGGTCGTCCAGGTCGACTGGCTGCGGAACTTCTTCGACTTCTACTACACGTCCTTCCACTTCGTCGTCCCGCTGACGGTCCTCGGCGTCCTCTACTGGCGCCGCCCCGCCGACTACCGCTGGGCCCGTGCGTCGCTGGGCTTCGCCACGCTCCTCGCCCTGGTCGGCTTCTGGCTCTACCCGCTCGCCCCGCCCCGTCTGATGCCGTCCCTCGGCGTCATCGACACGGTCCACGGCGTCCAGGACTTCTCCAAGCCGGACTACGGCACCCTGACCGCCCTGACCAACCAGTACGCGGCGATGCCCTCGCTGCACTTCGGCTGGTCGCTGTGGTGCGGGGTGGTCATCGCGATCGTCGCGCCGAAGTGGTGGCTGAAGCCGCTGGGGCTGCTGCACCCGTTCTTCACGGTGACGGCGATCGTCGCCACCGGTAACCACTGGGTGCTGGATGCCGTGGGGGGTGCGGTGGTGGTGAGCGCCGGCTTCGGGCTGTCGCACCTCTTCCAGGGGCCGCGGGCCCGCCTGGTGAAGGAAACGGCGGCCGAGCCGCAGGTGCCTGCCCGCGCCTCCGGGAGCGGGTGACAGCCGCGCCGTCCGCCTCGGGGGAGGCAGGAACGGGGCGTGAGGGTGGGGATGTTCCTGCCTCCCTCGGGGTCCGGACGGGCCGGCGGCGCCGGGAAGCCGCCGGCCCGGGAACGGGGGAGTCAGGCCATGCTGACCTGGAGTTCCTTCACGCCGTTGATCCATGCGGAGCGGAGGCGGCGGGGGTCTCCGGTCAGGACCAGGTTCGGCATCGCGTCGGCGATCGCGTTGAAGATGAGGTCGATCTCCAGCACGGCCAGGGACTTGCCCAGGCAGTAGTGCGGGCCGCCGCCCCCGAAACCGAGGTGGGGGTTGGGGTCGCGGGTGATGTCGAAGGTGTCGGGGTCGGTGAAGACCTCGGGGTCGTGGTTGGCGGCGGCGTAGAAGATGCCGACCCGGTCGCCTTTCCGGATCAACTTGCCGCCCAGTTCGGTGTCTTGGGTGGCGGTGCGCTGGAAGGCGTTGACCGGGGTGGCCCAGCGGACGATCTCCTCGGCCGCGGTCGCCGGGCGCTCGGCCTTGTACCGCTCCCACTGGTCGGGGTGGGTGAGGAAGGCGTGCATGCCGTGGGTGATGGCGTTGCGGGTCGTCTCGTTGCCCGCGACGGCCAGCATCAGCACGAAGAAACCGAACTCGTCGGAGGCCAGGTTCCCTTCGTCCTCGGCGGCGACGAGGGTGGTGACGATGTCCTTCGCCGGGCACTGCTTGCGGTCGGCGGCCATGTTCATGGCGTAGGCGATGAGTTCGGTGGCCGACTCGGCGCCGACCTCCTCGGTGATCGCGTACTCGGGATCGTCGTACGAGATCATCTTGTTGGACCAGTCGAAGATCTTGGCCCGGTCGTCCTGCGGGATGCCGATGAGCTCGGCGATGGCCTGGAGGGGCAGTTCGCAGGCGACCTCGGTGACGAAGTCGAAGGAGCCGGGGTGTGCGCGGGCGTTCGCCGCGATGGCGGTGGCGCGGGCACGGAGGTTGTCCTCCAGGGCGCGGATGGCGCGCGGGGTGAACACACGCTGCACGATGCTGCGGACGCGGGTGTGCTCCGGCGGGTCCATGTTGAGCAGGATCAGCCGCTGGGCGTCGATCGCGTCGCGCTCGATGTGCTCGTTGAAGCGGATGATCGCCGTGTTGAGGGTGGAGGAGAAGAGTTCGGGGTGCGTGGAGACGTACTTGACGTCCGCGTGCCGCGTCACCGCCCAGTAGCCCTGGTCCTGGAAACCGGCGATGTTGCCCGACTGGGGGATCCAGCGGACCGGTTCCGCTCGGCGCAGTACGGCGAACTCCGGCAGCGGAACGCGCTGTTGCAGCAGATCGGGGTCGGTGAGGTCGAACCCGTCGGGGAGCTCTGGACAGGTCATGGGGCAGCTCCAGCGGTGTTCCAGCCATGTTCGGCGGTCTTCTGACGGTCCATCAGGTCGTGCGGTGAACGTAGTAACGGGTTCTAGAAGTAGCAAGAGGCGTGCACGACTCTTGCGGCGATGGACTCCCTGTCAGCAGACTGCACGTGGAACTAGAACACGTACTAGTTCCGCGTGGCGGGCCGGGCCGGGACGCCCCCGCGCCGCGCGGGTACGCAAGGAGAGGAACTCCTTTCATGGCCGCGGAACCCGTGATCGTCGAAGCCGTACGCACCCCCATCGGCAGGCGCGGCGGCGCGCTCGCCAACCTCCATCCCGCCTATCTGCTGGGCGAGACCTACCGTGAACTCCTCGGCCGCACCGGCATCCCCGCCGACTGCGTCGAGCAGATCGTCGGCGGCACGGTGACCCACGCCGGCGAGCAGTCCATGAACCCCGCGCGCACGGCCTGGCTGACGATGGGCCTGCCGTACGAGACGGCGGCGACGACGGTCGACTGCCAGTGCGGCTCCTCGCAGCAGGCCTCGCACATGACGGCCAACCTCATCGCGGCGGGCGTCATCGACGTCGGGATCTCCTGCGGTGTCGAGGCGATGTCGCGGGTGCCGCTGGGGTCGGGTTCGAAGCACGGTCCGGGCAAGCCGTTCCCCGACGAGTGGAACGTGGACCTGCCCAATCAGTTCGAGGCCGCCGAGCGGATCGCCCGTCATCGCGGTCTCACCCGCGAGAACGTCGACGCGCTCGGCCTGATCTCGCAGGAACGTGCCGCCGTCGCCTGGAGCGAGGAGCGCTTCAAACGGGAGACGTTCGCCGTGCAGGTCCCGACCACCGAGGACGAGCAGCGCGCCGGACAGGGCATGTGGCGGCTCGTCGACCGCGACGAAGGGCTGCGCGACACGTCCATGGAGGCGCTGGCCCGCCTGAAGCCGGTCATGCCGACCGCCGTCCACACGGCGGGCAACTCGTCCCAGATCAGCGACGGCGCGTCCGCGATCATGTGGGCCTCGAAGCGGATGGCACGGGCGCTGAAGCTGCGGCCGAGGGCGCGGATCGTCGCCCAGGCCCTCGTCGGCGCCGATCCGCACTTCCACCTCGACGGGCCCATCGACGCGACCAAGGCCGTGCTCGGCAAGGCCGGGATGTCCCTGAAGGACATCGACATCGTCGAGATCAACGAGGCGTTCGCGTCCGTGGTGCTGAGCTGGACGCAGGTCTTCGACCAGGACCTGGAGAAGGTGAACGTCAACGGCGGCGCGATCGCGCTCGGGCACCCGGTCGGGGCGACAGGGGCCCGGCTGATCACCACCGCGCTGCATGAACTGGAGCGCGTGGACAAGGAGTTCGCGCTGATCACGATGTGCGCGGGCGGCGGGC
This sequence comes from Streptomyces antibioticus, assembly GCF_001514065.1. Taxonomy (GTDB): domain Bacteria; phylum Actinomycetota; class Actinomycetes; order Streptomycetales; family Streptomycetaceae; genus Streptomyces; species Streptomyces antibioticus. The sequence goes on along the minus strand of NZ_KQ948423.1, from coordinate 225,514 downwards.
TGGCCACCGGCACGATCATTCAGCGGATCTAGACGGCGGATTCACGCTCGACAGAAGTTGACGCGGACTGATCAAATTGCCCGATGTTTCTCAATCTCATCCTCCGCGTCCTGCCCTTCTATCTCCGCGAGCCGATCGTCATCGCCATCTGCCTGACCATGGCCGGGGCGTGCTTCTACTGGTTCGTCCAGGTAGGGGGCTTGGGCAGGGGCGGCTTCGGGCTGCTGTTCCTGGCGATCGCGGTACTGCGCGCGTATTTCTTCCGCAAGGAGTGGAGAGCGCACCAGGCGGCGAAGGTGCTGGGATTCAGACCCGGGGCGTCGTAGTACCGCTCCAGGAGACGAAGCGGCGGAACGCGGCGGGGTCGATCGTGAGGATCGGGCCCGCCGGGTTCTTGGAGTCGCGGATGGCGATGAGGGTGGGGGCGTCGGCGACCTCTACGCAGTTGCCGCCCTGGTCGCCGCTGTAGCTGGACTTACGCCACTCAAGCTGGCTCTCCATAGCGTTCCTCCATCACACGCCGGATCGTCGCCGCCGACTCCTTGAGGGACAGTGCAGCAGCCTGAAGATGATCGTAACGGAGTGTGCAGTCGGTGACTGTGTCCGGGTTCGCGCTCGGATGCGCGCTGTTGTAGCCCTCCGTATAGACGATGGTCGGGTCGCTCGCGAAACGATAGATGTCGAACGAGCCTTGGAGTCCCGCGTGTGCTCCGGCTGAGAACGGCAGGATCTGGATATTGATCCGGGGGTTGGTCTCGAAGGCCAACAGGTGGGCGAGTTGACCCCGCATGGTGTCCGGGCCGCCCATGGTCTGGTAGAGCGCGGCCTCGCTCAGCACCGCCCAGAAGACGGGCGGCTTCTCCTTCTCGAAGATGCGCTGACGAGCGAGGCGCACGGCGGTGCGGTCGTCCAGGTTGGTGGCGTCCAGCGATCCGAGTACGGCACGGGCGTAGCCGTCGGTCTGAAGGAGGCCGTGGATCATGTGCGACTCGAAGGAGTAGATGTCGATGGCCCGCGATTGCAGCTCGGCCACCTGCCTGAACCACGCCGGGAGTTGACTCCGCAGCACCAGCTCCACGAGCCGTGACAACAACCCGTCCGATCCCAGCGCCGCGTCCGCCCGCTCGCTGAACTCCGGTGTCGGCACCTTCCTCGCGGTCTCGATCTGGCCGACCAGGGAGCCGGTGTAGTTGAGGATGTCGCCGAGTTGTTTCTGGCTCAGTCCGGCCGATTCCCGTAGCCGACGCAACTCGAAGCCGTAGTAGTCGAGCGGCGAGGCTCCCGGGTCAAGGACGTTGATGTGCGTCACGAACGGCCCCCACTCCAGAACGGGTTGTATCCGACCTGTAGCCCAGCGTAGTCGCGGCAGTTCAGGCTCGTCCCGTGAACACATACTTTCCCCCCACCACGCACTACCGCATGCGTGTCACCGTCGGCGAGCACTCCGTCCGCCACATCCGCCGTATCGTCCGCTCGCTGCTCACCGAGTGGGAACTGGCCGAACTGGTCGACGCCGTGGAGCTGGGTGTGACGGAGCTGGTCACCAATGTCGTACGGCATGTTCCGGACCGGCGGTGCGAGGTGGTGGTGCTGAGAACGACGGGCGCGGGAGTCCGGGTGGAGGTGACGGACGGCTCGGCTCAACGGCCCGTCGTGCACAGTGCGTTGGACCCGGACGCGGAGGGCGGGCGGGGGCTGGTGCTGCTGGGGGCGGTCGTCGACAAGTGGGGGGTGACGCGTGCGGCCGGGGGCGGGAAGACCGTCTGGTTCGAGTGCCGCCGATGAGTTTCCGTCGGGCTCGCGGTCAGCACTGCCGTCAGACACGGGGAGTTCAGGCAGGAGGTGCCCGCAGTGGGTGGAGCGATCGCTCGGGACATCGTCGACGGGAGCCGGTATCTGGTGCTCGCCACGGCTGACGCGAGCGGGCGGCCGTGGAGCTCGCCCGTGTACTTCGCGCATGCGGGATACCGGGAGTTCTACTGGGTGTCCTCGCCGGAGGCCACCCATTCACGGAACATCGCGGTGCGGGCCGAGGTGGGGATCTCGGTCTTCGATTCGTCGGCCGAGATCGGGACCGGGCAGGGCGTGTACATGTCCGCCGTCGCCGGGGTCGTGGCGGAGGCGGACGCGGGGCCCGTGCTCGACGTGTTCTCGCGGCGTTCCGTCCGGCACGGCGGCCGGGTCTGGACCGTCGACGACGTGCGCGGTGACTCCGGTATGCGGCTGTACCGGGCGGTGGCGGAGGCCCACTGGATGCTGGCCAAGGACGGCAGGCCGGACCACCGGGTGCCGGTACGGCTCGCTTGAGGGCCGGCGCGTCCGCCTACTCCCGCCCCGACGCCGTCACCGCGAGCACCCCCGCCAGCACGGTCGACACCAGCAGCGGAACGCCCAGCCCATGGTCGTCCACCAGCCACGCCCCCACCGCCGCGCCCGCGATCATCGCGACGACCGCGGCGGTACGGCGGAACCGGTGCGTTCCCGGGCCGTCGGCGGCGAGGCCCGTCAGGGTCATCGTCAGGACGGTGGTGGTGAGGTCGGCGACGCCCAGCTTGCGGACCGTGGCGTTGCGCAGGCCCATCGCGAAGGCCGTGACGGCGATGAGGGTGTAGACGGTGGCGGTGTCGTCGGGGGCGGCGAAGGCGACGACGGTGGACGCGGCGAGGAGCAGGGCCTCGGCGGCGAGGGTGCGGCGGACCCAGGTGCGGCGCGGTCCGGCGCCCAGGCGCTGGGCGATACGGCCGCCGACCGCCGCGCCGATCATGAAGGCGAGCAGCGAGGTCAGGGTGTGGGGGACGGAGAAGCCCGGCGCGCCCGCCGCCGCGAAGCCCAGGACCACCACGTTGCCGGTCATGTTCGCGGTGAAGACATGGCCGAGGCCGAGATAGCTGACGGCGTCGATCAGGCCGCTGACCAGGGTCAGGGCGAGCAGTACCGGGACCAGGCGCAGGCCGCGGTCCGGCTGGGTTTCGGTGCTCTGCGTGCTCACCGGGTCAGTGGACCACGTACGACGAAGGCGGCGCCCCCCCCCGGGAAGGGGAGTCGCCGCCCTGATGCGTCGGTCGTCAGCCGTCGGTCGGCTCAGTACCAGCCGTTGGCCTGCCAGAACGCCCAGGCGCCGGACGGGCTGCCGTAGCGGGAGTTCATGTAGTCGAGGCCCCACTTGATCTGGGTCTGGGCGCTGGTCTTCCAGTCCGAGCCGGCGGAGGCCATCTTGGAGCCCGGCAGGGCCTGGACCAGGCCGTAGGCGCCGGAGGAGGCGTTGGTGGCGTTGACGTCCCAGCCGCTCTCGTGCTCGACGATGTGGCTGAACGCGGAGTACTGGGCGGCGTTCGGGATCATCTTGTGCGCGATGGACTTGGCCTGGGCGGCCGAGTCGGTGGTGGCCGCCTGAGCGGGCGCCGCGGTCAGCACGAAACCGGCGGTGGCGGCGGCCATCGCGACGGTGGTGATGGCCTTCTTCGGGGAAGCGATGCGGCGAACGATGCGGGAGACGGACACGGAGAACCTTTTCTTCGGGGACGTGGTCTGTCGCGGGCGGTGCCGGTTGCGCGGGGCATCCGGTACATGCGTCGGCGCCGAGGCCCGTGGGCTTGTCGGCGCCGTGCGACGTTGTCCAGAGAAACAGGCTTGGAGCGCGTCCGCAATGACCCTTTTTGCTAGTGGTGGTCGTATCTGGGGCGGGAGGGGTGCGTGTGAGCTGGCTCTCAATGCGCAGGTCAGAGGCCGTTATGGCATGGGCATGGCGTCCGATATGTACTACTAGAGTAGTTAGTTGGTGATGTGGGTCATGTGGGGTGGTTCACCGGTCAACGGGGTTCGAATGTGACCGCGCTCTCGAAGGCGGCGCGGCGGGTGGCTCTGCGTAGCGCCCTGAGCACGGCCGGGCCGAGCGTGAAGGTGAGGACGACCGTGCACAGCGCCCGGCCCAGGTCCCAGCCCAGCGAGGTGGCCACGCAGTAGAGGAAGAAGCGGGCCAGATTGCCGGGCACGGAGCCGTCCGGCTGGAACGCGATGTTCGAGGCGGTGCCGCTCAGGAACGGCCACCCGGCGAGGTTGGTGATCGTGCCGTAGGCGAAGGCGGCGAGGAAGCCGTACACGGCGAGCAGGACGAGTTCCGTACGTCCGCGCAGGCGCCGCGCGCCGGGCAGCAGCCCCGCACCCATCGCGAACCAGCCCATCGCGAGCATCTGGAACGGCATCCACGGCCCGACCCCGCCCGTGAGCAGGGCCGACGCGAACATGGACACCCCGCCGAGCGTGAACCCGAAGCCGGGCCCGAGGACCCGGCCGCTGAGCACCATCAGGAAGAACATGGGCTCGATACCGGCGGTTCCGGCGCCGAGGGGGCGCAGGGCCGCGCCCGTCGCGGCCAGGACGCCGAGCATGGCCACTGCCTTCGGGCCGAGGCCCGACTCCGAGATCGTCGCCGCGACCACCACCACGAGCAGGATGAGCAGGCCCGCGAAGAGCCAGGGGGCGTCGGTCGCGTGTGCGGTGAGCTGGGAGCGGGGCGGGGCGAGGAAGGGCCAGCCGAGGGCTGCGACGCCGACGGCGCTGGTGAGGGTCAGGGCGGCGATGGAGCGGGGGCCGAGGTGGATGACGTTCATGAGCGGGGTCCGGGGGCTCCGAGGGCTGCCTTCACCTGGGCCACGGTGAGCCACTTCTGCGGGGCGAGGATTTTGCTGACCTGCGGGGCGAAGGAGGGGGACGCGACGACCACGTCGGCCGCCGGGCCGTCCGCGATGATCTCGCCGTCCGCGAGCAGGACGACACGGTCGGCGATCTCGGCGGCGAGCTCCACGTCGTGGGTGGCGAGGACGATGGCGTGGCCTTCGGCGGCGAGTGTCTTGAGTACGGCTGCCAGACGGGCCTTCGCCGCGTAGTCGAGGCCTCGGGTCGGCTCGTCGAGGAGGAGGAGCGGGGGGCGGGCGGTGAGGACGACGGCGAGGGCGAGGGCTAGGCGCTGGCCCTCGGAGAGGTCGCGGGGGTGGGTGTCGTCGGGGACGCCGGTCATGCCGGGGAGGAGGTCGGTGACGAGGGTGCGGCAGGTGCCGGGCGCTGCGCTGGCGTCGGCGTCGGCGGCCTCGCATTCCGCGGCGATCGTGTCCGCGTAGAGGAGGTCCCTTGGTTCCTGGGGGACCAGGCCCACTCGGCGGATCAGGTCGTGGGGTGGGGTGCGGTGGGGGATGGTTCCGCCGGTGAGGACTGTGCCGGAGGTTGGGGGGATGAGGCCCACGAGGGTGTTGAGGAGGGTGGACTTTCCGGCGCCGTTTCTGCCCATGAGGGCGACGGTTTCGCCGGGGGTGAGGGTGAGGGTGACGTCGGTGAGGGCGCGGGTGGGGGTGCGGTGGATGGAGAGGGCTTGGACTTCGGCGGCATGGGGGGAGGGGAGTGGCGATGGGGTGATGCGGGAGCGGAACCAGGTGCGTCGGGTGGGGGTTGCGGTGGGGGGCGTTTCGCTTGCCCGCGCTTGCGGGGTGCCGCCTGCGCCCACCCGTGCCGCCCCAGCGGCACGACTGCCCGCAGCTTGCGCGAGGCGCTGCCTCAGATCCGACGCCCTTCTCCTTGCGTCTCTCACCGTGAGTGGTAGGGGCGACCAACCCGCCACCCGGCCCAAGTCCACCACCGGTGGGTACACCGGGGACACGGCCATGATCTCGGCCGGGGTGCCGAGGGACAGGGGCTCGCCCGGGCCTGGCAGGAGGGCGATCTGGTCGGCGTACTGGATGACGCGCTCCAGACGGTGTTCCGCCATGAGGATCGTCGTGCCCAGGTCGTGCACCAGGCGTTGGAGGACCGCCAGGACCTCCTCCGCCGCGGCGGGGTCCAGGGCGGAGGTCGGTTCGTCGAGGATCAGGGCCCGGGGGTGGGGGGTGAGGACCGAGCCGATCGCCACACGTTGCTGCTGGCCGCCGGAGAGGGTGGAGATCGGGCGGGCGCGCAGGTCGGTGAGGCCGAGGAGGTCGAGGGTCTCCTCGACGCGGCGGCGCATCACGTGCGGGGGCAGGCCCAACGACTCCATGCCGTAGGCCAGTTCGTCCTCGACCGTGTCCGTGACGAAGTGGGAGAGCGGGTCCTGGCCCACCGTGCCTACGACGTCGGCCAGTTCGCGGGGCTTGTGGGTGCGGGTGTCGCGCCCGGCGACCGTGACCCGGCCGCGCAGGGTGCCGCCCGTGAAGTGCGGGACGAGACCGCTGACGGAGTTGAGGATCGTGGACTTGCCGGTGCCGGACGGGCCGACGAGGAGCACGAGTTCGCCTTCGGGAACCTCGAAGTCGATGCCCTGGACGGTGGGTTCGGTCGCGCCGTCGTAGGTGACGGAGACGTCCTCGAAACGGATCACGACGGCTCCTCGGGGGGCGTGGTGACGAAGGCGGGCAGCAGGCCGAGGAGGATCGCGGCCGCGGGATAGAGGGGGAGGGTGGGGGTGGTCAGGGGGATGACACCGGGGTGGAGGGCCGCGGGGTCGTGGACGGAGGCCCAGGCGAGCGCCGCGGCCACCGCCGCGCCGGACGCGGTCACCAGCCAGGCGCGGGCGCCCCAGGGGTCGGGGCGGTAGCGGGTGCGGGGGGTGCGGCGGCCGCCCAGGCGGAGTCCGGCGAGGGCCGCGGTCACGCCGGCGAGGAGGACGGGGATGCCGTACGTGCCGCCTTCGGCGGTCAGCAGGCCGTACGTTCCCGCGCAGACGCCGAGCAGGCCGCCGAGGGTGAGGGTGTTCGTCGTACGGCGGACGCGGGGCGGGACGTCGGCGGTACGGCCGTAGCCGCGGGCGTCCATCGCGGCGGCGAGGGCGACGGAGCGTTCGAGGGCGCCTTCGAGGACGGGCAGGCCGACCTGGAGGAGGCCGCGGAGACCGGAGTCGGGGCGGCCGCGGAGCCGACGGGCGGCGCGGAGGCGCTGGATGTCGGCGATGAGGTTCGGGGCGAAGGTGAGGGCGACGACCACGGCCACGCCCATCTCGTACAGGGCGCCCGGGAGGGACTTGAGGAGGCGGGTGGGGCTGGCGAGGGCGTTCGCGGCGCCCACGCAGATGAGGAGGGTGGCCAGTTTCAGGCCGTCGTAGAAGGCGAAGGTGAGGGTCTCCGCGGTGACCTTGCCGCCGAGGCGGATGCCCTGGGCCCAGTCCGGGAGGGGGACTTCGGGGAGGGTGACGATCACGTGCGTGCCGGGGAGGGGCGAGCCAAGGGTGACGGCGAAGGCCAGGCGGATGAGGAGGACGGCGAGGGCGAGCTTGACGAAGGCGGAGTAGGAGCGGGCCCAGGGGGTGTGGGGGCGGCGGGCGGCCACCACGTAGGCGGATGTGGCTATGAGGAGGGTGAGGAGGAGGGGGTTGGTGGTGCGGGTGGCCGCGATGCCGAGGGAGAGGGACCAGAGCCACCAGGCGGCGGGGTGGAGGGGGGTGGGGTGGGTGCGGTGGCGTGGGGGTGCGGGTGGGGGTGTTTCGCTTGCCCGCGCTTGCTGCTGCGGGCGGCTACCGCTGTGCATTTCTACGCCGTCGCGCTTGCCATACCGCTGCCCCGCTCAGCGCCGCCACCGCTGCCGCGCCTGCCAGCAGGCCCACCGAGGGGCCCGAGTCCTTGTGATGCTTCTTCGCGGCCGTCTCCTTCTTCCCCTTCCCCTTCTCGCCCGACGCGACCTGCTCCCCGCACCCCTGCTCCGGATACCCGGCGATCGCGCACAGCAGGGCGTTCGTGTCGTAGCGCAGGGGCTTGGCCACCGAGGCCAGGGCCTCTGCCGTGGTCGCGTCCTCCGGTACGACCGCGCACTGCGTGCGGAGTGCCGGCGGGGTCTCGCCCGACGGCGCGTCCGTCGGCGTGCCGAAGTCGATGACCAGGGCGATGCGCTTCTTGCCGTCCTCGGGGGGAGTGTCCGCGCAGATCTTCGTGAACGACGCCGTGCCGCGTGGCTTCGTCGCGTCCGAAGAGTCCTCGCTCACGGCGAAACGGAAGCCCTGGACGTCGCCGTCGGAGGGGACCGCGGTGGCGGGGCCCTGGGTGGCGTAGGTCCAGGTCGTGCCGGTGCGGTCCCAGAAGGACCAGTAGCGGTAGCCGGTGGCGTGGGCGGCCTGGGCGGAGAGGGGGAGGAGGCAGAGCGCCGTCAGGAGGAGGGGGATGAGGCGGCGCATCACTGCTGGCGCTTCCGGCCGCGGAGCATCAGGCCGAACCCGATGAGGGAGCCGAGGAGGAGACCGCCGCCGACGGTCCAGGCGACGGTGAGGGCGCCGTCGTCGTCCTTGCCGCTCTTCCCCTCGATGTGCGGGGCCTCTTCCGCAGTGGGCAGGTGCTCGGGCTTCGGGCCGGTCGCGTTCAGCAGCGTGACCAGGTTCTTGCCGCCGAAGTCACGCGGGTCCACACCGGCGGAGCGGGCGGCGAAGATGAGCTGGGCGTAGGCGGCGGGGCCGCTCTGCGCGGCCCACTTCAGGGCGTGGGTCTCCAGCCAGTGGGCGGACGCGGCGGCCTCGTCGTTGAACTCGGCAGCGGAGAGGGCGACGACGGCGTCGGCCGTGTTGCCGTAGTCCGGCTGGTCCTCGGAGCCGGGCAGGACCGACTTGAGGTACTTGTCCTTGGACATCGTCTTCGCGAGGTAGGAGGCGCCGTTGTGGACGGCCGTCGCGAAGGTGCCCGGCTTCTCGCAGGATGCGGAGGACTGGTCGTCGCCGAGAAGGACGCTCTCCGGCCAGCCGCCCCGGCCGGCCAGCACGGCCGCAGCCGTCGCGTCCGCGTTGGCGGTCAGCTTCCCCTTCTTGTCCGGCTGGTAGGCGAAGGCACCCGCGCCGTCGCCGGTGCAGGGCAGGGCGAGCTTCAGCAGGGCGTCGGACGGGGTGTGGCCGTCCTTCCGCAACTCCGAAGTCGAGTTCACCTCGTTGCTGGCGAAGACCGCGCCGATGACGACGGACGTGGAGTTCGCGTCGCTCGCCCCGCCGGCCGTGTAACCCCAGCCACCGTCCTTGTTCTGCACGGATTTCAGCCAGGCGACCCCCTTGCGCACCGCGTCCTCGTGGTTGCCGCCGACCACGGCGAGGGCATGGACGGCGGCCGCCGTGCTGTTGGTGTCGACCATCACCTTGGCATCACAGGGCTTGGCCGGATCGGCGCGGAAGGCCGCGAAGGCGCCGTTCGCGCACTGTTGGTCGGCCAGCCAGTCCACCGCCTTCTCGGCAGGGATCACGCTCTGCTTGTTCTGCGCTATCAGGGCCCAGGACTGCCGCCACACCCCGTCATACGTCGGGTCACTCGCCCCGTACAACCCCTCCGGTATCACCACCGAAGGCGACGGCGAAGGCGAGGTGGACGGATCGGCGGCCACGGCCGGTGTGGCCGTGCCGATCACGGCGGTGGCGGCCAGGACCGCGGCGCTGCGGCGGACGTTCATGATCGGCGGATGCCTCTCTCCTTTGAAGCCGGTCCGCCTACGGGGCGCAGAAGTCGGTGTCGAGCGGGCGATCGTGCTCAGCCCTTCGGGCCTCCGCGCGTTCGCCCGCTCGACACCGCCGCGCCCCTTCAGCGGACCGGGGTGCAAGGGAGCCGGGCGCACGGGAAACCCCCCGGGCGGCTCGGCCCCGTAGACCTCGACGGTGCCGTGCACCGGCCGGATGCCGGTGCGCGTGAGCCGGTCAACTGCTCCGTGCGGGGCGATCCGGCTTGCCTCAAGAGGCTCACGGTTGCGGGTCAGCGCCGGAATTGCACCGGCTTCCCCCCGTACGGGTGTGATGACGACGCGGCCACTCTACCCGCCCGTAAACAACCGGCTGAGGGGCTCCTGTGAGGGGCCCTCGCGCTACGGATAGGTTCGGCGGCATGGAGATCACGGGGAGACTCATCGGCTCGGGGCGGGCGTCCGACGTGTACGAGATCGATGAGGAGTGGGTGCTGCGGCGGGACCGGGAGGGGTACGCGGACGCCCTCGCGGAAGCGGCCGTCATGGAACATCTGCGCGGGCACGGCTACCCCGTACCCCAGGTGCGGCTCGACGCCTCCTCACGCAGCGACCTCGTCATGCGGCGACTGCACGGACCGACCATGCTCGCCGCCTTCGCCGCTGGGCGGATCGACGCCCGGGAGGCGGGGGCCGTGTTGGCACGGCTGCTGCGGCAGTTGCACGCCGTTCCGGGGCGGATCGTCCACCTCGATCTCCATCCCGACAACGTGATGCTCACCAGCGACGGGCCCTACGTCATCGACTGGGCCAACGCCGAGGAAGGCGACCCCGGGCTCGACTGGGGCATGTCCGCGGTGATCCTCGCCCAGGTCGCCGTCGGCGAGGAGGCGATCGCCGAGCCCGCCCGCGCGATGCTGGCCGCGCTGCTCACCGACCCGTCCGAGCTCACGGAGGAGGGGTTGGCGGAGGCGCGGGAACGACGGGCGCACAACCCGACGATGAGCCGGAGCGAGACCGAACTGCTCGGTGCCGCCGAGGACTTGATCAGGACGTTCCTGCCCTGACCACCGGCGTCGGTCCCCCGAACGGCAGCCTCAGCCGTCGCGCCGCCAACAGCCACGCACCCTCCGCCGACCTGCGGAACTCGTCCTCGTACTGACCCACCTGCACCGGCGGACCCGACGGGACCGGACCCTGGGAGTCGCCCTCGTGGCCGTCGACGCGGTACGTCGTGAAGTACGAGGTCGCCGTCGCCGTGTTCGGGGACGTGACCGTGACGAGGATGTTGGACATCACGCGGCGGGAGAGGCGATCCGCCGGCCGGGAGCCGAAGTACGCCCGCAGCGCCTCCCGGCCCTCGGAGCGCCGCCCGTCCCCAGCCGGGAGCGGCCACTCCCACACGCCGTCCTCGGTGAACAGCTCGGCTACGGAGCCCGGTTCGCCGAGGTCGAGGCGGTGGACGAAGTCGATGATCAGGCGTTCGCAGGCGCGCTCGGCCAGCAGCTGTTCCAAGGGGTCCATGGCGCCATGGGATCACACCGCCACGTACGTCACCGGCTCGCTCCCCGCCACCGCCTCCGCCCGGCCCAGCTTCACCAGTCGCCGCAGATGCGCCTCCGCCTCCGAGACGGCGATGTTCCGTGATCCGTAAGGGATTTCGGACCAGGGACGGTTCCACTCCATGCGCTCGGCGACCTGCCAGGGCGTGAGCGGCTCGACCAGCAAGGTGCGCAGGCCGTCCAGGCGTTCCTCGTGGTGGGCCAGCAACTCCCTTACCCGGGCGGGTGCGTCGGTGAAGACGTACTGGTGGGCCGGGAGGATCTCGGCGGGGGCGAGGCGGCCGACGCGTTCGAGGGAGTCGAGGTAGTCGCCGAGGGGGTCGGTGACGGTGGCGTCGTCGGGGTCCTCGTACAGGCCGATGTGCGGGGTGATCTCGGGGAGCAGGTGGTCGCCGGAGAACAGGCGCCCGTGGCCGGGGAGTTGGGCGGGGTGCTGTTCCTCCAGGTGGAGACAGACGTGGCCCGGGGTGTGGCCCGGCGTCCAGATCGCGCGCAGCCGGCGGCCGGGGAGGGGCAGGAGGTCGCCGGGGACGATCTCGCGGTCCGGCACGGCGGGGGAGAAGCCGGGGAGGCGACGGGGGCGGGCGGAGCGGAGGGGGGCCACATGGTCCTCGGGGGCGCCCGCCGCCTCCAACTTGGCGGTCATATAGGCGAACCAGCGCTCGGGGCGGGTCTCGCCGGTGCGGCGGGCGATGGCCGCGTCCGCCGCGTGCATCGCGATCCAGGCGCCGGACGCGTCCCGCACCTGGCCCGACAGGCCGTGGTGGTCGGGGTGGTGATGGGTGATCACCACTCCGTGGATGTCGTGCGGCGAGGTACCGCATGCCTCCAGCCCCTCGGCGAGGGTGTCCCAGGAGGCCGGGTCGTCCCAGCCGGTGTCGACCAGTACCGGTCCGTCGTCGGTGTCGACGACGTACACGAGCGTGTAGCCGAGGGGGTTGTCCGGGATGGGGACGCGGACGGAACGGACGCCGCCGCCGTGATCACTGACCTGTGTCATGGGCTCCCCTGTCGCAGCGTTCCGGTCACTATAACTAGAACGGGTTCCGATGGGAGCCCGAGTCATCCATCAGTCACGCGTTCGGGGCTGTGGACTCATGGGAGTAGAACTGGTATCAGTTCCGGTAACTGAGTATCTGATGAACCGTCAGAGTCAGCTCCCGGGGAGGCAGTCGGCCATGACCGAGCTCGTGGAACACGGACAGCTGTTCATCGGCGGGGAGTTGACCGACCCCCACGGCAAGGACGTCATCGAGGTGATCTCCCCGCACACCGAGGAGGTCATCGGACGCGTCCCGCACGCCGCGCAGGCGGACGTGGACGCCGCCGTCGCCGCCGCCCGGCGCGCCTTCGACGAGGGGCCCTGGCCGCGGATGAGCCTCGACGAGCGCATCGAGGTCGTCACCCGTATCAAGGACGGCATCCTCACCCGGCACGAGGAGATCGCCCGCGTGATCTCCTCCGAGAACGGGTCGCCGTACTCCTGGAGCGTCCTCGCGCAGGCGCTCGGCGCGATGATGGTGTGGGACGCGGCGATCACCGTCGCACGCAACTTCACTTACGAGGAGCAGCGCGACGGAGTCCTCGGCAAGATCCTCGTCCGCCGTGAACCGGTCGGCGTCGTCGCGGCCGTGGTGCCGTGGAACGTCCCGCAGTTCGTCGCCGCCGCCAAGCTCGCGCCCGCGCTGCTCACCGGCTGCACGGTGATCCTCAAGCCGTCGCCGGAGTCCCCGCTGGACGCGTATCTGCTCGCCGAGATCACGCGGGAGGCCGGGCTGCCGGAGGGGGTGCTGTCGATCCTCCCCGCCGACCGCGAGGTGAGCGAGTACCTGGTCGGGCACCCCGGTGTGGACAAGGTCTCCTTCACCGGGTCGGTGGCGGCGGGCAAGCGCGTGATGGAGGTCGCGTCCCGGAACCTGACCCGCGTCACTCTCGAACTGGGCGGTAAATCGGCGGCTGTTGTGCTGCCGGACGCGGACGTCGAGTCGACGGTCGCGGGTGTCGTCCCGGCCGCCTGGATGAACAACGGCCAGGCGTGCGTCGCCCAGACCCGCATCCTCCTCCCGCGCTCCCGCTACGACGAGTTCGCGGACGCCTTCGCGGCGGCGGCGAGCGCGCTCGTGGTCGGCGACCCGCTGGACCCGGCGACCCAGGTGGGCCCGCTGGTCGCCCAGCGCCAGCAGCGCCGGAACCTCGACTACATCCGCATCGGCCAGGAGGAGGGCGCGAAGATCCTGACCGGCGGCGGCCGTCCGCCGGGCCTGGACCGGGGCTGGTATGTGGAGCCCACCCTCTTCGGCGACGTCGACAACTCCATGCGGATCGCCCGCGAGGAGATCTTCGGCCCGGTCATCTGCCTTCTCCCGTACGGCGACGAGGCCGAGGCCGCGAAGATCGCGAACGACTCCGACTACGGGCTCAGCGGCAGCGTGTGGACGGCGGACGTGGCCCACGGCATCGAGTTCGCGCGCGGGGTGCGGACGGGCACGTACAACGTCAACACCTTCAGCCTGGACATGCTCGGCCCGTTCGGCGGCTACAAGAACTCGGGGCTCGGGCGGGAGTTCGGGCCGGAGGGCTTCGGCGAGTTCCTCGAACACAAGATGATCCATCTGCCGGCCGGCTGGGAGGCGTGAGCGCGGCCATGGGGGACCGCTGGCAGGTAGAGGTCGACCGTTCGATCTGCATCGGCTCGGCGCAGTGCGTCCACCGCGCCCAGGGCGCCTTCCGACTCGACTCCGGCATGCAGTCCCACCCCGTGGAGCCGGAGACCGACGCCAACGAGAAGGTCCTGGAAGCCGCCGAGAACTGCCCGGTCGAGGCAATCATGATCACGCTCCTGGGCAGCGGGGAGCCGGTGTTCCCGCCCGAGGAGTGAAGGCTTAGGCTCCTGCGGTCGTCATCAGGGGACCGTTGGGGTGGGTGTGGAGAAGTCCGAGGCCAAGCAGCTGATCGAGCGGGCGTACGAGGCATGGGACGCCGAGGAGTGGCTGCGGGCCGCCGAGTTGTTCGAGCGGGTGCTCGCGCACTTCCCGGACGTGGAGCCGAGCGCGGTGTGGTGGTACGACGCCGCGCTCGCCCACAAGTTCCTGCGCAACTGGCAGAAGGCGTACGAGCTGGGGCGCGAGGCCGCCGCCCGCGCCCCGCGCGGGGAGGGCGACCCGGCGTACTGGAACCTCGGTATCGCGGCGACGATCCAGCGCGACTGGGCGACGGCGCGGGACGCCTGGGCGGGCTTCGGCATCGAACTCCCGGACGGGGAGGGCGAGATCGAGGCACCGGGCGGGCACGCGTGCGTACGGCTCGACACGGGCGGCGAGCGGGAGGTCGTATGGGTCGAACGACTGTGTCCGACGCGCGGCCGGGTGCTCAACGTGCCGATCACCGGCGGGCGGCGCTACGGCGAGATCGTCGTCCACGACGGCGCCCCGAACGGCGAGCGGATCGTCGACGGCACGACCTATCCCGTCTTCGACGAGCTGCTGCTCTTCCGGGAGTCCGAGCTGCCCACCCTGGAGGTGACCGTCGCCGCGGGCGAGCGCGCCGACCTGGAGGCGCTGGTCGGGCTGTTCACCGAGCACGGTTACGGCGCCGAGCCCGCGAGCAGCGTCCGGATGCTGTGCGCCTGTTGCAGCGAGGGCACCCACGAGCAGCAGCGCAGCGTCGAGGCGGGCGCCCAGCAGCTCTCGCTCGCGGCCCCGCCGGAGGAGGCGCGGCGGCTGCTGGAGGAGTGGGCGGCGGGTACGTCCATCGGGCGGAGCTGGAGCGGGCTGGAACCGGTCGGATAGGCGGGGCGGGGCCGCGAAAAAATATCCTTATTGGGGGGATCCGTCCGGGTTTCGGTGTTCTATTCTGGAAGTGGCCTACGGGACGAGTGAGGGAGCCCGAGCGGAGTAGCCGACTCTGGCGTGACGCGGAAGCAGAGCATCCGCCGGTGCCGACGTCGACGGTCGGGCTGAGAGGCCGGAAGGCAGTGGTCAGGCCGGACGGCGACCCCCAGCACCTGATCCGGACCATGCCGGCTAAGGGAACCCGTCTCGTAGGTTCTCTGTGTCTTCCCGGTTTTCTATGTCTCGTCCGGTGCCGTGAGGTCGATCAGCCGGCACACCGTCTCGATGTCGATCTTGACCTGGGCGATGGAGGCCCGCCCCGAGAGCCAGGTGATCAGCGCCGAGTGCCAGGTGTGCTCGATGACCCGGACCGCGGAGAGCTGGTCCGGGGTCGGGTCCGCGAGCCCCATCGCGTCCAGGATGATCACCGTGGTCTGCCGGGAGACCTGGTCGACCTCCGGGGAGACGCTGCGGTCGGCGAAGGTGAGGGCGCGGACCATCGCGTCGGCCAGATGCGGCTCGCGCTGGAGGGCGCGGAAGGCGCGCATAAGGGTCTCCGCCACCCGCTCGGCCGCCGTCTCACCCTGCGGGGGCTTCTTCCGCAACGTGCCGTGCATGTGCTCCAGTTGGTCCTGCATGGTCGCGACCAGCAGATGCACTTTGGAGGGGAAATACCGGTACAGCGTGCCGAGTGCCACCTGGGAGGACTCCGCGACCTCCCGCATCTGCACGGCGTCGAAGCCGCCCCGGCTCGCCAGCTGGGCGCTCGCGTGCAGGATGCGGCGCCGGCGGGCCTCCTGCCGCTCGGTGAGCGGCGGCGAGTCGGTCCGCACCGTACCGGCTTCGACCTTGACCGGCTTGACCGGTTTGGCCGGTGGCTTGGCTTGCGCTGGCATGGGTCGGGTCCCGTTCCGTGACAATCGGTGAGGGCGAATGATCGCACAGCATGACAGGGGCTTCGGCCGTGGCGCGAATCACCTGATCCACTGCTCACACCGCCCCTACCTGCCGGTAGATTCAGAGCCTCTTGGACGATCAAGTCTGAAACTTGTTCTAGATTAGCGTCCCGGCGTAATCTCGCGGGAAACAGCAGGGAGAAGGGGGCCCGGAGTGACCGCTGAGGCCAGTCAGGCGGGGTCCCAGGAGGACCCGGCCGCGGACGGCGAGCGACCGCTCAACATCGCACTCCTCACCTATAAGGGAAACCCGTTCTGCGGCGGCCAGGGCGTCTACGTCCGCCACCTCTCCCGCGAACTGGCCCGCCTCGGCCACCGCGTCGAGGTCATCGGATCCCAGCCGTACCCGGTCCTGGACGCGGGGCTGGAGGACCGGCTGTCCCTCACGGAGCTGCCGAGCCTCGACCTCTACCGCTCCCCGGACCCCTTCCGCACCCCGAAGCGCGACGAGTACCGCGACTGGATCGACGCCCTCGAGGTCGGCACGATGTGGACCGGCGGCTTCCCCGAGCCCCTCACCTTCTCGCTCCGCGCCCGCCGCCATCTGCGCGCCCGGCGCGGCGAGTTCGACGTCGTCCACGACAACCAGACGCTCGGATACGGCCTGTTGGGCGACATCGGCGCCCCCCTCGTCACCACCATCCACCACCCCATCACCGTCGACCGGCAGTTGGAGCTGGACGCGGCCGAGGGCTGGAAGCGCCGCTACTCGATACGCCGCTGGTACGCCTTCACCCGCATGCAGAAGCGCGTCGCCCGCCGGCTGCCCTCGGTCCTGACCGTCTCCGGCACCTCCCGCCAGGAGATCGTCGACCACCTCGGCGTCCGCGACGACCGCATCCACGTGGTCCACATCGGCGCCGACACCGACCTGTTCAAGCCGGATGCGTCGGTACGACGGCTGCCCGGCCGGATCGTCACCACCTCCAGCGCCGACGTCCCGCTCAAGGGCCTCGTCTACCTCGTCGAGGCGCTCGCCAAGGTCCGCGTCGAGCACCCCGACGCCCACCTCGTCGTCGTCGGCAAGCGCGCCGAGGACGGACCCGTCGCCCAGGCCATCGAACGGTACGGCCTCGAAGGCGCCGTCGACTTCGTCAAGGGCATCTCCGACGCCGAACTCGTCGACCTGGTCCGCTCGGCCGAGATCGCCTGCGTCCCGTCGCTCTACGAGGGCTTCTCCCTCCCGGCGGCGGAAGCGATGGCCACGGGCACGCCGTTGCTGGCGACGACCGGCGGAGCGATCCCCGAGGTCGCAGGACCGGACGGAGAGACGTGCCTCGCCGTCCCGCCCGGCGACGCGGGGGCGCTGGCCGCCGGTCTGGGCCGGTTGCTGAGTGACCCGGAGCTGAGAGCGCGGCTCGGCGCGGCCGGGCGTGAGCGGGTACTGGCGAAGTTCACCTGGGCCAGGGCCGCCGAGGGAACGGTCGCCAGATACCGCGAGGCCATGGCCCCCTCCACGGGCACGCTTCCCGACCGCTCCGCGGCCTCAGTGACTGTTGCAGGCATCTCATCCGAAAGCAGGGCCACGTGCTGACCGTCGACTTCTCCCGGTTCCCGCTCGCCCCGGGCGACCGCGTCCTGGACCTCGGCTGCGGAGCCGGTCGGCACGCGTTCGAGTGCTACCGGCGCGGCGCCCAGGTCGTCGCCCTGGACCAGAACGCCGAGGAGATCCGCGAGGTCGCCAAGTGGTTCGCGGCGATGAAGGAGGCCGGCGAGGCCCCCGAGGGCGCCACCGCCACCGCCATGGAGGGCGACGCCCTCGCGCTCCCCTTCCCGGACGAGTCCTTCGACGTCGTGATCATCTCCGAGGTCATGGAGCACATCCCGGACGACAAGGGCGTCCTCGCCGAGATGGTCCGGGTGCTCAAGCCCGGCGGCCGGATCGCCATCACCGTCCCGCGCTACGGCCCCGAGAAGGTCTGCTGGGCGCTGTCCGACGCCTACCACGAGGTCGAGGGCGGCCACATCCGCATCTACAAGGCGGACGAACTGCTCGCGAAGATCCGCGAGGCGGGCTTGAAGCCGTACGGCACCCACCACGCGCACGCGCTGCACTCGCCGTACTGGTGGCTGAAGTGCGCGTTCGGCGTCGACAACGACAAGGCGCTGCCGGTGAAGGCGTACCACAAGCTCCTGGTCTGGGACATCATGAAGAAACCGCTCGCGACCCGGGTCGCCGAGCAGGCCCTCAACCCGCTGATCGGCAAGAGCTTCGTGGCGTACGCGACCAAGCCGCGCCTGCCGCGGGTGGACGCCAAGTGACCACTCCCCGGACAGAACACCTGGTCCTGCCCGGGGTGCTGACCGCCGAGCAGGCCGCCGCGACCGTCGCCGGCATCCTCGCCGTACAGCGGGAGGACGGCGCGATCCCGTGGTTCCGCGGCCATCACCTCGACCCGTGGGACCACACCGAGGCCGCGATGGCCCTCGACGCGGCCGGCGAGCACGAGGCGGCGGATCGGGCGTACGACTGGCTGGCCCGGCACCAGAACGCGGACGGCTCCTGGTACGCGGCGTACCAGGACGGGGACTTCGCGGAGGTCACCGACCGGGGCCGCGAGACCAACTTCGTCGCCTACATAGCCGTAGGGGTGTGGCACCACTACCTCTCGACGGGCGACGACACCTTCCTGGACCGCATGTGGCCGTCGGTCTACGCGGCGATGGAGTACGTCCTGCGGCTGCAACAGCCCGGCGGCCAGATCGGCTGGAAGGGCGAGGAGGACGGCAGCTTCACGACCGAAGCCCTGCTGACCGGCTCCTCGTCGATCCACCACGCCTTGCGCTGCGCCCTGGCCATCGCCGAACAGCGTGAAGAGCCGCAACCCGACTGGGAGTTGGCGGTAGGGGCACTGCGCCACGCGATCCGCCGCCACCCGGAGCGGTTCCTGGACAAGGACCGCTACTCGATGGACTGGTACTACCCCGTCCTGGGCGGCGCGTTGACGGGCGCGGAGGCCAAGTCCCGGATGGAGAAGGACTGGGAGCGCTTCGTCGTCCCCGGACTGGGAGTGCGCTGCGTCGTCCCCAACCCGTGGGTGACGGGCGGCGAGTCGGCCGAACTCGCCCTGGCCCTCTGGGCGATGGGCGAGTCCGACCGCGCGCTGGAGATCCTCCAGTCCATCCAGCACCTGCGGGACGAGGAGTCCGGCCTGTACTGGACGGGCTACGTCTTCGAGGACGACGCCATCTGGCCGCGGGAACTCACGACCTGGACGGCCGGGTCGCTGCTGCTCGCCGTCGCCGCACTGGGCGGCGACGAGGCCACGTGCCAGGTGTTCGGCGGCGAGCAGCTGCCGAGGGGGCTGGACCCGGACTGCTGCGCCTGATCCCCGGGCGCAGCCGGGTGAGTGGTCAGTGCCGCGTCATCCGTCCGGCGATCGCGTGGCCGACGAACAGGTAGACCACCGCTGCCAGGCCGTAACCTGCGACCACGCGGGCCCAGGCCTCGTCGAAGGTGAACAGGTCACGCGACCAGCCGGCCAGCCAGTTGGCCAGGTTGTGGACGAACTGCACCAGCTCGTTGGCACGGTTGGCGTCCAACAGGTACATCAGGATCCACAGGCCCAGAATGAGGGCCATGACGTCGGCGACGATCGCGATGACCGCCCCGGCTCGATTACCGCTGCTGTATCGAGACATGCCTTTCGGATTGCCGCCGGATGCTATATGAAACCCGAACGGGTGGAAACCCGAACGGGTGCCCTCAGGAGTTCAGCTCCGCCAGCACACGCAGCGACTCCCGGTCGGGGGAGAGGGCCAGCAGATCCGTCACCGGTCCCTTCCGCCACAACTCCAGCCGCTCGGCGATGCGTTCCCGCGGGCCGACGAGGGAGATCTCGTCGGCGAAGGCGTCGGGGACGGCCAACACCGCTTCCTCCCTGCGGCCTTCGAGGAACAGCCGCTGGATCCGGCGCGCCTCCTCCTCGTACCCCATGCGGGCCATGAGGTCGGCGTGGAAGTTGCGACGGGCGTGGCCCATGCCGCCGATGTAGAAGCCGAGCATGGTCTTCACGGGGAGCAGACCTTCGGCGATGTCGTCGCAGACCCGCACCTGAGCCATGGGCGCGACGAGGAAGCCTTCGGGGGCGTCGGCGAGGGAGGCCTCGTACACCTCGGGCCGGGCGGGGGACCAGTACAGGGGGAGCCAGCCGTCGGCGATACGGGTGGTCTGGGCGATGTTCTTGGGACCTTCGGCGCCGAGGAGGATCGGGAGGCCGGTGCGGAGCGGGTGGGTGATGGGCTTGAGGGGTTTGCCGAGGCCGGTGGCGTCGGGGCCGGTGTAGGGGTGGGAGTGGAAGCGGCCGTCGACCTCGACGGGGCCTTCCCGGCGCAGGACTTGGCGTACGACGTCCACGTACTCACGCGTCGCGGTGAGCGGCGACTTGGGGAACGGCCGCCCGTACCAGCCCTCGACCACCTGCGGTCCGGAGAGGCCCAGCCCGAGCATCATGCGGCCGCCGGACAGGTGGTCGAGGGTGAGGGCGTGCATGGCGGTGGTGGTGGGGGAGCGGGCCGCCATCTGGGCAACGGCGGTGCCGAGCTTGATCGTTGTGGTGTGGGCGGCGATCCAGGTGAGGGGTGTGAAGACGTCCGACCCCCAGGACTCGGCGGTCCACACGGAGTCGTAACCGAGCCGCTCGGCTTCCTGTGCGAGCGGAACGTGCTCCGGGTTGGGGCCACGCCCCCAGTAGCCGAGCGCGAGACCGAGCCGCATACCTGCCTCCTGACGGTGCGTCAGAATCCGGTCGGGGAGGCGACTGTACGACAACGGCCCCCCACCCGGAAGGGAGAGGGGCCGTGCGTTGGTTGTCGCTCCGGGCTCAGCCGCGCTGGATGCCCGAGGTGTCCTGAAGGACGCCGCGACGGCCGTCCTGCGTCTGGGCCACCAGGGCCGGGCCGCGCTGCTCGACGGCCAGGTACCAGGTGCCCGGCGCCAGTTCGGCGATCGGCGCCTGCGAGCCGTCCTCGGCGAAGAGGGGGCGCGGGACGGGCACGGCGAACCAGAACGGGGAGAAGTCCGACGCGGCCGGCCCGGGCTGCCCCGGCTGCGGCTGCGGCTGACCGGCGTTGAACGGGGCCGTCGGCTGCGGCTGACCGGGGTAGGGCTGACCGGGCTGCGGGGCACCGGCGCCCGGGTAGCCGTAACCGCCGGGGGGCTGGGCACCGTAGGGCTGGGGGGCGGCGGGGCCGGGGGCGGGGAGGAGGGCGCCCTTGAGGGCGGGGAGCAGCGGGGTGGCGACAGCGGCCGCAGCCAGGACCAGAGCCGCGATGAAGCCGAGGATGAGACCGGCACCCGCCTCGACGCCGTCCGGGACGTCGACCAGCGCCCAGAACATGATCCACGCGACGAGCACGGTGAACGCGGCGCCGACCACGCCGAGATCAAGGCCGGCGACCTTGCGCGGCTGCGGCAGGATGCGGTTGACGACGATCAGGGCGGCAGCGATGACTCCACCCATGTAGATACCCATGCCGGTGTCGAGGGTGTCCCACGCATTCGGGGCGCCGCTGTAGCCATTGAGGGAGTAGATGTCGAGGAACGACGCGATGAACAGCAACACCGCTGCTCCGATCACCACGCCGTCGCCTCGAGTGAGGGAGCGGATATTCACTTCAAGGTCCTTCGGTTCAGTCGTCTCGTCTTCGGCATCGCTGGAGGCGTCGCTGTCACCATGTCGCCGTCAGGCCCCGGTGTGAAGCGCGGGGGTGGCCCCTCATCGTAAAGACGACCTTATCGTCCGTCCGACGAAGCTGTCCCCAGAGATCAACCCCCGAACCACTAGCCGCGCAGGAAACTCACGATTCCTTCAGAGATTCCCTGTGCCGCCTTCTGCCGCCAAGCACCGCTGGTCAGCTGTGCCGCGTCCTTGGTATCGCGCATGTTGCCGCACTCGATGAACACCTTGGGAACCGTTGACAGATTGAGACCGCCCAGGTCCTTACGCGTGACGAGCCCGGTGCCGTCGCCGACGTAGTTGGAGGGGGCGCTGCCCGTGACGCGGACGAAGTTGCCCGCGATGCGCTCGCCGAGGTCCGCGGAGGAGGCGACGATCGGGCGGGTGTCGGCGGCGCCCGCGTGGACGCTGCCCGGAAGGATGACGTGGAAGCCGCGTTGGCCGGCGCCCGCGCCGTCGGCGTGGATGGAGACGACGGCGTCGGCGTGGGCCTTGTTGCCGATGCGGGCCCGCTCGTCGACGCAGGGGCCGTACGTACGGTCCCCGTCCTGCGTCAGCTTCACCGTGGCGCCCTGCTTTTCGAGGAGCGTGCGCAGCCGGTGGGCGACATCGAGGGTGAACTTGGCCTCGGTGTAACCGGAATTGGTGGACGTGCCCGTCGTATCGCATTCCTTCCAGTTCGTGCCGATGTTCACCTTCTTGTTGATCTCGGCCGTGTGCTGGAAGTTGCTCGGGTTGTGCCCGGGGTCGATGACGACGACCTTGCCCTTGAGGGGGCCGGAGGCGGCGGGCGCGGAGGTGGAGGGGGTCTTGCTCGGAGTCGAACTCGGGCTCGGGCTCGGCTTTTCGTCGTCGGTCGACTTGGGGACGGAAGCGGAGGCCGGCGCGCTCGACGAGGAGGTCGGCGTCCCCACGGCCTCGCTCGCGCCGCCACCCGACCCGCCCACCGCCTCGTACACCAGCCAGCCGAGCAACGCGCCCGGCACGAGAGCGGCCACCGCGACCGTGAGGGGGCGGCGCCTGGGGCGGCGGGGCTGGGGAGGATCGAAGTCCGGGCCTACGTACGACACGACAGCCACCCTAGCGGCGGGCCGGCGGCGAGGCGGGTCGGCTACCGCCGGACGGGTCGTTTCATCCGAACGGCACTCCGGCGTCGCTCACCGCTGATCGATATGCCGAGAATCGCCCATGAGATCACACATGCGCGTCATAGCCGGCGCCCTCACGACCGTGACCGTCGCCGCGACCGTTGCCCTGGGCGCGCCCGCGGCCCAGGCGTCCCCGTTCCCCTGCACCCCGCCCGAAGACGCCTGTGCCGTCGACTACGTCTACAACCAGCCGGGCGTCGGCACCGGCAACGTCATCCAGACCCCGGTCGACATCGACATCAACGTGAAGCCCTGAGGTCCGGAACGTCTCAGACGCCCGCGCCCGTGCGTCGCAGTACGCGCAGTGTGTCGGTCGCCGAGACCTCCGTGAAGGCGCCCGACTCCAGCGCCCGCAGATAGATCCGGTACGGCGCCTGCCCGGTGAACTCGTCCTTCGGGTCCGGGTGCACGTCGTGGATGAGGAGCAGCCCGCCCTCGGCGACGTGCGGGGCCCACCCCTCGTAGTCCGCGCTCGCGTGCTCGTCGGTGTGGCCGCCGTCGATGAAGACGAGGCCGAGCGGCGAGTTCCAGATCTTCGCCACCTGCGGGGAGCGGCCGACGAGGGCGACGATGTGGTCCTCCAGGCCCGCCCGGTGCAGGGTGCGGCGGAACGTCGGGAGCGTGTCCATCAGCCCGAGCTCCGGGTCGACCGTCTCCGGGTCGTGGTACTCCCAGCCCGGCTGCTGCTCCTCGCTGCCCCGGTGATGGTCGACCGTGAGCGCCGTCACCCCGGCCGCCCGGGCCGCGTCCGCGAGGAGGATCGCGGAACGCCCGCAGTACGTACCGACTTCGAGGAGGGGAAGGCCGAGGGCCCCGGCTTCGACGGCCGCCGCGTACAGAGCGAGCCCTTCGTGCGTGGGCATGAACCCCTTGGCACCCTCGAACGCGGCGAGGATCTCGGGCTTGGGTGCCGCGGCGGTCATGGGGGTCCCTTTCGGTCGTACGGGGGTATGGGCGCCCATGGTGCACCACACCCCCGTCACGCAGGTGATGGGGGTGCAGGTGATGGGCCTTTAGGGGCGCGGGGAACTGCGCGACCAGCCACAGCGGACCCGCACCCGACAACGAACCTCTACGCGGTCACAGCCTCCCCGGGCAACGAAAGATCCACGTCCACAGCACGCTCATCCCCCGCATGCGTAGCCGAAGAAGCAAGCGGCCCATGGCCGGAGGCCTTCGCGGCGAGCACGTACGCCCCCTCCGCCGGAACGGCAAGCGCATAGCTCCCGTCCTCCTCGGACAGCGTCGCCCCCGCCTGTCGCCCCCGCCGGTCGATGAGCGTCACCTTCGCACGCGCGACAGGCGAACCGTCGGCGCCGAGGACCCGCCCCCGAAAGCCCCGCAGAACAGCCTCCGCACGCTCCAGGTTCGCGTCCTCCTCGCTGCTCGCGTTCAGCCGCGGCGCACGGTCGGGCTTGGGGAGGAACAGGGCCATCAGCAGGCCGACCCCGACCGCGGCCGTCGCGATGAGGAAGGAGACGCGGAAGCCGTGCATCGTGGGGATCTCGACGCCGTTCACGGTGTTCGCGGTGTTGGCGAGGACCATGCCGATGACGGCGCTGGACACCGACGTGCCGATGGACCGCATCAGGGTGTTGAGGCCGTTCGCCGCGCCCGTCTCCGACGCGGGCACCGCGCCGACGATCAGGGCGGGCAGCGAGGAGTACGCGAGGCCGATGCCCGCGCCCAGCACGACCGCGATGACCAGGCTCTGCCAGGCCGCGCTCATGAGGCCGAGGCCGGCGCCGTAGCCGATCGCGATGATCAGCATGCCGAGGATGAGGGTGAACTTGGGGCCGTACTTCGCGGACAGGCGGGCGTAGACGGGCGCCGTGACCATCATCGTCAGACCCAGCGGGGCGACCAGCAGACCGGCGACGACCATGGACTGGCCGAGGCCGTAGCCGGTGGCCTTCGGGAGCTGGAGCAGCTGGGGAAGGACGAGCGAGACGACGTAGAACGAGACACCGACCATGATCGAGGCCAGGTTGGTGAAGAGGACCGCCGGGCGGGCCGTGGTGCGCAGGTCGACGAGGGGGGCCGCGATGCGGAGCTCGTAGACGCCCCACAGGACGAGGACGAGGGCGGACGCGGCGAACAGGCCGAGCGTGGTGCCGGACGTCCAGCCCCAGTCGCTGCCCTTGGTGATGGGCAGCAGGAAGAGGACCAGGCCGGTGGAGAGGCCGAGGGCGCCGAGGAGATCGAAGGTGCCTTCCGCGCGCATCGTCGATTCCGGTACGACGATCAGGGTGAGCGCGATGGCGAGCGCGCCGAGGCCCGCGGCGCCGTAGAAGAGGGCGTGCCAGTCGGCGTGCTGGGCGATCAGGGCCGCGAGGGGGAGGGCGAGGCCGCCGCCGACGCCGATGGAGGAGCTCATCAGGGCCATCGCCGAGCCGAGCTTCTCGCGGGGCAGCATGTCGCGCATCAGGCCGATGCCGAGGGGGATCGCGCCCATGGCGAAGCCCTGGAGGGTACGGCCGGCGATCATCAGGAGCAGGTCGCTGGTGAGCGCGCTGACGAGGGCGCCGACCACCATGACCGAGAGGCTGGCGATCAGCATGCGGCGCTTGCCGTACAGGTCGCCGAGGCGGCCCATGATCGGGGTGGCCACGGCACCGGAGAGCAGGGTCGAGGTCAGGACCCAGGTGGCGTTGCTGGGGGCGGTGTCCAGCAGCTGCGGCAGGTCCTTGATGACGGGGACGAGCAGGGTCTGCATCACCGCGACGACGATGCCCGCGAACGCGAGCACCGGGACGACGGCGCCGCTGGCGGTGCGGGCGGGCTGGTCGGTCGGTGTAAGTCTCATGTGTGCAATGAACTCGGTGTGCCCGGGCAACTATTCCGATGCTTCGAGCCACTAACGATTTCTTTATCTTCTCTTGACACTGAGAGCGGCGGCGGGGGCCTTGGGCCTTTGCTTGTGGGTCTGTGGCCCTAGACCGAAATCCCGATGCCAGGGGTGCAGGGCGGTTGAGAGTATTACGCCCATGTCCCGAGCCGCCGAAGTCCCCGTCATCGCCGCGCCCCCTCGCCGTACCGCCCCGCCCGCCTGGGTGGTGGTGGCACTCGCGTGTGCCGGGCAGTTCCTCGTCGTGCTGGACGTGTCCGTGGTGAACGTGGCCCTGCCGTCGATGCGGGCCGATCTGGGCATGAGCGGGGCCGGGCTGCAATGGGTGGTCAACGCGTACGCGATCGCCTTCGCCGGGTTCATGCTGCTCGGTGGGCGGGCCGGGGACCTGTACGGACGCAAGCGGATGTTCCTCGTCGGGCTCGGTCTTTTCACGCTGGCCTCGCTCGCCGGCGGGCTCGCCCAGGACGGCTGGCAGCTGCTGCTGGCGCGGGCCGCGCAGGGGCTCGGCGCCGCGGTGCTCGCGCCCTCGACGCTGACGATCGTCACGTCCGCCGTCCCCGAGGGGCCCGCACGCGCGCGTGCCATAGCCACCTGGACCGCGGTCGGCGGAGGCGGCGGTGCGGCGGGCGGCCTGGTCGGCGGGGCGCTGGTGGACGTGTGGTCCTGGCGCTGGACCCTGTTGATCAACGTGCCGGTCGGGGCCGTCGTGCTCCTCGGCGCCCTGTGGTGGCTCAACGAGAGCCGGGCCGGGGACGGGCGGCGGCTCGACCTGCCCGGCGCGGTGCTGGTGACCGCGGGCCTGGCGACACTCGCGTACGGCATCTCGCGGACGGAGGCCTCGGGGTGGGCGTCGGCGGCGACGGTGGTTCCGCTGGCCGCCGGGCTCGCGCTGATCGGGCTCTTCCTCGCCGTCGAGGCGCGTACGGCCGCGCCGCTCATGCCGCTCGGGCTGCTGAGGGTCCGGGCGGTGGCGTCGGCGAACGTGGCGATGTTCCTGTCCGGCTCGGCGATGTTCTGCATGTGGTTCTTCATGACGCTGTACGCCCAGAACGTGCTCGGCTACTCGCCGCTGGAGGCCGGTCTCGCCCTCGTGCCCAGCTCGCTCGCCGTGATCCTGGGCTCCAAGACGGCACCGCGGCTGATGCGGGCCGTGGGCGCGCGCCTGGCGGCGGTCCTGGGGACGTGCGTGGCGGTGGCCGGGTTCGCCTGGCAGTCGACGATGAGCGTCGACGCCGGGTACGTGGTGACGATCATGTGCCCCGGCATCCTGATGATGCTGGGCGCGGGCCTGGCGACGACGCCACTGGCCGCACTGGCCACGTCGGGGGCGGCGCCCGGGGAGGCCGGGCTGGTGTCGGGGCTGGTCAACACCTCGCGCACGATGGGCGGCTCGCTGGGGCTCGCGGTGATGTCGACGGTCGCGGCAGCGCGGACGGGGGAGCGGGGGACGGCGGAGGCGCTGACGGAGGGGTACGCGCTGGTGTTCCGCACGGGGACCGCGGTGCTGATCGGCGGGGTGCTGCTCATGCTGGTGTGGCTGCCGCGGAGGGGTGTGGCGGCCCCGTCGAAAAAGTCCTCGAACTGAGGCAACGGTCCGAGGGGCCCATGGACTCCTTTGAACATCTAGGAGGTGCCCATGGGGGATCGCAAGGAGGCTCGGGACGCTGAGTTCCAGAGCTTTGTCATCGGCCGCTGGCCGCGGCTGATGAGGACGGCATTTCTCCTCACGGGGGAGCAGCACGCCGCGGAGGACCTGGTCCAGTCGACCCTGGAACAGGTCTACGTGGCCTGGCGCAGAGTCGGTGCGGCCGACGACCCGGAGGCGTACGTACGGCGCGTGATGATCAACGCGCACGCAAGGAAGCACCGCAGAAAACTCAGGGAGTTCCTGGCTCCCAAGGACGACTCGGGGCTGGTGCGCGAGATCGCCGACACCGGTGACCGCATCGCGCAGGCCGAGGACCGCGGCGCCCTGCTGACGGCGCTGGCCCAGCTGCCGCCGCGGCAGCGCGAGGCGGTGGTCCTGCGCTACTGGGAGGACCTGACCGAGACCCAGACTGCCGAGGCGATGGGCTGTTCCGTCGGCTCGGTGAAGAGCAACGCGGCCAAGGGGATCGCGAAACTCCGCGCCATACCGGGGCTGGCCGACATGGTGACGCAGGGAGGGCGGAAGTGATGAGCGCGGACCGGGAGACGAACCACGACATGACGAACAGCGACATCACCCTGCTGCTGGCCGACGCCACGGACGAGGTCGAGATCGGCACAGCCCCCTACGAGGCGGTGGTCCGGGGCGGCCGCCGCCGCAAGGCCCGGCGCTGGGCGGTGGCCGCGGCCACGGCTCTGGTGATCGCCGGTTCCTCGGCGACGCTCGCGGTGGCGGGGCTGCCGGGCGGGAGCGGCACGGTGACCCCACCGGCGACCCAGGCGCCCACGGCGACCCGGGCGGACCTCTACACCCCGCAGCGCACGACGCTCGCGACCGGCGTGGAGGACGGCAAGGAGTGGCGGGTGACCATCGACGTCTGGGCGACCCCGAGGAACGAGGTCGAGGCCGCGGGCCAGCTGGAGGCGATGGGCGAGTACGGCGACGTCCCCTCGGGCGTGACCAAGGCCTCCGAGCTGATCGGCAAGAGCTCGTACGTCACGTTCTTCAGCGACGGCGACGGCGCCGACCGGGACAACCGCAGGCCCGTCTACGAGGACGCGTTCGAGGCGACCGACGACCCCATGAAGGGCGCGGACGTCCAATCCGCCGCGATCCCCTTCAGGACGACGAACGAGCATGTGCAGCGCCTGGTCATCGGCATGGTCGGCAAGGACGCCGAGCAGGTCACCTGCACCTGGAGGAACGGCACGAAGACGAAGGTCGACCGCCTGGGGACCACCGACATCAACAGCGACCAGCCGGCGATCCGTCCGGCCGACGGCTCACCCGTGGACTGGTTCGTGTGTCTGGCACCGAAGGGGACCGGATACGGGACGGCGGATGTGACGGCGGTGAGGTAGCGGAGAAGGCCGGTCGGGGCCGAGCCGGGGCGGGGGCACGGGGGTGTCCGCCCCGGCTCGGCCCCGACGACTCGCGGTGCATGCGCGGCCGGCGTTCAGTGGATGTCGTGGTCCGGGTGGGTGCGGTCATAGGCGTCACGGGCCTCGGCGATGACGGGGCGGTGGGTCAGGGACCAGTCGGTGAGGGCCTTGACCAGGTGGGTGAGGCTGCTGCCGGTCTCGGTGAGGCGGTAGTCGACCTGGGCCGGGACGGTCGGGTAGACGGTGCGCAGGACGAGGCCGTCGCGTTCCAGGCGGCGCACGGTGAGGGTGAGCATGCGCTGGGAGATGCCGTGGATCGCGCGCTGCAACTCCCGGAAACGGCGTGGGCCGGAGGCGAGTTCGACGATCACGTACACGGACCACTTGTCGCCGATGCGGTCGAGGACGTCACGGATGCCGCAGTCGGGATGGTCCTCGTGGCCGCAGGGGTCCAGGTCGGCCGGTGCGGTGGCGCGGGTCGGGGCGGACGTGGTGGTTACCTCCGTGTGCGTGGGTGACATGGAACTGCCTCCTTGTGGGCGGTAGTTGGGCGGACAAGGATCAAGCGTAATCACCGAGCGAGAGCCACTACGGGGGAGACATGACCGGCATGATCCTGGTGACCGGAGCGAACGGGAGCCTCGGCTCCGCCGCGCTCGCCGCACTGCGGGCGGGCGGTGCGGACGCCATCGGCGGCAGCCGCACGCCGGGCGACGGGACGACCGGGATACGACGCCTCGACTTCGACGACCCGGCCGGCATCGACCTCACCGGGGTGAGCACCCTGGTGCTGGTCTCCGCCGGTTACGCCGAGGACGACCAGGTCGTCGCACGCCACGCGGCGGCGGTCGACGCGGCCGTGCGGGACGGCGTACGGCATGTCGTCTACACGAGCCTGGCGGGCGCCGGTGACCACCTCGGTTTCGCGCTGGCCCACCGCGCGACGGAGCGGCTGCTGCGCGCGTCGGGCCTGTCGTGGACGATCCTGCGCAACGGGCTGTACGCCGAACTCTTCGGCGGGCTGCTGATGTGGTCGGCCGACGGGGCGGGCGTGGAGTCGGCGTTCGGCGACGGCGCGCTGGCCGCGGTCACGCGGGCCGACCTCGCCGAGGCCGCGGCGGTCGTCGCGGCGGACCCGGCCCGCCATGCCGGGCGCGTCTACGAGTTGGTCGGTACGCCGATCACGGCGGCGGACGTGGCCGGCCGCCTCGGTGTCCCGCACCGGGACATCGGCCTGGGCGAGTACCGGCGCAGGCTCCTCGACGAGACGCCGGGGCTGCTGCCGTTCCAGCCGCCCATGCTCGCCTCGATCGCGACCGCCGTACGGCACGGCTTCCTGGCCGGCACCCACCCCGACCTGACCGACCTCCTCGGCCGACCGTCCGACGACCCCCTGGACACGGCGGTGGCGGCGGCGTCGGCGACGAGGCCGCGGGTGGCGGCGTAGCGCCGGGTCGGCCAGGAGATGCCGGGTGATGGCGCGGCATCGCGCAGGTCACGAGCCCTGGGGTGGCCGTGCAGCGCCGTGCCGGCCCACGAGACCCCGGATGACGGTGCAGCGTCGCGCTGCCGCTACAGCCACCCCTGCTGACGGGCCTCCCGCAGTGCCTCGGTCCGGTTGCGGGTGCCTGTCTTGCCGATCGCGGAGGAGAGGTAGTTGCGGACCGTGGACTCCGACAGGTGCAGGGCATCCGCGATGTCGGCGACCGTCGCGCCGTCCGCCGAGGTGCTCAGGACCTCGCACTCACGAGCCGTCAGCGGGTTGGGTCCTGCGCTGAGTGCGGCCGCGGCGAGGGCGGGATCGATGACCGTCTCGCCGGTCAGCACCCGGCGGATCGACGAGGCCAGTTCCTCCACGGGTCCGTCCTTCACCAGGAAACCGGCGGCCCCGGCCTCCATGGCCCGGCGCAGATAGCCGGGGCGGCCGAAGGTGGTCAGGATCAGCACCCGGCAGTCGGGGGCCTGGTCGCGGAGCTCGGCGGCGGCGTCCAGGCCGCTCTTGCCCGGCAGTTCGATGTCGAGGAGCGCGACGTCCGGACGGTGCGTCAGCGCGGCGTCCACGATCAGGTCACCGGCCCCCACCTGCGCGACCACCTCGATGTCCGCCTCCATCCCGAGCAACAGCGCGAGCGCGCCCCGCATCATGCCCTGATCCTCGGCGAGGAGAACCCGGATGGACTTGGCGGGCCGATGGTCGCGCGGCATCTCGTTCACGGCCCAAGGGTAGGGCGCGGTCGCCTGCGGCGCTTGGCGCGCGGGGTCCGGGGTCATGCCCCGGTGGGCAGGGACACCATCTCGCTGTCCGGACCGGCCGACCTCACCAAGTGCCCGGCGTCGCCGACCCCTACCGGCAGCTCCGCCGTGACCACGAACCCGCCCCGAGCCCCCGCTCCCGCCTCCAACCGACCCCCCGCCACCGCAAGCCGCTCCCGAAGCCCCCGCAAGCCGGTGCCGGTTCGGGCGCCGCTGCCCCCGCCCGTCTCCGCGGCACCGGCTCCGATGCCGCTTCCCGCGCCGGCCGTACCGCCGCAGGCACCCCCGTCGTCCACCACCCGCACCCGAACCCTCCCGACCTCCCCCTCCACCGAGATCTCGCACCGAGCGACCCCCCGCCCGTGCCGCACCACATTGGTGACCGCCTCCCGGACCACCCACCCCAGCAGCGCCTCCGTCTGGGCCGCGAGCGGCGGGCCGGAGTGCTGGACGACCGGCTGCACGCCCGCAGCCTCCAGGACCGACCTCGCCCGGTCGAGTTCCGTGCTCAGGCTGCCCTCGCGGTAGCCCGTCACCGCCTCGCGGATCTCCGTGAGGGCCTGGCGGCCGACGGACTCGATGTCGGTGATCTGGGCGACGGCGGCGTCGAGGTCGCGGGGCGCCAGGCGGCGGGCCGCCTCCGACTTGACCACGATCACGGACATGGTGTGGCCGAGCAGGTCGTGCAGATCGCGGGAGAAGCGCAGGCGTTCCTCCTCGACCGCGCGCCGGGCCAGCTCCTCACGGGCGGCGCGCAGTTCCCGTACCGCCTCGGACAGCGACAGGATCGCCGCCGTCACCATCGTCGACAGGAACGTGGCGTAGGCGATGTTCACCGCGTCCCAGCCCTCCCGGTACGAGGCGACGGCCGCCGCCAGCGCGGTCAGGGCCAGGCCGGTCCTGCCGAGCCACGGACCGCGGACGACCGCCCCCGTGGCGAGGCCCAGCAGGGGGAAGAAGTACAGCCAGCTGCCGCCGTAGCCGAGGGCCAGGGCGCAGGTGACCGCGCCCATGAGGAGCAGGGCCACCCGGGTCGAGCGGGCCTCTCGGGTCTGCTTCGTGAAGGCGCGGAAGACGACGTAGATGTAGAGGGAGTTGAAGACGAACAGGCCGATGCCGCCGAGCACCGGCTGCCGCGTGCCCGCCTGGAAGAGGTTGGAGAACGCGCCCATCCCCAGCAGCAGCCAGGGCAGGAGCGAGAACCCGGTGGGCGGCGGGCCCGGCGCCTCCGACGACTTACGGGCCTGGCGTGCCTCAAGGCCGCAGGACGCCGACTCCCACCAGTGCCACTTGTTCCATGTCTCCCGCATGCGCCGCATGCCCCGCATCCCCTGTGTCATGGCTCCACGCTACGAACCCCACCCACCCGTACGGCAGAGCCAGTCGTACGGAATCCCGCGGGACAAATGTCATACGGGCCCCGTCCCTCCCATCTGAGCTGACACACCGTCAGGAGTCTTCACAACTCCCGTGCGCTGGGCTATACAGGGGGCGCCGGACTGGAACGCGTTCTAGATCGGCCCGTGACGACCTCGGTGCGGCCGACGGTGCGGACGGCCGTACCGGGGTCTCGAGAACCTGTGTCATGTCGCAGGCTCTGAGCCCGACTCCGAACCCGAGGGAGCCGCCGTGCCCATCGATGCCGCCAAGGCCCTTGCCGCCGAACCCCGTTCCGGCGAGATCTCCTGGAACTCCAAGGACGTGCAGCTCTACCACCTGGGCATCGGCGCGGGCGCGAACCCCGACAAGGCCGATCCCGCCATCGACCCCGACGAGCTGCGCTACACCTTGGAGTCCCGGCTGCACGTCCTGCCGAGCTTCGCCACGGTCGCCGGCTCCGGCTCGCCCGGCGTGATCAGCGGCTTGTCCATGCCCGGCATCGAGGTCGACCTCGCCCGTGTGCTGCACGGCGGGCAGTCGCTGACCATCCACCGCCCCCTCCCCGTCGACGGCACCGCGACCGCCACCGGCCGGATCGCCGCGATCTACGACAAGGGCAAGGCCGCCGTGCTCGTCATGCGCACCGAAGTCACGGACGCCGAGGGCCCGTTGTGGACCAACGACGCGCAGATCTTCGTACGGGGGGAGGGCGGTTGGGGTGGCGAGCGCGGGCCCTCCGGGCGGCTCGAACCGCCCGCCGGTGAGCCGGACCGGGTCGTCGAGCGGGCCGTCCGCCCCGACCAGGCACTGCTCTACCGCCTCTCCGGCGACTGGAACC
Source organism: Streptomyces antibioticus (assembly GCF_001514065.1). Lineage (GTDB taxonomy): Bacteria > Actinomycetota > Actinomycetes > Streptomycetales > Streptomycetaceae > Streptomyces > Streptomyces antibioticus. The sequence continues at coordinate 192,610 of NZ_KQ948423.1, read as the reverse complement.
CGCTGCACGCCGACCCCGAGTTCGCCAAGGTCGCCGGCTTCGAGCGGCCGATCCTGCACGGGCTGTGCACCTACGGGATCGCGCTCAAGGCCGTCGTGGACACGCTGCTCGGCGGTGACGTGACCCGCGTGCGGTCGTACGACACCCGGTTCGCCGGGGTCGTCTACCCGGGCGAGACCCTGCGCATCCGCATGTGGCACACGCCCGCCGAGACCCGCGTGGCCGTCAGCGCCGTCGAACGGGACGACGCGCCCATCCTCGCCGACACCGTCGTCGCACACTCCTGAACTCCGCTGAACTCCGCATGATCCGAGGGGAGCCGCACCATGCGCGCAGCCGTACTGCACGAGATCGGCCAGGACAAGCTGGAGGTCCTCGACGACGTCGAGGCCGTGGGCTTCGGCCCGGGCAAGGTGAGGATCCGGGTGCGGGCCACCGGGCTGTGCCACTCCGACCTGTCCGCCATGAGCGGCGTCCTGCCGCAGCCCGCGCCCTTCGTGCCGGGGCACGAGGGCGCCGGCGAGATCATCGAAGTCGGCGAAGGCGTGAGCAACTTGAAGGCGGGCGACCGGGTCGTCGTCTGCTGGCTGCCCGCCTGCGGTGTCTGTCCCGCCTGCAAGCGCGGCCAGACCGAGCTGTGTCTGGCCGGGTTCATGAACGCCGGCACCCCCAACTTCAAGCGCCCCGGCGGTGACCTGTTCGGCTTCGCCGGCACTGGCACCTTCGCCGAGGAGGTCGTCGTCGACGCCGGATGCGCCGTCCCGATCCCCGACGACGTGCCCTTCGACATCGCCGCGCTCATCGGCTGCGGGGTGACCACGGGACTCGGCGCCGCCCTCAACACCGCTGACGTGGCCGCCGGTTCGTCCGTCGCCGTCATCGGGTGCGGAGGTGTCGGCATATCCGCGATCCAGGGGGCGCGGCTCAAGGGCGCCGCCGAGATAGTCGCCGTCGACCCGGTCGCCTCCCGGCGCGAGTCCGCCCTCAAGTTCGGTGCCACGAAGGCCGTTTCACCGGACGAGCTGCCCGATGCCAAGCAACAGGTCACCGGCGGCGAGGGGTTCGACTACGTCTTCGAGGTCGTCGGCAAGTCCGCGACCGCCCGCACGGCCTACGAGAACACCCGGCGCGGCGGCACCCTCGTCGTCGTCGGCGCGGGCGCCATGGACGACTTCCTCCAGCTCAACATGTTCGAGCTGTTCTTCGACGAGAAGCGCATCCTGCCGTCCATGTACGGCGGCGGCGACGTCCTCACCTCCTACGAGCGGACCATCGCGCTGTGGCGGGCCGGCCGCATCGACCTGGAGGGACTCATCACGCACCGGGTGCCGCTCGCCGACATCAATGAGGCCCTCGACCAGATGCGCACGGGCACCGCGCTCCGTACGTGCATCGAGATCTGAGGAACCCCGACCATGCCACTGCCACTTGAGGGGCTGTCCGCGATCGTCACCGGCGCCGGCCGGGGGCTCGGCCGGGCCGAGGCGCTCGAACTCGCCCGGCTCGGCGCCGCCGTCGTCGTCAACGACTTCGGACAGCCCGGACGCGACGGCTCCGGCGCCGCCTCCGCCGCTCCCGCCGAGGAGGTCGCCGCCGAGATCCGCGCGGCGGGCGGCAAGGCGCTCGCCCACACCGGGGACGTCGCCGACTTCCACCAGGCCGGTGAACTCGTCGGCTTGGCGGTCTCCGAGTTCGGCAAGCTCGACATCCTCGTCAACAACGCCGGCATCCTGCGCGACCGCATGGTGTTCTCGATGACCGAGGGGGAGTGGGACGCTGTCATCCGCGTCCACCTCAAGGGCCACTTCAACACCACGCACTTCGCGGCCGCGCACTGGCGGGCCCGGGCCAAGGAGGCCGGGGGGCGGGTGTACGGGCGGATCGTGAACACCTCCTCGGAGGCGTTCCTCGCCGGATCGGCCGGACAGCCCAACTACGCGGCCGCGAAAGGCGGGATCGTCGGGCTCACCACCTCCACGGCGCTCGCCCTCGCCAAGTACGGCGTCACCACCAACGCCATCTGTCCGCGCGCCCGCACCCGGATGACCGAGGACGTCTTCGCGGGCTTCGAGCTCCCCGAGGACCGCCTCGACCCGCTCGCCCCCGAGCATGTCGCCCCGCTCGTCGGCTACTTGGCCTCCCCGGCGGCCGCCCGCGTCAACGGACAACTCCTCGTCGTCCACGGCGGGATGGTCGCCGTCGTCGAACGGCCCCGAGTCCAGGCCAAGTTCGACAGCAAGCAGGAGACCTTCACCTACGACGAACTCGACGCGGCCCTCACCCCGCACTTCGCGCAGCGGCCGGAGGGGGAGACGTTCGGGGCGGCCGAAGTGCTGGGACTCAGACGGGCCTGAAAAGCGAAGGCCCCGTTCACCACATGGGTGAACGGGGCCGTACTGCCTGCGTCCTCAGGCCGCCGACTCGGTCTCCTCGGCCGGCTTGCGGTGCCGGCCACGAGGGGCCGACTCACCGTCGTGAGCCGAGACCTGACCGCGGTGCCTGCCGTGGCCGGAGGCATCCTGGGAATCGGTGTGCGGCGGCTGAATCGTGCGTGCGTCGCTCATCGGAAGAACTCACCCCGTCAACATGATCTTTCTAACAGCCGGGCGAGTTTAACCGGCACCCCACGGGCCGAATCCAGGCGGCCACGCCAACCGGCACTAGTTCGTTACAAGACGTGCCAGAGGCGCTTTCCCGAGCGGCACCGGACGCGGCACGACCGGCTCCGTGGGCCCGGTGTCCGCCGCGGGCTCCGGGGGATCCGGCTCCGACGGCCCGCCAGTACCCGAGTCCGGCGCCGCACCCGGCGCCTCCCCGGCGGCCGCCCCGCCCCTGTCCGGATCCCCCGGGCCCGCGTCCCCCGCGGTTCCCCCGTTCCCGATGGCTCTTCCCCCCGCTGCGGGCATCGTCAACTCCGCCACCCCGCACGGCACTTCGTCCGTGGCGTACGGCAGCCGCAGCACCCGGTCCGGCGTCCACAGCCCGCTGCCCGCCAACCAGCCCACGGGCGCCGCGAGATGGTGCACCTGCCGTCCGTCCGGCCGCCACATCCCGACCCAGCTGCCCAGCGGCCCGTCGATGCGCAGCGCCACCGCGCAGCTCTCCGGCATCAGCACCTGCCCCGGCTGGATGGCGAACGGCGTCACCGTGCACTCCGGCAGCCGCAGGCTCTCCGGGAAGCGCACCGGCAGCGTGGAGCCCATGACCCCCCAGCCCAACCGTTCCTGCCCCGGCGACGGCGCGTCGGAGGCGATCAGCAGCAGCCCGCTGTCCGGGTCGGCCAGCAGCAGCCGGTCGTCGCTGCCCGCCGCGATCTGGAGCAGCGGCGACACCTCGCCGCCCCGCGCCAGATCCACCACGATCGCCTTGGTGCAGCCGCCGACCTCCCGGTCCAGGGCCAGCATCCGCCCGGCCCGGTCCAGCCACACCCCGCCCGAGCAGCGCCCCGGGATCTCCGCGAGGTGCTCCGGGCCGAAGGCACCCCCCGCCACCAGCCACACCGCCGTCGTCCGCCGGCCCACAGCGAGGGCGTACGCCTTCTCGCCGCCCGGGGCCGGCGGCAGCAGCCGCAGCCGGGTCCCCTCGTCCGGGCACTCGACCGCGCCGAGCAGCAGCTCTCCGGTGCCGGGGCCGGTCGGGTAGAGCAGTGAGAAGTTGTGCCGCCCGTCCGCGAACCGCCGGATCAGGACCCGTCCGTCGGCCATCGGCTGCACCTCGGTGCCGGGCTCCTCCGGCTGGTTGCCGGGCAGCGGCACCGCGTACGGCTCCGGGCCGTCCATCGTCCAGCGCTCCGGGAACCAGGAGTCGCCGTCCCGCGTCAGGCGGGCGGCGTAGCCGCCGTCCGCGGTGATCACACAGCCAGCCTGCGGCGTACCGTCCTCGTCCGCCGCCGTGGGCTCGATCGCACAGGCCGTCATCGTTCGGTCACCTCCGGCCACGAAGCTAGTTTTCGTACGCACGGACGTGGGACCAGGCGATGACCGCTTCACACAAAGGGGTGGCCCAGGAACGATTCGCCTGAGGAAACGGAGGTGGCTGTGCTGGGCGGGGCCCAGGGGAGCCACACCGGTACAAGGGCGCAGAACAGCCAGGTAGCCTTTTGTGCGTGCCCCGTCTGTCTGAAGTCATCGCCGCGCTGGAGAACCTGTGGCCCGCCGAGCGGGCCGAGTCCTGGGACGCGGTCGGCACCGTCGTGGGCGACCCCGACCAGGAGGTCACGCGGGTCCTGTTCGCCGTCGACCCGGTCCAGGAGATCGTCGACGAGGCGGTGAAGCTGGGCGCCGACCTGCTGGTCACGCACCACCCGCTCTACCTGCGCGGTACGACGACGGTCGCGGCGACCCACTTCAAGGGCCGCGTCGTCCACACCCTCATCAAGAACGACATCGCGCTGCACGTGGCCCACACGAACGCCGACACGGCCGACCCAGGCGTGAGCGACGCGCTGGCCGGTGCGCTGGACCTCCGTGTCGTACGCCCCCTCGTGCCGGACCCGACCGATCCGGGCGGCCGCCGGGGCCTCGGCCGGATCTGCGAGCTCGACCACCCGCTGACGGTCCGGGAGCTGGCCGCACGCGCCGCCGAACGCCTCCCCGCCACCGCGCAGGGCGTCCGCGTCGCCGGCGACCCCGAGGCCGTCGTCCACACGGTCGCCGTCAGCGGCGGCTCCGGCGACAGCCTCTTCGACGTCGTACGCGCCGCCGGCGTCGACGCCTACCTCACCGCGGACCTCCGCCACCACCCGGTCTCCGAGGCGCGGGCCCACAGTCCTCTCGCGCTGCTCGACGCGGCGCACTGGGCCACCGAGTGGCCCTGGTGCGAGCTGGGCGCCGCCCAGCTCGACGAGATCTCCGACCGCGAGGGATGGGACCTCAGGGTCCACGTCTCCCGCACGGTCACCGACCCCTGGACGGCCCACGCGGCGTCCAATCCGACTTCTAGCGCAATGGGAGCCCCCAACTGAACGCCGCGCCCGCCGACCAGATCCGCCTTCTCGACGTCCAGGCCCTCGACGTCCGGCTCCAGCAGCTCGCCCACAAGCGGAGGTCGCTGCCCGAGCACGCCGAGATCGAGTCGCTGACCAAGGACGCGACCCAGCTGCGCGACCTCCTCGTCGCCGCGCAGACCGAGGAGAGCGACACCGCCCGCGAGCAGACCAAGGCCGAGCAGGACGTCGACCAGGTCCGCCAGCGCGCCGCCCGCGACCAGCAGCGCCTGGACTCCGGCGCGGTCACGTCCCCGAAGGACCTGGAGAACCTCCAGCGCGAGATCGCCTCCCTCGCCAAGCGCCAGGGCGACCTGGAGGACATCGTCCTGGAGGTCATGGAGCGCCGCGAGTCCGCCCAGGAGCGGGTCGCCGAGCTGACCGAGCGGGTCGGCGCCGTCCAGGGCAAGATCGACGACGCGACGGCCCGCCGGGAGGCCGCGTTCGAGGGCATCGACGGCGAGGTCGCCACGGTCACCAAGGAGCGCGCGGTCATCGCGGGCACCATCCCCGCGGACCTGCTCAAGCTCTACGACAAGCTGCGCGAGCAGCAGGGCGGCATCGGTGCGGCGAAGCTGTACCAGCGCACCTGCCAGGGCTGCCGCCAGGAGCTGGCGATCACCGACATCAACGAGATCCGCTCGGCGGCGCCGGACACGGTCGTCCGCTGCGAGAACTGCCGCCGCATCCTGGTGCGCACGGCCGAGTCGGGCCTCTAGGAGTCTGTGTCGTGCGGGAGTTCATCGTCGAGGCGGACGGCGGGTCGCGGGGCAACCCCGGCCCGGCCGGATACGGCTCGGTCGTCATCGACCCGGTGACGGGCGAGACGCTGGCGGAACGGGCCGAGTACATCGGCGTCGCGACCAACAACGTCGCCGAGTACCGGGGGTTGGTGGCCGGCCTGCGCGCCGCCGCCGAGCTCGACCCGTCCGCGTCCGTCCACGTCCGCATGGACTCCAAGCTCGTCGTCGAGCAGATGTCGGGCCGCTGGAAGATCAAGCACCCGGACATGAAGCCGCTGGCGATGGAGGCGGCGCGGGTGTTCCCGGCGGACCGGGTGACGTACGAGTGGATCCCGCGTGAGCGGAACAAGCATGCGGATCGGTTGGCGAACGAGGCGATGGATGCCGGGGCGCGGGGGGAGCAGTGGTCGGCGTCCGATTCGACGGCGGAGCTGGCGGCCTCGGTGGCCACGGCTTCAGCTTCTGCTGCTTCGGCCTCTTCTGCCGCTGCCTCTTCTTCGTCCCGCCGCGGAGCGGCGGAGTCTTCGGGCGGCGGAGCCGCTAAGGCTGACGCTGATGTTCGTGCCGCTCAGACCGTCGCCGGCGCCGGTTGGGCCCCGGCGGACATGGGAGCGCCGGCGACCTTCGTGCTGTTGCGGCACGGGGAGACGCCGTTGACTCCGCAGAAGCGGTTCTCGGGGAGTGGGGGGACCGACCCGTCGCTGTCCGAGGTGGGGCAGGAGCAGGCGCGGCTGGTCGGGGAGGCGCTGGCCCGGCGTGGCACCGTACAGGAGATCCTGGCGTCGCCTCTCGCCCGTACCCGGCAGACCGCGGCCGCCGTGGCCGAGCGCCTCGGCCTTGACGTGACCGTCGAGGACGGCCTGCGGGAGACCGACTTCGGGGCGTGGGAAGGGCTGACCTTCGGTGAGGTGCGGGAGCGTTACCCCGACGACCTGAACCGCTGGCTCTCCGACCCCGACGCCGAACCCACCGGCGGCGGCGAGAGCTTCGCGGCGACGGCCACCCGTATCGCCGCCACCCGAGACAAGCTGATCGCGACGTACGCGGGCCGAACCGTCCTGCTCGTCACGCACGTCACGCCGATCAAGACGTTCGTCCGCCTCGCCCTGGGCGCCCCGCCGGAGTCCCTGTTCCGCATGGAACTGAGCGCGGCCTCCCTGTCCGCGGTGGCGTACTACGCGGACGGCAACGCCAGCGTCCGCCTCTTCAACGACACGTCCCACCTGCGTCCCTGAGGTTTTTGAGTTCGGCCGCGGCGCGGGCGAGTTCCTCGACCCGCGCCCAGTCCCGGGCGGCGAGCGCGTCCGCGGGGAGCATCCAAGTGCCGCCCACGCAGCCGACGTTGGGCAGGGAGAGATAGTCGGGCGCGTTCGCCGGCCCGATCCCGCCCGTCGGACAGAACCGCGCCTGCGGCAACGGCCCGGCAAGGGATTTCAGATAGGCCGTACCGCCGGCAGCCTGCGCCGGAAAGAACTTCATCTCCCGCACCCCGCGCTCAAGCAGCGCGACGACCTCGGACACGGTCGACACCCCCGGCAGGAACGGCACCCCGGACGCCCGCATGGCGTCGAGGAGTACGTCCGTCCACCCCGGGCTGACCAGGAACCGCGCCCCGGCTGCCACCGACGCCGTCACCTGCTCCGGCGTCACGACGGTGCCCGTCCCGACGACGGCCTCCGGCACCTCCGCCGCGATGGCCCGTACGGCATCCAGCGCGGCCGGAGTCCGCAACGTCACCTCGATCGCGGGCAGCCCCCCGGCGACGAGCGCCCGCGCGAGCGGTACGGCGTCGGCGGCGTCCTCGATGACGACGACGGGCACGACGGGGGCGAGGTCCAGCAGGGACATGGTCGCGTTCGGGGAGGTCATGAGGGCAGCATGCCGTCGTGGTGCAGTATGTGCAAAGGGCATTGCACATGCTGCAATGCCCTTGGTGTGACGGGTTGGTGGCCTCAGTGAATCTCGTCCACCAGCACATCCAGCGACCACGCCTTCCCGGCCCCCTTGGGCGGCTCCGCCTCGACGACGTACCCGAGGTCCCGCAGCGCCTCCACCAGCTCGGCAGGCCCCGCCGGCGCGATGCCCGCGGTCAGCAGACTCCGTACGATCCGCCCCTTGGTGGCCTTGTTGAAGTGGCTGACCACCTTCCGCGTAGGCGCATGCAGCACCCGCACGCTCGCGGTCCGCCCCGCCACCTCCCCCTTCGGCTTCCACGCGGCGGCGTAAGCGGAGGACCGCAGATCAAGCACGAGCCCTGCCCCGGCAACCTCCGGCATGACCTCGGCCATGGGCCCTCGCCAGTGCGCACCCAGCGCCCCGAGCCCCGGCAGCTTGACGCCCATGGAGCACCGATACGAGGGGATCTTGTCGTTTGTGCCGACGGCTCCCCACAACCCGGAGAACACGAGCAACTGCCGCCCGGCCCGCCGCTTCGCGGCGCTGTCGAGCGTGCCGAGCCCGAGCGCGTCGTAGAGCACACCGGTGTAGATCTCCCCGGCGGGCCGCGCCCCGGCGCCCAGCAACTCGGCGTTCTTCCCGACCTCACCCCGCAGCCCCTCGCTCAGCCCGAGCACCTCGCGCGCCTTCTCCTCATCCCCCGCACACAGCTCGACGAGCTCGGCGAGCACGGCGGACCGCGCCTCGGTCAGCCCCGGCAGCGACAAGGACTCAAGCTTCACAGGGGCGCCACGACCGGAGGAGGCCTTGCCTTCGGACGGCGGCAGCAGGACAAGCACGGGTGGGATCTCCTTCACGTCTGGCTTCGCCATAGCGTACGGCGTGCCACCCCGCGCCCCCCGCTCTACGCTCGCTGGTATGCCCCGCCGCCACATCAGCGTGTCCGGCGCCCCCGAAGCCCCTCTCCGGGCCGCCCTCACCGCACTGCGCACGGAACTCGGCGTACCGGACGCTTATCCGCCCGAGGCCCTGGCCGACGCCGAGCGTCCCCCCGTACTCCCGACGTACGACGCCACCGACGTCCCCTTCTTCACTGTTGATCCGCCCACCTCGGTGGACCTCGACCAGGCGATGCACCTCTCCCGCCGGGGCACCGGCTACCGCGTCCGGTACGCCATCGCCGACGTCGCCGCGTTCGTCGTACCCGGATCGGCCCTGGACAAGGAGACCCACCGCCGGGTGATGACCTTGTACTTCCCCGACGAGAAGGTCCCCCTGCACCCGCCCGTACTGAGCGAGGGCGCGGCCAGCCTGCTGCCGGACCAGACGTGCCCCGCGGCCCTGTGGACGATCGACTTGGACGCGGAGGGTCGGCCGGTGGAGGTGGACGTACGCCGCGCACTCGTCCGCAGCCGCGCGAAGCTCGACTACGAGGGCGTGCAGAAGGAGATCGACGGGGGTACGGCGGAGGAGCCACTGGCGCTGCTGAAGGTGGTCGGCCGGCTGCGGGAGGAGCTGGAGGTGGCCCGGGGCGGCATCTCCCTGAACGTCCCCGAGCAGGAGATCGTCGAGCGGAACGGGGGGTACGAGCTGACGTACCGAGCCCCGCTCCCCGCGGACGGTTGGAACGCCCAGATCTCCCTGCTGACGGGCATGGCGGCGGCGGATCTGATGCTCGCGCACGGCACGGGCGTACTCCGCACGCTCCCCGCCGCCCCCGACGGTGCGGTCGGCCGCCTGCGCCGCACGGCCCGCGCCCTGCACATCGACTGGCCGCACCATGTCTCGTACGCGGCGCTCGTACGGTCGTTGGACCCGCATGACCCGCACCACGCGGCGTTCTTGCAGGAGTGCACGACGCTGCTGCGGGGTGCGGGTTACACGGTCTTCCGCGACGGCGTCCTCCCGCCGCTCACCACCCACGCGGCGGTGGCAGCCCCGTACGCCCACTGCACGGCCCCCTTGCGCCGCCTGGCCGACCGCTACGCGTCGGAGATCTGCCTGGCGGCGGTGGCGGGGGAGGCGCCGCCGGAGTGGGTGCTGTCGGCGTTGGAGTCGCTCCCGAAGGAGATGGCCGAGGGCGGCAGGCGTGCGGGCACGGTCGAGCGGGAGTGCGTGGACATTGTCGAGGCCGCGTTGTTGAAGGACCGGGTGGGGGAGGTCTTCGACGGGTGCGTGGTGGAGGTGGAGGAGCGGCGGCCGTCGGTGGGGGTGGTGTTGTTGGAGTCGCCGGCGGTGATCGGGCGCATCGACGGGATCGAAGGGGAGGATCTCCCTCTGGGGGAGCGCCTGCGGGTCAGGCTGTCGCAGGCCGATCCGGGGGCGGCGAAGGTGCGGTTCGTGCCTGCGTGATCGCGCGTAGGAGAGATACGAGGACGGCGGGTCGTCGGCGTGGAAGCGGGCGCTGTGGATGGACTGTTGGCGGCCGAGAATGGTGAAGCCCCTCACCCTCCCCGCACCCTTCTCCTTTCTCCTTCGACCTGGAGACAGCGGACTTTCTCTGACCACCCCGGCGTTGCATCCTGAGGACGACGGACAGGGGGCGCGGCGTGGAACAGGCACTGTGGACTCGGGCGCGGCTGGGCCGCTGTGGCCCCCGCCTGGACCTCCTCACGGCCCGCTTCGACAAACACGTCTACGCACCCCACGCCCACGACGAGTTCACGGTCGGCGTGTGCGTCGGCGGCTCGGAGATCATCGACTACCGCGGCGGGCACATCCGCACCGGCCCGGGCAGCATCGTCGTACTGGCACCCGGAGAGGTGCACACGGGAGGCCCGGGAAACGCGACGGACGGCTACGCGTACCGCGCCCTGTACGCGGCGACGCCCCTGCTGGCCGACGGCACGCTCGGTTTCCCGCACTTCCGCGAGCCCCTGATAGACGACCCGGAACTGGCTACGGCCCTCCGCCTGACCCACACGGAACTCAGCGCCTGCCCCGACCCGCTGGAGGCGGAGTCGCGCCTGCCATGGCTCCTGACGGCACTGGCCCGCCGCCACTCGACGGCACGGGCGACATGCGATGAGGTGCCGGGCGGTGAAGGAATCGCGCTGCTCGTACGCGACCGCTTGGCGGACGAACTGACGGCCCCTCCGTCCCTGGCGACGCTGGCCGAGGACGTAGGCCTGTCCCGCTACCAACTCCTCCGGGCCTTCCGCACGACGATGGGCCTGCCCCCGTACGCCTGGCTGGCGCAGTACCGAGTCCACCGAGCCCGGACCCTGCTGGAATCGGGCCTGCGCCCGGCGGAGGCGGCGGCAGCGGTGGGCTTCGCCGACCAGGCACACCTCACCCGTTGGTTCCGGCGCGTGCTGGGGGTGACGCCGGCGGCGTACCGCAACAGCGTTCAAGACGGACGCTGACGACGCGACGAGCATGGCGGTATGACTGCACGCGGCTGGTTCCTGTTCTCCCTGATGGGAGTGGTGTGGGGTATCCCCTACCTGATGATCAAGGTGGCGGTGGAGGCTCCGCTGTCCCCGTCGTTCGTGGTGTTCACGCGGTGTGCGCTGGGGGCGGCGCTGCTGCTGCCGTTCGCGGCGCGGGGGCTGCCGGCGACGGTCCGGGCCCACTGGAAACCGCTCCTGGCCTTCGCATGCATAGAGATCATCGGCCCGTGGTTCACGCTGACGGACGCGGAGAGGCATCTGTCGAGCTCGACGGCGGGTCTGCTGATCGCCGGGGTGCCGATCGTGGGCGTGGCGCTCGCCCGCTTCTTCGGGGCGACGGAGCGGCTGGGGGCGCGCAGGGTGACGGGGCTGGGGCTGGGCCTGGCGGGGGTCGGGGTCCTGACGGTGCCGCATCTGACCGGGGGAGACGCGCGGTCGATGGCGGAGGTGCTGGTGACGGTGGTGGGCTACGCGACGGCGCCACTGATAGCGGCACGGCATCTGAAGGACGTCCCGTCGCTACAGCTCACGGCGTCGTGCCTGGCACTGGCGGCGGTGGTGTACGCACCGGCGGCGGGGGCGACGTGGCCGTCGTCCATGCCCTCTGCCTCGGTTCTTCTGGCTCTGGCGGGCCTGGGAGTGATCTGCACGGCGGTCGCCTTCGTGGCCTTCCTGGAGCTGATCAAGGAGGTGGGCCCGACGCGCTCGACGGTGATCACTTACGTGAACCCGGCGGTGGCGGTGGCGGCGGGGGCGCTGTTCCTGGGGGAGGAGCTGACGGCGGGGGTGGGGGTGGCCTTCGTCCTGATCCTGGCGGGGTCGGTACTGGCGACGGCGTCTGGAGTCCGGCGCTCTGGTCGCCCGGTAACATGGTCGACACGGCAGACGAGCCGGGCGGACGGCCGCGTGGAGTCCCCTTGACGGGGGCTTCCCGAGGAACGTCCGGGCTCCACAGGGCAGGGTGGTGGCTAACGGCCACCCGGGGTGACCCGCGGGACAGTGCCACAGAAAACAAACCGCCCGGCGCTTCGGTGCCGGGTAAGGGTGAAACGGTGGTGTAAGAGACCACCAGTGCTCAGGGTGACCTGGGCAGCTAGGTAAACCCCACCTGGAGCAAGGTCAAAAGGGGCCGCCTTCTCGAAAGAGGGGCGGCTCTGCGGGAACGTCCGAGGGCTGCCCGCCCGAGTTCCCGGGTAGACCGCACGAGGCCGGTGGCAACGCCGGTCCTAGATGGATGGCCGTCGCCGAGACGTCCGCGAGGACCCTCGGCACAGAACCCGGCGTATAGCTCGGCTCGTCTGCCGCTTCGCGTTTCTGCAGGTCAGATGCGATGGTTAGTTCTTGAACAAACCATTCGGGCCGAATTCGCCCTCGTGCATTGCCCGGCGTGTCCAATCCGTCGCGGGGTATACGGGTCATTTTGGACACCTTGGGGGTGTAAGAGGGCTCAGAAGGCAGCGGACGGCGGGACGGGAAGCGTCGAGAGCACTCAGCAGTATTGTCCGGTGTGTCCCACGCGTAGAGGGCTGGTGTCACGGAAGCAGGGTCGAGTTGGCTCCGGTGCTGCTCAACGGACTTATTTCCGATGAAGCTGCTTGACGTGCTTTAGAGGCTCGGACGGTGTCCGTGTCTCGTGCCGGGCCCTCAGGCTCGCCCGCCAGCCCGCCTATCGCTCGCTCGATCAGCCGGTGTCCCCTGCCGCATTCGAAGAGGCGTGCCGCGAGAACGTCCTGTTCGATGCCGACCGTGACGACCCGGAGTGCGGCTACCAGTTCCTGGCTGCCGAAGTCCACGCCGCAGGGTTCGGCATGGCGGACCGGGGCGTGTGGTGGATCTGCCGGGACAACCGCTGGTGGAGCGTGTTCGGCAAGGGACGGGGCCGGAACAAGAAGGCCGACCCGCCGGTGCGTGATGACCTCGTCCGGCGTGGCTCCACTGCGGTCGGACCGAACCGCCGCGGCTCGCGGATATTGACGACATCCCGCAGCAGAAGGGAAGTTGTATCTGGGGTGCGCTCCAGTCCTCATCGTGCATGATCGTCAACCGATGTCGACATGAGTCGACTGTCGCTGAGTCCGTCGTTTCGCCACCGCGGTCCGCGCGGAGCGCGCCGTGCGAGGGTCTCTCGGCGAAGCCACGTTACGCACGACGATGCCCTCCCGCGAGGCTCATCCTCATGGCACCCGAAAATCGCCCTAGTTGGGTCCCGCCGCCGTGCATCCCTCCTTGCTGCGAGCGCCATTGGCCATGCGCCGCAGCGTGTCCACGTGGTAAAAATTTGATGCTGATCCCACGTTCTGACCGCTTCCGCCGACCAGTTGCCCTCGGACGTTAGGAGCCCTCGGCTGTGCCACCTACTTTGTATCGGGACACTGGTTACACGCTCCGGCACCTGATCGAGAACATCGAAGGCGGCCGCATCGGACTCCCCGACATTCAGCGCCCGTTCGTCTGGTCTGCGGCGAAGACCCGCGATCTCTTCGACTCGATGTACCGGGGTTACCCGATCGGCACCCTGATGTTCTGGGAGACCGGCGCTGAGGTGGGGACGCGGCAGATCGGAACGGAAGCTGGCGATCGAACACCCCAGCTGTTGGTCGTTGATGGGCAGCAGCGGCTCACTGCACTGTTCGCCGTACTCACCGGGCGTAAGATCGTCACTAAGTCTTTCGATGAGATCAACGTTCGCATCGCGTTTCACCCGGAGGACCAGACGTTCGAGGTCACGGACGCGGCGATCGAGCGTGACGCTCACTTCATTCCGGACATCACTGCGCTCTGGAGCCGAGGCGGTTACAAACCCACCGTTCGGCAGTTCTTCCAGCGACTCGAACAGGCCAGCGGTCAGCCTTTGTCGGACGCTGCCAAGGATGAGCTCGAAGAACGCATAGACAGGGTCCGGGACCTGCACGAGTTTCGCTTCCAGGTTGTGGAGCTGGGCGCTTCGGCCAACGAGGAGCAGGTTGCCGACATCTTCGTGCGCATCAACTCCGAGGGTGTGAAGCTCAACCAGTCTGACTTCATCCTCACCCTGATGTCGGTGCATTGGGAGAAGGGGCGTCGCCAGCTCGAAGACTTCAGCCGCAGCGCGGTGATCGCTGGACTTCCCGGTCCGAGCCCTCGGAACGCCTTTCTGGATCCCAGCCCGGACCAACTGCTGCGTGTAGCCGTCGCTGTCGCCTTCCGGCGCGCCCGGCTGCAGCACGTCTATAGCGTCCTACGAGGAAAGGACCTCGAAACCGGCAAGGTCACCGCCGCTCGACGGCAGGAGCAGTTCGACCGGCTCGCCCAAGCACACACGAAGGTCCTGGACCTGACCAGCTGGCACGAGTTCTTCCAGTGCGTCGCGGCGGCAGGTTTCCGCAGCCGCAAGATGATCACCTCTGACAACGCCCTGCTGTACAGCTACACGATCTGGCTGATCGGACGCCACGATTTCGGGCTGGCGGCCGATGAACTCCGTCCCGTGATCGGCCGGTGGTTCTTCATGGCACACACCACCGGCCGGTACTCCAACTCGCCGGAGTCACAGATGGAGTTCGACCTGGGGCGCATAGGCAGTCTGCCGCCAGGTGACGGCCGAGCCTTCACCGCGGAACTCGACCGGATCATTGCAGCTAACTTCACCGGCGACTATTGGGACATCTCCCTGCCGAACCGGTTGGACACCTCCTCGTCGCGTTCACCGGTGCTGTTCGCCTACCAGGCGGCGCTCAACATCCTTGACGCCGAAATGCTCTTCGGCGTCGAACGAATCCGTGATCTGTTGGACCCCTCAGTCAAACCCGCCAAGGCTGTTGACAGGGATAACCTGTTCCACCGCAAGGCGCTCGCCGGACTGGGTATCACCGACCGGCGCCAAGTCAATGCCATTGCCAACATGGCCTACGTGACGTGGCCGGCGGATAAGCAGTCCCACACCGACGGACCACATGACTACTGGCCGAGAATCACGGACGCGATGGATCCGGAGGTGCTCGAGCGGCAGGTGCGGTGGCACGCGCTCCCGGTTGGCTGGGAGCAACTCGACTATTTCACCTTCCTGGAACGGCGGCGCCAGCTGATCGCCAAGGTTGTGCGGGAAGCGTTCGAAACCCTCACGGGGGAACGCTCTGCGTACGTCCCGACCACCCCGGCCGACATGATCGCCGCCGGCGAGTCTCAGGGCACCGAGTTCAAGGCCAGCGCCCGCTGGAACGTGTACACACAGCAGGCCGACAAGTCCCTACGGCACAACATTGTCAAGGCCGTCTGCGGCTTCCTGAACGGCGAGGGCGGAAACCTGTATATCGGCGTCGCCGACGACGGGACTGTCCTGGGCATTGAGAACGACATCGCCACTTTGGAGTCGCAGGCCAGCGTCGACGGGTACGAGCTCTTCGTACGCCAACTCCTCGACGACAGCCTGTCGACCCCGACAGCGACCACCGTCCGCGTACGGTTCCCCGAAATTTCTGGCAACGTCGTCTGTCAGATCAGCGTCGCCGCGGCGGGTAGGCCGGTGTTCGCCAAGCCCGCCAAGGGTGGCAACGGCGCCACCGACTTCTGGGTCCGGGTCGGCAACGCCACCAAGCAACTCCACGGCGATGACCTCCTGCGCTACCAGGAGGAACACTGGGGATGAGCGGGGCGGTGCAATGAGTCCGCGAGCGTTGGCCGTGCGCATGGTTGGAAGTCCGTTTCGGAGGACCTGGCGAGACTCTGGATGGCAACGAAATCTGCTCGGCCTGTTCGGGCTTGATCGCATAGCGCGTAGGGTCATCCCGCCTGGAACGAGGTGAAGGGGAGTGCCGGTGTCGACGATGTGAAGGAGTGGCTGGAAGAGAACGCCTTACGGCTGAAAGGCAGGACGCGAGAGCCTCGGAACCAGGCCGTGGTGGCGTGGAGCCACTTCGCGAGGTTCTACGTGACGTACAGGTGTTGGGGATGAGGGAAGCGACATACGGGACGGCCGAGTACTCCCGGTCCCAACGGCAACGCCACCGCGTCGGCGTCTCGGCAGCCGGAGGGCAGGTGGCCCAAGGCGAGAGCTCGCCGCGAGCCGGGTGTCACCTACCCCCGTGCTCGGTTCCCACCCACGAACTGTCCAGGAACGGGCTGGGCCTGCCGTGCCAGAAGACGTCCACACTGTCGCGGGCCCGGGTAGTGGCCACGAAGAGCTGGGATCTGGCTCTCTGGATCTCGTGTCGGTAGTGGTTGGGTTCGGCGTCACGCAGTCGGCTCACGTCGGCACGCGGGACGCGCGCGTCGGTCACGCCCGCGATGTTGGGGCGTAGCTCCAGCTTCCCCTCCGGAATGTCGAATGCCCTCCAACTCAGTCAGTTCCGCGTGGAGTTCGGAGCGTAGTGCGCGGTCGGTGAACGGGTTCCGCGCGGTCAGGTTCTCGTTTGCCACCGTTCCCTTCGCTATCCCCTCAAGGTGGCGTCCTTTGCGGCCACCGGCGGAGACACATTCGTTGCACTCCTACGGGGCGATCGCGTGACGACCAGAGAAGGCGATTTGCCGATCCTTGGTGTGGGCCTTGCCTTCCGGTGACCCTGCCTGGTTAGGGTCGCGAAGTTGGCATGTGCACAGAGTGAAGTACGGGGGTGGGGTGGCGTGGCTGACCTGGGCAAGGAAGCGGCGTCCATGCACAAGGCGGCGACGGGGCTGCGGGCGGTCGGGCATCACACCACGAAGCCGTTGCAGGAGTTCAAGTCGGCCTCGCACGACCTGGATGCGCTCGGCTCCCTCCTGGGCGTGAAGAGTGAGATCGAGGAGGGCATGAACACTCTCGCCAAGCTCACCAAACAGCTGGACGAGGAGTGGGAAGCGGAGGCGAAGTTGATCGGGGAGATATCCGACGCGTTCGACCTGCTCGACCTCCTGCTGGCGGCCCAGGCCCGCGCCAAGAAGGGCTGATCGGGGCGTGGTCGACCTCAACCCCCTGCACTACGTCAACAAGTTCAATCACATGATGGGCGACAACCTCGCCAGTGGTCTGGAGTTCCTGGGCATCACCGACCCGGCCGTCGACCCGGATGGCGTGCGCGAGATAGCCAAGAAGTGGCGTCACTTGGCCACCGGCCTGGACGATGCGGCTGAGGCCGCGCGCAAGGCGATGGCCGACGTGGAGTGGGAGGGCAAGGCCGCCAAAGCCTTCCACAAGCGCTCCAAGGCCGCGCGTAAGCAGGCCACGGACATGGCGGACGCGCTGCGCGAAGGCGCGAAGGCGCTGGACGACTTCGCGGACCAGGCACACGAGTTGCTCACCGAGATGGGCGTGCTGGTCGCGGAGATCGCCGAGTTCGAGATCGCGGGCCTGGCGCTGTCCGTGCTGACCGGCGGCGCTTCGGCTGTCGTCTCCTCCCTCATGGCCGGCTCGCGGGCGGTCAAGGTGGTCGCGCTGGTGGCCCGGATCGAGAAGGAGGGCACTGCCCTGGCCTCCGCGATCCGCGGGGTGATGGAGGTCATCCGGGCGGTGGAGCGGGCGCTGAAGGCGCTCAAGGAGATCCGTGGCGTCGCGGCGGTGGCCAAGATGGCCAAGGGGGGCGCGGAGTTCGCCGCGTTCGACACGCTGCTGAAGGACCCGGCGGCGTTCAAAGACCCGGAGAAGCTGGCCGGCATCCTCGCCGAGGGCGCCCTGCTGGGCGTCGGTTTCGGGGTGCTCGGCAAGGCGTTGGGCAAGGGGCTGAAGGCGCTCAAGCCGGCCGACCTGGCCAAGCTGAGGAAGGCGCTGAATCTGAACTGCGCCACCTTCGAGCGTCTATCGATGCGCCCGGGCTTCGACAAACTGCCCGCTTCGATCCGCAACGCAATCAAGACGTTCGTGCGGGACCCGATCGACGTGGCCACCGGCGCCATGGCCCTGCCGCGGGTGGATGCCGACTTGCCGGGTGTCCTGCCGCTGATCCTGGAACGCACTCACATCTCTTCCTACCGCTGGGGCGGTTGGTTCGGCCCGTCCTGGGCCTCCACACTCGATCAGCGTGTGCAAGCGGACGACGAGGGCTTCGTCTACGCGGCAGCGGACGGCGCTCGTATCTGCTTCCCCCGCCCGGACGCGGAGACCAACGCGCCGGTCCGCCCGGAGACTCCCGGCTCCCGCTTGACGCTGTCCTGGGACGACGAGACCGACGGCGCGATCCGCGTCACCGACCCCGACACCGGTCTGACCCAGGTCTTCCACAGCCCGGTCTCGGCAGCCGACGACACGGCGATCGACCTACCCCTGCAGCACATCCAGGACCGCAACGGAAACCGCATCACCGTCGTCTACACCGAGGGCGACATCCCCACCGCCGTCGTCCACTCCGGCGGCTACCACATCGCTCTGGACCACCATCCGACCCTGTCCCGCATCACGGGGCTACGTTTGCTCGACCCGGCGGCGCCCGACAGCCCTGGCACGACGTTGCTCACTCTCGGCTACGACGAGAACGGCCACCTGACCGAGGAGACCAACTCGTCGGATGTGCCCCTGCGCTACACCTACGACGCCGATGGCCGCATCACCTCGTGGATCGACCGCAACGGAACCACGTACGCCTACACCTACGACGAACACGGCCGCATCGTCCGTACCGAGGGCAGCGACGGCTTCCTGACCGGCACCCTCGTCTACGACGACGCCACCCGCACCACCACCGTCACCGACTCTCTGGGACACACCACACGCTACGAGCACAATGAGGCTTTCCGGCTCATCCGCCTCACCGATCCTCTCGGGCAGGTGACCCTGCAGGAGTGGGACGACGAACACAGACTCACGGCCGTCACTGATCCACTCGGCCGTACGACCCGCTACACCTACGGTCCCGACGGACAGGTGACAGCCATCCTCCAGCCGGACGGCCGCCGAACAGTCGCCGAGTACAACGAGCTCGATCTGCTCACCGCGGTGACCGGTGCAGACGGCGCCACACGGTGCTTCGAGTACGACAGGCGCGGCAACCGCACCGCCGTGACGGACTCCTCCGGCGCCGCGACGCGCGTGACGTACGACCGGGCAGGCCACGCCACATCCATTGTCGATGCGCTCGGCAACACCACGATCTTCCGGTGTGACCCGGTTGGACGGCCGGTCGCGGTCACCGACCCGCTGGGTGCCGTCACGGCGTATGAGTGGGACCGCTTCGGCCGCGTGACCGCGATCACAGACCCGTCAGGAGCCACCACGCGCCTGGAGTGGACGACCGATGGAAAGCAGGCCCGATCCGTAGCCCCGGACGGCGCCACCGAGTCGTGGACCTATGACGCAGAGGGCAACTGCGTGAGCCACACCGATGCGATGGGCGCCGTTTCCCGCTTCGAGTACACACACTTCGACCTGCTGTCGGCGCGTACCGGCCCGGACGGCAGCCGCTACGAATTCACGCACGACACGGAGATGCGCCTGGCGAAGGTCACCAACCCGCAGGGCATGACGTGGACGTACGAGTACAACGCGGTCGGCAACCTGGTCTCCGAGACTGACTTCGACAGCCGCACACTCGCGTACGAGTACGACTCCGCAGGACTGCTGAGGCGCCGTACCAACACCCTGGGCCAGCAGATCATGTTCGAGCGGAACGTGCTGGGTCAGGTGGTGCGGAAGGACACCGAAGGGCAGATCACCTCGTATGCCTACGACCTGACCGGCCAGTTGTTGCACGCCACAGGTCCGGACGCCACCCTTTCCCTTCTCCGCGACGGCTTGGGCCGCGTTCGAGAGGAGACGGTCAACGGCCGCACGGTGAGCTATACCTACGACGCATTGGGACGTCGCGCGGGCCGGCGGACGCCCAGTGGCGCGACCAGCACATGGACATTTGATGCAGCAGGCAACCATGTCCAACTGGTGGCCTCTGGACGCAGCATCACCTTCGACCACGACCTGGCAGGTCGCGAACTGGGCCGCAACATCGGTGGAACGCTCGATATCGCCCACAGCTACGACGCCCTGGGTCGCCTGACCGCTCAGGCGGTGAGCACCACAAGCGGCCAGCTGGTCCAGCAGCGGGCCTACACCTACCGCGCCGACGGCAACCTGGTCGGCGTCGAGGACCAGCTCTCCGGCACGCGCCGCTTCGACCTCGACACGGCGGGCCGGGTGACGGGGGTCCACGCGGCCAACTGGACAGAGAAGTATGCCTACGACGAAACGGGCAACCAGCTCTTCGCTTCGTGGCCGGCATCCCACCCAGGCCAGGACGCGATCGGCGAGCGGACGTACAGCGGCACCCGAGTCACCCACGCGGGCAGGGTCCGGTACGAGCACGACGGCCTGGGCCGCATCGTCCTCCGTCAGAAGACCCGACTGTCCCGCAAGCCGGACACCTGGCACTACGAGTGGGACGCCGAGGACCATCTCACCCAGGTGACGACCCCGGACGGCACCCGCTGGCGCTACACCTACGACCCCCTGGGCCGCCGCACCGCCAAGCTCCGGCTGGCCGACGACGGCGAGACGGTCGTCGAACGCGTCGAATTCACCTGGGACGGCACCACACTCTGCGAGCAGACCACCACATCACTGGAGCTGCCGAACCCGGTCACCATCACCTGGGACCACCAGGGCCTGCATCCCATCTCCCAGACCGAGCGCATCACGGCGGCCGACGCACCACAAGACGAGATCGACTCCCGCTTCTTCGCAATCATCACGGACCTGGTCGGCACCCCCAGCGAACTCGTCGACGAACACGGCCACTTGGGATGGCGTGCCCGCAGCACTCTCTGGGGCGCCACCGCCTGGGCCGAGAACAGCACCACTTACACACCGCTGCGATTCCCCGGCCACTACTGCGATCCCGAAACCGGCCTTCACTACAACTACTTCCGTCACTACGACCCCGAAACCGCCCGCTATCTCACCGCGGATCCCCTCGGACTCGAACCGGCGCCCAACCCCGCCACCTACGTCCACAACCCGCACACATGGACCGATCCCCTCGGTCTCAGTCCATACCCGCAGCGGATCAAGGACGGCGGCTGGGACCTGAGGGGACGTGACCCTCTCAGCATCCTTCCTGCCGAATACGACACGCGTACTCTCACGCCGCACCCCAACGGTGGTTCCCAGAAGGGCATCGAGTACAAGTGGACGGATCCTGTGACAGGCAACACCGTCCGGCTCCGGGTACACGACAAGGATGGAACCGCCCCGGCGGGCTCGAACGCTGCCAAGGGTGACGTCTATCGAGTATCGATCGGCGGCAAATACCAAGATGAGGCGGGCAATCTTTACCACCGGAACGTCCACAATCCGAACAGTCCGAACCACAACTCGGAGGCAGCCAATGCCACCCATATTCCATGGCCGATCCCGTTTGTGCTGCCCTATTAGTCCGGAGAAGTAGAGTCACATGAGCGCCAGTGGATTCGTGGATCTGATGCGCAAGGTCACAGACGCTGACCCACGTGTAAGGGAGCGAGGGTCAGAGGAGGTCACTGACTGGCCGAGCGCCTACTCTCCTGCTGAGGCTGCCGCTCTGGCGACGACCCTGTCCGCAGTCGCGGCTTCCGAAAGGGATCATTCGGCGCTGGAGGCTCAGCTTCACGCGATCCTTGAGCTCACGTCGACGGGGCATGTGCAGGTGGATCACCTCTTGCATCTGCGCGACATCGATCTTCAGGAATTGCCGTCCGAGCTCCAGGGGTATGTCACTGACCTGCTGGAAGGGTGAAGACGACGAGCCGTGCTCCGTCTGTCCAACAGGACCCTGTCAGCCCACTGCCCTGCGTGTCTTCGCCGGTGGACGTGAAGCCGGTAATCGGCCGGAATGCGGACGAGGACGGCAAGGCCGCACCGCTGAAGAGCGGCGACCGACGGACGGCATCATCCTCCGCCGATGTGTTCTGGCACAGGAAGAAGCCAGGCTGGTGACGCCGACGTGCCCGGTGCCGCCTCGGGCGAGCGCCCCGGCAATCGCACGACTTGGCGCAACGGGCATCGCGGAAGCCCGCTGACCATGCAGGCCGACGACGTCGACCCGAGGGCCATGTCCTGGGTGGTCTCCAAGGTGCCGCTGGGCAGGCTGTCCCTCGCTTCACCTGAGTGGGAAGTCGGGTACGACCTGGGGGGTGAGACGTGACTGGTTTGCGGCGGCCGGTCGTACGCCCACTTCCACTCCTGCGCCTCTGTTCGCGAGGAGCGTTGGCTCTGCGCGAAAGAGGCCGGGGCGTCGAAGGCTACGCACTCGGTGAGTGTGGGGTGGGGGGCCAGCCTGTGAATTTTGTTGCTGGCGTCGGCTTCATCAGTCCGCGGTCAGGTGGGCTTCGGCAGCGGCTGATTCCATCGGCCCACGCTCCTGCCCCCTGACCAGTTGACGTACAACCGTCCGCCTCTTACCCGGCAGGGGCAGCGGCATGCAGACGGCTCAGCAGCGTGCCCGTGTCCGCGTCGGCCGGCAGGAACGCCTCGACGGCCAGTTCGGCGACGGTCACGTCCAGGGGCATGCCGAAGGTGGCGATCGTACAGAACAGGGAGAGCTCCATGTCCTGGTAGCGCAGCCGCAGCGGCAGGGTCAGGTCGGCGTTGTCGCTGCGCGGTGGGTGAGTGGGCTCGGGGCCCGCCGGATACGTGCACAGCTCGTCGTACAGCTCCGACAGGCCCGGCTCGGCGGTGAGTTCCACGCGTCGCCGCAGCCGCTGCATCAACTGCGCGCGCCATTCGGGGAAGTTGAGGATGCGCGGCTGCATGCCCTCGGGGTGCAGGGCGAGGCGGAGCGCGTTGACGGGGGAGCGCAGCAGATGGGGCGCCGCGCCCTCCGCGAAGAGTGCGAAACCGCTGTTGCTGAGCACGATGTTCCAGTGGCGGTCCACCACGAGGGCGGGGAAGGGTTCGTGCCCCGACAGGATCTGGCGGAGCGCATCGTGTACGGGGCGCATCTCGGCGGCATCCAGGGGAGAGTCCGTGTAGGCGGGCGCGTAGCCGGCGGCCAGCAGCAGCTGGTTCTGCTCGCGCAACGCCAGTTCGAGGTGGCGGCACAGTCGCAGCACCATCTCGCGGCTGGGCTTGGAACGCCCGGTCTCCAGGAAGCTGAGGTGACGTGCGGAGATATCGGCCCGGGTGGCCAGGGCGAGCTGGCTGTAGCCCCGCTGCTCCCGCCACTGGCGCATCAACTCACCCACGGAGCGGGACACTTGCCGGCTCACCTGCACCTCGGTCATCTCTTCACCCTGCATCATTCCGGGCGTCGGGGACAACGGTGGAAGACGGTCGCCCGAGCGGTCCGCGAGCGGCGACGGGGGACAGACACCGCTCACGCACCAGGGTTCTGGGGGGCTGCGGGTTCACCGAAGAGGGCTCAACCCCATCCCGGTGGCTCAGCCCCATACCCGTGGCTCACCCCGACACCCGTCGCTCACGCGGAGCACCGGCCCGCCCCCGCGAAGCGACGGTGCTCGCGGACCAGGCCCTGCCCGTCGCGGAGCAGGAAGTCCACGCCGGTCTCGCCCGTCGCCGTACGCCACGGGTAGCGGAAGGCGTCGTGCTGGGCCGAGGCGCTGCCCGCCCGCTGCCGTGCTCCGCTTGCCACGAGGGCCGCGGCGATGGCGTCCACGCCCTCATGCGCGCCGGTCTCGTCGACGTACAGCGCGCCCGGGAGATAGAGGTCGGCGACCTCCTTGCGCGGTTCCTCGGCCGTGCCGGCCGCCAGGTGCCGTTCGGCTGCGCGTCCAGCTCGTCCGTGGGCGTGGGCGGCTCGTTGAACTGGTAGTCGGCGATGATGCGGCCCTCGTCGTCGAGGAGTACGACGTCGAAGCCGACGGCGAGCACGGTGTCGGAGTCCCCGGGTGTCATCAGCCAGTTGAACGTCAGCGCGCTGGCATGGCCGACCGGGTTGTCCCCGGACCCGGACCGGAAGCGCAGGCCCTGTCCTGCCACGAACTGGTCGTACGCCTCGGTGACCCGGGCCACCAGCTGCTCGGTGCCCTGGAAGCGGCGGGTCTGGGTGTGGTGGAGGCCGTACGGGGTCCACAGGCTCGCCACCTCGGCCCCGCGCGCGGCGGCGTCGGGCTCGTTCCAGACGGCGACGTATCGCTTCAACAGGTCGTCACGCTTCAACGGGTCGTCACGCTTCAGCAGGTCGTCACGCTTCAACAGGTCGTCGGCGTTCAACGTCAGCTCTCTCTGCGTGAGTGTTGGAGCGGCGGCACGAGGGCCGCCGCTCCCAGGGGGTCGTGCGGGGGCGGAGCAACTCGCGGGAGTTACTTCCCGGCGTTCGTCCGCGGCAGCGCCTGCACCAGCAGGGCCAGGGCCGCGGCCACCCCGACGAGGAAGCAGATCCCCATGTCGAAGGCGTGCGCGTAGGTCGAGGCCACCGGGTGGTCGCCGAGGGCGTTGTAGAAGATCACGCCGATGACGGCGACACCGATGGAATTGCCGATCTGGAGGCCGGTGGTCAGCACACCGGAGGCCGAGCCCGCGTACTGCGGGTTGACCCGGGTGAGCACGGTGGACGCCAGTGGCGCGACCGCCAGGCCCATGCCCGCACCGTCGATCGCCAGGCCGGGGATCAGCCACGCGGTGTGGCCGCCGTCGCCGAGCCGGGCGGCGGTGATGCCGATGACGATCAGACCGACGGCCATGATCACGGCGCCGACGGCGATCACCTGGCGGCCGAGCCGGGCGGCGAATCTCGTCGCGTTCATCGAGGTGTACATGTAACCGGCGCCGATGGCGGCGAAGAGCAGCCCGGCCTCCAGCGCGCTCAGTCCGCGGCCCGCCTGCATGTACAGGGCGAGGACCAGGAAGAACGACGCCTGGCCCATCCAGAAGACCAGCTGGCAGCCGAGGCCCACGACGAACGCGCGGTCCTTGAACATCGCGATGTTCAGCAGCGGGGAGCCGCCCCGTGCGGCGATCGACCGCTCGACGCCCACGAACACGGCCAGCAGCACCGCGAACGCCGCGAAGCAGCCCCAGGTCCAGGCCGGCCAGCCCTTCTCGCGGCCCTCGATGAGCGGCAGCACCAGCGCGACCAGCGCGAGCGTGATCACGATGACGCCGAGGAAGTCCAGCTCGGGCTTGCCCTCGGCCTTCGACTCGGGGACCAGCTTGACGGTCAGGGCCATGATCAGCAGGCAGATCGGCAGGTTCACCAGGAAGCAGGCACGCCAGCCCAGGCCCGCGATGTCGGCCTCGATCAGCAGACCGCCGATCAGCTGCCCGAAGACGGCGGCCAGACCCATGGCCAGGCCGTACCCGGCGAACACCTTCAGCCGGGCCGGGCCGGTGAAGATCGTGCCCAGCAGGGCCAGCACCTGGGGGGCGAGCAGTGCCGCGGCCAAGCCCTGAAGGACCCGGGAGAAGACCAGGAACTCACTGGTCTGCGCGATACCGCACAGCAGCGAGGCGATCGTGAACAGGCCCATGCCCAGCAGGAACATCCTGCGGCGGCCGAAGAGGTCGCCCAGCCGGCCGCCGGTGATCAGGCCGACGCCGTAGGCCAGCCCGAATCCGGCGACCACCCACTCGATGGCCGAGGAGCCGGCCCGCAGATCCGTCTGCAGCGAGGGGATGGCGACGTTGACGATGAAGAAGTCCAGCGTGGTGATGAAGACACCGGCGAGCACCGTCGGCAAGATCAGCCGATGCGGTACGGCCGGGGGTGCGGTCGTCGGTGCGCTCGGGGACGACGGCGGGGCGCTGCGGTCGGTCTCGGTGGTCATCCTTCGTAACTCCCAACGCACACACGGATGTTCAGCGGCGCCCACGACCGGATGGCCGATGGGGCGAGTGCGAACTTCAGCGTGTTCCCGCGGCGCCAGGGGGGTCAATTACCTGCCAGGTAATCACCGGCCGGCTCTGCAATCCCTTGCAGTCCCCTGCAATCCCCTGCGATCCCATTTCCCTTGCGCTTTTCGAAGGGTTCGCGAGATGAATCCCGGAAAATCAAACGCGGGGCTCATTCGCGGCGCACGAGCGTCGCTCCCACCACCATTCCCACCGCGATCGCCGTCACGATCGTCACCAGCTTCAGCAGATCCTGGAAGCCCTCGATGACGTAGCCGCCCGCCAGTGTCGTGAGCCCCCGCATGCCCAGAGAACCCACGGTCAGCGTGAAGAACCCGGGCAGCAGGAGGACCAGCCGGGGCGGCCGCTGCGGGGCCCGGGCCAGCACCGTGGCCGTCGCCGTCAGCACCACCGCGGCCACGAACGTGCCGCCCGTCTCCCCGATCAGCTTGGTGACCAGCGACTGCACGGCGACCGTCAGGTACACCAGGGCCAGCAGCGGCCAGAAAAGGCGGTACGGCACCGCGAACGCGAGCACCGTGCCGACGGTGAACACGATCCACGACAGGAACAGCGCCCAGCGCGGCAGATCGGGGTCCGCGGCGATGTCGAAGAGGGCACGGGTGGAGGTGCCCGTCGCGTACACGCCCAGCAGGACGCCGAGATACAACTGCACGAGCAGGAAACCCGCGTTGACCAGACGGATCGCGCCGGTCGTCATCCGCCCGGCGGCCAGCTCGGCCGTCGCCGCGCTCAGGTAGTCGCCGGGGACGAAGAAGAAGAGCGCCGGGAGCATCAGCAGGACCGGGCCGCCGTGGGACGGGGAGCGGGCGAACACCTCGATCGTGACGATCGAGATCACCGTGGAGGCGACCAGCGGCAGGATCGCCGCGAGGCGCGGCACCCGGTCCGCGACGACCGCCAGAGTCGCCGCGATCGTGGCGAGCACCGCCGTGCTCGCCACCTCGTACGAGGTCGACTGCATCAGCGGCGCGAATCCCAGCGCGAACAGCACGATGCCGATGAGCTTCGCCCACCAGGGATACGGCGGCCCCGACTCCTCGATCGCCGCCAGCCGCGCGCCCGCCCGCGTGATGTCCGTACGACCGGCCCGCACGTCCGCCAGCAGCGGCTTCAGCGCGGTGACCTGGTCCAGCCGGAAGACCTCCGGAACGCCCCGCACGATGACGGTCCGCGCGGCGCCGTCCGCCGCGGTGACCGTGAGCGTCGCCGCGTCCGGGACGAGGAGCAGCGACACCTCGCCGCCCAGCGCCCTGGCCGTCGTCGTCACCGTCTCCTCGATGCCCTCCGCACCCTCGCCGCTGGTGTTCAGCAGCAGCCGGGTCAGCCGGGTGAGGAAGCCGGCGAGTTCGTCGAGGCCCGGGGCGACCGCACGCGACGACTTCACCCACGGCCTCCTCTGCGCTCGAGGGCCCTCACGGACGGCCCCCTCCAGCCTCCTGTTCAGCGGACCGGAACGGCCAGGCGGGTGGGCCGTACGGGCGACCTGAAGGTGAGAGGGTGCGTCTCCTCGCGTCACCCCAACGGCCTAAGCCGCCATGCGAGCGCCCTGAAACCAACCGACGCTGGCAGCACCCCAACTGCCCAGCCCCGGGAGGGCTTCATGGCATCGATGGACGTGCCCGCCGACATGCCGAAGCGGGCGCAGACCGCGCAAGCTGCGGCCGTACGGGCCACCCCCGCCCCCGTTCTCACCTGGGTGACCCTCGCGCTGATGACCACCGCCTCGGTGGCCAGTCTGCGTGCCGCCCCGACGATGGCCGTCTACGGGCTCGCCTGTGTGTTCCTGTACCTCGTCCCGGCGATCGTGTTCCTGCTGCCCACCGCGCTGGTGTCGGCGGAGCTCGCGTCCGGGTGGAACGGCGGCGTCTACCGGTGGGTGAGCGAAGGGCTGAGCAAGCCGCTCGGCTTCCTCGCCGTGTGGTGCCAGTTCGCGATGACGATCTTCTACTACCCGAGCCTGCTCGCGTTCGTCGCCAGCACCATCGCGTACGTCATCGACCCCTCCCTCGCCTCCAACGGCCTCTACACCGCCATCGTCATCATGGTCCTGTACTGGACGGGCGTGTGGGTGTCCTCGCGGGGGACCAAGGCCCTTGCCGGGCTGTCCAGTTGGGGGCTCATCATCGGCACCCTCGTGCCCGGCACGATTCTCGTCGTGCTCGGCATCGTCTTCCTCGGGCAGGGCAACCCGTCCGCCGCGCCGATGACCGCCGACCACCTGCTGCCGCAGTGGACCGGCCTCGCCAGCCTGGTCCTCATCGTCAACAACTTCCTGTCCTACTCCGGCATGGAGATGAACGCCGTCCACGTCTCGTCGCTGAAGGACCCGGCCAAGGAGTACCCCAAGTCGATGTTCCTGGCCATGGGGCTGGTGCTGCTCATCTTCATCCTCCCCGCGCTGGCCATCAGCTGGGTGGTGCCCGCCGACCAGACCAGCCTCACCGCCGGTGTGATGCAGGCCTTCAACGCCTTCTTCTCCTACTTCCACATCGGCTGGATGACCCCGATCGCCGCCGTGATGCTGGTGGCCGCCTCCCTGGGCGGCATGCTCACCTGGCTCGCCGGCCCGTCCAAGGGTCTGCTGGAGATCTCCCGCAGCGAGGGCTATCTGCCGCCCTACCTGCAGAAGCTCAACAAGTACGGCATCCAGCAGAACATCCTGGTCACCCAGGGTCTCGTCACCACCGTCATCGCCCTGATGTACGCGCTGATCCCGAACGTCTCCAGCGTCTACTGGATCTTCTCGACGATCACCACGCAGGTGTACCTCATCGTGTATCTGCTGATGTTCGCCGCCGCCGTCCGCCTGCGGAAGACCCAGCCCGATCACCCCCGGGGCTACCGCGTCCCCGCCCTGCGCCTGATCTGCACGGTCGGCCTGCTCTCCTCCCTCGCGGCACTCGCGATCGGCTTCGTGCCGCCCTCGCAGTTCGGCGGCAGCAGCGTCTTGTCGTACGTCCTGTTCATCGGCGGCGGGCTGGTCGTCCTCGGCCTGCTCATCCCGTACGCCTTCCTCAAGTTCCGCAAGCCCGGCTGGCGTTCGGCGGAAGCGGCCGCCGGTGAGGGGAGTGCTTCATGAGTCCCACCCGGTTCGCCTCCGAGCACAAGTGGGTCTACGTCGGAGCCATCGTCGTCCTCGTCGCCCTCGCGATCATCGGCGTCATCCAGTACGAGAGCGTGAAGTCCACCAACGAGGCGGCGGAGAAGGCCAACAAGCTCGCCGACGCCGCCGAGGACGCCGGCTATCCGCGCCCCGACACCGAGGTGATCGAGCGGTCGCTGGGCACCGACGGCGGCATCGTCTGTGAGGACCCCGCGACCGCCCTGCGGTCCGCCCTGTGGAAGATCAACGTCTCCAACGGGGCCGCGTTCGTGGGCCAGCGGCCGGTCATCGGCGACACCAAGGCGCTGCGGGCCGAGGCCAAGATCCTGGAGATCTACTGCCCGGACAAGCTCGACAAGTTCAAGGACCGGCTCGACGACCTGAAGACCGACGACACGGTGAGGCGGGACGCATGACGACCACGACCGAACTGGCCGCCACCATCGCCGCGTTGATGCCCCGCGCGCAGCAGGACCTCACCGACCTCGTCGCCATCCCCTCGGTCGCCGACCCCCGCCAGTACCCGCCCGAGGAGTGCCAGAAGGCCGCCCGGTGGGTCGCCGACGCCTTCGCCGAGGCCGGGCTGCGCGACGTCCACCTCGCCGAGACCCCCGACGGCAGCCACGCCGTCATCGGCCACCGCCCGCCCCCGCCCGGCGCCCCCACGGTCCTGCTCTACTGCCACTACGACGTCCAGCCCCCGCTCGACGACGACGCCTGGACCACCCCGCCCTTCGCGCTCACCGAACGCGACGGCCGCTGGTACGGGCGCGGCACCGCCGACTGCAAGGGCAACATCGTCATGCACCTCACCGCGCTCCGGGCGCTCGGCGAGGACATCCCGGTGGGCCTGAAGTTCGTCGCGGAGGGCTCGGAGGAGCAGGGCACGGGCGGCCTGGAGGCGTACGTCGCCCAGCACCCGGAGCAGTTCCTCGCCGACGCCCTGCTGGTGTGCGACACCGGCAACGCCGAAGTCGGCACCGGCACCGCCACCATCACGCTGCGCGGCCTCGCCAACCTCGTCGTCACCGTCGAGACCCTCAACGGGGAGATCCACTCGGGGATGTTCGGCGGCCCGGCCCCCGACGCCCTCGCCGCCCTCATCCAGATGCTGGCCACGCTCCGCGACCCCGATACGGGCGCCACCCGCATCAACGGCCTCGACTGCGACGGCACTTGGGACGGCGTCGGCTACGACGAGGCCCAGTTCCGCGCCGACGCCGGCGTCCTGGACGGCGTCCGGCTCACCGGCACCGGCACGGTCGCCGACCGCCTCTGGGCCCGTCCGGCCGTCACCGTGCTCGGCGTCGACTGCCCGCCGGTCGTCGGCTCCGCCGCCGCCGTACCACCGACCGCCCGCGCCCGCGTCAGCCTGCGCGTGCCGCCCGGCACCGACGCCCAGGCCGCCCTCAAGGCCCTCACACAGCACCTCACGGACGCGGCGCCCTGGGGCGCCCGGGTGACGGTCGAGACCGAGAGCACCGGCTCCCCGTTCCGGGCCGCCACCGACGGCCCCGCCTACACGGCCCTCGGCAAAGCCATGCAGCAGGTCTACGGCAAACCCCTCGCCTTCCTCGGCCAGGGCGGCTCGATCCCGCTGTGCAACGTCCTCGCCACCACCTACCCCCGCGCCGAGATCGTCCTCATGGGCGTCGAGGAGCCGCGCTGTCTCATTCACGCGCCCAACGAGAGCGTCGACCCGTCCGAGATCGAGCACATGGCGCACGTGGAGGCCCTGTTCCTGCACGAGTACGCGGCCGCGCACGGCCGTTGAGGAGGCCGGGCGCCTCCCCAGTGGGACCTAGCGGGGGCCCAGCGACCGTTCCCGTACCCGCTCCAGATGCCCGGCGAAGACCTCGCGGGCGTCCGGTGTCAGCGTGCGCAGGGCGATCAAGGCGGTGATCACGACGTCGCACAACTCGCTCTCGACGTCCTCCCAGGTATGGGAGTTGCCCTTGCGCGGGTTGCGGTTCATCGCCCCGATCACCGCCTCGGCCACCTCGCCGACCTCCTCCGACAGCTTCAACACCCGTAGGAGGAGGCTCTGTTGCCCGTCCGCAGGCGGCTCGTCGGACGGGCGGTGCGACTCGAGCCACGTCCACAAGTCGTCGATGCCCGACCAGATGCCGGGGTCCTGATCACTCATGGACGCAGCTTGGCACGCTCGACAGGTGCTAGCCGAGGAGCTTGTTCATCTCCTCGATCTCCGCGGTCTGCCCGGTGACGATGTCGTCGGCCATGGCGGTGGCGGGCTCATAGGAGCCCTTCGCCTTCTCGGTCTTCGCCATCGCGACCGCGCCCTCGTGGTGTTCGACCATCATGGTCAGGAACATCGTGTCGAAGGCCCTGCCGGACGCCTTCTCCAGCTTCGCCATGTCGGCGTCGCCCATCATGCCGGGCATCCCGGACATCCCGGAGTCCGCACCGTGGTCCATGCCCGGCATCGACTCCGCCGACCCGGTCGCGGCCGGGACGTCCTCGCCCCACGCCTTCAGCCAGCCGGACATGGTCTCGATCTCCGGGTCCTGCGCCTTCTCGATGCGCGCGGCGAGGTCCTTGACGTCCGCGGACGAGGCCCGGTCGGCGGCGAGTCCGGCCATCTCCAGTGCCTGCCGGTGGTGCGGGATCATGCCCTGCGCGAAGGAGATGTCCTGCGCGTTGTGGGCGGTGGACGCGGACGCCGAGGGGGAGGCGGACGACGACGTGCCGTGGCCGGCCGCGTGACCGCTGTCGTCGCCCCCGCACGCGGTGAGGACGAGGGCGGCGGTGATGGTCGCCACGGCCAGAACGGCAGCGCGACGCGTACGGATGGTGCTCATGCTGGAACTCCTGCTGGATGAAAGGGATCTGGACTCCGGGCATGCCGAGGCGCACGACGTGCGCGCGGCAGTCGGGTCTAGATCCGCAGGAGTTGGAGTTCCGCCAGGGACGGGGGAGCGCGGGCCCCGTCCGGGTCCGCGACCGCACACGCCCGCAGGACGTCGTCCCGTACGACGCCGGCGACCGGGTCGGCCACCAGGGCGGGCAGCGCAGGACCCCCGCTCACCGCGGCCGCGGAACAGGCCGCGTCGGCATGGGTCACATGCCCGGAGCCGCAGTGGCCCTCGCCACCGCAGTCGTCGTGGGCCGCCGACACGGAGACGACGCCGACCATCGGGGAGGAGTGCGGATGATCGCCCGGAAGGGCGGCGCCGGGGGCCAGGGCGTGCATCCCCATGACCCCGGCCAGCACCGCCAGCACGAGCAGCCCGCGCCACCGCCGCAGAAGCGGTCGTGGGCGGAGGTGCTCGGGACGGTTCACGGGGCACAGCCTAGAGGCACGGGGGACGGCAGTTCCGGGTGGGACAGTCAGAGGTGAGGCGGGTCACTCCTCGGCCTCACTCCTCCCCGAACAGTGCCTCCTGCTCGTCGAACCCCTCCGCCTCCTCCTTCTTCCCGTCCCGCACCCGCCGGTTCCGCGCCCCCACGACCACCGCCGTCAGCGCGGCGGTCGCCGCCAGCGCCGTGGGGACCATCCAGCCGCGGTCGAACACGTGGCCGATCGCATGGTCGAGGGAGAGCCGCCCGGGACCCGCGACGGCGAGGCCCGTGGCCGCCAGGCCCAGGGTCGCCGCGTACTCGAACCCGCCCTCGGCGTTGAAGAAGCCGTTGGGGGTGTGCACGGCGGACGCCCCCGCCATCGCCCCGGCCGCCGCGGCGCCCGCGGCCGGTGTCGCCAGGCCGAGCGCCAGCAGCGTCCCGCCACCGGCCTCCGCGAGGCCCGCCGCGGTCGCGCTGGCCTTGCCCGGCGCATAGCCGACGGACTCCATGAACTGGCCGGTTCCCTCCAGACCATGGCCGCCGAACCAGCCGAACAGCTTCTGCGCGCCGTGCGCGGCCAGCACACCACCGGTTCCCAGGCGGAGCAGCAACAGGCCCAGATCACGTCGGTCGTACGTCGTCACGATGACTCCTGGAGAAGATGGAGAAGACGGCAAGAACAGCCCCTCCCGCGTTTCCACCGTCGCACCTCTGACACCTCCCGGGGACTCCCAGGGCCGCCGTTCGGGTGGCGGGCCCGGAACGGTGGTGTGAGTCTGACTGGCATGACGATTCAGACGTCCAAACTCAGCGACCCGGCCGTCCGTGCCTTCGTCGGAGCCGTCAACGCGCACGACCGCGACGGCTTCCTGGCCCTCCTCGCCCCCGGCGCGACCATGTCGGACGACGGTTCCGACCGCGACCTCACCGACTGGATCGACCGGGAGATCTTCACCTCCCACGGCCACATGGAGGTCGACAACGAGTCCCGTGGCGGCCGCGACCTCATCGCCCGCTACAGCAACGACACCTGGGGCGAGATGCGCATCAAGTGGCACTTCGAGGTCGAGGACGACGGCAAGATCTCCCGCTTCGAGACCGGCCAGGCGTGACAGCCCGCCGGGGGCGGCACTTCTAGTACTGCACTTCTAGTGCCGCACTTCTAGTACTGCGCGTACGACTGCTGTTGCTGTTGCTGCTGCTGCTGCCGCCGTTGTTCGGTCAGGGTGATCTGCCCGGCCTTGATCGTCGCCAGCCGAGGCGCCCGCCGGGCGATCGACGAGTCGTGGGTGACCATGACGAACGTCAGCCCGTACTCGTGCCACAGCCCTTCCAGCAACGCCATGATCTCGTCCCGCATCGACTCGTCGAGGTTGCCGGTCGGCTCGTCGGCGAGCAGCACCTTCGGCTTCTTCACCAGCGCGCGGGCGATGGCGACCCGCTGCTGCTGGCCACCGGACAGCTCGGCGGGGGCGTGCCCGAGCCGCTCACCCAGGCCCACGGACCGCAGCGCCTCCGCGGCCCGCTCCCGCCGCTCGGCCGGCTTCACGCCGAGCGGCACCAGCGCCGTCTCGACGTTCTCCTGGGCGGTCAGCGTCGGGATGAGGTTGAAGGACTGGAAGATGATGCCGATCTTCTCGGCCCGCAGCCGCGTCAGCTTCGCCTCGCTGATGCGCGCGAGGTCGACGCCGTCCAGCTCCACGCTGCCCTCGGTCGGCCGGTCTAGGCCGCCGATCATCTGCAACAGGGTCGACTTGCCACCGCCCGTGGGGCCCTGGATGACGAGCTGGTCGCCGTCCTCGATGGTGAGGTCGATGCCGCGCAGCGCCTCCACCGTCTCCTTGCCGCGCGAGTAACGCTTGGTGACGCCGGTCAGTCGGTACATGGGGTGCTCTCCGTAAGTAAGGGGGACGCTCATGAGGGGTCAGGACACGCTGCGCAGCGCGTCCGCCGGCCGCATCCGCGAGGCCCGCCAGCCGCCCATCGCGCCGGCGATCAGACCGCCGGTCACCGCGAGGCCGACCGCGAGGGCGATGGTGGTCGGCGAGACGGGCGCGGAGAGCGCGATCTCCATGGTGTTCTGCGTGGATTGCTGACCCGGACCGCCGCCGGGGCCGCCGCCCATGCCGCCACCGCCACCGGTGCTGCCGAGCTGTGCGGTGAGCTTCGGGCTGATCGCGGTCACCGCGTAGGCCGCCGCGAGGCCCAGACCGATGCCGAGGGCACCGCCGAGCAGGCCGTTGACCATCGACTCGCCGACGACCTGCCGGGTCACCCGGCGGCTGGGCCAGCCCAGCGCCTTCAGCGTGCCGAACTCGCGCACCCGACGGGACACGGCGGACGAGGTGAGCAGCGCGGCGACCAGGAAGGCCGCGGCGAGCACCGCGACCGACAGCCACTTGCCGACGCTGGTCGCGAGGTTCGAGGCGGTGGAGAGGGAGCCGGAGACGGTCTCGGCGAGGTCGGCCGAAGTCGTCACGGTCGTACCCGAGATGTTCTTCTGGATCGTCGACTTGACCGTGTCGATCTGCTTCGAGTCGGTCGCCTTGACGTAGATCGTGGTGACCTTGTTCTTCGAGTCGGCGAGGGTCTGCGCCTGCTTCAGCGGCAGGTAGACGTCGGTGGTGGACTCGTTGCTGGAGGCCGTGGCGATGCCGATGACCGTGTACTTGGTGCCGGAGATCTTGAGGGTCTTGCCGACCTTGTACTTGTTCTCCTTGGCGTACGACTTGCTGAGCACCGCGACCTTCGCGTTCGTCTGCGCCGCCGTGAACGTCTTGCCGGAGGTGATCTCCATGCCGGCCAGCGGGCCGAGGGTCTGGTCGGTGACGTCCACGCCGGCGACGGAGTAGGAGTTGACGTCGAACGAGGCGCCGCCGCCCTGGACCTGCGGCGCGGCCGTGCTGCCGCCCCCGGGGCCGCCCTGGCCCTGCGACCCGCTGTTCCCGGTCGTGGACTGCGCCTTGCCCTGGGTGAAGGAGCCGTTGACCTTGGTGACGTTGAGGGTGAGGGCGCCGACGGCGTTCGCGACACCGTCCTGCTCGGCCACCTTCGTGACGAGCGCGGCCTTGAGGGCCTGGCCGCCCTGCGTCATCACCCGGTCGGAACTCTGCTCCTCGTCACTGTCGTCGGACTTGGCGTCGAACTCGAAGTTCGGTCTGCCGGAGCTGTTGCCGGTGGGCGCCGACCGGGCCTTGGTGACGGTCATGTCGGTGCCGAGGCCGTAGAGCGACTTCAGGACCTTGTCCTGAGCCTGCGTCATACCGGCCGACACCGAGTTGACGGTGATGACCAGCGCGATACCGAGCGCCAGACCCAGTGCGATGACCAGAGCCGCCTTCTTGCGCCGGCCCAGCTCGCGCTTGAGATAGATGCCAAACATCCCGTTCCTCGAGGTTCGTGGCGCCCGCGTGGTGGGCGCGGCCTCAAGTTAGGGACGAAAGGTTGAGTGGCCGTGAGGAAGGGATGTGGGGGGCCTGAGAGGCGATGTGCGGGAGCTGAGAATCCGCGCACCGGCACGGAACCGCCCGGCCGGAAACTGCACGGCAGCCGTTCCACCCGCCGGTGTGCACCCCGCGGTCCCACGCGGAGCCCACCCCCAACCGGCGTGGTGGAACGGCTGCCGTCTCCCCCCTCGGTGTGGCCGGAATGTCTCCACTCCAACTGTGAAGCTCTTGTGGAGAGGAGTTGAGCATAAGTCCGCGACCGGCCGCAATGGTGCGGAGTGAACGATTCCGCTTGTGCAAATTGTCAGTCGGCCGTGGCGCCGGGTAAGGCTCAGCCGCGCCCCACGTACGGCATCGCCGTCGCCAGTACCGTCGCGAACTGCACGTTCGCCGCGAGCGGCAGCTCCGCCATGTGCCGCACCGTGCGCGCCACGTCGGCGACGTCCATCACGGGCTCGGGCGCGATCTCGCCGTTGGCCTGCAACGCGCCCGTCTGCATCCGCGCCGTCATGTCGGTGGCCGCGTTGCCGATGTCGATCTGCCCGACCGCGATGCCGTACGGCCGTCCGTCCAGGGACAGCGACTTGGTGAGCCCGGTGAGGGCGTGCTTGGTCGCCGTGTAGGCGATGGAGTGCGGGCGCGGGGTGTGGGCGGAGATCGACCCGTTGTTGATGATCCGGCCGCCCTGCGGGTCCTGCTCCTTCATCTGCCGGTACGCCGCCTGCGCGCACAGGAACGCCCCGTTGAGGTTGGTGTCGACGACATGCCGCCAGGCGTCGTACGGCAGCTCCTCGACCGGCACACCGCCGGGCCCGAACGTCCCCGCGTTGTTGAACAGCAGGTCCACCCGCCCGAACCGGTCCACGGCCGCCGCGAACAGCGCGGCCACGTCGTCCGGCTGAGCCACATCGGTGCGTACGACGAGAGCGGCGCCCTCGGGCGCGAGTGCCGCCGTCTCCTGAAGCGTCTCGGTCCGCCGCCCCGCCAGCGCCACCGACCAGCCCGTGCGCAGCAGTTCCACGGCGACGGCGCGGCCGATCCCGGAGCCCGCTCCGGTCACCACGGCGATCCTCACGTTTTTGGTGTCCATGAGCGCGCAGCGTAGGTGAGCCTCCGCGATCCGGAAGCCACTGTCCGCCATCCGGGTGCTGCCACCCCCGTGACCGTGTGTCGGCGCCGGGCCCGTGCCCTTCCCCTCCCTCAACTGTGACGGGAGGAACGAATGACCATCACACCGGGCCGGCCGGGCGGGCGCAGCCGTGAACTGCGCACCGCCGCCCGCCACATCGGCCGCCGCCGCTTCCTGGGCCTGACCACCGCGGCCGCCGCCCTCGCCTTCGCCATGGACCTGCCCGCGACCGGGACCGCGGCCGCCGCCGAACTCGACGCCAGACGCATCACCGACTTCCCCTTCACGCTCGGCGTCGCCTCCGGGGACCCGCAGCCCGGCTCGGTCGTCCTGTGGACCCGGCTGGCGCCCGCCCCCTACCAGCCCGACAGCGGACTGCCGGCCGAACGCGTCGACGTCGACTGGGAGATCGCCGAGGACGAGACGTTCGCGACGGTCACCGCCAGGGGCACGGCCGTCGCGCACCCGGAGTTCCACCACAGCGTGCACGTCGAGGCCGAGGGCCTGGCACCCGGCCGCGTCCACTACTACCGCTTCCGGGTCGGCGACTGGCTCAGCGAGACCGGCCGCACCCGCACCGCGCCCGCCGCCGACAGCCCGGTGTCCGCCGTGACCCTGGCCGCCGTCTCCTGCCAGGCCTACCACGACGGCTACTTCACGGCCTACCGCCACCTCGCCGAGGACGACGTCGACCTGGTCCTCCACCTCGGCGACTACCTCTACGAGTACGCCGTCGACCCGGCGGGCGGCGCCCGCAGCTACACCGACCGGTCGCTTCCGGCCCTCTTCGACCACGAGACCGAGACGCTGGAGGACTACCGGCTGCGGTACTCCCTCTACAAGAGCGACCCGGATCTGCGGGCCGCGCACGCCGCGCACCCCTTCGTGGTCACCTTCGACGACCACGAGACCGAGAACAACTACGCCGGTTCCTTCCCCGAGAACGACGTCCCCCCGGAGCAGTTCCTGCTGCGCCGCGCCGCCGCCTACCGCGCCTACTGGGAGAACCAGCCGCTGCGCCTGGCTCAGCTGCCCGTCGGCCCCGACATGCAGCTCTACCGACGGCTCCAGTGGGGCCCGCTGGCCCAGTTCGACGTCCTCGACACCCGCCAGTACCGCTCAGACCAGGCCTACGGCGGCGCCAAGCACGTCCCCGGGCCGGAGTCGGAGGACCCCTCCCGGACGATGACCGGCGAGGCGCAGGAACGCTGGCTGCTGGACGGCTGGAGCACCTCGCGGGCCCTGTGGAACGTGCTGGCCCAGCAGGTCTGCTTCGCGCAGCGCCGACTGGACCTCAACCCCGAGCCCGCGGTCTCCATGGACGCCTGGGACGGCTACCCGGCCGCCCGCCGCCGCATCCTCGACGGCGTCAAGGCGGCCGGGATCCAGAACCTGATGGTGCTCACCGGCGACCTCCACCGGGGGTACGCCTTCGACATCAAGGACGACTTCGACGACCCGTTCTCCCGCAACCTCGGTACCGAGCTCGTCGCCACCTCGGTCAGCAGCGGCAGGGACGGCGAGGAGAAGCCCTCGAACTGGGCCACCTACACGGCCGCCAACCCGCACCTGAGGTTCTACGACGGCCGGCGCGGCTACACGACCGTCACCCTCGACCAGGCCGTCGCCCGCGCCGACTTCAAGACCCTGCCGTACGTCACCACGCCCGGGGCGCCGGTGACCACGGCCGCCTCCTTCGTGACGGAGGTGGGCAACCCCGGGTTCACGCCGGCGTGACGGCCTCCTCGGCGAGCTCTCCCGGGTAGCGGACGCCGACGCGGTCCCTGATCGCGTCCAGCGTCCGCATCACGGCCAGCGTCCCGTCGAGCGGGACGAGCGGCGACTCGGTCTCGCCGGCCCGCAGGGCCCGCATCACCTCGGCGGCCTCGTGCTTGAGGCTGTTGCGCGGACCGGCCGCCGCGTCGGCCTTGAACTCCTCGGGGTCACGGCCGTCCCGGTGCAGCACGAACCGGTCCGGATAGAAGAAGCCGTACGGCACGTCGATACGGCCCTGGGAGCCGGTGATCGAGGCCGAGGTCGCCGTACCGCCGATGATGGAGCAGTGCACCGAAGCGAGAGCCCCGCTCTCGAAGGAGAGGAGCGCACCCGTCTGGAGATCGACGCCCTCGTCGGAGAGCACCGCTCGCGCCGTCACGTCGGACGGCTCCCCGAGCAGCAGCTGAGCGAACGACACCGGATACACGCCGAGGTCCAGGAGCGCGCCGCCGCCCTGCGCGGGGTCGCGCAGCCGGTGCGAGGGCGGGAAGGGCCCGGCGAGCCCGAAGTCCGCCTGCACACTGCGCACCTCACCGATCGCCCCGTCGTCCACCAGCGTCTTCAGCTGCCGGATCAGCGGGTTGCAGTACATCCACATCGCTTCCATCAGGAAGCTCCCGCGCTCCCGCGCCAGCCCGACGAGTTCCTCCGCCTCGCGCGCGTTCAGCGTGAACGCCTTCTCGCACAGCACGTTGCGCCCGGCCTCCAGACACAGCCCGGCGGCGGCCCGGTGCGCCGAGTGCGGCGTGGCGACGTACACGACATCGATGTCCGCGTCCTCCGCCAGCGCACCCCACTGCCCGTACGCCCGCTCGATCCCGAACCGCTCCGCGAACGCCCGCGCCGACTCCTCGCTGCGCGAGGCCACCGCCACGACCTCCGCGTCCGGCAGGTCCACCAGATCCGCCGTGAACGCCGCCGCGATCCCGCCCGTCGCCAGAATGCCCCAGCGCACGCTTCTCTCCGCCATCCCGCTGCCCGCCCCTGCTCGCGTTGGTTCGCGTGACCCTCGCCACTGTGTACGAACTGAGAGCATAGGTGCCGGACCACGCGAGACACCGGGAGAGGGAGGGGCGCATGGCCGAACGCGGGGCATCGACACCGGACCTGAACCAGGCGGCCGTACCGGAGACGGAGGCGGCCGCCCCCGCTGTGCGCCGCACCGGGCTGCTCGTCACCTTCATCCTCGGCGGTCTGACCGCGACGCCGCCGCTGGCGATGGACATGTATCTCCCCTCGCTCCCCGAGGTCACGACGTCCCTGCACGCGCCCGCGGCGACCGTCCAGCTCACCCTCACCGCCTGCCTCGCCGGCATGGCCCTCGGGCAGCTGGTGGTCGGCCCGATGAGCGACCGCTGGGGCCGCCGCCGCCCCCTCCTCATCGGCCTGGTCGTCTACGTCCTCGCCACCGCCCTGTGCGCCCTCGCCCCGACCGTCGGGATGCTGGTCGCCTTCCGGCTGACGCAGGGCCTCGCGGGCGCGGCCGGGATAGTCATCGCCCGGGCCGTCGTACGCGACCTCTACGACGGGGTCGCCATGGCCCGCTTCTTCTCCACCCTCATGCTGATCGGCGGCGTCGCCCCGGTCGTGGCGCCGCTCATCGGCGGCCAGATCCTGCGGGTGACGGACTGGCGGGGCGTGTTCGTCGTCCTCACGGTCATCGGGGCGCTGCTCGCCGCGCTGGTGTGGGCGCGGCTCCCGGAGACCCTCCCGGTGGAGGTCCGGCACGTCGGCGGTGTCGGCGAGGCCCTGCGCTCGATGCGCACCCTGCTCGCCGACCTGCCCTTCGCCGGTTACATGCTGACCGGCGGCTTCGCCTTCGCCGCGCTGTTCGCCTACATCTCGGCCTCGCCGTTCGTGGTCCAGGAGATCTACGGCGCCTCCCCGCAGACCTTCAGCCTGCTGTTCGGCGTCAACTCGGTCGGCCTGGTGGCCGTGGGCCAGATCAACGGCAAGCTGCTGGTCGGGCGGGTCAGCCTGGAGTCGGTGCTCGGGGCGGGCCTCGCGATCGTGACGGCCGCCGCGGCGGCGCTGCTGCTGATGTCCCTGGGCGTGTTCGGCGAGGTCGGCCTGGCCCCGGTGGCGGCGGCGCTCTTCGTCCTGATGTCGGCGATGGGCCTGACCCTGCCCAACGCCCAGTCCCTCGCCCTGCTGCGCACCAAGCACGCGGCGGGCTCCGCGTCCGCCCTGCTCGGCACGTCCTCCTTCCTCATCGGCGCGATCGCCTCCCCGCTGGTCGGGATCGCCGGGGAGGGAACCGCGGTCCCGATGGCCGTCGTCCAGTTGTCGGCAGCACTGGTAGCGCTTACCTGTTTCATGGGAATGTGCCGTCCTTGGAACAGACGTGCGAGTGTGGAGGGAGCGGAGAGCTGAGCGCGCCGAAACTGCGCAGCGACACACCGGAACGGGCCGGACTGGACCCCGAGGAACTGCGGCTCCTCGCGCAGGACGTCCATGACCTCACCACCGGCGAACGCCCCTGGGCCGCGGGCGCGGTCGTCGTGGCCGGCCGGGGGCCGGTCGTCGCCGTGGAGGAGGCGGCGGGCTGGGCGGTCCGCTACGCGTCGTACGACCCGGAGGCGGACGCGGGCGTGGAGCTGCCGCGCCGCAGCCGCGTCCCGATGACGACGGACACCCCCTTCGACCTGGCCTCCCTCACCAAGCTGTTCACGGCGGTCGCCGCGATCCAGCAGATCGAGCGGGGCACGCTCGGCATCGACGCCAGGGTGGGCGCGTACCTCCCCGACTTCCGGGCGGCGGCCGCCCACGGCATCACCGTCCGCGAACTCCTCACCCACACCTCGGGTCTGCGCCCCGAACTCCCGCTGTACGACTACCCGGACGACACGGCCCGCCTCGCGGCCCTCCAGTCGGAACCGCCCATCGGCGTGCCGGGCACCTACTGCTACTCCGACCTCAACCTCCTGCTGCTCCAGCACGTCCTGGAGCGCATCACCGGCCGCACCCTCGACGTCCTGATCCACGACGGCATCACGCGCCCCCTGGGCATGACGTCCACGGCCTTCGGCCCCTGCCCCGGTGCGGCGGCGACGGAGGACCAGCGCCGGCCCTGGGCGAAGGCGGACCGGGGGATGCTGCGGGGTGTCGTGCACGACGAGAACGCGTGGGCGCTGGGCGGCGTGGCCGGTCACGCGGGCCTCTTCTCCACGGCCCACGACCTCGCGGTGTTCTGCCGCACGATCCTGGCGGGCGGCTCGTACGGCCCGGCCCGCATCCTGGGCCCCGACTTCGTGGAACTGCTGCTGACCCCACCGGGCCTGGGCTTCGCCCTGGACCAGCCGTGGTTCATGGGCGAACTGGCGGGCCGGGGCGCCGCGGGCCACACGGGCTTCACGGGCACGTCCCTGGTCCTGGACCGCTCGACGGACACCTTCCTGGTCCTGCTGGCGAACACGGTCCACCCAAGACGCCGCCCAGCGGCGAACGGGCCGAGGGCGGGGGCGGCGACGAGGGTGGCGAGGGCGGTGAGGGAGAAGTGAGGACCTTTTCCACGCCGGTCCGCATCATTCAGCCCGTCCGGCGTTTGAGGACGAGGCCCGTTCAGGGCCGGCAGTGGGGGTCTGGGGGCGCAGCCCCCAGGGATGGGACGGGTAAGGGCGGCGGGGGCGAGAAACCGCACGGCCCGCACCAGCACCGGCCCGCCAATAGAATCAGCGGGTGAACGCCCCCGTACCCCCGGCCGAGTCCCTCCGTGCCACCCTCGCCGGTCTGCTCGACGGTCTCCCGCCCAGGCAGGCCGCCCAGGCCGTGGAGCGGCTGATCGCCAACTATCGCGGGGCCACCCCGACCGACGCCCCGATCCTCCGCGACCGCGCGGACGTCGCCGCGTACGCCGCCTACCGGATGCCCGCCACCTTCGAGGCCGTGCGGTCGGCCCTGGAGGAGTTCGCGGCGGCCGCCCCCGACTGGTCCCCGCAGAGCCATGTCGACGTCGGCGGCGGCACCGGCGCCGCGACCTGGGCCGTCACCGCCACCTGGGACGGCACCCGCCCGGTCACCGTCCTCGACTGGGCCGAACCCGCACTGGCCCTGGGCCGCGAGATCGCCGGCGCCAACCCGGCGCTGAGCACCGCGCGCTGGCAGCGCTCCCGCATCGGAGCAGCGCTCACCATCGAGAACACCGACCTCGTCACCGTCTCCTACGTCCTCAACGAACTCACCCCCGCCGACCGCACCGCCCTCGTCGACGCCGCCGCGACCGCCGCGCAGGCCGTGGTGATCGTCGAGGCCGGCACCCCGGCCGGCTACGCCCGCGTCATCGAGGCCAGGGACCGGCTCATCGCCGCCGGCTTCCACATCGCCGCCCCCTGCCCGCACAGCGCCCGCTGCCCGATCGTCCCCGGCGAGGACTGGTGCCACTTCTCGGCCCGGGTCAGCCGCTCCTCCCTGCACCGCAAGGTCAAGGGCGGCTCCCTCGCCTACGAGGACGAGAAGTTCAGCTACGTCGCCGCCACCCGCTTCCCCGTCACCCCGGCCGCCGCCCGCATCGTCCGCCGCCCCCAGATCCGCAAGGGCCAGGTCCTCCTCGACCTGTGCGAGCCGGACGAGCACCTGACCCGGACCACGGTCACCAAACGCCACGGCGACCTGTACAAGGCGGCACGGGACGCTGACTGGGGCGACGCCTGGCCGCCCCGGTCACCGTGACGAGACGCCCCGTCTCACCCCCTTGGTACCGTCACCCCATGCCCAAGCAGCAACCCCCCGCCCCCGACTCGACCCGGCGCAGTGAGAAGTCCCGGCGTGCCATCTACGACGCCGCCCTCGCGCTCGTCGTCGAGGTCGGCTACCCCAGGACCACCATCGAGGGCATCGCCGCCCGCGCCGGCGTCGGCAAGCAGACGATCTACCG
The DNA here is from genome assembly GCF_001514065.1 of Streptomyces antibioticus. Taxonomy (GTDB): domain Bacteria; phylum Actinomycetota; class Actinomycetes; order Streptomycetales; family Streptomycetaceae; genus Streptomyces; species Streptomyces antibioticus. The sequence continues at coordinate 149,246 of NZ_KQ948423.1, read as the reverse complement.
GTGGTGGTCGTCGAAGGCGGACGTCCTCCTAGAGGCGTTCCTGGACCTCTTCGCCCAGGCGTCGCGGGAGGCCGGCGAGGAGCCGTACGTCATCCCGGACACCGGTGACCTCGCCGCCGACATCAAGGCCGTGCTGCGGGCCACCGTCGACCAGCTGCAGGACCCCCGGTACGCGGCGCCGTCACGGGCCCTGGCCGCCGAAGGGCTGGTCGACGAGGAACTCGGCCGCAGGTGCGCGGCCACGCTCATGGAGCCGTCCCTCCAGCTCTACGTCGACCGGCTGCGCGCCGCGCAGCGCGCCGGTGAGGTGCGCCCGGACATCGACCCGCGCATCGCCCTGGAGTTCTTCGTCTCCCCGCTGGCCCAGCGCTGGCTCCAGCACACCGGCCCGATCTCGTACGAGTACACCGACACCCTCGTCGACTACGCCCTCCACGGCCTCGCACCCCGCTGAACCGGCCGCGCAGGCACCCGCACCGGCACCCGCACCGGCACCCGCGCCAGCCGTCCCGGAGCGTCCGTGATCACGCCGTTGCAGCCGAGGGCCAGCACCCGGTCCCGCTGCCCCGGCGTGACCACCGTGTGCGCCCACACCCACCGGATGCCGGACCGCACCGCCCGCCGCAGATCCTGGTCGCGCCCCTTGAAGTCGACGTCGAGGAGATCGACGTACGACCGCCACCGCTCGGGCCGGTCCCCGCGCAGCTGCTGCGCCGAGCGCCACAGCTGCGTCAGCAGCCCCAGGGCGTGCGCCCGCCGGGCCAGCGCCGGGTCGTTGGAGTTCACGAAGACCGAGCGGGTCAGCCCGCGCGAGCGCAGCAGCGAGGCCAGCGGGCGGAGACTGCGCGGGTCCTTCGCCTCCAGCATCAGCAGGATCCGCCCGCCGACGCGGTCAAGGACCTCCGCCACCGTCGGCGGCCGCTCCGAGCGCCAGCTGCCCGGCAGGGACGCCTTCGGCCGCAGCCGCACGCCCTGCCACTCCCGGCCGTCCAGGCCGCGCACCTCGCCGCCCAGATAGGTCGTGCGGTTGAGGAGCGGGTCGTGGATCACCACCAGCGTGCCGTCGCGCAGCATCCGGGTGTCGAAGTCCAGCACCTGCGCGGTACCGCGGCCGTAGGCCGCCATCAGGCCCGACATGCTGTTCTCGGGCACCTCACGGGCGCCGCCGCGATGGGCGACGTACGTCACGCGCGGCAGCGAGTCCACCGTCAGCGGGCCGGAGCCCCACTCCAGCGGGGCCGTCGGCCCGGTGAGCGGGACCAGGGAGACCGCCGACGCCAGGACCGTCAGCGTGATCCTTGTGACCATGCCGACAACGGTAGGTGCGGCAGGGGGCCATATCCCGGTAAAGCGGGTCATGCCGCGCGATCCATTGCCCCGGTACGCCCTGTCCCGCCTACCCCGGTTGTCGGCTCCGGCCCCCCGGAGCGCAGGATGGTGGGACCATAGGGCATGCTGTCCGCACACAGCGAGGCGAGGGGATAGATGAGCCAGGAGTTCGGCGGCCGGACCGGCCTTCAGGGCAAACTCACCCAGTGGCTGCGCGGGCGCCGCCCCAAGGAGGCCGCCGACGACGGCGGCCGTGAGGCCCTGCTGCTGGCCGCCGCCGGAGCGGGACTGCCGCTCGCGCCCGCCGCGCACCCGGCTCCCGGCTACCGATGTTCCTGTGACCGGGTCGGCTGTCCGACCCCCGCCCGGCACCCCGTCTCCTTCGCGTGGCAGACGCAGTCCACCACCGACCGCGGCCAGATCGAGCGCTGGGCCCGGCATCAGCCGCAGGCCAACTTCATCACCGCCACCGGCATGGTCCACGACGTCCTGGACGTCCCCCTGGACGCGGGCCTGGAGGCCATGGAGCGGCTGCTCGCCTCCGGCATCGAGGTCGGCCCCGTCGCCGAGAGCAGCGACGGCCGCCTCCTCTTCTTCACCCTCACCCGCGGCACCCCCGAGGACGAGGACGAATGGTGGCCGTGCGAGCTGGACTGCCACCCCGAGACGGCGGACGAGCACCCGGGCCTGCGCTGGCACTGCCGGGGGTCCTACGTCCTCGTACCGCCCGCGCAGCTGCCGGGTGAAGGCCAGTCCGTGCACTGGGTCCGCGGCCTCGAACATCCGCTGCCCGACCCGCTGAGCCTCCTCGAGGTCCTCACCGACGCTTGCGCCCGCTACGCCGGCGCGGAGCCCGACCACGCCTCCGCGGCCTGGCCCCTGCGCGGCTGAGAGTCTGAACGCCGTAGCGGCTATTCGCCCTTGCCGGCCGTCAGGCCCTGGATGCGGCCCACCAGTTTCACCTGACCGCCTGCCGTGCTCTTCGGCGGGTCGAGGGCGATCTCGTTGGAGATCGACTCCAGCGTCAGCGACTGCTTGACCTCGCCGGTCGTCAGCGCCTTCACGGCCGCCGTCTGGGCGGGCACCGAGGTGCCGGGTGCGGCGGTCTGCTTCTCGAAGTGGCGCGTGGTGAAGAACACCGCCGCACCGCCGTCCTCGGTCCGCAGCGCCAGCGGGGCGTACGCGCCGCTGGTGAGCGGCTCGTCGATGTACTGCTTGACCAGGCCCGGCTTCTTGGCCGCCTTCTGCCGCGCGGTACGCCACCCGCTGGTGTGCGTGCCGTCCGCGAAGACCCTGCCCTTGCCGTCCTGGAGATACGTCGCGTAGTCCTGGCTCAAGTCCCCGGGCGCGACCGTCAGTTCGGTGGAGTTCACGGGGACCGCCTCGGCCCAGCCGTCCGCGTCCGTCTTGAACTCCGGTACGTCGTCCGGGGCGACCAGCGTCAGATACGCCGCCTGGAACGGCTCGTCGAGGCCGCCCCGGGTGAACACGAACAGCCAGCGCGCGCTGCCGCCCTTGTTGGCGGCCGCGTCCGCGACGAACCAGCGCGGCCAGCCCGCCTTCTCGGTGATCGTGTACTTCACGTCGGTCAGCTTCAGCGGCGTGTGCGACGGGTTGCCGTCCGGGCTGGTCACCGAACCGGCCTTCAGGCGCGCCGCGTCGATGTCGCCGAGGGGCCCGGTGACATGGTCCGCGTCCAGTGAACTGTCGTACGCCTTGTCCGCGTCGTTGTACGCGGTCGTGAACTCCTGAAGTGCCTTCGCGGCCTCGGCCTTGGTCGTCGCGGGGAGTACTTCGCGTTCCCCGTGCACCACCACGCATCCGCTCGCCGTCAGCGACAAAGCAGTCACCGAGGCCGCTATCAGCGCTTTCTGGTCAAGACTGCGAAGCCTTCGAGGGCTGCGATCCCTGCTCATCGCGTACCTTCACCTTCCCCTTCCCGGAGGCGAACCCTACCGGGGCGAGGAACAGGGCGAGCGTCGGGATCAAGTACAGCAGCCACACCGTGACCTGGAGGACCGTCGGGTCCGGCTGGAAGTTGAGGACGCCCTTGAGCAGGGTGCCGTACCAGCTGTCCGGCGGGATGGTGTCGGAGATGTCGAAGGCCCGGTTCGTCAGTCCCGGTACCCAGCCGGCCTCTTGGAGGTCGTGGAAGCCGTACGCCAGCACACCCGCGGCCACGACGACCAGCATGCCGCCGGTCCAGGTGAAGAACTTGGAGAGGTTGATGCGCAGGGCACCGCGGTAGAAGAGCCAGCCCAGGACGACCGCCGTGAGGATGCCCAGGGCCGCCCCGACGAGCGGGCGCGGGGTGCCGTCGCCGGCCGCGTGCACGGACGTCCACACGAACAGGGACGTCTCCAGGCCCTCCCGGCCGACGGCGAGGAACGCGGTGGCGACCAGCGCGCCGGTGCCCATCTGGAGGGCGGCGTCCAGCTTGCCGTGCAGCTCCGCCTTCAAGTGCCGGGCGGTGCGCCGCATCCAGAAGACCATCCACGTCACCAGACCGACCGCGATGATCGACAGCGAGCCGCCGAGCGCCTCCTGCGCCTCGAACGTCAGCTCCTGGGAGCCGAATTCGAGCGCGCAGCCGAAGCCGAGCGCGAGCGCGACGGCGACGCCGATGCCGATCCAGATGGGCTTCAGCGCGTCCTTGCGCTCCGTCTTCACCAGGTAGGCGATGAGGATGCAGACGACGAGGGAGGCCTCCAGGCCCTCGCGCAGACCGATCAGGTAGTTGGAGAACACGGTCGCTCACGCCTCCTTGGAGAACAGCGTCCGGCCCCACCAGTCGTCCTTGTCCCGGACGCCGGGCGGGACGGCGAAGACGGCCGAACCCACGTGCTGGATGTACTCGTTGAGGGCGTCCGTGGCCAGATTGCGCTGGATGCGGATGAAGCCCTCGCGGACGTCATGCATGTACGCCAGGAAGAACAGCCCGGCCTCCAGGCGGCCGAGGCCGTCCGTGCCGTCGGTGAAGGAGTAGCCGCGGCGCAGGATCGTCGACCCGTGGTTGGCCGTCGGATGCGCGAGCCGGACGTGCGCGTCGGGCTTCATCGCCTTCAGGAACGGCTCGTCGCGTTCCTTCGCCTTGCCGACCGGGGCGCCCTCGCCCTTGTCACGGCCGAAGATGTCCTCCTGCTCCTGCAAGGGGGTGCGGTCCCAGGTCTCGATGTGCATCCGGATGCGCCGGGCGACGAGATAGGACCCGCCGACCATCCAGTCCGGCCCGGCCTTCTCGTCGACCCACACGAACTTCTTCAGGCGGTCCGTCTCCGTGCCCGCGATGTTGCGGGTGCCGTCCTTGAAGCCCATGAGGTTGCGCGGGGTCTGCTCCTCGGGCGTGGTGGACGACGTCTTGCCGAAGCCGAGCTGCGACCACTTGATGACGACCTTGCCGAAGCCGATGCGGGCGAGGTTGCGGATCGCGTGCACGGCGACCTGCGGATCGTCGGCGCAGGCCTGGACGCACAGGTCGCCGTCGCTGCGGTTCTTGTCCAGGGCGTCCCCGGCGAACTGCGGCAACTCGACGAGCGCGTCGGGCTGCTGGTCCGCGAGACCGAACTTCTGGAACAGGGAGGGCCCGAACCCGATGGTGAGCGTCAGCCGCGACGGCTTGAGCCCCACGGCCTCGCCGGTGTCGTCCGGCGGCGCCTCCGCCAGCCCGCCGAAGGCCCCGTCCCCGACCGCCTGTCCACCGGTCATCCGGCGGGCCGCGGCCGTCCAGTCCTTCAGCATCTGCACGAACTCGGCGCGGTCCTCGGTCGTCACGTCGAACGCGGCGAAGTGCAGCCGGTCCTGCACCGGCGTGGAGATACCGGCCTGATGGGGACCGTGGAACGCGATCGCGGCGCCCGCCTCGGCGGCGACGGTGTCGACGTCGTCGCCGCCACGGGTCATGGCGACCGCGCCACCGGCCGCGACGGCACCGAGCGCGAGCCCGGCACCGCCCCAGCCGATGAGCGAACGCCGGGACGGGGCGGGTGCGTTGTCGGTCTGCGGGTTCTCGCTCATCGGGTGCCCCCCCCACTCACTTCACGACGACGGCGGCGGCGAGCTTGGACAGCGGCTCCGCGAGCGCGTTCACCGCGTCCGACAGCTCCTTGCGGTCGGCCTCGCCGACCTTGTCGTACGAGGTGAAGTCGTACGACGTCTTGTCCGCCCGGTACTTGTCGAGCAGCGTGTCGATCGCGGCGAACTGCTTGTCCAGCTCGGTCACCAGGGCCGGGTCGTTCTCCTTGGCGACGGGCTTCAGCAGCTCGTACGACTTCTCGGCGCCCTCGACATTGGCCTTGAAGTCGACGAGGTCGGTGTGCGAGTAGCGCTCCTCCTCGCCGGTGACCTTGCCGGTGGCGACCTCGTCGAGGAGCTCCTTGGCGCCGTTGGCCATGGAGGTCGGGGTGATGTCGGCCTTGCCGACCCGCTTCTGCCAGTCCTTGAGGTCGGTGATCAGCTGGTCGGCGAGCTCGGAGTCCCGCGCGGTGAGCTTCTTGTCCTTCCAGAGGGACTTCTCCAGCCGGTGCCAGCCGGTCCAGTCCTTGGCCGGGTCCTGACCCTCCTCCAGGCCGTCCTCACGGACGTCGACCTTGGGGTCGATGTCGCCGAACGACTCGGCGACGGGCTCGGTGCGCTCCCAGCCGATGCGGGACGGGGCGTAAGCCTTCTGAGCCGCCTCCAGGTCCCCGTCCTTGACCGCCTTGGCGAAGGTCTCGGCGAGCGGCAGGGTGGCGTCGGCCTGCTCCTGCACGTAGGTGCGGTAGGAGGCGACGGCCTTGTCGAGGCGCGGGTCGCGCTTGGCGGCGGTGCCGCCGGTGGCCTTGACGTCCTGGCGGATGCCGTCACCCTTCATGCCGGGCTTGCAGGCGATGGTGTAGTCACCGGCCTTCACCTCGGCGGTGACCCGCTGCTTGGTGCCGGCGCCGATGTTCTCGCGCTCGGTGACGATGCGGTCGTCGGGGAAGAGCAGGTAGACCTCGGTGACCTTGGAGCCCTTGTTCTCGATGGCGAGCTCGACGTGCCCGGCCGGGAACTCCTTCGCCGACACCTCGCACTTGCTGTCGGTGGCGGTCACGTTGATGACCCGGTCACTGCTCGCGTCGGCGCCCTTCTCGGTGCATCCGGTGAGGGCGGTCAGAGCCGCCACGGTGGCGGTGGCGGTGACGGCGGACAGACGGACGGCTCGCATGCAGGGCTCCCGTGGGTGGCTGTGGGTGGCCGAAAAATCACGTGACAGCGCTCACACGGATTGGTGAGGCTGCCCTAACTTAACCGAGGCTTACCTGCGTGATACCCGGTCGGGCCGTGATTCACCTCTCATAGACGCTGTAAGGGCACGAGCCGATCACGCTGACTTAAAACGGACCCCAAGGAATCCCCAAGAGCAGTTCAAAGGCGGCTCACAGGCGTATGACTGGTCCCCATGAACAGGGGACGTCGGGAACTGCTGGGGCCAGGACGGCTGGTGCTGAACGTGCGCGGCGGTCCCGGCCCGGCCGCGTTGAGCTGGGAGCAGGCGGACGGCCGCCGGTTGGCGCTGCGGCAGGGCGAACAACCCCTGCTCTTGGGAAGGTCGGTGGGTGCCGGCTGCTGTCCGGAATTCCACCTCCACCGGCTCGAGGGCTACCGCTCCCCGCTGCCGCCCCTGCGGTCGGCCGACCAGCGCTCACCGCTCGACTGGACGCACCAGTACACGCGTTGGCTGGAAGAGGCGGACGGAACGCCGTTGCGGGACGGCCGCTGGGAGCTGGCGCTGCGGACCGGATTCCCGCCGGGTATCTGGACCGAGGACTTCGTACGGGACTGGCCGTCCGGGCAGTTGGGCCTGTACTGCGGAGGAGGCTGGCACGGGGTCCTGCCCCTGCGGCAGCTCTCCGCGCCGGACGCGGGGCGGGTGAAGGCGTACCGCAAGCACGCCCGCGAGGGCACCCTCGCGCCCGTCCTGCTGTGGTGGGTGACCTTCCTCGACGGTTTCGTCATCCTCGACGGGCACGACCGGGCCGTGGCGGCGCTCGCGGAGGGCCGGACCCCGGAGTCCGTCGTGCTGAGCCAGGTGCCCGACGACGAGGTCTGGCGCGAGGCGGCCGAGCGGTTCACGCACGACCACGAACACCGCATGCGCGACCTCGCGACCCGCCCCGCTCCGCACCGGGCCGCCGTGGAACGCGGGTACGCCGAGATGATCGCCTCGCTCCCGTACGCCGCGGAGCCCACGACCGTACGGCCGCTCCCCGGCGGAGCCCCTGCCTGGGAAGACCTTGCCACCCGCGCAATGTTTCAATGCCCCCGTGACTGACTACGACGTCCTCCGCGTCTTCTGTGCGCCCAACGGCGGATACGGCAACGAACTCGGCGTCGTCCGTGAGGGCTCCGTGATGCCCGGCAGGGACGAACGCCAGGCGTTCGCGGGCAAGCTCGGCTTCAGCGAGACCGTGTTCGTCGACGACCCCGAGCGCGGCGTCGTCGACATCTACACCCCCACCCTGCGGCTGCCCTTCGCCGGGCACCCCTGCGTCGGCACGGCCTGGCTGCTGGACGTGCCGGAACTCGTCACGCCCGCGGGGCCCGTCGGCGCCCGGCTGGACGGGGAGTTCAGCTGGATCGAGGCACGGGCGGAGTGGGTCCCGCCGAGGACCCTGCGCCGGTACGCCTCCGCCGCCGAGGTCGACGACCTCCCCGTACCGCCCAAGGGGGAGTGGATCTATGCCTGGGCCTGGGAGGACGAGCCCGCCGGCCGGATCAGGGCCCGCGCCTTTCCCGGCCGTGACGACGGCATCGACGAGGACGAGGCGACGGGTGCCGCGGCGATCCTGCTCACCGACCTGCTCGGCCGCGCGCTGAACATCACCCAGGGCGCGGGCTCCCAGATCCTCACCGCCCCGCAGCCCTACGGCTGGGTGGAGATCGGCGGCCGGGTGGTGCTGGAGCGCGAGCCGGAGCGGTAGGCGTCGCCTCTCAGGTACTCAAGTCTCAGGCGCTCAGCGGGAATTCGTCTCCCAGCTCGCGGAACACCGCCGTGTTCAGCGCGAACGCCCGCTTGCACTCCGTCACGATCCGCTGCTTCTCCAGGTCGTCCGCCCGGACCGCGTCCAGCAGTTCGCGGTAACCCCGCTTGAACGCGGCCGGGTTGGCGATCCCCTCGAACACGTAGAAGCGCACGCCGTCGCCCTTGCGCGCGAAGCCCCATGTCCGCTCCGCCTTGTCGCGGATGATCTGGCCGCCGGACAGGTCACCGAGGTAGCGCGTGTAGTGGTGGGCGATGTATCCGGCGGGCCAGCGCTCGGTGCACTCGCGCACCCGGTCCGCGTACGCCCGGGTGGCGGGCAGCGCCGACAGTCCCGTACGCCATCCGGGGCCGCGCAGATGCTCCAGGTCCCGCTCCAGCGCGGCCAGCCGGTACAGCTCCGGCTGGATGAAGGGCCCGGCCACCGGGTCCGACGCCAGCCGGTCCGCGCCGGACTCCAGTGCCTCGTACACGAACCACAGCTGCTCGGTGTAGCGGGCGTACGCGTCGACGCCCAGCCGGCCGCCGAGCAGGTCGCTCATGAACGACGAGGTCTCCGCCTCGACGTGCTGTTCGTGGGACGCGGTGCGGATGACTGTCGAGAAGGAGTCCATGCGCCATATCCTCTGAGGTAAGGCTTACCTAAGTCAATAGGTTTGCCGACAGCCTGTCGGTAAAATCGTACAAGAAAAGACCCGCCCCCAGCAGGGGGGCGGGTCCGCGGCCTGCCCAGGGCTAGGGCAGCGTCAGGATCTCCGCGCCGGTCTCCGTCACCACCAGCGTGTGCTCGAACTGTGCCGTCCGCTTGCGGTCCTTCGTGACGACCGTCCAGCCGTCGTCCCACATGTCGTAGTCGTGGGTGCCCAGCGTCAGCATCGGCTCGATCGTGAACGTCATGCCGGGCTGGATGACCGTCGTCGCGTGCGGGCTGTCGTAGTGCGGGATGATCAGGCCGCTGTGGAAGGACGAGTTGATGCCGTGCCCGGTGAAGTCACGGACGACGCCGTACCCGAAGCGCTTGGCGTACGACTCGATGACCCGGCCGATGATGTTGATCTGGCGGCCCGGCTTGACCGCCTTGATCGCGCGGTCGAGGGATTCGCGGGTGCGCTCCACCAGCAGGCGGCTCTCCTCGTCGACCTCCCCGACCAGGTAGGTGGCGTTGTTGTCGCCGTGCACCCCGCCGATGTACGCCGTCACGTCGAGGTTGACGATGTCGCCGTCGTTGAGGACCGTCGAGTCCGGAATGCCGTGGCAGATCACCTCGTTGACGCTCGTGCACAGCGACTTGGGGAAGCCGCGGTAGCCGAGCGTCGAGGGGTAGGCGCCGTGGTCGCACATGTACTCGTGCGCCACCTTGTCCAACTCGTCGGTCGTGACGCCGGGTGCGATCTTCTTGGCCGCCTCGGCCATCGCCCGGGCCGCGATACGGCCGGCGATCCGCATCGCCTCGATCGTCTCGGGCGTCTGCACCTCCGGACCGGTGTACGGCGTCGGCGCGGGCTTGCCGACGTACTCGGGGCGACGGATGTTTCCGGGCACGGAACGGGTGGGGGACAGCTCCCCTGGGACGAGCAGCGACTGGCCAGACATGCCAGCGAGTCTAACGAGCCGCGGTGGGGGAACATGTCCCTGGCGAGAGGAGCAGGTCATGGCCTTGTTCAAGAAGCGCACGGTCGGCAAGCCGGGCGAGTGGTACTACTGCCTGGAGCACAAGAAGGTCGAGGAGGGGCCGGACTGCCCCGCCAAGGACCGCTTCGGCCCGTACGCCTCCCGGCAGGAGGCCGAACACGCGATGGAGACCGCCCGCGAGCGCAACCTCCAGTGGGAGAACGACCCCAAGTGGCATGACGCCGCCAAGGGCGCGGAGGACGACTGACCGTCCCGAGGCGGGGGACGACTGATCGTCCCTACGCGGGGGACGCGGGGGAGGCCTGGGCCGCCTCGCGCTGGGCCCGTACCCGTGCCGCGTGGTCGTCCGTGCGGGCGTCGTACGTCATCAGCTTCGGCAGGCACAGGGCCAGCAGTCCCACCGCGCCCGCGCACAGCAGCCCGCCCGACCACACCGACGCCCGCACCCCCCACCAGGCGGCGAAACCGCCCGACCTGACCTGGCCGAGGGTCGGGCCGACCGAGTAGGACAGCAGCTCGATCCCGGCGAGCCGGCCCCGCAGCTCGTCCGGGATCGTCTGGTTCCACATCACCCCGCGGAAGATCCCGCTGACCATGTCGCAGCCCCCGGCCACGGTCAGGAACAGCAGCACCAGCCATACGTTCCCCACGACCCCGGCCGCCGCGATCGCCACGCCCCACAGGGCGGCTGCCAGGACGACCATCCGGCCGTGCCGGTGGACGCGTGCCGTCCAGCCGCTGGTCACGCTCACCAGCATCGCGCCCAGGGGCACCGTCGCGTACATCAGCCCCAGCGACCACTCGGCGTCCAGCTCGTCCGCGAGGAACGGCAGCACGGCCAGCGGCATCGCCAGCAGCATCGCGACCACGTCGACGGCATAGGTGCCGAGCAACTCCTTGCGGCCCCAGGCGTACCGGGCGCCCTCGGCGATCGCCTTCAGCGACGGCTTCGCCGCCTCGTGCGCGGCGGGGGAGGCGGCGATCGGGATCATCAGGGCCACCGAGATCACGAAGGTGGCCAGGTCGGCGGCGTAGGCCCAGCCGAGGCCCGCGTAGGCGACGACCACACCCGCCAGCGCCGGGCCCGCGACCCCGCCGACCGTCCAGCGGAAGGTGTTGAGGGAGGCCGCGGCCGGGAGATGGTCGTGGGCCACGATCCGCGGCCACAGCGAGTCGAGCGCGGGCCGCTGCACCGACGTCAGCGCCGAGGAGAGGGCGGCCACGACATACAGCGGCCACACGGCCGGCCGCGGCAGCAGCGCGTTGAGCAGCAGTACCGCGCTCAGCAGGCCCTGCCCGGCCTCCGTCCAGATGATCAGGCCGCGCTTGTCGAGGGCGTCGGCGAGGGCACCGCCGTACAGCCCGAACGCGATCAGCGGGACGAGTTCCACCGCGCCGATGGCCCCGACGGCCGCCGCCGACCCCGTCAGCTCCTTGATCTGCACCGGCAGCGCGACGAACGTCAGGAAGCTGCCGAAGTACGAGACCAGCCCCGACACCCACAGCCGCCGGAAGTCGGCGGAGGCCCGCCAAGGGGCGAGGTCGGGGAGGACGGAGCGAAGGCGGGAGGGAGCCGGATCGGCCCCGGAATCGGTGTCGGTCACGAGCGGTCATGCTCCGGCGGGGCGCCCACCCCGGCAACCGAATTTCCGGCTACCAGCGCGCGGGCGGCGGTGCCGTCAGCTGTTCCGTCAGCCGGGCGAGCCGGTCCCGGAAGCGGCGCGGGCCGCGGGGCGCGGGCAGGGCGTTCTCGCCGGCCGCCGCGCTCACCAGGTGCTGCACGGTGTCCAGATCGAGGTCGGTGCCCTCCGGCACCGCCAGCGACTCGTGGGCCATCGCCGCCAGGCCGCCCTCGCCGGGGCCGAGGGCGAGGACGGTCGCACCGGCCCGCCGGGCGTCGTGCACCCGCTCCAGCAGCGGGGCGTCCGGCTCCTCCGGCGCCACCAACAGCAGCGTCTCGCCGCGCCGCGCCGCCGCCAACCGGCCGGGGCCGACGGCCAGATGGGCCGGATCGGAAGGGCGCGCGTCATGCCGTACGAGGGTGGGGGCCAGCTCCGGGGTGCCGGACCAGGCCGCCTCGTCCACCAGATGGGCCGCGAGATGCCAGGGTTCGTACTCCGGGGTGCCGACCAGCAGCAGCCCGCCCCCGTGCGAGACCACCGACCCGCGCAGCACCCCCGCGAACCGCCGGGTCGTCCCCAGCCACTCGGTCCCGGCGAGCACTTCGCGCAGCAACGCGACCCGTACGGCGTCCATGCGACCGCATCCTGCCGCAATCGGCCGCCCGGGACCCCGGGTTCCCCTCGAATTCGCCCGTATCGGTCCGGGGGAGCGCACCCCCGCGCTCACCTGATCGGCCGGGGTGCGGGAGGTGCACGTAAAGTCAGCCCATGACCTCTACCGACAGTGCTGCACAGACCCCCGCGAAGGCGCCCGCCAAGGACCCCTGGGACCTCCCCGACGTCTCCGGGCTCGTCGTCGGCGTGCTCGGCGGGACCGGCCCCCAGGGCAAGGGCCTCGCGTACCGGCTCGCCAAGGCCGGCCAGAAGGTGATCATCGGCTCGCGGGCCGCCGACCGCGCGCAGGCCGCCGCCGACGAGCTCGGGCACGGGGTCGAGGGCGCCGACAACGCCGAGACCGCGCGGCGCAGCGACATCGTGATCGTCGCCGTCCCGTGGGACGGGCACGGCAAGACGCTGGAGTCGCTGCGCGAGGAACTCGCCGGGAAGCTGGTCGTCGACTGCGTCAACCCGCTCGGCTTCGACAAGAAGGGCGCCTACGCCCTCAAGCCGGAGGAGGGCAGCGCCGCCGAGCAGGCCGCCGCCCTGCTGCCCGGCTCCCGGGTCGCCGCCGCCTTCCACCACCTGTCGGCCGTCCTGCTCCAGGACCCGGAGATCGACGAGATCGACACCGACGTCATGGTGCTGGGCGAGGAGCGCGCCGACGTCGAGATCGTCCAGGCCCTCGCCGGCCGCATCCCCGGCATGCGCGGCGTCTTCGCGGGCCGGCTGCGCAACGCCCACCAGGTCGAGTCGCTGGTCGCCAACCTGATCTCCGTGAACCGCCGCTACAAGGCACATGCGGGGTTGCGCGTCACGGACGTGTGAGGGGATGGGGGACACTGGACGCCGTAGCGCAGCAGTGTCCCCCGACAGGAGAACCGTCCTCATGCCCCGCCTCGCCCTCTACGCCCTGATCGTCTGCCTGCTCGCCGTCGCCGCGGCGGTCGTCTCCTTCGTACAGGGCAGCTTCCTGGGGATCGTCTGGGTGCTGATCGCGGGGCTGTCCAGCAACATGTGCTGGTACTACGTGAAGCGGCGCAAGGTCACGGGCTGACCGTGCAGTAGTCGCTGGTCTGCCAGAACCGGTAGAGGTCCTGGCCGCAGTAGGTCTCCTGGTCGCTGATCCCCAGGCCCGCCAGGATCGAGTCGACCACGTCGAAGAACGCGTGGTTGACCGAGGGCAACCACAGCAGCGCGAAGACGAACAGCAGGCCGAACGGGGCGAACGGCTCCACCTGGCGCTTGACGTTGTACGACAGCCAGGGCTCGATCACGCCGTAGCCGTCCAGGCCCGGGACCGGCAGGAAGTTCAGGATCGCCGCCGTCACCTGGAGCAGGGCGAGGAAGGCGAGCGCGAACCGGAAGTCGGTCGGCACGCCGTCCAGGGCGTCGAGCCAGAACGGGGCGGTGCACACGGCCGCGAACAGCACGTTGGTCAGCGGTCCCGCCGCCGAGATCAGACTGTGCCGCCAGCGCCCCCGGATCCGCCCCCGCTCGATGAACACCGCGCCACCCGGCAGACCGATCCCGCCCATGATCACGAAGAGGACGGGCAGGACGATGCTGAGCAGGGCGTGGGTGTACTTCAGCGGGTTCAGGGTCAGATAGCCCTTCGAGCCGACCGAGATGTCACCGCTGTGCAGGGCCGTCCGCGCGTGTGCGTACTCGTGCAGACACAGGGAGACGATCCACGCGGCCGTCACGAACAGGAACACCGCCACCCCGGGCTGCTCGGCGAACCCGGTCCAGGTCGCCCACCCGGTCACCGCCGTCACGGCGAGGATCCCGACGAAGACGGGGCTGATCCGCCGGTCGCTGCGGCGGGCGGCAGTGGCTGTCATGGGGTTCCCCCGACTCTCGTACACGCGCTGGGACTGCCCGACCGTACCGGGCGTACGACGAAAACGTCTCGCGGGCGGTCATGGGTTCCGTGGAAGGTGGGGGACATGGGGCTGTGGCATGTGTTTTACGAGGACTGGCAGATGGAGTGCTGCGGGTCGCCGTTCTCGGTGGGGGACGAGGTGAGCTGGCCGCTGCTGCTGCGGGACGCGGACGACGTCCTCGGCGGCGGCTGGTACGACCAGCTCACCAAGGTCTCCGGGCCGGTGGCGGTCGGGGCGGTGCCGGTGCTGAGCGACGAGAACGGTCTGGTGGTCGCCGTGGGGGCGGGGGAGATCGAGGGGGCGGCGGAGTGGGTACGGCTGGTCGGGCTGCTCACCGTCGAGACTCACAGCGACGGTCCGCCCGAGGTGCGGGGGCGGGTGCGGGCCGTGCAGCTGGTGTCCCAGGGGTACGCCCCGCTGACGCCCGGAAGTCTGACGCGGGAGCCGGTGCCGGGGGAGCGGCGGCTGCGGTCGGTGGAGAGCTGCCCCAAGTGGTTCGGCGACCGGGAGGCGGGGGCGATGGTGACACTGGAGGTGCCGGGCACGGACTCCTGGCTGTCGTACGCCGTCCGCGAGGCGAGCGGCCTCCCCGAGGACGCGCCGCCCGGCACGGAGACGGAGGGCATCGACGGGGTCTCGTTGGCGGCGCTGCTGGAGACGTTCAGTACGGTGCGGCGGGCGTCGGCGCCGGGTCGGGGCCGAGGGCCACGTTGAGACCGGATGCCCATCTGAGGCCTACGCCCTCCCGACACGCCCCGCTCCCGACACGCCCCGCTCCCGACACGGCCCCCGCCCGCCTTCGCAACCCCGTGACCGGCCCCCGAACTACCAGAGACAATGGACCCCGTGCGCTATCGCATCCTCGGCACCACCCAGGCACTCCGTTCCGACGGCACCCCCCTTCCGGTCGGCGGGGCGCGGCTGCGTGCTCTGCTGACCGTGCTGGCGCTGCGGCCCGGCCGTACCGTGACCGTGGGGCTGCTGGTCGCCGAGGTGTGGGGCGACGACCCGCCCGCCGACGCACCCGCCGCGCTCCAGGCGCTGGTGGGGCGGCTGCGCAGGGCCCTCGGCGCGGACGCCGTCGCCTCCGTGGACGGTGGTTACCGGCTCGTCGCTGCCCCCGACGACATCGATCTGCACCGCTTCGACCGGCTCACCGGCGAGGGCGCCCGCGCGCTGGCCGACGGCGACGCCACCAAGGCGGCCGGCGTCCTCGACGACGCCCTCGCCCTGTGGCGCGGCCCCGCCCTCGCCGACCTGCCCGACCACACCGCCGAGTCGGCCCGTTGGGAGGCCCGGCGCCTGGACGCCCTGCGCGCCCGCCACACCGCCGCCCTCGCCCTCGGCCACGCCGAACAGTCGCTCCCCGAACTGACCGCCCTCTGCGACAGCCATCCCCTCGACGAGCCCCTCCAGGCCCTCCGCCTGCGCGCCCTCCGCGACGCGGGCCGCACGGCGGAGGCACTGGCCGCCTACGAGGACGTACGCCGGCTGCTGGCGGACCGACTGGGAGCGGACCCAGGCCCGGAACTCCGCGCGCTGCACGGGGAGTTGCTGGCCAACGGGTCGACGGCGTGGCGGCCGGAGGCGGGGCGGGGGCCGAGTGCGGGGCAGGGGCCGGCTGCGGGGCAGGGGCCGGCTGCGGGGCAGAGGTCGTCAGGTGGGCGCGGGACCGTGGCGGGCGCGGGGTCGACGGCGGGCTGGGGTCCGGCGACCGACCAGCGTCCGGGGGCCCACTGGGGCTCGGGGGCGGGTTGGGGCCAGGCGGCAGACCAGCGTCCGGGGGCCGAGCAGGGCCTGGCGGCCGAGCAGGGCTCGGGGGCGGGTCGGGACGCGGTGGTAGACCAGCGTCCGGGGGCCGACCAGGGCCTGACGGCCGAGCAGGGCTCGGGGGCAGGTCGGGGCCCGGCGGTAGGCCACCGCCCGATGGCCGACCAAGGCCCGACGGTCGACCAGCGCCTGACGGTCGACCAGCGCCTGACGGCCGACCGAGGCCCGACGGCCGACCACGGGGCGGCCGCAGGCCAGTGGCCCGCGGCAACCCAGGACCCGGTCGCCCCGTCACAGTCCGTCTCCTCGGCCGGCGTGTCCGGGCGCACCGCCGGAGGCCTGCCCGCCCCCGGCAACCTCCGCGCCCGGCTCACCTCCTTCGTCGGCCGGGAAGCCGACATCGAGGCCATCCGCGGGGATCTCGACTCCGCTCGGCTCGTCACGTTGCTCGGGCCCGGTGGGGCCGGGAAGACGCGGTTGTCGCAGGAGGCGGCCGAGACCGTGCGGGACGCCGCGCCGGACGGGGTGTGGCTGGTCGAGCTCGCTCCCGTCGACGACCCCGACGACGTGCCGCAGGCCGTGCTCACCGCCGTCGGCGCCCGCGAGACCGTGCTGTACGGGGCCGGCGCCGAGGCGATGCGGGCCGGGAACGAGCGGCACGACGACCCGGTCGAGCGGCTCGTCGAGCATTGCGGCAGGCGGCGGATGCTGCTGATCCTCGACAACTGCGAGCACGTCGTCGAGGCCGCCGCCCGGCTGACGGAGGCGCTCCTGGAGCGGTGCCCGCAGCTGACGGTCCTGGCCACCAGCCGCGAACCTCTCGGCGTACCAGGGGAGTTGCTGCGACCGGTCGACCCGCTGCCCGAGCCCGTGGCGCTGCGGCTGCTCGCCGACCGCGGGGGCGCCGCCCGCCCCGGTTTCCGGGTCGACGCCGACGAGCAGACCGCCGCGGCCTGCGCCGAGATCTGCCGACGCCTCGACGGCCTCCCGCTCGGCATCGAGCTCGCGGCCGCCCGGCTACGGATGTTGACACCGCGTCAGATCGCCGACCGGCTCGACGACCGGTTCCGGCTGCTCACCTCCGGCAGCCGCACCCTGCTGCCCCGCCAGCAGACGTTGCGGGCCGTCGTCGACTGGTCCTGGGAGCTGCTGGACGAGGGCGAGCGGGACGTGCTGCGGCGGCTGTCGGTGTTCGCCGGCGGCTGCGACCTCGCCGCCGCCGAGGCCGTGTGCGGTCCGGCCGCGCTGGACGCGCTCGGCTCGCTCGTCGACAAGTCCCTTGTGGTGGCCGCCCCTTCGGACGGCGGGGAGATGCGCTACCGGCTCCTGGAGACCGTCGCCGAGTACGCGGGCGAGCGGCTCGACGAGAGCGGGCAGCGGGCCGAGGCCGAGCGCGCGCACCTCACGTACTACCGCGAACTCGCCCGCACCACCGACCATCTGCTGCGCGGTCCCGGTCAACTCGCCGCCATCGGCCTGCTGGAGCGCGAGTACGAGAACCTGCGCACCGCCCTGCGGCTCGCCGTCGCCGAACGCGACGAGCAGGAGGGCCTCTGCCTGATCCTGTCGCTGGGCTGGTACTGGCAGATGCGCGATCTGAAGATCGAGGCCCGCAACTGGTCCCGGGAGGTCATGGCCCTCGGCCCCGACGCGTTCCCCGAACCCGCCCGCCCCGCGCAGCCGGTGTGGCAGCGCTGCACGGACACCCCGCCGCCCTGGACCGGAGAGGTGCTCGAAGAGGCCAGGCGCGGTCTGCATCTGACCCATCTCGCCTGCATGGACACCGAGTTGGAGGCCTGGCAGAACCCGGCGGCGCAGGCGAAGCTGCGGTCCATCGCCCAGACGTACCAGCCCGGCATGCCGCAGACCTGCCGCATCCCCGGCTCCCTGTGGCTCTTCGCCGTCATGCTCACCGGGGACATGGAGCGGCTGCGGCTGATCCTCGACGAGACCGTGCGCACCTCCCGCGAGACACCCGGATACGACTGGGAACTCGCCGCGAGCCTGCAATGGCGGGCCAACCTGTTCGCCCACCGCGTCGAATGGGAGGGGGACGCCCTCGCGGACGCCGACGAGGCACTGGCGATCTACGGGCGCCTCGGTGACCTGTGGGGCACCGCCGAGGCGCTCGCCGCGCGGGCCGAGTCCCATGAGCGCAAGGGCCGTTGGGGCGAGGCCGCGGCCGACTACGAGGCCGGGATCGACCTCGCCGCCCGGCTTGGCGCCCGCGCCCAGCAGGCCGTGCTCAAGGCCCGGCTCGGCAGCGTACTGATGGAGTCGGAGCCCGAGCGGGGAGAGCTGCTGCTGCGCGAGGTGCTCGCCTCCAGCGACGGCAGCCACAACGAAGCGCTGCCCGCCGCCCGGCTCTTCCTCTCCGCGCGGCTCGCCCAGACCGGCCGGGTGGCCGAGGCGCGCGAGCAGGTCCGGCTGCTGCGCGAGGAGTTCGGCATCTCCCACTTCATCATCTTCGACGCCTTCATCCTCGGCGCGGAGGCCCATGTGGAAGTGGCCGGCGGCTCCTTCGAGGCCTGCCTCGACAAGGTTCGCCAGGCGCTGGGCAGGGCCGAGGATCCGCTGTCCCAGGCCATCGCCCCGCACATGCGCGCCCAGTACCTGCACATCGCCGCCCTCGGCCTGGCCGGTGTCGGCCGCGCCGCGGACGGGGCCCGCTGCCTCGGGTCCGGCGACGCGCTGCTGCCGGCCGGGCGCGTCATGCCGGCCTACGAACGGGAGCCCCGCGAGCGGGCCGAGCGGCAGCTGCGTGCCCTGCTCGGCGACGCGGCCTACGACCGGGCGTACGACGAGGGCGCCGGTCTCTCCCCCGGGGAGGCCGCCGCCCTCGTCTGAACCCTGCCGACGCTCGATGTCAGCTCTTCGTACGGAACTTGTGGATCGCCACCGGCGCCATCACCGCGGTGATCGCCACCGACCAGGCGAGCGTCACCCACAGGTCGTGCGCGACGGGACCGCCGATCATGAGACCGCGCGCGGCGTCCGCCAGCGTGGACAGCGGGTTGTAGTCGGTGAAGGTCTGCAGCCAGCCCGGCATCGAGGTCGTCGGCGCGAAGATCGACGAGCCGAACTGGAGCGGGAACAGCACCAGGAAGCCCATCGCCTGCACGGACTGCGCGCTCTTCATGACCACGCCCAGGGTGAGGAACACCCACATGATCGACGAGGCGAACGCGGTGGCCAGCGCGACCGTCGCGAACAGTCCCGGCCAGTTGGTGATGTCGAAGCCGACGGCGACGGCGACCAGCATCAGCACGGTCGTCGCGAACAGCATCCGCATCAGCTCGACGGAGATCTTCGCGAACAGCACCGAGCCGCGGCCGATCGGCAGCGACCGGAACCGGTCCATGACACCGGAGTTGAAGTCCTGGCTGAAGCCGGTGCCGACGCCCTGGGAGAGCGTCATGCTCATCATCGCGATCATGCCGGGGATGACGTACTGGACGTACTGGTCCTGACCGCCGCCCAGCGCCTGCCCGATCGAGCCGCCGAAGACGAACACGAACAGCAGGGTGAAGATGACCGGCATCAGCAGCGCGTCGGCCATCGACTCGGGGTCCTGGCGGATCCACAGCAGGTTGCGGCGGATCAGCGCGCCGGTGTGCCGCAGATGCCCGCGCAGCGGGATACGGACGTCGTCGACGGACTTGGCGGCGCTGTCGGCGGTAAGGGTGGCGGCGCTCATACGGCGACCTCCTCGCGGGTCTCGGTGGGCACGGTGTCCTGCGGGGCACTGGCGCGGTGGCCGGTGAGGGACAGGAACACCTCGTCCAGGCTGGGCAGTTCGGTGGTGATGGCGGAGACGGTGATGCCGCGCGCGGTGACCGCGCCGACCACCGCGGTGAGCTGCTCGTCGCTGAGGATCGGCACCAGCAGGGAGCCGGACTCGGGGTCGACGGTGGTGGTGGCCAGGCCGGTGATGCCGAGGCCGTCGAGGTGACCGGCGAGCGGGCGCAGCTGCACCGGATCGGCGGGGCGCACCCGCAGGGTCCGGCCGCCGACCTTCGCCTTCAGCTCCTCGATGCCGCCGCCCGCGATGACCTTGCCGCGGTCGACGACGGTCAGCTCGGAGGCGAGCTGCTCGGCCTCCTCCATGTACTGGGTGGTGAGCAGGACGGTGACCCCGTCGCCGACCATCCGCTTGACCTCGTCCCACACCTCGTTGCGGGTGCGCGGGTCGAGGCCGGTGGTGGGCTCGTCCAGGAAGAGCACCGCCGGGCGCCCGATCATGGAGGCGGCCAGGTCGAGGCGGCGGCGCATACCGCCGGAGTAGGTGCTCGCCGGGCGCTTGGCGGCCTCGGTGAGGGAGAACCGCTCCAGCAGCTCGTCGGCCCGCCGGCGGGCCTCCTTGCGGGGCAGGTCCAGCAGCCGGCCGATCATGTAGAGGTTCTCCCAGCCGGGGAGCTTCTCGTCGACGGAGGCGTACTGCCCGGTGAGCCCGATCACCCGGCGCAGCTGCCGCGGCTGCCGCACGACGTCGTACCCGGCGACCGTCGCGTGGCCGGAGTCGGGGGAGAGAAGGGTGGACAGGATCCGTACGAGGGTGGTCTTGCCGGCGCCGTTCGGCCCGAGCACACCCATCACGGTGCCCTCGCGCACATCCAGGTCGACGCCGTCCAGCGCCTTGGTCTCGCCGTAGTGCTTGACCAGTCCCCGCACGGAGACGGCGATGTCGGCGCCGCTGCGGTTGTTGTCGATTCGCGTCATGCCGAGAACGCTGCCAGGGCCCACCGACAAACGACCTACAGGCCACCGACAGCGCCGACAGACCGCCGACACCACCGATTCCCGTCCCGCTGACGGCCGCGAAAACGCGCAGCAGCCCGCCGATGGGGGAAGTCGGCGGGCTGCCTCTGTGCCGCTGTGGCTCTAGTGGACGCTGTGCTCCTCCAGCGGGAACGTCCCGCCGACCACGTCCTCCGCGAACGCCTTCACCGCGTCGCCCATGACCGCGCGCAGGTCGGCGTACTGCTTCACGAACTTCGGGACCCGCCCGCCGGTCAGACCGAGCATGTCGGTCCACACCAGGACCTGCGCGTCGGTCTCCGCGCCCGCGCCGATGCCGACCGTCGGAATGTGCAGCGTGCGCGTGACCTCGGCCGCGAGCTCGGCCGGGACCAGCTCCAGGACGACCGCGAAGGCACCGGCGTCCTGCACGGCCTTCGCGTCGCGCAGCAGCTGCGCCGCCGCCTCCTCGCCGCGGCCCTGGACGCGGTAGCCCATGGCGTTGACGGACTGCGGGGTGAGGCCGATGTGGGCCATCACCGGGATGCCGGACTCGACGAGGAGCCGGATCTGGTCGTACGACCGCTCGCCGCCCTCCAGCTTGACCGCGCCGACCCCGGCCTCCTTGACCATCCGGGTCGCCGAGCGCAGCGCCTGCACCGGGCCCTCCTGGTAGGTGCCGAAGGGCAGGTCGCCGACGATGAGCGCGCGGGACGTACCGCGGACGACGGCGGCCGAGAGCATGGTCATCTCGTCGAGGGTGACCGGCACGGTCGACTCGTAGCCGAGGTGGCAGTTGCCCGCGGAGTCACCGACGAGCAGGACCGGGATGCCGGCCTCGTCGAAGACGCCGGCGGTCGCCGAGTCGTAGGCGGTGAGCATGGGCCACTTCTCGCCGCGCTCCTTGGCGAGGGCGATGTCGCGGACGGTGATGCGGCGGGTGCCCTTCCCCCCGTACAGCGCTTTGCTGCCGTCGGAGGGCTTCGTCGGGGCAGCCGAAAGCTGCGTCATGGCAACGGCTCCTTCAGTCATCTCGAGGCGCCCTGACGGCGTCCCCGGATCACCTCCATGGTGGCACTTCGTGTCACGCGCGGCCAGACCGGGGGACGGGACGTCGGTCACGCGTCGAGCGGCCCACGTCCGCCGCCCTAGGCCGGTCCTTCGCCCTGGGCCGGTTCTTAAGGTCTCCGTAAAGAATTCCGATACGAGACGGTGCCGTATCGGAATGCGGCTAGTCTCGACCGTATGACTTCTCCTGCCGACCCGGCCCTCACCGGCTCCCGTATACCTGAGGCCGTGCACCGGCGCCGCTGGGCCATCCTCGGCGTGCTGATGCTGAGCCTGCTGATCGTGGTGCTCGACAACTCGATCCTGAACGTCGCGATCAAGACGATCTCGACCCCCGCCCCGACCGGCCTGGGCGCCACCCAGAGCGAGCTGGAATGGGCGATCAACGCCTACACCCTCGTCTTCGCGGGCCTGCTGTTCAGCGCCGGGCTCCTCGGTGACCGGCTGGGCCGCAAGCGGGTGCTGCTCGGCGGGCTCGCCGTGTTCGGCATCGGCTCCGCGCTCGCCGCCTCCTCCGGGTCGCCGGAGCAGCTCATCGCCTTCCGCGCGCTGATGGGGCTCGGCGCCGCCTTCGTGATGCCCGCCACCCTCGCCGTCCTCATGAACGTCTTCGAGCGCGAGGAGCAGCCCAAGGCCATCGGCATCTGGGCCGGCGGTGTCGGTCTCGCGATCGCCATCGGGCCGATCACCGGCGGTGTGCTCCTCGACCACTTCTGGTGGGGCTCGGTCTTCCTCATCAACGTGCCGATCGTGGTGCTCGCGCTCGCGCTGATGCTGTGGCTGGTGCCGGACTCCCGCGACCCCAACCCGGGCCGCATCGACCCCGTGGGCGTCGTCCTGTCCGTCGTCGGCCTGGTCCTGCTCGTCTACGGCATCATCAAGGGCGGCCAGCTCGCCGACTTCACGGACCCGAAGGTGCTGTCGACCATCGGCGCCGGTCTCGCCGTGCTCGTCGCGTTCGTGGTGTTCGAGAAGCGCAGCGACCACCCCTCCATCGACGTCACCTACTTCAAGAACAAGGTCTTCTCGGCCGCGATCGGCGCCATCGCGCTGGTCTTCTTCGCGCTGATGGGCGTGACGTTCTTCTCCGTCTTCTACACCCAGAGCGTGCGCGGGTACTCGCCGCTCCAGACCGGTCTGCTGATGCTGCCGCTCGCCGCCGCGCAGATGATCTTCGCGCCGCGGGCCCGGCTGGTGGTCGACCGGTTCGGCAACAAGGCCACCACCACCGCCGGGCTGCTGGTCATCGCCGCGACGCTCGCCGCGTTCGCCGCGTTCGAGGCGGACACCCCGATCTGGCTCCTGGAGGTCGTGTTCTTCCTCATGGGTGCCGGCATGGCGCACATCATGACCCCGGTCAGCGTCGTCATCATGCAGGCGCTGCCGCGCGAGAAGGCCGGTTCCGCGTCCGCGCTGAGCAACACCTTCCGACAGCTCGGCGGCGCCCTCGGCATCGCCGTCCTCGGCTCGGTCCTCTCCACGGCCTACCGCAGCGGCATCGAGGACAAGCTCGGCCTGCTCCCGGCCGGCGCCCGCCACACCGCGGGCGAGTCCATCGAGGCCACCCTCGGCGTCGCCGAGAAGCTCGGCCCCCGGGGCCAGGCGCTCATCGCCCCGGCCCACGACGCCTTCCTGCACGCCATGCACGTCACCGCACTGTGGGGCGCGGGCGTCGCGGTGCTCGGCGCGGTGGTGTGCGCCGTGTTCCTGCCGGGCCGCCCGCCGGCCGCCGAGAAGGACGAGCAGGGGCGGGAGTTGGTGACGGCGGCGGAGTAGCCGGGCGCCGGTGCCAGAGGGGGGACAATCACCTCGGACCACAGAAGGGACGCAGTGACGTGACCAGCCTCGCCAAAGCCGGAGGCACCCTCCGCCCCGCCACCCCCGCCCGCGGCCGCCCCCGCAGCGAAGCCGTCGAGCGGGCCATCGTCGAAGGGGTGATGAAGCTGCTGGAGGACGGGGTCCCGCTCGCGGAGCTGTCCATCGAGCGGATCGCCCGTACCGCCGGTGTCGGCAAGGCCGCCATCTATCGGCGGTGGAGCGGCAAGGAAGAGCTGTTCGTCGACGTCGTCCGGACCGCCGAGCCGCCGGACCCGCCGCTGCCCGGCACCTCCATGCGCGACGACATCGTCGTCCTGCTGGAGTCGCTGCGGCAGCGCGGGCTGGTCACCCGTACCTCGGCGATCCTGCACAACGTCCACGCCCAGATGAAGCAGAGCCCGAAGCTCTGGGCCTCCTACCACGAGGCCGTCATCGCCCCCCGGCGCCGCGTCGGCCTCGAGGTCCTGCGGCGCGGCCTGGAGAACGGCGAACTCCGCACCGACCTCGACCTGGAACTCGTCAACGACCTGTTCGTCGGCCCGATGCTGGTGCGCGCCATCATGCGCCCGGACGACGACCTGCCCGAGGGCCTGTCCGAGCAGATAGTCGACGCCGTCCTGGAGGGTCTACGCCCCGTCAGCTCACCTTCCGTCAGTTCGCCGACCCCGTAACCCCGATGTGCGCGTTTCGTCACAGAGGGCGCTTTCCGCGGCCGTGTCCGGAACCTCGAACGGCGACTTGTACGTCCTCGTGCGGGTACGGCCGTCATGGGACGGCAGGATCGGAACCGATCATCCCCTAGGGTCTTGAGTTACGTCGGGGGACGGACGGATGCACGGCAGGCAGTGAGGCGACGCGGTATGGCGCAGCAGGCGTACATGGAGGAGACGGACAACGGCGGCTCGGGTCCCGAGCGCCGGGGCTCCAGGTTCCGACGCCTGCTGGACAGACTGACCGGCCCCTGGCGCGGCGACCCGCGGATCTGGCGGCGCGGCCTCGTGCTCGCCGCCCTGGCCCTGGTCCTCGCGCTGATCATGCTGATGCACTCCCGCATCCCCAACGCCATCGGCAACCTCGGCAGCCTCACGGAGACCTTCCTGCCCTGGCTGGGCCTCTTGGTGCCGGTGCTGCTGGTCCTCGCCTTCGTAAGGAAGTCGGCGACCGCCCTGATCGCGGTGATCCTCCCGGCGGTCGTCTGGCTCAACCTCTTCGGCGGGCTGCTCACCGACAAGGCCGGCGCCGGCGGCGACCTCATGGTGGCCACGCACAACGTCAACGCCGACAACCCCGACCCCTCCGAGACCGCCCGTGACGTGGCGGCCTCCGGCGCGGACGTCGTCGCCCTGGAGGAGCTGACCGCCGCTGCGGTGCCGACGTACGAGAAGGCGCTGGCGGGGACGTACAAGTACCACTCGGTGCAGGGCACCGTCGGGCTGTGGAGCAAGTATCCGCTGAGCGGGGTCAAGCCCGTCGACATCAAGCTGGGCTGGATCCGTGCCATGCGGGCCACGGTGGCCACGCCCGAGGGGCAGGTCGCGTTCTACGTCGCCCATCTGCCCTCGGTCCGCGTGAAGATGGAGGCCGGGTTCACCGCCCGGCAGCGCGACAAGAGCGCCGACGCCCTGGGCGAGGCCATCGCCCACGAGCCGCTGGAGCGGGTCGTGCTGCTCGGCGACCTCAACGGCACCATGAACGACCGCGCCCTCAACGCCGTCACCTCCCAGCTGCGCTCCACACAGGGCGCGGCCGGCAGCGGGTTCGGGTTCAGCTGGCCGACCTCGTTCCCGATGGCGCGGATCGACCAGATCCTGGTCAAGGGCGTCGAGCCGGAGAGCTCGTGGACCCTGCCGGAGACGGGCAGCGATCACCTCCCCGTGGCCGCCAGGCTGCAGGTGGACACCTCGTCGTAACCGTCTGGAATACTGGGCCTGCCAGGCTTTGTTCCGTAGCTGAACATAAGCGCTCCGGAACAACCCCGAAAGGCCCTTCATGCCCCTCGCCCTGCTCGCCCTCGCCGTGGGCGCATTCGGCATCGGCACCACCGAGTTCGTCATGATGGGCCTGCTGCCCGAGGTCGCGGACGACCTGCACATCTCCCTCCCGACCGCCGGCCACCTGGTCTCGGCGTACGCACTCGGCGTCGTCATCGGCGCCCCGCTGCTCGCCGCGGTCACCGCGCGCATGTCCCGCCGTACGGTCCTCATCGCGCTGATGGCGCTGTTCGTGGCCGGCAACGCGGCCTCCGCCTTCGCGCCGGACCACCACTGGCTGCTGGCCGCCCGCTTCCTCAGCGGCCTGCCGCACGGCGCCTTCTTCGGTGTCGGCGCGGTCGTCGCCACGACCATGGTCGCGCCCGAGCGCAAGGCCCGGTCCGTGTCGCTGATGTTCCTCGGGCTGACCGTCGCCAACATCGCTGGCGTGCCGGTCGCCACGCTCATGGGCCAGCACCTGGGCTGGCGGGCCACCTTCCTCGGGGTGAGCGCCATCGGCCTCGCCGCGATCGCGGCCCTGGCCGCCCTGATCCCGCACGACCGGGTGGCGCCGGCGCCCGGCGGTCTGCGCGGCGAGCTCGCGGCCCTGAAGTCCCTCCCCGTCTGGCTGGCCCTCGGCACGACCGTCGCCGGGTTCGGCGCGCTCTTCGCCGCGTACAGCTACATCACGCCGATGCTCACCGACTCCGCCGGGTACGCCGACACCAGCGTCACGCTGCTGCTCGCGCTGTTCGGCGTGGGCGCGACGGTCGGCAACCTGGTCGGCGGGCGGCTGGCCGACCACGCGATGCGGGCGACCCTGTTCGGCGGCCTGGTCTCGCTGGTCGTGGTCCTCGGCATGTTCCCGCTGCTGATGAGCACGCCGGTGAGCGCGGCCGTGGCGGTCGTCCTGCTCGGCGTCGCCGCCTTCGTCACCGGCTCCCCGCTCCAGCTGATGGTCATGGAGAAGGCCCCCTCGGCCCCCTCACTGGCCTCCTCCGCCAACCAGGCCGCCTTCAACCTGGCGAACGCCGGGGGTGCGTGGATCGGCGGCCTGGCACTGGCCGCGGGCTTCGGGGTCACCTCCCCGGCCCTGGCAGGAGCGGCACTCGCCGTGCTCGGTCTCGGCGTGGCGGGCACGGCGGCGGTGGTGGACCGGAGGCGGGCGACGGTGCCGGTGTCCGCACGGGAACGCGTCGTCGCCGGGCACGTACCGGACGGGCTGAAGGCGAGCCTCAGCCGCTGATCCGGGCCCTGCACGGCGGCCGTTCCCGGCCTACCGTGCAGCGGCCGTACTGGGTCCTGAGCGCGGGCGGCCGTACCGGCTTGTTGGTTAGGCGGTCGCGCGGGCTCTATGACGCGGCCGCCGCACTGGGCCTTGAGCGCGGGCGGTCGTTCCCGGCCCACCGTGCAGCGGCCGAACTGAGCCCTGAGCGCGGGCTACCGTGCCGGATCGTCGGTGAGGCGGTCGTACTGGCTCGCCGACGGGGCGACCGCGCGGGCCTCGCGATACCGGCTCGCCGGCGGGGCGACCGCGTGGGCCCTGCGACGAGGCTGTCGTACCGGGCCCTGAGTCCGAGGGGGGCCGTACCGGCTCTACGACGAGACCGCCGCCCGCAGTTCCTCGAACCGTTCCAGTTCCCGCAGCCACGCCCGCGCCGAACTGTCCGACGGTGCGCGCCAGTCGCCGCGGGGCGACAGGGAGCCGCCCGCCGACACCTTCGGGCCGTTCGGCATGGCCGAGCGCTTGAACTGGGCGAAGCCGAAGTAGCGGCGGCAGAAGACCCCCAGCCACTTGGCGATCTCCGGCAGGTCGTACGCCACCCGCTTGGCCTCCGGGAACCCCGGCGGCCACGCGCCGGCCTCCGCGTCCCGCCAGGCGTGCCAGGCGAGGAAGGCGATCTTCGACGGGCGGAAGCCGTAGCGCAGGACGTGGAAGAGCGTGAAGTCGTGCAGTGCGTACGGCCCGATCTTCGACTCCGTCGACTGCATCTCCTCGCCGGGCACCAGCTCCGGGCTGATCTCCGTGTCGAGGATCGCGGTGAGCGTCTTGCCGGTCTCGTCGCCGAACTGGCCGCTGCTGACGACCCACCGGATGAGGTGCTGGATCAGGGTCTTCGGGACGCCGCCGTTGACGTTGTAGTGGCTCATCTGGTCGCCCACGCCGTACGTCGACCAGCCGAGCGCCAGCTCGGAGAGGTCACCGGTGCCGAGCACGATGCCACCGCGCTGGTTGGCCAGCCGGAAGAGGTAGTCGGTGCGCAGGCCCGCCTGGACGTTCTCGAAGGTGACGTCGTACACCGGCTCACCGGACGCGAACGGATGCCCCATCTCCGCCAGCATCAGCCGCGCGGTCGGCGTGATGTCCAGCTCGGCCGCGGTGACGCCGAGGGAGTTCATCAGCTTGTGCGCGTTGTCCTTGGTGTGGTCGCTGGTGGCGAAGCCGGGCAGGGTCCAGGCCAGGATGTCGCTGCGCGGGCGCCCGGCGCGGTCCATCGCGCGGGCGGCGACGATGAGCGCGTGGGTGGAGTCGAGGCCGCCGGAGACACCGATGACGACCTTCGAGCCGCCGATCGAGGCGAGCCGCTGCTGGAGGCCCTGGACCTGGATGTTGTACGCCTCGAAGCAGTCCTGGGCGAGCCGGTCCGCGTCGGCGGGCACGAACGGGAAGCGCTCCAGACGCCGCCGCAGTCCCAGGTCCGTCAGCGGCGGCTCCAGCTCGAAGCCGACCGTACGGAAGTCGCCCGTGCGGGCCGCGTGCGTACGGCGGTTGTCGTCGAACGTGCCCATCCGCAGCCGCTCCTGGCGCAGCAGGTCGAGGTCGACGTCGGCGACGGCGTACTCGTCTCCGAGCGGGAACCGCTCGGTCTCGGCGAGCAGCACGCCGTTCTCGTAGATCATCGTCTGCCCGTCCCAGGACAGGTCGGTCGTCGACTCGCCCAGACCGGCCGCCGCGTAGACGTACGCCGCGAGACAGCGCGAGGACGCCGAACGGCACAGCAGCTTGCGGTCCTCGGCCCGCCCGACCGTGATCGGGCTGCCGGACAGGTTGGCCAGCACGGTCGCCCCGGCGAGGGCCGCCTCCGCGCTCGGCGGCACCGGCACCCACATGTCCTCGCAGATCTCGGCGTGCAGGACGAGACCGGGGACGTCGGACGCCGCGAAGAGCAGGTCCACGCCGAACGGAACCTCGACCCCGCCCACCCGGATCGCACCGCCGCGCTCGTCGGCGCCGTCGCCGATCTGCCGGCGCTCGTAGAACTCGCGGTAGTTCGGCGGGTACGACTTCGGCACGACCCCGAGGATCCGGCCGCGGTGCACGATCACCGCGCAGTTGTAGACCCGGTTGCGATGCCGCAGCGGCGCCCCGACGACCAGCACCGGCAGGAGCCCCGCGGACCCCTCCACCACGGTCGCGAGCGCCGCCTCGACCTCGTCGAGCAGCGCGTCCTGGAGCAGCAGGTCCTCGATCGAGTACCCGCACAGCACCATCTCGGGAAAGACCGCGACCGCGACCCCTTCGTCCGAGCAGCGCCGCGCGTGGCGCAGCACCGCCTCGGCGTTGGCGGGCGGATCGGCGATGACGGTGTGGCCCGTACAGGCGGCGACACGCGCGAAGCCGTGCTGGTAGATCGACCGGAAGTTCAGCGGAGTCGGAGGCACGGCGTCCAGTGTAATCCGTTTAATCGTCAGAGCGACGCGATGGGGCGCGGGACATGATCGTCCCGCGCCCCATGGCTGCTGTGCCGGTCAGTGCAGCTTGTACGACTCCACATAGCCGTTCGCGGGCGTACCCACACCGGTCACCGGGTCGTACCCCTTCACCGCGATCAGCGAGCTGTCCTTGCCCAGCGACCGCACCGAGGTGGCCAGACCGTCCGCCGCGTCAACGCCGTTCACGAAGTCGACGCGCGCCACCGCGAGCTCCGACCCCGTCGGGGTGTCGGTGACGTCGTGGTAGACCTTCGACCCGTACTTGGCGTAGATCGACGGGTTGGCGAAACCGATCGCCTTGCCGCCGCGCGCCTCCGTGGCGAGCGCCTGCACCGCCGCGATCACCGGCGCCGCCAGCGAGGTGCCGCCGATGCGGTACTCGCTGTACTTCTCCGAGCCGTCCGGGAAGGTCTGCGTCTGGCCGACCTTGAAACCGGTGTTCGGGTCGGCGATCGCGGAGATGTCCGGGACCACGCGGTTGCCGGTCGCGTTGTTGGCCTTCGCCAGCGCGTCCGGGACGACACCCTTCTGGTACGCAGGCTCGGCGACCGTCTTGCTGGTGCCGCCGCCCGCACCGGAGGTGAACGCGCCGGGGAAGTCGGTCCAGCTCTTGCCGTCCGCGGACAGCTTGGCCTTCTCGGTGCCCCAGCCGGTCTCCCACAGGTACTTGTCGCCCTTGCCGACGGCGAGGGAGGTACCGCCGACCGCCGTCACCCACGCCGAGTTGGCCGGGGTGTCGACCTGCTTCGTGCCGGTGTTGGCGACCTCGTCGCCGTTGTCGCCGGAGGAGAAGTAGAAGCCGATGCCCTCGACCGCGCCGAACTGGAAGACCTGGTCGTAGGCGGCCGCGACGTCCGGCGTCTCGTTGGCCTCGATGTCGCCCCAGGAGTTGGAGACGATGTCGGCGAGGTGGTCGTCGACGATCTTGCTGAGCGAGTCCAGCAGGTCGTCGTCGAAGCAGGACGCGGCACCCACGTACGTGATGTTCGCGTCCGGCGCGACCGCGTGCACGGCCTCGACGTCGAGAGTCTCCTCGCCGTACCACCCGGAGGCGTCGCACTCGTCGGCGCCGGTGTGGGTGTAGTTGTTCGGCAGGACCTGCTTCAACTGGCTCGTCTTGTAGGCCGCGTCGCCGTGCTTCTTCGCGTAGGTGGCCGCGTCGTAGGCGATGGTCGGCGAGGCGAACGCGTCCGTGATGGCGACGCGCACCTTCTTGCCCGTGTACTTGCCGGCACCGTAGGCGGCGCGCAGCTGCTTGCCGGTGTAACCCTTCACGGCGTACGGGATCTTCGTGCCGTACGCGTCCGGCAGCGTGCTCGCGATGTTGGAGCCGTAGTACGAGGAGAACGGTCCGGAGTTCTTGAACACGGCGCCGGGACCCGGCAGTTGGTCGGCGTGGGTCGCCTTGTGCGGGGCGGAGTCCAGGCCGGTGACGGTCAGGACGGCGCCGTTCAGGCTCTCCGGCGCGGATGCCGTCTTCGACGGCGCGCGGTAGGTCTTCGTGCCCTTGGCGTAGTTGTGCAGCTGGGTGCCGAACGCCTTCTCGGCGGCGGCCACGTCACCGGTGACGGAGACGTAGTGCTGCGTGACGCCGGTGACCTTCAGGCCGGCCGACGTCAGCCACGACTTGACGGCGGCGACCTGGGCCTTCGTCGCGCCGAAGCGGGACTGCGCCTGGCCGGCGCTCAGGTACTTGCCGTACGCCGCCGAGGACGGGTCGGACACCGACTTCGCGTACTCGGCGAGGCCGGCCGCGTCCTTGCCCGCCAGATAGACGCGGGCCGAGACCCGCGAACTGTCGGCGGTCGCACCCTTGTCGGCCTTCGCGGTGGCCCACGCGGGCTTGGTCCCGGCCAGCGTGTCACGGGCCGGGGAGTCCGAGGCGTGCGCCGCGGGTATGCCGAGCGCCAGCGCGCCGGCGATCATGGGCAGTGTCGCTGCCATGCTCACTCCGGCGCGCGTTCTGGCGCGGTTGGATCTCATGGAACCCCCTGGTTGCGGTTCGTCGCGAGTGGATCACTCGCCGGGGCAACTCTTTCGGCGAACCGTTCATGCCAGGGGAATACGAAACCCAAGAAGAACCCAATTAACCTAATGACAAAGCCATTTGAGTGTTAACGGGCTATGAGGACCGAGGGGAAACCCTCTATGGACCGCCGCGTTTCCCTGGAAACCCCCTAGGAACGCGGCTTGGCGCCCCGCTCCTTGAGCATGTCCGTCATCAGATCGATCTCGGACTCCTGCGCGTTCACCATGCCCTGCGCGATGTCCTTCTCCACCTTCACCGTGCAGCGCGCGACACAGCCCTCGGCCATGTGGATGCCGCCCTTGTGATGGTCGGTCATCAGCTGCAGATAGAAGATCTCGGCCTGCTTTCCGCTGAGCTTGCGGAGTTCGTCCAGCTCGGTGTTGGTCGCCATGCCGGGCATCAGCGCGCCGTCCTTGCCGTCGGCCATGCCGCCCATGTCCATCCAGGTCATCGGCGGGTCCGAGGACACCTTCGGCAGCTCCCACAGATCGAGCCAGCCCAGCAGCATGCCGCGCTGGTTGGCCTGCGTCTGCGCGATGTCGAAGGCGAGCCGGCGCACGTCCTCGTCCTTGGTGCGGTCGCGCACGATGAACGACATCTCCACCGCCTGCTGGTGGTGCACCGCCATGTCCCGCGCGAAGCCCGCGTCCGCGGAGTCGGCGGTGGGCGTGGCCGTGGTGTCGTCGCCGTCCGCGACCGCGTAGGTGACCGCGCCGGCCGCGACGAGCACGGCCGCCGCGGTCCCCGCGATCCAGCCGATCTGCCTCACTGCGCCTTACCGCCCGTGCAGACCGCGCCCTTCTCGGGCGTCTGCTCGCCCTGGACGTACTTCTCGAAGAACTTCGCCACGTTCGGGTCGTCCGCGCCGGTCACCGTCCGCTGGTGGCCCCACGCCGTCAGCATGATCGGGGCGGCCTGGCCCTCGTACGGGCTCATCAGCGTGTACGGCGTCGCCTTCACCTTCGCCGCGAGCGCGTCCACGTCGGACTTCTTGGCCTTGTCGGTGTACGTCACCCAGACCGCGCCGTGCTCCAGCGAGTGCACCGCGTTCATGTCGTCGAGGGCCTTGGTGTAGACGTCGCCGTTGCAGTTCTGCCAGACCGCGTTGTGGTCACCGCCGGCCGGGGGCGTCATCGGGTACTTCACCCTCTTGGTGACGTGGGTCTGGCTGAGCTTGGCCGACCACGTCTTCACGCCGTCCTTGCCCGTGGTCCAGTGGCCCGGGTTCTTCGAGTCGGAGGCGGTGCTGCTGTCGTCGTCGCGTGACTGGACGATGACGACGGCGCCGACGACGAGAGCGGCCACGACCGCGACGCTCGCACCGATCGTGAGGATCCGGTTGCGGCGCTCGCGAGCCTGCTCGGCACGCCGCATCTCGGCTATGCGCGCCTGCCGCGCGGCGGATTCCTTCTTCTTGGCGGAGCCCATGGGGTTGTGTCCTTTGGGGAAAAGGGGCCGGTCGGGTCCGCTGATCGTAATGGGGAAGGCGTGGTCTCTCGTAGCGCGGGCACAGGAATGGCCGAAGACCGGGTTCCGCCGGTGACCGGGGCGTGGCAGCTCACGGCCTGCCCGGCATTACGTATACGGGTCCGAGCAGGCAAGATGGGCGGCAGAACAGTACACCTGTCGGACGTGAGGCGTTCAACCGGGCGTCGGCCTGCCGATCATGGTCCGCAACACGGATGAAATGGTGTTGTGGTGGGATGCTCAGGTGCCCGACCGTCTCTCTCGGGACTGGAGGCAGGCGGCCTGACCAGCAAGGATGGGGAAGCTAGATGGACAAGCAGCAGGAGTTCGTGCTCCGGACGTTGGAGGAGCGCGACATCCGGTTCGTACGCCTGTGGTTCACGGACGTGCTGGGCTTCCTCAAGTCCGTCGCCGTGGCCCCGGCCGAGCTGGAGCAGGCCTTCGACGAGGGCATCGGCTTCGACGGCTCCGCGATCGAGGGCTTCGCCCGGGTCTACGAGTCCGACATGATCGCCAAGCCGGACCCGTCGACGTTCCAGATCCTGCCCTGGCGCGCCGAGGCCCCCGGCACGGCCCGGATGTTCTGCGACATCCTGATGCCGGACGGCTCCCCGTCCTTCGCGGACCCGCGCTACGTCCTCAAGCGCGCCCTGGCCCGCACCTCCGACCTGGGCTTCACGTTCTACACCCACCCCGAGATCGAGTTCTTCCTCCTGAAGGACAAGCCTCTCGACGGCTCGCGCCCCACCCCGGCCGACAACTCGGGTTACTTCGACCACACCCCGCAGAACATCGGCATGGACTTCCGCCGCCAGGCGATCACCATGCTGGAGTCGATGGGCATCTCGGTCGAGTTCTCCCACCACGAGGGCGCCCCCGGCCAGCAGGAGATCGATCTCCGCTACGCCGACGCCCTCTCCACGGCGGACAACATCATGACGTTCCGCCTGGTCATGAAGCAGGTGGCGCTGGAGCAGGGCGTCCAGGCGACGTTCATGCCGAAGCCGTTCTCGGAGCACCCGGGCTCGGGCATGCACACCCACCTCTCCCTCTTCGAGGGCGACCGCAACGCGTTCTACGAGTCGGGCGCCGAGTACCAGCTCTCCAAGGTCGGCCGCTCCTTCATCGCGGGCCTGCTGAAGCACTCGGCCGAGATCTCCGCGATCACCAACCAGTGGGTGAACTCCTACAAGCGCATCTGGGGCGGCTCCGAGCGCACGGCCGGCGCGGGCGGCGAGGCCCCCTCGTACATCTGCTGGGGCCACAACAACCGCAGCGCCCTGGTCCGTGTCCCGATGTACAAGCCCGGCAAGACCGGCTCGGCCCGTATCGAGGTCCGCTCGATCGACTCCGGCGCCAACCCCTACCTGGCCTACGCCATCCTGCTGGCGGCCGGCCTCAAGGGCATCGAGGAGGGCTACGAGCTCCCGCCGGGCGCCGAGGACGACGTCTGGGCGCTCTCGGACGCCGAGCGCCGCGCGATGGGCATCGAGCCCCTCCCGCAGAACCTCGGCGAGGCCCTGACCCTGATGGAGCGCAGCGACCTGGTCGCCGAGACGCTCGGCGAGCACGTCTTCGACTTCTTCCTCCGCAACAAGCGCCAGGAGTGGGAGGAGTACCGCTCCGAGGTGACGGCCTTCGAGCTGCGGAAGAACCTGCCGGTGCTGTAGGCGCCGGTCGGCTACCCCTCTGCCAGTTGCGCCAGCACCTGGTGGAGGGGTTCCGTGGCCCTGCGGCGGTACTCCTGGATCGCCCAGCCGTTCCCGTCCGGGTCCTTGAAGTACATGAACGTGGCGCCGTCCTGCGGGGCGAACTGCACCGGCTCGCTGATCTCCAGACCGCGCGCGGTCAGCTCCTCGTACGCCGCCTTCGCGTCCGTCACGCACAGTTGCATGCCGTGGTACGTGCCCGGCTGCGGGGTTCCGGTCGGGACCTGGAGGCCGTCCACGAGCGCGATCGAACAGCCCGAGCCCGGCGGGGTCAGCTGGACGATCCGGACGCCGGGCATCACCTCGCCGTCGAGGTCCACATGGAAACCGACCTTGTCCCGGTAGAACTCCTTGGCTCGGTCCACGTCGGTGACCGGCATCAGGATCACTTCGAGGCTCATGTTCACGGCAAGGCTCCCTCAGGTGAATCGCCATCGCGTCTGGCTGAACGGCTCCCCCTTACCGAAGCCGAAAACGGTGCGGGGCGCCACCGAAAAGACCAGAGCGCTTCCCCCGCCGTGCTGGAAGCTCCCGTCGCGCACCTCGAAGTGCCAGAACTCGCCGTACTTCGCCTCCCACGCGGCCGCCAGCGCGCGCAGCCGGCCGTCGTCGGTGACGCGCACCGCCTCGCCCTCCACGACCAGGTCGTACCCCTTGTCCCAGGTGTTCGTCCCGGTCGTCAGCACCACCTGCGGGTTCGCCGCGAGGTTCAGGGCCTTGCGCTCCTCCGGGCCGGTGCAGAAGTGCAGGGCGTCCTCCGACCAGACCGCGGGCAGCGGTGTCACATGCGGCCGCCCGTCCGGCCGTACCGTCGAGATCCAGAACAGTTCGGCCGATTCCAGCAGCTCCACGGCCTGCGGCCACGGCACCGCCGTGGCGGTCGGGTCGCTGTAGCGCTCGTCCAGCCGGGTCTCGGGTTCGTCGCGAGTCATGTCGTGAGTCATACAGGGCAGACCCTGTCGTGGCCCGGAACTCATCGGCGCTTCCCGCAGGCTCTGCGGTTAGGCTCGATCGCGGGAGATCACGCACATCACGCAGATCACGCGGGTCGCGTACGACCTTGATCCGACGGGAGGGCCGGGGATGACGGCGCCGGGGCGCAGGAGCAGTACGTTCAGCAGGCTGCTGCGGCACGGGTTCACCGATCCCTCCGCCGCCGAGCGGCTGCTGGACGGGCCGGAGCTGAGCGGCGTACGCAATGATCCGGTGCTGCTCGAAGCTCTCGGGGCCACCGCCGATCCCGATCTCGCGCTGCACGGTCTCGTCCGGCTCCTGGAGGCGCAGACCGACCGCGAGCTGCTCGACACGGTCATAGCGGCCAAGCCGCTGCGCGACCGTCTCCTCGGGGTGCTCGGCGCCTCCGCCGCGCTCGGCGAGCACCTCGCCCGGCACGCCGGGGACTGGCAGGCGCTCGTCACGTACGAGCCGCGCGATCTGCACCCCGGGGTGGAGGAGTTCGAGCGCGGGCTCGCCGAGGCCGACGACCCCGTCTCCCTGCGCGTCGCCTACCGCCGCTGCCTGCTGTCCATCGCCGCCCGTGACGTGTGCGGCACCACCGACGTCGCCGAGACCGCCGCCGAGCTCGCCGACCTCGCCACCGCCACCCTGCGTGCCGCCCTCGCGATCGCCCGCGCCGCCGCCCCCGAGGACGCCGCCCTGTGCCGGCTCGCGGTCATCGCGATGGGCAAGTGCGGGGGCCACGAGCTCAATTACGTCTCCGATGTCGATGTCATCTTCGTGGGGGAGGCGGTCGACGGCGCCGACGAGGGCAAGGCCCTGCGCGCCGCCACCAAGCTCGCCTCGCACATGATGCGGGTCTGCTCCGAGACCACCGTCGAGGGTTCCATCTGGCCCGTCGACGCCAACCTCCGCCCCGAGGGCAGAAACGGTCCGCTGGTCCGCACGCTCTCCTCCCATCTCGCCTACTACCAGCGCTGGGCCAAGACCTGGGAGTTCCAGGCCCTCCTCAAGGCCCGCCCGGTCGCCGGGGACATCGAGCTCGGCGAGGAGTACGTCGCCGCCCTCGAGCCCCTCGTCTGGAAGGCCGCCGAGCGCGAGAACTTCGTCGCCGACGTGCAGAAGATGCGCCGCAGGGTCGTCGAGAACATCCCCGTGGCGGAGATCGAGCGGGAGCTGAAGCTGGGCCCGGGCGGACTCCGTGACGTCGAATTCGCCGTCCAGCTGCTCCAGTTGGTGCACGGCCGCGCCGACGCCTCGCTGCGCAGCGGCACCACCCTCGACGCCCTCCAGGCCCTCGCCGCCGGCGGCTACGTCGGCCGCGACGACGCCGTCCAGCTCGACGACGCCTACCGCTTCCTGCGCTCCATGGAACACCACATCCAGCTGTTCCGGCTGCGCCGCACCCACCTCGTCCCCGAGGACGAGGCCGACCTGCGCCGCATCGGCCGCTCACTGGGCCTGCGCACCGACCCGGTCGCCGAGCTGAACCGCGAATGGAAACGGCACACCAGTGTCGTACGACGTCTGCACGAGAAGCTCTTCTACCGGCCGCTGCTCGACGCCGTGGCCCAACTGGCGCCGGGAGAGGCCAGGTTGAGCCCGGAGGCGGCCCGGGAGCGGCTGGTGGCGCTGGGGTACGCCGACCCCGCCTCCGCCCTGCGCCACCTGGAGGCCCTCGCCTCCGGCGTCACCCGCAAGGCCGCCATCCAGCGAACCCTCCTGCCCGTGCTGCTGGGTTGGTTCGCCGACTCCGCCGACCCGGACGCCGGACTGCTCAACTTCCGCAAGGTGTCGGACGCGTTGGGCAAGACCCCTTGGTATCTGCGGCTGTTGCGCGACGAGGGCGCCGCCGCCGAGAACCTCGCCCGCGTCCTGTCCGCCGGCCGCCTCGCCCCCGACCTGCTGATGCGCGCCCCCGAGGCGGTCGCGCTCCTCGGCGACGAGGAAGGTCTCGCGCCCCGCGACCGGGCCTCGCTGGAACCGGAGGTCCTCGCCGCCGTCAGCCGCGCGGACAGCGCCGAGCAGGCTGTCACCGCGGCCCGGGGCGTACGCCGCCGCGAGCTGTTCCGCACCGCCGCCGCCGACATCATCGGCTCCTACGGCACCGAGACCCGGTCCGTCGAGGCCGACCAGGGCGCCCTCGTCGACCGCGTCGGCGGCGCCGTCTCCGACCTCAACGCCGCGACCCTCGCGGGCACCCTGCGCGCGGTCGTCCGCGCCACCTGGGGCGACACCCTGCCCACCCGGTTCGCCATCATCGGCATGGGCCGCTTCGGCGGCCACGAACTCGGCTACGGCTCCGACGCGGACGTCCTCTTCGTCCACGAGCCGCGCAACGGCGTCCCCGAGCAGTCCGCCGCCGAGGCAGCCAACAAGGTCGTCTCCGAGATGCGCCGCCTGCTCCAGATCCCGAGCGCCGACCCGCCGCTGCTGATCGACGCCGACCTGCGCCCGGAGGGCAAGTCCGGGCCGCTCGTACGGACGTTGAAGTCCTACGAGGCGTACTACCGCCGGTGGTCCCTGGTCTGGGAGTCGCAGGCGCTGCTGCGGGCCGAACCCGTCGCCGGTGACGAGGAGTTGGGGCGGCGTTTCATCGAGCTCATCGACCCGCTGCGGTACCCGACGGAGGGGCTCGGGGAGGACGCCGTACGGGAGATCCGGCGGCTGAAGGCGCGGATGGAGTCCGAGCGGTTGCCCCGCGGCGCGGACCCCAAGCTGCACACGAAGCTCGGGCCGGGGGGTCTGTCCGACGTCGAATGGACCGTGCAGTTGCTTCAGTTGCAGCACGGGTGGGCCGAGCCGGGGCTCCGTACGACCCGTACGCGCGAGGCGCTCGCCGCCGCGTGTGCTGCCGGGCTCATCTCGGGTGAGGATGCCGAGATCCTGGACGAGGCCTGGGTGTTGGCCACGCGGGTGCGGAACGCGGTGATGCTGGTGCGGGGGCGGGCGGGGGACACGTTTCCCACCGAGTCTCGTGAACTGGCTGCTGTGGGGCGGTACTTGGGGTACGGGCCGGGGCATGCGGGGGACATGCTGGATGCGTATCGGAGGACCGCGCGGCGGGCTCGTGGTGTGGTGGAGACGTTGTTCTACGGGGCGTGAAGTTTCGTTCTCGGGGGCGGCGCGGTGGGGGCTGGTCGCGCAGTTCCCCGCGCCCCTTTCACCCGCGTCATGGCGACGCCCATGAGCACCACCGCCATGCCGCTCAGCACCCGCAACCCCACCGTCTCGTCCAGCAGTACCG
Organism: Streptomyces antibioticus; assembly: GCF_001514065.1. GTDB lineage: Bacteria > Actinomycetota > Actinomycetes > Streptomycetales > Streptomycetaceae > Streptomyces > Streptomyces antibioticus. Next base: position 110,634 of record NZ_KQ948423.1, on the reverse strand, counting down.
CTCCCAGGGTCACCGACACCACCGGCAGCAAGTAGCCCACCGTCGCCGCTGCCGTCGGGCCTTCGTCCGCTATCAAGCGGTAGTTGAGGTAGAAGGTGATCCCCGTTCCCAGGACGCCCAGCGCCGTGACCGCCCCCAGCGCTACCAGGTCCGCGTCCACCGGCCCCGCCACCGGCGCCGACAACGTCGCCCACCCCGTCGCCATCAGCATCTGCGCCGCCGACATCGCCATCGGCGCCCGCTTGTCGGTCAGCTTGCGGGCCATGTACGCGAACGCCACCGCGTAGCTCGCCGCCGCGCCCAACAGGGCCAGCGCGCTCCAGCTCAGCAGGCCCGAGCGCTGCCACGGCGCGAAGATCAGCACCGTACCGGCGAAGCCGACGACCAGCCCGGTCAGGCGCAGCGGACGCAGTCCGCGGTCGGTGCCCAGCAGCAGGCCGATCAGGAGCGACCAGAGCGGGGTCGTGGCGTTCAGGACGCCCGCGATGCCCGAGTCGAGATGCTGCTCGCCGATCGCGAAGAGGGCGAACGGGATCGCGTTGCAGAACAGCGCGGCGATCACCAGGTGCCCCCAGGTGGCACGGGAGCGGGGGAGCCGCTGACCGGCCGAGCGGGCCAGCACCAGCAGGGTCGCCGTCCCCAGCGCGCAGCGGACGATCGTGATCTGGGCGGGGGAGAGGCCGTGGTCGAGGGCCAGCTTGATCCAGAGGAACCCCGAGCCCCACAGGAGGGCTAGGGCGGCCATGCGCAGGGTGGAGGTGGGAGACATGCCTCTACGGTCAGGGAGCGGACGCGTGAGGACAAGTGAAGAGTTCTGGATGAGTCGTTAAGCTGTGCTACATGCTGGATGTGCGTCGGATGCAGGTGCTGCGGGCCGTGGTGAGCAGCGGGTCGGTGACGGGGGCGGCGGCGGTCCTCGGGTACACGCCGTCGGCCGTGAGTCAGCAGATCGCCGCGCTGGAGAAGGAGGCGCGGACCGAGCTGCTGGAGAGGGTCGGGCGGGGGGTGCGGCCGACGGCGGCCGGGCTGCTGCTCACCGAGTACGCCGACACCATCAGCCGCCAGGTCGCCGAGGCGGAGACGGCGCTGGCCGACCTGCTCGCCGGCCGTACCGGGCGGCTGGCGGTGCGGTACTTCGCCACGGCGGGCGGCTCTCTCGTCGCCCCGGCGGTGGCGCGGCTGCGGGCGGAACACCCCGGTGTGCAGATCGATCTGAAGCTGATCGACCCGGAGGACCCGCTGCCGGACGTCCGTGAGGGACGGGCCGACCTGGCGCTGGTGGTGGGGCCACGGACGCCGGCCCACGACGGAGTACGGCTCCTGCATCTTCTGGACGATCCGTACCTGGCCGTACTGCCCGCCGGGCACCGGCTCGCGGACGTCCCCGACCTGGCGCTGTCGGACCTCGCGGACGAGGCCTGGGTGGGCAGCGAATGGCCCGGCCCCTGCCTCGACGCCCAGCTGGCCGCCTGCGAGGCCGCCGGCTTCCGGCCGAGGTTCGTCGTCGAGAGCGAGGACTACGTCACCGCGCAGGGGTTCGTCGCGGCCGGGCTGGGGGTGAGCCTGATCCCGAGGCTGGGGCTGGGAGCGGGCGTCCGGCCGGGCGTGGTCGTACGCGAGCTGCGCGGTCCGCAGCCTTCGCGGTCGATCCACGCGGCCGTACGCGAGACCGCGCCGCCGCAGCCCGCGCTGCGGGCGTTCATCGCGGCGATGCGGGCTGCGGCGGCGGTGGGGGCGCCGGGTGACCAGGAGGCCGTCAGGTGAGCCATCAGCGGGCCGTGTCCTCGCGGGCCGGCGCACCGGACCGCAAGGCCCGGGCGTGAGCGAGATACCCCGCCAGCCCCACCTCGAACGCCCGGTCCGCCCGGCCCTCGCCCACCGCCGCCAGCACCTCGGCCAGCCGGGGCGTCGGCGCCTCCTCGGTCAGCTCCCACATGGCCTCCGGTGCCGACAGGTCCAGTGCCGATCCCAGCACCAGGTTCTCCAGGGCCATGAGCAGGGGCATCACCTCGGCCGTGGCGAAGCCCGCGTCGAGCAGCAGCGTCACCACCCGCTCGTACTGCTCCAGCACACGCGGCGCCCGCACCGGTGAGGTCATCAGCAGCGGGACCGCCTTCGGATGCGCGGCGAACGCGGCCCGGTACGAGCGCGCCCACGCCTCCAGGGCCGCGTCCCACGGCGTCACATCCAGCGTCCCCGGCTCGATCGCGGCCGCGACCCGCTCGCGCAGCAGCTCCACGATGCCGTCCCGGCCGTCCACATGGTGATACACCGAGCCGGTCTGCGCCCCGAGCCGCTTGGCGATCTGCGGCACGCTGAAGTCGCCCTGTTCGTCGACGAGTTGCAGCGCGGTCTCCGTGATGCGCTCACGGTCGAGGAGCGGTGTGCGCGGCCGTCCCATGCGTGTGGTCCCCCTGGAGGTGCGAGATGGGGCTTCCCGGATGCCCATGAGGAGGCTACATTGCCGAAACCGAAAGCCTTTAGATTTACGGGCCCGGGGCGCCGCGCACCCTCACGTGCCCCCGGGAACGCCGGCCTCCCGCACGCCCGGAATCCTCCCCGTCCGCCGCGCCCGAAGGGCTTCGCCCATGTCCGTCACCACCCCCGATGCCTCCGAGGAGAGCACGCCGCCCGCCGCGGCGACCCTCCGCTCCGGCTCCCTCGGCACCGCCGACATCGCCTTCTTCGTGGTGTCCGCCGCCGCCCCGCTCACCGTCATGGCCGGCGTCGCCCCGCTCGCGATCCTGCTCGGCGGCATCGGCGCCCCGGCCGGATACCTCATCGCCGGCATCACCCTCGCCGTCTTCGCCATCGGCTTCACCACGATGAGCCGCCACGTCAAGAGCGGCGGCGCGTTCTACGCGTACATCACCCGCGGACTGGGCCGCCCGGTCGGCATCGGTGCCGCCCTGCTCGCCCTCGTCGGCTACAACGGCATGGAGATCGGCGTCTACGGCCTCCTCGCCTCCGCCACCAAGGACAGCCTGCACGCCCTGTTCGGCGCCGACGTCCCCTGGCTGCCGATCTCCCTCGCCGGTCTGCTCCTCATCGGCTACGGCGGCTTCCGCTCCATCGACTTCGGCGCGAAGGTGCTGGGCGTCCTGCTCCTGGCCGAGACCGGCATCCTGGTGCTCCTCGCGGGCGGAGTGCTGGTCAAGGGCGGCGCGCACGGACTGTCCGGTGCCTCCTTCGCCCCGGACAACGTCCTCGTCTCCGGGACGGCGGTCGTCCTGGCCTTCGCCTTCGCCGCGTTCACCGGCTTCGAGTCGACCGTCATCTACCGGCGCGAGGCCCGCGACCCCGAGCGCACGGTCCCCCGCGCGACCTACGTCGCCGTCGGCTTCCTCGGCCTCTTCTACGCCTTCATCGTCTGGATCGTCATCCAGGCCTTCGGCAACGGCGAGGTCATCGCGGCGGCCGCCAAGGACCCCGGCGGCCTGTTCTTCTCCGCCATCACCACCTACGTCGGCGGCTGGGCGGCCGACCTGATGCACATCTTCATGGTGACCAGCATCATCGCCTCCCTCCTCGCCTTCCACAACGCGATCAACCGCTACGGACTCGCGCTCGCCGAGGAGGGCGTGCTGCCCAGGTCGCTGGGCCGCATCCACCCCCGCCACCGCTCCCCGTACGTCGCCGGAATCGCCCAGACCGCTCTCGGCGCGGTCGTGGTGCTCGCCTTCTGGGCGGCCGGAGCCGACCCCTACCAGCAGCTGCTGCTGTGGGTGAACACCCCGGGCATGCTCGGCCTGTTCGTCCTCCAGCTGCTCGCCGCGGTCGCCGTGCCCTGCTACTTCCGCCGGGTGAGCCACCAGGAGGGCACCCTGCGCACGGTCGTCGCACCCACCGCCGCCGCGGTGCTGCTCGCCACGGCGATAGGGCTCGTCATCAGCCACATCGACCTGTTCACCGGCGCCTCCACCACCGTCAACACCGTGCTGATCGGCACGGCGCCCGCGGTCTTCCTGGCCGGCCTGGTCCTGGCCTGGTGGCTGCGCCGCGAACGACCGCAGGTGTACGCCGACTTCGCCGCCGAACCCGCCGAATAACCCGACAGAACAAGGGAGTTCACCCCCTCATGCCCACCCCCGATCTGATCCTCACCGGCGCGAAGATCCGCACCCTCGACCCCGCCCGGCCGCACGCCACCGCCGTCGCCGTACGCGACGGGGTGATCGCGGCGGTCGGAGACGAAGGCGACGTACGCGCATGGCGGGGGCCGGGCACCGAGGTCGTGGCGCTGGAGGGGGCGCACCTCGTGCCCGGGCTCGTGGACGCGCACAGCCACCCGGTGTGGGGGCTGGACATGGCGACCGGAGTCGAACTGTCGGGGGTGACGGACCTGGCGGGCCTGAAGGCCGCTCTCGCCACCGCCGCACGCATCGACGGATGGGTCATCGGCCACGGCCTCGACCACAACGCCTTCGAGGGCCGCCCGATCGACCGCGCCCTCGTCGAGGACGTACTCGCCGGAGCCCCCGCCTTCCTCCGCCTCTACGACGGCCACTCGGCCCTCGCGACCGGCGCGGCGCTCGCCGCGGCGGGCGTGACGGGACCGCGGGCCTTCGCCCAGCGCTCGCAGGTGGTCTGCGACGGCGAGGGGCGGCCGACGGGGCACCTCGTCGAGCACGCGGCCATGGACCTGCTGGCGGAGGTCATGCCCCGCCCGTCCTACGCGGCCCGTCGCACCCGCCTCGTCGAACTGCTCTCGGCGATGGCGGCGACCGGCCTGACCGGGGCCCACGTCATGGACGCGGGGGATGCGGAGCTGGTCGGGTCCGTGGCCCGCGAGACGGTGCTGCCGGTGCGGCTGCGGTTCGCGCCGTGGTGCATGCCGGGCGTGGACGAGGCGGGCCTTGCGGAGCTGATCGGCCTGCAGGGGAGCGGGGGCCGGCACTGGCGGGTCGGCGGGGTCAAGTTCTTCATGGACGGCACCGTCGAGGGCGGCACGGCCTGGCTGGAGCACGCCGACTGTCATGGCCAGGGCACCGAGGCGTTCTGGCCGGACCCCAAGGCCTACGCGGCCGCCGTACGGCACCTGCACGCGGCCGGCGTCCGCACCGCCACCCACGCCATCGGGGACGCGGCGGTACGGCACGTCCTGGACGTGGTGGCCGGGCTCGGACCGAGCGGCCGGGACCGGCACCGCATCGAGCACATCGAGACCGCCCCGGACGAGCTGCTGCCCCGGTTCGCCGAGCTGGGGGTGGCGGCGTCGATGCAGCCCCCGCACACCGCGTACACACGGGCCGACGGCACGGACGAGTGGTCACGTCGGCTGGGCGCCGCCCGCGCCGGGCACGCCTGGCGCCTGCGCGACCTGCGCGACGCGGGCGCGACGGTCGCCCTGGGCTCGGACTGGCCCATCGCCCACTACGACGCCCGGGCGGTACTGGCGACGGCACGCGCACCGCGGGGCGCGGCCTCGGCGCGGGCGGGGCTGACCGGCCTCGAAGCCCTGGAGGGCGTGACGTCGCACGCGGCGCGGGCGGCGGGGGAGAGCGAGGTGGCGGGCCGTATCGCCGTCGGTTACCGCGCCGACCTCACGGCCTTGGCACTGGATCCGGTTCAGGCTCCGGCGGACGAGCTGGCTCAGGCGCCGGTACGGCTGACGGTGACCGGGGGGCACGTGGTGCACCGGGCGGAGTGAGGCGGCTCGGGCCCGAGGATCAGGCTCCCCGTGGCGGCACCGTCTGTGGCAGGGCGTACGGCAGCCGGCCGTACCAGAGCCGCGCCACCGTGAAACCGAAGGCCAGGCAGAGGATGCCGCCCACCGCGTCCAGCCAGAAGTGGTTGGCGGTGGCGACGATGACGATCAGGGTGGCCGCCGGGTAGAGGAGGCCCAGCACCCGCACCCAGGGCACCCGGGCCAGCGCGAAGATCGTCAGACCGCACCACAGCGACCAGCCGATGTGCATCGACGGCATCGCGGCGTACTGGTTGGACATGCTCTTCAGGTCGCCGGACGCCATCGAACCCCAGGTCTGGTGGAAGACGACGGTGTCGACGAAGTCGCCGCCGTTCATCAGCCGGGGCGGGGCCAGCGGATACAGGTAGTAACCGACGAGGGCGACGGCGGTGGTGGCGAAGAGGACCGTGCGGGTCGCCGCGTAGCGGCCGGGGTGGTAACGGAACAGCCACACCAGCACACCCAGCGTCACCACGAAGTGCAGCGTCGCGTAGTAGTAGTTCATGCCCACGATCAGCCAAGTCACCGAGTTCACGGCGTGGTTGACCGACTCCTCGACCGCGATCCCCAGGTCGTGCTCGACCCGCCAGATCCAGTCGGCGTTGCGCAGCGCCTCGGCCTTCTGCTCGGGGACCGCGTTGCGGATCAGTGAGTAGGTCCAGTAACTCACCGCGATCAGCAGGATCTCGAACCAGAGGCGGGGGCGGCGCGGGGTGCGCAGGCGGCGGAGGAGGCTCCTGCCCGAGTCGTCCGAGACAGGGTGCAGAACGGCCTCTTCGCGGCCTTCCACTGTCGTCACGGTCGAATCACCCATGGACACAGAGTCTGCCAGAAAAGCCCTTGCCCCCAGATCATCCCTCGGGCGGGTTCAGGACGCATGTTCTACGGCGGGACGAGGCCCTCGTCTCCTACCAGCGCACGGCCCGAAACCCCGTGTTCTCCCCCTCAGGAACGAGAACGGTCCGCACGGGACGAAACAGGCGCCGAGGCCGTCGAACCGCGCACCACCAGCTCCGGCATGAACACGAACTCACTGTGCGGCGCGGGCGTCCCGCCGATCTCCTCCAGCAGCGTCCGCACCGCGGCCTGGCCCATCGCCGGAACCGGCTTGCGGACCGTCGTCAGCGGCGGGTCGGTGAACGCGATCAAGGGGGAGTCGTCGAAGCCCACCACGGAGACGTCCTGCGGCACTTCGAGACCGAGCTGCCGGGCGGCCCGTATGGCACCCAGCGCCATCATGTCGCTCGCGCACACCACCGCCGTACAGCCGCGGCCGATCAACGCGGTGGCCGCGGCCTGACCGCCCTCCAGGGTGTACAGCGAGTGCTGGACCAGCTCCGCCTCGACGGCCTCCGCCGACAGCCCCAGCTGGTCCTGCATCGCCCGCACGAACCCCTCGATCTTGCGCTGCACCGGCACGAACCGCTTCGGGCCGAGCGCGAGGCCGATCCGGGTGTGACCGAGCGAGGCGAGATGCGTGACCGCAAGCGTCATCGCGGCGCGGTCGTCGGGGGAGATGAACGGCGCCTGCACCTTCGGCGAGAAACCGTCCACCAGCACGAACGGCACGCCCTGGCCGCGCAGCTGCTCGTAGCGCTGCATGTCGGCGGAGGTGTCCGCGTGCAGTCCGGAGACGAAGATGATGCCCGCCACGCCCCGGTCGACGAGCATCTCCGTGAGCTCGTCCTCCGTGGAACCGCCCGGGGTCTGGGTGGCCAGCACCGGGGTGTACCCCTGCCGCGTCAGTGCCTGCCCGATCACCTGGGCCAGCGCCGGGAATATCGGGTTCTCCAGCTCCGGGGTTATCAGGCCCACCAGGCCCTCACTGCGCTGCCGCAGGCGCACCGGGCGCTCGTAGCCCAGGACGTCTAGAGCGGCCAGCACGGACTGGCGGGTGGTGGCGGCGACGCCCGGCTTCCCGTTGAGGACGCGGCTGACGGTCGCTTCGCTGACCCCCGCTTGAGCAGCGATGTCGGCAAGCCGTGTGGTCACAGGGTTGGACTGTACCGGCCGACCCTGCCCTTGCACACCAATCGGACGCCGTGGGCGACCTGTTGACCGTCCCGCGCCGAGTTGCTGGGTCATCGCGCTCCCTCGTGAAAGTGATGGCAAGAGCTTGCAGAGTCTTGCACAGGGCGCTCTTCACCGCTCCACCCCTGGAAACAAGCGTCTCACGACGGTAGCCACGAGGTCACGCCCGGATAACTTCAATGACGTCTTGCACTTTTTTGCTGCAAGGTCTTTCGCAACGCTTACATCGCTGTTACGTTCGGCGACGCCCGGCGGCGGCAATGGCGCGGTCGGCAAGACGGTGAGGGCGGCTGACGGGGCCGGCCCTCGCATCACGCGGGAAGCGGGCGGGACCGCCTCTCGCACCACACGGGCTTTCACCCTCAAGGAGAACTCATGCGGCGTGGCATAGCGGCCACTGCGCTGGTGGCGTCCCTCGCCCTCGCGGCGACGGCCTGCAACGGAGACGACAGCAGCAGCGACTCGAGCGGTCCGGTCACCATCACCTGGTGGGACACCTCCAACGCCACCAACGAGGCGCCGACGTACAAGGCCCTCATCAAGGAGTTCGAGGCCGCGAACAAGGACGTCAAGGTCAAGTACGTCAACGTCCAGTTCGACCAGGCGCAGAACAAGTTCGACACCGCCGCCGGCTCCAAGGGCGCCCCGGACGTGCTGCGCTCCGAGGTCGGCTGGACCCCGGCCTTCGCCAAGAAGAGCTACCTGCTGCCCCTCGACGGCACCGAGGCCCTCGCCGACCAGGCCAAGTTCAAGCCGAACCTGATCGAGCAGGCCAAGTACGAGGGCAAGACCTACGGCGTCCCGCTGGTCACCGACACCCTCGCCCTCGTCTACAACAAGGCCCTCTTCGAGAAGGCCGGCGTCGAGGCCCCCAAGACCTGGGACGACCTGAAGAAGGCCGCCGCCACCATCAAGGCCAAGACCGGCGTCGACGGCTACTGGGGCTCCACCCAGGCCTACTACGCCCAGTCCTTCCTCTACGGCGAGGGCACCGACACCGTCGACGCCGCCGCCAAGAAGATCACGGTCAACTCGGACGCCGCGAAGAAGGCGTACGGCACCTGGCTGAGCCTCTTCTCCGGCAAGGGCCTGCACAAGGCCGACACCACCGCCGACGCCTACGCCCACATCCAGGACGCGTTCGTCAACGGCAAGGTCGCCGCGATCATCCAGGGCCCGTGGGAGATCACCAACTTCTACAAGGGCTCCGCGTTCAAGGACAAGGCCAACCTCGGCATCGCCACCGTCCCGGCCGGCTCCACCGGCAAGGCGGGCGCCCCGACCGGCGGCCACAACCTCTCGGTCTACGCCGGCTCCGACGCCGCCCACCAGAAGGCCGCGCTGAAGTTCGTCAACTTCATGACCTCCGCGAAGTCCCAGGCGACCATCGCGCTGAAGAACTCCACGCTGCCCACCCGCGACGACGCCTACACCGACCAGGTCAAGGCCGACCCGGGCATCGCCGGCTACGGCACGGTCCTCGCCGCCGCCCAGCCGCGCCCGGCCCTGCCCGAGTACAGCTCCCTGTGGGGCCCGCTGGACACCGAGCTGCCGAAGATCGCCGGCGGCAAGGAGTCCCTCGACAAGGGGCTGAGCAACGCCGAGACCGCCATCGCCAAGCTGGTCCCGGACTTCAGCAAGTAAGCCCCGAGCGGCCGCCGGATCCCCCGAAGCATGGGGGGAGGGATCCGGCGGCCATCGGCCTGTGAGCCGTACACGAGCCGTACACCCCTTGAACCTCCCAGAAGGTGTCGAACCATGACAGTCGCCATCGACCGCGCGACCGGCAAGCGCCGCGGTGACCGCGGGCCCCGGCCCGGGCTGGGCCAGCGCCTGAGGCGCGGATACCAGAAGCACTGGTACGCCTACGCGATGATCGCCCCGGTGGCGATCGTCCTCGGCGTCCTCGTGCTGTACCCGCTGGTGTACGGCCTCTACCTCACGCTCACCGACGCCAACAGCCTCAACACGGCGCGGACGATCGGCGTCAACCACATCGACGCCACGTACAAGTTCATCGGCCTCGACAACTACGCCGACATCCTCTGGGGCGACACCGCCTACGACCGCTTCTGGTCGCACTTCATCTGGACGATCGTGTGGACGGCCGCCTGTGTGGCCCTGCACTACGGCATCGGACTCGGCCTCGCCCTGCTGCTCAACCAGAAGCTGCGCGGCCGCACCTTCTACCGGCTGATCCTGATCCTGCCGTGGGCCGTGCCGACCTTCGTCACTGTCTTCGGCTGGCGGTTCATGCTCGCCGACAGCGGCATCATCAACAACTTCCTGGGCACGCTCCACCTGCCGCAACCGTCGTGGCTGGAGGACACCTTCTGGCAGCGGTTCGCCGCGATCATGGTCAACACCTGGTGCGGTGTGCCGTTCATGATGGTCTCGCTGCTCGGCGGACTCCAGTCCATCGACTCCTCGCTCTACGAGGCCGCCGAGATGGACGGCGCCAACGCCTGGCAGCGCTTCCGGTACGTCACCCTGCCGGGCCTGCGGTCCGTCAGCTCCACCGTCGTACTCCTCGGTGTCATCTGGACCTTCAACCAGTTCGCCATCATCTTCCTGCTGTTCGGCAACACCGCCCCCGACGCGCAGATCCTCGTCACCTGGGCGTACTACCTCGGCTTCGGACAGCAGCCACGTGACTTCGCCCAGTCGGCGGCCTACGGCATCCTGCTGCTGGCCATCCTGATCGTCTTCACCTCCTTCTACCGCCGCTGGCTGAACCGCAATGACCAGCAGCTCGCGATCTGAGGCAGGAGTCACCATGAGCACCTCAACCCCCTCCGAGATCAAGGCGGACCGCCCGGTGACCCCCCAGGTCCTCGAAGCCTCCCGGCCGCGCAAGGTCCGCGGCCGTGAGGAGCGCGGCCGCGCCGCCGCCCTCGCCTCCCACGGCATCCTGATCGTCGCGAGCCTGATCGCGCTGTTCCCGATCGCCTGGCTGGTCTATCTGTCCCTCGGCCCGGACAAGGACGACTACCTCCACCCCGGCGGCATCTGGGACAAGATGACGCTGGACAACTACTCGTTCGTCCTTCAGCACACCAACTTCTTCGACTGGCTGAAGAGTTCGCTGATCGTCTCCCTCGGCACCACCGTCATCGGCGTGTTCGCGGCGGCCACCACCGGCTACGCCGTCTCCCGCATGCGGTTCCCCGGCTACAAGAAGCTCATGTGGGTGCTCCTGGTCACCCAGATGTTCCCGATCGCCGTCCTCATCGTGCCGATGTACCAGATCCTCGTGGACCTCCAGCTGGTCGACAGCTACCTCGGCCTCGTCCTCGTGTACTGCGCGACCGCGGTCCCCTACAGCGCCTGGCTGCTCAAGGGCTACTTCGACACGATCCCCTTCGAGATCGACGAGGCCGGCCGCGTCGACGGACTGACCCCCTTCGGCACGTTCTTCCGGCTGATCCTGCCGCTCGCCAAGCCGGGCCTCGCGGTGGCCGCCTTCTACAACTTCATCACCGCCTTCGGCGAGGTCGCCTTCGCCTCGACGTTCATGCTCAGCGACGACAAGTACACCTTCGCCGTCGGCCTGCAGAGCTTCGTCAGCGAACACGACGCCCAGCGCAACCTGATGGCCGCGACCGCGGTGCTCATCGCCATACCGGTGTCCGCGTTCTTCTACCTCGTGCAGAAGAACCTCGTGACCGGCCTCACGGCCGGCGGCACCAAGGGCTGACGCCCCCACCGACCCGAGGCGGTCGCGGTGTCCATCCGACCCCGCTGTCACCGCGGCCGCCTCGCATCACCGTCGTCTGCACACCTGACCCCATGACCCCGTTACGTATCAAGGACGCCATGAGCCAGCAGCACTCCGCCCTCGCCTCGGCCCCGACCCCCGCCCAAGCCAAGCGCGGCGACTGGTGGCGGGACGCGGTGATCTACCAGGTCTATCCGCGCAGCTTCGCCGACAGCAACGGCGACGGCATGGGCGACCTGGAGGGCATCCGCTCCCGACTGCCGTACCTGCGCGACCTGGGCGTGGACGCCGTGTGGCTCAGCCCCTTCTACGCCTCCCCGCAGGCCGACGCCGGCTACGACGTCGCCGACTACCGGGCCGTGGACCCGATGTTCGGCAACCTGCTGGACGCGGACGCGCTGATCCGCGACGCGCACGAACTGAGCCTGCGGATCATCGTCGACCTGGTCCCCAACCACTCCTCCGACCAGCACGAGTGGTTCAAGCGCGCCCTGCGCGAGGGCCCGGGGTCCCCGCTCCGCGACCGCTACTACTTCCGCCCCGGCAAGGGCGAGCACGGCGAACTCCCCCCGAACAACTGGGAGTCCATCTTCGGCGGCCCGGCGTGGACCCGGGTCACCGAGCCCGACGGCACCCCCGGCGAGTGGTACCTCCACCTCTTCGCCCCCGAGCAGCCCGACTTCAACTGGGAACACCCCGCGGTCGGCGACGAGTTCCGCTCCATCCTGCGCTTCTGGCTGGACATGGGCGTGGACGGCTTCCGCATCGACGTGGCCCACGGCATGGTCAAGGCGGAAGGTCTGCCGGACCTCGGGGGCGACGGCGATCAGCTCAAGTTGCTGGGCAACGATGTCATGCCGTTCTTCGACCAGGACGGTGTCCACGACATCTACCGCCAGTGGCGGCTCATCCTCGACGAGTACGCCGGCGAGCGCATCTTCGTCGCCGAGGCCTGGACCCCGACGGTCGCCCGCACCGCCAACTACGTCCGCCCGGATGAACTCCACCAGGCCTTCAACTTCCAGTACCTGGGCACCCATTGGGACGCGGAGGAGCTGCGCAAGGTGGTGGACCTGACCCTGGAGGCGATGCGCCCGGTCGGCGCCCCGGCCACCTGGGTCCTCTCCAACCACGACGTCACCCGCCACGCGACCCGCTTCGCGAACCCGGCGGGTCTCGGCACCCAGATCCGCACGGCGGGCGACCGCGCGCTCGGCCTGCGGCGCGCTCGCGCGGCCACCCTCCTCATGCTGGCGCTGCCCGGCTCGGCGTACATCTACCAGGGCGAGGAGCTGGGCCTGCCGGACGTCGTCGACCTCCCGGACGAAGTCCGCCAGGACCCCGCCTACTTCCGCGGCGCCGGCCAGGACGGCTTCCGCGACGGCTGCCGCGTCCCGATCCCGTGGACGCGCCAGGGTTCGTCGTACGGCTTCGGCACCGGCGGCAGCTGGCTTCCGCAGCCGGCGGAGTGGGCGGACCTGAGCGTGGAGGCCCAGACCGGCGTCGCGGACTCCACCCTGGAGCTCTACCGCACTGCCCTCGCCGTCCGCCGCGCCGAACCCGACCTGGGCGCCGGCGACGCGGTGGAATGGCTCCGCGCCCCGGAGGGCGTACTGGCCTTCCGCCGGGGCGAGTTCGTCTGCGTGGCGAACACCACCGGCGAATCGGTCACGACCCCGGCATACGGCCGTGTCCTGCTCGCGAGCGGCGAGATCGCCGAGGCCGACGGCGACGCGAAGCTCCCGGCGGACACCACGGTGTGGTGGACGACGACCTGACCACGCCCACACCCGCACCGGGCCCCCGCCGCCTTCGGGCAGCGGGGGCCCGGTGATTTTCCCGGGTGACCGAAGATCCTTCCGTCGGCTATTCCGTTGGCGTGTCGATGGGCCCGCTCCTCGATCGACGCTTGGGTAGAAGGGCGCGACCGGCGCCCCCGTCCCGAGGAGAGATCATGCAGATCCGCGCCCGCCAGAGCACGAGTGCCGACGGCTATGTCACCACGCCGCACGGCTGGCCCGCCCACACCGCCGACCCCGCCTTCGTCTCCGGCGAGAGCCACGGCATCCGGGAGTTCCTGGAGGGCTGCGAGGCCGCGCTCATGGGCCGCACCACCTTCGAGCCGGCGCTGAACAACGACCGCTGGCCCTGGCCGGACCTCGACGTGTTCGTCCTCGGCTCGCACCGCCCGGAAGGCACCCCGGACCATGTCACCACCGACAGCGATCCGGTACGACTGCTGGAGAAGATCCGCGCGGCCAACAAAGGCGGCGACGTCCACCTCGTCGGCGGCCCGCGCACGATCGGCACCTTCCACGCCCTCGGCGCCCTCGACCGCCTCGAACTGGTCGTCGTGCCCCTGCTGTTCGGCAGCGGCACCCGGCTGACACCCGCGCTCGACGCCGACACCGGGCTGACCTTCCGCAGCCAACGGGCGCTGCCCGGCGGCTCGGTGGAGATCGTCTACGACTGTGCGGGCACCCGTGCCGACCTGCCGGGCAGGCCGGCCAGCCAGCGCTGAGCCCGGGAGGGGCAGCGCACGCCGGCAGAGCTTGTGAAAGTTCTTGCCGTGAGTTTCAAGTCCCTTGCTGTAAACCTTGCGTTAGGGGTACCTTCACGCCGGCGCCGGGCAAAGACGCCCGGCCGTCCCGCAAGGAGCCCCACGTGATATCGAGATGGCCAGCCAGCGCATCCCTCACCGCGCTCGCCGCAGCCGCGGCCCTCGTCGCCCCCGCCACTCCCGCCGTCGCCTCCCCGCCCGGCACCAAGGACGTGACCGCCGTCCTGTTCGAGTGGAAGTTCGCCTCGGTCGCCAAGGAGTGCACCAACACCCTCGGCCCCGCCGGATACGGCTATGTCCAGGTCTCCCCGCCCGCCGAGCACATCCAGGGCTCGCAGTGGTGGACGTCGTACCAGCCCGTCAGCTACAAGATCGCCGGTCGCCTCGGTGACGCCACCGCCTTCAAGAACATGGTGGACACGTGTCACGCGGCCGGGGTGAAGGTCGTCGTGGACACCGTCGTCAACCACATGTCGGCGGGCAGCGGCACCGGCACGGGCGGGTCGTCGTACAGCAAGTACAACTACCCCGGGCTGTACTCCTCCTACGACTTCGACGACTGCACAGCCACCATCACCGACTACACCAACCGCGCCAACGTCCAGAACTGCGAACTCGTCGGCCTCGCCGACCTGGACACCGGTGAGGAGTACGTCCGTTCCGCCATCGCCGGCTACATGAACTCCCTGCTCGGCTACGGCGTCGACGGCTTCCGCATCGACGCGGCGAAGCACATCCCGGCGACCGACCTCGCCAACATCAAGTCGCGCCTGTCCAACACCTCCGTGTACTGGAAGCAGGAGGTCATCTACGGCAGCGGCGAGGCCGTCCAACCCACCGAGTACACGGGCAACGGGGACGTCCAGGAGTTCCGTTACGCCTACGACCTCAAGCGGGTCTTCAACAACGAGAACCTCGCCTATCTGAAGAACTACGGCGAGGGCTGGGGGTACATGAGCAGCTCGGTCGCCGGCGTCTTCGTCGACAACCACGACACCGAGCGCAACGGCTCGACCCTCAACTACAAGGACGGCGCGAACTACACCCTCGCCAACGTCTTCATGCTCGCCTACCCGTACGGCGCCCCGGACATCAACTCCGGCTACGAGTGGTCGGACACGGACGCCGGTCCGCCCAACGGCGGCACGGTGAACGCCTGTTGGCAGGACGGCTGGAAGTGCCAGCACGCCTGGCCGGAGATCATCCGCATGGTCGCCTTCCGCAACGCCGTACGCGGCACGGCCGTCACCAACTGGTGGGACAACGGCGGCGACGCGATCGCGTTCGGGCGGGGCAGCAAGGGGTTCGTGGCGATCAACCACGAGTCGGGCAGCCTGAGCCGGACGTACCAGACCTCGCTCGCCGCGGGCACATACTGCAACGTCCAGAACAACACGACCGTCACCGTGAACTCCAGCGGACAGTTCACCGCCACCCTCGGCGCCAACACCGCCCTCGCGATCTACAGCGGCAAGTCCAGCTGCTGAACATCCCGAGACGGCTGAAGAAGTCATGTGAAAGGTCTTTCCGTTACTTTCACGACTCTTGCTGTAAGCCTTACGGCGGCGATACGGTCGCGCGGGGTCGGACCCACCTGGAGCCGTAATCGCAAGGAGTCCATCTGTGATACCGAGATGGCCGACGCCGTCTAGGCGCCGTACCACCCATGCCGGACGGGTCGCCGCGGTCACCGTCACCGCGCTGGCCGCAGCGCTCGTCCAACCCCTCGCGGCGCGGGCGGACACCCCGCCCCCGCCACCGTCCGACGCCAAGCTCGCCGCCGAGCCCGCCCGGCACGACTCCACGCGCGAGCAGTTCTACTTCGTCCTGCCGGACCGTTTCGCCAACGGCGACACCGGCAACGACAAGGGCGGCCTGACGGGAAGCCGCCTCAGCACCGGCTACGACCCCACCGACAAGGGCTTCTACCAGGGCGGCGATCTCAAGGGCCTGACGAAGAAGCTCGACTACATCAAGGGGCTCGGCACCACCGCCATCTGGATGGCCCCGATCTTCAAGAACCAGCCCGTGCAGGGCACCGGGGCCAACGCCTCGGCCGGTTACCACGGTTACTGGATAACGGACTTCACCCAGGTCGACCCGCACTTCGGGACCAACAAGGACCTCGAAACCCTCATCTCCAAGGCGCACGCCAAGGGCATGAAGGTCTTCTTCGACGTCATCACCAACCACACCGCCGACGTCGTCGACTATGAAGAGAAGTCCTACGACTACCTCTCCAAAGGCGCGTTCCCGTACCTGACCAAGGACGGCGAGCCCTTCGACGACGCCGACTACGCGGGCGGCACCCGGGACTTCCCCGAGGTCGACGCCGACTCCTTCCCGCGCACCCCGAAGGCCGCCAAGGACAACAAAGTCCCGTCGTGGCTCAACGACCCGACGATGTACCACAACCGCGGTGACTCGACCTACGCGGGCGAATCCACCACCTACGGCGACTTCTCCGGCCTCGACGACCTGTGGACCGAGCGTCCCGAGGTCGTCAGCGGTATGGAGAAGATCTACCAGCGGTGGGTCAGGGACTTCGACATCGACGGCTTCCGGATCGACACCGTGAAGCACGTCGACATGGACTTCTGGACCCAGTGGGCCACCGCCCTCGACTCCTACGCCGCCCGGCACGGCCGCGACGACTTCTTCATGTTCGGCGAGGTCTACTCCGCCGACACGTCGATCACCTCGCCGTACGTCACCCAGGGCCGCCTCGACGCCACGCTCGACTTCCCGTTCCAGGAGGCGGCACGGCAGTACGCCTCCCAGGGCGGCAGCGCGCAGAAGCTGGCAAGCGTCTTCGGCGACGACTACAAGTACACGACGGACAAGGCCAACGCGTACGAGCAGGTCACCTTCCTCGGCAACCACGACATGGGCCGCATCGGGTACTTCCTGAACCAGGACAACCCGAAGGCCACCGACGCCGAACTGCTCGCCAAGGACAAGCTCGCCAACGAGCTGATGTTCCTCAGCCGCGGCAACCCGGTCGTCTACTACGGCGACGAGCAGGGCTTCACCGGCTCCGGCGGCGACAAGGACGCCCGCCAGACGATGTTCGCGTCGAAGACCGCCGACTACCTCGACGACGACGAGATCGGCACCGACCGCACCCACGCGAGCAGCGCCTACGACACGAGCGCACCGCTGTACCGGCAGATCAGCGCGCTCGCCAAGCTCCGCAAGGCCGACCCGGCCCTCACCGACGGCATCCAGACCGAGCGCTACGCGGCCGACGGGGCGGGCGTGTACGCGTTCTCCCGCACCGACGCGAAGACCGGCCAGGAGTACGTGGTCGCCTTCAACAACGCGGGCGAGGCCAAGTCGGCGACGTTCGGGGTCGGTTCGGCCGCCATGGCGTACCAGGGCATCTACGGCGGCGACGCCTCCGTGAAGTCCGACGCCGGCAAGAAGCTCACCGTCACCGTCCCGGCCGGCTCCGCGATCGTCCTCAAGGCGGCGGCCAAGCCCGCCAAGTCGGCCACCGCGCCGACGCTCACCCTCAAGGCCCCGGCCGCCGGTGCCACCGGCACCGTCGAGATCGGCGCCGACGTCGACGGCGGTCAGCTCAACCGCGTCGTCTTCGCCGCCCAGGTCGGCAACGGCACGTGGAAGACGCTCGGCTCCGCCGACCACGCCCCGTACAAGGTGACGCAGGTGATCGGCAAGGACGTACCGGCCGGAACCGCCCTGCGCTACAAGGCGGTTGTCGTCGACTCTCAGGGACGCACCGCGAGTGCCCTCGCCGCGTCCACCACCGGCACCCCGCCCGCCGAGGAGGTCCCCACCGCCTCCTCCCGCGACTACGCGATCGTCCACTACAAGCGCGCGGACGGCGACTACGCCGACTGGGGCCTGTACGCCTGGGGCGACCTCGCGGACGGCGAGGCCACCAACTGGCCCGCCAGCCACCCGTTCACCGGCCGGGACGCCTACGGCGCCTTCGCCTACGTCAAGCTGAAGACCGGCGCCTCCAGCGTCGGGTTCCTCGTCATCGACAAGGACGGCAACAAGGACGTCGCCGCCGACCGCACGATCGACGTCACCAAGACCGGCGAGGTCTGGATCGAGCAGGGCAAGACGGACGTCCTGACCGAGAAGCCGGACTATCCGGCGCAGGACAAGACCAAGGCCGTCCTCCACTACCACCGCGCCGACGGGAACTACGACGGCTGGGGGCTGCACGTCTGGACGGGTGCCGCGAACCCCACCGACTGGTCGAACCCGCTGAAGCCGGTGAAGACTGACGCCTATGGTGCGGTTTTCGAGGTACCGCTCACCGACGGTGCCACCAGCCTCAGTTACATCATCCACAAGGGCGACGACAAGGACCTTCCGTCCGACCAGTCGCTCGACCTCACGGCCAACGGTCATGAGGTGTGGCTGTTGAACGGCCAGGAGAAGTACCTGCTCCCGCAGCTCGCGGGCTCCGCGGCCGCCCTCGACCTGACCACCTCCAAGGCGGTCTGGATCGACCGGAACACGGTCGCCTGGAACGGCTCCGACGCCGCCGCCTCCACCCAGCTCCTCTACAGCCGCGACGGTTCGATCACGGTCAAGGACGGTGCGCTGACCAGCGACGACGAGCGCTGGCTGCGGCTGACGAAGACGAGCCTCACCGACGTCCAGAAGGGGAAGTTCCCGCATCTGAAGGCGTACACCGCGTGGACCGTCGACCCCCGTGACCGCGACCGGGTCCGTGAGGCCCTCAGCGGTCAGGTCGTCGCCTCCCAGCGGGCCGCGAACGGTGCCGTCCTCGCGGCGACCGGCGTCCAGATCGCCGGCGTCCTCGACGACCTGTACGCGGACGCGGCGACGAAGGCGAATCTCGGGCCGACGTTCAGCAAGGGCCGTCCGACGCTCTCGGTCTGGGCGCCGACCGCGCAGTCCGTGAAGCTGGAACTCGACGGCTCCACCGTCGCCATGAAGCGCGACACGAAGACGGGCGTCTGGTCCGTCACCGGCCCCAAGTCCTGGAAGGGCAAGGAGTACCGGTACGTCGTCAGGGTCTGGGCGCCCAGCGTCCGGAAGGTCGTCACCAACAAGGTCACCGACCCCTACTCGGTCGCCCTGACCACCGACTCCGCGCGCAGCCTCGTCGTCGACCTCGACGACAAGTCGCTGGCCCCGGCGGGCTGGAGGTCGTACACCAAGCCGAAGGCCACCCCGCTCAAGGACGCGCAGATCCAGGAGCTGCACATCCGGGACTTCTCGATCGCCGACAAGACGGTGGCCGCGAAGGACAAGGGCACGTACCTCGCCTTCACCGACAAGAACAGCGACGGCTCCCGGCACCTGCGGGAGCTGGCGAAGTCGGGCACGTCGTACGTGCATCTGCTGCCCGCCTTCGACATCGCGACGATCCCCGAGAAGAAGTCCGACCAGGCGACCCCCGACTGCGATCTCGCCTCCTACCCGGCCGACTCCGACAAGCAGCAGGAGTGCGTCGCGAAGACCGCCGCGAAGGACGCCTTCAACTGGGGCTACGACCCGTACCACTACACGGTCCCCGAGGGTTCCTACGCCACCGACCCGGACGGCACCGGGCGCACGGTCGAGTTCCGCAAGATGGTCAAGGCGCTCAACGGTGACGGTCTGCGGGTCGTCATGGACGTCGTCTACAACCACACGGCGGCGAGCGGGCAGGCGGACACCTCCGTCCTCGACCGGATCGTCCCCGGCTACTACCAGCGGCTCCTCGCCGACGGTTCGGTCGCCAACAGCACCTGCTGCGCCAACACCGCGACCGAGAACGCGATGATGGGCAAGCTGGTCGTCGACTCGATCGTCACCTGGGCCAAGGAGTACAAGGTCGACGGCTTCCGCTTCGATCTCATGGGCCACCACCCGAAGGCCAACATCCTGGCGGTCAGGAAGGCCCTCGACGGGCTGACCCTCGCCAAGGACGGCGTCGACGGCAAGAAGATCATCCTGTACGGCGAGGGCTGGAACTTCGGCGAGGTCGCCGACGACGCCCGCTTCGTGCAGGCCACGCAGAAGAACATGGCCGGCACCGGCATCGCCACCTTCTCCGACCGGGCCCGTGACGCGGTGCGCGGCGGCGGGCCCTTCGACGAGGACCCGAGCGTCCAGGGCTTCGCGTCCGGTCTCTACACCGACCCCAACTCCTCGAAGAGCAACGGCACCTCGGCCGAGCAGAAGGCCCGGCTTCTGCACTACCAGGACCTCATCAAGGTGGGGCTGAGCGGCAACCTCGCGAAGTACGCCTTCACCGACACCGACGGCAAGCAGGTCACCGGCGCCCAGGTCGACTACAACGGTCAGCCCGCCGGGTACGCGGACGCGCCCGGCGACGCCCTCGCCTACGCCGACGCGCACGACAACGAGTCCCTGTTCGACGCGCTGACGTACAAGCTGCCCGCCACGACCAGCGCCGACGACCGCGCCCGGATGCAGGTCCTCGCCCTGGCGACGGCCACCCTCTCGCAGGGCCCGGCCCTCTCCCAGGCGGGCACCGACCTGCTGCGCTCCAAGTCCCTGGACCGCAACTCCTACGACAGCGGCGACTGGTTCAACGCCATCCACTGGAACTGCGCGGACGGCAACGGCTTCGGCCGGGGTCTGCCGATGGCGGCCGACAACGAGTCCAAGTGGTCGTACGCAAAGCCTCTGCTGGGCCAGGTGAAGGTCGGCTGCGAGCAGATCGAGGGGACCTCGGCGGCGTACCGGGATCTGTTGAAGATCCGTTCGACGGAGGCCGATTTCTCCCTGGACACGGCCGCACAGGTGCAGTCGAAGCTGTCCTTCCCGCTGTCCGGGAAGGACGAGACGCCGGGCGTGATCACCATGCGACTCGGTGACCTGGTCGTGGTGTTCAACGCCACGCCACAGGCGCAGGAGCAGCGGGTGGCCGCGCTGGCGGGGACCGCGTACGCGCTCCACGAGGTCCAGGCGACGGGCGCGGACTCTACCGTCAAGCGGTCTTCGTACGAGCGGGTTTCGGGCACCTTCGCCGTTCCGGGACGCACTGTGGCGGTATTCACCCGCAAGTCCTGACAAGGGCATTACCTTGGTGGGGCAGACTCGATCCGGGTCTGCCCCACTGTGTTGTCCGAGGGCTCTGCACACATGGACGTCGACGGAAACCTGACAGGCACGACCGTCATGGTCGTGGACGATGCGGAAGCAAGCCGCTACGCGATGGGCACCCTGCTGAGCCGGGCGGGGCACCGCGTCGTGTCGGTCGCCAGCGGTGGCGAAGCGCTTGCCGAACTCGACGTACGGCGACGCAAGGGCACCCTGCCGGACGTGGCCCTCGTCGACGTGGGGCTGCCGGACATGAGCGGCTTCGACCTGTGCCGCGCCTTCAAGGAGCGGCCGTACACGGCCGGGCTGCCCGTCGTGCACTTCTCCGCCGCCCAGGTGGCGCCGGTCGACTGCTGCGAGGGCCTGGACGCGGGATCCGAGTCCTATCTGCGGGTGCCCGCCGAGCCCCTGGAGATCGAGGCGGTGGTCCGGGCCGCCGTGCGCAACGCACGGGTGCGGGCCGACGACCGGGCGCTGGTACGACGGCTGACCCTGCTGTCGGAGACGATCGTCACCATCCAGGCGGCGCGCTCCTTGCAGGAACTCACCGACGCGGCCGCCGAGGGCATCTCGCGGGTCACCGGCACGCCCGCCGTCGTCTTCGTCCTGGACCAGGGGGACCGGCTGTACCGGGGCCTGTCCCGGGACCGCGTTCCGGTCGCCCTGCCGGACGGCGGGGCCGATCGGAGGGTGGCCGCACTGCTGCGGCGGCTCACCCGGGGGCAGGGCGGCGGGGTGCAGCTCACGACGGTGCCCGCGCCGCTGTGGCCGGCCGGGTACTTCCGGCCCGGGGTCGAGCACGACGCCCGGCTGGCGCTCGTCCACACACAGGACGGCAGGGCCACGGTGTGCCTGGCCGCGCCCGCGCGCGGGATGCGGCGGATGGGCCCCGAGCGCGAGAGCTTGCTGGCCCAGCTGACCCAGGCCACCGCGTACGCCGCCGAACCCCTGCTCATGTACCAGGTGGAGCGGCATGTCGCCCTCACCCTCCAGCACAGCTTCCTGCCCCAGCCGCACCGGCTGCCCGAGCTGCCCGGCGTGAACGTCGTGGTCCGCTATGTGCCCGCGTCCACGGAGACCGAGATCGGCGGCGACTTCTACGCCGCGCTGCCTACGTCGGAGGGCGTCCTCACCGCGGTCGGTGACGTCGTCGGGCACTCGCTGGACGCGGCGACCGTCATGGTGGAGATCCGGCACGCGCTGCGCGCCTACGCCGTCGAGGAGAGCGACCCGTGTGTGCTCGCCGAGCGCCTCGACCGGATGCTCCAGCGCTACCACCCCGACCTCACGGCCACCGTCTGCCTGGCCCTCGTCGACCCCGCCACCGGGCGCACCCAGGTGGCCAACGCGGGCCACATCCCGCCGCTGATCGTCCGTGACAACGGCAGCGCCGACTACGTCAAGGCGACCGGACCGCTGCTCGGCATCGGTCTGCCCCACCCGCCCGTCACCGAGCTCTTCCTCGAACCCACCGACCGGCTCCTCATGGTCACCGACGGCCTGATCGAGACCCGCGGCACCGACCTCTCGGTCTCCATGGAACAGCTCCGTGCGGCCGCCGTCGGCTCCCTGCCCGGCCTGGACGCCCTGTGCGACACCCTGCTGGCCTCCTTCGGCCACGACCGCGAGGACGACATCGCGATGCTGGCGCTGCGGCTAGGCTGAGGCCCTTGGCCTAGAACAGGAGTGCCCATGCCGCAGATCACCGTCGACTACTCCCGGACGATCTCCGCCGTTTTCGACCGGGCCGGTTTCGCCCGGGCGCTGCACGAGGCGACGGTCGAGATCGCGGCGGCGAAGCCGGAGGCGTGCAAGACGCAGTTCCGGGCGAGCGAGGACACGGCCTTCGGATACGAGGACCCCGATGAGCTCGGCCACGCGGTCGTCCATGTCACTCTCGGCCTGCTCACCGGACGCACCGAGGAGACCAAGGCCAAGCTGACGGAAGCGGTCCTCGAACTGCTGCGCAAGCACATCGAGGTCGACCCGGACACCGTGCTCCACGCCTCCGCCGAGGTCCGCGAACTCGACGCCTCCTACCGCAAGTTCTAGGGCAGACCTAGGACGCCAGCGCGATCAGCCGGCCCACCAGGTCGGCGAACGGGCCGTCGGGCGGCTCGTTGCGGAGCATGACGCGCATCAGCGCCCCCATCTCCTCGTCGTACGCGGCGCTGACCGCGGCGAGCGCCGCGAAGTCGCGCACGAGCTGCGCCTCCAGCTCGCCGCGCGGGATGCGCCGGCCGTCCAGCCAGATCAGTGCCGTCGACTCGGCGAGCGAGATCCAGGAGCGGACGACCAGTTCCAGTCGTGCGGGCGGGTCGGTGATGCCCAGATGCGACAGGATCTGGTCGTATGCGGCCTGCCGTACGGAGTCGATGAGCGCGTTGGTCGCCGAGGAGCCGACCGCCGGGCCGCCGCGCATCAGGGCCGCGAAACCGGGCCCGTGCTCGTCGACGAAGTCGAAGAAGCGCCGCATGACCCGGAGCAGCCGGAGCCCCAGCGGCCCTTCCTGCGGCTCGACGAACCGGCCCGCCAGATCGTCCGCCGCGCGCTTCAACGCGGCCTCGTACAGGCTGAGTTTGCCGGGGAAGTAGTGGTAGACCAACGGGCGCGAGATGCCCGCGGCGGCCGCTATCTCGTCGATGGACACGTCATCGGGTGAGCGCTGGCTGAACAGTTCGAGGGCGACGCCGATCAACTGCTGCCGCCGCTCCTCGACTCCCATTCTTCGCCGTACCCCGGTAGTCATGCGAACACCTTACCGATCGGATCCGGCCCGGAACGGACCGGTCCGGCCAACGGTGTTCACCGTTTCCGCGCACTTCCTGCTCACATGTCCAGTACGAGCCGCTCACTTCGTGCCCGCGACACACAGATCAGCATCGAGTCGCCGCGCTCGCCGTCCGTCAGCAGTTCGTCCCGGTGGTCCACCTCGCCCTCCAGCACCCGCTGTTGGCAGGTGCCACAGAAGCCCTGCTCGCAGGAGTAGAGGGTGTTCGGCAGCTCCGCCCGCACAGCCGCGAGGACGGTGGAGTCCGCCGGGACCGTCAACGTCCGCCCACTGCGCCGGAGTTCGAGCTCGAAGGCGCCGCCCGGCGCGGCGGCCCGCGGGGTGAACCGCTCCAGCCGCACCTGGGGGAAGCGCTCCTCGACCGCCGCCATCAGCCCTTCCGGTCCGCAGCAGTACACGGCGGCGCCCTCGGGCACCTCCAGCGCGTCGAGGTCGGGCATCCCGGCCACGACGGTCACCCGGTCCAGCTTCTCCAGCTCCGCCACGAACGGCATCGACTCCCGCGACCGCCCGCAGTACAGCAGCCGCCAGTCGGCGCTCGCCGGCAGGGCCCGCAGCATCGGCAGAACGGGGGTGATCCCGATGCCGCCCGCGACGAAGACGTACGACTCCGCCTCGACCAGCGGGAAACGGTTGCGCGGCCCGCGCACCTCGATCTCCATGCCCTCGGCCAGCTGCTCGTGCACCTCGCGCGAGCCGCCCCGCCCGTCCTCGACGAGCCGGGTCGCCACGGTGTACGAGGAAGTGTCCGCCGGGTCCCCGCACAGCGAGTACTGGCGTACGAGTCCCGACGGCAGCACCAGGTCGAGATGCGCACCGGGCTCCCAGCGGGGCAGGTCCCGTCCCTCCAGGCGCAGTTGGACGACCCCCTCGGCGACCTCCGCGCGCCCGGCCACCAGCAGCCGCAGCGCCCGCGACCGGGGCCGCCCGGAGACCGGCTCCTCCAGGGCGGGCATCGGCCACAGCGGCGAGATCCGGATACGGCGGCGCATCGCCCGCCGGGCGAGCAGCGCGGCCCCCGCGACGACCGCGACGGTCAGCGGCTTCGGCATCAGGCGGCACCCTTCTCGGCGGCCAGTGCGGCGGGGGACTGGGCGAGATAGGCGACCGCCTGCTCGGTGCAGCCCTCCTGGGAGGGGTGGTAGGAGCGGCTCAGATAGCGGGGTATCGACCGCAGCATGTCGCCGGTCCCGGGCAGCACACCCCGCCGCCCGCGGACGTAGAAGTCCTTGAAGCTCGCCCTGCCGTCGACGAGCGTCGGGTCGTTCTCCATGAAGAACCGCGCCCCGCGCTGCCACAGGAACACCAGCGTCGCGAAGGCCAGCGCCCAGGTCCGCACCCGGCGCCGGTAGCCGCCGTCCACATGCATGAAGAGCTCGAAGGCGACCGACCGGTGCTCGACCTCCTCGGCGCCGTGCCAGCGCAGCAGGTCCAGCATGGTCGGATCGGCGCCCCGCCGGTCCAACTCCTCGGCGTTCAGCACCCAGTTGCCGAGGAAGGCGGTGTAGTGCTCGATGGCCGCGATGGTCGCCACCCGCTCCATCAGCCACCATCGGCGCGCCCGGCCCGGCGGCAGCGTCCGGTCGCCGAGCAGCTTCTCGAAGAACCAGTCGATCTGCGCGGTGTACGGCGTCGGATCGAGGCCCAGCTCCTTCAGATGCGGCAGGACCTCGTCGTGCGCCTGGGAGTGCATGGCCTCCTGGCCGATGAACCCGATGACGTCCTCGCGCAGCCGCTCGTCCCGGATGAGGGGGAGCACCTGCCGGTAGACGTGCACGAACCAGCGCTCGCCGGCCGGCAGCAGCAGGTGGAGCACGTTGATGGTGTGGGCGGCGAAGGGATCACCGGGCACCCAGTGCAGCGGGGTGTCGTCCCAGGAGAAGGACACCTTGCGGGCCTGGAGGTGCACCCGGTCCTGCGTGTTAGACATGGCGTCAATGTACTGACGGGTAGGGCGGGCGGGAACCCCTGTGCACCCTGTTATTTACACCAGCGTCAGCAAGCGGGTGTCAGCGCAGCCCGTTGATCGCCCGCCCGTCGGCCAGCGTCCCCTTCAGCCCGGCCTGTGCCCCTTCCTTCGCCTTCACGGCCAGCAGGTTCCCCCGGCCCGAGCCGCGCACGGCCCCCGTCGAGCTGATCGACGCGGTGTTCTTGCCGCCCGCCGCCAGCAGGTACCAGGAGCCCGACCCCGACTTCCACAGCACACCCGCCAGCACGTTCGGGTCGCGCGGGCCGCACGCCGGGACGTTCTCGGCCTGCGCCGCGACCGCCCCGTAGGCCGAACCCGGGGTGCGGAACTGCGCCAGCACCCGCGTACCGCCGCCGCGCCAGGTCTCCGCGCGCGTGCACACCCAGTCCGCCGCCCCGCCCGCCTCGGGCAGCTGCTGCTCGGCGTACGACCATGCGTTCACCGTCCGTACGCCGGCCGAGCGCATCGCGCCCAGCGAGCAGGCGTACGGCGCCCAGGTGCGCAGCGCCTCCGCGCCGGACGCCTCGTGCGCCGCGCCGGGGCGGCCCGTGGTGAGGCGGGCCGGGACCAGTTCGCCGAGGTCGCTCATCAGGCGGGTGCCCGAGCGGTCCGTCAGCTGGAGCACGTTCCAGGACGTGCAGCCGCCGTTCTGCTGGGCCGGACCCGCCAGCGGCGAGGTGACGCCCTCGGTCAGGGTCAGGTCCATCGCACCGGAGTTGGGCTTGAGCAGGTCGCGCTCGGCGGCCTTCTTCACCCAGGGCGCCAGCAGATAGCGGACGTTGCCGTCGGCCCGGCCCAGCACGACCGCGCTCGCCTCGCCCGGGGTGGCCCCGTCGACGCGCGCGAAGTCGAGGGCGGCGCCCTTGGTGCCGTCCTTCGGCTCGGCGTAGCGGGCGATGCGCAGACCGTCGTAGAGGATCACCACGCGCGCGTTGTCGACGAGCCCCGCGTACAGCAGCTGCGGCGGGCCTGCGGGGCCGCCGGACGGGGTGCCGGGGGTCGCGGAGACCTGGACGGTCTCGCCGGGGCGGGCCCAGACGGCGAGGGCGCGGCGCAGCAGCGCGGTGTCGTCGGCGAGTTCGCCGCGGGCGGGCCAGACGGAGAAGTCGTTGCGGGAGGCGGCCTGCCAGGCGGTGGCCGGGACCCGGGTCAGCTGGGCGGGGTCGAGGGCGGCCTGCGCGGACGGGTTCTGCGCGTACGCGGGCGCGGCGGCGCCGTCGGGGCCCCAGCCGTCGCCCGGCAGACCGAGCAGCGCCCCGCACACGGCGACCGCCGCCGCGGCGGCGAGCGCGGCCTTCAGGTGCTGCCTGCGCCGCATCAGGTCGGTGGGGCGGGCCTGGAGCGAGCAGGCGTCGAACTCGGGAGAGTCGAGCAGGGCGTACTGCGCGGGCACCTCGTCGGCCTCGTCCAGCGCCTCGTCCGGGTCCGCCACCCCGGCCTCGGTCAGCACCCGGCGGACGTCGTCGTCCGGGAGCCGCTCCAGACCGCGCAGGACATAGGCGGCGCGGCCCTCGCCGGACAGCGCGGACAGCCGCTGGTCCAGGGCGAGTTCATCGGCGCCGCCCGAGCGCGGGAAGAGCCTGAGACCCCACACCTGGGGGAGCAGCGGCGGGAGTTGGGAGCGCTTGGGCCAGGCCCGGAAGGTCAGCGGCAGGCCCGCCTCCAGCGCCGTACGCAGCACCTGGAGGCGGACGAAGGCGTACCCGGGGTCGCCGTCGCGGCCGGTCGACTGGGCCGGGATGACCGGTGTCGAGGCCCGGCCGCGCGGCAGGGCGCGCTGCGTGAGAGCGTGCGCGGTCAGGACCCGCCGGTTGCGGCCGAGCCCCGGCGGCAGCACCAGGTAGGCCAGCCGGACCAGCCGTGGGTAGTGCTCGACGAGCGCGGCCTCGGCCTGTTCGACATCGACGAACGGCTCGGCGGAGGCGGACGGTGCGGGGCGCGGGGCGACATCCTGTGACTGCACGTTCAGCAGAACGAGCGAATCGTGCGTTGGTCACCGCCATCCGGGCGACTCAGTCGTCGGGGTCGACCAGGGCGCGCGCGTAGTTGGCCATCGAGCGCTGGTAGCGCGGCAGATGGGGAGCCAGGGCGCCGAGGACCAGGGAGAGGCCCTCGCGGTCGCGGCCGAGGCTGGACAGGCACAGGGCGAGACAGGCTCGTACGGCGTCGTCCAACTCGTCGGAGGGGGCGTCCAGTTCGGGTGTCAGGAGCTTGACGCCCTCTTCGGCCTGGCCGATGTTCCGGAGCGAGCTGGAGAGCTGGATCTTCGCGCGGCGCCCCTTGTAGCCGGACAGCCCGCGCGCCAGCGCCTCCCGGTACAGCGGGGCCGCCTTGTCCGAGTGGCCGGTCGAGTCCCAGGCGCAGGCCTGTTCGAAGGGACCGAGCGGACTGTCCTCGGGGAGTTCGGTGACGAGGGTGTCGATCACCGCCCGGAATTCGGCGGCTCGCTCCTCCGGATAGTCGTCGAAGGTGGCCCAGGCGGCCGTCACACGCTGTTCCCAGTTCTCGTTCACCGGCACACTTTCGCACAGGCGTGCCCACGGGGACACACGATTTGAGCGCGCCGAGCTCCCCGGCCGTATGGAAGGGGACGGGCACCCAGGCCCACGGGAAGGTTCCGGAGGAACAGATGAGGTTGACCCGACCGATGCTCGCGGCGACGGCAGCCGCGGCGGTCCTCGCACTGGCGGGCTGCGGCTCCGGCGACGGCGACGGTGCCGGCAAGGCCGCCGTGCCGGAGACGGCGAGCGGCAGCCTTGAGCACCTGGCCGCGGAGGTGGGCTGCAAGCCGACCATCCAGATCGACGCCGACGAACTCCGCCAGGCCTCGTGCCGCAAGAGCAAGGCTGACGGCAAGTTCCTGCTGGCGACCTTCGCCACCGACCGCGGCCAGCGCGAGTGGATCGACGGCGCCAAGGACTACGGCGGTCACTACCTCGTCGGCCGCAAGTGGGTGGCCGTCGGTGAGACGAAGAACGTGACCGCGACGCTGCGCAAGACGCTCGGCGGGAACATCGAGGAAGGCCAGGACCACAGCGCGCACGCCGGTCACTGAAGCCCAAGAACACGAAGAACGCGAAGAACACGAAAGAGCCGGCGGTGGGATTCCCACCGCCGGCTCTCTCATGTGCTAGCTAGCTCACTGGCACCGCTGGCCGGTGTTGATGCACTTGACCATCTTGTTCATCAGGTTCGTGGAGAAGAAGTTGATGAAGTCGTTGTGGTCGGTGATCGGCTTGTGGATGTTCTCCGGGAAGGTGTCCACCGCGTACGGCTGGATCACCTGGCCGTTCTGGAGCTTCGGGGCCGGGACGTTGTAGACCAGCCGGACCTGGAGCTGCGGGATCGCCTTGAAGCCGTTGGCGCAGGAGCCGTCGGCCTGGACGAACGCCACGTGCGTGCGGTGGTTGGCGCTGTCGATGTTCTTGCCGTCCCAGCAGCTCTGGAAGTTGGTCGTGCGCACCACCTGGCTGCCCTGCGGGCAGATCGGGTACTTGTCGTGCAGCTGGACCTTGTTCTCGAAGCCGGTGCAGGACCAGTTCACGTTGGCGTTGGCGTTGCCGTTGACGAAGGCCTTCGCGTCACCGGTGATGATGCGCAGGGCCGTCGGCATCGCGACGACGTTGCCCTTCTTGTTGCCGACGAACTTGATCTGCGCCTGGGAGGCCTGAAGGATCTTGCCGACGTTGCCTTCCTTGCCACCGCCGTCCTTGTTCTGGTCGAAGTCCTGCGTGCCGTTCTGGAGGCGCAGCACCGGCCAGAAGTACGAGGACTTGTCGCCCTGGTTCTGGCAGGTGCTCTGGGCCCCCGCCAGCTCCTGGTCGCTCGCGAAAGCGTCGTTGCTCTGGTTGCCGACGTAGTCGTGCAGGTGGTGGGCGCCGTTGCTGACACCGGGCGCCACGATCACGTTGTCCGTGTTGTGGTTCTTGTTGCCGTTGGTGCCGCACTTGGTGATGAACACGCCCCGCGAGCCGGAACCGCCGTTCGCCTTGAGGCCGTTCTGGCCGACGCCCAGCTGCGCGTTGCCCTGCACCTTCGTGATGTCCACGAAGTCGGCGGCCGTCGGGCCGTTACCGCCCTGGCCGTTCTGCTGCTGGCCGCCGTTCTGCTGGCCGCCCTGCTGCTGACCGCCGTTCTGCTGCTGGCCACCCTGCTGCTGGCCGCCGTTCTGCTGCTGGCCGCCCTGGCCGGCGTTGGTCTGCGGCTGAGCCTGGACCCCGGTGCAGGCGGCGAGCTGCGACAGGTCGGCGACCTGTCCGCCGGCCCGCTGGATGTTGATCCGGATGCGGTCCAGAGTGGCGCCCCGCTTTTCCTTCAGCGGGCCGAGGATCGCGTTCTGCACGAACCCGGGGTCCCCTGCCTGGGCCTGGCGGGTGGACGCCAGCCGGGCGTACGCCTCGGTGATCTGCTTGTCGAGGTTCGCCAGCTCCGTACTCACGCCGTTCCGGGCGCCGTTCGGGACGTTCGTCAGCTTCTGGCCGACGTCCGGGCACTGGATCGTGGCGATCTGTGCCGCGGCGGCCTTCACCTGGTTCTGGCCCGAGTTCGACTCGTGAGCCGATGCGTAGAAGTTCGCCCAGACAAGCCCGCCCCCACCGAGCGCTAGGGCTGCCGATCCGGCCACGACCTTGGTGGTCATCGACGTACGGCGTTTGCGATTGTTGCGTCCCATGGAACTCCTCTGACTTCCTTGCGGGGCTATCGAGGCGCCCGACAGGAGTGAAGCGGCGTCGTTCCATACGGACGTGGTCCCACGGGTGTTCACACGTCTCTCATAAAAATCAGAGGATTACTCGGCAGTCCCGCCTCAACAGCCGCTTGAGCAGCAGAAGTTACGGAAAATCAGCGGCCGCTCACCGGCCCTGGTCCAGATAGGCGAGGACCGCGAGAACGCGCCGATTGTCGTCGTCCGACACCTCAAGGTCCAGTTTGGCGAAGATGTTGGAGGTGTGTTTGGCAATGGCCCGTTCTGTGACGACGAGCTGACCCGCGATCGCCGCGTTGGACCGGCCCTGCGCCATCAGCTCCAGCACCTCCAGCTCGCGCGGGGTCAGCCGGCCCAGCGGCTGGTCGGCGGCCGCCCGCCGGGTCAGCAGCTGCTGGATCACCTGCGGGTCCATCGCGGTGCCGCCCGCCGCCACCCGGTGCACCGCGTCCACGAACTGCGCCGCGTCGAACACCCGGTCCTTCAGCAGATAGCCCACCCCGCCCGTGCCGTCGGCGAGCAGCTCGCGCGCGTAGAGCTGCTCCACATGCTGCGAGAGCACCAGCACGGGCAGCCCCGGCCTGGCCCGCCGGGCCGCCAGCGCGCACTGCAATCCCTCGTCGGTGTGCGTGGGCGGCAGCCGTACGTCGACCACGGCGACGTCCGGCTCCAGCTCGGCCAGCGCGCGGGTGAGCTCGGGGCCGGACTCGACGGCGGCGGCGATCTCGAAGTCATGGGCTTCCAGCAGCCGGACCAGTCCGTCCCGCAGGAGGAACAGGTCTTCGGCTAGGACAACGCGCAAGGGATCTCCATGGTGACCATGGTGGGACCGCCGGCGGGGCTGCTGACGGCCAGGACGCCGTCGAATGTACCGAGCCGCCGCTCGACCCCGGCCAGTCCCGACCCGGCTCCGATCACCGCGCCGCCCTTGCCGTCGTCGGTGACGCTGATCCGCAGGGTGCCGTCCTCGTGGTGCAGGTCGATCCAGAGCCGCTCGGCGTCCGCGTGCTTCACGGCGTTGGTGAGGACCTCGCTCACCGCGAAGTACGCCGCCGACTCGACGGGTGCGTCGGCCCGGCCGCTCAGCTCCACCGTCACCTCGGCGGGCAAGGGCAGCCGCAGCGCCAACGCCCTTACGGCGTCCCCGAGTCCCCGCTCGGCGAGCACCGGCGGATGAATGCCGCGCACCAGGTCGCGCAGTTCGGCGAGGGCGTCGACGGAGGACTTGCGGGCCTGCGCGATCAACTCCTTCGCTTTCTGCGGGTCCTTGTCGAGGAGCAGCTCGATGGTGCCGAGATCCATGCCCATGGCGACCAGCCGGGCCTGCGCCCCGTCGTGCAGGTCCCGTTCGATGCGCCGCAGTTCGGCGGCGGAGGTGTCCACGGCGTCCTGCCGGGTCTCCGTCAGCACCCGGACCCGCTCGGCGAGTTCGGCCTGGCTGGGGGTGAGGAGGGCGCGGGTGAGGCGGAAGTGGGCGCGCAGCACGGGCGCGGGGAGCAGCCGGAACAGCAGCAGGAAGACCAGCGCGAGCGCACCGGCGCCGAACGCGGAGGCCTGCCCGGTGACCGGTACGAAGGCGTACCAGTACCCGTCCGGGAAGGCCCGCCACAGCCCGGCGGCTAGCGCGAGCCCCTCGACCGGGTAGAGCAGCAGCACGGCCGGCAGCAGCGCGGTCAGGAACCCCGCCGTCATGTCGACCGGCAGCCACCTGAGGTCCCGCCAGGTCGCCGGGTCACCCAGCATGCCGAAGGTGCGCCCCCAGGGGTTGGCGTTCGCCGGGAGCGGCCGGTACGCCGACGGGATCCGCACCCCGCCCCACTCGGCGGCGACGACCCGGCGCCAGTCGGCGAACGCCCGTACCCCGGTCAGCACCCACGGGGTGGTGACGATCCCGACGCCGATCGGAATGAGCGCGATCGACACCAGCGACAGCACGAGGCACAGGACGGCACCCGGCAGCGCGACCAACGCCAGCCCCAACCCCCGTACCGCCGCCAGACCCGAGGTCCGTGCCCAAGTGAGCCCATCGCCGCGGGCGCTGCTGTTCTGTGTCTCGATGCTCATGGCAGCAGTCTCGCCGAGGCCCGGTGCCGGGTCACGGGGCCTGGCCACCCGGTCAGGGGGTGGTGCCAGGTACACCCCGTCGCCCCGAAGGGCGACGGGGTGCGGAACGGGTGCCTGCCGTCAGCGGACAGCCGTCGACGTCAACGCCCGGTCGGCGGCGCGTACTTGTAGCCCACCCGGCGGATCGTCTGGATCGCCTGCCGGTGCTGGGCGCCCAGCTTGCGGCGGAGCCGGGCGATGTGGACGTCGACGGTGCGGCCGTCGCCCACGTGGCCGTAGCCCCACACGGTGGTGACCAGCTGGTCGCGGGTGTGCACCCGGTGCGGGTTGGCGACGAGGTGGGCGAGAAGCTCGAACTCCAGGTACGTGAGGTCGAGTTCCACGCCGTTCACCTCGGCGGTGCGCTGCACGGTGTCGATGCGGACGAGCGGGTCGTCGTCGCTGTCGGCATCCAGGGCACCCGGGGCACCCAGGGCGCCGGGCGCACCGGCTGTGGTCGGCTCGGTCGGCAGCAGCGGCTGCTGGTCGGCCGGGACGAGCACCAGGTAGCCGATCATCGGCGGCTGGCCCGGCAGCGTGGGCAGCGCGTGCTGCGGGGCGGGCAGCCAGGTGGCACCCGGCGGCAGGAAGTCCGCCACGTGCAGTACGTCGTCGGGGCCGACGGCCCTGAGCCGGTGCCGCGGGCCGGACTCGGCCGGGGCGGTGCCGAAGGGGGCGGGGGACAGGGAACGAGTGGTCGCCATGAGGGTCAGCTCTTTCGCGCGAGGAGGTCGTCCAGGGGACGGGTCGTCCCAAGACGTGGATCGACTGCGCGCTGGCCGAAGGCCGGACGGGGTGTGTACGGCTTTAGAGGGCCAGCGCGTTCATCGCGCGGCAACACACCCGGTCGAAGTCATGGTGCTGACGGGAAGGCCAGAACGGCTCGAGGTCATGGCGACCTGTCGCGCTGGGGTTCTGGAAACTGGCCATGCCCACATTGAAGCAGACACACGCCCGCAACAGGACCCTCCTCTCACAGCTTGGACGCTTCCTTGACGAGAAACTGACGTTGCGTACGTCACCCCACCAGGCGTTTGCGCCAGTTCAGGGGCGTGACGTCGATGGCCCTGGACGGATCGCCGTCCCACTGGGTGGACAGTCCCGCGGAGTCGAGGGCTGCGACGACCTCACGTCCGACGTCGGCGGTGGTCGCGGTCGAGCCGTCGAAGCCGCCGTAGAGCAGCGTCAGTCCGTGTCCGGCGGCGGCGCTCTCGGTGCACTGGGAGTGGAAGTAGACGAAGCCGCGGTCGCCCTCGGCGCGCTCGGCGGCTATCTCGGCGGTGCCGCAGGTGCGGCAGCAGGTGAAGTTCTCCCGGGCGGTGATGCCGGTGGAGTTCAGGGCCTTGAAGGCCAGGGCGATGCGCTCCGGGTCGGTGGTGCCCTCCCAGGTGCGCTGTTCGGCCACCCGCTCCAGCCACAGCCGGTCCACGAGCAGGCGCGCCTGCGCGGGGGAGACCGGACGGTCGTCGCCGTCGACGAGCCACTCCTCGGCGTCCTCGGTCAGCCTGCGGCGGTCGTCGTATCCGCACCGCAGCAGCTCGCGCACCCGCGTCTCGACGTCCGTGCGGACCTCGTCGGGGAGTTCGGGCACGTCCTCCTGCTCCGTGTCGAAGTCGATCGGCGCCCAGGAGACCCCCCTGTCCCAGCCGTTCTCCTCCCGGGCCCAGCCCACCAGGACGTCGGCGACGGCAGCCGGGTCGGTGAGCTCCGTACGGAAGAAGGCGGTGCGGCTCGTCCGGTGCTCCACCTCGTAGGCACCGCCGCTCTGATGCCACACCTGCGCGAAGACGTCCGGCAGATCGGGGACGCGCTGGATCACCAGCCAGCGGTCGCCGCTCTCCCCGATGCGGTGCACCAGCTCCCGCAACTCCCGCTCGCTCACACCGGTGAGCGTCTCCCCGTACTCGGTCATGACCTTGGCGGCCAGACCCCCGTCGATCTCCATGCCCCCACCCTGGCAGACCCCACTGACAACGCGCCGAGGGGCGCCCACCATCGGTGGACGCCCCTCGGGAAGCTGTTGCGGGGATCAGATCTGGCCGGCCTTCTCGAGCGCGGTGCAGCAGGTGTCGACGATCAGGCGCGTCACGACGTAGGGGTCGACGTTGGCGTTGGGGCGGCGGTCCTCGATGTAGCCCTTGCCGTCCTTCTCGACCTGCCACGGGATACGGACCGAGGCGCCACGGTTGGAGACACCGTAGGAGTACTCGTTCCACGGTGCGGTCTCGTGCAGACCGGTGAGGCGGTCGTCGATGCCGGCGCCGTAGTTCTTGACGTGGTCGAGCGGCTTCGAGCCCTCACCGAGGGCCTCGCACGCGGTGATGATCGCGTCGTAGCCCTCGCGCATCGCCTTCGTGGAGAAGTTGGTGTGCGCACCGGCGCCGTTCCAGTCGCCCTTGACCGGCTTCGGGTCCAGGGTCGCGGAGATGCCGAAGTCCTCGGCGGTGCGGTAGAGCAGCCAGCGGGCCACCCACATGTGGTCCGAGACCTCGAGCGGGGAGACCGGGCCGACCTGGAACTCCCACTGGCCGGGCATGACCTCGGCGTTGATGCCGGAGATCGCCAGACCCGCCTTCAGGCAGTTCTCCAGGTGCGCCTCGACGACGTCACGGCCGAAGATCTCGTCGGCGCCGACACCGCAGTAGTAGCCGCCCTGCGGGGCCGGGAAGCCGCCCTTGGGGAAGCCGAGCGGGTAGCCGTCCTTGAAGAAGGTGTACTCCTGCTCGATGCCGAAGATCGGCTCCTGGGAGGCGAACTTCTCGGCGACGTCGGCCAGCGCGGCACGGGTGTTGGAGGAGTGCGGCGTGAAGTCGATGTCGAGGACCTCACACAGGACCAGGATGTCGTCGCCGCCGCGGATCGGGTCCGGGCAGGAGAACACCGGCTTGAGCACGCGGTCCGAGGAGTGCCCCTCGGCCTGGTTCGTGGACGACCCGTCGAAGCCCCAGATCGGCAGCTCCGCGCCCTTGGCGTCGTCCGCCAGGATCTTCGTCTTGGAACGGAGCTTGGCCGTCGGCTCGGTGCCGTCGATCCAGATGTACTCAGCCTTGAAGGTCACGGGCCACATCCTTCGGGGGTGGGTCTCTAGGCGCGCTTGCGGGTGCTGCTGGCTGCTGCGGCGCTGCGGCACTGAAACGCCGCGCTTGGTGTGCGCGAGCCTGTCAACAGGCGATTTCCCGGCCATTGCTCGAATGTGAACCCCGTGTTACCTGCTCGTTCTGTGGCGAGTTTCACGCTGTGAGGGGCCGCGGCGACCGGAGAGCGGCCCCGGTGGCCGGCCGCGGGGCCGGTGGCGCCGCCTCGTATGCGATGGGGTTGGGGGCTCAGTCCTCCCCTCAGGCCTCCCCTCCGTCCTCCTCGGCCACCGCGTCCCGCACCCCCGTGAGGAACCCCCGGATCGCGGCCCTCTCCCGCTCGTCGTACGTCTCCAGCAGCACCACGGTCCGGTCGATCAGCGGCCCGAAGAAGGCCCACCCGAGCTCGACCGCCCCCTCGCTCACCTCGATCACGACCTTGCGCCGGTCCCGCTCCCCGCGCACCCGCCGGACATGGCCCGCCCGCTCCAGCCGGTCGACCAGCGCGGTCGTGCCCGCCGAGTTCAGCCCGAGCGCCGCCCCGAGCCGCCCTGCCGTCATCTCCTCACGCGCGCGTGCGGCGTCCATGAGGGCGATCAGGGCCCGCACATCCGTCGGGTGCATGGCGTGGCGCTGCGCGAACCGGGCGCTGTGCAGGCCGAGTTCGACGGTGACTGCGCGCAGCAGATGGACGATCTCCATCTCGGACCCTCGGGGTGCCATGCCGTTCATGCCGCTCCTCGGCTATTGTCTCGCTCGTCGAACATCTCGCTCAACGAGATAATAGGGGAGGGCTCGATGAGCACGTACGACGACGACGCTTTCCAGGCGGCCTACGACAAGGTCATGGCCAAGTGGCCGGCGGAGCGGGAGGTGGTCCGGGTCCCCACGCCCTTCGGCACGACCCACGTCACCGTGTGCGGGCCGGCCGGCGCGCCCCCGCTCGTCCTGCTGCCCGGCGGGGGCGCGACCTCCGCGTCCTGGTACGCCCAGGCCCCCGACCTGGCCCGCACCCACCGCGTCCACGCAGTCGACCTGATCGGCGACGCGGGCCGCAGCGTCCCGGCCGCCGACCGTCACCCCCGTACGGTCGCCGACCTGGCTGCATGGCTGGACGCGGTCCTCGACGGCCTCGGCATCGAGGAGACGGACCTGGGCGGGCACTCGTACGGCGCCTTCGTCGCCCTGCAGCACGCCCTGCACGCGCGCGTGCGTGAACCGGCGCGTGTGCGCAGCCTGTTCCTGCTGGACCCCACCCAGTGCTTCGCCGGATACCGCCCGGCGTATCTGCTGCACGCCCTGCCGATGCTGCTGCGGCCCGCGCCCCACCGCGTCCGGGCCTTCCTGGAGTGGGAGACCGGGGGAGTGCCGCTCGACCCCGACTGGCTCCGCCTCCAGGAGGCGGCCGCCGGCTTCCCCTCCGTGACGAAGCCGGTGACCGGCCCGCGCCCGTCCGTCGACGCCCTGCGCGGGCTGGACATGCCGGTCCTGCTGTTCGTGGCCGCGAACAGCAGGACGCATGACACGTACAAGGTGACGGCCAGGGCGGGTGAACTGCTGCCGCGCGTCGAGACGGTGGTGGTTCCCGGTGTCTCGCATCACGCGCTGCCGCAGTCGGCACCCGCCGAACTGGGCCGCCGCCTCACGCAGTTCCTATGTCGTTGAACCTCACCCCACCTTCTCGATCACGGCTCGCCGGATCAGGAACTTGCCCGGTTCCCGGACCTGCTCGAAGGCGGCGTTGTTCAGCAGGGCACAGCTGCCCGAGACCGAAGTGACCTTGACCGTCGTGGACTTGTTGTTGTCCAGGTTGGTGACCTTCAGCGTCGTCCCCGCCGGGAACTGGTTGCTGGACGCGGCGGGCGCACCGCCCTCACCGGAGAGGGTGACGGTGGAGCCCTTGCAGACCTGCTGCCCGGAGGCGGCGGCACCGCCGTTTCCGGTGTTTCCCGTAGCCGCGGCCGGTGCGCTCGCGGCGGCACTGGGCGCCGCGCTCGGTGCGGCGGGAGCCGCCGGCTGTGCCGCCTGGGAGCCCTGAGCCGACTCCCCAACGGCGCACCCGGACGCCTTCTGCTGCACCTTGATCTGCTCGATGACCGCCTCGCGGTTGGCGATCCGGGCCGCCGACTGCGCGTCCGGATTGGCCCGTTGGCCGTCGATGAACTTCTGGTTGTTGCCGAGGGCGGTGGCGAGCCCCTGGCAGACGCCCGAGTCGGCCGCCTTCGTCTGTGGCTGCTGCGCCTGGGAGGCACTCGACGTGCTCGCCATGACGAAGGCCCCACCGCCCGCCACCGACGCCGCGCCCACGAACAGCGCGATCTTCTTGCCTGTGCTGAGAGTTCTCCTACGCGACATGCGCGCCTCCTGAAGAGGTAGGGGAGCGTACGCCGCTATGTACGAGATACCGAACGAGGTTACTCAGCGGTTACAGGAGTCACTGAAGTAACGTACGTCACACCGAATCCGGATCCTCGTACGCGACGACGTTGTCGTCGGCGTACTGGAGAAGGTCCTCGGTCTGCTCGGTGATCGCGGCCTCGTCCTGCTCCGAACCGTCGCCCCACTGCCCGTTGGCGAACACCACGGACCGCACGGTCATCAGCCGCCGGAACACCCCCGCCGACCCGGGCGGCACCGTCGGCAGCCCGGCCTCGGGCGGCGGATCGAGCGACACGACCTGATAGGTCACCGGGTCCATCGAGGCCATCGCGAACACCGACGAGGCGTCCTCGACGCGCCGGAAGCTCAGCACGGTCACCGTCACCTGCGAGCGCCGGTCGGCGTCCGTGAACAGCGCGGCGGTCAGCCGCTCGCACCCCTGGCCCTGGGCGATCAGCGCGGCCAACTCCGGCGACATGCCCCTGGCGCAGTCGGCGGTGGTGGCCAGGTCGACACGCTCGTACCGGGAGCCGTCGGACAGCCGCACGCTCTTCGCCGGGAAGGCCTGCTCCGGGCGGATGATCGGCCGGGAGAGCAACGAGGGCAGCGCGGACGGGGCGTCGGTGGGGAGGGAGACGGCGACGGACGGCACGGCCGGGGACGGCGCGGTGGTGGAGGGGGCGGCCGAGGACGAGGCGGCGGCCCCGCCGTCCCCGCCGCCGTCCGCGTACAGCACGGCGCCCGCGGTGATCGCCGCGACGAGCACGACACCCGTCCCCGCGGCCACCGCCCGCCGGGTGCGCCGACGCCGGCGTATCCGCTCCTGCTCGACCACCCACTGGGTGTACGGGTCCGGGGCCCCGTACGGCATTCCTTGATCACCGAAGGTCATGGCGGCGGAGGGTAACAGGGTGAGGGCCCTGAACTCCCGCCGCCGGACAAGCGGTTGCCTACCGGGACAGAGCGTCCCGAACGGCCTCCTCGCTGCGGCCGACCACCGCCGTGCCGTCGTCCGCCGTGATGATCGGCCGCTGGATCAGCCTGGGATGCTCGGCGAGCGCCTTGACCCACTGGTCCCGCGACGTCTCGTCCCGCGCCCACTCCTTGAGCCCGAGCTCCTTGGCGACGGCCTCCTGGGTGCGGGTGATGTCCCACGGTTCGAGGCCGAGCCGGTCGAGTACGGCCCTGATCTCGCCCTCGCTCGGCACGTCCTCCAGATAGCGGCGGACGGTGTAGTCGGCCCCCTCGGCATCGAGCAGGCTGATGGCACTGCGGCACTTGGAACAAGCCGGGTTGATCCAGATCTCCATGGGGTCAAAGGTACCTCTGAGGTCCCCTCAAAGCCCCTGTGGCCAGGGCCTTTTGTCAGTGCCGGGCGGTACACTAGAAGAAGTGTTCGAGGGTGTTGGGGGGCTGCCGAACCCTCCGTTCCGACACCCTGACCGCGACAGGAGGATGCCTGTGCCCGCTGCCGCTCTGAAGCCGTTGCCCACCCAGTCGACCGTCCAGCACCCGGTGTTGCTCGACCTGCCCTACGCCCCCGTGGAGAAGCGCCCGCTGCCGCCGGGCCGGCCACGCGAGTGGTACATCACGCACAACCGCCGCCTGAAGGCGATGCGGCTCGCCATCGCCCTACTCGACTCGGGCGTGTACGTGCCGAACCAGGCGCGCAACGAGAAGATACGGAGCACGGCGGAGACGATTGGCGTACACCCGCCGTCGGACACGACGTGCCACATGGTGCGGGCGCTGATGCGTTACGCGCGGTGAGCCGTGGGGTGCCGGGTGCCGTGTCCCGCACGGCACCCGGCACCCGTCGCTCAGGTCCCGCCCCGCCCCGCCAACTCCCGCTCCAGCGGCGTCCGGAAGCGAGGCGTCACCCGGGTCGCCCCCACCCAACCGCGCAGCCGCTCCGCCTCCGCGGCGATGGCTGCCCTCGCCTCCCGCCCGACCCCGTCCTCGTCCAGCAGCCGCCAGACGATCTCCCCGTCGGGCCGCTGCGCCCAGCCGCCCACCACCCGGCCGTTCCACCACACGGTGGGCCCGACATTGCCGCTTCTGTCGAACAGCGGGGGCCGCAGATGGGGCGCCAGGAACCAGTCCCGCTGCTGCCAGCCCATGGCGGTCGGATCGAGCGCGGGCAGCAGAGCGGCCCAGGGCCGGTCACCCCCGTCCACGGGCTCGGCGTCCCCCTGCGTGACATACCCGGTGCCCTCGTCGAGCGCCACGGCCTCCGCGCCGATCGCCGCGAGCGCCCGCCGGACGTCCGTCACCTTCCAGCCGGTCCACCACTTGAGGTCGTCCTCCGTGGCCGGTCCGCAGGCCGTGAGCCAGTGGCGGAGCAGGGACGCCTGGGCCCCGGCCACGTCGAGTTCGGGATGCGGGGGAGCGGCGGCCCACCGGAACTGACTTGAGGTCCAGGACCCCAACGGCCGCCCTCGCACGACCTTCCCCTCCACGCCCAACACCCTCAGCAGCCGGGTCGAGACGGTGTGGACACCCTCGTAGCTCTTCCCGGCGGCGTACACGAACTGCTCCCGCAACCGGGGCTCGTCCTGGGCGAGTTCGGCCGCGGTCGCCTGGCCACGCCGCTCCAGGGCGGCCAGCGTCGACGCCTCGACGTCCGCCAGCCAGGCGGCATCCGGCGCCCCCGCCTTGGCCATGTCCTTGACCAGCGAGGCCCGTTCACGCCCCGCCACGACCAGCCCGGTGGAGGCGTGCACGACC
This sequence comes from Streptomyces antibioticus, assembly GCF_001514065.1. Taxonomy (GTDB): domain Bacteria; phylum Actinomycetota; class Actinomycetes; order Streptomycetales; family Streptomycetaceae; genus Streptomyces; species Streptomyces antibioticus. The sequence continues at coordinate 69,829 of NZ_KQ948423.1, read as the reverse complement.
GCGGTCAGCTCCGCGGGGAACACGAACACCGTGTGCCGCATGCCGTGCATCCGCACCAGGGTCCGGTCCTCGTACAACGCGCGCTCGGTCTCCGCGACGGTCTTGCCGGACTCCGCCAGCCGGGCCCCGACGGCCAGATGCACGGTCGCCGGATCGCTCCCGTGCAAGGCGACGAGAGCCTCGGCGACCTCCTCGGGCCGCCCTGCTCGCGAGCCCGCCGCCAGCCGATGCCGCACGCCCAGCCGCCCCCGCCGCTCCGCCACCCCGATGTACCGCATCCGACCTGCCCTCCGCGCACCACACCGCCGACGCCCCCATCCTGCCGAACCCCACTGACAACGACGCCTCGACGCGAACCCCCGCGCAGGCTCCCCTGTCACCCGATCGCCGTACTCCGCATGCGCGCGCCCCCGTCGCACGCTTCCCTGCGATCAGGAGGTGTCCGACACCAGGGACCACCCGGCACGGCGAAATCGGGAGGCGCGATGCAGAGGCACGGCGGATGAGCGCCCCCAGTACCCCCAGTCCCCCCGGAGCCCCCGGCGTGACCGGAACCTCCGCCGGTCCCGGCGACCGCGCCGCCCAAGGACGATCCGCCCGCAAACGCGTCCCCCGCTCTGCCCACGCGGGCTGGGTCCCCTCCCTCGACCGCCCCGACCCCGTGGCCGTCCTGGAACGCCAGGGCCGTGACCGCCTCCCGGAACTCCTGCCGATCAGATACGGCAGGATGTCGGCCTCCCCGTTCGCCTTCCTGCGCGGCGCCGCCGCCGTGATGGCCACCGACCTCGCCTCCCAGCCCCACACCGGCCTCACCGTGCAGCTCTGCGGCGATGCCCACCTCCTCAACTTCGGCCTCTACGCCTCCCCGGAACGCACCCTCCTCTTCGACCTCAACGACTTCGACGAGACGTTCCCCGGCCCCTTCGAGTGGGACGTCAAACGCCTCGCCGCGAGCGTCGTCGTGGCCGCCCGCGAGAACGGCCACAGCGAGGCCAAGGCGCACCGGGCGGCCGTGGAGGCGACCGCCGCGTACCGCACCTCGATGCGCCGGCTCTCCCGGCTCGGCGAACTCGCCGTCTGGTACGAGCGCCTGGACGCCGACACCCTGCTCCCGCTCGTCCGCTCCACCCGCCACCGCCGCCGCGCCCAGTCGACCCTCACCCGGGCCCGCCGCCGCACCAGCCTCCAGGCCCTCGGCAAGCTGACCGAGGTCGTCGACGGGCGCCGCCGGATCATCGAGGACCCGCCGCTCCTCGAACGCGCCGGTGTCCCCGACATGGCCGCCCTGCGCAAGATCTTCAGCGACTACCGCTCCACCCTCTCCGAGGAGCGCCGCCTCCTCCTCGACCGCTACCGCTTCGTCGACGCCGCCCGCAAGGTCGTCGGTGTCGGCAGCGTCGGCACCCGCTGCTTCATCGTGCTGCTGGCCGGCCGGGACGCGGACGACCCGCTGTTCCTGCAGATCAAGGAGGCGCGCAAGTCCGTACTGGAGGAGCATCTGCCGAGCGGGCCGTACGTCCACCCCGGGCACCGGGTCGTCGCCGGCCAGCGGCTGCTCCAGGCCGCCAGTGACATCTTCCTGGGCTGGATGAGCGGACCGCAGGGGCGCGCCTACTACTGGCGGCAGCTGCGTGACATGAAGGGCTCGGCGGAGGTCGCGGGGATGAGCCCCGCGGAGCTCACCACGTACGCTCGCCTGTGCGGCACCGCTCTGGCCCGCGCCCACGCCCGTTCCGGCGACCGCATCGCCATCGCCGCCTATCTGGGCGAAGGCGACACCTTCGACCACGCGATCGCCGAGTTCGCCCGCTCCTACGCCGTCCAGACCACCACCGACCACACCACCCTGGGCGCCGCGATCGCCGCGGGCGTCGTGACGGCGGCACCGGAGGTGTGACCCCCCGGGCCCGCCGGCCGGGCCGGGCGTACGCTTCCGGTATGCCCACCGGAGGAGGGGCCCGGGAGCTGCTGGCTTCCGCCGAGCGCAGAGCGGTTGTGGCGCACGCCCGCTCGGCGCACGAGACCCACTGTGCCGAACGGCACACGGCCCTCGCCGACGAGGCGCCCACCCAGCCCCTCCGAGAGGTCCACGCGCGGGTCGCGGCACTCCACCGGGCGACCGCGGCCTGTCATCTGACCGCGGCCCGGCTGCACGACGACCACGTCTCCCGGCTGACCACCTGGACACGCCGACGGGACACCCCGCAGCCGCTGTTCATGGCCGGCGTCGCGGCGGCCTGCGGCACCGGCAGCGTGGCGCTCACCCTGGTCGGTGCCACGCCGGACCAGCTGGCCCTGGCCGCCTCCGACGAACCGGCGCGCGCCGCCCAGGAGTTGGAGTTCCTGCTCGGCGAGGGCCCGGCCCGGGACGCCACCCGGCAGGCCCGCCCGGTGTCGGCGTCCGGGGCACTGATCACGGCCCTGTGGCCCGGCTACGGCCCCGCTCTCGCCGAGCTGGGCATGGCCGAGGTGGCCGCGGTGCCGTTGCGCCTGCCGGACACCTGCGTGGGCGCCCTCGCCGTCTTCGACCCCGCGCCGGGCGTCATCGGCTCCGCCGCCCTCACCGAGGTCGCCGAGGCGCTCACCCGCTCGATGATCCTGAGTCCGGAGATCTTGAGTCCGGACGGCGAACCCGGCCTCTACGGCGGCCTGGACGTGCGGGCCGGGGTGCACCAGGCGGCCGGCATGCTCGCCGTACGGCTCGACCGCCCGGTGGCCGACGCGCTGGAACTGATCAGGGCCCACGCGTTCACGGAGGGTTCCTCCGCGCAGTCCGTGGCGGCGCGGATACTCCGGGGGGAGCTGCGCCTCGGTTGAACAGGGGCCTCAGCCGGGCAGCGCGGGATGCTCCTCAGGCGTACCGCTCCAACAGCCCGCCCACATAAGCCTCCAGCCGCCCGCCCAGCACCTCCGGCGTCAGATCGCTCCGGCCCAGTTCGCGCCACGGCCCGGCCAGCTTCGCGGCGTCGGGGGCGTAACCGAGGGCGTCGAGCAGCCGCCAGTACAAGTGGTCGGCCCCGTCGGCGAGTTGCCGCCCGCCCTCCGCCTCGTACCGTTCCCGGAAGGCCAGCCCGTGCTCCGGGCCGTGCAGCAGGGCGAGCGCCGTCGAGCAGTGGGCCACGTCCAGGTCGGCCGGTCCCCACGAGGTCTCCACCCAGTCGACGACCCCGCTGATCCGCCCCTCGGCGAAGAGCACGTTCCCCGGGTGGAAGTCCCGGTGCAGGAAGACCCCTTCGTACGCCGGCGGCTCGCGCCGGATGACGTCCACGGCCCGCTCCCACATCGCTCCCTCCGGCACCCGCACCCGCTCGGGAGACGTCCACGCCTGATACGTCCGCGGCCGTTCCGCCGGTACGACCGCATGGACACGGGCGAGCTGCCCCGCCAGCAGGTCGAGGCGCCGTACGAGATCCTCCTCGTCCACCCGCACCCGGCCCGGCAGCCGGGACATCAACAGGCTGGGATGATCGGCGAGTTCGGCGGTGGCGTCCACGGCGAGCAGCTCGGGGGCCGGGATGCCGTCCGGTCCGGCGAGCAGCGTGAGGATCGCCGCCTCGCGGGCGAGGAGCCCGGGGGCGTGGTGCCGGAAGAAGGGCTTCACGAAGGACCGCAGCACCAGCTCCGTGCCGTCGTCGAGGGTGAGCCCGCGCATCTGCGAACTCCAACCGCCCGCCAGGAAACGGGTGGTGGCGACCGTACGGCCCTCGGGGAGCTGCTTGGCCAGCCAGGCGCGGGTCGCGGTCCAGCCGTCGACGAACAGCGCGTCGGCGAACTCCCGCAGGTCGTCCGGGTGGTCGTGGAACCAGAACCCCAGCCGGTGCTCGGCGTCCGGGAATTCGATACGGGTGAACTGCGACCGCGCGGCCAGCGCGTCCTGCACGGCCTCGGTCACAGCGGCCGGGATCACCACGTCATGGCCCGGCACCGCCAGCACCGCCCGGCCCTCGTAGGCCCGCAGCGCGTCGAGCGCGGGCGCCCCGCGCCAGCTGTCCGGGGTGCGGATGATCGCGCTGAACGGCCCGTCGCCGTCCCCGAAGGGCACGTCCCACGCCTCGGCCGCGTACACCGCGGGCGCGCACAGGCCGACCGCCGACACGCGCCGCCCGTAGTGCCGTACGAGATCCGCGACCGTCTGCCCGCTCATGCTGAACCCGACCAGGATCAGCGGATCGCCGGTCGGGACGCGCGCGTCGATCACCGCGGTGGCCTGCTCGAACCGGCGGCGCAGGCTCAACTCCGCCGGCTCGCCACTGCTTTCCCCATGCCCGGAGAAGTCCAGGGCGAGCACACCGCAGCCCCGGCCGGCGAACTCCTCCAGTACCGGCGTCAGCCGCTCCTTGCTGCCGTTGCCCGCCCCGTGCAGCACGACGGCGGTGGCCCGGCCCGGACCACCGCCGCCCTGCACCCCGCTGAGCCGTTCGCCGTCATGACCGAGGGTGAAGGAGGAGAGCATGCCCTCATTCGATCACGGCGGACGGGCCTCAGGCAGTCGTCTTCTGCGCCGCCCTGATCGCCTCGCGCAGATGGTCCTCGTCGGCCTGGCTCAGCGAGGTCTGCACCAACTGCCCCCCGAACGGCGTGAGTTGAGGGATCACCTTGTCCTGCGCGGCCTGTTTGACCAGGACGAACAGAGCCGCGGCGCCCGGGCGCAGATTCTGGCTCAGCTCCTTCACGAAGGTGTCGTTGATGCCGGTGTCGGTGATCGCACCCCCGGCCGCGCCGGCCGCCGCACCCACCGCCGCGCCGAGCAGCGGGGCGAGGAACAGCAGCCCGATCACCCCGCCCCACAGGGCACCGCCGGCCGCGCCCGCGCCGGTGTGGTTGACGGCCTGATGCAGCTTGATCCTGCCGTCGTCACGCCGCTCGACGACCACGATGTCCTCCAGCTCGACCAGATGCTGCTTGGTCAGCTCGACGACCTTCTCGCGGACCTGACGGGCGGTCGCGAGGTCGTCGTAGGCGATGACGAAGAGATCACTCATCCCGGGCACCCCTTATGTCGCGAAACAGATAGAATTCTGCGTTTCGCCCGACTCTAGGCCGCGGGAAAAGGAGATGCACGCCGAGTGACGGACTCCCTACGCTGGACACCCGTTGCGGAGCCGTCACCTCTGCTTTCCGCAGGGCGGGCGTCACTCTGCGCATTCAGCACTACTCTGCTGCTCACCCACCCACGCACACGGAGGCCACCGATGGGCACCATCGTCATGGCCGGGACCGCAGTTCTGGTCGTCTTAGGATTCGGGAACCACATCTACTGGCTCGCCGCCGTCGCCGTGCTGTTCCTGTACATGCAGTACGGGCGCGGTACGTCCGCCACCCCGTCCAAGGGCGGCGGCTCGTCGTCCGGGACGTTGCCCAGCGACTACCGCTCCTACCGCGACCGCCGGGACAAGCAGGCCAAGTGGGAGCGCCGCTACCGTCGCGAGCGCCCCTTCGAGTCCCGCCGCCAGGAGCGCGAGAAGAGCAAGTGAGACCGGTACGGGTAGCCCCTGGTCGGCGAGGTCACAGACCGGGGGCACCCCACACCGGGAACCAGCGGCTCAGATCCTGTTCGAGCCGCAGATCATCCGCGAGCGCGGCCTTCACCCGCAGCTCCAGGGCGTTGTCCCGCCGCTGCCCGTCACCGGGCAGCGGCGCGAACGGGTAGAACGTGCCGCGCTTGTAGAGGTAGACCAGCGCGAGCGTGCGGCCGACGTCGTCCCGGAAGCCCGCGAGCGAGCACAGCAGTTGCGGGCCGAAGCCGTTGACCTCCATCGAGGAGTTCACCGCGTGCAGGTCGTTGACCAGCAGATGCAGCTGGTCGGGGGCGCGCTGTGACACCAGCCAGGAGTAGCCGTAGTCGTCCCGCCGCAGCTCGACCGGAGGGCCGTCGCGGTCGGTGTCCGCGTCCAGCAGCGCCTGCACCTCGCGGTGCGTCTGCTCGAACGCCGCGCCCTCGACGGTCGCGAAGCACACCGCACCGCTCCCGGACGGGGTGAACCCCGCCGCGGCCTCCAACGTCACGGCCGCGGACGGCAGGGCGAAGAGCCGGTCGAGATCGGGCGCGACCGGCTTGGTGCGCCCGAGCAGGATGTCCAGCAGCCCCATCCGCTACTCCGGCTTCCCGGGGCGGGCGGCCTCGCCCAACTCGGCGGAGATCCGCCCCAGTTGCTCAAGGCGCTGTTCCAGGGTCGGGTGGGTGGAGAAGAACCGCTCGATGCCGGGCTCCTTGCCGGTGGCCGGGGTGAAGTAGAAGGCGTTGAAGGCCTGCGCGGTCCGCAGGTCCTTGGTGGGGATCCGGGCGATCTCCCCGGACACCTTGGTCAGCGCGGAGGCGAGTGCCGAGGGCCGCCCCGTCAGCTGCGCCGCGGCCCGGTCGGCGGCCAGCTCCCGGTACCGGGACAGGGCCCTGATGAGCAGGAAGCTCAGGGCGTACACGGCCGCGGAGACGCCCAGGACGGCGGCGAAGATCACGGCGGTGTTCTGGTCCTTCCGCCCGCCGAAGACCTGCGAGTAGAACGCGAACCGCACGATGAGCCCCGCGATGACCCCGAGGAACGAGGCGACCGTGATCACGGCGACGTCCTTGTGCGCCACATGCGACAGCTCGTGCGCGAGGACACCCTCCAGCTCGTCCTTCTCCAGCCGCCGCAGCAGCCCGTCGGTCACGCACACCACGGCGTGCTCGGGGTTGCGCCCGGTGGCGAACGCGTTGGGCATGTCCATGTGAGAGACGGCGACGACGGGCTTGGGCATGTCCGCGATGGCGCACAGCCGGTCGACGACCCCGTGCAGCTCGGGATACTCCTCCCGCTCCACGACCCGGCCTCGCATCGCGAACAGCGCGACCCGGTCGGAGAACCAGTACTGCGCGACGAGCATCGCGGCCACCACGACCACGACCAGCACCCAGGACTTCAGCAGCACGATCAACGCGCCCACGAAGACGACGTACAACAGCCCGAGCAGGAACAGCGTGACCGTCATCCGCACGGTCAGGCGCCGGTCGCTCCGGAAGCGGCTCTGCATCTGCATCACCCCGCAGTCAGGCACTCGTCCCACTGCCCAGTGTGCACCCGGCCCCACCATGAAGCGGTCCCGATCAGCTCTGGGACGGGCAAAGGCTCAAGCCGGAAGCCCCGCCTCCAACTTGCGCCGCTTCAGCACGTACTCACTGAACAGCTCCCGCCCCCGGTCCAGCAGCTCACCCACCTCGGCGACCCCGAGGGGCACGTCCTCGGTCGGGTGCCAGCGCTGCACGGCCTGCCGGGCCGCGTGCCGCAGCCTGTCGTCCGGGTCGTCGATGAGCGCGACCGCGGCCCGCAGCCGCACGAGCCCGCTGTGCCGCTGAAGCAGCCGGAACGCGGAGACCCGCACCGCCCGCGGCCGCCCCGCCGCGAGCCGCCCCAGCAGCCACTCCGCGTCCAACGACCGCGCCGAGGGCACCAGGGCCGAGGTCGCCTCCCGCACCACTCCCGGATCGGGGTCGTCGAGCAGCGCCGTGAACCGCGGTACGTCCGTCACGTCCAGGCTCCGCAGGCCCGCCACGGCCCGCGTCCGCACCGCCGCCACCGGGTGCGAGGTCAGTGCCCACAACACGTCCGCGTCCCCCCGCTCCCCGCACTCCGCGAGCCCGCCGACGGCTCCAGGGGACACCTCCGCACCGGCGCACCGCTCCCGGTACCAGGCCGCCGGATCACCCCCGTACTGCCGCACCACATACCGCGCACAGGCCCGCACCCGCCCCGCCCGGTCCCCGAGAAACCCCGCGGCCCGCTCGGGCATCCCGGCCCGCCGCAACGCGGTGACCCCGGCGGCCCGCGCCCGCGGATTGCGAGCACCGAGGAGCGGTTCCAGCACATCGTCCCGCGCACCCTCCGCCGCCACGGCAGCCAGCGCGGCATCGGCACAAAGATCCTGTACGACGGTGTCGTCGTCGAGCGCGGCGGCACGGGCGAGTTCGGCGGGGGAGAGGAGACCGCCAGCGATGACCAGACGGTGGGCGTAGCGGCGTACGGCACGGTCGGGGTGCCGGCACAGCGGATCGAAGACCTCACGGGGCGCGCCGCCCAGCAGCGCGGTGGCCAGATCGAGGGCGAAGGCCCCCCGCCCGCGGCGCCCCATCCGCAGGAGCAGCGGTATCAGCCGGGCCGCGCCCTCGGAGTCGAGCAACTCCGCCAGCCGCTCCCGGGCACGCTCGCGCACCTGGGGAACCCAGTCGGCACAGCGCACCACCACCAGCGGGAGCAGTCCGGGATGCTCGCCGACCCTCTCCAGCGCCGACTGCCGGACCCGGCCGTCCCGGTGGCACAGGCCGAGCGCCACCTGCGACTCGGTGAGCCGGACGCCACGGGGCAGCAGACGCCGTTCCCGGCCCAGCACCTTCACCAGCAGCCGGCCGCTGTCGGTCCGCTCCCACGCCGACGTCCACACGTACCCGTACGAGTCCGGTACCCGGGTGAGCTGCCGCACCCCGGCGTCCAGCGCGGTCCAGCCCGCCGGGTCGGCGGTGTCGAAGGCCTCCCGCAGGGACGCCCCCTCCGCCAGCCGCACCGCCGCGGCGTTGCCGTCCTCGATGTCCACGTCCCCGCTCCTAGTACGGCGCCCGAAACCCGCTGTACCCCAGCAGCACGATGACCACCGCCACGATCCCGAACACGATCGCCGCCGAGGCCCAGCCCGAGCGGGGGCGGGACACTCCCTCCGGGTCGGCGCGGAACGGCTGGGGCTCCGGGGGGTTGTCCTTCCAGCGGGCGGCCAGCATCCGGGCCCGGGCCGAGGGCTCCTTCAGCTCGGCGGCGTCGGCCCAGCGGATGTCGAACTCCCGCTCCTCGTCGTCCCGTTCGGGCATGTCCGTGACCCCCGTCAGCTTTCTTCGAACAGTCGTGCCGGAAACCATACGACGGCGCCCCCGTCCCTGGACAACAGGGGCGGGGGCGCCGTCGTACGGACTACGCGTCGATCACACGTCGAAGTAGAGCTCGAACTCGTGCGGGTGCGGACGCAGCTGGAGCGGAGCGATCTCGTTCGCGCGCTTGAAGTCGATCCACGTCTCGATCAGGTCGGACGTGAAGACGTCACCGGCGAGCAGGAACTCGTGGTCGCGCTCCAGGGAGTCGAGAACGGCCGGGAGCGAGGTCGGGACCTGCGCCACGCTCGCGTGCTCCTCGGGAGCCAGCTCGTAGAGGTCCTTGTCGATCGGCTCGGCCGGCTCGATCTTGTTCTTGATGCCGTCCAGGCCCGCGAGCAGCAGCGCCGAGAACGCCAGGTACGGGTTGCCGGAGGAGTCGGGCGCACGGAACTCGACGCGCTTGGCCTTCGGGTTGGAGCCCGTGATCGGGATACGCATGGCCGCGGAGCGGTTGCGCTGCGAGTACACCAGGTTGATCGGCGCCTCGAAGCCCGGCACCAGGCGGTGGTACGAGTTCACCGTCGGGTTGGTGAAGGCGAGCAGCGACGGGGCGTGCTTGAGGATGCCGCCGATGTAGTAGCGGGCGGTGTCCGACAGGCCCGCGTAGCCGGCCTCGTCGTAGAAGAGGGGCTGGCCGCCGGCCCACAGGGACTGGTGGACGTGCATGCCCGAGCCGTTGTCACCGAAGATCGGCTTCGGCATGAAGGTCGCGGTCTTGCCGTTCTTCCAGGCCACGTTCTTCACGATGTACTTGAAGAGCTGGAGGTCGTCGGCCGCGGCGAGCAGCGTGTTGAACTTGTAGTTGATCTCGGCCTGGCCGGCGGTGCCCACCTCGTGGTGCTGACGCTCGACCTGGAGGCCGGAGGCGGCGAGCTGGAGGGAGATCTCGGCGCGCAGGTCGGCGAAGTGGTCGACCGGCGGGGTCGGGAAGTAGCCGCCCTTGTAGCGGACCTTGTAACCACGGTTGTTCTCGACCGCACCGGTGTTCCAGGCGCCCGCCTCGGAGTCGATGTGGTAGAAGCTCTCGTTCGCCGAGGTGGCGAAACGGACGCTGTCGAAGACGTAGAACTCGGCCTCGGGACCGAAGTACGCGGTGTCGGCGATGCCGGTCGACGCGAGGTAGGCCTCGGCCTTCTTGGCCACGTTCCGCGGGTCACGGCTGTACTGCTCGCCGGTGATCGGGTCGTGGATGAAGAAGTTGATGTTCAGCGTCTTGTCGCGGCGGAAGGGGTCGACCCGGGCGGTCGACAGGTCCGCGCGCAGCGCCATGTCGGACTCGTGGATGGCCTGGAAACCGCGGATCGACGAACCGTCGAACGCGAGCTCCTCGTCCGGGTCGAACGCCTCGACGGGCAGCGTGAAGTGCTGCATGACGCCCGGCAGGTCGCAGAATCGGACGTCGACGAACTTGACGTCCTCGTCCGCGATGAACTTCTTGGCCTCGTCGGCGTTCTGGAACATCCAGCTCCTCCTACTCCCGACGGTTCCGTGCCGGGGTGGTAGTTCGTTCGTGCGGCCAGTGCGGTGGCACACGCTGTGCCCGACCCTAGGGACGCGTGATTTCTCAGGCGTGACCCATTTGTTTCGCACAAGTTAACCGGATGCCTTCCGATCCACCCCACCTGTCCGTATCCCGAAACGCGGGCAGTACCGTGGACGGGTGGACAAGAGGGAAGCAATCGGATCGTGGCTCTCCGGCCCCCGTGCGGCCGCCGAGGAAGCCGGTGTGGACTTCGGATACCGCGGTCAGCAGCTGGGACTGCCCGAGGAGGGGCCGGGCTCCATCGCCCGGCCGGGACGGCGCCTGGGCGCCCTGGCCGTGGACTGGGGGATGAGCATTCTGATTGCATCCCAATTGATCACTCAGGGCTACAAGGTCCCGGCGACCTCGAACTGGGCGCTGCTGGTCTTCTTCGCGATGAGCGTCCTCACCGTCGGCACCATCGGCTTCACGCCGGGCAAGCGGCTCTTCGGCCTCCGGGTCGTCGAGGTGACCACCGGCCAGGTCAAGCCGCTGCGCGCCCTGCTGCGCTCCGTCCTGCTGTGCCTGGCGGTCCCGGCCCTGATCTGGGACCGCGACGGCCGCGGCCTGCACGACCGGCTGGCGGGCACGGTCGAGGTACGGATCTAGACCCACGGGTCTTCTGCGACCTGGTTCTTCTACGACCTGGTTCTTCTACGACGAAGAGGGCGCCCGGAGTGATCTGGGCGCCCTCTTTCTCGTACGACGTCGATCAGCGCGCCTTCGGCCCGCCCTTGGGCAGCTTCATGCCCTTCGGCATGGGGCCCTTCGGGAGCGGCATGTTGCTCATCAGGTCGCCCATCGCACGCAGCCGGTCGTTGGTGGCGGTCACCTGGGGGCCGGTCAGCACGCGCGGCAGCTTGAGCATCGAGGTGCGCAGCTTCTTCAGCGGGATCTGGTCCTCGCCCGTGCCCACGATCAGGTCGTGCACCGGCACGTCCGCGACGATGCGGTTCATCTTCTTCTTCTCGGCGGCCAGCAGGGTCTTCACCCGGTTCGGGTTGCCCTCCGCGACCAGCACGATGCCGGCCTTGCCGACGGCCCGGTGCACCACGTCCTGGCTGCGGTTCATCGCCACCGCGGGGGTCGTCGTCCAGCCCCGGCCGATGTTGTCGAGCACGGCCGCGGCGGCGCCCGGCTGTCCCTCCATCTGCCCGAACGCGGCCCGCTCGGCCCGGCGCCCGAACACGATCGCCGTCCCGAGGAAGGCGAGCAGGAGGCCCAGGATGCCGAGGTAGATCGGGTGACCGATCAGGAAACCGAACGCGAGAAAGACACCGAGGATGAGGAGGAAGACACCCGCGAGCACCAGGCCGATCGTCTTGTCGGCCCTGCGGGTCATCTTGTACGTCAGGGCGATCTGCTTCAGACGCCCGGGGTTTGCGGCATCCGCCGCGCTGTCACTTCTCGCCATGCCACGAAGTCTACGTGGCCCCGGGAGCGCCGACGACGGCAGTCTCCCGACAGCCGCCGGCGTCACGGACGGGAGGCGAGCGCCTTCTCCAGGATCTGCTGGGCCTCGACCCGGTCCTTGGCGCGGCGGCGGTCCTCCAGGACGGACGTCCAGGCGTTGCGGCGGGCGGTGCGCTGACCGCTGCTCATGAGCAGCGACTCGACGGCACGGAGTGCATCGGTGAACGACGGGATGGCTGTGGCGCGTACGGGCGCGGCCTGCATGATGGAGGTCCCCCCTCGGGATTGCGGCTCTGGTGAGTGGTGCACGGGCTGTACAACCAGGGTCACTGATTGGTGTTACCAGGGCGTGACCGACCGGTCAAACACCAATGAAGCCTTGATATGCGGCCCGAAAACGCTGACGCGGCCCTGATGACGCCCTCATCTGCGGGGACATCCAGGACCGCGCCAATCGGCCACTACCGTGCGGTAGTTGCTTGTGCTCGGATTCACACGGGGTAAGTGGCACTCCGTGCCATCCGGTCGTTCTCCAGCGAGCCTCAGACGGCCTGCGAGGCGACGTACGCGCCACGCTTCTCGACGGCCATCTGGTACAGCCGGCCGGCCCGGTAGGAGGACCGGACGAGCGGGCCCGACATGACGCCCGAGAAGCCGATCTGCTCGGCCTCCTCCTTCAGCTCCACGAACTCGTGCGGCTTGACCCAGCGCTCGACGGGGTGGTGGCGCACGGAGGGCCGCAGGTACTGGGTGATGGTGACGAGCTCGCAGCCCGCGTCGTGCAGCTGCTGGAGCGCCTCGCTGACCTCCTCGCGGGTCTCGCCCATGCCGAGGATCAGGTTGGACTTGGTCACCAGGCCGAAGTCGCGGGCCTCGGTGATGACCTTCAGGGAGCGCTCGTAGCGGAAGCCGGGGCGGATCCGCTTGAAGATGCGGGGCACCGTCTCGACGTTGTGCGCGAAGACCTCGGGGCGCGACTCGAAGACCTGCCGGAGCAGCTCCGGTACGGCGTTGAAGTCGGGGGCGAGCAGCTCGACCTTGGTGTGGCCGCCCTCGCGGTCCGCGGTCTGCTGGTGGATCTGGCGCACGGTCTCGGCGTACAGCCAGGCGCCGCCGTCCTCCAGGTCGTCGCGGGCGACGCCGGTGATGGTGGCGTAGTTCAGGTCCATGGTGACCACGGACTCGCCGACGCGGCGCGGCTCGTCGCGGTCGAGGGCCTCGGGCTTGCCGGTGTCGATCTGGCAGAAGTCACAGCGCCGGGTGCACTGGTCGCCGCCGATGAGGAAGGTCGCCTCGCGGTCCTCCCAGCACTCGTAGATGTTGGGACAGCCGGCTTCCTGGCAGACCGTGTGCAGACCCTCGCTCTTCACGAGCTTCTGCATGGCGGTGTACTCGGGACCCATTTTCGCCCGGGTCTTGATCCACTCGGGCTTGCGCTCGATGGGGGTCTGGGCGTTCCGGACCTCCAGGCGCAGCATCTTGCGTCCGTCGGGTGTGACTGCGGACACATCGGCTCCCTGTAGCTTCGATTCTTCGGCGTACACCAGGGTACGCCCGTGTTTTATAGGGCCCTACAACGGAGGCCAACCTCTCAGCTGGGGGCCCCATTCCCCACCGTCAGGCGGTCGCCCGTTCAATCTCGCGTGGCTTCGGATCGGCGTTCTCGAGCACATCCCGCAGATGCCGCTCCACCACCGGCAGCACCTCGTCGATCGTCACGTCCCGCCCCAGCTCGTTCGCCAGCGAAGCGACGCCCGCGTCGCGAATCCCGCACGGGATGATCCGGTCGAACCACCGGTTGTCCGGGTTCACGTTCAGCGCGAAGCCGTGCATCGTGACGCCCTTGGCCACCCGGATGCCGATCGCGGCGATCTTGCGGTCCTCGCGCCGCTGCCCGGCGTTGGACGGGGCGTACTCGGGCCCGTTCATGCGCGGGTCGAACTCGTCGTCGGTCAGGCGGGGGTCGAAGTCCAGCGACAGTCCACCGAGGGAAGGGCGCTGCTCGACGGGGTCGCCGAGCACCCAGACCCCGCTGCGCCCCTCGACCCGGCTGGTCTCCAGGCCGAACTCCGCGCATGTGCGGATCAAGGCTTCCTCAAGGCGTCGTACATGCGCGACGACGTCCACCGGGCGCGGCAGTTTCTGGATCGGGTAGCCCACCAGCTGACCCGGTCCGTGCCAGGTGATCTTGCCGCCGCGGTCCACGTCGACGACCGGCGTGCCGTCGAGGGGGCGTTCGTTGTCGGCCGTGCGCCGGCCGGCCGTGTAGACCGGCGGGTGTTCGAGCAGCAGGACGGTGTCGGGAACCTCGTCCGCGAACCGCGCCGCGTGCACCCGGCGCTGCTCGTCCCACGCCTCCTGGTACTCGACGGCGTCCGCGCCGAACCCCATACGGACGAACCGCAACTCACTCACGGCAAGCGCCTCCCTAGCACGACCGGCTGTCGTAAGGCACGAAACGTGCCTACGCCACTGTACGACTCGCCGTCGCGCGTCAGCCGTGCGGTCAATCCTCACACGATCGGATGAACGAACGTGGAAGTGTGCGATCGTCTGCTCACTCTCCGCTACATTCACGCCGTCCTATAGAGGCCATAAGGGCTGCTCACAGGCAATCCGGGCAGGAGACACCACCGCAGATGACGGAACGACCCGCGCAGCGCACTCCCAACCGCCAGCTCGCCGCGCTCATCGCAGAAGCGGGGTTCTCCAACGCGGGACTCGCCCGTCGAGTGGACCAGCTCGGTCTGGAACACGGGCTTGATCTGAGATACGACAAGACATCGGTCACCCGGTGGCTGCGCGGCCAGCAGCCCCGCGGCACCACCCCCGCCCTCATCGCCGAGGTCTTCACCCGCCGCCTCGGCCGGCGCCTGAGCGCCCAGGACCTCGGGCTCGACGCCTGCGCCCCGGTATACGCGGGCCTGGAGTTCGCGGCCACCCCGGAGGAGGCCGTCGACATCGTCAGCGGGCTGTGGCGCAAGGACTCCGGCAGCCACGCCGAGCTGCGGAAGATCGCCTTCACCCCGGCGGGGCTCGTCGTCCCCAGCCGCGACTGGCTGATCGGCCGGGCCGACGACAAGGTCGCCCGCGGCGAACCCCCGCTCCGCGTCCCCGCCCAGGGCCGCCCCGCGGTGCCCCGGCAGCGCGGCGCCGAACGCGGCCCCGGCCAGAAGGTCACCGGCGGCGACATCGCGGCGCTCCGCTCGGTCGGCGAGCTCTTCCGCTCCCTCGACAACATGTACGGCGGCGGCCACGCCCGCCAGGCCCTCGTGCGCTACCTGGAGCACGAGTGCGAGCCGATGCTGCGCGGCACCTACGGCGAGCAGACCGGCCGCCGCCTGTTCGCGGCCGCCGCCGATCTGACCAGGCTCGCGGGCTGGACGTCGTACGACATCGCGGCGCACGGGCTGGCGCAGCGGTACTTCGTGCAGTCGCTGCGGCTCGCGCAGGCGGCCGCGGACCGGGCCTACGGGTCGTACGTGCTGATCACGATGAGTCGGCAGGCCGTCTATCTGGGGCACGGGCGCGAGGCCGTGCAGCTGGCGCGGGTCGCGCAGCAGGGGCTCGGGACCAACGCCCCGCCGGTCGTGCAGGCGCTGCTGCACGCCGTCGAGGCGCGTGGGCACGGGGTGCTCGGCGAGGTGCGGAACTGCACGGGCGCGCTCGTCCGCGCCGAGCGCGCTCTGGAGGCGGCCCGGCCCGGTGACGAGGTCCCGTACTGGGCCCGCTTCTTCGACGAGGCGCAGCTCGCCGACGAGTTCGGGCACGCGCACCGGGACCTTCAGCAGTTCCGCGCGGCGGCGCAACATGCGGAACGGTCGCTCCAGCTGCGGGCGCCGGCGTACGCCCGCAGCCGGCTCTTCTGCCGGGTGGTCCTCGCCTCCGCCCGGCTCGGCCTGGGGGAGCTCGACCAGGCCTGTGCGCTGGGGGCGGAGGCGGCGGGTGCTGCTGCCGAGATGCGGTCGGTTCGGGCGATCGAGTACGTGAAGGACTTCGAGCGGAGGCTGGAGCCTTACAAGGACGCCGCGCCGGTGCGGGGGTATCGGGACAAGGTGGCGGCGTTGGGGTAGCGCCGTAACTCCGGATGTCGTGTGCCGGGTGCGGGTGCGCTGGGGCTTGTCGCGCAGTTCCCCGCGCCCCTAGGGGCGTTCAGGCGGCCCGCGACGCTGGGAGCGGGTCCGCCCGGTGCATCGAACCCCTTGCGCCGAGGTCCGTCAGTATCGCTGTCGTCGCCCGGTGCGCCGAATGCAGCGCTCCCTGGACCGTGCTCGTGTCCCGGTGGTCGCCGCAGACGTACAGGCCCGCCAGGAGGCGCACCGGGCGGCGCAGGTCGTGGGGGGCCCGCATGGTCGGGACCGCCTCCGGGGTGTGGTGGACGGCGAGGGTCTCCCAGCGGGTCGTCGACGTGCCGTAGAGGCGGGCCAGGTGCATGCGGACGGCGGTCTCGACGTCCGGCGGGGGCGGGCCGAGGACCGTCGAGGAGATCAGGGCGCGGCCCGCGGGGGCGCGGCTCGGGTCGACCTGGCTGACCACCGCCGTGTGGGCCACGGGACCGCCGCGGTCCGCGTCCAGCAGCAGCGCGGTGCCGGTGGCCGGCGGCTCGTCGGTGGTGTGGTGGACGACCGTCACTTGGTGGAAGTCCGGTACGCGCAGGCCCGGCAGCAGCTCCGCGGCGGCGCGCGCGTCGGTCGCCAGGAGGACGGCACGGCAGCGGAACTCGCCATGCTCGGCGGTGGTCACCGTGTTGGTCGAGACCGAGGTGACCCTGACCCCGGTGTGCACCGTCCCCGGTGGCAGCGAGCGCGCCAGCAGCTCCGGCAGGGCCTCCGCCCCGCCCTCCGGCACACACAGCCGCCCGCTCGCGAAGGAGCGCAGCGCGAGGTCCGCGCAGCGGCTGGACGTCGTCAGCTCCGGGTCGCACAGCAGGGCGGCGAGCAGCGGCCGCAGGAAGCCGTCGATCGTGCGGGCGGGCAGACCGCGGGCGGCGAGGCCCCGGGCGGCGGGGAGTTCGGGGCGGGCGAGGAGGCGCTCGACGGGGGCGCTCGCGATCCGGGCCAGCGCGGCGCCGAGGCGGGCCTGGTCGACGGCGGTGCCCAGCGGGGCGGTGCCGCCGCGGGGGAGCGCCGTCGGACGGGGCGCCGGGCGGGGGGCGCTCGCCAGGGCGCGTACGGCGTGGAGTGCGCCCCGCGCGCTCCTTGTGCTCCGTAGAGCGCCTCCCACGACGCTTCCCGTGTGCGCCGGGGTGGCGCCCGCGCGATGGTGGCGTCCGTCGCTGTGCAGCAGGACACCGGGGGCGAAGGGGCGCAGCACCAGCCCGTCGAGCCCTGGTGTCAGGCGTAGTTCGGGATACGCCGTGGACAGCAGCTGCCCGATGCGGTCGAGCCGGAAGCCGTCGACCTTCTCCGTCGACATACGGCCCCCCACGTCGTGGGCGGCCTCCAGGACTGCGGTCGTCACTCCTGCGCTGGTCAGCCGATGCGCCGCGGAGAGCCCGGCGACCCCGGCTCCCACGATCACGACGTCCGCCTGGTACGCGGGCTCAAGCACGTGCCCCTCCTCGAGGTTGCGCGGCCGGTGGGGACGTCATGCCCCCAACAGGCTCCGGGGATACCCGAGTTCGGCTTGAGGTTAAGGCCGTGATCGGTCAGGGACAGTCGCGCATGAACAGGGCACGGTCGCACGGCGGTCGCATACGGTCACGCCGCGGCCTTCAAGGCCCCCTCGATCTCCGGGAACGCGAAGGTGAACCCCGCCTCCAACAGCCGCTTGGGCACCACGCGTTGACTTCCGAGGACGTCCCCGGCCATGTCGCCGAGCACCGTCCGCAGCACCGGCGCCGGCACCGCGAACACCGTCGGCCGGTGCAGCACGCGCCCCATCGCCTCGGTGATCTCCCGGTTGGTCAGCGGGGCCGGCGCGGTGAGGTTGAACGGCCCCGACAGCCCGTCGGTGTCGATGAGATGGCGGATCGCGGCCACCTCGTCGTGCAGCGCGATGAACGACCAGTACTGCCGCCCGTCGCCCAGCCGCCCTCCGAGCCCCGCCTTGAACAACGGGAACAGCCGCCCCCAGGCCCCGCCCCCGCGCGCGACCACCAGCCCGGTCCGGGTGAACACCGTCCGTACGCCCGCCTCCTGGGCCGGAGCCGCGGCGGCCTCCCACTCCACGCACACCTCGGGCAGGAAACCCTCGCCGGGCGGGGCGCTCTCGTCCACCACCCGGTCGCCGGTCTCGCCGTAATAGCCCATGGCACTGCCGTTGACGAAGACCCGCGGCGGCACGTCGAGCGAGGCGACGGCCTTCGCGAGCGCCGCCGTGCCGTGCACTCGGCTGGACCGGATACGGGCCTTGTACGCCTCCGTCCACCGCCGGTCCCCGACTCCGGCACCCGCGAGATTGACCACGGCGTCGCACCCGGCGAGCCCGGCCGCGTCCACCCGCCCGCCCTCGGGATCCCAGCGCACCTCGCCCTCCCCTCGTGGCACGCGCCGGACGAGCCGCACCACCTCATGACCGTCCGCCGTCAGGGACCGCACCAGGGCACTGCCGATGAGACCGGACGCACCGGCCACCGCGATTCGGGAAGGCTGCATGCGCTCATTCTGCGCCCGGGCAGCCGAAAAACCCGTCGCCGCGGGGCGGACCCGCCACCGTAGGCTGACGTTCATGTCCGAGCCGTACATACGCCGCGCCCTGCCCGACGACGATGAGGAGCTGGGGCGTCTCGACCGCGCGACCTGGTCACCGCTGCACGCGGTGATGCCCGCACCGCAGCCGCCCTACGAGCCGTTCTTCGACGAGCGGCACAGCCCCGACGACCACCTGGTCGCCGAACTCGACGGCCGCGTCGTCGGCTACGTCCGCCTGGCCTTCCCCACCCCGCTCGCCGCGAACGCCCACGTCCGCCAGATCCAGGGTTTCGCCGTCGCCGAGGAGGCCCGCGGCCTCGGCGTCGGCCGCGCCCTGATCCGCGCGGTCACCGAGGAGGCCCGCCGGCGCGGCGCCCGCCGCCTCACGCTGCGCGTCCTGGGCCACAACACCCCGGCCCGCAAGCTCTACGAGTCCGAGGGCTTCGTCGTCGAGGGCGTGCTGCCGGAGGAGTTCCTGATCGACGGCGCGTATGTGGACGACGTGTTCATGGGGCGCAGCCTCTGAGGCTCAGCAGTCCCTGATCTGGTCGGCCTCGGCGGCGTCGCGGCGTCTGCGGACGACGACGTAGAGCGCGACCCCGGCCACCAGCAGGGAGATCAGGAAGAAGACGGGCAGTGTCATGTGCCCAGGGGTACGCCCGCGCGGGCGCCCGGCCATGGCATTGGCCCGTACGAGGGCGCTGTCACCGCGTCAGCAGGCGCATCCCGCCCACCAGTTCCCGCAGGCCCCCTACCGCCAGCTCCGCCGGTGACCCCGGCCCCGTCACGTCCGCGTCCGTGCCGGCCCACACCTCCAGCGCCACCCGGATCGCGGCGGTGGCCGCCGCGGCCGCCAGCCGTACCTCCAGCGGATCGGCGTCCGGCCCGGCGAGCCGCCCCACCACCGGGACGAGCTTCTCCTCGGACTCCTGGTTCACCCGGTACCAGACCGCCCGCAGCGCCGGGTCGGCCACGGCCGCCCGCAGCAGCGCCCGGGTCTGCCGCAGCCCCTCCGCCGTCCGCTCGTCCGAGGCCTTCAGCGACTCCTCCACCGCCCGCTCCACCGCCTCCGGCAGCCCTGCTGACGGCTCCGACTCGGCCAGCAGCTCCCGCCAGCGGTCCGCGCCGCGGGCGAGCAGCGGTCCCACGGCGTCCTGCTTGCTGCGGAAGTACCGGTAGAAGGTGCGCAGCGCGACCCCGGCCCGCTCGGCGATCTCCTCCGCGGTCGTGTGATCCGGCCCGTGTTCGGTGAAGAGCTCGGCGGCGGCCCGTGCGATGTCCAGCTGGGTCGCCGCCTTGCGGCGCTCGGTCAGTGAGGGGGGCTTGGTACTCACCGGGGAAGCGTACGACGTCTCTCCGTGAACGATGTCTGTTCGTGAACGGCAGAGAACGCAGCGATGGCAAAACATGCCACCCGGGCATGACATGGCCAGGCCACCGTGCTGCGCCTGCCGGCTCGGTTCACGACGTGATCAGGTCACCCGTGTCAACCGGTGCCGTCGCGTTCGCCGCGCGCTCGGCGTCGGCGGCCACCTCGTCGGCGGTCAGGACGTACCCCGTCTCGTCGTCCGACGTCGACCGGGCGAAGACCACGCCGTACACCTTGCCGTCCGTGGTCAGCAGCGGTCCGCCGGAGTTGCCGGGCCGGACGGTGGACCGGATCGAGTAGATCTCACGGGTCACGCTGGCGTCGTTGTAGATGTTCTGGCCGGTCGCCCGGACCCGGTTCGCCACCGTGGCCGCCTGGAGGTTGAGGTCGCCGTCCTGCGGATATCCGGCGACGACTGCGGAGTCCCCGCGCGAGGCACTGTCGTCGAACTTCAGCACCGGCGCCCGGAGCCCCGGCACGTACAGCACGGCCACGTCCTTGTCCGGATCGAAGAGCACGACCTGTGCCTCGTACGACCTCCCGACCCCGCCGATCCGCACGCTCGGCCGGTCGATGCCCGCCACCACGTGCGCGTTCGTCATCACGTGCTCCCGCGCGTACACGAAGCCGCTGCCCTCGCGGCCCTGGGTGCCGGAGGCGCCCTCGATCTTCACGGTGCTGACCTTGGCGGCCGTCGTGGCGGCCCGGGTGACGCTGTCGCCGGTGGGCTTGGCGACCTGGGCCGTCGACTCGTTCTCGAACGGGTTGAAGACCTGCGGGAAGCCCGCCTCGGTCAACGCGGACGTGGCCCGCGAGAACCAGCCCGGTGTGGTGTCCGGCATCGCGTCCTGCACCGCGCCCAGCAGCCGCGAGTCCCGGATCGACGAGGTGAGCAGCGCCGACGAGGACGCGCCCAGCACACTCGCCGCCACCCACGCCACGATCAGCACGGCCACCGAGTTGGCGGCCGCCCCGCCGATCCCGTCGGCGACCCGGAGCGGCCCCTTGTCCAGCTCCCGGCGCAGCCGCAGCGCCAGCCGCCCCGCCAGTTCATGCCCCACCACGGCCGGGACCAGCACCGTCAGCACCGCGGTCACCGTCGCCGATGTACTGCCCGGTGTCACCAGGTCCATCATCCAGGGCAGCACCCACACCCCGATGACCGCACCCCCCACGAACCCGGCGAAGGAGACACAGCCGGCCATGAGGCCGCGCCGGTAGCCGGATGCCGCGTAGGCCAGGACGACCAGCACCAGCACGATGTCGAGCAGATCCACGGAGCCGCCTTTCTCTCGGACCCCTTATACGGGCGGGACGGGCCCGGTGATCAGCACGCCCGCGCGCGTGGCGCCGGAACCGGCCACGCGCGCGTGCACAGGATGTCCGTGCATCCGGAGAAACGCCCCGGACCTGGACGATGGTTCCACCGGGTGGCACACCCCACATCGCGGGCGCGGCGGATCGGGCCGAGAGTGGGACCATGCGTGTCCGAAGAGCCCGGGGGATGCGAAGAGGCCGCCGACCGGTCCGAATACGGACCGGGGCACCGTGGCGAAGCCGCCGCGCGCTGCTCCTGCTGTCCTGTGTGCCCGGCCTCGCGGCCGTGGTGGCCCTGGTCCTGTGCGCGACCGGCATCGAACACCGTGCCGAAACCCGCCCCACGCACGCCCTCGCGGCCCGCCCGGCCGCCTCGCACCACGCGCCGAGGCCGCACATCGTGCCGCGCTCGGTATGGGCGACGGGCACGGGAGAGGCGAACGGCGTCGCCCGGACCCCGCCCCCCGCGCGCTACGACGACAAGGTCGTCGCCGTCTTCATCCACCACACCGACTCGCCCAACGACTACGACTGCGCGGACGCGCCCCGCATCATCCGCTATCTCGCGGCCGGCCAGACCGACGTCCGGGACTGGGACGACATCGGCTACAACTTCCTGGTCGACCGCTGCGGCACGATCTACGAGGGCCGCGCGGGCGGCGTCGACCGCCCGGTCACCGGCGCCCACACCCAGGGCTTCAACCACCGCACCAGCGGCATCGCGGCCCTCGGCACCTTCACGGTGGGCGTCCGGGTCCCCCCGGCCATGACCCACGCGATCGCCGCGCTGGCGGCATGGAAGCTGGGCCTGGCGGAGATCGACCCGCGCGCGAGTGTGAAGCTCCGGTCGAGCAACAGCTACAGCCGCTACCCCGCCGGCACCACCGCCGCCCTCCCGGCCGTCTCCGGCCACAACGAGGGCTACATGACCAGCTGCCCCGGCGCCGCCCTCACGGCCGAACTCCCCGCCATCAGGAGCGAGGCGGCCCGCCTCCAGGGCAGGCTCACCCCCTCACCGGCGCCCGAGGTAGACCCGCACCGCTCGCTGTAGGACGGCCCCCTGGCTGCCCACCGGCCGCTCCCATTCGCCGAGGTACTCCACGACCCGCCCACCCGCCCCGGTCTTGAAGAGCAGCCGCCCCAGCAGCTTGCTCTCCGTCAGCACCGGCGTGACGGAGCGCAGGTCGTACGTCTCCGCGCCGGCCGCCCGCGCGTCGTTGAGCATCCGCCACAGCAGGGCGCTGCTGGGCCGGAGCTGACGCCCCTGACGCCCGGAGGCGGCGTACGAGTGCCAGCCCTTCGCCCCGACGTTGATCATCAGCGCTGCGGACAGCACGACCCCGTCGTACTCGGCGAGATACAGCCGCACCTGGTCGTCGTCCAGCGCGTTGAGCGCCTTCCACAGCCGCCGGAAGTAGTCCGTCGGCCGCGCCCTGAAGCCGTCGTGCGCGGCGGTCGAGGTGTAGAGGCGATGGAAGTCGGGCAGGTCGCCGGCGCCGCCCCAGCCGACCCGGACACCGGAGTTCTCCGCGGTCCGCAACGCCTGCTCCCAGTGCGGGGCCAGCCCCGCGCGCAGCTCGTCCACCGACCGCCCGGCGAGCGGCACATGGCACCCGTACCGAGGCTGCCCCAGCCCGAACCCGTCCGCTTCCTGCGCGCACCGCCGCCACCCGAGCCGCTCCAGCCGCGCCCCGGCGTCCAGCGCGAACCCGTCCACCCCGTCCGCGGGCACCTCCCGCAGATGCCGTACGCCGGGAGCGGCGACGCCCGCAGCGACGGTGCCCGGCTCCCAGTGCCGCACCACCAGCGGCGGCCCGATCCGCAGCGAGAAGGCACCGCGCTTCTCCACGTGCGCGACGAGCGGGTCGAGCCAGGGTTCGAGACGGGACCGCCAGTCGACCGACGGCCCCTCCGGGACGTACGCGAGGCAGCGCCGGGTCCCGGGCAGCGGCCGGTACAGCACGAGTGCCGTCGCCACCAGCACCTCGCCGTCGAACCAACCCACGCTCTCCGCCTGCCAGTCGGGCTTCACATCGCCCCACTCGGGGATCTGGAGATGGCTCGCCGCGGGGTGCCGCACGAGGTGGGCGAGATGCTCCTCGCGCGATATCTCCCGCACGTACGGGCTGGTCATGGGCAGGGTGCTCCTGTTCAGGGGCGGCCACGGTACGCCGCGGGCCACGCCACGGGTCAAGAGACCAGAGGTGAACCTTCCGGGCGGGCTCCGTGAGGCCGGTCACCCCCGTGCTGGTGCTCCGCTCGCTTCCGTGCGCTCCCGCGCGGCTCGGCCGTTGCGGGCGGCCGCGCGTCATCCTGAGGGGCATGACGACCGATTCGCGCGGTTCCGCCGCATTCCTCATCGACGAGTCACTCGGCTATCTCTTCCCGGCCGCCCTGCGCGCGGCGGCGGCCGTGGGCGTGGCGGACCACCTCACGGACGGCCCCCGCTCACCCCGCGAACTCGCCGAGGTCACCGGCACGGACACCCGCAACCTCTACCGGGTCCTGCGGCTGCTGGCCACGCGCGATGTCGTCGTGGAGGACACCGAGGGCCGCTTCAGCCTCGCGCCGGCGGGGCAGGCGCTGCGCACCGACGCCCCGCACTCGGCCCGCTCGGCGATTCTCATGAACACCGACCTGAGCCTGTGGCTGCCGGCCGCGTCGATGGAACGCTGCCTGGTCGAGGGGACCTCGGTGTTCGAGGGCATCTTCGGAATGCCGTTCTTCCGGTACTTCGCCCAGGACGCCGCGACGGCCGCGGTGTTCCACACGGGCATGGCGGCGATGTCCGACCCGGAGAACGAACCGATCGCCGCCGCCTACGACTTCCCGTCCACCGGCACGGTCGTCGACGTCGGCGGCGGCCACGGCGGCCTGCTCCGCGAAGTCCTGCGCCGCCACCCGGGCCTGACGGGCGTGCTGTACGACCAGCCGCACGTCGTCGCCGCCCACCGGCTGGACGGGGAGGAGACGGCGGGCCGCTGGAGCGTGACGGAGGGCGACTTCTTCGCCTCCGCGCCCACCGGGGACGTCTACCTCCTCAAGCGCATCCTCCACGACTGGGAGGACGAGCAGTGCGTGACGATCCTGGAGCGCTGCCGGGAGGCCATGGCACCGGGCGGCCGCATCCTGGTGGTGGACGCGGTCGTGCCGAGGGGGAACGGGCCGCACCAGTCCAAGACCCTCGACCTGCTCCTGATGTCCGCTCTCGTGGGCCGCGAACGCACCGAGGAGGACTTCGCGACCCTGCTCGCCGGGGCGGGCCTCCGCCTCACCCGCGTCGTGCCGACACCGACGGTGCTGTCGGTGGTGGAGGCGGTGGCCAGGTCGGCGTAGCAGCCGGGCCGTTCACAGGTTTCCCGCAGCCGGTTCAACGACCACCCCGAAACAACCCTCCTACCGTCGACGCATACGCACTGACTGGAGGCGGGGAACATGAACAGCGGTCACACCGGCACCAAGACGTCCCGCGGCCCCTGGGCGGCGCTCTGCGCGGCCCTGGCCGTCGTCCTCGGACCCGCCGCCGTCACGGCCTCCGCGCTCGACCAGGCCAACGCGGCACCGATGCACCACGTGGTGCCGAAGACGGACCAGACCCAGGCGTACCTCCCGACGGACAGCACCCGCAGGCGCTCCGCGGCCGTCAGCCCCTGAACCGCTCCCACAGCTTCGGGTACCGCTCGGCCAGTGCGGCCTCGTCCTCGAAGTCGATCGGTGTGCCCTCCGGCTCCGGTGCCGCCGGTGGGATGCCGAGGTCGGGGGCGACGACGCCGGTGAGCTGCTCGTACGCCTCGTCCGCCGCGTAGCCGAGCTCCTCGCCGTCGCCGTCGATCTCCTCGTCGAAGTCGCCGAGCAGGTCGGCCAGCGAGTCGGGGGCGTGCACGGCGCCCTCGTACACCTCGCGGCCCTGCCCGATCAGCCAGCAGCGGAAGAAGTCGAAGGCGTCGTCGCTGGCCCCGTCCAGGAGCAGCCAGGCGGCGCCCCACAGATCCCAGGTGTACGCCCGGTTGTAGCGGGCCTCGAAGTGACGGGCGAAGTCGAGGACCATCTCCGGGTCCAGCTGGAGGAGGCTGTCGACGAGCAGGTCGGCCTGCTCCTCGGGGTCGCCCTCGGCGGCCTCGCGGGTGGCGTCCACCAGCTCCCAGAACTCCGTCTCGTCCATCACGGGTCCAGCATCGGCCCTGCGGGGGTGGGGCGCACGTGGAGTGCGGCGGATTGTTATGTCCCGTACAGGCGCGCCAGGCGCAGCGCGTCCGCCGCGAAACGCGCCCGGAGGCTCTCCGGGGCCAGCACCTCCACCTCAGGCCCCAGCCCCGCGAGCTGCGTGTGCGCGACCTCCTCGGACTCCACGGGCACGGTCACCGTCACCCAGCCCGCCGCGTCCGGCGCCGCCGCCCGCGCCAGCGCCTCCCGCACGGAGAACCGGTCCAGGACGTGCGGCAGCGTGCGCACGCCGTCCGGTGACAGCCGTACGACCACTTCCGCCCCCAGGACGGCCCGCGCGAACTGCTCGGCCCGCTCCTCCCAGAACCCCGGCAGATCGAAGTCCTCGGCGCGGGAGAACCGCTCCTCGCCCGGCTCCACCGCCGTGAACCGGTCGATCCGGTACACCCGGAACGACCCGGCCGCCTCCGGCACCCGCGCGCACAGGTACCAGACCCCCGCCTTCAGCACGAGCCCGTACGGCTCCAGCTCCCGCTCCACCTCCGCCTCACCCTTGCGGTATCGCGCGACGACCCGCCGGTCGTCCCACACCGCGTCCGCGACGGCGGGCAGCAGCCCGGGCGTCTTCGGCTCGCTCCACCAGGCCGGGGCGTCCAGATGGAAGCGCTGGGCGGCCGAACGGGAGGCGTCCCGCAGTGACGGCAGCAGTGCCGCCGAGACCTTCAGGCGGGCCGCGGAAGCCGCGTCCTCCAGGCCCATCTCGCGCAGCGCCCCCGGCAGCCCGGACAGGAACAGCGCCTCCGCCTCACCGCGATGCAGGCCCGTCAGCCGGGTCCGGTACCCGCCGATCAGCCGGTACCCACCGGCCCGCCCCCGCTCCGCGTACACCGGCACCCCCGCCTCGGACAGCGCCTGCGCGTCCCGGGTGACGGTCCGCTCCGACACCTCCAGCTCCTCGGCGAGCTCGGCGGCGGTCATGGAGGGACGGGACTGGAGCAGCAGAACCATCTTGATCAGGCGGGCGGCACGCATGGAGCCCATCATGCAACGAGGCCCCCGCCGCAGCGGGGGCCTCGTCCGTCAGCGGGCTCTCACAGCCCGTACTTCTCGCGCGCTTCCTTCACCGCCGTCGCCTTGACCTCGCCGCGGCGCGCCAGCTGGGCCAGCGCGGCCACGACGATCGACTCGGCGTCGACACCGAAGTGGCGGCGGGCCGCCTCGCGGGTGTCGGAGAGGCCGAAGCCGTCCGCACCCAGCGACGACCAGTCCTGCTCGACCCACTGCGCGATCTGGTCCGGGACCTGGCGCATGTAGTCGGAGACGGCCAGGACCGGGCCCTCGGCGCCGTGCAGCGCCTGACGGACGTACGGCACCCGCTCCTCGCCGCGCAGCAGGGCCGCGTCGGCCTCCAGCGCGTCACGGCGCAGCTCGGTCCAGGACGTCGCCGACCAGACGTCGGCCGCCACGCCCCACTCCTCGGCCAGCAGCTGCTGCGCCTTGAGCGTCCAGTGGATCGCCGTGCCGGAGCCCAGCAGCTGGATGCGCGGGGCGTTGGCCGCGGCCACGTTCAGGCCCGCCGACTCCGCCGTGTTGAAGCGGTACATGCCCTTGACGATGCCCTCGTCGATGCCGAGGCCGGACGGCTTCGCCGGCTGCGGGAGCGGCTCGTTGTAGACCGTCAGGTAGTAGAAGACGTTCGGGTCCTCACCCGGGGCCGCCTCGCCGTACATCCGGCGCAGACCGTCCTTGACGATCGTGGCGACCTCGTACGCGAACGCCGGGTCGTACGACAGGGACGCGGGGTTGGTCGCCGCGATGACCGGCGAGTGGCCGTCCGCGTGCTGGAGGCCCTCACCCGTCAGGGTCGTCCGACCGGCCGTCGCGCCGACCAGGAAGCCGCGGCCCAGCTGATCGCCGAGCTGCCACATCTGGTCGGCCGTGCGCTGCCAGCCGAACATCGAGTAGAAGATGTAGAACGGGATCATCGCTTCGCCGTGCGTGGAGTACGCGGTGGACGCGGCGATGAAGTCGGCCATCGAACCGGCCTCGGTGATCCCCTCGTTGAGGATCTGGCCGTTCTTGGCCTCCTTGTAGTACATCAGCTGGTCGCGGTCGACCGGCTCGTACGTCTGGCCCTTGGGCGAGTAGATGCCCAGGGACGGGAAGAGGCTCTCCATGCCGAAGGTGCGCGCCTCGTCGGGGACGATCGGCACCCAGCGCTTGCCCGTCTCCTTGTCGCGGACCAGGTCCTTGATCAGGCGGACGAAGGCCATGGTGGTGGCCACGTTCTGGGAGCCGGAGCCCTTGTCGAAGGAGGCGAAGGCCTTCTCGGCGGGGGCGGGCAGCGGGGCGAGCGCGTGCGTACGGCGGGCCGGGGCCGGGCCGCCGAGGGCCGCGCGGCGCTCCTGGAGGTAGCGCACCTCGGGGGAGTCGGCACCGGGGTGGCCGTAGGGCACGACACCGTCGACGAAGGCGCTGTCCGAGATGGGCAGCTCAAGAAGATCACGCATCGTCTTGAACTCGTCCACCGTCAGCTTCTTCATCTGGTGGTTGGCGTTCTTCGACGCGAAGCCCTCGCCGAGCGTGTGGCCCTTGACCGTCTGGGCCAGGATCACCGTCGGGGCGCCCTTGAACTCGACGGCGGCCTTGTAGGCGGCGTACACCTTGCGTGCCTCGTGGCCACCGCGGGAGAGGTGGAAACACTCCAGGATCTTGTCGTCGGACAGCAGCTTCGCCATCTCGGCGAGCGCCGGGTCCTTGCCGAAGAAGTCCTGGCGGATGTAGGCGGCGTCACGGGTCTGGTACGTCTGGACCTGCGCGTCCGGTACCTCGCGCAGCCGGCGTACGAGCGCGCCCGTGGTGTCGAGCTGGAACAGCTCGTCCCACGCGCTGCCCCACAGCGTCTTGATGACGTTCCAGCCGGCGCCGCGGAACTGGGCCTCCAGCTCCTGCACGATCTTGAAGTTCGCGCGGACCGGGCCGTCGAGGCGCTGGAGGTTGCAGTTGATGACGAAGGTGAGGTTGTCGAGACCCTCACGCGAGGCGAGTGCGAGTGCCGCCGTCGACTCCGGCTCGTCCATCTCGCCGTCGCCGAGGAACGCCCAGACGTGCGAGGCGGAGACGTCCTTGATGCCGCGGTTGGTGAGGTACCGGTTGAAGCGCGCCTGGTAGATGGCGGAGAGCGGACCGAGACCCATGGACACGGTCGGGAACTCCCACAGCCAGGGCAGCCGGCGGGGGTGCGGGTACGACGGGAGGCCGTTGCCGCCCGACTCGCGGCGGAAGTTGTCGAGGTGCGCCTCGTTGAGACGCCCGTCGAGGAACGCGCGGGCGTAGATGCCGGGGGAGGCGTGGCCCTGGATGTAGAGCTGGTCGCCGGAACCGTCGGCTTCCTTGCCCTTGAAGAAGTGGTTGAAGCCGGTCTCGTAGAGCCAGGCCGCGGAGGCGAAGGTGGCGATGTGGCCGCCGACGCCGTACTTGCTGCCCCGGGTCACCATGGCCGCCGCGTTCCAGCGGTTCCAGGCGGTGATCCGGGCCTCCATCTCCGGGTCACCGGGCAGGCCCGGCTCCGCGGAGGTGGGGATGGTGTTGACGTAGTCCGTCTCGAGGAGCTTCGGCAGCGCGATGCCGTTGCCCTCCGCCCTCTCCAGCGTGCGGCGCATCAGGTACGCGGCACGGTGCGGGCCGGCAGCCTTGGCGACCGCGTCCAGGGAGGCCTGCCATTCGGCGGTCTCCTCGGGGTCCCGGTCGGGGAGCTGGTCGAGCTCGCTCGGCTGGATGGCGTTGGGGTCGGTCATGTCGCCGCCTTCCTCAGTCGAAGGGGGTTCCCTCATCGGTAAGGGTTCGGGGGTGCCCTAGGTCTTTGGCAGGACAGGGCTTGAGCTTCGGTGGAAGCCCGTCAGGCCCCGGTGGAGGCCCGTCGGTGACTGTAACTCCCTGATCGATGATCGATCAAAGGGTTGAAGGGCAAAACCTCTCGTTTCCGAGAAAGTCGGCACGCGGTGCCTCTCCCAGTGGCACCGGGTGACCTTTCCAGGGGCCTGTTTTCGCAGGTGAGCGGGGGGCTGCTCGGGTGGCGCGGGGAGGTATCACGTACCTGGGGGCGCGGGGAACTGCGCGACCAGCCACAGCGGACCCGCACCCGCCAACGCACCTCTGAAACCCCGCCTACTCGCCTTCATGCCGCGGGGCGCAGCCCAGCACATGCGCCTTCACCAGCTCCGCGATACGAGGATCCCGGCGCCGAAACGCCTGCACCAACTCCTCGTGCTCCTCCGCGTACGACTGCTGCACCGTGCCCAGCCACCGGATCGACAGGGCCGTGAACACCTCGATGCCGAGCCCCTCCCAGGTGTGCAGCAGCACCGAGTTGCCCGCCGCCCGGACCATCTCCCGGTGGAAGCCCACCGTGTGCCGCACCTGTGCCGTGCCGTCCGACTCCCGGTCCGCCTCGTACAGCGCGGCGACATGCGGCTCCAGGGCCGAGCAGTCGCCCGCCAGCCGCTCGGCCGCCAGCTCCGCCGCGATCGCCTCCAGACCGGCCCGGACCGGGTAGCTCTCCTCCAGGTCGGCCGCCGTCAGGTTGCGCACCCGCACGCCCTTGTTCGGCGCCGACTCGATCAGCCGCAGCGACTCCAGCTCGCGCAGCGCCTCCCGCACCGGCGTCTGGCTGACCTCCAGCTCGGTCGCGATCCGTCGCTCGACGATGCGCTCGCCCGGCTTCCAGCGCCCGCTGACGATCCCCTCCACGATGTGCTCGCGGATCTGTTCGCGCAGCGAGTGGACGACGGGCGCGGTCATGAGTGCTCCTTAAAGAGGGGCCGCCCATCGGCCCCGGGGGCGTTTGACGTTTAGACAATAAGGCCGCAAGCGCTTCCCGGAGGGGCGCACGGGGGCGCTTTCCCGCAGGTGAGACGAGACTTACACGCTCACAGGACGACACGCCGTGTAAAGCCCCGTACCGGAGCGGCCCCGGAGGTGTCACCGCCGTGTCACCGGAGGAACCCCGGGACGCCGCTTCCCCGTCGCGGTCGGCATGGGGTGCCCGCGCGGGGCGCCCCCGCACCATCGGGGGATGGCATGAACAACCGAGGACGGCGCGGAGCACTCCGCTGGACCGCCGCGGCGGCCGTGATCGGCGCGATCGTCGGCATCACCGGCTGCCAGCAGACGGCCACCAGGACGAAGGCGGCGGCCGCGCCCAGCGGCACCTCCGCGGCGCTCACCAACATGGCGGGCGGCGGCCAGGCCGGCGGCGCCTGCGTCTTCGTCAAGCCGGACGGGGCGCAGAAGTTCGGGCACGTCGGCTGGGGCTTCCGGGTCACCGGCACGAACCAGTGGGTCTACGGCGCCGTGGAGAACCCCACCAACAAGCTCTACACCCCGCCGGGCGGCGACATCGGCGCCTGGCACGCGCAAGGGTCGTACGACCGCATGCTCAGCGACATGTCCCGGGACGCCCACTACCCCGGCAAGTCGACGCACCCGTACAGCCGTTACCGCTGTGTCGCGTCCTCGACCAGTGACGTGAACGCGGCCTGGGCCATGATCCGCACGGTCGAGAGCCGCGGCTTCCTCGTCGGCCTCGACCGGAGGACCGGCGAGCTGACCTCACGCGACTGCCTCGACGCCACGTACGACGTCCTGAAGGCCTACCGGACCCGGCATCTGACCTACTCGCCCCGGCTCAACGTCCCGAACGTGTGGGTCGAGACGCTGTGGGCCTGGAGCGACCGCACGCTGACGCCCCGGTAGCGGACATGACGGTGCCCCGCCCGGAAAGCTCCGGACGGGGCACCGTACAGGCACTGACGAGGCTTACAGGCCGAGTTCGACCTCGAACTCGCCCGCCTCCAGGATCGCCTTGACCGCGGTCAGGTAACGGGCGGCGTCGGCGCCGTCCACCAGACGGTGGTCGTAGGAGAGGGTCAGGTAGGTCATGTCGCGGACGCCGATGACCGTGCCCTCCTCGGTCTCGATGACCGCCGGGCGCTTGACCGTGGCACCGATGCCGAGGATCGCGACCTGGCCCGGCGGCACGATGATCGTGTCGAAGAGCGCACCGCGCGAGCCGGTGTTGGAGATGGTGAAGGTCGCGCCGGACAGCTCGTCGGGCGTGATCTTGTTGGCGCGGACCTTGCCGGCCAGCTCCGCCGTGGCCTTCGCGATGCCGGCGATGTTGAGGTCGCCCGCGTGCTTGATGACCGGGGTCATCAGGCCCTTCTCGGAGTCCACCGCGATACCGATGTTCTCGGTGTCGAAGTAGGTGATCGTGCCTTCGCCCTCGTTGATCTTGGCGTTGATCGGCGCGTGCGCCTTCAGCGCCTGGGCCGCCGCCTTGACGAAGAACGGCATCGGGGAGAGCTTGACGCCCTCACGGGCCGCGAACGCGTCCTTGGCGCGGGCGCGCAGCTTCATCAGACGCGTGACGTCGACCTCGACGACCGAGGACAGCTGCGCCTGCTCGTGCAGCGCCTTGACCATGTTGTCGCCGATGACCTTGCGGATGCGCGGCATCTTGACGGTCTGGCCACGGAGGGGGGAGGCCTCCAGGGTCGGCGCCTTCTTGGCGGCGGAGGCGGCCGGAGCAGCCGCGGCCGGAGCCGGGGCAGCGGCGGCGGCCTTCGCGGCCTCGGCGGCGGCGATGACGTCCTGCTTGCGGATACGACCGCCGACGCCGGTGCCCTTGACGGAGGCCAGCGCGACACCGTGCTCGGCGGCGAGCTTGCGCACCAGCGGGGTCACGTAGGCGCCGTCGTCACCGGAGGTGGCGGCGGGGGCGGGCGCGGCCGGAGCGGCGGCCACCGGAGCGGGCGCCGGAGCCGGAGCCGGAGCGGCGACCGGAGCCGGAGCAGCCACGGGCGCGGCGGGGGCCGGAGCCGGCGGCGCCACGGGGGCGGCCGGAGCGGGCGCGGGCGCCGGAGCCGGAGCAGCGGCGGCCGGGGCCGGAGCGGCAGGAGCCGGGGCAGCGGCCGGAGCGGCACCCGGGGCACCGATGACGGCGAGCTTGGCGCCGACCTCGGCGGTCTCGTCCTCACCGACGGTGATCTCCAGCAGGACACCGGAGACCGGGGCCGGGATCTCGGTGTCGACCTTGTCGGTCGACACCTCCAGCAGCGGCTCGTCGGCCTCGACGGAGTCGCCGACCGACTTCAGCCAGCGGGTGACGGTGCCCTCGGTGACGGACTCGCCGAGCGCGGGCAGGACGACGTCCGTGCCCTCGGCGTTGCCGCCGCCGGTGGCGGCCTCGGCGGTGGGAGCGGGCGCCGGGGCGGCCTGCTCGGTGGACGGGGCGGCAGCGGCCGGCTCCGGAGCCGCGGCGGGCTCGGGGGCGGGCTCGGCGGCCGGGGCCGGAGCGGCGGCGGGGGCGCCGGTGCCGTCGTCGATGATGGCCAGCTCGGCGCCGACCTCGACGGTCTCGTCCTCGGCGACCTTGATGGAGGACAGGACGCCGGACACGGGGGAGGGGATCTCGGTGTCGACCTTGTCGGTCGACACCTCGAGCAGCGGCTCGTCGGCCTCTACTCGCTCACCCTCGGCCTTCAGCCAGCGGGTGACAGTGCCCTCGGTGACGCTCTCGCCGAGCGCCGGAAGGGTTACGGAAACCGCCATGGTTTCGGTTGCTCCTTACGAATTGCGGAAGTCTGTGTCGTCGCGGAGACGGAGTCGCTTCGCGGTGTTCGACCGAGGGTCAGTCGTGCGCGTGCAGCGGCTTGCCCGCCAGGGCCAGGTGGGCCTCGCCGAGCGCCTCGTTCTGCGTCGGGTGGGCGTGGATGAGCTGGGCGACCTCGGCCGGCAGCGCCTCCCAGTTGTAGATCAGCTGGGCCTCGCCGACCTGCTCGCCCATCCGGTCGCCGACCATGTGGACGCCGACCACGGCACCGTCCTTGACCTGGACGAGCTTGATCTCGCCCGCGGTCTGGAGGATCTTGCTCTTGCCGTTGCCCGCCAGGTTGTACTTCAGAGCGACGACCTTGTCCGCACCGTAGATCTCCTTGGCCTTGGCCTCGGTGATACCGACGGAGGCGACCTCCGGGTGGCAGTAGGTCACGCGGGGGACACCGTCGTAGTCGATCGGGACGGCCTTGAGGCCGGCCAGACGCTCCGCAACCAGGATGCCCTCGGCGAAGCCGACGTGCGCGAGCTGGAGGGTCGGGACCAGGTCGCCGACGGCGGAGATGGTGGGGACGTTCGTCCGCATGTACTCGTCGACCAGGACGTAGCCGCGGTCCATCGCGACGCCCTGCTCCTCGTAGCCGAGACCGGCGGAGACGGGGCCGCGGCCGACGGCCACCAGCAGGACCTCGGCCTCGAACTCCTTGCCGTCGGCCAGGGTGACCTTGACGCCGTCGGCGGTGTACTCGGCCTTCGAGAAGAAGGTGCCCAGGTTGAACTTGATGCCGCGCTTGCGGAACGCGCGCTCAAGAAGCTTCGAGGAGTTCTCGTCCTCGACGGGGACGAGGTGCTTCAGGCCCTCGATGACCGTGACGTCGGCGCCGAAGGACTTCCACGCCGAGGCGAACTCGACGCCGATGACACCGCCGCCGAGGATGATCGCGGACTTCGGCACGCGGTCCAGGACGAGGGCGTGGTCCGAGGAGATGATGCGGTTGCCGTCGATCTCCAGGCCCGGCAGCGACTTCGGCACGGAGCCGGTCGCGAGGAGCACGTGACGGCCCTGGATGCGCTGGCCGTTCACGTCGACGGAGGTGGGGGAGGAGAGCCGCCCCTCACCCTCGATGTACGTCACCTTGCGGGAGGCGACAAGTCCCTGGAGGCCCTTGTACAGGCCGGAGATGACACCGTCCTTGTACTTGTGGACCCCGGCGATGTCGATGCCCTCGAAGGTGGCCTTGACACCGAACTGCTCGCTCTCGCGGGCCTGGTCGGCGATCTCGCCCGCGTGGAGCAGGGCCTTCGTGGGGATGCATCCCCGGTGCAGGCAGGTGCCGCCGACCTTGTCCTTCTCGATCAGGGCGACGTCCAGGCCCAGCTGCGCCCCGCGCAGGGCCGCGGCGTAACCGCCACTACCACCGCCGAGGATCACTAGGTCGAAAACGGTGCTGGCGTCGTTCGCCACGTCACGTCCTCCATGCATGTGCGCCTACGCCGGTCTGCGGTGACCGGTCGGCGGCTGGTGTCCGGCCGCTCTTTCTTCGGCCCTGTGGTGGGGCCCTGTCCTGCCGAGCCCCATCTTCGCACTTGTCCGAAGGGAACGAGACGCCGGGCCGGGGTGTGAGACACCACACGCTCACATGAGGAGAGACCTTGCGGTGAGGCTCCCAGGGGCGCGGGGAACTGCGCGACCGGCCACAGCCGGCCCGCAGCCGCCCGCGAACCCCGGGCACCGAGCTCTCAGGCGATGGTCAGCCCAGGTCACCCGCGGCAGTCAGCTCCGCCAGCCGCACCAACGTACGCACAGCGGTACCCGTACCCCCCTTGGGCGTGTACCCGAACGGCCCACCCTCGTTGAACGCCGGGCCCGCGATGTCGAGGTGCGCCCAGGTGATCCCCTCGCCCACGAACTCGCGCAGGAAGAGCCCGGCGACCAGCCCGCCGCCCATCCGCTCACCCATGTTCGCGATGTCGGCGGTCGGGGAGTCCATCCCCTTGCGCAGGTGCTCCGGCAGCGGCATCGGCCACGCCGGCTCGCCGACCTCCTCCGCGGCCTCGTGCACAGCGGTGCGGAACGCGTCGTCGTTGGCCATGATCCCGTACGTCCGGCTGCCCAGCGCCAGCATCATCGCCCCGGTCAGCGTCGCCACGTCGACGATCGCGTCCGGCTTCTCCTCCGACGCCGCCCACAGCGCGTCGGCCAGCACCAGCCGGCCCTCCGCGTCGGTGTTGAGGACCTCGACGGTCTTGCCGCTGTACATGCGCAGCACGTCACCCGGCCGCACCGCGGACCCCGACGGCATGTTCTCGGCGAGCGCCAGCCACCCGGTGACGTTCACCTCGAGACCGAGCCGCGCGACCGCGACGACGGCGGCGAAGACGGCCGCCGCACCGCTCATGTCGCACTTCATCGTCTCGTTGTGGCCGGCCGGCTTCAGCGAGATGCCGCCCGAGTCGTACGTGATGCCCTTGCCGACCAGCGCCAGGTGCTTCTTCGCCTTGGAGGAGGTGTACGACAGCTTCACCAGCCGTGGCTTCGCCTCGGAACCGCCGCCGACGCCCAGGATGCCGCCGTAACCGCCCTTGACCAGCGCCTTGTCGTCGAGCACCTGCACCTTGAGGCCGTGCTCCTTGCCCGCGGCCTGCACGACGGCGGCGAAGGCCTCCGGGTACAGGTCGTTCGGCGGGGTGTTGATCAGGTCCCGAGCGCGGTTCAGCTCCTCCGAGACCGCGAGGGCCCGCTCGACGGCCGCCTTGTAGGCGCGGTCGCGGGGCTTGCCGCCCAGCAGGGCCACCTCGGCGAGCGGCGCCTTGCCCTTCTTCGGGTCCTTGCCGTTCTCCTTGTACGCGTCGAAGGAGTACGCGCCCAGCAGCGCGCCCTCGGCGACCGCACCGGCGTCGGCGGCGTCCGCGAGCGGCAGCGCGAACGCGGCCTTCTTCGCGCCGTTCAGCGCGCGGGCGGCCGTACCGGCGGCCCGGCGCAGCGCCTCGGCGTCGAAGGAGGAGTCCTTCTCGGGCTCCGGGCCGAGACCCACGGCCACCACGAGCGGCGTCTTGAAACCGGACGGCGCGGGCAGCTTCGTCACCTCGCCCTCGGCACCGGAGGCACCGAGGGTCTCCAGGACGCCGGCGAGCTTGCCGTCGTAGGCCTTGTCCACGGCTTCGGCGCCCGGGGCGACGACCAGGCCCCCGGACCGGGATGCAGCGCCCTTGGCGACACCGATCACGATCGCGTCGGCCCGCAGGCCGGGCGCCGCGGCGGTGCTGAGAGTGAGAGCAGTCACGGTGGTGAAATCTCGCTTCCGATGTGAAGTTCCAGTGGTCGAAACGGGTGGGTCGACCGGGCCCGACAGCCGACCCTAGATCCGCCGGAGAGGGGTGGCATCGACCGGGGCCTTCACCCCGTCGATGAACACCCGGACCGAGCCTACGCGCGTGGCGCGGTTTCGCTCATTCCTGCGGGCGTTCACCTGTGGGTGGCGTCGTGGCCACTTCTCAGCTCTCACACCCCGTCACCTCGGCCACACTCGCTGTGTTCCGGCGGACGCTCTGTTCGCCGCTTTGCATCATTTCCACGGATCCTCCCCGGATTGCCCGCAAAGGGGCCGCACGAGGATCTTCTGGGGGGAAGGACACCCGATGGCGCACAGTGCGCACAGATGGAAGGCCGTGGCCGCCGTCTCCACGGCGGCGGGGCTGATCGCGCTGGGCCTGGGGGCGCCCGGTGCCGGCGCGGCGACGACACCGCGCATCGACCTGAAGGTGCTGGTCGTGGACAACGGCGACAGCCCCGTCCAGGCCATCACGGCTCAGCTCAAGAACACCGGCATCCCGTACACCACCGTCGACCTGAACGACGCGAACCGCCCCGCCATCACGGCCGCGTTCCTCGCCGACACGGTCAACGGCACGCCCAGGGCCAGGTACCAGGGCGTCGTGCTGCCCAACGAGGCCCCGTTCGGGGCCGGTTCGGCGGAGCAGACCGCGCTGGAGGCCTACGAGAAGACGTACGGCATCCCGCAGGTCGACGCCTACACCTGGGCGCACCCGGAGGTGGGCCTGGACTACAGCGCGTACTCCGGGACCCTGGACGGCCGGACGGCGGACGTCACCACGGCCGGCAAGGCGGGCTGGTTCGGCTATCTCGACGGCGCCGTCACCTTCGAGGACAACTCGGCCTCGACGCAGGAGAGTTACGGCTTCGTCGCCACGCCCCGCACCGGCTTCACCAGCTACGTGGACGTCCCCGTGCCGGGCGGCACCGGCCGGGGCAGCCTCATCGGCGAGTACGCGCACGACGGCCGCCGCGAACTCGTCGTGACCTTCGCCTACAACCAGTACCAGCAGCAGTTCCGGGTGCTGGCCCGCGGCATCGTCGAGTGGCTGACCCAGGGCGTGCACCTGGGCCAGGCCCGCAACTACTTCGAGGTCCATGTCGACGACGTCTTCGCGCCCGACAGCCGCTGGGACACCGCCCACAACTGCACCCCGGGCGACTTCACCTGCCCCGGCGGCGACGGCGCGGGGACCGTACCGATCCGGATGACCGCCGCCGACGCCCAGTACGCGGCGCAGTGGCAGCAGGAGCACGGCTTCAAGCTCGACATGGTCTACAACGCCGGTTCCGGCGAGGAGTGGAAGACCGAGAACGGCGGCACCGACGCGCTCGCCGCGCAGCTGCTCGCCGACAAGGCCAAGTACCGCTGGATCAACCACACCTACACGCACAAGTTCCTCGGCTGCGTCCAGGACACCACCAGCGTGCCGTGGAGCTGCGCCAAGAACGCCGACGGCAGCACCCAGTACCTGAGCCGCGCCGAGATCTCCGCGGAGATCGGCGACAACTACAACTGGGGCGTCTCCAAAGGCCTCCCGCTCAACCGCGCCGAACTCGTCACCGGCGAACACTCGGGCCTGCGCACCCTGCCCCAGCAGCCCGACGACAACCCCAACCTCGCGGGCGCGCTCTCCGCGAACGGCGTCAAGTGGACCGCCTCCGACAACTCCCGTGAACCGGAGCAGCGTTCGGTCGGCAGCAGCACCCTCACCGTGCCGCGCTACCCGATGAACGTGTACTACAACACGGGCACCGAAGCGGAGATGGCCGACGAGTACAACTGGATCTACACCTCGGCGGCCGACGGCGGCAGCGGCCTGTGCGAGAACAACCCCTCCTCCACCTGCCTGCCCGCGCCCCTCGCCACGGCCACCGGCTACCGGTCGTACATCGTCCCGCAGGAGGCCCGCACGGCCCTCGGGCACGCGATCTCGGGCGACCCGCGCCCGCACTACGCCCACCAGTCCAACCTGGCCGAGGACCGCACCCTCTACCCGGTCCTGAACAAGGTGCTGGCCGACTACCAGGCCCTGTTCGCCGACAACACCCCGCTGGAGAACCTGGCCCAGGCCGCCATCGGCACCGAACTCCAGCGCCGCGCCGCCTGGCAGGCCGCGCTGGCCTCCGGCAAGGTCACGGCGTACCGCGTCGGCAGCACGGTGACGGTCACGGCCCCGAGCGGGACGCAGATCCCGCTGACGGTTCCGGAGGGCACGAAGCAGCAGCTTCTTCTTGGTACGACGACCTTCGGTACGGCGTATGCGGGCAGGCGCTCGGCCTGGGGGACGCCCGCGGCACTGCAGTCAGCGCTGACTCTGAAACTGCCGTAAGCAGCAACGCCCCAAAGGGGCGCGGGGAACTGCGCGCTCAACCACGACGGACCCGCAGTGGGCCATGGCGCGCAGTTCCCCCGAACCACATCCGCATAACAGGGGGGAACACGCGCGGCTATGCGAACGGGCCGTCACGTCACCATGCTCACCGAAGGCACCTACCCGCACGTCCACGGCGGCGTCAGCACCTGGTGCGACCAGCTCGTCAAGGGCATGCCGGAGGTCGACTTCCACATCCTGTCGCTCACCGGCAGCGGCCGCGAACCCGTGACCTGGGAGCTGCCGCCGAACGTCTACCGCCACACCTCGGTCCCCACCTGGGGCCCGCGCCCGGGCCGCAGATCCGCCCCCTTCGGCAGGGCGGCACGCCGCTTCCTGGACTCCTACGAGCGTTTCCTGCTCTCCTTCCTCGCCCCGGAGGCGGCGGACCACGACGACTTCGGCGAGGCCCTCTACGACCTGGCCCGACTCGCCCGCGCCGGACGCCTGGCGGCGGCCCTGCGCACGGAGTCCGCCCTGCG
Source organism: Streptomyces antibioticus (assembly GCF_001514065.1). GTDB lineage: Bacteria > Actinomycetota > Actinomycetes > Streptomycetales > Streptomycetaceae > Streptomyces > Streptomyces antibioticus. Next base: position 30,714 of record NZ_KQ948423.1, on the reverse strand, counting down.
CTCCCTGATGTGGATCTGGACGATGCCGCACCTGCCCATCGCCGCCGCCCAGCCCACGGTCCACGACGCCCTCACCGCCACCGACCTCCTCGAACACGCCCTGCGCCCGCTGGGCGTGCGCATCCCGGAGGACTCGGTGGCGCACGCCGTGAGCAGCGGTCTGGCCACCCTGCCGGCCCTCGCCGCGCACGCCCTCGACGGCGTACCGTTCCTCCTCACCGAGCACGGCATCTACCTCCGCGAGCGCTACCTCGGCTACCGCTCCGACGCCCAACGCTGGCCCGTGAAGGCGTTCATGCTCGGCTTCTACCGCGAGCTCAACTCCCTCGGCTACCGGGCCGCCGACCTGATCACCCCCTGCAACCAGTACAACCGCCGCTGGGAGGAGCGCGGCGGCGCGGACGCCGACAAGATCCGCACGGTCTACAACGGCGTCGACCCGGCCGCCTTCCCGCACGCGGGCCCCGAACCCGAGGTCCCCACCCTCACCTGGTGCGGCCGCGTGGACCCCATCAAGGACCTGGAGACCCTGATCCGCTCCTACGCGATGGTCCGCGCCGAACTCCCGGAGACCAGGCTGCGGTTGTTCGGCCCGGTGCCGCCCGGCGGCGAGGACTACAAGACCCGCCTGGAGAAGCTCGCCGCCGAACTCGGCGTCACCGACGGCCTCACCTTCGAGGGCCGCATCAGCGAGGTCTGGCGCGCCTACGCGGCCGGCCACGTGGTGATGCTCTCCTCCATCTCCGAGGGCTTCCCGTTCTCCATCATCGAGGCCATGTCCTGCGGCCGTACGACGGTGTCGACGGACGTGGGCGGCGTACGCGAGGCCGTGGGCGACACGGGCATCGTCGTCCCGCCGAGGGAACCGGAGAAGATGGCGGCGGCTGCCCTGACGCTCCTCAAGGACGACGAACGCCGCCTGAAGTCAGGCGAGTTGTCCCGCCAACGGGTGATCGACCGCTTCACGCTCCGCCGCTCGGTGGACGCCTTCCGCACCATCTACCAGGAACTCGCGGGCCTGCCCGAGGTCTACGAGCCCATGGTCGAGACCGTCACCGACTGGACCCTCGAACTGCGCGACCCCTGGTACGCGGCGGTCGCGACGGACGGAACCGACTGGTGAGCGGCTCGATCTGGCTGCCTCCGGGCGCCCGCCCCGACACCTTCCCCACCATCCCCGAGCAACGCGGCACCCCCAGCTGGGCAGGACCCGATCCCATCGACGAACTCGCCGACCGCCTCGACGACTTCGTGGCCGCGGCCGTCCACCCCGACGAGATCGCCGCGCTCCTGGAGTCGGACGGCCTGTCGGACGACCAGATACGCGAGCGGTACGGAGTGAAGAACTCCTTCGCGCTGGCCGAGGAACTCTACGAACGGGTGGCCCGCCGCCACCCCGAGCCGGACACGCCACCCCACGACCCGTGGCGGGTAGGCCTGTTGACCTGCCTGCTCCGGGGAGTGGTCTTCGCCCTCCCCGGCTTCGCCTACGCGCTCGGCACCGCAGCCCCGCTCCCGCTCCTGGCGAGCGCCCTGACCGGCTGGACCTGGAACCAGGGCCTGGCCCATCGGGCGTACACCTGGCTGGGGCTGGGGGACGAACGGGCGGCGAAGCGCAGCCTGCTGCGCGGGGTGCCGACGGGGGTGGTGCTGGGCACCTTGGCGGCATGGCTGGCATCAGGCACCGCAGACCGGTCCACGGCCTTCGCGGTGGGCCAGTCCCTGTACCTGGGCGTGTCGACGATCTTGCTGGTACGGGCCCGCGAACGAGCATTGCTGCTGGCCCTGTTGCCGATGGCAGCAGGAGCAATCCTGACCCTGTTCCACCCCGTCCCGAACGCAGCGAGACTCACCCTGCTTCTGGGCTCTCTGCTGGTAGTGACCATCCTGGGGCTACTTGAAATCATGCCTCAGGACAACGCCGTCAAGGGGCGCGGGGAACTGCGCGACCAGCCACGACGCACCCGCAGTCGACACACGACAGCGGGCCCCCCTCTCTTTTCGTCTTTCCCTTACGCCCTCTTCGGCTTGGCCACCGGCACCCTCGTCCTCCACGCAGCCCTCGCCAACCCCCTCACCGCCCTGGTCCTCACCCTGAGCATGGGCCCCGCCGAATACCTCCTCCACCGCCTCCGAAGCACCACCCTCACCGCCCTGCGCTCCAGCGCCACCCCCACCACCTTCCGCCGCACCACCACCCGCACCCTCCTGCACTGTCTCACCGCCTACCTCCTCGCCCTCCTCGCCCTGGCCCTGGCCACCGGCATCAGTCCCGCACCCCTCCTGCTCCTCGGCGCCGTCCTGTGGACGGCCCTGCTGCTCCAGTCCTTCGGCGCGATCGTCACCACGACGGCGATCTGCTGCACGGCGGCCCTGGCCCAGACATTCGCCCTGCTGACCCCCCTGACCGTGTACGCGACCGCCGCCACGGCCCAGGCGGTCCTGGCCTGGGCCCTGCTGGGGAAAGCGACCGCCCACCGATGACGAACCTCCTGCTCCCGTACTACGAGCACCCGTCCGTCCGCCCCGCGGAATGGGACGCGGTCGTCGCAGCGGCCCCTCACCTCTACGCGGTGGTCCTCAACCCGGCGAGCGGCCCCGGCGACCACCCCGACGAGGCCTTCGTCGAGGTGGCCGCACGCCTCAGAGCCGCAGGGACACGGACCCTCGGCTACGTCGACACCGCCTACGCCCGCCGCCCCCACCCCGACGTCGCCCGCGACCTCGCCCGTCACCGCGACTGGTACGGCACGGACGGTGCCTTCCTGGACCAAGTGGCCACAGGAGAAGCCGAGTTCACCTACTACCGCCGCCTCGCGACAGCGATCCCCGGCACCCTCGCCCTCAACCACGGAACCGCCCCGCACGCCTCCTACGCCCGCATCGCCGACGTCCTTGTGACCTTCGAGGGCCCCTGGAAGTCGTACCTCCACCTGGGCCCACCGAAGTGGCACGGCGGCACGGACGTACGGCTCTGCCATCTCGTGTACGGCGTGCCGCGTGGCGCGGATCTCACGGTGCACGGGGCGGATCTGTACTGCGGGGTGCCGGGCATGGGTGATCATCCTTGGGGTACGTTGCCCCACGCTCTGGAGCCCGCTCAGTGAGACGCCTTCTCTGGCTGTTCCCCGTCCTCCTCCTCGCCGCTTGCACCACGGCCCAGGACGGAAAGCCGAGCACCCGCTGGCAGCCGGCCCCCGGTCTGGCCTGGCAGTGGCAGCTGAGCGGCAAGACGATCGACACCTCCGTCGACGTCCCGGTCTACGACATCGACGGCTTCGACCAGCCGAAGGCGACCGTGACCGCCCTGCACCGCAAGGACCGCAAGGTGATCTGCTACCTCTCCACCGGCGCCTGGGAGGACTGGCGGCCCGACGCGAAGAAGTTCCCGAAGTCGGTGATCGGCCGCGGCAACGGCTGGGAGGGCGAACGCTGGCTGGACATCCGGCAGATCGATGTCCTCGAGCCGCTCGTCGCCGCCCGCATGGACATGTGCCGGGACAAGGGCTTCGACGCGGTGGAGCCGGACAACATGGACGGATACAAGAACCGCACGGGATTCGACCTCAAGGCCTCCGACCAGCTCCGCTACAACCGCCTGGTCGCGAAGCTCGCCCACGACCGGGGCATGGCGGTGGGCCTGAAGAACGACCTGGACCAGATCCCGCAGCTGGTGGACGACTTCGACTTCGCGGTCAACGAACAGTGCGCCCAGTACGACGAGTGCGAGGCCAACACGCCCTTCATCAAGGCGGGCAAGGCCGTGTTCCACGTGGAGTACGAGCTGCCGACGAGCGCCTTCTGCGCGCAGTCGCGCCGGCTGAAGCTGAGCTCGATGGCGAAGAAGTACGAGCTGGGCGTGTGGCGCCGGGCCTGCTAGGCACCGAAGCTGAGGACGACCAGCGCCGTCGTCGCCGCGGTCTCCGCGAGCCCGCCGAACACATCCCCGGTGATTCCGCCGAAGCGGCGCGTGCAGTGCCGCAGCAGCAGCTCGGAGGCGGCGAGAGCGACGGCAACGGCGACGACAGGGCCGTAGCTCCCCGTCAGCAGCCCGCCCCCGCCCGCCGCCACCAGCACCGCCACGACGACCCCGACGGCACCGCCCATCGGCACCACCCCTGCCACCGCCGCCCCCAGCCCCTCCGGGCGGGCGGGCGGCACCCCGGCACGGGCCGCCAGGGTCAGCGCGAGCCGCGCGACGACCGCCGCGACGACGGTGGCCACCGCACCCCGGGCCCATGAGTCGTCGTAGGCCCGTGCCAGCGCGGCCACCTGGCCCAGCAGCACGAAGACGAGGGTGATGACGCCGAACGGCCCGATGTCCGACTGCTTCATGATGCGCAGGGCGTCCTCCGCGGGCTTGCCGCTGCCGAGTCCGTCGGCGGTGTCGGCGATGCCGTCGAGATGCAGGCCCCGGGTCAGTACGGCAGGGACCGCAGCCGAGCCGACCGCGGCGAGCAGCGCCCCCGAGCCCAGCCACAGCAGCGCGAGCCCGACGCCCGCCGCGAGCGCGCCGATCACCACTCCCACCAGCGGGGCGCACAGCATGCCGCCGCGCGCCGCCCCCCGGTCCCAGCGGCTCACCCGGACGGGGAGCACACTCAGGGTGCCGAAGGCGAAACGGAGGCCGTGGAGCTGCGGGGACGTTGACACGCCGGGAAGAGTAGCCCGGTCGCCGTACCCGCCAGGCACCCCGCCCCTCCCTGCCCGAGACTGGGCCCATGGGCCACTGGCTGCACCGCAACATCGTCGAACCCGGCAAGCTGCCCCTGCTCCTGGCCCTGACCGCGTTCGTCGTCACCTTCCTCGTCACCCGGGTCATCACCCGCCTCATCCGCGCGGGCAAGGGGCCGTTCGGCAACATCAGCTCCGGCGGGGTGCACATCCACCACGTGGTGCCCGGCGTGATCCTGACGGTCCTCGGCGGCTTCGGGGCGGTCGCCAGTGGGCGGCACGGCTTCGGGTCGGCGGCGTTCGCGGTGGTCTTCGGGGTCGGCGCCGGGCTGGTGCTGGACGAGTTCGCGCTGATCCTGCACCTGGACGACGTCTACTGGACGGAGGAGGGGCGGAAGAGCGTCGAGGTCGTCGTCCTCACCGCGGCGCTGGTCGGGCTGATGCTGTCCGGGTTCTCGCCGTTCGGGGTCAACGACATGAGCCAGGAGGAGCTGAAGGACCGCGGCAGCGTCATCACGACCGTGCTCATCAACTTCCTCTTCGCCCTCGGCGTGCTGCTCAAGGGCAAGCCCCGGATGGCGATCTTCAGCGTGGTCGTCCCGTTCGTCGGCATCATCGGGCTGGTCCGCCTCGCCCGCCCCGGCTCGCCCTGGGCCCGCCGCCTCTACCGCCGCCGCCCGCGCGCCCGCGCCAAGGCCACCCTGCGCGCCTACCGCCACGACCGCCGCTGGGCGGGCCCCCGCCGCCGCCTTCAGGACCTGATCGGCGGCAAACCGGACCCGGACCCCGCACTCGAAGCCGGCCGCCGGTGACGGTGCCGCAGGGCCGACACACCGCACAGCGCCAGCACCGCCACGATCGCCGCCAGATGCTCCTTGCCCGCGAGGTTGTCCTTCAGCACCACCTCGACCACCATCGCGCCGATCACCACCCCCGCGGTGACGTACGCCCGGTACCGCCACCCCAGGAACACGGCCAGCCCCACCACCGCCGCAGACGGGCCGGTGTCGACGACCAGGGCGTCCGTGGCGGGCAGGCCGAACGGGCCGTCGGGGCCCAGCCAGATGCCCACGCGCGCGTACAGCGTGCCGGCGAGCGTGGCGACGTACGCGATGACGAGCGTGCGCCACCAGCCCAGACAGATCTCCGCGAGGCCGAAGACCAGCAGGATCTGGGCGAGGGCGCCCCAGACGGGGAGGTCGAGGGCGGGGACGAACAGCGACAGGGGGGTGCGGAGCAGGGCCAGCCACAGGGGGTCCTCGGCCCGTACCGCCCCTACGTCCTCGACGAGGCGGAAGCCCCACGACTGGTTGTGCACGAGGTGCAGCACCGCCGTCAGACACACCGCCCCGACCGTCAGCGGCACCGCCCGCCACCGCCGCCGCACCAGGGGCCCGCGCACGGCGACGTACAGCGGCCCCCATTCGGTACGGGCCCAGCGGGCGAGTGTCGTCATCTCTGCTTCTCCAGGTGTGTCCGGTGCAGCCCCGGCAGCTCCAGGAACCCTTCCGCGCGCGCCGAGGCGAGCCCGATGCGCGGCAGGTCCGCGCTCTTCTCGAAGAGCAGGAACCGCGGCTCCCAGATGGGCCGGTACTTGGCGTTGGCGCGGTACAGGGACTCGATCTGCCACCAGCGCGAGAAGAAGCTGAGCAGCGACCTCCACAGCCGCAGCACCGGTCCCGCACCGAGCCGTCCACCACGTTCGAAGACCGATCGGAACATCGCGAAGTTGAGCGAGACCTGAGTGATCCCCATCTCGTGGGCCCGCAGCAGCAGCTCGATCACCATGAACTCGACCAGCCCGTTGTCGGAGTCCCGGTCCCGCCGCATGAGATCGAGGGACAGCCCGTGCGGACCCCACGGCACGAACGACAGCAGCGCCCGCAACTCACCTTCGGCGTCTGTGCATTCGAGCATCACACAGCGCCCGTCCCGCGCGTCCCCGAGCCGCCCCAGCGCCATGCTGAACCCGCGCTCGGTGGCCCCGTCCCGCCAGTCGTCGGCACGTCTGACCAGCGCGGCCATCTCCGCGGCCGGAATCTCCTCGTGCCGTCGGATCCGCACCGCGTACCCGGCCCGCCGCACCCGGTTGTGGGCCTGCCGCACGGTCCGCATGGCCCGCCCCTCAAGGGTGAACTCGGCGACCTCCACCAGCGCCTCGTCCCCGAGCTCCAGCGCGTCGAGCCCGTGCCGCGCGTACACGGTCCCCGCCTCCTCGCTCGCCCCCATCACCGCCGGGAGCCATCCGTGCGCCCGCGCCCGGTCGAGCCACGGCTCGATGGCGCCGGGCCAGGCCTCCGGGTCGCCGAGCGGGTCCCCGGAGGCCAGGGCCACACCGCCCACGACGCGGTAGGCGACGGCGGCCTTGCCGCTCGGCGACCAGACGACGCTCTTCTCCCGGCGCAGCGCGAAGTAGCCCAGCGAGTCCCGGTCGCCGTGCCGGTCGAGCAGCTCCCGCAGCCGCTTCTCGTCGTCGTCGGTGAGCGGGTCGACGGCCCGGCGGGAGCGGAAGGCGGCATAGAGGACGGCGAGGAGGAGGACCGTACTGAGCCCGTTGACGGTGACGTCGACCCAGTTGGGGGTGGCGATGCCGGGGGAGCGGAAGTCGGTGATGGAGACCAGGCGCAGGGTGCCGTAGCGCCAGCAGGCGGCGAAGGGGGAGTGCCGTTCGTTGGTCACCGTCACCAGCAGCGCCGCGAGCAGCGAGGAGGCGAGCAGTCCGCCCGCGCCGACGGCGGCGGCCAGCTTCGGGTTGGCCCGGTCACCCTTGGCGTAGAACTCCCGTCGGCCGAGCAGCAGCGCGCCCACGAAGGCGGCGGTCAGGGCCAGTGACACCCAGTTCTGCGGATGCCGCCGGATCTCCGGGAACACCATGGCGAACGCCAGCAGCGCGAGGAACGCCCCGCTCAGCCCGAGGTTGAGCAGCCATGCGGCGCGCTTGCGGCGCCGCATGGTGATCGCCAGGAACGCCGTGAAGACCCCGGAGGCGAAGCCGGCCGTCAGCAGATACGGCGTGAAGAGATCCTCCTGGTTGTGCCGCCGCACGTCCTGCCCCAGGGACACCCACACCGCACTGAGGAAGTTGACGAACGCGACGAGCCGGAGGTACCAGACGGCAAAGCGTGCGTATCCCATGAAATGGGATCAAACCACTCCCTCGCCGTGACGCCGCTCAACCACGACGGCGGTGCCGAACCGGTCGCCGGCTACTCCTCCTTCTCCGGCTCCTCCTCGACGGCGGGCTTCTCCGGCAGCTCGGCCGCCAACGCCGCCGCGGCCTGCACCAGCGGCAGCGCAAGCAGCCCCCCGGCGCCCTCGCCCACCCGCACTCCGTGATCGAGCAGCGGCTCAAGAGCCATCCGGTCCAGCGCCTTCGCCTGCCCCGGCTCCCCGGAGTCGTGGGCGGCCAGCCACCAGTCCGGCGCCCGGAAGGCGATCCGCTGCCCGACCAGCGCACAGGCGGCGACGACCACACCGTCCAGGACCACGGGCAGCTTCCGCACCGCGGCCTGCAACAGGAACCCGGTGATCGCGGCGAGGTCGGCGCCGCCGACGGTCGCGAGGAGCTGGAGTTGATCGCCCAGCACCGGCCGCGCCCGCCGCAGCGCGTCCCGGATCGCCGCGCACTTGCGCATCCACGTCAGGTCGTCGATCGCGAGCCCGCCCCGCCCGGTCACCACCGACGCGTCGGTCCCGCACAGCGCGGCGATGAGCACGCCCGCCACCGTGGTCCCGCCGACGCTCACATCGCCGAGCACCACCAGATCCGTACCGGAGTCGGCCTCCTCGTCGGCCACCGCCATCCCGGCCCGGAACGCGGCCTCGGCCTCCTCAAGGCTCAACGCGTCCTCGACGTCGATACGACCGCTGCCGCGCCGCACCCGATGCCGTACGACGTCCTCCGGCAGCGTCTCCGGGTCGGTGTCCAGCGCCATGTCGACGACCCGCACCGGCACCCCGAGCCGCCGTGCGAGCACCGACACCGGCCGCCCGCCCGCCAGCACCTCGCGCACCAACTCCCCGGCGCTGCCCGCCGGCCGGGCCGAGACGTCGAGCTCGGCGATGCCGTGGTCACCGGCGAAGAGCACCACCCGCGGCCGTTCGACCGGCCGTACCGGCACGGCGGACTGCGCGGCGGCCAGCCACTCACCCAGGTCGTCGAGGCGGCCCAGCGACCCGGGCGGCACGATCTGGCGCTCGCGACGCGCCTCGGCGTCGCGGCGCACCCCGCCGTCGGGGCGCTCGATCAGATCGGAGAAGTCGTCGAGATTAAGCGAGCTCATTCGCCGAACAGTACCGGCACCGGTCGAACAGGACGGCGGCACAGGGGCACCACGCACACCGGACGTCGTTGCTCCCAAGATCGAGATCCCATACGTTCCGTTTTGCAGCGGATTGTCGTATGTCTCAGGGAGTCCTCATGAAACGCCTGCGCGCCCGACTCGCCGACCTCGACCGCAGACGGCGCCACCGCTCCACGGCCCGCGCGATGCTGCGCCTGAACCCCGAACCGGAGAGCTGGCTGGACGTGGGCACCGGCGAGGCCCACTTCCCGGCCGAGGCCAAGGCGTTCTTCCCGTACACCTCCTTCGACGGCCTCGACACGACCACCGCCGTGCTCGTGGCCCGCGAGGCGGAGCGACTGGAGGAGGCCTACCTCGGCACCCCGGCGGCCCCGCACCTCACCCGGGCCCTGACCGCCCGTTACGACGTGGTCAGCGTCCTGAAGCCGGTCGCGGAGCTCGGCGCGGTCGTGACGTTCCTCCGCCCGGGCGGCCATGTGCTGGTGGAGACCGAGGGCGCCACCGACGCGCTCCGCGGGGAACTCGAAGCCGCGCACTGCACGATCCTGCCGAGCACCCGGCACCCGGCTCTCGACCGCCTGTCGAGGACCACTCGAGTGATCGCCCGCAGACAGTCGCAGCAGCCCTCAGCCCCGTAGCACCAGCGCCTGCCCCGCCACCACCAGCAGCACCTGCTCGCACTCCCCGGCGAACGCCGCGTTCAGCCGTCCGAGTTCGTCCCGGTAACGCCGCCCGGACGCGGTGGCGGGCACGATCCCCGACCCCACCTCGTTCGACACGGCGACGACGGTCCGCCGGGTCGCCCGCACCGCGTCCGTCAACTCCCGCACCCGCTTGCGCAGCGCCCGCTCCCCGCCCCCGGCCCACTCCGCGTCGTCCCACGCCCCTACGGCGTCCATCGCGTCCGTCAGCCACAGCGACAGACAGTCGATCAGCAGCGGCGGCCCCTCGTCGGCGAGCAGCGGCACCAGGTCGCAGGTCTCGGTGGTACGCCAGGAGCCCGGCCGCCGCTCCCGGTGCGCGGAGACCCGCGCCGCCCACTCGCCGTCCCCGTTCCGCGTGCCGCCGGTGGCCACGTACAGCACCTCGGGGAACGCCTCCAGGCGCCGCTCCGCCTCCACCGACTTCCCGGACCGCGCCCCGCCCAGCACCAGCGTCCGCCGCGGCACATCCGGTACGTCCTCGTAGGCGCCGACGGCCAGCGTCGTCCCGTCGGGCACGGCCCGCGCGCCCGCCGCCGCGAGCCGGCGCCGCAACTCGCCGCCCGGCGGCACGTCGTGGTCCAGATGCACGGCGACGACATCGGTGGTCGGCCCCACGGCCCCCACCGCCCGCAGCCTGGCCAGCCCGTCCGGCCGCCCCACGACATCGGCGAGGACCATGTCGTAGCCGTTCTTGCCGTTCTCCTCCAGCCCCGCCGGGGCGCCCCCGGGCGGCAGATACAGCAACCGCTGCCCGTCCGGCCCGGTCACCGCGTACCCGGTGCCGGGCGCGTCCATCGCCACCGCCCGCACCCGATGCCCCGTCAGCAGCGCCAACTCCCGCCCGTCCGGCACCCGCCCCGGCTGCGGCAGCCCCGCCGGCACCTCCACGGCGGGCCCGTCGTGCGGATGCGACAGCAGCACCTGCCGTACGCCGCCGAGCGAATGCCCGGCCCGAGCGGCGGCGAAGGCGACACCGGGCGTCAGATCGAGCATGAGCGCCCCGTCGACGAGCAGCGCGGTGGCGGCCCGGGCGTCAACACCGAGCGCGACAGCACACGAGGAACAGGGGCAGGAGGGCCGAGGAAGGCCGGAGGGCCCGCCGGTACCAAGCAAAGTCACGTCCACGAGACCGATTTTCGCCGGTGGCGACTGAACATGCGCGCGCTGCATGTCCTTAAGGGGCGCGGGGAACTGCGCGACCAGCCACAGACGACTCGCACTCGACCCACTACCGTATGTTGATCACGGCCCAACCAGCGAAGCGAGGTGGCGTACATGGCGGCATGGACGTGGCGATTCGAGAAGGCCGACGGGACGGAGGTCCAGCCCGCGCTGCAGCCCGAGGAGTTCACCACGCAAGGGGATGCTGAGTCCTGGGTGGGCGAGTTCTGGAAGGACCTCCTCGAAGGCGGCGCGGACCAGGTGCACCTCTTCGAGGACGGCACGAAGATCTACGGCCCGATGAGCCTGCACGCCGAAGAGGCGTAAGCCGGAGGGAAAGGGGGCGGCCGTACTGGGCCGCCCTCTTTTTTTACTCCCTCACTGCTCGCCCAGCGTCACGTCCACCGTCTTCTCGTCCCCGTCCCGCGTGTACGTCACCGACGTCTTGTCACCCGGCGACTCCGCGGCCAGCGCCTCGGAGAGGGACGTGATCGTGGTGATGCCGGTGTCACCCAGCCCGGTGATGATGTCGCCGGCCTCCAGGCCGGCCTTGTCCGCGGCCCCGCGGCTCTTCACCTCGACGACGGCCACCCCCGCGGCCTGGAAGCCGTCGTCGACGACCGTGCGGCCGGTGATGCCGAGCGCGGCCCGGCCCGAGTCGGTGACCTTGCCGGTCTCGACGATCTGGTCGGCGACCGTCCTCACCATGGACGCGGGGATGGCGAACCCGATCCCGGGCGCCGCGCTGTTGCCGAAGTTGGGGTCGGTCGCGGCGAGCGTCGGGATGCCGATGACCTGCGCGTCGAGGTTGACGAGGGCGCCGCCGCTGTTGCCGGGGTTGATGGCCGCGGAGGTCTGCACCATGTTGCCGATCGTCGCGCCCGTACCGCCGTCCGAGCGGCCCTCGGTGACGGTCCGTCCGGTCGCCGAGACGATGCCCTGCGTCACGCTGGACGACAGTCCGAGCGGCGAGCCCATGGCCAGCACGATCTGGCCGACCTGGACCTTCGAGGAGTCCGCGAACGTCGCCGCCTTCAGCCCGCCCGGCACCTTGTCCAGCTTGATGACGGCGAGATCCTGGTCCGGGTAGGAGTAGACGAGCTTCGCCGACAGGGTGTTCTCGTTGTTGGCGGTGGTCACCTGGAAGGTCTTGTCGTTGCCGACGACGTGCGCGTTGGTGACGATGTGTCCCTTGTCGTCGTAGACCACCCCGGAGCCCAGGTCACCCGAGGCCTGGATCTGCACGACCGACGGCAGGACCTCCCTGATGACCTTCTGGTAGTCGTCCTGGAGAGCGTTGTCGACGGCGGGAGCGGCGGCCTGGGTGGTCGGGTCCTGCCGCTCGCCGGAAGAACCGGAGGAACCGGAGTCGGAACATCCGGCGAGCAGCGCGAGGGAACAGACGAGCGCGGCGAAGGGCGTGACAAGGCGTAGGGCACGGCGGCGGTGAACGTCCATGCCCCGAGTCTCACTTCAGGGTGAATGTCCGGCTTGCGCTGTACCCCCGAACGGGCGCTTCAGGACCTGCCCGGCGGATCATGCCGCGGACGGGCCCTAGCCGCGCACCCCGCACAAATGCAGCAGCGCCGCGACCGCCCGGTAGGGATCGGTCCGCCCGGCCCGCTCCTCGGCCGCCAGCAGCGGCTCCAGGTCGGCCGGGATCTCCGCCCCGTCCACCGCGGTGTCCGTGAAAACCCGTACGCCGTACCAGGCCTGGAGCGGCGCACCGATCCCGGCGAGCGTCGCGGTCAGCGCGGCGAGCCGGTCGGCGCGCACGTCGAGGCCGAGACGGTTGGTGTACGAGACGGTGTCGAAGGAGTCGAGAGCCGTCGCCCAGTCACCGGACAGCCCGGGCCGCATGGCCAACGCGTCCGCGTTGCGCACCAGCAGCGACACCAGCCCGCCCGGCGCGAGCATCCGCCCCAGGCCCGCCAGCAGGGCGTCCGGCTCCTCGACGTACATCAGCACGCCATGGCACAGCACCACGTCGAAGCTGCCGGGCAGGAAGTGCACCCCGGTGTCCCGGCCGTCGCCCTGGACCAGCCGCACCCGCTCCCGGATGCCCTCCGGCTCACCCGCCAAAGACTCCCGGGCGGCGGCGAGCATCGTGTCGTCCTTCTCGACGCCGGTCACCTGATGACCGGCCCGGGCCAGACGCAGCGCCTGCGTGCCCTGGCCCATGCCCACGTCGAGCACGCGCAGCCGCTGCCCGACCGGGAAACGTCCCGCTATCTGCTCGTCGAGCTGCCGGGCCACCAGCTCCTGTCGTACGACGTCCCGCAGTCCGCCCAGCTTGTTCAGCCAGGCTTCCGCGCCCCCGGTGAACGGCGTTGTGCTCAGGGCCGCTCTCCGCGCTTGACCTGCGGCTTGGGCAGCCGGAGCCGGCGCATCTGGAGGGAGCGCATGAGGGCGTAGGCCACCGCGCCCTTCCGGTTGTGGTCCGGGAAGCGCTCGGCGAGCCGCTTCTTCAGACGGAAGGCGGTGAGGATCGAGTCGAGCACGATCAGCACGATCACGACGAGCCACAGGAGCAGCGCGATGCTCTGCAACGCGCCCACCTGCACCATGCTCAGCACGAGGATGATCACGGCCATGGGCAGGAAGAACTCCGCCACGTTGAACCGCGAGTCGATGGTGTCGCGCGCGAACTTGCGGACCGGGCCCTTGTCGCGGGCGGGCAGGTACCGCTCGTCGCCGCCGGCCAGCGCCTGGCGCTGCTTCTCCATCGCGGCACGACGCTCGTCGCGCTGCCGCTTGGCGGCGTCCTTCCGCGTCATCGACGTGTTGGCGACGCTGCGGCGCTGGGACTGGGACTCACTCCGCTTGGGAGTGGGCCGACCCTTGGGGGCCTGCGGATCGCGGGGCTGCTTGGAGTCGGTCACCGGGGCCTGGGCGGCGGTGGCCTTCTCTTCCTTGGTGGCACGGCTTCGGAACACAAAACCCAAGGGTACGGGGTGCCCGGGGTTGGACCCCAGCCCGGTGGGGAACGATCCGGCAACACCAGTCGTCATGCAGGGGGACAGGGGGGACGTCCGGTGACCGACTTCTCACCCTGAAGGTCACCTACTCCTCACGCCGGAGCAAGGCCGGGGGCAGTCGTCCTTGGGGATGAGCGCATCCGTCCCCGAACAGTGCGTCAATGGATGCAGGGCCCGTACTGTGGGTTCTGTCGCAGAGCTGGAGCTGGAGTCCGTCAGAAGGGGGCGCGCGAAGCCCATGAGCGGTGTCATGAAGCGTATGGGGATGATCTTCCGCGCGAAGGCGAACAAGGCCCTTGACCGGGCCGAGGACCCTCGCGAAACCCTCGATTACTCGTACCAGAAGCAGCTGGAGCTGCTCCAGAAGGTCCGCCGCGGGGTGGCCGACGTGGCCACGTCCCGCAAGCGCCTGGAACTCCAGCTCAACCAGCTGCAGTCGCAGTCCTCCAAGCTGGAGGACCAGGGCCGCAAGGCGCTCGCGCTCGGCCGTGAGGACCTCGCCCGTGAGGCGCTGTCCCGCCGGGCCGCCCTCCAGCAGCAGGTCACGGACCTGGAGACCCAGCACGCGACGCTGCAGGGCGAGGAGGAGAAGCTCACTCTGGCGGCCCAGCGGCTCCAGGCCAAGGTCGACGCCTTCCGTACGAAGAAGGAGACCATCAAGGCCACCTACACCGCGGCCCAGGCCCAGACCCGTATCGGCGAGGCCTTCTCCGGCATCTCCGAGGAGATGGGCGACGTCGGCATGGCCATCCAGCGCGCCGAGGACAAGACCGCCCAGCTCCAGGCCCGCGCGGGCGCGATCGACGAGCTGCTCGCCTCCGGAGCCCTCGACGACCAGTCCGGCATGCACAAGGACGACATCCAGGCCGAGCTGGACCGGCTCTCCGGTGGTACGGATGTAGAGCTGGAACTGCAGCGCATGAAGGCCGAGCTGGCCGGAGGCTCCTCCTCCCAGCAGGCCATCGAGGGTGGCGCGAGCCAGGCGCAGTCCCAGCAGCAGCCGCAGGACACCCCGCGCTTCGACAAGCAGTGACGGACGGCGGGGCCCACGCCTAGGAGGGCGACATGATCGTACGGATCATGGGGGAGGGGCAGGTGAGGCTGGCCGACGGCCACCTCACCGAGCTGAACAAGCTGGACGACGAGCTGTTGGCCGAGATGGAGAACGGCGACGGCCCCGGCTTCCGCCGCACCTTCGACGCCCTCCTGGCCAAGGTCAGGGAGCTCGGCGACCCGGTGCCGGACGACTCCCTGGAACCCTCGGACCTGATCCTCCCGTCCCCGGACGCCACGCTGGAGGAGGTCCGGGAGATGCTGAGCGACGACGGGCTGATCCCGGGGTGACTTTCCAGCCGGGCGAGTCGGGCGGCCCGCGACCGACGCCGGGCAAGAAGACAGCAAACCTACAGGTGGCCCCCGTTCCGCCCCCGTCAGCGCACCCGTACCTTGTCAGACGTGAGTACCGTCGACCGCATCCGGCACCAGCTGAAGGCGCACCCCATGGCGCTGGACGCGATCCTCGCGGTCGGCGTCCTCGCCTGCATGGTGGCCGGCTCCTTCGTTGACCCGCACGGCCCCGACGGAGTCACCTGGGGCATCCGCACCCCGGACCCGCTCAGCCTCGTCCTCATCGGCCTCAGCGCCGCCGCGCTCGTCTTCCGCCGCCGCGCCCCCATCACGGTCCTCGCCCTCACCGGCACCTTCTCGATCGTCGAGTGCGTCACCGGCGACCCGCGCGCCCCCGTCGCCATGTCCGCGGTGATCGCCCTCTACACCGTCGCCTCCACCACCGACCGCCCCACCACCTGGCGGGTCGGCCTGCTCACGATGACCGTCCTCACCGCCGCCGCCATGCTCGGCGGCCCCCTGCCCTGGTACGCCCAGGAGAACCTCGGCATCTTCGCCTGGACCGGCATCGGCGCCACCGCGGGCGACGCGGTCCGCAGCCGCCGCGCCTTCGTGCAGGCCATCCAGGACCGCGCCGAGAAGGCGGAACGCACCCGTGAGGAGGAGGCCCGCCGCCGCGTCGCCGAGGAGCGGCTGCGGATCGCCCGCGATCTGCACGACGTCGTCGCCCACCACATCGCCCTGGTCAACGTCCAGGCGGGCGTCGCCGCACACGTCATGGACAAGCGGCCCGACCAGGCCAAGGAGGCGCTGTCCCATGTGCGCGAGGCCAGCCGCTCCGCGCTCAACGAACTCCGTGCCACCGTCGGCCTGCTCCGGCAGTCCGGCGACCCCGAGGCCCCGACCGAGCCCGCCCCCGGCCTCGACCGCCTCGACGAACTCGTCGGCACCTTCCGCAGCGCGGGCCTGCATGTCGAGGTCGCCCGCGCCGACGCCGGCACCACCCTGCCCGCCGCCGTCGACCTGGCCGCCTACCGGGTCATCCAGGAAGCCCTCACCAACGTTCAGAAGCACGCGGGCGGCGAGGCCAAGGCCGAGGTCAGCGTCGTCCGCGTGGGACCGAACATCGAGATCACCGTCCTCGACAACGGCGCCGGCGAGGAGGAACCCGCGGACGGCGGCGGGCACGGGCTGCTCGGCATGCGCGAGCGCGTCACCGCCCTGCGCGGCACCCTCACCACCGGTCCCCGCTACGGCGGCGGCTTCCGCGTCCATGCGATCCTGCCGGTCAGGACCCGCGGCCGCGGCGCCGCCGACACCGTATGACCGACCCGCGGAACTCAGGGACACCCCGCGGAAGTTGTCGTAGCACCGGACCATCTCCCGCAGAGGACCCCGTATGACCATCCGCGTCCTGCTCGCCGACGACCAGGCCCTGCTGCGCAGTGCCTTCCGGGTGCTCGTCGACTCCGAGCCCGACATGGAGGTCGTGGGGGAGGCCTCCGACGGGGCGGAGGCGGTGCGGCTGGCCAAGGAGGAGCGGGCCGACGTCGTCCTGATGGACATCCGGATGCCCGGCACCGACGGTCTCGCCGCCACCCGCATGATCAGCGAGGACCCCTCCCTCGCCCAGGTCCGCGTGGTGATCCTGACGACGTTCGAGGTCGACGACTACGTGGTGCAGTCGCTGCGGGCCGGCGCCTCCGGCTTCCTCGGCAAGGGCAGCGAGCCCGAGGAACTGCTCAGCGCGATCCGGATCGCGGCCGGCGGCGAGGCGCTGCTGTCCCCGGCCGCCACCAAGGGCCTCATCGCCCGCTTCCTCGCCCAGGGCGACGGCACCGAGACCGCCGACCCCAGCCGCACCGCCCGCCTGGAGGCACTGACCGTGCGGGAGCGTGAGGTGCTCGTGCAGGTCGCCGGCGGGCACTCCAACGACGAGATCGCCGAGCGGCTCGAAGTCAGCCCGCTGACCGTGAAGACGCACGTCAACCGGGCCATGGCGAAACTGGGCGCGCGGGACCGGGCGCAGCTGGTGGTGATCGCCTACGAGTCGGGGCTGGTACGTCCAAGGGTGGAGTGAACTCCACCCCGGCGTACTGCGGGCGGAGTATGCGCCGGATAAGGAAATGGACCTGGGGGCTACGAAACACCGGTCCCACAGGACACAGGGTGTAGGGGCCACCGCTGCCGCTCACAGAATTGAGATCCCTGACCCATGTCCTGGCTGTCGAAGTTCAGCCTCGCCCAGCGTGCCCTGATAGGCCTGATGTCGATCATCGCGCTCGCCTTCGGTGCGATCGCGATCCCCCAGCTCAAGCAGCAGCTGCTGCCCTCCATCGAGCTGCCCATGGTGTCCGTGCTGGCCCCTTACCAGGGCGCCTCCCCGGACGTCGTCGAGAAGCAGGTCGTCGAGCCCATCGAGGACAGCCTCGAAGCCGTCGACGGCATCGAGGGTGTCACCTCGACGGCCAGTGAGGGCAACGCCGTGATCATGGCGTCCTTCGACTACGGCCCCGACACCAAGCAGCTCGTCGCCGACGTCCAGCAGGCCGTCAACCGGGCCCGCGTCCAGCTCCCGGACTCCGTGGACCCGCAGGTCATCGCCGGTTCCACGGACGACATGCCGACCGTCGTCCTCGCCGTCACCTCGGCCAAGGACCAGCAGGCCCTCGCCGACCAGCTCGACAAGACGGTCGTCCCGGAGCTGAAGTCGATCGACGGCGTCGGCCAGGTCACCGTGGACGGCGTCCGCGACCTCCAGGTCACCGTCACCCCGGACGACGCCGAGCTCGCGAAGGCCGGTCTCACCTCGGCCGCCCTCGCCCAGGCCCTCCAGGCGGGCGGCGCGACCGTCCCGGCCGGCTCCTTCGACGAGGACGGCGCCAACCGCACCGTCCAGGTCGGCGGCGGCTTCACCTCGGTCGCGCAGATCCAGGACCTGATGGTCACCGGTACGCCCGGCCGGAAGCCCGTACGCCTCGGTGACGTGGCCGCCGTCAAGCAGGAGGAGGCCGCCGCCGACTCGATCACCCGCACCGACGGCAAGCCCAGCCTCGCCGTCATGGTCACCATGGACAAGGACGGCAGCGCGGTCTCGATCTCCGACGCCGTCGAGGACAAGCTGCCCGCCCTGCGCAAGGACCTCGGCAGCGGCTCCGAGATCACCGTCGTCTCCGACCAGGGCCCGGCGGTCGCCAAGGCCATCGAGGGCCTGACCACCGAGGGCGCGCTCGGCCTGCTCTTCGCGGTGTTGGTCATCCTGGTCTTCCTGGCGTCGGTCCGCTCGACCCTCGTCACCGCGGTGTCCATCCCGCTGTCGGTCGTACTCGCGCTGATCGTGCTGTGGACGCGTGACCTGTCCCTGAACATGCTCACCCTCGGCGCGCTGACCATCGCCATCGGCCGGGTCGTCGACGACTCGATCGTGGTCCTGGAGAACATCAAGCGCCATCTCGGCTACGGCGAGGAGCGCCAGGAGGCCATCCTCAAGGCGGTCCGCGAGGTCGCCGGCGCGGTCACCTCCTCCACCCTCACCACGGTCGCCGTGTTCCTGCCGATCGGCCTGGTCGGCGGCATGGTGGGCGAGCTGTTCGGCTCCTTCAGCCTGACGGTGACGGCCGCGCTGCTCGCGTCCCTCGTCGTCTCGCTGACGGTCGTCCCGGTCCTGTCGTACTGGTTCCTGCGCGCCCCGAAGAACACCCCCGAGGACGCGGAGGAGGCCCGCCGCCTCGCCGAGGAGAAGGAGGCGAGGAGCAGGCTCCAGCGGCTCTACGTCCCCGTCCTGAGGTTCGCGACCCGGCGGCGCCTGACCAGTGTGCTGATCGCGGTCGTCATCCTCATCGGCACGTTCGGCATGTCCGGGCTGCTGAAGACGAACTTCTTCGACCAGGGCGAGCAGGAAGTCCTCACCGTCAAGCAGGAGTTGAAGCCCGGCACCAGCCTGGCCGCGACCGACGCGCAGGCGAAGAAGGTCGAGAGGCTGCTCGCCGACACCGAGGGCGTCAAGGACTACCAGGTCACCATCGGCTCGTCCGGCTTCATGGCGGCCTTCGGCGGCGGCACCGACACCAACCAGGCCTCCTACTCGGTGATGCTGGACGACTCGGCCTCCTCCGACGACGTCCAGGACAGCATCGAGGCCGGTCTGAAGAAGCTCGACGGCATCGGTACGACGACCATCGCGGCCGGTGACGGCTTCGGCAGCCAGGACCTGAGCGTCGTCGTGAAGGCGGCCGACGCGAACGTCCTGCGCGAGGCGTCCGAGGAAGTGCGCAAGACCGTCGCGGGCCTGGACGACGTCACCGACGTCACCAGCAACCTCGCCGAGAGCGTCCCGCGCATCTCGGTGAAGGCCAACTCCAAGGCGGCGGCGGCCGGTTTCAACGACCAGACCCTCGGCGCGGCCGTGGCCGAGGCGGTCAAGGGCACCACCGCAGCCAAGGCGATCCTCGACGACACCGAGCGGGACGTCGTCATCCGGTCGGCGAAGCCCGCGCAGACCCTGGACGAGCTGCGGAACCTCAAGCTCGGTCCGGTGAAGCTGGGTGACATCGCCACCGTGAAGCTGGTGGACGGCCCGGTGTCGATGACCCGGATCGACGGGCAGCGCGCGGCGACCATCACCGCCAAGCCGACCGGTGACAACACGGGTGCGGTGAGCCAGGACCTCACCTCCAAGCTCGACGCGCTGAAGCTCCCGGCGGGCGCCACGGCCGAGATCGGCGGTGTCACCTCCGACCAGGACAGCGCGTTCAAGAACCTGGGCCTGGCGATGCTCGCGGCGATCGCGATCGTGTTCATGCTGCTGGTGGCCACGTTCCGGTCGCTGGTTCAGCCGCTGATCCTCCTCGTCTCCATCCCGTTCGCGGCGACGGGCGCGATCGGCCTGCTGATCCTGACCGGCACCCCGATGGGCGTGCCCGCGATGATCGGCATGCTGATGCTCATCGGCATCGTGGTGACGAACGCGATCGTGCTGATCGACCTCATCAACCAGTACCGCAGGCAGGGGTACTCGACGGTCGACGCCGTCATCGAGGGCGGCCGGCACCGGCTCCGCCCGATCCTGATGACGGCCCTGGCGACGATCTTCGCCCTGCTCCCGATGGCCCTCGGGGTCACCGGCGAGGGCGGCTTCATCGCCCAGCCGCTGGCCGTCGTCGTGATCGGCGGTCTGATCACCTCGACCCTGCTGACCCTGCTCCTGGTCCCGACGCTCTACACGATGCTGGAGCTCCGCAAGGAGCGCCGCGCGAAGAAGCGGGCCCTGAAGCGGGAGAAGAAGGCGGAGGCACCGGCCCAGCCGGAACCCGCGGGCGTGTGAGAGTCCCGTAGGAGGGCGGCCGGGTGACCGGCCGCCCTCGCTCGTCCCGTGCGTATTCTGTGGCCTCGAACTGCCGTGCGCGGGAAGGGACATTCGGTCGTGCCACTGCACAAGGACGACCCGAAGTCGGTCGGCGGGTACAAGCTGGTCGACCGGCTCGGCTCCGGCGGCATGGGCGTCGTCTACTGGGGCAGATCGCGCTCGGGCCGGGACGTCGCCGTCAAGGTGGTGCACGCCCAGTACGCGGAGGACAAGGTCTTCCGCGCCCGCTTCCGCCAGGAGATCGAGGCCGTCCGCAAGGTCAGCGGCGCCTTCACCGCACCCGTGGTGGACGCCGACCCGGAGGCGGTACGGCCCTGGATGGCGACCCAGTACGTCCCCGGCAGCTCCCTCGCCGAACGCATCCGCGACCACGGCGCCCTCAAGGGCCCCCAACTGCGACGGCTGGCGCTGGGGTTGGTGGAGGCGCTGCGGGACATCCACCGTGCCGGAGTCGTCCACCGGGACCTCAAGCCGGCCAACGTCCTGATGGCCGAGGACGGCCCCCGTGTCATCGACTTCGGCATCTCCCGCGCCGCCGAGAACCACCAGACCCTCACCGAGACCGGCCAGATGATCGGCACCCCGCCGTTCATGTCCCCGGAACAGTTCACCGACGCCCGCACGGTCGGCCCCGCCTCGGACGTCTTCTCGCTGGCCGCGCTCCTGGTCTACTCGGCCACCGGACGCGGCCCCTTCGACGCCGACAGCCCGTACATGACCGCGTTCCGGGTCGTCCACGAGGCACCCGGACTGGACGGCGTACCGGAGCAGCTGCGGGCGGTCCTGGAGCGCTGCCTGGTCAAGGACCCCGCCGAGCGTCCCCAACTGGACGTCCTGGCCAAGGAGTTCGCCGAGGCCCTGCCCGAGCCGGACCTGATGGACCCGGACACCACGACCCTGCGCCTGGGCGATCTGCACACCGTCGAGGAGACGTACGCGGGGGCCGGCCCGGCCGCCCCGACGACGGGCGGGCGTCGCCGGCGCAGGCTCGGCCCCCTGCTGGTGGCGGCCGGCACGGTCGGCGCGCTGGCCCTGGGGGCGGTCGGGTACGCGCAGTTCGGGGCCTCGGACTACTCCCCGGCGGAGAGCGACGACCCGGGTTCCCGATGGGCGGCGCCGCCCGACGGCTGGCAGCCCTGGCGGACCACGGTGGCCGAGCCGGCGCGGTGGGGCGAGGTCCAGCCGCTGGGCAGGGCGGACGGTGGGACCGGCGACGCCTCCTGCGTGCGAAGCGAGGACGCCGTCTACTGCGCGGGCACCAACGTGCTCCCCGAACGTCTGGACGCGCGCACCGGCAACACGCTCTGGCGCGCCTCCCTGGCCTCGACCGGCAGCACGAAGGGGACCTACGACGCCTCGATCCTCGGTGTGCACGACGGCACGGTGCTGATCCGGCAGTCCGTCGCCCGCGCGGACTCCGCACGGGCCACGGTCCATGTCATCGCCCTCGACGTGCAGCGCGGCGACGAGCTGTGGCGGCGCGAGGTGAACGACCAGAACACCCAGCTGATCATGGACCGCGAGATCGTCCTGACCGTCGACCCCGGCGGCAGGATCGTCACCGCCCGTGACCCGCGCACCGGCCTGGACCGCTGGACCGGCGAGCTGCCGTCCGGCAGCAACTGCGCCTTCCTGACGGTCGGCACCGCCCTGTACGAGCACTGCTTCCCGCAACGGGGCGGCACCGACGCACAGCTCCTGCGCCTGGACCGGTCCGACGGCTCGGTGGTCAAGCGCCTCAAGACGCCGTACGACAGCGGCGTGGCCGGCACGGTGGAGGGCCTGCTGGCGGTGCTGCCCGCGAACCACAGCGGGCCGGACGCCCTGGAGGACTCCACCTTCAGCACGGTCCTGCTCATCGAACCGGACACCGGCAAGCGCACCACGATCAAGCTGACGAAGACCTACACGGGCTCCACGACCCTGGCGGGGGGCACCCTGTGGATCACCGAGGTCGACGGCCGGGTGTCCGCCGTGAACCCGCTGACCGGCAAACAGACGTGGCGGACGAGCACCATCGTGGAGAACTCGGGCCCGCCCACCTACGACGCCAAGACCCGCACCGTCTATGTGGCCAGCCCCAGCGGCCGGGTCGCCGCTCTCGACGCCGACACCGGCGAGAACCTGTGGGAGACGGGCACCCACGCCGAGACGATCCCCGACAGCGGCGCGGCCAAGGCCCGGGTGCTGCCGTACGGCGGCGCGCTGATCGCCGTCACCCCGGACGGCACGGTCTTCGGCCTCGACCCCTCAGACCCCTCAGACCCCGAGGAGGACTCCTCCTCGGGGTGATCACCCGGGGGTTACGGCAGCGCCAGCATCCGCTCCAGCGCGAGCTTCGCGAACGCCTCGGTCTCCTTGTCGACCTCGATGCGGTTGACGAGCTTGCCCTCGGCGAGCGACTCCAGCGTCCACACCAGGTGGGGGAGGTCGATGCGGTTCATGGTCGAGCAGAAGCAGACCGTCTTGTCGAGGAAGACGATCTCCTTGCCCTCAGGCGCGAAACGGTTCGCGAGCCGGCGTACGAGGTTCAGCTCGGTGCCGATGGCCCACTTGGAACCGGCCGGGGCCGCCTCCAGCGCCTTGATGATGTACTCGGTCGAACCGACGTAGTCCGCCGCGGCCACGACCTCGTGCTTGCACTCGGGGTGGACCAGGACGTTGACGCCCGGGATGCGCTCGCGCACGTCGTTGACCGAGTCCAGCGAGAACCGGCCGTGCACCGAGCAGTGGCCGCGCCACAGGATCATCTTCGCGGCACGCAGCTCGTCGGCGGTCAGGCCGCCGTTCGGCTTGTGCGGGTTGTAGACGACACAGTCCTCCAGGGACATGCCCATGTCCCGGACGGCGGTGTTGCGGCCGAGGTGCTGGTCGGGCAGGAACAGGACCTTCTCACCCTGCTCGAAGGCCCAGTCCAGCGCCCGCTTGGCGTTCGACGAGGTGCAGATCAGACCGCCGTGCTTGCCCGTGAACGCCTTGATGTCGGCCGAGGAGTTCATGTACGACACCGGCACGACCTGCTCGGCTATCCCGGCCTCGGTCAGCACGTCCCAGCACTCGGCGACCTGCTCGGCGGTGGCCATGTCGGCCATGGAGCACCCGGCGGCGAGGTCGGGCAGCACGACCTTCTGGTCGTCGCTCGTCAGGATGTCCGCCGACTCCGCCATGAAGTGCACACCGCAGAACACGATGTACTCGGCCTCCGGGCGCGCGGCCGCGTCCCGGGCCAGCTTGAAGGAGTCGCCCGTGACGTCGGCGAACTGGATGACCTCGTCGCGCTGGTAGTGGTGGCCGAGGACGAAGACCTTGTCCCCGAGCTTCTCCTTGGCCGCACGGGCACGCTCCACCAGGTCCGGGTCGGACGGCGAGGGCAGATCGCCGGGGCACTCCACACCCCGCTCGCTCTTCGGGTCGGCCTCACGGCCGAGGAGCAGCAGGGCGAGGGGCGTCGGCTGTACGTCGAGCTCCTGGGTCTGGGCGGTGGTCACGACACGCACCCTTTCTACTTTTCGTCGTTCTGACGTTATCTATCATAACCCGGTTCACGTCACTTTGACGATGGTCATTGCGTCGATGTGACATGAATCCCGACGCGGCATTTTCCGCGGCCTGTCAGGTGTGCGAGCATGAAGAAGACGCCGGAAATACGGCGCCCGGCCCGGAATGAATCCGCGGCCTTGCCGGTTGCACCAGTCGGCAAGCAGTCTCCGTACAACCCGGGAGAGATGTAGATGTCCGTATCGGACGAGACCAGCACCGTCACCGACGGCATCATCCTGTCCGACGCCGCCGCGGCGAAGGTCAAGGCCCTGCTCGACCAGGAAGGCCGTGACGACCTGGCCCTGCGTGTCGCCGTCCAGCCCGGTGGCTGCTCCGGCCTGCGCTACCAGCTCTTCTTCGACGAGCGCTCGCTCGACGGTGACGTCGTCAGGGACTTCGACGGCGTGAAGGTCGTCACCGACCGCATGAGCGCCCCGTACCTGGGCGGCGCGTCGATCGACTTCGTCGACACCATCGAGAAGCAGGGCTTCACGATCGACAACCCGAACGCGACGGGCTCCTGCGCCTGCGGTGACTCCTTCAGCTGAGCCCCACCGCTGAAGAACTGAACACACGCGAAGGCGGCGGCCCCCTCCGACAGGGCCGCCGCCTTCAGCTGTTCTCCAGGGCTGCTGCAGGTCTACCGCGCCCCGGACGTCCCGGGCAGCCGGGCCCCCGCCTTCTCCAGCGGGATCTCCTTGCCGTCCGAGCCGACGACCTTCCGGTCGCCCAGCGGCTCGTCGAGCTGCACGCTCTGCTGGTACACCTTGGCGATCATGATGCAGACCTTGTCGGGCCAGGGCGTCTCGGTCACCGTGACGGTCACCTGGTCCGAGCCCTCGACCGCGGCCGCCTTGTAGTCGGCGCAGACACCACCCGTGAAGCTCACCGTCA
Source organism: Streptomyces antibioticus (assembly GCF_001514065.1). Lineage (GTDB taxonomy): Bacteria > Actinomycetota > Actinomycetes > Streptomycetales > Streptomycetaceae > Streptomyces > Streptomyces antibioticus. Next base: position 5,747 of record NZ_KQ948423.1, on the reverse strand, counting down.
GCTCCTTCCCGTCGGCGGCGTAGCCGTCCACCTGCACGTCCTTCGGGGCCGGCGCCGCGGTCGGCTCGTCGGGACCCGGCCCGGTCGGCCGCGGGCTCGGCGGAGCGGTCGGCTCGCCGCTCGGCGGAGCGGACGGGGTCGCCGAGGCGATGTACTTCGGGTCGACCGCCGGATACGTCACCGTGAACGCGTCCTGCGCCCCCGCCGCCTTCACCTCGAACAGCCAGGACGGCACCAGCGTCTGCCGCGCGTCCACATACTGCGCGGCAAGCCCGAACACGGCCTTCTCGACGGTGATGGTGTCCTGCTGCGGAGGCTGCGGCGTACCGGCTTCCGCAGCGCCGGACGACGACGACCCGCAGGGCGCCTCCAGGCGGTCCTTCAGCGGTACGGGACTGGCGCAGCCGCCGATCCCCATCCGATGGTCGGCCGCGGGCCGCGCGTTCATCAGCTCCAGCGCCTTCTCCGCACCCACGACGGGGTACGTGTCACCCTTCTCCGGCGCCTTCAGCTGCCCGCTGCCGCCGACCACCTCACCCTGCACATTGACCACGACGCCGGTCGTCCAGCCGTGCGTCGGCAGCCCGCCCACCACCGGATCGGCGTTCACCACCCGCTGCGCACCCATGACCTGGCTCGCGTCGACCTTCGCGTCGTCCTGTCCGACCGCGTTCAGGACCGGCGCCGCCGCCTTCTCGGCGACGTCCTCGCTCACCGGGTCGTCGGCCGGGGCGGCGGGGTCGCTCGCGCACACCGTCTCGCTCTTGCAGTCGTCGGTGCCGGGCGCGTACCGGTGGAAGGTCCAGGTCCCCGGTGCGAACTGGTTCACCTGGAGACTCGGCCCGGCGGCGTCCTGCCCGCCCACCTTCCAGGCCTTCCCCTCCAGGACCGGCGTCCCGGTCACCCCGAGCGCCTCGGCCAGCCGGGCCACCTCGTCCGCGGTGACCTCGCCGGACGCCCGGTACACGGGCGCGGAGTCGGGGCCGTCGGGGAGCGTGCCGTCGGCCTGGTAGGTCGGGCCGTACGGGTTCGGCTCCCCGGGGGCGATGCCGCCGGTGCCGCCGCCGTCGGTGTAGCCGTCCAGATGCAGCGGCGGGGGAGTGTCGTCGCCGGGCGCCCCGGACGTCGTACCACCGTCGCCCGAGCCGCTCGCGGCGCCGGTGGCGAGATACGCCCCACCCCCGCCGACGAGCAGCACTGCGGCCGCGACGGAGGCGATGAGGACGGGGGAGCGACGCCGAGTGGGGTGCTCGGTGTCGTCCCGTTCCGCCGTGGCCGAGACGACCGGCTCATGAGGATCGCCGGCGGCCTCGGCATCCGTCTCGCCGGTCTCCTCGGCGGCGGCCTCCGTGGTCTCGCCGGTCTCCTCGGCGGCCGCCTCAGACGTCTCACCGGTCTCTTCAGCGGCCGCCTCAGACGTCTCGCCCGTCTCCTCGGCGGCCGCCTCAGACGTCTCGCCCGTCTCCTCGGCGGCCGCCTCCGGGGCCTCCTCGGCAGCCTCATCGGCGCCCGTGTCCCTGTCGACGACCTCGGCGTCGTCGTCGTTGTCGGGTCGCTCGGTGTTCACCGCATTCGCTCCTTCGGCCGCGCAGCTGTCCCTGTGACCCTGACCCGGCCCTGTCAAAACGGCCGAGCAGAGGGTCGTATCCCGCATCCCCTTTACGGGGGACAGCGATGGGACGCAGCGGGGGAGCGCACGGTTCCCTTCAGAGCGCCGGGCTGAGTCTCCGTAGCGCCGGGTCAGTCTCCGTAGTCCGACATCGCGTCCAGCAGCCGGGCGGACTTCGTCGGCACCTTCACCCCGTGGATGAGCGAGGGGGAGACCGGGCGGGCAGCGACCCGGTCGGGGGCGGCCCAGTGCGGGACCATCCGGGCGCAGTCACCGCGCAGCGAGGCGAGGTCGCCGTCGAGGTCGGCCGGAGCGGGGGCAGGGGCCTTCAGGTTCGTCATGACGGCACCGTAAGCACGCCGACGCTCGCGAAGAAAGATCTACTATCGGGTAGTTTTGGCGGCTTCAGAGCCCCGCGCGGACCGGGTAGCGTGAACTGTCAATCCAGTTTCTCCCCACAGGAGAGTCCACGCCGTGCGCATCGCAGTCACCGGCTCCATCGCCACCGACCACCTCATGACCTTCCCCGGCCGCTTCGCCGACCAGTTGGTCGCGGACCAGTTGCACACGGTCTCGCTCTCCTTCCTGGTCGACAACCTCGACGTCCGCCGCGGCGGCGTCGGCGCGAACATCGCCTTCGGCATGGGGCAGCTGGGCACCGAGCCGATCCTGGTCGGCGCCGCAGGCTTCGACTTCGACGAGTACCGGGCCTGGCTGGACCGCCACGGCGTCGACACCGCCTCGGTCCGTATCTCCGAGACCCTGCACACCGCCCGGTTCGTCTGCACCACCGACGCCGACCACAACCAGATCGGCTCCTTCTACACCGGTGCGATGAGCGAGGCCCGCCTCATCGAGCTCAAGACCGTCGCCGACCGCGTCGGCGGCCTCGACCTGGTCCTCATCGGCGCCGACGACCCGGAGGCGATGCTCCGCCACACGGAGGAGTGCCGCTCCCGCGCCATCCCCTTCGCCGCCGACTTCTCCCAGCAGATCGCCCGGATGAACGGCGACGAGATCCGGGTCCTGCTGGAGGGCGCCACGTACCTCTTCTCCAACGAGTACGAGAAGGGCCTCATCGAGTCCAAGACCGGCTGGAGCGACGAGGAGATCCTCGCCAAGGTCGGCCACCGGGTCACCACCCTCGGCGCCCGGGGCGTACGGATCGAGAAGGCCGGCGAGGAGCCGGTCGTCGTCGGCTGCCCCGAGGAGGACCGCAAGGCCGACCCGACCGGCGTCGGCGACGCCTTCCGCGCCGGGTTCCTGTCGGGCCTGGTCTGGGGCGTCTCGCTGGAGCGGGCGGCCCAGGTGGGCTGCATGCTGGCGACCCTCGTCATCGAGACCGTCGGCACCCAGGAGTACCAGCTGCGCCGCGGCCACTTCATGGAGCGCTTCACCAAGGCGTACGGCGACGAGGCCGCGGCCGAGGTCCAGAAGCACCTGGCGTAGCCGCTAGGAAGTCCGGCGGACGAGATAGGCCGTCCCCTTGTCCGCCGGCTCCTCACCCACGTACTCCTGCTCCCGCATCTCGCACCACGCCGGGATGTCGAGGCGGGCCGCCTCGTCGTCGGACAGCACTCGCACGAGGCCGCCCACCGGCACGTCGCCGATGACCTTCGCCAGCTCGATGACCGGGATCGGGCAGCGCTTGCCGAGGGCGTCGACGAGCAGCTCGTCATCGCGCACCACCGCGGTCGGCGTGGGTGCGCCCAGCTTCTCCCGTACGCCGTTCACCACTCCCGGCAGCACGGCGAGAAACCGCTCCACGTCCTCGGCCGCGGTCCCCGCCGGCAACGAGACCCGCACATTCCCCTCACTCAGCACCCCCATCGCCTTCAGCACATGGCTGGGCGTCAGCGTGCTGCTCGTACAGGACGAACCGGAGGAAACGGAGAATCCCTCCCGGTCCAGCTCGTGCAGCAAGGTCTCCCCGTCGACATAGAGGCAGGAGAAGGTGACGATCCCCGGCAGCCGCCGCTCCGGATCGCCGACCACCTCCACATCCGCGACGAGCTCCGGCACCCGCGCCCGGATCCGCTCCGTCAGCTCCCGCAGCCGTACCGCCTCTTGAGCCGCCTCGGCCCGCACGGCCCGCAGCGAGGCCGCCGCCGCGACGATCGCGGGGAGGTTCTCGAAGCCGTATCCCCTCTCATCCACCGGCCCTTGAGCGGCGAACCGGACACCCTTCCGGACCACAAGCAGCCCGACTCCGGCGGGTCCACCCCATTTGTGCGCACTGCCCGCGAGAAGTGACCAGGGCCCCTCGACCGGCCCCCACGCCAGCGACTGCGCCGCGTCCACCAGCAACGGCACCCCGGCGGCCCGGCACACCTCGGCCACCTCGGCCACGGGCTGCTCGGTCCCCACCTCATGGTTGGCCGACTGGAGACAGGCGAGCGCGGTGTCCGGCCGGAGCGCGTCGGCGTAGCCGGAGGGGACGACCCGCCCCCCGCGGTCGACCGTCACCTGGGTGACCGAACCGCCCTCTTTCTCGTGCAGTTCGGCCGAATGGAGCACGGAGGAATGTTCAACGGCTGACACGATCAGGTGACGTCCCACGCGCCGCCGCCCCGCCAAAGCCCCGGCAACACCGGCGTGCACGGCCGCAGTACCGGACGGGGTGAACCTGAGTTCGTCCGGCCGGCACCCCACGGCCTCGGCGGCGGCCTCCCGCGCGGCATCGAGCAACATCCGGGCCCGACGCCCTTCCCGGTAGAGCCGCGCAGGGTCGGCCCACCCCTCGTCCAGGGAGGCCAACAGCGCCTGACGGGCAACGGGATGAAGAGGAGCACCGGAGGCGGCATCGAAGTAGGACATGCGGCAACGCTAGTACCGGCAGGGGCGCGAGGAACTGCGCGATCAGCCCAAACCAACCCGCACCCGCCAATCCAGCGAACCACCCTCCGCACTAGGCCCCCCTCCCCGCGAACCCCCAGAACGCGTCGGCTAGGGTTTGGTCCGCATAAACATCCAAACCCCTGCCCGACGCAGGGCGGCGACCGACCACCGAGTAAGGCAGGCCGCAGCCAACACGCGCGGGCGAGACTCTCGGGAAGGCGCTACGTGAGTCCCAACGGCTCCGACCGCTCGCCGCGGCGCCCGATGCGGCGGAAGCTGCTGCAGGCAATGACCGCGGGCCTGGTCCTGGCGACCGCCACCGGTTGCACATACAAGGACTTCCCCCGCCTTGGTATGCCCACCCCGACCACGGAAGAGGCTCCGCGGATCCTCTCCCTGTGGCAGGGCTCCTGGGCTGCCGCGCTGGCCACCGGCGTGCTGGTGTGGGGCCTGATCCTGTGGAGTGCTTTCTTCCACCGGCGCAGCCGCACGAAGGTCGAAGTTCCTCCGCAGACCCGGTACAACATGCCCATCGAGGCGCTGTACACCGTGGTCCCGCTCATCATCGTCTCGGTGCTGTTCTACTTCACGGCCCGCGACGAGTCGAAGCTCCTCAGCCTCGACAAGAAGCCCGACGTCACTGTGAACGTGGTCGGCTTCCAGTGGAGCTGGGGCTTCAACTACATCGAGAACGTCGACGGTTCCACCGGCGACGCGAAGACCGACAAGAACCTGGACGCCATTCCGGACCGGTTCAAGGCGGACTTCCCGGCCAACGCCGGCGGTGTCTACGACGTCGGTACGCCCGGCACGCGCAACCCGCAGACCAACAACCCGGGTCCCACGCTGTGGCTGCCCAAGGGCAAGACGGTCCGCTTCGTCCTCACCTCGCGTGACGTCATCCACTCCTTCTGGGTGGTGCCGTTCCTCATGAAGCAGGACGTCATCCCGGGCCACACCAACTCCTTCCAGGTGACCCCCAACAAGGAGGGCACCTTCCTGGGCAAGTGCGCCGAGCTCTGCGGCGTCGACCACTCCCGGATGCTGTTCAACGTGAAGGTCGTCTCCCCCGAGCGCTACGAGCAGCACCTCAAGGACCTCGCCAAGAAGGGGCAGACCGGTTACGTTCCCGCGGGCATCGAGCAGACCGCCCACGAGAAGAACCGGGAGACGAACAACCTGTGAGCATCCTCAACGAACCCCAGGGTGCCGCGGCAGCTGAGGGACATTACTCAGACGAGCTGCCGGTCCGGCGCAAGCAGCCCGGCAACGTCGTGATCAAGTGGCTCACCACCACTGA
>NZ_KQ948422.1 GCF_001514065.1 Streptomyces antibioticus | reverse complement strand
ATCCGTGGTGGTCAGCCACTTCAGGTGTCTCATGCCCTGCCTGTGTCCGTGCCCCGCCCGGACGTCACACTTCGGGGACGCGACGAGAATCACCGAGGACGGCTGTGACGATCCCGAAGGTGCCGGACACGAACGGAACATGAGCAACGACGACGACTTCGCCGCTGCCTATCGCGAGCACTACTGGGCGGTCAGCCGCTATGTCGCGCGGCGACTGGACGGGCGGCCGAGCGAGGTGGAGGAAGTGGTGGCGGAGGTGTTCACCGTCGCCTGGCGGCGCCGCACTGACCTGCCGCCCACACCGCTGCCCTGGTTGTACGGCGTGGCACGCAACTGCCTGGCCAACGCGGTGCGCGGGCACGGGCGCCGGCGGCGTCTGGTGGACCGGCTGGGCAACGACGACACGGCACACGGGCGGCACATCGAGGCGGGCCCGGAAGCGGAGACCCCCGGCGCCTGGGTACATGACGCCCTCGCCCGGCTCTCCCCGGCCGACCAGGAGGTGCTGCGGCTCACCGCATGGGAGGAACTCGGCATCGAGGAGGTCGCCGTCGTCCTGGGCTGCGGCCGCCGCGCCGCGTCGATGCGGTTGCACCGGGCCCGGCGCCGACTGCGAGCCGAGATCGACCGGCTGTGCCCCACGACCTCCGAGAGCCCCGCGATCCCCGCGAAGGAATACGGCCATGGCTGACGAACTCGACCTCCTGCGCCGCGCCAACCCGGTGCCGACCGACGGTCCCCACTACGGCGACGGCCCCCTCGACCAGCACGCCGAGCACCGGCTCGACGCGCTGCTGCGGCAGCGGACCGCCCGCCGCCCTCGGCTGTACTGGGGGCTGGCGGCCACAGGAGTCGTCGCCGCGCTCGTGTCCGCGCTGCTGTTCACCGGCCAGACCACCGCGCCGGCGGTCGCCGCGCCCCGCCCGCTGGTCGTGTGGGCCGACTCGACCCCCGTACCCCTGGAAACCCTGGCCGAGCGGGCGCGAGCGGTGGACAGCGCGGCGGCCGAGCTCCGCAAGGGCACCCACGTGCGGACCTGGAGCCTCGGCATGAGCGACGGCAAGCCGCCGATCACCTACCCGGAGGAGCGCATCGTCCGCTGGAACGCCGACGACAGCCACACGGAGACCGTCGACGACGGCCACGACCGCACCACCCGCACGTACCCGCCCAGTTGGAGCGACGCCCCGCCGCAGTCCCCGCCCCCGCACGACGTGGCCCGGCTGCGCGCCTACCTCCAGGAGGCCGCGTACAGCAGGACCCCGCTCACCACGGGCGAGCTCCTCGACGCCGTCGACTACGTCCTCGACACCTGGCACCTCGGCGCCCGGGAATCGGCGGCGCTCGCCCAACTCCTCGCGGACACCGACGGGTTGAAGCCCGTCGGGCAGGTGACGGACCGGCTCGGACGGCGCGGACAGGCATATGTGTACGAGAGGTCCGGCCTCCGCAGGATGCTGATCATGGACCCGGCCACCGGCGCCGTACTCGGCCTGGAGACCACCTTCACGAAGGCGGAGCCCGAGTACGGCGTGCAGGCCGGTGACGTCATGGACTACAGCGCCTGGACGAGCTGACCCACCCCGAGCTGCCGGGCGGCGGCGTCCACCGTCTGCTCCAGCAGCGTCGCGATCGTCATCGGACCGACGCCGCCCGGCACCGGGGTGATGAGAGAGGCCCGCTCCACGGCGGAGTCGAAGTCGACGTCGCCGATGTTGCCCGGGTTGTAGCCGGCGTCGATCACGACCGCGCCGGGCTTGATGTCCTGGCCCTTGATGAGCCGCGGCCGGCCCACGGCGGCGACCACGATGTCCGCCTCCCGGACGGCCGCCGACAGGTCCGTCGTCCGCGAGTGGCAGTACGTCACCGTCGCGTCCCGGGCGAGCAGCAGCATGCCGGCGGGCTTGCCGAGGATCGCGCTGCGGCCGACGACCACGGCCCGCTTGCCGGACGGGTCGACGTCGTACGCGTCGAGCAGCCGCATGATGCCGCCGGGCGTGCAGGAGACGAAGCCCGGCAGGCCGAAGCTCATCGTCGCGAACGAGGCGAAGGTGACGCCGTCGACGTCCTTCTCGGGGGCGATCGCCTCGAACGCGGCGCGCTCGTCGATGTGGGCGCCCATGGGGTGCTGGAGCAGGATGCCGTGCACGGCGGGGTCGGCGGAGAGCTCCTGGAGCGTGCTCACCAGTTCCTCGGTGGTGGTCGCCGCGGGCAGCTCCACGTGCCGGGAGGCGATCCCGGCCTTGCGGGAACGGTTCTGCTTCATGCGGACGTACGTCACGGAGGCGGGGTCCGCACCGACCAGTACGGTCGCGAGACAGGGCGTCGTGCCGGTGCGTGCGGTGAGGTCGGCGGCGCGCCGGGCGGTGTCCTCGACGATGCGTCGGGCGAGCGCGGTGCCATCCATGAGACGTGCCTGGGTCATGATCCACTCCTGGGCCGGCAGTAGGTTTCGCCCAGGCGCACGGCTTCATGTCGTACGGGCCGCTCCCCGGTGGTGCTCCACCTCAGCGCCAGTCACGGCCCGCCCCCAGACTAACCCCGGCGCCGCCTGCGCAGGCCGTGCGGGGTCGGGGGGAGCGCACGGGGCCGGGTCCGTCGTAGCGCCGACCGCAGCAGTGCGGCGGACGCCAGCCGGGCTGCCGTCGCGGCCGGCAGGGTGCGCCGGGAGCGCACCGGAAACGATCGGCCGAGGCCCGCACGCGCCGAGAAGGTCCAGGTCAACCGGGACGTGATCTGGACCTTCGGCAGACTTCTCCCTACTCGTCCCATGCCTGGAGCATGATCTGTTCGGCGATCTTGCCGTCGCGCAGTGTGATCATGGATTCGGCGAAGACCCGGACCCCGTCCGAGTACTCGCAGGACTCGGTGTACGCGACCTGGTCGCCCTGCATGATGCACTTCTCCAGCTTGTGCGCCTTGATGTCGCGGCTGTAGACGTCCTCCAGAAGCTCGCCTATCTCGCTCCGGCCGTGCAGGACCCTTGGATTGCTGGGCTGGGTGTTGCGGTCCACGATGCGCAACTCCGCGTCGTCGGCGTAGAGCGACAACAGATTCGCGGCCTTGTCTCCCTCGATGCCCTGACGCAATGTCTCCGTGCTGAACGCGCCCATGATGACCTCCTGTGAGGCCCGCGGCCCGAGGGGAGGGGCCGCCCGGGTCTCATCTTCGAGACTCCTCCGCCCCGCCGGTCTCGGCAAGCGCAGTGGAGGTACTGCGCCTGACGGGTGAGAGGCGTCCGGCACCCGTGTCCACGCCCGGCGTGGCGGCGTTGCAGACAACATGATCTCCACTCGACGTATCGTCGCCGTCGTCGGTCTTGCCGCCGGTGTCACCGGCCTCGCCGCCCCGATGGCGAGCGCGGCCCCCGCGGACGCCGACGCTCCCCAGCTCAGCCCGATCGCCATGCTCGACTCGCTGACCGTGAGCGACCTCCCCGCGGAGCGCAAGGCCGAGATCCCGCGCCCGTCCGAGCAGCTGGCCCAGCTCAACCGCGTCAACGACCTGAACCAGCTGAGCCAGGTGACCGACCTGGCAGCCCCCGTCACCGGACTGCTGCCGGCCATCCAGTAGTCGTCCGATCCGCGTACGGGGTCGTACGCGCACGTCCACACCAAGGGCCGTCCGGGCAATCCGGGCGGCCCTTGACATTGCCCGGGGCCGCGCGGAGCATGCGCTTATCAAGTGAATCTTGCTTCACTTGGCGAACGTTTTCTCCGTAGTACACACATTTTGTCGTGGCGAACGAAGAGGTCCGCATCATGCCCATCACCCGCGAACTCCTCATCGGCGGCAAGGACGAGCCCGCCGCCTCCGGCCGGACGGCCGTGGACCTCAACCCCTACACGGGGGAGGTGTATGCGACCGTCGCGGCGGCGGGCCCCGAGGACGTGCGGCGGGCCGTGGACGCGGCCGACGCGGCGTTCGAGGAGTGGGCGGCGCTGGCCCCCTTCGCCCGGCGCGCGATCCTGCTGAAGGCGGCCGACCTGCTGGAGGGCAAGGGCGACCAGGTCGCCGAGCTCATGGCGGGCGAGGCCGGCGGCACCCGGCCGTGGGCGTACTTCAACGTGGCGCTCGCCGCCAACATGCTGCGCGAGGCGGCGGCCGCCGTGACGGCCCCGCGCGGCGAGGTGCTCACCGCGCAGGAGCAGGGCGCGCTCGGCCTCGCGGTCCGTGAACCGGTGGGCGTGGTCGCCGCGTTCGCGCCGTGGAACGCGCCGGTCATCCTCGGTGTACGGGCGGTCGCGGCGCCGTTGGCCGCGGGCAACACGGTCGTCGTCAAGGCGAGCGAGGACGCGCCGCTGGCCTGCGGCCTGTTCGTGGCCGACGTGCTGCGCGAGGCCGGGCTGCCGGACGGCGTACTGAACGTGATCACCAACGACCCGGCGGACGCCGCCGAGATCGCCGAGGCGCTGATCGCCGACGAGCGGGTACGGGCCGTGAACTTCACCGGCTCCACCAACGTGGGCCGCATCATCGGCGAGCATGCGGCACGTCATCTCAAGCCCGCCGTCCTGGAGTTGGGCGGCAAGAACGCGGTGATCGTGCTGGCCGACGCGGACGTGGACTACGCCGTCGACGCCGTCACCTTCAGCGTGTTCATGAACTCCGGCCAGATCTGCATGTCCGGCGACCGCATCCTCGTCCACGAGTCCCTGGCCGAGGAGTTCACCCGGAAGTTCACCGCCAAGGCCGCCTCCCTCCAGGCCGGGGACCCCACCCACCCGCACACCGTCGTCGGCCCGCTGGTCGCCGCCTCCGCCGCGCAGCGGGTGGCCGGGCTGGTCGAGGACGCGGTCGCCAAGGGCGCCAAGGTCCTCACCGGTGGCGGACAGCCGGACGGCGCGGTCCACCCGGCGACCGTGCTCACGGACGTGCCGAAGGACGCCGAGCTCTATCACGCCGAGGCGTTCGGGCCGGTGTGCGTGGTGGAGACGTTCGCCGACGACGCCACCGCCGTGGCCGTCGCCAACGACACCGACAACGGTCTGACCTGCGGCATCATCACCGAGAACGCCACCCATGGCCTGGCCGTCGCGCGCCGGATCCGCACCGGCATCGTGCACATCAACGACCAGTCGGTGGCCGACGAGCCGCAGGCCCCCTTCGGCGGCTTCAAGGCCTCCGGGTACGGCCGCTTCGGGGGCCGCTGGGGCATCGAGGCCTTCTCCAACACCCGCTGGGTGACCATCGCCACCCAGCAGGCGCACTACCCCTTCTAGCGGCTCTGCCCCGGCCCGGCGTCCAGGACAGGGAAGCCGGGCCGCGGCCAGGGACGCAGGTCCCTGAATCCGCTGCCGGAGGGGTGGCCTCCGGCTTACGGTGAGGCGGTGACCGCCTCCCAAGAGACCCCCGCGTCCACGCCGTTGACCGAACTCGGCGCCGTCCATGCCTCCACCACCCTGCTGGAACGCCTCGCCGAGAAGCTCGGCGGCAAGGCCACCGTCAGTGCCGTGTACGGCGAGCCGATCACCGGGGACGGCGTCACCGTCGTCCCCGTCGCCCAGGTCAGCTTCGGTTTCGGCGGCGGTGCGGGGCACGAGAGCGGCGCCACGCGGAGCGGGGAGGGAGGTGGCGGGGGAGGCGGTGTCGACGCCAGGCCCCTCGGCTACATCGAGATCAAGGACGGTACGGCCGTCTACAAGCCCATCCGCGACCCCTGGGTCGACTTCGCGCTCCCGGTCGCGGGCATGCTGATCGGCATCGCCGGGTCGAAGTCGGTGCGTGCCCTGCTGCGGAAGCGCCACCACCGTCCCTGAGCCCGGCGTTCACCCCGCCGTGGCCAGGAACTGGGTCGCCGCCAGCTCCGCGTACAGCGGATCGGACGCCACGAGTTCGCGGTGCGTGCCCATCGCGCGCACCCGGCCCGCGTCCATCACCACGATCCGGTCGGCCATGGTGACCGTCGACAGCCGGTGTGCGACGACGAGGACGGTGGTCGTACGGGCCACGTCCGCGACCGTGTCACGCAGCGCCGCCTCGTTGACCGCGTCCAGCTGCGAGGTCGCCTCGTCCAGGAGCAGCAGACGGGGGCGGCGGAGCAACGCGCGGGCGATGGCGACGCGTTGGCGTTCGCCGCCGGAGAGCTTGGTGCCGCGGTGTCCCACCAGTGTGTCCAGGCCGCGGGGCAGCCGGGCCACCAGACCGTCCAGCCGGGTCGTCTTCAGCACGCGGGTCAGGGCGTCCTCGGTCGCCTCCGGGTTGCCCAGCAGCAGGTTGTCCCGCAGCGAGCCCGACAGGACGGGCGCGTCCTGCTCGACGTACCCGATCGCCGAACGCAGTTGCGGCAGCGGCCAGTCGGCGAGGTCGCGGCCGTCCAGGGTGATGGTGCCCGACTCGGGGTCGTAGAAGCGCTCGATCAGTGAGAACACCGTGGTCTTGCCGGCGCCGGACGGGCCGACGAACGCCGTCATGCCCTGGGCCGGCACCGAGAACGTCACGCCGTGGTGGACGTACGGCAGGTCGTCGGCGTAGCGGAAGCGGACGTCCGTGAAGGCCAGCGTGGCCGGTTCCGCGCCCGGCGCGGGCAACGGGGCGGGCAGGTCGGCCGGTTCGGCGGGCAGTCGCAGCGCCTCCTGGATACGGGCCAGGGCGGCGGCACCCGTCTGGTACTGCGTGATCGCGCCGACGACCTGCTGGATCGGGGACATCAGATAGAAGACGTACAGCAGGAACGCCACCAGCGTGCCCACGTCGATCGCGTCGGTCGCCACCCGGGCCCCGCCGACCGCGAGCACCGTGATGAACGCGATCTGCATCGCGAGTCCGGCCGTATTGCCCGCCGCCGCCGACCACTTGGCGGCGCGCACGCTCTGCCGCCAGGACTCCTCGGCGGCCTCGTGCAGCGTGCGCTCCTCCCGGTGCTCCGCGCCCGACGCCTTCACCGTGCGCAGCGCGCCGAGGATCCGCTCCAGCGAGGCGCCCATCACCCCGACCGCGTCCTGCGCCTGCCGGCTGGCCCGGTTGATGCGCGGCACGATCACGCCGAGGACCGTGCCCGCGGCGGCGATGACGGCCAGCGTGACGCCCAACAGGACAGGATCCACCAGGCCCATCATCACGATCGTGGCGACGAGCGTCAGCCCGCCCGTGCCGAGGCCGACGAGGGAGTCGGTGGTGACCTCGCGCAGCAGCGTCGTGTCCGAGGTGATGCGCGCCATCAGGTCGCCGGGCTCGGTGCGGTCCACGGCCGTGATGCGCAGGCGCAGCAAGTACGACGACAGAGCGCGCCGCGCGCCCAGCACCACCGACTCGGCGGTCCGGCGCAACACGTACGAACCCAGCGCCCCCAGCGCCGCGTTGCCCACCACCAGGGCCGACATCACGAGCAACGCGCCCGTGACGGTGCGGTCGTGGGACAGGTCGTCGATCAACTCCCTTGCCACGAGCGGCAGCAACAGTCCGGTGGCCCCCGTCACCAGCGAGAGCACGGCGCCCAGCAGCAGCGCCCACCGATGCGGCCGGACGTATCCCAGCAGCAACCGCCAGGTGGGCGTGGCCTGTTCGGGCTCTGCGATGCTCACGGCGCTCCCTCGGAGTCGGGCGGAGCATTCAGGCTACGTCGGCCGCCGCGCCCAGGACGGCCGGACGGTCACCGCACTCCCGCCCACAGCCCGTACCCCCTGGTCAGGATGGCGTGCGGGTCGTAGCGCTCCTTGGCGTGCACGAGGTCCGCCCAGCCGGGGCCGAAGTGGCCGCGCCAGTCCTCGGGCCTCATCGCCAGCGCGCTCATGGGGTGCAGGACCCCGCCGACGGCTCGGGCCCGCTCGTACAGTGCGCGATTGGCGGCGACCATGCGGCGGACCGTGTCCGGGGCCGCGGGCGGCGCGGTGCGCATCACGGAGAGCAGGCACAGGAGTTCACCGGCCGGCCTGCGCAGCATCGGCGCGCGCAGTGTACGGCCGTTCAGCGGGCGCAGCTGCACCACGCCGCAGGTGCGCAGCCCCTGCTGCGCGGGCTCGGTGAGGGCACCCGGGACGTAGGCTGCGGCCACCTCCTCGGGGAGCAGCAGGCCGAGCCACGGGTGCGGGCGGTCCCACTCGCCGGTGGCGCGCAGCAGCCGTTCGTCGCGGTCCAGGCGGTGGAGGTACTCGGCGTACGACAGATCCTCGATCTCCTGGGTGTCCCGGTCGTGGCCGAGGTCGCCGATCAACAGGTCGTCGGCACAGGGGAGTTCGCCGTCGTGCGGGGCGACCGCTTCGATCATGTAGCGCCAGCCGCCGCCGAGGGCCGGGCGGGCCCGGCCCTCGACATGGGTGAACCGGCTGTCGCGTGCGATACGCCGCTGGTCGGCGAAGTACGGGCCGGGATCGTCGTGGTAGAGCCGGTAGCGCCGGACCCGCTCGGGCGCGGGCACCAGACGCAGCACGGCCCGCAGGATCAGCGCGCACTGGCCGAGCCCCGCCAGGACCGCCCGGAAGAGGTCCGGGTGCCGTTCGGCCGAGCAGACGAGCCGCTCACCGGTGCCGGTGACCACCTCCACCTCCCGTACCCAGTCGGCGACGAGCCCGCACCGGTGACTGGAGGCGCCGAAGCCGCCGGTGCTGAGCACCCCGCCGACGCTGGCGCCGAGATGGTCGGGCAGGACGGGGGGTACGAGGCCTGCGGCCAGCGCGGTGCGCACGACGTCACCCCAGGTCGCGCCCGCCCCGGCGACCAGCGTCCGCTCGCCCGGCACGCAGCGCACTTCGTTCAGGGCGCCCATGTCGACGACGTAACCGCCGTCGGCCTGGCCCTGCCCGAACGGGGCGAGTCCGCGGCCGCGGGCCGTGACCGGCAGCCGGTGCCGGTCCGCGAAGGCGACCAGGCCCTGGACCTCGGAACCGGAGCGCGGCGAAAGGACGTCGAGCGGCCGGGACTCGACGATGTGGCCGAAATCGTGCGCGGCGAATGCCCGGTCCGTGCGGATCGTATTCATGCCGCACTCTCCACTGCCGTGGCGTCTGATCCGGAATCCATTATTCGGGCGTCGAAAATTTCGGAGAACACCCGGTGCTGGAGAAATCCGTGTTCGGCATGCCGTTCGGCGATCAGGGTGGCCATGCGGTCCAGAACGTGCGCGGAAACCGGCTGTTCGCCGAGGGTCGGCACGTCGATTCCGTACTTGGCGCAGCATTCGAGGACCGCCTCGAAGCCGTTGACGGAAGCCGCGAGCCACCGCTGCCGGGGCTCGCGCCAGAGTGCGGCGAGTTCGTCGAGGAGGCTGCGGCCGGGCGGGTCCGGGGCGAGCATCTCGTGGGCCCGGTGGGTGAGGTTCGCGACGTACACGGCCCGGTCGGGCGGCGCGAGCAACTGGACCGTCAGGTGCCAGTCCAGTGCGGTCCGCCGGGTGGCGAGCTCGCGCAGCAGCGAGATCGAACCACCCTCGACGATCACCAGCCGGTGCCGGTGGCCGAGCCGCTCCACCAGTGCGACCAGCGCATCCGTGGCCGCCACGGCACACAGGTCGCCGTCGGCGAAGGTGCGGTCCCCGAGCCAGTGGCGGCGCACTCCCGGTACGTCGGCGCCCGCGCGGGCGCTGGTGGTGGCCAGGTCGGTGAAGCACTGTAACCGGTCGGCGACCACGACCGGGGCGCCGGTCTCCCGGGCCAGCGCGGTGGCCGCCGCGCTCTTGCCGACACCGGTCGGCCCGGCGATGAGGCGGACGCACGGACGTGCTGCGGAACGCGGATGGCTGTCGAGCATGACGGGATGTCCCCTTCCACTCCGTCTGCGGGGAGAGTCGGCGTCCACCTAAGCGCGAAAGGAGACGGCGAAGAACCAGGCAGACATCTGGACCGGGCAAAGAGAAAGCCACATTCCTGTGGGCTTGTTAAAGGTTGAATTAGGCCGGGTGAATGGCCCGGACGAAGGGAATCCAGAACCCTATGAGGATCCGTCGAGTCGTTTCCTAACGGATTCTTGACGCCTTTACAAGAAATCCTCACCCGGAGGCCATCCCATGCAGTCCGACACGCTCCTCGCCGCCGCCGAGTCCCTCCCGCAGGACGGCCCCGGCCGTGGCACCCTCCTCCTGGGCTACGGCGCCGACGACGAACTGACCCGGTTCGCGGCCACCCCCGGTTGGACCGTGCATGTGCCCGGGCACCCCGACGAGGTGCGCAGGGCCGTACGGGGCGCGGTGCGGGCCGGGGATCGGGCGTACGTGCACGTCCCCGCCGAGTCCAACGCCGAACCGCGCGGCGGCGCGGAAGGCTTCGAGCGCGTACGGGAAGGGCTCGGCGGCGTGGTCCTCGCGTTCGGCCCCACGCTCGACCCGGTGCTGCGCGCCACCGCCGGGCTGGACGTGACCGTCCTCTACGCGACCACCGTCCGTCCCTTCGACGAGATCGGCCTGCGGACGGCCGCCCTCGCCGCCGACCGCGCGGACGTCGTCCTGGTCGAACCGGGCCGGCCGGGGATCTCGGCGGGGCACGTCGCCGCGACCTTGGTCCATGTACCGCACCGGCTGCTGGTCCTGGGCGCGGCGGACACCCGCGACGAGCCGGCGCTCGGCCGGGCCGTACGGGACTTCCTGACCTGAGCCCGGACGACTCCGCTCCCGTGCCGTTACTGATCGGTTACCCGTAGGGTCGGAGTGAGAACGGACAGGGCCGAAGGAAGGGTTCACCACCATGGCGCAGGAAGTACGCGGCGTGATCGCACCGGGCAAGGACGAGCCGGTCCGGGTGGAGACGATCGTGGTGCCCGACCCGGGACCGGGCGAGGCCGTGGTGCAGATCCAGGCGTGCGGCGTGTGCCACACCGACCTGCACTACAAGCAGGGCGGCATCAGTGACGACTTCCCCTTCCTGCTGGGTCACGAGGCCGCGGGTGTCGTGGAATCGGTCGGGGAGGGCGTCACCGACGTGGCCCCCGGTGACTTCGTGATCCTCAACTGGCGTGCGGTGTGCGGGCAGTGTCGTGCCTGTCTGCGCGGCCGCCCCTGGTACTGCTTCAACACCCACAACGCCAAGCAGAGGATGACCCTCACCGACGGCACCGAGCTGTCGCCCGCCCTGGGCATCGGAGCGTTCGCCGAGAAGACCCTCGTCGC
This sequence comes from Streptomyces antibioticus, assembly GCF_001514065.1. Classification (GTDB taxonomy): domain Bacteria; phylum Actinomycetota; class Actinomycetes; order Streptomycetales; family Streptomycetaceae; genus Streptomyces; species Streptomyces antibioticus. The sequence goes on along the minus strand of NZ_KQ948422.1, from coordinate 1,392,903 downwards.
CGCCGGACAGTGCACCAAGGTCGACCCGTCGGTCTCGGCCGCGGTCGCGGGGTTGCTCGGCTGCGGAGTGATGGCCGGCATCGGCGCCGCCATCAACACCGGCAACGTCGGCCGGGGTGACACCGTCGCGGTCATCGGCTGCGGCGGCGTCGGCGACGCGGCGATCGCCGGGTCCAACCTCGCGGGCGCGGCGCGGATCATCGCGGTGGACATCGACGACCGCAAGCTGGAGAAGGCCCGCACCATGGGCGCCACCCACACGGTCAACTCACGCGAGACGGACCCGGTGGAGGCGATCCGCGAACTGACCGGCGGCTTCGGCGCCGACGTCGTCATCGAGGCGGTCGGCCGCCCCGAGACGTACCAGCAGGCCTTCTACGCCCGCGACCTCGCCGGCACCGTCGTCCTCGTCGGCGTACCCACCCCGGAGATGAAGCTCGAACTGCCGCTGCTGGACGTGTTCGGCCGCGGTGGCGCGCTGAAGTCCTCCTGGTACGGCGACTGCCTGCCCAGCCGCGACTTCCCCATGCTGATCGACCTGCATCTGCAAGGCCGCCTGGACCTGGAGGCGTTCGTGACCGAGACCATCGAACTCACCGACGTGGAGAAGGCGTTCGAGCGCATGCACCACGGCGACGTCCTGCGCTCGGTGGTGGTGTTCTGATGACCGCCCGCATCGAACGCCTCGTCACCTCCGGCCAGTTCAGCTTGGACGGCGGCACCTGGGACGTCGACAACAACGTGTGGATCGTCGGCGACGACCACGAGGTCATCGTCATCGACGCCGCGCACGACGCCCGGGCGATCGCCGAAGCCGTGGGCGAGCGCAGGCTGACGGCGATCGTGTGCACCCACGCCCACAACGACCACATCGACGCCGCGCCCGAACTGGCCGACCTCACCGGCGCCACCATCTGGCTGCACCCCGACGACCTGCCGCTGTGGAAGCAGACCCACCCCGACCGCGAGCCCGACGCCCACCTCCAGGACGGCCAGGTCATCGAGGCCGCGGGCGCCGACCTGCGGGTCCTGCACACCCCCGGGCACGCGCCCGGCGCGGTCTGCCTCTACGACCCCGGGCTCGCCACCGTCTTCACGGGCGACACGCTGTTCGCCGGCGGACCGGGGGCGACGGGCCGGTCGTACAGCCACTTCCCGACGATCATCGACTCGATCCGGGCCCGGCTGCTGGAACTGCCGCCGGAGACGAAGGTCCTGACCGGGCACGGCGACTCCACGACCATCGGGGCGGAGGCCCCGCACCTGGAGGAGTGGATCGCCCGGGGTCACTGAAAATCCCCGGGGCACCAGGGCGGGTCACGACTAGGCTCGCCTGTCATGACCACTGACGAACTCGTGAACCTCCATGGCGTCACCGTGCTGCGCTGCACGCCCGACGGACCTGCGCTCGACGGCGAGCGTGCCGCGCTGGATCTGATCGGCGACGCCATGGGACGGGGCGCCGACGTGGTCGCCGTGCCCGCCGAGCGCGTCGCGGAGGAGTTCTTCCGGCTGCGGTCGGGGGTCGCCGGGGCGGTCATGCAGAAGTTCGTGAACTACCGGGTGCGACTCGCCGTCGTCGGGGACGTGTCCCGCCACCTGGACGAGAGCGCGGCGCTGCGCGACTTCGTGCGCGAGACCAACCAGGGCGGGCACATCTGGATCGTCGCGAACGACGACGAACTGGACGAGAGGCTGCGCCCGGCCGGGTGACCCGGTCAGGAAAACGCGACAGCGGCTTTAAAAGGCGACAGAAGATGTCCGGCTTACCGGAGACCGTGGAGACGACACCAACGGTCGTACGGAAGGTTCGGACATGGCAGCACAGCCACTGAAGGGCAAGGTCGCGCTGGTCGCCGGGGCGACACGGGGAGCCGGACGGGGCATCGCCGTGGAACTCGGGGCGGCCGGCGCCACCGTCTACGTCACGGGACGCAGCACGCGCGAGCGCCGCTCGGAGTACGACCGCCCCGAGACCATCGAGGACACCGCGGACCTGGTGACGGAGGCGGGCGGCACCGGCATTGCCGTCCCCACCGACCACCTCGAACCGGCGCAGGTCCGCGCGCTGGTCGACCGCATCGCCGACGAACAGGGCCGCCTGGACGTCCTCGTCAACGACGTCTGGGGCGGCGAGAAGCTCTTCGAGTGGACGAGCCCGGTGTGGGAGCACGACCTCGACAACGGGCTGCGGCTGCTCAGACTCGCCGTCGAGACCCACGCGATCACCAACCACTTCGCCCTGCCCCTGCTGCTGCGGCACCCCGGCGGTCTCACCGTCGAGATGACCGACGGCACCGCCGAGTACAACGGCACGCACTACCGCGCCACCTTCTTCTACGACCTCGCCAAGTCCTCCGTCCTGCGGATGGCCTTCGCCCTCGGCCACGAACTCGGCCCCCGCGGAGCCACCGCGGTCGCCCTGACGCCGGGGTGGCTGCGCTCGGAGATGATGCTCGACGGCTTCGGCGTGCGCGAGGAGAACTGGCGCGACGCCCTCACCAAGGTCCCGCACTTCGTCATCTCCGAGACCCCGCGCTATGTCGGCCGGGCGGTCGCGGCCCTCGCCGGCGACCCCGACGTGTCCCGCTTCAACGGCCAGTCCCTCTCCAGCGGCGGCCTCGCCCAGATCTACGGCTTCACCGACCTCGACGGCAGCCGCCCCGACGCCTGGCGCTACATCGTCGAGGTCCAGGACGCGGACAAGCCGGCCGACGCGACGGGCTACCGCTGACGGGCGGCGCCGCCTACGGTTCGGCGGCATGACACGTTTCGAGGGGTACGGAGTTCTCGTCACCGGCGGCGCCCGCGGCATCGGCGCCGCCACCGCCCGACGGTTCGCCGCGGAAAGCGCACGCGTGCTGGTGACCGACCGGGACACCGAGGCCGCGGAGAAGACCGCGGCGAACCTGCGGGAGGAGGGCCTGGCGGCGGAGGCGTACGGCTGTGACGTGGGCGACCGGGCGGCGGTCGAGGCGGCCGTCGCCCACGCGGCCACCGCCTTCGGCACCCTCGACGTCCTGGTCAACAACGCCTTCCACTGCACGCCGGACGCCCCGCTGTTCGAGGACGAACCCGACGACGTGTGGACGGCCGACCTCGACATCACCCTCACCGGCGCCTACCGCTGCTCCCGCGCCGCCCTGCCCCACCTCGCCGCCTCCGGCCGCGGCGCGATCGTCAACGTCGGCTCCGTCAACGGCCTCGCGGACTTCGGCAACCACGCCTACAGCGCCGCCAAGGCCGGCCTCGGCTCCCTCACCCGCACCCTCGCCGCGCACGCCGCCGAGCGGGGTGTCCGCGTCAACCTCGTCGCGCCCGGCACGGTCCGCACCACCGCCTGGGAGGGCCGCGACGACGAACTCGCCCTCCTCCGCCCGCTGTACCCCCTCGGCCGTGTCGGCGAGCCCGAGGACATCGCCGCAGCCATCACCTTCCTCGCCTCCCGCGACGCCGCCTGGATCACCGGCACGACCCTCGTCGTGGACGGAGGGCTCACCGCGGGCGACTCCGGGTTCCGGCTCGCCCGGCGCACGCCTCCAACCGCGAAGTAGCGCTTAACTTTCGCTGTAGATCTTTTCACTTGTCCTGCGCGGACGGCGTCGGGCAGCGTTCTCGTGTGCCCGACTCCCCTTGGCGTGCCGCCGACTTCCGCACCCTCTTCGCCGCGAGCGCCCTCAGTCAGTTCGCCACGAACGTCAGTTACGTCGCCGTCCCCCTGATCGCCGTCACCGCCCTCGACGCGGGACCCGGACAGGTCGGCGCGCTCGCCACCCTCAGCACGCTGGCGTTCCTGCTGATCGGGCTGCCCGCCGGAGCCTGGGTGGACCGGATGCGGCACCGTCGGGTGCTGATCCTGGCCGACCTGGCCCGTGCCGTCCTCTACGCCTCCGTCCCCCTCGCCTGGTGGACGGACACGCTCACCCTCGGCCAGCTCTACGCCGTGGTCCTGCTCAACGGCGCCGCGACCGTGTTCTTCGACGTGACCTCCCAGAGCACCCTGCCCCGTCTCGTGGGCCGCGAGGCCCTCGTGCCCGCCAACGCGGCCATGGTCGGTCTGCAGGCCGTGGGCAACGTCGCCGGGCGCGGCGCGGGCGGCGTCCTGGTCCAGTTCCTGACCGCTCCCGTGGCCGTGCTGTGCACCGCGGTGGCCTACCTGGCCTCCGCACTCCAGCTCACCCGGATCCGGCGTCCGCAGGAACCCGCGGGACGGGAACGGCCGGCGACCTTGGGGGCGCGGATCGCCGGGGGTCTGCGCCACGTCTTCGGCAACCCGGAACTGCGCGCCCTCGCGCTCACCGCCGCCCTCACCAACGTGGGCATGCAGATCGTCAACACCATGCTGCCCGTCGTGTTCGTCCGGGAACTCGACCTGCCCGCCGTCGCGTTGGGGCTGTTCTGGGCGGCGGGCGGCCTCGGGCTCCTGCTCGGTGCCCGCTGCGCCCGCCCCCTCGCCGGACGGCTGGGCTACGGCCGGTCCCTCGGGCTGGCCGGTGTCGCCCTCGCGCCCGCCGCGCTGCTGGTGCCCCTGATCGACCGGGGCGGGTGGCTGTGGCTGGCCGGCGCGGGCTGGACGCTGGCCCTGTTCAAGACCGGCACGGACAACGTCCTCGGTGTCAGCCTGCGCCAGCGGATGACCTCCGACGAGCTGCTCGGCCGGATGAACGCGACGTTCCGCTTCGTTCTGACCGGCGCGCTCGCGCTCGGTGCGGCGATCTCCGGCGCACTCGGTGAACTGGCCGGTGTGCGGGCCACGTTGTGGGCCGGCGGGGCGCTGCTGGCGACGGCCTTCCTGCCGGTCTTCCTCTCGCCGGTCCGCGCCCGCCGTGAACTCCCGGACCGCGCCCCCGTCACCGCACCCGCGCCACAGCCCCGATGATCCGGTCCACGTCGTCCGCCGACGTGCGCCAGTTGCTGAACGCCGCCCGCAGCCCGGGGGTGTCGTCGTAGACGGTCGGGGTCACGAAGACCTCGCCGGTCTTGGCGAGCGCGCGCGCCAGGGCGGCGACCCGCTCCTGCGTGGGCTCCTCGGCCAGGGTGAAGCAGACGACGTTCAGCCGGACCGGCGCCAGCAGCCGCAGCCCGTCGAGACCGGCGATCCGCTCACCGAGGTCGCGGGCCAGCGCCACGTTGCGCTCCACGATCTCGCGGTGCCCCTCGCGGCCGTACGCGACCAGCGAGAACCAGGCCGGCAGGGCGCGCAGCCGCCGGGAGTTCTCGGGGGTGAGGTGCACGAAGTCCGGTTCGCCGACCGGCAGTCCGAGATACGGCGACGCGTTGTGGAACACGGCCACCTGAAGATCCCGGCGCCGGGTGAACTGGACGGCCGCGTCGTACGGCACGTTCAGCCACTTGTGCAGGTCGACACAGACGGAGTCGGCGGCGTCGAGGCCGTCGACGAGCGCCGCGTACGACGGGGAGAGCGCGGCGAAGCCGCCGAACGCGGCGTCGACGTGCAGCCAGAAGTCGTGCCGTTCCTTCAGCGCCGCGATGGCCCGCAGGTCGTCGAAGTCGACGGTGTTCACGGTGCCGGCGTTCGCCACCACGATCGCCGGGCGGCCGTCCAGCTCGGACAGGGCCCGGTCGAGGGCGGCGACGTCCACGGCCTCCCGGTTGCCGGACAGCACGGGCACCGACCGCAGCCGGTCGCGGCCGATGCCGAGCACGGACAGGGCCTTGCCGATGCTGGAGTGCGGGCTGCCGGACAACACGTCGACCTGGCCGAGCGCGGCGGCGCCGTCGCGGGACACGGACACGCCGAGCCGCTCGCCCAGCCACTCACGGGCTATGGCCAGGCCCACGGTGTTGGACGTGGTCGCGCCGGTGACGAAGGCCCCGCTGTGTGCCGGGCCCAGCCCGAACAGCTCCCGCAGCCAGCCGACCGTCTCGCGCTCCAGCGCCGTCGCCCAGGAACCGGCCGCCCCCGAGCCGTTCTGGTCATAGGCCCCGGTCAGCCAGTCCCCGGCGACCGAGGCGGGCGTCGCACCACCCGTGACGAAGCCGAGATAGCGGGGGCCCGCGGAACCGGAGAACCCGGGCGCCCATCGCTCGGCGAACCGCGCGAGCGCCGCCTCGCCGCCGGCGCCGGTGCCGGGCAGCACCTCGGGGTCGGGCGCCTTGTCGAGCCGTACGACCGGCCGCTCGGCCAGCCCGGCCAGCTCCTGGACGGCCAGGTCGCGGGCGGTGGAGAGGAGTTCGGGGAGCCGGGAGAGGTCGTCGGCGAGAGTGCGGTGCATGAGGGGGAGCGTAGGGGAGGGGAGGTGACCGAAGGCTGGTCCACTTGGGTAAAACTGGACCGATGACCACCGGACCGGCCCCCAGCCACAGCGACAGCCCCACACCGGCGACGACCGGCCTGGCCCCCAGCCGAGGCGTTCGTCCCGCACTGGCGACGACCGGACCGGCCCCCAGCCATAGCGACCGCCCCGCGCCAGTGCCCCCTGGTTTCGCCACCGCCCTCGGCGCCTGGCGGGACCGTCCCGGCCCTCTCGCCCGTTCCCTCTCCGCGGCCGTCCGTGAGGCCGTCGTCGACGGGCGGCTGGCCGCCGGTACCCGGCTGCCCTCCGAGCGGGAGCTCTCCCGTGTTCTCGGTGTCAGCCGCGGTACCGTCGTCGCCGCCCTCACCCGGCTCCGTGACGACGGCTGGCTGCACACCCGGCACGGCAGCGGCAGCCACGTCCGTCTCCCGGCCCGGCTCACCGAGCGCACCACCCCCTGGTCCCTGGACCGCGGGGGAGCGGGCGACGCCGACCTCGACCTCACCCTCGCCCTGACGTCCGCACCCCACGACGCCTACCTCGCCGCCCTCACCCGGGCCGCCGAGCGCAGCGCCGCCCTGCTCGTCGACTCGGGCACCGCCACGGCCGGCCTGCCGGGGCTGCGGGAACTGCTGGCCGACCGGTACACCCGGGACGGCCTCGCGACCCGCCCGGAGCAGATCCTCGTCACCTCCGGAGCGCAGGCCGCCCTGACGCTGCTCCTCGACCACCTCCACACCGACCGCCGCCGCCCCGTCGCCGTGGAGAGCCCGTCGTACCCGGGCGCGCTGGCGGTCCTGCGCGCCCGCCGCACCCGTCTGCTGCCCGTGCCCGTCACGGCGGAGGGCGGCTGGGACACCGGGCACCTCGCCACCGCCGTACGCACCCGGAATCCCCAACTCGCCTATCTCGTCCCCGACTTCCAGAACCCCACCGGCGCCCACATGGACGCCGCCACCCGCGCGGAGATCGCCCGGCTCCCCCTGACCGTCATCGCCGACGAGACCCTGCGCGACCTCGACCTCAGAACGCCGCCCGGCAGCGAACCCCATCTCGCCGGGCCGCGCGTGATCCAGATCGGCTCGGCCAGCAAGACCCTGTGGACCGGCCTGCGGATCGGCTGGATCCGGGGCACCGCCGATCTCGTACGACAATTGCGGCGAAACCCGCTTCAGGCGCAGCTGTCGCCACCGCCGCTGGAGCAGCTCATCGCCACCGAGCTTCTCGGCGCGTCCCTGCCCGAGGTGCTGGCCGATCGCCGGTCGCGGCTGCGCGCCCAGCGCGACCACCTGGCCGGACTCCTCGACGGCACGGGATGGACGTACACCGTCCCGGGCGGCGGGCTGTCCCTGTGGCTGCGCCTCGGCACGACACCCGCGACGGAGCTGGCGGCCCGCGCGGCCCGGCACGGGCTCGCGGTGACCCCCGGCCCGCACTTCGCCGCCGACCGCGCCACCCTCACCCATCATCTGCGTCTGCCGTTCACCGCCACCCCGGACGTCCTCGGCCGTGCGGTGGAGCTGCTGCGCCGCTGCGAAGAGCTGGAATTTCACCGTTTGGTCACAGCCTGAGCCGGCATACAACCGCCGCCCCCGTGCACCGGTCAAACAGGGAGATCGCACCGGACACGGAACAGGAAGGCACCACCCACCATGGGGGACATACGCAGACGAGGGGCCGTCGCCCTCGCGCTCACCGGACTGGTCGCACCGCTCACTCTCGCGATGGGCGCCGCGCCCGCGCAGGCGGCGAGCTGCACGACCCAGACCGGGCCGTACCAGAAGCAGGTCGAGAAGTTCCTCGGCCTCACGGTCGACGGCAAGCAGTCGACGACCGACTGCAAGGCCATCCAGGCCTTCCAGAACAAGCACGGCATCAAGCCCAACGTCGGCTACGCCGGTTCCGTCACCTGGGGTGTGATGGACCTGATGAAGAAGCAGAAGGCGGTCGGCAACAACCCCAACAAGGAAGGCAAGTGCCCGACGAACAAGGGCCGGATCGCCTGCGTCAACCTCACCCTCCAGCTGAGCTGGATCCAGGACGGCGAGAGGCTGGTCTACGGGCCCGTCCCGGTGCGCACCGGCCGTGACGGCTACGAGACCCGCACCGGCCTGAAGAAGATCTACTGGCGGGACATCGACCACGTCTCGAACATCTACAACGTGCCCATGCCGTACAGCCAGTTCTTCGACGGCGGCCAGGCCTTCCACTCGGTGAACCTCAGCATGTGGAACCCGCCGGGCTCGCACGGCTGCACCAACATGACCAAGAAGGACGCCAAGAAGTACTGGTCGCTGCTGAAGAAGGGCGACGACGTCTTCATCTACGGCCGCAAGCCGGGCACCTGATCGGCCACCCGGCCTGCGACGCGGGCCGGTTACTGCGGTGCGTCTCCGAAGTCCGGGATCTCCAGCCGTACCCCACCCTGCCGCGCGGACTCGTGCGCGATGATGCCCGGCAGGGTGTAGCGGGCCGCCACCCAGGCGTTGACGGACGGCAGCGTGCGGGAGTTGACCGCGGTGACGAAGTCGTCCACCAGGAAGTGGTGGCTGCCCTCATGGCCGTTGTGCAGGTGGTCGAACTCCCGCGGCAGCCGCGAGCGGTCGTGCACCGGTGCCGAGCCGGAGGTGAAGGCGGCCCGCAGGTCCGGCGCGATGTGCTGGAGTGACGGGTCGTCAGGGGACAGCGTGGGCTTGGGCTCCAGCAGTTCGCTGATGTCCTTCACCCCCTTCTTGTCCTGCCACAGCGCGTAGGTGGCGAGCTGTTCCATGCTCGCCTCCGTGCCGAAGAAGCGGAAACGGGACTCGCGGATGTGCGAGGGGTAGCCCACCCGCCGGAACTCGTTCGTACGGAACGAACCGCCGCCCGCCACCTCGAACAGCGCGGTGGCGTTGGAGAAGTCGTTGCCGAACTGGCTGACCTCCTTGTCGAACACCCCGTCCCCGCGGTCGTCCACGACACCGATCGCCGACACGCTCACCGCGTGCGTCTGCCAGGCGCCGAGCACCCCGCCCACCGAGTGCGTCGGGTACAGCAGCGGGGGATAGCTGGCGGTGGCCTTCCAGTTGTCGCCGCCGCTGTACCGGTACGCCTCGTAGAAGCCGAGATCCATGTCGTGGACGTAGTCGCCCTCGGCGTAGAAGAGCCGCCCGAAGGCGCCCTCGGCGATCTGGTTGCGGGCATGCACGGTCGCCGGGTTGTACTGGCTGGTCTCGCCCATCATGTACGTCAGTCCGGTCGCCTCGACCGCTTCGATGATCGCGGCGATCTCCTCCGTGGTGATCGCCATGGGGACCGCGGAGTAGACGTGCTTGCCCGCGTTGAGGCCCTGGAGGACCAGCGGGCCGTGCGTCCAGCGCTGGGTGAAGATCGCGACCGCGTCGACCGCTTCCGACTCCAGCATGGCCTGGTACGACGGGAAGGTGCCCGACAGGCCTTCGGCAGCGGCGAGTTGCTTGGCGCGTTCGGGCAGGAGGTCGGTGACGTGGACGTCGCTGACACCTGGGTGAGCCAGGAACAGCTTGGCGAACTGGCCCGAGAACTGCCCGGCGCCGACGATGCCGAGGGAGAACGTCATGGAGGAGATGCCCTTCATTGGTCGAGTCACTGGCCGAGGATGAAGTTGATCTGGTCGTTGGTCTTGGTCAGTCCGCTCACGGGGGCGCCGTTGGCGAAGACGTCCTGCATGGCCGGCCGCATCAGCGCGTACACGTCCGCCGCGTAGTCGGTGACCGGGAAGGAGAACGTCCGGGCGTGCCGCTTGTCGGTGACCGGTTCGGTGAAGGCGGACACGTCGATGCCCTTCTTCCGGTAGGCCGCCACGGCCGCCGCGGTGCCGTCAGGGGTGGCCGGGAAGACGATGCCGTAGCCGCCGACGGTCTTCTGGCACGCGTTCGAGGCCAGGTACGTCACCCACTTCTTCGCGCCCCCCTTGTTGCGGGCGTTCTTGGTGACCGAGTCGGCGAGGCCGTTCATCATGGTGGCCCGCTTGCCGCTCGGGCCGGTGGGGGTGACGGCGGTGCCGACGTCGAGGCCCTTGGTGCCGTAGTACGTCGAGATCATCCAGGCGCCGTCGAAGGCGGCCGCCGCTCTGCCGGAGGCCACCTGGGCGTTGGCCGGGTTGGCGCCGTCGGTGTAGTCGGTGTAGGGCGCGAGATAGCCCTTCTCCGCCAGCCCGAAGTACCAGTCGATCACCGACTGGAAGGTCTTGCTGTCGTATGCGTAGGTGTCGCCCCAGCGAACCTTGTCCGTGTAGTTCCAGCCCGCCGAGGCGGTGAACGGGCTCCAGGTGGTCTGCCCGTCGCTGTCGCCGGCGCCGCCCGTGGCGAGGCCGTACACCTTGACGTGGTGCTTGTCGAAGCCCGGTTCGTCGCCGCGGTTGCCGTTGCGGTCGACGGTAAGACGCGCGATGGCCTTCTCGAAGGTGCCGCCGTCCCTCGGGTTCCAGGACAGGGAGTTGAGCTGGTCGGCGGTGAGACCGGCGGCCTCGGTCAGCTTCTTGTCGTAGAAGAGGGCGACGGTGTCCCAGTCCTTGGGGGCGCCGTAGCGGTGGCCGTCCCGGCCGATCCAGTTGGCGCCGAGCCCGGTCTGGTAGGCGGAGTCGTCGATGCCCAGGTCGTCCAGCGGTTCGAGCACGTTGAGGTCGGCGAACTGGCCGAACTTCTGGATGTGGTCGGTGAAGACGTCCGGCTCGGTGCCCGCGATGAAGCTCGCGGTGAGCTTGGTCCAGTAGTCGGCCCAGCCCAGCTGCGTGATCTTGACGTCGAGGCCCGGGTTCTCCTTCTCGAAGCCCTTCGCGCAGGCCTGGTAGGCGGGCAGCTGGTTGGCGTCCCACAGCCAGTACGTCACGGAGCCGGCGCCCGAGCCGGCCGCGCCTCCTTGCGCGCAGCCGGAGACCAGGGACAGCGTCAGCGCTCCGGTGAACGCCATCACGGTTCGAATTCGCATGCCTGGCCCCTTACTTGACGCCGGTGAAGCTGATGGTGCTGACGATGCGGCGCGCGAAGACGCCGAAGAGCAGCAGCATGGGAAGGGCCGCGATGAGCGTGGCGGCCATCAGCCCCGACCAGTCGTAGCCGGTCTGCGGGGTCTGGGCCCGGAAGATGGCGAGCGCCACGGTCAGCACCCGCGAGCTGTCGCTGTACGACACCATCAGCGGCCAGAAGTAGTCGTTCCAGGAGGTGATGTACGTCAGCACACCGAGCGTGAGGATCGGCGTGGACGCCATCGGCAGCATCACCCGGAAGAAGATCCTCACCTTCCCGGCGCCGTCGAGCAGTGCGGCCTCCTCGACCTCGCGGGGCACGTTCATGAAGAACTGCCGCAGGAAGAACACCGCGAACGGCGTCATGAACATCGTCGGCAGGGCGATGCCCAACAGATTGTCGATCAGGCCGAGTTGCTTGATGAGCACGAAGTTCGGCAGCAGCGTGAAGAGGGTGGGCACCATCAGCCCGGCCAGGAACAGCCCGAAGACCTTGTCGCGGCCGCGCCAGCGCAGCCGGGCGAAGGCGTAGGCGGCCATCGCGGAGAAGAAGATCTGGCAGACCGTGATCAGGGTCGAGACGACGACCGAGTTGATCAGATAGCGCCAGAACCTCAGCCCGCCGCCGGAGCCGCCCTGGGCGATCGCCTCCTCCGCGGACTGCAACCCGAGCGCCCGCTCGAAGCCGCCGGTGGTGAAGCCGACGGGCAGTGGGTCGCCGGGATGGGCGGCGAGCGCGGTGTTGGAGGACAGCGCGGTGCGCAGGATCCAGTAGAACGGCAGCAGGGTCACGAGCACGATCGCGGCCATCACCACCCAGGCCGCGATCCGGCCCACGGAGGGGCGGCGCCTGAGCGGTCGTACGGACACGGGACTCGTCCTGGTCGGCGGAGCGGTCACAGCGGCCATGTCGGTGTCTCCTCTCTCCTCAGCCCAGGTCCGTGCGACCGGCGCGCGTGATCCGGTACTGCAGCACGGTGATCGCGCTGAGCACCACGAGCAGCGCCACCGACATCGCGGAGGCGTAGCCGAACTGGAAGCGGCCGAAGGCGGAGCCGTAGATGTAGAACTGCAGGACGTTGGTGGCGTTCGCCGGGCCGCCGTTGGTCGTCACCGCTACCGTGTCGAACACCTGGAACGATCCGATCACCGTCATGATCAGGACGACCGCCAGGACCGGACGCAGCAGCGGCAGCGTGATCCGCCAGAACATGCGCCACTCGCCCGCCCCGTCCACCCTCGCGGCCTCGTACATGTCGTTCGGGATGGCCTGGAGCCCCGCGAACAGCAGCAGCGCGGTGTAGCCGACGTGCCGCCACACATTGATCAGGGCGATCGTCGGGATGGCCCAGGTCTCGTCGTTGAGGAACGGGATGCGGTCGAGACCGAGGCCCGCGATGATCTCGTTGCCGATGCCGAGCTGGGTGTCCAGGACCCAGAGCCAGACGATGCCCGCGACCACGTTCGACATCAGATACGGCGTGAGCACGATGCCGCGCAGCACCGCCGACTGCGTCAGCCGCTGGAGCAGTACGGCGATGGCGAGCGCCGACACCGTCTGCACCCCGATGTTGATGACCACGTAGACGACGGTGACCCGCAGCGAGTCCCAGAAGATCGGGTCGTGGACCATCCGGTCGTAGTTGTCGAGGCCCACCCACTCCGCGGGGGTGAGCAGGTTGAAGCGGGTGAAGCTCAGGTAGACGCCCCGCAGCGTCGGCCAGAGCAGGAAGACCAGGAAGCCCAGCAGCGCCGGAGCGAGGAACACCGCGGCGAGCCGGCCGTCCCCGCCGCCCTCCCGGGCTTTCGCCCGCCGCGTCCTCGGTGTCGTCCGTGTGCCCTCGGCGCCGCCCACGGGGAGGCGCGACGGAGGGCTGCTGGAGGCGATGGTCATCGGGAGACTCCCTCGTCTGCGGCTCATCCTCGGGCCACTTACTTTTGTGGCGAAAGAATCGAGACGTCAAGGGGCGTGCAACCATCTTTTCCCGGCCACTGTCCCCGCCTTAGAGTGGTCGTATTGCTTCCATGGCAAAAGAAACGAGCGGGGGATCCTGACCGTCATGACCGCAGCAGCAGCAGCCAGCTGGCACCCCCTGAGTCCCGGTGAGCGCTCGGTGGCGATCGAGGTGCTCGTCCACGGGCCGCTGTCGCGCACCGAGCTCGCGCGCCGCCTCGACCTGTCCGCGGGCAGCCTCACCCGGCTGACCAAGCCGCTCATCGAGTCCGGGCTGCTGATCGAGGTCCCCGAGGCGGGCGGCCCCGCCGAAGTGCGCCAGGGGCGCCCCTCACAGCCGCTCGACGTCGTCGCCGACTCCCGTTCCTTCATCGGCTTCAAGGTGACCGGTGACATGGTCTACGGCGTCGTCACCACCCTGCGCAGCGAGATCGTCGCCCGTCACGACCGCGCCCTCACCACCCATGACCCCGCCGAAGTCGCCGACGTGCTCGCGGAGATGGCCGAAGAGCTGTCCCGCGCCCACCCCTCGCGGGTCGCCGGTATCGGCGTCGGGGTGGGCGGGCTGGTCCAGGAGCGTGCCGTCGTGGGGGAGTCGCCGTTCCTGGACTGGCGGGACGTCCCGCTCGCCGAACTCGTCGAGGACCGCACTGGGTTGCCGGTCGTCGTGGAGAACGACGTCGCCGCGCTCGTCGAGGCGGAGACCTGGTTCGGCGCCGGCCGCGGCCTGGAGAGGTTCGTCGTGCTCACCATCGGCGCCGGCATCGGCTACGGGCTCGTGCTGAACGGGCGGCGGGTGCCTTACGCCGAGGAGGACCGGGGCTTCGGGCGCCACTGGATCATCACCCCCAACGGCCCGCTCACCCCCGAAGGCGAACGGGGCAGTGCCGTGTCCCTGTTGACCATCCCCAACATCCGCTACCAGGTGCGGGCCGCGACCGGCCGCGACCACACCTACGAGGAGATCCTCGCCCTCGCCGCCGCGGGCGAACCCATGCCGGCCCGGGTCGTCGACGAGGCCGCGCGGGCGCTCGGCACCCTGATCGCGCAGATCGCCAACTTCGCGATGCCGCAGAAGATCCTGCTCGCCGGTGAGGGTGTCGGCCTGATGGACGTGGCGGGCAAGGTCGTGGACGAGACCATCCGCTTCCACCGGCATCCGCTGGCCGCGCCGATCGACCTGGAGACCAAGGTGTCCGACTTTCACGACTGGGCGCGTGGAGCGGCGGTCCTGGCCATCCAGGTCCTGGTGCTCGGCACTGCGGAAGCGTGAGTTCCACCACGTCTGAGCTGCGTGAACTCCCTGACCGGGGTGGACAGATGGACGTGATCAGCAACACGGTCTGAAATGTCCGTATTGCTCGTACTTACTCACGGTGCCTTCACGTCCAGGCCCGTATGCTTCACATCATGTCCACCACTGTTGAACCCGCCTCCGACAGGTCGGCTGACGAGGTCAACGAGGAGATCCGGGCCCTGTGGTTCCGGTCGGGCGGGACACTGAGCGGCGAGCAGCGCGAGGAATACCAGCGGCTCGTCCTGGAGTGGGCCGCCGCGGCCCCGCAGCCGGCCTGACATCCAGCCTCGCAAGACACTCGAGACCACCTGAGGCACCCGTTTCCACGGGTGCCTTTTCCCATGTCCGGCGTCACCCCCAGGTCGCCGAGTAGTACCGCTGATACGCCTTGCGGTCCTGCTCCGCCCGGATGTACCGGGTCGCCACCAGCGCGATCAGGCTGCCCCCGACGACCAGCAGCCCCGGGCCGACGTTACGGGTGTCCGTGAGCCGGGCCAGCAGCGTCTCGCCCTGCGCGCCACCGTTCGTCGCGGGCGCCGACGACCCCGGCGTGGCCGCACCCGGGGCGGCCGCACCCTGAGGGGCGGAGGCGGACGGATTCGGTGCGGTGCCCTGCTGTCCGCCGCCCGCGGGAGCCGAGACCAGCAGCTGCACCCCGAGCTGGTTCAGCGCCGCCGTCACCGGCTGGAAGAACGTCGTACCGCCGGACGTGCAGTCACCGCTGCCGCCCGAGGTGATACCGAGCGCGATCCCCTCCGAGAACAACGGACCACCGCTGTCCCCGGGTTCGGCGCACACGTTCGTCTCGATCAGCCCGGTCACCGTCCCCTCGGGATAGTTGACCGTCGCGTTGAGCCCCGTCACCTGACCGTCGCGCAGCCCGCTGGTGCTGCCGCTGCGGAACACCCGCTGCCCGACGGCCGGATCGGCCGCGCCGGTGATCAGCACCCCCTTGCCGCCGCCCACGGACACCACCGCCGCGCCGTCGCCCGCCCGGATGCTGTCGTACTTGACCAGGGAGAAGTCGGCGCCGGGGAAGTTCTGCGCGGTCGTCTCGCCGAGCTGGGTCCGGCCCCGGTTGTCCGCGAACCAGACCGACCCGGTGGGCCCGCAGTGTCCGGCGGTGAGGATGAAGTCCTGCTGTCCGTTGGTCACGTTGAACCCCGCCGAACAGCGCCCGCCCGTCGACAGGATGGGCTGCGCGCCGTTGATGCGCGGGGTGAAGGTGCCCTCGGTGCGCTCCATGCGCACGAAACCGCCGATGCCCTCGGCGACTTGGGTGAGCCGCTTCCAGTCGGCGGCGGAGACGGTGCTGTCGGCCCGTACCACCACCTCGTTGGTGCGGTAGTCGACGGCCCACGCCGTCCCGGCCACCCGGGGCGCCGAACGCAGCGTCCCCGCGGCCGACTTGAGCTCGTTCATGTTGTGCGGGACGACCTTCGCCGTGGCGCCCGCCTTGCGTACCTGTGCGGCGGCCTCCTCGTCGGTGACGGCGACGACCTCGCGGCCGTCGTCGCCGATCCAGCTGCCCGCCGTACGGGAGGTGCCCAGCCGTGCGACCAGCTCGGTGCCGGTCTGCGCCGCGGCCGCGGCCGTCGTGCGGGGCAGGGCGGAGGGGCCCGTGGGTTCGCTCGCGACGGCGCGGGTGACCATCGTGCCGCCCAGCAGGAGTCCGCCGACCGCGGCCAGCCGTGTCACTCGCCGGACCATCCGTCGTCGTGCGTGCCTCATGCATGGCTCCCGAACCCCGAACGTGCGGCGGCAACACCGCGGGGCCTCGGGGAAGTCGAAGGCCCTCCCTTCATACGCGCCCCACGGCCGTCGTGTTCACCCCGGCGGGGATCACTTCTTGCGGCCGACTCCGCCGTAGATCGCCACCTCGGCCGGCTCGGTCCCGTGCGCGCCCTCGGCCCGCCACCGAGAGCAGGACACCACTCCCGGCGCCAGCAGCTCCAGCCCCTCGAAGAACCGCGCCACCGCCTCGGGAGAGCGCTGGGTCAGCCGGGGTGTGCCGTGCGCGTTCCAGAACTGGACGGCCGCATCCACGTCGGGCATCGCCGGATGGACCACGGTGTGCGACAGGACGAGGTGACTCCCGGCGGGCAGCGCGTCCATGAGGCGGCGCACGATGCCGTACGGATCCTCGTCGTCGCCGAGGAAGATGACCACGCCCAGCAGCATCAGCGCGACCGGCCGGCTGAAGTCCAGGGTGACGGCGGCCCGTTGGAGGATCGCGTCCACATTGCGCAGGTCCTCGTCGAGGTGGTCGGTGCGGCCCTCGGGCGTACTGGTGAGCAGGGCACGGGCATGGGCCAGGACGAGCGGGTCGTTGTCGACGTAGACGACCCGCGCGTCCGGGGTGAGACGCTGGGCGACCTCGTGCGTGTTGTCCGCGGTGGGCAGGCCGGTGCCGATGTCGAGGAACTGCCGGACACCCGCCTCGGCGACGAGATGGCGCACCGCGCGGCCCAGGAACAGGCGGTCGGCGCGAGCGTACTCGTCGATGGCCGGATGCAGTTCACGGATGCGGTCGCCCGCCACCCGGTCCACCTCGTAGTAGTCCCCGCCGCCCAGCCAGTAGTTCCAGATCCGCGCCGTGTGCGGTTGCAGGGTGTTGATCCGGCCGCGCAGGGACGCGGCGGCGGTCGGCGAGTGGTCCGTCACGGGGCTCGGTTCTCCTGGAGTGCCTGCTCGGATACGGCGTCAAGGCGCAATCTAGACGGTGAAGTTGACGTCTGCCGAGGGTACGGAGGCAACTCCGTTCACCGCGGTGGGCGAGAGCACCGCCCAGCTGTCCTCGTCGCCCCACACCGACGTCGGCCCCACATAGGGGCGCAGCAGCGCCACGAGCACCGGATCGACCTGGCCGTTGAGCACGTCGGAGGCGGTCTTGCGGGCGATCCCCGCGAGGAAGTCGGCGAGCTGGATCCGCGGATCCCACCGCGCCTGGACCAGCTCCATGCCGGCGAACCCCACCCCGGCCCGCACCGCCTGCTCCCCGATCCAGGCGATGCGCGGCTCGGTGAGCATGTTCTGCCGGTCGTGCACCACCCGCACCGTTCGCCCGCCCGCGCTCCAGTGCGCGACCGTGTGCACGATGGCGGGCAGCAGCGGATTCAGTACGGGGATCAGGGGCGGCCCGTCGAGCAGCCGCGCCCGGTAGGCGTCGGCGCGGGGCCGGGCCGCCGCGAGCCGCTCCGGGATCTCCGTCCGGGGGCGGGCACGCCGCAGGTCGTCCACCGTACGGAAGAAGCCGTCGACGGCACCGCCCGCCTCCCCGTCGAGCCGCACCCGCAGCAGCTTGTTGGCGGCGTCGAGGAAGGCGCGCCACCGCTGCGCGCCGACCGCCGGCCGGTCCTCCCGGTACAGGGCGAGCGCCTCGGTCCCGTCGCCGAGCAGGAGGTCGACGGTCCGGTGGACGACGAAGTACGCCTTCTCGGTGAGATGGACATGGGCGTGGCCGTCGATCGGGCCCGAGGCCGAGAGCAGCCACTCCAGGACGTCCCGGTGTTTCTCCCGCAGCAGATGGTTCGCCTTGTACTCGGTGGCGGGGGAGCGGATCCGGTCCCGGACCTCCTGGACGTACGCGGCGGCGACCTCCACCGGCAGGGACACACTGCCGTGCGCGAACACATCGGTGTTGCCGCCCGTGAGGTTCTCCCCGTCCGACCCCGACTCGTCGCAGACGACTTCCAGCGGGCCCCGTACGTCGTGCTCAGGATTCCAGGTCACGCGGCAGCCCCCTGTCCGGTCCGTCACCCCCAGCATCCCCCGGACGAAACCGGAGGTGAACCGAATTGTTCGCGCCTGGCGAGGGCCGTCCCGGCGCCCGCTGCCTAGACTCCCGTCATGAGTGACACGCCGCTGGAGCGGCTCGCTGCGGGCAAGTACCTGTTGATCACCAGCTACCGCAAGAACGGCACGCCCGTCCCCACCCCGGTATGGGTGGTGCGCGACGGGGACGCCCTCGGCGTGTGGACGGTCGCCGACTCCTGGAAGGTCAAGCGGATCCGGAACCGGGCCGACGTCCTCGTCGGCCCCTGTGACCTGCGCGGCAACCCGACCGGCGATCCGGTACCGGCCACCGCCGAGATCTGCGACGCCGAGACCGGGGCCCGGTACCGGACTCTGATCGCACGCAAGTACGGCATCATGGGCCGGCTCAGCCTCCTCGGCAGCCGGCTGCGCCGGGGCACGGACGGCACCGTGGGCATCCGCATCGCCCTGTGAAGACCGAAAAGGGGCACGGACCGATTCGTCCGTGCCCCTTTCGGCCCTCTACGGCGTCGTTACGACGCGTCCAGCACCGTCCCGGTCAGCACCGGGCGGTCCGGCAGCGGCTCGGCGTCGTCGTCGGTGAGCGCGAGACGCATCGACTCGGTCGGCTCGGCCACCTGGTCCCGGATCGTCACGACGTCGAAGTCGGTGCTCGTGCGTCCCGCCGGGATGTTGATCCACACCCACAGGTTCGCCTGGGACAGTGACCGCTCAGGGTCCGGCACGTCACCGGAGTAGTCCAGCAGCCACTGCGGGTCGACGTCCTTCGTGGACAGCTCGGCCCCGTCCGTGACCGGCAGCACCCGCAGCGGCGCCCAGATGTCCACGGCCGCGGGCTCGTTCAGCGACAGCCGCCACTTGAGCGTCTCGCCCTCGGTCACCCGGTCGGTGACCGGGGCCAGGGTGATCACCGGCTCGGGGTCGTCGTTCTGGACGGTGATCCCGCCGCGGTGCGCGCCCACGACGGCGCCCCGCACCGCCTTCACCGCGATGTCGTGCTGTTTGTCGTAGTCGAAGGCGGTGTCCCCCTTGACCTCGACCGGTACGTCGATGGCGTCGCTGCCGGGGCGCACGGTCACCAGCTTCTCCGTGCCGATGCCGGTCTCCGGGTCGAGCACGTACACCCGGACCTGGCCGCTGCCGTGCCCGGAGATCCGTACCGGGACCCGGTAGGTGACGGTGCCCGAGTCGCCCTCCTTGACGACCGTGCGGCCGACGTCGACACGGGGCAGGGCCGCCGCCGTGACCGCCGGGGTACCGGGGGCCCAGCCCCAGGCGTCCATCAGCCAGGCCTGCCCCGAGCCGGAACGCGGGGTCAGTGCGAGGGACTTGAGGTGCGTGAGGTCGAGTCCCGCGCGGGTCGCCGCGGTGAGCGGTACGCGTACCTCGCGCGCCCAGTAGGAGGCGGTGCGGTCCGTGCCCGGTAGGCCGTCCACCTGGACGCGGCCGAGATCGGCCGTGCGGCCGGCGGCGTCGGTGACGGACACCTCGAGCTTGGTGCCGGTGCTGTTCGGCGGCACGAAGACCCGCAGCGCGAGCTTCTGCGAACCGGCCAGGGACAGCGGCCTGTCGGCGGTGATCCGCGCCGCGGTGCCCGGCGCCGACCACTTCAGGTCGACCGCGCGGCGACCCGTCTCCCGCCCGGTCTCCCACCAGGCGAAGTGCGGCGACGCGCCCTTCGTGTCCGCGGGCAGACAGGTCGCGGCGGGGTCGGGGTCGATCGCCGAGCACAGCCGGGCGCCGGTCACGTCGACCTTGCCGTCCGGCAGGAAGCCGCCGGTACGCCGGCCGCCGACCGCGTGGGTCAGCACCCGCGCCGGGTCCGCGGACGGGGCCCGCTTGCCGGAGCCGTCCAGCAGGGGGCGCACCTTGTCGTCCCCGGCGAGGAACAGCCGCGCCGCGGCGGCGATGTAGGTGGCGCCCGCCTTGTGCTGCTGATTAGCGGTCAGCCGGGTCGCGGTGCCCGGATCGCAGACCGGGTCGGGCCGCTCCTCGTCCTTCCCGAAGTCGTCCCAGGCGGGGGCCTTGGCCTGACCCGGGGTCCACTCGCTGTTGAAGTAGTTGTGGTTGGCGCCGACCACGTAGACCGCGCTGTGCAGTGCACGGCCCTTGCTGATCCCGCGCGTCCCGTCGGTGAACACCTCACCCTGGAGGTCCGACACATCGCCGTCGCAGCCCGGCAGCAGGGTCACCGACGGCACGTCCGCCACCGGATTCTGGCCGAAGATCGTCGGTCCGATGAGCACGGTCCCGCGCACCTTCCAGCGCACCGGACCCCGATAGCCGTCCTGCGCGGCGGGCGCCGGGTACAGGCTGTCCATGGCGGCCCGGTTGACGCCCTCGCCGCCGCGCGAGTGCCCGACGAGCAGGACGCGGGAGAGATCGGCCTTCGCGCCCTGGCGTACGGCGGCCGGGGCGGTGCTCGGCCGGGCGGCCCAGTCGGCCCAGTGGGCCAGGTGCAGACGGACCAGCGAGGAACGCGCCTGGGCGCCGGCGTCGTCGGCCTCCGCGTCCTGGGCGTTGATGCCGTTCGCCGAGATCGACACCGTCACATAGCCCTGGGAGGCCAGGAGCCGCTGGTCGCGCAGGTAGCCGAGATGGCTGGGGATCGGCTTGTAGCCGGCCGCGCAGGGCCAGTCGCCGGTCACGTCGTCCGTGGAGCCCGGCTTGTAGCAGGTGGAGTGACGGCCGTGCAGGAACAGGGCGAGCGGCCGGGCACCGGTGGCGCCCTTCGGGGCCACGACCTCGGCCCGCATCTCGATCGGCTCCTTGTAGCCGGGCAGCCGCACCGAGTCGAGCTTGTACTCCCCGCTGACCGTGCGGTACGAACCGGGCTTGCCGGGGTCGACGGAGTTCGCGGGCAGTGCGGCCGGCCGCTGCGGAGCGGCCCCGGAAACCTTGCGCCGGTCGTCCGCCGACGCGTCCAACCGCCGTCCACCGGCCGTCACCTGAAGGCCGGTCAGACCGCGGGTGGCGGCCTCCGCGAGGTCCAGCCGGAAGGTGCGACCGTCCTTCGCCGGCCGGGGCACCCCGAGCAGCCGGTCACCGGCCCGGAACTCGACACGGGCGTCTCCCATGGGTACGGGCTTCGCGGCGCGCCAGACCAACTCCCGCGCCGCGCCTTCCCCGTCGATCCGCCACCCCGGCGGCAGCCCGTTCTCCCCACTCGCACTCAACACCCCCGCATCAGGCGGCTGTTGCGCCTGCACCGGTCCGGGCGAGCCCGCCAGGGCCGCCAGCACCGCCACGGCGGTCACACATATTCGCCGGGCACGGATCAAGTCCTTCTCCTCAAACCCCAGAGCGCAGGCGTCCCGTCGGTCCCGGAAGCCTCACGCGTCCCGGAGGAGGGTGAAGGACGCCTGTGGGTTGTCTGTGCGGGGGGAGGAAAAGCGATCGAGCGATGCGATCAAGCCAGCGGGCGGCATCAGGCGCCGCGCCGGCGCGCTCGGCCCGGCCGTCAGGTCCAGGCGCGGTAGGGCTCGTCGATCAGCTGGAAGACGGGCTCGCCGCGGACGGGGTCCTTGGCCGTGGACAGCCGGACGCGGTCACCGCTGTGGATGCCGATGAGCGGGCCCATGACCCGACCGCGGACGACGAAACCCTCGGCCATCTCGATCATCGACACATTGCGCGCGGCGGGGGTGTTGCGGTGCACGACCGTGGCATGCCGGACGGTCCCGACCCCCTCGCTGCGCTCCGTGCGCAGGTCGCTGCCCTGGCAGACCGGACACAGCAGCCGGTGGTACATGGCGGTGCCGCACCAGTTGCAGCGCTGGAAGACGATGGCGTTCTGGTCGGGGGCCGCAGGTTCAAGGACGGCCGCCGCGGAACCGGATGACTGATGAGCAACGCTTCCTGAGTAGTGGTACACGCTGGTCAACTCCCTGCGCTCGACCGGAATCCCCCGTGCGCGGGTCACCCGGGCACGGACGTGCGCGGCGTTCTGTGCCACCGTGCACATCCGCAGCGTATGGCACTCAGTGTCATCCGTAAAGGTACTCCGTACCCCGGAATTTCGAGGGCCGGTCGACGGCCGGGTCAGCCCTGTTCCGGATCGCGTCCCAGCGTCGCCTCGATCTCCTGGACCACCCGCCACAGCGGCGCCCCGCGGCGGGAGACGAGGACCACGACGTCCTCGGAGTCGTCGGCCCGCTCGGGGGCGGTGGGCGTGGGTGACGCGCCGAAGGCGGACTGTACGTATCCGAGCGCGTGGTCCATCTCCGTGCCCACGTCGCCCTTGCCGTCCGAGCGGAGCCAGGACCGCAGCGCGTTGTTGTGCGCCGCGGCGACGGCCGCCGCGATCACGTCGGCCCGGAGCGATCCGTCGCGCCGCCCGGCGAGGCGACGGCGCAGGTACTCGGCGAACGCCCGCTCATAGCGCCACACCACGGACAGCTCGTACGCACGCAGGCCGGGGACCTTCTTGGTGAGCCGGTAGCGCTGCACCGAGAAGGTCGGGTTCTCGGTGTACATCCGCAGCACCAGCCGGACCGCCTCGCAGACCCGCAGCACGGGGTCGTCCGCGTCGTCGCCGGCCGCGAGGAACTCGGTGACGTCGGCCAGGCAGCGCTCGTGGTCGGGGAAGACCACGTCCTCCTTGGAGGGGAAGTAGCGGAAGAACGACCGCCGGCCCACGCCGGCCAGCGCCACGATGTCGTCGACCGTGGTCTGCTCGTACCCCCGCTCCAGGAACAGCTGGAACGCCGCCGCGACCAGGGCGTCACGCATGGGCGGCTTGGCGGCCGCCGTTTCCGTCTTCTCACCGCGCCGGGGCGCCGTGCTGCTGGAGCTCATGGACGGGAACGTAGCACCGGTACGTCCCGTATGGCACTCAGTGCGCTGCGGGTGGGGGACTGAGTGCACTCCGTGCGTCTTCCGAGCTGGTGGCGATCGTATTGATCGGAAGTGATCGATACGCTTGGGGCGTAGAGTGAGCGGCCCGGGATCACGCTCCGCGTCGGCCCCGAGAACGTACGTCCAGGCCTCGCACCAGGGGGATTCCATGCGACTGCATGTCGACCAGCGTCATGAGCGAGTGCTCGAACTCGTCCGGCAGCGCGGCAGCCTCCGGGTCTCCGAACTCGCCGCCGAACTGGGGGTGTCCGCGGTCACCCTGCGCCGCGACGTGGAGGCACTGGCCGCGCAGGGGCGGGTGCAGCGGCTGCACGGCGCGGTGGTGTGGCCGGGGGAGAGCCCGGCCGAGACCCAGGTGCGGCCGGAGCGGGCCGAGGGTGTGGTGATCGGAATGATCGTGCCGAACACCCAGAACCTCTTCGCGGACATCGTGCACGGCGCCCGGGAGGCGGCCGCAGCCCAGGGCGCCCGGCTCGTGCTGGGCGTGACCGGATATGTGGAGGCCGAGGACGCGGTACAGGCCGAACACCTGGTCGCGGGCGGGGCGGAGGGGCTGATCGTCGCCCCGAGCTGGTTCGACGGCGTCCCGGTGGACGGACAGGAGAAGTGGCTGCTGGAGCACGGCGTCCCCGCCGTGCTGGTGGAACGCCTGGCCCCGCCCACCAACCCCGCCGCGGCGCTCGACCGGGTCCGCACCGACCGCGCCCACGGGGCGGCCGTGGCGGTGAGCCACTTCGCCGCGCTGGGCCACCGCAAGATCACCGCCGTGTTGCAGGAGGGGCCGCACGCCGCGCAGATCACGGCGGGTTATCGGGCCGCCGTGCAGTCCCTGGGCCTCGACGTCGCGACGGGCGCGCCGACCGTGCGGGAGCACGGCGACTACGAGGCGAGCGTCGACTACCTGGTCGAGGCGGTGAAGAAGCGCGGTGTCACCGCGGCGCTCGTGCACAGCGACGCCGACGCCATCGTGCTGGTGCCCCGTCTCCAGGCCTGCGGTATCCGGGTGCCCGACGACCTCGCGCTGATCGTCTACGAGGACGAGGTGGCCGGCCTCGCCGACGTGCCCCTCACCGCCGTCGCGCCACCCAAGCGCGCGGTCGGGGAACTCGCCGCCAAGCTGCTCCTCCAGCGGCTCGCGGAGCGGTCGGACGGGGCGGCGGACCCGGCCCCGCGTCAACACCTCGACCTGCTCCCCGAGTTGAAGATCCGGGCGTCCTGCGGAGGTCGCCGTCCCGCCAACTGAGCGACGTGAAGAGAAACGATCGCTCGCTGAGCGATGTTCGATCGTTTTGATTGTATTGCGCGAACGCTCTTGACTCCGATCGTCCGCGCACAAAAGATGTCCTGCGACCGCCTCTTCCCCTTCGAGGTCTCGTAGGAGACGTGCAATGACGCGCACTTCACGCTCGTTCCGTACCGCATCCCTCGCCGCCGTCGCCGCGCTGGGCCTGCTGGCCACCGGCACCGCCTGCGGCGGCGACGACTCGTCGGGCGCCGCGTCCGACGGCAAGCCGGTCACCCTGACCTACTGGACCTGGACACTCGGCGCGAAGTCGACCGTCGAGGCGTTCAACAGAACGCACAAGGACATCCAGGTGAAGTTCGCCGAGATACCCAGCGGCACCGAGGGCTACAGCAAACTCGCCAACGCCGTGAAGGCGGGCAACGCGCCCGACGTGGCCACGATCGAGTACCAGATGGTCCCCGAGTTCGCGAGCCAGGGGAACCTGATCGATCTGACCGAGTACGCCGGTGAAACGGTCAAGTCGAAGTTCCCGGAGTCCGTTCAGAGCCTCGTGACCTTCGGCGGCAAGACCTGGACCGTGCCCTACGACGTCGCCCCGCAGCTGTACTACTACCGCACCGACCTGTTCAAGAAGTACGGCATCGAAGTGCCCAAGAACTGGGACGAGTTCAAGACCGCCGCGGAGAAGGTCAAGAAGCAGGACAAGAACGTCCGCCTCGCGTCCATGCCGAAGAGCGACCCGGCGCTGCTCGCCGCGCTGTCCTGGCAGGCCGGCGGCAAGTGGTTCGCGACCGAGGGCGACGCCTGGAAGCCCGGCGTGAACGACGCCGCCACCCAGAAGGTCGCCGCCTACTGGGACGGTCTCGTCCGCGACGACCTCGTGCAGTCCTACGCCGGCTGGAGCCCTGAGGAGACCAAGGCGCGCACCTCCGGCAGGACGCTCTCCTTCCTCGGCGCGTCCTGGTCCGCGGGCGGCATGAAGACCTCCATGCCCGACCTCGCCGGCAAGTGGGCGGCGGCCCCGATGCCCAACTGGGGCACCGCGGCGAGCGGCAACTACGGCGGCACCTCCTACGGCGTCCTCAAGGGCAGCGACCACGCCGAGGCCGCGACCGAGTTCATCACCTGGCTCACCACGAACAAGGCCGGCGTCGAGGCCCGCCTCGCCGACCTCGAGTCACCCAGCAGCGCGCTGCCGGCCGACCCCGAGATGCGGGCGGTGGCGGCGGCCAAGTTCGACACCGGGTACCTGAACGGGCAGGACGTCTACGCCCTCGCCTCCCAGCAGGTCGACACCATCGTCCCCGGCTGGACGTGGGGCCCCGACCAGATGGACGTCTACACCGCGATCCAGGACACCGCCGCCAAGTCCGGCTTCGCGGCGGGCGTGAACGCGGGCCAGGAGAAGGCGGAGTCGGGCATCGAGGACCGGGGACTGAAACTCGCGAAGTAGCGAGGAGCGCTTCGCGCAACAACGCCGGGGATCCGGCCCGCAGGCCGGCGCCCACCCGAGCAGCGGCACTTCACGTCCCCACACAGCCGCGGGCAGTCGTGCCACTGGGGCGGCACCCGGCCCAAAGAAGCGGACCCGGTCCAAAGAAGCGGACCCGGTCCAAAGAAGGAGCACCCGGTCCAAAGAAGCAGCACCCGGTCCAAAGAAGCGGCACCCCGCAAGCGCAGGCGAGCGACACCCACCCCAGGGCCACCGAGCCCACCAGGCTCACCGAGCCCACCCGGTCCCCCCCATCACCCCCGCCCGTCAAGGAGCCCCGTGGCACTCCCCTCCGCCCGCCCCGCGAGCCGGCAGGCCATGCGGCGCCGGCCCCCGGCCAAGGCCGCTGCCGAAGCACCGGCCAAAGCCCCTGCCCAACCCCCGGCCAAGGCACCGGCCCAAGCCCCCGCTCCGGCCGCCGCACCGCTCCGGCGCAGCCAGCGCCGTACCGCCGCGCTCCTCATCGTCCCGTTCTTTGTCCTGTTCGCCGTGGTCATGGTGGCGCCGATCGGCTACGCGCTCTGGATGAGCCTGTTCCAGGAGCAGTCCTCGGGCCTCGGCTTCGGCGGGACAGATCGTGTCTTCTCCGGCCTCGACAACTACGCCAACGCCCTGGCCGCCGACGGCTTCCGGTCGTCCTTCGCCCACATCGCGCTCTACTGCGCCCTCTACATCCCGGTGATGATCGGCGGCTCGCTCGCCTTGGCCCTCCTCGTCGACTCGGCCCTGGCCCGCGCCAAGCGGTTCTTCCAACTGGCCCTGTTCCTGCCGCACGCGGTCCCCGGGCTGATCGCCTCGATCATCTGGATCTACCTCTACACACCCGGCCTGAGCCCCGTGCTCGACTGGATCGGCGCGCTCGGCGGGTCCTGGGACTTCTACCGCGACGACCATGTGCTCGCCTCGATGGTCAACCTGTGCGCCTGGCAATGGACCGGCTACAACATGGTCATCTTCTACGCCGCGTTGCAGGCCGTACCGCGCGAAGTGATCGAAGCGGCCGTCGTGGACGGCGCCGGAGCCCTGCGCACCGCCCTGCGCATCAAGGTTCCGATGATCGCATCCGCGGTCGTCATGACCGTTCTGTTCACCTGCGTCGGCGCGATCCAGATCTTCACCGAGCCGAAACTCCTCAACCAGCGGGGCGCGCCCGCCATCGACACCGAGTGGTCGCCCACGCTCTTCATCTGGAAGGCCGGGTTCGTGCGGCACGACTACGGGCTCGCCGCCGCCGCGTCCCTGCTGCTCGCCGCGCTCGGCATCGCCCTCTCCTTTCTCGTCACCCGGCTCGGCAACCGGTGGAAGGCGGCCACGTCATGAGCACTCCCACCACCGTCCGGCGCCGCGCATCGACCAGCACCCTGCTGTCCAGGGGCGTCGTCAACGGCATCCTCCTCGTCGCCGCCTTCTACACGCTCATGCCGGTCAGCTGGCTGCTGTTCGCCGCGACCAAGAACCACCGTGATCTGTTCGCCACCTCGGGGTTCAGCTTCGGCGACTTCAACCTCTTCGCGAACCTCCAGCGGGTCCTGACCTTCAACGACGGCATCTATCTGCGCTGGTTCGGCAACAGCCTCCTGTACTCCGTTGTCGGCTCCGCCGCCTCCACCCTCCTGTGCGTGGCCACGGGTTACGCCTTCGACAAGTACGCGTTCCGGGGCAAGGAGAAGCTGTTCGGCGTGGTGCTGGGCGGTGTCCTCGTCCCCACCACCGTGATCCAGCTGCCGATGTACCTGCTCGCCAGCAAGGCGGGCATCGTCAACACCTACTGGGCGCTGCTGCTGCCGGCCCTGGTCAACCCCTTCGGCGTCTATCTGGCCCGCGTCTTCTCGGAGGGCTATGTACCGAACGAGGTCCTGGAGGCGGCCCGCGTCGACGGCGCCGGTGAACTGGGCCTGTTCGCCCGGATCTCGCTGCCCATGCTGGCGCCCGGCTTCATGACGATCTTCCTGTTCTCGTTCACGGCGAGCTGGAACAATTTCTTCGGCGCCCTCGTCATGCTCAACGACGACTCGCTCTACCCGGTCAACCTGGGCCTGTTCATGTGGAACAGCGTCACCCAGCAGCAGCCCGAGTACTACTCGCTCGTGATCACGGGCTCCCTCGTCGCCGTCGTCCCGCTGATCCTCGCGTTCGTGTGCCTCCAGCGCTTCTGGCGCTCCGGCCTGACCGCCGGCGCGGTCAAGTGACCGCCCCCGCACGCCCGACGGCCCCCGCACGCCCGACGGCCCCCGCACGCCCGACGCCCCCCGCGCCGCCCGTACCGGAAGGCACCCCCCTGAACAGCACCCGCCCCCTGCTGACGGTGCCCCGACCGCGGACCCTTCTCGCCATGGGTGCCGACATCCACCACCGCCTGCTCACCGAAGGTGCCCTGGACCGACTGGCCATCGTGGCCCGCGTCGACACGAACACCGCGGTCACCGTGCTGGACGGCACCGACCAACTCGCCGGCATCGAAGTCCTCTTCACCCACTGGGGCGCACCGGAGCTGACCGAGGAGGCGTTGCGCCGACTGCCCCGGCTGCGAGCGGTGGTCCACGCGGCGGGCTCCGTCAAGCACCATGTCACCGAAGCCGTCTGGCGGCACGGCATCACGGTCTCCTCCGCGGCCGCCGCCAACGCCCTGCCCGTCGCCGAATTCACCCTGGCCGCCATCCTGTTCGCGGGCAAGCGCGTCCTCGACATCGCCCAGCGCTACGCCACCACCCGCGCCCAGCCCGACCTGCTCCCGTACTACAGCGGCCACGGCAACTACCGGCGCACCGTGGGCATCGTCGGCGCCTCCCGTATCGGACGCCGGGTCATCGACCTGCTGCGCCCGCACGACTTCGACGTCCTGCTGCACGACCCGTACGTCGACGCCGCCGAGGCCCGCAGTCTCGGAGTGACGCCGGCGCCGCTCGACGAACTCGTCCGGCGCAGCGACGTGGTCTCCGTCCACGCGCCCCAACTCCCCGAGACCCGCCACATGTTCGATGCCCGCCGCATCGCCCTGCTGAAGGACGGCGCCACCCTCGTCAACACCGCGCGCGGCTCACTCGTCGACACCGCCGCCCTCACCGCCCACCTGGTCACCGGCCGCGTCCACGCCGTCCTCGACGTCACCGAACCGGACGTGCCGCCCGCCGACTCACCCCTGTACACGCTGCCCAACGTCCTGCTCACCCCGCACATCGCGGGCTCCCTCGGCAATGAACTGCACCGGATGACCGACTGGGCCGTCGACGAGGTCGTCCGCTACGCGAAGGGCCTGCCGTTCGCGTACGAGGTCGGCCCGGAGGAACTCTCCCGCTCGGCCTGACACGCCAACTCCCTTTCTCTGAAAGGACGTTCGATGCAGAGCCGCGTCCTCGTCGTCGGCATCGACGGCGTACGTCTCGACGTACTGCGCCGCCTGCCCACCCCGCACCTCGACGCCCTGGCCGCCGACGGCTTCCTCGCCCCGGTCGAGGTGGACGCGGACACCCCCACCATGTCCGGACCGTGCTGGGCGACGATCGTCACCGGCGTCACCGCGGCCAAACACGGCGTGTGGAGCAACGACTTCACCGGACACCGCCTCGACGTCTTCCCCGACTTCGCCACCCGACTGGCCGGACAGGACGGCCGCCGCACGTTCGTGGCCGCCGGCTGGCGCCCGCTGATGCAGGCCCGCGACGGCGGCCCCCTGTTCCGCGCCCCGTCCAGGAGTGTGTTCGTCGAGCCCGTCGCGGACACCCCCGAGGCCTGGGACCGCTGCGACGAGCAGATCACCGACGCGGCGGTGGCCGTCCTCGCCGTCGACGAGGTGGACGCCTCGTTCGTCTACCTCGGCGCGCCCGACGAGACGGCACACTTCCTCGGCTGCGGAGAGGCCTATGAGACGGCCGTACGACAGGCCGACAGCCGCCTCGGCCGGCTGCTCGCCGCGATCCGGTCCCGCCCTTCGTACGCCGCCGAACACTGGACCGTCCTCGTCGTCACCGACCACGGTCATGTCGACGCCGGCGGCCATGGCGGCCGTACACCGGAGGAGCGCACGGCGTGGCTGGCCGCGGCCGGTCCCGGTATCGGCGCCGCACCGCCCGCGCTCCGCCATGTGGACGTCGCCGCGCAGGTGTTCGCGGCCCTCGGCCGCCACCCCGACCGGCACTGGACCCTCGACGGCCGCCCCTTCGCCGCCGCCCCGCACGCCGTGCTCCTCGACATGGACGGCACCCTCGTCGACACCGAGTCGCTGTGGCTGCGCACGGTCCACGAGACGGTCCCGGACGCCGAGGTGGCCGATGTCCTGGGCCGCTCGGTCTCCGACACGGCCGCCCACCTCCACACCCTCACCGGCGACGACCCGCAGCAGCTGGCCGCCGACCTGGAGGCACGTTTCCTGGCAGCCGTCCGCCAAGAGGTGACCCCGCTGCCCGGCGCGCTCGAACTCCTCGACCTCCTGAAGGAGTTCGGCATCCCAGCGGCGCTGGTCTCCGCCTCCTCGCGGCCCGTCATGGACGCCGTCCTCGGCGTCCTCGGCCCCGACCGGTTCCGTACGACGATCGCCGAGGGCGAGACACCCCGCACCAAGCCGGCCGCGGACCCCTACCTCGCCGCCGCCCGCAGCCTCGGCGTCGACCCGGCGGCCTGCCTCGCCGTCGAGGACTCGCCCACCGGCGTCACGGCCGCCGAGGCGGCGGGGTGCAGGGTCCTCGCCGTCCCGTCGTACGCCACCGTCGCTCCCGCACCCCGCCGCACCGTGCTCCCCGACCTCAAGGGGATCGGCCCGCACGAGCTGTGGACGGCAGGTCTGTGACCTGGCGATCCGGCAATTTGTTCGACGGGTGCCCGCCGCATACGATCGCCTCCCGCCGCCGAGGAGACAGACCGAGGGGAAGCCCCGCATGCCGCGCATCCTGTACGTCACCGACCTCGCCTACGAGGCGCGCGGGCGGCGGTACTGCGACGAGGACATCCACCTGACCGCACGGCTGCGCGCGGACTTCGACCTCGCCCTGTGCAACCCGCGGGACGCCGTGGCGCTGATGGACGCCTTCGACGCGGTCGTCGTACGCAACAGCGGCCCCGTGCTCACGTACCAGGAGTCCTACGACGCCTTCCGCGAGCACGCGCTGGCGACCGGGGCGCGCGTCTACAACCCGCTCTCCGGCAGGGCCGACATGGCGGGCAAGCAGTACCTGCTCGACCTCCACGCGGCGGGCTTCCCGGTCATCCCCACCGTCGACCGCGCCGAGGACCTGCACCGGCTGCCGGACACGGACCGGTACGTCGTCAAGCCGAAGCTCGGCGCCGACTCCATGGGACTGAAGATCGTCCCCGCCGACGAGGCACGCGCCCTCGCGACCGGCGACGTCCTGGTCCAGCCCTGCGTCGACTTCGCCTACGAGGTGTCCTTCTATTTCGTCGACCACGACTTCCAGTACGCCCTCTACGCCCCGCACCCCGACCGGCGCTGGCAGCTGGAGCCGTACGAACCCACCGCGGCGGACCTGGAGTTCGCGCGCCGGTTCGTCGACTGGAACACCCTCGACCATGGCATTCAGCGCGTTGACGCCTGCCGCGCACCGGGCGGGGAGCTGCTGCTGGTCGAGTTGGAGGACCTGAACCCCTATCTGTCGCTTGAGGTGCTGGGGGAAGGGGCGAGGGACGCCTTCGTCACCGCGATGAAGACGTCCCTGCACCGGTTCCTGGAGGTCACCCCAGCCTGACGGTGATCTTCTGGGTGACCCCGGCCGTGCCGCTGAGGTCGCCGAACGTCAGCCGGAGCGAGGCGCCCGTCGTCGCCGAGGCCACGGTGGACGGCTTCGACAGCACCGCGGCGACCGCCCGGTTCCAGGTGAGCGTGAGGCTCGTGCGCATCCGCATCGGATCGCTGACGCAGATCACCGCCGTACCGTCGCTCTTCTCGCTGATCATCACGGAGCACGGGTCGCTCGCGACGAGGTCGCCGACCGTGCCGCCGAACCAGAAGTTGACTCCGGTGAACCCCAACGAGGGCACGGCGACGCCCTGTTGGTCGTCCGTGTTGGCGAGGACGGCCAGCCAGGTCGTGGCCGCCGCCCGCGCCTGGGTCTGCGCGGCCGTGGCGCCCGGCATGAGCAGATACGCGTAGCCGGCGTTCGTCGGGTTCGTGCCGTGATCGACGTACAGCGTCAGGTACTTGCGGTTGAGGACCGTCGCGGAACCGCCCTTGTTGATGTCGCTCCACCTGCCGTCGCGGGAGTCCCGGAGGGCGTTGAAGGTCGCGCCGCCGGGGAAGACGTAGCCGCCCATGCCGCCGATGTGCGCCCAGTCGGCCTCGGTGAGCGTCTGCGACCAGGGGTAGTCGGCCGGGTATGCGGTGCCGTCCACGGTGAAGGAATGGCTGCCGGTGGGGCCGAGGTTGCGGTTCTCGATCGTCGACTCCACCGTCGTGCCGTCGGCGCACTTGATGCCCGCGCCGAGGCAGACGATCGCGTCGTCCAGACAGAACCACGACTTCTTCGCCATGAGGGTGGACTGAAGTCCCTTGAGATACTGGCCGATCGCGGCGCGCTGACCGTCCGTGGCGCCGCCGACCCAGTTCACGTCCGGCAGCGAAGCGCCCCAGTCGCCGCCGGCCGCGTCCGCGAGCGTCTTGCGGGAGGCCGTGGTGCCGGGCAGGCGGTAGGGGTCCACCGTGGGCCAGAAGGCGTCGCTGTACTGGCCGTTGGCGTAGGTGTCGCCCCACCAGTAGAGCATTCCGGAGCCGGTGTGCCAGCCGCACAGGTTCTCGCCGTTGCCGGTCTCGTAGTACGTGATCCTGCGGTCGGCCATGCTGATCGATGCCGCCCAGCCGGGTCTGCGATGGGTGGCCCGGGCCATGCCGGTGAACAGGCGGTGGCTGGTCGGCTCGGCGATCGCGGTGACCGTCGTGTCGTCGACGACGCCCTTGAGGCGGGCGAGCCCCGTCAGTCCGAGCGACGGATCGCTCATCGGCGGGCTGTAGTAGTCGCGTTGGATCCAGCCCTTCACCAGTCCGCGCCAGCGAGCGTTCTCGGTGGCGCTCGCGCTCTGCCCGAGCAGGACGATCGACGCGAGGATCGGATGGCCGCGCAGATGGTCGTTCTGCTGGATCTGCCGGGCGTCGGTGGCGGAGACGCCCCGGCTGACCGCCCGGCCCGAGACGCCGTCCATCACCAGACCGTTGTAGAGAAAGGGCGCCCAGGCGTGCTCCACGGCGTCGAACACGATCTGCCGGTTCGCGTCGGTGACCTGCCAGGTCGACCCGGCGAGCAGCGCGAACAGCATCCCGAGCCCGCCGATCAGGACCGAGCCGTACGAGCCCGTGTAGGGCACGGTCGTGTGCTGGACGAACGACCCGTCCTGGTAGAGGCCGTCGCCGCTGGTGACGTACGGGAGGACGGGGGAGAGGGCGTCCCGGGCCAGCGCGACCTTCGCGGCACTCGCGCCGACGATCCCGCGCAACGCCAGCACCCGGCACAGGTCGACGCGGTTGGCGCCGGTGCTGGTACCGCTGTAGCTCGCGACCGCCGCATCGGGCACGAAGTGGTCGACCGCGGCCGCGTAGTTCGCGATCTGAGTCGCCGACAGGGAGTCGTACAGCAGCACACACACGTCGAGCAGCGCCTGCGGGGCGCCGATCTGCCAGCTGT
This sequence comes from Streptomyces antibioticus, assembly GCF_001514065.1. GTDB lineage: Bacteria > Actinomycetota > Actinomycetes > Streptomycetales > Streptomycetaceae > Streptomyces > Streptomyces antibioticus. Next base: position 1,359,417 of record NZ_KQ948422.1, on the reverse strand, counting down.
ACCAGTTGCCGTAGCGGGTCTGGCCGGCGTGGTAGACCTCGGCGTGCAGATGGTCGAGCCCGGCCAGGACCGCGGCCTTGAGCGTGGCGTCGCCGGTGAGTCCCGTGCCCTGCCGGCAGTAGGCCTGGGCGAGCGTACTCAGCCGGTTGTAGCTGGCCTGAAGGTTGCCCGAGTAGCCGTACGACTCCTGGTCGGTGTCGGGCTCCGGGTCCGCGTAGACGAGGTCCGGCCACAGGGAACCGGACACCGGTGCCATGGCGGACTGCAACTGGGCCGCTGTGGTGCCCAGTTCGGTGAGGCGGCTCTTGAAGGGCTCGGCGGTGGGGCTGAAACCCTCGCCGAGGATCAGCGTGCGCCACTTCGCCCGCAGGGTCGTGAACTCGTCCGCCTCCGCGGTCCCCGTGGCGTCCTGAGGAGCGGCGTGCGACGGGGCGGGGACACCGAGCGCGACGGCGGTACCGGTGCTTGCTGCTGCGGTCAGCAAGCCGCGACGTGACCAACGAGTCGTCATGACGGCGGTTTCTAGCACGCTATCGCTCAAACGCTCAATAGAGCCTACTGAATCGATCGTATCGATCGTTTCTTGTCCGTGATTTCTTGTCGGTGAGTGGGGACGGACGGATGAACTCCCGAGTCGTCTGACCCGTATCCCTACGCGAAGCACGGGGGACGGAAGGAGAACCACGTGTCGACATCGCCCGAGCCCGGGCAGCCGGACGACCAGTCGGTCCTCGAACCGATCCGTGTGCTGCGCCCGCGCCGCACCGACGCACTCGCCGAACTCATGAAGGACATGCCCCCGCGCATCACCGGATTCGAGTCCGTGGTGATGCCGCGACGGCTGTCCGAGGACGAGGACTTCGGGGCGCAGGGCGCGACTCAGCAGCTGCCGCCCGTCCGCGGCGGCTTCGGCTTCGGTCCCGGACTGCGCCGCGCCGCGATCGTGGTCGCCGTCGGCGCCGCGGCCCTGGTCGGCTTCGGCTGCGCCCTGCTGCTCCCGGGCCGGGCCGACGGCGCCGCCGCACCCGCACCGTCCCCCACGCCCTCCACCCCGCCGGCCTCACCGACCGCACCCGCCACGACCGCGCCCGCCACGACGGACCCCGACGGCGCCGGCACCCTGCGCGAAGGCGACAGCGGCCCCGAGGTGACCGACCTCCAACAACGCCTGCTGCACATCCCGAACGTCTACGAGAACGGGTCCACCAGCGGCACCTACGACCCCGACCTCACCGAGGCCGTCGCCCGTTTCCAGCTCTGGTACGGCATCCGCGGCGACGAGACCGGCGTCTACGGCGACGACACCCGCCGCGACCTGGAATCGCGGACGAGCACCAGCGGCGGCTGACTCCGGCGCGGCCCCTGTCGAACACCGGGCAACGCCCAGCAAAAGAAGCGCGGATGACGTGGCGAGGGGCGTCATCATGGGTGGGCCAGCGCACCTTGCACCGAAGGCCACACCGATGACCCTCTCCCGCGTCCCGGGCCTCGTCCTCCCGACCGTCTTCCTCTTGGCCCTCGTCATCGGCGCGATCTGGTACTGGCGACACCGCGACGACGACGCGCCCTGACCGGCGACCCCGGCGGCGCTGTCGGCGCGGGACGTCAGATCTCGTACTCCGGCACCCGGATGTCCAGCACGCACACGTCGTCGCGCCGCTCCCCTTCGAGCAGCCCCGTCAGCAGCGGGCGCAGCGAGCCGGGCCCGTCGGCCTGGTGGCTGACGACCGCCTCGGAGAGCCGCTTCAGTCCCCGGTCGATGCCGTCCGGCGGCCGCTCCACCAGCCCGTCCGTGTAGAGCAGCAGCCGGTCGCCCGGTTCCAGCTGGAGGTCGGCCTCCTCGAAGGACGGTGAGGCGCTCGCCCCGAGCAGCATGCCTCCCGGCCGGTCCAGATAGCGGGCCTCGCCGCCGCGGTGCAGCAACGGCGGTGGATGCCCGGCCTGGGCCCACACCAGCCGGTGCTCGGCGGGGGAGTAGCGGGCCAGGACCATGGTCGCCGTGCCGTGCGAGTCGCGGGAGTGCAGCAGCAGGGTGTTGAGCCTGGCCAGTGCGCCGGTCAGCGACGAGCCGGTGATGACCATGCCCTTGGCGGTGAACCGGAGCTGGGCCATGGTGGCGACGGCGTCGAGGCCGTGCCCGGCGACGTCGCCGACCACGAACAGGGCGTCGCCGTCGGGCAGTTCGATGGCGCTGAACCAGTCTCCGCCGACATGGACCCCCGACTGGGCGGGCAGATAGGCGACTTCGACGCGCAGCCCGGACAACCGCAGCGGGCGGGTCGGCAGCGGGAGCAGCGCGTGTTGGAGGCTGGCGGCGAGGGTGCGCTCGGCGCGCAGGACGTCGTGCTGCGTGAGGATGGCCTGCTCGCTCTCGACGAGGGCCAGTTCGGCGCTGCGCTGCGCGGTGAGGTCCTGGAGGAAACCGTGCACCTCGACCGGGCTGCCCTGCACGTCCGTGACCGCCTCGGCGACGATCCGCAGGTGCCGGACGCCGTCCGCGGCCCTGATCCGGAAGGGCATGGCGAGCGGTCGTCCGCGGCGCACGAGTTGCCCGACGGCGCGGGCCAGTGCGGGCGCGTCCTCGGCCAGGGCGAGTTCGGGCAGCGCGGTGATCCGCAGGGGGCCGTCGGCGGGATCGCGGTCGAGGACGGCGTAGACCTGGGAGGACCAGCCGACTTCATGGGTGAGCAGGTTCCAGTTCGCCCAGCCGAGGTTGCCGAGCCGTTGGACGTCGGCGAGCCGTTGTTCCTGGAGGTCGGAGGAGTCGTGGCGGATCCAGGTGACGGCGAGCGCACCGCCCAGTCTCGCCACCCGCACCGTGTAGGTGGACAGTTCGGCGACCCCTGCGACCATCGCCTGCTGGGCGAAGGGCTCGCCGTCGTACGGCTCGCCGGTGGCCAGCGTGTGCAGGCAGCCGTGCCACAGCGGTTCGCCCGCGAGGTCCGGGAAGCACTCCAGGAGCCGCAGGCCGATCAGTTCGCGGCCGGTGCGGCCGAGTGCGTCGAACGCCTCCTGGGACGCGGCGGCGATGCGGTAGTCCTCGACCTCGCCGGACGCGGCACGCAGCGGGGTGAGCAGCAGACTGGCGCCGGGCAGTGCGTCGAACACCTGCTGTACGGGGGTGGCGCCGGCCGGTTCGGTGCGGGCGTCGAAGGCGCGCAGCCGGCCGGCGCACAGCTGGGCGACCGCCAGGAGGTGCTCCCGTTCATGCGCGGCGAACGGCTCGCCCCGGGCGCGCAGGAAGCCGATGCAGATCTCGGCCGTCTCCCGCGCGACCACCGGCACCCAGGCGCGGGACCGCCAGCGCTCGGGAGGGTCGCCGATGAGGAGGTACCGCTCGCTGTCCGTGTCGACGTCCTCCAGCCAGCGCGGCTCCCGGCTGCGGAGCGCCTCGATGGCGGCGATCCCGCTGACCGGCGGCACCTGGCGCCACTGGGCGGCCAGCGTCTCGTCTATGCCGGCGTGCCCGATCAGTTCCAGGCCCCCGGCGGGCAGCCGCGCGAAGATCATGATGGCGTCGGCCTCGGCGCCCGGCGACAGATGTTCCAGCAGACAGCGAGCCAGGTCCTGCGGTGTGCCCACGCGGACCAGGGCCTTGCCGAGCCGCCCGAGGTCGGCGGTGCCGCGCAGGGCCGACGGGACCTCGGGCGCGGTGGCACGGGGACCGATTTCGGGGGCCGCGACGGTCAGCGGGGGTACCAGGTCGCCGAGGGTGATCCAGCACTCCTCGAGCAGCGTGCGACGGGCGGCCTTGGCGCGTTTGGCCAGCTCCTCCCCGGCGGCGTCCGGGGAACAGCCGGTCAGGGCCATCACGGCCCCTTTCGCCCGCTCCACGACCGCCGCGGTCGCAGCCTGGTCCCGCAACCGGTCCATCTCGGCCCGCTGCCTGGCGACGATCTTGGCCAGTGCGACCGTGTCGGGCGTGGAACCGGACTCCGCTGGGATGGCGGGCTCGCTCGTCACGCCATGAGCATCGCACACGGAACGCACCACGACGGCGGTCTTGCCGGGACCGTCTTCACTCGACAGTGCCGGGTCGGGGAACTTCCGCCGACGTGCGGCGTTATCGCCCGGCGCCGTGGTCGGTCAGGGCGCCGGTGACCGCGCGGACGCTGCGCGCGATGTGCTGAAGCTGCAGCACCTCCGCCGCGTACAGCTTGATCGTGTGCTCGATGACCGACTCCGGCATGCCGAGTCCCGGCAGGTCGGCGCGGGCCGTCTGAAGCGCGGTGCGGGCGACCCGGATCTCGTGCTGGACCTGGATCTGCGCATGCCGGGCGAGCAGCACGGGGTGGCGGATGAACGCCGGGTAGCTGGCGTAGCGCGCCGGCACCAGCTCGCGCAGCCATCTGGTGGCCGAGCGCTCCCAGTCGTAGCTGCCGGGCTGCTTGACCTGGCAGGGCCAGTCCGGGCTGATGCGTGTCGTCGTCGTCACAGTCATGGTCATCGCTTCCGGGTGTGCGGCGTCGTATGGGTGGTCCGACGGTTTTGGGCGGCCCCGGCCTAGGGGATGACCGGGGCCGCCACCACGGGCGCTCGCGCAGGCGAGGCCCGACCGGGCACCCGGGGCGCCGACGCGGGTAGGAGACGGCGGCTTCGGATGTCCGTGCTTGCGGGAACTGCGGGGTCTGGCGGCTGTGGGGACGGGGGTGCGGAACGCCTCCCGGGAGCGGCCCGGTCGCGATCCGTGAGCAGTATTTATATATGCCGTCCTCTTTGCAAGACGTATGAAAACATTCATGCGTGATTTGATCCGATTGATCCCCGTGTGAGTTTGTTCGTCGGGAGTGGCCGAAGGGGCCGGGGAGGGTGCGGGTCAGTCCCGCAGGAAGAACTGGTGCTGCTCGGAGATCTGCTCGTACTCCTCGAGCCGCGCCTGGGTGCGCTCGGGGTCGGCGTCGGTCATGGCCTGGAGCAGTGCGGCGGCCATCACGCCGGGGGCGGCGTAGGAGTCGAAGACCAGGCGGGAGCCGGTGCCGGTGGCGAAGACGACGTCCGCCTCGTCGGCGACCGCCCCGAGCGCCAGGTCGGTGATGAGGGCGACCTTCAGACCCGCGCTGCGTGCGACCCGCAGCGCCGTGAGCGTCTCCTGCGCGTGCCGGGGCATGGAGAACGCCAGCACCCAGGTGCCGCCCGCCTCACGGGACTGCAGCAGCGCGTCGTAGGCGACGCTCCCGCCCAGCGTCACCAGCCGCACGTCGGGATGGACGCGCCGGGCCGCGTAGGCGAAGTACTCCGCCAGCGACACCGAGATGCGCACCCCGAGGACGGTCAGTGGTGTCGAGGCCGACAACTCGCGGCCGACGTCGATGAGCTGGTCGGGGTCGGCGAAGTCCCGGCGCAGGTTCTCCAGGTTCTCGATCTCGGCGTCCACCGCGGCCTGGAGTTCGTTGCCGCGGTTCTCCTCGGCCGCCGCGGGCCCGCCGGCCAGCGTGCCCAGCGCGATCGACTGCAACTTCTCGCGCAGGGCCGGGTAGCCGCTGAACCCCACCGCCGCCGCGAACCGTGTCACCGACGGCTGGCTGACGCCGACGCGCTCCGCGAGATCGGTGATCGAAAGGAACGCCGCCTCGGTGATGTGCTCGATCAGATACTGCGCGATCCGGCGCTGCCCCGGGGACAGCCGTGGCCGGTCGAAGAGGGCCCTGAGCTGGGAAGTCGGAGCGGCCTCCGCTTCCGGAACCGACTTGCCCGAAGTGATCGCGGATGCCTGCGCACGTGCCTGCTGCAGCGAGGGCACGGGTGCGTCTCCTTTGTCTTCCACAGTGCCTCAACATAGCTCACGCACCGCCGTGACCAGGGGTTGTGGACCGGCCCCCGGAGCCCGGCGGACGCATGCTCAAGTGGCTCACGAGGGACGGGTGTCATCGTCGATAGACCGTGATCGAATGACCAATATGGTCGATCGAACGGGCGCTGTCGATCAGTTCGGCCAGCCGACCCGTGGCCTTCGCGGCCGCCGAGTCCGACACGACCAGCAGTCCGCGCACCTCGGCCACCGGCGCCTTGCGCGGATCGGCCGCCTCGATGCCGTAGTAGGACGGCACTCCGGCACCCTTGTACACGAGCCAGATCCGCTCGCCCGGATACCGCACCCGGAGCCGGTCGGCGAGCCGGCCCAGGTCCTGGCCCCAGTCCACGTTGGAGTCGTGCAGCCGCAGATGCGTCTGGTCCGGACCCCCGAACGCCTCGTTGGAGTACGGCAGATAGAAGGGGTACGTCCGCAGCGAGCTGCCCGCGACGAACAGCACCAGCGCCCCGGTCACCGCCGCCGCCCACCGCCACCGCACCGCGAGGAACCCGGCCGCCGCCACCGCCAGGAACATCGGCACGAAGATCGCGTACCGGGTGCCGAAGTCCCGTGAGCCGGTCATGGCCGCGCCGAGCAGCACGGCGGTGGGCACCAGCAGATAGGGCGCCGCGGGCCGCAACCGCCGTACCGCCACGACGGCGACGGCACCGGCGGCCCACAGGGCGAGCATGCCGAGGGGCGTCTTCACCAGCAGCGCGGCCGGCAGGTAGTACCAGAGGGACCCGGTGTAGAGCCGCCCGAACAGGAAGCCCTGCCAGGGATAGTCCTCGAACCCGAACTGCACCCGCATCCCGTCCCGGTAGGCCTCCGGGAACGGCAGCAGATCGACGAGCACCGCGCGCAGCCCGCGCACGGCCGGCACCGGCTGCTGCGGCGCCCACCGCAGCCGCGGATCGACCGCGAGATACGACGCCCATACGACGACCAGGGCGCCCAGCGCGACGACGACGGCGCCGGCCAGGGCCCGCAGCAGCGCGGGGCGCCGACTCCGCACGACCAGTGAGACGCGCCCTGCGCCGGGCGTGATGCCATCGGCGCCGGGCGCGACGCCGCCCGCGCTCCTCGCTGAACCCTCCGCAACCGACGCCGCTCCGCCCGCGCCTCCCGCCACACCCGACGCCACGTCCCCCGCCCTACGCTCCCTGGCGTCGGCCTCAGGCTCGGCGTCCGCCCGCCACACCGACCACGCCGCCAGCGCCAGCAGCACCGGAACCGCCGCCAGCGTGCTCATCTTCGTGGCCAGCGCCGCCCCGGCCGCCACCCCGGCGAGCGGCACGTACAGCCGCGGTCGGCGCCGGGCCCGCCACAGCAGCCACACCGACGTCAGCAGGAACCCGGCCGCCGGTACGTCGAGGGTCGCGAGGGAGCCATGGGCGATGAGGTCGGGGGAGAAGGCGTAGAGGGCGAGCGCCACCACCCCGCCCGCCGGGCCCATGAGGTCACGCGCGAAGGCGAACGCGACCAGCCCGAACGCCAGCGTCAGCACGATCACCGGCAACCGGGCCCACAGCATCACCCGCCAGGGATCGTTGCCGGACTCGTACAGCAGATGCCGCCCGACCTGCCCCTGGTCTCCGGCGAAGGACGGGTCGTAGTGCGGGTCGGCGAACGCCAGGCCGGCCGCGACCAGCAGCTTTCCCAGCGGCGGGTGCTCGGGGTTGTAGCGGACGCGGTGCTCGTGGAGATAGTCGGTGGCCGTGGCCACGTACACGGGCTCGTCGATGGTCGGCGTCTGCTGCACCGCCGTCGTGACCATCGCGACGGCCATCTGGGCGAGCAGCACGCACACCAGGAGCGGCACGAGCCAGGGCCGCCGTCGCGGTGGGCGCGCGGGGGCGGTGGGGAGGAGCTCCCGGTCCAGGACCGTGTGCAGTTCGCGCGCCATCATCCGCCCCGCGATGACCGGGGCCGCACGGGAGCGGGAGCGATGCGAGGACGCCTCATGCGCCTACTCTGCATCAGCTCCCGCCCCGCGGGGACGTCACCGCTTCAGGAGTCGTACCGACAGACCTTCCGCCGTGTAGACGGGTACGGCCCGCAGCGTCTCGGAGTTCAGCTCCACCCGGTCGAACCGGCCGCGCAGCCCCGCCGCGCTCAGCACGCGGACCACACTGCCGGCGGCCGGCGGCTTCTCGGCGTCGAGGCGCAGCGACAGCACACTGCCCGTGCCGAGCAGCGCGCGCCGCGTGACCTCCAGGGCGGGCCCGCGGCCCGCGCGCAGGGTGACCTCGAGCGTGCCGGACTCCTGGGCGTAACTGCCGTGGATCTGCACCGACTTGGCCGTCGCCACCTGGAGGCTGCCGCCGGAGACGCGGACGTCGCCGTGGCCGAGGGCGTGCGCGGAGGCCGCGGTCAGGACGCCCTCCTTCACGACGGTGCCGCCCGTGTAGCGGTTGTGGCCGGTCAGGGTGAGCGTGCCGGTGCCCCGCTTGGTCAGCCCGCCGCAGCCGTCGATGTCGTTGCGCCAGCTGTCGGCCGCCCGGAAGCCGCCGGCCGACGCGTCGAGCGCGACGGTGACATCGGAGTCGAAGGAGCCGTAGCCGTCCGCCGCGGCGAACAGGTTGAGGCGGCCCCACTGCTCGAAGCCGTCGAGCAGGACGTACCCGGAGGGCAGCGCCGTCGTGCGCAGCACCTCGCGACGCTGGTCCGCGTCCAGGTAGGGCAGCCGCGTCTCCAGCAGCACCTCCGCGCCCTTGGGCACGGTGAGCGGCTCGCTGCGGCCGTGCCGGGTGAGGACGTAGGTCAACTTGGGCGTGACCAGGCGGGCGTTGGCCTCGCGGTCGGCGTAGGCGTCGCCGGAGGCCGGGTGGGCGTAGGCGAAGAGGGTGTCCGCCGTGGTGCCGGTCTTCGCCTGGAAGTAGGCGAGGGCCTGGGCGCGGGCGGCGGCCTTGAGGTCGGCGTTCGCCGGGTCGGCCAGCGTGGCGGCGGCGAGGGCGGTGGCCATGATGCGGCCGCCCATGACGTCGACCGTGGAGTGCATGCCCGCCATGATCCGGGTGTGGGCGAGCTCGAAGGCCCGCGTCACCAGCTCCTGGAAACGCTCCGGCACGGCGTACGCGTAGGCCAGGCCCGCCAGGTGGAAGGCGTTGGTGTGGCCGCTGGGGAAGCCGCCGTCGTCGGTCGGGGAGGTGTTGCGCTGGCGCAGCAGCTGGGGTGCGACGACCACCTCGGAGTCGTACACGGGAAAGCCCAGCGGGTCCTTCGCGCCGGTGTCGACGACCTCGCTGTCCTCGTTCATGCGCCAGGGACGCGGGTACTGGTAGGCGTACTTGGACGGGTTGCCCGAGGCCCAGGTGCCGCGCACCGTGTCGACCAGTTCGGCGACCTTGCCGAGCGCCGAGTCGTGCGAGCCGGCGCCGAGCGCGGAGCCGGCCGGGGCGTCCGCGGGGACCGCGTCGTCGATCTTGGCGGGCGGTGTGCCGTCCGGGGCGCTGGTGATCGACGTGACGGCCTTCGCGCCCGCCTTGTACAGGTCGGCCAGCGGACCCAGGCCCGCGATCAGCGCGTAGCTCTGGTGCTGGCGGTCGTAGAGGAACGCCTCCTTCGCCTGTGCGTCCGTGCGCGCGGCGGTGATGCGGGCGCAGTAGCGCATGTTGGCGCGGAGTATCTCGGGCCGCAGGGGCGTGCCGGTGTTCCAGGCGCCGCCGGTCTTCCATATCTGCGCGAACCCGCCGAGCGCACGGACCACCGCGTTGGTCTCGGGCGTGAGGTTCGTCGGGAGGTTGGTCCTGTAGTCGTCGACGAACGCGAGCGGGGCCGTGGCGGCCTTGGCGTCGGCGGCACCCAGCCAGGAGGCGAAGGTGGGCGCGGCCAGCACCCCGGCCGAGACACCCAGGGAGGTGCGGAGGAACCCTCTTCTGCTCGGGGCGAGTTCAGTGGCCGGCGTGTGCGAGCGGTGCCCGGCGGTGGACGGCATGCGGCTGCCTCTCTTGAGTTCTGCTCTGGAGTTCTTCGGCCGTGCGGCCGGGGGAGTCGTGCGAAGGACTGCCGTGCGGCGCGGAAGGACGGACAGGCCGTATGCGCTTTCTGCGGCGTACGAGCGAAGATCTACGGGCGAGTTGTGTCGGACGGGGGTGGGCCCGGCGTCCGACGGGTGTCACAGAAGTGAACGCGCCAGTGCCACCGCCCCCTCGACCGGCGGCACCCGCAGCGGCTGTGGCCGCGCTGTGGGGACGCTGTCGGCGAGGGCGGTGGTGAAGGCGTCGTACAAGAGGGGTTGGGCGAGGATCGTGCCGCCCGCCACCACCACGTCGTCGACCGCGACGCCGCGTGCGGCGAGGCGTCCGACCAGGGCGGCGAGGGCGCGGCCGCCTTCGGCGATCACCGTGCGGGCGAGGCGCGAGCCCGCTGCGGCGGCGGCGAACACGGCCGGGGCGTGCCGGCCCCACTCGGCGGAGACGTCCTGGGCGCCTTCGAGTGCCGCGCCGAGGGCCGGTACTTCGGGCACCTCGAAAGCGGCGACGAGCCCGGCGGCGAGTGCGTCGGGCTCCTCCCCGCGGTCGTGGGCGGCCCATACGGCACGGGCGGCCTCGCGGACCAGACCGGCCGAGCCGCCCTCGTCGCCGAGGACCGCGCCCCAGCCGCCGACCTGGACGAGCGCGCCGTCGGCGGTCCTGCCCACCGCGACCGAACCGGTCCCGGCGACCAGGCCGACGCCCTTGTCCAGGCCCGCTGCGGGCGCGAGGAGCTCGGCGTCGCCCACGACCAGCGCGGGGACGTCGAAGTGGAGTTGCAGTGCGGTGCGGATCTGGGCGCACTGGCGAGGGGTCTCACAGGCGTGCCCGCCCACGGCGAGTGTGGAAGGGCGGACGCCCGGCGGCAGGGCTTCGGCGATCAGCGCGGCCAGCCAGCCGGCGGCGGCCACGGGGTCGTGCGGCCGCCAGCCCACACTGAAGCGCACATGGTCGGCGACCGGGGTGTCTCCCGCGAGCGCCCGCAGGTGCGTCTTGGTGCCGCCCACGTCGATGCCGAGCACGAGAGGGCCGGAAAACGAGGCTTCCTGCACGGATCCTCTTTCGTCGTTGCGTAGTGCTGCGACGGCGGGCGAACCGTGCCTGGAGGAAGGGCAGTTCAGGAGCTAGGGAAGCCCCGGGACGGGCTTCTGACGGACCACGGCAGGCGAGTACCGTGACGTTCGTTAGGAAGTTAACTAACGAAGTACAGTGCGTCAAGAGGCATCACACACTCGACCGCTGGGTAGGCCCGTCCGGGCCGCCGCGGGGGCGGGAACGGGTGCCGCCCGAGCCATACCGTCGCCGCCTCCCGCAGAGCCGATCGAACGCGATCGAACCGGGAGGGCGGCCCGTGATCTGTGGGGGATATGTGGAATATGACGTGGTTGTTGCCCCCCGTCTGACCGAAAGCGCCAACGCCGTATTTACCGTGCTGGCCCAGGCGGGCAGTGCGACGCGGCCGCAGTTGGCGAGTTTGGCGCGGCTGTCCAAGCCGACGGTGTCCTCCGCCGTCGCGGAGCTGGAGAGCGTCGGGCTCGCCGCCCACTCCGGCACCGCGTCCAGCGGTACGGGCCGCAACGCCGCCGTCTACCGGCTCGGACCCGCCGCCGGTGCCGTACTCGCCATCGACCTGGGGCCGGCCCTCACCCGGGTCCGTGGCTGTGCCCTGGACGGCTCCCTGCTCGCCGAGGCCACCGGCTCCCGGGCCGACGCCGCCGAGGTCGTGCGCGAGGCGCTCTTCACGCTGCCCGGGGACGCGCCCGTGCGCTCCATCGTCGTCGCCGTCGGTGACGTCACCGCGCAGCAGGACGGCGCGGGCATGCGGCCCGCCACCGCCAAGGCCGGGCCCGTCTTCGACGCCGTGGCCGTCACGCTGCCCCGGGGCGTGCCCGTCCACCTCGAGAACAACGTGAACTGCGCCGCCCTCGCCGAGCTGCACGAGGGCGCAGCCCAGGGCCGCCACACCTTCGGCTACCTGCGGATCGGCGTCGGTATCGGTCTCGGCATCGTCGTCGGCGGCAGGGTGCTCTCGGGCGCCAACGGGGCCGCCGGAGAGGTCGCCCGGCTGCCCTACCCCTGGGATGACGACCTCCAGCCCCGCCACGAGGCGCTGGAGGAGTACATCGGCGCCCGCTCCCTGCTGCGCCGGGCCCAGGAGGCCTGGCAGGACGGCGAGGGGCCCTGCCCGCGGACCGCGGAGCAGCTCTTCGCGCTGGCCGGCGAGGGGCGGGCCGCGGCCCGCGCGGTGGTCGACCGGCACGCCGTGGACGTCGGCCGGCTGGCCGCCGCCGTGACCGCCGTGCTCGACCCCGGACTGCTCGTCCTCGGCGGCAGCACCGGTTCCGATCCGCAGCTCCTGCCAGGGGTGCGGGCCGAGCTGCACCGGCTGAGCTGGCCCACCGAGGTCGTCAGCAGCACGCTCGGCGAGCTGGGCACCGTCGTGGGGGCCGCACGGCTCGCGGTGGCCAGGGGAGTCCAAACCGTGACCCACGCCGTGCGGACGAAGGATTGACGGTTTCGCGTCGGTCTGCCAATGTCCGGACAAGCGCTTTCTAAGCCGGTCGGGAACACCGGCTCAGGGTGAGCGTCCCGGCCGTACACGACGTACGGCAGCCGCACGAGGGTGAGCTCGTGCGACGACGGCCCTCATGGCCGGGGATCCCATCCGTCAAGGCGACGCGGCCGGGCGAGGCCGCGCCCTCGGAAAGCACCCCTTTCTTGCACAATGCACCCGTGCCGCCCCTGTCGGCGCCGTGCTCCGTCCCCTAATCACGAAATGGGATCGAAGATGACCACTGTGGGTGTGCGGCGCTCTCGCCGACTCGGCCGCGGCGGTGTGCGCCGCCTGGTTCCCCTCGCTGCCGTGGCTTCGGCAGGTGCCCTGCTGCTGACCGCCTGTGGCGGTGGCTCCGACTCGGGCGGCACCTCCAAGTCGCTGACGTTCTGGATCTCCACGGTTCCGGGACAGGACGCGGGCTGGAAGAAGATGGTGGCGCAGTACAAGAAGGAGACCGGCGTCGCCGTCAAGCTCGTCAACATTCCCTACGACGGCTACACCACGAAGCTGCACAACGCCGCGCAGGCGAACTCCCTGCCCGACGTCGCCGCCGTCCCGGCGCTGGACCCGATCTGGTCGAACAAGCTGCTCGACCTCAAGTCCATCGCGGACAAGAAGAGCAACAACATCAACCAGAACTTCCTCGCGAAGGACTCGTCGGGGAAGGTGCTCTCCATCCCCTCGGACGTCACCGCGTCCGGCATGTACATCAACAAGTCGCTGTTCGAGAAGGCCGGCGTCTCCTACCCGACCGAGCCGTCGAAGACCTGGACCTGGGACGAGTTCATCAAGGCGGCCAACAAGGTCCGCGAGAAGACGAAGGCCAAGTACTCCCTGACCTTCGACCAGTCGCCGTCGCGACTGCGCGCCATGGTGTACGAGCTGGGCGGCAAGTACGTCCACGCCGACGACTCCGGCAAGTTCTCGGTGGACGCGGCGACCAAGAAGGCCGTGAACACCTTCGTCGGCTGGAACGACGACAAGACCATGCCGAAGTCGGTGTGGACCTCCGGCGCCGACCCGTCCGCCATGTTCCAGAGCGGTGACGTCGTCGCGTACTGGTCCGGCGTGTGGCAGGTCGCCTCCTTCTCGGACAGCATCAAGAAGTTCGAGTGGGCGAGCGTCCCGACCCCGGCCCAGCCGGTGCAGGCCAGTGACGTCAACGCCGGCGGCATGGTCGTCGGCTTCAACAACAACGGCGACGCCGCCAAGGCCGCGACGAAGTTCCTGTCCTGGCTGTACGAGCCGGCCCACTACAAGGTCCTGTGCGAGACGTCCGGCTTCCTGCCGGTCGAGAGCGGTCTGAACCCGACGTACCCCTTCAAGTCCGAGGCGGCGCAGGCGGCGTTCAAGCTCTACAACGAGGAGATCCCGCTGTACGACCCGATCTCCGGCTACTTCAACAACGCGCAGACGGAGTGGGTGCTGAAGGGCAAGAGCCTCACCGAGGACCCGACCAAGACGGAGCTCGGCAAGGCGATCAACGGCCAGCAGTCGGCCGACAAGGCTCTGCAGAACATCGTGGACGGCTACAACCAGCAGGTCGGCGGCTGATCGCAGGCCACCAGCGACCGGGCGGCGGCGTCCCCACCCCGCCGCCCGGCGCCGGCCGCCCTTCCGACGCCGGGCTCAGGGCCTGAGCCCACAGCAATCCCTTCCACCAGCACGGAGACAGGAAGATGACAAAACGCGCCTCGGTCGTGTCGGTGAGCTCACCGAGTCCGCCCAGGAGACGCAGCAAGTACACCCTTGCGCCGCTCGTCCTCATCGCGGCCAACGTCGTGCTCTTCTCGCTGTTCTTCGTCTGGCCGGCGGTGATCGGGCTCCTCTACTCGTTCACCAACTACACGGGCGTGGGGGCGTTCCAGTGGATCGGGCTGGACAACTACCACAACCTGTTCGGGGACTCCACGTTCTACGACGCGCTGACCCGGACGCTGCTGTACACCGTCCTGTTCGTCCCGCTGAACTTCGTGGTCTCCCTGCTCGCCGCCAACCTGGTGGTGAGCAAGCACGCCAAGGGCGGGTCGGTCGCCCGGATCATCTTCTTCATCCCGTGGCTGCTGTCGCCCATCGTCGTGGGCGTCCTGTGGCGGTGGATGTTCGGTGAGAACTTCGGACTGGTCAACTACGTCATCGAGAAGTTCGGCGGAGACGCCGTGCCCTGGCAGTCCAACGCGGACCTCTCGCTGCTCGTGGTCGTGATGGCGGCGGCCTGGGCCTGGACGGGCTTCACCATGCTGCTGTTCATCGCGGCGATCAAGAACGTACCGGTGTCGTACTACGAGGCCGCCTCGCTCGACGGCGCCGGCCCCTGGCGCCAGTTCTTCAGCATCACCCTGCCGAGCATCGCCCCCACCTCGTTCATCGTCATCCTGCTCAACACGATCAACGCGATGAAGGAGTACCCGGTGTTCGTCGCCCTCAACAAGGGCGGCCCCGGCACATCGAACAACCTGCTCGTCCAGTACATCTACGAGACCGGCTTCAAACGGGGCCAGATCGGCTACGCGAGCGCCGCGTCGTTCGTGCTCATGCTCATCCTGATGGCCGTCGCGATCATCCAGCTGATCGTCAACCGACGGGTGGAGAACCGATGACAACCACAGACATGCCACGCAAGGTCGACACCGGTTCCGGACGAGGGGTCTCCAAGAAGCGGACGGGCAAGGCGCGCAGCGGCGGGCTCCGGCAGGCGGTGTCCGCGACGGCACTGCTGTGGTTCATGGCGTGCCTGTACGGCATCCCGGTGCTGTGGTTCGTCCTCAGCTCCTTCAAGCCGGCCAGCGACCTGTTCTCCTATCCGCTGACGCTGGTCCCGCACAACCCCACCCTGTCGGGATTCAAGGCGGCGTGGGACAGCGCCAACTTCTCCCAGTACTTCATCAACACGGCCCTCGTGTGCGTGATCACGACGATCCTCACGGTGGGTGTCAGCTGCTG
Source organism: Streptomyces antibioticus (assembly GCF_001514065.1). Taxonomy (GTDB): domain Bacteria; phylum Actinomycetota; class Actinomycetes; order Streptomycetales; family Streptomycetaceae; genus Streptomyces; species Streptomyces antibioticus. Next base: position 1,344,152 of record NZ_KQ948422.1, on the reverse strand, counting down.
CACCGGGTACGCGCTGGCCAAGTACGACAACCGATGGCTCAAGGCGTTCTTCCTCTGCATCCTGGCCACCACGATGCTGCCGGGCGAGGTCATGCTGGCCCCGTCGTTCCTGGTGGTCCGCGACCTCGGGCTCTACAACTCGTTCGCCGGAATCATCCTCCCGGCCGTGCTCACCGCGACCGGATGCTTCATGTTCCGCCAGTTCTTCCTGACGGTCCCCGACGAACTCGTGGAAGCGGCCCGCATCGACGGCGCCAAGGAGCTGTCGATCTTCGTGCGGATCATGGTGCCGCTCTCCCGGCCCATCATGCTGACCCTCGCCATCCTGTCCTTCCAGTGGCGGTGGAACGACTACATCTGGCCGCTGCTGATGCTCAACGACCCGGACAAGTTCACCGTCCAGATCGGCATCCAGAGCATCGTCGGCGCCGAGAACATCAACTGGTCGGTCCTGCTCGGCGCATCGGTCATCTCCATGATCCCCCTGATCGCCATCTTCCTGGTCTTTCAGAAATACGTCATGGGCGCCGACATCAACGCCGGTCTGAAGGACTGACCTTGCCCGCTGCGATCGACCACGAGTTCGTCCGCGCGGCGGCGCTCGCCGCCGACGGGTCGGCCGACCCGTCGGCGGAATTCATCGAGCCGCACCGCGCCCTGGCCCGGCGGGTGAAGACCCTGGTCGCGGCGTACCGCTCGCCGGAGTCGGCCCAGTACGGCAGCGAGCGGGCCGTCGCCGCCGCGCTGACCCACCTGCGTGCCCTGCGGTCCGTGCAGACGCCCTCCGGCCTCTTCGCGGGCGGCGACAACGTGCAGTCGCCGCCGGACTCCGCGTTCACCGTCAACGACGTGTGCGACGCGCACGTCCTCGCCTCGGGCGCGGGGCCCGAACTGGCCGACGTCACGGCGGCGCTCGCCGAGATCGCCGGTGCCGCCGCCGAAAGCCTCCTGACGGGTGGCGTGCACACCCCGAACCACCGCTGGGAGCTGTCCGCGGCGCTGGCCCGGCTGCACCGCTCGTTCCCCGACGAGCGGCTGCTCGCCCGCGCCGAGGAGTGGCTCGCCGAGGGCGTCGACATCGACGCCGACGGCCTGTACTCGGAACGCAGCGCCGTCTACGCGTCCATCGTGACCAACCCGGCGCTGCTGGTGCTGGCCGAGGTGCTCGGGCGTCCCGACCTGGTGGACGTCGTCGAACGCAACCTCACCGCGACCCTGGACCTGATCAGGCCGGACGGCACCGTGGAGACCGTCCACTCGCGCCGCCAGGACCAGCGGATGTCGTTCGCGCTGTGGCCCTACCTGCCGCACTACCGGCTGCTCGCGATCCGCACCGGCCGGGGCGACTTCGCCCGCGCGGCCCGCCTGGCGGCCGCCGACGGCATCCACGACCCCGACCTGCTCGCCCAGACCCTCCTCACCCCGGATCTGGCCCGCGCCCTGCCGGCCCCGGACCCGGAGGAACTCCCGCGCGACCGGTACCTCCCCACCGCACGCCTCGCCGCCCACGCCTCGGCCACCGCGCACACCGTGGTGTACGGCGGCTCCGACGTGCCCGAGCACCGGCGCATCCGCTCCGGCCTGGCCTGCAACCCCACCTTCCTGCGCCTGTTCGCCGGTGCCGCCGTCCTCGACGCGGTCCGCCTCTCGCGGACGTTCTTCGACCTGGGCCCCTTCCGCGCCGCCGACATGGAACGGCTCGCCGACCACCGGTACCGGCTCACCCAGACCCTCACCAGCGCCTACTACCAGCCGCTCCCGAAGGACCGCAGGCGCGACGACGGCGCCTACCGCCTGGTGGACGAGGGCCGCTTCTCCGCGGCCATGGCCTTCCCCGACCGCCCTCAGGACGAGGTCTCCCACACCACCCGGGTCGAGGTCGGCCTGCGGGACGACGGGGCCGACCTGCGCATCGACATCAGCGGCCCCACGGTGCCCTGGGCCCTCGAACTGACCTTCCGGCCGGGCGGCGAGCCGCAGGGCGCCGTACCGCTCGGCGACGGACGCTGGTGCATGACGACCGAGCCCGTGACCTACCGCGTCGGCGACGACGAGATCCGGGTCGAGGCCACCGTCGAGACAGGCGAACCGCTCGCCGGACCGGACCGCAGCGACGTACTGCGCTACGACCCGGGGCAGGACTACACCGTGGCCGGCGGCACCGACGCGACGACCGGGAACCGTGTCTACCTCGGTGGGCACGGGCCCCAGACCCTGACCCTCGCACTGCGCGCCACCTCTCAGGCATGAAGGGCTGATCTCCTTGCACCTCCCCCGCCAGCTCGGCCCGCTGCACGACCTGCCGGACACCCCCGAGGCGTACGACGCCGTCCTCGCCGACGTCACCGAGCAGGCCCTCGCCCGCCTCACCCCCGAGGGCAACCTCGAACACCCCGACTGCGACGACGACATCGGCGACACCTCCCTCGGCATCACCTCCCTGCTCGCCTTCACCTGGCAGCGCACCAAGGACGACCGGCTGCCCGAGGCGGTCCGCCGCAGCCTCGCCTTCCATCTGCGCGAGCGCGTCTACGTCGACGACAACCCCGGCTACCCGAACCTCAGGGTCCGCAACTCCGGCCTGCCGTACGCCCGTTACGTCCTCGCCGCCGGCGCCCACCCCATCGGCGACTGGCCCAGCACCGTCTGGGCGCTGCTCCAGGCGGTGAACCTCCTCGACGCGGCCGACGGTCTGGTCGACGACGCCCAGCGCGCCGAACTGCTCGACGTGGCCCACGGATACTGGCGCTGGCTCACCGAGGCGACCTTCTTCAACCCGCAGGAGGCCGGTAACCAGGCGATCGGCTGTGTCGTCGGCGGCCTGATGCTCGCCCGCCATCTCCCGCCGGAGGAAGCTGAGTCGGTCCACGACCGCGCCATCGGGCTGTACGTCGAGAAGATCCGCGACCACCGGGTCGCCGACCGGGGCGCACTGCTGCCGCCCGAGCACGGCGGGGCGTACGACAACAACTACGGCCCGATCTCCCTGTCCTTCCTCGCCCAGGCCCACCGGGTCAGCGGCGCGGAGATCTTCGCCGAGGACGGCGAGGCGCTCGCCCGCTACATCGACGCCCGCCTGACGAACGGCGGCTTCGACAACGGCGGCCCGCGCTACAGCGAGCAGCACTCCGCCTTCGAATCGGTCCTGGGACTGCGTTACTTCGGCGCCCGCATCGGCTCCGACCTCGGCCGCTACCGGGGCGACAGCCGCTGGGCCCGGCACGCCGTCAAGGACGACGGAGGCGTCGACGGCCACTTCGCGTGGATGCTGGTCTGGCAGATCCAGGACACCACACGCTGGCACCGGCAGCCGTCGACGGTCCCCACCCGGCATCAACTGCGCGCCGGGACGGTCTCGGTGGCCTTCGACGACCGCATGACCCCGGCGCTGGTCGAGGCCGCGGGCACCTATTACCTGCCCGCCGCCGTCAACCGCCAGCACGGCTTCGGCCCGGTCGTCGACGGCTTCCTGCTGTGCCGGCCGATGGGCGAGGTCCGCGTCCGCGACCTGCGCACCGACGGCCTCGCGGCCAAGCTGGTCACCAAGCCCGCCGTCGGCCGCGACCACGTCCTGCGGCACGTGCGGTCCCTGTACGTCACCGACGGCACGAGCCTGTGGATGACGGTCGCGGTGGAACGCCTCCCCGGCACGCCCTACCTGCTCGCCGGGCTGCCCTACGCCGTGGACGACGGCGACCGGGTGCGCCGGACCGCCGACGCCGAGGTCGTCGCCGCCGGTGAACTGCGGCTGACACACCCCGAGTCGGAAGGTGTCGACCACTTCGACGCCCGTTCGCAGCAGACCCAGGAACAGGCGGCGTTCGCCCTCGCCGCCGACCCCCGGGGCTACGGCAACCCGGACGAGGGCTGGCGGCATCTGGTCTCGTCGACGGCCCTGGAGGCCGGGCCGGTGCCGGACGCGCCCGAGGGCCTGCACGTCTTCGCGGTGCGCTACGGACCCGGCCGGCAGTTCCTGCCGACGTTCGAGCAGAGCGCCTCCGGCCTGACCGTGCACACCGAGGCCTTCACCGCCGTCATCGGCGAGACGGCCGGAGACGCCCACGGGGAGCCGGAGTTGACGCTGTACACGTGACCCCCTGTCCAGCGGGCAGCCTCAGCGGAACGCGGCGGCGTTCCGGCGCGCCCAGTCCGCGAACGACCCCGGCGCCCGGCCCGTGACACGCTCCACGTCCGGGCTGACCCGCTGCTCGACCACCGTAGGTGCGCCGAGGACGTCGAGGGTGGTGTCCGCCACCGGCTCGGACATGAACCGCAGCAGCCGCGCCCGGGCCTCGTCCCGGCCCAGCTCGACGAACCCGACCGGCTCACCCACCGCCTCCCCGAGGGCCGCCGCCTGCTGACGGGGCGTCACGACCGCGGGACCGGTCAACTCGTAGGCCTGGCCCGCGTGTCCGTCCTCGCGCAGGGCCACCGCCGCCACGGCCGCGATGTCGGCCGGGTCGACCGTGGGAAGGCCGGTGTCGCCGAACGGCGCGGCGACGGTGCGCTGTTCGCGTACGGACTGCGCCCACTGGAACGCGTTGGAGTGGAAGCCGCCCGGCCGCAGCACCGTCCAGTCCAGGCCCGACTGCCGTACGGCCTCCTCGATGGCCCGGCCCGTGCCGCCGTGCGAGGCCGACTCCGGCCTGGTCAGCACGCCCAGCGACGACAGCAGCACGACCCGCCGCACCCCGCCGGCCTTCGCCACGTCCAGCAGATGCGGCACGTCGAGCAGATGCGCGACGGGTCCGCCGTCGTGCAGGAACAGCGCCTCCGCGCCGTCGAACACGGGCCTGAGGCTCTCGGGGTCCGTCAACTCCGCCCGCAGCGACCGGACCCCGTCGGGCACATCCCCCTCGGCGATCCGCCGGGACGTCGCCGTCACCCGGGCACCGGATGCGGCCAGCGTCCGGACGAGCTCCCGGCCGACGTTCCCCGTCGCCCCCGTCACCACGATCATGAGCAACTCCCTTGTGAAACCGGCCTTGTTGCCGATGAAGGGACGCTAACACCGTGGATATAGTAGGTACCTAGAGGAAAGTGACTACCTCGGAGGGATGCGGATGCGGGTCGCCGACACCGCCACGGAACCTGAACTCGCCTGCCCCATAGGCCCGGTCGTGGACATCGTGTTCAGCCGCTGGACCACCCCGATCCTGTGGAGCCTGCACGCGCACGGCCGGCAGCGGTTCGTCGAGCTGGAGCGGCGCATCACCAGGATCACGCCGAAAGTGCTGACCCAGCGGCTGCGCCAGCTGGAACGGGACGGGCTGGTCGTGCGGACGTACCACCCGGAGGTGCCGCCGCGCGTCGAGTACGAGATCAGTGAACTGGGCCGCAGCCTCGCCCCGCTCTTCGCGCACCTGGCCGAGTGGTCGACCGAGCACCTCGGTGAGGTGGAGGCGGCCAGGCAGGCCTACGACGAGGCCTGACACACCGTCGGCCGGTCCGCGCGTCTACGACGCCGCCTGACGCCCCGGTGTGTCGAGTGCGGCGACCGGCACGACCAGGTCGGCCCGGTCCCGGGTCGTCGCGACCAGCTCGGCGTTGCGCTGGTCCGTGCGCAGCACCCAGGCCACCGCCTCGTCGTGCCCCTTGCCGAACTCCTCGTGGCGGGCCACCAGGCGCCGGATCCGCTCGTCCTCCTCCAGCTCGCAGAACCACACCTCGTCCAGCTGCTCCCGCACCCGCGGCCACGCGCCCGTGCCCAGCAGCAGATAGTTCCCCTCGGTCACCACCAGCCGGGCGGACGGCGGCACCGGCACCGCCCCGGCGATCGGCTGCTCCAGCACCCGCTCGAAGCCCGGCGCGTACACGACCTCGTCGCCGTCCTCCTCGGCGCGCAACCGCCGCAGCAGCGCCGCACAGCCCGCCGCGTCGAAGGTGGGCGGCGCGCCCTTGCGGTCCCGCAGCCCCAGCCGGTCCAGTTCGACGTCGGCGAGATGGAAACCGTCCATCGGGACATGCGCCACCCACGGCTCACCACCGGCGTTCAGCTCGCGCACCAGAGTCTCGGCGAGCGTCGTCTTGCCCGCGCCGGGGCTGCCCGCGATGCCGAGGAGCGCGCGCCGGTCGCCCCGCACGAGGGAGCGGGCGCGAACGAGCAGGTCGTCGAATGTCAGCGGCACACTGGAGAGTGTGCCACCCGGTCATGCGATGCCCATGGCCCGGGACACAGGGAGACGCAGCGAGAGGGGGACGCAGGAGGGAGCCGCCACCGTGGCCGAGGAGACCGCCGGGACCGACGACGCCGCGCAGATCCGCGCGCTGATCACGAAGTGGGCCGATGCCGTCCACCGGGGCGACCTCGACGGCGTCGTCGCCGACCATGCCGAGGATCTCGTCATGTACGACGTACCGCCGCCCCACCACGGCATCCATGGACTCGCCGCCTATCGGGCCGCCTGGCCGCCGTTCTTCGCCTGGCAGGCCCAGGGCGCCTGCTTCGACATCGAGACTCTCGACGTCACCGCCGGCCCCGACGTCGCCTGGGCCCACGCGCTGCTGCGCTGCGCGACGCCGGAGGAACTCGCCGAACACCCCACCCTTCGGCTGCGGCTGACGTTCGGTCTGCGCAAGGAGAACGGGCGCTGGCTCGTCGCGCACGAGCATCACTCGTTCCCGCACGACTGATCCGCCCCATACGGAACTCGATCCATATGACCGATCGTCATACAAGTGGGCGAACATTGCGGTGCGCGCGGCGCGGCTGCGGGTTAATTTGTCCCTGTTTCTGTTCTTTTTGCGGCTCCTGACCAGGGCCGAGCACCTCCGTGGCATCGACGGGGTAAGGGGTGGACGATGGCGCACGGCATGAATGCCCTGCTTGCCGAAGGACGACGGAGCGACAGGGTGACCGTGCCCGTCACGTTCCGGTACTGGAAGGGCGACGCACTGCTCGCGGCCGTCGCCGGGGTCTTCGCCCTCGCGCAACTGCTGCTCGTACGGCCGGGAATGGGCCTCGGCTGGGACGAGGCGGTCTACGTCAGCCAGGTCGGCTCCGGAGCGCCACCCGCCTTCTTCAGCGCACCGCGCGCCCGCGGCGTCTCCCTCCTGGTGGCGCCGATCGCCTCCTGGTCGACGTCCACGGAACTGCTGCGCGTCTACCTCGCCGTGCTCTCAGGACTCGGCCTCTATCTGGGCCTGCGCGTGTGGCGCGGACTGTTCCGGTTCCGGGTCCTGGCGGGCGCGGGGGCGCTGTTCGCCTCCCTGTGGGTGACGATCTTCTACGGCCCGCAGGCCATGCCCAACTACTGGGTCGCCATCGGCGCGCTGATCGCCGTGGGCTGCTTCCTGAAGGGCCACGTCTGGGGTGTCCTGGCCGGCGCCGCCCTCATGGCGTGGATGCGGCCCACGGACGCGGTGTGGGTGACGGTGCCCCTGTTCGTGTTCGCGGTCATGTCCCGGCGGTGGCGGCCGCTCGCCGCGCTCGTCACGGGGCTCGCCCTCGGCGCCGTGCAGTGGATCATCGAGGCGTACGTGTCCTTCGGCGGCCTGGGTGAGCGGCTGCACGAGGCCTCCCGCATCCAGGGCGGCCTCGGCTGGAACATGGCCGTCGACGACCAGCTGCGCAGCCTGGCGGGGCGCGCGCTGTGCCGGCCGTGCACCGGATCGATGCCGAATCCGCTGGTCACCGCGTGGTGGTACGTCCTCCCTGTGCTCGCCGTTCTCGGGCTCGTCGTCGCCGTCCGCGCGGGCCGCACCGAGCGCACCCTGGTCCCGCTCGCCTGCGCCGTCACGGCGGCCGTGCCGTACCTGTTCATGATCGGATACGCCGCGCCGCGCTTCCTGCTGCCCGCCTACGCGCTGCTCGCGCTGCCGGTCGCCGAAGCGGTGCTCCACCTGGCCACCAGGCCGAACGGCACCTGGCGTCCCGTGGCCGCGACCTTGCTCGCCATCGGACTCACCCTGCATCTGGCCGTTCAGCTGAGCGTCCTGCACCGCACGGTCTCCAACTCCACCGCCTCCCGGCAGGGATGGGAGCGCACCGCGGCCGAACTGCACCGCCTCGGCGTCCGCCCGCCCTGTCTGCTCACCGGGCACGAGGCCATCCCCGTCGCCTACTACACCGGCTGCTCCTCCGCGGCGACCGGCGGCCACAACGCCAACTCCACCGCGGCCGAGATCCGCGCCACGGCCCGCCGCATCCCGGTCGCCTACCTCACGGCCCCGGACGGCGCCACGGCCAAGTACGCCCGCCACTGGACGCCGTACCAGACGGACGGGGTACTGGTCCGACTGGCCCCGCCGGGCCCGGACGGTGGTCACGAATGACGCCCGTGCCGGTCGGGGCGGGTGAGTGGGGGCGGGTGACGTCCGTGTCGGCCGGTTCCGGTGGGTGGGGGCGGGTGACGTCCGTGCCCCTCGGGACCGGTTGGTGGCGGCGAGTGACGTCCGTGTCGGTCGGGGCCGGTGGGTGGCGGCGGGTGACGCCGGTGCCGGTTCGGCATGGAGGGCGGCGGACGGCGTTCGCGCCGGTCCGGTTCGGAGGGTGGCGGCGGTGGACGCTTGAGCCCTTCACGGCCCGTGCGGGGCTCGTGCGGTCGGCGTTCCCGGCGTTCCCGGCGTTGGCGGGGTTCACGGGGGTCGCGGGTGGTGTGCGGTGACGTCCGGGCCGGTCGTCGTCAGCACTCCTCGAAGGCGGGTCTACTGGCAGACCGCCGTCACCCTCGCCGTCCTGGTCGGCGCCGCCTGTCTGGCCCGGCGGCACTGGCCGATGCTGGAACGCGGGGCCGTGCGGCTCGCCGTCGCCGATCAGGGCTGGCTGCTGGTGGGCGGGGTCGCGGCCGCCGCCACCTGGGTGTGCGCCGCGCTGGCCCAACAGGGCGCGGTCGTACCGCGGTTGCCCCAAGGACGGCTGGTGGCCGCGCAGTTCGCCGCCGGTGCCGCCAACCACCTGCTGCCCGCCGGGCTCGGCGCCGGTGCGGTGAACCTCCGTTTCCTCATGCGCTGCGGTCTGAGTGCGGGGCGCGCCGTGAGCGCCCTCGCCGTCAAGGGGACCGCCGCCGCGGTCGTCCGGGCCGTCCTGATCGTCACCCTGCTGGCGGTCTGCCCCGGCGTGCTGCGGATGCCGCGGTCCCATCTCGCGGTCCTCGCCGCCCTGTTCGCCGCCGTCGTGTGCGTGAGCCTCCTGCTGGCCTGGTCGCGGTGCCGGCGCGCGCTCGCGACCGTCCTGGCGGACATCAGGGCCGTGCACGCCAACCCGTCCCGGGCGGCGGCGCTTTGGGGCGGCCAACTGGCCTTCGCCGCCCTGCACGCCCTCGTCCTGATCGCCGTCGCGCAGGCCGTCGCCCTCTCCCTGGCCCCGGCCCGGGTGGCCCTCCTGTACGTCGCCGCCAGCAGTGCCGCCGCGCTGTTGCCCACGCCCGGTGGCCTCGGTTCCCTCGATGCCGCCCTCGCCTTCGCCCTCACGGCGAGCGGAGCCCCAGGCGCGGCCGCCGCCTCGGCGGTCCTCGGCTACCGCCTGCTGACGGTGTGGCTGCCGCTGATTCCGGGGCTGGTGGTCCTGGCCGTACTGGTACGCCGCAAAGCCCTTTGACCCCCACCGAAACCCCACCCGTGTTTCCGCTCCGTGGACTTCAGGTAGGACTCGTTTGTCGGCCCGGAGACGACCAGGGGGAAACACGATGACGGCGAGTGAGCAAGGCGGACGGCTGGGGGAGGAGTTCTTCACTCCCGGTACCGCGTCCTTCACCGAGTTCCTGACCGCCCACCGCCCGGACCTGCTGCCCACCCGCAAGCCCTTCCCGGACCACGTCCGTGCCGACCCCGACAGCTTCCCGCACGGCACCACCGTGCTGGCCCTCGCCTACCGCGACGGCGTGCTCATCGCGGGCGACCGCAGGGCCACGATGGGCAACCTCATCGCCCAGCGCGATCTGGAGAAGGTGCACCCCGCCGACGACTACACGGCCGTCGCCTTCGCGGGCACCGTCGGTCTCGCCCTCGACATGGTGAAGCTGTACCAGGTGGAGCTGACGCACTTCGAGAAGATCGAGGGCATCCCCATGACCCTCAACGCCAAGGCGCGGCGCCTGGCGGGCATGATCCGGCAGAACCTCGGCCAGGCCATGCAGGGTCTCGCGGTCGTGCCGCTGCTCACGGGGTACGACGATGCGGCGCCCGAGGGCGAGCGGGGCCGCATCTTCAGCTTCGACGTCGCCGGGGGTCTGTACGAGAAGCAGGACTTCCACGCGGAGGGATCCGGTTCGCCGTACGCCCGGGGTGCGCTGAAGAAGCTGTTCCGGCGGGGCATGTCCCGGCGCGAGGCCGCACTCGCCGCGCTCCAGGCGCTGTACGACGCGGCGGACGACGACTCCGCGACCGGCGGCCCCGACATCAGCCGGCGTATCTTCCCGATCGTGTCGGTCATCACCGAGGACGGCTTCGAGCGGCTGGCGGAGCCGGAGACGGAGGAGCTCAGCCGGGAGACGGTGGAGCAGCGCCGCACCCGCCCGGACGGCCCCAACGCGACCCCCTGACCCCTGCCACCAGGCTCTTTCCCCTCCCGTGGGGAAGATCTGCCACGGGCTTTACTGCACATGAGTTGCAGTTACCGGAGGATGGCACAAGGCTGCCTGTCGCGGCCGCTTCGCCGAACGAAAGATCCTCCCGATGCCGGTCGCCCCTGACTCCGCTCCGCCCCTCCCCGCCTCGGCCACCCAAAGCGCCGGGCTCTGGCAGCGCGTCCGCGGCTCCATGACGCGTGAGGAGTGGATCAGGGTCGGGGGGATGGCCGCGTTCATCCTCGCCCTGCATGTGATCGGCTGGTTCACTCTGGTCGTTCTCGTGGCGCCCGGGCACTACAGCGTCGGTGCGAAGTCCTTCGGCATCGGCATCGGCGTCACCGCGTACACGCTCGGCATGCGGCACGCGTTCGACGCCGACCACATCGCAGCGATCGACAACACCACGCGCAAGCTGATGGGGGAGGGGAAGCGGCCGCTGTCGGTCGGCTTCTGGTTCTCGCTGGGCCACTCCAGCGTGGTCTTCGGCCTGACCTTCCTGCTCTCGCTGGGCGTGAGGGCCCTCGCGGGCCCCGTCCGCGACGACGGCTCCTCGCTGCACGACGTCACGGGCCTGATCGGTACGACGGTCTCCGGGACCTTCCTGTACGTCATCGCCGGCATCAACCTCGTGATCCTGGCCGGGATCTGGAAGGTGTTCCGCCGGATGCGCTCGGGAAACTTCGACGAGGCCGCGCTGGAGGAGCACCTGAACAACCGGGGCTTCATGAACCGGCTCCTGGGCCGTGTCATGGGGTCGGTCACCAAGCCGTGGCAGATGTATCCGCTCGGCCTCCTCTTCGGGCTCGGCTTCGACACCGCCACCGAGGTCGCCCTGCTCGTCCTGGCCGGCTCGGGCGCCGCGTCCGGGCTGCCCTGGTACGCGATCCTGTGCCTGCCCGTCCTGTTCGCGGCCGGCATGTCCCTGCTGGACACGATCGACGGCACGTTCATGAACTTCGCCTACGGCTGGGCCTTCTCCAAGCCGGTCCGCAAGGTCTACTACAACCTCACCATCACCGGCCTGTCCGTCGCCGTCGCCCTGCTCATCGGCACGGTCGAACTCCTCGGCCTGCTCGCCGAGAAGCTCGACCTGCACGGCCCGTTCTGGACCTGGATCGCCGGCCTCGACCTCAACACCCTCGGCTTCGCCGTCGTAGGGCTGTTCGTGCTGACCTGGATCGTCGCGCTGGTGGTGTGGAAGGCCGGCCGGATCGAGGAGAAGTGGACGGCGGACCTGGCGGACTGACCCTGCTCACAGCCGAAGTTCCTTGCGCCACTTCAGGATCTGCTTCTCCGGATCCCCCGTGTACGACCAGGGGGTGCGTGTGGCGAGGGTGCCCTGGACGCGCAGCAGTGAGCCCGCGATGTCCGTCAACCCTGCGTAACAGGCCGCGTGGGTCAGGTAGTTGAGGTCACGCAGTTCACCGGGAGCGACGGCGCCCTGCGAGCGGCCGGCGAACCACCGCTGCCAGGTGCGGCGTACGTCGCTGACGGCGCCGTCGTTGCTCCAGTGCTCGGCGAGGCCGACCGCGGACCGGCGCCCCTGGGCCGCGTCCAGGGCGTAGCGGTACTCCTCCACGCGGGCGTACTGGACCAGCACCGGCAGCGCGCATCCCGGCGGCGCCACCCCGGCGGCGTCGCGGGCGAAGTCGTACATCAGGCCGTGCGTGCCGTGCCAGCGGGACGAGTAGTAGTGGAGTATCTGGAGGTGGCCCTCCACGCTGTACGGGTCGCGGCGGTGCAACTCGTCCCACCAGCGCGCCAGTTCCTGTCTGCGCACCCCGGACGGATAGAGCCGGGCGACGGAGATCAGGGAGATCCATGGCGTCGGATCGTCGAGGTAGGCGTCGGCGGCCTGGAGGCAGGCGAGCACGGCGGTGTCGATGCGCTGCTCGTCGATCGGCACGCCACGGCCCGCGGCGATCGCCAGGTTGAACGCCCGGGCCGTCTCCGTCGCCGCCCGCAGCACCAGCGCGTCGGCGCTGTGCGGTTCGGCGGCCAGCCAGGACTCGGCCGTCGAACTGCTCGCGCAGGCCTGCGCGAGCAGCCGGACGCGGTGGCCGCGGCTGAGCCAGTCCGGGCCGGTCGCGCGCAGCAGTTCCCGCAGTCCCTGCCAGCGGCCGATGACGATGTCGTGGCGGGCGTCGGTGAGGGCCGTGTCACCGCAGTCGGGGTCGAAGTCGAGGGTGAAGCGGTCTCGCGCCATTACCGGCTCCCTCAGAAGTCGGTGGGGAGACCCTCATGGGCACGGGACTGCGCGACCACGAGGCGGTCGGGGACGTAGTCCGCCTCGACGGTGTGGGTGGCGTCGAGTCTGGCGGGCCGGTAGTAGTCGCTGCCCTGCCGCCAGTACCAGAGCATCGGCAGCAGCCCGACGGCCAGACCGCCGATGCCGATCGTGATCGCGGCGGTGCTCAGCTCGCTCAGCGACTCCACGAAGACCCAGAACATGAACACGGCACCCAGCAGCGGCCACACGCCGCCGAGCAGGAAGTGGGTCGCCGACCTCAGCAGCGTCTTGCGGTAGGCGACGACCGCCGCGAGACCCGCGAGCCCGTAGTACACGGCGATCTGGAGGCCGATCGCCGAGATCGCGTCGGACAGGATGTCGCCCACCGTGCCCAGCAGGTTGGAGGCGATCAGCATCACCAGCGCCACCACGCCGACCACGCCGATGGCCACCCCTGGCGTGTTCCACCGGCGGTGCACCTTGCCGAGCGCGGACGGCATCGTACGGTCGCGGCCCATCGCGAACAGCGAGCGCGTGACCTGGAGGAGAGTGGTCTCCAGCGTGGCGATGGTCGACAGCATCACCGCCACGATCAGCAGCTTGCCGCCCCAGCCCGGCCAGATCTCCTCGCCCAGCACGGCCAGCACATTGGCGTCGTTCTCCTCGATCTGTCGCGAGGACAGCACCACGTTCACGGCGATGGTGAACACCTCGAACAGCAGGAAGACGACGCCCAGCCCGATCAGGCCCGCGAGTCCCGTCGTGCGACGGCTGTTGCGGGTCTCCTCGGAGAGGTTGCTGGTGACGTCCCACCCCCAGAAGTAGAAGGCGGCGATGAGCGCCCCGGACGCGAAACCGGACACCCCGTCGAACTGGCCGACGCCGAACCAGGACCAGTCGAACGCGCGGGCGTTGTCCGAGTGGAAGAGGGCCAGCAGCGCGAACAGGGCGAGTATCGCCAGTTCGATGCCGGACATGAGCAACTGGGCGCGGACGGTGAGCCGGGCGCCGCCGAGCACCACCAGCAGCATCACCACGAACCAGGCCGCGCCGACCAGCGTCGACAGCGCGGTGCTGTCGGCGAGTTCCTCGTCGAACAGGGCCAGGGTCAGCGACCCGGCGGGCAGCGAGCCGGCCACCATGAAGATGGTCGCCGACACCACCAGGGCCCAGCCGCTGAGAAATCCGAGGAACGGATGGAGAGTTCGGCCCACCCACGAGTAACTGGCGCCCGCGTTCACGTCGATACGGCTCAGATAGCTGAACGCCAGGGCGATGCCCAGCATGGGGATCGCGCAGTACAGCAGGGCGGCCGGGCTGGCGAGGCCCACCGCGCCGACGAGGACGGCGGTCGTGGCGGCGATCGAGTACGCCGGGGCGCTGCCCGCGACGGCCATCACCACCGTGTCAAAGGTTCCGAGGGCGCCTGCTTGCAGCCCTCTGCCCCTGTTGTTGCTCATGACTTGCTGCTTTCCGTCGTGCACGACGCGGGGGCGACCAGGACCCCGACGGCGTAGGGGGGTGGGGGGTGGAACCCGCCTCCCACGGCGAGGGATGGCCTCGGGCAAGGGGCGGCACAAAGGGGGGCGGCAGACACCGTTCAGCACTGCGTCGGCAGACGGTCACACCGTGTGTGCGAGTGATGATAGCCCTCCGCGTCCGCCTTTCAAGATTGGCCGGAGAGGAATCTCCCGCATCCAACTCCGCCGCAGGTCAGGAGCGTTGCCCGGGGCGGAGCCGGAAGCTGCGGTCAGTCGCCGATGCGGTCGATCTGGCGGAGCTTGTTGGTGGCGTCCAGAGCGGCGACCTTGTAGGACTCCGCGAGCGTCGGGTAGTTGAACACCGCGTCGACGAGATAGTCGACCGTGCCGCCGCAGCCCATCACGGACTGGCCGATGTGGATCAGCTCGGTGGCGCCGGTCCCGAAGCAGTGCACGCCGAGGAGCGTGCGGTCCTCGGGGGACACCAGCAGCTTCAGCATGCCGTGCGAGTCGCCGATGATCTGCCCGCGGGCCAGCTCCCGATAACGTGAGATTCCGACCTCGAACGGCACGCTGTCCTCGGTGAGTTGGTCCTCCGTCCGGCCCACGAAGCTGATCTCGGGAATGGTGTAGATGCCGATCGGCTGAAGGTGGTGCATCTGCCCGACCGGCTCCCCGAAGGCGTGGTACGCGGCCGAGCGGCCCTGCTCCATCGACGTCGCGGCCAGCGCCGGGAAGCCGATGACATCGCCGACGGCATAGATGTGCGGCACCTCGGTGCGGTAGAACTCGTCGACCGTGATCCGGCCGCGCCGGTCCGCCGACAGACCGGCCTTGTCCAGATCGAGGTCGTCGGTGAGACCCTGCCGGCCCGCCGAGTACATCACGGCGTCGGCGGGGATCTTCTTGCCGCTCTCCAGGATCGTCAGCGTGCCGCGCGGATGCCGCTCCACCGCGGCCACCGTCTCCCCGAACCGGAAGGTCACGGCGAGGTCCCGCAGGTGGTACTTGAGCGACTCGATCACCTCGACGTCGCACATGTCGAGCATCCCGGCCCGCTTCTCCACCACGGTGACCTTGCTGCCGAGCGCGGCGAACATCGACGCGTACTCCATGCCGATGACCCCCGCGCCGACGATGACCATCGAGCGCGGCACATGTTCCAGGGCGAGGACGTTGTCGGAGTCCATGATGGTGCGCCCGTCGAACTCGACGCTGTCCGGTCGGGCCGGCCGGGTGCCGGTGGCGATGACGATGTGCTCGGCGCTCAGCAGACGGTCATGACCGGTCACCTCGCGCAGGGCGACGGTGTGGGCGTCGACGAAACGGCCGGTTCCGGCGTAGAGGGACACGTGGTTGCGGGAGAGCTGGCTGCGGATGACGTCCACCTCGCGGCTGACCACGTGCTGGGTGCGCGCGGTCAGATCGGCGACGGTGATGTCCTCCTTCAGCCGGTAGCTCTGCCCGTACAGATCGCGCTGGGTGAGACCGGTGAGGTACAGCACCGCCTCGCGCAGGGTCTTGGAGGGAATGGTGCCGGTGTGGATGGAGACCCCGCCGACCATGTCGGGGCGGTCGACGACGGCCACCCGGCGGCCCAGTTTGGCCGCGGCGATGGCGGCCTTCTGGCCACCCGGGCCGGATCCGATGACGAGCAGGTCAAAGTCGAAGTCGGGCACCCTCAGGAGTGTGTCAGTTCAACGGCCCGCTCCGGAAGAGCAGACAACTGCCCGGCGCTGATGATCAGTTGAGCGGCGGGGTGCCGAGTCCGCCGTACGGCGCGACAATGCCGTCATGGGCCATCGACTCGACGACGCGAGCGCCCCCGCCCGGCTGGCCGCCCCCGACGAGGGCATCGGCCGGGACGAACTGGCCCTCGCGACCCGCAACCACGGACTGCCGCTGGAAGCCCTGCGCTACGACGTCACCCCGCCGGGCCTGCACTACGTGCTGACGCACTACGACATCCCGTACGTCCCCGACGACACGGAGTGGCAGCTGACCGTGGGCGGCCTGGTCCGCCGCCCGCTCCGCCTCACCCCCGCCGATCTGCGGGCCTTCCCGCAGGTCACCACCCGGGTGACGCTGGAGTGCGCGGGCAACGGCCGGGCCCTGCTGACGCCCCGCCCGGTCAGCCAGCCCTGGCTGGTCGAGGCCGTCGGCACCGCCGACTGGACCGGGGTGCCGCTGCGGCTGCTCCTGGAACGGGCCGGGGTCGAACAGGGCGCCGTGGACGTGGTGTTCACCGGCGCGGACCACGGCGTGGAGCGCGGTGTCGAGCAGGATTACCAGCGCGCCCTGCCGATCGGGACGGCCACCGGGACCGAGCCCGAGGTTCTCGTGGCGTACGCGATGAACGGTGCCCCGCTGCCGCCGCAGCACGGCCGCCCGCTGCGCCTGGTCGTGCCCGGCTGGTACGGGATGGCGCACGTGAAGTGGCTGCGCGAGGTGGCCGTCACCGACACCGCCTTCGAAGGATTCCAGCAGTCCGTCGCCTACCGGCTGCGGCAGCACCCCGGCGACGCGGGCGAGCCCGTCACCCGGATCGTGCCGCGCGCCCTGCTGGTCCCGCCGGGGTTCCCGGACTTCATGTCCCGGACCCGCGTGGTCCGGCCCGGCCCGGTGCCGCTGGAAGGACGCGCCTGGTCGGGGCGGGCGCCCGTGACCCGTGTCGAGGTCAGCGCGGACGCCGGACAGACCTGGCAGGAGGCCGAACTGGAACCGGACGCCGGGCACCGCTGGGCCTGGCGCCACTGGCACGCCACCTGGACCGCGACACCGGGCGAGCACACCCTGACCGCCCGGGCCACCGACGCGGACGGCCACACCCAGCCACTGGAACAGCCGTGGAACCGCGGCGGCTTCGCCGTCAACCTCGTCCAGCGGGTGCCGGTCCTCTGCCTCGACGAGGACGCGCACGCCTGAAGGGCCCGACGCGGGCCGGGCCCGGAAGGCCGTACGGCTACGGCAGCAGCTTCTCCAGCGCGGCCGGCCCCTCGGACTCCAGCTTGCGCCTCGCCCACTCCAGGTTGCGCGGGGTCAGGTCGCGGCCGGCGGCGAGCACCACGTCCTCGGCGGACACCTCGGTGCCGGTCCGGGTGTGCAGGAGCCTGTCGGGGGTGGCGCGGTCCTCGGAGGGCCCGGCCGCTTCGGGCTGTGACGTCGGCATGATGTGTGCTCCTCGGGTCGTCGGCGGGTCCGATATCACCATTCACCCGGGGAGCTCCGTCTGCATCCGGAGAGACCCCGCCCCGGGTGCCGACGGGATCGGGCGGGGGTCTAATGGTGGGTAGCGAGCACTTGGGGGCAGTGAGCAAAGGCGAACGCCATGGCACCCACCCGCAGCACGTCAGGAGGCGGGGGGCCCGCCGCCACCGGGGGACTGCGGCGGCTGGGGCAGTGGTGCGCCCGCCATTTCGTGATCGTTCTCGTGGCCTGGCTCGTCGCCATCGTCGCCCTCCAGGTCCTCAACCGGTCCGTCGGCGGCGAGTACGAGGACAACTTCTCCCTGCCGGACGTGCAGTCGCAGCAAGGCCTGGACGTCCTGAAGAAGCACGACCCGGCGGCCGGCGGCTACAGCAGCCAGATCGTCGTGCACGACGCGCAGAAGTCGCTGACCTCGCTGGACTCCCAGATGTCCACGACGGTCGGTGATCTGCAGAAGCTGCCGCACGTCCTGGCCGTCCAGAACCCCCTGACCGTCTCCACCTCTCCGGTCGGACCGCTGTCCAAGGACGCGAAGACGGCCTACGTCACCGTCCGCTTCGACATCCAACCCTCCACCCTCGGCGACGACTACCTGCACGGCGTGGACAGCGCGGTGCATCCGCTACGTGCCGCCGGGGCCGACGTCGAGTACGGCGGACCGCTCGGCGAACTGGCGCGGCCCGCCGCCGACGACCGGGTGAGCGAACTGATCGGCTTCGCGGTCGCGATCGTCGTCCTGCTGATCGGGTTCGGCAGTGTGATCGCCGCGGGACTGCCGCTGGTGACGGCGCTGCTCAGCGTTCTCGGCGGGCTGGCCTGTCTGGGGCTGCTCGCCGCCGCGTTCACCTTCGCCACCGTCTCGCCGACCCTGGCCACGATGATCGGACTCGGGGTGGGCATCGACTACGCCCTGTTCCAGATCACCCGGCACCGGCAGAACCTCATGGACGGCGCCGACCCGGTGACCGCGGCGGGCCGCGCGAACGCCACCAGCGGCCGCGCCGTGCTCGTGTCCGGCTGCACGGTCATCGTCGCCCTGGCGGGCCTGTCCGCGTCCGGCGTGTCCTTCATCAGCAAACTGGGCCTGGCTGCGGCCGTGACGGTCGTCTCCGCGGTGCTCGGCGCGCTCACGCTGGTGCCCGCCCTGCTCGGGCTCATCGGCACCCGCATCGACCGCTACCGGGTGCGCCGTCCCGTCGCCGAGACCGACGCCGCCGCGGGGGAGACCCCGCAGGGCACCTGGCACCGCTACGCCCAGCGCGTCGAACACCATCCGCTGCGCTATCTGGCCGCGGGCGTGGTGACGGTGGTCGTCCTCGCCATCCCGGTGTTCTCGATCCAGCTCGGCCACATCGGTGACGGCGCCGACCCGACCTCCTTCACCGACCGGCGCGCCTACGACCTGATGACCGACGCCTTCGGGCCCGGCTCCAACGGCCCGCTCACCGTCGTCATCGACCAGACCTCCGTACCGTCCTCGCAGCGTTCCGATCTCGCCACCCAGGCCGGGAAGACCCTCGACGGTGTGTCCGGCGCGTCCTTCGTCACCCCGCTCACCCCCACCAAGGACGGCGACGTCCTGATCGGCACGGTCTACTCGAAGGAGTCGCCGCAGAGCGCCGCCACCACGGACCTGACGAACCGTCTCGTGGACGACACCCTGCCCGCCGCGGTCTCCGGCACCGACGCCCAGGGCTACGTCACCGGCACGACGGCGGCCCAGGTCGACTTCCGCGACATCGTGGCCAGCCGGCTGCCGCTGATCATCGGCGTGGTCGTCGGCCTGGCCTTCCTGATCATCCTCGCCGTCTTCCGCGGCCTGCTCGTCGCCCTCAAGGCCGCCGTCCTCAACGTCCTGTCGATCGCGGCCTCCTACGGAGTCGTCGTCGCCGTCTTCCAGTGGGGCTGGGGCGGGCCCGCGCTCGGCGTCTCGGGCAAGGTGCCCATCGAGAGCTATGTGCCGATGATGATGTTCGCGATCATCTTCGGGCTGAGCATGGACTACGAGATCTTCCTGCTGTCCCGCGTCCACGAGGCCTGGCTGCGCACGGGGGACGCCAAGGCCTCGGTCGCGCACGCGCTGGAGATCACCGCGAGGGTCATCACCTGCGCGGCGCTGATCATGGTGAGCGTGTTCGCCGCGTTCATCGTCAGCGACAACATCGTGGTCAAGATGCTCGGGCTGGGCCTCGCGGTGAGCGTGCTGATCGACGCGACCGTGGTGCGGCTGCTGATGGTGCCCGCCGTGATGACACTGCTCGGCCCGCACGCCTGGTGGACACCCCGGTGGCTGGACCGGATGCTGCCGCACATCGACGCGGAGGGGGAGCAGGAGCCGGCCCAGGAGCGGCACAAGGTCATGCAGGGCTGAGGACGAGCATCGTCACGTCGTCGACGGCGGTTCCGCAGTGGCCGATCAGGTCCCGCCACACGCGCTCCACCAGGACCGCCGGCTCCAGGTCCAGGAAGCCGGTGAGCCGCTCGGTGAGCGGATAGAACGCCCCGCCCGCGTTCCTGGCCTCGGTCACCCCGTCGGACGCCAGGAAGAGCCGGTCACCGCTCAGCAGCGGCAGGGTGAGCCCGGCCGGAGACCCGGCGCCGCCCAGCCCCAGCCCCAGCGGCACGCCCGCCGTCACCTCCAGCTCGACGGCCCGCCCCTCGCGCAGCAGCACGGGTGCCGGATGCCCGCACACCACGATCCGTACGGACCGGGCGTCGGCGGCGAAGTCCAGCAGTACGGCGGTCGCGAACAGCTCGGCGTGCGGCACGTCCGCCGAGTCCACCACCAGCCGGCGGTCCAGGCGCGCCGCCACCGACTCCGGGTCCGGCTCGTCCAGCACCGCCTCCCGGAACGCGCCCAGCAGCGAGGCGACGGTGGCGACGGCCGCCAGCCCGTGCCCCTGGACGTCTCCCATGACCGCCCGCACACCGTGCGGCCCCCGCCGTACGTCGAAGAAGTCGCCGCCGACGAGTGTGCCGCGCTGCGCCGCCCGGTACAGCCCCGCACACCCCACGGACCCCACCCGCGCGGGCAACGGCGGCACGACCGCCCGCTGCGCCGCCTCGGCCACCGCCCGCTCGGTGACCAGCTGGGCGTCACGGTGGCTGCGGACGAAGGACACGACCACGCTCAGTGCCGCGACGAAGCCCACGGTGAGCAGGTCGGTGTTGCCGGGGTCGTCGAGCCGGAACGCCGGGGCGACCAGGACGGCCACGACGAGGCCGCCGAGGACCGCCGTCGCCGCGGGGCCGTACGACAGCACGGCCAGCGGGGGGATCGCGCCCAGCAGAAAGCCGATGTCCAACGGCTCGGGGCTCGCCAGGGTCGCCGCGCACACCCCCGCCAGCAACGCGACCGGCAGCACCCGCACCCACCCGGGCGGCGGCGCCCCGCGCAACCAACCCCCTTGCTCCGCCTCCCGTTCCTTGCCCACGCCTCCACGGTCCTCCGTACGGGGGTGGGGCGCACGCCGAGGCGGGAGGGGCGGCAGGGGCAGCAGAGGCGGGTGGCGCGCGAGCCCGCCCTCGGGGTCGTCAGGATGCCGCGTGCTCCGTGGGCCGGGGATGGAGCCGGAACACCTGGACGACCGCCCTGGCGTGCAGGGAGTCCAGGGTCCGGATCTGCTGCTCCGCCCTCCGCAGCAGCTCTTCGAGCCGATCGGCGTCCAGGCGTGGCTCCAGCGCCGACACCGGCAGCAGCGCGCGCCACAGCGACGCCTTGCCCTGCACGCCCAGCCGCAGCGCCTCCAGCTCGACCAGCACGGCGAGTCCCGAGCGGCGCAGCAGCCGGCCGTTGGGCTTCAACCGCCCGATCCGCTCCGCCAGCCAGGCGAGGCCCCGCTTGTAGCGCCGCACGGGAACATCGAGGTCCCTCAGCAGCCCGGCGAGCGCCCGGCGGTCCTGGGCGATCTCCTTCGCCAGTTTGTCCAGGTCGCTGCCGTACGCCGACGCGTGGTGCTCCTGGGCCATGCGGCGGGCGAGCGCCGTACCGCTCGTGGCGCCGGCCAGATGGTCGTTGAGGTAGATGTCCAGCATCCTGTGCCGCGCCGGACCGTCGACGGACTTCCGTGTCGGCACGTTCATGGTGTCCCTCCCGGGCCTGGGCTGCTCCGACCGTCACCGAGTGCCCCGCTCGCCCTTGAACACGAGCGGCAATCCCGGCGCACGGCGAGCGGCCCGGAAAACCGCTGGCGCCGGCCCCACTGGATCTTCTAGCGTGTCCCCGTCACGCCCCAGGACCGACGGAAGGAGGCGAGTGCCATGCAGTTCACCGACATCCAGCGCTCCCTTCCCGTTGCCCCGGGCGTGCACGTCTGAGTTCCCGGGAGCGCTGCACGCAGCCCGTATCCCGGAGGAACCCATGACCGGTCTGGTCATCCGCGCGCTCGACGAGAGCACCGCCCATGAATACGACACGCTTCCCGACCCCCTCGGCGTGCGCGCCGCGCATCCGCTGACCCGGCACCGCCCCGACTGGCAGCGCATCGCCCTGCGCGACGGCCGGATCGTGGCCCGCGCCGCCTGGTGGGGCGGCCCCGACGACACCGAGCCCCTCTGCGTCGACCGCCTCGACCTGGCCGAGGGGGAGACCGAGGCGGCGGCGGAACTGCTGCGCACGGCGCCCTGGCGCGTCGACATCGACTTCAGCCTGCCGCCCGGCTGGCGCGAGGACCCGGCCCTGCGTCCCGAGGTCGAGGCCCGCTTCGAAGCCGCGCGAGCCGCGGGGTACGAACTCCTCGTCGAGCGCTTCCACTACCGCTGGACCCCTGAATGCGGTCTGCCCGAGCGCACCGGCCGGCTTATCTACGGTCCCGAGCCCGACGACGCCGTCTTCTTCGACGCCCTGCGCCGCATCCACTCCGTCACCCTCGACGCGCACAGCGCGAAGGCCGCCGAGGAAGGCGGCCTCGACCGAGCGGCCCAGGAGGAACTGGACTTCTTCCGCTGGTGCCCCTCCCCGCGCGAGTGGTGGCAGGTCGCCCGCACACCGGACGGCGAGCTGGCCGGCATCCACATCCCCGCGCGCAACCACCAGGCCCCGATCGTCGCCTTCATCGGCGTCGTCCCGGAACAGCGCGGCCACGGCTACGCCTACGACCTGCTGACCGAGTGCACCCATTACCTCGTCGAACACGGCGCCGAGTACATCGTCGCGGCGACCGACCAGGGCAACTTCCCCATGGCCGCGCACTTCGCCAAGGCCGGCTATCCCGTGACGCGGGAGCGGGTCAACTTCCATCTCCCGGCGGACGCGCGGTAGCCACGACGGCCTCTGTCAGTGCCGGATGACAAGGTGAACGCGAGCATCGGCACCGGGTGACGGAGGCGCAGTGGGGTTCGACGGCCAGGTCTGGCACGTGCGCGGCGGCGACGATCCGGTGGGGGAGATCCTCATCGACGAAGCCGACTTCCCCTGGCTGTCGGGCCAGTTCACGGCAGGGCCCGGCTACGACGCCGTACGAGACCTGTTCGCGCGGGAACTCGCCCTGGCCGAACGGGACGACGACGGTCACTGGGAGGAGTGGGAGCGGGTCCACGACGAGATCCGGCGGCGGGTGTCGCTGGTCTCGCCGGACGGCCCGGTCCCCGAGTTCCTGCTGCACATCGAGGAGGACCGGGCCTGGTTCCGGTGGAGCGACAAACCGTTCGACGACTAGCCGGCGCTCCTGGGATCTTGGGTGGTCGCGACCGTGGAGAGGACCCCCTGTGCAGCGAGCAGCCGACGCCATCGCCGACCACTACGGACTCGGCGGCGGGCCGTGGACCATGACTCCTGTCGCCCGTGGCGCGCTGGGGCAGATCTGGAAGCTGTCGGGCCGCGGCACCACCTGGGCCGTGAAGGAACTGCTCTTCGGCTGCGACGAGGGTCAGGTACGGCGCGAGGCCGCACTGCGGGACGCCGCCGGGGAACTGGGGATCTCCGCGCCCCGGCTCCTGCCCAACCGCGACGGCTCGCACGTCACGCGACTCGACGGTTCCCACGTCAAGGTGTACGACTGGGTCGGCGGCAGCCCGGCCGACCCCACCGACCCGGAGATGCTCAGCTGGTGCGGGCGGACGCTGGCCCTCCTGCACCGGGCCGGCGAGGGGGCCACGGAGACGCCGGACGCCTGGTACGAGGAGTGTCCTCAGGAGGCCGACTGGGCCCGCCTGTTGAAGGAGGTACGCCGGGCGGGCGTGGAGTGGTCGGACGACCTGAGCCGGTTCCTCGACACCCGGATGCCGGAACTGGCGCGGCACGTCACGCCGTCCGGCACCGTCGGCCTGGTGACCTCCCACCTCGACATGCAGCCCCCGAACGTCCTGGTCGGCCCCGACGGCCCCACCCTCATCGACTGGGACAACGCCGGCGTCATCTCGGCCGAACGCGAACTCGCCCGCGCGCTCCATGTCTGGGCAGGCGGCAACGACTTCTCCGCAGACGCCGCCCGACGTCTCACCGGCGCCTACGCGGACGCCGGAGGCCCCGCCCGGATCACGGGCCTCGACTCCTTCTCGATGCTCTTCGCCACGGACCTGAACTTCGTGTACGTGCAGGCCGAGTGCGCCATCGACCCCGAAGTGACCCCGGAACAACGCGAGTTCGCGAGCGAAAGGGTCATCGACACCCTGGCGACGCTCCCGGACCCGACCGCGGTGGCCCGCCTCGCGGCGACCGTGGCGCCCTGAACCTCAGCCGCGGCGTAGCCGTCTGGCCGCGACTTGGGCGTCATCGGCGGGTTGGCTGCGAGCCGCGGCCCGCCCGTCAACCGCCGTGCGCGTCAGGGGCGTTCGGTGCCCAGCAGGCTCTCGGCCGCTGCCAGGATCTCGGTGACCCGCAGCCCGAACGCCGCGTCGCACGGGTGGGGTCGGCCGGTGCGGGTCGCGTCGAGCAGGGCGTCCGCCGCGCGGATCAGTGCGGGCACCGCGCCCTCCGGGCTGCGGGGCAGAAGCGTGGCCCCCGCCTCGCCACGCAGTTCGACGGCCGCGCCCGCCGCCGCGGGCGGCGCGGTCAGGCTCAGGGTGAGCGTGCTCGACGCGCCCCCGGTGTGTTCGAGGACGAGGTGCACGGTGTCCGCGGGACCGTGCGCGGCCGCCGCGACCCGTCGTACGTCACCGAGGACCGGCAGCAGCACCGACAGCGCGTGCGGACCCACGTCCCACAGTGCGCCCTTCTCCCGCCGCCACGGTGACGCCCCGAACGGGCTGTCGGTGGTGAACACCGCACCCAGCCACTCGGCGCGCGCGGTGAACCAGCCCTCCACCGCCGCCTGTTCGGTGATCCACGCCTCGGTCACGGCCTGGAAGCGCGTCGTGAAGAACACGACCGAGGCGACCCCGGCCTCCCGTACCGCGTCCACCACGGCCCGGCCCTGCTCGACCGTCGGCGCGAGGGGCTTGTCCAGCAGCAGATGGCAGCCCGCCCGCGCGGCCCGTACCGCCAGCTCGGCCTGCACCCCGGGCGGCAGCGCCACCGCGACGGCGTCCACGTCGGCGAAGAGCGCGTCGACGTCGTCGTAGGCCCGGGTGCCGAACCGGCCCGCCAACTCCTTCGCGGCGTCCGGACGGCGGCCCCACACCCCGGCGAAGTCCAGTTCCGTGTGCTCGCTCAGGGCGGGCGCGTGCGCCCCCTCGGCCCATGGGCCGGTGCCGAGCAGTCCGATGCGCATACCGCCGCCTCTCACCGCGTTGCTGGTCGAGGGCGAGCGTGCCACACGTACCCGAAGCCCGCGCAAGCGGATCGGGGAGACGGGTCGCACACCGGTCGACGCGCCACGCAATTCAGTCCCCGCAGTGCTGAATGCGTTCTCTTTCTTCTATTGGACCTGCGGGCCCGGACCGGTTCAGGCTGAGACGGATGTCCGGCCAGACGTCCGCCGGTCGGCGCACCGGACATCCACACCCCGCACGGCAGCCGCAGAGAGGTCACGCCCCATGCACACGCGACGCATCGGTGACGTCGAGGTCAGCGCCATCGGCCTGGGCGGAATGCCCATGTCCATCGAGGGACGCCCGGACGAGGCGCGTTCCCTCGCCACCCTGCACGCCGCCCTCGACGCGGGCGTGACGCTCATCGACACCGCGGACGCCTACCACCTGGGCGCCGACGAGGTCGGCCACAACGAGACCCTGATCGCCAAGGCCCTGGCCTCCCACGACCGGGGCGGAGACGTCCTCGTCGCCACCAAGGGCGGCCATCTGCGGCCCGGCGACGGCAGTTGGACCCTCGACGGCCGTCCGGAGCACCTGAAGGCGGCCTGCGAGGCGTCGCTGCGCCGACTCGGCGTCGAGGCCATCGGGCTCTACCAGTTCCACCGCCCCGACCCGCGGGTGCCGTACGCCGACTCCGTCGGTGCCGTGCGGGACCTGCTGGACGAGGGCAAGATCCGGATGGCGGGGATCTCCAACGCGGACCCGGAGCAGATCCGGCAGGCGAACGACATCCTCGGGGGACGGCTCGTCTCCGTGCAGAACCAGTTCTCCCCGGCCTTCCGCTCCAGCGAGCCGGAGCTGGAGCTGTGCGACGAACTCGGCATCGCGTTCCTGCCCTGGAGCCCCCTCGGCGGTATCTCCCGGGCGGGTGAACTCGGCTCCGCCTACGCGCCGTTCGCCCGGATCGCCGAGGCGCACGGGGTGAGCCCGCAGCGGGTGTGCCTGGCCTGGATGCTCGCCAAGTCGCCGGTCGTGGTACCGATCCCGGGCGCCAGCCGGCCCGAGACCATCCTCGACTCCCTCGCCGCGGCCGACCTCACCCTGAGCGCCGAGGAGATTGCCACTCTCGACGAGGTGTAGCCCCGGGAAGCAGGGGGAGAAAGCGCTTGCCCAGCCGGGTGGGCCCTCATGGAGTGCCCACCCGACCATCCGTACGTCGGGAAGGACCACCGCCAATGGCCTCGCCGTTGGAGAGACCGCTCGACCACCGCTACGAGGGCGAGCACCCCATCCGCACCCTCGCCTACCTGTTCCGTGCCGACCGTCGCCGCCTCGCCGCGGCGGTCGGCATCTTCACGGTCAAGCACAGCCCCATCTGGCTGCTGCCGCTGATCACCGCGTCCATCATCGACACGGTCGTCCAGCACGGCCCGATCGGCGATCTCTGGCTGAGCACCGGGATCATCCTGCTGATCCTGCTGGTCAACTACCCGTTGCACGTGCTGTACGTCCGCCTGCTGTACGGCAGCGTGCGCCGCATGGGCACCTCGCTGCGCTCCGCGCTGTGCACCCGCATGCAGCAGCTGTCCATCGGCTACCACTCCCGGGTCAGCGCCGGAGTGTTGCAGGCCAAGGTCGTCCGGGACGTCGAGACCGTCGAGCAGATGGTGCAGCAGACCGCCGAGACCGGCCTCGGCGCGGGCACCGTGCTCATCGGCGGGCTCGTCATCATCGGCATCCGCACCCCGGAGTTCCTGCCGGTGTTCCTGGTCGTCGTCCCCGCCGCCGCGCTCGTCGTGGCCCGTCTCAGGGCCCGGCTGCGCACCCACAACGAGCACTTCCGGCACGAGGTCGAGACCCTGTCGTCCCGCGTGACCGAGATGACCCGGCTGATCCCCGTCACCCGCGCCCACGGCCTGGAGCGCAAGGCGCTGCGCCGCATCGACGGCACCCTGCACCGCCTGCTCACCTCCGGCAACCGCCTCGACCTCGTCAACGGCCGCTTCGGCTCGCTGGCCTGGGTGGTGCTCAACGTCGTCGGCGTGCTCGTCCTCGCGGGCGCCGCGCTGGTGTCGTACTACGGCGTCTGGGGCGTCACCCCCGGCGACGTGGTGATGCTCAGCGCGTTCCTGACCACCCTGACCAACTCCACGACGACGCTGGCGGGGCTCGCCCCGGTCATCACCAAGGGCCTGGAGTCGGTGCGTTCGGTGGGCGAGGTGCTCCAGGCACCCGAACTGGAGGACAACGCGGGCAAGTCCGAGGTCGGCGAGGTCCGCGGGGCCGTCGCCTTCGAGCGGGTCGGCCATGTGTACGAGGACGGGGAGCGGGCCGCCGTGCACGACTTCACCCTCTCCGTGCGGCCCGGGGAGACCATCGCCCTGGTCGGTGCCTCCGGCGCCGGCAAGTCCACCGTCCTCAACCTCGTCATCGGCTTCATCCGCCCCACCTCGGGCCGGCTGCTGCTCGACGGCACCGACCTGAACGACCTCGACCTGCGCACCTACCGGCGGTTCGTGTCGGTGGTGCCGCAGGAGTCGATCCTGTTCGACGGCACGATCCGGGAGAACGTCGCCTACGGCATGGAGGACGAGGCCGACGAGGAGACCGTGCGGGCGGCCCTGCGGGACGCCAACGCGCTGGAGTTCGTCGACCGGCTGCCGCAGGGCCTGGACACGGTCGTCGGCGAGCGCGGGGCCCGGCTGTCCGGCGGCCAGCGCCAGCGCCTCGCGATCGCCCGCGCTCTCATCCGGGACCCCCGGGTCCTCGTCCTCGACGAGGCCACCTCGGCACTGGACACCCGCTCGGAGGCCCTGGTCCAGGAGGCCCTCGCCCGGCTCCTGCGCGGCCGCACCACCTTCGTGGTGGCCCACCGGCTGTCCACCGTGCGGGGCGCGGACCGGATCGTCGTGCTGGGCGACGGCCGCATCCAGGAGATCGGCACGCACGAGGAACTCCTGCGCCGGGGCGGCGCGTACACGGCGCTGCACAGCGGGCAGGTGGCCTGAGCGGTGCCCTCCGGGCGGTACCGGCGTCCGGAGGGCACGCGCGCGACGGAGGTCCGTCAGGCGGCGCTGCTGCGCGGGACGCGGTGCGGGCAGCGGGTGTCGTGGTCGGTGCCGCAACTCGTCCACCAGCGCTCGCAGCACGCGGCGTCGAGCTCGGCCCGGACGACGTCGTCGGCGGCCTCGGCGATGTCGAGGCCGACCGCGTCCCCGGCCGGGACGGCCGCCGTCCGCTGCTCGTGCCACTCGGCCTCGCGGACGAGGGCGATGACCGGGACGAGGCTCGCGGCGGCGCAGAGATACACGGCCCAGGTCGGGCCGTGACGGTACTGCAGGACCGAGGTCCAGGCGAGTCCGGCGCTC
The DNA here is from genome assembly GCF_001514065.1 of Streptomyces antibioticus. Lineage (GTDB taxonomy): Bacteria > Actinomycetota > Actinomycetes > Streptomycetales > Streptomycetaceae > Streptomyces > Streptomyces antibioticus. Next base: position 1,315,726 of record NZ_KQ948422.1, on the reverse strand, counting down.
GTGGCGACGTAGATCGCGCAGAGCAGACGGGGGAGGCAGTTCATGGCGTACACCGTTCGTGCGAGGGGCTGCCTCCTGTTCAACTGCCGACGGCCCGTGGGGAAGCGGGTCGGTTCCACGCTCGCCGGAACGTCACTCCTGTGGGTCTCCCGCAGGCCGGATTCGAGCGGCACTCGGGCACAGAGCATCAGGATTCCGTCAAATGCGGGCCGCGGTGCGGGAGATGTGAGCGTGCCGGAACCAGGCCCGTGGACCGATCCGTCTTGAGAGGGGCTTTTCCGTGTTGGTGCCGGACCCTAAGGTCGTCAGGAAGCTGCTCACGCAGTACGCGTCGCTTCAGATCGCCCACGCCGAGCGCAGCGACGCCACGGTCGTGCGGGAGTTGGAAGACGTGAGTTACACCCTGTGTGTCCTGATGGGCGCCAACGCCGTCCCGGACGCCGTCGCCAAGGCGGACGCCCTGCTCTGAACCGCTTCTAGCGGGACACCGGAGATGAACTCCCGTGGAACGCGGCGCGGTAGGCCTGCGGAGTGGTTCCGGCGACGCGCCGGAACCGCTCACGGAACGCGGTCGGCGATCCGAACCCGGCCTGCCGCGCGATGCGTTCGATCGGGTGGTCGCTGTTCTCCAGCAGGTACTGGGCGCGCCGCACCCGCGCCCGCAGCAGCCACTGCAACGGAGTGGTACCGGTCTGCTCGCGGAAGCGGCGGCTGAAGGTGCGCTCGCTCATCCCCGACCGGGCCGCCATGGCGGTCAGGGTGATCTCGCGGGCCAGGTTGTCCTCGATCCACTCCAGTACCGGTTCGAGGGTCGAGCCGCGCGGCACCGGCGGATGGTCCAGCACGATGAACTGCGCCTGGCCGCCCTCCCGTTCGAGGGGCATGACCGACATCCGCGCGGCATCGGCGGCGACGGCCGACCCGAAGTCGCGCCGGATCATGTGCAGACACATGTCGAGGCCGGCGGCGGCACCCGCCGAGGTGAGGATCCGGCCGTTGTCGACGTAGAGGACGTCGGGCTCCACCCGGACCCGGGGGAACCGGCGGGTCAGTTCGGCCGCGGCCACCCAGTGCGTGGTGGCCCGCAGTCCGTCCAGCAGCCCGGCCTCCGCGAGCACGAACGCGCCCACGCACACCGAGGCGATCCGGGTGCCCGCCGCCGCGGCCCGCCGCAGCGCGTCGAGGACGGGGGCGGGGGTGGGGCCGGCCTCGGGGGAACGGCCGGGCACGACGATCGTGTCCGCGTCCGCCAGCATCTCCAGGCCGTGTTCGACGCGGAGCGAGAAACCCCCGTCGGCCCGCACCTCCGGGGACTCGGCGCACAGCCGGACCCGGTAGGGCCCGCGGCCGTCGGGCAGCCGCGTCCAGTCGAAGACCTGCATCGGCGCCGCCATGTCGAACGGCACCACCTGGTCGAGAGCCAGGATCGCCACGGTGTGCATGAAGTCCACGATAGGCGGGTTCCCGCCAGGCGCTGTACCGGGGGGTTGAGATAAAAACCGACGTCAGGGCTGTTGGCGAGAATCCGTTGTCTCTTGTCGTTCCAGCCTCTGTGCGACGGTCGCGAAGATCCCTAGCGTGGGCCGCCGACCACCCACGACCGACCCTGGACCTCACTCGATGACCAAGCTCCTGCTGTCCCTCCATGTCCTCGCGGCCATCGTCGCCGTCGGCCCCGTCACCGTCGCGGCAAGCATGTTCCCGCCCGCGGCCCGCCGGTCGGGCGACGACCCGGCGAGCACGGGGACCGTCGCCCTGCTGCACCGCATCTGCCGCGTCTACGCGGGCCTGGGACTGGCCGTGCCGCTCCTGGGCTTCGCCACGGCCGCCGTGATGGGGGTGCTGGGCAGCGGCTGGCTGATCGCGTCCATGGCGCTGACCGCCGCGGCGGCAGGCGTCCTGGTGGCCTTCGTCCTGCCCCGCCAGTCCGAACTCCTCGAACAGCTCGACGCAGGTCAGCCCGTCGAGCGCGCCGGCACCGCCCAACTCGCCATGTTCACCGGCGTCTTCAATCTGCTCTGGGCCACCGTCACGGTTCTCATGATCGTCCGGCCCGGCTCCACGACGGGGGCGTGAGTCAAGCCGAACGGAGGAATTCACCCCGCAGGGTGCAGGGACGCCTAGACTCGACAGCCGTGCCCATATCTGTGGGCCGTGACACGAAAGGCACGTTGACGGGTGTTCCAGGATTCCCCCATCTATGACCGACTCATCGCGGAGCGCGGCGACATACCCACTCAGGTTCGCAGGGAGGCCGAGCGCGTCAGCAGGGAACTGGAGTTCGTCATGCAGCCCCTCCAGTCCACCGGCCGTTCCCAGTTCGGCGATCTGCCCGCGCCGCCCCCGCCGCCCCCGGGCTGGCAGCGCAACGCGCTCATGCCCGGCCCCGGACAGCTGTGACCCTCAGGTGAGCGCGGTGTTCGCGCCGTTGACCTGTGCCCCCTCGCCCGGCACGGGACGGGCCAGCCACTCGGCGATGGTGTGCGCGATCGGCTGACCCGTCTCCACCTCCACGAAGCCGAACTGCCCCGACTGGTTGCACTCCAGGAACCACCACGTCCCGTCGGCGTCCTCCGCGAAGTCGAAGGCGCCGTAGGCCAGTTCGGCACCCCGCAAATAGGCGCGCACGGCGTCGGCGACCCGCGGCGGCACCTCGGTGGCCTGCCACGGATGGGTGGGGGAGGCGAAGCGGACGTCGACCTCGTCCGGGTCCGCCGCCGTGGACTTGCGCGCGGCCAGCATGCGCTCGCCCACCACCGTGAGCCGGATGTCCGCCCGCTTGGCTATCCGCCGCTGGAGCAGCGTCGGGCCGTACGCCACGGCCCCGAAGTCCGCGTCCGGGGCCACCCTGCTGGTCGGCACCGCCCGTGGCGGGTCCTGCGGATGCGCCCCCGACACCGGCTTGACCACCAGGTCCGGGTACCGTTCGGCGAACTCCCGGGCGGCCTGCGGAAAGGTCGTGATCAGCGTGGCCGGCACCGGCAGCCCGGAGCGCTGGGCCAGCCGTAGCTGCCAGGGCTTGTGACGGGCCCGGCGGGCCGCGTCCGGATGATTCATCCACCGCGCCTGCGAGCTGCGGAGCATGCCGTAGAGCGCCTGCGACGACTCCTCCGTCAGCCACTCGGACGGCTCGGCGGCCCGGGTGGCGGCCGTGCCCGGCCTGCGCACCCACACGGACCGCAGCCCGTTGATGCTCACCAGCCGCCCCCCGGAGGACAGATGGCCCCGGAAGGAGCCGTGCACGTACTCCCCGGACAGCGCCGCACTCCCCGTCAGGTCGGCCGGGTCGAGCCGTACCACCGGCACCCCGGAGGCGTTGAGGTGGACGACCACCATGTCGGCCGTCACGTCGTCCTCACAGGTCAGGATCAACACAGTCATGTGCGCCGGCCCGTGTTCAGTCGTCGAAATGGGTCTTCGAACCGGCAGTTGACGTTGTCGTACCGAGCTCTCTCAGCAACGCAAGGTCGTGGGCGGCTATCCGCCCGTCCGAGAGCACGTTCAACTGCCGTCCGGAGTCGTACACATACGGAGTGGTGGACTCCGACTGTGCTGCCGGGCGGGCGTAGTTGAGCGCGAACGGTTGCATCGTCTCTCCCTCGTGGATGCTGCGCCGAGCCGGCGGCGGTCACTCGCACCGCCGCCCGGGTCGCCGACTGCCGTCGGCCTCCTGAGACTTATACGAATCGAACGGGTGATTGGTTTCCTTACTGTGTGTAACCAGAGGCGGCAGGGGGCGCGGGGACGGGGGAGACAGATGGGGACGTCGAGGCGTGTGATCAGGCCGTATCAGTGAATTCGTCACGCTCCGCGTACGCACGCATGCTGCGCAGAGCGAGCAGCAGAACACCGATGTCGTCCAGATACACCGGGTCGGGCAACACGTCGACCGGCAACAGGAAGTAGGCCAGGGCACCCCAGAAGACCCACCGCGGACCGGTCGGCAGCCCGGCCCGCCTCAAGTCCCGCCGGGTGCGCAGGAGTCGCGAGAAGACGATCACGGCCGCGGCCAGAAGGACCGCCGCGATCACCGCGGCGACGACGATCACGGTGCTGGTGTCCACGGGCCCTCCTCGTATCGGGATGTGCCGTATCAGGGTGTGTGCATCTCTTCACGGATTCCCGTTACCGCCACGGGTATGGCCGACAAGCCTCGAACCGGTGCCATCGAACACCAGTGGGAGTGCAGGGACGTGAGCCGTCGGGAGTCCGTCATACCCGTGGCCCATCCAAGTGGCACGGTCGGGCGCGGACACCTAGTAATGGTCACCGTAACGTTGCGTGTCGCGCGTCGGGGGCGCAGCAGCGGCCGCATCTCATCCGCTTGGAGAGCCGCGCATGACCAGCAGCCCGTCAACACCTCAGTCGAACGAACCCGCCATATCCGTCACGGAGCCGACCAGCCCCTTCACGCCGACCGGCGACCGAGGGGACGGGAGCGTCCCGGCGTACGGCGATCCGGTCGACGGACTGGTCCGTGCCGCCGTGGCCGATCGCCCCCTGGACGAGGTGGCCCAGCTCATCACCCTGCTCGAACAGTCACCCCGGTACGCCCGGGCCACCGCCGACGCGCTCCGCGCGGTCGGAGTGAACCGCTCCGTGGACGACGTCACCCGGCTGGTGGTCCTGCTGACCCGGCCGCCGCGGGACGCGTCCGGCGCCGACGAGGCGATCCGCGCCGCGGCCGAGTCCCGCCCCGTCGAAGAGGTGACCCGGCTGATGGCCCTCCTCCGGCAGGCCCCGCTGGAACCCCACTGCGGACAGGAGGCGGTGCGGGCGGCCGCCACCGGCCGGCCCGTCGAGGACCTCGTGCAACTGATCGGCCGCCTGGCCGACGAACGCGGCGGCCCCCACCCGCAGCAGCCGGAGGAGACCGCCGTGATACCTGCGGCGCCTCGCGAGGGGACGCCGGTGCCGGGCACGGCACGCGTGCGCTTCCGCGGTGCCACCCCGCCCGCCTGGCCCGGCCGGCTGGCCGCACTGGCGCTGTTCGTCTGCGCCGCCGCGTTCTTCCCGGCCCATCAGGACGGTGACTCCCTGCGCCGCTACGGCTTCGTCCTCGGCCTGTCCGGCCTGTGCCTGCTTCTCGGCCTGCTGGTGATGCTGCGCCCGACGGCGCCGCCCCTCACCCTCGCGGTCCTGGTGCCGGCCGCCCTGGCCGCGACCCAGCTGTACGCGGCCCGCTTCGACTCGGGCCGGCTGCCCAGCGCCCTGGACCTCACGCTCGCCCCGGCCTGGGCCGCCGGACTGGCCGCCGTGTGCGCTGCGCTCGCCGCGCTGACCGCCCTGGTCGTACGGCTGGCCTCCCCGACGCCGCGCCTGAACGTGACGGAACGCCTGCTCGCCGAGGCCCAGCGCACGGCGGACTGACAGTCCGTCGCCCTGACGCCCTGACACCCGGTCGCCACCGGCCGGACCTAGGCCGGTGGCGAGCCCGGTCCGTCGTACGGACCGGCTCCGTCCGTACGACGGACCCCGTCCCCTGCGGCAGCGACGCGGCGCCTACGCTGGCGCCATGACCGAAGTACCCGCGGACCCCACGCCACCGTCCGAGGTGCTGCGCGCCGCCTACACCGCCTTCGCGGACGTGGTCCGGCCGTTGGAGGACGAGGAGTCCTGGCGGCCGACCGGCTGCACCGGCTGGGCGGTGCGTGATCTGACCCTGCACTGTGTCTCCGACTGCCAGCGGGCCCTGGTCGCCCTGCACACACCGGCCGCCGGACCCGCCGACCGCGACGCCGTCACCTACTGGCAGGACTGGCGGCCCGATCCCGTCGGCGCGGCCAACGGGCGGCGCTGGAGCCGGGTGGGCGCCAGCATGTTCCTGGACTTCCGTCAGCTGCGGGGGCTGTACCTGGAGACCGCGGCGGCCACGGTCACGGCCGCCGAGGCGACGGCCCCGGACCGCCTCGTCGCCACGCAGGGCCATGTGCTCACCGCCGGGGACCTCATGACGACCCTGGCCGTCGAGGCCACGATCCACCACCTCGACCTCGTCGTGGACCTGCCGGGAGTGGCGGGGCCGTCAGCCGTGGGCCTGGCCGCGGTGCGCGCCACCCTCGACGGGCTGCTGGGCCGTCCTGTCCCGGTGGCGTGGAGCGACGAGCACTACGCCCGTGCCGCCACCGGCCGCGCGCCCCTCACGGACGCCGACTGCCGCGCGCTGGGAGCCGACGCCGAACGCATCCCGCTGTTCAGCTGACGCCGTCGCCGTCCTTCGGGGGCCGGCGCTTGAGGCGCTCGAAGGTCCGGGTGAGCTGGTGGAGCGGGGATACGGGCTGCTGCTCGGCGGGCGGCTCCGCCGGTTCGGCCGCGCGGCCCTCGCGGTAGGCGGCCAGCGCCTCGTTGGCGCGTTCGGCGGCCTCCCGGTACAGGTCCCGGGACTTGGTCATGGCGTCGAGCGCCTCCGCGTACATGGCGACGAGCTCGCGCTGCCGGGTGAGCTCCTCCTCCAGGGTCAGCAGCCCCCACTTGTCGCGCAGGTCGGTGACCGCTTCCGCGGCGTCGCCGGGCAACGGCCTGGGGAGCGCGGCGAACCGGGTCAGGACGTCGATCAGCTCCGTCGGCGGCGTCCCGTCGAGGAAGACGCTGCGTACGGAGAACTCGTCGGCGTCGTGACCGGACGGCAGCGGCGGCAGGACGACGGCGCCGCCACGCGGCACCTGCACGTCGAGGTCCTTCAACGCCCAGTTGACGGCCCGCAGTTGGTGCGGCGCGGCGCGGTGCTCCACCACGCGGTGTTCAAGTCCCGGCGGCAGCAGGGCGGCCAGCGGGCGCAGGCCGCGTTCGTCCGGGGTCATGGCCTCGTGCACGACCACATGGACCGCCCACGACTCCCGCGCACAGCTCTTCAGCAGGCGTCGCATCTCCTTGTCGTCCTCGGTGAGCCGGTTGACCTCCCGGAAGCGCACACCGGCGACCGTGTCCTGGTCCCACTGCGCCTCCGGACCGAGCGGCCAGAACATGCCGACGGGGGAGGGCCAGGACATGTTCCAGGCGCGCTCCGCCTCCGCGACCAGCACCCACTCCTCGTCCGTGAGGGTCAGCCGGGCCCGCACGGTCACCTCGTCCTCGACCCGCCAGCGGGCCTCGAAGACCCGTTCCTCCGGAAGTTCCTGGAAGTCGTCGACGGCCCCGTCGTCCTTCAGCTGCCGCAGGTGAGAGGCGCGGAGCACGTCCACCGCGGCGGAGTCGGCATGGCGGCCGCGCAGCTGCCACACGGTGGCGGGGGTCGTGGTGGGCGAGGCGGTGGTGGCGGAGATCGGCATGAGTCCATCTGGAGGCGGGGGCACGTGCGCCCCCAGTATCGTCGCCGCAGCTTGAACGAGATCGGGCGGGGTCGACAGACGGCACGAGCCCCTGGTGGGCCGGATCACTCGGGGTGTGCGGGGCGCGCTTCGGGTGGGCGTGGTTCACCCGTGTCGCGCGGCCGACGCGACCACCACAATGACCGGCACGAACAGGGCCCGCCCACCATCCGCATCGGGGCGGGTCCTGTTCGCCGTGGCGCACTCCGGCCCCGGCGGGGGAAGGATGGGTCCATGACCACCATCGCCATCATCGGAGCCGGCCCCGGACTCGGCGCGGCCGTGGCCCGGCGGTTCGGCGGCGAGGGCTTCGACGTCGCCCTCGTCGCCCGCACCCCCGAGCGCGTCGCGTCCCTCGCGGCCGGCCTGACCGGCCAGGGCGTCACGGCCCGCGCCTTCACCGCCGACGTACGCGACCCGAAGGCCCTGGCTGCCGCCCTCGACGAGGCGCGGGCCGCGCTGGGCCCGATCGAGGTCCTCCAGTACAGCCCGGTCCCGCAGCCCGCCTTCATGCGCCACGTCCTGGAGACCACCCACGCCGACCTCACCGGCCCGGTCGAGTTCTCGGTCTACGGCCCGGTCGCCGCGGTCCAGCAGGTCCTGCCCGGCATGCGCGAACTGGGCCGCGGCACCATCCTGTTCGTCAACGGCGGCACCGCCGTCGTCCCGCACCCCGACCGCGCGGGTACGTCGATCGCGTTCGCCGCGGAGAGCGCGTACGGGCATCTGCTGCACGACACCCTCGCGGCCGAGGGCATCCATGTCGCCCAGCTGGTCATCCCCGGCGCGATCATCCCAGGGCACCCGCGCAAGGACCCGGCCGCCCTGGCGGACACCCTGTGGGAACTGCACCGGGACCGGCACGGGTTCCGGCACTTCGCCGACGACCTGGACTCCTGAGCCCGGCCTCAGCGGCCGGCGGGGTGGCGGTCCTCCCGGGCCGAGGCGTCCACCAGAGCCGTCAGCAGACCGGGGAAGCGCTCCTGCATCTCATCGGTGCGCAGGGCGTTCATCTTGGTGGTGCCGACGTAGTACTGGCGGATCAGTCCGGCCTCGCGCAGCACGTTGAAGTGGTGCGTCAGCGTGGAGCGGGACACCGCCACGTCGAAGGTGCCGCAGCTCATCTCCGTTCCGGCGCCCGCGAGTTGGCAGACCACGGCCCGCCGTACCGGGTCCACCAGGGCCTCCAGCACCTGCTGGAGCGACACCTCCGCCACGGCGGGGTGCTCCACCGTCCGTGGGGCGGTGCGGGGGCGGGCCATGGGGGCTCCCTCGGGGCGACTGCGGTCCGGTCATGGTACGGCGGTCGCCCCGGAAGGCCGGCGATGCTCCGGGGCAGGCACCCCCGTAGGGCCGCGTGCCCGGGAGGACCGGCGGTGCTCCTGCTCAGGCGCCCACGTAGTCCGCGAGGTGCTCGCCGGTGAGCGTGGAGCGGGCGGCGACCAGATCGGCCGGGGTGCCCTCGAAGACGATCCGGCCGCCGTCGTGGCCCGCGCCCGGGCCGAGGTCGATGATCCAGTCGGCGTGGGCCATGACCGCCTGGTGGTGCTCGACGACGATGACGGACTTCCCGGCGTCCACCAACCGGTCCAGCAGGCCGAGCAGTTGCTCGACGTCGGCGAGGTGCAGACCGGTCGTCGGCTCGTCGAGGACGTAGACGCCGCCCTTGTCGCCCATGTGCGTTGCCAGCTTCAGGCGCTGCCGCTCACCGCCGGACAGGGTGGTCAGCGGCTGGCCGATGGTGAGATAGCCGAGGCCGACGTCGACGAGCCGCTCCAGGATCTTGTGCGCGGCCGGGGTGTGCGCCTCGCCGGAGCGGAAGAACTCCTCCGCGTCCGTCACCGACATCCCCAGCACCTCGCTGATGTCCCGGCCACCGAGCCGGTACTCCAGGACCGACGCGTCGAACCGCTTGCCGTCGCAGTCCTCGCAGGTGGTGGAGACACCGGCCATCATCCCGAGGTCGGTGTAGACGACGCCCGCGCCGTTGCAGGTGGGGCAGGCGCCCTCGGAGTTGGCGCTGAACAGGGCCGGCTTGACGCCGTTGACCTTGGCGAAGGCCTTCCGGATCGGTTCGAGCAGGCCGGTGTAGGTGGCCGGGTTGCTGCGCCGGGAGCCCTTGATCGGGCTCTGGTCCACCGACACCACGCCCGCGTCGCGCGGCACCGAACCGTGCACCAGCGAGCTCTTGCCGGACCCGGCGACACCGGTGATGACGGTCAGGACACCAAGGGGGATGTCGACGTCGACGCCCTGGAGGTTGTTGGCCGTGGCACCGCGGATCTCCAGCGCGCCCGAGGGCTTGCGCACGCTCTCCTTGACGGTGGCCCGGTCGTCGAGATGCCGGCCGGTGATGGTGCCCGAGGCCCGCAGTCCTTCCAGGGTGCCCTCGTAACAGACGGCGCCGCCCGCGACTCCGGCGCCGGGACCGAGGTCCACGACATGGTCGGCGATCGCGATCATCTCCGGCTTGTGCTCCACCACGAGCACGGTGTTGCCCTTGTCGCGCAGACGCAGCAGCAGGTCGTTCATGCGCTGGATGTCATGCGGGTGCAGTCCCGCGGTCGGCTCGTCGAAGACGTAGGTGACGTCGGTGAGCGAGGAGCCGAGATGGCGGATCATCTTCACGCGCTGCGCCTCACCGCCCGACAGCGTGCCGGCCGGCCGGTCGAGGGCGAGATAGCCGAGGCCGATCTCGACGAACGAGTCCAGGGTGTGCTGGAGGGCGGTGAGCAGCGGGGCCACGGAGGGCTCGTTCAGGCCGCGGGCCCAGTCGGCCAGGTCCCGGATCTCCATCGCACAGGCGTCGGCGATGGAGATCCCCTCGATCTTCGAGGAGCGGGCGCCCTCGGTCAGGCGGGTGCCGTCGCACTCGGGACAGACGGCGAAGGTGACCGCGCGCTCCACGAAGGCCCGGATGTGCGGCTGCATCGCCTCGGGGTCCTTGGACAGCATCGACTTCTGGAGCTTCGGGATCAGGCCCTCGTAGGTGAGGTTGACGCCGTTGATCTTGACCTTGACGGGCTCGCGGTACAGGAAGTCGTGCCGCTCCTTCTTGGTGTACTTGCGGATCGGCTTGTCCGGGTCGAAGAAGCCGGACTCCCTGATCACCCGCACCACCCAGCCGTCCCCGGTGTAGGTGGGGATGGTGAACGGGTCCTCGTTGAGCGACTTGGAGTCGTCGAAGAGCTGGGCGAGGTCGATGTCGGTGACCGTGCCGCGGCCCTCGCAACGGGTGCACATGCCGCCGGTGCGGTTGAAGGTGACCTTCTCGGTCTTGGTCTTCTCACTGCCCCGGTCGACCGTGAGACCGCCCTGCGCCGAGACCGAGGCGACGTTGAAGGAGTACGCGCTCGGCGGGCCGATGTGCGGCTTGCCGAGGCGGCTGAACAGGATGCGCAGCATCGCGTTGGCGTCGGTGGCGGTGCCCACGGTCGAGCGCGGGTCGGCGCCCATCCGGCTCTGGTCGACGCTGATCGCGGTCGTCAGCCCGTCGAGGACGTCCACCTCGGGACGGGCCAGCGTCGGCATGAACCCCTGCACGAAGGCGCTGTACGTCTCGTTGATCAGCCGCTGCGACTCCGCGGCGATGGTGTCGAAGACGAGCGAGCTCTTGCCGGAGCCGGACACCCCGGTGAACACCGTCAGCCGGCGCTTTGGGATCTCGATGCTGACGTCCTTCAGATTGTTCTCGCGCGCCCCGTGCACGCGGATCAGATCGTGGCTGTCGGCGACGTGCGGCGCGGCGGGCTGCGGGTCCGTCTTCCTGGCCATGGTGGTCGTCTCTCCTCCGTCGGGCCGGGGCGCTCGGCGGAGCCGAGGCGGGATGGCTCTCAGGCTAGATCCGGACCCATGACCCGCGCTTCTCCATTCCTGACCGCCCGGGAATCAACGGCGTGACCGCCCGGAGATCCATGGCGCGTTCGGCTCGCAGAATATATCGGCAGCCGATATATTCAGTTTCATGGCACCGAGGAACATGACACAGGCGGCGTTCTTCGTCCTGACCGCCCTGGCCGACGAGCCGCGACACGGGTACGGCATCCTGCGCGAGGTCGAGGAGCTGTCCGACGGCACGGTCCAGCTGCGCGTCGGCACGCTGTACGGCGTACTCGACCGGCTCACCGCGGACGAACTGATCGTCCTGGACCGTGAGGAGGTGCAGCAGGGCCGGCTCCGGCGCTACTACCGCCTCACCGACGAGGGGATGCAAGCCCTCGACGCCGAGGCGGAGCGCATGGCCGCGGGCGCCAGCGCCGCCAAGCAGCGCATCGCCGAGGGCCGCAAGGCCGGCGGCACCCCGCCCGTCACCGGACCCGGACTCGCGGGAGGCCTCGCATGACGACCCTGCTCGAAGCGCGCTACCGCACCGTGCTGCGCCTGCTGCCCGCCTACTACCGCGAGGCCCGCGAGGAGGAGATGGTCGAGGTCTATCTCTGGGACGTCGACCAGGAGACCCAGGACCAGAGCAGGCCCACCCTCGGCGAGATCGCCAGCATCGCCGCCCTCGCCGTACGCAGCAGGCTGGCCGCCACCGGGGCGCCCCGCCGCTATGCCCTGTTCGGCTCGGCCGTCCGGAACTTCGCGCTGTACGCCGTACTGCTCCAGGCGGCGGTGATCGTCTCCGACGAGGTCCTGCGCATCACCTGGTCGGCCACCCGCGGCCCCCGTGAATGGGACCTGTTCCTGACCGGCTTCACCGGCAGCGGCCCGCTGCCGACCGTCGTCGCCGTCTCCGGATGGGTGCTGCCGCTGCTGTGGACCGTCGGGTTCTTCGCCCTCGCCCACGACCGCCGACGCCTCGCCCGGGCCGCCGTGCTGCTGGCCGCGCTGCCCTCGCTGTGGCCGCTCATCGAGCCGCTGGTGACCGAGTGGCCGATGTCCGCCCCGTACTTCGTCACCGCCAACGCGCTGTTCGCCTGGCTGCCGGCCCTCGCCGTGTGCGCCGCGTACCACCGAGACGCACCGCCGGCCACGCTCCCCGTGGGTACCCCCGGCCTGGCCTTCCTGGCCTGCTGTGTCGTCACCGGCGGCTCCGTCGCGCTGCTGCCCACCGTGGTCGATCTCGCCTGGGCCCCCGCCACTTGCTTCGTCCTCGCCGCCCTCGGCTGGCTGCTGCTGCGCACCCGCCGCGCGGAACCGGGGGCCGGCAGCGGGGCGCTGGCCCTGGCGGTCCTCGGCCTGCTGATCCTCGCGGTCCGGGCGGCGTCGCTGCTCCTGTGGAGCGGCCTTCCGCTGCCCGCCGTCTTCCTTGCGGGCGCGTACGCCCAGGCGACCGCGCTCACGCTGCTGGTCCTGGTGCTGGGTGTGGTGGCCAGGCGCGACCTCGCCCCCCGCTGACGGGGCCGCGCCGCACGCTCAGCTGTGGAACTTGATGTAGCCGTTGCCGTCCGGGTCCGACCCGCTCTTGGTGTAGGAGTGGACGTCGGCCCGGCTGCCGGCCGGCTTGAACAGGTAGATCGTGTCCTTGTCGTTGTTCCACATGAAGTTGCAGTTGTCGCGGTACACGACGTTCTTCGCGTCCGAGTCGGTGCCGTGGCCGCCGCGCAGCTTCACGTAGTCGCCGGGCTGGAGGTAGTGGTTCGCGGTGAACTCGAAGTAGTTCCCGGCCGCGTCCTCGACCCAGTACCCCTTGAGGTTCACGGTCTTGGTCGACGAGTAGTTCTTGATCGTCACGTACTCCTCGTCGGTGTTCCCGGTCGCGCAGTTGTTGGAGTCGCGGCCGGGCGCGTCGTACTGGGTCCCGCGGATCTTCAGCGCGGACGAGTACTCGGTGGCCTGCGCGGGCACCGCGGTGAGCGCTATGAGCGTCCCTGCGGCCGTGGCCGCGGCCGCCGTGGTGGCGGCAAGACGTATACGCATGACAAAGCCCCCCTTTGTGAAGCTTCAGTGAAGAAGAACCTGGAGCGTATACAACCTTCTTGTACGGTCACGGCCGATTCCCCGAAATGTGACCACGTCAGTGCGGGTAGGCGCGCGGTGGCCGCTGTCGGGGCAGTTCGTCGCGGAACTCCGCGATGACGGTGTGGATCTGACGCATCAGCGCGGTGTCCTCCAGCCGGTCGAGGTAGAGGTTGCGCCGGGCCAGGGCGGGCGCGTCCACGCAGAAGTACACGGACATCAGCGGGTTGATGAACAGCTCGCTGCCCCGGGTGCGTTCGGTGAAGCGCACGTCCCCGAAGTCGCCGCGCACGGCCGCGGCGACGGAGCCGTTGACGATGCTCGGATGGTCCGGGGTGCACTCCTGGGCGTGTGCCACCGCGTCCAGGTAGAGCGCGCCCTCGCGGCTGTCGCGTGGCAGCGAGAAGGCGCCCAGGTAACCGCCCTCGCGGTCCAGCGCGGCCAGGTTCTCCAGGACCAGGGAGTGGTTGACGCCGTGGTGCGCGTCCACCCCGAACCCCAGGCAGGCGACCAGCCGTTCGGGTACGTCGTCCAGTCCGGCCACCGCCGCCAGGCTCGCCATGTCCTCCTCCGGGGTGCCGAGCCCGTGCTCGTCGCCGCGCAGCAGGATGTCGGTGCCGCCGTCCACCAGCACGATCGCGTCCACCGGACCCAGGTGGTCGAGGAGGGTGCGATAGGCGGCCCGCAGCGGGCGCACCCCGGTGAGCGGGAAGGCGTACACCGTCGCGGGCAGGCCCTGCCGCTCCAGCCAGCGGGCGAGGGTGCGCTCGGGGAAGTAGTCGCCGCGGGCGGCGGTGTCAGGGCGCACGGCCGCGACGTCCTGGTCGAGCCATACGTCCAGGTCCAGGCCGTAGAGGTCCGCGAACGACAGGTTCGCCAGGTGCACCTCCTTCCCGGCGGCCTGAAGCGCGAGCGCCAGCGGCAGGCCGGCGTAGACGTCGAAACCGCCGCCCGCGCCCGCGACGAGAACCCGTCGCGCGGCACGCAGCCGGGTGAAGAGAGCAGGCTCTTGGAGGGAGAACACCGCAGGACGCTAAGGCGATCTTCGCGCCACGGCAAGCGAGTTGGGCGCGGCGGGCTTGTGGGAGCGCTCCCAAGCGGTCAGGATGCTGCGATGACTTCGCCACCAGTGATCCGCCGGTACCGCCCCGGCGACCGGGCCGCCCTGGACGACATCTGCATCCGCACCGCCCACAACGGCCTGGACGCCAGGCCCGTCTACGCCGACCCCGCCATCCTCCCGGCGATCTTCGCGCAGCCGTACGTCGAGCTGGAGCCGGACCTCGCCTTCGTGCTCGACGACGGCCGGGGACAGGCCGTCGGCTACATCCTCGGCGTCGCCGACACCCCCCGCTTCGCAGCGGAGTTCCGCACCAAGTGGCTCCCGCTCGTCGCCGACCGGTACCCGGAGGGAGGCGCCGTCCCCGGCACCCCGGACGAGCTGATGTTCCGGCTCCTGCACGACCCCGAGCGGATGGTCGTCCCCGAACTCGCCGCGTACCCCGCCCACTTGCACATCGACCTGCTCCCCGAGTGGCAGGGCCGCGGACACGGCAGGGAGTTGATGCGCACGCTCCTGGCGGCCCTGGCCGATCGCGGGGTTCCGGCCGTCCACCTGGTCATGGCGACGGCCAACGTACCGGCCCGCGCCTTCTACGACCGGCTGGGCTTCCGGGAGATCCCGGTACCGGACCTGGGGCCCGTCGCCTGCCTGGGGCGTGCGACCGGAAACCTCGACCGGCCGTAGGCCCCTCTATTACGATGGTCATCGAAGTTCGACGCCCGTCGAACTTGCATGCCCGGTCGAAGGGGGAAGAGCCATGGTCAGGACGGTGCGGTTCCACGAGGTCGGCGGACCCGAGGTGCTGCGGCTCGAAGAGGCGCCGGTCGGCGAGCCGGGCCCGGCCGAACTGCTGATCAGGGTGGACGCGATCGGCCTCAACCGGGCCGAGGTGCTGTTCCGCAGCGGGCAGTACATCGAGCCCGTCAAGGAGTTCCCCGCCCGCCTCGGCACCGAGGCCGCGGGCGTCGTCGAGGCCGTCGGCCCGGGCGTGACGGGGTTCGCCGTCGGCCAACCGGTCAGCGTGGTGCCCGCGTTCTCGATGAACGAGTACGGCGTCTACGCCGAGCGCGCGATCGTGCCCGCCCGGGCGGTCCTCCACCGCCCCGAGGGGCTCGACGCGGTGGCCGGTGCCGCCGTGTGGATGCCGTACGTGACGGCGTACGGGGCACTGGTGGAGGTCGGCGGGATGCGGGCCGGGGACACGGTCGTCCTCACCGCCGCCTCCAGCAGCGTCGGCCTGGCCGCGATCCAGGTCGCCCGCAGCGTCGGCGCGGTCCCCGTCGCCACCACGCGCAGCCGCGCCAAGGCGGCGGCGCTGCGGAAGGCGGGCGCGGCCGACGTGATCGTGACCGGGGAGGAGGACGTCACCGAGCGGATCCTCGGCCGTACCGCCGGGCGGGGCGCCGAGTTCGTCTTCGACGCCGTGGCCGGGCCCGGAGTGGTCGACCTGGCCCGGGCGGTCGCCCCCGGCGGCACGCTGCTGCTGTACGGGGCACTCAGCGGCCGGCCGACCCCGTACCCGGGCTTCGACCTGGGCATGCCCGCGCTGAACATGCGGACGTACACGCTCCACGAGACGACCCGGGACCCCGAACGGCTGCGCCGCGCCGAGGCGTTCGTCGCGTCCGGACTGCGCACGGGAGTCTTCGCACCGGCCGTCGACCGGACCTTCGCCCTGGAGGACATCGCCGAGGCGCACCGCTACATGGAGGCGGGCTCGCAGGTCGGGAAGATAGTCGTCACCGTCGAGCACCGCTGAACGCGCGAAGGGGCCGGGGAGTGCGTCTCCCGGCCCCTTCGCCTCGCCTGCGGCAACGCGCTTACGCGCCGCTCGCCTTGAGCATGTCCTCGCGCTCGACGATCTTCACGCGCTCGCGGCCCTGCGGCTCGCCCAGCGCCTTCTCGGCGGCGTCCAGCTTGTACCAGCCCTCCCAGGTGGTGAAGCGGATCTCGCGCTCGGCGAGGAACTCCTCCACGGCCTCGGGAGCGGGCGAAGCCGGCGTCTGGAGACGCTCGTTGGCGAAGTCGTCCAGCAGGTTCGCGACCGTCTCGTTGGCGTCGCCCTTGGTGTGGCCGATGAGACCCACCGGGCCACGCCGGATCCAGCCGGTGACGTACGTCGACGCGAAGTGCTCGCCGCTCTCCTGGAGGACCCGGCCGCCGTCGTCCGGGACGGTGCCCGAGTCGATGTCCCAGGGCAGCTTGGGGAGCTTGTCGGAGAGGTAACCGACCGCGCGGTAGACCGCGTCGACGTCCCAGTCGGTGAACTGGCCGGTGCCCTTGACGTTGCCGGTGCCGTCCAGTTCGGTGCGCTCGGTGCGCAGGCCGACGACCTTGCCGTCCTCGCCGAGGATCTCCGTGGGCGACTCGAAGAAGTGCAGGAAGAGCTTGTGCGGGCGGTCGCCGATGTCGCGGATCGCCCAGTTCTCCAGGGTCTTGGCGACCATGTCGACCTGCTTGTTGCCGCGCCGCTCGGCGATCGAGCCCTCGTCGTAGTCGATGTCCTCGGGGTTGACGATGACCTCGATGGTGGGCGAGTGGTCCAGCTCGCGCAGCTCCATCGGGGAGAACTTCGCCTGCGCCGGGCCGCGGCGGCCGAACACGTGTATCTCGACGGCCTTGTTGGCCTTCAGGCCCTCGTAGACGTTCGGCGGGATCTCGGTCGGCAGCAGCTCGTCGGCCGTCTTGGCGAGGATGCGGGAGATGTCGAGGGCCACGTTGCCCACGCCCAGGACGGCGACCTTCTCCGCCTCCAGCGGCCAGGTGCGCGGGACGTCCGGGTGGCCGTCGTACCAGGAGGCGAAGTCGGCGGCGCCGTAGGAGCCGTCGAGCTCGACGCCCGGGATCTTCAGCTCGCGGTCCGCCATGGCGCCGGTCGAGAAGATCACCGCGTCGTAGAAGGCGCGCAGGTCGTCCAGGTGGATGTCCGTGCCGTAGTCCACGTTGCCGAAGAGGCGGACCTGCGGCTTGTCGAGGACCTGGTGGAGGGCCTTGACGATGCCCTTGATGCGGGGGTGGTCGGGGGCGACGCCGTACCGGATCAGCCCGAACGGGGCGGGCATCCGCTCGAAGAGGTCGATGGACACACCGGGCTCGGCGGCCACGTCGGACTTGAGCAGAGCGTCGGCGGCGTAGATGCCGGCCGGGCCGGCGCCGACGATGGCTACCCGCAGGGGGCGGGGCATGATCTGGTTCCCTTCGAGAGGCGACAAGCGATCTCGACGGGAAGCCTAAACTAAGGCATGCCTAAGTCGGTACGCGGGTCCGATCTATGAGCTCATAAGGCTACTTTATGAGCCGGACGGGCCGTGCGAGCACTCTCTCATGCGGCGCGGGAACCCGATCACGGGCATCGGCCAACAGCAGTCGACCATGCCCATGACCTCAAGGGAACCGCATGCAATCGACAGGCGATCCGCGCGTCGAGGACCTTCCCGACGTCGTTCCCCGCGACGGTGTCGAGTCCGACGCCTCGGTCGTCGGACGTTCGCGGGAGGAGCCCGACGCCTTCGAGATCCTCTTCCACCGCTACGCCGACGACATCCACCGCTACGCGGCCCGACGCCTCGGCGCCGAGGCGGCCGACGACCTGATGGCCGAGACCTTCGTCATCGCGTTCCAGCAGCGCCACCGCTACGACCTGTCGCGGCCGCACGCCCGCCCGTGGCTGTACGGCATCGTCACCAACCTCGTCGGCCAGCACCGGCGCGCCGAGGCACGGCGGCTCAGGGCGTTCTCACGGGTCGCCACGACGGGGACCGGCGACGGCGGAGAGGCACTGGCCGACCGGGTGGTGGCGAGGGTCGGTGCCGAGCACTCCCGCGCCCAACTGGCGGGCGCACTCGCGAAGTTGCCCGCACGGTACCGGGACGTGCTGCTGGTGATCGCCTGGGGCGATCTCGACTACGCCGAGGCCGCCGAGGCCCTCGGCATCCCCGTGGGCACGGTGCGCTCACGGCTCAACCGGGCGCGGACCAGGCTGCGCGACGCACTGGGCGGGGCGGACCCCACAGCCCTGCACGAGGAGAACGAGGAGACCGGTCGTGGATGACCTCACCGTGGTACGCGAGTTCGAGGCCGACGTGGCCCCGCTCACCGACGACGCCCGTTTCGCGGCCCGCGCCCGGCTGCGGCGCGCCATCGTGCGGGAGGGCCGCCCGGGCGATCTGTCGCGGCGGCTGATGCTCAGGGTCGCGGTGGTGGGGACCGCCACGGCGGCGGTCGCCGGTGGCGTGGTCGTGGCCGGCCGGCACGGCGGGAGCGGGGGCGCGGACGCCTCGCGGATGGGGACGCTCAGCGCGGCCGAGCTGCTGCACAAGGCCGCGGTGCGATCCCGTGCCGACAGCGCCGGGACGCCGATTCCGCGCGACGACCAGTACGTGTACACGAGGATGTTCGTCACCCGGACCTATGTGAAGGACGGGAAGCGCAAGACCTGGACGGACGAGAGCTGGACGTCCGTGGACGGCTCCAAGCCCTCCAGGCGCCAGGAGTACGGCAAGGTCCACCGCGATCCGCCGCTCGGCGAGCACCAGGTGATGTGGCCGCCGACCAGGTACGCCCAGCTGGCGCAGTGGCCGACGCAGCCGGACGAGCTCCTGGACAGGCTGCGGATGGGCATCAGCCTCGACGACAAGATGGCGAATGCGGACGTGGGAACGGGTGAGGTCCGCGAGACGCCGATGCGTCAGGAGGACATCGACGGCGTGGCGTTCGCCAACGCCGTCCAGCTCTTCGTGGTCCCGCGGATCATGCCGCCAGGGCTGGAGGCGGCCACCTTCGAGGCGGTCGCCCGGATCCACGGCATCCGGATCGACCGCGACGCGCTGGACGGCCTCGGCCGCAAGGGAGTCGCCGTCTCCTACCCGAAGTTCGACTTCGCGTTCATCTTCGACGCGACGGACTACACGTACCTGGGGCTGCGGCTGAAGGGGAGCACCGCGGACCTGGTCGACGGGAGGTTCAAGCATCACGACTGGTACCACGAGCTGCGTGCCCGTGAGGAGCTGGGTGTCGTGGACCGCATCGGTCAGCGCCCGTAGCCGGGACCGCGGTGCCCCCCGGGGCGGTCAGCCTATGTGGTAGCTGTCGCCGTACACCTTCCAGTCCAGCGGCGGGTTCAGGTCGAGGTTGCCCTTGCGCAGGAACACCCGCTGGGCCGTGTCGACGCGGCTGGTGTCGCTGTGGGCCTCCTCCTGCTTCATGGCCCACACCCGGGCGTCCAGGAAGGCGTTGAGGTAGGTGACCTCGTCGCCGCCCTGGGCCGGCGGCTTGGCCCGGTTCAGCGCCCGCCTGCGGATGTTGCGGAAGCTGGTCGGGTCGTCGCCGTCGCCGTGCATGACGATGGCGTCGTAGTAGGCGAACTGGCCGAGCACGCGCAGTCCGTCCGTCTTGCCCTGGCGGACCGCGGGGTTGAAGTACACGCGGTCGCGCTCGTCGTTCTGGGCCCGCTGGAACTCCGTGTCCTGTGCGGCCCGGCGCCAGTCCGCCGGGAAGTTCGGGTCCAGACCGGAGTGTGAGTCGGTGCCGTCGACCCGGCGGAGCGCCGGCAGATAGCGGGCGAGGACGTTGCCGGGCTTGCGGTCGGTGTAGAGCTCGACGAGGTCGAGCATGTCGCCGGTGCCCGAGCAGAACCCGATGATGCCCGCGGTGTAGCCGCGGCCGTCGCCGATGTCCTCGATGTACTTGTACTGCGCCTTCCAGTCGAGCGAGGAGTTCTCCGCGCTCGACACCAGCTTCATGGCGATCTCCTTCTTCGCCGGGTCGTCGAGTCCGACCGCGGCGGAAGTCGCGGCGGCACGGGGTGAGTTGTTGAGGAGCGGGACCGACACCAGGGACGCGCCGATCAGGGTGAGGAGGGTGCGGCGCGAGGTGCGCGCTGGGTGCTTCACGGCGTCTCCAAAGGGAGGTGGGGGGTGGGGAGTTGGCCGTACCTAACACTGATAGGAAGGTTTCCTATCAGACGCCGCGCGTGAAGAACAGCCTTTCGGTAGAAGGTTCGTACCAATGAACGAGAGCAGGCCGGTTACGGCACCGGCTGCTCCGCCCAGATGACCTTGCCCCCGGGCGTGTAGCGGGTGCCCCAGCGCTCGGCGAGCTGCGCGACCAGGAACAGGCCGCGGCCGCCCTCGTCCGTCATCGTCGCGTAGCGCAGATGGGGCGAGGTGCTGCTGCTGTCGAAGACCTCGCAGATCAGGCTGCGGTCGTACAGCATCCGGACCCGGATGGGCTCACCGCCGTAGCGGATCGCGTTGGTCACCAGCTCGCTCAGGATCAGCTCAGTGGTGAACTCCAGCTCCTCCAGGCCCCATTGGGCCAGCTGCCGGCTGACGTCGGCCCGGACGCGCCCGACCGCCGCCGGGTCGGACGGCACCTGCCACTCGGCGACCCGGCCGGGGTCGAGCGCCCGGGTGCGGGCCACGATCAGGGCGATGTCGTCGCTGGGGCGGGCCGTCAGCTTGGAGTCCAGCACGACCTGGCAGGTCTCCTCGGGCGTCTCCCCGGCCCGCTCCAGCGCGGCGGCCAGCAGCTCCAGACCCACGTCGATGTCCCGCTCCCGGTCCTCGACCAGTCCGTCCGTGTACAGCACCAGCCTGCTGCCCTCGGCGAGTTCGAGGTCGACGGTCTCGAACGGCAGGCCGCCCAGGCCCAGCGGGGGACCGGCGGGCACGTCGGGGAACTCCACGCTGCCGTCGGGGTGGATCAGCGCGGGCGGCGGATGGCCGGCGCGGGCCAGGGTGCAGCGCCGGGAGACGGGGTCGTAGACGGCGTACAGACAGGTCGCGCCGGTCACCGGGGCGCTGTCACCCTCCTGGGTCTCGTCCTGGTCGATGCGGCCGACGAGTTCGTCCAGCAGGACCAGCAGTTCGTCGGGCGGCAGGTCGAGCGAGGAGAAGTTGTGGACCGCGGTGCGCAGCCGGCCCATCGTCGCCGCCGCGTGCAGCCCGTGGCCGACGACGTCGCCGACGACCAGTGCGACCCGGGCGCCGGACAGGGGAAGGACGTCGAACCAGTCGCCACCGACCCCCGCCTGCGCGGGCAGGTAGCGGTAGGCGATGTCCAGGGCGTTCTGCTCGGGCAGGCTGCGGGGCAGCAGGCTGCGCTGGAGCGTGACCGCCATGGTGTGCTCGCGTGTGTAGCGGCGGGAGTTGTCGATGGAGACCGCCGCCCGCGTCACCAGCTCCTCCGCCAGGGCCACTTCGTCGGTGTCGAAGGGCTCCGGCTTCTGCGAGCGCCAGAAGTTGACCACGCCCAGGACCAGCGCGCCCGCCCGCAGCGGCACGGCGATCAGCGAGTGGATGCCGAACTCCAGGACCTGCGAGGTGCGTTCCAGATCCTGGGCCCGCCAGCCCGGCGACTCCGCCAGCCGGGATTCCAGGACCGCCTGACCGGAGCGCAGGGCACGGGCCTGCGGAGCCGACGCCACCAGCCGCATCCGCTCGCCCACCGGGTACAGCGGCGCGTCCTTGCGGATGCCGCTGAACGCCGTGCGCCGCAGCTCGGTCCCGGCCTCCGGCTGCCCGCCGCCGAGCACCGCGTCGAACAGGTCCACCGTGGCGAAATCCGCGAACCGGGGCACGACCAGCTCCGCCAGCTCCTCGGCGGTACGGGTCACGTCCAGGCTGGTGCCGATGCCCACCCCGGCGTCGTAGAGCATGTTCAGCCGCTCCCGCGCCGCCTCCGCCCGGCCCGACAGGGCCCGCAGCTCCGTGGAGTCGCGCAGGGTCGCCACGGTGCCCGCCGGGCCGGCCTCCAGCTCCGTGGCCCGCTGGTTGATGACCAGCAGCCGGTCGCCGACCAGGTGCACCTCGTCCGTCGCGACCCGCCCGGAGGCCAGCAGATCCGCGGTGTCCGGCGGCAGACCGAGGTCGACGACCTGCCGGCCCTCGGCGTCCGCGGGCAGATGCAGCAGCCGGTGCGCCTCGTCGTTGGCGAGCAGGAGCCGCCCCTCGCCGTCCGCTATGAGCACGCCCTCGCGCACCGAGTGCAGCACCGCGTCGTGGTGTTCGTACATGCGGGTCATCTCGTGCGGACCCAGGCCGTGCGTCTGGCGCTGCAACCGTCTGCTGACCAGGGCCGTGCCCGCCGTCGCCACCGCCAGCCCGCCGGCCGCCATGGCGATCAGCAACGGCAGCTGCTGGTTCGCGGTGCCGCCCACGTGGGCCGTGGTGATACCGGCCGACACCGCGCCGACGACCTTCCCGTCCGGGTCCTTGATCGGCACGATCGCCTGCACCAGCTGCCCGATGGTCCCGTTGATCTCCTCGGTCACCACCTGCCCGGCCAGCGCGGGCTCGAGATTGCCGACGAACTTCTTCCCGATACGGTCCGGCTTGGGGTGCGTGTAGCGGATGCCGTCGGTGTTGAGTACGACGATGAAGTCGACGCCGGTCGCCTTGCGCGCGGCCTCGGCCCGGGGTTGCAGCACCGCCGTCGGGTTGGGGTCGTCCAGGGCCTCGCGGGTGCCCGGCGCGTTGGCGAAGGCCTGGGCGACGGCGACCGAGCGGTTGCGGGCCTCGGTCGTGCTGTCGTGCCGCACCTGGAGCACCAGGGCCACCACGGCGGCCACGACCAGCAGCAGCACGATCACGACCTGGAGGACGAACACCTGCCCGGCGACGCTGCGTCCGCCCAGCGCCGACCGCACCTCCGCCCGCCCGCGCCGCGACGGGCCTGCGTCACGCTGCGAGAGTCGGCCCATGTGCCATGTCTACACTGCACGGCCCCAGGAGGCGAGGGGCGTCACGGTCTGTGACACGACCTGCACGGTACCTAGGCACCGTCCACGCAGTTCCGGGCGCCGCAGCCACGGTGTCGCGGCGGCTCATCGCTGCCGCCGCCTTCGCTCCGGGCGCCGTGTCGCCAGCAGCAGGGCGATGTCGTCCGGCCGTTCGGCGGTGTGCCGGGCCGCCGTGGTGAGGCGGTCGGCCAGATCCGCGAGGCGGGTCGAGGGGTTGCCGGCCCGGGTCAGGGCCAGCCGCAGGGCGCTGATGCCGTCGTCGATGTCGATGCCGGGCCGCTCGACGAGACCGTCGGTGTAGAGCGCGAGGACGGCGCCGGGCTCCACCTGCAACTCGGTGACCGGGTACCGGGCCCCGGGATCGACACCGAGGACGACACCGCCGGGCAGGTCGAGGACGCGGGTGCTGCCGTCGGGGTTGCGCAGCAGGGGCGGGGGATGGCCGGCCCGGGCGGCGCGGGCGAGTCCGGTGGCCGGGTCGAGCCGGATGTAGCAGCAGCTGGCGAACTGACCGGGATCGAGGTCGATGAGGAGATGGTTCGTACCGCTCATCACCTCGTCCGGCGGCCGGTCGCCGAGCGCGAACGCCCGCACCGCGCTGCGCAGTTGCCCCATGGTCGCGGCGGCCTGCACACCGTGGCCCTGGACGTCCCCGATCACCAGGGCCAGGCCGTCCCCCGACTCGACGACGTCGTACCAGTCGCCGCCGACCTCCATGCCCTGGGTGCCCGGCAGATAGCGCCCGGCGGTCTCCACCAGCGGATGGTCCGTCAGCCGCCGGGGCAGCAGCGCCTGCTGGAGGCCGCGGGCCAGCGAGGCCTCGCTCTCGTAGCGCTGGGCCTTCTCCATGGCGTGGGCGATCAGCCCGGCGAGCGCGGTCAGCACCGAACGCTCCTCGCCGCTGAAGCTGTGCCGTCCGTCGAAGCCCAGGATGCAGGAGCCGACCGGGCGTCCCGAGGCGATCAGCGGCAGGAAGGCACGGGCGCCCTCCGTCGCGTCCAGCGCGATGCCCGGGTAGGCGGCGGAGAGCTGCTCCATCGAGTCGAAGAAGAGCGGCCGGCCGGTGGTGAGCGTCTCGACGCCGGGCAGCTGCGCGTCGAGGCCCACGCCGTCGAACGGGGCGAGGAATCCCGGCGGGAAACCGGACTCCCAGGCCAGGAACAGATGCCGGTCCTGAAGGAGGTAGAGCGCGAACCGCCGGCCGCCGAACGCCGGCAGCAGCTCCCGCATCACCACGGCGGAGACCTGACGGGCGGTGACGGCCTCCGTCAGGGCGATGGCGAGCACGATCGGCCGGTACAGCGGGGCCAGCGAGGACGCGCCGGCCGTACCGGCGCCGCCCGCCGCCTCCGCCGAGTCCGGCATCCGGCTCGTGGGCTGGACCGTGCAGGTCAGCACGTCCGGGCCCGGATACACCGACAGCTCCAGCCAGTCGCCCTCGTAGGAGTCGTTCGCCGGGTCGGGCGGCCGCCGCACGTGCAGATGGGCCGGGTCCGGCGACAGCAGGGCGCTGCGCAGATGGTCCTCGAAGTCGGGCTGGTTCAGCCAGGGCACGCCGTCCCACAGCGAACGCCCGAGGAGCAGGTCCCGCGGTCGTTGCAGCAGCTGGGCGGCGCGCGGGTTGGCGTAGGCGACCAGCCCCAGCCGGTCCAGACAGAACACGCCCTCCGGCAGCAGGTCGGCGGCCGCGTCGCCCGCCACCGAGGGCCTCGGATCGAGGACGAACCCCCGCACGGGCCGGGTGTCCGAGCCCTCCGGGCCTGGGTCCGGGGTCCAGAACTCCATGAGCCGCAGGCCGCCGTCCGGGGCCCGCACATACAGCGGCAGCGACGGCGGGGGCCGGCTCGCCGCGGTCTCCTGGAGCGCCGCCAGCACCCGTTCCGTGTCGGCCGGGGACAGCGCCTCCGCGAGCGCCTCGACCGTGCCGTCGAACTCGGTCGGCGCCACCCCGAGCAGGGCGTGCAGCGGTGCGTCGGCGGTGACGACGCCGCTCGCCGGGTCCCAGGCGAACCGCCCCAGCCGCCCCTCGGCCGGGTGCGTGGTCGGCGGCCGTACGCACAGGGGCTCACCGCCCCAGACGACGGTCTCCGGGTGACCCTCCAGACGAGCGGCCAGCTCCTCGGCGACCCGTGTCAACCGCTCCCGCGCCGACAGCAGCTCGGCGGCGTCGGCGGCCGCGGGCCGCAGCACGGTCAGCACGCCGTACGTCGCCGACGGCCCCACCACGGGCACGTACAACGACCCGAACTGGAACGGCAGGCCCGCCGCGAACTGCGGATAGCGGCGCATCGTCTCCGTGGCGTTCGGCAGCACCACGTCCACCCCGAGCCGGTAGGCGTCGGCGACGGGGAAGGGCCGGTCGACGTGCAGCCGCCACCAGGGCTTGAACAGCGGCCCCGGCAGTCCGGCGAGGACGGCCAGCCGCAGCACGCCCGGGGTGTGCGAGCGCAGGTAGACACCGCCGGCATGACCCCCGGCCGCGCCGATCGCCTCCGTCGAGGCGTCGATCAGCAGTGCGGCCAGCTGTCCCGGCGCCCGGTGCGCGTCCTCGCCGCTCCCAGTCATCAGCCCTGCCTCGTCGCTGTGCCGCCGCTCGGGCGACACAGCAAGAATGCGCCACGAGACGCCTGCGGCGCACCCGGACGGAAGGGACGGAGGAACATCTGACCGCGCGCGGCCCGCCTGCGCGGAGGGGACGGGGGTGGCGCGCCTGATCCGTCCGACCGGAGGGCGTGGGCGGAGGCGCGGCCGGCGCCTTCGGGCGGTGAAGGTGGACGGTGACGGGGGCGTGCCCGCTCTGCCTGGCGGGAAGGTGCGGACGAGGGCGGGGGCGGGCCGGGTGCCTGCGGGCGGTTGGGGTGGGCGGGGCCGGGGTGCACCTGGCACGCCCGGGCGGAGGGGGCAGGGCGTGTGCCCGACCCCGACCCGCTCGGCCGCAGGGGGCAGGGCGTGTGCCCGGCCCGCTCGGCCGCAGGCCATGGACGAGGGCCGGGGCGCGTCCGGCGCCCTCGGGGTGATCGTGATGTGGGCGTGCCCGATCTGCCCGGCTGGAAAGCATGGGCGAGGGGCGGAGCGCGGCCGGCGTACCTGGCTCGGCACGCCGGACGGGGACCCCGGTGTGCCCGGCGTCAGGTGGGCAGGCCCTGGAGGCCCTCGTAGGCCGCCGAGACGATCTCCAGGCCTCGCTGGTCGTTCGCGGGCTCGCGCATCTGGTTGGTCACGTACGCGACCGCCATACGGGCCGAGGGATCGATCATGACCAGCGAGCCGCCCCACCCGCCCCAGCCGTACGCCGTGCCGAACAGGCCGTATCCCAGTCCCCAGCGCATCGGCATGCCGAGGGTGCGGTCCTCGCCGTCGAACTGCTCCTCCCACGCCCGCTGGGGCCCTGCCGGGGACATCAGCCGGACCGGGCCGATCCCACCCGCGCAGGCCATCACGGACTGCACGAGGGCGACGGAGCGGGCGTTGCCGTAGCCGTTGGCCGCGGGGATCTCGGCCCGGCGCCAGGCCATGCCGTTGGCGTCCCGGACCCGGAACGCGGTCGCGGGGGTCGGCTTGGGCTCCGCGTTCGGGGCGCTCGCGGTGTAGTCCTCGTCGTGTCCCGGCGGCGGGACGGCGAGCGCCACGCGATGGTCGTCCTCCGGGCCCACGCCGATGTGGAAGTCGGCGCCGATCGGCCCGGCCACCTCCTCGGCGAAGAACGTGCCCAGGGTGCGGCCCGTGATCCGGCGCACCACCTCGCCCACCAGGAAGCCCTGCGTGAGGGAGTGGTAGCCGGCCGCGGTCCCCGGCTCCCACTGCGGGGCCAGTGCCGCGAGCCGGGCCGTGATGGCGGGCCAGTCGTAGATCTCGGCGACGGGCCCGTCGTAGTCGGGCAGGCCCGCGGTGTGCGACAGCAGATGCCGTACGAGCACCTTGTCCTTGCCCGCCGCGGCGAACTCGGGCCAGTAGCGGGCGACCGGCGCGTCCAGGTCGAGTTCGAGGCGGTCCACCAGGGCGAGCGCGGACAGGGCCGTCATCGTCTTGGTCACGGAGAAGACGCAGGTGATCGTGTCCTGTTCCCAGGGCCTGCTCCGCCCGGCGTCCGCGTGCCCGCCCCACACGTCCACCACAGGCTTGCCGTCGACGAAGACCGCAGCCGAGCCGCCGGTGTCGCCCTCGTCCAGAAAGGCGGCCAGCGCGTTGGGCACCGCCACGAACAGATCGTCGTACGAGCCCTGGATGTCTGCCATGCGCGGAATCTAGCCCCCGGCGAGGGGTGCGCAGCAACCGAATTTCCGGGCCCTCACGGGGTGGAGCGCCCGTACGGCGGGAATCCGCGGCCCGGGCGTGGCCCGCGGAGCAGGACGGAGGTGAGCGCCCGCGCCCTGTCGGAGCCGGCGTGCCCGCCCCCGCGTCCGTGGCAGACCCACCGGCCGGGCCCTTGGGCCCATATCGTGGGAAGTGAGGCGATATCGGCAGTGAGGCGGCAGAGCCATGGCGGACGCTGGGATCGACTACGCAGCGGTGTTCCAGGCGCTGCCCGGCATGGTGGCGGTCCTGACGCCCGAGCTGGTGTACGTGGACGCCAACGAGGAGTTCGTCCGCATGACCGGACGCAGCAGGCAGCAGCTCGTCGGCCGCTACCTCTTCGACGTGTTCCCCGACAACCCCGGCGACCCGGCCGCCTCCGGCATGCGCAACCTCGCCGCCTCCCTGCAACGCGTCCTGGCCACCGGCGAGCGCGACACCATGGCCGTCCAGCGCTACGACGTCGAGCTGCTGGAGCAGCCGGGGCGCTGGGAGGAGCGCTACTGGAGCCCCGTCAACGCTCCCGTGTTCGGGCCGGACGGGAAGGTCGCCCTGCTGGTGCACCGGGTGGAGGAGGTCACCGAGTTCATCCGCGACCGCGGTGGCCCCGTCGGCACCCGGGCCCGCGCGCTGGAGGCCGAACTCTACATCCGCGCCCGGGAGTTGCAGGAGGTCAACGAACGGCTGAGAAAGGCCCACGCCCGTGAGCGCGAGGTCGCCCTGGCTCTCCAGGAGGCGATGCTCCCGGCGCCGCGCCAGGTGCGCGACCACCGGGCGGCCGTACGCTACCGGCCCGCCGTCGGCGCGCTGAACGTCTGCGGCGACTGGTACGACCTCGTGGAACGGATCGGCGGCGACCGCATCTGTGTCGCGGTCGGCGACGTCGTCGGGCACGGACTGGCGGCCGCCTGTGTGATGGGCCAGCTGCGCAGCGCGCTGAGCGCCGCGTCCCGGGTGGCCGAGGGGCCCGCGCAGGCCCTGGACGTCCTGGGCCGGTACGCGAACGTCGTCCCCGGCGCCGAGTCCGCGACGGTGGTCACCACGTTCGTCGACTTCGACGCCCGGACCGTGACCTACAGCAGCGCCGGCCATCTGCCGCCGGCGCTGGTCCACGCCGACGGCCGGGTGGAGTTCCTCGACGCGGCCACGGACCCGCCGCTGGACGCCAGCCCCCAACCCGTCTCACGCCCCGAGGCGACGGCCGCCTTCCGTGCGGGCGACACGCTGGTCCTGTACACCGACGGGCTGGTGGAACGCCGCGGTGAGGACATCGACGCGGGCCTGGCACGCCTGGCGGACTCCCTCGCCCGCAACCGCACGGCCGAACCGGCGGCGATGGCGGACGCGGTCCTCCTGGAGCTGCTGCCGCCGGAGGGAGCGACGGACGACACGGCGCTGATCGTCGTACGGCTGTGAGGCGGTCCGTTCAGCGCGCCGCGGTGAGCGACGGATCCGTACGGTCGTCCCCGCCCTCCTCGTCGGCCTCGCCCGGGCGCAGCGCCCGCCGCGGCAGCAGGAGTGGTGTCGCGAGGAGCAGCAGTCCGGCGGTGGCGATGGCGACGCGCGGGCCCGCGGCCGCGGCGAGCAGGCCCCACAGCGCGGTGAGCGCGGCGATGGACAGCTTGACGGTGATGGACCAGGCGGACAGCGTGCGGGCGAGGCGGTCGGTCGGGGTGCGCTCCAGCCGGTAGGTCGCCAGGACGGGCGTGAACACGGCCGCGCAGGTGATCAGCCCGAACTCCACGGCCATGACGAGCAGCAGTCCCGCCGCTCCGGGCCCGACGAAGGCCAGCCCCAGCCCCCAGCACGCCCGCAGTGTCCCGGCGACGAGCAGCACCTTGCGCTGCCCGAACCGGGTGACCAGGCGCCGGGACAGCCGCGACCCGATCAGACCGCCCAGGCAGGGCAGGGCGAAGGCGAGCCCGTACTGCCAGGGCGTGAAGTGGAGTCGGCTGAGCATGAGGACGGCGAGGGGTGGCTGGGCCGCCATGATCAGGCCGTTCACCAGGGCGTTGTTGAAGAACAGGGGACGCAGCGTCGCGTGGGTGAGGAGGTAGCGCCAGCCGTGGAGGAGGTCACCGGCCCGGAGCTTCGCGCTGACCGGGCGGGGTGCGGGCCGGGGCTCGGTGCCGCCCATCGCGCGGATGCCGCCGGCCGAGAGCAGAAAGCTGACCGCGTTGGCGGCGATGGTCGTCACCGGCCCGAACACGGCGACCACGGCGCCGCCGAGCGGCGGGCCCACCATGGTGGTGCTCCAGGTCGTCGCCTCGAACCGCCCGTTGGCGACGAGCAGCTCCTCCCGCGGCACCAGCGCCTTGAGGCACGCGCCAGAGGCGGCGGTGAAGGTGATGTCGGCCGCGGAGACGACCACCGACACAACCAGGAGTTGTCCGAACGTCAGCCCGCCGAGGGCGAACGCGACCGGGATCGTCATCAGCGCGGCGCACCGGACCAGGTCCATCCCGATCATCACCGGCCGTTTCCGGCGGAACTCCACCCACGGCCCCAGCGGCACCGCCACCACCGCCCCGACCGCGAGCCCGGCCGCCGACAGCGCCGACACCTGGGCCGGCCCGGTGTGCAGGACGAGGATCGCGACCAGCGCGAACGCGTCGAAGGCGAGCCAGGTGCCGAGCGCGCTGACCCCGTACGCCGCCCACAGCCACCCGAAGGACCGCCCGAGCGAACGCCTCGCCCCCATGAACCGCACCCACCTCTCGCCGACCCCGCACATCCAACCGAGCCGGGCCTGCACATCCAACCGGGCCGGGCCCGCACATCCAACCGGGCCGGACCCGCGCGGATCAAACAACCGCCACGCGGCCCGGACACAACCATCGGTTGTGGCTCTACGCTGGCGGCCATGGATCTCGACGGTGTGCGCACGTTCGTGACGGCCGCGGACGCGGGACGCTTCCAGGACGCCGCCGCGACCCTGTCGATCACCCAGCAGGCGGTCTCCAAACGGGTCGCCGCGCTGGAGAAGGACCTGGCCGTACGGCTGTTCACCCGCACGGCCAGGGGAGTGCGGCTCACCATCGACGGGCAGGCGTTCCTGCCGCACGCCCGGGCCCTCCTCGACGCCGAGGAACGGGCCGTGGCCTCCGTGCGACCCGGCCGCCGCGCGCTGCGCGTGGACGTCATCGGGCGCCGGCTGGCCCCGGCGGACGTCCTGCGCGGCTTCCATCGCGCCCATCCGGACGTCGAACTGGACGTGGTGACCCTCTTCGACGCCAAGGAGGCCTTCGCCGCGGTCCGCTCCGGCACGATCGACGCGTCCTTCCGTGCCGTCACCCTCCCCGCCCGCAGGCTCCCCGACGGCATCGCCACCGCCCGCGTGCACGACGAGCCCGTCCAGCTCCTGACCGGGCCGCGGCACGCCCTCGCCGCGGCCCGCTCCGTCACCCCGGACCGGCTCGCAGGCCACCGGATCTGGATGCCCGGCCTCGTCGACGGCACCGAGTGGGCCGCCTACTACGACGACTTCGCCGCCGCGTTCGGCCTCACGATCGAGGCCACCGGACCCGACTTCGGCACCGACCCGCTCCTGGACACCATCGCCGACTCGCCCTCCCTGGCCACCCTGGTCGGCGCGCAGACCCGCATCGGCTGGCCCGCCGACCACGACCTGCGGCGCATCGCCCTGCACGACCCGATGCCGGTCTACCCGCACTCCCTGATCTGGCGCGCCGACAACCCCCACCCGGCCCTCACCGCCCTGCGCGCCCACCTGGACGCCGCCCGGCAGAGGCACGGCACCCGGCAGATCTGGACGCCGCACTGGGCGCAGTGAATCCGACTGGGCCGGATGCAGCAGCACAGGAAGCAGGTGACGGCAGGGGGCGGAGAGGCTGGACCGCAGTCCAGCCCACCCCCCCGGGAGCCCTCGATGCCTCTGCGTTCCAGCCTGCGTGCCGCCTGCGTGGCCGCCCTCTGCGTGGCCGTACTGACCCCGGTCACCGCCTCCAGCCCCGCGTCCGCGACACCGAAGCGCGGCGACGACCACCGACTCCAGGAACAGCTCGACCGGTTCGTCCGCAGCGAGGGCGGCCCGCCCGCCGTCATCGCCGTCCTGGACTATGGCCGGAAGACCCGCGTCCTCACCGCGGGCACCGCCGACGTCCGTACCGGCCGCAGGCCCCACCCGGACGACCACATGCGCATCGCCAGCACGGCCAAGGCCTTCAGCGGTGCCGTCGCCCTGGCCCTGGCCGACCGCGGCGCCCTGGACCTCGACGACACCCTGCGCGACCGGCTGCCCCAACTGCCGGACGCATGGGGCGCGGTGACCCTGCGCCAGCTCCTCCAGCACACCAGCGGGCTGCCGGACTACTCCGAGAGCACCGCGTTCCGGGCCGAGATCATCGCCGACCCACGCCACCACTTCGACTCCCGCCGCCTGCTCGACTATGTGGCCGACCAGCCGCTCCGCTTCGCGCCGGGCAGCCGCTACCAGTACTCCAACTCCGACAACATCGCGGTCGCGCTGATGGCGGAGGCGGCGACCGGAACACCGTACGAACGCCTCCTGCGTGACCTCGTCTACACCCCGCTCGGCCTCCACCGCACGAGCCTTCCGCAGGGCTACCGCATGCCGAAGCCCTACCTGCACGGCTACGCCGTCGAGCCGGGGGCCGCTCCGGAGGACGTCAGCGAGGTGCTGGGCATGTCCGGGGTGTGGGCCTCCGGAGGCATCGTCTCCACGCCGGCCGACATGACCCGCTTCATCCACGGCTACGTCGGCGGGGCGCTCTTCGGCGGGCGCGAGATCCATGCGCAGCGGCAGTGGGTCGAGGGCTCCTCCGAGCCCGCGGGGCCCGGACACAACCGGGCGGGGCTGGCGCTCTTCCGGTACGACACCCGGTGCGGCGCCGTGTTCGGCCACACCGGCAACACCCTCGGCTACACGCAGTTCGTCGCGGCCACCCCGGACGGGCGCCGCTCGGTGACGTTCTCCGCCACCACCCAGATCAACAAGGCCACGGACGCCGCCCAGGTGGAACGCATGCGCAAGATCGAGGAGAACCTGGTCTGCGCCCTGGTGCGCGGCCCGCACGCCTAGCGGAAAACCCCGTGCTCCGCGCGTTGCCGCCGACCTACTGTGTGCCGTTGTGGACGACGGGGCGGGGGTGGGCGGCGGCGTGCGGCACGCGGTCTGGGAGCGGGGTTTCCCGGTGCGGTACCTGCTGGTGCAGGTGGACCCGGACGGCGAGGAGGAGTACTGGGGGCGGTGCGCCGGCGTCGAGGGGCTCCTCGTCGACAAGCCGCCGCCCCGGCGTGAGGTCCTGACCCTGCGCGGTCGACGTCGTCGTGGGCGCCGGGGTCGAGGAGGAACGGCAGTGGCAGCACACCCTGCCGGCCGAGCCGGTGTTCAAGATGTTCGCCGCCACCCGGAGCCGCCTTCCGTCCGCCGGGCAGTGTCGGGAGATCGAGGGGCTGTTCGCGCCGCGCTACGGCCACCCCGCCGTGCCGCTGCACCTCATCGGCTGCGAGCCCGCCGAGCCGCTGCTCACGGTGCTGCGCAGGCGGCGCGAGTACGACCAGGACTGGGTGGAGCTGCGGGCGCTCGACCGGAACGGCCGGGAGATGTACCGGCTGCCCGTGCATCTGCGCATCGAGACGGCACGCCCCTCGGTCCTCGGCGCCGACCTCTTCGACATCAAGCTCACCGACGGCGGCCCCGAACGGCCCTCGACGGCGGCGCGGCCGGTCTGGGAGACCTGGTACCGGGGCGTCCCGGCGACCCGCAACCTCTGGGCGCCGTACGGCACCGAGGGTCGACAGGAGTGGCTCGACCTGACGACTCCGGACTGGAATGCGCAGGGTCCGGACCGCTCCGGTGGCGTCCACCATCTCGACGGCCGGTTCGTCACCGACGCGCCCGGCCTGTACTGCGCCCTGGCCGAGGCGCTGGTCGGACCCGGAGGGTACTTCGGACGGGAGTGGAACGCGTTCAAGGACTGCCTGGGCGGCGGCTTCGGCATCGCCCGGCCCTTCACGCTGGTCTGGCACGACTCCCAGGTGGCCCGGGAGGCGTTCGCGGACGTGTTCCCCGATCCCGCGTCGGAGCTGACCTGCTTCGAGGACATCGTGTGCCTCCTCGAAGCGCGCGGCGCCACGGTCACCCTCCGCTAGCTCCCGGCTTGCGACCCCGTACGGCCCAGGCGCGCGCTGTGAGCGCGATGGTCCCGTCCGCCCGTACGGGCACCCGATCGTGCAGCGTCCGCCGCAGCCGCTCCCGGACGTCGGGGGCGAGGGCGGCCACGTACCCGGGGGCCGGGCCCTGGCCGGACAGGAACGGGGTCCACAGGTCCTCGAAGTCCGTGAACAGGGTGGGGATCTCCACCGGCGCCACCGTCACCTCGGTCAGCCCCGCCCCGGTCCACAGCGGACACAGCGCGGACGGCCGGCAGAGCGGGAAGCGGCGGCCCTCGTCATGGGCCGCGGCCGACGGGTCGACCGAGGTCGCGGCGGCCCAGAAGTGACGCAGGAACCCCATGCCCTCGCCGTAGTCCCACACATAGGCGGCCACCGCGCCGCCCGGCCGCACCACCCGCACCGCCTCCGCCAGCGCGAGGCCGGGATCGGGAAGGAAGTTGAGCACCAGCCCGCTGACGGCCGCGTCGAAGGCCGCGTCCCGCACCGGCAGCGCCTGGGCGTCCGCCACGGCGACACGGGCGGGCGGGGGAGCGGCGGCGCGTGCCGTCGCGGCGAACCCGGCGGACCGCTCCACGCCCAGCAGCGCCCGGGGCCGGCACCGTACGGCCACCGCCGAGGTCAGCGCCCCCGAACCGCAGCCGATGTCCAGCCACCGTGCCTCGGGCGGGCAGCCCAGCCACCGGACGAACTCGTCGGCCACACGCCGGCTCCACCGGCCCATGTACCGCTCGTAGGCGTCGCCGGCGGCCCACACGTCGAAGCGCTGTTCGCTCACCCCTCCACCTTGCCCCGGCTCAGGGGGCGTTGCAGGCCGCGGGCACGACCCGGGGTGCCGGCCGCGCGCGTCCCGGTCGGCCGAGCGCGACCCCGAGCAGCACCAGCCCCAGCCCGCACAGCTGCCGTACGGTCAGTGCCTCGCCCGCCACCACCGTGCCGAGCAGGACACCGGTCACCGGATTGAGCAACCCGATGAGCCCGACCGTCCCCGACGGCAGGTGCCGCAGTCCGGCGAACCACACGGTGAAGGCCAGAGCCGTGGCGACGACGGAGACATACGCGAACGCGAGGAGCGCCGACGCGGACAGGGCGGGCGGCGGGCCCTCCACGGCCGCCGCGACCGGCAGCAGGAACAGCGCCCCGGCGGTGAGCTGCCAGGCGGTCGAGGCGAGCACCGCGCCCCCGGCGTTCCACCGCTTGGTCAGGATGTGCCCGAACGCCGACACCAGCATGGCCCCGCCCGAGGCCAGCACCCCCGGCACGCTCACCCCCTCCGCCCCGGTGAACAGCATCAGACAGACCCCGGCGAGCCCGATCGCGGCGCCGGTGAGATGCGCGGCGCCGGGCCGCTCGGCGACCAGCGACCAGGCGATGAGCATCATCGTCAGCGGGGACACCGCCATGACGGTCGAGGCCACGCTCGTCGGAAGCAGCTGCGAGGCGGCGTAGACGAGGACGAAGAACACGCTCACGTTGAGCAGCCCGAGCACCGCCGAGCGCCACCACCACACCCCGTACGGCCGCCGCCGGGCGAGGGCGAGCAGCACCAGACCGGCGGGCAGGGCCCGCAGCGCGGCCCCGTACAGCGGGCTGTCCGTCGGGAGGAACTCGTGGGTGACGTAGTAGTTGGTGCCCCAGGCCACCGGGGCCACCGCCGTCAGCGCCACCCATCGGGAATTGGCTTCCATGGAAGACAATATAACTTCCCTGGAAGCTAATATGGCGTGCATGTCCGTGGAAGACCGGCGAACGCCGGACCGTGTGGCCCGTATCCAGGCCGACTGGCGCCGCGAGCGGCCCGACCTCGACGTCGCCCCGCAGGGAGTGATCGGCAGGCTGCACCGCCTCGCCGGCCGGCTCACCGAGGAACTCCAGCTCGTCTACAGCCGTCACGGCCTCGGCGAGGGGGAGTTCGACGTCCTGTGCGCCCTGCGCCGCGCCGGTGAGCCCTACGAGCGGGCGCCCGGCGAGCTCGCCGCGCACACCATGGTGACCACCGGCGCGATGACGAAGCGCATCGACCGTCTGGAGCGGGCCGGACTCGTCACCCGCCGCCGCTCCGCCGACGACCAGCGCGGCCGGATCGTCGCCCTCACCCGGCCCGGCCGCGAACTCGTCGACCGGGCCTTCACCGACCACATGCGCAACGAACGCCGGCTGCTGGACCTGCTGACGCCCGCCGAGGCCGAGATCCTGGAAACGCTGCTCACCACCTGGCTCGCCCGCCTCGAACCCCCGACGGAGAGCTGACGCGCTCAGACGGTGACGACGAGCTTGCCCCGCGGATGCCCGCTCTCCAGATGGCGTACGGCGGCCACGGCCTCCTCCAGCGGGTAGATGCGGTCGATCACCGGGGCGATCGCGCCGGTCTCCGCGAGGGCCTTGAGCCGGAGCAGGTCCGGCTGCCGGGTGCGGGCGAACAGCGGGCGCAGGCGCTGCCCCACGAAGAGTGACAGCACCAGTCCCCGGACCAATCGGTCCAGGCCGCCCACCACGGGCCCGCCGTCCTCGCCGCCGACGAAGACGACCGTGCCCCGCGGCGCGAGGACCCGGCGCAACCGGGTCAGGGAACGGTTGCCGGCGGTGTCGATGACGAGGTCGTGGCGGACGGGCCGGTCGGTGACGTCCTCCCGGGTGTAGTCGATGACGTCGGCCGCCCCGAGCGACCGGACCAGGTCGGCCGCGCCGGGCCCGCACACCCCGGTGACCTGGGCCCCGTAATGGGCGGCGAGTTGCACGGCGTACGTCCCCACGCCGCCCGAGGCGCCGATCACGAGCACCTTGTCGCCGGGCCGCGGGCGGGCCATGTCGAGGGCCTGGAGGGCGGTCACGCCGGAGACGGGCAGGGCGGCGGCCTGCGTGAAGGAGAGGCCGTCGGGCAGCGTGGCGAGCTGGTCGGGTCTGGCGCGCGCGAACTCGGCGAAGGAGCCGTCGCACTGCCCGAACACCTCGTCCCCCGGCTTGAACCCGGTCACCTTCGCCCCGACCGCCGCCACCCGCCCCGCCGCGTCCCAGCCGCGCACGACGTGAGCGGGCCGGCGCAGGCCGAGCTCGGGACTGAGCCGGGCGATGTAGGGCCGTCCGGTCATGAGATGCCAGACGCTCGGGTCGACGCCCGCGGCACGCACCTCCACCAGCACTTCGTCGTCGCGGGGCACGGGACGCTCGACGTCCCGCAGTTCCAGGGTCTCGGTGGAGCCGTACGCGTACTGGACGATGGCCTTCATCGGGGCACTCCACTCCTCCGCGCCGGTTCGACGGTGTCCTCCCGAATCGTCCCCCTCGGACCGCTGCCATGACCAGCCCCCGCAACCCGAACTCGGTGGGATGCGGGGGCACTTGAGCCGAGCGGTGGCCTACTGCCGGGCGCCGCCCCTGCGTCGCGCGAAGACCACGGCCACGGCTACCGCTACGACGAGCACCACGGCGATCGCGACCCACGCCCCCGAGGAGAGACCGCCGCCGTCGTCCTCCTTCTCGGTGTCGGCCGCCTGTGGGGTCGGCGAGGTGCTGGACTCCTCGGCGGTCGGGGTCGCCGACGGGCTCGCGGACGCACTGGGGGAGGGGCCGACCGGCGTCGCACCCGGCGCGGCCGCCTTCAGCTTCAGCACCGGGGCCGGGTTGCCCTCACCGTGCCCGTGGCCGTCGTCGTCGCCGGACTCGTCCAGCTCGATCCAGCGGTCGACCTTGCCGTCGCCGTACGTCTGGAGCGTCTTGAACGCCAGCTCCTTCGCGTCGGGCAACTGCCGTACGACGACGGAGTACTCGGCATCGGCACCCACCTTCAGCGCCGCGCCCTTCACGGTGTAGCCGTCGTTCGTCGCGGTGAACTTCCAGCCCTCGGGCCCCTTCCCGTACGTCACGTCGGACGGGGCGATGCCCTTGGGCAGGACCACCCGGATCTGCGTGATCCCGGCGGTGGCGGACTCCGACTCGGCGGTGAAGGCGAGTTCGGCGTTCTCGGCGAGGGCCTGTGCGTCGTCCGACTCGACCTCGACATGGGCGGCGGCCGGAACGGCGGTGAACAGGACGGCGGTTGCCGCGGCGGCGGCCGCGACGGTCAGCCGGCGGATGATGCGGGACATGGGTGTCTCCAGGCATGGGGGGTTGCCGGGGCCGCCGCACGGCGAAGCCGAACGCGCGCCCCGATCGGGTCAGTTGACGAGAACCGCCCGACCCCATGGCGGCCCCCGCCGCACCACCGCGTGCGCGAGGACGGTCCCCGTGAGCGTCGGCCGCGCCCGCTCGGCCCGCACCGGAACCAGCACATCGAGCAGCCCGGCCACCCGCGGCCGGGTGAACAGCGCCCGGGCGGCGGCGACATGGGCCCGCACCGAGCCCAGCACCGCGCCCACACCGCGGACCAGCGTCCAGCAGGCGGCGTCCGCGCGATGCAGCAACACCGCGACGAGTACGGCGACCAGCGCGTGGGCGACGGTCATGGCGACGGAGTCGTGCAGCCGCTCATGACCCGTCGCGGGGCCGGCGTGGTGGACGTGGCCCTGGGCCTGCGGAGTGTGCGTGGTGAGCGTCAGCCAAAGATGCAGCCCCGACTGCCCCGCCACGCTGAACACGACGACCGTGCCCACATGCCGCGGCCGCCGTACGCCGACCAGACCCAGCCCGAAGAGCCCGCCGGCGACGGTCGACGCCTGCGCCCACGGCACGGACTCCGCGCCGAACAGATGATGGGCGCTCACCCCCAGCACGGCGCCGACGACGGCGAACACCGCAGCCCGCAACACGGGCAGAGGCGCTGGACGGTGGCGATGGCTGAGGTGCGGGCGCATGACCCGCTCATCCTGTCCCATGCGGGGCGCGACGCGCAGGCGGCCCCGGAAAGATCGGTGGCGTCAGACGGTGGCCATTGTGCCGGGCGGCCGTGCGGATGGATGGCGTCAGGCCGCGGACACCGCGTCGCGCGACCGTGCCCGGACCCAGCCGAGCAGCACCACCGAGCACAGGGCGGCCAGCGCGCACCACGTCGAGACGAACTCCAGCCGCCACAACGCCGAGCAGACCGCCGCACCCACGGCGACCAGCACGCCCAGCACGAACAGCCGCCGGTCGCCGGAGAGCAGCAAGGAGCCCACGGTCGCCAGCAGATACCCGGCGATGAGCAGGGGAGTGTGCGACAGGCCTATGGAGTAGCCCATCGTGTGGCCGCGGATCTCGGCCGTGACCGGACCGGAGACCAAAGCGTGGGTGAGCGCAGCCGCAGTCGCCGCGCCGAGCACCAGAAGAAGGCCCAGCCGACGCCGGGCCCGTGGCGCAGCCGCGCACCAGACGGCCAAGGGCACCCCCGCGGCCAGTACCGGCAGCGCGATCACGGCCCACACCACCGTCGCGGTGCCGCTGCCGCCACCGGAGTTCCACACCAGCGCCTCGACGATCTGATGCGCCCCGAGCAGCAACGGCAGCCCGGCCAGCGGGAGATCACGCGGATCACGCACCCGCGCCACACAGGCGACACCGACGCCCGCGACCGCCGTACCGGCCACCAGGTCGGCCGTCGCACTCCAACACATCACGCCATCCAGGGGTTTACGGCATCGGCCGCCACCACGTTACGTCCGCGCGGGGCACCGGCCGGGGCGACACGGTCACGTCGGCGGGAGAGTGGCTGGATCTGGACACGGTGCGGATCCTCCTCACGGAAGCAGTCGTCTCTCCTTGGCGACCGCCACCGCTCCTGCCCGCGTGTCGACGCCGAGTTTGTCGTAGATACGACGGAGATGGGTCTTCACCGTGGCCTCGCTGATGAACAGGGCACGCGCGATGTCCCGGTTGCCGATGCCGCGTGCCAGCTGGGCGAGGATGTCGCGTTCGCGGTCGGTGAGGGTGGGGCGGGGCTTGCGCAGATTGGCCATCACCCGGCCGGCGACCGGCGCCGACAGCGTGGTGCGGCCCTCGGCGGCGGCGTGGATCGCCTGGAACAGCTCGTCGGGGCGCTCGGCCTTGAGGAGATAGCCGGTGGCGCCCGCCTCGATGGCGCGGGTGATGTCGGCGTCGGTGTCGAAGGTCGTCAGCACCAGGACGTGCGGGCGGGCGCCCGGCGCGGAGGTGAGGCGGCGGGTGGTCTCCACGCCGTCGATGCCCTCGCCCAGCTGGAGGTCCATCAGCACGACGTCCGGCATGAGCTTCGCGGCCAGCGCCAGCGCCTCCGCACCGGTACCGGCCTCCCCGACGACCTCGATGTCCGGGGCGCTGTCGAGCAGCGCGAGCAGTCCGGCGCGTACAACGGCATGGTCGTCGCAGACCAGGATGCGCACGCTGCGGGAGCGGTCGGGGGTGGTCAAGGTGCCTCCCAGCGGACCACAGAAGTCATCGGTGCGCCTCCAGAGGAACCGCCGCGGACAGGACCGTGCCCTCGCCGGGGCGGGACTCGACGGTCAGGGTGCCGCCGAGTGCCCGCAGGCGGGCCCGCATCGCGGGCAGACCGTGGCCGCGGCCACCCTCGGCGGAGTCGGGCAGCGCGGCCGGGTCGAAGCCGTGGCCGTCGTCGGAGACGTCCAGGACGACCTCGTCGTCGAGCAGGGTGAGCGTGAGCGCGGCACCGCTCGCGCCGGCATGCTCGCGGACGTTGGCCAGGGCGCCCTGGGCGATGCGCAGCAGGGCGGACTGGACGCGGTCCGGCAGCCGGGTGAGCCGCTCCTCGTCGGCGTCCACGTGCACCCGTACGGTCACCTGCCCACCGGACTCCCGGGCGGCCAGCGCACGCAGCGCCTCGTCGAGGCCGCCGCCGCGGGCGAGGTCGGCGGGCGCGAGGTCGTGCACGAAACGGCGGGCCTCGGCGAGGTTGTGCTCGGCGACGGAGGCGGCGGTGCGGACGTGGGCGCGGGCCTTGTCCGGTGCGCCGTCCCACACCCGGTCCGCCGCCTGGAGCAGCATCCGCTGGCTGGACAGACCCTGGGCGAGCGTGTCGTGGATCTCCATGGCGAGCCGTTCCCGCTCGGCGAGCGTGCCTTCCCGGCGTTCCGAGGCGGCGAGTTCGCGGCGGGTGCGGATGAGGTCGTCGATGAGGGCGCGCTGCCGGTCGGTCTGCCGCTCCATCTGGAGGAAGACCGCGGTCGCGAGTGCGGCGACGGCGGGCGGCGCCAGCACCAGGTTCGGGTCGAAACGCCCGCCGAGCTGCACCTGCGCGGCGACGACGAACACCGTCAGCACCGCCACCAGGACGAGCGCCGCCCGCGACGGCAGCGTGCGCAGGCCCGTGTAGAAGAGGGGCACCGCGCACCAGGCGAAGCTGGGCGCGAGCACGACCAGCACCATCCAGACCACGACGACGAGCGCCAGCCACGCGGAGTGCCGTGGTCCCGGGCGGCCCGCCTTCGGCCCCGCCAGATGCAGGACGACGAGCACCACGCACAGCGCGATGATCCACGGCGTGCGCGGCTCGCCGGGATGGCGCAGCAGGAAGCGGGCGAGGGCGCCGCCGAGCAGCAGGAAGAACGCCGCGTGCAGGACGACGCCGAGCCACCGGGTGTCCACGGCGCTCGGTTCGTCCGGGCGATCCGGCATCAGGGCCCGCCTCCCTTCCCGGCTGTGGTCGCTGAACTGGGCAAACACCTTCATTGTCACCGGCGCCGCGGGCCCCGCAGGTCAACCGATCGGATGACCCCGGTGTCATCCGTCCCGCGATCCCGGGCGAGCCGGAACGTCGACTGTCCGGGCCCGGTTCCGGGCCGAGGGTGGAGAGCAGGAAACGCGGCGGCGACCGAGCCGCCCGCTCACCGAAGGAGTCGACGACCCATGAACGCCGTGCAGCCCCAGCACAAGAAGGTCTCCCGCCGCGCCCGTGTCGCCCTCGGCGGTGCCGTGCTCGGCGCCGTCGCCC
The DNA here is from genome assembly GCF_001514065.1 of Streptomyces antibioticus. Taxonomy (GTDB): domain Bacteria; phylum Actinomycetota; class Actinomycetes; order Streptomycetales; family Streptomycetaceae; genus Streptomyces; species Streptomyces antibioticus. The sequence continues at coordinate 1,274,429 of NZ_KQ948422.1, read as the reverse complement.
TGGCGGGCTTCGGCGCGGTCTCCGCCAACGCCTCCGCACCGGCCGCGGCACCCGCCGCTGCCGCCGCGGTCTCCGCCCCGGCCAGGGCCACCACCACGTCCACCCACCTGACGATCGACGCCGCCACCCGCGCCGCCCAGGCCGCGCTCGACGCCGCCGAGAAGGAGAACCAGCGGGTCACGGTCGCCGTCGTCGACCGCAACGGCAACACCGTCGTCACCCTGCGCGGCGACGGTGCCGGCCCGCAGTCGTACGAGTCCGCCGAGCGCAAGGCGTACACCGCCGTCTCCTGGAACGCCCCCACCTCCGAGCTCGCCGAGCGCCTGAAGCAGGCCCCGAACCTGAAGGACATCCCCGGCACCCTGTTCCTGGCCGGCGGCGTCCCCGTCACCGCCCAGAACGCACCGATCGCGGGCATCGGCGTCGCGGGCGCCCCGTCCGGCGCCCTGGACGAGAAGTTCGCGCAGGCGGGCGCGGAGGCGGTCACGGGCCGCTGACGGCTCAGCGCCCCGGCATCCCCCCGTGCGGGCTGTTGACCACCAGCGGGAGGGAACCCTCCGCCAGATAGGGATGGTCGGGGAAATGGTCGACGTGGAGGTGCCCACCGTCCTCCGCGTCGGCCATGGCGCGCAGGTTGGCCGCGAAGAGGGTACGGGCGTCGCGGTCGCCGCCGATGAGGAGGACTCGCCGGCCGGGGTCGAGGCCGATGCGCACCCCGGGTCCCGGGGCGTCCCGCACCTCGACGCCCGCCAGGGCAGCGCCGTCCGTCCCGGCCGTGGTCCACAGCAGTCCCTCGCCCTCGGCCACGGCCCGTGCCAGACGGTGCAGTTCGGCGGCCGGGGCGGTGAGGTCCACTTCGCCGGACGCGGGGTCGTGAAGAACCCTCGGTGACTTCGGTGACATCGCTTCCGTACTCCTCCGGTGATCGCCGTACGCCGCGGCCGATCGTCCAAGGGCCGTGGGCCTTTGTCCATGGACCGCTCCGCCGCAGCGGGTCAGGGTGGATCATGAGCCAATTCAGGGATGGCACACGGACGTTCCACGGCACATCCAAGCAGCGCCCACGCCGTACCGGTGAACGGGGACGGCTGCCGCCGGGGCTGGTCGCCCTGGCTCTCGGTGGCTTCGGCATCGGGCTGACCGAGTTTCTGATCGCCGGGCTGCTGCCGCAGATCGCGTCGAGTTTCGCGGTGTCCGAGGCGGCGGCCGGCCGGCTGATCTCCGGATACGCGCTCAGTGTCGCGGTCGGCGCCATCGCCCTCACGGCGGCGACGGCCCGACTGCCCCGCAAGCAGGTCCTGGTCGGCCTGGTGGCGTTGTTCGTCATCGGCAACCTGCTGTCCGCCGTCGCGCCGAACTATCCGGTGATGATGCTCGGCCGGATCGTCGCGGCCCTGTGCCACGGTTCGTTCTTCGGCATCGGTTCGCTGGTCGCCCGCGACCTGGTCGCGCCCGAGCGCAAGTCCCGTGCGGTGGCGGTCATGTTCGCCGGGCTGACCCTGGCGAACGTGCTGGGTGTGCCGTTCGGCGCGCTGGTCGGTGAACGCTGGGGCTGGCGCTCGGCGTTCTGGGCGGTCACCGCGATCGGCGTCCTGGCCCTGGCGGGGATCGCCGCCCTGGTGCCCACGCCGGCCGAGGCGGACTCGGCCCCGCCCAGCAACCTGCGCGCCCAACTCCGCGCCTTCCGCTCCGCGCAGGTCTGGCTCACCCTCACCGCCACCGCACTCGGCTACGGCGGCATGTTCGGGGCATTCAGCTACATCGCCTACACGTTCACCGAGGTCGGCGGCTTCTCGGCGCCGGATGTCGCCTGGCTGCTGATGGTCTACGGCGTCGGCCTGGTCGTCGGGAACGTGGTCGGCGGACGGGCCGCCGACCATGACCGTGACCGCGCCCTGCTGCTCGCCCTCCTCGGCCTCACCGTCACCCTCACCGTGTTCGGCCTGCTGGCCGCGAGCGCCCCCGCCTCGGTCCTCCTGGTGTTCCTGATGGGGCTGACCGGCTTCGCCGCCGTCCCCGGCATGATCACCCGCGTCACCGACCACGCCCATGGGGCGGCCCTCGCCGCCAGCGCCAACGTCTCCGCCTCCAACGTCGGCAACGCCCTCGGCGCCTGGCTCGGCGGCCTGGCTCTCTCGGCGGGCCTCGGTTACCGGGCGCCGCTGTTCGTCGGCGCCGGGATCGTCGCGGTCGCCGTCGCCGTCATGGCGATCGCGGCCCGAGCGGCCCGAGCGGCCCAGGCCAGCCGAGCAGCCCAGGCCGTCCGAGAAATTCCTTGACGAGAATATTCGTCATAGTGAATACTTCAGGGCATGGAGCGGATCGCATCAGCACTGGGGGACGGAGCGCGGTGGCGCATCGTCGAACTCCTCGTCGAGCGGCCCCGGTCCGTCGGTGAACTGGCGGAGCTGACCGGGCTGCGGCAGCCACAGACCACCAAGCACCTCCAGACCCTCGCCCGGGCCGGCCTCGTGACGGTCTTCCCGCTGGGGCAGCGCCGGGTCTACGCGGTCGAGACCGCCCCCCTGGCGGCCCTGGAGCGGCGTCTGCGGGAGCTGGTCGAGACGGCGGGGACGCACGCGGGCGAGCGGGACGTCATCGCCCGCTACCAGGCCGCCATCGAGGCGGAGACCGCTGCCGCGGACCGCGAACGGTGGGCGGACGGACGTACCTTCTCGTTCGAGCGCGTCCTCCCCGCACCCCGGGACCTCGTCTGGCGGCACTGGACCGACGCGGACCTGCTCGCCTCCTGGTGGGCGCCGCCGTCGATGACGGTCAGCGAATGCGTGCTGGAGGCATGGCCCGGCGGACGAGCCGTTCTCGAATACCGGGACGCCGAAGGGCGCTACCGCTCCGAGGGGCGGGTCCACACCGCGGCGGAACCCGAGCACCTCGTGTTCGACCTCTCGGTACTGGACGCCGGGGGCGCGGTCTCGTTCACCGGCCACTACGACCTGAGCCTCGCCGAGGTCCCGGAGGGGACGCGACTCCGGCTCGACCTGCGCATCACCGACACGACCGTCGAAGCGGCCCCGTACATCGCCGGGATCGGAACGGGCTGGGAGCAGGTGCTCGACCACCTCGCCGACCACCTCGCCGGCACCGTCGGCACAGCGCGCACCACCACCAAGGGCACCACGAACGCACGGACCAAGGGATAAGGAAGCGCCATCATGAGCGACTCGACCGGACGCAAGGTCACCGCGAACATCAACCTCACCCTCGACGGACGCTACAACGGCCCCGGCGGCCCCGGTGACCTCGGCGCGATCGTCCCGTACGCCGTCACGGACGTCGCCCGCAACCACCTCACCCGCATCTGGGAGAACGCGACGACGGTGGTGCTCGGCCGCGGCAACGCCGAGGGGTTCCTCGGGTTCTGGCCCTCCGTCGCCGAGGACGACAACGCCGACCCGCGCGACCGCGGCTACGCGAAGTGGCTGGTCGACACCGAGAAGGTGGTCCTGTCCACGACCCTCACCGAGGCGCCGTGGAGCCGCGCCCGCGTGGTGAACGCCCCGACCGCGGAGGTCCTCGCCGACCTCAAGGCCACCGGCGAGGGCGACATCCTGATCAACACCAGCGCGAGCGTCATCAAGGCGGCCCTCGCGGCGGATCTGGTCGACCGGCTGTATCTGATCGTCTGCCCCGAGATCGCCGGCGGCGGGGAGCGGCTGTTCGACGACGGTCTGCCGGCCTCGAAGTGGACGCTCACCCACCGGGAGACCGGCGAGTCGGGCGAGATGGCCCTGACGTACGACCGCGTCCGCTGACGCACCCGGCCGTACGGGACAGGTGACCGGATCGGTCCGCCCCGGGACCCGATCCGGCCTGTCCGCGGCCCCGGCCGCCCGACCAGGCTGGGGGACATGACCCGAGCACTCATCGTCATCGATGTCCAGGAGTCCTTCCGCGCCCGCCCGCTGTGGGAGACCATCTCCGACCCGAAGATCGCCGACAAGGTGAGCCGTCTCGTCCGGCTGGCCCGCGAGGCGGGGGAGCTGGTGGTGTGGGTGCTGCACTCGGAGCCCGGCAGCGCCGACGTCTTCGACCCCGCCCTCGGCCACGTCCGCCTGATGGAGGAGCTGGAGCGGGCGGACGGCGAGCCGCTGATCCACAAGACCTCGCACAACGCGTTCACCACCACCAACCTTCAGCAACTGCTGACCGGGCACGGCATCCGCGAACTCACCGTCTGCGGCATCCGCACCGAGCAGTGCGTGGAGACCACCGCACGCGTCGCGAGCGACCTCGGCTACGGCGTCACCTTCGTCGTCGACGCGACGGCCACCAACCCCATCCCGCACCGCGACGCCCCCGCCGACCTCAGTAACGCCGAACTCCTGGCCGACCCCCGCACCCTGCCCGCCGAGGAGGTCGTACGGCGTACCGAGTACGCCCTCGCCGGACGCTTCGCCACCATCGCCACCGTCGCCGGGCTGGAGGCCGCGGCCCGGCGTCCGGCATGATGACCGGATCGTGAGCCACGTCGTCTTCTTCCTGGTGCCCGGAGTCCATCTGCTGGACCTGGCGGGACCCGCGCAGGTCTTCTCCACCGCCGCCGACTTCGGGCACCCCTACACCCTCACCTACGTCGCCGAGCGGACCGAGGTCCCCACCGCGCAGGGGGTGTCGCTGGTGGCCGGACTCGACTGGCCCGAGCTGGGACCCGAGGACCTCGTCGTGGTGCCCGGCTGGCAGGCGGTCACCCTGGCCGACTCGCCCGAGATCGGCGCCCCCGTCCTGCGGGCCCTGCGAGACCACCACGCCCGGGGCGGCACGGTGGCCAGCGTGTGCGCGGCCGCCGAGGCGCTCGGGCGGGCCGGTCTGCTCCAGGGCCGCCGCTGCACCACGCACCACGACGTGCAGGACGAACTGGCCCGGCGCCACCCGGGCGCGACCGTCGTCCGCGACGTCCTGTTCACCGCCGACGACCGCGTCATCACCTCGGCCGGCATCGCCAGCGGCATCGACCTGGCCCTGCACCTGGTCGCCGGCCGGCACGGGCCCGCCCTCGCCGCCAAGGTCGCCCGGGACATGGTCGTCTACGCCCGTCGCAACGGCCACGACGCCCAGTCCAGCGCGATGTTCCGGCACCGGTCCCACCTCGACGACACCGTCCACCATGTGCAGGACCTGATCGACGCCCGCTTCGACCACCCGCTGCCGCTGCCCGCCCTCGCCGCCGCGGTCGGCGTGAGCGAACGCACCCTCACCCGCCTGTTCACCCGCGCCACCGGTCTGACCCCGCTCCGCTACCAGCAGACCCTCCGCCTCGAACGCGCCCAGCACCTCATCAGCCACGGCGCCACCCTGGAGGCGGCCGCCCGCTCGGTCGGCTTCGAGGACGCCCGCATGCTGCGCCGACTGCGCGCCCGGGCGGCGTAGGCACTCCCGAGCCACCTCCCGGCCTAGTGCGACTCCCGGGTCACCTCCGAGCCACTGGACCCCACCAGGAAGTCCAGGTCGGCTCCGGTGTCGGCCTGGAGGACGTGGTCGACGTAGAGCCGCTCCCAGCCGCGCCGGGGACTGGCGAAGCCGGCGACGGTGGCCTTGTCCGGGGTTCTGCGGGCGAGTTCGTCGTCCGGTACGTCGACGTCGATGCGGCGGGCCTCGACGTCGAGGACGACGACGTCCCCGGTCCGCACGAGGGCCAGCGGTCCGCCGGCCGCCGCCTCCGGCGCCACGTGCAGCACCACCGTGCCGTACGCCGTGCCGCTCATCCGGCCGTCGCAGACCCGGACCATGTCCCGTACGCCCTGCTCCAGGAGCTTCTTCGGCAGCGGCATGTTCGACACCTCGGGCATGCCGGGGTAGCCCTTGGGGCCGCAGCCGCGCAGGACGAGGACGGAGTCGGCGTCCACGTCCAGGCTGGGGTCGTCGATACGGGCGTGGAAGTCCTCGATGCTGTCGAAGACGACCGCCCGGCCCCGGTGGCGCAGCAGGTGCGGGGAGGCGGCCGCGGGCTTCACCAGCGCGCCGTGCGGGGCGAGGTTGCCGCGCAGCACGGCGATGCCGCCCTCGGCGACCAGCGGTTCGGCGCGGGGGCGGATGACCTCCGTGTCCCAGATCGGGGCGTCGTGGAGATGGTCCACCAGCGGCTCGCCGGTGACGGTCAGCGCCGCGGGGTCGAGCAGGTCGCGGACCTCGCGCAGTACCGCGAGCAGCCCTCCGGCGCGGTGGAAGTCCTCCATGAGGAAGCGGCCGGCCGGCTGGAGGTCCACGAGGACCGGCACGCGCGAGCCGATGCGGTCGAAGTCGTCGAGGCTCAGCTCGACGCCCAACCGCCCGGCGATGGCCAGCAGATGGACGACCGCGTTGGTGGAGCCGCCGATCGCGGCCAGCGCCACGATCGCGTTGTGGAAGTTGGCCCGGGTCAGGAAGGTCGCCGGGCGCCGGTCGGCGGCGACCATGTCCACCGCCAACCGGCCCGTGCGGTGCGCGGCCTGGAGCAGCCGGCTGTCGGGCGCGGGCGTCCCGGCGACGCCCGGCAGCACCGTGCCCAGGGCCTCGGTCACCAGCGCCATCGTGGAGGCGGTGCCCATGGTGTTGCAATGCCCTCGGCTGCGGATCATCGCCGACTCGGAGCGGGTGAACTGCTCCTGGGTGAGCGTCCCGGCCCGCACTTCCTCCGACAGCCGCCACACGTCCGTGCCGCAGCCCAGGGGCGTGCCGCGGAAGGTCCCGGTGAGCATCGGTCCGCCCGGTACGACGACCGCGGGCAGATCCACCGACGCGGCGGCCATGAGCAGCGACGGGATCGTCTTGTCGCAGCCGCCCAACAGGACCACCCCGTCGATGGGGTTGGCGCGCAGCATCTCCTCGGTGGCCATCGCCGCCATGTTCCGCCACAGCATGGCCGTCGGGCGCACGTTGGTCTCGCCGAGCGACACCACCGGCAGGTCCAGCGGGATGCCGCCGGCCTCGTACACCCCGTCGCGGACGGACGACGCGACCTCGTCGAGATGGGCGTTGCACGGGGTCAGGTCGGAGGCGGTGTTGGCGATCGCGATCTGCGGACGTCCGCTGAACGCGTCGTCCGGGACACCGCGGCGCATCCAGGCCCGGTGGATGTAGGCGTTGCGGTCCTGTCCGGCGTACCACTGGGCGCTGCGGAGCGTCACCCGGAGCTCCTTCCAACAATCGACACACGGGTCTAATCTGTGGAACGCCATGGAGCATACGCAGACGTACGAGGGCTCGACAGACCCCGACCAGGACGACTCCGGGTCGGCCGCATCGCGTTCGGGCGAGGGCCGTCTGGTGGGCTCCGACCGGGTGCTCGCCGTGCTCAAGCACCTGGCCCGCTATCCCGACGGGGTGGGCCTCGAGGAGCTGACCCGGGTGATCGGCAGCCCGAAGCCGACCGTGCACCGGGCGCTGGGCGCCCTGCGCCGGGCCGGGCTCGCCGACCAGGACGCCCGGGGCCGCTATCTGCTCGGGGACGAATTCCTGCGCATGGCCTTCGCCCACCACGAGGCCCGCCCGGACCACGTCCGCCTCCGACCGCTGCTCCAGACCCTCGCCGCGCGCTTCGGCGAGACCGCCCACTACGCGGTCCTCGACGGCCGCGAGGTCGTCTACCGCGCCAAGGTCGACCCACCGACCGGCGCCGTCCGCCTCACCTCCACCGTGGGCGGCCGCAACCCCGCCCACGCCACCGGCGTCGGAAAGGTCCTGCTCGCCCACGAGCTGGAGACGCTCGACGCCGTACGACAGTGGATCGGCGGCACGCCGTTGGAGCGCCGCACCCCGCAAACCCTGTGCACGGCCGAGGAGTTGCACCGCGCACTGGAGACCACCCGGCAGCGCGGCTACGCCGTCGACGACCAGGAGAACGAGGCCGGCGTCAACTGCCTCGCCCTGCCCGTCTACGCCACCTCTCCGGCCTCCCCCTCCGGAGCCGTGAGCGTCAGCGCCCTCACCTACCGAACTCCCTTGCCGAGCCTGGTCGATGCCGTCGACGAGATCCGCGCCGCGCTCGGCCCGCTGAGCGCACCCCATCACCCCGTAGGCCCCCGCACCCCGTAAGCCCCCGCCCCCGTGAACCGGCTGAACCCCCCGAATCCCTGGAGACCGACCCCGTGTACCTCATGCGCATAGGCGCGCCCGGCGCCGAGAAGCCCGTGGCCCGCGTCGACGACGACACCTACGTCGATCTGTCCGACACCGTCACCGACTTCGACGAGGCGTTCTTCGGCTCGGGCGGCATCGACCGCGTCCGGCCCGTCGTCGCCGAGCGCGTGGCCGCCGGTCAGGTGTCCCGCTTCGCCGGGGAACGCGTCGGCGCGCCGATCGCCCGCCCGCACCAGATCCTGTGCATCGGCCTCAACTACCGTGACCACGCGGCCGAGAGCGGCATGGCGGTTCCCGACGAGCCGATCCTGTTCACCAAGTCGCCCAACACCCTGATCGGCCCGAACGACGACGTCCGTATCCCGCGCGGCTCCGCCAAGACCGACTGGGAGGTCGAACTCGGCATCGTCATCGGCCGTCGCACCAGCTACCTCGACTCCGTCGACGACGCCCGTGACGCGATCGCCGGATACGTCGTCGTCAACGACGTCAGTGAGCGGGCCTTCCAGCTGGAACGCGGCGGCCAGTGGGCCAAGGGCAAGTCGGCCGAGACCTTCAACCCCGCGGGACCCTGGCTCGCCACCGCCGACGAGATCGACGACGTCCTCGCCCTCGACATGTGGCTGGACGTCAACGGAGTGCGCCGCCAGACCGGCAGCACCAAGACGATGATCTTCGACCCGTACTTCATCGTGCACTACCTCAGCCAGTTCCTCGTCCTGGAACCCGGTGACCTCATCAACACCGGCACCCCGCCCGGCGTCGGTATGGGCCTCACCCCGCCCGTCTACCTCCAGCCCGGCGACGTCATGGAACTCGGGATCAAGCACCTCGGCACCCAGCGCCAGCACGTCCTCGCCCCGCGGTGACCCACCCGCCCATGCGCGCCTTCGTCCTCACCGCGCCGGGGGAGTACGCGGTCCAGGAGGTCCCGGCCCCGGTGCCGGGACCCGGCGAAGCCGTCGTCGACGTCGAACGCGTCGGCGTCTGCGGCACCGACGTCGAGTTCTTCACCGGCGCGATGACCTACCTCCACCAGGGCCACGCCGCCTACCCGATGCGGCTCGGGCACGAGTGGGCCGGACGCGTGGCGGCGGTCGGCGACGGTGTGGACCCCGCGTGGCTCGGCCGGCGCGTCATGGGGGACACCATGCTCGGCTGCGGAGCGTGCCGCCGCTGCCGACGCGGCCGGCAGCACGTGTGCGACCAGCGGCAGGAGGTGGGCATACGCGGCGACCGCCCCGGCGCCCTGGCCGAGCAACTCGCGGTCCCCGCGGCGTCGTTGCACGCCCTGCCCGACACCGTCGACGCCGAACTCGGCGCCCTCGTCGAACCCGGCGGCACCGCCCTGCGCGCCGCCCGCGCCACCGCGTCCGGCGCCGGTGACCGGGTGCTGATCCTCGGGCCCGGCACGATCGGCCTGCTCACCGCGATGTTCGTGCGGGCCGCCGGGGCGGAGGTCCACCTCATGGGAGCGACGGACCGATCCCTCGCGTTCGCCCGCGACCTCGGCTTCGCGCACGTCTGGCGCGCGGACTCCCTGCCCGACGTGCCCTACGACGCGGTCGTCGACGCCACCAACGCCGTCCATCTCCCCTCCCTGGCGGTCGAGTTGGTCGAGCCCGCCGGACGCGTGGTGTACGTCGGCATCGCCGCCGAACCCAGCCGCGTCGACACCCGGACGCTGGCCCTGAAGGACGTCACCGCGGTGGGCGTACTCTCCGCATCTCCCGGGCTGGAAGCGACCGTTCAGGCGTACGCGGAGGGAAGTGTCGACCCGCGTCCCCTCGTCGCCGCGACGGTCGGCCTGGCGGAGGTCGGTGCCGTACTCGCCGGGAAGCGTCCTCCGGAGGCGGGCCTCGGACCCAAGATCCTCGTCGATCCACGCCGCGACTGACGCGGTCGGAAGCACCCCCGCGGATGCGGTAAGCTCGATCTTGAGCCGGTCACCGCAACTGCGAACAGCCGGTACTGCGTTGGTGGTCCAAGGAAAGACGCCCCGCTTCCTGCGGGGAAATGCAGGTGCAAGGCCTGCCCAGCGCTCAATGATGGGGCCCGTCCCGCGTGATACGCGGAGCGGGCCCCATGTTCATGTCCGCCTCAGGCGTCCTCCCACTCCAACTCGGTCTCGTCGACCGCGACCCGCCGGTAGCCCTCCATCGGTTCGCCCGTCTCCAGCGCGGTGGCCGTCGCGTCCAGCAGGGCCGGGAGCGAGGCCCAGATGGGAGAGGGGGAGAAGGAACAGCCGGTCTCGTGATCGGCGTCGCCGATCCGCCCCCGGCGTCCGTGCCGCCGCTGATCCACGACGAGACAGTCACCGGCGCCGTCAGCGGCAAAGGGAATCCACTCGGCGTGCCACCAAGGCCCGTACTCCGACTCCGGGTCACCCTCTTCGCGATGGGCAGGCTCATCACCGTGGATCCGCATACGCCGTTGACGGCTGTCGACGATGTTCCGCACGTCCAGCAGCATCCAGAGGGGCGGCACCAGGGCTTGATACCCCGAGCCGTTGTGCCGGAGCAGGGATTCCCGGAGGCTCGCGGGGAACGGCTGTCCCACGGCCTCCTCCGCCGCCGCGATGGCGGCGGGCTCCGCGGGAGGCTCCAGGGCCGCGAACGCCCTCGGCGCGTGCCTGGCGAGCCAGGTCTCGATGCGGGCCCAGGAGTCGGTGACGGATGGCGTCATGCGGCCGATCCTGTCAGTCCGCTGAACCGAACAGAAGGAGGTAGGTCCACTCCTGCGGGAACCTCGCCTCCCGCTCCAGGAAGAGCGGCGCGTACGGCAGCCCCGGCCACCAGCGAGGCCAATGGCGCCGGTGGTCGCGGGACCGTCGGACGACGGCTACCGGTCCCGCAGCGCCCGCCCCATCCTGGTCACCGCCTCGCGCAGGACGGCGGGCGGTGTCGCGAAGTTGAGGCGTACGTGCCCCGCGCCGCCGGAGCCGAAGACATGCCCCGAACTGAGCGCGACCCGCGCCCGGTCGAGGAAGAACTTCGCGGGCCCGGCCAGGTCGCTGACCACACCGGGACCGTCACCGCCCGCCTCGGTGTGCAGTCCCAGCCGGGTGCAGTCGAGCCAGGCCAGATAGGTGCCCTCGGGGCGGTGACATCGCACGCCGGGGAGGTGTTCGGCGGCGAGGCGGCCGAGCAGGTCTCGGTTGGCGTCGAGGCCGGGCAGCAGGTCGTCGAGCCAGTCGCCGCCCTTGCGGAAGGCCGCGGTGTGCGCGATGACGCCGAGGTGGCTGGCCCCGTGGCTGACCTCTTCGGGCAGCAGCCGGAGTTCGTCGGCGGCCTCGGGCCCCGCGAGCGCCAGGGCCGCCTTCAGACCGGCGAGGTTCCACGCCTTGGTAGCGGAGGCCAGCGCGAAGCCGTTCTCGGCGCCGGGCACGCTGAGGAACGGGGTGAAGACGGCCCCCGGCAGCACCAAGGGCGCGTGGATCTCGTCGGAGACGACCCGCACCCCGTGCCGGCGGGCGAGGGCGGCGACGGCCTCCAACTCCGCGCGGGTGTGCACGACACCGGTGGGGTTGTGCGGGTTGCTCAGCAAGAACACCGCACGCCGCCCGTCGCCTCGGGCCCGCACGAAGGCGTCCTCCAGAGCGTCCAGGTCGATCCGCAGATCGGCACCGAGGCGGGCCTCGACGACCTGGCGGGCGTCGTGCGAGACGAACGCGTAGAAGGGCGGGTACACCGGCGAACACACCACGACCGAGTCGCCCGGATCGGTGAGCAGCCGCAGCACCTCGACGATGCCCAGCATCACGTCCGGCACGATCGCGGTGCGCTCCACCCGCACCCCGTCCCACTGCCACCGCTCGGCGGCGAACGCGGCGAAGGCCTCGGCATACGCGGTCCCGTACGGATACCCGGTGTCGCCCAGCTCGATGGCCGCGTGCAGGGCCTCGACGACGGCCGGAGCGAGCGGCACGTCCATCTCGGCGACCCAGAGCGGAAGCACGTCCCTAGGGTGCGTGCGCCACTTCATGCTGCTCCGCTGCCGCAACTGCGCCAGGGTGAGCCGGGTGAGAGGGTCCGTCCGCCGGGCCTCCGCGCCGTCGGGCTCCTGATCCGTGCGTCCGGTCATTCTGTGCTCCCTGGGGTGGGATGGACGGGGCTGCTGTGCACCACGCACCACCGAGCCAGCCGGACCGAGCGAAGTCAAGCATCGTCGCAGCCAGGGGCGGCGGGAGGCGGTCGGCGCGGACCGCTAGGCTCCGGCCCATGAGTGAGGCAGACAGACGCGCCGAACGACGCGTCGTCGACGGGCGCTTCGAACTGGAGGCCCGTCTCGGTGGCGGTGGGATGGGCACGGTCTGGCGCGCCAGGGACCTGGTGCTGCACAGGCTGGTGGCGGTCAAGGAGGTCCGCCCGCCGGACCGCGACCTCGCCGAGTACGACCCCGAGGGCGCGCGGATGCTGCGCGAGCGGGTGCTGCGCGAGGCCAGGGCGCTGGCCCGCACCGACCACCCGAACGTCGTGACCATCCACCACATCGTCGACGGCGGCGAAGGGACGTATCCCTGGCTGGTCATGGAGCTGGTGAGCGGTGGCTCCCTGGCCGACCGTCTCGCCCAGGGCCCGATGGCACCGGCCGAGGCGGCCCGGATCGGCCGCGGCGTGCTGGCCGCGCTCACCGCCGCGCACGACGCCGGCATCCAGCACCGGGACGTGAAACCCGCCAACGTGCTGCTACGGCCGGACGGCCGCCCGGTCCTGACCGACTTCGGCATCGCGGCGATCCGCGAGTCGACCACCCTCACCGCCACCGGCTCCATCATCGGCACGGCCGACTTCATGGCCCCGGAACGCATCACCGGCCAGGAAGGCGGCGCCGCCTCCGACCTGTGGTCGCTGGCGATGATGCTGTACACCGCGGTGGAGGCCCGTCACCCCCTGCGCCGAGGCACCACCCTGGCCACCCTCGCCGCGGTCCTCCACGAGGACGTACCACCCCCGGTGCGGGCCGGTGCTCTCGGCGGGGTCCTGATGAGCGTGCTGGTACGGGACCCGGCGGCACGCCCGTCCGCGGCCGAACTGGACCGGCGACTGGCGGAGATCGAGTCACTGCCGACGCCGCCGCCCAGTGACGAACCCACGTCGTACCCCCTCACCCCACCACAAGCGCCACCACCGACAACCGGCTTCGGACCGCCGCCGGTCCTCCCCGGACCACCGGTCCAGATATCACCCCCACCGTCCACGGCACCGATGTCGACGACGACCCGCAGACGCGGCACGGGTGCGACGGTCCTGCGGACCGTGTCAGGCGTCTCGCTCGCCGGCACCGTGGGCCTGCTGTGGTGGCTCCTGCCCTTGGACGACAACAAAGGCGACAATCTGGGCACCGGCCCCTCGACGCCCACATCCGCGTCCGCGTCCGCGTCCGGGTCCAGGTCGTCGACTCCGAAGCCGTCCGAGGAGCCCCTCGCGACCGGTTCGATGCTGACACCGGCCAACATCCGTACCGCGATCAAGGCGTTGGAGGCCGAGACGGGGCGGGACAGGTTCGGGGACTTCACGGTCTACGACGACTACGTGACGGCCCAGGTGATGGTGAAGGGCAGCAACACCAAGTACGACAGCTACACGTACCGCCCGGGGACGGGTGTGGAGGAGGGAATCATCAAGGGCACCGTGTTCGACGGCGATCACCCCTTCACGCTCGACGGCATCGCTTGGGACAAGGTTCCCGCGCTTCTGAAGGAGGCGGACAAGAAGCTGAACGTTTCGGATCCGGACCTTCGATACGTGGTGGTCAAGGCGCCCAACGACGTCTTCGACACTCCGAAGGGACTGGCCGTCTACCTGAGCGGCGACTACGGGTCCGGCTACCTGGCGGCCACCCCTCAGGGAAGGGTGACGGACGTGTACCCGGCCGAGAAATGACGAGGCGGGCTCGGACACGCTCCCGCATGCTCAGGCTGTGAAGTCGGCCCGGTGGTCCTCGGCCCATTCCGCGAAGGTCCGGGCCGGGCGACCGGTGATGCGCTCGACCTCGAAGGTGATCTCGGGCGAGGAATCGACCGTCGCCGCAAAGGACTTGAGCAGGGCCCGCACCATCGGCCGCGGCAGTTCCGGGAAGAGCGTGGCTTCCGCCTCCTCCGCGGGAGTCTCGACGTAGGTCAACTTCCGGCCGACGGCCTGCCCGATGGCGGTCACCTGCTCCGCGTTCGTCGTCGCTGCGGGCCCGGTGAGCCGGTGGACGGCACCTTCGTGGCCCGTGTCGAGCAGACACTGCTCGGCCACGGCCGCGATGTCGTCCTCGTGGATCGGCGCGGAGACGGCGCCGGCGAAGGGGGCGCGCACGGAGTCACCCTGCCGGATCTGCGGGGCCCACTGGAAGGCATTGGCGGAGAACGCGTTGGGCCGCAGGAAGGTCCACTCCATGCCGCTGTCCCGGACGAGTTGCTCGGCCCGCGCATGCATGATGTGGATCGGGTGGGTCTCGTCGGCGCCGTCCTGGATGATCCCCGAGGAGAGCATGACCACGTGTCGTACGCCGCCGGCGCGAGCCCTGTCGAGGACGGTGTCCGTGTGGTCGCCGGTGGCCTGCATGTGCAGGAAGAGCTTCGACGCTCCGTCGAACAGCCCGTCCGACTCAAGGTGGTTCACTTCCGCGTCCGGGGGAAGCGCGGCCCGGTCCGGATCGCGGCTCACGGCCCGCACGGACTGTCCTTCGGCCACGAGCCGCTCGACAAGAGCACGGCCGACGTTGCCGGTGGCGCCGGTGACGACGATCACGGGTTTCCTCCTGGTGGGGCCTCGGACTGATGATCCCTGGCTGTTCCGACCCTAGGAGGGGCGAACGGCCGTGACATCGGCACAGGGGACCAACTGACCTACGCCTCCGTACCTACGACCGTGCCGTGCAGGGACGTTGAACTGAGCCGTCGGCCGGCACGAATATTCCTTCAGCGCGCGGAGCCGGAGTCGTTAGCATCGCCCCCCCGTAGAGGCAGAGGGGGAGTCATGGCACTGGGACGCAAGGGCGCACGGCGCATCGTGGTCGACGGCACGGCGTATCGCTGGCGCCTGCGCCGCCGGCCGACCTACTTCCAGGCCTTGGCCTGGACTCCGTGCACCTTCGCGGTCGAACAGGCGGACAGCCCGGGCCCGGGAACAACGCTCGTGGTGACCACCGACCAGCCGCACCTGAGCAACTGGCGCGGATACGAAGGCAAGCCGATCCTGCCGTCCGCCGTCGCCCGGGCCATCGAACAGGCCTTGAGCGAGGGCTGGACCCCGACGTCACGAGGCGCCACCTTCCATCTCGACCTGTCCGCCGGTTTCGTGGCGTCACCCTGAGAGCCGCGAGGGTCAGCGCGGGGTGTTGACCTGGACCCTCACTGTCAGTGCCGACGGCTAGCGTGCGACGGGCATTGATGGAGCAGGGCTTGGGGAGGGGCTGTGGGAGCCAAGACGGGGTTGTTGGTGTATGCCGACGGCGCGGTGCCGGGCCTGCTGCGGCAGGTGGGGGCACCGGAGTTGGCGCGGACGGCCGACATGATGCGGCGCCTTTATCCGGGCAGCCAGTTCGAACCCTGCGAGAGTGTGGAACTGTGGGACGCCACCTACCCGCCGAAGGGCACGGCCTACGCCGCGAGTTGGCCCGGCGTGGAGGTCGTCGGCGACCGACGGGTGATGATCGACTTCCCGTCCCGGCTTGCGGAGCACCTGGTCGCGGCGAGCGCCGGTCGGCGTCTCGTCCTGCACGCGATGCACAGCGTCGTCGACTGGCTGGCCTTCGCGGTCTGGGAGGACGGCCGACTGCTGCGCTCGCTGAGCGTGTCTCCGGACGGCGGGATCATCGAGAACATCGGCGAACCGCTGCCCTTCGAGGGCCCCTACTGGGCCGGCGAGCATCCTGTCGACGTCACCCCATGGCCGGACGAGGACGAAGAGCCGTACCCTCTCCCCTTCCACCCGTTGGAACTCGGCGAGGCAGCGCTGCGCGCACTCTGCGGGTTCATCCTGGAGGGCCGACCCGAACCCGACGACATCGACGCGGACGCCGTCGTCCTGCACGGCTTCCGTGTCCGGGAACCCGCACGCCCCTGACACCCCGCTGTGGAGGCCCATGAGACCGGGAGGACGACTTGATGGTTGGGGAGCATGAACGGAACGGCCTGCGCTGGATAGCCGACGCCTACGACGTCGGCTTCACGCTCACCCTCAGCGAGGGTCTCTCGCCGCGTGAGTTGCTGCACAGCATCGGCGCCGAGGACCCTCGTATCGTCCCGCTGACCCGCTTCGCGGCGTACGGGTTGCTGACCAGGGACGCGGACGACCACATCAGTGACCTCGACTTCCTGGACTGGGAAGACGAGGCGGAGGTCGCCCGTCTGACGGACGGCGGCTTCCTCCCCGACCCGCCCGACACCATCGTGAGAGCGGGCGCGGTGGCGGGGTGGGCCTATGCGCTGGAGGAATTCCAGTGCCGTACGGACACTTACCTCGCCGCACTGTCTCAACGGGGGCGCGCCTTCAGCATCCATCGCAACGCCAAGGGGTTCAGCCGCATCGGCTACGCCTTCCAGGGGGAGCCGGTGACATCCTTCGAGCCCGGTCTGCCCCACCTCACGAACGGCGTCCCGGCCGAAACAGCCCTTGGCTTCGTCGCTGGCGGAGATGAGCCGGGTGACGTGGCGTTTCTACGGTTCCTGGAAGTCGAGTTGGGCCTCTGGATCCCCTGGGAGGAGACAGAGGCAGAGCTGCCGGCAGCCGCGTTCAGCTTGCGTCCCCATCGGCTTGCAATGTGAAACCGATCGGTTTACCGTGATGGAAACCGATCGGTTTCTCATCTGTGGAGGATTGCAGTCATGACCGCTTTGAAGGGCGCCAACGTCTTCGTCACCGGCGGCAGCCGCGGCATAGGCAAGGCCCTGGTGGAAGAGCTGTACGCACGAGGCGCCGCCAAGGTCTACGCCACGGCCCGCGACCCGCGCAGCGTGACGCATCCGGACGCCGTCCCGGTCGCCCTGGAGGTCACCGACCCGGCCTCCGTCGCGGCGGCCGCCGCCCAGGCGCAGGACGTGACCGTGCTGATCAACAACGCCGGCGCCTCCGTCGGCGGGTCCTTCCTCGACACCCCGGTCGACGACGTACGCCGGGAGTTCGAGACCAACTTCTACGGCCCGCTCCTCGTCGCCCGCGCCTTCGTGCCGATCATCGAGCGCAACGGCGGCGGCCACCTCCTCAACGTGCACTCCGTGCTGTCCTGGATCGCGCTCGGCGGCACCTACAGCGCCTCCAAGGCCGCCCTGTGGTCACAGACCAACTCCCTGCGCCTCGAACTCCAGCCGCGCGGCATCGCCGTCACCGGCCTGCACGTCGGCTACGTCGACACGGACCTCGCGGCCCGCGTCGACGCCCCCAAGTCCGACCCGCGTGACGTCGCCGCACTCGCCCTCGACGGCATCGAGACCGGTGCCCACGAAGTCCTCGCCGACGACATCTCCCGCCAGGTCAAGGCGGGGCTGGCCGGTGACCTGGCCGCGCTGTACCCCCAGCTGGCGAAGTAGACCTGGAGCCGGAGTAGGCCCCACCGGGGGCGCATCGCGACCGGTCTCGACACACCGACCGATTCCTCTCGGAGCTGACCCGAGTCTCCCTATGCGAGGGCCGGAACCTCCGGCCCGAGGACGGAGACCATCATGCGCAAGCTCATCGCGGGGGCATTCATCACGCTTGACGGCGTGGTCCAGGATCCGGGCGGATTCAGCGAGATCGAACGCGGCGGCTGGGCACTGGACTACTTCGACGACACCTCGCGTCAGCGGGCCACCGACGCTCTCCTGGCCAGCGACACCTTTCTGCTGGGGCGGGCGACTTTTGAGATCCTCGAGAAGGCCTGGTCGCGCAACACCGGGCCGTATGCCGAGGCGATGAACGCCCTTCCCAAGCTCGTCGTGACGAGGACGCTGCGCGGCCCGTTGCCCTGGAACGCCACCGTCCTTGCCGGTGAAGCGGCACAGACGGTCGCGAAGCTCAAGCAGGAGCCCGGCGGCAACATCGTGATGTACGGCAGCTTCACGCTGCTGCGGACTCTGTTGCAGGAGAACCTGATCGACGAGCTGAACCTCGGCGTCCATCCCCTCGTCGTCGGCGAGGGCAAGCGGCTCTTCGACGGTGCGTTGCCGCGCTCGCTGCGGTTCGTGTCCGCAACACCGAGTGCGACAGGAGTCGTCACCCTCACCTATGCCCCGTAGTGTCGATCGGGATGGGAGATTTCGCGACGGACACGGAACGCTACCGGCGCGAGCTGCTGGCGCACTGCTATCGCATGCTTGGATCGGTGGACGACGCCGAGGACGTGATCCAGGAGACCTACATGCGTGCCTGGCGTTCGTACCAGGCCTTCCAGGGCAGGTCGTCGGTGCGCACCTGGCTCTACCAGATCGCCACGAACGCATGCCTTTCCGCGTTGTCGCACCGAAGCAGGCGGTTCCTGCCTTCGGGCCTCGGTGGACCCGCCGACGACCCGATGACCCCGCCGACGGCCGCGGAAGGGCCATGGGTTCAGCCCATTCCCGACTCCATGCTCGACCCGGCGGCGATCGTGGCGGCGCGCGACAGCCTGCGGATCGCGCTGATCGCCACGCTCCAGAAGTTGCCGGGCCGCCAGCGGGCGGTGTTCGTCCTGCGGGATGTGCTGGAGTGGCCGGCGTCGGACGTGGCACAGGTGATGGGCACCAGCACGGCAGCGGTGAAGAGCACGCTGCAGCGCGCGCGTGCGCGGCTGGCGCAGGAGCCTCCCGACGTCGAGCAAACACTCGATCCGGGCAAGCTGAGCACCGTACTCGTTCATTACATCGCGGCCATCGAGGAGGCCGATGGCGCGGCCCTTGAACGGCTGCTGCGTGTCGATGCCAAGATCGAGGCGACGCCGTGGCGCACGTGGTTCGCCGGCCGTGCCACGTGCGTGCCCTATCTCGTCCGGCAGGTCCTGGGCCCGCCGGGAACCTGGCGGTTGTTGCCGACCAGCGCGAACGGCCAGCCCGCGGCGGTCGGCTACCTCAACGGTCGGGCCTACGGCATCCTCGTGCTCACCGTCACCGGGACGGGCATCGCGAGCATCAACGCGTTCGGGGACCCGGGGCTCGTCAAGCGGTTCGGCTTCCCTGAGGCCGCGTGAGCACGAAGCCCCACGGGTCTTGCGGGGTTGAACCACCACGTGCTCGCGCCCGCCCGCCAGGTCGGTTTCCGCAAGGGCGCGACCCGTCAGCGCAGGTGCGCCGCGTCGAGCAGGGCGGTCACGGTGGGAATGATGAGCCCGTCCTGGGTGTCGGCCTTGATGCCCGCGCGGGCGCTGGCGCCGTCGAAGACCAGGATCAGCTGCCGGGCCAGCAGGTCGGGGTCGTTCGCCCCGCCCTGTTCGGCCTCGGTGCGGAAGAAGGCCGTCAGGTTCTCCTTGACCCGGCGGGCCACCTGGCTCGCGGGGTGGTCCGGGTCCTTGAGTTCGATCTGCACGACGAGGTACCGGCAGCCCTGGAAGTCGGGTGCGCCCGCCTGTGCCTCCGCCCGTTCGAAGACGTGCAGGATCCGCTCGCGGGGCGGACGGTCGTCGTCCGTGGCGGGAAGGAGTGTCGTCGCATAGGCGGAGGCGCGTTCCTCCAGGCTCGCCGCCAGCAGTTCGTCCTTGCTCTCGAAAAGCTTGTACATGGAGCGCTTGGACACCCCCGCCGCCTTGCACAGCGCGTCGACGCCGATGTTGACGCCCTCCTGGTAGGTGAGGGTGGCCGCTGCCTCCAGCAGGCGCTCTCGGGAGCTCGGCATTGCTTCGGTGGTCATATGGCGAGGTTAACTCGATTCCGACTCATTGGAAACCGATCGGTTTTGCGGTGGCCGTGCTCGGTGCCGGGAATGCCGTGAGCGCCGCGCCGGCCACGAAGATCCCGGCGCCCCGGGCCAGGGTGGCCGTGTAGCTCTCGGCGCCCGTCCGTGGCTTCGCCGGCGCGCGGCCTTGCGGCCGGAAACCGATCGGTTTACCTTGATGGAGACCGATCGGTTTCTCATGCTCCGGTGAGCGGCATGACCGTTTTGGTCGATCCCTCACGTACAAGGAGTCGGTGAGATGCCCAGCCAAGAGTCACGTCCCACGATCCACATCCCGGGGACCACCAGTCACACGATCCCCCCTCGCGACGGCCGGGAGGGAGAACTGCGCTACCTCAAGGCGGGCACCGGCGCTCCTCTGGTCCTGCTGCACACCGTGCGCACCCAGGCCGAGCACTTCCGCCACCTCATCCCGCTGATCGCGGACCACTACACCGTCCACGCCCTCGACCTGCCGGGGATGGGCTACTCCGAGATCGTGCCCGGCGCGTCGTACGACGAGCCCGCGATGCGCGCGGGCGTCGAGCGGCTGCTGACCGAACTCGACCTGAACGACGTGACGTTGGTGGGGGAGTCCATGGGCGCGGTGCTCGCCCTGACCACCGCGGCCGAGCTGCCGGACCGGGTGCGGCGCGTCGTCGCGGTGAACACGTACGACTTCCGCGGCGGCATCGCCCGCTCCAGCCTCCTGGCCCGCGTGGTGGTCAGCGGCGTCCTCGCGCCCGGTGTGGGCCCGGTGATCGCGGGGGTCGAGCCCAGGCCCGCCCTCCGCGCGATCCTTCGAGGCGGCCTCGGCGACAAGAGCGCGCTGCGCGAGGACTACGTGGACGAGCTGCTCCGGGTGGGGAGCCGCCCCGGCTATCCGGCCGTCGCCCGCGCCGTCTACCAGGCCCTGCCCAGCCTCATCGCGGCCCGCTCGCGCTACCCCGAGGTCAAGGCGCCCGTCCACCTCGTCTACGGCGAGAAGGACTGGTCCCGCCCCTCGGACCGGGAAGCCGACAGGCGACTGCTGCCGTCCGCCGAGTTCACCCAGGTCGCCGAGGCCGGCCACTTCATCGCCCTGGAACGCCCCGACGTACTGGCCGACCTGCTGAACAAGGTCGCCTGACCGCCGGGCCGATGGCGCCTGCCCGGCACCCTCTACCGACACTTCCCAGCTGCCCGCAGGGGAGCGTGCCGGGCCGTTGTCAGTGGGCTCTGCGATCGTGTGCGGTGTGGACGAAGTCGTGGAACGTGTCGATGCGCAGGACCGTGTGCTGGGCCAGGTGAGCCGGAGGGACGCCGTCCGGGAGGGGTGGCTGCACCGGGTCGCCGTGGTCGTGTGTCACGACCGGCAGGGGCACCTCCTCGTCCATCGGCGCGCCGAGCAGGTGCCCCGATTCCCGGGGCGTCACGAGGTCGGCATCGGGGGAGCCGTGGGGGTCGGGGAGTCCTACGAGCAGGCGGCCGCCCGTGAGTTGGAGGAGGAGCTGGGGGTGTCGGCGGCGGTGCGCTTCCGGTTCAAGTTCCTCAACCGCAGCGGGCTGAGCCCGCACTGGCTCGGGGTGTGCGACGCCGTCATTCCGCGGGCTGTCAGGCCGGACTCACAGGAGGTCGCCTGGCATGCCTGGATCGGCGAGTCCGACCTGCCGCGGATTCTTCAGGAACGGACCTTCACCCCTGACAGCCACGAGATCCTGGACCGCTATGCCGCCGACCTGTTGAGATCCGGGTCCCCGCCCAGGGCGGGCCCGTCAGCGTGACCCGCGGTGTTCACCCTGTCCGCCAGGACACTTCGGGGGCGCCGCGTACGGGGTGTACCGGGCGCGAGCGGGTACGTACCGCTTCAGCGCCTGAGCGAGCCGGTGGGCCCGGCAGCGTCGCCGCCGGGCGCACCAGGCGGGTCTCAGCCGAGGGCCGCGGTGCCACGGGAGCGGGAGCCGAGGAACGCGGCGATCTTGTCGGGGTTGAACACCCACAGCACCTGGTGGATGCCGTCCTTCGAGGCCACCACCGTCAGGAAGGCGACTGGCCTGCCCTCGCGGCTGACCAGGGCGCCGGGCAGGCCGTTGGCGGTGACCGCCTCCGTCTCCGCGTCGTGCCACAGCATCCGGCGGCTCGACAGTTTGGCCACGTGGGCCGCGCTCAGTACGGGGACGCGGGCGCAGCCCCGGATGCCGTTGCCGTCGGACAGGCTGACGGCGTCCGGCGTGAGCAGGGCCTCCAGCGAGGCCACGTCGCCCGTGCGGGCCGCCGCGACGAAGGCGTCCAGGAGGCGCCGGTGCTCGGCGGTGTCCACCGTCTCCCGAGCGTCGTCCAGCAGATGCCGGCGAGCCCGGCTCACGATCTGCCGCACGTTGGCGGGGTTCAGCCGGAGCATCTCGGCGATCTCGGGATAGCCGTAGTCGAACGCCTCGCGCAGGACGTAGGCGGCGCGCTCGGTGGGATTGAGGCGCTCCAGCACCAGCAGCAGGGCCAGCTCCACCGCCTCCGCGCGCTCCGCGCCCACCTCCGGGTCGGCGCTCGTGTCGACGGGTTCGGGCAGCCACGTTCCGATGTAGGACTCCCGGCGCACCCGCGCCGACTGCGCCACGTTGATGGCCAGACGGGTCGCGGTCGTCGACAGGAAGGCCATCGGGTTGTCCACCACGGCACGGTCGGTCTTCTGCCAGCGCAGCCAGACCTCCTGGACCACGTCCTCGGCCTCGGTCACGCTGCCGAGCACGCGGTAGGCGATGCCGAAGAGACGTCCCCTGTGCCGCAGGAACACCGAGACGGCGTCGTCGAGGCCGCTCGTCGCACGGCTCGGCGGTGCGGTGCCGCTGTCATCGGACGTCACGACTGCTCCCTCGCTTCTTCTCCATGGACCCACTCTCCGCCGGCTCGCACCGACGGCAAGTCCGCCGGACCGGACACCTCGGTCGCACCGGCTCCCCGGCACCGCGTCATACTCCACGGGTGACGACGCAAGCCATGGAAGAGGCGCGGGACTGGCTCGCCCGGCAGGGGGTGGTCCAGGCCGCCGGAGGGTGGGTCGCCGACGCGACCGCCGACCAGCTGCTGACCTCCGGACAGGTCGCGCACTCCTTGGCCGGGGACGTGTTCACCGACGACGATCTGGACCCGGCCGGCCAAGTGCGGCTGGCCTTCGGCCTGCTGGACCTGCTCGACGAGTACTGGGTGACGTGCGAGATCCGGATGGCCCACCTGGGTCCGGACGGGCCGCTGCCCGCCGACGCGCTGTGGGACGGCTACCGGCGGCGGCTGGAGGCGGAACGGGACGCCGAGGCCGTCACGTACTCGCTGTGGGTCGACTGGTTCGAGGACCGCGCCACCGTGAAGACGGCGTTCGGCGAAGTGCTCGGGCACGACGTCGACCGGGTGGTCACCGAGGGCTCGGAAGCGCGGCTGCGTCGGGCCGGGCGGGTGCTCGACTGCTCGGGCCCGGTGCCGTGGCCGGTGAAGGAGAGCGCGTACGACACCGCCGTACGCCATCCCGCGCTGCACCCGGCGCTGTTCAGCGGCCTGCTGGCCGGCTACCACGACGTCTACGGCGACCTGGAACCGGCCGCCGCGCGGGCCCTCCTGGAGCGGCTGCGGCTGCCGGCGGGCACCGCGCACGTTGACGAGCTGCGCTTCGTGCTGGCCGCGGGGCATGCGAACCACCGGCGTGCACCCGGCGCCTGGGACGAAGCCGTCCGGGCCTGCGCCTGACGCACCCGGGAGTCGGCCGCCGGCTCCGATCACCGCTGCCGCGCCGGCCGGCACCCGCTGCCGCCGCTCCTCACGACCCTCATCACGGCTTCCTCTCCGGATCTCCTGGCGGATTTCGCTCCGCGGAAGAAGAGACCGGACAGCGGCCCCTTCTGTGACACGTGCTGCGGGAAAGCCAGGACGCGGGGTGTCAGGAGTTCATGGCGGCCCGGTCGGATTCGCTGCGCAGGACGCAGAACTCGTTGCCCTCCGGATCGGCGAGGACGGCCCAGCCGGAACCGTCGGGATCGCGGTGATCGGCGACGAAGGCCGCACCGAGGCCCAGCAGCCGGTCCACCTCCTGATCGCGTGAGGTCTCGGGACGCAGACACAGGTGGACACGGTTCTTGACCGTCTTGGGCTCGGGCACCTGGTTGAAATAGAGCACCAGGCCCTCCGCCAGCTGCACCTGGGTCTCCCGGCTGCCCGGGCCGTCCTCAGGATCCAGCGGACGGCCGGTCACCCCGCTCCAGAACCGGGCCAGCTCATAGGCGTCCGCACAGTCGATCGCGACGTTCTGCACCACCGAAACCATGATCACGAG
Source organism: Streptomyces antibioticus (assembly GCF_001514065.1). GTDB lineage: Bacteria > Actinomycetota > Actinomycetes > Streptomycetales > Streptomycetaceae > Streptomyces > Streptomyces antibioticus. The sequence continues at coordinate 1,250,243 of NZ_KQ948422.1, read as the reverse complement.
CCTTCCCGGGCCCAGCCGGTGCGAAGCACGCGGAACCGGTCGGGTTCGGCCGGATCGCGGTCCACGACCTGGATCGGCGCCCAGGTCCACTGCCGGACGCCGATGCCCGGTGCGCGGGAGAAGCTGATGCGGCCGCGGGTGCCCTCGACCGCGACACGTGGCCAGGACGCGGCGACGGCCGCACGGTCCGCGCCGCCGATGCGCAGCGCGTCGGCGAGGGCAACCATCGTGTCGTAGCCCTCGAAGGCGACGAAGGACGGCGCGCCGCCCAGCTGTGCGCGCAGGTCGGCCTCGACGCGTGTCCCTAGCGGCGTGAGTCGCTCGGGCAGGTAGCGCAGGAACGGGATCCCGGTGCCGTCGGCGCCCAGTGACGCCGCCCATGCGGCGAACTCGGGTTGTCCGGCCGGAGCGCCGAGCAGGACCCCGGCGAGGCGCGGGTCGCGGCGCACGGCCCGGACGAGCGGCACGGCCGGTTCCGGATGGCCGACCAGCAGGAGAAGGGCCGTCACGCGCTGGTCGTGCAGTGCGTCGCACACGGCGGCGGGGGTGAGCTCGCTCATGTCGAGTTCGACGACCGCGCCGCCGTGCGCGGCGAAGCGGTCCCGCAGGACACGGGTGCCGGTCGCCCAGTAGACACTCGGCTGGGTCGCCACGGCGACACGACGGTGGCCCGCGTCGAGGAGGTGGTCCGCGTAGACCCGCCAGCCGCGCGACTGCGGCGGCGACAGGCGCGCCACCCACTCCGTCGGCCGCTCGGTGAGGGCGTCGAGCACGGCCGACGAGCAGAGGTACGGCAGCCCGACGGCGTCGGCGCGGGTGGCCGCGGCACGGGCGACGACGCTGTGATACTCGCCGACCAGAGCGGCCACCCCCTGGTCCGCCAGCTCGTCCACGGCCGCCGCGGCCCTCTCCGGATCGGCCGCGGTGTCCCGCACCACGAGTTCGAGCGGCCTGCCGGCGACACCACCGGCCGCGTTGACCTCGCGCGTACCCAACTCGATTCCGGCGAGCAGGTGTTGACCCGCTTCGACCCAGCCGGGCCGGGTGAGCGGGGCGAGCACACCGATCCGGACGGCGGCGGGGTCGGTCGGCTGCCGTTCGGATCGCGAAGGCGTCGTACTCATGGTGGCTGTTCCCCCTGGAGGCGCTTCGTTCGGATGCGACTCCACGATGATCCACGACTTGGACTCGGGCGGCCGGCGTCGAGTGGGTCGGCTCAGCGTCCGCAGCGCCAGCCCTCTGCCCGCCGCACGCCCCGCGCCGGGCGGGGCGCCTCCGGCTCTCCGTGGGGCGGGATGACCTCGGCACCGGCTATCTCCTCCTCGCACAACACCAGTTGACGCATCGTCCTCTCCCGCTCCCCGTCGGCTCTTGCCTTCATGTGCTCCACCCTCCGCCGCACACCAGGGCGGACTCCGGGGTTCCGATCATCGAACTGTTGTGCAAGTCGTGTGTGCTTTTTCTGTCTAGACTCTGGCTCTTGTACGGAGAAGGAGCACGAGTGAGTGAACAGGCAGGCCCCGTCTGTCCGGAGTGCGGAACGGCCCGGGCCGCGGACGGAACCCCGGCGTGCGGCTGCGCCCGCCGTGCCTCGGATGCTCACCGTGCGGTGCGTACGGCGGAGGCAGCGGCGGCGGAGGACTTCGATCCGGTACGCATACGGCCGTTCGTGGAGGTCGGCGATGGCGAGCCGCCCGCCTCGGAGGACACCCAGAGTGACCCGGCGGACGAACTGACGGGCGCCACGGGGGAGTTGCCCGCGCTCCAGGCCCCGCCGACAGTGCTCGCGCCGACCGGCCCGGACGAGCCGGACCGTGATCCCGCCGACCCCGCACGAGGGCGCCGACGGCGACGGACCCTGACGGCCGCCGGGCTGGGAGCCGCCGGGGTCGTCGTCCTGACGGGATGCCTCGTCGGCGGGCTCTTCTGGTACGACGGCCCCGAGCGCGACGACTCCCTGTCCGGCGGCGTCCGCGCGGGCCTCCCGGACGAACAGCCCTCGGTCACCGGCTCCTTGTCCCCGTCCACCTCCCTGTCGGCGTCCCCGACGCAACCGTCCCCCTCCGTCACCGTCTCGGCGGGAGCCTCCGACTCCGCGGGCCCGGCCACCCCGACCGGCTCCACCGCCCCGACACGGACGGCGTCCGGCGCCGCCCCCACCGCCACCGGTGGTGGGCCCACACCGAGTTCCTCCGGAGGACAGGCCCCCGTTCTCCGCCGCGGCGACAAAGGACCGGAGGTGACGGAACTCCAACTCCGGCTGAACCAGGTCGGCTTCTACAGCGGCGAGGCTGACGGCACCTACGACAGCGAGGTGGAGAGCGCCGTGCGCGGCTACCAGGTCACCCGCGTGGTGTTCGACGACGAGCCGGGCGTGTACGGCCCTCGGACCCGGGCGGCCCTGGAGTCCGAGACCTCGGAGCCGTAAGCAACGGGACGTTCCGACCCGGCGAGCGGCGCCGGCGAGGCCGGTTGTCAGTGGGGGCTGGCAGCATCGGTCTCATGGCGGACAAGATCGAGGACTGGCGGCCGTTCCTGGAGCGGTGGAGCCAGGAGTGGGCGGACGCACAGGAGTTGGACGCACCGGCCGACGAACGGGACGTGGCGGACGATGAGGCCGCGCGGGCGCGATGGCTTGGGTTCCCCGGTGCGTCCGAGGAGCGGATAGCGGACCTGGAGGAGCGCCTCGGACACCGACTGCCGCCGTCGTACCGGACGTTCCTGGAGGTGACCGACGGCTGGCGGCACGCGGGCGGTTTCGTCTGGCTCCTCGCCGGCACCGGGCAGGTGCGATGGCATCAGGACGCGGCGGGCCTGTCCGAGTACTTCCCCTTCGACTCGGAGGACCTCACGCCGGAGGACGAGCTGCTCGCCGGGATGTGGGACCGGGCGCTGCAACTCGACGTCGAGTCGGACATGGTGTACGTCCTGTTGGACCCGGGGGACGTGGACGACGAGGGTGAGTGTGCCGTGTACTCGTACGCGTCCTGGCGGGCCAGTCCTCCCGAGCGGTACCCGTCGTTCCGGGCGTGGATGCAGGAGATGTACCGGGAGTTCCACAGCCTCCAGACGGACCGCTCCCAGCGGGCCGGGACGGAGTTCGTCAACGCGACGACGCGAGCGCTCGACGACTCGGTCGACGCGGCCCGCCTGGACGCCCTGGCGGGCCGGTACGAGCAGGCCGCGGCGGCGTTGGCGGAGGCGGGCTCGCACGGCAGACCCCGGGTGGGCGGACTGCGCGACCAGATCCGCAGACTGCTGGGGGAGACCTACCTGGTGTCCTTCCCGGAACTGGCGACCGACCCGCGGTACGCGGCGGAGGTGGTGCCGGTGCTGGCGGCCGAGAACGTGCGGATGAACCGCGAGGACCCGACCTTGACGGCGCGGCTGGGGACCCTTCCCGACGCGGACCGGGGCGAGGTGGAAGAGGCCGTGCGGCAGGTGTGGGCCGGCACGTACCGCTACACACCCGAGGGCCCCTTCGGTGACGCGGTCGAGCAGGCGCGGGAGCAGGCCCGGTGGGGCGAGACGGACGCGGCCTGGCGCACGCTGCGCGCCGCACTGCCCCGGTGGCGGCCCCTCGGCCCGGACCACCTCGCCCCCGTGGGCCTGTACGCCGACCAGCTCCTCGGCCCCGTGATCACGGCGGAACGCGGCCGGGAACTGCTGGCCACGCCCCGCGCCGGGCACAGCGGTGACACCCCGGCGCCCACGCCCGACCTGGATCCGCCGGGCCTGGCATGGCTGACGGAGATACAACCCGGCAACCCGCTCGGGTCGTATCGCTTCCTCCTCGTCGAAGGCGTGGCACCGGCCGACCTTCCGGGCCGCATCGGTGCCGACGAGACCGCCGCCCTGGGGGAGCCGGCGATGGCGTGGGAGTCCCGCATGCGGCCGCGCGGTGGCCGGCGCAGCGAGCCGTGGGCGGACGAGGCCACCGCCTCCGTGGGGCGGGCGGGGGAGAGTTGGAGCTTCGCCCTCCAGGCCCACCCCGGCGCCTCCTACGACGAGCGGTGGTTCGTCTCCCCGGGCGTCGCCGCCTCGCGGGGCACCCGGGTGGTGACGGTGCGGAGCGAGCCGTTCGACGGACAGCGTCCCGGCGTCTTCCATCTGTCGGTCGCGGAGAACGGCGAGGAGACGTACGCCCTCACCGTCCGCCGCGACACCACCGACAGCCGTGGAACCGTGCCGGGCGCCCTGGACCCGCACCGGCTCTTCCCGGCGGACGAGCGCCGTGACCAGCGCCTGGGCGAGCGGCGCGCGCTGGAGGCCCTGGCCGCCGAATTCGGCGTCCGCCTCCCGAGGTTCGCCCTCACCGAGGGACGACTGCACACGCTCCGCACCCACTCCTGGCGCCGCCCACCGGGCCCCGGCGAGGGATATGTGACCGTCGGCGTGGTGGGGCGGCCCTAGCCGGCCCCGTGGCCGGTGGCGCACGCGGCCCGAAATTCGTCGCGCATGCAACCTGAGTGCTTCGCGAGCGGTGTTACAGGGAGGAGTTCATGCGCGCCTGACCAGCGCGCGGCAGTGGAACGAATCGGGGGAGCTCAACGTGCGTACGACGACCAGGACGTGTACGCCCATCGCCGATCGAAGAGAGGCGGTGCGGGACGTGGACCAGGAACAGGGGGACGAGGCGGGAGGAGACGGTGAGACGGAGCCGCCGCGGGACGAGTTGCCGGACTTCGAGACCTACGCGGCCGTCCGATGGCCGCGACTGCTGCGCACCGCCTACCTGTTGACCAACGGCGATCATCACGAGGCGGAGGACCTCGTCCAGGTCACGCTGGCGAAGATCTATCTGCGCTGGTCGCACATACGCACCCTGGACGCACCCGACCAGTACGTCCGACGCGCCCTGATCAACAACAACACCACCCGGCAGCGCAAGCGACGGGTCGTGCAACTGCTCACGCCCCACCTGCCCGAACAGCGCAACCCCATCGGAGACGCCGACCGGCCCGACAGCTACGACACCCGGTCGGAACTCTTCGACGCCCTCGCCACCCTGCCGCCCCGGCAGCGGGCCATCGTCGTGCTGCGCTACTGGGAGTGCCTGAGCGAACAGCAGACGGCGCACCTCCTCGGCTGCTCGGTCGGCACGGTGAAGAGCCAGGCCAGCCGGGCACTGAAGAAGCTGCGCTCCAGCGCGGTGCTGTCCGAGTACGCCGCCGTCATGACGCGCGGGGAGTAGGGAGTGTCCGACATGAAGCCCGACCTCTCGCCGCAGCCGCCGAAGCCCCACCTGCGGCGGCTGCTGGACGAGGCCGTGACGGACTGCGTGCCACCGGCGTTCCCGAGGGAGGGGATCGTGCGCCGGGCGGCGGCCATCAGACGGCGCCGCAGGCTGACGGCCGTCACCGTGGCCGCGCTGCTGCTGATTCCGGTGGCCGGCAAGCTGGCCCTCGACCAGGGCGCCCCGTCCTCCCCCACCGTCAGCAGCGCCGACACGCCGACCCCCGTGTCCTCCGCCTCGTCCGAGACCGGCGACGCCCCCTCGCCGGTACGCGTGGTGCGCCCCGGGGAGCGGATCGATGTCGGACTCGGCATGTGGTACCTGCTGAAGGAACGGGAGTACTGCCCCAAGCACCAGCTGGACCCCGAGCCGTCGTGTGTGGGGCCGTTGGACGTGGACCAGCCGGGCGTGCCCATGACCCTCGACTGGTACCCGTTCCCGCAAGGGGTGGTGTCCGTGTTCGCCTACACCGGCAAGACGCCCGCCACCCGGATCACCATGACCCAGCACGGCCGGACCACCCTGCTTCCCATCGTCCGGCTGCCCGGCCGGCCCTCGTTCGTCAGCTCGTACGCCATCAGTACGCCCGTCAGCGAGAAGGAGCGGAAAAGGCTGATCCGGCCGGTGGACGGCCCCGTCTTCCGCGTCTACGGAGCCGACGGGGCGGAGCTCGCGGAAATGCGGCAATGACCAGCGCCGCGCGCGTGCGCCGTACCCGTAAGGTCGACGGCATGACCGACAACCCCGTGCGCACCGTCACCGTCGAGCGAACCAGCACCGGCCACTTCACCGCGACCAACACCCGCGGCGGCACCATCAGCTTCGGCACCGGCTCGGGTGCCGACGGCGACACCGAGTTCACCCCGGTCGAGCTGCTGCTCGCCGCGATCGGCGGCTGTACGGCCGTGGACGTCGACATCGCGACCAGCCGCCACGCGGAACCCTCCGGGTTCTCCGTGACGGTCACCGGCAACAAGGTCAGCGACGACCTCGGCAACCGGATGACCGACCTCACGGTCACCTTCTCGGTCGCCTTCCCCGACGGTGAGGGCGCCGACCGCGCCCGGGCGATCCTGCCGAGGGCGGTCAAGACCTCCCACGACCGGCTCTGCACGGTCAGCCGCACGGTGGAGATCGGCACGCCGGTCACGGCGACGGTCGAGGAGGCCTGACCGCACCTCGCACTGCCCGAGTGCGGAGGGCTGCGCTCGGGCAGCGCGAAGCGGCAGCTCAGCCGCGGCCGAGGACGAGCTTCCAGTCCTGCGAGCCGTCCGTCGCGGCGCTCTCCAGGGTGAGGGGTGCGTCCGCGGACGCACCGGTCAGATACAGGCTGGGGTTCTTGACGGACTGGAACCGGTAGAAACCGTCGGCCGTCCTGACGAGGTTCCAGCTTCCGGTGGCGCTGTTGTCGACCCACTGCCCGATGCGCTGCCCGGCACTCGCGTTGCCCGTCCAGATCGCCGCCGCCCGGCCGCCCGACTTGTTCAGCAGACTGACGCCGCCGTTCGGCTCGGTCACCACATGCCAGTACTGCGTGTCCGCGTTTCCGGCGGAACCGGGCCGCTCCAGGCGTACGTCGGGGACGTCGCCGTTGCCGAGGTCGGCGTCGTTGGTCCTGTTCCCGGTGCCGATGACCTGGCCGGTCCTGCGGTTCACCAGCTGGTGGTAGGTGCCGGCCGAACGGCCCAGGTCCACCTCGGCGAAGGCGATCGTCGACGTGCCCTGATTGTTGAGGATCGCGACGCGGCCGGTGCCGCGGACGTACTGGAGGTTGCGGCTGTACCCGGCCTGCGAGGTCGTCCGGTACTCCTTCCACACCCCGCCGGCGCGCCCGCTGTCGTTGACCCAGACGTCGCCGCTGCCGGCCGCGTTGTAGACCAGGCGACCGCCGGGGAGCCGGATGACCACCGGGCTGCCGCCGGTGGCGAGCGGGCGGCTGCCGGGGTCGACGGGCAGTGAGGTGATGGCGCCGTCGGTGGTGGCGGCGTAGAACTTCAGCGGGTCGTCGGCCAGCCGGTACCGGACATTGGCGCCGCCGCCCCAGTACTCGTACGTCAGCAACCACTTGCCGTCCGTCGTCCGCACGACGTTCGTCATCCCCGGCCGGCCGCCGCCGATCTCCGTCTTGCCGCCGCCCATGTCCTGCGTCAGGCCGGGGACGTCGACGACCGGGCTGCTCCAGCGGGCGCTGCGGCCGTCCCAGGTCTTGTGGACGAGGATCTGCCCGTGCGAGTCGGGGGCGGTGGCGTTGGCGGGGTCCAGGGTGGGGACGCCGGTGACCGGGTCGAAGCCGGTGTAGTCGTTCTCGTCGGAGTAGTAGCAGACCAACCGGCCCTGGTGGACCATGAGATACGGCTCCCAGAGCGGGTCCACCTGCCGGGCCGTGTTCGCCGCCGCGATGTTCCGCCCGATCGCGCCCGCGCTGCCGCCCTGCCATCCGCCGGTGGCGATGACGTTGACGACCCGCCAGGTCGCACCGTCGTCGGTGCTGGAGTACAGGGCGATCGCCAGGTCGCTGCGGTCTCCGTCGTTGGACGGGACCCAGTTCGGGTCGGCGGCCTTGTGCTCCTGGTAGTACGCGTCGTCGCCCGACACCACGCTCGCCAGAAGCAGCGTGCCGCGCCGCAGGTCACCGACGTCCTGCGGGAGGACGTAGAGGTAAGGGTTCGTCCAATTGCTGGTGTACTTCGCGTACTTGGGGTCCTTGGAGAGATACGCCGGAGCCTTCACCTCGGACAGCGGCTGCCACGAGGTGCCGTCGTCGTCGCTCTTGTGGACGGGCAGCGTCTGACCGTCCGCGGAGCCCGTGGCCGGCACGACCGTCGACTTCTCGAACGAGGCGACCAGCCGTCCGCCGGGCAGCTGCGCCGACTTGGGGTAGACGGCGCAGTTGCCGCGCCCCTTGAGGCAGGGCTCGTCGCCGAGCCGGTAGAGGACGCCGCCTGTCGGGTTGTACGCGTGGGCGCCGGCCATGGGCAGCGCCAGCATGGCCGATGCGGCCAGGACGGTCCCGAGTGCCCGGGCCGGTCTTCTGCTGAGCATGTCTTCTCCAGGGGGACTGTGGGGTGGGGTCAGGCGGCGAGGACGCGTACGTCCCACGGGCCGAGGTCGAGTGCGCTCCCCGCTGGGACGGTGGCCCCGGTCAGGACGTCGGTGAGGTCCAAGGGGGCCTGGACGGCGGCCGGTTGCCAGGTCCAGTTGTGGACGACGTGGACGCGCCGGCCGTCGGCGGCCGTGCCGGTGGTCGCGGTGACGGACGCCGGGAGGTCCCGCCAGGCCCCGGGCTCGGCCGGTGCCAGCCAGGCGGCAAGCTCCCGGGCGAAGGCGCGGCCGGGGACGGTGCCCACGCAGGTGATGCGGCCCGCGCCGTGGCGTCGGGTGGTGGCCGCGGGCCAGCGGCCGAAGTGGGGATGGTCGTAGGCGGCCAGCACGTCGGCGTCGGCGACGGTGAGGCCGTCCGCCCACCGGGTCGCCGTGGCATCGGCGGGCAGGTGCAGCGGGCTGCCGGGCGCCGGGCGCACCGGGACGTCGTGCGCGAGGTTGCTGAACTCGTCGTAGGACACGCCCGCGTGCTCGGCGAGACGCCCCGGGGCGCGTTCGGCGCGGGCGCGCGCCTCGTGGTCGGCGTAGCCGGTGCGCGGGCCCAGGACCAGATGGCCACCGGCGTGCGCGTAGGCGGCCAGCCAGTCCAGGGTGGTGTCGGCGGCGAGGTACAGGGCCGGGACGACGAGGACGGGATGGCGGCGTACGGCTTCCTCGGGGGCGAGCCCTTCCCGTTCGCCGCGCGGGTCGTGCAGTTGGCGGGCGTGGGCGATGCGGACCTGGCGGCCGGCGTCGAACGCGCCGCGGTAGAAGGGGTCGAAGAAGCGGTGGTAGGCGGCCGGGTCCGGGCTGCCGTCCGGCTGGGCCAGCGGTGGGTACTTCTGCATCAGCCACTTGCTCGGCGTCGAGTACACCATCGTGATGTCGGCGTCCGGTGTCAGCCTGGCGACGAGGGGGCCGGCGGTCTCGAACTCGGCTCCCAGACGGGCGAGTTCGGCGTACGTCCGTCCCGGCTGCCCGGTGTGGGGGAGGATGCCGCCCCAGTAGGTCTCGGCGCCGAAGTGCAGCGTGTGCCAGTGCCAGTACTCGATCATGCGGGCGCCGCGGGCGACCAGTGCCCAGGCCGCCTGGCGCCACTGCCCGTCGTAGGCGGGGCGGTTGTCCCAGGGGAAGCCGATGGAACCGGCGTTGGTCTCGGTGACCAGGAACGGCTCCTGGCGGGAGGAGAACATCCAGTCGGCGGTCCGGTACAGCGCCCACACGCCGGTGGTCTTCCAGATCTGCTCGTGATCGTCAGGGGTGGGGTCGGGCAGCAGCAGGCCGTCCTGCATGTCGTAGTAGGGGTTGCCGGAGGCGATGTCGAGCCGGTCGGTGAGCTCGTCGTCCTCCACGCCGGGGCGGGTGTAGGAGATGCAGGTCGTGACGAACTGGTCCTCGGCGGCGTACTCGCGGACGAGATCGGCCTGCCAGCCGATGAACTCGGTGACCTGCCGCGCCTGGAACTCCCGCCAGGCGACGTCGTACTGGGGCTGCTGGTTGCCGTCCGGTGTCCACAGGTCGGCCCAGGTGGACAGGCGGTGCGACCAGTAGACCAGGCCCCATTCACGGTTGAGGGTCTCGACGTCGCCGTACTTGTCCCGCAGATGGTCGACGAAGCGCTGGAAGACGCCGTGGTTGTGGAAGAGGTGCAGGCCGGGCTCGTTGTCGACCTGGAAGCCGATGACCGCGGGGTGACCGGCGTACCGGGCGACGATCTTGCGGATGACGCGTTCGGCGTGGAAGCGGAACGCCGGGTGGGTGAAGTCGACCTCCTGGCGCCCGCCCCAGCCGAACCGCTCGCCGGTCCGCCCCTCGCCGGTGATCTCCGGGTACTGGCGGGCCAGCCACGGCGGCACCGCGTAGGTCGGGGTGCCGAGGACGACGGAGATGCCGCGTTCGTGGGCGCCGTCCAGCACGGGCTGGAGCCAGTCCAGATGGAAGCGGCCACTCGAAGGTTCCCAGGTCGACCAGACCGACTCCCCGACCCGGATCACGGTGACATGGGCGTCGGCCATCAGGTCCAGGTCGGTCTTGAGGCGTTCGGCGGGGCGGTCGTAGGGCTGGTACTCGTGGTAGTACGCGGCGCCGAACAGGACGCGGGCAGGCAGAGCCGCCATGAAGGGGACCTCCGAAGGATGGGGGGAGAGGGTTACTGCTTGACGCCGCCGGCGGCCAGGCCGCTCTGCCAGTAGCGCTGGAGCATCAGGAAGGCCACGACGAGCGGCACGATGGAGAGCAGTGAGCCGGTCACCACGAGCGCGAGCATGTCGCTGCTGGCACCGGCCCCGCCGTTCTGGGCCTGCGCGGCCCAGGAGGCCAGGCCGACCGTGATCGGGTACAGATCGGGGTCGTTGAGCATGATCAGCGGCAGGAAGTAGTTGTTCCAGGTCGCCACGAGCGTGAACAGCAGGACCGTCACCAGGCCGGGGCCCAGCAGCCGCAGCGCGATGCGGAAGAAGATGCGGGCCTCGCCGGCGCCGTCGATGCGGGCGGCCTCCAGGAGGCTGTCGGGGACGGCGTCGGCGGCGTAGATGCGCATCAGATACAGGCCGAACGGGTTGACCAGGGACGGCAGGATGATCGCCCACGGGGTGTTGACCAGGCCGGCCTTGGCGAACAGCAGGTAGGTCGGGATCGCCAGGGCCGTGGTCGGGACCATGACCGCGCCGAGGACCAGGTTGAAGGCGAACCGGTCGCCGCGGAAGCGGAACTTGGCGAACCCGTACCCGCCCGCCGCCGCGAGCAGCGCCGCGCCGACCGCGCTGACGACGGCGTACAGCACCGTGTTGAGCAGCCAGTGCACGAAGACGCCGTCGTCCTGGGTGAACGTCTCCTTGATGTTGGTCAGCAGTTGCGGGGCGTGGGAGAACCACAGGCCGAAGCTGTTGAAGAGGTCCTGGGTGCTCTTGGTCGAGGCGATGAGCAGCCAGAACAGGGGGAGCAGGAAGTAGGCGAGCGCGGCCAGCATGGCGATCGTCAGCGGGGTGCTGCGGCGGGCGCGGCGCCGTGCCCGGCGCGGGGTGGGCCCGGGTGCGGTGGCTTCGGGGAGGGCGGTGGCCGTCGGAGTCGTGGTCGTCACGGGGTCCTCCTGCGGTTCGCGGTGAGCAGGACGGCGTAGGAGGCGATCACGATGACGAGGCCGAGGAGGAAGGAGACCGTGGCCGCGTAGTTGACCTGCTGACCGGTGAAGGCGAGGGAGTAGGCGTAGAGGTTGGCGGTGTAGGAGGAGCTGATGACGTCCGGGGCGATCTTCATCAGCAGGTTGGGTTCGTTGAACAGCTGGAAGCTGCCGATGACGGAGAACAGCAGGGTGAGCAGCAACGCGGGCCGCAGCGCGGGGAGTTTGACCGACCAGGCGATCCGCCAGGCGCCCGCTCCGTCCATCGCGGCCGCCTCGTACAGCTCCTGCGGGATCGTGCGCAGGGCGGCGTACAGGATGATCATGTTGTAGCCGACGAACTCCCAGGTCACGATGTTCGCGAGGCTGCCGAGCATCCAGCCGTCGCTGAGGAAGTCCGGGGCGGGCAGCCCCAGATCGCGGCTCAGCTGGGCGAACGGGCCGAAGTCCGGCCCGTACAGATAGCCCCACATGAGCGCGGCGACCACGCTGGGCACCGCGTACGGGACGAAGATGCCCAGCCGGATCACCCGCGCGAGCCGCAGCAGCCCGCTGTCCAGGGCGAGCGCGAACAGCAGCGCCAGGAGCAGCATCAGGGGCACCTGGATGACGAAGAAGAGGGCCACTCTGCCTACCCCGTGCAGGAGTTGGGGGTCGCGCAGGGCCTGGGTGTAGTTGTCGAGGCCGACGAAGACGTTGCCGCCGATGAGCCGGTTCTGGAACAGGCTGAGATAGGCGGCGTAGCCGAGCGGGGCGAGGAAGAGCAGCAGGAACAGGGTCAGGAACGGGGCGACGAACAGGGGTCCGGCAGCCCGGTGGCGGCGTGCGGCGGTCATCGGGGTCTTCCTTCGTGGATATCCGGGCCTTCAGGCCGGGGAGGAAATGAGGTTCCTGCGGTGCAGGGCAGGAGAAGTCGGTTCGCCGCCAGGGCGGACCGGCGCCTGCCGCCCGTCGGTCGACTCCCGCTGCTCACATGGGGGTTGATAGGCTGTGAGGTATGGGGCGGCAGGTCAAGCGGGCGTTCAGGTACCGCTTTTACCCCACGGGCGAGCAGGCGGCGGAGCTGTCGCGCACGTTCGGCTGCGTCCGCCTGGTGTACAACAAGGCGTTGGAGGAGCGGACCCGGGCCTGGTACGGCGAGAAGCGCCGGATCTCCTACGTGCAGTCCTCCGCCGCGCTCACCCAGTGGAAGAAGACCAAAGAGCTGGCCTTCCTGACCGAGGTGTCCTCGGTTCCGCTCCAGCAGGCGCTGCGTCATCTGCAGACGGCGTTCGCGAACTTCTTCGCCAAGCGCGCCAAGTACCCGCGCTACAAGTCGCGGAAGAAGTCCCGGGCGTCGGCCGAGTACACCCGCAGCGCCTTCACGTGGCGCGAGGGGCAGCTCACACTCGCCAAGATGGCGCAGCCCCTGGACATCCGCTGGTCGCGCCCCCTGCCCGAGGATGCGGAGCCGACCACGGTGAGCGTGTCCCGCGACGCGGCGGGCCGCTGGTTCGTGTCCCTGCTGTGCGAGGACACCATCGCCCCGGCCCCCGCCACGAATGCGGCGGTCGGACTGGACGCCGGGATCACCACGTTGGTGACCCTGTCCACCGGGGAAAAGATCGCCAACCCCCGGCACGAACGCCAGGACCGCGCCCGCCTCGCCCGCGCCCAGCGGGAGCTGTCGCGCAAGGTGAAGGGCTCCGCGAACCGGGAGAAAGCCCGTCACAAGGTCGCCAAGGTGCATGCGCGGATCGCCGACCGGCGCCGCGACTTCCTGCACAAGCTGTCGACTCGACTCGTCCGTGAGAACCAAACGGTCGTGATCGAGGACCTCACCGTCCGCAACCTGCTGAAGAACGGGCACCTGGCGCGCGCCATCTCCGATGCGGCCTGGACGGACCTGCGCATGATGCTGGAGTACAAGTGCGCCTGGTACGGGCGCGAGCTCGTTGTGATCGACCGTTTCTTTCCCAGCTCGAAGCTGTGCGGAAACTGCGGCACGGTAGGGGCGAAGCTGCCGCTGCACGTCCGGGAGTGGACCTGCGAGCACTGCGGCGCGGTGCATGACCGGGACGTGAACGCGGCGCGCAATATCCTGGCCGCCGGGCTGGCGGCGTCTGCCTGTGGAGATGGTGTAAGACCTCAACGGGAGTCCTCCCGGACGGGGCGGTCGTCGGTGAAGCAGGAACCCCAGCGGGCGACCGCTGGAATCCCCCGCCTTTAGGCGGGGGAGGAAGTCAACTCAGCTCCCCTTGACGGTGAAGCCCTGGTTCTTGGCGTACGTCGTCATGCGCGACTGCCAGCTGCCGAGCGCGCGGACGGTGTCGGTCCGGTCGGCGAGGGACTTGCCGACGGTCTCCGTCCAGTCGGTCGCCGCCTGGTCGAGGAACGGGGGCCACTGGAAAGAGGAGTTGACGGTGGAACTGATGTCGGCGAAGACCTGGTTGACCTTCTGACCGCCGTAGAAGGACGGCGCGTCCGCGACGAAGGCGGGGTCGGTGAGCAGCGCCTTGGTGGCGGGGAAGAAGAACTGCTCGGTGGCGAACATCCTCGCGCTGTCCGGGTCGCTGTTGAGGAACTGCGCGAACACGGCGGCGGCGATGGGGTTCTTGGTGGAGCGGATGACGGCGGTCGTGGAGCCGCCCCAGTTGCCGGAGCTCGGCTTGGCCGCGTCCCACTGCGGCAGCGGGGCCGCCCGCCACTTGCCGGCCGTGGCCTTGGCGGAACCGGACAGGAACACAGGACCCCAGGCGGCAGTGATCCAGGTGGCGTACTTGCCCTTGTTCAGGGCGGCGTACCAGGAGTCGGTGAAGTCGGGCTCGACGCCGATGACGCCCTCCTGCGCGAGGCCGCCCCAATAGGCGCCCAGCTTGCGGGAGACGGCGTCGTCGACGCTGATGGTGAGGTCGCTCCTGCCGGAGGTGGCGTAGGGCTTGGCGCCCGCCTGCCAGAGCAGACCGTGCCAGGCGGCGACCTGGTTGGCGGCGAGGTTGGTGAGGTAGACGTCCGGGTCCGCCTTGTGCAGCTTGCGCGCGGCGGCCGCGAACTCGTCCCAGGTGCCGGGCACTTCGATGCCGTGCCGGTCGAAGATGTCCTTGCGGTACAGCATGCCCATCGGGCCGGTGTCCTGCGGTATCGCCCAGATCTCGCCGTCCGGCCCGCTGACCTGACCCCAGGTCCAGTCCACGAAAGTCGACTTGAGCGCGGCGGCGCCGTACGGGCGCAGATCCAGCAGGCTGTCGGTGATCGTGAAGGTGGGGATCGCCTGGTACTCGATCTGCACCAGGTCCGGGGCGCCGCTGCCGGCCTTCAGGGCGGTCCGCAACTTGGTGTATTCGGGGGTGCCTTGGCCGGCGTTGACGACCTTGACCTTGACGGCCGGGTACTTCTTCTCGAAGAGGGCGACTTCCTTCGCGATGTTCGGGACCCACGTCCAGAACGTCAGCTCGGTCGGCGTCGTCATCGCCTTGTCGATGTCGGCCTGGGCGACCGGCTTGGCGGCGGCCGAGGACCCGCCGGAGTCGCCGCCGCACGCGGTCAGGGCGGCGCCGAGCGACAGGGCGCCCGTGGTGGTGAGGAACAGCCGACGGCTCATCGGCGAAACGCTGGATGTGGAGGCGAAGTCGGGCATGGTGAACTCCCGCCGGAGGCGAAGGTGGCGGCACGCCTGGCGAGGGCGTGCGGAGGCATGGGTGGGGCGCGACGCGTCGAGAAGCGCGCGCACGGGTCGGCCGGGGCGCGGAGGCCGGCACGCGGCCGGGCGGTGCGTACGGAGTCAGGGGAGGCCGGCGCGTACATCGCGTTCCGTGGAAGGCGTGGTCGCGGCCGGGCGGGGCGGGGCGCGGAAGGCCGGGGAAGACCTGGGGGCGCGGCCCGTCGTGTGCGGGTGCGGCTCGGCGTGGTCCGGGGCGGGGTCCCGGCGGTGCGGGTACGGCGCCCGGGTGGAGGTGCCGGAGGTCAGCAGGCGGTCAGTGTCCGGTGTCCTGGCCTCCCTTCGCGAGCGGCCCGCTCGACGCCCGGACGATGAGGTCGACCGGGGGATCGGCGGCCGGCAGCGGTGTCGCGTCCGGGTTCTCGATGGCGTGCACCAGACGCTTGAGCCCTTCCTGGGCCACGGTGTCGAACAGCTGGCGCACCGTGGTCAGGGGAGGCGTCACATAGGCGGCGACGGGAATGTCGTCGAAGCCGACGACGGAGACGTCCTGCGGCACCCGCCGCCCGGCCTCGGTCAGGGCCCGGACCAGGCCGATCGCCATGTCGTCGTTGGCGGCGAACACGGCGGTGACACCGGCATCCCGGGCCAGTTCCCGGCCCGCCGCGTATCCCGACGCGGCCGACCAGTCGCCCTCGATGACCGGGGGCACGGTCCGCCCGTGCGCGGTCAGCGCGGCCCGCCACCCCTCCAGACGGTCGCGGGCGGCGTACCACCGCTGCGGACCGGCGAGGTGATGGACCGTCAGATGGCCCAGTTCCAGGAGGTGTTCGGTGGCGGCCCGGGCCATCGGGCCGGCGCCGCCGCCCGCGGTCAGCACCAGGGGTGCGGTCACCGGTGAGGGCGCGCCCAGCACGAGGACGGGTACGTCGACGCGCAGGGGTGTCTCTCCCGCGGCGCCCTCCTCCTCGATCGGTTCGGAGATGACGATGCCGTCCACACCCTGGTCGAGGAGTGAGCCGACCGCCCCGGCGACGCCCGCCGGATCGCCTTCCATCGTGTTGACCACCCGGAGCGCGTACCCGGTGTCCCGTACCGCCCGCTCGACGCCCATGAGCAGGGAGGCGGGACCGTACAGGGCGGTGCCCAGGGTGACCACCCCGATGGAACGGGTGCGCCCCGAAGCCAGTGCCCGGGCGGCGTTGTTGCGCCGGTAGCCGAGCTGCTCGGCGGCGTCGAGGACGCGTCTGCGCACGTCGGCGGAGACGTACGGCTCGTCGTTGAAGACCCTGGACACCGTCTTCTGTGAGACCCCGGCCAGCCGGGCCACGTCCACGCCGCTCGGCGCGGCGGAGGTCCCGCCGCGCTTCGTCCCTGGCGTCATGTGCGTCTCCCGTCGACCGTTTTCCGATCGTCTGCTCGCATGTGGCGACCACTTGATCGGAGTCCGACTGCCGGCAGGCATCCTTTCAATGACTGCGCAGTCATGTCTACGCGGACATGTCTACGCAGTCACATGGGTCTCGTCAAGGGTTCGGGACGGACAAGGCTGCCTCCGGCAGGCCCTCGGGTACGAGGATCCGTCCCCGCTACTACCCCCTCCGGGTATATTGACGGCGGCCGGTCCACCGAGAACCCAAAGGGCGGCGATGACAGTACGGGGAGCCTCCACCCCGCGGAACCGTGCCCGGCAGGGCGTGGGCCGTGTGGTGTGCGCCGCCGTAGTCGCCGTGCTCGCGGCGCTCGCCGTGCTGGTCCATCACGAGCTGTCCGCCGCGCCGACCGGGCCGGCCTCCGCATCCCCTGGGCACGTCATGACGCCCGGGACGGCCATGCCCGCCGCTGACACGGCCTCCGCCGGGCAGACCGCCGCCACCGGCGTACCGCCGACGGGTGGCGCCGATCGGGCGGGCTGCTCCGAGACGGCCCTGCAGCACTGCTCGGCCGCCGGCATCGAGGTCGTCAAGCTCCGGGCGCCCGTGCAGACACCGGCGCTGTGGAGCCCTGCCGCGCCCGAAGCCGTCGCCACGGGGCCCGAGGCCGCCGGGACGGTCGAGCGGGCACCCCCGGACCTGTCCGTCCTCTCCCAGCTGCGCATCTAGGCCGCGCCCGGCGGCTTCCTCGCGCCTGCACATCAGGCCGAGAAGCCCTCCGGCACGCCCACTTCCCTTCGCGCACCTGAGATCGAGGACCCGTATGAACAGCATCCACCGCCGCACCGTCCTGCTCGCCGGACTCGGCGCCGCGGGCGCCGGCACGCTCGCCGCCTGCACGAACGACTCCGGTAGGACCCCCGCCGCACTGGTCGACCCCTCCGGCCCGGCGGTCGCCGCCGTCGAGAAGCAGCGCAAGGGCACCGGCAGGACCCACCGGGTGACCCTGACCGCCGCCCCCGCCGTGCTCGACCTCGGCGCCGGGATCACGGCCAAGAGCTGGGCGTTCACCGGCCGTGCCCCGGGCCGGGAGATCCGCCTCGCCGCCGGCGACACCCTGGCCGCCGAACTCTCCAACCAGCTGCCCGACCGGACCGCGACCTCCCTGCACTGGCACGGCATCGCCCTGCGCAACGACATGGACGGCGTCCCCCCGGTGACCCAGCGCACCGTCCGCGCGGGCGCCAACCTCACCTACCGCTTCATCGCCGACGCACCCGGCACGTACTTCGTCCACCCCCATGTCGGCGTCCAGCTCGACCGCGGGCTGTACGCGCCGCTGATCGTCGAGGACCCCCGGGAGCCGCTGTCGTACGACGACGAATGGGTCGTCGTCCTCGACGACTGGGTCGACGGGGTCACCGGCACCCCCGACGAGGTCCTCGCCGAACTCCGTCAGGGCATGGGCGGCGATTCCGGCTCCGGGAGCCACGACATGGATGACATGGACGGCATGGACGGCATGGACATGGGGGAGGCCGGGGACGCCTCCTCATCCCCGTCCGGCGGCATGTCGACGAGGTTCATGCTGATGGGCGCCGAGAGCGCGCTGCTCGGCGGCGACGCCGGGGACGTCAAGTACCCGTACCACCTGGTCAACGGGCGGGTCCCCGCCGATCCCGACGTCTATCGCGGCAGGCCCGGGCGGCGGGTCCGGCTGCGTCTGATCAACGCGGGCGGCGACACCGCTTACCGGGTGGCGCTCGGCGGCCACCGGATGACCGTCACGCACACCGACGGCTTTCCCGTCGAACACCAGCAGGTCGACGCCCTCCTGATCGGGATGGGGGAGCGGTACGACGTGCTGGTCACCCTCGGCGAGGGGGTCTTCCCACTCGTCGCGCTGGCCGAGGGCAAGGAGGCCACCGGCATGGCCCTGGTCCGTACAGGACCGGGCGCCGCGCCGAAGGCGACCGTCCGCCCCGAGGAACTGGACGGCCGGATTCTGACGGCGTCCCGGCTGCGCGCGGCCGACGACGTCCGCCTGGAGTCCAGGAAGGTGGACCGGGTGCTCCGCGTCGAGTTGAGCGGCGGCATGGCCAAGTACGACTGGACCGTCAACGGCAGGCCGTTCGCCATGGACGACCCGACCGCGCACCCGTTCACGGTCGAGGAAGGACAGCGCGTCCGGCTCGACTTCGTCAACACCACGCAGATGTGGCACCCGATGCATCTGCATGGGCACACCTACCAGCTCGACGGCGGCGGCCCGCGCAAGGACACCGCCGTCGTGCTGCCGAAGCAGAAGCTCTCCGTCGTCTTCGACGCCGACAACCCCGGCCAGTGGATGCTGCACTGCCACAACGCCTACCACGCGGAGGTCGGCATGATGGCGCTCGTGGCCTACCGGGGATGACCGCCGTACGACGGTCCTAGGTCAGGACCAACCAGCGGCGGCCGTCGATGAGTTCGCGGGCCGCGTCGAGATGTCCGGCGTGGCACGCGGTCTCGGTGATGACGTGCAGCAGGACGTCCCGCAGGGTGTGGAGGTGCGGCTCGCCGAACAGGTCGTGCGGCCACCACGCCAGGGCGGCACCGGCGGGGGTGGCGGCGATGACCTCGTCGGCGAGCTCCGCCTCCCGTCGGTAGCCGTCGAGGACGGTTGCCGCCGGTACACCGGGGGCCACCTGCCAGGCCTCGTCGCCGCTCGGGAGGCCGCGGATCACCTCCTCGTCCCCGGCGACGACGGCCCGGAACCAGAAGCGCTCGACGTCCAGCGCGAGGTGCTGGACCATGCCCAGGCAGTGCCATCCCGAGGGCAGCACGGGCCGTCGTAGCGCCTCCTCCGCCGCCCCGTCCAGGCCGTCGAGGATGCCGAGCACATGGCGGCGCTGGGAGTCCAACACCCGGAGGAGGGCGTTGACTTCGCTGTCCTGAACGTGTGGGGTCATCGGCGGTCCCGTCACTTCCGCCAGAGCAGGTGGTGGATCACGCCGCTCGGGCTGGGCACGACCTCCAGGTGGAAGCGGTCGCGCAGTTCGTCCGGGGATTCCCACAGCCGCAGCCCCGACCCGAACTTCACCGGCGCGACCGCCACATGGAGGGTGTCGACCAGGTCGGCGTCGAGGAACTCGCGGACCGTGGTGACCCCGCCGCCGAGCCGGACGTCCTTGCCCTGTGCCGCTTCCCGCGCCAGCTCCAGCGCGGTGGCCGGGTCGGCGTCCACGAAGTGGAACGTGGTGTCGGAGAGGGTGATCGACGGGCGCGGGTGGTGGGTCAGCACGAACACCGGGGTGCGGAACGGCGGTTCCTCGCCCCACCAGCCGCGCCACTGATCGTCCTGCCAGGGGCCGCGCTGCGGGCCGAACTTGTTGCGGCCCATGATCTCGGCGCCGATGTTGTTCCTGAAGTCCCGGGCGAAGTAGTCGTCCAGGCCCCGGCTGCCACCGGGGTCGGTGCGATTGGGCCAGCTCGCCGTCGCACCGGCCCAGGAGAACAGCCGCTCGACCCCGTCGAGGCCGAACGGGTTCTTCAGGCTCTGGTTCTCGCCCGCGGCGACGCCGTCACTCGAGACCATGAAGTTCTGTACGCGCAGTAGCTGTGCCATGAGTTCCTCCTGAGGCGTCGACCGACGGTGGTGAGACTCCGCCCGCCGCCGAAACTCATCGCCGATTCCGTGATCTGTTGGGAGAAGGAGTCGTTCACTATTCCTGCGCGGACACGTGCTCCTGCTCCGCCACCGCCGCCGCGTGGTCCAGGGCGTGGTCGATGAAGCGCCGGGAGTTGGCCGGCAGGGCGCGGGACGTCAGCCAGGCGATGCCGATGTCGCGGGTGGTCTCCACGTCGGTGACCTGGAGGTAGCGGGGGACGCGGCGGCCGGCGGGGGCGGCGGAGTGCGGGCGCGGCAGGAGCGAGACGCCGAGGCCCGCCGCGACCAGGCCGCGCAGGGTGGCCACCTCGTCGCCCTCGAAGCCGGCCCGCGGAGTGAAACCGGACCTTCGGCACAGCGCCTCGGTGACGGCCCGCAGGCCCTGCTCGTGCCGGAGCATGATGAACGGCTCGTCGGCGACCTCGGCCAGCCGCGCCCGGCGGCGCTGGGCCAGCCGGTGCCCCGGCGGCACCGCCAGCCACAGCGGCTCCACCAGCAGGCGCCGCCAGGTCACCAACGCATGGCCGGGATCCTCGGCGGTGAGCAGCAGATCGGCCGTGCCGTCCAGCAGCGTCCGGAGGAGGACGGCCTCGCTGCCCTGGCGCAGTTCGAAGCGGGCGAGGGGGAACCGCTCCCGATAGCCGGTGATCAGCGACGGCAGCAGCCAGGTGCCCAGGGAGTGCAGGAACGCGAGCGGGATCAGGCCCGACTCCGGGGACACCGTCTCCCGCACCGCCCGCAGCCCGTGGTCCAGCCGGTCCAGTACGGCGTCCACGTGCTCCTTGAAGACCACCCCCGCGGGCGTCAGCCGCAGCACCCGGCCCACCTGCTGGAACAGCTCGGCGCCGACCTCGCGCTCCAGTCGCCTGAGGGCCCGGGACAGGGCCGGCTGGGTCAGATGCGCCTCCGCCGCGGCCTGCGTCACGGTCGCACCCTCGGCCACGGACCGGAACGACCGGAGTACCTGCACGTCCATGCAACCCATGCTAGTGGTGCATGCATTTGGACGTATCCAGGCATTGGACGCATCGAATGCGGCAACACGACGATGGAACCCGACCCGCCCCCTTGTCAGCCCCGACCCACCCCTTCAGGGAGAACGACGATGAACACCCGGTGGAACCCGCAGACCCGAGGCTTCGAGACATCGGCCCGCGGCCGGGCCGTCCTCGCCGATCCCCGGCTGAACCGCGGTACGGCCTTCACCGCGTCCGAACGGCGCGCCCTCGGCCTCGACGGTCTCATCCCGCCCCGCGTGCTGCCCCTGGACCAGCAGGCCGACCGCGCCTACGCGCAGTACACCGCACAGCCCAGCGACCTCGCCAAGAACGTGTACCTGACCGCCCTGCACGACCGGAACGAGGTCCTCTTCTACCGGCTGGTCAGCGACCACCTCTCCGAGATGCTGCCCATCGTCTACACCCCGACCGTCGGCACCGCCATCGAGCGGTACAGCAACGAGTACCGCCGCCCGCGCGGCATCTACCTCTCCGTGAACGCACCGGAGGACATCGAAGCCGCACTGCGCGCCTCCGAGCTCTCGGCCGCCGACGTCGACCTGGTCGTGGCGACGGACGGCGAGGCCATCCTCGGCATCGGCGACTGGGGCGTGGGCGGCATCGACATCTCGGTCGGCAAGCTCGCCGTCTACACGGCCGCCGCCGGCATCGACCCCGCCCGCACCCTGGCCGTCGTCCTCGACGTCGGCACCAACCGCGAGCAACTCCTCGACGACCCGCTCTACCTCGGCAACCGCCACCCCCGCGTGGACACCGAGACCTACGACGCCTTCATCGACGCCTACGTCACCACCGTGAGCCGGCTCTTCCCCGACGCGCTGCTGCACTTCGAGGACTTCGGACCGGCCAACGCCCGCCGCATCCTCGACCGTTACCGCCACGAGCGGTTCGTCTTCAACGACGACATCCAGGGCACCGGCGCGGTCAACCTCGCCGCCGTCCTGTCCGGCGTCCGGGCCAGCGGGCTGCCGCTGCGCGAGCACCGCGTCGTCGTCCTCGGTGCGGGCACGGCCGGGATCGGCGTCGCCGACCAGCTCCGGGACGCCCTGGCCGCGGACGGACTCGGCCACGAGGACGCCACCCGCCGTATCTGGGCCGTCGACCGGTACGGGCTGCTCACCCAGGACCAGGACGGCCTGCGCGACTTCCAGCTGCCCTACGCCCGCCCCGCCGACGAGGTCGCCGACTGGCAGCGGGACGACAAGGTCGGCGGCATCCCGCTGGAGGAGGTGGTCCGCAGGGTCCGTCCCACCGTCCTGATCGGCACCTCGGGCCAGGGCGGCGCCTTCACCGAGACCGTCGTCCGTGCCATGGCCGCGCACACCGACCGCCCGATCATCCTGCCGATGTCCAACCCGACCCGGCTCGCCGAAGCCGTCCCCGCCGAGCTGCTCGACTGGACCGACGGCCGCGCCCTGGTCGCCACCGGCAGCCCCTTCGAGCCGGTCACCCGGGACGGGGTCACGCACCTGATCGGCCAGGCCAACAACGCGCTGGTCTTCCCCGGCCTCGGCCTGGGCGCCGTCGTCGCCCGCGCCACCCGCGTCACCGACGGCATGCTCTCCGCCGCGGCGCACGCCGTCGCGGCCCAGGTCGACCCCACCGCCCCCGGGGCGGCGATCCTGCCGCTCACGAACGAACTGCGCCGCACCTCCACCGCCGTGGCCGTCGCGGTGGCCCGCGCGGCGGCGGAGGACGGGGTCGCGCGTACGGCGATCGACGCCACGATCGAGGAACGAGTCCGCGAGGCCATGTGGGAGCCGGTGTACCGCCCGGTGACCGCCGTCTGAGAAGCGATGCGGAATGCGGTTCCGTGGGGCGGCCGTGCGGTGAGGGCCCGGGCTACACCCGCGCCGCCCCCTCGTCCGCGGTGTGCAGCTGGTACACGTTGAACGCCCGGCGGATCACCGGCTGGGCGACGTTGCGGACCCGTACGCCACCCGCCGTCATCCCGTGCTCGGTGCCCATGTGGGCGTGGCCGTGGACGGAGAGGTCGGCGCCGCCGGTGTCGATCGCCTCGGCCAGGAGGTAGCTGCCGAGGAAGGGGTAGATCTCCAGCGGTTCACCGGCGAGGGTGTCGGCCACCGGGGAGAAGTGGGTGAGCGCGATCCGCGCCTCGCAGTCCCGCTCCCGCAGCTCGTCCAGCGCCCCGCGCAGGCCGTCGGCGCAGCGCCGGGAGTAGCGGACGAACTCCTTCATCAGCGGCTCCCCGAACTCGCCCGCACTGCGCCCCACGAATCCGCCGCCGAACCCCTTGGTCCCGGCCACGCCGACGCGCGTCCCCGCGCAGTCCAGGACGGTGGACTGGCCCTCCAGGACGGTCACATCGGCGTCCTGGAGGATGCCGGTGACCTTCTCGGGCTGGTCGTCATGGTGGTCGTGGTTGCCGAGTACGGCCACCACCGGCACCGCCAGCCCCTTCACCTCCCGTGCCACGACACGGGCTTCCTCGGGTGTGCCGTGCCGGGTGAGGTCCCCGGCGAGCAGGAGCAGGTCGGCGCAGTCCGGCAGGGTGTCGAACGCGGGCCGCAGCACCCCCTGGCTCTCGGCACCCATATGGATGTCACCGACGGCGGCGACGCGGATCACGGCAGCTCCTCCGCATGATCGGGTGAGGTGTTCTCGGCGACCACGACATCGCTGTGGACGGCGAGGTCGGCCAGCTCCTCGCGGGCGGTGCGCAGCAGGATGTCCCGGCACTCGGCCGAGGGAACCGTGCCGGTGATCACGACCGCCTGGCCGCGCACCTCCACGCGTACGCCCAGTTCGCCGAGTTCCTCGGCGGCGAGCCGCTCGCGGAGGTGGGCGACGCGGTACTCGATGTTCCCGGCGGGGCCGGTCATCGGGACGCCTCCGCGCGCGGCTGCTGCGGTGGGATGACGTCCAGCCGTTCCAGGAAGTAGAGGAAGGCGTCGGGCATCGGGGCGCCCGCGCAGGTGCGGCGTACGTCGTCCCAGTCGATCTTCTCGCGCAGGGTGCGGGCGATCGGCAGCACCGCACCGAAGTCGCAGTGGTGTTCGGAGAAGGCCGCCATCAGGCTGCGGATGAGGTCGGTCGGGGACAGGACCGGCATGTGCACGGAGTCCACCGACAGGTTCTGGGCGCGTCCCAGCAGCTCCGTGGTGACGGGCTGGTGGGCCAGCTCGAAGATGAGGTCGACCTGCTGACCGAGACAGGTGGCCTTCAGCAGCCAGTCCTCGGGCGGCCTGCGCACCGGCAGACCGGCTGCCCGCAGGGCCTCAGCGACGGCTTCGGCGTCCTCGGGGCGGATGCAGAAGTCGACGTCGTGCTGAAGGTTCTGGACGCCGCCGTGCGCGTACACGGCGACGCTCCCGGCGAGGGCGAACGGAAATCCCGTCTGCTTCAGCAGCGCCCCGGTCCGTTTCGCCGCTCGCAGGATGGCCTGGTTGCGGTCGACCGGGAGCTCCTCCAGGGCGGCGTCGTCGGTGAGAGCGTCGTGCGCGAGCGTGCCGCCGCCGAGGAGGGGTTCCGGTTCCTCCGAGGCCAGGTGCAGTTCGGCCACATCGCTGCGCCGACCGGCCGTGTCGTCCCCGTGCTGCGTCATCACTGCCCCTTCTTCACTGACCTTTCATCGCCAGAGCGCCCGAGTACCCGGCGCACGGTCCGCGACACGGACGCGTCGCTCCGGCCCGGCTAGGCGATCAGGGCCACGGCCATGCCGATCAGCCCGATCACGAACAGCGCCACCAGCAGCATGATCAGGACGAGCGGCACGGGGCCCCAGGCCCTGCGCAGTTCCGGTGGCTCGGGGTGGGAGATGCCGGACGTGCCGGACTCGGCGGGAGGTGTCTCGCCGGGCGGCACCCCGCCCCCGGGTTCGAGTCCCGTCGTCCGCCTGGGCTCGGGGTCGGGGCTGGTCATGGCTCACGCTCCTGGGGGCTGTCGGTCGGGCCGTCGTCGTGGTCGCCCTCCGCCTGCGAAGGCGTCGTACGCTCGGGCGCCGGCCCGTCGGCCGTGTCCTGCGGGTCGGGCTCTTCCCGTTCCCCCTCCGCCTGTGACGGGGTCGGATAGGTCATCGTGATCACTCCTGACGGGGTGGCGATCGACCCGCCGGGTACCCCTGTCGACGGCCGGTGACACGACCGGCGGCGTCGCAGGGGACAGCGGCGGCCGGGTGATCACGCCAGGACGGCCTGCGGCCGCCAGGTCGCCTCGACCAGGGCCCGTTCCGTGCCGGACAGACAGACGGCCGCGACGAGCCACGCCCGCGCGTACCCGTCCGGATCGGCCTGCTGTGTCCGCCCGAACACATCGCGGCTCCGGCGGTCGGCCTCCGCGGCCAGCGCCTCCGCCAGGTCCGCGGCCGTCCGGAAGCCGCTGCGCCGCAGGGCCGCGGCCCCCGCGGCCCGGTCGCCGTCACGAGCGGGTTCGGCGGCGGCGCGCCGGCCTCCGGACACCGCCACCTCGACCAGGCGCCGCAGCCGCCACAGCGGTGCCGCGGTCACCGGGTCCGGCGGCGCGGTCACCCCGGTCACCGCCGGCAGTTCCTCGGCGGGCGGGAAATGCGCGCCTTCGAGGCGGTCGTAGCCCAGATCGGCGTGCCCGGCCCACTCGGCGGGCAGCCGCAGGGTCGCCGTGCCGTCCGGCAGCGGTCCGACCGCCAGCGGACGGAGCGTTGCGGCCCGGTCGGGATCGAGGCGCCCCACCACACGCAGCCGCAGCCCCGGCCGCGCGGCCAGCCTGCGGAAGTTCGCCGCGTGCGCCAGACCGGGGTGGCCGTTGGCGGGAACGAGCCGGAGCAGCAGGCCTTCCCCGTCCGTCCCGTCGGGTGCCAACTCCCGTACGAACAGGTGGTCCTCGTTCGCTCCTACGACGATGACGTCACAGCCGATCAGTTCCTCGGCGCCCTGCCCCGACCGCTCAGGATCGCTCGCCGCGCCGACCGCGAGCCGTGCCACCGCGGCCTCGGCCAACGGGCGGGAGAACAGGGCGGCGAGCGGTCCCGACGTCCAGGACAGGCCCGGCACCGGGGTGGCCCGCACCCCCTTGCCGGCGCCGAGGCGACCGTCCGGGGACAGCGTCGCGCCCGAGATCAGCAGCCCGCCCCGGGACAGCTGGGCGTGATCGACGCTGCCGGAGCCGAGAGCGACGGTGGCCGTGGCGGCTCCCCGCGCCCGGGCCGGTCCGCCGGGTTTGACGTCGGCCACCGAGAACCAGCGCCCGTCGTCGGAGAGGACATGGGTGACGACCCCGCCGTAGCCGGTGGCCGAGATCACCGGCTCCCGGCACACCCCGTGGACGCGCAGACCGCCGCCCGGCCGGTAGCCGCGCCGCGCGGTGCCGACCAGGGCCGGGTCCGGGTCGGAGGCGGCCAACAGGCCGCTGGTGAGGAGCAGTTCACGCAACGCCGCCACCAGGTCGGCCAGGCGATGACCGTCGTGCCGGGCGCGGGCGGCACGTACGGCACGTACCACCCGCAGGGCCGCCGCCTCCGGCCGGTGCAGCCCGGCGAGCCGGGCGGTGTGCGCCGCCCGCAGCAGTTCGGCCTGCGGTACGGCACCCGCGCCCGGGATCCCGGCCGCCAGCAGCGCGGCCGCCGCTCGCCACAGCCCGGCCGCGGCGGCCACCTGCGCGGGGGTCGGCCCGGCGTTCGGCTGTCCGGCGTCCATGTCCTGCTCCGGAGTCGCCGGCTCCGGCGCGTCATCGGACGCGTTCCGGGACGAGGGAACCGGCGTCTCGACGACCGTGTCCGCGTCGGCCACGGGAGCGGCGCCCAGCACCGCCGTGCGATGCAGGCACCGGGGCGCGAGCAGACAGCTGCACTCGGCCTGACCGGCGTCCGTGACCACGCCGGACGGCCCGGGCGTGAGCGTGACCTCGGCGTCCTCACCGCACCGCACCCGCCGTACGGCGCCGTCGACGGTGACGGGCAGCGTCGCGTACGTCTCGATCGTGGCGTCCAGCTTCTTGCGCAGCCGGGACGTCAGCTGCTCCACGGCGGCGGCGACCAGCTCGGGCGCCACGGGAGGAAGTTCGGCGTTCATCGGGCCTCTCCGCGGAGACGGTCCCCCACCCAGCGGGCGAGGGCCAGGGGACTGAGGGCGGCGACCGGCATCCCGGCCGCGACCAGCTGCTGGGCTACAGGGACCGAGTAGCGCGGGGTGCCGGTGTCGTCCAGGGCGGCGCAGCCCATCAGATGCACCCCGGAGCTCGCGAGGGCGCGCACCTCGCCGAGGAGTCCGCCGAGCGGATACCCCTCCTCGAAGTCGCTCACCACCACCACGAGGGTCCGGCTGGGCACGGTCACCAGGGACCGGGCGTGTGCCAGACCGGCCGCGATGTGCGTGCCGCCGCCGACCCGGACCTCCAGCAGCAGCGACAGCGGGTCGTCGACGCGGTCCGTCAGGTCGATCACCTCCGTGGAGAAGGCGAGGAAGTGCGTGCTGAGCGTGGGCACTCCGCCGAGGACGGCCGCGGTGAGCGCCGACCAGACGACCGACGCCTCCATCGACCCGGACACGTCGACCACCAGGATCAGCCGCCAGTCCGCCTCCCTGCGGGACCGGGTGCTAAACACCGGCCGTTCCGGGACGACCAGGGTGCGGCCGTCCTCGGTCCTGCGGGTGTGGGCGAGGTTGGCCCGCAGGGTGCGCGGCAGGTCGATGCGGCCGCCCGGGCGGCGCGTCGGACGGGGTGTGGCCAGGCCGGTGAGTGCCGGGCGCAGCTTGGTGGCCAGCTCCTTGGCCAGTTCGTCGACGAGGCGGCGCACCAGCGGGCGCAGCCGGGCCAGTTGCTGCTCGGGCATCCCGCCGGCCAGATTCAACACGGACGTCAGCAGGTCGACCGAGGGGCGGACCGCCTTCGGGTCGAGCTCGGTGAGTACGTCCGCGCGGCCCTGGTCGGCGGCCCGGGCGAGGACCTCCTCGCGGACGTCGGCGCCGAACAGCGCGTCGAGTTCCTCGGCCCACTCGCGGGCGGTCGGGAAGGACGCGTCCTGTCCGCCCCCCTGCCCGCCCTCACGGCCCAGGTCGGCGGAGCCCTCGCCCCGGCCGGTGCCGTACAGCTCGTCGAGCGCGTGCGCGTAACGGCGGGCGTTCTGCGGGAGTTTCTCGCTCTCGCGACCGAGGAGAAGGCGCCAGCGGTCGGTGGGGGTGAGGTGGAGAGCTGAGGTGGGATGTTCCTCGGAGGAAGGTGGGGCCGGGGTGTCGGGGGCCTTGGGCGCCGGTGTGTCCTGGGCCGCGGGCAGGCTCGTGCCCAGCGGGGGGCGCAGGGACTCGACCGCCGCCCGGCCCGCCGCGTCGGCGGCCGTCCACAGCGCGAGCAGCTGCGGCGAGGCGCCGAGCGAGAGGTCGAGACGGTCGCCCAGGCGCTCGGTGACCGTGTCGAGGAGCCGGTGGCGGCCGGCCGGGCTGAGGGTGTCGAACCCCCCGCGCAGGGCGGGCAGTCTGCCGAGGAACCCCTGGTCGGAGAGGGCGTCGATCCGGTCGAGCAGGGGGTCGAGGGCGGTCGGCGCGGACTGCAGCAGCGGAGCGGCTCCGCCGAGCAGGCCGGTGAGACGGCGGCTGAGGGCATGCCGCTGGTCAGGGCCGGTGGCGGTGCCGATCCAGCCCGCGGCGCGGGAGCCGAGGGTGTCCGCGTCGTCGAGGTCGAGCAGGACGCGGGCGGCGAGCGCGGCGCCCTGGACGAGCGGGGAACCGGTGCGTGCGAGGTCGCTCAGGGCGTCGTCCATGCGCAGCCCGAGGCGGTGTTCGCCGGCCCGGGAGGCGAGGGCGATGAGGGCACCCGTCTCCTCGGGGTCGTCGCTGCCCGCGAGGCCCGGCAGGGACCGTACCGCCGACTCCAGCAGTTCGGCGGCGAGTTCGGCCGCCGTCTGCCGGCCCTCGGGAGTGGTGCCGGGCAGATGACCGCGCCGCAGTGCCTCCAACAGGTCCAGGGCGGCGAGGAGTTCGGGGAGGGTGGCACAGGCGGGGAGTACCTCGGCGGCGTCCGCCAGGCGCTCCGCGACCAGCGCGGGCAGGTCGCAGCGGGCGGCGTCGCGCAGTCCCGTGAGCACGAGGGCGCTGGTGGGGCCGCCCTCCGCCGACTCCCTGCGGAAGTTCTCGCGCAGGGTGCCCTCGGCGGCGCGCGCCGCGGTGACACCGCGGATACCGGCCAGGTCGAGGCGGACGGGCACGGCCGGGGTCCACGACAGCCGCCACCGGGTGGTGAGCGCGGACGCGTCGCCCGTCCCGGACACCTGGACCGGTTCGCCGTACCCGGCGCCGCAGACGGCGAGCCGCTGGAGAAGGATCTCGCGGCGGCCGTCCAGGGCCGAGCGCAGCGGGTCGAGCCGCAGCTCGCGCGCGGCGGGGTCGTCGGGGCCGGGAAGGCGCAGCGCGGCGAGTTCGGCCTCGACGGACGGTCCGAGCCCCGAGCGAGGTGTACCCGGGGCGACCCGGCCCCGGTCCGTGCCGACCAGCACCGTCTCCAGCGCCTTGGCGAGCGCTCGGCCGCGGCCCAGGGGCTCACCCTGGCCCATCACGGTCGTCAGCGCCTCCAGCACCTCGCCGCGTCCGGGCGCGGCAAGCCTCCGCAGCCGGGCCAGGTCACCCGCCACCCGCAGGGTCTCCCGGGCCTCACCGGTGCCGGCGACATGTCCGCCCGCGCGCAACTCACGGCACACGTCGGTGATCGCACGAGCGGCGGCCTCGTACAGCCGCTCGGGATCGCCCGCGGCCAGGAACACCGCCTGCTGCCAGCGCGGGTCGCGGATGCCGGCCGGGTATCCGGAACGCGAGTCCAACAGGTCGAAGGCGTACGGGACGAGGGAGGTGACGACGGCGGGGAGTGCCTCGCCGGCGGCCGGCTCGCCTCCTGCGGCGGCGCCTTCGGTCAACGCCGGTGCGTGGAAGGCGCCGACGACGGCCGCGACCCGGCGCCCTCCGGTCGCGGCGCGGGTGATCGTCTCGCGCATGTACGCCTCGCGCGCCAGGTCCTCCGCGGGGACCCGGCCCGTGGACTCGGCGTCGCGGCGCAGCGCCCAGCCGACGGACAGGGCGGCGCGGCGGACCGCCTCGGGGGTGCAGCCCGGCGCGAGGACCTCCACGCTGCGGTCCCACATGTCGTCGCCGTCGCGGCCCGTACCGGCCGCGGTGAGCGCCGCCGCGAACGCCGTCGGCGTCCGGTCGGCCGGCGTGCGCAGGTCCCCGGCCGGTGTGTCGGCCCACCGCGGGTCCGACATCGGCAGGTCGCAGCACACGACCTCCACCCCGCGCTCCCGGGCCCAGCGGATCGCGGCGAGTTCGGGCGAGAAGTCGGCGAACGGGTAGAAGCCGAGCCGCCCGCCCTCACCGGCCCCGGCCAGCGCGACCGGGGCGACGGTGCCCGGCGCACCCAGATGGGTCAGCCACGGCTGGAAGTCGGCCGGCAGCTCCACGCACACGACCTCGGCGCCGGAGACGTCCAGCAGGGCGGGCACCGCGGCGGCCAGCGCCGGGCTGTGGTGCCGTACGCCCAGCAGGTACGGCACGGTCGAGTCGGCGAGGGCGGTGAGGGCCGCCCTCGGTTCCTGAACGAGTGTCACCGAAGGTTCTCCCGCAGGTCCCAGAGGCGACGCCAGGTCGCCGAGCCTTCCTCGGCGCGGCGGCGCACCGGGCCGTCCCAGTAGCCGAGCAGTCGCGCGTGGTCGGCCGGGTCGTCCTTGCGGACCACGCCCAGCAGATGGCCGGGGACCAGGTCGAGGGAGTCACCGCCGGGCAGATAGGCGGCGGCCACCCCCAGGGAGGCGGCGACCTGCACCGCTTCTGCCGTGGACATCACCGTGCCGGGGCGTTCCACGTCCCAGCCCTCGGCCGAGCGGCCGGCCCGCAGGTCGCGGAAGACCGTGACCAGGACGTCGAGCACCGCGTCGTCGACACCGAAGGCCGCGCCCGCCCGCTCGACGGCCGCCGTGGCCTGCCGCTTGACCAGGGCCGTCTCGGCCTCGACGTCGGCGATCGGGTGCACGGTCTCGAAGTTGAAGCGGCGCTTGAGGGCGGCGGACATCTCCGACACCCCGCGGTCGCGGAGGTTGGCGGTGGCGATCACGGTGAACCCGGGCGCGGCGGCGACCTGGGCGTCCTCCGTGCCGGACAGCTCGGGCACGCTCATCCGCCGGTCGGACAGGATCGACACCAGCGCGTCCTGCACCTCGGGCAGACAGCGGGTGATCTCCTCGACCCGGGCCACCCGCCCGGCGCGCATCGCGGCCAGCACCGGCGAGTCCACGAGCGCCTGCGGGGTCGGGCCCTGGGCGAGGAGGAGGGCGTAGTTCCAGCCGTAGCGCAGGGCGTCCTCGGTGGTGCCCGCGGTGCCCTGCACGGTCAGCGCGCTGGTGCCGCTGACGGCGGCCGACAGCAGCTCGGACAGCATCGACTTGGCGGTGCCGGGCTCGCCGACGAGGAGCAGCCCGCGCTCTCCGGCGAGGGTGACCACGCACCGCTCCACCAGGGCGCGTTCGCCGACGAACTTGGGGGTGATGACCAGTTCGTCCGGCAGCCCCGGGTGGGCCTCGGGCAGTTTGAGGGTCTCGCCGCCGCTGCCGCACACGAAGGTGATCACCGCGCGGGGCGTCAGCAGCCAGCCGGGCGGACGGGGGCCGTCGTCGTGGGCGGCGAGGAAGGCGAGTTCGGTGGCGAAGCGTTCTTCGGCGGGCAGGGTCTGCCGGGGCGGGATGCCCGTCGCCGTGTCGGTCAGGGTCATGGAGGTCCTTGCTCGGGAGGTCGGGTCTGCGGGGGTGCGGGGGGAACGGGGCGCCGCCGGTGAGCGGCGCCCCGGACTGCTGCGGCGCGTCAGCGGCGGCGTCCCCGCCGCGCCTTCTTCAGCTCCTCGAACCGGGGAGCGTCACCTTCCTGGACGCGCTGCCACGCCCGGCGGTAGAGCTCGGCGGCCGGTTCGAGCGGCACGATCACGCCGAACGGCACGTGTTCGGCGGTGACTTCGCCGAACAGCGGCAGCTTCCAGCGCTCCAGCGGAACGCGCGGCGCGGACTGCTCGACCCAGCCGCCGGGCAGGAACAGCGAGCGTCCGGCGCGGGTCCGGGTGGCCTCGACCACGAGGTCGCCGGCGGCGAGTTCGGCGCGGGCGGCCTTGAGCCGGGCCGGCTTCCAGCCCGTCCACCGGGCCGTCATGCGGTCGGTCGGGTCGGGCATCGCGAGCAGTATCAGATAGAGCGTGGCGGCGTCCTCGCCCAGGCCGTACTCCTTGGCGGCGTCCGTGACCAGGTCGGGGACCGAGCGGCTCGGGTCCTGCGGCCACCAGGTGCCGTCCTTGTCCCGGTCGCCCGCGATCGGCTCGCCCGGGTCGGCGAGCAGGGCCGCGAACCGCTGGTCGCGGACGAGGCGCAGCGCCGTTTCGGCGGCGTAGGGCCGCTGGTCGTCGACGCGGACCGCGGGCAGGTAGGGGTCCTGTCCGGCCTCGTCGAGCAGGGCGACCCGCAGGCCCGGGGCGGGCTGGTCGTCGTGGGTGGAGAGGACGACGGCGCCGTACCGCTCGAAGCCCTGGCCGATCTCGGTGGGGGCGCCGGCGGTCTTCCGGAAGTCCGGGAGGCTGATGTAGCGCCCCAGGTCGAGCATGAGCCCGGGGTGGGCCAGCCGTTCCCGCACCGCGGTGAGGGCCGGTGGCAGGGCGGCGCGGACCGGGTCGCCGGCGGGCAGCCGGTGGGCGAGCCAGGCGACGAGGCCGACCGAGCCGGTCAGGGTCCCCGCCGTGAAGCCGTCCGTGTCGTTGCCGACGGGCCGGACGCGGTCGCCGCTGACCGCCCACTCCAGGTCCCGGCTCAGCTGGGAGGAACGGGCCGGGTCGAGCAGCGCGGGCAATGTTTCCCGCACCGGCCAGGTCGAGTGCCGGAAGGCGCGGACGGCGTCACTGAGCAGCGCCTCGGGGACGGCGACCCGCTTGCCCACCTTGGCGTTCCACACGGCGGCGGCAGCGGCCACGTCCGGCCCCTCGGTCCACAGGCGGGCGGGTTCGGCGGGCAGCAACGCGCCCACGACGGCGGCCCGTACGGCACCGTCGACGCCACTCAGTTCGTCCTTGGCCACCGCGGCCGGGGCGACCTTCACCCCGATGAGGGTGCGCGCTTCGGCGCTCAGGAAACTCCGCTCGTAGACGTCGATCCCCGGCAGGCCGGCCACGATCAGCCGGGCCATGGTGTCGGTCACGCCGGTCAGCCGCGCGAACTCCTCGGCGGCCTCCGGGAACCAGGGCGCCGGACCGCGCTGCGCCAGCTCCGCGAGGAAGGCGCCGACGCGTCCCACGGCCGTCTCCTCGCCCAGCGGCTCCGACGACACCGCCTTGTAGGGCCGCGGTGTCTCGAAGCGTCCGGCCGGGTCGTGGAAGTAGCCCGTGAAGGTGCAGCCGTCGTCGTCGAGCGCCCGGCGTCCCGTCACGGCGACAAAGGCGCCGTCGGCCAGCGGGAGCACGCCGTTCCACACGCCCTCGCGCCAGTCGCCGCCCGGGGTGCGCAGCGGGGCCGCCTCCAGGTGCAGGCCCACCTTGCGCCAGTGCGCGGACGCGGCCGGCACCAGCCCGAGCCGGTCGAACTCGCCCAGCAGCGTGCGCAGTACCTCGCGGTGTTCCTCGGCGGTGGTGCCGGAGGCCGCCCGGTAGGCGAGGGCGGTGGCCCGGTCGAGGAGGGTCTCCAGGTCCGGGTCGCCGCTCGGCAGGGCGTGGCCGTCCAGGTGCAGCTGTACGTCGGGACGGTCGGGGAGGGCGGTGTCGGCGAGCCCGGTGGCCCGGGCCAGGACGCGCAGGGCACGGAAGACGGTGTCGGCCTCGTCGTCGCGGTGCCACCAGTACCGGCGGGACACCCCGAGGCCGTTCATCGCGTCCGTCAGCAGCCGGTCCGGCGGTCCGGCCGGCCCCTCGTCCTCCAGGCCGCCTTCGAGGGCGCGGGTGAGCCGGGTCGCCGCCGCGTCCAGCACGGCCTGCTGCGCCGCGGCATAGCGGGCGACACCGGCGATGCCCTTCACGAGCGCCTCGTCGGTGACCGGCAGCAGGGCACGGATCGCGTCGGGCAGCGCCTCCTCGGTCTCGCTCGTCGCGGCGGCCAGCAGCGCGGCGGCCGTGTCCCGGTCGATGCCCCGCAGGGCCTTCGAGCCCTCCGGGTCACGCGGCGTCAGACAGTCCCAGTACTGCACGGGCGGCAGCAGCAACGTGCCCTCGCCGAAGACCCCGGGGGTGCGGTCGGTCTTGCCCCAGGCGGTGGTGACGCCCTCGGCGTCGACCACTTCGAGCTGCCAGTTGTTGCGCACCACGGCACTGGGCCGCTCGGCGCCGGGGAACGTCACGAGTGCGGTCGGACGGCCCGCCTGCGCGGGCACGGTGACGGTGCGTCCGGCGAGGTCCTCGGCGCGATGGGAGCCGTCGGGCAGCTTCACCAGCCGCAGGCCCGTCAGTCCGTCCACCGGCACACAGGCCGGGGTGGTGCCGGCGGTGAGGGAAGGCCGGAGTCGTCCGCCCGCGTACTCACTGCCCTCGGGCGCTTCGCGCAGGGCGCCGGCCAGGAACGCGGGCTTGCTCATGCGCCCACGCTCGTTGGTGGCCGGGTCGTACTCGTACCAGCCGTGCGCCTCGCGGTCCTCGGAGTCCGCGTGCCACACCCAGTAGGAGGAGCCGTCGAAAAGCAGCGGCCGTTCCTCGGGCAGGGTGGTGTCCCCGGTGTGCAGGACGCCGCGACCGGTGGTCCGGCCGCCGTCCGGCAGGGGCAGCGTGATCGGGAAGTTGCCCCGGTACCAGTCCATCTCGGTGCCCCGCGTGCCGTGCGGGCCCTTGAGGGACTCGACGCGGTCGGCACGGGAGTGCCAGTAGCCGCGCAGGCCGTCCTTGCGGGAGTTCCAGTAGACGAGGAGTTCACCGTCGACGTGGTGGAAGCCCGGGTCGCCCGACACGTCGTTCGCCGGCAGCCGCAGGTCGTGGGTGAGCAGCGTGCCGTCGACGCCGATGACGCGGGCCTGGGCCTTGCCCCCGACGACGAGGTGGGGCCAGGCGTCGGCGACGACGACGTCCTCCACCCGGTCCTTGGGCACGAGGGCGGCGGTCGCCTCCTCCCAGGCGGGCCAGCCGAGTTCGTCGAAGATCCCGGCGCGCAGGGTGCGCGCCAGCACCGGTGCGAGGTCGGTGCCGACCGCCGCGCGGACGTCGTCCTCCGCGAGGGCCAGCGCCTCGGCGGGCAGCCAGCCCAGCCGGGTCAGCGCGTTCGGCAGACCGGGCAGACCGACCGCGCTGAAGCGCCGGACGACCGAACTCACCCACTCCGCCAGCCAGGGCCGGCCGCCGGGGGAGTCGGCCAGCAGACGGATCGCGCGGTGCGCCTGGTCGTGGTTGTGGAACTGGTCCGCGCCCCGCAGGAAGGCGTCCCGGAACCGGGAGTCGGCGCCCAGGAGCACCAGGTCCCGCTGTCCCTCGCCCATGGCCCAGCTCTGCAGGGGCAGGTGCTCGTCCTTGCCCGGCGCGGCCACCGGCACGTCCAGGGACAGCAGCAGGTCGATCAGGTCGATGTCGTGCTGCACCTTCACCGCCCGCCCGGACGTGGCGAGTTCGGTACGCAGCCGGTCCGCCGCCCGCTCCACCAGCGGGTACAGCTCCGGCATCCGGGTGGAACCGCGCCAGGACCGGGCCCGCTCCCGGAACGTCAGGAAGCGCTCCAGCCAGCCCGCCGTACCGTCACTCGGCCGTTCCTCGGCGGGCAGGGAGCCGTCCCACAGCCCGGCGGCGGCGCCCGAGGCCTCCAGCACCTCCAGCCACATCGCGGGCAGGTCGTCGTCGGAACCGGCGGGCAGCATGTCCAACAGGGCGCCCCGCACCCGCCGTTCACGCTCGGCCAGCGCCACCAGGGCGGCCCGGTGGCCCTTCCACCAGCCGGCCGCGGCCCGCAGCGTCGCCGGAAGCTCCAGCAGCTCGGCCAGATAGTCCTGCTCGGCACGGTCGGTGTCCTGCCCGGCTGCCCGCGCCAGCCTGCGCAGGTCGGTGGCCATCTGCGCGGACGGCGGAAGACCGCCCGCGGTCCGGCGCAGACACAGCCGGGTGAAGCGGCGCAGCGCCTCCTGTGCCGACACCCGCGCGGCCAGCTCCTTGCCGTACGCGGACAGCACCTTGACCGGCAGCGCACCGGCCAGGGCGAACTCCAGGAACACCGCGTCGAGGCGCTCCTCCTCGACCGTCAGCCCGTGCTCCGCCTCGGCCTTGCGGGCGCGGGTGAACAACTGCGCGGCGTAGGTGGCGTTCTCCTCGGCGAGGAACACCCGCCCTGCCTGCTCGTAGAACGTCGGCAGGAAGTGCGGCACCGAGGCCGCCAGCCGCCCGCCGAGTTCCAGATAGGCGTCCAGCGCCGCCTTCGGCCGGGACTTCGCCTGCCGGGCCGCCCGCTCCAGGTCCGGCACGACACCGAGCGCGTGGTGGCCGTCCTCGGGGTGGTGCACCAGCACCCACTCCGGGAAGCCCAGCGACTGCCGCAGCCCCAGGCCCACGACGGCCGGCTCCGCGTCCTGCTCCATGCCGAGGAATCCGGTGGCCAGATCCTCGGCCGCGCCCAGCTCACCGGCGACCAGCCGCACCACCACACGGTCGTCCAGACCCGGGTGGCGGTAGGTGCGCGCCGTCAGCGGCACCGCCCGCTCGCCCGCCCCCTCGACGTCGGACGGCAACACCGCGCCCGCCGCCAGCAGTTCCTCGTACGACACCTGCGTCCCCCCGCTCATGCGCTCTTGCCCTCCTCGATCACGCGCCCGGCGTACAGCGCCGCGGCCATCCGCATCCCCTCGGACCAGGCCACCGGCCCGACCTCCCGCAGCGGCAGGGCCCGCCCGTCCTGGTCCTGCCAGGTCAGGGCTCCGGTCTCCACCGTGTCCTCCCAGTACGGCTCCCCGATCCACACCGCGGCCTCGACGGTCCGCCCGCCGTCCCGCACCCGGGCCGTGGAGTAGCCCCCGGAGACCCGGTAGCCGAGCGAACTCGCACGCGCGGCGAGGGCGAAGCGGGAGCGGAAGGAGCCGCCGGTGAACTCGCGTATCTCGGTGGCCTTCGTATCGAGGTCCTCGGGCCGCTGCCAGGTCGCCCGGTGGATCTGCTCGACCCGCTGCACGATGCCCAGCTCCGCCGCGAACTCCCGGATGTCCTCCAGGTCCGGCAGCAGCACCGGGTGCGGCAGCGTGACCGTGCGCGGCGACAGCCGTACCGTCTCGCCGTCCAGGTTCACCACGCGCAGTTCGCCGTCCTCGGTGGCCCCTCGCAGGAACCCGACCTCGTCCGGGTCGTCGCCCACCACCGCGATGTCGCGCAGCGCCGACTGCCAGGCCTCGTCCGGCCACACCCGGGCCAGCAGGCCGGTGGGCACGGGCAGCGACGACACCATCCAGGAGTCGACCTGCGCGACACAGGCCGTGGCGTGCCGATCCAGCCATTCGGCGAACCGCCGCAGCCGGTCCACCTCCGGGTGGTCCCGCAGCGCGCGCGGCAGCGACTTCAACTGCCGCCCCGCCGCCCGGCCCGAGGTGGCACGCGCCGCCACCCGCCCGTCCACCAGGGCGACTTCATACCCGTCACCCGCCGAGAGCCAACCCACGAGTCCCCGCCTTCCGCATCAGCGCAGCAAGAAGAAAGCACAGTTCAGCCGGGGACATCCCGGCGCCAGTGCGACGATGCGAGGAACGTTAGCGGCGATCACTGACAATCGGTCCCGCAGGTCGTGGACAAGGCCTCGACGGGTGCAGCGGGGAGGCGGACGGGAACCCGCGGTGGGTGCCCCGGTCGCGGTCAGTCCGTGCGCTTGTGCATCACATGGAGGTAGTGGCGGTCGCGGTGCGGCACCTGGTCGTCCCGGCCCGGGAGGCCGAAAACCGCGCACACGTCGCCGGGGCGCGTGACGATGCTGGACTGCCTGCCGAACGTGAGACGGTCGTTGACGTAGTGCGCACAACCCGCGCTGTCCAGCGCCGTCACGAACTGCTCGCGGTCCACGGTGGGGTCGTAGGACTCCGAGTCGGGCAGCACCAGGGGGGGCAGATGCGCGGTCGAGCCCCAAAGGTGGATCGCGAGGCCGCTCACCATCCGGCGAGTGACGGTCAGCTTCAA
The DNA here is from genome assembly GCF_001514065.1 of Streptomyces antibioticus. Lineage (GTDB taxonomy): Bacteria > Actinomycetota > Actinomycetes > Streptomycetales > Streptomycetaceae > Streptomyces > Streptomyces antibioticus. Next base: position 1,212,081 of record NZ_KQ948422.1, on the reverse strand, counting down.
CCCGCCCCAGGCGTACGGGTAGCCGTCGATGTCGGGACCCATCAGGCGGATGGCGGGGTGCGGGCGCCCCGGGCCGAGGAGTTCCTCGGCCTCGGCCAGGGGCATTCCGCACTCCAGAGGCCCGATCCGGCCGGTGCGGGCGAAGTCGACGAGGACGGTCATCAAGGTCACGGCAGCGACCCTGACACGTCCCGAGGTTCGCCCGCACTCCGCATATCGGCGCGGGGTGGGCTCACATGTAACGGCGCCTGGTGCGTCGTAGCAGAACGAACCCGGCGATCAGGAGCACCGCGCCCGCCGCGGCCGGCCACAGCTGGGTACCGGTCTCGGCGAGGCTGCCCCCGCCGCCCTGCGGCTCGGTCTGAGCCCCGAGGGGAGGCTGCGCCACGGCACCGGTCGAGGGGCTGCTCTCGGAGGCACCTGCGGTGTCGTCCTCGGCTGCCGGGGACTGCGTGTCGGGCCGCTGCGTGGCCGAGGGCGAGGTGTACGTCCGGGGCTCGTCGGCGGCCGGTGCGGTGCTTTCCTCGGCGGTCGGCGTCGGCTGCTCCTGGGGCTCGTCGCCGGAGCCGCCGTTGTCACCGGAGCCGCCGTTGTCGCCGGAGCCGGGTGCGGGGGCCGTCGTGTTGTCGCCACCGCCACCGGGCTCCTGCGTGGCACCACCGTCCGAGCCGTTGCCCCCGTTGTCGCCACCCCCGTTGTCGTTACCGGCGTTGCCAGCCCCGCCGTTGTCGTTACCGCCGTTGTCATTGCCGCCGTTGTCGTTACCGCCGTTGTCATTGCCCCCGTTGCCGTTGCCTCCGTTGTCGCCGCCGCCCCCGCCGCCGGTGCCCGCGCCGCACTGCTTGCCGTCGTTGATGCAGCCGACCATCTCGTTCATCAGACCCTCGTCGAAGATGTTGATGAAGTCGCCGTGGTCGGTGACGGGCTTGTGCAGCTGCTCGGGGAAGGCGTCCACCGCGAAGAGCGGCGTGGTGCGGCCGCCGTCCTGGAGGCTCGGTGCGTCGATGTCGTAGACGATGCGCTGGACGAGCTGCGGGATCGCCTTGAAGCCGTTGGCGCAGGAGCCGTCGGCCTGGGCGAACGCCACGTGGGTGCGATGGTTGGCGCTGTCGATGTTGCGGCCGTCCCAGCAGCTCTGGAACTTGAAGGTGCGGACCACGTCGCTGCCCTGCGGGCACAGCGGGTACTTGTCCTTCAGCTGACGGTCCTCGAAGCCGGTGCAGCTCCAGGACGCGTTGGCGTTGGCGGTGCCGTTGACGAACGCCTTGGCGTCGCCGGTGATGATGCGCAGCAGCCGGGGCATGGCCGTGACCTTGCTGTTCGGGCTGCCGACGAAGGTGAGCGTGACCTCCTTGGGCGTGACGATCTCACCCGCGTTGCCCTCGATGCCGCCGCCGGGGCTGCCCGCGTCCTGCTCCTGGGTGCCGTTCTGAAGGCGTACGACGGGCCAGTAGTACGAGGACTTGTCGCCCTGGTCCACGCAACTGGTGCCGCCGTTGGCCAGTTCGTTGTCGTCGGCGAAGGCGTTGTTGGCCTGGTTGCCGACGTAGTCGTGGAAGTGGTGGGCGCCGTTGGACACGCCGGGGGCCACGATCACGTTGTCCGAGTTGAACAGGCCGTTGGCGTTCACGCCGCAGCTGGTGACGAAGCTGCCCTTGGAGGCGTCGGCGCCGGGGTTCGGGGCCGGTGCGGCGGGCGGCGCGGTGGTGATGTCGGCGTAGTCGGCGGCGACGGGGCCGTTGCCGGACTGACCGCCGTTGCCCTGCTGTTGACCACCCTGCTGTTGACCACCCTGGTCCTGGCCACCTTGGTCCTGGCCGTTCTGGTCGCCCTGCCCCTCCTGGCCCTGCCCGTCGGCCTGGTCGTCGGACTCGCGGAGCGTGCACGCGACCAACTGGTCCAGGCCCTCGGGGCGTTCACCGGTCCGTTCGAGCGCCGCGGCGATGCGCTGGATCGTCGCCGCCCGGTTCTCCGAGAGCGGCTGCACGACCTGGCTCACGGCGGCTTCACGGTTCTGCAGCGCCGGGTCCTGCAACTGCTGGTAGGCCTGGGCCGTCTGCTGGTCCAGCTGGGCGAGTTCCTTGTCGACGTCCGCCCGCGCGCCGTCGGGCACGCTGGTCAACGCGTCACCCACGTCAGGGCAGTCGATCGTGCCCGCTCCCCAACCACCGTCCGCCGACAGGGTCGTCGGAGAGGAGGTGTCCTCGGTCGCGGAGGCGTACACGTTCGCGGCCACCAGGCCACCGCCTCCCAGCATGAGGGCCACGGCGGCGAAGGTGGCCCGCCGTGCACCTGTCGGGCGTCTGCGATTACTGCGTCCCACGGAAGTACTCCTGCGTCGGTGGTGGTCCGTCCGGCATGGAAATCCCCTGGCCCCATACGGATGCGGAGCGGCCTGTGTTCAACCGCCTCGGAAATTCACAGCACTCTCATATGTGCCGTGCGGCTCCGCAGGAGGTCAGGCCCCTCGTCCGGCCCCGGAAAGTCACGTCTGACGACAGGTGTCACGCCCTGGGTACTCGGTACTCCCCGCAGACAGAAGCACCCACCCAGCACGTCCGGGAGGCGATCATGAGTGACGAGGACATGGCCGACGAGGTCTACCAGCCGACAGGCGGCAACGAGGAGCAGGAGGACGCCGCTCCGCTGGATCTCCAGGACGCGGTCGACGAGCGCACGTACGACGACATCCTGGACGAGGGCTACTCGCCGCCGGAGAAGCCGCTGGGCGTGACCAGGACCGGCACCACGGCGGCGGAGCAGCGGGAAGGCGAGTCCCTGGACGAGCGGCTGCGCCAGGAGACCCCCGACGTGACGGAACCGGCCGGGGACGGGATCGGGGACACCCCCGGAGCCGCGGGTGAACCGCGCGATGCGGAGGTCGGCGCCGACCGCGCCGGTCGGCTGGTGGCGCCGGACGAGGGAGCCCACGAGGACACCACCAAGGAGCTGGTCGCCGAGGACGAGGGCATCGACGGCGGCGCGGCGGGCGCCGAGGAGGCCGCGGTGCACGTCGTACGGGAGGACCGTGTGGACGAGTGACGCGTGACGGCTGCCCCTGTCAGGGGTCGGGGTTTCCTCGTACGATGGCCCGCATGATCCTCAGCCGACGCCGCCCCGCCGTTCAGCGGTACCGCGTGCTCTCATCGCACGGCTGTTGTTGATCTTCCTCGCGTAACAGCGCAACGACCGGGCCATGTCGGCCGGTTGGCGCGATTCTCCGCGCCGACATGCGCCGCTCGGCGACGTCCGGAAGCCGCGCCCGCGCGCGCCCGCGGTTCCCAACCCCCGCTTCGCCCCTGGCCGTTCTCCTGAAAGGGCAGACCTCCATGCGCACACCCGAATCCGCCTACGACCGTCGCAGACTCCGGCAGTGGCTGGCCGGTGAGGCCCGCGCGGACGGGGTCTCGCGACGGGACATGCTCCGGCTGCTGGCGGCGGCCGGTGGCGCCCTCGCCGTCCCCGCGGCGCTCAACATGCCTGCTGCGGCGGCCACTTCACCGGGGATCGTCAAACCGCTGCCCGACGAGTGGTTCACGGTGCGCGGCACCAACGCGGAGACCCGGTTCGCCTCGCTCGCGGGCACCGGCTATCACACGCCGGTGGACCACTTCTTCGTCCGCAACCACACCTCCACCCCGGTCCTCGACGCCGCCGACTGGACCCTGACCGTGCACGGCGACGGCCTGGTCCACGGCCGCCCCGTGGAGTTCTCCGTCGACGACCTGAAGCGGTTCCCCGCCGTCACCCGTACGGCGTTCGTGGAGTGCGCGGGCAACGGGCGCAGCTACTTCACCTCCCAGCAGGGCCAGACCGTCAGCGGCACCGCCTGGACCCTGGGGGCGATCGGCACCGCGCGCTGGCGCGGGGTGCGGCTCGCCGACGTCCTGCGTCGCGCGGGACTCGACCGCGCCGCCGTGGACGTGATGCCCCGGGGCCTGGACGCCTCCTACGTGACCGCCGACGGGACCGACCTCGGCCGGGTCCGCCGCCCGCTGCCGCTGTCGAAGGCGCTGGACGACGTGCTGCTGGCGTACGAGATGAACGGTGAACCGCTGCCGTACGACCACGGCCACCCGGTGCGCGTCCTGGTCCCGTCCTGGGTCGGGATCGCGTCGATCAAGTGGGTCGGCGACATCGAGGTGTCGGCCCAGCCCCTGTACTCGCCCTGGAACACCGACTTCTACCGGCTCTTCGGCGACTCCTACCCGCCGGGCGGCAGCGCCCCGCTGAGCCGCCAGACCGTGAAGAGCGCCTGGGAACTCGCCTGGGGCGCGAGCCTCGACGCGGGCCGCGAGCACCGGCTGACGGGGCGGTCCTGGTCCGGAGACGGCGGCATCGTCCGCGTGGACGTCAGCACGGACGGCGGGGCGCGCTGGCGGCGGGCCCGGCTGCACGACGCCGGCCGTCGCGACGGCTGGGTCCGCTGGTCCACCGACTGGCGGCCGCCGGCGCCGGGACCGTACAGCCTGCTCGCCCGTGCCACGGACCGCGCCGGCCGCACCCAGCCGGACACGACCGTGGCGAACACCCAGGGCTATCTGTTCGACGCCGTGGTCCGGCATCCGGTGACTGCCGTGTGAGTAGGTGCCGCGGCGGTCAGTCGGGCCTCTGCGAGCTGCCGGGCCGCCCGCAGCGGGGTGACGCCGGTCGAACGGGCCAGTTCCAGCACGTGGTGGACGGTGTCCGCGATTCCGTCGACCCGTTTGCGGGCGGCCTCGTCGCTGTCGTGGTCCGATTCCCGGCTGAGCGTGTAGATGATGCCGCCGGCACCGGCGACGTAGTCCGGGACCCAGACGACTCCGTGGCGCGCGAGGGTGTCGGCGACGGAATCCTCGGTGAGCTGGTTGTTCGCCGGGCCGACGACCAGGGGCGCCGCCAGCCGGGGCACGCTCTCCTCGCTGAGGACGCCGCCGACGGCGGCCGGGACGAGGATGTCGGCCGGTACGGACAGGGCCTCGTCCGGCTCGACCCAGCCGAACCCGGCGGCAAGCGCCGCCTGCCTGCGCGACTCCTCGACGTCCGACACCAGGACCCGCGCGCCCTCGGCCGCCAGTCCGGCCGCGACCCGGGCACCGACCGAACCGAACCCGCTGACGACCACGGTGCGGCCGGCGCAGGAGGCGTCGCCGAAGACATGCCGGGCCCCGGCGCGCAGCGCGGCCAGGACCCCGGAGGCGGTGGGGCCGCCGGAGTCGCCGGTCCCGCCGTGCTCCTCGGGCGCGCAGTACGCGTACGGCGTGAACCGCTTCAGCACCACCATGTCCTGCGGGCCGGTGCCGATGTCGGGGCCGGTGCGGTACGACCCCTGCCACGGGGCGATCAGTTCGCCGAGATCCTCGAGGGCGGCCTCGCGCAGCTCCGCGGTGAGGTCGGTGTCCCGGTCCAGGGCGATCACGCTCTTGCCGCCGCCGAAGTCCAGGCCGGCCACCGCCGCCTTGTAGGTCATGGCCTCCGACAGCCGCAGCGCGTCGGTGAGTCCGTCCCGCCAGCTGTCGTAGCGGCGCATCCGGCAGCCGCCTGCGGCCGGTCCGAGCGCGCGTGAATGCAGGGCGACGATGATCGGCAGCCCGGAGCGCCGGCCGCGGCGGACGACGACCTCTTCGTGTGCGAATGCTTGGCTCATACGGTCGAAGCTAGGGTGGCGGACGGCCCAACTGGCGTTCGGCCGAAGGAAATTCGGAACCCGGCTCATGGAGGCGACCATGGACGAAGTTGATTCGGCGATCGTGCACCATCTGCAGAAGGACGGTCGGCTCTCCAACCGCGCGCTCGCCGAGAAGCTCGGTGTCGCGCCGTCCACCTGTCTCGAACGCACCAGGCTGCTGCGGCAGCGCGGCGTCATCGAGGGATACCGGGCCCAGGTCTCCCTGCGCGCGCTCAATCGCTCGGTGCAGGCGATGGTCGCCACGCAGATCCGGCCGCTGCGGCGGGACGTCGTCGCGGCCTTCGAGGAGTCGGTGACCCGGCTCCCGGAAGTCGTCTCCGTCTACACGATGGCGGGCAGCGACGACTTCCTCGTCCACGTCACGGCCCAGGACATCGACCACCTGCACGCCTTCCTGCTGGACCAGTTCACCAACCGGCGCGAGATCGTGGGCTTCCGTACCTCGATCATCTACCAGCACCTGACGAACCCGGTGCTCGATCCGCTGCCGTGAGTTGGCGTCAAGCGGCCGTGTCGATCAGGATGTGCTCGATCCGTTTGTCCAGGAAGGCGGCCAGCTCCCGGGCCTCCGCGCGCACGCTGTCCTCCTCTGCGGCTGTCAGGCGGCGCAGGGTGCTGACGCGGAGGCGGTCGTCGCGCACGGCCCAGGTCGCCGCGACGCGTCCGTCGACCAGGACCGTGCGGTGGCCCGCGACGGACACCCCGACATGGGCGGCGTCGACGATGCGGCTCCGGTCGTGGTAGCCGAGGAGGGCATTGTCGAAGGCCGGCAGGAAACGGACGGGCGCCGGGGTGTCGGGGTGCGGGCGGGGCGCCTCGGGCAGGTCGAACAGCTCCCGGCCGCGCGCGTCCCGGAAGACGACGAGCTCGTCCCGTACGGCCCTGACCGCGGCGGGAAGTCCGGACAGACCGCACCAGGCGCGCAGATCCGCGCCGGTGGCGGGCCCGTACGCGGTGAGGTAGCGGCGTACCAGCTGCTGCCCGACGCGGTCGCCGTCCCCGTCGGGCAGCGGATCGATGTCCCGTCCGAGCCAGCAGGCCAGCGGCAGGTTGCGCACGCCGGCGGACTGCCGCCAGAGTCCGCGCGGCGGCAGCTGGACCATGGGCACCAGGGCCGCGACGACCAGCTCGCCCAGGACCCGGCGGGGCGGCCCGGGCCAGCGGTCCTCCAGGGCCTCCACGAGCTCGCGCATGGTGCGGGGCTGCCGATCGGCCATGACCGCCCGCCCGGCGGCGGCGACCTCGTCCAGGTCGATGCCGGCCAACTCCCGCCGGTAGGTGCCCAGGACCCGCCCGCGCAGCATCGCGTCGTGGCGGGCCCGCCACGCGAGCGCGTCGCCCGCGGTGACGAGGTGGACCGTGCGGCGCATCAGGTGCGTGCGCACCACCGTGCGGCCGGTCATCGCCTCGTCCAGCCGCCCCGGCGCGAAGCGGGCGAGCCGGGACCACAGCCCGATGAACGGCTCCTGGGGCTCCTGCGCCTGCAGACCGCACAGGTGGGCCACCGCCTCGGGGACGGAGGCGTCTGCGCGGGTGAGCAGGTGCTGGCGGGCGAGGGTGGCGCGGTTGAGGGCGCGGTCGTCGAGGACGGTCATGGCCGGGGCTCAGGCGTTGTAGGGGACGGCCACGTCGAGCACCCAGGTGACACCGAAGCGGTCGGTGAGCATGCCGTACAGCGGCGCCCATGGCGCCGGTTCCAGCGGCCGTACGACGGTCGAGCCCACGGCGAGCTTGCTCCACAGGGTGCTGATCTCGCCGGTGTCAGTGCCGCGCACGGAGACGAAGAACGGGTTCTCGCCCTGGCTCCAGGGCAGAGGCGAGGGCACGTCGTAGGCCATGACGTGGAAGCCGTCGTCCCCGGTCACCTCGCCCCACATCACCCAGTCCGCCTCGCGCTCGTCCCCTACGGCACCGGCGTCCTTGTAGGTGACCGCGACAGTGCGGCCGCCGAACACGCTCCGGTAGTGGTCCAGGGCCTCGCGCGCGCTGCCGCGGAAGTTGAGGTGGGTGGTGGTCGTGACGGACATGGTCTGCTCCTTGCCTCGATGAGCACGGCCCGGTGACCGGCTCGTCCGCCACCCTGACGCAGGTAGCGGACAGGATGTGTCCGCTACTTCGGCGACCATGGATCTCATGCGGAAAACGTCCTCCCGGCTGCTCGCGCTGCTCTCCCTGCTCCAGACTCACCGTGACTGGTCCGGCGAGGAACTCGCCGGGCGGCTCGACATCACCGCGCGCACCGTGCGCCGCGACATCGACCGCCTGCGCGACCTCGGCTACCTGATCACGACCGTCAAAGGGCCCGGCGGCGGCTACCGCCTGGCGGCCGGCACACAGCTGCCGCCCCTGCTGTTCGACGACGACCAGGCCGTCGCCCTGGCCGTCGCGCTGCGGACCGCGGCCACCGGAACCGGCGTCGCCGAGGACGCCAGCCGCGCCCTGGCCACCCTCCGCCAGGTCATGCCGCCCCGCCTGCGGCACCGCATCGACCAGGTGCGCGTCACCGCCGTCCCCGCGCCCGAAGCCCCCGGCGCCACACGCGTCGACGCCGAGGTGCTGAGGGAGCTGAGCCGCGCTGTCCACGCCCGCGAGGAACTGCGCCTCGACCACACCCCGGGGCACGGCACCGCGACCGTCGAGCGTCGCCGCGTGCAACCCCACCACCTGGTCACCCGGCGGGATCGCTGGTACCTCGTCGCCTGGGACCTCGACCGCGAGGACTGGCGCACCTTCCGTGTCGACCGCATCCGCCCCCGCACCCCCACCGGCCCCCGCTTCACCCCGCGCGAACTCCCCGGCGGCGACGTCGCCACCTTCGTCACCAGCCGGTTCCGCGGCAACGACGGCACCACCACCGACTGGCCCTGCCGGGGCGAAGTCGTCCTGCACCTCCCGGCCGCCGACGTCGCGCCCTTCGCCCAGGACGGCACCGTCGAGGAACTCGGGCCGCAGCGCTGCCGGCTCACCCTCGGCTCCTGGTCCTGGACCGGACTGGCCACCGCGATCGGCCACTTCGACGCCGACATCGAAGTGGTCGGTCCACCGGAACTGGCCACGGCGTTCGCGGAGTTGGCCGCCCGCTACAGCCGCGCGGCCAGTGGGGCTACTTCCAGTCGTACGCGTACGCCGCGACCCACGTGATGTCCAGCTGGGCGCTGCTGCCCGGCGCCGCCCCGGGCCCCTCCAGCGCGCTCTCGTTCTGCAGCACCCATGACAGCGGCTGGTCGGGCACCTTGCGGGTGTCCTGCCCGATCTGCCGGCCGTCGACGAAGAAGCGGACGTGCCCCGGCGTCCACTCCGTGGAGACGGTGTGCCACTCGGTCCAGTCGTCCGCGCCCGGGAAGGACCCCTGCTCGCCGCCCCCGCACGGATGTTGAAAGGCCGTCAGCTCGCCGGTCCACTCGCCCTCGGGATGGTCCATCTCGCAGCCGCCCCCGTAGTGCAGCCAGGCCGACTTGTAGCCGGGCGCCGGCTTCGTCACCTTGATCCGCGCGCTGTACTTGCCGTACGCCATCTCCATCACGGCCCGCGGGACCACCGCGGCGGCGTGCACGGGGCCGCCGTCGGCGGGCCGCCACATCCGGATGGTCATCCGTCCGTCGCCGTCGGCCGCGGGACCGACGCTGACGGTGTCCTCGGGGTGATAGACACCGACCACGTCCCGGCCCCGGTCGTTGGCGGTGTCGCGCCAACCGGTCGGATAGGCCCACCAGTTGTCGCGGTACGAGCCGCTGAGGCCCCCGCAGTGGGCGGCGGAGGTGTCGACGTCGTGGTCGCAGTCGCTGAACGAGCCCAGCGGCACCACGTCGCCGTTGAAGTCCTCCGCGAGGACCTGCCAGAAGGGCCCGCAGTCACCACGGGGCAGGTTCACGCTCGTACTGCGGCAGGCGTCGGCGGCGTCGGCCGCGGCGGGTGCCCCGTCCGCGCGGGGGAGTCCGAGCAGGCCGGCCGCCGTCAGGACGACCGCGGAGGCGACCAGAAAGACCTTCCGGTGGTGGTGCGGCGCCGCATGTGAACCCATCCGAGGCCCCCTCGATGCGCACCGGCTTGCGAGAACTTCGGGCCCGCCGGCGTCGGCCCGAAGAAGCATCCTCGCGCGCGAGGCGGTGGGGAGCCATCCCCGCAACGGCCCGGGAATCGGACGACCACACTCCGCCGCGCCCGTCGCATCCGAACCCGCAGTCGCCGACTGAGGTGCGGTTCGCCCCAGATGTGGCACCTGATGGGGCATGGAGTGGATCGGCAGGACGACCCGGGCGGTCAGGTGGCGCGCCCGGAACGCGGTGACGGCCGTGCGACGGGCCTGGGCGGAGCCCGGCCGTGAGCGGGACGTGGTGGCGCAGGCCGGGAAGGCGGCGCTGGCGGCCTGGGTGGCGTGGGCCGTCGCGGGATGGTGGCTGGCCGCCCCGATGGCGTTCGTGGCGCCGTGGGTGGCGATCGCGCTGGTGGAATCGACGGTGTACCGGTCGGTCGCGCACGGGCTGCAACAACTGGCGGCGATCGCGGTGGGCACCACGATGGCGACCGCCGCGGCGATGCTGATGGGGGACGCCATGGTCACGATGGCCGTCGTCCTGCCGCTGGTCCTGCTGCTGGGACAGTGGCGGCGCCTGGGGAGCCAGGGCATCTTCGCCGCGACCGGGGCACTGTTCGTCCTGACCGGCGGCCAGGTCACGCTCGCCGGGGCGGCCGCACGCCTTTCCGAGGCGGTCTTCGGCGCGCTGGTCGGGGTGGCCGTCAACGCGCTGATCCGGCCCCCGACCCACCTGCGGGACACCCGCGCGGCGCTGGCGGACGCGGCCCGCGAGGCCCGCGACATCCTGGACGACGTGGCCGACGGGCTGACCGCCGCGGAGTGGGACGGCCACGAGGCCGGCGTACGGCACCAGCGCGCCCTGCGGCTGGGACGCCTCGTCGACCAGGCCAGGTCGGCGATCGGCTGGAGCGAGGAGAGCCTCCGGGGCAATCTCCGGCGGCCGCGCCGACGCGACGCGGCCGAGCCTGGTTCGGCGTACGCCGACGCGCTGGCCGTGCTGGACTACGTCGCCGTCCACACGGCGGGCGTGACCCGCACCGTGCGCGAGGCCGCGGAGGGCACCACGGCCAGACCGGCCGAGTCGGTCACCACCGCCTACGCGGACTTTCTGCGGGAGACGGCGCGCGCCGTGCACCTGTACGCCGCGTACCGGTTCGCCGCGGACGGCAGGGACGAGGCCACCGGGCGCCGCCTGCATGACGCCGCCGCCGATCTTCGACGCAGCCTCGACGCCCTGCGCCGGCAGTTCCCGGGCACCGCACCCGACGACCCCGACGCGCTGGTCGCGTACGGGACGCTGCTCGCGCAGGCACATCGCCTGGCCGACCATCTGGGGGCGGAACGGGTCTGACGCCTTGCTAGGGTGCGCCGATGTCATCGATCAAGAAATTCCAGGTCACCTTCGACTGCGCGCAGCCCGAGCGTGTCGCCCGTTTCTGGTGCGAGGTGCTGGGATACGAGGCGCCGCCGCCCCCCGAGGGGTTCGCCACCTGGGACGCCTACAACGAGGCCCAGCCCCCGGAGGACCGGGACGCCTGGTTCGCGTGCAGTGATCCCACGGGCGTCGGCCCGCGCCTGTACTTCCAGCGTGTGCCCGAGGGCAAGGTCGTCAAGAACCGGGTGCACCTCGACGTGCGGGTCGGCACCGGGCTCGTGGGCGAGGAGCGCCTCGCCGTGCTGGAGGCCGAGTGCACGCGACTGCTCGCGCTCGGCGCGGTGCGGGTGCAGCTCCTGAAGGCCGACGGTGTCAACGAGTCCTGCATCGTGATGCAGGACGTCGAGGGCAACGAGTTCTGCCTCGACTGAGCGTCCGTTCTCAGCCACGGCGAGGTGGGGGACCGCCTCGCCACAGGACGTGGTTCAGCGGCGGCTCCTCCGCCAGCACGGCCCCGATCGTCACCGCGAAGGTGACCGTCGCGCACACCACGATCAGCCAGGACAGAAGTGTCAGCACCACGCCCAGGGAGCCGTACTCGTCCAAGGTGCGGTTGAGCGCGCCGGGCATGTAGAGGCGGGCCGTCAGGGCCAGGGCGCTGGTGGCGGCGGAGGCGAGCAGCGCCCCGGGCAGCAGCGGCAGCCAGGGGACCCGGCCGGCCAGTAGCAGGCGCTGCGTCCACAGCCACAGGCCGGTGCTCAGGACGAAGAAGAGCGGGACGCCGAGCCACGCGCCGGCCCCGAAGCCGTTACGGATGGGCCCCTGGAGCAGCACGACGAGCACCAGCACGAGGAGCCACACCAGCCAGCGCCAGGCCGCGATCCTGGTCGCCGACTTCGGCAGCCGCCAGGCCCGCTCGCAGACCCGGGCCATGGCCCGGCTGAAGCTGGTGGCCGAGACCAGCGCCAGCACCAGGCCCACGGCGCCGGTCGTCTCGCGCAGACTGTCGCCGGCGGAGCCGCCCAGCACCTGGTCGAGTTCCACGTCGGACTGGCCGGTCAGCCCGAACATGGCGCGCAGCGACTCCTGCAACTGCTCGCGGACGCTGTGCGGGGTGAACGCGGCGATCGCGAACAGCAGCGGGATCACGGCCAGGAACGCCTGCGCGGCGAGCCTCGTCCCGGCGTCCAGGAGGTTCCCGGACAGCAGTCGGCCGGTCAGCTCGACGATGACCGGGAACCGCTGCTCGGCGTGGGCACGCAGGCGCTCCAGCCGCGCCCTCCACGCCATCGCGCCTCCCACCTGTGCCGCCGCGCCGTTCAGGCCAGTCAAGGCGTCACTCACCTGGGCGTCGAGCGGTACTGGCCCGATCGTGGCCCTCGCGCCGCGCCGGGCACACCGGTCAGCGGTCGGCGTCGGCGTCGGCTTCGGCGTCCAGAGCGACGGCCACCGCCCGAAGGGCCGCTGCCACGCGGGTGACCGGCTCGGTCGGTGGGTGGGGGAGGCGCGCCAGCAGCAGGCGGCGCTGCTCCTGGGGCCCGCCGCGGACCGGGAGGACACGGACGCTGGGGGGTGCCGCGTGGGCGAGGGACGCCGGGACGGTCGTCAGCCCGCAGCCGGCGGCGACGAGCTGGAGCTTGGCCAGCCAGTCGCGGGCGGTGTGGGCGATCTCCGGCCGCTCGTCCAGCCCCGGCCACACGCCCAGCAGACGGTCCTCCCCGGAGCCGGACCCGGTGATCCAGCGCTGCCCGCGCAGATCTGCCACGTCCACGAACGCACCCCGGGCGAGCGGATGACCGGCGGGCACCGCGAGACACAGCGCTCGTTCGGTGAGCGTCCGCAGCACCAGCGCCGGAGACTCGGCGTCCGGCGGCCGGAAGGGCGGTGCCGACGCGAGCAGGGCCAGGTCGAGGCTGCCCGCCCGCAGGGCGCGCACCAGCGCCGGAGTGCTGCCTTCCCGGCCCACCACGGTGAGGCCGGGGTCGGTGCGCCGCAGGGCGGCCAGGGCTCGGGGCAGGAGGACGGCGCCGGCGCTGGGGAACCATCCCAGGCGGACCGTGCCGGCCTGCTCCGGCAGACCGGACAGCTCGCGTGCCGTGGCGTCGATCTCGTCGAGCACCACCGTCGCCCGGCGCATGACGACGCGTCCGGCGGCGGTGAGCCGTACGCCGTCGCGGCGCCGCTCCAACAGCTCGGCGCCCGCCGCCCGTTCGATCGAGGCGATCTGCCGGGACACCGCCGACTGTGTGTATCCCAGCGCGTCGGCGGCTGCGGTGAACGTCCCCTGCTCGGCGACGGCACGGAAGACCCGCAGCGCGGTCAGCGACACATCCGAGAAGTCCATGACGTTTACGCATACCACGCTTGCCGAACTTTCGTTGGACTCATGGATGCGGCGTTCCTAGCGTGGTCGTCATGAGTGCCTCACGCATCGCCCTGGTCACGGGCGCCAACCAAGGACTCGGCCGCGCCCTCGTCGAATGCCTCGCGGCCCGCCTGCACCCCGACGACCTCGCCCTGCTCACCGGCCGCAACCGCCGGCGCGTCGAGGACACCGCCCGCGAAGTGACCCAACTGCCCGGCACCCGTGCCCGCGTCGAGGGCCGCGTCCTGGACGTCACCGACACGGACGCCGTCGCCGCCCTCGCCAAGGAGCTCGAAAGCCGCTACGGCGGCGTGGACATCGTCGTCTCCAACGCCGTCGCCCGCCTGCTCCCCGAGGACTCACAGTCAGCGCGCGCCGACGAGTTCATCGACGTCTCCAACACCGCCACCCACGCCGTCCTGCGCTCCTTCGGCCCCGTACTGCGCCCCGGCGGCCGTCTGTTGGTGGTGGCCAGCAGCCTCGGCACGCTCGGCCATCTCGACCCACGGCTGCACCCCTTGTTCGAGAACGCGAGCCTCGACCAGGTCGAGCAGGCGGTCGAGTCCTGGCGCCGGGCGATTCACAACGGGACGGCGGCGGAGGCGGGTTGGCCGGTCTGGCTGAACGTGCCCTCGAAGGTCGCCCAGGTCGCCGCGGTCCGCGCGGTCGCCGCCGTACGCCGCGAACACGACCTCGCCACCGGCACGTTGGTCGCCTCGGTCTGCCCCGGCATGGTCGACACCGCCACCTCACGCCCCTGGTTCAGCGACTACAGCCGCGCCCAGTCACCGTCACAGGCCGCCGTCGCGGTACTCGACCTGATCTTCGCCGAACACGTCGATCCCGCCCTCTACGGCGAACTCGTCCGGTTCGGCAGGGCCCTGCCCTGGCACGACGGCACACCACCGGTGGAGCAGGACAGGATCGTCACACCCTGACATCGCCAGGGTTCCCAAGGCCCGGATCGATGAGTTTCGGTCGCGCCCGCAGTCTCTTCCGGTGACCGTCCTAGGACGGCGTACGACACCGCCCGGCACGAGACACCACCACGGAGGACGCACCATGACGACCACACCGGACGACCCGACCACCGGGCTCACCGGCCGGCCGCTCGTCGTCGACCTGGCCACCTGGCAGAAGGCCCGCGACGAGCTGCTGGTCCGCGAGAAGGCCCACACCCGTGCGGGCGACGCCATCGCCGCGGCCCGGCGCAGGCTGCCGATGGTGGAGTTCGACGGGACGGTCGAGGTCGTCGGCCCCGACGGCCCGGTCCCGTTCCTGGACCTGTTCGAGGGGCGCGACGAGCTCGTGGCCTACAAGCACATGTGGTACGATGGCGCGCCGCCCCAGGGCCAGTGCGAGGGCTGCACCACCGCGGCCTGGCATCTGAGGGACGCCGTCTACCTCAACGCCAGGGGCGTCTCCTTCGCAATCCTCACCACAGGCCCCTGGGACGAGGTGGCCTCCTTCGTCGAGTTCATGGGCTACACCCAGCCCTGGTACTCGGTGCGCGACACGCCCGCGCCGGTCGGCGGCGACATGGGCCACCTCACCTGCTTCCTGCGCGACGGCGACCGCGCCTTCCTCACGTACTCCACGACGGGCCGCGGCAACGAACCGCTCAACCTCTCCCTCCCCCTGCTCGACATGACCCCCTACGGCCGCCGCGAGAGGTGGGAGGACAAGCCCGACGGCTGGCCGGAGGGGAACGACGCCTGCTGGTCCTGGCGCTCGGACGCGGACGGCAACCCCACCTGGGGCCCGACCAGCCGCCCGGTGGCCCAGTGGACCCGGCCCGGCGCGGCCCCGGTGCAGACCCTCGGCCGCCAGGGCCACTGCCACTGACGGGCGGGCACCGGCGGCACGGGGGCCGGTCCGCTCAGGCGCCGCCGCGCTCGCGGGGGATCTTCAGACCCGCCTCGATCGCCACCGGCAGCCGGTTCTCGGCCGGCGGGAGCGGGCAGGTGGCGAGGTCGGTGTAGGCGCAGGGAAGGTTGGCGGCGCGGTTGAAGTCCAGCGTCACCGTGCCGTCGGCCGCCGGCGGGCCGACGGTCAGGGAGCGGTTGGCGGCGTAGGTGGTGACCCCGGAGGTGGCGTCGGTGAACAGCACCGACAGGGTGCCCTCGGCGTACCCGGGGAACGCGGTCAGGGACAGCTCACGCCCCTCCAGTTCGAACTCGATCCGGCCCGGGGCGTCGTACACGTGCTCAAGCCCCTCGACAGCGGCCCCCACGGTCGTCGGGCGCGGCTCGTCGAAGGGGAGGTAGCGGCCCCGCACGACCCAGCGCGGGTCGGGGGCGTAGGCGGGGGTGCCGGTGAACGCCGTGCGCAGCTCGGCGTCCGGGTGCCGGGGACGGACGATGTCGTGGCCGCCGCGC
Source organism: Streptomyces antibioticus (assembly GCF_001514065.1). Taxonomy (GTDB): domain Bacteria; phylum Actinomycetota; class Actinomycetes; order Streptomycetales; family Streptomycetaceae; genus Streptomyces; species Streptomyces antibioticus. Next base: position 1,196,259 of record NZ_KQ948422.1, on the reverse strand, counting down.
TTGGCGACCTCGATGACCGCCTCGCCCCAGACCGCGTTGACACCGCCGCGCTCGGGCAGCACGCCGAAGCGGTGCTCACCGTGCACCGCGGTGCCGTCGACGACCAGTTCCTCGCCCTCGTCGAGGGTGACGACGACGCCCTCGGGGCCGGTGTGCCAGGCGCCGGGTGCGTCGGGGAAGCGCTGGGGGCTTTCGTCGAGCCAGTGCAGGCCGGTGATCGCCAGGAATCCGTGCGGGTCGGCGAGCCGGGTCTCCTGGGCGCGGTACCACTCCAGCCAGGTCTCGGTGAAGGCCTGGAGGTCGGTGGCGGTCGCTTCGATGGTCATGGGGTCTCCTTCGGGGGCGTTCGGTCAGCCGGCCTGGCGCTGTTCGGCGGCGGTGCGGTGGGTGAGGGGCTCGCGCAGGCCGAGGTGGTTGCGCAGGGTCGTGCCGGTGTACTCGGTGCGGTAGACGCCGCGTTCCTGAAGCTCCGGGACGAGCAGGTCGACGATGTCGTCGAGGCCGTCCGGGATGAGGTACGGCGTCACGTTGAAGCCGTCGAGTGCGCCGTGCCGTACGAAGTGGGCGAACTTGTCGGCCAGTCCGGCCGGGGTGCCGACGTGGCCGCGCTGCGGTCCGAGCGCGATCACGGTCTCGCGCAGTGACCAGCCGTTAGCCTCCGCCTTCGCCCGCCACTCGGCCACGACCGCCCTCGGGTCGGCGACCCGCCGGGCCCCGAAGGAGCCGTCGTTCTCGGCGACGACCGGGTCCTCCGCGGGCAGCGGGCCGTCGGCGTCGCGGTCGGACAGGTCGATGCCCCACAGCAGGGTGGCGATGCCCAACGCGGTTGCGGGGGTGACCTGTTGGAGCCGGATCCAGCGTTTCTTCTCCTGCGCCTCCTCCTCGGTGGCGCCGATGATGATCTCGGTGCCGGGCAGGATCCGCAGATCGTCGTCGGGCCGCCCCACGGCACGCAGCCGGGTGCGGATGTCCTGGGCGAAGGCCAGCGCGTCGTCGAAGTCGTTGCCGTGCGCGGAGAAGATCACGTCGGCGTTGCGGGCGGCGAAGTCACGTCCCTCGCCCGAGTCGCCGGCCTGGAAGATCACCGGGTGGCCCTGGGCGCTGCGCGGCAGGGTCGGGGCGAGGTCGACGTCGAACTGCGGTCCCCTGTGCCGGACTTGGCGTATGGCACCGGGTGCGGCCCACGCGGACGCGCTCTGCGCCGGGGCGACGGCTCCGTCCGCCCAGCCGTCCCAGAGCGCGCGGGCCACGGTGAGGAACTCCTCGGCGCGGCGGTAGCGGTCGGCGTGGTCGAGGTAGCCGCCGCGGCGGAAGTTGGCGCCGGTCCAGGCGTTGTCGGTGGTCACCACGTTCCAGCCGGCCCGGCCTTCGGAGAGCAGGTCGAGGCCGGAGAGGCGACGGGCGAGGTCGGCGGGTTCGTTGAAGGTGGAGTTGGAGGTGGAGACCAGACCGATCCGGCGGGTCACGGCGGCCAGCGCGGCGAGTTGGGTGAGGGCGTCCGGCCGTCCGGCCACGTCGAGGTCGTGGATCTTCCCGTCGACCTCGCGCAGCCGCAGCCCCTCGCCGAGGAAGAAGGCGTCGAAGAGGCCGCGTTCGGCGGTCTGGGCGACTTTACGGAAGGAGGCGGGGTCGATCTGCGAGCCGCTCTCGGGCGCCGACCAGATGGTCCAGTGGTTGACGCCCTGGAAGAAGACCCCGAAGTGCAGCTGCGCGTCCGGCCGGGGGACGTCGAGGGGGTCGGTGCGGGTCATCGGGCGTCCTCCGGGAGGGATACGGCGGCGAAGCGGCTGGCGGGGCGCGCCAGCCCCAAGGTCGTGCGCAGGGAAGTGCCCGGCAGCGGGCGGGCGACGAGGCGCCGCTCGGACAGGGCGGGCAGTACGAGACGGGAGAGGACGGCCAGATCCTCGTCCAGCACCAGCGGATGCAGCCGGACGCCGTCCACATGCCGACTCAACTCGCCCAGCAGCGCGACGAGTTGCTCGGCCGATCCGATGTGCCGCAGCCGCCCCCGGTCGGTCCACGGCGCGTGCGCCTCCAGGTCGGCGACGCGCGCCGCGGCGGTGGCGTCCGGGGTGTCGAGGGCGACCTCGACCTCGGCGAAGACACGGGCCGTACCGGCGGCAGCGGCGGCCGCGGTGACGGACGTCAGGTCAGGTCCCCCGACGAGGCCGACGTCGAGCTGTGCGGCGGGCACCCGGTCCGGCCGGCCCAGGACGACGACCTGACCCTGTGGCGGGCGCGGCACGATCGCCGGGCCCTTCACGGCGTACGTCTCCCCGGTGAAGTCGATGTAGTGCAGCCGCTCGCGGTCGAGGTAGCGGCTGGTGGCGACGGAGCGGATGACCGCGTCGTCCTCCCACGAGTCCCACAGCGCCCGGGCGACCTCCAGCCCGTCCCGTGACTCGCGGGCGCGGGCGTCGGCACCGTCGACGAGCGGGCGGCCCCAGGCGCGCGCCGCCTCCGGCTGCTCCTCCTCGGTCACCACCCACCCGGCGCGGCCCGCGGAGACATGGTCCAGGGACGCCAACTGGCTGGAGACATGGAAGGGTTCGGCGTACGTGAGCGGTACGACGGGCGCGATGCCGATGCTGCTCGTGGAGGCGGCGACGAAGGCGGCCCGCTCCACCGCGCCGATCCGGCCCACCGGGTTCGGCGTGGCCCCGGGCGGCAGCACACCGTCGTCGAGGGTGATCAGGGTGAACCCGGCGTTCTCCGCGACGGCGGCGACCTGGGCCACGCGGCGCGGGGTGAGCAGCTCGTCGGGCGCGTGGGCGGCGCGGCGCCAGGCCGCGGGATGAGCGCCGTCGCCGTCGAGCTCGACGGCGAGGTGCAGGGCAGGGCGGGACAAGGGGAGTTCCTTCCGAGAACGCGTGAACTCGCGGCCGTGTGGCGCACAAGGGCGGGGCCACGAGGAGACAGGTCAGATGTGTACGGAAGGACAGACCGCGGAGGAGGTGCGGCAGTAGTCGACATGCCGCCGGACGATCAGCCACGCACCCCTGCGGACACCGTGCGGCGCCGCGCCAGGAACGTGCATCGAGGGCCTCCACCCGTCGGAGTTTCGCGAGTTCAACGTACGTCGCCCGCCCTGCCGGATGTCAAGGGTGTCCGGTGCACGGTCAGACGCCCGCCGGGCCGACCGGGACGTCGCCCTGGAGGGTGATCCGGTGCATCACCCGGTGCTGGTCGCCGTAGTCGCGGTTGGCGTAGTGGGACGTGCTGCGGTTGTCCCACAGCGCCACGTCGCCGGCCTGCCAGCGGTGGCGCACGACGTGCTCCGGCTTGGTGAGGTGGGCGTACAGGATGTCGAGGAGGCCGCGGCTCTCGTGCTCCGAGACGCCCACGATGTGCGAGGTGAAGCCCGGGTTCACGAACAGGCCCTTGCGCCCGCTCTCCGGGTGCACCCGCACCACCGGATGCTCCACCGGCGTCAGCGAGGTGAACACCTCGCCCTCCCACAGATTGCCCTTTCCCTGCCTGCGCTGGGCGAGGTAGTAGCCGAACTCGCGGCTGCCGTCGTGGACGGCGGTCAGTGTGTCGATGTGGGCGCGCAGCCCCGGCGACAGGGACTCGTAGGCGAGCTGGCTGTCCGCCCAGTTGGTGTCGCCGCCGGTGGGCGGCAGGACGACGGCTCGCAGCACGGAGACGGCCGGGGGCCGCCGTACGAACGTCACGTCGGTGTGCCACACGTCGGCGAACCCGTTGTCCTGGCTGTCCAGGGAGTACACCTCGGGGGGCACGTCACCGGAGTCGTGCACCGGATGTCCCACGGTGACCTCGCCCAGCCGCCGGCCGAACTCGATCTGGGCGGCGTCGTCGAGCCCGTGCTGGCCGCGCACGAACAGCACCTTGTACGCCACCAGCGCCTCGCGCAGCGCGCGGACCTGGTCGTCGTCGAGCCGGCCGAGGTCGATGCCGTGCAGTTCGGCACCGAAGTTCGGGCCCAGCGGGGTGATCGGGAGCCCGGTGACGGCCGGGCGTTCGCTGAGGATGCTCACGGGTGGACTTCCTTTCGTGCGGGGGGAGTACGAGGGTCAGGCCGCCGCCGCTGCCTTGACGGCGTGGGACACCTGGGCGCGCAGCTCGGTGAACTCGGCGGAGTTGCGGAGCTCTTCGGCGTCGACGTCGCCGCGCGGCAGGCTGATCGGCAGGTCCAGGGCCACGGTGCCCGGGCTCTTGGTCAGCACCACGATGCGGGAGCCGAGGAACACCGCCTCCTCGGCCGAGTGGGTCACGAACACCGCGGTCCGTCCCGTGCGTTCGGTCACTTGGCGCACGTCCTCCTGGAGACGCTCCCGGGTCAGCGCGTCCAGTGCGGCGAACGGCTCGTCCAGCAGCAGGAGCGGGTTCTCGGCGGCGAGGGCCCGGGCGATGGCGACGCGCTGCTGCTGCCCGCCGGAGATCTCCCAGATGCGCCGCCGCTCGGTGCCCTCCAGTCCGACCCGGGCCAGCAACTCGGTGCGGCGCTGCGGCCATTGGGCCCGCTCCACCCCGGCATAGCGCAGCGCCAGATCGACGTTGCCGCGCACCGTCCGCCACGGGAAGAGCCGCGGCGTCTGGAAGACCACGCCCGCCGAGACGCCGGGGCGCGGCGCGGCGCCCGACACGCGCACCGCACCGTGCGTGGGCCGCTCGAACCCGGCGATCAGCCGCAGCAGCGTGCTCTTGCCGCAGCCGGACGCGCCGACGAGCACCAGGAACTCCCCGGCGGGGACGGTCAGATCGACCGGCCCGACGGCCGTGACCGCCTCGCTCCCACGCCCGTACCGGTGCGTGACCTGCTCGATGCGGACGGACCCGGCGTGCTCGGCATCGAGAACCGGCTCGGCGGCGAGCTCACTTGACGACATCGGACACCCCCTCCAGATAGAACGCCTTGCGGACCGCGCCCTCGGACGGCGCGGCGTCGATCTGCTTCTGCTCGGCGAGGAAGGCGGCGGTGTCGGTGACGTAGGTGAGCAGCTTCCCCGGGCCGCTGTCGGTGCCCAGCCAGTCGGCGGAGACGACCTGCTCCGGGGTGAGGAACACCCCCTGCGCCAACTGGGCCTTGGCATCGGCCTCGCTGATGTTGATCTCGGCCGCGACCGCCTTCACCGCCCCGTCCGGATCCGACTTGAGCAGGCGCAGCGCCTCGGCCTGCGCCGTGCGCCACGCGGCGATGGCCTTCGGGTCCCGGCCGATCAACTCGTCGGAGACGACGGCCAGATCGAGGGTCGGCTTGCCCGCGGCGCCGATCTCCTTGCTGCTGGTGAGCTGGGTGCCGGTCTTGCGCAGCTCGTCGAGCGTGGGGAGCCAGACGTAGGCGGCGTCGATGTCGCCGCGTTCCCAGGCGGCGAGGATCGGCTGCGGCTGGAGGTCGATCAACTGCACCTCGGACGGGGCGAGTCCGGCCGCCTTCAGCGCCGCCAGCAGGCTGTAGTGGGAGGTCGAGGCGAACGGGGTGGCTATCTTCTTGCCCTTGAGCCCGGCGACGTCGGTGATGCCGGTGTCCTTGCGCGCCACGAGGGCCTCGTTCTCGCCCGCCACGTCCAGGATCCACGCCACCTTGTACGGGATCGGCGAGTTCCCGGAGATGCCGCGGGCGAAGGGGCTGGAGCCGAGGGCGGCGATGTCGAGGGACTTGCCGATGAAGGCCTGGTTGACGCTGGCACCGGAGTCGAACTTGATCCACTTGATCGTGTATCCCGGCAGTGCCTTCTCCAGCAGCTTTCTGTTCTTCACCAGCAAGTCGCCGCTGGGGAAGGCGAAGTAGCCGATGCGCAGCTGCTTGGACCCGCCGGAGGTGGCGGCGTCACTGTCGGAGGAGCAGCCGGTGACGGCGGCGGACACGGCGGCCAGGGCGCCGGCGAGGAGGAGGCGACGGGAGGGGCCTTGGGGGCGAGGGGACATGGCGGTGCCGTTTCTGTGGAAGGGAGTTGCAGGGCGATTCACGCACGTCCGCGCCACGGCACGACCGTGCGCTCCAGCCGCAGCAGCAGACCGTCGATGATCAGCCCGGAGACGCCGATGGCGATGATGCCGACGAGCACGACGGGGGTGTTGTTGTAGTTGGCGGCGTCCTTGACCATGCCGCCGATCCCGGGCAGGCCGTTGACCAACTCGGCGGCCACCAGGGAGGAGTAGGCCACACCCACGGCGAGCCGGACGCCGGTGAGGGTCTCCGGCAGCGCGGAGGGGATGACGACGTCCCTGACCACGTCCCACCGTGAACCGCCGAGCGCGCGGGCGGCTTCGATCAGCTGCTTCGGTACGGCCGCCACGGCCGCGGTGGTGGACACCGCCACCGGCGGGAACGCGGCCACGGCCAGCAGCGTGACCTTCGGCTCCTCGTCGATGCCCAGCCAGATGATGAGCAGCGAGAAGTACGCCAGCGGCGGCAGCGTCCGCAGGAAGGTGATCCACGGCTCGAACAGCGAACGCAGCCAGCCGACGGTGCCCATGAGCAGCCCGAGGACCACACCGGCGACGATGCCGATCCCGGCACCGAGCGCGATGCGGCGCAGGCTGATGCCGAGGTGTTCGATGAGCGTGGTGCCGTTGTAGCCCCGTACGCCGTCGTGGGTGGTGGAGACGTCGACGAACGCGTCCCACACCTTCGCCGGCGGCGGCACCAGGGTCTCGCTCCAGGTTCCGCTCGCCGCCAGCAGTTGCCACAGGCCGAGGAAGACGAGCAGGGAGGCGAACGGCAACGCGACCGGGCGCACCCGCGCCCACACACGCCGTTCGCGCGGAGGTGATGGCGGGTCAGAAACCTTGCTCTGAACCGATGTTGTGGACACAGGTGTCCTCCAGGGGCGCCGGGGCATGACGAGCAGCCGACGAGTGAGCGTGAGGAGAAGAGGGCGCACCTGTGGAAGGGGCGCGGCAACCGCCCTCAGGCGGGGGATTCACCGCGAGGAAGGGCGTGTCAGAGAGGTCGGATCAGCGACAACAGGAGCCCGCGCGCAGGCACAGGTCGATGACCAGGCGTCGCACCAAGAGCTCGGAGATCATGCACACAGTTCTACCGCAGCGCCCGGCCCGCCTCCAACAGGCGTCCCACTCTCTGGAACGGGCGGCCGCGCATAGGATCACCCGCATGGCGTTGCGACCCGTGATGGTGAACGTGAAGGCCCTCGACGCCTCGGCGGTCGGCGGGTTCTGGGCGGAGGCGCTCGGCTGGAGCGCGTACAGCGCCGGCGTGACCACCTACGTCGGACCGCCCGGTGGCCTGGTCTGGCCGGACCCGGTCGTCCTCGGCATCGACGTCGTCCCCGTACCGGAGCTCAAGACGGCGGTGAAGAACCGTGTGCACCTCGACCTCGCCACCACCTCCGCCGACCACCAGACCGAGTTGATCGCGCGCCTGAGGTCGCTCGGGGCGACCCCCGTCGACGTGGGGCAGGGCGACGTGCCGTGGACGGTCCTCGCCGATCCCGAGGGCAACGAGTTCTGTGTGCTGGAGCCGCGCGAGATCTACCGGGACACCGGGCCGGTCGCCGCGGTGGTCGTCGACTGTACGGACCCGCGGGCCATGGCCCGGTTCTGGGGCGAGGCGACGGACTGGACCGTGCACGAGGTGGCCGACGACCACGCGTCGCTGCGGTCCGCCAAGGGCGGCGGCCCGTATCTCGAGTTCCTGCGCACTCCCGACGCCAAGACCGTGCCGGACCGCCTCCACCTCGACCTGCTGCCGTACCCCGGCGACGACAAGGCGGCGGAGGTGGACCGGCTGCGCGCGCTGGGCGCGGCCGACCTCGACATCGGCCAGGGCGACGTCGCGTGGACCTGTCTGACCGATCCGGAGGGCCACGAGTTCTGCGTCCTCGCCCCGTGAAACACGTGGGCGGCCTTGCAGGTCAGGGTTCCCCGGCGAGGAGCTTGTCGAGGGACGCTCCGTCCGCCCAGCGGGCCAGGGCCGGGCCGTCCAGCAGGACGGTTCGGCCCTCGCGCCGGGCCCACCGGACGTCACGGGCCCGGAACGTGCCCCGGTGCACGACGACGTGGATGAACGAGTCCGGGTCCTCGCCGTGCGCCCGGGGGTGTGGCAGGGCCTCGTCCGGCAACGGCTCCGCCACCGGCCGGAAGGCCACGTCGAGCAGTCGCCCGTCCTGATGCCGGGCGCACAGCCGCGGGCGGTCGGGCGCGGGCAACAGGCGCACCTTCCAGTGGTCCCGGCGCAGCATCCGTGCCACGGCCAGGGCCAGCCCCTGAATGTCGAGTTCGAGCAGTTCCTGCGGCGTGTAGTGGCCGCGCCGACGCCGGGCGCCGGGGCGGCGGCGCCTGACCCCGACCATGAGGACGACCGCCGTGAGCAGCACGCCGGCGACCGGGACCACGACACCGACGGCCCGGAAACCGGCGACGAGTCCGGCCACGGCCGCGCACACCAGGGCCGCGAGCACGGTGAACGAGGGCAGCACATCGCGGAACCGCGGCCCGTAACGGCCCTGGGCGCGCAGCCGGCGCACCACATCCCGCTTGCGACGACGCTGTTCCTCGACCGGATCGGACGTCCATGACGGGCGTGCCACAGTCTCAGCCCCCTGCGCGTGCCTCCCGCACCTGCTTGCGCCGACCCGGGACACCTACCCAGGGCGCCGAACGAATGCTCGATCGGTGGGTCGAAAACCGGCCGGGAGCGCGGGCGCACGGGGGCACGGGAGGGCGCATGAGCCGAGCCGTGCCGAGACGGGTGTGACGTGAGTCATGGAAAGCGGCCGGGGATCTTGGAATGCCTCGCTCCGTCGCGCTGCTGCACTCGTTGTGGGCGCACCATGCCCTGGGGGGCGCCGGGCGACGATGCCGGGTGAGGGAAGCCGCTTCGACACGGCCCAGACCCGCCCCCTCGTACATCTGCACCACCTTCGAAAGGTTCTCCTGCGCCATGCCACTGGCTCTCCTGGCCCTGGCTGTTGTCGCTTTCGGCATCGGTACGACGGAATTCGCCACGATGGGGCTGCTGCCCCAGATCGCTGACGGAGTCGGCGTGTCCGTGCCGCAGGCGGGCAACATCGTCTCCGCCTACGCGCTGGGCGTCGTCGTCGGTGCCCCCGTACTGACGGCCCTCGGCGCACGCATCCCGCACAAGAGGCTGCTGCTGCTCCTGTCCGGGCTGTTCGTCGTCGGCAACGTCGCGTCCGCGCTCGCCCCCGGCTTCGGCCTGCTCTTCGCCGCGCGCTTCCTCGCCGGACTGCCGCACGGGGCGCTGTTCGGTGTCGGCGCGGTGGTCGCGTCCCGGCTGGTCGCTCCCGACCGGGCCGCCCGCGCGGTCTCCAAGATGTTCCTCGGGCTGACCATCGCCAACATCGTGGGCGTCCCGGCCGGTACGGCGCTCGGGCAGCAGCTGGGCTGGCGGGCCGCCTATGTCGCGGTGGCCGTCATCGGCCTCGTCGCCCTGCTGGCGCTGTCGCTCTTCGTCCCGCACCAGCCGCGCGGCCCGCAGACCGGCGTCCGGCACGAACTGCGGGCCATGGGCAACAAGCAGGTGGCCATCGGCCTCGCCACGGCCGTCGTGGGATTCGGCGGGTTCTTCGCCGTCTACAGCTACCTCGTGCCCATGCTCACCCACCTCACGGGCCTGTCCGACTCCTCGACCACGCTGGTCCTCGCGCTCTACGGCGTCGGCATGACCCTCGGCACGCTCGTCGCGGGCCCCCTCACGGACCGCGCCCTGCGCCCGACGCTGTACGCGGGACTCGCGCTGATGTCCTCGGCGCTGGTGGCGTTCTACTTCACCGTCCACAGCACCGTGCCCGCCCTCATCACGATCACGTTGATCGGCGCGATGGGCGCCCTCATCACCACGCCCGTCCAGATGCTGCTGATGGCCAAGGCGAAGGACGCCCCGACCATGGCGGCGGCCTCCAATCACTCCGCCTTCAACCTGGCCAACGCGGGCGGCGCCTGGCTCGGCGGCCTCGCGATCTCGGCGGGCTGGGGCTGGGCGTCACCGTCGCTGGTCGGCGCGGCACTGGGCGTCGCCGGACTGGGCCTGGCGTTCATGGGCGGCTTCATGGACCGCGGCGGCAGCCGCTCCGAGGTGATCACGGGCGCCCGGCGCGAGCAGGTCCCCGCCTCTCAGTCCCAGAGCGGATAGGACACGGTCGGGCCGAACTGCTCCGGCCGCGTGGCCGGGTACGTCAGCGTGATCCGGGAGTAGTGCGACACCTGGGGCTGCTTCTTCCACGGCCGTGCCCGGTCCAGTCGTACGGTCACCGGGTAGGCGTGGAAGTGCCCGGCCGCGCAGTACGGCTTGCAGTCGTTGACCCAGTTCACGCCCTCGGCCCGCGCCGCACCCGCGTCCCATCGGGTCCAGTGCAGGGAGGCCAGACGGCTGTTGCCGTCCCCGCAGGCGAGCATGAAGTCCGTCGGACGCACCTGGGCGTGCCACAGGCAGTCGACGAGGACCGGTGGCGTGGTGCGTAGCTGGACGGTCTGCGTCACGGGCGCCGGTGCGGGCCGGGCCGCGGGCGAGGTGCCCGCGGCGGTGACGAGGGTGGCCACGGCGAAGAGCGCGGCCGTCGTGGTGAGTGCGCGTAGCTGCATGGCCGATCCCCGCTGCCGCTGGCCGACGGATGTCCCGCCTTCGACGCTACGACCGTGGGCCCGCGCGCACCACTCGAACAGAGCAGTGTGCGGCAGTCTCAGGCGGCTGCCGTCGGCGGCAGCGGGAAGAGCATGCAGGAACTCGTCGCGTGCGCCAGCACCCGGTCCTCTGCGTCGACCAGCGTGGCCTCGGCGAGCGCCGTCTGCCGGCCGCGGTGCACGATCGTGCCGATCGCCCGCACCGGGCCGGTGTCCACCGACACCCGCTTGAGGAACTTCACGCTCAGGTCGAGCGAGGTGTAGCCCATGCCCGCGGGCAGCGTGGACTGCACCGCGCAGCCCAGCGCCGAGTCGAGAAGGGTGGCGTAGACGCCGCCGTGCACGCTGCCGATCGGGTTGTAGTGCTCCTCGCCCGGGGTGAGCGAGAAGACCGCGCGGCCCTCGGACACCTCGTCGAGCGTGAAGTCGAGGGTGGCGGAGATCGGCGGCGCCGGAAGCCTGGCGTCCAGGACGTCACGCAGGAAGTCCAGGCCGGACGAACGGCCCACGGCACCGGCCGTGACCATGGGGTCGTCCCAGGTGTATGTACGTGTGCGTCCCATGCGTCTGCGCCCTCCCGGCTGACTTTGTACGCCGAAGCTAGCCTCGCCCTCACCTGACTGTCAATGACGAAGCCAGCTGGCTATCATGGCCCGGTGGACTGGCTCGCATTCAGCACCGAGAACTGTTCCGTGCAGCGCACCCTCGACGTGGTGGGGGAGAAGTGGACGCTGCTGATCGTGCGGGACGCGGCCAACGGCGTGCGCCGCTTCGACGACTTCCGCAGGCACATCGGCCTGTCGGAGGCGGTCCTCAGCGACCGGCTCCGCAAGCTGACCGAGGCCGGCATCCTCACGACCGTCCCCTACCGCGACCCCGGCAGCCGCTCCCGCAACGAGTACCGGCTGACCCGCAAGGGCTGGGACCTGTGGCCGGTGCTCGTCGCCCTGCGCCAGTGGGGCGAGACCCACAACCCGGACCCGGCCGGACCGGTCCTCGACATGCGGCACACGGACTGCGGCTGCCCGGTCCGCGCCGTCGTCACGTGCGGGGAGCACGGCGCGCTGACGCCCCGGGACGTGACGGTCAACCCGGGTCCGGGAGCGCGGCTGCGCACCTGACACCTACGCGGCCAGGTGCGCGGTGAGGCGGTCCAGCGTCGGCCGCCCGGCCCGGGAACTCTCTCGATGAACTCGCCTTATCCGAAAAGTTGTTGAGAATTCATCTACAGAAGTGATCATCCCTGGCTAGGATTTGGCGATGTATTTACTGCATCGAGGGGCAGCGCATGCGTCTGCCACCCCCCACAAGCACAGACGTGTCCGTTTCGGTCGAGTTCTGACCCTCATAGCGGCCGTCACCGCCGTCGCCCTGTTGTTCGGTTTGGTCAACCCGCCATCGGCGCAGGCCCGGACGACGGCTACCGACCAGGTCGTCAGTGTCGACTTCGAGGACGCGGAGCTGGCTGACGATCTCCGCCAGGAGCTCACCGCGATCGACGACTCGGGCAAGAGTCTCAGCGACGTCCTGGAGGAGAAGACCGAGGGCCGGCTGCACGATGTCCTGCCCGATCTGAAGTACCTCGACTTCGAGCACGAGTGGACGGTCGAGGGCACGGTCGCGACCATCATCGTCAAGGCGCCCGAAGCCGAGGTCGACATGTCGTGGTTGCAGGCCGCGCTCATCGTGTCGTCCGCCACCCTGTTCGGTCTCTGGATGGGATCCCTCTGCAAGCGGGCGGGCGGGCCGGTCTCCGCGTGTGTCGGGTTCGGTGGGTTCATGGGCGAGTTCGTGAACGGCTTCCTCAGCCAGTGGGCCGACGGCAAGCTGAAGGACACGGAGGAGTGGAAGAACACCCTGTCGAAGTCCATCGGCCTGGGCTTGACGATGTTCATCGTCACCTGGTCCAGCACGGCGCAGGCACTCGCCATGTTCCAGGAGTTCAAGCGGAAGGCCGTCCTGTTCGCCCGAACCGCCGAGGCCTACTTCGGTGGCACGGGCGCTGCCGACGCCGTCGAGAGCGTTCTCAACAAGGTCGAGGGGGCCCTTCCGGACTGGCTGCGCAAAGGCACCTCGGCCACCGGTACCTGCCGTGAACCGGCCGGGGACGGCGCGGCCGACGAGTGGGCCTCGCTCGGCCAGATCGTCGACAACGCGGACAGCGCGCAGACAAGGTTCACTGATCTCGACGGCGACGGTGACGGCGACCGCACCACGAGCGGCTCCGACGGTCGCCTCTACACCTGGGTGAACGGCGGATGCGGGGACGAGGGGGAGCGGATCTGGTTCCCGATGGGCGACACCGCCCCGGCCGCCGCCCTCGCCACCCCCAAGGACGCCTACTTCGGCGACCTCGACCGCGACGGCCGCGACGAGCTGATCAACTTCCTCAGCGCGAGCGAGTCCGGCACCGGCGTCGCCGCCATGCGCGTCTGGCGCAACGAGTCGACGAGCACCGACATCAAGTGGGCCGCCCCGGTCATCGTCGCGAACGACCTCGGCGTCGGCACACCGCAGTTCGCCGACCTCGACGGCGACAAGGACGACGACCTCCTCCTGGTCGACCGCAACAACTTCGTCACCGCCTGGAAGAACACCGCCAACGGCATCCCGAAGCCGGGCGACTGGCGCGAGTTCTCCGGTTTCACGCACCCGGCCGAAGGCCCGGTCGGACAGGTCTACTTCACCGACATCACCGGCGACGGCCTCGCCGACACCGTCGTCGTCCAGTACATGACCGGCGACGTGCTCGCGTGGAAGAACACCGGCGACGGCTCCTGGAGTTCGACGTCGTCGATGTCGGCACAACTGGTCCGTACGGCCGCCGCAGCCGACCCCTCCGGCTGGAAGTCGCTCGGCACCGTCCGCTCCGGCACCGCCTTCCCCGGTTCCGTGGGCGCCTTCGCCGACCTCGACGTCGACAAGGTCTCGGACTTCCTGGTGTTCAACAGCACCAGCAAGGGCGTCGACGCCTGGCATGTCCCGCAGCCCGGAGACAGCGCCGTCGAGGACCTCAAGTGGAACGAATCCGGCGCCGAAGCCGGCGTCCCCGGCGAGCGGGTGGCGTACTTCACCTCCTGGTCGATCTACGCCAACAACTACACGCTCAAGACCCTGGACCAGAACGGCACCGCCGCCAAACTCACCAAGCTCAACTACGCCTTCCAGAACATCGACCCGGTCAACCTGACCTGCATGGCGGCCAACAAGGCCGGTTCGAGCGACGAGAGCAACGGCACCGGCAACGACGGGGCGAGCGACGCCTGGGCGGACTACCAGAAGAGCTTCACCGCGGAGGAGAGCGTCGACGGTGTCGCCGACTCGTGGGGCAACTCGCTGAAGGGCAACTTCAACCAGATCAAGAAGCTCAAGGCGAAGCACCCGAACCTCAAGGTGCTGGTCACGCTCGGTGGTTGGACGTTCTCGAAGTACTTCTCCGACGCCGCCGCCACCGACGCCTCCCGCAAGAAGTTCGTGAAGTCCTGCGTCGACATGTTCATCAAGGGCAACCTGCCCAAGATCGGCGACGACCCCGCCGGTGGCGACGGTGCCGCCGCGGGCGTGTTCGACGGCATCGACATCGACTGGGAGTTCCCGGGCAGCCCGGACGGCCACACCGGCAACCACTACAGCGAGCAGGACACGGCCAACTTCACCGCCCTGCTCGCCGAGTTCCGCGCCCAGCTCGGCTCCGGCAAGCTGCTCACCGCCGCGCTGCCGGCCGGCCCGAAGAAGATGAGCAAGGTCGAGATCGGGAAGATCGCCTCGTACCTGGATCTGGGCAACCTCATGACCTACGACATGCACGGCGCCTGGGAGGGCACCGGACCGACCAACTTCAACGCCCCGCTGTATCGTTCCGCGGCCGACCCGGCGGACGGTACCGGCATGACCGCGGACGACGCCGTCACGACGTACCTCGGCAAGGGCTTCCCCGCCGGCAAGATCACCCTCGGTGTGCCCTTCTACGCCCGCGGGTGGAGCGGGGTCGCGAGCGGCGGGAAACACGGCCTGTACCAGCCGGCGAGCGCCTCCCCGGCCGCGTACCCCTACTCACAGGCTCCGGGCGTCGCCTTCTACAAGGAGCTGAAGTCGGCGAACAAGCTGACCGACTCGACGATCTTCTGGGACAGCCGCACCAAGTCCACCTGGATGTACGACGGCAGCACGTTCTTCAGCATCGAGACCCCCAAGTCGATGACGGCGAAACGGCAGTACATCAAGAACAAGGGCCTGGCCGGAGTGATGATCTACTCCCTGGAAGGAGATGACGCGCAGACCACTCTGCTCAAAGCATCGACCGGCCTGAACTGACCCGGTGACCCGAAGCGCCGGAACCGGGCCGCCGGTTCCGGCGCTTCGGCCTTGGATCTTCTGCCAGGCGCACGACCGCGTGTACCGCCGCGATGCCTGCGGAGCGGAGCCACCCTTGTTGAGCGAGGAGCAGCTGGACTGGGCGCGGGCGGCATGCGGCTAGCGGGTTGCCCGTTGATCCGTCCCGTGACCACCGACCCCCGCCTCGGACGGCGGGGCCGTCGGTGCGGACTGCCACAACGCCGTCGACAGCCACACCAGGACGGTGCCGACGGCGATGTGCAGGGCACTGGTGAGGACCGAATCGGGTAGCGCGGTCACGAAGGCGAACAAGGGCAGCACCACGGCGTACCCCCAGGCCGGGACCCTCGGGAAGGTGCGGGCGCGGATCGTCGCCGCCCCGAACAGCGCGCAGCCGATCGCGAAGACGACCGCGCACGCGGCGAGCGTCGGGAGGGTGGGGCCCGTCAGTTCCGTGTCGATGGTGTCGTCGTCGAGGTGGAACAGGACGACGTTGGCGGCGAACGCCGCCCCGCCGAAGAGGCCGAGGCCGATGAGGTTCACGACGTAGGCGGTCTCCCCGAAGCGGCCGGAGGCGGTGCGCTGGCGTTGGTGGAGAGCGGTGAGGAAGGGCAGTGCGAAGGCGGGGGCGAGCGCGAGGAGGAGGCTGGTGGCGGTGGTCTCGCCGGTGAACGCCTCGACCAGCGCGGGCAGGGCGATGAGCAGCCCGGCGAGCACCCCGCACAGGGCGCCGAGACGGATGGGCCGGGCGGGGGCGTTGGCGGGCGCGGCGCTGAGCGGTGAGGACATGGGGCCGACTCCGGTTCGTCTGCGTCGATGGAGGGTGGGTCAGAGCGAAACCGTAGGAACCGGGGAGCGGGCCCGGACAGGTGCCGGGTGGCGAGGTCCGCAGTCGGCGGTCACCGGTGCACGGGGGGCGTGGTGCCGTTCGGCATGTGCCGATCGGCCTCGTCCGGCCGGCCGCGGGGGCCGGTTCCGCCGGGGCTGTCGCCGTGCGCGCGGGTCCGGCCTAGCCTGGGCGGTGGTATCGGGGGTGGGGGGTGTGCATGGCGGCGTATGTGCCGGTGCCGTGGGTGTCACCGCTGCTGTACGGCGCGGTCCTCCTCGGCGGTCTCTACTACTCGGCGGCGGGTCTGGGCGACGGTCCGGGTCTGCTGTCCTGGCACACGGCCGGCTTCGTCGCCGCGCTCGCGGTGCTGGCCGCCGTGGAGGCGGCCGGACGCCGCAGGAGTCTGCCACCGGTGCCGTTGCTGCTCGCGCAGTGCGTGCTGACGGGCGCGGTGGTCGTCCTGGACGCCTCGGAGCTGTCCCGGGTGCTGTTCGTGCTCCTGCCGTTCACCGCCTACTTCGCGCTCGGCCGCACGGCGGCGCTGGCCCTCGGCGCGCTGTGCCTGGCCGGACCGCTCACCGGCCGCCTCCTGACGACCCGTGACTGGTACCGCGACACGGAGTACGTGTCCGACCTGCTGATGCTTGCTGTCGGCCTGGTGCTGGCGATCTCGATGGCCGCCGTCGCCGTCGGCGAACAACGGGCCCGGCGCGAGGTGCAGGAGTACGCGGCACGCGTCGCGGAGCTGTCCGCCGCGACCGAACGCAACCGGCTGGCCCGCGACATCCACGACAGTCTCGGCCACCATCTCACCGCGATCTCCGTGCAGTTGGAGATCGCCTCGGAGTTCGCCGCGCTGGACCCGCACGCGGCCGGGCGGGCCATGACGGAGGCCCGGCAGTCGGTGAAGCTGGCGCTGGGCGACGTACGGCAGTCGGTGCGCGCGCTGCGCGAGGAGGCGCCCCGCCCGGCGCTGTCGGCCGCGCTCGCGGGATGGGCGCGGGAGGGCGGCGGGGGGCCGCGCGTCAGCGTGGCGGTGACGGGTGAGGAGGACGGCTACGGCACGGCGGCGCTGACCGCGCTGCACCGGGCCGCGCAGGAGGGGCTGACCAACGCACTGCGCCACGCGCGCGCCTCCCGGGTGTCGGTGGACCTGCGGCTCGCCGACGACGGCGCCCGGCTGACGGTGGCCGACGACGGCCGTGGCTTCGTACCGGCCGAGACCACGACCGGCTTCGGCCTGACCGGCATGCGGGAACGGGTGCACCTGGTGGCGGGCAGCGTGGATATCGACAGCGCGCCGGGCCACGGCACACGGCTCACGGTGCTCGTGCCACGGGGCGGGGACGAGCGGTGAGCCAGGAGCCGGTGACGGTCCGCGTGCTGGTGGTGGACGATCAGCAGCTGATCCGGGACGGCATCGCGGCCCTGCTCTCGATCCGGCCGGGCATCACGGTCGTGGGCACGGCGGTGAACGGCCGGGAGGCCGTGGCGAAGGCGGTCGAGCTGCGGCCTGACGTCGTGCTGATGGACGTACGGATGCCCGAGCTCGACGGCGTGGCGGCCGTCGCCGTGCTGCGCGACCGGGCACCGAAGTGCCGGGTCGTGATGCTGACGACGTTCGACGACGAGGAGTACGTCGTCCAGGCCCTGCGGGCAGGCGCCGGCGGCTATCTGCTCAAGGACCTGCCGGCCGAGGAACTCGCGCACGCGATCCGGCTCGCGCACGCGGGAGTCACCCAGCTCGACGCCTCGGTGGCCGGAAGGCTCGCCGCGGCCCTGCCCGCCCCCGCGCCCGGGCCGGCCCCTGTCGCCGCCGGTCTCAGCCCACGGGAGATCGACATCCTGCGGCTCGTGGCGCGCGGCCGGACCAACCGGGAGATCGCCGCCCAGCTGTATCTCAGCGAGGGCACCGTCAAGAACCACATCTCCCGCATCCTCACCCGCCTCGCCCTGCGCGACCGCACCCAGGCCGCACTGCACGCCCGTGACCTGGGCCTCCTGTGAACCACACCCACCTGACGGGCGCGGTGTGATGCCGGGCTCGGTGGTTACCCGGTGGCCATGAACAGGCTGAGGAAGAGCGGGCGCGAGGACGGGGAGCGGGTCGGGCCGCCCCCCGACGTGGAGGAGCGGGCACCGGACACCCCGGCGAAACTGCCCGCCAAGGCGTGGGGCGCGGTGCTGAAAGGCAGTCTGCGCGAGTTCCGGGACGACGAACTCGCCGACCGCGCGGCGGCTTTGACGTACTACGGGGTGCTGTCGCTGTTCCCGGCCCTGCTGGTGCTCGTCTCCCTGCTGGGTGTGGCGGGGAAGTCGGCGACCGACAGTGTGCTGGACAACCTCAGGCAGCTCACCCCGGGCTCGGCCCGCGACATCATCACCCAGGCCGTTCAGCAGTTGCAGGACCGGGCCGGCACCGGCTCGGTCATGGCGATCGTCGGCCTCGTGCTGGCGGTGTGGTCGGCATCCGGCTACGTGGCCGCCTTCATCCGCGCCGCCAACGCCGTCTACGACATGCCCGAGGGGCGCCCGGTGTGGAAGGTCCTGCCGCTGCGGCTCGGCGTGACCGTCGTCCTGATGGTGCTGGCGGTGGCCAGCGCGCTGATGGTGGTCTTCACCGGCGGCCTGGCCCGCCAGGCCGGGACCGCACTCGGACTGGGCGACACGGCGCTGACGGTGTGGGCGATCGCCAAGTGGCCCGTCCTCGTCCTGCTGGTCACGATCATGATCGCGATTCTGTACTGGGCGACGCCCAACGCCCGGGTGAAGGGGTTCCGCTGGATCACGCCGGGCAGCGTCCTGGCCCTGCTGATCTGGCTGGTGGCGTCCGCCGGCTTCGCGCTGTACGTCGCCGGTTTCGCCTCGTACAACAAGACGTACGGCACCATGGCCGGCGTCATCGTGTTCCTGGTCTGGCTGTGGATCAGCAACCTGGCCGTCCTGCTGGGCCTGGAGTTCGACGCGGAGACCGCACGGCAGCGGGCCGTCGCCGGCGGCCTCCCACCGGACGCGGAGCCGTACACCGAGCCGCGCGACACCAGGACGTGGGACGAGGAGGACCGGCGCCGGCTCGCGGACGGGCTCTGAAGCGGACGTAGAGGGGCCGGTTCACACGTCTGTCGTGGTGTTCTGCTCCACGGCCACCCGCAGCGGGGCGCGGAAGGACAGCAGCCCCAGCAGGGGAGTCTCCGACGATCCCGCCGCCTGCCGTACGCGGGGCAGGTGGCGGGCCGCCGTACGCAGCGCCACGGCGGCCTCCGTGCGCGCCAGGGACGCCCCCGGGCACCGGTGGCGGCCGACGCCGAAGGCCAGATGGTGGCGGATGTTCTCCCGGTGCGGGCACATCCGTTCCGGGGCCGGGAAGACCTCCGGGTCGGATCCGCTGCCCATCAGCATCAGCAGCAGTTCGGCGCCCGCCGGCAGATGTACCCCGGAAACCTCCGTGGCCCGCGCGGTGACCCTGCGCCAGGTGGTCACCGGCGGCTCCCGCCTCAGCACCTCTTCCACCCAGGCCTCGGCCAGACCCGCCTCCCCGGCCACCCGGGGCCACATGCCGGGCTCGGCCAGCGCCCGGCTCAGCACGGTGGCGATGAGCTGCCCGGTGGTGGACTGGCCGGCGATGAAGACGAAGAAACACATGCCGACCGCGGTCTCCACGTCCAGCAGGCTGCCGTCGGGCAGCCGATGGCGGGCGAGAGCGCCGATGAACGAGTCCGCGGGCGCCGAACCGCCGCGCACGGTCTCGGTGAGCCACCGGTGGAAGTCCGCGACGAGTACGGCCAGTTCCCGTTGCCGTTCGAGCGCGGGCCTGCCCCAGAACAGCTCCAGCGAGGCGTCGCTCCAGCGGATGAGCGTGTCCGGGTCGATGCCGCGGACGCCGAGGAGTTCCATCAGCACGCGGCAGGGGAGGGTCTGGGCGAACGAGGCCAGGTCGCCGTCGCCGGTCGAGTCGAGCCCGGAGAGCACCGGCTGGAGCAGTTCGTCGGCGATGCGCTCGATCACCGGCACAGCGGCCGCGACGCGCCCCGCGTTGAAGAACCGGGTGACCAGTCGGCGCAGTCCGGGATGGCTCGGGGAGCCGTTGTTGGCCAGCGCGGGCGGCAGCGTGAAGCCGGCCCGGACGAGAATGCGCAGCACGGGGACGGGCAGAGGGGTGACGGCGTTCTGCGCGTTGTCCGGCAGGAAGGTGTCCGGGTGCATCAGCACATGGCGCACGTCCGCGTAGCGGCTGACCAGCCACAACCCGGTGCCGGGGTCGTGGTGCACGGGGGACTCGGATCGCAGGCGGTCCAGCCAGGGGTACGGGTCCTGGACGAACGGGGCGCCGAACAGGTCGAGCAGACCGAGTGGGTCACGAGGGTCGGTTGCATCCAGCGCCGCAGGGATCACGGCCGGACGCTAACACGGCAGCGGTGCAGCTCAGACGGTGTGTGCGCGGCATCACCCAGGCTGCAGGCGGAGTCGAGCCTGTCCGCCGCCGACTTCGCGGTACTGGTCCATCTGACGGACGTGCCGGAGGGGCGGCGGCACCGCTCCATGCGGAGGCCGTGCGGGCCCCTGTTCCTCGACCATGTCACTCCGTCCGAGGTGCGCACCCTGGACGAGCCTTCCGCACGGGTGATCGCGAAACTGGACGAGGACGCGTCCTGATGCGGCGCCCCGGCCGCGGGGACGGCCGGATCACACTGTTGATGCATCATCAATGCATGACCGGCCGGGTTCGGCCGCTGAGGATCCTGCTCGTCACGCCTCCCGACGCTTGCCGCTGACGATCCGGCCGCGGGCCTCGCCGAAGCCGATGCGGGTGCCGTCTGCACCCGGAGCCGTGGCGGTGAGGACGATCTCGTCCCCGTCCTCCAGGAACGTGCGCTGCCGGCCGTTGACCGTGATCGGCTCCTTGCCGCCCCAGGTCAGCTCGATGAACGCACCGCGCTGCTCCTTCTCCGGCCCCGAGATGGTGCCGGACGCGAACAGGTCACCGGTGCGCGAGGGGGCGCCGTTGACGGTCTGGTGGGCCAGCATCTGGGCGGGGGACCAGTACATGGCGGCGTACGGCGGCCGGGAGACGACCTGGCCGTTCCACTCCACGGCGAGGTCCACGTCGAGACCCCACGGCTGTTCCATCCGCAGATACGGCAGTACGGCGGGTTCCTGCACCGGAGTCGGGACGCGGGCCGCGTCCAGCGCGAGCAGCGGCACCACCCACGGGGAGATGGTCGAGGCGAACGACTTGCCCAGGTTGGGGCCGAGCGGGACGTACTCCCAGGCCTGGATGTCGCGCGCGGACCAGTCGTTGAAGAGCACCACCCCGAAGATGTGCCGTTCCGCGTCCTCGGCGCCGATGGACTCGCCCATGGCACTGCCGGTCCCGAGGACGAAACCGAGCTCGGCCTCGATGTCGAGGCGGGTCGAGGGACCGAAGACCGGTGCCGGGTCCTGGGGGCCCTTGCGCTGCCCGGAGGGGCGGATGACGTCCGTGCCCGAGACGACGACGGAGGCCGCACGGCCGTGGTAACCCACCGGCAGATGCTTCCAGTTCGGCATCAGCGGGTCCGGGTTGTCCGGTCGGAACAGCCTGCCCAGGTTCGAGGCGTGGTGCTCGGAGGCGTAGAAGTCGACGTAGTCGGCGACCTCGAAGGGCAGGTGCAGGGTCACCGCGCCCAGGTCGTGGACGGCCTCGGTGGGGATCTCTCCCCGGAGGCGCTCGGTGATCTCGGCGCGGACCTCGACCCAGCGGGCGTGGCCCTGCGCCATGAAGGCGTTGAGGCTGGGCCGGGCGAAGACGTCGTCGTCCAGCAGCACGGCCAGGTCGATGACATGGTCGCCGTAGCGGGTCGCCACGCGCGGCTCCTGGCCGGGCGTCGAGTAGACGCCGTAGGGCAGGTTGGTCAGGCCGAAGAGGGAGTCGGCCGGGACGGTCGGCTGGGTGGTGCTGGTCATGCGGACACCTCGGTCAGGTCGGCGACGGTCTTGGCGGGCAGGAGACCGAGGCCGGCCGACTCGGTGGCGGGTTCGGCGACGGAGCATGTGCCGAACGAGCGGAAGACATCACGGACTTGGGGCGACAGAGCGCGCACCCGCGCGGCGACCCGGTCCCCGTCGCGGTCGGCCAGCAGCGCGACCAGCTCCGCCTCCCCGGCACCCTTCAGGGCCGCGTCGGTGGCGAGGAGCAGGTTGAGGAAGCCGTGCTGCTCGAAGCCGGTCTCCGGATCGGTGTTCCGCAGCGCGTGGTGCAGCCCGGCGGTCGCCTTGAACGCCACCCCGGTCCGGGTCGCGGCCAGGACGGCCGCCGCGAGTTCGTGCTCGTCTGGGTGGAGTTCGGCGCGGACGCCGCCGGTACGGAACTTGGCCAGGCACGGCGTCCCGGCCAGCGCGGCGAGCAGTGCCTCACGGCGGTGGTCGCGCGGGACTTCGACGTACACGGTGAGGTCGGGGTCGTCGTCGATGGCTTCGGCCAGGGCGGGTACGACCGTGTCGGCGGCGACGCCGTCCGGTACGGCGACCTCAAGACCGACCAGCCGCACGGCCGGAATCCGCCGCGCCGCGGCGACCGCCTCGGCCACACCCGGCAGCGCGACGGTCACCGAGAGGCCGAAGGAGCCCTCCGGCAGGTCGGCGGTCAGCTCGGCGAGCCGGCCGATGTCCTTGGCGGCGAGCACGAACGCGCCGACCAGCTCCGCGTGAGCGCCTCGACGGTGCGCCACGTGCGCCGGCACGGCCTCCTCGATCGGCAGGCTGCCGGGCGGAAAGACCGCTGCGTCGTCGAACAGGCCGACGAGCACCGGCGGGATCTGCGGAGTCATCGGTTCTGCTCCCAGGAGTAGGCGTAGGTCCCGTCGTCGGTCGCGCGGGCGGCCTCGCCGAGCTGGAGGGGACGGAAGGTGTCGACCATGACGGCGAGTTCGTCGAAGAACTCCGCCCCGATCGACCGCTCCATCGCCCCCGGCTGCGGGCCGTGCGGATGGCCGCCCGGGTGCAGGGAGATCGAGCCCTGTCCGATCCCGGACCCCTTGCGCGCCTCGTAGTCGCCGCCGCAGTAGAACATGACCTCGTCGGAGTCGACGTTGGAGTGGTAGTACGGCACCGGCACGGCCAGCGGGTGGTAGTCCACCTTGCGCGGCACGAAGTTGCAGATCACGAAGTTGTGGCCTTCGAAGACCTGGTGGGCCGGCGGCGGCTGGTGGACCCGGCCGGTGATCGGCTCGAAGTCACGGATGCTGAACACGTACGGGTACAGGCAGCCGTCCCAGCCGACGACGTCGAAGGGGTGGTGCGGCAGTGTGTGGACGGTGCCCACGACCCCGCCCGCGCCGCGGTGCTTGATGTACACCTCGACGTTCTCGCCCTCGGCGAGCCGCGGCCCGACCGGGAGGCGGAAGTCCCGCTCGCAGTACGGCGCGTGCTCCAGGAGCTGGCCGTGCCGGGACAGATAGCGGCGCGGGGGGCCGATGTGCGAGTTGGCCTCGATCGCGTAGACGCGCACGGTGCCGGCCGGGACGATCCGGTACGTGGTCGCCCGTGGGACGATCACATAGTCGCCGTCGCCGACCTCCAGATCCCCGAAGACCGTCTCCACGCGCGCGTGGCCGTCCTCGACGTACAGACACTCGTCGCCGATCGCGTTGCGGTAGTACGGGCTTACCGTGTCGGCCACGACGTACGCCAGTCGTACGTCCTCGTTGCCCAGCAGCAGCCTGCGGCCGGTCACCGCGTCGACGCCGGACCCGCCGTCCGCGAAGAGCTTGTGCGTGGAGAGATGGCGGGGGACGAGCGGGTGATTCGGGACCAGGCTCTGGTCGCCGAGCTCCCACACCCGGTACTCCCGCACCGCCGACGGAATGTGCCGGTGGTAGAGCAGCGAGGAGTCCGAGGAGAAGCCCTCCTCGCCCATCAGCTCCTCGTAGTAGAGGTTGCCGTCCGGGTCCCGGTGCTGGGTGTGGCGTTTCGGCGGAACCGCCCCCGCCTGGTGGTAGTACGGCACGAGTCTCCGTGTGCGCTCAGCGCACGTTTTTGTGCGATGGTAGCGACACGTCGACGGTAGGTTCGGGGCGACAGGTCAGTCAAGGTCCGGCCCGTCACCCTGGACGCCGCCCGCGCGTTTGACGTGGCTTAACGTGGCGGCCCAAGGGGCTCCGTCGTTCTCTCGGAGGTGTTGATGGCCACCCTGCAAGGTCTGGACCGCGGGCTTCGGGCGCTCGACCTGATCTCTCTGACGGCCGAGGGGCTGACGGTGGCGGACCTGGCGGCGCAGCTGGAGATCGACCGGGCCGTCGCGTACCGGATCGTGCAGACGCTGGAGGAGCACCTGCTGGTCTCACGGCAGGGCAAGCGGGTGCGGCTCGGGGCCGGCGCCGCCACGCTGGCGGGGCGGTTCCAGCAGCAGCTGGTGCTGGTGGCCCAGCCGGTGCTCCAGGAACTCGCCGACGCCACCGGTGCCTCCGCCTTCCTGACGCTGGCGCACGGCGCGCGCGAGTGTGTCCCGGTGGCGGGTGCGCAGCCGACGGTTCAGCACGGCCCGGTCCAGGTGGGCTACCGCATCGGTGTCCGGCATCCGTTGGAGCGCGGGGCGAACGGCGTCGCCATCCTCGCGTCGCAGCCACCGCTGCCGGACGAGCCGGAGGAGATCGTGCGGGCCAGGGAGCTGGGCTACAGCGTCACCTCGGGCCAGCTTCAGCAGGGCGCCACCGGGATCGCCGCGGGCTTCGCGGCGCCGGGCGCGGCGGGCGCCTCGGTCGGAGTGGTGGCCATGCACGAGTTCGATGTCGAATCGGTCGCCGCAGCCGTGAAGGCGGCGGCCGCGCGGCTGTCGTCGCTGGGCACGGCCTGACGGCGTCCGACCACTCGAACATTCCCTCCCGACTGGTCATATTGCCCAGAGAAAGCCGTGCAGGACGAGGCAAACTGAGCAGCTTGAACAGCCTGAGAGGCGACTCTTGTGCAGGCGAGGGGTCCCGGTGTGTTCTACCGCCACGTGGTGACGCGCACACCGAAAGGGATGACCCATGAGCATCGAGCAGACCCTCACGAGCCAGGAGCGCCTCGCGGAACTCGATCTGCAGCAGCTCAAGCAGTTGGTCGGCCTCGTGGAGTACGACGCTGCGGGTGACCCGTTCCCGGTGACCGGGTGGGACGCGGTGGTCTGGTCGGTGGGCAACGCGACGCAGGCCTCGCTCTACTTCCAGACGGTCTTCGGCATGGAGCTGGTCGCCTACTCCGGCCCCGAGACCGGCAACCGTGACCACCACGCGTTCGTGCTCCGCTCCGGAGCGATCCGGTTCGTGCTCAAGGGCGGCGTCGACCCGGACAGCCCGCTGCTCGACCACCACCGCCGCCACGGTGACGGTGTCATCGACATCGCCCTCGAGGTGCCGGACGTCGACCGGTGCATCAAGCACGCCCGTGCGGAGGGTGCGACCGTCCTGGAGGAGCCGCACGACGTCACCGACGAGCACGGCACGGTCCGGATCGCCGCCATCGCCACCTACGGCGAGACCCGCCACACCCTGGTGGACCGCTCCCGCTACACGGGCCCCTACCTGCCCGGCTACGTCGCCCGGACCTCCGGCTACGTCAAGCCCGAAGGCGAGCCCAAGCGCATCTTCCAGGCCCTCGACCACGTCGTGGGCAACGTCGAGCTCGGCAACATGGACGAGTGGGTCGACTTCTACAACCGCGTCATGGGCTTCACCAACATGGCCGAGTTCATCGGCGACGACATCGCCACCGAGTACTCGGCGCTGATGAGCAAGGTCGTCGCCAGCGGCAACCACCGCGTGAAGTTCCCGCTGAACGAGCCGGCGGTCGGCAAGAAGCGTTCGCAGATCGACGAGTACCTCGACTTCTACCGCAGCCCCGGCGCCCAGCACCTCGCCCTCGCCACCAACGACATCATCCGGACCGTCGATGTCCTGCGGTCCAAGGGCATCGAGTTCCTCGCCACCCCGGAGAGCTACTACACCGACCCCGAGCTGCGCGCCCGCATCGGCAACGTCCGGGTCCCGATCGAGGAACTCGCCTCGCGCGGCATCCTCGTCGACCGCGACGAGGACGGCTACCTGCTGCAGATCTTCACCAAGCCGATCGGTGACCGGCCCACCGTCTTCTTCGAGTTCATCGAACGCCACGGCTCGCTGGGCTTCGGCAAGGGCAACTTCCAGGCGCTGTTCGAGGCGATCGAGCGGGAGCAGGCGAAGCGCGGCAACTTCTAGGGCCTACGAGCGCCTGATTTGCCTGGTGCTGCTCGTTCACGGCTTTCCGGAATCCTGGTACTCCTGGCGCCATCAGCTGCCCGGGCTCGCGGCGGCGGGGTACCGGGCGGTCGCCGTCGACGTCCGGGGCTACGGGCGCTCGGCCAAGCCCACCGCCGTGGACGCGTACCGGATGCTCGACCTGGTGGAGGACAGCGTCGCGGTGGTGCACGCCCTGGGCGAGGAGTCGGCGGTGGTCGTCGGCCATGACTGGGGCGCGGCCATCGCCGCGAACTCCGCCCTGCTCAGGCCGGACGTCTTCCGGGCGGTGGGACTGCTGAGCGTGCCGTACGCCCCGCGCGGCGGACCCCGCCCCAGCGACCTCTTCGCCCGGATGGGCGGAGCGGAAGAGCGCGGCGGTGAAGGGGAGTTCGGCGGGGGAGAGGAGTTCTACGTCTCCTACTTCCAGGAGCCGGGCCGTGCCGAGGCCGAGATCGAACCCGATGTGCGGGGTTGGCTCGCGGGCTTCTACGCGGCACTGTCCGCCGACACCATGGCCCCACCCGGCGCTCCCGCACCGTACTTCGTCAGCAAGGGCGGGACGCTGCGCGACCGGTTCCCGCGCGGCCCGCTGCCCGGGTGGCTCGGGGAGCACGAACTCGACTTCTACGCGGGGGAGTTCGAGCGCACGGGCCTGACCGGCGCGCTCAACCGTTACCGGAACATGGACCGCGACTGGGAGGATCTCGCCGCCTTCGACGGTGCCCCGGTCATCCAGCCGTCCCTGTTCGTCGGCGGCAGCCTGGACGCGTCCACGACCTGGCTCGCCGATGCGATCGACGCCTATCCGGTCGCGCTTCCCGGACTGGTCTCGTCCCACATCCTCGACGGCTGCGGCCACTGGATCCAGCAGGAACGCCCCTCCGAGGTGAACCGGATCCTCACCGATTGGCTGGCGGTACTGCCGGCCTGAGGCTCGGCATGACGTCGAAGGGAGCAGGTCCGGCGCCTGTGACAGTATCGGCGCAGGGCGCGAGGCCGCCTGCTGAGGTTGAGGGCAGAGGACGAGTGACATGGACCGGCCGCCAGGCATGGTGGACGTGGCCCGGGAGGCCGGCGTCTCGCACATCACCGTCTCCCGTGTCATCAACGGCCACCCGTCGGTCCGCCCGGAGACCCGGACCCGGGTCGAGGCGGCGATCGAGAAGCTGGGATACCGCCGCAACAGTGTCGCCAGAGCCCTCAAGAGCCGCCGTTCCTCGACGATCGGTGTCGTGATCGTGGGCTCGGACCTGTTCGAGCTGCCGCGCATCCTCCTCGGCGTGGAGACGGCCGCCAAGGAGGCCGGCTACTGGGTGAGCCTGGCCAGCCGGCAGGGCGAGAGCACCACCGGTGACCTCGTGGAGACGCTGCGGCGGCTCACCGACCAGTCGGTCGAGGCGATCGCGGTCGTCGCCGACCGTCCCGTCGCCGTGGAGGCACTCACCCGCCTCGCCATCGGGGTGCCGGTCGCGGTGGTGATGTCCGGCAACGTCCCCAGCCCCGATCTGAGTTTCGTCGAGGTCGACCAGGAGCTCGGCGCCCGTCTCGCCGTCCGCCACCTCCTCGACCTCGGGCACCGCGACATCGCCCACCTCACGGGTGCGCTGCGCACCTTCGACGCCCGGGCTCGCGTCGAGGGCTGGCAGGCGGAACTCGCCGCCGCGGGAGCCGAAGGGGCCCTGCTGGAGGGCGACTTCAGCGCGGAGAGCGGATTCCGTCTCGCCCAGGAACTCTGCGCCGCCGACGCCGCCCTGCCCACCGCGGTCTTCGCCGGGAACGACCAGATGGCGATGGGAGCCCTGGCCGCGTTCGCCGAGCGGGGCGTGCGGGTACCGCAGGACGTGTCGGTCGTCGGCTTCGACGACATGAAGGGCGCCGGATACCTGGTCCCGGCCCTGACCACGGTCCGGCAGGACTTCGCCCACCTCGGACGCAGTGCCATCGAGGTGCTGGTGCGGATGCTGGGCGGGGAGCCCGCGGAACGCCACAAGATCGCCCCCGGCCTCGTCGTACGGCACAGCACCGCCGCACCCCGCACGGCCTCCTGAAACCCGTCCTCCCACCGGCGTCACGGTGCGGGACGGCAGGCAAGGTTCGTCGAGGGGGAAGACCTGGGCAGCTTGTTAACGTTAACATCGCGTTGGTTCCCGGCCGACACCAGCAGAGAGAATCCGCATGACGACAGCTCAGCAGCCGCCCCTGTCCTTCCCCGTGCACTTCCTCCTCGGCTCCGCGACCGCCGCCTACCAGATCGAGGGCGCCGCCGACGAGGACGGGCGCGGTCCCTCGATCTGGGACACCTTCTCCCACACCCCGGGCAGGACCTGGAACGGCGACACCGGGGACGTCGCCGCCGACCACTACCACCGCCTCGAAGCCGACCTCGACCTCATGGCGTCGCTGGGTCTGCGCGCCTACCGCTTCTCCCTCGCCTGGCCGCGCATACAGCCCACGGGCCGCGGCCCGGCCAACCCCAAGGGCCTGGACTTCTACAGCCGGCTGGTCGACGGCCTGCTCGCCCGGGACATCACCCCGGTCGCGACGCTCTACCACTGGGATCTGCCGCAGGCGCTGGAGGACGAGGGCGGCTGGACGAACCGCGCCACCGCCTTCGCCTTCGCCGACTACGCCCGTATCGTCGGCGAAGCCCTCGGCGACCGGGTCGCGATCTGGACGACCCTCAACGAACCCTGGTGCTCCGCCTACCTCGGCTACGGCTCCGGCGCGCACGCCCCCGGCCGCACCGACGGCGCCGCGGCACTGACCGCGGTGCACCACCTCAACCTCGCCCACGGACTCGCGGTCGAGCAGCTCAGGGCGGTCACCACCAACGACCCGCAGTACTCGATCACCCTCAACTTCCATGTGCTGCGCGGCAAGGGAGAGGGTGCGGAGGAGGCCGTACGACGGATCGACGCCCTCGCCAACCGGGCCTTCACCGAGCCGCTGCTGCGCGGCCGCTACCCGCAGGACCTCATCGAGGACACCGCGGGGATCACCGACTGGGCGTTCGTCGAGGACGGCGATCTGGCCCGGATCCACCAGCCCTTGGACCTGCTCGGCGTCAACTACTACGCCACCACCACGGTCGGCCTCTGGGACGGCGGGGCACCCCGCCAGAACAACGACGGCCACAAGGACGTGGGCGGCTCGCCCTGGCCCGGCTCACCGCAGGTCGAGTTCCATGCGACGGACGGCCCGCACACCGCCATGGGCTGGAACATCGACCCCGACGGCCTGGAGGAACTCCTCCTGGACCTGCACGCCCAGTTCCCCGGCCAGCCGCTCGTCATCACGGAGAACGGGGCGGCCTTCGAGGACCAGGTCACCGTCGGTCCCGACGGCAGCCATGCCGTCCACGACCCGGAGCGGGTGGACTACATCCACCGCCACCTCGCCGCAGCCCAGCGGGCCCTCGCGGCCGGCGTGGACCTGCGGGGGTACTTCGTGTGGTCGCTCATGGACAACTTCGAGTGGGGCTACGGCTACTCCAAGCGCTTCGGCATCGTCCACATCGACTACGAGACCCAGCGCCGCACGCTCAAGGACAGTGCGCTGTGGTACCGGGAAGTGGTGAGGCAGCACAGCGGAGCAGTTGACGCATCACTCAATTGACGGTGGCGGTGGCCTGGCGCGGCGCCGTCACCGGGTGCTTGCTCATGATGGAGACACGGTTGAACGCGCCGATGGTGACGGCCACCCAGATCACGGCCGAGATCTGGTCCTCGGTGAGGATGCGACGGGCGACACCGTAGGCGGCCTCCTGGGCGGCGGAGTCGCTCGCGTGGGTCGTCGCCTCCGCGAGCTCCAGTGCCGCGCGCTCCACAGGGGTGAACACGTCGGCGTCCCGCCAGGCCGCCAGGACGCCCAGTCGCTGCGCCGACTCACCCGCGCGCAGGGCCCTCCGGGTGTGCAGATCGAGGCAGTAGGCGCAGCCGTTCAGCTGGGACACGCGCAGGTTGATCAGCTCGACGGCCGTCCGGTCGAGCCCCGCCTCGGCGGCCGTCGCGCTCACCGCCTCCGAGGTCTTCACCAGAGCCTGGAAGGCCTGCGGGCTCTGCTTGTCGATGAAGATCCTGCGCGGTGCGGACCCATTGCTGTGCTCACTCACTGCGCGCCTCCCAGGGCAGGCCGGTCTGTGTCGGGGGTTCGCCACACCCGTTCCGCGTAGGCGACGAAGTTGCGTCCCATGACCTTCTCGATACGTGTGGTGGACCAGCCACGCTGCTCCAACAGGCTTGTCAACTCACGGAACTGCTCGACGCCGCGCAGGTCGACCACGAACGGGAAGGTGTCCGCGCGCTCGCCGGCCGCCGAGACGCCGGCCTCCTGGCGGCGTGCCACATGCTTCGCGAGCCGCGCTCGGTAGGCGTCGAGGTCGTCGATGGCGGTGACCGGTCCGTCGGTGCCGATGCCGACGTGGTCCTCTCCGCACACGTTCACGGCGTGCACGAGGTGCTCGACCACGTCGGCCGCGCTCGCGTGGCCGGTGGGGTTGAGGAACGGCATGAAGTAGATGCCGACGAAACCGCCCCGGGAGGCCACCAGACGCAGTTCCTCGTCCGTCTTGTTGCGCGGCAGATCGGTCAGCGCCCGGCATCCGGTGTGGTTGATCGACACCGGCACGGAGGAGTGCTTGGCGGCGTCGAGGCACGTCCGCTCGCCGCTGTGCGAGAGATCGACCATCAGGTGCTGCTCGTTGAGCGCGTCGACCACCTCGCGTCCGAGTGCGGTCAGCGGGGTGTCGGCCGGCGCCATCGATCCGCCGCCCAGCCGGTTGGCCTGGTTGTACGTCAACTGCACCACGCGGACGCCGCGTTCGGCGAACTCGGCGACCCGGCCGGCGTCGTCCCCGACGGCCTCCGCGTTCTGGAAGCCGTAGACGACACCGATCCGCCCGTCGCGGTGCGCGGTGTGGATGTCGGCGACGCTGGTGACCTTCAGCAAGTCGTCGGGGTGCCGGGCGATGACGTCGTCCCACACGTCGATCTCGTGCAGGGTGTGCTCGTACGGCGGCAGGTCGCCCATCACATAGCCGAGGGTGATGTTGACGGCCGTCAGTCCGGAGGCGCGTGCCTCGGCCAACGTGCGGGCGTCGACGGTGAGTTGTTCGCCGCTCGCGTTGAGGTCGCCCGCGGCGGCCAGCGACTGCGGGGCGTTGGGATTGTCGAGCTGGCCGAGCGCGTTGACGATCATCGGCGTGCCGGTCAACGGTTCTCCCCGGGTCGGTCGGTGGTGTGGGCGGCGCGCGGGAAGCGGTGGCCCCGCTTCACGGTCAGGGTGATGGTGCGCAGGTGGTCGATGTCGGCCAGCGGGTCGCGCGCGAAGACCGCGAGGTCGGCCAGCTTGCCCGGTTCCACACTGCCGGTGAGGTGTCCGGCGCCGGCGCTGCGGGCGCCCACGAGGGTCGCCGAGCGCAGCACGTCCGCCGCCGGGATGCCGCATCGCCGTACCAGAAAGGCGAGTTCCTCGTACAGGGCGGGGAACGGGTCCTCGGGCGGCGTCTCGTAGTCGGTCCCGGTGGCCAGCTCGACTCCCGCGCGGTGCGCCTGCTTCGTCAGGGCGATCGCCAACTCCGTGTTGCGGGCGGCGCGTTCGGCAGCTTCCGGGTCGTCGGTCACGAACTCGTGGGAGGCGTACAGCCCGGCGGTCGCGTCCAGCACGACGCCCTGCTCACGCATCCGGGCGAAGAGCTTCTCCAGCCGCTCGTCCTCGCCGGTGACCAGGCTCGCGTGGTCGACGGGCGGCTTGTCCTTGTACGACGTCAGCGGCCCGGTCGCCGCCTCGTGGGCGACCAGGGTGACATGCGAGACGCTGTCCACACCGGCCGCGACGACACCGCCCGGCGACGCGGGGAACACGGCGGCGTGCGCCCACACCGGGATGCCCTGCCGGTGCGCCTCGGCGGTGATGGCGGCGACGAGGGAGGCGTCGAGATCGGCGTACACCTTGATCGCCGCCGCGGAGGTGCCGCGGGCCAGGGCGACGGCCAGCGGCAGGTCGCTCGCGTCGGTGACCGCCTGCATCCAGGGGACCTCGCCCGCCACCGCGCCCTGGGTGACCTGGTGCGTGCGGGGGTCGTCGAAGAAGCCGGGGCCCGCCATGAGCGCCGCGTAGTGGATGTCGGGCGCGGGGAGCTCCCCGACCCGTGCGGCGCGGGCGAGGTCGCCGATCTGCCGCAGGTCGTCGGCCATGTCCCGCACGGCGGTGACCCCGCTGTGCACCAGACGACGCAGGACGGCCTCGGCCGCCGGACGGTCGGGCGGCGTGGCGAGGTGCTGGTGCGCGTCGACGAGCCCGGGAGTGACGAACTGCCCTGTCAGGTCGACGACTTCGGCCCCCTCGACGAACGCCGCGGCGTCGGTGTCGTCCACGACGGCCCGGATCACGGAGCCGTCGACGACGATCGACGTGCCCGGCCGGGGCGGGCTGCCGGTCCCGTCGAACAGGGTGGCGCCCCGGTAGACGACGACCACACCCGACTCGGGCGGCGCGAACGGCGTCGCCGCTCCGGCTCTGTCGCTCGTCAAGCTCACCACTTCCTCGGTAGGCGACCAATTGCTTGTTGCGCTGTGAGTAACAATGCTCTCGTTCAACGCAACAACCGGTACCCTACCCCCGGACCCCGGTGAGCGACATGCCCTACCGGGAGGCTCCGCACGCAGCTGTCGGAAGGGTTTCGATGCCACGAGCGCCACAAGGGCCGGCAGGGCCACCAGTGCCGCAAGCGGCCCAAGCGCCGCGTACGGCCGTGGACAAAGCGCTGGATCTGATCGAGGCCGTCGGCCGGGCGCCCCGGCCGCCCCGGCTCACCGAGCTCGCCGACGAGGTCGGCCTGCACCGGGCCACCGCCTACCGCATCCTCGTGGACCTGATCCGGCGCGGCTGGGTCCTGCGCGCCGACGACCGCTACCTGCCCGGCACGGCCGTACTCCTCCTCTCCGCCCGGGCCGCCCACAACTCCCTGACCTCCATGGCCCGTCCGGTGCTGGAGAAGCTCTCCGCGCAGACCGGCCTGATGGCCAACCTCCAGGTCCTGGAGAGCGACGGCTCACGCGTCGTGGACGTCGTCCGGCCGGACCGCCTCGCCATGATCAGCACCCTGCTCGGCGACCGGCTGCCCGCCCACCGCTTCGCCGGGCCGCTCGCCCTGGTCGCCGCGCTCACGCCCGAGGCACGCGGCCCCTACCTCGACGCGGCCCGCGCCCAGGGGCACCCCCTGGACGGCGACGCCGGCCTCCTCGCCGACATCGCCCGGGCCGAGGCGACCGGACACGCCGTCGAACACGGGCGCAACGACCAGTTCGTGGCGTCGGTCAGCCGAGCGGTCGTACCCGTCCCCGGAGCGCCCGTCTGCGCGATCACATTGGTCGGCCCCGCCGCCGAGATCGACGAGGAACACTTGCCGACGCTGGGCGAGGCCCTCACCTCGGCGGTCGATACGCTGACCGGTCTGTTGTGCCGGGCGGGCGGGGAGGTGGGCGAATGACCGGGTCGCTCGGTGTCGGCGGTCGGGATGTCCGCGTCTTTGGTGTGCTGAGCTGGTGGGGTGGTGGACGTATGAGCGGGTCGCTCGGTGTCGGCGGTCGGGATGTCCGCGTCTTTGGTGTGCTGAGCTGGTGGGGTGGTGGGCGAATGACCGGAGCGCTCGTGGTCGACGCGGCGGCGATGCCTGCGGCTCTGCTGTTCTGCGTCGGCGGGGAGGTCGGCGTATGACCGAGTTGCTCGTGCTGGACGAAGCCGCCACGCTGGCCGCTCTCGACCCGCGTCGGCTCATGGCTGCCGTCGCCGACGCGCTCGTCGCCGTGGCGCAGGACCGGGCGTCGGCGCCGCCGCGGTCGGCGGCCTTCACCCCGCACGGGCTGCTGGGCGCGATGCCGGGATACGTCCCCGGGCAGGGCCTCGCCGCGAAACTGGTGACGGTGTTCGCCGACCCCCGCCACCCCGGGCGCAGCACCCACCGTGGCATCGTCGCCCTCTTCGACCCGGAGGACGGCCGCCCGCTGGCCGTGTTGGACGCCGAGCCCATCACCGCCTGGCGCACCGCCGCGTCCGCCACCCACAGCGCCCTGGCCCTGGCCCGCCCCGGTCCCGTCGTCGTCGTGGGCACCGGTGTGCAGGCTCGCGCGCAGGTCGGCCTGCTGGCCGTGCTCCGGCCCGACGAGCCCGTCACCGTGGTGGGCCGCGACTACGAGGCGGCTCGCGCCACGGCCGCGCTGCATCCCGCGGGCCGCGCGGCCGATGCCATCGAGAAGGCCGTACGGCAGGCGGCCACGGTCTACTGCTGCACCGGGGCCACCACCCCGGTCCTACGCCGTGCATGGCTGGCCCCGGGCACCCATGTGAGCTCGGTCGGTGGCTCCCAAGGCCACGAGCTGGACGCCGCCACCGTCCAGGACGGGACGCTCTACGCCGAGTGGCCCGGAGCGGCCGCCACGCCACCGCCCTCCGGCGCCCACGAACTGCAGGGCCTCCCGCCGGACCGGACCGTCACCCTCCTGGGCGCGGTCCTCGACGGTTCGGCCCCCGGCCGACGCACACCGGACGAGCTCACCGTGTACAAGTCCACCGGGCACGCGGTCCTGGATGTGGCGGCCGCGTACGTCGTGCACAGCGCGGTGACGGGACGGGCGGCCGGGTAGCGCCGTCCGGCGCTCAGGGAAGGCGACGAGGTCTGCCGTCAGGGTTGGAACGGCAGCAGGCCGCAGGCGGACGTGGCCGGCTTGCCGTTCAGACGATCCGTCAGCCAGGAGATGGCGTCGCCCTGGTCGGTGAGCAGGGGAGCGAAGTGGTTGATCAGCCCGCGCCCCGCGTCGGGCAGGATCACCGGTTTGTAGGTGACGTTGCCGCCGAGCCGGCACCAGTCCACGGCGAGCCCGCGCGCCTGCGCGTGCGGCACCAGGTCATCGCTCGTGCCGGTCGCCAGCCGGACCGGTCCGCTCGGGCGCATGGTGCCGATGCGCTGGTCGTCGAGGAAGGCCTGGAGGGCGGGTTCGGCCGCGATGACGTCGCTGATGGACTTGCCGTCGGTCGTCCAGGCGGTGCTCCGCGCCGAGTTGTACGCGAACAGCGCGTCCCCCACGCACATGGTGGACAGGTCGTCGAGCGCCGCGCGGCCGGCCGCGTTGAGGTGGGCGTCGGCGATCGGCCGCAGAGCGGGGTCGGACTGGAGGAACCCGTTGACGGACCAGCCCAGTGCGCCGGCGAGATCGCTGCCGTCGATGGCCTTGGTGACCTCGGTCAGGTCGGCGGGCGGCGCCCCCGCGTAGGTGCCGGCGATCAGGACGTCGGGGGCGTAGGCGGACCGGAGTTCGGCGGCCGCGGCGGTGGCGCCGCCGCCCTGGCTGTAGCCGAACAGGGCCACGCGTGAGGCGCTGGTGAGCGAGGTGCCGGGCAGTGAACGGGCGGCGCGGACGGCGTCGAGCACGGCGTGGGCCTCGTCCACCCGGTTGACGTACGTGTGCAGCCGGTCCGTCGCGCCGAGGCCGGCGTAGTCCGTCACCACGACGGCGATGCCCTTGGCGAGCAGGCGGTAGACGGCCAGATCCTCGTAACCGACGGAAATGGTCTGCCCGTTGAGCTGGAGGGGGTGTTCGAGACCGAGGGAGGCGGCGCACTGGTCGCCCTGGCCCATCGTCCCCGGAGCCAGGGCGACCAGCGGCCGGGGGCCGGTGCCGTGCCAGGCGGCGGACGGCTCGATGTACGCGCCCGTCACGGCGACGGGCCGGCCGCTGGAGTCGGTCGACTTGTACATCAGGCGGGTGGCTGTGCCGGGGAGCGGGCCGTCGATGCCGGGCAGGCTCAGTGCGAGCGGCAGCGGCTCTCTGCGGACGAGGGCGCCGTTGGCGCCGGGCAGCGTCGCGGGCGGGGTGTAGAACGCGGGGATGGTGACGCCGCGGGAGACCACGGTGCCGCCGTCGGCGGCCAGGGCCGGGACGGTCGAGGCGCCGAGGCAGGCGGCGGCCGTGACGGCCGCGGCGGCGAGACGTAGGGGAGCGGGCATGCGGGACCTCCGGAGAAAGGGGGAGGCCGAGCTTCAGGTGCGGCTCGGTGACCTGACGGACCGGTCGGGCGGGACGCGGGCATACGGAGGCGGTCGTCCCACCGCTGCTCCGATGCCACTCTTAGATGAAGTGTCAGGACGGTAGCGCCGCACGGGTTACCGCGGGTAGCGGTAGGTAGGT
Organism: Streptomyces antibioticus; assembly: GCF_001514065.1. Lineage (GTDB taxonomy): Bacteria > Actinomycetota > Actinomycetes > Streptomycetales > Streptomycetaceae > Streptomyces > Streptomyces antibioticus. The sequence goes on along the minus strand of NZ_KQ948422.1, from coordinate 1,160,113 downwards.
TACGGTTCAGTAATATGGCGTCGCCGCCATCGGTCCGAGTCAGGTGGCCCATGGCCACGGTGCGCTGTTCGGGCGCAGAATGGACGGTGCCCGGCGCGAACCGCCCCCTGGGGGAGGCCTGCGATGACGGTTGATCCGATCACCACGGCGGTCCGACGCGCGGGTGAGGTGATGCTGCTTCCGCAGGCCGACCCGGTCCTGGCCCGTCGGATCGGTCGGCGTCTGGAGGCCTGGGCGGTTGACGGGGACGCGTTCCTCGCGCAGACCGAAGGCGTCGTGCTCGCGGCACTGCTCGCCTCACGCAACGCGGCCTGCTCGTCCGGAACTTGGTGCGCCGCCGCGGCAGTCGCGCTGCGGCAACAGGACGACCTGCCGCTGTTCGCCGCCCTGCCGTTGTCCCTGCCGGACCCGGTGCGGACGCGGGTGGTCCAACTGCGGTTGCTGTCCTGTTGCTTGACGCCACGTTCGGGGCACCGCTGGATCAGGCTCCGGGCCACCGCCCGCGAGTTCCTGGAGGCCGCCGCTCCGTCGACGGAGGGCGCCGAGCCCTGACTCGCGGGGGAACCGCGCCCCGCGGCGGGCTCGTGTCCTGATACGGGCGTCAGGGGGACGGCCGAGGGGCACGGGGGGCGACGATGCAGATCATCGAAGTGACCGGGTATGCCATCAGATCCGCGGTGATCACCATGCGGCGGCGGGACAAGCCGCTCGAGTTCGTGATCTTCCCGATGCTGCACGTCGCCTCGCCGACCTTCTACTCCCAGGTGCGCAGCCGGCTCAAGGAGTGCGACCTCATCGTGGTGGAGGGCATCAAGGGGAAGTCGGCCGGAGTGAGTGCCCTCACCCTCGCCTACCGGTTCGCCCCGCGACGCAAGCGCAACGGCCTGGAGGAGCAGCGCGACGAGGTGCTCATCCCGGACTCCGTACCGGTGATCAACCCGGACGTGACCGCGGCGGAGGCGATCGCGGACCTGAAGACCCTGCCGCGACGGATGTATCTGCTCCTGCTGATCGGGGCTCCCGTGATGGGCCTGGTGTTCGCGCTGCGCGGTCCGCGCGCCTTCCTCGACGAGGACATGGCGGTCGACGACCTGCCGACCACGCTGCGGGCGGAATGGCTGGCCGACGATCCCGTCGAACACGCCATGAGCGACCGGCGCGACGAACGACTGCTCGCCGCGCTCGGCGAGATCTACGCCGAGCGCGGCGACGAGCCGATCCGGGTGGCCGTCGTGTACGGCGCCGGCCATGTCCCGGCGATCGTGTCGGGCCTGATGGAACGTCACGGCTACCGCCCCCGCGACGCGCAGTGGCTCACCGTCATGGTCCCGGCGTAGGACGCCGGTCGGGGCCTTCGTCCACCTCCGTGTTTAGACCTGGCGTGTGGCGCGCCGGGCCTCCGCCACCAGCTCGCGGGAGAGTCCCTCCGCCGCGCACGCGTGGTCGATCAGGAAGTCGCGGTAGCCGGGGTTCGGAACCTGCGGAGCCATGGTGATCAGTGCACGGAGATCATCGGCCGAGCCGGACAGGCGGGTGCGGTAGGCGGCGGCAGCGGCGCGCAGGGAGACCTCGCCGGGCGCGTGGACCAGACCCTGCTCGGCCTGGGCGGCGGCCCCGGCGAAGTCGCCTTGCTCGGCACGTACGTCGGCGAGGTCCAGATGGACCGACCAGTTGTCGGGTTCCAGGGCCAGCGCCCGTTCGAAGGCGGTCGCGGCCTGGTCCGGCCGGCCCATCACCCGCCAGGTGGCGGCTCGCGCGACCTCGGTCCACAGGGCGGGTTCGCGGGCGCGGTCGCACAGGGCGAAGGCCAGGTCGTAACGGCCGCAGGCCCGCGGCAGCCGTGCCATGGAGGCCAGTGACTCGGGTACGGGACTGCGCGCGGAGACGACGTCGACGGCTCGGAACCAGGGGCTGAACCGCTCACGCATGGCATCGGAGTCCAGATCGTGGCCGTAGTCCAGCGTCCGCAGACACGCCTCCGCCAGCGCCTCGGCACGCACCGCGCCGAGCAGCCGGGCATCACCGAACCACGGGGCGGCACCCCACGCCACGTCGGGCCGCGCGCCGGTGGCCGAGCCGAGCGCCATCACCGCGTCGTCCATCTCCCCGTCGAGGAAGAAGAAGTACGCCTGCGCCACCACGGCGCTCAGGGAGGCGTTGCGCCGGAGCTCCTCTTCGAATTCCGAGCGCCGGTCCCGCCACAGCTCGGCGAGGGCCGCGTACGGCTCCGGGGCGTCCGGCGCCGAGGCGATCGCACCCACCAGGAACCGCACGGCACCGACCGGACTCCCGCCGCAGTGCGCCATCACACCGGCGAGCGTGACACCCGCCGCCACCGACCTGTTCGACATCGTCAGAGGATATCCACGGCCGAAGGCCGGGTCCGGTCGGCGTACGGCCGTCTCGATCATGCGCCGGTAGTGGGCGAGTCCGGCGCGCGGGACCTGCCGGCTTCGTGACCTGAGCGTTACCTGTGCCGTGAGGGCGTAGATCCCGCACAGCGGGGCACTTGGTGTCTGCCGGGCGGCACGGGGTGTCGAGCGGCGGTGTCAGAGGGCCACTGGTGACGAGGGGACTCGCGATGATTCTTCCTGCTGAGAGAGAGCTGCGTACCGCGTTGGCGAGGTTCGCCGAGGCCCGCATCGAGTACGACGCGTCGGGCGGCAGGCGGTGCGGCCGCGCGCTGGAGGACGCCACGTACACCCTCTGCGTACTGACCGGCGCCCGCACCCCCGACGAGGCCCTGGCCGCGGCGGACGAGCTGCTGCGGCGGTACAAGGCCCACGCCAAGAGCGTCGCGCACGAGGACAAGACACTGGCGGCCTGACCGCCGGGCGGGCGAGTCGTCCGGTGGCCGGCAACACCGCAGGCGGTGGCTGGGAATACCGGACGACTCGCTCTAGGTTCATCCCCGGGAGCTGGACGCATCAACGCCGTCCCGCCACATCGGGGAAGGACCGAACCTCATGCGCTACGCCGTTCTCGGCACCGGCATCGTCGGCCGTACGATCGCCGCCAAGCTCGCGTCACTCGGCCATGAGGTGGTCATCGGAACCCGTGATCCGCAGGCCACCCTCGCCCGCACCGAACCCGACGGCATGGGCAATCCGCCGTTCGCCGCCTGGCAGGCCGACCACACCGACGTGCAGCTGAAGCCGTTCGCCGAGGCCGCCGCCCTCGGCGAGACGATCGTCAACACCACCGCCGGTACCGCCGCTTTGACGGCCCTGGACGCGGCGGGCAGCGCGAACCTGACGGGCAAGGTCGTCATCGACGTCGCCAACCCGCTGGACTTCTCCGCCGGCATGCCGCCCACGCTCGCCCCCGTCAACACCGACAGCCTCGGCGAGCAGATCCAGCGCGCCTTCCCCGAGGCGAAGGTCGTCAAGACCCTCAACACCATGACCTGCTCGGTCATGGTCGAGCCCGCACGCGTCGCCGGGGAGCACAACGTGTTCGTCTCCGGCGAGGACACCGGCGCCAAGAAAGCACGTCACCGAGCTGCTGGTCTCCTTCGGCTGGCCCGAGCGCAGCGTCATCGACCTCGGCGGCATCGAGACCGCCCGCGGGACCGAGATGCTGCTGCCGATCTGGCTGCGTCTGATGGGCACACTCGGCCATGCCGACTTCAACTTCCACATCCAGGGCGCCCGTTAGTCCCGTCGGAACGGGCCCCGCCCCGTCCCTCAGGTGAGTTCCAGCAGCCCGCGACGCATCGCTTCGGTCACCGCGGCCGCTCTGTTGTCCACACCGAGCTTGCGGTAGATCCGGATCAGGTGGGTCTTGATCGTCGCCTCGCTCAGATACAGGGACCGCGCGATGGAGCGGTTGCTGAGCCCGTCGGCCATCAGCCGGACGACCTCCGTCTCACGCCCCGTCAGTTCCGCGGCGGGGTTGACGACTTGGCCGACCAGATGGCCGACCAGCTCGGCCGCGAGCCCGATGCCGCCCGCACCGGCGCTGCGGACGGCGGAGAAGAGTTCGTCGGGCGGACCGGCCTTGAGGACGTAACCGCGGGCTCCGGCCTCCAACGCCCGTACGACGTCGGCGCGTCCGGAGTAGCTGGTGAGCATCACCACCGGCAGCCCCGGCGCCGCCGAGGTCAGTCGCCGTACCGCTGCCACGCCGTCGATGCCGCCGTCACCGTTGGCGAAGCGAAGGTCCATCAGGACGACGTCCGGGCGCAGTTCGAGCGCGAGCCGGACCGCCTCTTCACCGCTGTGCGCCTCCGCGACGACGTCGAGGTCCGAGGCGCCCTCCAGCAGGGCCCGTAGCCCCGCGCGGACGACCGCGTGGTCGTCGGCGATCAGCAGACGCAGCGAGGAGGCTGTCATCGGCGGACCGCCGAGGTGAGCGGCTGGGCCGTGGTGGTGGGCGGGCGGCGGCGGGTGGGCACGGTGGCGCGGACCAGGGTGCCGCGACCGGGCCGGCTCTCGACGGCGAGGTCACCGCCGCGCTCCCGCAGCCGGGCGCGGGCCGAGGGCAGACCGAGACCGCGGCCGGACCGGGACGGCGTGCCGGTGTCGGCCGGAGCGAAGCCGACACCGTCGTCCCGCACGTCCAGCTCCACGTGGTCCGGATGATGGTGGAGCGTCACCAGCAGCCGACTGGCATGGGCGTGTTCGCGAGCGTTCGCGACCATGCTGTGCGCCACGCGGAACATGGTGGTCGCCGTCTCCTCGTCCAGCTCGGGACGCCGGCTTCCCACCGTGCGGAACTCCACGTCGGCCGCGGCTCCCTCCAACTGGGCGCGGGCGCACAGCAGCCGCAGCGAGTCCTCGAGCCCGGCCTGGGTGACCGGGGCCGGAGTGAGGTCCCGGATGATCCGCCGGATCTCGACAAGGCCGACGTCCAGGCCCTCCACAACCGCGCGCACCCGGGTGTGCGCCACATCGGGTCGCTCGCTCCAGTCGCGCTCGGCCGCCCGCAGCAGCATCAGGCTGCCGGACAGCTCCTGGACGAGCGTGTCGTGCAGGTCCCGGGCGATGCGCGCGCGTTCCTCCAGGACACCGGTGCGGTGCCGCTCCTCGGCCAGCGAGTCGCGTGTGCTGCGCAACTCCTCCACCAGCCGCTGCCGCTCCGCGAGGGTGCGTTGCAGCGTCCGGTACAGAGCGACCGTGCCCCAGACGGCGGCGACCGGGACGAGAACCAGCTCCGGGTCGAATCCGCCGGCAGCGCGGGTGAGTTGGCCGAGCAGGACGCCAGTGATCGCCAGGACGGCGAACACGACGGACCTGGGACCGAGCGCGCGCACCGCGACGACGGCCAACGGCACGGCACACCACACGTAGGAGCCCGTGAACGGCGGCGGGGAGAGAAAGACGAGGTCCGCCCACAACCCGACGAGCAGGGCGACCCAGACCGCACGGCCCCGCGCGCCCAGCCGCCTCCACGACGCCAGGCCGACCGCGTACGTCACCGCGAGCAGCCCGCTGATCGTCACGATCTCCCAGCACAGCATGATGTCCAGCCGGATCAGCCGGATCAGCGCGACCCCGACGACAAGGAAGAACACCAGGTGCGGCAGCTGCCGCGCGGCGACTTGAGTGAGGCGGCCCGACCTGCGAGCGGGCGCGGCGTCCAGCTCGGACAACGGCTAACCCCCTGGACGAATGATCCACCGGGACAGGGAGGCCGAGTTTATCCGTTGTCTGTAGGGCTGATGTGAAGAGCGGTGCCGTCCGCGCACGGAGCAGGACGGCACCGCCTCGCGTCAGGGCCCAGGGTCAGGCCCCGGGGTGAAGGCCGAGCCAGCCGGGGGTGGGATCGCCCTTGACCTCGCCGAAGTACAGGGCGAAGGTCTGCTTCCAGCGCTCCACCGCCGCGCGGTCGGCCATGAAGCGGGGGAAGCCGTCCAGGTGGGCGTTCGGGTACTCCCAGATCGGCTTCAGCCCGGCCGGGGGAGTGACGTCGGTGCGCACCGACCAGCCGTTGAAGGAGCGCTGCTGGGTCTCGGTGGACAGCTGCCAGTTGAGGAACAGCTTGGCCGCCGTCGTGTTCTTGGCCTCCTTGAGGATGGCCACGCGCTGGCCCCAGCCCATGAAGGGGTGCCCGTCCGTGATCACGGATTGCACGGGGGACGTGGGGGCGGGAAGCGCCGAGGCCGAGCCGCCGATGCCGATCGCCTTCTGCCCGGAGCGGACCGCGTCGCCGGGCGAGTTGCTGCCGCGGGCGAACCGCACGTCCTGGGCGGCGAGCTTGGCCACCCATTCCCAGCCGTACTGCCGGGCGTAGAGGCTGTAGAGGTAGAGGACGGCGTCGTCGTCGTGCGGGTACGACGAGGCGATCCTGCCCTTCCACTTCGGGTCGACCAGGTCCAGCGGGCTGCGCGGTGCGTCGGAGCCGACCGCGGCCGTGCCGTAGAAGGAGCTGAAGGCGATCACGCCGCCGGCCACCCACGCGCCCTGGGGGTCCTTGAAGGCGTCGTACACCTTCGAGAAACCGGACGGCTTGTAGTGCAGCAGCCGGCCCTGCTCCTTCCAGCGGACGAAGTCCTGCACCGTCTGCAGCTGTACGACGTCGGGTACCAGGGTGTCGGTGGCGAACTGGTTGTCCACCCGGACGTCGTGGTACTTGCTGTAGTCGACGATGAGCGTCAGGTCGATGTCGGGGAAGCGGGCCTTGAACGCCGCCTTGGTGCCGTCCTGTTGGGTCGGGGTGTCGCCGCCCGCGTAGACGACCAGCTTCCCGCCCTCGGCCAGAGCGGCCCGGTACAACTCGTCCAGCGTCCGGGTCTCCTCGGGCCCGCTCCGCTGCCGTGACGCCGTGGGGGTGGCCGCCGCCGGGACCGCCGAGGCGCCGAACACGCCCGCACCTAAGGCGGCGCCGGCGCCGACGGACAGGACACGCCTTCTGCTGGGAAGAGTGGACATGCGAGGGGGACCTCTCTGATCGGGGGGAGTGGGGAGCCCGGGCGCCGCGGGCCGTGGTCAGTCTGCTGTCGGCGGCCCGGGTTCCGCGTCGCCCGTTGGGAGAGAGGAGAGGACTGAGGGGTGGAAGCCGCGTTCAACCGTTCGGTTGAACGCGGGCACCGGATGCGCTCAGAACCAGTGCAGGCAGTGCGGGAGCCGGTCGCCGCGGAACAGGGCGTCGGCGAGCGGGCCCGCGTCCGCATGGTGGGCCCGGACGTGTCCCGCACGGACGAGCGTGCTCGGGGCGGTGCCGCCGAGGTAGATCGAACCCAGATCGCGGATGTCCAGGGAGAGGTCGGGCGCCCGGTCCGTCGGAACACAGTCGGCCTTGCCCTCGGAGACGGTCAGCAGCCAGCGGCCCCGCTCCGCGAGGAACGGGTCCTCGACGTCGAGGACGAGCTCCCCGTCCGTGAACCAGCCGCGCGCGGTCAGCGCACGTGGCACGTCCAGCAGCCGCACCCACAGCCAGTCCGTGTCGCCGCCCACCTCGCCGGCGCGGAAGTCCGCCAGCTGCCAGCGCAGCGGGTGCTGGGGCGGGACGTGCCGGAACACCACCTTGCCGACCAGGTCGTGGCCGAGCAGGAACCGGGCCAGGGCGGTGAAGGCGGCGCTGTCCGTGGTGATGGTCTCGTCGACCTTCAGCGTCTCGTGCTCGCCGAGCGAGTAGCTGGCGTATCCGTCCGGTACTCCGTCGGCGTCGCGGTGAACGGCGATGTAGCGCGGCGCCGGTGAGATCGGCGGCTGTCCGGCGCGCAGGGCCCACCAGCGGTGCGGACGCGACAGCGCGCCGGGCTGGGCGCGGCGGTAGCGGTCGTAGACCTCTTCCAGGAGCTCACCGCACTCGGCACGCCGCAGCACCTCGACCGAGCCGGTGTCGGCCGCCGCTCGGCCGGCCCGGGGAGCGCTGAGCTCGGCCCGCCGGCGCGGCACCGTCAGCTGCCCCGTATACGTGGCCGGCCCGTAGCCGAACCTGCCGTAGATCGTGGCCTCGGAGGCCAGCAGCACCGCCAGCAACTCCCCGCGGTCCCGGAACCCGGCGAGCTGATGGCGCATCATCGCGCTGAGCACGCCCTGGCGCCGGTGCGAGGGCAGTACGCCGACGGCCGTGACGCCCGGGGCCGAGGCCAAGGTCCCACCGGGCAGGGTGAGTTCGAAGGCGTGCGAGGCGGCGGTGCCCACGGGCCGCCCGTCCGCCGTCAGGGCGAGGAGGCAGCGGTCCGTCTCCAGCGCCGACCACCACAGCCCACCGCCGTCGACCGGGGTCTCGGGGAAGCGCCCGAACGCGGCATGGACCGTGTCGACGAAGACCTCCAGGTCCTCGTCGGTCGTGAAACGTATCTCCATTGCTGCCGCCGCCTCCTCGAAGTGCACGGCACCACGTCGCGCGGCGCCCCGCACAGTGCAGCGACGTTCCCTGAACGGATCAAGCGAATTACTCCGGCACGGCTCGGACTGTCACCGTAGGGTCGGGCGCCGGGTGCGGCGTGGCGAGTATGCCGAGCAGGCGGGCGGCGCCGACGGGGACGGGCAGGGCCCGGTCGGCGAGGTCGGCGGGTGTGTCCGGATGGTCGGGGTTCACGCGTACGAGGTGGCCCCGTGGGAAGTGCCGGACGAGCTGTTCGCCGGGCCGTCGGATCACGCCCGGGGTGTTGAATCCGGCACCGAACTCCAGGACCAGCAGGCGGGTGTCGGCGGGAGCCGTGCCCAGCCAGTGCCGGAGTCGACGGCCCGCGGGGAGGTACGGCGCGTCGACGAACTGCGGGCCGACACGGACGTTGATCTCGACCTCGCCCGCACAGTTCGGGCAGCGGGGCAGGGCGTCGGGGTCGGTGACGGCGCCGGTCGCGGGGTCGTGGGCGGCGAGGAGCTGGGCGACGAGCGGCCGGCTGTCCCAGGTCGAGGGAGTGCAGGGAGTGGCGCACTGGTAGCGGCCGTAGTCGCCCTGCGGGGTGAAGACGCGGTCCGGGGCGAAGCCGTTGCGGGCGAAGAAGCCGTCCACGTTGGACGTCATCACCCAGTGGTCCGTGCCTTCTACGAGCGCGCGCAGCCGCTGGTAGAGCGGGTTGGGTGTGGTGGAGAAGCGGATGTCGTCGATGTGGACGGCCCAGAAACCCCACCGCAGGGCGGGAGGCAGCGGCACGCCCACCAGGTAGCGGGAGCGCAGGCCGGCGCGGTGCAGCGCGGGGAACAGCTCCCGGAAGCGGTCCTCGTCGCCGTAGTCGTGTCCGGCGGCGGCGCTGAGACCGGCCCCGGCGGTGATCAGCACGCGGTCGGCCTCGGCGAGCCAGGTGCGCAGCGTGCCGGCGGCGGCTTCCAGGTCGAAGCCGGTGGGCTCGTTCATCTCGACGGGGTGCTTTCGGTGAGGGCGCGTGTGTACGCGGCGTGGTCGTCGTCCCCGTACACGTTGAACACCACGCGGTCGAACCGCCCGGGGTGGCGGTCGAGCCAGTCGGCCACCGTGTCGAGGGCCGTGCGGGCGGCGGGCGTCCTGGGGTAGCCGAAGACACCGGTGCTGATGCCGCAGAACGCGACGGTGCGCACGCCGTCGACCTCGGCGGCGAGGTCGAGGCAGGCGCGGTACGAGGCGGCCAGCGCCCTCTCGTGCGGGGGGCGCAGCGGGCCGTCGACGACGGGGCCGACGGTGTGCAGGACATAGCGTGCGGGCAGGTGGTAGCCGCGAGTGATCTTGGCGGTGCCGGTCGGCTCCGGGTGGCCCTGCAAGGACATGATCGTGTGGCAGTCGGCGCGCAGCCGGGGTCCGGCCGCGGCGTGAAGGGCGTTGTCGATGCACGCGTGCATCGGGGCGAAGCAGCCGAGCAGCGCACTGTTGGCGGCGTTCACGACGGCGTCGGCGCCGAGCGTGGTGAGGTCGCCCTGCCAGAGCGCCGTACGGTCGGCGGCCCGATACGTGGTGCGGGGGAGCGTGTCGCGGAGCGTGGGCAGCGAGGCCGCGTCGGTCGTCGGGCGTGCCCGGCGTTCGCGGGACAGCAGCATGTCCAGCGCTTCGGCGGCCCCGGTGGGAAGGGGTGCCGCTTCCCGTACGGTCAGCACGGCACGCAGCACCCGCCGGGCGTCGGCCTCGGCGAGCCCGTCCACCGCGCCGGGGCGCAGCCCTGCCCGCGTCGCCGCCGGGTCGTCGCCCAGCAGGTCGAGCAGCGCGCGGACCGCATCGCCGCCGGACCACTGCTCGGGGTCATGGGTGGCGGTGGGCCGGAACGGCTCGTCCAGGGCGACGGCGGCGCGGTAGGCGGCGAGCGGCAGTGCGGTCACGGGCACGGGTTCCTCCCGGTGGCGGGCATGGTGCGGGTCGAGGTTCGCTGCGGCGGAGCGAGAGGGACCGGTCCCGCGGCGGCGCCGGTCAGCCGTCAGAACAGACCGTTGGAGTGCGGGAGTTCGGCGGGAACGGGGGCGATGACGTCCCAGTGCTCGACGATCTTGCCATCCTGGACGCGGAAGAGGTCGTAGTAGGCGACGGCTACGCCGAACTCGCCCTCGGACTGCAACAGGACGAAGTCGCCCTCGGCGACGACCCGGTGGACGGTCTTGTAGACGAGGTTCTTGCCCTGCTCGGCCCACTTCGCGGCGGCGGCACCGAAACCGTCGAGGCCGTCGGCCGCTTCGGGGTTGTGCTGGTGGTAGACCTCGGTCGAGATGTAGTCGGTCAGTACGGAGTAGTCGGCGCCCTTGAGGACCTTCTCGGCGAACTCCAGGACCAGCGCGCGGTTGGCCTCGGTCCGGTCCAGGTCGGCCGGCTCGGCGGGACCGTCGGTCTGGGAACGGCCCGAGGCGGTGTCCCCGACCAGCGGGGTCAGCGCGTCCCAGTGCTCGGCGAGCTTGCCGTCGGCATCGACGCGGAAGACGTCGAAGGCGACCAGCGGGACGGGGCCGAAGCCGTGGTAGACGCCGTGCAGGGCGACCAGGTCGCCGTCGGCGATCACGCGGGCGCCCTCGTAGCGGAAGCCTTCCGGCAGGCCGGCGACCAACTGCCGCAGGGCCTCGGGACCGTCAGCGGCCAGGGCGCTGTGCTGGCGGTAGTCGGCGGCGACCCAGCGGTCCACGGCGCTCGGGTCCTTCTGCCCGAACAGCTCGCCGGCGGCGGTCAGGACGGTGGTCGTGGCGTTGCTCATGACGGTTCTCCTTGGCGAGGTCCGGTCTTGAAGGGGAAGACCAGGAAGTCCCCTCCCTTACCGCTTTCCGACATCGGATCGACGGTGGTCGGGCTGACATCTCCAAGCTAGGCCGGATGAACAGTACGGATCGGATACGCTGGCGACTGGTGATGGTCAAAAAGCGACACGATGCCGAGCGCGGCATCCCGGAGGTCTCCTTCTCCGCGCCCGCCGGGACCCCGGCCGGCGTCGAAGTGCTGTCCCTGGCCGACCTGCGCCACCGGGTCTCCGCCGAGCGGCTCACCGTCCGCCAGCGACCGGACTTCCACCACCTGATCACCCTCGGCGCCGGGAGCCTGCGGCACACGGTCGACTTCACCGGCTACGCCCTCGACCCCGGCTCCTGGCTCTGGGTACGCCCCGGCCAGGTCCAGCAGTGGGGGGACCTCACCCACGCCGAAGGGACCCTGATCCTGTTCCGGCAGGACTTCCTCGACCCGGCCACCACCGCCGGCGCCCGCCTGGAGGACCCGCACGCCCCGGTCCTGCGCCGCCCCCTGCCCGACGACGCAGCGGCCCTACGGCTGGCCGCAGACCACCTCACCACCGAGTTCCACGCCCTCGGACACCTGCCCCTGGAGATCCACACCGCGGCTCTACGGCATCTGCTCGCGGTCCTCGTCCTGAGGCTCGCCCACCTCACCGCGCCCGCCGGAAGCCCGGCACCCGCGCCCGACACCACCTACCTGCGCTTCCGTGACGCAGTGGAACAGGACTTCGCCCACACCCGCCGGGTCGAGGACTACGCCGCGGCACTGGGCTGGTCGTCCCGCACGCTGTCCCGCGCCACGCTCGCCGCGGCCGGCCTCGGCGCAAAGGAATTCATCGACCGTCGCGTCGTCCTGGAGGCCAAGCGACTCCTGGCCCACAGCGACCACAGCGCCGCCCGCATCGCCGAGCGCCTCGGCTTCTCCAGCGCGACCCACTTCAGCAAGTACTTCCATCACCGCACGGACCAGACCCCGATCGCCTTCCGCGTCGCGGTCCGCGGCCGCACGGCGCCTGACTGATCGCCCGCACGTCACTCGTCCCCACATGACCGCTCACAGCGCGGTGCCCGTTTCCTCGGCCAGTGTCTCCAGGAGTCGGTCCTGGAAGGCCTCGTCGTGGACCGCCTCGTGCGGGCGCAGGCGCTCACGGTGGTACCAGTACCCGCCCGTGGTCAGGGCCTCGGGATCGTCGGCGGCGGCCAGCCACTCCTGGGTCCGATGGCCGAGTTCCAGGTCGTCCGGTGCGCCGGGCCCGCCCATCCTGGTCGGTACCCATCCCGGGTCGACGGCGTTGCTCACCACGTCCGGCCGCAGCCGGGCCACCGCGGCGGCGAGCGTGGTGACGAACAGCTTGCTGTCGGCGTACGACCCGGCCCTCCTGCCCGACCAGTCGACCCCGTCGAGTGAGGGGCGCCCGCCGAAGTGCGAGTTGCTGCTCAGGTACACCAGGCGGCCCGGGCCGGGCAGCAGCGCCGTGAGCAGGTACGGCGCGATGATGTTGACCGGCATGACCGCGGGCCCGCTCCACACGCCCGCGTTGTGGATGACCGCGTCGAGCGGCTGGGCGTGGAGCAGCTCGGCCGCGATCCGTCGTACGGCGTCACGGTCGGTGAAGTCACCCACGACGACGTGCGCCCCGCGGTCGATCAGCGGGGCGAGGCCCGCCACGCGCTCCTGATTCCGGGCGTGCACCACCACGTCGTGCCCCGCGGACACCAGCGAGTCCGCCGCGGCGCGTCCGAGGCCGTCGCCGGACCCGGTCACCAGGATCCGGCTCACGACCTCACCACCCGTGTGACCTGCCGGTCGACGTGAGCCTCGCAGGGGTGATGTGCGACTGCTGCTCGCATGGCGGTGGTGCTCCTTCCGTTCCGACGCAGCGGGCGTGCTCCGCGTCCGCTCAGGCTACGAAGAACGTGCGGCGTCCGCCGCCGAGCCGACCGCGCGGGCCGGCCGGCGGCTGCGGGGACGGCACCGTGCCGGTGCTCCTCGCCCGGCGGGCAGGAGACGGTCCCGCCGGGGGAGAACCGGACCAGGTTGACGTTCATCCGGGACGGCTCCCGGCCCGCGGAGAGCCGGTCGAGCCAGACCCCGGTGAACCGGTCCGCGGGTGCCTCGTCGGTGGAAGGGCCCGCCGTGACAGGCACTGACAGGCACTGACAGGCACAGACAGGACCCCTCACCCGTGCGCGACCCGATCTAGCCTGGAAGGCGTGAGCACCGAGAGCGACATCCGCGAGTTCCTGGTCTCGCGTCGCGCCAAGATCACCCCTCAGCAGGCCGGCCTGCCCGCGTACGGCGGCAACCGGCGGGTGCCCGGCTTGCGCCGCGAGGAAGTCGCCCTGCTCGCCGGCGTCAGCATCGACTACTACGTCCGCCTGGAGCGCGGCCGCCTCGCCGGGGCCTCGGACGAGGTCCTCGACTCCGTCGCGAACGCCCTCCAGCTCGACGACGCCGAACGTGCCCACCTCCACGACCTGGCCCGCGCCGCCGCCGAACGCCCTGCCCGCCGCAGGCCGGCCCGCGGTGCCCTGCCCGACAGCGTCCTGCGCGTTCTGGAGTCCATGACCGACTCCCCGGCCTTCATCCGCAACGGCCGCACGGACATCCTCGCCATCAACCACCTCGGGCGCGCCCTGTACGCACCGATGTACGCCGACAGCAGCGTGAAGACCGTCAACATCGCCCGCTTCCAGTTCCTGGATCCGCGTGCGCGGGACTTCTTTCCCGAGTGGGACCAGTCCGTCGACGACATGGTCGCCCTGCTGCGCGCCGAGGCGGGCCGCGCCCCGCACGACCGCGAGCTGACCCGCCTCGTCGGTGAACTCGTCGCCCGCAGCGAGGAGTTCCGCACGGCCTGGGCCACACACGACGTCCGCCTGCACCACAGCGGCCGCAAGGCCGTCAGACACCCCGTGGTCGGCGTCCTCCACCTCGACTTCGACGCCAGGGAACTCCCGGCCATGCCCGGCCTGACCCTCACCGCACTGAGCGCCGCACCCGGCACACCCGAACACGACGCCCTACGCCTCCTGGCCACCTGGGCCGCCACGGAGAACGCCGAGACCTCTGACCAGCCGTCCCATCCCGTCGACTGAGCGGTGTCCGGTTTTCGCCGGTCCGCGATAAATGCCTGGACTGAGCACCTCCCCTGACGGGACACTTCCGACTTCCGAACCACCGGGAGCGTGATGGGGACAACAGACACCCAGGGGCCGACGCCGGGACGGAGCGCGGTCGTTCTGGCGCTGCGCCGCTACGGCAGGGAACTGATGCGACTACGACGACTGGCCCTGCCCGGGCTGCTGCTGCCGGCGCTCGGCAACACCGGCATCCGGTACGTCGCCCCCCTGCTGATCGCCAAGCTGGCAGGTCAGGCCTCCGATGACGGCGGTCTCACGCTCGGCTCGGCGCTGCCGTACGTACTGGGCTTCGGCGGGGTGTTGCTGCTCGCCGAGGTGGTGTGGCGGATCGGGCAGTACTGCCTGAACCGCGTGGACGCCCTCGGCATGGAGCACCTGTACGTGAGCGGCATGGACGAACTCCTCGCCAAGGACGCGGCGTTCTTCCACGACAACTTCGCCGGCTCCCTGACCAAGCGGGTGCTGAGCTTCGGCAAGCGCTTCGAGGACTTCGTCGACACGGTGACGTTCCGGATCGTGGGCAGTCTCGTCCCGCTGGTGTTCGGTGCCGTGGTGCTGTGGAGCTACGAACCGATGCTCGTCGTCGGCCTGTTCGTGATGATCGGGCTGACCGTGGTGGCCGCCACGCCGTTGATCCGGCGTCGGCAGAGGCTCGTCAACGACCGTGAGGCGGCGCTCGCGCGGGTGTCCGGCCATGTCGCCGACAGCCTGACGAACATGGAGACCATCCGGGCGTTCGCCGCCGAGCGCCGCGAGGCCGACGAACACCGCAGCCGTGTCGCCGACTCCCGGCGGCTGACGCTGAGGTCGTGGGACTACGCCAATCTGCGCGTCGACACCCTGATCGCCCCGATGTCCGTGCTGACCAACGTGCTGGGCCTGCTGGTCGCGATCGCCTTCGGCGGCCCGGACCAGGGCGTGGAGCAGATCGTGGTCGCCTTCACGTACTACTCCAACGCGACCCAGATCATGTTCGAGTTCAACCAGATCTACCGGCGCCTGGAAAGCTCGATGACCGAGGCCGCGCAGTTCACGGAACTGCTGCTGGACCCGCCGACCGTGCTCGACCCGGCCGACCCGGAACCGCTCGCGCCGTGCGACACCGGCATCCGCTTCGAGGCGGTCACCTTCGCCCACGCCGGCGCGCAGCCGATCTTCCGGGGACTCGACCTGGACGTGCCCGCGGGCGCCCGGATCGGCCTGGTCGGCAGGTCCGGCGGCGGCAAGACCACCCTCACCCGGCTCCTGCTGCGGATGTCGGACATCGACGACGGACGCATCGTCATCGGCGGTCAGGACATCAGCCGGCTCCGCCAGACCGACCTGCGCTCACTGATCGCGTACGTCCCGCAGGAACCCGCCATGTTCCACCGCAGCCTGCGCGACAACATCGCCTTCGCCCGGCCCGGCGCCACCGACGAGGAGATCCACGCGGCGGCCGCCGCCGCGCACGTCACCGAGTTCGCCGAGCAACTCCCCGACGGCTTCGGCACCTTGGTGGGCGAGCGGGGAGTGAAGCTCTCGGGCGGCCAGCGCCAGCGCGTCGCCCTCGCCAGGGCCATCCTGCGCGACGCCCCCATCCTGCTCCTCGACGAGGCGACCAGCGCACTGGACTCGGAGAGCGAGATCCTCGTCCAGGACGCCCTGTGGCGGTTGATGGACGGACGCACGGCCCTGGTCGTCGCCCACCGCCTGAGCACCGTCGCCGGCATGGACCGTCTCGTCGTCCTCGACCGCGGAACCGTCGTCGAGCAGGGCTCCCACGAGGAACTGCTCGCGACGAACGGTGCCTACGCCAAGCTGTGGCAGCACCAGTCGGGCGGTTTCCTGGGCGAGAGCACGGAATCGCAATCGGACCCGGAGGCGGGCCTCGATGGACTCCCCGGACCGGCCGGCCCACCGCAGGACGAGGACCGCAGGACCCCGCCGCACGCCCGCACGACCACCGGTTCCTGAAGACGGCTCCCTCCGTCTCCGGTCCGCTAGACCGTGACGACGATCTTCCCGGAGTGCAAGCCCGACTCGAGACGGCGGTGCGCGGCTACGACGTCATCGAAGGTGAACACCTTGTCGACGGCGGGCCGCAGCGACCCGAGCCGCACACCGGCGCTCAGGAAGGCGGCCATGCGCTTCACCACAGCGGCGTCGAGAGTGTGCTCGAAGCTGCGGTAACTGAAGATCCTGAGCGGCGGCCCGCTCGGGAAGGGGGTGGGCCGCGGGTCCAGGAAGCCCGCCGCGACCAGTGTTCCGCCGGGGCGGGCCGCCGTGAGGAGCTCCTGCTGGCCGGGGCCCATGACCACGTCGAGGACGATGTCGGCGCCGGCCCCGTCGGTGTGGCGGCGGACGGCTTCGACGACGTCCTCGTCGTCGGTGGCGATGACGGCGGCGGCACCGGCGGCCAGGAGTTCGCCCTTGCGTGCGGTGTGCCGGGTGAGGGCGAGGGGGACGGCGCCGATCTGGTGGGCGATCTGCATCGCCGCCCGGCCGACACCGCCGGACGCGGCGGTGATGAGGACGTGGTCGCCGGGCCGTATGCCCGCCTTCTCGACGAGGGCGCCGTAGGCGGTGGAGTACGCGACCCACACAGCCGCCGCCTCCGTGACGCCGAGCCCGGCGGGCCGGGGGAGGACCTGGCTCGCGGGGAGCGTGGTGTACTCGGCGTAACTGCCCCGGGCGCTCGGGTCCGGGACGGCGGCGAGGATGACGGGATCGCCGATCTTCAGTCCGGCGGTGCCGGGGCCCAACGCGTCGACGACGCCGGTTCCTTCGACGCCGAGACGGGCGTGGGGCAGGGGGACGGTCGCGGGCGAGGTGCCGGACCGCATCATCCGGTCGAGCGGGTTGACGGCGAACGCCTCGATCCTGACCCGCACCTCGCCGACGGCGGGCTCGACGACCGGCTCCTCGACGACGTGCATGACCTCCGGACCGCCGAACTCGTCGAACACGACGACTCGTTGCATGGTGGATCCTCCGCATCTGGTGCTGGTTTCGTTGCTTGCGGAAGACGTTACGAAGCCGTCGGTTACCTCCTGGTACCTTCGATTCCCATGCAGAACGTGGCCGGCCCCGCCTTCCTCGCCGACTGCCCCACGCGCCTCGCGGTCGAGATCATCTCCGACAAGTGGGCCGTGCTCGTGATCTACGGACTCAGCAGCGGGCCCCGCAGACACGGCGAGCTCGTCGACGTCATCGGCGGCATCTCCCGCAAGGTCCTCACCCAGACACTGCGCCGACTCCAGCGATACGGCCTGGTCGAACGGCACGCCGAAGCACCACGGCACGTCGAGTACCGCCTCACCGACCTCGGCCGGACCCTCGTCGAACCCATCGAGGTCCTGACGAACTGGGCGAGGGTAAACGGCGAGGCCATCACGACGTTCCAGGAGACGACCGAAGCCGCCAATGAGCCGGAGGGACGAACCGCCTGACGTGAGCAGTCGGGAACCGAGGGCCGACGGGGCGGCGTCCACCTCGGTATGCAAGATCGATACCTGTATCTCGCTCGTCACGGTGAGGCCACACCCGACGAGAACGAGCTGACCTCGGCCGGGCGACGGCAGGCCGAGCTGCTGGGCAAGCGTCTGGAGGGTGTACCGCTGACGGCCGTGCACCATGGTCCGTTGCCCCGTGCGGCGCAGACGGCCCGGCTGGTGGGGGAGCAGTTGGGTGAGGTGGCGCTGCGGGAGTCCGATGCGGCCGGCGACTATGTGCCGTACGTCCCGGAGCGGGAGGAGCTGCCCGCGGCGTTCGCCGACACGATGGTGGCGCGCTTGGCGTGGGTGACGGCCGAGGAGCGGGCGAGGGGTGCGGAGCTGGCCCGCCAAGCGGTGAGGGACTTCACGGGGCCGGTCGAGGAGGGGGACGCGCCTCGGCACGAGCTGGTCGTCACCCACGCGTTTCTGGTCGCGTGGCTGGTGCGCGCCGCGATGGACGCCCCGGCCTGGCGCTGGATGGGACTCAATCAGGGCAACGCCGCGCTCACCGTCATCCGTTACGCCGCGGACCGGCCCGCGAGTGTCCTGGTCCTCAACGACATGAGTCATCTGCCGGAGGACCTGCGCTGGACCGGGTTTCCGCCCCCGCTCCGCGCGCCCTGCTGAGGCCGGAGCGGCAACTGCCGTACGAGCCCGCCGTGATGCCGGCGTAGGCCATTGGCGGGGTTTCATAGTTGTTGCTCTCTGGTGATGATCCGTTCCGCCGTGTAGCGTCAGTCCCGGCTGTCGTGGTTCGCAGTACCTGCCCGCGCTTTGGCGTGGGCGTTTTGCTGTGCAGTGCTGGACCAGGACGATCACCTCCAGGGCCGCGCGGCGCGGTTCCTGTACGTCTACGGAAAGGCATCAACATGGCCAGCGGAACCGTGAAGTGGTTCAACTCGGAGAAGGGGTTCGGCTTCATCGCCCAGGACGGCGGCGGTCCGGACGTCTTCGCGCACTACTCCAACATCAACGCCTCCGGCTTCCGTGAGCTGCAGGAGGGCCAGGCGGTCACCTTCGACATCACCCAGGGCCAGAAGGGCCCGCAGGCGGAGAACATCACCCCCGCCTGACCCCGGCCCGGTCGGGCAACGGGATCGCGAGCGTGATCGGGTGCGCCGCCGCGCAGTTCAGTCTGCGGGGCGGCGCACTTTTGCGCTCCTGCCGAATGGGCGCGGGACAGGGGCGGTGACATCGGACCGTCGGCCTGAAAGCGCCCTCAACGGGCTGTGGTCACGCTGGAGTTCGTGGTGCGTCAGTGCCGGAACAGCCACGCGATCCGGTCGAGCGAGGCGGCGTGGTAGGTCACCAGGACGATCGTGAGCACCAGGGCGGCGGTGTGGGCCCCCGCCGTATAGAGGGCCGCCGCGCCGCCGAAGAAGACGGCGAGTTCGAGCAGCAGCCGCAGGGGGCCGGGGGTCGCCACGACCGTGTTTCCGGACCGGGACTCGTCGCCTGGCGTCGCGAAGACCCCCCAGGCCGCGGCGACCAGGACCGGCACGGCCACCACCGTGACGTACCGCAGCCCCTGCGGGGAGACGCGCCAGGCCCAGTATCCGAAGCACACCAACGCGGTGACCTCCAGCACGAGCCGCAGCGCGAGCATGGCGGGGTGGTAGCCCAGTCCGGGACCGGAGGTCATCAGCGTCCTGCCTTTCGCCTCGTCCGACCGGACCGAGCTCGGTGTGTCTTTCGCGGCCGTCAGCCTAGCCGGGGGTACGGGCGTAGCTGAACGGTGTCATGGGGTCGGGATCGGCTGGGTGAGGCTGACGAGCCGCCGAGCGCGGCCACCTGTCGAGGGTCTCGTCATCGCTGCGGTCGGTAGGCGGTGGCCAGCACCGAGACGGTGAGCCGGTCGGGCAGGCGGCCGATGTCGTCGAGATCCGTATCGCTCACGTGCCGCGCGCTCGGCGTCATCGCCACCAGGTCCCGGGCTTCCCTCCGGGGCAGGGGGATGGAGTACTCCACCTGGGCGGTGTCGACGGCCTCGAAGCAAGGGGCCAGCGCCCGGTGCAGGCGCTGTTCCTTGGACCGGTCGACCGAGACCATCCCCGCCAACCGGTGGCGCAGCTCGGCCAGATGCCGACCGGTGGGACGGACCACGACCAGTCGGCCGGTCGGGCGCAGTACGCGGTGGAACTCGGCCGGATTGCGCGGGGCGAACACGTTCAGGACGACGTCGGCGACTCCGTCGGCGAGCGGGAAGGGGCGGAAGACGTCCCAGGCCGCCGCGGCGGCTCGGTCGTGGGCCCGGGCCGCCGAGCGCAGCGCGCGCACCGATGTGTCCAGCCCCAGTCCGCGGGCGGTGGGCAGATGGTCGAGTACGCCGGCCAGGTAGTAGCCCGTCCCGCATCCGACATCGAGGACCGTGCCCCGCTCCGGCGCGGCGTCGGCCGCCAGGCGGGCCACGGCCTGGCGGATGGGTGCGTAGGCGCCGGTCGCCAGGAAGCGGTCCCGGGCCTGGACCATGGCCGCGTCGTCGCCGCTGGTGGCACGCGTGCCGGTCAGCAGGCCCGCGTAACCGTGGCGGGCGATGTCGAAGGTGTGGCCGACCGGGCAGCGCAACGCCCCGCGGTCGGGGCGGAGTCGGCGCCCGCGGCAGGTCGGGCAGCGCAACAGGTCGAGGGATCGTTCGAGGGCAGGGGGAAGCAACACGGGCACGAGGCGCTCCTGGCAGGGCCGAAGGGAAAGAGACCGTGCCTGAACGCGCGCTCAGAGCGTCAGCGTCACTGCCCTCCGGGAGGAACGGGCAGCACCGGGAACGTAGTTCACGCGGCAGGCACACCGAGGAGGGCGACGCCGTCCGGCCTCGCCCTCAACGCCTTCCGATCACAGGAAGCAGCAGTGCGGGGTGCTCATGAATGCCACAGCGTGAGTCTACGAGCCGTGACGCGGCTCCTGAAGAAAGGCATCGCCCTTCATCGCCCTTCAGCGATCCCTTGGCCCTACCCTGAGTCGTTGTCGTGGCGCGCGGGCCCCGGCATGATGGATGCCGTATGCCGTGCACCGTCGCTGCCCGCGCCGCGCGGAGACGTCGGACAGGAGCAGGACGGAAGCATGTCGGGAGAGATGTCGCCCACCGGAGAACACTCCGGCCCCGGTTCGTCGCCCGGGCTGCGTGCCTCTCATGCCGACCGGGACCGCGTGGTGGACGTACTGCGGATCGCCGCGGGGGACGGCCTGCTGACGGCGGACGAGTTGGACGAGCGGCTGGAAGCCGCCCTGTCGGCGCGGACGCTGGACGAACTGGCCGGGCTCACCGCGGATCTGCCCGTGGCGTCGACACCGGCGGGCGGTGCCGCGGCCGGGGGCGTGGTGCCCAAGGACGTCGTCCGGATCGACCACGTGTTCAGCGGGGCGGTCAAGCGGACAGGGCGTTGGGTGCTGCCGCGGCGGCTGGAGCTCGCGGTGAGCTGGTGCGACGTCACGCTCGACTTCACCGAGGCCGTGATCACGCAGGGCACCCTGCAGATCGACGTCGCCATGACGGGCAAGACCCTGACACTGGTCACGGGGCCGGGCGTCGAGATCGATGCCGACGGACTGACCCGGATCCACTGCCCGCTCAAACACCGCTCCACGCGGACGCCGCCGGACGGTACACCGGTCAGGCTGCGCGTGGAACTGGTCGGCCAGAAGGCCTACGGCAGCGTGGTGGTGCGGCCCGCGCGTCGGGGGTTCGGGCAGTGGCTGCTGCGGAGGCCCTCATCCCGGCCGACGGAGGACTGACTCCCTCAGCGCTGCCAATTCGATGACACCGGACATCAGGGCCGCCGTCCCCTTCCACAGGGGGCGGCGGCCCTTCGCGTACCCCTGGCCACGTCCCACCACCCCGACTTTGTCCTGAGTGTGGAAAAAGATCGCCGCATCTCATGCTCAAGTACTTCCCAGTCTGGAAAATGGTTGTTACGTTCCTCTCCGACAGCCTGGTGGCGCGGTCGGTGGAGACGGCGCCTGGTTCCCGGCCGTGGGTGAGGGGAGGAGGGACCGTGCGACGGATGACTGCTCGGCCTGAGAACGCACATCAGGCGCGGCTGCTTCGCCTCCTGCGTGACAACGGGTCCAACTCCCGTGCCCAGCTGGGCGACCTGGTCGACCTGTCGCGGTCCAAACTGGCCGTGGAAGTCGACCGGCTGCTGGAGACCGGGCTGGTGGTCGCGGACGGGCTGGCCCCGTCCCGCGGCGGCCGTCGGTCGCACAACATCCGGCTCAACCCGGGGCTGCGCTTCCTCGGCGTCGACATCGGCGCGACCTCGGTCGACGTCGCCGTCACCAACGCGGAGCTGGAGGTCCTGGGCCATCTCAACCAGCCCATGGACGTCCGTGAAGGTCCGGTCGCGGTCTTCGAGCAAGTCCTGTCCATGGCCGCGAAGTTGAAGGCGGCGGGGCTGGCGGAGGGTTTCGACGGTGCCGGTATCGGTGTGCCGGGGCCGGTCCGTTTTCCCGAGGGCGTGCCGGTCGCGCCGCCGATCATGCCGGGCTGGGACGGCTTCCCGGTGCGGGAGGCGCTCAGTCAGGAACTGGGCTGTCCGGTGATGGTCGACAACGACGTGAACCTGATGGCGATGGGGGAGCAGCACGCGGGTGTCGCCCGTTCCGTGGGCGACTTCCTCTGCGTGAAGATCGGTACCGGTATCGGCTGCGGCATCGTGGTCGGCGGGGGCGTCCACCGGGGTGTCACCGGCAGCGCCGGCGACATCGGGCACATCCAGGCGGTGCCCGACGGACGGCCCTGCGCCTGCGGCAACCGGGGCTGCCTGGAAGCCCACTTCAGCGGCGCCGCGCTGGCCGAGGACGCGGAACAGGCCGCCCGTGAGGGCCGGTCGGCGTATCTCGCCACCCGGCTGGAGACAGCGGGAAGCCTGACCGCCGCGGATGTGTCGGCCGCCGCCGCGGCGGGGGACACGGTGGCTCTGGAACTCATCCGGGAGGGCGGCAAGCGTCTGGGTCAGGTCGTCGCCGGACTCGTCAGTTTCTTCAATCCGGGGCTGGTGGTCATCGGCGGAGGTGTGACCGGACTGGGTCACACGTTGCTGGCCAGTGTCCGGACCCAGGTGTACCGGCAGTCCCTGCCGTTGGCCACGGGCAACCTGCCGATCGTGCTGGGGGAGTTGGGGCCGGTGGCCGGAGCCATCGGCGCGGCCCGCCTCATCAGCGACCACGTCTTCTCGCCGGCCTGACCGGCGCCGTAGCAACAAACATGTGGCAACACGTCGATCAAGCGTCACCACAACCCTGCCAGTGACACCGCACACCCCAGGACCCCTCGGCAACCCCGAGACACCCTGAGAGCCGCCTCACCCTGCACGGCACCAGCCAGGGCCATCGCGCGTCGAGTCGCTCGGCCCCTTCGCTCTCTCGCACGCCTGCCCCGCCCTGCTCAGCTCCTCCGTGCCCAGCCCTGCCCTGCCCACTCACGGCCCGCATCCGCCGAGGGGATTCCTCATGGCACCACAACCACCCCTGCTCACCATGTCCGGCATCACCAAGTCCTTCCCGGGTGTCCGCGCCCTGGACGGTGTGGACCTCGAGGTCGAGGCCGGTGAAGTCCACTGCCTCCTCGGCCAGAACGGTGCCGGCAAGTCCACGCTGATCAAAGTGCTCGCCGGCGCCCACCAGCCCGACGACGGTGAGATCACCTGGCGGGGCGAGCCCGTCACCCTGGGGTCACCGATCGCCGCCATGCGCCTCGGCATCGCCACCATCTACCAGGAACTCGACCTGGTCGAGGGCCTGTCCGTCGCCGAGAACGTCTTCCTCGGACACGAACCCACCTCCGCCGGATTCGTCGTCCGCGGCGCCGCCGCCCGCACCGCGACCGCGCGGCTGCTGCAACGCCTCGGGCACGCGGAGATCGAACCCGCCCGGCTCGTCGGCGAGTTGTCGGCGGCCCAGCAGCAGATCGTCTCCATGGCCCGCGCCCTCTCCCACGAGGTGCGGCTGATCGTGATGGACGAGCCGTCGGCCGCGCTCGACCCCGAAGAGGTCGACAACCTCTTCCGGATCGTGGCCGATCTGACCGCCGAAGGCGTCGCCGTCATCTACATCTCGCACCGCCTGGAGGAGATCCGGCGCATCGGCGACCGGGTCACCGTCCTCAAGGAGGGCCGGTCGGTCGCGGGTGGCCTGCCCGCCGAGTCGACCCCGACCCACGAGGTCGTGGCCCTGATGACCGGGCGGAACGTGGAGTACGTCTTCCCCGAACGCCCCGCGGCCGGGTTCGCCGCGCAGCGGGAGCCGGTGCTGAAGGTCGAAGGGCTGGCCCGGCGAAGGGAGTTCGCGCCCGTCGACCTGGAGCTGCGGCCCGGGGAGATCGTCGGCCTGGCCGGACTCGTCGGCTCGGGGCGCTCCGAGATCCTGGAGACCATCTACGGGGCCCGCAAACCCGACGCCGGCCGGGTGCTCGTCGACGGCAGCCCTCTGCGACCGGGGAGCGTACGCGCCGCCGTGCGCGCCGGCATCGGCCTCGCGCCCGAGGAACGCAAGGCGCAGGCCCTGCTGATGCAGGAGTCCGTCAGCAGCAACGTCTCGGTCTCCACCCTGTCCCGGTTCGCCTGCGCGGGCTGGATCGACCGGCGCGGCGAACGGGCCGCGACCCACCAGGCGGTCCGGGAACTGTCCCTGCGGCCGGACAACCCCGACACCGCGATCAGGACTCTGTCCGGCGGCAACCAGCAGAAGGCCGTGCTCGCCCGTTGGCTGCTGCGCGGTTGCAAGGTCCTGCTCCTCGACGAGCCGACCAGGGGCGTCGACATCGGCGCCCGGGCCGAGCTCTACGCCGTGATCCGCCGGCTGGCCGACGAGGGCCTGGCCGTACTCCTCGTGTCCAGCGAGGTGCCCGAGGTGCTGGGCCTCGCCGACCGGGTGCTCGTGCTCCGCGAAGGCAGCGTCGTCCACACGGCGGACGCCCGGGAGCTCGACGAGCACCGCGTACTCGATCTTGTGATGGAAGGGAGCCCGACGTCATGACGCAGCCGGCCACCGCGGCGCCGAAGGACGCGCCGACGTCCGCCGCGAAATCCGCGGAGGAGAACGGGAGTTCACGCCTGACCGGACTGCGGTGGGACGTGCGCACGCTGTCCCTGCTCGGAGTCCTCGCCGTCCTCGTCGCGGTCGGCGGGATCACCGCGCCGGACGAGTTCCTGGCGACCAGCAATCTGCAACTCGTGCTCACCCAGGCGTCCGTGATCGGTGTTGTCACCGTCGGCATGACGTTCGTCATCACCAGCGGCGGCATCGACCTGTCGGTCGGCGCGATGGTCGCGCTCGCCTCGGTGTGGGCGACGACCGTGGCCACACAGGACTTCGGCTTCGCGGGCATCCTCTTCACCGCCGTGGTCGTCGGTGTGGGCTGCGGACTGGTGAACGGCCTGCTCATCGCCTACGGCAGGATGGTCCCGTTCATCGCGACGCTGGCCATGCTCGCCTCCGCCCGGGGCCTGGCCCTGCAGATCACGGACGGCAGCACCCAGGTCGTGACCGTCCAGTCGGTGCTCGATCTCGGCGGCCGGGACTCCTACGTCCTCGGCATCCCGCCCCTCGTCCTGATCTTCGCCGCGGTCACCGTCATCGGCTGGCTGCTGCTCAACCGCACCACCTTCGGCCGGCGCACCGTCGCGGTCGGCGGCAACGCGGAGGCGGCACGCCTGGCCGGCATCGACGTCCGCCGCCAGCGCCTCTACCTCTACCTGCTGTCCGGACTGTGCTGCGGCATCGCCGCCTTCATGCTGATCGTCCTTGCCGGTTCGGGCCAGAACACCAACGGCAACCTCTATGAGTTGGACGCCATCGCCGCGGCGATCATCGGCGGGACGCTGCTCAGCGGCGGCCGCGGCACGATCACCGGCTCCGTGCTCGGCGTGCTGATCTTCACCACGATCACCAACATCTTCGCCCTCAACAACCTCGAGACCGCTGTCCAGCAGATCGCGAAGGGCGCGATCATCGTCGCCGCCGTCCTGGTCCAGCGCCGCTCACCGCACGGGGACACCTGACGCCGCCCGTGCCGTACGCCGCCGGATGGCGGCCCCTGACACCGCCGTCCGGCCCCCCGCCACCCCGTCCTGACGCACACCGCCCAGTCGAAGGGTCGATCCACCATGGCAAGAACCCCCGCCACCAGCCGCAGAGCACTGCTGTTCGGCACCGCAGCCGTGTCCGCAGGAGCGCTGCTGACGGCCTGCACCAGCAACGAGACCAAGGACCAGGAACCGGCCGCGGACAACGCCCCGGTCGCCGACGACAAGCCCGGCAAGGCCGTCACCATCGGCTTCGCCGGCCCGCAGGCCGACCACGGCTGGCTCAACGCCATCAACGACAACGCCAAGAGCCGGGCGAAGAAGTACTCCGACGTCACCCTGGAGATCACCGAGGGCTCCAACGACACCGCCGCCCAGATCGGTCAGATCCAGACGCTGATCAACAAGAAGGTCGACGTCCTGGTGATCCTGCCGGCCGACGGCAAGGCCCTCACCCAGGTCGGTCTCCAGGCCATGCGGGCCGGCATCCCCGTCATCAACCTCGACCGTGTCTTCGCCTCCCCGCAGGCCTACCGCTGCTGGATCGGCGGCGACAACTACGGCATGGGCCTCAACGCCGGGCACTACATCGGCGAGCAGCTCAAGGGCAAGAAGAACGCCAAGGTCGTCGAACTCGCCGGCCTCGACAACCTCGAACTGACCCAGCAGCGCACCAAGGGCTTCGACGACGCCCTGAAGAACTACCCGAACATCAGGAAGGTCGCCCGTCAGGCCGCCGACTTCACGGTGGAGTCCGGGCAGGCCAAGATGGCCCAACTCCTCCAGGCCCAGTCGAACTTCGACGCCCTGTGGAACCACGACGACGACCAGGGCGTCGGCGCACTGCGCGCCATCGACCAGGCCGGCCGCGACGACTTCCTGATGGTCGGCGGCGCGGGCGCCAAGTCCGCGATGGACGCCATCAAGGCCGGCAACAGCGTCCTCAAGGCGACCGTGCTGTACCCGCCCACGATGGCCGCCTCCGCCATCGACCTCGCCCGTGCCCTCGGCCAGAGCAAGGGCGTCGGCGGCCTCGCCGAGTTCGAGATCCCGTCCTCGCTGACGCTCTACTCGGCCGTGGTCACCAAGGACAACGTCGACCAGTACCTGCCGACCGGCTTCATCTGACCTAGCCGGGCCGCGAGCCCGCGCGAGCACAGCGATGAGTCAGTGACACTCCGACGAGGAGGACATCCGTATGGAAGCCCGTATGGAAGGCCGCGTGGAACCCCGTATGGAACAGAGGGACAACCGGACCGCACCGCCCACGCTCGGCGTGGGCATGGTCGGCTACGCGTTCATGGGCGCCGCCCACTCACAGGGGTGGCGCACCGTTGGGCACGTGTTCGACCTGCCGCTGCGGCCGGTCATGGCCGCGATCGCCGGCCGCGACGCGCACGCCGTACGGGCGGCGGCCGACCGGCACGGCTGGGCCGCGGCGGAGACCGACTGGCGCGCCCTCATCGCCCGCGACGACGTGCAGCTCGTCGACGTCTGCACACCGGGCGACAGCCACGCGGAGATCGCCATCGCGGCACTGGAGGCGGGCAAGCACGTGCTGTGCGAGAAGCCGCTGGCCAACTCGGTCGCCGAGGCGGAGGCCATGGTCGCGGCCGCCGAAGCGGCCCGGGCCCGTGGGCAGTTGGCGATGGTGGGCTTCAACTACCGGCGGGTGCCCGCCCTCACCTTCGCCCGCCGCCTCATCGCCGACGGCAGGCTCGGAGCGCTGCGGCACCTGCGGGTCAGCTACCTCCAGGACTGGCTGGTCGACCCCGACTTCCCGCTCACCTGGCGGCTTCAGCGGGAGCACGCGGGCTCGGGGGCGCTCGGCGACCTGGGCGCGCACATCGTCGATCTCGCGCAGTATCTGACGGGTGAGCCGCTGGTCGGGGTCTCCGCCCAGGTGGAGACCTTCATCAAGGAACGTCCGCGCCTGGACGGTGCCTCCTCCGGTCTGACCGCTTCGGGCGGCTCGCGGCGCGGGCCGGTGACGGTGGATGACGCGGCCGTCTTCACCGGCCGGTTCTCCTCGGGGACGCTCGCCGTGTTCGAGGCCACCCGGATGGCGTCGGGTCGCAAGAACGCCCTGCGGCTGGAGGTGAACGGCGAGCTCGGTTCGCTCGCCTTCGACCTGGAGCGGCTCAACGAACTGTCCTTCCACGACCATCAGGAGCCCGCCGCGACCGCGGGGTTCCGCAGGATCGTCGTCACCGAGCCGGATCACCCTTACCTGGAGGGCTGGTGGCCGCCGGGCCACGGTCTCGGCTACGAGCACAGCTTCGTCCACCAGGCCCGCGACCTCGTCGAGGCCATCGCGTCCGGCACCGACCCGATGCCGTCCTTCGCGGACGGTCTCCAGGTGCAGCGGGTGCTCGCCGCTGTGGAGGAGAGCGCCGAGAAGAACTCCGTCTACACGCCCGTTCACCCCCCGACCACCTCCTTCGACGCCGCCTTCGCAGGTGGCGGCAACTGACCGACGCTGAAGCGGGGTTGTTCACCCCCAACCCCGCTTTGTCCTCGTCCTGGAAGAAGTTCGTCTTCTTCGTGCACAAGGGGTTCCCGCCACAGACGAACGGGGCTACGGTCCCTTTCGTGCACAGGAACCACACAGTGGTTCGACACTGACGGCGCCAACAGGTCGTACGGCCGACCCCCCGCCCCCCGAGACCGACTTGCTCAACACCCGCGGCCCTTCGCCGCTCACCCGCACGCCGTAACCGCGTCCACCCGGGAGCAGCCCTCCCGGACCGCGGCCAAAGCCGCCCCTATGCCGGCGGTGGGCGGGAGGCCACCGAGCCCCCACCCACCGTCCTCCACATCACCTCGGCACAGCGACATGGCACAGCGACATGGCAGGGAGGCAGTTCGTGAACAACGACGTGAACGCATCGCAGCCCCGGACCGGCGAGCGCACCG
This sequence comes from Streptomyces antibioticus, assembly GCF_001514065.1. Taxonomy (GTDB): domain Bacteria; phylum Actinomycetota; class Actinomycetes; order Streptomycetales; family Streptomycetaceae; genus Streptomyces; species Streptomyces antibioticus. The sequence goes on along the minus strand of NZ_KQ948422.1, from coordinate 1,131,490 downwards.
CGCGCACCGGCGTCTGGTTCGTCGGAGCCCGCGGATCGGTCGCCACCACCGCCGTCACCGGATGCGCGGCGGTCACCGCCCAACTGCACCCGCCGACCGGCATGGTCACCGAGACACAGCCGTTCGACGGCACCGGTCTGCCGGCCCTGTCCACGCTCGTCTTCGGCGGCCACGACACCGCCCACTGCCCGCTGCCCAAACGGGCCGAACAGCTCACCGAGGCCGGCGTCCTGCCGCACGGGCTCGCCCCCGCCGTACGCGCCGAACTCCGGGCCGCCGACGAGGAGATACGCCTCGGAGGCCCGCTCCCGGACGACGCTCGCGACGACGAGGAACTCATCGCCGACCTCGCCGCCGACCTCGCCTCGTTCCGCCAGCGCCACGCACTGGCGCGCGTGGTCGTGGTCAACGTCTCCTCCACGGAGCCACTGCCCGCCCCGGACGCCGTACGGCTGCCCGCCAGTTCCCTCTACGCGGCCGCCGCCGTGCGAGCCGGCTGTCCCTACGTCAACTTCACGCCGTCCACCGGGCTGCGCACCCGGGCCTTGACGGAAGCCGCCGCGGCCGCCGGACTGCCCCACGCGGGCCGCGACGGCAAGACCGGCCAGACGCTGCTGCGGGCCGCGCTCGCCCCGATGTTCGTCCAACGCGCCCTGCACGTCAGGGCCTGGTCCGGTACCAACCTCCTCGGCGGCGGCGACGGGGCGGCGCTGGCCGACCCGGGCGCGGCGGCGGCGAAGAACGCCGGCAAGGAACGCGTCCTGGCCGACACCCTCGGGCACACCCCGCAGGGCGAGGTGCACATCGACGACGTCCCCGTGCTCGGCGACTGGAAGACCGCCTGGGACCATGTGGCCTTCGAGGGCTTCCTCGGCTCGCGCATGATCCTGCAGACCATCTGGCAGGGCTGCGACTCGGCCCTGGCCGCACCGCTCGTGCTGGACCTCGCCCGCCTGGTCGCCCGCGCCCATGAGGCGGGTCTGTCCGGCCCCCTCCCGGAGCTGGGCTTCTACTTCAAGGACCCCGACGCGGGTCCGTCGGGGCTGACGGAGCAGTTCACCGCGCTGCTGTCGTTCGCCGACCGGCTGCGGAACGCTTCCTGATCCGTCGTCCCCGCGCGGCAACAGCCCACGGCCGCGTCCCTTCACGAGCGACGACGAAGGTCCGCTCGTTTCAGAACTCCACCCCCCGCGCGCAGTGTTCGGCCGCCCAGCGGCCACCTCCTGCGGCGCGCCGTCCCTCTGGTGAGCCGGCGTCCGTCAGGCACCCGCAGCATCGCGACAACGAAAGTGAGACCCCTGTGACCGCGTTCAACGACGAAGCCGTCACCGGCGACGCCCTGCGCCGCACGCTCGGCGTCAGCCGCCGCCGTTTCCTCAGCACCTGCACCGCCACCGCCGCCGTGGCGATCGCCGCCCCGGTCTTCGGCGCCTCGCCCGCGCTCGCACAGGACAGAGCCGAAGCCGCCGCCGGTGACCGGGGACGTTCCGCTCTGGTGCCCCCGGACAAGCGCGGCATCATCCTCTACACCGTCCGTGACGCCGTCGGCCGCGACCCGCTCGCCTCCGACCTGCCCTCCGGTTTCCGCGAGGTGTTCCGGCAGCTGTCCCGGTTCGGCTACCGCCAGGTGGAGTTCGCCGGCTACGGCCAGCACGCCAACGCGCCCGGCGGCGCCGATCTGGGCACGGTGGCGGGCGCGAGGCTGCTGCGCTCCTGGCTCGACGAGTACGGCCTGCGGGCGCAGGGCAGCCACGGCTACATCCCGCCGTCCTGGCCGCTGACCTCGTCCGACCTCGACACGTTCAAGCGTTTCCTGGAGATCGCCAACATCCTCGGCATGGAGCACATGGGGACCGGCGCCGACCCCACCAACACCCGCTACCGCGCGGACTGGGACGTGGCCGCGGAGAAGTGGAACACCCTGGGCGCCGTCGCCCGCGGCGAGGGCATCAAGCTCTACACCCACAACCACGACGCGGCCTACGACTTCCTGCTCGACGGCGGCCCGCTCGACGCCCAGGGCAAGCCGACCCGCAGCTCCGGCATCCGGAAGCTGGAGTACTTCCTGAAGGTGACGGACCGCAAGAACGTGTACCTGGAGCTGGACGTGTTCTGGGCACACGTGGCCCAGTACAAGTTCCACACGTACACCGCCCACGACGGCTCGCAGCGCGAGAACGTCTTCGACCCGGCCGCGCTCGTGGCCCGCAACACCCACCGCTTCCCGCTCTTCCACGCCAAGGACGGCGTCGTGAACCTCCAGAGCGGCCTGGGCTACGACATGGTGCCCTTCGGCACGGGCGACATCGACTACCGGAAGTTCTTCACCCGGGTGGGCGCGAAGAACTACCACAACCCGATGGTCGAGCAGGACAACGCACCGAGCACGACCGTGCCCGGCCAGTCCCTGGACTTCGCCAAGATCGGCTACGACAACCTCGCGGCCCTGCGTGCCTGCAACTGACGTCCTGTCACCCACTGTTCAGATCAAAGGAGTTCTGAGTGCGTAACAGACGGATCGTCACCCTCTTCGGGGCGGCCGCGTTGGCCGGAGCCATTGGGCTGCTGCCCCTGCCCGCAGCCCAGGCCCACCCGTCGGACCCCACCCCGCCGACCTCGTCGGACTTCCAGAAGGTCACCCTCAACGACCGCCCGGGCGAGCCCATGGCCCTGGCCGTCCTGCCCGACCGGCGGGTGCTGCACACGGCACGCACCGGCGAGGTCCGCATCCACGACCCCAAGAGCGGCGTCAACTTCCTTGCGGCAGACATGAAGAAGAGCCCCGCCGGGCTCTACCAGCACGACGAGGAAGGCGTGCAGGGCATCGCCGTCGACCCCGGCTTCGCCAAGAACCACTGGGTCTACCTCTACTACTCGCCCCGCCTCGACACCCCCATGGACGACCCCGCCACCCCGGGCGTCAACGAAGGCGACGCCCCGCAGTTCGGCACGGCCGCCGACTTCGCCAAGTACAAGGGATACACAAGGCTTTCGCGGTTCAAGCTGGTGGGCAACAAGCTCGACTACAACACCGAACAGAAGATCCTCGACGTGCCCGCCGACCGCGGCATCTGCTGCCACGTCGGCGGCAAGATCGACTTCGACCACAAGGGCAACCTGTTCCTGTCGACCGGCGACGACTCCAACCCGTTCTCCTCGGACGGTTACGCCCCGCTCGACGACCGCCCCGACCGCAACCCCGCCTACGACGCGCGCCGCACCGCGGGCAACACCAACGACCTGCGCGGCAAGGTCCTTCGCATCAAGGTCAAGCGGGGTGGCGGCTACGCGATACCCGACGGCAACCTCTTCGCGCCGGGCACCGCGAAGACCCGGCCCGAGATCTACGCCATGGGCCTGCGCAACCCCTTCCGCTTCGGCGTGGACGACAAGACCGGTGAGGTCTACGTCGCCGACTACTCACCCGACGCCAACACCGCCAACCCGGGCCGCGGCCCCGCCGGTCAGGGCCGCTGGATGGTCATCGACCGCCCGGCCAACTACGGCTGGCCCTTCTGCGTGACAACGGACCAGCCCTACCAGGACTACGACTTCGCCACCCAGACCTCCAGCGGCGCCTTCAACTGCGCGAAGCCCGTCAACGACTCGCGCCACAACACCGGCCGCAGCGAACTGCCCCCGGTCGAGAACGCGGAGATCGTCTACGGCTACGGCGCCACCCCGAAGTTCCCCGAACTAGGCACCGGCGGCATCGGCCCCATGGGCGGCCCGGCCTACCGCTACGACAAGCACAACAAGGCCGCCAACCGCTGGCCCCAGTACTTCGACGGCAAGCCGCTCTTCTACGAGTGGACCCGCGACCAGATGAAAGCACTCACCCTCGGCAAGAACAACGAGGTCCTGAAGATCGAGGACGCGATCCCCGGGATCGTCACGGACGGTCCGATCGACGCCGAGTTCGGCCCCGACGGCGCGCTGTACGTCCTGGAGTACGGCACCGGGTACTTCGCCGAGCTGCCCGAGGCCCAGCTCTCCCGCATCGACTTCGTCCGCGGCAACCGCACCCCGGAGCCCAAGGTCGCGGCCGACGTCGTCAACGGCACCAGCCCGCTGACGGTCCAGTTCTCCAGCGCCGGCACCAAGGACGCCGACGGCGACGCCCTGCGCTACGCCTGGGACTTCGACGCCGACGGCACCGTCGACTCCAGGGCGGCCGACCCGAAGCACACCTTCGACAAGAACGGGGTCTACGACGCCACGCTGAAGGTCACCGACAGCACCGGCCGTTCGGCCTCCGCCTCGGTTCCGGTCGTGGTCGGCAACAAGGCGCCGGTCGTCTCGCTCACCACCGACCCGGCCCCGCACGGCGGCACCCCGTTCCACTGGGGTGACACGGTCACCTGGCAGGTCACCGTCACCGACGACCAGCCGGTGGACTGCGCCAAGGTCAGCGTCTCCTTCATCCTCGGCCACGACACCCACGGCCACCCGCTGTCCACCAGCAACGGCTGCTCCGGCTCCTTCAAGACGTTCGTGGACGGCGGTCACTCCGGCTCGGACAACCTGAAGGCGGTCTTCAACGCCACCTACACGGACACGCCCCCTGCGGGCCTGCCGTCCCTCTCGGGCAGCGCCGAGGTCGCCCTGACCCCGGAGGACTGACCGACTGACGACGGACAACACACCGGCGGGGCGCCCACACCAGGGCGCCCCGCGCTCCGCGTCGCGCTACGCTGCCGGCTGCCCGTCGACGGCGATGTCCAGCTGGGAAGCGATCGTCGTGAGGGCGGTCCCGAGGGGGAGCGCGACGCGGGTGACGGCGAACTGATCGCCCCGTGTCGGGTCCCGGTTGATGATGAACACCCGCTTGTCGGCCTGAGCCGCCTGACGGACGAATCTCAGCCCCGACATCACCGTCAACGAGGAACCCAGCACCAGCAGCGAGGACGCCTCACCGACCAGCCGCCGACAGTGCTCGATCCGCTGGACCGGCACCGGCTCACCGAAGAACACCACGTCCGGCTTGAGCACGCCGCCGCATTCCCCACAGGGCACGACCCGGAAGTCACCGACCTGGTCATCGGTGAGATCGGCGTCACCGTCGGGGTTGATCTCCGCGACCGTCGGCGCGAATCCGGCGTTGGCCGCCTCCAGCCGTACGGCGAGTTCGCCGCGCGAACCGGCCGCTCCGCACGACAGACACACGACCCGGTCCAGCCGCCCGTGCAGATCCACGACCCCCTCACTGCCGGCGGCCTGGTGCAGACCGTCGACGTTCTGCGTGATCACACCCGAGAGCACCCCGTGCCGCCCGAACGCGGCCACGGCCCGGTGACCGGCGTTGGGCAGCGCGCGGCCGAACGTACGCCACCCGAGATGACTGCGCGCCCAGTACCGCTGCCGGGCGCGCGGGCTGGAGGTGAAGTCCTGGTAGGTCATCGGGGTGTGCCGGCTGAGACTTCCGCCCTCGCCCCGGTAGGCGGGGATGCCCGACTCCGTGGAGATACCCGCCCCGCTCAGCACGAGGACACCACCGGCACGCACCGCCTCGACCACCGGGCGCAGATCCGTGGTGCCCGGCGGCAGGTCGGAGGGAGGGGTCCAGTGAAGGGTGGGACGCATCCGCATGTCCGCCAGGGTACGAAACCGTGCGGGGCTTCGGCTCCTGATCCGCTAGGCGCCCTCGGGGGCATCGCGCAGGGAACGGACCATGCCCTGGAGGAGCCGGAACGCCTCCGACTGCTCGCTCTCGCTCAGCCCGGCCAGCATTCTCGCCTCGACGGACCGGACGGCCGCGCTCGCCTTTTCGAGGCTTCGACGGCCGCTCGGTGTGAGCCGTGTGGGAAGCGCCTTGCCGACGGGTGCCTCGGCGGGCCTGGTCACGTAGCCGTCCCGTTCCAGGGCCTGGAGCAGCACGTTCATCGTCTGCCGGGTCACGAACGTGCCCCGCGCGAGCTCGGAGTTCGACAGGCCCGGTCGTTGCGCCAGGAGTTCGAGGCAGGAGTAGTGCGTCACGCTCATGCCGAGCGGTCGCAGCACTTCCTCCATCGCCGCGCGCAGAGCGCTCGACGCTTCCTTCAGCAGATAGCCCAGTGACGTCTCCAGGTCGACGCCGGCCCTTTCTTGACCCATGTCAGTATTCTGACATACCTTGCTGCGTGTCAGAAAACTGACACGTAACGAAGGAGTGTCACCATGCCCGCCATCGGCCCCGACTTCATCTCGCTGCAAGTGCGCGACCTCGACGTGTCGCAGGCGTTCTACGAGCAGTACCTGGGCCTCGTGCGCTCGCCGGCCGGCCCTCCGCACGCCGTCGTGTTCGAGACCAAGCCGATCGCGTTCGCGCTGCGCGACCTCATTCCCGGCACCGACCTCGCATCCGTCGCCCAGCCCGGCATCGGTGTCGCCCTCTGGTTCCACGCCACCGACGTCCAGGCCATCCACGACACACTCGTCGCCGACGGCCACACCATCGTCTCCGCGCCGATCGACGGCCCCTTCGGCCGGACCTTCGCCTTCGCCGACCCCGACGGCTATCACGTCACGCTCCACGACCGCGCATAGCCGACCGCGGCTCGACAGCCGTCCTCAACGCATCAGGATGGCTGGACCTCGTCGAAGAGGGCGATGGCCTGGGCGGGGTCGGGGCTCACGAGCCGTTCCAGGCCGGCGGTCGTCATCTTCGCCCACCGCCCCGCTCGTGCCCACATCCGTTCCTCGAAGGCACGGACGACCTTGTCCAGGTCTTCGGGCCGTGGCTGGGCGGCGATGGCCTCGGCGAGTTCGGCGCCCTCCAGCATCGCGAGATTCGCGCCCGCCCCCAAGGGTGGCATCAGGTGGGCGGCGTCGCCCAGGAGCGTCACCCCGGGGACGTGGGTCCAGGTGTGGGAGACGGGCAGGACGTACAGCGGGCGAGCGGCGAAAGTGCTGCCGCGGCGCAGGAGTTCGAGGACGGGAGCGGCCCAGCCGTCGAACAGGGTGAGGAGGCTCGACCGGACGGACTCGGCGTCGGCCAGGTCCAGGTCCTTGTGCCAGTCCGCCGGCACCCGGAACTGGCCGTAGACCTTGACGTGGCCACCGCTGTTGCGCTGGGCGACGAGACCCCGGTTCACCCCGTACACGGCCAGGGAGCCGTCACCGATCAGCCGGGCGAGGTCGGGATGGCGGGTGTCGATGTCGTCGAGGGAGGTCTCCACCGCGGTGACCCCCGTGTAGTGCGGTGTCACCGGCGAGACGGCCGGACGGACCCGGGACCAGGCGCCGTCCGCGCCGATCACCAGGTCGTACGCCTCCTGTCGCCCGTCCTCGAACCGGACGAGTGCGCCGACCTCGGGGGTCTGCGGTACCACCTCGGTCACGCCCCGACCCCACTCCACGTCGAGCGGGCCGAGCAGCAGGTCACGGAGCTGCCCCCGGTCGATCTCGGGGTTGGCCTCGTCGCCCGGGCGGGGGCGCCAGTCGCGCAGGACGGTCCCGTCCGTGTCCAGGATGCGCATGGCCTGCCCCTCGGGGCGGGACAGCGTCCGGAACTCCGCCAGCAGCCCCGCCTTGTCCAGGGCGAGCCGACCCAACCCCGCGTGCAGGTCCAGCGTGCCGCCCGGCGGGCGCGCATCGGGGGCGGGGTCGCGTTCGAAGACGGTGACGGGGTGGCCGTGACGGTGCAGGACCCGGGCGAAGGTGAGACCGGCGGGACCGGCTCCGACCACGGCGATGCGATGCCTCATGTCGATACACTGTATTGCTCCGATACGCCGCATCGCAACAGTACGATGTGGCCATGACTGTGTGGGACCGGCCGGAGCCGCCGACGCGCCCCGTGCCGCTCGACCGGGAGCGGATCGTCGCCGCCGCCGTCGCACTGGCCGACGAGGGCGGCCTGGACGACGTGTCGCTGCGCAAGGTCGCCGCCCGGCTGAAGGCCGGACCGATGCGGCTGTACGGCTACATCGCCACCAAGGAGGAGCTGTTCGACCTCATGGTGGACGAGGTCCAGGCCGAGATCCTCCCCGAGACGCGGCCCGGTGACTGGCGGGAGACTCTGCGCGTCCTCGCCCACCGCACCAGGCAGACGGTGCTCCGTCACGAATGGCTGGCCGACCTGCTCGGCGGCCGTCCGAGCCTGGGCCCGAACGGCCTCGCCGTGACCGAGGCCCGACTGGCCGCCCTGGACGGCCTCGCCGACGTCGACATCGTCATGCGCGCCGCGGAGATGGTGAGCGCCTACACCACTGGTGCGCTCCGACGCGAGGTGGCGAACCTGCGGGCCGAGCGCGCCACGGGCCTCTCCAAGAGCGACTGGCAGCGCGCCAACGGCCCGCATGTGACGAGGATGCTGGCCACGGGACGCTTCCCGGCGCTGTCCAAGGCCGTGCACGAGGGCACGCACGTGGACGCCGAGGAATCCTTCGAGACCGGCCTGGACTGGGTCCTCGACGCCGTGGCCGCCAGACTCGGCCGGTCCTAGCGCCTGCGCCAAGACCCCCGAAGGGGGCCGTGCGCAGATCAGGGCAGGAAGTCGGCGACGAGCGCGGCGAACTCGTCCGGCGCCGCCAACCGGATGCCGAGGTCCTCGGCCTTGGCGCGCTTGGAGCCGGCGCCCTCTCCGGCGACCACCAGGGTCGTCTTCTTGGAGACGCTGGAGGAGGAGCGGCCGCCGGCCCGTTCGATGAGCTCGTTCATCTGGTTGCGGGAGAGCTTTTCGAGAGCGCCGGTCATCGAGCCGGTGACGACGACGGTCATCCCCGCCAGCGGCAGGTCCGCGGTCGCCGCGTCCTCGGGTCCTTCGGCAGGGTCGGCGTCCGCCGCGGGTGGCGGTGTCGCGCCGGGTTCGGTCATGTTGACCCCGACCGCGACGAGCTTGTCGATGAGCGGGGCCAGTTCGGCCAGTTCGGCGACGATGGACGGCGCCTTCTCCGTGCCGATGCCCTCCACCTGCTGCATCGCCTCGGCGTCGGCGGCCCTGATGTGGTCCATGGTCGCGAAGTGACGGGCGATCCGCCGGGACATCGACCGGCCGGTGCCCCGCACCCCGAGCGCGCACAGCACCCGGGACAGCGGCTGGCCCTTGGCCGCGGTCAGCGCGGCCAGCAGGTTGTCGGTGCTGGTCTCGCCCATCCGCTCCAGGGCCAGGAGCTGCTCGCGGGTGAGGGTGAACAGATCGGCGAGATCGGCGACCAGACCGGCGTCGACGAGCTGGACGACCCGAGTGTGGCCCAGGCCCTCGATGTCGAGCTGGTCGCGGCCCGCGGCGTAGGACAGGGAAGCGACCAGGTGGCAGTTGCGGCCGTTGGTGCAGCGCCAGCGCTGCTCGCTGGTGTCGATGTCCGAGCCGCAGCGCGGGCACACCTCGGGGAAGGCGATCGGCTGCTCGTCGCCGGTGCGCAGATGGGCGACGGGGGCCTCGACGCGGGGGATGACATCGCCGGCCCGGTAGACCATGACGTGGTCGCCCAGGCGCAGGTCGCGGCGGGTGATGTCGGCCGGGTTGTGCAGGGTGGCGTAGGTGATGGTGGAGCCGTCGATCTCGACCGGTTCCAGGACCGCGCGCGGGGCGATGATGCCGGTGCGGCCCACGTTCCACTCCACCTCCAGCAGTCGCGTGATCTTCTCCACGGCCGGCAGCTTGTAGGCGATCGCCCACCGCGGAGCACGGCTGCCGGAACCGGCGGCCTGCTGGTCGGCGGCCAGGTCGGCCTTGATGACGACGCCGTCGATCCCGAACGGCAGCTCGGCGCGCAGGGCGGCGATCTCCTCGACCCGGGCCAGGACCTCCTCGATGCCGTCGGCGGTGGTGCCCGGCACGGCGGTCGACGCGGTGGTGTTCACCCCCAACGCGGCGGCCTGCGCCATCAGTTCGCTGTGCGCGCCTTCGCCGAGCCGGTCGGCGAGAGCGGTGTCGGTACCGGGCAGCGGGAGCAGGCCGTAGCCGAAGAACGTCATCGGCACGGTGTAAGCGCGGTCCTTGGCGCGCAGGGTGCCTGCTGCGGCGTTGCGCGGGTTGGCGAACGGCTGCCCGCCGTGCTGCGTGCGCACCTCGTTGGCGTGCTCGAACTGGGCCGTCGTCATCAGGACCTCGCCGCGGACCTCCACGGTGACCGGCTCGGACAGGGTGTCGGGCAGGCCCTCGATGGTGCCGATCGCGTGGCTGACGTCCTCCCCGGCCGTGCCGTCCCCGCGGGTGATCAGCTGTCTCAGCCGGCCGTGGGTGTAACGGGCGGCGATCGCCAGCCCGTCGAGCTTCGGCTCGCTGCTGAAACGGGTGACGTCATGGCCGATCCGGCGCGCCAGCGAGGCGGCCCAGGCGGTGAACTCCTCGGCGGAGAAGACGTTGTCGAGACTGAGCATCGGCACCGTGTGCGGGACGTCCCCCTCCACCGCGCCGCCGGCGACCTTGCCCGTGGGGGAGTCGGGGAGCACCTGGTCGGGGTGGGCGTGCTCCCACTGCGCGATGCCGCGCACCAGCCGGTCGTAGGTGTCGTCGTCGAGGGGCGAGGTCCCGCCCTCGTAGTAGGCGGCCGAGGCCTTCACCGCGTCCTCGACCGCCTGCGTGTAGGCGGCGGCATCCACGATCTGTGCAGCTGGTGTCGTCATACGGATCATCTTGCACTCCGCCACTGACAACGCCCCGCCGCCGAGGCGCCCGGTGACCATGAGCAAGGCGTGGCGGCCCGCAGGGAGCCGCCACGCTTGCCGTCGCCGGCTGTCAGACGCGGTCGGCCGCGATCAGCACGTACTGGAAGGAGCCGTCCCGGTACGACTCGATGAACGCTTCCTCGATCCCGGTGACCAGCGACGACGTCGCCCGCAGTTCCCAGTAGGGCAGGGTGTCCGGGGTCAGGTCGATCACGGTCTGCGGCACGAGCCGGTTGTCGGCCATCGCCCGCAGATACTCACGCCGTGAGTGGATGTTGCACTCGAAGTGGGCGTTGATCTGGGAGACCCACTTCGACGGCTGGCCGTAGCGGGGGTTCCAGCAGCCGGTGATGGTCACGTACCGGCCGCCCACCTTCAGGAAGCGGGAGTGCTCGGCGAACAGGTCGTGCAGGTCGACGTACATGGTCGACTCGTTGTTCCACGACGCGGTGACGCTGCCCTTCTCGAAGGGAGTGTCGAGCATGTTGCACACCCGGGAGCGCACCCGGTCCTGGATCCGCAGGTCCCGCGCCCGGCCGTTGCCGAACTCGGCCTGGGTGGCGGACAGGGTGACGCCCTCGACCTTGCAGCCGAAGCGCTGGTGGGCCATGACCATGGAGCCGCCGCGCCCGCAGCCCGCGTCGACGAGGGTGTCGTCGGCGGTGACGGGGCCGAGGTGGTCCAGGAGGAACTCGGCCTGGGCGGACTCCAGTCGGTGCAGTTCGGCGATGAGCTTCTTCTCGTACTCGCTGTGTTCCGGGTCGCCGAGGGCTTCGTGGTTGACGGCGCCGATGCCGTAGTGGTGGTGGTAGAGCCCGTCCACGTCACCGAGGCGCAGGTTCACCGGCCTCGCCTCGTTGTTCCAGTACCGGGCGATGTCCCCCTGGTAGGGGGTCGCGGGGGCCGGGATCGTCGCAGAGACGGTGGGGGTGATTTCTGTGGTCAACTGAGTGTCCGTTCCTTACCAGAAGGCGGGCAGGCTGTAGCGGTAGGTGTTGGTGCGATGCCAGTCGTGGTTGCCGTCGACCCAGGTGGCCACGCCCTTGAGGAAGCGCACCACGGGGGGCAGGGGGCAGGACGCGGCCAGGTCGGCCGCCGCCGCCTCGAAGGCGTGCATGAGGTCGTTGTGGACCTCGACCGCCTTGAGATAGGCGTCGCGCTCCGAGAGCTTCTCCTGTTCGGCGATCACCACGGGCAGGTTCAGGTGCCGGCCGGGGCTGGCGAGCTCCTTGGTGTACGAGTACAGGTCGTTGACGATGGTGGTCGCGTTGCCGGCCAGGGCGATGACGCGCTGCATCTCGGGCCGGGCGTGCAGGTCGGCTGGTAGCTCGTAGCCTCCGATGGTGTCGGTGATGGTGGGGCAGGGGCGGAAGTTGTTGAACTGGCGCATGGCCAGGTACTCCCACACCTCCGGGACGTGATCGGTCTCGGCCCAGGCGGCCTCGGCCAGGTAACCCAGGTGCAGCCGGGCCATGTCGTGGCGGTAGCGGTCGACCTGGGAGGGCGAGGCCATGGAGTTGAAGTAGTCCATGGCACTGCGATAGGCGCGACGCGGCGGGTCCGAGCCGAGCGACTCCAGCCAGGCCGGCGCGTACTCCGGGGTGGTGTGGAGCGGGTCGAGCGCGGTGTGGGCCAGCAGAAGGCGGCCGCCGAGGCCGACGGGTGAGCCGCCGTGGTCCTCGCAGTAGCAGTCGTCGACCGCGTTCTCCGCGACCATCAGCCGGGTGGCGATCATGAGGTGATCGACCGTGGGGGCGTCGGGATGGCAGCCGACCATGTACCGGCCGACCGAGAAGCCGTCGAACTGCCCCTCCCACTCCTCGGGATAGAGCTGCACCTCGTCCTCGGCCCAGCGCTTGATCCGGCGGCTCACCTCCTCGACGCGCAGCGGGTCGGGTTCCGGGATCGGGTGGTGGTAGAGGCCGGGTACGGCCTGCCCTTCGGTGGGTGGCGCGGCGGCCGGGGCCGCCGGGACGGCTTCTGGCGGCGGCCGATGCGCGGTGCGGGCGAGGGACAGCGAGGCCGTGCCCAGGCCGGTGGGCCCGCCCAGGACCCGCTCGACACCCGGAGCGCTCGCGGGAGCGGTCTCGGGCACGGCCGCCGGCAGGGGAGAAGCGGCCGATTCCGCGACGGCGACCGGCGGTGACGAAGCCGTACCGGCTGAACCGGCCGCCAACGACAGTGAGTTGGTGCCCAGCCCGGTCGGCCCGCCCAGGACCCGCTGAAAGACGGGCTCCGCAGGCGTCGCGGGTGGCGTGCCGGCGACCGGCGGAGGCGGGAGAGCGGTCGTCGGATGGAGTACGGCCTCAAGTCCGAAGGCGGCCGCGGTGATCGGAAGCTCGGGCACAGCCGGCGTGGGAGCTTCCGGTGCGACGCCGGACGGCAGCGACCGCTGCCCGGGGATGGACGGTCCAGGGGGCCCGGATTCGGGCATCCACTACTCCTTGCGTAGGTGTCAGGGATGGGTGTGTCAGTCCCGACCGCGGGCGATCTGCACGTTCTCCATGACGCCGAGCGCGTCGGGCACGAGCACCGCGGCGGAGTAGTACGTGCTGACGAGATAGGACATGACCGCCTGCTCGTTGATGCCCATGAAGCGGGCCGACAGCCCCGGTTCGACCTCGTCCGGCAGTCCGGTCTGCCACAGACCGATGACCCCTTGGTTCTTCTCGCCCGTGCGCAGCGCGATGATGGAGCTGGTCTGCTCCTTGCTGATCGGGATCTTGCTGCACGGCAGGATCGGAACCCCGCGCCAGGCCGGGACGGACTGCCCGCCGACATCGACGTGGTCCGGGTAGAGCCCGTAGGCGTTGAAGCCGCGGCCGATCGCGGCGATCGTCCTGGGGTGGGCGAGGAAGAACTTGGTGCCGCGGCGGCGACAGAGCAGATCGTCCATGTCGTCCGGGGTCGGCGGACCGGAGTGGGGCTGGATGCGCTGCTTGAAGTCGACGTTGTGGAGCAGCCCGAACTCACGGTTGTTGATGAGCTCGTGTTCCTGGCGCTCGCGCAACGCCTCGATGGTCAGCCGGAGTTGTTCCTCGGTCTGGTTCATCGGCCCGTTGTAGAGGTCGGCCACCCGGGTGTGGATCCTCAGGACGGTCTGCGCGACCGAGAGTTCGTACTCCCGGGGCTTCAACTCGTAGTCCACGAAGGTGTTCGGTACGTCGACCTCGCCGACGTGGCCGGCCGACAGGGCGATCGCGGCCTCACCGTGCTTGTTCTGCGGTCGCCGTGTGCTGGAGGCGAACTCGGCGAGGTGGGCCTGGAGAGCGGGAGCGGAGTCCCGTACGGCGGCGAAGTCGGCGCGGGAGAGGGTCAGGAGGGTGCCGGAGGTCTCGGCGGTGGCCGTGCAGTCGTGCCGGGCGTCCGCGTCGAGGAGGGCGTTCTCACCGAAGTGGGCGCCGTCGGCGAGGACCGCGATGGCGATCTCCCCGCCGTACTGGCCCTCACCGGACTGGCTGATCCGCCCGTGGGCGATCAGATGGATGCGGTCGGCCGGGCTGCCGCGCGAGGCGATGACCTCGCCGGCGGCGAAGTCGCGCTGTGCGCAGCGGTCGGCGAGCGCGGTGAGGACGTCCAGGTCCTCGAAGCCCCGCAGCAGGGCCAGTTCGCCGAGTTCACGGGGGATCACCCGGACCGTGGCCCCCTCCTGCACGAACTCGATGCGACCGTCGCCGACGGTATGACGCAACCGCCGGTTGACCCGGTAGGCGCCGCCCTTGGTCTCGACCCAGGGGAGCATCCGCAGCAGCCAGCGGGAGGTGATCTCCTGCATCTGCGGAGCGGACTTCGTGGTCGTGGTGAGATTGCGTGCGGCGGCGGTGCTCAGGGACTGCTGCGGCGCGGCTGGTGCGGCCTCGGTCTCCGGGCTGCTGTCCACGGTCATCGGGGTGGGCTGCTCCTTGCGTGGCCGGGCGATCGGCGCACAGCTGTACGCCGGTCGGGAGTGGGGGAGGATGCGGCAACGGGACGGGACGGCGGCGGTGATCCATCCACTCGCAGGACCGTAACGGCCGGTTGAGCCGCCTCGCCCGGAGAACCCAGCTGCTTCCTTCGAAGCGGTGACAATCATTCGAATACGGTTTATCGGTCCAAGAGCGACATTGCGCCACTCTTCGTGAGCCGCCGCAGCGTCCACAGGCCTCTCACCAGGCCGAACGACGTCCGGCAGCGATCGAGTGCTACATGATCAAGCCGCACCGAGGCGAAAGCCGGCAGGAAGGAAGACCCACCGTGATCCTCCCGAAGGTCAGGGACCCCCGCTTCGTGACCATCCGCCGCGGCGGCACCCTCACCGACGCCGACCACCATCTCCTCGCCCTCTGGGCGGCGGTCTGCGCGGAACACGTCCTCCACCTCTTCGAGACGGCTCGGCCCGAGGACCCGCGTCCGCGTCAGGCCATCGAGCACGCCCGCGCCTGGACACGCGGCGAGGTCAGGATGATGGAGGCCAGGGCGGCGGGCGGCCATGCGATGGGTGCCGCTCGCGACCTGCGGGGAGCGGCCCGGAACGCCGCCTACGCCGCCGGCCAGGCCGCGGTCGTCGCACACGTCGCCGCGCACGAACTCGGCGCGGCCGCCTACGCGATCAAGGCCGTTCGCGCCGCCGTACCGAAGGCCGAGAGTGAGGCGGCCGGACGACGCGAGTGCCAGTGGCAGCGTGACCGGCTCCCGGAGGCGATCCGCGAACTGGTCCTCGACGACCAGCGGTTGCGGAACGACATCTGCTGGTCGGCGTTCGACTGCTGACCCCGGTGACGCCTCAGAACGCCGCCCGGATGATGCCCACCGTCCGCGCCAGATGCGGTTCGGCGCGGTCGGCGCGGTGGGCGACGGCCAGTTCCACGCGGGCGCCCGCCCCGGCCAGCGGCAGATAGGCCACGCCGTCCAGAGTCAGCGCGGTCACGGGCTCGGGTACGACGGCGACGCCGAGCCCGCCGGCCACCAGGGTGATGAGTGTCGAGGTCTCGCCGACCTCGTGCCGGATGTGCGGCTCGACGCCGGCGTCCCGCAGCAGGCCCAGCACCACGTCGTACATCACCGACCGGCGGTCGGCCGAGTGCACGATCAGGTCGGCACCGGCGAGGTCTGCGACGCGCAGCCGCTTGCGCCCGGCGAGCCGGTGCCCGACCGGCACGGCGACCACGAGCCGGTCCCGGCGCAGGGTGTGCACCGTGAGGGACAGGTCGGCGGCCGGCGGGCGCAGCAGCGCGACGTCGATCGCGCCCGTGCGCAGCGCCTCGACCTGGTCGGGGGCGAGCATCTCGCCGCGGAAGGAGAAGTCGACGCCCGGGAGGTCCTCCGTGAGCCGCCGGGAGAGCGTGGGCAGCAGGCTGTACGTCGCCGATCCCACGCACCCGATCGCGAGGTGGCCGACCGATCCGGCGGCGACCCGGCGTGCGTGCTGGGCGGCCTCGTCGACCTCGGCGAGGATCGCGCGCGCCCGCTCCAGGTAGGCGCGGCCCGCCTCGGTGAGGTCGACGCGGCGCGTGGTGCGGTGCAGCAGCTCGACGCCCAGCTCCGCCTCCAGCTGACGGATCTGCTGCGAGAGCGGCGGCTGGGCCATGTGCAGCCGCTCGGCGGCCCGGCCGAAGTGACGCTCCTCGGCCACCGCGACGAAGTACCTGAGGTGCCGCAGATCCATATGTCGTCCATATCAATTGGCGCGGATATACGTACTTCAGGATATCTAGCGCGCGGACTACCGTCATATCCATGAGCGCATTCCTCTACGCCGCCACCCGGACGCCGTTCGGCCGCTTCAACGGCGCGCTGGCCGGCGTCCGCCCCGACGACCTCGCCGCCGCCGCGATCACCTCGACGCTCGCCAAGGTGCCGCACCTCGACCCCGTCGCGATCGACGACGTGGTCTGGGGCAACGCCAACGGCGCCGGCGAGGAGAACCGCAACGTCGGCCGCATGGCGGCGCTGCTCGCCGGGCTCCCGGTCAGCGTGCCCGGCACCACGGTCAACCGGCTCTGTGGCTCCAGCCTCGACGCGGCGATGACGGCCAGCCGCACGATCGAGTCCGGCGACGCGGACGTGGTGCTGACCGGCGGCGTCGAATCGATGACGCGGGCCCCCTGGGTGCTGCCCAAGTCGGCGAAGCCGTTCCCGGTCGGCGATGTCACCGCGGTCTCCACCACCCTCGGCTGGCGGCTGGTCAACCCGCGCATGCCGAAGGAGTGGACGGTCAGCCTCGGCGAGGCCAACGAACAGCTCCAGGAGCGCTTCGGCATCACCCGCGAACGGCAGGACGAGTTCGCCGCCCGCTCCCACCAACTCGCCCACGCCGCCTGGGAGTCCGGCTTCTACGACGACCTGGTCGCGCCGGTCGACGGTGTGGACCTGACCCGTGACGAGGGCATCCGCGCCGGCTCCACGCCCGAGAAGCTGGCCGGGCTCAAGCCGGTCTTCCGCACCCCCGAGCAGGGCGGCACCATCACCGCGGGCAACGCCAGCCCCCTCAACGACGGCGCCTCAGCAGTGCTGTTGGGCAGCGAGCAGGCGGCGGCCAGGATCGGGACCGACCCGGTCGCCCGTATCGCCGGCCGCGGCGTGATGGCCCTGGAGCCGCAGGCCTTCGGCTATGCCCCGGTCGAGGCCGTCAACCGTGCGCTGGCCCGGGCCGGTATCGGCTGGGACCAGGTGGGCGCGGTCGAGCTCAACGAGGCCTTCGCCGTGCAGTCCCTCGCCTGCGTCGATGCCTGGAAGATCGACCCCGCGATCGTCAACCAGAAGGGCGGCGCCATCGCCATCGGCCACCCGCTGGGTGCCTCGGGCGGCCGCATCCTCGCCACGCTGGCCAAGGTGCTGCGCGAGACGGGGCAGCGCTACGGCGTCGCCGCGATCTGCATCGGGGTCGGCCAGGGCCTGGCCGTCGTCCTGGAGAACTGCGCTGCCACGGGGGAGGGCCGATGAGCCGGGCGGAGATCGTCGAGAGCGCGGACGCCGCGGTCGCCGGGATCGAGGACGGCTCCACCGTCCTCGTCGGCGGATTCGGCCTGGCCGGGATGCCGTTCGACCTGATCGACGCGCTGATCCGGCAGGGCGCGAAGGACCTCACGATCGTGTCGAACAACGCCGGCAACGGCGATGTGGGACTGGCCGCGCTGCTGGCCGCCGACCGGGTGCGCAAGGTGCTGTGTTCCTTCCCGCGCCAGGCCGACTCCTGGGTCTTCGACGACCTCTACCGCGCCGGGAAGATCGAGCTGGAGGTGGTGCCGCAGGGCAACCTCGCCGAGCGGATGCGCGCGGCCGGGGCCGGGATCGGCGCGTTCTACTGCCCGACCGCGGTGGGCACCCCGCTGGCCGAGGGCAAGGAGGTGCGCGAGATCGACGGCCGTACCTACCTGCTGGAGTACCCGATCAAGGGCGACTACGCGCTGATCGGCGCCCATGTCGCGGACACGCTGGGCAACCTTGTCTACCGCAAGACCGCCCGCAACTTCGGACCGGTCATGGCCACCGCCGCGACGACGACCGTCGTCCAGGTCGAGCAGGTCGTCGAGGCCGGCGAGCTCGACCCCGAGGCCGTCGTCACCCCGTCCATCTACGTCGACCGGATCGTCCAGGTGACGGCCCGTCACTACACCGTCCAGGGGGCACGATGACCACCGCGTACACCGACCACCGGCTCTCGATGGACGAGCTGGCCGCCGTCATCGCCCGCGACATCCCGGCCGGGTCCTTCGTCAACCTCGGCATCGGACAGCCCACCAAGATCGCCGACCATCTGCCGGCCGGCTCCGGGGTGGTGCTGCACACCGAGAACGGCATGCTCAACATGGGCCCCAAGGCCGAGGGCGACGCGATCGACCCCGACCTCACCAACGCCGGCAAGGTCCCGGTGACCGAACTGCCGGGAGCGGCCTACTTCCACCACGCCGACTCCTTCGCCATGATGCGCGGCGGACATCTCGACGTCTGTGTCCTCGGCGCCTACCAGGTCGCCTTCAACGGCGACCTGGCCAACTGGACCACCGGCAAACCCGATGACATCCCCGCCGTCGGCGGCGCCATGGACCTCGCCATCGGCGCCAAGGACGTCTACGTGATGATGACCCTCTTCACCCGCACCGGCGAGCCCAAGCTCGTACCGCGCTGCACCTACCCGCTCACCGGCCTCGGCTGCGTCAGCCGCGTCTACACCGACCACGGCGTCTTCGACGTCGGCGCCGACGGCGTGCGCATCAGGGAGACGTACGGCATCAGCGCCGACGAACTCGCGCAGCGGTGTGGCGTCGAGCTGCCCTGACTCCTGTGTCAGGTGCGCGGGTGTGGCTTGACCAGGCCGCTCTGGTAGGCGATGACGACCAGTTGGGCGCGATCGCGCGCGTCCAGCTTGGTCATGGCCCGATGGATATGGCTGCGTACGGTCAGCGGGCTCACCACCAGCCGGTCGGCGATCTCGGCGTTGGACTGACCGAGGGCGGCCAGGGCCACGACCTCGCGTTCGCGGTCGGTCAGGGCCTGGACGGCATCGGGCAGGGTGAGGAAGCCGTCGGTTTCGGGCGTGGCCAGAAAGCGGGCGATCAGGGCCTGGGTGGCGGTGGGCGACAGGAGGGCCTCGCCGGCCGCGACCGTGCGGATGCCGGCCAGCAGGACGTCGGGGCTGACGCCCTTGCCGAGGAAGCCGCTCGCTCCGGCCCGCAGGGCCTTGGCGACGTTCTCGTCGTTCTCGAAGGTGGTGAGGACGAGGATGTGGGTCCCCGACAGTTCCGGCCGGGCGCAGATGGCGGCGGTGGCGGCCACTCCGTCGAGGTT
This sequence comes from Streptomyces antibioticus, assembly GCF_001514065.1. Taxonomy (GTDB): domain Bacteria; phylum Actinomycetota; class Actinomycetes; order Streptomycetales; family Streptomycetaceae; genus Streptomyces; species Streptomyces antibioticus. The sequence continues at coordinate 1,112,131 of NZ_KQ948422.1, read as the reverse complement.
CGGCATCCGGATGTCCATGAGCACCACGTCGGGGCGGTGCTCGGCCACCAGGTCGACGGCCTCCTGGCCGTCGGCGGCCTCGGCGACCACGGTCAGGTCCTCGACGGAGTCGATGAGGATGCGGAAGGTGGCGCGCAGGAGCGCCTGGTCGTCGGCGAGCAGGACTCGGATGGTCATGGGGCGAGGCCTTCGGGGTCGTGTTCCTGATCGTCTGCGCGGTCGTCGAGCGGGAGGGTGCAGGCGACCTCGAAGCCGCCCTGCGGGCGACGGCCCGCGTGGAAGGTGCCGCCCGCGGCGGTGGCCCGCTCGCGCATCGTGACCAGGCCGAACCCTCCTTCGATGTCCGGCGGGCCGCCGGGGGCCGCGTCGTTGGTGACGCTCAGGGTCAGCCGGTGCGGGGCATAGGCGAGGCGGACGCGCGCGGCCGGGGTGGCGGCGTGCTTGCTGACGTTGGTGAGGGCCTCCTGGACGATCCGGTACGCCGTCAGGTCGAGCACCGGGGTGAGCCGGCGCACTGCTCCCTCGACGCTGACGGTAACCGTCAGGCCCGCCGCCGCACACGCGTCGACGAGCTCGGGCAGGTCGCGCAGTCCGGGCGCCGGGGTGAGGTCGTCACCGTGATCGGTGTCCTGGCGCAGCAGCCCGACCGTGGCCTTGAGCTCGTGCAGGGCGGCGGAGGTGGTCTGGGGCAGCTTGCCGATGATGTCCAGCGCCTGCTCGGGGTGGGTCGCCGCGAGATGGGCGGCGGTCGAGGCCTGGGCGTCGGCGAGGGTCAGATGGTGGGCGACCACGTCGTGCAACTCCCGGGCGATGCGCATCCGTTCCTGGAACACCCGGTGCCTGGCCTCCTCCTCCCGCTCCCGGGCGGCGTGTTCGGCGCGGGCGGCGGTGTACTCGCGGCGTACCCGGACGTAGCTGCCGAAGGCCGCGGCCAGCAGCACCCAGGCCGTCGGGTTGACGATGGACAGGACGGGCGAGTTGTGGAACGGCGGGAAGAACAGCCCGGTGGCCACCATGCCGAGGGCGGCGGCCACGGCGCTGTTCCAGGTGGTACGGCGTGGCGAGTGCACGCTCAGGGAGTACTGCGCGGCCAGCAGCGGTCCCATCAGCAGCGGCGTCAGCAGATAGCCGAGCGCGCCGATGCCCATGGTGCACACCAGGGTGACGGTCAGCACCGGCAGCGGCCGGGCGCGTCGCCAGTGCAGGGCGGCACAGCCGACGACGGCCAGCGCGAGGGCCGGCCACAGGGGCGGAGTGGCCATGATCCCGCGGGTGACCAGGACACCGCTGATCGTGGCCACGGCCACCAGCGCCAGCGCTCCCGCCTCGGCGGCTCGGGGGCGAGCGGCTGCCCAGCGCTGCCAGCTTGTGTTCATCGCACTCCGAGGACGGGGGAGAAGGTCATGCTCACATACGGCGGGCCGCGACGCCCCGGGGGTGGGCGCCGCGGCCTCGGTCGTACCGCTCAGACGCGGACCGGATCGGGCGCCACGGGCTGATCGGCGGCGACCTCGGGGCGCGTTCCGGCCAGGCCGCTGCCCTCGACGTCGACGCGCGGCAGCAGCCGGTCGAGCCACTTGGGCAGCCACCACGCCTTGTCGCCCAGCAGGGCCAGCACCGCGGGCACGAGCGCCATGCGGACGACGAACGCGTCGAACAGCACCGCGACGGCGAGTCCGAAACCGATCGTCTTGATCATCGACTCGGCGGCGCCGACGAACCCGGAGAAGACCGCGATCATGATGACGGCCGCGGCGCTGACGACCCGCGCGCTGTGCCGGAAGCCGGTGACGACCGCCTGGGGCGCCCGGTCGCCGTGGACGTAGGCCTCCCGCATCCGGGCGACGAGGAAGACCTCGTAGTCCATGGCGAGGCCGAAGACGATGCCCACCAGGAAGATCGGCATCAGGCTCATGATCGGGCCCGGCTGCTCCACGCCGAGCAGCCCCGCGCCCCAGCCCCACTGGAAGACGGCGACCACCGAGCCGAGGGCGGCCAGCACGCTCAGCAGGAACCCGAAGGCGGCCTTGACGGGGACGAGCACGGAACGGAAGACGACGAGCAGCAGCACCAGGGCCAGGCCGATGATGACGGCCAGGTAGGGCACGAGGGCGTCCTGGAGGGCCTGGGCGACGTCGATGTCCATCGCGGTGCTGCCGGTGACCTTGAACGACGCGCCCGTCTCCCGCTCCAGGGCGGCGCGTTCCGCGCGGATGGCGTGGACGAGGTCCTGGGTCTTCTCGTCGTTCGGTCCGGTGGCCGGTACGGCGGAGAACAGGGCCGTGTCGCCGGCCGGGTTGAACCGTGCGGGCGAGACGGACACCACCTCGTGCGTGGCACCGATCTCCTCGGCGATCGCGGCCGCGGCCGCCTTGGGGTCGTCCGCACCCTGCGCGTCGACCACGATCGTCAGGGGGCCGTTGAAGCCCGGGCCGAAGCCGTGCGCGAGCGCGTCGTAGGCACGCCGCTCGGTCGAGGAGACCGGCTTGGACTCGGCGCCCGGCATCCCCATGTCCAGCTGGGTGACGGGCAGGGCCAGGGCGCCGAGGCCCACGACGGACGTCACCAGTACGGCGACCGGGCGGCGCAGCACGAAGCGGGCCCAGCGCGTACCGCCGTTCTCCGCCGCTGCGGTGGTGGCACGGCCGCGCTTGCGGGTGACGCGGGCGAGCACGGCCTGGGGCCACATGCCGAGCAGGGCCGGGACCAGGGTGAGGGCGATCAGTACGGCGACGATCACCGCGGCCGCCGCGCACAGGCCCATCTTCGTCAGCATCGGCACGCCGACCACGGACAGGCCCGCGAGTGCGATGACCACGGTGAGTCCGGCGAAGACGACGGCGGAGCCGGCCGTGCCGACGGCCAGACCGGCCGCCTCACGCGGGTCGTGTCCGTTCGCGCGCTCCTCCCGGTACCGCGAGACCACGAACAGGGCGTAGTCGATGCCGACCGCGAGTCCGAGCATCGAGGCGAGGGTGCCCGTGGTCATGGACAGCCCGAAGACGCTGCCCAACGCCAGGATGCCCGCCATGCTGATCCCCACGCCGATGACGGCGGTCAGCAGCGGGAGCCCGGCCGCTGCCAGGGAGCCGAAGGTGATCAGCAGGACGACCGCGGCCAGGACGATGCCGATCGCCTCGGAGGAGCCGCCGGCCGCCGGCTGCTCGGCGAGCGCGGTGCCGCCGACCTCGACCGTGAGCCCGGAGTCGCGCGCCTCGTCGACGGCCTTCTCCAGCACCGCCTTGTCGGCGTCGGTGAGATCGTCGGCCTTGACCTTGTAGGTGACGGTCGCGTACGCGGTGGTGCCGTCCTTGCTCACCGCCTGCGCGGCGAACGGGTCGACGGCGCCCGAGACCTCCGGTGCGGCCGCGGCCTCCTTGACGAAGGCGTCGATGGCGGCCCGGTTGTCGGCGGCCGTCACCTTCTCACCGGCGGGGGCGACGAACACGATCCGCGCGTTGGCCCCGTTCGCGGACGAGCCCGGAAAGCGCTCGCCGATCAGATCGAAGGCCTTCTGCGCCTCGATGCCGGGCATGAAGGACGTGCCGCTGTCGGAGGCGGCCGGGGCCTTGGCGGCACCGAGGCCGACGGCGCCGAGGATCAGCGCCCACAACAGGGTCACGAGCCAGCGACGCCGGAAGGCGGTTCGGCCCAGCCGGTAGAGCAAGGTAGCCACGGAAACGGGTCTCCAGGTCTGGTTCGGGATGTGTCACCAGCCTGGCCGGACCGGGGGTGCCCGGGCATCGTGCGGCTGTCCGCACTTGTGCTTGGTACGAGGGCACCAACGCGGCTCGCTCGTCTCCTCCTCAAGGAGGAGACGCTGGAGCAGGTCAGCGGATGCCGGTCAGCCGACGGACGCGGTCGCCTGCGCCGGGAACCCGGGGCGGCCGGCGAGTTCGGCGGTGCAGAAGGCGCAGCGGACCGCCGCCGCGGGCACCGTGCTCAGGCAGTCCGGGCAGTCGACCTTGGCGACCGGCTGGTCCTTGACCGGGTTGAAGCGCTCCTGGAGCCGGCCCACGGGGAGCACGACCGCGAAATAGATCACGGCGGCGACCAGCAGGAAACTGATCAGGGCGTTCAGAAAGGCTCCGTAAGGAAATGCGGTCCCGGCGACGGTGAATTCCTGCTTGCTGAAATCACCTACCGCGCCGGTCGCCACACCGATCAGCGGCGTGAGGAACGCGGTGACGAATCCGGTGACGACAGCGGTGAACGCGGCACCGATGACGATGCCGACCGCCAGATCGACGACGTTGCCGCGCAGCAGGAACGAACGGAAACCCTTGAGCACTGAATACTCCCGATATGAGGTGCGACGAGGCACCGAGGACCTGACGACCGGGCGGCCGACGGCGGCCATGCTGCCTTTCGACCTCTCCGGCGTCCAACTCCCTCACTCGTTCAAGTGAAAGGACCGAATGCGCGCCTGAAGAGGGAGGGAAAGAAGAGGTGTTCGATCGTTCGTCGGGGGGTGTGAATCGGTGTTTCTCCGCGCTACCCGGCGCATCAAAGGCGCGTTGGAGTGGCCGTGGCGTGGTGCAGTGACGGTTCTTCGAAAGTGTGGGCATCTGTCGATGGCCCGGGCGGGCTCAGCACGCCCGGCGAGCCCGGGAGCGGCACCTTGGTCGGTCGCGACAAGGACCTCGCCGCGCTGCGGGCGGCCATGGCGGAGCACCGGCTGGTCAGCGTGACCGGCCTGGCCGGTGTGGGAAAGAGCCGGTTGTGCGGGGCGGTCATGGGCGCCGGCCCCTGGCGACGGGTGGTCCGTGTGCGCTGGACCGGACGCGGGCCCGCCGTGCCCGGAGGCCTGGGGCGGCGCGTCGTCGAGGAACTCACGGGCAGGTCGGCGGCGTCACGGACGGACCTCTTCGCGGCGCTCGCGGACCTGCCCGTGCCGCCGACGCTGCTGGTCCTGGACGATGTGGACCTGGTGCGCTGGGAGTGCGCGGGGCTGGTGCAGCGGCTGCTGATGGCCCTGCCGACGCTGCGCGTTCTGGTCACGTGCCGCCGCGCGCTGGGCGTGGGGGAGGAACGGGTCTTCCGCCTGGCGCCCCTTGACTGCCGCTCACCGCAGGACGCGGGCCGTCCGTCCGCCGCGGTGGAGCTGTTCCTGGACCGCGCGCGGCTGGCGGTCGCGGACTTCCGGCCGACGGAGTCGGACCTGCGGGCCATCGAGGAGGTGTGCTCGGTGCTGGAGGGAGTTCCGCTCGCCATCGAACTGGCCGCACAGCAACTCGGTGCCCACGCGCCGGCCGATCTCCCCGGCCTGGTCACGCACAACCAGTGCCGGCTGAGCGCGAACGGTCACAGTGAGTCGCGCCACCGCTCGCTGCGGGAGGCGATGGCGGCCGAGTACCTGCTGTGCGAGGAGGACGAACGCGCCGTATGGCGACGCGTCGGCGTCCTCCAGGGCCCGTTCACCGAGGAGACGGCCGTCTTCGTGTCCGCGGGCGGCGGCGTGACGGCGGAGCAGGTGCCCTTCTGTGTGGCCCGGCTGCTGTCCTCCGGGATTCTGGAGCGCCTGGACGGTCCCGGCGGCGTGAGCATGCCGCGCTACCGGATGCGGCGGGCGGCCCGCGACTTCGGCTGCGAACAGCTCACCGGGACAAAGGAGTTCCGGGTCGCTGCGGAACGCCGCATGCTCCACTGCCGCCGCACCGCCGCCGTGGCCGAGAACCTCTGGAGCACGGGCTGTCAGCGCCAGGCCGTCGAACTCGTACGCGAACGGCATGCCGACATCCAGGCGGCGATCAGCCACGCGGTCGCCCGGCAGGAGCATGGGGAGTGGGCCGTGGAGACGATGGTCGGCCTCTGGTTCTGGTGGATGGTCTACGGCCATGTCGAGGAGGGCCGCCAGGCGTTGCTGCGCCTGTTGTCCCTGCCTGCCCGCGCCGACAGCCCCGTGCGCCGCGAAGGGTGGTGGCTCGCGGCGTGGATGTGCGCGGACCGTGATCCGCGGCGCGCCGGCGAGCTGCTCGCGCGTGCCTGGCGGGCAGCCGTGCTGGCCGGCGACGACGCCACCGTCGGGCGCGTGGCCTACGTCCACGGGGTGCTGGCGTGCCACGACCAGGACGTCCACTCGGCCGCCGCGTACTTCCGGCAGGCCGCCGACACCATCCCGGCCCTGGCTCCGGGCGGCCCCTCACCCGCCGTCAGCCTCGCCGCCCTCGCCGTGGCGCAGCTGGACAGCGCACCGGACGACGCCCGGCACAGCGCGCGCCGCGCCCTGACCCACCCGAGCGTGCGCACCGACGCCTGGGCCACCCTGCTCGCCCGCCATGCCCAGGCCCTCCTCGACCAGCACGACGGCCGCCCCCGACGCGCTGCCCGGCGGGCCCGTCGCGCCCTGGAAGCGCTGGATCCCACGCTGCCCGACCCGCGGGGGACGGCGGCGCTGCGTCAGCTGCTCAGCGAAGCAGGGGCGCTTCCCGAAGCCTGACGCCGGTGGACTTACCGGACTTGGCACGACCGGCCGCCGCCGGCGCGGTCCGGTTACGAGGCGTCGGTGTAGGCGAGGTGGGTGCCGCAGACGGTGCAGCGGAAGAGCATCGCGGTGGCGTCCTCGCCGAGGTGGGTGAGGAATTGTTCGAGTTGCGCCTCGTCGAGCCGGCCGCCGAGGCGCAGCTCCTGCCTCAGTTGGTCGAGGGCTTCGGGGTGGGCTGCCAGTTCGCGGTAGCCGACCTCGCCGAGGAAGGCGGCCGCGTCGTCGCAGTGGGTGAGCCAGTGCGGATCCTGCCAGGCGTGGAAGCCGGGGGTACGGCGCGTGACCTCGTGCAGAACCTCCTCGCTGACGCCGGCGAGTCCGTAGGAGTCCATGAATTCGCCTTCGAACCGCTCGGCCGCGCTGCCGTCCGCGATGCACCACGGGCAGAAGCTCCCGCTGACCTCCTGGGCGGTGTAGAAGGTCGCGGTGTAGATCCACCCCGTGGCGCGGCGGCAGCACACACAGGTCTCGGCGCTCTCGCGTAGGGACCCGGTGGCGATCGGATCGGGGTGACAGCGGAAGGCGGGAAGGTCAGGGTTCACGAGTCGACGACGTCCTACGGGGTGGAGCGGAGCACGAGCAGCGTGATCTCACTGGGGGCGAAGACGCGGAAGGGCGGGCCCCAGAAGCCGGTGCCGCGGCTGGTGTAAAGGAGGGTGCGGGCGCCGTGCCGGGTGAGCCCGGCGAGGGCGGGCTGGTCGAGGCGGACCAGGTGGTGGAAGGGCCAGATCTGACCGCCGTGGGTGTGCCCGGAGAGCTGGAGGTCGACGCCCGCGGCGGCGGCCCGGTCGATGAACTTGGGCTGGTGAGCCAGGAGCAGCACGGGAAGGTCGGGGTCGGCGCCGTCCAGGGCCCCCGCGAGATGGGCGCGGTGCCCGGCCAGACCGGAGGATTCGGCGGTGACGTCGTCCACGCCGGCGACCACGAGGGTGTCGCCGCCGCGTTCGAGGAGCAGATGGCGGTTGCGCAGCGGTTCCCAGCCCAGCTCGTCCATCAGGTCGACCCAGCCCTGGGCCTCGCTGTAGTACTCGTGGTTGCCGGTGACGTACACCCGGGCCCGGGTGGCCTTCACGGTGCCGAGCGGGGCGGCCTGGGCGCGGCGGCGTTCGGCCGTGCCGTCCGCGATGTCGCCGGTGTGGCAGACCAGGTCGGCCTCCAGGGTGTTCACCACCTCACAGACCCGCGCCGACCAGCGGGCGCGGTCGAGGGGGCCGTAGTGGGTGTCGGTGATGAGGGCGACACGGGTGCCGTCGAGCCCGGCCCCCAGGCGCGGGAGCGGAACGTCGAGTTCGCGTACGCGGGGGACGCGTCGGGCCTCGTAGTACCCCCAGGCGAGCAGTGCGGCGGCCACCCCGAGGACCGCCCAGGTGACGATACGGGCCCGGTCCTGACCGTCCCCGACACCGGCCACGGCCAGGGCCGCCCGCAGCAGCACGCCGAGCAGCACGGACCAGGTGAACAGGACCCAGCTGCTGCCCAGGAGACTGTCACCGATGATCGCGGCCCGGTCCTGCTGGCGCCGTCCGTGGCCGCGCAGCATCGCGACGGGCATACCGATCAGCCCGAGGGCGAACAGGAGGGTGCCGACCAGCGTGACGGGCAGCGGCCAGTGCTGGCCGGAGTACAGCAGCACTCCGCAGGGCGCGGCCCACAGCAGGACGGGGGCGATCAGGGGGAGGTAGCGCACCAGACGGAGCACGGGGCTCGGCCGGGCCTCGGGTGCCGCACCGTCTGCGGGTCGGGTGTCGCTGGTGTCGGTCACTCTGCTCCTCCTGCTGTCCGGTACGACAAATGATGCCTCCTGCAACGCGCTTGGCCGCGCAGAGGGGCGCCGAGGGCAACGATCGGGCCGGTTCGGTGGTCGTACGAGGCGATGCAGCCCTGCCTTCCGTTGGAGGATCGATGAGCCGATACGTCGCGTTGACGGGCCACAGACAGACCGACCGGCGTGCGGTACCCGCACCGGCCCGTACGGCGAGGCGCGGTGCCGTGGTGGGTGCCGTCGCCGTCGTGCTGGTGGGGGCGGGCGCCTCGGCTGACGCCGTGCCCGGCACCCCGGTCACCGCACCCGTGGTCAGCGGCGCGGTGGTCAACTCCGGGCATGACGTCATCGTGGGGATCACCCGCGACGTGGCGTTCCCGGTCACGGTCACCGGGTCGGACGACTCCGGGCTGTCCTTCGCCGACGTGGACCTGAAGGGACCGCACGGAGGCTTCTACACCACCGACGCGTACTGCGAGACCGCCACGGCGTGCACGACGACGTTCACGGTCAACGCCCACCAGGCCCCCGGCAGCGACGACCCGGTGGACCTGGCCAACGCCAACGCGGGCACCTGGTCGGTGGACGCCTTGGTCGACGCGGTCGACGGCGGCTCCGTCTTCGCCCCCGGCGCGGGGTCGTTCGCTCTCAAGCGCGCCGCGCGGCTCACCGTCAACGCCGCCCCGGAACCGGTGGCGAAGGGCGCGCGGATCACCGTCACCGGCAAACTGGTGCGGGCCAACTGGGACACCTATCGGTATGCGGGGTACGCGGGCCGGGCGGTGAAACTGCAGTTCCGCCCCAAGGGCAGCAGCACGTACACCACGGTGGCCACGGTGGCCACCAGCAGCACGGGCACCCTGCGCACCACCGTCAAGGCGGTCGAGGACGGCTACTGGCGCTGGAACTTCCTCGGCTCGACCACCACGGGGCCCGCCAAGGCAGCCGGCGACTTCGTCGACGTACGCTCCTGAACCGACCTGTGCCGACCTACTCCGACTGCCGTCCGCCGGGTGTCGTACCGGCGGGCTGGGGGTGTCTCGGGGCGGCGTCGACCGTGTCGCGGATGCGGCCGAGGAGCGTGCGGAGGGTGGCGCGGTCCTCGGCGGTGAGGGCGCCGGTGGCCGTGCTCAGGGCCTCTCGGTCCAGGTCTTCCGCCTCCTGGTGGCGGGAGCGGCCCGCGTCGGTGAGGGCGAGCAGATGGGCGCGGCGGTCGGTGGGGTGGGGCAGCCGTGCCACGAGTCCGTCCCGTTCCAGGGCGTCCACCAGGCTGGTCGCGGTGCGGGCGGCGATGCCGAGCATGTCGCTGAGGTCGCGCATCCGCATCGGCTCGGCGGTGTGGGCGAGGAAGCGCAGGGCGCGCAGCCGTGCCACGGAGGTGCCCTTCTCGGCCAGCCGTCCGTCGACGTAGGTCCGCAGCCGGTGGGTGGTGGCGAACATCTCGTCGATCAATGGATCGCTGCTGCCCGGTACGTCCCTCACCGTGGCGCTCCCGTCGTCGTCGGCTTGTCTTCACGGGCCACAACTCCTGTGCGCCGCGTGTCCGTTCCTACCGCATGCGGACGGCGGGCCGTCGGGCGACCGGCCGTCCGGGTGCAGCGGAAGGACTCCAAGAAACACTGAGGTTACTCAAACTGAGTATGCTCAGTATGTGTCCGTACGCCTCAACCAACGCATCGTCGTCCCCGTCGTCTGTGTCGTCACCGCGTTCATGTCCATCGTGGACGGAGCCGGGACGACTGTCGCCCTGCCCTCCATCGGACGGGACTTCGGGCTCGCCACCGCGGGCCTCGATGCCGTCGTCGTGGTCTACCCCGTCTGTGTCGGCCTGGCCGTCCCCGTCTCGGCCTGGCTCGGGGACCGCTTCGGCGGCCGGAGCACGGTGCTCGTGTCGTTCGCCGTCTTCACCCTCGCCTCGGGACTCTGCGGCGCGGCCGGGTCGCTCGGCGAACTCGTCTTCTGGCGTGCCCTCCAGGGCCTGGCGGCGGGCATTCTGCTGCCGGTCACCGCCGCGTTGCTCTACCGCACCTTCAGCCTGTCCGAGCAGGTCAAGGTCTCCCGCTACATGATCATCCCGCAACAGGTGGCGCCCGCCCTGGCTCCGATGGGGGCGGGCTGGCTCGTCGACCACCTGTCGTGGCGCTGGGTGTTCTACGCCAACCTCCCGATCGGCGTCGCGGTCCTGGTCTTCGGACTGCTCTTCCTGGACCGGCACCGGGACCACGTCCCCGGCCGCCTCGACCTGCCGGGCCTGGTGCTCACCGCGTTCGGCACCGCGGGGCTGATGTTCGGGGTGAGCGAGGGTGCCGAGATGGGCTGGGGGAGCCCGCTGGTGCTGGCCGGGCTGATCGGTGGCGTGGCCCTGTTGGCGGTGGCCGTGGTGGTCGAGCTGCGGGTGCCCGAACCGGCCCTGCGGGTCCGCCTCTTCGCCGACCGGCTCTTCCGTGACACCAACATCACCGCGTTCCTCGGCTTCATCGGCTTCATGGGGGCGATGTTCCTCGGCCCGCTCTTCCTCCAGGAGGGCCTGGGGCTGAGCGCCTGGGAGTCCGGCTCCGCCACCTTTGCCGAGGCCCTCGGCGTGCTGCTCACCGTCCAGCTCGTCGGCCCGCTCTACGCGCGGGTCGGTCCGCGCCGTATCGCGGGCTGCGGACTGCTGGGGGTGGCGTTGGTGCTGGTCGCCTTCTCCCGGCTGGACGCGGAGTCCTCGCTGTGGGCGTTCCGGGGGTTGATGTTCCTGCTCGGCGCGGCCATGGGCGGGGTGTTCATGCCGACCACCGTCGCCTCGTTCACCGCCATAGCAAAGGCCGACGTCTCGCACGCCTCGACCCTCAACACCGTCGTACGGCAGGCCGCCAACGCCGCCGCACCCGCCGTGGTGACCGTCGTGCTGGCCTCGGCCACCGTGGTCGGCACGGGCGCCGACGCCCACCCGCCGGTCCCCGCGTTCCAGCACGCCTACCTGGTGCTCGCGGCCGTCTCCGCGGTCGCCGCGCTCTTCGCCTTCACCATGCCGGACCGCGCGGCCCGCGTCGCCGCGTCGACCCAGCCGGCCGGCCGACGCGAGGCGGTCGACGCGTGACCGCGTCCGGAGCGCGACGGGTCGTCGGCGCGGACCCGCACGCCAGACAGAGCGCAGGAACTCCTCGGCCGCGGTCGGGATGAGGGACGGGTCGTCCTTGGTTGCGCACCCGCGCCGGCTGCGTCATCTCACGACCCTTCCCCGGTCTCGTCGACGTGGCGCCGCCACAGCCCCACCGTGCCGTCCCAGCGGATCGTGACGGTTCCTCCCGCGGGATCCGGGGCGGCGAGTGCTTCCAGGTCGGTCAGGGTGAGCGCGTTGAGCGCTTCGTCGTCGAGCCGTTCGGAGTGCAGTTCGAGGCGCGTGCCCGACCGGGGATCGTGCAGGACATGGAAAGCCGGGCCGGGCGGGGGAGTGGTCGTGGGCGGCCGGTCGCCGTGGAGCAGCCGGCTGACGAGGCTGCGGGCCGCACCGTAGGCCTGCTCGGCCGCCTTGGCGGCGAGCGTCTGGACGAAGGGGACGAGGGCCGTGGTGACGACGGCGGTCGCCACGATCGTGTGGGTGGCCTCGCCACGAACCTGGGGTGGGAGCGGCTCGGTGTGCTGGAGATCGACGGGGACGGGTTTGCCCTGGCGGCGCAGTAGTTCGAGCAACCGGTACCTGGCAGCGGTCGCATCCCAGGTCGAGGTGTCCGCGTAGGCGGCGGCGCGCCGGTACACGTCCTCCGCCTCTTGCAGCCTGCCCTGTCCCTCCAGTGCGCCTCCCTGAAGAAGCGCCGAGGTGTGATGCCCGAGTTCGGCGGCCCGGGCGTACCACTGGATCTGTGCGTCCGTGTCCCCTCGATGCCCGGCCGCGATGGCCAGATAGGCGGCGGAGTAGGCGTCTCCGGCTGCGGCGAGGTCACGCAGCAACGCCTCTTGGTGGCGGTCGCGGTAGGCGGCCATGTTGGCCAGGTGGCCTCCGGAGGCGGCAGTGCGCCGAAACCACCGGTCGACCTCGGGCCGGTTGTCGGCGTCGTACAGCCTCCGGCCCGCCTCCAGCCAGGCCAGACGGATACGGGCCTCACGATGCCCGGCGCCGGCCGCCGCCGTGAGCAGGCGCCGCGCCTCCTGCGCCCGGTCGTCGACCGCCAGAAGTGCCCTGCCGAGCCGCCAGCTCGCGAACATGTCACCACGCTCGGCGGCGGCCCGGAGCACCGCTTCCTCTGGGCCGGAGAGCACACCCTCGGGCACGGGATGGCTCCAGCCAGACTCATGCCCCTGTTCATGCGTCATGCCCGCGACCCTAGCGTCGGGCGGGAGGCCGGTGGTGCGATGGGGTCACAAGCTGTGGGCGACCGGGTGCAGCGGTTGGTACAGCGGGAGTTCGGCGCCGCTCGGCAGTCGGACCGCCGTCAGTCTGCCCCAACGCTGTTCGCTGACCGGCCGGGTGACCTCGACGCCCTGGGCGCGGAACTCGTCGAGTTGAGAGTCGAGGTCGTCGCACATCAGGTAGAACTCGTGCTGGGGCGGGCCGTCGGTCGGGTGTACGGCGACTTCGGCCGGGGGCAGCTTGAAGACGAGCCACCCGCCGCCCGCGTCGACGCCGGGGAAACCGAGGACGTCACGGATGAAGGCGCGGTCGTTCTCTGCGTCCTGGCTGTAGACGATGACATGTGCACCGTTGATCATGGCTTGCTCCTGCCCGTCGAGGGGAGGGGGTCGGTCCTGGCATCCTGGCACGACGGTGCTCGCCGCGCCCGTAGGGGGCTCGCCGATGCAAACCGGTCATGTCGTGGCGCGTTGCCGCGCTCTGGTGCGGGAGTTGGCGGTCCCGGGCTCATGAGCCGCTAGTATCACGGCATGATCACGGTCCGGTCACTCCTGTGTGTGCCGCGTGTCCGCGTCGCTGCGGGCCCGCTGCTGCGGGTGTCGGCCCTGGCCGTGCTGCTGTTCGGCATCGTGTTCACCCATGGCCTCCATGCCGAGAGCGCCGAAGGACACCTGGTCACCGGTGTGACAGGGCCCGCGGCCGTGTCGGTCGCCGTGGATGTCGGCGTGGCCGCCGAGCGGGCGGTGTCCCGGTTCGCCGCGATAGGTGAGCCGCGTGAGGGCCACGGCTTCTCGCATCCGAACGAGCACTGCGTATCCGGCCAGCCGCAGCAAGGACCGGTACTGACGCCCCCGTCGTTTGCAGTGTCGGTTGGCGAATCCACCGTTTCCGGGACGCACTTGGCGCAGCGGGCCTCCGGCGGGTCGTTGCTCGCCGCTGTGCCGTCTGCCGCTCGGGGGTCCTCCGCCGTGCAACAGGTCTAGAGGCCCGGGTTTCGAGCGGCTTCACCGCTGTTGACTTCGTCCCACCCTCACCATCACGCACGCCGGCTGCGTCAGCCGTGACCGAAGAGGCGGCGTGCGCATGGAGGATCTGTGCCGTCACCTTTCCGTACGCCCACGCCTGCCCTGCGGGCCGCGACCCCTCTCCTCGTCCTGTTGCGTACCGCGCTGCTGGCGGTGATCGGCCTGTGCGCCCTCGTCCACGGCGTGTCCGGCGGAGAGGAGCGGTCGGCCGCCGGCGTCACCGTCACGTCGTACCCGGCGTCGGTGGCGGGCGGCGCCGTGCCCCACGGGCCTCATCGGCACCATGGCGACGAGGAATGCGCCCTGGACGCGGCCGTCCTGGCGACGGCTCAAGCGGCACAGCAAGCACCCGCCGCGGTGGGGACCGCCGTACTCGTCAGCGTATCCGTGGCCCACACGGGGCCGGTCGTGGGCCGGACGCCGTACCGCCGCCACGGAAGACATACCGGCAGGACCGCGCTCGCTCGCACCTCGCGGTGGCGCATCTAGACCTCCCGTCCGCAGCCGACCGTTCCATGTCGGCTGCCGCGCCGCGGCTTCGCACGCACAGACGGGTCACCCGTCCGCCGTCCGGCCCGCGGCGCGAGATGAGCACGCACGCGTATTCATCGAGCGAGAGCGAACGAGATGCAGTCACAGACGCACACCACCGTCACGCCCGCCCGGTCCGCCCTGTCGGCGCTCGTGGGCGACACACCCCTGCTGCGGGTGTCCGAGCCGCTGACCCCCGCGGACCGCGGCTTCTGGGCCAAGCTGGAGGGCTTCAACCCCGGCGGTATCAAGGACCGGCCGGGTCTGCACATGGTCGAACGGGCCCGTGCCCGCGGCGAGTTGCGGCCCGGCGCCCGGATCATCGAGTCCACCAGCGGCACCCTCGGCCTGGGCCTCGCCCTGGCCGGCCTGGTCCACGGCCACCCGGTCACCCTGGTCACCGACCCCGGTCTGGAGCTGTCCATGACCCGGCTGCTGACGGCGTACGGCGCCGAGGTCAACGTGGTCGCGGAACCGCACCCCACCGGCGGCTGGCAGGAGGCCCGCCGCGAGCGGGTCCGGTCCCTGCTGGACCGGCACCCCGGCTCGTGGTGCCCGGACCAGTACAACAACCCCGACAACACCAGCGCCTACACCCCGCTCGCCCTGGAACTGGCCGCCGAACTCGGCCACGTCGACGTCCTGGTGTGCAGCGTGGGCACCGGCGGACACTCCGCCGGGGTCTCCCGCGTGCTGAAGCAGCTCTACCCCGAGGTGACGGTGGTCGGGGTCGACACCATCGGTTCTACGATCTTCGGACAGCCCGCCAGGCCGCGGCTGATGCGAGGCCTGGGTTCGAGCATCTACCCCCGCAACGTCGCCTACGACGCCTTCAGCGAGGTCCACTGGGTGGCACCGGCCGAGGCGGTGTGGACCTGCCGTCAACTGGCCACCTCGCACTACGCGACCGGCGGGTGGAGCGTGGGGGCGGTCGCCCTGGTCGCCGGATGGCTGGCCCGCACCCTGCCCGCGCAGACCCGGATCGCGGCGATCTTCCCCGACGGACCGCAGCGCTACCTCGGCACGGTGTTCGACGACGACTACTGCGCGGCCCACGGTCTGCTCGACGCCCCGCCCGCGCCCGAACCCGAGGTGATCGGCCGCGCGGACGAGAAGGAGGTCACCCGCTGGACCCGCTGCACCACCGTGGCCGACCCGCTCACGGCGGACGCGGGCGATCAGGCGCAGGAGGAGAAGCGGTGAAGGGCACCCTCGCACAGGTCCGCACCTACGAACGCAGTGTCCAGCTGCTGATGGTCAATCAGTTCACCATCAACCTCGGCTTCTACATGCTGATGCCCTATCTCGCCGCCCACCTGTCCGGCACCCTCGGCCTGGCCGGCTGGGTCGTCGGACTCGTGCTGGGCGTGCGCAACTTCAGCCAGCAGGGCATGTTCCTCGTCGGCGGCACCCTCGCGGACCGCCTCGGGTACAAGCCGCTGATCGTGGCCGGCTGTGTGCTGCGCACCGTCGGCTTCGCGATGCTCGGCCTGGTCGACTCCCTGGGCGCGCTGATCGCCGCCTCCGCGGCCACCGGGCTCGCCGGGGCGCTGTTCAACCCGGCGGTCCGGGCGTACCTGGCCGCCGACGCGGGGGAGCGCAGGGTCGAGGCGTTCGCCCTGTTCAACGTCTTCTACCAGGCCGGAATCCTGTTGGGCCCGCTGGCCGGGATGGTCCTGACCGGAGTGGACTTCCGTGTCACCTGCCTGGTCGCCGCCGGGATCTTCGCACTGCTGAGCGTCGTACAGCTCCGCGCGCTGCCCGCCCGCCGCGCCGGGGACACCGCAGGCGGGCGGAGCGAGAGCGGCGACGGTGTGCTGACGCAGTGGCGCGGCATCCTGGCCAACCGGCGGTTCCTGCTCTTCTCGGGCGCCATGATCGGCTCCTACGTGCTGTCCTTCCAGGTCTATCTCGCGCTGCCGCTGGAGGTACGCCGACTCGGTGGGGACGGGGAGTTCGGTACGGCGGCGGTGGCGCTGCTCTTCGCGGTCTCCGGGCTCGGCACGATCCTCGGGCAGACACGGGTGACCGCCTGGTGCAAGGCCCGGTACCAACCGGGGCAGGCCCTCACCCGAGGGCTGGCCGTGATGGGCGTCGCGTTCGTACCGCTGCTGGTGGCCACCGCCGTTCCCGTGCCGACGTCCGGCGTCGGACTGTGGCTGCTGGCAGCCCTCCCGCCGACCCTCACCGCATTGCTCCTGGCCGTCGGCACGATGATCGCGTACCCCTTCGAGATGGACACCATCGTCCGGCTGTCCGGTGACCGCCTGGTGGCCACGCACTACGGCCTGTACAACACGATCTGCGGCATCGGCATCACCCTGGGCAACCTGCTCACCGGCGCCGCGCTCGACGCCGCCCGCGAGGCGGGCATGCCCGCGCTGCCGTGGATCGCGCTGACGGCGCTGGGCCTCGCCTGCGCGGCCGCCCTCTACGGACTGCACCGCACCGGGCGTCTGACCGCCCCGGTTCCTCAACTCCGGCCTGCCGCGGCCTGACCCACCGCAGGGAAGGAGGCAGGGGCGGGCGGACGCGGTGCGCGCGCCTGCCCCTCTCGTTCGCTCGCATGACTGTCCTCCGGGATTGTTGTCGTCTCCCCCCCGGGGGACGGAGCGGGCGCGGTGTTCTCGACATTGGGCGGCCTCCGTATCGCCTGAGCCGCCCTGGACTTCAGCCGGCCAGCGTGGAGGCCAGTGCCTTGGTCGCGTCCACGAGTTCGAGGTCCCGCTCGGCCAGGAGGCCCGGGATGGCGCCGCGCCCGCCGCGCACGGCACGGCGGGCGGCCGACTCCCACTCGACGTGGTGTCCGTGGCGGCGGAGCTTCGGATAGGCGGCGGCCGTGGTCTCCCATTGCCGGGCGTCGGCGATGTTCCGCAGCAGGCGCAGGATCTGAGCGCGGCATGTCGTCTGTGGGCGCCGTACCAGGTCCCACAGGAACGGGACCGTGACCGGCGTGGCCTGTCCGACGACGAAGCCCAGTCGGCAGATGCGGTGCCGCAGTCGGTCCAGTGCGTCCTGCGCGGCGGCTTCGTCGCCCGAGGCGATGGCGGCGAGGAGATAGGGGATCGCGGCGGCGGACCCCGTCGAGTCCTCGATGTCGCCCCAGGGCACGAGACCGACGTCGCGGAGTGTGGTGGCCTGTTGGGGGAACCGCACGGCTTCCGCACCGCCCGCGTGCTCGGTGAGCGGTGACATGTCAGGCGCCCCCTGTGGCCAGCATGGCCCAGACGGTCTTGCGGGACGGGGTGTGGCGAGTCCAGCCCCAGTGCTGGGACAGCGCCTCAACGATCAACAGGCCGCGGCCGTGTTCGCTGAACGCGTCCGGTGCGTGCCCCGCACGCGGAAGTCCGTCGCCCTGGTCGGTCACGGCGCACACCAGGTGAGCCGCGCGACGCGTGAGCCTAAGCCATACGTCGCAGGTGGCGTCGTCAGGCGTGTCGCTCTTACGGCCGTGCAGCACTGCGTTGGCGGCGAGTTCGGAGACGACGGTCAACGCGTCGTCCCGGCACTCGCCCAACTCCCATTCGCCCAGGACGCGATCGGTGAACTCGCGGGCCAGTGCGCATCCCTCGTTGCTGCCGGGCAGGCGCAGGGTGGCGGTGCGGCGCGTGGCGCGCAAGGCGGGAGAGGGAGGCACGGCCTGGTGCGCCGGGGCCTCGATCGGGCCAGACCAGAGTGCTGGGCGCGCGGGCTGCGACACGGCATCTCCTGAGGTGGCGTCAGGGCGTCAGGACCAGGCGCCAGTACGGGTGTTGGCGACGGGGTTATTATCCACCCCGAAAGCCAGTCCGTGCAATTTCACGAGAAATTGCGTGTGCGGATCGAGCCAATCGTGCGCAAGGAGGCAGCTGTGCCGTCAGTTCCGAATGGGGTGCAGGCGAGTTCACTGGGCGTCCGCTGGACCAAGAGCCGGCACAGCAACGCCGAGGGCAACTGCGTCGAGGTGGCGCCGCTGGCCGAGGGAGGCGTGGCGATCCGCAACTCCCGGGATCCGCACGGTCCCGCGCTGGTGTACACGTCCGCCGAGGTCGCGGCCTTCCTGGCCGGTGTGAAGGACGGCGAGTTCGACGACCTGGTGTGAACAGCGATCGGCGCGGCCCGCACCGGGCTCGGGACCGGAACATGCACACAGGGCCCAACCGGTGCGATAATGCGGGCTGTTGCCCTCCGCCCACGGGGAGTCAGGATGCCCTCGGAAACACCGCGCGTCTCCCGGCTCGAGCCGTACCTGCATCGCACCCAGCCCGCACCGACCCTGCTGAAGATGCTGGTCGGCGTGCAGCTGGCGGGCCTGCGCGAAGACGCGGGCATGGCGCAGGAACAGGCGGCCCGGGCCGTCGGGTTCAGCCCGGCGAAGCTGTCCCGCATCGAGGCGGGCAAGGGCCGCCGACCGCCCACGGAGGCCGACGTCCGCGCGCTGCTGGACCTGTACAAGACGGACGAGTACGAGGCGTCCGTCCTGCTGCAACTGCTGCGGCGAGCCGGTGAGCCCGGATGGTGGCAGCGCTTCGACAAGCGGCTGATGCCGGAGTGGTTCGACCGGCTCGTCGGATTGCAGGAAGCGGCCGATTCCATCCGTACGTTCGAGATCCAGTACGTCCCAGGACTGCTCCAGACGCCCGCCTACACCCGCGCTGTCGTGCAGCGCGGCCTGCCCTCGGCCCCGGACCGCGAGGTGAACCGCCGGGTCGAGCTGCGCACGAAGCGCGCGGAGCTGCTCGGGCGGCCGGACGCCCCGCAGTTGTGGGCGGTCGTCGACGAGTCGGTGCTGCTGCGGGTCATGGGCAGCCGCGACATCATGCGCGAACAGCTGGAACATCTCGTCACGATGGCCGAGCAGTCGCACGTCGTCATCCAGGTCGTCCCCCTGGACGTGACCAACGCCTCCGCACCGGCCATCCCGGTCACCTACCTGCGCTTCGGCGGTCTCGATCTCCCCGACATCGTCTACCTGGAGCACATGAGGAGCGCCACGTTCCTGGAGGACCGCGACGAGACCGAGCAGTACCGCGTGGCGCTGGACCAACTGGCCGACGACGCGCTCAGCCCCCGCGAGTCCCTCAGCCTGCTGCGCGACACCGTCAAGCAGCGGTACGGGGGCGGCTGAGCCGGCGCCGTCCCGTCACCGGATGCGGCTGGCTCCGCCGAACTCGATCCACTCCTGGGTGAGTTGACGCGGCGCCACTTCGCTGTCGGGCCGCCAGGTGGACACCTCCACCAGGCCCGGTTCGAGGATCTCCAGTCCCTCGAACCACTGCGCCACGTCCTTCTCCTCACGCACCCGGCCCCAATGCCCTTGCGTGGCCTTGTCCATGAAGTCGGTGACGAAGTCCCGCACCTTCGGGTCGTCACTGACGAGTTGGCACATCACCAGGCAACTGCCGGGCGCGAGCTGCTCGGTCACCCGCTTCACCACGGCGAGGGGACCGTCCGTGTCGCTGTCCGGGATGCAGTGGAACACCGAGTTGAACAGCACCCCCACCGGCTGCGAGAAGTCGATGAGCCGCTGGGTGTCGGGGTGGGAGAAGATCACGTCGGTGTCGCGCAGGTCGGCCTGGATCACGGCCGTGCGGTCGTTCTGGTCCAGCAGGGCGCGGCCGTGCACCAGGACCATCGGATCGTTGTCCACGTACACCACGCGCGAGGTCGGGTCGATGCGCTGCGCCACCTGGTGCACGTTGTTCTGCGTGGGCAGACCGGACCCGTGGTCCAGGAACTGCCGGATGCCGTGCTCCTGCGCGAGCGTCCCCACCACCCGCTGGAGGAAACTCCGGTTGTTCAGCGCCAGCGCCCGGGTGCTGGGCACCACCTTGTCCAGTTCCTCGCAGGCGGCACGGTCGACCGCGTAGTTGTCCTTGCCGCCCAGATAGTGGTCGTACATGCGCGCGGCCGTCGGAACCGTGGCGTCGATCTTGGTGGACAACCGCTTCCCGGACTCCATCGTCTCCCCCGTCACGTACCGCACCGAGTCGACCGGTGCGTGAGGCAATCCATCCTAGAGACAAGGCACTTGGCCCAGCCACCGTATGCGCGAAGTCCCCCCTACGGTCAGGTCCGGTGCCGCCGCGCGCGGCGCAGGAAGGGGCGCTCGACGAGGTAGTACGACAGCAGGGCCATCGCCACGGTCAGCACCACCGTGCCCGTCAGCAGGCCGACCTCGACGTCGAGGGAGGCCAGCAGCCGCACGACGGGGTAGTGCCACAGATAGATGCCGTAACTGAGGTTCCGGCCGGTCCAGGCGAGCGGTGCCAGCCCCAGCAGACGGGACAGCAAGCCGTCGGGCCGCAGTTCAAGGCCCGCGACCAGGGTGGCGGACAGCGCGGCCACGGCGAGGATCCCGCCCGTGTACCAAACGGCGGTCCAGACGCCGACGTTCCCGGTCACCGGCACCTTCCAGGCCACCAGCGCGAGCAGGGCGAGGGCCGGGAGAGCGAGCCGCCCGGCCCAGACCCGCAGCAGGCCCAGTCGCGGGTCGTCCTGGCGCAACCGGGCCAGGACCACGGCGACCAGGGCTCCGGCCAGCAGTTCGTCGGCACGGGTGTCGGTGCCGTTGTAGATGCGGTGGACGGCGTCCGGATGCCACAGGACGCAGCGCCACAGGAAGGGCAGCACGCACAGGGCGGCGGTGCACAGCAGGACCGTGCGCGGCCGCAGGCGGCGCAGCAGGCCCAGCAGCAGGAGCGGCCACAGCAGATAGAACTGCTCCTCCACGCCCAGCGACCAGGTGTGGGCGAGCGGGCCGCCCAGGTACGACTCCGGGGCCGCGGCCCTGAAGACGTTCGTGAGGAAGGTCGCCGCGAGGCCCACCGCCGGCCAGGAGCCGTCGAAGCTCCACAGCGAGGTCGTCGTCGCCAGCACCAGGCAGACCGCGCAGACCGCCAGCAGGGCCGGGACCAGGCGCAGCCAGCGGCGCCGGTAGAAGGGGAGCAGGGCGAGGGTGCCGGTGCGGGAGTACTCGGCGAGCAGCTGGCGGGTGATGACGAAGCCGCTGAGGGTGAAGAAGACGTCGACGGCGATCGAACCGCCCGGGACCAGCGTGCGGTCGACGTGGTAGACGAGGACCAGGGCGACCGCGAGGGTGCGCAGGCCGTCCAGCGCGTCGACCCGGCCGCTGTGCAGGGTCGCGGAAGGGAACCCCCGGCGTGCACCTGGTGCCGCCGGGGCCGTGCGTCTTGGGCCCGTGACCGCCGTGGTTCTCTCGGTTGCTGCCACGGCGGTCGAGTCCGGTGTACTGGCCATGAACGAGATCGCTTCTCACCTGCCGACTGTTTCCGGGTAACCCGGTTCACCTGTCCGCAAAGCACGATCACATGCCTGTCTGTCACCCGGCTGTACGCAGCCAGTGGTGTCAGTCCCCTCCCGTATCGTTCCGGGCACCACTCACCTACCGGGAAGATTCAGAGAGTTGACTGAGCTGTCCGCTTTTCCGCTGCCCTTCCAAGCCTCCCGTTCCACAGGGTTCGCGACCCCCCGGACACTGCGGGAGCTCCAGATGATGGAGTGCAGTGCACAGATCCGGGCGAAGCAGCGGTGGTTCGACAAGATGAACGACGCCGACATCGTCGCCAGGTGGACGCGGGAAGCGATCGCCCAGGGCCTCACCGAAGCACAGGTCGCCTACGTGCTGGCCGAACTGCGGCACTACGCCGCGCTGCGCGACGCGCGCACCGGCATCGAGGTGTCCGCCGTGGACGGAGTGTGGCAGTCGGACACCCTCGTCGACGACGAGCTCGGAGCGCGGCTGCGCGAGGCGGTGCGGGCCCTGGAAGAGGTCCCCGAGGCCGAGCGGGACTGGCATCCCGGATCCGACGGCCTTGTCCTGGATCTGGTCCACCCTTCACTGTTCTGCCTGGTGAGAGGCGTGAGCGGCGAGCCCGAACGGGCTTGGAGCAACCCGACGGACCGCTACTCGAAGTACGAGTTCTCCGAGAAGTTCCAGTGGCTGCCGACGGACGCGGACGTCAGCGAGGACGGCGCCGTCGCCTTCCGGTCGTACGTCAACAACGTCCACCCCGAGACGCATCGCGAACTGCTCGCCGTGCTATCGGACTTGTTCGCTCGCTTCCGCCCGCTCTGGGAGAACGTCCTGACCGACCTGCGCCATCCGCGACCGCCGCGGATCGAGGCCGATCCGTACGGGTGGTACGACTCGGAACCGGAGTACCCGAACAGGTCCTCCTACAGTGACGACGTGGCGTACAACGAAGCCCGCAACGCCTGGGCGGAAGCCCATGACGCCTGGTGGGAGAACCGCCGTCCGGTCGTCCCGGACGCCCCCGCCTTCACCCCGCCCCGGATACCCGACCCGGCGGACCGCATCGACCTGCGCGGCCGCTCCCTCCAGGTCATCGTCAAGGTCGCCGCCATTCACCTCACCCCCGACCGGCCCGAGTACCCCGGTGGCTCCTGGCATGTCGAGGGGATGCTGAACGAGCGGATCGTCTCGACCGGCATCTACTACTGGGACAGCGAGAACATCACCGACAGCCGGCTGAGCTTCCGGGCGGCACTCGACGACCCCGACTACGAACAGAACGACGACAACGGTCTGCGTGAGGTCTACGGCCTGGAGGACGAGGACGCCCTGAACCAGCTACTGGGCTCGGCGTCGACGCCGGCGGGGCGTTGCCTGGCCTTTCCGAACGTTCTTCAGCACCGGGTCGGTTCCTTCCGTCTCGCGGACCCGACCCGCCCCGGACATCGCAAGATCCTCGCGTTCTTCCTGGTGGACCCGTCGCAAAAGATCGTCTCGACCTCCGATGTGCCCCCGCAGCAACCCTGGTCCGACTCCTCGACCATGACGCTGGAGCAGGCCAAGGAGTACCGCGACCAGCTCATGCAGGAACGGAAGTTCTTCGTCGACGAGCACAACGAGCAGCTGTACGAACGGGAGTTCTCGCTCTGCGAGCACTGAACCCCCCGAGCGGCCCCTGCGAGCGCAGGGGCCGCAGGGTGGGTCAGCGCCAGCCCAGTGCCGGAGCGACGTGCGTCAGGATGCTCTCGATCACATGGGCGTTGTACGCCACCCCGAGCTGGTTCGGCACGGTGAGGAGCAGCGTGTCGGCGGCGGCGACCGCTTCGTCCTGGGCGAGCTGCTTGACCAGTACGTCGGGTTCGGCGGCGTAGGAACGGCCGAAGATCGCGCGGGTGTCGGCGTCGAGGTAGCCGATCTGGTCCTTGGAGTTGCCCTCACGGCCGAAGTAGGCGCGGTCGCGGTCGTCGACCAGCGCGAAGATGCTGCGGCTGACCGACACCCGCGGCTCGCGGGTGTGCCCCGCTTCCCGCCAGGCCTCGCGGTAGATCTCGATCTGCTTGCGCTGCTGGACGTGCAGCGGTTCGCCGCTCTCGTCGTACTTGAGGGTCGAGCTCTGCAGGTTCATCCCGAGGCCGGCCGCCCATGCCGCGGTGGCGTTCGAGCCGGACCCCCACCAGATCCGGTCCCGGAGGCCTTCGGAGTGCGGTTCGATGCGCAGCAGCCCCGGCGGGTTGGAGAACATCGGATTGGGGTCGGGCTCCGCGAACCCCTCGCCCTTCAGCACGTCGAGGAGCCGCTCGGTGTGAGCACGTGCCATGTCGGCGTCGGTGGCCCCCTCGGACGGTACATGCCCGAAGTGCCGCCAGCCGTCGATCACCTGCTCCGGGGATCCCCGGCTGATGCCGAGCTGGAGCCGGCCACCGGAGATCAGGTCGGCGGCGCCCGCGTCCTCGGCCATGTACAGCGGGTTCTCGTAGCGCATGTCGATCACGCCGGTGCCGATCTCGATGCTGCTGGTACGCGCGCCGATGGCGGCCAGCAGCGGGAACGGCGAGGCGTACTGCCGCGCGAAGTGATGGACACGGAAGTACGCGCCGTCGGCGCCCAGCTCCTCCGCGGCCACCGCGAGGTCGATCGCCTGGAGCAGGGCGTCGGAGGCGGTGCGCGTCTGGGAGTGCGGCGATGGTGTCCAGTGTCCGAAGGACAGGAACCCGATCTTTTTCATACCGCTTTCAACAATCAAGGTCGGCGTTCATTCCCCACCGGCGGTCGACCGCTCACGTCCCCATGCGGCCAGCGGCTGGAGCGCGTCGTTGAGGCGGGTGCCCTCCTCGGTCAGCGAGTACTCCACCCGCGGCGGCACCTCGTCGTAGGCGACGCGGCGTACGACACCGTCCGCCTCCATCTCGCGCAGGTGGGAAGCCAGCACCTTCTCGGTGATCCCGGGGATCAGCCGGCGCAGTTCGCCGAAGCGGCGGCAGGGGTGCTCGTGGAGCGCCCAGAGGATCAGAACCTTCCACTTGCCGCCGATCACTTCCATCGCGGTGTCGATCCCGCAGACGTGCCCCTGCGGTGCGCCCGGCCGGTTCAGCGTCGTCATGCCCCACCCTTCTGAGCTGCTCACTCACCCCGCGGTAACCACCCACTGCGAAGTACGTACTTGATCACCCCCGGGCCTGCGACCAGCCTAATCCGCATGACGCAGAACACCGTGGAGAAGACCCCCGTCACCCTGCTGGGCCTCGGCGCGATGGGCACCGCCCTCGCTCGCACATGGCTGGCCGCCGGCCACCCGCTCACCGTCTGGAACCGCACCCCGGCCCGCGCCGCGCTGCTCGCCGCCGAGGGCGCGAAGGTCGCAGCCAGTGCGGCTGAGGCGGTCGCGGCGAACCCCCTCGTCATCGTGTGCCTGCTGGACGACGACTCGGTCGGTGAGGCGCTGACCGGCATCGACCTGACCGGCAGGGACCTGGTCAACCTGACGACCAGCACTCCCGCCCAGGCCCGCGCCCGCGCCGAGTGGTCCCACGCACACGGCGCCCGCTACCTGGACGGCGGAATCATGGCAGTCCCCCCGATGATCGGCGTCCCGGAAGCCGGCGGCTATGTCTTCTACAGCGGTTCGCGGGAGGTGTTCAACCGCCACCAGCAGACTTTGGGCGTCCCGGCCGGTACCACCTACGTCGGCCAGGACGCAGGCTTCGCCGCCCTGCACGACGTGGCACTGCTCAGCGCGATGTACGGGATGTTCGCCGGGGCCGCGCACGCCTTCGCGCTGATCCGCAAGGAGGACATCGACCCCGCCTCGCTCGCACCCCTGCTCGCCGACTGGCTGGTCGCCATGGCCCCGGCGGTCCATCAGACCGCCGACCGGTTGCGTAGCGGCGACTACACCAAGGGCGTCGTGTCCAACCTGGCCATGCAGGTGGCCGGCACGCCGACCTTCCTGAGCACCGCCGAGCAGCAGGGCGTCAGCCCTGAACTGCTCACCCCCTACTTCGAGTTGATGCGCCGCCGCCTCGCCGAAGGCAGCGGAGAGGAGGACCTGACCGGGGTGATCGACCTGCTGCTGCGCTAGGTCGTCTGCCGGGAGCCTCCACGATGCCGGGAGCGTCCACGATGCGGGGCCGGAACGACGGAGACGGTCGCGACGGTCGGCCCGCCCGTCGGACATGCGCAGAAATCTCCGGAATCGACGGCCGTGTGTAAGCATCTGGCTACGTTTGCCGTGAGCAGACGCGATCCACGCAGCAAGCAACCTGGACCTGCCGGCCGCCGAGATCCGCCTTCTCGACGGCGGTCACTTCCTCCTCGAGAGCGCACTCGACGAGACCGTGCCCCTGATCCGGGCCTTCTTGTCAGCCCACCTCTGACCCGTCGCCGGCGTCGGCTGTCACCTGGGCCCGCCTCGCCGGGGCGGGCGGTGGCACGTCGTACGTCCGTACCCGGCCGTCACACCAGGCGACGGCCGGCAGATGCGGCCTGGTGCGGGCGAGTGCGGTGACCGTCTCGTGGCGGCGCGGCGAGCGTGGAGCGGTGCTCTCCGGGCCCTGGCCGGTGAGGTGACACACCGTCACATCCGGTGCGCCGCCGGCGTCACCGGCGCCCCGGAACCCTCTGGGAGCACTGCGGATTCGGGTCGACTTCGGGGTGTGTGAACCGCACGGGCTTGCCCAGCGACCGGGCGTAGGCGATTTCGGCTCGGGTGCTGTCTCCGATGTAGTCGCCGACCACGAGCACCTCGTCAGCGAGCCGTATCTTCGCCCGGTGCAGATCGTCGAGTCGAACCTTCAGGGCCTCGGCCTCGGCAGGATCGGACCAGAGTTCGTGCGGCGACTTCAGGTCACAACCCGGCTTGACGACGATCTTTCCGGCTTTGGTCTCGCGCAGATCGGCCTCGGCCATCTCGGTCATGAAGCGGGTGGAGCCGCAGATCACGACGATACGAGGGAGGCTCAACTGCTGCTTCGCGTCGGCGAGTTTCTCCTCGGGAGTGAGGGGTGGCGCGTATGACACGGGTTCCTCCTGATGGTGTGGTCCCACTGCCCCGTCCGGCGGCTGTCAGGGGTGGAACCGCCACCGGCCTTCAGAAATGACGTCCAGCTTGCCGTCCCTGATGCGCACGGCCGTGGCGTCGTCGATGAAGTAGATCGGGAAGTCGGCGAGTGCGGCGATGCGGTCGGCCCAGGCGTCGTCCCGCTCGGGGAAGTCCGGTGAGTACAGGTGAGGCTTGAGATACCAGTCGAAGAGCCCGAACGGCGGCTCCACGGTCGTCGCGGCGAGGGCGTGGAGGTCCGCGGTGTCCCCGATGACGTCGGCGGAGTGGCCGGTGAGATGACGGCTGAAGATCATTGATCCGGCGCTGAATCCCACGTAGACCCGGCTCTCCAGCGCCTTGAGGAAGCCCTCGGCCAGGCCGTTGCCGGTGATGCTGCGCGCGAGGTGGTAGTGGTTGCCGCCGCTGGCGTAGACGACGTCGGCGTTGAGCAGCCGGTCGAGCACCATCTGCTGGGGCAGGCCGTTGAGTTCCAGGACGTCGAACTCCCGCCAGCCCAGGCCGTGCAGCCGGTTCATGTCCGCGACGAACCAGCTGTGGTCGCCCGGCTCGGCGAGCGATGCGGAGGGGATGTACACGACGTTCGCCGATCCGAACGGCTTGCCCAGCATGTCCCGCAGCGCATCCCGCAGCGTGTCGTTGGTCAGGCCGCTCGCCGTCAACAGAAAGTTCATCGGGCGAGCCAAGCATGACTGGCGGACGCTCGCAACGAACCCGGTGTCCCCGCGTGCTCCCCCTACCGAGCCCGTCACTTCAACAGGGCAGCCGTGAACCCCTCGCGTTGAGCCACCAGCCACTCCTGGATGCGGTCCCAACGCCGCCAGCCACCACGCTCGGACAGCGCCCGGACGTAGCCGGGGTCACCGTCGGCCACGCGGTCGGCGACGAAGGCCCGGCAGGACGCGGTGGCCTGTTCGATGACGCCGGGGAGTTCAGCGCGCTCCTGCGGGGAGAGACGGTAGCCGTCGGCGAGGACGCGCAGCCGTGCCGCGGCATCCAGCCCCGCCGGATAGAACCCGGCCGCGGATGTGGGATCGAGCATCGGAACCCAGTAGCGGGCGGTCATGGCAACGTCCCACACGGGTCGGCCGGGGGCCGCCAGGTCGAAATCGATCAGGGCGGTGGCCCGGCCGTCGCGGAAGACGACGTTCTCCGGGCACATGTCGTTGTGGCACAGCATCGTCCCTCCCTCCGGATCGGCCAGCGACCGCGGCCACTCGGCGGACACGTCCACCGCGACGGCCGCGCTCGCGTCGTGCAGACGCCGCAGCAGGCTGCCCACCGATCTCAACGCGGTCGCGGTCATCGCCCAGTGCGGAAACGGCGGGAGAGGGACGTCGCCGGGGATGAAGGTCAGCTGCTCGCGGCCGTCGGCAGTGCGACGGATCGGCCTGGGAGCCGCGTCGAACCCCTGCTCTTCGAGCGCGAGGAGGTGGGCGTGGAGGGCGCGCGCGGTGGGCGGCGCCGGGCGTTCCACCAGGCCACCGTGACGGACGACCGCACCCACGTTCACCATGCCACCGACCAGGACTTCACCCTCTGCGGTCATGCTGATCACGCCTCCAACTCGTCGAACACCTGACGACCGCTACGGTGCCATCATGATCGGCTCCCCACTGCCCCTGCTCTTCCTCGATGTTGACGGTCCTCTCATTCCCTTCGGTGCGACGCGCGAAGAACGCCCCGACGGCTACCCGAGCTACGGCAGCGGCCGCGCACCCTCTGAGGTGGAAGCCCACCCGCTCATCGCCAGGATCAACCCTGAGTACGGGCCCCGGCTGCGGGCCCTTCCCTGCGAGCTGGTGTGGGCGACGACCTGGATGGACGACGCGAACGACTGCATCGCCCCGTGGCTCGGCCTGCTGAGTCTGCCCGTCGTGAACTGGCCCGACATCACCGACGACCGCCCGAGGGACGGACTGCACTGGAAGACCCGCTCGCTTCTGGACTGGGCCGCCGGCCGCGCCTTCGTCTGGATCGACGACGAGATGACCGACCGGGACCGGGCCTGGATCGCAGCCCACCACCCGGGACCAGTGCTCCTGCACCATGTCGATCCGCGCTCCGGCCTCACGGATCACGACTTCGTTGCCCTCGACCTGTGGCTCCGGTCCCACCAGGGCTGACCACCGCTCAACCGCCAGGGAGCGGTCCGTGCGGTCATCGCGTCGCGGCGTCGAGTCCTCGGCCGATGGTGCGTGCCGCCTCGCGGAGAGCGCTGTCGACGCGGGTGTGCGGGGCACTGGTGGGCAGGGTGACGAAGACCGCCGCCACGGCCAGGTCGCTTCGCAACACCGGTGCGGCGAAGGAGAGTTCGCCCAGTGCGTACTCTTCGTGGGCCGTGGCCAGGCCGGTCTCTCTGATGCGGCTCAGTTGGGAGGCGAGGGTGCCCGGGGTGGTCACTGTGTGACGAGTGTGGCGCTGTAGGGCTGTCAGCGGGCCGTGGCCGTGGGCGAGGAGGATTTTGCCGGCCGCTGTGGCGTGCAGGGGCAGGCGGTTGCCGCTGACCAGGCACAGGGCCGTGCCGTCGGAGGGGACGGCGATGTCCGCGTGGCCGCCGGTGCGGGAGGTGAGCGTGCGCAGGGCGGGGAGCGAGAGGTCGAGCAGGCCGCGCGGACAGGGGGCCGCGGCGCCGATGGCGCGGATCCGGGTGCCCAGGCGGTAGGAGCCGTCGGCCGCCCGCTCCAGCCCGCCCCACGCGACCAGCTCTCGCACCATCCGCAGTGTCGTCGGCACCGGTAGCCCGGTCCGGCGGGCGATCTCCGTCAGACGCAGGGTGTCCGGCGCCCCCACGAACGCGTCCAGCACCGAGAAGACCCGCCCGGCAACGCTCTCGGCCACTTCGCACCCCGCGTTTTCCTTCGGTTTCATTCAGTGAAAGTCCGGCGTTGTCGCCGCCGCGCGCACCCGCGAAGGTCAACACATGACGGTCGACCTCTCTTCCGACGAACTCCTCTCCACCACCCGGGCGGTCCGGCACCGCCTCGACCTCACCCGGCCCGTGCCGCGCCAACTGCTCGAGGAGTGCGTGGACTTGGCGGTGCAGGCCCCGACCGGCCGCAATCGTCAGCGCTGGCACTTCGTGATCGTGACCGACCCGGAGCGGCGGGCCGCGCTGGCCGAGGTGTGGCGGGACGGTGTGCGCACGCCGGGCGTCTCCGACCCCGTCCCCGAACGGGACGTGCGCCGAGCCGACGTGGCGCGCATGGAGCGGGTCCACTCCGGCGCCGCACATCTCTACCAGCACATCCACGAGGTCCCGGCGATCGTCGTGCCCTGTGTCGAGGGCCGTACCGACAACGCGTCCGTCCTGAGGCAGGCCGGGACCTGGGGCTCCATCCTCCCGGCGGTGTGGAGCTTCATGCTCGCGGCCCGTGCCCGCGGTCTCGGCAGTTGCTGGACCACCGGCAACCTCGTCCACGAGAAGGAGTCGGCCCGTGTCCTCGGCATTCCTTACGACGACGTCATGCAGGCGGCGTTCATCCCGGTGGCGTTCACCCTCGGCACCGACTTCCGCCCGGCCCGTCGCATCCCGAGGGAGGAGGTGCTCCACTGGGACACCTGGTGAAAAGGGCAGGCAGCCACACAGGCGGGAAGATCCGGCGGCACCCTCCGGTTGTCGTCGGTGTACGGCCGTAGCGCGCACCTACCGGAGGGAAAGGCCGCTCATGACCGACAGCCTGAAGGAAACCGTCGGACGATACGGCATCTGGAGCAGCGGCCTGCGCTACTCGGATCCGTCCCGCAACGCTGAACTGGCAGAGGCGGCTGTGGAGTTGGAAGAGCTGGGCTACGGCGCGCTCTGGCTCGGCGGCAGCAGCTCCGCCCGTGACGCCGCCCCGCTGATCGAGGCGTCTTCCCGGATCGTGGTCGGCACCAGCATCCAGAGCATCTGGGAGCACGAGCCCGCCGCCTCCGCCGCGAGCTTCGCCGCTCTGGACTCCGCCCACCCGGGCCGCTTCGTCCTGGGCCTCGGCGTCAGCCACGCCAGGTTCGCGGAGCAGTACCGGCGCCCCTACTCGGCCTTGGTGTCCTACCTGGACGCCCTGGACGAGGCGGGCCAGCCCGCCGACCGCCGGCTCCTCGCGGCCCTCGGCCCGAAGACGATCGACCTCGCCCGCGACCGCGCCGCCGGCTCCGTCCCGTACCTGGTCACCGCCGACCACACGGCCGCGTCCCGTGAGCGGCTGGGCGAAGCCCCGCTGCTGGCACCGGAGTTGAAGGTGGTCCTGGAGTCCGACCAGGCCCGAGCCCGCGCCGCGGCCCGCGACTACCTCGCCCTCTATCTGACCCTGCCCAACTACACCAACAACCTCCTGCGCAACGGCTTCACGGAGGACGACCTGGCGAACGGGGGCAGCGACCGGCTCGTCGACGCGGTCTACGCCTGGGGTGATGAAACGCGGATCCGCGCCCGTATCGACGAGTACCTCGCCGCGGGCGCGGATCATGTGGCCCTCCAGATCGTGGAGGACAGCCGGCCAGGCCGGAAGTCCCTCCCGCGGGAGGCCTGGAGCAAGCTTGCTTCTCTGCTGACGTGAGGCCGGTCAGGCCGCGACGAGTTCCTTCTCGCGTTCCGGCACGATGACCGGGGCCTTGGGCTTCTTGTTCGGCAGGGAGAGGCGGACGACCTTGCGCCAGGCGGAGAACACCTGCTTGGGCAGCGGGCCGGTGACGTACTCCAGCTCGTACTTCTCGAACAGCGCGCGGACCTTCACCGCGACCTCGGCGTACCGGTTGCTCGGCAGGTCCGGGAACAGGTGGTGCTCGATCTGGTGCGAGAGGTTGCCGGTCATGAAGTGCATGGCCTTGCTGCCGCTGATGTTCGCCGAGCCCATCATCTGGCGCAGGTACCACTGGCCGCGCGTCTCGCCCTTGATCGACCGGCGCTCGAAGACCTGTACGCCCTCGGGGAAGTGCCCGCACATGATCACCGAGTGGGACCAGATGTTGCGGACCAGGTTCGCGGTGAACGTGGCGGCGAGCGTGGGGAGGAACGACGGGCCCGACAGCAGCGGGTGGACCACGTAGTCCTTGAGCACCTGCTTGCGGATCTTGCGGCCCACGGCCTTGGCCCGCGCGCGGAACTCCGGGTTGTTGCGGCGGCGCTTGTGCAGGTTCTTGCCGAGCTCCAGGTCGTACGCGGCGATGCCGTACTCGAAGAAGCAGGCGTTGATGAAGTTCCACAGCGGCTGGCCGAGGTGGAAGGGGTGCCACTTCTGGTCCTCGTCGACGCGCATGATGCCGTAGCCGAGGTCGTTGTCCTTGCCGATCACGTTGGTGTACGTGTGGTGCAGCTCGTTGTGGGAGTGCTTCCACTGGTCGGCCGGGGAGACGTGGTCCCACTCCCAGGTGGTGGAGTGGATCTTCGGGTCGCGCATCCAGTCCCACTGGCCGTGCAGGATGTTGTGGCCGATCTCCATGTTGTCCATGATCTTCGCCACGGACAGACCGGCGGTGCCGATCACCCACGCGGGCGGGAAGAGCGAGAACAGCAGGACGGCCCGGCTGGCCAGCTCCAGCTTGCGCTGTGCACCGATGACCTTGCGGATGTAGGCGGCGTCCTTCTCCCCGCGGCTGGCGATCACCTCGTCGCGGATCGCGTCCAGCTCGCGGCCGAGCTCCTCGATCTGCTCCGCGGTCAGATGGGCGGTGGGGTCGATGGCGGTCAAAGTGCTCCTACCGTTCGATGTCGCAGGGGCCCGCGGCGGCGGACACACAGGTCTGGATGAGGACGCCCGGCTCGGCCTCGGTGATCTCGCCGGTGCGCAGGTCGCGGACGGCGCCCGCCTTGAGCGGGGTGACGCAGCCGAAGCAGATGCCCATGCGGCACCCGGAGGGCATGAGCACACCGGCCTCCTCGCCGACGTCCAGCAGCGGCGTGCTGCCGTCCGCGTCGACGGTCTTGCCGGTGGTGCTGAACGTGACCTCGCCGCCGTCGCCGGCGGCGACGATGCTGGGGCGGAAGCGCTCGGTGTGCAGGCGCTCGGGGACGCCGTGCTCGGCCCAGTGCTTCTCGGCGGCGTCGAGCAGGCCCGCGGGCCCGCAGGCCCAGGTCTCGCGCTCGGTCCAGTCGGGCACGAGTTCGTCGAGACGGGCGATGTCGAGCATGCCGTGGGTGTCGGTGTGCACCTCGGTGAGGCGCAGCTTCTCGGCCGCGACCAGGTCGTGCAGTTCGCCGCGGAAGATCACGTCCTGCGGCTGCGGTGCGGAGTGGATCATGACGGCGTCGTCGAACTCGGTGTTGCGCAGCATGCCCATCACCGGCGTGATGCCGCTGCCGGCCGTCAGGTAGAGCACCTTGGCGGGCTTGGCCCGCGGCAGCACGAAGTCACCGGTCGCCTGGTCGAGCTGGATCAGCGTGCCCGGTTTCGCTCTGCGGACCAGGTGGTTGCTGACCTTGCCGTCCGGGATCGCCTTCACGGTGATCGTGACGCGGCCGTCGGGGCGGTTGGTGGGGGAGGTGAGGGAGTAGGCACGCCACAGGCGGACTCCGTCGACGTCGACCCCGATCCGCACGTACTGACCGGCCGTGTGGCCGCGCCAGCCGCGCCCCGGCCTGATCACGATGGTCGCGGCGTCACCCGTCTCCGGGTGCACGGCTTCGATGCGCCCTCGCAGGTCGGCGCCCGCGCGCAGCGGACTGACCAGGTCGAGGTAGTCCGACGGCAGCAGTGGCGTCGTGACCATTTCCAGCAGTTTCCACGCCCTGCTGCGCAGGGCTGTACTCGTCATGACTCCAGCTTGCTGCGTCTCCAGGCGTAAAGTCCTGACCGTAGGACGTGAATTTGGTGGTTGGGATTGTTCGTAGGGAATAAAAACATGAGTCATGCAGTCCAGCGGGCCAGCGAGCTGGCTCTGGATGAGACGACGGTCACCGCTCTTCGGGCCGCGCTGAAGACCACGGCCGACGAGGTCGTTCAGGCGATCATCGACGAGGTTCCTCCGTACACCAACGCCCTGTCGGGCCACATGGGTGCCACCATCCGCCGCGCCGTCCGCACCGCCCTGGGGCACTACCTGGATCTCGCGAGCGGGAACGCCACCAGTGGGGACGCCAGTGACGCGGCCTACGAGCTGGGCCGGGGCGAGGTGCGCGACGGCCGTTCCATGGACGCCCTGCTCAGCGCCTATCGCGTCGGCGCCCGGGTGGCCTGGCGTGGCCTGGCGGCGGGTGCCGTGCCCGCGGGTCTGCCCGCTGCCGAGGTCGCCAAGTTCGCCGAGCTGACCTTCGCCTACATCGACGAGCTCTCCGCCGCGAGCGCCGCGGGCCACGCCGACGAGCTGGCCGCCCGGGGGCGGGCTCACGAACGCCATCTGGAGCAGTTGGCCCGCGACCTCCTGGCCGGCGCGAGCCCGGACGTGCTGCTGGCCTCCGCGCAGCGGGCCGGGTGGCAGCCGCCCCTGTCCCTGACCGCGGTCCTGCTGCCCGCCCCCCAGGCCCGGCCCGCCCATCGCACGCTCGACCCGAGCACCCTCGTCCTGGACGATCTGCCGGACGCCACCGGTGTGCTGCTCGTCCCCGATGCCGACCGGTCACATCTCCTGCGGCAGCTGACCGACCGGGCCGCCGTGGTCGGCCCGGCCCGGCCATGGACCCGCGCGTCGGCCTCGTACGCCCGAGCCGCCCGCGCGCGCTCCCTCTCCTCCGACATCCACGACACCGAGGACCACCTGCCCGAGTTGGTACTGAGCGCCGACGCGGACGCCTTCGCGGACCTGCGCGCCCGCGCCCTCGCACCCTTGCGGACCCTGCCCGTCGCGACCGCACGGCGGCTGGAGGAGACACTGCGCGCGTGGCTGCTGCACCAGGGCAGGCGCGAGGAGGTCGCGGCGGAGCTGTTCGTCCACCCCCAGACCGTCCGCTACCGCATGTCCCAGCTGCGGGAACTGTTTCCGGATCTCGCCTCGCCCCAGCGGGTCCTTGAACTGACGCTGGCGGTCGGTCTTCGGGCCGGCTGACGAGACGTCCCCGGGAGCAGGGCGCGTACCGGCCACCCGCGACGGCAAACGGCTCACCGTGGTGCACGGTGCGGCGGCCGGGCCGGCGGACATCGCGGGCGGGCCGGTGGACGCGGTGGTGTCCGGGCTGCCGTCGACGGTGATGCCGACGGCGGACCGGAACCGGACGCTGGACGCCGTCGCCGCGGCGCTCGCGCCGAGCGGGCGGTTCACCACCTTCGCGGTGGTGTGGCCCAGCCTGCCACCGGCGTTCGTGCACCTGGCCCGCGCACCGAGGAAACACGTGTCACCGAGTCCGATGTCCGCCGGGCTCTGACCGGGCAGAAGGGATTCGCGGCTGGTGCCCGCTCCGTCACCCGGAGGAGCGGAGGTGCTGGGTCACGGCGTCGGCCGTGGCGGACACCGGGGGGAGCAGCTTCGCCAGGTGGAACGTGGCCGCCGGGGCCACGACGGCCACCGCTGCCACCACGGCCCCGTCGGCGGAACGCACGGGGAACGCGAGGCTGCTGACGTCCGGTTGCAGCGTGCGCTGGCTGACCGCGTAGCCCTCGCGTCTGACCTTGGCGAGGGTCTGCCGCAGCGCGGCGCCCTGGCTCGGGGTCGCCGAGGTGTACGCGCGCAGCGGCCCGGCGCAGACCTCGTTCTGCACGGATTCCTCGGCATGGGCGAGCAGTATCAGTCCGGAGGCGCAGGCGTGCAGGGGCATGCGGTCCCCGGACTCGATCCAACTCATCAGGGAGTCGCTCCCGTTGACCACGAACGAGAGGCAGACGCCTTCGACGCGGTCGCGGATCACGATGAACGCCCCGGCCGAGGTGCGGTTGTGCAGTTCCATCAGGTACGGCTGCGCCGCCTCGGCGAGGGGTGAGCAGCGGGGCGCCAGCGTTCCCGTCTCCCAGAGTCTTAAGCCGATGCTGTAGCTGCCGTCCGCGTTCCTTTCCAGCGCTCCCCAGCTGTGCAGCTTGTTCACTATGCGGTGTGCCGTGGCGAGGGGGAGGCCCGACCGCCGACTGAGGTCACTCAGCGTCAGAGTGCGGTTCTGCCGGTCGAACGCTCCGAGAACGCTCAGGGCGCGGTCCACGACCGAGCGCTCCGGCGTGCCGGAATGAGGCATGGTCATCCCGTCTTGTTCCTTTCGTGTGCGCACAAGGCGAGTGAACTCGACTCATGCGAACGCCAGATGGGATCTGGCGACGGGCGGCCACCCCTATGATTAAACCTTCAAGAGATGCGAGAAAGGTTGATTCCGGAAGTCCTATGGTCGATTTCGACTCCTTGCCGATCCCTGTTGTTCCCTACTCGCCGGTATGCCGACCGGGATCCGGTATCGCGGTGACCTCTTTCCAGGAACTGCTGAGGTGGGTCCCCCGGGAGTTCCTCGCCTCCCCGCACCGGTTGGAATTCCATCAGCTCCTGCTGGTCGCCCAGGGGACCGGTACTTTCTCGCTGGACTCCACGCGCTTCGAGTGCCGTCCCGGAAGCCTGCTGTGGATCCGTCCGAACCAGGTGGTCCAGGCCATTCCGCATGATCTGGCGGGCGATCTCATCATGTTCACCGAGGCGTTTCCGCCGCGCATGACTGCGCGCCTGGGGATGCTCGACGATGTGCTGCGGCCCTCGCACTGGCGGCTGGGCGAGCCCGAACAGGCCGAGCTCGGAAGGATCCTGTCCCTCATGCAGGAGGAATTCCAGCGGCCCGAACGGGCGTTGGGCGAGGACGTCCTCAAACACCTGCTGGCGGTCTTCCTGCTGAACGTCTATCAGATATGCCGGTCGACCCATGAGGACGGAACCCCGCTCGTGCCGGCCCGCGACAACACCTGGGCAGAGCTGTTCGTGCGGTTCCGGGAGGAACTGGAGGGCTCCTACCGCACCACCCGCCAGGTGGAGGACTACGCCGCCGCGCTGAATTGCACGACCCGCGCCCTGTCCCGTGCGTGCCATGCCGTCGCCGGCGCCTCCACCAAGAACGTCATCGATGCCCGGGTGGCGCTGGAAGCGCGTCGCCTGCTGACGCACACGGATCTGCCCATCGGTGCCGTGGCCCGTCAGCTGGGGTTCACCGAGGTTACGAACTTCACCAAGTTCTTCATACGCCGGGTGAAAATGACGCCGGGGGCTTTTCGGCGGAGCAGCGGCACGCTCGTGGGGCCACCGGCAAACATCACCGATGGCCCTGGGGAGTTGTTACCGACGAGTTGTGCAGTGACCGGTATTCAATTCGCGGCGGAGTCGAGCCGCCCGTGAATTCCGATGCTTTCCACTCTCCGGAAGGGTGGTTGATCTAGGTCCTGTCTTCTGGGGACACTGGCGTTCGCGCGCGTCGGGCGGCCACTCCCGACCGCAGACCGGTCGGGCGGCTTCCGCGGATCACACCGTGCGGAAGGCGAGCACCACGTTGTGACCACCGAAGCCGAACGAATTGTTGACGGCGGCGATCGGCCCGTCGGGCAGCGCCCGTGGTACGCCGCGCACGATGTCGGCCTCGACCTCCGGGTCGAGGTCGTCGAGGTTGATGGTCGGCGGGGCGAGCCGGTGATGCAGGGCCAGGACCGTCGCCACGGTCTCCACCCCGCCGGCGCCGCCGAGGAGATGCCCGGTCATGGACTTCGTGGCCGACACCGCCACGTGGTCCATGGCGTCGCCGAGGACCTTGCGCAGGGCCTTCACCTCGGCCACATCGCCCCGCGGCGTCGATGTCGCGTGCGCGTTGACGTGCACGACCTCGGCCGCTGTGAGGTCACTTGAGTCCAGCAGCGCGGTGAGCGCGGCGGCGATGCCGCGGCCCGTCGGTTCCGGCTGGGTGATGTGGTGGCTGTCGGAGGAGAGCCCCTGGCCGACGGCCTCGGCGTAGACGCGGGCGCCGCGCCGCCGGGCATGCTCCGCCGACTCCAGCACGACCACACCGGCGCCCTCGCCGATGACGAAGCCGTCGCGGGCCGAGTCGTACGGCCGGGAGGCGGCGGCCGGATCGTCGTTGCGCTTGGACATGGCCATCATGTTGCCGAAGCCGGCCATGTTCAGCGGGTGGATCGCCGCCTCCGTGCCACCGGCCACGACGATGTCGGCCCGGCCGGTGCGGATCATGTCGATGGCGTATCCGACCGACTCGGCGCCCGAGGCGCACGCGCTGACGGGCGAGTGCACCCCGGCCCGGGCGTTGAGGGCCAGTCCGACGTTGGCGCCCTGCGTGTTGGGCAGCATCATCGGGATGGTGTGGGGAGACACCTTGCGGACGCCCTGGTCCCGGAGGATGTCGTACTGCTGGAGCAGTGAGGTCACACCGCCGATGGCGGAGGCGACGACCACACCGAGCCGGTCGGGGTTGACGGAGGTGTCCTCACCCGCCGGTGCGGTGAAGCCCGCGTCGGCCCACGCCTCGCGCGCCGCGATCAGCGCGAACTGGGCGGAGCGGTCCAGCTTGCGGGCCTCGGTCCTGGACAGGCAGTCGGCGGGTTCCACCGCGATCTGGGCGCCTATCTTCACCGGGGTGTCGGCGGCCCAGTCGTGTGTCAGCAGCCGTACGGCGGAGCGGCCCGCCATGAGCCCCTGCCAGGTGGTGGTGCTGTCACCGCCCAGCGGTGTGGTCGCTCCGACGCCGGTCACGACCACCTTGCGATCAATCGGTTGCATGAGGATGACTCCCAAGTCGTCAGTGCTGGGCGAGGATGTAGTCGATGGCGTCGCTCACGGTCTTCATACGGCCGGCCGCCTCGTCCGGGATGGTCACCCCGAACCGCTCCTCCGCCGCGACCACGACCTCGACCATCGACAGGGAGTCGACGTCGAGATCGTCGGCGAAGGTCTTGTGGGGGAGCACATCCTCGTGCGGCACCCCGGCGATCTCGTTGACGATGTCGGCCAGACCGCTGCGGATGTCTTCCTGTACGGCGTTCATGTGCGTCTCCTTGTGAGCGGGACGGCGTTGCCGTCGGCAAGCCGGTGTCGGGGGAGAGTGGGGACGGGGACGGGTGGGACGAACGGCGGCCGGCTTGGCGGGAGTCCGGCCGCCGGGTGCTAGGCGCAGGCGCCCTGGGGCCGGTGCATGCGGGACCGGGCCGTGCGGGGGGACGGCACCGCGTTGCCACCGGGTGCGGGGGCGTCGGCGAGGGACCGGGAGACCCGCCGGGCGGCCGCCAGCAGATGGCCGACGGCGTCCGGGACAGCGGTGGACGCCGTGCCCACGGTGATCAGACCGATGGCGCCCAGGACGGCTCCGTCGCCGCCGTGGATCGGCGCGGCGATCTCCACCACGCCGTCCAGCAACTCGCCGTCGGTGACGGCGTATCCCTGGCGCCGGGTGTGGGCGACGAGGTCGCGCAGGGCGGCGGGGGTGTGGACGGTGCGCTTCGTGTACGGCCGCAGCTCGCCGCCGTAGAGCTCGTCCTGGACGGTGCTGCCGGCAGCGGCGAGGAGGACCCGGCCGCAAGCCGTGGCGTGCAGGGGGAAGCGGTGCCCGCGGGACCACGAGCGGTGCAGGGGCCGGGCGCTGCCGGAGACGCTCTCCAGGCAGACTCCCTCGATGCCGTCCCGGGTGGAGAGCAGGACG
Source organism: Streptomyces antibioticus (assembly GCF_001514065.1). GTDB lineage: Bacteria > Actinomycetota > Actinomycetes > Streptomycetales > Streptomycetaceae > Streptomyces > Streptomyces antibioticus. The sequence goes on along the minus strand of NZ_KQ948422.1, from coordinate 1,073,174 downwards.
GCGCGGCGGGTGGTGGAGCGCAGGTCGAACATGGCGGGGACGGCCGCCGCGCGGAGGTCGGCACGCCGGGGAGCGAGCTGGGAGACCTCCCACAGGCGAAGGCCGATCGTGTACTTGTTGTCCTCCGCGCGTTCCAGGGCTCCCCAGGAGACGAGTTTCGAGACAATGCGGTAGGTCGTGGCCACGGGTATTTTCGACCGGCTGCTGATCTGGCTGACGGTCAGGCTCACATGGGTGGCGTCGAAGGCGCCCAGGACACCCAGGGTGCGTTCGACGACGGAGCGGTCCGGCGGGGCGTGGGGGGAGGACATTCGACGTGATCCCCTTTCTCGTTCTGCGCGAAACGGCGGTTGGCGTTCGCGATGGGATGCGGTGCTGCGGGCGGGGATCTCCTTCGGGTTTCTCTGCTGTCGCATTCACTGATCGGTGTGTCGACGGGAATTCAACGGGAATTCCCCTTCCGGTCGCCCGGTGCCTGGCCGGCCCGGGCGACCGGAGGGAATTCGGGAGGGAAGGAATTCAGGAGGCCGTTGCCGCCGTCTGTCCGCGACGCGGGTGGCGGGGCCGTGCCGCGGGATCGACGGTGGGATAGCCGACCCGGAAGAAGACCAGGGGCCGCTCGCCGCCCTGAGCCCCGCACAGCCGGCCCAGTTCGCCGACGGTGTCGGGGCAGTCGATGACGTGGCTCTGCGGATGGACGTAGATCCCGTCCCGGAACAGGTCCAGCCACAGCCGGGTCACCAGCCGCCCGGCCTCGACCTCGCCGGCCGGATCGTCGCCCCGGCCGAGGACGACCATGACGATGCCGTCGCCGCTGGTCGCGCTGGAGGACAGGGTGGTCAGCAGCCGGACCAGCCCCAGCGGCCGCAGCGCCCGGTACACCGCGGGGGCGAAGAACGTCCGCATGGCGGCGGCCTCGGCCTTGTTGAGGACCAGCATCACGTCGTTGAGGCCGTCTTGCCGGTAGTCGGGGTGGCGGGGGGAGAGCCTGGCCCAGGCCAGCAGCTCCCGGGCGATCCCGGCGTGGCCGAAGAACCAGTGGTAGGCGCGGATCAGGAGCGGCCGGGCGGCGTCCGTGGGGACCACGGCCACCCGGAATCCGGCCTCCTCGGCGGTCTTGAGGCAGCGCTCGACCACCGCCCGCGGCACCTGCTGCGAGGTCCAGGCGCCCCGCCACACACGGCGGGCCTCGACGTCGGCCGCCGACCGGGTGCTCGGCTCGAGCCACTCGCCGGGCACGATCCGCCCCACGCGGGCGGCGCCGGCGTCGTAGTCGGGCTCGAAGCGCAGCGCCATCCCGGCCTCGGCGGCGCAGATCAGCAGGGTCTCCAGGTAGGTGCCCAGCGACAGCCTGAGGTCGCGGTGCGAGGGGTCGCTGGGGCCCAGCGCGTACTCCGCGCGCCAGCCCAGCTCGACATGGTCGGCGCGGTAACGCAGGTCCCAGGGCTGGGTGTTGTGGGCGTTGGCCGCCCGGGCCGCCAGGTCGGCGACCCTGCGCAGGCGGTCGAGGGGGTAGGTGGGGGTGCTGTCGGTCTCGGTCACGGCCGTGATCCCGTCGTCTGGGGCTCGGTGGCGGAAGTGAGGTGCGGGGTCGCTGCCGGGGCGGGCTCGACCTCGGCGGACTCCTTGATGCCGAACCGGCGGTGGAACGCCTTGAGGGGGGCCGGGGCCCACCAGTTGTAGGGGCCGACGGCCCGCATGAAGGCCGGCACCAGCACCCCGCGCACCAAGACCGCGTCCAGCACGATGGCGAGGCCGGTGGCCATGCCGTACATCTTGATCAGGGAGACGCCCGAGGTGAGCATGGCGAAGAAGGACACCGCGAGGATGGCGGCGGCGGCCGTGATGACGGGGCCGCTGGCGCCGAGGCCCTCCCGTACGGAGTCCTCCAGCCGGCCGGTGCGGTCGTAGCGTTCCTTGATGCGGGCGACGAGGAAGACCTCGTAGTCCATGGACAGGCCGAAGGCGATGCAGAACACCAGGACCGGCATCGACACGGCGAGCGGCGACGGGGTGAAGCCGAGCAGGCCGGAGAGGTGGCCGTCGACGAAGACCCAGACCGCGACGCCGAGGATGCCGACGAGGCTCAGGCCGTTGAACAGCAGCGCCTTCACGGGCATCAGCACACTGCCCGTCAGCAGGAACAGGAACAGCAGGCTGAGGATGCTGATCAGGGCCATGGCCAGGGGCAGCTTGCCGGCGATGGAGTGGGTGATGTCGACCAGCTGGGCCGCCTGACCGCCGACCAGGACCTTCCCGCCGCCGGGCGGATCGACCGCTCGGACGGCGCGGGCCAGGTCACCGCCCTGCTCGGAGTACGGCACCACGTCCGTCTGCACCTGGAGGCGGACCGCGTCACCGTCCCGGAAGGAAGCGGCCGTGCGCGGGTCGAGCGGGCTCAGCCGCGAGCCGTCGCGGAAGACCCCGGCGGCGCTGACGACGCGGGTGACCCCGGCGGTTTCGGACAGGTCCGTGGAGTAGCGCGCGAGATCGGCGTCGGTTCCCTTCCAGTCCTCGGAGACCACGTTCAGCGCGCGGTCGTCGCCGACGCCGAAGTCGTCGCGCACGGCCTCCGTGACCATGCGGCTCTCGGTGGCCTTGGGCAGCACCCGCTCGTCCGGTACGCCGAACTGGGCGTCGGCGAAGGGCACCGCCATGAGCAGCAGCAGAGCGATCACGGGGGTGGCGAGCAGGGCGGGGCGGCGGAAGGCGAGGCCGGCCATCCGCCCCCAGAAGGTGTCGGCGGCCGGGGCGCGCCGCGTGCGCCGGCGGCGGCCGAGGGCGTCGATCCGGTCGCCGAGCAGGACCAGGGACGCGGGCAGCAGGTACAGCGATCCGAGGACGGCCCACAGCACCACGGCGATGCCCGCCAGCGCGAAGGAGCGCAGGAAGTACTGGTCGAAGACGAGGAGCGTGGCGAGGGCGGCACCGACCACGGCGCCACTGACGGCCACCGTGCGGCCGGCGGTCGCGCGGGTGATGCGCAGGGCGGTGGCGTTGTCGCGGCCGGCCTCGCGTTCCTCCCGGTAGCGCGTGACGATCAGCAGGCTGTAGTCGACGGAGAGACCCAGTCCCAGCGCTGTGATCAGATTGACGGCGAACACCGAGACGTCGGTGACCTGCGCGGCGACGTTGACGGCCGCGAGCGCTCCGACGATGGTGAGCACGGCCAGGAGCATCGGCAGCAGAGCGGCGATCAGACCGCGGAAGACGATCACGAGCAGCAGCAGGGTGATCGGGATCGCGATGCTCTCCGCGGCGACGATGTCCTTCTCGACCTGCTTGTTCATGTCGTTGTTGATGGCGGTGATGCCGCCGAAGGAGACCGAGACGGCACCGTCCGGGTCCGACAGCTTCTCGTGCAGCGTGTCGGCGGTGCGCATGCTCTCGTTCTCGTCGCCGTCGACCCGGACGAGGATCAGGGCCGCGTCACCGGAGCGCAGGCTCTTGTCGCCGCTGTCGAAGTAGGAGGCGACGACCCGGGTGCCGGCGGTGCCGGAGACCGTTTTGCCGATGGTCTCGGCCTCGGCGCGGGCCGCGGCGCCGCCGGGCCCGCCCTTGGGGTCCTTGACCAGGATGACGAGGTTGGGCTGGCTGTCGGGGAACGAGCGTTCCAGCGCCTCGGCGGCGGCCACGGAGTCGGAGCCGGGGTCGTCGAAGCCGCCCGACTTGAGACGGTCCAGCACCCCGGAGCTCGCGGCGCCGGCGACCAGTAGGAGGAGGAGTCCGGCAAGAAGGGTGAACCAGGGGCCGCGACGTTTCTTTCGGTCGCTCCCGGACGGCACCGAAGTGGCCATCACGCTGAGGTCCTTTCTTCAGCTGTGCCCGCGGGCCTGCCAGCGTGCGGCCGGGGCTGGATGGGGGGATCGGGGAGAGCGGTGGTGCGGGGCGGAGCAGTGGGACGGGGGAGCGACTGCCGCGGATCTGCGGACGGATTGCGTTCGACTCGCCACTGACCTGGGAAAACACTGGCGTGACAAGTGCTCTGGTCAGAGAGCACTGCTCTTTGTCGAGGGTAGTTTTACAGCGAGCACCGCTTCAGTGCAAGAGCACTGCTCTCATTGAGAGAGCACTGCTCCGATGCTTGGGCAGTGCTCTCGCAGGTGGCACACTGTCGTCATGGATGTCATCCAAGGAGCCAAGGAGAGGGTCCGCGCCGAGGTGGCGGCCGCCATCAAGGGCGAGGCCCGCAGACAGCTCGCCGCCGAGGGCGCGGCGCGGCTCTCGCTGCGCGCGGTCGCCCGTGAGCTGGGCATGGTCTCATCGGCCCTCTACCGCTACTTCCCCAGCCGGGACGATCTGCTGACGGCCCTCATCGTCGATGCCTACGACGCCATCGGGCAGGCCGCCGAGAGCGCCCGCGCCGCCGCGGGCGCCACCGACCCGCTGCGGGCCTGGGCCGACGTCTGCCGCGCCGTGCGCGCCTGGGCGCTCGAGCATCCCCACGAATACGCGCTGATCTACGGTTCACCCGTGCCCGGCTATGCCGCACCGCAGGACACCGTGGGCCCGGCCTCCCGGGTCGCGCTGGTCCTGCTCGCGGTGGCGGAGGCCGCCCACGACGCCGGCGTCCTCGCCGAGCCGGACCTCCCGGCGGCGGACTGCGACTCGGTCGTCGCCGAGGACATCCGTCAACTGCTGGACCAGCCGGACCGCACCCTGCCGGGACGGGTCGCGCCCCGCCTGGCCGCCGCCTGGGCGCAGCTCTTCGGACTGATCAGCTTCGAGGTCTTCGGGCAGTTCAACCGTGTCATCGATGACCGCGACGCCCTCTTCGGCAAGGCGGTCGTCGCGCTCGCCCAGCAGGTGGGCCTGCGTCCCGCCGGGGCCGGCGCACAGGCCTGACGCAGAATCCGCCCGGTTCCCCCGCGAGGACGCGCGAGGGGACCGGGCGGCGGCATGAAGAGAGGCGAATTTCGCCTTCTGTTCATGGTTTCGGGGCCGCTTTCTCATCCACCGGAAAACGTCAGGTCAAACGGCTTCTCGAGTTTTGTTCATTCCGTTCACGGGCTGCTCACAGGTTTTCTTCCACTGGTTGAGAAGAGCGCTTGCGTACGCTCCGCAGTCGCCGCCAAGCTCTCCGTTGTCGACGTCAGTGGCGGGCCCATCTACTTTTACCGCCGCCTTCTTCTTCTGACGTCGAGCCATTTTCGCAATCGAGGTCGGATCGAGGTAGCGTTCGTGGCTGATATGGCTATCGTCGGCATGTCGTGCCGATTTCCCGGGGCCGCCGATATCGGCGAGTTCTGGAGAATGCTGGTAAATGCCGAGACGCAGTTCTCGGCGGTCCCCGCGAGTCGCTGGGATCACTCCGCCTACCACCGGCCGGGAGATTTCAGGGAGCCGCACGGCGTCTACACCGACCAGGTCGCGTTCCTGCCCGAGGTCGACCGGTTCGCCCCCGCCCACTACGGCATCCCGCCCCGCCGGGCCCGCACGATGGACCCGCAGGCCAAGCTGTTCGTGGACCTGGCGCGCGAGGCGCTCCAGGACGCCGGCTGGGAACGCACCGGCTTCGACCGGTCCCGCACGGGCGTCTTCGCCGGGGTGACCTCGCTCGACCACCGGGACATCAGCGTCTCCCGCATCACCGCGAACCTGCTGGCGGACGGCTCCTTCCACGACGGGCAGAGCGACCCGGAGCTGCTGGACCGGCTGCACGAGGCGACCGATTCCTCGCTGATGCCGATGAACTCCTTCACCATTCCCGGGGCTCTGGCGAACATGGTCCCCTGCACCGTCAGCGAGGTCCTCGACCTCGGCGGTCCCGCCATCTCGCTGGACGCGGCCTGTTCCTCGGCGCTCGTGGCCCTGGACGCGGCGGTGCGCAGCCTGCGCACGGGTGCCTGTTCCATCGCTCTCGTGGGAGGCGTGTACATCGGCCTCACGCCGACGCCCCTGGTCGGCTTCGCCCGGTCCGGCGCGCTGTCCCGGCACGGGGTGTGCCGGCCGTTCGACGAGCGCGCCGACGGCTTCGTGCTCGGTGAAGGGGGCGCCCTGCTGGTGCTGCGCCCGGTGGAGGACGCCGTCGCCGCCGGGGACCGCATCTACGCCGTCGTCACCGGGGTCGGCTCCGCCAACGACGGCCGGGGCGGCGGCCCGATGACACCGCAGGCGCAGGGCCAGCTCGCCGCGCTGCGCGCCGCCTATCGCGACGCCGGCACGGACCCCGGGCAGATCGACCTGCTGGAGGCGCACGGCACGGGCACGCCGGTCGGCGACCGGACCGAGGTCGAGGCCATCGGGCTGCTGCGCGCCGAGTCCGGCTCGACCCAGCCGTGCTACGTCTCCTCCTCCAAGGCGCTGATCGGGCACACGCTGTCCGCGGCCGGCGCGGCAGGGCTGGTGAAGGCCGCGCTCGCCGTGCACCACGGTGTCGTACCGCCGCAGCCCGCGGAGATGCAGGTCAACAGTGCCCTCGACCTGGAGACCACGGGCCTGCGGGTGGCCACTGCCGCGCAGCAGTGGCCGCACGAGGGCGTGCGCCGGGCGGGCGTCAGCTCCTTCGGCTTCGGCGGCACCAATGTGCACGCGGTCCTGGAAGGCGCTCCGGCCATCGAGCCGGACCCGGACGACGGCCAACTCCCCGACGAGCCCTGGCTGTTCCTGCTGTCCGCCGGGTCGGTGGCGGACCTCGCCCGGCACGCGGAGGACATCCGCGCCTCGGTCGCCGCGGACCCGGACGCCACGCCCACCGAGGTGGCCCACACCCTGGCACGGCGCGAACTGCTCACCGCTCGCCTCGCGTTCGTCGCCGCGAGCCGCGAGGAACTCCTCGACCGGCTCCGACTCGCCGCGCAGCGACTGGCGGACGGCGCCGTCGGGGAACTGGCCCCCGGCATCCACGCGGCGGCGAAGCCGTTGCCGGCGGACGAGCGCCGGATCGCCTTCGCCTTCCCGGGACAGGGCTCGCAGCGGCCCGGCATGCTGGCGGACCTGGTCCGGCGGTTCCCCTCGGCCGCCCACCGCGCGGCCGAACTGGGCGCCCTGACCGCCGAGGAGTCCGAGACGGTTCCCACCGCGCTGCCCGGACTGCTGTGGGAGGCGCACGACGCCGACGACAGCGACGCGCAGGCCGCCCTGATGGTGACCGACATGTGCCAGCCGGGCCTGGGCATCACGGGTGCCACCACCGTCGAACTGCTCGCCGCCTGCGGCATCCGGCCCGATGTCGCGGTCGGCCACAGCGTCGGCGAGTTCCCCGCCGCGGTCGCGGCCGGGGCGTTCACCGCACCCGATGCTGTCAGGTTCATGACGCGCAGGGGTGCGGCACTGGCCGCCGCCGTACCGTCCGGCACCGGCGCCATGCTCGCCGTACAGGCCCCCGCCGCCGAGGCCGAGCGCCTCGCCCTGGCCGTCGAGGGAGTCTGGCCCGCCTGCTACAACCACGAGGGCCAACTCGTCTTCAGCGGCGGCCTCGAGAACGTGGAGGCGCTGCGCGCCCACTGCGCCGAGCAGGGCGTCGCCGCCGTCCTGCTGCGGGTGTCGCACGCTTTCCACTCACCCCTGGTCGCCGCCGCCGACGAGGTGATGGCGGAGACGATCGCGGGCCTGCCGCTGACCGAGCCCGCCTGCACCTTCATCTCCGGCGTCAGCGGTCGGGAATGCCGGGAAACCCAGGACATCAAGGACCTGTGGGCCCGTCACAACACCGCCCCCGTACGGTTCACCGACGCGGTCCGGTCCGTCGCCGCGACGGGCGCCCGCTTCCTCGTGCAGATCTACGGCGGCGACACCCTCCTGCGCATGGCCCGGCGCAGCGCCGCGGGAGCGGACCTGCAACTCGTGGCCCTGACGACGAACCGGTCCGACGACGGCCGCGCCTTCCTCACCGCGCTCGGCCGGCTCGCGGTGGCCGGGGTCCCGCTGGACCCCGCCGTGCTGTTCCCCGCCGACACGGGACGGTTGCTGTCCCTGCCGCCGTCGCCGCTGCGGACGGACGTGTACACCGTCCGTACCGGCACCGGCCGCCCCCAGCCCCGCACGGTGATCGCCACCCCGGCCGCACCCGCCCCGTTTGTCGCCCGCACCCCCGAGCCGAGCCTGCGCACAGTCATTCCCTCCCCCCTCGCCACCACCCCGATCGGAGAGCCGAGGATGAGCGGTCTCATCGAGTTCCTGCACGCCCAGGTGTCCCTGCTGCAGTCCTTCGACCCGGCAGGCAGGACACTGCCGTCCACAGCCGTCCCCACGATCATCGCCCCGGTCCAGGCCCCGGTGCAGGAGCAGCTGCCCGAAGCCGCCCGTGCCGGACACGTGGCCGAGGCCCCCTCCCTCGCACCGGCCGCAGCACCGGCCCAGGTCGCGACCGACGAGGTGCGGGCGGCCGTGTACACCGGGATATCCCGGGTCAGTGCCTACCCCGAGGACTTCCTGCGGCCCGAGCACGCCTTCGCCACCGACCTCGGATTCGACTCGATCATGCTGGCCGAGCTGGCCACCCGGCTGCGCGGCAGGTGGCCGCAGCTTCAGGTGAAGGCCGCCGAGATGATGGAGATCGCCACGATCGGCGACCTGGTCGCCACCCTCGGGGACCGCCTCGGTGCGACGGCGGCGACGCCTCCCACCGCCGCCCCGCCGCCGGTCGCGGAACCGGTGCCGGCGCTCGCCGCCCCGGCACCCGTCCAGCAGCCCCGCGGTGGGCAGGACCGCGGCGCGGCCGCCGACGTCCGGGTGTTCCCCGAGGTCCTCGCCTCCCTGGAGCGCAAGCGGAGCATCGAGTCCTCCGGCGTCGTCAACCCGTACTTCCTGCCGCACGAGGGCACCATCCGCGACACCACGCGGGTGGCCGACCGCGAGCTGATCTCCTTCTCCAGCTACAACTACCTCGGCCTGTCCGGCCACCCGGCGGTCGCCACGGCCGTCCAGGAGGCCGTCGAGCGCTACGGCTCCTCGGTGTCCGCCGCCCGCATCCTGTCCGGCAACCGTCCGCTGCACGTGGAACTCGACCGCGGACTCGCCGAACTCGTCGGCGCCCAGGACGCCGTGAGCCTGGTCAGCGGGCACGCCACCAACGTCACCGTCATCGGGCACCTGATGGGCCCCGAGGACCTGATCCTGCACGACGCCCTGGCGCACGACAGCATCATCCAGGGCTGCCGTCAGTCCGGCGCCGCCCGCCAGCCCTTCCCGCACAACGACCTGGTGGCCCTCGACCGCATCCTCAGCCATGTGCGCGACGGCTACCGCAGGGTGCTGATCGTGGTGGAGGGCGTGTACAGCATGGACGGCGACACCGCCGACCTGCCCGCGCTCATCGCCGTCAAGCAGCGCCACGACGCCCTGCTCATGGTGGACGAGGCCCACAGCATCGGCGTCATGGGCAAGACCGGCGGCGGCATGGCCCAGTTCTCCGGCGTCAACCCCGACGACGTGGACGTGTGGATGGGCACCCTGTCCAAGTCGCTCGCCAGCTGCGGAGGTTACGTCGCCGGACGGCACGAGCTCATCGAGCACTTCCGGTACACCCTGCCGGGCTTCGTGTTCAGCGCGGGCCTGCCGCCGGCGTCCGCAGCGGCCGCTCTCACCGCCCTCCGGCTGATCCGCGAGGAGCCCGAGCGGGTCACCCGGCTGCACGACAACGCGGCCCTGTTCCTGCGGCTCGCGGCCGAGGCCGGCGTCGACGTGGGCACCAGCGAGGGCACCCCGGTCGTGCCCGCGATCACCGGCGACTCCGCGAAGGCCCTCCTCCTGGCCGACCGCCTCTACGCCCGCGGTGTCAGCGCCAACCCGATCCTGCACCCGGCGGTGGAGGAACGCCTCGCCCGGCTGCGGTTCTTCATCACCTCCGAGCACACCGAGGAGCAGATCACCACCGCGGTGCGCATCCTCGGCGAGGAACTGGCCGCGCTGTCCTCCTGACGCCTCCCCGCACGGCACCGGGGCGGAACCGGCAGGTTCCCCCGCCGACGGCTCCGCCCCGGTGCGTCCCGCACTCGCCCCCGTCCCTCCCCAGACGAGGAAGAACCATGACCGAACCGATTCGTGTAGGTGTCATCGGCGCCGGTACCGAACGGGGCTGGGCCAGGACGGCCCACCTGCCCTCCCTCGCGGCCCTGCCGGAGTACGAGCTGACGGCGGTCGCCACGACACGCGCCGGCAGCGCCCGCCGCGCCGCCGAACACTACGGAGCCGCCCACGCGTTCACCGACCCGGCCCGGCTCAGCGGCCACCCCGAGGTGGACCTGGTGGTCGTCGCGGTGAAGACCCCGGACCACGCCGACCTGGTGCTGCCCGCCCTGGAGGCCGGCAAGCACGTCTACTGCGAATGGCCGCTCGCCCGCACCACCAAGGAGGCCGAGGTGCTGGCCGAGGCCGCCCGGCAGGCAGGCGTCCACGCCGCCGTCGGCCTCCAGGCACGGCACGCGCCCGCCGCCCGCCACGCCCGCCGGCTGCTCACCTCCGGCGCCATCGGCCGGGTCACCGCGGTCAACGTCCTCGCCACCCGCGCCAAGGGAGCCGGCGGCACCGTCACCTCCGACGCCATCTACACCCTCGACCAGCGCAACGGCGCCGGAACACTGGAGGTCGCCGGCGGGCACACCCTGGACCTGCTGGAGTTCCTGTGCGGACCCGTCGCCAGGCTCTCGGCGTCCCTCTCCGTCCAGCAGCCCCGGCTGACCGTGTCCGACACCGCGGAGAGCGTCGGCGTCACCAGCGCCGACCACATCGTCATCGGCGGGTTCCTGGTCACCGGCGTCCCCGTGTCGGTGCACGTCCACGACGGCAAGGCCGGACACGCCCGCACCCGCCTGGAGTTCTCCGGCACCCGCGGCACCCTCACCCTCGTCTCCGAAGGGCCCGCCGCGGGACACGGCATCCAGATCAGCGACATCCGCCTGTACGAGGACAAGAGCGCCGCCACCGACGGCCGCCAGGAGGTGGCGGTGCCGCCGGACTGCCGGACCGCCGTGGACGTGCCTGACACCGCCGTGCGCAACGTGGCGGAGCTCTACACCGCGCTGGCCCACGACATCCGCAGCGGCTCGCACACCGTGCCCGACTTCGAGACCGGCCTGAGACTGCACCGGCTCCTCGACACCGTCCGCTCCGCCGACCAGGCCGCGGCGAGCCAGGTCCGGGAGGTATGAGATGACCGTCCAGCTCTTCGCACAGCGCCCCACGACGCAGCCCGCAGCGCCCACTGCGCAGCCCGCGGCGACCTTCCTGACCGCCCTCACCGGCGGTGACCCGTCCTGGGACGCCTGGCGCGACCCGTCCGTGCCCGGGAGCGTCGAACAGCCGCCCGAGGTGGCGCGGCTCCTGGCCTTCCTCGACACCGAGGTCGACCCCGACGCCATCGACCGGGAGGGAGAGATCCCGCCGTTCGTGATCGCTCGGCTGCGCGACCTCGGCGCCTTCCGGCTCGCGACGGGCGAGGACCTCGGCGGGCTCGGGCTGACGCCGTACGCACTGTTCCGGACCGTGGAGGCGGTCGCCTCCCGCTCCGTGGCGATCGGCTTCATGCTCGCCGTCCACAACGGCATCGGCGTCGCCACCTCACTGCTGCCGACACTGCCGCACGGCTCACTGCGCGATCTGATCCGGCGCCGCAGCCGCGAGGGCATGATCTCCGGCTTCGCCGACGCCGAACCCGCCGGACAGGCCAACCAGTCGCCGCGGACGACCGCCGTTCCCACCGCCGACGGCTCGGCGTACGTCCTCACCGGCGACAAGCTGTTCATCAGCAACGGACCCGTCGCCGACCTCCTGGGCGTCACCGTGACCGTCCGCGACGAGGACGGCCCTCGCGTCGGCCTCGCCGTCGTGGACACCCGCACTCCCGGCTTCGAGGTCCGGGCCGGCCTGGAGTACCTGGGCGTAAGGGGCCTGCCCAACGGCTGGCTGCGGCTGAACGGGGTGACGGTCCCCAGGGACCATGTGGTCACGGTCGCCCAGGGCGACCCCCGCCGCACCCCGGAACGGACCTCGGCCTTCCTGACCGCGCGGCTGCTCATCCAGGCGGCCCCCGTACTCGCCCTCGCCCGCAACTGCCTTCGCTGGTCGAGGGAGTTCACCGCGCGCCGACGCGTCGACGGCATGGGCCTGGGGGAGTACGACCTCATCCAGCGCACCCTCGCCGCCAACGCGGCGGACGTACGCGCCATGGACGCCGTGGTGCGCTGGAGCCTCGGCGCCCCGGCCCCCGGCGACCGCTGGTTCGAGCGCATGCTCGCCCGCAACTTCTGCACCGAGGCGGCCACCAGGGTCGTGGACCGTACGGTCTCGCTGCTGGGCGGCGAAGGGCTGGAGACCGACCGTTCCAAACGCCGGCGCGGGGCACCGCCCGTGCCGCTGGAGCGGGCCTACCGGGACATCAGGATGCTGCGCACCGCCGGCGGCGTGGACGACCTGGTCGACGTCCAGGCGGCCCAGGCCCTCCTCACACATCTCGCGGACACCGAGCCGGCCGGCGGCTTCCGCGACGGTGCCGTGCCGGGCGTGCTGCCGGCCATCGAGAACTTCTTCCCGCGCAACGCCCGTCACCTGCACGACCTGCACGAGGACTTGGCCCGCTTCGCCGCCGCCTGCCATGACATCCGCACCCGCGCGGCGAAGGAACGGCAACGCGCTTCCCAGCAGTACCCGTTGCTGCTGCTCGGCCGCATCGCCCGCGAACTGCTGGGCACCACGGCCGCCCTCGCCACGGCCGAACAGGACGGCCACCAGCGGCTCACCGACGTCCACTGCACGGCCGCCCGGTTCCGGCTGCGCGACCTGTGGGCACAGCTGGACGCCCCGGACCGACCGGACCACGCCGGCATCGCCCGCGCGGTCCTCTCCCGGGACCGGCACCTCGACGCCCTGCTCGGCCTGTGACCCCCGCCCGCGGACCCGACAGGAGCTCGTGATGCACGCCGCCGCCCCACACCGCACCCGGTTCTCCATCCCGCCGCCCCCGCCCTCGGACGCCGATCGCACGACAGCCCTGCTCCCGCCCGCGGCCCTCCTGCTCTCCTCGCACGAGATGTTCCACTGGCTGATGGCCGCCCCCTGGGCGAACCGCCCACCCGCCCGTGCCGTGCCCGCGAGGCGCCCGTGACCGGCCCGGCCGGGGCCCGGCTGATGGTCGCCGCCATCGACGACTATCTCGGGCCCGGCGAGCACCGCTACTTCGGTACCGGCTTCCGTCGAGTGCGGCACCGGCTGGAGACCATCCGGGTCTCCCGCCGGCCCGACGCCACCGAGGCGACCGCCCACGCGTCCGTGACGTACCCCGCCCACTGGTCCGCGAAGGGCACCGGCGAGCTCCTCCCGCACCTCAGCAGCATCGACAGCCTGGCCCTGGGCGCGCAGCTCGCCGAGATCCTGCTCGGCCACGCCTACGGTCTCGACGCCGGTGCCCGCTCCCGCATGTGGCTGCGCGAGGTCAGCCTGCGGGCCGGCGTCCATCCACAGGAGGACCTCGCCGACATCCCCGTGCACGGCGTCTTCCGCCCCGCCGAGTCGGAGAGCGTCGCCGACGGCCTGCTGGTCTCCTGCCTGGACGTCCGGATCGGCTCGATGGAGGTCCGGTGCGAGGTCCAGCACGAAGTGGCGGGCGGTTACCGGACCGACCGCGCCGAAGCCCGTCACCCGAGCGCCGAGGACGCCCTCGGCGAGCCGTGCCGGCGGTACTTCGCCGACCTCTTCCGCCACCGCGACCAGCGGGTCACCGACCTGACCGTCGACCGGGACGCGGGACGCGTGGACGCCACCGTCCGCATCACACCCGCGCCCGGCGAGAGCCGGATCCGGCCCACCGGACTGGAGTCCGCCTACCTGCCCAGCGCGTCCATGATCGACGCCATCACGGTGACGGGCCAGCTCGCCCAGGTCCTGCTGTACGAACTCGACGGCATCGACCGCGGTGACAGCGACACCCTCTGGCTGCGCAAGGCAGCGCTGTCCACCCGTATGCCACTGCGGGCACTGGATCACGCCTTCCCCGTGCACGCGCGCATCGAGGACTCCCGCCTGCTGATCATCGCCGACGACACCTGGCGGGTCTGCGAACTCGGCTACGCCTTCCACGGCATCACCGGAGGGTTCTCCGTGGCACACCGACTACCCGACCGAGGACGACGATGACGAGCACCGGACCCGCGCCCGCGCGCGCGGAGCACAACCGTACGTCCATGCGGCGCCTGGCCATCTCCGGTACGTACAGCACGGGCAAGACCACGACGACCATCGCCCTCGCCCACCTCACGGGAGTACCGCGCACCCACGCCCGGACCATGCGCGAGATCCTGGCCGACGTGCTGCCGGGCAAACGCCTGGAGGAGTGCACGGCCGCCGAACTGGTCCAGCTGGGCGTGCACCGGTTCACCGAGCGGGCCGTGCACGAGTCCCACCTCCCCGCCGGCTTCGTCTCCGACGGCTCGTCCCTGCACGAGTGGGTGTATGGCAAGGTGCGCGTCCGCGCCGGGATCCATCCCACCGACGGCTACGAGACCGGGGGAGCGGCGCCGGACTTCTACGAGGAGGTGATCGACGCCCTGGGCGCGGTGCTGAAGGACCACGCGCGCCGGGCCTACGACGTCTTCATCCATCTGCCGGTGGAGTTCGACCTGGTCGCCGACGGGCACCGACCGGTCTCCGAGCGCTTCCGCAGCATGTCCGACGAACTGCTGCGTGACACGCTCGACGAGCTGCGCATTCCGTACCACGTCGTCGGCGGCACCCTCGTGAACCGCCTCGCCACCATCGTCGACATCTTCGGCCTGCCCGCGCGAACGAGTCTGGAACGCGCGGTGGAACTGGCCCGCCGGGAGACCGCCGACGCCTACCGCCGCACCGCGCAGGCCGCCGAGCGCCGCTCCGCGTGAGAACGCGCCGGGGAGCGGCCCGGCACCGTGCCCGCTGCGCGCGACGCGCAGTTCCCCCTGGCCCGCCCGGCCTGCCCTTCACGTCCGACCTCCGCATCCGAGGGAGCCCTCATGCCCGGTACCACCACCTCCGCCCTTCGAACGCCCGCCTCCGTCCCCGCGGTGGCCCCGCTGTTCCGCCCCTTCGCGGTCGGCGGGCTGCGCCTGCCCAACCGTGTCGTCATGGCGCCGATGACCCGGAACTTCTCGCCCGACGGCGTTCCCGGCCCCGAGGTCGCCGAGTACTACGCGCGCCGGGCCCGGGGCGGCGTCGGCCTCATCGTCACCGAGGGCACGGTCGTCGGCCACCCCGCGGCCGCCCCCACCACCACCGTGCCGCGCTTCCACGGCGAGGACGCCCTCGCGGGCTGGTCCCGGGTCGTGGAAGCGGTCCACGCCGAAGGCGGTCGGATCATCCCGCAGTTGTGGCACGCCGGCCTGGAACGCAAGGGCGACGACGTGCCCGACCCGCACGTCCCCGCTGCCGGACCCGGCACGCTCTCCGAGTCCGACATCGCCGAGGTGGTCGCCGCGTTCGCCCAGGCCGCCGCGGACGCACGGCGCTTGGGCTTCGACGGTCTCGAACTGCACGGCGGACACGGCTACTTGATCGACCAGTTCCTCCGCCCCGAGATCAACACGCGCACCGACGGATACGGCGGTGACCTCGGCGGCCGCACCCGCTTCCCGGCCGAGCTGGTGGCGGCATGCCGGGCCGCGGTCGGCTACGACTTCCCCCTGTTCCTGCGGATCTCCCAGTGGACCGTCGGCGACTTCGGCGCCCGGCTGGCGGCCACCCCCGACGAACTGGAACTGATGCTCGGCCCGCTGATCGAGGCGGGCGTCGACGTCATCGACTGCTCGACCAGGCGCTTCTGGCTGCCGGAGTTCCCGGGCTCGGACCTCTCGCTGGCGGGCTGGGTGAAGAAGCTGACCGGTCTGCCGACGGTCGCCGTCGGCTCGGTCGGGCTCGACGACAGCGAGTTCCTGAGCGCGCTCATCGAGGGCAGGGGCGCGGCGAACGGTTCCCTGGAGCGCCTGGTGGCGTGCATGGAGCGCGACGAGTTCGACCTCGCGGCCGTCGGGCGGCTGCTGCTCTCGGACCCGGAGTGGGTGGCCAAGATCCGTGACGGCCGCGAGGGCGAACTACGCCCGTTCTCCGCCGAGTCCCTCCTCGGCCTGCACTGAGCCCGTCCGATTCACCGGATGCGGTGCTTCCTCCAGAAGGCGGTCAGGTCCTTGTCCGTCACGGACTGCGCTGCCTTCTTGAAGTCGGCGGTGGTGGAGACGCCGTACCAGTGGTCGTGGGCGTACCGCTTGAGGAGGCGTGCCATCGGGTCGGCTCCGATGGTGCGCTCCAGGTCGGCCAGGGCGCAGGGGCCGGCCGTGTAGATGAGGTGGTATTCGTTTGGATGCGTGCTCCAGTACGCCATCGAGTTGGTGAGCGCGCTGGACTCGTTCGGCCAGCCGACGTCCGACCAGCAGTCGCGGGTGTCCACGCCGAGGAAGCGGTAGTTGGCGTACTGGGCGAAGCTCTCGTCCAGCCAGGGTGCGCCGTACTCGTCGTTGCCGACGATGCCGTACCACCACTGGTGGGCCACCTCGTGGACGACGGCGCTGCCTTCCTCGGTGGTGCCGAGGATGACCAGGCCGGGGTACTCCATGCCGCCGCCGAAGTCCTTGGTCATCACGAAGTCGATCTCGCCGTACGGATAGTGGCCGAACTCGCTGCCGAACCGGTCGACTGCGGCCACGCCGTCCTTGCGATTGAGGCGCACACCGGCCGCAGGTGTGTTCGGTGCCCAGTACGACTTCACGCGCACACCACCGGGCGAGGTGTCCGTCGCCGTACGGAACGGGCCCGCCGCCCATGCGAAGTCCCGCACCTGGCGCGCGACGCTGTGCGTGACCGTGCGTCCGGGCTCGCCATGGGTGGTCCAAGTACGGCCCGTGGCCGGGATCTTGAGGGCCGACGGGTGGTCGATCCGGACACGGAAGTCGCTCGCGAGGGCGTAGAAGCTCTCGCCGGTCGAGACGTAGGGATCGAGGTGCCATCCCTTCGCGTCGTGCACGGCGAGCACCGGCAGCGCGTTGCCCAGGAAGCGGAACGCGCCCTCGCGGCCGAAGCGGGCGTTGCGCTGGGGCACGGTGATGGACACGTCGAAGGAGAGCGCCGTCCGCTCGCCGTGCGCGAGGGGCTTGGGCAGGGTGATGCGCAACGCCGTGCAGTGCACGCTAAGGGGGCCTGCGGTGCCACCGTGGAGGTGGGACACCTTGACCGGGCTCGGCTTGGCCGGCGTGCCGCACTTGTCGTCGCCGTTGCCCCACAGACGTACGTACACCTCACGCAGGGGCCGGGCGGAGGCATTCCTGAACGACACCCGCTGGTGGCCCGCCCAGTGGGAGCCGTCGGCGTCGCCGCGCAGAGACACTTCGTAGCGAAGCCGGTCGGGCGTCGCGGTGTTGGCCTCGGCAGCCGGTGCCGGTGCCGGTGCGGCACCGGTGGCGCCGGCCGCCACCAGCACGGTGACGGGGACAACGAGCAGACGACGAAGGGCTGTTGACCACGCACGTGCACGAAAAGACGACATGCCAGCGGATCTTGCCACACCGGCGCGTCAGGCACCCCAATGGGTCAGGCCGGCCTTATCACGGTGGACATCGAGGGGCGGAGGGTGTGCGACGCGGTGAGGAGCGTGCCGTGCACGGTTGCGGACGCCGCCCTGGCGGCATAGCGCGCGGTGTCCGGCGGCCAGACGTCACGTTCCTGGTGGATGAGGAGGCTGACCGCGCCGTGCACGCCGGAACACAGCAGTCTGGCGGTCTCGGTGGTGCTCGCCACCGGTACTCCGGCGTCGGCGCACGCGGCGACCTTGTCGCGGAAGTAGCGGAAGCACGCGTCCTCGTTCTGGCGACTGGCCTCGGTTGCCTCGCCGTCCATCACGAGCCGGTACTGGGCGGGATGGCGAAGCCCGAATGCGATGTAGGCGACGCAGGTTTCGTAGAGGGCCGTCACCGGATCCTGGGCCCCCTGCGACACGGCCTCCAATTCGGTGAACAGCGAACTCCACACCCGCAGGCACGTGGCGTGGACGAGTTCCCTCTTCGAGGCGAAGTGGAGATAGACGGCCGGCGGGGTGACTCCCGCGCTCGTCGCCACCGCGCGGATCGTCAGGGCCGCGGGGCCACCGTCTTCGAGGAGTTGACCCGCGATGTCGAGCAACTGCTCACGGAGCAGGCCGCCTTGGCCCTTCGCGGCGCGAACGCGGGTGCCGGTCACGGGAAGAGGCCTTCGGGGGAGAGCGGCATCAGGCTGTCTTCGGTTTGACGGCGGTGACCACCTGGGTCACCCGGGCGCACAGTTCGCCTTCGGCGTCGTGCACGTCGACCTCGATGACGGTGTTGCGGCCCACGCGCAGGGGACGAGCTGTCGCGACGACGCCGGTGTGCGCCGGCCGAAGGAAGTGCGTGGTCGACTCCACGGTGGCCGGCGCGGCGCCGACGGGACCGTTGAGTGCGGCGCACACGGCAGCGCTCACATCGGCGAGCCCCATCAACGCTCCGCCATGGAGGCCACCGCCCACGGTGGAGAGTGAATGATCGTGCGCCAGCGTGGCCCGAACACCGCCTGGCGCCATCTCCTCGAACACGACCCCGAGGGTCTTGGCGTACGGCGCGAGGGCGTAGACGTCTTCGGCTGCGAGTGTGGGCACGGGCTGCTCCCATCTGAGTGAAGACCGTTAAGTTATCGGCGTTAACTCAGACGGTCAACCATCCCGCGCTACGGCGCAGGGGTGGGGCAGCCCGTGTCGGCGGACCGGTCGTGCAGGTATGCCGATCGTTCGCGTGGGGTGAGGGGGTCGGTGCTGGCCTGGCAGATGGTGTGGATCGCCTGGTCGGGGTCGGGGAGGTCGATGCTCCACAGCTCGGCCGTGCTGCCGTCGGCGACGGCGAGTGTGCGTCCGTCGGGGCTGAATTCCAGGGCTGTCGGCGTGCGGGCGGGCAGCGTGGTGCGGGGTTGGAGGGTGGTGAGGTCCCACAGCTGGATTCCGCGTGGGCTGCCGGTGGCCAGGGTGTGTCCGTCGGGGCTGAAGGCGAGTGAGGACACCTCGGCACTGACACGGAAGGTGTCCTGGAGTTGTCCGGTGCGGGTGTCCCAGGTCCTGACGGTTCCAGTGCCGGTGCTGGCGGTGGCCAGCGTGTGTCCGTCGGGGCTGAACGCCAGGGTCAGTGGGGCTGTGGTGCCCGGGTCGATGGTGCGTTGAGGGTGTCCGGTCGTCGCGTTGTGCAGGGTGATCCGTTCGCCGGTCGGTGTGATGCGTACGACGGCGAGGGTGCGGCCGTCGGGGGTGAAGGCGACCGCTCTGACGGGCTGGTCGGGGTCGGTTCCGGCGATGCGGAGGGCGCCGGTCGCAAGCTGCCAGATCCGCACCGATCCGTCCCGGCCGACGAGCGCGAGGCGTGTGCCGTCAGGGCTGAAGACGGCCGCGTCGAGGGTGCCTTGGGCGCGGCTGTGGCGCAGGCGGCCGGTTGCGACGTCCCGGACTTCGATCCGTTGCTCGCGGAGGGAGGCGCGGAGCGTCCGGGCGGCCAGGCCCTGGCCGGTCGGGCCGAGCGTCACGGCGGCGGGGCGGGGCATCACGAACGGTTCGTCCGATCCGCGCGGTGCCGGGTCGGTGTCGAGCTTCAGGGTGGATCGGGGGTGGCCGGTACGGGCGTTCCAGAGCTGGATGACCCCGCGGCCCGGCGGACCTGGGCGCACGGTGGCCAGCGTGCGCCCGTCCGCGCTGAAGGCCAGGTCGCTGAGGGAAGTGCCGGCACCTGTCCGGCCGGTGAGAACGGTCTGCGGACGGTCGGCGGGCAGCCGGTGGACTCGGACAGTGGGGTCGAGGTTGCTGCCGGCGATCAGGGTCCGGCCGTCCGTGCCGAGCGCCATCGTCATGACCCCACGGGCATGACGGCCTGCGGTGACGGTGGACCGCAGGGTGCCGGTGGCGGTGTCCCACAGGCCCACGGTGTCGCCGATGCCGGGGACGGCGAGGGTGCGTCCGTCGGGGGAGAAGGCGACCCGGCTCGACGTGCCGGGGCGGGTGTCGAGGGTGTGCCGGACCTTGTCGGTGGCCACGTTCCGTAGTTTCAGGGTCCCGTCGGTGCCGATATACGCGTAGGTCCGGCCGTCAGGACTGAAGACGGCCGTGTAGGGGTGCATGCGGTGGTCGCCGGTGGTGCGGGGCCGGCCGGTGGTCGTGTCCCACACCCGCGTGCGTCCGTCGACGGTGACCGCGGCGAGGGTGCGTCCGTCCGGGCCGAAGGCAACCGCCTCCAGGTCGGGCAGGCCGGTGAAGTGGCGGGCGCGACCGGTGGCGAGGTCCCAGACGCGTACGCCCGCGCGGGAGGCGGCTGCCATGCTGCGGCCGTCGGGACTGAAGGCGACGGCGCGCACCGGATTGTCGGGTACGGCGAAGGTGGCGAGCTTCCGGCCCGTTTCCGCATCCCAGAGCACGACCTGGCCTTTCGTGCCCTCGGTGGTCGTGGCAAGGGTGTGCCCATCGGGGCTGAACGCCGCGACGGACGCGGCATGGCGGTCGGTGAGCGTGCGGCGCAGCCTGCCCTCGGGCAGGTTCCATATCCGTACGGCGCCGTCCGCGCTCTGGGTGGCGAGGGTGTGCCCGTCCGGGCTGAGGGCGAGGGACTGCACGGGTGCGGTGCCGGCGGTCAACCGTTGAGGCAGCGGTAGCGCGGCTGCGGCATACAGGGCGGCGGTGGCTTCGCGGCTCGGGCTGGTGCGGTAGGCGTGGACGGCGAGCAGTGCGGCGAGGTCGGGTTCGGTGTCCAGCAGGGCCCGGGACTGGGCGGCCAACTGCCGGGACTGGGCGAGCTGTTGGGCGCTGACGGCGTTGTGCCACTGCCTGACCGCGAGGCCGGCGGCGATGAGGGCGAGGCACAGGGCGGCGGTGACGGCGCCGAGCACCAGCCGATGGCGGCGGCGCCCCTTGTGCGCATCGGCGCGGCTGGCGTCGAGGAAGGCACGCTCCACGTCGGTCAACTCCTCGTGCGGCGCTGCGCCGAGGGCATCCCGGGCGAGGGCGAGCCGACTGCCTCGGTACAGGGCGCCCGGGTCGCGGCCCAGTTCCAGCCAGGCGTGGGCCGCCTCGGTGAGACCCCGGTGCACGCGCAGCCGTTCGCGGTCTTCCTCGATCCAGCCGCGCAGCCGGGGCCAGGCAGTGATCAGGGCCTCGTGGGCCAGCTCGACCCGCTCGCCGTCCAGGGTGAGCAGCCGGGCCGCGGCCAGCGCCTCCAGTACCTCGACGCTGTCGCCCCCTTCGGTACCGCGCAGTTCGGCGCGTGCGACGGGGCGGCGGGTGTCGGGGGTGCCGTTCCCCGGGGCGATCAGGCGCAGCAGGATCCGGCGGCAGGCCGCTGCCTGGTCGGCGGTGAAACGGCCGTACAACTGCTCGGCGCTCTGGGCGACCGCACCGTCCAGGCATCCGGCCGCCTCGTAGCCCGCCAGGGTGAGGGTCTTGCCGCGCCGACGGCGCCAGGTCTCCAGGAGCGCGTGGGACAGCAGCGGCAGCCCGCCCGGCGCGTCGGCGACATCCTTGATCAGCCGGGCGGTCAGGGCGCGTTCCACCTTCAGTCCGGCGTGCGTGGCCGGCCTGACGACGGCGTGCCGCAGTTCCGCCGGGGTCATCGCGCCGACCAGCAGGTTGGCGTCGCGCAGTGCGTCGGCCAGGGCGCGGTGCTCGGCGCAGCGGCCGTAGAAGTCGCCGCGCACCGCCAGCAGCACCCGCATGCGGCGCTCCGGCTGCGAGGCGCTGAGCAGCAGCTCGATGAATCGGGCGCGCTCCGCCGGATCGTGGCAGAGGGTGAAGACCTCTTCGAACTGGTCGACGATGACGAAGGTGTCCGCATCGGCGTCCGCGCCTTCGGCCGGGGTGAGCAGGGCTGCGTGGGTGCGGGCGGGGTGCTCGCCCGGCGTCAGGATCCGAATCGCGGCAGCGGGCGGGGCCGGCAGGCCGGGGCGTCGCAGGGCGGGTATCAGGCCGGCCCGCAGCAGGGAGGACTTGCCGCTGCCGGACGGGCCGAACAGCGCGGCGACACGGCGACGGCGCATCAGGTCGACCAGGTCTGCCGTGAGGTGTTCCCGGCCGAAGAAGAGATGGCTGTCGCCGGGCTCGAACCGTGCCAGGCCGCGGTACGGCACAAGGGCCCCGTCCTCCTCAGGGGCGCCGTCGGCGCACTCCCGCACGGTCTGCTGCCACCGGGCTTCCCACCGGACGGCATCACCGCCGCAGGCCCGCACATAGGCCAGCACCACCGGCAGCGTCGGCAGCTGCTCACCCGCTGCCGCCTGCGACAGCGTCGTCACGGAGTAGCCCGCGCGCGAGGCCAGGGCCCGGTAGGTCATCCCGCCCGCCTCCGCCCGCAGCCGGCGTAACTCGCACGCGAACCTCTGCACCGGCCCCGCCGCCGGGTCCACCGGCACCTCACGACGCCCCGCCACCCCGTCCACCTCCTCGCACCGCACTGCGCCACAGCAGGCGGCCAAACCGCACACCTCTACGAGGACATATACGGCCCGTCATTGTTCGATCGCCAAAACGGTGCTGCCGAACAACGCCCCGGCGACTGAACTCATTGACGTGTGCGGCGCCCCTGCGCCCGGAACGGACGGCACCCGCCCGCACCTCATCCGCACTCCGACACACCCGTCACCGAAGAGGACGCTGCCCCGGCATGGAATCACCGCCCCCCGCCCCCGCTTCCCCCGCACCGCCACCGTCCGCCCCAGAAACATCGCCGAGATCCGCCCTCACGACCGCGGGGCTGTCGCGGCTGGGATGGCTGGACGCGTTGCGCGGCCTCGCCGCACTCGTCGTGGTCTTCGACCACGCGTCGTACACGTTCATGGCGGACTTCCGGCGGGAGCTGATGCCGCAGTTCAACACCAGCCGCTACGGCATCATGGTGTTCTTCCTGGTCAGCGGCTACATCATCCCCGCGTCGCTGGAACGCCGGGGCTGCGTCCGCACGTTCTGGACCGGACGGTTCTTCCGCATGTACCCGATGTGGGCGGCCGCCGTCACGGCACTCATCGCCATGAGCCTCATGGGAGCGGCCCGGCTGCCCGACCTCGGCGGGCACGGCGCCGCCACGGTGGCCGTCGCCCACGTCACCATGCTCCAGGAGCTGCTGGGCACACCGAACTTCCTGCTCACTCTGTGGACCCTCTCGTACGAGATGGCGTTCTATCTCCTGGTCGTAGCGCTCTTCACGATCCGCCGGCACCGGCAATCCGCCCCCCTCGCCGTCGCGTTGGCCGTGCTGGCCGCCGTGAGCGTGGCGGCGCACACGGCACTGCGGCCCTCCGCCCTGTCCGGCACCGTCGGCACCGGCCCGACGGCCGCCGTCGCCGCGATCGCCATGGCGGTCGCCGTCTGCTGCGCGAGCGCCGGCTCACCCGGACTGCGAAGGTTCGGGGGTGTGCTGGGCGGACTGCTGGCGCTGGTCCTGGTCGTGCTCAACGGCACGGTCCCGACTTGGGAAGGCCTGGTGATCCTCGCTGTGATGTTCCTCGGTACGGCCGTCTACCGCGCCGAGAAGCAACAGATCAGCCGACGGCTGGCGACCGGCACCGCAGTCGTCGTCATCGCCTGTGCCGTGGGCAGCGCGTACCGGTTCGGCGACGGCGGCTACTTCACCCGACGCGGCTGGATCGCGGCCTTCGTACTCGCCGTCCTCACCTTCGGCGCCGCACTGGCCCTGCGCAACCGACGGATCCCCCACCCGCTCACCGCGCTGGGAACCATCAGCTACTCCGTCTATCTGGTGCATCCGGTGCTGCTGGCAGTGATCGACCACACCCTCGGCCGACAACAGCGGGACAGCCCCACGCTGTTGGCGGCGTTCTTCCTCGTACTGCTGCCGTTGTGCGCTCTGACCCACCGGTACATCGAAGTGCCCAGCCAGGCCTGGGGACGCAGGTACGCGCTAACTCGGCGTTGAGCCGGCCTCGTTCCGGCAGTCGTCCAGGGCTCGCAGCGCCTCGGCCGCCGCCTCGCGCACGAAATCAGCGGGGTCCGATTCCAGGGTCGTGAGCAGGCCGCGCAGCCGCTCCGCTCCTGGAGGGATCGTGTGCGTCTCCTTCACCCAGTGGGCGATTCCTTGGACGGCGGCCCGGCGCACCCACCCATCCGCGTCGTCCAAGTGCCGTACGAAGAGCGGAAGATCGTCCGCAGTGTGGGCGTCCGTGGCGAGGTGCGGGTCCAGGAGCGACAGCGCAGCGGTTCGGACGAGTCGGGAGGCGGTACGGTCCACCAGTTGCCGCAGGCCGGGCAGGGCTTCCCTCAGGCCGGTGAGGACTCTCTCCGCCACCCCGACCAGGATGGGGCGGGTGTCGAGACGGGGCACCAGCGCCCGCGCGACCGCCGCGCGCTCCCACGGCCGGAACCCGGTGTCCGCCAGGGCGTCGAGGCCGCGTAGCGCGCCTTCGGACACCTCGGGCGCGGCATGGTCCAGGAGGGGGAGCAGCAGCCACACGGCATCCCAATTGCCCAGCTTGCCGTATGCCGTCGCTGCCGCCGCGAGGGTGGGGGTGGGCGTTGCCGGGTCGGTGAGAACAGCGCGCAAGAGCCTCGTGGCGGCTTTGCCGCCGACGGATGCCAGAGCGGGGGCGGCCGCCGGGCCCGCCCGCTCGTCGCCCAGCCAGCGCGAGGCCGGCTCCAGCAGCCGTTCGTCACCCGACCGTCCGAGCCGAGCCAGCAGGTCCGTTGCCACCTGCGGAACCTCTTCCGCTGCCAGGGCCGCGAAAAGCGCGTCCCGCACCTGTGGGCGGTCCACCCACGTCAGCCGGAAAGCCACGGCGCAGCGCACCTCGGACGAAGGGCCGCCGACCAGATCCCCCAACAACGAGGGCAGCAGGGGGTCGATGTGCCGGTCCGGCAGCATCCACAGGGCGCGCACACGGGCGGCGTCCGCGCCCCACCGGGCCGTACGCACCAGCTCCGCCTCTACCTCCGGGTCCTCCTTCAACAAGAAGACCAACGCCCGCGCCCGACCCCAGACGCCGTCGTGAGGATCACCCATCAGCCGCAGCAGCGCGGGAACATCACCGGGCACACCCAACTCCCGCAGCCCGTCCAGGGCGTTGATCCGCAGGTGATGGTCCGGATCGCCGAGCAGTCGCCCATAGGCGTCCACGACCTCACGATCGCGCAGCCCGAGCCGAAGAGACGCCAACGAGGCCTGCCTGCGCACCCACGGGTCGTCGTCGTCCATCAGCGCGGGCAGGACCTTGGCCCCGGCTGCGCGGACCCCCAGCCTGCCCAGGCCCATCGCCGCGCCTTCCCGCACCTCGGGCGCGGGGTCGGCGGCGGCCCGGATGAGCACCGCCGCGTGTTCGCTGCCACCGAGTTTCCCGAGCCCCTTCGCCGCTGCCGCCCGTCGCCAGGTGTCGCCCCTCTCCAACTCCGCGAGGAAAAAGGCAACCTGATGGTCCGTCGTCATGAGCACCCCGGGAAGTAAGACCGACGAACCGACGGGAGGTTGCGCCGACGGACGCCTATGCCGAGGGCGCGGTCTCCCACACGAAGCCGTCCGCGTCGGTGAAGCCGTCAGTGGTGCCGCCGAGGAGGATGCGATGGGAGCCGGTGCCGTCGGCCGGGACACCGAGATCCTTGGCCAGGGCCGCGCGCTTGTACAGCGCCAGCTTCATGGGGCTGTCTCCGGTGGGGGCGAACTCGACGTACTTGCCGCCGAAGCTCTTGGCCACGCTCAGGCCCTGACCGACGTAGCACTGCTTGGTGGCCTTCACGTCCTCGACGCCGAGGAGGAGGACCACCTCGTCGACCGTGCGGGTGTCGGGACCGGTGTCCTTCTTCGCCGAGGTCGCGATCTTCCAGATCGTGCCGTCCGGCGCCTGGACGACGCCGCCGTAGCCCCAGAACGACTTCGAGGCGGCCTTCAGCACGGTGGCGCCGGCCGCCACGGCGGCACCGACGAAGCCGTCGACGGTGGCCGGCTGGGAGACCGTGAGCGCGACCGTGAAGCCGCGGAACCCGGTGGACGGTGCCTGGGACGTCTGGAGGCGTACGTACGCGTCCACGCCGAACGCGCTGTAGAAGGCGCGGGCGGCGGCCAGGTCGTCCACCTCCAGGGTGACGGACGTGAGGGAGATGCCGGCTGCGGTGGATGTCTTGGTTGCCATGACCATCACGCTAGAACCGGCAGGGGCCCCGGCGCTTCTCCGATCCTGACCGACTCCGCGCGCGCCGCCATGGCCACGTCGATGCGGGGAAACCGTTGAGGCATGAAGCTGATGCCCCCACGGCACCTCATGCCTACGACGTTGCTGCTGCTGGCGCTGCCGTTCGCGGGCTCCTGCGACGGCGGCGGCAACGACGCCTCCCGAGCCGACAACGCACTGCGCGCGGCCGCGGCCGGGGACGAAGTGCTGATCAGCACCGACAACGGACTGCGGCTGCGCCCGGCCGACGGCGACCACATCACCGTGGACGACCGGATCGACGGGCACTGGTCCCACCACGGCGACCGCTGGACCCTGGATCTGGACTGCGCCGACCACGACGACCACGGCTGTCCACGGATGCCGTACGTCAAGATCCCCGACGGCGCGAAGGTCACCGTCACCGCCCGCAACGCCGGCGTCGACGTGGTGGACGTCGCCGCCGCGTTGGACGTCACCACCGTCAACGGGGACGTCACGGTGACCCACTCCGGTCAGGTGCACGCCCCGTTGCGGCTGTCCACCCGGAACGGATCGGTGCGCGCGACTTCCCTGGAGGCCGACCGGCTGCACGCGAGCACCGTCAACGGCGATGTCGTGATGCAGTGCGCTGCCGCGCCCACGGGCGTGACCGCGAGGACCGTCAACGGCTCGGTCGAGGTCACTGTTCCCCGCGATGCCCCGCCCTACCGCGTCACGATGAGCACCGACAACGGGCGCACCACGACCGATGTCCACGCCCAGGACGCCGACCGGAACCGCCTGATGACGCTGACCACGGTCAACGGTGACGTCACGGCCCGCCGGGACTGAGGCGCGACTGAGGGATGACGAGCTGTCAGTTTCACTGAAACAGTCTGACGTGGTGTTTTAGAGTAACTGTCGCTAGTTTTCCGCGACTCAGGGACCTGTGAGGGACACGCGAACCATGTCCACCGAAACGTTTGAGTTTCAGGTAGAGGCCCGTCAGCTGCTTCAGCTGATGATCCATTCGGTCTACTCGAACAAGGACGTCTTCTTGCGGGAGCTCGTCTCCAACGCCTCGGACGCGCTCGACAAGCTGCGCCTGGCCGCCCTGCGCGACGACAGCCTCGGTGCGGACCTCTCCGACCTGCACATCCAGATCGATGTGGACCCGGAGGCCCGTACGCTCACCGTGCGGGACAACGGGATCGGGATGTCGTACGACGAGGTCGGCACGTTGATCGGCACCATCGCCAACTCCGGGACGGCTGCCCTCCTCAAGGAACTGGAGGAGGCCCAGGACGAGGCCGGCGCGGAGGGACTGATCGGCCGGTTCGGCATCGGGTTCTACGCCGGATTCATGGTGGCCGACGAGATGACCCTGGTGACCCGGCGCCTCGGCGAGAGCAGCGGCACACGCTGGTCGTCCCGTGGTGAGGGCACGTACTCGCTGGAGAAGATCGAGGAGGCGCCGCAGGGCACCTCCGTGACGCTCCATCTCAAGCCCGCCGACCCCGAGAACCAGCTGCACGACTACACCTCCACCTGGAAGATCAGGGAGATCGTCAAGCGGTACTCGGACTTCATCACCTGGCCGATCCGTCTCGTCCCCCGGGCCGGCGACGGCGAGGAGGCGGCCGAACCGGAGACGCTGAACTCGCGCAAGGCCCTGTGGGCACGCTCGCGCGAGGAGGTCTCGGCGGAGGAGTACCACGAGCTGTACAAGCACGTCAGCCACGACTGGCGCGACCCGCTGGAGACGATCCGGTTCCAGGCCGAGGGCACCTTCGAGTACCAGGCGCTGCTGTTCCTGCCGGCCCACGCCCCGCACGACTTGTTCACCCGGGACTTCCGGCGCGGTCTGCAGCTCTACGTCCGGCGCGTGCTGATCATGGACGACTGCGAGGCGCTGCTGCCGCCGTACCTCCGCTTCGTCAAGGGTGTCGTCGACGCGCAGGACCTGTCGCTCAACGTCTCCCGGGAGATCCTCCAGCAGGACCGCCACATCAGGATGATCCAGCGACGGCTCACCAAGAAGGTCCTGTCGTCGGTCAAGGAGATGAAGACCAACGACCCCGACAAGTACGCCACGTTCTGGCGTGAGTTCGGTGCCGTGCTGAAGGAGGGGCTGCTCGGCGACCCGGACAACCGCGACGCCCTTCTCGCGGTCGCGTCCTTCGCCAGTACCCATGAGGGGGACGAGCCGACGACGCTCCAGCAGTACGTGGAGCGGATGAAGGACGGCCAGGAGCACGTCTACTACCTGACCGGCGAGTCCCGGCAGAGCATCGAGAACTCCCCGCACATGGAGGTGTTCAAGGCCCGGGGCGTGGAGGTCCTGCTGCTGACCGACCCCGTCGACGAGGTGTGGGTCGACGCCGTGGGCGAGTTCGAGGGCAAGCAGCTGCGGTCCGTCGCCAAGGGCGAGATCGACCTCGACGTCCAGGGCGGCGAGCAGCAGGACGGCACACGTGAGGAGCAGGACGAGAGCTATGCCGGCCTGCTGGAGTGGATGAAGGAGCAGCTGGGGGAGGAGGTCAAGGACGTGCGGCTGTCGACCCGGCTGACCGTCTCACCGGCGTGTGTCGTCTCCGACGCCCATGACCTCACCCCGGCGCTGGAGAACATGTACCGGGCGATGGGCCAGGAGGTGCCGGTCACCAAGCGGATTCTCGAACTCAACCCGGATCACGCGCTCGTCCGTGGCCTGCGGCAGGCCTACGCGGAGCAGGAGGACCGGGCGGAGCTCGCCGAGACCGCCCAACTGCTGCACGGACTCGCCGTGCTCGCGGAAGGCGGACAGCCCAAGGAGCCCGCCCGGTTCGTCAAGCTGGTGGCGGAACGGCTGGAGCGCACGCTCCGCTGAGCCGTGAGGCTTGTGCCGCGAGGCTGTCGTTGCGGTACGGCGGTGGTGTTCCCGGCCGGCCGGTCGAGCAGGACGGTCCGGTCGTCGCCTCAGTGTCCGTCGCGGACCACCGCCAACCCGCCGACCCGGGTGGTGATGCCCTCCTGTCCGCGTCGGGCCGAGGCGAGCACGCCGGCCGGCCGGCCGAGGGCGTCGCCCTGCTCCACCTCGATCTCGATCGTCTGCGCTCCTGCCGTGTCGAGCAGGTGGGCGGCCAGGCAGCCGGTGCTGTTGGCGTTGGCGATGTCCTCGTCGACACCGATCGCAGGCGCGAACATCCGCGCCGCACCCGGCCGGCCGCCCACCGGCGGTACGTACACGAAGCAGCCGAGGAGCCCGTACCGCTGGCATGCCGCTGCCAGCCTGCCGAGGTGGGGGCGGACCCGGAGCAGCGCCGACCGGTCGCGGACCGGTACCAGCATGCGTGGTGTGCCGGGCGCGGCGATCCGTGGCACGTCGGCCGGATGTGGATCGTCCGCGGTGAGCCCGAGCGCGGCGACGATCGCGGCGCGCTCGTCCGGTGCCGGGTGACGCAGCGAGACGAGGCCCTGGTCGAACCAGACTTCGATGCCGGCGGGGCGGCGGATCGCGGTGGTGTCGAACGTGCGCCCGCCGGTGTGCTGGCGGTCGTTCAACTCGTCCAGCGCGGTGCGGGCCAACCGGACGGCCTGCGCGGCGACGGTGCCGTGGCCGCAGCCGGACAGTTCGGCGGTGGCGGTGAAGAACCGGACCGTCCGGCCGCCGTCCGGCGCCCGCCGCGGGCCGAGGAACGCCGCGTGCGAGGTGCCCGCCGCGGCAGCGACCGCGCGCCGGTCCGCGTCCGTCGCCGCCGGGTCGTCGTCGGTGACGGCCGTGGGGCTGCCGCCCCGGCCGTCGCGCCGTACGCACGCATCAACAACCGTCACATCCGGCCAGGACATCGGCCCACCTCCGCCCCTCGACGAACCGCCTCAGCCGGTGCCGTCCTGTACCGGATAGTGGACGACCACCGCGCCACCGGTGGCGTAGTTGGCGAAATCGGCGGCCAGGCGCCGGCCGTGCGCCGACGCCCGCGCGGCGGCCATGGCGTCGGCGTCGGCGAAGTCGGCTTCGAAGACCGCGAAGTAGGGCGTTTCTCCCGTGATCGCGGACCCCGGGGAGACGGCCGCCACGTCGAAGCTGTAGCGCCACGCAAGCGGACCGGGCCAAGTCTTGACCAGCGGAATGTGGTGGCTCACGTAGTAGTCGCGGAAGTGGTCAGGGTCATCGGGTGCGGAATACAGGACCACCAACTTGTGCAAGACGACCTCCGTCAAGGGACTGTCGAGCTCGTTTCGAAATTCGAAACGCCGAGGTGGATGCTAGTGTTTCGAATAACGAAACGCAAGGAGGGTCATGTCGACACCGCGCCCAGGAACACCGGTTCGTGGATCGACCACCGGCCATCCCCTCATGGCCGCCCTGGACCTGTTCGGGCGTCGGTGGGCGCTGCGCGTTCTCTGGGAACTGCGTGCGGGTCCGCTCGGCGCCCGCGCGCTGCTGGCCCGGTGTGAAGGGCTGTCGTCCAGCGTCCTCTACCAGCGGCTCCGCGAACTCGTATCGAGCGGGATCATCGCGGCCTCGGCCGATGGCTACGAGCTGACCCCGCTGGGGACGGCGCTCCGTGACGCCCTCCGTCCGCTCGACGAATGGGCGAGCGTCTGGGCGCGGGAGCAGGAACTCGACGATCAGCAGCCCACGGAGACGTGAGGGTCACGCTGGACCAGGTGAAGCGGTGACGGCGGGGCGGGGCGTGCCGTGGAAGACCTGGCTGGTGTGCCAGTCGCGGTGGGCGGCCGCGACCGGACGAGTGCCGGGCTGCGGGCCGAGGAGCGGACGGCCCGCGAGCGCGGTGACGTGGTCCCGGGCCGCGGGACTGTGACCGACGAAGCGCTGCGAGACCAGAATGCGGTGGCCGTCGCCGACGCCGAGCACGCCCTTGTCGAAGAGTTTGTGGTGCAACGAGCACAGGCACAGCCCGTTGTCGACCTCATCCGGACCGTCGAACGCCCACCAGCGCACATGCGCGGCCTCCAGCCCGACCGGTACGGCGCCGATCCGGCCGTCGTAACCGCAGAACGCGCACCGGAACTCATACGCGGTCAGTACCAGATCGCGCATCCGACGACTGCGCTGCCGACGTACGTCCGAGGGCCGTCCGGTCTCCGCCGGTTCCAGTTCGAGTCCCACGGCCTCGCACAGGTCGCCGTGGAGGGAGGGCGGGAAGTGCAGATCGAGCAGGACCCGCGCGATACGGGCGAGCAACGACGGTTCGCGCCGCAGTGCCGTCCGCAGCTCGGGTGCGAGCCTGCCCGCCGCGCCGGTCTCCCGCAGATCACGCACGCCGCTGCCCGGACTGCCCGGCCCACGGTCGGTCCGCACCTCCCACACCCCGTCGCTGACGAGGTGGTGGAACGGATAGGCGGGGGTCGTTCTGTGGGGCGGCCCGTACTCGGCCAGCAGCCGCGCCAGGTCCTCCTCCACCGCGCTGTAGCGCAGCTCCCCGTCGGCGTCCTCCTGGAACCGGCCCAACGCGTAGAGAAGGAGCAGCGGCTTGTGCGGTGCCCGCGCGCCGCCCCTGCTCCACTGCCGTAGCTGCGCGGTCCGTTCGAGCCAGTCCATGAGGGGTGATCGTAGTGACGCTACGACGGAGCCCGACAGCCTGGTGGCGGCAGGGATACGGCCCAAGGCAGCGGCCCGGATGCGCGCGACCGAACCCGGCCCCACGCTGGGATCATGGCTACCGATCAGCCCGTCGTCATCTACCCGCCTTCGGAAGACGGCGGGCGGCGCGTTCGTATCAGTGGGCATTTCGTCGGGATCGCCTATGGCCTGCTCGACGTCGTGGCCTTCGTGCAGGAGGCCGGCCTTCAGGAGTGGGATGAGATGGACGTGGTCCAGTCGTCGCTGATCGAGTGGCGGGGCGCCGGCCCGGACGTGTGGGCGCACTGACGCAGGGGCCGCGGTGCCGATGTTCCGTCGGCAGGCATCTCCTCGGTCTTGCCGTGGCGCATCCTGCGGTTCCGGCCGGTCAGACGCCGGGCGGCGGTGTGAGGTCGTACCGCGCGATGATGTCGGGCAGCCAGGCGGGGCGTCCGAACTCGAGTCCGTACTTGGCTGCGAGCGTCGCCATCGCATCCTCCGGCGGTGGCCCGTCGGCGAGCATGTCGGCCATCTCGCGGAAGCAGTGCTCGAATCCGGACGGACTGATGATCTCGATCATGCGGGCCGGAACGGCGCCCGCGTTCCACATCGTGTGCAGCTCTCCACGTGGCTTGGTGATGTAGCCACCGGGCCCCAGGACGATTTCACGGTCGCCGGAGCGGAAGCCGATCTCGCCCTCGGTGACGATCGAGTACTCGTCCTCCCGGGTGTGCAGGTGCGGGGGCACCAACGCCCCGACGGGGAACGGGTGCTCGACGACGGAGAGTGCGCCACCGGTGTCGGCGCCCCAGAGCTTGAAGGCGACCCCGATGGAGCCGAGGAAGCCCTCGGCCCCTTCGCCTGGACGGACGACGGTGAGCGGTGGGGCCGGCGACTCTGTCATGCTGATCACTCCTCGGCGTATTTTGGGGATACGCTGGTGTTCTCTTAAAAAGAGTCTCCGTCGCGGCTCCCGAGGCGTCAAGAATTGAGTGAACAGAAGCGTTCGTCGAAACCGCGCGGCTACGAGATGCGCAAACGTGCCGAGGATGTGGAGCGGACACGGCAGCGCATCGTCGAAGCCGCCGTGCATCTTCACGGCACCGTGGGCCCGGCATTGACGAGCATCTCGGCGATCGCCGAGCACGCCGGGGTCACCCGGCTGACCGTCTACCGGCACTTCCCGGATGAGACGGCGCTCTTCGCGGCGTGCTCCGGGCACTGGCTGTCCCAGCAGAGGCAGCCGCGGCCCGAGGAGTGGGGCGCGATCGAGAATCCCCTGGAGCGGCTGGCGGCCGGGCTCGCCGACATCTACCGCTTCTATCGCGCGGGCGAGCAGATGCTGACGCTGGCCATCCGCGACCAGCACGCCGTGCCCGAGCCGATCCGTGAGGCCTGGGAGCAGATGACCACCGGGCAGTACGTCGAGGTGCTGGCCCAGGGCCGGCCCGAGGCCGACGGCCCCGTCCGGCGGGCGGTGATCGGCCATGCCGTGGCGTTCTCGACGTGGCGTTCCCTGTGCCGGGAGCAGGGACTCACGGATCGCGAGGCGGTCGAGGTCATGGTCACGTTGGCGGAAGCGGTCGGCACCAAGTCCTGAGATCAGATGCCTGTCCGGCTTCACGTGGCGTGGGAGCGGGGCGAGGTGATCGCGACGGATGTGCAGGGGTGGTCGTCTCAGGGAGACTTGGTGGCCCGGAGGGTTCAGACGGCTGGAGTTGATGGATATGCCCAGGCAGTTCGCTGGTTGGGACGAGTCGGCGTTCGACGTGTTGCTGCGTCTCGACGGCGAGCCGTCACAAGAGGTGATGCGGGAGACCCGCAAGGACCGCGAACGTCTCGTACGGCAACCGATGGTCGCGCTCCTTCATGACCTGGCATGGGAAGATCCCGCGTTCGAGGACCACTCCGTGTGGCGTTACGGGAAGACCCCGTGGTGGTGGCAGAACCAGTCCGCCGTCGCACGCATCGCCCGGAACATCGAGATCGGGCTGCGCTTCAATCTGGACGGCCTACGCGTGCAGGGCGCGTGGTGGTACGCCGACTCCGACCAGATCAGCAGGTTCAGGGCGGCGGTCGCCCAGGAGGCGAGCGGTTCCGAACTGGGCGATGTGGTGGCGGAACTGCGCGGCAGGGGGTTCGAGATCACCGGAGACCTGCTGAAGCGTGTGCCCCGGGAATACCCCGCCGACCATCCTCGGGCAGCGTTGTTGCGCCACCGGTCGCTGCTCGCCGTGCGCCACCTCGGCAGTGACGAACGGCTGCGGACGCCGGAGGTTGTCGACCGTGTGCTGGCCACGTACGAGGAACTCAGGCCCCTGCTCACCTGGTTGACCGACCACGTAGCCGCTTGCGTCCCGCCGGCGATCGCGGATTAGCAGGGTTCTTCGGGGCCGACGGGGCTCAACTCGGGGGCGCGGTGGCGATGTTGTTGGGCAGAATGACGGCCATGACGTACAAAGGCTCCTCCATCGACCCGTCCAAGCCCAGCATCGCGCGTGTCTACGACTATCTGCTCGGCGGCAAGGACAACTACGCCGTGGACCGTGAGATCGGGGACGTCTTCAAGCGTGACCTGCCCGGATCGGTGGCCATCGCCTTCGCCAACCGCGCGGCTCTGACCCGGGCGGTCAGAGAGATCGCGAGGACCACCGGCATTCGGCAGTTCGTGGACCTGGGGAGCGGCCTGCCGACCGCGGACAACGTCCACCAGGTCGCGCAACGGCACGCGCCCGAGTCCCGGGTGGTCTACGTCGACACCGATCCCCAAGTGCTCGTTCATGGACGCGCGCTGCTGGAGGACAACGACCAGACCCGTGTCGTCGCCGTCGATGTGCGCAACCCCGAGGCCATCCGTACGCACCCCGACACCGTCCAGATGATCGACTTCGAACGTCCGGTCGCTGTGATCTTCAGTGCCATCCTCCATCACGTCAACGACGACGAGGACCCGGCCGGCATCGTCCGCTACTGGCGCGATCACGTTGTGTCAGGGAGCTACTTCTTCATCAGCCACTTCCGCTCCGGCAACAACCCGGAGACCGCGGAGGCCGAGGCCGTGCTGCAGCAGACGTTCGGCCGTGGCCGGTGGCGGACCGACGCGGAGATCGCCGCCCTGCTGGACGGTCTGGAGATCCTCGACCCAGGGATCGTCGCCGCGTCCCTGTGGCATCCCGACGACGACGCCATGGACATCGGGCAGCGGCGAGAACTCACGGTCTGGGAACACCTCATCGCCGCCGGGCTGGCTCGGAAGGTGTAGTGCGGGTCGTACGAAGACAACGGGGAATTCCATGCTTCGGTCGTTCCTGCGACATCGCCGGGCGGACTCGCGCCACGCGGTCCCGGACACGTGCACACCCGGTCGGCACGCCCTGGCCACCCGGCACCTGCTGTTCTACACCCCGGTGACCAAGCTCGACGCGTTGGCGGCCATCGCGGCGGGCGCCGACCCCGATGCCCAGCGCTGGCAGGGGAATCAGATGGACCAGGTCGTATCGGACGCCGAGACCAGACGGACCCTGCTGGGCATGGGCCCCGCCGGCGCCACCCCCCGTTGGTTCACGCGGTCCAACCCCGAGCTGGCCGAGCCCTTCGAACTCGGCCCCGAAACACCCGAGTTCATGGTCTGCGTACACCGCGACAGCGGGCGCTACGCCGGGTACCTCGAACTCCACCACGACAGCGCTGAGATCGGCGGCATTCTCGCCCCCGACCATCGAGGTCAGGGCCTCGGCGCCGAACTGTTTTTGGCGGGCGCGGAGTTCGCCCACAGCCACGCCGGTCTGCCGACGGTACGGGCGGGCACAGCGACGGCGAACCTCGCCTGCCGCCGCGCCCTGGAACGCGCCGGCTTCGTCCCGACCCCCGGCCCGGCCCGCCACACCCTGCCCGACGGCCGCGAGATGGACAGCGTCTGGTACCGGCACGAGGGCGCGGCGTCAGCGTGTGCGAGCCCCTGACGCAGGGGCCGGCCGCACGGACAAGGGCAGCAGGCGCTGAGTTGAGACACGACGCGGTTCCAACCTGCTGAAGCGCGGCGCACCGCATCGCATGAGCGCCTGCCCAACGAGGGCCGGGACGCCCTGTACCCCGTCGGCCCCCGCTGCCGACCGGTAGGACCAACAGCTCAGAGTCCCGTCACCTTGCCGCTCGCCGAGATGTCGTAGACGAGGGTGAGTGTGCGGCGGCCGTTCGGGGGGAGGGGGATGTCCCAGTGGGCGATGCCCTCGGCGTCGATCGTGTCCGGAGACGGGGAGCAGGCGTCCTTGCGGATCCGTACCTCCACTGCCGACACCTCGGAGACCGGGATGCGTTCGCGGACGGTCACCACCTGCTCGTCTGCCGCACCCGGGGCGGAGAAGCGGGAGAGGTGCACACGCACCGTGCGGGTGACGGTGGTGCGCTGGGAGAGCGCGGAGGAGTCCCGGGACTCCTCCGTCTCGCGCAGCACCCGGTAGTCGTCGTGGCTGCCGAAGGCCAGTTCCAGGGGCGCGCCGGGGGCGGTGAAGGCCAATGTCCCACGGCCGCCGTAGCCGCCCGCCCCGATCAGGTCCACCGGGCCCGCCAACAGCGCGTGCCCTGCCGGGTTGTCGCAGCGTACGACGTGCGTGACGAGCGGGGAGAGTTCGGGCGAGCAGGCGTATTCGCTGCGTGCGACCGCGTCGGCCACGGACAGCGGAATGCGGTGGGCGCGGCCGTCGGCGGGGACGGAGACGGGGGCGGGGGACCGCAGGACCTGGGTGCGGCCGCCGTCGTCGACCCCTGGCAGGCCGAGCACCGGGGCGGGGCCCAGCTCGGCGATCTCCTCCTCGCGCAGTTCGACGGCGACCGTGCGGCGCTCCGCGGGGGAGCGGTCGGTGAGGGTGAGTCGGTCCGGCGTGAGGCGCGGCGGTTCGGTGGCCAGCGCCGAGCGGGCCGTGGACAACGTCAGGCGTACGTCGGTCCAGTCCTCGCCGGTGCACTGCCAGACCATGGCGTCGGTCTCCAGGCTGAGTTGCTCGCCGTCGAGCACGGCCCGATAGGCGGGGCGCCACAGGGCACACGCGGTGAGGTGACTCAGCCGCAGCCGGGCAGGGCCCGGAGCGGTGGTCTCCAGGGTCAGCTCGACGTGGCCGACGAGTTCGGCCTGGCGCTGTTCCGACAGGTCGACGGCGTGCTGCGCCTGATGGAGTTCGGTGGTGAGGGCCTTGAGGCGGGCCTCGACGGTACGTACGTGCTCGCCGTGCGCGTCACGTTCGTCGTCCACCCGGTCCAGTTCAGCCGTCCACCGTGCGGTGTCGGTCTCGCCGTGACCGGCCCCTTCGCCGATCTCCCGCAGCAGGTCGGCGGCGAGACGGGAGAGCAGGTCGAGGCGGGCGCGCAGCCGGTCGCGCTGCCGTTTGAGTGCTGAGCGTTCTTCCGTGAGGGCGTGCACGCGTAGCCGCAGAGCGGAGTCGTCGGCGCCGGGCAGCGGCCCACGCGGTGTCCAGGCGCGGACGATCCGGGCGTCGAGGACGGTCGCCTCGCCTTCGGCGGTGGTGACTTCGGCGTGGAGGGTCGGGTCGACCGCCAGCGCGCTGATCGGCCCGAGACGCAGCCGCTGCACGCCGGCCCGGAGGTCGAGGGTGACGGACCGTTCGATCTGGGCCCGGTCCTCCAGGCAGGTGACGGCGGTGACGGGCAGCGGGATCGGGTCGAGGTCGGTGGACATGGTGTGTCAGCTCCTGCGGTTTCCGCCGACCAGGGCCTTCGCGGCCGGGATGCGGATCTCGTAGCCGCCGTTCAGGGTGGCGGTGCCTCCGGCGGGCAGGTCCACGCGCCACACGCGCGTGCCGGGGTCGGGGTGGTCGGCGGAAGCGGTGTCCTCGGGGGCGGTCCAGTCGGCCTGTTCGTCGATGCGGATGTCCGCCTCGGCCGTGGTCGGGACTTGTTCGCGGACTTCGACGGTGACGGGCTCACCGAGGGTGTTGGCCAGTTCCACATGGACGCCGTGGGCGAGCACGGTGACGTTGTTGCGCAGTCCGGCCGTCGACTCCTTGCGGCTCGTGCGACGGGTGACGCGGATGCTCTCGGCCGGCCCGAGGCCCATCCGCCGGGCTCCGCCCGGGGCGAGGGTGGGCAGCGCGGCGCTCACCACGAAGTCGTCGTCCACCCGGACCTCGACGGGACCGGCGAGGAGCGCCTGATCGGTGGCGTTCGACAGCACCAGGGTCGCGTACACCCGCTGCTCCACCGCCGGCACACAGACGTACTCGGTCCGCAGACCGACCGGGATCCGGCCGACGGTGACGGTGTGCCAGGTGCCGTCCGAGGGGACGTCGACGCGAGCGACGGCGTCGTAGCGGTGGTCGAAGGAGCCCGCCGACGCGCGGGGCCGTACGGCGTGCGCGGGCAGCGGCAGCGCGGCCACCGCCTCGGCCCGTCGGCGGTGCTCCACGGCCACCGCGTCGAAGGACGGGGCGGGAAACAGCCTTCCCCTGCGGGCCGCCGGCTCCTCGGGGCCGTTGAGGACGAGCGCGGTGTAGTCGAGTTGGGCGTTGCTGGGCTGGGGCGGGCCGACGGGCGGGGCGGGTGGTGCGGGCGGCGGGGCGATCACTCCCGGGGGCGCGGCCGGTGCGGCTGCGAGGGCCGCTTGGGGCGCACTGTGGAGGGCCGCCCTCCTCGGCTGCGCCGCTTGTGCGGACGCGACCGGTGCCGGGAGGCCGCCAGGCGCTGCGGGGGCCGGGGGTCTGCCGCCGTACGCCGGAGGGGCGGGCGGGACGGGAGCAACGGACGGGGGTGCGGGCGGGAGGGCGGCGCCGTACGCCTCGGCGGCGACGGAGATCGGGGCGGCGGGCGGAGCCGGGCGGGGCCCCGCGGCGTCGTACGCCGTGAAGAGGTCGGCGAGCCCGGCGGGCGGCTCACGCCAGCCGGACGGCTCGGGGGCGGGCTGGCGGCGGCCGATCCGCAGTGAGCGCAGTCGCGGCAGCTCCGTACCGCGTCCGAGGTCGGCGGTGGCCAGTGCGACCCGGACGCCGGTCCAGTCCTCACCGGTGCGCTGGGCCACGGCGGCCCGCAGTACGAGGGTGCCGCTGCCGTCGGCCTGACGGCAGGTCAGACGGTAGGCAGGCACCCACACGGCGCCCGGGACGCCGTACTCGATCTCCAGGTCCACCTCACCGGTTCCGCCGTCGAGGGTCACGGCCGCGCAGACCGTGGTGAGAACCTGCCCGGACGGTCCGGAGGTGGAAGCGCGTGCGCAGCGGTCCACGGCGATGGCGAGGTCGTGCTCGAGGCGGCGCAGCTCCTCCCCGGACTCGGCGAGGTGCTCGTGCAGGCGGGTGAGCCGCTCGTCGACGAAGTCCGCGAGCGTCAACCACGCCTCGGCAGGGGTACGGCGGTGCTGATCGGGATCATCGCGCTTGCGCGGCGGCGGAACCGGACGGAGCTCGGAGATCTCCTTGATCCGGACCAGGAGCCGCTCGTGCCGCTCCCGGGCCGCGGCGCAGGCGTCCTCGAGCCGTTCCCTCTCCTGTCGCAGCTCGTCGGCGGAGTCCTCGTCGGCGGGCTCGGCCTCCACCTCGACGCGTACCGAGGTGACCCGTGCACCGGAGTCACCCGTGACGCGGGCCCGCACGGAACCCGGGTCCACCGTGCGGGGCAGCCCCGTCACCAGCACGCGGCCGTCGGACGGAACCGTTCCTCGCGCCAGCCGGCTGCACAGCGCGCCCTGCGCGTACACCACCACCGCGTCCAGAGCCGACGCCCACCGCGGCACCCCTTCGGACTTCATGCACTCAGCCCCCCGTCATGTCCGTGCGGGCGAAGCCTAACGCCCGTGCCGGCCGTGTCAGTCGGTGCTGCGCAGGGCGACCCAGGTGTCGTGTGCCACCACTCCGTCGGCATCCAGGCCGCGGTCGCTCTGGAACGCCTCCACCGCGGACTGTGTGCCGGTCCCGAACTCCCCGTCGACGCCCGTGCTCCCGACGCCGTACCCGCGCTTGGTCAGCATGCACTGCACCTGTTGTACGCGTTTGCCGCTGTCACCGAGGCGGGTACGTCCGTTGCCGCCGTAGTAGGTGCAGTCGGAGAGCCACGGGGCGGTGCCGGTGGACGCGGTGGGGGAAGGGGAGTTGGCGGGGGAGGCCGTGGGAGCGGGAGCACCGTCGCTCGGGTGGGCGTCGGCGGTGGCATCGGCGGAGGGCTGGACCTCGGTCTGTGAAGTGGCGGTCTCCGTCTCGCCGTTGACGTTCTTGTCCGCGGCGCCGTCGACGTCCGGGCGGGTCAGCCCCCTGGTGCCCGAGGGCGCGGGGGCGGGCGTACGGCCCCCGGGCAGGGTGGAGATGGTGCTGCCGGAGCGGGCGCCGACTTCCGGAGCGTCGGCGGTCGCGGGCCCGTCCCCGGGGAGACTCCAGTACGTCGCCGCGGCCAGGACGCAGGCCGAGAGGGAGGCGGCGGCGATCCATAACGCCCTCCTGCCGCGCGGGGGCGCAGTCCCGTCCCGGTCCGGTGGCCCCGATGGTGCTGCCTGCGGACCGGGTTCCACCGGTACCGGTCGCGCCACCGGGGACGGCACGGGGCCGATGGCCCGCGCGGAGAGGGACGCGGCGGGGGCGGCCGGCGAGGACAGGCGGGTCAGGGCCGCCACGGGCAGCCGGCGCAGCGTCTCGTACGCCTGTTGCCGGGCCAGCAGGTTGGCGCCCAGCGGCTCGGGCCAGGCGGCCGGCACCGTACGCGCCGCGGCGGCGTCGATCAGCTCCTGCGGGGTGGGCCGCTGTGCGGGATCCTTGGCCAGACAGGCGGTCAGCAGGCGGCCGAGGTCCGGGTCCGCCGCGTGGATCTCGCCGATCACCTCGGGATTCGCGTTCTCGTACGCCACCCGGTGCATGACGTCGACGCCGGTGCCGTCGCCGAACGGTGCGCGCCCGGTGGCCGCGTAGGCCAGGGTCCCGGCCAGCGAGAACACATCGGACCGGATGTCGGAGCGGCCCTCCCTGAGGTGCTCGGGCGACATGTACGCGGGAGTCCCGACGCGATTGCCCGTACCGGTGATGGCACTGGCATCGGCGGCCTTGGAGACCCCGAAGTCGATCACATGGGCGCCGTGGACGGACAGCAGTACGTTGGACGGCTTGAGGTCCCGGTGCACGATGTCCTCGGCACTGAGACCTGCCAGGGCCTGCCCGAGGTCGGCCACCAGGCGCCAGACAGAGTCCGTCGTCAGGGGTGCGTCCTCGCGTACGGTCTCGGCCAGGTCGAAGCCGGGGATGTAGTCGGTGGCCATCCACAGCAGGTCGTCGTCGAAGCCCGTGCCGCACAACCGGGGGGCGTACGGCATGCGCAGCCGGGCGTGAACCGCCGCTTCCCGTTCGAAGCGGCGCCGGAATCTGGGGTCCTCCGCGTACTCCGGCCTGATCACTTTGGCCGCGACCAGCCCGGCGCCGTCGTCTGCTGGGCGTGCCAGATAGACCCGTCCCATACCGCCGCTGCCGAGCAGCGCCACGGGCACCCAGGGGCCGACCCGCCGTGGGTCGCCGAGCCGCAGGGGCGAGGCACCGGTCCGCCGCAGCGCGGCGCCCGCGTCGTCCGTGGCCTCAGCCTCCGGCCGCTGTCCCGACACACAATCCCCCGAAGTTGCTTTCGGCGTACGCCAGTTCGTATGTGGTGGAAGAGGAGGCTAACCCAGCCCGCCCGTGCGTTCAGCGAATCGACGACTTCGATGCCGAAGCTGTGTGCTTCGCGCCGGCGGTCGCGCCTGGTGGGTCACCGCTCGCGGTCGAACCAGGCCGTCGACTCGGGCAGGAACAGCAGCACGACCACGGGCACCCCGAGCAGGATCCGCACCGCCGCGTCCAGGAACAGTCCGGTCGACGCCGCCTCGCCCAGGCGGGTGACGGTCGGCAGCACCATGAGCGCCATCAGCACGAGGGTCGTCGTCCGTACCCCGCCGCGTGCGCTTCCGTCGTAGGTGAGGCTGAGCGCCGCGCTGACCCACACCAGCAGCCAGGGCGCCATCATCTCGCCCTGTCCGTAAGCGGTGAGGCTGTCGGAGAGCGCGAGCATCGAGACGATGCCGGCGAGAGTGAGCGTCAGCAGCAGGATCTGGACGGCTCGCAGCGGTGCGGGCATCGCGCGTTCACGCACGTCGGACATCGGCATCATCCCCCCCGGCGGAGATCACATCGTAATGGCCCGAACATCACTGCGATCGCCCGGCTGTTGGCCTGGGGGGTTGAGCGTGCGGGTGGCACTGCCGGTCGGGTCAGGCAGGCTCGACCGCCGATACGGCCGTGACGGTCACCGTGTCGTCGCACTCGGCGAACTGCCCGTCGTCCAGGGCCACTTGGTGCGCCCCAGATCCCGGGAGTCCGACGACCATGGTGGGATACACCACGGGTGCTGAACCGGACACGCAGTATCCGTCGGCCTCTCCCTGCACCTGTACGAACGTCAGCTTCACCCACGCCTTGCCGCCGGGGGCCACCTTCACCGACGCGGTGGCTCCGGTCGGCTTGACGGTGAGGGGCACGTTCATCTCGGGAGAGCCGTTGCCGGCGCCGGCCACCGTGGGGTGTCCCTTGAGCACGCAGGTCCGTCCGGACACGTTGGTGAACTCGACGACCGCCGCCCCGGTCCCCGTGCCGTCCGGACGCTCGGCGGCCTGACGTGCGGTCGCCTTGAGGCTGCTCGCGGAGCAGGTCGCCGCCGAACCACCGGGAGCGGGCGCGGACGACTGCGGTGCGGAGGGTGTGGAGGAACCGGAAGCGGAGTCGGCGGGTTGCGGGGTGGAGGGGGCCGCAGAGCTGACGGCCCCGGACGGGGTGACGCCGCTGGATCCGTTGTCCGTGCCGCCCCCGTCGGGCTGGCAGCCCGCCATTGCCAGCGCCGCTGAAGTCACGATGACCGCCATCGCCGAACCGCGCACCGCGTTCACGTACCGCATGTTGCCCCCCGCATTCCAGTTGTCCGGAGCGTGGCTCTTCGCCGCCTCCGTCGAACCAGACAGAACCGTGAAGCGGTCAGTTCTGCCCCACTCCGGCCTGTGACCCACTGGTGACGAAATTCAGCCATAACCGCCGTGGAACGCCCCCGGGACAGGGCAGCAGCCGCTCCGGACCGGGGCCGGGCGGCACGGCGGCCGACCGCGTCGATGTAGCGGTGTGCAATCAATAAACTCCGGTGCGTGAAGATCGTGCAGCGGTGGCTGCTGTGGCTGATGCTGGCCTGCTACGTGGTGGCCGGCGTGTTCCCGGCTCCCGGCGAGAGGCTGCGGGGACTGGCGCTGCCGGTCTCCGTGGGTGGCAGAGCGGTGACGGTGTCGATGGTGCTGTTGGCGGTGATGCTGTTCAGCGCCGGTCTGGGGGTGCGGGTCGCGGACCTGCGCGGTGTGG
Organism: Streptomyces antibioticus; assembly: GCF_001514065.1. Taxonomy (GTDB): domain Bacteria; phylum Actinomycetota; class Actinomycetes; order Streptomycetales; family Streptomycetaceae; genus Streptomyces; species Streptomyces antibioticus. The sequence continues at coordinate 1,030,199 of NZ_KQ948422.1, read as the reverse complement.
TCTCCCGGCCGGTGCGGCTGCTGCTCGGCATCACGGCCAACGCCGTGCTTCCGCTGCTCGTGCTGCCCGTCGTCGCTCTCGGCCTGCGTACCTGGCCCGATACGGCCGAGGCGGAGGGGCTGCTGGTCGGGCTGATGTTGGTGTTGGCGATGCCCATCGCGGGCGGTGCCGCCTCCTGGGGGCAGAACGCGGGCGCCAACGTCCCCCTGGTGGTGGCCATGGTGATGGGCTCCACGCTGCTCAGCCCGCTCACCATCCCGCTGGGGATGCGGCTGACCGGCGTCCTGGTGGGTCCTGACGGCGCGGGTGTCCTGGACGACACGAGCACCGTCGACCTCATCGCCCGGACGGGGGCCGGAGTGTTCGCGCTGGTGTCGGTGGTGGTGCCGTGCCTCGCCGGAGTCGCCGTGCGGGCGGCGCTCGGCGAGACCCGCACGCGCCGGCTCCTGCCCACGGTCAAAGCGGTCAACGTGCTGAACGTTCTGCTGCTCTGTTACCTGAACGCCGCGGGTGCCCTGGGGCAGGCCCTCGCCCACCCGGATCCGGACCTGCTGGTGCTCGCGCTCGGTCTGTCCGGTGCGGTGTGCTGCCTGGCCTTCGCCTGCGGTCGATGGATGTCCCGTTGGACGGGCAACGGCCGACCGGAGCGGCTCTCCCTCACCTTCGCCACCGGCATGAACAACAGCAGCGCGGCGGCCGTGCTGGCCGCCGGCTGGTTCTCTCACCGTCCCGCGGTGCTGCTGCCGATCCTCTCCTACAGCCTCCTGCAGAAACTCGTCGCAGGAACAGCCGGCAAGCCGCCCCGTCCCAGGCGGAAGCCCCCGTCCGTGGGCCCCGTACCCGGTCACGCCTAGTCAGCAGCAGGCGGTGGTGCCGCAGCAGGCGTCCGGTGCGCCTGCCGTGCTCTTGCCGAGGGTGTCGGCATCGGCCTTGACGACGTAGACCTCCCAGGGTTCCTGGCCCGGGCCGGTCACCCAGGTCTTGTCCTGGACGGCGTAGCAGCAGGAGGTGTCGGTCTCCTCGGAGGTGGCCAGGCCCGCCTGCCTGAGCCGGGCGGTGGCGGCGGTGACCTGGTCGGTGCTGTCGACCTCGACGCCGAGGTGGTCCAGGCGGGTGTCCTCACCGGCTTCGCCCTCGATCAGGACGAGCTTGAGCGGGGGCTCGGCGATGGCGAAGTTCGCGTAGCCGGGGCGGATCTTGGCCGGCTCGGCGCCGAACAGCTTGGCGTAGAAGGCGATCGAGGCTTCGAGGTCGGCGACGCGCAGGGCGAGCTGAACACGGGACATGGCGGTCTCCCTGATCCGAGTCTTGTATCGATGTCTGTCGATACAGAGAGCTTGCCTCTCTGATTAGAGAGCTGTCAACATAGACGCATGTCGAATCTGGAGTTGCGGGTGCTCGGCCAGGACGCGGAGGCGGCCGCGTGCTGCTCGCCGATGGTCCGCGAGCCGCTGGACGGGGAAGCCGCCCTCGAACTGGCGAAGATGTTCAAGGCGCTGGCGGACCCGATCCGGCTGCGGCTGCTGTCGCTGATCGCCTCCCACGAAGGCGGCGAGGCGTGCGTCTGCGACCTGACCGGCCCGTTCGACGTCTCCCAGCCGACCATCTCCCACCACCTCAAGGTGCTGCGCGAAGCCGGACTGGTCGGCTGTGAGCGGCGCGGCACCTGGGTCTACTACTGGGTCCTGCCCGCCGCCCTGGCCAGGCTCTCCTCCCTGTTGCAGGCCCCGGCCGGCGCGAGTGCGGGAGCGGCGGGATGAGCGCGAAGACGGTGCTCGGCCGCCGGGCGGCCGCGGAGTTCGTCGGGACGGGCGCGCTGGTCGCCGTCGTGGTCGGCTCGGGCATCCAGGCCACCACGCTCACCGCTGACGTCGGGCTCCAACTACTGGCCGACTCCGTGGCCACCGTGTTCGGCCTCGGCGTCCTCATCGCACTGCTCGGCCCGGTCTCGGGCGCGCACCTCAACCCGGTGGTCACGCTGGCCGCCTGGTGGACCGGCCGCCGCGACGCCGAGGGAGGGGACCTGCGCGAGGTCGCCGCCTACATACCGGCCCAGATCGCCGGGGCCATCGGCGGCGCGGTGCTCGCCAACGCGATGTTCGCCGAGCCGCTGGTGCGCTGGTCCGCCCACGCCCGCTGGTCCGGACACCTGTGGCTGGGCGAGGTCGTCGCCACCGCCGGCCTGGTCCTGCTGATCCTCGGCCTGGGCCGGAGCGGCCGTGCGCACATCGCCCCGGTCGCGGTCGCCTCCTACATCGGCGCCGCGTACTGGTTCACCTCAAGCACGGCCTTCGCCAATCCCGGTGTGACGGTCGGCCGGGCCTTCACCGACACCTTCGCCGGGATCGCGCCGACGTCCGTGCTGCCGTTCATCGCCGCCCAGTTCGTCGGGCTCCTGGTCGGTCTGGGCCTGGTCACCGCGCTCTTCGGCCGCACCACCCCAGCCGTCGAAGCCGAAGACGTGGTTGTCCTGTACGGCGAACACCGCCCCGCCGAACTCGGCCACTGACCCTGCTGAACCGCCCGCCCGCTCCCGAAGGACGCCCTCCCCGTGACCGCTCCCGCGATTCCCTCCGTGCTGTTCGTCTGCGTGCACAACGCCGGCCGCTCCCAGATGGCCGCCGCCTTCCTCACCCACCTCGCCGCTGACCGCGTGCAGGTGCGCTCGGCGGGCTCCGCCCCGGCCGACACCGTGAACCCGGCCGTCGTCGAGGCCATGTCCGAGGTCGGCATCGACATCTCCGCCGAGGTCCCCAAGGTCCTCACCACCGAGGCGGTCCGGTCCTCCGACGTCGTCATCACCATGGGCTGTGGCGACGCCTGCCCCTACTTCCCCGGCAAGCGGTACCTGGACTGGCAGTTGGACGACCCGGCCGGCCAGGGCACGGGCGCGGTCCGCCCCATCCGCGACCAGATCGAGCAGCGGATCCGCGGCCTGCTCGCCGAGCTCGACATCGAGGCCACACGGTGACCGCCGCCGCGGTGACCGTCACCGCGATGCTCCCCGAACACGCCGACCAGGTCCTGGCGATCTACCAGGCGGGGATCGACGACGGCGACGCCACCTTCGAGGAAACCGCCCCCACCTGGGAGGCCTTCGACGCCACCCGGCTCGCCGCGCCCCGGCTCGCCGCCCTGGACGGCGACGGCCGGGTGCTCGGCTGGGCCGCCGTGGTCCCGGTGTCCGACCGGTGCGCGTACGCCGGGGTGGTCGAGCACTCCGTCTACGTCGATCCCGGCGCCCGAGGGCGCGGCGTCGGCCTCGCCCTGCTCCAGGCGCTGCTGGCCGCCACGGACGCGGCCGGGATCTGGACCGTCCAGTCCGGCATCTTCCCGGAGAACACCGCCAGCCTCGCCCTGCACATGAAGGCCGGCTTCCGTGTCGTCGGCACCCGCGAACGCCTCGGCCGGCATCGCGGCCGCTGGCGCGACGTCGCCCTCGTCGAGCGCCGGAGCCCCGCCGTGGCCTGACCCGTCCCGGCGGCCGGCCGCGGGGCCGGCATCGCCGTCGTGACCCGTTCCCGTCCCCTGACCCGTCCCGGGACCCGGTTACAGCCGTACGGCCGTGCGCACCAGGCCGGCCAGGGCGAGGGAGCGGCTGTGGGCGGGCCAGGCGATATGGGTCACGACGGGAGGCGCATCGGCCAGGGGAACGGCCGTGTGTTCGGCCCACAGCCAGGAGCGGGCGGAATCGGGGACGACCGCCACGGTGCGGCCGAGAGCGATGAGCTGGGCCAGCTGTGTCTGGTTGTGGACCTCGGGGCCAGGGCCGGGTGCGTAGACGCCGCGGGTGGGCCAGCGGGCGAGCGGCAGACCGGGGATGTCACTGACATCGGCGAGGGACAAGGTCTTGCGGGCGGCGAGGGGATGCCCGGCAGGCAGGACGGCGATCTGCCCCTCGGTCGCCAGTGCTTCGCTGTCGAACCCGGCGAGGGAGTTCCACGGCGTGTGCATGAGCGCGACATCGGCGCGGCCGTCGCGCAGCAGTTCTTCCTGCTCGCTGATGGCGCACGGCACCACTTCGATCTCGGCGCTGTCCGGCTCGGCCGCGTAGGCGTCGAGAAGTTTCCGCAGCAGTTCGTGGGACGCGGCGGCCTTCACCGCGAGGACCAGCCGGTTGCGGGGGCCGCCGGGGCTGTCGGCACCGCCGGCGCGCCGGGTGCGGCGAGCGGCGGCGGCGGTCGCGTCGAGGGCCGCCCGGCCCTCGTGCAGCAGCACCTCCCCGGCACCGGTCAGACGGACACCGCGGCGGTTGCGCTCCAGCAGGCAGACCCCGAGGCGCCGTTCCAGCTGCTGGATCGCCCGCGACAGCGGCGGCTGGGCCATGCCGAGACGCTCGGCGGCACGCCCGAAGTGCAGTTCCTCGGCGACGGCCACGAAGTACCGCAACTCGCGGGTTTCCAGGGTGTCCACGGCCGCAGCCTACGTGGTGATACCTGGCGGGTATGACAGGTCACCGTATCGGTGTTGGCCGCGCTGATCGTCCGAAGGCCACCATCGTCAGCATGAGCGAAACGATGATCGCGCTGGTGACCGGCGCGAACAAGGGCATCGGGTACGAGATCGCGGCCGGGCTGGGCAGCCTCGGGTACCGCGTGGGCGTGGGAGCCCGTGACGAAAGCCGACGCGAGACCGCCGTCGGGAAGCTGCGCGCCCTCGGCGTGGACGCGTTCGGCGTACCGCTGGACGTGACCGACGACCGGAGCGTGACCGATGCGGCTGAGCTGGTCGAACGGCTGGCCGGACGCCTGGACGCCCTGGTCAACAATGCCGGTGTCTCGGGAGAGATGGGCCCGGGGTGGCAGCAGGACCCGACCGCACTCGATCCGGAAGTGCTCCGCACGGTCGTGGACACCAACGTCATGGGTGTCGTCCGGGTGACCAACGCGATGCTGCCGCTGCTGCGGCGCTCGGCCTCGCCACGCATCGTCAACATCTCCAGCAGCGTCGGCTCCCTGACCCGGCAGGCGGACCCCGACACCGAGATCGGCCCGATCATGGCGGCCTACGCGCCGTCGAAGTCGTTCCTGAACGCCCTCACCGTCCAGTACGCCCGGCAGTTCAGCGGGACGAACATCCTGATCAACGTCGCCTGCCCGGGCATGGTCGCCACCGACTTCAACGGCTTCCACGGCCCCCGCACCCCCGAACAGGGCGCGGCCACAGCGATCCGGCTCGCCACACTGCCCGCCGACGGTCCCACCGGTTCGTTCTTCAACGACGACGGCGTCGTGCCCTGGTAGGTGCGTGTTGTGCCGATGTAGTGGATTCTGGGACGATTTCGGTCGCATCAGGTGTCCCGGCGCACCGAGGGGTCCGTCATGCAAGCCTCACTCCGGCTCTTCGCGGTCCCGCTGTCCGTCGTCCTGGTCGCCGGGTGCGGCAGCTCCGGCGGCTCGGGTGACACCGGTGGTGCATCCGGGACTCCGACGAGCACCACATCGGCGGGCATCCCGGGCTGTGCACCGGAGTGTCTCTCAGGCGGTTCGGATCCCGGCACCCTGCCTCCGGGTTCGTACCGGACGTCCCACTTCCTCAACGGGCAGTTGACGGTGGCCTTCACGGGTCGGTGGGAGAGTCATGAGGACCAGCCCGTCGAGTTCTCCGTGGCACCGGAGGGCAGTTGGGATGTGCACCGGGTCCTGTTCTGGTCGGACTTGATCCCGGTGGGCAGAAATCACAAGCGTGCCGCAGGAGTGGCCAGTACCGCATCGGACCTGGTGGCCTGGCTCGGAACCCGGCCGAACCTACAGGTCTCCACACCCCGGAGCGGCAGGATCGGCAAAGCCGCTCTGCCGGCAAAGGTGATCGACATCGCGGTCTCCGGCGCAGCGGTCAACGAGGCCGCCGACTGCCCGGTACGAGCCTGCGCGGACTTCCTGACCTGGCCGAATGCCGGCGACCATGTCTACGGCATCGCGGAGCCCGCCGTACTGCGGCTCTATCTGTCCGACGTCGCGTACGGAGGAAAGAATCATCTGCTCGCCCTCGGGATCGAAGGGCAGGACCCGGCCGACCTGAAGGCCTTCCTCCCCGCAGCGGAGCGCCTCATCGCCAGTGCCGACGCCCCGCTCACCCCGGCGCCCTGAGCACACCCACGCCTTGGGCGGGAGCACTCTGCGGATCCGCATCATCCGTTGCCGGGGTGGGTGCGCGGGTACAGCGTGCGCAGGCCCTCGTTCAACGCGTACGGCAACGCCGACCCGTGGGTCTGCCTCGGGTACAGGCGGGAGGTGAGCTCCAGGGACGGGTAGTTGCGCAGCCGCAGCAACTGCGCCATGCGGGTCATCGAACCGAGGATGTCGGCGGCGGCCAGATAGGGATCGGTCAGCTCCGCCTCGCCCGCGCCGAGGAACACCTTCGCCGCCAGGTCGTCGTGGGTCGCGGCGTACTCGGCCTCCAGCGTGAACAGCAGATCCTCACATCCGCTGAGGGCTGGGCTGCCGGCCAGATAGCAGCCGAAGGCCGCCGGTCGGGACAGCAGGGCGAAGCCGACGAAGTGGCCGCCGCCGGAGAATCCCGCGAGACCGTGATGGTCCTCGAACCGGAACTCGCGCGCCAACAGCGGGCGCAACTCGTCCACGAGGAACGACAGAAATGCCCCGGCGCCGCCGCCCGTCGGCATGTCGCCGAACTGTGCTTCCATGTGCGCGCCGCCGGGCCCGGCATTGACCCATCTCGGCCTCGGATAGAAGTCGTGTGTGCGACGCGCGCCGAACTCGGCGGGGTCGCTCTCGTCGGGAGCGCCGATGCCGATCACGATGAGCTCGGCGATCTCCTGCACGGTGTGGAGCCAGTTCACCAGGCCGACGGTCAGCGGGAAGCTGAGGGACGCGTCGGTCACCCACAGCACGGGGTAGCCGCGGTCATCGTGCTCGTACGACGGGGGGAGCGCGATCTGCACATCATGTGGCCAGGGCACACCGGTCCCCTGCGTCCGTCTGGTGGGCAGGACCTGATAGGTGTGCCGAGGCGGGGACACCACTTCCTCCTGCTGGTCAGTCGGCCGGGGTGCCGAGCGGCGGGTGTTCGAGTACGCGGGGCTTGTACTCGACCAGCTGGATGCGGCCGTCGAAGGTGCGGTGGTCGGTCATCTCCAGGGCCACGTCCGGATAGCCGTCGTAGATGCGTTCCTCGCCGGTGGCGCCGGTGATCACGGGGAACATGACGACGCGGAAGCGGTCAACGAGTCCGGCCCGGAGCAGGGACCGGGACAGGCTGAGGCTGCCGATCGTGCTGATGAGCCCCGGGCCGGTCGACTTCATGGCACGCACCGCCTCGACGGCGTCGTCGCGGATGAGCGTGGAGTTGGCCCAGGTCAGGGGATCTTCGAGGGTGGAGGAGAACACCACCTTGGATGCTTGCGTGAGCTGGTCGACGGATGCTTCCTCTTCGGGACGGAACTCGTCCTGGCCGGCGGGGATCTCGCCTGCGGCGAAGCCCGACATCAGGCGGTAGGTGTTCGCTCCCATCAGATAGGTGACCTCGGGCTGTTCACCGAGCCATGCGAGGTACTCCGGGCCCTCCAGGCCCCAGAACCCGGGCCACCCCTCTCCCGAGGCACAGCCGTCCAGGGAGGTGATGAAGTCGACGAGAAGCTCCGACATGACAGCGTCCTTTCCTGAGGTGTCACGAGCTTGGACCGGGCGGGAGCCCCGAACTCATCGGTCGCGCCGTGTTTCATCGCCTGAGCGGTCTGGCTGGACGGCGGCTCAGGAAGGGGGAGGCAGGGCAGGCGGCCGGCGCTCCCGCCGGGCCGATGCCGCGTGGCGGCGTGACAATGAGAGACGTCGGCTCTTCCGGATCTGGGAGGCACCGTGAGTGATCTCGAGTTCGAACAGAAGCGGACGCTGTCGCGTATCGAGGCGGCCGACCAGCTCGAGGCCGTGGCAGCCGCGCTCAGACGCGGTGGGCAGGCGGAGCTGGACATCGGCCCGGGCCGGCTGACGGTGCGGATCCCGGACGAGCTGCACACCGAGCTCGAGGTCGAGCTCGAGGACGGCGAGATAGACCTGGAGATCGAACTGTCCTGGCGGACGCCGCAGGCGGTCCGTGCGGCGGACGAGGACTGACTGACGGGGAGGACCGGAGGCGATCCGCGTCAGCGCTCAGCCGAGGATCTGGCGCTTCTGGGCCTGCATCTCCTCGTCGGTCAGGATTCCCTGGGCCTTGAGGTCGGCCAGCTGCTTGAGCTGGTCGATCTTGGTGGTCATGTCGTCGCCCGTGGAGGACGGTGCCGCAGTCCGGGGCGGGGCGGGAGGTGCCGCGGCGGCCGGCTGTTCGTGAGCGGGCTGCTGCTGTGCCCAGCGGCCGGCCTGACGCCTGGAGACACGGTTGGACACCGCTGTGGCGGTGCCCGAGATCACGGCGGTCCGTGCGACGCCTCGAAGAAGTCCCGGCATGGTGTGTCCTTAGGGTTGTACGCGGTCAGGAACTGAGCGGGGTGGTCTGCTCAAGAGCGTCGAGCGACGCGAGCAGGGCCTGCACCGGGATTCTGCCGCCGGCCACCATCTGGGCACCGCCGCGTCGCAGCTCGCGGGCCAGCGGTGCGGCCCAGGTGTTCTCGTACACGAGGATCGCGGCCGAGGTGTCCGCCTCCAGCGCCGAGGCTGCGTCCTGCAGGTCGCTGTGGTCGAGCAGGCCTGAGGAGGCTCCTTCGAACACGGTCAGGTCGACGCCCTCGCCGATGTCCTGAAGTTCCAGCCCGGCCACCGTGCCGTCCGCTTCCTTACGGACGAACACCAGGTCGAGAACGCGGATGATGCCGCGGTCGACGAGGTCGAGGAGCAGGGGAAATCCCTCTCCCGTCATGCGGTTGCCCGGGAATTCGAGGACCAGGTAGTCGACAGGTCCCATGTCTTCCAGCTCTGTGTTCACGACCACTCCCCAAAAGCGGATTCGGTCCTTCGCGGCGTCCGGAGCAAGTGCACCTGGGCCGGCACGTCGGCGACCGCAAGGGTGACTCCTGTCAGCCCATTGCAGCATCGGGCGGGCGGCCTCGCACCTCATGCGGGGCAGGGGCGCGGGAGGACCGGGGATCAGGGCGGTGGTGAGGCCGATCAAGGCGATGTCAGGCCGTTGTCGGGTCCTGCGACGGCGGGGGAACCACGACGGCGAGGCCGTTCCGCCGCAGTCGCTCGCTTCCCCAGTCGCCGAGCGGGCGCAATGCCTCGTTGAGCGCGGCGCCTGCATCCGTGAGTGAGTACTCGACCTTCGGCGGCACCTCTGCGTAGACCTTGCGGTCGATGAGGCCGTCCTCCTCCATCTGGCGCAGGTGCTGGGTCAGCATCTTCTCGCTCACTCCCGGCAGCGCCCGACGCAACTCGGCGAAGCGGCGGGTGCCGTGGGCATGCAACTCCCAAAGAATGAGGCCCTTCCACTTTCCGCTCACGACATCCAGTGCGGCATCGATTCCGCAGATGTAAGGGCCTCGACGGGCGGGCATGGGCACCTCGTTCGGTTCAGGTGGGTGGGGTACTTACCAACTGGTGTGTACCCCACTATTTAGTCGGTACTTCCGAGGGGCGTCGGCCAAGGCGAAGCTGGTCGGCGAGAGATCAAGAGATCAAGAGATCAACCCCCGGCGTCTCCAAGGAGTTTGACCCATGCCCACTCGCTCACCTGTCACCGTGCTCGGTCTCGGCCCGATGGGCCAGGCAATGGCCCGCTCCCTCATGCGAGCCGGACATCCGGTCACGGTGTGGAACCGCACGCCACGTCGCGCCGACGACGTGGTCGCGGCAGGGGCACAGCTCGCCGACACACCCGAGCAGGCCGTCGCGGCCGGCGACCTCATCATCCTCAGCCTGACCGACTACCAGGCCATGTGGGACATCCTGGGCGACGCGACGGCGTCGCTACGGGGGCGGACCTTGGCCAATCTCAGCTCCGACACCCCGGACCGCACCCGTGAGGCCGCGGCATGGGCGGCCGGCCACGGAGCGACGTTCCTGACCGGCGGCGTGATGGTGCCGGCCCCGATGGTCGGCACCGAGGCGGCGTACGCCTACTACAGCGGACCACGTGAGGCCATGGACCGGCATCAGGAAACACTCGCCCGGATCGGGACACCCCGCTATCTCGGCGAGGACCCCGGCCTGGCCCAGCTGATGTACCTGGCGCACCTCGACGTCTTCCTCACCACGCTGTCGTCCCTCACGCACGCCATCGCACTGCTCCAGTCGGAGGGCCTCAAGGCGAGCGACGTCTTCCCGGAGCTGATGCCGACCCTCGTCGGCATCCCGGCCATGCTGGAGGCGGGCGAGAACCCGGCCGCCCAGATCGACGCCGGCGAACACCCGGGCAACCTGAGCACCGCGACGATGATGGGGGCCACCGCCGACCACATCGTCGCGGCGAGTGAGCAGGCGGGCATCGATCTCGCCCTGCCTCGCGCGGTTCAGCGCCATTACGTCCGCGCGATCGACGACGGCCACGGCGGCGACAACTGGACCCGCATCATCGACGGCATCCGCACCCCACACGCGCAGGCCTGAGCACTGTCGCGGTCAGGGGCGTACCGATCACAACCCCCGTACACCGCTTCATGCGGTCATCACCCTCGCGTGGATGTCGGTCACGACCTTGCGGGCCGAGCTGAACGCGCCGTGCTGCCAGGCGATGACATGGCTGAGCCAATCACCGGCGAAGTAGACGTGCCCGGCCGGCTGGTTGAGCAGCCTGTACTCGGCACCGGTCTGCGAGGGCCAGCCCACCCAGCCGGCCTCGATGTGAGGCGTGCGGTGCCAGGCCACGCTGAAGGAGTGATCGAGCTCGGTGCGGTACTTGTCGCCGTGGATCTTCACACCCCGGCTCACCGCCCGCGCGACGCGCTCAGCGTGCGGCAGGTCGCTGTACGCGACGGCGTTGGCACCGAAGTTGTAGTAGCCGATGAGTGTGCCGCGACGGCCCTGGTAGCCGTACGAGGGGTACCAGATGGTGGCCAGGTCCGTGTCGGTCGGTGTGATGCCGCCGTAGATGTGCTCGTCCGTCTCCCACCAGCGGCTGCGGTATTCGAGCCCGACCTTGCCCACGGGGGTCGGGACGGCGTACTTCAGTGCGGCGGTGACGTTCGTCCCCAGGTTGTGCTTCAGACGGGCCATGACCATCGGCGGCATGGCCGCGACGACGAAGTCGGCGCGCTGGGTGCGGGTGCGGCCGCCGGTGTCCTTGTACGTGACCTCGGCACCGTTGGGCAGGTCCTTGACCTCCTGGACGGTGGCGCCATAGGTGATGCGGTGCCGGCCGATCGCCTTGGCCAGGGCGTACGGGATCGCGTCCATGCCGCCCACCGGCTGGAACATCAACATGGCCTGGTCGTAGCCGAATTCGAAGGCGAAGCGCTGCCCCACGCCGCTGGCGACGACGTCCGACAACGTTGGCACCGGGCCGAGGACGGTGCCGTCCTCGAAGGCCGCGCCGGGTTCGACGGAGTAGCCGCGGCGGTCGCTGCCGGTGTAGGCGTAGCCGTCGGCCTTGCCCTTGATGGCGCCGAAGCCCTGCAGGAACGCGATCAGTCGCTCCTTGTCCTGCGCGGTGAGCCGTGCGTCCAGGGCGCCCTGGTCGGTGGCCTTGGCGAGCAGTTCGGAGAGGTAGCCGTAGACGTCGGCCTTCGCCGTCCGCCAGCGCACGGGCTTGCCCGCGAGGGCGGCACTGTTCTCGTGATAGATGTACGCGTTGGCGTTCTGGTTGGTGAACACCTGGAGTTCGACGCCGAGTTCCCGGCAGTACTCCAGGGTGACGTGGGACTGCGGCAGCCGGGCCGGGCCCGCGTTCATGTACTGGCCGTCGGTGAACGACGCTTTCTGTGTGCGGCCGTCGAGGTCGGTCAGTTTCGTGCCGCCGCGGACCGTCCAGTTGCGGCCGCCGGGGCGGTCGTTCGCCTCCAGGATCTGACAGTCGTAGCCGGCCTTGCCCAGTTCGTACGCCGTCGCCAGGCCGGCTATGCCGCCGCCGAGCACGAGCACCTTCTTGGCGCCGCGTCCGGTGAGCGCGAAGTCGCTCTGCCGGGGCGCCCGGTACTCGTCCGCCTGTACGTCGGGCACCGGGGCGAGCCCGAGTGCGCCCATCGCCGAGTACAGGACCCCGGCGCCACCGGCGGCGCCGACGGATCTCAGGAAGTCACGGCGGGACGCGGGGGATTGCTCTGCAGCCATCAATTCCTCCTCATCCGAACCCCGGCACGCGCGCCGCCCGGGGTGCGGTCGTTCGGTCAACCCGGTCACGTGGGGGGGCGAGTTGCTGAGGGGACCGGAGGTGCGTCGCTATGAGCCTCCGTCAGGGCTGTTTCGGCGCAATGCCACTGACGTAACCGGTCTGAGCCGTGAGTAGCGAGCCAGGAGGAAGGAGCGGACCGGGGCGCCGCGGCAACGATCGGAGACGTGCCAACCGCAGGGGAAACCCGTGTAATTGGCGGGGCCGGAAGAAGTGGTGCGCCGATGCGTAATTCAGCGTGATCTGCGAGGAACCCCGGGGCTTCAGCCCCGGCCGGAATCGCATTCTGAGCTGTGCGGCGCGAAATGCCCCAGCACCTTGCCGTGCGGAGCGGCGTCACGGATTCCGGCCCGGAGGGGTGGGTGCGGAGATTGCGGTGTTCGAATGCCGGAACGTGGGGGCAGGGGTAGCGTCAGGGGTGTGAAGCTGGTCGTACAGGTGAAGCTGCTGCCAACGCCTTTACAGGCGGCGGCACTTGAGGCAACCCTGCACGCCTGCAACGCAGCTGCCACCTGGGCGTCACAGGTGGCGTTCGAAAAGAACGCGAGGCGGAACTTCGCCCTGCGCGAGCACACCTACACCCAGGTCAAAGAGCGGTGGGGGCTGGGTGCGCAGGCTGCCCAGCACGTGATCAAGAAGACCTGTGACGCGTACGCCGCGCTGGCGGCGAATCTGAAGGCCGGGAACCTGGGCAAGCCCTGGTCCAAGCGCTACCGGAAGGCCGCCGAGAAACCGGTGGCCTTCCGGCCCGAGAGTGCGCAGCCATACGACGACCGGATGCTGTCCTGGCAGATCCCGGACAGGACGGTGTCGATCTGGACCCTGTCGGGCCGGATGAAGAACGTGGCGTTCACCGCCTCTCCCGAGCACCTGGCCCGCCTCGCCCTGTACCGCCGGGGCGAGTCGGATCTGCTGTTCAGGGACGGCATGTGGTTTTTGAACGCCACGTGTGAGGTCCGCGAGGCCGAACCCGCCACCGGTGTGGAGGAGTTCCTGGGGATCGACCTGGGCATCGTGAACATCGCGACCACCTCGGACGGCCAGATCATGGCCGGACGCGCCGTGAACCGCGGACGCCTGCGTGAGCGCACGCTGCGCACCAAGCTCCAGCGCAAGAACACCCCGTCCGCCAAGCGCCGGCTGAAGAAGCGGCGCCGTAAGGAGGCGCGGCGGGCGAAGGACATCAACCACAAGATCTCGAAGCGTGTGGTGGCCGAGGCGGAACGCACCGGTCGCGGAATCGCCCTGGAAGACCTGACGGGCATCCGTGAGCGGGTACGGCTTCGCAAGCCCCAACGGGCCACCCACTCCAGCTGGAGCTTCGCCCAGCTGGGGGCATTTATCGCGTACAAGGCCCGCAGAGCGGGTGTGCCGGTGGTGTTCGTCGATCCGGCGTACACCTCCCGCACCTGCGCCGAGTGTGGCCACCTCGACAGGGCGAACCGTGTCTCACAGGCGTGGTTCGCGTGCCGGTCCTGCGGATTCGTTGATCACGCAGACCGCAACGGCTCCCGCAACATCCGTCGGCGTGCGGAAGAGTTGTGGCGACGCGGGGCGCAGTCAACCGCCCCAGACCCACCCCCCAGACCCGGGCGTGGGACAGGACGCAAACCAAGCACCACAGCCAGTGGCGCCCGTTGTGCAAGCCCGGGAACTTCAGCCCCGGGTCGTTGACGTGCGCAGGTTGCGGCTACTTCTCCTGCAAAGAGAGCAACGCGGGTTCGAATCCCGTCGCCGGCTTCCGGCCGGTGTCGTCCAGCGGCCCAGGACGCTTACGTCGCCGCCGCCGATCTTGATCTCTGAACAGCCTTCAGCCGAGGGCGTCATGCTCGTGCCTTCCGCGCGACGGCTATCCCCGCCCGGAGCGCGGCGACCGGATCGGATGCCTCGTCGAGTTCGATGAGCACCGTGGCGGCGCCGGGAGTACGTGACATCTCGGCGGCCCATGCTCCGAAGTCCACGATGCCTGTGCCCAGTTCCGTCATGTACGGCTGTTGCTGAGCGAAGACCGTCTCGTCGATGGTGAGTTCGATGTCGATCGGCTTGACCGCGTCCTTCCAGTGCGCCAGGGCGATGCGCTGGGAATGGCGGCGCGCGACGGCGACGGGGTCGCCTCCGCCGAGCGCGATGTGGCAGGAGTCGGGGCAGAGCCAGACGTAGCGCGGGTCGGTCAGGGCCATGAACAGGTCGATGTCCCGCTCGTACCAGAGCGTGCTGTTGGACTCGGTGTGGAAGGCCAGGCGTATGCCGTGCCGGGCGACGGCCTCGCCCACCACGTGGGCGATGTCGGCCATGCGGGTCATGTAGGCGGCGTCGACGAAGAAGGGCGGACGAGTGCCGAACGTGGCCCGCATGGGCAGTCCGGCGACGAGGATGTCGGCCCCGACTTCGGCGAGGAAGGCCGCGTGTCGCTCGGCATCGGCGACGATCGCGGGCAGATTCGAGCCCTGCCGCCAGTCGGGGCTTTCGCTCGCGGCGATGAAGGCGCTCACGACGGACAGGCCGCGGGCCGCGAGGTCGCGGCGGAACGACGGGGCGTCACCGAAGGTCCGAAGGACCGAGTCGATGTCGCCGGGCGCGAAGGTCAGTTCGAGGCCGGTGACCCCGGCCTCGGTCAGCGCGTCCAGCACCCGTTCCCAGAAACGATCGGGGTGCTGGGTGGCCCAGTCGCGGAAGGCGTCGGCGGAGGCCAGTCCCCAGAACTCGGGGTGGTAGAAGGTGATGATGTCGGTTGCGAAGCGTGGTGCCGCGGGGTGAGTCGTCAGGCTCGGTCGTGTCATGCGGCACCTGCGCGGGCGTTGTAGACGACCGTGCCGTCGGCGTCGACGGCTTTCCGGTAGGCGCGGAACACGGCGAGCGCCTCGTCGCGGAGCACGTCCCCGGTGACCTCGATGCCGCGCGCCTGGAACTGCTCGGCCCAGTCCGCGCCGAGCGGTCCCTCGTCGAACGTGGTGATCTCCTCCAGCTCCGGGCCCTCGCCCGCGACCACGAGGCCGCGCACCCCGGACCACATCGCGGCGCCGTAGCACTGGACGCACGGACGCCAGTTCACGACCAGTTCGTGGGCCGGCATTCCGTCGCCGCCGAGGTCCCAGCCACCGGCCGCCGTCTGGGCCAGTGAGAGCGCGACGACCTCGGCGTGCGCGCTGGAGACGCCGGAGGCGAGGACGACGTTCACTCCCGCCGAGACGATCCGGCCGGTGTCCCGCTCGGCGACGAGCGCCGCGAACGGGCCGCCGTTGCCCTCGCGCCAGTTGCGGTCGGCGAGGCGGTGGACGAGCCGCATCCGGTCGTCGCGGCCGGGTAGGACGGCGGGCACGTCGGCGAGTTCGTCGTCGATCCACGCGGGCAGTGCCACGCGGTATTCCTTGGGGATGTGCAGCACGGGGTGGGGTTCCTTTCAGCGTGCGGTGTGTCCATGAGCGGAGAGGGTGCGGGTTCGTTCGATGACGGCGCGGGCGGCGCGTACGGCCGTCACCGCGCCGGTCAGGGTGACGTTGGCCGCCATCGCGGTGGGGATGACACCGTTGCCGGCGAGGTACAGGTTGTCGTACCCCCACACCCGGCCGTTCGGGGCGCACACGCTGGTGCCGTCGTCGGTGGTTCCTGCCCGGATGGTGCCCGTCTGGTGCAGGGACGAGCCGGCCGGGAGCACGGCGCGTTCGGTGGCGGGATCGAACGCGCCGAACGCCTCGGCGAGTGACGTGACTTCGTCGAGTGCCCGCCGGGTGAGTGCCCGGTCGGTGGCCGAGTAGTCGAACTCGATGCGCATGCGTGGCATCCCGGCGAGGTCGGTTTCCGTCGGCGAGAACACGAGCCGGTTCTCCGGGCGCGACTCGACGGGGACGTACAGGGACAGGCCCACCGAGTGGGCCAGGGGGTGGCCGTCCTCGTCGACGTAGGTGCGGTTCATGATCTGGCCGTGGAACGGCTGGGCCGCTCCGTTGCGGGGCAGCCACAGTGAGTCCGTGCTGAACTCGCCGGGGCGCGGCCGGGGCAGGGCGGTGCGGTCGATGCCGAACCGGTCGAGGTCGAGCAGGACGCGGGCGGTGACGAAGGCGTGCTCGTTGAGGTACCGGCCCAGCGCTTCGGGCCGGATGCCGGAGGCGTACAGCAGCTGTGGGGT
This sequence comes from Streptomyces antibioticus, assembly GCF_001514065.1. GTDB lineage: Bacteria > Actinomycetota > Actinomycetes > Streptomycetales > Streptomycetaceae > Streptomyces > Streptomyces antibioticus. Next base: position 1,013,860 of record NZ_KQ948422.1, on the reverse strand, counting down.
GCGCAGCGCGTCGGCGCACACCACCACGGTGTCCGCGAGGAGTTCCGACTCGGCCCCGTCGGCGGTGCGACGCAGGCGGACACCGGCGATCCGGTCGTCGTCGCGCACGATGAGCGACGTCGCGAGGGTGCCGGTCACGAGGGTGAACGCCGGGTCCCCGCCGGTCGCGATGGCGGTGAAGATCGTCCCGGGGGCCGTGCGTGGCATGGGCCCCGATGCCGTCGTGGTGACCGCCATGGGCATCGGCTGCGGGTGCCGGTCGTCCGGCCCGACACCGGCGAAGCGGTGGCGCAGGACGTCGAGGACCGTCCGGCCGACCTCGGTGGGGCCGATCGCGCAGGGTGTGACCGCGAGCAGTCGGCGGGCGGTGTCCAGGTCTGCCGCCCAGCGGTCCGGGTCACCGAAGTCGAACACCTCGTCGCCGGCGGGCCACGGTGTCGCGGCGGTCCAGTGCACGCCCATGCCGCCCGCGTTCCACGCGAGCGCCGTCGCGGGCATCGCCTCGGCGCCGTGGCCGAAGGCGAGGGCGTGGACCATGCCGGGTGTCAGCTCGGCCAGGTTCCCGGGTATGTCACGGACCACCTCGGCGCCCGTGTACATGCCTTGGATGCCGGTGGCGACCTGTTCGTTGTAGCGGGACCAGAGGACCGGGTCGTCGAGGTCGTGCAGGTGCAGGCCGGGGGTCTCGCCGATCGCCGATCCGCCGTCGACCATGGTGAGGCCGAGGGTGGGATCGGCCTCGCGCAGCAGTCGGGCCACGACGGATCCCATGATGCCGCTGCCCACGATGAGGACGTCGGTGCGGGGGGTGTCGGTCACGAGGAAACTCCATGGGGGATGCTGCGAGGGCGGATGTGTGCGGGGTTACGCGCGGGGGACCAGCGGGCCGAACAGTTCGGTGTCCATGCGGTCGAGGGCCAGCTTCACGGCGCCGATGAGGGCGGCGTCGTGTCCCAGGCCGGTGGCCCGCACCTCGACGGCCGGCGTGCGGGCGTCGCGCAGCGCCTCGCGCACCCGGGGCAGCAGCACGTCGGCCGCGTCCTCCAGTCCGCCGCCGAGGACGATGAGCGAGGGGGCGACGGTCCACGACAAGGTGGTGAGGATCGACGCGATGTTCTCGACGAACTCGTCGACCTCCGCGAGCGCGGTCGTGTCGCCGGCCCGGGCCGCGTCGAAGCGGTCGAGTGCGACGCGCCTGCGGTCCGGTTCCGGGGACGTCAGCCACGCCACCGGGCGGTCCTCGATCGGACTGGTCGCTATCGACCTGGCCTCGACGATCTCACCCGCGGCGCCCATGAGGCCGCGGTGCACGGTTCCGCGGATGAGGATGCCGAGGCCCGTCCGGTTCCCGAGCACCGCCCACACGAGGTTGTCGTGGTCACCGCCGACGCCCCGCCAATGCTCCGCGAGCGCGCCGAGGTTGGCGTCGTTGTCCGCGAACCAGGGCATCCGGATCCGCCGCGCGAGCTGTTCGGGCAGGTGCACACCCTCCCAGAGCGTCGTGTGGACCAGGCGCCGTACGACTCCGTCGTCGTCGATCGCGCCGCCGCTCGCGACCGCCCCGGCGCGCAGCCGGTCCGTCGACCCGTCCGCGTCGTCGAGCGCGTCGAGGACCAGTGCCGCGGCGTCGTCGAGGGTGGCGTGCGGATCCTGGTAGGCGCGCAGCCGCCGGTGCGCCCGGCCGAGGATGCGGCCGCGGACGTCGGCGACGACCGCGGAGACGTCCGAGGTGGTGATGAACACGGCGGCCAACAGCGCGTTCTCGGCCCGTAGTTCGTAGCGGCGAGCGGGGCGTCCCGCGCAGCCGCTGGTCGGGACGCGCGCCAGCTCGGTCACCCAGCCTGCCGCGACGAGCGAGTCGAGGACGAGTTCGATGGTGCGGCGGGAGAGGCCGACGTGCTCGGCGAGCGCCGTCAGGGTCGTCGGCCCGGCCGACACGGCCAAGGCGCGCAGGATGACCGAGGTGTTGACGCGTCGGACGGCGCTCTGGTTCATGCCGTTCATGCGGGAGGTGCCGTTGGTTCGGGACATCAGCGCACCTCCGGCCGCTCGGACATGGCCCGCACCACGGGATCGCACATGTGGGAGGTCTCGCAGGCCGCGTCGAGTGAGGTCGTCCGGTCGTGCATCGCGCTCACCGCATGCCCGTTCCGGCGATGCCCCGCACGAAGTGACGTTGCAGGAAGAGGAAGAGCACCAGTACGGGCAGCATCACCACGATCGCGCCGGCGAGCATCAGGCCGTAGTCGGTGACGTGCGCCGCGGCCTGACTGGTGGCGGCGAGGCCCACCGGCAGTGTGTAACTGGACGTGCTCTGGGCGACGATGAGCGGCCAGATGAAGTTGTTCCACGAGAACAGGAACGACATGATCGTGACCGTCGCGACCGCGGGACCGGCCAGCGGAAGGAAGATCCGGAAGAAGATCCGGAACTCGCCCGCGCCGTCGATCCTGGCCGCCTCCAGCAGTTCGTCGGGGATCGACAGCGCGTACTGCCGCATGATGAAGACCGACAGCGGCAACGCCATGGCGGGCAGGGCGATTCCGGTGAGGGTGTCCGCGAGACCCAGGTCCACGGTGATCACGAACTGGGGGACGAAGACCGCGGTGAACGGCACCATCAGCGCGGCCATGACCGCGCCGAACGCGATCCGCTTGCCCGCGAAGTCGAGCTTCGCGAGCGCGTAACCGGCGGCCGAGGCCGCCACGATGTTCCCGAGCACCACGATCGTGGCGACCACGATGCTGTTGACCAGGAACCGGCCGAAACCCTCGGTGGCGAACAGCCGGGTGAAGTTGTCGAGGGTGACGTGGTGCGGAAGCCAGGCACCGGGATCGGAGCGGATCTCGTCGAGGCTGCGCAGCGATCCGCTGATCACCCAGAGGAACGGCAGCAGGGTGAGCAGGGCGCACAGCACCAGGGCGGAGTACAGCAAGGGCCGGGCGACGGACCGGGGGCGCACGGCGATCGGGTCGGTGATGGTGGCCGTGCCCGCGCTCTTCGACTCGGGCTTCTTCAATGTCGCTACGTCGGTCATGTGCGGGGCCTCAGCAGTCGGAACTGGACGACGCTCACCAGGCCTATGAGCAGGAGCGTCACGAAGGAAGCGGCCGAGGAGACGCCGAACTCGCCGGCCCCGAACTGGCGGTAGGTGTACAGCGCCACCGATTCGGTGGAGCCCAGCGGGCCGCCGTTGGTGAGCAGGTACGGTTCGTCGAACACCTGGAGGTAGAAGACGGTCAGCAGCACCGTCACCACCAGGGTGGTGGGCAGCAGCAGGGGCAGGGTGATGTGTCTCAGCTGCCGCCAGCGGCCGGCTCCGTCGATGGCGGCCGCCTCGTACACCTCCCGTGGCACCGCCTGGAGTCCGGCGAGGAACAGCACCATCGCGTAGCCGAAGTTGCGCCAGATGCCGAGCAGGATGACCACGGGCATGGCCAGGTCGGGGTCGTCCAGCCAGTTGGGTCCGGCGAGGCCGACGGCGCCGAACACCTCGTTGACGGTGCCGTTCGCGTGGAAGGCGTACTGCCAGATCAACGCGACCGCCACGATGTTCGTGACGACCGGCGCGAAGAAGACCGTACGGAACACGCCGCGCAGCCGCCGGATGCCGGAGTTCACCGCGAGCGCCAGCGCCAGTCCGATCCCCATGGTCAGCGGCACTCCCACGGCCACGAACAGGCCCGTGTTGAGGAGGTCCCGCAGGAAGCTGTCGTCCCGGAACAGACGGAGGTAGTTGTCGAACCCGACGAGGTCGACGGCGAACGGATGCCGCAGATCCATGCCCCGCAGGTCGGTCAGGCTGAACCCGAGCGCGGCGACGGTGGGAACCGCCGTGTACAGCAGGAACACGAGGGTGAACGGGGCGAGGAACAGCCACGCCACAGCCGTACGACGGGCACCCCGGGAGCGCCGGTCCTTGCGGGGCGATGCCGGAACAACGGTGGTCATCCGCGAGTCACCCCGTACCCGAGCCGAGGCTCTCGGCGTACGCCTGGACCTTCGCGGCCGCCTTCTCGGCGCTCTGGGTGCCCTTGGCCACGCCCTCCATCTCCTTGCCCAGCCGGGTCGCGACCTGCTGCCAGGTGCTCACCTGCGGGAAGGCCCGGGTGCTCTTCATCTGCGTGAGAAACGCGTCCAGCAGCGGCTGGTCGGCGATGGCCGGGTCGTCCCAGGCCGACACGACGGCCGGCAGCGAGCTGTACGCCTTGTACTGCGCGACCTGGGTGCTCGGCTTCGTGAGGTGCCGGACGAGCTTCCACGAAGCGTCCGCGTTGCCGCTGCTCGCGAGGACACCCCAGGTGCCTCCGCCGGCGAAGGACGTGTTGCCCGACGACCCGGCCGGCAGCGGTGCGGTGGCGACATGGGACGCCGTCCAGCCGGTCTTCTTCGCGGCGGTGTCGAGCTGGCCGACGACCCACGGGCCCGTGATCATGCAGGCGGTTTTGCCGGAGACGAAGTAGGGCTGCGCGTCGAGGAACGTGGGACCGCTCGGGTCGGCGGTGCCGGAGGTGAAGAACGACGCGTTGAACTTGAGCGCGTCGACCGTCGCCGGGGTGTCGAGCGTCCACTTGCCGTCGGCGGAGCGCAGCGAGCCGCCGGCCTGCCAGGCGTACATCGCGACGTCCTGGCCGTTGAAGATGTCCCAGCCGATGTCGGCCCCGAGGCCGTGCGCGGCGCCCGCGTCCTGGAGCGCCTTGAGGAACGGCACCGTCGTAGCCCAGGTGGTCGGCGCCTTCACGCCGGCCTTCTCGGCGAGGTCGGAGCGGTAGACGAGCGCGTAGGTGTACGCGTACCAGGGCACGGTGTAGGCGACGTCCTTGACGACGCCGGCATCCCACAGGCTCTTGAAGAAGCTGTCCGGGGCGACGAGGCCGTCCGGGACGGGCCGGAGGATCGACGGATCGAGGAACTGCGCCTGCGCCTCGGGGAAGAACTGGGCCAGGTCGGGCCCCTTGCCCGCGGCGATCGCCGACTGGAGCTTGGTGTAGTACTCGGCGTTCGGGATCAGTGTGAACTTCACGTCGAGGTCGGGGTTCGCGGCCTGGAACGGCTTGATGACCTTCGCGAGCACGTCGGCATCGCCCTGGGGAGCCCAGACCTTGACGGTGCCCGTGGCGGGGGAGCTGTCGACGGGCTTGGCGGAGGCGGTCGCAGCGGTGTCGTCGCCGCGTCCGCAGCCGGCCAGGGCGAGGGTGCCGAGGACGGCCATGCCGCTGGTCAGCTGTAGGGCGCTGCGTCTGGACATGTTGGACACTCTTGGCTCCTGCCTCACGAAGGTGCTGAGGGGCTCGCCCGGCCTGGAGGCGGTCGGGGCGGCTGACAGCGACGGTAGGAAGGGGGTGTTTCGGTCGCATGGCCGGAACCGGCCTCGATAATTTCGGAACTTGTAGCGAAATCCGTTGTCACCCTGCGTCACTGAACTGGCTGGAGGTTTCGGTAATAGCGGGGCGATATGGGCCGGTTGGCGTGACGGATGGTGGGCATGCACGGCGGAGGCGGTACGACACAGGTGTGTCGTACCGCCTCCGCCGTGGGGCCGGTGCCTCATGTCATGACCGCGTGCAGCCCTCCGTCGACATGCAGGATCTCGCCGGTGGTGGCCGGCAGCCATTCGGACAGGAGCACCGCGCAGGCCTTCGCCGTCGGCTCCGGGTCGTGGACGTCCCAGGCGAGCGGCGGGCGGGTTCGCCAGATCTCCTCCATGCGCTCCACGCCGGGGATCGAGCGCGCGGCCAGGGTGCGGACCATGCCCGCGGCCACCAGGTTGACGCGGATGCGGCGTTCGCCGAGGTACAGGGCCAGGTAGCGGGTGACGGACTCGAGCGCCGCCTTGGAGACGCCCATCCAGTCGTAGCCGGGCCAGGCCAGCGCCGCGTCGAAGTCGAGGCCCACCACGGACGAGCCCTCCTCCATCAGCGGGAGGCACGCGGTGACCAGGGCCTTGAGGGAGTACGCCGACACTTCCAGCGCCGTCGCCGCGTCCGGCCACGAGGTGTCGAGGAAGGCGCCGCCGAGCGCGGACCGGGGGGCGAACGCGATCGAGTGCACGATGCCGTCGAGACCGCCCAGGTGGCCGGTGACCGCGTCCTGCAGTGCGTCGAGATCTGCGTGGTCGGTGACGTCGAGACGGAGCACGGGCGCGGGCATGGGCAGTCGCTGCGCCATCGCCTCCGTGATGGGAAGGGCCCGCCCGAAGGAGGTCAGGACCACCCTGGCCCCCTCCTGCTGGGCGATCCGCGCCACGTGGAAGGCGATCGAGGTGTCGGAGAGCACCCCGGTGATCAGCAGCCGCTTCCCGGCGAGCAGCCCGCCCGCCGGGCGGACGGCCCCGGCCGACGGGTCGGCGCCGTCCTCGGCCCTGGTGTCCTGCGCCGCCGTGCTCATACGCCCATCCCGAGACCGCCGCTGACGGGGATGAACGCGCCGGTGATGTACGACGCGTCCGCACCGGCGAGGAAGCGCACCACGTTGGCCACCTCCTCGGGGGTTCCGGGCCGGCCGAGCGCCGTCATGGAGAGGTACTCGGCACGCCGCTTCGGGCTGACGGCCGCCACCATGTCGGTGTCGATGAAGCCGGGCGCCACCACATTGGCCGTGATGCCGCGCCGCCCCAGCTCCCGTGCGAGCGAGCGGGCCAGGCCGGTGAGGCCCGTCTTGGAGGCCGCGTAGTTGGCCTGTCCCGGAGAGCCGAGCATTCCGGAGAAGGACGAGATGAACACGAGCCGGCCCCATCGGCCTTCCAGCATGCCGGGAACGGCGCGGCGCGCCGACCGGAAGGCGCCCACCAGATTGGTGTCGAGGAGTTCCAGGAAATCCTCGTCGCTGGTCTGCAGGGCGAGCTTGTCCCGCATGATCCCGGCGTTCGCCACCAGGACCTGCACGGGACCGTGCTCGGCCTCGATCTTCTCGTACGCGGCCTCCAGCGACCCGGCATCGGTGACGTCGCAGCGGACGCCGAAGAATCCCTCGGGAGGCTCTCCCGACCGGTGCCCGACGGCGACCCGGTCGCCCTGCGCGGCGAAGGCGCGGGCGATGGCGAGACCGATGCCGCGGTTGGCCCCGGTGACGAAGACGGACCGGCCTTCGGTCATCGTGTGCCTGCTTTCTGGAGGACCAGGACGGCGTTCTGCCCGCCGAACCCGAAGGAATGGCTCGTCGCGGTCTCGACGCGCTGCGCGCGTGGTGCGCCGCTGACGACGTCGAGGTCGATCTGGGGGTCGAGCTTGTCGAGGTTGGCGGTGGGCGGCACCAGACCGTGCTCGACGGTCAGGGCCGTGTAGGCCACCTCGATGGCGCCCGCGGCACCGAGCGCGTGCCCCGTGACGCCCTTGGTGGAGGTCACCGACGGACGGCCGGCCAGGACCCGGTTGATCAGCTGGGACTCCATCAGGTCGTTCAACTTGGTCGAGGTGCCATGGGCGTTGACGTGGTCGACGGTCTCGGGGGCGACGTCCGCGTCGGCGAGCGCCGAGCGCAGGGCGCGTTCGACGCCCGCACCCGCCGGGTCGGGCGCGGAGGCGTGGTGCCCGTCGGCGCTGGCCCCGAAGCCCGCCACCAGCGCACGGACCGTGCCGCCGCGCGCCGTCGCGTCCTGCTCGCGCTCCAGGACCAGCACGGCCGCCGCTTCCGCGGCCACGAAGCCGCCGCGGTCCGCGTCGAAGGGGCGCGACGCTCCCGCCGGGTCCTCGGTGCGCCGGGACAGTGCGCCCATGCGGTGGTAGGCGGCCATCGGGGTCGGGCTGAGCGGTGCCTCGGAGGCACCGGCGAGCACGATGTCGCACATGCCGGACTGCAGCATGTGCCGTGCGGTACCGATCGCCGTGACGCCGGAGGCGCAGGCCGTGGCGACCACGAGGTTCGGGCCGAGCGCCCGGCAGTGCATGGCGAGGTATCCGGAGATCATGTTGACCGGCCAGTTCACCATCACGAGTGGTGAGACCTGGTCGGGGCCCTCCTGGTGGTACGCGGTGTGGGCGTCCTCGTAGGAGGCGGTGCCGCCCAGCGCGTTGCCCATGACCACGCCGACCCGGGTGCCGTCCCACCGGTCCGGGTCGAGGCCGGCGTCGGACAGGGCCTCCTGCGCGGCCACCAGGGCGAGTTGGCTGACCCGGTCCAGGCGCCAGGCGGTGGAGCGGCCGAGCAGGGCGTTGGCGTCGAAGCCGGGAACCCGGCAGGAGATGTCCACGGGGAGTCCGGCGAGCGCCGGGTCCCGCTGTGCGGTGGGGCGGCCCGACAGCAGCCGCTCCCAGTTCGCGGTCACCCCGATGCCGGCCGGGGTGACGAGACCGATGCCCGTGATCGCGACGGGTGCGTCCCGTCCGGTGTGCTCGGCCATCAGGCGTTCCCCGCCGCCGTGTTCACCAGGTCGAAGAGGTCCGAGACGGTGCCGCTGCTGTTGAGGTCCTCGGTGGGTATCACCACGCCGAGCTGCTTCTGCAGGGTCAGCGCGACCTCGATGAGGGCGAGCGAGTCCAGTTCGATGTCCTCCAGAACGGTGTCGGGCTTGATGTCGTCGCGCAGGACGCCGAACTTCTCTTCCAGGACCTGGGAGAGGATCTCGAAGGTAGGGGGCACGAAGGTGCTCATGGTGAAGATGCCTTTCGGGTGGGGGGACCGATTCGGACGGGCCCGGGGTGAGGGTGTGAAGGTGCTGCTGCGAGCGGGGCGTTGAGCGCGCCCGGTGTCGACGTGGCGCCGGTTACGCGGACTTCAGCGCGGGCCAGGTCAGTGCCGTGGCTCCCCAGGTGGCGCCGCCTCCGAAGGCGGCCAGGACGACACGGGCCCCAGGGGTGAGATCACCCGTCTCGTGGGCGTGGGCCAGGGCGAGCGGGATGGAGGCCGCCGCCGTGTTGCCGACCCGGTCCAGATGGATCACCAGCCGCTCCACGGGAAGGTCCAACTGCTCCGCGACAGCGTGCAGGATGCGCAGGTTGGCCTGGTGGCCGACCAGCCGGTCGACGTCGTCCGGCTGCCATCCGGTGTGCGCGAGGGCGGCCCGTGCCGATTCGGTCATCCGGGCCACCGCGTGCCCGAACACCTCCCGGCCGCGCATGGAGAAGTAGCGGTCGGCCGGATCGGCGCCGGGATGCGGGCGGGGCTGCTCGGAGCCCCCTGCCCGCACCGTGATCAGGTCGGCGAGCGAGCCGTCGCTGCCGAGCACGATCCGGCCGAGGGCGCCGGGCTCACCGGGCTCACCGGCGCGCAGCACCACGGCGCCCGCGCCGTCGCCGAACACGACGCCGCTGCTCCGGTCCTGCGGGTCGATGAGGGTGCTGAAGGCCTCGGCGCCGATGACGAGGACCTGTTCGGCGGCCCCGGACGCGATCATTCCGGCGGCGGTGGTGAGTGCGTAGAGGAAGCCCGTGCAGACGGCGGAGACGTCGAAGGCCGGGCGTCCGGTGAGGCCGAGGCGGCGGGCCACCTCGGGGGCGGTGGCCGGACAGGGGCGGTCGGGTGTGGTGGTGGCGAGCACCACCGCGTCGACGTCAGCGGTGCCCGCCGAGAGCAGGGCCCGCGCCCCGGCCTCGGCGGCGAGGAGGGAGGTGGGCATGCCGGCGGAGACGAAGTGCCGGGTGCGGATGCCGGTGCGGGTGCGGATCCACTCGTCGGAGGTGTCCATGCGGGCGGCGAGATCGTCGTTGCCGACCACGTCGGGCGGCAGCCAGGCGCCGATGCCGCTGATGACGGCCGCTGTCACGGATGGCCTCCCCGGGCGACGACGGCCTGGCCGGCGCTTGCCGTGCCCGCGGCGACCAGCGCCTCGACCCTTGCCGTGGCGTCCGCGGCGTCGGTGAAATGCACGGCGTGCCAGCCGGCTTGGGTGGCGCCCGCGCAGTTGACCGCGAGATCGTCGACGAGCACGCACTGCTCGCCGGGCACCCCGGCCCGCTCGGCGGCCCTGCGGAAGATCTCCTGCTCGGGTTTGCGGCAGCCGGACTCGTACGACAGCACCACCGCGTCGAAGAGTCCCTCGGGCGGCACCGCCAGCCGCCAGTGCCGGTCCCAGGCGGGCGGCATGTTGGACAGCAGCCCGATGAACACGCCCTGTAGGCGCAGCCGGTGCACGGTGTCCAGCCAGGGCTGGTTGACCGCGCGGTCGGCGAACCAGCGCGCGGGGTAGTCGCTGAGGTCGACGTGGAGGCCGCTGTGCGTCGCGAGAGCCTCCTCCATCCGGCGCTCCCAGGCCTCCTGGGTGAGCAGGGGGGTGTCGAGGGGGGCCATGACGTCGTCACCCGCCCCGCAGTCGCGGGCCACCTGACGCATCGCGGCGAGGAGCGTGGCCGAGGGCACCCCGAGCCGGGCGCAGAAGGGCTCCAGTGTGTCGGACACCGGCGGGGTCAGCACGCCGCCGTAGTCGGTCCAGACCGCGCGCACCGGCCCGGTCGCGGGCGCCATCAGTGCTCCTCCGCGATGCCGACGGCTATCTCGCTGACGACGATGCCGTCCTGCCGGAAGCGCACGGCGACCTCGTCGCAGGTGTGGCGCACTGCGGCGACCCGGACCGGGGCGTCGAGTTCGGCGAACCGGGCGAACCTCGACCGGTAGCCGGTGATCCGCACGCCGGTGCCCGCCGCGAGGAGCGCGGCCTGCCGGGCGGCCTCCATGAGGATCATCGCCGTGTAGTGGTCCTGCGGGTGATCGAAGTGCGTACGGTGCCCCGACGCCACCGCCACCACGGCGGACACTCCGCCGGCCACATGGCGGGCGTCGGCGAGGGCCACGTTGGCGGGATCACGGCGGGCCACGTCGGCGGGGTGCACGGGTGTGCCGGGCGGCACGGCGGGCAGCGCATCGGACAGCGGGGGCGCCGACCTGCGGTGGTAGCGGCGGACCAGCTCCGCCTCCTCCGCGGGCGAATAGCGGACGGAGATGTCGCAGCGGCCGAGGAACGCGTCACCGAGCGAGAGCTCCATGACGTAGCGTGCGGCCCGCACCGTCCCGGAGCGGACCTGGCTGCGGGTGACCGCGGACTTGATGTGCAGCTCGAAGGGCCGGTCATGGGGTGCCGGCAGGGTGTCGCCGGTGAGGGCGAGTGTCCATTCGGTGACGTGGAAGGCGCTGTCCCTGGCGACGTCGAGGCCGCGGTGGGCGATGCAGGTGGCGAACTGCCGGCAGCACTCCAGCAGGAGCATGCTGTCGGGGCGGTCGGCGGCCGGGCCGGTGTGGTCGCCGAAGTAGTGGTGCGCGGGCGGCAGTTGGGCCGCGGCGAGGTAGGTGTCCGCGGACCGGTCGGCGTAGTCGGTGAGGAAGACCTCACTGACCGCCCAGCGGTGGACGTCCGCGCGGTCGACCGTGCGTCGGTAGGAGAGGGTCGGAGCGGCGGTGGCCGCGTCCGGGGCGAGGGCGCTCTGGGGGAGGGGCATCGTGCAGCTGCTCCTTGGGCAGTGGCCGGGCTCGTGGCTCATATTCTTCGAACGCCGGACAGCCGCCAGCCAGAGCGTTCTGCCACCTGTGCGGCTCATACCCTTGAACTTGGTACCAGTTACCCGGGGGTGAAACGCCCGTACCGCCCCGGTTCGCACCCGTTGACAGATGCCCGCGCCCTGTCGACGGCACCTCGGCGGCGGGGCCGACGGCCGCCGGCGACCGGAGCCGCCACCGGAAACTCAGATCAGACTGGTGCCGGGCTCAGGGGTATCACACCCACCACGCCCCACCCTTTGATTTCGTGCACGATGGTGGTCATCCGGCGTGCACCGGCCGCATGAGCCGACGGGGCGCCCTCTTCTCCCTCACCCCACACCCGTACACCCCTACCCCCGCACGCCCGTTCCCCCGAACGCAGGAGGTGTGACGCTCACCGTGGACAGCGAAGCACTGGTCGTCGGCGCAGGGCCGACCGGCCTGATGATGGCCACCGAGCTGCTCCGCCGCGGGATCGACACCAGAATCGTCGATCGCGCGGCCCGAAGGAACCCCCATGCAAAGGCGATCATCCTCCAGCCGCGCGCGCTGGAGGTGATGGCCCGCCTCGGCCTGGAAGAACGCATCCGCGACGCGGCCCTGCCGGTCGTCGCCGCCAACTACTACACCCGCGGCCGCCGCGTCGCCCGTATCAACTTCCGCGGTCTGAAGGGCAGTCGCTTCGGCACCCCCCTCTCCCTCCCGCAGAACGAGACCGAGGGACTGCTGCTCGAGGCCCTCCACGAAGCGGGCGGTCGGGTCGAGTACGGCCATCGGCTGACGGGCCTGGCGCAGGACCCCGACAGCGTGGCGGCCGACCTGTCGGGGACCGTCCACCGCACGGGCCGGCTGCTCGGCTGCGACGGCGCGTACAGCGCGGTCCGCGAACAGCTCGGTGTCGCTTTCACGGGGCCGACCTACCCCCAGTCGTTCGTCCTCGTCGACGGGGAGTGGGAGACCCCGCTCGCCCCTGCCGAGGCGCACTACTTCATGGGGCCCACGGGCGTGCTGGTCGTCGTCGGTCTCCCCGGTGGCCTCATACGTGTCTTCGGCAGCGCCCCCGAGGGCGCCACCGAGGAGAACGTCGAGGAGACCGTACGGGCGATCGCCGCCGAGCGCAGCCCCGTCCCGCTGCGGCTGGCCTCCGTCGCAGGCTCGGGCCACTTCCGGGTTCACCGCAAGATGGCCGACCGGTTCCGCGAAGGGCGGGTGCTGCTCGCCGGCGACGCCGCACATGTGCACAGCCCGGCCGGCGGGCAGGGCCTGAACACCAGCATCCAGGACGCGCACGAGGCGGCCTGGCGCCTCGCCGACGTGATCGGCGGACGGCTGCCGGAGGCCGCACTCGGGGCATGGGAGCGCGAACGCCTGCATGTCGCGCGAGCCGTGGTCACCGACACCGACCGGCAGACCCGGCTGTGGACCTGGGGCGGCTGGCGCGAGCGGGCCCGCGACCTCGCGGCGTCCGCCGCCGAGCGCAGCGGTGTCCTCGACCGCGTCCTGCCGTCCCGCTTCGCACAGATGGACCTGCGCTACCCCGCCGAGGGCCCCGCACTCGGAACCCTCGGGCCCGGAACCCGGCTGCCGGACATCCCCCTGCCGTCCGGCGGCCGCACCCACGACCTGCTGCGCGAGGGACGGCACGCGCTCCTCGTCCTCGCGGGGCGCACCCCCTTCGCCGAGCGGGACGTACCCGTCTGCGCGCATCTGGACGCGCGGACCGCGCGTGCCCTGGGCGCACGACGCCCCGGAGCCGTGCTCGTACGTCCTGACGGGGTCGTCGCCGCGGCCGCCGCCCTCGCCGACCCCACCGCCCTGCGCCGCCTCGAACAGCTCCTGCCCGCCCGCCAGGGCGGCACCCCCTCGACCCACCACCCGTAGCTCACGAGGAGAAGGCATGACCACCACCACACCGCACACCCTGGACCGCGTGCTGCTCGGCGGCCGGCTGGAGGTGTCCGCGATCGGCCTCGGCTGCATGGGCATGGCCGAGTTCTACGGCGACCGCGACGAAGCCGAGTCGGTCCGCACCATCCACGCAGCCCTGGACCGGGGCATGGACTTCCTCGACACGGCGGACATGTACGGCTCCGGCTTGAGCGAGGAGATCGTCGGCCGCGCACTGGCCGGCGGCCGGCGCGACCGGGTCACGCTCGCCACCAAGTGCGGACTGATCCGGACGCCCGACGGCGTACGGGTCGACGGCAGCCCCCGGCACATCGCCCAGGCCGTCGACGCAAGCCTCAAGCGCCTGGGCACCGACCACATCGACCTGTACTACCTGCACCGGGTCGACCCCCAGGTGCCCGTCGAGGAGTCGGTCGGCGCCATGGCGCGGCTCGTGGCCGCCGGGAAGGTCCGGCACCTGGGACTCTCCGAGGCCGGATCGAAGACGATCCGCGCTGCGCACGCCGTACACCCCATCACGGCGGTGCAGACCGAGTACTCCCTCGCCAGCCGCAACCCCGAGCGCTCGGTGCTGCCCACCGTCAGGGAACTCGGCATCGGCTTCGTCGCCTACAGCCCCTTCAGCCGCGGGCTGCTGTCCGGCGAGCTCTCCGGGGCCGAGCTGGCCCCGGACGACATGCGCCGCGGTCTGCCCCGGTTCTCCGAGGACAACCTCGACGTCAACCAGCGGCTGGTCGCCAGGATCGGCGAGCTGGCGTCCCGACTCGGCTGCTCACCGGCACAGTTCGCGCTCGCGTGGCTGGTCGCGCAGGGGGTCGTACCGATCCCGGGGGCTCAGAAGCGCACGCACATGAACGAGAACGCCTCCGCCGGAACCGTCACCTTGACCCCCGAAGTACTGCGGGAGGTCGACGAGATCGCGCCGCCCGGTGCCTTCGCGGGCGAGCGGTTCCCCGAGCACCTGCTCGCCATGGTCCAGGAGGACTGAGAACACGGGGAAGGGCCCGGTGCGCCGATCGCACCGGGCCCTTCCCCGTGTCCGTCCTCCGTCACCAGGACGTGCCGCCCGCCCGTTCCGCGGGAGCGATGAGCTGGTCGGTGAGGGAGGTCAGCCGCTGCTGGGCGTCGGCGCTGTAGGCGAGACGGTGCGCCTTGGCCCGCCGGCTCTCGTTGTAGTACTGGCCGCTCGCGCCCTCTGCGCCCTCGTCGAGGGCGTGCAGCACGGCGGTTGTTCCCTCGGCCACCGAGGACCAGGGGCGCACCCCGGCCTCGACGACCATCGTGGTGTCCATGTAGTTCGCGGGGTGCACGCAGTTGACCCTGATGCCGTCGCGGGCGTACTCCTCCGCGATGGTGAACGTGAAGGCGGCCAGCGCGAACTTGCTGCGGGTGTACGCCTCCATGCCGTCGTAGCGACGGGTGAACTGGACGTCGTCCGGGTCGACGGGGCTCTGCCCGATCGAACCGATGTTGAGCACCTGTGCCGTACCCGCCGCCCGCAGGGGTGAGCGCAGCGCGCGGGTGAGGACCACGGGCGCCAGGTAGTTGACGGCGAACCTCAGTTCGTAGCCGTCCCGGCTCAGCTCACGGCGGCGCGCGTCACGACCCGCGCCCACGCCCGCGTTGTTGACGAGCAGTCCCAGCGAGGGGTGCTCGGCGGCCACCCGCCGGCCCAGTTCGGCGGCCTCCTCCAGCGAGGCGAGGTCCGCGACGTACGGATGGGCCGTGCCGCCCGCCGCGCGCAGCTCGTCGACGACGGTGGCGCACCTGTTCTCGTCCCTGCCGTGCACCAGAACGGTCCAGCCCCGGTCGGCGAGGGCCCGCGCGAGGCTCCGGCCGAGACCGGAGGTGGCCCCGGTGACCAGTGCGGGGGCGCTCGGCGGCAGGTGTCGTGCTGAGCGCTCGTGTCGGCTCATGAGTTCGGTCCTTCCTCCGGCGCGCTGGGCGTGCGGAGTTCGATGGCGACCATGACGAGAGTCCGGTCGGAAAGGTTGCGGACGTAGTGCCGCATGGGCAGGTGTTCGCCGCGGTTGTGCACGACCTGCCCCGTCTCCAGCGACACCGCTTTGATCAACTCGCCGTTCTCGTCCAGGGATTCACCGTGCGCCCCGGAGAGCACGACGGTCACCCAGGGGTGGCGGTGGGTGTGGGCCGGCCGCTGCTCGCCGGGAGGCACCGTCTCCATCCAGCACTTGACGTGCTCGTCGTCGACGAGCAACTCGGCCCCCAGCTCCTCCCAGGGCTCAAGCGGCATCCCGCACCTCCGAACGCTCGCCGGAGGGGCGGGGCGCGGCGATCCGCGAGAGCAGCCGCCGGGGGTTGTCCACCAGCAGGGTGCGCACGGTCTCCTCGTCGACGCCCGGCTCTTTCAGCAGGAGGGGCAGGACGCGCTCGAAGAGATGCACGTAGCTCCAGCCCGGGTAGATGCGTTCCCGCTGCTCGACCGTCAGGTAGTCGATGTGCACGGGATGGTCCTGCGAGACGAGCAACTGGGCCGTGTGGCCCGCCCGGACCAGCGCGGCCAGGGTGGCGTTGCGCTGCTCGTCGGGGGCGAAGGGCGTCATGCCGTAGCGGTCGTAGCCCAGGACGCAGCCGGTGTCCGCGAGGGCGCGCAGACCGTTGAGGTCGGCCGAGTCCCCGGCGTGCGCGACGACCACGGAACCCGCCGCCACGCCCTCCTTCTCCAGGAGCCGCACCAGGTGCACGCCGTTGCCCTCGAACGGGTCGCAGTGCACCACCACCGGTACGCCGGTGTGCCGGTGCACCTCGGCGACGACGGCGGCCATCCGGTGCGCGGACGCGTCCGGCGGGGTGCGCTCGCAGGCGAACTTCACCAGGCCCGCCCGGACTCCGCTGTCCGCGATGCCGGTGGTGATGTCCCGCAGCAGCAGCTCGATCAGCGGGTCGTCCGCTTCGACGGCGGCGCCGGGGCCCCGGAAACGGGCGAAGAGCGGTATGCCGTCGACGCTGTAGACGCCGGTGGCGAGCACGATGTTCACCGCGGTGCGCTCGGCGACGGCACGCACCAGGTCGATGTCGCGGCCCTGTCCGAGCACCGTCATGTCGACCAGGGTCCGCACCCCGGCCGCGTAGGCCTCCTCCAACTGGCGCACGGCTTCGCGCACTCCGGCCTCACGGTCCCACAAGTGGGGGAAATTCGACTGGAATTCGGAACTCAGCACGAACAGATGCTCGTGCGCGAGCGTGACACCCAGGTCCGCCGCGGCGACCGGCCCGCGCACCGTCGGCACCGGGTCGTGCGGGAGGGGACTTTCCGTACGCACAGACAACCGCCTCGGAATATCGGAACAACGCGATGGCGCCGGGCAGATCGATGCACCCGACACCAACTCATGGTGGCCCGCTCGCGAAGGCCTAACCAGGTGGTGTTCCAACTAGCATGAAACTTCGTCTCCCTGCCTCTGGCGTCGGCTGACAGCCTCGTTTCAGGCCGGGCGGTCATCTCCGGTCGGCCGCCACGCATCCCGTTCGCACGTCACCAGGAGACAGCCTTGTCCACTTCCCCCTCTTCCCTTTCCGGCGCCCGTGTCGTGGTGATCGGCGGCTCGTCCGGCATCGGCAAGGCGGTGGCCCGGCAGGCCGCCGCCGCGGGCGCGCAGGTCGTCGTCGGCTCCCGCTCGAAGGACAAGCTGGAGCAGACCGCCAAGGAGATCGACGGCATCACCACCGGTGTCGTGGACGTGACCGACGAGGAGAGCGTCGCCGCCTTCTTCGCGGGCATCGACTCCCTCGACCACCTCGTCGTCTGCCCCGGCGACATGGCCGTCGGCTCCGTCTACGACGTGTCCCTCGACGCGGTGCGCGCCGCCCTCGACACCAAGATCGTCGGCCAGCTGCTGAGCGTCCGGCACGCCGGCAAGAAGATCTCGGGCCAGGGTTCGATCGTGCTGATCGCCGGTGCGGCCGGCTTCAAGTCGTACGCCGACATGAGCGCGACCGCCGCCGCCAACGCGGGCATCGGCGGCATGGGCCGCTCCCTCGCCGTGGAGCTCGCCCCGGTGCGCGTCAATGTCGTCGTCGGCGGTCTGATCGACACCCCGCTGTGGTCCTTCCTGCCCGAGGACGCCCGCGCGGGCCTCTTCGAGCAGACCGCGCAGAGCACCCCGGTGGGCCGCGTCGGACAGCCCGACGACGTCGCGGCGACGGTGTTGCACCTGCTGGAGAACACCTTCGTGACCGGCGCGGTGCTGCACGTCGACGGCGGCGGCACGCTGTGAGCGAGGCGGCGCACGGCGGCGCGACGGGCCTGGCGGGGCCTGCCGCGCCGCCGCGGCCGCCGGTCGGCCGGATCACCGTGCTGCTGCTCGCGGCCGCCTGCGGTCTGTGCGTGGCCAACCTGTACTACCTCCAGCCGATCCTGCCCGAGCTCGCGGCCTCGCTGCACCGCACGCCCGGATCGCTCACCTCGTCCGTGTCGGCCACCCAGTTCGGTTACGCCCTCGGCCTGTTCGCGCTGGTACCGCTGGGCGACGCCGTCGACCGCAGACGGCTGCTCACCGCTCTGGTGACCACGGCGGCCGCGGTGCTCGCCGTGATCCCCTGGGCCGACGGCGGGCTCCTCGTGGTCCTGTTCTTCCTGCTCGGCCTGGTGAGCGTCGCCGCCATGGTGATCGTGCCGCAGGCCGCGGGCATGGCACCGCCGGAGCGGCGCGGGCAGGTGGTGGGCACCGTGATGACCGGTGTCATCCTCGGCGCGCTGCTGTGCCGGACCTTCGCCGGCGTGGTGGCCGACCTCGTCGACTGGCGGGCCGTGTTCTGGGGGGCGTCGGCCCTGATGCTCGGGGTGGGCGTGATGCTGCGCCGCATCCTGCCCCCGCAGCCCGCTGTCACGCCGCTGACCGTGCGCGGCTACGCGGCGCTCATCGGCTCGCTGTTCTCCCTGCTCCGGGCACGCCCGGTGATCGTGGAGCGCTGCCTGTACGGCGCCCTGGGGTTCGCCGCCTTCACCGTGCTGTGGACCGCCGTGCCGCTCCGCCTGATCCAGGAGCCCTACCACTACGGCTCCGCCGCGATCGGCGCGATGGGACTGCTCGGTGCGGGTGGCGCCCTCGGCGCCAACCTGGCGGGCCGGTTCGCCGACCGGGGGCGTCAGCGGACCGTCAGTGCCGCCGCGTTCGCGCTCATCACGGTGTCGTTCGCCGTGGTGTCGGTCCTGTCGTCCTCACTGCTGATGCTCGGCACGGCGATTCTCCTGATCGACTTCGCGGTCCAGGCCGCGCACATCTCCAACCAGACGACGGTCTTCGCCCAGGTCGGCGACGAGATGCGCAGCCGCGTCACGACCGTCTACATGACCTGCTACTTCCTCGGCGGCGCGGCGGGCTCCGCGCTGACGGGTCCCCTCTGGGCGCACGGCGGCTGGCCGGACACCGCCCTGCTCGGCTCTGCCGCGGGCGCCTGCGCCCTGCTCCTGCTCCTCGGCCACGCGGCGGTGCGCCGCGCAGCGACCTCACGAAAGGCGATGGCGGCCATCGATGACTGACATATCCGACCCGGTCGTGGCGGTGCCCGGCATCCCGGCACAGGGCATCGCGGCGATCACCCCCGGCGACCCCCGCTACCTCTCCCTCACCACACGGTCACGCAACACGCGCTTCACCGGCCGGCCCGACCGGGTCCATGTGCCGCGTACCGCCGAAGAGGTGCGCCGGGCGGTGGCCGTCGCCGTCCGCGACGGGGCGCGGCTCGCGGTGCGGGGCGGCGGCCACGGTCTGGAGGGACTGGTGGACGATCCGGCGGTGCGCACCCTCATCGACCTGTCCGCGCTCGACGACATCACGTACGACGAAGGCCGGGCGGCCTTCGGCATCGGGGCGGGCGCGCTGCTCGGCTCGGTCTACCGCTCCCTGTACCTGAACTGGGGCGTGGCCCTGCCCGGTGGCACCTGCCCCTCGGTCGGACTCGGCGGTTATGTCCAGGGCGGAGGCTTCGGCGCGCTGTGCCGACAACACGGGCTGATCGTCGACCACTTGGAGGCCGTGGAGGTCGTCGTCGCCGACCGCGCGGGGGCGGCCCGCACGGTGGTCGCCTCCCGGTCCCCCTCCGACCCGCACCACGATCTGTGGTGGGCGCACACCGGCGCGGGCGGCGGCAACTTCGGCGTGGTCACACGCTATTGGTTCCGCTCCCCGGAGGCGGCCTCGGACGCCCCGTGGGATGTGCTGCCCCGGCCTCCGAAGACGGTCCTGTTCGCTGCCGCGGAGTGGCCCTGGGAGTCGCTGAGCGAGCGGGACTTCGCCACGCTCGTCCGCAACCACGGCGACTGGCACGGCACGGAGGACGCCACCGACCCGACGTACGAGAGTCTGTACAGCGCGCTGTACCTCAACCAGCACGCGGTCGGCCGGATCACCCTCAGCGCGCAGCTGGACGGCGCGGCTCCCGGCGCCCGCGACCGGCTGGAGGAGTATGTCGCCGCCGTAGGCAGCGGCGTGAGGGCCCCGTGCCGGATCACCTACACCCAGATGCCGTGGCTGCGGGCCACGCAGCGGGACGTGGAGAACCGGGGAGAGCTGACACGCTCCAAGAGCAAGGGTGCCTACCTGCGCCGGCCGTATGCGGCCGCCGAGACGGAGTTGCTGTTTCGGTATCTCTCCGACCCGGACTACGACGGTCACACCACGGTGGTGCTGTTCTCCTACGGCCGGAAGGTCAACACCGTGGACCCCGCCGCGACCGTGGTCGCGCAGCGGGATTCGGTCCTCAAGAGCTATCTGGGGACCTATTGGACCGATCCCGCCGACGACGAGCGGCACATCCGCAGACTCCGGGAGCTCTACCGGGCTTTGTACGCGGAGACAGGCGGAGTACCCGTCTCCGACGCACGTACCGACGGCTCGTACATCAACTATCCGGACGTGGATCTGGCCGATCCGCGCTGGAACACCTCAGGCGTTCCTTGGAACAGGCTGTACTTCAAAGGGAATTACCCTCGACTCCAGCGGGTCAAGGCCGTCTGGGATCCGCGGAATGTCTTCCGGCACGCTCTGTCGGTACGGGCGTCCGACTGAGCCACCGGCCGAGCGGAGCCGCACCCGGATCCGCGTCTCGACCAGGTCACGGAAGCGGTCGATCAGCCGGCTGTCCAGAACGGGCTGGTAGACGACGAGGGTGGCGTCCACGCCCGCGAGCCGCAGCTTCACATATCCGAGTTCGATCCGCCCCAGCGTCGGGTGGTCGAAGCAACGGACGGACGGCACGGACGGAGCCAGGTCGAGTCGCTCCCACAGTTCCCGGAATTCCGGGTGCTCGGCCTCCAGGTCTTCGATCATCTTCGCGTATGCGGGATGGGCGAGCTGATCGGCGGCCTGCGCACGGAAAAGGGCCGCAGCTTCCAGGGCGTCCTGCTCCCAGTTCGGGTGCATTTCCCGGGCCCGCTCGTCGAACATCATCACGAGAGTGTTGCGACGGTAGTGCTCCAGGGATTCGAAATAGGGGAACAGCGCACAGAATCCCTGATTCCAGGCCAGCACATCGAACCGATGATTCACGATGAAGGCGGGCAGCGGATCCTGGAATTCAAGGAAGGTCAGATACTGCTCCGGAATATGCTCCCGCGAGCACGGCACCCGCCCCGTCGGCGGTAACTCACCGGCCAGCCGGAACAGATGTCCGGTCTCCGTCGTGTCGAGCTGCAGGGCCCGCGCGAGACCGTTCAGGACCTGACTGGACACCCTGATCCTGCGGGCCTGTTCGAGCCACGTGTACCACGTCACACTCACGCCGGCGAGCTGCGCGAGTTCCTCTCTGCGCAGCCCCGGCGTACGACGGCGTCCGTACGAGTTCTTGATGCCGACGGCTTCCGGTGCAACCCGCTCGCGTCGGTTGCGAAGGAAGGCGGCGAGCTCTTTTCGTTGCTGCTCGGCAATTGCCATGGTGTACTCCCCGTCAACGTGATGCGGCCCCGTCGGATCGCAACGGGACACCTTGAGCCTACCCTCCTCAGCGTTACATGAGTGCAACAGGCATTGATCAAAACACTCGTGCAAACACCTCACGTTTGCAGGGTCTTTTGAAGGTTTTTAGCTTGCGGCTCCTGTGAAACTCCGCCTTAATGCTCTTGACGTCCTCGTTTCTCATGGAGGACGATCCGCGTTCGAGATGGGGGGCCAGATTTTACGCACGCGGGACCGCGCCGGCGGGGCGGTGTGCACCTCCACGACGCACATGGCCCAGTAGTCGTCGGGCGAACACGGACAGGAGGAGCGCCGTCCCGAGGCTCAGCACGATGACGTTCGGATGCGCCCCTTTCGCGGCGGAGGCGATCGCGTCGCCGATACCTGAGTCCGGCACCACCGCCATCGACGAGACGGGCCACTGAGGTGTCCTGCTCGGACAGGTACGCGGCGAACGCGTCGCCGGTGGTGAACGCGTCGGTCCAGCCATGGCGGCGGAGTTCGGCTGTCCATCGCCGGGACCGGTGCATCACGCTCCGCGACACGGACGGCACCCTGTCGGCCGCCGGATGCGCGGCTGCCACCGGCATCTCCCGCGTCAGCGCCCGCCGTTACCTGGAGCACTTCCACTGAGGCGGCGGGTCGCCGCACGGGATGGCGATGCCGGTCAGCCTGTGGGCAGGCCGATCTGGTTGCGTTCGAGCACGGAGCGGAGTTCCGAGAGGAGCTGTACGACGGCCGGCCCTGAGGGCCCGTCGAGGGTGCCCTGGGTCAGCTCGGCCAGTGTTTCGGTGAAGGTCGTCTCCGCCGTCTCGACGAGTCGCAGACCGTCATCGGTCAGGTCCAGCAGGGAGGAGCGGCGATCCGATGGATTGGTTCGCCGTACGACCCATGCCTGCTTCTCCAGGCGGTCGACGCCCTTGCTGGTCGCGCCGATCCCGATGGCGAACTCGGCGGCAAGGTCCGCCACCCGGGACCCGGGGTGGTCGCGCAGGAAGCGCAGGGACTCGAACTGCGAGGTGACGATCCCGTGCCGCTCGCGAAGACGGTCGTTCAGCGCGTTGTAGAGGCGCGTCTCACAACGGACGAGGTCGTCGAAGAAGCCCGGGAGGTCGATCCGGCCACCGCTTGACTTAGATGCCATGGCATATATCTTAGTCTACATGCCCAGGCATATAGTTCCTCGGCATTTACTTGCGATGGAGGCGGCAATGAGCAGGCAACAGCGCGCGCAGATCGACGAGATGGTCCGGCACCCCCGGCCTGAGGGGCCTGGGTCGGTGGAAGAGCTCCGCGCCGGGTTCAGGGCGATGATGGCCGAAATGATCGTCCCGGCGGCGATCCGCACCCGGACTGCGACGCTCGGCGACCGCCCCGCGGTGCTCGTCGAACCGGCCGGCACTCCGAAGGCCGGGACGATCCTCTACTTTCACGGCGGCTCCTACGTGGTCGGCTCACCGGAGACGGCGATGGCACTGACCGGGAACCTGGTGGCCAGAACTGGATTCAGGGCGTTCTCGTTGGATTACCGGCTTGCCCCTGAGCACCCGTTCCCCGCCGCGATCGAGGACGGGCTCAGCGCCTACCGCGCACTTCTCGACAGCGGCGAAGACGCTTCCGCGATCGCGTTCGCCGGGGACTCCGCCGGTGGCGGCCTCACGGTCGCCGTCTGCCTCGCCGCTCGCGACGCGGGCCTGCCCATGCCCGCCGCGATCGTGGCGTTCTCGCCCGGACTCGACATGACCCGGACCGGCGAGAGCATGGACAGCAAGGCGGGCATCGATCCCTTCTTCACGCGTGCCGGGATGGAACACACCGGGGCCATGTACCTCGCGGGACAGGACCCGCACCAGCCCAAGCTCAGCCCCGCCGTCTGCGCCGACCTGACCGGTTTCCCTCCGATCCTTCTGCAGGCGGGCACCAACGAAATGCTCCTGGACGACTCCACGCGCATGGCCACGCGCGCGAGGGAAGCCGGTGTGGACGTCATCCTGGACGTCACCGCTGACGTTCCCCATGTCTTCCAGGCGTTCGCCGGCGTCTTGGACGAAGCCGACGAGGCACTGGACCGCGCCGCTCTGTTTCTCGGTCAGCGCATGCCGGCACGGCACTCACCGGGGAGTCACGCCTGAAAGATCTGTTGATCTCCGATGACGGAGAGAAGCCGGAGTTTCTCGTAGCTTTCGCTGCCGGGGACGGCTGTGTAGACCAGCAGCATGTGTGACTGGTCCGGGTCGAGAAGCGCCTGGCAAGAGAGTTCGAGATGGCCGACATCGGGGTGCACGTATCGCTTGGTGTCGTTGTAGCGGATACCGACTTCGTGTTCGTTCCAGACGGCACGGAATTCTTCACTGCGGGCCATCAGCAACTGCTGGAGGTGGGCGGCCGGCGACTCGGGTCCCCGCAGGGTCACCATCTGGCGTAGTCCGGAGGCGAAGACGCGGGAGTGCAGCGCGTGGTCGTCGGGGTGGTACAGGCTGCGGGTGGCCGGGTCGGTGAACCATCGGTAGCCGATGCTGCGGGCCGGGCCGGTGTAGTGGGTGAGGTCGCCGGTGAGGGCGACGGCGAGCGGCGTCTGCCGGAGTGTCTCGCCGAGCTCGGTGACGATCTCGGCGGGGGTGTCGGTGAGCCGGTCGAAGATGCGCAGCAGGCCGGGACTGATGTGTTCGCTGGCGGAGCCCCTGGTGGGCGGATTGTGCCCGGCGAGGCGAAACAGGTGGTCGCGCTCGTCGAGGGACAGATGCAGACCCTGTGCGATCGAGGCGATCATCTGTTCGGACGGGCGCGGTCCGCGTTCCCGCTCCAGCCGGCTGTAGTAGTCGGCGGAGATGTGACAGATCGCGGCGACCTCCTCCCGGCGCAGACCGGCCGTCCTGCGCCGTTGACCGCGCGGAAGGCCGACGTCCTCGGGCTGAAGTGACTCCCGGCGGCGACGCAGGAACTCGGCGAGCCCGCCTCGATCGATCACGGCTTCTTCCTCCCTGAGTGCCGGTGCTCTTTCGTTCTACCACCCGTGCCGAACCGGAGCCTGGGCTTGTCGATCCCCCCTTGGGGGCCCTCCTGGGTCGGGCCAGCCTGGGATTGAGAGGCCGTGGATACCCGCGCTGATCAGGTGCAGCTTTGAATCGCATGCCCATAGGGATCGATGAAAGAAGCGAGGAAGAATCATGGCGCGTACACGACCGGACATCACCGTTCCGGACCTTTCCGGGAAGCTGGCCGTAGTCACCGGCGCCAGCGATGGCGTCGGACTGGTACTGGCCGGCCGACTGGCCGCCGCCGGTGCCGAGGTCGTCATGCCCGTCCGCAACCGTGGCAAGGGCGAGGCGGCGATCGCGAAGGTCAAGCGGCAGCACCCGCAGGCGGTCCTGTCGCTGCGCGACCTCGACCTGTCGTCGTTGAGCTCGGTCGCCGCGCTGGGCGCCGCCCTCGTCGCCGAGAACCGTCCGATCCACATTCTGGTCAACAACGCCGGAGTGATGACGCCACCGGACCGGCAGACCACCGCGGACGGCTTCGAATTGCAGTTCGGCAGCAATCATCTGGGGCACTTCGCCCTGGTCTCCCACCTGCTGCCGCTGCTGCGCGCGGGCCGCGCGCGGGTGACCAGTCAGCTCAGCATCGCCGCCAACGAGGGCTCCATCAACTGGGACGACCCGAACTGGGACCGGTCCTACAACGGCCGCCGCGCGTACAGTCAGTCGAAGATCGCGTTCGGTCTCTTCGCACTGGAACTGGACGTCCGCAGCCAGGCCGCGGACTGGGGGATCACCAGCAACATCTCCCACCCCGGTGTCGCACCGACCAGCCTGCTGGCCGCCCGCCCCGAGGTCGGCCGGGCGAAGGACACCACAGCCGTACGCATGATCCGCATGCTGTCCCGCCGCGGCATCCTCGGCACGGTGGAGAGCGCGGCACTGCCGGCCCTGTACGCCGCCACCTCCCCGGACGCGCGCGGGGGCCGGTTCTACGGGCCCAGCGGCTTCCAGCACCTGTCCGGCCCGCCCGCCGAACAGCCCCTCTACTCCCGGCTCCGCAGTCAGGAGGAGGCCCAGCGCGTCTGGCAGATCTCCGAAGAGCTCACCCGCACCACCTTCCCGGCGCTGTCCGGCGCCGAGCCCCGCCGGTGACGACCACGGTCTTTCTCCTGGAGCAGCAGGCGCCGCGCCACGAGGTCGTCAAACCGCTGCCTCCTGCGCCGCCACGGAGGCGGGGCGCCAGCCCAACTCCGGTGCGATCAGGTGCTGTACGTCGTGGAGGATCTGTTCATACTCCTCGCGGTGGAACTCGTACGGCAGCTCAAGGCGCAGCTCCGACACCTGCGCGAGGACCGGGTCGGCGGTGAGCTGTTCGAGGATCTGCTCGGCGGTACCTACCACGTCCGGGGCGAACAGCGTCCGCTTCGGACCCTGCGGTGCCAGGGTCCGTTCGTGGCGGCCGGCCGCATAGGCGCGGTAGCGGGCCCGGCCGGCCGCGTCGGCCCCGTCGAAGGGCACGATGACCCGGCCCAGCGCGACCCGGCCCAGCGCGACCCGGGCCCGAGTGCTCGCGTCGAGCGTGCGACGGTACTCGGCCAGCAGGTTCAGCTGGGCCGTGGCGAAGTCGTCGGTGCCCTCGCCGGTGACGATGTTGCCGGACAGCAGGCTCAGCCCGTTCTCGGCGGCCCAGCGGACCGAGCGCAGGCTGCCGCCGCCGTACCAAATGCGGTGCGCCATACCGGGGTTGTGTGGTTGCAGGCGCGGGCGCTGGACGTTGCCGGGCGAGTGGATGACCGTGTCCGGACCGCCGAGGTAGTCGCCGCGCAGGTGGTCGAGGACGCGGGCGATCCTGTCGTACGACAGGTCGAGGCCCCGCCAGTCCCCGTCGTGCACGAGGTCGCCGAGCAGGTCGGCGTGGGGCATCCCGGTGCTGAAGCCGACCTGGAGCCGTCCCCGGGACAGGACGTCGGCCAGCGCGAGGTCCTCGGCGAGGCGGAAGGGGTTCTCGTAGCCGATCGGGATGACCGCGGTGCCCAGTTCGATCCGCTCGGTGCGCTGGCCGGCCGCGGCGAGGAACACGGCGGCCGAGCCGACGCCGTGTTCGAGGTGGCGCTGCCGGATCCAGGCACCGTCGAATCCCAACCGTTCACCGTATGCGAAGAGTTGGAGCGTCTCCTCCAGGCCGGTGTAGGGGTCGTCGTCGGCGAAGTTGCCCGGGGTCAGGAAGGCCAGTGACGTGATGGTGGGGGTGCTCATGCGGCCCTCAGCTCGTGGTGGATTCGACGGTGGCGGTGGGGGAGGGGGCGCGGCCGCCGGGGATCGCCGCGAGCAGCTCGCGGGTGTACGCGTGGCGGGGGTGGGTGAACAGGTCCTCCGGCGGGCCCGTCTCGACGATCCGGCCGGACCGCATGACGGCGACCTGGTGGGCGATCTGCCGTACGACGGCCAGGTCGTGGGAGATGAAGAGGTATGCCACCCCGGTGTCGGCCTGCAACTCGGCCAGCAGATCCAGGACTTGGGCCTGCACGGACACGTCGAGCGCGGAGACCGGCTCGTCGCACACCACCAGGTCGGGGGAGAGGGCGAGGGCGCGGGCGATGGCCACGCGCTGCCGCTGACCGCCCGACAACTCCGCCGGACGACGCTCCAGCGTGGCGGCGGGGAGGGCCACCCGGTCGAGCAGTTCGCGGGCCCGGGCGAGCCGGGAGGCGCGGTCGCCGACCTTGAAGGCCCGCAGCGGCTCGGTGATCACCTCGCCGATGGAGAAGCGCGGGTCGAGGGAGGCGTACGGGTTCTGGTAGATCAGCTGGGCGCGGCGGCGCAGCTCTCTGGCCCGGGCGCCGCGCGCGGTGGTGATGTCGGTGCCGTCGAACAGGATGTGTCCGGCGCTCGCGTCGGTGAGCCGCAGGGCCAGGCGGGCGGTGGTGGATTTACCCGATCCCGACTCACCGACCAGCGCCAGCGTTTGACCGCGGTGCAGGGTGAAGCTGACGTCGTCGACCGCGCGCAGGACCTGGGGGCCGTCCTCGGTGCGGGGCAGCCGGAACTCCTTGACCAGATGGCGCACTTCGACCAGGGGGACCGCGTTGGCCTTCGGCGCGGAGGCCGGGGTGCGGGGCCGGGCGGCGGTCAGGCTCGGTGCGCTGGCCAGCAGTCGGCGGGTGTACTCGTGCCGCGGGTCGGCGAGGATGTCACGGGTCGGGCCCGCTTCCACCACCCTGCCCTGCTCCATGACCACCAGGCGCTGGGCCCGGTCGGCGGCGACCCCGAGGTCATGGGTGACGAGCAGGATCGCCGTGCCCGACTCCTCGGTGAGGTGCTGGAGATGGTCGAGGATGACCCGTTGCACGGTGACGTCGAGCGCGCTGGTGGGCTCGTCGGCGATGATCAGCTCGGGTTTCGCCGCGATGGCGATCGCGATCAGGGCGCGTTGCCGCATACCGCCGGACAGTTCGTGCGGGTACTGCCGGGCCCGGACGGCCGCGTCGGGCAGTCCGGCCCGGTCCAGGACGGCGACCGCCTCGGCCGGGGCCGAGCGGCGGGTCGCCAGTCCGTGGATGCGCAGCACCTCGGCGACCTGCTCGCCGATCCGCTTGACCGGGTTGAGGGAGACTGTCGGGTCCTGGGGGACCAGCCCGATGCGCGCTCCGCGCACGGTCCGCAGCTCCGCCTCCGACAGGGTGGCCAGGTCGTGGCGGCCGAAGCGGACGGTGCCCGCGTCGATGGTGCCGTTGGCCGCGAGCAGGCGGGTGACGGCGTGCGCGGTCGTGCTCTTGCCGGAGCCGGACTCGCCCACCACGGCGGTCACTTGTCCCGGCAGGACGTCGAGGTCCACGCCTCGCACGGCCGGGACCGTGCCGCCGCGGGTGCGGTACGACACGGACAGGCCGCGTATCTCCAGCAGGGGTGTGGTCACGTCCTCACCGTTCTCACGTTCGTCGGTCATCGCTGCCGGGACCATTCGCCGTCCAGCGCGCGGGCGATGCGGTTGGTGGACAGAACGGTCGCGGCGATCGCCAGCCCGGGCAGCGCGGTCAACCACCAGGCGTTGGCGAGGTAGTTGCGGCCGTCGGAGATCAACGTCCCCCACTCCGGGGCGGGCGGCGGCGCGCCGTAGCCGAGGAAGCTCAGCGCCGACACGGCCAGGATGGAGGCGCCGAAGTCCAGGGTGGCCAGGACGATCACCGGGCCGGCGGCGTTGGGCAGCACATGCCGGCCCAGGACGGAGTACCAGCGGGCCCCGGACGCGCGCGACGCCTCGACGAACACCGCCTGCCGCACCCGCAGCACCTCGGCGCGCGCCACCCGGGCGAACGAGGCGACGCTGGCGATGCCGACCGCGACCGCCACCTTCACCGTCCCATAGCCGAGCGCGGTGACGAGGGCGAGGGACAGGAACAGCGCGGGGATGGAGAGGAGGACGTCGACGAAACGCATCAGGACGTCGTCCACCCAGCGGCCGACGAACCCGGCGACCACGCCGAGCAGCCCGCCGACCACGAACGCGACCAGGACCGCGATGATCGTCGCCTTCAGGGAGAGCTGGGCGCCATGCACGACCCGCGAGAAGACGTCGCGGCCGAGTTCGTCCGTACCGAACCAGTGACTGCCGCTCGGGGCACGGAAGTTCTCGGAGGGCACCCCCTTCAACGGGTCCTGCGAGGTGAACAGATCCGGCCAGAACGAGGCCAGCACCACCAGGACGAGGACGGCCCCCGACAGCAGCAGACCGGGGCGGCGCAGCAGAAACCGCCCTATGCCCGCACGGCGGCCCGGCACTGAGGGGGGTTCCTGTCCCGCGTCGACCGGCCGGGCGAGGCCGAGAGCGGCCTCGGCCGGGTCGTCGACGTCGTCGACAAGGCTCTGACTCATACGAAGCTCGCCCTTCTGTCCGAGGCCACCACGATCCGCGGGTCGAGCAGCGGATAGACCAGGTCGACGAGCAGGTTCGTCGCCACGAAGATCAGCGCCCCGAACACCACCACCCCCTGGACCACCGGGATGTCCTGCACCGTGACCGCCGCCGCGGTCACCCGGCCGAGGCCGTCGCGGGAGAACACCGTCTCGACGACCACCGAACCGGCGATCAGCTGCCCCACCAGCAGGCCGACGACCGTCAGCGCGGGCAGGGAAGCGTTGCGCAGCGCATGGCGCAGATGCACCCGCCACCGGCCGGCGCCCTTGGCCCGGGCGGTCTCCACGTAGGCCTGGTCCAGCGCGGTGAGCAGGCTCTTGGCCAGCACCTGGGCGACGAGCGCGCCGGTCGGGATCGCCAGCGTCAGCGCGGGCAGCACCAGGCCGCGCAGGCCGTCGTTGCCGAACGCCGGGAACCAGTGCAGCCGGAAGGAGAACACCTCGACGAGCAGCAGCCCCACCCAGAACGTCGGGACCGACACCCCCAGCGGGGGCAGCGACAGCAGGAGCTGCCGCAGCCACCGCTGCGAGGTGTACGTCGCCACCACCGCGAGACCCCCGCCGAGCAGCACCGCCAACAGCAGGGCCGCACCGGTCAGTTGGAGGGTCTGGGGCAGTGCGTCGGCCAGCGTGGAGGTCACCGGGCGGCCCGTGGAGACCGCGTCGCCGAAGTCCCCGCGCACCGCCCGGCCCAGATAGTCGGCGTACTGCGCCAGGATCGGCTTGTCGAAGCCGTACTCGTGCCGCAGCGCGGCCAGCCGGGCCGGGTCGACGTCCCCCGAGTCCATCCCGGCACCGGCCATCGCGGTGACCGGGTCACCGGGCAGGAAGTCCAGTACCAGGAACGACACCGTGTACGCCGCCCACAGCACCCCGACCGCCTGCGCCAGACGCTTGATCACATAGCGGCGCACGCGCTAGCCGATCCAGGTGTCGTGCAGCTGGATGCGGCTGCCCGAGTCGAAGGCGAGATCGTGCACCTTGTTCGTCACGGCCAGCTGGGTCTGGAGCTCCACCACCGGCACGTTGTACGCGTTCTGCACGATCAGCTTCTGGGCGTCGGCCACGAGCTGCTTGCGCTTGGCCGTGTCCGTGGTCGCGGCCTGCCCGGTCAGCACCGTGTCCAGGGAACTGGCGGGCAGACGGTAGAAGTTGGCCAGCTTGCTGGAGAAGGAGCTGCGCAGGATGTCGGGGTCGGCACGGGTCACGTTGCCCCACACCAGGTCGAAGTCGCCGCCCTGGAGGGTGGTGGCGAACTGGCTGACCTGGCCCTGCTTGAGCGTCACGTCGATCCCGACGGCCTTCAGCTGCTGCTGGACGAGTTCCAGAGCGGGCTGGTTGGTGGCCGCGTTGGGGAACCAGCTGATGGCCAGGCTGAGCTTCTTGCCGCCCTTGGCGCGGATGCCGTCACTGCCGGCCTTCCAACCGGCGGCGTCCAGCAGGGACTTGGCCTTGGCCGCGTCGAAGGCGAGGTCCGCGGAGAGGTCGGTGTAGTCGGGCGTGGTGTGCGCCAGGACGCTGGTCGCCGGCTTGGTGCCGGTCGGGAACACGGTGTCGGCGACCTGCTTGCGGTCGAGGGCCGCCAGGATCGCCTGGCGCACCTTCACGTCCTTCAGGACGGGCC
Source organism: Streptomyces antibioticus (assembly GCF_001514065.1). Classification (GTDB taxonomy): domain Bacteria; phylum Actinomycetota; class Actinomycetes; order Streptomycetales; family Streptomycetaceae; genus Streptomyces; species Streptomyces antibioticus. The sequence goes on along the minus strand of NZ_KQ948422.1, from coordinate 983,114 downwards.
GTGAGTTGTTGATCCCCAGCCCGAACACCACGCCCGGGTTGGCCCGCCGCAGCAGGGTGACCTGGCCGCCCTTGAGCGCCGCCTCGTTGGCCTTGCCGACGCTGCTGATGGCGTCCACCTGACCGGACTGCAGACTGCCGGCGCGCACGCCCGCCTCGGGCACCACCTTGAACACCAGCTTGTCCAGATAGGCCTCGCCCTTCTTGGACCACAGCGAGGAGCCCCAGTCGTAACCGGCGCGCTTGGTCAGGGTGATCGACTGGTTCTGCACGTACTGCTTCAGCACGAACGGGCCCGACCCGATGACGCCGTCACTGCACTTCTGCTGCGGGGTCTTCTTCACGCTCGCCGCCGACTCGATGCCCAGCGAGTGGGTCGAAGTCGCCTGGAGGAACTGGGCGTTGGGCTCCTTGAAGGCCACCTTGACGGTGAGCGGGTCCACCGCGGTGGTGCTCTTGACGCTGCTCAGATAGCCCTGCGCGAGGACACCGAGGGCGCCGAGCTTCGGCACCGCGTCGAAGTTGTCCTTGACGACCTGCGCGGTCAGCTGGGAGCCGTCGCTGAAGGTGACACCCGAGCGCAGATGGAACGTGAACTCCGTGGCGTCGGAGTTGATGTCCCAGCTCTTGGCCAGCCAGGGCACGATCTTGCCGGTCTCGGGGTCCTGGTCGGTGAGGGAGTCCACGGTCTGGCGTACCGAGTAGATGCTCTCGTTGCTGCCGACCTGCTGCGGGTCCACGCAGCCGGCATCCGAACCGACCGCGAAGGTGAGGGTGCCGCCGGACTTCGGCTTGCCGCTGTCGTTGCCGGAGCCGCCCCCGTCGGAGCCGGAGCCGCAGGCGGTCAGCAGCGCGCCGGCGGTGAGAAGGGCGGTCAGCGCCGCCCATCGGGGGGCTCTGAAATCCGGAAGTGCTGTCACGGGGTGGTTCTCCTCATGGGTGTCACCAGGCACGGGGGTGCCGTCCAGGGCACGGCTGTGCATGGGAGTGCGGCCCCGGCCGACGCGGTGTCGGTGACGGGGGAGCGCTGTGCAGGCAGAGATCAACGGGAAGGGGGGATCCGGCGGAAGAGCGGGATCAGCTGGAAAGCAGTGCGGCGACGACCGGCGCCGGACGTCGCCCGGCGGGGGGAATGCCCGTCAGACCGTCAGACCCGACACAGGCAGCTGGTCGAACGCTTCAGATCGATGTGCAGGCGGCGCGAGAGCCGGGAGAACACCGCGGCCACGGCGAAGGAGGCACTGAGGTCATCGCTGTGACGACGCATGCCGGTCCTCCCCATCTCCGGCCCCCTTGAAGGGGCCACGCGCTTGCGGGGATCGTCGGTGATCCCGCCGGGCTTTCACCTGGAGCACCCCACCGCGCGGGAGGGTTGCCGGTCAGCAAGCCAGGGCTTGTCGCTGACACTCAATGCCGTTCGTGATCGTACGGAGCGGACTTGTCGTACGTCAATGCCACAACCGGGACGACCCCATGCCTGGTCCGCGCTCAATCGCGTTCCTGTACGAGCTTCACCCGGTGGCCCTCCGGATCGTGCAGCCAGGCAAAACGAAGCCGCCCGTCCGGGGAGTCGGTCGGCTCCACCAAGGGCTCGCCCCCAGCCTCAAGGGCCCTGCGATGCAAGCCGTCCACGTCGTCGCACCACAACACGACCTCGGTGTTCGCGCCGGGCGTCGTGGCGATGCCGAAGAGTTCGCCGCCCACGCGGGCCGAACTGAGCCCGATCCGCACACCGGCGGCCTCCACCTCGACCTGGTGCGGTTCACCGTCCCGCGGAAAACGGAACCGCTCGGGCAGGCCAAGGCGCCGGAAGAACGCCGCACAGCGCTCCACGTCATCGCACCACAGGTTCACCTGGACAGCCTTGAACTCCGCCATCCTCATACGCTACTTGCACTGACACGACCTCGGTGGCGCCGACGCCGCCGTAGCGCCGAGCGCGAGCGCAGCGAGCAACGCGGCAAGTGACGCTGCCGGTTCCTGCCCGGCGGTGTCGATGACGACATGCTCGCGGTCCCATGGCTCGTAGTCCCGGTTGCTGACCTGCTGCCAGTCCGGAGCGGACGATCGCCTGCTCGATGGTGTCCACCCTCACGTGGACCGCACCGATCCGGGCCGCCAGGAGACGGGCGAGGGTGGTCTTGCCGGTGCCGGGCAGACCGCCCAGGACGATGAGCACGGTTCAGCCTCTCGTCAGTTGCCGCAGGAGACGCTTGCCCTCGGTTCCGGCGAACCACTCGGCGTGGCTGACGTAATAGTCGTAGGCCAGGCGGGTGTTGTCGGCCGAGCGTGTGACGCCGTGGAAGTAGCCGAGCTCGGAGAGCGCGAACTCCGCGTGCACCAGCGGTAGTAGGGCGGGAAGCGCGGCCGATTCGTCGGCTGTCAGTGGTCGCACCGAGCGGTACCCGTCCAGGAGGGCCACGGCGTCCTCCGCGCGCACCGGGTAGCCCGGTTGCAGCCATTGGACCGCGTTGCGTTCGATGGCCGTGGCCAGGTCGTGCACGGCGGTGGTGCGGTCGCTCATGCCGAAGTCCAGGACCGTGGCCACCTGGCCATGGGCGTCCCACAGCAGGTTCGAGGCGTGCCAGTCGTTGTGGGTCCACAGCGGGGCGAGCCCGTCGAGGTGCGGGGCCAGCCGCTCGTGCAGCGGCAGCAGGACGCGTTCGGTGTCCTCGCGCCACGGGAAGTGCTTGAGTGCTGCGGCCAGTTGCGGGCGCTCGGCCACATGTCCTTCCAGCGCGAGCAGGGGCTCCCCGGACGCGAACACCGTGAACGACGCGACCAGCGGCTGCACTTGGCGGCGTGGTGCGTCGAATCCGTCCGCCGCCAGGTGCAGCCGGGCGAGTGCCTCGCCGGCCGCCCGCGCGTGCACGGCGGACCGGAACGGCGACCAGGACAGCGCGTCCCGGTACAGGTCCATGCCGACGCCGGACGAGTGGACCTCGTACGTCCACTCACCGCGCTCCGCCGCGTCCAGTACCTCCACCACCGGGGCGCCGTGGCGTCGCAGATGGCGCAGGAACGCGTGCTCCTCGGCCAGGCCTTCAAGGGTTCGTACGGTGATGTGGTGCCGTTTCACGAACAGGCGCCGCCCGTCCCGCTCGACGACGGCCGCCGCCGACAGGGGACGCGGGCTGCGCCAGACCACCCGCGCCGGGCCGACGACCTCGGTCACCTCGGTGTCCGTGAGCGGTGCCCAGTCGGGTTCGACCGGCTCGGTGCCCAGCCCGTGCGCCAGATGTGAACTCACGCCGCCTTCACCGCCGTTGTGCCGCGCAGGGTCTCCAAGACCCGGCGTTCGGTCGCCGCGAACTCGGGTGCGGTGAAGTCCGCCGCGCCCCGCGGGCGGGGAAGCGGCACATCGATGCGCTCCACGACCGTGGCGGGGCGCGGGGACAGCACATGGACGGTGTCCGCGAGCAGGACCGCCTCGCGGATGTCGTGGGTGACCAGGACGACGGTCCAGCGGTGGCGTTGCCACATGTCGGCCAGCCACAGTTGCATGTCGGTCCGGGTGAGCGAGTCCAGTGCGCCGAAGGGCTCGTCCAGCAGCAGGACCGGTCGCTCCAGCACCACCGTGCGCAGCAGCGCTGCCCGTTGCCGCATACCGCCGCTGAGCTGGGACGGATACGCCTTCTGGAAGCCGTCGAGCCCGAAGTCGGCGAACAGCGCGTCGGCCCGCGCCCGGGCCTCCTTCTTCCTCATGCCCTGTGCCTCAAGGCCGAGGGCCGTGTTGTCGAGGACGGTCCGCCACGGGAACAGCAGGTCCTTCTGCGGCATGTAGGCGACCTTGCCGGACTCCACCGAGGCCGGTGCGTCCTCCACCAGAACCCGTCCCGACGTGGGGTGGTCGAGCCCGGAGACCAGGTTGAACAGGGTGCTCTTGCCGGAGCCGCTCGGCCCGATGACCGCCGCGAACTCGCCCTGGTCGACGGTGAGTTCGAGGTCGCGCAGGACTTCCAGCTCGCCGAAGGACTTGCCCACGCCCTCGATGCGCAGACTGCTCACTTGCCCACCTTCCGTTCCCAGGGCAGCACCAGCCGTTGCAGCAGATACGTGGCGCCGAACAGCGCGATGCTCAGCGCCGCCGTCACCCCCACCGCCGCGAACACCAGGTCGGTGCGGAACGCGCTCTTCTGCGCCTGCATGTAGATCCCGAGGCCCGCCTCGGCACCCGCGTACTCGGCGAAGACGGCGCCGACGACGGCGTAGGTGATGCTCACCCGCAGCCCGGCGAAGAAGTACGGCATCGCGCTCGGCACCCGCACCAGACGGAAGGCCCGCCACCGGCCGGCCCCCAGGGAGCGCAGCAGCCGCATCGCCTCGCGGTCCGTCGCCGCGAAGCCGGCGGCCAGGTTGGCGGCCAGCGGGAAGAACGTCGTCAGGGTCACCACCAGCATCTTCGGCAGCAGCCCGAAGCCGAACCAGATGATCAGCAGGGGCGCCACGGCGACGATCGGGATCGTCTGTGAGGCGACCAGCAGCGGGTACAGCCCTCGGCGGGCCGCCGAGGAGAAGTCCAACAGGGCGGCGACCAGCCAAGCCGCCGCGAAGGACAGCGCGAAGCCCAGGAGAGTCTCCTGGAGCGTGGGCAGGGTCTGCGCCCACAGCTCCTCGCGGTTGAGCCAGCCCTGTTCCACCACGCGCGCCGGTGACGGCAGCGTCATCGGATCGACCCCGGCGGCGCTCACGTAAAGCTGCCAGCCGCCGACCACCACGGTCAGCACCAGCAGCGGCGGCCACAACGACCGCAGCAGGGCTGTCACTTGGCGGCCGGAAGGTAGTCGTTGGTGAAGAACGTCGAGGTGTCCGGGGCCTTGGTCAGCTTCTTGCCGTCGGCGTCCACCAGCAGCCCCGCCCGGTACTCGAAGTCGGTGAAGGCCTGCCAGCGCTCGGCGCTCTGGGTGCCGAGCGTGCCGTCCGCCGCCTCGTAGTACTCCTTGGCCAGCAGCGCCTCGCTCTTCTTCACCAGCTCGGTGTTGGTGAGCACGCTCTTGTTCTGGGAGATCAGCAGGTCGGCCGCCTGGTCGGGGTGGTCGGCGGCGTAGCGGTAGCCCTTGTAGAGGGCGGCCACGAACTTCTTCGCGACCGCCGGGTTCTTCTTCAGGAACTGGTCCGAGGACGCGACGAGCGTCGAATAGATCGCCGGGAAGCCGTAGTCCGACAGCTGGAAGCTCTTGAGGGGCTTGCCGCTCAGCTCCGCCTCCAGGCCCTCCCAGGTCGGCATCGGCATCGCGAAGTCGGCCTTGTCCGCGTAAAGGGCCGCGTACGCGGAGGTGTTGAGGGTGATCTGCTTGAAGTCGCCCTTGCCGCCCGCGTTCTGGATGACCTTCTGCAGCAGCGGCTTCTCGTAGGGGGCGCCGAAACCGGCGTACGTCTTGCCGTCGAGGTCCTTGGGGGAGTGGATGTCGGTGCGGTTCGCGCGCACGGCGATGGTGACGTTGGTCTTCTGCGTGACCGCGTAGACGGAGGTGATGTCGGCGCCGGCCGCGCGCGCGGTCGTCACGCCCTCCTGGTAGGAGATGCCGAAGTCGGCCTTGTGGTTCGCGAGCAGCGTCTCGGGCGCGGTCGAGCCGTACGGCACGATCTTCAGGTCGATCCCGGCGTCCTTGAACCAGCCCTTGGCCTGGGCGACGTAGATGCCGGTGTGGTTGGTGTTGGGCGTCCAGTCCAGGGCGAGGGTGACGGCCGTGGTGCCGTCCTTCGCTGCGGCCGAGGAGTCGGCCTGGCATCCCGTGGTGACGGCGAGCAGGGAGGTCGCGGCTATCGCGGACAGCAGGGTGCGGCGGTGCATGACGGGTCCTTCGTAGGGAGGGGAGACAGGCTGTGTGAGGCGGTCAGGCCCGACACAGCGCGCTGGCCACCCGCTTGAAGTCGACGGCGAGCCGCCGGGTCAGAAACGTCACGCGGCCACGTCCAGCAGGCCGTTGGTGAAGGACTTGTCCCAGTCCCGGTCGTGCGCGATGGCGCCGTTCTCCGCGAGCCAGTGCGCGTAGGGACCCATCCGGCTCGCGTCGACGACGCCCCAACGGCCGTCCGGGTCCGTCCAGGTGGGGGCGATCAGCGCGAGCGAGCGGGCGATGAGCGGGCGGGGGAAGTACGGGATCACGCCCTCCAGCAGCGTCAGGGTGTCGTCCTGCTCGCGCGCGGCGGCGGTGTAGCCGCGGGCCGTGACGGCGAGGAAGTCCCTTATGAGAGCGGGCCGTTCGGCGAGCAGGGACTCGCTCGTGCCCAGCAGATAGCTGTGGTAGCGGGGTGCGCCGATCTCGTCCACCGGCCAGGTCAGCCGACGTTCCTCGGCCAGGTCGCCGCGCAGGGCGTCCCAGGACCAGTAGGTGCCGAAGGTGGCGTCGGCCTCGCCGGCCTCGATGTCGTCGACGGTCAGCTCGCGGGTGCCGGCGTCGACGAGGAGCACGGCGTCCGGGTCGCCGCCGTCGGCCGCCACCAGGTGGCGGACCATGGCGCGGCCGCGCGGGGTCGGGTTCAGGGCGAGCCGTCGTCCGGCGAGGTCGCGGGGGCGGGTGATGCCGGTGGAGGTGGTGGTCTGGATCGCCTCCAGGCCACGGTGATTGACGGCCGCCACCGCGATCAGCGGCTGACCGTGGGTGGCGCGGCGGGCGAGCAGCCGGTTCGGCGGGAAGATCCCGAAGTCCACCTCGCCGCGCGCCAGGTACTCGAGGGTGTCACCGCGTCCCGGATCCTGGACGACCAGTTCCACGTCGAGCCCGGCCTCGGCGAACCAGCCACGGGCACGGGAGACGTACAGACCGGCTGAATTCGGCCAAGGATGGAAATAGTCGAGCATGACCCGGATGTGCGGCATGACGGTACTCCGAAGAGGGTGCGCGAGAGCGCGAGGCGAACGGTGAGAGAGGTGCGAGGAGTGTCAGCGACAACAACAGGAGCAGCGCACCGGGGTGTGGGACACCGGTCGCTCGGGCTCGACTGCTGCGTGCACGTGAACTCCTACGCGGGACGCCTGGAGGGCGTGGTTGGTGCGGTCGGCGTCCCCATGGGGACCGCGTTCGAACGAACGGATCCCAGACGCCCTCTCAGCCCAGCCGGGTAGGGGCTCCCGCGTAGATGGCCGAAACCATAGCGGCATGCCCGGGATGCCGCGCAAGCGCGGTCCGAAATATGGGACGACCTTGCTCGACCGGCGATACGCGCAGCTCACGGGCGTACGATCGGCCGCCATGACCTCCCTGCTGCCCGGCCCACTGGTCGACGACTCCTGGCTCGCCGCCCACTTGGACGACCCCCGTGTGGTCGTCCTCGACGCCACCGCACTGCTGCCCTCGCCCCGGCACGACGGCGACTACCGGAGCGCGAGCGGCCGGGCCGCCTGGGTCGAGCGGCACCTCCCCGGCTCCCGGCACGCCGACCTGACGGGCGACTTCTCCGACCACGACGGGCCGTACCACTTCGCCGTACCCACCCCCGAGGCGCTGGCCGCCGGGCTCTCCCGGCTCGGCGTGGGGGAGGGCAGCGCGGTGATCGCGTACGACAACGGCGGCGGGATCTGGGCGGCCCGGCTGTGGTGGATGCTGCGGGCGATCTCCGTGCCGGCGGCCGTGCTGGACGGAGGACTGGCGGCCTGGGAAGCGGCCGGGCGTTCGGTCGCCTCCGGCGAGCAGGCCGCTCCCGAGCCCGCCGGGACTCCCGTGACGCCCGTCGTGCGTCCCGGAATGTGGACGAGCGTTGACGAAGTGGCGGCCATCAGCCGTGGCGAGCAGCCCGGCGCCCTCGTGTGCGCCCTGCCGGCCGGCGGTTTCGACGGCTCCGCTCCCACCCGTTACAGCCGGCGCGGTCACATCCCCGGCAGCCGCAGCCTTCCGGGCCGTGACCTGCTGGACTCCGCGGGCCGCGTACTCCCCGATGCCGAACTCGCCGGCAAGGTAAGCGCCGTGCTGGACGTCGCCGACGCGCCGGTCGTCCTGTACTGCGGTGGGGGCATCTCGGCGGCGGGCGCGGCGCTTGCGCTCACGCTGCTCGGGCGCGACGACGTATCGCTGTACGACGGCTCGCTGGAGGAGTGGTCGAAGGACCCGGCGCGGCCGCTGGAACTCGGCGGCTGAGCCGCTCGGCGAGTCGGCACTCCCCGGCGCCGCTCAGCGGACGAGCTCTGCCACGAGCGCGGCGACCTGCTTCACCTCGATGAGGAAACCGTCGTGGCCGTAGGGGGACTCGATCAGCCGGAGGTCATCGGCCGTGGGGATGCCCGACGCCAGTTCCGCCTGCTGGGACGGGGGATAGAGGCGGTCGGAGTCGACCCCGGCCACGAGGGTCCTCGCGGTCACCCGGCGCAGGGCGGCGCGCACCCCGCCGCGGCCCCGGCCGACGTCGTGGCTGTTCATGGCCTCGGACAGGACGACGTAGCTGCCCGCGTCGAAGCGGCGCACCAACTTGGCGGCGTGATGGTCGAGATAGGACTCGACCTGGTACCGGCCGCCACTCCACGGGTCCTCCGCGCCTTGGGGCGTACGGCCGAAGCGGACGGCGAGTTCCGGCTCGCTGCGGTAGGTGACATGGGCGAGCCGCCGGGCCAGGCCGAGTCCGGCGTGCGGGCCTTGACCGGTGTCGTGGTAGTGGCCGCCGCGCCAGTGCGGGTCGGCGCGGATGGCGTGCAACTGGATGTTGGCCCAGGCGATCTGCTCGGCGCTCGCCGCGGCCGTCGAGGCGAGCAGCAGCAGGGCGCCGGTGCGCTCGGGATACTCCACGGCCCACTCCAGTGCCCGCATCCCGCCCATCGAGCCGCCGACCACCAGCGCCCACCGGTCGATACCCAGAGCGTCGGCCAAGTCGGCTTCGACCGCGACCTGATCACGCTGGGTCAGGAAGGGAAAGTCGCCACCCCACCGGCGGCCGTCCGGGGTCAGCGACGACGGCCCGGTACTGCCCTGGCAGCCACCGAGCACGTTCGGCGCCACGACGAACCAGCGCTCCGTGTCCAGCGCCCGACCCGGTCCGATGAGGCCGTCCCACCAGCCGGGCGTGGGGTGCCCGGGCCCTGCGGGGCCGACCACGTGGCTGTCTCCGGTGAGGGCATGCAGGACGAGGACCGCGTTGGACCCGTCCGCCGCGAGCCGCCCCCACGTCTCGAACGCCAGCCGCGCGCCCGGCAGTTCACCGCCCGCCTCCAGTGCAAGCGGCTTCTCGCGGGCGTACCACTGGCGACGCCCGGGCGGGTCCCCCTCCCGCCAGGCCCCGGTGGCCGGCGGGAGGGGAACCTCGGAAGGCGTCAGTACGGTGTTCAGGACGCGCCCTTGGCCGCGCGGAACCCGGCCTCCAGGTCCGCCTTGAGGTCGGCCAGGCTCTCGATGCCCACCGACAGCCGCACCAGGCCGGGCGAGGTGCCGGTGGCCTCCAACTGCCCCTCGTCCAGCTGGCTGTGGGTGGTCGACGCCGGGTGGATGATGAGGCTGCGGACGTCACCGATGTTGGCGAGGTGGCTGAACAGCTCGACGGCGTCCACGAACCGCTTGCCCGCCTCGATGCCGTCCCGCAGCTCGAACGAGACGATGGCACCTGCACCGCGCGGCAGGTACTTCTGCCCGGCCTCGTACCAGCGGCTGGACTCAAGGCCCGGGTAGTGGACGGCGGCGACCTCGTCGCGCTGCTCCAGCCACTCGGCCAGCGCCTGGGCGTTCGCGGAGTGCCGCTCGATGCGCAGGCTCAGCGTCTCCACGCCCTGGAGCAGCAGGAACGCGGAGTGCGGGGAGAGCGCCGGGCCGAGGTCGCGCAGCAACTGCACCCGGAGCTTGATGGCGAAGGCGCCGGGGCTGAGGGCGGGCCAGTACTGCAAGCCGTGGTAGCTGGGGTCGGGCTCGGTGAAGTCGGGGAACCGCTCGGCGTGCGCCCCGAAGTCGAAGGTGCCGCCGTCCACGACGACCCCCGCGATCGCGGTGCCGTGCCCGCCCAGGAACTTGGTCGCCGAGTGCACGACGATGTCCGCGCCGTGCTCGATGGGCCGCAGCAGGAAGGGAGTCGGGACCGTGTTGTCCACGATCAGCGGGACGCCCGCCTCGTGGGCGACGTCCGCGACCGCCCGCACGTCCAGCACGTTTCCGCGCGGGTTGCCCAGGGTCTCCGCGAACAGTGCCTTGGTGTTCGGCCGGATCGCGGCCCGCCAGGCCTCGGCGTCGTCCGGGTCGTCGACGAAGGACACCTCGATGCCGAACTTGGGCAGCGTGTGCCGGAACAGGTTGTAGGTGCCGCCGTACAGGGAGGTGCTGGAGACGATGTGGTCGCCCGCGCTCGCCAGCGTCAGGATCGCCAGGGTCTCCGCCGCCTGCCCGGAGGACAGCGCCACCGCCGCGACGCCGCCCTCCAGCGCGGCGATCCGCTGCTCGAAGACGTCCTGGGTGGGGTTGTGGATACGGGTGTAGATGTTGCCGGGCTCGGCCAGCGAGAACAGGTCGGCGGCGTGCTGCGTGTCGCGGAACACGAACGACGTCGTCTGGTAGATCGGCGTCGCCCGGGCGCCGGTCGTCGGGTCGGGGGCGGCCCCGGCGTGGATCTGCTTGGTCTCGAACGACCAGGCAGAGGTGTCGGGTCCGACGGGCGTTTCCTCGGGGGTGTGGCCGGCGGTGACGGAGTCGATGGGCTGGCTCATGGTGCTGCTCCCTGTGCGGAGGGTGAGGGTGGGAATGCGTGCGGGGACCGCAGCGCCGAAGCTGCCCCAGACGAAGGGCGGTCAGCGTGATGCGGTGAGAAAGATGCTGGTCAGAAGCCGGAGCGCGGCGTCAGCTCGCGGCGGAACAACCCGTGGTGGTGACACGCACGTAGTCCACGTGGCGGCGGGTCACGAGCACGGTCATGCAGCCAGGTAACCACAACGGCGGCGGTATTCACCAGCATTGCGGCGGTGTCTCACGTTGCGGGATGTGTGGTGGACGCACCTTCCGGGGTGTGCTTTGATCCGGTCATGGAGACCACTGGCACGGCACACATGGTGCTGCTCGACCCGTTCTGGGTGAGCCGCCGCGCCGACCAGTTCGACCAGGTCTGTTGCTGATCGCCGTTCCCCGGCTCGCGACCCGCACCTCCCTTCCCTCCTGATCTCGCGCCTGCCGCGCAACCAGCCCATTTCCCTGCGCAGTTGTGATGCGCAGTCGGCCTGTCGTGCCGCGAAGGATTCCCCATGGCCCAGCCCACAGCCCTGCCCGTCATCGACATCTCCCGCTTCCGCGCCCCGGACGCCGACCGTGACGCCTTCCTCGCCGAACTCCGCTCAGCCGCCCACGAAGTCGGCTTCTTCTACGTCACCGGGCACGGCGTGTCCGCCCCCCTGCGCGACGAGGTGCTGAGCGCGGCCCGCGCCTTCTTCGCGCTGCCGGAAGAGCAGCGGCTGGAGATCGAGAACCTCAACTCGCCCCAGTTCCGCGGCTATACGCGCACCGGAACCGAGTACACGGCGGGCAGCGCCGACTGGCGGGAGCAGATCGACATCGGTCCGGAACGAAAGGCGCTCGACGTCGGCCCGGACGACCCCGACTACCTGCGCCTGATCGGCCCCAATCAATGGCCCTCCGCGCTACCGGAGTTGAGGGACACGGTGCTGCGCTGGCAGGCGGAGGCGCTGCGGGTGAGCCGCGAGGTGTTGCGGGCCCTGGCGGCGGCGCTCGGACAGGACGAGGGCTACTTCGACCAGTGGTTCGACGACGAGGCGGCCGTCCACGTGAAGATCGTGCACTATCCGCCGCGCGCCGCCGAGCATGCCGACCAGGGGGTGGGCGCGCACAAGGACTACGGCTACCTCGCGCTGCTCCAGCAGGACGAGGTGGGCGGGCTCCAGGTGCAGCGCGAGGACGGCGAGTGGATCGACGCGACACCGGTGCCCGACGCCTTCGTGTTCAACATCGGCGAGATGCTGGAGATCGCCACCCAGGGCTATCTGAAAGCCACTCAACACCGGGTCGTCAGCCCGCAGTCGGGCGTGCACCGCTACTCGATCCCCTTCTTCCTCGGCCCGCGCCTCGACGCGGTCGTCAATCCGCTCCAACTCCCGCCGGAACTGGCCGCGTTGAGCCGCGGTGTCACCGATGACCCGGACAACCCGCTGCTGGCCGCCTTCGGGGCGAACGCCGTCGTCGGCTGGCTCCGCTCTCATCCACGCGTCGCCGAACGCTGGTGGTCCGACGTCCTGGAGAAGCGAGAGGCACACCGATGAGCAACTGGGCCTTCGAGACCCGGCAGGTGCACGCCGGAGCGGTCCCCGACCCAGCCACCGGCGCCCGGGCGGTGCCGATCCACCCGGCCACCAGCTATGTCTTCCGGGACACCGCGCACGCCGCCGCGGCCTTCGAACTGGCCGACCTGACCACCCACGCCTACACGCGGCTGTCGAACCCGACCACCGCCGTGGCCGAGGAGCGGATCGCCGCCCTGGAGGGCGGTTCGGCGGCGGTCGCCGTGGCCAGCGGCCAGGCCGCGACGAGCCTCGCCCTGCTCAACCTGGCGCGCGCCGGCGACCACATCGTCGCCTCCTCGTCCCTGTACGGCGGCACCCGCACGCTCCTTGAGCACACGTTCGCCGATTTCGGCATCGACGTCACCTTCGTCGACGATCCGGACGACCTGGGCGCCTGGCGCGCGGCCGTGCGCCCCACCACGAAGGCCTTCTTCGGCGAGACGCTCGGCAATCCGCGCGGCAATGTCCTCGACCTCGAGGCGGTGGCCGGCATCGCCCACGAGGCCGGCGTGCCGCTCGTCGTCGACAACACCGTGCTCACGCCGTACCTGCTACGGCCCTTCGAGTACGGCGCCGACATCGTCGTGCACTCCACCACCAAGTTCCTGTCCGGCCACGGCACCGGCATCGGCGGGGCCGTCGTGGACAGCGGCCGCTTCGACTTCGGCGCCGATCCCGACCACTGGCCGGGGCTGACCCGCCCGGATCCGACGTACAACGGGCTGTCGTTCTGGGACTCCTTCTCCGACCTCGGCCTCGCTTACGCGCTGCGACTGCGCACTCGGCTGGTCCGGGATCTGGGACCGGCCGTCTCACCCTTCAACAGCTTCCTGCTCCTCCAGGGCCTGGAGACGCTCAGCCTGCGCATCGAACGGCACGTCTCCAACGCCCAGGCGCTCGCCGAGTGGCTGGAGCAGCAGCCGCAGGTCTCGCGGGTGCACTACCCCGGACTGTCCTCCAGTGCCTGGCACGTGCCGGCCAAACGGTATCTGCCGCGCGGCACCGGGGCGGTCCTCGCCTTCGAACTGGCGGGCGGCCTGGAGGCGGGCCGACGGTTCGTCGAGGGGGTCCGGCTGTTCAGCCATCTCGCCAACATCGGCGACGTACGCAGTCTCGTCATCCACCCCGCCTCCACCACCCACGCCCAGTTGGACGCCGGTCAGCAACTCGCGGCCGGGGTCACTCCCGGCCTGGTGCGGCTGTCGGTCGGCCTGGAAGGTGTCGGCGACCTGATCGCCGACCTCGAAACCGGCCTGCGGGCAGCGGCCGTATGAACCTCACCGCACGAAGCGGGCCTGCGGGCAGCCGCCGTATGAACCTCACCGCACGCACCCAGGGAGCTAGATCCGCCATGCGCCGCACCACCGCCCTCCGGCTCGCCGCCACCGCAGTTCTCACCGGCCTGGCCGCGACGGCGTGCGGCACCGGTTCGACGGACGACCCCGCGAACGCCGGACAGACCAGCCAGGCCGCCCAGCCGGCCGCCATCGACACCGGCGCCACGGTCGACGTACGCCTCGTCCTGGAGCCGACCAGCCTCGACATCGCCTCCACCGCGGGCGCGGCCCTTGACCAGATCCTGCTCGACAACGTCTACCAGGGCCTGCTGACCCGCGACGAGAACAACAAGATCGAGCCGAGCCTCGCCACGTCGTACGAGACGTCGCCGGACGGGCTCACCTACACCTTCCACCTCGCCGAGAACGCCACCTTCCACGACGGAACCAAGCTCACCGCCGCCGACGCCGTCTGGTCCCTCCAGCAAGTCACCGCGAAGGGCTCGAAGAACCCCGACGCGGCCGCGCTCGCCTCGGTCAAGAGCGCCTCCGCCGCCGACGACCACACCGTCGTCGTCACGCTCAAGCACCGTGACACCGGCTTCACCTGGGGCCTGACGGGCCGGGCGGGCATCGTCTTCAAGAAGGGGACGGACTTCGCCTCCCTCGCCGGGAAGGAGAACGGCACCGGGCCCTTCAAGCTGTCCGGCTGGAAGCGCGGTTCGTCCCTCACCTTCGTCCGCAACGACGCCTACTGGGGCAAGAAGGCCAAGGTCGCCAAGGTCGTCTTCCACTACATCAAGGACGACAACGCGGCCAACAACGCCCAGCAGACCGGCCAGACCGACATCGAGACCGCCGCGGACGCGACCCTGCTCCAGCCGTTCTCCGACAAGAGCAAGTACACCGTCCTGCGCGGAGACACCACCGACAAGTTCACCCTCGCGTTCAACAACGCCTCCGGCCCCACCAAGGACGTGCGGGTACGGCGCGCCATCCGCCGGGCCATCGACAACGCCGGTCTCATCAAGGCCCTCGGCGGCGCCGCCAAGCCAGTCGGCGGCCCCGTCCCGGCCACCGACCCCGGCTACGAGGACCTCACCGCGATCGACGCCCACGACCCGGCGGCCGCCAAGAAGCTGCTCCAGCAGGCCGGTTACGGCGACGGCCTGAAGCTCACCGTCCAGATCCCCAACATCTACCCCACGGAGATCGGCGACTACCTCGCCTCCGAGCTCAAGCAGGTCGGCATCCAACTCACCGTGCGCCAGGTGGAGTTCCAGACCTGGCTCGACGCCGTCTACACCAAGCACGACTACCAGCTCAGCCTCGTCGACCACGCGGAAGCCCGCGATCTGTACAACTTCGCCAACCCCGCCTACTACTTCGCTTACGACAACGCGAAGGTCCAGAAGTGGTACGCCGCCGCCCAGACCGCCACCGGCGACGCCGAGCGGGACGCGCTGCTGAAGAAGGCCGCCCAGCAGGTCTCCCAGGACGCCGCCGCGGACTGGCTGTTCGTCAGCCAGACCCTCACCGTCGTGCGCAGCGGGGTCACCGGCGTGCCGCGTAACTTCACCAGTAACCGGTACGACCTCGCGGACCTCGCCGTGGCGAAGAAGAAGTGAGGCCCGCGTGACCCTGTATGTGCTGCGCCGGGCCGCGCTGCTGGTGGTGTCCTTGCTCGCCGCCAGCGTGCTGGTCTTCCTGGTGCTGCGGCTGCTGCCCGGCGACATCGCCCAGACCATCGGCGGCATCAAGGCCACGCCCGCTCAAGTCGCCGCTGTACGCCACGACTTGGGCCTGGACCGGCCGCTCGCCGCGCAGTACGCCGACTGGATCGGCGGAGTCGTCACCGGCGACTTCGGGCGGTCGGTCCTGGACGGTACGTCGGTGTCGGGGCAGCTCGCCGAGAAGTTCGCGGTGACCGGACCGCTGGCCGCCGGCGCGGTCGTCCTCGCGCTCGCCTTCGCCGTGCCGTTGGGCATCGTCGCCGCCGTGCGCCGCGAGTCGCGGCTCGGTGGCCTGGTCAACGCGGTCGGGCAGTTCGGCATCGCGTTGCCGACCCTGTGGGTGGGGCTGCTGCTCGTCCTCGTGTTCGCCGTCCAGGTCCGCTGGCTGCCCGCGCAGGGGTTCCCGGTGGACGGCTGGGCCGAGCCGGGCCAGGCTTTGCGCAGCCTGGTCCTGCCCTGGCTGACGCTGGCCCTGTCCGAGGGTGCCGTCCTGCTGCGGTTCGTGCGCTCCGCCGTACTGGACGTCCTGCACCAGGACTGGCTGCGCACCGCCCGCGCCAAGGGCCACACACGCACCGGCGCGCTGGTGCGGCACGGGCTGCGCAACGCGGCGGTGCCCGTGGTGGCGGTGCTCGGCCTCCAGATCGCGGCGCTGGTCGCGGGGGCGGTCGTGGTGGAGCAGGTCTTCGTGCTGCCCGGCGTCGGCCAGATGCTGATCACGGACGTCGGCAACCGGGACCTGGACAAGGTGCAGGGCGAGATCCTGCTGCTCACGGGGGCGGTGCTGGTCATCGGGTTCCTCGTGGACCTCGCGCACCGGCTGATCGACCCTCGGCTGCGGAGTGCCGTATGACCGTCTTGAGAGCGGTCCTCAAGAGCCGCAGCGGCGCGGTAGGGCTGGTCCTCGTCGGCCTGCTCGTCCTGTCCGCCCTGGTCTCCCTCGTCTGGACGCCGTACGACCCCACTCTCGCGCGTCCGCAGGACGGCTGGCTGCTGCCGTTCTCCGGCGGGCATGTCCTCGGCACCGACCGGCTGGGCCGCGACGAGCTGAGCCAGCTGCTGGCCGGAGCGCGCGGCACGCTGCTGACCGCCCTGCTCGCGGCGGCGATCGCGGCCGTCGTCGGGCTCACCCTGGCACTGGCGGCGGTGCTCGTACCGCGCTGGATCGGTGCCGTCGTCGTCCAGCTCACGGACGTGCTGATCGCCTTCCCCGTCCTATTGATCGCGATGATCCTCACCGCGGTCTACGGCGGCTCCACCTGGACGGTGGTCACCGCGGTCGGCGTCGGCGCGGGCGTCAACCTCGCCCGGGTCGCCCGCGCCGAGGCCGGACGGGTGCTGAACACCGACTACGTGCTGGCCGCGCACGCCGCCGGGTCCGGCACCTGGCGTACCGTCCGCAAGCACCTGCTGCCGAACATCGCGCCCACCCTCGTCGTGCAGCTCTCGCTGGTGCTGTCCGTGGCGGTGCTCGCCGAGGCGGCCCTGTCGTTCCTCGGGTTCGGCGCGCCGGCGCCCGCGATCTCCTGGGGGCGCATGCTGCACGAGCAGCAGCAGTACATCGCGGCCCGCCCGCTGCTCGTCATCTGGCCGGGGCTCGCCGTGGCCGCCTCCGTGCTCGGGTTCAACCTGCTCGGCGACGGGTTGCGCGAGGCGGCCGATGCACGCCTTCGAGTACGCGAGGCGGCCGACGCCGGCCTGCGCGTGCGGGAGGCGTCATGAGCCTGCTGACGAGCACCGATCTGAGCGTGCGGGAGGCGTCATGAGCCTGCTCACGATCACCGACCTCAGCGTGCGGATCGCCGGGACGACCGTCGTCGACGAGGTGAGCCTGTCGTTGGACCCCGGTGAACGGCTCGCCCTGATCGGCGAGTCCGGCTCCGGCAAGTCCCTCACCGCACTCGCCGTCCTCGGCCTCCTCCCGGACGGCGCCCAGGCAACCGGCAGCATCCGCCTCGGCGGCCAGGAACTGCTCGGCCTCGACGACAGGGAGCTGTCCCGGCTGCGCGGCGAGCGCATGGCCATGGTCTTCCAGGAACCCATGAGCGCCCTCAACCCCCTGATGCGGATCGGGAAACAGCTCGCCGAGCCGCTGCGGCTGCACTGCGGCCTGAACCGGCGCCAGGCCCGGACCGCCGCCGTCGAACTCGCCGCACAGGTGGGCCTGCCGGACCCGGATCTCATCGTCCGCTCCTGGCCCCACCAGCTCTCCGGCGGCCAGCGCCAGCGCGTAGGCCTGGCCATGGCCCTCGCCACCCGCCCGGCCCTGCTCATCGCCGACGAACCCACCACCGCCCTGGACGTCACCGTCCAGGCCGACATGCTCAAGCTCCTCGATGACCTGGTCCGCGAGAACGGCACCGCATTGCTGTTCATCAGCCACGACCTCGCCGTCGTCGCCCAGCTCTGCTCCCGGGCCGCCGTGCTCAAGGACGGCCGGCTCGTCGAGGAAGGCGCCACCGACACCCTCGTACGCCATCCCCAACACCCCTACACGCAAAGGCTGGTGGCCGCCGCGCGCGCCACAGGGGCCGAGGAGGTCCCTCGATGACACAGCTCCTGAAGGGCACCGGCCTCAGCCGCAGCTTCCGGCTGCCGCGCACCTCGCTGTTCGCGCCGGCCGTCCACCGCCACGCCGTCCAGAACGTGTCCCTGGAGCTGCGGGAAGGCAACAGCCTCGGCATCGTGGGGGAGTCCGGCTCCGGCAAGTCCACCCTGGCCCGGCTCCTGCTGGCGCTTGACCGGCCGGACACCGGAACGGTGCACTACCGCGGGCGCGAGGTGAAACCCGGCAGGCAGCCCTGGTTCCGGCGCGAGGTGCAGGTCGTCCTCCAGGACCCGATGGGCTCCCTCGACCCCCGCGCCACCGTCCGCGACATCGTCGCCGAGCCGCTGGAGTGCCTCAAGCTGCCCGGTGACCACGACGACGGGGTGGACGAACTGCTGCGCGCCGTCGGCCTGGACCCGTCCGTGCGCGGCCGGTATCCGCACGAGTTCTCCGGCGGACAGCGCCAGCGCATCGCCCTCGCACGCGCCCTGGCGCCCGGTCCGAAGGTCCTCGTCGGCGACGAACCGCTCAGCGCCCTCGACGTGTCGGTGCGCGCCCAGATCCTCGCCCTCCTCGACGACCTCGCCGAGGCCTACGGGCTGACGCTGCTGCTCGTCTCCCACGACATCGGCGTCGTACGGCGTCTGTGTACCGACGTGCTGGTGATGAAGGACGGCCGCGCCGTCGAACAGGGCCCAGCCGCATCCGTGCTGGCCGACCCCCAACACTCTTACACACGCCGTCTGTTGGCCGCCGTACCTCGGCTGCCCGCATGATCGGGAGGACCGCATGACCGACCCCACCGCACGCAGGCTCACCCTCGGGGCCCTCGTCCAGGGCTCCGGCGGCCACATCGCCGGCTGGCGGCACCCGGACGCCCGCCCCGACGGACAGCTCGACTTTGCCTTCCACGCCGACCTGGCCCGCACCCTCGAACGCGGCCGCTTCGACGCGCTGTTCGTCGCCGACGTCGTCGCTCTCTGGGGCCACCAGCTTGACTCCCTGTCCCGCACCGGACGCGCCGAACACTTCGAACCGCTGACCCTGCTGGCCGCGCTGTCGCTGGTGACCGAGCACATCGGCCTGGCGGCGACGGCGACCACGACCTACAACCACCCCTTCCACATCGCCCGCAAGTTCGCCTCCCTGGACCACATCTCGGGAGGCCGCGCCGGCTGGAACGTGGTCACCTCCGTCGTCCCCCTG
Source organism: Streptomyces antibioticus (assembly GCF_001514065.1). Classification (GTDB taxonomy): domain Bacteria; phylum Actinomycetota; class Actinomycetes; order Streptomycetales; family Streptomycetaceae; genus Streptomyces; species Streptomyces antibioticus. Next base: position 964,158 of record NZ_KQ948422.1, on the reverse strand, counting down.
GAGGCGGCGAACTTCGGCTACGACCGCCACCTCGAACACGAGCTGCGCTACCACCGCGCGGACGAGTTCGTGCAGGTCGTCAAGGCGCTGTGGGACAGCTTCGACGACGAGGCGGTCGTACGGGACAAGGCGACCGGCCGCTACTACGACCCCACCGGACTGCACACCCCGCACCACCGCGGCGAGCACTTCGCCGTCCGCGGCCCCCTGAACATCTCCCGGCCGCCGCAAGGGCACCCGGTGGTCTTCCAGGCCGGATCCTCCGAGACCGGACGGGAGTTCGCGGCCCGCCACGGGGAGGTCCTCTTCACGACCCAGCACGAACTGGGCGCCGCCCAGGCCTTCTACGCCGACATCAAGGCACGGGCGGCCGCCCACGGCCGCGACCCGGCCCATGTGCTGGTCTGGCCGGGCCTGTCCCCGCTCGTCGCGGCCACCGAGACGGAAGCGCGGCGGCGGCTCACCGAGCTTCAGGACCTCATCCACGACGACGTCGCCCGGCGCCTCGTCCAGGACAACATCGGAGACCTCGACCTGAGCGACCACCCGGTGGACGGCCCGCTGCCGGACATCCCCGAGACCAACCGCAGCAAGTCGCGCCGCGATCTGCTGCTGAAGCTCGCTCATGACGAGAAGTTGACGATACGTCAGCTCGCGCACCGTTTCGCCGCGGGCTCCGCCGTCGCCGGAACGCCCGAGCAGATCGCCGACCACATCGAGACCTGGTTCCGCTCCTACGCGGCCGACGGGTTCAACATCTCCTTCCCCTATCTGCCCGGCCCCGCCGAGGACTTCGTGGACCAGGTCGTGCCGCTGCTCCAGCAACGCGGGCTGCTGCGCACCGAGTACGAGGGCACCACCCTGCGCGAGAACCTCGGGCTGCCGCGTCCCGCCGTCCGTGACCGACACCTCCAGGAGACCGGACGATGACCCGCCGCACCGGACAACTGCACCTCAACGCCTTCCTCAAGCCACCGGGGGAGTACCTGGCCGCCTGGCGCCACCCGGACACCGCTGCGGACGCGGGCGTCAACATCCGGGAGGTTCTCTCCTTCGCGCGGACCGCCGAACGGGCCACCTTCGACGCGGTGTTCCTCGCCGATCTCGTCGGCGTGCCGTTCGCGAGCGAGGACGTCCTCAGCCGGGTAAGCGTCGTCAACGACTCCTTCGAGCCGACGACCCTGCTGGCCGCGCTCGCCGCCGGCACCTCCCGCATCGGCCTCATCGCCACCGCCTCCACCAGCTACAACGAGCCCTACCACGTGGCCCGCACCTTCGCCTCCCTCGACCACATCTCCGGCGGCCGGGCCGGCTGGAACGTGGTGACCTCCCTCAACGACGGAGAGGCCCAGAACTTCGGTCTCGACGCCCACCTCGACCACGCCACCCGCTATGACCGCGCCGAGGAATTCCACGACGTCGTCACGGGCCTGTGGGACTCCTTCGAGGACGACGCCTTCCGCCACGACCAGGCGAGCGGCGTCTACTTCGACCCCGCCAAGCTGCGCGCCCTGAACCACGAGGGCAAACACCTGAAGGTCGCGGGGCCCCTCAACATCGCCCGGCCGCCGCAGGGCCACCCGATCGTCGTGCAGGCCGGTGCCTCCGAGGCGGGCAAGAACCTCGCCTCCCGCATCGCCGACGTGATCTTCTCCGGCATCAACGACCTCGGCCGGGCCCAGGAGTTCTACGCGGAGATCAAGGAACGCGCCGCCGCCCACGGCCGTGACCCGGACCACCTCAAGGTCCTGCCGGCCCTGTCCGTCGTCACTGCCCCCACCGAGTCCGAGGCCCGCGATAAACTGGCCCGCCTCACCGAACTCCTGCCCCCGCAGGTCGCGTTGGCCGACCTGTCGTACTGGCTCGGCGGCTTCGACCTCAGCCCGTACCCGCTGGACGGCCCACTGCCCGAACTGCCCGTCTCCAACCAGTCGCAGACCGCCCAGCAGCAGATCTACGAGAACGCCCGTCGCGACCACCTCACCATCCGCGACCTCGTCCATCGGGTCGCGAACGACGACCGCACCGTCACCGGCACACCCCAGCAGATCGCCGACCACATCGAGGAGTGGTTCCACGGCCGCGCCGCCGACGGCTTCAACGTGGTCTTCCCGTACCTTCCAGGCACCCTGGACGACTTCGCCGACCTCGTGATCCCCGAGCTGCGCCGCCGCGGCCTGTTCCGCACCCATTACACGGGCACCACCCTGCGCGACCACCTGGGCCTGCCGCGGCCGTCCCGGCGGGCGTAGATGCTCCCGGGAGACGACCGCGCCGCACGACGGGTGCTGCTGGTGTGCATGGCCGCGGGCGCCACCACCCTGCTCGACCAGGCTGTCCTGAACATCGCGGTGCCGAGCATGCGCCAGTCGCTCGGGGCCACCGGGGCGGACATCCAGTGGATCGTGGCCGGTTACTCGCTGGCCTTCGGCCTGGCGCTCGTCCCCGGGGGCAGCCTGGGCGACCTGCACGGGCGCAAGCGTCTCTTCCTGGCCGGGGTGGCGGTCTTCCTGGCGGCCGGAGTGACGGCCGCGACCGGACAAGGGCCGGGGACCCTGATCGCCGCCCGGCTGGTGCAGGGCGCGGCGGCCGGGATCGTCAACTCGCAAGTGATCGGCACCATTCAGGACGTCTTCCACGGTGTCGACCGAGGCCGGGCCCTGGGCCTGTACGCGGTCACCGGCGGCGTGGCCACGGCCCTCGGCCCGCCGCTCGGCGGCGCGCTCGTCGCCGGGCTCGGCGCCGAGGCGGGCTGGCGGTGCTGCCTGCTGCTGAGCGCACCGTGCGCCGTACTCACCCTCGCCCTCGCGGCCCGCTGGCTGCCCCCGCCGCGGCGCACCGCCCGCGACGCCCGGCTGGACCTCCTCGGCCTCACTCTGCTCTGCGGCTGCACGCTGGCGCTGATGGTGCCTTTCATCCGCACCCCGGACAACGGGGGAGAGGCGCTCCTGTGGGCCATCGCCGTGTGCGCGCTGGCTGCCGTCCTCGCCGCGCATCAGCGTCTACGGGTACGACGGGGGCGTCAGCCGCTGGTGCACCCGACGCTGACCTCGTCGAAGCCGTATGCGCTGGGCACGGCGGTCGCGATGGCCCAGTTCGGCTCCTCCCTGGCCGCGTTCCTCGTGCTCACCGTCTTCCTCCAGGACGGGCTCGGCCTGTCCGCTCTGCTCACGGCGGCGGTCACGCTGCCCGGGGCGATCGGGATGGGCATCTCCTCGGCCCTCGCCTGGCGGCTGGTCGGGCGGATCGGGCCGCGCACGGTGACCGTCGGCCTGACCCTGGGCATCGGCGCCGCGCTGGCGGGGGCGGCCGTCGTGCTCTGGGTGCCGGCGTCGTTGTTGCCGCCGGCTTTCGCCGGAACGCAGCTGATGTCCGGTATCGCCGGCGGGCTCACCGTCTCGCCCAACCAGACCCAGGTGCTCCAGCACGCCCCGGCGGAGGCCGCGGGAGTGGGCGGCGGCATCCTGCAGATGGCCCAGCGCATCGCCGCGGCCGTCTGCCTCAGCGCCGTCCCCGCGGTGTACCTCCACGCCGCGTCCGGCCCTCCGGGAGGCGGCCACCCCGAGGCCGGGTACGCGCTGGCCTCCTGCGTCTGCGCCGGCCTGCTCGCCGCGGCCCTGCTGCTGTCCCTGCTGCGCCGCGCCGCGACACCACCCGGCCCGTCAGCACCCGCGTCGGCGCACCACACCGTCGTGGTCTCCCGCTCCAAGGAATCGACCTGACCACCCGATTCCCTCGGCCGCTCGCCCCACCGACACCCCAGGAGAACACGGGAGTTCGGCCAGAACCCGACCGGCCCTCGTCGCCCTGGGCTCGGCGGTGCTGCTACCCCGTTGGCTTGCAGGGCCAGCGTCCCGACGGCACCTGGACCCCCGCCGCACGCCCTCCAGGTGTTCACCGACACCCTGCTGACCAACGGGACGGAGGACCGCTGCGCCCCGGACGGCACTTCGAACCCGTCTCGGTGTGGGAACGGGCCGGCGTAACGTCGAGGAGTACCTGCGCGTGTTCGGCCGTCCCGAGCAGCTCGCGGCCTGGCGCGAGGACCGCCCCTACGTCGCGGAAGTGACCGCGTGAGCCGGAGGAGAGCCGCTCATGACCACGTTCCCCACCGCACGGGCCGTGCGGACCACCCCGGAAGGCCTCCTGTGGGAGCCCAGCGAGCGCTGGGTACGCGGCCGCAAGGGCGAGGTGACGGTGGTCGACAGCCGTCACCCCGTCCTGGTTTGGGAACCGGGTGTCCCCGTCCCGCTGTACGCCTTCCCGCGCACCGAGGTCCGCGAGGACCTGTTGCGCCCCGCGAAGAACCCGCCGACGGGCACCCACACCGGCTCACGGATCTTCTACGACCTCGACGTCGACGGCGAGCTGCTGGAGAACGCCGCCTGGACCTTCCCGGCCGCCGATCTCGCCGACCACATCGCCTTCGAATGGTTCCGGCGCGTCGGCCGGGGCCTCGACCACTGGTACGAGGAGGAGGAAGAGATCTTCATCCACCCCCGCGACCCGCACAAACGCGTGGACGCCATCCCGAGCAGCCGCCACGTCGTGGTCGAGATCGACGGCACGGTCGTCGCGGACACCCACCACCCCGTGCTGTTGTTCGAGACCGGCCTGCCCACGCGCTACTACATCCCGCGTGAGGACGTACGCCTGGACCTGCTGACCGCCACCGACCACCACACCGGCTGCCCCTACAAGGGCACCGCCGAGTACTGGTCATGGCAGAGCGGCACCGACATCCCACCGAACCTCGTCTGGAGCTACCCGGAACCCCTGCCGGCGGTCGGCGCCGTCCAGGGTCTGCTGGCCTTCTACAACGAGGCGGTCGACATCACCGTCGACGGCGAACGCCTTGAGCGCCCGGTCACCCACTTCAGCAAAACTCTCGCGGGGTGAGGATGAGACCAAGGCGCCGGTAGCCGACCGCCCCGCTGTGCGTCGGCCGGCTACCGCGAACGTCATGCGGTTGAGGCGGTTCATGCGGTTGAGGGAGTGACCGCGTGTTCGGTGAACCGGCCGCAGGAGCGGAACCCCAGGCGGCGGTAGACGGGCTCGCCGTCGGCTGACGCCTGCAGGACCGCGATGCGGTGGCCTCGGTCGCGGGCCGTGCGCAGTGCCGCCAGCGTCATGGCACCGCCGTAGCCCTGGCGGCGGTGGCCGGCCAGGGTGCAGATGTTGTAGATACCGGCGACCCCGGCATGGTGAAACACCTCGGCGGAGCAGACCGGACGGCCCTCGACGTAGCCGACCAGATACCGGGCCGGGCAGTGCGCGGCCAGTGCCTGCGGGGCGGCCTCGGCGAAGAAGCGACGGACGGTGTCGGCGGGAGGATCCCAGTTCGCGGCCACCACCGAGGCGTAGTCGGCGAGTTGCTCGGGCGTGGTCACCCTCTGGATGTCGAGGCTCTGGGCGGCAGGCGGGGACAGGGTGGTGTCGTCCAGGTCGGCCCACATCGCCGCCTCGTGTTCGGAGGCAGCCAGACCCGCCGCCGTCAGGCGGGTGCTGAGGTCCGCCGGTGTCGAGGCGGGCCCCACCCACCAGGAGAACGGGCGGCCCGTGCGGGCCAGCGCCTCGGCGGTTTCGGTGATACGTGTCGCAGCCTCGGCGGCGGTGAAGCGGGCCGCGGCAACGATGTTGAACGTGTCGTCGTCCAGGCCGCTGTCCGCGACCAGCAGGTCACCAACCTCGGTGACGGTCGCACTGGCCATGCTCCGGTGCAGGTGACAGGCATGTTCTGCCAGATTCCGTTCCATCCTGTCCATCACGTCGGCTTCATCGAGGACACATTTGGCACACGATCCAGCTGGGAACACGGTGCGTCGTTTTTCAGCCATGCCTCTACAACGTCCCTGTACGGAAAGGTACTTCCGTAGAGGAGCATGCACCTGACATCTTGCTCCCACCACTCGTTTCGTACGGCCCGGCCGATGCCATAAGCGCGGCCGGGCCGTCTTCGGAGGACGCATTGATACCCCACATATTCAGCCGACAGAGACGCACGCTGGTGCTGGCCGCCACGCTCGGCGCCACCCTCGTGTTCGGCGCCCCGGGCGCCCTCGCGGGCACGCTCCCGGTCGTCCCCTCCACCGCGTCGGCCGCCAAGGCCCACGCGTCGGCCGCCACACCGGCTTCCCAGAGTGCGGCCTGGGTGGCCGGCACGCGTGCCTACCTCGTGATCACCACCCCTGGTGACACTTCGGCGGTCCGCTCCGCGATCGCGGCCAACGGCGGCACCGTCTTCTCGAGCTTCGACGCCATCGGCGTGATCGTCGCCCACTCGGCGTCCGGCACCTTCGCCGCCACCATGCGCGGCGTCGCCGGCGTGCAGCAGGTCGGTGCCACGCGTACCTCGGACGTCCCGGCCGACGCCTACAACCCGGCGCTCCCGGCCAATCCGGCCCAGTCCACGACGCCGGCCGGCGAGCCGGTCCGGGCCGACATGAGCCAGATCAAGGCCGACCAGGCCTGGGCCGTGAACCCGGGCTCCGCCTCCGTCAAGGTGGGCATCCTGGACACCGGTGTGGACGACCAGCACCAGGACCTGGCGCCCAACTTCGACGCGGCCGACTCGGTCTCCTGCGCCTACGGCAAGCCCGACACCCGCACCGGCGCCTGGCGGGACGTCGACACGCACGGCACCCACGTGGCGGGCACCGTCGCCGCGGCCAAGAACGGCAAGGGCGTCGTCGGCGTGGCACCCGGCGTGAAGATCGCCGCGGTCCGGGTCGCCGAGCCGGGTAACTCCTTCTTCTTCGCCGAGAACACCATCTGCGGCTTCGTCTGGGCCGGTGACCACGGCTTCAAGGTCACCAACAACAGCTATTACACCGACCCGTGGCAGTTCAACTGCCCGGACAACATCGACCAGGCCGCCATCATCGAGGGCGTCAAGCGCGCCCAGGAGTACGCCGAGAGCAAGGGCTCCCTCCAGATCGCCGCCGCGGGCAACGAGAACTACGACCTCGCCCACAAGACGACCGACTCCGCGAGCCCCAACGACTCGACGCCGGTCACCCGCACCATCACCAACGCCTGCCTCGACATCCCGACGGAGCTGCCGGGCGTGGTCACGGTCGCGGCCAACGGCACGGGCGTCACCAAGGCTTCGTTCTCCAACTACGGCCAGGGTGTCATCGACGTCGCGGCGCCGGGCAGCAGCGTGTACTCGACCGTCCCCGGCGGCGGCTACGGCAGCAAGAGCGGCACCTCGATGGCCACCCCGCACGTGGTCGGCGTCGCGGCGCTGATCGCCAGCGCCAACCCGGGCATCACCCCGGCGCAGATCCGCGCCAAGCTGGCCGAGCAGGCCAACGACATCGCCTGCCCCTCGGACAGCCGCTGCACGGGCACGACGGCCAACAACTCGTTCTTCGGCGAGGGACAGGTCGACGCGCTCAAGGCCGTCGGGGCCACCCCGCCGCCCGGCGCGTACTTCGAGAACCTCGCGGACTTCGCCATCAACGACAACGCGACCGTGGAGAGCCCGATCACCGTCACCGGTGTGACCGGCAACGCCCCGGCCACCCTCAAGGTGGGTGTGGACATCAAGCACACCTACATCGGTGACCTGAAGGTCGACCTTGTGGCGCCGGACGGGACCGTCTACACGCTGCACAATCGCGCCGGCGGCAGCGCCGACAACATTGCCCAGACCTACACCGTGAACGCCTCCTCCGAGGTCGCGAACGGCACCTGGAAGCTGCGCGTCAACGACAACGCCGCCTCCGACACAGGCAGGATCGACGCCTGGAACCTGACCTTCTAGCGCAGGGCCGGGTACGAACTGCTCGGCCGCGCAGGGGACATGGGCCTCGGCGGCGGTGTACGCCGCAGCCGAGGCGACCATGCCGGACGCGTCCGTCGCGGCCCGCCCACGGAGAGCGGGCCGCGCTGGTGGACTACTTGTAGGCGCCGGCCACAATGGCCGCCGTCACGGTGTCGCCGTCGCCCGCGGCGACCGCGGTCCCGGCGCCGGCGACCGCGATGACGATCCCGGCCGCGATGGCGACAACCCGCACGATTTTGGTCACAACTGCCTCCCGTTGGTTGGAACTTGCAAGGCCACTGTCCCACTTGGGGATCGGGAAAAGCCTGGCGTGACTCCGCAACGGGCCACGGCCCGGGACGGATCGGCGCCGACCGGACGGATCAGGGCGAGTCGGTCGGGGAAGGCAGGCCGTGAACGTCGGCAGGTCGCCCTGATCGGCCGCCAAGTAGGCTGTATTCACAGGGGAGTTCGCGTCCGGGGTCGAAGGGCGCGGGGCATCCGGACCTCCCCTGAGGCGCGGCCGAAAACCGACGCCGTCTGTGCCGATATGCCCGCCCGGCAAGGTCAATTCCAGCCGTTGCTTTGGCATTCCCATGACAAAACTGTGGGTGCGGTGCCACTCTTCTGCGGAAGTTCACGCTTCCTCGACGGAATCCCCACACAGAGCCATCGCTCAGCCGTCCACCCCCCACCTCCTTCAACCCGCATGCCGTGCAGCACTCCGGACCGGCACACACCGCCGCTCCGTCACCTCCACGACCCCCCACCACGGGCCGTCCGTTGTATCGAAGGAGAACCCGTTGCCCCAGCGACGCCGCGCTCTCATCGGGCGCAGACGCACCACCGTCCTCGCCTTCACGGCGATAAGCTCCCTGCTCGCCCTAGCCGCCCCCGGTCTCGCCACCGCGGTCCCGGCGGACCCCGGCCCCACGAAGATCACCGCCGCCCCCAGGGCCGGCGCCGCCCAGTCGTCCCTGACGCCCGCCCGCCGCGCCGCCCTGATCAAGAGCGCCCGGTCCGCGGCACCCCGCACCGCACAGCGGATCGGCCTCGGCGCCAAGGAGAAGCTGGTCGTCAAGGACGTCATCAAGGACGCCGACGGCACCACGCACACCCGTTACGAGCGCACCTACGCCGGGTTGCCCGTCCTCGGCGGTGACCTCGTCGTCCACGACAAGAGCGGTCGTACGACCGTCACCAAGGCGAGCTCCGCCCGACTCCAGGTCCCCTCGCTCCGCCCGAAGCTCACCGCCGCCGGCGCCGCCACCAAGGCCCTCGGCATCTCGAAGAAGAGCAAGGTGAAGGGGGCCGAGACGGAGCAGACGCCCCGCCTGGTGGTCTGGGCCGGAACCGGCAAGCCCGTGCTGGCCTGGGAGACCCTCGTCGAGGGCGTCCAGAAGGACGGCACCCCCAGTGAACTCCAGGTCGTCACCGACGCCGGCACCGGCAAGGAACTCCTGGCCGCCGAGCACGTCCACACCGGCACCGGCACCGGCCAGTACGCCGGCGAGGTCCCGGTCGGCTCCACCCTGTCCGGTTCGACGTACCAGCTCGTCGACCCCGACCGCGCCGGGCAGCGGACGTACGACCTCAACCAGGGCACCTCGGGCACCGGCACTCTCTTCACGGACGACAACGATGTCTGGGGCAACGGACTTCCGTCCAACCGCCAGACCGCCGGCGTCGACGTGGCGTTCGGCGCGGCGGCCACCTGGGACTACTACAAGGACACCTTCGGCCGCAACGGCATCCGCAACGACGGAGTCGCCGCCTACAGCCGCGCCCACTACGGCAGCAACTACGTCAACGCCTTCTGGCAGGACTCCTGCTTCTGCATGACCTACGGCGACGGCTCGGGCAACACCCATCCGCTGACCGCGCTCGACGTGGCCGCCCACGAGATGAGCCATGGTGTCACCGCCGCCACCGCGGGCCTGAACTACTCGGGGGAGTCCGGCGGGCTCAACGAGGCGACCTCCGACATCTTCGCCGCCGCCGTCGAGTTCTACGAGAACCTCCCGGCCGACCCCGCCGACTACCTCGTCGGCGAGAAGATCGACATCAACGGTGACGGCACACCGCTGCGTTACATGGACAAGCCCTCCAAGGACGGCGACTCCCGCGACAGTTGGAGCTCCACCCTCGGCGGCATCGACGTCCACTACTCGTCGGGCCCCGCGAACCACTTCTTCTACCTGCTCTCCGAGGGCAGCGGCGCCAAGACCGTCAACGGCGTGGCCTACGACAGCCCGACCTACGACGGGCAGCCCGTCACCGGCATCGGCATCCAGAACGCCGCCGCGATCTGGTACCGCGCGCTGACGACGTACATGACCTCCACGACCAACTACGCCGGCGCCCGCACCGCCACCCTGTCGGCCGCGAGCGACCTGTTCGGCGCCTACAGCCCGACCTACCTCGCCGTCGCCGACGCCTGGGCCGCGATCAACGTCGGCAACCGCATCGCCCTCGGCGTCAACCTCGCCCCGACCGCCGACCAGATCAGCGGCATCAACCAGAGCGTCAGCCTCCAACTCGACGCCTACACCACCAACTCCGGCGCCGCCCTGACCTACGAGGCCACCGGACTGCCCGCCGGCCTCAGCATCAGCCCGACCGGTCTGATCAGCGGCACCCCGACGGCCGTCGGCACCAGTGACGTCACGATCACCGTGACCGACAGCACCGGGGCGACCGCCACGGACACCTTCACCTGGAAGATCGGCTACGTCTACGCCAGCACCACCCGCGTCGACATCCCCGACGTCGGGCCCGCCGTGGAGTCACCGCTCACCATCACCGGCCGCGACGGCAACGCCTCCGCGACCACCTCGGTCTACGTCAACATCGTCCACACCTACCGCGGTGACCTCACCGTCGACCTCGTCGGCCCCAACGGCACCGTCTACTCCCTGCTCAACCGCAGCGGCGGCTCCGCCGACAACGTCGACCAGACCTTCACCGTCGACGCCTCCGCGCAACCGATCAACGGCACCTGGACCCTGCGCGTGCAGGACTGGGCGGCCATCGACGTCGGCTACATCGCCCGCTGGCAGCTGACCCCCTGACATCCGGCCCCACCGAACGACGCCGCCCGGATCCTCGTGATCCGGGCGGCGCCGATGTTACGGCGGGGACATCCTGGGCACTGCTGAACGCCGGGGCGGACGACGAGAAGGGGCCGTCATGGTGGAGTCGTCGCAGGGTGTCACGGTCGTTGCTCTCCTGGCCGATCCCGACGCGCCGACAGAGGTCGCGCGGCGCATGGCCCGGGAGCTGCCCGCTCGGCTCGCGGACGCCTCCGGTGGGCATCGACGATTCGACGTCGAGGTGGTGAGTGAGCCCTTCACCGCCGGGACCGAGGACCCAACGGTGTTGACACGGCGGCTCCTGGACCGTGTTCGTGAGGAGAAGTGGGACATCGTCGTAGCCCTCACCGACCTGCCGCTGCACTCACGGGGGCACAAGCTCGTCGTGGATCTGAGCCATGAACACGGCCTGGCGCTGCTGTCCCTCCCCTCGCTGGGGGGACTGCGCTTCGAGAGCAAGGCCCGGCGGGCGGTCGAAGAGGCCGTGCTCAGCCTGGCGGGCGCGCAAGCCGCCGAGGCCGAGGGGGCGGCACACCGCCGGTCGTTGGGGAATTTCACCAGTCGCCTCGCATCTGTGCACCGGGCCCCGGTCGGCGACGAGGAGGCCGCGGATCTCCGGTACGTCGTCGGCGGGTTCGGCGGTTACCTGAGGGTGCTCGGCGGTATGGTCCGGGCCAACAGGCCGTGGCGCCTGGTCCCGGGGCTGTCGAAGGCCCTCGCGGCCGCACTCGCGGCGGGAGCGATCGCCATCGTGAACTCCACCATGTGGAGCCTGGCCGTTTCCCTCGACACTACGCGACTCGTGATCGCCACGGTCGGGTCCATCGCCCTCATGATCGGCTGGCTGATCGTCGACGCGCACCTGTGGCACCGAGCGACGGAGCACTCGCCGCAGGAGAGGAAGCGGGCGGTTCTCTACAACGCGTCCACGGTCGTGACCGTGGGCATCGGGGTGCTCATCTGTTACGTGGGGTTGCTGCTCATCTCCTTGGTGTGGGCGCTTTTCATCCTCAACGGCCCGGTGTTCGTCTCCATGACGCGCACCCCGTTGCACGCCACGGAGTACTGGACACTGGCCTGGTTCGTCGCATCGGTCGCCACGGTGGGCGGCGCGCTGGGATCGGGACTGGAGAGTGACGAGGCGATCCGGTCGGCGGCCTATTCCAAGCGGGAACAGGAGCGTCGCCGCACGCTCCACGACGAGGACGACTGACGGGTGCCTGATCGATCGGTGAAAAGCCGTTTCGTCTGCGAGGCCCACGGGGACCCGCACCGCACGCCGTCGGAGCGCCGAAGCTGCTCCAGGCGGGCCGACGGCCCGAACTGCCGTTCCACCTGATCCCGGTGGACGGCCCGCAGAGACGTGCCGGAGCCGCGGAGCCCGTGCGCAACACCTACGAGTGCCAGGCTCCCTGTGCCGTCTCATCATCGCCGTGCCGCGGCCATGCCGTGACACCGAGGGAAGCCATCATGAAAGCAGCGGTATACGAAGGACCGCGTACGGTCGCCGTCAAGGACGTGCCGGACGCGAGGATCGAGCACCCCTGCGACATCATCGTCAAGATCACCACGACCAACATCTGCGGGTCCGACCTGCACATGTACGAGGGCCGCACGTCGTTCGAGACCGGCCGGGCCTTCGGACACGAGAACATGGGCCAGGTCGTGGAGGTCGGCCCCGCCGTCCGCAAGGTCCAGGTCGGCGAGTACGTGGTCCTGCCCTTCAACATCGCCTGCGGCTTCTGCAAGCAGTGCGAGCGGGGCCTGACCAACTACTGCCTGACCATGCAGCCGGAACCGGCGCTCGCCGGAGCCGCCTACGGATTCGCCGACATGGGCCCCTACCAGGGCGGCCAGGCGGAACTGCTGCGTGTGCCCTACGGCGATTTCAACGCGCTGCGCCTGGGTGAGGACGCCGCCGAGCGGCAGACCGACTACGTGATGCTCGCCGACATCTTCCCCACCGGCTATCACGCCACCGAGATGGCCAACGTCAAGCCGGGCGACCAGACGATCGTCTTCGGCGCCGGTCCCGTCGGACTGATGGCGGCCTACTCCGCCCTGCTCAAGGGTGCCGGCCGCGTCTGGGTGGCCGACCACCAGCCCGACCGGCTGCGCGTGGCGGAGGAGATCGGGGCCATCCCGATCAACACCGCCGACCAGGACCCGGCGGAGGTCGTCAAGGAAGCCACCCTCGGTCTGGGCGCCGACAACGGGTGTGAGTGTGTCGGCTACCAGGCACACGACCACGAGGGACACGAGGACGCCAGCCTCACGCTCAATGGCCTGATCGACACGGTCAGGTTCACGGGCGACATCGGCGTGGTGGGCGTCTTCCTCCCCCAGGACCCCGGTGGCGAAGAGGCCCAGGGCGAGCTGGAGGCCCAGGGCAAGGTCCCGATCGACTTCGGCATGATGTGGTTCAAGGGCCAGCGCATGGGCACGGGGCAGGCGCCGGTGAAGAGGTACAACCGGGCGCTGCGCGACCTGATCGCCGGCGGGAAGGCGACGCCGAGCTTCATCGTCTCCCACGAGCTCAGCCTGGACGAGGCTCCCACCGCCTACGAGCACTTCGACGCCCGTGACGAGGGCTGGACGAAGGTCGTGCTGCATCCCGACGGTCACGGCAACGGCCACAAGTAGGGTGTGAACCGCATTCACGCGGGGGCGTCGGCGAGTGCTCCGGACAGCTCGGCGCCTCTGTGCAGGGCCGGCCAGTCCCGGCACATCGCCAAGGCCCTGATTCCTTGGCCCGTGTCGGGACGACAGTCGCCGAGCATGCCGGACAGCACCTCGCCCGGGCCCAGTTCGAGGCCGGTGGTCACGCCGTCCCGGTGCAGCCGGTCGACCGCGTCGGCGAAGCGGACGGGTTCGCGCAGCTCCCGGATCCAGAACTCGGGTGTGGTGGCCTCGGCACGGACGGGTTGCGCCGTGATGTCGGAGATCAGGGGGGTGTGCGGCACCCTCAGTTTCATGGCGCGCAGGACCTTGGCGTAGTCGTCCAGCATCGGGTCGAGTTGCGGTGAGTGCATCGCCAGGCTCACCCGCAGGATCCGGCTGCGCCGTCCACGTCCCACCCATGCGTCGTGCAGGGCTGTCACCGCGTCCCGGTCGCCGGAGACGACCACGGCGCGTGGGCTGTTGACCGCCGCTATCACCACCCCGTCGGTCGCGGGCAGTTCGGCCGGTACGGCTTCCAGGGCGGCCATGGCGCCCGTCTCCGGCAGCGTTGCCATGAGCCGGGACAGGGTGCCGACGGCCCGGCAGGCGTCCGGCAGCGAGAAGACACCCGCGACGTGTGCGGCGGCCATGCGGCCCGCCGAGTAGCCGAGCACCACGTCCGGCCGTAGGCCCCAGCTCTCCAGCAGCCGGAACTGCGCCACCTGGAGGGCGAAAATGGCGGGGTTCCCGTAGGTGATCCGGTCGAGCAGTGCGGAGGTTCGTGTGCCGGCCTCGGCGAACATGACGTCCCGCAGGGGCAGGTCCAGATACGGGTCGAGCAGGGTGCAGACCTCGTCGAGCGCAGCGGCGAACACCGGGAAGGCGGCCTGGAGTTCGCGGCCCATGCCGGCCTGTTGCGATCCGGCCCCGGAGAACAGGAAGGCGGTCCGCCCCTGGGGCAGTACGGCGGGCGGCGACGGTGGAGGAGCCACCGGCGCCGTGCCCACGAGGTGTTCGATCACCTCCTGTGTCGACCTGCACACCACGATCCGCTCCAGGTCCCGCGCGCGCAGGAATCCCTCGTCCTCGGCGTGCTCCAGAAAGCGCAGCAGGTGAGCGTAGAAATCGTCCGGGTCCAGGAGAAGACAGGGCTTGCGGTGGATGTGCAACTGTGCCCAGGACAGCGCCTCCAGCAGTTCCTCCGCCGTACCCAGACCGCCGGGCAGGGCCACAAAGGCGTCCCCCAGTTCGGCCATGCGCGCTTTGCGCGCGTGGATGTCGGCCACCACCTCCAGCTCCGTGAGTTCCGTGTGTGCGATCTCGTACGGCAGCATGCGGCTGGGTACGACGCCGGTCACCGAGCCCCCGGCGGCCAGGGCTCCGTCGGCCACCGCCCCCATGAGGCCGGTGCGGGCACCGCCGTACACCAGGCGCAGTTTCGCCTCGGCCAGCGCGCGGCCCAGCTCTCCGGCCATGCGCAGATGGCCGGGACGGTGGCCCGGCGAGGCTCCGCAGAACACGGTCACGCTGGTCACGGACACAGTGCGTACCCCCCAATGAAAACAGCTCGATTTCTGCTGAGGTAAGGAATTGCCGAAGACGTAAGAAAGACGTCAAGAAGCCAACTCGATGCGCTCCTGTTTCTACACTGAAGCACGCCAGAAGCTTCCCGCAATGGCTTGTCGATTGTTTACCGCGGCTTTGGCTGCTTGAAGTGTGCATCGAAGTTTTTTGCCGATTCTCGACGAAATCGAGGGCGATATGAATACGCATTCCGTGGACCGGCCGCTGGTGCTCGCCGTCGCCGGTGTCTCGTTCGGCTGGGGCAGCGCAGGAAAGCTCGACTCCGTCCTGCGGGCTCTGCGCGGACTGTGCGTCGTGCCACCACGGGTGGTCGGGCTGAGTACGGACCTGGGCCGGCCACTGCTGGCCGGATCCGGCATCGACCGCTGGTACGAGGTGAAGGGGACCGACACCGCGCGGATCGCGGAGATCGTCCACGCGGAGGGCATACGGGCGGGGTTATGCGTGCTCGACGGGCCGACCGCCAAGTCGCTCGAGGCCGCGGGCGTTCCGGCCGTGTTCCTCGACAGCCTGCCCTTCTTGTGGTCGGAGGGGGATCTGGCCTGGCTGCCCCTCGAAGCCGCCGCCTACTGCGCTCAACGTTCCCCGCGGATGGGTGAGGAGAGCCGGGCGGTGGTCGAGTCGGCGAAGCGGCTGCGGTGGGTCGACGCGGTGGTGCCGCCGATCGGCCCGGCGCGGCGCACGGTGGACGGACCTCCGGAGGCGGCGGTCCGGACGGGGGAGCGGGACAGTCCCCGCACACCCGGTCGGCCGCGACAGGCGCTGGTGAGCCTCGGCGGGATGCAGGCCCCCGGTCTGCCGGAGTGGCGCACCTACCCGCGGGCCGTGATCCCCGCTGTGCTGCGGGCACTTGCCGACTGCGAGGCGGGCGCGGTGCGGGTGGCCGGCAACCTCACCCCCGACCTGATCGACGAACTGGCCGCTCACGTACCCGAGGGCCTCACAGTGGAGTTCGGCCCCCTGGTCCACGACGACTTCGTCGCGGCCATGGACCGCTGCGACCTGCTGCTCACCTCGCCGGGCCTGACCACCCTGCTGGAAGCGAGTACGTACGGCGTCCCGACGGTCACCCTGCCCCCGCAGAACGTCAGCCAGATCTTCAACGCCCGCTTCCACCAGGAGGCGACGGGCTCGGACACCAGGCTCGCCTGGCCGGCCCAGGTGTTCGACGAGGAGGCCGTGATCGAGGCACGCAGACAGGGCGAAGCCGCCGCCCACGGCGTCGTCCACGACGGGATGGCCCGGGCGTCCCGGCACCTGGCACCGCTCCAGGACGAGTTACGGTCACGGGTCGTGACCGCGGTCCGCCGAGCGGGGGACGCGGACGTGGACTGGCGGGGACTGGCGACGGTCATGGGCACGGAGGGAGCGGCGCAGGTCGCCGAGGAGATCCTCGCCGCTGTCGGACAGTCCGGTGCATGACGGGCCGAGCGAGGTGAAGAAGCCGCCGAGCCCGCAGGCCGACGCCTCCGTCGAGCCGGTCGTGCGACTGTCGCACCGCCGTAGGAAGGCCGTCCTGACCAGCGTCATGCTGGGTTTGTTCCTGTCGGCCCTCGACCAGACGGTGATCTCCGTGGCCCTGCGGACGATCACCGACGATCTGCACGGGCTGAGCCAACAAGCGTGGGTGACCACCGCCTATCTCGTCACCGGCACGGTCGTCGGCCCGATGTACGGGAAACTCGCGGACATCTTCGGCCGCCGGCGCACCTACGCCACCGCGATCGCCCTGTTCGCCGTCGGCTCCCTGCTGTGCGCGGCAGCCGGCTCCGTGACCGAACTGGCCGTCTTCCGGGCGGTCCAGGGCATGGGCGGTGGCGGACTGGCCTCGCTCGCGATGACCGTGATCGCCGATGTCACCACCCTTCGAGAGCGCGGGCGATACCAGGGCTTCTACACCGCGGTGTTCGGCACCGCCGCCCTCGCCGGCCCGGTCGTCGGAGGCGTCCTCGCCGGACAGGACGCGCTGCTGGGGGTGGCCGGATGGCGCTGGATCTTCCTGATCAACCTCCCCCTGGCCGCGCTGGCCCTGGTGATGGTCCTACGGCTGCTGCGCGTGCCGCACCGGCCTGTACGTCACCGGCTCGACGTACTGGGCGCCGTCGCCCTGGTCGCCGCAGCGGCCCCGCTGCTGGTGGCGGCGGAACAGGGCGGAGCCTGGGGCTGGGGATCGCGCACCGCCTGGTCGCTCTACGGCGCCGGAGTGCTCGGCCTGGCCGTCTTCGTCGCGGTGGAGCGGCGCGCCGGCGACGCGGCTCTGCTGCCGCTGCGGCTCTTCCGTGCCCATGTCTTCCGGCTGGGCGTCACCCTGCACTTCATGGTCGGGTTCGGGGTGTTCGGCGCGGCCGTCACCCTGCCCCTCTACCTGCAACTCGTGCAGGGCATGACCCCGGTGGAGGCGGGGCTGGCCTCCCTTCCCACAGCCGCCGCCAGCCTTGTCACGACCCTGGTGGTGGGGCGGATCATCGCCCGCACCGGCCGTATCAAACCCTGCCTGGTGGCCGGGGTGGCTTGTCTGGCCCTCGGGCTGCTGGTCTGTGCCGGTCTGGGTCTGGGCAGTTCGATGCTCGTCGTGACCGCGGGAATGGTGCTGCTGGGCGCGGGCATGGGTGCCGCGATGCAGACGATGACGACGCTGGCGCAGTCCGGGACACCGCGATCCGACATGGGGGCCGCGACGGCCGCGGTCAACTTCTTCCGCACCAGCGGCGGCACCGTGGGCACGGCGCTCTTCCTCTCCGTCGTTTTCTCGTCCACCGCGTCCCACGTCCACGAGCGGATCTCGGCCGCGTCGCGGAACGCCCCTTTTCGTGCCCTTGCCGAGCAGCCCGGCAATGCGCGGGTGATCACCTCGCTGCTCGGGCCGGGCGGCAATGGTGAGCCCCGGGACTCCTCGGCCCTCGCTCGTCTGGACGCTGTGCTGTCCCGTCCCTTCCGGGAGGCCTATGCCGATGCCCTGCACGCCGCCTTTCTGCTGGGGGCCGTCGTGATGCTGGCGGCGCTGGTACACGCCATCGCGCGGGTGCCTGACAGCACCCTCCCCGACGCGTGAGTCCGGATCCGGACAGTTCAGCTGTGTGGTGGCTCGGACCCTGGGGGTGGCTCAGCGGCCCGGCTCCCTCTGTCGCGGTCTGCCCTCGGGCTCCCCGTCCGGCCGTGTCGGCCCGTCCGGTGGCGTATTGCCCGCGGTGAGGTGCTCGAGTACCTCGACGAGCTCCTGGCAGGCCCGTTCCACCGAGCGTCGGGTGTTGCGCTGCTCGGTGATCACGGCGGAGAGCAGCAGGGCGGTGAGGGCCATGGTGCCGTTGAACGCCTGCAGTTTGATCATCACTTCGATCTGGTCCAGGCCCTCGAAAGGGCCGGCCCTCTCCGTGGCGGCGACGGTGGCCATGACGGAGGTGAAAAGTGCGCAGAGCATGCTGCCGACCAGTTGGAAGCGCAGGGCGGTCCAGATCAGCAGCGGGTAGACGAGGAACAGCACACTGAGGCTGCTGTGGGTGACCAGTACGACGGAGCCGCAGGTGATGAGGGCAAGTCCGGTGGCCTCCTGCCAGCGGGACAGGCGCGGGGGCCAGCGTGCCCCGTGGAGCGCCAGCAGGAGCGGCGTGACGATCAGGACCCCCATCGCGTCACCCACCCACCACGCCAGCCACACCTCCCAGAGGCCGTGACCGTGGAGCCGGTCTGTGATCACGAGCATGCCGACGCCCACCGTGGCGCTGATCAGCATGCCGGTCAGGGCCCCGAGGAACACCAGGGCCAAGCCGTCCCGGAACCGGCTGAGATCGGTACGGAAGCCCACCGCACGGAGCATGAGGCAGGCGCAGACGGGCGCGGCGGTGTTGCCCACCAGATTGCCCAGCACCTCGGGTCGCAGCGAAGTGAGGTGCATGATGACGAGCAGGGAGCCGAGGGCGATGCCGGGCCAGACACGCAGCCCGAAGACCAGCAGGGCGGCCACCGCGATACCGGTCGGCGGCCAGATGGGGGTGAACACCGCCCCTTCGACGGCCAGATTGCGCAGGAGCCCGAGCCGTCCCGCGGCGTAGTAGCAGCCGGCGACGGCCAGCACCTGGAGGGCGACGACGCCGGTCCGGCGCAGATTCTCGGTACCCACCACACAAGCCATCAGACACCGACGCGGCCGTTCCGGCGACGTGGGAGCGGCTGTATGCGGCCCTACAGCTGAGCTTCGATTCCGTCGTGGCCGACGACCAGCACGGCGGCGTCGTCCTCGTGTCCCACCTGGTCGGCGCCCCGCATCACGGCGGTGGCGAGCGCGCCCGCGTCCATCCCGGCCACGGCGGCGATGCCGGCGAGTCGTACGACCTGGTCCAGGCCCTGGTCGACCTCCATCGAGGGCCCCTCGACGACGCCGTCCGTGAGCAGGACGAACACACCGCCCGTGGTGAGCCGGTACCGGGTCACGGGGTAGGTCATGCCGGCCCCGACACCCAGCGGCGGACCGCCTTCGTCGCTGCCGATGCCGGATTTCCCGTCCGCCGTCGCCCAGACACTGGGGACATGGCCGGCGCGGGCGCTCTCCAGCACCCCGGTGGACGGGTCGAGGCGCATGAAGGTGCAGGTGGCGAAGAGGTCGGCGCCGAGGGACAGGAGGAGATCGTTGGTCTGGGCGAGGAGTTCGCCGGGCTCACTCGTCACGGAGGCGAGTGCGCGCAGGCAGACGCGTACCTGCCCCATGAAGGCGGCGGCCTCGATGTTGTGGCCCTGTACGTCCCCGATGGACAGGCCGATCCGGCCGTCCGGCAGGTAGAAGGCGTCGTACCAGTCGCCGCCCACATTGAGGCCGTGGTGTGCCGGTACGTAGCGCACGGCCAGGTGGTAGCGGGGCACCGTGGGCATCTCCGCGGGCAGCATGCCGCGCTGCAGGGCGATGGCCAGCTCGACCTGGGACCGCTGCAGCTCCGCCTGCTCACGCGCCTGAGCCGTCAGCGAGCTGAGCCTGGCCAGCAGCTCGTCGCCGTCGTGCGCGGGGCCCTTGCGGGACATGGACCGCTCCGAAGGATCTTCACCATGTTGAGGGTGTTCGCGACAAATTACTCATATTGGATGATAGCGGCGCCTTGGTGTCCCGGGACGCGAGCAGTACTGGCCCGGCCGGCCCCGCCGGAGCACTGGGGTGTCACCCCGGTGCGAGTGCGGCGGGGTTCGGGTTTCGTGGGCGCATGCCGGGTCGGCGCACCCACACAAGAGAGGCCCGCCCATGACCGTTCCGCTTCCCGTGGTCTTCATCCACGGCCTTTGGCTGCACAGCACCTCCTGGCAACCGTGGATCGATCTGTTCCGAGCGGAGGGCTACGACCCCTCCGCACCCGGGTGGCCCGGCGACCCGGACACCGTCGAGGAAGCGCGTCAGAACCCCGAGAACCTCGCCGGATACGGCATCGACGACGTCGTGGAACACTACGCGGCCCTGATCGAGACCCTGCCCGCCCGGCCCATCCTCATCGGTCACTCTTTCGGCGGAATGATCGCCCAGAAGCTGCTCGGCCAGGACCGCGCCGCCGCCGCGGTCGCGATCGACGCCGCACAGATCAAGGGCGTGCTGCCCCTGCCGCTGTCCGCGCTGAAGGCGACGCTCCCGGTCTTCAAGAACCCGGCCAACAAGCGCCGGTCGGTCTCCCTGACCCCGGAGCAGTTCCGGTTCGCCTTCGGCAACGCCGTCGCGGAGGAGGAATCGGCGGCCCTGTACGAGCGCTGGACCATCCCCGCACCGGGCAAGCCGCTCTACGAGGCCGCCGCCGCCAACTTCAACCCCCACTCGCCCGCGAAGGTCGCCACGGACAACAGCGGACGCGGCCCCCTGCTGCTCATCTCCGGCGGCAAGGATCACACGGTCCCCGAGGTCGTCACCCGGGCCACCCTCAAGCAGTACCGGCACTCCGAGGCCGTCACCGACATCATCAACTTCCCCGACCGCGGGCACTCCCTGACGATCGACGGCGGCTGGCGCGAGGTCGCGGACACCGTCCTCACCTGGCTGCGGCAGCACAGTCCGGAGGAGGCACGATGACGCCGACCTCCCCGGGCACCGCACACCCTGGTGCCGACGCGGCTCTCGCCGGACGGACCGTCGTGGTCACCGGCGCCGGGCGCGGCATCGGACTGGCCGTCGTCGAGGCCTTCCTCGCGGCCGGCTCCCGTGTCGTCGCCGGATCGAGGGAACCTACCGAAGCTCTCGACGCACTGGTGAAGCAGGGCACCGAACTCACCGTCGTGGAAGTCGACCTGGCGACCTCCGACGGTCCGGCCGCGCTGGTCGCCGAAGCGGTTGCGGTCCACGGCGGTGTGGACGTCCTCGTGAACAACGTCGGCGCGGTACGGCCGCGGGTCGACGGCTTCCTGAGTGTGACCGACGAGGACTGGGAGTGGACGTTCACGGTCAACCTCATGGCCGCCGTCCGCACCACCCGGGCCGCCCTGCCCCACCTGCTCGCCACCGGCGCGGGACGCATCGTCACCGTCTCCTCCGTCAACGCCAGGCTGCCGGACCCGCTGGTCATCGACTACGGCGCGGCCAAGGCGGCGTTGACCAACTTCTGCAAGGCCCTGTCCAAGGAGGTCGGACCGCAGGGCATGCGGGTGAACACCATCGGTCCCGGCCCGGTGGAGACGGCGCTGTGGCAGGGCGCCGGCGGCGTCGCCGCCACGGTCGCCGAGTCCCGGGGCGTCGATCCCCGTGAGGTGGCCCGCGGTGCGGCAGGCCAGTCGCTGACCGGCCGCTTCACCCGCCCGGCCGAGGTGGCCGACCTCGTCGTCTACCTGGCCGGTCCTGCGGCGGCGAACATCACCGGCGCCGACTTCGTCATCGACGGCGGCCTCGTCGAGTCCCTCTGACCCGCCGTGAGAGCACGGGCCGCGAACGGAGCCCCGCCGGTTTCAGCGAACGCACGGTTCCAGAAGAAGCCCCTCACCATGCCGGTGCTCATGTCAGGAGCGAAAATGACCGCCTGATGGAGTTCGCCGACCCCGTCGGTCACGCACCCCCGCACCATGTCCACGAGGACGAGGAGGAGGTCTGGTTCCTCCTCGACGGCGAGGTGACGTTCTTAGTCGGTGACCAGCGCCACGACCTGGTGCCCGGACAGGTCGCGTACGGGCCGCGCGGCGTTCCGCACAGCTATCTGGTGCGCTCGCCGGAAGGGGCGCGGATCGCGGTGCTGTTCAGCCCGGCCTTCGTAGAGGAGTACTTCCGGGCCAACGGCACCCCGGTCGCCGAAGCGGGGGACCTGCCGCCGGAGTTCGATCTCGCGGCGGTCGTGGCCTCCGCCGACGCCTTCCATCTGCGGGTCACCGGACCACCGCCGTCCTTGTGAGTCAGACCGCCCCGCGAGAGCGGAACAGACCGAGGAGCACAGCCATGACGGGCACCGCACCGCAGGAGGCCGACGCTCACGGCGATGGTCGCCGCAGCGCTGCTCACGATCCCGGCACTGGCCGGCGACTCGGCCTACCTGTCGAGTGTCCTGGACACCGTCACGGGCCCGGTCGCCTGGCGATCCTCGGGACATACCCGGGCAGCATGCTTCCACCCGCTCTGACGGTCCGCCCCTTCCCGGGCGGCCAGGACGCGATCCGTACCGCCTCGCACGCGGTCCTCGTCTCCCACCCCGACGCGGCCGCGCACCTCATCGGAGCCGCCGCCCGTGCCACTTCCTGACCCGGCACCTACCTTGACAGGAGGGGCGCTGTCCACGACCACGGAAGTGCACCACCGCGCCACCCCTCTCATCCGTCCAGCTTCGAAGGGAACCGACATGTCGTACATCACCGTCGGACAGGAGAACTCCACCGACATCGAGCTGTACTACGAGGACCACGGAAGCGGACAGCCCGTCGTCCTGATCCACGGCTACCCGCTCGACGGCCACTCCTGGGAGAAGCAGCTCCCGGCCCTGCTCGACGCCGGCCACCGGGTCATCACCTACGACCGACGCGGCTTCGGCCGGTCCTCGCAGCCGACCACGGGCTACGACTACGACACCTTCGCCGCCGACCTCAACACGCTGCTGACCGAGCTCGACCTCACCGACGCGGTGCTCGTCGGGTTCTCCATGGGCACCGGAGAAGTCGGCCGCTACCTCGGCACGTACGGATCGGAGCGCGTCGCCAAGGCCGCCTTCCTGGCCTCGCTCGAACCCTTCCTGCTCAAGACCGACGACAACCCGACCGGCGTCGACCGGTCCGTCTTCGACGGCATCCTGGAGGCGGTCACCAAAGACCGCTACGCCTACTTCACCGGTTTCTACGAGGCGTTCTACAACCTCGACGAGACGCTCGGCAGCCGCATCAGCGAAGAGGCCGTGCGGGCGAGCTGGAACGTGGCGGCGGGGGCCTCGGCGTACGCGTCGGTGGAGTGCGTCCCCACCTGGCTCACCGACTTCCGCGCCGACGTCGCCAAGATCGACGTACCGACGCTGATCCTGCACGGCACGGCCGACCGCATCCTGCCGGTCGACGCCACCGGGCGGCCCTTCCACGCGCTGCTGCCCTCGGCGCAGTACGTCGAGGTCGAGGGCGCCCCGCACGGTCTGCTGTGGACGCACGCCGAGGAGGTGAACGCGGCGCTGCTGGCCTTCCTGAGCAAGTGACACCGGCCTGAGGGAGAGTCAGCCCTCGGTCGGCGGGCCCTGTTCGCCGATCGCGCGGGGGATCCGCTTGCGGGAGGTGATGCCGAGCTTGCGGAAGACCCTGCTGAGGTGGAACTCGACGGTCGACGCCGTGACGAACAGCCTGGTC
This sequence comes from Streptomyces antibioticus, assembly GCF_001514065.1. GTDB lineage: Bacteria > Actinomycetota > Actinomycetes > Streptomycetales > Streptomycetaceae > Streptomyces > Streptomyces antibioticus. Next base: position 940,293 of record NZ_KQ948422.1, on the reverse strand, counting down.
GCGATCTCCGTGTTGGTCATCCCGGCGGCTGCCATGGAGGCCACCTGCCGTTCCCGCGGGGTGAGATCGAACCTGGTCTCCGCGGACCGCCTGCGGGCCGTCGCGCCGGTGGCGAGCAGTTCGAGCCGGGCACGCTCGGCGTACGGCAGCGCCCCGAAGGCGTCGAAGCTCTCGTACGCGGCACGCAACTGCGTCCTGGCATCGGAGCGCCGTTTGCAGCGGCGCAGCCACTCGCCGAACAGCAGCCGCGCGCGGGCCTGTTCGAGGGTGGTGACGGCCGCCGCGATGCCGCCGCGGTGTGCGGCCCGGTGAGCCACGTCCTCCAACGCCACGGCGACGCTCTCGTCCGGGTCGTCGGCCGCGGCGGCCCGGTGCCGCAACTGCCGGTCGGGTTGTTCGTGGAGTGCGGCCGCGAGTGCGGCGTGCGCGGCGTGGCGCATGTCGGCGGGCATCGTCTGGTGGATCGCCGACCGCATCAGCGGATGCCCGAAGCGCAGCTCCGCGCCCACGACCTGGACGAGCCGGGAGCGTACGGCGGGGTCGAGCTCCGCGGTTCCCGCTGCCATGCCGGTCAACTGCCGGGTCGCGCGGTAGATCTCGGGGAGCGACGGGCTGTCGTTGAGGGCCGCGATCCGCAGCAGACTGCGGGTGATCTCGGGCAGGCTTTCCAGACGGTCGGTGAAGGCCCGTTCGAGGCGCTCGGTGAGCGGCAGCTGGGACAGGTGAGGATCCACCGACGCGCCCAGGGTGCGGGAGAGTTCGGTCAGGGCCAGGGGATTCCCGGCCGCCTCGGCCAGCAGGCGGCGCTGCGCGGTCGGCCGCAGCTCCGGAGCCTGGTCCGCCAGCTGCGTGGCCTGGGCGTCCGTGAGCGGACTGAGGGTTACGGAGGTGAGTTCGTCGGAGTTGAGCCGTGACCGGTAGCCGTCCCGGGCGGCTCCCACCACGACCACCGGCTCCGTGCCGACCCTTCGCGCCACGAAGGCAAGGACACTGGCGGTGGCGTCGTCGAGCCACTGGGCGTCGTCGACCAGGACCAGCACCGGTGCGGCCGCGGCGGCGTCGGCCAGGAGATTGAGCACCGCCAGACCGACCAGGAAGACGTCGGGGACGCCGCTCTCCGCGTGTCCGAGAGCGGCGTCCAGTGCCTGCCGGTCCGAAGCGGCGAGGTCGGCGGCTCCTGTGGCCAGCGGCCGCAGCATGAGCTGCAGGCCGGCGTAGGGGATGTCGCTCTCGGCTTCGACACCGCTGGTGCGCAGGACCTGGTAGCCCAGTTCCTCGGCGAGGGCGGCGGCCCGGGTGAGCAGTGTCGTCTTCCCGATGCCGGGTGCACCCCGGACGAGCACCGCGGCTCCGTGGCTCCGCGGCTCGGCCAGCAGCCGACGCAACAGTTCCAGCTGATCGTCCCGCCCGATGAGCTCCACGTTCCCCCCATCAGGCCGGGTCACCGGACCCGGTCTGTTCGAAGGTCAGGGTACTGTGCCGCGTCCGACGATCTGAGGAACAGCCTGGTCGCCCCACGTCGACGGCGGCCTTCCCGAACCTGGTGTCAGGTGAGTCGCGGTGCCACCTCTGCCGCGACCCACTCCATGGCCTTCGCGACGTGTTCAGCCGCGATGGGCAGCCACAGGGTGCAAGCGGTGAGCCCTGCCTCGGCGAGCCGGCCGAGGTCGTCGGCGACACTCGCCGCGCTGGGCGCGGTGCCGCCGAGCGGCCGCCCCGGTGGCGCGATGACCGCGGGCACACCAGGGGGAGTGAGGAATGCGGCCGAGGCGAGCGTCAGCCGGTCGGCGTTCTCCGCGCCGCCGAGGTCACTCAGGCGGCGCCGTACGTCGGTGACCTCCTCGGCGTCGGCGCCTGTGCCGTACCAGGCGTCACCGAACCGCAGAGCCCGGCGCAGGGCAGCGTCGCTGTGTCCGCCGACCCACACCGGCGGACCGCCGGGGGTGATCGGAGGCACTCCCAACTGTGCCTGGCGCAGTGTCGTGAACGGCCCGTCGAAGTCTGCGGGGCGCCGGGCCCACAGGGCCTTGGCAGCACCGAGGTGGTCGTCGGTACGCGCACCACGTTCTCGGGCGGGTACACCCACGGCGGCGAATTCCTCGGGATTCCAGCCGGTGCCGACGCCCAGCAGCAAGCGCCCTCCGGACACGACATCCAGCGTGGCCGCCTGATTGGCGAGCACCACCGCCGGGTAGTACGGCGCGACGAGTACGGACGTCAGCAGCCGCAGGCGCGTCGTCGCCCCCGCCACGGCCGAGAGCAGCACCAGCGGATCCGTGTCGAGGCCGAAACCGCTGTCCAACAGCCGGTTGCCGACCGCGACATGATCGAAGCCCAGGTCTTCCGCGTGGCGTGCGGCGCGGAGCACGGCGGCTCCGTCGTCGACGGGCCAGCGCGGCTGAAGGGAAACACCGAGGCGCAGTGGCATGGGATTGCCTTTCGACGGCGGTCCGATGGCGACACGGCGATCGGGGACCGCCCTGTCGACACATCCAACCCCGGCGCGGACCCTGTTCATCCCGACGGCACCCCAGCCGGCGTAGGGCTGGGGTGCCGTGGATTAACGGGTCAGCGCTGGAGGGTGAGCAGGCCCGGCCGGTACGGCAGTCGCTCGTAGGGCGTGCCCGACGGGGTGCTGGGGGACAGGCCCTGGTAGAGGAACTGAAGGTTGCAGGGGTCGATGGTCATGGTCTGGTCGTTGTTGTTACGGACCAGGTCACCGTGGCTGATGCTGTTGGTCCAGGTGGCGCCGCTGTTGGCCTTGCCCGCGAAGGGGTTGGACTCGGTGGCGGCCTGCGCGGTCCACGGACCGTTCAGGCTGGAGGCCGTGAAGGAACGGAAGAAGCGGTCCTCGTTCACACCGCGCGCCTCGACGATCATGAGGTACTGGTTCTGGCCCTGGACCTTGTACACCTGCGGCGCCTCGAACAGGTTCTTCACCGTGTCGGTCATGACCGTGGTGTACGACGAGCCGAAGCTGCCGGGGAAGTTCCCGATCGGCAGGGTCGACTTGAAGATGCTGCCGTCGTCGTTGGCGAAGAACAGGTACATGTTCTGGTCGTCGGCGATCAGGGTCGGGTCGATCGGGCCGCCGGTGGGGGTGCTGCCGGTGAACAGCGCCTGCGGCGCGGACCAGCCGTTGGGGTTGGAGGGGTCGCTGGACGTGCGGTAGGTGAAGGGCCAGGCGGTACCCCAGCCCAGGGAGGCCATCACCCAGATGTTCTTGGGCGCGAAGTAGAACACCTGCGGTGCCACCGCGGACGAGTTCATCGCGGTCTGGCCGGTCGACGCCATGTCCGACCAGTTGGTGAAGGGGGTGAAGCCCATCGAGTGCCAGTTGCCGTCGGAGTACGTCGCGTAGACCAGGTGCTTGCCGTTGTACGTCGTGGTGGTGAAGTCCTTCAGCGAGAGCCACCCGTTGGCCGGCTGCGCCAACGGACCGGTCGAGCTCCACCGGTACGTCGAGGGAAGCGAACACGAGTTGGACGAGCCGGACAGGCCGGCCCACTTCTGGCTGCTGCTGCCGGTGCAGTTCGAGAGCTGTACCGCCGTGCCGTTGGCCGTGGCGCCGCCCGACACGTCCAGACAGAGCCCGGACTCCACGGCGACGATCGTGCCGTCGGAGTTAGCCCGCCACTGCTGGTTGGTGCCGCCGTTGCAGGACCAGATCACCGGCCGGGTCCCGGCGGTGGTGGCGTGGCCCGGAACATCCAGGCACTTGGTGCCGTACACGGTCAGCTGGTTGCTGTCCGTCAGTGTCCACTGCTGGTTGGTCCCGCCATGGCAGTCCCAGATCTGCACGTTCGTGCCGTCCGTCTGGGCGGCGCCCGACACATCGAGGCACCGGCTGGAGGCAACGCCTCGCACGGCGCTGGTGGTTGCGGCCTGAGCCGGGGTGGCGACGAGCATCGCCGCCAACGAGGTCATGACCGCAACGGGGACTGCAAACATCGTCAACAGCCGTCTGCGGCTGGAACCACGTCTGCGCATGGGGACCTCATCATCCTCGAGTAGGTGGTTCTGGCGGGCCCCGTCGGAGGCTGGACGGCTGTCGACGTGGTGCGGCCCTGGTGTGCGTTCGATATCCCGAATGCAGATCGGAATATCGAGCAGACCGGATCATGAGAGAACCTGTGAGCGGCGTCAATACTTCGCGCACGATTCGCGACACGGAACTTCTCCGGGGGCTTGCGGAAAGAAAGTTCTCGGCTCGCGGCAACCCTTGGCATGGCCTGTGACCACAAGGGGGCGGATCCGGCCAGTTCCGGTGCTCGGATCCGCTGACTTCGTGAACGGCCTGCAAGGAGAACACCCTTCATGAACAACCCCACGAACGGCGGGCGCCGCGGTCGTCACCGCCGCCGCTGGACCGCTACCGGTCTGGTGCTCGGCGTGCCCGCCGTCCTCGTGCCGTACCTCCTCTACGCACAGGAGGACTCGCAGGCCGCGACGGTCGACGGCGGTGCCTATTACCGGCTGGTGTCGGTGAGCAGCGGCAAGGTGCTGGACGTCAACGGCTACTCCACCGCCGACGGCACCCGTATCCAGCAGTGGACCGACCAGAACACCGCCAACCAGCAGTGGAAGCTGAAGCCCGCCGGGGACGGCTACTACGAGCTGGTGAACCGCAACAGCGGCAAGGTGCTGGGCGTGGAGGGCGCTTCGACCGCCTCGGCCGCTTTCACCGAGCAGGAGACCGACAGCTCGTCCACCGCTCAGGAGTGGCGGATCGACGATGTGAGTGGTTCCGACGCCGTCACCCTCACCTCCCGCAAGAGCGGCCAGGTCCTGGACGTCCGAGGAAACTCCAAGGACAACGGCGCAGCCATCATCCAGTACCCGGCCACGGGCGGCGCCAACCAGCAGTGGAAGCTGGTGAAGACGGGCGAGTCCCAGACCTCCCAGACCTCCCAGAGCTCCCAGACCTCCGGGACCGGCGAGGCACAGACGGCGACGGCCGCGGCAGGCCCGTATGTGTGGAAGAACGCCCCGGTGACGGCCGGCGGTTACGTCACCGGCCTGGTCTTCAACCAGAAGGAGAAGGGCCTGCTGTACGCGCGCACCGACATGGGTGGCGCGTACCGTTGGGACACCGGCGCCGAGCAGTGGATACCGCTGACCGACTGGGTCGGCGAGAAGGACTGGAACCTGCTGGGCATCGAGTCGCTGGCCACCGACCCGGTGGACCCGAACCGGCTCTACCTCGCCGCCGGCACCTACACCAACGAGTGGGCGGGCAACGGGGCGATCCTGCGCTCCACCGACCGCGGCCGCACCTTCCAGCACACCGACCTGCCGGTCAAGCTGGGCGGCAACGAGGACGGCCGTGGGGCGGGCGAGCGCCTGGTGATCGATCCCGCGAACCACGACAACCTGCTGCTGGGCACCCGCAAGAACGGCCTGTGGCGCAGCACCGACGCCGGTAAGACCTGGAACCAGGTCTCCTCGTTCCCGGTCAAGAACGGCGCGAGCTTCGGCACCGGCATCTCCTTCGTGACGTACGGCCCGGCCGGCAGCAACACGGTCTACGTCGGCGTCGCCGACAAGTCCACCAACCTGTACCGGTCCACCGACGGCGGCAGCTCCTGGCAGGCGGTCTCCGGGCAGCCCACCGGCCAGATGCCGCAGCACGGTGTGCTCTCCGGTGACGGTTCGCTGTACGTGACGTACACCGACCACCCCGGCCCGAACAGCGTGTCGGGCGGTTCGGTGTGGAAGTACGCCGGCGGGGCGTGGAAGAACATCTCGCCGTCGCAGGGCAGTTACGGGTTCTCCGGTCTGGCCGTCGACCCGCAGAAGCCGTCCACGGTGATGGTCACCACGCTGGACCGCTGGTGGCCCGAGGACGAGATCTACCGCAGCACCGACGGCGGTGCCACCTGGAAGACCCAGTCCGACAGGTCCGTGCGGGACGCCTCCATCGCCCCGTACCTCGGCACCGGGATCGGGCACTGGATGACCGCGCTGAGCATCGACCCGTTCGACTCCGGGCACGTGATGTACGGCACCGGCAACAACATCTGGGCCAGCAAGGACGCCAACGCGACCGACAACGGCGGCACCAGCCACTGGTTCATCGGAGCCCGCGGGCTTGAGGAGACGGCGTACTACGACGCGGTCTCCCCGCCCGGCGCCGCCGCCCTCATCACCTCGGTGGGCGACCAGGGCGGCTTCGTGTACGACGACGTGACGAAGCAACCCACCAGCCGGCTGGTCAACCCGGAGATGTACGCCAGCACCTCCGTCGACTTCGCCCAGTCCAACCCCTCGCTGGTGGTCCGGGTCGGCCGGAACGGCAAGCAGGACGGCGCCCTCTCCACCGACGGCGGCCACACCTGGAGCGGCTTCAAGGGCGAGCCGGTGCCCAGTGCGGACAGCGGCCACATCGCGATCGCGGCGGACGGCTCCAGCTTCGTCTGGGCCGAGGCCGGCCAGGCCCCGTACCGCTCCACCGACCGGGGGGCGAGCTGGTCGAAGGTCAACGGCCTCGGCAACGACGCCCTGGTCGTCGCCGACCGGTCCGCGGCCAACACCTTCTACTCGCTGAGCAACGGCACGCTCTACGCCAGCACCGACGGCGGTGCGACCTTCGGTGCCCGCACCTCCAACCTGCCGAGCGGGAAGCTCAGCGCCGTCCCCGGTGTCGCGGGTGACCTGTGGCTCTCCGGCGGCGACAGAGGACTGCTGCACTCCACCGACGGCGGCCGCACCTTCACCGCCCTCGGATCGGTGAAGTCCGCCTCCGCCCTCGGCTTCGGCAAGGCCAAGCCCGGCACCGACTACCAGGCCCTCTACCTGCTCGGCACCGTCAACAACGTCACCGGCGTCTTCCGCTCCACCGACAAGGGCGCCACCTGGCTCCGCGTCAACGACGACGCCCACCAGTGGGGCGCCATCGGCAGCTTCGGCATCATCACCGGCGACCCCGACACCTACGGACGCGTCTACATCGGCACCAACGGCCGAGGTTTGCAGTACGGCGACCCGTCCTGACCCGCAGTACCCCAGGGCGGGGCCGCGACCCACAACCACTCGCGGCCCCGCCCTACTTCCGGGGAACATGGCATGTCTGCGGAAGTTAAAAGGGACTTGAAGGGATGAAATCTCCAATTCCGCTGTGTTGATGGAGACTTTCATCCCTTCACCCTGTTGACACAGGGCAGTTATGTGACTGACCTTCATGCGTAACATCCCGCGCTTCGGAGTCGCCCTCAACCGGGAGTACACCCATGTCGTCAGGAAGACTGTCCCGCCGCACTTTCCTGGGAGCCGCCGCCGGCGCTGCCGCCGCCACGGCCGTCGCCCCGGCCTTCCCGAGCCTGGTGCCCCAGGCCGCAGCCGCTGACCTGCAGACCAACCTGGAGAAGCTGGTCGACATGCGGTTCGGCATGTTCAACCACTTCAACCTGGGCACGTTCACCAACCAGGAGTGGGCCGCCCCGAACCAGAGCCCCACCCTGTTCGCCCCCACGGCCGTGGACTGCGCCCAGTGGGCGGACGCCGCCGCGGCGGCGAAGATGAGCTACGGCATCCTGACGACCAAGCACCACGACGGCTTCGCCCTGTGGCCGAGCGCCTACGGCACCCAGAACGTCGCCAACAGCTCCTACCAGCACGACGTGGTGCAGGCATACTGCGACGCCTTCCGGGCCAAGGGACTGAAGGTCGGGCTCTACTACTCGATATGGGACCGCACCTACGGCGTCGAGGCGTGGGAGAGCCGGCACAAGAACGTCGGACTCGAGACCACCGACGCCATCCAGCCCAGCGACATGACCTTCATCCTCGGTCAGATCACCGAGCTGCTCACCAACTACGGCACCATCGACCTCTTCGTCACCGACGGTTACGGGTGGCAGATGGGCCAGCAGGCCGTCTCCTACCAGCGGATCCGCGAGCACGTGAAGTCGCTCCAGCCGGACATCGTCATGATCGACCACGGTGCGCTGTCGGTGCCGTTCCTCGGTGACGCGATCTACTTCGAGGAGCCGTTGGGCGTCAGCGCGCCCGCCGGAAACACGTACGCCGCCACGCAGGGGCAGACGATCAGCAACGGCTGGTTCTGGCATCCGGCCACGCCGACCGAGGGCCTGATGAGCAAGGACGCGATCCTGTCCCATCTGGCCGACCTGGAACCGAAGTACACGTCCTTCATCCTCAACTGCCCGCCCAACCGCAACGGCAGGCTGGACACCAACATCGTCAACCGGCTCGCCGAGGTCGGCGCGGCCTGGAGCCCCGACACCTCCCGCCCGCCACTGCCGACGCAGCTGCTGCGCGCCGAGCACCCCGTCACACCGGTCAGCGCCTACGCGACCGCATACCGCGCCGGCGAGGGACCGCTCAACGCCATCGACGGACTGAGCGACAGAGGCTACGAGACCTGCTGGTCGACTTGGGGACTGTCTCCGGCCCTGCCCCACTCGATCACGATCGACCTGGGCGGGGTGTGGAGCAACGTCTCCACCCTGGAGTACCTGCCCAAGCAGTGGAACCGCACCAACACCACCGACGGAGACATCACCTCGTACACCATCTCCACCAGCACCGACGGCACGAACTTCACCCAGGTCGCCACCGGGACCTGGGCCGGGGACCGCGCCACCAAGGTGGCCGAATGGCCCGCCCGGAACGTGGGCTTCGTACGGATCCAGGCCACCGCGGCCACCGGGGGCTACGCCAACATCGGCGGCCTGCACATCGGCGGACGGACCGCCAAGCCGGCCCTGGTGTCGAGGGTCCTGCCGGGGGACGGCACGGTCTACCGCATCGTCAACCGCAAGAGCGGCAAGGTCGTCGACGTGTACAACTTCGGCAAGGCCAACGGCACCAACATCCAGCAGTGGCCGTGGCTGAACAACACCGCCCAGAAGTGGACCTTCGCCTCCACCGGCGACGGCTACTACGAGATCAAGAACGTCAACAGCGGCAAGCTGATGGAGGTGGCCGGACTCTCCCGGGTGGACGGCGGAAACGTCGCCATCTACTCGGACAGCAACGTTCCCCAGCAGCACTGGGCGGTCACGCCCACCGGCGACGGCTACTTCTACCTCGTCAACCGGTTCAGCGGCCTGGCGCTCAACGTCGACTCGGGCTCGACCGCCGACGGAGCCAACGTCAACCAGTTCACCTACACTCGGGCCCCCGAGCAGCAGTGGCAGATCATCGCCCTCTGACCCGGGACTGGACTGATCAGGCCTTCGGCGGCGTCGAAGTCTCCTTGTCGACGAACCGCTGAAGGACCTGGGGGTAGTCCAGGCCGGCGGGCAGTGCCACGCCCGGCCCCGTGGGGGCGTGGACGAGTCCCTGGGCGTCGATGCCGCTCTCGCGGCTGATCGGATTGCCCATGACCAGGGACTCGTAGTAGGTGGTGTTCGAGATGGCCATGCACAGGTGCCGGTTGGGGATCTCCGGCCCGTGCACCTCGGCGCGCAGCCGGAAGGCGTCGGCGAGATGGGCCGTGCGCATGGCGCCCGTGAAGCCGCCGCGCAGTTGGGTGGAGGCGCGGACGCCGAAGGTGGCGGCGCCGGCCTGGATGAAGTCGGCCGAGTTCATGTGGGCCCCGTCGGAGGTCTCGGCGACCAGCAGGGGCACCGCCACCGCGTCGGCGAGGCGCTTGTACGCGGTGATGCTGAACTCCCGCATCGGCTCCTCGTACCAGAGGTAATCCGCGTCGGACAGGGCGCGTCCGAGGTAGATCGCGTCGGGGAGGTCGAAGCCTGCGGACCCGTCGAACATCAGGGGGACATCGTCCCCCACGTGTTCCCGCAGGGCCACCGACAGCCGGGCGTCGCGGCGTGCGTCACCCCAGGCGTGGAGCTTGATGGCCGGGTATCCGAGCTCCAGGGCCTGGTCGGCGATGTCCAGGTACTCCGCCACCGAGGAGTAGGTGACGGTCGAGGCGTAGGCGGGGATCGACGTGCGGAAGCCGCCCAGCAGCTGCCAGGTGGGCCGGTCGGCGAGTCTGCCGGCCAGGTCCCACAGCGCGATGTCGACGAGGCCGAGCAGGTAGAGGGGCAGCTCCTCGGTGCGGTCCAGCTCCCACATGCGGTGCCACAGCCACTCCCGCTGGAGCGGGTCCTGGCCAACGAGCTCCTTGCGCAGGAAGCGGTCCAGGAGATCCGCGAGGATGACGGCGCTGCCCCGGCGGGGGGCCATCGCGATGCCCTCGACCCCTTCGTCGGTGCAGATGCGCAGCACGGCTGCCTCGCCGTCCGGCGGGCTGCCCTGCAACCCGTCACGCCATACGAACGGCGGATTGGCGCCCGGAACCCGGACTGGACAGCTCTCCACGTCGGCAATGCGCACGTTCGTCCACCCCTTGCCATGGCAGCTACCGCTGCGTAATTTTCGTGTAACGTAAGTCGTCATACGAATGCTGTCAAGGTGTTCGGAGCGTAGACTCGGCGATCGTCCACACCGGTGAGGGGGCCCATATGGCGAAGAGCGGTCGAAGCGGCGTCGAGGATCCATCGGCCCTGAAGCCGTGGCCGAAGCGACCTGCGCGGCTGGCCCATGCGGTGGTCGAGTCCCTCACTGACAGCATCGTCTCGGGTGCCATCCCGTCGGGCTCCACCTTGCCCGTCGAGCCCGAACTGTGCGAGACGTTCGGCGTCAGCCGCATCACGATCCGTGAGGCGGTCAAGTCACTGGAGGCCAAGGGGCTGGTGCGGGCCCGGCAGGGTTCCGGTACCACGGTCACCCCGTCCGAGGAGTGGAATCTCCTGGATCCTGTCGTGCTGGCGACCACTGTCCGGCATGACGACGAACTCGTTGTGCTGGACCAACTGGTCGGCGTGCGTTCGGTCCTTGAGGCGCAGATGACCGCCCAGGCCGCCGAACTCGCCACCGATGACGACCTCCGGGAGGTCGAGCGGCTGCTCGGCCGCCTCGACGAGGACACCGCCACCCCCGCCCGGTTCCTCGAGACCGATGTGCTCTTCCATGACCGGATCATGCAGGCGTCCCGGAACCGGCTCGGCCGTTCCATCATCCGCACCGTCCACACCCAGGCCCGCAGTACGTTCCGGTACAACGGCGCCGCTGACGTCCACTCCTGCGAGCAGGCGAACGCCGAGCATCGCCGGATCGTCGAGCGGCTTCTGGCCCGCGACGCCCAGGGCGCGGCGCAGGCCATGACAGCTCATATCGAAGAGGCCTGGAGCCGCCGTCGCATTCCGCACCCCGGAACCGCCGGTTGAGCGCATCCCGCGCGCTCGCATGCGCCGGAACCCGCCCCCGAGCCGTCAGGCCGAGGGCGGGTTTCTTTTTGGGGTGCAGATCTATTTCCGCGGCACATATTGACAGCATACGTATGACGACTAACGTTACGTCACCGTAGCACCTCCGCAATCACCGCAGAGGCGTATCCCCATGAGGGCGCCCAACCCGCTTCCGCCCCGCAGGGCGTGACAACCCCCGGAGTCGCCACGTGAATGCTCTCTCGACCGTCCGTACCAGCAGGAGAGGGAGACGATGAAGCCCGTCACCTCAAACCGCAAGCTGTCAGCGGTACTTGTGATGGCTCTCCCCGCCGTGCTGCTGACCTCCGTCGCGACGCCGACCCCGGCCTCGGCCGCGACCCAGGCGACGTACTACGTCGCCCCCGACGGCAGCGACACCAACCCAGGCACCATCACGGCGCCGTTCAAGACCCTCCAGCACGCGCGGGACGTCGTGCGCACGGTCAACAACGACATGACCGGGGACATCAACGTCTTTCTCCGGGGCGGCACATACCCGGTGAGCAGCACCATCGACTTCACCTCGGCCGACTCCGGCACCAACGGGCACCAGATCGTGTACGCCGCCTACCAGAACGAGAAGCCGGTCCTGGACGGCGGCGTCCCGGTGACCGGCTGGACCCAGCACAGCGGGAACATCTGGAAGGCCGGCCTCAACCGGGACGACAAGCTCCGCGCCCTCTACGTCAACGGCAAGCGCGCCGAGATGGCCTCGAAGACCATCAACACGGCCGGATGCTACGGGACTTACACCGTCACGGCCGGCCAGGCTCCGTGGGCCTGGGAGTCGGGTTCGCAGTGCGACGGGGCCAAATACAGTCTCTCCGACCTGCCGGCCATCGCGTCCAACCAGGACGACGTCGAGATCGTGTCGGCCACGACCTGGACCACGGCCATCGTGGGCGTCCGCCAGATCACCACGAGCTCGGACGGCGCCAACCGCGTGGCCCTGTTCCAGCAGCCGGGTGCGGCCATCGCCCAGGCACCGCCGTACGGCCCGTTCAGAGCCAGCGGCAGTCACACATTCATGAACGCGTACGAATTCCTGGACAAGCCGGGCGAGTTCTACTTCGACAAGACGACGCACACGGTCTACTACTACAAGTCCAGCGCCGAGAACATGAGCACGGCGGATGTGTTCGCGCCGAACCACGTGTCCACCCTCCTGAAGGTCGCCGGCACGTCCACGACCGACCACGCGCGGAACATCACGTTCTCCGGGCTCACGGTCGAGCACTCCGACTGGAACCTGGTGAAGGTCGCGGGCTCCGTCGTCCGGCAGGGAACGCAGGGCAACGCCAGCTCGAACGTGTACGCGAAACAGAACTTCCACGCGTACACCTACCGCAACGTCGACCTGCCGCCCGCGGCCGTCCAGATCGAGAACGCCGACGGGATCGTCCTCAAGGGCAACACGGTGCAGCACACCGGCGCCGACGGCATCACCCTGGCCAACGACGTGACGGACTCTCAGCTGACCGGCAACGTCACGAACGACATCGCCGGGTCGGCCATCACCGTGGGCCACCCCCAGCACGCGTACATCGGTGACTACACCTCGACCAACCACGAGAAGTACCCGGTGAACGTCGAGGGACTCTGCAAGAACATCTCGATCACCGACAACTACCTCTACGACAGTGCCGTACTGTTCCAGGGCTCAAGCCCGGTGTCGGCGTACTTCGTCGATTCCCTTTCCGTGCAGCACAACCGGATCGAGAAGTCCCCGTGGGCGGGCATCACGCTCGGCTGGGGCTGGTGGAACTTCGACGGTTCGACGAACTCGATCAATCCCGGGAACCCGACCACCACGGCGAAGAACAACACCGTCAAGTACAACGAGATCTTCGACACGATGCAGGTGCTCGGCGACTCCGCTCCCATCTACACGCTGGGCAGCCAGCCGGGGACGGAGATCAGCAACAACTACATCAAGGGTGTTCCGGCCGGCCACAAGTACGGTCTGCACCCCGATGAAGGCTCTGCCTTCATCAACGAGCACGACAACGTGTTCGACGTCGACCCGGGCCTGGCGTACACCATCAACTCCGGCACCTGGGGCCGTCAGCACGACCTGACCATCACCAACAACTACGGCACCGTCAACAAGATCGCCGGCAGGAACGTCCCGAACAGCACGATCACGGACGTGAAGGGCTACGGGGACAACGTGTGGCCCTCGCAGGCGTACGGCATCGCCCTGAACGCGGGTCTGGAGGAGGCCTACAAGAACCTTCTGCCCGCCGCCGTCACGGCTGCGCAGGACTACGCGCTGCCCGCGAGCACGTTCGCCGGCACGGGCGTGATGACCGTACCGGTGCGCAGCCCCAAGGACGCGACCAGGACGCTGTGGCTGGCGCCCGCCGGTACGTCGACGTTCGCCGTCGGCCCCACCATGACGAAGGCGGCCGGAACCGCGACGACCATCGCCGTCCCGCAGACGGCCGGTGACTACCGGCTCTACGTCGTGGACGCCCAGGGCAACGCCTCCGCCGCGTCGAAGGCGCTGGTGCGGCAGCGCTGGAACCACGTCGACGACAAGGCCGCGGGCGTGACCTACTCCGGGACCTGGTCGAACTGGAACGACACGAAGGACCTGAACGGGTCCGAGAAGTTCACGAACACGGCCGGCAACTACGCCGAGTTCTCGTTCAACGGCACGGGCGTGCGCTACCTCGGCATGACGCAGCCCAACATGGGCAAGGTGGACGTCTACATCGACGGCACCCTGGCCCAGGCGGGCATCGACGCCTACGCGTCGACGGTGACGAAGCAGGTGCCGCTGTTCGAGAAGACGAACCTGGCCGCAGGCCCGCACACCATCAAGGTGGTGTGCACGGGGACGAAGAACACCGCCGCCTCCAGCACCGTCTGCGCGCTGGACGCGTTCGCCTCCCTCCAGTTCCCCGCGAAGAACGCCAACTACAAGGTGGTCAACAGGGGCAGCAACAAGGCCGTCGATGTGTCAGGCGGATCGCTGACCGCCGGAGCCAACATCATCCAGTGGACGGACTCCGGAGCCGGGAACCAGAACTGGCGCTTCGTCCCGGTCGGTGACGGCAGCTACGAGATCGTCACCCGGAACAGTGCCCTGCTCATGGACGTCAGCGGTGCTTCCACCGCGGACGGCGCGTCCGTCATCCAGTCGGCCGACACCAACGCCGCGAACCAGCACTGGACACTGACCGCCACCGGAAACGGCTACTACAAGATCAAGAACGTCAACAGCGACAAGGTGCTCGACGTGTCCTCGGGAGGCACTCAGCTCGTCCAGAACACGGACACGGGCGCCGACAGCCAGCTGTGGAAGGTCGTCAACGTCGACTGATCCGTCCGGCAAAGGGTGCGAGGGACGGTGCCGGCCCCACCCGGACCGGCACCGTCCCCGCGTACCTCCAGCACTGCGCATGCGCATCGAGCAGTACCACCTCACCTGTGATGACGCCTATCAAGGGACGGGACTTGTGGACATCACCAGACGACAACTCGGCCGACTCGCCGCGGTCGGCACGGGGGCGCTCCTGCTGCCGGGCCTGCTGTCACCGGGCAGAGCAGCGGCAGCACCTCTGTCAGCAGGCAAGTGGGGAGACCAGGGCGACGGCACCTACGTCAACCCCATCCTCCCGGCCGATTTCAGCGACTGGGACTGCATCCGGGTCGGCGACGACTACTACGGCATCACCAGCACGTTCGGGTACTCGCCCGGCGTTGCTGTGCTGCACTCGAAGGACCTGGTCAACTGGCGCACGCTCGGCGGCGCGGTCGCTGACGTCACCCAGATCGGACCGGAGCTGAACTGGGACCGGATGAACCGCTACGGCCGCGGCGTGTGGGCCGGCGCCATCCGCTTCCACGCGGGCCGGTTCTGGGTGTACTTCAACACCCCCGACGAAGGCTTCTTCATGACCTCGGCCGCGTCGCCGGAAGGGCCGTGGGATCCGCTGACCTCGGTTTGGCGGACCTCCGGCTGGGACGACCCGTGCCCGTTCTGGGACGACGACGGACAGGGCTACCTGGTCACCTCGCACTACTCGGACGGCTACAAGATCAACCTGTTCAAGCTGTCCGCGGACGGCAGATCGCTGGTCGGCTCGCCCACGGTCATCCACCAGTCGTCCGGCAGCGAGGCCAACAAGCTGTACAAGATCAACGGCCTCTACTACCACCTGTACAGCGAGGTGAAGTCCGAGGGCCGGGTGCTGATGATGAACCGCAGCTCCAACCTCTACGGCCCCTACGAGACCAAACAGCTCGAACACGTCAACACCTCGGTGGACCGCGAACCCAACCAGGGCGGGCTCGTGCAAACCCCTGACGGTTCCTGGTACTTCGTCACCCATCACGGTCACGGCGACTGGGAGGGACGCGTGCTGTCCCTGCTGCCCGTGACCTGGATCGACGGCTGGCCCATCCTGGGCCAGGTCGGCACGGACGGCATCGGCACCATGGTGTGGACCGGCCAGGTGCCCGCCGGCGGCACGCCCGGTCTGCCGGTCGACGCGCTGCCCTCCGTCGTGACCAGCGACCTGTTCACCGACACCCGGCTCAAGCCGCAGTGGGAGTGGTACTACCAACCCCGCGCGGGCTACTGGTCGCTGACCGACCGCCCCGGCTACCTCCGGCTCAAGGCGTTCGCACCGCTGGCGGGGGACAACCTGACCAAGATCGGCAACACCCTCACCCAGCGGGTGCTGCGCACGGCGGGCGGGGGGACGGTGACCGTCCGCCTGGAACTGGCCGGTCTCGCCGACGGCCAGCACGCCGGACTGTGCCACTACGCCGCCACCTACGCCGGGTTGGGCGTCCGCCGCTCCGGGACCACCACCACGATCGCGCACAACGCCGGCGGCACCCTCACCAACGGCCCGGCGATCACGCAGAACGCCGTGTGGCTGCGCACCACTTGGGACGTGAACGGGGTCAACCAGTTCTCCTACAGCCTCGACGGCGGCTCGTTCACGTCGTTCGGCGGCACCTACCAGCTCACCTGGGGCGGATACCGAGGCGACCGGATCGGCCTGTACACCTACAACCCCAACAACACCGGCTACGTCGACTTCGACTCGGTGCAGTACACCATCGCGCCCACCAGGGCCTACAAGTGCGTCAGCGTGCGCAGCGGCAAGGTCGCCGACGTCGCCGGCGGGTCGGCCGCGGACGGCGCCGGTCTGATCCAGTGGCCCGACAACGGCGCAGCGAACCAGCAGTGGACCTTCCAGTCCACAGCGGACGGCTACCACACCATCACCTGCGTCCGCAGCGGCAAGGTCCTCGACGTATCAGGCTCCTCGACCGCGGACGGCGCGCGGATCGTACAGTCGACCGCCGACGGCCGCACCAGCCAGCAATGGCAACTGCGCCCGCTGGCCGGTGGCGCGTTCGTCGTGGTCAACCGCAACAGCGGAAAGGTCCTCGACGTCAGCGCAGGCAGCACGGCCGACGGCGCCGCGCTGATCCAGTACACCGACAGGGGCAACACCAACCAGCAATGGACCTTCCGACGCGTCACCGGATAGGGACCCGAACAGCAAGCGGTGGGGCCGGAAAGCGATCGCTTTCCGGCCCCACCGCTAGGCGTGGAGCCGCGCACGCGTTACTTGACGGCGCCCGCCGTCAGGCCCCTGCGCCAGAACCGCTGGAGGCTGACGAAGGCGACGAGCAGGGGGACCAGCGACAGGAACGCACCGGTGATCGGCAGCAGCGGCGGTACTCCGTTGGCGAACTCCGAGCGCCACTGCACCAGGCCCACCGTGACGGGCTGCAGAGAGGGGGTGTTGAGCATGAGCGAGGGCAGCAGATAGTTGTTCCAGATGGCGACGAACTGGAACAGGAAGACGGTCACCAGCGCCGGGGACATCAGCGGCAGGGCGATCCGGAAGAAGGTGCGCTGTTCGCCTGCTCCGTCGATCCGTGCGGCCTCGAGGAGTTCGTCCGGGACGGACGACGCGGCGAAGATCCGGCACAGGTAGACGCCGAACGGACTGACACAGCTGGGCAGCAGCACCGACCAGTAGGAGTCGGTGATGTCCAGCTTGGCCATGAGCAGGAACAACGGCAGGGCGAACATCGGCGCCGGGATGAGAACCGAGGCGAGGATGACGTTGAACACGCTTTCACGGCCGCGGAAGGTGAACTTGGACAGCGCGTAGCCGGCCATCGCGGACAGCAGGGTGCCTACGGTGGCGCCCACGAGGCTGTACAGCGCGCTGTTGGCGAGCCAGGTGGAGAAGATGCCGCCCTCGAAGGTGAACACGTTCTTGATGTTGGTGACCAGGTCGAAGTGGGAGAACCACAGCGGCGTACCGGTGTAGAGGTAGCCCGAGGCCTTGGTCGAGGAGACGAACAGCCACCACAGCGGGATCAGCGTGTACAGGGCCATCAGGCCCAGCACGCCGTTGACGACGGCCTTGCTCGCGACGTCGGTGCCGCGGCGGGGCGGTCGGGTCGGTCGGTCGGCCCGGATCACGCTCATGCCATCGCTCCCTTGCGCTGGTTGTACTTGAGGAATCCGAACGAGAGCACGAGGGTGATCAGCGCGAGCACGACCGACTCGGCGGCGGCCAGGTTCTGGCCGCCCACGTCCATGCCCAGGGTCGTGTTCATGATCGGGGTGAACTTCGGGTCCACGCCCGGGATGCGCGCGCCGACCAGCACTGCCGGCTCGGTGTACATCTGCGCCGTCCCGATGATGGAGAAGACCGTCGTCAGCACCAGCGCGGGACGTACCAGCGGGATCTTCACAGCCCACGCCAGGCGCCATCCGGTGCAGCCGTCGAGCGCGGCGGCCTCCATCACCTCGGCCGGGATCGTCTGCAGCGCGGAGTAGATGATCAGCATGTTGTAGCCGGTCCAGCCCCACGTGATCATGTTCCCGATCGAGACCGGAACCCACGGCGGCGACAGGAAGTCGGTGTGGATCCCGAGGTGGGACAGCGGTCCGGTGAACGGCGAGAGGTCTTTCACCAGGAGGAAGGACCACATCACCGCGGCGATCGCACCCGGCAGCGCGTAGGGCAGGAAGAACGTGAGCCGGTAGGTCTTCCGCAGCCGGGCCGAGCGGGAGTCCAGCAGGAGCGCGAGCAGCAGGGCGAGGCCGAGCATGACCGGGACCTGGACGCAGCCCAGCAGCACGACCCGGACGATCGATGCGATGAAGTCGTGATCTTTGAAGGCGTCGGCGTAGTTGGACAGTCCCGCGAACTCCGTGGTCTGCGCACCGCCGAACAGTCCCGCGCGGTGGACGGTGAAGAAGCTCTGGTAGATCGCGTAACAGATCGGCGCGACCATCATGGTCAGGAAGAGCACCGCGAACGGCGCCAGGAAGCCCGACGCGGTGAGCGCGCTGCGGCGGCCGGTGCGCCGCGGCCGACCGGCGGGGGAGACGCGGCGAGTGGCCGCGGGCGCCGGTCGCGGCGGTGACGCGGTCCGGGTGCTGCTGGGGCTGCTCATGGAAACCTCGCTGGGCGGTTCGTCGTCAGGGAGCGGGTTCCCGCGGCGCCGGACACGGGCGGCCGCGGGAATCCTTCGGGGCTGCTGGAGTTCCGCTGCCTCAGCCGTTCGTCACCGACAGTCCGAGCTTCTTGATCGCGGCGACCGTCGAGGCCTGGACCGAGGTGACCGCGTCCGGCAGGGTGCCCTTGCCGATGGCACCGGTGAAGTCCGTCTCGACCTGCTGGAAGGTCGGGCCGTTGGTCCAGGTGCTGGGCACCTCCGCGGCGGAGGCCTTGTACACGTCACCGACCTTCTGGCCGCCGAAGTACGGGTCGCCCCCGGTGAGCGACGGGTCGTCCTGCCCGGCCTTCGAAGCGGGGTACAGCCCGCCCTCGATGCCCAACTTCACGGCCTGCGGGTCACTGGACAGAAAATCGGCGAACTGCACTGCTTCCTTGGGCGCCTTGCACCCGGTCATCACCGAGGTGGCCGAGCCGCCGCTGCTGGCGCTCCTGCCGTCGCCGGCCTCCCAGGTCGGCATCGGGGCAACTCGCCACTTGCCGGACAGGTTCTGCAGGTCCGACTTCAGACCGCCGGCGGCCCAGGCCGCACCGACGAACGTCAGCACCTTGCCGGCTTCGGAGGCCTTGTTGAACTGCGGGTCCCAGGCGTTGCCGTGCTTGGCCACCAGGCCCTGGTCCTTCAGGTCCTGCCAGTAGGAGGCCACTTTGCGGGTGCCGGGGTTGTCGATGCTGACGGTCCAGCTGTCGCCCTTGGTCGAGTACCAGGACTGACCGGTCTGCAAGGTGAAGGACGCCAAACCGCCGGCGTCGCCGAGTACGGTGCCGAACTTCACGCCGGGGTCGGCGGCGGTGACCTTCTCGGCGTCGGCCTTGTACTGGGCCCAGGTGGCCGGCGGCTTGCTGAGGCCGTACTTGGCGAACAGGTCCTTGCGGTAGAAGAGGACCATGGGGCCGACGTCCACCGGAACCCCGTAGATCTTGCCGCCGACGCTGGAGGCGGAGACGGCCGACGGGATGTACTTGTCCATGCTCCCGTTCGCGTACTGCGTGATGTCCATGACCGAGTTCTTCACGAGCATCGACGGGATGTTCTGGTACTCGATCTGTGCCAGGCACGGGCCCTTGCCGGCGGTGAGCGCGTTGCTGATCTGGGTGTAACCGCCCTTGGGGCCCGACGGGATCTTCTTGAAGGTGACCTTGGTGTTCGGGTGGGCGGAGTTCCACCGGTCGACGATCTTCTCGTAGCCGGCCCAACCCCAGAACTCCATGTTCACCGGCCCGGCCTGGCCCGATTCCCCGGCCGAGTCGTCCTTGTCGCTGCTGCACGCGCCGGCGCCGAACGCGATGACCGCCGCGGTGGCGAGCGCCAGGAGTCTGCGGGTGCGTATGGTGGTGCTGTCCATGTGAGCGAAACCCTTCGTAACGGGGACTGACTTGCTGGACTGTCGGTGGGCGGGCGGCCAGGCCCGCCTACCGACCGGTGCCGAACTCCACGCTGAACACCGTCGGGACCGCGGCCAGGACGTCCGCTGCCGACGGGCCCGGACCGCAGGCCGCGCTGCCGAGGCCGTGGTGCGCGTGGTCGAGGTGGAGATGGAGCCGGCCGTCGCCGACCAGGTCGTGCTGGTGGGCCGCGGCGGCCAGGGCCGCGGTGCTCCAAGGACGCACGGTCAGGTCGATGACCGGGTCGCCCGTGATGAGCAGGGTGCCGTCAGCGGTGGTGATCCGGCTGCGGCGGACTTCGTGGCGGTTGCCGTTCTCCTGCGGGCGGACATTGGGGGTCTGCATCGCCGAGACGGTCGACCGGTGGCGGCCTGTGCGAGCGGCGGTACGGGAGTCGCGGTACGCCTCGCCGGGACCGAGGCCGAACCACTCGACCTCGGCGTCGCCGCCGGGCAGCGACATCGCGATCCCCAGCCGGGGGAGCGGCACCGACCATGCGCCGTCAGGCGTGACGGCGCATTCCAGCCGGAGCCGGTTCTGTCCCGCGGTCGGTCCGTCGCAGGCCGTCCAGCGGTAGACCACGCCGAGCGCGGAGGAGGACCCGGCGGCGGCGAGCCGGGCGGTGACCGTGAGCCCTCGTGCGTCCGGCTCGACGCTCAGGACATCGTGACGCATCCGGTGCAGGCCGGCGGCGAGCCAGGTGTCGATCTGGGCCTCGCCGAAGGCGCTGAGCAGGTCGTTGTCGACCGGGGCCCGCCAGACGTCGAGCTTCGGACCGTCGAGTTCCAGGTCGCCGAGCTGGAGCAGCACCCCCGTGCGGGCGTCGAACCGCGCGGAGCCCAGGGTGATGTCCCTGTCGTGGGCGATCGCCGGCGCCGGCGTGAGGGGGGCGGGCTCAGCGGCCGGAGCCACGACCAGTCCCTGGGCCCACGCGATCTCGTGACCGGCCACGGCCCAGGTCTCGTCGGCGGCGAGCACCGCGGTCACGGTCAGCCACACCTCGTGGCCGGAGTCGTTCTTGCGCGCCGCGTCGAGCGCGGCGGTGACGTCGGCGGGCCAGTCGACGGTCGTCGTCGCGCCCGGCGCGGTCGCGGGCACGGTCAGGCGGCCGGAGCCGGCCAGCTCGCCGCCGTCCTCGACGTTCCACTGGAAGTCCAGGTAGCCGGTGTGGCGGACGTGGTGCAGGTTGTGCACGCTGATCTGCCGTGCCGCCGGGTCGATGTGGATCCGGACCGGTTCGATGACCTTCTTGTACTCGACCAGGCCCGGTGACGGTGTGCGGTCGGGGAAGAGAAGTCCGTCGGCGACGAAGTTGCCGTCGTGGATCTCCTCGCCGAAGTCGCCGCCGTAGGCGTAGAACGTGTGGGGGTCCGGCCGGCCGGTGAGCCGGGCGATGCCGTGGTCGATCCACTCCCAGATGAATCCGCCGGCCAGCCGCGGATGTGCCTCGATGACCTGCTGGTACTCGGACAGCCCGCCGGGGCCGGTGCCCATGGCGTGTCCGTACTCGCACAGCACGAAGGGCAGGGCGCGGCGGTGCGCGTCGTCGGCCGGATCGGCCGTCGGTGCCTCCTGGCCGCGTCCCACGGCGGACAGCTCGTTCACCTCCATGTACATGCGGGAGTACAGGTCGACGTACGCGCAGCTCGCGAAGTCGCCCTCGTAGTGGATGAGGCGGCTGCCGTCGCGCTGCCGGATCCATTCGGCCGCGGCCGCCAGGTTGGCTCCGGTGCCGGACTCGTTGCCCAGCGACCAGACGACGACCGAGGGGTGGTTCTTGTCGCGTTCCACCAGCCGCTCGGTCCGGTCCAGGTAGGCCTCGCGCCACGCGGGGTCGTCGCTGGGGTTGCGCCGCCAGCCGCCGGGTTCGAAGCCGTGTGTCTCGAGGTCGCCCTCGCAGAACACCCACAGGCCGTGCTCGTCGCACAGGTCCAGGAAACGGTGGTCGGGCGGGTAGTGGCTGGTGCGCACCGCGTTGATGTTGTGCTGCTTCATGAGCAGCACGTCGGTCAGCATGGTGTCCTCGGTCAGGGTCCGCCCCGTCAGCGGGTGCCATTCGTGGCGGTTGACGCCCCGCAGGGAGATCGGCCTGCCGTTCACGATCAGGACGCCGTCGACGACGGACACGGTGCGGAAGCCGATGCGCAGTGGTATGCGCTCCCCGGCTTCGGAGACCAGTTCCCCCGAGTACAGGCGCGGTTGCTCGTCCGACCAGGGCTCGACGTCGTCGACCAGATGGGGGCCGGCCGGATCGGCGCCGGAGATGCCGAGCTCGGGCACGGACAGGGACACGCGGGTGGGGGCGGTGACGTCGATGGCCAGGGTGCCCTGCCCCGTGGCGTGGTCGTAGGCGGTGTGGACGAAGAAGTCCTCGACACCGCGGGCGGCCACGGACACCGACCGGAAGATCCCGGACAGCCACCACATGTCCTGGTCCTCCAGGTAGCTGCCGGACGACCACTGGTGCACGCGGACCGCGAGGACGTTCCGGCCGGGCCGCAGACCGGCGGAGACGTCGAACTCGGTGGTCAGGCGGCTGCCCTTGCCGTCGCCGAGCCGGATGCCGTTGAGCCACACCGCGAACGCGGAGTCGACGCCCTCGAACCGGAGCACCGCATCCGACGCCGGGAACCCGTCCGGAACGTCGAACGCGCGGCGGTACTCGCCGGTCGGGTTCGCCTCGGGCACCCGCGGCGGGTCGACCGGGAACGGGTACAAGATGTTGGTGTACGCCGGGGCGCCGTAGCGCGGCTCGCCGGGCAGGCCGGTCATCTGCCAGCAGGACGGCACGGCGAGCAGGTCCCAGGCGGTGTCGTCGAAGTCCGGTGCGGCGAAGTCCTCGGTGAGGTCGTCCAGCCCCGACGCCAGTCGGAATCTCCAGTCGCCGTCGAGCGCGAGCGTGGGCAGGTCGGAGGCGAACGCGGCGCGTGGCCGCAGCCGTCCGGTGCCCGGCGACCGGTCTTCGACATAGGCGTGGGGGTCCAGGGCGTTCATCAGTGAAGGTGTTTCCTCTCGAAAAGCCCCGTGGTGGCGGGAGACATGGGGTGTGCCGTGGCAGGTCAGGCGCTACCGGGCGCTAAGCGGTCGCCCCGGGCGGGGGCCCGCTGCTGTCCCGGACGGTCAGGGTCGGGCGCAGCAGCGACACGACGTTGGTCGGCGGCCGACCGGAGTCGACGGCTCGCAGCAGGAGTTCGACGGCCTGCTGGGCCATCTCGCGTTTGGGGAAGGTGACCGTGGTCAGTGCCGGTCGGATCCGCCCGACTTGGGCGATGTCGTCGAAGCCGACGACGCTGACGTCTTCGGGGACCCGCCGACCGGAGCGGACCACCGCTTCTATGGCACCGACGGCCAGGACGTCGTGGGTGGCGAAGATCGCCGTCAGCTCCGGATCCGCCTCCAGTGCCGCGTATGCCGCGGCGAAGCCGCCGGCGGCGTCGTCGCTGGTGCAGGCGAACACCTTGCGGTCGTCCAGCCCGTCGGCGGCGAACGCCCGGCGCAACCCCTCGACGCGCGGTGTGTGTGCGGGGAGGTCGGCGATCACCGCGACGTTCCGGTGGCCGAGATCGCGCAGGTGGGACCCGGCGAGAAAGCCTGCGTGCTGGTAGTCGATGGACACCACCGGGAGTGTGGTCGGCGGTTCGCCCTCCCAGGCGAACAGCGCGACCGGGAAGTTGGCCGCGGCGAGCATCGGCAGCTGCTGTTCGACACCGCTGTCCCCGGCGACCAGCAGTGCGTCCACCGAGCGGGCCGTGAGGTTCTCCAGGTGGGCCCGGGTGTAGTCGGGATCGTCGCGCGTCGTGGCGAGCAGCAGGTTGTATCCGTGGCCGACCAGGAGGTTCTCCACCTCCTCGACCACCTCCGAATAGAAGGCGTTGGCCACCGACGGCACGAACAGCCCCACCGTCGACGTGCTGCCGGTGCGCAGCGAGCGCGCCACCAGGTTCGGCTTGTAGCCGAGTTCGGCGATCGCCTTGTTCACCTTCGCCAGGGTCTCCGGCCGTACCTTCTTGCCCGACACCACGTTGGAGACGGTCTGTTTGGTGACGCCCGCCCTCGCGGCCACGTCCGCCATTGTCACCACGTAGTCTCCCCGAAACATTTATCGATCCACGAAAGTGGCGTCACTGTAGGACGACTCTCGCGACAGGGCAAGACTTCGCGTCATGACGATGATCCAGCCTTTACGGAGCAAGGCAGGGGAGCCCTGGGCAGGTCATGATTGTTTTCGCGACTTGGCGTGCACGGAGCATTGACGGCTCCGGAAATGCGGCAGTAACGTCCCCGCCACGCCTGATCCCATGGATCGGTCAACGTAGTCCTCTCGGCCGCGACGGCCTCAACGGCCCCGGTCCGGCCGCAGCATCGCGAATCTTCCGCGCCGTCCCCAGCAGGCGGCGAGCGCCTGAACAGACCTGGAAAGGTCTCGTCCGGAGGAGAGACAGGCATGAACCGACCGGCCGGCGGCGACGCCGACCCGAACCCCGTCCCGGCGCGACGCAGATCGCGCGTGCAGCGCTTCATCGCGGCCGCTGCCGGTGCCACCCTCGCGGCGGCGAGCCTCATGCTCACCGGTACCGTCCCCGCACACGCCGCCACCACCGTGCACACGTACGCACCGACGGGAGTGGGAGGCGCTACGACGACCTCCCCGGACGTGGCGTCCACCAAATACCAGGTGCAGGTCGCCGGCACGCCCGTCCAGGCTGTCCAGTACACCCAGAACGGCCACAACTTCGACATCGCGCGCTTCGCCTCGGACTCCCGGACGCCGACGATCACGGTCACGCTCCCCAGCACCACGATCGACACCGTGAACATCTATCCGGCCCGCTACTACCCCGCCGGCAGTGTCTCGGTGAGCGGCGACAAGCACACCCTGACGTTCCAGATGTCAGCCGCCGCCGGGTTGAACCAGGCGATCGTGATGGTCAACGGCGACTCGACCAACGCCACGGGACAGCCCTACCTGGCGGTCGTCAACGACCCGCTGGAGGACCCGGCGCAGCGTCCGGACACCACGAGCGCACCGGACGGTTCCGGCATCAACCTGCAGACCGGTGTCCTCAACTTCCAGGAGTTCGCCGCGAAGTACCTCGCGGCGCATCCCAACAGCGCAGCCCAGAAGGCTCCCGCCGCGACGACGAGCTCCATGGCCGGCAAGACGGTGAACGGCACCGCCATCCCCGCCGGTCAGAAGACCTCGGCCGGGAGCCTGGTGAGCGCGAGCAGCGCCAACGTGCGGTACCCGAACGTGCGGGGGATGGCCGCAGGCGACGTCACCTACGCCCTGCAGGCCGCCCTCGACACCATCAAGGCCAACCCCACGGCGCTCAACACCCTCTACTTCCCGAACGGCACATACGTGTGGTCCGGTCTCCTGGTCAACGGTCTGGACGGCAGCAAGCTCAAGGGCGGCAAGCTGAAGATATACACCGCCGAAGGGGCCCTGCTGAAGAACCGCGTCCAGGCGTACATGGAGGCGTTCGAGCCGGCGGTCGGGATCATCGACTCCAGCGACATCGAGATCGACGGCCGCGGCGTCTTCGACGGCAACGGCGTGGCGAACTACCGCAGCGACTCGCACGACGCCTACCGCAGCCAGCACCAGGGCGGCGTCATGGTCATGCACTCGTCGGACATCACGTTCAACGACACCTACGTGCGCGACGCGAAGCAGTGGAACTACGAGACCCACACGGCCAGCAGGGTGACGTTCAACAACATCAAGGCCCTCACCCCGTACCGGCAGCCGTGGATCGACGGAACGGACTTCGCGAGCGGCCAGGACATCACCGCCAACGGCGTCTTCACCCTCGGCAACGACGACGCGTTCGCCTCCGGCCACTACAACCCCAGCGACGGCTTCACCCCGCTGGCCTCCGGCGTGTGGAACAACTTCCAGCTCGGCACCTCCACCCCCGACGTCCAGGGCTATGTCAACGCGGTCGGCGCCCACGACAGCCTCGTCGACGAGCTCGGGTTCGACAACTACCACTGGGACCAAGCGGACTCGAAGAACATCTCGGTCAGCAACACGCTCAACTGGTCCGTCGCCGCCGGAAACGCGATCCGGATCGGATGGAACGCGTACGGATACCGGCTCACCAACTACACCTTCGACAACTTCAACTCCGTGTCACCCTTGGCCGGCGGCATCTTCACGCACAACAGCCCCAAGCCGTACCCGCGCGTCCAGAGCATCGTGGTGAAGAACAGTTCGATCGACAACTCCCGGTTCAACCAGGGACCGGTCGCGATCAATGGCGGCAACGGGTCCACCCAGACCATCACCGCCGAGGACCAGGCGACCTACGGACTCGCCCCCAACCCCGACGGCTCGGGCAGCACCTACACGTACACCAGGGCCCCGATCGGCACGTTCACCCTCGACAACGTCTGGTTCTCACGGCAGAACACGAGCAGTTCGATAACCGGCGTCACGAACGCGACGCTCAAGAACCTTCGCGTCGGGGGCCAACTCGTCAGATACACCAGCCAGTTCCCGCTGACGACGAGCGGGGTCGGCGCGCTGACCAGTACCTACACGGACGCCAACGGCCAGACCCAGAACGTCAAGGCCGGTGCCCCCACCAACGGTGACACCTGGGTGGGTGCGTGGACCGGTGACCAGACCAGGAACAACTCCTCGGACCTGACCCTCATCACCCGCAACACCGGGACCGGCCTGATGGGGGAGCAGTACACCACAGGATCAGGGGACGGAAAGCTCTCCTACCTCCAGTTCCCCCTCAGCAGCCTCACCAGGGCACCCAGCCAGGCGACGCTCCACCTCACCTACGTCGGCCACCGCTACTCGTCGGTGCCGTCGACCGACACCGACCAGCTCCTCGTACAGCCCGTCAGCGACACCACCTGCACCGACGGCGGCGCGTCCTGCCCCGTCACCACCATGACCTGGCAGAACCGGCCGAGCTTCACCGCCACGGCCTCCTCCGTCGCCAAGTCGGCCACCTTCACCCTCGGTTCGACCCTCGTCCCCGAGGGCGGCGGGACCCACCAGGGCAACGCCATCGACGGCCGTGACATCACCGTCGACATCACCTCCTTCGTCCAGAGCGCCTACGCGGCCAACCAGTCGACGCTGCTGCTCGCCGTCGGCAATGCGGGGGGCACCAACCACGAGCTGCGCTTCGTCAGCTCCGAAGGCGCCACCGGCTCCGCAAAGCTCACCAACGGGACCGCCGAGATGGCGCCCGGGGTGACCGTGACCCCGTAGCCACTCCAGGCCGGTCCGTCCCGGCGGGGCGGGCCGGCCTCTGCTGCCCAGGTGCACTCACCACCGACAACGGAGTCGCCCCATGTCACTGCCCGACCTGCCCCTCAACCGCCGGCGTTTCCTCACCACGGCCGCCCTCGCCGCCGGCGCCGCGACCCTGCCCGGACTCGTCTTCGCCGACCGGGCCGCCGCGGCCGTACCGCCCCAGGTCACCCTGCCCGACCGCGGCATCTGGGACAACGCCACCGCCTCCGTCTGGACCGACGGGTTCCTGACCGGAAACGGCGAGTACGGGGCCGTCTACTACGGGGAGCCGACGCTCGAGAAGGTGATCGTCAATCATCACCGGTTCGTGCTGCCCAACGGCAGCCGGAGCGTCCTGCCCCCCGTGCTCTCGCCGTATCTCGACGCCGCCCGGGACCAGGCGCTGGCCGGCGACTACTCCGGTGCCTCCACCACCTTCGCCCACGGCTGGAGCCTGCGCTGGACCCAGACCTTCCACCCCGGCTACGAACTCCAGCTCAGCACCCCGGGCATGACCACCGTCAACGACTTCGCCCGCATCACCGACTTCCGCACCGGCGAGATCACCCACACCTGGACCGACCAGTACGGCACCTGGAAGCGCCGCGTCTTCGTCTCCCGTGCCGACCAGGTCATCGTCCACGAGCTGCTGCCCGCCACCGGCCGCACCGTGGACACCACCATCAGCGTCAACACCGCTCTTACGGGCGTGCCGACCAGCGTGGCCTTCTCCACCACCGCCACCGTCACCAGCGGCGACGGTTATCTGAACCTGCGCGGCACCTACCCCTCCGGGAAGGGCGCCTTCGGCTACGAGGGCGTCACCCGCGTCGTGGCCTTGGGCAGCGGCTCCTCCGTCACGGCCGACGGGCAGACCCTGGTGGTCGCCAAGGCCACCAAGGTGCTGCTGCTGACCAAGCTCGGCCGGTACGAGACCTCAACCGGCTGGAACAGCCAGCCCCTGCACACCGCCCTCGCCGCGCTGACGGCCGACTACGCCACCCTCCTGGGCCGCCACGCCCCGAAGCACCAGGCCATGTACGACCGCTCCAGCATCGACCTCAACGTCTCCGCCGCCGACCGCCAGTTGGCCACCAGCGAACTCATCGCCCGCCAGAACAGCGACGCGTCCGCCATCGACGTCGCACTGCTGGAGCGGATGTACGACTCCGGCCGCTACCTCTTCGTCAGCTCCAGTGGTGTTCTGCCACCACGCCTGACCGGCATCTGGACAGGCACCTGGAACGGCTCCTGGGCCGACGACTTCACCACCGACGCCAACGTCAACCTCCAGGTCGCCGGCGGCAACATCCTCGACCTCACCGACGCCATGCAGGGCTACTTCGACCTCATCCTCGGCCAGCTCGCCCACTGGCGCGACAACGCCACCAACCTCTACGGCGCCCGCGGCTTCCTCGCCCCGACCCGGACCGACGGCGAGTACGGGCACATGCTGCACTTCAACAACACCAGCTTCCCCGGCGAGGCCTGGACCGGCGGCGCCGACTGGCTGCTCCACCCGCTTCTGGAGTACTACCAGGTCACCGGCGACAGCGCCTTCCTGAAGAACAAGCTCGGTCCGGCCCTGATGGAACTGGCCCTGTTCTACGAGGACTTCCTCACCCGCACCGACGCCGGCGGCAAGGCCGTCTTCGTCCCCTCCTACTCCATGGAGAACTCCCCGCTCAGCACCGGCCAGGCGTTCTCCGTCAACGCGACCGGCGACATCATGGCCGGCCGGCACGCCATCCAGGCCGCGATCGATGCCGCCAACGAACTCGGCCTGGAGCAGGGCAGCGGCAAGGGGGTGGCCCGCTGGACCGCCCTGCTCGCCAAGCTGCCCGACTACACCGTCAACAGCGACGGGGCGCTCGCCGAGTGGTCCTGGCCGGGCCTGACCGACCGCTACAACCACCGGCACGTCCAGCACCTGTACGGCGCCTGGCCGCTGCACGAGATCAATCCCGAGGAGAAGCCCGACCTGGTCAAGTACGCGGCCAAGGCGCTGGACAAGAGAGTCGACCCGAACTATGCCGCCCACGGCAGCCTCCACCGGGCACTGGCCTGCGCCCGCCTGAAGGACGGCCCCGGCGTCTACGGCAACCTGCTGAGGATCTACGGCAAGAACATGGTGTGGCGGTCCCTGATGACCTCCCACAACCCGGACCTGACCACCTACAACTGCGACGCCGCCAACGCCATCCCCGCCGTCCTCGGCGAAGCACTCGTCTACACCCGCCCCGGTGTCCTGGAGATCCTCCCCGCCCTTCCCGACCAGCTCACCAAGGGCACCATCAGCGGCGTCCGCGGCCGCAACCGCATCACCGTCCAGTCCCTGACCTGGGACACGGCGGCCCGCACGGCCACCGTCACGCTCACCTCCGACATCGACCAGAACATCACCTTCATCTGCCGACGCGGCATCACGTCCCTCAGCACCAGTGCGACCGTCACCACGTCGTCGCTGGGCAACCACGCCCGCAGGGTGTCGCTGACAGCAGGAACGAGCACCACGATCACGATCGGCCTGCTGACCGGCCTCTTCAAGCTGGTCAACCGCAAGAGCGGCAAGGTCATGGACGTCTCCGGCTCCTCCACCGCCGACGGCGGGGCCGTCATCCAGTACACGTCGTCCGGCGGCGCGAACCAGCAGTGGAAGCTGCTCCCCGACCACGACGGCTCGTTCCGCCTGTCCAACGTCAACAGCGGCAAGGTGCTCGACGTCCCGGCCGGCTCCACCAGCAACGGCACAGCCCTGGACCAGTCGGCGGACACCGACGGCACTCACCAGTGGTGGAAGCTCGTTCCGGCGGCCACCAGCGGCTACTACCGCCTCGTCAACATCAAGAGCGGGCTGTGCGCAGACGTGCAGAGCGGTTCCACCGCCAACGGCGCCAAGATCATCCAGTGGCCCGCCAACGGCGGCTCCAACCAGGAATGGCAGCCTGTGGGCCTGTGACGGCCCTTGTGCAGATGAACGCCGGCCCCCTGAATCCGCCAACCAGCCAGGGGGCCCGACGAGTTCACCTCAGGGGTTGTACGGCGTGTGGGTGATCGAGGAGATCTTGAGGTAGCGGGCGCCGTCGGAGGTGGCCCAGGTGGAGGAGTCCGGGTTACCGGGCCAGTCACCGCCGACCGCGATGTTGGCGATGAACCGCAGGGCCGTCCCGGCCGGGGTGCTGTACCAAGTGGTGCCCGTGATGTTGCCGTCCACGGCGAAGTCGATGTGGTCCGGGAACCAGCTGAACGAGTAGGTGTGGTACGCGTTCGTCCAGCCGGAGGAGTTCGTCCTCGAGAACTGCTGCTGGGCGTTGTTCATGTCGTGCGACGTCTGGTAGACGACCCCCGGGTTCTGTCCCACGATCTCAGCGGCGTCGAACTCGGGCAGCCACGGATTCAGGGCTGCCGCCCATACCGCCGGCAACAGCCCCCGCCCGTTGGGCATGTTGGCGGTGAAGCTGTACGTGCCGTACCCGTACCGCGCCGTCGACTCCACTCGGCCTGAGTAGTAAGTGCCGCCCCCGGCGTTGTACGCCTTGATCACGAGCGTGTTGCCCTCGTACCAGACGCAGTCCGGCCGGTACGTCTCCAGCTCGTTGTTGGCGGTCCATCGAGCGTTGATCTTGGTCCAGGAGTTGACGCTCACCGGGCTGCCCCAGGATGCGGCCCGTGCGGTCTGCGCACCCAGCATCAGCGCGGGAGGCACAGCCAGTGCGGCACCGAGTATGTGTCTGCGGCTGGGCCGGCGAGAGGGGAGGGTCATCGCAGCTCCATTGCTTGGATGAATGAGGGGGGTTGGGAGCGATCCCACGCTCCACTTGTTGCGGACTGTAGGAGTCCGTTTGACCTTTGACAAGACACGGCGCATAAATCCATGCATTCCTTTGGTACTTGAACGCTGCGGGCGGGCCCCTTGGTGCTCGGGCGCGATGCGACTCCCCAGTTTGGCAAGAAGTCGCCCACATGAGTGTTGCGTCATCGATGTTCCACCATGCATGATGACAAATCAATGATGAGTCATCGATGTCCTGTCATCGAGCTTCCGAGCTGCCCTCTTCCGGCCGGGCTGCGGTCACGTGGTTGCCCGAGGGACACGGTCTCGACCCCTAGGAGCACTCCATGAAGAATCCGATTTCCCTGTCCGTGCGCAGGCCGAAGGCGGTGATCGCTGCTTGGCTGCTGCTGCTCGTCCTGGCCGCGCCCTTCGCCCTCCAGCTCGAAGGGGCGTTGAAGGCCGGCGGCTTCTCCGATCCGCGCGGTGAGTCGGTGCAGGCGCAGCACACACTTGAGCGGGCATTCAAGGAAGCGCCCAACTCCCTCCTGGTCGTCCTGCACGACTCCAGCGGCTCGGTGCAGGGCGCGGTCGCCGAGGCACGTCAGGCGGTACAGCGTCCCGGTGTCGTCACCGTCACGGACGAGCGCACCCACCCCGAGTGGGTGTCCAAGGACGGCCGGACGACCTTTCTGCAGGTCGGCTTCAGCGGTGACAGCACGACGGTGCAGAACGTCGTACCCGACGTGCAGAGCGATGTGCGGGCCGCGGTCGGCAAGGACGTGGAGGTGGACGTGACCGGCGCCCCGGCCCTGGACTACGCGCTGAACGTCCACTCCAAGGAGGACGTCACGCGGGCCGAGATGATCGCCTTCCCGGTCCTCTTCGTCGTGCTCCTGCTGGTCTTCCGATCCGTGGTCGCGATGGTGGTGCCCCTGGTCCTGGCCGGTTTCACGCTGGTCGTGACCCAGGCCCTCGGCTACGGAATGGCGCAAGTCACCGACGTCAACAGCCTCTTCACCAACATCGTCTCCATGGTCGGCCTGGCCGTAGCCGTGGACTACTCGCTGTTCATCATCAAACGCTTCCGTGAGGAACTCGCCGAGGGGCAGGACGTGCCGGCCGCCGTGGAGCGCTCCATGCGTACCGTGGGGCACTCGGTGTTGTTCAGCGGCCTGGCCGTGGTGGTCGCGCTGTCCGCGCTCTTCATCCCCCGCGCCATGTCCTTCACCAGCATCGCCCTCGGCGGCACGGCCGTGGCGGTCGTGGCCGTCGCCATGGCGATGACGCTCCTGCCCGCGGTGCTGAGCCTGCTCGGACACCGCATCAACGCCGGTACGCTGCGCCGCCGCAAGAAGAAGGACGCAGCCGCTGCGGCCGCTCCGCCGCGACCCGGCCGGTTCTCCCGGCGTCCGGGATTGATCCTCGCCGCACTCGTCGTCGGGTTCGCCGCCCTGGCGTGGCCGGCCACTCAGCTGACGCTGCGCGTACCGGTGGCCAGTGCGAGCATCCTGCCCTCCGATGACAGTGCCCGGGTCGGTATGGAGCGCATCAAGCAGGACATCGGCATCCGTGCCATGTTCCCTGTCCAGGTGGTCCTGACCGCCGACGCCAAGGATTCCGCCGCGCTGCTCAAGAGCGCCACGAGCATCGCGGACCACGCGGGGAGCGCCAAGGGCGCCGACGGTGTGCAAGCGGTCAGCACCCTGGGCCTGCCCGCCGGTTCGCTGCCCCAGGCGCTCGCCGACGGCACCGGGCTGGACGCCGCGGGCAAGGCGGCGGTCGGGCAGTTGTGGACTCAGGTCGGCGACACCCTGGTCACCCGCGTCGTGGTCACTCCGGATGCCGATCCGGACAGTTCGGCGGCCCACCACCTGGTCAGCGACCTGCGCTCGCAGCTGAAGAGCGAGACCGGCCCCGGGGTCACCGCGGAACTCGCCGGTGCCACCGCCACCGGCTCCGACTTCGACAGCCTGGTCCTCCACTCCATCCCGCTGGTGGTCCTGACCGTCGCCCTGCTGAGCTTCCTGATCCTCTACCTGGCCTTCCGCTCGATGGTGCTGCCGCTGCTCGCCCTCGCCTTCAACGTGCTGGTCGTCGGCGCCAGTCTGGGCTTCCTGACCCTCGTGGCCAGCGGCACGGACCACTCCATCAACAGCGTCACCCCGCTGATGCTCTTCGCCGTCATGTTCGGCCTGAGCATGGACTACATGGTGATCATGATCGGCCGGATGCGGGAGATGCGGCTGGACGGCGCCGGCCACCGCGATGCGGTGCTAGGCGGCTTGGCCCGTACCGCCGGGCTGGTGAACGGCGCCGCCGCCATCATGGTCGCCGTCTTCCTCTCCTTCACCAGCGCCCAGATCAGCATCGTGCGCGAACTGGGCATCAGCCTCGCCGCCGCCGTCGTGCTGGACGCCCTCGTGATCCGGCTGTTGGTCATGCCGGCCACGCTGCTGCTGTTGGGTGACCGCGTGTGGGGCCGCAAGGTCCGCCCCGCGGCACCGGTCGCCGACAGCGCGACGGTCACCGACGCTCAGGGGCCGTCCGGCGCGGACACCGAACTGCCGCCCACCGGCTCGGAATTGCCCGCCTCCGGCAGCCTGCTGCGGTGAGCTGACCCACCCCGTCGCTGCGCCGCCCGGCCCGCTCCTCGGCCGTGCGGCGCAGCGGTGCGCCGTAAGCGGTCACCCCCTCGACGAGGGCGATTCGGCCTCCGCCTCCGCGTCAGGGCGATGTGAGACAGAGCCTGACGACACGGCGTACTGGCACGACCCGCATCCGAACCACCACACCCCGTTCCCGCTCAACCTGCTCCTCCGGAAAGCGAGCTGACCGACATGACGACGTCATCCGTGCCTCCCCTCCTCCAGCAGCCCGTCGCGGTCCTGCCGCTGGTGAGCGGCATCTTCCGGCGCGGAGCCCGGTTGATCGCCGAGCGCGGCTGGTGCCGCGGCGAGGGGCTGCTGTACGTGGGTTCCCCGCACCGGCCGGAGGCGGCCAGCCTGACCGGCGCCCTGCTGTGGGCGGCGACCGGCGACGCGAGAGCGCAGAACGGGACCTCCCGGCTGGCCCTGTCGGTCATCCGCAGCCGGGTCGACCCCCACGGCACAGCGCATTTCGACGACTGGGAGCTGTTGTGCGCCTGGAACGACACGCCTTCACGCAGCCGGGCCCAGACCATCGCTCTGCTGATGTCGGCGCACACCGCGGCGATACGCGACTGGGCGGCGGACGCTCAGCCCAGCCACGCGCCGGTCTCGCGCACCGTCTGAGCGAAGAACTCGCCCGGCTCCTCGACCACGCCCCGTAGATGCCCGAACAACTCGAAGCTGATGAGGCCGAAGAGCTGGGTCCAGCACTCCACCAGGCGCGCAGCTGCCCAGTTCGGCAGTCCGCCCGCCGCGGACTCCACCACCGGGACCGTCCGTTGCACCGGCTGCAGGGTGCCTTGTGACAGGGCCTCGCCGGCCAGGGCGATGAGCACCAGGCCGACCCGGGCCGCTGGGCCCACGGTGTTCTCAGGGGCCGCATAGTCGGGCACGGGGGAGCCGTAGAGCAGCGCGTACTCGTGCGGGTTCGCCACCGCCCAGGCCCGTACGGCCTCCCAGACGACCTGCCAACGGGCGGCCGGCGTGCTGTGTGACGGCGCGTCGGCCGCCGCGTCTTCCGCGCACTCGCCGAGCGCGTCGAAGCCGTCCACGATGAGCGCGGTGAGCAGGTCGTCGCGGCTGGGGAAGTACCGGTAGACGGCCGACGAGGTCATGCCAAGCTCACGCGCCACTGCGCGCAGCGACAGGGACGCGGCCCCCTGGAGCGCGAGTTGCCCGCGGGCCGACATTTTGATCTTGTCGATCAGCTCCTCGCGGGCGCGCGCCCTGGCCGTGCGGATCGCGTTCATGGCGCAGATACTCCAGTCGTGTCGAGCTGGTGACAAGATCGGCTTGCTGCGAGAGACCGTGTCCGAGGGCCGCTGGAGCAGGTCACACGGGGCAACTGCACTGCTGTCGTACCGACCCGTAATCGAGCCTTAACTCCGCGTGCTTGTGATCGTTCTGTGGGGCCTCTAGATTTTGCGTGCCTCTCCGAGGCGATACAGATGGGGGTGTACGCGCTGTGCCGTCCGTATCAGTTGAGAGGTCCCGCCCAGAGGTTCTGCCGTGGTTCACCCGTTGCGCGGGAAGCGGGCCGCCAGGGCGTCGCCGCTGACGGTACCGTCGATGGCCCGGCGCAGGGCGCCGATCATCACGCGCTTCTCGTTGGCGCTCAGCTGGTCACCCGCCGCCGCGTCCACCGCCGCGTCGATGCCCCGCAGAACCGGCAGCAGGTCCTCGCCCTCGGCCGTGAGGCCCAGGTACACCACTCGGCGGTCCACCTGTCCCGGCTCCCGACTGACCAGCCCGCCCTTGACCAGCGTGTCCACGATGCGGCTCGGACTGCCGCTCTCGCACACGATGAGGCGCCCCACCTCGGCGAGCGTGAGCGGGGCCCGCTCCGACAGCACGAGCAGGATTTCTGCCTGCGCCGGCGTCAGGTTCAGCGGCCTGAGCTGGGCGGCCAGGTACCGGGCGCCTTCCCGCTGGGCCGCCAGGATCAGATAGCGCAGTTCCGTGTCTTCCTGCGTGCGCGCCGCGGCTGGGGCGGGCGTGGTCGGGGGCATGCGACACCTCACGATCGTGGAGAGATTCGGCTCGCTCATCGTTCGCATATGCCGATGAGGAAACATCAATGCAACATCATTCGATGATACGTCATGAATACCTCGGGTCCCAGGGGGTTGTCACCCCTTCCGCCCAATGAAAATCCCGCAGCTTTACTCAAAACTTTAACAAGATGGTGTTGCATCACCGATGTCATAACATGCATGCTCTGACATCAGTGACGAGGTATCGATGTTGAGTCATCGAATCCCGGGCACGAGTACGGCACCGCTCACGCACCTGCGTTCCCCACCGCACCTGCGACCAAAGGAAGTCCCATGACCGTGCAGCCCCTGGACGCCCCCTCGATCGTTCTCGACGAAGCCGAGAAGGCGGTCGCGGCCATCGCCCGCGGCGAGCTGATCGTCGTAGTGGACGACGAAGACAGGGAGAACGAAGGCGACCTGATCGTCGCGGCCGAGTTCGCCGACGCCGCCGCCATCAACTACATGATCACGCACGGCCGCGGCCTGGTATGCGTGTCCGTCACCGAGGAGCGCGCCGCCGAACTGCGGCTGCCTCCGATGGTGGAACGCAACGAGGACCACAACGGCACCGCCTTCACCGTCAGCGTCGACGCGGGCCCGGAGCACGGTGTCACCACCGGTATATCCGCCCCGGACCGCGCCAAGACGATCGACCTGATGCTCAACGGCACCAGCGAGGACCTGCGCCGCCCCGGCCACATCTTCCCGCTGATCGCCCGGCCGGGCGGCGTCCTGGAGCGCCCGGGCCACACCGAGGCGGCCGTCGACCTGGCCCGCTTCGCGGGTCTCGCCCCGGCCGGCGTCATCGTCGAGATCATCCTTGAGGACGGCACGATGGCGCGCCTGCCTCAGCTGGCCGAGTTCGCCCGTCGTGAGGGCCTGGTCCTCACCAGCATCGAGAAGCTGCGGGAGTTCGCCGCGCGCCAGACCGCAGAGGCGAAGTGAGCCGCACTGACCGGCTGATTACCGGTGTCACGCATGCCGTCTCCCGGCCGGCAGTCGTGCACCGGTACCTCGCCGGCGTCGAAGGAGTTCACCACATACCGGCGGACGGACCCTTCGTCCTTGTCCCCAACCACAGCAGTTTCGCCGACCACTTCGTGCAGGACGCGCTGATGAACCTCCTGCGCGACAGGCCCAAGTCCTACTTCCTGACCAAGGCGGAGGCGTTCGTCCATCCGGTGCGCCGCAGGTGGACGACCGTGATGGGCGGCATACCGGTCGATCGCGACCAGCCCGGCCGGGACCTGCTCGCGTCGGTGGGGCGGGTGTTCACCGAGGGCAGCATCCTCGTGGTCTACCCGGAGGGGACCCGCGGCCCCGGGTGGCCGCTGCTGCCCTTCAAGGACGGCGCGTTCCGTTTTGCCGTCCGGTCCGGTGTACCGGTGATCCCGGTGGGCATGTGGGGCGTTCAGCACGTCCTGCCCAAGGGGGCGTACTTGCCCCGCCGGACCGAGATACGGGTCGTGTTCGGCGCCCCCCTGGACGTCGACTCCGCGCTGCCCCGTCCCCAACGCGTGGCGGCTCTGTCCGTGGCGGCCCGCGAGGCACTGGTGTCGCTGGTGGACGCCGCCCGTAACCCCACACCGCAGCGCGACCGGCAGGCGGCCCAGGAGCTGGCCGACCGGGCCGGGGCAACCGTCGAGACCATGCTCAGCCGTACCGACACCCAGCCGGCCGCCCACCGGATGGAACAGGCCGCGTCCCTGGTCACCCTGGCCAAGCGAATGGACCCGGGCAATGTGGACGCCCTGGCAGTGGAAGCCCGGCTCACCGGGCTACGCATGATGGACGCCTCCCTGCCACGACGGCTGCGGCTGCTGCCCCGCTTGCGCCGCGAAGCCCAGCGGGTGATCGACGCGAACCCCGACCACCTGATGGGCAACTACCTCATGGGTCGCTGGTACCTCGAGGCACCCCGGAGGCTCGGCGGCCGGCCGGAGGAAGGTCTGCGGCATCTGCAGCACGCCGCCAGGATCGGGGCCCCTGACACCCGCTACCCCATGGCCTACGCCGAAGGGCTGATCAAGACCGGCGACAGCGCCGGCGCGGTGGACCAGTTACGCGGCATCGTCGCCGCCCCCGCACCCGACACACGCACCGAGGACCGCAAGAGCCGGGCCGCCGCCCTTCTCTCCCGGCTGACTGCGGACCACAGCACTGACTCGACTCCGGTGGGGTGACATCCTCATGCATTCGTCCCCGATCCTGAGACACGGCAACACCCTGGTGGTCTTCGACGGACCTCCCCGGCTCCTCTGGTCCGCCGCGGACCCGGGACACTATGTCCCTTCCGGGCTGTGGCCCTCCCCAGCCGAGGCAGCCTCTGTGCTCGACCACCTCGCCGACGGCGGGAACGTCCTCGTCATGCTGGGCGAGGAGGACACCACCATCCCGATGTACGTCGAGGAAGCCGCCTCCATCCCGGCCGAGCTCGCGGACCGGATCAAGGTCACCACTGACGGTGCCCTGGCGTACCTCCACCTGACCGCTCTCGACTGGCTGCCGGACGACCTCCGCCGGCGCGGACTGCGCTTCCTGCGCGACACCGACCGGATGCTCGCCAGCCTTCCGGACGCCCTCCTGCCGCCCCTGCTGCTGGAGGAGCCGGATTCCGAGGCGTCGAACCTGCGCTTCGGCCGGCTGCGCACGGTACGCACCCTCACCGAGGACCGGATCCTCCCGCTCAGCAACCACTTCTTCGCCCCGGCGGCCTCCGCCTCGCCATCCGAATGGGAGACCTCCTCATGAACAGTGGCCACGAAACGGCCGACACCCCGGTCGTCCCGCCCGGCGCCCATGACGGGCGGGTGGTCATCGTCACCGGTGCAGGGCGGGGGCTGGGGCTGCTGACCACAGAGACCCTGCTGAGGCAGGGCGCCCGGGTGGTCGCCAACCACCGCTCCCCGTCGGAGGACCTGGCACGGCTCGCCGACAAGTACGGTGACCGGCTGCATCTCGTCGCCGGCGATGTGGCCGAGGGCGACACCGCCGAAAACCTCGCCGCCACGGCCCGCCGGCTCGGCCGGCTCCACGTGCTCGTCTACAACGCCGGCATCGCCCGCGACCAACTCCTGGTCCAGATGCCGGTGGAGGACTGGGACGAGGTCCACCGGGTCAACCTGCGCGGCGCGTTCCTCGCCACCAAGCACGCCCTGAAGGTCATGATGCGGGGCCGCTACGGGCGGATCGTCTACGTGTCCTCGCTCGCTGCCACGATGGGCAACGCCGGCCAGGCCGCCTACGCGTCCTCCAAGGCCGGTCTGCACGGCCTCGCCCTGAGCGTCGCTCAGGAATACGCCGCCTACAACGTCCGTACCGTCACCCTCGCGCCGGGGATCCTGGACACCGGTATGGGTACGGCCGTGGACCCCGAGCGGCGCAGCTACATGGCCAACCGTGCCCTGATGGGGCTGGGCGACGGCCAGCAGGTGGCGGACACCATCGCTTTCCTGGCCGGCCCCGCGGCCGACTACATCAACGCCACCACGGTCCATGCCGACGGAGGGGTCAGGTACTGAGCGATGACCGTTCACAGCGCGCATGTACTGATCAACGCCCCCGTGGACGTGGTCCGGCAGGTCCTGCTCGAACCCGCGGCCCTCGCCGACTGGAACCCCGCGTTCCTGTCGATCGAGGCACCGCGGACCGCAGCCGTCGGCCAGCGTTACCCCGTCAAGGTCAAAGGCGGCCTGTCGGGCTTCCTGGAGTACCGCTCGATCACGGGCCCGCTGATCGAGGCCCACTGGGAGACGGTCGGCTTCCGTGAGGACCACAGCTGGGAGCTGACCGCCCATCACGGGGGTGCCCACGTCCGGCACACCTTCGAGCACCGGGGGGCGCTGGCGGCCGTGCTCCGGCCGGCCTTCGCGGGAGTCGCCGAGCTGCGGCTCGGCCGGCTGGCGGTGCGGGCGGAGGGCCGCGGCGCGCCGGCCGGGACGGTGTGACATGGAGCCGGCCGCACACCCCGCGCCGCCGCCGACAACGGCCCCGCCGGTCTCCGTCCCCTCGGTAGTCGACGACGACTGGTCGCAGCCGATGCCCCTGCACCTGGCCGATTGCGCCGGCGAGCCCGGTGAACCACACATCCTGCGCGGCCTGGACTGAGCAGCACCGCGCTCCCCGCGGTGGGCCCGCCCCCTCCGGTCGGCGCCCCACGCCACCACGGGCCCACCGCGTCCGCCGCCCCTGACCGTCCCCACCCCCGGAGCTCCGCAGTGTCCGCCACCGCCTCAGTGCTTCGCCAGCCGGTCGCACCGGCACACGCCCGCATCCTCGGCGTGGGCGGCTACCTGCCGTCCCGCGTGGTGACCAACGACGAGATAGCGCCCAGGATCGACTCCAGCGACCAGTGGATACGGGACCGCTCCGGTATCGCCGAACGCCGCTGGGCAGGTCCGCAGGAGACGATCGCGTCCATGGGCGTGGCGGCCGCCGGCAAGGCCCTGGCCATGGCCGGGGTCACCCCTGACCGGATCGGCTGTGTGATCGTCGCGACCTCCACGCATTTCCGTCAACTCCCGGCCGCCGCCACCGAGATCGCCCACCTCGTGGGGGCGGAACGGGCCGCCGCATTCGACCTGTCCGCGGCCTGCGCCGGCTTCACCCACGGCCTCGCGCTGGCCGGCGACCTGGTCCGAGGCGGCAGCGCCGAGCACGTACTGCTGGTAGGCACCGAGCGGATGTCCGATCTCATCGACCTCGACGACCGTGCGACCGCCTTCCTCTTCGGCGACGGCGCCGGCGCGGCGGTGGTCGGCCCTTCCACCGTGCCAGGCGTCGGCCCCGTGGTCTGGGGCGCCGACGGCTCCCAGCGCACGGCCATCGACCAGACCTCGTCCTGGCTCGACTTACGAACCGGTCGGCCCGAACGCTTCCCCGCCCTGTCCATGCAGGGACAGACCGTCTTCCGCTGGGCCGTCTACCAGATGGCCCAGGCCGCCCGGCAGGCGCTGGAGGCGGCCGGTGTCACCGCCGGCCAACTCGCCGCCTTCATCCCGCACCAGGCCAACCTCCGCATTGTCGACGCACTCGCCAGAACCCTCGAACTGCCGCCCCACGTGGCCGTGGCCCACAGCGTGGTGCGCCAGGGCAACACCTCGGCGGCCTCGATCCCGTTGGCCATCGAGGAGGTTCTCGCGGCCGGCGAGGCCTCCAGCGGTGGCCTGGCCCTCACCATCGGCTTCGGCGCCGGCCTGTCCTACGCCGGGCAGGTCGTCACCCTGCCGTAGGGGCTGGGCACCACTGGAGTCGGGTCCACCACCCCTGTCCGTGCATCAGCATTCCTGTCCGAGGAGGTCACCGTGCCGGAGAACACCGAGCTGCCCGCACTGCCGAGCATGAACGAGATTCACCAGTGGTTGGTCCAGGCCCTCACCCGCGGCCCCGGGAACGCCTCGCGCGGTCTCGACGCGCGCGGGGCGACGGGGGAGAACCGGCAGGCCCTGGAACCGGCCGGGGGCACGGTTCCGGCACCGTGACCCGCAGGGCCCGGACACGGGCGCGCTTGGTCGGCCCTTCGGCGGCGTCGGCCGGGGAGGTTGGTCAGAGATCGTCCGGTGGGAGCAGGAGCCGGCCCTGCTGAGAGACTCTCCGCCATTGGCTGGGCGTGGTGCCGTAAGTCTGGCGGAAGCGGCGGGAGAAGAACGCGGGGTTGGTGAAGCCCCAGCTGCGGGCGATGGTGTCGATCGTGCGGTGCGCGTGTCGAAGGGCCGCGAGGTCGGCACGGGCGCCCTCCAGCCGGCGGCGGATGATCCACTTCTCGAGACTGACTCCGCCGTCGTCGCACAACCGGTACAGCGTCCGCACGGAGGTGTTGTGGGCCCAGGCGATCCGCTGCGGGGTGAGGTCGGGTTCCCTGAGGTGGGCGCGGGCGTAGGCCAGGACACGGGTGAGGAGGGTTTCCCGTGCGACGGCCCGGCGGGTGGGATCGTCGCCGGCGACGGACACCACCCAGGCTCGGACGAGTTCCATGGTGGCGGAGGCGAGGGCATCGGCTTCGGGGCCCATGGTGATCTGGTCGGCGATGCGGTGCATGCCGAGAACGTGGTTGATCAGCAGCCGTCCGATGGGGCTGTGCTCGAGCGTCGGGATGGACGCGCGGATCGTCTCCTCGGGCAGGCTGAGGCGTTCGGTGTCGAACATCAGGGCCAGCGTGCTGCCGAGGCCGGACCACCAGTACTCGTATCCGGCCGGCATGTGGTGCAGGGTCGCGCTGTCCGGGCCGATGTGCTGACGATGGTCGGCCCAGGCGAAACCGCCGACTCCCTGGCGGTGAATATTGATCGCGACGCTGTCCATCACATCGCGCCGCGCCTGCCGGAGTGAGCGCGTGATGCGCATCCCTGTGCCCTGGGTGTGGAAGAGCGTGAGCGGGCCGAGGTGCCAGAGTTCGAGTCGTTTCCAGGTCGTGGCCTCGGGCTGCTCCTCCTGGACGGAGGAGACGCCGCCTTCACCGGCGGCCACCGCCTCGAAGGCCGCGATCCGGTCACCGACCCGAAGGTCGTTGGTGTCGAGGACGAGCACTGCGCCTCCCGTTCCCGGCGGCGTCAGACCGCCGCCCAGGGTGCGAGTGTCCGCGGTGCGGAGCTTTCCGGGCAAAGATGCATGCACAACACACAGGCATGCGTACATGTCTGCTGTGGCTCGCGATGCTGCAGAGGTGTGTGAGGGCTGCGGCCGGAGGTGTGGCAGGCAGGGGACAGGCCCTGACACGCAGGGTCAATCCGAGTGATCGTGCCCGTGCCAGGCTCGCGCACCAGTCCTTCACGACTACGGGGTGCGGCAGGGAGGACGGGTTCATGCGGCGCCCCGGCCACCGGTTGGGAGAAGCCCATGCCCTTCGTCACCGCATCCGACGACGCCCAGATCTTCTACAAGGACTGGGGTGCCGGCCGTCCGGTCGTGCTCAGCCACGGCTGGCCGCTGAACTCCGACAGCTGGGAGGCGCAGCAGCTGTTCCTGGCCGAGAACGGCTACCGGGTCATCGCACACGACCGGCGCGGGCACGGCCGTTCCACCCAGACGTGGGACGGCAACGAGATGGACACCTACGCCGACGACCTCGCCACGCTCATCGACACACTCGACCTGAACGAGGCCACCCTGGTCGGGTTCTCCACCGGTGGCGGCGAGGTCGTCCGCTACATCGGCCGGCACGGCACGTCCCGCCTGGCCCAGGTCGTGCTCGTCTCCGCCGTGCCGCCGTTCATGCTCAAGACCGACGACAACCCCGGCGGCGTTCCGGTCGGGGTCTTCGACGAGATCCGCGCCGGCTCGCTGGCCGACCGCTCCCAGGTCTACCGTGACCTGGCCGACGGGCCGTTCTTCGGCAACAACCGTCCCGGCGCCGACGTCTCGCAGGGAACCCGCGACGCGTTCTGGCGCCAGGGCCTGCAGGCCGGGCACCGCAACGCCTACGAGTGCATCGCGGCCTTCTCCGCGACCGACTTCCGCGCCGACCTGGACGCGATCGACGTGCCCACGCTGGTGATCCACGGGGACGACGACCAGGTGGTGCCCTTCGAGGTCGGGGGCAAGGCGTCGGCCGACCGGATCAAGAACGCGACGCTCAAGGTCTACCCCGGCGCCCCGCACGGCATCACGGACACCCACAAAGAGCAGCTCAGCGCCGACCTGCTGGACTTCCTCAGCTCCTGACGGAGTGACGCCCGCGTCCCCGGCCGTCCGTCGGGGCCGCCCGAGCACCGGAGCCAACACATGATCTTCAGAGGTCAGCGGCCTCGCCGCCGTACCGTCAGCGCGTGCCTGCTCGCCGCCGCCCTCGTGGCCGGTGTGGGCGGAGCAGTCGCCCCCGTCTCCGCCCACACGGCGCACACGAGCGGCCCCAAGCCGACCGTCGTGCTCGTCCACGGTGTCTTCGCCGACGCCTCCGGCTGGTACCGGACCATCGCCGCCCTGCAGAAGGCCGGCTACCCGGTCATCGCTCCGGCCAACCCGCTGCGCGACCTGGGCGGCGACTCGGCCTATGCCTCCAGCGTCCTCGACTCGATCAAGGGCCCGGTCATCCTGGTCGGCCACTCCTACGGCGGCGAGGTCATCACCAACGCCGCCCGCGGCCACGCCAACGTCAAGGCCCTCGTCTACGTCGCCGCGTTCGCCCCCGACCAGGGCGAGAGCGCGCTGCAACTGGCCGGCAAGTTCCCCGGCAGCAAGCTGCCGGACGCGCTGGTCGCCCGCGACTACCCGCTGCCGGACGGCAGCACCGGCCAGGACGGCTACATCGACCCGGCCAAGTTCCGCGAGGTGTTCGCCGCCGACCTGCCCTCCTCCCAGACCCGGCTGATGGCGGCCGCACAACGCCCCGGCAGCGTCGGCGGGCTGGCCGGACCCAGCGGCGCACCGGCATGGAAGACCCTGCCGTCCTGGTACGTCATCCCCACCGACGACAACGTCATCCCGGCCGCCGTGCAGCGCTACATGGCCGAGCGCGCCCACAGCCGCTCGGTCGAGGTCAAGGGATCGTCCCACGTCGTGATGATGTCCCACCCCGACATCGTGGTCCGCCAGATCCAGGCTGCCCACCAGGCCACCCGCTGAGGAGCACACCGATGCAACCCGACACCATCGTCCTCGTCCACGGCTTCTGGGTGACACCGCGCGCCTGGGAGCACTGGATCGCCCACTACCAGAGCAAGGGCTTCCGCGTCATCGCCCCGGCCTACCCCGGTTTCGAGGTGGAGGTCGAGGCCCTCAACGCCGACCCGA
Organism: Streptomyces antibioticus; assembly: GCF_001514065.1. Taxonomy (GTDB): domain Bacteria; phylum Actinomycetota; class Actinomycetes; order Streptomycetales; family Streptomycetaceae; genus Streptomyces; species Streptomyces antibioticus. The sequence goes on along the minus strand of NZ_KQ948422.1, from coordinate 895,706 downwards.
CCCCGATCGAGACCGTGACCGTCCCCGCCATCATCGCCGGCCTGGAGAAGGTCATCACCGAGCTGGACCGGCCGCCGGTCATCATGGGGCACTCCGCGGGCGGCGCGTTCACCCAGCTCCTGCTCGACCGCGGCTTCGGTGCCGCCGGAGTGGCGATCAACTCCGCACCCACCGAAGGCGTGGCCGTCGTACCGCTGTCCCAGGTCCGCTCGACCTTCCCGGTGCTGAAGAACCCGGCCAACCGCCACCGCGCCGTCGGTTTCGACTACGACCACTGGCGCTACGCCTTCACCAACACCTTCCCCGAGGAGCAGGCCCACGCCACGTACGAGCGCTACCACATCCCCGCTCCCGGCAGCATCGTCTGGGGCAGCGCGCTGGCCAACATCCACCCCGGCCACACCGACACCTACGTCGACTACCACAACACGGGGCGGGCACCGCTGCTGTTCTGTGCGGGTGAGAACGACCACCTGATGCCGCCCAAGGTGCAGCAGTCCAACGCGAAGCACTACAAGGCCGAGGGCACCGTCACCGAGGTCACGGTGTTCCCCGGCCGCTCCCATCTGATGCCTGCCCAGGAGGGTTGGGAAGAGGTCGCCGATCACGCCCTGGACTGGGCCCTCGCCCACGCCTGAGCCCTCGTCGCCAGGTCCGGGACGGACGGCGCGCGTCCCGGACCTGGAAGGAAGCAGCCTCATGAGCGACCTGCGGATCACCCACATCGGCGGCCCGACCACCCTCATCGAGACGGGCGGCTGGCGGCTGTTGACCGACCCCACCTTCGACCCGCCCGGGCAGCGCTACACCTTCGGCTGGGGCACCTCCTCCCACAAGTCCACCGGCCCCGCCCTCGCCGCCGCCGACCTGCCGCCGATCGACGCCGTCCTGCTCAGCCACGACCAGCACGGCGACAACCTCGACCGCACCGGACGCGACGTCCTGCGCACCGCCCGGACCGTTCTCACCACTCCCGCCGGCGCCCGCCGGCTCGGCTCGACGGCCCGCGGCCTCGCCCCGTGGACCGTGACCCACCTGCACGCCCCGGGCCGCCCCGCCCTCACCGTCACCGCGACCCCGGCCCGCCACGGCCCACCCCTGTCCCGGCCCCTGACCGGACAGGTCACGGGCTTCGCCCTCACCTGGGAGGGCCAGCAGCACGGCGCGCTGTGGATCTCCGGGGACACCGTCCTGTACGGCGGGGTGCGCGAGGTGGCCCAACGCCTGACGGTGGGCACCGCGCTGCTGCATGTCGGCGGCGTGCGCTTCCCGATCACCGGACCGGTCCGCTACACCATGACCGCCGCCCAGGCCGTGAGCCTGTGCAGCGTGCTGCGCCCCCGCACCGCCATTCCCGTCCACTACGAGGGCTGGCACCACTTCCATGAGGGCCGCGAGGCCATCGAGCACGAACTCGCCCGCGCCCCCGCAGACATCCGCAACCGCTTCCGCTGGCTGCCCACCGGGACCGCCACGGACATCAGCGCCTGAGCTTCAGCGCGCCCCTACGCCACCTTCGAGGCGGCCCTTCCCTTTGCCGGCGCCGTCAGTGCCCCGGAGGAGCCGCCGGGGCGGCGGGCCGGGTCATGAACCCTGCCCGGCGCGGAGCGGCGAGGTGTCGGACCCTCCGGTGGCGGCCTCGGCCCGCATGCCGTTGATGAGCGTGTCGATGACGAACCGGTAGCTGTCGGAGGGGTCGCGTTCCATCTGGAAGGCGCCGTCGCTTTCGAGGCCGAGGAAGCCGTGGATGACGGTGCGCAGGGCTCGGACCGCGTCGATGGCGCGCTCGTCGGTCAGCCCGAAGCCGGCGACCACGTCGAACAGGATCTGCACCGTTTCCCGGGCCACGGCCTGGTATTCGTCGTCTTCGGCACGCGGGGCGCGCACGCTGGCGGCGTACCGGCCGGGGTGGTCGAGAGCCCACTTCCGGAACGTCTCGGCGATCGCGTGGACGGCTTCCGGACCGGACCGGCCGACGGCGGCCCGGGTCAGGACGGCGCCGATGTCGCGGACGGCCTGGAGGCCGACGCCCCGCTGGAGGGCGTCCAGCGAATCGACGTGCTTGTACAGCGACGGTGTACGCACGCCGACCCGCTCGGCGAGCAGGCCCATGGTCAGGCCGGCGAAGCCGACCTCGTCGGCGAGTTCGGACGCGGCCGCGATGAGCGTGGCCCGGTCGAGTCCGGCCCTAGGCACGGGCAGTCTCCAGGAACGAGCGCACCAGGCCGACCACTTCCGACGGGAACTGGACGTGTGGATAGTGGCCGGCCCCCGGGAGCGTCTCAAGTCGGCCGACGCCCTCGGGCAGCGCGTCCACGATGGCCTCTCCCTCGGCCTTCGGGTCACCCCAGTCGGGATCGAGGGCGCCCATGACGACCAGAACCGGGCAGTGCACGTTGGGCAGTTGAGCGCCGGCGTCGGCGGCGCTGTTCATCTGCTTCCGCAGGGCCTTCATGCGGCCCGGTTCGCGCAGCATCGCGTCGGTGCGCTCCAGGCTCGCGGCCCAGTCCGCCGGGCGCGGTTCCGGGGTCGCGATCTCCAGGTACTTCCGCCACTGCTTGTGGCTGCCGAGCAGCGCGACGGCCGCGATCGCTGTCGCGCCCCTGCGGTAGCGGGACAGCCCCAGGGCACTCAGCGAGTACTCGACCTTGCGGGTGAACGGCGTCAGTTCGACGACGGCGTTCACGAGCGTCGGCGCCTTGGCGGCGGCGATCGTCGCGGCTCCGCCGGAGATGGAGTGGCCGACCAGCACCGCGGGGCCGCCGAGGTGCTGGATCAGTGCGATCAGGTCGCCGGCGATGTCGGTGCGGGTGTAGGACGGCCACGTCGCGGTCGACTCGCCGCTGCCTCGCAGGTCCACGGCCGCGACCCGGTAACCGGCGGCCACCAGCTCCGGGACCATGAACCGATAGGCGTCGCGACTCTGACCGATCCCGTGCGCAAGCACCATCAGCGGCCCGGAGCCGGTCACCTCGTAGGCGAGGGCCCCGCCTTCCACGTTCAGGAACTCGGTCATGTCGACCTCCACGGCTAATAGCGATAGCCAAAAAGCTATTCCGATTAGCCAACGTAGTCAAGCCCTTCACTGACCACGCCCAACACCAGGGCGTTCGTGACCAGTTGCCCGAGCCGGTGCCGGTCAGGATGCCGGGGCGGTCAGGACGGCCTTGGCGGCCAGCCGGAGATTCCCGATCATCGGATTCGGGTCGCCCTTACGGCTGACCAGGACGACCCGGCTGGGGGGAGCGCCCTCGACCGGGACGGTGACGAGATCGGGACGCAGTGAGCTCCGCCGATCGCCGACCGGAAGCACGGCGATGGCCCTGCCGCTCGCGACGAGTTCGAGCTTGTCCTCGTAGCTCTCGATCGGCGGCACGCCGGCCCCGAGGATCCGGTAGGAAACCCAGTCAGCGGTCTCGAACGCGCACGGCGCCACCTCTGCGCCGGCCAGTTCTTCCGCGGTCACCGACGCGCGGTCGGCCAGGGGATGGTCGTGAGGGACGACGAGCATCCGGGGCTCCTCGTACAGCGGGGTGGTGGACATGTCGTCGGCGGCGAGCGGCAGCGGGGCCCGCGCGATCAGGGCGTCGACGCGCTTGTCAGCCAGTGCCCCGACGTCGCGGCAGTTCAGATGCCGGGTGGTGATCTCGGCGTTGGGGTGGCGGTGGCGCAGTTCCCGTACGGCGGCAGTGATCACCAGGTCTTCGACGTAACCGATGGCGATGCGTTCGGTCTGGGCTTGTTCCCGAACGGCCTGTTCGGCCTGGCGGGCTGCTTGCAGCAGGGCTTGGGCGCGGGGGAGGAAGGCCTGGCCGGCCGGCGTGAGCCGGGCTCCCCGGGGGGTGCGGTCCAGCAGCCGTGTGCCGAGGTATCTCTCGAGCCGTTGGATCTGGCGGCTCAGCGCCGGCTGGGCCACGTGCAGGTCGGCGGCGGCCCGGCCGAAGTGCTGGTGCGCCGCCACGACGGTGAAGTACCGCACGAGCCGCAGTTCCAGGTCCTGTCCGAGGTCGTTCACCCTGGCAGGGTACGCGTCATGCCGTTTCGGAATGATCCGGTTGCCGGACCGGTCTTGGACGGCGGAGCCGCCCCGGGCTTTGACTCAAGAAGCAACGTTTCCCCGAGAAAGCGACAGGCGCGATGAAGGCGATTCAGTTCCATGCGGCGGGCGGGCCGGAAGTTCTGCGGTACGACGAGGTGCCGGTTCCCGGGATCGGCCCGGGCGAGGTGCTCGTCCGGGTGCACGCGGCGGGCATCAACCCGCCGGACTGGTACCTGCGTGAGGGGATGACGGTCATGCCGGCCGAGATGAGGCCGGTGCTGGAATGTCCCCTGATCCCTGGAACGGACATGTCGGGCGTGGTCGAGGCGGTCGCTCCGGACGTGCGGGGGTTCGCCGTTGGTGACGAGGTCTTCGGCATGCTGCGCTTCCCCGGCTTCGACGGCCGGACGTACGCCCAGTACGTGGCCGCGCCGGCGTCTGACCTGGCTCACAAGCCGGCCGGTGTCGACCACGTGCAGGCGGCTGGGGCGCCGATGGCCGTGCTCACGGCTTGGCAGTACCTGGTCGATCTCGGCCACGACGTGCCGTCTCCGTTCACCGGCCAGGTGCACCAGCCGGTGCCGATCACGCCAGGGATGACCGTGCTGGTCAACGGGGCCGCCGGTGGAGTGGGCCACTTCGCGGTGCAGTTGGCGAAATGGAAGGGGGCACACGTCATCGCGGTGGCCTCCGGCCGGCACGAGCAGTTCCTGCGCAAGCTCGGCGCCGATGAGTTCATCGACTACACCACGACACAGGCCACGGACGTGGTCAACGGTGCCGACCTGGTGATCGACACCGTCGGCGGCCCGGACAGCGCACGCTTCCTGACCGTGCTCAAGCGCGGAGGCACAATGCTCCCGGTGTTCTTCGCCGCGTACGACCCGGAAGAGACGGCACGTCTGGACATCACCGTCTCGAACATTCAGGTACGTTCCAACGGCCCTCAACTCGCCGAGATCGGGTGCCTGTTCGACGAGGGCGCACTCACGGTCGGGGTGGACAGCACCTACCCGCTGTCCGAGGCGGCCGACGCCCACGCGCGAGCCGCGCGAGGCCACATCCAGGGCAAGATCGTGCTGACGGTGGCCTCGTGACAGCCGGAGTCGAGCAGACGGTGGCGAACTGAAGACACCACCTGGACCGTGGGCCCTGACGCTGGACAACCTCTCCAGGGAGAGGCCAGGCAGCGCAGCTCGCGGGTGGCTTCGGCATGGGCGGCCCGGTCACCCGCTATCCGCTGGCCGAGGTGGAGCACGACCCGGGCTTCTTGGCCCGCCCCATGGCGCGATGCCGGTTCAGCCGGCGGCCTCGGTGTGGTCGGGCAGGCGCAGGCCGTGGAGGTTGCGGTAGGCGGCCCTCGCGGGTGGGGTCCAGCCGTCCAGCAGGGCGGCGTCGGGGCGGTAGACCTCGACGCCCAGGGGGCGGCAGACGTCCAGGGGGTCGCGGGCGTCCGGGCCCCACAGCGGTACGGACAGGTCGCCGCCGGGGCAGGTGGAGAGGGCGCAGAGCAGGTCGGCCTCGGCGAAGAACTCGAAGTGGTCGCCGGGGCGCGCGGGGCAGTCCTTCATGAAGTACTGGTCGGCGTCGTTGAGGCCGGTGCACTGGAAGACGTTGAGCACGTCGTGCACGTCGAACTCGGTCAGCCCGTACGGCAGTACGGCCCGGACCAGGTTCGAGTGACAGTGGAAGTCGAAGTCCTCGCCGGTGAGCATGCGGTTGACGTACGGGTCGCAGCGGGTGCCCAGCAGGTCGTGGACGCGTCCGCCGTCGGCGTCCACGCCGTAGCCCGCGAGCGAGTCGGCGGTGACGGTCAGCATCGGGCGCAGGAACGGCAGGTTGGACCAGATCCGGTCGTACGTCGAGATGTGCGCGCGCTGCAACTGGCGGGTGCGGGCGGCCCACATGCGCTCGCGCGGGTCGCCCAGGTTCCACACGTTGAGGTCGCCGACCTGGGGGCCGTCGACGGTGACGATCCGGCACAGGTGGCCCTGGGGGACGGTCCAGGCGCGGCCGGAGCGTATCGGGATCTCGAAGGAGTCCACCAGCTCATGGTCCACTCCGGCGAAGCGGTCGTAGAAGGCTCGGTCGACATCGAGGGCGCCGCCCTTGGTGCTCTGGTAGGCGGCCGCCGCCTTGGACGCCGTGGATGCGGTGGGGGAGGTCATCGCTTGCCCTTCGGTGCTGTGGTCGTACGGGAGTTGGCGCGTACGGCGTCGAGCACCGTGCGCTCCGAGTCGTCGAGGTAGAGCCGCAGTGCGGCCGCGGCGTCCGTGCGTCGGCCGCCGCGGACCAGGTCGCAGATCTCGCGGTCGCGGGCGACCCAGGGGGCCTGGAAGGCGCCCTCGTCCGCCATGACGGCGAAGGCCAGCCGCAGTTGGGCGATCGTCACCCGGAAGAACCCGTCCAGCCGGGCGCTGCACAACAGCGCCACCAACGACTGGTGGAAGCGCAGGGACGCGGTGCCGACCTTGTCCCATGCCTCGGCGGACACGGCCAGTTCGGCGGCGGCGACCTTGGCCTCCATCGCGTCGAGCAGCGGTTCCGGGGCGAGTGGGCTCGCGTCGACGGCGCTGAGTTCGAGTGTCCGGCGGGCGATGTAGATGTCCGTCACGTCCTCGGCGGACAGGGTCTTCACCGCTGTCCCTTTGTGCAGCCGCTGAGTCACCAGGCCCTCGTCGTGCAGGGTGCGCAGGGCCTCCCGCAGGGTGTTGCGGGACACCCCGAGCTCGGCGGAGAGCGCCACGTCCCGCAGCGGGGTGCCCGGCGGCAGGTCCCCCTCGACGATGCGTTCGCGCAGCACATCGGTCACCAGGACGGGCCGCCCCGCCGCCGCACTGTTCTGAGTCGACATGGCCACACCCTAGCGCAGCATTTGTTGAACAAAAAAGGCTCGGATGGTGGCTTGATGAGACCTGCTGACAAGCAGCATTCAGGGAAATTTCGGCCTTTTACCTGGCTGAAACAATGAGGCGCCACCATCATCGGCAACCAGATTGTTCAACAGTCTCAGCTCCGGTCGAGAGGCCTCCCATGCGCGTCCCCGTCCCCGCCCTCATCCGCTCCACCACGGCCCTCGGGGCCATCGGCGTACTCCTCGCCCTGTCCGGCTGCTCCGGCGGTTCCTCGACGGCCGAGGCGGACGCTTCGGGCACCATGACCGTCGGCACCCTGACCGTCGGCTCGGATCTGACGTATCCGCCGTACGCCTATCTGGCCGGCAAGACACCGGCGGGCTTCGACCCGGACATCTCCCGGGCCCTGGCCAAGGCCTCCGGGCTGAAGGCCACCTTTGTCGACACGCGCTTCGAGCAGCTCATAGCCGGCCTCGGCACCGGCCACTTCGACGTGATCGCGTCCGACCTCTACATCACCGACGAGCGCAAGAAGCAGGTCGACTTCATCCCGTACTTCACCACCGGCAACTCGATCGTGGTGCAGGCCTCGGGCAGCCTGCGGCCCACCGGGGTCACCGGCCTGTGCGGAAAGACCGTCGCGGTGATCAAAGGTGGTCAGATCGTCGGGAAACTGCGCGACGAGGCGAGCAAGGAGTGCGAGGCCAAGGGCGGCAAGGCCATCGACGTAAGGGAGTTCGGCACCGATCCCGAAGGCACCCAGGCGCTGCTGTCCGGCCAGGTGGACGCACAGGTCACCGACGGCGCGGTCGCCAAGGCCGCCGCCGACAAGACCGGCGGGAAGCTCACCATCTCCAGCAAGGAGCTGATCTACCCCGTCCAGTCCGGGCTCGCGGTCAAGCGGGGCGACACCGCCCTGAAGAAGACCCTCACCGACGCGTTCGCCGAGCTGAAGAAGAACGGCGCCTACGCCAAGCTGCTGAAGAAGTACAACCTCGGCCAGGCCGAGGCAAGCTGATCATGGGCAGCTTCGACTGGCACTACACCATCGGCCTGCTCGCCGACGCCGACCTGTGGCGGGCAGCCCTGCTCGTCGTCGAACTGGCCGTCGCCGCCTGGGCCCTGTCCACCGCGCTGGGCCTGCTCGTCGCCCTCGCCCAGCAGTCGCGGCTGCATCCGCTCCGGCTGCTCGCCTCCGCGTACGTCTGGTTCTTCCGCAGCCTGCCCCTGCTGGTCCTGCTGATCTTCGTCTACAACTCGCCGCAGCTCTTCCCCGAGCTCCGGCCCCTGTTGTCGAGCCCCTTCACCGCGGGCCTGGTCGCGCTCGTGCTCAGCGAGACCGCGTACATCGCCGAGATCCACCGCGGCGGTCTGCTGGCCGTGGGCAAGGAACAGGGCGAGGCCGCACAGGCGCTGGGCATCCCGTACGCGGGCGTGCAGCGGCACGTGGTGGTGCCGCAGGCGTTCCGCGTCGCGCTTCCCGCGCTGGGCAACGAGTTCATCAGCATCCTCAAGCTGACCTCGCTGGTCAGCTCCATCTCCCTGGCCGAGCTGCTGCTGGTCGGCCAGCGCCTGTACACCCAGAACTTCCTGGTCCTGGAGACGCTGCTGGCCGTCGCCCTCTACTACGTCATGCTGGTCACCGTCTTCGACCGGCTGCGGGCCGTGCTCGAACGCCGCCTCGACGTCCGCAGACGCCGTACGAAGGCGGGGGCCGAACCCGCCCCGGAGAACGAGGCCGTCCCCGCCGCCCCGACGCGGACCCGGCCCCGCACCCCCCACGAGGGCGAAGTGGTGGTACGGGCCCGGGGCCTGCGGAAATCGTTCGGCCCGGTGACCGTCCTGGACGGCGTGGACCTCGATGTGCACCGCGGTGAAGTGGTGGCCGTCATCGGACCCTCGGGCTCGGGCAAGACCACTCTCGTCCGCACACTCAACCACCTGGAACAGCCCGACCAGGGCAGGGTGGAGATCGACGGCCGGCTCATGGGCGGCAAGGACCGCGAACTCGCCGCCCAGCGTCGTCACGTAGGCATGGTCTTCCAGCGGTTCAACCTCTTCCCGCACCGGACCGTGCTCCAGAACATCACCCTCGCGCCCCTCCAGCAGCGGCTGTCCGGCCGGGCGGACGCCGAACGCCGGGCACACGAACTGCTCGGCAAGGTGGGCCTGGACGCCCATGCGCACAAATACCCCCACCAGCTCTCCGGCGGCCAGCAGCAACGGGTCGCCATCGCCCGCGCCCTGGCCATGGACCCCAGCGTGCTGCTCTTCGACGAACCGACCTCGGCCCTCGACCCCGAGCTGGTGGGGGAGGTGCTGTCGGTGATGAGCGACCTCGCCGCCGACGGCACGACCATGGTCGTCGTCACCCACGAGATGCGCTTCGCCCGCGAGGTCGCGGACTGGGTGGTCTTCATGAACCAGGGCCGCATTCTGGCCCAGGGCCCGTCCGAGACGGTCTTCGACCACTCCGGCGAACCGCGCCTGGAACGGTTCTTCGCCGCGATCGGCCCCGCGTGAATCCCGTCGGCCCGGTGTGCGGCCGGGCCGATCCGGGAGCCGCCGCACGCCGAGGATCCGTCCGCCGCCGGAGCCGTCACCCATCCCGAGGGGCGGGTCCCGATCCGTCACCTTCCGCCGCGACGGCGGCCCACACCCGCTGCTCCTCGCGAGCAGAACCGACGTCCCGTTCCAGGGGGGTGCGGCTCACGGCCGTCGCGAGGTCTTCCAAGGCCCGTTTCTGCAGTTCCGCCTCCCGCCGCACGACCGGGCTCCGGTTGCCGGCGGCGTCCTCCCACGCTTCGAGCGCTTCCTCCACGCGCCCCCAGTCCGGATTCCTGTGCTCCCGCAGGTCGACCGCCGCCTGCGCGGTGTCGGCCTCCAAGGCCTCGGCGAACCGCTCCGCCTCGGGGACGAGACCGCTGTCACCCCGCGGGACGTGGCTCTCCATGAGCATGGCCGCCCGGCCGAACCCCTTGAGCGCCTCCTGCGCCTCCTCCGCCTCGCGCGACGTCAACCCCCTGGGGCGCACCGGTTCATGCTGTGCCTGGTCGTAGGCCTCCTGCCAGGCGGCACGTGCCTCTCTGCTCTCCAGGAGAGCCTTCCGCATGTCGGCACGACGCTCCCGGGTCGGTTCGGCGTAGCCACGGAGCACCGCGGCCGCGTAGCGGCCGTTGGCGGCGAGCCAGTCCGCGAGCCGGCCCGACAGCCGGGGCGTCTCCCATGCGGGGAACACCACGTATGCCAGCATCGCCAGGGCCCCGCCGAGCAGGGTGAGCACCACCCGCTCCGGGACCGTCTGCTCCCACCCTTGGCCGCCCATGCCGAGCAGGAAGACGACATAGGCGGCGGTGAAGCACTGGGAGTAGGCGTAGCCGGTACGGATCAGCGTGTACGACAAGCCCACCGAGACCACCGCCAGCGCGCCGAACACCTGGGCGTCCGGGCCCAGGGCCCGCACCATGCCGGTGGCGAGCGCGACCCCCGCCAGGGTCCCGGCGAGGCGGGCCACCGCACGCGCGTACGTCCGGTGGAAGTCCGGCCGCATCACCATCACCGAGGCGATGGGCGCCCAGTAGCCGTGGCCGAGGGGCAGCCGGGCGGCGATCAGATAGCCGGCCGTGGCCACGGCCGCCAGGCGGACGGCGTGCCGGAACACCGGGGAGTCCCAGCGGAGCTCCTGGCGCACCGCCCGGACGATGACCGGGACCAGCCGGAACATCGTCGGGCGCACCAGGAACCGGGCGGCGTCCGCGGGGTCGGGCGGTGTGGGCGCCGTTCCGGGCGCGCCGCCGCTCCCGGCGATCTCCAGCGCCTCGCCGAGCAGTTCCACGAGACGCTCGGCGGCCAGCCGGGCGGGCCCTTCCAGTACCTCGTGCTCGTCGCCGACACGAAGGGCGTCCGTGCTCCCGGGCGGCACGCCGGCGGGAGTGCCGCGGCGAATCGAACGGGCGGCCGCGTCCAGGACGTCGGCGGCCGCGTTGAGCAGCTCCCGCGCGCGGTCCCGCCCGGGTCCCTCCGCTGGGGCGCCGACGTCCGGGTCGGCGAGCACGGCGACGACCGGCCGAATACGCTCGGCGAGGCCCCGGGGGCCGTGGAGGACGGGCGGACGGGTTCGGGCCTGTGATGGCGTCACGGCGGCCGCGTCCCGGGCCGTCATCAGTGGCTCCGGGTCGAACGGGGCGGTCGGGTCGTGCCTCAGCCGGCGGGCGTAGTCCGCGACGGCGGCCAGGGCGTCGGCGAGCGCGTCACGATGCGCACCCCAGCGGCGGATCGGGAACAGCAGGATCAGCACGGCCTGCACCACGCCCCCGAGCGCGATGATCCCGGTGTGCTCCAGGGCTCGCCCGACGCTCGTGGGCAGGGTGACGGTCACCAGCATGCTGCCCACGGTCGTAGCTGCGACGATCCCGGCGGTCGATCCGACGGCCCACGCCATGCCCGCGGCGAAGGCCCACACGGCCAGCAGCGGGAGGAACGTCACGAGTCGTCCTGCCGCCAGGTAGCCCACGAAGGTGCTGAGGGCCAGCCCGGCGCCCGCGCCGAGCGCGATCACCTTGCGCGGACGCCACGTGCGCTGGAAGGTGGCCCCACCCGCGGAGTAGGCACCGAGGGCGGCGGACGCGGCATACGCAGGGGAGACCAGCCACAGCGTCGGCCCGATGACGATCGCCACGCCGGCGGCCGTGCGCAACGCGAGCAGAGGCTCCAGCCGCGTCTCCTCGATCGTGAGCCCGGATCGCACGACCTCCCGGAAGGCCCGCAGCCACGTCATGGGCGCGAGCCCGGCCGGAACGCTCTGCCGGGTGGCGTCGGCAGAGCCGCCACCTCCTGACGGCACCGCGCCCGGGTTCATCGGTTCACTTCGAGGACTGGTCGTCTTGATCGCCCAGGAGGGCGAGGCGACGTTCCTGTTCGCGCTTGGAATAGGCGGCCGCCCGGATCGCCTCGTCGCTCTCCAGGCCCGATCCCAGCGCCCCGCCGACGGTGGCGACCGAAGCGACGAACCAGGCGAGCGTCCAGTACTCCTCGGCGTGCAGTGGGTTTCGTGTCACGGAGGCGAAGAGCTGGTCGTTGAGGATGAACAGCGCCCACACCCAGTTGATGACCAGCAGACCCACGTAGCAGACGAGCACCCCGATCCCCACGGTCATGACCGTCGAGGCGTTGTAGAGCCGTGCCCGCTGCCTCGCCTCCGGTGAGCTCTCCGGCGATCGATGCCACAGCTCCGCGTCCACGATCAGCCAGCCGATCATGATCGCGACAGACCCGACCGTGGCGATCACGAGGCGTGGGGTGCTCTGGGACGCGGCCAGGCCCCAGACGGTGGAGTTCACGGTGGCGACCGCTCCCGTGGCGAGTGCGGCCGCCAGGGCTTTCGACAAACCCGGCACCAACCGCCATGGCCGGTTGGCGCGGACCATCCCGACGAGCACCCGCAGATAACCGCGCGGTCCGCTGACGACGTACCGAAGATCGTCGGTCTCCTTCTCACTGACTGTGCCCGAGGGCCCCGCGAGCGGCCGGCTTCGCGGAGGTTCTTCAGCCCCAGTGGTCTGCGGGCCCGTCAAGCCCAGCACGGCTTCCACGACGGCCCGCAGGGCCCTCGACTGCAGCCGCAGGCCCCCCAGTGACGGAAGGGAGAGCAGCGCCAGGCCGTGTTCGTGATTGAGGTTCACAGCGAGCCTGCGCCCGTTCGAGTGCAGTGGGAGGTCGGTGAGGGCAACGACGATGTCCCAGTTCTCCGCACGCCCACGGTCCATGATCCGGCGCATCAAGGTGGGCGGGTCCTCCGTCCCCGAGGTGAAGGGCTCACTGACCACCTCGACGTCGAACCGTCGCCCTTGGCCCGACTTGTCGGCGAGCCGAGCCGGAAGTGTCCCGGCCATGCGCTGCGCGATCTCCGTCGGCGCGTCCGGATCTGCCAGGAGAGCCACGACCGTAACGCCCTCGGACGACACCCGCATGACTGGGCCCTTCTCGTCGGCTGCCCCTCGATCGCAAGTGCCCAGAGGTGCCGCCGAGGTAACAACGTGCGCACCCGCTCCGACCCAGCTTGGCCCGCACTCGCACGCCGCGCCACCTGCCACCCCGCTTCGGAGGCCGGCAAGGGCCTGCCCTGGCAGGGCAATACGCAAAAACTAATTGGGCCCGACGTGCGCATGCGGTTGCGCGCCTCCGTCGGCCAGGCTGACGGGGAATCCCAGAGAGCCGGGAGCCACCCCGGCGCCCGCAGACGGAGGTTGCCGTCATGACCGTGATGTCCATCGCCAGGTTCGAAAAGTTCTTCCGGGCGGCCGCCGGGCTGGACGTCGACAAGAACGATCTCAAGCGCTACAGCGATTTCGTCGACGCCAAGCTCTACGACCTGCTGACCGTCGCCCAGGCCACTGCCAAGGCCAACGGGCGCGACATCATCCGGACCTGTGACCTGCCGATCACGAAAGGCCTGCAGGAGAGCATTCACCACTTCCGGAAGATCGACCAGGAAGTGGAACTCAAGCCGATCCTGGAACAGCTCGCCGCGCACCCCGCTCTGGACCGCGCGCCCGACGACGAGACCGAGGCGGCCTATCCGGACATCGTCGGCGGACTCAGCCTGGCCCTGGCCAAGTGCTTCAAGGTTCTCCATCCCGACCTGAAGAACCCGCAGACCCAGCACTGGGACGAGGCCCGAGCCGTCTTCGACCTCCTGCTGTGAGTGACAGCGCTTCACAGGCTCAGTCCGCGAGGTCGGCCTTGCCGAACAGGAGCGCGTAACCGGAGGGGAGTTGGCTGATGATCTGGTTCAGTTCTCCGCCGGTGACAGCGTCGGCGACGGTGGTCAGGACAGCGGAGGCGTCCCACTGCGCCGTGCGCGGCCGGGCACCGGTGCGCACGGCGACCCGGCGGTAGAACTCTTCGATTCCGAAGCTCCGCGCCTGTTGAGGTAGGGCATCGTGCAGAACTTGTCCCAGCGGATCGGGCAGCTGCGATGCGAGGTCCTTGATCTCTCCCGGGCTGATGCGCTGGGCCAGGACTTGCAGCACGGAGTGGGAGACGTCCGCGGCCTCTTCCAGGTTGTTGTACTCGCCTCGTTCGCGCACCCGGGCGAGGAATCCGTCGTATTTCATCGCTGCCTCCCTCAGGCTCCGCCGTGGGGCCGAACGGTGTGTCCGGTCCCACGGCGTTCGCGACTCAGCCGCTGCTCCCGGCGCTTTCACTCGTCTCGCTGATCTCGATCTGCCGGGGCCTTGCGACCTCGGCCTTGGGGACGGTGATGTCGAGCATCCCGTCCGAGATCCGCGCATTGATCTTTTCGGTGTCGATCTCTCCTGGCAGCCGCAACCGGTACTCGAAGGACCCGGTGCGGCGGGTGCTCCGGCGCAGGACGCCTTTGCGTTCCTTCTTCTTGATGTCTCCGGTGACCACCAGCTCCTGACCGTTCGCTTCGACGTCGATGTCCTTCTTCTTGACGCCGGGAAGCTCGATCTCGATATGGAAGGCGCCGTCGGACTCCGTGACATCCGCCAGGGGCGTCCACGCGACTGCGGTCGCCGCGCTTCCCACCGTGGATTCCATCAGCCCGCTCATCTCGCTGAGCAGTTGATCGAACTCCGTCAGTGGATTGCGCGCCCAGCCGACGGGCCTGTCCTGCAGTGCGCCACCGCGGTGACGCCGGACGGGCGTGGCCATGGCCATCGCCTCCTTCTTCTTCTTCTCGTGATGACTTGTTCACGTGATGTCGTGGCCCGCTGGGCGTCATGCGAGCCAGGCGGACTGCTTCGGACGGGTGTGCGGGGAGCTGTCGGTGCCGCCGGGTGCGGCCGTGTGGCCCAGGTAGCGGTGCACGAAGTGGATGCTCATCGCGCCTTCGCCGACCGCGGAGGCCACGCGCTTCACCGAGCCGCTGCGCAGATCGCCGGCGGCGAAGACGCCGGGCAGGCTGGTCTCCAGCGTCAGGCAGTCGCGGCCCTGGCTCTGCCACACTTCGGGAACGGAACAGGCCTGCGCCTCCGCCCCGGTGAGCACGAAGCCGCGCGCGTCGAGAGCGAGCGCGCCGGACAGCCAATCGGTGTGCGGGTCGGCGCCGGTGAAGACGAACAGGGCCCGCACCTCGAGGTGGCGATGCTCGCCCGTACGGTGGTCGACCACGGTGACCCCCTCGAGCGTCTTGTCGCCGTGTGCCTCGGTCACCTCGGTGTGCAGCAGGACCCGCACTCGGGGGTGGCGCTCGATCTGATCGATCAGGTAGCGGGACATGTGCGCTTCGAGGCTCGGCCCGCGGACGAGCAGATACACCTGCGGTGCGTATCCGGCGAGGAAGAGCACGGCCTGGCCCGCGGAGTTGCCGCCGCCGACCACCGCCACCGGGTCGGCCTGGCACTGCTGGGCCTCGTAAAGGGTCGCCGAGTAGTGGACGCTCGTGCCCTCCAACGGCTCGATGCCGGGCACATGGAGGCGGCGGTAGCGGGCGCCGGTGGCCAGCACGACGGTACGGGCGGTGACCTCGCTTCCGTCGGCGAACCCGACGGCGTAGTGGTCGTCCCGCCGTTCGAGCCGGGCCGCCTCCGCCGGGACGCTGATCCGGGCGCCGAATTTCTCTGCCTGGAGCACGGCTCGCTCGGTGAATTCGGCGCCGGAGATGCCTGAAGGGAAGCCGAGCAGATTCTCGATGCGGGACGACGTCCCGGCCTGGCCGCCGGTGGCGAGCGACTCGACCACGGTCGTGCCGAGGCCCTCCGAGGCGGCGTTCACCGCGGCGGCGAGACCGGCCGGACCGGAGCCGACGATGAGGAGATCGCCGCGGCCGTTGCCCGGCTCCAAGGACGGCAGGCCGATGAAACGGGCCAGTTCGGCGTTGCTCGGATTGCGCAGCAGGGTCGTGTCCCGCCAGATGACGAGGGGTGTCTGCTCCGGACCGACGCCGAAGCGCCGCAGCAGCGCCTCGGCCTCCTCGTCCGTCTCCAGGTCGATCCAGCGGTGCGGCAGCCGGTTGCGGGCGGCGAACTCGCGCAGCCGCCGCGTGTCGGGCGAGTAGCGCGAGCCGATGATGCGGAAACCGGCCCCCTGCCCGACGAGCAGAGCCCGGCGGCCCAGGCAGGCGCGCAGCACCAGATCACCCAGGGTCGAGTCGCGGGTCACCAGGTGACGCAGCTGGTCCATGGACAGGGCGAGGATCTCGCCGGGTTCCCTGACCACGGCGGTGTAGAAGGCCACCTGTCCGTTCAGGAGGCCGAGTTCGCCGATGAAGCGGCCCGGGCCGTGCACACGCAGCAGGTGCTCCTCGGGCGTGCCGTAGCCCTCGACGATGGCGACCGAACCGCTGAGGACGACGTAGAACGTCTCGCACGGCTCGCCCTCCCGGATCAGCACCTCACCGGCGTCGGCAGCGCGCCGCCGGCCATGCTCCGCCAGGCGGGCCGTCTGGTCGTCCGACAAGCGGGGATAGGCACCGTAGAGGTCGGGAGTCTCGAAGGGGACGCTCCGCTCCGTCTCGTCCGGCACGGGTGCTGCGCCGGGCCGCTTCTCGTCGCCGGGCATCACACGAACGCCTCATGGACGAAGCACCAGCGCCAGTCCTCGCCGGGCTCCAGCGACGCCACGATCGGATGGCCGTCGGCGGCGGCGTGCAGGCGGGCGTGCCGGTTCGGCGAGGAATCGCAGCAGCCGACGTGGCCGCAGGTCAGGCAGAGCCTGAGGTGGACCCATGGGGAGCCGAGCAGCAGGCACTCCTGACAGCCTTCTGAGGTCTGCGGCTGGACCGGCCGCACAAGCGCGAGGTGGGGGTCTGCGTGCAGGGTCATCCGGATCATCCTTTCCGGGCAGTGATCGACTCTTCCACCCACTGGCGCAGCACGGGGGCGGGCGCCGCCCCCGCCTGCCGGGCGACGGTCACGCCGTGGTCGAGGACCAGCAGCGTCGGTACCGCCTGGACCTCGAACCGCTGTGCCAGGCGCGGGTTCTTGTCTATGTCGACCTTGACCAGTTTGATCTTTCCCGCGAGGTCGGTGGCGACCTTCTCCAGCGCGGGGCTCACCATGCGGCAGGGGCCGCACCAGGTGGCCCACAGGTCGACGACGACGGGCACGGTGGACTGCTCCACGACCTCGGCGAAGTCGTCGTCGCCCGCGTCGGCCATCCACGGCAGCGGCTGCTTGCAGTTGCCGCACCGGGGGCGGCCCTCGGCGACCGCCGGCACCCGGTTGGTGCGCCCGCAGTGCGGACAGGTGACGTTGGTGGCCTGCAGGGTGCTCATGCCGCCCTCGCCTCCTTCACGTCCTCGGGCTGGTCGTAGGTGACCACCAGTTCTCCGTGCTCGGCGTCCACGCGGACCGTCGCCCCGTCCTGGACGTCGCCGCGCAGCAGGGCGCGCCCGACCAGCGTCTCGACCTCGTGGGAGATGTAACGCCGCAGCGGCCGGGCCCCGTACACCGGGTCGTAGCCCTGATGGGCAATCAACTCGCGGGCGGCGTCGGTGAGTTCGACGGATATACGGCGTTCGGCGAGTCGCCGGCGCAGCTCCTCGAACTGCAGCTCCACGATCCGCTCGATCTGCCGCTCACCCAGCGGCTTGAACAGCACGATGTCGTCGACGCGGTTGAGGAACTCAGGACGGAAGTGCCCGCGCAGCTCGCCCATCACCAGGGCGCGGGCGTCCGGCTTGATGTCGCCGTCGGCGGTGGCGCCGTCGAGGAGGTGCTCGGAGCCGATGTTGGACGTCATGATGATCACGGTGTTGCGGAAGTCGACGGTGCGGCCCTGGGAGTCGGTGATGCGGCCGTCGTCGAGGACCTGCAGCAGGGTGTTGAAGACGTCGGTGTGCGCCTTCTCGATCTCGTCGAACAGCACGACCGAGTACGGCTTGCGGCGTACGGCCTCGGTGAGCTGGCCGCCCTCCTCGTAGCCGACGTATCCGGGCGGGGCCCCCATGAGCCGGCTGACGGTGTGCCGCTCCTGGTACTCGCTCATGTCGAGGCGGACCATGTTCTCCTCGGAGTCGAACAGGGCCCGGGCGAGGGTCTTGGCCAGCTCGGTCTTCCCGACACCGGTGGGGCCGAGGAAGATGAACGAACCGATGGGGCGGCGCGGGTCGCGGATGCCGGAGCGGGCCCGGATGATGGCGTCGGCGACGAGCTTGACGGCATCGTCCTGACCGATCACGCGCTCGCGCAGGATCTCGTCCAGGCGCAGCAGCTTCTCGCGTTCGCCCTCCTGGAGGCGGGCGACGGGGATGCCGGTCCAGGCCGCGACGATCTCGGCGATCTCCTCCTCGGTGACGACCTCGCGCAGCAGCCGGTTCTGCCCTTGTTTGGCGGCCAGTTGCTCCTCCTCCGCGGCGAGACGGCGCTCCAGGTCCTGAAGGCGCCCGTACCGGAGTTCGGCGGCGCGATTGAGGTCGTAGGCGCGCTCGGCCTCCTCCGCTTCGAGGCGGACCTGCTCCAGTTCCTGGCGCAGCTCCTGCACCCGGCGGATCGCCTGCCGTTCGGCCTCCCACTGGGCGTGCTTGGCGTCGGCCTCGCCCCGCAGGTCGGCCAGTTCCCTGCGCAGTTCCTCCAGACGGGCCTTGCTCGCGGGATCGGTCTCCTTGGACAGGGCCGCCTCCTCGATCTCCAGGCGGGTCACCCGCCGGGTGATCTCGTCGAGTTCGGCGGGCATGGAGTCGATCTCGGTACGCAGCCGGGCGCACGCCTCGTCGACGAGGTCGATCGCCTTGTCGGGCAGGAAACGGTCGGTGATGTAGCGGTGGGAGAGGGTCGCCGCCGCGACCAGCGAGTTGTCCTGGATCTTGACGCCGTGGAAGACCTCCAGGCGTTCGCGCAGCCCGCGCAGGATGGAGATGGTGTCCTCCACGCTGGGTTCGTCGACCAGGACCTGCTGGAAGCGGCGTTCGAGCGCGGCGTCCTTCTCGATGTGCGTGCGGTACTCGTCCAGGGTGGTCGCGCCGATCATGTGGAGTTCGCCGCGGGCCAGCATGGGCTTGAGCATGTTGCCCGCGTCCATGGCCCCTTCGGCGGCGCCCGCGCCGACGACGGTGTGCAGTTCGTCGACGAAGAGCAGGATCCGGCCCTGGGCGGCCTTCACCTCGCTCAGTACGGCCTTGAGGCGCTCTTCGAACTCACCGCGGTACTTGGCGCCGGCGACCAGGGAGCCCATGTCGAGAGCGAACACGACCTTGTCGCGCAGGCCCTCGGGCACGTCGCCGCGGACGATGCGCTGGGCGAGGCCCTCGACGATGGCGGTCTTGCCGACGCCGGGGTCGCCGATCAGGACGGGGTTGTTCTTGGACTTGCGGCTGAGGATCTGGGTGACGCGGCGGATCTCGGCGTCCCGGCCGATGACGGGGTCCAGCCGCCCGGACCGGGCCTCGACGACGAGGTCGCGGCCGTACTTCTCCAGGGCCTCGTAGGCCACCTCCGGGTTGGCGGAGGTCACGCGCTGGTTGCCGCGTACCTGGGTGAGCGTGCCGAGGAAGGAGTCCCGGGTCACGCCGTGCTCCTTCAGCAGCCGCCCCGCGGACGTCGCCGAGCCCTCCTCGGCCAGCGCCAGCAGCAGGTGCTCCACGGACACGTACTCGTCCTTGAGGCGTTTGGCCTCCCGCTCGGCCGCGTCCAGCAGCCGGGCCAGGCGCTGGGTGACGTAGACCTGCCCAGGCGCCGCGCCCGGGCCGGTCACTTTGGGCCGGCGGGACAGGTCCTCGCGTACGGCCGCGCGCACCTGCTCGGGATCGGTGCCCGCCTGTTGCAGCAGCCGAGGGATCAGGCCCTCCTCCTGTTCGAGGAGGGCGAGCAGCAGATGCTCGCCGTCGACTTCGGTGTGGCCGAGGCGGCCGGCGGCGCTCTGGGCCTCCTGCAGGGCTTCCTGTGACTTCTGGGTCAGGCGGTTCATGTCCATGGGGGTAGATCACTCCTCACGCCTGCATGCCGCAGCGCGGCTTCGAGCAGGCTGATGCGGTCGAGCAGGTCGAGCACCAGACCGAGGGACGCGTAGTTCAGGCACAGCCCGGTACGCAACCGCTGGACGCGGGCCAGGGCGGCCGGGGCCGTCGGGGCGAACACCAGCCGTTCGGAAGCGTCACGGCCGGCGTCCACCAGTCCGAGGGCGACGAACCGACGGATCAGGTCGGGATGCAGGCCCGTGCGGCGGGCGACGGTCTCCAGGGACAGCACGGGCACGGGCACGATCGCGTACTGCACGCCCGCCTCGTGCGTGCCTGCGGGGGACGGGCGGGCCTCGGCCGGTCGGTCGCTCATCAGGTCCTCCTGGGGTCGAACGAGGAGACAGCGGCAAGTTCCTCCATCAGCTCGCGCTCCCGGTCGCTCAGCCGGGGCGGCACCATGATCCGCAGCTCCGCGTACAGGTCTCCGTTCGCGCCGCGCGGGTTCGGCATGCCCTCGCCGCGCAGCCGCAGGCGCCGTCCGCTGGACGATCCGGTGGGCACGGTCACCTTCGCCGTGGCACCGCTCGGCGTGCGCACCGGTACGGTCGCGCCCAGCGCCGCCTCCCACGGGGTGACCGGGAGCCTCACGTGGACGTCCCGGCCGTCGAGGCGGAACTCGGGGTGCGGCTGGATCCGCACCCTCAGGAACAGGTCGCCGGCGGGAGCGTCCTCGCCGCTGCCGCGCCCGCCCTCGCCGGCCAGCCGGATGCGCTGCCCGTCGGTGGTGCCGGGCGGCACGTCGACCTGGTAGCTCCGCTGCCCGGTCGGCCCGGCGAGGGTAACCGTACGGCGGCCGCCCCGGTAGGCCTCCTCGACGGTGAGAGGCAGTTCGGCCTCCTGGTCGGCGCCGGGCACGCGCATCCGCCCGGCGCCGCCGAACAGCGAGCCGAACAGATCCTCGACGTCGACCCCTTCGCCGTCGAAGCCTGCCGTGGAGTACCGCACCCGGGGACCGCCGCCGGTGGACCACCGGAATCCGCCGCCCGCTCCCGCTCCCGCTCCGGCGCCGGCATCGACGCGCTCCTCCCAGTCCTCCGGGACCTTCCGGAAGTCCTCGCCGAAGCGGTCGTAGCGCTTTCGCTGCTCGGGATCGGACAGGACGCTGAACGCCTCGTTGATCTCCTTGAACCGCTCCTCCGCCTGCGGGTCCTTGTTGACGTCGGGGTGGTACTTGCGGGCCAGGGTGCGGTAAGCCCGCTGGATCTCGTCCCGGTCGGCGGTGCGCGGAACACCGAGCACCTCGTAGAAGTCACGTGCCATGGGCGGTCACTCCCGCTTGGCGACGGTCACGGCGGCAGGCCGCAGCTGCCGTTCCGCGTCCCCGTAGCCGGGTCGCAGGACCTGGACCACGGTGTTCGGATCGGCGTCGGGTTCCTGGACGACGCCGACCACCTCGTGCCGGGCCGGGTCGAAGGGCACGCCGGTCTCCGCATGGCGTGGGTAGCCCAGCCGCTCCAGGACGTTCACGGCCTGGTCCCGCACGGCCCGGACGCCTTCGACGATCGCACCGGGGTCGGCGGCCGCGTGGCTCAGGGCGAGCTCCAGGTTGTCGATGACCGGCAGGAAGGCCGCAGCCGTACGGGCGCGTTCGGACGCGGCCTGTCCCGTCAGCTCCCTGGTATGGCGTTTGCGCAGGTTGTCGAGGTCGGCCAGGGCACGGCGCCAGCCGTCCTCGGCCACGCGCAGCGCGGCCGCGTACGCGTCGTCGGGTGCGGTGGTGCCGGTCGCGGCGTCGGGCCCCGGCTCGGCCTGGTCGGTCGGCGGTCCGGGTTGCTCAAGGTCCCCGCGCGGCGGCTGTACGGCGCCTTCCGGCGGCGGATCGGGCTCTGGGCCCCGGGGTGAGATGGGCATGGTGGGCACCTCAGCCCTTGTCGAACTCGGCGTCGATCACGTCGTCGTCGGCCCCGGTGTCGCCCGGTGCGGCTCCGTCAGGACCGGATCCGTTCGGTGAGCCGGTACCTGCCGGACCGCCTGCGGCGGCTCCCGCCTGGTGGGCCGCGAGCCCCGCGTAGACCTGCTGGAGCTCGGACGCCAGGGGCCGGGCCTTGTCCGCGCCGACCTCGTTCTTGACCGCCTCGCGGGCCTCGGACACCAGCATCTCGGCGCGGGCCTTCTCGTGGGCGGGGGCGGCGTCGCCGAGTTCGCCGAGGCGCTTTTCGACCTGGTAGGCGATGGCGTCCAGTTCGTTGCGGGCGTCGACCGCCTCGCGCAGGGCCTTGTCCTCGCCCTGGTTGCGCTCGGCCTCCTGGACCATCCGCTCGACCTCGGTGCGGTCGAGGTTGGAGCTCTCGCTGATGGTGATGCCCTGCTCCTTGCCGGTGTCCTTGTCCCGCGCGGTGACGTTGAGGATGCCGTTGGCGTCGATGTCGAAGATGACCTCGATCTGCGGCTCTCCGCGCGGCGCGGGGCGGATGTCGGTGAGCTGGAAGCGCCCCAGGACCCGGTTGTCGGCGGCCCTCTCCCGCTCGCCCTGAAGCACGACCACGTCGACGGCGGGCTGGTTGTCCTCGGCGGTGGAGAAGGTCTCGGAGCGGCGCACCGGGATGGTGGTGTTCCGCTCGATGATCTTCGTCATCACGCCGCCGCGTGTCTCCACGCCCAGCGACAGCGGAGTGACATCGAGCAGCAGGACGTCCTTGACCTCGCCCTTGAGGACCCCGGCCTGGATCGCGGCGCCCATCGCCACGACCTCGTCGGGGTTGACGCTCATGTTGGGGTCCTTGCCGCCGGTCAGCCTGCGCACCAGGGCCTGGACGGCGGGGATGCGGGTGGAGCCGCCGACGAG
Organism: Streptomyces antibioticus; assembly: GCF_001514065.1. GTDB lineage: Bacteria > Actinomycetota > Actinomycetes > Streptomycetales > Streptomycetaceae > Streptomyces > Streptomyces antibioticus. Next base: position 873,105 of record NZ_KQ948422.1, on the reverse strand, counting down.
GATGACCTCGTCGATGTCCTTGTCGCTGACCTTGGCGTCGTCCATGGCCTGGCGCACCGGGCCCAGGCAGCGCTCCACCAGGTCACCGGTGATCTGTTCGAACGTGGACCGCATGATCGTCGTGGTCAGATGCTTGGGCCCGGAGGCGTCGGCGGTGATGAACGGCAGGCTGACCTGTGTCTGGGTCACCGAGCTGAGCTCGGTCTTGGCCTTCTCGGCGGCCTCGAAGAGGCGTTGCAGGGCTTGCGGGTCCTTGCGCAGGTCGATGCCGTTCTCCTTCTGGAAGCCGTCGGCGAGCTGGTCGACCAGCCGGCGGTCGAAGTCGTCGCCGCCCAGATGGCTGTCGCCCGCCGTGGACCGCACCTCCACCACACCGTCTCCGACGTCGAGGATGCTGACGTCGAAGGTGCCGCCGCCCAGGTCGAAGACGAGAACGGTCTCGTGCTCCTTCTTGTCCATGCCGTAGGCGAGGGCGGCCGCGGTCGGCTCGTTGATGATCCGCAGTACTTCCAGGCCGGCGATCCGTCCGGCGTCCTTGGTGGCGGTGCGCTGGGCGTCGTTGAAGTAGGCGGGCACCGTGATGACCGCTTCCGTGACTCGCTCTCCCAGCTGCTTGGAGGCGTCGTCGGCGAGCTTGCGCAGCACCTGCGCGCTGATCTCCTCCGGCGCGTAGAGCTTGTCGCGCACCTTGAAGCGGGCCGCGCCCCCGTCTCCCTCGACCACGTCGTACGCGACGGCCTTGGCCTCTTCGGAGATCTCGTCGAAGTGCCGGCCGATGAACCGCTTGGCCGAGTAGATGGTGCCCTTGGGGTTGAGGATCGCCTGCCGCCGGGCCAGCTGGCCCACCAGGCGCTCTCCGGTGTCGGTGAAGGCCACCACGGACGGCGTCGTGCGGTTGCCTTCGCTGTTGGGGACGACGGTCGGCTCGCCGCCCTCCCAGACGGCGATCACCGAGTTCGTGGTGCCCAGGTCGATGCCTACTGCCTTGGCCATGAGGAATTCCTTCCGCGAGGGGCGGTCCACGTGCGCCGTCGGAGTCGCGCCCGTCTTCCGCAATCGCTCAAGTGACGGCGGGACCGCTCCGCGGGCTGCTGCTGCCCTTCCATGCCCCGCTGCTTGTGCCGGTGCCGGTGCCGGCACCGCTGGGCAGCTCGGCCAGCAGCCGCACCGCCTCGTCGGCGACCGCGTCGTCGGCGACGACGTCGTACCGGCTGGGCTGCATGAAGCTCACCGAGGCGAAGTCCCGGCGGCCCCCCTGGGCCGCGTGCACCAGAAGGCCGAACAGTGCGCCGACCAGTGCTCCGAAAACCAGCCCGTACAAGGCAAGGAGCAGCCCCGACACGACCGGGTCCAGCCAGTTCAGCAGCCCGAAGATCCATCCGATCAGTGCGCCGGGCAGTGCGCCGTTCGCCGCGCCGCGCAGTGCGGCGCCGCCGGGTCCCATGCGGCCGGTCACCTGCTCGACCAGGCGCACGTCCTGCCCGACGATGGCCACCCTCTCGACGGGGAAACCCTGATCGGATAGGTGATCGACGGCGCGTTCCGCCTCCTGATAGGTCGGGTACGAGGCGATGGCCCTGCGGGCCTGCTCGTTCATCGGCCAGTCCTTCCTGCTGCGGCTACCGGTGCACCCGGCGATCCCTGAAAGGCTTAGAGTGGCAAGAGGGCAGCGGGCTCCGCCTGCGCCCGGCAGGTCAGAAAACGACCCAGTGGGTCACTCCACGAGAACAAGGCCAAACCCTGACAAGCCGGATGACCTTGCCGGGGCTGGGTACGCGGGGCCCGCACAGGCGTGGATCCCGCGATGTGCCCGATCGCCTCCGATGACCGGAGAACGGAGTGGTCCATGGCCCACCGTCCGTCACAGCGGTTGTCCTCCGACATCTCCGGCCAGGAGATCCCCCGCCTCCCCAGCGACACCGCGGGCACCGAACCGCGCGCCCCCCGCCCACTTGCGGCGCTGGATCCGCACGGGCTGCTGGTGCTGTCCCGTGCCCTGTTCACCTGCACGGAGCAGAGTGAGATCGTGCGTCTGGCCATGAGGCATGTCAGTGCCCTCGGTCCCTACAGCGCCGAGGCCGGATACCTCGCGACGGGCGACGGCTTGTCCCGCGTCCCCGGCCAGGACGCGGGAGCACCGGCGGTCGACGACGCACGCATGAAGGAGTTGAGCGAGGCCGACTGCTCCGTATCCCTTCCGGAGCGCTCCTGGGCCTGGGCGTTCGGCCTGCGGGGGGCCGACGGCCTGCTCGGCTACCTCGTGATCTCCTCCCTCTCCGGACCCGATGAGGAGGGGCACTTCCTCCTCTCGAACCTCGTGGGACTCACAGCGGCGGCCCTGGCACTGGCGGCCGCGCGCGCCTCGCAGCACCACAACGCCGGCGAACTGAGCCGACTCCGCACCGAACGGGACACCGCACTGCGGCAGCTGGAGGCGATGCGCTCCGAGGTACGCCTGCAGAAGACCGTGCACGAGACCCTCGCCCGTGTGGCGGCCCAGGGCGGCGGCGAGGACGCCATCACCCAAGCGCTGTACGAGCTCACCGGCCTGTCGGCGCTCATCGAGGACCCGTTCGGCAACCTGAGGTCCTGGGCCGGTCCCAACCGGCCCGACCCGTATCCGGTGCGGTCCGCCACCCGCCAGCAAGAGATGCTGCGGCAGGTCGCGCGAGAAGGGGGCATGGTCAGGGTCAAGGCCCGGCTGATCGCCCTGGCCCGGCCGCGCGGCGACCTCCTCGGCGTGCTCGCCCTCGAGGACCCCGAGGCGACGGCCGACGAGCACACCCTGTTCGCCTTGGATCACGCCCTGCGCTCGCTCGCTCAGGAGCTCCTGCATGTGCGCGAGCTCACCGGGGTCGAACTGCGGCTGCGCCGCCAGCTGATCGACGACCTGCTGGAGGGCACGGACGGGACGAGCGCCTACGCCCGGGCCGAAGCCCTCGGCCACGACCTGCAACGCAGCCATTACGTGGTCGTGGTGCACTGGCCGGGCAATGCCGCGGACGACTCCTTCACCCGGGCCGTCGAGCAAGCGACGGCCACCACCGCGGCCCGTCCGCTGATCACCCGTCGCGGTGACCGGGTGGTCCTGCTGACCGAAGCAAGGCCCGACGACGACGCCGTGCACACGGCGCTGGCCCATCAGCTGGGGACGCCCGGCGGAGCGATCGGGGTGAGCACCCGCTGCGACTCCCCGGACGGCGTGCCCCGCTGTTATCAGGAGGCGCTGCGGGCCTTGGAGGTGCGGCAGAACTCCCGCCAGCGCAGCGGGACGACGTTCTTCGACGACCTCGGGCTGTACCGGATCCTGGGACCCGGCAACGATCTCCGGGAACTCGAAGGCTTCGTACGAGAGTGGCTCGGCCGGCTGATCGACTACGACGCAGAGCACGACTCGCAGTTGGTGGAAACGCTCTCGCGCTACTTCGACTGCGGGGGCAACTACGACGACGCGGCCGCCGCGCTGACGGTCCACCGCAGCACCCTGCGCTACCGGTTGCAGCGCATCCGTGAGATCAGCGACCGTGATCTGGCGGATGTGGACACCCGGCTCAATCTGCAGGTGGCAACGCGCGTCTGGAAGATCATCCTGGGCGGGCGGCGCTGACCCCGGAGACGCTTCAGGAGCGCCGGAGAAGGGTGCGGGTCTCGTGGTCGATCTGCTGGGCCTCTCCGGTGGGCACGACCACGACCGGTATGTTCGCCCCCGGCCCGCTGACGATGGCCGGACGGCTCACGTCATCGGGTGTGCGCAGACCGCCGGTCAGGCCGAGTGCGGTGAGCCGGGTGCACACCTCTTCGCGGACCTCGGGCTGGTCCTCGCCGATCTCCCCGGTGAAGACCAGGGCGTCGAGCCGGTCGAGGGACGCGGCCATCGCGGCGACGCCGCGTCGGCAGTGATGAGTGAAGACGTCCAGGGCGAGAGCGGCACGCTCGTCGCCCGCAGCCCGGCTGCGGACGAGGTCGCGAGTGTCGTCGGAGCTGCCGGAGAGGCCCAGCAGACCGGAATGGTGATGCAGTACGTCCTCGATGTCGCCGGCAGGCAGACCGTGCCGCGTCTGCAGCCAGGTCAGGGCGCCGGGGTCCACGCTTCCGCTGCGGCGGCACATCACCAGCCCCTCCAGCGGTGTGAAGCCCATGGTGGTGTCGACGCTGGTCCCGTCGCGTACCGCACAGGCGGAGCAGCCGCCGCCCAGGTGGGCCATCACCAGATGCAACTGCTCGGGGCGCTGACCGAGCAGCTCGGCCGTCCGGCCGAGTGCCCAGGCGTAGGACAGTCCGTGGAAGCCGTAACGGCGCATCCCGTACTCCTCGCGCCAGGTGGCGGGCACCGCGTACTCACGGGCGGCGGCGGGCAGGCCGGCGTGGAAGACGGTGTCGAAGCAGGCCGCGTGCGGGAGGTCGGGCAGCAGGTCCCGAGCGGTGTCCAGGACAGTGAGGGCCGGCGGGAGGTGCAGCGGTGCCAGGTCGGCCACCTTCCCGAGGGCGGCCCTGACCTTGTCGTCGACCAGGACGTGGCTGCGCAGTTCAGGTCCGCCGTGGACGATGCGGTGACCCACGGCGGTGGGCGACGGCGTTCGGGCCAGCAGTTGCCGCAGCGGGCCGGAGACGTCTTCGCCGGGTGCGGAGGTGCTGTGGTGTTCGGCCAGGACCTGCCCGTCGTCGCCGAACACGGTCAGCCTCAGGCTGGACGAGCCCGCGTCGGCCACCAGGACCGGGCCGACGTCTCCTGCCGACACGGTGACTCCTTCCCCGCGGTCCCGGACCGCGCCGCGCGGCTGTGCCCGCAAGGGCTCGGGGTGTCTGCCGAGGCAGCCGGGTACCCGCCCGACCTCGCAGGAAACGGAGGCCCATCGGATCAGCCGGCGTCCTGGGAGGGGCGGGTCAGCGCTGGGACGCCCCCTCGGGTGCCGTGCCCTCGGTGACGCTCAGGTCCTGCGCGCCTATGACGGACAGCAGTTCCAGCTGCTCGGCTCCCCGGCTTCCGGGCGGCGCGGTGAACCACAGCAGGCGTTGGCGTCCGTCCTCACTGAGCAGGTTGTAGCAGTCGAGTTCGATGATGCCGAGCGTGGGATGGACGATCTTCTTGTGGTCCTTGCGGCGCACCGCGACGTCGTGGGTGTCCCAGAGCGCTGCGAACTCCTGGCTGCGACGGCGCAGTACGGCGACCATCCTGGTGATCTCCGCGTCCCGCCCGCGCCGGGCAGCCGCTGCCTGGAGGTCGGCCACGAACACCCGGGAGTGGTGCGGATGATCCTCGGCCGGGTACCTCTCGCGCGCCTGCGGATCGGTGAACCAGCGGTACACGAAGCTCGCCGTCGGGCCGCGGTGTGCCGGGGACCTGCCGAGCAGGTCACGGGCCAGGTCGTTCTCCACCAGGGTTTCGTGCAGGTCGGTGATGACGCGCGCGGGGGTGTTGGAGAGCCGGTCCAGCAGTCCGAGAAGCGCGGGCTGCACATGTGCCGACGCTCCGTGCGCCGCCGGCGGGATCGGCCGTTCGGCCAGGTGGAACAGATGGTCGCGCTCGTCGCCGTTCAGCCGCAGAGCTCGGGCGAGGGCGGCCAGGGTCTGGGCCGAGGGCTGCACGCCGTTCTTCGCGCTGCCGCGTTCCAACTCGGTGTAGTAGTCGGCCGACAGTCCTGCCAGCTGGGCGACTTCCTCACGGCGCAGCCCGGGGACGCGCCGGCGCGGGCCTTGGGGGAGACCGACCTCGGCGGGGCGGATGCGGTCGCGGCGTGTCCGGAGGAAGGCGCCGAGCTCTGGAAGGTTCACCCCTTCATGGTCGCTCGCGCGTCGAGCCGTATCCAGGGGGTGGCATCCCCTGGGTAAACGCAGCCCTGGCTAGGGGTGGGGGACCTGGCGATCGTTGAGGGCGCAACAGGGCGACGGCGAGACCGCGGCCCGACCCGCATCCACCCCAGGAGTCACCCATGCCTGTCCCCCCTTCCCTCGACGGGCTCGCTGCCCGGGCCCAGCCCCGTGTCGCGATCGTCACCGGCGGCTCGCGCGGCATCGGCCGCCGGAGTGTCGGTCGGCTGGCCGCCGACGGGTACGACGTCGTGGTCGGCTATGCCGGCAACCACGGCGAGGCCGAAGCAGCCGTGAAGGAGGCCGTCACCACCGGCGTCCGGGCGATCTCGGTACGCGCCGACGTCGCCGACGAGTACGCCGTCGAGGCTCTGTTCGACGCGGCCGAGGCGGAGTTCGGCGGTGTCGACGTCGTCGTGCACGCGGCCGGGCGGGCCCACATGGCGCCGATCGCCGAGCTGGACCTGGCCGTCCTGGACGACCTGCACCGCACGAACATCCGCGGCACGTTCGTCGTCGTCCAGCAGGCAGCACGTCGGGTGCGCCGCGGCGGTGCGATCGTGACGTTCTCGACGTCCGTGGTGGGGCTGGCCTTCCCGAACTACGGCGCGTACTCCGCCGGCAAGGGTGCGGTCGAGGCGCTGACGCTGATCCTGGCCCGGGAGTTGCGTGGCCGGGACGTCACCGCCAACGCCGTCGCGCCCGGCCCCACGGCCACCGACCTGTTCCTGGACGGCAAGGACGCGGAGACCGTCGCCCGGCTGGCGGCCCAGCCCCCGCTGGAGCGGCTGGGCACCCCGGCCGACATCGCCGAGGTCGTCGCGTTCCTGGCCTCCCCGGCCGGCCACTGGATCAACGGACAGGTCGTCCGCGCCAACGGCGGAATCATCTGAACCGCCCACAGCTCCCTGCAACGCCCCACCGAGAGAAGGAACAACCAGCCATGCCCTTCGCGAACTTCAAGGTCCCCGAGAAGACCCTCACCCCGGAGCAGAAGGAGGAGATCGTCACCCGCACCACCGAGCTGTACGTCGAGATCTACGGCGAGCGCGCCCGCGCCAACACCATGGTGCTGGTCGAAGAGGTCGCCGACGGCGGCTGGGGCATCTCCGGCAATGTGCTGACCCTGGCCATGCTCGGCGAGGCGACACCGACCGACGCCGGCGACGGCTGACCGCACCGGCCGTCATCGGGCCAGGACGGCACCTGAAACCGAGGGCTGCCGCCGATCCGATCGAGTGATCCTGCCGCGCCGCGCGCGAAGGCGATCGTGCAGGTCGGGAGCTGTGCGCTGGGATGAGGGGCACGCGGGCCGTCGCCCGCGGGTTCCTTCTTGATCCCCGCTTCCTTGTCCTGGGAAGGTTCTTACTGGTGCCTGTGAGCTATCTGCGCTCTGACGCCGACCGTCACTACGGAGTCGGCTGGCCTGCTGTCCTGTTGCGGGAAACCGCAGGCGCAGTGCGGGACATGGTGACGGCGGCCCGGTATGCCACCGACGCCAGCCGTGTGCGCGCGCCGTATTGGATGCTGCGCCGCTTCGCCGGCGCCGCCGGCCGCCCGCTGGACCGTGAGGACCTCGTGTGGTTGACGTTCACCACGCCGGGCGACGGCCGTGCCCGTGTCTGTGTGCGCGAGAACCAGAGCGACCTGCTGATCCTGCGCCAGATCTTCGTGGAACGCTCCTACGATCTCCAGACGACGTACGCGCTCAGGGACGGCGGCGCCCTGGGCACCATCGTCGACCTCGGCGGCAACACCGGCCTGGCGGCGGCCTACTTCACCGCCCACTACCGGCCCCACACGCTGCTGACGGTCGAACCGATCGCCGAGAGCCGCGCCGTGCTGGAGCGCAACGCCCGAGCATCCGGCCTCGATTGGCGGGTGGACGCGCGCGCGGTCGCGGGCACGGAGGGCGAACTCGACTTCGCCGTCAGCGGGTTCTGGGACACCTGCACCGCGGTGCCCGACGTGTACGAACTGCGCCGCACCCGCCCCTACCGACTGGAGAACATCCTCACCCGCCCCTCGCGCACGGTCACGTCCGTGACGGTCGAGCGGCTCCTTGAGGACCACGGCATCGAACACGTCGACCTGCTCAAGGTCGACATCGAGGGCAGCGAACGCGACATCTTCGCCGAGCCCCGGCCATGGATGAAACACGTGGACCGCGTTGTCCTGGAGATCCACGACAAGTACATCGACGGCGACGCCGTCCGGGCCACCCTGCGGGCCTCGGGGTTCCGCCACGTGCCGAACCGCAGACCCGGCCCGGTGGGCTTCAATCCGGTGGAGCTGTACGTGCGCCCCGAGGCCCTTCGATGATCGCGATCACGGTCGCCGCGGTCGTCTTCGACTGCGACGGCACCCTGATGGACACCCACCCGTGTGTCCGGCACGCCGTCAGCGCCATGTTCGCCCGCCGTGACCGCAGCTGCGACCCGCTCGTGCACACGCGCCTGACCTCACAGGCACTTCCCGCCCAGGCTGCGATCCTCGCCGAGCTCCTCGACGCGCCGGCCACCGAGCTGCGGACCGAGCTGGAGGACGAGCTCACCACCGCCGTCGCCCGCCTGGCCCGCCCGATCCCGGGCGCGCTCGACCTCGTACGCCGCACCGCACTGCAGATGCCGACTGCGATCGCCAGCAACTCCTCGCGGTCCCTGCTCGACACCACCCTCAGCCTGGCCGGGCTGGCGGACACGGTCTCGCTCACCGTGGCGGCCGACGAGGTCGCCGCCCCCAAACCGGCCCCCGACCTCTACCTCGCCGCATGCGACGCGCTGGGCGTCCGGCCCGAACACGCCCTCGCCGTCGAGGACTCACCCACCGGTGTCCGCTCCGCCCAGGCGGCCGGGATACCGGTCCTGGGCGTGGGATCAGCGCTCGCCCGCCACCGCGCGAGCCTCGGCTGGTGGGTGCCCGACCTGCACAGCGTGCATCTGACCCGAGCCGAGCGGGCAGAGCAGAGAGCGAGCACCACCGGGAAGGCTTGAGAGGCATACGACCCCTCGTGTGCCGGTCCGATGCCTCGGCCCAACGCCAGTGGACGATCTTTCGTGGCGCTGCATCAGGCCGTTTCCTCGCCCTCTCGGCCTGACGGCTTGGGAACCCGGGTTCGCGGATCTAGTCTCTGAACCATGCACTCGGCACCTCCGGCAGCGCCCCGTCCGGCGCAGGTGTTCTCGACGGCACACATGCCGCCGGGGGAGCGGCTGCGGGCCTGGGAGGAGCACAACGCCGACGCCCTGATCGCCCTGACGTGCCGCACATCGGGCGGCGCGGACTTCCGGGCGCGCGAGGACAACCTCGACCTCGGGCGGGTGCATCTGGCGCGTGTCCGCACCACGGCGCACATGGTCGAGCGTCCCGCCGACCTCATCGAACGGCGGCCCACGGGTTCCGTCGCGATCTACGTCTCCCTGCGCGGGGAGGCGCTGTTCCAGCAGGCCGGCCGGCGGCAGGTCATCCGCCCCGGCGACGTCCTGGTCTGCGACGCGGACGGCAGCTTCGTCCGCGGGTTCGGCCAGGGTCTGGACGAACTGGCGGTGCGCGTGGACCGCGGCGCGCTGCCGGACGGTGTGCACGTCGGGGAACCGCTCATCGTCCGGCGTGACGAGAGCAATCCGTACGGCCTCGCGCTCGCCCGTCTCGTCGGACGCGCCGTCGGCGGGGCGGGTGCGACCCGGCCCGACGAGCAGGCCCTCGTCGACCTGGCGTCCGTGCTCGTGAGCGACGGGGCCGCGCGCCCGCCCGTCGTGCACCGCGCGCTCGCCTGCGCCCTCGTCGAGGACCGGTTGGACGATCCGCGCCTGTCGGCCCCCGAGGTCGCCGGCGCGGTCGGCATCAGCGTCCGTCAGCTCACCCGCGTCTTCGCCGACGCGGGCACGACATTCCCGCGCTACGTTCTCGGCCGGCGCCTCGAAGTCGCCCACGGTCTGCTGACCGGGCCGGACGCCGCCGAGGTGCGCACGGCGACGGTGGCGACCCGATGCGGATTCAGCTCGGTCGCCCATTTCTCGCAGACCTTCCACGCCCGGTTCGGCATCACCGCGGGCGAGTTGCGTCGTACGGCCGCGAAGCGGGACTGAGCGAGAGCGGGCGAACCACGGGCGCCACAGCGGTGAAGCGCCCTCGAAACAGCCGCGTCATACGGATTTCGGCCGTCCTCCGGCCCGTCCCGCCCGCTGCGGTCCCGGCCGGGGGCACGCTGCCTTCAACGCACCGCGAGCACAGCACCGCGGGCACAGCACCGCGGGCACAGCACCGCGAGAAGAAGGCGAGAGGCCCCATGCCCGAGTTCAACGACGGTCAGGAAGAGACCGGACTCCCGACATCGGCGCAGGTCGAGACCGATGTCCTGATCGTCGGCTCCGGCCCGGCCGGCGCCTCGGCGGCGCTGTTCCTGTCGACCCTGGGGGTCGACAACATCGTGATCACCAAGTACCGGTGGACCGCGAACACGCCCCGGGCGCACATCACCAACCAGCGGGCGATGGAGATCTTCCGCGACATGGGGATCGAGGACCAGGTGCTGGCCGATGCCACCCCCCATGACCTCGTCGGTGACACCGTCTTCTGCACCTCCATCGCGGGCGAGGAGATCGGCCGCATTCACACCTGGGGCACCCGGCCCGACCGGGAGGCGGACTACCGGCTGGCCTCGCCCTGTCTCACCGTCGACATCCCGCAGACCTATCTCGAACCGATCCTGGTCAAGAACGCCACCGTCCGCGGCACCCAGACCCGCTTCTCCACCGAGTACCTCTCGCACACGCAGGACGACACGGGCGTCACCGTCCGGGTCCGTGACCGGCTCACCGGCCAGGAGTACGACATCCGGGCGAAGTACCTCATCGGCGCCGACGGCGCCCGCTCCCGGGTCGCCGAGGACATCGGCCTGCCCTACGAGGGCGCCATGGACATCGCCGGATCGATGAACATCACCTTCAAGGCCGACATCGCGTCCTACGTCGGCCACCGGCCGTCCGTCCTGTACTGGGTGATCCAGCCGGGCGCCAACGTCGGGGGCATCGGCGCGGGCCTGGTGCGGATGGTCCGCCCCTGGAACGAGTGGCTCATCGTATGGGGGTACGACATCAACTCCGAGCCCCCCGTGGTCGACGAGACCGAGGCCATCCGCATCGTGCGGCAGCTGCTCGGCATCCCGGATCTCGAGGTCGAGATCACCGGCACCAGCCTCTGGGGCAACAACGAGATGTACGCCACCCACCTCCAGAGGGGCCGTGTCTTCTGCGCCGGAGACGCCATCCACCGCCACCCGCCGAGCAACGGCCTGGGCTCCAACACCAGCGTCCAGGACTCCTACAACCTGGCCTGGAAGCTCGCCGCCGTGCTCCGCGGGCAGGCCGACCCGTCGCTCCTTGAGACGTACTCGGCGGAGCGGGCGCCGGTCGCGAAGCGGATCGTCACCCGGGCCAATAAGTCCAGCCGCGAGTTCGTCGACCTCTTCCAGGCCCTCGGCGTCCTCGACGCCAAGAACGAGGACGAGATGCGGGCCCTGATCGAGGAGCGGAAGGCCAACACCCCCGAAGGCGCGGCCAAGCGGGCCGCTCTGGTGGCGGCGATGGAGACCAAGAACTACGAGTTCAACGCGCACGGCGTCGAACTCGGCCAGTTCTACGAGTCCGCCGCCGTCGTCTCCGACGGCACCCGCCCCGCACCGAGCAGGGACGAGGACCTCTACCACGTCATGTCCACCAGCCCCGGCGCGCACCTCCCGCATGCCTGGGTCGGCGACAACGTCACCAAGCTCGCCCTGATGGACCTGGCGCCGTACACCCGCTGGACCCTCATCACGGGCATCGCCGGCGAGGACTGGGCCGGCGCCGCCGAGAAGGTCGCGCAGGACCTCGGCATCCCGCTCGACACGGTGGTGATCGGCCCGGGCCGCGAGGTCACGGACCTCTACTACGACTGGGCCAAGCTGCGGGAGGTCGAGGAGTCCGGCGCGATCCTGGTACGCCCCGACAAGCACGTCGCCTGGCGCTCCACGAGCCTCGCCGACGAGCCCGCGGCGGCGCTGCGCGGCGCCCTCACCCAGCTCCTCGGAAAGGCCTGACCTGTGCGCTTCACTCACGAGACGCTGCCGCAACGGGTCGTCTTCGCACCCGGAGAGGCCACGACCGCCGTGGCGGCCGAAGTGGCCGCGCTGAAGGCCACGAAGGCGATGCTCATCGCCTCGCCGGCGGAGGCGGCCCTCGCCGACCGCGTCGCCGCGGACCTGCCGGTCGCGGTGCGCCACGACGAGGTCGTCATGCATGTCCCGGTCGACGTCGCCGAGCGCGCCCGCAAGGCCGCGGCCGAAGGCGCCGTGGACGCGCTGGTGTGCGTCGGCGGCGGCTCGACCACCGGCCTGGCCAAGGCCGTTGCGCTGACGACCGGCCTGCCGATCGTGGCCGTTCCCACCACGTACGCCGGCTCGGAGGCGACGAACGTCTGGGGCCTGACCGAGGGTGAGGTGAAGAGCACCGGCGTCGACCCACGGGTCCTGCCGCGCTCGATCGTCTACGACGCCTCGCTCATGCTCACCCTGCCGGTGGAGATGTCCGTGGCCAGCGGCCTCAACGCCCTGGCCCACTGCGTCGACTCCATGTGGGCTCCGCGCGCCGACCCGATCGACCGGGCCCTGGCGGGGGAGGGGATCCGGGGCCTGGCCCAGGGCCTGCCCGCCGTGGCCGCCGACCCGGCCGGGCTCGAAGGGCGCCAACAGACTCTCTACGGTGCCTACTTGGCCGCCGTCGCCTTCGCCTCGGCCGGCTCAGGCCTGCACCACAAGATCTGCCATGTCCTGGGCGGCATGTTCAACCTTCCGCACGCCCAGACCCACGCCGTGGTGCTGCCGCACGTGCTCGCCTTCAACGCCCCGGCCGTACCGGAGACCGAGCGGCGCATCGCCGAGGCCTTCGGCAGCCCGACGGCGGTGGCGGGACTCGCTGCCCTGCGCGAGGCGCTCCACGCCCCCCGGGCGCTGCGCGACTACGGCATGCCCGAGGACGGCATCGCCCGAGCGGTCGCCCCCGTCCTCGCCGCCGTCCCCGCCGACAACCCCACCGCCGTCACCGAGGAGAACCTCACCGCGCTGCTGCGCGCGGCCTGGGAAGGAAGTGACTCCGCATGACCCTGTCGTCCACCCCTGAGGTCTCCCCGGAACAGAAGGCCCGCGAGGAAGACCTGATCGCGCGCGTACAGCGCTCCTTCGACTCCTGCCAGGACCCCCGCCTCAAGGAGCTGATGCAGGCGATCGTCAAGCACCTCCACGCCTTCCTGCGCGACGTCCGCCTCACCGAGGAGGAGTGGAAGAAGGGCATCGAGTTCCTCACCGCCGTCGGCCATCTGACCGACGACAAGCGCCAGGAGTTCATCCTGCTCTCCGACACGCTCGGGGCGTCGATGCAGACGATCGCCATCAACAACGAGGCCTACGGCGACGCCACCGAGGCCACCGTCGTCGGCCCCTTCTTCGTCGAGGACTCCCCGAGGATCGAGCCCGGCGGGGACATGTCCTTCGGAGCCGCCGGCGAGCCCTGCTGGGTCGAGGGGACCGTCTCCGACGCCGACGGGAACCCCATCGCTGGGGCGAAGATCGAGGTGTGGGAGGCGGACGAGGACGGGTTCTACGACGTCCAGTACGACGACGACCGGGTGACCGCCCGCGCGCACCTGTTCACCCAGGCCGACGGCAGCTACCGCTTCTGGGGCGTCACACCGACGCCGTACCCGATCCCGCACGACGGTCCCGTCGGCAGGATGCTGGCGTCGACCGGCCGCTCACCGATGCGGGCCTCGCACCTGCACTTCATGGTCGAGGCGCCCGAGTGCCGAACCCTGGTCACGCACATCTTCGTCCGGGGTGACGAACTGCTCGACTCCGACACGGTGTTCGGTGTCAAGGAGTCGCTGGTCAAGGACTTCGACCAGCACCCGGCGGGCACCCCGACACCCGACGGGCGGGTCGTCGACGGCACCTGGACACAGGTCCGCTTCGACATCGTCCTCGCCCCCGCCGAGGGCCGCGGCTGACCCCGGGTCCGCGGCAGGGTTCCGGCCTGCCGCGGACGGTCTTATGGGCTGTCCCCGCCGATGGACTCGTCGTCCGGGTCGTCGGTCGCGTACAGGGTGGGCCCGAGACGTGCGGCCAGCGTGTTTCCAGCGATGCGTGTCTGGACGACCGCTCCGTCGGCGTTCGTCGTCAGCGCTGCGTAGTATCCCAACTCCGCCCAGTCCCCGGGCATGTGGAAGAAGAACTCCGTCGCGTCGTCCGGGTATTCGTCGCGCAGCAGGGGAAGCAGCGCTTCCAGAGTGCAGGTGCCGCCCAGGCCGCTGATCATGACGGTCACTTGATGCGGTGCCGGCCGCCACGCCCGCACATGGGCGTAGCCCTCCCAGCCTCTGAAACGCCGCACGTAATGCTCGTCGCGGATCATTTCCGGATAAGCGCGTTCGACAGCCAAGAGGAATCCCCTTCTTCCGGCCACCCGTTCCCAACACCCGACAACAGCCGTTCCACGGTAGGGGTGCAGGCGCGCCGGTGACCGTCCCAGGCAGTCGACGCGGGCCTTCCGAGGAGGTCAACGGAGTTTGCCGCGGCGGCAGTTCGATCCCGCTGCGGGCCGGACCGGGGGCGGCGCGGTCGCATAGGCTGGGGTGAGCGGCGTGACGGGTGGGGGAGACTCGGGTGGACGATCGTGAGACCGGCGACCCCAGAGTGATGTTCGCAGCAGCGCTCACCCGGCTGCGGCGGCGTCTGCCGGACGTGTCGGACGAGACCCTGGCACGGCGGGCCAGCGCGGTGGTGCTGCCGTCCGGGCGCCGGGTCGCCGTCAACGCGCGCAGGCTCGGCGAATGGGCCAACGGACAGTCCGTGCCGCGCACATTCGAAGCCGTCATGGTGGTGGTACAGGCCGTCGAGAGGACAGCCGGAGGCGGGTCCGCCGAACAGCCCACGATGGCGCACTGGCAGCAACTGTGGCGTGCCGCGCGGGATTACCGGAGCAGCCCCGCCACGGGACAGTCGTCGCAGCCTCAGGCGCAGATCGTGATCGGCCGTCCGCCGAGTGATGCCGCCGCGCTACGGCGGCGTGACGGGTTGGCCGACAGCATCGACGCGGCCATGCGCGACGCATCCGTCCGGCAGATCCTGCTCACGGGCGCGGGCGGCGTCGGCAAGTCGCAACTGGCCTCGGCGGCGTTCCACCGTGCCAAGCAGCGGGCCGAGATCCTGCTCTGGGTGCCCGCGGCCGACCGCCTCTCGGTTCTGGGCAGTTACGCCCGTGCGTGGCGGGCGCTGTCCGGGGCGCGCGTCACCGGCAGCGAGGAGGAAGCCCCCCTGCCCGGCAACGCCCGCGGCGGGGACGACGAGACCCAGGCCGACCTGTTCCTGAACTGGCTGAGATCAACCGCCACGCCCTGGCTCGTGGTCCTCGACGACATCGACGACCCGGGCGAACTGGCCGGGCTCTGGCCTGCCGGAGACGCCGGTCGGACCGTACTGGTCACCCGTCGGCGGGACGCCACGCTGCTGCGCCCGGGCGTCCGGATGATTCCCGTCGGCGTGTTCACCGCCGACGAGGCCATCGCCTACCTGGCCGACCGGCTGCTGCTCGACCTGGGTCCGGCGGCCGGGCAGCGCGGGTTCCAGGCGCACCGCCGTGAGGATCTGGCGGCCCTTGCCGCCATGCTGGGCCACTTTCCGCTCGCCCTGTCCCAGGCGGCCGCCTTCCTCATCGACACAGGCATGGACCTGCCTGCGTACCTGAGCCTGCTGGCCGACCGGCGGGAGAGCGTCGCCGGTCTGCTCCCGCCCACCTCCCCGGCGGACGAGCACGGCGGCACGGTGACGGGCACACTGCAACTCGCCCTGGAACAAGCGGAGTTGCTGGCACCTCCCGGGTCCGTCCGTGCCATGCTCGAACTGATCTCGATGTTCGCGCCCGATGGCATTCCCGACGCGGTGCTGCTCGGTTCGGCGGCGCGCGACTGGCTCGGCGGTGGCCCCGTCCCGGAACGGGGTGCCTTGCTGGCGTTGCGGGCACTGCACCGGTTGAGTCTGGTCACCCACCACGGACCCGCCGGTTCGGCGGTCGTCGACGTGCACTCCCTCGTCCAGCGCGCGATCCGCGACGACGTACCGCCCGAACGCCGAGAACGGCTCGCCACGGCCGCGGCCGATGCGCTGGAGGAGGTGTGGTCCGCGCCGGACTGCGATCCGGAGACGGAGACCGTCCTCTATCGAAGCGCCGAAGTGCTGCTGGCGCGCGCCGAGGGCCATCTGTGGCGCGCTGGCGGCCTGCATCCTCTGCTCCGCCGGTTCGGGCAGCATCTGACCGCTGTGGGGCGTCCCGCCGCCGCCCGGGACATGGCCCAGGGGCTGGCCGATCAGGCCCGGCAGCGGCTGGGTGACGGTCACCGGGACGTTCTGATGCTGAGGGCGCAGGCGGCCCAGGCGGAGGGTGACCTCGGGGGCATCGCGGCGGCACTCCGGTCGCTGGGGAGGATACGACGCGAGGCGGAGGGCAGCCTCGGCCGTACGGACCCGGACACGCTGTTCGTCCGATTGCAGGAGGCGCGCTTCCGGATGGAGTCGGGTCTCATCGATGCCGCGCTGGCCGACTTCGTCACCCTGGCCGCCGAGGCGCGGGGGGCGCTCGCCGCCGGTGACCCGGTGGTGACCGACGCCGACGACCATGTCGCGCTGTGCCGAGGGCTTTCCGGGGACGCCCGAGGCGCGCGCGACGGGTACGCCGCGATCGCCCGCGAACTGGAGCGGGAGCTAGGGCCCCGCCATCCGAGGACGTTGACGAACCTCACCAACCTGAGCCGGTGGATCGGGGAGACGGGCGATGTGCGGCTCGCTGTGACCACCCACCAGCAGGCGGTGGACGGCTTGGCCGCCGTCCTCGGCCGGCTGCACCCCGAGACCCTCATAGCCCGGCACAACCTCGCCTACTGGCACGGAATCGCCGACGAACCCGGCCAGGCGGTCGAGCAGTTGGCCACAGCGGCCGGCGACGCCGAACTCGCGCTAGGCGCCGAGCACCCCACGACCCTGACCTGCCAGGTCAACCTGGCGTTCTGGCGAGGTGTCGCCGGTGACACCGCTGCCGCCCTGCGCAGTCTGGCGGAGCTCAGGCCCACCCTCGACCGGGTACTGGGCGCCGACCACCCGCGCACCCTGCGGGCCCGGCAGCAGCAGGCCGAACTCCTGTACCGCCGTGGTGACCACTCCGTCGCCGCGGACCGGCTCACCGCCCTGCTGACCGACATGGTCCGGATCCAAGGCGCCAACCATCCGCGTACCCGGGAGGCCGAGGAACTGCTGGCGCGGTGGTCGCGGGAACAGGTCGCCGTGGATTCACGGCAAGAGATCAACGCGACGCAGAAGGCGCCGGCCGCGCCCGACGCTGAGTCCTGACCACCGCGCCGCCCGCCACGGCGGCGACCGCGCCGCCGATCGCCACCTCGATGTTGAGCCGCTCTCGATCCTGGATGCTGCCGAGGTCGGCTCTCGCCCGCGCCTCGTCCTCGGGTGAGAGCCGGAGGTCGTGGAGACGGTGTTCGGCGAGCTGCCGGTCGTCCTTGTTCGCGTAGGTCAGCAGGCTGAGTACGGTGAACGCGACGCCCACCACGATCATGATGACGCCCACCACGGACATGGTCCTGCGCATGATGCCTCCTGAGGTGCCGTGAGGCTGCCGAACCTAGGACGGGGACCCGTTCGCCGTCCTTCGCTGCGCCCGCCGACCCCGGCATCAGCCCAGGTCAGAAACGGCAGCGCGATTCCCGCTCCGGCCCGGTGCGGGACCGATCGCTCTACCGAGGGACATGTTTGTCAATCCTGAAATGAGTAATACTCATTCAGAAAGCAGTTCGCTGGACGGGTTGGGCGGGATGAGGTCGATGCAAGGCCTCTACCTGCGTTTATTGTCGCTGACGCATTCGCATGTCGTCGGTGTTGCCTCCGTGAAAAACAGGCCGCGGCCAACGCCGAAGGCAACAACAGCATCAGCTACAACCGGATCGGCAACGTGATGAACCGGCTGTGCGACTCCGCCGGCATCTATCACCTGTCCAACGACCCGGGCACGGTCATCAACGGCAACTACATCCACGACGTGTCGCGTATGCCGCCCGCCTGCGGCTCCGCGGTGGCGGGCATCTACACGGACGAGGGGTCGGACAACATGACTTTGTCGAACAACGTGTTGTCGCGCACGGACGGGTTCATCAACCAGAACCGCAACGGCTCCCACGTCACGCTCACCAACAACACGTCGTCCGGCGACTCGGTGATCAAGGCGTCCGGGCTTGAGTCCGCCTACCAGGGACTGGTCGCCAAGCTCAACCTGGCCTACAACAAGCCGACTTCCACGTCGTCGGTCTACGGTTCCGGCACGTCGGCCGCGAACGCCAACGACAACAACGGCTCGACCGGCTGGTCGCCGACCGGCAGCGACAGCTCGGCCTGGTGGCAGGTCGACCTCGGGCAGGCCTACCAGCTCGGCCAGTTCTCCCTGACCACCCGGCAGGACGTGGACCAGTCCGAGATCGCGGACTTCGGCGTGCAGCAGGCGGGCGGGGCACTGGAGGACGCGACCGGTACGCCGAACACCAACCCGTCGACGTACTACACCATCAAGAACGTCAACAGCGGACAGCTGATGGACGTGTACCAGGCCTCCAGCGCCGACGGCGGGAGCGTCGTCCAGTGGCCGAGCAACAGCGGTACCAACCAGCAGTGGAGCTTCGTCCCGGTCAGCGGTCAGCTCTATAGGATCGTGAACCGCAACAGCGGCAAGGTCCTCGACATCGGCGGCTCAAGTCACTGGAGGGGGACCGCGCTGGCGCAGTACACCTACAACGGCGGCAGCAACCAGCTGTGGTACTTCGAGCAGGTCAGCGGTGGGTACGTCATCCGCAACTTCGAGAGCAACAGGTCCTGGAGGTTGATGGCGGGTCGACGGCCAACGGAGCCACCATCAGTCAGTACATGCACCTGAACCAGTCCAACCAGACCTGGACGATCCAGTGACCGGGTGACCCGACGCCAAGCGTCCCACCTGATGAGTACTACTCATTGTGGAGTCGGAGTACGATGAGCCAACGCTCCGCATCGATCAACCGGCCTCGCAGCAGTCATCCCGAAGGCAGTGCATATGAACGACACATCCGCGACCGAAGTCGCCTTGTCGGCGCAGGCTTCTACCGCTGCGGCGGCGAAGGTGAACGGCGCGGACGCTCGGTCCGGGTACCGGCCCAGCTACGAGGTCGTGGCGGAGAGGCTTCTCGAGTTCATCGCCGAGTCGCGTCTGGTGGCGGGCGACCGGCTGCCCACGGAGAGCGATCTGGCCCAGCGGCTGAACACCAGCAGGACCGTGGTGCGGGAGGCCGTGAAGATCCTTTCGGCGCTCGGCCGGATCCGGGCGCACAAGGGGCGTGGGCTGTTCGTCGCGGACGACGAGGGCATGCTCATCACCAGCCGGTGGGGCGGCTTCTTCCGCCCGGTGGACCTCGACCACGTGTTCATGTTGTTCGAGTTCCGCAGGGTCCAGGAGATGGCCGCGAGCAGTCTGGCCGCGACCCGTGCCACGCCCGCTGAGCTGCGGACCATCGAGCTGGCCGTGCAGCGGTGCCGGCACGGCTTCGTCCATGGCCAGGTCGACGAGTTCAACGAGGCGGACGAGGCCTTCCACGGGGCCGTGGCCGCGGCCTCGCACAATGGCTTCCTCGTCAGCGCGGTGCGTGACGCGCGACGCCTGCAGCGGCAGTCCAGCGCGATCGGGATCCATGACACGCTCATTGAAGGCACCAAGTCCGCGGTCGCGGAGCACGAGATGATCTACCGGGCCATTCGCGACGGCCGGCCCGATGAGGCGGCCAAGGCCACGGCGGCACATCTCGACAGGACGCTGGAGGAGTACCGGCAGGAGATTCAGCGGCGCCTGTTCGGATAGCTCGTGTCCGGCGACCAGTTGACCCGCCTCGTCGCCCGTCAGTCGACCGGGGCAGCCGGGTGAGCGCCGCCTGGTCACCGATGCGTCCCATGGCTTCCTGGCCAGGCATGCGACAGCTCCGCCGCCCGGCCCCCCACGCGTTGGATGGAGGTGTCGGTGCGGCGGAGCTGTCGGGCGTCCTACGGTGTGACGCCTTGCCCTGCGGCTGTGGTTACGAGCGGCGGGTGCGGCGGGTCGTGTAGATCGCGCCGGCGCCGAGGGCGATGACTGCGGCGGCGCCGCCGGCTATCAGGCCGACCGGCGCGCTGGAGCCGGTCTCGGCCAGCGGCGGGGTGCTGTCGCTGGGCGACGGCGTCGGGGTGGTCGGCGGGGTCGACTCCATCGGAGGGACGTCCGGGGTGGTGGGCGGGGTGGTCTCGGTGGACGGCGTCGTGGGGGTGGCCGGAGGCGTCGACTCCTCGGCGGGCGGCTGGCTGGTCGGAGGCGTGCTCGGGGTGTCCGGCGTCGACTCCGAGGGCGTCGGGGTGGGGGAGCCGGGCTTGTCGGGCGTGCAGGCCTTGTCCCCGCCGTTCCACGCGGCGATGAGGTGGTACGGGGTGACGACGTTGTCGGGCTGGTACGGGGCCGGGCCGTGGCCGTCCTCCGACTTGCCGTCGTAGATGATGTCGTCGCCGTACAGGTCGATCTGCCCGTAGCAGTCGGGCGTCTTCACCGTCAGCTTCTGCCAGGTGCGCTTGTCGGTGTCCGCGACATCGGCGGCGGTGAGGTACACGGTGGCGTGGTCGACGAGGGTCTGGTGGCCGGAGGTGTACCAGTTGGAACCCTCGGTGGTGTATTCGGCCAGCGACACCGGGTACTTGCAGTCGTCGCCGACCTTCTGACCCGGGGCCAGGCGCACCTCGACCGTGCCGGGGGCGGCGTCCCACTGGTGGAAGCCGCCCTGCGAGGTCCAGTCGGCGCCGACCGGCTTTCCGTCCGCGTCGACGATGCGGTACTGCACGGTGGCGGACTGGCAGCCGCCTCCGGTCGTGGCGTGCGCGGAAGCGGCGCCGAGCAGGGGGGTGGCGCAGGCGAAGAGAGCGCTTGCGGCGAGGGCGGCCGAGGTTCTGGAGCGGGGGGTGCGCGTCAAGATCTGCCTCTGTGGAATCAGGAGTGTGGGAGGTGGATGGGCGCGAGCGGCCCAGGCATGCGGAGACCGAGAAGTCCGGGGACAAGCCACTCGCGTCACTTGGCTCACTTCAGACGCAGTGAGCGACTCGAATTCTTGTCCTCTTCCATAACCCCCGTCAAATTTTTGCGAGTTCACCACATCCTCAAGCGCGTGGCGGGCGGTTTCGGCAGCCGGGAAGGTAGTCGAACCGACGCATTCCGCTCGCTGCGCCCGGGCGTTGGTGGCCCGGGCGCAGGCGGATGGAGAAGGGGCGACGACTCAGTCGGTGGACGTCGGTGTGTGCAGTACTCGGGTGTGTCCGACCCGGCGGACCGGGCCGGTGAGCCGGATGCCGCCGCTCAGCCGAACGTCGGTGCTGGAGGCGCCGAGCTGCACGGTGATCTCGCCCGGTTCGACGATGCGGTGATGGTCGGGGCCGGTGTAGGCGAGGCGGTCGGCGTGCAGGCGGAAGGCGACCCTGCGTTCTTCGGCGGGCGCCAGGTGGACTCGGGCGAAGCCGGTCAACTGGGTCACCGGGCGGGGCAGTTGGGCGACCGGATCCGCGGTGTAGAGCTGAACGACCTCGGAGCCGGGGCGGTCACCGGTGTTGCGGACCAGGCAGCTGATCTCGACCGCACCGTCAGTGGTGATCTCCTCAGCGCTCACCTCGAACCCGGCGTAGGCGAACGCCGTGTACGACAGTCCGTGTCCGAAGGGGTAGGCCGGGGTGGGGTCGAGGTTGCTCACGCCCTGGGTGTTGCCGCCGAGCGGGGCGTGCAGATACGTGCCGGGCTGGCCGCCCGGGGTCCGTGGGATCTGCACCGGCAGCTTGCCGGAGGGGTTGATCCGTCCGGAGAGCACCCCGGCGAGCGCCGGGCCGCCCTCCTCGCCGGGGAAGAAGGCCTGGACGACGGCGGCCGCGCGGTCGGCGTAGGCGCCGAGCGCGTACGGGCGGCCGGAGACGACGAGCAGGACGACCGGCGTGCCGGTGGCCAGCAGGGCCTCGACAAGTTCGTCCTGGACCCCCGGCAGCGAGAGGTCCTCCACGTCGCAGCCCTCGCCGGAGGTGCCGAGACCGAAGAGCGCGGCACGGTCGCCGACCACCGCGATGCAGACGTCCGCCTGCCGGGCAGCCGCCGCGGCCGCGTCGATGCCGCTGCGGTCGACGTCCTTGACGGGGCAGCCCTGTTCATAGGTGATACGGGTGCCCGGCAGCTCGGTGGCCAGGGCGTCCAGCAGCGTGTGGGCCTCGATGCCGTTGTCGTGGCCGGGGTGGTGGGGCAGGACGTGGTTGGGGAAGGAGTAGCAGCCGAAGAAGGCGTTGGCATCGTCGGCGCACGGGCCGATGAGGGCGATGGATCCGGTGTCCGCGGCCAGCGGGAGGTGTCCGCCGCGGTTGTCCAGCAGCACGATGCTCTGCTCGGCCAGTTCGCGGGCGATGGTCCGGTGCGCGGGCGGGTCCAGGTCGATGGGGCCCTCGTCGGTCACGCGCGGGTCGAAGTCCGCGTCGAGCAGCCGCAGTTCGACCTTCTGGCGCAGTACACGCCGTACCGCACGGTCCACGAGGTCCTCGGAGACGCGTCCCTCGCGGACGAGTTCGGCGAGGGGCTCGCCGTAGCAGAGGGTGTCGGGCAGCTCCACGTCGATGCCCGCGGTGAGGGCGCGCGCGCCGGCCTCGCCGTCGGTGGCGGCGATGCGGTGCATGGTGCGCAGGAAGGCTATGGACCAGTAGTCGGAGACGACCGTGCCCTCGAATCCCCAGTCCTCGCGCAGCAGTCGGGTGAGCAGCTGCGGGTCGGCGCCGGCGGGCATGCCGTCCACGTCGGCGTAGGAGTTCATGACCGAGCGGGCGCCGCCCTCGCGTATCGCCGTCTCGAACGGGGGCAGGATCACGTCGGCGAACTCTCGCGGGCCCATGGAGACGGGGGCGTGGTTGCGCGCGGCCTTCGAGGCCGAGTAGCCGGCGAAGTGCTTGAGGGTGGCGATGATCCCGGCGCTCTCCAGGCCGCGGACGTAGGCCGTGCCGGTGGTCGCGACGAGGTACGGGTCCTCGCCGAGGGTCTCCTCCACGCGGCCCCAGCGGTAGTCGCGTACGACATCGAGGACGGGGGAGAGGCCCTGGTGGACGCCGACGCGGCGCATGCTCGCGCCGATGGCGTGCGCCATGCGTTCGACCAGGTCGGGGTGGAAGGCGGCGGCCCAGGCCAGGGGGGTGGGGAAGACACTGGCGTGGTGGGTGGTGAAACCCGTCAGGCACTCTTCGTGGGCGATGGCGGGGATGCCGAGCCGGGTGTTGTCGATCAACTCCTGCTGCAGGGAGGCGAGTTTCCGTGTGCCCTCGTGTGGCTCGATCGGCTTGGTGCCGAAGGGGCGGGTGAGGTGGCCGAGTCCGTCCTTGCTGGCCTGTGCGAAGTCGGTGTGGTGGGCGAAGACGTCCTGCATCGGGGCGACGTTGCCGCTGACGCGCTCCACGCCGGGCCAGGCGCTGCCGAGCTGGGCGAGCTTCTCCTCCAGGGTCATCTCCGCGAGCAGGGCCTCGACCCTGTCGTCACGAGGGCAGGCCGGATCGGCCCAAGGTGTCGTCATGGTGCGTTCCTCGGGGTGGTGGTAGGGCGCGGGAGTGTCAGGTCTGGGCGGGCGGCGATGCGGTGGAGCCCCGGACCACCAACTGGGTGGCCAGCTCCACGCGATGGCTGTCCAAGGGTTCGCCGGCGGCCAGGCGGAGCAGCGTGCGCAGCGCCGCCCGGCCGATCTCGGCGAACGGCTGCCGGACGGTGGTCAGAGGCGGGGCGGAGGTGCCGGCGGCGGCGGTGTCGTCGAAGCCGACGACGCTGACGTCGTCCGGCACCCGCAGACCGTTGACCCGGGCGGCCTCGATGACACCGAACGCCTCCAGGTCGTTGCCGGCGAAGACGGCGGTCGGTGGCTCGTCGAGAGCGAAGAGCTCCAGGGCGGCCTGGTAGGCGGGTTCGAAACGGAAGGCCCCCCGCTTGATGAGCCGGGGGTCGGGCGTGAGGCCGGCGCCGCTCAGCGCGGCCTGGTAGCCGTGCAGGCGGGCCGTGTTGCAGACGGCGTCGTGCCGGCCCTCGATCATGGCGATCCGGCGGTGGCCGAGCTTCAGCAGGTGCTCGGTGGCCGCCATGCCTCCGCTGAAGTTCGTCGCGCCGATGCTGGGCACGCTCTCGTCCGGCACGTTCATCGGGTCGATGAGGACGAGCGGGATGGCGGCCTGGGTGAACTGGGCTCGCTGCTGCGCCGTCAGTTCGGACGTCACCAGGATGAGGCCCTCCCGGCCGGCCCCCGTGATCTTCCGGGCCCATGCGGCGCCGAGCGGGTCGTCGGGCGCCGTACCGATGACGACGTCGACCCCGGCCTCGGCCGCGGCCTCCGTGACACCCTGCGTGATCACCAGGTTGTTGGGGTTGACCAGCTCGTCGAAGGTCAGGTCGATCGTGCGCACCGGTGACTGCGCGCCGCCCGGCCCGCGGGCCACGTAGTCGTGCTCGACCAGCAGCCGCTCGATGCGGGCCCGGGTCTCGGGCGAGACGTCGCTGCGGCCGTTGACCACCTTGGAGACGGTGGCCACGGAGACCCCGGCGGCTTCCGCGATCCCGGTCAGTGTCGTCCGCTCGACGGCTCTCTTCGCCATGCTGGTCCTTTCGCTGTTTTACGGGGACGGTAGCGCAAGCTTTCGTTTGATTCCAAGGGGTTACAGCGTCGAAAAATGCTGGCTCCCACCCCCTTGACCCTCGATCCGGCCGCATCTAACTTGTCGGCCAGAAAACGCAGAGGTTTCGAAAATTTTCGGACCGCGCTTCAGTACGTCCGACGAGCCGACGAGCCGTCCGGCGTGATCGAACCTCTGAAGAGCCGAAGGAGCTCAAGATGACCCCGAGAATGTCTCGCCGCGCCCTCATCACCGCATCGGCGGCGACCCTCACGCTCACCCTCGCCGCCTGCGGCAGCAGCGGACGCACCGCCGGCGGGGCCGGCGGAGACGGAACGCTGGCCTGGGCGCTGACGCAGGGCTCGGAGGCCACCTTCCGGGCCTCGGCCACCGAGTGGAACAAGGACCGGCCGGACAGCAAGATCACTTACCAGTTCTTCCAGAACGACCCCTACAAGCAGAAGCTGCGCACCGCCGTCGGTGCGGGCAACGGTCCCGTCCTGTTCGAGAACTGGGGCGGCGGTGGACTGAAGAGCTACGTCGACGCCGGGAAGGTCGCCGACCTCACCGCCGACCTAGACGCCAGCCCCGCCTGGAAGAACCGCATCTTCCCCTCGGTACTCCAGTCCGCGACCTTCGACGGCAAGGTCTACGGCGTCCCCGTCAACGGCGTACAGCCCGTGGTCCTGTACTACAACAAGGACCTGCTCCAGCAGGTGGGCGCCCAGCCGCCCAAGACCTGGGACGACCTGCTCGCCCTGGTGAAGCAGCTCAAGGCCAAGGGCATAGCCCCGATCTCCATGGGCGGCGCGTCCAAGTGGCCGGACCTGATGTGGCTGGAGTACCTCGTCGACCGTGTCGGCGGCCCCGACACCTTCGCGGACATCGCCGCCGGCAAGAAGGGCGCCTGGTCCGACCCGGCCGTCCTCAAGGCCGCGCAGATGATCAAGCAGCTGGTCGACGCCGGTGGCTTCGCCAAGGGCTTCACCTCGGTCTCCGCCGACACCGGGCAGGCCGAGGCCCAGCTGTACACCGGCAAGGCCGCGATGCTCCTCCAGGGCAGCTGGGGCTACGGCAGCATCAACACCGGCTCGCCGAAGTTCGTCTCCGCGGGCAAGCTGGGCTGGGCGGGCTTCCCGTCCGTGGCCGGCGGCAAGGGCGACCCGACGAACATCGTCGGCAACACGGCCAACTTCTTCTCCGTCTCCGCGCAGGCGAGCGCGAAGGAGAAGAAGACGGCGGTGTCGTACCTCAAGGACGGCGTCTACAACGACACCTACGTCGACAGCCTCCTGAAGAACGGCGACGTGCCGCCGGTGAAGGACCTGGACGCCAAGATCAAGGCCTCGGCCAACGCGGACTGGTCGTCGTACGTCTACTCCCTCGCCCGCGACGCGAAGAACTTCCAGCTCTCCTGGGACCAGGCGCTCAGCCCGGAACTCGGCAACGATCTGCTCACCCACCTCGACCAGCTCTTCCTCGGTGAGATCAGCCCGGAGCAGTTCTGCGCGCAGATGGACAAGGCGGCGGCGAAGTGAGCACCGCCAAGGTCTCCGCCTCCGCTCGGCACAGCGGGCCGCCCTTCCTCATGGCCCTGCCCGCCCTGCTGCTCTTCGCCCTCTTCGCGCTCGTGCCGATGGCGATCGTCGTCTACCTCAGCTTCACCCACTGGGACGGACTCGGCAGCCCGGCATGGGCGGGAGTCGACAACTGGCGTGAGGCGCTGACCAGTTCGGTCACCCGGAACGCGCTCTGGCTCACCGCCAAGCTCATGGTGTTCTCCTGGGCCGTGCAGACCCCGATCAGCCTTCTGCTGGGTGTCTTCGTGGCGGGCAAACAGCGCTACCGAGCGCTGCTCGCCGTCCTCTACTTCGTGCCGCTGCTGATCTCCACGGCCGCCATCGCCGTCATCTTCAAGAACCTCCTCGACCCCAACTTCGGCCTCGGCGCCGCCCTGAACCTTCCGATCCTCGGACAGGACTGGCTCGGCGACCCCCAACTCGCCTTCTACGCCGTGGTGTTCGTCATCGCCTGGCAGTTCGTGCCCTTCCACACGCTGCTCTACCAGGCCGGAGCCCGACAGATCCCGGCCTCCCTGTACGAGGCGGCGTCGATCGACGGCGCGGGCCGCGTCAAACAGTTCTGGCACATCACCCTGCCCCAACTGCGCTACACCATCGTCACCTCGTCCACGCTGATGGTCGTCGGCTCGCTCACCTACTTCGACCTGGTCTTCGTCCTCACCGGCGGCGGCCCCGGCTACTCCACCCGCATCCTGCCGCTGGACATGTACATCACCGGCTTCCAGAGCAACGAGATGGGCCTCGCCAGCGCCATCTCCGTGGTGCTCGTGCTGGCAGGACTCGTTCTCTCCCTCGCCCTTCTCCGCTTCTCCGGCTTCAGCCGGATGCGCAGCCAGCAGGCAGGTATGTGATGTCCGCACTCTCCCACGCCCCGATAACCGAACCCCGTCCTGACGTGACACCGGCCCGCTCGGCGGCCCCGGCCCCGGGCCGCCTCGCCCGACTGTGGCGCACCAACCCCTTGGGCGCGCTGGGCGGCGTGCTCTGGCTGATCGTGGTCCTCGTGCCGGTCTACTGGGTCCTCGTCACCAGCCTGCGCACCCGAGAAGGCTTCTTCGACGCCAACCCGCTCGCCCTGCCGACCAGCCCCACCCTCGACAACTACCGCCTGGTCTGGGACAGCGGCTTCACCCACTACCTCCTCAACAGCACCCTGGTCACCGCCGGCGCGACGCTGCTGACCCTGGTGGTGTCCTTCCTGGCCGCCTACGCCATCGTCCGCGGCACCAGCCGGGCCCTGCGCTGGGCCTTCAGTGTCTTCCTGCTCGGACTCGCCATCCCGCTCCAGGCCACGATCATCCCGGTGTACTACCTGATCGCCAAGGCGCAGATGTACGACACCCTGCCCGCGATCGTGCTCCCCTCGGCCGCGTTCGCCATCCCGCTCACGGTGATCATCCTGGTCAACTTCCTGCGGGACATCCCCGACGAGCTCTACGAGTCGATGCGTGCCGATGGCGCCGGGCACTGGCGGATGCTGCTCAGCCTGGCGCTGCCGCTGTCGCGCCCGGCCTTGATCACGGTCACGATCTACGACGCCCTGAACGTCTGGAACGGCTTCCTCTTCCCGCTGATCCTGACCCAGAGCCCCGACAAGCGCGTCCTGCCGCTGTTCGTGTGGAGCTTCCAGGGCGAGTTCACCATCAACGTCCCCGCGATCCTGGCCGCGGTGGTCCTGTCCACACTGCCGATCCTCGTCCTCTATGTCCTGGGCCGCCGTCAGCTCATCGGTGGGCTCACGGCAGGCTTTGGCAAGTGAGGAGCCCGCTCACCCCTGGGCCGCAGGTGCGACCGGGACGGTGGCACCGAGCGCGGCGCTCTGCAACGCCGTGATGCGCTCGATGACGAGCCCCAGCAGCACGGCCGCAGCGATCATGAGCGCCACCGCCACTACGAGAACGGCCATCGATCCCGGTGCCACCCGGGAGCCCACCACGAGCACCACCGCGTGCGTGACCCAGGCGGCCCACCACAGGTTCACGAGTGTCGTGTCGCGCTTCTGCTCCCATGACGCGGAGCTCGCGCGCCCGATGTCGAGGACGAACTGGCGCGGCACGACGAAGTTGACCACCGGTATGAACCACGCCCCGATCGTCCAGCCCTGACTCGGGAACGAGGCCCCGGGGGACAGCTCCTGGGCGTTGCGCCGGGACCGGGAGAGCCACAGGAGGAAGAGCACGACCGCAAGAGTCATGAGATTGACAAAGACCATGGAGTCGAAGCCCGACCTGTGCAGGGACGCATCCGTGGGGCGCAGGTAGTGATCCCGGACCGCCGCCGCGCGGAACGCGTCCGCCACGGCGGCCACCGCGATCGCCGCCTGCGCGGAACGGGCAACGATCCGGGGAGCTGTGCGGGCAGTGCTCGTCATCGTCTTTCGGCCTGTCTCGAAGATGTGTGCGGCCGCAGCGGACGCTGGGCGGAGTGATCATAGGGGCTGGTTCTCGGAATCCAGCTTGTGGCAGGTTCCGGTCAAGGGCGCTTCAAATGCCGGACGTTCTCCGGCGCCGGTGGTCGGGTTCTCCACGACGGCTGTACAACCACCCGTTTCGGAGGACCTGGTGCCAGCATCCACCCGTAAGAGACGATGGCTCACGCTCTGCGCCATCACGGCATCCGCAGCACTCGTCGCGATACCCGCCGGCGCGGCGCCCGGCGGAGACAACAGTCCCTTCGGGGCGCGTACCCTGGCTCAACTCGCCGCCGAGCGTGCGCAGTCGGTGGGTGCCATGCGCCCCAGCCTGTCGGCGGAGGACGACGACGGCAACGAGGCGGACGAGATAGCGGAGGGTGCGGCTCAGTACGCCGAGGCCCGCACCTCACCCGGTGTCGTCGCGCCGGGCGCCTACGGCGCCGCCTGGACGAGCCTGACCAAACTGCCTGGCACCGGCGGCAGTTGGCGCCATGTGACCGACCGGCCGTACGACTCGGACGACCCGCGGTACCGCGACTACGCCTCCAACTCCAGTGGTGGCGCGGGCTATGTCACCGGCCGGATGGCCGCGTTGGCGGCGGACGACGACGGGTACGTGTACGCCGGCAGCGCCGGTGGTGGGGTGTGGCGGTCGCGGACGGGTGGCGGGCAGTGGCAGCCCATCAGCGACCGGCTGTCCTCGCAGTCCACCGGTGCGCTCGCCCTCGACGGGGCCGGGCGGTTGTGGCTGGGCACCGGCGAGGCGACCACCAACGCGGACGCCTACCTGGGCAGTGGCGTCTATCTGCTCTCCGACCCGCACCACGGCACGTTCTCCGCGCGCACCCGGGTCGGCGGCGACGAACTGGAGTCCACCACCATCCACCACCTGCGCTTCGGCGGCGGCAAGGTATGGGCGGCGACCAGCACCGGAGTGTGGAGCCATTCCACGAAGACGCTCAGCGGCGCCTGGAAGCTGGAGTTCGCCCCCAACCCCGACTACCTGCCCGGCGGTTCCAAGGCCGACGACGAGTCGGCCCCGTACAAGAACATCGCCAACGACATCGCGATCGACCCGAAGAACCCCGGCAAGGTCGTGCTCGCGATCGGCTGGCGCAGCGGTGACGACTACAACGGCTTCTACACCAAGGTGAACGGCGTCTGGACGCGGATCACCAGCGGCTTCGGAGACCTGCCCACGGACGCGGACGGCGTCGGCAACGTCACGTTCGCCCGCTCCGCCGACGGCTCGCGCTACTACGCCATCGACCAGTCCCCGGAGCAGCTGAACACCAACCCCGACAGCGGTCTGGAGGGCATCTTCGTCTCCAAGTCCGGCTCTCCCAGCGGCCCTTGGACGAAGATCGCCGACTACAAGGCGCTTGCCGCCAGCGGCTCGGCGCTGACCGACAGCGGCTACATGCCGGGCGTGCAGGCTTGGTACAACCAGTTCCTGACCGTCGACCCGAGCGACCCCGAGCACGTGTACGCCGGGCTCGAGGAGGTCTTCGAGAGCAAGGACGGCGGCAGCAACTGGTCGGCCGTCGGCCC
Organism: Streptomyces antibioticus; assembly: GCF_001514065.1. Taxonomy (GTDB): domain Bacteria; phylum Actinomycetota; class Actinomycetes; order Streptomycetales; family Streptomycetaceae; genus Streptomyces; species Streptomyces antibioticus. The sequence continues at coordinate 842,963 of NZ_KQ948422.1, read as the reverse complement.
GTACTGGAATTTCGGCTTCCCCTGCTGGAGCATCGACCCGGCCAAGCAGACCGGCGACTGCCACCAGACCACCCACCCCGACCAGCACGGCGTCGCGATCGGCCGCTACCACGGCAAGACCTGGGTGTACGTGGGCAATGACGGCGGCGTCTACAAGCGTCCCCTCGCAGGCTCCCAGGACGCCTCCGGGCACGCCACCGACTGGACCTCGCTCAACGACGGCACGATGGACACCCTCCAGTACTACTCGGTGGGCGTCGGCAAGGATCCGACGTACGGTGGCCTGTCCGTCACCGGCGGCCTGCAGGACAACGGCCAGTCCGTCCTGCGCAGCAACGACAAGGTGATGGGCTCCAACTTCGGCGGTGACGGCGGCGACACCCTCACCGACCCCGCCAACGGCTGCAACATCGCCGAGGAGTACGTCTACCTCGCCGTCCAGGTCACCCAGAACTGCGCGGTCAACGACGGCTCCTGGATCGACGACCCCAGCAAGATCACGTCGTACGGCGTGGCCCCGGCCGACAACGCCACCGGTGAGGCCCGCTTCATCGCCCCGCTCGCGGCCGACCTGAAGGACAGCGCGACGTGGATCGCGGGCGGCCGGCACGTGTGGGTGCAGACCCACGGCTACGCCATCCGCAGCGGCGACGAGTGGAAGAGCGTCTACGACCTGGGGGCCGGCCGCACCGCGACCGCGGTCGCTTCCTCCGGCGGCAAGGTGTACGCGGCCTGGTGCGGTCCCTGCAACAACCAGGGCTTCGCCCGGGGCATCTCCGTGGGCAACGCGGACGGCACCGGCTGGCACGACATCACCCTGCCCGTGGACGGTACCGTCCCCAACCGCTACCTCAGCGGTTTCGCCATCGACCCGAAGAACTCCGACCACGTCTATCTCGCCGTCAACGGCTTCTCCCGGCACTGGACCGAGGGCCCCGGCGCCGGCGTCGGCCACGTCTTCGAGTCCACCGACGGCGGCACCACCTGGAAGGACATCTCCGCCAACCTGCCCGACGTGCCGACCAACTCGGCGGTCGTCACACCGAGCGGCGGCCTGGCGGTCGCCACCGACCTGGGCGTCGTCTACCGCGCCCCGGGCCGCACCAAGTGGCAGCGGGTCGGATCACTCCCGGCCGTCGCCGTGCTCCAGTTGAAGCTGAGCCCGGACGGCAGCACCCTGTACGCGGCCACCCACGGACGCGGCATCCACACCTTCAAGGTGCGCGACTGCGGCTGACGCACCCGCGAGGGCGAACGGAGGGGTGATCCCGGCTCTCGGGGTCACCCCTCCTGCGGGTACCGGACCACGTCGACGTCCAGCGTGAACGCCACGCGTGCCGCACCCGCCACATCGGGCGCCTTCGCCGAAGCGGTGACCTCGGCGCTGCCGCCCCGGGTGCCCGCGCACCGCAGCGAGGCGTGCGCCGTACCGTCCGCGTCCACCCGCCATCCCGACACCAGGACGAAGGCCGGCGCTGAACTCCGCGCGGCCGTCCACCGCTTGTCGTCCGTGCGGGGCTTCAGGACGAGGGAGATCACCGTTCCGGGACGCACGCACAACTGGCGCCGCCGGACCGGGTCACCGGGTGCGACCGTGACCTCCGTCCGGCCTGAGACACAGTCCGTGGCCGAAGGCGCCGGCGTGCCGGCCGACCGGGAAGGTGAGGTCCCCGTCGGACTCGCGGACGCCGTGGCGGACGAGGACGGTGCGGACGGGGGAGCCGGTGTGCCGGCCGAGGGTGTCGTCGAGGGGCTCCCCGACCGGCCACCCGCCGTCGCTCCGCCCTCGCCTGACGTGCCGCACGCGGCCAGGACCGTCACCGCGACGATCGCGCAACCTCCGGCCCACCACCGCATCCCAGCCCCTTCCCGCCGTTCGTACGCCCACCAGCATGCTCCGCCGTCACCGACGAGACCGCCATCCATGCGCCGCGCGGGCGACCGCCGAGGTCGTCCAGTGGTCGCAGGACGGTCCTACGGCCGAGGTTCTGCGCTGGGAACCGTTGCGGTGCTGAGGCGGTGGCGATGTGCTCGCTGCCGGCAGGTCGCTCCGCAGTAGCGCGCCGGGCGGCCGGTGGAACGGGCCTCGATCCGGGCCCCGCACTCCTCGCACCGCGGCGCTGGGTGAAACGCGCGAGGAGTGTCACGAAAGCCCCTCCCTTGCGTGACGGAGGAGGGAGCCCGCAGGCTCTCCAGCGCGAGCCGCACCATGCGGGTGCCGCCGTTCCGGTCGCGGTGGGCGGCCCGCATCGTCGCGCACCCGACGGTGAGGGCCGCGACATCGTCGGTGCTGACATCGCTGCGGACCCCGCCGGCCTGCTGCGCGGCGCGGAGCAGTTGCTCCAGTGCCTGGCGGTACCGTCGCGCCGAAGCTGCCAGGCTCGGCCGGGGCCAGCTCGATTGCGTGGTCAGCGCGTCGCATGCGTGCTTGCGGCCGTGGGACGCGTCGACGACGTCCAGGAGGAAGCCGAAGAATGCCGAGGCGGGGTCCGTTCGGGCCGCCCACTGTTGTGCGGTCTCCACCAGGTCGTCGACCTGCTGGGCGAGTACGGCCTCCAGCAGGATCTCCTTGCTGGGGAAGTGCCGGTACACCGTGCCGGCGCCGACCCCCGCCTGCCGTGCGATCGCGCCGAGCGAGACGTCCAGGCCGTGCTCGTCGAACGCCTGCGATGCGGCGGCGAGCACCTTCCGTCGGTTACGGCGGGCATCGGCCCGGCCGGCGTCCTGCGGAGCTGTCGTCATGTCACGTAATCCCTTGTCCGTGCCACTCAACCGGGTGGAGCATTCCACATCGACCCCGGGGACAACCGCACCAAACCCACCGACCATCCCGGGGCGGAGGACGACATGACCACAGACCGCTTGGTCGTCGTGACCGGCGCGACCGGCCGGCAGGGCGGCGCCACCGCGCAGCGGCTCCTGGCGGCCGGCAGGCCGGTGCGTGCGCTGGTGCGGGACACGACCGCACCCGCCGCCAAGACACTCGAGGCCGCGGGAGCGCAGCTCGTGCGCGGCGACCTCGACGACCCGTCGAGTCTGCCCGCGGCGCTGGAGGGAGCAGCGGCACTGTTCGCCGTACCGCCCGTGGCGTACGGGCCGACCGGGCTCGACACGGAGCGGGAGTTCGCCCGGGGCCGGGCGCTGGCCGACGCCGCGGCCATGGTGGGAGTCGAGCACGTCGTCTTCACGGGAGTCGCGTCCACGCCGGGCCGTCCAGGCGGCTCCGAGGTGAAGAAGCGCATCGAGGACCATCTGCGTGAGCGGATCCGCTCGGTGACCCTGCTGCGCCCGGTGCGGTTCATGTCGAACTATCTCGGTTCGCCGGCCATCGGCATCGACGGCATCACCGACGGTGTGCACCGGCACATCTTCCCGCCGGACGAGCCTGCCCAGATCATCGCGGTGGAGGACATCGCCGAGTTCGCTGCCCTGGCCTTCGACCAGCCGGAACGGTACGCGGGACGGAGCCTGGAGCTGGCCGGGGACACACCTACCCCGGCCGAGGCGGTCGCCGCGATCAGCGAGGTCACCGGTGTCGCCGTTCGGTACGAGCAGATCACCCATGCCGAGGCGGTCGCACTCAACCCCGCCATCGCCCAGGCCTGGGAACGCTGGGCAGCGGGATCGCGCTGGCACGCCGACATCGAGGCGCTGCGCGTCATCCATCCCGGACTGCGTACGCTCGCGGACTGGCTCACCGAATCCGGCACCGCCCTGCTGCGGAAGCGACTCCGCGAAACCGCCTAGCCGAGAGGGTGTCTCACGAAATGGGAGCCCTTTCAGCGGGCAGGACTTGGGGCAGGACTTGGGCGGAGCCCGGGCGGAGTTCTGTCCCTGCATGCGGCTGCTCGGGTGCCGGACGGAAGAAGCGCGCCGTGAGCACCAGGGTCACGGCGAGGGCGGCGGGTATCGCGTAGGCGATGCGGAAGTGGCCCGTGGCCCCCAGACCCCCGCTCGCACCGGCTCCGACGAGCACGCCGACGTAGTTGAAGACGTTGAGCCGGGCCAGCACCGTCTCGGGGGCGCCGGGTCGCAGCCGGCCGGCCGCGGCGACGCACAACGGGGTGAGGGCGGCGATTCCGAGACCCGCACAGCATGCCGCGACGACGGCGTACGGCCAGCTCGGGGCCACCGCGAGACCGGTCAGGGCGATGGCCGCGAGCAGGGCCGCGGCGCGGACCACCGCCACCGGTCCGACCCGGTGCACCATGAGGTCGGCGCCCGCCCGGCCGGTCACCGTGCCTGCCTGGTAGGCCGCGTACGCGAGCGGCGCGGCGGCCAGGGACGCCCCGAGGGTCTGGTGGAGGTAGGCCGTCGACCAGGCCGAGACCGTGGAGTCGACGACGTAGGCGACGAGCAGGACGACGCCGAAGGGGACGAGTCGGGCCCACACCCGCCCCTCCGGCATCGCGTCGTCCGGCGCCGGTCGGTCGTTGGCCGAGGAGGCCGTGGGCGCGAGGGCGTGGGGCCGGACGGTCAGCGCCAGGAGGGCCACGAGTACGGCGTGCGCGGTCAGGACGTACTGGACAGGCCAGCCCAACCGGGAGAGGCCCGCCGTCAGCAGCGCGGCTGCCACGCCCGCGGCGCTCCACGCGGCGTAGAAGGAGGAGAGGATGCTGCGCCCGTAGCGGCGTTCGACGGTGGCCGCGCGGGTGTTGACGGACACGTCGATGGCGCCCAGGGCGAGCCCGAAGAGGACGTAGGCCGCCGAGGCGGCGGCCCGGCCGGGTGCCCATGCCACGGTCAGCAGGGTCGCGGCCGCGGTCAGCGCGGCCGCGCGCATGACGGCGACGGGGCCTCGGCGTCGTACGGCGGCCAGGCCCGCGAAGCTGCCGGCGCCCGCGGCCAGGGTCAGGGCGACCGTGAGGGCGGTCATCGCCAGGGACGACAGCCCCAGACGGTGCTCCACGGCGGGGACGGTGGTGGACACGGCGGCCACTGCCACGCCCTGGGCGGCGAACACGGTGGCCGTGACCCGACGGGCCCCCGCGAGCGGAGCCGTCGTTCCGGCGGATGCGGTCATGAGGGACCCTCTTCCTGTCACGGACCGTGGACGGGCCGGCGTGCGCGAATGGCAGCAACCGTAGAAATCCGCACCGACCTGTCGGAGGACGCCGACGGCCACACGGGGGGCTGTGGCGGCCATTCGTGGCGCGCCGGGGCGGTCAGGGGGCTGGCCGCTGCGGCCCCCTTTGTGGCCGCACGGGCCAGTCCGCCGGTGCTTGCGCGCTGCCTAAGTTCCTCTCACGCCGAAAGGGGCGACGAGAGGAGGTGGACTCGTGAAGGAGTCCGAATTCGACACGTGTGTCATCGGGGCCGGACCCGCCGGGCTGGCGGTTGCACGGGCGCTCGGTGAGCGAGGGCTTCCCTACACGCACATCGAGCGGCACACCGGTCCGGGCGGTCTGTGGGACATCGACAACCCGGGCAGCCCGATGTACGAGTCGGCCCATTTCATCTCCAGCAAGACCCTCTCGGGTTTCGGCGGCTGGCCGATGCCCGACCACTTCGCCGACTATCCGCCGCAGCGGCAGATCCTGTCGTATCTGACGTCGTTCGCCGACGCGTACGGGCTGTCGGAACGCATCGAGTTCGGCACCGCGGTGCGCGACGTGGCGAAGAGCGCGGACGGCACCTGGACGGTCACCCGGGCGGGCGGGCGCACCAGCCGGCACGCGCAGGTGGTGGTCTGTACCGGCTCGCAGTGGCACCCCAACATCCCCGAGATCCCGGGTGACTTCAGCGGCGAGATCCGGCACACGGTCGGCTACCGCAGCAGCGACGAACTGCGCGGCAAGCGGGTCCTGGTGGTCGGCGCGGGCAACTCCGGCTGCGACATCGCCTGCGACGCGGCCCGTGCCGCCGACCACGCGGAGATCAGCATGCGCCGCGGTTACTGGTTCATCCCGAAGCACCTGTTCGGCAGGCCCGTGGACACCCTCGAAGGCGTCGGCCCCCGGATGCCGAAGTGGCTGGAGCAGCGGCTGTTCGGCACGCTCCTGCGGATCATCAACGGCGATCCGACCCGCCTCGGCCTGCAGAAGCCGGACCACAAGCTCTTCGAGACCCACCCCACGGTCAACTCGATGCTCCTGCACCACCTCCAGCACGGCGACATCACCGCGCGGCCGGGCGTCCTGCGCGCCGAGGGCCGCACCGTCCACTTCACCGACGGCAGCAGCAACGACTTCGACCTGATCCTGCTGGCGACCGGGTATGTGCACAAAGTGCCTGTTGCGCAGGCCTACTTCGGCGACGAGCAGCACCCCGACCTGTATCTGTCGTCGTTCTCCCGTGAGCACGAGGGGCTATTCGGTGTCGGCTTCATCGAGACCAATGCCGGTGCCTACCAACTCTTCGACGCCCAGGCCCAGTTGATCGCCGGTTTCGTCCAGGACAGCCGCCAGGGCCTGCCGAACGCCGAGCGGTTCGCCGGCATGATCCGCGGTGACCGCCCGGACCTGTCAGGAGGTCTGCGGTTCGTGGACTCCCCGCGCCACACCGGCTACGTCGACAGCGCCGCGTACACCAAGTACCTGACCAAGGTCGCCGCCGCCATGGGCTGGCCCACCGAGGGCCGTCCGCCGGCCCTGCGGACCGTTCGCGGCAAGGAGACGGTGGCATGAGCGGCTACGACTACACCGGGAAGGTCATGCTGGTCACCGGCGGCGCGGGCGGCATCGGCAGCGCGCTGTGCCGGCGGTTCGCGAGCGGCGGCGCGGTGTGCGTCGTCGTCGACATCGACGGTGAGCGCGCGCGGCGGGTCGCGGACAGCCTGCCCGGCGCCGGTCACCTGGGCCTCGGCTGCGACCTGCTGGACCGGGCCGGGGTCGCGGACCTCTTCGAACAGGTCGGCGCCGCCTTCGGCCGCCTTGACGTGCTGGTCAACAACGTCGGTATGACCAGCACCGAGCGGTTCGACGTGCGCACGGTGGAGACCATCGAGCGGGAGATCGACCTCAACATGATCTCCCCGCTGGTGGCCACCCGGCTGGCCGTTCCCCTGCTGAAGGCCTCCGCCGACCCCCGTGTCGTCACCACCGTGTCCCTCGCCGGCATCTTCCCCCAAGGGGAGACCCCCATCTACGCGGCGTCGAAGTTCGGGCTGCGTGGCGCCATGCTGTCCATCGCCCTCGACCTGGGAACCAAGGGCATTCGCGTCGGCTCGGTGCTGCCGTCGGCCACCGACACGCCGATGCTGCGCCGGGAGGCCGTCGACGGGGGCAACTCCCTGCAGTTCCAGGACCCGCCCCAGCAGCCGTCCGACGTCGTCGCCGCCGTGGTGAGCCTGCTCGACCGGCCGCGGCTCGAGGCGTACCCACGTGTCGGCGAATCGCTCCTGGTCCGGTTCTCCATGCTCATGCCGAACCTGCTGCCACGGCTTCTGCCGCTCTTCGTCAAACGGGGCGAGCGCGGACTGGCCCGGTATCTGGAGGATCTGCGGCGCAGAGGCCTCGCCCGGCAGGTCGACGGCCGCTGGGAACTCGTGAAGGAGGCGTGACCATGACCGCGGAGGCGAACGACCGTCTGCTCCGGATCGTCAACCCGGCCACCGGGGAGACCCTCGATACCCTGCCCCCCGCCACCGCGCGCGAGGTGGACATGGCCGTGGACCGGGCGCGCCGCGTCTTCGAGAGCGGAGTGTGGGCGGCTCGGCCGCCCCGGGAGCGGGCCGCGGTCCTGCTGCGTCTCGCCGAGCTGATGGAACGCGACGCCGAGCTCCTGGCCCGCCTGGACTGCGAGGACGCGGGCAAGCCCATCACGGAGTGCCGTACCGGCGATGTGCCGGGTGCGATCGAGTCGATCCGCTGGTTCGCGGAGGCGGCCGACAAGGTCTTCGGCCGCACCGCCCCCACCGGCCACGACCACCTGGGGCTGATGACCCGGGAGCCCGTCGGTGTGGTCGCCGCCGTCCTGCCCTGGAACTATCCGCTCGCCATGGCCGCCTGGAAGATCGGGCCCGCCCTCGCCGCGGGCAACAGCCTGCTGCTCAAGCCGGCCGAGGCGAGCCCGCGCTCGGCCCTCCACGTGGCCCGGCTTGCGGCGGAGGCGGGACTGCCGGACGGCACCCTCGCCGTGCTGCCCGGCCACGGCGCGGAAGCCGGCCGGGCGCTCGCCCGCCACCCCGGGATCGGCGCGCTGTCGTTCACCGGCTCGACGGGGACCGGACGGCGGATCCTGGCCGACGCCGCGGAGACCAACTTCAAGCGGGTCTCCCTGGAGATGGGCGGCAAGAGCCCGCAGGTGCTGATGCCGGACGCGCTCGGCTTCGGCGCCGACCTCATCGACGACATGATCGAGGCCGCGTTCCTGACGATGGGCCAGAACTGCACGGCGGGCTCCCGGATTCTGGTCCATGAGGACATCGCCGCCCAGGTCGTCGCACGGTTCACGGCCGCCGCCGGGGCCCTGGTCATCGGCGACCCGGCCAAGCCGGACACCCGTACGGGACCGCTGATCAGCACTGCGGCGCGCGACCGGGTCGCCCGCGCCGTGGACGAGGCGGTGGCCGCCGGAGCCGTGGCCCACACCGCCGGGCTGCCGGCGGGCCTGCACCCGCACGGGGCCTACTACCCGCCCACCGTCGTCGTCGGCGCCCCCGACGGCAGCCGGGTCCTCACCGAGGAACTGTTCGGCCCCGTGGTCACCGTCCAGACCTTCGCCTCCGAGCAGGAGGCGATCCGGACGGCGAACGCCACCCCTTACGGCCTCGCCGCCTCGCTGTGGACCCACGACCTCGACACCGCCTTCCGCCTCGCCCGCGGCATCCAGGCCGGAGTGGTCTCCGTCAACGCCTACAGCGAGGGCGACATCACCGCCCCCTTCGGTGGCTGGAAACAGTCAGGATTCGGCGGGGTAGAGCGCTCCACTGACGCCTTCGCGCAGTGGACCAGGGAGAAGACCATCTGGATCCGTACCCGCTAGCGCGGCCGTCACCGTACACACAGGCCTAAAGTGGTCGCGAGTACGGCCCTGGAGCGAAGCCATGACCGAGGCAACCCGTCCGGACAGCGGGACCACCCGCAGCACGTCGGCGACGATCTCCCCGAACATTCTGCGCTACCTGGGCCAGATCACCGAGGAGTACGGAGTCGACCTGCAGCCGGAACTGGACCGGGTCGGTCTCACCGAGACCCTGATGCGCTCGGCGGCCCTGCGCGTCTCCTACCGCCAGGGCAGTGCCGTCATCCGGCGCGCTGTCGAACTCACCGGGGACGAGAACCTGGGCCTGCGGGTCGGAGCGGCGCAGCACCTGACCGCCTGGGGGCTGCTGGGCTTCGCCATGCTCGCCAGCGACACCCTCCGGGCCGCCATCGAGGCGGGGGTGCGCTTCCAGAACGTGTCCGGGGCGATGACGGTCTGGTCGGCGGGCCGGGAGGGCTCCGACTACGTGGTCCGAGCCGACCTCCCGGACCCGATGATCGACCCGGACGTCGCCGTCTTCCTCGTCCAGGAGGCGTTCTCCAGCGTCGTCACCCTGGGCCGCCTCGCCGCCGACGCCGGCCTCGCTCCCCAGGAGGTCCACTTCGCCTTCGCCGCCCCGCGCGACGTCCAGCCCTTCCGCGACCTCTTCCGCTGCCCCCTGCGCTTCGGTGCCTCCCGCAACCGGCTGGTGGTACCGCAGGCATGGATCAACCGGCCGATGCCGGGCCGCGATCCGGTCACCTACGCCTCGACCCTCGAACTCCTCGAAGGGCAGATGGCCTCCCGCCGCCGTCAGCAGGACCTGCTGGAGATCCTGGAGATCTCCGTCGCGCAGAGCCTCCCGGTCGTGCCCTCCTTCTCCGAGCAGGCCCGCAGACACGCGTCGAGCGAGCGGACGCTGCGCCGCCGCCTGGCCGACTGCGGCACCTCCTACGAGGCGATCGTCGAGGGCGTACGCCGCGAGCGCGTCGAACTGCTCCTGCACCGCCCTCACCTCACCCTCCGCGAGGTGGCCCGCCAGGCGGGCTTCTCCGACGAACGCGCCCTGCGCCGCGCGGTCCGCCGCTGGCACGGCATGGCACCGTTGAAGCTGCGCGAGGGCTTCTCTTCGGACATGGCGTGAACAACAGGCTTGTTGAGCGATCACATTGGGGAGAGACTTCTACAGCACTGTAGACACCATCGCCTCGCCGGGAGAGCAGACCTGATGTTCGGCATGAGTGAACTGGCCCTGATCCTTCTCGTCGTGGTGGTGGTCCTCGGCATCAAGAAGCTGCCCGAGCTGACGCGCTCGGCGGGCAAGGCCGCCCGGATCTTCAAGAGCGAGGCGAAGGCGCTCAAGGAACAGGACGAGCCCCCGACGCGCACCTGACCCACCCGGTGGCGTCCGGAGCCTCTGCCCGGACGCCACCGGTGCGGCCGATCAGGCCGACTGCGGTTGCAGATAGCGGGCGAGCAGGTCGTCCAGCGTCACCATGCCCGTCAGGCGACCGGACCCGTCCCGTACGACGGCCAGCGAGGCACGGCGTTTGCGCAGCAGCTCGATCGCGTCGCCGACCGTGGTCTCCTCAGCCAGCTCCGGCACCGGTCGCGCCAGTGCCCGGGCGACGGCGGTACGGCCCTGCGCGCGGGCCACGAGGGCGTCCCGGACATGCACTGAGCCGACGACGGTGTCGCCGTCACGGACCAGCAGCCGGGTGCGGTCGTCGGCGTCGGCCACGCGAAGGATCTCCTCGATGCCGGCGTCCCCGGCCACCGAGGTGATCCGTGCGGCCGGGATCTGGAGGTCGACGACGGGTGTCTGGGGCTCGACGAGGGAGCGGGTGAGCAGTTCGGAGTCGGTCTCACTGATCAGGCCGAGTCGTTCGGACTCCTCGACGAGGTGGGTGAGTTGCTCGCGGTTGTGGACCGAGGCGAGCTCGTCGCGCGGGGTGACCCGGCACAGCCGTACGAGTGCGTTGCTGATCCGGTTGAGGATCGCGAGCAGGGGTCGTACGGCCTTGACGACGGCCCGGAACGGCGGGGAGAGCAGCATCGCGGAGCGTTCGGGGTGGGCGATGGCCCAGGACTTGGGGGCCATCTCGCCGACCACCATGTGCAGGAACACGACCACGATCATGGCCACGGCGAAGGCGATGCCGTAGCTGACGGCGCTGGGCAGGCCCAGTCTGTGCAGGAGCGGGTCGAGTTCGTGGGAGATGGCGGGCTTGGAGACCGAGCCCAGGCCCAGGGTGCAGACGGTGATGCCGAGTTGGGCGCCGGCCAGCATCAGCGACAGCTCCCGCATGCCGGCGAGGGCGGCTTTCGCGCCGCTGCGGCCTTCGGCGGCGGCCTTCTCCATGCGGTGCCGTTTGGCGGCGACGAGCGCGAACTCGGCGGCGACGAAGAAGCCGCTGCCGATCAGCAGCAGGACGGTGACGAAGAGCGCCATGGGGAAACTCACGCCTGTTCCTCCGCCTTCTCCGTCTTCTCCATACGGATTCGCTCCGGCACATGCCGGTCCAGGGTGCGTACGTCGATCATCACGCGCCCCCCGTCGGCGAGTTCGACGGTGAGCCGGTCACCGATGGCCGGGAAGCGGCCGAGCCGGTCCACGATCAGACCGGCGCCGGTGTCGTAGTCCTCCTCCTCGGGCAGCTCGATGCCGGTGGCCTCGGCGATCTCGTCGAGGCGCCGGCCGGCGTCGACCAGCCAGCCCTCGCCGTCCGGGACGGCGACCTCGATGACGGTGTCGGTCTCGTCGGCGATGTCACCGACCAGTTCCTCGGCGATGTCCTCGTAGGTGATGATCCCGGCCACTCCGCCGTGCTCGTCGAGGACGACCGCGAACTCGTCGTCGGCCGCGCGCATCTGCTCCACGGCGTCCGGCAGCGGCAGGGTGTCGGGCAGCAGCAGCGGGCGTCGGGCGACGGCACCCGCGGTGGTGTCGGCGAGCCCGTCGGCGGGCAGCCGCATCAACTCGCGCACACCGAGCACGCCGGCCACGTCGTCGGGGTGGTCGCCGAGGACCGGGTAGTTCGAGTGGCCGTGCTTGCCGATCAGGCCGACTGCCTCGGCGGCGGAGGCGTCCCTGCGGACGAACACGGCGTCCGCGCGCGGCACCATCACCTCGTCCAGGGTGCGCTCGGAGAACTCCAGCGCGTGGTCGATGAGTTCGGCCGTCTCTCTGGGCAGCTCGCCCTGCTCATGGGACTCACCGATCAGATGGCCGAGCTCCTCCAGGGTGGCACCGTGGTGCAGTTCCTCGACGGGCTCGATGCCGACCTTCCGCAGCAGCCGGTTGGCCGCGCCGTCGAAGATGTGCACGACCGGGCCGACGACCTTGAGATAGGCCAGGGTCGATCCCGCCAGGGCCTTGGCCAGGCGTTCCGGCACTGCGATCGCGAGGTTCTTCGGCGCCAGCTCGCCCAGCACCATCTGCACGACCGTCGCGCCCACGAAGGCGAGGACGACCGAGATGCCCCCGACCGCGCCCTCGGGGATGCCGATGCCCGTCAGCACGGGCCTGAGCAGCGCGGACACGGACGGCTCGGCGATGAAACCGACGACCAGACCGGTCACGGTGATGCCCAGCTGCGCGCCGGACAGCATGAACGACAGTCGCTCCAGCACCGTCAGGGCACGGGCCGCCTTCTTGTCCCCGGCCTCGGCCTCCCGGGAGAGGGCCAGACGGTCGGCGGAGACGTAGGCGAACTCCTGGGCGACGAAATAGCCGGTACCGGCGGTCAGCACCAGGACGGCCAGCACACCGAGCCAGGCCTCCACGGCACTCACAGCACACCACCCCGCCCTGTGCCGTGCTCGGGAAGGTCCCGGCGGGATGGTCGGGGACTGTGCCCCGAGGGGTCCGTCGATGCGGCGGACACGGTCGGTACTCCTCCAAAGGTGAGGGGATCAGGTAAACGATTCTGGCCACATCCCGGTTCCTGGCGCCTCTCGGGCCGTCACCGTTCCCGGCGCCTGTCGGGACCGCACCGCGGGACAGGGATGTGGTCCAGCCCCGGCCGGGCGGTGTCCCCGCCGTCATCACGGCGGAAGGCCGGGCCGCCCGGCGGTGCACCTCGTCGCTGTCGGGCGGCCCAGGCCATCGAGTGCGTCAGACGTTGACGCCGAAGTCGGAGGCGATGCCGGCCAGGCCGGAGGCGTAGCCCTGGCCGACCGCGCGGAACTTCCACTCGGCCCCGTTCCGGTAGAGCTCACCGAAGACCATCGCGGTCTCGGTCGAGGCGTCCTCGGACAGGTCGTAGCGGGCGATCTCCGCGCCGCCGGCCTGGTTCACGATCCGTATGAAGGCGTTGCGGACCTGGCCGAAGCTCTGGCCACGGTTCTCGGCGTCATGGATGGAGACCGGAAACACGATCTTGTCGACCTCGGCCGGTACGGCGGCGAGGTTCACCTTGACGCTCTCGTCGTCGCCCTCACCCTCACCGGTGAGGTTGTCGCCCGTGTGCTCGACCGAGCCGTCCGGGCTGCGCAGGTTGTTGTAGAAGACGAAGTGCTGGTCGGACAGGACCTTGCCCGAGGCGTCCAGCAGCAGCGCCGAGGCGTCGAGGTCGTAGTCGGTGCCCGTGGTGGTGCGCACGTCCCAACCCAGCCCGACCAGAACCGCGGTCAGTCCCGGCGCCTCCTTGCTGAGCGAGACGTTGCCGCCTTTGGACAGGGAAACTCCCATGGTGCTCTCCTTCTGGATGGTCAGCGGCGTGAGTTGCCGAACAGAAGACGGTAGGGGATCAGCAGGACCAACGCGCCGCCAATGGCCGATCCCCAGGTGGGCAGTTCCGACAGCCTATCTTCTACAATTCTGTAGATAGAAGCCGCCTCTACGATGTATCGCTCATGAACTGCGGTGCGGCGGAAGGGAGAGAAGGTGTGACGAACCAGCGGCAGCATCCCGCGCGCCGGGGACAGGGCGAGTTGGAAGGGCTGGTCCTGTCGGCTCTGCGGGCGGCGGACGGCCCTCAGACGGCCGGTTCCGTGCAGGAGCGGCTCGGCGGCGGCCTGGCCTACACGACGGTCATCACGATCCTGACCCGGCTACTGGCCAAGGGAGTGGTGAGCCGTGAGCGAGCGGGCCGTTCCTTCGTCTGGACGCCGGTGTCCGACCATGCCGGACTCGCCGCCCACAAGATGCGCAAGCTGCTGGACGGCGAGAGCGACCGGGAAGCGGTCCTCGCCAGCTTCGTCACCTCGCTGGAGCCGGGGGACGAGCGCCTCCTGAGGGAACTGCTGGGTCGCGCGCAGGCAGAAGGGGAAGACTGAAGCCTCATGGGGGTGTTCGTCTTTCTTCCGCTGGTCCTGCCGCTCACGGCATGGCCGATCGCCCGTCTCGCCGACCGGCACCTGCACCCGAGGACCGCCACCCGGCTGCTGACCGCACTGGCAGGAGTCATGGCCGTGTGCAGCACCGTGTGCCTGGGGCTGCTGATGGTCGTCGGCACCGCCCAACTGCCGGGCAACCCGCTGCCCGACGGCTGGTCCGACCCGGAGGTGCGGGCGGCGGTGCCCTACGACGGGATCGCCGGCCGAGTGGCCGTACCTGCACTGCTCGCGGTGGTCGCCGCGTGCGCGGTCACCCTGCGCCGGCACCGGCGTCTGACCCGCCGCGCGCACCGGGCGCTGGCCGGGCTGCCGCGCACCGAGGTGGCGGTACTGGCCGACGCGGAGCCCTACGCGTACGCGCTGCCCGGCGGGGCGATGTCGGAGGACCGGGTCGTCGTGTCGACGGCGATGCTGACCTGCCTCGAACCGGCCGAACGCCGCGCCCTGTTCGCCCATGAGCGCGCCCACCTCGCCGCCCGCCATCATCGCCATCTGCTCGCGGTGCGCCTGGCGGCACAGGCCAATCCGTTCCTGCACCCGCTGCGCAAGGCCGTCTCCTATGCGGCCGAGCGCTGGGCGGACGAGGAAGCGGCCGAGACGGTCGGCAGCCGTCGCGCCGTGGCCCGCGCGATCGGCAAGGCGGCGCTCGTCTCCAGAGGCACTCCCGCCCCGACACTCGCCGGTCTCGCCGCCCCCGGCCCGGTGCCGCGCCGCGTGGCGGCGCTGCTCGCCCCGGCACCCGCGGCACGCACCTGGCCCTCCGCGTTCACCGCCGTCGGCATGGCGGCGTGGACGGCCGCCGCCGGCACGGCCGTATCGGCGATGTCGTCCGCCAACTCCGCGCTCACGCTGGCTGTCCTGCTGCACGCGGCGACGCCCCTGTAGCGGGGCGCCGCCGGGCACGGGGTGGGGAAGAGGTCAGTCCTCCCCCTCCTCTTCCTCGTCCTCGAAGAAGTCGCCGATCTCGTCGACGACCTCGGCGGCGACCATGCCGCCGACCACGCCCACTGCGAGGCCGGCCGCACCGGCGGCGACCGCGGTGCCGATGCCGGGGCCGGAGCGGTGGTGGTCGTCGTGGTCGTGGTGGCCGCCGTAGGGGCCGTCGTGCCCGTACGAGGAGTGCGATCCGTACGACGCCCGGTGCTCGACCAACTGCCGGATCCAGCCGTCGACTTCCGTGTTCCAGTCACGGACGTCGTGGTGCCCGACCGTGAAGCGGGTGATCGTGTCGTGGCCCTCGGAGAACAGGCCGCCGCGCTTGTCGGCCTCCAGGACCACCTCCAGGCCGGCCGGGCTCGCGAGGAAGGTCAGCTCGATCTCGTTGACCTGGTGGGCGTATTGCGGGGCCGGGGTGAGCTCGATCTCCTGGTAGAAGGGGAGTTGCTGGCCCGTGCCGCCGATACGGCCGTACTCCAGGTCTGCGGAGCGGAAGCCGAAGCCGAGTTGACCGAGGGCTTCCAGGATCGCCTCCTGGACGGGCAGCGGGCCCACGGTGAGCTGGTCGAGGTCGCCCTTGTCCTTGGCGCCGGCGACGGACAGCTCGGTGCGCACGCCCAGCACGATGCCCAGCGGCTGGCCGTACAGCTCGCTCACCGGCGTCTCCCAGGGCAGCGTCACGCTGAACGGCACGGAGCGCTCCTCGCCCTCGGCGAGCCGGAAGCCGCCTCCGGCGATGAAGCGGTCGAAGGCGACCGTCCCCTCGCTCTCGCCCTCTTCGTGCTCGGCCTCGACCCGGGCCACCAGTTCCAGGGCGATGTGCTCGATGTCGAAGTCGGCGTTGCCGCCCTGGAGATGGACCTGCCCGGTGAGTGTGCCGCCGGGGCGGACCGTGCCGGGATCGAGGACCGTGTCGACCGTGGGGCCGCCCACACCGAGCGAGCCGAGCAGCCGTTTGAACACCATCTCGGCGTTCACTCCTTCACATCTGGTCTCTACAAGTGCGTAGAAGCATAGGGCGGCCGGATGCGTCGGCAGCGGCATCGCGGCCCTCGACTCGGGAATGTCCGAAAGTCGTCCCGAAGCGGCGACGATCAGCTACTTGACCAGCACGCTTTACGTGCCCTTTGTCAACGTCGGGCGGCTACGAGCCGGCCCTTGCCCCGATGCCGTGGGCGAGGAGGCTCTCGGCGGTGTCCTCGATGGTGTCTTCGATGGGGCGCGCTCGCCATCCGAGGAGCTTCTCCGCCTTGGCGCTGGTGGCGTCGAGGTCCCGGCCGAGCTGGTGTTTGAGCAGGCGCAGTTCCGGGTTCACGAGGCCTAGCGTGCGGGCGACCCAGACGGGCAGTTCACGGGTGGGGGCTTTCGCGGCGCGTTCACCGAGGCGGTCGCGGAGGATGCGTGCGATGTCGATGACGCGCAGGCTGTGCCCGGCGATGGCCAGGAAGCGTTCGCCTGCGGCTGCCGGATCGGTCATCGCGCGCAGGTGCAGATCCGCGACGTCGCGGACGTCGACGAAGCCCATCCCGAACGGAGGGCACGCGGGAACCTGCCCTTCGAGCATGCGGCGGACCAGACGCAGGGAGGGCGGGTCGTCCAGGCCGAGGAGGGGGCCAAGGACTCCTACGGGGTGGACCGCTGCCAGTTCCAGGCCGCCGCCCTCGTCCTGGACGAACTGCCAGGCGGCGCGTTCGGCGAGGGTCTTGGAGCGCTGGTAGGGCGGGATGTCGCTGTCGACGTCGGTCCAGTCCTCCTCGGTGAACGGGGTCGAGCGCGGCGGGTGTCCGATCCCGATGGCGCCGAAGGCGCTGGTCAGGACCACCCGGCGGACACCGGCGTCGCGGGCGGCGCGCAGCACACGCAGGACGCCCTCGCGTGCCGGGACCACCAGGTCGTCGTCGTTGGCCGGCGTGTGGCGCAGGGTCGGCGAGGCGACGTGCAGGACGAACTCGCAGCCGGCGACGGCGGCATCCCAGCCTTCCGGCTGTTCGAGATCGGCGCGTACGACGGTGAGCCGGTCGTCGTCGAAGGGGGTGGCCGCGTGCAGCCAGGACCGCAGTGCCGGCTCGCGTCGCAGGTCGCGGACCGTGGTGCGGACGGTGTGCCCGGCCTCCAGCAGGGCCTGGATGCACCAGCTTCCGATGAAGCCGGTTCCTCCGGTGACCAGTACCTGTGTCATCTGTCTTCCTCTGTCTTTCCTTCAGCTGTTCGCTCGTGCGGCGAGAGGGGTTGTCGGGTGTGTCGCACGGTGGCGCTGGGTGGCGGCGACGCTGCTGCCCAGGAGGGCGTGGCCGATCATGATCGGGTAGATGACGGCGCGCTCGAACAGGCCGATGTTCCACATCCAGCCGGTGAACACGTCGGTCATGAAGAGGGGGAATGCGATCAGTCCTGCGGTGCCGAGCGCGGTGCTCGCGATCGAGCGGCGCCTGGTGAGGCCGATGCGGGTGCCGCTGGTTCCGACGGCGATCGCCATGAGGTTGCCGGCGAGCATGACGCCCTGCGCGCCGAAGGTGTGGAAGGCGATCAGGCCGTTGTCGACGTTGGCGTTGGAGCCCTGGAAGATGCCGACCAGTGAGACTCCGACGCCGGCGAGGACGGCGAGGATCATGATGGTGATCGGGCGGGCGCCCTTGCGCGGGTCGAACAGGAGGCACGTGCCGACGATCAGCAGGGCGCCGTAGACCACCCAGCCGGTGTCCATGACGGCGCCGAGGGGGGAGTGGGCGACCTGTCCGAACGCGGTCTGCGGCGGGCCGGTCAGGCCGAGGTGGCTGACCCAGTTGTACAGGGGCGAGTACGGCGGGTCCTGCCATGCGGCGGCGGTGATGAACTCGGCGACCCAGGACACGAGCGGACCGAGGAGGACGAGGAGGGCTCCGGCGCGGGCCGCGGCACCGGAGCGCACGATGGGGTTCATGCGAGGGCCATGCCGGGCACGCGCCGGCGGATGGCCTCCAGCTCGGCCTCGTCCGAGACGCCTTGCCAGTCGTGGCGGGGGGTGTAGGGGGCCTCCATGGCGCGCACGTCTTCGTCGCTGAGCTCGATGTCGAGGGAGGCCACGGCCTCGTCGATCTGCCGGACCGAACCGGCGCCGACCAGGGGCGCGGTGACGACCGGCTGGCGGCGCAGCCAGGCGAGCGCGACCTGTGCGCGGGTGCTGCCGTGTGCGGCGGCGACCTTCCCGACGGCGTCGATGATGGCGTGGTTGGACGCTTCCTCGGCCGGTGAGTAGAGCAGGTCCGCGTAGGCGCCGTCCGTCTCGGAGCGCGCCGTCGAGCGGGCGTCGTCCCACGCGCGGGCGAGGCGGCCGCGGGCCAGCGGCGACCAGATGATCGTGCCGACGCCCCCGTCCAGGCACAGCGGGATCATCTCCCGCTCCTCCTCGCGGGCGAGCAGGTTGTAGTGGTCCTGCATCGACACGAACCGTGCCCAGCCGTGCTGCCGCTGCAGGTGCAGCGCCTTCGCGAACTCCCAGGCGTGCATGGACGAGGCGCCGAGGTAGCGGACCTTGCCGGCCTTCACGAGGTCGCTGAGCGCTTCGAGGGTCTCTTCCCAGGGGGTGGAGTGGTCGTTGCGGTGGATCTGGTAGAGGTCGATGTAGTCCGTGCCGAGGCGGCGCAGCGAGTGGTCGACCTCGGTCATGATCGCCTTGCGTGACAGGCCGCGGCCGTTGGGGCCCAGCCGCATCGGGTGGCGCAGCTTCGTGGCGATCACCACGGCGTCGCGGTCGGCGTAGTCCTTGAGCGCGCGGCCGAGGATCTCCTCGCTGGAGCCGTTGGAGTACATGTTCGCGGTGTCGAAGAAGTTGATCCCCGCCTCCAGTGCGTGCCTGATGAGCGGGCGTGCGTCCGCCTCCCCCTTCGACCAGACGGGATGCCCGCGGTCGGGTTCGCCGTAGGTCATCGCACCGATCGCGATCGGGGACACGTCGAGGCCGGTCGTGCCGAGCTTGATGTAATGCATGACGCTCCTTAAAGTATGTGGAGAGCTCTCCGGATAACGTAGTGGAGAACTCTCCACTTAGCAACGTGAGGTCCCGTGGTTCGTTCAGACGCCCGTGAGAACAGGGCACGCATCCTCGCCGCCGCACGCGAAGCGCTCGCCGCGGACGGCGCCACGTCGATGAACCAGATCGCCCAGCGCGCCGGAGTCGGCGCGGGCACCCTGTACCGCAACTTCCCCACCCGCGAGGCGCTCGTCCTGGCCGTCAACCAGGACGAGGTCGCCCGCATCACCGGCACCGTGCCGGACCTGCTGGCCCGGATGCCCCCACTGGAAGCCCTCCGGCACTGGACGATGGACCTCGTCCAGGCGATGCGGCGCAAGCACGGCCTCGGCGACGCACTCACCCCGGCCGTGCACCAGGCGATCAACGAGCAGAGCTACGGACCCGTCATCGCCGCGATCACGGAACTCCTCGACGCCGGCAAGAAGGACGGAAGCATCCGTGTCGACGCGGCACCTGAGGACTTCCTCCAGCTGACCGGCGCGTTGTGGCGTGCCGCGTCCAGCCCCGTGGACCGGGCCCCCCACATGCTCGCGCTCATCCTGGACGGACTCCGCACGCACCGGTAGGGGAGGGCCGCACGGCGCCGGGGTGCGTCTGCGGTGCTGGTCCAACTGCTGGTGCCGACGGCGCTGTTCGTGGTTCGCCACCGCTTACGATGCGTTCACCATGGTGCGGTTGCGAGTGCTGGGATCCCTAGAGGCCTACGTCGACGGTGCGCGGGTCGGGCTCGGAGGGCCCCGGCAGCGTGCCGTTCTGGCGATGCTGCTCTGTGCCCGGGGCGGGGTGGTGTCCGTCGACCGGATGATCGACCAGCTGTGGGAGGGGAGTCCACCGACCCGGGCCCTGGTCTCGCTCCAGTCCTACGTCTCGAATCTGCGGCGGGTGCTTGAGCCGGCGCGGGCGCGGAGGGCGCCGGCCAAGGTGCTGGTCAGCACTCCGCCCGGGTACGCGGTGCGGTTGCCGCAGGACGCGGTCGACGCCTGGCGGTTCGAGGCGACGCTGCGGCGCGCGCAGGGCGCCTCACCCGACGAGGCGCGGCGGCTGTTGCGGGAGGCGCTGGGGTGGTGGCGCGGGCCGGCCTTCGTGGAGGTGGCCGATGCCGGTTGGGCCGTCACCGAGGTGGCCCGGCTGACCGAACTCCACCTCACCGCACGGGAGATGCTCATCGACGCTGCGCTCAGCGGCGGACGGGCGGACGAAGCCGTGCTCCTTGCTTCGGCGTGCACCCGGGAGCAGCCCCTGCGGGAGAACGGCTGGCGGTTGCTGGCCACAGCCCTGTGGGCGGCGGGGCGCCGGGGCGACGCGATCGACGCGGTGCGGCAGTGCCGGCGGATTCTGAGCGAGGAGCTCCGGCTTGAGCTGGGGCCCGAACTGGAGGCGCTGGAGCAGGCGATGCTCGCGGGGCAGGGTTACGCGGCCGAGAACGCCCGATCCACCGCACCCATACCCACCGCACCGGCGGACGCTGGACGCGAGAGGCCGGCCGGAAGCGCGGGCGCCGGCGGCGCTTCCCAGGCGCAGCCCACGCAGCACCCCGCTGCGCCGCCTCCCTGCGAAACTCCGCACGGCGACGACCTCTTCGTCGGCCGGGACACCGAACTCGCAGCGCTCGCGCAGGCCGCCGCGGCGAGCCGGCACTCGGGCGGAGTCGTCCAGGTCACCGGGGAAGCCGGGGCCGGCAAGACGCGCTTCCTGGGGCAGGCCTCCCAGCGGCTGGCCGCCGAAGGATGGACCGTGCTGGTGGGGCGGTGCCCGGAGTTCGAGGGCGCACCGCCCGCCTGGGCCTGGGTCGAGGCGTTGCGGACCCTGGCGCGGAAGGTGCCGCCCACCGAACCGAGGCTGGTGGCCCCGCTGCTGGACGAGCGGATGGACGCCGATACCCCTGCGGATGCCGTGGCCGGACGGTTCCTGCTGCACCGCGCGGTGGCGACCTGGATGACACAGGCCGCCACCCGCGGTCCACTCGCCGTGGTGATCGACGACCTCCAGCAGGGCGATGCCGAAACGCTCGCCCTGCTGGAGCACCTCACGGGCGAGGACGGCCCGGCCGTGCTGGTGCTCACCGCGCACCGGCCCGGCGAGGCGGGCCGGCTCACCGCGACACTGGGACAGCTCGCGGCCAGATCGTCGCCGTACCGGATCGCGCTCGGCGGGCTGGAGGCGGCAGACGTACGCACCCTGGTGACCGCCGTCTGCGGCGCGGACGTCGACCCGCACACGGTGGCCGTGCTGACCGAGCGGACCGGCGGGAACCCCTTCTATGTGCGGGAGAGCGCACGGCTGTTGGCGAGCGAAGGATCGCTGGTGGCGTTGTCCGATGTGCCGCAGGGGGTGCGTGATGTCCTGCGGCGTCGGCTGGGCCGGTTGCCCCGGCATGCCTTCGAGGTGCTGCGGGTCGCCGCCGTCGTGGGGCGAGAGGCGGACGTCGAAGTACTGATCCGTGCTGTCGAGTTGGCCGAAGCCGACGTTCTGGACGGGCTGGAGGCGGGCGTCGCGGCCGGGCTGCTCAGTGAACCGGGGCCGGGGCGCGTCCGGTTCGCGCACGCCCTGGTACGGGACACCCTCTACGCCGATCTGACCTGGCTGCGCCGGGGCCGGGTGCATGCGCGGATCGCCGAGGCGTTGCGCGATCTACGGCCCGACGCCGCCACCGCCCTTGCCTACCACTGCTCCCGGTCCGGTACCGCCGCTCTGGCCCCGCTCGCCGTCGAACACGGGCTGCGGGCCGCCGAGTTGGCCGAGCGAAGATACGCCTATGACGCCGCCGTGGGAATGCTGGAACGGGTCGTCGAGTCGTACGAGCGCATCCCCGAACCGGGAGGCGACCGCGATGCGCGCCGGGTCGAACTGCTTGGGAAACTGCTGCGCGCCCAGGTCCGGGCGGGGACGACGCCCGCCGCTCGGGTCACCCGAGGCCGCGCGATCGAGATCGCGGAGCAGGCCGGACGGGACGATCTGCTCGCCGCCGCGCTGACCGGGTGGCAGGTGCCGACTCCCTGGCAGACCCGTCCCTACGGTTTCGTGGACCGGCCGGTCGTGGCTGCGCTGGAGCGGCTCCTCGCCGAGGCGACACCCGGTGAGGGGCAGGCGCGGTCCACGGGGGACACGACCGTCGCGAGCGGAGCGGCCGATGCGGCTGTCCGCTGTCTGTTGCTGGACACGCTCGTCGCCGAGATCGCCGGTGAGGACGCCCCTCGGAGAGTTGTGCTGGCCGCGCGGGAGCTGGTCGCCGTAGCCCGCCTGAGTGGTGAACCCGCTCTGCTCGCCCAGGCGTTGGCGTCCGCGGCCAAGTGCCGTTCCTATGAACGAGCTACCGGGTTCCGCTCCCGCGCCGCCGCCGAGCTGCGGGTCCTGGCCGAGCGGCTCGACCTGCCGGTCTATCGCTGGGTGTGCGAGTTCATCGACGCCAGTGTCGCCGGGGCACGCAATGATCCCGACGCGCTGCGGGCGCACGCCGAGGCGGGCCTGCAAATCGCCGTGCGGTATCGGCTGGTCGAGTCGGAAGCCGTGCACCGGGCGAGCCTCGCCATGCTCGCGCAGGTGCAGGGGGACTTCGACGAGGCGGTGCGGGGATACGACGAGGTCGGCGCGCTGATGGGCCGGCACGGCATGATGCACGCCCGGGACTTCCATGAGATGGCGATGATCACCGTGGGGCTCGCGCGGGGGCGGGTGGCGGAACTGGTGCCGCTGGCCCGGGAGCGGTACGAGCGCAACGGGCCGATCGACGGGGACACGTACGCGCTCGTTCTCGCCCGCCTGGGACGCCTCGACGAGGCCCGGACGGTCGGGCGCATCCCGCTGCGGCACGATCACCATCACACCCGGAACACCTGCATCCGCGCCGAACTGGCCGCGCTGCTCGGGCGGCACGCCGAGGCGCCCGAGCTGATACGGCAACTGCTGCCCGTGCGCGATCAGTTGTCGGGGGGCGCGTACACCGTCTTCGCCATGCGACCGGTGGCTCACTATCTGGGTTTGCTGCACCGACTGCTGGGCGATGAGGACGCGGCCCGCCGGTACTTCGTACGGGCGGAGGGGGTCGCGCGGCGGTGGGGCGCGGCGCGACCGCCGGGGGAACCACGGTGAGGGTCAGACCTTGCCCCATTTCTGGTTGTCGGTGCCGCCGCACGCCCACAGCTGGAGTGCGCTGCCGTTGGCCGTCAACTGGTCCTTGACGTCCACGCATTTGTCGGCCTTGACGCTGACCAGGTCGTGCGCGGAGTTCAACCGGAACTGCTGGGCCTGATTGCCGCTGCAGTCCGCCAGCTGGATCGCCGCGCCGTTCGCGGTCGAACCCCAGGCCACATCCATGCACTTGCCCATCGAGCGGACGGTGCCGTCCGACATGAACTTCCACTTCTGCCAGGAGGCCCCCGTGCAGTCCCAGATCTGCAGGAGGGTGCCGTCCGCGCCGGAGCCGCCGGTGGCGTCTATGCAGCGGTTGGAGGCGTAGCCGCGGATGCTCACGGCGGTGACCGTGCCGCCGGAGCCGCTGGTGCTGCCCGTGCCCGGCGCCGTGTTCTTGCCGGTGTTCGGCTTGGTGCCCGAAGTGGATGAGGACTGGCCGGACTTGTGTGACTTGGTCCCCGTGGTCTTCTTGCCGCCCGAAGACGATCCGGAGTGGGGCGCACCGCCTCCGGACGATCCGGTGCCGGTGCCGGTGCCGGTTCCCGAACCGCCCTTGTGCTGACCGCTGTTGTCCTTCGTGCCGGTCGACGCATGGCTGCCGGGGGAGGGGGCGGCGGTGCCGTAGACGCCGGGGATCTCCTGGTCGGCCGCGCCGCCGAGAACGGTGCCCGCGAGGGCGTCTGTCGAGCGGCTGCCGTGTTCGTCGCCGGTGCTGTCATGGGGCGTGGTGATGAGGAACGGGACGGCCGCCAGCAGGGTTCCGGCGATGGCGGCGCCGGCCAGGAGGCTCTTTCGGGGGCGGGCGGGGTCGGTGGCGGTGGCGGTCTCGGCGGGGGGTTCGGCGTGTTCCTCGTCCTCCCGGTCGGTGTCGCTGTCCGTGGCCTCCTGGGTCCCCGTGTCCGCGTCGGCGGAGGGCGCCTCCTCCTCGGCGGCGACGGTCACCGCGGCCAACTCGGCATCAGGGACGGGAGCAGGGAGGGACGCGGGCTCGCCAGCGGGAGCGGAGCTGGCGGTGGCGGTCGCCGCGGCGACCGCTGTGCCGCTCGTGGTCGCCGGATGGTCAGGAGAAGCGGCGGTCATGGGGTCCTTCGGTCTTCCGTCGGGTGCGTGCGGAGTGGGCGGCGTGCCGGGGCGCGTCACGCGGTGCTCCATTTCTGGTTGTCCGATCCCGTGCAGGTCCACAGCTGGATGCGGCTGCCGTTGGCCGTCAACTGGTCCTTGACGTCTACGCACTTGTCGGCCTGGACGTTGACCAGGTCGTGCGCGGCGTTGAGGCGGAACCGCTGGGCGCCGGTGCCGTTGCAGGTGGCCAGCTGGATCGTGGCGCCGTCGTCGCGGGAACCTCCGTCTACGTCCATGCACATGCCCAGGGCGCGTACGGTCCCGTCGGAGGCGAGCCGCCAGCGCTGCCGTGCGGCGCCCGAACAGTCCCAGATCTGCAAGGGGGTGCGCTCGGCGGTGCTGCCGTCGGTGACGTCCAGGCAGCGGCCGGAGGCCTGGCCGCGGATGCGGATTCCGGTGGCGGTGGAGCCGCCGGTGGCCGAGGCGGCGGGTGCCGCATGGGTGGCGGTGCCCGTGGCCTTCCCGTCCGGTGTCGGCGTGGTGTCGTCCGACTTCGGACGGTCCGAGGCCCGGTCGGTGGCGGGGCCCCTGGATGCCTGGGCCGAGGGAGAGCCGGACGGGGGCGCGGCGGTGCCGTACGAGCCGGTCTCACCGCCGGTCCAGTGGTCGCCGGGGAGAGGGGCTCCGGTGCTTGCGGCCCGGTCGGCGGGCCGGTCGCCGTCGTCGCCGTCTGTGAGGAGGAACGGTACGGCGATCAGGACCGCGCCGACGAGCGCGGCGCCCGCCAGGAGGGGCTTGCGGGGGCGGGCCGGGTGTGCGGTCGCGGAGGGGGCGGATTGCGTACGGCCGGCGAAGTCTCCCGAGGTGCCGACGCCGGCCGAGGTACCGACGCCGCCCGAGGTGCCGGAGTCTCCCGAGGCGCCGAAGCCTCCTGGGGTGCCGGCGCCGAAACCGCTGCGGGAGACCGCGGGTGCCGGAGCCGGTTCCGCGGCCGTGAGTGCTGCGAACTCGGCCGCGGCTTCCGACATCGGGGCTGCGGTGTCGGGCTCGGACGACTCCGGTGGCGTGGCGGGTCCGTCGGCCGTGGCGTTCGGCCGGGACACCCCGGCGGAGGCCTCGGCGATCGCTGACGGCCCTCTTCGCCGCTGGGGCAGGGGAGACGGGAGGGCCGGGGAGGGGGCCGGGGCCGCGTGGGCCTCGCCGGTCGCCCCCGGCCGGGCCGCCGGAGCCTCGCCCGCCGGCTCGTCGGGTGGGGTGGTCATGCGGTGCTGCCTTCCGTGGCGGAGATTTGAGGTGATCCGGGCAGGGCGAGGTCGTCGGGTGCCGTGGACACCAGCGGCACGTCAGGGGCCGTGGGCGCGGCGAGGTCGTCGTCCGGGGTGAAGAGCCGTGCCGTGGCCGGGACATCGGCTGGACCGGCGTCCCGCGCGGACGTCGGCTGACCGGCCCGCGTGGCGTCCGGCAGTTCCTCCGCGCCCACCACCATGCAGGCCGGCCCCGCCGGATTGACGGTGAGCGTCATGCCGTACGCGGCCAACTCCCGTACCGGCAGCGTGTCGTGGACGAGCGAGCCGCTGAAGGGCTGGTGTTCGCGGGAGGTGAAGACCGGGATCGTCGGCTCGCCGTCCGGGGACGTCATGGCGAGCGGGCCGCCCTCCGGCGCGCGCACGAAGGAGACCTCGGCGTCGGCCAGGGCGCGGAGCACGTCCGCCACCGGTCCGTACCCGGTGACGGCCAACCGTACGGCCTCGTCCACCGGATCGGTCGGTTCGGCCCAGCCGAGGGCCGACGGAGAGGGCCGGTACTCGTCGTTCGGCTCCCATTCCTCGACCTCGCCGGTCTCCCCGGACCGCCATTCGCCGACCACCGCCCAGCGCGGCGGCGGGCCGTCCGCGCGCCATCCGGGGTCGACGACGCCGATCCAGTGGTCGGGGGCGAGCCGGGCGGCCTCCCGGACCTCCTCCGGCAACGGTGGTGCGCTTGGCGGGAGTTGCGGCGCCCGCCCTGTCTCGCTGTTGGTCACGTACCGCTCCTGCCGGGTGCTGCGTCGTCGTCCTGCTGGTGCTCCGCGGGGTGCGGGCTGGGGTCCGTCCAGACCTGTTCCCGGGAGATCGACGAGATGTCGGTGGCCGGTCCGCGCGGGGGCGTGTAGTGGACCAGGCGTGCGTGGTCGTTCTCCGGGCGGAAGCGGAGCAGGGGGTCGCCGTCAGGGCCGTGCGACTCCAGGATCTTCGTGAACACGCCGTTGCCGAAGGGGGATCGGGGCGCGCGCCAGTACAGATGGGCGCCGTGCGTGACGGCCATGTCGTTGTGGATCATCGCCTGTACGGTCTCGTGGTGCGTCGGTGTGTCCAGCCGTCCGCCGTCCGGTGTGGCCAGGTCGAAGACGGTGTGGTCGTCGGTGATCTCCGTGAGCGCGCCGTCCGGGGTGTCGCCCTCGTGACCGAGGACCAGCCCGTCGCGGACGTGGAAGCGGTCCTCCTCGGCCAGCGCCGCCATGGTCGCGGACAGGTGGTGGAACTCGGCGAGCCGCTGTGCGTGCCGGGCCTTGATCGCGGCCCAGGTCGTCCCGTCGTAGCCGGTGCGGTCCTCGGGGAGGTCCGGTTCGAAGTAGCCGACCAGCCCGATGTGTTCCGCCCGCGCGCCGAGATGGACGTCCAGGTCGGTGACGGTCTCGGCCTGGATCTCCCTCGGCCTGGGCAGCTTCCCCTCGTCCAGCCAGTTCGCGGTGGTCGGGTGGGTGGGGCGTACGTCGATCACCAGCCCCCGCTCGCGCGCGATGGCACGGAACTTGCCGAAGTTCTCCTCCGGCATGCCGTACCGCTGCCGGGCGGCCTGCGGGGAGACACCCGGGCCGATCCGGTGGCCGTGTGTCTGCCAGAGCTTCGCCAGGTCCCCCTCGCCGAGCCCCAGCTCCGCGACCGTGAGCCGGGCGGTCGGCATGAGGCTCCAGGTCGCGGCGGCGCTCGCACCCACGGCCAGATCCCGCACGTCGGCCGAGGTGACCTCCAGCCCCTGGAACGCCGGGTCGGCCGGGCTGAGTCCGGCCGGGGGGCGTGGGTGGGCCGGCAGGAACTCCCCGCCGCGCTGGTAGAGGATCACCGCACGCCCGGCGGGGGCGCCGGCGAGGGGCGCGTAGGAGCGGCTCGATCCGTCCTCGGCGACGATCGTGACGGTCGTCCCGGTCGCGTCGGCCGCTATCCGGGCGGCGGTCCTGGTCGTCGCGGGATTCCAGCGCCGGGCCGCCCGCAGTTGGGTGAGGATCAACTCGCGTTCCTGGGTCAGGGTGAGGGACACGTCGTCCGGGATGCGACCGGCCGAGGCGCGGAACCGGACGACGGGCCGTCCGTCGTGGCCGAGGCTCTCTCCGGCGTCCGCCAGTTCGGTCGCGGTGAACGGAGCCCTGCGGTCCAGCACCGAACCCAGGGGCAGCGGGCGCTCTTCGGCCTCGTCGCCGGAGAGCGCCAGCGCGTTCCAGAAGTTGTTGCCGTCCTCCGCGGGCTCCACCAGGTCGTACACCGTGCCGTCCGGGCCGGTGAGGGTGCCGGGACCGGGATGGTGATGCCAGCAGGTGGAGCCAGGGCCGGTGGTGAGCGTGCCGGTCGGCTCCCCGCGGCGGGCGTCCGGCCCGGCCTCGGTGTCGGACGGGCGCAGGGCAAGGCCGTTGCGTACGCCGAAGGTGAAGTGGCTCTCACGGACCGTGAAAGGCAGCGGCAGTCCGGCCGGGCCGAGGCCGACCGGCTCACCCTCGAAGGACACGTCGTACTGCACGTCGTTCACGTACACAGCAGAGCCGGCCGGTCCACGACTCCGGTCCCGCGGCGCGTTGTCGGCGAACCGTGCCCACGCACCGTGCGGCCGGATCGTCACCCGCACGGCCCGGAGACGGTTGCGGGAGTCGACGAATTGCGGCGAGACCCAGCCCCTGCCCTGGAACGCCTGGGGTGTGGCACGCAGGGCGAGGTCCAGTGCGGCCCGGGTGCCGGCCGGCAGGTCCGCACGGTCGGTGATCTCGCGCACGACCTCGTCGGTGCCGCGCAGGACGACCGGGCTGTCGCCGAAGGTCACCTCGTCCTCGGGCGGCGGAGGGGGAAGCAGCGCTCGGTCCAGGCGGGGTGGGCGACGGGAGTCCAACTCCCCTTCTGCGCCGGTGAAGTGCTCGGTGGCGGAGACGAGGGCGGGGTGGCCGGCCGCGGGCTCCGTCGGGGCGAGCGCGGAGTAGTGGTTGTGGCCGTTGTAGAAGACGTGGACGGTCCGGTCGGCGTCCGGGTTGAGGACGTAGTCCGGGGTGCCGTCGGCGTTGACGACCACGACGCGCAGTCCCAGTGCCTGCGCGACGACTTCCGGGGCGTGGTCGAAGAACGGCGTGTTCCACAGGGCGACTTTCCGGATGGACTCCGCCACCAGATCGCCGAGCGGGCGCCCGCGTACGGCGGACAGCGGCGGCCCGCTCCGGGCCCACGTCGGATAGGTGTCCCGCAGCCACGCGCGCCAGGCCGCCTCCGCCTCCGGGCCGCCTTGGTTCAGCGCAGTCCTGACTTCGTCCCGCATGTTCCGGTCGGGGATGTCCTGGAGCAACTCCTCCAGCGCGTCAGTCCGGTTGAGAAGGGCGTGCGCGTCGGAATCCATGAACCTGTCCGCCGCCCTGTGCCGCAGGTCCTCGACGCTCTCGCCGACCGGGGCGCCGTCCGGGGCCTGGAGGCGTGCGCCTTCCAGGAGCGACCGGAAGTAGCAGTCGCCGTCACCGGCGACCGACACCTGCCTGAAGGGCCGGTCGCCGCTGGTGAACATCGGGTGGGGCCAGTTCCCTGTGCTCTGCCGGCGTGGGTCGGGGGACTCGGCGGTGCCCAGGAGCTCATGGGCGATCTTGTCGATGTCCTCGGGGGTGAAGCCCCTGGTGGACGGGTCCCTCCAGGGCTTCTTGGCGCCGCGTGTGTTGTTCTTGCCGGGGACCCAGGCGGGGTGCTTGAAGGCTTGGGCGAGGTTGGTGAGTTCGTCCTTCTGTTCGGGCGTGATCTTGAGCCTGCGGTACTCCGCCTCCGTCTTCTGCCACGTGTCCAGTGCTTCGAGGGCGATCTGTCCGGAGAGGGTGGGCGGCCGGTTGATGACGATGCGTTTGTAGCCGATGGTCAGGGGCGCCTTGGACGTGCCCTCGTGCCATTTCTGCATGCGCTCGCCGCCGACGCTGCCTTCTTCTTCGAGGTAGTTGACCTTGTGCCCGGCGAGGGCCATGGCTTCGAGGTTGCCGCTGCGAAAACCGAGGTGCTTGAGGGAGTTCCCGCTCTGCCGGTGGAGGTATTCGTACAGGCGCATCTGCCCGGTGCGGGTGTCGCCGCCCCAGGCCGCCGTGCCCTCCCTGTCGTCCCAGAAGTCGGTGAGATCGTGGACGGACAGTCCGCTCCTGCGATGCTTCTTGGCCATCTCGGGGTAGTGAGGGCGGCTCTTGGGGTTGACCTTGGCGTCGCCGGCGATGACGACGAGCGGGCCCGGCGGATTGTCCTTGGTGCGGGCGTGGATGGCGGTGAGGAGCTGGTCCATGCCCTTGTAGCTGGTGTCGTGCTCGACGTGGACGTCGCCGCGTTTGCCGCTGAAGCGGGACCACAGGACGATGACCTGGCGGCCCGGATCGACGGTGATGTTCCTCGCCGCGAGCCAGTCGGCGACCCTGTCCTGGTCCTCCTCCGGGAATGCGGTGTCGTCCAACTGCCAGGCCCGGCGGGCCTTCTCCCGCTGTTCCGTGCTGAAGTTCGCGCCGAGCCAGGTGGTCGCCGCGCCCACCGGGACCACGAGGTCCCTGAGTTGCTTCCCTGTGGGCGGCGACGTGTCGGCCAGGGCCGCGCTGTTGATGGAGTCGAAGACGCCCCGGGCGAGACTGTCGGCGTCCTGGCCCTCGCCCTCGCCGGTGGTCCGCTCGTGGATACGGTCCTCGCCGATGCCGTTGGAACGGTAGAACGCGACGATGTCGTCGCTGCGGTCGCGTGGGTTCCCGGGGTCCCTGACCACGACGACATGCACGTTCTCGTCGCCGAGGAGATAGGTGGCGATACCGAACTGGTCGCCGGTCGCGTAGCCCGGGTGCATCAGGACCTTCTTCAGGTTGGTGGCGGGCGTCTTCTTGGCGAGCCGGGCCGCCTTCTCCTCCTTGCTCTCCTTGACCTTGTCCGTCTTCTTTTCCTTGCCCTTGCCCTTGCCCGACTCCGACAGGGGAGCCCGGACTCGGGCCGTGTCCACGGCGGGCGTCGACTGGGGCCCGGTGCCTGCCGGGACGGGCTGGACGGTGAGGGCGCCGGGCGCCGTGTCCGGAGCCGCCGTGCGAGCGGCGGTCAGGACGGCGCGATACTGGTCCGGAGTCGGGGTCACCGTGCCGGGAAGTCCGAAGTTCTCGCGGGTGATGCTGGTCAGCAGGTCCGGGGTCATCCGGCCGTCGGTGTAGGCATCCGTCGTACCGTTCCAGCGCAGCGCCTCCAGGGCGCCCAGCCCGCGCAGCAGTTCGGGATCGGCACCCGTGTCGATGCCGGTGGTGCCTCGCAGGGTGCGGACGAACTGGAGGGTGCGGTTGGCCGTCCATGGGTCCAGGGCTTCGGCGCCCTGATGCAGCCCGGCGTGGGCGGCCAGATCTGCCAGGGCGTCGCCGGACGGCTCGGGGAGGAAGAGGAGCCACTCACTCGCGACGACCCCGCCCTTACCGTCGTCCGACTCGACGTCGAGGGTCGGGCGGACCCGGCCCGTACTGTCGAGGGCGGTGCCGGCCTTGGTCCTGGGCGCGAAGACCGGACGGCCGGTCGTGTTGGCGACGTGCTGGGCGACCGGCAGGCCGCCGTGGGCGGGCCGGGCGCCGGTGTGGCAGGAGTAGAGGACGATCGGCTGTCCGTCGGGACCGAGCCCGCCCCAGCGGATCAGATACCTGCCCAGCTCCGGGCCGGTGACCGAGACCGTGTCGTACGTGACGTAGGTGACTTCGGGAGGCTTCTCCTCAGCCGAGGGCGTGTCCTTCGTTCCCTCGGCAGGAGGCGTCTTCTCTGCCGAGGGCGTTTCCTTCGTCCCCTCGACGGGACGCGTCTTCTTGGGGACGGCGACCGTGCGAGGCGCCCCGAGGGCGAGATCGACCCGGGTCGCCTTCCCGTGCCCGGCGAAGAACGACACGTTCTGGCCCCGCCAGGGCACGTCCTTGGGCGCGCCGATCAACACCCGGTCGTTCGGGCGGTAGTCGGAGTACTCGGTGGTGGAGGTCACCGTGTCGTAGCGGGCCGCCCGGTCGCGCCAGTCGGCGTCGGTGAAGGAGGCGAGGCCCTGAGCCAGTCCGTAGTTGCGGATGTCGGTGTCGGCCAGTGATTCCCCGTCGAGCGTCCGGACGCGTCCCTGCGGGGTGGGTGGGAGGGTGACCAGGATGGTGGGGCGCGCGGGGGCGGTGCCGAAGAGGGCATGGGCGATCTTGTCGACGTCCGCGGGCAGGAAGCCCTTGGCGGACGGGCTCTTGAAGGGCTTGTCGGCGCCGGGGTTGTTGTTCTTGCCGGGGACCCAGGCGGGGTGCTTGAAGGCCTGGGCGAGGTTGGTGAGTTCCTTCTTCTGTTCGGCCGTGAGGGAGTCGAGCTTGCGGTACTCCTCGTCCTTCTTCTCCCATGTGCCGCGTGCCTCAAGGGCGATCTGGCCGGAGCGGGTGGGCGGGCGCTCGATGACGATGCGTTCGTAGCCGATGGTGAGAGGTGCCTTGGACGTGCCCTCGTGCCATTTCTGCATGCGCTCGCCGCCGAAGCTGCCCTTTTCCTCCAGGTATTTGACCTGGTGGCCGGCGAGGGCCATGGCTTCGAGGTTGCCGCTGCGGAAGCCGAGGTGTTTGAGGGAGTTCCCGCTCTGCCGGTTGAGGTATTCGTACAGGCGCATCTGGCCGAGGCGGGTGTCGCCGCCCCAGGCTGCCGTGCCGTCCTTGTCGTCCCAGAAGTCGGTGAGGTCGTGGACGGTGAGTCCGTTCTCCCAGTGCTTCTGTGTGATCTCCGGGTAGTGGGGGCGGCTCTTGGGGTTGACCTTGGCGTCGCCGGCGATGATGACGAGCGGGCCCGGCGGGTTGTTCTTGGTGCGGGCGTGGATCGCGGTGAGGAGCTGGTCCATGCCGGTGTAGCTGGTGTCGTGCTCGACGTGGACGTCGCCGCGTTTGCCGCTGAAGCGGGACCACAGGACGATGACCTCGCGGCCCGGTTCGACGGTGATGTGCTTCTTCGCCAGCCACTCGGCGACGTTGTCCCGGTCCTGCTGCGGGAAGCCCCGGTCGTCCAGGTGCCAGGCGGCGCGGACCTTGTCCCGCGTCGTCCCGCTGAAGTTCTCGCCGAGCCAGGTGGTCGCCGCGCCCACCGGGACGACCAGGTTCTTGAGCTGGTTCTTCGACATGGACGACGACTTGCCTTCCAAGCCGTTGACCTTGTCGAAGACCGCCATGACAAGGGTGTCGCCGTCGGTGTCCGCGGTGACGGTCACCTTGTGGATACGGCCTTCGGGGATGCCGTTGGCGCGGTAGAACGACTCGATGTCGGCGCTGCGGTCGTTCTTTGCGTCGGGGTCCTGGACCACGACGACATGCACGTTCTCGTCTGCCAGCAGATAGGCGGCGATGCCGAACTGGTCGCCGGTGGCGTAGCCCGGGTGGTGCAGGACCTTCTTGAGAGCGGCGTCGGGCTTGTGCCCGGCCAGGCGGGCCGCTTTGTCGGCCTTGCTCTCCTTCTTCCCCTTGTCTTTCTTGTTCTTGTCCGGAGCCTTGCCCTTGCCAGTGCCGGCGGCGGGAGGAGGCTGCCGGCGCGCTGACCCGAGCAGGGCGTCGACTGTCCCGGGGCTCAGCCGGTGGAGGCTGTCCAGGACGCGCTGGTCGACGGGTGTGCCGCGGAGGACGTCGATGAGTTCGTTGACGCGGCTGGAGGTGGCGGGCCGGGTGGTATTGCCGGCGCCGGTGGGCGTGTCGGCGCTGCTGGTGGTCATCGGCGCCACGAAGGTCCCGGCCGGCCGTGGAACGGGAGTGTTCCGGATCGCCGAGTAGTGGTTGACGCCGTTGTAGTGGACGTAAAGGGCCCTGCCCGCACCGGGGTTGAGAGGCAGGTCCCAGGTGCCGTGCTCGTTCTGCTGCACCACGGTGATGTTCAGGCCGAGCGCCTGGGCGATCCCGGACGGGGCCAGGTCGAAGAACGGTGTCGTCCACATGGTGTGGTCGCGGATGGAGTCCGTGACCAGGTCACCGAGCTCGGTGTTCAGGAAGTCTGCGAGACCGGGGCTTGTCTCCGCCCAGCCCGGATACCGCCGCTGCACCAGCCGGGACCACAGCTCCTCCGCCCGCTGGGTGTCGTCCCCGGTGAGGGTCTGCCTGATCTGGTCGCGCATCATCCGGGCGCGGACCCCGTTGGAGAGTTCCTCGCGCTCTGCCCGCTGGGCCTTGCCGAGCACGGGCTGGTAGCCGGGCTGCAGAGCACGGACCGCGGTGTCGGGCAGATCCGTGAGGACGGCGAGGTCGGCCTCGGAGGTGACGAGGCGGCGGAGTTCGTCGCCGTAGAGCTTCTTGTGCAGCTGGTTCTCGATGTCCTTCTGCTGCTCGGCGGAGAGCTGCGGCCGTGCACCGCCGGTGAGGGCCGTCAGGTCGGCCGGGTCGAGGTCCTGCAGCAGGACGTCCAGCACGTCACGCGTGTTCGCCTCCTCGTATGCCGCGGAACCCTTGTACGCCTCCGCCGCGCGCTGCCGAAGCTGGGGGACGTCGAGTGCGACCAGCTCCGAGCCATGGCCTTGGTGGTGCAGACCGGCGAGGAGTGACGTGAAGAAGCAGTCGCCGTCTCCGTCGACTTCGAGGACCTGGAGCTCGTCGTCCTGGAAGGGGATGGTCCGGGCGAGGGGACGGGGTTGGGCGGCGACCGAGGACGGGCTCACCGTTGTGGAGCCGCTCGGTGCGGGGGCGTGTGCGGGCGCGGCCGAGAGCGAAGCGGTCGCCGGGGTCGAGGTGGTGGACGTCGTCGTGATCGGTGTCGGCGCGGCAGGCGGCTCGGTGGACGAGGTGGTGGTGCCGGGCTCGTTCCGGGCCGGGATGTCGGGCACAGGAGCGGCGGAGACGGTACGACGGGGAGACGGGGCGGATGGATCGGTGGCGGAGGTGTCGTGGGCGCCGTCGCGGCGGCTGGTCGTCGGGGTACGGGCGGGCGTATCCGAGGAGCCGGTGGATGTGCCCGTGGTCCCGGCAGAGGCCGGCGTGTTCTGCGAAGGTGCCGTGGACGACAGCGTCGTCGGCGCCATCCCGGCCTGCCCGTCCTCGGTGTCGCTGTCGCCGCCCTCGTGGAGAGGGTCGTGGACCGGCGTCTCCTCGTGTTTTCGGGTGTCGTCGGTCTGCCCGCCGCGGCCGGCCGGCGTGGTCCTGGTCCCGTCGGCGTCCTGGCCGGTCCCGGCGGTACCGCTCCTGCCGGTCGCCGGCCTCCCGGACCCGTCGGAGGCCTGCGTCTCCCCGGTTGCCTTGGAGGCGCTGTTCCCGGTCGCCGCCCCCGAGGTCCGCACCTCATTGACCGCGTCCATCTGGACGTTGAACTGCGACCCGAACTTCGCCACCCCGGTGAACACCGCGCCCATGAACAGCGCACTGCCCGCCGCGGTCAGGAAGGTGTCCCCGCTGAGTGCCCAGGTCCCCGTGAACAGGCCCACGGTGACGAACTCGCCGCCGGTCTCCGCCGCGCCCTCCAGGACGGCGTCCCCCACGCCGTCGCCGAACTCGTCCTTGAGGTTCCGGTCGTTGCCGACACCATGGGTGCCACCCGTGTCCCGATCGCCGCCGATGTCCCGGTTGTTGTGCCCGGACGACAGGTTCCGGTCGGTCTTCGACAGCACGTCGTCGTGGAGGTTCTTGACCAGGGTGTCGTCGAAGTGGTCCTTGCGGAAGAACTTCTTGAACTTGTCGACGACCCCTTCGAACACCCCGTGGAACATTCCCGTGATGCCGCCGAACACGGCGTCCTGGAGGATCTGCTCCCAGTCGAAGCCGTGCGGCCGCCGCCCGTCCGGACCGAACGCGATCAGCGACAACCGCACGGCGAACGTGGTGAACGCCTCGTCGAAGGCCTCGCTCAGGCTCGGCATCAGATGCGTGCGCCGCATCAGGTTGTCGAGGATGGTGAGGAGGGTGACCCGGCTCTGTGCGCGGGCCACGGCCGCCTTCCCCGCCGCGCTGCCACCGCTGAAGACGGACATCACCAGAATCACGGCCAGCTCGATGAGCAGCCGGACGATCTCGGCGATGATCTGCCACTTCGCCTCCATGATGTTCATGGACGTCTCGACACGGCTCTGGGCGACCACGTCGAGTTCGGCGGCGAAGTCCTTGAGCGCGTTGCGGCCCCGGTCGTCGACGAAGAGGTTCATCGCCCGGACGTACCGGGTGGCGACGGCGGGCGGCAGCGAGCGGCCGACCTCCACCACGGAGGCCTCGATCAGGTCGGACAGCCTGTGGAGCTGCCGGCCGAGGCGGGCGTACGGCTCATGGCTCTGATAGGCCTTGTCCTCGTCCGCCTGGAGCATCCGCTCACCGATGAGCAGGAGCAGCAGGTTGTTGACTTCGGGCGAGACGTGGATGGCCATGGCGGGGTCAGTGCCTTCCGGGGCCGTTCACGGCGGAGTCGTGGATCGCGTCCAGGACGCCGTTCTGCGTGCCGGTGATGTTCTTGAGGTTGGTGTGGGTGCCGTCGGCGACGGCCACGACGGCGTCGGCGACGGACTGCCCCGTGTCCGTGACCGTCGTACGCTCGCTCTTCTCCTGCGGCTGGACCTCGCGCGCGAACTCGTCGTCGGTGCCCGGCCAGTCGCGGGTGAGGTTCACGTCGGCGACGAACTCGCGGACCATCTGCCGGGCCAGCGAGCTGATCTCGTCGATCTGCCGGACCCCGGACTGGATCCGCCCGGGGTTGGCGAAGTAGGCGTTGCCGTCAGCCATGGTGGTGCTCCTCCTCGGAGTCGTCGGGGTCCTCGCTGATCTCGTCCCGCAGCCGGTGCCGCGAGGCGCGCCGCGCGGCGGGGGCGTCCTCCAGCACGGCGGAGCCGAAGATCTTCGTCCAGTCGACGTCGACCCCGGTCAGTTCGGGCACGGCCGTGCTCGGCCGGGTCAACGGCTCGAACGCCGCCATCACCTGCCGGGCCATCACCCCGCGCGCCTCGGCCGCCGCCTCCAGCACACTCGCCGCCAACTGCCCGGCCGACATGCTCCGGTAGCGGTCCTCCAGGAACCGCAGCCCGGTCAGCTCACCCTGCGGGCCCACGGTGACCTCGACACTGCGGTCCTTCGAACGCACCCGCACCGACGCCTCGGCGAGCTCCGCCTCCGCACGGGCCACCGCCTCGCGGGTGGCGTCCAGTTCGGCCATCGCCTCGGCGAGCCGCTTCTCGTACGAGGCCCCGCTCATCGGCCGATCACGGAGGGAGCCCCGCCTTCCTCGGCGCCCCACACGTCCTCGTCGTCCTCGTCGGCGAGCCAGCTGGCCCGTTCCTCGCCGCCGCTCTCCGTCACCCGGCCGCCGCGGCGCGCCTCGGAGGCCTGCGGGGCGAACGGTGAGGCCGATGAGCTGGTGCTCACCCTGGACCGGCCGCTCGTGGTGTCCTCGGCCTCGTCCTCGGCCGTGGTGCCCTTCCTGCCCTTGCCGGCGCGGCGTGAACGCCCGTCGAGGGGCCCGCCGTTCGGCTCGGTGAGGACGTTGCGCACCCGGTCGCCGTTGCCCGACTGCCCGCCGCCCGCGCCCGGTGCGCCGCCCATGCCCATCGGCATCATCGGCATGCCGCTGCCGGCCGCGGGGGTGTCCGCGCCGCCGGTGGCGGAGGCGGTCGGCGCGCCCAGGGCGCCCGAGGCGTACGGCGTGTCGTCGTACCCGGCGAAGGAGTCGCCCAGGCCGGTCGAGGGCGTCGTACCGGAGCCGTAGCCGGTGAGCCCGGCGGTCAGCGGGGTGCCGGAGCCGAGGTCGGCGCCGAGGGCGTCGGTGAGTCCGTCCAGTCCGTTGCTGAGGTTGCTGTTCAGGCTGCCGAGGTTGTCGTTGAGGTCGTCGAAGTCGAGGTCGCCGAAGTCCGGCAGGTCGCTCAGGCCGGTGCCGAGGTCGGTGGTGGTGACGTTGCCGTCGGGGTCGGTGGTGGTCGCCGTGCCGGTCGTGGGGTCGATCGTGGTGACCGTGCCGTCGGGGTAGGTGGTGGTGAGGGTGCCGTCCGGGTTGAGGGTGGTGACGCTGCCGTCCGGGTTGGTGATGCTGTCGCCGGCGTCCAGGTCCGTGGTGGTGGTCTTGCCGTCCTTCGTGGTGGTGGTGACCCGGCCGGTGCTCGGGTCGAAGATGCTGACGGAGCCGTCGGGGTAGGTCGTGGTCAGCGTGCCGTCGGGGTTGAGGGTGGTGGTGCCGCCGCCGGGGTTGGTGAGACCGTCCGACAGGGAGCCCAGGCCGGTGCCGAGATCGGTGCCGAGTCCGCTGCCCAGATCGCTCAGCCCGGTGCCGAGGCTGGTGGTGAGGCCGCTCAGCCCGGCACCGAGGTTGCTGGTCAGGCCGTCGAGACCGGTGTTCAGGCCGTCCCCGATACCGGAGAGGCCGTCGCCGATTCCGGAGAGGTTGTCGCCCAGGCCGTTGAGGCTGTCGCCGATGCCGTTGGTGAGGTTGTCGATCGCGTCGTCGATGCTGTTGCCGAGCCCGTCACCGATGCCGTTGCCGTGGCCGTCGTCGCCCTGGCCGTCCTGGTGCTGGTCTGTCAGCGAGGAGGTGTCCTTGGCGTCCAGGGGCACCTCCAGCGGGTCGATGGCATCGATCCACGCGTTGTTGAGGTCCGACAGCACCTGCTTGGCGACCGGGATCAACTGGCGTTCGATGTACGTCGTCCAGCGCTGGACGGCGGCCTCGCCGACCTTCTTCCAGTTGTTGACGTCGTTGAGGTTGCCGTAGACCGGGTGGCTCTGTTTGAACGCGCTGGTGGCGGCGTAGTGCTCGTTGCCCTGACGGCTGTCGAACTTGACCTGGTGGACGTTGTTCTGCAGCACCCACGCCGTGAGTTCGTTGAGCATCTCGACGAGCCCCCGGTGCGGGTCGTGCTGGCCGGTGGCGGCCCAGGTGATCCAGGCGGTGCGCAGCGTGACGGTCTGGCGCCACAGGTCCTTCTGGGCCTTGATGAGTGCGTCGGAGTAGGGCGAGCCCGGGGTGTAGTAGTCGACGCTGGTGTTCTGCGCGTGGTAGGTCAGGCCGCCCATCTGCTCGACGTAGGCGTCGTAGTTCTTGCGGAGCTGGCGGACCAGGTCGCGGAAGATCCCGGCGGCCTGCCCCTGCCAGGCGCCGTCCTCGCCGCCGAGGGACTCCTCCCACTGCTTGAGCACCACGGCCTGGTCGGCGAAGAACTTCTTCGCGCGGTCGAAGGACTGCGCGGTGTCCTGGAACGACTTGAGCTTGACGGCGTCCTTGTCGGCCACCGTGAGGCCGTGGGAGGAGAACCCCGCGGTGCTGTGCGCGCTGTCGGCCGCCAGTGCGTCCAGGACGGCCTTCGCCCCGCTGACGTACTGGGCCAGCGCAGAGTTGTCCCACTGGTCGCCGTAGTGGCCGGTGAACGGCCCGCCCGTGAACGTCTCCCCGTTGTCGAGCAGCCGGCCCCGGCCGTCCCCGCCGACCGGGACGCCGATCAGCACGATGTGCGCCTGGTACAGGTTGAAGTCGGCGCTCTGGTGGTTCGAGCCGTCGGCGCCCCCGCTGGTGCCCACGAAGGTCAGGATGTAGTCGTCGCCGGAGGCGACCTGCCAGCCGCTGATGGCCGAGTAGTCGGCGTCCGACAGGTTGCGCATGGCCTGGGAGCGGATGTCCATGCGGAACAGCGGGATGCCCTCCTTGCTCTTGAGATGCTCGAAGAGGCCGGCGCGGCTGGGCATGGGGTAGCCGGTGAGCATCGTCACCGCTTGGCCCCAGTAGTCGTCCTGGTCGTAGGTCGTGGCGTTCTCAGGCATGCGATCAGCTTTCGGAACCGGAACCCGAGCCGGTGGTGTCGTCGCTGCCGGGGTTCTCGCTCATGCCCTCGTCGACGTCGGAGAAGAGGTCGAGGAACTTCTCTCCGTCGATGGACTGCAGGGTGCTGCCCTGGGTGTTGAGCATCGTGCGGATGGTCTGCTTCATGTCGCGGTCGATGTCCCCGAACAGGTTCACGTGCTGCTCGAAGACGGCGTCCACGCTGTGCGCGGCGCCGGTCGCCGCCGTCAGCAGCGCCTCGCCGTGCATCGTGTCGCCGGTGCCCATCTGGCCGATGGACAGCGCCTGGCTCTGCTGGAGCGTCTCGGGGGTGGTGGCCCCGTTCACGATGCTGCGCAGCGCCCGCACCCCGCCGTTGTCGGCCGCGCTGTCCTTGCGGATGGCCTTGAGGGCGTCGATGAAGTCGGCGAGGTCGTTGTCCACGAAGCGCTGGAGCGCCGGGCCGTCGAGGTGGGTGAGGTCTGCCATGGCGTGGCTCAGCGACCGATGCCGACTTCGGACCACATCTGCGTCAACTGCCGCTCGCTGTACTGGTACTGGTCGGAGATGTCCGTCAGCAGCGCGGCGTGCGAGGTGAGCATCTGCTCCATGGCGTGCACGGCCCCGTTCCAGGCCTCCTGCTTGTGGGTGTACGTCTCGGCGTCCTGGCCGTACCAGGTGTTCTTCAGCTCAAAGAGCTCGGCGTCCAGGGAGGCCAGCGTGTTCGCGATCGCCTTGGTCTGCTGGACCATGTCGTCGGCCGCGTTGTTCATGTGGTTGTAGTCGACGTAGATGTAGCCGTCGGTCAGGTCGGACATGCGAGAACCTCGTTCCGGGATGCGGTGGGCGGTCGGGGGAGCGGGTCAGCCGGTGAGCTGGTTGAAGGCCGACTGCGAGGCGTTGTACGCCTGGTTGATGGCGTCGTTGGAGGCGCCCTGGGCCTTGCCGTGCTGGGCGAGGCTCGTGTTGAGCGCCTGGACCATGCCGTCCAGGTTCTTGAGGATGACGTCGCACTGGTCGTCCCAGTCCTTGAGCAGAGCGCCGAACTGACCGCCGTCGCTGCCCTGGTAGCCCGCCGAGAGGTTGGCG
The DNA here is from genome assembly GCF_001514065.1 of Streptomyces antibioticus. Lineage (GTDB taxonomy): Bacteria > Actinomycetota > Actinomycetes > Streptomycetales > Streptomycetaceae > Streptomyces > Streptomyces antibioticus. Next base: position 802,538 of record NZ_KQ948422.1, on the reverse strand, counting down.
CGGGTCGCGTCGACGTCCTGACGGGCCTTGAGGATGCCGCTGAAGGCCATCTCCAGTGCCTGGATGCCGTTGCGGGTCGACTGTTCGCTTGACTGCTGGCCGTTTCCTGCCATGGCAGGCCTCCTGGTCGGTGGGGGTGCGGAACGGGTCGGGGCCTCCGTCCCCGGGGGGTGGGGGCGGAGGCCCGTCATCTCGTACTACGGAGCAGGTGGGGCGCCGGGTTCTCGTGCGGCGGCCTCAGTTTTCGGCGGCCGCCCCGGCCGCGTCGCCGGAGCCGCCGCAGGCGGGCCCCGTGGTGTGCGGCCGGGAGGCGCCGGTCGCCGCGGCCGGGTCCAGGTCGGGGCCGGTCGGCAGCATCGACAGCAGCGGCGCCGGCAGCGCCCGCGCGCTCGCCGCGCTCTGCCCGAGCGCCTCCAGCGCCGCCGTCGACGGCACCCGGTACTTCACTCCGTTGTCCGTGACGAGATACGTCGTGTCCCCTACGGCGGTCCCGTCCGCGCCGAGTGCGCGCACCAGTGCGCCGTGGCCCGGCCGGACGACCACGCCGTCCACCCGCAGACAGGCGGGCGTCACATGGTCGGTCGGGGCGGCGGAGACCGGTCCCAGGTCGGTGACCGGGACGAGCGTGGTGGCGACCCGGGTGCCGTCGGTACCGGGCTCCACGCGGGCGCAGGCAGCCTGGTCCTGCGGCACCGACACGGCGTGCGGCGGGGAGACGGGCAGGTCGGCGGCGCCGGGGGAGCGGCCCTCGGCGCCCGGGGCGAGATGCTGCTTTAGGGTGTCCGCGCCCAGGTCGGCGGCGACCGGGGAGTCACCGTCGTACGCCTTCTCACGGATCGTGGGGTCGCCGAGTGCGAGGGCGGCGGCGGTGTCCGTGAGCGGGACCAGGCCTTCCTGACGCAGCTGGTAGTAGGGGCGTTCGGCGGAGCCGGGCACACTGACCCGGAAGACCTGGCCGACCCTGCTCGCGGCCGGGCCGAGGGCGGGGCCCTTGGCGCCCAGTCCCGCGACCGCCGGGGCGGTGAGGTCGGGGCCCTCGACCAGGGCGTCGAGGAAGGCCGCCGACACGGGGCGCGCGGCGACGGAGCCGTAGCCGAGGGAGACGGCCGCGCCGGACTTGTGGTCCAGGCGCAGCCTGCTGCCCTGCCAGACCAGGTAGGAGGCCCCGTCCGGTCCGGCGACCAGCACACCGTCGCCGGCGTCGAGCCCGGTGCCGGTGGTGTGTCCCCCCGCGACGAGCGCGGTCACCGCGGAGCCGTCCTCGTCGAGCGCCGAACACACCTGCCAGGCGCCGGAGTCGAGGTCTCCGCCGCCCGGCAGGGAGTCGGGGGCGCCGGGGATGCCGACCGGGGCACCGATCGGGGTGTCGCCGAGGGACGCGGTGGAGACGTCCTCGGTCTTGAGGTCCTTCCCGCCGATCAGCCGGGCCGAGGCGTAGTTGCGCACCGGGCGCAGCCGGCCGTCGTAGTAGACGTAGCGGGCACCGGTCTCCCGGTTGACGACGAGCGTGCCCGACGTACGCCAGGAGTCGTTCCCGCCGGGTGAGATGAGGCCGTAGACCACTGCCCCGGCCGCCACCAGCACGGCGACGACGACGCCAATGACGGCGCCCCGGGTGGTGCGCCCCAGCGGGCTCTCCGGGGCGTCCGGGTCGGCCAGCAGCATCCCGGAGGCCAGCCGGTTCATGACGAAGGCGTGCGCCTGTACCTGGTCGCGCTTGGACTGCATGACGTACCCCCGCTCAGCCGCTGATCGCCCGGAGAGTGCCGAACACCCCGAGCACCCACAGGGTGAGCGGCAGCACCGCGATGGCGAGCCCCGAGTGCAGCAGCTCAGCGGCCCGCCCCCAGTACGGCAGCATGCGGCGGCCTGGCACTGTCCAGGACGCGATCGCCAGGACGGCCGCCAGCGCGAGCAGCCCGGCCAGGAGCAGGGGCCGGCCGTCGGGGCCCGCCGCGTGGGCGGCCGTACCGGCCAGCAGGGCCGCGCCCAGCGCGCCGGGCAGCACCAGGGCAAGACGCTGACGCACGTTCACCATGCCCCGCCCGTGCAGCAGCAGAAGCAGCGACAGCACCCCGGCCGTCAGCGCCTCCGGCAGGCTCGGCCGCAGCGCCAGCGCCACCAGGCAGCCCGCGCCGACCGCGCCCGAAGCGCCGTACAGGGCGGTCATCCAGCCGCTCGCCAGCTCGGTGCGGGTGGCCACGTCCCGGCCCTCGTAGGGCTCGATGCCCTCCTGGAGCTGCTGGGCGCTGCCCGGCAGGGCCGGCATCCGCATCCCCGCGAGCCGGAAGGACAGCGCGGGCACGAACCCGCCGAGCAGCACCACCAGCGCGGCGACCGCGGCCGCCGTACCGTCGACACTCAGCCCGAACACGCCGATCGCGGCTCCCGCGAGCGCGGCGAACACCGCCACCAGGGCCGTCGCGAGGAACAGCGGTGCCGAGACGGCCGTCACGGCGAGCGCGAGCACCGCGCCGCCCGCGCCCGCGGCACCCGCCGCGAGGAGCCTGGACCCCAGGACCTCCTGGGCCTGCGGTCCGCTCAGGTCGCCGCCGGGGACGAGGAACGCGGCCAGCGCCAGGAACGGCCCCGCCATGTATCCGAGTGCCGCCCCGGCCGCCCGGTCACCCACCGCGCGGGCCGCGGACGCGGCGCCCGCGAGCAGCAGCAGACCGCTCGCGCCGGCCGCCGCGGCCCGGACGGCCGCCGAGCCGCCCGGCCACGCCAGGACGCCGAGCCCCACGACGAGCGTCGCCACCGCGAGGCCGAGCAGCAGCCGCCGCCCCGCCTCGGGGGTCCAGGCGTGCAGCCGGTCCCGGGTGACGTTGGCGATGCCGTCCACCAGGTCGTCCAGGCGGACCTCGGGCAACGCGGCGTCGTGCGGGCGCAGATGGAGCACCTCGCCGTCCTTGAGGTCGAGGGACTTGAGGGTGCCCTCCTCGTCCAGCGGGCGCTCACCGAGACGTTGCAGGACCCAGCCGCCGTGGTCGAGGCCGCGCTCCTCGACGTCGCCGCCCGGTGCCTCCCCGCTGCCCTCACCCGCATAGCGCAGCAAGGTCGGCAGCAGGTCGGCGACCGGCACATCGGCCGGTACGGCGAGGTCGATCGTCCGGGCCGGGCCGCGGACGGTGAGATGGCACAGCTCGGCCACCTGGTGGTCGGTCATCGATTTCTCCTGGCACAGATCCTTCGGGGCTCCCCATCCGTATTACGGAGTGACCCCCCTTTCGCGTTCTCCGCGCCCGCTGTCGCCTGAGGAGCCCTTCCGTTGAGCGTCGTCCTGTTCCGCCGACCCGCCCGCCGCCGTGGGCCCGACATGCCCGAAGGGGAGTTGACCCTCCAGGAGCCGCCCACGCTCCCGGAGACGGTGCCGGACTCCTCCGCCGTGTGGACCTACCTCCCCATGGCGATGATGTCCGTGTCGATGATGCTGATGTTCATCCGCCCCGGCGGCACCAGCAGCGTCTTCAGCTACCTGGCGCTCGGCATGATGGTGCTGGCCTCCGGCGCGATGATGGTCGGCCAGGTGATGCGCAAGAGCGGCGAGCGCAAGCAGCGTCTGCACGGCGAACGGCGTGACTATCTGCGGTACTTGACCCAGACCCGGGGCAGGGTCCAGCGGGCGGTCATCGAGCAGCAGCAGGCCCTGGCCTGGCGGCACCCCGCCCCGGTCGCCCTGCGTTCCATGGTCCGCACCACCCGGCTGTGGGAACGGCGGCCCAAGGACGACGACTTCGCCGAGATCCGCATCGCGGTGGGCGAGCAGCAGCTGTCGATGCGTCTCAACCCCCTGTCCACCAAGCCGGTCGAGGATCTGGAGCCGCTGTCCGCGCACGCCCTGCGCCGTTTCGTACGGGCCTACAGCACGGTCCCTGACCAGCCCATCGGTCTGTATCTGCGGTCCTGGTCAAGGGTGTTGCTGCGCGGTGACGAGACGGCGGTACGGTCCCTCGCGCGTGCCGCGCTGTGCCAGCTCGCGGTGTTCCACGCGCCCGAGGACCTGTGGATCGCGCTGTGCGTGTCCGACGAGCGGCGCGCGGAGTGGGAGTGGGCCAAGTGGCTGCCGCACAACCTGCATCCGCAGGAGCGGGACGGCGCCGGGCCCGCGCGCATGGTGGCCTCCGCCTTCAACGACCTGGAGGATCTGCTGGGCGCGGAGTTCGCCGAGCGGGCGGGCTTCGACCCCGAGGAACCGCCGGGCCGGGACGAGCCGTTCACGGTGATCGTGGTGGACGGGGTGACGGTGCCGGCCGGACACCGCCTCGACGGCCCCGGGGCGCGCAACACCGTGGTCCTGGACCTCTCCGGTGCGCTGAGCTGGCGGCCCGGCCGGACCACCCTGCGCCTGGACGTGCGTCCCGGCTCGGTGCGGCTGGTGCGCACCGACCGCAGCCGCAAGGAGCAGAGTACGGCGCTGGGCCGGCCGGACTCGGTGGGTCCGGCCGCCGCGGAGGCGCTGGCCCGGCTGCTGGCGCCCTACCGGATGAGCCTGAGCGCGGACGCGGCCGAACCGCTGGCGACCGACGTGCAGTTGACGACGCTGCTCGGCATTCCCGACCTGTACCGGCACGATCCCCAGGCGCTGTGGCGGCGGGCGACCGGGGCGGCCCGGCTGCGGGTGCCGGTGGCCGTGGGGGCGGACGGCCGCCCGGTCGAGCTGGACATCAAGGAGTCGGCACAGGGCGGCATGGGCCCGCACGGCATGCTCATCGGGGCGACCGGCTCCGGCAAGAGCGAGCTGCTGCGCACCCTGGTGCTGGGGCTGGCGCTCACCAACTCCTCCGAGACGCTGAACTTCGTCCTGGTCGACTTCAAGGGCGGCGCCACCTTCCTGGGCCTCGACGGGCTGCCGCACACCTCCGCCGTCATCACCAACCTCGCCGACGAGGTGGCGCTGGTGGAGCGCATGCAGGACGCGCTGCACGGGGAGCTGATCCGGCGTCAGGAGCTGCTGCGGGCGGCCGGGAACTACAGCTCCGCGCTGGAGTACGAGAAGGCGCGGCTGTCGGGCACGCCATTGAAGCCCCTGCCCAGCCTGTTCGTGGTCGTCGACGAGTTCAGCGAACTGCTGGCCGCCCACCGCGAGTTCATGGACCTGTTCGTGATGATCGGGCGCCTGGGGCGGTCGCTCGGGGTGCATCTGCTGCTGGCCTCGCAGCGGCTCGACGAGGGCCGCATGCACGCCCTGGAGAGCCACCTGTCCTACCGGATCGGTCTGCGCACGTTCTCCGCGATGGAGAGCCGGGGCGTGCTCGGGGTGCCGGACGCCTACCAGTTGCCCTCGCAGCCGGGTGCCGGGTTCCTGAAGAGCGGGGTGGAGGCGCTCACCCGGTTCCGGGCGGCGTACGTGTCCGGCGCGTACCGGCAGCGGCGGGGCGGGGTGGCGCAGGCGCGGGTGGCGAGCCAGATCGTGCCGTGGAGCGCGGGCTGGGTGGTGCCGCGTGCCGTGGCACCGGCGGCACCCGAACCGGTCGTACCGGACGAGGAGTCCTCCGACACCCTGCTGTCCGTCGCGCTGGACCGGCTGCGGGACTCCGGGCCCGCGGCCCACGAGGTGTGGCTGGCACCGCTGGGGCTGCCGCCCGCGCTGGACACGCTGCTGCCGGGCCTCGACAAGGACGCCGAACGCGGCCTCGTCGCCGCCGGCTGGTCCGGGGTGGGCAAGCTGCGGGTGCCGGTCGGGATCGTCGACAAACCCTTCGAGCAGCGCCGGGACCCGCTGGTCGTGGACCTGTCCGGGGCGGGCGGTCATGTGGCCGTCGCGGGCGGCTCGCAGAGCGGCAAGTCCACGCTCGTGCGCACACTGATCACCGCACTGGCGCTCACCCACACTCCGCGTGAAGTCCAGTTCTACTGCCTGGACTTCGGCGGCGGCGGTCTCGCGAGTCTGGCCGGGCTGCCCCATGTCGCCGGGGTCGCCAGCCGCCTCGACAGCGAGCGGACCAGCCGCACCGTCGCCGAGGTGACGACCCTGCTCGCGGACCGGGAGCGGTTCTTCCTCGACCACGGCCTGGACTCCATGGCCGCGTACCGGCGCCGACGCGCGCACGGGGAGTTCGCCGATCAGCCGCACGGGGATGTGTTCCTCGTGGTGGACGGCTGGTCGACGGTCCGCCAGGACTACGACACCCATGTCGCCGCCTTCAACCAGATCGCCCAGCGCGGACTCAACTACGGCGTCCATCTGGTCGTCACCACCGCCCGCTGGGTGGAACTGTCAGCGCAGATCCGCGACCAGGCCGCCACCCGGCTCGAACTGCGGCTCGGCGACACGATGGACTCGGTGATCGACATCCGCAAGGCGGCGTCGGTGCCGCGCACGGGCGGGCGGGGCCTGACGACCGACGGCAAGCTGCACTTCCTCGCGGCGCTGCCCCGGATCGACGGCGGGCAGCGCACGGACGACCTCGCGGACGGCGTCGCCGAACTGGTGGAGCAGATCTCCGCGGCCTGGCCGGGCCCGGCCGCCCCACCGGTGCGGATGCTGCCCCACCGGCTGCCGATGGCGTCGCTGCCCGCGTCCGAACTCGGCGACGGCCTGCGCATCCCCCTCGGCCTCGACGAGGAGAAACTCGCCCCCGTCTGGCACGACTTCGCCCGCACCCCGCATCTCATCGCCGTCGGCGACACCGAGAGCGGCAAGACGAACCTGCTGCGGATGATCGCCCGGTCGGTCACCGAGCGGTACACGTCCGCCGAGGCGCGGGTCCTGGTCGTGGACTACCGGCGCGAACTCGTCGACGCGGTACCGCCGGAGTACCAGCTCGGACACGCCGTCTCGATCGACTCCGTCAAGGAACTGGTGGCGGGCTCGGCCAGGGCCCTCAAGACCCGCGCCCCGGGACCCGACATCACGCCGGCCCGCATGCGCCTGGCCGACTGGTGGCAGGGACCACGCTTGTTCGTCCTCATCGACGACTACGACATGATCGGCGGCGGCAACGCATTCGACCACCCCTTCGCGCCCCTCTTCGAGCATCTGGCCCTGGGCCACGAGGTCGGCGTCCATGTGGTCGCCGTCCGCTCGGCGACGGGTGCCGGGCGCGGCCTCAACGACCAGCTGCTGCGGCGCCTCGACGAGGTCAACACGCCCGGGCTGCTGCTGTCCTGCCCGCCGTCGGAGGGCTATGTCTTCGGCACCGTCAAACCGCGGAACCTGCCGCCGGGGCGGGCGCTGAGCATCGTACGGCGCAAGGCGACGCTGATTCAGACGGCGCTGGCGGACGGCGGGGAGTGAGGCGGTGGCGGACGGCGGGGGGTGAGGCGGTGGCGGGCAGCGGGGCGTGACGTGGTGGCGGGCGGCGGGGTGTGACGTGGTGGCAGTGCCCGCGGTCAGGAGCCGTCGGTCGACGGCTTCCGGCGCAGCCGGGCCACCGCCGCCGCCCAGGCCACCGCGAGGACGGCCGCGGCGCCCAGGGAGGTGACGGCCAGCGCGCGATGGCCGGCGGCCGTCGCCTCGGGGTCGGTGGCGAGGTGGACGGGGCCTTCGGCGGCCGGAGCGGACGCCGCAGCCGTGGCCCCTTGCCGTACCGAGGTCACCGCGGCGTACGGATCGAGCCGGGGGACGTCCGCCGGGTACGCCGTACCCGTGAGGCGTGCGGCGGTCTCCTCGGCGCTCAGCCCGGGGTGCGCGGCACGCACCAGCGCGGCGGTTCCGGCGACATAGGCAGCGGCGAGGGACGCTCCGGAGCCGATGTAGTGCCCCTTGCCGGACGGGCCGATGCCCACCACGCCGTCGCCCGGGGCCGTGAGGTCGGCCCGCAGAGGCATGGGGGCGCCGTCAGGGCGGGCGCCCTTCGGGTCCACGTCCAGGACGGACAGGACGCGCGGGTCCGACGCGGGCCAGTAGTCGCGGGGCGCGGGCGGGGACGCCGTGCCCGCGCCCACGGGGTCGGGGGCCGCCGCCGCGATGACCAGGGCGTCCTTAGAGGTCGCGTAGGCCACCGCCGCCGTCAGGTCCGCGGAGCCGGTGTTCAGGGCCGGGGCGACCACGATCACCTCGGCACCCGCCTTCGCGGCGGCACGGATGCCGGCGGCCACCGAGCCGGCGGTGGCCGCGCCGCGTTCGTCCGTGCCCCGGACGGCGAGGACGCGGGCCTGGTCCGCGACCCCGGCGAACCGCACGCCCTTGTCCTGGGCGGCGGCGATCAGTCCGGCGACGAAGGTTCCGTGGCCGACACAGTCGCTGCCCGCAGGGCCCACCGCGGTCACCCGGCCCTTGAGCCCGGGAGCCCCGGCCGCCACGCCGGTGTCCACGACGGCCACGGTCACCCCGGAGCCGCCCGTGCGCCCGGCCGAGGTCGCCCAGGTGCCTTCGAGCCCCAACGCCCGCTGCTCCCACGGCACGGCCTTCGCGACCGCGGTCGACGCCTTCGTGCAGGCGGCGCCGGCGGCCAGCGCCGAGGGCACCACCGGCAGCTTCACCTGGTCGGCGGTCGGCGGGGCGGCGGAGGCGGTGGCCCCGAGGCAGGCCGTGCAGACCGTCACCAGGGTCAACGACACGATCGTCCGTCTCATCGCGCCGTCACCTCCGGCGCGTCCCCGGGCAGCAGCAGCCGCAGATCGTCGAAGCCCGGCGCGGACATCGAGCTGATCCGACCGGCCTGCCGGGTCATCATCGTCTCCAGTACCTGACGGGCCAGGCGCGCGTTGCCGAACGAGCGGTCCCGGGGGAGCGTGTCGAAGTACTCCCGCAGGACCGCACCCGTACCCGGCCCGCACTCGTAGCCGTTCGTCTCCGCATGCCGGCGCACGATCGTCACCAGCTCGTCCGCCGAGTAGTCGGCGAACTCCACCCGGCGCGAGAAGCGCGACGTCAGACCGGGGTTGCACGCCAGGAAGGCCGACATCTCCTCCGTGTAGCCCGCGACGATGACGACCACCTCGTCGCGGTGGTCCTCCATCAGTTTCAGCAGGGTGTCGACCGCCTCCCGGCCGAAGTCCGATGAGCCCGACGAGCCGGCGGGTGTCAGCGTGTACGCCTCGTCGATGAACAGGACGCCGCCCAGGGCGCGTTGGAAGACCTCACGGGTCAACTGGGCGGTGTGGCCCACGTACCGGCCGACCAGATCCGCCCGGGCCACCTCCACCAGCTGGCCGCGGGGCAGCACGCCGAGTGTCACGAGGAGTTCGCCGTAGAGGCGGGCGACCGTCGTCTTGCCCGTGCCGGGCGGGCCGGTGAAGACGAGGTGGTGGCTGATGCGGGGTGCGGGCAGGCCGGCGGCCTCGCGGCGGCGGGCGGTGGCGAGGAGGTTGACGAGGTCAGTGACGTCGCGTTTCACGCCGGTGAGGCCGACCATGTCCCCGAGACGGGTGAGCGGGTCGCCACCGGCGGGCCCCTCGTCGCTCACCGCCGCCGCGGCCTCCTCGCCCACGTCCTGGGGCAGCAGCAGGGCCAGATCGCGCTGCCCGATCTCGGTGAGCGAGGCGAGCCGGGTCGCCTGACGGTCCACCATCTCCTCGAACAGCTGGCGGGCGGCGCGGCCGTTGCCGAACGTGGCGTCGCGCGGCATGCGTTCGAAGCGGACGGCGAGCGCCTTGCGAGTGGAGTCCTCCAGCTCGTACTGGTGGCGGGCGCACATCGACTCCATGATGGCGACCAGTTCCGGCACCGAGTAGTTGGCGAACTCCACCGTGCGCGAGAAGCGGGAGGCCAGACCGGGGTTGGAGGCCAGGAAACCGGCCATCTCCTCGGTGTAGCCGGCCACGACCACGACCATGTCGTCGCGGTGGTCCTCCATCAGCTTCAGCAGGGTGTCGACGGCCTCCCGGCCGAAGTCGGCACCGCCGCCCCGGCTGTCGGAGACCAGGGTGTAGGCCTCGTCGATGAACAGGACGCCGCCGAGGGCCTGTTGGAAGGTCTCGGTGGTCTTGATGGCCGTGCCGCCGACGATCTGGGCGACGAGGTCGGCGCGGGAGACCTCCACCAGGTGGCCGGTGCGCAGCACGCCCAGCTCCGTGAGGATCGTGCCGTAGAGGCGGGCGACCGTCGTCTTGCCGGTGCCGGGCGGGCCCGCGAAGACCAGGTGACGGCTCATCGGCGGGACCGGCATGCCCATGCTGGCGCGGCGCTGGGCGAGCTTGGTGAGGTTCACGAGGGTGCGGACCTGGTGCTTGACGTCGTCCAGGCCGATGAGCGCGTCGAGTTCGGCGAGCGGCCCGCCGTCCGTCGCGGCGGTGGGGGCTCCGGCCGGGTCCGTGCCTTCGACGTCGCCGGCGCCCCAGGCGTCCCGGCGGCCGTTGTCCGCGCTGGTCAGGCCCTCGACGGCGAGCCGGTCGCCCGGGCGGACCTGGACCAGGCCGCCGCCGGTGTTCTCGCGCGCGGTGCAGTTGACCAGGGACACGGGAGCGTCGGTGTCGACGCGGAAGCCGTCGCCCTCGCTGCCCATCGCCTCGCAGGAGGTGAACGCGCCCCGCCCGCCGTCCTCGACGACCACGCCATGTCCGCCCGCGCCGCTCACCCGCAGTCGGCTCGCGGTCAGTTCGCCGCCCTTCTCCACCAGCACGCCGGGCTGCGCGCTGCCGCGCTCGCCGCGGATCTCGCAGTCGCGCAGGGTGACGCTGCCGTCGGCCCCGACGGACAGTCCGGGTCCGCCGCCCGCCGTGTCGACGGTGCCGCCGCCGACGTACAGCGTGCCGTCGTCCTCGACCCGGATGCCCGCCCCGCCGGGACGTTCGATCACGCAGTCCTCCAGGCGGCCGCGGCCGTCGGCGCGGACCTCCACGCCGTGGCCGCCGGGCGCGCTGATCCGGGCCCTGCGCAACAGCGGGTTCGCCCCTGACCGTACCGAGACGCCGACGCCGGCCACGTCCTTCACCTCCGGCCGGTCCAGCTCGGCGACCGACTCCTCCTCCAGCAGCAGCCCGTCCGCGGCACCGCCCTGCACCGAAAGACCGATCAGCACGGGGGACGCGGAGCCGCCGACGCGCAGTGCCGGTGCCTGGGCTCCGTCCAGGCGGCAGTCCTCGATCGTGCCGCGCGACCGTTCGAGTACGACCAGGCCGTGGCCCTCGGTCCGGTCGGTGCGGCAGCGGCGGAGCCAGGGGTCGGTGCCGCCGGACAGGACGATGCCGGGGCCGGTGGTGGCCGTGACCGTCACGTCCTCCAGGGTGGTGCGGGCCGCGCTGCTCAGGTGGACGCCGGTGCTGGTGTCGTGGACGGCGGTGCGCACCACCCGGGTGGTGCAGTGCTCTTCCAGGGCGATGGCCGGCTTGTCGGTGGCGGAGATGTCGCAGTCCTCGACCGAGCCGCGCGCCTCGCCGTTGGCCAGCACGCCGTTGCCGCGGGCGTCCCGGACGGTGCAGCCGCGCAGGGTGACCCGGCCGCGTTCGCCGATCACCGCGCCCGAGGTGCCGAGGTGTTCGACCGTGCAGGACTCGACCGAGCTGTCCACCGGGGAGGTGACGACCAGTCCCGCGCCCTGCGGATTGGTGATCCGGCAGTCCCGCATGGCGAGCGATCCGGTGCCACGGGCCAGCAGCGCGGTCCAGCCCGCGCCGGTCACGTCGCAGCCCTCCAGGGCGAGTTGGCCGCGCGCCACGTCCACCACCGGCAACTCCTCGTCCCGGCCGGTCAGTACGAGGTCGGTGAGCATCACGGCGTCCGCCTTCAGGACGACCGCGCTGCCGCGGCGCGGAGCGATCTCCACGCTGCCGCGGGCGTGTTCGGCGACGATCGTCACCCGGGTCCCGATGACCAGGCCCTCCTGGTAGCGGCCCGGCCGGACGCTGATCACGGCACCGCCGCGCGCCCGCTGGAGCGCCTCGCCGATGGTCCGGAAGGAGTCCGCGGGGGAGTGCGGGGCGGGGTCCTGGCAGACCGTCAGTAGCTGGCGTGACACGCCGGATCCTCCATGGGGATAGGGATGGTTCGACAGGGGGGAGGTTCAGCGCAGGCCCGCGGGGGAGGCAGCCCCGTGCGAGGCCAGGGCCCGGCGCAGGGCCCGAAGAGCATGGCTGCTGCGGGATTTGACCGTGCCCGCGGGGAGGTTCAGTTCGGCGGCCGTGTCCTCGATGCTGTGGTCCAGGCAGTAGCGGTGCACGAGCACCTCCCGGTGCGGGCGGTCCAGTTCGGCCAGGGCGCGGACCAGGACCTGGGCCGTGAGGGTGAGTTCGCTGGTGTCGGAGACGACCTCCCGCTCCAGGGCCTTGGGAACGAGGTCTACCGGGCGGGCCCGCCGAGTGCGGTACGCGTCGATGGCGAGCCGCCGCACCACGGTGAACAGCCACGGCCGGGTCAGCCCGGGCGTGGAAGTGAGCCGGTCGGCGTGACGCCAGGCCCGCAGCACGGCTTCCTGCACGATGTCCTCGGCGCCGTGCACATCGCCGAGGGTCAGTCCCCGGGCGAATTCGAGCAGGGCGGTTCCATGGGTCTGGTAGATCACGCGAGCGAAGGCCTCGTCATCGGTGGGGGACTCGGTGAGGGACGCAGGACGCATGGCGGTGACCGGCTCGTTTCGGATCGGGGAGTGGGGACTCCCCGATCGTCACAGTGTGTGATCGATCGCCGATTGGCATGGGATAGGCGTTCGATAGTCACGTGGAGCCAGGCGTCCACGACCCCACTTCTCACTACGGCCGCGCGGCCCGTGGGGTTCTCGCCCCGGGCACCGAGATCGGCGAAGGCCGGGTGTCACCCCGCCCGCGCCCGGTCCTTCACCACGGGCCGGGAAGAAGACGCGAGTGCGGACAGCTTCGCCCGCAGCGGCCCGGCATCCGGATGTCCGATCCCGTCCAGGATGCGGATCGCCTCCCGCAGCAGCGTGCGGGCCCCTTCCCGGTCGCCGAGGGCCGACCGGGTGTCGGCCAGTGACGCAAGGGTGTGGGCCTCCGCCCAAGGAACGCCCCCGACCTGCTGGAACCGCAGCAGCGACTCCTCGAAGGCGGCCACGGCGTCGTCGTACGCCCCGAGGTGGTGGTGGGCGGTGCCGGTGCTGTTGAGGACGTGGCCCAGGGTGTAGTCGTCGTCGTCGGCGCGGGCCAGGCGCAGCGCGGACGCGCAGTACATCAGCGCCTCATCGTGCCGGCCGAGCAGCGTGTTGTACCAGCCGAGCCCGTTCAGGATCCACGAGCGCAGCCTGCTGTCGTCCGGGCCGACCAGTTCCAGGGCCAGCCGGTGATGGTGGAGGGCGCCTTCCAGGTCGCCCTCCACCTCGAGGACCACACTGAACTGACGGTGGCACTCCGTGAGCGCCGGAAGGTCGCCGACCTCGCCGAAGAGTGCGATGGCCCGCTCGATGTGCCGATGGGCCTCCCTGATGTGCTTGGCGTACGACTCGGCCTGGGCGAGCCCGCGGTGGATGTGCGCCAGGGCCGTGGGGTCTCCGAGACGGTCGGCGGAGACCAGGGCGGTACGCAGGGTGACGCCGAGTTCGTGCCACAGGCCCTGGCGGCCGAGGTAGTGCTCGACACACCAGGCGAGCTGCCAGGCATGGACGTCGAAGCGGTGCGCCGAGGCCTGTCGCAACACCGCGACCAGGACGGCCCGTTCGGTCTCGAACCAGGCCGCGGCCTGCTCGGGCGCGCTGAACTGCGCACACCGCACGCCCTCGGACGGCTCCATGAGGGTGATCCGGTCCCGGGCCAGGTCGGTGAGCTCGGCGGCGGCATGTGCGCCGTGGAGATAGTGGTCCAGCATGCGGCGGCGGGCCGCCGCGAGTTCCTCCGGGGCGTCCACCTCGGCTGCGAGCTCGCTCGCGTGCGCGCGCAGCAGGTCGTGCGAGGCATAGCGGCCCGGCGCGGGCTCGTCCACGAGACGGGTGTGCACCAGCTCGGTCAGCAGGCTCCGGGTGGCGGGGAGCCCGAGCCCGGCGAGGCTCGCGGCCGCGGCCGGCGAGACGTCCGGCCCCGGATGCAGACCGAGCAGCCGGAACAGCCGGGCGGCGGCGGGCGACAGCGCCTGGTACGACCATGACAGCACCGTGCGCACATCGGCGACCTGGTCGGTGTCCGTGAAGGCGTCCAGGCTGCCGTGCCCTTCGGCGAGTTCGGCCGTCAGCGCGGCGAGCGGGAAGGCGGGGCGCCCGGCCGCGCGGGCCGCCGTGACCGCGAGCGCCAACGGCAGCCCCGCACACAGCTCGACGATCATCCCTACGGCCTTCGGCTCGGCGGCGACCCGTGCCGCGCCCAGCCGCCGCACCAGAAGCTCGTGTCCCTCCCGTGCGCTGAGGACGTCGAGATGCAGCGGGTGGGCCCCGTCCACGGCGACCAGCCCGCCGAGCCGGTTGCGGCTGGTGACGATCGTCAGACAGCCGGGGGCGCCGGGCAGCAGCGGACGTACCTGCCCGGCGTCGCGCGCGTTGTCCAGGAGGATCAGCACCCGCCTGCCGGTGAGCACGGTACGCAGCCGGGCCGCCAACGCGTCCTCGTCCTGCGGGAGGTGACGAGGATCCGCGCCCAGTGCCGCAAGAAGGCTGCGGAGTGCCTGGGCCGGGGGGACCGGATCGGCCACCGGGTCGAAGCCCCGGAGATTGACGTAGAGCTGGCCGTCGGGAAACCGAGATGCGATCCGTCGGGCCCAGTGCACGGCGAACGCGGTCTTGCCCACTCCCGCGGTGCCGCCGACGAGAACGGTGGCGGAAGGCGCGTCACCTTCCTCGGGGAGCAGGGCGGTGGCTTGCGCGAGTTGGTCGTCGCGGCCTACGAAACCCGCCAGCGCGGCGGGGAGTTGGGCGGGGACAGGGGGAGCGGGGGAGGAACGGTCGACAGCCGGCGGGCAGGAGTGCGCGGACGCCTCACAGGCCGGTTCCGAGGCGTCGACGCCGGGCTCGGTGTCTCCTGGGACAGCCACGGCAACGGCGGCCTCTTGGGCGGTCGGAAGCTCCGTAGGGCGCCCGACGGGAGCCGGCTCGGCCGGAGCCGGTGCGGCGGCCCGCGGCAGCAGCTCCGGATCCGCGCGCAGGATCCGTTCGTACAGCCGCTGCAGGCCCGGTCCCGGATCGACCCCCAGCTCCTCCGCGAGGAGTTCGCGTGCCTCGGTGTACGCCTCCAGGGCGGTCGACTGACGGCCGGACCGGTAGAGCGCCAGCATCAGCATCTCGCGGAACCGCTCGTCGAGCGGGTGCGCGCCGACCAGCGCGGCGAGTTCAGGTGCGGCCTGGGCGTGGCCGCCGAGGTCGAGTTCGAGGGCGAGCCGGTTCTCCAGAGCGGACAGCCGGAGCCTTTCCAGGCGTTCACGCTGGGCGCGCGCCCATGCGCCCCGCACCCCGGACAGGGCGGGACCGCGCCACAGAGCGAGCCCGGCCCGCAGATGCACGACGGCGTCCCGGAGGTTGCCGGCCTGCCGGGACCGTTCGGAGCGGGCTACGAGTTCACGGAACGCGGCGAGATCGAGGTCCTGCGGGAGCGCGCGTACGACGTAGGCGTCCCCCACGGACCGGATCAGGAGCGCGTCGTCGAGAGCCCGCCGCAGCCGGTGCACATACGTGCGGACCGAACCCACCGCCGACGCGGGCGGTGCCGTACCCCACAGCGCGTCGACC
The DNA here is from genome assembly GCF_001514065.1 of Streptomyces antibioticus. GTDB lineage: Bacteria > Actinomycetota > Actinomycetes > Streptomycetales > Streptomycetaceae > Streptomyces > Streptomyces antibioticus. Next base: position 787,059 of record NZ_KQ948422.1, on the reverse strand, counting down.
AGTTCGCCGACCCGCACCTGGGCGCCCTCCGCGATCAGCAACGCCCCCAGCACGGCCCGCTGTTGGGGCGGTCCGAGGTCCACCTCGGCCGTGCCGCGCCACGCGCTGACCGGCCCCAGCACCGCGAACCGAATCTGCTCCCGCACCTCTATGTCTCTCCTTGCCAGAACCTGAATCCGGCACAGCCTCCGCACACCGTCTTGGAATGCACTTGAAGCCTTCTTGGAGCGCCGACCGATGCGCGTGCGCGTCGACCACCGTCAACGGCCGGGCATGACCATGCCGGGCGGGCAGAGGAGGAGTGGTTGACCGGCGGGCCGCGGACCGCCGGTGCGCCGCCTACGGGTGGGCGTCGGTGACGGCGATGACCTCGTCGAGACGGTCCCGGGCGGCCTGCAGTTCGTCGATCTTGGCCTGGAGGCGCCGGCGCTCCTCGCGCAGCATGGCGCGTTGCCCGGCGTCGGTGTGCCCGGCGTTCCAGCACGGAAGCAGTTCGGCGATCCTCCGGCTGGTCAGGCCGGCGGCGTACATCTGCTGAAAGAAGCGGACCCGTTCGATGGCGTCCTTCCGGTACAGCCGCTGACCGGCCGGGCTGCGCTCCGCCGTGAGCAGTCCCTGCTGCTCGTAGTAGCGCACAGCGCGCACCGACACGCCGGCACCACGAGCCACCTCGCCGATGCGCAGCAACCGCTCATCCGCATCCACCGTGACGGACATGGTGACCTCCCGCGACCTCGAAATCCGCACTTGCCCCTGACGTCAGCGTCAGGTTTTAGCGTAACGGACATGAACATCAACGACTCCGTCGCCCTGGTCACAGGAGCCAATCGTGGCCTGGGCCGTGCCTTTGCCCAGCGTCTGCTCGAACGAGGTGCCCGCAAGGTCTACGCGACCGCCCGCCGACCGGAGACGGTGGACCTGCCCGGCGTCGAGGTGCTGCCCCTCGACATCGCCGATCCCGCATCCGTGAGGGCCGCCGCCGAGGCCGCCCAGGACGTCTCGCTGCTCGTCAACAACGCGGGGATCAGTACCGGGACCGATCTGCTGACCGGTCCGCTGGAGGCGGTGCGGCACGAGCTGGAAACCAATATGTTCGGTCACCTGGCGATGATCCGGGAATTCGCGCCGGCGCTCGGCAGGAACGGCGGGGGCGCGATCGTCAACGTGCTCTCCGCCATGTCCTGGTTCGGAGGCAAGGGCGCCACCGCCTACCACCTGAGCAAGGCGGCTGCCTGGGCGATGACCAACGGCGTTCGCCTGGAACTCGCCGGACAGGGCACGCTCGTGACAGCGGTGCACCTCGGCTTGGCCGACACCGACATGGCCGCGGGCTGGCACGTGGACAAGATCACCCCGTCCGACCTGGCGGACGCGGCCCTCGACGGGGTCGAGGCGGGCTCCGCCGAAGTCCTCGCCGACCGGTGGAGTCAGGACGTGAAGTCCCGCTTGCCGCTGGCGCCGGAGGAGTTCAACGCCGCGATGGAACGCGCCATGGTGGAGCTGATGGCGACCTGAGCGTTCCGCGAACAGCAGAGTGATCGCGGCTGGGGCCGTCCGCGTCAGGTGACCAGCTCGTAGATGCTGGCGGCCATCAGCCATAGGCCGGCGACGAGGGAGAGCGTCACGATCAGCTGCTCCTGATGCCGGCTCAGCCAGATCCGCAGGGCGTTGAGCTTGGCCTGCGCAGCCGCAGGTGCCCAGACCGCGTACATCTCCATGACGATGAGGCTGAGCGTGGCCAACAGGCAGTAGCTGCTCAGCACGATCCAGTCGTGGACGGTGGAGAGGTCCGCTTCGAGGGCCGTCGCGGCACCGGCGCCGACCAGTGCCCAAGGTTGCAGCAGCCATGCCAGACCGGCTGCCGTGATCCAGGAGGCGTTGTCGATCCGGGCGGCCCAGCGCGCGGGACCGCGTGGGCGGGGCGGCCGGTGCCGCCGACGCGTGCCATAGATCACCAGCCCCAGACCGATGGCGATTTTCGCGGCGAGCGCGGCGGTCGAGGGCGCGCTGTGGCGCTCCGGGGGCTGGCCGCCGGTCAGCAGCACGACGACGGCAATGACGACGATCAGGTTGGCCAGCCAGGACAAGAGAAACACCAGCCCCTGACGGACACCGTGCCGCGTGGACAGCAGCAGGATGAAGGCGCTGTTGTGCAACGGCCCCAGGGTGACAGCCGTGCCGATCACCACCAGGTTCAGGACCATCGAATCCATCGCTCCCGGGCGTCAGTCGGCAGAGGATTGTGGCACTGGCCGCGGTGCCGCACGACGACTGTGCAGGTGGGGGCCTCGCGGGTCAAGGAGGCCACGCCCATGACGCCTTGTCCGCGTCGACGATGCCGAAGTGAGCGGGGCCCGCAGGGTGGTTGCTTAACTTTTCTGTACGGTAAACCGGTTCGAACGATTCAAGTTCTCAACGTATTGACGTGACCATTGACGTGACCGGCATCCGTCCTCAATATGGGAGCGCTCCCACTGGTTCAGGCCTTGATTCCCCCCACCGAGCCGTATACGGCAAGGAGGAACCAGCACATGGATCCCGGACGTAAGCGCAGAGCCGCGCGGCAGGTGCCGAGCTGGATCCCGGCCCGCCTGGAGCTCCTCGGGTAGCCCCCGCCACGGCTCCGCGTACCTGACCCCGCCGCAGCCGGACGGGGTCACCTGGCCGGACGGCCCCACCCCCCGGGGCCGTCCGGCACTCCGAAATCAGTGACGGCGCACCCGAATTGCGCGAGGACGCCTCTTCTCGATCTTGTCAGGGGCATGCCCACATTCGCGCGTGTCCGATTTTCGGGAGCGCTCCCAAACCCCTGGTCAACGATCTGCCACTGCTTGAAAGCACCCGCGGAGGAACTGCATGCAACCCGTACAGCACAAGCCAAGAACGCGAGCCCTGTGGGGCGCCGTGCTGACCACGCTCGTCGCACTCGCGGCGCTGCTCGGCTCGGCCCCCGCATCGCAAGCCGACACGACGATCTGCGAGGAGTTCGGCTCCACCACCATCCAGGGCCGCTACGTCGTGCAGAACAACCGCTGGGGGACCAGCGCCACCCAGTGCATCTCCGTCACGAACTCGGGCTTCCGGATCACCCAGGCCGACGGCTCGGTCCCGACGAACGGCGCCCCGAAGTCGTACCCCTCCGTGTTCAACGGCTGCCACTACACCAACTGCTCGCCCGGCACGAACCTCCCGGCCCGGCTCAGCTCCATCGCGAGCGCCCCCTCGGGCATCTCCTACAGCTATGTGAGCGGTGCGGTCTACGACGCCGCGTACGACATCTGGCTGGACCCGACACCCCGCACCGACGGTGTGAACCGCACCGAGATCATGATCTGGTTCAACCGGGTGGGCTCCGTGCAGCCGGTGGGCTCGCTCGTCGGTTCCGCCACCGTGGCCGGGCGTCAGTGGCAGGTGTGGTCGGGCAACAACGGTTCCAACGACGTCCTGTCCTTCGTCGCGCCGTCGGCGATCGACAGCTGGAACTTCGACGTGATGGACTTCGTCCGCCAGGCCGTCTCCCGCGGACTGGCCCAGGACAGCTGGTATCTGACGAGCATTCAGGCAGGCTTCGAGCCCTGGCAGAACGGCGCGGGGCTGGCGGTCAACTCGTTCTCCTCCAGCGTGAACCTCGGCGGCTCCGGCGGCGGCCCGGGGGGCTCGTCGGCCTGCAAGGTGGTCTACGGCACGAACGTGTGGCAGGGCGGGTTCACGGCGGACGTCACCGTGACCAACACGGGTTCGTCGACCGTCGACGCCTGGAGACTCGCGTTCACCTTGCCGTCCGGGCAGAGGATCACGAGTGCGTGGAGCGCCCAGATCTCCCCCTCGTCCGGAGCAGTGACAGCCGGCGGTATGGCCTACAACGCGTCCATCCCACCGGGCGGTCAGGTCTCCTTCGGGTTCCAGGGCGCGTACGACGGAGCCTTCGCCAAACCGGCCGCGTTCAGCCTGAACGGCACGTCCTGCACCACCGCGTGACGGCACCGGGACGGGCAGAACGGTCCCGGCCGTTCTGAGGACGTGCCCGCGCCCCAACTGCCCGGATCCGCCCGGCTGTCACGGCTGTGGCCGGGCGGATCCGCAGTGCCGTCCGGCGGGCCCCGCCTCGGCGGGCATCGCGAGCGGGTACCTCCTTCCGGTCGAGCCTGCCCGATCATGTGCGCAAGGCATGTGCCCGGTTGCTCCGCGCCGTAAGATCGGTGATCTCGCGGGTGGGGGAGGTGGTCATGGCCGGGCGACGACCTGGAGCGCCGACTCTGGAAGAGGTGGCTGCCCACGCCGGGGTGGGACGGGGCACGGTTTCGCGGGTGATCAACAACGCCGCCGGCGTGAAGGAGTCGACGCGCCGAGCCGTGCAGCGAGCCATCGACGAACTCGGGTACGTGCCCAATCTCGCGGCCCGTTCCCTGGCCGCCCGGCGTGCGGACGCCGTGGCCCTCGTGCTGACGGAACCGGACTGGAGGCAGTTCGCGGAGCCGTTCTTCTCGGAGATCGTCCGCTCACTCGGCGATGCGCTGGAGGACACCGGGATGCAGTTGATGCTGACCCTGGTCCGCTCGCAGACCGAACGGCAGCGTTTCCTGGAGTACGCGCGAGGAGGCCGCGTCGACGGCGTGCTGCTGATGTCGGTGCACGCCGACGACAGGCTGCCGGACATGCTCGCCGAGGCACGCGTGCCGACCGTGCTGATGGGACGTCGCTCGGGTGACGAGTACGTGAGCTACGTCGACGCGGACAACGCCGGCGGCGCCCGAAATGCCGTGTCCCACCTGCTGAAACAGGGCCGCAGGGCGATCGCCACCATCACCGGGCCGCTCGACATGTATGCCGCGCGGTGTCGGCTGCGCGGCTATCAGGACGCGCTGGCGACGGCCGGCCAGCAGCCGTCACGGTCCTGGGTGGCGGAGAGCGACTTCTCGGAGGAGAGCGGTCGCCGCGCCATGACGGAACTCCTCGCACGCCACCCCGAGCTCGACGCCGTCCTCGCCGCCTCGGACACCACGGCGGCCGGGGCCCTGCACGCACTGCGCGCGGCGGGACGACGGGTCCCCGAGGATGTCGCCGTCATCGGTTTCGACGACTTTCCCCTGGCCCAGCGCACTGAGCCGCCCCTGACCACCGTGCGACAGCCGCTGGAGCAGATGGGGCGGGCCATGATCAAGCTGCTGCTGGAGGAGATGGAGGAGCAGTCCATGGCCTGGCGCCACGTCATCCTCCGCACGGAGCTGGTCGTCCGGCAGTCGTCCTGACGGCCCACCGCCGCGGCGTTCAGCCGGAAGCGGATCGCGGACAGGGCATCGCACCGTACTGATGAGTTCCTCGCGCGACTCCGGCGCGACTCTTGACGGAGCGATCGGTCAGCCTTGATGATTCCTTCATTGCGGCGTTGTTGCCCAGAGATGGGCAGGCAAATGCTTGGGTCGACCACCTCCGCGGGCAGCGGGACGGGGCGCGGAACTCCCGCTCCTGCGGCCTGCCCGCCGCACAGGCTCGCCTCCACGCTCCAACGGCTCCTCGAGGAGGGCGCTTCGTGCCCACGCGCACAGAACTTCCCGTATACCAACCGGACTTGTACTCGGCTTCGGCCATCCGCGACACGTATCCCCACTACGCCGCGCTGCGTCACCTGGGCCCCGTGGTGTGGCTGAGCAAGCACAAGGTGTACGCCCTGGCGCGGTACGCCGAATGCAAGCACGTGCTGCTGGACGACGAGACCTTCGTCTCCTCGGGCGGCGTCGCCCTGAACCCCGTCGCCAACCGCATGGGCCAGGGCACCACCCTGTTCAGTGACGGCGACGACCACGCCCGCCGCCGCTCGCTCCTCGCGCACCGCCTCACCCCCAGGGCGCTGCGCGCCATGAAGGACATGGTCGAAGAGCAGGCGGTCGCGGTGGTCGAGGCCGCTGTCGCCCAGCGCACCGTCGACGCGGTGGAGGTCGCCATGGCCCTGCCGATGTCCGTCGTTCCCGACCTGGTCGGCTGGCCCCGCCAGGGCCGCGAGCACCTGCTGCGCTGGGCCGGTGCCACCTTCGACGCCCTGGGCCCGCTCAACTGCCAGGCGGTACGCACACTTCCCGCGTCCGTCGGCATGATGCGCTACGCGCGCGCTGTCGTCCGTGACCGGTCCGTGTTGGACAGCAGCCTGGGCCATGACCTGCTGCGCGCCGCCGACGACGGCCGGATCATGCCGGCCGAGTGCGCCACCATGATGATCGACTATTTGGCACCCTCCCTGGACACCACCATCAGCGCCATCTCCAGCGCGCTGCACCTGTTCGCCACCCACCCCGAACAGTGGCGCCTGCTGAAGGCGGACCCCGACCTCGTGCCGAACGCGGTCAACGAGGTCGTCCGGTACGAGTCCCCGATCCGGGGCTTCTCCCGGACCACGGCCCATGACACGGAACTCGCGGGCATCCCCCTGCCCAAGGGCTCCCGGCTACTGGTCCTCTACGGCTCCGCCAACCGCGACCCGCTGGAGTGGGACGACCCGGACACCTTCGACATCCGCCGCGACGCCGCCCGCCAACTCGGCTTCGGGCAGGGCACCCACGGCTGCGCCGGCCAGGGCCTGGCCCGCATGGAGACCTCCGCGATCCTCCGCGCCCTGGTCGACAAAGTCGACCGCATCGAGCCCGCCGGCACACCCGAGTGGGCCCTGAACAACGTCATCCACCGCCTCGAGCGTCTGCCGCTCGAACTCGTCCCGGCCTGAACCCCACCGCACGCCCAATGAGGACCGCACCATGAAGATTTCCGTCGACTACGCCCGCTGCGAAGGCCACGGCCTCTGCGCCGACCAGGCGTCCGGCGTTTTCAGCCTGGACGACGACGCCGAACTGACCTACCACTTCGAGGGCGCCGAAGTTCCCGAGGAACATCAGCAGGCCTCCCGCGCGGCGGTCGACGCGTGCCCGGTCGCCGCCCTGCGAGTCCTGTCGTGACCGCACCGCGCTCGGTGCTGATCGTCGGCGAGTCACTCGCCGGCACCACCGCAGCCCGCCACCTGCGCACACTGGGCCACACCGGACCGGTCACGATCATCGGCGCAGAGGAGGAAGGCGCCTACTCCCGCCCGCCCCTGTCCAAGGCAGTCCTGAAGGACCCGGCCGCCGACCAGTCCCTGGGGCTGAGCCTCGACGGGCTCGACATCGGCGTCATCCGCTCGGCCGCCGTCGCGGGCGACCCTCGGCACCGCACCGTCACGACCGCCGACGGCCGCCGGATCGGCTACGACGCACTGATCGTCGCCACCGGCGCGGACGCCCGCCGACTCGCCGCCCCCGGGCAGCGCGGCGAACTCGTCCTGCGCACCCTGGACGACGCCCGCCTGCTCCGTGACCGCCTGGCCGACGCCGCCACGGCGATCGTGATCGGCGCCGGCTTCCTGGGCATGGAGGTGGCCAGCGCCTGCGCAGCCCGCGGCATCCCGGTCACCGTCGTCGACACCGACCGGCCGCTGCGACGCATCCTCGGCGACCACCTGTCCGCCGCCCTCACCGCACGAGCCGCGGCGTACGGCATCCGCTTCGTGCAGGCCACCGGCTTCGCCGCCCTCACCGGCGACCCCGTGCACGGCGTACTGCTCCCCGACGGCACCGAGCTCAGCGCAGACCTCGTGGTGACCTGTGCCGGAGAGGTGCCCTGCGTCGACTGGCTGGCCGGGACGGGCCTCGCCGACCGCCTCGGCGTCGGTGTCGACGACGCGTGTGCCACCACCGTTCCCGGCGTGTTCGCCGCCGGCGACGTCACCTACCTGCGCGGCAACGCCACCCGGCCGCACCGACGCGCGCCGTTCTGGTCGAACGCCGTCGCCCAGGGCAGGGCCGCGGCCGCGTCCGCCCTCGGGCTCCCTCCCTCCGGACCGTCGCAGGACGACTACTTCTGGACCGAGGTCGCCGGTCTGTCCGTGAAGATCGTCGGCAACCTGCCGCTCCTGGGCGAACCAGCCACGGTCGAGGGCAGTGTGGTCGAGGGCCGTGCGCTGCTGACCTGGACCCGCGCCGACGGAACAGCGACGGCAGTCGCGTACGGACGGCGTCAACCGGTCACCGCGCTCAGGCAGTTGGCTGCCACATCCGGATCATGCCGAGCAGCTACGAATCCTCCTCACCGGGCACCACAGCAAGCAGTCCAAGAGCATCGAGCCGACTCTGTTCACCGTCGGTGACAGTGTTCACCGACGACACGTACGGGCGTTGGCCGGATTGCGACGCTTCCTGGGCTTCACATGAGCGGCTGGAACCCGAGGTCGTCCATGAAGTCGGCCGCCACCGCACGCACCTTGCGCCGCTGTTTGCGGGAGAGGCTGACGAGTATCTCGAAGGCGGTGGCCTCGTCGCAGCCGCGCCGGGCCATGAGCATGCCCTTGGCGCGCTCGATCAGGGCGCGCCCCTCCAGCGCCTCTCTGAGCTGGCGGTTCTCGAGCCTGAGCGCCTCCACGTCGTCGATCAGGGCGAGCGCCGCACGCATGGCGTCCATGAGGGTGGCCGCAGGGTCCCGGTCCTCTCGGGGCGAGGGACCGGGTGGTCCGTCGTAAGACATGGACGTCATGCTTCTCGCGGAATCACAGGTTCAGCAGGGGGCCTGAGAAGAATGCGGTGACTTTCACCTCCACGTAATCAAGGCGTAGATCTGGCTACGTTTGACCGTGGCGGATGGGAGCGGAGTGCGCGCATGGGGCGTAATGCGCCAGAACCAGGTAAACACCAGGATAATTACCGGCGGATACCGGAGGAACGCCCAGCGAACGCGTCAAGTCCGCTGCTAGCCTCTGGAATCCGCTCCTGACCGTGGAGCCCGGTGCGCGTTCGGCGTTCTGTTCCGCACCTCTGGCACGTCCCGCATCTCCCCGCGCCGCGTCGAGACCGTACGCCCGCGAGGGTCACCGCTCACTCCTCCGCCCGTGTTCACGGGCGGTCGTCGGTGTCCGTCGCGCCGCTCGGCCGACGGCACGTGTTCTGGGGGGACTCCATGACGCACGTGATCGATTCCGTTTCGGCTGCCCCCGACGGGGTGCCGACGGGTGTCCGGGAACTCGGAGGCGGGGGCGACGGCGAGGCTGCCACGCCCCGGCTGACCGTCCTGATACCCACCCGCGACGAGCAGGAGAGCGTCCCGCTGCTGCTCGACCGGCTCGGGCCGGCCCTCGCCCCGCTCGGCGCCGAGATCCTCTTCGTGGACGACAGTGATGACGCGACCGTCCAGGAGATCGCCGCCCTCGCGCCGGACTGCCCCGTCCCCGTGCGGGCTCTGCACCGGCCCTCCGGCCTGCGCACCGGAGGTCTGTCGGGGGCCGTCGTGGCCGGGATCCGGGCCGCGCGCGGCGCCTGGGTGCTGGTCATGGACGCGGACCTGCAACATCCGCCGCAGGCCGCGGCACTGCTGGCCAGGACCGCGATGCGCGAGGGCGTCGACATCGCCGTCGGCACCCGGTACGCCGGGAACGGCCAGTCCGAGGGACTCGCCGGTGCTGGCCGGCAGGCGACCTCCTCGTCCGCGACGCGCCTGGTCAAGGCGGCCTTCCCCCGCCGGCTGGCCACCGTCAGCGACCCGCTCAGCGGGCTGTTCGCGTTCCGCCGGGACGCGATCGACACCGAGCGGCTGCGGCCGGTCGGCTTCAAGATCCTGCTGGAGATCCTGGTGCGGCACCCGGCCGCCCGGGTCGCGGAGGTGGCGTACACCTTCGCACCCCGCGAGGCAGGCCGGTCGAAGGCCTCCGTCAGGGAGGGCCTGGCCTTCGTACGGCATGTCGTACGGCTGCGGCGCTCGGTGGCCGGCGGGCAGCGGCAGGTGGCGCGGATGGTCGCGTTCGGGCTCGTGGGCCTGTCCGGGATCGCCGTCAACACGGCTGCCCTGTGGCTGTTCTTCGACGTGCTCGGGGTGCACCACCTGGTGGGGGCGGCGCTCGCGACCCAGTTCTCCACCGCCTGGAACTTCGTCCTCACCGATGCCGCCGTCTACCGCAACGGACAGCGCAAGGGCAGCTGGGGCGGGCGGGTCGGCCGCTTCTTCGCGATGAACAACCTGCTGCTGCTCGCCCGGCTCCCGCTCTTGCAGTGGCTCGTCGTCGCCGGTGTGGGCGTCCTGACGGCCAACGCGCTCACCCTCGTTCTGCTCTTCGTCCTGCGGTTCCTGATCAGCGACCGCATGATCTACCGCGGCGGCGAGAAGCAGGTCCGGCGGCGCGACCCCGTGAAGATGCTCGTCGACGCCGAAGTCGACGCCGGCGCCCCGACCGCGTCGGCGAGCAGGAAGCGGTCCGTCTACCTCCCCTACCGCTACGACGTCGCCGGCACCGTCACCATCGGTTCCCAGATCCGGCTGCCCGAGCTGGAGTTCTTCCGGGCACAGTGGATCCCGGACGCGGACGTCGACATCGCCGTGCGCGTCGGGGACGTCGGGCGGCGCAGGCCACGCGGGCGGGCCGCACTGACCGAGGACCACAGCGACACGGCGGCACTGCGCTACGAGGAGCACCTGGGCCGCTTCGGCGCGAACTTCCGGGTGCGGCTGGGTCCGCCGATCACCATGGAGGTCGGCCCGCTGCTGGCCCGTTCACCGCACGTCGTCTACACGAACATCGTCGAGGCGCTGCTGCGGTTCGTACTGATCTCGCGCGGGCGGATGCTGCTGCACTCCGCCTGTGTGGAGCTCGACGGGCGCGGGGTCATGCTGTCGGCGCTCACCGACACCGGCAAGACCGCGACCGTCCTGCGACTGCTGCGCGAGCACGGCGGACGGTTCCTGTCGGACGACATGACGGTCGTGGACGCGACCGGGCGCGCCGTCTGCTTCCCGAAGCCGCTCACCATCAGCGCGCACACCCTGCGGGCCGTACAGGCCGAGGACCTGACGAAGAAGGAGTGGCGCCGGCTGAATCTGCAGTCGCGGCTGCACTCCAAGGGCGGTCGTTCGATCGCGCTGATGCTGTCCCGCTTCAACCTGCCGATCATGGGCATCAACGCGCTCACCCAGATCCTGGTGCCGCCGCCGAAGTACAGCGTCGACCGTCTGGTGCCCTGCCGGCTGGGCTCGACCACCGAGGTACGGGACCTGTTCGTCATCGAACGCGGTACGCCCGACCTGTACGACCTCGACGACGACGTGGCGCTGGAGCGGATGCTGGCCAACACCGAGGACGCGTACGGCTTCCCGCCCTACCGCTACCTCGCCCCGGCGCTGCGCATCGACGGCCTCGACCATGCCGAACTGCGCGCCCGGGAGCGGCAGATCCTCGCCGGATTCCTGTCCGGTGTCCGTACCCGGGTGCTCGCCTCGGACTGCTTCGGATGGGCGGACGAGATCCCGCGGCTGCTGGCGGACGAGGAACACCGTCCGGCGGTGCGTACCGCCGCCGAGTCCTGGCCCCGGTGGGAACTGCAGGCCGGCTCGGCCGCATGACCGACCGGTTCGTGCTCCCCAGAGGAGCATCCCGCACCGCCCCGGCGCCGGCCCCCTCCGGCGCCGGGGTGCGGGCTGCCGCACCCCTGACCGCCGTTCTCCTGCTGGCGGCCTTCCTGCGCCTGTGGCAGCTCACCGCGACCGGCTTCAACAGCGACGAGGCGGTGTACACGGGTACGGCCGCCTCACTCGCCGGGGACGAGCAACTCGGCTCGCTCTTCCCGGTGTTCAGGGCGCACCCGGTGCTGTTCCAGTCACTCGTCTCGCTGGCGCTGCGCGTCCACGAGAGCGACTGGGCGGCGCGCGCGGTGCCCGCGCTGCTGGGTGTGGCGACGGTGGCGGTGACGTACGGCCTTGGGCGACGGCTGTACGGGCGGCGGGCCGCGCTCGTCGGGGCGCTGCTGCTGGCGGTGATGCCGTACCACGTCGTGGTGAGCCGCCAGGTGCTGCTGGACGCGCCGATGACGCTGTGCGCGACCGGCGCCCTGTACTGCGTGGTGCGGTACGCCGAATCACCGTCCCCGCGCTGGCTGCTGGCGGCCGGCGGGATGCTCGGGTTCACGGTGCTGGCGAAGGAGACCTCGATCGTCTTCCTGGGGTCGCTGTACGCGTTCTTCGCGCTGACCCCGGCCGTGCGCACCCGCTGGCGGCATCTGCTGCCCGCGCTGGGTGTGATCGGGGTGGTGGCGGTGGCCCATCCGCTGTCCCAGCTGCTGGCCGGGCACGCGCGGGCGGGCGGGAACTACCTGCTGTGGCAGATGTTCCGCCGCGCCAATCATCCCTACTCCTTCTACGGTCGTGAAGTGCCGTGGGCCGTGGGCCCGTTGGTGGTTGCGGCGGCCCTGGCGGGGCTGGTGTGGCTGCGGCGCGAGAGCACCTGGCGGGAGCGGCTGCTGGTGTGCTGGGTCGTGGTGCCCGCACTGTTCTTCACGGTGTGGCCGGTGAAGGGCTTCCAGTATCTGCTGCCCGTGGCACCGGTGTTCGCTGTGCTGGCTGGGCGGACGCTCACCTCGTTCCCACGGGTGGACCGGATGCAGCGCCTCGCGGCCGCCTCGGCGATCTGGCTGGTCGTGGCGTCGCTCGCGGTGCCGTGCTGGATGCGGATCCAGCCGCAGACGAGCACCCGCTTCCTGGCCGGGACGGGCGGGCTGCCGGGCGGTCGGGAGGCCGGGCTGTGGGTGCGCGAGCACGCGCCGGAGGGCTCGCGGCTGCTCGCCATCGGTCCCTCCATGGCCAACGTGGTCCAGTACTACGGCTTCTGTCCCGTCTCCGCGCTCTCCGTCTCGCCCGACCCGGCACGCCGCAACCCCAGCTACCGGGCGGTCCCGAACCCGGACCGGGCCCTCAGGGACGGCGACTTCCAGTACCTGGTGTGGGACGCGTACACGGCACGCCGTACGCCGTTCTTCACCGCCAAGTTGCAGGGCCTGGTGGGGCGTTATCACGCGACGGCGGTGTTCACCGCGCGCAACGGGGACGGGGTGAAGGTGGTCGTGATCTACCGGGTGAGGGCGTCATGAGGGTGCTGCTGGCGGCACTGGTCCTGCTGCTGACCGGCAGCGGCCCGGCAACCGCGTCAACTCCCCGCCCCCGCACTCCCGTTGAGCACTTCGTGTATCTCATGCAGGGTGACCGCACCTTCGACCACTACTTCGGCACGTACCCGGGAGCCGACGGCCTCACCGCGGGGATCAGTCAGCCGCGCGATCCGGCGCATCCGGGCGCGGGCACGGTGGCGCCCTACCCGCTGCACGGCTCCCCGCCCCTTTCCCCCGGCGCCGGGCCGCGCCTGGTGCGGCAGCAGTACAACGGCGGGCGCATGGACGGCTTCGTCAGCGCCTTCGGACGGCAGGGCCGGGACGGGCGCGTGGCCATGGGGCACTACGACCGCCGTGACCTGCCCTTCTACTGGAACGCAGCCGACCGCTACGAGCTCTTCGACCAGTTCTTCGCGTCCTCGCTCGACGGCACCCGCGCCAACCGCGCCCACTGGGTCGCGGGCACGGCGGACCTGACCGGCCCCACCCTCTTCGACCGGCTGGAAGAGGCGGGGGTGAGCTGGAAGTTCTACGTCCAGAACTACGACCCGAAGCAGACCTACCGCTCACCCGACCGCACCACCCAGACCGTCCGGGTCCCGCTCCTCGACATTCCGCGCTTCGTCGACGACCGGAGGCTGAGCGCGCACATCGTCGACCTCGGCGAGTACTACCGGGACCTGGACCGCGGGACGCTGCCCTCGGTGGCGTTCGTCGCGTCGTCGGGCGCGGGCGAGCGGTCGGCACGCTCGGTGCCGGCCGGACAGCGGCTGGTGCGGGACCTCGCCTCGCAGCTGATGGTCAGTCAGTACTGGTCGTCGTCAGCGCTGTTGTGGTCGTACGACGGTTCCGGGGGCTGGTACGACCATGTGAAACCGACCGCCGGGCGGGGGCTGCGGGTGCCGGCGCTGCTGGTCAGCCCGTATGTGTCGCGGGGGAAGGTGCAGCACGGACAGTTCGAGGCGGCCAGTGCGCTGCGGTTCGTGGTGGACAACTGGCGGCTGCGACCGCTGGGTGGCCGTACGGCGCAGGTTCGGAGTCTCGCCGACGCCTTCGACTTCTCGGCGGCACCGCGGCGCGCCGAGCTGATTCCGGCGGGGGTGCGGGAGGCGCCGCTTCCGGTGGCACGGCAGCCCTCGCCGATGCCCGTGTACGCGGTGTACGGGGCTGCGTCGTTGCTGGTGGCGGGGTTGCTGTGGGGGGCGGTGCGACCGAAATGGCGTACGTCGTGAAGTGGTTGGTGCTGGTGGGGGTCGTGCTGGTGGGGCTGGCGCCGAGTCCTGCGGTGGCCGTCACTTCGGTCACCGTCACGGTGCGCACGACGCCCCGGCTCGCCGGTGTGCCGTTCACGTTCGACGGGCGTACGGCGGTCACCGGGGCGGACGGGACGGTGCGTTTCACCGGTGCGCACGATTTCGCGGGGCACGCACTGGCCGTCGACGACCGTGAACTGGCCTCGGAAGAACGGCAGTTCACGTTCTCCCGGTGGGCCGGGCAACGCGATCCCGACCAGGCGTTCCGGCGCACGGTACGGGGGCTGCCGCTGCGTCGTGACTACACGGTGACGGCGGCGTTCACGGCCCGCTTCCGGGTGACGGTGCGCTGCGTCGACCAGGACGGTCGCGCCGTACCCCGCGACCGGGTGCCGTATGTGAGCGTGCGCAGCGACACGGGACACACCCAGCGGCTGCCGGTGGGGCAACCGGTCTGGCTGGACGGGCTGTTGCCGGTGTACCGCAACAGCGTGCTGACCTCGCGGAAGGTCGGATACGCACTGCTGTCGGCGGACGCGTACGGCACGAACACGGTGGACGCCGGGCGTCAGCGGTTCCAACCGGCAGCGACTCAGGAGGTCGCTTTCACCACGCCGTTCCACGATCTGACGGTGTCGGCGCGGGACGCGGTGCTCGGGTCGGCGGCCGGGCGGGCGGTGCGGATCACGCTGCCGGACGGGTCGGTGCGGGAGGTGCCCTTCGATGCCGGTCGGGAAGCGACCCTGCGGGATCTGCCGCACGGGCAGTACGAGGTGGAGGTGACCGGCGGCCAGGGCCTGCGGGCCGTCCAGCAGGTCCGCCTGTCACGGACACAGAGCATGCAGCTCAGGGTGGTCAGCCGGGCCGACCTGGCGCTCGCGGCGGGCACGGCGGGGGTGCTGGCGGCAGGACTGCTGCTGGTCGGGCGGTGGATGCGGCGACGGCGGGGCGGTGAGCACGGATGAGAAGACCGGGGCTGCTGGCCGTGCTGGTACTGGTGCTGGCGGGGCTGTTCCCGGCGTCCGCGAGATCGGCCGAAGAGCGTCGGGTGCCACTGCTGGCGTACTACTACCAGTGGTTCGAGCCGTCGTCGTGGCAGCGCGCCAAAACCGACTACCCCCGACTGGGCCACTACTCCAGCGACGACGCCTCCGTGCTCCGCACCCATGTCGACTGGGCGAAGGCCGCGGGCATCGACGGTTTCGTGGTGAGCTGGAAATCCTCGCCCGTCAACAACAGACGGCTGCGGCTGCTGCTGGACGTGGCGCGGGCCCGCTACTTCAAGGTGGCGGTCATCTATCAGGGGCTCGACTTCCAGCGCCGGCCTCTCGCCACCGACCGGGTCGCCGCCGACTTCCGTCTGCTGTACGGCCGTTACGCCCGCGACCCGGCGTTCTTCCGCCTCGACGGCAAGCCGCTGACGGTGTTCAGCGGCACCTGGCAGTACTCGACCGCGGACATCGCGCACATCACCGGGCCGGTGCGCAAAGGGATGCTGGTGCTCGGCACCGAGAAGAGCCCACAGGGCATTCGCAGGCTGGCGCACGTCACCGACGGCGACGCCTACTACTGGTCGTCGGTGAACCCGGACACGAACGACCGGCACACCACCAAACTGCGGGCGATGGCCACCACCGCACACGCGGCCCGCGGCTACTGGATGGCACCGTTCGCCCCCGGCTTCGACGCCCGCCTGGTCGGCGGCACCAAGTCGGTGCCACGGGACGGTGGCCGGACGCTGCGCACCGAGTACGCGGCCGCCATGGCCTCGGCTCCGGATGTGCTCGGGCTGATCAGCTGGAACGAGTTCAGCGAGAACTCGCACGTGGAGCCGTCGCTCCAGCACGGCACGCAATCCCTGGACGTGCTGCGCGAGTTGCGCGGCACCCCCGTGGCGGCCGCTCCGTCGGTGCCCGCCTCACCAGCGGCCCGCCATGACCCGCTCGGCTACTGGCCGGGCCTGCTGCGGATCACCGGCTGCGCGGCGCTGCTGGTGGCCACCGTCGCGGCGCTGGCCCGACGGCGCGGGATCAGAATGAGAAAGGAAGAAGGAACATGACCAGAAGACTCTCTTCCCAGCACCGCAGCCTCTCCTTGAGGCACGCTCGCAGCGCCGTGTTCGCCCTCGTCCTGGGGGCGGGCACGGCGCTGTCGTTCGCTCCGGCGGCGCACGCCGACCTGCCGGGCGCCGACGCGCAGTTGACACGCGCCCCCTATCTCTCGGACGCCACGACGACGTCCGTCCAGGTGAGCTGGGCGACCACGACGCAGAGCCGCGGCTCGGTCCGCTACGGCCCACTGGGTAACTGCGCGGCGAACACGGCCACTTCCCCCAGCCTGGGCAGCCCGATCACGGTCGGCTCAGCCCGGGAGTACGCCAACTCGGTCACGGTGACGGGCCTGAGCGCGGGCACCACGTACTGCTACCGCGTCCACACCGCATCCGGCACGGACCTGCTGGGCACCCTGCCGACCCCGAACTTCACCACCCCCGAATCCGCGGGCTCCACCACGCCGTTCACCTTCGACGTACTCGGCGACACGGGCGAGACCACCAACTCCGGCGTCGACGACGGCTCACTGAACGTGAACCAGGCGAACGTGATGAGCCAGATCGCGGCGAGCGGTGCCCGTTTCGTCGTCCAGACCGGCGACAACACGCACCCCGGCACCTCGCAGACCCAGTACGGCGACCTCAACCAGACGGGCGTGGACGTCAGTTCCTGGTTCGGGCCGTCGTACTGGACGCAGCCCGGCATGCGCATCCCGCTGATCGGCACCGTCGGAAACCACAGCATGACGAACACCTATCTGCAGGTGTGGAAGCAGTCGGCACTGGCGGCGGCCTCCGGCGGGGTGTGGGCACTCGTCGACTATCCGGCGTACCTGGGATCGAGTCCGATCTCCTATCCGACGACGTACTACGCCTTCACCACCGGAGGCGTCCGCTTCTACCTGCTCGACACCGCGTGGGGGAACTCCAACACCGGTTCCGCCACCGGCGGTTCGTGCGGCTCGCACTGCGCGATCTACGAGCAGGACGCGCACGCACACTGGCAGGACGGAACCGCCGAGTACGAGTGGCTCAAGGCCGACCTCGCCGCCCATCCGGGCGTGCCGAAATTCGCCTTCTTCCACTTCCCGCTGCGCTCGGACAGCGCGAGCGAGCCGAGCGACATCTTCCTCACGGGCGTCGAGCAGACCCTGCTGGACGGCGGCGTGGACCTTGTCTTCAACGGCCACTCTCACCTGTATCAGCGCAACACCGCGGGCCCGGGCCGGATCGCGCAGTATGTCACCGGTGGCGGCGGGGCCGATGTGCACTCCGTCGGGGAGAACGGCTGCTCGGCCACCGACGCCTACGGCATCGGGTGGTCCTACAGCCGCAACCGGGGTTCGGCCTGCGGCGCCGCGTCGGTACCCACGGACGACGCGCAGGTGTACCACTTCCTGAAGGTGACCGTGGACGGCACCTCGGTGACAGTGGCGCCGACGAACTCCCTCGGCCAGACCTTCGACGTGCAGACGTACACGGTCACTCCGTGACTGGTCACGGCCCAGGTTTCGGCGAGCTCCCTCTCATGGGCGGTCGGCTGTCTGTGTTCGTCGGCCGCGGGTACGGCGGGGGCCGAAGTCCTCTCCGGTCGGCTGCACTTGGTGGGGACGCGCTGTGGCGGGGCGCAGCCGGATGTGGGCGTCGAGACCGGTGCCGGGTGCGGGGCGCAGGGTGATGGAGCCGCCGGAGGCGTTGATGAGGTGGCGGACGATGGGCAGGCCGAGGCCGGTGCCGTCGTGGTGGGAGTCGGAGGAGCGCCAGAACCGGTCGAATGCGCGCTCGCGGTCGGCGGCGCTCAGGCCGGGGCCCTGGTCGATGATGTGCAGTTCGCCGCCAGGACTGCGGTGGAGGGTGAGGGTGCTGCCGGGCGGAGAGACGCGCAGGGCGTTGGCGAGGAGGTTGTCGATGATCTGCTCCAGGGCGCCCGGGATCGCCCACACCTGACCGGCTGGCGGGCCGGTGACGTCGAGGGAGACGTACTGTTCGGCTGCCAGGGGCTCCCACATGGTGACCCGCTCGGCGATCACCATGTCCAGGTCGGCGGGTGCGGGGGTGGTGGCGGTGTTCTCCAGGCGGGCCAGGGCGAGCAGGCCCTGCACCATGCGGCCGAGGCGTTCGACCTCGCCGACGGCTTCGTCCAAGCTGGCGTGCGCGCGCGGGTCCAGGTAGGGCTCGAAGTTCTCCAGCCGCAGGCGCAGCGCGGTCAGCGGGGTTTTCAGCTGGTGGGAGGCTTCCGAGGCGAACGCCTGCTGGGACTGGAGGAGGTGCTGCAGGCGAGTCGCGGTGCGGGTGAACGAGGTGGCCAGCCGGCGCAGTTCGGGCGGTCCGGTGGTGGCGTCGGGCGGGTGGGCCAGGTGACCGTCGGCGAGCTGGGTCGTCGCGGCCTCCAGGGTGCGCAGGGGGCGGGTGATCCAGCGGGCCATGCTGTAGGCGACCAGGGCAACCAGGGCGAGTATGCAGGCGCCGGCCAGGGCCAGGGCTCCCCAGATGCGGTGCACCCGGGTGCTCACCCGGTCCAGAGGGTAGGTCAGGCGCAGGGTGCCGCGGATGGTGGTGCCCGAGGAGCCGGGCATGGTCGCGGACAGCACGTCCCGGCCGTCACCGTCGGTCGTGGTGGTGACGGTGGGCTGGTTGTTCAGCGCGCGGGCGATGTCCGGCTGGCCGGCGAGGCTGATGCCGGTCCGGGCGGCCGGGTCGGAGTCGGCGAGGACGACGCCCTGTCTGTCGGTGACGACGACGTGGCCGCCGGTGCGCGTGGCGTAGTCGCCCACGATGTCCGGCAGCGCGTCGAGCCGGCCTTGTTCGATGTTCTCCTCGGTGACTTCGGCGAGCATGGAGGCGTCGCGTTCCACGCTCTGGGAGGCGCGGGAGGTCTCGCCGCGGGCGTAGACGTAGCCGAGCGGTATCTCCAGGCCGGCCAGCACCAGCAAGGCCAGGGCGAGGTAGCTGAGCAGCAGGCGCCGCGTCATCCGGCCGCCTCGGAGGTGACGGGTTCGCCAGGGACGGTGAGGCGGAAGCCGACGCCGCGGGCGGTGGTGATCCAGCCCGGATCCCCGAGCTTGCGGCGCAGGGCGGCCACGTGGGCGTCGAGGGTCTTGGTGGGTCCGAAGAAGTGCGGGTCCCACACGGTGTCCATGATCTGCTGGCGGGAGCACACCGTCCCTGGATCGTCTGCGAGGAAGGCGAGCAGGTCGAACTCCCTGGGCGTCAGGGCGATGTGGCGGCCGTTCAAGTGGACCTCGCGGGTGCGGCGGTTGACCACCAGCGAGCCCAGCTCCTGTGCGCCGGAAGGCGGCCGGTTCGGGTCGGGGGTTCCCGGCGGCCCGGCCGACGTGAAGGCGGGCGCTCCGGCGCGGCGGGTCACGGCGCGGATGCGGGCGATCAGCTCCCGCACGCCGAAGGGCTTGGCGAGGTAGTCGTCCGCGCCGAGTTCGAGGCCGACGACGCGGTCGGCTTCCTCGCCCCGCGCGGTGATCATGATGATGGGGACGGCGGAGCGGGCGCGCAGGCTGCGGCAGACGTCCAGCCCGTCCATGTCCGGCAGGCCCAGATCCAGCAGGACCAGGTCCGGCGCGGCGGCCCTCTCGGTGAGCCCGGCGGTACCGGTGCGGACGTGGTCCACGGTGAACCCGTAACGCCCAAGGCCCTCGGTGAGGGGGCCGGCGATTCGGTCGTCGTCTTCGATGAGCAGCAGCCGCATGGCGCCAGGCTCGCACAGCTGTGCCAGAGGAGTTGCAGGGTTCACGGGAGCCGCCTGAGACCGGTAGGGCGTAGGGGACGACGGTGGACATGCGGGGGACCGTCCGGCCGACGCGGACGGGAGGACCGCGTCGGCCGGACGGCGGTGGCGGGACGTCGGCGGCGCCGACGGGGGAGTCATTCGTCGGCGTCGTCGCCGTCCTCGCGTCGCTGGTCCTCCCGTTCGTGTTCCGCACCGCGGTCGCGGTCCTCACCGGTGGCCGGCGGCAGGCTGGCCGGCGTGGATGCGGCGGTCGGGCTCACGGCGCCGCCCGACGGCTCGGTGGACGTGGGCGGAACGGGCGGCAGTGGCTGCGTGGTCGGTGACTTCGGCGCGGAGACCTGAGCGGTGCCGCCCGGGGTGGTGGGGGACGTGACGGTGTCACTGACCGTGGACAGGGCCACCCCCGGAGCCGTGGTGCCCGGCAGACGGGCCCGTTTCGCTTCCTGGTTCACCGGGCTCCGGTCGGAACCGGGCCGGATCTGGAGTGCGCGCACGAGTAGGGGTGGTCGAAGGCGTCTTCCGCCAAGCGGTCGCCGTAGCCGCCGCCCGGGACGGGGGCGCCCGGTACCGGATCCAGGATCGCCGTGTCCTCGGCATCGGTCGGCGAAGAGGAGGTCCGCTCAGGCTCAGACGGCATCGGTGTGTTCCTTCCTCGGGTCAGGGCCTGGCCGTCAACTGGCGTCCTCAGCCTCCTCGGTGCCTTCCTTCTTGGTGGCGGTGACCTTGAAGGACTTGTCGAGGTAGACCTCGATCGAGGTCCCGTCGGCCTGCTTGACCTCCACCGCGTACATGCCGGGCTTCTCGGCGTCCTCCTCGGATTTCTCCACCGTGCCCGGATACGCGGCCAGCGCGGCGGCCTCGGCCTTCGTCTTGATGTCCCCGGTCAGCGGCGGCTCCGGCTTGTCGTCGGTGTCACCGGCCGCCTCACCGCCGGCCTCGGCACCGCCCGTGCTCTGGGTCTGTTGCTGGGTGTCGGCGGCGGAGCTGTCGGACCCGGAGTCGGAGCCACCGCAGGCCACCAGCGTGAACATCAGGACAGCAGCGGGAGCGGCAAGCACGGCACGACGGGGCAGAGCACGCATCAGGGTGTCTCCAAACACTGGGGGGAGCTTGCGAGTTCAGAAGTCCGCGGAACCGGACCTCCGGGGGATGACCAGAACCCTAGGAACCCGCTGTCGAGAGACAGGCCGGCAAACGGACAGAGACAGACCAGCAGAACGCCAATGTTTCGCCACACGATGTGCCTCAGAGGCCGAAGGCGCCGCCTTCGACGAGGATGAGCAGACCGATGGAGATCAAGACCAGTGGCAGCAGAATGTGCCCCCAGCGGCTGAGGGCCTTGGCGACGAGGGGGCGGGTGGCGAAGTACCGGCCCGCGAGGCACCACACCGCTACAAGGATCAGGAACACGATCGCGTACACGCTCATGCCGCCGACACCGGCGGTGGCGAAGACAGGGACGTAGACGCCGATGTTGTCGCCGCCGTTGGCGAAGGTGACGGCCGCCACCTCCAGGGCCTTCGGTCCACCCTCGGTGAAGTCCTGATCGTCGTCCTCGTCGCCGCGGTGCTTCCACGCCTCCCAGGCCGCCTTCAGCCCGAGCGCCAGAGGCAGCAGACCGAGGTAGGGGATGGCCCACTCGGGCAGGAGCGTGGCGCCGAAAGCAGCGGCGACGGCGACGGCGAGGATGGCGGCGAAGCCGAGGTACTGGCCGATGAAGATCCGGCGGGCGGAGCCGTGGTGGCCGGCGCTCTGGGCGAAGAACAGGGACAGGATCAGGATGTCGTCGATGTTGGTGACGGCGAACAACCCGGCAGCCTGCCCGATGATGCCCAGGTCCACGAGTCGATGCCTCTCCTTCGGTGCGAGTGTCCCGGCGACGCTACCGGGAACCCCACCAGCTCCCCTCGCCGGGCCGAGGCTCACCATCGGGCGCGCAGTACGCCATCGCCGTCCGGCAGCGCAGCACAGGCCAAGGGGTGGCGTTCGTCGACGTACAGAGACAGGGCGCAGGCTGCCCTGGCATCGGCCACGAGGAACGCGAGCTCCTGGTAGTCGCTGCTGTCGGCGAGCACATGAGTGATCGTTCCGTCCCGTGCCTCCCAGACGAACTCCACCGATCCGTCCGCAGGCAGCGCGGCGAGGACCGCGGCGACGTCGGGATTGAGGTCTGGCCAGACGCTCAGCAAAGCGCGCGGGGTGAGACCGGCGCGCACCGCGTCAAGGTTGGCCTCCGTGACACGGTGCCAACGGGCCGCGTTGCGAACAGGGTTCTCCTCCAGGAGCAGGGTTCCTTGCGACGCCGACATGGTGCGAAGGCGCGCCCAGAAGTCGGCGTCGGCGGCCTGAGTCACCTCCGGCTCCTGAAGATCCGCCGCATGGGGGGAGACCGCTACCGGCTCCGGGAAGAGACCAAGCTCCCGTGTTCGGGCCACGGCATCCCGGCACGGCCGATCGCTGCTCACGTACACGTACAGGTCCCAGCCCACGTCCACGGCAAAAGTGGTCCCGGCTTCCAGCCTGCACCAGGCCCCTTCGCCGCGGAGCATGATCCGCACCAGCTCCAGCGCCACAGCGAGGGACACCTGCGCTCCGTCGTGGAAGCCGGTGAGGTCGGGCGGGAAGAGCCCGCTGAGGCCGTGTCCTGCAACTGACGGATTCGCTCCGAGATGGACGGCCCCCGAGACGCCTGGTTCCCGGATTTCCAGCCGGTCGATGCCACAGGCTTCCGCGAAGGCGGCGATCGCGGCGAGGTACGCGGCTTCCACCGGCCCGTGATCACTGTCCGTGTCGTCGTCCCCGACGTAATGGCCGTGCCTGTCTCGGTCGGCGGGGTCGTACTTGGTGATCCGGTGAACGAAGGCAGGCGGCACGCTGCTCCCTGGGCTGACGGAGGGGCCGCCAGCGTAGTCGGCGGCTCCGTCGCCAAGTTGTGCGCCTGCCCGAGCATAATCCGGTGGCCACGCTCCCCGTCGCTTCCCTAGGGTCGCTGGGATGACGCCCAACAATGTCGACCCGGCGACGATCACACGGGAGATGGCTGCTCAGATCCGCACCTGGCGATGCGACGAGGACTACACCTGGCGCGCTGTGGCCCAGGCCGCGTCCGACCTGTGGGGCTCAGAATGGGGCAGCAACCAGCTCTTCGGCGAAGAACTCTGCGTGGCCGCAGCGAAGCTGCTGGGCGAAAACCCCCACCGGGAACCTTGGAACTGACGCTCGTCGGATGACTCCTCTCGGATCCGGACGGCTGTGTCGTACGGCCTCGGTCGGAGAGAATGCCGGACATGACGACTTGAAGAGCACCGGCCGGGCGGCAGCACTGGCGCAAGGTCGGGAGCGGCTGGTCTGTTCCGGACGCCGAACGACGGGTCTGTGCCGCATGTGGGACGCCTGTGCTCGGGGAACATGGTGCACATCCCGCGGAAGCGGGTTCTGGTCGATGCCCTCGCATCGCTTCCTCCTGAGGAACGCGAGCGGTTGGTGCGTTCGGAGACGGGGCTGATCGAGTTCCTGGACCACTGGCTCCGAGGTGACGAAGGGCACCGGTGACCGTCAGCGATCGCGACTTTGGTCGATGAGGCCGCTACCTCAGGACGACTGCGCACCATCTCGTGCTGCCCCAGGGTGGAACCCCGTATCAAGGAGGCGGCATGGCGATCTTCCGTATGCGGACAAGGACAAGGACACGGACATGGACAGGCGTCGTGACGCAGGTGGCGGCGATCGGGCTCTCGGTGGCGGCCCTGCCTTCGCCGGCGGCGGCCTTACCGGCCCCAACGGCGACTCCCACGCAGCTGTACGTCGCTCCCTGGGGCAAGGACTCCTGGCCAGGCACCCTGGACCGGCCCTTCGCCACACCGGCACGCGCGCAGCAGGCCGTACGCGCCCAGGCGCCGCGGATGAGGTCGGACCTGGTGGTGAACCTGCGCGGCGGGACGTACGACCTGAAGGCGCCGCTGCGCCTGTCGGCGGCCGCGGGGGACTCCGGCCGGGGCGGTCACCGGGTGATCTACCAGGCGTACGGCTACGGGACACCGCGGCAGGAGCAGGTGACGATCAGTGGCGGCCGTCAGATCGCCGGGTGGCGGCCGGACCAACGGCTCAGGGGGTTCTGGCGCGCGGACGTGGGCGGGCTCGAGACGCGCCAGCTCTACGTCGAGGACCGGCGCGCCGCGCGGCTCACGCGCCACGGGACGGGCTTCCCGGGCACGTTGAAGGCGACCCGGACGGGTTACGTCACCTCCAGTGCCGTCCCCCGGGCCTGGCGGAACCCCGGCGACATCGAGTTCGTCTACCGAGCCGGTTATCTCGAGGGTCGCTGCGGAGTCAGGGGCGTCTCAGCAAGTGCCCGCCGGACCGTCATCACCATGGATCAGCCGTGCTGGGATCTGGCCCAAGGGCTCTACGGGGGCACGGAGTTGCTCGAAGCGCCGACCAGTGTGGAGAACTCGCCCAGCTTCGCACCCAAGCCCGGCAGCTGGTATCTCGACCGATCCCGGCCCGGACATCATGAGCTGCTCTACTTCCCGCGGTCCGGGCAGGACATGCGCCGGGCCAAGGTGGTCGCCCCGGTCCTGGAGAGCCTGGTCACCGGCACCGGTCGTCCGGGCCGTCCCCTCCACGACATCGGCTTCCGCGGCCTGACGTTCGCCTACGCCACCTGGCTGGCGCCCAGCGAACCCGCCGGGTTTCCCGCCGCGTGGAGCATGTACCTGCGGCCCGGAAGGCGGGGTGAGGACGCGAGGCTGCTCACCGTGCCCGGCACGGTCGCCTTCCGTACCGCCGAGCGCATCACCTTTGAGGGCAACCGGTTCACCCACCTCGGAGCCCAGGCGCTGGAGCTCTCCGAGAACAGCTCGCACAACATCGTCGACGGCAACGCCATCAGCGACGTC
Organism: Streptomyces antibioticus; assembly: GCF_001514065.1. GTDB lineage: Bacteria > Actinomycetota > Actinomycetes > Streptomycetales > Streptomycetaceae > Streptomyces > Streptomyces antibioticus. The sequence continues at coordinate 762,169 of NZ_KQ948422.1, read as the reverse complement.
TCCGACGGCGGCATCCTGATGGGGGTGGTCCCGCCCGACCGGACGGGCACCAACCGCGGCAACCGGATCACCAACAACTGGATCCACCACATCGGCGCGGAGTACCACGCGGCCTCCGGCGTCTGGGACACCGCGACCCAGGAGACCACCATCGCGCACAACCAGGTCAACGACGTGCCCTACAGCGGCATCCTCTCCGGGCCCGGCGACGACCTGCGGGGCATCATGCGTCGCAATCGCATCCTCGACAACCGCATCTACGCGACGAACCGGCTCCTCGAGGACGGCGGGGGCGTCTATCTACGTGGCGAACAGGGCAGTTCCTTCGCCGACGGGGCCGTCATCAGCGGCAACGCGGTCACCGACAGCAAATACGGCGACTGGAACGTCGGGATCTACACCGACGACAGCACCAACTGGGTCACCGTGGAGCACAACACGGTCTACAACTACGTAGCCTCCATCGGCGGTTGCAGCGAGGAATGGGGTGACCGCCCTGTCCAGAACGTGCGGTTCCACGGCAACTTCTGGGACGACGCCGTGCCCGAATGGGTCGCACGACGGGCGTACCCGGGAGCCTGGCCCCCGGCCAACACGCAGGACCCGGACGACAAGGGGTGCGGCGACCCGCACGGTCTCTCCTTCACCGACAACACCCTGCTTCCACCCCGCAACCCCGGCCAGGCCTGCGCGGCCGACACCGCCTGCGCCGCCGTCCTGGCGAACGCCGGCCCTCTCCCGTCCTACCGTCAGCGCATGGGCATGCCGTGACGGAACGTCCGGTCACGCGCGTGGCGCTGTCACCGGCTACGACGCCGCCCGGAACCGGACCGTATGGCGCACCGGGAAGACGGCGAAGCCCGTGCGGTGGGCCAGCGTTCCCCACAGCCCGCGCGGCAGGTACAGCGAGACCACGATGGCCGCCGCGCCGACCACGACCAGGTACCAGACCCCGCTCTGCGCGAAGTACTTGTCGAGCAGGAAGTAGGCGACCGCTCCGACGACCGGTCCCTCGACCGTGCCGATGCCGCCGATGACCACCATGAAGACCATCAGGGCCGAGTACTGGACCCCGAAGATCTGCGTCGGTGAGGCGACGCCCAGGCTGTTCACGCAGATCACCGCGCCTGCCGCCGCACAGCCCGCCGCCGCGGTGACGTAGATGATCCGCTTGCCGCGGGTGACGTTCACGCCGAGGGAGCCCGCCGCGGTGTCGTCGTCGCGGATGGCCTGCAGGCTGAGGCCGAGCCGACTGCGCAGGACGGCGTACGTCCCCAGGACGGCCGCTGCCATGACGGCGAGGGCCAGCCAGTAGGTGTACGCCCGCCGCAGCACCGGATCGGCGGTGACATCGGACAGGCTGCGTCCGCTCGCCGCTCCCAGGGAGTCGAAGCGGACCACGATCAGGCGGACGACCTCGGCGATCACCCAGGTTCCGACGGCGAAGTAGCCGCCGCGCAGCCGGAAGGCGAGGTACGACAGCGGCCAGGCGACCAGGGCCACCAGTGCGGAGACCACGAGGGTGCCCGTGTAGACGCTCAGCCCGTGGTCGTTGACGACGAACAGGAGGTAGGCGCCCAGCCCGATGAAGGCCTGCTGGCCCATGGACATCATGCCCGCGTAGCCCGTGAGCAGGTTCCACATGGAGGCGAGGGCCACCAGGTAGCAGAGCTTGACGAGTTGGGCGGTGACGCCGGTGTCGACCAGGTACGGCAGGGCGGCCATCGCGAGCAGGACGACGGCCGTGCCGGTCAGGCCGAGGGCGGTGGCGCGGCCACCGCGGTGGACGGCCGGGAGCGCGGTCGCCTGGGTGGCGGGCTCTGTCTGGACGGTCATGCGGGAACGCTCCTGCCGAACAGGCCCTGGGGGCGGACCACCAGGATGAGGAGGAAGACCAGGTGCCCCGCGAGCAGGGGCAGGTCGGGGGAGATCTGGGCGCCGACGGACTGCGCGACGCCCAGGACCATGCCGCCGGCGAGGGTGCCCCACAGCGACCCGAGGCCGCCGATGATGACCGTCTCGAAGGCGAACAGGACGGTGAGCTGGCCCTCGTAGGGGGTCACTCCGCCCTGGCGCATGGTGTAGAGCGATCCGGCCAGGGCGACCGTGGCGAAGGCGATGACCGAGGTCAGGGCGTAGATCTTGCGGTTGTCCACGCCCATCAGGCGGACGGTGGTGCGGTCGTCGGCCGTGGCGCGGACGATGCGGCCCGGCTGGGTGCGGTGGAGGAACAGGTGCAGGGCGGTCAGGACGGCGACCGCCGCGACGACGGTGATCAGCGGGAACCAGCCGATCGCCAGGTCGCCGCCGAGGTCGATGCTCGCGGTGCCGAGAGAGCCCGTGGACAGGGGTTGGGCGTCGTTGCTGAACACCTGGACGAGGACGTTCGGGATGATGAGGGAGATGCCGAACGTGACCAGCATCGGGGTGAGCTCGCCGAGGCTCATCGCGCGGTCCAGCAGGGAGCGTTGGACGAGATAGCCGAGCGCGCCGACGGCGATCATCGACACCAGGACGGTGAGCGGGACGGGGACTCCGTAGTGGGCCGCCGCCACCGAGGCGACGTAACCGCCGAGGATCATCAGGTCGCCGTGGGCGAGGTTGGCGATCCGCATCACGCCGAAGATCAGGGACAGGCCGGCGGCGGCCATGGCGAAGATGCCGCCGAGCAGCATGCCCTGCACGATCGCGTTGATCCAGGTCATGAGGAGGTCACCTCCGGGAGGGTGCCGGTGCCGAAGTAGGCGGCGGTCACCTGGTCGCGGGTGAGCCTGTCGGCCCGCCCGGTGAGCACGATGCGCCCTTCCAGGACGCAGGCGACCCGGTCCGCGACGGCGAGCGTGCGGTTGAGGTCCTGTTCGACGAGGATCACCGTCGTGCCTTCGGCGCGGATGCCCGGCAGCGCCGTGTACAGCTGGTCCACCACGACCGGGGCCAGCCCCAGGGACACCTCGTCGAGGAGCAGCAGACGCGGATTGCCCATCAGGGCCCGGCCGATGGCGACGGCCTGCTGCTCACCGCCGGAGAGCCGGGCCGCCCTGCGGGTACGGCGGTCGGCGACCAGCGGCATCGCCTCGTACACCTTGGCCAGGTTCCACGGCCCCTTGCGTCCGGTGGCGGCGCCCACCTGGAGGTTCTCCTCCACGGTGAGGGACGCGAAGAGGCGGCGGCCCTCCGGGACCAGTCCGATGCCCTTGCGGGCGCGCCGGACGTCGGGCTCCGCGGTGACGTCCTCGCCGGCGAAGCGGACGGTACCGTCGAACGGCTTCAAGGCCCCGGCGATGGTCCGCAACAGCGTTGACTTTCCTGCCCCGTTGGCGCCGACCAGGGCCAGCAGCTCGCCCTCGTCCACTTCGAGGTCGATGCCGAACAGGGCCTGGAAGTCCCCGTATCCGGCGTCGACGTTCGCCACGCTCAGCAGTGTGTTCATGCGGCCGTACCTCCCAGATAGACCTCGGCGACCTCGTCGCTGGCCAGTACCTCGTGCGGGTCGCCGTCGACGCGGATGCGGCCGTAGGCGAGGCAGACCAGCCGGTCGACGACCTGGACCAGCGCCTTGACGACGTGCTCGATCCACAGGATCGTCACGCCGGACTCCTTCAGGGACAGCACGGTGGCGACGAGTTCCTCCGCCTCGGCCTCGGTGAGCCCGCCCGCGATCTCGTCGAGGAGGAGCAGCTCGGGGCCGGTGGCGAGCGCCCGCGCCAACTCCAGCCGTTTGCGGCCCAGGAGGGGCAGGGAACCGGCGGGCTTGTTGGCGAGGCCGAGCAGCCCGGCGGTCTCCAGCGCGCGCAGGGAATGTTCGCGGGCGTGAGCGCCCCGCAGCCCGGCCCCCCGTTCGGCGCCGACCAGGGCGTTCTCGAACACGGTCAGGTCGGCGAAGGGGCGCGGTATCTGGAAGGAGCGGCCCACGCCGAGCCGGCATCGCTCGGCCGCGGAGGTGCGGGTGACGTCACGGCCCGCCAGCCGCACGGCGCCGGCACTCGCGCGCTCGACGCCCGAGATCGCGCTCAGCAGGGTGGACTTGCCCGCGCCGTTGGGGCCGACGATGCCGACGGCCTGCCCGCGGGGGACGCTCAGCTCGACGTCCTCCAGGACGTGCAACTCGCCGAAGCTGACGGCGAGATGGTCCACTTCGAGCAGCGGGGTGCTCACAGGTCCGCCGCCTTGGCGTCGGTCTTGACCTGCGGCAGCAGGTCGTTGCTGACCACCTTCAGGTCGTACGCCCCACTGCTGCTCTTGACCCACTGGGTGCCGACCATGGGGATGGTGGCGACGTTCTTGACCGGGTTGGCCGCACCGCCGCCGGTCCAGGTGAGGTGACCGAGGACGGTGTCGAGGCTGGTCTTCGCGATCTGGGCGGCGACGGCCTCGCGGTCCTTGGGGTTCGCGTTGCGCAGGACGTGGTTGGCCACCTCGAACAGCGCGTGGTTGGGGCCGAGCCCCTGGTTCCACGTCCGGCCCTTCGCCAGCGGGGACTTCTCGTAGTCGTCGGCCAGCGCGGTGGCCGTCTGTCCGGTGATCGTGGAGGTGAACGGGAACTGCGGCACCCACCAGCTGGCCGTGCACAGCCCGTTGCCGAGATTGTTCGGCAGGGAGGCCACCGTCGACTCGAAGAGGATGGCCTTGGAGATGGTGGCGACCTTGGGCTTGAAGTTCTGCTGGGCGGCCTGGGTCCAGAACGTCGCGAAGTCGGGCGGCGAGGGCACGCCGGCGAGGATCTCGACGCCCTCCTTCTTGAACTTCGCGATGATCGAGGAGAAGTCCTTGGTGCCGGGCTCGTAGGAACCCGGGTCGACGAACGTGAAACCCTTGGTCGGGGGCTGCGAACGGTAACCGGTGGCCTTGTCCCGGAAGGCGTTGCCATCGGAGTCGTTGGGCCACAGCACGCCGACCTTCTTGTTGGTGGCGTGCTGCCGCCACATGTCGGTCTCGACCCTGGACAGGTGCTCGATGCCGTCGAAGAAGTGGAACGTGTACTTGAACGTCTTCTTCGGCGTTGCGCCACGACCGAAGAACCAAGCCTGCCAGGGTTCGATGGTCGAGACGCAGGGCACACCCTCGCTCTCGCACTTGGCCGCCACCGGGTGGATCGTCTCCGGCGTCGCGGTCACGAGGACGAGGTCGACCTGCTCCTGGGAGATCAGCTCGTCCGCGATGGTGGCCGCCTGCTGCGGATCCGAGCCCGTGTCCCGGTCCAGGATCTTCACGTCGTACTTCTTGCCGTCGTGAGTGATCCCCTTGGCGAAGAAGGCACGCACCTGCTCGAGGATGTACGCGTCGGACTCGGCGAAGGCCGCGTAGGCGCCGGTGCGCGGGCTGATGTAACCGATCTTGATGGTGTCGCCGGTCGATGTGCCCGAGCCCTTGAGGCCGGAGGAACAGGCGGACAGGATCGGGGCGGCCGCCACGGCAGTGGCTCCGAGGCCTCTGAGGACGTTGCGGCGGGACGGCTGGATCGCGGGGTGTTCCATGGCGGGCTCCGGAGGGCCTTGAGCCGCAGGTCACAGGCTGCGGCGGAGGGGTGGAAGTGGCCGCGAACGTAGGGCCGCCGTCCGTGCCTGGACAGGGCACGGATTCGATATGAGAGACGGCGACGCCCTCGGTGACCTGAATGAAACATCCGCTGTACGCAGAGAGACGTAGCGGGACTACGGCACCTCTGGAGCCGGCGCCGCAGTCTCGCATTGCGAAACAGCCCTGTTCACCGGCAGGGGCCAGGACCCTATGGTCCGCCCATGCACACCGCCCTCTCCCGGCTCGCCGCCGGGACGCTCACCAGCGTCTCGCTCACCGAGGACCTGATCGCGCGCACGGAGTCGGCGGGCGACCTGGGAGCCTTCGTCACCCTTGACGCGGACCGCGCGCTCGCCGAGGCCGCGGCCGCGGACCGCGGACCTGTACGGGGACCGCTGCACGGGCTGCCGATCGCCGTGAAGGACAACATCCACGTCGCCGGGCTCCCCAACACGGCGGGCTGCGAGGCCCTCGCCGGATTCGTCCCGGACCAGGACGCGCAGGCGATCACCCGGCTGCGCGCGGCCGGCGCGATCGTGCTGGGCAAGACCAACATGCACGAACTGGCCTTCGGAGCCACCGGCGTGGGCGGCCCTTACGGCCCTGCCCGCAACCCCGCCGACCCCACCCGATTCGCGGGCGGAAGCAGCGGCGGCACCGCGACCGCCGTCGCCGCCGGTCTGGCGCCGGCCGGCCTGGGCACCGACACCGGAGGCTCGGTCCGTGTCCCGGCCGCCCTGACCGGCATCGCCGGTCTTCGCCCGACGACCGGCCGTTATCCGGCCGACGGAGTGACCCCGCTGTCGTGGACGCGCGACACGATCGGCCCCATGGCCCCGACCGTCGCGGACCTGGTCCTGCCGGACGCCGTCCTCGCCGCCGACCGCCTCGCGGTCCAGGCGCCCGACCCGCGCCATGTGGTGCTCGCCGTCCCCGAGCACCACTTCACCGAGCCGTTGCACCCGCGCACCGCCGAGGTCTGGGAGCACTGCCTGCACGTACTGGGGCGCGCCGGGGTCCGGCTCGTGCCGGCGCGACTGCCGGAGGTCGAGACGGCCGAGGAACGGGCCGGATTCCCGATCACCCTCTACGAGGCGGCCAGGCAGCTGCCCGGGTACCTGAGCGCGGCGACGGACGGTGCGGATCCGGCGGAACTCCTGGCGCGGATCACCGACCCCGACGTCCGCACCACGATGGACCGGGTCGTGTTCCCGCAGGCGATCACCGAGTCGGCGTACAAGGACGCTCTCGGTATCCGCGACCGTGTCCTCGTGGACGGCTACCGGCGGCTCTTCCGCGCCACCGGCGCCCACGCCGTGCTCTTCCCCACCACCCCCCTGCCCGCCGGACGGATCGACACCGACACCGAGCACGTACGGCTCGACGGCGTCCTGCGTCCGGCCTTCCCCACCTACATCCGCAACACGGGACCCGGCAGCGTCGCCGCACTTCCCGGCCTCACCGTGCCCGTCCGGTCGGCCGGCCCGGGACTGCCGGTCGGTGTGGCGCTCGACGCGCCCTGGAACACCGACCGACAGCTCCTGGGCATCGGCCTGCTGGTCGAAAAGCTCCTGGAAGCGGGAGCATGAAGAGAAGGAGACGATCGGACATGACAGACACCATCCGCCGCTTCACGGCCGCGGCCGTCCAGGCCGAGCCCGCCTGGCTCGACGCGGACGCCGGGGTCGCCAAGACCGTCGACCTGATCGCGGAAGCGGCCCGGAACGGCGCCTCGCTCATCGCCTTCCCCGAAGTGTGGATCCCCGGCTACCCGCACTTCCTGTGGCTGGGCGCGGTCGCCGACCAGGTCCCCTTCGTCGGCCGCTACCACGCCGCCTCCCTCGCCCCCGACAGCGACGGCCTGACCACGATCCGCCGCGCCGCCAGGCAGCACGGCATCACCGTCGCGCTCGGATACAGCGAGAAGGACCACGGCAGCCTCTACATCAGCCAGACCGTGATCGCCGCCGACGGCAGCGTGCTGCTGCACCGCCGCAAGCTCAAGCCGACCCATGTCGAGCGCAGCCTGTTCGGCGAGGGCGACGGCAGCGACCTCAAGGTCGTCGACAGCGCGCTCGGCCGGCTCGGCGCCCTGAACTGCGCCGAGCACGTCCAGCCGCTCAGCAAGTACGCCCTGTACGCGCAGAACGAGCAGGTGCACGTGGCCAGTTGGCCGTGTTTCGGTCTCTACCGCGACCTCGCCTTCCAGCTCAGCGCCGAGGCCAACACCGCCGTGACCCAGGTGTACGCCATCGAGGGCAGCGCCTTCGTCCTGATGGCCACCCAGGTCATCTCCCCGGCCGGCATCGACGTCTTCGCCTCCACACCCGAGCAGCGCCGCCTGCTCACAGCCGGCGGCGGCTGCTCACGGATCTTCGGCCCCGACGGACGTACCCTCACCAAGGACGTCGACGAGGGGGAGGAAGCACTGGTGTACGCCGACATCGACCTCGACGAGATCGACCTCGCGAAGAACGCCTACGACCCGGCCGGCCACTACGCGCGCGCCGACGCCACCTACCTCGTTCACCGGCGCGAAGCCCGCCGACCCGTGCTCGGCGAGGCAGCCCCCGCCGAGAGCGCGTACCCGGCACTGGACGACGAGATCCGCGAGCCATGACCGGACCCGCCGAAAACCCGCCGCCGCCCGGCCGGCCCTCCGTCCAGACCCTGGACCGGGGGCTTCGGCTGCTGGAGGTGATCGCACTGTCGGACGTACCACTGACGCTGGCCGAACTGAGCCAGCAGATGGGGCTGCACCGCTCCATCGTCTACCGGCTGCTGCGCACCCTCCAGGACCACCACCTGGTCGCGCACACCAACCACGGGTACGTCATCGGCACCCGCGCGCAGTCACTGGGCCGCCGCACCCTGCCCATGCTCCAGCGCATCGCCAAGCCGGAGATCGCCAAGCTGGCCGCGCGCGTGGGCCTGACCTCCTTCTTCGTCGTCCGGGACGGCGAAGAAGCGGTCACGCTCGTCTCCGTCGAGGTCGAGAGCACCCGCTCGCGCACCGTCTACAGCCCCGGCGACCGGCACCTGCTGACCCTGGGCTCCCCGGGCATCGCGATGCTCTCCGCCGAGCCGCAACTGCTCGGTGAGCGTGCGGAGATCAGCCGTGCCCGGTCCTGCGGCTACGCCGTCACACGCAACGAGGTCGTGCCCGGCCTCGGGACGGCCTCGGCGCCGGTGGTGTCCGCGCCGGGCCACGCCGTCGCCGCCGTGTCGATCGCCTTCACCGTCGAACTCCCGGGCCCGCCGCAGATCGAGGCCGTCCTCGACACCGCCCGACTCATCACCGGCCGGCTGCGCGCAGAACTCTCCAGCGGCGCCGTCCTGCCCGGGGTCGACTGATTCACGTACGGCACGTTTCGCATAGTGAACGTGCCTGTGGCCCCGCGGGGTTGGGCGGCTTAGCGTCCAGTCCTGTCAGAAAGGGGACCCGCGATGACCACGGCCGCCCATGCCAGGACCGTCAAGGAACAGACCTTGGACGTCCTGCGCGCGTACGACCTCACCACCCTCTTCAGCAATCCGGGCTCCACCGAGGTCGGCTTCCTCGCCGACCTGCCGGCCGACATCTCCTTCGTGCTCGGCCTGCACGAGGGCTCGGTCGTCGGGATGGCCTCAGGCAGCGCCCTGGCCACCGGCCGCCCGGCGCTCGTCCTGCTGCACACCACCGCCGGATACGGCAACGCGGTCAGCGCCCTGGCCACCGCCCGTGCGAACCGCGCGCCCCTCGTGGTGATCGTCGGCCAGCAGGACCGCCGGCATCTGGCCCACGAGCCGTTCCTGGCCGGGAAGTTGGACGGCCTGGCGGGGGAGTACCCGGTGTGGCAGCACACACCGGCCCGCCCGCAGGACGTGCCCGGTGCCGTGGCCCGCGCCTGGCACGAGGCCCAGGAAGGCCGTGGTCCGGCGGTCGTCGTCGTGCCGATGGACGACTGGTTCGCCGAGGCCGACGAGGACGCCGCCCAGGCCGCGCCGCGCGGACCGGTCGCCGTACGAGGCGGTCGTACGGCCTCCGACGACGCCCTGGCCGCTCTCGCCACGCTGCTGACCGCCGCCGACTCACCCTGTCTGGTGGCGGGCGCCGGCAACGACACGGCCGACGGCTGGCAGGCGCTCGTCGCACTGGCCGAGCGCCTGGACTGCCCGGTCCACCAGGAGCCGTTCGGCGCCCGCGCCGGCTTCCCCCAGGACCACCGTCTCTTCGCCGGCCACCTGCCCGCGGTCCGCCCCGCACTGCGCGAGGCGCTCGCCCCGTACGACACGGTCCTCACCGTCGGAGCCGCCGCGTTCCGCCAATACACCTACGCCCCGGGCGAGTTCACCGAGCCGGGCACCCGGGTCGCCGTCATCACGAACGACCCGGAAGAGGCCCATCGCAGCCCGGCGGAGCTGGTACTGCTCGCCGAACCGGCCGACACCGTGCGCCGGTTGGTCCCGCTGGTGCCCGCCGTCCCGCGCTCCTCGAAACTGAACCGGCCGACAACTCCCCAGCCCCCCGCACCCGGTGAGCCCCTGCGCGCCGCTCATGTGCTGGCCGCCCTCGCCGAGCGGCTCGACCCGAAGGCCGTGGTGGTCGAGGAGACCCCCTCCAGCCGCCCGGACCTGCACCGGCTGCTGCCCGCCCGCGCGCCGCTCGGCTTCCTCAGCGCGGCCATGGGCGGACTGGGCTTCGCCATGCCGGCCGCGATCGGTGTCCGCCACGGCGCCCCGGACCGGCCGGTCGTGGCCGTGCTCGGCGACGGCTCCTCCCTCTACTCGATCCAGGCCCTGTGGAGCGCCGCCCACTACGACATCGGCGTGCTGTTCGTCGTCCTCGCCAACGGCCGCTACGCGATCATGGACCGCCTCTCCGAACGCGAGGGCTCAGCCGCCCCGGCCTGGCCCGCGTTCACCGAACTGAGCGTGTCGACCCTCGCCCAGGGCCTGGGCTGCCCGGCCGAACGGGTCGAGTCCCACGCCGCGTTGCTGTCCGCCCTGGACAAGGTCCTGCCGACACTTGCGGACCGACGCGAGCCGCTCGTGCTCGAAGTCGCCGTCGAGGCCGACGCCCACTACTCCTCCTGACCCGCCGAACGGAAGGCACAGACCCGTGAAGGTCGTCATCATCGGAGGCGCCGGCGGCATCGGCTCCTCCGCCGCGTTCAACCTGCTCTCCGCGCAGGGGACGTACGAGATCGTGCTCGTCGACACCCGACCGAACATGATCACCAGCCACACCATGGACCTGGAGAACGCCCTCGGCCTCGGCACCACAGCCGACACCGTGCGCGGCGGTACCCCCGAGGACGCCCTCGACGCCGACGTGGTCGTCCTCAGCGCCGCCGTCCCGCTGCGGCTGAACTCCTCCCGTTCGGTCTTCCTCGCCGACAACGCGCGGATCGTGGCGGAGTGCCTGCGGCCGGTGCGGGAAGCCGGAGCGGACTTCCGTGGTGTGGTCCTCATGCTCACCAACCCGGTCGACCCGCTGCTGACCTGGGTGCACCGGCAGGGCTGGCTGCCCCGCGAGCGGCTGATCGGCTACACCCTCAACGACAGCCTCCGGCTGCGCACCGGCATCGCCTTCGCGCTCGGCGTCCCGGTGAAGGACGTCGGCGCATGGATGCTGGGGGAGCACGGCGAGGGCCAGGTCCCGCTGTACAGCCGTATCACCGTCGGCGGCGAGCGTGTCGCCCTCACCGAGGCGCAGCGCGCGGTGGCCGAGGAGTACGTGGACACCTGGTACACCAAGCACGTCGCCCTCGACTCCGGCCGCACGTCCACCTGGACCACCGGACTGGGAACCGCTCGCCTCATCGAGGCCCTGCACACCGGGTCCGGGACCGTCGTCCCCGCCTCGGTGGTCCTGGACGGCGAGTACGGCGTCCACGGCGCCAGTCTCACCGTGCCCGTCGAACTCCGGCCCGAAGGCGTGCGCCGCATCGTGACCTGGGACCTTCCGGCGGAGGAACTGGCCGGAATGAGCCGGGCCGCGGCCAACGTCGAGGCAGCAGCCGCCGAACTCACCGCCCAAAGCGCGACCCAGCCTTCCTGACACGCCTCACCGCGTACCAACGACGTTACGTAGCAAGGAGATCACCCCCATGGCCATCGCCCGAGACCTGTTCATCGCCGGCAAAGACGTACCCGCGGCCTCCGGCCGGACCACCGACGACATCAACCCCTTCACCGGGGAGGTGTACGCCACCGTGGCCGCCGCGGCCCCCGAGGACGTGCGGCGGGCCGTGGACGCGGCCCACGCAGCGTCCGAGGCATGGGCGGCGACGACCCCCTTCGAACGGCGGGCCGTCTTCCTCAAGGCGGCCGACCTGCTGGACGAGCGAGGTGACGAGGTCGCCGATCTGATGGCACAGGAGGCGGGCGGCACCCGGCCGTGGGCGTACTTCAACGTGGCTCTGGCGGCGAACATCCTGCGCGAGGCGGCGGCGGCCGTCACCGCACCGCGCGGCGAGGTGCTCAACTCCCAGGAACGAGGCGCGCTGGGTCTCGCCGTGCGTGAACCGCTGGGCGTGGTCGCTGCGTTCGCCCCGTGGAACGCCCCGGTCATCCTCGGCGTGCGGGCCGTGGCAGCGCCCTTGGCCGCCGGCAACACGGTCGTCGTCAAGGCCAGCGAGGACGCGCCGATCGCCTGCGGACTGCTGGTCGCCGACGTGCTGCGGGAGGCCGGACTGCCGGACGGCGTGCTCAACGTCCTCACCAACGCCCGTGAGGATGCCGCCGAGATCGCCGAGACGCTGATCGCCGACGAGCGGGTACGGGCGGTGAACTTCACCGGCTCCACGGGGGTGGGCCGCATCATCGGCGAACTGGCGGCCCGCCATCTCAAGCCTGCCGTCCTGGAGTTGGGCGGCAAGAACGCGGTGATCGTGCTGGCCGACGCGGACGTGGACTACGCCGTCGACGCCGTGACCTTCAGCGTGTTCATGAACGCCGGGCAGATCTGCATGTCCGGCGACCGCATCCTCGTCCACGAGTCCCTCGCCGAGGAGTTCACCCAGAAGTTCACCGCCAAGGTGGCCTCGCTGCAGGCCGGTGATCCCGGGCATCCGCACACGGTGGTGGGGCCGCTGGTGAGTACCCAGGCCGCGCAGCGGGTGGCCGGGCTGGTGGCGGACGCCGTGGCCAAGGGTGCGAGGGTTCTCGTCGGTGGCGGCGAGCCGGAGGGCGCGGTGCACCCGGCGACCGTTCTCACCGGCGTGCCGAAGGAGGCGCAACTGTATGCCTCGGAGTCCTTCGGCCCCGTCTGCGTGGTCGAGACGTTCGCCGACGACGATGCCGCGGTGGCCCTGGCGAACGACACCGAGCATGGTCTGACCTGCGGCATCATCACCGAGAACGCCACTCATGGACTCACCGTCGCCCGGCGCATCGACACCGGGATCGTCCACATCAACGACCAGTCGGTGGCCGACGAGCCCCAGGCGCCGTTCGGCGGGGCGAAGGCATCCGGGTACGGCCGCTTCGGCGGCCGCTGGGGGATCGAGGCGTTCTCCAACACCCGCTGGCTGACCATCGCCACCCAGCAGGCGCACTTCCCGTTCTGACGCCCAGGCATTGCACGCGGGGCCGGCGAGGGCTCGGACGACATCTCCGAGTGCCCTATCCGCTGTGCCCTGCGAGCGTGCTCAGGGTCTCCGCGACCGGGACGGGGTCCAGAGGGCCGATGTGTGACGCCTCGGGGAAATCGTGCACACGGAAGTGGTTGCCGGGCGTGAACGCGTCGGCTTCCGCGATCATTCTGTCCTGGAGCGCGGTGGCGATCGTTCGATCCCTGCCGAAACGCAGGTAGGTGCGCGGGATGCGTCCCCAGCTACCAGCCCGGCCGACCGCCCGGCCCGCATAAGCGGCGATCGGCTCGTCGGTCTGCATGCCGGCCAGGATCCGGCGGAATTCGGCGTCGGAGTAGTCCGCGCAGATCATCTCCTTCAGGAGGGCCAGCTCACGGCGGTCACCGGTCCGGAGGTTCAGCCGGAAGACACCCAGCCGGTCCAGGTCACCCACCGCCAGCTCGACCGGGCTGACGGCGTTCGCGTTCTCGGGCGCCGCCGTGCAGGCATCCGCTGTGGGCAGGACGCGGCTGGGACAGAAAGCCGCCATGTAGCAGATGTGGTGCAGCAGATGCGGGACGGCATCGCCGACACGGCTGACCGATACGCCACCCAAGCTGTGCCCGACCAGCACCACCGGGCCGTTTTGTGCCGCCCGCCGCACTACGCCCGTAACACGCGCCTCGTAGTCCTCCAGCCCCAGGCCCTTCAGCGGGGAAGGCTCGACCGCCATCGCTTTGAGGTCCTGGCGCTGATACGACTCCGGCACGAAGGCCTCCGTGCCGTGCCGCGGCTGGTCCACCATGACGACGCGGTGACCGCGCAGCGTCAGCTCCCGAGCGATCGGCATCCAGAACGCGCCGGCGCTGTGGGTACCGTGCACCAGTACGTAGGTGGTGAGCCCGCGACGCGGGCCCGCCGCGGCCGGCGAGGTTCCGAGCCCGGCGGCCAGTGCCATGCCCCCCACCGCGAGTCCCAGCCCACGTAATGCCGTCCGCCTGCCGGCATCCGTTCGTTCTTCGTTCGTCTCATCCGTCATGAGTACGACGCTATGAACGGCCCGCTTCGATCACCAGCGGTCCAGTACCACCACCGGGGTGGACCCAGGGCCACCTTCCGATGCAGCCCATACGGACTCAGCCTCGCCTCCTCGACACGTTGCTCTCGATGGCCTCGACGACCTTCTTCGCTGTGGCCTTGGCTGAGCCCGGGTTCTGGCCGGTGACGAGGTTGCCGTCGGTCACGACGTAGGAGACGAACGGCAGTGTCGCCTTCTCGTAGCGCGCGCCGCGCTGTTTGGCCCTCTCCTCGGCGTTGTAGGGGACCAGCTTGTCGACGCGGGCGAGGACCTCCTCGGTCCAGGCGAATCCCGTCATCTTGCGGTCGGCGATGAGATAGGAGCCGTCGGAGAGCCGGGTGTTGAGCAGGCCGCAATAGCCGTGGCAGACCGAGGAGACGATGCCGCCGCGCTCGTAGATCTCGCGGGTGATGCGCTGCAAGGCCTCACTGTCCGGGAAGTCGTACATCACCGCGTGACCACCGGTGAAGTAGATCGCGTCGTACTCCGACGGGTCGATCTGGTCCGGGCTCGCCGTGTTCTCGAGCATGGCCATCTTCCCGGGGTCGGCGCGCCAGGACTTGGCGGTCTTGTCGTAGTTCGGGAACTTCAGCGCACGCGGTTCGAGAGGCACCGTGCCGCCGGCCGGGCTGACGAGTGTCTGCGCGTATCCGTGCTCCTCGAAGACGTGCCAGGCGTGTGTGAGCTCGGAGAGCCACAGCCCAGTGGGGTGGGAAGGGTCGTCGTAGTGGCCGACGTTGGTGACGACGTTGAGGATGCGCTTGCTCATGGCTGATTTTCCTTCATGCGGACCGGGGTGGCGAGGCGGCGGGCGGTCAGCGGATGCCCAGGGCGCGCAACGTCCTGAACGACCGGGTCAGGATCCGCGTCCACCGCTCGTGCTCGACCCAGCGGGGCGGGGTGAAGCCTTGGAGGCGCTGGTGGGCGACGGTCTGGGCTTCGGTGTACTTGAGCAGCCCGTCGGCGCCGTGACGACGGCCGAGGCCCGAGTCGCCCATGCCGCCCATGGGGGCGTCGACACTGCCCCAGGCGGCGGCGAACGCCTCGTTGACGTTGACGGTGCCGGCGTGCAGCCGTCCCGCGACCTTGCGCGCCGCGGCGCCGTTGCGGCTCCACACGCTCGCGTTGAGGCCGTACGGCGTGGCGTTGGCCATCGCCACCGCCTCGTCGACGGACTGGTAGCGGTGGATCGACACGACGGGGCCGAACGTCTCGTGGTCGAACAGCGTCATGTCCGGGGTCACATCGGACAGGATCGTCGGCTCGTAGAACAGGGGTCCGAGGTCGGGCCGGGCCTTGCCTCCGGCCAGTACGGTCGCGCCTTTCGCCACGGCGTCATCGACGTGCGAGCTCACGGTCTCGAGCTGCGAGGGGGTGGTCAGCGACCCCATGTCCATCGAAAAGTCGTAGGCCGCACCCAGGCGCATGGCCCGGGTGCGTGCGACGAACGCGGTGACGAACGCGTCGTGGATCTCGTCGGCGACGTAGAGCCGCTCGATGGACACGCACAGCTGCCCGGCCGAGGGGAAACAGGCGGTGACCGCGCCGGCCGCGGCCTTCTCGATGTCGGCGTCGGCGAGGACGACCATGGCGTTCTTGCCGCCGAGCTCCAGGGACGCGCCGATCAGCCGCTCGCCCGCGTCGCGCGCGATCCGGCGGCCGCTGGCGGTGGAGCCGGTGAACATCATGTAGTCCCCGCCGGCCATGAGCGCGTCTCCGATGGAGCTGCCCCGGCCGACCACCATCTGCCAGACGTCGGCCGGCAGTCCGGCCTCGCGCATCAGGGCCAGCGCCCACAGCGCGGTCAGGGCGGTCTGGGTGTCGGGCTTCTGGACGACGGCGTTGCCGGCCATCAGGGCCGGGATCGCGTCGCCGGCCGCCATGCTGAGGGGGTAGTTCCAGGGCGAGATGACGGTGACGACGCCCTTGGGGTGGCGCAGCTCGGTGGTGTGGGTCAGCACCGGGATCGCGCCCTTGCGGCGCTTCGGTGAGAGCAGCCGCCGCGCGCTGCGCGCGTAGTAGCGGGCGGTGATCGCGATGTCGCTCACCTCGAGGAACGCGTCGCGACGGGTCTTGCCGCTCTCGGCCTGCATCAGGTCGAGGGCTTCCTCCTGCCGCTGGAGGACGAGGTCGTGGAAGCGCAGCATGATGCGCTTGCGGGCGGCCACCGGGGTTGCTGCCCAGCCGGCCTGGGCGGCGCGTGCCCGGGCGAAGGCATCCACGACGTCGCCGGGGGTGGAGACCGGCAGGTCCGCGAGCGGTGCGCCGGCGTACGGCGCGGTCGTGGCGGTTCGCTGGGCGCGGGCGCCTGCGGCCACCAGGGCGGCGAGGCGGGCGACCCGGGCCGGTGTCAGCCAGGCCGGGAGGGCGGCCTGGGCGGGAGCGGTGTGCGTGGTGGTCATCGCGGGCCTCGGCTCCGGTCCTGGATGGAGGTGGGCACGGGCATGTGCAGCGCCAGCTGGCCCTCGGTGGTGACGTCGAGTTGGATCGTCCGGACCGGCTTGAGCGAGCGCAGGTCGTCGCTCATCCGGCCCTGACCGAGCCGCAGTTCCAGGCCGCGGGGGAGTCGTGTGGTGCCCGAGGAGAGCATGTTGATCTGGCTGGTCGTGGAGTGCCAGGCGCCGTCGATCGTGGTGTAGGACGTCAGGGTCGAGACGTGTGCGCCGGTGGGCCGGGCGGTCTGCTTCGGGGTGGCAGCCGACAGGGTGAGGTCGAGGCCGCCCTGGTCGTTGGCGACGGTGACGGAGGTGCGCTCGGTGTCGATGTCGACGTCGAGTTCGGTGACCCACTTGGGAAACCCGTAGCCGTCGTGGCCGCGCACCTGCGCGATCTCGGTGTTGACCGGCAGGGAGAGCACGTAGGAGTGCAGGGAGTCGTTCTTGAGCCCGGTGACCAGGTCGAGCAGGCCCAGCCCACCGTGCCGCGCGGGTTTCACGGCGACGCCCACCGCGGCCTCGGTGTAGAAGTCGATGTCGCACACGTCGTACCGGAAGGCCATCACGGAGACGATCCCGAGCCCCGGGGCGATCTCGAGCGGGTCGAGCTCCCGGGGCAGGCGGGTCCGGATCGCCTTGGTCGGCGCGAGCATCGTGAGCCGGGTCGTGGCGATGCGGTAGTAGAAGTTCGGTGTCAGCGTGGGCCCGATGCGGGAGTCCACGCGGTTCTTCGGCATCCGGCGGAAGAAGTCGACGCTGCTGACCCGCGGGTCCCGCTCTACCTCGTCGAGGTCGGTGTCCATGCGGAACCGGTCATAGAGGCCGCCTTCCGGGACGGCGACGAGACGCCCCCCGAGATCGACCTCTACGGTCCGGTCGGTCGGCTTGGTGGTCGATGCCATGGACGCTCTCCTCTAATGTAAGCAGCGTTAACACCGAGCATGGCACCGGGATGTGAGCACCGTCAACAATGGATGATGTGAGGCGCGTTACGGTCGAACGGTGCGTCTCAGGAGCCGACCGACGTGATGGCGAGGAAGGCGCCGCGCACCCGGGCGGCGACCTCCTCGTCCGACGTGGCGTGCATCTTGCCGTCGAGGTACAGGCAGGCCAGCCCGTGGG
This sequence comes from Streptomyces antibioticus, assembly GCF_001514065.1. GTDB lineage: Bacteria > Actinomycetota > Actinomycetes > Streptomycetales > Streptomycetaceae > Streptomyces > Streptomyces antibioticus. Next base: position 744,461 of record NZ_KQ948422.1, on the reverse strand, counting down.
CCAGCCCCCAGCCGGCCGAGGCCAGGGCCGTGGCGTCGGCGTGGGGGAAGACGCGATCGAGAGCGTCGGCCAGCAACTCGTGCAGGGCGTCGGCGGCCTTGACCCGCTCGTCGTCGGCGTCGTCGCACGGCTTGCCGAACATCACGCGGAACAGGGCCGGGCGCCGCAGCGCGAAGGCGACATAGGCGACGGCGAACTCGGCCAGGTCCGGGAGTGAGGCGGGCAGACCGCGCTCGTCGTCCAGGTCGGCCAGCAGGTCCCGGAAGCCCTCGACGGCCAGCGCGGACTCCAGGGCGTCGCGGTCCTTGAAGTGGCGATACGGCGCGGTCGGCGACACGCCCGCCCGGCGTGCGACGGCGCGCAGCGAGAAGGGCTCGCCACCCTCCAGCATCTCCATCGCGGTCGACAGCAGCGCCGCCCGCAGGTCGCCGTGGTGGTAGCCGCTCTTCTCTGATGTTGACATTGCTTACTTCGCCCTCCTATGCTGTGTTAGCACCGTAAACATAGTGTACGTCCGAAGGACCCGACACCCGGGGGAACGGGCGCGCGCGGTGCTCACCGGCCGACCGCCCCCGCCCCTTCGCGTGCACCTCGGCGACACGCCGGCACCACACCGGCGACCAGGCGCCCGAAGCCTCGACCGACGACCGCATCGGCTGGGCGGGCACCCTCACCAGCCATCTCAAGGAGACTCCATGCAGACCGTTCTCGGCGCCGGCGGGCCGATCGCCGACGAGCTCGTGAACGAGCTCCACCGCAACCACACCAAGGACATCCGGCTCGTCAGCCGCAAGCCGTCGAGGGTGCACGACACCGACGAGCTCATGGCCGCGGACCTCACCGACGCCGACGCCACCAGCCGTGCCGTCGCGGGCAGCGACATCGCCTACCTCACCGTCGGCCTGCCCCTGGACTCGGAGCTGTGGGAGCGACAGTTCCCCGTCATCATGCGCAACGTCATCGACGCCTGCGCCGAACACGGCACGAAGCTCGTCTTCTTCGACAACACCTACATGTACCCGGGAACGTCGACGCCCCAGACCGAGTCGACGGCATTCGCGCCGGGCGGGCGCAAGGGACACGTTCGCGCACAGATCGCCACCATGCTGCTGGAGGCCATGCGGGCCGGCCGCGTCGAAGCGCTGATCGGCCGAGCGCCCGAGTTCTACGGTCCCGGCCGGACGAAGAGCTACACCAACTCGCTGGTGTTCGACCGGATCAAGGCAGGCAAGCGGCCGTTCGTCCCCATCGATGCCCATGCCAAGCGGTCCCTGATCTGGACCCCGGACGCGAGCCGCGCCCTCGCCCTGCTCGGCAACACGCCGGACGCCTACGGCCAGACGTGGCACCTGCCGGTCGACCCGGACCGGCAGTCCTACGCCCGGCTCATCGACATCGCCGGCGAGACCACCGGCCGCAAGACCGGCTACACGGTGCTGCCGATGCTCGCCTTCCGCCTCGGGCGCCGCTTCGTCAAGCCGCTCGACGAGATGTACGAACTGCTGGTCCGCTACCGGGACGACAACATCTTCGACAGCTCGAAGTTCGCCGCCCGCTTCCCCGGCTTCCAGGTCACGAGCTACCGGGAGGGAGTGGAGCGCATCCTTGCCGGCTGACCCGCCGACAGCTCCTCCTGCCGGCTGCCTCGTGCCGCGATGCCGAACCGGCTCCGGTACTCGGACGGCGTGACGCCCGTGGCGCGCTGGAAGAGCCGGCGGAAGTTCGACACGTCCAGGTAGCCGACGCTGCGGGAGATGTGGGCGACCGGCTCGTTGGTCAGCTCCAGCGACTCGCGTGCCTTCGCGATGCGCGCCGCCTGGATGTATTCCGTCGCCGTCAGGCCCGTCGCCTCCTTGAACCGTCGTTGGAAGGTGCGCGGGTGCATGGCCACGGACTGCGCGAGGTGCTCGACGGAGTGGGGCTCGTGGAGGCCGGCGTGGAGCCGGGTCTGCACCTCGCGGATCTCGGGGTCGCCGTGCTGGAGCCGGGGCGTGAACTCCTGGTAGAGGGACTGCCGTCGACGCGGCGGGTCGGCGAGGACGAAGCGTGCCGTGTGCAGCATGACGCTGGGACCGAGCATCCGGTCGACGAGGGTGAGGCCCAGATCGACCCACGCCAGAATCCCCGCGGCCGTCATGATGTCGACGCCGTCGACCACCATGCGTGAGGCATCCACCCGAACCTTCGGGTGGCGGCGCGCCAGTTCCTCGGCGAACGCCCAGTGGGTCGTGGCGTCCCGGGGTGGTGTGCCGTATGCGCACTGCGAGCCGGCCACGACGGCGGGACTACTGTGAGGGCGTATGGGGAGCTGGTTTCTGGATGCCGTGCCCCGTCTTGCCGGCTCGGTGGTCCTCGGTGCCGCGGTCGGCGTGGGCGTCGGCATCCCGACGGACCCGGGCCTGGGCGCTCTGGCCGCCATCGCCGCCATGGAACTGAGCTTCGTGCTGACGGGCTGGGCGGTGCTGTGGCCGATGGACGCCGCGGGGACCCACCGCAATGCGCGGCGAGAGGATCTCCGGCCTCTGCTCGATGAACTCGTGGTGGTGGCGGTGGCGCTGTGCGGACTGGTCGCCATCGTGCTGCTGCTCCTGCGCGGCAGGTCCGACAGCGGTCACGCTGCGGCGGCGACCGCCCTGTGCGGGGTCTTCGCGGCGTGGGCTGCGCTCCATCTGATGTACGCGGCCCGCTACGCCTACGTGTACTACGCGGCCGGCGGCGGAATCGACTTCAACGCGGACGATCCGCCGGCGTACCGGGACTTCTTCTATTTCAGCTACAACCTCGGCATGACCTATCAGGTGTCGGACACCGCCGTGTCGAGCTCGGAGATCCGCGCCATCGTGCTGCGGCACACTCTGCTGTCGTACGTCTTCGGCACCAGCATCCTCGCCACCGCCATCAACCTCGTGGTGGGACTCGTCAGCGGCTGACGGCCATCGCGGCTACGGCCGTGACCTCGCTCTTCTGCCGGCAGCCGGGCTCAACGCAGAATGGGAACGCGAACGCGCCATCGCGCAGAGGCTCCCCGCCGATCAGGAGCCGTACATGACCCTGCGCAGGGCGGTAAGGATCCACGACGACGCCCTGTGCCACGGAGGGCCGGCCGACAGATGAACTGGGAAGAGGTGGGCGGGTCATGACGATGGAGCAGACCACTGAGGACGCGGTGGACGCGGTCGTGCTCTACGACGGCAAGGTGCTGTTGGTGAACGCAGGGGACCGCTGGACCTTGCCCTCAGGTGATCCCGAACTCGCCGAATCTGCGTCGGCCACCGCGGCGCGTGCGGTGTACGAGCTAACCGGCTACCTCGTCGACGGCTCGACGCCCCTGCCGCAGCAGGGCGCGGATTCGGCAGGCGCGCGAAGGGCCGTGGTGTGCCAACTGCTGAGCGAGACCCCGTCGGACAACGCGCGGCTCGCAGCGGATCAGGTCCGCTGGTCCTCGCTTGCGGAAGCGGTCGCTGCGGGCTTTTCGGAGACGGTGCGGGTCTATCTGGAGGGCCACACGCCTGTGTAGTGCCGGAGGGCCGGGGATGGTCGTCCGGGCATGACGGATCGACAGACGTCCTTGCTCAACCTGAAACGCGGAGCGCGACGTCCGATGACGCGCAGGCGGAGGCTGCGGCGGGCGGGGGAAGGAGCGGGAGATCACGCGCCTCTCGGAAATCACCTGCCCCGGCTCTGCGGATGCCGGTCCGGGGACCTGTCCGCGGGCGCGGGGACAGATGATCTGCCGTTCTCCTCGTTAGGGCCCCGGGGAACGTCTCCGCGGGTGCGGGGAGCGCTCCGCTCGCGGCCCCCTCGTACTCGTCCATCGCCGGACCACGCTGTGGCAGGCCCTTACCTTACCGGCCCTGACGACGTCTCAGGACGTGGCGGTGTGGGAGGGGTACCTCATGGGTTGGAGTGGATGAGGTCTCCGATGGACCATGCGCTGATGTCTTCGATCGCGACGCGGTACATGCCGCCCGTCTCCGGAAGCCCAAGGGTGCCCTGCAAGATCCGGGCGAGATGGAAGTGCAGGTGCGTGGGCGCCTCGGTGCGGCCGGAGTGGTTTCCTCGGGCTTTGTGCGCGAAGACGTCCGCGAAGGGGCCGAGACGGTCGGAGTCCTTGAGGACCTCCGCCACCCGCTCCCTCCAGACAGCCTCGGGAGCCAGCCGGCCGGTGATGACGGCGCCGCCGACGACCACGGTCAGCGACATCTGGTTGCTTCCCCCCATCTCCACCGCTGTGGAGAGGGCGACGAGCAGTTCATCAGGGTTCGACATGACAGCAGAGCTTATGCGGCCCACCCGTACCTGACATAGCTGGGGATGTGGCTGCGCGCACGGCGGACAGAGCTTCAGGCTGCCGGTGAGGGTCGGTCGCGGCACGATTCTTCTTCGCCGATGGAGTGAAAGTTGCCCTTGCGGAAGTAGATTTTTGCTCCTGGTGTGGGTATGCTTCTTGCAGTACACAAGGTCGACGAGACCCGCCAGACACGAACTGGCGGGTGGCTGAATGCGAAGCCGAAGTAGATAGGTCAGTGCGGCTCTCGCGTCCCGGCGCCGGAGTGTTTGCCACAGACGGCTACGGGACTGGGAGCGGCACGGGCGGCCAGCCGCCCGCAGCAGTACCAGTTCCATCAGTGGTTGGTTCAGAGAGCAAGGGAAGGAGCAGACGCCATCAGGATCGCCCGGTCCGAGCAGTACTCGGCCCGGGTACCGCAAGACCCCGGAATGGATGGTGGTCCCCGGTCAAGCAGCTGCGATCCCCCCGCACCCCCCTCTGCCGAGCCGGGTAGCGGACACAGAAGGTCGGCACCGCAGTAGGGCCGACAGATGGTGTTCAATTTCCTTCGGGGCCCTGGTGCCGTACGGCACCAGGGCCCCTCGACACGTTTCAGCAGTGAGGTGGCATGGCATCGGACAACCCCCTGGACGATCGTCTGGACGACGACGACTACCCCGCCTACACGATGGGCCGGGCGGCCGAGATGCTCGGCGCCACCCCGGCCTTCCTGCGAGCCCTCGGTGAGGCTCGTCTGATCACTCCGCTCCGCTCGGAGGGAGGACACCGCCGGTACTCCCGCTACCAACTGCGGATCGCCGCGCGCGCCCGGGAGCTCGTCGACAAGGGAACTCCGATCGAGGCAGCGTGCCGCATCGTCATCCTGGAGGACCAGCTCGAGGAAGCGCAGCGCATCAATGCCGAGTACCGCCGTGCCGCTGGTGCATCGGCGGACCGTGTCGAGTCCGACTCCGCCTGAACACGCTGCCTCGCAGTGGGGCAGAGGCAGTCAAGACCTGGCAGCGGGCCAGGCCATCCATCGTCCCGAGTTGGCCGCGGCCTCGTAGCAACCGGTCCTGCTGTGCGGACACGCACAGCGCAGTCGTCGAGGCCGAGCGCACTTGGCATCCGTGACGCGCCGGCCCCGAACCTGCTGTCACAGCGTTCAGTTCGGTTCGGCTCTCCGGCCGCCACCGCCTTCGCCACGCGTTTCTCAAGCTGACCTGGACGGCTGATGCCAACGTCTCCCCGGCCGCCGTAGCGCACTACTGCTCCAAGCAGCGGAGAACAGTGCCGGCTGTCGGCGACCCATGGACCACGGACAGTGGAAACGGAGGCCCCGTCAGCGCGCGGTTGGGCAGCGAGCGAGCCGCGCTGACGGCTGCGGCGTCCGGGGCCAGCCACGTTGCTCCGCTCGCCCCGAAGGAGCTGACTGCCTGATCCAGACCGACAGGCACAAAGGTGGAAGGCTCGTTCATTGCCGCCGGGCTCGCGCGTTGGCGTCAGGAACGAAGGGTGCGCAGGCCGGTGCGGATTTCGCTGACGAAGGTCTCGGGCTGTTCCAGCGCCGCGAAGTGGCCGCCCTTGTCGGCCTCGGCGTAGTGGATCAGGTTGCTGTAGGTGTCTTCGATCCAGCTGCGTGGCACGCGTGGGATGTCCTTCGGGAACACGGTCACCGCGACCGGGAGGGTCACCTTCGGGCCGGCGAAGGTGAGTGTTCTGTTCTCCCAGTAGATGCGGCCGGACGAAGCCGCGCTGTTGGTGAACCAGTAGAGGGAGATCGCGTCGAGCATGTCGTCGACGGCGAGGGCGTCCTCGGCGAGTCCGCGGTTGTCGGTCTTGGACTGGAACTTCTCGTAGATCCAGGCGGCTTGGCCGGCGGGGGAGTCGGCCAGGGCGAATCCGACGGTCTGCGGCTTCGTGCCCTGAAGGTGGTTCGATCCGCCGAGCTCGCCGGTGTAGAGGGCGAGAGCGTCGATGGCGTCGCGCTGTTCTGGCGTCAGGGTGTCGGGTATGCGTGCGGGAAAGGCGTACTGGGTGTTGAGGTGAATTCCGAGAAGCCCCGCAGGTTGCATGGCCCCGAGGGCGGTGGTGACGACGGCCCCCCAGTCGCCGCCTTGCGCGGCCCATTTCGCGTAGCCGAGACGCTTCATCAGCTCCGCCCATGCGTCGGCGATGCGCGAGACGGTCCACCCGGCCTGCGTGGGCTTCTGGGAGAACCCGAAGCCGGGCAGTGACGGGAGGACGACGTCGAATGAGTCGGCGGCGTCGCCTCCGTACGAGACCGGGTCGGTCAACGGGCCGATCAGCTTGAGGAAGTCGAGGTTCGAGCCCGGCCATCCGTGCGTGAGGATCAGCGGCATCGCGTGGGGGTTCTTGGACCTGACTTGGATGAAGTGGATGTCCAGCCCGTCTATCTCGGTCAGAAACTGGGGATGGCGATTGAGCTCGGACTCCAAGCGCCGCCAGTCGTAGCCACGCTCCCAGTAGTGGACCAGAGACTTGGCGTTCTCTACGCGGACCCCTTGCGACCAGTCGCCCACCGTTTCCGGATCCGGCCACCGGGTTCTGGCCAGTCGCTGCTTGACGTCGTCGATCTCCGATTGCGGGATCGAGACGGTGAACGGGCGGACGGGGGGCGGGGCAGGCGGTGTGGGTGCGGTCATGGCCTTCTTCTCATCTCCTGAGCTTCGAGGCACGGCACAACTCTTCACTGCACACGGGTGTACAGTCAGTCTCACTGTACACCCGTGTGCAATACTGCTGAGGTGTCCACCGAGTCCTCCCGTGTCCGCTCGATGCTCGAGACACGCGATCGCATCCTCGACGTCGCCCTCGATCTGCTCGGCGAGAACCCCGACGCTGGAATGGGCGAGATCGCCTCCGCTGCCGGCGTCGTCCGCCGCACGGTCTATGACCATTTCCCTTCGCGCCTCGACCTGATCCGGACACTCACGGAACGAGCCGTCGCCGAGATGACGGCCGTGCTCAACGAAGTCAACGCCTCCGGCGCGGCAGCGGACGCGGCGTGGGTCGCATTCATCGCCCGCGTCTGGCCGGTCGCGCACCGGTACCGCGTGCTGCTGGCGCTGCGCCGGGGCGAGTACGGCGAAGCCATCCACGCCCTTCTCGGACCAGTCGACGAACTCCTCGCCGACCTCGTGAAACGGGGCCAGGACACCACCGTGTTCGCACAGCACCTGCCGGCGGACACCCTCAGCCAGATCGCCTACGGAGTGGTGTTCGCCATCGCGGACAGCGACCGGTCGAACGGCACCCCCGGCGCCCGAGCGGCGACGATCACGAGCCTGCTGATGCTGGGAGTTCCCGAGACACGCGCCATCGCTCTCGTGGGCGACCAGCCCTGACACCGGCGACCACCCAGGCCGCCGCCCACACACGGCCGACCGATCGCACACGGGCAAGGTCGAGCTCCAGCTTCAGGATTTCCTTGGCTCGGATGCGGGAAGGCGCGTCGTCGTTGCAAACCCGTGCCGCGGCTCAGAGGGCGAACGCTTCGGTGAGGCTCACCCGGTAGCCGTCCTCTTCCATCAGTACGACGGTGACCCCGAACGGAGAGGGGTGGTCGATCTCGATCGGGATGAAGGAGTAGGCCACCGCAGCCTGGATCGGCGGCGCCAGTTCACCGCCCGGCTGCGGCGCGGGGGCCGGCATCCAATCCGGGGCGATCGACGCCCAGCCCTCGGCGCTGCGGGACAGAAGCTGCTCGGCGTAGGGGAACTGATGCAGGACGTGCCCGTCCCGGGTGGCGTGCACCATGTTCAGGCACGGGGCCGGACTGACGATGGGCAGCTCGCAGGCGGTGGCGACGTCGTGGGTCTCCCAGACCAGGACCACCTCGTCCGCGCCGGCCGCGGCGGCGATGTTCGCGAGTTCTGCGATTCCGGTGAGTGCGTCCTGGCCCACCTTCAGTGGGCGGGCCCAGACCATCCCGACCAACTCGCCGCGTACCAGCGGCATGATGAGCGGTCGCGGGACGGTGCCCTCGCCCAGCCCGGCGGTGTATGCCTTCTTGGCCACGCTGACCAGTGCGTCCCACATCTGTGGTTCCACGGGAAGCCCCTCTGCCTGCCGAATCGATCACTGCCGACCTTGCCACGAAGGTGACGCCGTGTCAGCGAGATGGAGAGCCAGCTCCCGACTGAGGCGTGCTGACGGGGGGTCTGATCACCGAGGGGGGCTCAGATGGTCGTAGCGGACGGTCGCGGGCGGGGGTAGCACCTCTGGTGGCCGGTGCGGATGCCACGATGCCACGATGCCGCGGTGGATCGGCAACGTCGGCGCCGTACGGCTGCCGGGGACGACCGGCTTCGCTCACGGAACCGCGGCTCTGCAATAAACCCTGGCCACGGCAGCGGCCGCGGTGGGCTGAGAAGATCGACGTCAGACGTCAGACTTCCTCGCGACCCAGACGGACAGGAATGTCGAAGAGACTGCCCATAGAGCAGGCCCAGGAGCGGCTACGACTTGAGCTGAGCCCTGGGCAACAGCCTCTCGCCGAGCTGGGCGTGGACGAGGTGTGGCTGAGGTTCGTGCGCTTTGGCTCGCAACGCTTCGACGCAGCGAACACGCCCGACGCGGATGCTCGGCTCTGCCAGTACGGGATCCACGCCTCCGAGGGGCCACCTGTCTCGAAGAACTCGACGGCTGGGCCGACGGCCTCAGGCTTCACGACTTCTGGACGACCATCCGCAGCTGCCATCCCACGGAAATCAGGATCTACCAGGAACAGGTGTGAGCGCACCCCTGCGCATCGGTCGTTCTCTGTCGGGGCGGTTGACGTGACGTCAGCGTAGGCCTGGCGAGGGGCGTTGCCGTGGCTCGGCTAGCGTTTGCGCATGGTCCATCTCAAGCAGCCGCGGCTGTCCGGGCTGGGGCGTAACCCGGCCGCCCCGCTGGACGTCCTGGTGCGACTGGCCACGCACAGGGCTGGCCGTCACGGGCTGGAGACGCGCAAGGGGCAGCTGCCGGACGTAGTGGTCGAGGCCCTCCTGACGCACGGCGGCAGTGATTCGGCGGTCCTCCTGCGCGGAGGCCGAATCTCCCCGGCGATGCGCCACCGGATCGCCGAGCATCCCGACCCGGCGATCCGCGACGCCCATGCCGACTTCATCCGGACCATGGTGGAGCGCGGGGTGTCGACTGGTATCGAGAATCTGGTCGAGGCCTATGGCCGGCCACCGGCGGAACTTGCTGTCGCCTCGGATCCCAAGCTGCGCGCGATTGTCGCGGAGGCCTGGCGGGACCGGCCGATGGCTGTGCAGGTGGCGCTGCTCCACGATCCGGACCCGGGGGTGCGGGCCGCGGCCACCAGGGCCAAGCATCCTGGGGTTCCCCCTGAGCTCTATGCGCACTGCCTCGCCGATCCGGCCGTCCAGGCCAACGTCGCATGTTTTCTCCCCTTGACGTCGGATCAGTTCGCCCGGCTGTTGAAGACCGAGGACAAAGCCGTGCTGCAGGCAGTGGCTCGCAACCCGCACCTGACCGCCGACATGGTGGTTCAGCTGCAGGACTGTGCGGATCCGTCCGTGCGCTTCGCGGTGGCCTTCAGCCGCCACGTCACCGCCGAGACCCGCGACCGGCTGCTCGCACTGGTCGAGGCCGAGAAAGCAGCCGGCAGCGTCGACGCCTATGTCGCCCTTGACTGGCCCTCCTACGAGCCGGACTGGCTCCGGGACGCTCCGCTCGCCGAGCGGTTGACCTACCTCGACAGCCCGCACGCCGTGTTCCGCCGAGTTCTGGCAGCCGGCCGGGACCTGCCGGACGAGGCATGGCAGCGCCTGGACGACGACCCGGACGTGTCCGTGCGCCGTGCCGCTGCCCGCCGCCCCGGCACGCCGCCGCAGGTCCTGGTCCGGCTGCTCCGCGCCCATGGCGATGTTTCCCACATCCGGCCACTGCTGGTGGACCACCCCAACTTCCCGCGCCAGGTACTGCGCGGCTTCGTGGACCAGCCGGACCCGCAGGTGCGCGTCCTCGCTCTGAAGGACCCCGAGCTGCCCGTGTCGGTGCTCCGGCGGTTCGCGGACTTCGAGGAGGGGTTCCTGCGTGCCGGTGCCGCCCGTCATCCCAACGTCACCGCGGAACTGCTGGAGCGGCTGCTGACGGATCCGGAACCCAAGGTCGCCGACGACGCAGCGGCCAACCCCATGCTGCCGCGGGCCCAGATGGACCGCATCCTCACCGAGGCCCGCCTCTGACGGCCGTACGAGGTGACGCGTCCGGCAGGAACCGCTGTCTCACCGCACCTCATCCGCGACAAGTACGGGATCGTGAGGCAGGCTGCCGGAATGAAATCTCGTACTGATGGCATGTGGTGGGGAACCGCGATCGAGGCGCCGGACCCCGGCGGCTTGGCGAGGTTCTACGCCGAACTCCTCGGCTGGCACATCGGACACGAGGAACCCGGAACCGCCGTCGTCGCCGCCTCACCGCAAGGGCCCTTCTTCGTCTTCCAGCAGGCCGAAGGCTACCGGGCTCCGGTCTGGCCACCGGTCGAGGGCGAACAGCGTCCCATGATGCACTTCGACTTCCAGGTCGGCGATCTGGACTCAGCGGTCGCAGAGGCCGTCGCCCTGGGCGCCACGGTGGCAGAGGTGCAGCCGCAAGAAAACGTCCGGGTGCTCCTCGACCCCGCCGGCCACCCCTTCTGCCTCTGTCGCGACGAGGGATGACCGGCTCACCCACCCGTAACGCATCGACCGGCCCCGCGGTGTCAGGTCCAGGGCGCCACGACGACGAAGGAGCGGCTGGCCCGGTCGGAGGCCGTGTTCCCTGAACGGTCGAGCCACAGTTGGAGGTTGTCCCGGTGGCGGAGGTAACGGCCGGGGTAGTTGTACGACTCCAGGGCGACCGAACCGGCCGTGGAACCGGAACGGGGGCAGAAGGTGGTGTCCTTGCGGAAGATGGCGGATCCGTCGTTGAGGTCCAGCCGGATGCGGAAGGCGTAGTGCCGCAGGTACCTGCCCGTGGCGTCCCTGAGGGAGTAGCAGCGGGGGTCGGCCAGGCCGGGGACGAAGGTGAAGGTGGCCGCCTGGCGGGTGGACGCGGAGCTGTCGGCGCCGACCGGGCCGAGGACGCCCAGTGAGGCGGACTGGCTCACGTAGGCGCCCGGGCTGTCGACGGAACGCAGGGCGTGCCGCCCCGAAATCCGTGCGTCGGCGGTCGTCGCCGGGGATGCTGTCGGCGTCGATGTGGAGGTCGGTGTCGGTGTCGACACCGGTGTCGGACTTGCCGTGGGGGAGGCGGACGGTTTCGGTGGCACGGACGAGGGGGTGGGCGCCGGCGGGGCCACGGCGGCGGGCGGTGCGGTCTGCTCGTGCGATGCCGTGGCGGCATACCAGGCCGTACCGGCAGCCGCCAGCGTGACGGCCCCTGCGGCTGCGGCCGCCGCGGGCTTGGCGGCCAGCTTGCCGAGCGTCCGCGCCGCACGGCTCGCACCACTCGCCGTATGCGTGCTCGTGCTCGCGCTTGTGGTTGCTCCTGCGGAGCCTTGCCCCAGCGTCCTGGCCAGCACCAGGCCGGTCAGGGCGACCGGCACCGGCACCAGTGCGAGGTCGGCCAAGAGCCCCTCCGCCGGTATCAGGTCGGAGGAGTTGGACAGGCACTGCGGACAGTCGCGGACATGGCGGGCCAGCCGCTTGCGCCACAGTCCGGACGGGCGCCCGTCCCATGAGGCGAGGACGACGGCCAGGTCGGGGCAGCGCGGCGAGGCCGTCACGGCCCGTACGACGGTGCGCGCCGTCTCCAACCGCTCCTTGACCCGTTGGACCCGGACCGCCGCGTGCTGCGGTGTGAGGTCGCAGGCGGTCGAGAGTTCGCCGCGGGTCAGTTCGCCCGCGCTCTCCATCCACCACAGTGCGAGTACTTCGCGTTCCTCGTCCTCCAGCCAGCGGGCGGCCTCCACCGCTTCGCGCCGCTGGCCCGACAGCGCGAGCCGAAGGATCGCCAGATCGGCGAAGTCGGCCTGTGGGTCCGCTTGATGGGCGTTCTCCTCCAGGGGGTCCGCGGCGACCTGGGTGCGCCCTCTGCGCCACCGGTCACGGATCTGTCGCACGGTGATGGCGACGAGCCAGGACCGGAACCGGTCCGGTCGCTCCAGTCCGGGCAATCCGTCCAGGACCCGCACCATCGTCTCCTGGACCACGTCGTCGACATCGCTGTGCCCGTCCAGCGCCCGTCCGACGATGTTGTAGACCAACGGCAGGCAGTCCCGTACCAGCTGTTCCGCGGCCTGCGCGTCCCCGGTCCGCGCCGCCTCGACGACGGCGACGTCCGGTTGTTCCTGCCTGTTCCGCGAGCGCACCCCTGCCCACCCGTTCCGTGGTCCTGCCGATGTGTCGAGGCGACAGTGTGCCAGGAGCGAGTCCGGAGGACGCGTGTCGGGTCGCGGCCCGGAGGCTGCCCCGCGTTTTCGTCCGTCCCGGGTTTTTCGTTATGCGCGACGCGCCGACGCGTCTCCTGATGCGCACGGCCCCGTCCCGAGCACGGAAGGGAGGCACCACTGCTTTGCTGCTTTCGCCCCTCTTGACACTCGCTTTTACCCAGCTCTAACTTTTGGCCGAATTCACGAACGATGTCCGACAGACCGAACAATTAGGCCCTGCTGGCCCCCTCTTGACGACCCGCTTCCGCTCCGCGACGTGAAACAAGGATGTCTCTGTCATGAGCGCTGCTCCCGCCTCCGCCGGCGTGCACCGATCGTCCGCCGGCCCTTCGCCGAGACGAAGGCACGCACCGTCCTTTCCGGCGGCGCGACGGCCACGACGGGGAAGGCCACTGCCGTCGCGCAGTCAGCCACCACCACGCTGCTGAATCCGCGGCTGTCCCCCGTGGCTTTCGTGGTCACGTGTCCCGCACCCCGCTTCCCCCCGTCCCGGCACCCGCAACAGAGACAGGACACGCACATGGCAAGACTGCTCACCCGGCTCGCGGCGATATTCCTCGCCGTCGGCCTTTTCTTCACCTCCCAGTCCCTGGCCGCACCTCAGCGGGCGGCCGCCGCCGACCCGGGCTATCTGATGCTGCACTTCACCGGTGAGGGGTCCGGCGGTCAGCAGATGTACCTCGCGCACAGCGCGGACGGCCTGCACTGGAACGACCTCAACGGCGGAGCTCCGATCCTGCGCTCCACGATCGGCACGAAGGGGGTGCGCGACCCCGCACTGGTGCGCTCGCCCGACGGCAGCAAGTACTGGATCATCGCGACCGACCTGTGCATCAGCTGCGGGCAGGACTGGAACGCCTCCATCAACAACGGCAGCCGCAACATCGTGGTGTGGGAATCCACGGACCTCGTCAGCTGGTCGGAGCCGTGGCTGCTCAACGTCGCCGGCGCGATCCCCGACGGACGCAACGCCTGGGCGCCGGAGGCGATCTGGAACCCCGAGACCAACGACTACGTCCTGTACTGGTCGACGAACGTGCCCCTCAACGGCAAGACGAAGCACCGCGTCTTCTACGCCCGCACCAGCGACTTCCGCACCATCACCACCCCGCAGATCTACATCGACCGCCCGGGCGCCCAGGAACTCATCGACACGCAGATCGTCGAGGTGCCCTCCGGAGTCGGCGACTACCGCTACGTACGCGCCTCCGGTGACGGGCAGATCACCCTCGAGGGCAGCAACTCGATCCTCGGTACCTGGACGACCCTCGGCAACCTCTCCGGCATCGGTCTGACCGGCGCCCAGGTGGAGGGCCCGATGTGGATGAAGTTCCGCGACCGTGACGAGTGGACCCTGTACCTCGACCAGTACGCCACAGGGCGCGGGTACATGCCGGTCAGGACGACCAACCCCGCCGCCGTCGGCACCTACCAGCTCCCGGCATCGGGCAGCTACAACATGGGCGTCGACAAGAAGCGTCACGGCTCGATCCTGAACCTCACCGCAGCCGAGGAAGCCCGGGTCCTCGCCCGGTACGTCAACACCCCCGCCCAGCGGCTCCAGTCGTTCAACTTCCAGGACCGGTACGTGCGGCACGCCGACTTCGACGTGCGCATCGACCAGAACGTCACCAGCGACGACGCCAAGTTCCGCATCAGGCCCGGCCTGGTGGGCACCGGCACCGTCTCCTTCGAGTCGGTGAACTACCCCGGCTACTTCCTGCGCCACGCCAACTACGACTTCCAGCTCGTCCGCAACGACGGCAGCAGCCGGTTCGCCGCGGACGCAACCTTCCGCAAGGTCGACGGCCTCGCCGACGCCACCTGGTCGTCGTTCCAGTCGTACAACTTCCCCGACCGCTACATCCGCCACTACGCCTACCAACTGCGCCTCGACCCGATCACCACCGCGACAGCCCGCAGTGACGCCACCTTCCGCGTGACGGACTGACCCCACAGCGACAGGGATGCCGACGCTGCCCCGGGGCGCCGGCATCCCTGTCCGCGGTGTTGACGTGTGCGGCTGCTCCCCGCCGGTGGGGGCTTGCTGCTGCGCCCCTGGGAAGAAGCCGACGCACCAGCGTTCCTGTGCGCTTACCACGACGATGAGATCCGCCGAACACTTCATTGTCTGGCGAGCGGGAGTTTGAGGACTCCGCGGTCATGTCCGACGATCAGTTCTGTGCCTGCCGTGGCCAGGCAGGTCAGCGTCGCGTCCAGGGCGATGAGCCGCACCGCTCCGGATTCTGGTTCCCATATCCGCAGTCTGTGCCCGCTCTTGCTGCCGGTGACCAGGACCGTGCGGCCGTCGGGCAGGGTGGCGCCGGTGATGACCGGTAGGCCGGCGGTGCCTGTCGAGGCCGGCAGACGCTCGCCGATCGGGGCACCGGTGGCAAGGTCCCACAGCATGACCATGCCGAGGTTGTCTCCGGTGGCCAGAACCGCTCCGTGAGGTGTGGGAACGGCCGCCACAGTTGTCACACGATGGTCGGCGCCTTTGAGTGATGGTGCGTTCAACTGGACGGCCGCGCCTCGTTCCCAGGGATCGTCGACGGCCGGATCCCACACGTGAACGCGGCCCCCCATGTCGGCGGCCGCGATCAGCGTGTGGTCGGCGGAGATCGGGACAGCGGTGATCGACTGGATCGGACTGCCATAAGGGTTGAGGCGTCCGACGGGATCACCGGTGAGTGGGTCCCACAACCGGACTGCGCCGCGGGGGGTGGCGGTGACGAGCAGGATCCGACCGCTGGGGACGGTCACCGTACACATTCCGGTGACTCCGCCGGGCCAGTTGCCTGCCGGTTCGCGAACCGGCTGCCCTGTGAGCGGATTCCACAGGGCGATGGTCCCGCTGTCGCCTCCGCTCGCCAGAAGGGTGCTGCCATCGCGCAGGGTCAGAGCGGTCATCGAGCGGATGCGGTCATGATGCCCCAGCAGTGGTTCATGGACGAGTCGGCCGTCGGCCACGCTCCACAGGCACACCACGCCCCTGTCTCCGCCTCCCGCCACGAGGGTTGGCTGACCCGGGCGGGGCACCACCGTCAGGGCGTCGACACCCCCGGCCGCGCCGACCTCGGAATTCGAGAACACCGAGAGGTGGCCCCAGGAGGAGCCGTCGCCCGCGGGCAGAGCGTTGCCGTCCTGTCGGAACCGGGGCGCCGCTTCATGCGGTTGGTCGGCCGCCGCAGAGGCCAGCGTGGCAGTCGGCCCGTCGGAGTCCGCAGCCGTTGTCGTTACGTGGCTCTGGGGGTGCGCTCCAGCGGGGTTCACTGCCAGCCCGTCTGCGATCGTCCATGTCCGCTCGCAGTCCCAGCAGCGGAAGTACCCGGTGAGCATCATCAGTTCGCGGGCCCATTCTCTCCCCGCTTGTGGCGGGCTGGCCGTGATCGCGACCGTACCGGCGGCCAAGCACAGAACGGCCTGGCCCGGTGCTTCCGAGGGTAGTCCCGCCTCCGCGACTCGGCGTGCCACCCGTACGAACGGCTCCCACCCCTGCCCGAGCGCCTCCTCCCGCAATGCAGCAGCCACCTCGCCCCACGGGTGATCTCCCTGGCGGACATGGATGGGCTCAAAAGGATCCGGGGCGTCGAAAGCCGGACACACCGGGTCCACAAAGAAGTCGGGGATCTCGGTGTCACTCTCGCACCCGGGACAGATCAGCAGGAGGCCGCTCTCCTTGGGTTCGACAAGCCGCCTCAGCGCTTCGCCCATGTGGTGGCCGGCGAAGGCCACGCAGGAGAGCGCGAGGTGGGCGCAGACCTCCGGGGGAGCGTTCGCGGCAAAGAGGCTTTGCAAGGCCGCCCGCCCCGCCAGATGCAGTGCGGCGTTGAACCCCGCCTCGAGATCCCCCGGGACGGGAGGCCTGTAATCCGCGGTCACAATGAATCCCAGGTCCACCCAGAAATCCACGGACCGTTCCGGCGGCAGAGCCGCTGCCGTTTCGACGAGATGTGGCAGGGCCGCGTAGGCCCCTTCGGACACGACGCCGTCATCCATCAGGCCTTCGGCCATGTACGTCCAGGCCTGCCGCCATTCATCGCCGGTGCCGGTGCCAGCTGTGGATGCCATCTGCTCCTGGAGCGCTTTCACCTCCTCGGCTGTCACCCCATCGAAGTCGAGCCAACGAGGGCTGTGCAAGGACAACTTGGGAATCATGCAGTGAGTCTCACAATCAGCGCCGGCGCAAAGGGGCAGGGGGGTAACTGCCACAGCTCTCCGACGATCTCCGCCTGCCGCCCCGCCCGCAGATCGGGGCAGGGCCACGCCTTGGACGGCGGTTCTCGCGACCACGTCCAGCACGCATGTCGAGGGTCCTGGAGCGCCCATCGAGACGCGGTCGACGCCTTTGGCATAGCGGTGTCGGGCAGGTTCGGCCAAGGGTCTCTCAAAGGAACGCATCGGCGGCGGGGCGACCCTCCCGGGAATCGTTGGTACGGACACCGTGCCGTTTGCTTCGTGACCGGCCAACGTAGGCGGCTGCGGAGGTCACCGCATCGGTAAAACTACGTAGCCGCCACGGACGGCGTCCGGTGTCGAGATCCCGAGAAAGCACCTTCCGACGAGAGGCGCACATGAGCATCGCCGCCAGGCACATCGGAGTTCGCCCTCCGTGAGTACACGTACTCATGCGGCCCGGCATCTCGGATGTGACGATGACGGGCACCTGCACGACTGGCAGGCAGCACATCCGGCTTTCGAGACACCGAAGGAATGGCAGTTCATGCTCACCACACTCGCCCGCATCGTGGTCCCCGTACTCGGCCGGTTGTCCGTGACCACGGGTGAGGTCGGCGCGATCGCCCCCGGCAGCGTGGTAGCACCCAACCACACGGCGCTGATCGATCCCGGCGTCGTCCTGGCCGCATTGCGCGGCCTTGGCACCGAGCCTGTAGTCCTTGCCGCCGCCGGACTTTGGAGGGTTCCGGTCCTGGGGCACGTCCTCACCCGAGAAGGGCACATACCGGTTCATCGCGGTAGCCGGCAGGCAGCCGCGGCACTCGATCTCGCGGCCCAGGCACTCGCCGCCGGCCGGGTCGTGGTGATCTACCCCGAGGGCCGCATCCCACGGCGTCGGGACTCCGCCGACCGGGCCCCTGAATCCTTGCGTACCGGCGTCGCCCGCCTCGCTCTCGTCACCGGCGCCCCCGTCGTTCCGCTGGGGCATGCCGGGGCCCGCCGGATCATCTCCGGCAGCGTGCCGAAGCAGGTGGGCGGCCTGCTCACCGCGCCGCTACGCCGCCCAGCCCTGCACGTCCACGTGGCCGACCCCATCCATCTCACCGGCGACCTCCCCAGCGCTACCGCACACCTGCACGCCGCCGTCCAGCACGCCTGGCGGCAAGCCGTACACCAACGGCCCGCCCTCGCCGCCCGTTCCGACCCAGGTCAGCCCACCAGGTGATCTCCCACTACTCCCACTGGATGCGCCGGACGGGGTGCGGTTCCCCTTCTGGAGCACTCGCCGTATCGACGGCTGAGCCGGTGAAGGTCAGCCGACCGGGACGAGGAAGGTCAGTACCGAGGCGTCCTCCTCGATGAGAGGGGCGAGCACGGCGTTGAACGGGCCGCCGTAAGGAGCCCTGAGGTGCGCCTGGAAGGCGTCCTCGTCCCGGTAGACCTCGTAGATCCAGAAGGCGCGCGGATTCGCTTCCTTGGTCAGGACGTCGAAGACGAGGTTGCCCTCCTCCTCGCGCACCTTCTCGGCGTAGTCGAGGATCAGCTGGGCGACCTCGTCCTCCGCCCCCTCGCGGGCAGTGAACTCGGCGAGCAGGGTCTTGGGCATGGTGGTGTGTCCTTCGTCGTCGTGTCGGTCGTGTCGGTCGAGTCGGTCGGGGTCCGTGGGGCCCTGTCGGGGCCGTCAGGCGTGGTCGGCGCTGCTGAGCGGGGTCAGCTGGTGCCCCCAGGGCGGGTTGGGGCCGGGGACCGCGCAGGTCAGGGCCGCGACCCGGGTGCCGAAGAGACAGGCTTCGGCGACGTCGTCGAGGCGGAGGTCGGGCAGTCGGCCGCCGAGCAGGCCGCGGGTGCCGAGGTGGTGGAGCAGCCCGGCGGTGAAGGAGTCTCCCGCACCGACGGTGTCGACCACGTCCGTCGGCACGGCCGGCAGGCGCACCCGTTCGCCGTCGAGCGAGGCCAGGACGCCGTTTTCGCCCCGCGTGATCACCACGAGCCGGGCTCCGGCGGCGTGCCAGCGGTCGCACGCCTCCTCGGGCGGGGTGCCCGGGAGCAGCAGCTCCAGGTCGTCCTCGCTGAGCCGCAGCACGTCGGCGAGGCCGCACCAGTGGGCGAGGCGGGCCCGGTAGACCCCGAGGTCCACGAGCAGGGGCCGGACGTTGGGGTCGATGCTGATCGTCGCCCGAGGCGCGGCCTCGGCCAGGAAGTCCTCCACCACCGCCGCGCCGGGCTCCCGGACCAGAGCCAGGGAACCGGTGTGCAGGCAAACGTTTTCGGACAGGTCGACCCCGGCCAGCTCACCGGCTGTCCACTGCCAGTCGGCGGTGTTCTGGGCGTGGAAGGAGAACGCCGCCTGGCCTCGTTCGTCCAGCTCCGCGACGGCCAGCGTGCTGGGCTCGGCGGCCCGGACGGCGGACGCCAGATCCACTCCGGATGCCTCCAGGTGGGCGCGGAAGAGGCGGCCGAAGACGTCGTCGGACAGGCGCGCGAGGAAGCGCGCCGGGGTGCCGAGCCGGGCCAGGGAGACCGCCGTGTTCGCGGGGCCGCCGCCCGGCAGGACGCGCAGGGCGAGCTCACCCGACCTGCTCACGGGATCGACGAAGGCGTCCGCGACGCACTCTCCGAGGACGGTGATCCGGGGCGGGCTCATGGGCTGCTCTTCTCTGACGGGCCTACGGGCGCTCCGGCCGCGCGTTGCCGATTTGTGACTGGCGCAAGGCATTGACGTTGCCGGGAACCGGAGTCCATCATCCTCGCCATGCGGTGTCAACGATGACATATGTCAACGATGACACCTCGGGACGGCATCCCCCGATGCCGGCCGCGTCGCTCGCAATCCCGCCAGGAGCCGTTCATGTCTCGCACTTCTCGTCTGCCCGTCTCCCTCCTCAGAGTCGCCGCGTGCACGGGTGTCGCCGCGCTCACGCTGACCGCCTGCGGGTCCGGTTCCGGATCGAGTTCCACCAGCGCCGGTTCGGGCAGCATCAAGGTCGGTCTGATCACCAAGACCGACACCAACCCGTTCTTCGTGAAGATGAAGGAGGGCGCGGAGAAGGCCGCCAAGGCGGATGGCGCGCAACTGGTCACCGCCGCCGGCAAGTTCGACGGCGACAACGCCGGTCAGGTCACCGCGATCGAGAACATGGTCGCCTCCGGTGTGAAGGGCATCCTGATCACCCCGAGCGACTCCAAGGCCATCGTGCCGGCGATCGCCAAGGCCCGCGCCAAGGGCGTCCTGGTCATCGCCCTGGACACGCCGACCGAGCCGCAGAGCGCCGTCGACGCCCTCTTCGCCACCAACAACCTGAACGCCGGCAAGCTGATCGGCCAGTACGCCAAGGCCGCCATGAAGGGCAAGACGGCGAAGATAGCCGCCCTCGACCTGGCGCCCGGCGTCTCGGTGGGCGTGCAACGGCACAACGGTTTCCTGGAGGGCTTCGGCGCCACCGACAAGGACGTCGCCTGCGCCCAGGACACCGGCGGTGACCAGGCCAAGGGCCAGACGGCGATGGAGAACTGCCTCCAGAAGAACCCCGACATCAACCTCGTCTACACGATCAACGAACCGGCCGCGCTCGGCGCGTACACCGCGCTCAAGGCCAAGGGCCGGGAGAAGGACGTGCTGATCGTCTCCGTCGACGGCGGCTGCACCGGCACCCAGGCCGTCAAGGACGGCAAGATCGCCGCCACTTCGCAGCAGTACCCGCTGAAGATGGCCTCCGAGGGCGTCCAGGCCGTCGTGGACTACGCCAAGAACGGCAAGAAGGCGTCCGGTTACACCGACACCGGCGTCAACCTCATCACCGACAAGCCGCAGGCCGGGGTCACCTCGAAGGACACCGGTTTCGGTCTGCAGAACTGCTGGGGCTGAGCCGCCGCCGTGACCGTACGACAGTCTTCCGACAAGGACTCAGCATGACCGCCACGACCACGCCACCGGGCACCTCATCGCCGTACGCCGAACTCAAGGCGCCGACCACGGCCCGCAGGCTGCTCACGGCACCGACCACCGGGCCGCTGGCCGCCCTGCTGCTGGCCTGCGCCTACTTCTCCCTCTCCACCGACCAGTTCCTGACCGGCGGAAACTTCTCGCTGATCGTGCAGCAGGTCATGGTGGTGGGCACACTCGCCATCGGGCAGACGCTGATCATCCTGACCGCGGGCATCGATCTGTCCTGCGGTGCGGTGATGGCCTTCGGCAGCATCGTGATCGCCAAGATGGCGGCGCAGGGCACGCTGCCGCCGCTGCTCGCCATCGCCCTGGGCATCGTCGTCTGCGCGGGCTTCGGGCTGGTGAACGGGCTGCTGGTGCAGAAGATCCCGCTGCCCCCGTTCATCGTCACGCTCGGCATGCTCAACGTGGCGTTCGCGCTGACCCACATCTACTCCGCGGAGCAGACGGTCACCAACCTGCCCGGCCCGCTGACGGCCCTCGGCGAGACCTTCCCGCTCGGTCACACCGACATCACCTACGGCTCGCTGGTCACCATCGCCCTGTTCCTGCTGCTGGCGTACGCGCTGAGCAGCACGGGCTGGGGCCGGCACGTCTACGCGCTGGGCAACAGCCAGGAGGCCGCGCGCCTCAACGGAATCCGCACCTCCCGGCTGACCATCGGCATCTACACCGTGGCGGGCCTGCTCTACGGCATCGCCGCCCTGTTGCTCATCTCCCGCACCGGAGTGGGCGATCCGCAGGCCGGCCAGACCGACAACCTCGACAGCATCACCGCGGTGGTGCTGGGCGGCACCAGCCTCTTCGGCGGCCGCGGCTCGGTGCTCGGCACCTTCATCGGTGTCCTCATCGTCGGGGTGTTCCGCAACGGGCTCCAGCTGATGGGCGTCGCCTCGATCTACCAGACGCTGATCACCGGCGTCCTGGTGATCCTCGCGGTGACCGTCGACCAGATCTCCCGGAAGAAGGCCCGATGACCGCCACCTCCACTCCCACGCCCGTGCTCCAGGCCCGTGGTCTGGTCAAGCGGTACGGCCATGTCACCGCCATCGACGGCGCCGACTTCGACCTGCTGCCCGGTGAGGTCCTGGCCGTGATCGGCGACAACGGCGCCGGCAAGACAAGTCTGATCAAGGCACTGACCGGCGCGGTGATCCCGGACGCGGGCGAGATCAGGCTGAACGGGAAACCGATCGTCTTCTCCGGTCCGCAGAGCGCCCGCGCGCATGGCATCGAGACCGTGTACCAGGATCTGGCCGTCGCCGCCTCCATGGACATCGCCTCCAACATGTTCCTGGGACGCGAGCTGCGTCGCCCGGGCATCCTCGGCAGCGCCTTCCGGATGCTCGACAAGAAGCGCATGCGCCAGGAGGCCGCCGAGCACATGGCCGACCTCAAGATCGGACTGCGCTCGCTGACACAGTCGGTGGAGACGCTCTCCGGTGGACAGCGGCAGGCCGTCGCGGTGGCCCGGGCCGTCGCCTGGGCCGGCAGCGTCGTCGTCATGGACGAGCCCACCGCCGCTCTCGGGGTCAAGGAGTCCGGACAGGTCCTGGACCTGATCCGCCGGGTCCGGGACAAGGGCATGCCGGTGGTGCTGATCAGCCACAACATGCCGCATGTCTTCGAGATCGCGGACCGTATCCACGTCCACCGGCTGGGCCGGCGGGCCGCGGTGATCAAGCCCTCGGACCACTCGATGGCGGAGGTCGTCGCCATCATGACCGGGGCGCTCACCGTCGACGAGACCGGAGGTACTGTCGTAGCCGATTCCGAAGCGGCGAAGGCCGCGGGAGTCAAGGCCAACTGACGACACACTCACAGGTTCCGGCCGAGGCCGCGGCCGGACCCGACGAGCACAGGAGACCGTTTCCTCCATGGCAGCCAGCCGCCGCCCCACCCTGGCCGACGTCGCCCGCGAGGTAGGGGTCAGCGCCAAGACCGTCTCCCGTGTCCTCAACGAGGACGGCCCTGCCTCCGCCGAGACCAGGAAACAGGTCCTCGCCGCCGTCGCCAAGCTGGGCTTCCAGCCGAACCTGATGGCTCGCAACATCCGTGTCGGGGGGCCCGACACCACCATCGGGCTGGTCATCCCCGATCTGGCAAACCCCTTCTTCGGGGCCGTGGCCAGGAGCATCGAGGACACCGTCCGCGACCGCGGGCTGACCCTGCTGATGGGCTCCTCCGCGGACGACCCCGACCGGGAGCGCGCCCTGACCGACAAGTTCCTCGCTCGCCGGGTGAGCGCCCTGATGGTCGTACCCTCCGTGGGCGCCGACCACTCCCATCTCAAGACCCACCGCACCACGGGCCTGCCCGTCGTCTTCCTCGACCGCCCCGGTGTGGGCCTGGCTACGGACAGCGTGGTGAGCTCCAACCGCGTCGGTGCCCGTGAGGGCGTCGCCCACCTCGTCGCCCACGGACACCGCCGCATCGGCTTCGTCGGCGACCTGCCCGTCAAGCTGTACACCCGCCGCGAGCGCCTGGCCGGCTACCGCGAGGCCCTGCAGGAAGCGGGGCTGCCCGCCGACCGTGCCCTGATTGCCAACGCCCATGACCGGCACGCCGCTTCGGCGGCGACGGCCCAGCTCCTGGCTCTGCCGGATCCGCCGACCGCGCTCTTCGCCGGGAACAACATCGTGGCGCTGGGGATAGTCGGCGAGCTCGCCCGCAGCAAGCGCAAGGATGTGGCGCTCGTCGCCTTCGACGACGTGGAACTGGCCGGGGCCCTCGACCCCGCCCTGACCGTCGTCGCCCAGGACCCCGAGGAGATCGGCCGGGCGGCGGCGGCCACGGCCTTGGCACGTATGGACGGTGACCGTACCCGGTCCCGTACGGTGACCGTGCCGACACGCTTGATCGTGCGGGGTTCGGGGGAACTACCGCTGGACGACACCACCGAGAGCTCCGCCAAGGGTCGCTCCAGTACCCCCGGCCCGCCGAGTCCGGCGCGTACGAACCGGTCCCGCCTCGATTCCTCACCAGCCTCAAGGTCGTAGTCAGTTGTGCCTCGTCCCGCACCGCTCTCGCTGTTGACACCGCCGGACACCGACTCGCACAGCGGCGCGTCGTCGCCAACACCGGAACCGTTGGCCAGCCCTCTACCCTCTCCGCCCGGGCGACCACGCAAGAGGACACGCTGAGTCGCGCTGTTCATGCGCGTCGATCGAGGGCGGTACGTGTTATGAGGCCTGCCAGCGCTGATCGGGACGGTACGGAGGTCTTCCGGTAGATGGCTGAGAGGTGGGTCTCTACGGTACGGCGGCTGAGGTACAGCTTCGTCGCGATGGCCTGGTTGCTCAGTCCTTCGGCGACGAGTTCGGCTACCTCCCTTTCTCGTGTGGTCAGTTGGTCGAGTTCGGTGGGTGTCGGTTGAAGCTTTTCGGGTTGGGGGCGGACGAGTGCGGCCAGGTCGGACAGCAGGCGTGCGCCGCCTTGGCCGGCGATGCGGCTGGCCCGTTCCCACATCACGAGGGCGCGGGGACCGTCGCCCGCGGCTTGCGCCTGGGAGGTCGCCAACAGCAGGGAGTACGCCTCCCAGAGTGTCGCGCCGGTGGTTACGTACGCCTGCGCGGCTCGCGCGAAGAGGTCCGCGGCCGCGCGGTGGTCGCCGTGATGCTGGGCCAGCGCGGCCTCCGCGCGCAGCGCAGCCCCGTGCTGCCCGCTCAGTCCCATCCGGTCGGCTTCCTCGACGGCCAATGCGGCCCAGCGCGCGGCCTGCTCCGAGTCACCAGTCGCGAGCGCGGTGCTGACGAGGGTGTCCAGCTGGCCGGGGCGTATCGAAGGCTGCAGTCGGAGAAGTCCGGGGCCGCCAGCCTTCAGGATCGACTCCTGCGCTCGGTGCGGATCACCGTTCACGAGCGCCGTGTGGCCGAGCATGCACCTGGCCAGCGAAGCCCACCAGTGGCTGCTTCGGCCGGCCGTGGCCACGGCCTCCTCTGCGGTCTCCAGTGCCCTGGTGTCACCCAGGGGACAATGCACAAGCAGAATCAGGGCCTTGAAGCACAAGGTGAAGGCGAGGAGGTCGCTGCTGCCGATCGCGCGAGCGACGGACTCCGCCTCCTCGGCCGACTCCAGGGCGGCCGACAGCTCGCAGGTGTTGAGGTGCACGAAGGCCTTGCTGCTCAAAAGGTGCGGCAGAACGTGGACTTGGCCGCCGCGACGGGCGATGTCCAGACCGCGGCCGGCATGGCGTTCCGCGTCGGCGTAGCGCTCCAGCAGGGCTTCCGCCCAGGCCAGCCACACCAGCGCTTCCCCCAGTTCTGTGAGGTTGGGGCCGGTCAGACTGTCCGCGATCGCGGCGGCGGCGTCGGCGAACACTCGGGCGGCTGCCGTCTCGCCTTCGTAGGCCTCTCCCAAGGCCCCCAGTGCCAGAGCTCCCAGCTCTCCTGTCAGGTCGCCGTGGGAGCGTGCCACTGCGAGCGTCTGCTCGATGACGTGGCGTACGTCAGGATAGGACACGGTGTTCAGGGCGGCCATGCCCAGCGCGAGCCCGAGGGAGACCACTTGGCGGGGCCCGGGAAGAGGGTCGCCGGCCAACTCGCGTCGCAATAGTGCGGTCGCCTCCGGAGAGTGACCGAGGTGCCGTTCCAGCGCGGCGTACAGCGCGATGGCGTCCCCGCGCAGCGATGTGTGGTCCTGCCCGGATCCACTGATGAGCGTGTGCAACAGGTCGCGGCTCTCCCGCAGACTGCCTCCCACGGCGAGAGCGCGGGCGCGGGCCAGCGTCAACTCCCCACGGTGCTCTGCGTATACGGGCGTGGACGGCATGAGCCGGAGTGCGACGTCCAGCAGATGGGCAGCGGTCGCGGGCGCCGTATGGGCAAAGTGGGCGGCCGCCTCGGTCAGTACGGCCGCCCCCGCGGGATCCCAGTCGTGCAGCGACCGCTCGACGTGATGAGCGCGCTCGGCGGCTGACGCTCCGGCCCGCGCCAGTGCGTCCGCCGCGCCGCGGTGGATCGACAGGCGGCGCCCTGCGGCGGTGTTCTCGTAGACCAGAGCACGCAGTAGCGGGTGGCGCAGCGTCCAGCGGCCGTCGGATCCCATGCGCAACAGGTCACGCCTGGCCAGCGCGTCCAGGCAGTCGTCGAGTTCGTCCGCCGTGGTGTGCGGGACCGTCAGGGTCAGCATGGCGGGTGTGGTGTGGTCTCCGAGGACCGCCACCGCTTCGAGGGCGTGGCGCTGTGCCTCGGTCAGCGCGCTCAGCTCGTCCAACAGCAGGGATGCAAGGCCGCTCGACACGCCGGACGCTGTGGCGTCGTGGCCCTGGGCGGTGGTGCCGGGCGATGAGGCACCGCGCCTGTAGGCGTGCAGCAGGGATCGGAGGTAGAGCGGGTTGCCCTCGCTGGATGCGTAGATCTGCTTCGCGACGGCCGGCGGCAGGTCAGGGGCGAACGCCTCGATCGAGTCCCGCTCGGGCAGCGGCCGCAGAACCATCGGCAGTACGGCTCCGGTGTCGACGCCGCGCGTGAGGGCAGCGGCGAGAGAGGGCGGCGTCTGACGCCGCCGACGAGCGACGAGCAGAAGCACCCGGCCGCTCACCGGGTGCCGTACCAGGTGGTCCAACAGCTCCAGAGAGGCGGGATCAGCCCAGTGGAGGTCGTCCAGGGCCATCACCAGCCCGCCGCGTTCGCCGAGCCCGGTCAGCACCTCTGCCACAGCACGGTAAAGACCGAACCGGTCGCGGCTGTCCGCGCCCTGCGCACCGTCGACGCCCCGCAGCACGGGCGCCGCCGCATCGGGTACGGCACCCGAGTCCAGAAAGGCACGGTCGACGTCGGCGAACGCGTCTGTGAAGGCCTGGAACGGAGTGTGCCGCTCGTACTCCGTGGCCCTGCCGCGGACCACGGCCAGCCCGAGCCGCTGCGCCCGCGCACAGACCTCGCTCAGCAGCCGGCTCTTGCCCATGCCGGCGTCGCCGGCGAAGTCGACGACGGCGGGGACGCCGTCCTGCCCCAAACGGCCGAGCACCGAGCTGAGCCGATCGAGTTCCTCGGCTCTGCCGACCAGCGTCATCGCCGTCCCCTTCCTGGCACCAGCGGGTCTCCCACCTCAGCAAACAGGGCGAAGTCATATCTTCACGCATTCGCCAATGCGTGGACTGGTCGTCTCACGTGCTGGTTCCGCTGCTGGGGAGCGTCGACCCGCCGCATGCTCGCGAGGGGCAGCCGTCCTCGCCGCCGGAGATCCAGCGTGCGTCCGCTCGACTGGTTCACCTGGACGGTGGTGACCGGGCCGGTGCGCCCGCTCAGCGGCTGCTCCCAAGGCGTCGACGGTCCCGGTCGCGACGGTCCTCGCAGTCACTTCGCCACCACGTGGTTCGTGCTGGTGGCGACGGCCTGTTCGACCAGGCTCGGTTGACGGCCTGCTGACCGACCGAGTGGCGGTCCCACCTGCCGCGGTACGGGAGGCGGACCGTGCCGCCTGCGCCCTGTCAGCCCTTGTCCGCCGAGAAGTTGAAGCCCACAGCAAGGGCCTGGTCAGCGCCTTGTAACTGCGACAGGCGAGGGAGGGGAGCCGTGCCGAGTGCTCAGCGCCGACCACGTCCGTGATGGTCGGCAGCGAGGTCCCTAGATCCGGCGCCACATGTCAGACAGACGTACGCCGTGAAGCGTGTGCAAGCGCCGCAGCTGCCAGCGGGTCAGGAGCAGCAGCGTCACCGGACCGGTCAATCCCAGCAACAGGCGTACCAGCACAGGCACCTTGTCGTACATGGGATCTGCGAGCGACGGGAGGGTGATGCACAGGATGGAGAAGACGGGCAGGACGGTCGGCAGCCCGTCGTTGATGTCGGCGGTACGCCCTCCGTTGAGGATGAGCAGGAAGCCCCCGTATCCACCGAAGAGACACAGCCACAGGCCGCTCACGGCCGACGCAGGCGAGTCCGGCGGCCAGCGGGAGAGGCTGGTTTGCATGAAGATGATGAAAGCCGTGAATGTGAGGAGGAAGGCGAGGACCGGCCCGCGCCACCGTGCCGCCGCGGCCCGCCGGCGGCCACGAGGCGTCATCGCGATCGCGATCCAGGCCGCGTAGAAGATCAGCTGAAGGCTGCTGAAGCCCCAGGCGAAGTTCTGCTGGAATTGGCGGGGGATATCCCGCAGGGGCACCAGTCCGAAGGCGAGCCAGGCGCTGATGGTCAAGACAAGACCGAGTGCGGCACGCCAGAACTGGATCCTTTCCACGACAGGGTCCACGACCCGGTCCTCGCGGGTGGGTGTGCACAACCGGTGCGCGGCGATCACCGGCACCAGCCAGCCCAGCCACCAAAGGACACTGCGCTGCGCTCGGGGCACGGTATGCACGACAGGTACAGGGGCCAGGCTGGGCTGCCTTCTCGGCGGCGGCACTGCAATCGGACGTCGCGCACGCGCCTGTCTCATCCCCACCCCTGTTCTCGTGCCGCTGCGGTCGCGCCGTCGCTCAACTCGCAGCTACTTGCGGCAGCCGCGAGGGGCCCCAAAACAAGCAGCTCACCGCCCCGCGGAGCGGCCGGTGTTCCGGTACAGCGTTGTGCACTCGACCGGTCGTGAGATCCGTAGAACTACCTATTTGATTACGGAGGACCACCCGCCGTCGGGAAGAGCCGGTTGCTCGGCGAAGAGCACCGCGTTCGAGCCGGGGTGTGTTGATGGCTCGCCATCGGGACTGGACGGCCTCGACGAGCTTGGAGACCGTCGCCAGGGCAGCGCCCTGGAGCCGGCAGACTGCGGGATACACCGTCGCCCTGGCGAGTGCGGCTACCCGCCTTCCCCGGCCACGGTGGCGAGTTCGTCCAGCCGAAGCCGGCGATCATGCCCGCGTAGTTCGGCAGCGTGCAGGAACGCTCGTGTTGTGGAGGTGTCCTGACGAACGCCTCGAAGTGCTCCCGACCAGGGTGATCACCAAGCCGTTCTCCTGGTTGACGTGCACCACGGTCGGCTCGCCGTGCCTGCCGTACCCGCGGTAGTCGAGGGCGAGCATGGCGTGGCCGTACGACCGGGTCCGGGTCGGAGCGCCGCCGTTGTGCGCGGTCATCAGCGCGATGTAGGAGTCGGGCAGCCGGTATCCACCAAGCTCCTACCCGACGTCTCACAGGTCGGGCCGTTCATCGCCGAGATTCGATCCGCGATCGAGACTACGTTCGTGTGGAGTGGAGGAACGGTGAGTTGAAGATGCTGCATGAGCATCATCTCGGTTCCTGATCCTTGGCGGGGCCTCGCGCACCAGGCGCCACCGTGAGCGGTGCCGTGCGCGAGGCCGTCGGGCCGCGTTGTCCCGCTGGGGTGTCAGTCGGTGTCGAGCATCTGTGTGCGCAGGCCGGTCAGGATGCGTGAGATCAGGCGGGAGACGTGCATCTGGGAGATGTTCAGGCGTTCACCGATCTGCGCCTGGGTGAGTTCCTCGACGAAGCGCAGATGGAGGATGCGGCGGTCCCGCTCACTGAGGTCGGTGATGAGGGGCGCGAGGGCGTGGAAGTCCTCGACGAGAGCGAAGTCGGGCTCCTCCTGGCCGACGAAGTGGGCGAGCGTCGCGTTCTCTTCGTCTGAGTCGTTGCCCACGGCGGCGTCGAGGGACGCGGACGTGTAGCCGTTGGCCGCGATCTGGGCCTCGATGACCTCGTCCTCCGTCAGGCACATCAGCTCGGCGAGTTCGGAGACCTTGGGGGCGCGGCCCAGACGCGACCCGAGTTCGTCGACGGCCCTGGTGAGTTCGGAGCGGGCCTCCTGGAGTCGGCGGGGCACATGGACCGACCAGGAGGTGTCCCGGAAGAACCGCTTTATCTCCCCGACGATGTAGGGGACCGAGAAACTGGTGAACTGCACGTCGCGGGAGACCTCGAACCGGTCGATGGCCTTGATCAGTCCGATGGTGCCGACCTGGATGATGTCTTCCATGTCCTGGCCGCTGCTGCGGAAGCGCTTGGCCGCGTAGCGCACCAGCGACATGTTCATCTCGATGAGGGTGTTGCGGGCGTACTGGTGCTCGGGGGTTCCCTCTTCCAGTGTCGCCAGTTGGTCGAGGAAGAGCCTGGTCAGTTCTCGTGCGTCCTGCGGGGCGACCTTTCGCGGCTCGGTGATGTGCGGCAGCTCCGCGACAGCTTCCGTCGTCACATCCACGCGTGTCGTCACAGTTGTCAGCCTTCCCTGGTCGCCCAGCCTGCCCCCGTTCGGGCAGGACGTCTTGTCGGGGCGCGCTTACCCGGCTTTCGGCGCTTCATGTCCCTCGTCGTCCCCATGGGCCGAACAGGCCGGAAGCCAACTGCCGTGAGGGGGCCACATTTTGCCGGGTGAGGCGCGGGGCGGGCGGTGTGCGGAGGGTGAACGTGGTCTTCACGAGACCTTCGCCACAGCCCTAGGTCGCGGCGGTCGGGGTACTCGGTCCGCATGGCAAGACAGAACTCCGATGAAGGCAGACCAGCGACCGACACTTGCCATTTGACAACTATAGTCGGCAGGCAACAAAGTAGCGGTGTCGGACGCGCATGGGGAAGGATCTTGAATGTTCCGGTGGGCGGGGGAAGCTCCGTGCACTGATCCTCGGGACCCGTGTGCGACGCGAGGCCCGGTGCCACGGCGGATCGCTCAGGCGGTCCGGCTGTCGGACGACTCGGCGTCGTCGTGCATCTGCAGGGCCGCGGCTTCGCAGAACGCGTCCAGCCCCTCCATCAGTGCGGTCCGTTTGGCGGCGGGCATCTGGTCGAGGACCGCCCGCAGCACCTGCTCCCGGCGAGCGCGCAGGTCGACGAGGAAGGCCCGCCCCCGACTGCTGAGGTGCAACCGCACCTCCCGCCGGTTGGCCGGACTCACCACGCGCTCCACGAAGCCCGCGGCCTGCAGTCGGTCGCACAGGCGACTGGTCGAGGGCGGTGTGGAGGCGAGGTGGTCGGTGAGGGTGCGCAGGTTGATGCCGTCGTTGTGTTCCAGGACGAACAGCACGCGCAGTTGGGACGCGGAAGCGGGGGCGGTCGAGGCGCGGCCCCACAGCACTTCCAGCAGTTCGCCGGCCGTGGAGGTCATACGGGCGACCTCGTCGGGCTCCGGGCGGGGGCGGAAGGCAGTCACAGTCACACTTTCGCAGGCACTGGGATGCCCGTCAGCGTACTAGGTGCGCGGACGGGCCATTGAGGCATTGAGCGACGGTCGAGGCCGGGACGAGCGAGGTCGCTGTCCTGTGGAACCCGCGGCCTCCGGCAACAGATAGGTGTGTTTTCCATCGTGAACAGATTTGTGGCCGCTGAGCGCGCACTGCGCACGGCGGCGCCCCATGCGTTGCTCGACGCTCTCCGCGCCGCACTGCTCGAACAGTACGGCGCGGAGGATGTCGAGCTGTTCATGGCCGACTACGGACTGACCGTGCTGCAACCCGTGTCGGTGCTGCCGCACGTCCTGGAACCGGTGTCGGTCTACAACAGCCCGGTCGGCCGGGCCTTCGGTTCGCAGCGGCCGTACCACGAGGAGCTGCGGGAGGGCCGGACGCGTCTGCATCTGCCGGTCAGCGTGCGGGGCGACCGGGTCGGTGTGCTGTCGGTGACGCTCGACGGGGGCGAGGTCACGCGGCAGTGCGAGACCGAACTGCTGGAGATCGCCGACGTGCTGGGGCGCGAGGTGCTCGTGGCCGAACGGGACACCGATCTGTACTTGCAGGCCCGGCGCAAGGACCGGCTCACGCTGGCCGCCGAGATGCAGTGGCAGCTGCTGCCGGGCTGTGCCTGCACCCGCCCGGAATTCGCCCTGGGCGCTCAGCTGGAGCCCGCCTACGCCATCTTCGGCGACAACTTCGACTGGGCCGCCACGGCCGAGCGGCTGACGCTGTACGTCACCAACGGCATGGGTGAGGGGATAGAGGCGGCTCTGCTGACCAACCTGGCCATCAACGCCCTGCGCAACGCCCGGCGGGCCGGGATCCCCATCGCCGACCAGGCCGCCCTGGCGGACCAGGCCGTGTACGCCCACTACCGGGGGCGCTGCTATCTGTCGGTCCTCATGTTCGACTTCGACCTGTCCACCGGACGGGCCATTGTCGTGGACGCGGGCTCCCCGCAACTGCTGCGGTTGCGCGGCGGCACCGTGGAGCGCATCGCCTTCGACGCCCAGCTGCCCCTGGGCATGTTCGAGGAGACCGACTACGTGGCGCAGGACTTCCACGTCGAGCCCGGTGACCGACTGGTCTTCGTCAGCGACGGCGTCCACGCCGTGGCCTCGCCCAAGGGGGAGGCGTACGGCGAGGCGGCCCTGGCCCGCGCCATCCTCTCCACCCGGCTGCTGCCCGCCGCCGAGGTGCCGCGCGCGATCCTGCGGGAGCTGACCGGCCACCGCGGTGAGGCCGCGGCGGACGACGACGCTCTCGTCGTCTGCCTGGACTGGCGCGGACGGCCCGCCGGGGGAGGAGGTCCCGGACTTTCCTTGTGACGATCGTGTGTTGTTGGCCCCGCGCCCCCCGCGTTAACGTTTGCCGTACGGCAATAATTCTCTGGTGGCTTGCCGTACGGTCGGCCGCAGGGGCGCTCGACAGGAAGAAGAACTACGTGGTGCAGCACGACACGGCCCCCGAGGTGGCAGAGCAGCTCAGTGAGTTCCTCAAGCGACGCCGTGAGCAGATCGCCCACCGATGGGCGGACGCCGCCCTGTTCAGCAACGTCTTCACCGTCTCCCGGGACGAGGCCGTCGAGGCGGGCCGGGCCGTGGCGGAGGCCCTGGCCGACGTGGCTCGCTCCGGCCGGCTGGAGGACATCGAGGCCCCCGGCTTCGACACCGTCAGGGACCAGCTGGGCCGCATGACCAGCGCCCGCACCCAGTCCGGGTACACCCCCACGCAGATCGCCCGCGAGGTGGCCGGACTGCGCGCCCCCGTCGCCGCGCTGCTGCGGGCCGAGTTCGACGACCCCGCCGACGAGCGCATGCATGCCTGCCTGCTGGAACTGACGGTCCTGATGGGCACGCTCCGCCTGGTCGTCCTGGAGACGACGATCAACGCCGGCGAGGAACTGATCGCCCGGCAGCGTCAGCAGCTGCTGGAGGTGGCCACCCCGGTCATCGAACTGTGGGAAGGCGTCGTCGCCGTACCGCTGATCGGCACCCTGGACAGCTCCCGCAGCCAGGTCGTCATGGAGAGCCTGCTGGAGGCGATCGTGGAGCGGCGGGCCCGGTACGCCATCCTCGACATCACCGGCGTGCCGACCGTCGACTCGCTCGTCGCCCAGCACCTGATGAAGACGGTCGCCGCGGCCCGGCTGATGGGCGCGGAGTGCATCGTCTCCGGTATCCGTCCCGCGATCGCGCAGACCATCGTCCATCTCGGCATCGATCTCGGCTCGATCCTCACCCGGGCCGGGCTCGCCGACGCCCTGGCCTACGCGCTCACCCAGCAGGGCATCGCCGTCTCAGCCCGCCCGACCGCCGGAGCGGATTCGCGGTGACGGACTTCCCCGCCGTCCACCCGGAGCCCGTGCCGGTCCTGGCGCTGGGAGACATCCTCCTGGTCACCCTGCGGGGAGACCTGTACGACGGAGCGGCCGAACAACTCCAGTACGACATCACCCAGCGCATCGCGAACAGCCCGGTACCGGTGGGCGGTGTCGTGATCGACCTGTCGGGTGTGGAGATCGTCGACTCCTTCCTCGGCCGCATCCTGGCCGAGATCGCCGCGAGCGCCCGTCTGTTGGCCACCCGGACCATCCTGGCCGGCATGCGCCCGGCCGTGGCCATCACGCTGGTGGAGCTGGGCCTGACCCTGCCCGGCCTGGCCACGGCACTGGACGTCGACAGGGCCCTGGCCATGTTGCACCGCGCTCCCTCGGTGGAAGGGGGTGCGTGATGCATGCTCCCCTCACTCCGACCGCACGGTTGCCCATCGGTTCGGACGCCGACCTCGCCTGGCTGCGTCAGCATGTACGGCAGTGCGCCGCAGACCTCGGCTTCGGCCTCGTCCAGCAGACGAAGCTGGTCACGGCAGCCAGCGAGCTGGCCCGCAACACCCTCGTCCACGGCGGCGGAGGGCATGTGGAGATCACGACGCCGACGGACGGTGCGCGCCGCGGACTGCGGCTGTCCTTCGTCGACAGCGGCCCGGGCATCCGCGACGTCGACCTGGCCCTGACCGACGGCTACACCACCGGCGGAGGGCTGGGCATGGGGCTGAGCGGTGCCAAGCGGCTCGTCCAGGACTTCGTTCTGGACACCCGTCCGGGCCTGGGCACCACCGTCACCATCACCGAATGGGTCTCCGGCTTTCCGGCGCCCCGCCCGGGCGCGCGGTGAGCAGGGTCTGGGACGTCCCCGTCCCCGAAACCACCCGGGTCCGCGACGTCCGCGTCGCGGCCGAGAGTGCTTGCGCCATGGCCGGACTGGACGCCCGCTCCACGGCCGCCGCGGCGCTGGTGGCCACCGAACTGGCGACCAACCTCGTCAAGCACGCCAGCGGCGGCCGCATCGTGATCAACCTGACCGGGCCCGCGGCCACCCTCGCCGATCCCGCGGTCCGTGTGCAGATCACGTCGCTCGACCACGGGCCGGGCATCGCCGACGTTCCGGCGGCGCTGCGCGACGGCTACACCAGCGTCGCCTCCTCCCTGGGCGCGGGCCTGGGAACCTGCCGCCGTCTGGCCGACGACTTCGACCTGCACAGCCGCCTGGGGCAGGGCACCGTCGCCGTGGCGCGGCTCGGCCCGGCCGCTGCACGTGAGCCGTCCCGGCGACGACGGGCCCCCGCGGGCACGGGTATCCGGGCCGGCGGCATCAACGCCCCCCTCGCCCACGCCGAGTACTCCGGCGATGCCTTCACCTGGGTGCGCTCCGGCCCCCTGACCACCCTGATGCTCGCGGACGGACTCGGCCACGGAGCCAAGGCCGCCGAGGCGTCCGGCGCCGCCGTGACGGAACTGCACCGGCGAGCCGACCTGCCGCCCGCCGAGATCCTGCGGCACCTGCACTCCGCCCTGCGCCACACCCGCGGCGCGGCCGTCGGCATCGCCCAGCTCGACGAGGACACACAGCAGCTGTCGTTCGCCGGAGTGGGCAACATCGGCGCCCGGCTCCAGGCCGACGGCGCATGGCGGCCCCTCGTCTCGCACCCCGGCATCGTCGGCGCCCACTTCCCCGCGACGGTCCCGCGCCACGCCTCGGCCTGGCGGCCCGACAGCCTGCTCATCCTGCACAGCGACGGACTCCCCAGCCGCTGGATCCCCCCGCAGGACGCCCGCCTGCTCGGCCACGACCCCGCCGTCACGGCCGCCGTCGTCCTGCGCGACGGCAGCAGCGCCGCGCGACCGCTGCGCGACGACACCTCCGTGGCCGTACTGGCGCCCGACCCGGACGGACGTCCATGACCGCGACCCCAGACGCCTGGAAGATCACCTCGGTCGCCGACGCGGCCGAGACCCGGGCCGCCCTCGACCGCCTCGTCACCGCCGCCGAAGTCCCGCCCCTGGACCGGGCCCGCTTTCTCACCTCGCTCACGGCGCTGCTGCGCCGCTGCCTCGAACGGCACGACGACTGGGAACTCCTGCCCCGCATCCGGCAGGCCACCGAGGAGGAGGCCGGACGGATCGACATCACCGCGCGGCCGGTCGGCTCCATGGCAGCGCACCCCGCGGACGAGCCCGCCCTGTCCTGCCCGCTGCCCCGGCCGGCCGAGCCCACCCTCGGCGCGGGCGCACCGCTCACGGCGGCCCTGCTGCACGCCGACGAACACACCGCGGCCGTCCTGAACCTCCTCGACGAACAGGAACGCCTGCTGCACCTGCACCGCGAGGAGCTGCACCAGACCAACCAGGGCGTCCTGGCCCTGCACGCCGACCTGGAAGCCGCTTCCCGGGTCCAGCGCGAGCTCCTCGACGCCGAGCGAGCCGCCCGCGCCGAAGCCGAACGGGCCCGGCGCCTGCTGACCTTCCTCACGGACGCCAGCGCCGCCATCACGGCGTCCCTCAATCCGGCCGCCATCCTGCGCAGCCTGGCCGACCTGCTCGTACCGGACTACGCGGAACACCTCGACGTCTGGCTCTTCGACGACGAGCAGGATCCCACCGACGACGACCGTCCACAGCCGGTAGCGCACCACGCGGCGGCCGCGGTCACCGCGGCCCGCACCGGCAGACCGCAGCACGCCGCCGCCCATCCCGGCACGCTGCCCGGCGTGGACGACCTCCCGCCGTCCGCGCTGGCCCCGGACCGGCCGCTGCTGGCCATCCCGCTCACGGCCCGACGCCTGCTGGGCGTCCTCACCCTCACCGCCGCACCCGGCCGCCGATTCGACCCGGACACCAGCGTGATGCTGGTCGAACTCGCCCGCCGGGTCAGCATCGCCCTGGACAACGCCCGCCGCTACGAGCAGTACCGCGACACCGCGGAGGCCCTCCAGCGCGCCCAGCTCACCCAACTGCCCACTCTGCCCGGTCTGCTGCTGGCCGCCCGCTACCTGCCCGCCACCCAGGGCCTGAACATCGGCGGGGACTGGTACGACGCCTTCCTGCAGCCCGACGGCAGCCTGCTGGCCGTCATCGGCGACGTCACCGGCCACGGACTGCACGCCGCCGTCGTCATGGGCCAGCTGCGCACCGCGCTGCGCGCCTACGCGGTGGAGACCGACAGCCCCGCGGAGATCCTCACGCGCCTGCACCGCATGCTGGGCCACCTGCAACCGGAGCTGTACGCCACCGCGATGATCGCCCGGTTCCGGCCGGGCGATCCGGAAGTCGTCTGGGCCTCGGCCGGACACCCCCCGGCCGTGGTGCGCGGCACGGACGGGTCGGTGCGGGTCCTGGAGACCCGGCCCGGCGTGATGCTGGGCATCCCCATGCCCTTCGTGTACACCGACCATCGCGTCGACCTGCCCGGCGGGTCCTCCCTCGTGCTGTACACCGACGGCCTGGTCGAGCGGCGGGCGCTCGGCATCGACGCCGGAATAGCACGCCTCGGCCAGGCGCTGGGCGCCCTGAGCGGTCCGGAACTGCAGCAGGACCCGCAGGCCGCGGCGGACGCCCTGCTCAAGCCGCTGCTGCACGACTCCGAACGCGACGACGACATCTGCCTGCTGCTGTGCCACACCGTGCCACCGGCCGGGCAGTGAGGCGCGGACAGACGGGCAGCCGGCCCTTCCCCCAGTGAGCCTGCTGCGGACCGAGCCCTCAGGTAGCGTGAAGGCCACCAGGCGAGAGGGCGGCTGCCGTGAATGCCTCTGAACCCCTTCCTTCGGTGGAGGCCCGGCTGCGCGAGGCTGCTCCGCACCGGCTGGTCGCCACCGCTCGCCGGGTCCTCGCCGAGCGGGTGGGAGCCCGGGACGTGACCCTGCTCCTCGCCGACTACGGCCTGTCCGTGCTGCAGCCGGTGTCCCACCTGCCGGACACCGGCGCTCCGGTCTCCGCCCACGACGGCCCGCAAGGCAGGGCCTTCCTCGAACAGAGCCCGGTGCTCGAAGTCGTCGACGCGTCGGCCGGCCATCAGGTGCATCTGCCAGTCACCGTGCGAGGAGACCGCGTCGGCGTCCTGACCGTCCGCCTGCCGGCGGACGCCGCCACCCCGGACACCGTGCTTCAACTCGCCGACTTCGCGACGGGACTCGGCCACGAGGTCGCCACCGCCGGGCGGGACACCGACCTCTTCCTCCTGGCCCGCCGCACCCGCCGCCTCACGCTGGCGGCCGAGATGCAGTGGCAACTCCTGCCCGGGCGCGGCTGCACCCGCGAGGAGTTCACCCTCAGCGCCCACCTGGAACCCGCATACACCATCGGCGGCGACAACTTCGACTGGTCCGCGGGCGCCGACCAGCTGGTCCTCACCGTGACCGACGGCACCGGGCACGGCATCGAGGCATCGCTGCTCACCAGCCTCACGGTCGCCGCCCTGCGCAACGCCCGCCGCGCCGGCGTGTCGCTCGCCGACCAGGCGAGCCTGGCCGACCAAGCCGTGTACGCCCAGTACGGCGGGAAGAAGTACGCCTCCACCCTGCTGCTGGAGTTCGACCTGGCCACCGGCACGGTCCATGCGGTGGACGCGGGATCGCCCCAGCTGTTCCGCCAGCGCGCCGGGCACACCGAGCGGGTCGAACTGGAGGCACAGCTCCCCCTGGGGATGTTCGAGGAGAGCGTCTACGCGGAGCAGACGTTCCACGTCGAGCCCGGCGACCGTCTCATCGTGGTCAGCACGGGTGTGCACGCCACCCGCTCCGCCGCGGGCGATGTCTTCGGTGAGCGGGTGCTGCGCCAGATCCTGAGCGCGACCCGTAC
Source organism: Streptomyces antibioticus (assembly GCF_001514065.1). Taxonomy (GTDB): domain Bacteria; phylum Actinomycetota; class Actinomycetes; order Streptomycetales; family Streptomycetaceae; genus Streptomyces; species Streptomyces antibioticus. The sequence continues at coordinate 706,462 of NZ_KQ948422.1, read as the reverse complement.
CGCTGAGGCGCACGAGGCCGCCCGCGCGGTCGTCGCCGGGCTGATCGAGCACCACGGCAGCAGCGAGCTGACGGCCGACGCGGCTGTCGTCTGCCTGGACTGGCACGGCCGACCCGGCTGACCCGCCCCGCAGGCCGGTGCCGGGGCCTCAGGAGTCGGCGGTGCCGCCCCGTCGGCCTTCTTGCGCCGACAGGAAGGCGCGCATGCCCCGGAGCAACGCCTCGCGTTCGGCCGGTTCCATCGCCGCGAGGACCACGGCGAGCGCGTGCGACCTGTGCACGGCCACCTCGACCAGGACCTGCCGGCCGTGATGGGTGAGGTGGAGCTGGACCTCGCGCCGCTTGTGCGGGTGCAGCACACGCTCCAGCAGACCGGCCGCCTCCAGCCGGTCGCACAGCCGGCTCGCGGTCGGCAGCCCTATCTCCATGCCCTCCGCCAGGGCGGTGAGGTTGAGGCCCGGGCCCGACTCCAGAATGCGCAGGGCCCGCAGCTGGTGCGCCGACAGCCGCATGCTCGCCCCCTGCCCGGCCGTCGACCACAGGTGCGTCAGCCCGTCCACGGCATCGGACATCTCCCGTGCCAGGGAAAGAGCCTTGTCACCCGGGCCGACCGGCCGGTCGTGCCCGAAGCCGCCGAGCCGACTCACGACCCCATGGCCTTCAGCAAGCGCCTGCGCATACGCATACCACCCTCATCCCAACGCGGTACCCGAAGCGTCGCCTGCCAAGCACCGCACCCCAGCCATCGTAGGGACGCCTGCCGGGCCCGCGAATGGTCCCGCCCGGCAGCGTTCACCCTGCGGAACCCGGTCGGCCAGGGCTTGGCAGCCGCGTCAGCCGCCGAGGCCCGGCACCGGAGGGTCGAGCAGGGTGAGCCGTGCGGTGATCCGTTTGCCGACGGGCTCCCGATGCGCCTCGAAGCCGTCGGTCACGGCCATGACGATCTCCAGTCCGTGCTGCCCCACTCTCCCGGCATCGGTCCTGCGTGCCGTCGGAAGAGCCGGTTCGGTGTCCCACACCGTGATCTCCAGCCAGTCTCCGGCGGCGCGCAGCTCCAGCATGACCGGCCCGGGCGCGTACTTCAGGGCGTTGGTGACCAGCTCGCTGACCACCAGCTGCGCCAGCTCACGGGCGCGTGCCGACACCGGCAGACCGTGCTCGGCGTCTGCCCGTGCCAGGAACTCAACCGTCCTGGCCCTCGCGTCGGCGATGCAACCCACCGCCCCGTCCAGGGCCAGGGCCGTCTCGACCGGCGCTTCTTCCGGCATCCAGGAACACTCCTTGCGCGGGACGGGCTCCAGGACGGTGGCATGCGGTACCCCGTTCATGAGCGCGCGCCTACCCCTGATTTCCCGTCTCAGTCCTGTGCCGGGCCTGCTGTACGTTCACGAACGTGTCCGCCGACAGGCATCGTGCGCCCGGTGACGGGGCAGCGTTGGCTGCGAAGGCGTGGCCCGGCCCGATCGAGCATGCAGGGGACGCGAGTGGCAGACAACCAGAAAGCAGCGGGTCACGGCGGTCTGTCCGTGACCAGGACCGACGCCGACGGGGTGACGGTGCTCAGCCTGGACGGCGAGGTGGACCACCACAGCGTGGGCGCCCTGAGCAGGGCCCTGCCGCCGGTGGACGCCAGCACCGCACCACGGGTCGTCGTGGATCTGACCCGGGTGGCGTTCATGGACTCCAGTGGGGTCAACGCCCTGATCGCCGCCCATCAGGCCACCCTGGTGGCGCGGGGCTGGCTGCGGCTCGTCGGCGTTCGGGGTGCGGTGCTGCGTACGGTGCAGTTGGTCGGGCTCGATCTCATCGTCACCTGTCACCCGAACCTCGACGATGCTCTTGCCGAATGATGCGTCTACCGTGGAGCCCAACCGGATCGGGTACCCAGATAAGGCGTGGTCATGCCGTTTCCGTGGCACAGGATGCGGGCACTCGGGAGTCTCCAGGCCGGCTTTTGTTGTCGCGCGACAACTGAGTTAACCTTCACCGGATTTCTTCATCGTGCGCGTGGGTGAAGAGCGGAAATGCGGGCGGTGGCGGGGCCGGTCACGGCCCGGCGCGGTTCCGAGTCCTCGGCGTGAGGGCTCCTGGGGAGCGGAACGAGGGTGCGCATGACCGGCAAGACGATCGAGGCCGTGGACCGGTCCCCGGGGGAGCCGGAGCTGCGGCAACTCCTGGCGGGGCTGACCGCCGTCCGGGACGGTGACTTCGGCACCCGGCTGCCGAGCGACGGCGAGGGCCTGCTGGGTGACATCGCCACGGTCTTCAACGGCATGGTGGACCAGTTGTCGCTGTTCACCTCCGAAGTCACGCGTGTGGCCCGTGAAGTGGGCACCGAGGGCACCTTGGGCGGCCAGGCCGAGGTGCCGGGCGTGTCGGGCACCTGGGCCGACCTGACCGACTCGGTCAACGCCATGGCGGGCAACCTCACCACCCAGGTGCGTGACATCGCCCAGGTGGCGACCGCGGTGGCCAAGGGCGATCTGTCGCAGAAGATCGACGTGCCCGCGCGGGGCGAGATCCTTCAGCTGAAGGAGACCGTCAACACGATGGTGGACCAGTTGTCGGCGTTCGCCGACGAGGTCACCCGGGTGGCCCGTGAGGTGGGCAGTGAGGGCCGGCTGGGCGGTCAGGCCCAGGTGCCCGGGGTCGGCGGTGTCTGGCGGGACCTGACCGATTCCGTGAACTTCATGGCGGGCAATCTCACCGCGCAGGTCCGCAATGTCGCCCAGGTGACGACCGCGGTGGCGCAGGGCGATCTGTCGCAGAAGATCACGGTGGATGCGCGGGGCGAGATCCTGGAGCTGAAGAACACCATCAACACGATGGTGGACCAGTTGTCGGCGTTCGCCGACGAGGTCACCCGGGTGGCCCGTGAGGTCGGCACCGAGGGCAGGCTGGGCGGCCAGGCGGACGTCAAGGGCGTCAAGGGCACCTGGCGGGACCTCACGGACTCCGTGAACTTCATGGGAGGCAACCTCACCGCGCAGGTCCGCAATGTCGCCCAGGTGGCCACCGCAGTGGCGCAGGGCGATCTGTCGCAGAAGATCACGGTGGATGCGCGGGGCGAGATCCTGGAGCTGAAGAACACCATCAACACGATGGTGGACCAGTTGTCGGCGTTCGCCGACGAGGTCACCCGGGTGGCTCGCGAGGTCGGCACCGAGGGCAACCTGGGCGGCCAGGCGATCGTGCGGGGCGTGTCGGGGACCTGGAAGGACCTGACGGACAACGTCAACGTGATGGCCTCGAACCTGACCGGCCAGGTCCGTTCCATCGCCCAGGTGGCCACCGCCGTCGCGCGCGGTGACCTGTCCCAGAAGATCACTGTCGAGGCCAAGGGCGAGGTCGCCGCCCTGGCCGATGTCATCAACACGATGGTCGACACCCTGTCCGCGTTCGCCGACGAGGTCACCCGCGTCGCCCGCGAGGTCGGCACCGAGGGCAGGCTCGGGGGACAGGCGCATGTGCCGAACGTGGCCGGCACCTGGAAGGACCTGACGGACAACGTCAACTCCATGGCCAACAACCTCACCGGCCAGGTCCGCAACATCGCCCTGGTGACGACGGCCGTGGCCAACGGCGATCTGTCGAAGAAGATCGACGTCGACGCCCGCGGTGAGATCCTGGAGCTGAAGACCACCATCAACACGATGGTCGACCAGCTGTCGTCGTTCGCCGCCGAGGTCACCCGTGTCGCCCGTGAGGTGGGCAGTGAGGGCCGGCTGGGCGGTCAGGCCGAGGTGGAAGGCGTCGAAGGCACCTGGAAGCGCCTGACGGAGAACGTCAACGAGCTGGCGGGGAACCTCACCCGGCAGGTGCGGGCGATCGCCGAGGTCACCAGTGCCGTCGCCGAGGGCGACCTGACCCGCTCGATCACCGTGGAGGCCTCCGGTGAGGTCGCCGACCTCAAGGACAACATCAACTCCATGGTGGAGTCCCTGCGCGAGACCACCCGGGCCAACCAGGAGCAGGACTGGCTCAAGACCAACCTGGCCCGTATCTCCGGCCTGATGCAGGGCCACCGGGAACTGCCGGTCGTCGCCGAACTGATCATGGACGAGCTCACGCCTCTCGTCACCGCCCAGTACGGCGCCTTCTACCTGGCGGAGGACACCGAGCGCGGACCCGAGCTGCGGCTGGTGGGGTCGTACGGCTGGCCCGACGACGTCGAGCGGCCCGTGCGCATCCCCGTGGGACGCTCGCTGGTGGGGCAGGCCGCCCGCAGCCGGCGGGCCATCGCCGTCGACGATCTTCCGCCGGGCTACGTGACCATCTCCTCCGGCCTCGGGCAGGCCGTGCCCAGTGCCCTGGTGGTGCTGCCGATCGTGATGGAGGAACAGGTCCTCGGCGTCATCGAGCTGGCGTCCGTCATCCCCTTCACCCAGATCCACCAGGACTTCCTGGCCCAGCTGATGCCCACCATCGGCGTCAACCTCAACACCATCGTGGCCAACGCCCGCACCGACGAGCTGCTGGACGAGTCCCAGCGGCTGACCGCCGAACTGCAGTCGAGGTCCGAGGAGTTGCAGACCCAGCAGGACGAACTGCAGCGCTCCAACGCCGAACTGGAGGAGAAAGCCTCCCTGCTGGCCTCGCAGAACCGTGACATCGAGGCCAAGAACCTGGAGATCGAGCAGGCGCGCCAGGAACTGGAGACCCGCGCGCAGCAGCTGGCGCTGGCGTCCAAGTACAAGTCGGAGTTCCTGGCCAACATGAGCCACGAACTGCGCACCCCGCTCAACAGCCTGCTGATCCTGGCCCAGTTGCTCGCCCAGAACCCTTCACGCAACCTCACCCAGAAGCAGGTCGAGTACGCGGGCATCATCCACTCGGCGGGCTCCGACCTGTTGCAGCTGATCAACGACATCCTCGATCTGTCCAAGGTCGAGGCGGGCAAGATGGACGTCGCCCCCGAGCGCGTCCCGCTGCGCAAACTCCTGGAGTACGTCGAGGCGACGTTCCGCCCGATGACGACCCAGAAGAGCCTCGACTTCACGGTGGCCACCGCCCCGGGCACCCCGGCCGACCTGCTCACCGACGACTCCCGGCTGCGCCAGATCCTGCGCAACCTGCTGTCGAACGCGGTGAAGTTCACCGAGCAGGGCGGCGTGGAACTGCGGATCGAACCGGCCGCCGACCGCGAGGTGCCCCTGGGCGTCCTGCGCGGGGGACCCATCGTCGCCTTCCGCGTCAAGGACACCGGCATCGGCATTCCCCCGCAGCAGCTGGAGACGATCTTCGGCGCGTTCCAGCAGGCCGACGGGACCACCAGCCGCAAGTACGGGGGCACCGGCCTGGGGCTGTCGATCACCCGGGAGATCGCGCACCTGCTCGGCGGGGCCGTCACCGTCGACAGCACCCCCGGACAGGGCAGCACCTTCACGCTCTACCTGCCCGTGGCCCGCGCCGACTTCGAGGACGTGCTCGGCAGCGGCCGGTCGCCGGAACAGCTCGAAGACACCACCACCTCCGATGCGCCGACCGGTTTGCCCGGGACGTCCGAACACCGCAGGCGCCGCCTGCTCGTGGTGGAGGAGCGGCTGCGCGGACTGCTCACGCTGGTCGCCGAGCGCGCCGCCGCGGACATCGCGCACCACCCCGACGACGCCCGCGAGGCGGTCGACATCATCACCGCCGTCGGCGCCCAGGAAGCGGCCGCGGCGCTCGCCGCCGAGCCCTGCCACTGCGTCGTGCTGGAACTCGGCATGCCCGACGAGGAGGGCGCACAACTGCTGGAAGCCATGCAGGGCGACTCGGCGCTGACCAGCGTGCCCGTGCTCGTCCACACCAGCCAGCGGGTGGACCTGGCGTGGGAGAAGTCCCTGCGCGCCCGCGCTGGCGGCCGTCCCCTGGTCTTCCTGTCCAGTCTGGACGAACTGCGCGAACAGATCACCCTGCACCTGTCCGCGGAGGAACCCGGCGACGTACTGCCGCTCGTGCGCGCCGAGGAGCCCCAGCAGGCCCTGCCGCCGGTGAGGGACGACTTCCTCGGCCGCACCGTCCTCGTCGTCGACGACGACGCGCGCAACCTCTTTGCCCTCAGCGGGGTGCTGGAAATGCACGGCTTCCAGGTCCTGCACGCCGACAACGGCCGCAAGGGCATCGAGATGCTGCTCGCCCACCCCGAGATCTCCCTGGTGCTGATGGACGTGATGATGCCGGAGCTGGACGGATACGCCGCCACCGCGGAGATCCGGCAGATGCCCCAGTACGCCGACCTGCCCATCATCGCCGTCACCGCCAAGGCGATGCCCGGCGATCAGGAGAAGAGCCTCGCCTCGGGCGCCAACGACTACGTCACCAAGCCCGTCGACGCCGACGACCTCATCGGCCGCGTCCGGCGCTGGCTGCCCGCATGAGGAAGGACCGCACCGCCGCGGGCCCCCGCGGGCCCTCCGCCCTCCCCGGACGTTCGAAACGAGGAACAGCCTCATCGTGAGCCGACCCCAGCAGCCCCCCGACCCCGCGAGCGCCGGTACGGGCGAGCAGCCCGCCGACGGTCCCGCGACCGCCGGGGAGCCGGCCCTCGGGCGGGTGGCCGCCGCGCTGCCCGCCGCACGCAGCGGACAGGACGCGGCGCCGGCCCCGGGCGACGACGGGGACGCGGCCGACCGGATCTCTCCCGTCGGACGGCTCGCGTCGACCGTGGAGCGCCTGCGGCGCGAGGTACGCGACGCCCAGGCGGAAGCGGACGGGCGGGCCCTGATCGAGCTGGCCAAGGGCATCCTCGTCGAACGCCTGGGGTGCGGTCCGGCACAGGCCGCCCGCCAACTGGCCGAGCTCACCGAACAAGCGGGTGTGACACCGCTGGAGTTCGCCGTCGAGGTGATCAACCAGGCCTCGCGCGACCGGCTCTCCGAGGTGACGGCCGCCTTCCTCGCGGCCACGACGGGACAGCACCAGGGGCCCGGCTCGGCGGGGCAGGGTCCGTCCGCCGTCGGACTGCGTTCCGCGGAGAGCGCCGCCCTGGCCGCCCAGGACGCACAGACCGTCGCCGACTCCTTGCTGGCGCACGCGCTGACCCCGCTGGGCGCGGTCGCCGTCGCCATCTGGGCCCTGGGCGCCGACGGTTCGCTCACCCTCGCGGGCAGCGCCGGGTTCTCCAGCGCGGAAGCGGGGCGCTGGCGGCACGTACCGCCGGGCGTGACCACCGTGGCGCGCCGCGGTCTGACCGCCCGCACCGGTCAGTGGATCGCCTCCCTGTCCGAGACCGCTCTGCCCTCCGTCGGCCAGCACCAGTTCCCGCACGGCGGCCGGGTCGCCATGCCTGCCGGCGCCGCGGGCCGCATCCACGGAGTCCTCGAGATCGTCTGGCAGGCCCCGCTGGAGCCCCAGCCCCCGCAGATCAAACGTCAGATCGAGGCGCTGGCCGAACTGTGCGCACACACCCTGGAGACGTACGCCCTCCACCGGCCCGACGGAAGCCCCCGCATCCTGCCCGACGCCGCCGAGCTGATGGACCTGGCCGACGGACTCCACGACCCCGCTCTGGTCCTCGTCCCGCACGTCGACGCGGGAGGCGAACTCGTCGACTTCCGGATCCACCACGTCAACGCCCGCTTCCAGGACCCCGCAGGCCGGCCCCGAGGCGTCGTCAACGGTGCGCTGCTGCTGGAGGCGTACCCGATGGCCGCGGGCGACGGCGGACTGTTCGAGCAGGTCGAACGCGTGCACGCCACGGGAGAGCCGTTCCGCGCCCAGCGCATGCGGCTCACCGCGCTGGTCGGCGATGTGCCGCTGGCCGCGGTCGCCGACATCAGCGTCAGCCGCCACGGCGGCAGCGTGCTGCTCATCTGGCGCATAGAGGACGAGACGGCACGCCTGGCCCATCTGCTCCAGCACGCCCAGCGCCTGGGCCGCATCGGCGGTTTCGAGGAGAACCTCCTGACCGGCGAGATCACCTGGAACGGTCAGCTCTACCACCTCTACGGCCAGCCGACCTCCCTGGGCCCGGTCCCGCTGGAGGACCTGCCGGCCCATGCCCACACGGACGACGCGGTCGCCATCGGCCGCTTCCTGCGTACCCTGCTGCACCACCACCGGCCGGCTGCCACGGCCTTCCGTCTGCAACGGCCCGACGGAGTCACCCGGCATCTGCGCGTGGCCGCCGAGCCGGTGCTCGACTCCGACGGCCGACTGCACCTCCTACGGGGCGCCTACCAGGACATCTCGGCCCACCACTGGACGGAGGTGGCGCTCGCCGCCACCCGCGACCAACTCGCCCACACCGAGCAGCAGGCCAGTGAACGTCACCGGCTGACACTCCAGTTGCAGCACGCCATCATGCCGCCGGCCCAAGCCCCTCTGGAGGCGCCCGGACTACGGGTGGCGGTGCGCTACCGACCGGCCGAGACCGAGCAGTTGGTCGGCGGCGACTGGTACGACGCCGTCGTCCTGCCCGCCGGGCTGGTCCTGCTGTGCGTGGGGGACGTGGCCGGACACGGGATCGAGGCCGCCACCAGCATGGTCGTGCTGCGCAACGCGCTGCGCGGCCTCGCCGTCACCGGTGCCGGACCGGGCCAACTGCTGTCCTGGCTCAACATGGTGGCCCACCATCTGACCGGGGCCGTCACCGCCACAGCGGTCTGCGGTCTGTACGATCCCGAGCGCCGCAGCCTGCGCTGGGCCCGGGCGGGCCATCTGCCGCCGGTCCTGGTGCGCGGCACCGAGGCGACTCCGCTGCCGCTGGTCAAGGGGATGCTGCTGGGTGCCGTACCGGAGGCGGTGTACGAGGAGCAGGAGATGCAACTGGCCGTCGACGACACCCTGCTGATGTACACGGACGGTCTGATCGAACGGCGTGACCGTTCCGTGGAAGAGTCACTGACCCACCTTCTGACCACGGCACGCACCCTTCAGCCCGTGCTCGAACAGCAGTTGGACCGCCTGCTCACCCACAGCAGGTCGGACACGGACGACGACACCTGTGTCGTGGGCATCCGGGTGACCTAGATGTCCTGACCGTGAGCGTTGTTGATGGCTTCTCAGCGTTGGGGCCCGTCGGCGCTGCGCAGTGTGTCGACGATGTGGGGCCAGGCTGCTGCTCCCAGGAGAGCGTCCGCTTCGGGCGTGCCTCCGTACAGGAACTGCGAGGATGCCGGTGCGGGGCGCTCGCCGGGAAGCCGCGGGCGGTGGCCGGCATCGGGGCGGGCGATCAGGCGCACGGTGGTCCCGGCTGAGCTTCGGCGCACGGCCAGTTGTTCGGCGAACGGAAGCGACGGCCACATCGCGTCGTCGCCGCCGGCGACCAGCAGGAGATCGGCCCGGGCCTCCTCCACGGGGATCTCCGCGGCAGGGAGCAGGTGCGCGGAGGTCAGCTCGCTGCGTTCGTACCATCCGCGGATGGCGACCGGGCCGCTGTCCGGCTCTGCCGGTGTCCAGGCATCATCCATCGGGAGGAAAGGCAGCGCCTGCTCTCGCCAGGTCCAGGACGATCGATACGGGAGCTGCGCGCCGTCACGGCCTGGTCCGACGTTGCACCAGACGCGGGACGCGGGACGTGGGCGACAGGGCGACGACCACGTCCACGCGCGGATCGTGCACTGCCGTGAGCAGAGCTGCCTCAGCCCCCTTCGAGGTGCCCAGGATGCCGAGGCGTTCTGCCCCGTTCGCTTGGAGGAAGCCGACGGCGGTGGTGAAGGTCTCCAGGGGGATCTCGCAGATTCCCGGGGGCTGCCCCGGCCCGCCGAACCAGCGGATCGACAAGGCCGTCATGCCCTGCTCGGCGAGGATGCGTGCTCTCTCCCGTTCGATGCGCCCGCTGGAACCCGCCAGAACCAGAACACCGATGCAGCTGCCGCCGGCAGGAGCGATCAGAACGCCTTCCCACGGATGGGTCAGCTCGCGCTCCATGACATCCACGTGGTCCCCTGCCGGTCCGCCTCAGCCTGTCGGCGCAGCCTATTCGGCTTTGTCATCGAGGGATGGCGATCTTCGAATCCAGGCCGGCCGCTCCGGTGAGCTGCCGAGAGTTCTTGGAGCGTCGCCGTCCCCTGGGTGGCCCGATGGCTTCTTGGTGTTGCGGATCGGGCTTCCGATACCTTGCGTGGCATGAGTGGCAGCTTCGATGTGGCCGAGGCTCTGGACGGCGGGATATCCGATCGGGAGCGGGCCTGGGCATTCATCCGCGGTTTTGCTGGTGCTTGGGGTGATCCGCTGACCGAGGACGACGGCACGCCCGGTGCGGAACTGGCGCAGGCGGAGGCGGTTCTCGGCTGCTCGCTGCCGACCGCACTGCACGAATTCCATACGCTCGCCGGAGCCCGGACCGACCTCGTCGCCCATCAGGACCCCCTGCTGCCGCCTCACGAGATGTTCGTGCATGACGAGTGCGGCGGTGTCCTCGTGTTCCGCAGCGAGAACCAGGGCTGCGCCTTCTGGGGCGTACGCCTTACCGACCTTGCCCAGGACGATCCCCCCGTGCTCGTCCAGGCGCGGCACGACTGGGTGCCGTTCATGGACCGGGTGTCCTCGGCCTGCGTCGAACTGGTGCTGAGCGAGGCGCTGTTCGGCGGCGGGGGACGGCTGTACAACGCGTGCGAGCTGCCGGGAGACCTGCTTGATGTGGTGCCCGAACACTTTCAGCGGGTCCAACTGCCGGACTACCCGATGTGGACCGGTCCGGAAGACTTTCCCGTGCGTTGGTTCTCCGCCCCGGGCAAGCTGCTGCGCCAAGACGGCCTGGGCGTCCACAGTTGGCTTCACGTCCGGGGCCGGACACGCGCCGATCTGGATGCGCTCTGCGAGATCGTTCCGGCACGGTGGTCCCTGGGATACCCCGAGTCACTCAGCTCCGAGCCAGACCGGGTGGAGCCGCCTGAGTGGAGCCACTGAACGACGCCCGTCGGTGGCCGACCTCCTGGGCAAGCCGATTGCCGAGTCCAGCGCTCTGTGTATTCCCACCGCGGGCGACGGGCAGCCGCGATCGCAGGTCCGGCGTACGCGATTGACGAGCAGACCGCCATCAAGGTGACCGACGGAACGGTCGAAGTGGTCTCCGAAGGGCACTGGAAGTTGTTCAACGCGACGTCATCCGCATAGCGCGCCGGACGTTGATGTCAGAGGCGTCGGGCACACTGCGCCCTATGAACTCGGTGACCGCGCACGACTACGCCTGGATCCGCACTTCGCCGCTCTTCCGCCACATGAGGGAGAGCGGGTACACCCTGACCCTGATACGGGGGCGGACACCGCGCGAGGTGCTGCGTGCGATGGGGGCGAAACCACGCGGCACCGGGGAGGGAACGGCCGGGCTCATCGAGGCGAATGACGCTCACCACGCCGAGGGGGGTGGCGACTACTGGGACGAGTCCTATGTCGCGGGCGCCTTCAGCGTTCCGGGCGAGAACGGCGACTGGACACTCGTCCTCGGCTTCGACGGTGGCCTGGGGATCGCGTCGCCGTGCGTCGAGACACTGTCGAAGGGCGGCCGGGCCGTGGCGCACTCGACCAACGGCGGCATGCCCATCCACCTCTTCCACTGGTTCGAGGACGGTGAGCTCCGTACGACGTTCGAGAGCGCCTCGTCGCGCGACGGCAGGACTCCCGATGAACTGGTCCCTCTGATGAGGGAGGTCGGGTTCCCTCTGACGTGCGAGGGAGGGGACGACGAGAGCGCCCCGGACGTCGACCGGAAGGCGGCAGTCCTCGCGCTGGCCGAGAGACTCACCGGCATCTGCGTCACTGAATCCCTCCTCCGGGACGCTGCATACGAGTTGGGGCTCGTCCCCGAATGGCCCGCCGAGGAGTGGACCGGTGTGGTCATCGACATCACCGACGCCCACGGGGAGCGCCTGCACAGGGAATGGACCTACGAGGAGATCGCGACGGCGACGGACCGCGCACGGGCGGAGGCAGAGGCGCCGGTTGTCATCACCTACAACGAGCCGTCGGCCTTGGATCGTTCGGAGCGCGAGACAGGCGAGTAGGGCTCGTACGGAGGTCGAGAAGTTCGTCGTGCGGGGTCGGATGTGGGCGTCGCGTTCCGCTTCAGTGCAGGAACTGTGCCGCGTCGCGGCTGTGGGTGAGTTCTTGTTCACGTGCAGTTGCCGACGCGGACCGGTCGGCTTCCGTACGAGTAGCCTCGTCGCCTTCGGGAAGACAGGCAATCGCAGGGACGAGCGAGTCGGGCCGGTGGGGCGCGGCTTCTGGTGGGAAGGCGAGATGGCGACTGATCACCGTTGGCAGGGAAGTGGGGCGTCCGGCAAGGAACCGGAGCAGGCCATGCGCTACCGGGGCGAGTTGCATGACGTGACCGACGCCCGACTGGACACCGAGCGCTTCCTCGACGATCTCGCGCGGGTGGCGCCGCCGACCGCGCCGGAACACCACGACGACATCCTCCTGGTCGTCGCCGAGCTGACCGCGAACGCGGTCCAGTACGCGCCGGGGCCGTTCGAGGTCCGGCTGCGCAGGACCTTCGACGGAGTCCACGTCGTCGTCCACGACACGAGCGACACGCCGCCGGCCCCGCGCCCCTTCCATCGCGACGGAGGCGGCGGGGTCGGCTGGTATCTGATCCAGTCGCTGTGCAGCCAGGTCAGTGTCGTCACACAGCCGGACGGCAAGGAGATCCACGTCTTTCTGCCCTGGTGAGGAGGCTAGGGCCGGCCGCGCAGCGGGACCAGCACGCTGATCGCCTTTCCGCCGCCGGGGCGCCGCTCCATGCGGATGTCACGCGCCAGGCGCATGATGATCGGCCAGCCGTAACCCTGTCCTTGCCCCGCCTGGGGGAGAGCGCCGGAACCGTGGACGACGTCGGGAAGGACATCGCTGTGGTCCTGGACGGTCAGCTGGATTCCGTCGTGGGTGGCGGTGGCCTCGAAGGCGGCGAGTCCCTCGCCGTGCCGTAGGGCGTTGCTGACGAGTTCGGAGACGACGAGCAGCAGGTCGACGACGTCCTCTTCCCGCGCCGTGCGGGATTCCGTGTCCCACTGCTCCCGTACGACCGTCCGCGCGTACTCCCGTGCCGCCGCCGCGGTCGTCACCACGGCCGTGCGGTCCGACCGGCTCACCGCTGGACCACTGCCCGGAGCTCCTCCACAGTCGGCCGTCGGTCCTGGCCGAGGGCGAAGTACCTTGCGTTTCCTGTCATTTCGGACAGCCTTTCGATGCCTTCGTTGAACGGGCCTGCCACCGTCACGGGGCGCCGCTGCGGCGTGCACTGCGCTGCGCGCGGCCTGCGCAGCATGGCGGAGGCGGCCGGTGTCCCAGTGGAGAGACCGACGAGTGCGCCCCAAGGTTGTGCCTTTCGGCGTCGCGTCCAGTACCCAGGCGTACCGGGGCGCGCCGCTGCCGGACGGTGTCCCGGGTGCTCCGGCGTGCGGTGCGCAGCGAACCGTGGCGAGCCGCTGCGGTGTGCCCACATCAGCTGATACCCGGCTCGCTCTCGTGCATGCGGGCCGGCTTCGCTCCGCACACGGGCAGGGCCCCCGCTGCGACATCGTGCAAATGTCAGTTCGGGCCCGGGGAGCGCAGGTACACCTCCCAATGGGGCTCAGGGCGCACATCGGCGGCGAGAGCGAGCAGACGGCGCGGCTGGGGGCGCAGACCGACGATCCTGAGCAGGCCGCCGCGGCGCGCCACACAGCCGTCGACCGTGAGGAGGAGGTGCAGGAGCGCCGAGTCCGTGAAGCCGACGCCGGCGAGGTCGAGGGTGAGCCGCTGCACGGAAGACGGCAGTCCGCTCGCTGCGCTTTCGATGGCGGGTCGCGCCCGGTCGTCGATGTCGTCGTGCACGGTCAGCGTGGCGGCGTATCCGCCGGGGCTCACGGTGAGGTGAGTGCCCATGGTGCGGGCCCCCTTCCCTGGGGGTTGGCGGCCGGGAACGGCCGCTGGGCTCCTCCCACCGTGTCACGTATCGCCGGGAACGTCGAACGGCCTGTTGCGCAGGGGGAATGAGGTGTGCGTCGAGGGGTAGGCGCGCATGCGCGGCATCCGCCGCGACCCGCAGGCCAGTGCGTCATCAGATCCGGCCTTAGTACACGTCGTTGGAGGCACTCGTGTCCGTTGCCCAGAACCCCCTGTCCGTCGAGGTCGCCCTGTTGCGTGACGATGTGGCCCTGATCACGGTGCAGGGCTATTTGGACGTCGACACCGCGACCGAGTTCCAGCACCATCTGGCCAACCAACTGCACCACGGTCGACGCCACTTCCTGCTCGACCTCACGGACGTGCCGTTCATGGACTCGTCCGGCATGAACATCATTCTCCGCGTCTACCAGGAAGCCCGGAACCTGCCCGGCAGCGTGCACATCATCGCGCCGCAGCCCGCCGTGCGCCGGATTCTGGATCTCACCGGCGTGAGCATCACGGTCCCGGTGTCGGAGAGCGTCGAGCAGGCACTGGAACTGGTCGATCACCCACAGCAGCAGGCGCAGCCCTGACGGCCGGGCCGTCCGACGACCAGGCCAGGGACCTTACGCCTGCCCCTTGCACGTGCCGGGAGGCCTCCTCAGCCCTCGGGGCCGTGGTGACGGTCCACCCATGCCAAAACGGTCCGGGCGAATTCCGCCGGCACCTGCTCAGGGGCCGCTACATGCCCGTCGGACAGCACACGGGTCTCGCAGCCGAGCGCGGTGGCGAACTTCGCGAGGGAGGGAAGGGAGAAGTGGTCGTCAGGCGCGCAGACGGCGAGTGTGGGTGCGGTGATGTGCGGCAGGCGGGGTTCCATGAGGTAGCGGCGCAGCGACTCGTGGCCTTCCTCGACCCGGTCGAGGACGGTGAGGGCGTCGATGACGTACCGGGTGAGGGCCGCCTCCTCGCCCGGCCGGTAGAAGCCGCGCCGCTTGTTCCACAGCTGCTGGAGGTGCGAGCCGTCGGCCTGGGGGTCGACGTGGTCGACACGGCCGTGGGCGTTCCGGCCGGCGCGTTTGTCGTCGTCGACGAACGCGGTCGCCGACAGCATCAGGCTCGCCACACGGTCCTGGAAGCGCGCCGCGACCTCGACGGCTATCACCCCGCCGGTGTGATGGCCGACGAGGTGGAACCGGTCGAGACCGAGTGCCTCGATCAGTTCGCCCACCGCGTCCGCGAACCGTTCCACGCGATGCGGGCCCTCGGGCTTCGCGGAGGCCCCGTAGCCCAGCGTGTCCATGGCGATCGCCCGATAGCGGGCACCGACCAGGGGGAGCACGTCGAGGTACTCCGTCCAGGAGCGAGGTGTCTGGTGGAGCATCAGCACGGGCTCTCCGGCGCCGGATTCCACGTAGTGCAGCTGGCCGAAGCGGCTGGGCACGTAGCCCCTGCGCAGCGCGTTCGTGCGCGTCGTGTCGGGTGCGTCCGTCATGGGTGCGTCGCTTTCGTCGCAGAGCCGGCAGCACCGGGGCGCCGACGGGGTCGATGAGGTCGGTGGGCGGGTCCCGCCCGTGTGCTCGGCGTTCGGCGGTTCGTCGGCCGCCTTTGTCGCCTTGGTGGGGCTTATCGGGAGCTCACCATGGGGGTGTCGACACCCAGCGGGCCGAGGGGCGTCGCCCCGCCGGGGGAGCCCAGCGCGCTGTCGCGGCCCGGCAGGATCTCCGTGAAGAAGTTCCGGTTGTCCTCGCGGAAGTCGGGGTCGGCCTTGCGGTCCACCGTGATGGCCTGCTCAGGGCAGGCGACTTCGCAGGCTCCGCAGTCGATGCATTCCATGGGGTTGATGTAGAGCTTGCGCTCGCCTTCGTAGATGCAGTCGACCGGGCACTCCTCCATGCAGGACCGGTCCATGATGTCGACGCAGGACGCGCCGATGACGTACGCCATGGTGTGTTCAGTGCTCCTTCTCGGTGGAGTGCCCGGGGAACAGGGCGGCTTCCGGGTCGATGACGGTGGCCGCGTTGTTGACGGCGGTGGCGGCCTCGCCGAAGCCGACCGAGATGAGGCGGACCTTGCCGGGGTAGTCGGTGATGTCGCCCGCGGCGAACACCCGGGGCAGGTTGGTCGCCATATGGGTGTCGACGGTGATCTTCCGGGCCTGGAGGTCCAGCCCCCAGTGCTGGAGCGGGCCGAGGTCGGCGATGAAGCCCAGCGCGGCGACCACGGTTCCGGCCGGGACGAGTCGCGTCTCCTTGGTGACGCGGTGCCGTATCTCCGCCTGCTCCACCCTGTCGGCGCCGGTGAGCCGGCTCACCTCGCAGTCGGTGACGATCTCCACTCCGAGGCTGAGGACCTTCTCGACGGACGCCGCGTGGGCGCGGAAGCGGGCGGTGCGGTGCACCAGGGTCACCGAGCGGGCGATCGGAGCGAGTAGGGCTGCCCAGTCGAAGGCGCTGTCGCCGCCGCCGACGACCACCACGTCCCGGTCCGCGTGCACGGACGGGTCCGGCACGAAGTACTCGAGTCCGCGCCCGAGGAACTCCTCGCCGGCGGGCAGCGGGCGCGGGGTGAACGTCCCCACACCGCCCGTGATGACGACGGCCCGGGCGCGTACCGTCGCCCCCTGGTCGCTGCGGACGACGGGCAGGCCGTCGGCGCCGTAGGTCAGCTCGGCGGCCCGGTGGCCCAGGAGATAGCGCGGGGAGTACGACTCCGCCTGGGCCACGAGACCGTCCACCAGGTCGCGGCCCCGCACGGAGAGGAAGCCGGCGATGTCGAAGATCGGCTTCTCGGGGTACATGGCGCTGATCTGCCCGCCGAGTTGCGGCAGGACGTCCATGACGGTGACGGTCAGGCCGCGGAACCCGGCGTAGTAGGCGCCGTACAGGCCCGCCGGACCGGCGCCGATGATCAGGACGTCGGTGACCAGGACGTCGGTGTCGTCGGTGAGTTGGCTCATGCGGTGAGCGTAGGAACGAGGCGGTGGTTCTCCCTACGGAGTCGTTCCGGTGAGCAGGACGGCTCCGGCACATGAGCCGTGGGCGCCGTACAGGCCCGCCGTGCATCACCCTTGTAGACGAACGAGACGAAGGGCCCGCCGGACGGCGGGCCCTCTCGTGCTCGTGCGATGAGGTGCGGCTAGGCGAGCGACCGGCCGATGCCCAGTGCGGCGGTCCGCAGTGCCGTCGCGTACCCCGTCGCGTCCATCCGATAGGTGGGCGCCGTGATGGACAGTGCGCCCACCAGTGTCGTGCCCCCGGCGAACACCGGAACGGCCAGGCTCGCGTAACCGAGCCGGATCTCCTCGGACTCCAGGACGATGCCCTCGTCCCGGATCCGGTCGAGCTGGGCGCGCAGGCGGCCCGGCGAGACCACCGTGTGCCGGGTGATCGGCTTGAGGCCGCCCCGGACCACGTCGACGAAGAGCGACGGCGGGGAGAAGGCGAGGATCGCCTTGCCGGTGCCCGTGCAGTACAGGGGCAGCCGGCCCGCCACCCGGGACTCGGCGTTCAGCCCGCGGTGCGGGAAGATCTTGTCCAGGTAGACGACGTCCAGGCTGTCGTGGATGGCGAAGTGGATGGTCTCCCGGGTGATCAGGAGGAGGTCCTCCATGTACGGCTGCACGGCCTCGCGCAGGATGCGCTGCCGGTGCACCCGCTGCCCCAGCTCGAACAGACGCAGTCCGAGCCGGTAGTCGCACCCTTCTCGCTCCAACAGCCCCCAGGTCACCAGCTCTTGGGCCAGCCGGTGCACCGTGGCCTTGGCCGCCCCCGACCGGCGCACCAGCTCGGCGAGCGAGAGGGCGGCGTCGTCGGAGGTGAAGGCCTCCAGGATCGGACGGACCTTGCCCAGAACGGAGTTCATGGGGTCGGCACCGGTCGGTTCGGATGCAGCCGCAGGCGTTCCCCCCATGTCGGCCTCGGACACCGGCGGCGCGGGATGCCTGGAGAGGACGAAGCCCTGCGGTGCCGGGGCCGCGAGGGGGTGGTGGGTGGCCGGCGCCGCGTCGGCCGGCGCTTTCATGCCGACTGCCGGGTGTCCACGGCGGCCGGGTCGATGACCGCGACTGCCATCCCGGTGAGCCACTCGGGCATCTGCTCGTACGCCAGCCGCCGCGCGGGCGCATGATCGAGGACGGCGGCCATCAGCAGCCAGGTCCGCAGCTCCTGCGCCCCGTTGCCCGCCGCCTTCTCCAGTTCCTCGCTCGTGTACGCGGTGAGACGGTGTGCCTCGCCGTGTTCCAGCAGGGTGAGGAACTCGTGGTCGAACTCGGGGGTGAGAGAGGCCTCGGCAGCCCGGATGATCTCGCGGCGGCGGGCGTCGTAGTCCTGCCAGTTCTCGCGGCCGTTGAGCCACGCGCCGACCATGAACTCCTCGTCCTCGCCGTGCGGTTCACGCCAGTCCGGCCAGGGCAGCCGGTGCGAGAGGCCACCCGAGCCGACCACCGCGACCCGCCGGTCGCCGGGGAAGGAGAGCACGGCATCGCGGATGGCACGACCCAGCTCTTCGCACCGCTGAAGGGTCGGCAGGGGAGCGGCGAAGACGTTCACCACCAGCGGCACGAGCTCCACGTCGAGCCCGTCGAGCAGGTACTGGATGGCGTGCGACTGCCCGTGGTCGATCTGGAGCCGGGCGGAGAACGCCGGATCGAACCGGCCGCTCTCCACCAGACAGTCGGCGATGTGCTGCGCGAGCGGCACATCGACCGGCTGCGGTCCCTTCGGCGTCCCGGACTCGCCGCTCGCGACGCACTCCCCGACACCCAGCGTGAACGGCGGGATCAGATCCAGCCAGAACCCGCGGAAGTGGTTCGAGCCGATCAGGACGACGGTGTCGGGACGGGTGCGGGCCAGTTCCTCGCGGGCCTCGCCGAGTGCGTCTCGGAAGCGTTCGGCGCGGTCCTTGTGGAGGGTCTCGTCCCAGTGCGTGTTCATCAGCGTGCTGTGGGAGGCCCCCACGCCGAGCACGATCTCGCTCATGCCGATGCTCCTTCCGGCTGTGCGGGTGCCTCGCACTCCGCGCGGGTACGGGTCACGGTGTCGATCGCCGTGCGGATCAGATGGCGGGTCAGTTTCTGCATCTCCCGTACGGAGACGGTGTTCATGCCGCGGGCGAAGTCGATGTCGAAGGGTGCCTGGGCCACCTTCGGCATGCCGACGCGGACCGTCGGGATGCCGCGTCCGCGCAGGATGTTCGCGTCGGTCGCACCGCTGTTGCCGTTCACGACCTCGTGCGGACGCCCTTCGAGGGCCTCCCAGCCGGCGACCGCGCTGCGGAAGACCCAGCTTTCCCGGCTGGTGGTGGTCCCCGGGATGGCGAGGATCATCTCGACCGTGGCGTCGAGACCCGGCATCGAGCGCTTCAACTCCGCTACGGCCGCGGTGAATTCACGCTTGGCCTGCAGGGGTGTCGTCTCCGGTGCGATCCGCAGGTCGACCCGCAGGGTGCAGGCTGCCGTGGTCACCGCGGCCATGCGCGGCCAGCCGCCCCGCACCGACGACACGATGCCCTGCGGGGAGACCGTGCCGCCGGTGTGACGCTTCGCGTACTCGGTGAACCACTGCTCCAGATGCCGTACGACGTCGCCGGCCCGGCTGATCGCGTTGTCGTACGGGAGCCGGTGGCGTGAGCCGACGTAGGTGTGGGTGCCGTGCACCGTCACTTCGAACCAGACCAGGCCGACCTCGTCCCACGAGACGGTCCATCCCGGCTTGGCGATGACCGCGTAGTCGGTGTGGACGCCCTGTTCGAGGAGGAACGAGCAGCCCACCCCCTGGCCGGTGTTGAGCCGGTCGCTGCCCGGCCGGGCGTTGGTCGGCATGCCGCCGGCGCCGAACGCGGCCACCAGATCCCCGGTCAGGGGAACTCCGGCCAGCGCGATCGCCTCGGCGGCCATCATCACGCAGGCCGCGTGGCCTTTGGGATTGGAGGCGCCGAGACCGGTCACCAGGTCGTCGTAGACAGTGGCCTCGGGGCGCATGTCCTCGCGCAGCTTCGGCCCGATCCACGGCACGTCCTCGCGCTCGTCACCCACCGTGAGGGTGTCGATGGGCGCGTACAGCATCAGATCGGGTCCGGTGCCGTCGCCCTCGAGCCGGGCCCACGCGTTCGCCTGGCGGGCGTCGAGCGGCTGGCAGGCCGCGCGGAGTCCGACCGAGGTGAGGGTCTGGGCGATGTGTTCGGCGAGGGGCCGTTCGTCACCGGTCGGACTGGCGATCGCGACGAGGCCGACGATCAGTTCGCGCAGCCGCTCGTCGGTGACATGTCCCCAGGCCTCCGTCACCCAGGCGCGACGCCGGTCGTCGAGTCCGGTGAGTCCGCAGGGCTCGTCGAGGGGTTTGTGGCCGCTCACTGATTGACCCGGTGCACCTGGGTCAACGTCGTCTCCGCGATGCGCCTCTTGGCGCGGGGGAGTGCCACCGCGACCGCGACACCGAGCAGGATCTTGAACAGGGTGCGGGCCATGATCAGGCCTCCGTTTCCGTGGTGTCCGTGCCGGGTTCGGTGACGCCGGCGGCGGCGAGCTTCTTGGCGTACTCCTCCTCGCTGAGGTTGCGCCAGGCGGTCAGCGACACGTCGGGGCGGTAGAGCTTCTCCGGGGGCGCGTCGGTCACGTCGACCATCCAGGCGTCCTGGCCCGAGAACTGGCCGTGGAACAGCCAGCGGATGGCGCCGAGGTACTTGCCGTAGAAGCGCAGGGTGTCCCAGCCCTGCTTGAAGTTGACCATCACGCCGACGTACATGTGGTGGTCGGCGTCGATCGGCACGTAGAACTCGTAGTGCATGAAGTTGGGGTAGGCGATCCGCAGCATGCCCGGCATCGACAGGGACGCGAAGCCGGGGAAGTCCTGGGACTCGATCACCGGGTCGACCTTGTCGGTCGCGCCGGTGTTGCCGAGGTTGAACGTCCCCTCCGGCGGCTGTTTCATCCACCACCGCTTGTTGGTCCAGCGGCCCACGCCCGGGAAGTCGGCCTCCCAGTAGACCTCGTCCTGGACGCGGTAGATCCAGCGGCCCTTCGGCACGATCCGGGTGATGTTCCACGTCGGCATCGGCTTGAGCAGCCGCCACAGTGCCGTGCGGTGGAGGTATTTGGCGTGTCCTTCGTCGAAGCCGTTCTCGCAGGCGAAGCGCCAGTTGCCGCCGCGGGGATCGAAGCGGCCGCCCATCACGAAGGCGTTCGAGACCAGCTCCTCGGGCAGCTGCTCGTCGATCGGGTGCGGCTCTTCGTCGGCGATCGGCATGTACACCCAGACCATGCCGAGGCGCTCCTCGACGGCGTAGGTGCGTACGCCGAGCTTGCCCGTGAGGCGGCAGCCGGGGCCGTCGGTGATGACCGCGGACAGGTTGCCGGTGGGCAGGTCGAAGGTCCAGCCGTGATAGGGGCAGCTGACGGTGCCGGGGAACTGCTGGTTGCCCTCCGACAGCGGGACGCCGCGGTGCGGGCAGCGGTTGTGCAGCGCGTACACCTTGCCGTTGTCGCGGATCAGGGTGATCTTCTCGCCGCAGAGCGTGAACGGCTTGGGGTCGCCGGTGATGTGGCTCGCCCAGGTGACCGGGTACCAGTAGCCGCGGAAACCGGACGCCGCCTTGTCGTAGTGGGGCCAGGACGACCAGTCCTGCCGGCCGATCTTGTCGGCGGAGGCGCTCTGCGCCTTGGCGGGCTCCTTCGCTGCGGTCTTCCGCGCCGCGGGGGATCGTTCGCTCGTCGTCATCTCGTCGTGGCCTCCTGCTCCAGTGGGCGTGCGGCTTGAGCATCCGGCGCCGCGCTGCGCCTGCCTATGAACCTGTTCCGGTGAACGGACCGAGGCACCGGCGGACCGGTGAGCAAACCACCGACCTTGATCGCCAACGGGGGGACGGACAGCATCGGTTCATGAACCGCATGACGATCCCCGGCCTGGTCGACGCGGCGGCCGCTCAGCACGGCGAATGGGCCTTCCTGACCCTCGACGGAACCAGCCGCACCCACGCGCAGACGCGCACGGCCGCGGGCACGATGGCCGGCGCGCTGGCGGCCCGCGGCTGCCGCCCGGGGGACCGGGTCGCCGCGCTGCTCTCCAACCGCGTCGAACTGGTCGATCTGGTGTTGGGATGTGCGTGGCTCGGCGCGGTCGTGGTCCCGCTCAACACGGCGCTGCACGGACGGCTGCTCCGTATGTGCTCGGCGCCATGGTGCCGATGATGCTCGCGCAGCCTCCCGGGTCCGCCGACCGCGCGCACGCGGCCTGGCGCGGGCTCGGCCCGGGCACACCGGGTGAGCTGTGGGAGGTGTTCCGCGAGCGGTTCGGTGTGAGGCTCGTCGACGGGTTCGGCTCCACGGAGACCAACCTCATCGGCTCCGCACCGGAGGACTGCCGTCCCGGTCACATGGGGACGGGGCGTGACGGCTTCGAGGCACGGGTCGTCGGAGCGGATCTTGCGTCCGTGCCGGACGGAACGCCCGGGAACTGGTCGTGCGCACCGATCAGGAGCATGCCTTCGCCACCGGCTACCTAGGAGCTCGGGAGGTGTGGTGCGGTTGCCGGGTGCGGGTCGCGTTGTGGCTGGTCGCGCAGTTCCCCGCGCCCCCGAGGGCACGCGGCTTCGCCGCTGTGCCCTCGTCGGCGAGATGCGCCCCGAAGGGGCAGCATCTCAGGGGCGCGGGGAACTGCGCGACCAGCCACCATGCAACGCGCACTTGGCAGTGCCCGCGCACAACCGAGTCGTCACCCGGGCAGCAGTACGGCCCGTCCCCGCACGCGCCCGCCGCGCAGGGCGTCGAGCGCAGCGGGAGCGTCCGCCAGGCCGAACTCCTCGACCGCCAGCGTCAGTTCACCCTCGGAGAGTCGCCGGACCAGGTCACCGGAGACCGCCCGGGCCCGGCGCTCCTGGCGGATCATGTTCACCGGCAGCAGCGCCACCTCGTCGAGCAGCCAGCTCGGCAGGTCGAACTCGACCTGCGGGCCCGCGACGTAGCCGATGACGACGGCGCGCCCGCCCTGGCGCACCCAGCGGCTGCGGCCGATCAGCCCGGCACCGCCGAGTGTGTCGACGAGCAGAGAGGCCGACCGGTCGCGGGTTAGACCTTCCGCATCCTCCAGCGTCAGCGCCGCCACCCCCTTCGGCACGTCGGCCAGCTGGTCCTCCCGGCCGACCACGCCGGTCACCCGGGCGCCGGCGGCCAGGGCCTGCTGGGCCACCATCGCGCCGACCGCGCCGGCGGCTCCGACCACGACGACGTTCTCGTCCTGGCCGATCCGGGCGATGTCGAACAGAGCCACATGCGCGGTCGTGGCGGGGACGAAGAAGCTCGCCGCCACCGCGGGGTCGAGCGGCGCGTCGAGCGGTGTGACGGCCTTGCGCTTCACACTGACCCGCTCGGCCCACGTCCCGTCACGCAGGAGACCCAGGCCGCCGCCCCGCAGCACGACCTGCGTGCCGGGAGCCAGACCGGAGTCGGCGTCCGCCTCCAGGACGGTGCCCGCGCCCTCGACACCGCCGATGTACGGAAGCGAGGGCTTGAACTCGAAGTCGCCGGACGCGACGGTGGCATCGAGATGCGAGACGCCGCCGGCCGTGACCTGGACGAGAACCTCTCCCGCAGCGCGGACCGGCTCGGGCACCTCGTCGAGGGACGGAGCGGCGCCCCAGCCGTGGAAGCGGACGGCCCGCATCAGGAGGCGGCCTTGCCGATGAACTCCAGGCTGAGGGGGTTGTAGCGCTCGGCCTGCTCGTGCTGCGGCCAGTGCCCGCAGTTCTCGAAGAGTTCGAGGCGCGAGCCGGGGATGCCCTCGTGCAGGGCCGTCGCCTCCGGTGTGTCGCCGAACGGGTTCTGGCGGCCCCACACCACCAGCGTCGGCTGGGTGATCTGTGCCAGGTGCTCGGGGCGCAGCAGGTTGCGTCGGCGGCGTTCCATGTCCTGGAGGGAGAGGAGATTGTCGACGCCCGCGACGAACTCCGGTGTGTGGTAGATCGCGTGCCGGACCTCGACGAGTTCCTCGGTCGCGGAAGCGTCGTCGGCCATGAGCAGCCGCATCCGCTTGCGGGTCAGCTCGATGTCGTCGGAGGTGACGGCCTGCTTGGTGCTGGTGCGGATGCGGTCCATGACCTCGGGGTTGGCCACCGTGCCTCCGGAGCACAGGAGTTGGAGGCTGCGCACCCGCTCGGGGTGGTCGATGGCGGCGCGGGCGCCGACCCAGCCGCCCAGGGACTCACCGACGATGTGGGCGCTGTCGACACCGACGGCGTCCAGGTAGTCGAGCAGGTGGGCGACGTAGTCGGCGATCTCGTACGGCTTGTCGGGCTTGCCGGTGTAGCCGTGGCCGAGCATGTCGATGGCGTGCAGGTCGTAGGCGGCGTGCGCGGTGATGTTGCGCGCGAAGGCCTCCAGATGACCGCTGGTTCCGTGCAGGAAGACGACGGCCTGGGCGGTCGGGTCACCGGCGCGCAGGGTGCGGGTGGGGACTCCGGCGGCGTCGACGTACTCGACGCGGAAGGGGGTGGGGCTGATCTCTGTCCAGATGGACATGCGGCACCTCCGAAGGGCGGTTGGGGAGGGGGGCGTTTCAGCTGAAGGAGTTGAGGAAGCCGCTGACCACCGAGTGGTACGCCTCGGGGCGCTCCTCCTCCAGGTGGTGGGAGGTGTGGTCCATCACGTGCAGGTTGCCGTTCGGCACCATGCGGGCCAGCATCAGCGGGTAGTCCGGGGTGAGGAACGCGTCCTGCATGCCCCAGATGAACAGCGTGGGAGCCTGGATCTGCCCCAGCTCCTCGGTGAGGTCCTGCCAGTCGCCGCGCGGCGAGTCCGACATGGCCGCCAGCGCGCACTCCTCCTCGTCCAGGCTCTGCTCGTACCGCATCGTCAGCGTCTCTTCGGGGAGCTTCGAGCCGTCGTACCACTCCAGCTTCGTGATGAGGTCCCGCATCTTCTCGCGGGTCGGGCCCTCGCCGCCGTAGTAGATGTCGCGGGCCGTACGGCCGCGGTGCCCGTTCTCCGGGAGCGGGGCGAGCGGCCCGTAGAAGACGGGCATGCTGCCGGTGACGACCAGCGAGCGGACCCGGTCCGGGTACTTGGCCGCGAGGTTGAGGGCGATGGTGCCGCCCCACGAGCTGCAGATGAAGTCGGCGCGGTCGACGCCGAGCGTGTCCAGCAGGCCGACGGTCTTCGCCGCGTGGTGGTCCCACATCGGGCCCTTGATGGGGGACTTCTCCGACTTGCCGTACTGCTGGATGTCGACGAGCAGACAGCGCCGGTCGGCGGCGAACAGGTGCGCGACGGGCCCGAAGTCGCTCCACGCGGTGCAGCCGGGGCCGCCACCGTGCAGGAAGACGGTGTCGGGCCCCGAGCCGAGGTCGTGGTAGTGGTAGCGGATGCCCGCGCCGTCCGCGTAGTGGCTCTCCGGTGCAGGTGACATGCGAGTCCTTCCGTACGAAGCAGGGGGGTGCGGTGTCGAGCCCATCACCGCGCGGTGCGCGGGCCCAGCGTCGCGGTCCGCTCAGCGAACCTCTCTCACCAGGGAGTTCACTGCGCGGTGTAGCCGCCGTCCGCGTGCACCACCGCGCCGGTGGTGAAGGACGAGCCGGCGGCGAGCAGCGGGAGCACCGCGTGCGCGATGTCCTCGGGCGTGCCCCAGCGGCCCAACGGCACCTTGGCGGTGAAGGCGGCCTGGGCGGCGGCGTCGGTGGCGGTGGCACTCTCGTTCATGGGGGAGCGGACGGGGCCGGGCGCGACGCAGTTCACGGTGACGCCGGTCCCGGCGACCTCCAGGGCCGCCGACCGGGTCAGCGCGGCGACCGCGCCCTTGGTGGCGGCGTAGCCGGACCGTTCGGGGGCACCGGTCGTGCCGAGCACGGAGCCGATCGTGACGATGCGGCCGTGTCCGGCGGCGAGCATGCCGGGCAGGACGGCGCGGATGGCCAGCCAGGTGCCGATGACGTTGGTGTCGAGGGCGGCGCGGAAGTCGTCGGGCGTGAGGTCGAGCACCGAGCCGCGGGCCAGCTGTCCGGCGGCCGTCACCAAGCCGGTGACAGGGCCCCAGCGTTCGGCGGCCCCACTCACGGCCGCGGCCAGTGCGTCGGGATCGGTGGTGTCCGCGACCAGCGCCAACTGGCGCTCGCCCGCGCTGCTTTGGAGCTGCTTCTCCGCCGCGCGGCAGCGGTCCTCGGAACGCCCGGTGACCACGACGGGGCGCCCGGCACGGGCCACCGCTTCCGCGATGGCCAGGCCGATCCCGCTCGTGCCGCCGGTGACGAGCACGGGCCCGTTCTGCGGGGCTTCTGGGGAGTGCTGGGTCTCGGTGTGCTGTGGGGAACTCATCCGCCGAGCATGCGGAACGTACGGGAACACGCCAACGGAGGCGGTCCGGTCACCGGAACCGGGCCACCCCCGCGACGGCGTGGCCTCACCGGCCGATGAACACCCGCCTCCGCTTGTCGGGGAACGCCGGCCTCACCGGCCGGTGAACACCGGCGTCCGCTTGTCGAGGAACGCCTGGAGCCCCTCCGCCGCGTCGGCGGTCCCGATCAGGTCGGCGACGCCCTTCTCCTCGCGCTCCAGGGCCTGTTCGAGGGGCAGTCCGTACCCCTCGTCGACGACCCGCTTGAGCAGGGCGATGGTGGCCGTCGGCTGCGCCGCGAGGCGGCGGGCCTGCTCGGCGACCGTCGTCTCGAACTCGGCGTGCTCCACCACGACGTCGACCAGTCCGAGTTCCAGTGCGCGCTGCGGTGTCAGCAGTTCTCCCTCGATCATCAGGCGCTTGGCAAGGTGGGGGCCGATGAGCCGGGGGAGCCGCTGGCTGCCGCCGGCCCCCGGGAACAGCCCGAGCCGCATCTCCGGGAAGCCGAACGTGGCCTCCGTCGAGAGGATCCGCAGGTCGCAGGCGAGGGACAACTCCGCGCCGCCGCCCAGCGCGTGGCCGTTCATCGCCGCGACGACCGGCTTGGGGGTCTGCTCGATCGCGCGCTGTACGTGGATCCAGCGGCGCATCTTCGCCTGGTTCTCGACGGACAGGTCCCGCATGACGGCGATGTCGGCGCCGGCGACGAAGAAGCGGCCGGTGCCGGTGATGACGATGCACCGCACCTGCGGGTCGGCGGCCAGCGGCGACAGGACCGAGAGGAACTCCTCGATCATCGCCGGATCCACGGCGTTCACCTTGGGTCGGTCCACGCGGACGGTCGCCACGGCCCCGTCGCGCGTCACGTGCAGTACCTGCGTCGCCATGCCCTGGGTCATCCTCGCCTCGCTCACTCGGTCACTCCTTCGGCTGTCAGCGTCGCCAGCTGTTCCTCGCTCAGGCCCAGCAGTTCCCGCAGTACCTCATCCGTGTGCTGGCCCAGAAGAGGTGCGGGCCGGTCGAGTCCGCCCGGCGTCGCCGTCAGGCGCGCGACGATGCCCTCGTGCCGGACCGGGCCGGTGAGGGGGTGGTCCAGCACGGGGTAGAAGCCTCGGGCCGCGAGCTGTTCGTCGGCCTCGACCAGGTCCTGCCCGGTCGCCACGACCGCCGCCGCGATGCCCTCCGCCTGGAGCGCTTCGGCGAGTTTGTGCGCGTCGTGTCGGCTGGTCCAGGCGGCGAGGGTGGTGTCGATCTCGTCCTCGTGCGCTCGTCGGGTGGCCAAGTCGGCGTCAGCGCAGGGGAGTTCGACGAGGCGCGTCAGGGTCTGCCACTGCGTCTCGTCGGTCACCGACACTGCCACCCACCGGTCGTCCCCGGCTGCCGGATACACCCCGTGCGGCACGGCGCGCGGCGACCGGTTGGGGAACTCGGCGGTCCGGGGATCTGGTACTCCCTCGCCCAGGACGGGTTCCAGGGCGGCCGGGCCCATCGTCGCGGCCATCGCCTCCAGTTGGGACAGGTCCACGTGGCCGCCGCGCCCGCGCGCCAGCAGGTCGAGCGTGGCGAGTACGGCGGAATTGGCTGCGATCATGTCGCCGAGCCCGAAGGTCAGGCCCTGCGGAGGGCCGCCGGGATCGCCGGTCTCGCTGGACAGGCCGGACATCGCGGCGAGTGTGTCGGCGAACGTGACGGCGTTGCGCCAGGGACCGGTCTGGCCGACCCCCGCCATCGACACCAGGATGACGTCCGGGTTGAGTTCGCGCAGCGACGCGTAGTCCATGCCCCAGCGGGCGAGCACACCCGGGCTGAAGTTCTCCACGACGACGTGGCAGTGCGGGACCAGCTCGCGCAGCAGCCTCTGGCCTTCGTCGGTGCGCAGGTTGAGGGCGACGCTGCGCTTGTTGCGGTTGAAGTTGATGAAGTAGCCGCTGTCGTCGGGGTCGGAGCCCGGCCGCAGATGCATCGACGGGGCGAAACGCGTGGGGTCCTGACGGTGCCGTGACTCGATCTTGACGATGTCGGCACTGTGCTCGCCGAGCTGCTTGGTGACGTACGGCCCGGCCAGCACCCACGTAAGATCGAGGACCCGTACCCCTTCCAAGGCCTTGGACTTCGGTTCCGCGCCACTGTCGCGCACCTTGGTCGGTGCGGACCTGCGCCACGGAGCATCGCCCGGCGCCACTGCTCGCAGCGCGGGCAGCGTGACCGGCCGCGGCAGCGCCGCCCACGGAAAGCCGACGTCCTCGACGCCGCCGTCGGGCAGCCCCTCGCCGGTGATCGTGACCAGGTACTCGCGGTCGCGTAGCTGCGGGTTGTCGGTCAGACGCGCGGCCGGTACGACCTCGGCCCAGGGCAGGGCCCGCTCGCGCGCCTCGGCGGCCAGTTCGGCGGCCGGTTGCCGCGCCGCGAACCGTCGTACGACGGCGTCCACATGGGGGCGCTGCTGCCATCGGAACGTGGCGTCCTGCCAGCGCTCGTCGAGGAGGTCACCGGCTTCGCCGCGCTCGGCCAGCCACGCCAGCAGATCCGTCCACATCCGGTTGCTGCCGGAGTAGCCCCCGGCCACGTACCCGTCCGCTGCCTCGAAGATCTGGTGCGCCACGTGTTCGTACACCCCGCCGTTGCGTACGGGGAAACGTCCGGCGTGGATCCATGCGAGGGCGGCGGTCTCCAGCGTGGCGGCGACGGCCTCCTGCGCGGAGATGTCGACCAGTTGAGGGGTGCCCGAGACGACGGCCAGGAGTGCCCCGATCGCCGCGTGGGCGCCGGCGGTCTGGAGCGCCTGTTCCCGCGGCGGCGGTTTGGGCTGTGCGTCGGGGCGGCCGCCGAGCCAGGTCATGCCGCCGGCCGAGGCCAGCACCAGATCGTCGCCGATCCAGTCGCGGCGCGGTCCGGTCAGCCCGAAGGGTGTCACCACCACGTGCACGGCATGCGGCCACCGGGAAGCGCCGTCCTCCCGCAGGCCGCGCAGCCGCGCCACGGGCCCGCTCTCCAGGATGATGTCGGCGTCCGCCGCCAGTGCGTCGAGCGCGGCCGGATCCTCCGCCGGCATCCATCGCTTGCCCGCGTGCCAGTGGGCACGGGCCGCCGGGTCGAGGCCGGTGCCCGGCTCGGTCCGTAGCACGTCGGCGCCGATCCCGACGAGCAACCGGGCGCCCTGGAAGGCGAGTTCATCGGTCAGGTCGAGCACGCGCAGTGTTGCCGGGTCCGTGTCTGGTCCCACCACGGCTCCTCCCCTTACGTGTCCGCAGCCTTTGCGGAATCTCACGATCACCGGGGGCGGGGAGGCGGGCCACGGGGGTGTTCTGCTGACCGGAACCGGCTGCGGGGCGCGGGCCGAGCGGGTGCTCAGCTCGCGGCGCGGGCGGGACGCGCTCCGCCCCGCTTCGGTCTGCGGACCGCGCGAGCCGTTTGGTACGACGGATCCTGCTCCGTCTTCTGCGCCACGCCCCGTTCGATGCTGTCCGCCGCGGTACGCAACGCCGCGAGGCACCGTTCCACCGACACCTGCGTGACCGGTGCCGTGACCGAGAGCGCCGCGTACTCCGACCCGGGCAGAGCCACGGGTACGGCGAGACTGGCGTGTCCGGCTCTGACCTCCTCGACCTCCAGCACGTATCCCTGGTGGGCCGCCTTCGACAGCCGCTGGGACAGGAGCCGCGGGTCCGTCAGGGAGCGGCGGGTCATTGCGGGCAGGCCCGCGTCGGTGAGTGCCGCCACTCGCTCGTGCCCGTCCGGCGCCACGGCGAGCAGCATCTGACCGGTGGCCGCGCAGGAAGCGGGGAGGCGGCCGCCGACGTACGAGGGGGCGAGCACGTTGGCCTCACCGGCGATCTTCTCCAGGAACAGCACATGGGTGCCGTCGAGGACCGCGAGGTGCACGGCCGTGCGGATCCGAGTGAACAGGTCGGCCATCCGCGGGCGGGCCACGGTGCGCAGCACCGAGGAGGCGGGCACCCGCTGCCCCAGGTGGAAGAGCCTGATGCCGAGCTCGTACATCTCACCGCGCCGGTCCAGCAGACCCCACTGCACCATTTCCTGGGCGAGGCGGTACGCCGACGCCTTGGGCACACCCGAGCGGCGGCTCAGCTCGCTCAGCCGCAGGCGGACCGCCCCCGACTCGAACGCGGCGAGCAGCAGCTGGGCCTTGCCCAGGACGGAATTCGGCAGCAGGACGTCCTCTTCGGAATACGACCCCATCAGCGTCCCCTTACTCCGTCGCATGGCGTTACAGGCCATTTGAAGTGCAACAACGCCATGTTGCATAGAGGGGCGGGGGTGTAAAAATCAGGCAACGGGTGATCAGGGCCACCCATGCGGCGAGAGTCATTCCCGTGGTCAGCGGCTCGGTCGGCGCAGCAAGTGATCACCTCGATCGAGCCGGTCCGCCAGACGGGACGTCGTGCTTTGCGTCGGTCTTCCGGAGTGTCAGGTTTCCGCCACCTCGACAGCACTCCGACCGGAGGTCGTATCCGATGTTCCGTCTCCACCGAAGGAGAGGGCGCCCGGCGGTCGCCCTGTTCGCCCTGCTCCTCGCCACCGCCTGCGGCGCGGGTACCACCGACTCGGCGGGATCCGCGGGCGGCGCGAGCCCGACCGTGCGGATCGCGCTCGGCGTCGACGCCGCGTACGCCCCGCTGTATCTGGCCGCCGAGAACGGAATGTTCGAGAAGGCCGGCCTCGACGTGCAGCTGACGAAGGTGGAGGGTGGGCCCGCCGCCGCCAGGCGGTCACGGCCGGCACCGCACAGATCTCCGTGAACGCGGACTCCACCGCCCTGCCGCAGATGGTGAGCAACCCCCGCCTGCGCGCCCTGGGTGTGTTCCAGTCCTCCGGCCGTTACCTCAAGGTCGTCCTGCGCAAGGGCATCACCTCGCCGAGCCAGATCAGGACCATGGGTTCGATCCAGGGCATCGGTCTGTACGCCACGCACGAGTACCTGGACCATCACGGCATCGACCCGGACTCGGTGAAGATCCAGCAGAGCTCGCCGCAGGAGATCCCCAGCATGCTCCAGCGCGGTGACATCGACGGGTACATCCTCTTCGACCCCTGGGTGACCAAGGGCGTCGAGGCGGGCGGCCACATCGCCGGTTCCATCGGCGACTTCGGCGTCACGTACCAGCAGTGGCTGCTGGCGGACGACAAGTGGCTGAAAAACAACGAGGAGCTCGCCGGGAAGGTGTTCAAGGTGGTCGCGGAGGCCGACCGGCTGGTGACGAAGGATCCGCACGCGGCCGCCCTCGCGGCCCACGAGCAGGCCCAGCTGCCGGTGGCCCAGACGGAGAAGGGCGTCGGCGAGATCTCCTTCACGCCCCGTTCCCTGACCTCGGCCGATGTCACCTCCTCGCGCAAGATCGTGGACTTCCTCCTCGCGCAGAAGCTCATCAAGAACGCACCCGACTACGACACCGTCCTGCTGCGTGGCTGGTACGACCGGCACGCCGAGTGACGCCTGTGACGAAGCACGTGCGAGCCCGTCCCGCTGAGCGGACCGTCGTGCATGCTCCCGCCCCTCGACCAGCAGTAGCGTTCGCCCACTCACGGGCCCGCACCCCCGATTACCTGCCAAAAGCGCCCCACTCCGAGGTGACCATGCAGAACACGTCCCGCCCGAATGCCCGCCCCGTCCAACGCATCGCCGGCACCGTCTTTTTCGCCGCCGCACTGACCGCCGTGACCGCCTGCGGAGCGGGTACCACCGATGCCGGTTCGGGCTCGGGCGGCAAGGCAGGTGTGCCCCACATACGTATCGCCGTCGGTATCGACGCCGGGTACGCGCCGTTCTTCGTCGCCGATGCCGAGGGACTGTGGGCCAAGCACGGGCTCGACGTCGACCTCGTGCAGTTCGCCAAGGGCGGGGAAGGCGTCGACGCTCTCAACGCGGGACAGGTGCAGATGGCGGGGAACTCCGACGCCACCACCATCGGTCTGCTCGGGGAGAACCCGGATCTGCGCTCCCTGCTCGTGTACGAGGACTCCGGGCAGTACCTCAAGGTCGTCCTGGGGCGCGATGTGAAGTCCCCCGAGAAGATCCGGAAGATGGCCGTGGTCCCGGGCCTGTCCCAGCTGGCCGCCACCCGGTTCCTCGAATCGAAGGGCATCAAGACCGACTCGGTCGAGTTCGTCACGGCCGACCCTGCCGAGATCCCGGCGCTCACGAAGAAGGGCGACGTGGACGCCTACGTCCTGTGGGAACCGTGGCCGAGCAAGGGGGTGGAGCTGGGCGAGCGGGTCCTGGAGACCACGGGCGACTACGGATTCAGCTACCAGCACTGGCTGTTGTCGACCTCGACCTGGCTGAAGGACAACAAGGACGTCGCCGCGAAGGTGGCGGCCACCCTCGCGGAAGCGACGCAGAAGACCGAGAGCGACCCGCAGGCCGCGGCGGAGTCCACCAAGAAGGCCGCGAAGATCCCCACCGACCAGACCCTGAAGGCGGTGAAGGAGATCAACTTCGCCGTACGCGACTTCACGGACAAGGACATCGAGGGCTACGACAGCACGGCCCAGTTCTACCTGGACACCGGCAAGGTGAAGGCCCGCCCCGACGTGTCCCGCACCGTCCAGCGCGGCTGGCTTTCCGACAACCCGGAGGGTTCCTGATGACCAAGGCGATCCAGGGAATCGACAAGGAGACAGCGCCCGGGGGCGGCGCGGTGGCCGCGACAACCGTGACAGCGCGCGGTACGGAGCCGGCAGCCGGACGCGGAGCGGCTCTGCGTGTCGAAGGCGCGGGCATCTCCTTCGGTGACTTCCGGGCCGTCCAGGGCATCGATCTGGACATCCCGGCCGGAGAGTTTCTCTGTTTGCTCGGACCGAGCGGCTGCGGCAAGTCCACATTGTTGTCGGCCATGGCGGGATTCATCCAGGTCAGCGAGGGGACGCTCACCGCGGACGGCGCACCCGTCCGCGGCCCCGACCCGGAACTCGGCATGGTGTTCCAGAGCAGCGAGGCCCTCTTCGACTGGCTGACGGTAAAGCAGAACGTCACCTTCGGACCGCGCATGCGCGGCATGTCCCGCGCCGAGCAGAACGGGGTGGCCGACGAGTACCTCGGCCTCGTCGGACTGCGCCACTGCGCGGACCGCTACCCCGGCCAGCTCAGCGGCGGCATGCGCCAGCGCGTCCAGATCGCCCGAGTGCTGGCCAACGAGCCGGGCGTCGTCCTCATGGACGAGCCCTTCGGCGCGCTCGACGCGCAGACCCGGCAGGTGCTCCAGCAGGAGACGGCCCGCATCTGGAGCGCCTCCGGCTGCACCGTCGTCTTCGTCACGCACGACATCGACGAGGCGATCCTCCTCGCCGACCGGGTCGCCGTCATGACCGCGGGTCCCGCTGCCTCGATCAAGTCCCTGTACACCGTCGACCTGCCGCGTCCACGCGACGAGTCCGACCCGGCCGCCCTGCGCCTGCGCAACCAGCTGCGCGAGGACATCGGAGAAGAAGTCCGCAAGGCCATGCGCGATCAGGGGCTCGACGACCAGCTCGACCGAGAGGCAAAGGGCGCATGACCATCACCACGACCGAGGCCCCGACCTCGGCAAGCACCGGCACCCGACCGCGCCGCTCCAAAGGGAGGGCCGGCGCGCAGGCGCTGCGCACCATCGGCCTCTACATCATCGCCGTCCTCGTCGGCCTGGGTGTCTGGCAGCTCTTGGCCGTGAAGTACGGCCCGGCCCTGGTCGCCTCGCCGAGTGAGACCCTGTCGGCCGCCCGCGAGCTGGCGGCCGACGGAACGCTGGGCAACTCGATCATCGCGTCCAGCCGCCGCATCCTGATCGGCTGGGGCCTGGGCGTCGTGGTGGGCGCCCCGGTCGGCCTGCTCATCGGGCAGATCAGGATCGTCCGCCTGCTCCTGGAGCCGTACACCGAGTTCTTCCGCTTCATCCCGCCGGTCGCCTTCGTGACCCTGGCGGTGGTGTGGCTGGGCATCGGTGAGAGTTCGAAGGTGGTCCTGATCTTCTACACGGCTGTCTTCATCGTCACGCTCAACACCAGCGCGGGTGTGATGGCCGTCAACGAGTCCAAGCTGCGGGCCGCAGCCAGCCTCGGGGCCAGCCGCCGACAGATCCTGCAGCGCGTCGTACTGCCGTCCACCGTCCCGTACATCGTCACGGGTGCCCGCCTCGCCATGGGCAACAGCTTCCTGACGATCGTCTCCGCCGAGATCGTCGCCGCACAGGTGGGTCTCGGCTCCTTGATCTGGACCTCCCGTAACTACGGCCGCATCGACTGGGTCTTCGTCGGCATCATCACCCTGGGCATCCTGGGCCTCGTCTACGACCGGATCCTGCGCCTCATCGCGATGCGTGTACTGTACAAGTATGGGGCAAAGGTCTAGATAGGGCGCGCCGGCGACCCACGGGGGAAGCGCAGTCACCAACGGGGATAGAACGGAGAACACAGCACGTGAGCACTACCTCATCCACGTCGCGCGCCCTGTTCCTCGAGGAGTTCGGCACGCTGCCGAAGCTCGGGGAACGGACCGTGCCCGAGCCGCGCCCGGGGCACACACTCGTCCGGGTGGCAGCGGCCACCGCCGCCCATCTCGACCTGAACATTCTCGACGGACAGTTCGGCATCCTGCCCGAGCTGCCCTTCATTCCCGGCACCCAGGGCAGCGGCTACGTCGTCGCCTCCGACACGCACCCGGAAGGTGCCCTGGTACGGCTGCGCGGTGAGGGGATCGGCCTGAGCCGTGACGGAGCCTGGGCCGAGCACGTGCTCGTGCCGGACGTCGCTGCCGAGCCCATGCCCGAGGGCACCGACCCCGCGCTGGCCTGCATCTACTTCTCGCCGGTCGGCACCGCCTGGGCGTCCGTCCATGCGATCACCCAGGTGCGACCGGGGGAGCGGGTACTGGTCACCGGCGCGTCCGGAGCGGTCGGCGCCATGGCCGTGCAGCTCGCGGCGCGCGCCGGCGCGGAGGTGATCGGCGCGGTCGGCCGCCCGGCGAAGCTCCCGCACGTGCCCGGTGCCGCCAAGGCGATGCTCGCCTCCGACCTGTCCGAGGAGGCGGTCGGCGGCAAGGTCGACGTCCTCATCGACACCGTCGGCGGCCGGATCCTGCGCAACGCCCTCACGCTGGTCCGCCCCCGTGGCCGGGCCGCGGTCCTCGGCTACACCGCCGGGCGCGAACTCACCCTGGACCTCGCAGACTTCTTCCTCGCGGACGTCTCCCTCCTCCCCGTGAACATGATCAACCGCAGCGCGGAGGTCGCCCCCCAGGTACTGCGCCTGCTCCCGGAGCTGTCCTCGGGCGCGCTGACACTGCCGTACGAGAGCTACGGCATGGACGCGCTCGGCGAAGCGGTCGAGCGACTGCGCACGGGCGCGGTGGTGGGCAAGATCGTGCTCGACCTGGGGTACACCGGCACATGATCCCCACCTCCCCGTGACAGGCGGGATTCCCTGCATGCGAGACCCGGCCGGGCAAGGTGTCCGGCCGGGTCTCGTGCGCTGGGTGAGGCTCGCTTGCATACTCGCCGGGAGGACCCGGTCAGCGGACTTCGGTGAGCCTGCCCGTGGCCACGTCGAAGACGAAACCGCGGACGCGGTCCTTGTGGACGACGAACGGGTCGGCCTTGATGCGGGCTACGGACTGCCGTACGTCCTCCTCCAGGTCGGGAAACGCTTCCGCCGCCCAGGGCGGACGGATGCCGGTGTCCTTCTGGACCGTGTCCTTGAACCCGTCGTCGGTGAAGGTCAGCATGCCGCAGTCGGTGTGGTGGATGAGGATGATCTCCTCGGTGCCGAGGAGCCGTTGGCTGATGGCGAGCGAGCGGATCTCGTCCTGGGTCACCACCCCGCCGGCGTTGCGGATGACGTGTGCCTCGCCGTCGTTGAGGCCGAGGATGGCGTAGACGTTCAGCCGGGCGTCCATGCAGGCCACGACGGCCAGTTGGCGGGAGGGCGGCAGCGGGAGCGGGCCGGAGAAGGTCTCGGCGTAGCGGGCGTTGTTGGCGAGCAGTTCATCGGTGACGGACATGACGGACCTCGGTTCTCTCGTACGGTGAAGGGCACAGGCGAAGTGATGGCGCGGAGCGGGATCACGAGGCCCGGCGACAGAACCCGTCGAAGAGATACACACGGCGCGAGGGCCAGAAGCCCGTCAACGTCGCGACCAAGGTCGGCATCCCCCCAGTGAACCCCTCAACACAAGGCCGGGCAAGAGAATGGGTGTTCGGGGCCCCCGGGTTTCACCCTGCGGCTGCCAGCCTGCCCGTACGCCCGCCCAGTGCGCCGGAGAACTGGTCGGTGACCTGCTCCAGCGCCGGCGCGGCGGCGGGTGCCACGGGCGACGCGCCGTCCTCCGCCGCGATGTCCTTGTCGAGGGTGAACCAGCCCTGGACGATGTGCGCCGCGCCCATGGAACTCAGCACGGGGCGCAGGGCGTAGTCGATGGCCAGGACGTGGGCCGTGCTGCCGCCGGTGGCCAGCGGCAGCACGGTCTTGCCGGCCAGCGCATACTGCGGGAGCAGGTCGAGCAGCGACTTGAGCAGCCCCGAGTAGGCCGCCTTGTACACGGGCGTGCCGATCACCACCCCGTCCGCCCGTGCGAACAGCTCCGTCGCGGCGACGATCGCCGGATGCGCGAAATCGGCGCCGAGCAGCGCTTCGGGTGGCAGGGCGCGCACCTCCAGCGGGGTGACTTCGTGCCCTTGCCGCCGCAGCCGGTCGTCCAGGTGACGCAACAGCCGGGTGGTACGGGAGGTGGGGGAGGGGCTTCCGGAGACGGACAGGATGGCAGCCATGAGGGACCTTCCGGGGACGGGTTTCAGACGTGTGAACAGGGCGGATTTGTAAGGCGGTTGCTCACCACGCGCTCGACCGCACCGTGACCACGGGGATCAGGTCGTTGCGGAGCGTTTCGAGGAACGTGACGACCTCGCCTGCCGCGGAACGGTGCTGGAGGTCGTTGAGGACGTCGTGGTGAGCGCCGTGCACGACCGAGAGGCGGGCGCGGGGCAGTGACTTCGTCGTCTGCGCCAGTGCCTCGTGGTCGGCCAGCGGATCGGCGTCCCCGACGAGGAGCAGGACCGGAACGTCCACCTCGCCCTCGTTCAGGGCGGTCAGCAGAGCGTCCGGTACGGCGTCGTCGAGCGCGCCCCGCCGCACCTCGGGGTCCTCGGTGAGCACGCCCCTGTGGGTGGGGCAGGAGGTACGGACGGCGAGTTCGTCGTCCCAGGACTCGACGGTTTCCGGGGCCCGCCCGGGCAGGCCGGCGAGGACCACGGCGTCGGGCAGCGGGACGGCGGTTTCCCCGGACCGGCCGGCCAGCGCGGCGACGGCCGCGGCGCCGGAGTCGGCTCCGACGAGCACGACGGGGCGGACCACGTCACCCTCGGACGCGGTGCCCTCGACCGCTTCGGCGACCCGCGCGGCGAATGCGGACGTCGCGGCCTCCACGTCGCCGATTCCGTGGAGTTCGGGGCCGTCGATCACGCGCACGCGGTAGGCGTCCGCGGCGAGCCGCCTGCCGAACCGTGCGTAGGTCGCCCGGGTCTCGCCCCGGCCGGGCACCACGACGACGGTGCCGCGGACGCGCAGGCCTTCGGGGCCGTAGTGGTCGGTGTACTGGGTCATGTCATGCTCCTGTGGATATGGGCCCGTCCGGCAGGTTTGTCATGGGGGGTGATGTGCGTGGTCAGGCCACGGCGCCCGGAGCGAGCAGACCGGCCCCGTCGGACCTCGTGACGGGCTCCGGACCCAGCACCCGGTCCAGGACCGCGCCCGCCCCGCCCTCGGGCAGCCGCGCGCCGCGCCAGACGACGTGCTGGTCCGGACGGACGAGCACATGGCCGGTGCCGTAGACGGCGCGCGCCGAGGCGTCGGTGAGGTGGACGACGGTGAAGGGCAGCGAGCGGGCGGCGGCCTCCGTGGCGAAGGCACGCTCGACGGTCCGGTCCTCGGTGAGGACCAGCAGTCCGAACGAGGTGCCGAGGCGGTCGTAGAGCGTTCCGCCTCCCGGATCGACAAGGCCGTTGGGCGCGCGATGGCCCGGGCGCGGGTCGTCTTCGTACACGTCGGCCCGCCACGGCGCCTCCGCGGCGAGTTGGCCCGGCTCGTACCAGACGACCGCCGAGGCGTCGTAGCGCTCGTCGAAGGTGACCCCGTCGGAGCCGAAGCGGTCCCGGCGCAGGCGTTCACCGATCTCGGCCCGTCGCCGCACGGCCTGGGCGCCGAGATCCGCGTCGTCGGGAATGCCGCCGCGGCGGATCTCGCCGAGCGTGGCCTCGGTACGACGTGCCCGGGCCGACGAGTGGTCGGCGACCCGCCAGTTGTGCGGCCGTCGCTCCTGGTCGTAGGAGTCCAGCAGGGACTGCGGGGCCCGGCCGGCGAGCACGGCTGCCAGCTTCCAGCCGAGGTTGACGACGTCACCGATGCCCTCGCCCAGGTTGCCGCCGGGTGTGCGGACATGGGCGGCGTCGCCGGCCAGCAGTACCCGGCCCCGGCGGAAGGTCTCGG
Organism: Streptomyces antibioticus; assembly: GCF_001514065.1. Classification (GTDB taxonomy): domain Bacteria; phylum Actinomycetota; class Actinomycetes; order Streptomycetales; family Streptomycetaceae; genus Streptomyces; species Streptomyces antibioticus. The sequence goes on along the minus strand of NZ_KQ948422.1, from coordinate 667,881 downwards.
CGATCCGGGTGGCCTGGTAGAAGGTGGTCGCCGACACGAGTTCGAGGTCGACGTCGTATCCGAACGCGGCACGGCCCACCGCCAGCAGCTCGTCCTCGCCTGGTTCGTGGTCGAGGGGGTACGGGCCGGCGTACACCCGCCACTCGCGGGAGCTGATCGCGGCGAGGAATCCCGAGGCCTTCGCGTTGACGACGATGTTGGTGGCGCTCGGGGCCGGTCCGAGTCGGTCGGAGACGTCACCGGTGCGCACGACGAGCCGCAGCCGCTTCTCGGTGGCGTGCTCCCCTTCCCGGGCGATGCCGACGAGCCGTCGTGTGGTGCTGCTGCCCCCGTCGGTGCCCAGGACATAGGGCGCCCGGAGGGCACGCCGCTCGCCCGACCGGGTGTCCACGACCTCGGCCAGGGCCCCGTCGGCGTCCTGGCGCAGGTCGGCCAGCTCCCAGCCACCGGCGACGGTGACTCCCTGCTCGGACAGGTGCTCCAGGAACACCTGCTGGAAGACGGTCTGCGGACGGCGCAGCGCCTCCTCGGTGGAACCGCCGCCGCGGTCATCGAAGGACGAGTGGGGCGCGGGCACGAGTTCATGCCCGGCGAGGGAGGTGACCAGCCGGGTGCCCCGGTGCCACTCGGGCGGATAGGTCCAAGCGTCCCGGACCCGCTGAAGCAGCCGCCAGCGACGCAGATGCTCCACCACCCGCGGGGTGTGTCCCATCGCGCCGGCCCGTACCAGGGTCGCGGCACGGGCGCGTTCGACGACGGCGACCCGCACCCCGCGTGAGGTGAGTTCGACGGCCGCCGCCAGTCCGACCGGTCCGGCGCCGACGATCAGGACGTCGACCGCCGGTGGGGGAGTGGCGGAGGGGAAGTGGACGGTGTGGACGTCACGTCCGCCCGTCAACGACAGTTCGCTCACGGCCGCACCAGCGTGTGCCGGTTGGCAGGAAGGGGCAGCCCGAGGTTTCCGCGCAGGGTGTCCGCCGTGTATTCGGTGCGGAACAGGCCCCGCTTCTGGAGGATCGGGACCACGCCGTCGACGAAGAGGTCCAGCTCCTCCTCGGTGCGGAAGGCGAGGTTGATGCCGTCGAAGGCGCGGGCGTCGAACCAGTGCTGAATGGTGTCGGCCACGGTCCGCGGGTCCCCGACGAACGGCGACTGGCGGAACTGGTTGACGGACTGGGCCACTTGGCGCAGCGTCAGGTTCTCGCTGCGGGCCCGCTCGATGAGCTGCGCGGCACCCGTGCGCCCGCCCTTCTCGGCCAGGTGGGCGACGTCGGGGAAAGGGGCGTCCAGGTCGTGGACGCTGAAGTCGTACGCCCCGAAGGAGCGGCCCAGCAGCGCGAGGTTGCGGTCGAAGTCGTCGTCCTCCTCGAAGATCTCCCGCTCGCGTCGGCGGGCCGCCTCGTCGGTCGCGGCGACGACCGGACCGCCGTGGATGAGGATCTTGACGTGGTCGGGGTTCCGGCCGTAGGCGGCGGTGCGCTTCTTGATGTCGGCGTAGTAGTCCCGCGCCTGTTCCAGGCCGCCGCCGGGCGCGAAGATGCCCTCGGCGACCTGCGCGGCGAGATCGCGGCCCTCCTCGGAGACTCCGGCCTGGAAGATGACCGGCTGGCCCTGCGGGGAGCGGGAGAGGTTCAGCGGTCCGGCGACCCTGAAGTGCTCGCCCTCGTGGTTGAGTTCATGCAGCTTGGCCGGGTCGAGGAACACGCCCCGCTCGACGTCGGCCGGGAACGCGTCGTCCTCGTAGGAGTCCCAGAGTCCCCGGGCGACCTGCACGAATTCCAGGGCGCGGCCGTAGCGGGTGGCGTAGTCGAGGTGCTCGTCGAGCCCGAAGTTCTTGGCGGTGCCGGTGTCGAAGCTGGTGACGACGTTCCAGCCGGCCCGGCCGCCGCTGATGTGGTCGAGCGAGGCGAAGCGGCGGGCCAGGTTGAAGGGCGAGTTGTACGTCGAGCTTGCCGTGCCCACCAGTCCGAGGTGCCTGGTGTGGGTGGCGACGGCCGACAACAGGGTCAGCGGCTCCAGGCGGTTGAGGTAGTGCGCCGGGTAGGTGGCGTTGATGAACTGGCTGTCGACGATGAACAGGGCGTCGAACAGGGCGTGTTCGGCCGCCTGCGCCAGCCGGATGTAGTGGTTGATGTCGATGCTGGCGTTCTTCGCGACGCGCGGGTCCTTCCACAGGCCGTGCTGGCCGGGGCCGCCGACGCCGTAGGGGTGGAGGGCGAGATGGAGCGTGCGGGACATGGGTGTCCTGTCCTTTTCGGTCGTGGGCTGTCGGCTCAGGCGTGCAGCAGGGCGCGCAGCGCGTCGCGTTCGGCCCGGTCGGCCGGTGCGCTGTGCAGGGTGGGCGCGGACCTGACGAGCAGGCGGGTGTAAGGGTGTTGCGGGGCGGCGATGACGTCGCGGGCGGCGCCGGTCTCGACCAGCTCGCCTCGGTAGAGCACCGCGATGCGGTCGGCGACTCCGGCCACGGAGCCGAGGTCGTGGGAGATGAAGACGAGGGCCACCCCGTCGTCGCGGAGTTCCTTGAGGATCTGGAGCACTTGGACGCGGTTGGCGGAGTCCAGGGCGCTGACCGGCTCGTCCAGGATCACCAGCCGCGGCTCGGTGACCAACGCGCGTGCGACGGCGACGCGTTGGCGCTGTCCGCCGGAGAGCTCGCCGGGCAGCCGGTCGAGGAGGTCCTCGGTGAGCCGGACCCGGTCGAGGAAGGCCCGCACCCTGGTGGCCGCCTCGGCTCGGGGCACCCCTTGGACGAGCAGCGGCTCGGCGAGCGAGTCCGCGACGGTGAGATCCGGGTCGAGACTGCGCAGGGGGTCCTGGAAGACGTACTGGACGACACCCCGGCGGCGCAGTGCGCGCCACTGGCGGGGACCGTACCCGGCGACCTCCTCGCCGTCGACGACGATCGAGCCGCCCGAGGCGCGCACCAGGCCGAGCACGGTCCGCGCGAGGGTGGACTTGCCCGAGCCGGTCTCGCCGATGACGCCGACGGTCTCGCCCGGGGCGATGCTCAGGTTCACGTCGTGCAGGACGCGGCGGCGTCGGCGGCGCGCGCCGTAGTGCACCGACAGGCCCTCGAGCGTCAGAACCGCGTCAGTGCTCATGCCTCCCCCTCGGGTGCAGGGAATCGCGTCGGCGCTCATACGTCCTCCTCGGGCGCCAGGAACCGGTCGAGCCCGTACTGCTCGTGCTCGGCGATCAGGAGCCGGGTGTACTCGTGGCGAGGATGGTGGAGGACCTCCCGGGTGGGGCCCTGCTCGACCACCTCCCCCTGCCGCAGCACGAGCACCTCGTCGCACAACTGGGCGACGACGGCCAGGTCGTGGGAGACGAGCACCAGCGCCAGGCCGGTCCGGTCCCGCAGGTCGGCCAGCAGGTCGAGGATCTCCGCTTGGACGGTGACGTCGAGCGCGGTCGTGGCTTCGTCGGCGATCAGGACGCGCGGGCCGGCCGCGATCGCGGCGGCGATGAGCACCCGTTGGAGCATGCCGCCGGACAGTTCGTAGGCGTACTGCCCGTACACCAGCTCCGGGTCGCGCAGATGCACCGCGCGCAGCAGCTCGATCGTCTGCCTGCGTGCCGCGCGCCGCCCGGCCCTCTTCTTGACCCGGATCACCTCGGCGACCTGTGCGCCCACCCGGAGGGAGGGGTTGAGGTAGGAGGCGGGGTCCTGGAAGACGGCGCTGATCGTCGACCCTCGTTGGGCGGTCCACTCGGCCGGGGCGAGCCCGGTGATGTCCCGGCCGTCGAGTTCGATCGCGCCGCCGGTCACCTCGAAGTGGACGGGCAGGATGCCCAGGGCGGCCCGGCAGGTCAGGGTCTTGCCGCTGCCGGACTCGCCGACGATGCCGACTGTGCGCCCCGGGGCGAGGTCGAAGCTCACGCCGTGGACGATCTCCCGGCCGTTCGCCTGGTCGCTGATCCGTAGGTCGCGTACCGACAGGACGGCCTGGGCGACCGTGCTCTCCGCGAGCGTGGACACCGTGCTCATGACGCACCTCCGGCGGGAGCGGGGCCGGCCTCGTCGATCTGGTTGGCGCGGGCCTTGCGGCTGTTGAGCAGCGCGCGGCCCGCCTCGCCGGAGACGTCGCGGATGGCGTCGGCGAGGAGGTTGCAGGCCCAGACCGTGACCACGATCAGCAGGGCGGGTGTGAGCGGAGCCCACGGGCGTTGGCTGAGGTAGCCGAGGTCCGAGGCGAGCAGGCCGCCCCAGGTGGGGGCGGGCGGCTGCACCCCGATCCCGAGGAAGGTCAGGCTCGACACGATCACGAAGCCGACGCCGACGGTCTGGGCGAGGGCGACCGCGATGGGCGGCAGCACCTTCACCCAGACATGCCGTCGTACGACCCAGCCGAGCGAGGCGCCCGAGATGAGGGCGGCTTCCACGTACGGGGAGCGGGCCACCGCGAGGGTCGCCGCCCGGGAGACCCGGTAGAACAGCGGGGAGACCAGTACCCCGGTGACCAGCATCGCCTGGGTGATGCCGTTGCCGAGCAGTGCGACGACGGCGACGGCGAACAGCAGGAACGGCAGGGCGACCAGGGTGTCGGTCAGCCTGAGCGTGATCCATTCGAAGGCCCGGCCCAGGTAGACCGACAGGATGCCGGGTATCACCCCGACCACCAGCGCGGTGAGCGCGACCTCCAGCGAGCCGAGCACGCTCACGCGGGAGCCGTCGAGCAACCGGCTCAGGACGTCCCGGCCCAGGTAGTCGGTCCCCAGCCAGTGCGATCCCGAGGCGGCACCGAGGGTGTTGCCACTGGTGGCCAGCGGATCCTGGGGTGCCAGCCATGGGCCGAACACGGCGAGCAGGGCGATCACGGCGAGGACGGCGACGGCGATCCGTCCGGACGGCAGGGCCAGTACACGACGCACCACGGGTCACACCCCCCGCTGCGATGCCGGCGTCACACGCGCCAGCACCAGGTTGACGAACAGGTTGAACACCACGACCAGCACGATCGACACCACCAGCACCCCTTGTACGGCCGGGACGTCCCCGGCTTGGGCCGAGTCGTTCGCGAACCGGCCGAACCCCTGAAGCCCGAAGATCCACTCCGTGACGACGGAAGCACCCACGAGCGAGGGGAACTTCAGGCCGAGGGTGGCGAGCGCCGGCCCGAGACCGTTGCGCAGCACATGGCCGAAGAAGATCCTGCGCGGAGAGAGCCCCCGTACCAGCGCGCCCGTCACGTAGTTCTCGCGGTAGGCCGCGACGAGACCGGAGCGCAGTTGACGGGCCACGTCGGCGACGACGTCGAAGCTCAACGCCACGGCGGGCAGGGTGATGTGGGCCAGCCACGGTCCGACCCCCTGCTCCGCCGGGACATACCCGGCGGAGGGGAACAGCTTCAGTCCGACCGCCAGGACCGCGACCAGCACGATCCCGACGACGAAGGCCGGCATCACCGAGATCGCCGTGACGAAGCCGGTGATGGCCCGGTCGACCCAGGTGGTCCGGCGCAGGGCCGCGACCGTGCCGAGGGCGAAGCCCACGACCACGCCGATCAGCAGCGCGAACGTCGCCACCGACAGGCTCACCCCGAGGCCGAGACCGATCAGGGTGGAGATGTCGGCGCCGTTGGCCCAGCTGGTGCCGAGCTGTCCGTGCAGGACGCCGTCGAACCAGTCGGCGTACTGCACCAGGAAGGGCCGGTTCAGGCCCCACTGCGCCTCGACCCTGGCGATCGCCTCCGGTGTCGCGTCCTCGCCCAGCTGGATGCGCGCCGGGCTGAGCCCGCTGAGCGAGCGCAGCGCGAACGTCACGAACGTGGCGAGCAGGAAGACCGGTACGAAGACGGCCACCGACCGGGCGAGGGTGGCCAGGACCCGACCCAGTGCGTGTCGCGTCCTCCCCGCCGCCGTGATGTCCGTTGTCATGGGATGCCCCCTCTCAGTGCCGTGACGGGGTGTCAGTTGCCGCCGATGGTCACGCCGGTCCAGTCGATGTGGGCCGGGTTCTTCGGCAGCGCGGAGATGGACTTGCTCTTGGCGATGAGGTTGGGCTGGGAGTACGTGAACACCAACGCCTTGCTCTCCAGACCGGCCCGGGTCGCCGCCTGGAGGACCTTGGTGTAGTCGGGGGAGTCCAGCGGGGTCTGGCGGACCTTGGCGACGGCGGCCTCGAAGCCGGACGGCTCGTACGGCGAGCTGAGGTTGAGCGGACCGTTCGGGCCGAAGTGCGCGGTGAGGGTCTGGAGCGCGGAGTCGCGGCCCGTGGTGCCGTACAGCGAGAACGTAAGGTTCTTGGCGAAGAACGGCGTCGCCCAGTTCTTGTCGATCTTGATGGTGACCTTGATGCCCACCTTCGCCAGCTGCGACTGGACGATCTCGGCCTGCGGGTCCTCCGCCGGGATGACCAGGTTCAGCTTGAGGTCACCGGACTTGTAGCCCGCCTCGGCGAGCAACTGCTTCGACTTCGCCGGGTCGTAGGGGTAGGTGTCCGCCGACTCGGGGTCGTAGGCCACGTATCCCTTGGGGAAGGGCTGGTCGGTCACCTCGCCGTAGCCGAAGGTCAGCTTGTCGACGAACTCCTGACGGTCGATGGCGTAACGGACCGCGTCGACGACCTTGTCGTTGTTGAACGGCGCCTTGTTGATGTTCAGGCTGATGTTGGAGGCGTTGAACCCGGGCTGCACGAAGACGTCCAGGCCCGCCTTCTTGGCCGCCTCCGCCTGACTGGGGGCGATGTCGGCGAAGTTGTAGACGCCGGTCTGGAGGCCCGAGACCACCGTGGACGCATCGGGCGCCGAGGTCAGTTCGACGTTGTCGATGTGGATGTTCTTGGCGTCCCAGTACTCCGGGTTCTTCTTCAGGACCGCCTTGGTGCCCGGCACGATCTGCGTCACGATGAACGGGCCGGCGCCGACCGGGTTCAGGTCCAGCTTCGTAGGGGACTTGGCGGCCCTGGGGCTCGCGATCTGCAGGACGCGTTCGCCGAGCAGCTGCGGGATCTGGTAGTCGACCTGGCTGAGATGGACGACCGCGTCGAGACCCTTGGCGTCCACCGACTTGATGGAGGTCAGGTCGCCGAAGAGCGCCGAGTTCTTCTGGTTCTTGGCCCGTTCGATGGCCGCCTTCACAGCGGTGGCGTCGACCGGCTCCCCGTCGCTGAACTTGAGGCCGGGGCGCAGATGGAAGGTGATCTGGTCGCCCTTCGCGTTGTACTCCCAGCTCTTGGCCAGGTCGGGGACCGCGTTGCCCTTCTCGTCCGTGCGGGTCAACGAGGCGTACACCAGGGCGAGTTCACGGAACTGCGCGCCGCTGCCGCCCACCACCGGGTCCCAGTGGGTGGGGAAATAGGAGGAGGTCCACTTCAGGGTGGCGTTGCCGCTCGCGGAGGCGGCCTCGCCGCCGCAGGCGCTCAGTGCCGGGACGAACACGGTGGCGAGGGCGGTTCCCAGGGCGGCGGAGCGCAGTCGGCGCGGGGAGCGGGGCTTGGATGCGGGGCGGTGCGGTGCGGAACGTCCGAACATGTCGATTCTTTCTGCGAGGGCTCCGGCGCCGTGTCAGGGCTACGGGCTCGGGAACGGGAGCGGTGTCCCGCGGCATCGGACGTCGGCGCACACCGCATACGGACATGCCGACGCGCCAGGTGTGCGCACGGGCATGCCGGACTCAGGGTGTGAGGCGTCGGCGGAGCCGCGGGGGAGAGCCGGAAGGCGAGAGGGAGGCGAGCGCCGAGGAGACGGCCGGAGAGGTGGGGCGCTCGGCGGAGGACCGGCGCAAGGCGGGTGCCGTCGCGAGCGTGCGGGCGCCTGTGGGCCGGGGGCGGCGGGTGGTCAGCGACAGAGAGCGCTACAGGTGCGCCGCAGGTCCACGTAGCGGCACACCACACCGGGGTGCGTCGTGAGCATGGTGAACATCCTGGGGCCGTCCGTCAGCGGCTGTCAATGGACACCAAAAGGTGTCTCATTCGGCGGGACGGTCTCTGAGTGCAGATCAGAGCCCTTTCAGGGGGCGGCGGGAGCGCCGCGCCCGACGGCGGGGTGCGTGCGCGCCTCCTCGGGATGCAGCCACAGCGGGCCTCCCGCCGTGTCCACCCGGACCGCGTCGGCCGGGGGCCAGGCCCCGCGTGTGAGCAGTCTGCGCTCCGGCTCGGTGAGGCTCCGGTAACGGGCGAGCGCGTCCGCCGGATCGATCCGCTCCGGGGCGGCGGCCGGCAGTCCCGCCTGCGAGCCGATCGACGCGGTGTAGGTGTCGTACGACCGCCAGCCCGGCACCGCGCGGACACCAGCGGCCGAACGGACGAGCAGCGTCGGCAGCGCATACCGGCGCCCGCCGTCAGGAGTCTCCTTCGCCGCACCCGGATGCGGCGAGGACCCGTCGTCCCGCACGGACAGCACCTCGCGGACCGGACGGCGCGCCTCGGCATGGTCGGCACGTACCCGGTCGAGTACGGGAGCGGAGTCCGCGTCGGCCGCCAGGCGTTCCAGGTTCAGTCCCGGCACCCCGCGCACCACGGACAGCGCGAGGGCGGGCGTGTCGGCCGGCTCGCCGAGCACGAACACGCTCTCCCGCAACCGGCGCAGCACCCGCTCGGCGACCTCGGCTCCCTGCACCTCGGCAGCCTTGGCGACGAGCGAGGCGGGCCACGAACTCGCCGCCACCCGGTGCAGTTCGAACGCCCTGGGCGCCTGCGTGTGGCGGCCGATGTCCTCGATGTAGCGGGAGTACCAGACGGTCTCGGCGGCCGCGTCCGGCGCCGGGTCGTCGTCGTGGTCGAAGAGGATGCAGAACACGCGACGCCAGCGCACCCGGCCCGCGAAGGCCGCCCGCAGTCCGCGCAGGACCGGCTCCGCCCCCCACGACCAGGGGCACAGCGGGTCGGTGTACTCCACCACCTCGGCCGTCGCGCGATCCGTCTCCGGCTCGCTCGTCACGCGGCACCCTTCCGGTCCAACTGCCCGCCCGCTTCCCCGGGCAGCAGCGCGGTGAGCGTGGTGCCGCCGAGGACGGCCGCCGCATCCGCCTCGATACGGCGCCACACCCCGGGCAGCCCGGAGGCGGGGCCGGGATAGTCGAGCCCGGCCAGCGGCTCGCCCCGCAGCGTGATCAGCTCACCGTCCACGGCACGCGTGACGTCGAGCAGCGTGATCTCTTCGGCGGGCCGGCCGAGCCAGTAGCCGCCCTCACAGCCGCGCTGACTGCGCACCAGCCCGGCTCTGCGCAGCTCACCCACCACGGACTTCAGGAAGCGGAACGGGATCTGCTGCGAGGCGGCGATGGCCTCGCACGTCAACGGGCGGTCGGGTTCGCGGGCGAGCTCCAACAGGGCCCGCGTGGCGTAGTCCGCCTTCGCGGAGATATGCATGCGCACATGATGCCCGACGAACGGCCGGCCCCGAGGTCCTCCTCGTAGATATTGCGGGAACATTGCCGCAGGTGAAGCGCAATGGACACCTCTTGACATCCTTTCCGGGGCGGTCCTAGCGTCCGACCCATGAGCGAGCCGCTGACCAGTCCCGGCGAAGGTTTCCACCCTCATCTCCACGACACCGCGAGCCACCCGCCAACGCCCCTGCGCGCCCGGCTGCACCACATCCGCGCCGACGAACTCGACGGCGACACCGCCCAGTCCGGAGGCATGCGCAGGTTCGCCGCCGTCAGCGGCAAGACCGTGGGCTCCGAGAAGCTGTGGATGGGCCAGACCCACGTGGCCCCCTCGACCTCTTCCTCCGACCACCATCACGGCGAGTCCGAGACCGCCATCCACGTGCTGAGCGGACACCCCGAGTTCGTCTTCCTCGACGACTCCGGCGGAACCCCGCAGGAGATCCGCCTGCGCACCTCTCCCGGCGACTACATCTTCGTGCCCCCGTACGTGCCCCACCGCGAGGAGAACCCGGACCCCGCCGAAGAGGCCGTGGTGGTCATCGCCCGCAGCACGCAGGAGGCGATCGTGGTGAACCTCCCGAATCTGTATGTCCTGGGAGGCGAGGAGGACACCGGCGTCCGGGAGTGAGCCAGGCCGGATCGCGGGCATGCCGAGCAGGGCCGGGGGTCACCGCCCTCCCGGCCCTGCGCCGCAGGAGATGTCAGCTCGCCTGCGCGAGCCCCAGCGCCACGTCGACGATCATGTCCTCCTGGCCGCCGACGAGTCCGCGCCTGCCGACCTCGACGAGGATCGTGCGGACGTCGACGCCGTACCGCTCGGCCGCCGCCTCCGCGTGCCGCAGGAACGAGCCGTAGACACCGGCATAGCCGAGCGTGAGCGTCTCGCGGTCGACACGGACCGGACGGTCCTGTAGCGGACGTACGAGATCCTCTGCCGCGTCCTGAAGGGCGAAGAGATCGCAGCCGTGCTTCCAGCCGTTGAGGTCGGCGACCGCGATGAACGGCTCGATGGGGCAGTTGCCCGCGCCCGCGCCCTGACCGGCGAGGGAGGCGTCCACGCGGGTCACGCCCTCCTCGACGGCGATCATGGTGTTGGCGACCGAGAGGGAGAGGTTCTCGTGGGCGTGGATGCCGATCTCCGTGGCCGGGTCCAGCACATCGCGGTAGGCCCGCATGCGCTCACGCACGCCGTCCATCATCAGCCGGCCGCCGGAGTCGGTGACGTAGACGCAGTGGGCGCCGTACGACTCCATGAGCTTGGCCTGCTGGGCGAGCGTCCGGGCGTCGGCCATGTGGCTCATCATCAGGAAGCCGGACACGTCCATGCCCAACTCGCGCGCGGTGGCGATGTGCTGGGCCGAGACGTCGGCCTCGGTGCAGTGCGTGGCGACCCGCACCGAGCGCACCCCGAGGGCGTAGGCGTGCTTGAGCTCCTCGATGGTGCCGATGCCGGGCAGCAGGAGCGTGGTGAGGCGGGCGTTCTCGATGTGCGCGGCCGCCGCCTCGATCCACTCCCAGTCGGTGTGGCTGCCGGGACCGTAGTTGAGCGAGCCGCCCGCGAGGCCGTCGCCGTGGGACACCTCGATGCCGTCGACCCCGGCCGCGTCGAGCGCGGCCACGATCCGGCCCACCTGCTCGGGCTCGATGCGGTGCCGGATGGCGTGCATGCCGTCCCGCAGGGTGACGTCCTGGATGAACAGCTTGTCGACGGTCATGCGTCGGCTCCCTGGAGTTCGGTGGTGCGGGCGGCCATGGCCTCGGCCATCCGCAGGGCCGCGCTGGTCATGATGTCGAGGTTCCCGGCGTAGGCGGGGAGGTAGTGGGCGGCGCCCTCGACCTCCAGGAACACGGACACCTGGTGGGTGGCCGCTGCCTTGGTGAGGGTGTGCACCGGCTGGTCCGCGGGGACGGGGGTGATCTGCACCTGCTGCTTGAGGCGGTAGCCCGGCACGTACGCCGACACCTCGTCGACCCGACGCGTGACGGCTGCGCGGATGGCGTCGTGGGTCGCCTCGTCAGGCGCGTCCACGAGCGCGAGCACGGTGTCGCGCATGATCAGCGGCGGCTCGGCCGGGTTGAGGATGATGACGGCCTTGCCGCGCTCGGCGCCGCCGACCGTCTCGATGGCGTGGCTGGTCGTCTCGGTGAACTCGTCGATGTTGGCGCGGGTGCCGGGACCGGCGCTCTTCGAGGCGATGGAGGCGACGATCTCCGCGTACGGGACCGGAGCCACCTGGGAGATCGCGGCGACGATCGGAATGGTGGCCTGGCCGCCGCACGTCACCATGTTCACGTTGTCCGCGGCGACATGGTCGTCGAGGTTCACCGCGGGGATCACCATGGGGCCGATGGCGGCGGGGGTGAGGTCGATGAGCTGCTTGCCGTACGGGGTGAGCGCGTGGGCGTTGGCGAGGTGCGCCTTCGCGGACGTGGCGTCGAAGACGATCCTGATGTCCTCGAAGCCGTCCATGGCGATCAGGCCCTCCACTCCGTCGGCGGTCACCGGGACCCCGAGCCGCTCGGCCCGGGCGAGCCCGTCGGAGGCGGGGTCGATGCCGACCATCGCGCCCATCTCCAGGGTGTCCGACAGGCGGAGCACCTTGATCATGAGATCGGTGCCGATGTTGCCCGAGCCGATGACGGCAACCTTGGTCTTCATGCTGAGGCTCCTTCGTCGCCTGAAGTGTGGAAGCGGACGGAGACGGAGCCCAGCCCGGTGATCTCGGCGCTGAACGCGTCTCCGGCCGTGACGGGCACCATCGGGCCGAGCGCGCCGGACAGCACGACCTGGCCTGCCCGGAGTGGATCGCCGACGTCGCGCGCGGTGCGGGCGAGCCAGGCCAGGGCGGCCAGCGGGTCGCCCAGGCAGGCCGCGCCGTCACCGCGGGAGACGGTCTCTCCGCCCCGGTCGAGGGTCATGGTGGCCTCGACCGGCTCGAACTCGGTGAGCGGCCGGGCCGGGGTGCCGAGGACGTAGAGCGCGGAGGAGCCGTTGTCGGCGACGGTGTCGCCGAAGGTGATGTCCCAGCCGGCGATCCGGCTGTCCACGATCTCCAGGGCGGGGACGGCGTGCGCTACAGCGGCCCGGATCTGCGCGGTGTCGAGCGGTCCCTCGGCGAGGTCGGCGCCCAGCACGAACGCGATCTCCGCCTCGACCTTCGGCTGGAGCAGCTCGCCGACCTCTACGGATGCCCCGTCCGTGACTCTCATGTCGGCGAACAGCACCCCGAAGTCCGGCTGGTCCACGCCCAGTTGCTGCTGCACGGCGGGGGAGGTGAGGCCGATCTTGCGGCCGGTGACGCTGCCGCCCGCTTCGAGGCGGCGCGAGGTCAGCAGCGCTTGGACGGCGTAGGCGGCTTTGACGTCGTCGCTGCCGATCAGATCGCGCACCGGGGGACAGGGGACGCGGTCGGCGGCGGCGCGCAGCAGACGGTCGGCCGCCTGCGCCACCGGGTCGCTGTCGGGGGAGGACTGGTTCATGCCCACAGCTTGAACAGGAGGGTCGTCCCAGGCCCAGCAATGAGTTCCGCCTCGCGGAACTCGGTCGTGGGCGGCGCCGGATCAGTGGCTGCGCAGCTCCTCGCGACGGGCGAGCGTCGCGGAAATCCCGGCAGCGGCGGCTCGCACACTGCTGGCGTGCCGGGCGGGCTGGAAGCGGTGCACCGGGCCCGTCACACTGATCGCCGCCATGATCTCGTCCGACGGCGAGAAGATCCCGGCGGCCACGCAGACGATGCCGACAGCGGACTCCTCGTACTCGAAGGCCACCCCCTGGGTGACGACGTCGGACAGCTGGCGGGTCAGTACCTCGACGTTGGTGATGGTCCGCGGTGCCTTGCGCTCCAGGGGACCGCGCAGCACCTTCTCCCGAACCTCGTCCGGGGCGTGGCTCAGCAGCACCTTCCCGAGGGCCGTCGCGTGCAGGGGCATGCGGCCGCCGAGCCGTGACGGGGAGTTCGCCTGCTGGTGGCCGCCCACTTTGGCGACGTACACGACCTCCGTGCCCTCGCGGGTGCCCAGATGGACGAGTTCGTGCGTGCGTTCGTACAGGTCCTCAAGGAACGGCGTGGCCACTTCGAGCAGCCCGCGCTCGACCGAGGCGCGCATCCCGAGCTCGAAGACGAGCCCCGAGAGACGGTAACGCTCGTCGATACGGTCCAGCAGCCGTGCCGCCACCAGGTCCCCGAGCACCCGGTGCAGGGTGCTCTTGGCGAACCCCGTACGGCGCCGTAGTTCGGTGAAGCCCAGGGTCGTGTCCTCGACGGTGAACGCCTGCAGTACGGCGAGCGCCTTGCTCAGGACACCGCTCGGCGCGTCGTCGCTCAAGGGATCTTCCTTCCGGGGCATCGCGGCATCTCGACTGTACGGGACCAGGAGCGGGCGTTCGATCTGTCGAGGCGAGCGGCGCCCTCCTCGCGTGCGCCGCCGCGAGGTCCGGAGAGCGGACCGAAGCCGTTCGTTCTGTGCGGGCCTGGTGGTCCACTGCCGCCGGCACCTGCTCTCTCGCATCTCCCGCGCACCTTCTCACGAATGGGATGACATGCTGGGTTTCTTCAGAGGCAGCACCGCACAACGGCGAAAAGCGCTGCGGGCAGGCATGGTGGCGCTGGTCGCCGCCTGCTTCACCGCGGTGTCGGGCATGCCGACCCCCGCAGCAGCAGCCGACAGCGGCGGCCTCATCGTCTCGACCGACACAGGCAGGCTCCAGGGCAAGAACGCCGAGTCCGCCCACCAGTACCTCGGGATCCCCTACGCGGCCGCACCCACCGGCCGGCTGCGCTGGCAGCCTCCGCAGCGGGCCACGTCGTGGTCGGGCGTGCGCAAGGCGACCGAGTACGCAGCCCAGTGCGCGCAGGCGGGCGGCTATGGCACCCCGTCCGCGTCCACCGGCAGCGAGGACTGTCTGTACCTCAACGTCTACACGCCGACAGGGGCGCAAGCCCGGCATCAGCGTCTGCCGGTGCTCTTCTGGATCCACGGCGGCTCACTCAAGGCCGGCTCGGGCAACGAGTACGACGGCTCGCAGATCGCCGACAGCCAGAACGCCGTCGTCGTATCGATCAACTACCGGCTCGGCGTCTTCGGCTACCTCAACGTGCCCGGTCTGAGTTCCAGCGGCGACGGCAACTACGGCATGCTCGACCAGATCGCGGCCCTGAAGTGGACCCAGCGCAACATCGCGTCGTTCGGGGGCGACCCCGGCCGGGTGAGCATCGCCGGGGAGTCCGCCGGCGGTATCTCGGTGTGCGCGCTGCTCGCTTCACCGAAGGCCGCCGGCCTGTTCAGCAAGGCGATTGTCGAAAGCGGCGTCTGTGAGAGCCTCACGGCGACGGTGGCCACCGCACGGAGCACGGCCTACGCGAAGGCGGTCGGCTGCACCGAGACCTCGGCACTGGCCGCATGCTTGCGCACCCGATCGAGCGGCGACCTTCTGGCAGCGTCCAGCAGCCTCGCCGACAGCGCCGGAACCCTCCTGCCGACCGCGGGAACACCAGAACTCCCGCTCGCGCCGGCGACGGCACTCAGCTCTGGACGCTTCAACAACGTCCCCCTGCTGATCGGCGTCAATCGCGACGAAGCACGCCTGTTCGCCCTCTCCTACGCCGCGGCCACCGAGAGCGCGTACGAGCAGACCATGCGTGACGAATACGGTATCCACGCCGACGCGGTGCTCGCCCGCTACCCCTACGACTCCTACCCCAGCCCCTACACCGGCACCTATGCGGTCGGCGACGTGTGGACCGACAGCGGTTACATGATCGGCCTCGGCGGGTGCCCGGCGCAGCAGTTGGCGCGGGACTACACCGGTAACCAGGCGCGCACGTACTTCTACGAGTTCAACGACCAGGACGCCCCGTCGCGGCTCTCCGCCGCGCTGCCCGGCTTTGACGCCGGTGCCACACATGCGGCGGAACTCCCTTACGTCTGGGCCTACTTCGGCGGTGACGAGCCCCTGTCGTCGCAGTTCACGGCGGCGCAGCGGCAGCTCGCGAAGGAGATGACCAACTACTGGGGGTCGTTCATCCGCACCGGTTCACCCAACGTGCACGCCGCCGGTCAGGCCACCTGGCCGTCGTACCGCAGCGGCCGCCTGATGTCGTTGCTCCCCGGCGGCAGTAGCACGGCCGTCGCCGGCGCCGCATATGAGAGGGACCATCAGTGCCGGTTCTGGAACAGCATCGACTGAGCTCCCGGCGATGATGCGATAGCGGACTGACCGACGCCGCTCCGTGCGGTACGGCGCAGTCACGCGGTATCCGCAGGCCCGCTGTCTGTTCCCGCATGGCAGGGAACGGGCAGCGGGCGAAACAACCGGTGGACTCCCGATGTCAGTTCGCGCTGATGGTGTTGGCCACCGTGGAGCATGCGAGGCGGGCCACGGATCGCAGCTCGGAGTGCGGGGACCCGGTGCGGCTGAGGACGGCCAGCGATTGGTTGACCGCAACCACGAACATGGCGAGCTCGTCCAGCGATTGACCGTCGGTCGAAGAGCCGGCCAAGGACGTACGTACCCGCTGTTGCTGCGCGGCGATGAGGCTGCGCACACGGGCGCCGCACTCCGCGCTTAGGGTCGACGACTGCGCGGCCGACTGTGCGATGAGGCAGCCTGCGGGGACCGAGGGGTCCGCGATGCGATCCAGGGTGACGGCGTAGAACGCCTCGATCGAGCGGACCGGATTGTGCGGGTGCGCGGCCAATGCCTGCTCAAAACGCGTCCCGTAGATGGCGGAGTAACGATCGAGGCACTGGGTGAACAGGGTCTCCTTGTTGCCGAAGGCACCGTAGAGCGAGCCCCGGCCGAGACCGGTGGCGGAGGTCAAGGAGTCGAGCGAGGTGTCGGCATAGCCGCGTTCCCAGAACACCCGCATCGCCTGGTCGACGGCCGTGCCGACGTCGAACTGCTTTCGGCCCGACACGGTGCACCTCCTGATCACATCGCTGTTGTGAGGCTAGCAGCATCTTGGACCGACTGGTCAAACTATCTTTGACCGATCGTTCCAAGATGCCTAGGGTGGGGTGACCGTCCGGGGCGCGAGGCTCGTGCGGTCCGCGTGCCACGTGTCCGCGTCGGCCCAGCTCTGAAACGAAAGGGCACTATGAACCTCTCGTCCGCTGACCTCCCGACCCCTCAGGGGCCAGGTTCGGCCTCCGGTGCGCCGGAGCTCCCGACCGGTTTCGCCGACCTCTTCACCAGTCGGTACGTGGACATCGGCGAACTGCGTCTGCACGCCGTCACCGGCGGATCCGGCCCTGCGCTGCTGTTGGTGGCCGGCTGGCCGCAGACCTGGTACGCCTGGCGTTTCCTGATGCCCGCACTCGCCCGGGACTTTCATGTCGTCGCCGTCGATCCGCGTGGCGTCGGTCTGTCCGACAAGCCGCGGGACGGGTACGACACCGGCACCCTGGCCCGTGACTTGGTCACGCTCATGGATTCTCTCGGGCATGAGCGATTCGCCATGGTCGGCCATGACGTCGGCATGTGGACCGGCTATGCCCTGGCCGCGGACCACCCGGAGCGGGTCGACCGGCTGGCCGTCGCCGAAGCGACCATCCCCGGGCTTTCCCACTCCGCTCCCGTTCTGGGGACGCGCGAGGCCAATGAGCGCCTGTGGCATTTCGCCTTCAACCGCCTGGCAGCAGTCAACGAGCAGTTGGTCCGAGGGCGGGAAGAGGTCTATTTCGGCGACCAGTTCGCGAAGAAGGCGGGGAAGCCGCTGCCCGGGCATGCCGTCCAGTACTACGTCGACGTGCTGGCGTCCGACCCGGAAGCCTTGCGGTGCAGTTTCGAGTTCTACCGGGCGCTGGACTCGACCATCGCGCAGAACGAGAAGCGCAGGACTCAGCGGCTCTCGCTTCCCGTTCTGGCGATCGGCGGTGAGATGAGTGTGGGCGCGGCGGTCGGTGCCACGATGGAGCTGGGTGCGCAGGACGTGCAGACGGTGATCCTGCCTGAGTGCGGCCACTACCCGGCCGAGGAAGCACCCGAACAGATGCTGTCGGCCCTGAGCGAGTTCCTGGCCCCCTACAAAGAGATGTGGCGTTCCAAGGCGTGACCCGTGGCACTGGCTGCCGCAGGTTGGGCCAGGGGTGGCACAACCTCTGCCTGTGCTCGGAGGGTCGTGTGACGCCGGCCGATGCGGAGGCAGGTGGCTCGTCCCGCCCCTGCCCCCGCGTTCGGCCCGTCAGTGCCTGTGGTGGGGTTCCTGGATCCGGCTCTTGGACGACTCGACGATCGGGTCGAGATTCCTGAACTGCTCGGTGTAGGAGCCGACCGAGATGCCCTTGACCTTCTGCTTCTTGGCGAGCTGCTGGAACGAGGAGGTGTTGGAGGCGGTGGTGAGGATACGTACGGCGCTGCGCTGGAGGTCGCCCAGGCGCATCGTGTAGGTGTTCTCGGCCGGGTAGGTGCCGGACAGGTTCACCGTGTAGGAGACGACCGGTGTGGTGGCGTCACCGGCGGTCGCGTACTGGACGCCCGAGACGGTGATCGCGGCCTTCTGCGCGGCGGTCAGGGCAGTGGAGGCCAGCAGGGTCTGCACGGAGCGATAGGCGTCGTCGACCGAGGTGAACTTGGCGTTGGCCGTGTAGGTCTGGTTGTTGATGGCGTCCACGGTGACCGTGCCGGAGAGCGGGGTCTTCGACAGGTCGGTCTTGCTGTCGACGGTGGTGGAGACGGTCGTTGTGCCGCCTGCGGCCAGGGTGAGCGCGCCGAGCTGGAAGGTGTAGCTGGGGTTGCCGGTGGTCTTGACCGTCTTCGTGTAGGCGGGGAGTCCGTTGAGGTCGACGGCCGGCGCGGTCTTGATCGTCGCGTTGACGATGTCGGAGGGTTTCCCGCCGGGCATGATCAGGTCGTTGCCCGAGTACATCGTGTTGGTCGCGCCGTGCGCGCCGCCCCAGTCGGTCATCACGGTGCCCTGGAAGCCCCATTCACCGCGCAGCAGGTCGGTGAGGAGGTCGTAGTTGCCGGACGCGTAGGTGTTGTTGATCTTGTTGTAGGAGCTCATGACGGCCATCGGCTGGGCGGCCTTCACCGCGATCTCGAAGCCCTTGAGCTCCATCTCGCGCATCGCCCGCTCACCGACCACGTCGTTGCCGCCGCTGCGGCTGGTCTCCTGGTTGTTCCCGGCGAGATGCTTGATCGTGACACCGGCGCCCGGCCTGCTCTGCACGCCCTGGGTGGTGGCGGCGGCGGTGAGGCCGGTGATCAGCGGGTCCTCGGAGTAGTACTCGAAGTTGCGGCCGTTGAGCGGGTCGCGGTGGAGGTTCATGCCGGGCGCCAGCCACAGCTGGACTCCGTAGGTGTTCATCTCCTCGCCGATCGCCGCGCCGACCTTCCGGACCAGGTCCCGGTCCCAGGTCTGGGCGAGCGAGGTGCCGATCGGGAAGGCTGTGGCGTACTGGTAGGAGGTGGGCGTGGTGGCGATCTGCTGGGTGAGGCGCAGTCCGGCGGGCCCGTCCGCCAGGGTCGTGCTGGGGATGCCCAGGCTTTCGTAGGCGCCGGTGGTGTAGCCGGCGGCGCCGACGGCGGACGGGGTGGTGCCACTCAGGCTGGTGCCTTCCACGATGTTGGCGAGCTGTGTCACCGACAGGCCGGCGACGAACTGCTCCATGGAGACCTTGCCCTTGGCGACGTCGTACAGCGTGGAGGAGGAACTGGTGTTGACGTACTTGACGTTCTCACCGGTCTTCGCCTTGTAGGGGGCGCCGGTGTTCTCCCAGTTCTTCTGGTTCCTGTCCAGGTAGACGGTGGTCGAGGAGACCTTCGACCCGTCGAGCGCGTAGTACGGGGAGGAGGAGTCGACGGTGACGTCCTGCTCGTAGGGCGAGGCGTTGTGCTCGGTGCGGAACGACTTCGGGTTGAGGAAGATCCGCTGGGCTCGCGCGATCTCGTTCTTCTCACCGGCGTAGGTGTAGAAGTCGGCCGGGTCGCTGGTCAGTTCGCTCGTGGGCTTCTGGTCGTCCAGCTCGGTGTGGTCCTGCTCCGTCACCACGCTCTTGAGCAGGCTCAACCTGGCTGCGACGTGGGTGTCGCGGGAGGAGGTGCCGACACGGACCAGGTAGTCGCCCGCGTCCAGGACGTAGGCGGCGCGGGACTCGTCGTAGGAGGCCAGGGAGGTGGTGTCGAAGCTGATGGTCACGGTCTGCGAGGCGCCGGGAGCCAGGTTGTCGGTTTTCGCGTAGCCCGCCAGCTGCTGGTACGCCTTGTCCTGGCCGGTCTGCGGGGCGGAGACGTAGATCTGCACCACCTCGCTGCCGCTGTAGCGCTTCCCGGTGTTGGTGACCTTGGCGGTGACCTTCACCTGCTGCGCGCCGGCGGTGACCTTCTGCGCTCGGACATCGAAGTCGGTGTAGGAAGCGCCGTAGCCGAAGGGGTAGTTGACGACGGAGGCGGGGTCGGGGGCGAGTCGCTTGTAGAAGGAGTCGAAGTAGCGGTAGCCGACGTAGATGCCTTCGCTGTACTCCTCGGTGGTGGAGTTCCCGTCGTTGTTCGCGAAGGTCGCGGAGGTCGGGTAGAGCGAGTAGGCCGAGGCCCAGGTGTCGGTGAGCTTGCCCGAAGGGGTGACGGTTCCCTTCAACACGTCGACCAGGGCGTTGCCGCTCTCCTGACCGGCCTGGCTCATGAGCAGCATCGCGTCCAGCGCGAGCCCGCCGGAAGCGTCCCTCTCCGCCTTGTTGATCTGCCGGTAGAAGGTGGTGTCGATGACACCGCCGGAGTTGATGACGACGACCACGCGCTTGTAGGTGCGGCCCAGGAGTTCGAGGTTGGCGCGCTCGGTGTCGGCCAGCTGGTAGTCGCCCTTGCCGGACGAACGGTCGGCGCCCTCACCGGAGTTGCGGGCTATCACGTAGACGGCCGTGTCGGTCTTCGTGGTGGGCTTCACCGTGTCGGCGGTGAGCGGCTGTTCCACCGAGGAGTAGTCGATCGTCGGGCCGAAGATGCCGCCGGAGCCGCTGTTGCCGTACTTGGTGTCGTAGGCCGAGGTCATCGCGGACCAGTAGGCGCTGCTGGTGGTGACCTTGTAGCCCGCGCTCTCCAGGCCTTGGCGGGCGGTGACCGTCGCACGGTTGTTGACGGCGCCGGAGCCGGTGCCGCCCTTGACGGTGACGTAGGCGCCGATTCCGTACAGGGCGACGTTTCCTGACGACGCGATCGGCAGTGCCTGATCGTGATTCTCCATCAGCACCATGCCCTGCGCTCCGGCGGAGCGGGACAGGGCCGCGTTGGTCTTCTCCAGAGCGCTCGGCGTGGGATCGGTGGTGGCGGCCTGGGCGGGCAGCAGCCCGCCGAACATCAGGGCCGAAACCACGACCGAGGCGGCGGCTGCCACGGTCACGGCACGGGTCCGAGAGCTTCTATGTGCGGGATTCACAGACAGCGTCCTCTCTGCCTTGTCCGGCCGGGAGCCGGATGCACGAGGAGGCTAGGAGTGACCATTTGACGCGTCAATAAGTGAAGACGAAATCGATCTCGCAGGCTTCACCGGTTCATAACCAGTACTCAATGCAGGCCACTTGATCCGCCCCGCAGGCTCATCGGTGTCCGGGCGCCGGCAGTGATCGCGTCCAGCTGCTCACCGGCTCCGTCCACGTCAGAGAGAACAGCAGGTCAGGCTGGACTGTTGGGTCTTGCCTCGCCGTGTGCGAAGTCAGTGTCTGATGCAGCCGCGCGAGTTCCCGAGGCCCGGAATTCCGGTTCGATGCCGCACCAATCCAACTCCTGAAGCCGGTGCGTTGCCTTCCGTCGCGGGTTCGCTGAACGGACCAGTAACGTCGCACGCCTTTCTTGCAAGGCAGATCTTGGCTTTCTCGTCGGCCCGAAATCCCACGGAATTCAGCGCGATTCCCGGTCCGGCAGAGGCTTGCCCACCCGGCAGGCCTCGCTGTCCTGCCGGCCTCGTGTCGGCTGAGTCCGCGTCAGCCGCTCCGCGTTGTGAGTCCCGGCAGGCGCGGCGACTGCTTCCTCTTCTCGACGGCGGCCCCACAGCGCTCGGCGCACGGGCCGCGGTGAAGCCACCGACCCCCTGAGGAGTCCGCATGGCACCACGTATCAGCCGTCGCACCGTTCTGGCCGCCGGCGCGGGCGCTGCCGGCCTGTCCCTGTCCGGCGTCGCCGCTCATGCCGCCGGCCGCACGCCCACCGGCGTGAGATTCACCCTGAACGCCCAGGTTCTCGACGGCGGCGAACAGGTCACCTCGATCACCCTGGAGACCGCCCGGTTCGGCCCGATCGACCCCGCCGGCCTCACCACCGCCACCTTCGGCGTCCACGCCAAGGGCACCCGGCCGTTCGCCACCACCCCCGGCGGCGACCTGGTGACCGACTACGATCTCGACCGCACGGTGACCGCGGTCCGGCTCGACCACAGCGGCAACATCGTCCTCGAACTGAGCTATGCCGAAGGCCAGATCGGCGGGAGCACGCTCAGCTACCTCGCCGCCCAGGGCCGCAACGTGCTGCTCGACCTCACTTACACCATCACGCAGCACGCACCGATCGTGCTGCGCAACCACCGATCCGTCGTCATCGACGAGTTCGTGCAGAACCCTCGACTCTCGGACCCCGAGGTGGACGCGTTCAGCTTCCACGTCTCCGGCTCGGGAATGAAGTACCGGCTGTACTCGCCCACCGAGTCCCGCTCCTGGTGGCACAAGAAGCGTCCGCTGATCGTCTGGCTGCACGGCGGCGGCGAGGGCGCCTCACTGCCCGACAACTACTACGACAACGAGACCACGCTGCGGGCCAACCGTGGTGCGTTGGGCTTCGCCACTCCCCAGGCGCAGCGCATCTTCGACGGCGCCTACGTCGTCGCCCCGCAGAGCACCTCCTACTGGATGGAGGACGGCCCCCGTTTCGCCCCCCTCATCCACGAGATCATCAACGACGTCGTGCGCGGGAACGGCGTCGACCGTGACCGGATCTACGTGGCCGGCTGTAGCAACGGTGGCTACATGAGCCTGAAGATGACCACCGTCCATCCCAGCCTGTTCGCTGCTTCCGTGCCGATCTGCGGCGTCGTCGAGCCCTTCCCGTCCGGGGAGACACCGCTGATCCCCGACAGCGAGCTGGCCTTGATCAGCACTCCGAGCTGGCTCGTCGCATCCAGTGATGACCCCATCATCGACGCGCAGGCCAACACCGTCCACGCGCACGAAGTGATCCCAGGATCACTGATCACGCTCTATGACCACGTCGTCTGGAACGACCACCAGTTCCTCGGCCACTACTCATGGATCTACGTGGCCCGCAACGACCCCAGCATCGACGGGACGCACATCTGGCAGTGGATGGCCGCCCAGCGTCGGCGCTGAGGGGGCGACACGCGGGCTGTCGACTGGGATCGCCGACGGCCCGCTCCTGCAGGCGCCGGCGAGGCGACGGGCATCCCGGGTTGCGGGCAAGGCAGTTGCCCCTAGTGGAGCGACTGGGCCCCTGGCGCATGGGAAGGGTCCATAAGGTCGGTGCGTCGAGCCCGCCACCACGGCACAAGCTGGACGACACCGAACGCCACCTCGGCAATCAGGAACAGCGTCAGCCATCGCGGCGCACCGTGTGCCAGCGCATACGCCTGCCATGCGGCGAAAAGCGTGCGCGCGATGCCGTCGAACAGTCCGTGCGCGGGCAGCGGCTTGATGATCCGGAGCAGCGCCCAGACGACCACCACTGAACCCATCAGATTCGCATAGAGGATCTCTATCGGGTCGAGGGCGGGCAGGGTGCCCAGCCCGAGCGCGTCACCGGTCTTCGACAGTGCATCGTGCACCAGGGCGTAGGTCCACGGCGTGGCGAAACCGGCTGTGACCACGAGGTCGTACCAGGCACTTGTGCGTACGACGCGAAGATAGGCGGGGTGGGAAGGGGGGAAAGGACGGAACACGGCGAGGCTCCTGCTGGTCTCCTGCACGGACGCCACGACGCTAAACAGTGGAGTACTGTCCAAGGTCAAGTCGGCAGTTCTGGGGGAGTCGTGCGTATCGGGGAGCTGGCCGCGCAAGCGGGACTGACCAGGGACACCATCCGCTTCTACGAGAAGGTCGGTCTCGTCACGGGGCGGCGTCTGGCCAACGGTTACCGCGACTTCCCGCCAGAGGCAGTGCCCTGGCTGCAGTACGTCCGTACCGCGCAGACGCTCGGCTTCTCGCTGGCCGAGATCGCACGGACCGGCGAGGAACTGCGGAACGCACCCGACACCGCCGAGGCGTTGTCCGCGCTGTTCATCGAGAAGATCCAGGTGATCGACGAGCGTATGGCGCAGCTTGCCGCCCTGCGGGCCGAGCTGGACGCACGTGTGGGCACCGGATGCCCGCTGCGGGCGGCCGGCTGAGCCGGGTGAGCATCGACAAACAGGCCTCGACCTCTCGTTGATCTGGGAGCGCGTGCGCACATGGCCCACACTCCTGAGCGCCTTCCGCAAGACGCCCGTGCTCGTCGGCCGCGAGGCAGCCGACGAGCACGGGCGTACCGAGTGGGCACTACTGGTGTGTGTTGGCCGGTTGCAGCTGCGGGGTCGGCGCGGGCGGGGCGTCGCGCTGCACCGTCTCGCGGGCGAAATAGACGGCAACCAGCGTGATACAGCCGAGGAGGACGAGGTACAGCGAGATGGGCCAGGAGGAGTCGGTCGCGGCCAGCAGGGCGGTGGCGATGAGCGGTGAGAGACCGCCGGCGAACACCGAGGCGAGTTCGTGTCCCAGCGAAATCGCGCTGTAGCGGGAGGACTTGCCGAACAGTTCGGTGAAGAAGGCCGGCTGGGTTCCGATCATGGCGCCGTGACCGATGCCGAGGGCGATGACGAAGGCGAGCCAGACCAGCGCGGGGGTGCCGGAGTCCACGAGCCAGAAGAAGGGGAACGCGAAGGCGATGAGGGTGGCGGCACCGGCCATGTAGACGGGGCGGCGGCCGATGCGGTCCGAGAGGGCGCCGAACCCCACCATGGAGGCGCCTTCGACCACGTTCGCGATGATGATGCCGGTCAGCAGGAGGCCGCTGTCGACCCCGATGTGCTTGCCGTAGGCGAGGCTGAACACGAGGAAGACGTAGGAGCCGCCGTTCTCCGCCATCCGGGCGCCCGCCGCGATCAGGATCGAGCGCGGGTGGGTGCGCAGGGCGTGCAGGACGGGCAGGCGCTGCTTGCCACCGTCGTGCTGGACGGTCTGGAATTCCGGTGTTTCTTCGACCTTCAGGCGGATGACGAGCCCGACGAGCGCGGGGATGGCTCCCAGAAGGAAGGGAATGCGCCAGCCCCAGGACAGGAACGCCTCGTCGGACATCGTCTGGACCGCGGCGAAGACTCCGGCGGACGTGATGAAGCCGAGGTTGATGCCGACCTGGCTCCACGCCGAGTAGAAGCCGCGCCGTCCCTCGGGTGCGCGCTCGGTGATCATGAGGACGCCGCCGCCCCACTCGCCCCCGACCGCGATGCCCTGGAGTACACGCAGCAGGACGAGGAGGATCGGCGCCCATACCCCGATCTGCGCGTAGGTGGGCAGGGCTCCGATCAGGAAGGTGGCGACACCCATGACCAGCAGGGTGATCACCAGCATCGGTTTGCGGCCGAGCCGGTCTCCGAAGTGACCGAAGACGATTCCGCCCAGGGGGCGGGCCGCGAAGCCGACGGCGAAGGTGCCGAACGAGGCGAGGGTGCCGGCGAGGGAGCTGGCCCCGGGGAAGAAGAGGGGGCCGAACACCAAGGCGGAGGCGGTGCCGTAGAGGAAGAAGTCGTACCACTCGAGCGCGGTGCCGGCCAGGCTGGCGAGGGCGACCTTGCGGATCGACTGGGGTGGGGCAGCGACTGTGCGCGGGGTGATGGAGCTCATCTCGTCACCTCTGGGTGAGGACGGCGGCCACCGGGACGTCAGGGACAGCGTCGTGACGTCGCGGTGGTCGCGGATGGGTGTGCGCCGGGGCGGGGACCGCCCAAGTGGGTCTGCGGGAAATGCCGTTGACGGCCAAGAACTGTCGGGGGATGCCGACGCCGCTTCGAGGGCGGATGAGGCGACGGTGGTCGCGCGCTCGGCAGTGAAGGTCGACTGCCGTGTGGGTGAGGCCCTGGGCGATGGGGGTGGTCGCCGTCTCGGGCAGGGGGGCGGAGTTCGCCGAGGTGGGCCCGGGAAGGGTGCGGGTGACGTCGAGCCGTGCGGGTTCGTCTCCCGGGCCGGGGCGCGGTGTCAGGCGCTCCTCAGACCGGAGTGCCGACCGCGACGGTGGCGCTGCCGAGGAACCGTCGCGCGTTTCCGGACAACACCAGCTCGCGCTGGGCCTCGTCGAGGAAGCCGGCCGTGCGGACGACGTTGCCCACCGGGCGTTCGCCGAGCGGGTAGGGGTAGTCGCTTCCGGTCATGACCCGTTCCGTTCCCAGCGTGTCGACCAGGAGGCGCAGGGCCCGCTCGTCGAAGACGACCGAGTCGACCGAGAAGCGGTCGAGGTAGTGCGAGGGAGGTGCGGCGGAGGTGCCGATGACATCGTGGCGCTGGTGCCAGGCGTTCTCCATGCGTCCCAGCCAGAAGGCGAACGATCCGCCGCCGTGCGCGAAGCAGATCTTCAGCTGGTCCGAGACGCGGTCGAAGGTGCCGCCGAGGATCATCGCGAGGATCGACAGATGGGTCTCGGCAGGCATCCCGGCGAGCCACTGCGCCATCCACCGGTCCGAACGGACCGAGGAGGCCATGTCCCAGGGGTGGACGAAGACCGGTGCGCCGAGGTCCGCGCAGTGCTGGAGGAACGTCACGATCCCGGCGTCGTCGAGATCGCGGTCGCCGACGTGGTTGCCGATCTCGACGCCCCGGTGGCCGGCCGCCATGCAGCGTTCGACTTCGGCACACGCGGCGTCGGTGTCCTGCAACGGCACCTGACAGAAGGGAATCAGCCGCGAGGGAGAGCCCGCGGCGATCTCCAGGGCCAGGTCGTTGAAGATCCGTGCGATCGCCGCCGACTCCTCGGGATCCCGGTCGTAGGAGAAGAAGACCGGTGTCGGCGACATGACCTGCGCCGCGACGCCGTCGGCGTCCATCTCGGCGAGCCGGGTCTCCACGTCCCACGCGTTGGCGGTGACCTTGCGGAACTCGCGTGAGCCGACCATGATCACCGCCTCGCTCTCGGTCCGCACGTCGAGCCAGGGGTTCGGTCCCGCGCCCGGCAGCTGCGGCCAGCCTCGGGGCACGTAGTGCGTGTGCACGTCGATGATGTCTGCCATCGCCGGCTCAGCCCTTGCCCGGGTGCAGCGTCCCGCAGGCCTTGCAGGTACGGGCCTGCTCGTCCTCGTAGAACGCGGTGAACACCGGGGGCAGATCGTCGACGATGTCACGGACCTGGAGCTCGACCTCGTGGACCAGAGCCGAGCAACTCGGGCAGTACCACTGGAACTTCTCCAGGGTGCCCTCCTCGCGGATGCGCTCGATGACGACGCCGATGGATCCGGCGTGGGGGCGCTGGGGCGAATGCGGCGTGTTGCGGGGCAGCAGCCAGGTCTCGCCCTCCTTGATGTGAACGGTCCGTTCGCCGTCCGCCGTCATCACGTTGACGTGCATGTCGCCCTTGACCTGGTGGAACCACTCCTCGTAGGGGTCGACGTGGAAGTCGGTGCGCTGGTTGGGACCGCCGACGACCTGGACGATGAAGTCGTCGCCGGTGAAGATCGCCTGGTTGTTGACCGGGGGCTTGAGCAGCTGCTCGTTGTCCTTGATCCAGGCGGCGAAGTTCACGGCCGGGGTGATGCCGGAGGCTGTGTCGGTCATGGCTGCTCCTGTGTCGTGTCACGGGCGGGATCGATCCAGGCGACCGCCTGGATCTCGATCAGCAGGTGGGGATGGGGGAGTTGATGGACGGCGACGGTGGTGCGGGTCGGGCCGTTCTCGTCGAAGTAGCGGGCGTAGACCTCGTTGAAGCCACCGAAGTCGTTCATGGAGACGAGGTAGGCGGTCACCTGGACGAGGTCGTCGAGGCCGCCTCCGATCGGGCGCAGGATGTCGGCGATGTTCTCGATGACCGCCGCGGTCTGGGCGCGGATGTCGAGATCGACCGTGCCCAGCTCGTCGACGCGGGCGCCGACGATCTCGTTCGACGGCAGCCGGCTGCTGGTGCCGGAGACGTACACGAGGTTCCCGGCCCGCTTGGCGTGCGGGAAGCGTCCGCGCGGACGGGCCTTGCCGTCCAGGAGGTAGGCCTCACTCATGTCGTGCTCCTTCGACCTGGATGCTCACGCGTCCGAGGGTCGGGATGGCGACCTCGACATGACCGACGGGCAGGGGGACGGCTGCTGTTGCCGCCCCGGCGAGCACCACGGCCCCGGCCCGCAGCCGCAGTCCGAGGCGGGCGCCGAGCGCCTGGAGGCGCGTGAGGGTGCGCATCGGGTGGCCGAGGATGGCCGACGTCGAGCCGTAGGCGGTGTCCCGTCCGTCCACCCGCAGGGTGACGGCGAGGTTGCCCAGTGCCTGCGGGTCGACGGGCACCCACGCGCCGGTCACGTAGCGGGCCGCCGACGTGTTGTCCGCGACGACGCGCGGCAGGTCGAACTTGAAGCCCTCGTAGCGCGAGTCGATGATCTCCATCGCGGGGGCGACGGCGTCGACCGAGGAGGCGAGATCGGCGTCCGGGTCGGCCAGGTCGACATCGCGGGCGACGCGGAAGACCACCTCCGGCTCGACCCGGGGATGGATGAGGGCCGTGCGGTCCAGGACGTCGCCCTCCGCGATCCGCATGGCATCGGAGAGGCGGCCGACGATGAGGTCGGAGACGCCCATCTGCCGCATCTTGGCCGCGCTCGTGAAACCGAGCTTGAGCCCTGCTTCGTGCTCGCCTCGCGCCGTGCGGCGTGCGAACAGGGCCGCCTGTGCGGTGTAGGCCTCGTCCAGGGTGAGGGCGGGCCAGGTGCCGTCGTCACCGACCGGGGTCCGTGACGTCTCGGCGAGGTCCAGCCGGTCGACGACGTTCTCGATGTGCGGCGCGTGGGCCGCCGTGTGCGCTGTCACGCTGTCTCCTCGAAGTGCACTGCGACGTGTCCCAGACCGGAGATGTCGACCCGGTGGTGACCCGGTCCGTCGACCTGGACCATCGGCCCGAGGGCGCCGGAGAGAACCACCTCCCCGGAGGCCAGGGGGCGGCCCCGGGCGGCGCACTCGCGGGCCAGCCACACCACGGCATTGACCGGGGAGCCCAGGCAGGCCGCGCCGGTGCCGGTGGAGACCGGTTCGCCTGCGTGCTCCAGCGTCATCGCCACCTCGGTGAGGTCGAGGCCGACCGGGTCGTAGGCGGTGGTGCCGAGGACGACCGCTCCGGAGGAGGCGTTGTCGGCCACGGTGTCGGCGAGGGAGATGTCCCAGCCGCGGATGCGCGAGTCGACGACCTCGATGGCCGGCAGCAGGTACTGGGTGGCCCGCAGCACGTCGACGACGGTGGTCCGGGGGTTGTCCAGGTCGGCTCCCAGTACGAACGCGATCTCGCCCTCGACGCGTGGTGCGATGAAGTCGCCCAGGGGCAGTACCGCGGAGTCCGCGTGGATCATGTCGTCCAGAAGGACGCCGAAGTCCGGCTGGTGGACGCCGAACTGCTGCTGCACGGCCGGTGCCGTCAGGCCGATCTTGCGTCCCACGATGCGTGCTCCGCCCGTCAGACGGCGCTCGATCAGCTCGGACTGCACGGCGTACGCGGCATCGAGATCCTGCGCGCCGATGAGGTCGCGCACGGGGTCGCACGGGGTGCCCGACGATGCCGCTGCGGCCAGCCGGTCGGCTGCCGCCAGCCAGTTGGCGGTGTGGCTTTCGGTTGGGATGGGCATTCAGATCGCCACGCAGACGTTGGTGGGTTCCGTGTAGAAGTCCAGGGAGTGCCGACCGCCCTCCCGGCCGATGCCGGACAGGCCCCTGCCGCCGAAGGGCGAGCGCAGTTCGCGCAGGAACCAGGTGTTCACCCACGCGATTCCGACGTCCATGCGCTGGGCGACCCGATGCCCGCGGGACAGGTCCGTGGTCCAGACGGAGGCGGCGAGGCCGTAGTCGGTGTCGTTGGCGAGCCAGACGGCCTCCTCCTCCGTGTCGAACGGGATGAGGGCCGCGGCGGGACCGAAGATCTCCTCGCGCACGACACGGTCCGAGTTCGTCAAGCCCGTCCACAGCGTCGGCTCGACCCAGAACCCGCCGGCGAGGTCGCTGTCCACCTTGGCCGTTCCGCCACCGGTGAGGACCGTCGCGCCGGCCCGCTCGGCGAGGTCGAAGTAGCCGAGGACCTTGCGCTGATGCTCGGCCGAGATGACGGGCCCGGTGGTGGTGGTCGGATCGGAGGGACGTCCCAGCCGCAGGGACCGGGCCCGCTCCACCAGCCGCTCGCTGACCTCGTCGAAGACCGAGCGTTCGATGTAGACGCGCTCGGTGCACAGACACACCTGGCCGGTGTTGGCGAAGACCGAGCGGGTCAGTCCTTCGACGGTCGCGTCGAGGTCGGCGTCCGCGAAGACCAACGCCGCGTTCTTGCCGCCGAGTTCGAAGGAGACCGGTCGCACGCGGGGTGCCACCGCCTTCATGATGCCGGCACCGGTGGCGGAGGAGCCGGTGAAGGTGACCCCGTCGATGCCCGGGTGCGTCGTCAGCAGTTCGCCCGCCGAGCCGGCTCCGAAGCCGTGCACGAGGTTGAAGACGCCGTCGGGCACGCCCGCGGCCGTCATGATCTCGGCCAGTACCGTGGCCGAACCGGGCGTCTCCTCCGACGGCTTGATGACGACCGTGTTGCCGGATGCCAGCGCCGGGGCGAGTTTCCACGTCAACAGCAGCAGCGGAAGGTTCCACGGTGCGATGGCGGCCACCACCCCCAGCGGCTTGCGGACCGCGTAGTTCAGGGCCTGGCGCCCCTCGCCGTACTCAAGGAGGAAGGACTCCACGCCCTCCGCGGCCACGACGTCGGCGAAGCTGCGGAAGTTCGCCGCGGCCCGTGCGATGTCCAGTTGGCGGGCGCCGGCTTCGGGCTTGCCGGTGTCGGCGACCTCGGCGGCGAGCAGGTCGTCCGCCCGCCGGTCGATCTCGTCGGCCACGGCGCGCATCAGGCGACACCGGTCGGCCACCGTCATACGGCCCCACGGTCCGCCGAGGGCTTTGCGAGCCGCGCGGACCGCGCGGTCTACGACGGACGCGTCCGCCTCGTGCACCCGGGCGACGAGGGTGCCGTCCACGGGATTGATGTCGTCGAACTGCGATGCTCCGTCGAGGAATTGGCCACCGACGAAGTTGCGGTATTCGGTCATGCAGAGGCTCCTTCCGAGCGGACCGTGGTGGGCTGTTCGCGCCGCAGTACGACGCCGGCCGCCTCGCGGTCCCAGTCGGCGCGGCGGGCTCCCCACTCCCGCAGCACGGTCTTACGGACCTTGCCGTTCTCGGTCAGCGGGAGTTCCGGGCACAGCGCCACGAAGCGGGGAATGGCGTAGTAGGCCAGGCGGGGCTCGCAGAAGGCCACCAGCTCGACGAAGTCGATCTGGTGCCCGTCGACGGGGACCACGGCGGCCATCACCTCGTCCTCGCCGAGTTCGGAGTCCACCGCGTACACCGCGACGTCACGGACCCCGGGGTGCTGGGCGAGGACGCTCTCGACCTCGACGGAGGAGATGTTCTCGCCGCGTCGGCGGATCACGTCCTTGATGCGGTCGACGAACCTGATCCAGCCGTCCGCCTCGATCACCATGCGGTCACCGGTGTGGAACCACAGGTCCTGCCACGCGGCGACGGTGGCGTCGTGCATGCGGTGGTAGCCGGAGGCGAAGGCGAAGGGCTGCTCGCTGCGCAGCAGCAGTTCACCCGGGGTGCCGGGGGGCACGTCGAGCCCGTTCTCGTCGACGATCCGGGCGGCGAAGCCCTCCTGGAGGCGTCCGACGTATCCCGGCCGCTGTTCGGTGCGGCTCGCGGAGATGACCGCGTTGGTCTCGGTCGAGCCGTAGCCGTCGATGAGGACGACCCCGAACCGCTCCTCGAACTCCCGGAGCAGCCCGGCGGGGGTGGCCGGCGCCAGTGCCGCGGTCACCCGGTGCGCCCGATCGTGCTCGCCGGGCGCCCGGCCTGCCAGGATGCTGATCATGGCGCCCAGCAGATAGGTGAAGGTCGCTCCGCTGGCCGTGACGTCCGACCAGAACCGGGAGGCCGAGAAGCGCGGGCCGATGACGTACTGGGCACCGCTGACCAGCGCCTGGCTGAAGGCGTTGAGGGCGTTCGTGTGGAACAGCGGCAGGCAGGTGTGCAGAACATCGGCCGAGGTGATGCCGAGCTGGGCCGTGACGTTGCGGCCCCACCAGTAGAACTGGGCGTGCGGGCAGACCACTCCCTTGGAGACCCCGGTGGTGCCCGAGGTGTACAGGATCACCGCGGGATGCCCTGGTCCGACCGCGACCGGCTCCACCGCCAGGCCGTCGTCCGGGATCACGTCGACGGGAACCGGCAGCACCGAGACGACCTCGTCCTCGTCCAGCAGCCAGATCTGACGCAGCTCGGCGGTGCTCGGCAACGCCTCCACCTGGGCGAGGAAGGGGTGTTCCAGGATCAGCAGCTCGGCCTGTGAGTTGGTCAGGATGTGATGGAGCTGCTCACCCCGCGCGGCGGTGTTGATCGGCACCGCGACGGCACCGATCCACGCGCAGCCCAGGATCAGGTCAAGCAACTCGACCCGGTTGGACGCCATCAGCGCCACCCGGTCGCCCTGCTCCACTCCGTGCCGGCGCAGCAGGCCTCCGGTGACGGCGACCCGTTCCAGCGTCTGGGCGGCGGTCCTTCGCGTGTCGCCGCAGCTCAGCAGGATGCTGTCCGGGGTGATGTCCGCGCGCCATTGCAGCAGTCCGGGGACGCTCGCGATGCTGGGGTCGGGGATGCCGGTGAGCTGGGCCATGCCGTGGACGTCGGTGGTGCCGGTGACGTCGCTCATGACAACTCCTCTCGGGGTGTGCCGCTCGGCGGTACGAAGGCGACGGGGCGGTCGGACGGGCCGGGGCGGTCGGTGAGTTCCACGACGTCACCGACCTCGACCGGGCCGTGCAGCCTGGCCACGAGCAGCGGTTCGGGGTCGCAGGCCACCGACGCGATGACGACGTCGCCGAGATGGGTGAGCTGCTCGACCGTCCCGCGCTCGATGCTTCTGGGTGCCAGATCGGCGCCGCCGCAGCGGGGGCAGAGCAACCGGGCGGGGAACCACTGGCCGCCGCAGGTGCGGCAGTTCTGCACGAGCACACTCATGCGGCCGCCTCCAGAAGTCCGGCGGTGGCACACGCGCCGTAGCGGTAGAGGACCATCCCGTAGCCGCTGAACAGGCCGAGACGGGCATCGACCTGCCGTTGCCCGGCCTGGCCGCGCAACTGCCGTACGACCTCCACGAGTCCGTGCATGCCTCCCGCGGAGCCCGGCTGGCCGGCCGAGAGCTGGCCGCCGGAGGTGTTGACGGCGAGCTTTCGGGTGGCGAGGCGCTCGGCGATGAAGGCCGGCATCTCACCGCCGGCGACCAGCCCGAGATCCTTGAGCTGGGCGAGTGCCATGGCCGGGTAGTCGTCGTACACGCTGACCACGTCGACGTCGGCGGGCCCATGGCCCGCGGCGTCCCAGAACTCGGGGGCGCAGTCGGCCAATCCGGTCACCAGGCCGTCGCCTGTCTGGTCGTCGCTGTTGTAACGGGCCGATACGGCCAGCACCCTGGCGCGCCGCGTGCCCGCGGCCCGTTCGTCGGCCGCGACCACCACGGCGTCGGCGCCTGTGACCGGCGGTACGCAGTCGTAGCGGCCGAGGGGTTCGGCGACCATGGGGGCGTTGAGGTAGTCGTCGAGCGTCATCGGCGTGCGGTACACGGCACCTGGGTTCAGGGCCGCCCAGGCGCGTTGCGCCACCGCGAGCCGCCCGTAGTCCGTGCGGGTGAGGCCCTCGGCTTCCATCTGACGCTGGGTCAGCAGTGCGAAGAGGGCGTTCGGTCCGAGCATGTCCAGCGGGACCAGATTCTCGGCGGTGGCCCGGTTGTACTCGGCCACCATCCTGAGGTGCACCTGGTGGTCCATCAGGTCGCCGGCCACGAGCACCACGACCGAGGCGTCGCCGGACTCCACGGCCCGCACGGCGTGCTGGAGCATCGTGCCGGCGCTCGCTCCGCCGTTGGTGTCCTGCATCAGCCAGCGCAGCCGCAGTCCCAGCCGCCAGGCCAGGTCGACGGCGTGGTCCGGGCCGAGGGTGAAGCTGCACGCGGCGAAACCGTCGACGTCGGAGGTCGTGAGGTTCGCGTCGGCGAGTGCCCGGCGTACGGCGTCGGCGAGCACCCCTTCGGTGGTCGTGCCGGATGCCGGATGCCGGGTGTAGGGCGACTCGCCGGCACCGATGACGGAGACGCCGCTTGTCGTCTTTCCCATCAGAGCTCGCTCTCCCATGTCGTGACGCGGTCGGGGGGGTTCATGCCGGGGTGCCTCAGTGCCCGAAGGCTTCGTGCAGCCACCAGGAACCCCCGTCCGAGGTGATCTTGGCGTCCAGCACCAGGGGACGGACGGGGCCGGCCGACAGCCACTCCTTGACGGCGTGCGTGTCCTCGGGCCGCCGGATGGTCAGCGCGTCGCACCCGTGTCCCCGCGCGAGCGCCGCGATGTCCGTGTCGGGGAAGGTCACCGCGTCGAGGCCGCTCGTGCCGGCCCCGAAGTGATGCACCTCGGCGCCGTACATGGCGTCGTTGTAAACGACGATCAGCATGGGCAGACCCAGCCGTACGACGGTCTCCAGCTCCGACAGGCCCATCAGGAACCCGCCGTCACCGCAGCCGGCCACGGGCAGCCGGCCGGGCTGCGCCAGCGCGGCACCGATCGCGGTCGCCAGGCCCAGGCCGACGGACTGGAACGCCTGGGTGAAGCAGAACCCGTACTCGTCGGGCACGTCGAGGTACATGCTCGGGTAGCCGAGGAAGTTGCCCGAGTCCACGGAGACGATCCGCTCGGCGGGCAGGATGTCGTTGAGCGCGACGCTCAGACCGCGCGGGTCGACGCGTCCGTCCGCCGACGCGTCCTCGAAGCCGACCTGGTTCCAGCGCAGCCCGGAGCGGATCCGCTCGGCGACGTCCGGAGTGCGGTAACCCGTGCGGCCGCCGGGCGAGTTCGCGCGCAGCCACGCGGTGGTGGCCCGGGCTGTCGCGGCGACACCGCCCCACAGCCCGAGGTCCACGTCGCGGTGTACGCCGATGGCCCCCGGTTCGATGTCGACCTGGACGACGGTAGCGTCCGGCGCGATGAGCCTGCCGTGCCGCATGGTCCACATGTTCAGGGCGCAGCCGAATCCCACCACCAGGTCGGCGCCGGAGACGAGTTCGGCCGTCAGCGGCGAGGAGAAGCCACCGGAGACGTCGATGTTCCAGTCGTCGCCGTTGAACATCCCGCGGGAGACGGCGGACGTGGCCAGGAGTGCGCCCGCCTCGGCGGCCAGTTCACGCACGGCGTCCTTGGAGCCCGGGGATCGGCCACCGCGTCCGACGACGAAGACCGGCCGCTCGGCGCGTTCCAGCAGCTGGGCGAAGGCGGCTGTCTCCATGTCGTCAGGCCGCGGTTCGGCGACCGGGTGGTACTCCCGGGCCGGGGCCT
Organism: Streptomyces antibioticus; assembly: GCF_001514065.1. Classification (GTDB taxonomy): domain Bacteria; phylum Actinomycetota; class Actinomycetes; order Streptomycetales; family Streptomycetaceae; genus Streptomyces; species Streptomyces antibioticus. Next base: position 632,995 of record NZ_KQ948422.1, on the reverse strand, counting down.
GGGCGTCCAGGGGAGCGTCCTGAACATCGATGGGGACGTTCAGGACGACCGTGCGCCGCTGGTTGCGGCAGATCGCGAAGGCCCGTGCCACATCGTCGAGGGCCGTTCGGGCAGACCTCACGCGCAGCGCGACCGCTCCGATCCCCGTCGCGATCGCCGCCTGGTCGAGCGCGAAGTTCGAGGTGGGATCGGCGGCTTCGGCGGTCAGCACCAGCAGCGGTGTCCTGCTCTTCGCGGCCTCGGTGATGCCGGTGAGGGCGTTCGTGTAGCCGCAGCCCTGGTGCAGGGAGAGCACGGCGACCTCGTCGGACATCCGGGCGTACGCGTCCGCCATGGTGGCCGCGCCGCCCTCGTGACGGGCGGCGACGAACCGAGCGCCACCGCGCACCATGGCGTCGGTGAAGTGGAAGTTGCCGCTGCCGACCACGCCGAAGACCGTCCGGACTCCGAGATCGGTGAGCTGCCTGCCGATGGCTTCGTGGACCAGTACGGTCACTTGGCCTCTCCGTTCTCGATGAGAGCGAGAACCCGCGCCGGACTGCCGGACCCTCCGACGATGCGGAGCGGAGCGACGATCAGGACGGCGCCGGTGAGGGGCAGCCGGTCCAGGTTCTGCAACTGGGTGACTCCGTACTTGCCCGCGCCCAGCAGGTAGTGGTGCGCCGGGAACTGCGGGGTGAAGGTGAACGCCTGCCCGGCGTCGGTCCCGACCGTCTCCACTCCGAGCCCGACGATCGGGGACTCCTCGGCCAGCCAGCGGGCGCATTCGGCCGTGAGGCCGGGTGTGTGCGGCCCGTTCTCGTCGGCGTTGAGGAACAGCTGCTGGTCGTGCGAGCGGGCGGCCCAGCCGGTGCGGTAGAGCAGCCAACCGCCTTGCGGAAGCGGGCCGTTGTGCTGCTGCCACTCCTCGAGGTGCTCAACGGTCAGCAGGAAGTCGGGGTCGGCGGCGCACTCGGCGGTCTTGTCGATCACGACAGCGGGAGCCACCAGGCGCGGGACCGGTACGTGGGCGACGTCCCCCTTGTCGGCGCCGGTGATCCAGTGGCACGGCGCGTCGAAGTGGGTGCCCACGTGCTCACCGGTGTGGATGCCGTTCTGGTAGGACGTGCTTCCCCGCTCGTCGTACCGCGCCAGCTCCTCCAGCTCGAAGTGAGGGATCGGCGCCATGTCCGGCGGAAGGTCGAGCACGGGCGTCGACGGCGACAGGAGGGCGGTCAGGTCGACCACCTCGACGCCGCCGGAGGCCAGAGCGGACGTCAGGCCGCCCAGCGGGCCGTGTGCGGAGAGTGTCGAAGACATGGCCCCATCCTTTGGCAGGGATTCAGCCTTGACTAATGCTTCTCCGGTCGCCGCTATTCGTGTTTGGCTATACCTGCGCCCAACGCCATGTTACGGAGAGGTGTCGAGACATGAACGTGGACCACTTTTTGGACGGTCGGCTGAAACTGCGCCATCTCGTTCTCGTCACCGTCGTGGCCGATGAGGGCACCCTGGTCGGGGCCGCCAAGGCGATGCACGTCACCCAGCCGGTCGTGACCCGAAGCCTCCAGGAGATCGAGACGATCATGGGGGTCAAACTCTTCGCCAGGGGGCCACGCGGCGTCCGCCCGACCCAGTACGGCGAGATCCTCATCGAGCACGCCCGCACCGTCGTCGGCAACGTGCGCACCGCGGCCGAACGGATCCACGAGCTCCAGCGTCTTGGCATGGAACCTGTACGCGTCGGAACCAACCTGGCCGGTGCCTACTCACTTCTGCCGCAGACCCTGATCCGGCTCAAGAAGGCCCACCCGCACCTGACCGTCTCGGTTGTCGAAGCGATGCCCGAGGACCTCGCCCTGCAACTCGCCCGAGGCGAAGTGGACGTGCTGGTCGGCCGACTCCAGCCGTCGAGCCTGCGCGCCAGTCTGAGACACGTGCGCCTCTACGACGAACCGGTTCGCCTCGTCGTCCGGCGCGAACATCCCAGCCTCGGGACACCCACCGGCGGCATCGAGGACCTCATGGACCTGCCGTGGATCCTGCCGGGACGCAAGACCCAGCTACGCCAAGAGATCGACGAACTCTTCGACCGCCGAGGCCTGCCTCTCCCCGCGAACATCATCGAATGCTCGACGATCCTCACGCTCAGGACGGTTCTGCTGGAAACCGACGCCGTCGCCCCGCTGCCCATGCTGATCGGCGCACGGGACCCCCTGCTCGACATGCTGCCCCTGGTCCTGGAGACCGTGCCCCGCGAGATCGGGATCACCACCCTCGCCGACCGGTCACCGTCCGCGAGTACCCGCCTGCTGATCAAGGGGATAGTGGAGACCGCCCGGGAGACCGACCCCGTGCTGGCGCAGCCACGATGACGAGGACGGGTCGTTGTGGACCAGCACCACGCGGGCGGGCATCTCGACCGGGTTGGTGGTGACCCGGCGGCCGCATTGCGGGACCGCCCCGCCGTACCGGCGAAACGGGGACGCTCACGTCGGCAGTGGAAACTCGGCCCAGATGGTCTTTCCGGTGGGTGTCTGCCGGCTGCCCCAGCGGTCCGCGAGCTGGGCGACGAGCAGGAGTCCGCGTCCGCCCTCGTCGAAGGAGCGCGCCCGCCGCAGGTGCGGGGCGGTGCTGTTGCCGTCGGAGACCTCGCAGACGAGTGTGTCGCCGCGCAGCAGGCGCAGTTCGATGGGCGCGCTGCCGTAGCGGATGGCATTGGTGACCAGTTCGCTCACGATGAGTTCGATGGCGAAGGCCAGCTCGCCCAGCCCCCAGACGCTCAGCTGGTCGCTCGCCATCCGGCGGACCCCGGCGACGAGGGCGGGATCCGTGGACAACCGCCAGGTGTGCACCCGGTCGGGCTCCAGCGCGGACGTCCGGGCCAGGAGCAGCACGATGTCGTCGGCGGGAGCGGCGGGTATCACCTTGCGGACCACCTGGTCGCAGGTGTCCTCCAGGTCGGACGGCGGATGGCTGAGCGCGTCCCGCAGCAGGCCGAGCCCCCTGTCGATGTCCCGGTCGGCGGCCTCGATCAGACCGTCCGTGTACAGGGCGAGCAGACTGCCCTCCTCCAGGTCGACCTCGACGGCTTCGAACGGCAGCCCTCCGACGCCGAGCGGCGGGCCGGCGGGCAGGTCGAGGAACCGCACGGTCCCGTCGGGGGTCACCAGGGCCGGCGGCGGATGACCTGCGCGCGCCAGCCGGCAGGTACGGGAGACCGGGTCGTAGACGGCGTACAGGCACGTGGCGCCCACCTCGCCCGATGCGCCGCTCGCCGATCCGCGGGCGTCGGGTCCCTCCTCCCGGTCGAGCCGGACGACCAGGTCGTCGAGCTGCGTGAGCAGTTCGTCGGGGGCGAGGTCGACGTCGGCGAGCGTACGGACCGCGGTGCGCAGGCGACCCATCGTCGCGGAGGCGTGGATGCCGTGGCCGACCACATCACCCACCACGAGGGCGACCCTGCCTCCGGACAGGGGGATGACGTCGAACCAGTCGCCCCCGACCCCGCTCGCGGAACCCGCCGGCAGATACCGGTAGGCCAGGTCCACCGCGGTCGGGGAGGGCAACCGCTCGGGCAGCAGACTGCGCTGAAGGGCGAGCGCGGTCCGGCGTTCCCGGGTGTAACGCCGCGCGTTGTCGATGCTCACGGCCGCCCTGGCGGCGATCTCCTCGGCCAGCAGCAGGTCGTCGTCACCGAAGGGTTCCGGCGTGCGGTGCCGCACCAGATACACGAGGCCCAATGTGACGCCGCGGGCGCGCAGCGGTATGAGCAGGATGGAGTGCATCCCGTACCGCCGTACCGCCTCGGTGCGCGCCGGCGACTGCGCCAGCCACTCGCGCAGCACCGGGTCACCGATGCGGTGCCGAGTGCCCCGGCCGGTGCGCAGGGCCCAGGCCGCCGGGGACTGCGGGGGACGCGTGGCCCGCTCGCCCACCGCTATCGCGGACTCGGGGCACCCGGGGAGCACCGAGGCGTGGGCGGCACGGCGCAGGACGACCTGCTCGGTGGGTGCCACCGGTTCCGGTTCGTCCCCCCGGACGACGGACTCCAGCAGGTCGACGACGACGAAGTCGGCGAATCCGGCGACCGCCAGCTCGGCAAGCTCCTCCGCGGTCCGCGTCACGTCGAGTGTGCTCCCGATCCGCGCACTGGCCTCGTTGAGCACCTCCAGGCGCCGCCGGGCCCAGTACTGCTCGGTGGTGTCGATCACCAGCGCCGACAGGCCCTGGACCGAGCCGTCCAGGTCTTTGAGCGGGGTGAGATACGCGGACCAGGCGTGCTCGTCGACCTCGCCCAGGCCCCGGCTCGGCGCTTGCTCGCTGTGGAGCGCCTGCCCGGTGCGCAGGACCTCGCGCTGGAGGCGGTCCATCTCCTTGTGGCTCGCCTGGATCTCGGTGAGGGTCTTGCCTGCCATCTCCTCGCTGGACAGGCCCATGGCGTGGCTCATCACTTCGTTGCAGGCCACGAAGCGGGCGTGGTGGTCGTAGACCGCGACGGGCAGCGGAAGCTGCGCGAGCGTGCGGTTCCACAGCTCGGCCGCGTCCGCGGCGCGTGGGCCGGAGGCGTGGGTCTCGGTGGCATCCGTGACGAGCCAGAGGTTGCCCGTTCCCCCGGTCGACAGCGGTGCTCCGCGCAGCCGTACGAGGATCCGGTCGCCGTCACGGTGGCGCAGCGCCACCTCGCTCGTCCAGGGTTCGCCGGCGGCCAGCCGCCGAACGGTGAGGTGGGGGAGGTCTGCGGCGAGCAGGCCGGCGACCGGACGGCCGACGACGTCGTCGGCCGTGTGTCCCAACAGGGTCTGGGCACCGGAACTCCACGCCAGGACGCACAGCCGGGCATCGATGACGACGGCGAAGTCCTCTGGCACTCCAGTGCCCCGTGCCGCACCGGAGCCGATGGACCGGTTGTCCATGGGACGACCCACTCTCGTTCCTGCCGTGACGACGATGCCGTCGGCACCGCGCGTCACGGATGGTGTCACCAGGATCGCTCCCCGGCACGCTCGGCTCAACCGATGGTCAAAGCCGCGGCGGCAATCCTCAGGTGGCTCCGAGACACCTTCCACGAGCTGGGCCGGCTGCCGCAAGCCGTTGGCTCCGGTTGTCTTGGCTGCTTCTCCTCGACGAAGAACCGCTGCCGCCGTCCCGAGGAGATGACCGACTCCGGAGCTCAGTCGGCAGCGGTCACATGGGACGGGACCGTGGTGTCCTGGACGACGACCAGGGCGGTCACGAGCGCGGCCAGCAGGCCCAGGGCGACGAGAGAGGGGGCGAGGGTGACGGCGGGCCCGGCGACGAGGCAGACGGCTCCGCCGGCGAGGAGGAGCGGGGAGCGGTGGCTCGTGGTGCGCCAGAGCAGGGCTGCCGAGGCGAGGAGGAACACGCCGACGCCGCCGGGCAGGGCCCAGGCGACGACACCGTGGAGGGGCTCGGTCAGGTCGTAGTGGCCGGTGTCGGCGATCTGCGTGAGGGTCTTCTTCATGCCGAGGGCGGTGAGGACGATTCCGGCCACCAGGGGAAGGTGGAGGAAGGTGTACGCGTCACGGGCCAGCCGGGTGCGGTCGTCGCCGGTCACGGTCGTCAGGCGATGCTCGACCGTCTCGGCGAGTCGCCGGAAGTACAGGCGCCACAGCCCCACGGAAACGAGCAGCCCCAGGGCGGCACCGGCCAGGACCGGGGTGCTCAGCGCGAAGCCGGAGACGCCGACGCCGATGGCGACGATCGACTCGCCGAGGGCGATGATGACGATCAGGCCGTGGCGTTCGGCGAAATGGCCGGGTGAGGCGACTCGCCAGCCCGTTTTTCCGGTGAGGAAGATGCCCAGGTAGTCGATGAGCACGGCGGCGAGCCAGATCAGGATCTGGGTGGTGCCGGTGAACGCCGCACCGATGAGGAGCAGGGCGAACGGCGGGGTCACCGAGAGCAGGGCGGTGCGGCGCAAGACGCGGCGCAGCGCCTGATCGGTGGGGTCGGACAGCCAGTACGTGACCAGGTGAAGGACGCGGACGGCGCCGTAGCACAGGACGAAGACCAACGGGGCGGGCAGTCCGCCGGGAGCGTCGTCGTAGATCTCGGGCACGGCCAGCGACACGATCAGGACAACGGCCATGACGGACACGAGCACGGTGAACATCGCGCCCGAGTCGGCCCGTACGACGTTTCCCAGCCAGGCGAAACAGCACCAGCACCACCACAGCAGCGCCAGCGCGACCATCCCGCCGAGCAGCCGCAACCCGCTCGGGTGGGCCGCCATCAGTGCGGTGACCTGAGTGATCGCATACACGAACACCAAGTCGAAGAAGAGTTCGGCCGGTGTCACCCGGTGGCCGCCCTCGGTCGCGACCAGCCGCGACCCCTCGCCGTTCGTCGTCACAACTCCCCCTTCGGGGCGCCCCAACCGCCCACCGGCGGAACGATAACCCACTGGCTTTGGCCAAAGATGTCTGTTGCTGGGTACGGGAGTTCGCTTCCCGCGGACACGACGGGAGAGGGCGGTGATCTTCCGGCAGTGATCTTCCGTGACCAAGGTCGTCGCCGGCCGCCGGATTTCGAGGTCGGCGCCGTGTCCCTACGCGTCGGCGAAGGAGCGGCTCCGTGCGGCGGGACCGCCGATCGCCGTTCCGACCAGCCGCCTCTCGAAGGACCGCAGTATCTGTTCGAGATCCGTCGCGTCGAACGATGCCGCATCCGTCCCGAGACTGATCCCGGCCGTTTCGGACATGCCCCACACGATGAAGCAGAGCTTCCCGGCGTACGTGTCGACGGTTTTGGGGAATCGTCCGTACCGGCTGGACGCCATGGCTCGCTCGAAGTCCTGCTGTGTCCTGTCCGCGCGGGCCCGGATCAGGGTGCGGGGTGCGACGGGACGGATGTTGACCATGTACGGGTTGTCCGCGGAGCGGCCCAGCTCGTCGGAGACCTCGTCCAGGGATCTGGCGTAGCGCTCGGGCTCTCGCAGGCTGACGGAGGAGGATCTGACGAGTGCCGCGTCGACGGCACGACACAGCGCCGGGAACCGTTCACCGCCCAGGGACGTGTCGACCGGGACCAGGGCTCTGCCGGCGACATGGGCCACCGCCTCGCGGGCGAAGGCGGTTTGCCGGTTGGTCATCACGGTGTTGAACACGCACTTCGCGATGCCGAGGTGGTCGGCGAGCACGCAGGCGTACGCGGCTTGCAGGACGGCGGCCACGGATGTCCGGTACTGCTTCGCCAGACCGGCTGCGGCGAGCGCGACCGCCGCCGAGTCGAGGCAGACGAAGTGGTAGAGGGCGCCCCTGTGGTTCCCGGGCACTTGGAGCTCGGGCATGGCCGACTGACGGAGCATGGCCCGGTCGTGGGCGTCGACACGATGGGCGTGCCGCAACCCCGAGGGACTGGCTTCGAAACGCGCGATCTGCCGCGGCTGCCACCCTGTACCGAGGTCGGCGCCCGGATCGGCGGCCAGTCGGGCCAGGTGTTCGGCCACGATCCGGGCGGCCGTCGTGTCCGCCGAGAAGTGGTGCAACGACAGCGCGATGTGGAGGGGTCTGCCGTTTACGGTGACGACAGCGGCCCGTAACGGCAGGTCGTCCGGGCCGAATCCGGGCTCGGCCAGCCGAAGGGTGAGGGCGCTGAGCTCGTCGCTCGTCGCCGGGGCGTCGGAGGCGTACTCGTCGACATGGAGCGCACCGGAGGCCACGACGACCGCGCGCGGGTGCCCGTCCGCGTCACGCGGATACAGCGTGCGCAGCGCTTCGAAGTGAGAGACGACCGCGGCGAAGGCATGAAGCACCGCGGCCATGTCGGGTGTGCCGTCGAGCACCCGCGCCATCCGTTGGTTCCTGTTGCGCGGGCCCTGGAGGTGGGGGTGGCACCCTTCGCGTTCATGTGCCTTCTGCGACCAGGTCAGTTCATGCTCTCCGGCGGTGCCGGCGACGAAGACGACGTCGTGGCGTGCGATCTGTCGCATATCCGCCCGGCCTCCTCCGGTACGACGACGCGGCCGGAGCGCGGACGCACCCGTGTTCGGGCAAAGGATGCTTCCGCGCGCGGACCGCTTGCGTCAATGCTCGGTAGGCGGGGAACGCGGCGGCGGCGTACCGCTTTCCGCGATCGCAAGGCCATGTAGTCGAAGCGCTTCGACCGCTGCATGGCGCAGAAGGGCCTGCATGGAAGGCCTGCTCGCCGCAGGTGAAGTCATAAGAAGGGCGGGGCGGGCCACCACTGCCGATCGTGCCTGTTACCAAAAAGTGATCTGAGCGGCCCGTTGTCGCCGAGGAAACACGGCCTTAGTGTCACCGAAACGTCGAAGCGCATCGACAGGGCTACGCCCACCCCCCGACCACCCGCCTGCGCCCCCATCGGAATCGACGGGACCGGTGCTCGTGCGTAGCCCCGTACGGACCCGCACCCGAAAGGCAAGGACCGTCATGAGCCATGCCCAGGACCTCTCCCGGCGAGAACTGCTGGCCGCCGGCGCGGCCGCTGCCGCGCTCCCTGTGCTCGCCCCCTCCGCCGCCTCGGCCGCGTCCGCCCATGCGACCGGGAAGGCCCGACGCGTGCCGTACACCTTCCGCAACGCGGAGATAGTCGGCGGTGGCTTCGTCACGGGCATTGTCTTCAGCCAGTCCGAGCCCGGACTGGTGTACGCCCGTACGGATATCGGCGGCGCCTACCGTCTCGACAAGGCGTCCCGGCGGTGGATCCCCCTCACCGACTGGGTGGACTGGGACACGTACGGACACACCGGCATCATCAGCATCGCCACCGACGAGGTCGACCCCGACCGCGTCTACCTGGCGGCGGGCACCTATCCCATGCCCGATTGGGACCCGAGCATGGCGGCGATCCTGCGCTCGACCGACCGCGGCCGCACCTGGAAGACCACCCCGCTGCCGTTCCGGCTGGGCGGCAACATGCCCGGCCGGGGCATCGGCGAGCGGCTGGTGATCGACCCCCACCGCAACAGAATCCTCTATCTGGGCGTGCGCGGGGGCCACGGGCTGTGGCGCAGCACCGACCACGGCAAGACCTTCGCGAAGGTCACCAGCTTCCCCAACGCGGGCAACTTCGTCCCCGACCCCACCGACACCAATGGTCCCAACGGCGACAACCTGGGCGTGCTGCAAGTCGTCTTCGACAAACGCAGCGGCAGAGCCGGCAAGGCCACCCGGACCCTCTACGTCACCGTGGCCGACAAGGACAACATCCTGTACCGGTCGACCGACGCGGGAGCGACCTGGGAACGCGTACCCGGGCAGCCCACCGGCTTCATCCCGCACCACGCGGTCTTCGACCACGTCGGCGGCCACCTGTACCTGGCGACCAGCAACACCGCGGGCCCCTACGACGGTTCCAAGGGCGACGTGTGGAAGCTGGACACCGCCACCGACACCTGGACCCGCATCAGCCCGGTCCCGTCCACCAGCGACGACAACCAGTACGGCTACAGCGGCCTGACCATCGACCGGCGGAACCCGGCCACCCTGATGGTGTCCACCCAGGTCAAGTGGTACCCCGACTGCCTCCTCTTCCGCTCCACCGACGGCGGCGCCAGCTGGACCCCCGCGTGGGACCTGGGCGCGAAGGGCGAGCGCACCCTGCGCTACGACATCGACATCTCCGCCGCCCCCTGGCTGACCTGGAACGCCTCGCCGTCGCTGCCGGAGATGGCCCCCAAGCTGGGCTGGATGATGGAGTCCGTCCAGATCGACCCCTTCGACTCCGACCACTTCATGTACGGCACCGGAGCGACGATCTACGGCGCGGACAACCTGACCGACTGGGACAGCGGCGGCACGGTGCACCTGTCCGTACGCGCCCAGGGCCTGGAGGAAACCTCTGTCCTCTGTGTGATCAGCCCGCCCGCCGGTGCGGCACACCTCTTCTCCGGCGTCGGCGATGTCGGCGGCTTCCGGCACACGGATCTCCGCAAGGCGCCGAAGATGTACGACAGCCCGACCTTCGGCGGCACCCCGGCCCTGGACTACGCGGAGCTCGCGCCGCACACCATCGTGCGGGTCGGCCACCCCACCAGCGGCTGGACACAGCACTTGGCCGTCTCCACCGACAGCGGCGCCACCTGGAAGCCGTCGAGCAGCGAGCCGACCGGCGTCGCCGGCCCCGGAGTCGAGGACCAGGCCGTCGCCGTGAGCGCCGACGGCAGACGCATCGTCTGGTCACCGGCCGGCGCGCCGGTCAGCTGGTCCGACGACCACGGCGCCACCTGGACGGCGTCGACAGGGCTGCCGACCGGGGCCTCGGTGCGCTCCGACCGGGTGAACCCGACGACGTTCTACGCCTACGCCTCCGGCGTCTTCTACCTCAGCACGGACGGCGGCAAGAGTTTCACGGCCACGACGGCGACCGGTCTGCCCGTCGCGGGGAACGTCCGCTTCAAGCCGGTTCCGGGCCACGAAGGCGACATCTGGCTGGCCGGCGGCACCACCAAGCCGGCCACCCCCACGCCGTACGGGCTGTGGCGGTCGACCGACTCCGGAGCCTCCTTCAGCAGGTTCGAAGCGGTGGACGAGGGCGACGTCGTCGGATTCGGCAAGGCCGCACCCGGCGCCAAGTACCCCGCCGTCTACACCAGTTCCAAGATCCACGGTGTGCGCGGCATCTTCCGCTCCGACGACGCGGGCCGGACCTGGATCCGCATCAACGACGACCGCCACCAGTACGCCTGGACCGGCAACACCATGACCGGAGATCCACGGGTCCACGGCCGCATCTACTTCGGGACCAACGGACGCGGAGTCATCTACGGCGACCCGAGCGAGGTCTGACTTCCCGTCACCGCGCTCCGCACCCGCCGTCCCGAAGAGGGGAACGGCGTGCCCCTGCCGTTAGGGCAGGACGGCCGTCTCCTCTCCTGTGTGATCCCCCCACTCAGCACACATTCCGGAGGGCTGATGAAAATCCGTATCGGCTGGGCCGCGCTGCTCGCGGCGCTGGCTCTCGTCCTCACCCTGCCGAACTCGGCAGTGGCAGCGTCACAGACGTACTGGTTCAAGTACTACGCGACCGGCGGCAACGCCTCGACGTGGTACAGCGACGACAACAACTGGGGTGTGAACTCCTCGACCGGCACCGGCTTCGTCGCCATGGTCAACGGCAAGGACTGGGGCTGGTCGTCCCCGGTGACCACGCTCCCCAAGAAGATCCGCGACGTCAGCCCCAACAACACCTCGTGGTTCAGCCAGTCGGCATACCCGAAGTCCGGCTCGTACTACGACGCCGCGTACGACATCTTCATCGACCCCTACCCGGCGCCGACCGACCGCAACTCCAAGACCGAGATCATGATCTGGCTCAACTGGTACAACACCAAACCGCTGGCCGACCGCTACGACGCGAACGGCAACGCCGTCCCGGCCGCCACCAACATCAGCCTGGGCGGCCGCAGTTGGGACATCTACGAGTACACCTGGAGCAACGGCGGCCACACGCTCAGCTTCCTGGACAGGGGCAAGTCCGGCTGGTGGTCCGGCAGCCTCACCCCGTTCTTCAACTACGGCCTGAACAGGGGTTTCTACACCGGCGACCACTACCTCAACAGCGTCATGGCCGGCTGGGAATTCGGGCCGGGTGACTACACCGCCCACTCCTGGGGCGCCGTGGGCTTCTGACGCCGCCACAAGCAGAAGAGCGGACCAATGACCTGCCGCCCTCTGCTCGTCGCCGATCGCGCCGAGCGGCAGCACGAGGGCGGCCAGGGCGACGCGCATGCGAGGGATGCCCTAGTCGAGGGGCAACTCGTCGGCGAGTTGATTGTTGCGGTCGATCTCCGCCATGTGGGTTTCGGCCCAGTCCCGCAGTGCGGAGAGCGGGTCTTCGAGGGACAGGCCGAGTGCCGTGAGCCGGTAGTGGACGGCGGGCGGCACGGTGGGCTCCACGCGACGGGCGACCAGACCGTCGCGAACCAGGCTCTGCAGGGTGACGGAGAGCATCTTCTGCGAGATGTCCGGGATCCGGCGCCGCAGTTCCGCGAAACGCAGCTCGCCCGGAGCCTCCTCGGCCAGCATCTTGACCGCCATCGACGTCCACTTGGTGCCGATGCGGTCCAGCAGCCGGCGCGTTGGGCACTGTGGATCCATCAGGTCACCGCGCTCACCGCGCTCACTGGGCCTCGACCTGGTCACCTGGGGCTCACCACCTGAAGGGAAAGTGCCGTCTTGGGTGGATCAGGCTAGTTCCCTAACGTGACCTTGTCACCGATCCACACCACCCCTCTGGAGAGCCCCGCCATGCCTGAGCTGCGACGTATCCCGGTCAACGGTGTCGAACTGAACGTCGCCCTCGCCGGGTCCGGCCCGGCTGTCCTGTTGCTGCACGGCTTCCCGCACACCTGGGAGCTGTGGACGGACGTCATGGCCGATCTGGCCGCCCGCCACCGGGTCATCGCACCGGACCTGCGCGGATTCGGCGCCAGCGGTCGGGCCGCCTCCGGGTACGACGCGGGCACCCTGGCCGAGGATGCCGCGGAGCTGCTCGCCGCACTCGGCATCTCCTCGGCCGCGGTGGTGGGCATCGACGCCGGCACACCGCCGGCCTTCCTCCTCGCCCTGCGCCGCCCCGGTCTCGTCCGGCGGCTGGTGGTCATGGAAGCCGTGCTGGGCGGGCTGCCCGGGGCCGAGGACTTCCTCGCCGACGGGCCGCCGTGGTGGTTCGGCTTCCACTCCGCCCAACCCGGCCTCGCCGAGACCGTGTTGGAGGGACACGAGGCCGCTTACGTCGACTGGTTCCTGCATGCCGGCACGCTCGGCGAGGGGGTGCGCCCCGCTGTCCGCGACGCCTTCGTCCGCGCGTACACCGGCCGCCAGGCGTTGAGCAGCTCGTTCTCGTACTACCGGGCTCTGCCCGAGAGCGCGGTGCAGATCGAGCGGGCGGTCGCCACCGCCCGCCTGACGGTGCCGACCATGGCGCTGGGCGCCCGGCCCGTCGGCACGGCACTGGAACGCCAGCTCCGCCCGGTCACCGACGATCTCACCGGGCGCGTCATCGAGGACTGCGGCCACATCATCCCGCTGCACCGGCCGCATGCCCTGCTCACACTGCTGCGCCCGTTCCTGGCCGGCGAAGACGCGCGAGCGGCTTGACCTTCACGCATGGGTCAATGCCTAGCGTCGGCGGCATGAAGTCCCCTGCGAAGAACGCTTCGTTGCCTGCCTTGCCCACCTCTCCCGGCACGGGTTTGGAGGTGCGCCTCGCTGCACGGCCCGTCGGGCTCCCGACCCTCGACCACTTCCACATCGTCGAGGTCGACGTCCCGGCCCCCGCGCCGGGCCAGGTTCTGGTTCGAAACCTGTTCATGTCACTCGACCCCGGCATGCTCCTGCTGATCGCGGGCCGGTCCTCGCTGCCGATGCCGAGCTATGAGGTGGGCGAGGTGATGTACGGGGACGCGCTCGGCGAGGTGGTCGCCTCGGCAGACCCGTCCCTGAGCGAAGGAGAGCTGGTGGTGCACCGGTTCGGCTGGCGGGAGTACGCCGTCGCCGAGGCCCGTGCGTTCCGCCGCGTGGACAAGGCCGCCTACCCCAGCCCGTCCATGCACCTGGGGTTCGGGCTGGTCGCCTACACAGGGCTCATGGACGCGGCAAGGCTGCAACCCGGCGACACCGTTTTCGTCTCCAGCGCGGCTGGAGCGACGGGGAGCATGGCGGGTCAGATCGCTCGGCTCAAGGGAGCCCGCCGGGTGATCGGAAGCGCCGGCTCGGCGGCGAAGGTGGCCCACCTGACCGGGAAGCTCGGATTCGATGCGGCCTTCGACTACCACGACGGCCCGGTAGCCGACCGGTTGCGCGAAGCGGCCCCGGACGGCATCGACGTCTACTTCGACAACGTGGGCGGCGAGCAACTGCGCGCCGCCATCGAGGTCATGAACGTGCACGGCCGGATCGCCGTCTGCGGAGCCCTCAACCGGCAGAGCACCGCTCGCCCCGACGAGGGCCCCGGTGACCTGCTGAGCGTCCTGGGCAAACGCCTGACCATCCGCGGCTTCACCCTGTGGGACCACCTGGACCGGGCCGCGGAGTTCGGCGAACAGTTCCGCGGCTGGCTGCGCGAGGGGTCCATCGTCTACGACGAGACAGTGATCAGGGGGCTGGAGAGCGCACCCGAGGCACTCCTCGACCTCGTCCGCGGCCGGCACATCGGGAAGACCGTGGTCCGGCTCGGGAGTTGACCGCAATGCATACGTCACGCCTGACAATCACCCCGGAGGTGGCCGCGTGTTGATCGGTGAACTCGCCGTACAGACAGGGACCACGACCCGTGCCCTGCGCTACTACGAGGAGCAGGGGCTACTGGAGTCCGACCGGACGCCGGCGGGCTACCGCGTCTACGGCCCGCATGCGGTGACCAGGGTCCGAAACGTCCGCGACCTGCTCGCCTCCGGGTTCACCGTGGAGAACGTCAAGTCCTTCGTGCGCTACCTCGACACCGATCTGCCGGACGTCTTCGATTACTCGCCGTTGTGCGCCGACGGCTACGGCGTCGGCGCACAACGGGTGGCGGAACTGGAGGAGAAGATCGCAGCCCTGACTCGGCTGCGCGACACCCTCGTCCACCGGATGCCCTGGTTGGCGACGCCCGGGGACATGCCGCAGAAAGGAGCCGCCTGAACCAGCCCGCCCAGGAGAACGAAGCCCCTGGGTGACACGTTCCGGTCAGCTTTCCAGGCGGAGAAGCTTCTCCGGGTCCAAGCGGATGCTGAGCTGGCTTCCCAGCTCGCGAAACCCCAGCGCCCGCGCCACGTTTCGGGAAGCCATCGGTCGGGCACGCCACTGCGGGAGCAGACCGTCGGCGAGTGCCTGCGCCACCGCCGCGGAAGCGACCTGCCGCGCCAGCCCGCGGCCTCTTTCCCCCGGCGCGGTGAGCACGCACAGATGGGCGGCTGCCGCGGGCCAGACTTGAAACCCCGCCGCAGCCACCACGTCCGCGCCCCTGCGTACGACGAACGCAGCGGAGGTGATCTCGTCCATCCCGCTCTCACCGGCGTCCTCGGACGGCACCGACTGGACCAACGCCATCAAGTCCCGATGGCCGGGGGCGAGCCGTTCAACGGACCGGCTCGCGGGTGCCGGGCGGAAGCCGCCACGAGACACGTAACCCAAGACCGCCGGCCCCAGCACCTCATCCAGAGGCAATACGGCCCGAACCGCTTCCGAGGACGTCAGTGAGCTGGTCGCCATCCCGGCCAGGATCCGACGTAGAACCTGCGCCTCCCTGTCCGTCGGCGCTGTGACGATCGCGGACTCGCCCAGCAGCACGATCCCAGCCCACGACGGCGGAGCGATCTGCGAGGCGGGCGAGGTGACCACGCTCAAGCCCACCGCCTCGGGAAACGACACCGGCGCAGCAGCCAACGTCTCCCACACGCCCTGAGCCTGCTTGAGCAGCGGATCAACAGCCATCAGCCGATCCTGCCACCCGAGATCACGGATGCCGAGGGATTCCGCTCACGAGGTCCTGCTGGAGATCCTCGTGCAGGTGGATGATCTGCCACGAGTCGTCGACGCGTCGCAGGACCGCGGTGTTGCGGACCATCCGGGTGGGCAGCGCCGCGTAGTCGATCCGCAGCCAGTACCGGGCCAGGGCGAGGTGCCCGAAGACGTCGATGGTCTCACCGTGGGCTTCGAGACCGGTTTCCCGCGGACCCGCTTCGGTGGAAGGACGCTGGTCGCGCACGTCGTCCAGCTCCGCCTTCCCCCGGATGAGGCCCGGGGTCTCCGAGTCGAAGACCGTGGCGTCGGGGTCCAGGAAGGAGTCGATCCGCGGGCGGTCCCCCGCGGTGTAGGCGAGGTACATCCCGGTGATCACCGCCCACACTGCCGCGAGGTCGTCGGGGGATCCGCCGGGGCGCGCGCCACCGGTCGGGGACGGGACGGCAACGGGCATGTGCGCTGGCTCCTGTACAGAGAGGGGAGAGACGTTGGGGGGCTGGTCGGGTCAGGGCAGGACGACGAGCTCGCGGCTGGTGAGGTTGAGCCGCTCACCGCCGTCCTCGGTGCAGATCACAATGTCCTCGATACGGGCCCCGAACCGGCCGGGAAGGTAGATGCCGGGCTCGACGGAGAACGCCATGCCGGGCTCCAGCACCAGGTCCGAGCCGGTGACGATGTACGGCTCCTCGTGGCCCTCCAGGCCGATGCCGTGCCCGGTGCGGTGGATGAAGTACGAGCCGTAGCCCGCGTCGGCGATGAAGTCCCGGCCGATCGCGTCGAGTTCACCGGCGGTGATGCCGGGGCGCACGGCGTCGGTCTGCAGGCGCTGCGCGACCAGGAGCACCTCGTGCAGCCGTAGAAAGTCGGCGGGCGGCTCCCCGACCACGTAGGTGCGGGTGCAGTCGGAGCAGTACCCGTCCTCGGTCGTGCCCCCGATGTCGACCACGACCGGATCGCCGGGCCGGATGACTCGGTCGGAGACCTCGTGGTGCGGGCTGGCGCTGTTGGGGCCCGCGGCGACGATGACGAAGTCGGCCCGGACATGCCCCTCGGCGACGATCGCGTCGGCGATGTCCCGGCCCACCTCGCGCTCGGTGCGCCCGGCCCGCAGCCACTCGCCCATGCGGGAGTGCACCCGGTCGATGGCGGCGCCGGCCCGGCGCAGTGCTTCGGCCTCGTCCGGCGCCTTGCGGATCCGCAGATCGTTCAGGACGGCTCCGGCGAGGCCCTGGTGGGTGTGGGGAAGCGCGGTGCGGAACGCGGTGGTCTTCTCGGCCCACATGTGGTTGTCCACGGCGACCCGGGCGACCCGGCGGGGCAGCCGCGCGGCGATCACGGCGTAGGGGTCCTCGGTCTCGTCCCAGCCCGTGATGTCGATGCCGAGGCTCCCGGCCGGCGAGGCGTGTGCGGCGGCCCGCTCCAACTCCGGTACGACGAGGAAGGCTTCACCGTCCGCGGGCACGACCAGACAGGTGAGCCGTTCGAGCGGCTTCGCGTCGTAGCCGGTGAGGTAGCGCAGGTCGGCGCTGGGGCTGATGAGCAGGGCGTCGAGGCCCGCGGCCGCAGTGGCTTGTTGGGCACGCTCCAGCCGGTCGGCGAGATGCAGGGCGGTGGTGCTCACTCGGGCGTTCTCCGTACGGAATAGGGTGCGGATTCGGTCGGGGGCTGAGGAGTCCGTGGCCTCACGCCGCATAGAGGCGGCAGGCCACGCCTCCCGCGATCAGCTGCGGCTCCTCGCGATCGCAGCCGTCGAAGGCGACCGGGCAGCGTGGGTGGAAACGGCAACCGCCGGGCGGGGCGGCGGGGTCGGGCACGTCGCCGGGCAGTTCGGTGGGCAGGACCCCGGCGCCGTCGGCCCGCGGGACGGCGGCCAACAGAGCCTTGGTGTACGGGTGCCGGGGGGCGTCCCAGACCTCGGCCGTCGGCCCGGTCTCGACGATCCGGCCGAGATACATGACGGCGATACGGTCCGCGATCAGCCGTACGACGGACAGGTCGTGGCTGATGAACAGCAGCCCCGCGCCGGACTCCACCGCCAGGGACCGCATCAGCGTGGCGACCTGGGCCTGCGCGGAGGCGTCCAGGGCGGAGATCGGTTCGTCGCCGACCAGCAGCCGGGGCCGGGCGGCAAGGGCCCGGGCGATGGCGATGCGCTGGCGCTGGCCGCCCGAGAACTCGTGCGGGTAGCGCCCGGCGGCGGACTCGGGCAGCCCCACGCGGGTGAGGTACTGCTGCGGGGTGGCGCCGTCCGCCTTCTCCCCGCGCTCGGCGGCCGTCCGGATCCCGTCCGCGATCTGCGCGCCGATCTGCCGGCGCGGGTTGAGCGAGCCGTAGGGGTCCTGGAACACCATCTGAACGCGGGTGAGGGCGGGATCGCGCCGTCGCACGCCGAGCGGACGCACCGGGGTGCCGTCGAAGTCGATCCGGCCCTCGGCCGGTGCCGTGAGACCGCAGACCGCGCGGGCGAGCGTGGACTTGCCGCAGCCGGACTCGCCGACCAGCCCGACCACTTCACCGGGGCCGACGTCCAGGCTGACGCCCGCCACCGCGCGGACCGGCGGTGCGCCGGAGCGGTGGTACTGGACGACGAGGTCGGAGACCGTCAGCAGGGGCGGGGTCATGACGTACTCCTGGGGGAATCGACCGGGCCCGTGGGTGTGTGGTCCGGCAGCGCGTCGAGCAGAGCGCGGGTGTACTCGTGTTCCGGCGCGGTGAGCACCCGGGTGCGTGGTCCCGTCTCCACGACCCGGCCGTGGCGCATCACGCTGACCGTGTCCGCGAGCGCGGACATCACCCCCAGGTCGTGGGTGACCAGCAGGACGGCGAGGCCCAGTTCGTCGCAGAGGCGGCGCAGCAGCCGCAGCACTCCCGCCTGGACGGTGACGTCGAGGGCGGTGGTGGGCTCGTCGGCGATCAGGACCTTCGGGTCGCAGGCGAGGGCCACGGCGATGGCGATGCGCTGGCGCATGCCGCCGGAGAACTGGTGCGGGTAACGCCCCAGCGCCGCTTCGGGGTTGGGGATGCGGACCTGGGTCAGCAGCTCGACGGCCCGCGCGCGGGCGGTTTTCCGGTCCAGCCGAAGGTGGTGGCGGAGGTGGTCGGTGAGCTGGCGGCCGATGCTCAGCATGGGGTGAAGGCTGGTCGAAGGGTCCTGGAAGACCATGCTGATCGCTTTCCCGCGCAGGGAGTTGAGCTCCTTGGGGGAGAGGGCGAGCAGGTCGGCGGGCGCGTCCTCCAGCATGATCCGGCCGCCTGTGCGCGCGCCTCTCGGCAGCAGGCCGAGGGCGGCGAGGCCGGTCATCGTCTTGCCCGAGCCGGACTCGCCGGCCAGGCCGTGGATCTGTCCGGCCTCCACCACGAGGTCCACGCCGTGCAGGATCTGTCCGCCCGAGGGCAGGTCCACGGTCAGGCCGGTGATCTCCAGTGCGCTCATGCCACCCGCTCCTTCTCCGCGCCGATCGTGCGTGCGGCGGTGGGGTCGAGGGCGTCCCGCAGCGTGTCACCGAGGAAGTTGAAGGCCAGGACCACCGTGAGGATGGCCAGGCCCGGGTAGACACCGATCCACCACTTGTCGAACTGCTGGGTGCCCGCGGCGACCATCGACCCCCACTCGGGGGCGGGAGGCTTCGCGCCGAGGCCCAGGAAGGACAGCCCGGACAGCAGCAGGGTCGCGGTGCCGATGTCCAAGGTGGCCAGCACCAGCAGCGGACCGAGGACGTTCGGCAGCACGTCGACGCGCAGCGACCGCCAGGGCGAGAAGCCCAACAGCCGTCCGCTGAGCACGAATTCACGGTTGCGGATGCCCATCACCAGGCCGCGGGTGACGCGTGCGTACGACGGCCAGGAGACGACCAGGACGGCCAGTACGGCGTTCTGGAGGTTGGCGCCGAGCGCCGCCGCGACCACCATCGCGAGGATGACCGTGGGGAAGGCGAAGACCAGGTCGGCGACGCGCATCACGGTCTCGTCGACCCACCGCCCGAAGAACCCGGCGCAGGCGCCGAGCGCGCCGCCGACGAGCAGGGACAGGGCCACCAGCAGCAGAGCGAGCGGGATGGAGATCCGGGCGCCGTAGAGCACCCGGCTCAGGACGTCCCGGCCCAGTTCGTCGGTGCCGAGCCAGTGGCCCGCGCCGGGCGAGGCCAGCCGGGGCAGGTCCTGGGCGAGCGGGTCGTGCGGGGCGAGCAGCGGTGCCGCGAGGACGACGACCAGCCAGAAGACGGTGACCAGGGCTCCGGTGACCGCGAGGGGCCGGCGCCAGGCGCTCGGCAGCCGTTTGAGGACGCTGAACCTCAACTGACCCTCACTCTCGGGTCGATCACGCCGTACAGGACGTCCACGGCGAGGTTGACCAGCAGGTAGATGACGCCGACCACCAGTCCGACGCCCATCACGGCGGGCAGGTCGAGGGTGGTCGCGCTGCGGTAGGCGTACGCGCCGAGGCCGGGCCAGGCGAAGATCGACTCCACCAGGACCGTTCCGGACAGCAGCGCCCCGAAGGCCAGGCCCGCGACCGTGATGACCGGGACCAGGGCCGCGCGCAGCACGTACTGCGTGAGCACCGTCCGGCCGGGCAATCCCTTGGCGCGGGCGGCCCGGACGTAGTCCTGGCCCAGCACTTCGAGGACCGCGGACCGGGTGAAGCGGGTGAGCAGGCCGACCGTGTAGGCGGTCAGCACCAGGGCGGGCAGCATCAGATGGCGTACCGCGTTCCAGAAGACGGGCCACTGGCCGGCCAGCGCCGCGTCGACCGTGTACAGGCCGGTCACGTCCGGCGGTGCGGTCATGCCCGGGTCGAGGCGGCCGCTGCCGGGGGCGATGCCCAGGCGGTAGAAGAAGACGTAGAAGGCGAGCAGGGCGAGCCAGAACGTGGGCACCGACACCCCGAGCAGGCTCAGCACCCGCAGCACCTGGTCGGTGAGCCGGTCTTGGCGCAGGGCCGCGACGACCCCGAAGGCCACGCCGATGACGAGGGACAGCACGATCGCCGTGCCCGCGAGCTCGATGGTGGCCGGCACCGCTGCCCGCAGGTCGGTGAGGACGGCCTGGTGACTCTGCTGGGACTCGCCGAGGTCGCCCTGGAGGAGGTTGCCCAGGTAGGTGACGTACTGGAGGGGCAGCGGCTTGTCGAGGCCGTAGTGCTGGCGGAACTGCGCGACGATCGCCGGGTCTTCGACCGCCCGCTGACCGAGCGCCGCGGCGGCCGGATCGCCCGGCACCAGGTTGGTGAGGACGAAGGTCACCAGTGTGACGCCCAGCATCAGCAGGACGGCGGTGCCGGCGCGGCGGGTCAGGAAGGACGCGAACGGATGGCGCTGCCGGGCGGCGGCGACTCGCTCCCGCAGCCGCCCGGCACCCCCTTTGTTCGCCCTACTTGGTGCCGACGGCTGCGACATCGAGGGTCCAGACGGGGTTGTAGGTGACACCGGTGACCGAGGCGGCGGTCACCGTGTAGTGGCTGGGCTGGAACAGCGGCACGAAGGGGCCGGAGGCGTTGAGCTTCGTCTGGATCTGCTCGTACAGCGCCTTGCGGGCGTCGTCGCCGATGGTCGTGGCCGCCTTGTCGCCCTGGGCGGTCAGCTCGGGGTCGGCCCCCGCCTTCCAGCCGGCCCGCAGGCCGACCAGGTTGCCGGGCAGGAAGACCAGGTAGTCGCTGGGGTCCGGGTAGTCGGGCCCCCAGTACCAAAGGCCCGCCTCCTCCTTGCCGTTGCGGTACTTGTCCAGCTCGGTCGTGGTCGGCGCCGGGGCCAGGTTCACCGTGATGCCGACCTCCTTCAGCTGGGCCTGGAGGCGCTCGGCGATCGTCTGGAGGGAGAGGCCGTCCACAGTCAGGTCGCTGGGGTATCCGAGCGTGACCGACGGGTTCTTGATGCCGCTCGCGGCGAGCGCCGCCTTGGCGCCGGCCAGGTCCCTGGAGGTCGCCTGCGAGGCCGGCAGCGCGCCGAGGAACGTGGAGGGGATGACTCCGGCGGCCTGGGCCGAGCCCTTGCCGGTGAGGGTCAGCAGGCCGGCGTAGTCGACGCCCTTGCGGACGGCCTCGGCGAACTTCGCGTTCGAGGTCGTGGTGCTGATCTTCTTGTCCTGGTTGAGGAGCAGGAAGACCACGTCGGAGGAAGTGCCGCTGAGTACCTTCAGGCCGCCGGTGAGTCCCTGGACCTGGTCGCCGGTGAGGTCGAGGGCGATCTGGCTGTCGCCGCGCTGCACGTTCAGCTTCTGCGTCGGCGCCTGGACGTTGCGGATCACGATCTTGTCGTACGTGGCCTTCGTCGAGCCCGTGTACTTGGGGTTCTTCTCCAGCACGACCTGGGTGTTGGTGTTGAACGAGGTCAGTGTGTAGGGGCCGGAGCCCGCAGAGTGGGCGTTGAGGTAGGTCTCCGCCTTGTCGGCGGCGGTGGCGGCGCCGCCGTTGGCCTTGACCGTCTTGCTGTTGAGGATCCCGAGCGCCGGGTTGGGCAGGATGAACGGCAGCGCCGGGTTGGCCTTCTTCGAGGTCAGGGTGATGGTGGTGGCGTCGGTCTTCGTCACGCTCACGCCGTCCAGCAGGAAGGACGGGTTGCCCTTGAGGCCGATCACCCGGTTCAGGGAGAACACCACGTCGTCGGCGGTGACCGCACTGCCGTCGGAGAACTTCGCTCCGGCCTTCAGCTTCAGGGTGAGCGTCTTCCCGTCCGTGGACTGCTCGTACGTTGCCAGTTCGGGTACGGGCTTGGTGACGTCGCCGCCCTTGAAGGTCAGCAGGGTCTGGTAGAGCGCCTTGTCGACGATCTGCCCGGTCGGCTCGAACTCGCGCCCGGGGTCGGCGGTCTTGAGGTTGAACGACGTGTCGATCACCAGGGTCTTGCCGCCACCGGCGGAACCCGACGTGGACCCGCCGGAGCAGGCACTTAGGGTGAGCGCCGCGACCGCGAGCAGGGACAGGGCGGTGGCCGGGGAGGACCCGGCGCGTAGTCTCGACATGCGCGTCTCCGTGCTTGGGACAGAGCTGAGGCAGAGCGGGGAGGAGTGGCGCCGGGCGTCGTTGCCCACGGCGGAAGCGAAGGAGTCCTGGACGATTCCTCGCTGGGGTGGGGTGAAGCTACACAGAAGTTCCAGTGAAATGGGAACCTCTTGGATGGAAGTCTTGAGAAAGGCATCAGCGTGGGAGATGTGTCCAGAGGTGACTCCTCATCCAGCGACCGGACTGGACGAATAGGCATCGGCCTCAGCCTCGACGCCGTCCACCTGAAGATCCTCGACGTCCTGCGGACCCAGGGCCGGATCTCCGTCGCAGCCCTCGCACAGCGCATCGGGATCTCCCGGGCCAGCGCCTACACCCGCCTTGAGGCCATGGTCGACGACGGGGTGATCGAGGGCTTCACCGCACGCGTCGATCCCGCCCGGGTCGGCCTCGACATCTGCGCCCTGGTCTTCGTCACGGTCCGGCAGGACATGTGGAAGCAGTTCCGTGCGACGCTCGCGACCATGCCCGAGGTCGAATACTGCGCGGTCACCACGGGCCAGCACGACGCCATGATCCAGATCCGGGTGCCCAGCGTGGCGGCGGTGCACCGGCTGGTCACCGAACGGCTGGCGAACGTCCCCGCGGTGCGGGCCACCGAGACCGTCTTCATCCTCGACGAGGTGTTCCGACGCCCGTACGTCCTGCCCTCCGACGCGCCGTCGCACGAGCCGTCGACACCCGCACCCGCCGAGCAGCCTGGCGCGAGCAAGCTGGGTATGACCCGCTTCATCCGCGCGACCGACGGCCGGGCCGAATTGGAGCGCGGCAGCTCCTGACGGTGCGTCATGCCGGTTGCCCTGGGCCGGAGTTACCTCGATGTCACGTCCGTTGCCCCTGGCGGTGTTACCGTCGCGCCATGTCCAAGATCGAGATTGACGCGATAGCCGCCGAGTTCTTCGGAGCCTTCGACAACCGGGGCGGCAAGGCCGCGGACGTGGCCCGGATCCGCCGGCTGGTCATTCCGGGTGGTGTGATCGTGCTGACCGGTCCGAATTACACGGTCTACACCGTGGACGAGTTCATCGAACCGCGCGAACGCCTGCTCACTGAGGGCCGGTTGGTCGAGTTCTCGGAGTGGGAGACGTCCGAGCGAACCGAGATCGCGGGTGACATCGCGTCGCGCTTCGGCGAGTACCGCAAGGCCGGAATTTTGGACGGCGAGCCGTTCGAGGGCGGCGGGACCAAGACCATCCAGTTCGTCCGCACCCCGGAGGGCTGGCGGATCGCCGCGTTCTCCTGGTACGACCAGCCATGAGGGGCACGGGCCGCGGCGGCCCGAGCGAGTCTGACACGCCGCAGAGATCAACGAGGCGCCCCGAGTGAGCTGAGGCCCCGGGCGTCAGCCTTCCGGGTGGCCGTCGTAGACGCGGATCTTGTACTCGGTGGCCTCCAGCGCCAGGCCGAGTTCACGGATCTGCCGCGTGATGCGGTCTCTCTGGTCGAGCATGATGCGGCGGCGTTCGGCGATGGTGCTCGGGCCCTGCTCGACGAGTTGGATGTAGCGCTTGAGGTCGGTCATGGTCATCCCGGACAGGCGCATCCGGGTGAGGAAGACGAGGCGGCGCAGGTCGAGCGCGGTGTACTCGCGGTACCCGGAGGCGTTGCGAGCGGGCCGCACGAGTCCCTCCTGCTCGTAGTAGCGGAGGGTGTGTGTCGACAGGCCGACGAGCCGGGCGGCCTCGGCGACGCTCTTGGGTGTCTCCGAGGCCTCGATCGTGGAGTCGTCGAGCAGCTCGTGCAGCGCGTCGATCGCCGACTCGGACGGCCCGTCGCCGGCAGCGAGGATGCGTTCGATCAGCGCTTCGGTGGCCATGGCGGACAGCGTACGGCGATCAGAACGCGCGGGCCGCGGGCGGCATACCCGGGAAGTCCGCCGACTCGCTCACCGAAGCCCATTTCTCGACGTCTTCCAGAGCAGCGCGGTAGACGCGGGTGAGATTGCGAACGGCCTCGGCACCGAGCGGGAGCCGCAGCGGCGCGTCGGGGGTGTCGAGCACGTCGCGGATCACGCGGGCGGCGCGTGCCGGGTCGCCCTCCTGGACGCCGTCGGCCTCGGCCATGTTCGCGCGCACGGCACCGATGGCCTCGTCGTAGACCGAGCTCTGCTGCGCGGTCTTGAGCACGTCGGCGGCGTTGAACGCGGTGCGGAAGCGACTGGGCTCGACGATCAGGACGCGGATGCCGAACGGTGCGACCTCGCCCGCGAGCGCCTCCGACCAGCCTTCGAGTGCGAACTTGCCGGCCGAGTAGCTGCCGACGGCGGGGAACGACATCCGGCCGCCCTGGCTGCTCATCTGCACGATCGCACCCGAGCGACGCTCCCGCAGATGAGGCAGCACGGCACGCACATAGGCGGCCGGGCCGAACAGGTGCTGCTCCAGCATGGCCCGCAGCGCGGCATCCGTGACCTCTTCGGCGGCGCCGACCTGTCCGGCACCGGCATTGTTGACGAGCACGTCGACGCGTCCGAACACCTCCAGCGCCCGCTGCACGACCACGGCCGCTCCCGCCGTGTCGCGCACATCGTGCTCGACGGCGAGGAGCCGACCACCGTACCGGGCCTTGAGCGCGTCGAACCGGTCGGCCCGTCGCGCGGTCCCGATCACCTGCTCGCCGGCCGCGAGTGCCGCCTCGGCGAGCGCCAGGCCGAGGCCCGAACTCGCGCCCGTGATGATCCATGTCTTCGTCTCGTGCGTCGTGGTCATGGCGCTGACGCTAAAGGTTCGAGCGCGCTTGAAAGCAAGCCGCACTCAGGCGTCGACCGGGTGCGCGGTCGCACGACATATGAGAGCTTTCACCTAATTTGAGGTATTCATCAGCAGGTCCGTGATCCGACGACCGGAGTGAGCCATGGCCACCCTTCTCTACCGCCTGGGGAGACTCGCCTTCCGCCGCCGCAGGACCGTCCTCGCCCTGTGGACCGTGGTGATCGCCGCGGTCGTGGTGGGGCTCGGCGTCGCCGGTGAGGACACCGATGACACGTTCACGATCCCCGGCTCGGAGTCCCAGCAGGCCCTGGACACGCTCAGGCGGGTGTATCCGGCGGCCGGCGGAACCAGCGCGCAGATCGTCTTCACGGCTCCCGAAGGGGACAAGGTCACCGCGCGGAAGTTCCAGGCGGGAATCGCCGCGACCCTCAAGGAGGCAGCCGACGCCCCGCAGGTGACCGCGGTGGTCTCGCCCGAGCAGACCCGAGCCGTGTCCAAGGACGGCCGCTCCGCCCTCGCCCAGATCCAGTACTCCGTCTCCAACGCCGAGCTGGGGGACGGTTCGCTGGATGCCCTCGAGGACACGATCACCCCGGCCGAGAAGGCCGGGCTCACCGTGTCGGTGGGCGGTCAGGCCTACAACAGCACCGGTGTCGACATCAGCGCCAAGGAGGTCGTCGGTGTCGTCATCGCCCTGATCATCCTGGTGATCACGTTCGGCTCGCTGCTCGCGGCCGGGATGCCGGTGCTCACCGCCGTCATCGGCGTCGTCATCGGTGCCGGCGGACTGCTCCTGGTGAGCCACCTGACCGCGATCTCCTCCACGGCGCTGACCCTCACGGTCATGCTGGGCCTCGCGGTCGGCATCGACTACACCCTGTTCATCCTGTCCCGCCACCGGGACCAGCTGAAGGCCGGTATGGCCCCCGACGAGTCGGCGGCCCGCGCGATCGGCACCTCCGGCAGCGCGGTCGCCTTCGCCGCGCTCACCGTGATCATCGCCATGGTCGGGCTCTCCGTCGTGGGCATCCCCTTCCTGACCGCGATGGGGCTCGCCGGCGCGGGTGGCGTGGCGATCGCCGCGCTCGTCGCCCTCACCCTGCTGCCCGCACTGCTGGGATTCGCGGGCGACCGCCTCAGGCCGAAGCCGAAGAAGAAGCCCGCGCCCGACGGCCTGACCGCACCGCAGCAGACGCTCGGCGCCCGGTGGGTGCACACGGTGACCCGCATCCCCGCCCTCACCGTCGTCCTCGTCACCGCCGGTCTCCTGGTCGTCGCCTGGCCCGCCCGCGACCTGCAGCTCGCCCTGCCCGACAACGGCAGCGCCGCGCAGGGCACCACCCAGCGCGAGACCTACGACACCATCACCGAGGAGTTCGGCCCCGGCCTCAACGGCCCGCTGCTCATCCTCCTGAACACCGCCGACGCCAAGGCGTCCTCCGCCGCGCAGCTGACCGCCGAACTGAACACCGTGCGCAAGGAGCTGGCCGCCACCAAGGGCGTCGCCCTCGCCTCCGCGGGCCGGCAGCTCGACCCCGAGTACGCGCTGCTGACCGTCGTGCCGACCACCGGCTCCGGGGACGAGGCCACCAAGGATCTGGTCAAGGCACTGCGGGACAAGGAGTCCTCGATCAGGTCCCGGACCGGGATCTCGCTCCAGGTCACCGGCCAGACCGCGGTCAACGTCGACGTGTCGCAGAAGCTCAGCGACTCACTGCTGACCTTCGCCGTCGTGGTCGTGGGCCTGTGCCTGCTGATCCTGATGATCGTCTTCCGTTCCCTCGTGGTCCCGGTCAAGGCGACGGTCGGGTTCCTGCTCTCGGTCGCGGCCTCCTTCGGCGCCGTGGTCGCGGTCTTCCAGTGGGGCTGGGCCGCGGATCTCATCGACGTCACCCGGACCGGGCCGGTCGTGTCCTTCCTGCCGATCATCCTCATGGCCGTGCTCTTCGGGCTCGCCATGGACTACGAGGTGTTCGTCGTCTCCAGCATCCACGAGGAGTACGCCCATGGCGGCGACGCCCGCCGGGCCGTCCTGACGGGCTCCCCCCTGGCGTTCCGGGTGGTCACCGCCGCCGCGCTGATCATGGTGGCGGTCTTCGCGGGGTTCGTCACGATGGAGGACGCGATCGTGAAGCCGATCGCCTTCGCCCTGGCCTTCGGGGTCCTGGTCGACGCCTTCCTCATCCGGATGACGTTCGTGCCCGCCGTGCTCATGTGGGTCGGCCGGGCCGGCTGGTGGCTGCCGCGCCGTCTGCAGAAGATCCTGCCGAACGTGGACATCGAGGGGCGTGATCTGCCCAAGCCGCCGGCCCAGCCAAGCGGGACGCCCGCCACTGCCTCCGAGCACGACTGACATCCCCGGGAGCGGGGTGTCACGTCCGGGGCCTGTCGAGCCCAGCCGTCTCGCAGGCCCCGGACGTCGGCGCGTGCCGTCCGGCCTCTCGGGGGAGTGGAAGGCCGGTGTGCGATGACGGCCCGCGCTGAGCCGGACAGGGGCCGCCACCACCCTCGCAGGAGACTGCCCGTGCCCGGCCGTACAGGACGCGTCAGCCGGCGGTCATCGCCGTCGCCGCGTACGTCAAGGAGATCAGCGCCACTACGGCTGCCGGGACGGCCCGGGGCAGCGGGTCGCCGTGGCGCAGGTGCGCCACCGCCGCCGCGACCATCAGCAGGGTGAGGCCTGTCGCGGCGGCCACGCCCAGCGGCGTCCAGGCCAGCCCCGTCAGCACACCGACGACCCCGGCCACCTCCAGCGCGCCGACGACGCGGTAGAGCCGTACCGACATGCCGAGATGGGCCGCCGCCTGGCGCATGAACGGCGCCGCGGCGAGCTTCGCCAGCCCCAGCGGAAGGAAGACCAGGGACAGGACTACGGCGAGCACGGTGGTCATGAGGCGGACCTGCCCTTGCGGCGCTGCTCGCCCAGTCGGGCGTAGTGGTCGATGAGGTCGGGGCTGTCCACCGTGGCCGGATTAACGACCTCCGCCACCGCGGCGCCCTGGAGCAGCCGCTTGATCGGGACCTCCAGCTTCTTGCCGGTGCGGGTGTGCGGGATGCCCGGCACTTCGAGGATCTCGTCGGGGACGTGGCGGGGTGAGGCGTCGGTGCGGATGGCGTCCTTGATCCTCTCTCGGAGGGTGTCGTCGAGTTCGACGCCTGCCGCCGGGACCACGAACAGGGGCATCCAGTAGCCGCCGTCCGGCTCCTCCGCGCCGATGACCAGGGCCTCGGCGATCTCGGGGAGACGTTCGACGGCGTCGTGGATGTCGGCGCTGCCGAGCCGTACCCCGTTGCGGTTGAGCGTCGAGTCGGAGCGGCCGTGGACGATCACCGAGCCGTGCCCCGTGACCGTGATCCAGTCACCGTGCCGCCACACTCCGGGGTAGGAGGAGAAGTAGGCGTCGTGGTAGCGGGCGCCCTCGGGGTCGTTCCAGAAGTACAGCGGCATCGAGGGCATGGGGCGGGTGACGACCAGTTCGCCGACCTGGTCGATGACGGGGAAGCCCTCGGCGTCGTACGCGGCCAGCGCCACGCCCAGGTTCGGCGCGGACAACTCGCCTGCCCAGACAGGGGTGTTGGGGGCGCTGCCCGCGAATCCGGAGACGATGTCGGTGCCGCCGCTGATGGAGGCCAGCAGGACGTGGTCGCCGACGTACTCGCGGACCCAGGGGTAGGCGGACGCGGGCAGCGTCGAGCCCGTGCAGCCGACGACGCGGATCGACGACAGGTCGTGCACGGACGGGTCGATGCCGAACTTGGCCATGCCGAGCAGGTATTGGGGGCTGGTGCCGAAGACGGTGACCCGGTGGCGGGCGGCGAGTTCCCAGAGGCGGTCGAGTTTGGCGAAGGGCGCCGGGCTGCCGTCGTAGGTGCAGGTGGTGGCGCCGGTCAGGAGGGTGGAGACGACCAGGTTCCACATCATCCAGTGGGTGGTGGTGTACCACAGGAGGCGGTCGCCGGGGCCCAGGTCCGAGTGCAGGCAAAGGGTTTTGAGGTGCTCAAGGAGCACGCCGCCGTGGCCGTGGACGATGCCCTTGGGCAGGCCGGTGGTGCCGGAAGAGAACACGACCCACAGCGGATGGTCGAACGGCACCGGGGTGCAGGCGAGTTCCTCGGTACGGGTGGAGGCGTCCTCCCAGGGGACCACCAGCGACGGGTACGCCTGCGACGGCCAGGGCAGGCCCATGTGGTCCACCAGCAGGGTCGCCTTCAACGTGGGCAGGGCGTGGGCGAGTTCGAGGACGGCTTCGCGCCGGTCGTGGGTGGCGCCGTTGAAGAGATAGCCGTCGGCGGCGATCAGGACGGTGGGTTCGAGCTGGGCGAAGCGGTCGGCGGCGGCCTTGGGGGCGTAGTCCTGTCCGCACACCGACCAGACGGCACCCAGGCTCGCGGCGGCGAGGAACGCGACGACGGCGTGCGGGGTGTTGGGCAGATAGCCGACGACCCGGTCACCCTTGCCGACGCCGAGGTCGCGCAGGGTGGCGGCGACGGAGGCCACCAGCGCGCGCAGCCGCCCGCCGGTCACCTCGTACCCGGCACCGGTCTCGTCGAGGGCGAGGATCGCCACGTCGTCGTCGGCGAGGTTGCGCAGGGCATGGTGGGTGTAGTTGAGGGTGGCGCCGGGGAACCAGCGGGCGCCCGGCATCCGCTCTTCGGCCAGCACCTGCTCGTAGGGGGTATCGGCGTCGATGTCGAAGTACTCCCACACCGCGCCCCAGAAGCCCTCCAGATCGGTGACCGACCACTGATGCAGGGCGGCGTAGTCCTCCGGGCCCATGCCTTGGATGCGGGCGAAGTCCGCGATGCGACTGGCGGCCGCCGTCTCCGGATCGGGGGTGAAGAAGGGCGTGCTCATCGGATTTCTCCTTCGTGGATACCCCCGGCTTCAGCCGGGGGAGGAAACGAAGCTCCTGCGAAGCAGGGCAGGGAGAGCTGGTTCGCCGCCAGGGCGGACCGGCGTCCACCAGCCACCGACCGACCGCCACTCACACGGGATCTGATAGAACGTGAGGCATGACGCAGCAGGTCAAGCGGGCGTTCAAGTACCGCTTCTACCCCACGGACGAGCAGGCGGCGGAGCTGTCGCGCACGTTCGGCTGCGTCCGCCTCGTCTACAACAAGGCGCTGGAGGAGCGCACCCGGGCCTGGTACGGAGAGCAGCGCCGCGTCTCGTATGTGCAGTCGTCCGCCGCGCTGACGGAGTGGAAGAAGACCAAGGAACTGTCCTTCCTGACGCAGGTGTCCTCCGTCCCGCTCCAGCAGGCGCTGCGCCATCTTCAGACGGCGTTCGCCAACTTCTTCGCCAAGCGCACGCAGTACCCGCGCTACAAGAGCCGGAAGAAGTCCCGTGCGTCGGCCGAGTACACCCGCAGTGCCTTCACCTGGCGCGATGGGCAGCTGACGCTGGCCAAGATGGCGCAGCCCCTGGACATCCGCTGGTCCCGCCCTCTTCCCGAAGGGTCGGAGCCGACCACGGTGACCGTGTCCCGCGACGCGGCCGGCCGCTGGTTCGTGTCCCTGCTGTGCCAGGACAGCATCGTCCCGGCCCCCGCCGCCACAGCGGCGATCGGCCTGGACGCCGGGATCACCTCCCTGGTGACCCTGTCCACTGGGGAGAAGATCGCCAACCCCCGGTATGAGCGCCGTGACCGGGCCCGCCTGGCGAAGGCGCAGCGGGAATTGTCGCGCAAGGCCAAGGGCTCGGCCAACCGGGAGAAGGCCCGTCGTCGTGTCGCCAAGGTCCATGCGCGGATCGCTGACCGGCGCCGCGACTTCCTGCACAAGCTGTCGACTCGACTTGTCCGCGAGAACCAAGTGGTCGTGATCGAGGACCTGACCGTCCGCAACCTGCTGAAGAACGGGCGCTTGGCGCGCGCCATCTCGGATGCGGCCTGGACGGACCTGCGCATGATACTGGAGTACAAGTGCGCCTGGTACGGGCGCGAACTCGTCGTGATCGACCGGTGGTTCCCCAGCTCGAAGCTGTGCGGGACGTGCGGCAAGGTCTGCGAGAAGCTGCCGCTGAACGTCCGCGTGTGGACGTGCGACTGCGGTGCGTGGCATGACCGCGACGTGAACGCGGCACGCAACATCCTGGCCGCCGGGCTGGCGGTGTCTGCCTGTGGAGACGGTGTAAGACCTCAACGGGAGTCCTCCCGGACGGGGCGGTCGTCGGTGAAGCAGGAAACCCAGCGGGCGACCGCTGGAGTCCCCCGCCTCTAGGCGGGGGAGGAAGTCAACGCGTCGTACTCCTCAACAGGCTTTGCGGGGCCGTCCGTGCGGCAGGGACGGGGCTTCGGGTGGTGTGCAGCAGGGAGGCCCAGGCGGCCGTCGACGTGAAGGCGTGACCGCCTGAGGGGAGCACGTCCATCACGATGCGGTCGGGCCGCAGCAGGACCGCGTCCGCGCGTCCGTCGCGCAGCCAGGCGGCGAGGGTGCCGTCGTCGCCGAGGTCGGCCACGCAGAGCGCGCGTATGCCGAGGCCGTGGGCGAGCGCGGTCAGGGAAGGGTCGGGGGTGGAGGCGGTCAGCACCGTGAAGGAGTCGCCGAGCGCCTCGTCGAGACGGGTGGGCCGTCCGTCGACTCTCACCCACGGCTGCGGACAGTGCGTGCCCGCCAGACGCCGGCGGACCCTGCGCCGCACGAGCGGTCCGGCGGTGAGCGGCGGGCTGAGGTCGCGGCCAGCCAGCTCGGTGAGACCGGGTATGCGGCATGCGGCGGCCAGTGCGCGGCGGCGGAACGCGGCGGCGCCGTCCTGGCCGCCGGTCATGGCCCAGCCCATGGCGACCGCGAGGCGGACCACATGCCGTGCGTGCGGCTTGCGTTCGCTCTCGTACGTGTCCAACAGCCCTTCGTCGCCGCCCTGTTGGAGGACACGGGCGAGTTTCCAAACGAGGTTGTAGGCGTCCCGCAGCCCGGAGCACAGGCCCTGCCCGATGAACGGCGGGGTGAGGTGGGCGGCGTCGCCGAGCAGGAAGACCCGTCCGCTGCGCCAGCGGTCGGCGACGCGGGCCCGGAAGGTGTACTCCGTCTCACGGACGACGTCGAAGTCCCCGTCGTACGAGGGCGGCAGCCACGGGACGATCAGCTCACGGACCGTCTCCTGCCCTTCCCCGAGCCGGAACTCCCAGCGGTAGCGGTTCTCGCTCACACGCATGAAGGTGGCCGGCCGGGCCCGGTCGCAGACCTGGTCGACGCCCTCCCAGCAGCGGACGGGCCCCGTCGTGTCGACGTCGATGACCTTCCAGCGCTCCTCGAAGCGCAGGTCCTCCCACACGCCGCCGATCGCCTCGCGGGTGAGGCTGTTGGCGCCGTCGCAGCCGAGGACCGCGTCGGCCCACAGCTCGTGATCGCCTGTGTCGTCGCGGTAGGTGACCCGTACGGGGCCGGTGAAGTGCGGGCCGATGCCGGTGACCTCCACGCCACCGCGCAGTTCGCACTCAGGGCGCCGGGCCAGGGCGTCGCGCAGTACGCGCTCCAGCTCGGGCTGGTCGAACATGGTGGTCTGCGGGTAGCCGTGGTGGCCGTGCTCGGTGCGCCGGAACTCGGCCATCACCCGGTGCCGGGCGTCCAGCAGCCGCAGCCCCTTCGCCGGTCGGGAGATCGCGGCGAACTCCTCACCGACGCCTGCCGCTTGGAGGATCCGGTGGATCTCGTCGTCGCTGGCGACGGCGCGGGGGAGCGGGTAGAGGTCCCGGTGGCGTTCGAGGACGACACTGCGGACCCCCCGCCGGGCCAGGAGGAGGGCGGCGGTCACGCCCACCGGCCCGGCCCCGACGATCACGACGGGCACACGTGCGGCTTCATCGACGGTCATGTGCGGCTCACCTCGGGTGTTAGTTCGCGTCCGCGACGGGCGTGCGCTGCTCGCCGAGGTCGATGCGGCCGTCGGGGGTCGCGATCGTCGCCGTGATCACGTCACCCGGACTCAGGTAGTGCGGGTTCTTCGCCTGGCTCTTGAAGAACGCCTTCCACTTCAGTGCGGGCGGCAGCAGCGCGCCGATCTTCTCGACCGCCTTCGGCGGCGCCTTCAGGGCCGTGCCACCGGGAGTGCCGGTGAGCAGCAGGTCGCCGGCGTCCAGGGTCTGGAAGCGGGCCAGCAGGGTCAGCGCCTGTGCCGGGCGGACGATCATGTCGGCCAGGGTGCGGTCCTGACGCAGCTCGCCGTTGACGCTCAACTTCAGCCGCAGGTCGAGGAGATGGGTGAAGTCCTCCGGCTCCAGCAGCGTCAGGTACGGGCCCGTCGGTGTGAAGGTGGGGTACGACTTGCTCTCGTAGAACTGTGTCTTGGTCAGCTGCACCTCACGGGCGCTGACGTCGTTGGTGATCACCAGTCCGGCGACGTACGACGGCAGGTCCCGCTCCTCGACGACGGTGCCGACGGGCAGGGGCGCGCCCATGACGAGGCCGAGTTCGATCTCGTAGTCGAGGAACTTCACGTGGGAGGGGCGTACGACGGTGTCGCCGGGGCCGCTGACCGAGCCGGACGCCTTGCGGAAGAAGGTGGCCGGGACGTCGCCCTTGAAGCCGGAATCGCGGGCGTGGCTGCGGTAGTTGACCATCTGGGCGACCACCCGGCAGGGCGTGGTGACCGGTGAGAGTGCCACCAGGTCGGCGACGGGCGTGCCCGGTTCGCCGGACGCGGCGGCCTCTCGTACGGCGTCGCGGTCGGCGAGCAGTTCGGCGGTGGTCACGGCCTTGGTGTCGACCGGGACGGCCCGGTCGCCGAGGACGACCCACCAGCCGTCGGCGGTGCGCAGGACATTGGTGCTCATGTCAGTGCCTTTGTGAGGGGGATGCGGGTGCGGGGGTCAGGAGTTGGCGGCCTTGAGCAGGCCGAACAGTCGTGCCGGGTCCATCTCGTTGTCGCCGCGCAGGGCGTCGATGACATCGCGGACCCGCTGTGGTGAGGGGTTCGCACCGATGAAGTCGCGGGTGGCGGGCGGGCCCCACTGGGCGAGGCCGCTGGTCGACATGGGCGCCCAGCCGGGCTCGACGTCGCAGGAGAACAGGTCGCCGTCGGCGAAGTGCTCCAGCATGAAGTGGTCGGGGTCGCGCCAGTAGTCGAAGAGCTGGCTGCCCTGGATGTGCCGGCCGATGCCCCAACTGCGCTTGTATCCGCGCTCCTTGAGGTATTCGCCACCGGCGGCGATGGAGTCCAGGTCGGTGACCTGGTAGGCGGAGTGGACGTATCCCGTGCCCGGCCCCAGGTGCATGGCGAGGGTGTGGTGGTCGGCGGGCACGCCGCCCAGGTTGCAGCGGATGAATGCCATCGTGGGACCGCGCCCGCGCTGTCCGTCCAGGAACAGGAAGTCGGACACGATCATCCCGAGGGTGTCCAGGTACCAGTCCAGGGCCCGCCCGAACACGCGGGTCTCCAGGACCACGTGGCCCAGGCGCTGGATGCGGGACGGCTCGCGCGGCGGCCGCTGGGTGGCGTTGACACGACGGTGATCCGTGCCGATGTTGAGGAGCAGCGGCTGCTGTTCCGGCAGTGCGGGGAGCTGTTCGCCGCAGTGCACGACCCGGACCGGGAAGCCGGACGGGTCGAGCAGGTCGACGCCCTTGCCGCCGCCGGGAACGTCGGCGTCCCGCACGTCCCTGCCCGTGGCGCGGGCCAGCCGGTCCAGGTCGGCCCGTTCGGCGGCGCGGAACGCCGGACCGATGAAGCGGGACGTACGACCACGCCGGATCACCATGCAGGGCGAGCCCGCGAAGGTGCCCCGCAGCCACAGCTCGCTCTCGGTGCGGGCGGCGACACCGAAGCCGAAGTCGCGGGCGAAGACCTCCGCCCGGTCCAGGTCGGGCTTCTCGAACTCCAGCCAGGCCAGGTCCGCCACCTTGATCACGGGATTCCGGGAGCGGCCGGGGTGCTCGCCGCGCAGGGCGCCCTGCTCACTGTGGAGGTCCTGGTGGGCCGTGAGGACGTCCCCGTTGACGCGTGTTTCAGACATGGTGCCCTCCGAGCAACATTGCCGCAATGAGGAAATCATCAACTGTGACAGTTCTGTCGTCAAGACGTTCGCCGCAGGAAATGATGGATTCATCAGGACTGCGATCTGTATGGGGTAACCCGTTAGACTTCTGCGCATGTCTACGTCAGCCCCGCCCAGCAACCGGTTCGAGCGACGTCGCGCAGAGACCCGTGGGGCTCTCGTGCGAGCGGCTCGGCAGATACTTGCCGAGAGCGGCGACACCAGCGCGAGCATCCAGGCGATCGCCGAGCGCGCCGACGTGGGCTTCGGCTCCTTCTACAACCACTTCGACTCGAAGGCGGAGTTGTTCGAGGCGGCGGTGATCGACGCCCTCGAGGAGTTCGGGCAGGAATTCGACGAGCGTCTGACGGGGATCGACGATCCGGCGGAGCGGGTCGCGGGCGGGTTTCGGCTCAGTGCCCGCATGGCCGACTCCCACCCGGAGCTGATGCAGGTCCTGCGCCGCCGTGGCCTCGGGCACATCCACTCCGGCAAGGGACTGGCCCGACGCGCTCTGCGTGATCTCCAGGTCGGCATCGACTCCGGCCGCTTCACGCCCGTCAATCCCATGGTCGCCCTGTCCGCGCTGGGCGGAACCCTGCTGTCCCTGGTGGAACTGCGATTCGCCCGCCCCGAGGTGGACGGCGACGAGGCCGCGGTCAACCTCGCCGAGATGGTCCTGCGGATGCTGGGCCTGCCCGCGGACGAAGCGCACGAGGTCGCCCGGCGCCCCTTGCCTGACGCCCCCTGACCTCACGCGGACGACGAGTCCGGGTGGAAGGTGACCGAGCGGCCTGTGAAGCGGGCGTCGATTCCGTCCCCGGTGGTGGTGACCGACCGCAGCCGGAGCCCTTCGGGCACGTTCTGCAGCGGAATGGGCTCGTCCAGGGCCTTGTCGAGCAGTGATTTCAGCGGCGGGAGCAGTTCACCCTGCTCCGCGCGTACGTCCGTGAAGGCGATGCTGTTGCCGTCGGCCGCCGAGACGGCCGAGCTCACGGTCACGTCGCCGACGAGCGGCAGACTCGCGGTCGCGTCGACCCGGCCGGGCTCGTCTCCTTGTGACACCTGCACGCCGAGTGCGCTCGACACGTCCGCATACGACAGGAACGCGGTCGCTGTGACGCTGTCCGCGTGAGCCTCGTCGGCGCTCCCCGAGGTCTTCAGCCCGTCCATCCCGACCGTCAGCTTCGTCACCGGGAGCGGCCGGGTGGTGCCGTCGGCCGGAATGTCGTGGGCGGTCAGGTCGACATGGTCCAGGCTGCCCGCAGCCAATTGGGCCAGTACGGGAAAGCCCCTGACATGCACCGACGGCCGATCGGCGGTTCCCATGCCGTCCTGGAACGCCTTGGCCATACGGCTCTCCGCACGGACTGCGGCGATCCGGTCGACCGCGACTCCGCCGACCAGCAGGGCCGCCAGGGACGCGGCGGCGATGATCATGCGCCGCCTGGTCCGGGTCGGAGGGCTCGCATACACGGAACCGTCGCCGTAGTAGGGCTCGCCGACGTACTTCTCGTCGTGGGGGGACTGGTACATGGTTCTCCTCTTCGAGTGGTGCTCGGGAAGTGCGCGCCTACGCGGCGTCGCCCGCGGGGCGGACGAGTCCGTGGACGCACACCGCGGCACTGTCTTCGGCCACGCCCATCGCGATCAGGGCGGCGGCCGCGCTGTCGGCGCCGTCGTCGCTCCAGGCCGCGCTGTTCGCGCAGTCCAGAAGCCCCAGCAGGTACCCCTCCAGCGCCCGGGTCAGGACGACCGGGGGTATGCCGGCCTGAAAGGCGCCCTGCCGCTGTCCCCGGGAGATGATCGCCTCCGCCATGTCCCGCGCGGGAGCCAGGACTTCCGTCAGCCGATCGGCTCCGAGGTCCTGGGGCGCGAGTCTGAGCAGGATGCGGTAGCGATCTCCGACGGGCCACACCGCGAGGACGAAGCGCGCCAGCTCCGTGACGGCATCCGCCACCGGCGCGCGCGGGGCCGCGAGCGCCTGCCGCAAGGCCCACGTGGCCTCCTCCACCAGGCCCTCCACCAGGGCGGCCCGGCCATGGAAGTGGCCATAGAGCGTACGGCGCACCACCCCTGCCGCCTCGGCGATGTCACCGAGGCTGCTGTCGGGGTCACGGCTGAGTTCCTGCCGGGCCGCCTCCAGGATGCGGGCCCGTGTGAGCAGGGTGCGGCTGCGTTCCGGGGCGGCTGTCAGGTGTGCGTGGATCATGTCGAACCTCCGGTAGGCGGGGGAGGGCGACTCGATAGTTGCACATCAGCGAGCAATAAACTAGTCTGCACATCAACGGGCAATTAGCTGCCCCTGGTGCCGGCCCCCTCTTGGCCCCGCGTGCACCGATCCCATCGTTTTCCACACCCCCGAAGCCTCCGCTTCACCTCCTGCCGAGGAGCCCGACCATGCCGCTCTTTCCGAACACGCCCGTCGAGAAGATGACGGAGCCCTACCACCGCCGCTGGTGGGCCCTGCTGGTCCTGTGCCTGAGCCTGCTGATCGTCGTCATGGCGAACACGTCACTGATCGTTGCCGCCCCCGACATGACCAAGGACCTGGGGCTGAGCAGCAGTGACCTGCAGTGGGTCATCGACGGCTACACCGTCCCCTACGCCGCGCTGATGCTGGTGCTGGGCGCGATCGGCGACAAGTACAGCCGCCGCGGCGCCCTCGTCCTCGGCCTGCTGATCTTCGCCGGAGGTTCGGTGATGGGCGGCTTGGTCGATGCGACGAACCTCGTCATCACAGCCCGCGCGATCATGGGCGTCGGTGCCGCCGTCGTCATGCCGGCCACGCTCTCACTGCTGGTCGCGATCTTCCCCCGCGCCGAGCGCGCCAAGGCGATCACCGCCTGGTCCGCGACCTCCGGGCTCGCCATCGCCGCCGGTCCACTGGCCGCCGGCTGGCTGCTGGAGAACCACGCCTGGGGCTCCACTTTCCTGATGAACGTCCCCGTCGCCGTCCTCGGCGTCGTCGGCGCGCTGCTGCTCGTGCCGCCGTCGAAGGCGGAGGGCATGGGTCGCATCGACTACGTCGGCGGGCTTCTGTCGATCGCCTCGGTCGGCTCCCTGGTCTACGCGACCATCGAAGGCCCGCACTTCGGGTGGGGCGTTGGCCCGATCACCGCGGCCGTCGTCGCCGGCGTGGGCCTGCTGGCCTTCGTCGCCTGGGAGCTGAAGCACCCCAACCCCATGCTGGACGTCCGCAAGTTCACCGAGCGTCCCTTCGGCGGCTCGATGATGGCGGTGCTGTTCTTCTTCTTCGGCACCTTCGGCTCGATCTACTACTCCACCCAGTTCCTGCAGTTCGTCCTCGGCTACGACGCCCTGGAGACCGGTATCCGCCTGCTGCCCCTGGCCGGCGCCGTGTTCGTCGGCTCCGCCGTCACCGGCAAGCTCGCCCCGAAGCTGGGCGTGAAGATCGTGGTCGGCACCGGCATGGTCATCGGCACCGCGGGCGTCTTCCTGCTCACCCAGATCGAGACGGGCTCGACCTACACCGACTTCCTGACGCCCCTGCTGCTGCTCGGCTTCGCCATCGGCCTGAGCCTCGCCCCGGCCACCGACACCATCATGGGCTCCTTCCCCGAGGACGAGCTGGGCGTCGGCGGCGGCGCCAACGACACCGCGCTGGAACTGGGTTGCGCCCTGGGCATCGCCATCCTCGGCTCGCTGCTGGCCACGTCCTACAAGGACAAGCTCACCGACATGGTCGGCGGCCACCTCCCGGCTGACGCCATGGACGTCGCCAAGGACTCCGTCGGCGGTGGCATCGCGGTCGCCGAGCAGGTCTCCAAGAACCCCCAGGGCGGCGCCGAGCAGGCCCAGACCCTGCTGGGAGCGGTGCACGAGTCCTTCGCCCACGCCATCGCCCACACCAGCCTCATCGGCGGCATCATCATGGCCGCCGGAACCCTGATCGTCATCGCCGTTCTGCCCGGCCGGGGGCACACCACCAAGCACGGTGAGGCAGATGCGGCAGCGGCCACCGCGGAGCAGACCGAGACCGTGGACGTCTGAGCCTCGTACACCGGAGGCCGGAACCTGATTCCGGCCTCCTCCACCCCCAGAACGGGCTGTGCCTGAGCGGCGCACGGCCCCGGGACGGTGCCGGGAGGGGACACCTGGCACCGTCCCCTTTTTGTTGTCCGCGACCGAGACGCGCCCTCGACGCATCGAGGGCGCGCCATGACGGAAAAGAAATGGAGTGCGGTCGCTGAACTGGGCTGATAGGTAAGTCATGTGACAGAGAGTCTTGAGTATTCCGCCCTGCTGCGACTGATCGACGAGCGGTCGGCCGCGTTCCGGAGTGCGGTTGCCGCCGCGCCCGGCCTTGACGCGCCGGTGCCGTCCTGCCCCGAGTGGACGGTGTTCGATCTGGTGCAGCACCTGGGTACGGGCCAGCGCTGGTGGGCCACCATCGTCGCCGCGGGCCCGGCCGAGGCTCCGCCGGCCAAGGACGCCGCGAAGGCGCCGCGCGAGCTCGACGCGCTGCTGGCCTGGTACACCGAGTCGAACGAGCTGCTGCTGAGCGCACTGCGCGAGGCGGGCCCGGAGCGCGAGTGCTGGACGTGGTGGAGCGCGGGCGTGTCACCCGCGAATGCCTGGGGCGTCGCCCGGCGCCGGGTGCACGAGCTGCTGGTGCACACCTACGACGCTCAACTCGCCGCAGGCGCCGTGCAACCGATGCCGGTGGACGTCGCGATCGACGGCGTGGCCGAGTTCCTCGACACCTGCAACTCCACCCCCGCGGCGTGGCCGCACGAGCCCGCCACCATTCAGTACCACGCCACCGAGGGCCGCTCCTGGCTCCTCGTGCTGGACGGCACCGGCGCCTGGCCCGCACCCCTCACCGACGACGCCGCGCCTGCCTCCGTATCGGCCACGGGCACGGCCGAGCAACTGCTTCTCTTCGTCTGGGGCCGCCTCACGCTGGACGACCTGAAGATCGAGGGCGATCGGCAGGTGTTCGAGCAGATCATCGCCTGGGAGCCCGAGGAGTAGGCAAGCCAATACCGCCGGCGGTGAACGGCGTCTCACTGGTCGTCGGTGGTCGCTCCCGTCGTCGACGTCCCGTCGTCCGGTGTCCCGTCGTCCGGCGAGGTGTCCTGAGGCTCTTCGGTGACGACGACCACCGTGCTGCCCGCCTCGACCTCGCTCCCGGCCGCCGGGGTGCTGGAGGTGACCACGGCGTCGGAGGCCTGGGAGTACCCGGAGGCGACGCTCGCCTGGAGGCCGAGGTCGCCCAGTTCGTTCTGGACCTCGGCAAGGGTCTTGCCGATGATGTCCGCCGGGATCTGCACGGTCTGCACCGACTTGGCGATCTGGACGTCGACCGACGAACCGGGCTCGACCTCATCTCCCGCGACGGCGCTCTGTTCGACGACGGTCCCGGCCGCCGCGCTGCTCTCCACCTCGGTGGTGTCGCCCAGTTCGAGGTCGTGCTCGGCGAGCAGCTTGCGGGCCTCGCTCAGCGTGCTGCCGGTGAGGTCGGGAACCGTGGCCTTCTCGGCCTCCTTGGCGACCGTGAGGGTGATCTCGGTGCCCTTCTCGACGCTCTCGCCGCCGGCCGGATCCTGTGCCAGAACGGTTCCGGCGTCCCTGGCGGACACCTTGTGCCGGAGCTTCACCTTGAAGCCCTTGTCCTCCAGGACACGGGACGCGTCGTCCTCGTCCTTGTCCGTGACGTCCGGCACCTCCACCTTCGGCGCGCCGGTGGAGACGGTGACCGACACCGCCTCGCCCTTGTCGAGCCGGCCGTCCACGGGGGTCTGCGTGCAGATGTGTCCCTTGGGCTGGTCCGCGCAGGGCTCGTTCCTGGCGACGGTGAGCGTGAGTTCGACGTTGTCCGCCGTGCGCCGGGCCTCCTCCAGGGTCTGGCCGACGAGATCGGGTACGTCCGTCTTGCCGTCGCCGGCCGCACCGCGCCCGAACATGAACCAGCCGAGCACCAGCGCCGCGACGACGACCGCGACACCCGTCCCGATCAGCGCGGCATTGCCTCTGCGGCGACCGCTCTCCGCCGTGTCATCGCCGTCCGGCTCCTCGTCGACGCTGTCGAACGTCCGGTCCAGGACGGTCTGCGCCCCGAGGTAGGCCTCGACGTCGGCGAGCATCTCCTGCGCGGACTGGTAGCGATACGCAGGGTCCTTCGCCAGCGCCCGCAGGACGATCACATCGACCTGCGGACCGACCTCGGGGTTGTAGAGGCTCGGCGGCCGTGGTTCCTCCTGGATGTGCTGGTACATCACCGCCATCGGCGAGTCGCCGGTGAACGGCGTGCGGAGGGTGAGGAGTTCGTACACGAGGCACCCCACCGAGTACAGGTCGGAGCGGGCGTCGATGGCGTGTCCCATGGCCTGCTCGGGGGAGAGGTACTGCGCGGTGCCGATCACCATGGAGGTCTGGGTCATGCCGACGTCCCGTGCGTCACGGGCGATGCCGAAGTCCATCACCTTGACCTGACCGGACCAGGTCACCATGATGTTGGCGGGCTTGATGTCCCGGTGCACGATGCCCTGCTGGTGGGAATGGGCGAGCGCCTCCAGGACGCTCGCCGTCACCTCCATGGCGCGTTCGACGGTCAGCGGTGGTCCGGAGGACAGGGCCTCGCGCAGGGTGGTGCCGTCGACGTACTCCATTACGAGGTACGGCAACTGCCACCCGTAGGAGAAGTGTTCGCCCGTGTCGTAGACGGCGGCGATGGCCGGGTGGTTGAGCGAGGCGGTGGACATGGCCTCCCGCCGGAACCGCTCCTGGAGTGCCGGATCGTGGGCGAGGTCGGTGCGCGGAGTCTTCACCGCGACGCTGCGGTCGAGCCGGAGATCGTGCGCGAGGTGCACCTCGGCCATGCCTCCGGAGCCGAGCAGCAGCCGCAGTTCGTACCTGTCGCCGATGACCGCCGCCGGCGCAGGTTGGGAGAAGGCCAGATCGTCTGGGCCACCGAAGTTCATACAGAAGATAATTGCACAGCTGAGGGCAATTAAAGAAGTGAGGGCGGACACGGAAAGACCCCGGCGCTTCGCACCGGGGTCACGTCGTACCGCAGAGGGATCTCACCCCGCGGCGGCGGCCACCTCGTCCACGACGATCCGCGCCCGCTTCTCCGGCACTCCGGCCGCGATGAGCGTGCTGACGGCCGCGCGGGTGCCGTCGTCCTCCAGCGCCCCGGTGTTGACCTCCTCCAGGAGAGCGACCGTCATCGCCTCAAGACCGGCGCTCAGCACCGGGGCGGGCAGGTGGGTGTGGAAGACGCCGTCCCGTTGTCCCTGCTCCAGGATGGCCGTGGCCCTGACCCGGGCGGGCTCCAGGATCCCGGCGACACGGTCCATGCCGAGGTCCCGTCGGGCCAGCGACAGGAGCATCCGGTACTGGTCGCCCACCGGCCAGAGCGCCAACGTGAAGTGGGCGAACGCCCGGTCGGCCGGCTCCGTCACCCCCGCGCCGACCGCCGCGGTGGCCTGCAGCGCCTCGGCGGCCTCCTCGGCCAGTGCGTCCAGGAGTGCTGCCCGGCCGGGGAAGTGCCCGAACAGCGTGCGCCGTACGACGCCGGCGGCGCGGGCGAGTTCTTCCAGGGTGATGTCGGGGTTCCGGCCGAGCTCCTGGCGGGCGGTGGCCAGGATGCGGGCCCGATTGGACCGGGCGTTGCGTCGCTGGGGCACACGGCCGACGGGCTGGGACACGAAAGGACCTCGAAGCAGTGAGAGCGGAGAACGGACGTCTCCATTCTGGCACGCGAGTCCCGAGCGGCCCCGGACGTATCCGGGGCCGGTCGGGACCTGGTCAGGCGGGCAGCTCCTTGATGTCGGACGGCTCCTGCGGCTCGATGCCGTTGAAGCGGTGCCGGAAGTCGCTGGACGCGGGGTACGCGGCGCGCCGGGAGCGCATGATCGAGCCCAGCGGGCGGTGGGCCTCCAGGGCGTGCCAGGGGCTGAAGGAGAGGACGTCGTCGGCGTAGCGGCGGCGGGCGTCGCTGTAGGCGTCCTGGGCGGGCAGATGCAGCACGGCCACGGTCCGGTGCGGTGACAGTTCCTCGGGCCACAGGACCGAGGCGTCCTCCACCGGCATCCGGTCGATGTCCGTGCACAGTTGGGCGCGGATGTCGTACTCGGCGCTGTTGTCCGCGAAGAAGTCGACGACGAGGTCACGCAGGGCCGACTCGCCGGCCTTCTTGTCGACGTGGCTGCCGGTGAGGGCCCTGACGTTCGCCGAGCGGGGCGCGGCGGACATCTTCGCCACGTGGTCGCCGTAGCGCAGCGCGGCCATGGAGTGGAAGGTCTCGCCGAGGATGTGGTCGTTGGCGGCGGCGAGGGTCTCGACGGCGGGCGGCAGCGGACGTCCGACGCGTGTGAGGGCCTTGGCGGCAACTCGGGCGGCCGCGCCGGTGAGTTGGAGCTGCTGGTCGCTCTGGCCGGGCTGTTTCTCCAACAGGTCCTGGAGTTTGGCGTATTCGGCGATGTTGCCGAAGGGCAGGGTGGGGTGGTTGACGAGGAGGAAGTCCTGGGTGGTGAAGCCGTCGTCGAGGGCCCGCGGCCCGGGCGCGCCGATCACCTTCATCGCGAGGCCGCGCTGGACGGGCACCTGGTCGGAGCGCAGATCGCCGGGGGCGGAGGAGAAGCGGACGATCACCGGGTAGGTGACCGGCGCGGCGAAGAGGCCCTGGGCCAGGTGGGCGGGCAGGTCGGGTTGGATGCGCAGCTCACCGGCGAGGACGCCGTGGCTCTTGGCGTGGGCGTCGCGCAGGCCGTGACGGTGTTTGTCGGCGACCTGCTGGTTGGCCTTGCCCATGGCCGCGACGACCTGGCGGACGAGTTCGTCCTCGTCCGGAAAGGGCTGTTCGAGGTCGGGGCTGTAGCGGACGTACGAGGTCATGGGGTGTGTCTCCGCGCGAGGTGGGGGTCAGTTGCCGGCGAGCCAGCGGACGGCGGACAGGCTCGGCATGAAGAAGTACTCGCCGCCGAGGAGGGTGTTGAAGGACTGGATGTTCTGCACCCGGCGCGGCGGGGTCCCGGGCACGGTGAAGTAGGCGCCCTTGTCCTGGAGCGAGATCATCGGGTCCTTCTCCTTGCCCAGGCCCATGAAGTTGCCGGAGCCGACCCATTCGCTCTGGAGGAACTCGACGTTGTCGATGGCGCGGGCGCCGAGGGCGATGAAGTCCAGGCCGCGCGGCTTGCCGTCGTCCTTGAGGCGGTCGGGGGGCAGGGGAGTGCCGTAGGAGGTGCCGCGCCGGATGATGCGGCGGATGTTGACGTCGCTGAGGACCGTGAGTTTGGTGTCGCGCGGGTTCATCCGGCGGATGTGGGAGCCGAGCGGGGTGCGCAGTCCGCGCGGGTCGGCGGAGTAGTCGAAGTCGTTGATCCGGTTCGGGTCCTCGCCGATGGTGGGGGTGTCGCGGTCGGGCGAGAGGGCGAGAGGTGCGCCGCTGCGCCAGCGGCCGACCAACTTGGCGGCCAGGAGCTCGCGTTCGGCCTCGGTGGAGGCGTTGTCGTGCAGCCACTTGTTGAAGGCCGCGACGTGGGAGTGGTACTTGCGGAAGACGACGTACGTGCCGTTGCGGCCCAGGACGTCCGGAGCCGGTACGGGCAGCGGCACCCCGGTCTCGCTCGGGTAGCCGAGGATGAACTCGCCGGCCTTGATGGGGCGTCCGTCTCCGGGCAGAGGCTCGGCGCCACTGCCCTCGACCACCGGCTGGCTGAAGCCGTCCCGGTAGCCGAAGACGTTGAACCCGTCGGCGGCGAAGTC
The DNA here is from genome assembly GCF_001514065.1 of Streptomyces antibioticus. Taxonomy (GTDB): domain Bacteria; phylum Actinomycetota; class Actinomycetes; order Streptomycetales; family Streptomycetaceae; genus Streptomyces; species Streptomyces antibioticus. The sequence goes on along the minus strand of NZ_KQ948422.1, from coordinate 588,168 downwards.
CTGGTGCGACAGCAGTCGTACGCCAGGGACCTCGCCCAGTTCCTTTTCGTAGGCGGCGACTTCGGCCCGCCAGTCGTCCTCGCTCTCGGCATACACCGTGACGGCGGCATGCACGCGCGAGGTGCCGAAGGGGAACTCCCAGCGGTCCGGCGCGTTCACGCCGGTGTCCCGCAGCCGCTCGGCGCGGGCGGCCATCCCGGCGCGGAAGTTGGCCGGGAAGGAGGCCAGTGAGCTCTCCGGCAGCCCCAGTGCGACCAGACCCTGGTAGCTGAGGGCGAGGGCCAGCCAGGACGGCTGCGGTTCGTCCCAGCGCGCCGCCGAGGTCACTCTCGGCGCCAGCCGGCGCAGCAGTTCCCTGCCCGCGGCCGGTTCGGTGATCTCCAGGATCGCGTGGGTGCCGAAGTAGGGCTCGGGCCGGGCCCGCAGCAGGGTCGCCTGGATGTCGTCGAGGTCCAGAGTGGGCGGGCGGCGCAGTCGCCTGAACAGCGGGGAAGGCATGGTGCGCCTGCCTTCAGTTGAGGTCGGACAGGAAACGCTGCACAGCGGCTTCCTGTCGCTTGAGCCGGTGGCCCTCCGCGACGGTGAGGTTGGGGTGGGCGACGAACCACGCCTCCGCCGGGAGCTGGTACTTGACGATGAAGTCCTTCACGTCCGGCGAGGTGATGCCGGGCCAGCCCTCGACGTTATCGAACAGGAAGTCCATCATCTCGGGGATCTTGGTGGCGAAGTCGTCGATGTAGGGGTCCCACTCGCCGTCGAAGGCGGTCGCGAACAGCAGCTTCGTGTCGTTCTCGAGGAACACGAACCGCATGTTGTGCAGGGTGCCGACCTCACCGGCACCCGCCAGGTTCCCCCCGACCAGGCCGAAGAACTTCCGCAGCCGCTCTGCGCCGTTCGGCTTCAGCGGCATGATCGCTGTCAGCTCGGACACCTCTCCGCTCTTGGCGCCGATCCGGCCGGCGGTGGTGACGGCGTGTTCGGCCATCTCCTCCTTGTCGGCGAGGATCTGGGCGGCCTTGAGCTTGAGGGCGATCTTGGCGTCCGACAGTGCGGTCTCGACCTTCTCGCGGACTGCGTCGGGGAACTGCTGGAACTTCGCGTGCAGGTCGTTCTCGCTCATGGCGCCTCTCCTTGGGCGTGGGCGGCTATACACCAGATACCGCCACAAATAGACCATCGCAGGGTGACGTGCCAGCGGGAGCGAACCCGCTATCTGACCACCTCCGCATAACTGATTACATCATCAGTTCGCCGCTCCGGCTTGTCAACGCGCTACTCGCAGGTAGTCGCACGCCACTCTGAGACAGATTGACCCACAGTGTTTCTGTGAGTCATCGTGTCTCAAAGATGGCGCACCTGACCCACCCATCACTCGGAGGAGTTCTCGATGGCCGCAGACATCGTGGGCGGGTCCCCCGGCTTGCATCGCGGGCGCGCCTGACCAGGGCGTACAGGGTGTACGGGGTACTCGGGGTCGCCGCTCGTCCCCAACAGCGGGCGCAGGTGGGCGACAGCGATTTCGAGGTCGCCAGCAGCCGTGGCCGGTTCCTGGCCGGCGCCCGCGGGTCGGCCCGTCATGCCGCCTCCAGCCCGGGCTCCGGCGGGGCGAGCAGTGCGGTCATCGACCGAGACACCCTGCGACTAGCATGTGAGGCAATCTGTCTCACACGAAGGGTGTCGCATGCCGGAGGAGCGAGCTGATCCACGCCAGGTGCGCAGCCGCGAGGCCATGGTGGCCGCGGCCACCACGCTGCTCACCGAGGGTGGCCTGGAGGCTGTCACGCACCAGGCGGTTGCCGCCCGCGCCGGAGTCGGCCGGGCCACGGTCTACCGTCACTGGGCCGACCTGCTTGGTCTCCGTCTGGCGGCGCTGGAGGCAGGCATGCCGCCCCTGTCACCGGCGCCGGAGGACATGCGGGCGGCGTCCGGTGCCGAGCCGCGCGCCGAGCTGGTCCATTACCTGCGCCAGCTCGGCGAACGGCTAGACGACGCCCAGGCCGGGGCCGTTCTCGCCGCCGTCCTGTGCGGGGCGCAGTACGACGACGGGATGCGGCGCCTCCGTCAGACTGCGCTGACCCAGATCGTCGACTCCCTGCGTCCTGCCGTCACCGCTGCCGTCGCCCGGGGACGCCTGCGGGCCGACGTCACGGCCGAGGCGTTCGCCATGACAACCGTCGGCCCGCTCGTCCATCAGCGGTTCCTCGTGGGCGCCCGGCTCGGTCACGACACGGTGGACGCGGTGGCGGATGCGGCGCTGCGGGCGTGGGCGCCGTAGCGAATGTGGACAGGCCGACCCACGTCCCGGATGTGACCTGATCCGCCTCGTCCGCGACCACCTGAGAACCCGCGCTCCTGGCACGCAGTTCTCCGGCGGGCCGTCGCGTCGTTTGTCGAGTTCGGGGCGACGTCGAAGTGGAGCTGGTGGCCCTGGGCGTCTTTGGTGCCCAGCAGGTTGACCTCGACGGTGTAGCCGACCACATCCTCGTCGCGGCCCTCGGGCGTCGGCCGTGCATCGGAGAGCCGGAAGTGGAGGACGGTGCTGCTGCGCGGGTTCAGCGTGAGCGGGATCGGAGCCGAGCCGGACGGGGAGTCCTCGGCTTCCTCCCGCATCCAGGTCGGGATCTCGCACCATCGGTCGCGGTAGTGGATCTGGAGACCGCCGCTGAACGTGGGAATTCTCTCGGGGCCGCTGATGGTGAAGGCGAGCGCGACACGACGGGTGGTCTGCGGAGTGGGATTGGTGACGGTGACGTCGAAGCGGGCCGGTCGCCGGCCGGACGTGACAGCCTTGTCGAGGCGGGAGAGCCGCCCGAGGCGGGCCGGCGAGGTGATTTGGCCCGGCCAGGGGTTGAAGAAGTCGCCCCGAGTCTTCGGGCAGCCGGAGGCGGCGGCCTGGAGGGCGTCGGAGGTGGCGGACGTCTTCGCGGCTGGGGAACTGTCGCAGCCGGTCAGGGCTGCGGCGAACAGGAGCAGCGCGACGGCGGACGCGGCAGATGTGCGTCGGCCGCCCGTGGTCGGTGCGAACTCGAGGGACACCTGTGCCACGTCCTTGGTCGGTGATCCATGGCCGATTCGGTTTGCCGAGGCGTCAGACGCCTGAAGCCGATGGTTCGGTTCCGTCGGACAGAGACGGCGGCCTCTCCCGCTTGTCGGCGTCAGTTCGGCAGGCTTCGCACCGCGCTGAGGCGTGAAGTGCAGCCCCGGTGCGCAAGGCGCGGCTGTGGAGCGTGCCGCCGTGGGAGAGGGGTGCCGACGCACTCGGGGCTCTCCTGCAGCGGCCGGCCACTCACCTCACGTGGCGACAAACCATCGAGGACGTCCTGCGACCCCACACTGACACGACAGGCCGGCGCGATGCGTTCAACGTTCCTCCGCCAGGGCACCCGGCCGCCGACGAGTCGGACGCGCAGCGGGCAGTGGGGAAGGGCAGTTCACGTGTCGGCCGTGGCGACTGCCGTCGGCCCCACAGCCCGTCGGCCCGGCGCCCCCACGGGTGAACGAGGGGCCCACAACCGCTGGGTGAATGGGACGTCGTACCGACGAGGGCGGGAGGTGCTGGTCTTGTTCGAGGGCTTTCAGGCCAAGCGGGTTCAGGTCGATCAAGCTTCGATTTTCGTTCGCTACGGCGGACAGGGACCGCCAGTGGTGCTGCTGCACGGCCACCCCCGAACATCTGCGACCTGGCACCGTGTCGCTCCGCTCCTGGTCCGAAGCGGCTTCACGGTTGTTTGCCCCGATCTCCGAGGCTACGGCCGCTCCACCGGTCCGGCGCCCACCGAAGACCACTCGGGACACTCCAAGCGGGCCGTCGCCGGCGACGTGACCGAGGTGATGCGCGCCCTGGGCCATGACCGATTCGCGCTCGCCGGACACGACCGTGGAGGCGCTGTCGCGCTGCGTCTCGCGCTCGATCACCCCGACGCGGTCTCGCGGGTGGCACTGATCGACTGTCTGCCCCTGACCGAGCACCTGTCCCGCATCACACCCGAGTTCGCCACGCAGTGGTGGCACTGGTTCTTCTTCGCCCAGCCGAACATCCCCGAGCGGGTCATCAACGCCGATCCCGACAGTTGGTACCACGGCGATCCGCTGAGCATGGGGCAGGAGAATTACGACGAGTGGCGTTCGGCCATGAGAAACCCCGACGTGGTGCGGGCGATGCTGGAGGACTACCGTGCCGGCCTCACCGTGGACCGACGACACGAGGAGGACGACCGGGCCGTCGGGACGCAGATCCAGTGCCCGGCTCTGATCCTCTGGTCGCTCCGGGACGACCTCGAGGAACTCTACGGGGACCCGCTGAAGATCTGGCGCCAGTGGGCCCCGGATGCCCGCGGCCACGGCATCGACGCCGGGCATCACGTCGCCGAGCAGGCTCCAGAAGCGCTTGCGTCCAGCCTGGCGGGCTTCTTCGCACAGCGGTCCGAGTGAAGGAGCTGCGGGGCTGGCTTCCCCGGCGTCGGCTTGGAGGCAGAGCAGGAAGGCTTGGTGGGGATCGATGGCACCGACTGTCGGCTGATGGCGAGCGGGCCCTTCATCGACTTCGCCCGCCGACGCCTCCAGGAACGGCCGGCGGAAGAGGGGTGCCGTTCCGCGACGGCTGCTCACTGGACGTCCCTGGCGCGGCCGCCGTCCGGAGCGGCTCCTGTCCACAGTGAAGGTCGCGTGGAAAGGTGGGTAGGAGGGTTGTCCAGGCCGCTCGAACGACGGAGGACGAAAGTGGACTGGTCACGGTTCGCGCAGGAGATGGCGGCGATGGCCCGGGACCTGCTGGCGCAGGACTCGGTGGCTGCGACGCTGGAGCGCATCACGGCATCGGCCACGGAGCTGGTCGAGGGCTGTGACGCGGCCGGCATCCTCATCCTGCACGGCACGCAGGTGGAATCCCTCGCCCCCACCGACCCTTTCGTCACCGACAGTGACGTCCTGCAGCAGGAGATGGGCGAAGGCCCCTGCTTCGACGCTGCCCGCACCGCGCAGGGCGACCGCGTCTTCCGCATCGCGGACCTCACCACCGAACACCAGCGGTGGCCCGCCTACGCCCCTCGCGCCGCCGCACTGGGCGTGGGCAGCATGATGGGCTTCCTGCTGTTCACCGACGACGAGGATCTCGGCGCGCTGAACCTGTACTCCCGCAAGCCCGGCGCCTTCACCTCTGACAGTGAGACCGCGGGATGGCTGCTCGCCTCGCACGCTGCGGTGGCCCTCTCCAGCGCCCGCACCCACGCGCAGATGGAAGAGGCCGTCGCCACCCGCCACGTCATCGGCGAGGCCATGGGCATCATCATGGGCACGCATCACCTCACTGAGGAAGAGGCCTTCGACGTGCTGCGCCGCTACTCCCAGGAGAGCAACACCAAACTCCGCGACGTGGCCCGCCGTGTCTGCGAGCAGGGCACTCTGACCTGACCCCGTGGTCATTGACGGCACCTCCAGCTCCTGGCTGAACTGGAGGAGCCTGAGCCGGGCTCGGCCCCCTGGGGAACGCCGCCGACCCGGCCTGCCCCTCCAAGTCCCCTCTCCGAACGCCCCCGACACCTCCGTTCCTGGGCGGATAGCTGGAGCCGTCTCCTCAGCCGAGGGCTGCGTTCCTGTCCATTGGGTCGGCGCAGCCGGGCCACACGCCGACGAAGCCAGGGGACCGTACGGCACTCCGATCGACACGCGTGTCGCCTGGCTCACCGCACACGTTTCCTTGCCTGCCCCCGGAAACCGTCGTGGGATACCGGGCCGCGCATCAAGCACTCGCTGGAGCCCTCAGGTGAAGGCATCGGTCACGCAGTCCACCCGGCAGTCGGCGGCCTCATAGCGCTGGCGGAGGGCGGCAGCTGCCTCCTCGTGCTCCACGGAGGAGTGACCGTAGTGCTGGCCCGCCACTCTGGTCACGTCTCCGACTGTGACGATGGCTGGTTCGCCCCGTGCGGCCTGGCGGCGTGCTTCGGCGATCGCCATGTCCGCAGAACGCAACAGGTCTCTGGAACGGTCCCGGATCGCGGCTGCCCGGGCCCGGTCAGCCGAAAGGGGACGCGTGACACGTCCCCGCCAGACGGAGCCGGCGGCGACAAGGACGAGACCGAGCACTATGAAAAGGAGTCCGCCGAGGTCGTAAGGCATCCGTCCAGTCTTCACCACGAGCATGGTGATCGTCATGCTCGCGCTGGCGTGACGCTGCCGACCATCGGAGCAACTCGGTGTCCTTGGACCGAGGGTGCAGTCCTGCAGTCCGCGGCGCACGGCCGCGATGTGGCGAGAATCAGCGCACGGTGAAACCTGCCGCCTTGGTGTCCAGGGTCGTTGTGCCGTCGGTGGCCGTGGCGAGGACGGCGACGCGCCAGGACCCGTGCGGGGAGGACGCCGAGTCGGCGGCGGTCACCCGGGTCGTGTAGACGCAGCGCACGGTGTCGTTGTCGACGGCCTTGCAGAGGGCTTGCTCCGCCTTGGCCATCTCCTTGGCGGTCGGCTCCTTCTCGGCGAGAGAAGAACTCGCCGGATAGGCCAGCACCTTGAGGCTCTTGACGCCGGGGGACGCCGTGACTTCGGTGCTGAAGCTGAGCGAGCCGTCCTGACCGCCGGCAGGGGCGGTGTAGCGGGCGGTGCTGTGGGCCAGGGCGGGGGGCTGGTCCCCGGCGTAGGCGAGGGCGAAAGCTCCGGCGCCGCCGAGGACGACGACACCGGCGGCAAGGGACAGGGCGACACGACGGGACATGAGGTTCTCCGTAAGTAACTGGTCTCGGTGGTGCGGAGCGGGCGCTCTCGGTGGCGCCGCTGCACCGATACTCGCCGCCGGGAGACGCTCCGGACGTGAGCACGGATACTCAACTCGGCCTGGGTAGTTGCGGACCCAGACCCTGCTGAAGATCACGGCGCCTACACCGGATGCGCGGGATTCATGGGTGCTGGACGGACCCGGCAGATGGAACCGAAAAGGTGCCAGGCACACTCTGCGTGTTGTAGTCCCTTCGACTCTTCAACACTTCGACACGAGGATGCGCCACACATGATCACGCTCACCAAGGAAGACGGTCCGGCAGACCTGGACGGAGTGACCCACCTGTCCATCGGCGTCTCCTGGGACCCCACCGCCGGCAGCAGCGGCGGTGTGCTGGGCAAGCTGCGCCGCAACAGCGGTACCGACCTCGACCTGATCGCCATCGCGCTCCAGGGCGGGGACCCGGTGCGCCTCGCGGGACTCGACTCGCTCGACCCCATGGGCAACGGATCGCTGGTCCACAGCGGCGACAACCAGACCGGGCGCGGGGACGGTGACGACGAGACGGTGACCGTCGAGTTCGCCCGGATCCCGCCCCACATCACGTCGATCGTTTTCGTCGCCGCCGCGTACAAGAAGGGCAGCTCCTTCCAGAAGGCGCGCAACATCAGCTTCAAGGTCTACGACGCGACCGGCGGCACCTCCCAGCAGGTCGCCGACATCTGGCCGAGCCTGCTCAGTCAGGACAACGGCTGCGCCGTGGCCAAGGCGGTGCGGGTCGGCGGGAGTTGGAAGCTCGAAGTGATCAACACGACGGGCAAGATCAAGCAGGGGGACGAGCACGCCCTCATGCGCTTCGCCATCAGCAAGTAGTACGTCATTCAGACGCGGGGGATGGTTGTGAGTCAGGTGCTCTATGGGGAGCGGTCGTGGAATCCGCTGGCCCGAACAGTGGAGTTGACCCCGGACCAGCTGCGGAGAGGGGGCAGGAGCACACCGTTGAGCGAGCTGAACCTCGCTGCCATGGCGGACGCGTTCCAGCGCGGGTGCTGGCTCGGCGGCGGAGGGGCGGAGCGTCCGCTGGAGCGACTGCCGGCGGGGACAGGGGTGGTGCCGGTGACCCGTGTCACGGGCACCACTACGCCGGTGAGGGCACGTCAGGCGGCCGAGTTCGCGCACGCGCTGGGGGAGTTGGCGGTTCGGCAGTGCGGTGGGCCCGATCAGGTGGCCGCACTGGCGGCCCAGGCCTGGGCCGAGGGAGTGCCGTTGTGGATCGCGCGGCGGGTCGCGACCGGCCCCGCCGGGCCGATCACCGTGGCGGTGGACCGGCGCCTGGTGCGCGTGGACGTGTGGGGGCCGCACGCTCCCGTCGTACGGATTCGGGCGCCCCAGGGCTTCCTCCGCGATACCCCCGATCCGTCCAAGGGGCTGCGCCTGACGGTCGGCGACACCACGGCCCGGCTCGTGCTGACGAAGAAGTTGCGCAAGTCCAAGTCCCTGGTGGAGGTGCGGCTGTCCGGGCAGCACTGGGTGTTGCGGCGGGAGAACGCGGTGAGTTCGTGGCTGCTGCGTGACGAACGGCGGGTCGCCCTGCTGACGCGGCCCCCACGACGACCGGCGCCCGAGCCGGACTCGGTACTGCTGCCGCTGTCCCCGGTGCGGTACGAGAGCTCCGACCCGCTGGACGCCGTCATGGCACAGGTCTTCTCCGTGTCCTTCGGCCTTGGGGACGGGACGGGGCTCGCGCGGTTCCGGGCGGAGCGGCGCTGGGAGTCGGGTGGTGAGCCGATCGCCGCCGACGACGGCTGGGACCGCGCCTGGTTCAGCAACCTCGGCAGGGGGAGCGACGACAACGACTCCGGCGGTGGTGACGGTTGGGGTTCGGACGGCGGTGACGGTGGCGACGGCGGTGGAGATGGTGGCGGTGACGGCGGAGGCGATTAGGCGTGATCGCTCGCAACGCTTTCGACCTGGCGGCACTGCGCGGCGCGTCCGCTGTCGACGGGCCGGTGACGGAAGCGTCAGGCATCCTCGCTGGGACCGCGAGGTGTGAGATCCGTCCGTTCCGGGGCCGGGATGCGGCGGTTATGTCGATCAACAGGTGAGAATGATATGTGAGGGGAATGTCAAGACACGGGGGTAACTATGGCGGCGGACGGGGTGGTTGGGGACGCCGGGGACAGAGCCCCGTTGCTGAGCCGGTCTGTTGAGCTGGCCCGGTTCGACGAACTGCTCGACCGTGCCGCCCGCGACGCCCGTGGCACGGCGAAGGGCGAGGAAAACCGCGGCACGGGCCGATCCCAGCTCGTCGACATCACGGGTGCGGCCGGCATCGGCAAGAGCAGGCTGCTCGGGGAGGTCTGCGCGCGGGCGCGCCGACGCGGACTGACCGTACTGCGCGGCAGAGCCACCGAGTACGAGCGGCAGGTGCCGTTCCAGGTCTTCACCGACGCGCTCGCCGACCTGGACCCACACGCCCTGGACGGCTTCCAGGAGACCGACGCGGTGTTACCCCTGTTGCAGCGGAGCGCCGCCCAGCAGAGCGACGCGGCCGACCGTTTCGGACTGCACCGTTCCACGGCGGCCCTGCTCGCGCGGCTCGCCGCCCCGTCCGGGTTGCTGCTGGCCCTCGACGACCTGCACTGGGCGGACTCCGCGTCTCTGGAACTGCTGGATCACCTCGTACGCCATGCCGTGCACGCCCCTGTCGTCCTGGCCGTGACGCGCCGGGACCGCCAGAGCCCCGAGTCGCTGGCGGCCAGGCTCACCCGGGGAGTCGACGACGGCACGGTCGTCAGACTCGGACTGGGGCCGCTGAGCGCACGCGACTGCGCCGAACTGGCCGGGCCCGGCCTGTCAGCCGCCGACACCGCCGCACTGCATGCCGCGAGCGAGGGCAACCCGCTGTACTTCCTGACCCTTCTGCAGGCTCACCGCGGGGGTACGACGCCCGAGTCCTCGTCGCCGCCGGAGCTCGGGGCCCTGCTGCTGGAGGAACTCACCGCGCTCACTCCCTCCCAGCGCGGCATCGTCGAGGCCGTCGCGGTGCTGGGCGAGCACGCCACCCCGGCGATGCTGGGCCGGGTGACCGGCCGCTCCGGCACCGCTTTCACCGACGACGTCCACGCCCTCACCCACCGCGATCTGCTGCGCTCCGACCCGCAGGGTCTGCTGACCCTGCGCCATCCGGTCGTCCGCACGCTCGTCCACGAGAGCACACCCGTCCTGAGACGCGTCGACATCCATCGGCTCGCAGCCGAGGAGCTGGCCCTCGCCGGTGCCTCCGCCGCCGAGCGGGCCCACCATGTGGAGCGGTCGCTGACCGGGTGGGACCCGGCGGCGGTGGCCGTGCTGGAGGAGGCCGCCGCACGGACGGCCCGCACGGCCCCGGCGAGCTGCGCGCACTGGCTCGACGTGGCACTGCGCCATCTTCCGCACACGGGCGAACACGTCTCCCGGCGACGCGAGTTGACGCTGCGGCGGGCGCACGCCCTGGCCGCGTGCGGGGGGCTGCGCGAGAGCCGCGACTTGCTCCAGGAGCTCATAGCGACCCCCTCCCGGTCGTCCGGTGACCGCCCCGCCGGTGAGGACCAGGACCTCAGAGTGCGCGCGGTCGTGCTGTGCGCGCTGGTGGAGCGTCACCTGGGGCGCAGCAACGAGGCCGTCGCGCTGCTGCGCCGCGAGCTGGCCCGCGGCCCGGCACCGGCCGACGTCGTCCGGCTCGGCCTGGAACTCGGCTCGGCCGCGCCCCAGGGCAGCGGCATCTCGTATCCCCAGGTCCGGGCCGAGGTCGAGGCGGCCCTCGCGGCGGCCCGGTCGATGGGGGACGAGGCCGGTGAGGCGGGCGTCCTCGCGGTCGCCGCCCTGGGGGAGGCGTACGAGGGGAACATGGCCGCGGCACACGAGCTCGCCGGGCAGGCCGCCGCTCTGGTCGACTCGCTGCCCGACAACGACCTGACCGCGCTGTGCGAGCCGCTCGCCAGGCTCGGCTGGGCGGAGGCCTTCCTGGAGCACTACCCGGAGGCGGAGCGGCACGCCGAGCGCGGCCTCGACATCGCCCGCCGCAGCGGCCAGCTCTACGTCATGCCTCATCTGCTGCTGTGTCTGTCCCATGTCCGGGTGCAGACCTGCCGCGTCTCCTCGGTGGTGGAAGTGGCCGACCAGGCGGAGGACATCGCCCGCGGCATCGGCAGCGATCAGCTGCTCACGTTCGCGCTGGCGAGCAAGGCCTCGGCGCTCGTCGCCGCGTGTCCGCCCGGCGATCGGCGTCCCCTCGCCGTCGCCGAGGAGGCGGTGGCCGCGGCCGGTACCGGGGTGAACTGGTGGGCCTCCACCGCCCGGTGCATCTTCGGCTGGGCGGCGCTCATGGCCGGCGATCCGGTCGGTGCCAGGGACGCGCTGCTTCAGGCGGGCGGCCCCGAACTGCACCGGATCCAGCCCTCGATGCGGCCGCTGTACCTGGAGATCCTGGTCACGGCCGCACTGGTCACGGGCCGCTCCGACGAGGCCCGTGAGTGGGCCGAGCAGGCCCGTAAGGAGGCGGAACAGCTGGGGCTGCCGATGCAGCGGGCCTCCGCGCTGCGCAGCACCGCCCATCTGCCGCTGGCGCAGGGGGACCCGGCAGCGGCGGCGGATCTGTTCGCCCAGGCCGCGGTGGAGAGTGCCCGCTGCGGGGCGGTCTTCTGGGAGGCCCTCTCCCTGCTGCTCGGCGCCCCGCTCGAAGCGGCGGCGGGCCGCGGCCGTGACGGCACACTCGCCTGGCTGCGGGGCCGGCGGCTCGCCGAGGCGGGCGGCAGCGGCATGCTGGTGGGCCTCGCCGACGCCACCCGCCCGGCCGACGGGGGATCCGAGGCCGGGTACGGCTCCCCGGACCGCGCCGAACTCGCCGAACGGCTCGCCACCCTGACCGCCCGGGAGCTGGAGATAGCCGAGCTGGTCGCCCAGGGCCTCACCAGCCAGGCCATCGCCGACCGGCTCTACGTCAGCCGGCGTACCGTCGACACGCATGTCTCCCGGGCCTTCCGCAAGACCGGGGTCTCCTCGCGCACCGCACTGGCCGCGTTGATGGCCCGCCGTCGCATCGGGAGCCGCTTCGTGGACGCCAGGCCGGATCAGAGCTGACCCGGCCTGGCACTGCTCGCTTACCTGACGTCGATGAAGTCGCCGGTGGCCGTCGCGGAGCCGGTGGTGGATGTGCCCGCGAAGGCGAACCGGTAGTAACCGTCGGAGACCGCCTTGACGGTGGTGCTCAGGTTCCCCGTCGAGTTCGTCTTGACGGTCTTCACGGTGGTGTAGGTGCTGGTGCCCTTCTTGCGGAACTGCAGCTTGACCGGCTGGGTCGAGTAGCCCGCGTACTTGCCCGTCGTCCAGTTGGCGCGGCTCAGCTTGCCGGTGACGGTGATGGTCTTGCCCTTCTTCACCGGCTCCGGGGAGGCGTTGGCGGTGAGTTTCGCGGCCCGCTTGATGTGGGTCCTGGTGACGTCGTCGTCGTAACTGGCGTTGGCGTACAGGTCGTAGGCGCCGAGGAAGACCTTCCAGGTACCGGCGGTGCCGTTGTCGTCCTTGAAGGCGACCGCGGGGTCGATGGTGAAGACCGTCTTGCAGCTGTAGTTCCAGCCGCCCTCCGCCGGTGACTCCGTGCAGACGGGGTCGTCGTCCGACTGGAACGCGCCGGTGATGGTGTCCGTGCTCGAACTGTCGGTGCCCTGCCACAGGAACGCCTGGGTGAGGGCGACGCCGTTCGGGTCGAAGGCGGAGAACGTGACGGGGAAGGTCTTCTTGCCCGTCACTCCGAGGACGATGTCCTTGCCGCCGTTGACGACGCCGTCCGAGAACTTGGTGTTGCCCAGCGCGTCCTGCGGCTTGACGCCTCCGGAGACGAAAGCTCCGAACGGTGCCGCCGCCCCCGGGTGTTCCGCCGCCTGTGCGGCGCCCGGGAGGCCCAGCGCCGAGACGACGGCGGCGCTGGTGAGGACGGTGGCCGTGGTGCGCATGCGCATGCAGTTCTCCATGGTGAGATCGGTGTCCTGGTGGACTGGTGTTCTGGCAGGGCCTGTTGATGTACGTGACAAGGCCGGTGCACGTTCAGATGCCCGAGAAGGCAGGTCAGGGGGTGGGGGAGCGGAGGATGTCGTCGAGGTCGAAGCTGTAGCTGGGGGACGGGTAGAGGTCCGTCGGGAACAGGTCCGTCGGCGCGGCGCTCGGCGGGGGCACGTCGGCCGGGTCCGCGGTGGGTCTGCCGTCCGGGCTGCACACCTGCGGTGCCGAGGGTTCGGAGAGTTCGTAGTCGGCGACCCGCTTCGAACGGAATTCGACCGTCTCGGTTCCCCAGGCGTCCTGGGTGCCGCCGACCTCGACCTCCTTGGGCAGTTCCTTGCTCTTGAGGGGCTTGCCCACGGTGACCGTGAGGAGGGCGCCCACGCAGGGGCTGCGGTCGTCCGCGTAGAGGGACTTGGGTACGGCGATGTTCCGCTCGCTACCGGCGTCGGCACGGACCTCGACGCGCTTCACACGGCGGATGTCGAAGTAGTAGTCGGGCCGCGACCCGTCCGAGAGCTTCTCGCCGCCGCCGTTCGCGACGCCGTACACCAGCTTCCAGAACTCGACCTGCACGGTGATCTTGTGGCAGAGCGGTCCGAGGTATCCCGGGATGCTGGAGAACTCCAGGTTGCCCGAACCCGAGTTCTGCTTGGGAGTGTCGACGTCGAGCCTCACCCAGTCCACGGATTCCGCCGTCGTCCACCCCTTGTTGTCGTGGCAGCCTGAGGCGCCGGTCGGATAGGGGGGAGTCGGGGAGGGGGTCGGCGACTCGGTGACCTCCGTGGCGCTTGGGGTCGGATCCCCGACGGCGGCGGTGTCGTCGCCGCCGCCCGAGCAGCCTGCGCTGAACAGAACAGCCAGGGTGAGCGCCGCGACGACAGGCAGAGCGGAACGTTTCGTCCCCGCCGCGCGCCTCACCGGTCGAACCCGTTCTCGGCCTCCGCCGAGCTGAAGCCCCGCAGGACGGCGAGCCTGACACTCTGTGGCATCTGCGCTCTCACACCCGGTGTCGTCATGAACACAAGGAAATGCCATGGATGCCGGGAACACGTCGGTAGGAGTACGTATTCCATGTACGTAGGGGCCGCCGCCGATCCGCTGAACTCGTGCTGCCCGTGATCTTCCCCGGCTGCCCCGGTGCTCACCGGGAGGTGAGCGATCCGCTCCCCGGCGTCGCCCAGCGCGTCCGGGGCGAGAACGGCTGGAGAGATCTCTGGAGGCCGTTTTGAAGGCCGGTCAGCAGGCAGCTCAGTACCAGACGGAGAACGTGGCGTCGGCTTTGCCGGTGGTGGTGGAGATCGGGTCGATGCGCAGCGCGTAGTTGTAGTGCCGGATGTAGCGGTCCGGGTAGTTGTGCGAGCGGAACGACGACCAGGACGGGTCGGCGAGCCCGGCTGTCTTGTGGAAGGTGGCGTCCTGGGCGAACTTCGCGGTGCCGTCGTTGGCGTCCAGTCGCAGCTGGAAGTAGGAGTGCCGCAGGTAGCGGGTCGGGTCGGTCACGGACTGGAAGGAGACGCCGGAGGAGTCGGCCAGCCCTGGCACCAGCTTCCATTGCGAGTCGGTGTACGGATCGAACGGGTACGGGTCGATGCGGCCCAGGGAGTCGACCTGCCGCCAGTATCTGTCCGGGAAGTTGTAGGACTTCAGCCGGTTCCAGGCCGGCTTTCCCCACTTGGCGACCATGTTGTCGTACACCGTCTGGGGAATCGGCTTGATGTCGGCGTGCTTGGAGTTCAGCGGCTGGGTGTAGAGGCGCCGGTCGGTGGCGGTCCAGGTGCCGGTGGAGAGGTCGTTGGTCTGGTAGGCGTAGAAGAGCGCGTTGGCGTCCCCCCACAGGTACCAGGTGCCGGCGGCCTGGGCGACGATCGGGCCCTCGATGCCTCCCTGCGGGGCCAGGCCCGAGGTGAACTGGGTGAAGCTGCCCGGACTGAGCGAGGTGGACTTCGCACCCGTGAGGCTGTTGTGGCCCTTGTAGTACAGGTAGTTGACGCCGTTCACGTCCTTGGTCAGGGTCGCGTCGATGATGTCGTAGCCGGGGTCGAAGAAGACCTGCGGTGCGGTCACGGTCTGGAAGTCCGTGGTGTAGTTCACCATGATCACGTTGTGTCCGCTGCTGTTGACGGCCGAGTAGGTGAGGGCGTACTGGCCGCGGGAGGGGTCCCAGAAGGCGTCGGGCGCCCAGGTGTGGGTGGCCATGTCGTGCAGTTTCAGCAGGCGGTAGTTGTCGAAGGAGCGCAGGTCGGCGGAGTCCCAGACGTGGATGTACGGGGTCTTCTTGGTCCAGTCGGTGCCCTTCAGGTTGGTCGCCAGGACGACGTAGGTGCCGTCCTGCTTGGGCAGGATGAAGGGGTCACGCAGACCGAGGTCGCCCGCGGTCGGGGTCACGACGGGGTTGTTCTGGTTCAGCGGCATCCACTGCAGCGCGTCGGTGCTGACGGCGAGGTGCAGGCCGTAGTCCGTACCGAGGTTTCTCGGTGACTGGGTGAAGTAGGCCATGACGTACGGGGAGGCCGTCGCGGCGCTCGCGGACCGGCTGCCGAGGGTCAGCACGCCGGTGGTGGACAGCGGCACGGCCGCGGCCATGCCGAGGAACAGCCGGCGCGAGGGGCGGGGGGCGCTCATCTGGTGCCTCCGGGGCGTAGGAAGGTGCGGGCGGATGAAGAACCCGTGGGCGGCCCCGGCCCGGAGCCGCCCACGGGTTCGGTCTCTCGTCAGCTCCAGGGAGCCGCGGTGAGCCAGCTGGTGTCCTGGGCCCAGGACGCCGTGGAGTCCCAGGCGTTGGAGCCGCCGTTGCTCGCGATGTAGACCGTGTAGTTGTAGTGACGGAGGTACTTCGTCGGGAAGTTGGCGGACTGGAAGGAGGTGCCGACGCCGCTGTTGCCCGTGGTGGGGCAGAAGGTGGCGTCCTTGGCGAACGCGCTGCCGCCGTCATCGAAGTTCAGGTTGAGTTGGTAGTTGTAGTGGCGCAGGAACTGGCCGGGCTTGTCGACGGACTCGAAGGACAGGCAGGAGGTGTTGGCCAGTCCGGCCCGGACGATCCAGGTGGCGTCCGCCTTGTCGGTGGCGGAGCTGGACGAGGTGATGTTGGAGATGACGACCTTGGTGTCGGCGTCGTTGTGGCGCAGGTAGTGCGAGGTGCAGCAGGGCGACGTGGTGGCCTTGAAGGAGATCCGGGAGCCGGGGGTGAGGGTTCCGGTGCTGGTCGATCCGCCGTCGTAGTTGGCGGCGGTGATGTTGGCCTGGACGGCGTTCTCGGTGGCGTCCGAGGGGTAGCCCTGGGTCATGACGCCTTCGTAGAAGGTGCCCTGGGCCCACTTGCTGTTGTCACCTCCGATGCCGAGGATGATCGCGCCCTCCTTGTGCATCGGGTTGTAGCCGGAGGCGGTGGGGCGTATCCCGTTGTAGAAGGTGGACAGGCCGCCGGACTGGGCGTCGCCGCCGCGCAGGGCCCACTGGTTGGCGCCGCCCTTGAGCATGGCGGTCAGGAACCGGTGGTCGACGCTGGGGTTACCCGCGTTGAATCCGCGGTTGACCCCGGAGAACAGGCCGTTCTCCAGGTCGGCCATGACCCAGGGGCCGTTGCCGCTGCCCCATCCCCAGCCCTTGTTGTTGCCGAAGTAGAGGGCCTCCATGTGGCCGTTGCCGGTGTCCAGGTTGTTGGTCTCGGCGTTGCCGTAGTCGAAGCAGCAGCCGCCGTTGAAGTGCTTGCCGTTGAAGATCGCGTACATGCCCTCGGGCTGGTCGCCGGTGGCGATGCCGTTGGTGTTGTTGTTGCGGTAGCCGGTGCCGGGGGCGATGTAGACGCCGTACGCCTTGTGCCCGCCGACGGTGACCGGCGCCTCTACGGCGTTGGCGAGGTTGTCGGGCCCGCCGGCGGCTCCGCCCCCGGGAGCCTGGGTGAGGTGGTTGCCCTTGGGGGACTGGTCGTAGATGACGGTGATGACGCAGCTCGTGTTCGCGCAGAAGGAGTCCTGCTGCGCGGCGTCGGCGTATCCGCCCGCGCTCAGCAGGCCGATGTCCTTGGTCGCGTTGTCGGAGGCGCGCCTGACCTGGTAGAGCGGGCCGTTGTACGCCCCGTACAGGGCGCGGGTGGTGCTGTGCGCGGCGACGCAGGGGGTGTTGCCCGCGGCGTAGATGTCGCACGGCCCCTGGGTGGCGGCCTGCGAGGGGGTGGCCGTGGCGGTGAGCAGACCGGCGGCGAGGGCGGCGGTGGCACCTGCCGCCAGCAGCGCGCGTCTGGCACGGTGTAGCCACTGTTTCTTGACCATGAAGAACTCCTACGCAGAGGGGGGTGGGAGTGGGTGGAACTCCCCGGCTGCCGCCGTCACGGCGGCAGCCGGGCGTCCGGTAGCTCCGGGACCGGCCAAGGTGGTGGGAGCCGTCGCCGGAGTTTGTGGGGTCCGCCGTCGGAGCGGCGGACTCCGCAGGGCGCTCACGGTGCGGCCTCACCGTGAGGCGGCCGGGTCAGTTCGTCACACGGAAGGTGGCGTCGCTGCGGGCCAGAGTGGTGGTGATGCGGTCGAGGCGGAGCTGGTAGGCGTAGTGGCGGATGTAGCGGTCGGGGTGGTTGTACGACTGGAAGGACGACCAGGTGGGGTCGGCGAGTCCGGCGACCTTGTTGAAGGTGGCGTCGGCGGCGAACTGGGCGGAGCCGTCGTTGCGGACGAGCTGGAAGTCGTAGTTCTGGTGGCGCAGGTAGTAGCCGGGGTAGTTCACCGACTCGAAGGAGACGGTGCCGGTGCCCACCAGGCCGGGCCGCAGCCGGAACTGGGAGTCCTGGACGGGGGTGACGTTCGGGTCGATGCGCACGTCGAAGTTGGTCTGGCGCACGTAGCGGTCCTGGTAGTTGTACGACTGGAGCCGCTGCGCCGGGGTGTTGGGCCAGCGTGCGAGGACGCGGCTCTCCTCGGCGGGGGTGAGGGGCAGGATCGCGCCGTGGCGCTTGGCGGTGCCGCCCATGTCGTAGTTGGCGGCCGGCTGGAGCTGGTAGGTGCTGAGGTCGAACGGGTTGTTCGTCAGGATCGGCCGGTATTCGCGTACGCCCTGCGGGCTGTTGTAGTCGATGTAGAGGGCCCACTGATTGCTGTTCTGGAACTTCATCCAGACCGGGCCTTCGACCACGTTGCCGGTGAGGCCGAGGCTGGTGGAGAGGTTGCCGAGGTTGGTCCACGTCCCGAGGATCGAGTTGCTGCCCTCGATGCTGTTCTTGCCGTCGCCGGAGGCCCTCAGGTAGCGGTAGGGGCCGGTACCTGCGGGTACCTCGGTCATCTGGGTGTCGACGACCGCGGTGCTGCCGGGCGGGTCGATCCAGACCTGCGGGGTGGTGGTGAGGGCGTGGAAGTCCGTGGTGCGGGCGGCGTAGATGCGGTATTTGTTGATGCCGTTCAGCGTGGCGTTCGTCGCCCAGTACAGGACGTAGTCATTGGTCTCGGGGTTCCAGATCGCCTCCGGCGCCCACGCGTTCTTTCCGCCGGGGACCAGTGAGGCGGCGGGGAGCAGCCACGGGTCCGACCAGTTCACCAGGTCGGTCGACTCCCACACCACGAAGGTGGGGCTCCCGTTGGCGTACGTCGAGCCGCAGTTGATGCACAGGTCGGTCGCGATGATCCAGTACTTTCTGCCGTCCTGGGAGCGCACCAGTGCGGGGTCGCGCACGCCCTTCGTGCCGATCTTCGAGTTGAGGACCGGCTGTCCGCCGTTGAGGTCGTTCCAGTGCAGGCCGTCCGCGCTGTGCGCGACGTAGAGCTGCTGACCGGTCGCGGAGTCGCCGGTGAAGTGCACCATCAGGTAGCCGGGGTCGGCGGCGGCCGCCCGCTGGGGTGCGGTGAGGGCTTGGCCCGTGAAGAGGAGGCAGACGGCGAGCAATATCACCGTCAGCCGGGCGCGGAGCGCAGACATCGGATCTCCTGTCGGGTGCGGGTGCCACCGCCGGGCGAAGGGGGAGCGGGGTGGCGCGGGGAACTTGGTCTCGGAGCGGGCAGGACAGGGCCCGGACACCGCGCGAGCCGGAAGGGGGATCCGGTCGACGGTGGTTCACCACTTTGCGCATGGCGCGCCTAGATGACGGCGGGTCAGGGCGCGCGAGTGGGCGCGTCTGCGCAGGTGAGACCGTTGCGGGACGCTTCGGGTGTCTGTGCTTCTCGGCGCCCGTGAAGGCGTGTCAGGTGGGGGTGGTTCGGCCGGAAGCCTTCAGAGTCAACTCAATCTCCGATCAGGCAGGTTGGGCGATATGTCGAACGCTGTTCGTGAAATCGGGCAGAGGCTAAATCCGGAAAAGAGAGCGCGTCAATACATCCGACACATCCGATTAACCGAACGTACAAATGAGCCGCCTGTCCCCGCTCCCCGCGCGTCCAGAGGCGCCCGCGCAACGTCCGCCCAGTTTCTGTTATCGCCCCGCCGTCCCCCCGTCTCCTGTGTATGCACGTGACACGACAGACCAGTCGGCGCACCATGCTCGCCGACCTCGCCCGTATGGCCGCCGAGGTGAAGGCCGGTGCCGCGCCCCGCGTCGCCGGGTGCGCGAAGCTGACCGCCAACGCGCAGGCCCAGAGGGGCTGCCCGGCCCGCCCTCAGGTCATCGCGTACCGGGGCGTGGGGCCGTGCCCCCGCAGCACATGGCCGCAGAGCTGCGCGATGACCCGGCAGTCGGAAAGAATCTTGCGTTTACGGGCTAGACACAAGCAACGTCCCTACCCCTTAATCCTTCGAGTGTGTCAGCGGACATCCGCGTTCCATATTTCGGACGACGTTTGAAGAGTCGAACCGCACGGGGTGGTTGTTGTCGGCCCGTCGGCCGTAGGGCGCCACGTCGGCTGCACACAAGCCCGTGACGCGCCACGCCCGCCCGTTGGACGTGTGAGCCGGCACATCAACAGTCCAAGCAGCCGCTCTGCCGTACCGAAAGGCTCAAGATGTCTTCCTCCGTCAGCAGACGTCGTCTCCTGCAACTGGCCGGGGCCACCGTGGCCGCCTCCGCCACCGGATCCTTCCTCGTCGCGTCTCCCGCCCAAGCGGCCGTCGCCCCCGCGAGGTCCGACATCGGGGTCCTGGCACACCCCTTCGAACTCGGCCAGGTCCGCCTCACCGCAAGCCGGTGGCTGGACAACCAGAACCGCACCCAGAACTACCTACGGTTCATCGATGTCGACCGGCTGCTGTACAACTTCCGCGCCACCCACAAGCTGTCCACCAACGGTGCGACCGCCAACGGCGGCTGGGACGCGCCGAACTTCGGCTTCCGCACCCACATCCAGGGGCACTTCCTCACAGCATGGGCACAGGCATACGCCGTGACCGGGGACACCACCTGCCGGGACAAGGCCACCTACATGGTCGCGGAACTGGCCAAATGCCAGGCCAACAACAGCGCCGCCGGCTTCAACCCCGGGTACCTCTCCGGCTACCCCGAGTCCAACTTCACTGCCCTCGAGCAGGGAACCAGTGGCGAGGTGCTGTACTACACCATCCACAAGACCCTCACCGGCCTGCTGGACGTATGGCGCCACATCGGCAGCACACAAGCCCGGGACGTTCTCCTCGCCCTGGCCGGATGGGTCGACTGGCGCACCGGCCGACTGACCACCCAGCAGATGCAGACCATGCTGCGCATCGAGTTCGGCGGCATGAACGCCGTACTCACCGATATCTACCAACAGACAGGCGACGCACGGTGGCTCACCGCCGCCCAGCGCTTCGACCACGCCGCGGTGTTCGACCCCCTGGCGGCCAACCAGGACCAGTTCAACGGACTGCACGCCAACACCCAAGTACCCAAGTGGATCGGGGCCGCCCGGGAGTACAAGGCCACCGGCACCACCCGCTACCGCGACATCGCCACCAACGCCTGGAACATCACCGTCAACGCGCACACCTACGCCATCGGCGGCAACAGCCAGGCGGAGCACTTCCGCGCCCCGAACGCCATCGCCGGCTACCTGACCAACGACACGTGCGAAAGCTGCAACACCATCAACATGCTCACCCTCACCCGGGAGCTGTTCACGCTGGACCCGAACCGCGTCGCGCTGTTCGACTACTACGAGCGGGCGTGGCTCAACCAGATCATCGGCCAGCAGAACCCCGCCGACGACCACGGCCACGTCACCTACTTCACCCCGCTCAAACCGGGAGGCCGACGCGGTGTGGGCCCGGCGTTGGGCGGCGGCACCTGGAGCACCGACTACGGCACCTTCTGGTGCTGCCAGGGCACGGGCCTGGAGATGCACACCCGGCTGATGGACTCCATCTACTTCCACAACGACACCACGCTGACCGTGAACCTGTTCGTGCCGTCGGTGCTCACCTGGGCGGAGCGCGGTATCACCGTCACCCAGACGACGACCTACCCCGTCAGCGACACGACGACCCTCCAGGTCACCGGCAGCGTCAGCGGAACGTGGGCGATGCGCATCCGCATACCGAGCTGGACCAGCGGGGCCGTCATCAGCGTCAACGGCGTCGCGCAGACCATCACCACCACACCCGGCAGTTACGCCACCCTGAACCGCTCATGGACCTCCGGCGACACGGTCACCGTCCGCCTGCCCATGCGGATCGGCATCCGACCGGCCAACGACAACGTGAACGTCGCCGCGATCACCTACGGCCCGGTGGTCCTGTCCGGCAACTACGGTGACTCCACGCTCAGTGCCCCTCCTGCGCTGACCACGTCCTCGATCCAACGGACCAGCAGCAGCTCACTCGCCTTCACCGCCGCCTCCGGCGGCTCCACCGTCAACCTGGGCCCGTTCTACGACGCGCACGGCTTCAACTACGCCGTCTACTGGAACACCACCGGCAACACCGTCCGCCTCGTCAACGCGAGCAGCGGTCTCCTGCTGGGCATCCAGAACATGTCCACGGCCAACGGCGGCCGCGCTCTGCAATGGACGGACAACGGCACCGCCGACCACAACTGGGAAATGATCACGGACGGAAGCGCGGTCCGCTTCCGCAACGCCAACAGCGGCAAGGTGCTCGGCGTCCTGAACATGGACACCGCAGACGGCGCGACCGTTCTGCAGTGGTCGGACAACGGCACCGCCGACCACAAATGGACCCTGCTCGACCAGGGCGACGGGACCTACAAGATCCGCAACGTGAACAGCGGCAAGCTGCTCGCCATCGCGGGCAACTCCACCGCCGTCGGCGCCTTCGCGGTCCAGGACGCGGACGACGCCAGTGCCGACAACCGCTGGCGCATCGTGCTGAACTAGCGGCCCCCGCCGCCGGTCCCGGCTCGGCAGACCAGCGCACGCCTGTGTCGACGGGTGGGAGGGTGTGGCCATGGTGATTGCGGATCGCACGCTGACGGCAGAGGTGATCGCCGCGCTGAGGTACTGGCCCGGTGTCATCTGGGGTGGGCAGAAGAACCCTCCGGATCCGGTGGACCTCACGGTTCTACCGCCCTTCTTCAACGGGGTGTTGCAGGAACTTCCCTGGTGGAACCGTGACTGGGAGGTCCGTGAGGTCGAGCCGGGTCTTCCCATGGAGATCGACACCGGTCACCAG
Source organism: Streptomyces antibioticus (assembly GCF_001514065.1). Taxonomy (GTDB): domain Bacteria; phylum Actinomycetota; class Actinomycetes; order Streptomycetales; family Streptomycetaceae; genus Streptomyces; species Streptomyces antibioticus. The sequence goes on along the minus strand of NZ_KQ948422.1, from coordinate 565,907 downwards.
GGTGGGCCTTCACGGTTCACCGAGGTGTCCGTGCCGGGCACGGTGGGTTCCAGCGGTGGTGAGAGCCTGCCGTTCGTCGCGAAGGTCGGGTTCGCGGGCGACCAGCTGATCCGGTTCCAGGCCAAGATCGGCGATGTGGTCATCGGCCCGGCCGTTGCCCCTGCGGGTGAGCTGGAGCCGCATCCGTTCGCAACGGTGCTCACCGGGTTGATGGAGCTCCGAGGGATACCGGTCAAAATGATGGCCAGGGACACGGCACGGTCGATGTCCACGATCCACATGGTGCGCAGCGGCAGGCATAACCCGGAGCCGCTTCTTGTCGAGGAGATCGCCAGGGTTCTGGCCATGTCCGAGGCGGACGTCAGAGTGATCGCTGGACTCGACGACGGAGGGAGGCGGTAGTGGGCAGGGCGGTGCCACGACGCGGTGTTGGTGCCGAAGACGGGCCCCAACGGCGCTGGTTCGGCACCCATGAGATACCCGGCCCGGCCGGACGGGCACTGGACCACCCGCGCGGTCCCACGTTCCCAGTCGCGCAGAGGGGGCACTTCACTCGACGAAGACCTTGACGGAGTCGGGGCTCCCGCTGTTTCGGTTGACGCCGATGAAGAAGTCGCTCCCGATGTGGGTGACATCCTCGATCTCGTCGGTCAGGTTGTTCCCCGGAATCCCGATGTCGCTCTCCACATCACCTCCGGACCAGTTGTACTGGTACACCCAGTTCCACCCGGTTTCAGGGGTCGAGCTGTTGATGGACTTGGTGTTCCAGATGTAGTTCGCGGAGCAGTCAGTGCCTTGGTCGGAACGGTTGTCGTGACTCGTCAGGTTGCTCTTCACCAGCGTCCATCCGCTCGTCAGGGAACCGGCACCGGGATGGGTCCACAGATAACCCGAGCGGCGGGCGGCATACTTGCCGGCCCCGTCGGCCGCCGTCGCGCTGTAGCAGAGGCCGCTGACATTGCCGACGGGAAGATGGACTTCCTCGCTTGCGCCGATAGATCCCGACGAATTCAGGTGAACGATCGTCACATCGGCGCTCGGGTACGCCGATTCACTTCCCTGGGTCGCAATCAAGGCAGGACCCTGGCCCCGGTAGTCCGGTTGGTAGGCGAGGTCGTTGCCGTGGCCGAGTGCGGGTATGGAGGTCGGCGCCCCGGCGCAGGTCCAGCTGGCGCCGTCCCAGGTTGAGCCGTCTCGCAACCATCTGGACAGGACCGGTTCCTCCCCGCCCGCCTTGGTGAAAATGATGTAGAGCTGGCCGCCCGGCCCCGCGACCATGCCTTGCATCACGGTGCGTCCTGCCCTGCACGCACTGCTGTTCGGGATGTTCAGCCGTTCTGCCCCACTCCGGTCCGTGGCGGCGTAGGCGGACGTTGTCGAGACAATGGCGATTCCGGTCAAGAGCGCCAGTACGGACGCGAAACTCAGTAGCTTCTTCACGCGGTGCCTCTCCTTTGCGGACAACGGGAGCGTGACGAGCGGGGGAGGTCATCCTTGCTTGAGCGAATAGCCGCTCGAGCTGCGGGTGACCACCAAAGGTCGGCGAGTCCGACAGCGTAGAGCGCCCGTCCGCCGTTGTGTACCGTCTGGGTTCATGGGTGACCTGGCAGGGCGCTGGCGGGAGTTGAACAAGGCGTACTGGGACGAGCGGGTGCCCATTCACCTGGGCTCTGCCTTCTACGACGGAGAGGGGTTCCGCGCCCGGCCCGATTCGCTGAAGGACTTCGAGACAGCCGAGGTGGGGGATGTCAGGGGCAAGAGCCTCATCCACCTGCAGTGCCACTTCGGCCGGGACACGCTGTCCTGGGCGGCACGAGGAGCGCAGGTCACCGGGCTTGATTTCTCTCCGCCCGCGATGAAAGCGGCTTCACGGCTCGCGACCGAACTCGGTATCCAGGCACGCTTCCTGACCGCGGACGTCTACGACGCGGTCTCGGCGGTCGAGGGGGAGACCTTCGACATCGTCTATGCCAGCTTCGGTGCGCTGAACTGGCTTCCCGACATCAATCGCTGGGCGTCGGTGGTCGCTGAACTACTCGCTCCCGCTGGGTGCCTGTACCTCGCGGAGTTCCATCCCTTCAGTTACGTCCTCGATGATGAGACCGGAAGCAGGGTCACGCACGACTACTTCGACGAAGGTCCGGAAGCCTCAGGAGGCCCCGGCACCTACGCCGACGAGACAGCGATGACCGAGCACAACGAGACCGTGGAGTGGCGGCACAGTTTGTCGACCGTTGTCTCGGCGATCGCCGGAGCTGGACTACGGATCCAGTTCCTGCACGAGCACGACCACACCTTCTACCTCCAACGCCAGTCGCTTGAGAGCCGCGACGGCGAGATCTATCGGCATCCTGAAGGTGCTCCGAGGATCCCCCTCACCTATTCGATCCGCGCCGAGAAGGCTTGAACCACTCGGGGGTATGCGGGCCCCGTGCTGTGCAGGGGCGCTGCACGCCGTAACCGAGGCGCGATTGCCTGGTCCGCGTCACGACGCGGACCGCCTGCTCGCACAGCGGTCACCGCCGCACTCAAAGGGCGGTGGTCGTCTGCTCGCCGCTTGCGCTGCCGGCGAGCCACTGGTCCCATTCCAGGTTGAAATCGGCGTAGCCGTTGTCGGCCGCGGCTTTGCCGCGAGGCGAGCCGGTGACAGTGACGGGGTCGCCCTGCTTGACCTGATCGTAGAACCACTTGGCGTCCGACAGGGACAGATGCACGCAGCCGTGCGAGCCGCGGGCGCTGCCGCTGCCCGGGTTGGGGTCGCCGGTCGAGTAGTGGACGTAGGTGCCGGACTGGGTCAGGTGGATGTCCCAGGGCAGTGTCAGGTCGTAGTAGTTCGGGCTGCCCTTGTCGCAGCTGATGCCGACGCTGCAGGAGGTCATGTGGACCTTTTCCTGCTTGTCGATGACGGCCATCGTGCCGTCCCACGTCGGGTACTCGGCGCTGCCCGCGTTGATGGACAGGGTGCGCACCGGAGCGCCGTTGCGGGTGACCTTCATGGTGTGGCCGGTCACCGAGACGTCCGCGCGTACGTCGTCACCGATCTTGAACGTGTGCGTGTAACCGTGTACGCCGTAGCGTCCGTTGCCGTTGCTGACGCCTGTCATGTCGGCGTCGATCTTCACCGTCGTGCCGGAGGGCCAGTAGTTCTTCGGGCGCCAGTCGGCGCGCTTGTCGCCCATCCAGTGCCAGGCGCCGGCCACCGGCTGCGAGGCGCTCACCTTCATGTGCTTCTCGACTGTGGCTCGCGCCTTGGCCGCCACAGGGTCCGTGAAGATCACCGAGATGGGCATCGCCACGCCGACCGTCGTGCCCGTCTGCGGGGTGATGGTCTCCAGCAGCATCGGCGGGCCCGCAGGCTTCGTGGGCGACGGAGAGGCGCTCGCACTCGGCTTTCCCGACGCCTTTGCGTCGTCGCCGCTCGCCTTGTCACTGCCGCCCCCACCGCAGGCGCTCGCGCCCACCAGCATCATGCCGGTGACGAATGCGACCCATATGCTGCCCTTGCGCCGTCCCACGAACCGCCCCGTCTTCTCGCTCTTCGGCCCTGTCGGGCCCGTCTTGCTTTCAGACACCGACGGCGCGGGATGCAGTTGCATGTGTCGCGTAAAGCGTGTCCCAAGAGTCACTGGCTCTGTGGGGATGGGGGCGGTGGTGGAGGGCCTGGGCTTCTCCTCCAGCCGCAAGACGGTCAACGGCTCCTGGCGCACCAGCCCGAGTTCACCGACTGGGTGGCAGCTGCGGGCCCCCGACGTCCACCTCTCCGGCCACGCCCACGACGGCCAGATCTGGCCTGTGCAGCACCGTGTCCGACTAGATCAGCCCCCCTTACTGACTTCAGACCTCAGCCACTGCGCACCCCGCGCCCTCCTCCGCGCCACGGCGGAGATCGTCGCCGCCGCGAGCGGTCCGGACACCCTGACTCAGACCCAAGTGCCGCACTGCCATAACGAAGTGACGCTGAACCAGAACCCCCGAGACGCACCAGGAGTACGCCGGGGCGGCGTCGGGCTGCCGGGCCCGTCACGCGTACGGCGTCTCACGCGTACGGCGTCTCGCGCGTTGCGGGAAGGCGGGAATCGAATCGGTTCCGCGCAAGCGCTTCGACGAGATGGTACGACCGGCGAGGGACAGGGGCAATGGCATGCCGTACGCCGAACAGGGCGCCCAGGGACGGGGCGGGGGTCCGTCTCACCGACCGGTGCGCTGCGCATTGTCCCCTCGTCAACTCCTGTTCGGCGGCCGCCTCCCAGGTCAGTGGCGCTGGAGATGAGGTTCCAGCGATTGCGCCCCGGCCGCCGGTTCTCCCCGCGCGACTCGCCGAGCAGAGTCGGCGTGAGGGCCTGCCGCGCCGCTCGTCCACCGTCGCGCCGGACCTGCTCAAGCGGGCCGGTCGACGGGGAGCCAGGGAGAGCGGCGATCGAACCGATTCGCTCTTCAGGCCGGACGACGGTGTCAGGACCCTTGACAGCACTGCTGAATCGAGAGCACCGTCTCCCCCCGAAACCTCTCTGCAATCCCACTGAAAGATCGGCACCTCCAAGCGCTTTCGCATTGTCAGCGCCACCAGCACAGAACCCGACTGGGTTCCGCCGGCGCGGTAGGGGAGATCGGATGGGAACGACAGGTACGCGACGCCATGTGCTGTTCGGGCGTGGTGTCCAACGACTGCTCGCTGCGGTACGGCGGCGCGGACGGCCGGGAAATGAGTTGGGCCAGGCATCTGTGCCGTCGTGGGAGCGCTCCCGCAACTCTCGGTCGAGAACAGTCGCCCGGGCGGGCGCCGCGGCCGTACTCGTCGTCGGGGCGCTGGCCGGTGCCACGGCCACGACCGGGACGGCCCGGGCCGCCACGTCGGGCCCCTGCGATCTCTACGCGGCCGGCGGAACGCCCTGTGTGGCGGCCCACAGCACGACGCGGGCGTTGTACGGCTCGTACAGCGGGCCGCTCTACCAGGTCCGGCGTGCCTCGGACAACACCACCCGCGACATCGGCCTCCTGAGCGCGGGCGGGTACGCCGACGCCGCCGCGCAGGACTCGTTCTGCTCGGGAACCACCTGCCTGATCTCGATCATCTACGACCAGTCCGGTCGCGGGAACCACCTCACGCAGGCGCCCGGCGGCGGTGCCGCGGGTGGTCCCGACAACCTCGCGAACGCGACGGCCGCGCCCACCACGGTGGGCGGCCACAAGGCCTACGGCGTCTTCGTGGCACCCGGGACGGGATACCGCAACAACCACACCAACGGCATCGCGACCGGGGACAACCCCGAGGGCATGTACGCGATCTTCGACGGCACGCACTACAACGGTGGCTGCTGCTTCGACTACGGCAACGCCGAGACGGACAACAACGACGACGGCAACGGCACCATGGAGGCCATCTACTTCGGCAACATCAAGGTCTGGGGCTACGGTTCGGGCAACGGCCCCTGGATCATGGCCGATCTGGAGAACGGCCTGTTCTCCGGGGTGAACCAGCACTACAACGCGAACGACCCGACCATCAACTACCGCTACACGACGGCCATCGTCAAAGGCGGCCCGAACCACTGGGCGATCCGTGGCGGCAACGCGCAGTCGGGCGGCCTGTCCACGTTCTACGACGGCGTGCGGCCCAACGTCGCGGGTTACAACCCGATGCGGAAGCAGGGCGCCATCATCCTGGGCATCGGCGGCGACAACAGCAAGGGCGCCCAAGGCACTTTCTACGAGGGCGTGATGACCTCCGGCTATCCGTCGGACGCCACCGAGAACGCGGTCCAGGCGAACATCACCGCGGCCGGATACAGCAGTGCGACCGGCGGGACGGGCACCGGCGCGCTGCATGCGGTGGGCGCGGGCAAGTGCCTGGACGTGCCGAACTCGTCCACCACGGCCGGCACGCAGCTGCAGATCTGGGACTGCAACGGCGGCGCCAACCAGAGCTGGACCCGCACATCCTCCGGCCAGTTGGCCGTATACAGCGGCAGCAGCCAGCTGTGCCTGGACGCCTACAACAACCAGACCACCGCCGGTACCAAGGTGGTGACCTGGCCTTGCAACGGCGGCGCCAACCAGCAGTGGCAGCTGAACTCCGACGGCACGATCACCGGCACCCAGTCCGGACTCTGCCTCGACGTCACCGGCGCCTCCACGGCCAACGGTGCCCTGGCCGAGCTGTGGACCTGCAACGGCGGTTCCAACCAGCGATGGAACCTCAGCTGAGGGGACCGGTTCCAGCCCGTGGCCGGGTCCACCCCCGGCCACGGGCCGCACAAGCCACTGGACGCGGGCCTTCGCCGGCCGGCGCCCGGCCGCACCCCCCCCCGCGATCTTCCGACCGTCCGACCGATCGGCGCGTCCCACGCCGAACAGCGCCACTCCGTCACCCACACCGGGCGCCCCACACCAGGCGCCACCGCCCCCCACTGGAGGATGACGATGTCCGGAGCCAGAGCGCTCCGCGGCCTGTGGGCCGCCCCCGTAGCTCTGTTCGCGTTACTTGCCGGGAGCCTGCCCCTGGCCGGGGCCGCGTTCGCCGTACCGGCCGGGCGCCAGGCGGCGGCCGCCGATCTGTACGTGGCCCCGGACGCGGCCCCCGGCGGGAACGGCACCGCCGGGCAGCCGTTCGCGACGATCGACCAGGCGCGGCAGCCCGCGCACCGCCTCTCGGCCGACTCCGACGTCGTGGTCCACCTGGCCGGTGGCATCTACCGGCAGTCCAAGCCGCTGACCTTCGGCTCCGGCGACGGCGGCCAGAACGGCCACACGATCACCTACCAGGCCATGTCCGGGCAGCAGCCGGTCGTGAGCGGCGCCCAGCAGATATCTGGTTGGCAGGTGCATGATCAAGGCAGCAACATCTGGTCGGCCCACGTCGGCAGCGGCGTCAACACACGGCAGTTGTACGTGAACGGCAAGCAGGCACCGCGGGCGGCGATCCAGGTGCCCCGCTCGGCCTTCACCTTCACCCAGACCGGACTGACCGTCACCGACTCCTCCCTCGACTACCTGGCCGGCCTCTCGGACCAGAGCCACATGGAGGTCGAGAGCGTCAACTCCTTCACCGACCGCTACGCGCCGGTCCGGTCGATCAGCGGCAGGACCATCACCATGCAGCAGCCCGCGTGGAACAACAACTCGTGGGGCTACGACACCATCAACGCCCCGTTCGCCGGCGGGACCATGTACCTGGAGAACAACTACGCGTTCCTCAAGCAGGCCGGGCAGTGGTATCTCGACGCGTCCACCGGCGACCTGTACTACCGCGCCCAGCCGGGCCAGAACCCGAACAGCCTCGACGTCGAACTGCCCCGCTTGCAGAGCCTGTTGGGCATCAGCGGCAGCTACGACTCACCCGCGACCGGTCTCGCATTCGCCGGCATACGGTTCACCGGGACCTCCTGGCTCGGCCCCAGCGGACCCGACGGGTACGCGGACCAGCAGAGCGGCGCCCACATCACCGGCACCTACGCGATGCCCGCCAACTGGCTGAGCACCTGCAAGTCGGGCTGCACGCAGTTCGAAGCCACCCGCAACCACTGGGAGCAGATGCCCGCGGCCGTCCAGGTCTCCGCCGCCACCGGCATCACCTTCTCGGGCAACACGTTCTCCGAACTCGGCCAGGCCGGACTGGGCGTGGGCAACGACGGCGTCGCCACCGCCTCCGGCACCGGACTCGGCGCGAACGGTGTCACCATCACCGGCAACACGTTCACCGACCTCGCCGGCAGCGGCATCCAGGTCGGCGGGATCCAGCCGGACGCGCACCACCCCGCCAACCCGCAGATGACCAACCAGAACATCACCATCAGCAACAACAAGGTCAGCGGAGTGGGCACCGACTACAAGGAGACCGCCGGAATCCTGTCGACCTACGTCACCAACGCGACGATCACCCACAACCAGTGCGATCACCTGCCCTACGACGGGATCGACATCGGCTGGGGCTGGGGGATGAACGACCCGGGCGGCAGCCAGGACTACGTCAACCGGGGCACGTACAACTACCAGCCGGTCTACAGCACTCCCACCACGCTGAAGAACAACACCGTCTCCCACAACCTGGTCTTCGACACCAAGAACGCTATGTTCGACGGCGGCAGCATCTACAGCCTGTCCGCGGCCCCCGGCTCGGTGATCTCCGACAACTACATGTACGACAACAACCGCACCACCGCGCTGTACCTCGACGAGGGCTCCCGGTACCTGAAGGTGTCCGGCAACGTGGTGCAGGACGCGGGCAACTGGGCGCTCACCAACGCCAACGCGAACAACCACACCGACGACAGCACGTTCTCCAACAACTGGTACAACGGCGGCAACACGTACGTGGCCACCGGCCCGCCGCACAACAACGTCCTCACCGGCAACGTCCTGGTCAGCGGCACCAACTGGCCTCAGGGCGCCCGAGACGTCATCCAGCAGGCGGGCGTCCAGTCCTCGGGCGGCGGCTTCCCCACGGGCTACCACCAGTTGGTGATCGGCAGCAACAGCCTGTGCCTGGACGTGTACGGCAACTCCACCAGCGCCGGCGCCGCGATCGCCCAGTGGACCTGCAACGGGCAGGGCAACCAGCAGTTCGAGTTCGTGCCGGTCTCCGGCGGCTACGGGCAACTGCGCGCGCAGCACTCCGGACAGTTCGTGGCGGTGGCCGGCGGCTCCACGACCGCCGGTACGCCGAACATCGTGCAACAGGCCGCGGGCGGAACGCCCAGCGCACTGTGGCTGCCGGTACAGCAGTCCGACGGCTCGTACTCCTTCAAGAGCCAGAACAGCGGTCTGTGCCTGGACGTCTATGGCGGGGGCAGCAACCTGGGCCAGCAACTGGACCAGTGGCAGTGCAAGAACGCACCCGGCACCAACCAGGACTTCACTCTCCGCTGACCTGCACGGACATGCAATTCGTTCACCCCCACCCACTGTCCCGCACCCAGTGAGGAACGCCGATGAAGAAGTACTGGGGACCCTTGGCCGCGGCGCTGGCGGCCGCCCTCGGAATGGGCGCCGCATGGCCCGCCGCGGCGACCGCCGCCGAGGCGCCATCCTCCGCCGCACAAGCCGCAGCGGCGGCCACGCCCCTACGGCTGATGCCGTTGGGCGACTCGATCACCTGGGGCGTCGGCAGCCCCTCCGGGAACAGCTACCGGAGCTTTCTGGCGAACAGGCTGACGGCCGAGGGGCACACCCTTGACTTCGTCGGCTCGGGGCGCAACGGCACCATGTCCGACCCGGACAACGAAGGCCACTCCGGCTGGCGGATCGACCAGATCGCCGGCATCGCGGACTCCGTGCTGGCCCGCTACCGCCCCAACGTGGTCACCCTGGAGATCGGCACCAACGACCTGAACGGGAACTACCAGATCCCGACTGCGGCCGACCGGCTCCGCGCGCTCATCGACCAGATCACCCGGGCCGCACCCGACGCGACCGTGCTCGTCGGCACCGTGATCATCTCCACCAGCGGTACCGAGGAGGCCAACAGGCCCGCGTTCAACGCCAAGTTGCCCGGGATCGTCCAGGCCGAGCAGGCGGCCGGCAAGCACGTCCGTCTGGTGGACATGAGCGCCCTGACCGCCGCCGACCTGTCCGACGCCCTGCACCCCAACGACAACGGCTTCGCCAAGATGGCGGACGCCTTCAACGCGGGGATCCAGGCCGCGGACGCGGCAGGCTGGATCAAGCCACCGGACTCCGCGGCCGGGCAGGTGCGCTCCGGGATCGCGGGCAAATGCCTGGGCGTCACCGGCGGCAACAGCGCCAACGGGACCCCCGCGGAGATCCGGACCTGTGACGGCTCCGCCGCGCAGACCTGGGCCGCGCGCTCCGACGGCACCCTGCGGGCGCTCGGGAAGTGCCTCGACGTCACCGGCCGCGGCACCGCCAACGGCACCAAGATCGAGATCTGGGACTGCAACGGCGGAACCAACCAGCAATGGCAGACCTACAACGGCGGCTACCGCAACCCGGTCTCCGGCCGTTGCCTCGACGACCCCAACGCGTCCACCACCGACGGTACGCAACTGGTCCTGTGGGACTGCAACGGCGGAGCCCACCAGCAGTGGACCGCTCTGCCCGTGTCCTGACCCCGTGACCCCACTCCACCGCGACACCGTCTCGTGGCCGGTGTCCGCTCCTCCCACGAAACACCCACTCTCACGCACCCGCACCAGGAGGTTGATCCTTCATGTCCTGGCTCAACGACGAGCCCCCGCTCCGCAGGGCCCTGGTCTCGGCCACCGCCCTGCTGGCCGGCACAGCACTGGCCCTGACCGGACCGGCGGGCCTCACCGCGCACGCGGCGTCCAGCACGCTGGGCGCGGCCGCCGCCGACAGCGGCCGCTACTTCGGAACGGCCGTGGCTGCCGGAAAGCTCGGCAACTCGACGTACTCCACGATTCTCGACCGGGAATTCAACATGATCACCCCGGAGAACGAGATGAAGTGGGACACCACCGAACCCTCCCGCGGCAACTTCAACTTCGGCCCGGCCGACCAGATCGTCAGCCATGCCACCGCGCACGGGCAGCGGATGCGCGGCCACACGCTGGTGTGGCACTCGCAGTTGCCCGGCTGGGTCAGCTCCATCGGTGACGCAGGCACCCTGCGCAGCGTGATGAACAACCACATCACCACCGAGATGAACCACTACAAGGGCAAGATCTACGCCTGGGACGTGGTCAACGAGGCCTTCGCCGACGGCGGCAGCGGCCAGCACCGCAGCTCGGTCTTCCAGAACGTGCTCGGCAACGGCTTCATCGAGGAGGCGTTCCGCACCGCCCGGAGCGTCGATCCGGCGGCCAAGCTCTGCTACAACGACTACAACATCGAGAACTGGACCGACGCCAAGACGCAGGGCGTCTACAACATGGTCAAGGACTTCAAGGCGCGCGGTGTGCCCATCGACTGCGTCGGCCTCCAGAGCCATTTCGGCGCCGGCGGCCCGCCGGCCAGCTTCCAGACCACCCTGTCCAACTTCGCCGCCCTCGGCGTGGACGTGCAGATCACCGAACTCGACATCGCCCAGGCCTCGGCGACCGCGTACGGCAACACGGTCCGGGCCTGCATGAGCGTCGCCCGCTGCACCGGCATCACGGTGTGGGGGATCAGGGACAACGACTCGTGGCGGACCGGGGAGAACCCGCTGCTGTTCGACAACAACGGCAACAAGAAGCCGGCCTACGACGCGTCGCTCTCGGCGCTCGGCGGAGGTACCGGGAATCCGGGCGGAGGCATCGTCTCGGGACAGGTGTACTCGCTGTCCGACGTCGCGGCGGGCCGGGTACTGGACGTGCCGGGGGGCCAGACGGCGAACGGCACACCCGTGCAGGTCTGGGACGCCAACGGCGGTGCGAATCAGCAATGGCGGGCGAGTCAGAACGGCGACGGCTCCTACACGCTGACGAACATCGCCAGTGGACGGGTCCTAGACGAGCCGGGGGGCCAGACCGGCAACGGCACCCGGATGGCGATATGGGACTCCAACGGCGGTGCGAACCAGCACTGGCGGGCGAGTCAGAACAGCGACGGTTCGTACACCCTGATCAACGTCGCGTCGGGCCGGGCACTGGAGATCCCCAGCGGCCAGACCGGCAACGGCGCTCCGGTCCAGATCTGGGACTCCAACGGCGGCGCCAACCAGCACTGGAACTTCAGGTGAGGTGACCCGGAACGAACACCCCGCGTCCGGCACGGCGGCCGTCGCCGGACGCGGCTTCCGGCATGCCCTCACAACGGTCCGACCAGAAGCGATACATGGGATGGATCGAAATTTGATGGGGCGCGCCAAGCGTATTGACTCGTTCGAGGACCTGTGGAATCACTAGGACATGGGATGTCTGAGGGGGTCCTGTGAGGGTTTCCCACTGCCCTCGCCACCATCCCGTTCGGCCAGGCACAGCACTCTCTGTCCCCTTCCCCCACATCCGCGAGGAACAGAATGCGGCCTTCTCCTCTTGCCCGTCGCAGTCCCACGGCTCACAGGCGGCGTTTACCGGCGTTCGCCGTCACCGCCGTGATGGCGCTGCTGGCCCTGATGACGTCGACATCGCAGACGTGGTCCGCCCCGGCGGCGACGCCGGCGCCCTTGGTGAGTTCGGCCTCGGGCCGATGTCTGGACGTCAAGGGCAACGTCGACACACCGGGAACAGCGCTCGACATCCAGGACTGCAACAACCAGCAGAACCAGGCGTTCGAGTTCACCTTGGCGGGCGAGCTGAGAACGATGGGCGGCACCCGGTGCGTGGACGCCTACGACAACCGGACCGCGCCGGGAACCCCCGTCATCATCTGGTCGTGCAACGGCCAGTCGAACCAGATATGGCGGCAGAACTCCGACGGTTCCGTCACCGGTGTCCAGTCCGGGCTGTGCCTGGACGTCAACGGGGCGGGCACGGCCAACGGCACCGCGGTCATCCTGTGGACCTGCAACGGCCAGAGCAACCAGAAGTGGACCGCGTCGACATCTCCGCCCGCTCCCGGCGGATCGGGCCCGTGTGACCTCTACTCCGCGGGCGGCACTCCGTGCGTGGCCGCGCACAGCACTGTGCGGGCGCTGTACGGGTCGTACAGCGGCAGCCTCTACCAGGTCAGGCGCGCCTCGGACAACACGACCAGGAACATCGGCGTACGGGCGGCCGGCGGCTTCGCCGACGCGGCGGCACAGGACACGTTCTGTGCGGGCACCTCCTGCGTGATCACGGTCGTCTACGACCAGTCCGGACGCGGCAACGACCTGTGGTACCAAGGCTCGGCCCAGGTCCCGGGATCGAGTCAGAGCAGTCCCGCCAAGGCGACTTCCGAGTCACTGACCGCCGGGGGCACCAAGGCCTACTCGCTGTACATCAACCCCGGGAACAGCTACTGGCGGGACGGCCATCTGACGGGAGTCCCGACCGGCAGCGCACCCGAGGGGGCGTACATGGTGACCAGCGGCACCCACGTCAACAACGGCTGCTGCTTCGACTACGGCAACAGCGAGACGACCCGCAAGGCCGACGCGGCCGGGGCGATGGACGCGATCAACTTCGGCACCCAGTGCTGGTTCGGCGGCTGCTCGGGAAGCGGCCCCTGGGTCCAGGCCGACCTCGAATGGGGTCTGTACTCCGGAGGAAGCCAGTCCTGGAACACCAACCAGCGGGCCTTCACCAGCAAGTTCGTCACCGCGATGCTGAAGAACAACGGGACGTCGAGGTTCGCCCTCAAGGGCGGCAACGCGCAGTCCGGCAGCCTGACCACCCTGTGGGACGGCGGACTTCCCGGCGGATACAGCCCGATGAAGAAGCAGGGCGCCATCGTCCTCGGCAGCGGCGGTGACTGCTGCAAGCCCGGTGGGGGCGCCAACCTGAGCGCCGGCACCTTCTACGAGGGGGCCATCGTCGCCGGCTACCCCTCCGACGCGACCGACAACGCGGTGCAGGCCAACATCACCGCGGCCGGATACCGCTGAGTCCTTCTGTCCCACGGCGAGTTCTGCCGCAACCCGGCCCAGGAGTAAATGACATGCGCATGATCAAACGGACGCTGGCGTTCGCCTTCGCCGTCGCACTGTTCTGCGTGGGCGTTCCCCTCGTCTCCCTCGGCACCGCGCAGCCCGCCGCCGCGCTGGGCAACGGGCTGGCACTGACCCCGCAGATGGGCTTCAACGACTGGAACGCGTACGGCTGCAACGTCTCCGAGTCGCTGATCAAGTCCACCGCGCAGGCGATGCACACCAACGGCATGCAGGCGGCGGGCTACACCTACGTCAACATCGACGACTGCTGGATGACCCACAACCGCGATTCCGGCGGCCGCCTGGTGCCGGACCCCGCCAAGTTCCCCGACGGCATCAAGGGCACCGCCGACTACGTGCACTCGCTGGGCCTGAAGCTGGGGATCTACGAGGACGCGGGCACCGCCACCTGCGCCGGCTATCCGGGCAGCCTGGGCCACGAGAGCACGGACGCCCAGTCGTTCGCGTCGTGGGGCGTGGACTACCTGAAGTACGACAACTGCAACAACAACGGGGTGTCCGCGCAGAGCCGGTACACCGCGATGCGGGACGCCCTGGCGGCCACCGGACGGCCGATCCTGTACAGCCTGTGCAACTGGGGCCAGGACAACGTGTGGACCTGGGGCGCGGACGTGGGCAACAGCTGGCGCACCACCGGAGACATCAGCGCCAACTTCAACAGCATGCTGTCCATCTTCCACAGCAACGTGGGACTCGCCTCCTACGCCGGCCCCGGCCACTGGAACGACCCGGACATGCTGGAGGTCGGCAACGGCTCGATGACGGCCACCGAGAGCCGCAGCGAGTTCAGCCTGTGGGCGGAGATGGCGGCGCCGCTGATCGCGGGCACCAACATCCCCTCGGCGAGCGCGGACACGCTGGCCACCCTCACCAACTCCCGGGTGATCGCGGTCGACCAGGACCCCCTCGGCAAGCAGGGCACCATGGTCTCCTCCTCGGGCGGCCGCGACGTGCTGGCCAAGCCCTTGGCCAACGGGGATGTGTCGGTGGCCCTGTTCAACGAGACGGGCTCGACAGCGACCATCTCGACCACCGCGGCCGCGATCGGCAAGACCGGCGCGTCCTCCTACGCCCTGACCGACCTGTGGTCGGGGGCGACCTCCACCACCTCGGGGACCATCAGCGCCTCGGTCCCGGCACACGGCACCGTGATGTACCGGGTCGCGGGCGGCACCAGCGGCGGTGGCACCAGCGTGACCGGCCCGGTGCACGCCGTGGGCGCGGGCAAGTGCCTGGACGTACCCAACTCGACCACGACCGCCGGCACCCAGGTGGAGATCTGGAGCTGCAACGGCGGCGCCAACCAGACCTGGACGCACACCGCGTCCAACCAGCTCACCGTCTACTCCGGCAGCAGCCAGAGGTGCCTGGACGCCTACAACAACCAGACCACGCCCGGGACCAAGGTGGAGATCTGGTCGTGCAACGGCCAGAGCAATCAGCAGTGGACGCTGAACTCCAACGGCACGATCACCGGCGTCCAGTCGGGCCTGTGCCTGGACGTCGCCGGAGGGGCTACCGCCGACGGCACCCTCGCCGAACTGCGGACCTGCAACGGCGCCAGCAGCCAGCGGTGGACGTTGGGGTGACTCCGCATTCGAATCCTGGAGGAGGTTTCCATGCTCGAACCAGCCGGTGATCGCCCCCGCAGGCGAGGGAAAGCCGTGCTCCTTGTCGTCCTGGCGATGATCGTGGCCGCGTTCGGCGCCCCGGCGTTCGCCACGTCCCCGCGGTCCGCGACGGACGCGCCGCGTGTGGCGGACGGGTCGCTCCCGTGCGACCTCTACGCCGCGGGCGGTACGCCCTGCGTGACGGCGCACGCCACGACCAGAGCGCTCTTCGCGTCGTACAACGGACCGCTGTACCAGATCCAGCGGTCCTCCGACCACAGCTACCGCGACATCGGAGTGCTCGGCGCCGGCGGATACGCGGACGGCGCGTCCCAGGTGTCGTTCTGCTCGGGCACGTCGTGCACGATCACGAAGATCTACGACCAGACCGCCCAGCACAACGACATGCCGATCTCCTGGGGCGGCTACTGGAAGGGCCCGGGTCCGAACGGGTCCGACGTCGGCGCGGACGCCATGGCCCTGCCGGTGACCGCGGCCGGCCACCAGGTCTTCGGCGTCAAGGTCGCCCAGGGCGTCGGCTACCGGCACGACAACGCGAAAGGCGTCCCCACCGGATCCCAGCCCTCGGGGATCTACATGGTGACGTCGTCGAACTACACGAACCAGTGGTGCTGCTTCGACTACGGCCTCGGTGAGAACACCCACACCGACACCGGCAACGCGACCATGAACGCCATCTACTGGGGCAACGCCTGCTGGTTCGGCGGCTGCACCGGGTCGGGGCCGTGGGTGGAGGCCGACCTGGAGAACGGCATGTTCCACACCAACACCGGCTCCAACAAGGACCCGAACAACCCAGGTGTGCACTACCCGTTCGTCAGCGCCTGGGAGAAGAACAACGGCACGAGCAACTTCACCCTCAAATACGGCAACGGCGCGAGTGGCGGGCTGACCACCACCTTCTCCGGACCTCTGCCGAACGGCTACTCGCCGATGAAGGTCGACAGTTCCGTCCTGCTCGGCACCGGCGGAGACAACAGCGTCTCGGGCACCGGCGAGTTCTTCGAGGGCGCCATCACGGCCGGCTACCCCTCCGACGCCACGGAGAACGCCGTCCAGGCGAGCATCACCGCGGCCGGCTACGGCTCGGGAGGCGGCGGTACGTCGACCGCGCTGCATGCGGTGGGCGCGGGCAAGTGCCTGGAGGTGCCGGGCGCGTCCACGTCCCCCGGTACGCAGACGCAGATCCGCGACTGCAATGGAGCGGCGAACCAGACCTGGTCCAAGACCGACTCCCGGCAGCTTTCCGTGTACTCCGGCAGCAGCCGGCTGTGCCTGGACGCCTCCAACCAGGGCACCAGCCCCGGCACCAAGGTCATCACCTGGACCTGCAACGGCCAGACCAACCAGCAGTGGAACGTCAACGCCAACGGCACGATCACCAGCGCCCAGTCCGGCCTGTGCCTGGATGTGACCGGCGCTGCCACCGCCAACGGCACCCCCGTCGAACTGTGGACCTGCAACGGCGGATCCAACCAGCAGTGGTCACTGAGCTGACCCCGTGATGCGTGACGCAGGAGGACCCGCATGAGGACGAGAGCGCGACCCGGCCGTCTGCTACTGGCCGTAGGCATCGTGTTGGCGTTCGTGCTGCAACTGTCGGCGACGGCCGAGAGCCGTGCCGCCTCGGGCGAGGCGCTGAGCGTGAACCTGGCGTCGACGCGGGGCCCGTCGACCGGCGTGGGGGAGGGGTTCCTCTACGGTTTCACGCAGGACGGCAGCCAGCCGGCGGACCAGTTCATCAAGCCGCTGGGGATCAACGCGTTCCGCGGCGGCGGCTGGTTCTCCGGCGGCTGGATCAAGGACAACTACCAGTACGGATCGGCCACTCGGGCCGACCTCGACTCGATCGTCGCCCAGGCGAAACGCCTCACCCAGCCGCCGTACCACGCGCAGTACCAGGTACTGGTCAGCGACATCTACGGCGCCAACGGCGGGCAGCCGTCCAACACGAGATACCCGTGCGACAACGGCGACTGCTCCAACTGGATCGGCTTCATCGACTCCACGGTGGGGGCACTCCAGGCTTCGGGGCTCTCGTTCTCCTACGACATCTGGAACGAGCCCGACATCTCCGTCTTCTGGACCCGGGGCGTGAACAGCGCCCAGTACTTCCAGATGTGGGACACCGCCTACCGAGAGATACGTCGTATCGCCCCGGGCGCGCAGATCGTCGGCCCGTCCTTCGCGTTCACCCCGGAGCGCAACCCGGGCCAATGGCGGGCCTGGCTCGCGCACGTGAAGGCGGCCGGGACGGTACCGGACATGATCGCCAACCACAACGAGGGGGACGTCGACGACCCGGTCACCGTCTCCCAGTCCCTCAACAGTGCCCTGACCGCGGCGGGCATCGGACCGCTGCCGCTGTCCTCGAACGAGTACCAGCCGGCCGACCGGCAGACCGCCGGGGTGACGGCCTGGTACCTGGCACGGTTCGCACAGTCCGGGTACACCAACGCGATGCGCGGCAACTGGGTGTGCTGCGTGACTCCGAACCTGACCGGCGTCCTCACCCAGAGCGGCGGTACCTGGCAGCCGACCGGCAACTGGTGGGCGCTTCGGGACTACGCGGACATGACCGGCACCCTGGTCGCCACCTCCGGCCAGGTCGGCTCGACGGCGATCTCGGCCTCCGAGGACCCCGCCAACAAGCGCGCGGTGGCGATCATCGGCGACGCGAACGGCAACTCCGGTACCTCGACTGTGACTTTCAACGGCCTGTCGTCCGTGCCCTGGCTGACGAACGCGGGCAGCGTCCACGTCACCGTGCACCGCATCCCGGACCAGGCCCCCCTCGCCGCGCCGCAGACCGTCTACGACCAGAACCTGAGCGCCTCGGGCGGCTCTATCACCGTGCCCTTGACGTTCCAGGCCGCGCACGACGCGTTCGCCGTCTATCTCACTCCCGCCTCCTCCGGCGGCGAGGGCTTCCCGGCCGGCTACCACCAACTCGTCGTCGCCCAGGACAACTTGTGCCTCGACGTGTACGGCAACTCCAGCAGCTCGGGCGCCGCGATCGACCAGTGGACCTGCAACGGGCAGAGCAACCAGCAGTTCCAGTTCGTGCCGGCCTCGGGCGGCTACGGCGAACTGCGCGCCCAGAACTCCGGCCAGGACGTCGCGGTCGCGGGCAGCTCCACGACGGCCGGCACCCCGGACATCGTCCAACAACCTCCCGGTACAGCGGCCAACGGCCTCTGGCTGCCCGTGCGCCAGTCCGACGGCTCCTACGCCTTCCAGAACCGCAACAGCGGTCTGTGCCTGGACGTCTACGGCGGCGGCAGCAACCAGGGCCAGCAACTGGACCAGTGGCAGTGCAAGAACGCCCCCGGCACCAACCAGGACTTCTTCGTCCGCTGAACCGCCCTGAAGCGTCCTGAACCGTCCGCCGACCGCACCGGCCGTGGACACCCCCCACCTGCGAAAGGAACCCACCGTGTCAGCAATCGCACGGCTGTTACGGCGCCTGCGTGTCCCGACGGCCGTGGTCGCCGGCCTCGTCCTGGCCGCCGGAGGCGTCGTGGGCACAGCCGCCACGCCGGCCCGGGCCGCCACCTCCATCACCCTCAACGGCACCTCCGGCGGACGGACCTTCGACGGCGTCGGCGCCATCAGCGGGGGAGGCGGCAACAGCAGACTCCTGATCGACTACCCCGAGCCCCAGCGCGGCCAGGTCCTCGACTACCTCTTCAAGCCCGGCTACGGCGCCTCCCTGCAGCTGCTCAAGGCCGAGGTCGGCGGGGACACCAACTCCACCTCGGGAGCCGAGCCCAGCCACCAGCACACCCGCTCCGACCTCAACTGCGACCGGGGCTACGAATGGTGGCTGATGGAGCAGGCCAAGGCCCGTAACCCCAACATCAAGCTGTATGGGCTCGCCTGGGGCGCCCCGGGCTGGATCGGCAACGGGAACTTCTGGTCCACCGACATGGTCAACTACCTGGTCTCGTGGCTGGGCTGCGCCAAGCAGCACGGGCTGAGCATCGACTACCTCGGCGGCTGGAACGAGCGCGGCTACAACGTCTCCTGGTACCAGCAGCTGCGCAGCGCGCTCAACAGCAACGGCTATGGCAGCGTCAAGATCGTCGCGGCCGACTCGGACTGGTCCGTGGCGAACGACGTCAACTCCAACCCGGCGTTCGCTGCCGCGGTGAGCGCCGTCGGCACGCACTATCCCTGCGGCTACCGGTCCTCCCAGTCCACCTGCACGGTGCCGGCGGCCGCCCTGAACTCCGGCAAGCCGCTGTGGGCGAGCGAGAACGGCTCGGACGACTACAACGGGGGAGCGCAGGCCATGGCCCGCGGCATCAACCGCGGGTACATCGACGGACGGATGACCGCGTACTTCAACTGGCCGGTGGTCGCGGCGCTCACCCCCAACCTGCCGTACCCCACGATGGGTCTGGCCTTGGCCTCGCAGCCCTGGTCCGGCTCGTACTCGATCGGCAAGAACACCTGGGTGATGGCGCACACCAGCCAGTTCACCTCCATCGGATGGCACTACCTGGACGCCTCCAGCGGCTACCTCGGGGGCAACCGCGCCAACGGAAGCTATGTCTCGCTGAAGTCCACCAACAACTCCGACTACTCCACGGTCATCGAGACCATGGACGCCGGCAGCGCGCAGACGCTGAACTTCAACGTCACCGGGGGGCTGTCCACCGGCACCGTCCACGTCTGGTCCACGAACGTCGCGTCCGCCAACCCGGCCGACCACTTCGTGCACAGCGCGGACATCACCCCGTCCGGCGGCGGTTTCAGCCTGACCGTCCAGCCCGGCCACCTGTACACGCTGACCACCACGACCGGGCAGGGCAAGGGCACCGCCACCGGTCCCGCCAAGAGCGCGCTGAAGCTGCCGTACAGCGACTCCTTCGACGGCTACACCGCCGGCAGCGAGGCGAAGTACCTCATGGACTGGCAGGGCGCCTTCGAGACGGTGGCCTGCGGGGGCGGCCGTAGCGGAAAGTGCGTGCGCCAGATGAGCCCACAGAAGCCGATCACCTGGGACTCGCTGACCGATCCGCACGCCCTGCTCGGTGAGACGGGCTGGGGCAACTACACCCTGTCGTCGGACGTGCTGCTCGAACAGCCCGGATACGTCGAACTGATCGGCCGTGCGGGCGCGCACGACTACGACCGCGGCGGCGGGCAGAACGCCTACCGTCTGCGGGTGAGCGACACCGGGGCCTGGTCGATCCTCAACTCCAACACCAACGGCACCGTCACCACCCTGGCCCGCGGCACGACCGCCGCGCTCGGCACCAACCGGTGGCACACCCTGGGCCTCACCTTCAACGGCACCACGATCACCGCCGCCGTCGACGGCGCCACGGTCGGTACCGCGAACGACAGCACCTGGGCCGCCGGACAGATCGGCTACGGGACCAGCCAGGGCGAGACGGCACAGTTCGACAACCTGTCCATCACGCCCGGCAGCGGCGGCAACGACGGCGGGACGACCGCCGCGATCGTCGGCGTCGGCTCCGGCCGGTGCGTGGACGTACCGAACCAGTCGCACACGGCCGGCACCCAGGTGGCGCTGTGGGACTGCAACGGCGGCAGCAACCAGCAGTGGACGAACACCTCCGCCGGTGAGCTGCGGGTCTACGGCAGCGTCTGCCTGGACGCCGCGGGGCAGGGCACCAGCCCCGGCACCAAGGCGGACATCTGGGACTGCAACGGCGGCGCCAACCAGAAGTGGACGCTCCACGCCGACGGCACGATCACCGGCGACCAGTCCGGCCTGTGCCTGGACGCCACCGGCGCCGGAACGGCCAACGGCACCCTGCTGCAGCTGTGGACCTGCAACGGCAGCAGCAACCAGAAGTGGACACGCGACTGACCCCGTGACCGGCGGGCTTCCTGCGCCTGCCCGATCCCTCCGAAAGGCCCCCTCATGACTTCCTCCCCCCTGCCGCTCAGCCGGCGCCGACTGCTGGCGGCGGCCGGTGCGTCGGCGGCCGTCGGCCTGCTGCGATTCGCCCCCGAAGCAGCTGCGACCGAGGGTCCCCAGAGTTACACCGCGAGCTGGTCCTCGGTGGACCAGCATCCCCCGGCCCCGGCCTGGTTCCAGGACGCCAAGTTCGGCATCTACTACCACTGGGGCGTCTTCAGCGTTCCCGCGTTCGGCAACGAGTGGTACCCGCGCAACATGTACATCGGCGGCTCCGCCGAGAACAACCACCACAAGGCCACCTACGGCGACCCCGCGGCCTGGCCGTACCACAACTTCATCGACGGCGGCCGTGACAAGGCGGGCACCTTCGTTCAGTTCGCCCCCAAACTGGTTTCCCAGGGCGGCAAGTGGGACCCGGACGCCTGGGCCCGGCTGTTCAAGGCCGCTGGCGCCAGATTCGCAGGCCCGGTCGCCGAGCACCACGACGGCTTCTCCATGTGGAACAGCCGCGCCAACCCCTGGAACTCGGTCCAGCACGGCCCCAAGCTCGACCTGGTGGCACTGCACGCGCAGGCCATCCGCGGGCAGGGACTGAAGTTCATGGCCTCGCTGCACCACGCCTACCACTTCAACGGCTTCTACGACCACGTGCCGAACCAGTCTGACCCGACGCTGCGCATCCTCTACGGCCAGCAGGGCTCGGCCGCGGAGAACAAGCTCTGGTACGACAAGCTGGTCGAGGTGATCGACGGCTACCAACCGGACCTGGTCTGGCAGGACTTCGCCCTGAACCAGGTGCAGGAGTCCTACCGGCTGCAGTTCCTCGCGCACTACTACAACCAGGCCGTCGCCTGGAACAAGGACGTGGTCGCCACCTACAAGGACGGCCTCAACAACAAGGGGGAGGTCTTCGACTTCGAGCGCGGCGGCCCGGCAGGTCTGCTCACCCCCTACTGGCTGACCGACGACAGCATCTCCTCCTCCAGCTGGTGCTACACGGTGGGCATCGGCTACTACTCGACCCAGGCCCTGCTCCACTCGCTGATCGACCGGGTCAGCAAGGGCGGCAACATGCTGCTCAACATCGCCCCCATGGCCGACGGCACCATCCCCTCCGGGCAGCAGTCCATCCTGCTCGCGATGGGGGACTGGCTCGGCCGCTTCGGAGAGGCCGTCTACTCCACCCGCTCCTGGTCCAGTTACGGCGAGGGCCCCACCAAGATGGGCGGCGGCTCCTTCAGCGGGCCGGTGGCCGGCAAACCGCAGGACATCCGGTTCACCCGCAGCAAGGACAACAAGGTCCTCTACGCCACCGCCCTGGGCTGGCAGGGCGGCACCCTGACGATCACGACGCTGAACTCGAACCAGATCAACCTCAGCAGCCTGACGAGCGCCCAACTGCTGGGCAACACCGCCGGCACCTACATCAACCTGCCCGCCCCGACCCAGGACGCGTCCGGCCTGCACCTCACCATGCCCTCCGCCAACGCGCCGTTCAGCGCGCTGGCGTACACGGTCAAGCTCACCTTCTCCGGTGAGATCCCCGTCCTGCGCCCGCCGGGCGGCTCCACGACCTGGGTCAGGATCGCCAACGTCACCAGCGGACTGGTGCTCGACAGCGGGGGCAACGTGGCCTCCGGCTCCAACCTCAAGCAGTGGAACTACGACGGCAGCACCAACCTGCAGTGGCAGCTGATCGACCTCGGCAACGGCTACTACCGGATCATGAACCGCACCAACGGCATGGCCGCCGACAGCTGGGGCAACGCCGCCAACGGCGCTCCCGCCCGCCAGGAGACCTGGAACGGCGGCAACAACCAGCAGTGGTCACTCACCAGCCTCGGCGACAACCGCTACCAGATCGTCAACCGGGGCACCGGCACCGCCCTCGACGGCAGCGGCAGCACCACGGCCGGCTCCACCACGGTGCTGTGGACGCCGAACTCCAGCACCAACAACGCGTGGACCATCACCACCGTCTGAAGCACCACCACCCCCCACCAAGGAAGAAGGAGAGCATGAAGAAGGAGCACAGGGAGAGCAGGAAACGCCGTCCGCTCCTGGTGGCCTTAGCGGCAGCGGCACTTCTCGTCGTGTCCGCCGCGGGCACCGCGTTCAGCAGCACCCCCGGCGCGTCCGTACCCGCATCGGACGCGCACCCCCTCGCGGCGCCCAGCTCCGGCTGCGGCAAGGCCCCGACGCTGACGAGTGGCACCCGCACGATCCAGAGCGGCGGCCAGAACCGCACCTACATCCTGCGGATCCCCGCCAACTACGACAACAACCGCGCCTACCGGCTGTACTTCGGCTTCCACTGGCGGGGCGGCACGGCGAACGACGTCGACTCGGGCGGGAGCGACGGCTACAACTGGTCCTACTACGGGCTGCGGCGCCTCGCGGACCAGGCGAACAACGGCACGATCTTCGTCGCTCCCCAGGGCAACGGCAACGGCTGGGCCAACCCCAACAACCAGGACCTGGGCTTCGTCGACGCCATGGTCGACCAGCTCAAGGCCGGTCTGTGCGTCGACACCACCCAGGTGTTCGCCGGCGGCTTCAGCTACGGCGGCGGCATGTCGTACGCGATCGCCTGCTCCCGGGCAAACGTCTTCCGCGCAGTCTCCGTCTACTCGGGCGCGAACCTCAGCGGCTGCAACGGCGGCACCCAGCCCATCGCCTACATGGGGCTGCACGGCATCCAGGACAACGTGCTGCCCATCCAGTCCGGCCGGGACCTGCGCAACACCTTCGTCCGCAACAACGGCTGCACCCAGCAGAACCCGCCCGAGCCGGCGGCCGGCAGCCGGACACACATCATCACCGCCTACTCCGGATGCCGGGCCGGATACCCCGTCGTCTGGGCCGCGTTCGACGGCGGGCACGACCCGGGCCCCGTCGACGGCGGCGGCAGCGGCTGGCGCACCTGGACGTCGGCCGCGGTGTGGCAGTTCTTCACCCAGTTCGACTCGAACCAGCCGCCGCCCCCGCAGTCCGGCAACCAGCAGATCATCGGCCAGCAGTCGGGACGCTGCCTCGACATCAACAACTCGACCACGACGAACGGCACGCAGGCACAGCTGTGGGACTGCAACGGCGGCGCCAACCAGCGCTGGACCTACTCCACCGGAAAGCAGCTGGTGGTCTACGGCAACAAGTGCCTGGGCGTCGGCCAGGGGGCGGGCAACGGAACCCCGGCGGCCATCTGGGACTGCAGCGGACAGGCAGACCAGCAATGGAACATCAACCCCGACGGCACGATCACAGCAGCACAGTCGGGACTCTGCCTGGACGCCAACGGCCAGGGAACGGCCAACGGGACGAAGGTCCAGCTGTGGACCTGTTCCGGCGGCGCCAACCAGCACTGGCGCCTGCAGAACTGACGGACCGGGGCCAGACCCGACACGGTACGGGTCTGGCCCCGGCACCTGACATCCAGGCAGGGCAAGCGCGCGGGGTGAGGCTCGCCGGCCGGCCCCTGTTGCCGCCCCTCACCAGTTCCGACGGAAGCAGTCGAATGAGTAGGCCATTTCCGGGTCCGTCGCGATGGTGAAGTACCACAGCAGGTAGGCCGCCATGCAAAGCACGATCGGTACTACGACGAGCAGGCGGATCAGCAGGAACAGGGTCCTGACCCAGGGCCGGGCCGACCCCCTGGCGAAGTCGGGTCGGGCCGGGTCGTACGAGATCCTCTTGTCCGGCGCCCCCGAGCGGCCGGGTCGATCGAAATGGTGAGACGTTCCTCTGGTGTCGATGAACTCGTACACGACGGTTCCGTTGCCGGGGTCGTCGGGCGGCCCACTGCGGAAGCCCGCATTGGCGGCGACGGTCGTCACACCGTAGCGGTGCAGCAGCCACCAGGTCACCGTCGCGCGCCAGGCGCCCCGGGCCAGGAAGCAGCCGAAGGCGAACCACGAGAAAAGGCCGGCCCAGAGCTGGGCGAGGCGTCCATCGCCCGCGGACAGGGGCGGCAGTAGGCCGAGGATGAACAGGCAGGTGAGCGTCGCCCGGGCCCACCACTGGCCCGGGGACGGGAGCGTCCTGACCCGTGTCCAGGAATACCAGGGTCGCTCCCCGGCCGTCACGAGGGCCGCGCCGTCGATGCGTCTTTCGGCTTCGTCCCGTTGCGGGAGCGCCGCGTTGACGGCGCGTGCGAAGGCCTCTACTGCCTCGGTGTTGCGGGAGCTGATCGTGCAGACCGTGGTCGGCTCGGCTCGGGCGACCGTCGAGTTCAGGTGGATCTCGGCGGCGGTGCGGCTGCCCCTGGTGACGGAGACGGTCCGGATCGCGTCGAGAGGGATGGACAGCCTGATCCCCGCCCGGTCCAGCTCGACGGTCTCGCGCTCCAGGAACGCGGTTCCGCCTCTGCCGTGCAACATCGTTCCGGCTGCGGGCTCTGCGTCTTTGACAGTCATGACTGGATCCCCTCGATGATCAACTGACCTGTTCTGCAGAGGAGTTGGGGTCACCGGATCGGCCACAGCCGAACCGTGCCGTCGAGACTGCCCGAAGCCACGGTCCTGCCGTCGGGGCTGAACGCCACCGATGTCACCTTGTCGGTGTGGCCGGTGAAGGTGTCGAGGGGGAAGAGGGAGATCTCGCTCGTGTCCCACAAGCACACGGTCCTGTCGTCGCTGCCGGTGGCCAGGATGTCCCCGTCCGGGCTGTACGCCAGCGCCGTGACCGGGCCGGTGTGGCCCTTGTACGTGACCATCTGGCTGCCGCCCATCGTGTCCCACACGCGGATGATGCCGTGGTCGTCGCCGGTGGCCATCGTGGTGCCCCTCGACGGGAGCGCGACTGGCTCGAGGCCTTGCCGGTGCGGGGCTTCGAGGGTGGCGTCGACGGTGGGGGAGGGCAGGTCGTGCAGGTCCCACAGCCGTACCGGGTCGCCCTCACTGCCGGTGGCCAGGATGCTTCCGTCCCCACTGAACGCCACCGCGTTGACCACGGTCATGCCCTCGGCGGTAAGGGTGTTGGCGACGGTTCCGGTGGCCAGGTCCCACAGCCGGGCCGCGCCGTCGTGGTTCCCGGTGGCCAGGGTCTTGCCGTCCGGTGAGAACGCCACGTCCAGGGTGGGGAGGGGCAGGGCCACGCCGGTGGGTTTCGCCGCGTCCCACAGGGTCACTTGAAGGGTGCCGGCCACGGCCAGTGTCCTGCCGTCCGGGCTGAAGGCCACCTTCGTCACCTCCTCGACCTGGTCGGGCCAGGGGGTGGTCGAGGTGCCCTTGGCGAGTTTCCACGACCGCAGCGTGCTGTTGATGCCCCGGACCCCGGACAGTCCGGCGACGAGCGTGGTGCCGTCCGGGCTGAACGCCACGCTGGCGGCGTGGCCGTCGGGCACGGTGAACACGGTTGGTTCGTCGTCGTCGCGCGCTCTCGACTCCATCTCGGCGAGCGTGACGGTGACGGCGGCCAGGCCGAGCGCGCCGAGCAGGAGCGTGCGGCGCCGCACCTTGGCGCGGGGCCCCGTAGGCGGTTGGCCGGGTTGCGGTGTGACACCGGTGGGTGTGTCGGGCGTGGTCGTCTCTGCGGGTTCGGTGGCTTCCATCGGCGTACCCCGGTTCCTTGAGTAGGGGAGAGGTGCTAACGGGGTTGGTGCACAAGGGTGGTTACGGCGTCCGCGCAGCCCCAGGCGAGGGTGACGCCGGCGCCTCCGTGGCCGTAGTTGTGCACCAGTCGGCGTATCCGGCCGGGCGGGCGTGGGTCGGCCTCCAGGCGAACTCCGCTGTCGCGAAAGGGGCGTAGGCCCACTTGGTGGCCCAGGACCGGGGCGCCTGCCAGTTCCGGCAGCAGGTCGGTGCAGCGGCGCAGGATCGCGGCGGCGGTGGCGGGGGACGGTGTGATGTCCCACTCGTCGATCTCGAACGTGCCGCCGAGTACGACGTCCGTGCTGCGGGGGTGGATGTAGGTGGTGCCGTCGGCGTTGTCCTCGTCGCGCACGGATGTGCGCAGCCCGGGGTTGGCGACGAGGACCAACTGTCCTCGCGCCGGCCGTACTTCGGTGTCGCCGCAGAGGGTGCGGGTGGCGAGGCCGGATGCGTTCACCACCACGGGCGCCCAAACGCCTGCCTGTTCCAGGGCGTCGATGCGGCGATGGATCAGCGTGCCGCCCGCCATGGAGAAGGTGTGCTGAATCCAGGGCAGGTAGTGGGACATCTCCACGGTCGGAACGGTGAACGCCCAGCCACCGCTGAACGGGGCCCGTACCTCGTCCCCGCGCAGGACGCGGAGGTCGGGAAGGGCGGAGGCCCACCAGGGGATGTCGTGGTTCGGGCCGCGCAGCAGCATCCGGGTGGGGCGCATGACCACACCGGGCACCCCGTCCGCCGCCTGGCGGGTGAACTCGTCGTGGGTGCGGGTGGCCCACTCCAGTACGCGCGGTTCGAACCGGGTGCGGGTCGGGTACCACACGGCCGCGGCGACGGAGGACGTCGTCTCGCCGGGCGGCTCGGCCGTGACCACGGCGACCCGGGAACCGGCCTGCTGCAGGCGCAGTGCGGTGGTGAGGCCGATGACTCCGGCGCCGACGACAACCGCGTCGAACCTGTCGCGCATGTCTCCCCCTCGATCGTCGAACCGTCCTGTTGTCACTGTCGGCGGGGAGTTGAAGGCCTGTCCAAGACCAGTCACCTTCCATGCGATAAGCCGCGCTTATAGTTGGCGGATGGACCTGCGGCGGCTGCGCTACTTCCTCGTGCTGGCCGAGGAGTTGAACTTCACGCGGGCCGCGCACCGGCTGCACATCGCCCAGCCCGCGCTGAGCCAGCAGATCAGGGCGCTGGAACGGGAGATCGGTGCCGAGTTGCTCGAACGGGGCAGCCGGGGCTGCCGGTTGACCGTCGTCGGCGAGGTCGTGGCCCATGAAGCCGGCGAACTGCTCGCCCACGCGGCCGCGGCGCAGGAACGTATCAGTGCGGCCGTCGGCGGACGGCAGGGGCAGCTGCGTCTGGCCCTGACGCGCTCCGCCCGCGGCGGCCCCGTCGACGCCCTCCTCGCCGCGTTCCGCACCCTCCATCCGGACGTGGAGCTCGTCGTGCGGACGGGGTGGACCGCCCACAACATCACCGAGCTGCTGGCCGGCAGGCTGGATGCCGCGTTCGTACGGCCCCCGCTGGACGGCGAGGGCCTGGAGTGCCGGCACATCGCCCGCGAAGAACTCCTCGTGGCCGTCCCCGCGGAGCATCCCCTCGCCGGCGCACGAAGGGTCACCCGCGGGCGCATCGCCGCCGAACCGGTGATCCTCTGGCCGCGCGAGAACGCGCCCGGAATGCACGACCTGATCAGCCGACAGCTGTGGCCCGACGGGGGGCCGCGCATCGTGCGGGAGGAACCCGACGACGAACAGTTGCTGCTGAGCGTCGCCTCGGGCCTTGGCATCGCCCCGGTGCCCGAGGGGCGTGCCCGTGCGTTGCGCATACCGGGCGTGCGACTCAAACGTGTGACCGCGCCCATGCCCACCGTGGACCTCGCCCTGGCCCACCGACCGGGTGCCGCCACACCGGCTCTGCGAGGACTCCTCGGCCTCGTCGACACGTTGCCCCCGCCATCGGCCGACTGACATCGGCAGAGACCGTGCCCGGCGAAGCGGGCCGTCATGGGTTCAACAGTGTCAGCCCGCTGGGAGCTGTCGTACCTGATGGGTACCAAGTCGCACCGGCCTGCGCCGAAGGCACGCTCACCACGGGAACTGGAAAGTATTTTCCGTTGACGAGTCCGTTACGTGCCGGGCATCCGGGTGCAATACACAGGCCGTTGTCTTCGCTTCAACCATCCGGTGCATGCCGGAGGCACATGTCGCAGCCAGCACCAAGGAGCACCACATGACGGCGACGGACAGCGCGGACGCGGACAGAACTGCCACCCCGCCGGGGTATTCCCCCCGTCTGTACAACGAGGATCTCGCCCCGGCCACCGAGCGCAAGTGGGGCGCCTTCAGCATCTTCAACGTCTGGACCTCGGACGTCCACAGTCTCTACGGCTACTTCCTGGCCGCCAGTCTGTTCCTCGTCGCGGGCAACACCCTCAAGTTCCTCATCGGCATCGGCGTGGGCTCGCTGGTCATCTACTGGCTGATGACCCTCATGGGCAGGGCGGGCGTCAAGACCGGCGTCCCCTATCCCGTCCTCGCCCGCGCCTCGTTCGGCACCTTCGGCGCCAACGTCCCGGCGCTCGCCCGGGCCGTGGTCGCCACCTTCTGGTACGGCGCCCAGACCAGCGCGGCGGCCGGCGCCATCGTCGCCTTCCTCGTCCGCTACGACGGCCCCAGGCACCTGCACGAGACCACTCACCTCTTCGACCACAGCGGCCTCGAAGTGCTGTGCTACCTCGGCGTCTGGGCCGCCCAGCTGCTCATCATCAGCAAGGGCATGGAGACGGTACGCCGCTTCCAGGACTTCGCCGGACCCGCGGTCTGGCTGATGATGCTGGTGCTGGCGATCGCGCTGTCCGTGAAGGCCGGCGCGCTGTCCTTCTCGGTCGACATGCCGGCCAAGGACCTGGGCGCCCTCGCCAAGAGCGCCACCGGACTCGACGTCAGCCCCGGCTCGTTCGCCGCCATCGCCGCGATAGCCGCCACCTGGGTCACCTACTTCGCGGCCCTGTTCCTCAACTTCGGTGACTTCGCCCGCTTCACCCCCGACGTGAAGACCCTGAAGAAGGGCAACGTCTGGGGCCTGCCCGTCAACCTGATCCTCTTCTCCCTCGTCGCGGCCATCACCACGGCCGCCGCCAGCAAGGTGTACGGGGAGGTCATCCTCGAACCGGCCAACATATCCGCCAAGTTCGACAGCGCGGCCCTCGTCCTGCTCGCCGCCCTGACCTTCGCCGTCGCCACGCTCGGCATCAATGTCGTCGCCAACTTCGTCAGCCCCGCCTTCGACTTCGCCAACGTGGCACCGAAGTACGTGACCTTCCGACGTGGCGGTCTCATCGCCGCTCTTATCGCGCTGCTGCTCTACCCGCTGCACCCGTGGGACAACGCCCCCAGCTTCGTCAACGCCATCGGCTCGACGATGGGCCCGCTCTTCGGCGTGCTCGTCGTCGACTACTACCTCATCAGGAAGACCCAGCTGAACGTGCCCGCGCTCTACCAGGAGGACGGGGAGTTCCGCTTCCAGGGCGGCTGGAACGTCCGGGCGCTCGTGGCCGCCGCGGTGGGTTCGGTCTTCTCCAGCATCCTGCCCGTCTACGGCCCGTCCGGATACGGGGCCAAGCTGGGCCCGTACTCCTGGTTCATCGGCGTCGCCGTCGCCGGAGTGATCTACCTCGCCCTCAGTAGAGGCAGAAGCCCGCTCACCGCCTCGACCGACGACACTCCGGCCCCGCAGGAGCAGACGGAGGCTGCCACCGGATCGTAGACAACGCGGGCGGAACACAGCATGCGGCGAGGCGCGACGGGTGCGGCACACCGGTCACGCCTCGCCGCCTTCCATTTCTCGCGTATCCGTAAGAGCGTGATCCCCAGCGACGCTCTAAGCCTGGCCTCAGGTTGCTCGGGGACAATGAGCGGAAAAGCATCGACTGGAGGGGGGCGGGCCGGCGTGCGGATCATGATCGCGGATGATGAAGCGGCCATCCGCGATTCGCTGGAGCGGGTGCTCCAGGTCGAGGGGTACGACACCAGCACCGTCGCCAACGGTTTCGCCGTGCTCGACGGCGTCGATGGAGCCGGCGGTGACACGCTGGACCTGCTGATCCTCGACGTGATGATGCCCCGCCTCGGCGGGTTGGAGACCTGCCGGCGGTTGCGGGCCGCGGGTCGGGATCTGCCGGTGCTGATGCTGACCGCCCGCGACCAGGTCTCCGACCGGGTCGCGGGGCTGGACGCGGGCGCCGACGACTACCTGCCCAAGCCGTTCGCCACGGAGGAGTTGCTGGCCCGGGTGCGGGCCCTGCTGCGCCGGCGCGCGCCGGCCGACGAGGAGTCGCACATCCTGTCGTTCGCCGACGTCCGGCTCGATCCCGACAGGTTCGAGGCGTGGCGGGGCGGGCGGCCGCTGCGCCTGACCCGTACCGAGTTCGCCCTCCTGCAGGTCCTCATGGGCAACGCGACCCGGGTCCTGACCCGCGACGCGCTGTTCGAGGCGATCTGGGGCTACGGCATGAGCTCCACCGCCAACAACCTCCAGGTGTACGTGAGCTATCTGCGCCGCAAGTTGGAGGCCGAGGGCGAGCCGCGACTGATCTACACACTGCGCGGCCTGGGATACACGTTGCGGGAGACTCCTCCGTGAGCAGGCCCGCGGGCCGGCAACCGCGCCGGCTGACCCGATGGTGGCGCAGGCGGTCCCTGCGGGCCAGGCTGACGGTGATCGCGGCGACGGCCATCGCGGTCAGCGTGTTCCTCGCTTTCCAGGTGGCCAGCCAGCTCATGGGCTGGGAGCTGCAGAGGACCGCCGAGAACGAACTGCGCGCCGACGCCCGCGTCCTGGCGACGAACGCGGAGCGTGCCGGTCTGGCGGAGGTTCAGCTACCGCCGTATCCCGGATCAGGTCGGCTGGTGCGGGTCATCCTGCCCGACGGCTCGATCCGGACGCCGGCCGGCCAACCCGCGCTGCCCCCGGTCAGCGAGCAAGCCGGGCGCGTGACGCAGGGCGCGTCGGCCGACCTGATGGAGTCGAACGACAGCGACGAGGACGGCTACGCCATCTACACGCTGCGGGCGGGCGACGGCGCGGTCCAGGTGGCCCGCGTCGTCGACGACAGCCCGATCAACCGGTTCGGATTCGGCATGCTGCTGATCGGGCTGCTCTGCGTGGTCGGCGGCGCTCTTGTCGGGCGGACCGTGGCGCGGACCGGGCTGGCACCGATCGACCGGCTGACCGCCGCCGCGGTACGTGTCGCGCACACCCGGGACCTCGATGCCGACATCCCGGACGAGGGCGGCGGGGAGATCCGGCGGCTGATCCAGGCGATCAACGACATGCTCGCCGCGCTCCGGGACTCCCGGCGCGCCCAGCGGCTGCTCGCCGAGGACGCCGCCCACGAACTCAAGACCCCCCTCACCAGCCTGCGCCTCAACGCCGAGCTGCTGATCAGGCTCGATCGGCGCGGCACCCTGGACAGCGCACTGCCGGCGGAGAGCCGGACCCGGCTGCTCACCGATCTCGGCGCCCAGGTGGCCGAGTTGAGCACCCTGGTCGCCGAGCTGACCGACCTGGCGCGCGGTGACGTCAGCGACGAGAGCACCGAGGTGCTCGACTTCGCCGACGTGGTGGCGGCCGCCGTGATCCGGGCGCGTTCCCGCGTGCCCGACATCGAGGTCGCGCTCGACGTGACCTCCGTGTGGGTGAGCGGGCGTCCCGCTGCGCTGGAGCGGGCGGTGCTCAACCTCATCGACAACGCCGGCAAATGGTCTCCCGCGGACCAGCCGGTCCAGGTCCGGCTCCGTGCCGAGGGCGCGTCGGCGGTGCTGGAGGTCGACGACGCCGGGCCGGGGATCGACGCCGCCGACGTACCGCGGGTGTTCGACCGGTTCTACCGTGCCGACAGCGCCCGGGCGTTGCCGGGATCCGGTCTGGGGCTGTCGATCGTGCAGCGGGTCGTCGACGCCCACGGCGGCCGGGCCACCGTCGCCCGTTCCGCACGCGGTGGCGCGCTGCTTCGGGTCGACCTTCCGGCCACGGCCCCGCCCGCCCCGATCACTCGGCTCACCGCCGGGGACGACACCACGGTGCACTGACCCGCCCCGGCGGCGCGGCACAGGACAAGAGACAGCGTCCCTCGGGCGTGGCCCGGCGCGGCGCGCCGTCGGGGCAGGACCCCGGGGCGCACCGACCCCAGGCCCCGGCTGCACGGCGCAGGGCCAGCGGGCTGCGACGGTCGGGCGATGGCCCGGTGCGGCTCTCTGTCGGGGCAGGACTCTGGGGCGCACCGACCCCAGCCCCCGGCTGCACGGCGCAGGGTCAACGGGCTGCGACGGTCGGGCGATGGCCCGGTGCGGCTCTCTGTCGGGGCAGGACTCTGGGGCGCACCGACCCCAGCCCCGGCCGTACGGCGCAGGACAAGTGGCCCACCCGCGGGGCAGGACGCCGCGATGCGTCGACCCGAGCCCTGGCGTGCGGCGCAGGATCAACGGGTGGCGAGCGTCCGGTCCATGAAAAATCCGGGACGGGCCTGGGCCCTGCCCCGGATCTCGTCCGTGTCGCCACGCTCACCGTTGCAGCGCGGGCTCCTCGTCGTTGGCGAGCGGCTGTTGACCGTTCGGCAGCTCCGCCGCTGGACGGGACAGCCGGCTCGGCCACCACATCCGCCGGTCGATGAGCAAGGTGAGGGCGGGCACCAGGACCGACCGCACCAGCAGGGCGTCGAGCAGCACGCCGAAGGCGACCAGGAAGCCGACCTCGACCAGCATCACCAGCGGAAGTGTGGCGAGGACCGCGAAGGTGGCCGCCAGGACCAGGCCCGCCGAGGTGATGACGCCACCGGTGGCGGAGAGGGCTTTGAGCATGCCCTCTCTGGTGCCGAGTCGCACGGTCTCCTCCCGGGCCCGGCTGGCCAGGAAGATGTTGTAGTCGACGCCGAGTGCCACCAGGAACAGGAATGCCAGCAGCGGCACCGAATAGTCGATGCCCTTGAACCCGAGGATCGTGTCGAAGACGAACACGCTGCCGCCGAAGGCCGCGGCGAAGGAGACGATCACGGTGGCCATCAGGACCAGCGGGGCCAGGATCGCGCGCAGCAGCAGCCCGAGGATGATCAGGACGACGGCGAGCACCAGCGGGATCACCAGCTTCTCGTCGCGCTCGGTGGTCACCTCGGTGTCGAGGTTCTCCGCACTCGGCCCGCCGACGATCGCCTCCGCCCCGCGCACCGCGTGCACGGCGGTGCGCACCCGCTTGATCGTGTCGTACTCCGCGGCGGTGTCCGGCGCGGCCTTCGGGAACACGGAGATGTTGGCCCAACCCCCGCTGGTCTGCTCCGGGACGGCCAGGGCCACACCACGAGTGTCCTGGACGACGTCGAGCACCCGCTCCTGCTGCGCCGGCCGCGTGAAGACCGTCATCGGCTGGCCGCCCAGCTCGGGGAAGTGCTGGCGCAGAACGGTGAAGCCGGTCACCGACTCCGGCGCCGACAGGAACTGGTCCTGCTCCCGCAGGGCGCCGGTGTTGCCCGCCAGCCCGAGGGCGAGTACGCCGAGGATGCCGAGCGAGCCGAGCGCCGCCACCCACCGGCGGCGGCTGATGGCGGTGCCGAGCCGTCCCCACAGCCCCGGCTTCTCCTCCACGGCCGTGCTGAACCGCGGGATGGCCGGCCAGAAGATCCGCCTGCCGAGCACCACGAGTACGGCCGGGAACAGCGTCAGCATGGCCACCAGGGCGCACAGGATGCCGGCCGCACCGATCGGGCCCAACCCGCTGGTGCTGTTCAGGTCCGCGACGAGCAGGCAGAGCAGGCCGGCGACCACGGTGGCCGCGGACGCGACGATGGCCGGCGCCGCGCCGCGCAGCGCGTGGACCATCGCGACCCGGACGTTCTCATGGTGGTGCAGTGCCTCCCGATATCGAGCGATGAGCAGCAGCGCGTAGTCCGTGCCCACGCCGAACACGAGGATGGTCAGCAGCGCAGAGTTCTGGTCGTTGACCACGATGCCGAAGCCCTTGACGAGCAGGTAGACGGTCGCCATCGCGGTGAGTGCGGCCGCGCCCACGGCCATGAGCGGGATGAGCCACAACACCGGGCTGCGGTAGGTGAGGATGAGCAGGAGCGTGACGACGACGATCGTGGTGAGGAGGACCTGCACGTCGATGCCGTCGAAGACGGCATCCATGTCGCCGTCGATCGCGCCCGGACCGGTCACGTCGAGTTCCAGGCCGGAGGGGCGGTCCTTCGTGGCGTCTCGCAACGGGCCGACGATGGTCTCCGGTGCGCCGTAGGCCGTGCTCACCTCAAGGGTGAACATCATCGCCTTGCGGTCGGTGGAGAGCCTCGCCGGTGAGCCCTCGTCGTCCTCGCCGGCCGCCGCCGTCGCCTTCGGCGGGTACCGCTTGGCAAGGGTGTTGTAGTGGCGCTCGACCGTCGCGCGGTCGGCGTCGGTCATGCCGCCGGCACGGTGGTACACGAAGACGAACGTGCTGCTGTCACCACCGGGGAGACGGTCGTCCAGCACCGCCACCTTGGTGGACTCGGCACTGGCCGGCAGGGTGTCCACGGCGCTGTCGGTGGTGACTGAGCTCAACTTTCCGCTCAGCGGCACCATGCCCGCCGCCAGCACAAGCCACAAGCCGATCACCAACCACGGCACCCAGCGGCCTGCCAACCGGCCGGCCGGTGCTTCCCCGGACGGCGCTGTGTCGACTGCCATCACTAGCCTCCTCCATACGTGTTGCCTCGCTTGTCTGGACGGGCTAGTTCCTACTGAGCGAACCTGAGGCGACTGTTAATGCGCTGCTCAGGCCGGTCGGCCGAACACTCCCGAAAGAGCCCGCGCACAACTGCGCCTGGCCGCAAGGGACTTGAGAGGCCAAATGCCGTGAGGGTATGGACATGACAGTCCTGCGCCCCCTTGAATGCCAGGGCAAGATCAGCGCCGCTTCAGCGCACTGTCATGCACCGCCCCGGGCTTGCTCCTTATGGGCCCCACGGCCCACGGCCCCTTCGTCAGGAGACAGCAGACATTGATGAGTCGGATACGGCAGCGCGTCCGAGGCTCCGGTCTCGCCACCGCCGGCATCGCCGCCACCGCGGCCACACTTCTGGCCGCCGGACTCTCGCCGGCCGCCGACGCGGCGGACGGGCCGACCCGTAGCGCCGCCCTGGAGGACGCCGCGACAGTCCTGGCCGACCATGCCGCGGCCCTGGGGCTCACCCCCGCACAGAGCACGTCCGTGCGTGACGTGGTCGTCGACGAGGACGGATCCCAGCACGTCCGCTACGACCGCAGCTACCGTCAACTCCCCGTCCTCGGCGGCGACTTCGTCATCCACTTGGCGCCGGACGGCACATACCGCGGCGTGGACAGGGCGACGAGGGCGGCGATCTCGCTCCCCGGGATCACTCCGAAGGTGCCGGCCTCCACGGCGGCCGACCTCGCCGTCGACGTGCTGGGCGCGGCCTACTCCGGCGACGCGCTGAAGCAGGTGAAGGTAGCCGAGCCCCGGCTCATTGTCGACGCCCTGCACGATGCCCCGAGACTGGCCTGGCGCACGGACGTCGTCGCCATGGACTCGTCCGGAAACCCGGTCGCCCGCACGGTGCTGACCGACGCCCGTACCGGCGCCCGGATCGACACCTGGGAGACCAGGGAGACAGCCACCGGCGACGGCCGGTCACTGTACGGCGGCACAGTCGCGCTGGAGACGACCCGCATAGGGGCGGCCCACCAGCTCAAGGACCCCACACGCGGCAACACCTACACCGGCGACGCGGGCGACAAGACCGACCTGTGCACCGGCGGCACCTGCGGCAGCCGAACCCCCGTGAACCCCTTCACCGACGACGACAACCACTGGGGCACGGGCGAGAGCACCGACCGTTCGACGGTCGCCGTCGACGCCCAGTACGGCAGCGCCATGACCTGGGACTACTACAAGGACGTCCACGGCCGTAACGGCATCGCCAACGACGGCAAGGGCTCCTACAACCGCGTCCACTACGGCACCAACTACTCCAACGCCTTCTGGGACGACAACTGCTTCTGCATGACCTACGGCGACGGCAACGGCACCCACTTCGGACCGATGGCCGAACTCGACGTGGCCGCCCATGAAATGACCCACGGCGTGACGTCGAAAACCGCCGGACTGGTCTACCGGGGCGAATCCGGCGGCCTCAACGAGGCGACGTCCGACATCTTCGGAACACTGGTGGAGTTCTACGCGGACAATCCGCAAGACCCCGGCGACTACCTGATCGGCGAGAAGATCGTCCGCTCCCGCTACCCGCAGGAGGCCCTGCGCTTCATGGACAAGCCGAGCAAGGACGGCGGGTCCGCGGACTACTGGAGCAGTTCGGTCGCCAACCTGAGCGTCCACTACTCCTCCGGCGTCGCCAACCACTTCGCCTACCTGCTCGCGGAGGGCAGCGGCCCCAAGACGATCAACGGCGTCACCTACGACTCCCCGACGTACGACCGCTCGACCGTCACCGGCATCGGCCGCGCCAAACTCGGCGCGATCTGGTATCGCGCACTGACCGTCTACACGACGTCCTCGACGGACTACGCGGGAGCCAGGGCGGCCACCCTGAACGCGGCTCGGGACCTCTACGGCGCGAACAGCACGGAGTACAGCACGGTGGCGGCGGCTTGGAGCGCGGTCAACGTGAAATGAGCATCACCCCGCACCGGGCCCGTTCCACGGCCGTTCCGGTCCCGAATCCGGGACCGGAACCGGAACCGCGCTACGGCTTCGGGAGGGTGCACCCGGGAGCGCTCAGATCCAGTTGGTTGCCGGTCGTGAAGCAGGCCGGCAACTGATAGGTCTGCGCGGCATAGTTGATGCCCTTGCGGACGGTCACCTTGCCGTCCGGGTCGACCTCGCAGGGGTTGTCCAGGGTGCAGGACGCGCCGTTCTCGTTGCCGGTGTTGTGTACGGCGACGATCTCACCGGTGGACCGGTCGATCACCGGTGAGCCGGAGGTACCGCCGATGGTCTGGCAGGCGGGGGTGTAGCGAACCGACTCCTTCCAGGTCCACTTGCCTTCCTTGAGGCGGTACGCGAACCCGTCGATGTCGCAGTCCAGGAGCTTCTTCCAGGGGCCGGACGCCACGGTGACGGCGGTGCCGACGGTCGGCGGCGTATCCCTCACGGTCAGGGCGGACAGGCCGTACGAGTTCTTGATCGCCGCGTAGGTGGTGGGGAGCTGGTAGACCGCCACGTCCGTGTCGGTCATCGTCCCGTACGCGAGTTTTTCGGCATTCAGCGTGGCGACCCGAGCGCCCGAGGAGTCGAGCAGGCCGAACGGCCGGTTGGCGGCCCTGTTGGTGATGACCACGCCGGGGTCCATCAGACTGCTGCAGTGGCCGTTGGACAGCACCAACGCCGGGTCGGTGTCCACTGATTGAGGGAAGCGGACGAGCGAGCCGGAGCAGTTGCTCAGAGCCACGGTACCGGCGAGGCTGACGGCATTGGCCGTCTGCGCGGTGGTCCTGGCCGCGGGCGTGACGCCGAAAGACGCCGCGCCCGCGGGCGCCGCGCCCGTCCCGGCGACGGCCAGAACGAAGAGCGCGGCGACGAGAGGTCTTCTCACGTGGGGGTCCCCTCTTGGGCGGGGCGACCAGAACCCTCCAGCCGCCCACAAGATTGTCATGCGCATTGTTCCGCAGGTGCCCGCCCCGTTGTTGGCGGGTCACGGTGGAAATCGGTGGCGTGCGCGGTGGCGGACAGGCCGAGTCTGCCAACCGCCTGACTGCGGTCACCGGCTGGTGTGTGCCTCATCGCTCTTCGAGTTGCAGGGTCAGTCGGGCGGCGGTGGTGACGGTGGAGTCGAATTCCTGGCAGGCGACGACGGCGTGTGTGATGCCGGTCGCCGCGCGGATCAGGTCGAGTCGTGCGGTACGGCCCGCCTGTGTGTGCAGCCGCGCGTCCACCCAGGTGGTGGTGGCGCTGACGTCCGTGGTCCGGGTGCGCTCGCCGCGCAGGACGAGTGTGCCGTCGTGCACGACGGTGGTGCGCAGTTCGGGGAGGTCGGCGCCCGTGGCGGTGAGCGTCCCGTCGGGGGTCAGCGTCCATCGGGCATGGGCGAGTCGGTCCGCCGTGCCTTGCGCCTGCGTGAGTGAGCCGGACAGCAGCTCTATCGAGGAGACGCGGAGCGTGCGGAAGAAGCGCAGCCGGTTGTCGGCGGGTGCGGGGGAGCCCGGGGTGTCCGGCACCGGGGTGTCGAAGGACGGGAGCCCTTCGGGTCGGATGGGAGCCGCCGGCTTCGAAGCACTGGGGCAGGGCGTCGGCAGCGTGGGCCCTGCGGCCGCGCTGCCGCCTGCCGGAGCACCGGTCACGGCATCCGAAACGCGGGAATCGGCCTGCGAGGGCGCGCCAGGCTTCGGGCCGGCAAGGAGGAGTCCGAGGATCAGAATCAGCGCGGGGAGCAGAGCGGAGGTCGCGTACAGGGCGCGGGAGACGGTCGCGACCGGCCGCCCACGCCACCCCCACAGCCGGGCCCAGACGCCGGTGAGCAGGGGCCAGGCGGCGAGCGTGCCCAGCATCGCCCACCAGGTGGGGCCCGAGGCGAGCTGTTCATGGGCGAGTGAGACAGCCTTGAGGGTGGGGTCGGCGGCTGTCGCGTCGTCGAGCAGGCGGTAGGCCAGTGCGGCACCGCACAGGTCGAGCAGGTTTTCGGTGAGCACCGCCGCGGGCCACAGGAGCACCAACAGGAGCTGAGGCAGCGGCCGTTCGGAGCGGGCGGTGAACCACAGGCGCATGCGCACGGGCGGGTGGTAGAGCCGGGCCAGAGCGTCGCGAGGGGACTGCGACAGGGCGTTCAGTGCCCGCTGCTGCGCTGTGTGTACGGCGGTCCCGGCCGCATACCCATCCGCGGTCAGTTCCGCCGTCCACAGCGCGCTGACCACGATCAGGAGGACCTTGGGCACGCTCAGGACCACCAGGACGATCTGAGCGGACAACAGGGGAGCGGCGGCGTTCCCGGAGGCGGCCAGCAGCGCCAGGGGCAGCAGGCCGAACACGACGAAGACGTACGGCCAGGCCCTGACCAGGCCGGTGAACGGGCTGCCGAGCCCGGCGACATGCTGCTCGCCGTACCGGACGTGGCCGATCTCGTGCAGCAGTACCGCTTCGGCGGCCTCGCGGTCCCGCTCCCACAGGCTGACCAGTGGACTGAAGACGCCGACTCGTGTGGTGCGCCAGCCACCGGGATAGACGCGGGCGAGCAGGTCCCGGCGCACGGTGACCCGCAGTTCGATGCCTGGCGCCTGGAGGGTGAGGAAGCGCCGCATCTGGTCGTAGACGTGCGGCGTGCCGTCCGGCTCGGGATCCGGCGGCTGCAACTTGTAGCGCCGCTCGACCCACCACGTCCGTGGCTGGGGCGGGATCACGGAGACCACGCCGGCCAGCAGAAAGACGACGGGGAGCAGCTGTACGAGGGTCAGCGCCAGTGCCGTCAGCAGGGCAGGGCCGCGGCCGTGCTCTGCCCCGCTCCAGGACGCCGTCCACGCCAGCCAGTCGACCAGCAACGGGACCTGTGCCGCGAACAGTCCGAGGGTCAGCCAGAGCCAGGGCGGCGGCCCCGACAGCCGTGTGGGCCGGCCGGCGGGCCCGGGCGCCGGTCGGGCCGGACCACCGGGATCCG
The DNA here is from genome assembly GCF_001514065.1 of Streptomyces antibioticus. Lineage (GTDB taxonomy): Bacteria > Actinomycetota > Actinomycetes > Streptomycetales > Streptomycetaceae > Streptomyces > Streptomyces antibioticus. Next base: position 525,646 of record NZ_KQ948422.1, on the reverse strand, counting down.
CCGGGCTCATGGGCCGTCCGTCTCCTCCGTCGTCGTGGGAGGCCTCGCCGGTATCGGATCGGCACCGGGCACTGGGCGGCGGCGCCGCAGGCCGAAGAGCGCACCGGCCAGATGGCGCACGGGGGCGAGCATGCGTCGGGATCCGCGCGGGGCCGGTTCGGGCGGCTCGTTCGCCACCAGGGCGTCGAGGAAGGCCGCGGCGCCGCCCGGGTCCTCGGAGGCCAGCAGCTGGGCGGTCAGCTGGGCCACGAGTTCCTCGGCTGTGGCGGTGTCGACTCCCCGGGCGCGCAGCCGTCCGCAGATGCGCAAGGCGGCCAACACGGCATCAGCGGAGGGCTGCGGTGGGGCGTCTGCGTTCTCCTCGTCCGTGCGGGCATGCGCGGTTTCTGTGCCGCTCCGTCGCGGCTGCCCGCCGGAGGCGTCCGCGCCTGCCGCGGGGTGGGACGGCGGGCGCGGTTCCGGCTCGGTGCGCTGCGCCCGCAGGCTGACCAGCAGGGCCGCTGCGGACACGGCATTGGCGAGCTCCTGGCTGGCCAGGGCTGCCTTGACCGCTTCGGCGGCGTACGCCAGCGCGTCCAGCAGTTCGGGCAGCAGGGTGACGACTCCGCCGCCGAAGCCGCCTGGCGCAAGTCCCCCGGTCCGGAACAGCTCCCGGCGCGCGCTCCCTCCGGCGGCGTAAGCGCGGGTGATCTGTGCGGCGAGGACGGTTTCGTCAGGTGTCGCCCAGCGCGCTATCTGCAGCCCCCACCGGTCGAGGTCCTCACCGGCCACAGAACCCTCCGTCTTCCATTGCCGCCGATGGCGTCGCGTGTCGCCTCGCGCGGATCACGTCGAGGCCCCGGAGAAGTCGAAACGGAACTCCAACTGGCCGTCGCCGGTGCTGCCTTGCGCTGTCAGGGTCGCACTGCCAGCGTCGACCTCTCCGCCGAGCGTCGCGTCCTCGGCCACGGCGTGCGGGTATCCGCCCGGTAGTTCGCCGAGGTCGGAGCGGCAGGGGACGAGGAGACTGGGCCAGTTGAGCAGGTTGAGGGCGACGGCCTGCTCGGTGTGGGGGTCGGTGAGCCGTCCGCTCAGATCGCCGTCGTCCCACTCCAGTTCCCAGTAGGTGAGCAGCAGGTTCGGGTCGCGTGGGTTCCCCGCGAGATCCTGGCTCGAACCGGTACTGACGGCCGACGACCAGAGCGACACCGCGCCCGCCTCGGAGGGCTGCCCCACGGCGAGCAGCAGGGAGAACGGGTTGGCCTCGGTCTCGCCCCCGCCGGAGCGCGGGCGGCCGAGATCCAGTGTGGTGTTCATGGAGTACGTCTGGGTGTCCGCGAACCGCCGTGAACCGTCGGCGCTGCAGTAGTCGTACACATCGACCGTGACCTGCGCCGTCCCGCTGTACTGCTTTCCCCACAGTGCGGAGGCACCGGTCGGCTCACTCGGCGGAGTGTCGGTCGTGGAGGACGACGGGGGCAGGGCCGCGGTCTCGGTCTCGGCCTCGACCGCAGGGGAATCCGCGGGTGGGGAGGCGAACTCGGCGGTGGAGGGCGACGGCGTGGCACTGTCCGCCGCGGACGCGGATGTACTTTCGGTCCCTGCCGAGTCGGGCGATCCGCCGGCCGAGCACCCGGTCAGCAGCACGCCGAGCAACCCCGCACACACACCGGCCGCCACCACGACGCGGGCACACCGTAAACGCGCCCCAGAATGGAATGTCACAACGCCCCCTGCCCCACCGGGACTTCAAACGCGAGGACCCGGGGCAGCGATGCTACGGTGCGCAATCATTCAACTACACATGATCATTGCTTCGTTACCGTTCCGTGCTGAGCCAACCGGCCCGCCAGCCCCTGACACATGCCCGGCTTGCGCCCTACGACGGCGCGCTCTTGTGTCAGGGGCGAAATCCTGGGGTGCGGCCCCGATGTGGGCGCGGTGCCGACGGCCGTAGACCGGGAGCAGTGGTGCAGCGGCGACTCAGCCGCCGCCGGAAACCCCGAGCTGCCCGAGGATTCTCATGCCGTCCACGATGCGTCCCGTTCCCCGTGCCTCTCCCGTCGGTGAAGGCCCTGACGACTCCGCGCGCCCCTCCGCGGTGCGCCGCGCGCTGCGCGAGGTGGCGCTGGTGCTGGTGTTGTTCCTCGTCTACAAGTTCGGGCGGCTGGCCGCGGACGGGAACGTCGGTGCCGCGTTCCACAACGCGGAGAGCGTGTGGCACTGGGAGCGGATGCTCGGGCTGCCGTCGGAGAAGCACGTGCAGGACGTCCTCCTGGACCACGAGGGAGCGATCCGTGCGGCCAACGGCTACTACGCCTGGGTGCACTTCCCCGCGACGGGTCTGTTCCTGCTGTGGCTGTACTGCCGCCGGCCCGCGCACTACCGGTGGATCCGCAATGTGATGGCGCTGCTGACCGGTTCCGCCCTGCTGCTGCACCTGGTGACTCCGCTGGCGCCGCCGCGGATGCTCGCGCGGGCGGGGATGACCGACACCGCGCACGTGTGGGGGCCCGCCGTGTACGGGAATCCGCACACGGACGCGACGGCCAACCAGTACGCGGCCATGCCGTCCCTGCACGTCGGATGGGCCGTGGTGGTGGCCGTCGCCCTGATCGTCGTCTCACGTGGCAGATGGCGCTGGCTCTGGCTGGCGCATCCGATCGTGACCCTGCTGGTCGTCGTGGCCACCGCCAACCACTACTGGCTGGACGGCGCGGTGGCCTGCGTACTGGTCGCCGCGGCGTGCAGCGTGGTTCGCCGCCCTCGGCGCGCATCCCGCCCACCGGCACGTCGGCGGGGCGCGCGGAAGTGGCGAGGGAGAGTAGAGATCGCTCATGGCGGCCGCGGCCGTTCGCGGTTGACTGCTCGTGGCCGAGACGTGGGGACGACTCGGCCAGGCCGTGGCACGTCCCGGGACGCCGACCGCGGCACCTCCGTCCACTCGGCCCCGACGTCCTGAGCGGAGACGCTTCCGGGCCGGGGGGCGGAGCGATCCGTCAGTCCGCCCCCGTGTGTGCGGGACGCGGCGAAAACCTAGGGGCGGTCCCCTGACGCGAAGGAGGCGGCCGGAGCCGGAGCATCGGTGGCAGGCACCCGACGCGCCCTCCCCACCCGCACCGCACCGTCCGACCCTGGGGGAATCACCATGGCCTCTCCCGAACACCCCGCCCCGCACGCCGCCCCGGGCGGCCCTGCGGGAATCGACGAGCTCCTGCCCCTGAACCCACCGGTACTCTTGGGGCGCGACCGTGAGTTGCGTACGGCTCTTCAGGCGCTGCGCGTCTCCGAGGGACCCGCCGGAGTGCTGATCGTCGGTGCGCCGGGCGTCGGCAAGACGCGCCTGGGCGAGGAAGCGGTGGCACGAATGTCCGGTGCCGGCGACGAGGACGGGTCACCCGGTGCGGCCCGCAGCGTCCAGCGGCTCGCCCCGGCAGCGGTGGCCACCACCGTCCAGCGCCTGCTGAGGTCGGGCTCGGCCCGGCCCCGGACCCTGTGGATCGACGACGCACACCTGTTGCCCGGACCGGCCGCCGAGTGCCTGCGCGAGCTGGCCCGGCGCCGTGTGCACAAGGTCCTCCTCGCCATGGACGGCACCGAGGGGCACCCACGGCTCCAGACCCTGTGGAAGGAACAGCTCGTCGCGCGCCTGGAGCTCGGTCCGCTCGACGCGCTGTCCACACGGCACCTGGCGAGCGCCCTGTTCGCGGACCGGCTCGCCTGGCCCGGCGTGGTGCGCCTGGCCGCCATGGCGCACGGCAACCCGACCCTGCTGCGCGAACTGGCCCGGGCAGCCCTCGCACAGAACCTGATCACCTCGCAGGGCTCCACATGGTGGCTCGGCGACGCCGTGCCCGTCTCCAGCGCCCTGCGTGACCTGGTCGCCCGGCAGCTCGCCGACGTGACCCGCCACGACCGCCGGGTCCTGGAGCTGATCGCGCTCGCCGAACCCGTACGGCTCGACGTGCTGGAGAGGATGGTGGCCGAGGACACCCTGTTGGCCCTGGAGGACGCCGGAGCGGTACGTGTCTCGCGCCCCCGTGCCGAACCGGCGCCGGGCGCGGCCCCCTCGGTCGCCCTCGCCCACCCGTATGTCGCGCAGGTGCTCCGTCAGGACGCCGGCCCCCTGCGCCGCCGGCACTGCCTGCGGACCTGGACGCGGAACGTTCCCGAGTCGGTCCTGTCACCGGCCGAGCGGGTCCGCACGGCCCAGTGGCACCTCGACGCCGGGGACCTCCCGGAACAGGGACCGCTGCGGGAGGCCGTTCGGTGCGCGCTGCGTGCCCACGACGTTTCCGCCGCGATCCGGCTGTCGGCTGCGGCCTGGTACGGCCACAGCGCGCCGTGGGCGGCCGAACTGCACGCCCGCGCCCTGTTCGCCGACGGCGCCTTCGACGACCTGGACGCCTTCGCCGAGAAGGTGGCCGCGGACCACCCCGAGCACCTCTGTGCCCTCGCCCCGGCTCAGGCCCGGGCCCACCTCTTCGCGGGCCGGCAGGACAGGGCGGATGAGATCGCCCAGCGGCTGACGGGCACGCAGCGCTCCGCGTACCTCGCCCTCGCCGCCGCGTTCCGGGGACGCTTCACGGTCGCCCTGGAGCACGCGCGCACGGTGCTGGGCGACCCGGCGTCCCCCTGTCACGCGGAGTCCGCCCTGATCGCGACCGGTGCCCTGGCCCGGTTGGGCCGCCCCCACGACGCCCTGAGCCTGTACGAGGAACTGCGCGGACGCACCTCCGATGACGACGGCTGCCTGTTCGAGGCGGACGCCGTCGAGGAGGCGCACGCGCTCGCCCGGCTCCACGCCGGGCGCCTGGACGAGGCCGAGAGCATCCTGGTGCGCGAGTACCGCACGGCACTGGACAACGACCTCGTCGGAGTCGACGCCAGGCGAGGACTCGGGCTCGGTCTCGTCCTGCTCGAACGCGGCAGAATCCGCGAGGCGTTGTCGTACTTCTCCTTCACCCCGGCCTACCAGGCGGCCTGGGGGCCCTGGAACATCCGGGCGGCCATCCACGCCACGATCGCGGCCCACTGCCTGCCGGGCGACGGGCGCGACAGGCTGTCCGGGCTTCCGGACACCGTGGCACCGGGCCCGTACGCCGCCGAGCTCGCCGTCGCTCGCGCCTGGCAGGCCCATCGGCAGGGCGAGCAGGACCGAGCACGGCTGGCGCTGCACACCGCCATCGACGCGGCCCTGGAGTCAGGCACCTACGGTGATGCCGTCGTGCTCCTCCACGAGAGCGCACGACTCGGACTCCCGGCCCACACGGCCGTCGATGAGGAACTGCCTGTCCAGGGCGCCTACTTGACCAGCCGTCTGCACCTCGCACGGGCCGTACACACCGGTGACGTCAAGCTTCTGGCCCGGGCCTGCCGGACCCTCGCGGACGCGGGCGCGCACCTGTACGCGGCCGAGGGATACGCCGAACTCGCCCGGCTCCAGCGGCGCTCGGGACGGGGACGCGCGGCCACCGCCTCGACCGTGCAGGCGCGCACACTGCTGCGCGACTGCGGCGACGTGAGTACACCGGCCCTGCACTTCCTGGGCGATCCGGCGCAGTTGTCGGAGCGGGAACGGACGGTGGCTCGGCTGGCGGCGCAGGGACTCACCGACAAGGAGATCGCCCAACGGCTCGTGGTGTCACCGCGCACCGTGAGCAACACCCTGTACCGCGTCTACCAGAAGGTCGGCGCCACGGACCGCCGGCACCTGCGCGAACTGCTGTCCCCCTGAGTGACCCACGGACGAACCCGAGGAGCCCCGTCACCGTGTCCGACCTGGAGACCACCTACCGGAGAACCGTTTATCCCTGGCACTGCGACCACATGCACCACATGAACGTCATGTAGTACGTGGGGAAGTTCGACGAGGCCACCTGGCAGCTCTTCGCCGGGATCGGCCTGACCCCGGCGAGGCTGCGGGAGGCGCGGCGCGGGATGGTCGCGGTGGACCAGCGGATCTCCTGCCGGCGCGAGCTGCGCGCGGGGCCACGGCCCGCCGGGCTTTCAGGTCGAGCCCGGGCGAGAACCACGGGCTTCGATCCTGGAATGTGAGCTCAGGCGGAGTGGGCCGGCAGTTCCCGCGACGCTTCGGCGTCGGCCGCTGTGTCCGGCCGGAACTCCACGGCCACCACTCCGTCGACCTCGCGGCACAGCTGAACCAGGTCGGTGGCGACGGCCGGGGAGGAGAGACGTCCGCTGAGTACGACGTGGCCGTGTGTCACGTCTACCTGCACGGTCGACGGTGCCTCGCCCAGCGTCTTGACCAGGACCTCCTCAAGGATCTCCGTGCGGATGGTCCGGTCGGTGCGCAGGAAGACCCGCAGCAGGTCGCTCCTGCTCACCACGCCGATCAGACGGCCCTCGTCGTCGACGACGAGGAGCCGCTTGACGCCGTGCCGGGTCATCTCGCGGGCGGCGTCGACGACGCTCCAGTCCTCCCGCGCGCACAGGGGCGGTGACGTCATCAGTCCTGCCGCGTCGGTGGCACTGGCCTTCGCCGGTCCGGAGGGGCCGGCGATGGCGACCGGGTCGTCGCCGTGGCCGTCCCGCATCTTGTGCAGGAGGTCCGCCTCGGACACGACCCCCCTGGGGCGGTCCTGGTCGTCCACCACGGGCACCGCGGTGATGTCGTACTCCTGGAGCAGGTGGGCGATCTCCTTGAACGGTGTGCCGCCCTGGACGCGGACGACCGCGTCGCTCATCAGATCGCGGACCTTCACGTGGTTCATCGGGGCATGTCCTTTCTCCCACCTCCGTTTCTAGACGGCGGTGACCCCGGGCGCCTCGGTGGTGACCCCGGCCCCCCACCCGAACTTAATCCGTAGGGGGGCAGCGTGGCGTAAGGGTCGGCGATGCGTGGACGGGCGGAGGCCGACGCACGCCCGGACGACGGGCCCGGCGGTCGCCGAAAGAGCACGGATTACTCATGTGCCGGTCCCGGCCGGCTGGAACCGTCGACGAACAGTCCGAGTGCCCAGCAGAGAGCGGGAGAACATGAGCGCGCACGGCGACGTCGACCTGGGTCACACGGTGGCGGGATGGAGCGGTACGGCCCTCGCCGTCCTGGGCAGCGCCGTAGCGGGCACGGGTCTGTGCCTCGGCTCGGTCCTGTGTCTGGGCGGCGGCCTGGCGGTCGTCGTGCTCGCCGCGCTCGTCACCTGGGTCCTGCACCTGGCCGGCTGGGGCAAATCCAGCGGGCCGCGTCCGCGGGCCGAGTGGGACTGGCGGGTCAGGGACCCGATGCGGCGGCACGACGCCTGCCTGGGGTGCCGGATGGCGGGGCGTCGGCCGGCCGCGCCCGTGCCGGCCGCCGATCCCGAGGAGCAACCGATCCTGGCCGACGCCTGAGGCACGACCGTCCCCGTCACCGTGATCGCCACCTGACGCGAGGATCCACCTCGGCGAGGTGGCGATCGCGCTGAGCGCGCGGCGCCTGCCGCCGAGACCTCGCTCCCCGTGAGCGGAAGTGGAGCCGGGCCCAAACCTTGGGGGGTGTCCCCGACGCCGGGAGGCGGGAGCGAACGGTCTGGTGGAAGCGGCACGGAGGCGAGGGGCTTCCGATGCCGTTCCGGCCTGTCGCCGACCGGAGGGCATCCCGGTGCCCCACGGGGAGGAGAAACACATGTTCGGTCCCGAGGTGATGACCGCCGCCGCGTCCTGGGCCTATGCCGGCCTCGCCCTGGTGACCCTGCTCGACGTGTTCGTGCCCGTCCTGCCCGCCGAGACGTCCGTCATCACCGGCGGCGTCCTCGCGGCGGCGGGCCATGTCGAGATCTCCCTGATCGTCGCCGTGGCCGTCGCCGGAGCGTGGATGGGCGACGCGCTTGCCTACCGCATTGGAAGGGCCTTGGGGCAGCGCCGCGGCCGCCGTCCGGGCGCGCGCGGCGAGTCCACCGTGCTGCGCCGGCTGCGGCGCGCTCTGACGGCCCGGCAGGGGCACGTGCTCGTCGTGGCCCGGTTCGTCCCCGGAGGACGGACCCTGGTCAGCTTCGCCGCCGGCGCGATGCGGTTCCCGCCGGGACGGTTCCTCAGGCTCACCCTGCTGGCCTCCGCGCTGTGGGCAACCTGGGCGGCGACGCTCGGCTACGTGGGAGGGCAGGTGTTCAGCGACCGGCTATGGCTCGCGGTGGTGGTGTCGAAGGCGACGGCTGCCGCACTGCTGACGCTGTCGGAACTGGTGCGCCGGGCCCTGCGCACCGTGGCGCGCATGCGCCGGACGGCCCCTGCCGCGCCGTTCCCCGGGTCCGCCGAGCCCGTTGAGCCCGCCGAGCCGGTGACGGTGACTGTCGGGGAGGCCGGCACGCGCGCCTGAGGGGGGCCAGAACCATGGGGGGTTGGCTTGGGGGTTTCCTCGATGTCCGGCGGGGGTCCGGGCGGTGGAGTGGGAGGTGCAAACGTCCGGTTCCCGAGCCTGGGGGTGTGGGACATGACCACCGACCAGTCCACCAGCCAGTACACCGTCAGGGACGAGGACCTGGTGTGGGCCCTGCCTCCGATGTGCGGAGTCCTCGGTGCGGCGTACACCTGGTACGTCCGCCCCGACGCCCGCTCGGCGGCGGCCGCCGCACGGTTCGTGGAACGCCTGCTCCGGCTGTGGCAGGTCGAGGACGCCGTGGCCGCCCTGGCGTCGATGGCGGCCGCGGAGCTGGTCGCCGGCGCGGTCGAGCACAGCGCGCCGCCCCTGGCGCTGGAGCTCGCCCGCGGCCGGGGTCTCATCGCGCTGGCCGTCCGTAGCGCCTCTCCGGCCGCCCCGCCGACGGACCTGTCCGGGTACGTGGCGGAGAACGGGCTGACGCTGGCGGACGCGCTGGTGGAAGACCTCTTCCTCGCCCCCGTCCCCGGCGAGGACGGCACGGCCGTGGTGGTCCACATCCGGGAGACGCCACTGCCGACCGTCCCGGTCACGACCGAGCCCGCCGCCGACGGCCCCGTCAGGCTTCAGGCGTGCGGCGTCTGAGGCCGGACCGCTGGGCGCCCCAGGAGATCGGACCTGCACGGGCGAGTGCCCCGGAACCCTTTGCCAGGGCTCCGGGGCACTCCTCTGTGCGGGGTCAGCGCGGTGCTCGTCTACGACATACTGCGCCGACCCCGCACCCCGCTGGTGGCACGCCTCTCCCGGCGCGTCGGCAGGATGGCCTCGTGTCCGCCACCGCATCGTGGCTGCCGGGCCGGCCGAGGCGCAGTCCCCGAGCACCACAGCGTCGAACTTCGCGGGCGGACGAAAGCGTGACGGTCCCCATGCTCGCGGTGCTTCCGTGTTCGGGCGGGAGGCGTTCATCATCGACTGGCGGACCACCTGTCCCAACGGGTCCGACTCCGCGGCCTGGCTCGCGAGGGCGGTCGATGCCTGCTACCTGCGCAGGACCCGCTACCGCGGCCCGGCGAAGACCAGCCTCCAGCACCAGCTCACCGGCCAGCCGTCAACCTCATCCGCAGCAATGCCTGGTTCACCGGCACGCCAAGAGCCCGCACCAGGCCCCTGACAGCACTTCACCCCGCCGCATGACGACGGGGCGAAGCAATCAGGCCCGAATTGATCAACACCATCCCCGTGCCGGGGCCGGGCTGCGGGCTGTGGTCGGCGGGCAGGTCACCCGACGGGCGCGAGGTCCTCGTCGGTGGGCTCGTCGGCCCGGTCGGGGCCGATCGGGGGCGGGACCTGGCGCGGCTGCGGCTTCGGGTCGTGGCCGCCGCCTTCCAGGTCGATGTGCGGCAGGATGCGGTCCAGCCAGCGGGGCAGTCGCCATGACGCGTCGCCCATGAGCTTCATCAGCGCGGGCACCAGGACCAGCCGGATGACGAAGGCGTCCAGGGCCACGGCCAGGGAGAGGCCCAGACCGAACATCTTGATGATCGGGTCGTCGCCGATCACGAAGCAGCCGAAGACGGTGACCATGATGATCGCGGCGGCGCTGACGACCCGTCCCGTGTGGGCCACGCCTTCCACGACGGAGGCAGCGGCGTCCTTGGTCCGTGCGTACTCCTCGCGGATCCTGCTGACGACGAAGACCTCGTAGTCCATCGACAGGCCGAAGAGGATGGCGAAGAGCATCATCGGCACGAAGCTGATGATCGGTACGGTTCCGTCCAGCCCGATGAGCTTGCTGCCATGGCCGTTCTGGAAGACGGTCACGACCGCTCCGTAGGACGCGAACACGGACAGCACGTTCAGGACGGCCGCCTTCACGGGCACCCAGACCGAGCGGAAGGCGAAGACCAGCAGCATCAGGGAGATGCCAACCACCGCGCCGATGAACAGCACCAGGCGCTGGCTGATGCGCTCGGCCATGTCGATGTTGGCCGCGGTCGGTCCGGTGACGTGGGCCTGGGCGCGGGCGCCGTCGAGGGCGCCGGGCAGGACGTCGTCGCGGATGCGGTCGACCAGGTCCGAGGTGGCCTCGTCCTGGGGCGAGGTCTTCGGCACCGCCGTGACGATGGCGGTGGTGCCCTTCTGGTTGGGTATGGGCGTGCCGACGGTGGCGATGCCCGGGTCCTGCCGGAGCGCCTCGACCACGTCCCCTCCCGTGCTCTTCAGCGTGGCCGGGTCGGGGGTGCTGAGCGAGATGGTCAGCGGTCCGTTGAACCCGGGGCCGAAGGCTTCGGCCAGGTGGTCGTAGGCGATGCGCTGGGTGGTGTTCTCGTTCTTGGTGCCGTTGTCGGGCTGGCCCAGCCGCATGTCGAGCGCTGGGACGGCGAGCAGTCCCATCAGGACCAGGCAGGCCGCGACCGCTGTCTTGGGGCGCCGGGTGACCGCGGTGGCCCAGCGGCGCCAGAAGGCGCTGCCGTGGGGTGCCGGGCGGATGGTGAGCACCCGCAGTTTGTTGATGCGGTGGCCGACCAGTCCCAGCAGGGCCGGCAGCAGGGTGATGGCGGCGAGCACCATCACGGTCACCACGACGGCCGAGGTGTAGCCGAAGGACCCGACGTAGGGGATGCCGACGATCTGGAGGCCCATCAGCGCGATGACGACGGTGAAGCCGGCGAAGATCAGCGCCTGTCCGGCGGTGGCCAGGGACTGGCCCGCGGACTCCTCGGGGTCCATGCCGTTGTCGAGATTGGTGCGGTGCCGGGTGACAAGGAACAGGGCGTAGTCGATGCCGACGCCCAGGCCGATCATGGTGGCGACGGTGGGGGCGGCCGAGCCGATGGTGGTCAGCTGCGACAGGATGATGTTGCCGCCTGTGCCCAGGGCCAGGCCCAGGAGCGCGGTGAGGATGGGCAGCCCCATGGCGACGAAGGTGCCGAAGGAGACCAGCAGGATGACCATGGCGGCGACCAGGCCGATCAGCTCGGACATCGACTCCTGTTTGGTGGAGTTGTCCACCAGAGCGCCCTCGTAGGAGAGTTCGACTCCCGCGTGCTCGGCGGCGGCGTTGGCCTTTTCGAGGGCCGTGAAGTCCTTTTCGCCCAGCTCGTCGATGGGGACGTCGTAGGTGACCGTCGTATGGGCGGTCCTGCCGTCCTTGGAGAGGGCACCGCTGCCGGGGGTCAGGGGGTCGGGTGCGGCCACGACGTGGTCGAGGGACTGCGCCTTGTGCCCGGCCTCGGCGACGGCCGCACGGACCGCGGGTTCGTCGAGGCGCCCCTTCTCCGCGTGGTAGACCACGATCACGGACGTCCCGGACGCCTCGGGGAACTCCTTCTCCAGGACGTCCTGGGCACGCGTGGAGTCGCTGCCGGGAACCTTGAACTGGTCGATGTAGTCGGACCCTCCGCTCGCGCCTGCGATGCCGAAGACGGCGCAGATGACCAGCAGCCAGAGTGTCAGCACACGCCACGGGTGCCGTGCGCTGGAGCGTCCGAGTCGATGGAGCAGCGATGACATGGTCTTGACCTCGGGAGTCGGGAGCAACTGACCCGTCCAGCGAACGCCACCCCCGGGGACCCCAGCATGAGGGAGAGCCCCCTAGGGGCACCCCAGCATTTGGGTGCGGTGGCCTCCACACCGGCGGTGATCTCTCCGCCGACGGAGACCCTTGTGACGCCGGTATCGGGCAGCGAAGTGCCCGCGTCCGGTCGGGACGCGGGCACAAGGCGGACGGGGGCTCAGGCGGCGGTGAGGTGCCTGGCTCGTCCGGCCCGGGCGCCGGCCACCACGAGGAGGGTGAGGCCGAGAGCGGCCCAGGCCAGCAGTACGGCCAGGGGCCCGCCCGATCCGGCGCCGTCGAAGAAGCTCGTCGACCGCAGCAGCGAGGCTCCGGCGCCCGGCGGCAGCAACTGACCCAGGGCGCCCCAGGGTTCGGGCAGCATCTCCGGTGCCGTGGAGACGCCGGACAGCGGGTTGCCCAGCAACAGGATGGTGACCAGGGCGAGTCCGATGCCCTGGTGCCCCAGCGCTGTGCCCAGTCCTGCCACGGTCACGGTGATGGTGAACACGACCAGTCCCACCGCCGACGCCTCGGCCAGGTAGTTCCCGTCGAGCGCGCCGATCCAGCCGTGCACGACCGCAGTGGTGCACAGGCCCGCCGCCAAGGCGAACGTCGCGGCTGCCGCCAGCCGGTTGCGCAGACCGGTGACCTTCAGCGTGATGAGGACTCCGCCGATCAGTCCGGTGAGCACCAGCGGCAGCAGCGAGGAGGCGAAGCCGGCACCGCGCGGATCCTTCCCGGGAGCGGCCCGGACGTCCTCGACGGCGACCGGCTTGCCGCTCTGCTCCTCGATCTCGCCGGCGATCTGCGTGAAGGCGGCGGCGACTGCGGCGCTCGCGGCGGAGGAGACCAACACCTTGGGGCCGGCCGGGTCGGCGACGATGGCCGCGTACGCGTCACGGTCCTCGATGGCCTCGCGGGCGGCCTTCTCGTCCCGCACGGTCGACGTGTCGAACGCGCCGGGCTTGGCCCGGGCCATGTGGTCCTCGACGGCCGCCACCGCCTTGCCCGGTCCGGCCAGCACCACCGGCACGTCATGGGGGCCCGACCTGGCGTTGGGCCAGGCGAAGGCGATGACGACCACGAGCTGGACGACGGCCAGCGCGCAGGCCAGGACGACGGCGAGCCTCAGGCCGGAGGGCCCGTGGCCGGCACGCGCACCCGCGGCCCCTCCGACCTCCGCGGCGCTGTCGCCGGGGCCGGGCTCGGGCCCCGGGGCACCACCGTCCGTCGAGAGGGAAGCGTAGGGGGACATAGTTCCTCCAAGAGATGGCTTGCTCCGCGATGCGGAAAGGCAGGGTCGATGGGGATGATCGGGGTGGATCGGGTGGCAGATGAGCGGGCGGGTGCCGCGAGACGCTGCTCCCACCCGCGCGGCACCCGCTGCAACCAGCACACCGTCAGGGCGCGCACGCTGCGTCGGGGCGGGACCCCAAGCTTTGGGGACCGCCCCCTAGGCCTTCGGGTTCGGGCACGCCGTTGCGATCGGGGTGGGCCTACCGCCGCACGACGGGGGAGCGGCGGGTCAGTAGTTCTCGATGCAGGGTGCCCAGGCGTCGGACGGCAGGGGGTGGACGCCGGGCGGGTGACCGACCGCCCGGGAACTCGTCCAGCCGACGGCGGAGACCATCAACGCGGAGGTCAGGTCGAAGGAGTTGAGGCTGTCGCCGTCCCCGGCCGCCAAGTTGACGAGGTGGCCGCCGGACAGGAGCAGGACCTCGCCGGCGAAGGGCCGGTGGCTGGTGACGTGGGGCAGCACCTCGGTACCCGGGCCGAGCACGTCGAGCGCGATCTCGTCCGCCGAGTGGCCCGCATTGAGGACGAAGCACCCGCTCGCCAGGAGAGGGAGCACGTTCTCGGAGATGACCCGTTCCCGGCCGGTGGCGGTCACCAGGACGTCCGCCCGTGCCGCGAGGAGAGCGAGGGTGCCGGTCTCGTAACCCTCGTACTCGGCGATCAGACGGCGCTCGGCGGACTCCTCGGCGACGAGCACGCGTGCGCCCTGGGCGGCGGCGGCACGCGCCAGGCCGGAGCCGACCTCGCCGTAGCCGACGACCACCACCACGCTGCCGTGCAGGGTGAGGTTGGTGCGGCTCATGAACGCCTGCCAGGTGCTGATGCCCACGGCGTAGCGGTTGTGGATGTTGTTCTTCAGCGGGACGCGGTCCAGGTCGAACACCGGATGCGGCAGGTCCAGGCCCCGCAGACGGGTGATGCCGGAGCGGGTCACTTCGATGGCGGCCGTGAGGGTGCCGTGGCCGCGCGCCACCGCGGCCGTGGTGAGGTCGGCGCCCATTTCGAGGGTGTGGGTGGGGCCCCAGTCCAGACATGCCACGGCGGGCGGAACGTCGCCGCCGTCCGGGGCGAACACCCGCATCCGGCTGCTCAGGTACGTGGCGACGTCGTCCCTGGTGGTGGCCGGGTTCACCGGCATGACCGCGACCTGGGCGCCGGCCTCCGCGAAGGCTTCGAGGAAGACGGAGGCCTTGATGTCGAGGTGGACCGCCGCCGCGAGCCGCATGCCGGTCAGGTCGGGCAGCTGTGCGGCGGTGGCGGCGGTCAGCCACATCTGCCGTCGGCTCCAGGCCTGTCGCTGGGGCAGGGGAACGCTTTGCCATGCTGAGGGATGTGTGGCCATCGGGTTGCTCCTGAGGGCGCGGAGGTGCAGACGGCCGCGGGCGTGGGGGCCTGGGAGTATCCGGACTGGGGCGGCTGCCGTCCGTCGTCGCCTCCAACGTAGGCAGGCGGGAGCGGGAGCGGTTCAGCAACTCTTACTCAACCTGCCGACCGGTTGAGCGAGGCACGGGTCAGTGGACGGGGAGCGCTCCGACGGCTCGCCAACGGCACCCCCCCGCCCCGCCGGGCCCGATCCGCCCCAACGCGACGGCTCGAGCCCGTTGTCCCTTGGTCCCTCGGCGCAGGCTCTGTTGCCGATCCCGGGTCGTCGCGTCTCCTGCACACCCACCCCCACCAGAACCGGATCAGGCGCAGAATGAGGGCATGCCAGGTGTTCTCCTTGAGCGGGACGCGGAGCTGGAGCGGCTTCAGGCCGCCGTGGCCGGGGTGGGTTCGGGCGAGGGCCGGCCGGTGCAGGTGCTGGGACCCGCGGGGCTCGGGAAGACGCGGCTGCTGACGGCGGCGGGTGTGCTCGCCCGGGATGCCGGCATGCGCGTGCTCTCGGCGCGGGGATCCGAACTGGAGCGCGAGTACGCCTTTGGGCTCGTGCGCCAGCTGTTCGACCGGCTGCTGCTGACGGCCCCGGACGACGAGCGCGAACGCTGGCTGTCGGGACCCGCCGCGACGGCGGGGGCGGCTTTGGGGTACGGCGGTTCCTTGGTGACGCCGCCCGGCGAGTTCGCCCTCCTGAACTCGCTGTTCTGGCTGGCGTCGAACATCGCCCAGGACCAGCCCCTGGCCCTGCTTGTGGATGATCTGCACTGGGCGGACGAGTCGTCCCTGCGCTTCCTGCTCTATCTGATGCCCCGCCTGACGGGCCTGCCGCTGCTGGTCGTGGCGGCGCTCCGGCCCGACGAGCCCGGCGGGCCCGAACAGCTGCTGAACGTCTTGCTCGCCGACCAGCAGTGGGACGTACTGCGCCCCTTTCCTCTGGGCACCGAGGCGGTGGCTCAGGCGCTCACCGCCCACTTCGGGCGACCGCCGGCCCCCGAGTTCACGGCCGCCTGCCACGTCGCGACCGGCGGCAACCCCCTGTTGCTGGACGAGGTGTCCCGGGCCGTGAGCGGTGAGGGACTCGAACCCGACGCGGCGACCGCCCGCCGCGTGGAACTGATCGGCTCGCGCGCGGTGTCACGGCGTGTCGCGGTGGAGCTGGGCCGGCTGTCACCGCAGGCCACCGCCCTGGCCCGGGCGGTGGCCGCCCTCGGCCCGGGGACAACGGCGCAGCTCGCCGGAGCAGTGGCCGACCTGGACATGAGCGAGGTGCCGCAGTGCGTGGCCCACCTCCAGGCCGTCCATCTCCTGCAGTCCCCGGAACCGGGGGAGGACGCGGCGTTCGCCCGCGGCGCACGTCTGGAGTTCGTCCACCCCTTGGTGCGGGCCGCCGTCTACGAATCGACGGCGTCCTTCGACCGTTCCCGGCTGCATCGCCGGGCCGCGACGCGGCTGGCGGAGGAGGGGGCACGCGCGGAACAGATCGCCGCCCATCTGCTCCAGCTGCCTCCGGCCGGCGACGCGGACGTCGTCACCGCACTGCGCAGGGCCGCCGCAGACGCCGTGCGCACCAGCGCCCCCGAAGCCGCCCTCGCCTATCTGCGCCGTGCCCTCGCCGAGCCTCCCCGTGACGTCGGGGAACGCCTCGGCGTCCTCACCGAGGCGGGCGAGGCGGGCTTCCTGGCCGATGTGCGCTCCGCCGTGCAGTACCTGGACACCGCCGCCGAACTGTCCGGCGATCCGGTGATCGCCGGCCGCCACGCGGGCATACGTGAGATGGCCCGTCTGCTCGCCTTCAAGGACGCCGACCAGGCCGTGTCCCGACTGACGCAGGCCATCGACGCCCTCCCCGACGAGGAGGACGACCTCAAGCGGGGCCTTGAGGCCACACTGATGGTCGTCGCCCTGTTCGCCACGGGATGGGACGGCGTCCTGGAGCGGGTGCCCCGGCTGCGTCTGCTGCCCGTGGCGCACACGCCCGGAGCCCGTGCTCTCGACACGATGATCGCCGCCTACGACATGCACCGCTGCGACCCCATGAGCACGGAACGCGCACGCCGGGTCGCGGCCCGCGCTCCCGGACGGGCACCCGGCACCGACTCGGCCTTCATCCAGGTCGCGACCTCCATGTGCCTGCTCTCCGGGGACCTCGACGAGGGCCTTGGAGCGTGCGACGCCCTGCTGGCGGAGGCGCGGGCGACCGGGTCCCTGCTGTCGATCAGCGCGGCACAGACGTATCGGGGCTGGGGCTGGCTGCTGAGAGGGGACCTCGCGGAGGCCACGACCGACCTGCGCGACGCGCTGAAGACCGCGATGGCCGTCAACGTGTCCATGACGCGGCCCACGACACTGGCCTGGCTGGCCGAGGCCCTGGCCGAGCAGGGGCGGGTGGACGAGGCGGAAGAGGTGCTCGGGCAACTGCCGCCCGCGGACCCGCTCAAGGAGGTCGGCCCGTTCTACTACTCGCGGTACGCGCAGGCTGTCGTGCTGGCCCATCAAGGCCGCTACGAGGAAGCCCTGGCGGCCGTGCTGGAGGCCGGGCGCCGCTACGGGATCTACGGGCGCTGCAACCCGGCGATCCTGCCCTGGCGTTCGCTGGCCGCGGTGGTGCTGCGCGCGCTGGGCCGAGAAGAGGAGGCGCGCCGGTACGCGGCGGACGAACTGCGCCTGGCCCGCACCTGGGGCGCCCCGCACGCCCACGGCCGGGCCTTGCGCGTCGCCGGTCTGGTCGCGCCCCGCGCCGAGGGCACCGCACTTCTGCGCGAGGCCGTGGAGCTGCTGCGTGACACCCCGGCCCGGCTGGAGTACGCCAGGGCTCTGATCGACCTCGGAGCCGACGCACGCCGGGGCAACTCCCGCGCCGAGGCACGTGATCACCTCGCGCAGGGGCTCGACCTCGCCCACCGGTGCGGTGCCGCACCGCTCGCCGAACACGCCCGGCACGAGCTGCGGGCGGCGGGAGCCCGTCCGCGCACCTCCGCGGTCAGCGGGCCGGAGTCCCTCACTCCGAGCGAGGGCCGGGTGGCCGAGCTGGCCACCCGAGGACTGACCAACCGCCAGATCGCACAGGAACTGTTCGTCACGCCCAAGACGGTGGAGGTCCACCTGTCGGCGGCGTACCGCAAGCTCGGCATCAGCCGGCGCAGCCAACTGGCGGCGTCCGGACTGCCGGCCGGCTGACGACCTTGCGTCATTCAGGCACGGCTTCGAGGAGCGACATGCCCTACGACCCCTTCGCCCGCGGCCCGGCCCCCGCGGGCGTGACCACCACCCATCTCGTCGACGCCTCCCGCCAGCGGCGGCTGCCCGTCGAGATCTGGTACCCCGCGGCGGCCGGCCACCGCGGCCAGGACCTCGACGAGCGGGCGGACCACTACGTCGCCGCCCCGGGACTGCCCCCGGCCACCCAGCACGCCGTGCGGGACGCCGCCGCGGCCGAGGGCCGCTTCCCGCTGGTGGTGTACTGCCACGGCGCCTGGGGGCACCGCCGCAACGCCTCCCACCTGTGCACCCACCTGGCCACACGCGGTTACGTCGTGGCGGCCCCCGACTTCACGGGCGACACGGTCGAGGACCTCCAGAACGCCCTCGCCGCCGCCGGGGACGCGGAACTGGACTTCGACACAGGTCTGCCGCAGACCCTCCGCGACCGCCGTGCCGACGTGCGCCTCCTCCTGGACAGCCTGCTGAAAGGGGCAGGCCCGGCCCACGTGGCGGACCTCGTCGACCCGGAGCGGATCGGCATCTGCGGGATCTCCCTGGGCGGGTGGACCGCTCTGAAGCTCGTCGAGGAGGAGGACCGCATCGGCGCCGTCCTCGCGGTGGCCGTCCCCACCGGCAGCCGTGGCCGGCTTCCGCAGTCCCCCCTGCTCGGCTCCCTGCTCAGTCCCGCGGCCTGGCGCAGACCGGTGCCCGTCCTCCTTCTCGGCGGCGCGCAGGATGCCGTGATCTCCGTCGACGACCTGCGCGACCTCTACGAACACCTCGCCGCCCCCAAACAGTTCGCCGCGCTGCGGGGCGCGGGCCATTCCCACTTCAACGACGACGCCGAGGTGGCGCACGACTCGGTTCGGGAGATGTGGCTGAGCGGACAGATGAGGATTGCGGGGATGGACCTGGCCGCCCTGGCCGAGGCATCGCGGCCCTTCGCGGAACTGTGCTCTGCCGCGCACGGCGGCGACACTCTGCGCGCGCTGTGCACCGGTCACATGGACGGACACCTCAAGGACGATGCCGACGCCCGGCACTTCCTGACCCGCGACCTGACCGGAGCGTTCCGGGCCCGCGGCATCGCGCTCGACGTCCGGGCGTGATCAGCCCGGCCTCGTCCGGCCGGTTGCCGCTTCCCATGATGAGCGCATGCCCGCCGACCTGCTGGACCGCGACGAGGAAGGCCGGGACCCGGGCGCGCGAGCTCGGACTGCGGGTGCTGTCGGCCAGGCGCACTCGGTGGCTGCGGCGCCGTCTGCTCCCGGTCAACCACGCCCGGACCTGACCCCGCGCCGCGGGAGCAACGTCCCCGCACGCCCCGCCGGACCGGCTCCGAGGCGTTGACACGGAAGCTGGGCACCAGCCACCGCAGCCACCTCGGGACCGCCCTCGAAGGAACCCCTTGAGACCGGCCCGTCGAAGCGCGAGCGCCGGTCAGTCCGTGTGTCCGGTCGCGGCCACGGTGACCCCTAGCCCGATCATCGTGAGCCCGCCGACGCCGCCGATGGCCGCCAGGCGTCGGGGCGAGCGGGCGAACCAGTCTCGCGCCGTCGCCGCCGTCAGACCCCACAGACTGTCGAAGACGACCGCCATGAGATTGAAGACCAGGCCGAGCAGCAGTATCTGCGTCACGACGTGCCCCCGCTCGCGGTCGACGAACTGGGGGAGTACCGCGGCGAAGAAGACGATCGTCTTGGGATTCGACACCCCGACGACGAACCCCTCCCAGAGCGTGACCAGCCCACCTCGGCCCGCCCGGTGGGCGTCGAACGCGGCGCGCATCGACCGCCGTGTGCGCAGTGCCTTGACCCCCAGGTACACGAGATAGGCGCCACCGGCCAGTTTCAGCGACAGGAACAGCACGGCCGACCGTTCCACGATCGACCCGATCCCGCACGCCACGGCGACGACCAGGACGTATGCCCCGAGGGTGTTGCCGACAACCGTGGTCAGGGCGGCGCGTCGGCCCTGCGCGAGAGCGCGCCCGATCACGAAGAGCACGCTGGGGCCGGGAATTACGATCAGCAGGAAGGACATGGCCGTGAAGGCGAGAAGGCGATCCGTGGGAACCATATGAGTCACAGGACACGTGGTCGGCGGATGGTTCAATGCCTCGGCGCGAGGCAGAGCAGGCATTACTCAGCAGTGCGAGGCCCGGTCTGCCGTGAACGTCCCCGATGAACGGTCGCCGATGTGCTGATCGAAGGGGCACCGCCGTTCCATGCCCAACCGGCGATCTTCATACTGGATACGGTGTTGCTGTTAAGGTGCTGGCCACGGAGGTGGATGTTCAGTGGCAACAGCTGGTCCTGTACGAGCGACCAAGGCATCGGGTCGGGGGCCGGGGCGTCCGCCCGTGCCGCTGGAGCGCATTGTCTCCACCGCACTGCAGATCGTGGACGATGAAGGGGCCGACGCTCTCTCGATGCGGACGCTGGCCCAGCGCCTGGGCTCGGGTACGGCGACGCTGTACCGGCATTTCGACAACCGGGCAGCGCTGGTCGCTCATGTCGTGGACCGCATGTTCGGCGCCGTGGAACTGAACGGCGACGAGCTCCGCGCGGTGGGTTGGCAGCAGGCGTTGCGGACGGTGGCGCACACCATGTTCGAGGCCTTGGCTCGGCACCGGAACGCGGCGCGTCTGATGGTTGAGGAGATTCCCCTGGGGCCGAACGCCATGGCGCTGCGGGAGCACTGTGTCGCGGCGCTGCTCGACAGCGGTTTTCCACCGCGACTGGCCGCGCACGCCTTTGCCACCTTCTCCCGCTATGTCCTCGGATTCGCCATACAGGTCAACGGTCATGGCGGCGGGCAACTCGACGATGCGCAAGTGTCCGCCGTCTTCCAGAGCGTTGATCCTGCCTTGTTCCCGGCAACGGTCACCGTCGCAGGCTCGATGCCCGTTCCGATCGAGGAGGAGTTCTCCTTCGGTCTCGAACTCCTTCTCAGCGGGCTTGCCCAGCTGCGCGAGGACACCTGACCAGCCAGGACGATGCGAACCTGGGGCAGCCTGCCTACGGTGTCATCTCGGTAGGCGTGGAGCGTAGCCACAATTGCCGGTGCTGAGTGTGAGGTATCTCCAGGGTGCCAGGGTCGTCGAGTTGTCGGCCGGGTGTATCGCTCGGCGCTCAGACGGACGATGCGGTCGATCTCTGCAGCGGCGCACCCCGACGCAGTAACGGCCACGGTGTAACCGTTATGATGGTCGGCGTAGCGGACCGCGTCGCGGCGCCAAGAAGGAGAGCCGGACATGAGCAGTCCCCAGATGCACGTAGTCGCCGCGATCATGCGGTTGACCCTCAAAGGCAAGGCTGCCCCGGACCCCGTGATCGCGTCGCCTGGCCGGACCGTCGAGAGGCTGGATGGTCATGGCGGCCAGCAGCCAGGGGTGTCTGAGAAGCATCGATCGCAGGTTGTCGGCCATGGCCAGGAGGGCTGGACGCCATTCGAGGCTGTCGAGAGCGGGGAGAGGTGTCTGCCCCCAGACGGTGTCGGCGGCCAGCAGGAGCAGATCGTGTCGGCTTTTGATGTGCCAGTACAGTGCCGCCGCGGTGATGCCGAGCCAGCTGCTGAGTCTTCGCATGGTCAGACTTTCGATGCCGCCCTCGTCCAGAAGGGCGATGGCCGCCCCGATGATCTGCTCCTGGTGCAGAACGTCACGGGGCATCCCCGCAGTCGTCGACGTAGGACGGCTCACGGCACCTTCTTGCTGGGGAACGAGGCCGCGGTGTGCGGCTCTGCGGGGTGCGTGGCCATCACGCCGACGCGGACGGGCTGTCGTGCGCGTCGCCGCGCGGTTCATGCGGGAGCCATTGCGGTACGTCAGCCGGGAGAGCCCGCGGGCTTGATGCTGCGCAGCAGCCGCTCTCCGGACCCGCGCAGCTGGTCCTTGACCTCGTCGAGGCCGGATGCGAGCAGGACGTGATCGCGTTTGCGCCAGGTGCCGGCGACCATCACGGCTTCGATGTTGGCGATGTCGGCGTGCAGGACCGTGGCGATGGGGTCGTGCGCCGGCCACAGGTTGAGTGCTCTGGCGTCAACGGCGACCAGGTCGGCCTGCATGCCCGCCTCGATCCGACCCACCTTGTCCGCCAGGCCCAGTGCCTTCGCTCCTTCTACCGTGGCCCAGGCCAGTGCCTGTTTGCTGGTGACAGACGGTGTGTTGGCGTGCATGCCGGTCGTCTGCCGGTGCTGGGCGTGGTCCAGGCTGCGCTGGTGGGCCAGGGCGATGCGGGCCGCGGTGAGAACCGTGCCGGGTACGGCGGTGTCGATGTCGGTGCCCAAGGAGGGTGCCGCGGCCAGGCGCAGCAGGGATCCGGTGACGGGTGTGCCGTGTCCTTGACCGAGTTCGTTCTCCGGCGTGGTGGTGAAGGTGACACCCGCTTCGACCAGCGTCTTCAGCCAGTCGTCGGGCAGGTCGATGCCGTGCACGATGTTGGTCAGGGGGCTGAACAGTCCGGCGTCGCGGACGGCTTCCCAGCCGGGTGAGGGTTCTCCGCCGCTCTGGTGCATGGAGACGACGAGGCCGCGTTCCGCGCCGGCCCGGAAGTCGGCCATCGCGGTCTCGGCGGAGGAGTACTGCGGCCCTTGGAGCGCCATGCCGAGGGTGAGGAGGGCCTGGTCGCGTACGGGACCGTCGAGCAGCCGGTCGATCTCGGCGAGCGGGTGGGGGGTGTCCGGCGAGCGGTAGGGCGTGCCGTGCAGGAAGACGGCGCGGACCCCGGCCTGGAGCAGTCCCTCGACGGCTGCGTCGGCGTGCTCGGGCGACAGGGCGTTGTGACACCAGTCGCCGAGGGTGGTCGTGCCGCAGTTGAGCTGGTTCAGGGCGCCGGCGAGGTTGCTGATGTGCATGTCGGCCGGGGTGTAGTGCCCGACGCACTCTCCGTGGAGGTGGGTGAGGTACTGCATCAGCGTCCAGTCGGCGCCCGCGGAGCGCAGCGCGGTCTGCCAGGTGTGCAAGTGGGCGTTGACCAGACCGGGGGAGATGACGCGGCCGGAGAAGTCGACGACCTCGGCGTCGGGCGCCTCGACGGTCTCGCCGACGGCGGCGATGGTCTCGCCGTCGATGAGGACGTCGAGGCGCCCGGCGTCAGGCCGGTCCGGCGTCATCGTGATGACCTGCGCCCCGCGCAGCAGTACGCGGCTCATCCCGTGGCCTGCGGACCGGGCGAGGTGTGGCTCGGCTGGGACATGGTGCGGCTCCTTGCCTCGGGCGTCATTGCCCGCACGGCGGCCTGTGTGGTGGTGAGGAAATCCCGGGTGGCGATGTGGCCGATGTAGCCGTCGGGACGGATCAGCAGCAGGGTGTCGCCGGTCAGGCCGTAGGCGCTGCGCAGCGTGTTCTGGGAGTCGGAGAAGCCCACGGCCGATCCGATCGTGAGCCGCTTGAGCTGGGCGCCCGTCGTCGGCCAGTCGAGGAGGTCGAGGTCCCGGGCGGCGTCGGGCCCGTAGGCGATGGCGGTGAAGTGCGGTCCCTTCAACAGGGTGAACAGACGGGTCTCGGCGCCGTCGGCGGTGAGCAGTTGGGCGTCCGGGGCGCGGTCGCCCACGTGCAGGGCGCTGGTGTCGCCACTGTCGCCGTCGGCGGGGGCCAGGGGGCCGCCGTAGTAGGTCAGGGAGAGCTGCTGCTCGTCCTTGCCGCGCTTCATGCTGGAGGGGTCCAGCTTGGCGATGCCGCCCCATTTCTCCGTGGACAGGCCCAGGACCCCGGCGGCGATCGGCTGCCGCTCGGCCTCGTAGGTGCCCAGCAGGGCCGGGTCGGCTCCGGCGAGGACCTGGCCGAGCTTCCAGCCGAGGTTGTAGCCGTCCTGCATACCGGTGTTCAGGCCCTGGGCACCGGCGGGGGTGTGGACGTGCGCGGCGTCGCCGACGAGGAAGACCCGTCCGCGGCCGTAGTGCTCCGCGAGACGGATGTTGGGCCGGAACACGGACTTCCAGTGGATCTCGTGCAGCTGGATGTGCCGGTTGCGGGTGTGGGAGTGGATCCGGTCGATGATGGCGCCGATCTCCTGGGGCGGCTTCTCGTCGGGTGTGAGCCGGATCATCCACTGGAACATGTCGCTGTGGGGGATGGGGCAGGCGCCGATGAGCTTGCCACCGAGGCCGGGCCACATGTGCCACCGGTTACGGGCCAGGCCACTGACGGAGGCATCCACGATCAGCACACGGTCGGCTTCGTCCGTCGTCCCCACGAAACCGATGCCGAGCTGCTTGCGCACGGCACTGGAGCCACCGTCGGCCCCCACGGCATAGCGGGCGACGATCTCCTCGACCCCGTCCGCGCCCACCACCTTGGCGACCACCGTGTCCTCGTCCTGCGTCAGCTCGGTCAGTTCCTTGCCGAACTCGATCTCGAGGCCGAGCTCGCCGAGCCGGGCGTGCAGGGCGCGGTCCGTGCGGAACTGCGGGATCAGCCAGGTGTTCGGGTACGGGACGTCCGGGGTCGCCTCCTTGTGGGGGAACATCTTCCACGGCACACCGATGGGTCCTGCGTGCAGCCCGAGCTTGGGATAGATGTCGCCGCCGGCCAGCACGTCGTCGAGAGCGCCGAGGTCTTCGAGGACTTCGAGGCTGCGGGGCTGGATGCCCTTGGCCCGCGAGCCGTCGAATGCGTGGGCGGACCTGTCGACGATCCGGACGTCGAGTCCGCGGCGTACGAGGTCGATGGTCAGGGCGGAGCCGGCGGGACCGGCACCGATGATCAGTACGTCGATGGCCTGCGGGTTGTTCATGTGTCGAGCCTTTCGGTGCGTGCGGACACGAACGGGACGAGCTGATCGGCGACGTCGCGAGGCCGTTCGAAGGGGGCCATATGTCCGCAGTCAGCAATCACGTGATGTTTCTGAGGCTTCAGCAGGGCGCGTGCCGTGTCGAAGTGCACCAGCGGCGTGACGTCGTCCTCGTCGCCCCACAGCAGCAGCGTCGGAATGCCCAGGGCGCCCGTCCGTCGGAAGAGGTCGTCACGGCCGGTGAAAGGCAGGTGCTGCAGGGTGTCGAAGACCGCGTACAGCGAGCCCTCGAAGCGGAACGCGTCGAGGACCATCTCGGTCATCTTTGCGCCGAGCTCGGGGTCGCGGACGTTGTGCCCCAGATGTCCTTGCAGGATCTGCCGGCCGCGCCGCCGGGCGATGAAGCCGGCCAGCCAGTCGTTGCGCAGCAGCCGGTGGGGGGAGGTCAACTGCGGTTTCGCGAGACCGGCGGGTCCGACGATGGTGAGCGTGGACAGCGACGAGGGGTACTGGGCGGCGTACGTCATGCTGACCAGCGCCCCCATGGAGGTGCCGACCAGGTGCAGGGGCCGCGCCGTCAGGCCGAGCCGGTCCGTCAGCTCGGCCAGCTGCCGCGCGAACAGCGTCTCGTCGTAGCGCGCCTGTACCCGGTCGGAGTACCCGCGGCCGTAGGCGCTGCAGGTCAGAGTGCGCAGCCCGTGGGCGTGCAGCTCGCTGACGAGGCCGTCCCAGTAGGACAGCGGGATGGTCAGACCGCCCGCCATCAGGACCACGTCCCCGTCCTCGGGGCCCGTCAGCTCGTAGTGGGTGACGCCGTCGGACAGCTCGATGAAACTGCCGCGCAGCGCCTTGCGTGAGTCGGCGGTGAGCTTGCGGTCCTCGCCCGAGGCGACGAAGTACTTCATGGAAGGGGCCTCCTTGCCCTCAGTTGGCGGGGGTGTCGGTGCCGGAGCCGAGGAACTTCGCGATCGCGTCCGCGACCCACTGCGGCTCCTCCTCCGGCAGCAGATGCCCACCGTGCGGGTGGACGAGCTCCTGGGCTCCGGGGATGTCGCGGGCGAAGTGCTGGCCGTCGATGCTCGCGCTGCGCAGCACCAATGTGGGTACCGTGATGCGGGGGAGCTGTGCGCTGCGGTCCGGCTGGTCGGTGTTGCAGAAGTCGACGAACGCCGAGCGGTTGCCGGGGCGGCTCATGAGCTGGTGGGCGCGGTCCACCATGGCGTCGTCCACGATCTGCGCATACGGCCCGACGGCCTCCCGCAGGCTGCGTTCGATGGCCCCGCGCGGCATCACCCGCCTCAGCAGGGGCCGCACGAGCGGGTTGCGGGTCAGACGCATCCCCGCGGGCACCGTCTTCTCCGGGTAGCCGGTGGCGTTGACCAGTACCAGGCCGGTCAGCCGCTCCGGATGATCCAGGGCGACGTTCCAGGCGATGTTGCCGCCCAGGGAATTGCCGCCCAGCGCGTAGCGCGGCACGCCCAGCGCCTCGATGAAGCCCGCCACCGTCGCGGCGTACGCCGGAACGCGGTAGTCGCGGTCCTTGCGCGGGCCCGTCAGTCCGAACCCCGGCAGGTCGGGACGGATGACATCGAACGAATCGGACAGCAGATCCGTCGCGCGGTCGAAGTGCTGCAGGGATGAGGCGCTGCCGTGCAGCAGCACGAGTGCCGGGCCGTGCCCAGCACGCTTGTAGTGGATCCGCAGGCCGTCCACCTCGACGAACCGGGAATCGGGCTGGGGCTCAGACCAGAAACTCATAATGGATACACTGTTACCGATATGGTGGTCGTGTCAAGTGGAAGCCCCCGCGTGTTACGGCCACGGTGGTCTCGAGCGAGGAGGTGGATCAGTTGGTGCGCCGCCCTGCCGGTCGTCCGCCGGTCCCACCGGACCGGATCGTCGCCATGGCGCTGCAGATCGTCGACGAGGAGGGAGCGCAGGCGCTGTCGATGAGGGCCCTGGCCGAGCGCCTGGGCTCGGGTACGGCGACGCTGTACCGGCATTTCGGCAACCGGGCAGAACTCGTGGCGCAGGTCGTGGACCACATGTTCGGCCTCGTCGAGCTGGACGACCAGGAACTGGCCTCGGCGAGCTGGCAGCAGTCTCTGAGGGTGGTGGCACACGCGATGTTCCACGCCTTGGGGCGGCACGGGAACGCTGCCCGGCTGCTGGCCGAGCAGATTCCCGTCGGCCCCCATGCGATGGCGCTGCGAGAACGCTGTGTCGCGGTCTTGCTCAAGGCAGGATTCGACACCTCACTGGCCACGCACGCATATGTGACCCTCGCCCGCTACGTGTGTGGCCTGGCGATACAGCTCAACCATGAGAACGATGCCGGTCGACGGCGCCACGAGGTGTCGGTCGCTGCCCTACGCAGCGTCGAACCGGCACAGTTCCCCGCTGTCCACTCGATCGCGGAGGCGTTGCCGGTGTCTGTCGAAGAGGTCTTCCCCTTCGGGTTGGATCTCATCCTCAGCGGGCTGGGGGCCTTCCGCGATGGCGGCTGACCAGGGCGACAACGGCGTCGAGCGTCAAGCCTGGAGCGCCAATGCTGAACTGGTTCCGTGTCCATTCCCGCCGGGCGCCGCCAGGCAGCCGACGGAGGCTGTCAGCCCGGGCCCGGGCCGAGCATGCGGCAGGAGAGTTCGGCGAACTGGGTCAGCTCGGGCATGGTCCGGTGCTTGCTGTAGGCAAGGGCGACCATGCGCGGCGCGACGCCCTCCAGCGTCAGGTAGACGACATCGTCACGGCGATAGAAGGCGGCCATGCCGGCCGGCATGACATAACAGCCGGCATCCGACGCAACACCTTCCAGGCACTCCTCGATCGTCACCGGGAAGCGCCCGGCATCCCGCTGCGGCGCGAGGGATTGATGGGGCAGGCGCCCGCGCCATTCCGGTACGTCCTTCGGGTCCTGCAACAGGACCATGTCCCGCAGGTCCTCGACATGCACCGACTTGAGCTCCGCGAACGGATGCCCACTCGACAGCGCCACCACACGGGGCTCTGGGAAGAGCGGCACCACCTCGAACATGCCCTCCGGCAGCGGCAGTCGGACGTAGCAGATGTCGACCCGGCCATCGATCAGGAAGTCGACCTGGTCGGTGATCGACGTGTGTACGACCTCGATGTCGAGTTGCGGTGCCATCGCGGCGAACTCCCGCACGATGGGGGTGACGACGATGCCCGGCATGAATCCGATGGCGAAGTGGTTCACCTCCCGGTCCGCCATGCGCACCCGCTGCTGCACCGCCTGCGACATCGCCAGCATCGGTCGGGCGTCCTCCAGTAACTGGTGTCCCGCCCGCGTCAGTACAGTGCCCTGCCGGTCCCGCAGGAAGAGGACCACGCCCAGATCCTCCTCCAACGCCCGGATCTGACGGCTGAGCGCCGGCTGGGTCATGTAGAGACGGCTCGCCGCGCGCACGAAGCTGCACTCCTCGGCCACGGCCACGAAGTAGCGCACCCGCCGCATATCGAGGTCCATGGGGGTCATCGTAGCCACGCCCGTGCCGGCATATGCCGAAACGGCTGCGGGTTCGAACGGCCGGGCGCCGGCCTCGCCGACTCCCGGCCGATCCACCGAGGTCCGGCCGAGTTCCGTCACAACATCCGCGCCCGTCAGAGGAGTTGTAGCCTCAGCAAGGCGTGGACCCGTCCCGGCGGCCGCGTCCGTCCCGATGTCCATCTCTGTGCGGCCTGTCAGGGAGCGCCCTCCCGGTTGCGCCGGCTGAGCGCATAGGCCGCCCGGCGAGCACGCATCAATTCTCCGAGAGGCCGATGCTCCGGCGCCGCGATCCAAGGGTTGAAGCTGCTCTTCTCGACGGTCTCGGCCAAGGCCTCGTCCGGTGCTTGCCGAGGCACACGCAGTCGCCCCACGGTGAACCAAGGCGCGTCCCAGCGGACCGAGGAGTCCTCGATCGGGGTACGACGCTCGTCCTCGAAGAACTGGGCCTGGAAAAGGAACTCCAGGTCGTCGTCCGTGAGTCGCGTATAGATGTCGGCGGCCAGATCCTTGCGCGCCTCCTTGTTGATCGCCGTTGAGGCGGCACACAGCTTCAACCGGGCCGCGTAGTCTCCGAACGTGATGGGCATGATGCTGAAAAAGTCATGCGTGGCGAATCCGCTGAACGGCTTGACCATGTCCCGGAAGTTCGCGACAGCGGTGCGCGTGAGCTGCGGATTCGTTGCTGCCTTGCGAAGCGCAGCACCGGGCGCGCTCGCGGAGAGATCGACGATCCCGACGACGTCAGCGCTGCCGCTGACCTTCAAGGTCTCCTGACTGACCAGGGTGAAGTTCTGCTCGACGTCGGCGGACGACGGCGTCGAAGCCCCGAGCACCTTGATCGCGAACCCGCGGATGTCAGGCGCCCGGTCGGCGGAGAAGTTTCCGTTGGACAGCCGAACATGTGCCTCAAAGACAGCGGGAGCGGCAAAGATTCCCTGCCTCGCATAATCGGGAAGGTCTTCTTCCACTGCGAGGGTGGCCTTCAGAGCAGCCACTTGATTGCGGTGCAGTGCTCTCCTGCGGCCGTGCCTTTTCAGACGCTTACGTTGCAGTTCACTGAAAACATGCGCCTGTTCCGCATGCTGGGTGCTCTCGTCTGGCAGAAAAACTTCGCGCCATTCCGTGCTCGGCACAGGAAAAAACCTTCTCAATAGTCGGGCCCTCTGTCAGGCAGAAGGCGGTTACAGGACGGCACCGGCGTCGTGCCCATGGAATTCAGGCCCGTCGTACGGACGGCGAGTCGCGAAGCAGCCTGCAGGTGAGTGCGTAGATCACTGCTCCGGCGAGCGTTTCATCCACCATCCGCCACAAGAACTTCACCACAACCGTTCCTTCGCTTTCAGGGCCGCTGAGCCGAGTTCCGTCTTCTGCCGAGCATTGCGGCCCGTGACTCGTCACGCCAATGCCGATTCTCCGAGCCGTCATGCCGAACCGGCATGACGGCAAAGTGTGCAGCTGGACGAGACGCCTAAGCCCGCCGGCTCATACGGGATCGGCATGGGCGAAAGCAGGATCGGCATTGGCGGACCGAAGATCCGTCCTTCATAGTCGATTTCGCGAAGCGCGGCAGACCGCAAAAAATACGGATTTCGGGTCCATGCGGACCGCTGCGCTTCCCCACACCGATGCGACTGAACAACTCGAGGGGAAACAACACCATGAAATCCACCGCTCGAATCAAAGCGCTGGCGACCGCAGGGCTCGTGAGTGGTGCGGTCATAGCTTCGCTGGTCGTGACGACCGCGAGCGCCGTCACGACCAAGACGAACGATCACGCCGCCGCCTCACAGACGGGGCACCGCGCGAAGCCGACGGTGGTCCTGGTCCACGGGGCGTTCGCCGACTCCTCCAGCTGGAACAGCGAGATCGGCTACCTGCGACGGCACGGCTACCCGGTCTATGCGATCGACACCCCGCTGCGCGGCCTGGCCTTCGACAGTGCCTATGTCGAGGCGCAGCTCAAGACGATCAAGGGCCCTGTGGTGCTGGTCGGCCACTCCTACGCGGGAGAGGTCGTGAGCCAGGTCGCCGCAAAGACGCCGAAGGTCAAGGCCCTCGTGTACGTGGCGGCGCTCATCCCCATGGCGGGAGAAGCCGCCGGCGCCCTGATCGGACAGTTCGCCGGATCGCAGCTTGTTCCGGAGAACTTCCGCACCGTCCCGCTGCCCGGCGGTGACACCGACGTGTACCTCAAGGCCGACAAGTACGGGACGGTGTACGGCAACGGGCTGTCGAAGTCTGCCATCGGGGCCGCATCGGTGACTCAGGAGCCCATCGCCCTCTCGGCCTTCACCGACAAGGCCACGGTGAATCCGCCGGCCAAGACGCCGAAGTGGGCGGTCATCGCGACGGAGGACCATGCCGTGCCGACGGCCGCCCAGAAGTTCGAGGCCAATCGGGTGGGCGCCCACCTCATCTACACGCGCTCGGGCCACGATGTTCCCTCGATCAGCCCGGAAGCGGTCGATCGCGCCATCGTCGCCGCTGCCAACTCCGTGCACTGAGTCTCCGCGAGTTGGCCATCGACCAGGTGGTGACCGGGGAGGCGTAATGAGCGAGGCCTCCGGGCTGTGATCGAGTGGTCTGACGTCTCAACGACACTGCTCGGGGGCCTCGTTGGTCACCCGTCCTGCCGCTCTCGGCGGCTGCCTGCCATGGGGCGAACCGGCGTATCGAGTCCGGGCAGAGGTGTCGGCGAGGACGGGTGCCGGCGGGCTGGGGGAGCGAGGGGGGGCGAGTGCCGCCCTCGTCGGGGGCGGACGGATGGGAGGCCTGCATGATGGACGGTGCACCGGGTCCAAGTCCGGCTCGCCTGCCCGGGCATCGCCCGGTGCCTGCGACCTGGCTCGGGCATTCGCCGAGTGGGTTCGCCCCGGCGCGGATACCTGCTGCTGGGGTGGATCCGGCAGGCCGAGCAGGGCGCACCGAAGCCCATGAGGCGCTAGGGGCACGTGAACCGGGTGAAGACGCTCAAGTGGGCGATGTACGGCCGGGCTTCATTCGACTCCTCCGGCCCCGCATCCTCGCCCGCCTTTGAGATTCACGCATCAGGGGCGGGAACAGGGATCGCTTGGTCAGGAGAGCTGCCCGAAGGTCCCAATCGCCGGTCAGGGCTGGATGTTCTCCAGGTCCTCCAGAAGGCTGGGGTGCTTGGGCTCCCAGCCGAGCGCCTTCCGGGTGTACGCACTGGACGAGGGCTGGTCGCTCGCGAAGATCTGGCCGAGGGGCCCGAAGGTCTCCGCCGGTACCGACTCGACCGGCAGGCCCAGCCGTCGGCCGATGATCGCGGCGATATCGCGAACCGTGTCCCCCTCGTCGGCCACGGCGTGCCAGGCGGTACCCGCCTCCGCCTGTTCCAGGGCGAGCCGGAAGAGGACTGCCGCGTCGAGCGCGTGCACGGCCGGCCAGCGCTGTGCTCCGTCGCCCGGGTAACCGGACACTCCGGTCCGGCGTGCGATGTCGGTCAGCAGGCCGGCGAATCCGCCGGAGCCCTGGTTGTGAACCGTGCGCGGCAGGCGTACGGCGCTGCTGCGGACCCCGCGCGAGGACAGGCCCAGGACCGAGGTGACCGCACGGCCGCGACCGCCGACCGGCCCGTCGGTGGGCACCGGGTCGCTTTCGACGGATGCGCGGCCCGGCACGGCGGGTGTACCCGAGACGGTGACGAAGGGGCGGTCGCTGCCGACGAGTTCCTCGCCGAGGGCCGCGAGGGCGGCACCTTCCTCCGCGACCGACTTCGCGAGGGTGTCGGGGCTGCTGAAGTCGTGGTCGAACGCGAGGTGGATCACCCCGTCGGCCCGGGCCGCGCCGGCGCGAAGGGTGTTCAGGTCGGCGAGGGCTCCCCGAAGGGGCTCGGCGCCGGCCGCCGCTATGGCCTGTGCGGATGCGTCGGAGCGAGCGAGTGCGAGGACGGTGTGGCCGTTGTCGAGCAGTTCGGCGACGACAGCGGAACCGATGAGACCGGTGCCGCCGGTGACGAAAACGCGCATGGGAAGCTCCCCCAGGGTGATGGGACTCTTGTCCCATCACCCTACCGCAGTGACGGGACAAGAGTCCCATCGCTGAGCCCGTCACTTAGGATGGCGACCATGGGTAGATGGGAACCAGGCGCACGCGAACGCCTCGTCATGGCTGCCGTCGACCTGTTCACCGAGCAGGGTTACGACGCAACGACGGTCGCGCAGATCGCCGGGCGCGCAGGAGTCACCAAGAGCACCTTCTTCCGGCACTTCCCCGACAAGCGCGAGCTGCTGGTCGCCGGACAGGAGACGCTGAGCCGACTGCTGGCCGAGGGGATCGCCGACGCGCCCGCCGACGCCAGCCCGCTCGAAGCGGTCGCTGCCGGTCTGGAGCGCGCGTCGAGCGCGATGGGCCCCATGAGCCGCGAGCTCGCGCCTCGTCTGAAGGCGGCCGTAGCCGCCAGCGCCGAACTCCAAGAGCGTGACGCCCTCAAGAGCGTCAGCCTCGCGGCCGCGATGACGACCGCTCTGGTCGCACGCGGCATACCCGATCCCACCGCGGCCCTGGCGGGCGAGCTGGGCGTCCTCGCCTTCAAACGGGGATACGCCCAATGGTCCGAAGGCGACCGTGACGGCAAGGACGAGCTCGCCGGGTACACCCTGGCGGCCCTGGACGAACTGCGTGCAGCGAGTGCGTCGCTGGGCTGACCGGGCAACCTCACCCGGCGTTCACGGAACTGCGGACAGATCCTTGGAAACGGCCGGGCATGCTCGTCGCCCCATTCGGTGCGGCGTTGAGCATCGTGGGGAGCTTCCCGAGCGCCGGGCGCGGTGTCGGCGGCGCGGGCTGGTGGGGCTTCAGAACGGTTGACCGGTCGTCCCCAGGAGGACGAGTTCGGTGCTGTCCAGCACCTTCCCGAACGCCTGCGGATCGCGGCGTAGGTGGAAGTAGTCCCACTGCGCACGGAGGATCACCTGGTCCGGGTGGCCGAGCGCGCACAGCACGTCCCAGTGCAGGGCCTGGGCCCAGACGTAGCCCGATGCGCCGTCAACGTCCATGTCCTCGACGTCGATCGGAGTGTCCGCGAGCGCACAGGCCAAACGGTGGCTGTCCACGGGGCCGGCTGCGAAGTCCAGGAACGCGGCGAGGTCTGCATCCTCGGG
Source organism: Streptomyces antibioticus (assembly GCF_001514065.1). GTDB lineage: Bacteria > Actinomycetota > Actinomycetes > Streptomycetales > Streptomycetaceae > Streptomyces > Streptomyces antibioticus. The sequence goes on along the minus strand of NZ_KQ948422.1, from coordinate 492,555 downwards.
TGTGCCGTCGGCGACCTCCTCATCCCAGTGCGGCCGTGAGTCGTAGCGGTGGGCGCGTGCTCCTCCCCGCCAGATCTCCAACTCCAGTCGGTCACCGTCGTATTGGAAGGCCGCCAGCACCGGGGCGCCCATCTCGGCGCTGATCGGCCCGGCGAGCGCGAAGACACCATTGCCGTTGACGGACCGGTCCGGATGGACGAGGCAGAATCCCGGCCCGGCCGCAGTCGCGTAGCCGGCCGCGCAGACCTCGCGCAGGATGGGGGCCGCCTGCCCGAGGGGCTTGCGGATCAGAATCGTGCCATACGAGGCCACCGCCTCACCTCCTGGAATGCGGTGACCCTACGTGGCGGGGATGCTGCGCGGCAAAGGAAATCCGGCTACCTCGGACCCACGCCCGGCCGATGACCTCTCCCCAACTCCCGGCGGCGCGACTGAACGGTGCACCGGCCGACCATGCCCAGACCCGAAGGCCTCGTAGAGCCTGTTGCGGGCTATGGCCTCCAGGGCCGGCATGACTCCTTGTCCCAGTCCTCTCTCCGGTGCCCCGGTGGGCAGTTGAGCTGAGCTGGTTCAGACACGGACGGGTACGGGTGTCGCCTTCACCCGGCCGACGGTGGCGACGTACAGGAGCAGGCCGGCGGTGGTGAGAACGAAGCCTGCCCAGACGGTGGACAGGGTGCCCCAGCCGGCGTCGAGGACGATGGCGCCGCCGATCGCGCCGAGCGAGTTGGCGAGGTTGAGGGCGGCCAGGTTGAGCGTTCCCATCAGGGTCGGGGCGTCCGGTGCGAAGTCGGTCAGCCGGACCTGGATGGTGGGGATCGCGAACATCATGGTGGCGCCGACGCCGAACAGGCAGGGCAGCAGAACCGCCAGGCTGCTGCCTGCCACGCCGATCAGTGCCAGGATCCCCAGCACACCCCCGTAGCCCCAGATCAGGCCGCGGCTTCGGTACTGGTCGGCGATCCGTCCGCCGGCGTGGTTGCCGACCGCCATGCCGAGGCCGAAGACAGCGAGAGCGATCGGGATGAGGGAGTCGTCCCGCAGCGCCGCGTCGGTGATGAACGGGCCGATGAACGTGTAGACGGCGAAGATGCTGGAGATGCCGAGCGCCGCGACGGTGACCATGAGCCAGACCTCCCGCCGTCGCAGGGCGCCCAGTTCGCTGGTGATGGAACTGCCGCGCAGGTCGTCGGTGCGTGGCAGCCAGGAGATCAGGGCGGCTGCGGCGAGCAGTCCGACGGCGACCACGGTCCAGTACATGACGCGCCAGCCTGCGTTCTGGCCGATGAAGGTGCCCAGTGGCGATCCGGCGATGGTGGCGACGGTGAGTCCGGCCATCACGGTGGCGAACGCCTTGCCGCCCTTGCCAGGGCCGTACGTGTACGCGGCGACGACGGCCCCGGCACCGAAGAACGCCCCTTGCACGCTGCCGGTGATGAACCGGAAGGCGACGAGCAGCGCAATGTTCGGTGCCAGGGCGGAGAGGGTGTTGCCGACGAGGAACAGGGCGATCAGGCCGAGCAGCAGCGTGCGCCGGTTGACCCTGGCCGCGAGCAGGGTGATGGCCGGAGAGCCGAGCATCACCCCGAAGGCGTAGGCCGTGATGGGGTAGGTCGCGACCGGAACAGACACGTCCAGGTCGGATGCGATCAGCTGGATGACGCCGTTGCTGCCGAACTCGCCGGTGCCGATGGCGAAGGTGCCCAGGGCCAGCGCGAACAAGGTGAGCTTCGGATTGCGGATGGTCGTGGTCGCGAGGGTGTGCCGGTTCTCCTCGGCGGTGCACTGGCTGTCGTAGGCATGCTGGTGCATCGGCTCGTCCTTTCCAGGGAAATCAGCTGTCGAGCGTGCGGGCCGGTGGGAGACTCGGCCGGACCAGGTGTCCGTCCCGCGGGGGAATCAGCACCCGCTCCCACCGCCGCACGGTGGCTGCCTCCTCGGCTGGATCAGCGTGCTGCGCGTTTGATGAGGGCGGCCGTCGCGGTGGGTTGCGAGATCATCGCGACGTGGGAGGCGTCGATCTCGTAGGTGTGGGCGCCGGCCCGGTGTGCCATGAACCGCTGGGCCGCCGGGGGCAGGACCTGGTCGTCGCGGCCCACGAGGTACCAGGAGGGAATGGTCTTCCAGGCCGGGGGGCCGGAGGGCTCGCCGAGGGCGCGTGTGTCGGCGGGTCGCTGGCCGGCCCACATCAGGTCGGTGGCCGACCTGGGCAGGTCCGCGGCGAACACGTCGTGGAAGTACTCCTTCTTGATGTAGGCGTCGAGGAGGCCTTCGCCGTGGGGGCGGAAGTCCAGTGCCGTCTCGTTGATTCTGCTTCCGGGGTATTTCGTCTGCAGGCCCTGGAGCGTCTCGCCCTGATCGGGTACGAAGGCGTCGACGTAGACCAGTGCTTTCACGTTCGGGTTGCCGGTCGCGGCGTTGGTGACGACGATCCCGCCGTAGGAGTGCGCGACCAGGACGAGCGGGCCGCTGAGTGTGGCGAGGACGGTGGCGAGATAGGCGGAGTCGGAGGCGACGCCGCGCAGGGGGTTGGGTGGTGCGATGAGGGGATAGCCGTCGCGGATGAGCCGGGAGGCGACCCCGTTCCAGCCGGAGGCGTCGGCGAAAGCCCCGTGCACGAGTACCACGGTCGGCTTGGGCGCGCTGCTGCCTGCGGTGTGTGCCTGTGCGGTGGGTGTGTCGAGTGCGGCGCCTACTACGACCGCGGCGGATCCGGCCAGCAGTCCCCGGCGAGTTGTCGTCATCGGTGTATCCCCTTCGATGTCCGCTGTTCTCAGTGGCGATCGCGGGTCAGCGTAAAACCGGCTACTTGACGAATCCTGAACAGGAACACAGATGCCGATTCCGTGGTTGTCAAGGACACCTTCGCGCAGAATCCGAATACGCCTCGGCGGAAACCCGTCGGGGAAAGAGAGCCGTCTGAAGGGCCGTCAGCTCACCGCTTTTTCCTGGGCGACGGCACCCGGCGACGAGGGCGACGAGGTGTGGGCGCCCTTGTCCAAGGTGTACCGGCATTGCAGCGCGATGGCGATGGTCATGAGCGCTGCCGGCACCAGGGTGAAGCCGTAGCGCACCGCCGCCAGCGCACCGGGGGGCTGCGTGGCATGCTCGCCCGCCGTACTGGCCGCGAACCCGCCCACGGCCAGACAGGCCGAGTACACGTACGGCCCCAACGCCCCGCCGGTCGCCTCGGCCGCGGTCCACACGCCGGTGTAACTGCCCGCGCTGGCGGCCCCGGCCGGCCCGGCGTCGGCGATGACGTCGGGCACCATCGACAGCGGCATCAACTGCATCGCGGCGAACGAGACGCCGAGCACGGCCACGGCGGCGATCACCAGATGCAGGCCGGCCGCGGCGCCCAGGGCCAGCACCAGCGAGCCGGCCACGAACGCGGTCTGGGCCATGATCAGACTGCGGTGCTTGCCGAAACGCCGGGCCACCAGCACCCACAGCGGCGTGGTCAGGACCGCCGGAGCCATGAACGCCGCGATGAGCACGGTCGTGAGCGAGGAGCGGCCCATCTCGTACTCGGCGAAGTACGGCATGGCGGCCAGCACCAGGTTCATCGTGATCGCGACGGTCAGATAGGACGCGGTCAGCGCACGGAACTGCCGGTCGCGCAGCGCCACCAGCAGCCCGCCCCGGTGCTCCGGGCCGGCCAAGGTGCCCGGTGCTGCCCGGTTGAGGCGGGCGACGCCGGTGATGCCGACCAGCATCGCCGCGAGCATGACCGCGCCGAGCAGCAGGGCCATTCTCGTGTAGTCGCCGACGCCCGGTTCGTCGCCGGCGACGACCGGCGCGGCTACGCCGGCGAGCAGGACGCTCACGGTGATCACGACGTTGCGGTAGCCCATGAGGCGGGTCCGCTCGTGGTAGCCGATGCCGAGGTCGGCCGGTGTGGCGAGGTAGGAGACCTGGTAGAGCGAGTAGAGCAGGTTACCGGCGACCAGCGTCACCGCGACCCATATCGCGGCGGTCGTCCCGTGCAGGTCCGAGGGCACGGCGAACAGGGCCACGAAGGCGAGCGCCACCACGCAGCCGGCCAGCATCAGTCGACGGCGGTGGCCGGTGCCGACCAGGCCGGTATCGGAGATCCGGCCCACCCACGGGTGGGTGACGATGTCGGCGACATTCGGCAGCAGCAGCGCGATGCCGGCCGTGGACGGCGGCACGGCCAGGACGTCGGTCAGGAAGTACAGCAGGAAGATGCCCGGCACGGTGACCCAGATCCCCATGCCGACCGAACCGGCGGCGAACGGGACGAGTGCGCGCAGGGGGAGCCGAACGTCGGTCATGAGGTGCCTCCAGGGAGTTGGCCACAGGTCGTTGCTCGGGTGCGTCCTCAGAAGGCCAGGGCCAACCGGCGTACGGCCTCCCGCAGTTCCGCCGGAGTGCGGTCGCTGTACGACAACCGCAGATGCCGGGCCGAGGACTGCTCCCCGGGAGCCGCCGCAAAGAACTCGCCCTGTTGGTAGAGCACGCCGCGGGCGGCCGCGCGCCGGAACAGGGCCGCGGGGTCCACGGCGTCGTCGGTGAGCCGCGGCCAGAGGAACAGCCCGCCTTCGGGGGGTACGACGTCTAGGGCGTCCGGGAGTTGTTCCCGCAAGGCGTCGATCAGCACGCCGGCGCGTTCCCGGTACAGCGTGGTGGCGCCGCGCACGATCGCGTCGAACCCTTCGCTGTCGGCGGTGAGCAGCCGTTCGACGAGCGTCTGCGTGACCGAGGAGGTGTGAACGTCGAGGCGGTTGCGCAGTCGGATCACCGGGTCCACCAGATGGTCCGGCAGCACCAGCCAGCCCACCCGCCAGCCGGGCCCGAGGGTCTTGGTGAAGGTGTTGACGTGGATCGCCCGATCCGACTCGTTGAAGGCCGCGACGCCCTGGTCGCGGCCGTGGAAGCGCAGTTCGCGGTACGGGTTGTCGACGATCACGTAGAAGCCGTAGTGCTCGGCGAGCTCGATCAGTGCGTGCCGCTTCGGCGCCGAGAGGCTGACCTGGGCGGGGTTGTGGAAGTCGGGCACGGTGTAGGCGGCGGCGATCCGGGCGCCGGTGGCGAGCCGCCGGGCGAGGTGTTCGACGTCGAAGCCGTCGGCCAGGACCGGTACGGGCAGGATCTGGGTGGTCGACACCTCCAGGGCCCACAGGAAGCCCGGGAACACCGGATCGTCCACCGCGACGGTTGCGCCGCGCTCGACCACGGTCAGCACGGCGAGTGCGAGGCCGTGCATGCCACCGTTCGTCACCACGATCCGGCTCGGGTCGACGCCCTCCCGTTTCGCGATCCAGTCGCACAGCGCGTCGGTCCCGCGCGCGGGGGAGTACTGCAGGCTCGCGACCGCGGCGTCGGGGTCCTGCCACAGCCGCGCCGATGCCTGGCCGATCGCCTCGACCGGCAGAGCGGCGGGCGACGGGATGCCGCCCAGCAGGCGAATCGTGCCGGGGGCGGGGGCGGCCATGCTGGCGTCGACGAAGCCTTTCGGCGCGGAGAGCCCACGGGCCAGGGCCGTCAGCCCGTTCCGTTCCTCAGGGCCTGCGGTCATGTCGTGCCTCCGGGTCCTGACAGCAGTCGTTCGGCGCGGCGGGCGAACAGGTGCGCCTCGCACGCGGTGGCTTGCGTGTGGGCGCGTTCCGCGGCGGCCTGGACAGCGGCGAGCGGTGCGTTGCGGGCCTGCAGCAGACGCGCCTTGAGCAGCAGGAGCAGTCCCTCGGCATAGCGCTGGCCGTAGTCCCACATGGCCTGGTCGGCCCGGTCGAGAGCTTGTGCGGCCCGGTCGGGTGATCCCGCGGCCAGCCACATCTCGGCGATCAGCCCATAGTGATAAGCGATGCCCCATTGCGGCGGATCGAGCAGGTGGGCGGTCAGGAGTTCCTCGGCCTCGGCCGCGGCACCTGCCGGGTCGTCGCCGGTGAGGGCGCGGGCCCAGCACCAGCACTGCCGGATGTAGTGGTCGATCTGGGCGCCGAGGCGGGCAAGGCCGGCGGCGACCCACCGCTCGCCCGCTCGCCGTGCCGTTTCGGCGTCCCCGGCCATGGAAGCGATCATCGTCGTGTAGTAGACCCAGACCGCGGCCGCGTACGGGTCCCCCGGGGTGTCCCAGGTGTCGACGAAGGCCAGCGCTGTGTCGACATCACCGTGCAGCGCGGTCATGACGGCCCGCCAGCCGGGTCCCTCCCCGGGAATGCTGCCGTCCCGCCGCAGCGGCGTCTCTTCGCCCGGGGCGAGGGTGGCGTCGGCGGGCGCGACGTCCTCCTTGCTGAAGGCCCGGTACGCCTCACCGATGTTGCCGATGTCCCACTGATGCAGACCCCAGGCCTGTCGGCCGTAGCGTCGCACTGCGGGAGCGGAGGACGCCTGCCCGAGTTCGTGCATGCGGCGCGCCAACCGCCCGCGGCCCTTCTCGATGGCGGTGTAGGCGCCCATCAGGCGGATGAAGAGGAAGTCGGCGGCCTCCTCCTCCCGGCCGAGGGTGCGGGCCAGGTATTCGGCCCGCTCCAGCAGATCGAAGGTGGAGGCGTCGTACCCCGACTGTCGTCGGACGACGATGGCGAGCAGGGTGAGGGCGGAGAACTCCAGTTCCATGAGTCCGGATGCCCGGGTGACCTGTACGGCGGAGCGCAGCTGTCGGTTGGCGGACTCGAAGGCGAGTTTCGCGGCCGCGCGGCGTCCGGCACGGATCAGTGCCTCGGCGGTGCGGGCGGGTTCGGCGAGGGGACCGGCGGCCCACAGGTGGTAGGCAAGGCGTTCAGCGACGTCCTCGTCGTCGGCGTGGATGTGTTCGAGCGCGTCCGCGACCTGCAGATGCAGCTGGATGACCTGCTGTTTCGCCGCGGTCTGGGAGACCGACTCGCGCACCAGGTCGTGCGCGAAGCGGAGTGAGGACGGGTCCTGGGGTCCGGGTTCGAGCAGTCCGAGCGTGTGCAGCGGTTCCAGGCGTTGGAGACAGTCCGCGATGTCCACGCCGGTGGCGCGGGACAGCAACCTGAGGTCGACATCGCGGCCGATGAGCGCGGCCACCCGCAGCAGGTCGCGAGCGGGGTCGTCGAGCCCGGCCATCCGGTCGCGGACGACGTCATGGACGGTGGAGGGCACGGCGGCCGCCGCGGACGCATCGCCGTCGCCGATCGAGCCGCCCCCGCTGAGGAGTCGGGACAGCTCACGGACGAAGAACGGGTTGCCCGAGGTACGGGCGTGGATGGCGCGGGCCACGGCATCGCCGGGCACGTGGCCGATCTCGTTGCGGATGAGTTCGGCCACGTCGGCGGGACCGAGCAGGCCGAGCCGGAACCTGCGGTGACCGGGCCGCCGGCTGGCAGCGGCCAGTACCCGCGACAGGTCCGGGCTGAGTGCGGGCGCGCGGTCCCGCAGCGCGCCGATGAGCGCGGTGCCCTGGGGCAGTCGTCCCGCCAGGTGCTGCAGCAACTGCAGGGAGGTGGGGTCGGCCCATTGGAGGTCGTCGAGGATCAGAAGGGTCGGCCGTCGAGCCGAGGCGTGTGCGACGAGGGCGACGACCTGTTCGAACAACCGGAACTGGGCGTTGGCGTCGGGGAGTTCCCGGGTACCGTCGTCCCGCGCCGTGAGGAGGCTGCCCAGCCCGCCGGTGAGCCACTGTTCGCTCGCCGGCGCGGGAAGGCTGTCGACGAGCTGACTCAGTGCCTGCTCCCAGGGCCACATCGCCGGTGTTCCGTCGCCCTCCAGACAGGCGCCCCAGACGGAGAGTGCACCCCGTCGCCCCGCCTCGGCGGCCGCCTCCTCCAGCAGCCGGGTCTTGCCCGCGCCCGGTTCGCCTTCGACCACGCCGATCGCAGTGTCACCGGCGAGCGCGCGCTCCACCATGCGCCCCAGTGTGGCGAGTTCCTCGGTCCGGCCGATCAAGGTGGCCGCCGTGGTCGCCCCGGCCTTCTCCTGCGTCGGCGACGCGAGCGGCACCGCTGAAGGCTGCGTGAGAATCCGGTGCTGCGCGTCCACCAGCGCCGGGCCCGGGTCGATGCCCAGCTCCTCGGCGAGCCGGTCGCGGGCCTGCTGAAACACCGACAGTGCCTCCGCCTGGCGGCCGGCCGCGCCGAGAACGCCGATGAGAGCGGCCAGCACGGGTTCGTTGAACGGCCCCATCGATGCGGCCAGTTGGAGAGCAGTCAGCACGCGCTCCGGCCGTCCCGTCGACACGGCGAGTTCCGCCGCCGCGGTGCACGCGTCGTAGAACTCATTGTCTAGTGCGGCGAAGACCGCTGCGGCGAGCGTCCCGTCGGCGATGCCGTCGCCCACCGAGCCGCGCCAGAGCCCGAGCGCTGCGACGTAGTGATCGAGAGCCCTCTCGTGATCCTGCTGACTGAGCGCGGCCCTGGCGGCGTCGACGAGTTCGCGGAAGGCCACGAGATCCAGCGTGTGGGGCGGGGCGACGAAGAGATAGGAATGGCCGCGACGGTGGAGGAACGAGCCGGCTTCACGAACCGGCAGCAGGGGTTCGAGCAGCCGTCGCAATGCGCCGACGTACTTCTGGAGAATGTTCACGGCCGACGCCGGGACGTCCTCGGCCCAGATCAGGTCGACCAACTCGCTCGTGCTGATCGGCTGGCCCGCCCGGGCGAGCAGGATCGCCAGCAGATACGACTGCTGCCGAGGGCCGGGGTCCAGTTCGACGCCGTCCCGCCAGATCCGCATCGGACCGAGAACCTGCAGACGCAGAGACGCGTTTGAGGGAGCCATTCCTTTTCCGTTCCCAGTCCTGGTCGTCAAGGGATGGTGGCCGCTGCAACTCGGTGACACCGGACCGATCAGGTCCTGCATCATGGGTGCCGGCACGTGCGCTCATGTAGTGCTGTTCGAGTGCGAGAACACGCCTCCCGTCGAACTGTGCATCTGTCTTCCGAGGCCCTCAGATTGGCCGGGTGGGCTTGACGCCGACTGAATGATCTGTGAAGTCCACCGGGAACCAGATCCCGGTCTCGTTCAATTTGCGTCCAGTGCGACGCCATAGCGTTGCGTCGAGCCAGAGCGCGTGGAGCCGTGTCGTTCTTCGCTGAGTGCCTCCGCAAGACCATCGCGTCGGCGGACGTTCCCTGCAACCGCGGTTCGAAGAAATGGCCGTCAGCCGGACGGTGCGGGAGAACCCGTCACCCGCTCCGGTCCATGCCGGCCCTTGCCCGAAGGAGAGGTAGGTCCATGGTGAGCGGGAATCCGACGATCGTCTTGGTGCACGGTGCCTTCGCTGACGGCAGCGGTTTCAACGCTGTCGTCAAGCGGCTGGTCGCCGACGGTTATCCAGTGGTCGCCGCGCCGAATCCCCTGCGGGGACTCGCTTTCGACGCGGCCAACGTCAAGGCACTGCTGGAGACCATCGAGGGGCCGATCGTCCTGGTCGGGCACTCGTACGGCGGTGCGGTCATCTCCGCCGCCGCCGAGGGCAACGCGAACGTGAAGGCACTGGTCTACCTGGCGGCGTTCGTGCCGGATACGGGTGAGAGCGCGCAGGCACTGGTCGAGAAGTTCCCCGGGAGCACCGTGGGCGAGTCCCTGAAGCCGGTGCCGCTGCCCGACGGACAGGTGGACCTCTACATCGACCCCAGGGTCTTTCATCCCCACTTCGCGGCCGACGTGTCGGAGGAGGAAGCCACCCTCTACTCGATCACGCAACGCCCGGCCACGGGCGCCGCGCTGGGGGAGCCGGCCGCAGGTCCGCAGGCTTGGCAGACCATCCCGAGCTACAACCTGATCAGCGGCGCCGACAGGATCATCCCGCCGGCCACGCAGGAGTTCATGGCCCAGCGCTCCGGCGCCAAGACCCAGGTGGTCGAGGGTGCCTCGCACATGGTGTTCGTCTCCCGGCCGGGCGCGACGGTGGCGCTCATCGAGACAGCCGTGCAGGAACAGGCGCGCCCGCGATAGCACCACCGCTCACCCCAAGTGCACGCCGAACCATCGGCCCTCGGGAGGGAAAATGCACAAGAGCGACAAGGCCATGAGGCGGGGCCTGCAGATCCACTTCTTCTGGTACGTCGTCGCCAATGCGGCCCAGGTGGTGCTGTGGGCGATTCTCACACCCGACCACTTCTTCTGGCCCTTGTGGTCGATCGTGGGCTGGGGAATCGGACTCGTGGCGCACGCCTGGGCGATTCGCTCCGCGTACCGATCACTCGCCCGGCCATGATCCGGACCAACACCACGGCGACCAGAGGAGGATCATGTCCGAGAAAGTAGTACCGGGTCGCAACACCGCCGCCGCCGAAGGCGATGTCGTCGTCTTCCACATCGGGCTGCGCATCAACCGGCTGCTGGCATTCTCCAGCTGGTTGCCGGCCTTCATGTCGATGCCGCGCATGCTGCGCGAGCTGTCACAGGAGAAGGGCAGCGGGCTGCTCGGCTACAAGGTGCTCTACGGCGGCTTCCGGGAGTACTACATCGTCCAGTACTGGACCGACAAAGACCGGCTCCTCGCCTACGCCCACCAGCAGGACAAGGAACACCGGCCCGCCTGGACGGCGTTCAACCGGCGAGCACGCGCCGGGAAGGGGCATGTGGGGATCTGGCACGAGACGTTCATCGTCCCGGCAGGCTCCTACGAATCGGTGTACGACGACATGCCGGCGTACGGCCTCGCCGCCGCAACGGGCGTTGTGCCGGTCGGCCGGCGCGGCGACACGGCGGCCCAACGGCTCAGCGCAGCAAAGGAGTAGGCGAGGGTCGCTCACCCCGGACAGCCTCGGCTCGCATGGACACCCCCGTGGTCGCATCGCCGCAGTGCAGCCGAGTACCGGCACCATCGGGGTGAGCACCCGCCACGAGATGACCTCGCATGTCCAAATCTCAAGAAAGCGGCAGGACTCACCCTATGAGCCCAGTGCAACCGTTCCGGAGAATCGTGACAGGCCATGACGCGTCCGACCATGCGGTGATTGTGCAGGACGCACCACCGACTCGCGTGGTGGAGATCGGCGGGCCTGGTGGCCCGACGTTCTACGAGGTGTGGAACACGCGCCAGACACCAGCCGTCATCGACCGGCAGTCAGGCGAGCCGGCGGAGGAGGGTCTGGTGCTCGGACCTCCCGAGCGAGGGACTCGCATCCGGGTGATCGACTTCCCTCCGGAGGGCGACCGCATCAGGAACCTGACGGGGGCCGAGGCCGCCGAGAAGTTCGGGGAGATGGGCGGTGCCGACGCCGCGCGGTCCGTTGCCGGCGCCCCGCATCCGTTGATGCACCGCACACAGACGATCGACTACGGGATCGTCATCGAGGGCGAACTCACGCTGGTTCTCGACGACGACGAGACCACCGTCCGCACCGGGGACATCGTGATTCAGCGTGGCACCAGCCACGCATGGGCAAACCGGTCAGCTGCGAACTGCCGGGTCGCTTTCGTGCTCATCGACGGCCAGTACACCGACGGACTCTGAGGAAGGGAATCGCATGCGCATTCCACCCATCCCGCCCGATGCCCTCGACCCTCAGCTGCGCGAGGTGCATGACGGCATCGCCGGCCTCGTCACCGAGGAGCAGGGCCGCGTCGTCATCCTGGACGACGACGGCGCACTCGTCGGGCCGTTCGCGGCGATGCTGCACTTCCCCGCATTCGGGGTTCCGGCTCTGTTTCTGCAACGTGCGGTCGCGGCCGAGGCTCGCCTCGATCCCATAGTTCGCGAGGTGGCGATCCTCACCGTCGGAGGCGCCTACGGTGCCCGGTACCTGCTGTACGCACACGAGCAGACGGCAGATGAGGTCGGTCTTCCGGCGGCACAGATCGCAACCCTGGCGGCGGGTGGGAGGCCCTCCGGGCTGAGTGACGCACAGGCTGTCGCCCACGATGTCGCGTCGGCGTTGACCGCCGGGCGCATACTGCCGGACTCCACATACGATCGGGCCACGCAGTTGCTGGGCCACGACGGAGTCGGCGAGCTCGTGTTCCTCATCGGCAGCTACTGCCTCATCGCGATGGTGTTGAACTGCTTTGACGTGCCGGTCCCTGATCGAGGTCCGTCAACTCCCAAGCCGTGACGACAACAGGTGTCTGCCGACGATTGCGGGGGTCGCGGATCGTCGCTTCGCAGTCCGTCGAGTGGCGCGACAGCCTGCCCGCGGGACGAGGCGCGCTGCAAGTAGGGCCCCGGGGGGGCGTCCCTACGGGTTACCTGGCGGGCGCTCGCCTGAGCGGGGTCCCACGACGCCGTCTGTCGCGCGGTGCCCGGCGGGATCAGGTAAGCATGAACGGTGGACAAGGACGCGACCGACCCTTTCGTGCATGTCCGGGGCGCCGGTGAGAACAATCTGCGGAACATCGATGTCGACGTCCCGCGGGACGCGATGGTCGCCTTCACCGGCGTCTCCGGGTCGGGCAAGTCCTCGCTCGCGTTCGGCACGCTCTACGCAGAGGCCCAGCGGCGCTACTTCGAGTCCGTGGCACCGTACGCCCGAAGGCTGTTGCAACAGGTCGGTGCACCGCACGTGCAGGAGATCACCGGACTGCCACCGGCCGTGGCCCTGCAGCAGCGGCGCGGGTCGCCCAGCTCGCGCTCCACGGTCGGCACCCTCACCACGCTGTCCAATCTGCTGCGCATGCTGTACTCCCGCGCCGGCACCTATCCGCCCGGGGCCGCACGGCTGGAAGCCGAGTCGTTCTCACCCAACACCGCGGCCGGAGCCTGCCCGGAGTGCCACGGGCTGGGCGTCGTGCACGACGTCACCGAGGACCTGCTCGTCCCGGATCCCTCGCTGAGCATCCGCGAGGGGGCGATCGCCGCATGGCCGGGCGCCTGGCAGGGCGCCAACCTGCGCAGCGTCGTGAGCAACCTGGGGATCGACATCGACCGACCGTGGCGCAGGCTCCGCAAGAAGGACCGGGACTGGCTGCTGTACACGGACGAGCAGCCCTCCGTGTACATCGAGCCGGAGGAGGACCGCATCGACTACGGCTACCAGGGCAAGTTCTGGAGCGCCCGCAAGCACGTCATGCACGTCCTCGCCGACTCCAAGAGCGAGAAGATGCGCGAACGGGCGCTCCGGTTCGTCAGGAGCGTGCCCTGCCCCGAGTGTCATGGCAGCGGACTGCGGCCCGAGGCGCTCGCCGTGACCTTCGCCGGGCGTTCCATCGCCGAGATCAACGCGATGCCGCTCACCGAGGTGTTGGCGCTGCTGCGGCCCGTCGCGGGGCGGTCGAAGGCCGACGCCACCACGTCGACCGCCCGATCCGGGGAGACGACCGAGGTCGCGGTCCGGATCTGCGGCGATCTGGTCGCGCGGATCGACGTACTGCTCGACCTGGGCCTCGGGTATCTCAGCCTCGGGCGCCGCTCGACGACCCTGTCGCCCGGCGAGGCGCAGCGCCTGCGGATCGCCACCCAGCTGCGCTCGGGGCTGTTCGGTGTCGTCTACGTCCTCGACGAACCCTCCGCGGGCCTGCACCCGGCCGACGCGGAACCGCTGCTGGACGTGCTGGACCGCCTCAAGGCGGCGGGCAACTCGCTGTTCGTCGTGGAGCACGACATGGACGTCGTACGACGGGCGGACTGGGTCGTCGACATCGGCCCCGGCGCGGGCGAGGGCGGCGGACGCGTGCTGTACAGCGGCCCGGTCGCAGGTCTTGAGCAGGTCGAGGAGTCGGCCACGAGCCAGTACCTGTTCGGGCGCGCCCAGCCGCTCGACCACCGCCCGCGCACCCCCCACGGCTGGCTCCACCTGCGCGGCGTCTCCCGCCACAACCTGCACGACGTGTCCGTCGACGTACCGCTCTGCGTGCTGACGGCGGTGACGGGCGTGTCCGGTTCCGGGAAGTCGACGCTGGTGACCCAGGTGCTCGCCGAGGTCGTCCGCGGCCACCTTGGACTCGCGCCCGAGGAACCCGACGAGGCGCAGCTGGACGTCGACGTCCAGGACACGTCGGGAGTCGAGTCGTTCGACCGGCTGGTCCTGGTCGACCAACGGCCCATCGGCCGCACCCCCCGGTCCAACCTGGCCACCTACACCGGGATGTTCGACGCGGTGCGCAAGCTGTACGCGGCGACGGACGAGGCCAGGGAGCGCGGCTACTCGGCCGGACGGTTCTCCTTCAACGTGCCCGAAGGGCGGTGCGAGACCTGCCAGGGCGAGGGATTCGTCGCGGTGGAACTGCTGTTCCTGCCCGGCACCTACGCGCCGTGCCCGACCTGCGCAGGCGCCCGGTACAACGCCGAAACGCTGGAAGTCACCTACCGCGGCAAGAACATCGCGGACGTGCTGTCGCTGTCCGTCGACGCCGCCGCCAAGTTCCTGTCCGCCGTCCCGGCCGCCTCCCGCAGTCTGGAGACGTTGCGGGAGGTGGGGCTCGGGTACCTGAGGCTGGGCCAGCCCGCGACGGAACTCAGCGGCGGTGAGGCGCAACGCATCAAACTGGCCACCGAACTGCAGCGAGCCCGCCGCGGGCACGCGCTCTACCTGCTCGACGAACCGACGGCCGGGCTCCACCCCTCGGACATCGCGCTGCTGCTGCGCCAGTTGCACCGGCTCGTCGACGCCGGCAACACGGTTGTCCTCGTCGAGCACGACCTGGACACCATCGCCACCGCCGACTGGGTCATCGACCTCGGTCCGGGCGGCGGCGACGCGGGCGGGCGGGTGGTCGCGGCGGGGTCGCCGGCCAAGGTGGCGAGGGCCCGTCGCAGCGCCACGGCACCGTATCTAGCGGCCAGACTCGCGCGCCCCTGATCCGGATCCGCGGAACGCCGACAGCGCAGAGCAGCGGACCCATCATCCGTCGGCCGTGAGTCCCGCTTCTTCCGCGGCTGCGGCCGCTGAAGGACCAGACCGTCAGTGCGTGGAATCGGGGTCAGAGGGTCAGTACGATCCGCTCGTGCACCTGACCGCCTTCGAGCAGACGGTGCGCCTCGTTGGCGTCTTGCATGTGCATGGTTCTGTACTCCCGCAGCCTGAGCCGCCCCTGAGCCAACATGGACATGGTGTCCTTCAATGCGTGAGGAGCCCGCTGAGGACTGGGATGTGACAGTGCGACACCGAAGTCCGCCGCAGCGGGGTCGGACAAGGTGATCACCCGGTCGGCGGCTCCGGTCAACGCGATCGCGTCCGCCAGCATTCCCTTGCCAGCGGCGTCGAACGCGAAGCCGACAGCTCCGACACGCCTGACCGCGTCCACCAGCTTCGCGCCGTAGCGTACGGGCGTGGCACCCAGGGACGTGACCAGTGCGTCGTCCCGCTCGCCTACGGCACTCACCACTTTGATGCCCTGAGCGACCGCCAGCTGGGTTGCGATCAAGCCGACAGCCCCGCCCCCACCGAGCACCAGCAGTGTGTCGCCCGTCTTCACCGCCAGCTGTCGCAGAACCCCCGCTGCCGCCTCCGCCGAGGCGGGCAGAGAGGCTGCGGCCGCCCACGGGACGGACGGTGGCTTTGTGACCCACATTGAGGCAACCGCGTATTCGGCGTATCCACCAAGGTCGAAAAGCAGTGCCGATACTTCTTCGCCGATCTGCGTTCCGTTCACTCCGGGCCCGACTGCGTCGACAGTGCCTGCCACCTCGAAGCCGAGTACGGCGTTCCGCCGTAGCGAAAAGGCCTTGAGGCGGCCCGAGCGCAGGGCGAGGTCGGTCGGGCCGACGCCCGCGGCTTTCACCTTCACCCTGATCTGCCCCTCGCTCGGCTGGGGAAGCGGGACCTCAGTCCATCGCAGCACGTCAGGACCGCCGAAGTCGGTCAGCGTGATCGCTTTGGGCATGTTTCCTCCGTCGGGAAGTCCACGGTTCTCTGTAAGGCCGTTGAAAGCTGGTGGGGCGTCACGTCGGCTGCCGGGGACTCCGTCGAGCAGGCAAGAGCCCGGATGCGCGCCTGCATCTATGCGGGCTGCGCGGTGGGCAGAAGGCCGAGCTCCAAGAGGCTTTCGGCGGTGGCCACGACGGCTTCGTCGCTGCTGCGGGGGTTCCAGTCGAGGACGGTACGGGCCTTGTCGTTGCTGACGTGGCGGACCTTGCCGAGGTTGGACAGCACACCCCGCAGTGCCGGGTTGGCCTCTGCGGCCTTGCGCACCGTCTCGTCCGGAAGCTCGGTGGTCGGGACGGCACTGGCCGCGTCGCCGAGGCGGTCGCGGATGGCGAGTGCGATCCGGTGCAGGGAGACGGCGTCGCCGGCGGCGGCGATGAAGCGTTCGCCGGCTGCCCTGGGGTCGGTCATGGCCTCGAGGTGCAGGTCGGCGGCGTCCCGGACATCGACGACCGCGAAGTACAGGCGGGGCGTGCCCGGCATGGCGCCGCTGAACAGGCCGATGATCATGTCGATCGAGGAGGAGTGGTCGCTGCCGACGACGGGGCCGAAGATGCCGACCGGGGCGACGGTGGCGAGCTGGAGGCCGTTGCCCTCGCGCTCGACGAAGTCCCAGGCGGCTCGTTCGGCCAGCGCCTTGGACCTGATGTAGGCGGGGAGGTCGCTGTCCGGGTCGGTCCAGTCGTTCTCGGTGAAAGGCCGTTCGGTGGCGGGCCTTCCGTAGCCGACGGCGGCGAACGAGGAGGTGGCCACCACGCGTTCCACGCCTGCGTCGCGGGCGGCGCGCAGCACGCGCAGCGTGCCTTCTCGGGCCGGGACGATCAGGTCGTCCTCGTGGTCGGGCTCGCCGCCTGGGAAGGGGGAGGCGATGTGCAGGACGTAGCGGCAGTCCGCCACCGCCTGGGCCCACCCTCCGTCCGCGGTGAGGTCCGCCTCCACGAAAGTGAGCCGGTCACCCGCGTGCGCGCCCATGGCCTCCAAGTCCCTGCGAACCTGCGCCTCGCGGCTGAGGTTTCGCACCGTGGTGCGGACCTTGTAGCCCTCCCCGAGCGCCTGGGCGATCACACGGCCGCCCAGGAATCCGGAGCCTCCAGTGACCAGGACGGTGTCGGTCGAAGTGCTGCTCATGGCCAAGTTCCTTTGTCTTCTCGTCCTCGTACCGACTGGCCAAGGGGATGCCGCCCGGATGAGGAAGGGGTCATCTGCGGCTAGCTGGTCAGCGCGGGCAGCAGCAGGGCGTCCATCACCGCGATGAGCTGGTCGGCGTCCGCCTCGGTGCCGGTGAAGAGCTTCTTCACGAAGACGCTGCCCATCAGGAACATCTCGGCGTGCGCCAGGGCCGGATTGTCGGGACGGATCGTTCCGCGCTCGACGTGCCGGGCCAGGATCGCCCGCAGCGCGTCGAGGTAGGGCGCGAACAGGACATCCTTCAGGGCCTGGGCGAGGGCGGGGTCGGACACAACCGCCTGCCAGATTCCCAGCGTCGGGGCGCCCTTCGGGTGTGGCGCCGGCATCAGACGGGCCAGCGCCACCAGGTCGTCGCGAAGGCTTCCGGCGTCGATGTGTGGCAGGGGCGGATACTTGCGCGCCATCATCGCCGTGATCACGAGCTTGGGCTTGTTCTCCCACTGCCGGTACAGCGTGGCCGTGCTCGCTTTGGTCCGTCTGGCTACCTCGTCCACGGTCGCCTGCTCGTAGCCGACCTCGGCGACCAGCTCGAAGGTGACGTCGAGGATCTCGCGCTCGCGTTCCGCAGTCAGTCGCTTGCGCCGGTTGGATGCCGGTGCCTGCTTGCTCATCAGTGCTTCCCGTCGTCCCAGTCGCCGGTCCATGACCGTCCGTCTGGACAGCAGGGATCGAAAACGTGTTTTCGACAGTACGTTTTCGATAAGCACTTGGCCAGTCTGCCGCTAAGGGGCGTCGGCGCGGCGGTGTCGACGCCGGTGGTGGCGGAAGCATGACCGCGCGGCGTCGTCCGCCGAGGAGCCGGATACGGGGTGCGCACGCCCCTGCGAGGTCCCTCCAGAAGAGGGTCGGCACTGTGAGCAGGGGTGATTCCACGCGGGGGACCCCGATCCGTTGCGCCGACTGAGTTCGTTGAGGCTCACCCGAGACCGCCGAGACGTTCGCCGAGTGTGCCGACCTGTCTGCACCGGCTCCGGTGCGGGCACGCCAGGTCGCGGCGCGGCTGGCCGCCACGTTCGCCGCCCACCCGATGCTGTGCGAACTGCTGAGCGTGCAACACGCGATCCTGGAGCACAACATCTCGGTCGACGTCGCGACCAGGTACAAGAGGGCCTCGCGTGACGCCATCCGCTGGCTCGGGGAGCAGCTCCACGGTCTGCTTCCCGAACTCGACGACGAACAGGCGCTCCGCGCCGCGCACATGGTCATCATCCTCGTCGGCGCCCTGTGGACCCGCAGCCGTCCCGCCCCCTCACTGCTCGCCGCCTTCCAGGCCGACGCGAGTCCGGCGTTCATGCACCCGGCCTTCACCGAGGCTTTCGAGGCCGCGATCGCCACGTTCCTTCAGGGGCTCATCGTGGAGACCGCCGCCCACCCGGCCTGAGGCAGCTGAAGGGCTGGGACCTGGCGCGACCCGGGCCCGCTACGAGGTGGCCGTCACGGCGCCGCGTGCGTTGTAGACGACGGCGTCCTCGCGTTCGCCGTAGGCACGGAAGACCGCGATCGCCTCGTCGCGCAGTACGCCGGACGTGACCTGGATGCCACGCTGCTCGAACTGCTCGGCCCAGTCCTCGCGCATGGGGCCCTCGTCGAAGCCGGTGAGCTGTTCCAGTTCGGGGCCTTCTCCGGGGATGACCAGGCGGCGGATGCCGGACCACATCGCGGCGCCGTAACACATCGCGCAGGGACGCCAGTTGACGACCAGTTCGAGATCGGGGCCGCCCGGTGCGCCGAGGTCCCACGCGCCCAGCCGGGTCTGCGCGAGGGAGACGGCGACGACCTCGGCGTGGGTGGAGGAGAGCCCTGAGGACAGGACGAGGTTGACTCCCGCCGAGACGAGGCGACCGGTCTCCGTCTCCACGACGAGGGCGGCGAACGGGCCGCCGGTGTCCTCGCGGTGGTTGCGGTCCGCGAGGCGGTTGGTGAGACGGATCCGGTCCTCGTCGGTGGGCAGGGTCTCGGGCGCGTCGGCCAGTTCGGTCAGCACCCATGGGGGGAGTTGGGCGCCGAACGTGGTGGCGAAGGCGGAGGCATCCATGGCTCAGGGCTCCAGGTGCAGGCGGGACGGGGTCAGGTGCCCGGACGGATGTTGGGCGCGAAGCGGGCCAGGGCGACGGTCTCGACGGCCGCGATGATGTTGTACGCCAGTGCGGACACCGCGGTGAGGACCGCGACCGACGCCCAGAGGTGGTCGTAGTCGAAGGTGGAGGAGTCCTTGAGCATGGCGTAGCCGAGACCTTGTCCGGTGGAGAGCCATTCGGCGAGCAGTGCGCCGATCAGGGCTCCCGGCACGCCGACGCGGGCGCTGGCGAAGAACGCGGGGACCGCGCTGGGCAGCATGACCTTGCGGGCGACCGTCCAGTCACCGGCGCCGTAGGCGCGGCACAGGTCGGCCGCCTGGCGGGACGCGGAGCGCAGGCCGAAGGCCATGGTGACCAGGGCGGGGAAGAAGACGATCAGGCCGCTGATGACGGTGGTGGCCATCAGACCGCGCCCGAAGACGAGGGTGATGAGCGGGGTCATCGCCACCAGGGGTACCGACCGCAGGACGACCGCCACGGGCAGCAGCGCCTGCTCGATGCTCCGGGACAGGACGAAGACGACTGCCACCGTGACCGCCGCCACCAACCCGGCCACGAAGCCGAACCCGGCGTCGAGCAGCGTGCGGCCGAGGCCCGAGGAGACCAGTGAGCGGTGGGCGTCCGCGTCCGTGCCCGTGAACAGGTAGTGGAAGATGTCGACCGGTGACTTGGCCACCAGCGGGTCCAGGTCGTAGACCTGCAGGAAGACGATCCAGAGGACGATGACGGCCGCCATCGTCACGATCACGTTCAGCAGCGGGCGCAGCACGCCCGCCGCGAACCGCAGCGCCGGGGCCCTCCCCGTCTGTGTCCCCGTCACGGTGCTCATGCGCCTCCGCCTTCCACTGTCGTCGTGCGCGACCACGGCAGGGCGTAGCGGGCGACCAGCCCGACCGCGCCGTACGCGACACCTGCCACCGCGCCCGAGACCAGGGCGATGCCCCAGGTGCGGGGCACGTCGAGCTGCTGCTGGGCGATGGTCATGGCGATGCCGAGGCCGCTGTCGACGCGGCCGAGGTACTCGCCGATGATCGCGCCGAGCAGTGCCGCAGGACCGGCGATCCGGAGCGCGGCCAGGGTGCTGGGCAGCGCGGCGATCAGGCGGACCCGGAGCAGTTGCTGCCAACGGCCGCCGCCGTAGGCGCGTACCAGGTCCAGCGAGGCCGGGTCGGCCGAGCGCAGTCCGAGCAGGGTGCCGATGAGGGTGGTGAAGAAGACCGACAGCCCGGCCATCGCCGCCATCGGCTTGTCGCCGTCCAGGACGAGGGACAGGATCGGGCCGACCGCGACGATCGGCAGACAGTACGAGGCCACCGCGATCTGCGTGATCACCCGCTCCAGCACGGGCACGAGGAGGACCAGCACGGCCAGGCCCAGCGCCAGCGCGTTGCCGAGCAGATAGCCGGTCAGGGCCTCGCCCACGGTCTGGGTGACGTGCGGGCTGTAGAAGGTCCAGCCGTCGTCGAACACGCTCGCCACGACCGCCCAGGGGGTGGGCACGCCGTCCCCGGTGCCGACGACCGTGGTGGACAGCAGCGACCACACCCCGACCAGGGCGGCGATGCCGAGGGCCCCTCCGGCCCAGGCGGAGCGGTGCGCGCTCATGACGCCTCCGCGGCGGGCTCGGGGGCGGACTCGGCGGCATCGGCGGTGGCCTCGGCGGACTCGGCGGCCTCGGCGGGAGCCTCCGCGCGGCCGAAGAGGAGTTCCGACAACTGGTCGGCGTACGCGTGGAATTCGGGCGAGCGCATCATCTCGGGTGTGCGCGGCCGGGGCAGGTCGATGGTGACCTTCTCCACGATCCGGCCCGGACGGGGCGACATGACCGCGACGGTGTCGCTGAGCAGCACGGCCTCGTTGATGGAGTGCGTGACCAGCAGGGTGGTCACCGCGCGGGCCTGCCAGATGCGCTGGAGTTCGAGGTTGAGCCGCTGGCGGGTCATGTCGTCCAGCGCGCCGAACGGCTCGTCCAGCAGCAACACCTTGGGGTCGACGACCAGCGAGCGGGCGATCGCGACGCGCTGCCGCATGCCGCCGGAGAGCTGGGCGGGGCGGGCCTTCTCGAAGCCTTCGAGGCCGACCAGCTTGATGAGGTCGGCGATGGCTGCCGGGTCGGTCTTGATGCCGCTGATCTCCAGCGGGAGCCGGATGTTGGCGGCGACCGAGCGCCACGGCAGCAGTGCGGCGTCCTGGAAGGCTATGCCCAAGTGGTGCCGTTTCCGGGCCGCTTCCGGCTCCTCGCCGTGCACGAGCGCCGTACCGGAGGTCGGGCTGTCGAGACCGGCGAGGATCCGCAGCACGGTCGACTTGCCGCAGCCCGACGGCCCGAGCAGGGTGAGGAACTGGCCCTCGGCCGTGTCCAGGTCGACGCCGGCCAGTGCGGGGACGCGCTGTCGGCCGAGCTTGAACTCCTTGCTCAGCCCGCGCAGGGACAGCCCAGTGCCGGAGCCGGCCTCTTGTCCGGGGTCGTCGGAGGCGTCGGGAACAGCTGCTGCGGTACTCATCAGTTGACCTCTGGGTGCGGTGCGGGTAGTGGGAAGCCGGTACCGGCGGGCCGATCGGGGCCGCACCGGTACCGCCGGCGCCTCAGATGAGGCTGGGGTCCTCCTTGTAGACCTCTTCGATGATCGAGAGGTCGAAGAGCTTGTCGGCGGTGAGGTCGAGGCCGCCGTACTTCAGCGTCTTGAGGTTCTCCTCGACCAGCTCCGGCGTGATCGTGAACAGACCGTTCTTCTTGGTGTCGGCGCTCACGATGAGCTTGTTCTCGTCCTTGGCCTCGAGGGTCTGCTCCTCGGTCGTCAGCCCGAGCCCCTTGCCGTACGTCTCGGCCGCGAGCTTCGCGCCGAGCGCCGGGTCGGCGATGTTCGCCTTCCAGCCCTTGATCTCCGCGCGCAGGAACGCCTTGAGCAGTTCGCGCTGCTTGTCGATGGTGTCCTGGCGGACGATGTACGTCTCCGAGACCAGCGGGTAGCCGGTGTCGGCGAGCAGCATCGTGGCGACCTTGAAGCCCTTCAGACGCAGGGTGTTCGGCTCGTTCGTCACGAAGGAGAACCAGCCGTCCACGGTGCCCTGGGTCAGGGGCAGCGGGTCGAACTGCACCGGCACCTTCGTGATCTTGGACTCGTCGAGCCCGGTCGCCTTGATGTAGGCCGCCCACACGGACTCGTTGCCCGCCTGGACTCCGATCTTCTTGCCGTACATGTCCTCCGGCTTGGTGATCGGGGCCTTGGCCATCGACATGATGCAGAACGGGTTCTTCTGGTACTGCGCACCGATGATCTTCAGGGGCGCGCCCTTGGCGACGGCCGAGCCCGTGATGTCGGGGGCGCTGATCGCCACGAGCGCCTTCTTGGTGACGACGTCCGTCTCCATCGGGGTCGCGGACGGGCCGCCGCCTATCAGCGTGACCTTCGAGAAGCCCTCGTCCGTGTAGTAGCCCTTGCTGTCCGCGATGTAGCTGCCCGCGAACTCGACGTTCTTGATCCAGGACAGCCGAAGCGTGAGCTCACCGAAACTCTTGTCACCGGAGGACGTGGGAGAGGTGGAGGACGACGAATCGGAATCGCCGCACGCGGCGAGCAGCGGGCCGCCGAGCAGCACGGCACCGCCCAACTGGAGTCCCCGCCTGAGGAAGAGACGGCGGTCGGTGGCGGCGAACGCTCTGTCACTGTTCGTGCTTCGGGTCATGGCGCGCTTTCCTTTCACTGGCCGGGTCGGCACCGGCCTGACGGACCTGAGGAACATGGGTGGGGCAAGGCCCGGACAGTGCCGGGCCGGTCTCCGGTCGGGCGGCGGCCCGGGATCAGGGATCCCGGGTCACAGGCCGAGGAGGAGTTCGGGGGAGCGGGCGCGGGAGCAGCAGATGGTGATCCGGTCACCCGCCGCTCGCTCGTCCGGGGTCTGCACCTCGTCGCGGTGGTCGGGTTCGCCGGCCAGGACGGGGGTCAGGCAAGCGCCGCAGATGCCCTGCTCGCAGGAGAGCTCGACGTCGACGCCGTGGGCGGTGAGGACCTCGGCGATGGTGCGGTCGGCGGGGACGCGGTAGCCGGTGCCGGTGCTCGCGATCCGTACGGTGAACGCGGTGGCCATCTCGTCGCCCGCAGTCGCTGGAGCAGCCTGGGCTGCGGGAGCGAAGCGTTCGGTGTGAAGTTGCCCGGGGTGCCAGCCCGCGGCCATCGCCTCGGCCACGACGTGGGTCATGAAGCCGTCGGGCCCGCAGACGTAGACGGCCGTGTCCGGTTCGGGGACCTGGAGTTCGGGGGGCAGCCCCGCGCGGACGGTGTCCCCCTGGTCGCTGTGGTGGACCACGGCCCGCTCGCCGGGAGCGGAGTTCTGGAGCCGCTCCAGCAGGGGGGCCTCCGCGGCGCTGGAGGTGTAGTGGTGCAGGACGAACGACGCTCCCCGCGCGGCCAGGGCTTCGGCCATCGACAGCAGGGGTGTGATGCCGATACCGCCCGCGACGAGCACGTGATGCCCGGCCGCCACGAGCGGGAAGTGGTTGCGCGGGGCCGAGATCCGGAGCCGTCGGCCCACGGTGAGGTCGCGGTGCAGGGTGCGGGAGCCGCCCCGCCCGGTGTCGTCGCGCCGTACGCAGATCAGGTAACGGCCTTTTTCCCGGGGTGAGTTGCACAGGGAGTACGGACGGACGAGGGAGGGCCCGAGATGTACGTCGATGTGGGCGCCGGCCTCGAAGGACGGCAGCGGCCCGCCGTCCGCCGCCCGGAGTTCGTAGGTGCGGCTGGTGGCGGAGGCGAGGGAGATCGTGTGGACGATGACGTCGAGTGTCTGCACGGCGGGCCCCTACGCGGTGAAGAAGTGGCTCAGGCCCAGGTCGCGCAGGCCGCGGCGGTAGGCGATGGAACTGCGGTCGGCGGGGATGTGCACTTCGAGTTTCGGGTCGAGGGGGAGGTTCTCGGGTTTCTGGACCTCGACGACGGCGCGGTCCTCCTCGAAGACTGTGCGGTTGAAGTCGTATACCTCCTGGACGGGTTGGTCGGTGTCGAAGTTGCGGGCGATGGGCGCGAACATGCGGGTTTGGCGGGCGGAGACGGGGGAGGCGGCGTTCATGATGTTGAGCAGCCCACCGTCGGGGAAGTGCACGACGAGCGTGGCCGTGAACGGCAGGTGCACGTCGAAGCGGCGCAGCCACCGGAAGCCGGGCGGGGCCTGCTTGGTGCCGTGCGGGTAGTTGCCGACGGTGCTCCAGTAGTCGACGGAGTGGCCGTAGCGGTGGCGGACCGGGGTGTAGTCGGGGACCTCCACGTTGTCGGGGTCGCCGAAGGAGCCGAGGTGGACGAAGCCGAAGTGGGCGACGTCGAGGAAGCCCTCGACCTGGCGCCCGGCGAAGGCGGCGATGTCGATCCAGGGACAGTTGATGTGCTGGAAGCCCGCCTCGTCCCAGTGGGCCATCGCCGGGATCACCGGGGCCGCGTCGGGCTCGGGGCGCAGGCACGTCCACACCAGCCCGTACCGCTCGACGACGGGGTAGGTCCGCAGGTTCAGCCGGGACGGGATCTTCGACTCCGGGTGCGCCGGTACCTGCACGCACCGGCCGCCCTCGCCGAAGCGCAACCCGTGATAGGCGCAGGTGATGCCGTTCCCGTCGCCGCCGCCCAGGCTCAGAGGCACCCCGCGGTGCGGGCAGATGTCGTGGGCCACGACCACGTTGCCGCCCGCCCGGTAGGCCACCAGCGTCTCGTCGAGCAGGCGCACCGCGGTCGGGGCGTCGCCGATCTCTCTCGACAGGGCGACCGGGTACCAGTGTTGGGCGAGGATCGCCCAGTCGTCGGCGTCGAACGTGCAGTCCCGGGGGAGAGTCGGCCGGGGTGGAGCAGTGGTCATGCGGAGGTCCTTCTGCGTGGCGCGGCGGGGAACGGCCGGACAGACACCTGTGATGCGCGCACGCCGGTACGGTGGTGTGAACACGTGTGAGGCGAGAGAGCGCCGGTGACGAGCCGATCCCGGGGTGGAGGCACCGTGGAACCGCTGAGCGGGCAGGGCGCCGGGCGCGGTCATCGGTACGAGGTCAGGTGTGAGAGCCCTCGGACTCCGGATGTGAACCGTGCGCCACGCGTCCGCGGGTCCAGGCCGACTGGTGGGCACGGCACCGGAGGTCCGTGCTGCACGCGCTGACACAGCTCATCGCGCATCCCTCCGTGCTCAGTGCCGACTGTCTGCCGCCGGACGACCAAGCCGAGACTGACGCACGTAGATTGCCCTGCCATTCCGTGTTTGTTACTTGCGGATTCCGTGCCCGGTTTCGGCGTGGGGGGCGAAGTGAGTAACCGTGGAAGGTGGGGCCGGTCGCGCAGCCAGGTGTGGTGACGCCTGTGACGTGGGGGAGTGCGGTGCGGGTCCTCAAACGTCCGTGACGGCCGGCTGCGCCCGCTGCGCGAGCTCACACCTGCAACGGCGGAGATTTCACGACGCCATCGGGATCCGGGGGACGACAATGTCCAGCGGACCGTCCGGAACCGCGACCGCGTCCTGGCTCCAGCCCCAGATCGAACACACCCTGCGCCGCGGGTCGCTGTATCCGTCCCTGCCGTGCAACACCCGGTAGTTGTCGACGCAGATCATCTCGCCCGGGCCCACCCGGAACATCGGACCGCTGTCACGGGCCGCGACGACCGCGGCCTGCCAGGCGCGCACATACGTCCAGTGCTCCAGCTCCAACGGGCCCTCGACCGGCGCGAGATAGGGATGGTGACGGCCCTGGAAACGGCCCGACGGGGTCCGCCGGACGATCGGTGAGAAGCCGCGCTGCGGGTAGTTGGGCTCGGAGTGGTCGATGTCGACCGTGCGGCAGAAGTCGGCGAGCGCGGCGCTGCCGGGATCTGCGGCCAGCAGGTCCAGCAACCGCGACGTGTCGATCAGGAAGGAGTCGCCGCCGCGGGCCGCGGGCCGCTCGCACCACAGGAACAGATGGTCGGGGGCGTAGTCACCGAAAGCGAAGCCGTCGTTGTGGGCGACCATCCGTTCCTCGGACGGGCCGGCGGCGTCGCGTTTGCGGCCGCGTCCGTCGGCGGGCTGCGCCTTCATCTGCATCGCCTCGACCCGGGCGCTCTCCTTCGTCGCCTCGAACTGAGTGCCGCACCGCACCGCCCGGTCCCCCATGATCGCGCGGCCCATCGCGACCGCCCTCTCCTCGTCCGCCAGCCCGGTCACGATGGCCGCACCCTCGGCGGCGAGCACCTCTGCCGCCTCCTGCGGGCCGGTCACCTTGCGCGGGATGAAACTTGCGGAGCTGACGTCCGGCACAGCGCCTCCTGAAGTCCCCGGAGCGAAGCCCGATTGAACCAACCGGTTCATTCACAGTAGAAGCCCCATGTTTCACGAAAGTGATGCACCGGCGTGCTTTGAGTTGCGGCTGAGGAAGGTCAGGGAGCCACCGACCGGGCCGCGGTCGGCTCCGCCCGGACGAGAGATCAGCGGATGAACCGGGTATGGATGAGCTCCGTTGACGGCAGCGAGAGGCACATCTGCGAACGGTGACGGGGCCATGCCGCAGTGGCACTTTCCCAAGGGCAAGGGCCTTCCCGGGCGTCAGCTGGTCGAGGGGACCCTGGCCGCCATCGTCGTCCTCGATGCGCAGTTGCGACATCTCTACGTCAATCCGGCATGAGCCGAGATCAGCGGCCTGCCCGCGTCCGCGTTCCTGGGGCGCACGCTCGGGGAAGTGCTGCCGGACCTGCAACGCCCGGACGATGTCCTGGCCGAGGTCCTCGCGGACGGTCAGCCACGCGAGACGACCGTCTCAGGAACGACCGGTGTCTCCTCTCCGCTCGGGCAACGGTTGTGGCGGGCGGTCTATCACCGCGTGGAACTGCCCGGGCAGGATGCAGGCCTGTGCTGGATCGGCGTGGAGATCAGCAGTCTGCGCAGCTACCTGGACGCTCTGGAGACCGCTCATCTACGGCTCGCCCTGCTGGATGCTGTGGCCACGCGGGTCGGCACCACCCTCGACATCGAGACCACGTGCCAGGAACTGTCCGACCTCCTGGCCCCCTCGCAGGCGGACATGGCCGCAGTGGGCATCGTGGAGGAGGAGTTCACCAGTGCGCCCCCACCTCGGCCCGGCTTCGTGCGGCTGCGCAAGGTGAGGGGCTCCGCGCCTGCGGGGATGGAGTGGCTGCTGCACCAGATGGGCGGACCGGGCCCCTACATCGACATCCCTCGCGGTATCGCCACGCGCCATTGCATGGACGTCGGGCGGCCATGGCTGGGCAACCTGGCCTCGGACGAGTGTGAGCGCCCGCTATCTTCCCTCCGGCCGCAGACTCCTGGTCGGCGGAGACTGGTACGACTCGATGCCTCTGCCCGATGCGCGGACTCTCCTGGTCATGGGTGACGTGATGGGTCACGGCTTCCAGGCCGCCGTCACCATGAGCCAGTACCGCTCCCTGCTGCGCACCATCGCCACCAACGTCACGGGCGTCGAAGAGATCCTCGAAGAGTTCGACCGCCAGGTCGCACAGCTCGGGCTCGAGCGCCTCGCCACCTGCCTCCTCGCGGTCGTGGACCCGCAGGACGGCACATGCACCGCAGCCGGCGCAGGACACCCGCCGCCCGCCGTGCTGCGCCCGGACGGCAGCATCGACATCCTGTGGCTGCCGGCCGGCCCGCCCATCGGCACCGGGCTGGGCGGCTACGAACCCAAACGGCGCGTACGAGGACGACGTCGCAATCCTTGCTGCCCGCCAGCACCATCACGCCCGGTAACGGCTCAGCTGATCCTGTGAACGACGACGTAAAGCACAAGCCAACCCGCCGACTGGCCCTGCCTCAGCCCCACCGTCGAGTTCGGCGCCCACATGCCCGGCGAACCTGTGGGCGCCTTCTGCCTCGACGGTGATGTCATCCATCAGGGCGCTTTTGCACGGCCTACAGAGCAGGCCCGCTCCGGCTCGTCCTGGCCGCGAGCGTTTCTACGTCCTCACTTCGCCCTTGGTCAGCAGCCACTCCTCGTGCACGGCGCCCAGAGGAATCCGCGTCTGGAAGACGGGGGTGCCGAAGATGGACAGCTGCAGATTCAGCGTGCCGCTCAGGTCGACTCCGCCGTACAGAGCCCAGGAACCGGAGGCGGAGCCGGTGCCGTTCGCCGAGCCGCCGGCTGCCGCGTTGGATTCGGCGCGGAGATAGGGGGCGAGGTCGGCGGTGACGCCCACCGTGCCGTAGAGGCCCACCGTCGCTTCGGCGCCCATGGCGGCCTTGACGTTGCCGACGGCGGTGACCGTCGTCTTGAGGGGCTCGCCGGTCATGTGGGATTCGCTGACGCCGCGCCAGCCCTTGGCCCAGGTGAAGTTGCCGCCTGCGCGGAAGTCGCCCTTGAGGTGCTGTTCGGCGTCGACGGTGACGCGGCCGTCGGCGTCCACCCGGAAGTAGCAGACGAGATCGAGATTGACGACGATCGGGACGGGGCCGACCTGGATCACGGGGTCGGCGTGCAGTTCGGCGAAGGGGATGCGGATCGGCTTGCCGTTTGTCGTGCCGGCCGCGCGGCCCTTCAGCTGCCACTGGGAGGTCCACTCGCCGGTCAGCCCCAGGAACGCGCCGCTGGGTGAAGAGCTCGCGGCGGCGCGGGATCCGTCGTACGAGAAGGCGACCTCGGGGGCCAGTTGGACAAAGCCCTTGAGCGAGGCGGCGGCCGAGGCGGGGGCACCTGCGGCGGTCTGCACAGCGGTTCCGACGTCGATGCGCAGGCTGCCCAGCGGGAGCTTCGCACCCTCGGGGCCGAAGGTGAGGTCACCGGTCTTCGCCCAGGAGACCTTCACGCCCTCGACGAGCGGCTCGACCTTCAGGGCGGACGGGTCGACGGGGACCGCACCGTCCGCCTTGCTCCTGCCCAGAACGGAGTTGAGCTTGGCCGGTTCCGTCTGGACGGTCGCACTGCCGTCCGCCGCGGTGTCGACGATCTCGGTCACCTTGGCCAGTACGCCGTCGGGGGCGCCGGGGGCGGGGGCGCTGGCGATGACGTCGCCGACAGCCACGGCTGCCTTGGAATTCGCGCCGTCCGAGCCCGGGTCCTGGGCAGTGCCGGTGGCGGCGGGCGAGGAAGGGGTCGTTGTCGAGGGGGTTGCCGACGGTGCCGTGCCCGAGCCGGAGGCCCGTGCCGCTATGACCGCCCGGCCGCTCTTCTTGTCGTACGACGCGACCTTGAGCGCGGATTTCCTGGCCCGGGCCTGGTCGGGCGTGTTCGCGGCGGCCACGGCGGTCGGGGTGGCGACGCCGCCGGTCGGGGCGGAGACGACCGCGAGTCGTTCGTCGTCGGTGCCGGGCTTCGAGGCTTCGGCCGTCGGGGCGGCTGCGTCGCCGGTGGTGGCGGGGGAGTGGGCGGAGCAGCCGGTGGCCAGTAGGGCCGCGACGGTGATCGTCGACAGGGCCGAAACCAGGGCATGCGCTCTGAGTCTGTGCACGCGTGAGTCCTCGGGAGCGGTGGTGGGGGGTGTGCTTCGGGAAGGAGTGGCGAAGTGGCCTGGCGCGGGTGCCATGGCGATGTTCGGGTGAGCGGGTACGAGCGGGGGTGGGCGTGGCTGCGCGGCGCGGCTGTCCTCGTGACAGTGCGCGGCGGTTATTACCTGTCAGTAAGTACGCATGAGCATGCCAGGTTGACGGCGCGGCAGGGGTCACTTCTTCGCTGGCCGCAGGGTGACGTGGAGCACATTCACCCCTGGGTCAACTAGCCCTAGGAGACGGGGCGTTGGGTGGGTGTAGCTGCCCCCGTGCTCCATGACACGCCCGGTCGTCAAGGGCGAGAGCGGCTATCCGACGGGCCGCGGCAGCGGCCACCTCACAGGACGTGGCGCCGGCGACTGATCTCGGCCCACTGGATCCACGCTCGGTGAATCGGTCTCCGAGCCGGTGTGCCCATCCCCATCGCACCCTCCCGTATGGCATGCTCCCGTCAATCGATACACGCAGCCCACGACCACCCGCCGACGCACCCCAGCCGGTGGGTAGCCGCCGAGCAGACCGGGATCCCGGTCGCCGCAAAGGAGTTACGCGTGAGAACCATCCCCCACAGACCCGTCGCCGCGCGCGCCCTCGCCGTCGCCGCGCTGGTCGCCGTGTCCCTGCTCCCCGTCCAGCCGGCGTCCGCCGCCACCGACGCGGCCGCGGCCTGCACGCCGACCCAGGCGGTCGTCAACGGCGGCTTCGAGAGCGGCACTTCGCCCTGGACGCAGTCGTCCACGAGCGTCATTACCAGCCGTTCCGGCCAGTCCGCGCACGGCGGCACCAGCTTCGCCTGGCTCGATGGCACCGGCGGTACACACACCGACACGCTCTCGCAGAGCGTGACGATCCCGTCCGGCTGCAGCACCGCCACCCTGTCCTTCTGGCTGCACATCGACACCACCGAGACCACCTCGTCCACCGCCTACGACAAGCTGACGGTGAAGATCGGCAGTACCACGCTGGCGACGTACTCGAACCTCAACAAGGCCACGGGGTACGTGAAGAAGACCCTCGACGTGTCGTCGTTCGCGGGGCAGACCGTCACCCTCGCCTTCACCGGCACCGAGGACTCCAGCCTTCAGACCAGCTTCGTCCTTGACGACATCGCCCTCGACACCTCCGGCGACACCGTCCCGCCGGCGGACTCGACCCGGACGCCGGTCGCGCCGTCGTACACGGTGAACCTGAGCAGCAACACCTCCGGCACCGTCTGGACCGGCCACGAGAGCGCCACCTTCACCAACGCCTCCTCGACCGCGCTGAGCGAGGTGTACCTGCGCCTGTGGGACAACTACCACGGCACCTGCGACGCGATGCCGATCACGGTCACCAACGTCACCGGCGGCACGGCCGGTTCACTCTCCGTCGCCTGCACGGCGCTCAAGATCACCCTGGCGACACCCCTGACGCAGGGTCAGTCCGCCACGATCGGCTTCGACCTGGGCATCACCGTGCCCAGCGGCGCCGACCGGTTCGGCCATGACGGCGCGTTCAACAACATCGGCAACGCCCTGCCCGTGCTCGCGGTGAAGGACGGCTCGGGCTGGCACCTGGACCCGTACACCAACAACGGCGAGTCGTTCTACTCCCTGGCCGCCGACTTCAAGGTGACGCTGGACCACCCGAGTTCGCTCCTGGTCCCGGCCACCGGCACCTCGACCGACACCCCCGGTTCCAGCGGGCGCACCGTCACCACGGCGACCGCGTCGAAGGTCCGGGACTTCGCCTGGGCGGCGGGCCCGTTCAGCAAGATCTCCGGGACCTCGGCGGCCGGAACGCCCATCAACATCTACTCCGTCTCGGGCATCAGCTCCTCCGACGCGCAGTCGATGCTGAGCACCGCCAAGACCGCCGTCGACGCACACGCCGGCCGCTTCGGGGCCTACCCCTACGGTGAGTTGGACGCGGTCATCGACAACAACTACTGGTTCGGCGGCATGGAGTACCCGGGCTTCGTCCTGGACCTCGTCAGCACCACCGCGCTCACCCACGAGATCGGCCACCAGTGGTGGTACGGCATCGTGGGCGACGACGAGTACAACAGCCCCTGGCTGGACGAGTCGTTCACCGACTACGCCACCGACCTCGCCCTCGGCAAGACCGGCGCCAACTGCTGGAACAGCGTCTCCTGGGCCTCCTCGGCGGAGAAGATCACCAACTCCATGGCCTACTGGGACGCCCACTCGTCCCGGTACTCCACCGTCGTCTACGGCTACGGCAAGTGCGCCCTGCACGATCTGCGGCGGCTGATCGGTGACACGGCGATGACCAACCTGCTGAAGAGTTACGCGAGTTCACACTGGTACGGCGTCTCGACCACCGCCGAGTTCAAGGCGGCGGCTCAGGCGGCGACCAGCACGGATCTCACGTCCTTCTGGAGCACGCACCGTATCGACGGCTGAGCCGGCGAAAGTCAGCCGACCGGGACGAGGAAGGTCAGCACCGAGGCGTCCTCCTCGATGAGAGGGGCGAGCACGGCGTTGAACGGGCCGCCGTAAGGAGCCCTGAGGTGCGCCTGGAGGCGTCCTCGTCCCGGTGGACCTCGTAGATCCGGAAGGCGCGCGGATTCGCTTCCTTGGTCAGGACGTCGAAGACGAGGTTGCCCTCCTCCTCACGCGCCTTCTCGGCGTAGTCGAGGATCAGACGGGCGGCCTCGTCCTCCGCTCCCTCGCGAGCGGTGCACTCGGGCGAACAGGGGCTTGGGCAGGGTGGTGTGTCCTTCGTCGGCGGAGGTCGGGCCGACGGCCGCCGAGCAGGTCGCGGGTGCCGAGGCGGTGAAGCAGAGCGTGTTCGGATTGTCCGGCCTGGCGTCAGATGAGGCGAGGCGGGCGGACCCCGCCGGTTCGTGGGTTGCCCGGTCTGTGGGCGTGATGGCGCACCGCGCGGCGAGCAGCCCCTGGCAACTCCTGGTTCCGCGCTCGGAGGCGGGCCCCGGCTGCCTGGTGCGCGCGCAGTTGGAGGTGCCGCGGCTGCCAGTTGCCTCTCCTGCCTACCGCAGGGCTTTACGGCCGCGGCCGGCGGCACTCGGACGATCATCACGGAACGAACGGGAGAAACAGGACCCCGCCTGCGGGAGAGACCTGAGATCATTTCAAATTCCTTCAATGCTCAACATGAGCCTTTAGCTGGCTCTTTGTCCTCCAATCGAGATCTTGGCTGAAAAGTCTTTCAACGACTTGCATCAGGTTTTCAGCTCGTCTGAGAATGCGTCACATGACGACACGCATCGCACAGATATCGCGTCACACGGCTCTCGCCACCATGACCACAGCGGGCCTCTTGCTGATCACGGCCCGCCCTGCGGTGGCGGCCACCGAAATTCCGGCTCCGCCGTGCGTGGAGTATTACCAGAGCTGGCGTTACACCGACGTCCACAACGGCTGCCAGGAGACCGTTGCCGTCACGGTTGAGTACACGAACCACCAGTGGGCCCTCTGCCGTGTCATAGAACCCGGCAACTGGGCGACCTTCTCCGGGTACGGTTTCAACGGCAACTACGTGACGGGGCTGTGGACGTGCGCCCCGGACGGTGCCAACGCAGACAACCCCTGACCCGCGCTTCGTGGACCCCCGCGAGCTGCCGCCCCTCAGGGCTGGTCGTACCGCCGCCCTCGGTACGACCCGTACCCTCACGATCACGCAGGCCCTGGGTGGTTCGCGCTTCGGTCTGCGGGGGCAGGGCCGTGCCAGTCCATGCACAGGACGGTGGCGTCGTCTTGCACATGGCCGTGACAGGCCTCGGTGACGGCGGTGACCATGGCGCGTACGGCCTCGCGGGGATGCTGGCTTGCGGTGTCACGCATAAGGCGCGACAGGTCGACGGCTTCTGCTTGGCGCTCCTGCACGCCGTCGGTGTAGAAGACCAGGCGGTCACCAGGGCGCAGGTCGATGTCCTGTACTTGGTAGGCGCCCTGTGTGAAGAACCCGAAGGGTTGGTTGATGTGCAGCTTGATCTCGTCAACGGAGCCGTCGCGCAGCCGTAGGGGCCAGGGGTGGCCGGCGTTGACGAGCTGTGCGCTGCTTCCGTCCAGAGCGATGCGCATCAGCTGTCCGGTGGCGAAGGTCCTTCTGCCGTGTTTGATGAGGGCATCGTGCGTCTGACGGGCTTGTTCGGCAAGGTCGGCGCCGGCGCGGCGGGCGCCGCGGGAGGCGTTGACCAGAAGGGTCGCCATGAGGGAGGCGTCGACGTCGTGGCCCATGGCGTCGGTGATGGACACGTGCAGGGTGTCGTGGTCAAGGCTGTAGTCGTAGGTGTCACCGGCGATGTCGGAGGCCGGGACGAGGGCGCCGGCGAGAGTGAACTCGGGAGCCTCGCACGAGGGAGCCGACGGCAGTAGCTGACGCTGGATCTCCGCGGCCAGCGTGACCGTGGCGGTGCGGTTGCCCCAGTGGTAGAGGTCGGTGAAGCGCCGGTCGGTGACAATGATGTACGCCAGGGCGTGAGCAGCCTCCTCGACCTGCCGCAGGACGCTTTGTGTGGCGTGGGTGAGATGGAGCTCCAGCACCCCGATGGCGTCGCCACGGTTGGTCACCGGCGCGAGCACGCGCTGCCCCAGCGCCCCCTCCGTCACGTTCACCAGCTTCTGACTGCGCAGGACATCGTCGTAGACACTGCCCGCTAGCAGAACCTGCTCGGAGCCCTGCTCATGTGGTGCCATCGCCTCGTCATTGACTCGTAGCAGGCGTCGGCCGACGACGTCGACGAAAAGGAACGACACGTAACGCGCACCGAATCGCTCGCGCAGGTTGTGCGCCACGACATCCAGGGAGCGCACCGGCGCGGCACCCTCCGCTGCTGCCAGTACCTCGGCCAGTCCGAGTCGATCACGCTTCACCGCACCCTCCCTGAGTTACGGATCCTTCTTCCCGCAGATGCCCCGGTCATCACACTCACAACAGTCCCATCGGCCTCGGATACCACGTCACGCTGCACGTGCACTGCACGCGACTACGGGCTATGTGCGCGAGGCCCACGAGCGGTTCGAGGAGATGCAGGAGTAGATCCACGGCGGCGAAGCCCCGCCCAGCGACCGGCGTCATGGACGAGCACGAGGCTCACCGCCGCGAGGCCCAGGACACCCATTTCGGCCGCGAGCACCGCCTCCGGACCGAGGGCGAGCACTCTGACCCCGCCCGGCGCGAGAAGAGAGGCCGCCGCAGATGTCCGAGCTGGAGACGCCCCAGGCCAGCGACCACCAGGCCCTCGACATGGACGTAGTGGCTCTGCTGATGCGTCAGCACGGCGACATTCGACGAGGTCGAGCAGAGCCCGGCGCCTCGTATGGCTTCTGGCCGTCCACGAGACCGCCGAGGCCATCGCCCCCACCCGGGCCGCACCTCGGCGTCGAGTCCGCCGCGGCCGACGTGGCCCTCGGCCCCGTGGCAGCCCTCGGACCGCACCAGGCACGCCATCCGCAAGGCCCTGGGGAGGGCTGACATACCGGGGCTGTGAAGCCGGGCCGGTCAAGAAGGTCAAGGGGGCTCGAGGACTGCCAGCCCGCTATCGTCCTGGCAGATCCTCGGCGAGCTCGTTGTCGGCTGCCGACGGCAGCTGGTGATGGTTTACTGCGAAGAGGGGCGCGGCACTCGGGCACCACGAGTGACCCCTCCGACGAGTCCTCGTCATGGGATGCGCCGGCCAGGTGCATCGGGAGCCAGCTCGGTGGCGCAGCCGGGCGGAACAGAAGGCCGTCGATGACGACGATCGGTGTCGAAGAGGAGTACCTGCTGCTCGACCCGGTCACGGGTCTACCGGTACCCATGGCGGACAAAGTGCGCGCCGCGGCAGGCCTGGGGCATCTCGTGGCCGACCAGGAGGTGCACTGTGAGCTGCTGCAGGCGCAGGTGGAGGTGGTCACCCCGGTGTGCAGCACGCTCGAGGAGGCCGGTGGACACCTGCTGCGGCTGCGGCACGCCGTCGGAGCGGCCGCCGAGGAGCACGGCTGCCGGATCGCGGCCTGTGCCACACCCCCATTGCGCCACGGCCACCCTGTGGCCGTCACCGACCAGGCCCGGTACCGGGCCATGCTCACCCAGGCGCCCCAGCTGGTGGCGGAACAGCTGGTCAACGGCATGCATGTACACGTCGGCGTCCCCAGCCGGGACACCGGCGTGCAGATCCTGAACCGGATCCGGGTGTGGCTGCCGACCCTCACCGCCCTGTCCGCGAACTCCCCGCTGTGGGACGGTCACGACACCGGCTTCGCCAGCTGGCGCACCGTGATCTTCAGCCGGTGGCCGGTCAGCGGCATGCCCCCGCACTTCGCCGACATCGCCGACCACGATCGGCGCGTGCGGCAGCTGCTGGACAGCGGTCTGATCTCGGACACCGGTCAGCTGTACTGGCAGGCCCGGCTCTCGACCCGGTATCCCACCATCGAGGTGCGGTGCCTGGACGTGCAGCTGCGCCCGGATGACGCGGTGATGCTCACCGGCCTCGTCCGGGCCCTCGTGGAGACCGCGCGTACGGGGGCCGCCGCCGGTGTCCCCGAGCTCGACTGCGATCAGGAGCTGCTGCAGGCGAGCATGTGGCACGCGGCCCGCCACGGGCTGAGCAGCACCCTGATCGATCCAGGTGGCCGGCAACGCCGAGCCGGCGAGATGCTGTACGAGCTGCTGCGCCACGTCGCTCCCGCGCTCGAGGCCTCCGGCGACAGCAGGCAGGTGACGGCCCTGGTGCACCGGCTTCTGCAGGACGGCACCGGCGCCGACCGGCAGCGCGCCGCCCTGGTCCAAGGCGGCCTGCCCGCCGTCACCGATCTGATCACCGCCAGGAGCATGCCCTGACGTGGCGTGTGAGGCAGCCTCTCCGACTGGCGGCAGGGTGGCGCTGGCCAGAGCCGAGCCCACGGCGGGCGGCGAGGGCGCCGATGGTGAAGACGTAGACGGCCGCCTGACCGCAATGCATGGCCTGGCTCACCGCAGGCCATGGCCAGCGCCCCGGCGGTGCCGGTGGGCTCTGCCACAGTGTGTGCGTGAGCATGCCCCCGGCGGGTATCGCTACGACCGCCTTCCGCCGGCGCGATCGTTGACCCGCACCCAGCGAACGCCCAGAAGGAGATCGGCCGCGGACGAAGACAGCCCTGACCAGAGCCGGGGTTGCGCCCGAGCTCCGATGTGCCTTGCCGCTCACACAGGTCAGTTCCGGCCCAGCTCCGAGCCGAGGTGTAACGCCGACGGCGGTGACCAGCACGGTCAGCAGCAGGCCGAGGATGATGTTGCCGCCTGGTGAGGCCAACAGCCAGGTCGGGCGCTTCCGCCCGTGGTTCGCTGAGGCCTCATTGGGCGGCGCCGTCGACAGGAGCGTCCTGCCAGCCAGGCAACGCCAGTTCGTCGTCGCGAAGCGACCAGGTCGGCAGTTGTGTGGACGGTGGTGCGGCAAGCACTCGCAGCTCCTGGGGCCGGTAATCGTCGCGCGCGTCCTCAACGCTGAAGCCCGCCGAGGACAATACGGCAGCGATCGCCTGCATCATCGCGGCCCCGACCGCCTTGGAGTGCCGCAAGACCGGCTCGTCCAGTTGCTTCAGCCTGAACGCGCGGCTTGCGCAGGCTCGCAGACGAGGGCTTGCCGTCCAGCCTACGATTACGCCGCCTGAAGCATCGGAACTGCAATCGACGTATACCTTGGCGCCACCGGCCAGAATCGTGTCCAGCCCCGGTGCGAGCACGGGCAGCCCTGCGGCCGCCAGCTCGTTGCGGACCATCAAGGACAGTGCCTCCAGGGCCGCGGACTCTTCAGCACTCACTCGTTCGAACACACCCACAATCTAAAGCGTGTTGCGGACGACTGTGACCGCAGTTGGGGCGGGCGTGATCATCCGGCTGGGGTGAGCCTGTGGATATGGGCCGGGGCCGCCTGGGCGGCGTGTCCCAGGCGGCGAGGGCCTGTTGGATAGCGTGCGGGTCTGCGGTGAAGACGTCTTCGTTCGCGAAGCGGACGCGTATACGAGCGACTCGGCTCGCCGAGGGCGAGTTGGCGATCGCCCAAGCCGTCGTCCACCTCGCCACAGCCCCCAAGTTCATCGCCGTCTACCGCGTATGCGCCACTGGGCTGCCCTGCGTGCTCGCGGACACCGTGGCGCGCCGCGAAGCCACGAAAGAGCCGGCTCG
This sequence comes from Streptomyces antibioticus, assembly GCF_001514065.1. Lineage (GTDB taxonomy): Bacteria > Actinomycetota > Actinomycetes > Streptomycetales > Streptomycetaceae > Streptomyces > Streptomyces antibioticus. Next base: position 454,991 of record NZ_KQ948422.1, on the reverse strand, counting down.
AGACAACCCTTCTTCCACGCCCTCGTGCGCCATGACGCGCCCGCGAGGACGGATCCCTTAAACGGTCACGTGCGCGTAGATCAAGGGCGCGGACGCGTCGGTCTCGTCGACGGTCAGCAGGGCCGTGCCCATGGTGTCGCCCTGCTCGGGGATCTCCGCGTAGAGGCCGCCCAGCCGGCCCCTGGTATCGATCTTCCAGGGAAGCTCGACGGAGTCGATGTCGTCCTGGTCCAGGCTCGCGTTCCCGGCCGTCAAGTCCCCGGCGGTCGTCCCCAGGGAAGTCACGAACGCCTTCAGACCGTCGGGAGTGGTACGGAAGCGCAGATAGATGTCCTGGCCGCTCTTCGCGCTGCCGTCGCCCGGGAGCACCAAGTAGGAGGCGTCCCGGGCTCCGGCTGGCACCGCGAGCCGGAAGGTCTTCTGCAGCGCGGCGGCGGGTACCCCGTGTTTCTCCCGCGGAGCGTTCGGCAGCGCGTTGTCTTTGAACCCGAAGGGCAGCAGCGGTCCCGCGAGGATCACTCCGGCGACCAGCAGAAACACACCGCAGGCCACGATGAGAGCTGCGACGGGCAGTCGCTTTTCGTCATCCGGGCTCGTCATCTCCGCCATCAAGCTTCTTCCGCATCTTGGATGTGCCTCGGACGTCGAAGTCACGGGCGAGGCCGGTGGTGTGCAGGTGGGCGATCTCCGGCTGCGCGCGGTCGGGGGGATCCCTGCGCAGCACCGGTCGAGATCACTCCGGTGCTCGCTGGGCGCACCCTAGTCGCAGCCTGTTCTGACTGTCACCCGAGTGCGCCTCCTGAACGCCCTGTACACGCGCACCTCTTGACGAGCCGTTCAACTGCGCGAGGCGATTGAGGCCGCGGGCCGCACAGGTGGTTGCGCGCCCTCCGCCGGCCCGATTCCGCCTCGTGTGCCGTTCCGGACACGGCAGCCGCCCCGGGGACTCATGGGACCGGGCCCGGCACCCGGCTCAGGTCGCGGGGAGGATGCGGCGCGTTTCGTAGGCCCACATCGCGATCTCGACCCGGTTGCGGGCGCCGAGTTTCGCCATCAGGCTGGCCAGATGTGTCTTCACCGTGCTGAGGCTGATGTGCAGTGCGTCGGCGATCTCGGTGTTGGTCAGTCCGCGGGCGACGGCGAGGAGCACCTGCTCCTCGCGGGCGGTGACGGGGGAGACCGGCTGGGCCGCGGGCCGGCCTGCGGGCAGGTCCGCGAAGGCCTGGAGCAGACGGACGGTGACGCTGGGTGCGATCAGGGCCTCACCGTCGGACGCCGAGCGTACGGCCTGGGCCAGAAGGTCTGGTCCCGTGTCCTTGAGGAGGAATCCGCGGGCGCCGGCGCGCAGTGAGCCGTAGACGTACTCGTCGAGGTCGAACGTGGTGATGACGACCACGACCAGCGGGTCGGTGACGCCCGGGCCGGCGATCAGCCGGGTGGCCTCGAGTCCGTCGATCACGGGCATGCGGATGTCGAACAGGCAGACGTCGGGGCGCAGTTCGCGGGCCAGACGTACCGCTTCGTGTCCGTCGGCGGCCTCGCCGACCACCTCGATGTCGGGCTGGGCGTTCAGCATGATCCGCAATCCGGTGCGGATGATCGTCTGGTCGTCAGCGACGAGGACGCGAATGGACACCGCTCTCGCTCCTCGCTCTCGGCAGTTCGGCTTCGACATGCCAGCCCCGGTCGGTGCCCGGGCCGGCTTGCAGTGTGCCGCCGAGCAGGGTCGCGCGCTCGCGCAGTCCGGTAAGTCCGTATCCGTCGCGACCCCGGCCGGTGCGCCGGCCGTTGTCGTGCACGCTCACCCGTACCGTGTGCTGATCCGCGGCGACCCGGACGACGAGCTCGGTCGCGTCCACCGCATGACGCAGGGCGTTGGTCACCGACTCCTGGACGATCCGGTAGACGGCCGCGTCCACGGCCGGGGGCAGCGCGTCCAGTTCGCCGTCGAGTCCCAGGTCGACCCTGAGGCGACCACCCGGGGTGCGCACCAGGCGCTCCAGGTCCGCGACGCCGGCAGGGGGCGCCAACTCGGCGCCGACCCCGCGGTCGCGCAACGCGGCGACCATGGCACGCATTTCCTCCAGCGTGCGCGCCCCTTCCTCCTCGACCTCCTCCAGCGCCTTGACGGCGGCGGACGGGTCGGCACCCGCGAGCACCCCGCCCGCCTGCGCGATGATCACCATGGCCGACACGTGGTGGGCCACCGTGTCGTGCAGTTCCCGGGCGAGTTGCTCGCGCTCACGGGAGCGCACCTGCTCCACCTGCCGCTCGCGAGCCGTCACCCAGAACCGCACGGAAGCCCCGAACACGCCGGGCATCAGCAGAAACACCAAGCCCACGACGTTCTCGACGACCGGCGTGTCGTCCGTGACGGAACACAGCACGCCGGTCGTGAGGATCACCGCGCCGCCCAGCACGATCTCGCGTCCCGATCCCCACCGGGGCAGCGCGTACACCAGCACGAGCACGACCAGGCCGGTGTAGAGGCCGACGGGCTCGCGCTGAGCGGCAATCAGCGAGGCCACCTGAAGCAGGCTCAGCGAGCCGAACGCCAGCGTGACCATCGCCAGGGGGCGGGTGCGGCGCCACAGGGGCAGCAGGCACAGCCATACGGCGAGCACCACCGCCACCGGCCGCCACACGACGTTCTCGCGCAGGGTGGCCTCCAGCGCCACACCGCCCAGGCCCGCGGCGAGCAGCACCCAGTCCCGCCACACCCGGGCGGGTGCGTCGGGCGGACGGGGTTCGGTCCACAGGTTTCGCAGGTCGTCTCGCAGCACGGTTCTCAGCGTAGGGACCGTGGCGCGGTGCGCATCGGCCGAAAGGACGGTTCGTCGCTCCGCCCCGGGGCCGACGGATCCGCGGCCCGCGGGCCGATGCCGCGGGGCGCCGTGGCGACGAACCTCGGCATCGGCGGCCGTACAAGGACGGCCGACGAGGTGGTTGGAGGACCCGATGCTCTCGAAAGCCCTGTTGCGCCTGGGCGCCGGCGCCGCCCGCCATCCCTGGCGGGTGATCGCGGCATGGCTGATCGCCGCCACGCTCGCCGTCCTCGCCGCGATCGCCATCGGCGGGCGGACCGCGGACTCGATGACTGCTCCGGGACTGGACTCGCAACGGGCCGCGGAACTGATCGAGCGGGCCGGTACCGGCCAGGAGGGGATGACCGCTCAAGTGGTCGTCACCCCTGTCGATGACGGTGAGACGTTCTTCGACCACCCCAGCGCGCGTACCGCTCTGGCGCGGCTGCAGACCGAGGTGCGGCGGCTGCCGCGCGTGCTCGGCACGAGCGACCCGGCGGGTGCGCTCGACGCCCGCGGGGACACCGCGCTGCGCGACGGTCTCGTCTCGACCGACGGGCGGATCGCGGTCGTCCGCGTGCAGTACCCCGACCAGAGCCGGCTGTCGACCGAAGACCTCGACGCTCTCGTCGAACTCGGCGACCGGCTGCGCGCCGAACTGCCCCTGCGCATCGAGATGGGCGGGAACCTCTTCTACGCCTTCTCCGACGCCGACGGCGGCGTAAGCGAGTTGATCGGCCTCCTGGCCGCGGCCGCGATCCTGTTCCTGGCGTTCGGTTCGCTCGTCGCCGCCGCGCTGCCGATCGGCATGGCGGTCTTCGGGCTGACCATCGGGGTCGCCACGATGACGGTCCTGGCGGGGGTCACGGACGTCCCCACCTTCGCCCCCGTCCTGGGGAGCATGGTCGGGCTCGGAGTGGGCATCGACTACGCGCTGTTCGTGCTCGCCAGGCACCGCGAGTACCTCGCGCGCGGGCTCGAGCCCCACGAGGCGGCGGGGCGAGCGGTGGCCACGGCGGGGCAGCCGGTGGTCTTCGCCGGCGGCACCGTCGTCGTATCGATCCTCGGCCTGGCGGTCGCGAACGTACCGTTCATGACGGTGGGCGGGTTCGCCGTCTCGATCGTCGTCCTGATCATGGTGCTGGCGTCGGTGACGCTGCTGCCGGCCTTCCTCGGCGCCGCCGGCCCGCGCCTGGCTCGGGTCGGCCGGATCGGTCGCGCTTTGCAGAGCAGGAAGTTGGGCCGCCTCGCACGACGGCGGGACCCGGTGGCGGGCGCCGCTCCCGCCGCCGGGTGGCGGCGCTGGATCGGACACGTCAGCCGGCATCCGGTGCCGTACGCGATCGGCGCGGCGGGGCTGCTGCTGACCGCGACGCTGCCCGTGCTCGGTCTGCGCGTCGGCCTGCCCGACGACGGCTCTCTGCCCCACAGCCGTACCGAGCGCCGTGCCTACGACCTCGTGGCCGAGGGGTTCGGCCCGGGCACCAATGGTCCTCTCGTCATCGCCGCGGACCCCGCCGGTGATCCGGGAGTGCTGGACCGGCTCGTCGGGGCGGTCGCGGCGGATCCGGGCATCGCATCCGTCGCGCCGACGCACATCGATCGGGCCACCGGCATCGCGACCCTGGTGGTGTTCCCGACCAGCAGTCCTCAGGACAAGGCCACAGCCGACACCATCGCCCGGCTGCGCACCGACGTGCTGCCCACGGTGATCGGGCACGGCCCGGCCAGGGCCCACGTAGGCGGCGCCGCCGCGAGCCTGTCCGATGTGGGCCAACGCACCAGCGAGCGCCTGCCGTTGTTCGTCGCAGCCGTGCTGGCGATGTCGTTCCTGCTGCTGATGCTGGTCTTCCGCTCGGTACTCGTACCGCTCAAGGCGGTACTGCTGAATCTGCTGAGCATCGGTGCGGCCTACGGCGTCATGGTCGCGGTCTTCCAATGGGGCTGGGGAGGCGCACTCATCGGGCTGGAAGCGACGGTTCCGATCGTGTCGTTCATCCCGATGTTCCTCTTCGCCATCCTGTTCGGCCTGTCGATGGACTACGAGGTGTTCCTCCTCTCCCGCGTACGCGAGGAGTATCTGCGCACCGGCGACAACGGCACGGCGATCGTCGAAGGCGTCTCGCGCACCGCCCGGATCATCACCTCGGCCGCCCTCATCATGGTGGCGGTCTTCCTGTCCTTCGCCGTCGCCGAGGACCCCTCCACCAAGATGTTCGGGCTCGGCCTGGCCACCGCGATCTTCATCGACGCCACGGTCGTACGCATGGTGTTGGTACCGGCGACCATGACACTCCTCGGCCGGACCAACTGGTGGCTGCCGAAGTGGCTGGACCGGATGCTTCCCCGCGGCCCGGTCGGCACCGACGACACCGACGCGGAATCCACAGGTGAGGCTCCCCGTCCGAGGCTGGTGGACCGTTGACTCAACTCCGGCCTCGCGCCGTGCAGTTGCACGGCCCCGATCGTTCCGTTTACAGAACGTTCTGTTTGTGGAACGCTAGTCGCGTCACGGTCAACGCATCACCGGCGAGGCAGGGGCGGAAAGCCATGGAACTGGCCCAGGAGGTGGGCGAGCGTCTGCGCCGCCTGCGCCAGGCCGGCGGCCTGTCGCTGTCGGAACTGGCCCGCCGCTCCGGCGTCGGCAAGGGCACACTCTCGGAACTGGAGACGGGCCGACGCAATCCGACCCTGGAGACGCTGTACGCGCTGACCACGGCTCTCGAGGCGCCGCTGAGCGCGGTCGTCGGCCCCGCACCGGTGCGGGGCGCGGCGGTGCATGCGGTGCTGACGGACCGCGTACAGGATGCGGCTGCGGTGTCGGAGGTGTATCGCATCCGCATTCAGAGCGGCGCGGTGCAGCGCTCCGCCGCTCATGTGCCGGGCACGGAGGAGCACTTGCTGGTCCTCAGCGGCACGGCCCGGGTTGGTCCCGCCTCCGCCCCACTCGAGGTCGGTCCGGGCGGCCACGCCCGGTGGGCGGCGGATGTACCGCATCTGTACGAGGCGGTGGGGAGGGACGTGGAGGGGGTGTTGGTGGTGCGCTACCCGGCGGAACGAGATGCCTAGGCCGCACCGCCCCGCGCCAGGCCCTCCGGTGTCACTGGGTGCCGGTTTCATGCAAAGTCCAGCTACGTCATCGAGAGACAGGATGATCCCCGTACATGGCTCTACGTATAGCGCGCCCAGACGAACTACCTGCGCTCGTCCAGCACTCCGACCAGCCCGAGCGCAATGCCGGGACGGCCGCCTACCTCACTGACTTGCTTGCCAAGAAGTGCACCCGGCCGGAGTGGTGCCTCGTCGCGGATGACAAGGCCGGTCGGCTCACCGCGGCCACCGCGCTGTGGACCCTCCCCGGAAACGACGTCCCGATGGCCCTGGTGCTCCTTGAGACGCCGTGGGACGAACCCGGCCTGGCCACCGGCCAGGCGCTGCTGGCCGAGGCCGTCGCCCTGGCCGGCTCGCTCGGCGCCACGGAGCTGGAGCACGTCATCGACTCGCCGACGCAGCCGCCGCAGTACCAGGCGGAGCCGGAACGGCGCGCGGAGCTTCTCCGTCTGGCGGGCTTCGAGCAGGCCCGTGACGGTCGCCGCTTCCGCCGCCGCTCCGGGGTAGAACTCACTTCGCATGATGACCGATTGACCTGGCGTTCCCTGCCCAGCCTGGGCCGTGAACCGTTCATCTCTCTCCTCGCCGAGGCGCTGCCGACCAGCGCCGACGCCCAACTCGCTGCCAGGGTCGCCCGGTATGGCGCCCGGCGTGCGGCGGAGAGCCTCTTCGCGGACATGGAGGAGTTCTCGTACGAGCCCTCGTGGTGGGAGGTCGGCTTCGCCCCGGACGGCACGCCGGCTGCTCTCAGCCTCCCCGCCCGAAATGCCTCGACCGCGGTGATCGGCCTGGTGGCTGTGTCTCCGGCCTGCCGCGGCAACGGCTACGCGACGGCGGTGGTGGCCCGCGGCACGCGGCTGCTGGTCGAAGCGGGCGCCGAGGAGATCCGCGGCGACTGCGACGCGGCCAACACCGCCATGATCACCGCTTTTGAACGGGCAGGCTACGAGAACTTCGCCGACCGCCAGGAGTTCACCCGCCGGTTGTGAGCGGGGGCCGCTCCCGCGCCGTAACGAATGCTGAGCGGCTCCTCCCCGCCTCGGTTGCCAGGGCTGGGCGAGTAGGTCTGAAGTCCTGCGGGCGCAAAGGAGAAGGGTCTCGTTGATCATTGCGTGACGAACGACATCGAGACCCTTCTGACCGCCCGGTACGTGAAGATGGATGACGAGTCGGCGGACCACAATGGCTGGGCGGACCCACGGTGTTGACCGACTCCGAGCTCATGTGCCTCACGCTCGCTCAGTCGCTGCTCGGCTTCGCATCCGAGACGCACGGGCTGTGGTCCGCCCTCGGCCAGGTCGAGGGGGTCATCCGGAGGCTGGCGAAGTTCGAGTGATTGCTGGCTGGACGGCTGCCGGCTCGTGGACCTATCTGGTGTGCACTCCGTCCGGGATGCCGATCCTGTGGGCTTTGGCCGGTCCGAAGAGTGGCGAGCGCGGCCAGTCATAGGAAGTCACGTTCGGCAGACCACTGAAAGCCACACCTCACGCCCCTCGGATGCCCCAACCCTACGAATGGCTGGACCTGCGTGTGGCATCTCCGCGCCCCGTTGTGATTGGTCGCAGGGCTGAGCGATCTCGTTTGCGTGGCGGTAATCGACTTGCTGCCCGCCCTGCCGGGCGGGCAGGGTCTGGATCATGCTGGGACTACGCACCTTGGATGCAGACGACTGGCCCCTTTGGCGGGAGTTGCGACTGGCCGCGCTTGCTGAGGCGCCCTATGCGTTCGGATCGACGCTGGCTCAGTGGCAGGGCTCCGGTGACCGGGAGGAGCGCTGGCGTGCCCGTCTGTCGATTCCTGGCGCGCACGATCTCGTCGCGGTTCTCGACGGCCTGCCGGTCGGCATGGCCCAGCGGAGTGCCGGGCGAGGGAGCAAAGGACGTGGAGTTGATCTCGATGTGGGTCGATCCCACAGCTCGGGGCAGCGGCGTGGGTGACCATCTCATCGAGGCGGTCGAGCGGTGGGCGGTGGAGCGCGGTGCCACGACGCTGCGATTGGCTGTCATGCCGGACAACAGCAATGCGACCACGCTTTATGAGCGGCACGGTTTCACGGACACGGGTGAGCCTGGCGATCTTCTGCCCGATGGTGTGGGCAGGGAGCGGGTCATGGCGAAGAGCCTGGCCGCTGTCTGACCTCCACATCCCGGCACGGCGGGATCCCCCGCGTGCTCAGAGAGACGTCGAGTTCATCGATCTGTCGAACCGTCATCCCTTCCCAGGGCTGTCGGGACGTAACGTCAGCTCCTTGGCGGTCGTGACCGTTTTATTGTTACTTGAAGTGATTTTCCATAAAGACCTAACCAACAAACGCGCTCGCCGGGAGCCGGGGCAGTTCACTATCGGTGACGGTGTGCTTGGAAGAAATGTCAGCGTTTAGGTTGGTCTTCGGACCTGCAGGCTGTGTCGTCGCCCGGGATCTCCTGCCGGGCCCCTTTACCCCTGTTTGGTCATGTGAGTGCTCGTCATACGCCCCCATTTGTGGACGATGTAAAGATCTGCCGCCCACAACCGTCTCCAAGGGAAAGATCGCGGGGGATAGTCCGTGCGCAGCAGATCACGGTCCGGCAGATCCGGCTGGACCCGGTCCCGAACAGGTGCGACAGGCATGACCGCCGTCCTCCCCTTGTGCAGCGCCATAGTGACGGGCGTCGGGACCGCGGCTGAGAAGGTCGAATCGGGGCTCGCGCACGTCCATCTGCATCTCCATCTCTCGGGACTGGTCAGCAGAATCACGCAAGCGATCAAGAACAGGCTGGGCTGGAGAGATGACGGTCAAGAGCATGAGGGACGAGACGGGCGGGAACGGCGGGAACGGCACGCCGGACGAGGAGAACGAAGGGCGACCGCGGGAACCGACCCACCGGATTCCCCTGGCGCTGGTCGCCCTCGTTCTCTACTCGGGAACCCTGGTGCACTTTCTTGGCACCGTCCTGTCCGACCGCACGGTCGACGGGTCGATCGGCGCCTTGATACGCGTGGTCATCGAGGCAGGCATGACCACCGCACTCGTCATGGGCGTGGTCCTGTACAGGCGCAGGCGGGAGCGGCGGGGAGTGTAGCTTCCGAGCGCAGCTCGTCGACACCGACCGGGCTTTCGCAGGGCTTCTCGGAGAACACCAGGCTGGACAGACAGCCAGCCAGCCGACACGGGTCCTGAGCCACACCTTCAAGATGCAATCACTCATCAACCCCATATCGGAAAGCTCGGGGCACTGATCAGATGACCAGGAAAGTGGATTCCGGCTGGGGATGCGTCTACGTCCTGGCTGCCCTGTTCGGGGTGTTCGCCCTTCTGTACATCCTCGACGCAACCTTCACGGACTACAGCTGGTCGGCCGTTGGACAGCACCTCGTCTTCACGGCGTTGTTCGTGCTGATCGCGTCGGCGATTGTCTGGCTCAGGGGACGCCGGAGATGACAGCCGATGCGCGGAGCTTGGCCCCGGCCCGGTGACGGTCGTCGTCAGAGGGGGCCCGTCCAGGTTGACGGCGATCAGCAGCACGTCCTCGATAGAGATTCCACGGCGCAGGGCAGCCTTCTCCAGATCGTGCAGTCGGCCGGTGCCGGCGGCGCCGCATGGAGAGATGTACCAGCGGCGCGGCACCCACCTCGTGTCGCGGGAGGCATCGGCGGCTCTCGCGCCGGCGCCGCCTACTTGGCTGGGGCGAAGGCAGTGAAGTGCGCCGTCGAGTGGTCGATGGGCAGGTCGGGTCGCCAGGCCGTGAGGATCTGGGCGCTGCATACGAACAGGCCGTCGGGGAGTTGATCGAGCGGGTGCCATGCCCAGTCGCCGACGCTCTCGTCCGGTTGCGTGGCCGGCAGCCCTTGCCAGGCGTGGACGAGCGCGCCGACAGTGACCAGGTCCTCGAACGAGGGGTACGAGGTGATCCGCTGCACGCGGACGTCGAGTTCCCGCCCGGTGTCCCGGTCGTGGAAGACGACCGTGTCGCCGACGCTGATGTCGCGCTTGCGGGGAGTGGCCACCCTTACTTCGATCGTCTTGCGCCCTGCTTCCACTTGGCGGTAGTACCGCCCGAGCAGGTGCAGGTGGTGCTCGTGTGGTTCGTCTCCGGGCGACGGGCTGGAGACGGCTGGGAGCGCCTGCTGGGTGTCGTCGGGCATGCATGCCTCCGTTCGATGCTTTGCGACGGAAGCCCGGGCGGCGTGGTGCTGGCCGGGCGGCTGGCGGTGTGGCGTCGTACGAGGGCGCTCGTGGTGTCGGCGATACGGAGGCGGTGGAGGTCGTGCGGGGCGAACCAGGGCAGCATCACCCCTTCCGTCAGGCGGAGTTCGCGGGGGTCGCCGTTGCAGGGACCGCGTGGATGGCGATGGGTAGGACCGCGCCCGCGTCGTCGGAGGCGTACTCGGTGCCGAATGGGGTCAGATCGGCGATCTCGAGGCCGGCTTCCTCGGCCGGTGCGCGCCGCACCGTGTGTTCCAGTGTGGCGTCCCGGGGCTCTCGGCCGCTGCCCAGCAGGGACCATATGCCCGGCTCCCCGATCTCGCCGGGAAAGTAGTCGCGCAGGTGGAGCAGGTACTCGCCGGTGTGGTGCGGGTTCGGCTGTGCTCATGACCCGCCTCCGCTTATGGTCCGTCAGCAGGTCGCTGTCCTGGCGGGGGTGTCATTCGTTGTGGGCGACCGGCTCGGGATCGGCGTCGAGGGCATCGAGGACTGCCTCGCCGTTCGCCCTCGCCCACTCGGCCAGTGTGTGGATCGGTTCGATCAGCGTCGCCCCGAGCTGGGTGAGCTCGTACTCGACGCGGGGCGGGACCTCGGCGTAGGCGTGGCGGCGGATGAGCCCGTGCGCCTCAAGCCGTCGGAGCGTCTGGGTGAGCATCTTGCGGGAGATGCCGCCGATCAGCTCGATCAGCTCGCCATGGCGCACCGGGCCCTTGCTGACGCCGGCGAGCACGACCACCGTCCACTTGTCCGCGATGAGTTCGACCGTCAGACGCGCCGGGCAGTCGGCGAGAAAGAGATCACCGGGACCGTAATCGCTCATGGCGCCAAAGGTACCTGCTGGTTCCTGTCGGAAACCTAGCGTGGGTGCTCTTCCCCTACGCAAGCCAGGAGAGTCATGCGAGTCATCACCCAGCAGACGCTCGGCGGTCCCGAGGTCCTCACCATCGTGGACGCGCCCGAGCCGAAGCCCCTCCCGGGCGAGGTCCTTGTCCGCGTCAAGGCGATCGGGCTGAATCCGTTGGAGGCGCGCCTGCGCGCCGGCGAGTTCCCGCTGATCGGCCAGCCGCCGTTCATCCTCGGCTGGGACATCAGCGGCGTGGTCGATCAGGCGCCGCAGTCGTGGCGCTTCAGGCCCGGCGACGAGGTGTTCGGGATGCCACTGTTCCCGCGGGCGGCGAGCGCGTACGCCGAGGTCGTGTCGGCGCCGGCGTTGCACCTCGTACGTAAGCCGGCGTCGCTCTCGCACGTCGAGGCGTCGGCGTTGCCGGTGGTCGGGCTGACGGCGTGGCAGGGCCTCGTCGACCTCGGCGGTGTGAGCGAGGGCGACCGCGTCCTGGTCCACGGCGGTGGTGGCGGGGTCGGGCACGTCGCGATCCAGATCGCGAAGGCGCTCGGCGCGTACGTGATCGCGACCGCCAGCGGGAGCAAGCGGAAGTTCGTCGAGGGGTTCGGCGCCGACGAGGTGATCGACTACACGGCGGTCGACTTCACCGAGGCGGTCCGCGACATCGATGTCGTGCTCGACACGATCGGCGGCGACACCGTCGAGCGGTCGCTTGCAGTGCTCCGCCCAGGCGGTCACCTGGTGACGGCGGTCGCCGAGGAAGATTCGGAGCTCATCGCCAAGTACGAGGCGGCCGGCATGCGCTTCAGCGGTATCGGGGTCGACCCCGATCCGGTGGCCCTGCGAGGTCTCGTCGAACTCGTAGAACAGGGCAGGCTCCGGGTCCACGTGCAGGAGACGTTCCCGTTCGAGCGCGTCGCCGACGCACACCGGGTGCTCGACGGCGGTCACCTCCAGGGCAAACTCGTCCTCACCGTCTGATCCCGTGACGGGGCCTCGCGTGAGCGGGGCCCCGCTGAGCCCGTGCGTAAGGAAAACCACACGTCAGATGGTCGTGTGTGCGTAGGCGTCGGGAGCTCGGGCAGGGTTCGGAGCCGTAGTCCACGGGCAAGGTCGTCCGTCAGCGGGTGACTTCCCGGTTCGTCGGCACCAGCAGGGCCCGCACGAGCACAGCCGCCCACCTGGGAGCCGTGCGGACCCTGCCGGGGACACGCCCGGTTGTCGAGAGGGGCGAAGCCGTGCTCGACCGGGGCCCGCACCGTGGGCAGTGCCTCCATCGAGCGGTCCCCGGCGCCAGTTGCCGCCCCTGTCTCAGCCGGCCCGCCTGCGCGGCTGGTCGTGCTGTTCCAGCCATTTCGTGATCGCTCGGTTCGTTTCTTCGGGCTTCTCCTGCTGGATCCAGTGGCCGCAGTCCAGGCTGACCACTTCCACGTCGGGGACGAACTCGCTCAGGTTCTCGGACCTCGCGACCAGGTCCTGGTCGCCGTAGATCATGAGGGTGGGCTGGTGGATGACCGGGTCCGCGTCCGCCAGCAGGTGCCAGTTGCGGTCGAGGTTGCGGTACCAGTTGATGCCGCCGGTGAAGCCGGATGTCTGGAAGGCGGAGACGAGGACGGCCAGTTCGCTGTCGCTCATGACGGGCTCACCGAGGGGTGTGTCCGCTTGGGCGAGATTGATCAGCGCCATGCCGGGCTGCGGCTCCGCGGTGGGTACGTTCTTCCGGTACAGGTTGCGCAGGAACGGGAAGGTGTTGTCGTCGAAGACGGCGTCGGCGACGCCCGGTTGCCGGTTGAAGTGGACGAAGTAGAAGTCGCCGCCGAGTACCTCTTCCATGGACTCGATCCACGGCTTTGGTCCGCGCTCCTGGTAGGGCAGGCTCAGGTTGATCACCTTGTTGACGCGGCCGGGGTGCAGCAGGGTCAGTCCCCAGACGACGAACGCGCCCCAGTCATGGCCGACGAAGGTGGCGTCCTGGTACCCATAGTGGTCCAGGAGTGCGACGAGGTCGCCCGACAGGTGTGCGATGTCGTAGTCCGTCACTTCGGCAGGGCGGGAGGAGTTCCCGTACCCCCGCTGGTTCGGGACGATGACGTGGTAGCCGGCCGCAGCGAGGGCGGGAATCTGGTGGCGCCAGGAGAAGGCGTGCTCGGGCCATCCGTGGCAGAGCACGATGGGCCTTCCCGCGTTCTCCCGGCCCGCTTCGAAGACTTCGAGTTCCACGCCGTTGACGGGAACGAGGGTGGGCTCGGGGAAATCGGTTGAGATCATGCCGCCATCCTGGCGCCCGAAACCGGTCATCTCATGACCGGTTTCCTGTGAGAGTTTGTCGCCATGCGAACCGACCGGCTGGTGGCCGTCCTCCTGTTGCTCCAGCGGCGCGAGCAGGTGACGGCGGCGGAGGTCGCCCGGGAACTGGAGGTCTCCGAACGCACCGCCCGCCGCGACCTCGACGCCCTGGCCATGGCCGGGGTGCCCGTGTACGCGACGCAGGGCCGCGGGGGCGGCTGGCGTCTTGTGGGCGGCGCCCGCACCGACCTGTCGGGACTGACCGCGAGTGAGGCCCGCGCCCTGTTCCTGGTCGCCGGCCCCGCCTCGGCCGCGACACCGGCGGTGAAAACGGCCCTGCGCAAGCTCGTCCAGGCCCTGCCCGAGCCGTTCAGGGCGCAGGCCGAGGCCGCGGCGTCGTCATGGGTGACGGACCCGCGACAATGGGGGGCGAGCCGGGTCGAGCACCGACCGCCCCCCTTCCTCGAAGCACTCCAGGACGCGGTGATCCGCGGCCTCCAGGTGCGCCTCGGCTACGTGGACGGCAAAGGCGCCGAAACGACGAGAACCGTCCACCCGCTGGGCATCGTCGCCAAGGACCTGGCCTGGTACCTCGTCACCCATACCGAGGCGGGTCGGCGGACCTTCCGCATCGACCGCGTGTCCTCCGCCGACCCGACGGACGATCCGGTGAACCGGCCCGAGGACTTCGACCTCGCCGCAAGCTGGCGCGAGATCGCCGACGAAGTCGACCGCAGACGAACGCCCCTGGAGATCCAGGCCCTCTGCACACCCCACGGCCTCGGCATCCTCCGGATCGGACTCGGCGATCGACTCGACGTGGGCGGCACCACGAACGACGGCCGCGTCGCGGTCGTGATCCGCGGCCGCGACGAGTACACGCTCGCCGGCGAACTCGCCGGCCTGGTCGAATGGCTCGAGGTGACCGACCCTCCGGGCGTGCGCCACCACCTGGCCGCGATCGGCGACGCGCTCGTCGAGCGCTACGGCGGAGCCGACGGTGCGCACCGCGAGCGCGGCGCTTGGCAGCGGGGCAAGCGCGCTCGCGACACTGCCCAGGACAAGCCCGGGACCCAGTGATCAGCCGGCGCACTGGCCCACGGCCCAGCGCGCCTCACCGTGCCCACCTGCTGCTCCGTCCACGCACGTACGAGGCATGCGCATCGTGTCGGTACTACAGGTGGGCGGGGGATCGACCGGCTGGCTTGCGCAACATCGAGGTACGCATGACCTGTGCGCACGTTATGAACAGAATCACGCGACACATGGTGCACCCGCGCATGCGTTCCTAACATCGCAGCGCTCGGCGCCAACCGCGCCCCTGGAGTTCAGGAGCATCGCTGTGAATCGCTCAGGCCGCACCACACTTCCTTCTCGTCGTCTCCGGACCGGCGCACGACGTCTCGTGACGCTGACTGCCGGTGTCACAGGCCTCGTTGCCGGGTCACTCAGTGGCATCAACCCGGCCCAGGCGGCCGCCGAGACGCCCGCGGCAGTCGTCTCCTGCCCTGCGAACCTGGCGGACAAGGCCACCTGCTACACCGGTCAGGACTCCAACGGAGCCTTCTACGCGATCGCTGTTCCCAAGCGGTGGAACGGCTCGCTCGTCGTGCACGCACACGGCGGCCCGGACTTGGGTGACGCGTCCGATCCCGAGCGGAGCGTCGGTGACCTGGAACGTTGGTCGGTGATGGTGGATCAGGGCTATGCCTGGGCGGGCTCGTCCTATCGGCGCGGAGGATACGGGACCCGTATGGCCGCCGCCGACACGGAGAATGTGCGCCGAATCTTCTTGAAGGAGTTCGGTGTCCCCGAGCGAACCTACGTACACGGCCAGTCCTGGGGCGGGAACGTCGCCGCCAAGGTCGTGGAGACGTACGGCAAGCACCGCGCCTATGACGGTGCTCTGCTCACGAACGGCGTGCTGGGTGGCGGCTCGCGTGGCTACGACTACCGGGTCGACCTTCGCGTGGTCTATCAGTACTACTGCCAGAACCTTCCCCGCCCCACCGAGCCCCAGTACCCGCTGTGGCAGGGACTGCGACCCGCATCGACCCTGACGACGACGGGACTACGGGCCCGTCTTCAGGAGTGCACGGGATACGCGTCGGCACCGCAGGACCGGACCGCGCTGCAACAGCGCAACCTTGACGACATCCTCGCAGTCACACGTATTCCGGAGCGCACCCTCGAATCACACCTGCGCTTCTCCGTGTTCACGTTCCGCGACATCGTGCACAACCGGCTCGGCGATCGAAACCCCTTCAGCAACACGGGGGTGCGGTACTCCGGTTCACACGACGACAAGGCGCTCAACGAAGGTGTCGAGCGCTTCGCCGCCGATCCCGATGCCCGGCGAGACCTGTCCTACGACAGCGATCTCACCGGCCGGGTCTCGATCCCCGTACTCACCCTGCATGCCATTGACGACCCCACGGCGTTCGTCGAACACGAGGCCGCCTACCGCGCCAGCCTCGAAGGCGCGCACCGGGAGAAGAACCTTGTACAGACCTTCACGACGGAACACGAGCACAGCGAATTGAGCAACGCCGAGTACGCCAACTCCATCGCCGCGCTGTCCACTTGGGTACGTACGGGAAAGAAGCCCACCCCGCAGTCCGTCGCATCCTCCTGTGCTGCCTACGACCACACCTACGGGACAGGCTGCTTCTACGACCCTGGCTTCCGTCCTCTGCCGTACGCCTCTCACGTCGAGCCCCGGCCAGGAGGGGTGTCGTGGCCGGCCATGACGGCTCAGCAGGAAAAGGACTGGAGCCGGATCGACGGGGTCGGCATCGCGCCGTGAGGGGAGCAGTTCGGGGCGCTCATGCGGGAGCTGTTCGTGTGGGAATCATGCGAATCCCCCCTCCGTCGGGCATCCAGCGCACCGACCACTGATCAGATGATCACGTGAAGTAGGGCCTATGTTGGGGCGATGGAATGGGGGACTCTTCTCGGCACAGTGACCGGCGCAGTCATCGGAGTGGGCGCCACGTCGATAGCCGACCGGGCAAAGTGGCGCCGCGAGCAGAGCGAACGTCGTACTGATGTCAAACGCGAACTCTATGCCGCCTACCTAGCGGCCGTGGCCAAGACCTGGAACGACATCCGCGCCGCCGTGGTCGACAGCACGGAGCCATGGCCGGAACGGGCACGTCAGGCGGAAGTCGCTTTCCGCAACGGTGGGGTGTACGAGCTGCGCTATCAGATGGCGATCACGGCTCCACCCGAGATCGTTGTCCTCTCGGATCAGACGATGAAGGGCATGCGCGACCTCGTTCAGCAGCTCATCTCCGGCCGGAGGTACGACACTTGGCCGGAGCTGAAGAGTGATTGCCGGCCGTGGTTCGACTCCTTTGACGCCATGCGTGCCGGCATGCGCCGGGATCTCGATCCTTCAGCCTTGCCCATGCCGGGCGATCAGGCATAGGAAGAGCGGCACACTGGCCGGTGGAGAACTCTGACCGCGGTCAGCTCCACAAGATCGTGAACAAGAACAGCGGCACGGCCCTCGCCATCAACGGCTCCAGTCACCGCAGGGGGACCGCGCGGACGATCCAGTGACTGGGTGACCCTGCACAGGACGATGACAGTGCGGCCGCTGTCACCTCCGACCCCGCACGCTTTCTGGTTACGGGGTCAGCCATCTGGCGCTGCCGTCACGGGATGATCCAATCTGGCACGCATGGATTGGTTGCCACTGCTCTCCACCCTGACCGGGGCCGCGATCGGCATCGTCGCCACTCTCATCGCCGATCGGAACCGGTGGAAGCACGAGGATGTCAAAGAAGCCCTGCGACTGCGGCTCGACATCTACACGCAGTACACCACCACCGTGAAGGTCCTCGGTGAGACCCTGCGAGCCTTGGCCAAGCGAGAGCACCCCTCCGACGACGAGCGGGCGCTTGCGCTGCGCGAAGCATTTCGGGACTCGGGGATAGGTGTCGCATCAGAACGGATGTGGCTCGTCGCGCCCCAACCCGTCGTCAAGGCCTCCAATAGCGTGTTCCACTGCCTGCGACGCATCTGCGACGCCTACATCGACGGCACTGCCGTCGGCAGTCCAGAAGATCGCGCCCGCTGGGAGGACCGCGGAAAAGCGGCCGCCAAGATGCGCAAGCTCATGCGTGAAGACCTTGGCGTCGGCCCACTCACCGAACGCCACAGTCCGCTTCTCGACGACTACAGCAACCCCGCCGCGCAGTGATCGGCGGCAGCCGTCGCCCGGGCCTCGGCGAGGCGGTGTGACTGATACCGCCGGAGTTCGTGGAGGCGCGGGACATCCGGGGCGGTCCGCGCACGGGAACGTGGTCTCGGCGGAAGGGGACTCGGGCGGCGGCGGTAACCCCGCGCCTGGTGTGCCGTTCGGCACGGGGTTGCCGCGTGCCGGTGTGTCATTCGGCTCTGATGTTGTCCACGTACACGATGCCCTTGGCCGCCGCGCCGTCTCCATGGACGAGGTACAGATTGAACGCCGTCACCTCGGCGAGGTGAGCCGCGTCGAGCACGGCTCCGGCGTGTTCGGTGTCCCAGGGAGCGGGCGTGAACTCGCTGAAGGGTGCCCTGACCTCCTGCCCGCTCGTGTCGGAGAGCGGAACCTGGTACCAGAAATCGACTCCGCCGGCGACGATCTGGAGCGCCCCGCCGTTCGCGGAACCGTCGCCCTGCAGCCACAGCACAAGGGACGTGAAGGCGGACCAGTCCGCGTCGATCGGCTTGCCCGTGCCGGTGTACTCGGCGCTGGTGAAGTCGTACGCGTAGGCCAGTCCGTAGGAGCCTGAGGACTTGTGGTCGGCCGACAGGGTGAGGGTGTGGGAGTTGACATGGGTGTACGCCTCGCTCAGGGCGACATCGTCTCCGGCGTATCCCTCGAAGTCGTCGACCCAGCCGGCAGGGAGTGGTGGGACCTCGGAGAGGAGGACCACGGCCGAGTCGGTGAGCGTCTCGCCGTCCACCCGCGCGCTCACGGTGAGGGTCACCGAGCGGTTGTTGCGTGTGGCCGGGTCGATCGACCAGTCGCCCGTGTAGAAGCCGTCGGCGTCGAGGCGCAGCCGTCTGGGGCGTGCGCCGTTCACGGAGTAGGTGACCCGGCTCGCCTTCGCGGGCGTGATGCGCACCCGGACGGTGGTCTTGCAGTTCGCTACGCGCTGTCGGTCCGTGGGGGTCACGAGGTGCAGGTACGGGGCGCTTTTGACGGCGGTGGTGCGAGCGGAGTACACGCCCCGGAGATCGGCGGCGAACAGGGTGTAGGGGTCCTGGTGGTACGCGGTGAAGTCCGGCAGCAGGACGTGGCCCGGGTACGGGACGTAAGCACGCTTGGTGCCTCCGAAGTTGGCCCAGGTGAGCATGTACGTCATCTGACGGGCCAGCGGGTCCGCCTTGACGGCCTGCAACAGCTGGGTGAACCACTGCGGGTTGCGGACCTCGGTGCCGCCCTCCCCGAACTCGGTGAAGGCCGGCACCTTGCCTCGCTCGTTCGCCAGCCGGACCACCATCGCCAGATCCTTCACCAGACCGTCCAGCCAGGGGGTCGGTCCGGCGTTCTCGTCGTAGGAGTCGTAGCCGAGGATGTCGACGAAACGGTCGCCGGGGTAGGTCTTGAGGTAGCCGGTCGGGTCGCCTGCGAAACTCGAGTTGGGTGAGTAGGCGTAGAGCAGGTTGTGGACGCCCCTGGTGTCGCGCAGGTACTCGACGGTGTAGCGGAACAGCTCGATGAACTCGGCAGAGGTGGCGTGCCCTGCACCCCACCAGAACCAGGCTCCGTTGTTCTCGTGGAAGGGGCGGAAGACGACCGGGATCGCGGTGCCGTCCGGCCGCCGGGCGCCCTTGACCGCCTGCGCGATGCGGTCGAGGAAGGCGTTGAAGTCCGCATGCTTCGCGCCTCCGGGAAGGATCTGGCTGACCACTCGGCCCGTGGTGTCGTAGAAGTTCCCGCCGGTCACGAAGTTCGGCAGGTGAGCGCTGAGGGTGTTGATCCCGCCGCGGGCGTCTCCCTGCCGGATGCACCGGCTGAGTGCGGCGATGTTCTCGGCTTCGGTCCCGCCCTCGACGCCGGGGCGTTCGTCGCCGTCGAGGATGAGGGTGTCCCAGCCGAAGACCGCGGGGTAGTCGCCCACCGCCGCCTTGGTGTCGGACGCCTTGCCGTCGGGGGTGGTGAAGGTGAAGCCATAGGTGAGGTCGTGCTGGTGACCGAACAGGATGCCTTTGCCCTGTTGTTGCTTCAGGTATGCGAACAGAGCGCGGGTGGTGGGGGTCGCCTGGTCGTCGACGATCCGGACCGGCTTCGGCGCGCCGGTGAGCCCGGTGGGGGAGGCCGCCGCGGCGGCCGCCGAGGTCAGGGCGCCGGATGCCGTGGCGACCGTGGCGCCGAGGAGGATGAACGTGCGCCGGTTCAGGGGAGAGCTGGGCATGTATTGCTCCGTTGGACGTGGCGATCTCTCGCCAAGAGGAGGTCGCTTTCGGGGGCGCCGGAGTGCACGGCCCTGAGGGGGTGTTGTGGGCCGCCCCCCGTCGGCGGCCTGCTCAGTCGGTCCTCGAACAGCCTTCGCGCTTCGGAGGCCGAGCAGTCTTCCACGATGCGAGGAGTGCGCCGGCCACGGCTCTGCGCGAGGTTGCGGCCGGTCGTGGCTTCCTCGGTAGGAGTGCGTACTTCACAGAGGGGGGCGGCAGGAGCGTGGAGCCGTCTCCGGACGCTTTGACGATCTCGACCTCGGTGTCGGTGCCAAGTCCTGGTCGTGCTCGGTGTGATCCATCGGATCGTGCCGGCGACACCGGCCACCGCTGCCCTGAGCATCCAGGGTCTGAAGGTCACTTGTGGGGGTCCTTCCCGTGACGCGGTCGGCTGCAGGTGGAGAGGGTCCTGGTCAGGGACATCCGCAACGCACGACACACGTGTGCTTCAAGTGGTGCTATTCGACTAGAGGTTGAGCGAAAAAGAAAGAGTCTGGCTTGTCTTGTCCAAGTCGCCTCATGCGGAGAGCCGCTGCGCCGGCAGGTGCGGCCCTTGTTGCCGTCACCCCCTGAAGGCTGACGGCGGGTCAAGATGCCGGGGCCGTGCACAACTTGCACGGATTCTGATGTCCCAGGGCTTGCCGAACTCCTGAGGTCAATATTTAAATCAAGCTGTGAACTAAGTGGCGGCGCAACTTGACTGCACCTCTCTCCATCCTGCGCGCCGCACCCCGCACCCGCATGCAGCACGGCCATTCCTGACCATCCTTCATCCACCCCCAGGGGAACATGGCATGGGCCTCAGATCGCTCGGTATCGCGCTCGCCAGTACGGTGGCGCTGATCGCTCTTCCTCTCGTCGCACCACCCCCGGCCCTCGCGGCCGACGCCAACCTGTCCCAGGGCAGGACAGCCACATCGTCCTCTACGGAGAACGCGGCAACCCCCGCCGCCGCCGCGGTCGACGGCGACACCGGCACCCGTTGGTCCTCGGCCGCGACCGACGACCAGTGGTTGCAGGTCGACCTGGGGGCCACGGCCTCGATCAGCCAGGTGGTCCTGAACTGGGAAGCCGCTTACGCCGCGGACTACAAGATCCAGGTCTCCCCGGACGGCGGTTCCTGGAGCGACCTTCGGAGCGTCACCGGTGGGGACGGCGGCACCGACACCCTCACGGTCTCGGGCCAGGGCCGCTACGTCCGTATGCAGGGCATCCACAGAGCCACCCCCTGGGGATACTCGCTCTGGGAGTTCCAGGTGTTCGGGACGCCCGGCACCACTCAGCCCGCCGCCTGTTCAACCGCCAACTCGGCGCAAGGCAAGGCCGCTTCGGCCTCCTCCACGGAGAACGCCGGCACCCCGGCATCCGCGGCGTTCGACGGAGACGACTCCACCCGCTGGTCCAGCCAGGCCGCCGACCCGCAGTGGCTGCGCGTCGACCTCGGCTCCTCGCAGGACATCTGCAGGATCGACCTCAACTGGGAAGCCGCGTACGGCAAGGACTTCCAGCTCCAGGCTTCCGCCGACGGTCAGAACTGGAGCACCCTCAAGACGGTCACCGGCGCGACGGGGGGCCGCGCCTCCTATGACGTGAGCGGCACAGGCCGCTACGTCCGCGTTCTCGGCACCGCCCGCGCAACCGCCTGGGGCTACTCGCTGTGGGAGTTCGCCGTCCACACCACCTCCGGCGGTACCGGTGGCCCGATCCAGGGCGGCGGCGATCTCGGTCCGAACGTGATCGTCGTCGCCCCCTCCACGCCCAACCTCCAGCAGAAGTTCGACCAGGTCTTCAGCCAGCAGGAGTCCGCCCAGTTCGGGTCCGGTCGCTACCAGTTCCTCCTCAAGCCGGGCACCTACAACGGCATCAACGCCCAACTCGGCTTCTACACCTCGATCTCAGGGCTCGGACTGAACCCCGACGACACCCAGATCAACGGCGACATCACCGTCGATGCGGGCTGGTTCAACGGCAACGCCACCCAGAACTTCTGGCGCTCGGCGGAGAACCTCGCCATCACCCCGTCCAACGGCACCGACCGCTGGGCCGTCGCCCAGGCCGCCCCCTTCCGTCGCATCCACGTCAAGGGCGGCCTCAACCTGGCCCCCAACGGCTACGGCTGGGCCTCCGGCGGCTACATCGCCGACTCCAAGATCGACGGCACCGTGGGACCGTACTCGCAGCAGCAGTGGTACACCCGTGACAGCTCGGTCGGCGGCTGGACCAACGGCGTGTGGAACATGACCTTCACCGGGGTCCAGGGCGCCCCCGCGACCAACTTCGACACCGGCCCGTACACCACGCTGGACACCACTCCGATATCCCGCGAGAAGCCGTTCCTCTACCTCGACGGCACCACCTACAAGGTCTTCGTGCCCGCCAAGCGCACCAACGCACGCGGCGTGTCGTGGCCCGCCAACGCGGGCACCTCGCTCCCGCTGGACCAGTTCTACGTGGTCAAGCCGGGCGCGACGGCCGCCACCATCAACCAGGCGCTGGCTCAAGGGCTCAACCTGCTGTTCACCCCCGGTGTCTACCACCTCGACCAGACCATCAACGTCACCCGGTCCAACACGGTCGTCCTCGGCCTGGGCCTGGCCACGCTGATACCCGACGGCGGCATCGACGCCCTGCACGTGGCGGACGTCGACGGGGTCCGGCTCGCCGGATTCCTCATCGACGCCGGCGCGACCCGCTCCGACACCCTGCTGCAGATCGGCCCCGCCGGAGCGGCGGCGGACCATTCCGCGAACCCGACCACCATGCAGGACGTGTTCATCCGCATCGGCGGCGCGGGCCCGGGCCTCGCGACCAACTCCGTCGTGATCAACAGCGATGACGTCGTCGTCGACCACACCTGGATCTGGCGCGCCGACCACGGGGAGGGCGTCGGCTGGGAGACCAACCGTGCCGACTACGGTCTGGTCGTGAACGGCGACGACGTCCTGACGACCGGCCTGTTCGTCGAGCACTTCAACAAGTACGACGTGCTGTGGAACGGCGAACGCGGGCGCACGATCTTCTTCCAGAACGAGAAGGCCTACGACGCCCCGAACGCCGCCGCCATCACCCACGACGGCATCGTCGGCTACGCCGCCTACAAGGTCGCCGACGCGGTCAACGTCCATGAGGCCTGGGGCCTGGGCAGCTACTGCAACTACACCTCGGACCCCTCCATCGTGCAGCGCCACGGGTTCCAGGTGCCGGTCAAGTCCGGCGTCAAGCTGCACAGCATCCAGGTGATCTCGCTGGGTGGCAAGGGCCAGTACGCCCATGTCGTCAACGACACGGGCGCCCCGACCTCCGGCACTGACACCATCCCCTCCAAGATCACGCAGTTCCCGTGACAGGCGGCCGCTGAACCGTACGGCCACCGAAGAGAACACAGACCCCGAGGTGCTGCGGGCCGCGCGTGCGGCCCGCAGCGTCTTGGGGTCCGGCAGCGTCAGGATCCGACCATGTGATCCTGGCGCGATCGGTTCACAGTCGACCCGTACGTGTCAGGCTCCCGTCCGCGCATGAGGTCGAGGCACCGCCTGCAGGGCGATGTCGACGGTGGCGTGGAGCGCTGTACGGGCCGCGCCGGCTGCCGCATGTACGGCGTTGCCTTCGCTGACGACCATGACGTAGCGGGCGAGTGCGTGAGGGTCGGTCCCTGCGGGCAGGTCGCCCTCCTCGACGGCTCGGGTCAGGCGCTGTGCGAGGGCGTGCTCGCCGGCAAGGCGGCTGTCGGCCAGGAACCGGGCGATGCGGCCGCTGTCGCCGCCCTCGGCCAGGCCGCCTTGCACGGACAGGCATCCGGAAGGACGGTCGGGGCGGGTGAGTGCGTCCGCATTGGCACGAAGGAAGGATTCGATGACCGCATAGGCGGTCGGCTGCGCCAGGGCTTCGCGGGCGTAGGCCATGTCGGCCTCGGCGTAGCGGGCGACGGCGCGGTGGAAGAGCTCCTCCTTGTTGCCGAATGCCGCGTACATGCTCGTGCGGTTGATCCCCATCGCCTCGGTGAGGTCGGTGAGCGAGGCGCCCTCGTAGCCCTGGCGCCAGAAGACCTCCACTGCACGGTCCAGCGCGGCCTCCGCATCGAAGCCCCGAGGTCTGCCCCGCACCGCCATGACGCCTCCTGTGTCGGTCTCCGAAATTTTAACCGAGCGGTACGGAATAGCTGCCCCTATGCCGCGGTTCTCCACGGGTGAACGACTTAAGTACCGAACGGTACGGAAAAGGAGAACCCCTCATGGGTCAGCTCGACGGCAAGACCGCCCTCGTCACCGGTGCCACATCCGGCATCGGCCTGGCCGCCGCACGACGGCTCGCGGCAGAAGGCGCGCACGTCTTCCTCACCGGCCGCCGGCAGCAGGCGCTCGACGAGGCGGTTGCCTCCATCGGCGACCGCGCCACGGGAGTACGAGCCGATGTCGCCGACCTCGACGACCTCGACCGCCTCTTCCTCCAAATCCAGCAGCACGGCAGCCTCGACATCGTCTTCGCCAACGCGGGCGGCGGACAGTTCGCGGCCCTGCCCGACATCACCTGGGAGCACTACGCCGACACCTTCAACACCAACGTCGCGGGCACCCTGTTCACCGTCCAGAAGGCGCTCCCGCTGCTCAACCCGGGCGCCTCGATCATCGTGACCAGCTCCAACATCGACAACAAGGGCGCCGCCGCCTTCAGCGTCTACGCCGCGACCAAGGCCGCGCTGCGCTCGCTGACCCGCAGTTGGGCGGCGGAACTCGTCACCCGCGGCATCCGCGTCAACAGCATCGCGCCCGGCCCGATCGAGACGCCTGGCCTGAGCGGTCTCGCGGGCGGTCCCGAGGCTGCTGAACAACTGCTCCAGGGCCTGGCCGCCGGAGTCCCCATGCAACGTCTCGGCCGCCCTGAGGAGATCGCCGAGACGGTCCTCTTCCTCGCCGGCGAGGCCAGCAGCTACATGACCGGCGCCGAGATATACGTCGACGGCGGCGCAAGCCAGATCTGACCCTCACCATCACAGCCGACCCCCCCCTCATCACCCGCGTGACACGAGTGCACCGGGGCGCCCCGCCGAGTCGGCCGACCGCCCCGGTCGCCCAATACACCCTTGAAGACCCTGAGGGCACCACGACCGGCCGGGACGCCATCGCGGACAAGGCTGCCGACCTCCTCGCCAACGCTCCCGCCGACTTCGAATTCAGCGAGGACGGCCGGCGCTACGCCGGGCCGGACACCGGGGCACTCGCATGGGCCTTCGGCCCGCCCGGCACACCCGCCGTCCGCGGGATCGACGTCATCACCGTGCGCGACGGAAGGATCGCCGCCCTCCTGACGATGTTCACCGCCTGACCGCCGTCAGCGGGCGCTGAAATCCGAGCGCACGCCCACGCCTCCCCCTACCGTCGCCCGGCGGCGCCGGAACGCCCGTCGACGTCCTGGTAGCGGGCGAACTCCCATGGGTCGTGGGCGCAGAAGGTCTCGACCTGGTCGCCGTGATCACGGAGCAGCTCACGAAGTCGGGCCTGGGTGCCCAGGCGTAGATCGCGGTGGACCTCGGCACCTGTCTGCACGAGGTCCATCAGAGGGTGCGGCTCTTTCGCGTCCTCGACTTCGCGGTGGTAGTAGTAGGCGTCGCCGCAGTGAAGGAGCCATCGGTCGCCGGTCTGCACGGCGACCGCGGTGTGGCCTGCGGTGTGACCGCCCAGGGGGACCAGTTTGAACTGCGGTGGCAGTCCTTTCGGTTGTACGGCGGTGAAGCCGAACCATTCTTCACCAGGCCCGGGTTCGTAGGTGACCCAGCGGGGTTCGTGTGCCCAGTGAGCCGGGCGGTAGCGGAAACTGGGCGACTCGGTCTGCGCCGCGTGGAGTTCGGCGGCGAGCACATGGACCTGGGCGTCGGGGAAGTCGGGTAGGCCGCCGCAGTGGTCGACATCCAGGTGGGTCACGAGGATGTGGCGGACGTCGGACGGCGCGTACCCGAGCCGGGCGACCTGCCGTACGGCCGTCTCCTCCTCGGCGAGCGCGGGCTGCGCCATCTCGACCCATTCGGCGCCGAGTGTGCCCATCGGGTCGTGGACGTCGGCCAGGCCGAGCCCGGTCTCGACCAGGACCAGGCCGTCGGTGTCGGTCTCGATCAACAGACAGTGGTTGACGGCGGGTGCGGGCTGCGGGCCGTCGTAGGTGGCTTCGATGGTGCGGACCGATCCGCAGTTCAAGTGGTGGATCCTCATGGCGACTAGGCTGCGACTTGAACCGCGGTTCAAGTCAAGGAGGCTTTGATGGACGCTTCGCTGCTGGACATCGCCGAGGTCGCACAGCGCAGCCGACTCGCGCCGTCGGCCCTGCGCTTCTACGAGAAGAAGGGCCTGATCACTCCCGCCGGCCGCAACGGGCTGCGCCGCACCTACCACCCGGACGTCCTCGAGCGCCTGGCGCTCATCACCTGCGCACGCAGCGCCGGATTCTCCGTCGCCGAACTGGGCCGCTTCCTCCAGGCACGGCCGTCCGACACGGCCTTGCGGACAGGGATGACCGCCAAGGCCGAAGCCCTCGACGAGCAGATCGGCCGGCTCACCCGGCTCCGGGACAGCCTGCGGCACGCAGCCGTCTGCGAGCACGAACCGCTAGTGGACTGCCCCGACTTCAAACGCGCCGTGGGCAATGTGGCCTCGACGAGCACCGCCCTGCCCACAGTGGGCCAGGCGCAGCGTGCGGGTTCCTCTCGATGAGTCCCCGCTGGGCGGTCCGACCCGTCCCGACGGAAGTTTCATGCCGCCGCAACGATCCGTCCCTCGACTGCCTGCTACACATGGGGGCGTGACCCCCTCAGCGCTCTACCGCAGGTTGTACGTGGATCTGGCGCGCGTCGACGCCTCCGCGTGTCGACGCGTCTGACGTCGCCCTCACCCGTCCCGTGGGCGGCGACCACTCGCGCGTCATTCCTGTACGGCAGCCACGGCAGCACTGAGAGGGGAAAGCCATGACTACAACCGTCACGAGCCATGAGATACGGCGGGCAGGTCCGCGGTTCGGCGCCGAGGTGACCGGCATCGACCTCAGCTCCGGCGTCGACGACGCGACCGCCGAGGAACTGCGCCGGGCGTTCCGGGAACACAAGGTGCTGGTGTTCCGCGGCCAGCACCTCACACCCGAGCAGCACGTCGAGGCCGTACGCATCTTCGCGGAACCCTTCGACCACCCGACCGCCCAGAAGGACCCCGCCCATCCGCTGGTGTACCCGTACAACGTCCAGCACACCGGCAAGGCCAGCACCTGGCACATCGGCGGACTGTGGCGGCAGCCGGTGTTCGCGATCGAGTCACTGACCTACGAGGTCGTACCCGCGCTGGGCGGACACACCCTGTGGGCCGATCTCCAGGCCGCGTACGACGACCTGTCCGAGCCGTTCAAGAAACTGCTCGCATCGGTCCGCGCGGTCTACGACGCGGACGCCGGGAACTACGCGCAGGGCAGCAAGCGCACCGCGGTCGCGGAGACCATCGATCATCCGGTCGTGCTCACCCACCCCGAGACGGGCCGGAAGGGCCTGTTCCTCAGCACCTCGGCGCTCGGCCTGACGGGCGTCACGGCGCAGGAGGGGAAAGTGCTGCTCGACCACCTGCTCCGGCATGCGTCGTCGCCCGACTACACCATCCGGTTCGGGTGGAACGCGGGTGACTTCGTGCTCTGGGACAACCGGGCGACCTGGCACTACGCCGTGGACGACTACGGGGACGGCGCCCGCGTCTACCGCAAGGTCATCGGAGTGGAACCGGTACGTCAGCCCGCGGCCTGATCCTGTCCGGCCACCCGGTCGGCCACCCGGTCGGCCACCCGCTCGCCGAGCAGCGAGATGGCCGGCCGGGTCATCTTCACTTTCCACCGACCCCACGTCGCATCCACGATCTTCCCCCCCCACTCCTCCACCTTCACTTGAGCGACAAGGAACGGCCATGTCTACCCACTTCACCCGACGCACCCTGGTACGCGGCATCACCGCGGCGACTGCCGTCGCCACCCTCGCCACCGGGCTCGCCGCCTGCGGTGGTGACAGCGACGCCGCCACCAAGACGGACAACGCGGCCACCGGGAGTGTGACCATCGGTCAGCTCTCGAACGGCGCCGCCACGGAGACCACCCTCAAGGTGTCCGAGGTGAAGTCGATCAGCGCCGAGCTGCCCGAAGCCGTCAGGAAGAGCGGCAAGCTGGTGATCGGCCACGGCGCTCTGCCGTCCGGCTCCGCCCCGCTCGACTACGTGGGTGACGACCAGAAGACCCTCACCGGTTCCGAGACCGACATCGGCCGCCTCGTCGCCGCGGTCCTCGGCCTCAAGCCGGAGAGCAAGAACTTCACCTGGGAGAACCTCTTCGTCGGCATCGACAGCGGCAAGGTGGACGTCGCCTTCTCGAACGTCACCGACACCGAGGAGCGCAAGAGGAAGTACGAGTTCGCTTCCTACCGGCAGGACAACCTCGCCTTCGAGGTGCTGAAGTCCAGCGACTGGAAGTTCGACGGCAACTACGAGAACCTCGCCGGCAAGACCGTCGAGGTCGGCTCGGGCACCAACCAGGAGCGCATCCTCCTCGAGTGGCAGAAAAAGCTGCAGAGCGAGGGCAAGAAGCTCACCGTCAAGCACTATCCGGACAGCAACGGCGTCTACCTGGCGCTCAGCAGCGGCAAGATCGATGCCCACTTCGGCCCCAACCCGACGATCGCCTACCACATCACCCAGACCGCGAAGACGAGCAAGCCCACGGCCAACGCGGGCACGTTCTCCGGCGCCGGCGCCTCGCTGCAAGGCCTGATCGCGGCCACCTCCAAGAAGGACAGCGGTCTCGCCAAGCCGATCGCCGACGCGATCAACTACCTGATCGAGAACGGTCAGTACGCCAAGTGGCTGGCCGCCTGGAACCTCTCCAACGAGGCCGTCGCCAAGTCCGAGGTCAACCCGCCCGGGCTGCCGCTCGACAACTCCTGATGCCCTGCCCTTTCCGGGGCCTCGCCTTCTCCATCCGCGGGGCGCCGGAGAGGGCTGAACCCTGTTCGGGAGGTTGGGTGTACGACATGGGCATGATGGACCGGCCCGCCTCGATCAGAGCTCTGCGCACAGCCGGGTGGCGATGAGCGCGCCGGCAGACCCCTCCGCGTCAACCGGCCGGTCCCCGGCGCCCTCCGCGGGGCGGAGGCGGGCAGCGATGGCCGGCGCCCTGATCGCCGCGTTCGGTGGCTTCGCCAGCTTCAATCTGATGCTCTCCGCGATGCCCGCGTACGCCGTCCGCTCCGGCGCCGGACCGTCGGGCGCCGGAGCGCTCACCGCCACCCTGATGGCGGCCACCTTGGTCGTCCAGCCCTGCACGCCGTGGCTCTTCGCCCGGCTCGGGCGGCGGCACTCACTCGCCATGAGCGGTGCGCTGCTCGGGCTGCCATGCCTGGTTCTGCCGGCTGCCTCCACACTTCCCGCCCTCACCGGCCTCGCGGCAGTGCGCGGGCTGGGCTTCGGCGTGTTCGTCGTCGCCGGTGTCACCTTCACCGCGGAGTTGTTCCCGTCCGGCAGCCGGGGACGAGGCATCGGCTGGTACGGCGCGGTGGTCGGCTGCGCCGGCGTCCTGGGGGCTCCGCTGGGCATCGCCCTGGCCCGGCAGGAGGCGTACGCGGCCGCCTTCGCCCTGGCGGCGGGCACGGCTGCTCTGGTCCTCGTCGGCTCGTTCGGCTTTCCTCGCGCCGCAGCGCCCGTCCGCCCGGCCGGACCTCGTTCCCACCGCCCACGGACCCTGCACGGAACATGGCGGTCGCTGCGTCCCATGACCGGCCCCCTGATGGTGGAGACCGCCTCCACCACGGCTTACGGCGTCGTCTACACCTTCCTGCCGCTGACCGCCTCGGCCGCGCCCCAGGCGCTGCTTGCCGCGCAGGTCTCCACCGTGCTCTCCCGGCTCGGCGCCGGGTGGCTCATCGACCGGTACGGCGGCCGCCCGGTGCTGATCCCTGCCGTAGTGGTCACCACGCTCGGCACTGCCGCGGGAGCCGCCTCTCACGCGCCGGCCCTGTTGCTGGCCGGTACGGCCCTTTTCGGAGCGGGCTTCGGCGCGGTCCAGAGTGCCACCCTGGTGCTCGCCCTGCAGGCGGCCGGGGACAGCCCGACCGGTCTCGGCGTGGCCGGGGTCGCGTGGAACATCGCCTTCGACGGCGGTACCGGAATCGGCTCGCTCGCGGGCGGCCCTCTGCTCTCCCTCGGTGGCCCGTCCGCCCTCTTCCCGGCGACGGCGGCTGTTCTGGCCGTATTCCTCCTCCCGGACCTCCGCACAGCACACCGGCCGGATTCGAGGAATTGCGATGCTCCTCAGGACAACTGACCGGCCCCGACTCCTCGTGCTTTCGCTCCGCCGAAATCCTTGCCGACAACTGCACGCCAAACATGCGCAGTTGCTAGTGTTGTGGTCATGCGGATAGGCGTGAATGTCCCCAACTTCGGTCCGGGCGCGACCCCGGACAATCTGGCCCGCTGGGCCAAAACCTCGGAGGGTCTCGGTTTCGACCTGTTGATGCTCTCCGACCATGTGGCGATCACATCGGACGTCGCCAAACAATACCCCGCTCCATTTTACGAACCTGTCACAACTCTTGCCTGGCTGGCCGGAATCACGACCAGGATAAAGCTGGGCACGACGGTGCTCATCGCGCCCTACCGGCATCCCCTGCTGGTCGCCCGCACGGCGGCCAACCTGCAGCAACTCAGCGGCGGCCGACTGATCCTCGGCGTCGGAGTGGGTTGGGCGCGGGACGAATTCGAGGCGCTGGGCGTCCCGTTCGAACGGCGTGGCGCGCTGACCGACGAACTCCTGCGGACCCTGCGCGCGGTATGGGAAGACGACGCCGACTATGGCTGCGGGCAGATTCCGATCTGGGTCGGTGGTAACAGCGACGCCGCAATACGACGGGCCGTGCGTTTTGGTTCTCCATGGCATCCACTGCGGTTCACGATGCCCTGGTTCAGGGACGCAGTGGACCGGCTGAAGGGAATTTCGGCCGAGCTCGACCAGCCGGTGCCGGAGTTGGCACCCCGTATCTATCTCCGGCTCACGGAAAAGCCGATCGACGACCCGGATCGCCGGGCCGGCGAGGGCACCATCGAGCAGATTCTCGAGGACATCGAGGAGTTGCGTCTGGCCGGTGCCGAAACCGTGCTGCTCGATCCGTACCACGGCGATCCCGACGAGACCCTGCGGCCCGAGGCGGCGTGGCAGGCACTGGCGACCGTGGCCGCGCACCGCTCATAGCCGACACCCCCGAAGAGACGGAGCCACAGTGGCCCTCAACAACCACGACCTTTCCGAGAGCGGCACCGACAGCGCCACCACCGTCAAGGAGACCGAACTGCCCTATCTGCGCCGCTGCATCGAGCTGGCGGCCGAGGCGGTGGAGGCCGGCGACTGGCCGTTCGGATCCGTGCTCGTCGACGCGGACGGCAAGATCCTTGCCGAGGACCGCAACCGCGAGTCCACCACGGGCGACCCGACGCGGCACCCCGAGTTCGAACTCGCCCGCTGGGCCGCCACCCACTTGAGCCCCGAGGAGCGGGCCACGGCGACCGTGTACACCTCGGGTGAGCACTGCCCGATGTGTGCTGCCGCGCACGGGTGGGCCGGGCTGGGGCGCATCGTGTACGCGAGCTCGTCCCAGCAGGCCCGGGACTGGAAGGCCGAGTGGGGCGTGCCGGTCACCTCGCCCTTGAGTCCGCTGTCCATCCAGGACGTCGTCCCCGCTCTCGAGGTGGCGGGTCCGGTCCCGGAACTCGCCGAGCAGGTACGTGAGTTGCAGTGGCGCTTCCGCATCAGGAACAGCGCGGGCGACTGACGTCGGCACGAACGCCGGGGCCTGGCATCGGATTCCGATGCCAGGCCCCGTTCGTTGCCAAGGGTTCGCGGGTCAGACCATGAACTGGTCGTACTTCGCCATGTGCTCCTGCAGCTCCTCAAGGCTGGGGTTGCGCCCGTTGGCCGTCAGGCGACCCAGGCCGCGGAAGTAGTCCTCGCGGTTGTAGATCGGGTAGAACATGATCAGCAGCGTGGCGTCCTCGTTGCCCCTGTTCGTGAAGCCATGCGGCTCGCCCTTGGGAACGTAGGCGAACGCACCGGGCTCACCCACCACCTTGCGGTCGCCGATGGTGAACTCGATCTCGCCCTTCACCACATAGAACATCTCGGTGGACTTCTTGTGGATGTGTGGGCTGGCACCGCTCGCCTCCGGAGCCATGTGGTGCTCGAAGAACCCGAACTCGCCGTCGGAGTCCGCTGTGGTGAGCTTGAGGTACGTCCTCTTGGTGTCCCGGATGTTGACGAACTCGCCTTCGCCGGACGGAACGTACAGCGGAACGGACATGTCTCTCCTTAGGTGGTGATCAACTCGCCGACTCGCCTACGGAGCCGGCATACAAGGGTGGTTACGTGGCTTCGGCCAGGCTCGGGTCCGGCTGGGGCCTGCTGTCGGCCTGCGCCTGGGCCCATCGGCCGATGGCCGGCGCGGCAAGGCCGCATACGGCGAACAGCGCGGCCAGGACGACCCATCCCGTGGTGCCGGACGTGACGACCACGCTGACCAGGACCGGTGCCGCGATCTGCTGGATGGCCACGCCGAGCCAGAAGACCGAGAGGTAGACGCCTTCCTGACCGGGCGCCGCGAGCAGATAGGAGCCGCCCCAGCCGCCGGCGGACTGGAAGAGCTCGCCGCCGGTCAGCGCGACCATGGCCAGCAGCAGCACGCCGACGGCCAGGACGACCGGCAGCTTCGGCGCCGCGACCAGCAGCAGGCAGCAGACCGCGAGGGAAATGCCCGCCCATACCAGGGCCCGTGCGGCACCGGCGATGGTGTCGGTGCCCCGGCTGGCCCGCACCTGGAGGGCGACCGCGAGCACGGTGTTGACCGCGACCAGGGGGGAGATGAGTGCTGAGGACACGTCGGTGTGTCCGACGATCCACAGCGGGATACCGATGCTCAGCAGGGTCATGTGCATGGTGAGCACGGCGTTGATACCGGTGAACGACAGGAACGATCCGTCCCGCAGCACACTGACCGAGAAGCGCCGACGCAGTCTCTTCGCCGGCGCACTGAGCACCGGCAGCCGGGCGGCCAGGCTCGCGAGCACGGCGAAGGAGGCGGCGTTGACCAGCAGGATCGCGGTGTACCCGGCCCGGGTGTCGATCAGCAGCCCGATACCGCCCAGCAGGGCGCCGACGGTGAAGCCGACGTTGCGCAGCGAACGGAGGATCGCGACCACCCTGACCCGGTCGTCGGTCGCCGTCGCCTGCCCGACCAGCGCCTGTTCCATCGGTGCCGCCGCCTTGTCGACAAGACCGAGCAGGCACACCACCGTCAGGAACTGCCACAGGTTCTGGACGAACGGATAGACCACGAAGCAGGCGCAGCGCCACAGGCTGACCCCGACCAGCACCTTCTTCGGGCCGATCCGGTCGGCCAGGATGCCGATCGGGATCGCCGTGCCCAGCGCGATGGCGGCGGACAGGGTCAGGCCGAGACCGAGGTTGCCCTCCGACAGGTGGACCGACCTGGTGATGAAGGGCACGGAGACGGCCAGGAAGGCACCGGTGCCCACCGCGTCGATCATCGCCATCACGGCCAGCCGTAGGCCGACCGACCCTCCGGGCATGGACCCGCGCCATCCGCGGACGCGTTGCCACTGAACAGACATGTGTTTCCTCAATCGGTAGCGATGCGGATGGCGGCGTCCGCGTCCAGGACGCGTTGACGGGTGGTGTCCGCGTCCGGCCCGGTCGCGATGACATGCCCGGCACGGTCCCAGGAGGACGCCCACGGCCGGACCTCCTGGCCGGCCTCGACGTCCACCTCCGCGACCTCGACGCCGGGCAACTCCTGCGCGGTGTCCAGGCCGGCGACCTTCGTCACGGTGCCCGGCTCGGCGGCCAGGAACCGGATCGCCGAGGTCTGCCGCGCCGATCCGGGCAGGGCGACCGTCCGGCCGGCCAGCAGGTCGATGAGGGTCAGCCTGATCCGTGTGCCGTAGGCCAGGTCGACGAGGTCGATCAGGTAGTCACCGGGGCAACGGCCGGCGCATTCGACCAGCGCCGGGCCCGACTCGGTCAGGATCCACTCCGCGTGCAGGATGCCCGTCTGGAAGCCGGTTGCGGCGACCAGCGCCCGCATGGCCGTCTCGAACGCGGTCTGCGTGTCCCGGTCGAGCGGAGCAGGCAGCAGGTGGCCGAGCTCGACCGGATACGGCCCCGGGATGACGGTCTTGGCCGTGATGTTCTCGAAGATGATGTCGCCCCGCTGCACCAGCGCCTCGACGCTGTACTCGGGACCTTGCAGGCGTTCCTCGGCGAGGAAGCGCCACGCCAGCTGCCGGTCGGGCACCTGCTCGTACTCGGCGGCGGACGAGGTCCGCTCCCACGCCTGTGCCGCGGTGGCGGCGTCGACCGAGTCCAGCAGCTGCACGCCGACACTCGCCTGCCGGTTCGCCGGCTTGACCACCACCGGACCGTCGCCGGCGAACTCGACGATGTCCGCGGGCCCGTGCACCTCGCGCCAGCGCGGATTGCGCACGCCGCCGGCACCGGAGACCTCGCGCAGTCGGACCTTGTCCCGCAGCGCCTGCGCGGCCGTCTCCGTCGCGCCCGGCAGCCCGAGTTTCTCGGCCAGTGCGGCCGTGGCCGGCACCGCGTACTCCAGCCCCGGGACGACGGCGGCCACCGGGCGTACGGCCGTCAGTTCGGCCGCCAGGTCGAGGGCCTCGGCCGACTGCTGGTAGCTCGCCGGGACGATCCGGTCCAGGCAGTCGAAGCGTGCCGCCGCGTCGTGCAGGTCCCGCTTGCGGATGATGTCGGGTTCCTCGATCACCACGACCGACCCGCTGGGCACGCTCCCGTCGATCGCGCGCAGGTAGGCCGCGTTGTAGCCGACGAACACCACCTGTGCGTCAGTGGCGGGGGTGGTCATGGCGACCTCCTGGTCAGGGGGATGGACGACTGCATGGTCACTGCCTTTCTTCGGGGTGGGGGGACTGGTGACCGACGGTGCTCATGCGGGCGTCCCGAGCGCCCCGGCGCGACCGTCTGCTCGTACGGGCGTGTTGTCGATGACGACCTCGATGGCGGCGAGCACCTCCGCACAACGGGTCCGGGCCTCCTCGGGCGAGGCGCCGGAGACGATGACGTGCCCGTGCCGGCTCTTGGAGTCGCGGACCGCAGGCACGGTGTCGCCCGGGCTCAGCCGGAGGCTCAGCTCGTCGACGTGCGTGAGGCGAGCGGCTGTCTCCAGGCCGCTGATCTCGTCGACGCGGCCGGGCGGGAAGGTGAAGAACCGCACGATCGCCGTCGCCGTCGGCTCGGTGGGCTCGGCCGGCCTGTCCGCCAGGGCGGCGAAGATCGCCTGTTCGATGTCCAGTCCAGTGGCCAACTCGACCAAGCGCGGTATCCGGTCACCGCCGAGCCGGGCCTGCGATTCGACGATGCGCGGGCCGCGCTCCGTCCAGATCACCTCGGTGTGCGCGGGGCCGAACCGGTACCCGCATGCCGTGAGGAACTCCGTGGTGAGTTCCTCGACAGCCTGCCGGCGGTCCTGCGGCAGCGGCGCCGGATGGACGTGGCCCACCTCCACGAACAGCGGCGGGGGGCCCAGCAGCTTCTCGGTGATACCGACGACCTGGTGCCGGCCGTCCCTGCTCAGCGTCTCCACGCTGTATTCGGGACCTTGCAGATACTCCTCGACCAGGAACGGGCCGTCGTAGCCGTACTGGTCGACGAGCGCGGTCCAGGCCGCCCGGTCCTGCGCCTCCTGCCACAGGAACACGCCTCGGCTGCCGGCGAGCGCGGCCGGTTTGACCACGGCCGGGTAGCCGATCCGGTCGACCGCGTCCGGCACCTCCTGCCGCGTCGGTGCGGCTTCGAAGGACACGGGGGACAGCCCGCGCCGGGCGAGCAGCTCCCGCATCGCGTGCTTGTCGGCGAGAAAGCGGATCGCCGCGGCCGGGTTGAGCTCGGCGTGCAGGTCCTCGGCCACCTCGTAGGCGCTGACCATCGTCTCTTCCCTGCCGATGTGGTAGATCACCGTGGCGCGGTGCTGCTGGGCCACTTCGCGCAGGGTGCGGCGCAGCAGCTCCGCGTCCCGGAAGTCGGCCGTTACGAACAGGTCGGCCAGTGCGCGCACGTCGTCGAGGTACTCCGGCGACTCCAGCCGGGGGTCCCAGATCGCACCGACCCAGAACCCCTCGGCCTGTGCCTTGCGCACGAACTGGCGGTACGGCATCACCATCAGCAGGCGGGGCCGGTCATCGTCGGGTCCGGGCGTCGTCACGGGGCACCACCACTGTCGGCAGCTCCGGCCGATACCGGCTCGGCCTCGCGGCCGAGCAGGCTCAGGTACCGCTCGCCGGTGTCGGGCAGCAGGGTCACGATGCGCCGGCCCCGGTATTCCGGACGGGCGGCCAGGACACCGGATGCGTGGACGACAGCGCCGGCCGAGACACCGACCATCAGGCCGGTGCGCAACGCGAGTTGCCGGGTGGTGGCCAGTGCGTCCGCGTCGGATACCGCGATCACCTCGTCGATGAGGTTGCGTTCCGTGGTGGGCGCGATGAAGCCGCCGTTGAAGCCCGGGATGGTGTGCGTGCCGGGCTCGCCACCGGACAGAAGGGGAGAGCCCGCCGGTTCCACCGCCACGATCCGGACCGCGGGATGGCTCTCGCGCAGATACCGTCCCGCGCCGCTGAGCGTGCCGCCCGTGCCCACTCCGCAGACGAACACGTCGATCCGCCCGTCGGCGTCGTTCCAGATCTCCGGGCCGGTCGTCTCGTAGTGCGCCCGTGTGTTGTCCGGGTTGTCGTGCTGGCAGCAGAACCACGAGCCGGGGGTCTGCCGGTGGAGTTCCTCGGCCTTGTCGACCGCCGCCTGGTAACCACCCGTGTGCGGGGTGCGGATCACCTCGGCGCCGAGCGACTGGAGCATGGCCACCCGTTCCTGGGTGGCGTTGTCCGGCAGCACGATGACACAGCGGTATCCGCGGGCCGCCGCCAGCGCGGCCAGCGAGATGCCGGTGTTGCCCGAGGTCGCCTCGATCACGGTGCCGTCGCCCGGGG
Source organism: Streptomyces antibioticus (assembly GCF_001514065.1). Classification (GTDB taxonomy): domain Bacteria; phylum Actinomycetota; class Actinomycetes; order Streptomycetales; family Streptomycetaceae; genus Streptomyces; species Streptomyces antibioticus. The sequence goes on along the minus strand of NZ_KQ948422.1, from coordinate 418,229 downwards.
TGAGCAGCCCCCGCTCCTCGGCGCCGCGCAGCATCGACAGCGCGGCCCGGTCCTTGCTGCTGGACCAGGGGTTGAACAGTTCCAGCTTTGCCAGCACTTCGGCATCGCCCGGGACACCGTCCACGATGCGGTGCACCGGCAGCCGGAGCAGTGGTGTACCGCCGATCAGCTCGACCAGGGAGTCCGCGACCGGGCGTCGGGTGACCGGCTCGGTCCGGATGCTGATCTCCTGCACGGCGGCCTCCGCGGTGCGCGCCGCGAGTTCGGCGGTCTCGGCCACCACGAGCACATGACCGGCCCGGTCGCCGTTGCGGCGCAACTCCCGCACCACGGAACCCGGCTTGGGCTTGACGACGACCTCCTCGACGCCGGGCAGCGCGGCAGCCCGCTGCCGGCCGCTGACCGATACGACTCGGCCGGCCTGGGCGGTCAGGTAGCGGATGGCGGCGCCGCCGACCGGCCGCTCGGGCAGCACCCGCTCCGGCAGCGGCTGCCCGAGGTACTGCCGGGCCACGAGCTCCAGGGACTTGATGCCGAGCGCGCGGTCGACGAGGTAGGTGATCTTGCCGCCGGCGGGCCTCGGGTTGATCTCGATGAGCTTGGGCCCGGACCCGGTCACCTTGATCTCGACGTGGGCCATGCCCAGGTCGAACCCGACCGCGCGGAGCGCTTCCACGGCCAGGTCGCCGCAGGCGCGCACCACCGACTCCGGCAGGCTGGAGGGGAAGCTGTGGGCCAGCTCGACGAAGTAGCCCTGGCCGACGACCGACTTGTCGGTCACCCCGAACACCTCGTACCGGTCGCCGTCGGCCAGCACCTCCACACTGACCTCGGGACCGCTCAGGTACTCCTCGACCATCAGCTCGTGGTAGCGGGCCTGCCCCCGGGTGTTCTCCACCCGGGACTGGATCAGTGCGACATGCTCGGCGGCCTGCGCCGCGGTCTCCACCAGCCGGACGTCGGCGCTGCTGGTCTCGTCGGCGGGTTTCACCACGCAGGGCAGGCCGATCTCCGCCGCGGCCGCCTCGGCCTCGGCGGGGTTCTGCACGGTGCGGAACGCTGGTATCGCGACGCCGAGTTCGGCGCAGCGTCGGCGCATCAACGCCTTGTTGCGTGCCGTCGCGACACCGTCGACGCTGACCGTGGGGAGCCCGAGGTGGACCGCTACCTCGGCGGCGACGACCACGTCGTACTCCGCCAGGGTCAGGAACGCGTCGAAGGGCTGCTCGGCCCCGGCCGCGTGCACATGCGGCAGCAGCTCCTCGAAGATGTTCGTCTCGCAGTGGACGATCTCGTCGACGTAGTTGTCGAAGTAGGCCGGGCCGCCCGGCACTTCCAGGTAGCGGTCCAGGTCGCGGGTGAAGAAGGTGACACGGCAGTCGAGTTCCTTGATGATCTGCAGGCCTTCGAAGCCGGATCCGGAGAGGTTGCTCTCCACGACACCGACGTGAATCATCTCTGCCTCCGATGGCATGCCGACACAGGGTCGGCTGGAACGAGAAACGACGAGGGAGGGACGGAAGCGAACGGGCCGTCACCAACACCCGGAGGTGGCCAGCGCGCGCAGCAACTGGTCCGCCTCCTCGCGATCCGCGGCCGACAGCCGCGGCACGACCTCGGCCGCGGGGGCCATCACCCGGGCGCCTGGCGGCACATCGCCCAGTACGAGCGAACCGGCGCCGATCAAGGCGTCGTCGCCGACGGTGACCGGACCGAGCACGATCGCATTGGTGCCGAGCACCACCCGGTCACCGACGACGGGGTGCCGACGGGCACCGGGCTCGCGCCGACCGTCCCGCCACCAGCCGACCGCGCCCAGCGTGACCTGATGGAAGATCGTGACATCGTCGCCGACCTCGGCCGTCTCCCCGATGACCACCGCGGCCCCGTGATCGATGAACACGCGCCGGCCCAGTGTCGCGCCCGGATGGATCTCTATGCCGCCGGTCACCGCGCGCGCCAGGTAGGCCAGGATCCGGGCGAGTTGACGGTGGCCACGGGTGTAGAGGACATGTGCCAGCCGGTGGGTCCACAGCGCGGGCAGCGCGGGATGCAGCAGCGCCTCCGCACGTGTGCGGATCGACGGGTCCCGCGCGACGATCACGGAGAGGTCTTCCCTCGCTCTGTTGATCACCCTGCGCATGCGATGCTCCGTAATGTCATGTCTCGTTTTCCGGTGGCCGGTCGAATTCGATGGCCGGCGTCAGTAGTTCGGAGCCTTGACCAGTTTTCCGGTGCCTTCGACGATCTCCGGTATGTACACCCGCTCGGTCCAGACGTCCTGGGCCACCGGTTCGAGGGCGATCGACACGGCACCTTCATCGACCGAGAACGCGGTCCGTACGGCACTGGTGATCGCGTCTACGAGAGCTGATATCTGGTCGGCTTCGAGGTTGTTCGGGAAATGCTTGATGCTGACGTGAGGCACTCCGAAGGCCTTTCTGGGGAGTCGTGCGGCCTGAATGGCGGTGACGAGTTCGTCTATTCCGTTGGCGCGCAGCAGTTCGTAGTGATCAGCCTTGAGCCGGCCGGTCGTGAGGGGTGTGCTCGACAGCGTGTGGCCGGAGTCGAGGAAGGAGTCCTGGTCGCCGTCGGCCCGGAACACCGTGATCGGTGCCTGGACGCTGCGTTCGGCCAGTTCGTCAGGGGCGTACTCGAACAGAAAGGTCCGCCGCACCACGCCGACGATCCTGCGCACCAATTCACGCTCCAGGTGCTCGAACCGGCCGCAGACGAAGGCGACGAAGGAGTCCTCGTCGTGGGTGGCGGCCAGGCACGCGTCGACCGCCGACTGCTCGAGGTTTCCGGCGAACACCGAGTACAGAATCGAGACGAAGGTGCGGTCGGTGAAGCTGACCGCCGCCGCGGTGGGCGCCTCGTCGCGGACTTCCACGGGCGGCTTGCCCGGCGCGATCAGGATCACCTCGTCGACCCGCTCGCCGGAGCGTTCCAGCTGATGGGCCGCCTCGAAGGCGACCCGGGCTCCGAAGGAGTAGCCCCAGAGGGTGTAGGGGCCGACCGGTTGGACCTGCCGGACGAGTTCGATGTCTCTGGCGACCATCTCGTCGAACGTCGGGTAGGCGATCTCGCCCGGGTTGATGCCGTGGGCCTGGACGCCGAGGAACGGCCGCTCCAGGTCGAGCCGGCCGGCCAGGAGCCGCAGGCTCATCGGGTAGCCGCCCAGCCCGGGCCAGCAGAACACCGGTCGCCCGCTGTCTCCCGCTCGCAGCCGCACCAGCCTGGGGAGCGCGGTCGCGGGCTCTCGGTCGACGCGTCTGGCCAGCTCGGCGATGGTCGGCGCGTCGAACAGCACCTGGAGCGGCAGGGAACTGCCGAGCTCCCGGTTGATCCGGCCGACCAGGTTGACCGCGGTCAGCGAGTGGCCCCCGGCGGCGAAGAAGTTGTCCCGGATCGAGACCCTCTCCTGCCGGAGCACCGTGCGCCACAGCGCGGCGATGGCTTCCTCGGTGGGTGTACGCGGGGGGACGACCGGTGCCTCGGTGTCGTCCACGGCGGCCTTGTCCAGCTCGCGCAGGGCCTGGTGGTCGATCTTGCCGTTCGGGGTGAGCGGGAAGGAGTCCAGGACGGTGACCCGGTTGGGCACCATGTACGGAGGCAGGGATTCGGCGAGGTTGTCCTTGACGATCTCGGCCGGCCCCCGCATGTGGACGGAGTCCTCCTTCATGCCTTCGCTGAGCCGCTGCTCGGCACTGATGCGGCCGCCGACGGCGAAGTAGGAGGCCGCGTCCGGGCCGAGGCCGACGATGTCCGCGATACGCCGGGCCGACGGCAGGGGATTGCCGGTCTCCGAGCTGTAGCCGGAGGACATCAGTCCCAGATCGAGGGCGTTCATCTGGAGGCGTTGGAGTTCACGGCCGAGGTCGACATACCGCTGCCAGGGTTCGGACGCCCGGCCGATCATGCTGATGCCGAAACTCGCGCGGTCGTAGACCTCCTGGTTGATGGCGATGACGTCCTGCTTGCGGATCAGGTGGTCGGACACGCGCACCAGTTCGGCGCCGTCGTAGCGGTACTGGCCGCTGTCCAAGCCGGCGATCCGGTCGGGATGGGCCTGCACATACAGGTCGACCGCGCTGTCGACGACAGAGGCAGCGGCCGTCTCCACCTCGTACGTGGCCAGGTAGTGGTCCTCGTCCGGGCAGCGCAGGACGTATTTGACCTCGGGCGCCGCGGGGCGGGCGTTGATCCGCAGCCCGTACTCGGGGAGGACCTCGTCGAAGAGGCCGACCATGTGACCGGCTTCGAACTGGAGGACTTCCTGGATGTTGTTGCGGTAGACGGGCTCGATGGCCGACCGGCGCCCGATGAAGTGGACGCGCAGCCTCGGCGTGCCGACCGGGGCGGGGCTGATCAGCGCGAGCTGGTGGTTGATCGGGTGGTGGTAGTAGTAGCCCGGTTCGAGGCCCGCGACGCCGGACAGCTCCAGGTACATCTGCGTGGCGTACAACGAGCCGGGGGAGGCGTACCCGTATTTGGGCAGCAGCCGTTCGCCGCTGGGGAACTGTCCGAAGTAGCGCAGCAGGGTGCCGAGTTCGGACAGTGTCAGGGTGTCCGGGTCCCGGGGCGTGGCCCGTTGTCCGGTCGGGCGGCCGAGCAGGTCGATGATGTCGGCCCGGGTGACCTCGCCCCCTTCGTAGAACCGGTAGGTCTTGCGGGCGAACACCGTGCGCCGCTGCCGGGCCGTCGCCGAGCGTCCGGGCAGCTCGACGACGGCTGCTCCGTCCTCCTGACGGACACCCAGATTCGCCAGCTGCGCCTTGAGCTGAAGCCTGCTCTGCTTCGACTGGTGGTGGTTGCCGTGGTTGCCCTGGTCCATCAGCGCTGCCCGCTGGGGGTCGAGCTCGATGAAGGCGATGAGATTGGCGCCGATTCTGGCGTCGTTCCGGACGAGGACGGCGGCCCGCTTCACCCAGTCGTGCTTCTCGATGGACACCTTGATCTCGTCCAGCTCGACCCGAAAGCCGCGCAGCTTGACCTGGCTGTCGGTACGGCCGAGGAACTGGACGGTGCCGTCGTCGTTCCACCGGGCCAGGTCGCCGGTGCGGTACAGACGGGCGGACTCGGGATCGGTGGCGAACGGGTTGGGGATGAACCGTTCCGCCGTCAGCTCGGGGTTGTTGAGGTAGCCGCGGGCGAGTTGGCGTCCCGCGATGTGGAGTTCACCGGATGCACCGTGTGCCACAGGCCGGCGGTCGGGGTCGAGGATGTGGAAGCTCATGCCGCGCACCGGCCGGCCGATGGAGATGTGGTCCGGACCGTGCTGGACGGTGCTGCGGTCCACGGTGTGGGCCGACGCGTTGATCGTGCACTCGCTGGGGCCGTACAGGTTGACCAGTTCCAAGTCCGGCAAGGCGTCGAGCAGTTCGATCGCCAGGTTCCTGGTGAGCGCCTCACCGCCGCTGAAGACATGCGTGAGCGAGGCGCAGTCGGACAGCCGTCCGGTGTCGACGAGCGCCTGTAGCAGCGTCGGCACGCCCTGAAGGGTGGTGACGCTGTTCGCCACGATCAGGTCGATGAGCCCGCCGGGGTCGGCGTAGAGGCCCGGTTCGCTCATCACCACGCTGCTGCCGCAGGCCGGCGCGAGGATCTCCCACTGGGCCGCGTCGAAACTCAGCGGCGTCTTCTGCAGTACCGTCCTGCGTTCGTCCAGGCCCTGTTCGGCGGCCAGCCAGCGCATCTGGCTGACGATGCTGTGGTGTTCGATGCCGATGCCCTTGGGGTTGCCCGTGCTCCCCGAGGTGTAGATGACGTAGGCGAGGCTGTCGCTCCGCGCAGGCGCGGGGGCGGACCGAGTGGCGCCCCCCGTGTCCGGCTCTGCTTCCGCGGGGGTTTGGGTCTGGGCGACGGTGACGATCTTCGTTCCCGGCGGTGTCATCGCGGCCAGCCGGGAGGCCAAGGACTCGCCTGTCAGGATGACCCTGGTCTGTGAGTCCGCGAGCATGTGGCGCACCCGCTCGTCCGGGTACTCCGGCGACAGCGGCAGGTAGGCGGCGCCTGCGTGCAGGACGCCCCAGACACTCACCATGAGGTCGACGGACGGCTCCATGAAGATGCCGACCGGTACGTTCGTCGCCGCACCGAGTTGCCGCAGGTGGTCAGCCATGTTCTTGCTGCGCTCAGTGAGTTGCTGAAAGGTCAGCCGCTCCGTGCCGCAGGAGACGGCAGTCCGGTCGGGCTGGGCGAGGGTGGCCGCGCGCAGCATGTCTGACAGGGACAATTCCTCGGACCCCGTTAGTTTCGCCATCATCCTTCGAACCTAGAATTCGTCATTGTGAGTCGACGCGCGTAACACGGCCGGGTAATCAGGCACGAGAGAAGCGCGATCGGCGACAGGCTTCGTATTAGGTGGAAGCCGCCGGAAAACGTGTGACGTTCAAGTGATCGGTCGCTGGAACAACCTGCCGGGACCATACGGTGCCGGGCTGGCGTTCAGAGCGTCTCCCTACATCGCCGAAAGGGGTTGTGCGCTCGCTCAAAGGGTCGTGCAGACATGCCTTTTACGCCTCCCCCAACCAATCGGCAGGCCTGTGACGATCTCGCGCCTTCCTCTGGAGGGCGCTGCTTAGGCCAAAACGTGTCAGTCATCTCTGCGATCCATCGGAACGTACACGATGGAGATGAGCAGCGCGAGATCGAGAAACAGACCCGATCGCCCCTTTTGGGGCTATTTATCGCCGCTACTCTCTCGGCCAGGCCGGCATGGCCGAAATGTTGCGAGGTGCAAATAGCAGGGACACCGCTCCGGTTATCGGCCACCGATGAGATGGGGAGGGGCCTTCATCTGCGCTGGTGGCACAGTGGACGGGGTCATGACAGCCGTCGTGAGTCGGTCGGCCGACCGCGGACATGCGAACACGTGTGGCCGTCTGCGGCAGTGAACGTCTCATGCAGCCGGCTCGGCGTTGCCGCCAGCCGATGGCGCCGGGTCCTTAAAGAAGCGTTCACGGAGTTGCAACGGAGCTTGCCATCAAAGCAGTTGATACCGCTTCACGGCCAAGCCCTTCTCGGCCGTGCGGCGGCTGAGGTCTGTGAAACGGACAAGGATCCGCCTGGGCCAGTGGCCGGAAGCTCGCGGTCGTGGTCAACGCCCACGCGGCGCCGGACCCGGTCGACTCCTCACACCGCGGAGATGGGGGACGCGGCGGCCGCCCGCGGGGGTTGAGCGAATCCGGCGGTCAGTCGAGGGTCGGCAAGTCTCCGTCTGGGCGGCTGGGTCGACGGCAAAGCCTTCGCCGATGAGCCTCAACCCGCTCTCGGACAGCGTCACTTGGAGGTCTCAGTGGTCGTACGGGCCTGGGGCGCGTCGCAGCAAGTCGGCCCGTTCCAGGTTGTCCAAGCGTCCTGTCATGCTGCCGTGGTGAGCGTCAGCGTCGCTGAGGGCCGGCGGGGGGAGACGTACGGCACGCCAGCCCGGGGCGCGGGGCGCCAGGACGTCGAACTCGGCGACGGGGTCTCCAGGTCGGGCCGAGTGGCCGTCCGCCTGATCGCGTCGACGAGGTCTCTGTGCTGCTGACCCGGGTCTGACTGATCGTCCCTGTTCGCCACCCTGAAGAGCGCCCTGCCCGCGGGACTCGTACTGCTCGCCTTCGACCGACGCGGCGGACGCCCGTGCCGGCCGTGGCGTCGAGGTCGGCCCGCTGCGTGTCGGGCGAGTGTGAGGCCGAGGACATCCTCGGCGCCCCCCGGGTCGGGGTGTCGTACGCGCTGCCCGATTTTGGCCGCCGTGGCAGGACGAGGTGGGAGAGGACGGGCAGGTCCTCGTCCGCAACGGCGGGTGCGGTGTTCGCCGTCGACGTGGCGGCTCAACTCGGCCGGCAGTGATGTCAGCTGGTCCGCCGAGCCGACGTGTCGCAACCGCTCCCGGTCGGCGACGCGCTCCGCGGCCGTGGCCTGTGAGGTGTCCGGCGCCAGGTCGGCCTCGGCGGAGACGCGGGGCGTACCAGCCGTAGCAGCGGCCGTGGCCCCTTCCGCGACTTCGTGGCATTCGACGAGAGCGACGTCAGGCTGCGCGGCGGGCACCCGGTCCGGCCGATCCAGGACGACGACCTGCCCCTGCGGCGGCGCGGCACGATCGCCGGGCCCTTGGCGGCATACGTCTCGACGATGAAGGCGATGTAGTGCAGCCGCTTGCGGTCGAGGCAGTGGTTGGTGGCCATGGACCAGATGGCCGTGTCGTCCTCACACGAGTCCCACAGGGCGCAGGCCACCTCGCCGCCGGCCCGGTCCGCCAGGGCCGGCGCGTCGGTGTCGTCGATAGCGGCCGCCCTCCTCCGGGCACGGCCCCCTCCCGAGGCGCCTGCTTCGGCACCACGCATCCGGCGGGACCGGGCGTGATCTCGACGGTGCTCGTGCACGCCCGCGACGAAGCCCGCTCCCCCCCCGGGACGTCACGCCCCCAAGCCCAGCCGGGCCCACAGCTCCGCTTCCACCTCGCTGGGAGGGATGTGACCGGCCGCGCGCTCCGGGTGGCCGGGAGGCGGCTGCGGCGGAGCGGGCCGGAATGGCGGCTCGGGTGCGGGCAGTCCCCCCAGGCAGCAGCCCACCGCGAGCAGACCGGGCGTCCATTGAGCCAGCAGGCCGATCCATCGCCGACGACGTGACGAAGGCTGATCACCGCAGCGTGTCATGGGGCTGTCACCGCAGCGGGGCCGTGGGCCACAGCGGCTCGGCGGCCCGCTCCTCGGCCTCGCGCAGGACCCGCAGGACATTGCGGCCGGTCAGTGCCTCCAGCTCAGGCCGGGACCAACCGCGGTCAGCGAGTTCGCGCAGCAGGACCGGGTAGCCGGAGACGTCGGCCAGGCCGGTCGGCTGGTGGTCCACGCCGTCGTAGTCGCCGCCGAGACCGATGTGTCCCACGCCGGCCACCTCACGCGCGTGCTCCACGTGGTCGGCGACCTGGGCGACGGTCACCTCGGGGCGGGGGTGGTCGTCGAGCCAGCTCTTCAGCCGGTCGTCGGGCGGTGCGGTGAAAGCTGCCGCATGCTCCTCGGCGACCCGCGCCGGGTCCTCCCCGGGGCGTGGTGCGCGCGGCCAGCTCCAGGGCGAGGTGGGCAGTCCGAGGCGTTCACGCTCAGCTTGCAACTCCCGCGACCAGTCGGCGACGTCGGCCGAGATGAAGTACGGCACGAAGGTCAGCTGGATGACTCCTCCGTTGCCGGGGAGCAGCTCCAGCACCTCGTCCGTGACGTTGCGGGGGTGGTCGTTGAGGGCCTGTACCGAGGAGTGGCTGAACAGCACCGGGGAGCCGGACACGGCGAGGGCGTCCCGCTGCGTGGACTCGGCGACGTGGGAGAGGTCCACGAGGACGCCGGCGCGGTTGAGCTCCGCGACGATCGCGCGGCCGGTGTCGTTGAGACCGCCGACCGCTGGCTCGTCGGTGGCCGAGTCGGCCCAGGAGGTGTTGTCGTTGTGGGTCAGGGTCACATACCGCACGCCGAGCCGGGCGTACGAGCGCAGCACGCCGGGCGACTCGGCGAGGCTGTGCCCGCCCTCCACCCCGAGCAGCGAGGCGATACGTCCCTCGGTGAACGCCTCCTCGACGTCGGCCGCCGTGTAGGCGATGCGCAGCGTGTCGGGGTAGCGGGCGGCGAGCCGGTAGACGGCGTCGATCTGTTCCAGCGTGGCCACCACGGCCTCGGGCTCGGGCAGCCCGGAGGAGACGTACACCGACCAGAACTGCGCACCGACGCCTCCGGCGCGCAGCCGGGGCAGGTCGGTGTGCAGGTCGGGGCGACCGTCGGCGAGGCCCTCGACGCTGTAGCCGTACCGTGCGCGCAGCGCCACCGGCAGGTCGTTGTGGCCGTCGAACACGGGTGTACTGAGCAGTACTTCGTCGATCAGTGAGGTCATGGGCCTGTTACTCCTTCTGCCACTGGGCTGTGGTGCCGCCGTGCCTGCCGTACCGGGTCCGGGACGGGCAGGGCGGCGACGAGCCGGCGGGTGTAGTCGTCCTGCGGGCTGCCGAGGACCTGGCTGGTGGCGCCCTCCTCGGCGATCCTGCCCCGGTGCAGCACGATCACCCGGTCGGCGACCTGTTCGACCACGGCCAGGTCGTGGCTGACGAACAGGGCGGCGAAGCCGAGTTCCTGCTGGAGCTCGGCGAACAGATCCAGCACCTTGGCCTGCACGGACACATCCAGTGCCGAGGTCGGCTCGTCGGCGACGAGCAGCTTCGGCCGCAGCGCCAACGCCCGGGCCAGGCTGGCACGTTGCCGCTGGCCTCCGCTGAGCTCGTGCGGGTAGCGGTCCGCGTAGGCGCGCGGGAGGTGCACCGCTTCGAGCAGGGCTTCGGCCTGCGTCCGGATCTCCTTCGCGCCCAGCTCGCGCCGGTGCACGACGAGCGGTTCCGCGATGCTGTCGGTGATCGTCAGCAGGGGGTTGAAGCTGGTGGCAGGGTCCTGGAAGACGTAACCGATCCGCCCGGCCACAGCCTTCCGCTTCCGTGTCAACGGCTCGCCGAACAGCTCCAGTCGGCCGCCCGTCACCGGGGTCAGTCCGGCAATGGCCCGCCCGATGGTGGTCTTGCCGCTGCCGCTCTCGCCGACCAGCCCGAGCATCTCACCCGGATGGATCTCGAAGTTCACCCCGTCCACGGCTCTGAAGCCCTTGCTCCCCAGCCGCCCCGGGTAGTCGACGACCAGTTGGGAAGCCCGCACGACCGGCTGCCCGGCGACGTCCGCGGCAGCCGGTCGTGCCCGTCCGCCGGTGCCGAAGTCCGGTACGGCCGCAAGGAGTTCGCGGGTGTACGGAGCGGCGGGGGCCGCGAAGAGATCGCGTACCGGCGCCTGTTCCACCACCTGGCCCGCGCGCATGACCGCCACCCGGTCGGCGAGGTCGGCGACGACGCCCATGTTGTGGGTGATGAGCAGGACGGCGGTGCCGAAGTCGGTGCGGCAGCGGTGGAGGAGTTCCAGGATCTCGGCCTGGACCGTGACGTCGAGGGCGGTGGTGGGTTCGTCGGCGACGATGAGCCGGGTGCCCAGGGCGAGGGCCATGGCGATGACCGCGCGCTGCTTCTGACCGCCGGAGAGCTGGTGCGGGTAGTGGTCGACGCGGGTGGCCGGGTCGGGGATGCCGACCTTGTCGAGCCACTCGATGGCGAGCGCCCGCCGCTCGGACTTGCTGCCGCCGTGTCCGTGGGCGCGCAGGCCCTCGGTGAGCTGCCAGCCGATGGTGAAGACGGGGTTGAGCGCGGTGGAGGGCTCCTGGAACACCATCGCGGCGTGCGTGCCGCGCAGGGCGCGCAGCCGGGCAGGAGAGGCGGTGAGTACGTCCTCCTCGGGGTCGGCGGTGCCGTCGCCGAGCAGCACGCGGCCGTGGGCGGTCGCGGTGGCGGGCAGCAGGCCGAGGACCGAGCGGGCGGTGACTGTCTTGCCGCTGCCGCTTTCACCGACCAGGGCCAGCACCTCACCGGGCGCCACGGACAGACTCACTCCTCCGACGGCGGGCGCGGGGCCGGTGTCGGTGGCGAAGCTGACGTGCAGGTCTTCGATGCGCAGCAGGTCAGTCACCGTCTCCACCTCCGTCCGCGGGAGGGACGGGGGCGTCGGTACGGCGCCTCAGCCGAGGGTCTGCCAGGTCGGTGAGGCCCTCGCCGAGCAGGGTCGTGCCCAGCACCGTGAGGACGATGCCCAGGCCGGGTGGGATCGCCGTCCACCAGATGCCCGAAGTGACGTCGGCGACCGCGCGGTTGAGGTCGTAGCCCCACTCGGCGGCGGAGTTGGGCTCGATGCCGAAGCCCAGGAAGCCGAGGCCGGCCAGGGTGAGGATGGCCTCCGACGCGTTGATGGTGAAGATCAGCGGGAGGGTGCGCACCGAGTTGCGCAGCACATGGCGGGTCATGATGCGCCAAGGTCCGGTGCCGATCACGCGGGCCGCGTCGACGAACGGCTCGGACTTCACCCGGATCACCTCCGCCCGTACGACGCGGAAGTACTGCGGTACGAAGGACACGGCGACCGAGCAGGCCGCCGCGCCGAGACCGCCGACCAGGCTCGACTGGCCTCCGCTGATCACGATCGACATGACGATGGCGAGCAGCAGGGGAGGGAATGCGTAGAGCGCGTCCGCCAGTCCCACCAGCAGCCGGTCCAGTCTGCCCCCGAGGTAGCCGGAGACCAGGCCGAGCACGGTGCCCGGCACCACCGAGAGCAGCAGCGCGGCGAGGATGATCAGCAGGGCGGTCCGTGCGCCCCAGATGGTGCGGGACAGGACGTCGTAGCCCGCGATGGTCGTGCCCAGGGGATGGCTGCCGCTCGGGTGCTGCTGAGAACCGAACAGGCCCTCGGTGTCCCGCAGTTGGGCGTAACCGTGCGGTGCGAGGGCGGGTCCCAGCACAGCGGTGAGGACGAACAGTGCTGTCAGGACCAGGCCGGTGAGCAGCATGGCGCGCTGCACTCCCACGCCCGTCCGCAGTCGTGGCAGCGGGAGCCGTCGTACGAGAACCAATGCCATGAGTCAGTACCTCACTCGTGGGTCGATCAGCGCGGCGGCGACGTCGACGAGGAAGTTCGTCACCGCCACGACGACGGCGAACAGGGCCACGATCCCCTGCACCGCCGGGAAGTCACGCACCGTCAGGTAGTGGGCGAGCTCGTAGCCGAGGCCCTTCCACTCGAAGGTCGTTTCGGTGAGCACGGCCCCGCCGAGCAGGCCGGCGATCTGGAGGCCCAGGACGGTGACGACGGGGATGAGTGCGGGGCGGGTGGCGTGGTGGGTGACCAGGCGTAGCGGGGCTACGCCTCGGGAGCGGGCGGCGTCGATGTAGTCGGCGGAGAGGGTGCCGATCAGGTTCGTGCGCACCAGGCGGAGCAGGATGCCGGCCACGAGCAGGCCGAGGGCCAGTCCGGGCAGGACGGCGTGCCGGAGGACGTCCGTGATCGCCGTGCCGTCGCCGCTGCGCAGGGCGTCGATCAGGTACACGCCCGTCGTGCTCGTCTGGTCTTGGAGGAAGAGCTGGACACCGGTGCTCGCCCGGCCCGACGACGGGAGCCAGCCGAGCCAGATCGCGAAAACCAGCTTCAGCAGCAGGCCGACGAAGAACACGGGGGTCGCGTAGGTCAGGATGGCGAACAGGCGCAGGGCCGCGTCGGGCGCCCGGTCGCGGTGGGCGGCCGCCACCATACCCAGCGGGACACCGATGACCAGGGCCACGAGCAGTGCGTAGCAGGCGAGTTCGACGGTCGCGGCGCCGTAGGTGCCCAGCACATGGGTCACCGGCTGGTTGTCGGTGACCGTGCGGCCGAAGTCGCCGGTGGCCAGCGAGCGCAGGTAGTCCAGGTACTGGGTGGGCAACGGCCGGTCGTAGCCCGCCTGGTGGAGCTTGGCCTGGAGCTGGTCCGGGGTGAGCCGGTCCCCGAAGGCGGCGCTGATCGGGTCGCCGGTCAGCCGCATCAGGAAGAAGACCAGGCTGACCAGGATCAGCACGGTGGGGATGATGAGGAGGAAGCGGACCACGAGGTAGCGGGCGAACCCGTACCCGGCGGCGCCGTCGGCCGGGGTCGCGACGGCGCCGGGGGTCTCCTGCGTCAGAGTGCTCACTTCTTGGAAAGCCCCGCCCAGCGGAACTGGTACGTGCTGTCCAGCTCCTGCGGCACTCCGCTGATGTCGGTGCGGGTGACGATGGCGGTGGAGCCCTGCAGCAGCGGCAGCAGCGGCACCTGGGCGGCGGCCTTGTCCTGCGCCTGCTTCAGCAGTTCGGTCCGCTTCGCGGCGTCGGTCTCGGTCTCCTCCTTGCTGATGAGGGCGCGCACGGCCGGGTCGGCGTAGCCGTTGGCGACCCAGCTGTTGGCCGCGTAGAAGGGCGAGAGGTAGTTGTCGGCGTCGAGGTAGTCGGCGTACCAGCCGAGCTGGTAGAGCGGGTAGAGGTGCTTGACGCGGTCCTTGCCGTACTGGGTCCACTCGGTGGACTGCAGGTTCACCTTGAACAGTCCGGTCGCCTCCAGCTGGGTCTTGACCAGCGCGTACTCGTCGGCTGACGACGAGCCGTAGTGGTCGCTGTTGTACTGGAGGTTGAGCGTGACCGGGGTGCTGACCTTCGCGGCCTTCAGGCGGGCCGCCGCCGCGGCCTTGTCGGGGCCGCCCTTCTTGTCGCCGTACAGCGACTTGAAGGAGGCGGTGGCGCCGGTCAGGCCGTCGGGGACGGAGCTGTAGAGCGGCTGGTAGGTGTTCTTGTAGACCTGCTGGGCGAGTTGGGACCGGTCGACGGAGTCCGCGACGGCCTGGCGGACGGCGAGGGCCTTCTTCGCGTCGGCGCTCTTGGTCTTGGTGCCGTAGGGCTGGGTGGCGAAGTCGAACACGATGTAGCGGATGCCGTTGCCGGAGCCGGTGTGGACCTTGACGTCCTTCTGCTTGGCGAGGTCGCCCAGGTCGGCGGTGGTGAGCGTGCGGTAGACGGCGTCGATGGTGCCCTGCTGGACGTCGAGCTTCAGATTGCTGGCGTCGGTGTAGTACTTGAGCTGGACGTTCTTGGTCTTCGGGGTGCCCAACTGGCCCTTGTAGTCCGCGTTGGCGGTGAAGGACACCAGCGAGTTCTTGTCGTAGCTCTTGACGCCGTACGGGCCGTTCCACGGCTTGGCGGCGACGATCGACTTGTCGTCGAGGATCTTGTCGGCGGGGAAGACCTGCTCGTCCACGATGTAGCCGGCGGCCGTGGACAGCACCTGCGGGAACAGTGTGTCGTTGGCCGACTTGAGGGTGAAGACGACCGTGGTCGGGTCCGGGGCGGCGACCGAGGCGAGGTTGTAGAGCAGCGACGACGGGCCGTTCTCGTCGGCGATCTTCAGGTCCCGGTCGAAGCTGAACTTGACGTCGGACGACGTCAGTTCATGGCCGTTGGTGAACTTCAGGCCCTTCTTGAGGGTGACCGTGTACTCCTTGGGCCCGGTCAGCTTGATCCCGGTGGCCAGGTCCGGGGAGACCTCTGCGGAGCCGTACTTCTGGCTGAGCAGGGTCGCGTAGACCTCGCTCTCGATGGTGCCCGAGCCCGCGTCCCAGGCGCCGGCCGGGTCGAGGCTGGTCACCTGGTCGGTCGTACCGATGGTGATCGCCGCCTCGGAGCTCGCACTGCTGCCGTCCTTGCTGCTGGTGCAGCCGGTCAGTGCCACCAGGAACGCCGTGCCCAGGGATATCGCGCCGAGGCCGGATCGGAAGGGTCTGTTCGGGGTCGGGGCGCTGTCGAGTGCCATGAGGTATCTCTGCTTCCGCGTCGGGGGTGCGCGAGGCAGCCGCGGCGCACAGGTGTGCGGCGGCGTGCGAAGTCGCGTGAAAGGAGCGAAGGTTGCTGCTACATGTGTCTACGGCCGGGCTGTCGGCCGAGTGCGGGTGCGGGTGCGGGTGCGGTCAGGCCTGACACAGGCAGCTGGACACCAGGAGCAGGTCGACATGGCGCCGGGAACACAGCATCAGGGCCTTCGCCACGCTGTCCTCCCCGGGTTCCGGCCACTTCGCGACCGATGTGAGCGCAATTGCAGAAACGAGCAATCCGCCGAGCCTTCACCTGGGGCACCCCGCTGCGTCGAGGGTTGCCGTCCGGCCAGCCAGGGCTTGATCACCGGAACTCGTAGCTCGCGCACACCGTAGATCGAACTTTCACGGAGCGTCAAGACGGCCCTGATGCGGGATCAGCACCACCCACCAGGGCTCATCTCCACGACTCCCATGGTGCGTCGCCCCCACCGACGGTTCACGAATTCATGCGACTGCAATGAGCGCCATGTGTGGGTCAAGCCGGCAGGACGAACGGGGGATGGGCGCCGTTGAGGAAGTAGTCTCCGACGTCGCGGAACTGGTGGGCGACGGGCCGGTGCAGGGTGTGTGTGCGTGCGTTGCGCCAGAAGCGGTCGAGGCCCAGCCGCACGGAGGCGGAGCGGGAGCCCACGACCTCGAGGGCACGGCTGGTGGACTCCTGCGCGGCCCTGGAAGCGGCGGCCTCGGCCATCGTCACCTGGATCGAGATGTCGGCGTACTCGTCGTAGCTGAGGTCCTCGTCGCGGGCCAGACCGCCGTGGACGGCTGCCAGTGCCTGATCGGTGAGGGCGGCGGCGGAGCGGGTGAGGACGGTGAGCTCCCCGTAGGTGGCCAGGACATGCGGGTCCTGGGGAGAGCCGTCCGGCCAGGACAGGCTCCATGGGGACGTATGGGCCGCCCTGCAGTATTCGCGTGCCTCGGCGAGTACACCATCTGCGAGGCCGAGGAGGAGCTGGACGGACAGGAGACGCCCGATCGGCGAGGCGAGAGCGGCCGACGGTGACAGCACGTCGTCGTCGGCGGTCAGGGAGCCGAGGACATCCTGGGCGGTGATCGGCACGGAACTGAACTCCAGGCCGCCGCCGGCCGCGAGCCGTTGGCCGAAGGTGTCCGCGTCGTCGATCCGGACACCGCGATGGGTGGGGTCGACGAGGACGGCGACCGGTTCGCCGCTGCCGGCCCGCTCGGCCCGCACCGCGAGGCGGTCGGCGATGAGAACTCCGGTGGCGTAGCTCTGCCGGCCGTCGAGGACGTAGCCCTTCGCTTTCCTGGTGAGGGTCGGCGGGAAGTCCTGAGGGGCGAAACCGCCACCCCAACACCACTGCTCCGCGACGGATCGCCGTTCGATCCGGGCGGCGAGCTCAGGCTCGGCGAAACGCCCGGCACCCCAGGACAGGAAGTAGTGGGAGCCGAGGAGTTGGGCGATCGCGGCGTCGGTGGCCGCGATGGCCCGGACGACTGTGAACGCGGTGGGCCAGTCCGCGCCGCCTCCGCCGAGTCCGGCCGGTATGAGCAGCGTCAGCAGGCCTGATTCACGGAGTCTGGACACCTCGTCGAAGGGGAGCTTGCCCGCGTGCTCCCTGGCCGCCGCGTCCGTGGCCAGATCGTCCGCCATCTCTTGAGCCACGCGCAACCAGTGTGTGCGGCCGGGCCCGGTCGGGTCGGACGCCGATTCGGGCGGGGACGGCATGGGGGCAAGACCCATCGTGGTGGTCTCCTCAAGCGTCTTCGGGATGATCCCTCGTTTCCTAGTAATCCGATAGGAATTATAGGGAAAGCGCACGTCGGCAGGGTGTGACTGTCTCAAAACCAACCCATGCAAACCGGGGTAATCAGCCCAAGTTTCGCCGATGTTGTATCGCCATCCGAGACGGTCCACGACTTGTGGTGTCTCTGTGAACGCCGCTGCTGCCAGAATTCCTTCTGCCGTTCGATGTATTGCCGGACCACGGAGAGCCGGGCCCCGCCGACAATTCCTGTACGTGTCAGCGGGAGCCCGTTCCATGGACGCCGTGCCGGTCGATCAGGCTGAGTTCCTCGTCCGTCAGTGGCGGGAACTCCAGCGCCTTGAGGTTGTGGTCCAGTTGCCATGTGGAGCTCGCCCCGATGAGTGCGCTGGTCACCTGGGGCTGTCGCAGGGTCCACTGAAGTGCCAGCTGGGCCAGCGACTGGCCCCGCCGCCGGGCGATCTCGTCGAGTGCCGTGGCCCGCTCGCGGTAGGTGTCGTCGATGACGTCGGGCGAGAGGAAGGAGCTGTCGCGGGCGCGGGCGCCCGGGGGGATGGTGCCGTCGAGGTACTTGTCGGTGAGCAGTCCCTGGGCGAGGGGACTGTAGACCACGAGACCGAAGCCGTCCCGGGCGGCGAGGTCGAACAGTCCGTTCAGCTCCGGGGTGCGGTCGAAGATCGAGTAACGCGGCTGGTGGACCACCAGCGGGACTCCCGCCCGGTGAAGCAACTCCGCAGCGTCGTGGGCCCGTTCAGGGGTGTAGTTGGAGATGCCCGCGTACAGCGCCTTGCCTGACCGGACCGCCGTCACCAGAGCTCCGACGGTCTCCTCCAACGGGGTGGAGAGGTCGGGGCTGTGGCTGTAGAAGATGTCGACGTAGTCGGTGCCGAGATCGCGCAGGCTGTGATCCAGTGAGGCCAGCAGTGACTTGCGGGAACCGCCCTTCAGGTAAGGGCTCGGGCCGAGCGGGTTGCCGGCTTTCGTCGACAGGACGAGCTCGTCCCGGTAGGGCATGAGATCCCGGCGCAGCACGGTGCCGAAGAACTTCTCGGCTGCGCGCGCGGGCGGACCGTAGCGGTTGGCGTTGTCGAAGTGGGTGATGCCGAGGTCGAACGCGTGCAGCACGATGTCGCGCCGGGTCGCGTAGGGACGGTCGGTGCCGAACTTCTGCCAGAGGCCGAAGGAGAAGGCGGGGAGGCGCAGGCCCGAGGCGCCGGCCCTGCGGTAGTCGCCGATCTTCTCGTAGCGGTCGTCGGCCGCTCGGTGGGCAGGAGCGCCGAATGTCATGCGCGGAGGGTCCGTTCAGGCGGGGGACAGGAGGCAGGAGAAATACAACCAGGCCGGAAGCGGCAGTGGGCAGGCGGCTCCGCACCGGCGGTGCCGCGGCGGATCGGGCACATTGACATTCGGATCGATCACTCGGAGACTCGATCGCATGCCTGAGGTCCTGTTGCTCACCAGCGAGCGATGCGTTGACCTCGTACGCGTGTCCAGCGCCCAGTGTTGACCTCCCTGGTGCCTTTCGCCGTTCCACTGTCGCGTGGTGTCGCGTCCGCTTTGACCTGAGAGGGCGTACGTCCGGTTGCCCCGGGCGTCCGACACCGATCCATGCGCAGTGCCCGAGGCGCCCTCCGACGGCCACCACCCCGCACAGCGATCGGAAGCTTGATGAGCCCGGAATTCCTCTGGTACATCCCCAACACCGTCGAGCCGGGGCACCGCGGTGACGACACGACGACCGGCTGGGGCTCCGTCGAGTACTCCACCGACCTCGCCCGCACGGCCGAGGAACACGGCTGGGGCGGCGCACTCCTGGGGACGGGGTGGGGACGCCCCGACACCTTCACCGTCGCCACCGCGCTGGCCGCCCGGACCACTACCTTCAAGCCCCTGATCGCGATCCGCCCCGGCTACTGGCAGCCCGCTCACTTCGCCAGCGCGGCGGCGACCCTCGACCAGCTCAGCCGCGGCCGGGTCCTGGTCAACATCGTCAGCGGACTGGACAACCTCGCCGCGTACGGGGACACCCGCAGCGATCCCGCGCAACGCTACGACCGTACAAGGGAGTTCCTCCATCTCGTACGACGGCTGTGGACCGAGGAGGAGGTGACGTTCGACGGCGAGCACTTCCAGGTCGGCCGGTCCACGGTCGCCCCACGCCCGTACGCGAGCGGTACGAGGGCGCATCCCACGCTCTACTTCGGCGGTGCGTCCGAGGCCGCGGAGCGGGTGTCGGCGGCGGAGGCGGACGTCCAGCTCTTCTGGGGCGAGCCGCTCGATGGACTCGCCGAACGGATCGACCGGCTCAAGGCGTTGAGCGAGCAGGTGGGCCGCAGGCACCGGCCGTTGGCGTTCGGGCTGCGCATCACCACGGTGGTGCGAGACACCACGGAGGAGGCGTGGCACGCGGCCGAGGAGCGGGTCGCGAGGATGGCGGCGGAGGGCGGGAAGGAGCTGACCTGGGCGGGGGACCGCAGGACCGCCGTCGGACAGCAGCGGCTCTTCGATCTCGCCGCTCGGGGCGAGGTGCTCGACACCTGCCTGTACACGACGCCCGGGAAGTTCGGTGGCGGGGGAGCGGGGACCACCTGGCTGGTCGGCTCCGCCGCCGACGTCGCCGCGGCCCTGGAGAACTACCGCAAGCTCGGCATCACTCACTTCGTCCTCTCCGACACCCCCTACAAGCAGGAGATCAGCCGTGTCGGCGACCAGTTGCTGCCCCTGCTGCGCTGACCGTCACGCGATGGTCAGCTCCGGATGATGCTTCCTCACCACCGCGGGGTGGGCGCGGACCCAGCCTTTGAGTTCGTTCCAGCCGAACTCCGCGAACAGCGGGTTGTCCGGGTCCTGCGTCACGCCGGTGGCGTCCGACGCGCCGGGGAAGGGGAGCGGGGCGATCCGGGCGTCGAGCCGGGGGTTGTAGAAGAAGGGGGCGGAGAAGCGCTCGCGTGATCCGGGAGGGGAGACCACGCGGTGGTTGGTTGCCTTGAGGTAGCCGTTCGTCGCGACCTCCAGCAGCTCGCCCAGGTTCACCACGAACGCTCCCGGCAGGTGCGGGACGTCGATGAAGCCCTGCCCGTCCGGCGTTTCCACCTGGAGTCCGGGTACCTCGTCGGTCAGCAGCAGGGTCAGGAAGCCGTAGTCCTTGTGCACGCCGACGCCCTGGTCGTCGCCCTGCGGGGCCCGCCCTGGGTAGCGGACCAGCTTGAGGTGGTTGCGCGGGTGGCCGGAGAAGGCGTCGTCGTAGAAGTCCTCGGGGCCGCCGATCGCCGCGAGCAGTTCGTGCAGCAGCCGGTGGGCGACCGCGCTGAGCCGGGCCATCCACTCCAGCGAGACCTCCCGCAGCTCGGGGAGGGCCGCGGGCCACTGGTTCGGCCCTTCCAGCCACCAGTACGGCGGCTCGCCCGGGGCGGGTACGCGAGCGGGCAGCTCGTTGCTGATGTCGAGCTGGTCGCGCCAGTCCCGTCGGCCTTGGGTGTGCTCGTTGCCGATGCGGGTGTAGCCGCGGAAGTGGGGCGAGTTGAGGTTGTCGAGGGCAAGCCGGTCGGGCTCGGGCAGGGCGAAGAAGTCGCGGGCGGTACTGAGCAGCCGGGTCTGTTCGGCGGCCGTGACGCCGTGGCCTACCAGCTGGAAGAAGCCGACGTCGCGGGCGGCGCGGTGGAGCGCTTCACGGTCGGGGGCGGAGAGGTCGATCACCGGGAGGGAGGTGGGCTGGGACATGGGTGGCGTTCCTTGCGGGCGGTGCGGGTGCGGAGGAGGGACGTTGGGGGAATCGGGTGCTGGGGCGTGTGGGTGTGCGGTCGGCCTTGGGACGCCGCTCACCGGTCTGCCGGTGCAGCCCCGACGCGGTCGGTCAGTTGGCTGATCTCCGCCGGGCCGACCCGGCAGCAGCCGCCGACGAGCGCCGCGCCGGCGTGGAGCCAGGAGGGCGCGAGGTCGGCGATCTCGTCCTGGCCGCCCAGCCAGGTCCGGGAATCGGGGTCCCAGTTGCCACCACCGTTCGGGTAGACGACGCCGGGCAGTCCGGACACGAGGGCCAGCGCGGCGGTGGCGTCGGCGGCGGGGGCGCAGTTCACGCCCGTGGCGACAACGGCCTCGCTGCTGCGGGCCAGCGCGAAGGCCTCGGTGAGTGGCTGGCCCGCGCTGGTGGTTGTCCCGCGGATGCTGTACGAGAGCCAGGCCGGGATGCCCAAGCCGTCCAGGGCGATCAGCACGGCCTCGGCCTCCCGCAGGTCGGGGATGGTCTCGACGGCGAAGACGTCGGGGCCGGCCTCGGCCAGCGCCTCCAGCCGGGGGCGGTGGAAGCGGGTCAGCTCGGAGACAGTGAGGCCGTAGTCGCCCCGGTACTCCGAGCCGTCCGCCAGCATCGCGCCGTACGGCCCCACGGACGCCGCGACCCAGCGCCGCCCGGCGAAAGCGCCCTCGGCAGTGTCGGCGGCCTCGCGGGCCAGGGACACGCTGCGGTGCAGCAGTGCCGTGGTCTCGGTGCGGGAGATGCCCAGGCGGGCGAACCCGTCGTAGGTGGCCTGGTAACCGGCCGTGATGGCGACCTGTGCGCCCGCCGCGTAGTAGGCGCGGTGGACGGCGGCGATCGCGTCGGGGTCGTCGCGGAGCAGGCGGGCGGACCAGAGGGTGCCGTTCAGGTCGTGGCCCTGGGCCTCCAGCTCGTTGGACATGCCGCCGTCCAGGACGAGGGGGCCGGCGGCCAGGGCGTCGCGGAAGGTCGTCGTCACAGCACTCTCGTCACGAAGTCGCGGGTACGGGGGTGTTCGGGGGCGGTCAGGACGCGGGTGGGCGGTCCGGATTCCAGGATCTGTCCGTCGTCGAAGAAGACGATCTCGTCGGCGACCTCGCGGGCGAAGCCCAGTTCGTGGGTGACGACGAGCATCGTCATGCCGTCGGCGGCGAGGCCGCGCATGACGTCCAGTACCTCGCCGACGAGTTCCGGGTCGAGGGCGGAGGTCGGCTCGTCGAACAGCATGAGCTTCGGCCGCATGGCCAACGCGCGGGCGATGGCGACGCGTTGCTGCTGGCCGCCGGAGAGCTGGGCGGGGTAGGCGTCGCGTCGGTCGGCCAGACCCACGCGGTCGAGGAGCGCCAGCGCCTCCTTGGTGGCCTCGGCGCGGGGGCGGCCCGCGCCGACGGGGCCCTCGACGACGTTGGCGAGGGCTGTCAGGTGTGGGAAGAGGTGGAAGCGCTGGAAGACCATGCCGATGTCACGGCGCTGCCGGGCCAGGTCACGGCGGCGCAGTTCGCGCAGCCCGTCCCGGTACGGCTCGTAGCCGATCGGTTCGCCGTCCACCAGGATCCGGCCGCCGTCGGGCCGCTCCAGACGGTTCACGCACCGCAGGAAGGTGGACTTCCCCGACCCGGAGGGACCGATCACACACGTGACCGTCCCGCGCGCCACGGAGAGGTCGATGCCGCGCAGCACTTCACGCCCGGCGAAGGACTTGCGGACACCGGTGGCCTCGATCATCATCGGCTGCCGCCCTTCGCGAAGTGCCGTTCGAGGTAGTGCTGGCCGACGTTCAGCACGGTCGTGACGGCCAGGTACCAGATGCTGGCGACGATCAGCAGTGGGATCGTCTGGTAGGTGCGGGAGTACACGATCTGCACGGAGTACAGCAGTTCCGCGTAGGCCAGCACGCTCACCAGGGAGGTCGTCTTGAGCATGGAGATGGTCTCGTTGCCGACCGGCGGGATGATCACCCGCATCGCCTGCGGCAGCACGATCCGGCGCAGCGTCCTGGCCCGCGACAGGCCCAGCGCGTCCGCCGCCTCCAGTTGCCCCGGGTCGACCGAGACGATCCCGGCCCGGATGATCTCGGCGAGATAGGCGGCCTCGTTGAGGCCGAGACCCAGCAATGCCGCGGCGAAGGTCGTGATGACGGAGTTCGCGGGGACGTCACCGATCGCCGGCAGCAGGGGCAGGTGCAGCGACAGCGTCGGGTAGAGCGCGGAGATGAAGCCCCAGAACAGCAGCTGGACCAGGAGCGGGGTGCCCCGGAACAGCCAGATGTACGCCCAACTGACGCTCCGTGCGACGGGGTTGTCCGACAGCCGCATGAGCGCCAGTGCGATGCCGAGCACGAGTCCGATCGCCATGGCGGCGGCGGTGAGTTCCAGGGTGGTCAGCAGGCCCGTCATCACCGTCCGGCTGAACAGCCAGGCGCCGACCGTGTCCCAGCCGAAGCGCCGGTTGGTGATCAGCGACTGGAGCAGGCTCGCGGCCAGGAGCACTACCACAAAGGTCAGCACCCACTGGCCCGGCCTGCGACGGCGGTAGACCGGCAACTCCGCGCTCATGAGGCGGCGTTGATCTCGAACTTGTCGAGGGCGCCGGACTCAAGGCCCCACTTGGCGAGAACCTGCTCGTAACCGCCGCTCGCCTTGAGGTCCTCCAGCGCCGACTTGAGCAGCCCGGTCAGCTCACTGTTCTTCGGTACGGCGATGCCGAAGGGCGCGTTGCCGTAGGAGCCGCCGGCCACTTCCAGCTTGCCGCCGGACTGCTTGGCCGCGTACGCGGCGACCGGGGAGTCGGCCAGGGCGGCGTCGGCGCGGCCGCTGGTGACGGCGAGGTTCACGCCGGTGCCGTCCGGGAAGGTGCTGACCTTGATCGGCGTCTTGCAGGTCTTGGCGCGGGCCGGCACGTCTTCGAGGGCCTGGGTGGATCCCTTCGCCACGGCGACGGTACGGCCGCACAGCGAGTCGCCTTCGGGCTTGAGCGCCTTGGGGTTGCCGGCCGGGACCAGCAGGGACGTGCCCGCGTCGAAGTAGGTGACGAAGTCGACGACCTTCTCCCGCTCGGCGGTGTCCGTGAAGGAGGAGACGCCGAGCTGGTACTTGCCCGACTGGAGGCCGGGCAGGATCGAGTCGAAGGGCACGTTGACGATGGTGACCTTGACGCCGAGGACCGTGCCGATGGCCTTGTCGAGATCGGCCTCGGCGCCGACGACCGTCTTGTTGTCGGAGGCGAAGAAGTCCATGGGCGGGTAGCTGACATCGCTGGCGATGGTGATCCCGCTCGCCTTCAGCGCGGCCGGGACCTTGGCGGCGAGCGCGGCGTTCTTCCTGATCGGCGAGGCGGCGGACGACGTACCGGACGACGCGCTGGAAGAGGCGTCGGCCGGCTGGGAGGGGTCGGCGCAGCCCGCCAGAAGGAGTGTCGCGGAACCGAGGAGTATGAGCGGGCGCAGAGCGGACAAGGCGAACTCCTGATGAGCCTGAAGTGCGAGGGATGGCTGGAGACTATCTGTGGATGCGTAATAGGCAAGTCCAGTTGCGCATCATGCACGGACCCTGCAATGAACCTGCAATGTCGCCGCAATGAAGGGGCGAAGCGGCACCCCGGCCCGGCGCTATGCTCGGCCCGCGATGACCACCGACAGCAGCCTGAAACGCGGCCTGGCCGTACTACGACTCTTCGCCCGGCACCCGTCGCAGGACCCGCGTGGCCACACCGCCGCCGAGGTCGCGGCGCTGCTGGGCCGCGAACGAAGCCAGGTCTCCCGCATCCTGCGGAGCCTTGAGACGGCCCGCTTCCTGCGCCGTGATCCCGCATCGCTGCGCTATTCGGTCGCCTGGGAGCTGTACGCGCGGGCCCAGCAGATCACCGAGGCACGCCTGCGGCGGGACGGCCGCACCGCGCTGGAGGGCGTCGCCGCCGACACGGGGGAGTGCGCCTACCTCGGGGTCCTGCGGGGCGCCAGTTCGGTGACGATCCTCGAGTCGATGCCGCCGGCACTGTCCTCGTTCGTCTCCTGGGTGGGCCGCGCCTACCCCGCGTACTGCAGCGACGCCGGACAGGCCCTGCTCTTCGACGCCGACGACACCGAGGTCGCCGCCGTCCTCGCCCGCACCGCCTTCGTCCGCCACGGCCCCAACACCCCCGCCGACCTGGACGACTTCCTGACCCGCCTGCACGCGGCCCGCAAGCGGGGCTACTCGATCGTCGACCAGGAGGCCGAACCCGGCCTCTACTCGCTCGCGGCTCCGGTCCGGGACTTCCGCGGAGAGATCGTCGCCGCGGTGCAGGTCGTCGGCCCGCGCCGCCGTCTGGAGCCGGCAACGGCGGCCTGCGCGGACTCGGTGGTCCGCTGGAGCGACTGGCTGAGCGCCGCACTGCGCTCGACCGACGAGGAGCCGGACCAGGACTGAGCAGCCACGGTCCGGCCGGGGTTCAGCCGAGGAGGGAGGCCAGTCGCACCGCCGCGTCACCGATCGCGGCGACGATCTCGTCCCGGTCGTCCCTGGCCGCCGCGTGCGGGACGACCACGCTGACCGCCGCCACCACGCCCCCGCGCGCGTCCCGCACCGGCGCAGCCACCTCCAGCACGTCCTCGTCGTACTCGCTCTCGCACACCGCGACCCCGCGCTCGGCGTCCGCGGCGACCCGCGCCAGCAGATCGTCCACGGTCCGAGGCGCGTAGGGCCCGCCCGCCCCGATGAAGTCCTCACCGTCCAGGAGTTGCGCCACCTGTGCCCGCGAGTGGTCGAAGAGCAGCGCCCGCCCCGCCCCGGTGCACCACACCGGCGTCAGCCGCCCCGCCCGCGCCCAGGAGAACTCGGCCCAGGCCGCCAGCTCGGCCCGCACCGAGAGCACCATCGCCCCACAGAGCACGTCCACGTACGCGCACGCCCCGAACCGGACCACCAACTCCCGCAGCAGCGCCCGGCTTTCCACGCCCGACGGCCCGGCCTCAGCTGCGACGGCCAGCAGATCCGCCCCCGCACGGAACTCGTTCCCGTCCCTGGCGAGGGTCCTGGTGCCGACCAGATCCCGCAGCAACCGCGACGCCTGCCCCTTGTCCAGCCCGCTCTCCTCCGCCAGCCGGACCACTCCGGGGCCCCCTCGGCTGTCGAGCTCCCCCCGGACCACCCGCTCCACCAGCCCGAGCCCTCTGGGCAGTGCACCCGTCGCCACGTCCATGCGCCGGATGCTACCTGCGCACGTCCACAGGCGGCCTTGCGGTCCTGTGGTCCAGCGGCACATCATGATGCCGTTGATCAAACTGATCCGCGCACCGCCGGGTACTCGCGCCCGGTCTGATGGGAGTCATGGTGAGGGCAACGCACGTCGGACCGGTCGCGGCTGTGCCGCCGGTCTGGACGAAGCGCCGCCATGTCGACCTGTGCCGGACCCACGCCGCGCTCTGTCGCTGACCACGCCTCCCGGCCTGCTGCCGGCAGCCCCGCCCCACCCGTGATGCCCGACCGGGCTTGATCACGCGTGCCCGCGGGCCACCCCCGGGCTGCCAGAAGCAGCCGCCGCTCCCGGATGCCACAGACAACCATCAGAACGGATGAACAGTGAGCGCAAAGCAGCCCAGAACACTCAAGACCGTGACCGGAGCCGGTGGCACGTCGGAGACGTACGACCTGGCGATCGACCCGACCCGATCCACCCTGGACACTGCCGTGCGGGTGGCGAGACTCGCCGAAGCGGCGCGGTTCGACGCGCTGTTCACCGCCGATCTGCTCAGGTTCGACGCCCAGGGCGCGATCGGCTCGCAGGAGCCGCTGGTCTTCGTCTCGGCGCTGAGCCAGGTGACCTCCCGGATCGGCCTGATCGCGACGGTGTCGAGCACCTTCCATCACCCGTTCAACCTGGCCCGGCTCTTCGGCACCCTCGACCACGTCAGCAACGGGCGGGCCGCCTGGAACCTGGTGACCTCCTCGATCGGTGAGGAGAACTTCGGTGCCGGCGAACTGCCCAGCCCGGAGGAGCGCTACGCGCGCGCCGCGGAGACACTGGACGTGGTCAACGCGCTGTGGGACAGCTGGGAACCCGGCGCGCTGACGGCCGGTGCGGACGGGAGGGCGGTGCTGCACCGCGACCGGGTGCACCCGATCCACCACTCCGGCCGGTTCTTCACCGTCACCGGTCCGCTGAACATCCCGCCGCTGCCGCAGCGGCGTCCGGTGCAGATACAGGCCGGGCAGTCCGAGGCGGGGACCGCGCTGGGCGCCCGCTACGCGGAGATCGTGTTCACGTCGCTGCCCACGCTCGACCACGCCCTGGACTTCACCCGGAAGATCCGCGGCCAGGCCCGAAACCTGGGACGGGCCGACGGACTGCCGCTGATCTTCAGCTCCTTCCACGCCACGTACGGCGCCACCGAGGAGGAGGCCAAGCGGCTCGTGCGCGAGAAGCGGGAGTCGATCGACTTCGACCGCGGCCGTGCCCAACTGGTCGACATGCTCGGCGGGGGAGTCGACCTGTCGGAGCTTCCGCTCGACAAGCCGCTGCCGGAGAGCCTGCTGCCCGACGTGGCATCGGTGAACCGCCGCCGTGGCCGGGTCGACATCTTCACCGGCTACGCGCGGCAGGGCCACACCCTGCGGGAGCTCATCATCGCGGCACAGGACACCGGACACTGGGCGGCCGCGGGAACCCCCGAGCAACTCGCCGACGCCGTCGAGGAACGCTTCCGCGCAGGCGTCCTGGACGTCATCTCGCTGAGCGGCCTCGCGGACCCACGCCAGCACGACTTCGTCGTCAACGGCCTCCTGCACGAGCTGCGCAGACGAAAGATCGTCGCCGCCGACTACACCGGCACCACGCTCCGCGAGAACCTCGGACTCGAACTGCCGACCCGCACCACGGCACCCGTTCGCGCCTGACCCGAGACGCGCCCGGGCCCGACCGGGCCCGGGCGTGAACTCAGTTGTCTTTGAGCCTTCGCGCCGCCGAACCGGTCAGCTCACGATGCCGGCCTTCGTCAGCCACTCCTTGGCGACGGTGTCGGCGTCCTCCTTGTCGTTGACGAGCTTCTTCATCATGTCCTGCAGGTCGGCGGTGGTGAGCTTGGCGGAGACGGCGTTGAGCGCCGCCTTGGCCGTGTCGTCGACCGCGGACTTGTAGACCAGGGGCGTCACGTTCTGCGAGGAGAAGAGGTTCTTCGGGTCCTCCAGGACCACCAGCTTGTCCGCGACGATGGCCGGGTCGGTGGTGTAGATGTTGGCGGCCTGCACCTTGTCCGACTCCAGGAGCTTCAGAAGCGTGCTCTGCGCGCCGGCGTCGAGCGGCTGGAACTTCCCGAACTCGACGCCGTAGATCTTCTTGAGGCCGACCCAGCCCTGGGTGCGGGTCTTGAACTCCGAACCGGCCCCGATCGTCCACTTGCCCGCCACCGGCTTGAGGTCGGCGAGGGTCTTGAGGTTGTACTTCTTGGCGGTCTCGGCGGTGACCGTGACCGAGTCCTTGTCCTGGGCCTCGGCGGAGTCGAGGATCTCCACCGACGACGGAAGCTTCTTCTTCAGTTCGGCGTTGATCTCCTCCGTGCCGGTCGCGGTGCTTGTCTTGTCGACCGCGGTCGCCAGCAGGGCGCCGTTGTACTCCGGGAAGACCTGGATACCGCCCTTGACGATCTGGTCGTAGTAGACCTCGCGGGCTCCGATGTCGAACTTGCGGGTCACCTTCAGGCCCTTGGCCTCCAGGGCCTCGGCGTAGATCTCGGCGAGGAGCTGGTTCTCGGGGAAGTTCGCCGAGCCGACGACGAGGGACTTGCCACCGCCGCCGCTGTCCTTGCTGCCGTCCGTCAGTGGATTGCTGTCGCTGGAGTCGCCGCTGCCGCAGGCGGTCAGCGAGAGTGCGGTGATCAGGCCGAAGGCGGCGCCGCGGTACATGCCTCGCATGGGTGTTTCCTTTCTCAGTAGCCCTGGAGCCCAAAAACTCAGGATCTGGACGCCGAGACCCGCAGGCCCGGCGAGACGATGACGCGCCGTAGCGCGGTGAAGGCGATCTGGACGAGGAGCGCCAGGACGACGACGACGGTGGAGCCGCCGATGACGAGTTCGTAGTCGTTGCGGGAGAGGCCGTCGACGATGAAGCGGCCCAGGCCGCCGAGGCCCGGGTAGGCCGCGACGGTCGCGGTGGCCACGATCTGGATGGCGGCGACCCGCAGTCCGAGGAGGATCAGCGGCAGCGCCATCGGTACCTCCACCTTCACCAGGACCTCCCACTCGGTCATGCCGACCCCGCGGGCGGCGTCCCTGGTGGCGGGGTCCACGCCTCGGACGCCCTCGAAGGTGTTGATGAGGATCGGCGGGACCGCGAGCGCGGTCAGGGCGATCAGCACGGGCGTGGTGCTGAGCCCGGCGAGGGTGACGACGAGGACGACCAGGCCGAAGGTGGGGATCGCCCGCGCGAGGTTGGCGACACTGGCCACGGCGAACGCCCCGCGGCCGGTGTGCCCGACCAGCAGCCCGAACGTCAGCCCGATCAGGGCGGCGAACAGCAGTGACACGCCGCTGTAGGTGAGGTGTTCCAGCAGCCGCTGGGGGATGCCCTCCGCGCCGTGCCACTGCTGTGAGGACGTCAACCAGTCGGACACGAGCCGGAGTTGGTTCAGGAGATCGTTCATGATGTCGTCACCTTGCTCCGGGACCACGGGGTGAGCAGCCGCTGCGCCAGGACCAGCAGGGCGTCGGTGGTGAGCGCGAGCAGCATGATCAGGGCGATCGCGGTGACGATCGGGGTGGGGAAGTCGAGTTGGAGGCCGCGGGTGATGTAGTAGCCGAGCCCGCCCTGTCCGATCAGCTGTCCCACGGCGACGAGACTGATGGACGAGACGGCGGCGACGCGTACGCCGGCGATGACGACGGGTACGGCGATGGGCAGTTCGACCTGGACGACACGGCGTACCGGTCCGAATCCCATCGCGATGGCCGCCTGTCTGACCGGTTCGGGCACCGAGGCCAGCCCGTCCACGACGTTGGGCACCAGGACCGACAGCGTGTAGAGCGTCAGCGGGATCATCACCGTGCGTTCCGTCAGCCCGGTGTACTTGACGAAGATCATGAACAGGGCCAGTGACGGGATCGAGTACAGGATGTTGTTCACGGTCAGGACCGGTGGGTACAGCCAGCGCCAGCGGTGGCACAGGATGCCGAGGGGAATCGAGATGATCAGCCCGAACAGCACCGGAAGCAGGCCCAGTCTGAGATGGACACCGGTGTAGTCGGCCAGCTCGCCGGCATGATCGCCGATCCACCCCCAGCGGATGAGCGGTTCACTGTCGTTCATGCGTCACCCCCGTCCGTGGTGCCTGCGGCGGCCTCCGCCTTGGCGACGGCGATGACGGCGGACAGTTCGTACGCGTCGACTACTCCGATGACCGCGCCGTCCACGTCCACGCCCACCGCGAGCCGGGAGGGCGACAGGAGTGCCGCGTCGAGGGCGGCCCGCGCCGAGTCGCCGACGAGGCTGAAGGTGTGGCCGAGCGGTGTCAGGGTCGCGTCCGCGAGCGTGCCGCCTTGGGGGATTGCGGCGGCCTCGACCCAGCCGAGCGGTCGCCGGGCGTCGTCGACGACGAGGATCCACGGCTCGTCCGTCGCCCGGGCCTGCGCCACGGCAGTGGTCGTCGTCAGCACCGGACCCTCGCGCAGCGGCACTTCGCCGGCCTTGACGAAGGACAGCCGGCGGATGCCCCGGTCCTGGCCGACGAAGCCGGCCACGAAGTCGTCGGCGGGATGGGCGAGCAGTCGCTCGGGTGTGTCGAACTGGGCGAGTTTGCCGCCGGTTCGGAACACCGCGATGTTGTCGCCGAGTTTGATCGCCTCGTCGATGTCGTGGGTGACGAACACGATCGTCTTGTGCAGCTCCTTCTGCAGCCGGATGAACTCTGCCTGCAGTTCGGCCCGCACGATCGGGTCGACGGCACTGAAGGGCTCGTCCATCAGCAGAACCGGCGGGTCGGCTCCCAGCGCCCTTGCCACTCCGACGCGTTGCTGCTGTCCGCCGGAGAGCTGGTTGGGGTAGCGCGTGGCCATCTCGGCCGGCAGTCCGACCAGTTCCAGCAGTTCGGCCGCTCGTGCCCGGGCCTTCTTCTTGCTCCAGCCGAGCAGCAGCGGAACGGTGGCTATGTTGTCGAGGATGGTGCGGTGCGGGAACAGTCCCGCGTGCTGGATCACGTACCCGATGCCGCGGCGCAGCTCGGGGGCGTGGACGTCGCGGATGTCCTGGCCGCGCAGGCTCACCGTCCCCGCCGTCGGCTCCACCATGCGGTTGATCATGCGCAGGGTCGTGGTCTTGCCGCAGCCGGAGGGACCGACGAGGACCGTGATGCCGCCCTCGGCCAGCTCCAGGGACAACTCGTCCACGGCTGTGGTGCCGTTTGGATAGTTCTTGCTCACCGCGTCGAATCTGATCAAGGCTGCCCCTTACCCGACTGCATATGGTCATGCAGAGTTATGGGTGACTGAATGGGCAGTCAATGCTCTGCTGTGAACGGCGCGTTACGTTCGTGCGAAATCAGGCCAGGGGCGCCCGGAATGACCATGTTCTGCGCACGTTGTGCCGTGCAAAATGCCAGTTCAGACGTAGGGAGACGCCGTGAAACCGGTCTGGTTCACTTTCCTGAACGGCTCGGACATCGAACAGCTCGAGCTGACCGACATCGAGATCCTCGACGCCGTCGAGGACGGTCTGCGCGCCCAAGGCCTGGGCGAGACGGTGATCGAACCGCGCGTCCACCTCGTGCCCGATCCCGCGTTCAACGGCCATTTCAACGTCCTGCGCGGCTACATCGCGCCGCTCGCGCTGGCCGGGGTCAAGATCGTGGGCGACTACGTCGACAACCACCAGCAGGGTCTGCCGTCCGAGATGGCGCTGCTCAACCTCTTCGACCCCCGCAGCGGCATGCCCGTGGCCGTGCTCGACGCCACCGCGATCACCGAGATGCGCACCGGCGCCCTCACCGCACTCGGGGCACGCCACCTGGCCCGCCCCGACTCCAAGGTCCTCGGACATATCGGCGCCCGCGCCACCTCGTACTGGAACGTCCGCCTGCTCGACCGGATCTTCGACCTCGACGAGATACGCGTCCACTCGCGCCGCCCCGAGAGCCGCGAGGCCTTCGCCGAGCGTCTGACGCGAGAACTCGGCAAGCCCGTGATCGTCACCGAAGACTGGAAGAGCTGCGTGGAAGGCGCGGACATCGTGGTGGAGGCGTCCCGCCTGGAACGCCCGGAGCCGCTGCTGAAGACCGAGTGGATCGCCCCCGGCTCACTGGTCGTGCCCTACGGGACACACAGCGCCGTCGAGTTCGACCTCACGGACATCATGGACAAGATCGTGATGGACGACTGGGGCCAGGCACATGCCGGCCCGTTCGGCGCGCTGCGCCGGCACGTGGACTCCGGCAAGCTCAACAAGGACAACCTGCACGGGGAGTTGGGCGAGATCGTCGTCGGCAGGAAGCCCGGCCGCGAGAGCGCGCAGGAGACCAACCTGTTCTGGCACCGCGGCCTCTCCCTCTCCGACATCGCACTGGGCGCGGCCATGCTGAGGAAGGCCGAGGAGCGCGGTCTCGGCCAGAAGCTGCGGTTCTCATGACGGGGATCACCGTCGACGGGAAAACGCTGTCCTACGACGATGTCGTCGCCGTCGCCTGGCACGGCGCCCAAGTCACCCTGGCGGACGAGGTGTTGCCCCGCCTGGAGCGCGAACGAGCCGTCGTGGACGACGTGGTCGACCGCCAGGTGCCGACATACGGCCTGACGACAGGTCTTGGCACCCGCTCGTCCTACGCACTGCCCCGCGACGAACTCGAGGTGTTCAGCCTGCGCACGGTCCGTGGACGGGCCAACGCGGTCGGCGATCCGCTGTCCGCCCCCGTCGTACGCGCCGCCGTCCTCGCCCGCGTCAACGGCATCGCGGGCGGCGGCAGTGGAGTGCGGCCGCAGATCGCGCGGCTGCTCGTCGACATGCTCAACGCGCGGGTGCATCCGGTGATCCCCGAGGTGGGCTCGATCGGCGCCTCCGATCTGTGCCAGATGGCCCATGTCGGTCTGGTCGTCACCGGCGAGGGCCACGCCGAGTTCGGCGGCGAGGTGCTCGACGGCGCCACGGCACTGCGCCGAGCCGGTCTCACCCCGGCCACACTGGGCCCGAAGGACGGCCATGTGCTGTGCAGCGCAAGCCCGTTGGCCGCAGGACAGGGTGCGCTCGCCCTGCATGAGGCGGCCGCCGCCCTCACCCTGGCCCAGGCGGTCACGGCACTGACCTACGAAGGCTTCCGGGCGAACACCAGCCCCCTCGACCCCCGGGTGCTGAGCCTGCGCCCCGCACCCGGCCAGTCCCGCGCGGCAGCCGAACTGCTCGCCCTGCTGGACGGCGGCGAGCTGGGCGATCCCCGGCACGCACGGCGGGTGCAGGACCCCGTGAGCCTGCGCTGCGCCGCCCAGGTGCACGGCGCCGCGTACACGGCACTGGACTTCGCTGACGCCGCCCTGGACCCCGAACTGAACGGCTGCGGAGACAACCC
Organism: Streptomyces antibioticus; assembly: GCF_001514065.1. Classification (GTDB taxonomy): domain Bacteria; phylum Actinomycetota; class Actinomycetes; order Streptomycetales; family Streptomycetaceae; genus Streptomyces; species Streptomyces antibioticus. Next base: position 384,964 of record NZ_KQ948422.1, on the reverse strand, counting down.
GGTAGTCCTGCCCGGCACCGGCGAGATCCTCTCGTCCGGCAACTTCCACACCCCCGCCCTGGCCCTCGCCTTCGACACCCTGGCCCTGGCCCTGACACAGACCGCATCGATCTCCGCCGAGCGCATGCGACGGCTGCTCGACCCCGCCGTCAGCGGACTGCCCGCGAACCTCTCCCCGTACGGCCCGGAGCGCTCGGGCTTCGCACCGCTGACCAAGACGGCCCAGGCCCTCGTCGCCGAGATCCGCATGCTGTCCGCACCCGTGTCCACCGACCCCCGGCACGGCGCGGACGCCGTCGAGGACGACTCGACCAACGCCGCCCTCGGCGCACGGCGACTCACCACCATGCTCACCCGGCTGCGCCAGCTGCTCGCCGTGGAGGCCGTGGTCGCCGCGCAGGCCGTGGATCTGGCCGCACCGTCCACCCTGGGACGCGGACCGGCGCTCCTGCACCGCGCGATCCGCAAGCTCGTGCCCCGCCTGGACGACGACCGGCCGCACGGCGTCGTCGTGGAGGCGGTGAGCCGCGACATCCTGGCCTCGGACGACATACGGACCACCCTGCGCGCCTTGGCGGGAGGAGCGTCATGACCACCGTCGACGTACACCAGCATCTGTGGACCCCCTCCCTGATCGAGGCCCTGCGGACCCGCCGCGAACCACCGTTCCTGGACGGCTGGACCCTGTTCCTGCACGGCGAGCCGCCTTACGACATCCCGCCCGCCGACCATGACATCGCCCGCCGTACGGAACTCGCCGCCTCCGACGGCCTCGGCCGCGCGCTCGTCTCGCTGTCCGCCCCGATCGGCGTGGAGTGGCTGCCCCCGGCCCAGGCGCGGCCCCTGCTCGACGCCTACCACCACGGGGCGGCCGAGCTCCCCGCACCGTTCGGCGCCTGGGCCGCCGCCTGCGTACGGGAGATCGACGCGGACGCGACGGCCAAGGACCTCGACCGGGGGTTCGTCGGCCTCCAGCTCCCGGCGAACGCCCTGGCCGACGCGGCCGGCTACGCGCGCTGCGCCCCGCTGCTCGATCTGCTCGAAGACCGCAACCTCCCACTGTTCGTCCACCCGGGCCCCGCGCCGGACGGTTCCGAGGGGCCCGCCTGGTGGCCCGCGATGGTGCCCTACGTCCAGCAGATGCACTCCGCCTGGTTCGCCTTTCGCGCCTTCGGCCGGCCGCGCCATCCGCGCCTGCGGGTGTGCTTCGCCCTGCTGGCCGGGCTCGCACCGCTGCACGGGGAGCGGTTCGCCGCCCGGGGCGGACCGCAGCAGGAGGCCGACCCGAGCATGTTCGTCGAGACGTCCTCATACGGCCCCGCCGCCGTCGACGCGATCGTCCGCGCCCTCGGCCCGGCCGCCGTCGTCCAGGGCTCGGACCGGCCCTACGCGAAGCCGCCACGTCACCCCGGCTTCGGTCTGGGCGGAGCCGCGGCGTACGCCTTCCGCGTAGCCAATCCGCGGCGGCTGCTCACCGGGAAGGAGTGACCGTGCCCGCAGCCGTGACCAGATCGAGTCCCGCCTCCCGGCTCCGGGGGCGATCGGCGGCGGCTTCGTCGTGACCCTGCCGGGACACGGACACAGCACGTCCCCCGCCACGACCTGCACGTGGAAAATGATCGGCAGCACCTGGCCGCACCTGAAAGACAGCGCGGGCGCCGGCAGCCGGGCCGGTCCCCGCGCCTGGGGCGAGTCAATCCGTCAAGGACTGCCAGCGCTCTTCCTGCGCGTGGTCCATACTGCTCAGCCACACCAACGCCCCCTCGATCAGCCCCGGCTTGTCCCGCGCGGCCAGAGCCGGGAATTCCAGCATGTCGGCCATCTCTTCCAGATAGGTGACCAACGTGTCGCGTTCCTCGCCAGGGGCTTCGTTGTAGCGGGACCAGCGGCCCAGGTAGCCGGTCTCTGCATCCAGGTACAGGCCTGAGGAGTTGTCGGACGGCCCCAGGGCGACCACCGGAATCCAGGTGGCCTCCCATACCGTGATCCGCTCCTCCTCCGGGCGGCCGGAGTTGAGGGCGTCCGTCGAGACCTGTGCGTCCAGCTTCATCCGGTAAAGGGCCCGCACAGCATCCAAGGTCATCAGAGCTTGGTTGCCCGGCAGGCACCCCCAGCCCTGAGCTCCGTCGTCGCCCGCGGTCAACAGCCACAGGGCGCGCAGCTCGATGGGTATCTGTACTCCGAGATCACCTTCCACAGCGGCGACGGCCGCGGAACTCGCGCCGGACCGAAGAGCCGCGTGAGAGGCGGGGGCGTGGGCCTGGAGCCAACCGGTAATGCGGCGCCAGGCGTCCGCCACCTCCCGGACGGTGAGTGCCTCGGCAGTGGGATCAACAGTTTGCTCCTGCCCTTGCCGTTCAGGTTCGCCGGGGGCGTCCGTCGCGGGCTGAGCGAAGGAGGCAGGGGTCACGAACCGGATCACAATCCTGTCGGGCTCTCGGATGTAGCCGACGGCCAGGTCAGGACAGTCCTCGAAAAGACCGCCGTCGATCATCACGTTCAGGATGCCGGGCAGACTCGAGGGCTCACCCAGATCCGGGTCATCCGCGAGCCGGCCGGCCAGGACCTTCAGCGCGTAGGGCACACCGTCCCCGAGCTGAGAAGCGGTCTCGCGGACGTGCGGGGGAATCTCGACGTTCACGGCCAACTGCTCCTTGGAGGTGGGGTGGGTGGCGAGCTCTAGACCGGTAGGGCGCGGAAGCTGACGGTAGCTCAGACGTATCCGCTCACCGCGACAGGTTCGGCGCACCTGGTCCGTGCGCTGCGGCCGAATGCGTCGGCTAACGGAGACCTTGCCAGGCAGAAATCACCCTGTAACACCAACAGCGTCTACTCATATGCAACGCCGATTCATTAGAGGAAACACTTTCTACTGGGCAGGGAGGAACCCGTGCCGACCGATCCCGATCTCGCGGAGCTGGTTCATGCCGACAACACCGAGTTCGTTCTGGCCGTCTTCGTCGACCTGACCGGCAAGCCGTGTGCCAAGCTGGTGCCGGCCCAGGCCGTCGAGGAACTGCGAGACGAGGGCGTCGGTTTCGCCGGGTACGCGGCCGGTGCGCTCGGCCAGCAGCCCAGTGACCCGGACGTCATCGCCCGACCGGACGCCCGTTCGTACACACCCCTCCCCTTCGTCAAACCGGGCCTCGCCCTGGTCCACTGCGACCCGTACGTGGAGGGCGAGCCCTGGCCGTATGCCCCGCGCATCATCCTCCAAAGGTTGCTGGAGCGCGCGGCGGCCCACGGCCTGTCGATGTCCGTGGGTGCCGAGGTGGAGTACTTCCTTGTCAACCGGGACGAGCACGGTGTGCTCCGCGTTGCCGACGCCAAAGACACCGCTGCTCAGCCCTGTTATGACGCTCGCGGGCTGACTCGAATGTACGACCATCTCACCGCGGTCTCCCGTGCCATGAACTCCCTCGGCTGGGGCAACTACGCCAACGACCACGAGGACGGCAACGGCCAGTTCGAGCAGAACTTCCAGTACGCCGACGCCCTCACCACCGCCGACCGGGTCATCACCATGCGCTATCTGGTGTCGGTGCTCGCCGAACTGCGCGGCATGACGGCCACGTTCATGCCGAAGCCCTTCACCGACCGCACTGGTACGGGCATGCACCTGCACATGTCGCTCTGGCGTGGAGACGAGCCCGCCTTCCCCGACACCACCGACGAGCGCGGTCTGGGGCTTTCGCCGCTTGCCTACTCCTTCGTCGCCGGAATCGTCGAGCACGCACAGGCACTGCAGGCGGTCATCGCCCCCACGGTCAACTCCTACAAGCGCACCGGCGCGCAGTCGACCCGTTCGGGAGCCACCTGGTCGCCACGTCTGGCGAGTTACGGCGGCAACGACCGCACCCACTTCGTCCGCGTACCCGACGGCAACCGCATCGAGCTGCGCGGCGGCGACGGTGCCGCCAACCCCTACCTCGCCGCTGCCGCGGCCCTCGCCGCAGGCCTCGACGGCATCGAGCGCGGCCTCGACCCGGGCGAGCCCGGCGCCGCGGGCAAGGGGCCCGAACTCCCGCCAACCCTGCTGCACGCCGTCGATGCGCTCCAGGCCGACGACGTCATCAGCGGCGCTCTGGACGCGGCCGGCGCCGGGGTGAGCCGGTACTTCGCCGACCTCAAGCGCGAGGAGTTCTTCGACTGGCACTCCACGGTCGGTCCCTGGGAGCTGGACCGCTACCTGACCGCCTTCTGACCGTCCGTCTGCGCCTTGTGACCTCTCCCGGAAAGGACTTGAGATGTGTGGAATCGTGGGGCTCCATCTGCGCGAGCGCTCCCTCGAACCACGGCTCGGTGAGCTGCTGAGCGCGATGCTCGTCCAGATGGTGGAACGCGGACCGGACTCGGCCGGCGTCGCGGTCTACGGCGATCCCCGCCTTTCCCCTCCAGGCCGTGAAGTCGTCTCGCTGCTCGGCGTCACGCCCGCCGAGGCAGAGGCTGTGCTCCCGGACGCGGTGGCCGTTGCGGCCGGCGCGACGACGGTGGTGCACGCGGACGCGGGGCTGCTCGCCGCGGTCGCCGACACGCTGCCGCACGCCACGGTGATCGGCTCCGGCACCGACATGGCCGTGCTCAAGGGCACGGGAAACCCGGGGGAGTTGGCGAACACCTTCGAGCTCGCCTCGGTCACCGGCTGGCAGGGGGTGGGCCACACCCGCATGGCCACCGAGTCCGCCGTGACACCCGAGGGCGCCCACCCCTTCTCCGTCGGCCCCGGACAGTGTCTCGTCCACAACGGCTCCTTCGCCAACCACGCCACCATCCGACGTGAACTACGCGCCCAGGGAGTGGAATTCGACAGCGACAACGACTCCGAGGTCGGCGCCCGCTTCGTCGCCCATCAGCTGGCGCAGGGCGCTGAACTGGAAAAGGCATTGCAGCTGTTGTGTGAGCGGTTCGACGGCTTCTACACCCTGCTGGTCGCCACGAGCGACAGCTTCGCGGTGGTCCGCGACGCCATCGCCTGCAAGCCGGCACTCGTCGCCGAGACCGGCGCATGGGTGGCGATGGCCTCCGAGTACCGGGCGCTGGACGTCCTGCCCGGCATTGAGAACGCCCGCATCTTCGAACCCGAGCCGGAAGAGGTGTACGTATGGCGACGCTGATCGACCTGGCCGCCACGTCCGTGCGGGAGCTCAACCAGGCCCTGCACGCCCCCGAGGCCACATCCTGGCGCGTGCTCAACCCGCGCGGCGCGCACGCCGTGGCCTGCGGCATCCGGGAGGACCTCGTCGTCGACATCGAAGGGCACGTCGGCTACTACTGCGCCGGCATGAACCAGCGCGCCACGATCACCGTCCACGGTAACGCCGGTACCGGGGTCGCCGAGAACATGATGTCCGGCACGGTGCGCGTGCGCGGCAACGCCTCCCAGTCGGCCGGGGCCACCGCCCACGGAGGGCTGCTGGTGATCGACGGGGATGCGTCCGCCCGCTGCGGGATCTCCATGAAAGGCGTGGACATCGTCGTCGGCGGAGACGTCGGCCACATGAGCGCCTTCATGGGGCAGGCCGGGCGCCTGGTGGTCTGTGGGGACGCGGGAGACGCACTCGGGGACTCACTGTACGAGGCCCGCCTCTACGTCCGCGGCACGGTCAAATCCCTCGGTGCCGACTGCAGGGAGAAGGAGATGCGCCCCGAACACCTCGCGGAACTCGCCGAACTGCTCAAAGCGGCCGAGCGGGACGAGGACCCGGCGGACTTCCGCCGTTACGGTTCGGCCCGCGAGCTCTACCACTTCAAGGTCGACAACACGGCGTCGTACTAGGCGTTCTGAGGAGTTCGAACAATCATGGAAACCGCATCCCACGGCCTGCGTGAGTCGGCGACCTTCGACCGCGCCACCATTCACGCCATCCAGCGCGCTGCCGAGACCGGCATCTACGACATCCGTGGCTGGGGCGCGAAGCGGAAGCTTCCGCACTTCGATGATCTGTTGCTGCTCGGTGCCTCCATGTCCCGCTATCCGCTGGAGGGTTACCGCGAGCGCTGTGACACGGACATCGTGCTCGGCACTCGGCACGCCAAGAACCCCCTGCGGCTCGCGACCCCCGTCACCATCGCCGGCATGAGCTTCGGCGCCCTGTCCGCCCAGGCCAAGGAGGCCCTCGGGCGCGGGGCCAGCGAGGTGGGCACGTCCACGACCACCGGTGACGGCGGTATGACGCCCGAGGAACGTGGCCACTCCAAGCACCTCGTCTACCAGTACCTGCCGTCGCGCTACGGCATGAAACCTGACGACCTGCGGGCGGCCGACGCCATCGAGGTCGTCCTGGGCCAGGGTGCCAAGCCCGGCGGCGGGGGCATGCTGCTCGGCCAGAAGATCACCGAACGGGTCGCCGGGATGCGGACGTTGCCCGTCGGCATCGACCAGCGCAGCGCCTGCCGCCACCCCGACTGGACGGGCCCCGACGACCTCGCCATCAAGATCCTGGAGCTGCGCGAGATCACCGACTGGGAGAAGCCCATCTATGTGAAGGTCGGCGCGACCCGGACGTACTACGACGTGAAGCTCGCCGTGCACGCGGGCGCGGACGTCGTGGTCGTCGACGGCATGCAGGGCGGCACGGCCGCCACCCAGGACGTCTTCATCGAGCACGTCGGCATCCCCACCCTCGCCGCGCTGCCCCAAGCCGTGCGCGCCCTGCAGGAGTTGGGCGTGCACCGCGAGGTCCAGCTGATCGTCTCCGGCGGCATCCGGGGCGGCGCCGACATGGCCAAGGCCCTTGCGCTCGGCGCGGACGCGGTCGCCATCGGCACGGCGGCACTGATCGCGCTCGGCGACAACCACCCGAAGTACGACGCCGAGTACCGCGAACTCGGCTCCGCCGCAGGCTACTTCGACGACTACCAGGACGGCCGCGACCCGGCCGGCATCTCCACCCAGGACGAGGAACTCGCCGCCCGCCTCGACCCCGTCGACGCCGGCCGCCGGCTCGCCAACTTCCTGCGGGTGATGACCATGGAGGCGCAGACCCTCGCCCGCGCCTGCGGCAAGGGGCACCTGCTCAATCTTGAGCCCGAGGACCTGGTGGCGCTTACGATCGAGTCCGCCGCCATGGCCCGTGTCCCGCTCGCGGGCACGAACTGGATCCCCGGGGAGGGCCTGTGATCGCAGTCGTGGGTGCCGGTCTGATGGGCGCGGCCACTGCCTGGCAACTGGCCCGCCGCGGCCACGAGGTCACGCTGATCGAGGCGTACGACATCGGCCACAAGCAGGGCAGTTCGCACGGCAGCTCGCGGATCTTCCGACGGGCCTACGGCGAGAAGCTCTACGTGGACCTGACCGGACGAGCGTACGAGGAGTGGCGCGAACTGGAGCACGACAGCTCGACTCCCTTGCTGCGCCTGACCGGTGGCCTCGACTTCGGGGCGGGGCGTGACCCGGAGGGCCTGGGCCAGGTGTTGGGGAAAGCCGGTGTGCCGCACGAAGTCCTCTGCGCCGAGGAGGCGTCGGAGCGCTGGCCGTACGTCCGCTTCGACGGACCGGTCCTCCACCACCCGGGCGCCGGGGTGATCGACGCCGACGAGACGGTCGCGGCCTGTGTGCGCAGGGCCATCGAGCACGGCGCCGACGCGTGGATCGGGGTGCGGGTGACCGGCTTCAAGGTGGGGGAGAAGGTGCTCCTGCGCACGGACGACGGCCGTGAACTGACCGCCGACACCGTGGTGATCGCCGCCGGAGCCTGGCTGCCCGAGCTCGGACTGCCGGTCCGGCTGCCGCTGTTGAAGGTGACCCAGCAGCAGGTCTTCCACTTCCGTCAGCGCGACCCCTCGGTCGTGTGGCCGACCCTGGTCTTCAAGGACGACACCATGCAGACGTACGGTCTGCCGTCGGGCGGCGACGGCGGTCCGCTGCCCGCCATGAAGGTCGCCGAGCACGACCGGGGCACCCCCACCACGGCCAGTACCCGCACAGGTGTCGTCGACCCGTCGTCGCGCACCCGCGTGAGCGACTTCGTCCGCGACCAGCTCCCCGGCCTGGACCCCGACCCGGTCGCGGAGGCGACCTGTCTGTACACCACCGCCCCGAACGACGACTTCGTCCTCGACCGGCACGGCCCCCTGGTCATCGTCTCCCCGTGCTCCGGCCAGGGCGCCAAGTTCACCCCGCTCATCGGCGCGATGGCCGCCGATCTCGCCACGGGCCGTGCCCAGCCCCACGACCGCTTCCGGCTGAAGCCCACCGCGTAGGATGCGCCGGTGACCGATCAACCCGAACCCGCGGCGGACCTCGACGACAAAGCCCTGGAACGCATCATCGCGGTGCGGGCCCGCGAGTACCGGCAGGCGGCCGGGCTGTCGGTCGGCGAGATGGCACAGCGGGTCGGCATCTCCAAGGCCATGCTGTCGAAGATCGAGAACGCCCAGACCGCGTGCAGCCTCACCACCCTCTCCCGGCTCGCGCGCGGTCTCGACGTCCCGGTCACCGCCCTGTTCCGCGGCATGGACGACGAACGCGAGGCCGTCTTCGTCCCCGCCGGGCACGGCGCCCGGATCGTCCGGCGCGGCACCAAGGTCGGCCACGAGTACGCCCAGCTCGGCTCGCTGCGCGGCGCGCACAAGCGGATGGACGCCCTGCTGGTCACCCTCACCGAACAGAGCGAGGTCTTCCCGCTCTTCCAGCACGCCGGCACCGAGCTCCTCTACATGCTGGAGGGCGAGATGGTCTACGGGCACGGCAAGTCCCGCTACACCCTGCGCCCCGGTGATGCGCTCCAGTTCGACGGCGAGGCCCCGCACGGCCCGGAGCGGCTGGTGGAGTTGCCGATCCGCTTCCTGACGGTGACGGCCTTCGGGGACAGCCCGCAGCACTGAAACCCGGCTTTAATCGGCCATGAGCGTGTCCTGTAACGCACCTTGGGTCTACTGCGGTGAAACGAAGTCTCCTGTAGCTGGACCTCCCCGGGGAGTATGCGCATGGACACCGGAAGTACCGCTTGGATGCTCGCGAGCACGGCACTCGTCTGCCTGATGGTGCCCGGACTCGCGCTCTTCTACGGCGGCATGGTCGCCGCCAAGAGCGTCCTCAACATGATCATGATGACCTTCGGGGCCGTGGCCCTCGTCGGCTGCATCTGGGTCGTCTACGGCTACTCGGCCTCCTTCGGCGACTCGATCGGCGGCGCCGGGATCCTCGGTGACGTCACCGAGTACTTCGGCCTCGGCGGCGTCATGAAGGACGACCCGAAGGCCGTCATCCCGCTCTCCGTCTTCGTCGCCTTCCAAGCCCTGTTCGCGGCCCTCACCGCCGCCCTGATCTGCGGCGCCATCTCGGACCGCATCAAGTTCGGCGCCTGGATGGCCTTCACCGGCATCTGGGTCACCCTCGTCTATCTGCCGGTGGCGCACTGGGTGTTCGCCTTCGACGGCGAGAACGTGACCGGCGGCTGGATCGTCAACAAGCTCGGCGCCATCGACTTCGCCGGCGGCACGGCCGTCCACATCAACTCCGGCGCCGCCGCCCTCGCCGTGATCCTCGTCCTCGGCAAGCGCATCGGCTGGGGCAAGGAGGGCGGCCAGGAACGGCCCCACAACCTCCCCCTGGTGATGCTCGGCGCGGGCCTGCTCTGGTTCGGCTGGTTCGGCTTCAACGGCGGCTCCGCGCTGACCTCCTCGAACGCCGCCTCGGTCGTCGTGCTGAACACCTTCACCGCCACCTGCTCCGCGATGCTCGGCTGGCTCCTCGTCGAGAAACTCCGCGACGGCCACCCCACCAGCCTCGGCGCCGCGTCCGGCGCGATCGCCGGACTCGTCGCCATCACCCCGTCCTGCGGCGCGGTCTCCCCGGTCGGCGCACTCGTCCTCGGCGCCATCGGCGGCGGCGTGTGCGCCCTCGCCGTCGGCCTCAAGTACAAGCTCGGCTACGACGACTCCCTCGACGTCGTCGGCATCCACCTCGTCGGAGGCCTCACCGGCACCCTCCTGGTCGGCGTCCTCGCCACATCGGACGCCCCCAACGGCGTCGACGGCCTCCTCTACGGCGGCGGCCTCTCCCTCCTCGGCAAGCAGGCCGTCGGCGCCTTCGCCGTACTCGCCTACTCCTTCGCCATCACCTGGCTCATCGCCAAGGCGCTCGACAAGACGATGGGCCTGCGGGTCCACCCCGAGGCGGAGCGCGAGGGCGTCGACGTCCACCTGCACGCAGAAAGCGCCTACGACCTCACGCACCCGCCGGCCACCACCCCCGCCCCGGAGCCGGCCGCTGCCGGGTGAGCCCAGGCACGGCCCCCGTCGCAGTACCGGCACCAGGCGACCGGATGGCCCGACCCGCGCCCGGGGTGGTGGCAGCCGCCTGCCACGCCCTGGGCCCGGGTGCTCTCGTCGATCTCGGCAAGGGACACGCACCGACGAGGTGTCGCCATTTTCAGCAATAGACCCCTGGGTTCATGGGGAACACACTGGGTCTGCTGCGGCAGGCGTGCGTGTGGAGTGCGCGGAGCAGAGGACGGCCACTCGAGAAAAGCGATCGACAGACGAGTCCACGAGGCACTGTTATGGCTCCGACCGCCCGCCGCACGGAGCGGGCCCACCGCAGGAGTTGCTCTTGGCAGCCGGGAGAGCCGCGGACCCCCGCCCCGCGATCGACGCCGCACTGGCCAGGCGTCTGGTCGATACGCAGTTCCCGCAGTGGGCCGAGCTGCCTCTCAAGCTGCTCGACCCGGCCGGTTCGGACCATGTGATCTACCGGCTGGGGGAGGACCTGTCCGTCCGGCTGCCCCGCCATGCGGGTGCCATAAGACAGGCCAGGAAGGAGTCTGAGTGGCTCCCCAGGCTCGCCCCGCACCTGCCGTTGGCCATCCCAGTACCGGCGGGGGTGGGTGAGCCCGATTTCGGCTACCCCTGGCCGTGGTCGGTGTCCGGCTGGCTGGACGGCGATGTGGCGACCGCCGAGGCATTGGCCGACTCGTCCGAGGCTGCGGTCCAACTGGCGGAGTTCCTCACCGCTCTTCAGGCATTCGTCCCCGAGGACTTCCCGGTCGAGAACGCTCGCGAGGACCTCACTGATCGGCAGCTGACCGACCGGGACCGCGCGACGCGAGCCGCTATCGCGGAGGTTGACGGTGCGTTCGACGCCGCGGCCATGACCGAGCTGTGGGATGCGGCGCTGAGCGCCCCCGGATGGGATGGCCCGCCAGTTTGGTTCCACGGCGACTTCCACACCGGCAACCTGCTGACCGTCGCCGGCCGCCTCAGCGCGGTCATCGACTTCGGCGAGCTCGGCATCGGCGACCCGGCCTGCGACCTGACCATCGCCTTCACCCTGATGTCTGCTGAGAGCCGGGCTGTCTTCCGCGCCACGCTCGGCGTCGACGACGCCACCTGGACCCGGGGCCGAGGCTGGGCCCTGGCCACCGGCCTGAACGCCTACACCTCCTACGCCGCTGTAAATCCCCGGGTTGCCGCGCAGACCACCCGCCAGATCACCGAGGCTCTGCTCGGCTGATCAAACGATTCTGGGATGTGCGGTTCATGGAGAACGACCCGGGCCCATTCGGGGTTCGGATCCGAGCAGCTTGCGGGCGGATTCGGCGTAGCGGGTCGGCGCCGTGGGGTGAGGGCCTCCTCGAGTTGTCTGTCGATGCGGAGCCGTTCGAGAGGGGGGCAGCTTGCGGGCGGCCCCGGGTGGTCCAGAGCTCGTCGGCCGGGCCGAGTCCGACGGCGGCCAAGGCGATGATGAGCCGGATGTCTGGGGGGGGGCGCGGTGACGATGGCCTCGGCGATGTCTGCCGGCGCGTCCTGCACGGTGGCCGTGTGGCCTCTTGTCCGAGTGGTGTGGATGGCCCGGCCGGAGAGGTAGTGCGCCGGCGGATCGTGATCGAGGAGGGTCGCGACGACCAGGGCGTGCCGCTCAGTTCGCTGGGTGGCCCGGAGCGATGTCATGGGTGTCGCTGAATGTCAGCACCGGGGTGCGGCTGCCCATAAGACGCTCCGTCGCCTCCGGGGCGAGCAGAAAACCGACGTGGTCGCCGCCGTCGATCCGGTTCTCCACGTGACCGACGAACCAGGCGGGAGCCTCGTCCAAGACCGGTAGACCGCCCGGTCCCGCGTGCCACTGGACCTGGGTGAACTTGTCGGTGTCGTCGCCGGTTTCACCGCCGAAGAGTCGGGCGAGCTGGTCCTGGCCGCGGCGCAGAAGATGGACCGCGAGTCGGTCGGTGCGCTCGGCCACACGGTAGGTTCGGTTGGCTTTGGACAGCCAGACCATGAACCGGGCAGGCTGAATCGAGCACTGCGAGGCGAATCCGACCAGGCATCCGGCCTTTTCCCCGTCGGCCTGCGCGGTCACGACGTACATCGGGTAGTCGAGCAGGTCGGTGAAGGGATCGAGATCGGTCACGGTATTCGTCTCCCCGCTCAAGAGATGGGACAGAGGTCAAGCATTCACCAGCTCCGTGCCCTGCGCCCGCGGGGTGCGAGGGTGATCCTGCCCTTTCTCCTCGGCTGCCTGCCGTGGCCTGATTGATCATTGCGTGGTTCCCGTCGGGAACCGAGACTGCTGTGGGCCGAACAGTGACGCGCAGAACGGGGCGCTCGGTGAAACGCATCCACTTCACGGCGGAGGACCTGGCGCGGACCCGTGTGGCCACGACGATCGGCGTGGCGGCGGAGACGTTCGACACCGTGAAACTGTTGAAGGACCGCGATGCCAGTCTTGCCTTCCGCCGCTGGCACCTGTCGGTACGTGGACGTGTGGGCCAACAGGCAGGCCCACTCGCCGCGTTGATGCCCACACGGGGACCGCTGATCGACGCGACGAGCCTGATGGGAGACACGGCATCCATCGACGAAGCGGTGGACAACCTGATGGCGGCTCCCCGCGCCCTGATGCGCATCGAACTGGAGAACCTCGACCTCCACCCCACCCACCGCACCTGGGCCCGGCACCTGATGGACGGCGACCGGGAAGCTCGCCTCCAGGTGGCCACGGCACTCCGGTCCTGCCACAGCGTCACCGTCGCCCCCTACTGGAGCAGGGTGCGCTCCCATCTGAGTGAGGTACGGGCCGGGTACGTGGACACGATGGCCGACGGCGGGGTCGAGCAGCTCCTCACCTCACTCTGCGGTCCGTTGGTCCGCTGGCGGCCGCCCGTGCTCGAAGTGGTCCACACCCACGATGCCGACGTCCACCTGAACGGGCGAGGTCTCGTCATTGCGCCGACGATGTTCTCGACCCAGCAGGTGAACCTTTTGTACCCGCCGCTGGACCCGGATCGGGCACCCGTTCTGGCCGTCCCCACCCTCAGTGGGCCCTCGCTCGACACCGCGCTGTGGGAGAGCGTCGAGTCCACCGCCCCCTCACTCGACGACCTACTGGGACGTACCAGGGCCGCAGTGCTGAGGGCGGCCGTCGGAGGATGCGGCACCACGGAGCTGGCCCGCCGCCTGCACATCTCGCCGGCGACCGCGAGCCACCATGCGACGGTGCTGCGCAACGCCCGCCTGATTGCCACCCGACGCGAGGGCAAGGCGGTCCACCACACAGTCACGTCACTGGGCATCGCCCTGCTGGAGCAGAGCCTTTTCACCTGAAGGCAATCCCAGCCGGCGCATGGAGGAAGCATTGCAGCCGGGCACTTTTCGGCGGTCCTGGAAGCAATTGGCGGTGACGCTCGGATGGCCATGCTGCGACTGACCTGGAACGTTCGGCTGCCTGGCGCAGCGGCCAGCCGTCCTCGACCACGCACCAGGTGAAGTAGGCCCCATCGGTTGTGTCACGCGGGGTCGGGGCGGTCGTCGTGGTCTATCGGCGCGCTTCGTGCCGGCCAGGAGCCTGGTCCTGCGGGACGGGGCGCAGACGAGCGAGCAGGCCGACTCGGCCGGTGGCGGTCAGGCCGAGGTGGCCGGCGGAGTCGAGGTCGAGGATGCCGCCGAGCAGTCCGAGGACGGCGCGGGGCGGGCCGTCCAGGATGAGGTCGGGGTCGCTGCTTCTGCCGGTCCGGGTGTGGACCTGTCCGTCGCGCAGCTCGATGACGGCCGTCTCGCCGGCCGCGATGAGCTGGATGACGGCGGGCGGGGCGCCGGGGTCGGCGTCGACGGTGAACCACGCCGGGGCGTAGGCCAGCCACTGGGCCCGGAACGTGTCCTTCGGGCGTTCCTCGGTCATGAACCGCAGCCCCCACATGCCCAGTGCCTTGAGGACGGGCTCCAACTCCCGCCCGCTCTCGCTCAATCGGTACAGGACGGTGGCGACGGGCGGCGGCGCGTCCTCACGTGTGATCAGCCCGGCCGACTCGAGTTCCTTGAGGCGGGTCGAGAGCAGGTTCGTCGCGATTCCGGGCAGCCCGTTTTTGAGATCTGTGAACCGGCATGGGCCCTGTACCAAGAGCTCCCGAACGATCAGCAGTGTCCAGCGGTCCCCGACGACGTCGAGCCCTCGGGCGATCGAGCAGTACTGGTCATAGCTCCGCATACGACGACCTTACCTCAGATAAAGCATGTGGTAGAAAAAATAAACCAGCCGTGCCTATATTTAAACCATGACTCGATCGCCATCGAAACCCCTCATGCTGGTCGCCCTCCTGACGGCCTCGTTCCTGATCAACCTCGACACGACCCTGGTCAACGTTGCGCTGCCTGCGCTGACGCGGGAGCTGGGCACCTCGATCTCGCAGCTGCAGTGGGTCGTGGACGCCTACAACCTCGTCTTCGCCGCACTGCTGCTGACCGCGGGGAGCCTGTCCGACCGGTTCGGTCGCAAGGGCATGCTCATGGCCGGCTTGCTGGTCTTCGGGGCGTCCAGCTTCCTCGGCGGCTACGCCACCTCCCCCGAGCAACTGATCGCCGCCCGCGCGGTGATGGGCCTGGGCGCCGCGATGACGTTCCCGTCCACCCTCGCGCTGCTCACCGGCGTGTTCACCAGCCGCAAGGAGCGGGCCTTGTCGATCGGCCTGTGGGGCGCGACGGCCGGGGTCGCCATCGCGCTGGGCCCGATCGTGGGCGGATTCCTGCTCGCTCACTACTCCTGGGCGAGCATCCTCACCCTGCTCGGCCCTCTCTCGCTGGCCGTCATCGTGCTGGTGGCCCTGTTTGTGCCGCGCTCCAAGGAGGCGGTTCCGCACCGGCTGGACTATCTGGGTCTGGTGATGTCCAGCGGTTTCATGGGGCTGCTCGTCTACACCATCATCGAGGCCCCCACCCGCGGCTGGAGCTCGCCCGCCTCGCTGGCAGGTTTCGCCGGAGCGGCGGTGCTGCTGGCCGCCTTCATCCTCAGTGAGCGCCGGGCCACCGAACCGATGCTGGACGTGCGGCTGTTCAAGGACATGCGGTTCAGCGCGGCGAGCGCTTCGGTGACGATCGCGTTCTTCACGCTGTTCGGCTTCATCTTCCTGATCACCCAGTACTTCCAGTTCGTGCGCGGCTACAGCGCCCTGTCGGCCGGGGTGCACCTGCTGCCGGTCGCGACCTCCGTCGCCGTCGGCTCCACGTTGGGTACGCGACTTGCGGTGCGGATCGGCACCAAGGCGATCGTCACCGCCGGGCTGGTCTTCCAGGCGGCCTTCTACTTCTGGGTCGCCGCCACCATGTCCCCGACCCTCGGCTACGGGGTCATCGCCGTGCAGATGGTCCTCTTCGGCCTGGGCATGGGCCTCACCTCCGCCCCCGCCACCGAATCCATCATGGGCGCGGTCAGCGCGGACAAGGCCGGCGTCGGCTCCGCGGTCAACGACTCCACCCGCCTGCTCGGCGGCACCCTCGGCGTGGCGATCATCGGAAGCGTCTCCGCTACCCTGTACAGCGCCCGGCTCGACACCGGCCTGCCGGCCTCCTTGCCCACCGGACTCGGCGACCTGGCCCACCAGTCGGTCGGTGCAGCGTTCGGGGTCTCCGGCCAGCTCGCCGCCCACGGACAGTCGGACCTGGCCGACACCGTGCGGACGACCGCCATCGCCGCCTTCGACCACGGACTGAGCGTCGGATGCGTCGTAGCCGGACTCGTCGCCCTCGCAGGCGCCCTGCTCTCCGCCGCCTTCCTGCCCGCCCAGCCCCCGCATCAGCCCGCGCCCGAGGCTCAACCGGTCGAACTCACCACGACCAGCAGCTGACCCGATGCCCTTTGACCGGCCCAACTCGTCGTCAGTTGAGGGATCGAGACGAGTCACGATCCGGCCAGGGGACTGAGAGTCCGGTGTCTATGCCTTCCGCGCGACCACCATGTAGTTCTCGGCCTCAAGATCGAACGTGCTCAGTTCCGTCTGAAGTCCGACCCGGTGCAGCTCGGCTTCGAGTTCCTCGTACCGGTAGGGCCAGCAGGAGAGCAGTTCCGAGCGGACAAAAACCAACCCGGTCGCATCAACTTGCGCGATCGCAATCTCGATGTGGTGCTCCTCCTCCCAATGCGGCGCAATCTCCCAGCGGTAGACCACGACGGCATCGCGACCGTTCCGGCGGACGAGTCGGTCACCGATCTCCAGCCGGGAACCTCTGGCTCTCACGAGTTCCCACGTGCGGGATGTGAGTACCAAGCGCCCGCCGGGGCGCAGAAGCCGTGACATCGACTCCAGAGCAGCACCTCTGCCTGTCGCGCCCGTGGCATGGTGAAGCGAGTTGCCCACGCAGAACACCATGTCGAACGTGTTGTCCTGGAAATGGCCGGGCAACTCTTCCCAGTTCGCCCGTACGGCCCGGACGGACGTCCCGAACTCCTCAGACAACTGTGCAGTCCGACGAACCATCGCCTCACTGGCGTCAGTTGCGACAACCTGCATGCCACGACCGGCGAGGCCGACCGCCAACTGCCCGGTTCCGCAGGAACAGTCGAGAACGCGAGCGTTCGACGGCAGGGGATTGAGGACGTCGTCGAACGACGCAGCGAATTCGGCTGGAGGCAACTTTGCATCCGAGATGAGCCATTCGTACACCTCGGCAAGCACGTCATAAGCCGTCACGACCACTACCCCCGTCACGCGGCGGACTCACGGTAGGACGTCAGTCCATCAGCGGAGCAAGCCGGGCACCAATGGTTTTCGCAAGGACGGCTCTGACGGAATTTGCCGGTTTTTCAACCTCAGTGATGCAGGGCGGTCGCGAGTGCCTCGGCCAGGGTCACGGGCGGGCGGCCGATCAGGCGGCGCAAGTCGCCGGACTCGGTGTACATCTCGCCGCGGTTCATGCCGCGGTCAGCGTCAGCGAGGACCTCCGCCAGCTCGGCGGGCAGGCCCGCGGCGGCCAGTACCTGGGCGAAGTCGGCCACCGGGAGGTCGGCGTAGGTAATCTGCTTTCCGGCCGCAGCGGAGATCGCGGCGGCGAGCTCGGTCAGGGTGAAGGATTCGTCGCCGCCGAGCTCGTACACGGCGCCGGTGTGGCCTTCAGTGGTGAGGACGACCGCTGCGGCCTCGGCGTAGTCGGCGCGGGACGCGGCGCTGATCCGCCCCTCGCCTGCGGCGCCGACGACCGCGCCGTTCTGCAGGATCTGCGGCAGTTGGCTGGTGTAGTTCTCCAGGTACCAGCCGTTGCGCAGCAGCACGCTGGGGATTCCGCGGTCCCGCAGATACGCCTCGGTCTCGCCGTGCGTGGCACCGATGACGGTGGTTGCCGTGTCCGCGTGCGTCGTGCTCGTGTACGCCACCAGCGACACGCCTGCCGATGCCGCGGCGTCTATTACGCGGCGGTGGTTGGCGACCCGCTCGCCCACGGGGACCGAGGCCGAGATCAGCAGCAGCCGGTCCGCCCCCGCGAATGCCTCGGCCAGGCCGTCGGTGTCCGCGAAGTCGGCGCGGCGGACCGTGATGCCCCGGTCGGCCAGATCCTTGATCCCGGCGATGTCCCGGCCGGTCGCGATGATGTCCGCGGCCGGGATCCCGCGCCGCAGCAGTGCCTCGACGGTGAGCCTGCCCAGCTGGCCGGTGGCTCCGGTGACGACGATCGGCATGATGGTCATTCCTTCCTTCCGCGCGTGCCTCGCACGCCTGCCGCGGTGAGTCCGCGGCGGGATGGAATACAGACTGACCTGCACGCTCTCCGTTGGGGAGTAGCCACTTCTTGGTAGGGTACTTACCTGGCCGATAGCATTGAGGTGAGCCGATGGCTGTTGTGGAAAACGTGACCGGGCCCACACCGTCCTTCGATCCGTACGAGCGTGGCTGCCCGTCGAGGGACCTGCTCGACCAGATCGGCAGCAAATGGGCGGTCCTCGTGCTGGGCGAACTCGGCCGGAACGGCACCTCCCGGTTCGGCCAACTCCGGCAGGCCTTGGCGGGCGTGAGCGAGAAGATGCTCACCCAGACGCTGCGCACCCTCGAACGCGACGGGCTGCTCAGCCGGACCGTCTACCCAGAGGTGCCGCCGCACGTGGAGTATGAGCTGACCCCGCTCGGCCAGACGCTGCGGGAACCGCTGAAGGCGCTCACGGAGTGGTCCGTGCTGCACATCGAGGAAGTCATCACCGCCCGCGAACAGTACGACGTCCGCACTGAGCGCCCCAGGTAATCAGCGGCGGCCAGCGGTCTGGCCAAAGACGGCCGCCTCACCGGGACCGGCCCGCCCCCATCAGACCCACCTAAGCCACGCGGCGACATCACGAGTTCAACCTCAGTCGCTGGGAAGGTGCGTGAAGTAGCGGCCGGCATTTCCCGGGAGCCGTCGCCTCGGATCAGGATCCGGCGGGAAGCCGCTGGCCGAGCGTTCTGTCGATGGCGATCCGTGTGAGCCAGCCGAGGCCGGCAGTGAACAGTGGTGGCCATACGACGGGCCCGAGGGAGTAGCCCACAACCACCGCCAGCGGGATCCATACGCGGTGCACGGACTGGTAGAGGAGACCTGGTGGGCGGACCCCCGCCAGCCGGGCCAGGTCGGGCAGCGCGAAGAACACCAGCGCGGCGGCTGTGGTCGGAAGGCCGTACTTGACGCTCTCGAAACCCGCGAAGGCGATCAGGAACAGTGCCAGAGCGCCCCAACTCGCGTTCCTCGTCCAGCCCTTGCTGCTTTCAGCGCCTTCGCTTGTCATGCCCGCAGCGTAGTCGTGAGGCCCTGTCCCCCAGGCCCGCCTTTTTGTGAACCCTCATCGTCTGAGCTGGCCGTCGGGTCCCGGGTGGGCCGGGTGCGGCACGTGTCCGGTTCGGTGCGCGTCGCGATCCGGCCGCAGGCGGCGTCGCCGAACCGTAAGTCAGCTACCGCGACCTGCTCTTCACCGCGCATCAGCAGCAGGGAGGCCCGCTCGTGCGCACCCGGCCTCAACCCCGTCGAGGGCCTCTGGTCGCTGAGGGAGATCCATACCGGCCTCATCTCATCGCCGGCTGCCTCGCCGGAACCGGCCTGGCCCCGGGCACTCGACCGCAGTGCAACACGGCACGGGCAGGTTCATCAGCGGAGTTCACCTTCCAGCAGGCCCATCGTGAACATGTCGTACCACTGGCCGTCGCGTCGGAAGACCTGGCGCAACCTGCCCTCGTCGACGAAACCGACCTTCTGGTAGACGTGGTGAGCAGCGTGGTTCTCGGTGACGACGGTCAGCGTGATCTTGTGTAGGCGCATCTTCTCGAAGCCGTAGCGGCAGATCGTCCGCATGGCGTCGGTGGCATAGCCGCGTCCCCAGTAGTCCTTCTCGCCGAGATAGATGTCGAGTTCGGCGCATCCGGTCTCCGGCTCGGCGTCGCGCAATCGGACCAGGCCGATGAGCTGTGCGTCGGCGAGTATCTCGATACCTAGGAGCACGTCGCCGTACGCGTTGCGCGGTCGTTCCTCCATCCGCCTCCTGACCTGGGCCAGCGGCTGGGCGTAGCCATCGTCCATCCAGCGCATCACGTCGGGGTCGTGGTTCCAGCGCCACAGTGCCTCGGCATCCGACGGCTCCATCGGCCGCAGCTTCACCAGGTCTCCGAGCACCATGTCGGCCAGCCTTTCCAGTGCTTGGTGATCAGCTTCACGAATCTGCAGAAGTAGCATGGGATGATCTTCACGCTCAACTCGATAAGCGGCACTGCCACTGGTAGTGGGGGACACCCTGGCGTCGTGCTCGGTGATCGGTGTGGCTGCCCTCTGGCCGAGGAAACCGGCGGCTGCGGATGGCTGACTGCCTGTTCAGTCGACAGGCACGTGCAGACCGAGGAAGACCGCATAGGCGGTGAGGCTGTCCTCAGGGCCATTCTGGAACCGCTTGACCACACGCTGGACCGGCCAGATCACCGATCCACCAGCGAGCCGGATCCTGACATTCAGCTCGCCTGCCGGGTCGGCGTCGTCCGCCTCCCAGGCACCGCCTAGACCGAGCCTGATCGTTTCGCCGACATAGCAGCCCACGCCGAACAGGCGCGCCCCAAGACCAGCGGTCAACAGGCCGCCCTCCACTGCCGCACCCGAGTTGCTGTGCTCAGTCATGAATCGCTCGACATCACGCAGGCTGCCCGGGGAGAAATCCGCCTGGTATCCCGAAGAGCCGAGAGCGGAAGCGATCCAATCCGCACTCGCGCGCACGTCGTCCAGCAGTGAAGTCATCAACGGATCATCCCTCCTGCCACTGACATTGATACTCGTACGCGGGTTCCGGCGGTCGTGACTGGGCCATCGACCGGCGTCCTGCTGGGCTGTCTTTGCGTTGCTTTGCCCGGCGCAGCGCACGCCGCTCACCTGCACTGGTCGAGCCGGCCCCGCCTCATGCCCCTTCGGGCTCAGCCGGCGGTGGAGGCACCGTCTCGGGTGTCGAGGGCAGCGAGTGCAGCCGTCGCCTCGACGTGGAGCGGACTGTTCAGCGCCGCCAGAGCGTCCCGGGCGGTGAGCAGCGTCTGCCGGGCCTCGGGGTGCCTGATGCCGCAGAGCGCACGCCCCAGGTCCAGGCGGGCCTGCTCGGCCCAGATGGGCATGTGTGCCGCCTCGAAGTCGGCGAGCGCGTGGCGCAGTGGCGCTTCGGCCTGGTGCCAGCGTTCCAGGGCCACCAGGTCGTTGCCGATCTGCTGCCGGGCGACGGCGTGATACAGGCTCACCAACTCGTCCGTGCGGCCGGGAAACCCCGTACGGCAGATCCGCTCGCTGCGGCGGTGGATCTCCAGCGCCTCGGCCGCCCGGCCGGTGTGCCGCAGCAGGTTGCCCAGGGTGTTGAGGATGGTCAGCTCGGCCGGCCGGGCCTCGGGGGCGTCCAGCGCCGCCAGGCAGCGGGCCGACTCCCGCAGCCGGTCGTGCGCGTCCTCGGCCCTGCCCTGCCGGTGGAGGGCGCCTGCGCCGTAGCCGAGCGCCCAGCCCTCCTGAAGCCCGTCCCCGCACTCACGGGCGGCCTCCAGCGCGGCGTCGGCCGCGGTCAGGGCGGCCTCCGGGTTGTGCGCGCAGAGGTTGTGGGCCCAGGCCAGATAGTTGAGGTGGACCGCTTCTTGCCGGCGGTCGCCCAGGGCGCGTGCCGAGTCGGTGGCGCAGGTGAACACCTCCACCCACTGTTCCCAGTGCTGGGTCATGTCGGAGAACCAGTGCATGGCCTGCGCGGTGTCCAGAACTTCCTGGTGCCAGCCGGACCGGTGCGCCCGGTGCAGCGCGGCCAGCCACTGCGCCCGCTCGGCCTCCAGCCACCCCCGTGCCTCGCTCTTGCCGACCGGTGCCGTGTCGGGATCGGGGTCCTGGGCGGGCGTGGCCCGCTCCTGGTGGACCTCGTAGTGGAGCGCGGCGGCGGTGGCCCGTTCGAGCATCCAGCGCGCCGTACGGTCCAAGGCGGCGTCGCGGATGGCGGGACCGTCCTCCGACTGGGCCTGTTCGAGGGCGTAGAGCCTGAGCAGATCGTGAAAGCGGTACCGCTCGGCGACGGCGTCGCTCTGGAGCAGGCCGGCATCGGTGAGCTCCTCGGCGCAGTCGACGGCCGCGTCGACGGAGAGGCCGGCCAGCAGGGCACCGGTCTCAGGGCTGAAGTCTGGGCCCGCGGCCAGCGCGGCGCGGCGCAGGAAGGTCCGTGTGGGGGGCGGGAGTTGACGGTAGGAGAGGGCGAACGCGGCCCGCACCTGCAGGCTGCCGGCCTGGAGCCCGTCGAGGCGGCGTCCTTCGGCGGCCAGGCGGGTGACGAGTTTGGTGAGGCGTTCGTGCGGCCGGCTGAGGAGGCGCTGTCCGGCGATGCGGACCGCCAGCGGCAGGTGCCCGCACAGGTCGGCGAGGTCGCGGGCCGCCTGGGCCTCGGCCAGGACGCGTTCGGGGCCGAGGATACGGGTCAGGAGTTCCACGGCCTCCTCGCGACGCAGCAGTGCCAGATCGGTGCGGTGGACGGAGTTCAGGCCCGCCAGGGAGTTGCGGCTGGTGACCAGGGTCAGTGAGGGCCCGGAACCGGGCAGCAGGGGGAGGACCTGGTCCTCGTCGACGGCGTTGTCGAGCAGCAGGAGCACCCGGCGCTCACTCAGCAGTGACCGCCACAGGGCGGCGCGTTCGTCGAGGCCGTTGGGTATCGCGGCGTCGGTGATGCCCGACGCGGCGAGGAGCCGGGCCAGTGCGTCCCTGGGCGGTGTCGGCTCTGCGTCCATGCCGCGCAGGTCCAGGGCGAACTGTCCGTCGGGGAAGCGCGGGGCGAGGCGATGCGCGGCGTGGACGGCGAAGGCCGTCTTGCCCAGACCGGGTTGACCGGTGATCACGGAGACCGGGGAGACGGGCGTAGGTGGCGCGGGCTCGTCGCCGCCCGGTTTCCCGTGGTCGAGGGTTGCTGCCAGCTCCAGCAGGCGTGCGAGTGCCGGGCCCCGTGCGGTGAAGTCCCGGATGTCGCGTGGCAGGGCCAGAGGGTTCGGCCCGGCTGGAGCGGTGGCGGCGCGAGGACGTGGTCGGCCCAGTGCGGCGGACTTCTCCAGATCCGCCGCCTCGTCGTCGTCCAGCTTCAGTGCCTCGGCGAGTGCCTGGACCGTGCGGCGCTGCGGGCCGAGCGTGCGCCCGCGTTCCATGTCGGCCAGGGCCCTGACGCTGACTCCTGCCGCCTCGGAGAGCGCCTCCTGGCTGAGTCCGGCACGGGTCCGGAAGTGCCGCAGTTGCTGCCTGAATTCGTCGCTGGCCGGCATGGCACCGCGCACCGTTGAGATCCCCGATCGTCCGGCTCTCCCTGTGCGAGCCCCCGGCAGAAGTATGACGGAGGGTACTTCTGCCGGGAGAACCGCCTGGTGGCGAGGGTTTCACGGTGATCGACTGAGGCCCGACGCGAACGGCGTCGCAAGTCCGCTCGGGCTCGTACCAGGGCGCGGCCGGACTGCCGCACGTGTCGTAGCCGACCGATCGTTGCGGCCACCGGCAACAGGCCGGTGGCTGTGCACCACTTCACCGGGGGAACCCACCATGACCGCTGTCTTCGCCCGCTCCACGATGCTGGCCCGTTCCACGATGCTGGCCGTCGCCGGTACGGCACTGGCCCTCTCGCTCACCGCCTGCCAGGGCAGCGAGGACGACAACGCGGCGACCACGCCGCCCACTTCGGCCACCGCGACGGCGACGGCAAGCGCGTCCGCCCCGGCCGCGACCGCGGACTCGGCCGGTGCGACGGGGTCGGACAAGACCTCGGGCTCGGCCGGCTCCGGCACCGACGACGACTCGACCGGCCGGCAGGCGAGCACCTCCACGCCGGCGTGCGCCGCCGCCGACGTCACCGTCACCGCGGCCAAGCAGGACGGCCCGCCCTACACGCACCTCGTCCTCACCGCGAAGAACACCTCGGGGCACTCCTGCCGCCTGGCGGGCTTCCCGCACGTCCAGCTCCTGGAGAGCCACAAGCAGGACGTGGCGTCCGTCGCCAAGAGCAAGCCCGCCGCCCCGGTCGTGCTGTCCGCGGGAGCCCCGGCGTACGCCTTGCTCAAGGTCTCGGACGGCGGAACCGACGAGGACAACGAACCCGTGTCGGCGTTCTCGGTCACGCTGGAGGGCGACTCGACGGTCATCGCCGTCACCGCGCCCGGCTCGGACGGCATCGCGGCTGATCCCGCCCAGGCCCTGGTCGGCTACTGGACCCCCGAACTCCGCAACGGCGCCGACGACTTCTGACCGACCCACCGGTGTGAACGATGCGGACGCCAAGAGTGAAGAACCTGGCCGAAGTTGTTCGCGTCAAACTTTGAAATGATTACAAGAAGATCACTAAAGTGAGATCTCGCAACCCTCGCACGGATGATCGCTCGCACGACGTGAGCGGCCGTGCGAGGGCGCCGTCTACGTGGCTGTCCTGTGGGCGGTGAAGGAAGAAGGAGTTCGTCTTCGTGGCGCTTCACCGCCGACCCAAGCCGCAGAACCGCACCCGCGTGAGTGTGCTCACCGCGACCGCGGCCGCTGCCGTGGCTCTCACCTCGCAGGCCGCCAATGCGGCCCCGAAGCCGACCAAGAGCGAGGTGAAGTCACAGGTCGACAAGCTCTACGAAGAGGCGGAGCGAGCCACCAACCAGTACGACGGGGCCAAGGAGAAGCAGGAGAAACTCCAGAAGGAGATCGGCCTGATCCAGGACAAGGTCGCCCGCGAGCAGGACGAACTCAATGAACTGCGCACGGGGCTGGGAACCATGGCAAGCGCCCAGTACCGCTCCGGAGGCATCGACCCCTCGGTCCAACTCCTGCTCTCCGCCGACCCGGACGACTACCTCGACAAGGCCTCCACGCTCCAGTCGCTGTCCGCGCAGCAACTCGAGTCGCTGAAGAAGGTGCAGACGAAACAGCGTGAGCTGGCCCAGCAGCGTGCCGAGGCGACGGAGAAGCTGAAGGACCTCGCCGCCACCCGCACCGAACTGGGCGCGAAGAAGAAGGAAATCCAGGCCAAGCTCAGCAAGGCGCAGAAGCTGCTGAACACCCTCACCGCAGCCGAGCGTCAGGAGATCGCCGACACCGAGGCGCGTGCCAGCCGCACGGCGGCGGAGCGCGTCGACCTCGGCAACGAGACGGCCGCCTCTCCCTTCGGTGCGGCAGCCCTCAACGCCGCCGCTTCCCAGATCGGCAAGCCGTACGCGCGCGGCGGCACCGGCCCCAACTCGTACGACTGCTCCGGCCTCACACAGTGGGCGTACGCGCAGGCCGGGGTGCACATATCCCGCGTCACCTACACGCAGGTCAACGACGGAACCCGGATCGGGATGAATGCACTCAAGCCCGGTGACCTGGTCTTCTTCAACAACACCGAGCACGTCGGCCTCTACGCGGGCAACAACCAGGTACTGCACGCCCCGTACCCGGGTGCCTACGTACGCTACGAGTCGATGAGCACGATCGGATCGTTCCAGTTCGGCGTCCGTGTGACAGGCTGACGCCGGCCCCTGCTCGGGTCGGTTCCCGGACGTCCTCGCGAGCCAGCCGGCCGAGCCGGCCGATCGAAACCGGACGCGGCGCCGCGGAGCCTCCGGGGTGCCCGGCCGGAGATGGCCCGGGACTCGGGGGCGGCCGGGCCAGCCGGTGGGGGAGTGTCAGCAGCTCTCGTCGTCCTTGACCGCGTACAAGGTCACCGGCGTGTCCGTAGCGTGCGTGCCGGCCTGCGGCTCCTGGCTGCACACCGTCCAGTTGCGGTCATAGATCTGCAGGCGGCCCTGTCCGCTGGCGTCCTGATCATCGAGTACATAGAACCCGGCGGCCTGCGCCTCGTCCTGCGCGGCTTGCAGGTCCTGGCCCACCAGATCGGGCAGCGTCGCGGTCTCCGCGTCGGCCTCGTCCTCGACGGCGGGCGCGGACGGGGCTGCGTCCTGCGCGGCATGGTCCTCCGCCGAGCCGCCGGTGCCCTGGACGCTGCTGTGCGACGAGCTGGAGCCGGAGCCGTCGCTGCCCTCGCAGGCCGCGAGTGTGAGCAGCGCTGCGGCAGCGAGCGCGGCCGCAACAGTAGGTGTGCGCATGTGGTCCCCCACCATGGTGCGTGATCTGAGAGAGCATCATGTGGCGCGTGGAGTCGGCAGGGAGGCACGGTGCTGTTCCCGTGACACGAATGAGTGAGGTGAGGGCAGACTGTCGCGGTGAAGATGACAGAAACCTACGCCGCCACCGTCGCCGCAGTGGCACCGGTGATCCTGTTGGTGGCAGTGGTCGAGATCAACAACCGCCGTCACAGGGTGCGTGAGTTGTACGAATCCCTCACGGGCCCCATCACCCTGATCCGTGCGATGTTCCGCGAAGGCGGTGATCCTTCCGCACAGCAGGTGGAAGACGTTGCACGGCAGATGCGGGCGACGAATGTGAGCGCACGGGCAGGTCTGAGCATGGTGTTGTACGTCCTGTCCGCCGTCGCGATCATCACACTGTTGTTCCTCGCCGAGCTCGCGTCCCTGCTGTGGCTGACCGGGTCCCCGACGGAAACGGCTTCGGGCGTGGCCCTGTTCTGTGCAGCGGCGTTGGGGGCCGGGTTCGCGTGGGTCGCGTACGCTCCGATGCTCGCGCTTCTCCTCCCGATATCGCGCAACCTCTTGTATGTGCTGGGTGGCCTTTCCGATTATCGGCGCTATGTACGCCTTCTGCGGCACTACCGTGCCCAGGGGGCTGCCAGTACCCAGGCGGCGCCCGACGCTTCGGACGCGTGACACGGCACGTGGACAGAAATCACCGCCAACCGGCGACTCCGGAACCGGATCAGCAGCGTCTACCAGCACGCGCCCGACCCGCAGCCCGGCGCCGAGTCCCGGCTGCCGGGCATGTACTTCATCTCGATGGGAGCGGCCCGCTACCCGCTAGTGCAAGGCGTCGCCGAACAGCTCCCCTTGGCCATCCCGTGGTTCGAAGCCTGCCAAGCCGAAGCCGCCAGCCGCGTGACCACGACGCTGCACAAGGACTACGTCGCGCTGAACGCCACCGCCGAAGGCGACCCCACCCCCTGGGCACCGGTGCCGCCCGGGCGGCACCCCGGCCACCGGTCGGCCCGTCGCTGCGACGCGCGTCTCGGGGTCAGCCGGATGTGGGCGTCGTCGTGCCGGGGGAGCGGGTTTCGAGGCGCACGACGATGCCCTTGGAGGTGGGCTGGTTGCTGATGTCGGCGACGCTGTCCAGCGGCACCAGGACGTTCGTCTCCGGGTAGTAGGCGGCGGCCGAGCCCTGGGCCGTCGGATAGGGGACCACTGCGAACTCCTCGGCGCGCCGCTCGGTGCCGTCCCCCCAGACACTGACCAGGTCGACCTGGTCACCTTCGGCGAGACCGAGCTCGCGGAGGTCGGCGGGGTTGACGAGTACGACATGGCGGCTGCCGTGGATGCCGCGGTAGCGGTCGTTCTGCGTGTACGGGACGGTGTTCCACTGGTCGTGCGAGCGCAGGGTCTGCAGCAGCAGATGGCCCGCGGGCGCGCGCGGCACCACCGGTTCGTTGCAGGTGAACAGCGCTTTGCCGACCGCCGTGCGGAACACGCCTTCGTTCACGGCGTTGGGCAGCTCGAAGCCGCCCGGGCGGGTGACGCGCGCGTTGAAGTCGTGGAACCCCGGGACGATGCGGGCGATGCGGTCGCGGATCGTGCCGTAGTCCCCTTCGAAGTCGTCCCAGGGGATGTCCGCCCGGCCGTCGAGAGTGCGCCGGGCCAGTCGGCACAGGATCGCGACCTCGCTGAGCAGGACGGGGGAAGCCGGTTCCAGGCGCCCTTGGGAGGTGTGCACCTGGCTCATGGAGTTCTCCACAGTGACGAACTGTTCGCCCGAGGCCTGCAGGTCACGTTCGGTACGGCCGAGGGTCGGCAGGATCAGTGCCGTGGCGCCGCAGACGGTGTGCGACCGGTTCAGCTTGGTGGAGATGTGAGCGGTCAGCCGGCAGGTACGCATGGCCTCCTCGGTGACCGCGCTGTCGGGGGCGGCCCGTACGAAGTTCCCGGCCAGTGCGAGGAACACCTTCACCCGGCCCTCGCGCATCGCTTTGATCGAGTTCACCGAGTCCAGCCCGTGCGGACGCGGCGGATCAAAGGCGAACTCCTTCTGGAGCGCGTCGAGGAAGGAGTCGGGCATCTGCTCCCAGATGCCCATGGTGCGATCGCCCTGGACGTTGCTGTGTCCGCGCACCGGGCAGGCGCCGGTGCCGGCCCGCCCGAGGTTCCCGCGCAGCATCAGGAAGTTGACGATCTCCCGGACGGTGGGCACCCCGTGCTTGTGCTGGGTGACGCCCATCGCCCAGCAGACGATGACGCGTTCGCTTTGCAGGACCTCGTCGCGGACCTGCTCGATCTCCTGGCGGCTCAGTCCGGTCGCGGCGCGTACGTCGTCCCAGTCGACGGTGCGGGCGTGCCGGGCGAACTCCTCGAAGCCGGAGGTGTGGGCGTCGATGAAGTCGTGGTCCAGGACGGTTCCCGGCCGGGCGTCCTCGGCCTCCAGCAGCAGGCGGTTGAGGGCCTGGAACAGGGCGAGGTCGCCGCCGGGCTTGATGTGCAGGAAGCGGTCGGCGATCTGGGTGCCGCGGCCGACGACTCCTCGCGGCTTCTGCGGATTCTTGAAGCGCCGCAGCCCCGCCTCCGGCAGCGGATTGACCGCGACGATCTTGGCCCCGTTGCGCTTGGCCGCCTCCAGTGCGGTGAGCTGGCGGGGATGATTGCTTCCGGGGTTCTGCCCGACCAGGAAGATCAGGTCGGCATGGTGGAGATCGTCGAGACTGACCGTGCCCTTGCCGGTGCCCAGCGTCTCGTTGAGGGCGAATCCGCTGGACTCGTGACACATGTTGCTGCAGTCGGGCAGGTTGTTGGTGCCGAAGGCGCGGGCGAAGAGCTGCAGGACGAAGGCGGCCTCGTTGCTGGCGCGCCCCGAGGTGTAGAAGACGGCCTCGTCGGGGGAGTCGAGCGTGGTGAGTTCGTCAGCGAGCACGCCCAGGGCGTCGTCCCAGCTGATGGGCTCGTAGTGGTCGGAGTCCGGACGCTTGATCATCGGCTCGGTGAGCCGCCCCTGCTGGTTCAGCCACATGTCGGAGCGTCCGGCGAGATCGGAGACGCTGTGCTGCCGGAAGAAGTCGGCGGTGATACGGCGCCTGGTCGCCTCGTCATTGATGTGTTTGGCACCGTTCTCGCAGTACTCGTTGCGATGGCGCTGCCCGGGAGCCGGATCCGCCCAGGCACAACCAGGACAGTCGATGCCGCCGACCTGGTTCATGGCCAGCAGGTCCACGCCTGTCTTACGCGGGGAGGCCTGTTCCAGGGAGTACTCCAGCGCGTGCACGACCGCCGGGACTCCGGCCGCCCACTTCTTCGGTGGCGTCACGGAAAGGGTGGTCTCCGACTCCTCAGCGGGCGGGTTCGGCATGGGGTACGCCTTTCTCTTGCCGGGTTCCGGTGCGAGGGTCAGCCGACGGGCCAGTGAGCCACACGGCTACGGGCCGGTTCCGGGTCGTCGTGCTGCACCCGGCCGTTGCGGATGGTGCTCCGCCACGCTCCGCCGGCCTGCCCCAGGCCCTCGATGAACGCCTTGAAGTTCCGCAGCTCGCGGCGCAGCAGCGGGGCGATCAGCCGCGCGACGCGCGGGGACCCGGCGAGCGCCTTCATTGCTCCCTGTGGCCGCAGCAGTATCCGGACGGTAACGGCCGTGCCGCCCCCTTGCGTCGGCCGGAACTCCACCTCCCCCTGGTGCGAGGGGCGCTGCTCCAGACCGCGCCAGGCCAGATAGGCGTCGGGATCCTGCTCGACGATCTCCACGGCGAAGCGGTGGCGCAGCGGGCCGTAGCCGAGGGTCCAAGCGGTCACGGTCGGCCTGAGCTGCTCGACGTCGCGCACCACGGTCGAGAACCGGGGGAACGTCTTGAACTGTGTCCACTGGTCGTACGCCGTCCGCACCGGCACGCTGACCTCGACCGTCTCCTCGACGTGCCGCTCTCGCAGCGGCCGACGCCGTGTGCCGCCGTCGCTGGCGGTTGTCCGTGCAGGGTCCGGGTCAGCCTGTTGCAGGTCGTGTTCGCGCGCCATCGTCGCCTCTCCTGCGCTGCGAGGGCCGGGCCGCTCACCTCCGGCGCCTCTTGTGTGTCAAGTGCTCCTCTCCCGGTTCCCCGATTAGGGTGTCCGAGTCGCCCCGGCGCGCAGAGGTTCGACTCGGTGGCGCAAATGCCGCCCTGTCCGGTCTGCCGCAGCGCATGCCTGGCCGGCACCGGCCGGGCGTGATGCACGATGTTCTGCAGCCCGGTCAGCAGCCGCAGCGTTGCCGGAGCATGCGGCGAGCCGGCTCCGCACGGGCCGAACCAGCAGCAGTTATCGCACGTTCGTTCGATGATCGGGGTCGGCCTCCCGCTGCCACGTCCACGCACGGCAGCGCCAGCCTGGGCCCCTGGCTTGTCGCGGTGCAGTCATGCGACGGCCTGGGCAGGCGAGCATCACGCGGCCCGTCTGACGGCGGCGTTCGGAGTGCGCGTCCACAGGGGCGGGCACGGCAAAGCCGCCCAAGCCGTCCTGCCGGGCTTACCGACGGCCCGCACCACCCGGCTGGTGCGCATCGCAGGCCTTGATGGCACCGAGCACACCGACTCGGCGAGCAGGGCCGCGAGCGAACTCAGGGCGGAGGACCGAGGGCACTTTTCTTCGGCGCCTTCACGGACGAGTACTCGAGGAGTCGCTAGAGCGGGGCGTCCAGCCCGGCACGTCGCAGCGCCCTGGTCATCGCCGGTAGGTCCGGGGCGCCTCCCTCCGGCGAGGAGACGTGTTGTGCGAGCAGTTCCGGTGTCAGCCGGCGGGCCTCGGCGTGCTCCATGAGGAGCGCGCGGGCGGGCCTGCCGTATCCGACGTACTCGTCCAGCAGTCTGTGGGCCTTGTCGCGCTCCACGAACCGGCTCAACCCGCAGTCCAGACCGTCGTCCTCGAGGTCCTCGGGGTAGGGGGCGCGGGCCCAGGCGCCGTTGGCGTACCAGTAGACGCAGCCAAGTTCATTCCCCGCGAGGCGGTCGCGCAGCTCTTCGTGGGGAAGCCAGTCAGGGCCGCCCGCCAGCATGTCGACCGGCGGCTCGTACCACTTGCATGCGCTGGATTCGTCCTCGCCGTACAGCACGTACCGGCCACCGCCCAAGCGGGAGAACGTCCACCAGGTGCAGCCGCTGTCGTCGAGGTGTAGTCCCTCGTCATCGATCCAGGTGCCGGTCCGGTGGCGCGCACGCTCGGCCTCGGTGGTCGCCGCCACGACGGCCACGAGCGCCCACCGCGCCCACAGCACCTCGGGGTCCGGAAGGTCCTCCGGCAGTCCCGGCCGCTGGATCGTCATCTGCTCTCCCATTCGTCGATCATGAGCGACCGTACCGGGCGGCACGGACAGGCCGGCGGGGAGGTGGTGCACGTAGCTTGCGCCTGAATCCGGGACCTCCAGGGGCCGGTGCCGGCTGTGGAGTTCAGGCGGTGTGCCGTGCCGCGGATACGAACGCCAGGACGGCGGGTTGGGCGCGCCGGTGGCCGCTGGGACACATCCGTCGGCAACGGACAGCAGGCCGTCCCCTAACTGCCCGGGACTGCTGTGCGCCGATGCGCGAACAGAAGTCCGGGGCGCGACGAGCAACCTGGCGGACCACCATGAGGGTCTCCCTCCGTGAGCGCCGCGAACAGGCGCCCGACTGCCGGAAGAGGTGCCGTGTGAGAAGTGAACCCGATCTCCATCTGATGGTTCCCGACCGCTTCGACGATTCCGACGCCGATTCCCAAGTGCATCCCGTGGCACGGAAGATGTTCTTCGGCTCGCGGATGGCCGACCCCTTCGCCGAAGCCGCCGAATGGATCGCGGCGCACGATGTCCGCGTCCTCGACACGGCTTGGGAGAACGCCCCCGCCGGGGAGGAGTTCTCCTGCGTGCTGAGCGTGTACTTCGTTTTCGAGGACGACGAAGGGGACTGAGCGGCGGAACCGTCGACCGGTCCAGCACTGGCCGCTCCCCGCACGGCACGGTCGGTACTGCTCCTCCGTTCGGCGACACCGGGTGGGCGAGCGGGCCGGCGCCGCCGCACTTGAGGGACGCCTCAGTGGGGCGACTGTGCCGCGTGGGTTGACCGTGGTGACCGGCGTCGCTAACTTCGTGGGGTCTGCCACTTGGACAACGTTCATGATATCGAACGGCGTTGGCGCCCGGGCGGTCGCCGCACAGCACTGCGTGATGATCGACACCATGTACGGCTGAAACAGTTCGAGCGGGCTCATTCATGAAAGTGGGAGCGCTCCCATGGTGTGCGGCCTGTTCGGGCGGGCGCAGCCGAGAAGGTGCCGGAGTGCGCGCTGCAGTCACGAGGAGGAGACATGGCGCAGAGTCGGAATGAGCCTGTCGAAGGGCGAAGGTCAGCGAGCAGGAGGGCCATCGTGGCGTCGATGGGCGCCCTGCCCCTCCTCGCCGCCACGGCATCGTTCGCGAGGGCCTCGGACGCCGGGTCCGCGACGGCCGCCGCCGCGGTGGTCATCGACCCGTCGGTGACGCGGCAGACGATCCGGGGCTTCGGCGGTATGGCGCATGCCGCGTGGATCGGCGACCTCACCGCGGCTCAGCGGGACATGGCATTCGGGACCGGGGACGGGCAGTTGGGATTCACCCTGTTACGGATCCCGGTGCCCGAGGACCGGGCGACCTGGAGCCCCGATCTGGCGACCGCGAAGCGTGCGGTGCAGCTCGGGGCCGCCGTCATCGCGTCACCCTGGAACCCGCCCGCCTCCATGGTGGAGACCTTCGTCCACGGCACCCAGACCAACGCACGTCGTCTCAGGTACAGCATGTACGGCGCCTACGCCCAGCACCTGAACGACTTCAACACCTACCTCCGCAACAACGGAGTGAATCTGTACGGCATTTCCGTGCAGAACGAGCCCGACTACGCCCAGGACTGGACGTGGTGGACCCCGGCCGAAATGGTGCGGTTCCTGAGGGAGAACGCCGGCTCGATCGGTACCAGGGTCATCGCGCCGGAGTCCTTCCAGTACCTGAAGAACATGTCGGACCCGATCCTCAACGACCCGGTGGCGCTCGCCAACGTGGACGTGATCGGAGCCCACCTGTACGGCACTTCGTTCGGCAACTTCCCCTATCCCCTCTTCCAGCAGAAGGGTGCGGGCAAAGAGCTCTGGATGACGGAGGTGTACTACCCCAACAGCTCGGATTCGGCGGACCTTTGGCCGCAGGCTCTCGGTGTGGGGGAGCACATCCACCGGGCCATGGTGGACGCCGAGTTCCAGGCCTACATCTGGTGGTACATCCGGCGCAGCTACGGCCCCATGCGCGAGGACGGCAGGATGAGCAAGCGCGGCGCCGCCATGGCGCACTTCGCCCGGTTCGTGCGGCCGGGGTATGTGCGGATCGGCGCGACGGCGAACCCCGCGGCGAACGTCTACGTCTCCGCGTACCGGGGCGGCGGCTCCACGGTCGTCGTCGCGGTGAACAAGGGGACGGCCGCGGTCAGTCAGTCGTTCACCATGGTGAACGGCGCCGGTTCCAGTGTCGCTTCCTGGCTGACCGACGCGAGCAGGAATGTAGCGTCCCAGGGCGCGGTCGGCATGTCGAACGGCTCCTTCACCGGTTCGCTGCCCGCTCAGAGCGTGACGACCTTTGTGATCCGCTGAACCTGGCACCGCCTGATCCAGCAGGCGGCCGTCCTCAACCGCCTCCCCTTGCAGGGGAGGCAGCCATTCTGCTGTGAGGCGCGCCGCCCGTTACTTGTCTTGTTCAGCCGAGCCGGGGCGGCGTCAACAGCCGGATCCCCGGGACAGCCCGACGGGGCAACAGGGCGACCGTGTAGCCCGGGCCACAGCCCGGGTTCCGGATGTCACTGCCGATGCCCCGTCGCGACTGCAGATCAGCCCGTCACTGTCGGGCGTTGCCGAGGGAGGGGCGGGGGCCGGCGGCGCGGCGGAGGCGGTTGGCGATCGCCAGACCCAGCCCGTCCTCCGGCGGCAAGGACGCGATGATCAGATCGCACCCTTGCTGATCGAGTTCGCGCAGGAACCCGTACAGCCCGCGCGCGTAGGCGGCCATCGAATCAGGGAGGGCCACAACGAAGTGCGCCTTCACCGGAGCGTCGGCGAAGGGGGCAGGGAGCAGGACGCCGACCTGGTGGCCCTGCTCCTGCGCGCTTTGCGCTTCGGCGACGACCTTCTCGGGCTCGACGAGGATGACCCGTGCCCGGGGGGCGTAGTGCGACGGGTGCTGGCCCGGCACCCGGACGCTGCTCGTCGTGGGGAGCGTCAGCGGGTGGCCCAGCACCGCTTCGAGGTCTTCGCGTGACACCCCGCCGGGCCGGAGGATGCTCGGGATCTCGCCCGTGACATCGACGATGGTCGATTCGACGCCGACCTCGCAGGGGCCGCCGTCCAGCACGAAGTCGACGGCATCCCCGAGCTCGGCACGGACATGGTCCGACGTGGTGGGGCTGACAGATCCGAAGCGGTTGGCGGACGGGGCTGTCACACCGCCGCCGAAGGCCGACAGTAGCGCGAGTGTGAGGGGGTGGTCGGGCACGCGCACGGCCACCGTCTCCAGGCCACCGGTGGCTTCGAGGGGTACCCGGCGGCCGCGCCGCAGGACCAGCGTCAGGGGCCCGGGCCAGAAGTGCTCGGCCAGCAGGCGTGCGGTGGCCGGCACCTCCTCGACCCATTCGGCCAGCTGCTCCGCACCGCCGATGTGGACGATGAGCGGGTGGGAGGGCGGCCGCCCCTTGACGTGGAAGATACGCGCGACGGCGGCGGGATCCTCGGCGTTGGCGCCCAAGCCGTAGACGGTCTCGGTCGGGATGGCCACCAGGCCCCCGTCGCGCAACACACCGGCCGCCGTTTCGATGTCAGTGGTTCTTGCCATCACGCGCGCAATCCTCTCACTGATCCCGCTCTCTGTTTTCCGTGGTCCTGGGCCCTATCGGCGCATGACATCGAACCGTCGCCGACAGGAGTCCAGAGGCACGAAAGCCGTCAGGGCTCCGGTCGACAGCACGAGATTTCTCCCGCAGCGCGCATGGCCGAGACGGCTTGAGGGTTCGCAGCTGTGTGTTTCGGCTATTGAGGGGCATTCGCACGGCACACGAGCGAAGAACTCCAACCCGAAGGAGACATCACCATGTTGGCCATCGTTTCCGCAGTCCTGTTCTTCATCGCTTTCCTGATCAACGCGGCTGACATCTCGACCAATGACACCTTCAGTTCGACCAATGTGATGCTCCTCGGGCTGACCGCGCTTGCTCTGCATCTCGCGGGGATCGGCAGCGGTTGGTCGCGTGGCGGCCGCAGACGCTGACGCGGGCGCTGATGGCAGCCGTACTGAGTCATCCCGTGATGCCGAGGTGGACATGGCGGCGCCGGTCGCGGCACGTGGCAGCCTCCACGAAGCGGCGGGAGATGGACGAGTTCTGCCTGCACTGCCCACAGTCCCTGCGCCGCTCCGGGCTGTGGGCCCCCGTCCGCTGGATCGGCGGGTAACGGCCCGACGCGGCTTCCTCCGGGGCAGCGGCACCGCCGCACCGGTGTGATGCGCGACCGCGTCACTCTCCCGGGGACGGAACAACGCCTCGCCGGAACCCCGGTGATGCGGGTCAGCGCGATCAGATCAGCGCCGGACGTCTCGGCGGTCTCGGTGACCGACTCGGCCACCTGAGTGGTCAGGCCTCGGGGGAGGCTGGTGGACGCCCGGACGGTGACCCGTGCCAGGCGGTCGACACTGCCCCGAGCGCCGCAAGCCGCCCTCGGCGCAGGCGCTGGCAAGACGGGCCAGGCGGTCTGCGGCTGGAGGATGGGCATCTGTGCCTGAGCCGCGTCGCACTCCTGCGGTCAGGGGCGCCTCAGGGTGTATTGAGCGTGGCCAGGTAGGTGGTCACCAGGGTGCGGGCCCAGTCTGCGGTGGCGGGTTCGGGGGTGAAGACGGCGCGGTAGTAGAGGGGGCCGAGGAGGAAGTCCGCCGCGCTCTCCACGTCGGTTGCCGTTCCCCCGCGGTCCTGTTCGCGCTGGATGATGGCGGCGAGCTGGCGGTGGCGGTCCTCGACGCAGGCGCAGCCGCCTGCCGGTCCGGAGCCGATGGTCGCCCGCATGAGGGCGAGGGTGTCGGGGTCGGCGACGTCGGTGGCCACGTCGGCGAGCCAGCGTTGGAGGTCCCCGGCCAAGGAGCCG
Organism: Streptomyces antibioticus; assembly: GCF_001514065.1. Lineage (GTDB taxonomy): Bacteria > Actinomycetota > Actinomycetes > Streptomycetales > Streptomycetaceae > Streptomyces > Streptomyces antibioticus. Next base: position 349,076 of record NZ_KQ948422.1, on the reverse strand, counting down.
GAGTCGGGGACGACCAGGTCGTCGGTGAAGCGGCTGCTGGCGACGTCGGTGAGGAGCTGGGCGATGGATCCCCAGCGCCGGTACAGGGTGGTGGGGTGCACACCGGCGCGTGTGGCCACCGAGGGCAGGGTCAAAGTCTCCGCTTCTTCCTCGGCGAGGAGTTCCGCGACAGCGCGATGAACGGCCGCCCGCACCTTCGCGGAGCGGCCGCCGGGACGTACCTGAGTCGACGAGTCAGCCATGCGGAAATTATCGCACTGATCGCTGCGTTAGTGGTAGCGTCCCAAACGCATCGATCACTGCTTTTGGAGTTCGCCGTGTCCGGTCCCACCTCGTCCCCGCTCCAGGCCTCCCCGCCGCCCACCGACCGCACAGCGCCACCGGACGAGAGGCGACGACGACTGAGCCGTCCCGTCGCCTTCGCCTCTCTCGCGGTCGTCTTCGTGCTCTTCATGGCCGCCTCCAGCGCGCCCTCCCCGCTCTATGTCGTCTACCAGCAGGAATGGCACTTCTCCGCCACCACCCTCACCACGGTCTTCGCCGTCTACGTGCTCGGCATGATCGGGGCGCTCCTCGTCCTCGGCGCCCTCTCCGACCACCTCGGCCGCCGTCCGGTCCTGCTCTCCGCGATCGCGCTTGAAGCCGTCTCCATGGTTGTGTTCCTCACCGCGGGGAGCGTCGGCCTGCTGCTGACGGCACGCTTCATCCAGGGCATCGCCACCGGGGCGGCGATGACCACGCTCGGCGCCGCCCTGTCCGACCTCAACCCCGCGCACGCCCCGCACCGGGCGGGTCTCGTCACGGGTACCGCGCCCACCTTCGGACTCGGACTGGGCTCACTCGGATGCGGGCTCCTGATCGAGTACGGCCCGCACCCCACCCGCCTCGTCTACGTGCTGCTGCTCCTTGCTCTGGTGGTGGCCGGTGCCCTGCTGTCGGCTATGCCCGAGACCTCGCTGCGGCGCCCCGGCGCCGCCCGATCCCTCCAGCCCCGCTTGCGCATCGCCCCCCACCTGCGGGCCGACCTGCTGAGCCTGGTCCCGATCCTCATCGCGAGCTGGGCACTCGGCGGCCTCTACCTCTCCCTCGGCCCGTCCGTCGCCGCCGGCCTGTTCGGCCTCTCCAACCACGTCGTCGGCGGACTCGTGGTCACCCTGCTCACCGGCCCGGCCTTCCTCACCGCCCTCGCCCTGCGCGGCTGGCCCGTCGGCCGCACCCTCGCCGTGAGCGCGACCCTGCTCCTTCTCGGCACGGCCGTCGCCCTGACCGGTGTGGAAGCGCACTCCCTGACCGCGGCCGCGCTCGGCACCGCCATCGCGGGCGTCGGATTCGGCGGCTCCGCCCTGGCCAGCTTCGGCACCCTGGCTCGGATAGCCCGCCCCGCCGAACGCAGCGAACTGTTCTCCGTCGCCTTCGTCATCTCCTACCTGGCCTTCAGCATCCCCGCCGTGATCGCAGGCATCGCCACCACGCACGCCGGCCTGAAGGACACCTTCGTCACCTATGCGGCCACGGTCGCCGCACTGTGCGCCCTGGCACTGCTCGCGCAGCGCCTGCGCCTGAGCCGGACCCCTGCCACCGTTCCTCAGGTCTGAGGAACCACCCGAGAACCGGTCGCCGCGGCCGGCCCGATGCCGCGGCGACCTCGATGGGCCCCGATCTTCGTTCGACTGCCGTCCCGTCGCCTCAGAACTCCATGGCCCCCGGGCCGACGGCCTGCCAGGGTGTCGTCGCCGCGGCCGTGACGCCCACCTATGGCCGGGCCGTGTCGTCCTCGGGTGCGTCATGGGTGATTTCCGGTTCCAGACCGTCCGTCACTGCCGTGTGGCCTCGTCCCACTTCGGCGCGCCAGGTCTGGAAGGACCAGGCGGTGGCGGCGACGACGGCGAGGCCGAGGAGCCAGCCGCCCAGAACGTCGCTGCACCAGTGCACGCCGAGAGCGACTCGGGTGAAGCCGACGCCGAGGACGGAGATCGTGGCCAGGCACCAGAACACGATGTGCCAGGCCCGCGGGATCAGCGGCAGCAGCACGAGCAGGAAGATGCCGAAGCACGTGGTGGCCGTCATGGCGTGACCGGAGGGAAAGGAGTAGCCCGGCGCGTGGGCGACCGGATCCTGCAGGTCCGGCCTGGCCCGTTCCACCACCGTCTTGACCAGCAGGCCGATGAGCCCGCCTGCCACGGCGGTCACCGCAGCCCAGGCGGCCAGGCGCCACGCCCTGCGGTACAGCAGCCACACGGTCAGCACCGCGACGGCCAGGCGCAGCGTCACCGGGTCCCAGACCCGGTCGGAGAGCACGTGCAGGGTGCTCGCCCACGCGGGATGGTCGAGGACCGTGCTGTGCAGGCGTTGCGCGGCTGACGTGTCCAGCCGTTGCAACGGCCGCCACTGCCCTTCGACCAGGATGAGCACCAGCCCGAACAGGACCGCACTCACGGAGGCGAGGCCGGCGGAGGCCAGCAGTCGCGCACCGTACCTGCGGTCGGCCTGTCGGCGGCGTGCCCGGAGGTTCCGCAACATTGCGTTCGTGCTCATTCAGACTCCTGGGTCGTCCTGGATCGGTCCGGGACGCCGACCGCGTGCCGCTTCCAGCTGTGCTGCGAAGGACAGGCCGAGCAGCAGGGCGATGGACGTGAGGTAGGCCCACAGCAGCAGGGACATGAACGCGCTGAGGGGGCCGTAGATCGTGTCGAAGGAACCGCTGAGGTCGAGGTAGAGGCTCAGTACCCAGGTCAGGGCCATCCACAGCACGAGATACACGGCCGCGCCGAACGCGAGCCAGGTGTAACCAGGTTGGTTGCGGCGTGGCGAACGGCGGAAGACGACGCTCGCTGAGATGAGGGCGAGCAGGAACCCGAGGGGCCAGCGCAGGATGTCCCAGGCGTGCAGGGTGCTGTCGCCCAGGTCGTAGACGGTGACCGCCGCCGCGGCGAGGTCGTCGCCGGCCACCATGAGGATGAATCCGAGACCCAGCGGCAGGCCGGCGCTCAGCGCCATCACCAGACCGCGCAGGTACTTGAGGTGGAAGGGGCGGTCGCGTTCGTTGCCGTAGATCCGGTTGGCGCCCCGTTCGATCTGGCACATGGCGGTGGTGACGTTGACCAGGGAGAAGACGGCGCCGAACCAGAGAGCGACCTCGGCGCCTGATCCGGAGTTGCGCCGGCTGCGGTCGAGTGCGTCGTCGACGACGGCCGCGCTCGGCCCCTGGGCTATCCGGTGAATGGTCAACTCCGCGAGCCTGCCGACGTTCTCGGTGTGCAGGCTGGTGGACAGGCCGACGAAGGCGATGGCGAGGGGGATGACCGCCAGGACCGTTTGCAGAGCGAGGGCCCGGGCGTGGCTGAAGCCGTCGGCGTAGCGGAAGCGGACGAACGCGTCACGCAGCAGAGGCCAGCCGCCGTACCGGCGCAGAGCTGCCCAGGCCTCGTCGCCGGACAGTTCCTCGCCGGTCATGTCGCGTGTCTCGGGGACCTTTGTCGCCGTACCCATCTACTTCTCCCGCGCGGGCAGCAGCATCGTCAGCGCGCCGGGGCTCGCCTCGACGCTGAGGCGGTGCCCGGGCGTCACGGGGTCGCCGTCCAGTTCGCGGGGCTGGGCCCGGTCGAAGGTGAACTCGGCGCGCCGGAAGGTGAAGAAGGCCACCGGCGCGTGGGCGCCCTGCTGCTCGCCAGGGGTGTTCGCGGCCGACTGCGGTGAGGCTGTGCCGCGCAGCAGCGTCCACAGGGCCCTGATCCAGCCGCCCAGGCCATGCGGATCGAGGATCAGCAGATCGAGCCGCCCGTCATCGCAGCGCGCGTCGGGGAGCAGGCGCATGCCGCCCTGCACCGCGCCGACGTTGCCGATCAGCACCATGCGGGCGGTGCGCCGAACAGCCGGGGCGCCGTCCAGCCGTACGTCCACGGTCATGCGGGGAGTGCGCCGCCAGGCCCGGGGGAGGGCGAGCACATAGGCGGGCCAGCCCAGGAGGGACTTCGTGCTGTCGTGGGCGTTGGCGCGTTGCAGCATGGCGGCGTCCAGCCCGGCGCCGCACATGGCGGCGAAATGCGTAGGGGGCAGGCCGTCTGCCTCGATGCGGCCGAGGTCGACGCGGTGGACGGTGCCGCGCAGTGCGGCGTCAAGGGCATGCGCGGCAGACAGGGGCAGACCGAGGTTGCGGGCCAGGAGGTTGCCGGTTCCGCAGGGGATGAGTACGAGCGGGACCGTGCTGCCCGCCAGGGCGGTGGCCGCTGCCCGGAGCGTGCCGTCGCCGCCGCAGACCACCACGAGGGTCGCGCCGTTGCGTACCGCTTCGCTGGTCTGGCCGCCGCCGGGATCGTCGGCGGTGGTCTCGATGAACTCCGGTGCGTGGTGGCCGTATCGCGCGAGGACCTGCCGGAGCGCGTCACGGTCGCCGGCGTCGGTGACCGTGGGATTGATGATGACTGCGACGTGGCCCGAGCGCTGTTCGTGGCCCTCGGCCGTGGCCTGCGGCATCGTGCCGGCCGCGGATGCCGGGGGAGCGGTGAGGAATCCGTCGGCGAGTACGGCGCGCCCGACGATCCAGAGCGACAGGCCGCCGTTCACGAGTCCGCCCACGACATCGGTGGGGTGGTGCATGCCTCGGTAGAGCCGGGCGATGCCCACCAGGATCGGGACCAGGAACAGGGCGGCGGCCATGACGCGCCGCCACGGGCTGCGTATGCGGGAGAGGACGAGGACGGCCAGTCCGCCGTAGACGGCCGTCGCCGCGCCGGTGTGGCCTGAGGTGTAACTGGACGTGGGTAGTGAGCCGTCGAGGCGGTGCACGTCGGGACGCTGCCGGTCCACGGCGACCGTGATGACCAGAAAGACCAGTGACTGCAACGACACGGCGAGCGCCAGGAACGTCGCCTGCCGCCACCTGGGCAGCTTCGGCAGCAGGAGCAGACCGAGGCAGCTCACCAGGGTCACGGCGATCACGGTCTCGGTGTTGCCGGCCTCGGAAGCGATCGAGGACAGCGCGGTGAGGGTGGGCGTGCGCATCCGTTCGAAGGCCGAGTTGACCTGGTCCTCGACCGTCATGGGCCACAGGCCGTGGGCCGGGCCGGTGATCAGCAGACCGATGCCCACCATCAGCGCCGCCTGGCAGATCGCCAGCGCCCCGATCCAGCGCACGGCCCAACCCGTCCCGCGCGGTGCCGCGGGGCGATGACCGAGGGCTGCGAGATTTCCCGCGGGTCTCTCGCCAGGCAACTCGGCTGGTCTTCCCGATACGGCGGTCGGCATGGCTGCCCCCCTGATCAACGTCTTACGGCGGTGGACGGGCCGAGGCTCGTCCGCTGGCTCATCGCCGTATGCCCGCTGATCTTCGGCCCAGACGCGTGGCGACGGGTCTGGGTGGGGTGAAGGCCGTCGGCGGACGCGTCCGAGGCCAGGGACGCCGCCGGTGGACAGGCATTCACTGCTTCTGCACGAAGGTGTCTGTTTCGAGGAGTGCCGCCGTCTCGACAGGGCAAGCGGCTACTCGGGCTTGCTGCTCAGTCTGCAGCGAGCCCAGCTCATGATCCGACGGGAGACAGCGCGTGATTCAGGACGGCATATCGACACCCCCAGCCGACGCTCCGGTTTCCGCCCCTGCGCTCGCCGCACCCGAGGCGCGCAAGCAGCGCCTGCGTCGTCGACTGGAGCGGCTCATCGGTGTGGCTGCCACCGAGGGGAACGAACTCGTCCGGCTGCGCAACGGCGATGAGATCTTTCCCGCGATGCTCCAGGTCATCCGCTCGGCTCGGCACACCATCGACATGATGACGTTCGTGTACTGGCGGGGCGAGATCGCCCGGGACTTCGCCCGCGCGCTGGCCGACCGGGCGCGGGCGGGAGTGCGGGTCCGGCTGCTTCTGGACGGCTTCGGCGCCCAGAAGATCGAACGGCAGCTGCTCGATCTGATGGACGAAGCGGGCGTGCAGGTGGCGTGGTTCCGTAAACCCGTGTGGCTGTCGCCCTTCAAGCAGAACCACCGCTGCCACCGCAAGGCCCTCATCGTGGATGAGCACACCGCTTTCACCGGAGGTGTCGGTATCGCCGAGGAATGGTGCGGTGACGCCCGGGGCCCGGGCGAATGGCGGGACACCCATGTCCAGGTGCGCGGTCCGGCCGTCGACGGCATCGCGGCCGCGTTCGCGCAGAACTGGGCCGAGTGTCATGAGGAACTCTTCGACGACCGCGACCGCTTCACCGAGCACCAGCAGGCCGGTTCGGCCGTCGTTCAGGTCGTGCGCGGGTCGGCCAGCATCGGCTGGCAGGACATGCAGACACTCATCCGTGTCATGCTCACCTCCGCCGAGGAACGCTTCCGGCTCGCTACCGCCTACTTCGCACCCGACACGTACTTCATCGATCTGCTCTGCCAGACCGCCCGGCGCGGCGTACGGGTCGAAATCCTGCTCCCCGGCCCTCATACGGATCAGCGTGCCTGCCAGTTGGCTGGTCAACACCATTACGCGCGCCTGCTGGAGGCCGGCGTGCACATCCGGCAGTACCAGCCGACCATGATGCACGCCAAGATCATCACGGTGGACTCGGTGGCCGCGCTGATCGGTTCCACCAACTTCAACCGCCGCTCCATGGACCACGACGAAGAGGTCATGCTCGCGGTCCTGGACGAGACCTTCACGGCGTCACTCGACCGCGACTACGAAGAGGACCTGAAAGACAGCGTGGACATCGATCTCACCCGCTGGAGACGACGGGCACTGCTCCAGCGCGCAAAGGAAACAGCCGTCACACCCATCCGCCGCTTCCTGTGACGACCTGCCCCCGGGGACACCGTTTTGCCGGATCAGCAACGGGAGTGGCACGACTGGACCCCGATGGGTGACGTTGGGCCCGTGAGCGACGACATCGCAGCGGGATCGCCCGCGTCTGACACTTTCCTGCCTGGCGAGGGATACCTCGGCGACCCCGCGGTGCGGGCGGAGTGGGACAACCGGTACGCCGACCGGCAACAGCTGTGGAGCGGCCGGCCCAATGGTGCTCTCGTGGCCGAGGTCGCCGGGCTCACGCCCGGACGGGTGCTCGACGTCGGCTGCGGCGAGGGCGCGGACGCGGTCTGGCTGGCGCGCGGCGGCTGGGACGTGACGGCGCTCGAGGTCTCGGGTGTGGCGCTGGAGCGGGCGGCCGGGCACGCGCGGGACGCAGGCGTCTCCGTTCGCTGGGTACATGCCGCGTTGACGGAGGCGGCGCTCCCGCCGGCCTCCTTCGACTTGGTCTCCGCGCAGTATCCCGCTCTGCTGCGCACACCGGACGCCGCAGCCGAGCGAGCGCTGCTCGCGGCCGTCGCGCCCGGCGGTGTGCTGCTGCTCGTGCATCACGCGGGAATGGACACCCGGCACACGCACGACAGCGGTTTCGACCCGGCTGACTACGTCTGGCCCTCGATGGTCGCTGCCCTCCTCACCGACGACTGGAAAGTGGAGGTGAACGAGCAGCGACCACGTGTGGCACCCGACGGGGGCGCCGGCGCGCACCACACCGACGACGTGGTCCTGCGTGCGCGACGGCTGCGCTGAGCCCCTTCGCTCACGGCGGGACCGGCACCTGGGGCGAGTCGTGGTCACGAGGGGTGGAGCGCGGGTCGTCGAACATGCGCTGCAGTGAGGCATGCCGGCCCCTCGGGATGCCCGGTTGCCCTGTCGAGCGCGGACCAGCCGGTTCGGCGCACCACCTGCGGTCGCGACCTGGCGGTTCAGGCCCTGGTGAGGGTGTACGTGCAGGGAGCGGTGCCGGATCCGCCGTAGGCCTCGACATCGACGGAGCAGGTGGTCGTGCGCTCGCCCTTGCGCCGTCGAGCGGGCCCTCGTCGACGCGGCGGAGCGCGGCCCCTGGGGGCGCCGTCGCGCAGATGTGCGGGTCCGTCGAGGGGGTGTGCCAGAGGCGCCCGTAAGGCGCCGGCGTTCAGTCCACGTCGGCGACGATGGAGCCCACGCGTTCAGCCAGAGTGGGGTCGCGGCGGACCAGGAGGGCCGCGTAGCCGACGGCGAGGAGCAGGATGGCCAAAGCCGCGTAGGGGAACCAGTTGTAGGGCGCGGGCTGGCCGGGTTTGGCGAGGTAGTAGAGCGGAACCAGGATGGCCAAGGCGCCGATCGCGGGCAGCACCAGGTGCCGGACGGTCCGGAACTCCTGCGGGCGGTACCTGCGGTAGTACAGCGGCAGGGCGATGTTGGACGCGAGGTAGACCAGCAGGATCAGGATGGCGCCCAGGCTGGAGGACTCGGTGAAGAAGACCACCGGGTTCATCGAGCCGCCGCCGGATCCGAGCAGATGGCCCAGGCCCCAGCCTCCGATGATCAGGAGTGCGGTGACGGCGAAGGTGACGATCGCGTTGTTCGGTGTACGCCGGATGGGATGCACATAGCCGAAGAAGGACGGGAGCAGTCCCTCGCGTCCGGCGTTGAACACCAGGCGGGCCTGGGAGTTGATGCCCGAGATCAGTACGCCGAGGGTGGAGGTCAGGCCCCCGACGTAGGCGACGAACGCCAGCGCGCCCAGTGTGTCGTGGGCGACCTCGATGAAGGGGATGCGGGCTTCGCCGAGCCTTGCCATGTCGTTGTCGAAGGCGGTCACCGTGGCGTAGGAGAAGAGGATGTAGCTCACGGTCATGATGGCGACGGAGAGGAACACGGCACGGCCGACGTTGCGCCGGGGATCCTGCGTCTCCTCCGCCAGAGCCGCCGAGTTCTCCCAGCCGATGAACAGATAGACGGCCAGGGGGAAGCCTGCCGCCAGGCCGCTGAGGCCGTGATGGATGTGGCTGGGCAGGAACGGGTCGGCGGAGAGACTGCCATGGTGCTGGACGAGGGCCGCGATCGACACCACCACCAGTACCAGCATCTCCACGCCGAAGAAGTAGCCGGCCCACTTGGTGGAGACCACCACCCCGCGCAGCATCAGTACGACCGAGAGTCCGGTCAGCAGCAGCGTCCAGATGATCCACGGCAGGTCGACGCCGGTGTAGTGGTAGAGCGTGATCTGTACGAACCCGCCCGAGATCGCGATGACGGAGGCCATCGCGATGATGTAGCCGAGGCCGGCCAGCAGGGCCGTGGTCACCGCGCTGACCGGTCCGAAGGTCTTGCCGACGAAGGTGATGAAGCTGCCCGCGGAGGGGTGTGCCCGGGAGAACTGGGCCAGCGTGTTGCCCAGGAGCGCGACCGCGACACCGGCGGCGACGATCGTCAGCGGGGAGGCGATGCCCGCGGCGGTGCCCAGGAAGGCGAAGCCGAAGAAGAAGCTCATGGCCGGGCCGACGTTGGCCATCGTGGCGGCGGCGATGTCCGCCATGCCGAGGACTCCGCCGCGCAGGCGCTGGGGCGCGCCGCCGACGGGACCCGGCATCGGCGGAGGGCCGACGGCTCCGTGGTCGGTCATGCGGGAACTCCTTGTGCGGTGTGGTGGCCCGAGTGGTGTGCGCGGGGTCGGCGCCGGCCGGTGGCTCTCGGGGTGGTGCGATCGGGGGATCAGCTCGGGTGGGCGCGCTGGGGTGCCTGCTGGTGTGCCTTCACCGCCCGTACGGCCTGGTCCATCGCGCCACGGCCGAGGTCGACGAGCAGGTCGGCGTGGCAGCGGTTCCGCGCCCGTACGACCGCGGGTGCAGGAGCGGGCTGCAGCAGGCAGAGCCGGCCGAGGAGGTCGGCGGCGAACTCGCGGATTCCGGGGCCGCCGAGCGTCTCCGCGAGGTCCAGGTGGAAACGGGTCTCCAGTTGGAGCAGCCGCGTCGAGTCGTCGGTCGTGTCCATCTCCGTGACCAGCGACTGAAGCGGGTCCAGGCGCTCGGCCGGGATCTCACCCGCGCTGTGCGCCACGAGGCCGCATTCGAGCAGAAGGTGGAACGCGTCCAGTGAGGCCGCCTCCTCGGCGTCGTGCAGCAGGGCGACGACCGCGTCCCAGCCCGGCGCGATGAAGGTTCCGCCCGCACGCCCGCGTCGACGGTCGAGCAGGCCGTCCTGGCACATGCCCTCCAGTGCGCGGCGGACGGTGATCTCGCTGATCCCCAACTCGTCGGCGAGGACGCCGGTGTCGGGCAGCCGGTCACCCGGGAGCACGGACGCCAGGCGTACGCGCAGCGCGATCCGCGAACGGACGTGCTCGGATCCGGTCTGGCCGCCGCCGGGCAGGGCACGGGCGTGTCCCACACCGGTGACAGGCGCCGTTCGTGCCGGACCGGGCTGGCTGTAAGGCCCGAACTTGCCCGCTGCGTTCACCACGACGCCACCCTAACGGCCCGCCGAACGCGGTGGCGCAACCGCTGGGGCCGTCGCGGGCGGTCCGGATCAGGCAGGCGTTGCGCATGGGGGCTCCCAGGGCGAGGGGGTGCCGGGAGGAGGTGTCGGGAGGGGGTCTCCGGACTTCCCGGAACAGCCGTGGCACGGCGCGGACGTCCCAACTGGAGGAGCAGCCGCGGTGGTGCATGAAAAATTAGAGCACTATGAACATTTAAACAAGACTCCGTCCGCCGACCGCCCCCGCTCGGGATGCGCAGGTCAGCTGGGGTGAGGCCCGGCCGGAGGTGGGGGCTGGCTCGCACGCCGCGGTGAAAACGGGCGATCCGACCCCCTTGTTATTTCTGATCGACGTGAACTATTTTCCTCGGCGTCACCCCGTTCGACAGGTGATCACCCGCGACGTACCAGGCCGTACGCCCATCCCGCCTCGGCGACTTCCACGCGGCCACCCCGCCCGAACCCGCCGGCGCCCTCCCCTGCCCGAACCCACTCTCTGGATGTCGAGATGAAGACACGTCCCCCTCTTCCGGCCGCCACCCCCGAGACCGACGGTGAGAACCCCACCGCAGGATCCGGCCTCCAGGCCGGGCTGAAGAACCGTCATCTGTCCATGATCGCCATCGGCGGCGTGATCGGCGCCGGTCTGTTCGTCGGCTCCGGCTCCGGTATCGCGGCCGCGGGCCCCGGCATCCTGCTGTCGTACGCCCTGGTCGGCGTGCTGGTCGTCCTCGTCATGCGGATGCTCGGCGAGATGGCCGCCGCCAACCCGACCTCCGGTTCGTTCTCCGCCTACGCGGACCGGGCTCTGGGCCGCTGGGCCGGGTTCTCGATCGGCTGGCTGTACTGGTTCTTCTGGGTCGTCGTGCTGGCGGTCGAGGCGACAGCCGGGGCCAAGATCCTGGAGGGCTGGATCCCGGCCGTGCCCCAGTGGGGGTGGGCGCTGATCGTGATGGTCGTGCTGACCGCCTCCAACCTCGCGTCGGTCGCCTCCTACGGGGAGTTCGAGTTCTGGTTCGCCGGGATCAAGGTCGTGGCGATCGCCGCGTTCATCGGGGTCGGCCTGCTGGCGGTCTTCGGGATCCTGCCGGGCGTCCACAGCGACACGGCCGGGCTGTCCAACCTGACGTCGCACGGCGGCTTCCTGCCCAACGGCCCCGGCGCCATCCTCACCGGTGTGCTGATGGTCGTCTTCTCCTTCATGGGCAGCGAGATCGTCACCCTGGCCGCCGGTGAGTCCGCGGACCCCCAGCGCGCGGTCACCAAGGCCACCAACAGCGTCATCTGGCGGATCGCCGTCTTCTACCTCGGCTCGATCTTCATCGTGCTGACCCTGCTGCCCTGGAACTCTCCCTCCATCACCAAGGACGGCTCCTACGTCGCCGCGCTCGACTCGCTCGGCATCGCGCACGCCGGCCAGGTCATGAACTTCATCGTCCTGACCTCCGTCCTGTCCTGCCTCAACTCCGGCCTCTACACCGCCTCCCGCATGGCCTTCTCCCTCGGCCGCCGCGGCGACGCCCCCGCCGCCTTCGGCCGCACGGCCCGCCAGGGCGTGCCCCAGACGGCGATCCTGGCATCCGTGGTCTTCGGATTCGTGGCGGTCTACTTCAACTACGCCTACCCCGACACCGTCTTCCTGTTCCTGCTCAACTCCTCCGGTGCGATCGCGCTGTTCGTGTGGCTGGTGATCTGCTTCTCGCAGCTGCGGATGCGCCGGATCATCCAGGCCGAGTCGCCGGAGAAACTGGTCGTGCGGATGTGGCTCTTCCCGTACCTCACCTGGGCGACCATCGCACTGATCGTGTTCGTCCTCGGCTACATGCTCACCGACACCGCCTCCGGTGGCGGCCGCGACCAGGTAGTGCTGTCCACGGTGGTCGCGCTCGCAGTGGTGGGCATCGCGGTGCTGCGGCAGCGGCTGATCGCCAAGCGCGCGATCTCCGCCGCGTAGGGGAGGGGAAGGCCCCATGCTCCCGATATGAATCGGCTGGTGCCGCAGCTTTCCTGCTGCGGCACCAGCCGTTCTCGGCACCGGACCGAGGCGGGACGGGGGCTGTGCGCAGGAAGCGGCCATATGGCCCGGGCGCGGCGCCTGCGAGGACCGCCAGGGCGTGCGGAGAGTCGAACTCGGCGAGGTTGGTCGTCAGTTGAGGGCCCGCTGTTTCCGCGCCATGTGACGCAGGCCCATCATCGTCAAGCAGAGCGATCCCGAACGTGCGGACCTGGCGGCACTGCCCGAGGCCGCCCAGCCCGAACCTGCACGGCAGCGTCCTCCGGGTCGGTGGCCACGGAGGTTCCCGCCGTAGGGGCCGTGCCAGGCGAGCAGATCGCGGTGTTCGAAGTGACACGCAATCCGAACGCGTGATCTATGGCTACGGGCCGACGTGGTGCAGCAGTGAATGCAGGAGCCCCCGCATCCCTTCCTGGGACACGAACCGCAAGGCCGGGTCCTGGCCGTCCGGATCCTGCGCCCACCACCGGGGCAACTCGACGTCGAGCAGGTTGTCGGCGTACCAGCGACCAAAATCGTCACTGTCAAGCAGAAGCATGGCCCAGGGCAGCAGACCATAACCGGGCGAGGTTCCCGCCTCCGCATGTGCAGGCCGGCCCGGATGCCGGAGACGGTCTTGCAACGCGAGGAGACGTCGTTGCTCGGCGGCACCAGCCTTGCTGAGATGAACCTTCCGCAGCGACCACGTGCCCAGCAAGGCCGCTGCCACGCACAGCAACACAGCCGCGGAAGCGTTCCCCCTCCACAGCAGGAACCCACCGGACAGTACGGCAATCGCCATGCTGAACAGCACGTAATACGGCCGGGCCAAGTAACCGCGCTCACGGGCAGCCTTGGTGACCCCCTCCTGAATCTGCGCCAGGCTGATCCTGGTACCGCGGGGCAAGGCCGGCGGACCGAGCTCGCGCCGCAGCCGCAGCTCACCTTCCCCGCCCAGGATCGCGTCCAGCAAGGCGGCCCGGTCCTGGGGAAGCCCGGCACCGGACCGGGTGCCGGGAAGTATCACGTAGCCGTCTGCGTGCGCTGTCGCCCGCAGGTAGCCGTCCTCGGCAAGTGCCAGAGTTTCGCCCATGACGGCCTGCATCGGATTCCTGCCCCCGACCAGCCAGCTGCCGACCAAACAGCTCGACTCGGGTATCCCCGTTTCCGTGCCGGCATCGTTCACACGCCCCCCTAAGATCACACCGCCGCTGGGACGATACCGAACCCCGCGGAGCGCCAACTCGGAACGCTGGAAGACGGGCCGGCCTGTCCGGTCAGCAACACGCGTCGGATGCGGCGGTGCCACATCTTCAGGCTGATGCCCGCATAGATGGACGTCCACCTGCTGATCTCCGAAGTGTCGAAGCCTCGAAGACCCCTTCACCGCGCAGGTCTCCGAACTGGCGCCGGGCGCCCGCATCGACCCAGTCGACCCATACATCATGGTCAATCTCGGCCTCCGACCCGGCAGTCCGTTCGCCTGCCGGGTGCCTGCCGGACCTGTGGACATCCGGTGCCGGCCGAAGCCGCCGACCGCATCGAGGCCTCGACTCTTCCCAGTGGCCGTACGTTTCGGCGCCGGCGCGAACAGCTCGCTGCGGGATGCTGCCGTCCTGACCCAGGCGCTCACGGCCAGGCCGCCGGGGGCCGGGACTTCCATCTGGTCGGCGCGGTCATCTGGCAGGGGGAAGGCCAGGGCGTGCAGAGTGGGCGGCGTTGAGAGGCTGCTCCTGCTTGCCCGGCCGTGCTGGCGGGGGGTGAGGGCCTCACGCTCATGGTCTGGTCGGCGAGCGTACGGGGGCGCGGTTCGTGGACATGGATGACTGGCGCGGGGGTGTCTGATGGCACTTCGGACACCGTGTGGTTTATCCGTCGTGCGGGGCAGCGGCCAGTACTGCTGCGAGGCCCTCTTGCAGGTCCTTGACGAAGTACTCGGGAACTTCCAGTGACGGGAAGTGTCCCCCGATTTCGGGCGACCTCCATCGGACGATCTGCCGGTACCGCTCCTGTGCCCAGGGGCGCGGGCACTTCTCGACGTCGCGGGGATACATGGTGACTGCTGTCGGGACGTCGACCCGGAGTTCGGGGTCGAGCGAGAGGTGGCTTTCGTAGTAGATGCGGGCTGCCGATGCACCGGTGCGCGTCAGCCAATACAGAGTGACGTTGTCGAGGATGCGGTCCCTGGAGATCGTTTCGAACGGGCTGTCTTCGGTGTCCGACCACTCGGCGAACTTGTCGAGGATCCAGGCCAGAAGCCCGACCGGTGAGTCGACGAGTGAGTAGCCGATGGTCTGTGGCCGGGTCGCCTGCTGTTTCGCGTACGCCGCGCGGTCGTGCCAGAAATCGCGGGTCTCCTCGGCCCACTTGCGCTCGACCGCTGTCAGCCCGTCCGTCGTCAATCCGGGCGGTCCGTCCGCGAACGTTGTGTGGATGCCGCGAACGTGCGCCGGGAACCTGCCGCCGAGGACCGTGGTGACATTGCCTCCCCAGTCTCCGCCGTGGGCCACGAACTCGCCGTAGCCGAGCCTTCCCATCAGCTCCACCCATGCGGCCGCGATCTTTTCGGTTCCCCACCCGGTCGTGGCGGGCTTGTCGCTGTAACCAAAGCCTGGCAGGGAAGGGACCACGACGTGGAACGCCGGCGCGTCTGCTTCTTTGGGATCGGCCAGTTCGTCCACTGCGTCGATGAACCGAGCAATGCTGTCCGGCCAGCCGTGCGTCAGGATCAGAGGAGTGGCGTCTGCGCGCGCGGAGCGGCGGTGCAGGAAGTGGATTCCGAGACCATCGATGGTCGTGCGGAACTGGCCGATCCCGTTGAGGCGCGCTTCGAACGACCGCCAGTCGTACCCGGTGCGCCAGTAGTTCACGACCTCGACGAGGTCGGCGAGCGGAACGCCCTGCAACCATCGGCGGGGATCGGGTGCGGCGCGATAGACCGTCTCGGCCTCCGGTAGTCGCGCCGCGGCCAGGCGTGCGCGCAGTTCGTCGAGGTCGGCGTCAGGTGTGCGGGCTTCAAATGCTTGCACGTCGCTGGGTAGACGGGGCATGAGATCTCCTGACCATCGCGGAACCAGCTAAGACGGTTCTAACAGTTCTCCGGGCCACTCTGCAACCGGCTAAGGTGGTTCCATGCGTGCTGGATTCCCTGACTTCCGCCTCGGCAACGTGCTGGCGACCAGCTTCACGGGGACGCTGTCCGAGCGTCACGGCAACGCGGTGGAGCGCATTCCCGTGCCGCACCGGCTCGTTGACTGGCTGACGGTGAACGGCCTCGCCGTGGACTCCTGCACCCCTGCCCAACTCGACCTTGCCCGGGAACTGAGGGAGTCGATTCACGCCGCCGCGACAGCGGCCGCGCTCCAGGCCACTCTCCCTGTCCCTGCCGTCCAGGTCATCAACGACCGCAGCACTCAAGGACGGGCCGCAGCGATCCTGACGCCCGAGGGCAAGCGGCAATGGCGGCTCAGCTCGGCATCCTGCGTGGAGGACGCCCTCAGCGTGATCGCCGCAGACGCGATCAGCATCATCGCAGGCGAGCGAGACGGGAGACTGGCCTTGTGCGCATCTCCAACCTGCCAAGCCGCCTTCTTCGACACCAGCCAAAGTCGCACCCGCAAATGGTGTGACATGAACACGTGCGGGAATCGCCAGAAAAAGGCACGCTTCAACGCCAATCAGCGCGCAACCCTGAGATCAGCGAAGCCCTGAGGGGCATTGAGTCCGATCTTCCGCGGCTCGTGATCAGTCGATCGCGGGACCCGGGCGTATCGGCGTTCACGACCAACCACCCGCGGGCGAGCGGTCCTAGCTGCGGTCCTCGCCGGGCCTTTCCCTTCGGTGGGTGTCGCATTGCGTGGGCGTGGGGGATGTTGAGACATTGCGGGCATTGTGTCCCTCGGCGGTCGTGCAGTCGGTAGCATCCTCATCTCGCACATCTCGGGGGGCTTCATGGGCGTGCCTGTACGCCGTACCGCGCAACCGTCCGCGCCATTAAACGGCGGCGGCTGTCTCTTCGCGGCTGTGGCCGCGCTCCTCGTTCCGGCGCTGCTGCTGATGTGGGCCGACGGGAACGGTGCCGGTGCTGTGTTCCTGCTCCTGCTCCTCGCCGGTGGGGGCATCGCGCTCGGCAAGCGCCGGGCGCGCCAGACCGCGGAGCTGCGGCACATCCGCATGCTGCAGTCCACCGAGGTGGCGCGCTACCACGCCATGAGTCCACGCGATTTCGAGCACGCGATTGCATTCCTGTGCGAGCGCGATGGGTGCCTTGACGTCCAGGTTGTAGGCGGCGCCGGTGACCTCGGCGCTGACGTCCTCGCCACGGCTCTCGACGGGCGGCGCATCGTCATCCAGTGCAAGCGGTACGGACCCACCACGAAGGTCGGCAGCCCGGATCTGCAAAGGTTCGGGGGCACCTGCTACAGCGTTCACGGAGCCCACGTCGCTGCGGTCGTCACGACCTCGGTCTTCACCAAGCCGGCTGCGCAGTATGCGGTCACCAACAACATTCGGCTGGTCGACGGGGCCGCACTCGCCGCCTGGGCAACCCACACCGGGCCGGCTCCCTGGATGGTGTGACCGCTTCTGGCGCGGAAGGGCGCCCGGACGGCGGGTATTCCGCAGGGAGCGGGGGAAGTCGCGGGCGTGTACGGCGTTGTCCGGGCGGCCACGGGTACAGGCAGCGCCTGTGTGCGGCACCGGTTCGGGCGGGGGTGGAGGCTCGGCCTGAACCGGGTCTGCCTATCAGTCTGATGGTTCAGCATGATCTAGCGCGGAACCCTGGGCGTTCACGCTCGGGAGGAAGCGCTTCTCAAGATAGGGGTGACCTGCACGGGCGCACGGGTCTGCACTGTTGCCCTCAGTCGGGTCGCTTCTGGTTCTCGATGTACTCCTTGATGATCTCTAGCGGTGCGCCGCCGCCGGATGCGGCGAAGTAGGACGGGGACCAGAAGTGGTCGCCCCACAGGTACTTGCGGATGTGGCCGGGGAACTCCTGACGGAGCCTGCGGGCGGACACCCCCTTGAGGGAGCCGACCAACCGCGAGATGGCGACCTTGGGCGGGTAGTGCACGAGCAGGTGGACGTGATCACGCTCGCCGTTGAACTCCATCAGCTCAGTTTCGAAGTCGGCGCACACGGCCCGCATGATCTCTTCGCAGCGCGTGAGGATCTCGTCGGTGAACGGTCCGCGCCGATACTTGGGTGTGAAGACCAAATGGGCGTGGAGGGAGTAGACGACCGTACGGCCCCTGCGAATGTTGGGGTTTGACTCCCAGCGTGGTGACATAGATCAACCGTAGTACGATGGTCGTAGTGAAGATCGTGACGCAGGTGAAGCTGATGCCGGATGCCGAGCAGGCCGCCGCGCTGTCCGCGACCCTGCGCGCGGTCAACGCTCTGGCGTGCTGGGTCTCCGAAGTGGCGTTCACCCACGGGATGCCGCGTGAGTACGAGCTGCGCAAGCACACGTACTCACGTCTGAAGGCCGAAGGTCTCGGGGCGCAGGCCGCCCAGCACACCATCAAGAAGGTGCGCGACGCCTACACCACCTTGAGGGCGAACATCCGGGCCGGGAACCTCGGCACGCCGAAGTCGAAGCGCCGCCGCAAGGCGGAGTCGAAGCCGATCACGTTCCGTCCCAATGCCGCGCAGCCGTATGACGACCGGTGTTTGAGCTGGCAGCACGACCAGCAAACGGTCTCGATCTGGACCACCGACGGCCGGTTGAAGGGCGTGCGGTTCGTGTGCTCGGCTCATGCGCTCAAGGTGCTCCAGCAGTACCGCAAGGGCGAGTCCGACCTGATCGAGCGTGACGGGGTCTTCTATCTGATCGCCACGTGCGAGGTTCCCGAGGCCGAGACGTACGAGCCGGACGGCTTCATCGGCGTGGACCTCGGCATCGTCAACATCGCCACCACATCCACCGGCTATCAGGCCGCCGGACGCGCCCTGAACCGGTATCGCAAGAGGCAGCTTGCCCTGCGGGCCAAGCTCCAGAAGAAGCGCACCAAGTCCGCCAGGCGCCGGCTCAAGGAGCGCTCCCGCCGCGAGACGCGGCACGTCAAGAACACCAACCACAGCATCGCCAAGACGATCGTGACCGAGGCTGAACGCACCTCGGCCGGGATCTCCCTGGAAGAACTCAAGGGAATCCGGCAGAGGGTACGGCTCCGCAAGCCCCAACGGGTCGCGCTCCACTCCTGGGCCTTCGCCCAGCTGGGAGAATTCATCGTCTACAAGGCCAAGCGGGCAGGCGTGCCCCTGGTCTTCGTCGATCCCGCGTACACGTCCCAGACATGCGCCGAGTGCGGCCACGTCGACAAACGCAACCGTGTCGACCAGCAACTTTTCATCTGCCGGGGGTGCGGGGTCGTTGTCCACGCCGACCGGAATGCTTCCCACAACATCGCCACCCGTGGCGAGAGCGTGTGGAACGCGGGGCGTGAGTCACGCGTCCCTGCCACCCGATAGGGGTGTCTGGACGGAGGAGTCAACCCAGCAGCCAGTTGGGCGCTACCTCCAAGCCCGGTCCTTTAGGGCCGGGTCAAGTTGACCAGCCGAGTGGAGCGGGCGGCGAGGAAAGGGAATTCGGGAGAACGAACCCGAACACGGCGCCTGCAACGCCGAACATGAGCGAATTCTGGCGAACACCGCGAGTGTTCCGGGATGTTCAGGAGAGTTCGGCGCACCGATGGCACGCACGTTTTAGCATGGCTGTCACGTGGTGTGAGGGGGACTGTTGGCTACTCCGATCCATGGCCCTACGGAATCGGCGGAAGAGGCGTACCAGGCAGAGCAGGCCGCTTTTGCCCGGGATCTAAAAGACCTGCAGCTGGCCTGCGACATCACCTACCGCCAGATCGGGGATCGCTCGCCGATCGTGTTGTCGCCGTCCGGGATCGCCGAGACCCTGCGTGGGAGGCGGCTGCCCAGCCGGGACTTCCTGAACGCCCTCGTCCGGGTCCTGTACGAGGTGCAGGACGAAAAGCCGGTCAGTCGCGAGGACCCCCGCCTGCGGCGATGGGAGGAACGGCGCACGCGTGTGCTGCTGTTACGGGACAGGGCCCGGCAGTCGGACGCGGGCGCGGGCGCGGGCGACCCCGACACAGGGCCGGGAGACTCGTTCCGCACGGACGCCGGGTACGTTCCTCCTCCGGACGGCGCGACGCTGCTGGAACTGGAATCCGCCAAGTCGGATCTGCGGGACATCCTGAACAACCTTCAGGAACACGAACAGCGAGTGCGCACCGAGTTCCGTCAAGTCCTTGATGAGCAAGCTCGCGTGGCAGCGGAACTGAGCCGGCTCACTTCACTCCTCGAACAGGAACGGGGCGACAAGGAGCGACTCGAACGCGAGGTCGCCTCGCTGAAGCAGCAGCGCGCGGCACTGAGCAAGCAACTCAATGACCTGCGGGCCCAGTTCGCGGAGATCGACGCGGATAAAGTCGCTCTGCTCAAGGAGGAGAGCGACCTCAACGACCGGCGCGCCGTGCTCAACTTCGACTGGGCCCGCTACGAGGAATTGCTCCGTCAGCGTGCGAACGCGGAAGTGAGTCGGCTGCGCGAACAGCTGGACCGGACGCGCTCAGACCCACCTGCCTGAACGCCGAAAGCGGTGCTGCACAGGGCTGTGGTGAGCGGGCTCTGACAGAAGACCGTGGCGCGGCCCTGTGTATGGGGCGGACGGTCATGGTGGAGGGTGAGGCCAGACGTCGGGTAAAGGTCTGATCGCTGCGGCTCGGTGCTGGCGGCGGGTCATGTCCCGTGACTACACCCCCCACGGGAAACGACCCCAGCGGGTGGCGGCCTCGATGCCGCGCGGTCAGGACGGGCCCTCATGATCGATGACGCGTAGCTGCACGAACTGGGTGCGGGGGATCGGGTTGCGTTCCTCGGTGAATCGCAGCACTCCTGGCGACGCGGCCCCGACCGACGGGACCAGGTCCTGCTCCTGCATGCCGATGAGCTCTAACGTCGGTTCATGCTTCGTGAGCGTGAGGATGTCGGTGATTTTTGACACCGCCTCGACGCGGTCAAAAGTGCGTGACGATGCCGAAGGCGCGGCGGAGTTGTGCCATGTCGTGCCGGTCGCGTTCCGTTGGTTCGTATCCCTGATGGAAGTAGACCTGCTGCTCGGCTGACAAGCACGGGACGGGCGTCCCCTGGATGGTGCCCGTCACGAAGCAGGAGGAGGGATAGGCGAAGAGACGTTGCGGTTCGGGTGATGCCTGCACTGCTGAGCCGTCATCGCTGAAGACCAGCGGATGAAGGTCGATCTCACGGCCGTCCGGAGCCTTCACGACGAATCGGACGGGCCTGCAGGCTCTCCATGAAACCTGCGGCGGAGAGGGCCGTCAGCACGGCGGCTTCCTGGTCTTGTCGGTGCATCAAGTCCAGGTCGCGGTGGTCTCGGGTCTGCTCGCCGATCAGAGCGTCGATCCCCCATCCACCTCCGACCCAGACGTCGGCCTGCGCCTCCTGCAACAAAGCCAGGACGAACAACACGTCATCAGCTGTCATCACCCCCCGCAGGCTAGAAGCGTCGGCCTCGGGCAGCGAGCGATTTCTCTCGGAGGTGACTGGGCAGGCCCGTCCAGGGGGCAGGTCCAGTGCGGTCGTCATGTTCCCGCCGAAGGTGGGGGAACAGCTCAACGCCTTGCCGTGGCGCGGGGTACGCGAGGACGAGGGCTGCCCCCTGGGCCAGCGAGCTGTTGGCAGCCGGCAGGTCGATGGCCAGGTCGGGCAGGGCGAGTTTGGACGCGGGAGACGGGGGCGACGGCCAGGACCAAGTACAGGCACATGGCGAAGAGGACGCCGCGGCGGCCGTCGCGGCCGTCGCGACGGCTTCCTGTGTGGCTACGGCATGGTCGCCGGGCTTGCGGAGCGAGGCTGCGGACATGAGGAACCTGTCTTAGTCGGTGCCGGGCTGGACGAGCTTGAAGGCAAGGCGCGCGGCTGTGCGCTGGGCTGCCTGGCGCAGGCGCACCGTTGCCGGAAGGGCTGGGGACGGCGCGGGGGGAGTGGCGGCCAGACGCGGGAAGAGCGCCTCGGCGTTGGTGCGGTTGACGGCCACCAGCGTGCCCGAGTCGACGTTGCTGTCGAGGCCGTTGGCGAAGTACTGGCCGGCGGGAGTGGGGGCGAAGGGCCAGTCGCTGCCGAAGAGGATGTGTCCGGGGCGGGCGAAGGCGAGCAGGGTGGGCAGGGCGGCAGGGCTGGAGGACAGGGCTGTGTCGAAGTAGAAGGAGCGGAAGTCGTCCAGTACGTCGAGGGGGCTGCGCGCGGTGTCGTTGGCGATGGTGATGGCCATGCGGTGCGAGGAGTAGGGGACGAAGCCGCCGGCGTGGCTGAGGATGAACCGGATGTGGGGGTAGCGGCGCGGGATGCCGTTGCGGACCAGGAGGTAGGCGGCGCGGGTGGTGTCCAGGAGGAAGTCGGCGGCGAAGGCGGGGATGCCGTCGACGGGGGGTGCGGGCAGCTCCGCCGGGTGGACGAAGACCACCGCACCGCGGTCGTTCAGGGTGCGCCACAGCCTGTCCTGGCCGTCGGCGCCGAGGTAGGTGCCCCGGTTGTTGGCAAGCAGGGTGACGCCGTCGGCGCGCAGGTCGTCCAGGGCCCGCGCAGCCTCGGCGGCGGAGGCGTCTGCGTCGGGCATGGGCAGGGTGGCGAAGAAGCCGAAGCGGCCGGGGTGGCCGGCGGTCAGGGCGGCGGAGTGGTCGTTGAGGCGTCGGGCCAGGTCGGCGGCCTCGCCGGGGCCGGTGAGGAAGCCGGCGCCGGGCGTGGAGACGGAGAGGATCGAGGTGCTGGTGCCCAGCAGGTCCATCAGTTCCAGTGCCGACTCGGCGCTCCAGTCGGGCAGGGCCCGGCCGCCGGCGTCTGCGATACCGGCCTTGGCGAGCTCCGCCCGGTAGAAGTCGGGCACCACGTGCTGGTGGACATCGATGCGCTGTGCCGAAGGGGACATGAGGTGTGACCTTTCATGCGGGTGGGCGTCGTAGGGCGGGGAAGCCTTCGATGTCTCCGGTGGGTTGGCGGGCGGGATGTTCGGTCAGGCGAAGGACACCGAGACCGAGCCGAGGGCTCCGAAGCGGGCCTGCGCTCTCTGTCCGGCGCCGACGAAGGGAGCGGTGGTCATGGCGCCCGGCAGGACCACGTGTCCGGGGTCCAGGCCGGTACCGAAGGCGGCAAGGGTGTTGGCGAGCCAGGCGACCGCGGCCGCCGGGTGGCCCAGGACCTCCTTGCCGCTGCCGGAGGCCGCGTAGTCACCGTTCACGTACAGGTCCACGGTGACCGCCGCGAGGTCGGGCGCGTACTCCATCGGTGTCCAGGAGCCGCAGACCAGTCCCGCGGAGCCGGCGTTGTCCGCGACGGTGTCGATCAGGGTGATGCGCCAGTCGCGGATGCGGCTGTCGACGATCTCCAGTGCGGGAGCGACCGCCTCGGTGGCGGCCAGTACGTCGTTGGTGGTCACCCCGGGGCCGTACAGGGGCCGGGCGAGGCGAAAGCAGATCTCGGGTTCGACGCGCGGGGCGCAGTAGCGGGCGGCGCGTACGGTGCCGCCGTCGCGGTGGACCATGTCGTCCAGCAGGTGCCCGAAGTCCGGCTCGTGCACGCCGAGGAGCTGCTGCATCGGGGCGGAGGTCAGGCCCACCTTGTGGCCGATCACTGTCGCTCCGGTGGCCACGCGGCGGGCGACGTTGTCCTGCTGGACGGCGTAGGCGTCGGCGAGATCGAGGCCGGGCAGTGTCGTGGAGAGCGGTGCGATCGGTGTCGCACGGCGTTCGGCCTCGCGCAGTAGCCGGGCGGCTTCCGCGCGTGGCATGTCCGGCGGGGTCATGCCTTGCTCCTTGCCGGCATGCGCGTCGCCGCGTCGTAGACGAGCTGGGCGTGCAGTTCGAACAGCGCCACGAGGTCGACGGCGTCGCCGTTGATCTCCCGGTGGACGAACAGTCCGTCGGCGGACGCGACGGCGTAGGTCGCCAGCATGCGGACGGCCTCCTCGTCGAGGGCGGGGAAGAGCGATTCGATCACCTCGGCGACCTTCGCGTGCGCGATGGCGCGGACCTGGAGGAACACGGTGCGGCCGCGGGGCTCGGCGGGACGTCGTTCCAGGGCGAGCATCAGTCCCAGGCGGAGGAAGTCGGGGGCGTCGGTCAGTGACTTCGCCACGTTGCCCGCCATGGCGGTGATCCGCTCCAGTGGGGTGCCCGTCTCGTGGTCCGGAAGCGTGACCGAGGCCAGCCAGGTGTCGAAGCTGCGTTCGATGACCGCGGCGATCAGGTCGTCCTTGTCCTTGAAGTGCCAGTAGATCGAGCTGGCGGGCAGTGCGCACTTGGCGCTGACCGCCGCGATCGACGTGCCCTCGTATCCCCGCTCGCCCGCGATCTCCACGGTGGCGTCGAGGATGCGCTGCCGCGACTCCATCCCGTTCGCGCGCTTCTTGCGGGTCGTCTGCGGCCTGGTCATGGCCGATGCCCCTCCTTGTGCCGTTCGCGCCGGCTCTTGACCGTCTCCGACGACGAGCTTACCGTAGCGGTCATTCCAATTGGAGCAAGCATTACAGCAAGAGCCGTGCAGTGCGAGCCGTGCGCTAGGGACGACAGTGAGGTGGCCGGGTGTGAGTGAGATCAGGGCCGGAACAGAGACTGAGAACAGTGACTACGACGTGGCGGTGATCGGTTACGGGCCCACGGGCGTGACCGCCGCGAATCTGCTGGGGGCGATGGGCCTGCGCGTCGTCGTCCTGGAGAGCGATGCGGAGATCTTCAGCCGTGCCAGGGCGATCTCCACCGACGAGGAAGTCGTCCGCATCTGGCAGCGGATCGGCCTGGCCGAGCGGCTCAAGCAGGACATGCTGACCGAACGGCCCGTCGCCTTCGTCGACGCGAACGGTCGCCCGTTCCTCAGCGCCCGCCCCGCCTCGCGCGGCCACGGCCATCCGCCGCAGATGTTCATCTACCAGCCCGCTCTGGAGCAGGTCCTGCGCGACGGCGTCGACCGATACCCCAATGTGCGGGTGCTGCTGCGCCACGAGTGCCTGCGCGTGCGCCAGAACGCAGACGGGGTGGAACTGACGGTGATCGGCAAGGCCGACGACTCCGTTCACCGTCTGCGTGTTTCCTATGTGATCGCGGCCGACGGCGGTTCCAGCCTCACCCGCGCCCAGCTCAACATCGGCTACGAGGGCAGGACGTACGAGGACCGCTGGGTGGTCATCGACACGAAGATGCTCAAGCCCTGGCCGGACCACGACAAGCTGCGCTTCCACTGCGACCCGGCCCGTCCCGCGGTGGACTGTCCGACCCCGCTCGGCCACCACCGGTGGGAGTTCCCGATCCTGCCCGGCGACGACGAGAAGCAGCTGACCTCCGAGGAGGCCGTGTACCGGCTGGTCGCCCGGTACGGCATCTCCCGCGACAGCATCGAGGTCCTGCGCGCCACCGTCTACAGCCACCACGTCCGCTTCGCCACCCGCTTCCGCATGGGCCGGGTCTTCCTCGCCGGCGACGCCGCCCACGCCATGCCCCCGTGGATCGGCCAGGGCATGGCCGCCGGCGTGCGCGACGTGGCCAACCTCTGCTGGAAACTCGACGCCGTGCTGCGCGGCGAACTGCCCGAGACCGTGCTCGACAGCTACGAGGCCGAGCGCAAGCCGCACGTCAAGGAGGTCACCAAGCGGGCGGTGTTCGTCGGCCGGATCATCACCGAACGCCGCCTGCCTCTCGCGCGCGTCCGCAACGGCGCCCTGCGCGCCCTGGACCGCATACCGGGCTTCGGCGACTGGATGCAGGACTCGAACTGGATCCCCGTCGCCCGCTACGACGCCGGCCTGCAGGCCCGCCCGCGCACCAGGGCGACCGGCCACCAGGTCCCCCAGCCCTGGGTCACCGCGCCCGACGGCAGCCGCGTCCGCCTCGACGACGCACTCGGCGGCCGATGGCTCCTCCTGCACGCCGGCACGGCCACGCCCCAGTCCGCCTGGCCCTCGGGCATCCCTTCCCTGACCGTCACCCCCGTCGGCTCCCGGCCCGCCGAGGGCACCCTCGTCGACAGCGACGGCATCCTGCTGCCCTGGATGACCAGGCACGGCGCCGCCACGCTCGCCCTGCGCCCCGACGCCTACGTCTACGCCGCGGCTCCCGAAGGCACCCCCCTCCCGCCCCCACCTCGCGGTTTCACCCCGTCCACGACCTCCCGCCCGACCGCGTCCGCCGCCCAGTGAGGACCCCGGCATCATGACGACCACCCCGACCGGCCTGCCGACGATGCAGGAGACGACGTACGACATCGGCGGGCGGAAGATCTTCGCCGCTCAGACCGGAGACGGCCCGCCCGTCCTGCTGCTGCACGGCGGCGGCCCAGGAGCCTCCGGCGTCTCCAACTACGCCCGCAACATCGCGGAGTTGGCCAAGGAGTACCGGGTCATCGTGCCCGACCTGCCCGGCTACGGCCGCAGCACCAAGGGCGTCGACGGCGCCGACCCCTTCGGGTACCTGGCCGACGGCATCCGTGGACTGCTCGACGAACTCGGCCTGGAGAAAGCGCACTTGGTCGGCAACTCCTACGGCGGCGCCTGCGCCCTGCGCCTGGCCCTGGACACCCCCGACCGGGTCGGGCGCATGGTCCTCATGGGCCCCGGCGGCATCGGCACCACCCGCACCCTGCCCACCGCCGGCCTCAACAGCCTGCTGAACTACTACACCGGCGACGGACCTTCGCGGCACAAGCTGGAGAAGTTCATCCGCAACCATCTCGTCTTCAACGCCGCCGACGTCCCGGACTCCGTGATCGACGAGCGCTACCGGGCCAGCATCGACCCCGAGGTGATCGCAGCACCGCCGCTGCGACGGCCTTCGGGACCGGGCGCCCTGCGGACCGTGTGGAAGATGGACTTCACCCGCGACGCCCGCCTGTCCCGGCTGCCCGTGCCCACGCTGGTGCTGTGGGGAGCAAAGGACAAGGTCAACCGGCCGTCCGGGGGCCGGATGCTGGCCGAGCGCCTGCCCAACTGCGACCTCTACCTGGTCGCCAACACCGGGCACTGGGTCCAGTTCGAGCGCGCCGAGCTGTTCAACCGGCTGTGCGCCGACTTCCTGGCGGGCCGTCGATGAGCAGCGAAGCGACCACCGGCGCCTCCGTCTTCGGAGCCGTCCATCTCGGCTATATCGTCATCGAGACCAACCGCTTCACCGACTGGCGCCGGTTCGGCACGGACGCCATCGGCATGCACCACGACGCTCTCTCCCACGACCTGATGCGCTTTCGCCTGGACGATCAGGAGTGCCGTTTCCTGCTGCGGCGCGGCCCCGCCGAGGACGTCGTCGCCACCGGCTGGCACATCGACGACCACACCGCGTTCGAGCAGATCGAGGCCCGCATCCGCGCCCACGGCGTCCCTCTCAGCGTCGGTACGGACGAGGAGACAGCGCTGCGGGGCGTCGAACGCCTGCTGCGCTTCCCCGGACCCAAGGGCATCACCCAGGAGATCTACACCAGCCCGGTGACGTCGGCCGAGCCGCTGCACATGCTCGCCTCCGGCTTCGTCACCGGGGACTCGGGCATGGGACACATCGCGCTGACCTCCACCAAGCCCGCGCAGATCCGCGGCTACTTCAACACCGTCTTCGATGCCCGCCTGACCGACTACATCGACGAGACCATCAGCGGCGTCAAACTCAAGATCCGCTTCCTGCGCGTCAACGAACGCCACCACTCCGTCGCCGTCGCCACCACCCGCGGCCTGCCGATCGACCCGATACGCACCCGCGTGCAGCACCTCAACATCCAGGCCGCGAGCCTCGACGACGTCGCCCAGAGCTACCAGCGCGTGCACGAACTCGGCTTCGACATGGCCCTGTCCGTCGGCCAGCACACCAACGACCTGGAACTCTCCTACTACGCCCGCACCCCCTCGGGCTTCGAGTGGGAAGTCGGCTGGAACCCGATCGTCATCGACGAGACGACCTGGGAACCCACCACCCACCAGGGCATCAGCGTGTGGGGACATCTCCCCGTGGGCCAGACCATTGTGGACAAGCTCCATCAGTTCCGCGTCGGCGCCCGCTCCCTGGCCCGCTCGGAGAACACCGTCCCCGCGCTCAGCGGCGCGGGAATCGCAGACGACTGATCCGCAAACGGTCACCTCACCACCAACGGCGGGGTGACCGTACTCGCCGTTTTTCCGGCAGGGCGGGCGAACCACACATCCGCCCCTCGCGCCCCGGCCGGGCATCCGCCGCACCAGCTCTTCGGCGGGCACTCGTCCCACAGTTTGGTCGGCGGCGGCCCACGTCGCAGGGCCACCTCGGGCATCTGCAGTCGTGGGTCTGCGTGCAAGGCGACCCGCTCAGAGCGGCAGGACTGGGACGCCTTCGTTGCGCCGGGCTCAGGCCGAATCGGCGGCCCCGATCCTCGCGGCCAGCGCGGGAAACTGAGCCAGGGCGTTGGATCGTTCGACAGCCAGCCGCTCAGCAGGCGCGAATGTCTCGTCCAGCTGCGGTGCGGGGTCTCCGGCCGCTGGGAACAGGGCGCTGCTGAAGGGCCAGTCGGTCGCGAAGAGGATGTGCGGGGTACCGGCCAGTTCACGCACCGACTTCATGGTCTGGGGCGCGGGCGACAGGGCGGTGTCGTAGAAGAGCTTGCGAAAGTACGGGCTGCTGGCGTCCGCACCGGTGGCGCCCACCTGCTGGGCTATCGCCGGCGTGAGAGTCAGCAGGCTGGTGCGGTAGGAGATGTAGGGCAGGGTGCCCCCCGCGTGGGCGGCGAGCCACCGGATGCGCGGGTAGCGCTGGTACACCCCCTTGTAGAGCATGTTGACCAGTGCGCGGGTGGTGTCGAACGTGAACTCGTACAGGAACGGCGGCAGTCCGAGGTCGGGGTAGCCCTGCGGGGTCACCGGGTGGATGAACACCATGGCACCGAGGTCGTCGAGCGTCTTCATCAAAGGCGCGAAGACGGGATCGCCCAGGTACGTTCCGCCGTAGCTGCTGAAGATGCCCACGCCGTCCAGCTTCAGATCGCTCACGGCACGCCTGGTTTCAGTGACGGCACGGGCGACGTCGCGCTCGTCGACGGCGTCGCCGAGAGGCAGTACGGCGAATCCGCCGAAGCGTCCCTTCAGCGGCGCGGACCTCGTGTGGACCAGGTGCCGACTGGTGTAGGTGTTCAGACGCTGCGCCATCGCGACCCGCTCCTCGGCGGAGGACAGGTACGTGACTCCGGGCTCGGAGACCGACACCACCTGGGTCTGGATGCCGTAGCGGTTCATGAAGTCGACCGCGAGCGCGGGACTCCATGCCGGGACCGGTACGCCCCCGATCGAGGTGACGCCGTGCGCCGCCAGGGACTCGCGGTAGAAGTCAGGGATCAGATGGCAGTGCACGTCGATACGGTCCCGGCCGCGGGGTGCCGGGGTATCCGGGGACGCACTGTCGACCGCGCTCGCCGGGACTGCGCCGAGCGCTGTCGCAGCCACTCCCAACGGCAACGCCGCCTTGAGCAGGCCACGTCGTCTCATGCCGTGCGGGTCAGCTTGTCCGGGAACAGCCATAGAACACCTCACCGAGGGAGCGAAGGGGAATGGGGCCGCGGGAAGGCCAGGCGCATGTCGGGCAGCCACAGAGCTCGGCAGCAGGATGCGCGCCGACACCTGCCCTCCTGTAGTGTTCACTACAGTGACTGGAGCGATCGCTACATTAAGAGTGGCGGGGAGCAGGCGTCAAGATCGCGGCAGGGGTGATTTAAGGGTCCACCTGTCCGAGCAGGGCAAATCCACCGGGCCGTGCCGGCCGCCCGGCGACGTCTCAAGAAGAGGCGCCACGCTGCGTGCTGCCCGCAGGCGACAGAGGGACAGGGCGAGGGCGGAGGTGTGCACGGCCGACGCCGGCCGGGCGGGGTGGAACCGGACGCACGGCCCGGCGACCAACAGAGCACCCACCGCCGTCGCTTCGTCGAAGACCGGCGAGCGAAGCAGCTGACTTCAGCTGACTGCCGGCGCGGCTTCCTGCTCTTCTCCTCGTAGCGAGGCCGGACAACTGGATCTGCTCAATGACGATGCGCGGCCAGCACCTCGTCCACCAGGT
Source organism: Streptomyces antibioticus (assembly GCF_001514065.1). Lineage (GTDB taxonomy): Bacteria > Actinomycetota > Actinomycetes > Streptomycetales > Streptomycetaceae > Streptomyces > Streptomyces antibioticus. Next base: position 319,770 of record NZ_KQ948422.1, on the reverse strand, counting down.
CGGAGCCCGGGAACGCCAGCATTGCCTTGCCCATGCCGCGCCGAGCGGCGATGGCGGGTGGTCAACGCGCCCCACTCGTCGGTCTCGTTGGCGCCGGGGCCCGCTTCGAACGCGGTCGGCTCGTCGAGCGCCCGTCGGCGGTTGCGGTGTGAGTACTTCGTGTCCCAGGGACCTCAGGGGCAGGCCGCTGGCCTGCTGTCCGCTGCACGTCGCGCATGCCGAGGAGATGGCCGAGGTGCTGTCCTGCCTCAGTCCCCGGAAAGGGTGGTCAGTCGACCTCCGTTTCTGCGATGAGCGCATCGAGCGCTGTGCGCAGCGCGGCCAGTTCGGCCCCCGTGGGATCAGTCGGTTCGTGCGGCACCAGCGCTGCGGGGTTCGTCACGGGGACGGTTCCTTGCGGACCGGGTGCGGCCGTGGCGCGGGCAAGGAGCGTGCCGGTGTCGGGCGGCGGGGTGCCAAGGCTGTCGACGAGCCTTCGCAGTGCGGGTGCGAGTGGGGGGTGCGGGAAGGGGAAGTCTGCGGGCAGCAGCCGCGCCTGCTGGGTGTGGTCGTCGCCGCGGAAGTCCAGGACCCAGTTCTCCCAGCCCGGCAGCGGCCAGTTGTGGATGCCGGCCACATTCTGCACGGCCCAGAGCGAGACGGTGCGGGCCTCCGGGTCGAAATGGACGCCGCCGTACGGCATGTCGGTGAGCGCCGGGCTGTTCGGCGACGCGGCGATCAGGTCGATCAGGCCCGGGCCGCCGGCGAGATGCTCGATGGGCTCCCAGTCGCTGCCCCATGCGCGAACGCTGCCGTCGGGCAGGCGCAGGGAGGCGACGGAGCAGGGCTCGGTGAATTCGGTGGCCGCGAACCCGGAAGGCTCGAAGGTCTCGAACCACCCTGGCGAACGGGTCAGGTCCCTGCCGAGGCCCAGGTGGTCGGTCAGATCGCCCATGCCGTCGTGCGCGAAGCGGACGTCCCAGCCGGGCCATGTCCGGGCCAGTACGGCACGGGCGGCAAGGTGGTCGGCCCAGCTGTCCGCGAAGGCGAACCACAGCAGGATTCGGCGGTCGTGGTCGACGAGTGCGGCGCCCTCGCACCACACGTCGTCGAGCCATTCGTCGATCTCCCGGTTGGCGCGGAAGCAGCGTGTCGCCGCGACCGGTCCGGGCAGCAGATCATCGACCACCCGGTCGGCGGCCCAGTGCGAGTAATACCGCTGCCAGGTGCGGTTCTCGACCACCACGTACTGCGCTCGTGCTCCCATGATCAGCGAGGTTAGCGCCGCTGGACGACGGTCGACGAACGCTTTTCAGGCGACCAGCTCGGGCCGGTCGTATGCGCCTCGGTGACCGCCTTGCCGGCAGCCTCCCAGCTGGCCTGGCCCCCGACTGTGTGAGCACAGCACGCATCGGTCGAGCGACCGAGAGGCCTGACAAGGCATCTGGCAGCACGTCAGTCGGTGTGGGGTTCATCAGGCATGCGGGTGCGGATCGGGCGTGGGCGGATCGGCCACACATCGAACAGCGCGAACACATGTGGGCAAGTGACGTCGTGGGGTTCGACTACGGCCCCGGCTCGCCTGCCCGTACGGCCATAGAGAACTGCGCCTCCACCTCCATGCACCAGGCACCAGGATCTCTATGAGGCGGTCACCGGACGACGCCCTTCGTGCTGCCGCAGTCTGGGCCAGGCCGCAACGGACAGGCCGCCTACACCTCAATCTGCGAGCCCATGATGACCGTGCGGTCGCGGGGCAGGCTGAAGTACTCGGCCGCGTCGGCCGTGATGTAGGAGGTGGCGATGAACAGCCGCTTGCGCCAGGGGGCCATCGTCGGAGCCTTCCCGCGCCGGAGCTCGATCTTGGAGAGGAAGTAGGACGCCTGGTCGAGTTGGAGCGGGCCTTCGGTTTCCGCCGGGTCGAGCAGGGCCAGGGTGCCGGGTACGTCCGGTGTCTCCATGTAGCCGAAGCGGGCGGTGACATGGACTATCCCGTCGTCGGTGTAGCCGAGGTCGTCGACCACGATCCGCTGCTCGACGGGCATACGTGGCACGGGCTCGGTCTTGATGGAGAGGATCACGACCTGCTCGTGCCGCACATGGTTGTGCTCGACGTTGGCCCGCATGGCCAGCGGCGCGGTCTCCTTGCCCCGGTTGAGGAAGACGGCCGTGCCGGGGACCTGGCGCGCGACGGCCTCGCCGCTGCGGAGGTCGTCGACGAACTCGGTCAGCGACCCTTCGGCACGCGCCCGTTGCTCCGTGACGAGTTCACGGCCGCGCTGCCAGGTCGTCATGACGGTGAACGCCGTGAGGCCGATGAGCAGCGGCAGCCACGCGCCGTGCACGAGCTTGGTCATGTTGGCCGCCACGAACAGCAAGTCCACGCAGAGGAGCAGGCCTCCGCCGATGGCGATCAGCCACGTGGGCGTGCCCCATTTGGCGCGGGCGACGTAGAGGAACAGCAGGGTGGTGATGGTGATGGTGCCGGTGACCGCCATGCCGAAGGCGTAGGCCAGTTCCGCGGAGGAGCGGAAGGCGAAGACCAGCGTGAGGACCGAGACCATCAGGAGCCAGTTGATCCAGGGGACGTAGATCTGACCGATCGTCGACTCGGAGGTGTGCGCGATACGCAGCCTCGGCAGATAGCCCAGCTGGGCGGCCTGGGAGGCGACCGAGTACGCACCGGTGATCACGGCCTGGGAGGCGATCACGGTCGCCGCCGTCGCCAAGAGGACCATCGGCCAGCGCCCCCAGTCGGGCACGAGGAGGAAGAACGGACTGCTGATGTTGTCCGGATCGTCGAGGATCAACGCGCCCTGCCCCATGTAGCTCAGGACGCAGGCGGGCAGCACGAGGAACAGCCAGCCCCGGGTGATCGCCCGGCGGCCGAAGTGGCCCATGTCCGCGTAGAGCGCCTCGGCGCCCGTGACGGCGAGCACGATCGCGGCCAGGGCGAAGAAAGATCACCGCGGTGATCGGCACGACGGCGTCCCCCAGGGACGGCTCGACGACCTTGAGCCCTTCGACCGCGGACAGCACCGAGATCGCCGGAGTGATCATGCTGTCGCCGAAGAACAGCGACGCACCGAAGATGCCGAGCGCGGCCAGGACGACAGCCGCTTTACGCCCCCGCTGCGAACTCAACCTGCGCAACAGGGTGATGAGCGCCATGATGCCGCCCTCGCCGTCGTTGTCGGCGCGCATCGCCAGCAGGATGTAGGTGACCGTGACGATGATCATCACCGACCAGAACACCAGCGACACCACGCCGTACACGTTGTCCGTGCTGACCGGGACGGGGTGCGGGTCGCCGGGATTGAACACCGTCTGCAGGGTGTAGATCGGGCTGGTGCCGATGTCACCGAACACGACACCGAGCGCACCGATGACCACCGCCAGGCGCACCGTGTCGCGCGCTCCCGCTCGCGACGCGGCACCGTCATCCGGCTCGGTTCCCTGCCGGTGCTCGGCCATGGTGCTCCTCCTCGTACGAGCCGCTGCTCTGCGGACCCAGGGCAACGGAGCGGACGATACAGAGCCCCTTGGCCAATGGTCGGCAGGGGGCGGCACACTTCTCCCCAGAGCCTGATGAGGTGCCGCCCGCGCCACCGGCCGGACCGCGGCCGACAGACCTTGCCTCGCCCCAGGTGTTCAGGCGTTTCCAGCATTCCTGGAGTGCCGGCGCCGCCGAACCGTGTAGGCGCCTGCGAGCGCAGCGGCCCCGAGGACGAGGCCGACGCCGAGCACCCGCTCGAAGTCGGCGGGCCCTGTGGCGCCGCCCAGGCCGCCCTGGACGCCGAGGGTGGGTACAGCGGTGACGGTGACCGTCGCTGGGGCCGCGGTGTTCCTGCGGGGGAGGATCTCGCAGGCGATGCCGTCGTCCGGCCCCTGGTCCTCGTCCAGCCGATACGGGTCGTTGGGGTTGCGGTCGAACTCCGCCTGTGCGTCCTCCTGGTAGGTGAAGTCGCTGCAGTCCAGGTCGGTTTGAGCGTGTGCGGGGCCGCCGAGCGGGCCGGCGGCGAACATCACCGTCGCGGCGAGGAGGCCACCGATACGTATGCCCATGAACGTCTCCTTTGGGGTGGTTGTCGTCACTGTGACCCTAGGAACGCGGCTCCTGTCCGGCGAGCGGTGCTGCTCTGAATGGCGGCGCGGGGTACATGGCAGCTCGGTCAGACGACCTGCGGTGTTTGTTCGGCGCCCAGGCGTGTACGCGTAAGGCATGACCGAGTCCCAGCGGGAAACAGAGCGAAAGTACGAAGCCCCGTCGACCGACGGCACCGCCTGGCTGCCCGACCTCGCAGGTGTGGGTGGGATCGAGTCCGTCGTGGACCAGGGCACCCAGGAATTGGACGCCGTGTACTACGACACCGACGACCTGCGATTGGCCGGTACCTCGGTGACGCTCCGCAGAAGGACGGGCGGGGCGGACGAGGGCTGGCATCTCAAGCTGCCGCTGCCGGGAGACAGCAGGGAAGAGGTCCGGGCCCCACTCTCCGACACTGTTCCGGACACGCTGAGTGACCTGGCTCTCTCCCGTACCCGGGGCGCGGAGCTGCGGCCGGTCGTCCGTATCCGTTCCACCCGTGGTGTGCGTCAGCTCGTCGGTTCGCAGGGCACCGTCCTCGCCGAGCTGAGCATCGACGCGGTCCGCGCCGAATCACTGCTCGCCACCGGCACGCCGGTCGCTTCCTGGACCGAGATGGAGGTCGAGCTCGCACCGGACGGCGACCCGGCGTTTTTGGACGTCGTGGACAAGACGCTGCGCAAGAGCGGTGTGGAGCGTGCCGACTCCCCGTCGAAGCTGGCCCGGGCTCTGGAGGAGACAGCGGTGGGAGCGCCTCGTCTTGCGGGCGAACGTGCCGGAGAGACCGTGGCCCGCGGATCCGCCGGCGAAGCGGTCCTCGCCCATGTGGTGGATCAGATCAGCACCCTGGTCAAGCTGGACCCCGCGGTACGGCGTGACCTGCCCGACTCCGTGCACAAGATGCGCGTCGCCTGCCGGCGGCTGCGCAGCGTCCTGCGCTCCTACCGGGCGGTCCTGGACCGCAAGGCCACCGACCCGGTCCGCAAGGAGCTCAAGTGGCTGGGCGCTGAGCTGGGCGCGGAACGCGACCAGGAGGTCCTCCTGGAACGGCTGAGCTCAAGGCTCGAGGCGCTGCCTCAGGAGCTGGCCTTCGGGCCCGTCTCGGCCCGGCTTCAGATCTGGGACGCGGGCAGGAGTTCCGAGGCCCGCCGACGCACTCTGGACGCCCTGAAATCGGACCGCTACCTGGCCCTTCTGGACTCTCTGGCAGCGCTGACGGAACGGCCCCCGCTACGCGCCAAGGCCGCCCGGAAACCGAAGAAGGTCATGACCAAGGCCATAGTCAAGGAGTACGACCGGCTGTCCGACCGCGTGACCTTCGCGCTGGACCTCGCGCCCGGCACGGAACGCGACACGGCCCTCCACGAGGCCCGCAAGGCGGCCAAACGGACGCGGTACGCCACGGAACCGGCGCGCGACGCCCTCGGAAAGCCCGCCAAGCGACTCGGCAAGCGCGTCAAGGCCGTCCAGAAGGTGCTCGGGGACCACCAGGACAGCGTCGTGGCACGGGACGCCCTGCGAGAGATAGCCCTGGCAGCCCACGCCGCCGGGGAAACCGGCTTCGCCTGGGGGCTGTTGTACGGACAGGAACAAGCCGTGGCCGACCGCCGCGAACGGGAGCTGCCGGCCGTATGGGCAGACGCGTCGCGAAGCGGCCTGCGCAAGGCGCTCGACCGTTGAGGGCGACCCGTTTCTCAGGCGGGTTCGTGGGATCCGGGCCTGTCGGAGTTCGGCAGGCCGCCTTGGACGCCCTTCCGCTCGGTGCCCAATTTGGTCAGGACGCGGGCCACGTGCTTCTCGACAGTGCGGGGGGACAGGAACAGGGTCTGGGCGATGTCCTGGTTGGTGGCGCCGTCGGCGAGCAGCTTGGCGACTTCCCGTTCACGGGGCGACAGCTCGCCGCCGTAGCCGCGGCGTCCCGGTCGCCGCGACGTCTGGACACCGAGTTCGCGCAGCCGTTGTTGGCAGCGTGCGGCGTCGCCGGTCGCGCCGAGCTCGGTGAAGCCGCGCGCGGCGTCGGCCAGGTGCGCCGCCGCGTTGTCGGGAGACGAGCAGGTCAAGGCTTCACCCCGGCGTTCGGCGGCCTTGGCGACCTCGTAGGGCCGCCCGATGTCCTGCCATCTGTGCTGGGCCTCGGCGAAGTGCTCGGCGGCCCGCTCCGGATCGGTGGCGCGCAGCAACACACCCCGGGCCATCGCCAGTTCGGCCGAGGCGGCCGGCGCGTCGCGGTCGCACAGGTCCGACTCGGCCTCCGCCACGAGTCGTTCGGCCAACGCGTGGTGCCCACAGGCCAGCGAGGCCTCGGCCGCGACCGGGACGAGGTCCATGGTCCGAGCCCAGGACCTGAGTCCTCGCAACATCGACAGCGCGGGTTCGGCGATTGCCCAGGCCTCCTGCGGGTCACCCTCAGCGAGCCGGAACCCTGCGAGCGCGGCGGCGGTCCTGAGGCTCACGTCCACCTCGCTCGTACCCCTGGCGGCCGCCGCCGCGGTGACGAAGTGGTCGTGGGCGAGGGAGCGCCGCCCCCGAGAGAAGGCGAGGTGTCCCTGGCACACAGCCCGGTCGATGTTGATCTGCTTCACGTCGGGGTGGGCATGCGCCAGGGCCGCGTAATCCTCGTCCAGCCGGGTCCAGCGCCCGGCCATCCAGTCCAGGCGCAGCTCCACAACTCGGGGGAGGCACTCGATGCGCCCGTCGGCTGCGTGTTCGACCAAGTCCTCGACCTCGCGCAGCAGACCGCGGGCCCGCCGGTCGTGGCCGAGCTGGGTTGCCACCTCGGCGAGGGCGTACAGCCCGTGGGTGACGTGGCGCAGCACCGCTCCAGCGGCATCTCGGCGCGGTAGCCGGTCCAGCAGCGGCCAGGCGGCGGGATCGCCGTCCCGGGCCATCAGGATGAGCCGGTTGATCTGGACTGTTCTCCGACTCGACTCGTCGGCGCTCTCGCGGACGGTCCGCTCGGCTCGGCCTTGCCAGTCCCACGCCTGCGCGGCGGCACCGTCCCGCTCGTTGAGGGCCAGGTTGGTCATCGCCACAGCCGCCTTGTGCGGCTGTGTGGCCAGCTCGTCGACGGCGTGGGCGAGCTCGCGGAAACCGGCCGGGTCGGCGCCGACGTTGAGCATGACCAGAGCGAGCCCCAGGCGGATCTCGCCCCGGATGGCATCCGGCAGCTTCGGATCGTCCAGCACGGTCCGCAGTTCGCGGACGGTCACGGCGTAGTCGACGCCGTAGCTGACGAACCGGGCGAGCGTGAGCGCGGCTTGGGACCGCCGTTCGGTGTCCACTCCGGGCTGGTCCAGGATCTGGTGCAGGAGAGTGGCCGCGGTGCCGGTGTCGCCGAGCGTGACGGCCTGGTCGACGGCCTGCTCGATCTGGTCGAGCCAGCCCCGCCGGTCGCCGGTCGCCAGCGTGTGGCGGGCGATCTGCACCAGCGGGACCGGGTCGTGGGTCTGGAGCTCGTCGATGGCCCGCCGGTGCAGACGGGCCCGGCGAGGCCACGGGATGTGCCGGTAGGCGACCTGCTGGGCCAGCACGTGACGGAAGGTGTAGCGGCCGGTATCGGTCACGCGCAGCACCGCCGCCCGCAGCGCGTCGACCAACCCCTCGGCCGCCGCGTCACCGTCCAGGCCGGCGACCTCAGCCAGCAGTTCTTCGGTGGCCGGTACGGCCAGCACCGCCGCCGCGTCCACGACCGCGGCGCCGATCGGCGACAGCGAGGTCAGCCGTTCGCTGACCGCTTCCCGCAGACCGCCCGGCACCTCGGCCCGCTCCAGTTCCCTGACGTCGCGACACGCCTGGTCCCGTAGCGTGATCAGGTCTTCCTCGGCGACCAGCGGCAGGCCCTCGCTGCGGCGGTGAAGCACCGCGCACAGCTCCGGCGTGGCATGGCTGCCCAGCGCAGCGCCGGCGAGATCCGCCACGTCGTTCTCGGTCAGCGGTGACAGCCGGATCACGGTGCCGCTGGTGCAGGGTGGCGGGCGGTAGGCCGCGCCCAGGGCTGCGGCCCCGGGCGGCAGGTCCTCGGCCCGGTAGGTGACCACCAGGACGAACTGGTCGGGCAGGTCGCGGGCGAGCAGCAGGAGCAGTTCGCGGGTGGCGTCGTCGGCCCAGTGCAGGTCCTCGACGACCAGGATCACCCGCCCGACCGCGTCGAGCACGGAGCGCACGGCCTGGATCAACTGGTGCCGCAGCGCACCTGGGTGGCCCGGTGCTGTGGGCGCCGGCGGAAGGCGGTCGGCCAGGTCCGGCAGCAGCGGAGCCAGTGCCCCGGCCGTCGGCGGCAGCCCGGTGGCCGGCAGCCACGGACCGACCTTGCCGAGCGCGTCCACCACCGGCCCGTACGGCAGGGGTTCGCGCAGTGGGCAGCAGAAGCCCGTCACTACCCGCCACCCCTCGGTCTTGAGGATCGCGGTGGCCTCGCGCACCAGCCGGGACTTGCCCATGCCGGCCTCGCCCTCGATCATGACCACGGCGGGCGGCTGTCTGGTGACGGCGAGTAGCAGATCGAGTTCCTGCCGGCGACCGACGAACGTGAAGCCCCGGCCAAGACCGGGGGAGCCTTGCTGGTCAGCCACCTGAGCACCGTCCCTTGCGGACACATCATGGCCCGACTGGTGACGGAAGGTGACCGGCGGAGGCTGGTCGGCCCGCCCTCGTCGGCGGTACCCACTTTATTGCGGCTGCCTACCCATTCAATACGTTTGTGATGCGTTCCTCATTGCTTCGCCGCACCGCGGATCTGCATCGTCGGTGTCGTTCCACCAATGTCATGGGCGTCCGAACAGAGACCGTCACACCATGAGGGCCCCGGGCCTGGGATGGCCCGACGACCGTCGCCGCCGCGTCCTGCCGCCATCGCGTGGGCCGCCATCACGCTGGCACTCACGGCGTTACTCGGTCCGCTCGTCAACGCGCCGAGCGCGCACGCCGAGGGCACCAACCCCACCTTCCACCCGGGGGCGGCAGCCCGGTGGCGGGCAGCCACGGACCCACCTTGCCGAGCGCGTCCACCACCGGCCTGGCCGGACTTGCCCGTCATCGGCCCTACCCATCCTGAAGCGGCCGCCTACCCATTCAATGCGTCCCCCATTGTTTCGGCCTGTCCTTCACCTGGATCGTCGATGCCATCCCTGCAGGTGGAAGCCGCGAGAACGCGTGAGAACGCTCTCTCGCACTCCACCAACCGGCGCGTGCAGTGGCACGGCCGCAACCCCTCCCCGACACGGAGAGCCCATGTTCAATCGAGCAGCAACGTGTCTGCCCAAGTGGCAGATGCGCTACCGGATATCAGCACTCGCGGTGTTCCTCGCCGCCGTCGCGGTCATCCTGACCCAGACCCTCGTCTCGACCAGCCCAGCGCACGCGGCAGGGTACGGCTTCTGCGCGGGCGGCTTCGGCAACGGCTCCTCGTGTTCCAACATCGTCAACACCGACACGGTCAGCGAACGGCAGTTGCCGAACGAGGTGTTCCGCGGGGACGCGCGGTCGCCGTACGAGATCTTCAGAGACGGCTTCACGGCGCGCGGTACCAACTACGACCTCCCGAACCACTTGCACGGCGGCGACGGCAGCGGCTACATCTCCACGAGCGCGGATCGGTCGGTGTCGGAAACCTTCGCCCGCAGCCAGGGTCGCTACAACGTGGTTGCGGCGATCGCGAATCCCTGCCGGTCCGGCCGCCCGTCTGCGCAGTGGACTCCCTTTCCGGGGATGGGTTGGACGCTGACCGGTCAGTGCACCGGCAACTGGGTTGAGGCGGACACGTACGTGTACGTCATCGATGCCCGCATGGCGCGGAACGCTCTTTACACCGACGACCAGGTGCGCGGAAACCCCGGACTGGCGCGTTTCGGGGGCCAGCAGGAGTGGGCGTACATCCACCACATCCCGAACTACGCGATCGTCGGCGTGCACGTGTACCGCATGAGGGATCAAATCGTCAATGGCCGGCCCAGCGGCGTGCATGAGACGTTCAGGTACGACCGCTTCATAGGCAACTCCGCCCATGCCCAGGCGCAGATGACCTATGACCCGTCAGCTGACCCGGGCGCCCACTTCAACAGGAGCACCTACCTCGGCGTGCCCTCGATCCCGGCGAACCCGTACCACCGCGGCTGCTCAGCGATCACCCGGTGCAGGGGCGATGACGGTGGCCATGGCTGAAAACGGCTCGACTCTCGACACGACCGACCACGCAGACCCCGCCGTGATCGCCCGCCCCTCGGACCCAAGGAAGACCATGTTGGACAACGCATCAACAGCGCTGCACCGCACGCGCTCCACGCTGCGGCAGCGGCCACGCTCCGCCGCCCTGCTCGCCCTCCTGTCGCTTGTGCTGGCGGGCGGGTCGCTGCTGCCGGCCGCGGCCGCACACGCCGACACTGCCACTGGTTCCGACTGGGAGGAGGTGGTGGAACTCGCGGGCTACAACCACGCCCTCACCGCATTCGATGACCCGAAGAGCGGCCCGACGATCATCTTCCCGTCCGACTACACCGGTGACATCAACAACTTGCAACACCCGAGCGACTGGACCGACTCCAACGGCAACACCCCGACCAGTTGGCCCACCCCCACGACCGCCAAGAGCTCCGAGTTCACGCAGGACCAGCTCAACAGCGTGCAGAGCGCGGTCCACGACGCCATCCAGCCCGGCGACGACACCACCACCTACTCCCTGGCTGCCGCCTACGACGGCGCGACCGACCGGGTGATCGTGCAGACCAGCGCCCCCTCGTCCGTCACCGACCCGCTGGCCGCCAAGTACCCCGACCAGGTCGTCATCCAGGGCCCGCCCGCGAGCACCCCGCCCCCCGTGTGCGAGCCGCAGCTCTCGCTCACGTCCGCCCCCGGCAACACCGGCGCGACCGCGGCGAGCGATCAGTTGCAGGCCCTGGCCGACTACAACTGCGCCCTGGCCGCATTCGAGACGAAGTACGGCCCGGCGATGGTCTTCCCGTCCGACTACGCCGGTGACATCAACAACCTGCAGATCCCGCAGCACTGGACCGACTCCAACGGCAACACCCCGACCAGTTGGCCCACCCCGACCACCGCCCGCAGCGACAGGTTCACCGCCGCGCAGGTACAGAAGATCATCGTCGCCGCCGTCGACCAGATCGAGCCGGTCGGCTCGACGATGTACTACGCCGCCGCCCACTACGACGGGACGAGCGACCGGATCGTGGTGGAAACCGACGCCCCCTCCTCGGTCACCGACCCACTGGTGGCCGCCTACCCCGGCCAGGTCACCATCGCCAGCCAGAAGGCCCCGGCGATCCGGATCACCAACAAGAAGAGCAACCTCGACCTGGGGATCGACGGCGCCTCCACCACCGAGGGCGGCGCGGTCGTGCAGCAGACCGCGGACTCCACCACCAACCAGCAGTGGCGGCTGATCCCCGCCGGCAACGGCCAGTACAAGCTCAAGAACGTCAACAGCGGCCTGCTGCTCGGCATGGCCGGCGGCTCCGGCAACGCGGGTGCCAAGGCCGTGCAATGGGGCGACGACGGCCACGACGACCACCTGTGGCAGGTGACCGACGCCGGCCACGGCTACGTCAAGCTGGTCAACGTGCGCAGCGGGCTCCCGTTGGACGTCGACGGAGCCTCGACCGACCCCGGAGCGAGCGCGCTCCAGAACACCGACAACGGGGCCGACGACGAGCTCTGGCAGCTGACTTCGATCAGCTGACGAGTGGCGGTCGCCAGCGCGGGCACTGCCCGGGCGGACGGCGAACCGGCCCGGGGTTGATGTTGGCCTGGTGGTTGCATGAGTACAGGGCCTCCTGGTAGCTCGGAGTTGCGACGGCACTCGAGTACCAGGAGGCCCTGTGGTTTGAGTCTTGCGGGACGGTCCTCGTCCCGTCCAACTCCCGCGTGTCGTCGTGTGATTGCCTCGCGCACCGGTTAGGGAACGTGGCCGACCGTCCGAACAGGGTGTGACGGTATCCGCCGGACACGACGGATGCAGCGTGGACGACTGTACGGGGTGCGCTGTGGGTGCCCGCCCGGCTGGAGGGCCGGGGCGGGCAGCCGGAGGGCCACTGCCACCGGCAGATGTTGGATGCGGTATCGGGCTCACTCGGCGGGGTGAACTTATCCGCGCACGAGCGCAGTTGCCTTCATGCATGCGGTTTTGAGCTGCTGCGCCGGGCCTAGACTCCGCGCTCATGTCACTGTGGCTGCTCAACCATTTCAGTACCTTCACGCTGGCCGTCATCACCGTCGGCGGGACGGTCGTGCTGGCCGTCGCCGGCAGTGTGCTGTTGCGGCGCAGATACCCCTCGCTGGCCCAAGGGGAACACAACGACATGGTCGGTGTGACGCTCGGGATGTTCGGCGCGATCTACGGGATCATCCTCGCGTTCGTGATCGTCACCCTGTGGACTCAGGTGGAGGAGACTCAGACCATCGTCGCCTCGGAGGCCACCGACACGGCGCTCATCGCCCGTGATGCCGCAGCGTTCCCGCCGCCGGTGCACGCCCGCCTCGACTCCGCCCTGAGCGGCTACGTCCACGCGGTCGTCGAGGACCAGTGGCCCCGCATGCGCGAGGGGAACCCCAGCTACGGGGCGACCGAGACCCATCTGCGGGCCGCCTACCAGGCACTCCAGGCGTACGACCCGAAGGACGAACGGGAGCAGGTCTTCTACGAACAGGCCGTAGGTCACCTCGACGACGTCGCCACGCAGCGACGGGCCCGTATCACCATGGCCCGCCAGGAACTCCCCGTCCTGCTCCAGGTGTTGGCGTTCGGCGGCGCACTCGTCCTGGTCCCGCTGACCTTCCTCTACGGCCTGCGCAAACGGCGGGTCCAGATGCTGTTCGTCGCCTCGGTCGCCGCGCTCGTCGGGTTCAGCCTGCTCCTGGTCGTCGTCCTGGACCGCCCCTTCGCCGGCGACCTCGACGTCAGCCCCGCCCCGTACCACGAGGGTGCACTCGCCCAGTACTGGGTGAAGTGACGCGGTGACGGGGCGGGGACACGGCAAGATACCTTCCGTCCCGCGCTGGGCGCCGGGGCCTGTACTCAGGAGCAGCATTGCCAACGGAAGCGACATGGGCGGCCGTTGTGTGTCAGTGGTCTTTCGTGGAGAGGGGAGGTGGGCAGGGGAGTTCGGTGGGCTGTGCGCGGAGGGCGGGGTCGAGCAGGTCGGGGGAGGACCGGGCTGGGTCTTCGTCCTCGGTTGCGGTGAGGAAGTCGGTCTCGATGGGCGTCAGGTTGGTGATCAGGGCGTCGAGTGGGTAGGTGTCGACGAAGCGGGCTCGGGTGGTGGTGACCAGCATGACCGCGATGGGTTCATCGCCGGGCATCGGGAGTCCGGGGTATGTGTCGCCGCCCCAGTACATGACCGGTGTCTCGGTGACGGGATGCGCGAAGCGGCCCGCGCCGGCCAGCATCAGCAGGTCGGTCTGAGTGCCGGTGTGCTCGCCGTGGTAGTCGTACAGATAGACCTCCAGCGCCTCATCACGGTGGCGGAGCAGGTTGAAACCCTCTCTGGCGCGGAGCGCGAGCAGTTGCAGGGGGGTCTTGTCCCGGTCGGCGCGGATCCCGGCCACCGCCTGGGGGGAGTGGGCGGCGGTCTCGGTCAGGTCCCAGTCCGGGGCGGCACCGTCGGCGGCCCACCCCGCGTACATCGCGGACGGGTTCTCGATGATGTCGAGGCCCGGCAGGGGCGTGCGCAGCCACTCGTCGAAGCCGTCGCGCGACATCGGTATCCGTGCTGCCAGCATGAACGAACGAGCGCCCATCCAGTGCCTCCTCGGGGCAAGAACAGTGGACCGGACCGGCTCCAGCCGACCAACGGCCCGGAAAACGTAGGTGCCTCGCACGATAACCTCACCCACCGACACGGGTTCGGGCCCACAGGGCGGTCGTAAATCGAACCTCCGTGTGGCTGTTGTGCGGTTACCCTGCGGGAGTGTCGTACGAGCTCAACGCCGTAATTGGACGTTTCGACGTGCTCAGGCGTCAGACTGCCGGGATTCGGGAGACGGCTGTCGCCCCGCTCCGGCAGCGCATGGGGCTGGTACCGGTCACCACACAGCTTTTCGACGAGCCGGCTGAGCTTGCCGATCAGGATGGCGCCGGGCCCGGTCAACCGTGCACGGCAACGTCGCCGGCCTTCGAGCAGACCTTGAGCTACTGGTCCCGGGGCGGGCCGATCGCCTACGTGGAGGCAGATTTCCACGGAGGGGACGGATACCAGACCGCTGCCGTATGGCGTAACGGTGCGAAAGTGTGGGGTCCGGCCCATACCTGGGACTTCACCGGTCCACGGGAAGACTGGCCGATCAATGCCGCTCTCGCTCTGCTCGATGTCGTTCCGAGCAGCTTTGAGCGGGTGAGCTACCACGACCTGTTCCTGGAGGTGGGGCTTGGCTGGGAACAGGACATGGACGGCTGGCAGTCGGCCGGCCGGGCTGCTCGATGGGCGGCGACCTACAACGAGTGGCATCAGGAGTACCTGGCGAAGCAAGAGAGAACAGCGCGTGCCGTCGCGGAGTTCGAGAAACACAGGAGGCTTCCCGATGTCCCGGTGGCGCTGGACGGTACGACGATCATGGGGCTGCTCGGCCTGCCCCCAGGCCCACTGATTGGTGCGGCCACTCGCTGTCTGCAAGATCTGCATCTCGAACACGGCCCGCTTTCCCGGGAAGAGGCCGTCACCCGGCTGAGGGCCTGGGCTGCGGAGCAAGACACAGGATGCCGTGACCGGTGATCGGCTCGTTCGGCCAACGTGCACGCGTGGCGTCGGCCCAACTGCCCATCGGGCTGAGCAGAGCCCGGGCAGGTCGCTCGATGGTGGTCGGCCGGCGGCGTATCCGTGCTGGGTGTGGGCCCGCCGACGGCCGCGCACTGTGTCTGGGTCAGCGGGCGATCGAGAGGGCGAAGGGCGCGAATCCGCCGGACCGGATCACGTGCGGGACGAACAGAATCGCGGCCTCGGTGGCGCGGGCCGTTTGGATCCCGCCGAGGTCAGTGATCCATTCCTTGTGCCAGCCGAGGTCGATCAGTAGTTCTCGGACGGTCTGCTTGGCCTGCGGGTCGTCACCGGAGAGGAAGGCGGTGGGTGGCTGGGTGAGCATGGCGGGTGCGGTCATCACCGGGAAGAGCATGGTGTTGAGTGTCTTGACGACACGTGTTTCGGGGAGCGCTTCCTGGAGTTGTTCGGCGAGGCTTGAGCCGGGGTGGATCAGGTCGGCGGGCAGTCCGTCCGGTCCGTCGACGGTCGCGTTGGAGACGTCGACGAGGATCGTGTCGCGCAGTTCTTCGCGCAGGCAGACGAGCCGTTCCAACGAGCCGGCGCCCGGGGTGGCGTTGATGACGATCCGGGCTGTGCGGGCGGCGTCGGCGGCGGCGCCGGGCGTGCGGTCTGCCACGGTGACCTCGTGCCCTGCCCGGGTGAAGGCTTGGGCAAGGTTGCTGCCTACGCGGCCGTTTCCGAGCACTGCGATGGTGGTCATGATGATGTGGTCCTTCCGTGGATGTGCGGGTGTGGTGCGCGGTCAGCGCGAGAGCGTGGCGACGGCCTCGGCGTGGACGCCGGGCGCGGCGGCCAGGAAACTCCCGCTCTGCGGGGTCCAGGGGCGGCCTTCGGCGTCGGAGATCCGACCGCCGGCCTCGGTGACGAGCAACGCACCGGGCAGCAGGTCCGCTCGGGCACCGGAGAACTGCCAGAAGGCATCGATCCGGCCGGCGGCCACGTTCAGCAGGTGCAGGGTCGCGGGCACGGCGGTGCGCACGACGAGCGCGTCGAAGAGCATGGCGGTGATCGAGGAGCCGACGCGCCGTACGACCTTCTCGTCCTCGTCCGGCCGGGCCTGGCTGGTGGCCACGATGCTCAGGCCGAGGTCGGCGGTGGGGGAGACGTGCAGTGGCCGGCCGTCGAGGTGTGCGCCGGCGCCGGCCAGCGCGGTGTAGGTCTCGCCGGTCAACGGCAGGTGGGCCGCGGTGAGCACCGGCTGGTTGTCCCGCACGAGGGTGGCGGTCACCGCCCACTCGGTGAGCGCGTGCAGGTGGTTGACGTTGCCTTCGGCCGGATCCACGACCCACCATTCGCCGGACGGCAGTGCCCCGCCGTCCAGTTCGTCCTCCACCCAGCCGGCGTCCGGGCGCAGGTGCGTGAGGCGGGGGCGCAGGATGTCCAGGGCCGCGTCGTCGTTGGCGGCGAGCGCGCGCATCAACTCCTCCCGGCTCTGGTAACGGACCACTTCACCGAAGCGCTCGCGCAGCGCCGAACCGGCCGCGCGCACGGCGATCGCGGTCTGGGTGAGCAGGTCGGCGTCGGAGGCGGTGACGACAGGGTTCTGAAGTATTTCGGACATGGTGAACTCCCCTGTGAGAAAGCGGCGTTGGGATCATTCAGGTCGGTCTGTGCGCTGTGTTCCGCGCTCTGTTCTCGAAGGTATAGAGCCCATGGATTAACTTCAAATGCATGTTAAACACGGCTAGGATTACTGGCATGCAATTGGATTTGAATCTGCTGGCCGCGCTCGACGCGCTGCTGGAGGAGGGAAGCGTGGCCGGGGCGGCAGCACGCATGCATGTCACCGCCCCCGCGATGAGCCGGAGCCTGGGGCGAATCCGGCGCACGACCGGGGATCAGATCCTGGTGCGCACGGGACGGACGATGACTCCGACGCCCTACGCAATCGCCGTCCGGGAACAGGTGCATGAGCTCCTGCACCAGGTCCAAGGGGTGCTGGCACCGAGCCGTGAACTCGATCTGGCCTCGTTGGAGCGCACGTTCACCCTTCGCTGGCACGATTCCCTGGTCGCCCTGAGCGGCCCCGCATTGCTCGCGGCCGTGCGGAAAGAGGCGCCGGGCGTGCGGTTGCGCTTCATCGCGGAGTCGAGCATCGACACCCCCGAGTTGCGACGCGGCGAGGTCGACCTGGAAGCGAACGCCAACCGCCCTGGCGCACCGGACATCCGCGCCGAGAACGTGGGCGAGACCCGCCTCGTCATCGTCGTGAGAAACGGGCACCCCCTCACCCGCGTCAAGACCGTCACCGCACAGCGGTACGCCGCCGCGGAGCACGTCACCGTCTCTCGAAGAGGAAGCCTCAGCAATGCCCTCGACGACGCCCTCGCGCAGCTCGGCCTCACCCGCCGCGTAGTGGCGACCGCGCCCACGGAGGCCGCGGCGCTCGAGTTCGCACGCGCCTCCGACCTACTGCTCAGCCTCCCCGAAGCCACCACACGGTCAGCAGCCGCCGACCTCGGCCTGGTCGCTCTCCCCCTCCCGCTCGAACTGCCTTCGGCACCGGTGTACCTGTCATGGCATCAGCGCTACGACACCGACCACGCCCACGCCTGGCTGCGGGGGCTGGCGCGGACGGCGCTGGCTGTGGGCGGGGCGGCGCTGTAGACGGCGACATCTGGCCGCGTACCAGAAGGTGGGACGCCGACAGCATGAGGGCCTCCCACGGGGCACAGTCCGAAGGGCCAGTCAACGTGGACGATCACGGAGAGTCTGGGTGGCCCACGCCGCGACCGAGAACCAGCACAACAGGACCGCGGCCGGCAGCGGACCGAGAACCCACGGGCTGCTCTCGCCGCTCATGAGGTCGACGGCGCCGCCGGACAGATAGAAGGTGACCGCGGCCAGTATCACCGTCATGGCCACGTCCGCTGCCCACGACCCGGCGTGGGTGAACCGACGCCCACGGACCGCGCAGAGAAGCGCGTAGGCGAGTCCGAACGCCATGAGGAAGGGTGCGTCGGAGCGTTCGCTCAGGAAGGCAGGGAAACCGAGGAAGGCCGTCGCGGCCAACGGGGCCCGACAGCTCCACAGTTGGGTGGGTGTGCGGTTGATCGGCCCGACAAAGCGCCGGGTTCCTCGTTGCCGCGGAGGATGGGAAGCGGTATAGGGAGCCCGTCGGGTCGTGGCGTCTGCCGACGTCGACGTCACCAGGGCGTGTACTCGCTCAAAGAACCGAGGGGATGGCATGCGGCCGTCTGTCACGTCCTCGAACTGCAGGTTCACCAGGCGCAATGAATTGACCTTGCGGCGCAGCAACGGCAGCACGGGCAGACCGAGTTCCTGGGCGTAGCTCAGCTCCCGGTCGACCCATTCCGAGTCCAGCGCGGCCGGCGTGACGACCACGAGGAGCACGATTGCCTGATCGATCTGTCGTTGGACCGTGGAGGCCCACCGGTCGCCGTAGTCGAGCTCGTCGTCCACCCAGAAGGGAATACCTTCCTGGCGCAGGCGTGCCTTGAGCTCGGCAACGTAGGCCCTGTCCCTGCGGCTGTAGCTGATGAACACGTGTCCCGGCATGGCGGTTCCCTCTGACCAGTGTCCGGACCGACTCGGTCTTACTACCCCCGAGCACCGCGCTTCACGAGCCACATCCGGAGGCGTCGACGGGGGGGGATGCTCAGCGGTACTTGCCGCTGTCTTGCCGGGTGAAATCGCTCTGGTGAAACGGCAGTTCGGGCATCGCGCCCGACTGACACCGAGCCCTGCCGAGATCGGCGTCGTGCTTGGCGAGGTGGTGCGTGCAACAGCACACCGGCTCCGGTTGCTTGTGCACCGCTTCGACGGGCATGCGTTCCTGTTGCGCCGCCTCCGTCAACTGCAGTTTCCGCTCATGTCGATTGCGCAGTGTGGTGAGGGGTGCCGGCCGCCCACGCGAAGCCGCCCGTCCAGAAGGTGATGAGAACCAACCAGAACCAATACTCCAGGCTCCGGGCCCGGTGGGGATCCTCGCGGCGGGAACCGTCGTAGGTGATCAGGCACGGGCCGGTGGCCTCCGGCGCAGGTCTTTGCGGCGCCTGCCGTGCAGGTCCGCCACCGGTTTTCGGCTCACCGCGGTGTGCCGTCTGCCTGTTTGAGTCCCAGCCGGCGATGCAGGGCCTCCGGGTCGGTTCGTCGCGCTGTGGCGTAGGCGTCTTCGAAGAACGGGAAGACCACGCTGCCGCGCCGGGCACGCTCGGCTTGGATGTACGGTTCCAGGACCTCCCAGGTCCGCATCAGGCGATGGTGCGACAGGCTGATGAGGATCTCGGAGTTGACGATGCCGAAGCGCATCATGATGGAGAGGGCTTCGAAGACGAACGCGACGTTCCACGCGCGGTACTTGGCCTCATCCGGCAGAAGGTCGATGCCTTGGTCCGGGCTGTGCTGCGAGGTGAGCTCGAACAGGACCCAGCGCTGATCCTTTTGGAATTCTGGGTCGCGAATGTGAGTCAGCAGCACTTCCGTCGTCATCGCCAGATCGCTGTCGGCGCGGGCCCGTCTGATCTGCTGGCTGACACCCCACGTGGATCCCGCCAAGGCCATCACCGACATCACGAGCGAGATGATGTTGAACACCATGAGCCGTACCCCCCGACAGACCCCACGGAATCCGAGTACCTCGCTGATACCCCGGCGAGCAGATCCTCAGAGCCCGAAGCAGTCGCACGCGGCTCCGACGCGCTGTACATGGAAGCGCGTCCAAACCGAGCCCGAGCAACGAGACCAGCAGCATGGTCTGCCTGTGGGGCGAGCCGTGGGCCGGGACATGGTGATCACGCTGTCGCCTCACGGCGGCCGGTTCCCGATCTCGGCCCGCTGGTAGCCTCTGCACGCGCTGATCAGCGCAGCCGTCCTGGAATCGATCCTGCGGCTTGGTTCTTGGAAAGAGTGACGTGATCAAGCGGGTGCACATGACCGCCGGAGTGGTGTTGGCGGCAGCCATAGTTTCGTCCGGATGCGGCGCTACGAAGTCGGACGAAGCGAAGTCCACTCCGCAGCCTTCGGCAACGGCAACGGCAACGTCTGGCGGCGAGGTCGGTGCCCCTGGTGCCGATTCCGCGTCGAGTGCCGGTGAAAGCGGTGGCAAGCAAAGTTCGCGGCCGACCGCCCCGTCCACCCCCTCAGCGTCCCCCTCCGTCACTGCTGCCCGGCAGCCTCTGAAGGACGGCACCGCCGTGCTCACGCACTGCGCGGACACGGACGACCCGTACGCGACCGTCGCGGTCCGGAACCCAAACGGGCGCGAGGGTGTCTTCGCCGTGAAAATCAGCTACAAGAACGCAGATGGCTTCACCATGACCGAGACTTACGACGAGGTGTCGGTGCCTGCGAAGAGCAAGGCGAAGCTCCGCGTAGCCGTTGCCAGCGCGGGACCCGTGGACGAGATCGCCCGCTGTGAAGTCAATCCGCGGGCCACTGCCGTGCGGTGACGTCCCACAGAGCTCACCTCGCCCGGAGAACGGCCTGGGCGTCGCGCGACGATCGGACGCGCGGCCGCCCGGACAGCGCCTAATCCACTTGAGGCGTCCTGCGCCTGCTGGCACGGTTGCCCCTTGTGCCGGCATCAGATGCGTCAGACCGAGATCCTCAAGTCCCTGAAATCGGCGCATTACCGGTGTCCAGTACCGGGCGCGCGTCCGGGCAGCCGCTCCGCTCTGTGGCCTTTCGCCGGTTCCTGGCGGGTCAGTCGATCTCCTTGGCCGGCAGCGCCATGTCGCCTGTGGCCCTGGCCTTCGGCGTCCTGGAGGTCACCAACAGTGCGGGCTGGCTGTCCGCGGTCACCACTGCGGCCCTGGTCCCGATGGTCGCGATGCTTCTCCTCGGCGGGGGCATCGCAGACCGCTACCGACGCGACAGCGTGCTGTGCCTCACCAGCCTGGGCGCTGGCCTCACGCAGCTCGGCGTCGCGTACCTGCTGCTGGCCCACCAGCATCCGGCCTTCCTGCTGCCACTCGCCGCCCTCAACGGCATCTTTCAGGGACTGACCAAGCCCGCATTGCGCGGCATCGTCTCGAATCTGGCGGTGGGACGCGGCATCCAGCAGGCCAGTTCCCTGCTGGCGTCTGTCAGGAACGCCACTCGTATCCTTGGGCCGACCGCGGCCGGCCTGTTGACCGCTTCCGTGGGCGGCGGCTGGGCGATTGCAGCGGACGCCGCCTCCTTCCTTCTCGCGGCCGCATTCTTCGCGCGTATGTCGCTGCCTGAACTGCCAGGGCGCACCGAGGGCGGCACGACGATGCTGGCCGAACTACGCGAAGGCTGGGGCTACTTCAGTTCCACGCCGTGGATCTGGACGGTGACATCTGCCTTTGCCGTCTTCAATGCCCTCAACATGGGGGTCTGGCAGATCCTTGGCCCGGTGATCGCGAACGCCACGATCGGTGCTGAGGGCTGGGGACTTGTGCTGAGTGCCCGCGGTGTCGGAGCTCTGCTGGCCAGTGTGGTGATGGTGAAGCTGACGGTGCGGCGCCCGATGGTGCCCGCGCTGTCCTCGATGACGATGGGCGCTGTGCCGCTGATCCTGCTCGGAGCGGGCGCGAACACGCTCTGGCTGGTTGCGGCGGCGTTTGCGGCAGGGGCGGCCGCGGAGTTCTTCACCGTCGTGTGGGAGACCGTCCACAACACCCACGTTCCGGAGCGGCTGCTCTCCCGGGTCGGCGCCCAAGACGAGTTCTGGTCCTTCGTGCCCATTCCCATCGGCCAGTTGTCCACGCCGATCCTCGCCGCGGCGTTCGGAACAGCGACGATCGCCGTCACCGGCGGCGGGGTTGCAGCGGTCGCGATGCTGGTGCCGCTCCTCGGGCCCTCGCTTCGGAGGATCGAGATCAAGTGACGGCGGCCTCCGGACGATCCCCTACTCGCGTGAAGCTCTGACGCGCCATGCCTAAGACAAGTGAGACGGTGCAGATTCAGCAGATTCATCTGTCTCGGTCGAGGTGAGGAGGTGGCAGCTGTCTCCACCAAGATGCCGAATTTCAGGACGGTACCCGCCCGTCGGATCACCGGTGTTCCTCGAGGCCGAAGCCCGCCGCCTCTGGTGTCGGACTCCTGGTCAGGTTGACGAAGCAGCGCAGTCGGCCCCGTGGCTTCGCCGGGCTCGCGGGTCGGTGTCGTCGTCCGCCGGCGTGAGGGCGCACCGCGCGGCAGCAGCTCCTGTACGGGGAAGGTGGCCGTGTCCTCGGCGGCCGCGATCTCCACCACGACCAGTCCCGGCAGCGCCACATGTACCTGGTTGATCTCCCTCATGTACGGCATGACGGGCTGGCGTACCGGCGTTCGTCTTCAGCGACGACCTTCACTCGACCGAGTAGGGCTGCGGTCATCTCG
Organism: Streptomyces antibioticus; assembly: GCF_001514065.1. Taxonomy (GTDB): domain Bacteria; phylum Actinomycetota; class Actinomycetes; order Streptomycetales; family Streptomycetaceae; genus Streptomyces; species Streptomyces antibioticus. The sequence continues at coordinate 297,633 of NZ_KQ948422.1, read as the reverse complement.
TTGACATCCTCCCCCGCCTAAAGGCGGGGGATTCCAGCGGTCGCACGCTGGGGTTCCTGCTTCACCGACGACCGCCCCGTCCGGGAGGACTCCCGTTGAGGTCTTACACCGTCTCCACAGGCTGCTGCCGCCAGCCCGGCGGCCAGAATGTTACGTGCCGCGTTCACATCGCGGTCCTGCACGGTGCCGCAGTACTCGCACGTCCACTCACGGACGCTCAACGGCAGCTTCCCGCGGACCGTGCCGCAACTCCCGCACAGCTTGGAGCTGGGGAAGAAGCGGTCGATCACGACGAGTTCGCGCCCGTATCAGGCGCACTTGTACTCCAGCATCATGCGCAGGTCCGTCCAGGCCGCATCGGAGATGGCGCGCGCCAGGCGGCCGTTCTTCAGCAGGTTGCGGACGGTGAGGTCCTCGATCACGACCGTTTGGTTCTCACGGACGAGTCGAGTCGACAGCTTGTGCAGGAAGTCGCGACGCCGGTCCGCGATCCGCGCATGCACCTTGGCGACCTTGCGGCGGGCTCTCTCCCGGTTCGCGGAGCCCTTCACCTTGCGCGACAGCTCCCGCTGGGCGCGGGCGAGGCGGGCGCGGTCCTGGCGTTCGTGCCGGGGGTTGGTGATCTTCTCCCCGGTGGACAGGGTCACCAGGGAGGTGATCCCGGCGTCCAGGCCGACCGCGTTCGTGCTCGCGGGGGCGGGCGTGATGGTGTCTTCGCACAGCAGGGACACGAACCAGCGTCCCGCCGCATCCCGGGACACCGTTACCGTGGTCGGCATCGCGCCCTCGGGCAGGGGACGCGACCAACGGATGTCCAGGGGCTGCGCCATCTTGGCGAGTGTGAGCTGTCCGTCGCGCCAGGTGAAGGCGGAGCGCGTGTACTCGGCCGACGCACGGGCCTTCTTCCGCGACTTGAAGCGCGGATACTGCGCCCGCTTGGCGAAGAAATTTCCGAACGCCGTCTGCAGATGGCGCAGCGCCTGCTGCAGTGGGACCGAGGACACCTCGGTCAGGAAGGCCAGTTCCTTGGTCTTCTTCCACTCGGTCAGTGCGGCGGAGGACTGCACGTAGGAGATCCGGCGCTGCTCGCCGTACCAGGCCCGGGCGCGCTCCTCCAGCGCCTTGTTGTACACCAGGCGGACACAGCCGAACGTACGCGACAGCTCCGCCGCCTGCACGCCGGTGGGGTAGAAGCGGTACTTGAACGCCCGCTTGACCTGCCCTGCCATACCTCACACCGTATCAACTCCTACGTGAGCCACGGGTGTTGGCTAGCTGCCGGCGAACGCCGGTCCGCCCTGGCGGCGAACCGGCTCTTCCTGCCCTGCTCCGCAGGAGCTTCGCTTCCTCCCCCGGCTGAAGCCGGGGGTATCCACGAAGGAGAGATCCGATGAGGGAGGGAGCGCCGGTCGCCCGGCCGGTTACGACCGTCCAGCGGCCCGGGCTGTCTCGCCACGGCGGTCTACAGACGGGTGCTGGTGTAGCGGACAGCCGGGCCCCACTTTTCCTGCACGGGGGCCATGCACCACCGGCACAGCGGGCTGCCGCCGCTGCCGTAGCGGTGTGTCTTGCGCTGGCATGCAGCGCACAGGCCGACCTGGTCGCCGCGGCAGGTCAGTGCGGAGGGGTCCGGCTCGGAGGCCGGGGGAGGGGGAGTCGACATGGTGCGTCCTGTTCTGGGCGGCGAATTCCAGCCACCTGATCGCAGGATAACCGGCCGAATGACACGACTGTTCGAGCCATGCCGGGGCGAAACGCCGTAATCGTGCATCGCGGTGCTGCTGCATCGGGCCTGCGCGGCGGTGAGCGGCTAAGTCGATGATGTGGAGCTGGACGTCGGGCCGGCAGTGCGTGCAGCCGGGCAGGCCGGCGCTCGGTAGGCGCCGGGCTTCGTCGCGATCGACGGCGCGGCGGCGCTTGCCTGCGGCGTAGCAGTCGCCCGCATGGACCTGGACGGGCGGGCGCCCCTCGCCGATGCCGAGTTCGACGATCCACTCCGGCGGCGCGGGCCGGGCGCGACGGCCGTGTTCCTCCTCGCGCGCCCGTTGCTCCGCCGCCGCGATCTTCGAATCGATCCGGCGGAGCCAGAGGGCATCGCCATGGCGGCTACGGCGATGCCGCCCGCCTCGGCTACCAGCAGACTGTCGCCGTCACCGTCGCCAAGAGGGTGTTCGAGCGCGGGGACGCCGCGGTCGTCGACCGCTACGTACGGCCGGACTGCATCCAGCACAACCCGACCGCGGCCGACGGTTCAGCGGGCCTCAAGGCCCTGGCCACCTCGATCCACCAGCAGTTCCCCGACGCCCGCTACAACGTCAAGCGGGTCATCTCCCAGGGCGACCTCGTGCTGCTCCACTCCAACGTGGTGCTGGTCCCGGGCACCAAGGGTGCGTCCGTCATCGACATCTTCCGCTTCCAGGGCGGGAAGCTCGCCGAGCACTGGGACGTGATCCAGAACGTGCCGGACACCACGGCCAGCGGCAACGACATGTTCTCCACGCTGAGTTCACCGCAGGTCTCGCAGCCCCTGGACCACCGGCTCACCCAGGCCAACCAGGCGCCGGTCACCAAGGCCTTCGACGAGCTCATGGTCCACAAGGACCTGACCGCCCTCGACCGCTACTGGGACCCCGGCTACCTCCAGCACAACCCGCAGATGCAGAACGGCGTTGCCGCCGCGAAGGTCGGCCTCGGAGGTTACTTCGCCTCGGCACCGCAACTGACGGTCACCCCGAAGCGGATCATCGCCGAGGGCGACCTGGTGGCCGTCCACAGCCACTACGTCAACTATCCGGGAGACCGGGGCGCGGCGATCCTGGACCTGTTCCGGGTGCGGAACGGCAAGATCGTCGAGCACTGGGACATCATCCAGAACGTCCCGGATACCTCGGCCAACGGCAACGGCATGTTCTAGAGGCCGGGGCCCCGCCTGTCAGTCCCGTGCCGGTCCGTCGACGTGCACGGTGGCGAACACCGCCCGGGCGCGGGTGCCATCGCCGGCCTCCGGGGCGCCGCTGACCCTGGCTGGCCGCCGTCGCGGGGCGGGTGTCGGGTGTGTGGGGTCCAGGGCGCGGTGCAAGCGCAGGGCCCCGCCGTCCGCGGCGGTCAGGACGGTGCTCCGCTCGGCATGGGCCCAGCGGGACTCAGGACGCCGGGAAGCAGGCCAGAGGCAGGCTCTGGCGGCGTCCGAAGCCCGCGACGGTGATCCGGATCAAGGACAGGAATTTACGCGTTCGCGTCGCGGAGCGTGCGCAGGATGCGCTCAAGGTGGCGGAGGTCCTGGGCTGAGAGTGGTCCGGACAGGTGGTTGCGCAGGTGGGAGACGTGGGCGGTCAGTGCGTGGTCGAGCGCCTGACCGCCCTTGTCGGTCAGTACGGCGAGTGCGGCTCGTCGGTCGGCAGGATCGGGGTCGCGGCGGATGAGTCCTTCCTTTTCCATGCGATCGGCGAGCCGGGTGAAGCCGCCCGAGCTGAAGGACACGGCCTCCGCCAGGTCCGTCATGCGGAGCTGGTGACCGGGGGTGCGGCCCAGTCGCAGCAGCACTTCGAACCAGCTGTGCGGTATATCGAGGTCGCGGTTCACCAGGGGCTTGATACGGCTGTGGGCCTCCACGAAGAGACCGAAGAGTGTCACGTCGTCGTCGTTCAGCAGCTGCTCGTTCACGCCTCAAGCATGGCAGAAGAACATGAGCGGAAGAATCTGCCGTTGCAATATCTGCTGAGACAGATATATTGTCTGCGTCGGCAGATACTTCGCCGTGTCACCCCCCCGCAAGGCCCGCCTCAGCCTCTGCATCGGCGATGTACACGGCGCCAACTCGTCCGACCCCACGTCCTCAGCCTCCACCCGTTCGACCAGCCGGGCACCCAAGGCTGAACCCCTGCTCGACACGGGCTGCCCGCCTCGACCCGGTTCACGTCGTACACCCCACCGCGAGGCGATTTCCCCGACCATCACCCTTCACCCGAGGAAGCACGCATGAGCACTCTCTCCTTCAAAGTCCTCGATCTCGACTTCCCGGCCGGATCCAGGAACAAGACGGCCACCCTCGTCACCGGCGAGAGCGAGGCCCTGCTGGTGGACGCGGCCTTCACCCGCGCCGACGGCCACCGTCTCGTCGCCGAGATCCTCGACTCCGGCAAGACCCTGACCACCGTCTTCGTCTCCCACGGCGACCCCGACTTCTACTTCGGCGCCGAGGTGATCGCCGACGCCTTCCCCGAGGCGAGGTTCGTGGCCACCCCGATCGTCATCGAGCACATCGCCCACTCGTACGAGGGCAAGCTGAAGGCCTGGGCTGCGCTCGGCCCGAACCTGCCCACCCGTCTGGTCGACCTGAAGCCGCTGACCGGCGACCTCACCCTGGAGGGCCACCGCTTCGAGCTGAGGGGCGGCCCGGCCGGCCTGCCCGACCGCCATTACCTCTGGCAGGCCGAGCACCGCGCCCTGCTCGGCGGCGTCCTGCTCTTCCAGCAGGAGCACGTCTGGGTCGCCGACACCCCCACCCCCGGCGACCGCGCCGCCTGGATCGACCTGCTCGACGAGATGGCCGCCCTCGCCCCGGAACTGGTCGTCCCCGGCCACCGCCTGCCCGGCACCGCGGCCGACGGCTCCGCCATCACCGCCACCCGTGACTACCTGCTCGCCTTCGAGGAGGAGCTCGGCAAGGCCTCCGACGGTGCCGCGCTGAACGACGCCCTCGTCAAGCGCTTCCCGGACAACGGCATGCTGATCGCCGCGCAGATCGGCTCGAAGGTCGCCAAGGGCGAGATGAAGTGGGGCTGACCATGAGCGAGTTCGCCACCTCCACCGCGCCCGCCGACGTCGTGCGCCGCCAGTACCTGGCCTCGGCCGCCGGCGACCTGGACGCCCTGCGGGCCACCCTGGCCCCCGACGTGGAGTGGACGGAGATGGCCGGCTTCCCGCTGGCCGGGACCTATCGCACGCCCGAGGGCGTCACCTCGAACGTCATGGAGCAGCTCGGCAAGGAGTGGGACGGCTGGGCCGCCCACGACGACACCTACGTCGTCGACGGCGAGAACGTCGTCGTCCTCGCCCGTTACACCGCGACCAACAAGGCCACCGGCAAGCCGATCGACGTCCGGGTCGCGCACCACTTCGTCGTACGGGGCGGACTCATCGTCCGCTTCGAACAGTTCGTCGACACGGCTCTCGTCCGCGAGGCCATGGACGACTGAGTCGTACCGCACCCACCGAGAGGCAGGAGACAGAGATGTCCGCTGCGGACAACAAGGCCCTCGTGACCGCCTTCTACGAGCAGGCGTTCAACGACTATCAGCCCGAGGCGGCCGCCACCGCACACCTCGGCGAGAGCTACACCCAGCACAACCCCGAGGCGCAGGACGGCTCGGGTGCCTTCGTCGGCTATGTGCACTGGCTGCGCGGGCAGTTCCCCGACCTGCGCCTGGACATCAAGCGTGTGATCGCCGAAGGGGACCTGGTGGTCACCCACAGCAACCTGCACCTCAAGCCCGGCGATCGGGGCATGGCCGTCGCGGACTTCTGGCGCGTCGCCGACGGGAAGATCGTCGAGCACTGGGACGTGATCCAGGAGGTGCCCGAGAAGAGCGCCAACGACAACACCATGTTCTGACCCCACAGCAGCAGCACGGCACCCGTGCCGCACCCGGGCGCCGTGCTGCTCCCTTGCCGTGGTCCAGCCGCATCACACAGACAACCGAACAGCACAGACAGAAAGGCTCACCCCCACCATGACCAGCCTTCCCAGCCGACGCCGCCTGCTTGCCACCGGTGCGGGCGCCGCTCTCGGTCTCGGTGTCGCCACTGCCTCCGTCACCCCCGCTCAGGCCGCCACCGGCCAAGCCTCTGCGGGGCGCGTGGCAACGGGCGGCGGCGAGGAGAAGCGGACTCTTGACGAGCTCTACCAGGCAGCCCTCGCGGAGGGCGGCAAGCTCGTGCTCTACGCCGGCGGCGACGTCTCCAGCCAGGCGGACGGAATCCGCAACGGCTTCAAGAGCCGCTTCCCGGACATCGACCTGACCGTGGTCGTCGACTACAGCAAGTACCACGACGTCCGCGTCGACAACCAGTTCGCGACCGAGACCCTGATACCCGACGTCGTACAGCTCCAGACCGTTCAGGACTTCGTGCGCTGGAAGGAGCAGGGCCGCCTGCTCGCCTACAAGCCGGCCGGTTTCTCCAAGCTCTACGCTCCCTTCAAGGACCCGCACGGCGCGTGGGTCGCCGTCCAGGTGAGTGCCTTCAGCTACATGTACGGTCCCGCCGCGGTCGGCTCCGACATCCCCAGCGGTCCGCTCGACCTGGCCGACGCCCGCTGGAAGGGGAAGATCGCCTCCTCCTACCCGCACGACGATGACGCGGTCCTCTACCTCTACACCCTCTACGTGGAGAAGTACGGCTGGGACTGGCTGGCTCGACTGGCCACCCAGGACCTTCAGTTCGCCCGCGGCAGCTACACCCCGAGTGCGGCCGTCACCAGCGGCCAGAAGGCCATCGGCATCGGCGGCTCCGGCGCGCCGCTGTCCACCGGCCCGGTCAAGTGGGTGCTGCCCGACAAGGCGCCGTTCATGTCCTGGGGACAGCGGGCCGCGATCCTCAAGCAGGCCAAGAACCCCACCGCCGCCAAGCTGTACCTGAACTGGCGGCTCTCCGTCGAGCAGCAGAAGGCCGCCACCAACGGCTGGTCGGTCCGCACCGATGTCACCCCGCCGACTGGGCTGAAGCCCGTCTGGGAGTACCCCAACGGCAACCTCGACGGCTTCCCCAAGTTCATGGCCGACCGCGCGGCGATCGAGCGCTGGAAGCAGACCTTCGCCCTGTACTTCGGTGAGGTCAAGGGGGATCCCTCACCGGGCTGGCTCGGACTGCACCCCGGAGCCTGACCGCCGACCGGTGCCGCCCGGCCCCGCACTCCCCGCGCGCTAGGCCGGCGGCCCTCCCATTCCCGGTCGCCGGTTGGGAGGGCGTCGGCTGGTGGCCGCCGGTGGTCACGATGGTCTCCTTCTAGTGAGTTGATGGGGCGGTGTCGTGGTGGTCCCGTTCCTGTGTGCGAAGCACGGTGCACGCGACGGGCGCAGGAACCGGGTTTTCGGCGGCTTCGGCTCACCGACTTCGGCGCGGGTCAGTTGGTCCAGCACGCAGGGCATGGGAGATGACGCGGAGCCGGCACGGTCTCGCTCGGTTCTCATGGGTCTCGACAACCACATGATCACCGGCGCCGTGCCTGCTCTGTTACCGGCCCCAGACCAAGACATGACGGCACGTCACGGATCACTGCACCGAATCCGGACCGATCGAGGGCGTCAGCCGCGGGTGTTCCAGACCAGGGGGGCTTTGCAGATCCAGGTGTCGTCCTCGATCGTCTGGACGAGGAAGTGGGCGAGGTCGGCGCGGTTGATCCGTGCGCCAGGCTTTTCGGTGCCGGCCTCGGCTGCCCGTACGGGACCGCTCAGGGGCTTGTTGGTCAGGGTGACGGCGCGGGCAAGGGTCCAGTCGATGCCGGACGAGGCGCGGACGAGCTGGTCGAGGCCGGTGTGGTCCGCGAAGCCTGCCTTGATGTTCGACAGGTTGATGAACGCCTTGACCAGCGGGTTGAGCCGGACCCAGTCGTCGCCGGCGCCCTGCGTGGACGTCAGCGCGATACGGCGGATGCCCTGCTCGCGCATGACGGTGAGCGTGTTGCGGGTGGCGTCGGTCATGAACATTGGCGGGCTGACCGGCTTGGCCCACGGGTTGTCGGAGGTGCGGGCGTTGTTCAGCGCGCTGATCACCGCGTCGGTGCCTTCGGCGGCCTTGCGGATGTCGTCGATGTTGGCGGGTGTGCCCTGGATCAGTTCGACGCCGGCCGGTGCCTGCACCTTGTCGGGGTTGCGGACGAGGGCGCGGACGTGGTGGCCGCGTTGGGCGGCGTGCTCCAGGACGTGGGTGCCGGTGCGGCCGCTGCCGCCGAGGACCAGGAGGCTGCTCATGGTGATCAAACGCCTTTCGGGCAGTTCAGGGGTGGATCAGGCGGCCTGTCGGCTGGTCAGGGCAGAGCCCAGGCGGCGGGCCTCGTCGTGCGCCTTGGTCATGGACGCCTCGTGCACCGGCAGCAGCGGGGCCATCATCGGCACGTACGGGGCCATGGTCAGTTCGGGCAGGATCGTCATCAGGTCGAGGCCGAGGTTGGCCGGGTGGCCCAGGACGGTTTCCAGCGTCGGCACCAGGTGGTCCATGCCGTGCTTGGGGGCGCCGGGGCCGTATCCGCCGCCGCGTGCGGAGATCACCGTGGCGGGGCGGCCGAGGGTGGGAGGGGGTCCGTCGAAGCTCAGGGTGCGCCCGGCGACCATGATCTGGTCCAGCCATGCCTTGAACACGGACGGCATCGTGAGGTTGTACATCGGCACGGTGAAGAGGTAGGCGCCGGCGCCGAGGAACTCCTCGATCAGCTCGTCCTGGACCGCCGCGGCCTTCGCCTGTTCGGGGGTGCGGGCGGCGGGGTCGGTGGTGCGGGCGGTGATGCCCGCCGCGCTGAGGTGCGGGGCGGGGGAGGCGGCCAGGTCGCGGTGGACGACCGGGCCCTTCCACTCGTCACGGAAGGACCGGGCGACCTGACGGGAGACGGATGCCTCGTCGAGCGAGGAGGCGTCGATGTGCAGCAGGTAGGACACGGAGAACTCAGCCTTTCGAAACGATCAAGGATGGGTCGGGGAGCGGATCGGGGGGGGTGACCAGTGGAGGTCAGCTGCGGACCGGTACGGCGCAGCCGTCGGGGCCGCAGACCGCAGCGTCGCCGCCGGTCGCCAGGGTGAGCGGGTGGGATGCGTCCCAGGCCGTGCGCAGCACGTCGAGAAGGCCGTCGCTGTCCTGCGCGCCGGGGATGGCGTACCTGCCGTCGACGACGATGAAGGGCGCGCCGGTGGCGCCCAGGCGCTGGGCGCGGGCGGCATCGTCGCTCACCTGCCGCTGGTAGCGGTGCTCGGTGAGCGCCCGGCGGGTGCTCTCGCGGTCCAGAGTGATCTCCTGGCTCAGGTCGAGCAGGTCGTCCATGCTGAAGACGGGGCGGGCCTGGCCGAAGTAGGCGCGGAAGATCGTGTCCCAGGCTTCGCGGTTCTTGCCCTCGGCGGAGGCGTGGGCGAGGAACTCGTGCGCCAGGTCGGTGTTGCCGACCAGGTTGTCCAGCACCCTGTACGGGCGGAGTCCCTCGGCCTCGGCCAGCGCCTCGATCCGGCGCGTGGACGCCTCGGCCTGGGAGCCGCCCATGCCGTGCCGGCGCAGCAGCGCGTCACCGACGCTGAACGTCTCACCCACGGGGAAGGAACTGCTCAGCGGGAACGAGTGGTGGACGACCTCCACCTCGTCGCCGTGCTCGAACCGCTCCACAGCCCGGTCCAGACGGTGGCTGCCCAGTCCACACCAGGGGCAGGTGACCTCGGCCCAGATCTCGATCTTCATGGCGCGCCTCCCATGCCTGCGCTTTGATTCTTACGTTTTGTGCGTAGCGCCATGATGGGCCAGTATGGAAGTCGATACAAAAGGCACATGGGTGTGCGTGCCGGAGAGGAATGTGCGTCATGGAGGTCACCGGCAGTTCGGGCGGCGCGGCGGCGGTGGGGCCCTGTGCCCGCATCCCCGCCGAGCACATGGAGTTCATCCGGCAGGTCCTCGACCGCGTCGGCGACAAGTGGAGCCTGCTGCTCATCGCGGTGGTGGAGGCCGGCCCGCTGCGCTACACCGACCTGCAGCGCCAGGTCCCCGGAATCTCCCAGCGGATGCTCACCCTCACGCTCCGCCAGCTCCGGGAGGACGGTCTGATCACCCGCACCGCCTACGCGGAGGTCCCGCCGCGCGTCGAGTACTCCCTCACCCCGTTGGGGCGCGGCCTCCACGAGATCGTGACGTCCCTGATCGGCTGGGCCGCGGACCACCACGACGAGATCCGCGAGCACCGGGCCCGCGCCGCGGCACCAGCAGCCCGGTCCTGACCGCGGGATCAGCGATCGGCTGTCGGCGTCGGGTGCAGCGCGATGCCCGAAGCGTGGAGCCCGTATGCCACGCTGGGCGCCTGCGGCGCTCGTTGTCGTTGTGGTGGGCCTCTCCGGCCTCAATTTCGTCTACTCGTACCTGGCCGGCGACTCGGGCGCCAAGCTGGTCTGGACCGGCGTGCTCTGACGCGCCGTCGGACTTCGCCGGCGGTCAGGCAGTTCGCCGCCGTCCACGCAGGAGGGGGTGGCGGTGGACGGCCTGACCGGAAGCGCCGGAGTGGTTCGAACCGCTGCCCGGAGCCTGCGAATGGGGGCCGGGCCGAGGGCGTGACGGGCGGCTGATCGTCGCGATCAGCTCCACACCGGTCTGGCCTTTGACGGCATACAGCGTCCGTGGGAGCGTCGAGGCGGCTGCTCCGCCGCCCGCCAGTGCCCCGGTCGGCCCGTCCGACCTCGCTTCGCGGTGCTGAGAAGCCTCATTGCCGTTCGCGCCGGGTACTGACATGCGCGGCCGCTGGGATACCGCGGGAGACGGGCGGGACGTCGGCGATCACCAGCGTCGGTGCCGAATCCGACGCCTCTGGCGTGCGGCGGCGTGGGTCTGTCGAGGGTGCGGGCGCCCCCCCGTGCCTACGTCGGTGCCGCGCGGTCAGTGCAGGTCCCGTTGGGGAGTTCTCGGGGTGGGCGAGCTGGCTGCCGGTTTCCATGCGCTGCCCGGCGCGTCCCATGGACTACTTCTCCTCGGAATACGTGCCGACGCGCATTGGCCGCTGGTCATGCCGAAGGGGCGGGTGCGTAGACCACACCGGTCAGCTCCTCGGTCAGCACCCACAGACGGCGTGCGGTGTCAGGGTCCTGCGCCGCAGCGTCGGGGCGGACGATCGTGGGATGTCCGCGCAACTCCTTCCATCCGTCGGGGCCGAAGAACTGCCCGCCTTCGACGTCCGGTGCCGTCGCGGCGCGCAGTTGGGGAAGCGCGCCGATCTCGACGTCCTGGGCGAACAGCCGGTTGACGAGGGCGCCTCCCACCCGGAACAGGCCGGTCGGGCCGGTGCGCTGGAGGTTGGTGGCTGTGATCCCGGGGTGGGCGAGCAGGCTGCGTACCGGGCTGTCGGCCGCGCGGAGCCTGCGGTCGAGTTCCAGGCCGAAGAGGACGTTGGCGAACTTCGACTGGTCGTAGTACTTCACGCGCTGGTACTTCCGGGCGCCGGAGAGGTCGTCGAAGTGGATCTGCCCGCCGTGATGCCCGATCGAGCTGACGGTCACCACACGCGGGTCACGCCCCTGCCGCAGCAGGTCCATGAGCAGGCCGGTGAGGGCGAAGTGGCCGAGGTGGTTGCCGGCGAACTGTGACTCGTGGCCCTGGGGGCTCAGCGTTCGGGGTGGCGTCATGACACCCGCGTTGTTGATCAGGACGTCGACCTGCAGGGCGTCGTCGTGCGCGCGGGCGGCGAACGCCTTGACCGAGTCCAGGTCGGCGAGGTCGAGATGGCGCATCTCAAGGCTTGCGTCGGGATCGGCGGCGCGGATGTCGGCGACGGCCCGGCGGCCCTTGGCCTCGTTGCGTACGGCCATGACGACGTGCGCACCATGCCGCGCCAGGTGGCGGGTGGTGGCCAGGCCGAGGCCGCTGTTGGCTCCGGTGACGACGAAGGTCCGGCCCGTCAGGTCGGGGATGAGGGATGCGGTCCATTTGCTGTCTGACATGAGACCCAGACTGCCGTTAATGGCACAGTGAGTCAAACAGGGCCTGGAGGGACTCGTCTGGCTCGGACTAGCATCGGTGTCGTGGGAGATACAAAGACGGCCCTGGTGGCCAACATGGCGGAGCGCAAGCGCCTGCTCGTGCGCAGCGAACTGGCGGAGGCCGCGGTCAAGCTGCTGGCCGACCAGGGATTCGAAGAGACGACGGTCGACCAGATCGTGGCCGCCGTGGGAATGTCACGCCGTACGTTCTCGCGCTACTTTGATTCCAAGGAAGACGTGATCGTGCACATGCTGGCGGAAGCCGGCGTGAGGCTGTGCGCGGAACTAAACGCCCGGCCCGCCGACGAGCCGCCCGCGGTGGCGTTGCGCCGTGCCCTGTCGGTGTTCACCTCGATGAGCGTCGGCAATCCGGCCAAGATGCTGCGCGTGAGCAGGCTGATCCTCGACACCCCAGCCCTTCTGGCCCGCTTCCTGGAGCGGCAGTCCCAGTGGCAGGCCGAGATGACCGGCATCCTCGCCCTGCGTGCCGGACTGGACCCGGACGTCGACCTGCGGCCTGCGGTCGCTGCTGGTGTCGCCCTGACGGCCTTCCAAGCCGCCCTGCGCCGCTGGGTGGACAGCGACGGCAGCGAAAGCCTGGACGAGGTCGTCGATCAGGCTCTTGCCCTGGTTGGACCGGTGATCGAACTCGGAGTCGATGCGGGCTGACCGACTCCGAACTGCATATCGGCCCGTCACAGGGCGACTGGTCAACGCGCAGAAAAACCCCGCGGTGGGCTGGAACCTGTGCGTCCTGCCAGGTGGGAGAACGTGGGCATGCCGAGGTCGATGGTGCGCTGACGAGTCTTCTCCGCGTCGAGCTGGTCGAGCTTTCCCTGGGCGCCGGCGAGGCTGATCTCGAGTTGCTGGCGCTTTCAGCTCTGCCTCCGTTGTGCTGCGCCTTGGGTCGGTCAGGACCGTTCGTGGAAGACCGTCAGCGCTTCTGACGCCAGCACGCTCGCCGTGCCGTCGGCCTTCCATGTGTTCTGTAGCGGCATGTCGGCCACGCGTAGTCCCTTCAACGTCAGCGGGCCGTATGTCTGGGCGAAGGTAGGGACGACCGTGATCTTGCAGCCCCAGCCCGACCAGTCTCAGTGACAAAGCCCCCTGCCCGTCTCACGGGTTGATCGGGTCGTTGCGGTATCGCTCCGGATAGGCCGCGCGCAGATACTTCATGGCGGTGACCGGTGCGATGCCGAAGAGCCGTATGAGGTGGATGGCATCGCTGGTGTGTTTGGCTTCGTCGAGGATGCGGTCGACCCGCAGACGGTGACCTGCAGGCCCTGACGGCGCAGCGTCTTCGTGATGGCGTTAGGGCAGACCCGGGGATGGGCGTCGTCGACAGCGGTACGGGCGGTCACCAGAAGGTAGGGGTTGGTGCTGGTCGGCCACCGCCGGTACCGCTCGACCAGCCACGCCCTGGCCAGCCGGGAGGTGAACTCGTCGAGATAGACGGTGTGGTCGGTTTTCCCTCGACGGCGAACTCGGAGACGTCCAGAGCTTCGATTCAAATCCTCGATCAGCAGGCTGCGTTGGTCTTCCACACTCAGGGCGTGTACGGCAGCGAGGACGAAGCTGAGCCGGTTGCGTACCCCGGTAATCCTCTCCAGGACGCCGTGGAGACGGTCATCCGGCAACGCCACAGGCAGCGGCCGGGCGGTGGTCAGCGAAACCCGGCGGGCCGGGTCCCGGAAGATCAGTTTCTCCCGTTTGAGAGCGCGGAACAGGGAACGCAGGGCGGTGGCGAGGGTCTTGGCCGCTTCTCCTTGCATCGGATCGAGGGCCTGTTCGATGTGGTCACGTGTGACGGCCCGCAGGGTGTCAACGCCGATGTCGTGCCAGGACCGCAGGCAGGGCGAGGTGATCCGGAGGTAGGCGTAGATCGTTGCCGGAGCCAATGGCCAGCTCGGCCGTGAAGCCCGGCCAGACAGGACATCGATCCATCGGTGAACCGAGGCCCGGAACGGGCTGGGCGCCGCATCGGCGATGCGGCGGGCCCGGGCCATGGCCGCGTCTGCCCGCTGGTCGGGGGCGAGCTGCCCGACCAGGCGCAGATAGTTGATCAGACGGGCGCCGCTGAGGTTGTCCCGGCGCGCGAGCAGCCGCACGCGTTGGCCAGGGTGAACAGCTCGAACACCCGTAAGCCGGCCTCCGATGAACCCGTCGGTACTCCACTTTCACAATGGCGGCCACCGCCTCCGCCCAGGTGCCGCCGCCGGGCGGGGTCCTCGCCATCAGCCCGCGGGAGGTGGAGCGCTGGCTGGGGCCGCTGCCGGTGGAGGCCCTGCACGGCATCGGTCCCCGGCAGGCCGAAGTGCTGCGCGATTACGGCATCCACTGTGTCGGCCTGCTCACTGCCGTCCCGCCCGCCACCGTGCACCGCCTGCTGGGCGGCCGCGCCGGCCGCATCGCCGCCGACCGCGCCCAGGGCATCGACCCGCGCCCTGTCGTCCCCCGCACCCTGCCGCAGACCGCCTTGCTCCGCTGCCGCTTCGACCGGCACGTCCTGGACGGCGCCACCGTCCGGGCCGCCCTGCTCGAGCTCGTGGTCCGGCTCGGGCTCCAGTTGCGCCGCCGCGACCAGGTGGCCCGTGCCCTGACCCTCACTCTCACCTTCGCCGGCAACACCCGCTGGGAGAAGACCCGGCGCCTGGTGGAGCCGTCGGCCCACGACGACGACCTGCGCACCCTCGCCTACCAGCTGATGGACGCCGCCGGCCTGCAACGCGGCAGGCTGATCGGACTTTCCCTCAGGGGCGAGGACCTCGTCGGTGCGGACCAGGCGGCCGAGCAGATCAGCCTGGATGACACCCGCGAGGCCCGCCTGGTGGCCGAGACCGCCATCGACCGGGTCCGGGACAAGTTCGGTGCGGGTGTCATCGGCCCGGCCGCCGTCTTCCGCCGAGCCTCATGACCCGCGCACCGTCCACTCCTGTCGTATGTGGAGGTGAGCTCCGTGCTGCTGGAGCCGCACGGATGGCCAGGCCGCCCCGAAGGGCTGCCGCACTGGCCAGACGTCAGGGCCGTCGACGACGCGCACACCGCACGCGGCAGGGCGTCCGGCTCGGTACGCGCGGACTGCACCACCCGCTTTGACGGACTGAGGGGTGCTGGCCTTTCGCGTGTCGGCCGATGTACGGCGCGCGTCGGGCCTGGCGCGCAGCACGCGGGAGCTCCCGCAGGGAAGGGGACTGACGGGGACGCAGGGGGCGCGAAGCGACCGCACCCGCCCCCGCACAGCCGCTCGAGATGGAACTCGATGGAGGCGCCGGACGTGAGATGGGGCGACACGCGGTCGGCGTGCCTGCTCTGGCGCGGGCTTCATGCCTGACCGACTCGTGCTTGAAGGGGACACTTCGCCCCAGAATCGGCTGAGAGTTCCGGGATGGTAGCGGTGCGAGGCTTGGAAGGTCATGGCGCGTCGTCCCCTCTGTGTCGCCGCCCCGCTCGCGTAGGAAGTTGATGCTGGCGTCGTACCGGTCGGGGTCGACCTTCGTCATGTCGAAGCTCATGCGATCGGTCGGGGCCGTCGCGCTGGCCAGCCGTAGTGCCCGCCCAGCGACTGGCGCTGCACACCGGTGGTGAGATTGCCGCCCAGGCCGGCGAGGGCCGCCGGGGGTACGGCCGATGCGCTAAGCCTGCGGAAGATGTGTGCTCGGGACATGGTGTGTGCTCCGTTGTGCGTGGTCGGTGGGCGGGGTCCGGTCTGCCCCACCGACACTGGCGGCGCAGCAATTGATTCGCAGGCCCCTCCATCGGCTGGATCAACTTTGTGCGGTTGATCGGGGTCATCGCTCGTCACTGTGACTAATGCAGTCGTGATGACCGGCCTCTTATGGTCATGGCTGCTGATGTCATCCTGAGAGGCCAGTGGACCCGTCGCCGGGCCGATAGCGCGGTTCGCCCATGAGCTGCGGCAGCAGCGCAGGGCCGCGGGCAGTGCTTCGTACGGACAACGGCGAAGGCGGTCGGGTGCGGAGCAACAACGCTGTCGCATGCCGTCCCCGGTGAACGGCTGCCCGCGCTCACCGCCGTCGAGGCGTACGCACGGCCGTGCGGAGGCAATCCGGGATCTAGCGTCCTTCCGCAGTCGAACACGAGACGTCATTAACCCACGCGACGGCGCTCACTGCCGATCGTGCTCCGCTGATCGCAGCAGCAGAGGCCGACTGACCACCTCATGGGCTTTGCGGGGACCGAACAGGACAGCACTGCGGCCATTTCCTCGGCATGCGCGACGCGTAGTGGCGGCAGGCCCAGCGGCCCGGTACTGAGGGCCTGGGCCACGAGGGGTTCTCACGCCGTTGCCGAGACCGTGGTCAGGTCTCAGCATTCTGGGCGTTTCTGCCCGGAAGGTCCGTCTCATCACCAGAGCGCGAGGGCTTCGGCTTGAGTACGGTCTCTCGTTTCCGTCTGCCGCTGCTGCGGCAGGGCTGCGCCACCTGCCCGCCCCGCCTCCGCCTTGCGGCGGGGGCGGGTGGCGCGGGTCTTACGGTCGGCTCCACGAGGCTTCGACACCGCCGGGGCGATGTCCCGGTCTCCGGCCACTCCGGTACCGGTTACTGCGGCTGCCGCGAGCGCGGCGAGGTTGAGTGCGGCGTTGTCGTCCCGGTCGATGACCAGGTCGCAGGCGTCGCACTGGTAGGTCCGGACATGCAGCGGCAGCTTGGCTTTCACTGCGCCGCACCCGGAACAGGTCTTGGAGGAGGGGTACCAGCGGTCAGCCACGACGAGGCGGGTGGCGTGGCGCTGGCGGGTCTTGTAGTCGAGCTGGCGGCGGATCTCACCGAATCCGGCGTCGGCGATCCGGCGGGCGAGGCGCCGGTTACGGAGCATGCCGGCGACGTTGAGGTCTTCGACCACGACCGTGCCGTACTCGGCGGCCACTGCGGCGGTGAGCTTGTGCAGAGCGTCTTCGCGGAGGTTCGCCACACGGTGGTGGACCTTGTTCCGCTGAGCGTTGGCCTTCTCCCACCGCCTGGACGGCTTGCGCCCGGTCCTGTGGTCGGGGCCCTGGCGGCGGGAGACGACGCGGGAGGCGTGGCGCAGCTGCTTGCGCGCGGCGTCGTAGTGCCCGGGATTGGGCACGGTGCGGATCTCGCCGGTGCTGTCGGCCATCACCGCGAGGGTCTTCACCCCGAGGTCGATGCCGACCGCCATGTCCGGCCGCGTCACGCGTTCGAGGTCGTGCTTGACCTCTACCTGGAAGGAGACGAACCAGCGGCCGCGCTCGTGGCGCACGGTCGCGGACAGGATCCGCGCCGTGCCCGCGTTCACGTGGTCGAGGAGCCCCGCGGTGGGCTCGTGGCTGCGGATCGTGCCCAGCCTCGGCAGCGTCACGTGCCGGCCGTCTGCGTCCACGCGGATCGTGCCGGTCGTGAACCGGCAGGCAAGGCGCGCCTTGCGCTTCGGCTTGAACCGTGGCGCGCCCATCCGGGCACCCTTGCGCTTGCCGTTCTTCGACTTCGCGTAGTTGTCGAACGCGGCCGACGCGTTGGCCAGCCCGGTGGAGTACGCCTCCTTGGAGTTCTCCTCCCACCAGGTGGCGAAGCGCGGATCGGTGTGCTTGGCGGCGTTGAACGCCTTCCGCAGCGACGGCAGCGACCACAGCCGCCACTCCGTCAGCCCGGCCTCGGGAATCCCGTACGTCTCCTCCGCGCGGCGCTGCCACCAGGAGGCGGTCACCCAGCCGACAGCCCAGTTGTAGGCCGCGCGGGCGGCGCCGCAGTGCGAGCGCAGCGCCTGCTCCTGGGCGGCGTTCGGGTCCAGGGCGAACCGGAACGCCTGCACCACGAAACCCGGCTGCGGACGGAACTTCTTCACTCGACGGCCTCTCCGGTCGCCACGGCCACCGCGCGGGCGGCCCGGTTCTTCGCCGCCCGCCGCCCGTACAGGCGCGCACACATCGACGTGAGCACCTCGGTGATGTCCCGCACCAGGTCGTCGGAGGTTTCGGTGGGGTCCAGGACGACCAGGCGCCGCCCGGACGCCGACAGGACAGCCTCCAGGTGCTCGACGCCGAAGCGGGCCAGCCGGTGACGGTGCTCGACCACGATCACGGTCGCGGACGGGTCGGACAACACCCGGTGCAGCTTACGGCGCCGCCCGTTCAAGCCCGAGCCGGTCTCGGTCACGACCTCCGCGACGGCCAGCCCCAGCCCGTTCGCGCCGGCCACGACCCGGGCCGCCTGCCGCTCAAGATCTGCCTTCTGGTCGGCGGACGACACACGGCAGTACGCCACCACGCGCCCGGACGGCCCGGCAGCGGGCTCGTCGACGAGCCACGTCCCGGACGGCGCCTGGCGAACGGGGACGGGCATCTTCCCGTCCTTCACCCACCGCCAGGCGGTCTGGTAGCTCACGCCCTGCTGCTGCGCCCACTCCGAAAGCTTCACGAAACCAAGGATATTCGAGATACACGACTAGAAATAACTATGAATGACTAGAAAATCTGTAGCAGCTTTCACCCCCGGACCGCCGACAGGCGTGCGACGAGCCGACCGCGTTCGAAGCGGGCTCCGGCACAGACGAGGTCCACGGGGTGGGGCGCGTTCACCGCCCGCCACCGCCGCTGGGCAAATTCGAGGAGGTTGAAGACCATGGCCAAGGCGGCGACGCGCGGGTGACCTTGGACCGCAGCCGGACGGCGGCGAAGGCGGACTCGATCGGGTTCGCGGGTGGAGGTCCGCTTCGCCTGCGCCTGCCGGTGAGCGGGATCCCATGTCGGGGGCCTTGCATCCGCGGGGCGGACGACGGGGGAAACTGGAGATGTACGGTCTCGTCCGGCGCACCCTGGTGCGCCCCGGCACCAGGAGGAGCCACGGCGACCTTGAACCGCGACGGCACGTCCGGGCCGTTCGGCCCGCTGAGGGCACTCGATCCGCTCAGGGCGCTCGGGGCGGGCGCCCGTGCGCGGCTGGGCGGCGGGCTCTTCGCCCGGGTCGCCGGCCCCGACGGGCCGCGCAACCGGGCCTTGATCCACCAGACTCCCGGCCCTCGCTGGTTCGCGCCGGACCGGCCGGTACGGCGGGTGCACGGCGACGCGTCGATGTTCATCGGCGGGCTCTCCGCCCTGCTCCTGCAGTCCCTCCACCCGCGGGCGATGGCGGCGGTGGCCGCCCACTCCGGCTTCCGGGGGGACCCCTGGGGCCGCCTCCAGCGCACCAGCACCTTCCTGGCGACGACTACGTACGGCACGGCCGAGCACGCTGAGACCGCGTGCGCGCAGGTCCGGGCGGTGCACGAGCGGATCGTGGGCGTCACCCCCGACGGCGAGCCCTACCGGGCCTCCGACCCGCACCTCCTGTGCTGGGTGCACGTCGCCGAGGTCGACAGCTTCCTGCGCGCCCACCAGCGCTACGGCGCGCACCCGCTGACGGCCGCCCAGTGCGACGGCTACGTCGAGGACATGGCCCGCATCGCGCAGGCGCTAGGGGTCCCCGACCCGCCGCGCACCAGGGACCAGCTCGCGCGTCGCCTCGACGCCTACCGTCCGGAGCTGCGCTCCACCGCCCCGGCCCGGGATGCGGCCCGCTTCCTGCTGCTCAATCCGCCGGTGCCGCTCGCCGCCCGGCTGCCGTACGGGGTACTGGCCGCGAACGCGGTGTCCGCGCTGCCCGGCTGGGCCGCGGACGAGTTGCGGCTGCCCCGGCTGCCGGTGGTGGACGGGCTGTGTGTGCGGCCGCTCGGCTCGGCGATGACCGCGGCGATCCGCTGGGCGATGGCCCCGGCCCGCTCGGCCGTGACCGCCCCGCCGGACGCGGCCTGACGGGGACGGGGGCCGGGGTTCAGCGGACGGCGCCCAGGGCGGCCCGCTTACGGGTGGCGCTGAGTCCCGCGAGGTCGTAGGCGCCGTGGTGAGGGCCGCCGTTGACGAAGAAGGCGGGGGTGCCGCACAGCTGGTCGGGATGCAGGGTGCCCTGGCGGCTGATCGGCAGGTCCCGGTAGCGGCCATGGAGGGCCGCCGCCTCGGCGGCCGCGGCGGCGAACTCGGCCCGGGGGTGGTGAGCGGCAGGGGGCGCCAGACGGAGCGGACGTCGGTGAAGTCGCCGAGCAGGGCGCGTCCTGCTCGGCCGCAGTAGTGGCATTCGTAGTCGCCGTACTCGGCGACGGTGACCCCGGCCACGTGTGACCGCGCACTGCAGTAGGCCAAAGAGTGCTTCAGTTGGCCACGCTGATCCCCGGATTCGTCCTGAGCGCGGCACGGTGGGCGCCCGAGCATCCATCGGCCTCCGCCCCACGTTTTGTCGCCCTCCACCGGGGATCTGAACCCGGGAGGCGGTTCGTTCCGCTCGTGGGGGAGAAGGATGAGCCTCGCCGGTCAGGCATTGCCTCATGTCGGTGTCGCCATCGGCGCGGTGGTGTCCCTAGCTGTCTCCGCAGTGAACGAGCGCACCCGGTGGCGGCGCTGGCAATCCGTCCAATGGGGCCGAGCGGCGCGTCAACGCCTATGCGGAATACGCCTGCAGCAGGGCGCTTGGCCCAGATCACTACGAGACTCTCATCGTTCGCCAGGAACTCGCCTACTGGCGGGGCATGGATGGGGATCCGGCTGGCGCGGCCGCCGCGCTCGCGGAACTACTCGCCGACTGGGAACGCGCAATCGGACCCGACCACCCCAACACCGTCGACATTCTGCAAGATCTTGCCCACTACAGGGGAGAAGCAGGGGTAGGGGTCTTAGACGGAGCAGTAGCGCCTATGAGCAGCTGCTGGCCAAGCAAGGGAACATGCTGGGCCCCGACCACCCCGACACCCTCGCCGCCCGGAACGACCTCGGCGACCCGCTGGTGCGGCTGCGCACCGGCGACGATCCGGCGGCCCCTCGCTGAGGGACGGCCTCGGGGGCCTCTATCTCTCTGGTTAAGCGATTTGGGGCGGTGTCTCAGTCTGTAGGTGTGGGGTCGATGCCGACGTGTGAGTAGATCCAGCCTGCTGGGGCGGCAGTGGAGCAGACGGCCGCGTAGATGTGGTGGTCCGGTCCTGCGCGACCGCCAGAGGTGCGGAGTTGTGCGGGAGGCGCCCCGTCCGAGCCGAGTTGCACGATCTTGGTTCGGCCGTTGAGGGGGCCTCCGACGACATTGATGCCGACGACGCTGTTGACCACCTCGCCAGCCAGCCAACGGTGGATGAGCTGCATGTGCTCGGATTCTTCTGCCGCCATGGACACAGCCTGCCACGGGCGGGTCAGCGGGACTGCGATCGATTCGGCTGCACTGTCACTTCCTGCAGAAGGGTGGCCATGCGAGCTCCGCTCAGCCGGAAGCCCTGACACCGAGCTCCCACGGCGATCATCCTGCCGGTGGTCGTGGCGGTGGCGGTGACGATCGGCACCGAGGTACGACCGCGGTCCTACCCCGGTACCGTGGTCCCGCGTCGGAATCCGCGCCGCTGGCGGAGGGCTCGTGGACCCTACGGCGTGCGGAAGCGGAACGCCCCCGTCCCGCCGCCCAGCGTGAGCCAGATGTATTGCCCTTCCCTGACCAGCCGGAGGGCGATGTACGCGCAGCCCGGGCACCGCGCGGTGAGGCCCGGTTCCGGGCCGTAGACGTGGAGTTGGGCCAGTGGGCCCGACTGCGAGCACTCCGGGCAGCGCCACCAGGCCGTGGTCGCCTCCACGGAGAGGATCTCCGAGAGCGGGCCGGCGAGACAGTTGCCGTCGAGGTGGGCGGTGTCGTCTGCCATCAGGACCTCCGGTCAGCCGAAGCGTTCGGTGCGGATGGTGGCGGGGTCGCGGCCCAGGTCGACGAGCAGGTTGCCGGCCGTTTCCACGAAGCCGGTGGGGCCGCAGACGTACACCGGACTGGTCGGCTCGAGACGGGCCGCCGGCTTCTCCAGATCGGTCGCCGTGAGGCGGCCCGGTACCCGGGGGCTGCCGGGCGGGGCCTGCCGTGTGTAGAGGACCTGGACGTCGAGGTGGGGTTCCCGGTGGTCGGTGAGCTCTTCGCCGTACCAGATGTCGGCCGGAGTGCGGACCGAGTACAGCAGGTGGAACGGGCTCGTCGAGCGGGCCTCGCGGTGGGCCCGGATCATCGCCGCTAGCGGTACGACTCCCGAGCCGCCCGCGATGAGCAGCGTGGGCTCGGTCTGTTCGCGGCGCCAGACGAACCAGTTGCCGAGCGGGCCGCGGATCTCGACCTCGGCGCCCGTCGGCAGATCGTCGGCGAGGTAGGGCGAGACCTCGCCGTCGGCCACGGCCTGCACGCCCAGTTCGATCCGGTCCGCGTCGGCGGGCGCGGCCAGCGAGTAGCTGCGTACGGCCTGGTAGCCGTCGTCGGCGGTGAGGCGCACGTCGACGTGCTGGCCGGGCAGATGGCCGGGCCAGCCGGGCACGGTGAACAGCAGGGTGCGGGCGGTGGCGGTCTGCGGGCGGCGCTCGTCGAGGCGGGCCCGGCGCCATGCGAGGGGCATCGCCATGCTCAGTCCCCCCAGTTGCGCTGCTCGCGCCAGGGGTCGCCGTAGTTGTGGTAGCCGACGGTCTCCCAGAAGCCCGGTTCGTCCTCGTGCGTGAGCCGCAGTCCGCGCACCCACTTGGCCGACTTCCAGAAGTAGAGGTGCGGCACGAGAAGCCGTGCCGGGCCGCCGTGTTCCGGGGAGAGCGGGTAGCCGTCGTAGGTGTGCGCGACCCAGGCCTTGCCGTCGAGGAGGTCCTCCAGCGGGAGGTTGGTGGTGTAGCCGCCGTAACTGTGGGCGACGACGAAGTCGGCGGACGTCTCCACGTCCTCGAAAAAGGCGTCGAAGGGGACTCCGCGCCACGGGGTGTCGAACTTGGACCAGCGGGTCACACAGTGGATGTCCGTGACGGTGTCCTGCTGTGGCAGGTCCATCATCTCCTCCCAGGTCCAGGAGTGTGTCTCCCCGGTCTCCGTGGTGATGGTGAAGGCCCAGGTGTCGGTGGAGACTTGCGGGGTCGGCCCTGCGGAGAGTACGGGGAACTGCTCGGTCGGGTACTGGCCGGGAGGCAGCCGGTCCGCCAGCGAACGGGCCCGCCCGCGGAAACCGGGTGAGAAGGAGCTCATGGTGTGGTCGGTCTCCTCGACTCGGAAGGGCGGAACAGCCGGATTCCCCCATCATGAGCCGCCCCTCCCGCGTCCGCATGCCGTTCGGACATACGGCCGCCGCAAGCTCTTCAGCGCGGAGCCGCCTTGCGCGTGGTGACGGCACGCAGGGCGCGCTCGACGGTGTCCTCGTTCTCACCGACCGGGGCCGGCCTGAGCGCCAGCCGGGCGCGGAGGGTCCATCGTGTAGGAGGTCGGTGGGGGAGGCGGCCAGGATGGGACCGGCAGCCCGGAGCACGGGTCCGGTCGGCCTTGCACTCGCGGTCAGCGCGGTGAGGCGATTCTCGACGCCGGCAGGCCCGGTGGCGGCGAGGATGAAGAGCAGGTGTGGGAAGACCGGATACCGGCGCCGCGTGGAGTCATGCGGAGGTGCTTCTGGGAGTCACCTCGCATGGCTCAGCAAGATCAATGTCAGTGAGACAGGATCGTGCCGGGCTTGATCGGCACTCCCATGCGGTCGCCGACATCTTCCGCGCCGTCCGCTGCCGACGCTGACAGTCCCGGGACGGCAAGGAACTCGACCTTCACGTCCGTGATGACGACGTTGGCGCTCTTGGCGGTCAACCGGGTTCGTGAAGGCGTGGCGCGTGCCCTTGGGGACGTAGACGAAGTCTCCGGCCTGGGCAGTGATTCTCTCGCTGTCGTTGAGGAACTCGAACTCTCCAGAGACCACGTAGAAGGCCTCGCTCGATGAGGCCGTCCATGAGGGCGAGTGCGCCATCGGTCTGCTCGCCGGTCACCTTGACCGCGAACGTGTCGTGACCGGTGAGCCGTACGACACCTCTTCCTTGCGCACGACGAAGCCGGCTGATGTCCAGACCGGGTCGTTCTTGTCGGGGAGCGGCAGCTCGAACGTGTGTTCGGCTCGCTGCATCACGGATGGCACCCGCTGGCGTCCTTGGCCGAGGCTGCGTGTCAGAGCAACAGCTGACGGCGCAGCCATGCCATTCGGGCGGCGATGGCGTCCTGCGACATCGCGGCATGAGGGGCCACGACGTCGAATCCGTGGAACCCACCGGGCCACACGTGCAGTTCGAGGCGGCCGCCCGCCTGCCATATGCGGCTTGCGTAGGCGACGTCCTCGTCCCGGAACGTTTCGGCCGATCCGACGTCGATGAACGTGGACGGCAGGCCAGAGAGGTCTGCCGCACGGGAAGGCGCAGCGTACGGGGACACGTCCGGTCCTCCGCGAACGCCGTCGCCGAGGAGCGCGTTCCAGCCGGTCTCGTTCGAGGAGCTGTCCCAGATACCGAGGCCGCGCATCTGCTGGGCGGAGGGTGAGTCGTTGCGGTCATCGAGCATCGGCGACAGGAGCAGCTGGGCCAGGATTGCCGGGCCGTGGCGGTCGCGTGCCATCAAGGTGGCACCTGCCGCGAGGCCGCCGCCGGCACTCGCACCGCCGACGACGATGCGTTGAGGGTCGATGTTGAGCTCGTCGGCGTGCTCCGACACCCACACCAGGCCCGCGTAGCAATCCTCGACGGGACCCGGGTGGGGTGTCTCAGGTGCGAGCCGGTATTCGACGGAAACCACGGCCATGCCCATCGGCTCGGCCAGGTTCAACATCTCGGCCAGACCGAACCGGTTGTCTCCGACGATCATGCCGCCGCCGTGGATGTGGTAAAGCGCCGGGGTCGGGGTCGACGCGTGCTGCGGGAGACAGATCAGCAGCGAGATGTCCGGTTCCCCGTCCGGCCCTGGCACTGCCCGCTCCTCCACGCGGTAGGTGCCTCCGCGCGAGAGGACTTCGTCGGTCGGGCTCTGCACCCCGGGGACGGGCTGGCGCATCTCAATGATGTTGTCCAAACGGTACGCGTCGGGGGAGCGCAGGCTGGTCAGGATCTCAAGGACGGGAGCGAGCTCCGGGTCGAAGGGCGGAGGCGGTCCGACTGGTCGGGGGGATGACTGGTGCGTGTTGTGCGTGGTCATTTCTTCTCCTTGCGGTGGTCGACTGGGTGTCTGCCTGCCTCAGCTCACGGGGCATCGGCATATGTCACGTGACCGATGCGGCCCGCCATCTGGTGGGGCAACCTGCGCGCTCGGCACGCGAACTGGCGGCGCGCAGGCGTCTGGAGACGCGCGGCACGATCGCGTCGACCGGGCGAGCGCCGGAAGCGCGACGACGGCGTCGTCGACGCGCTTCTCGGTGTTGCGGCAGCGTCTGAGAGTTCTCCGGTTGAAGGAGGGGTTCCGTCGTCGGATCGAGCTGTTCGCGCGTGGCTGTTCGGAGTGCCTGGCTCAGACGGTTCTGACAGTGCCGCCGTCGATGACGTACTCCGCGCCCACAATGGATGAGGCTCGGTCCGAGACAAGGAAGCCGACCAGGTCCGCAACCTCTTCCGTCGTTGCGAACCTTCCGAGTGGAACCCCTCCGAGGGAATCCATCAGGCTCTGCTTCGCCTCCTCGCGGGTCAGTCCGTTGCCCTCGGCGAGCTGGTCGATGAAGTCCTCATAGGCTCCGGTCCGAATCCCCCCGGGGCTGACAGCGTTTACTCGTACGCCTCGTGGCGCCAGTTCGTTCGCAAGACCCTTGCTGTACGTTCGCAACGCACCCTTCGCTGACGCGTACGGCAACGTCGCTTCGTGCAACGGCATCTGACGCTGGATCGACGTGACGTGGACAACTGCTCCTGATGCGGCCTCCACCATTGCCGGCAGCAGCGCTCGATCCAGTCGGACAGCTCCCAAGAGGTTCAGGTTGAGTTCCGCCAGCCAGTGCTCCTCAGTCGCTGCCGCGAACCCGCCGGGTGGGGTTGACGACCCTCCGACGACGTGCACCAGGATGTCCAGCGCACCTCCCTCAGAGATCCTGGACACCACAACCTCTACGCCGCCCACCGTGGAGGTGTCCGCCTCGATGAATCGGTCGGGGTGCTCGTAACCGTCGGGCATCGTGCGTGCCGTGGTCCACACGTCGGCACCCATCTCTCGCAGTCTCTCCACGACGGCCTTGCCCGAGCCCTTCGAACCGCCCGTGACCAGCGCCCGGCGACCGTCGAGACGATCGCGATCTGAACTAGACATGTTTCTCTCCACTGAAGATCGAGGTGGTGCGGGTTCGGTCAGGCCGGGTGGTTGGCGATGACGAGTTCGCCGATGAGGTCGTCGCGCAGCGCGAAGCGGTAGTCGAGCTCGGCGACGCCCCCCGGGAAAGTGCCCTCGAGCCGCACGGTGACCACCCAGTGGGCGTCATCGACGCGGTGAGCGCCGATCTGCTCGCTCGTGTACTCGAACTCGGACCCGGCGTCCCGCAGGAACGCATAGGTCTCCTCTCGGCCGCGGAAGGTCTCGTCCTGGTCGACGATCACCGCATCCTCGGCGAGGAACGACGAGGCGGTGTCGGCGTCGCGGACGATGTGGGCGGCGAAGAACTCGCGCACGGTGGCCGGGAGCAGATCGGACGGAAGGTCGGTGTGCTGTGTCATGAGCCCACCGTGTGACCTCGCGAGGCGGGAGGGTCAAGCCGTGGACTCTCCCCCGGGGGGAGTGTTTAGAGTGACGGGATGCTGACCATCGGCGAGTTCTCGCGGCTGACCCACTTGAGCGTGCGGACCCTGCGCCGGTATCACGAGGCGGCCCTGCTGGAACCTGCCGTGGTGGACGAAAGCACCGGTTACCGCTACTACAGCGTCGACCAGATCCCCACCGCGCAGGTCATCCACCGGCTCCGCGAGCTCGATGTCCCCCTGAGCGATGTGCAGCAGATCCTGCGGACCCCCGACCCCGGTGTCCGCGCGGCCCTGGTCACGGAT
Source organism: Streptomyces antibioticus (assembly GCF_001514065.1). Lineage (GTDB taxonomy): Bacteria > Actinomycetota > Actinomycetes > Streptomycetales > Streptomycetaceae > Streptomyces > Streptomyces antibioticus. The sequence continues at coordinate 271,113 of NZ_KQ948422.1, read as the reverse complement.
CACCTGCAACGTCTTGAGGAGGCGCTCGACCGCACCCGCGCCGCGGTCGTGTCGCTGCGCCGCCTGCTCCGGCCCGACCCCGCGCCGATCGACGTCGAACTGCGTGCAGAGCCCGCCCGGACGGTCGCGGCGGTGGAGGCCGTCGTCGAGCATGGCGACATCGCGACCTGGTACGCAGGCGCGATGGCCGAATTGGAGGCGGCCGTCGGCGCCGCCGTGACCGGACCGCCGGGCGGCAGTTACGACAATGCCCTTTTCGAGCAGGAGCGCGGTCACGCGGTCGTGTACCTGCCGACCGATGCGCCGCCTCGCACCGGACGTGTGCACCCCATGACTCTGCCGCCCGCGGAACTGGCCGTCACCACCCACATCGGCGAGCACGACGGCATCGAGGTCACGTACGGCGAACTCGGGACCTGGGTGGTGGAGAACGCGATGTCGGTAGCCGGGCCGGTGCGGGAGGTCTACCTTGTCGGCCCCCGGGACACCAGCGATCCCGCTGCATGGCGCACCGAGATCGGCTGGCCGGTCTTTCGTGTCACCTGAAGCGGTCAGTGCGCAGCGGGCGTCGATGAAGACCACCGGATGGACGGCGTCGAGGGGACGGCTCTGCCATCCGGCCATGCCCTCGAGGACCTGGTCGGTGATGGTGGAGATGGTCTGGCGGGAGACCTCGGCGCCATAGAACTACGTCAGGATCGGTGGCGGGCGTACCTGGCGCTCCAGGGGGCGGGGCTGGAACCGGCCCTACCCACGGGCGGAGTGGTCTGGCAGGTTCGGAGAAGCGGGTCGTCCAGCTGGAGGTTCTGCATGCCTGGGTGCTGGACGGCGCTGGTGTGACGCTCCGTCAGGTCTGCCGTTTCCCGGCGGAGACGGCAGTACGCGGGGACCGTCCTGGTCGTGCGGGCCGACACGACGTTTTGGGACTCGCTGGTGTTCGACGGGACCGACGAGATGATCGCTGTCTTCGGTGCGGTAGACATCGTGGCCAGAGACTGGGCGGGCGACGCGGTGTGTCCCGACCGGCGGTTCGATGAACCGGGTGCACGGCTCCTGCCTCCGGGCCCGTCGCTGTCGCCCCTGTCGGTCTGCCGTGTCAGCCGTCGGTCGCGGTGATGGCCCGCTCGGCGGCTGCCTTGATCCGGGCGCCGAAGTCGGGTGCGTCCTTGCGGGCCGCGAACAGGGCAAGGCCGACCAACAGCCGACCCAGACCGTGCCCTTCCAGGGTGTTGAAGATCCGCACGCGCGTCCCGCCGCCGGGTAGGGGCGCCAGGTCGTAGCCACCCTCGCGCACCGTCACGCTGTTCTTGGACTGCTCCGCCCAGCGCATCCGTACCGGTGCCTCGAACTCGGTGATGCGGAACTCCCGGGCGGTCTTCATTCCGGCGTCCTTCACCGTGCTCCGGAATACCGTGCCCACCGCCGTCGGGGAGTCGGGGGTCCGGTCGATCCTCAGGACGCGAGGGCTGAACTGAGGATCGTTGCGTCCATCGGCGAGATAGGCGAACACTTCCTCGATGGGCCGCTCCACCTCGGCGACCGCTTCGAACTGTCCTGACATGGGGACTCCTGACGGGTCGGATCACGACATGGGTGTGCACGCCGGTCCTTGTCGGCACCGCGACCCTACGGCAGTACGGCACGGCGAGCGAGACGGACCCGGCGACAACTGGCACAGCCGGCGGCCGGAACCGGCACGCTGGACGGGCGGCCCGCACCGTTCGACGGGGCCCCGACATCTGGGCACTTTGGGGCACTGTCCGAGGCATGGGAGCGCCGAACGGGCCAACAGCAGGCTGTACGACTGTCACCAGCAAACCGGTGGCTCCGACCGGGGGAGGGACCGACGGTGTCCCGCAGTCCGCTCCTTCGGGAGGACGAGGCTGAGCCGGTGGGCGCGGCCCCAGGGTGCCCCGCCCCGTGGGCGCACACCTCTGTATAGCGGCGCGAAAGCGCCACACGTCATCCGGGTATGCCTCTGTGCGCTCTTCGTCGACTCCGCGTCCAGCGGGACGATGCCTGGGCCACCACTCAGGCGGTGGCGCACCAGTTGAGACGACCAAGGGGCGGGACATGGCAGTTGTGATGTCGATGAGCTGGGCTGAGGTGACCGCGGAGCAGTACGACGTGGTGCGCGAGACGGTCGGTTGGGAGGAGTCCGCACCGGCAGGGGGAGAGGTCCACGTGGCCTGGTTCGACGCGCGGGGACTGCACGTGATCGACGTCTGGGAGTCGGAGGAGGCTTTCCACGCCTTCTTCACCGAACGGCTGGCCCCCGCTATTGAAAAGGCCGGTATCCAAGGCGTCCCGGAGACCGACTTCAGCCCGCTGCACCGGCGTTTCGTCGCCCCGGGCGTCACCGGCGCCGCGTAGGGGCCGCATAGGGGACGACGGATCGGTCCGGGGCGCGGCGAACGCCCTGCACCTCAGGCTGCGGCACACCTCATGAGCTTCGCCGCACGCCTCGACCGTCGTTGTAGTGAGTGACTCTGTCGGGTATCTCAAGGGTCCCGACAGAGTCACTCAGTCCGACGGCATCACCCTGCTCGGCGAGACCGGCGGCAAGCACGGCATGCCCGACAGCGCCAGACTCCACGACCACGCGGGTCAGCCGGTCAAGGTCAGCCCACCCCGCGAGGCCGACGCGCACCACACGGCCCGCGCCCGGGTCCGTACCAACGCGGCGTCAGCAGAAGCCGGCACACGCCACTACGGCACGGGCGCGGCCCAGCGTCCATTCCGCGGGGTCAGTCAGATCGCCAACACCCCGATCGTGGTCAACGTCTCCCGCGGCCTTTTCGCCTCTCGCGCCATCCGGACGCTCAGGGACGACTGCGTCGCCCTGGTCGGCGAGGGCATCGCCCCGGCCTCCGTCGAGCAGACCGCCACCCAGGCGGTTACCCGGCTAAGGTGCTCGCGCTGATGGACGAGCTGACCCTTACCCTCTCCCGGAAGGTCAGCAATGAGGCGCGCCGCGCCGTCGAGGAGGCAGGCGGTATCTGGACCGGGCATCGCGCGGACGCCGTGCTCGATCGGATGCTGGACGAGTTCCACCGTCCGCGCCGCAGCGGCGGCGCGGACTTCTACGAGTACGAGGATGGCCGCCGCACGCGCCTCTGGACCGGCCTGCCTGAGACTTCACGTGTCCTGGTGCGGAAATCTCGTTCGAGGGAATGAAGGAGCGAAATGCTCTTCGCTGAGGTGCTGGACTCCGTCCGCTGCCCGGAGGAGAACGTGCTGACGTCCGTCGCAGGACGCCAATGTGGGCTCCCTGCTCGGCGTCGGCTTCCCCGCCTGGACCGGCGGCGTCGTCCAGTACATCAACAGGTACCAGGGCGGCCTGCGGGGATTCGTGGCCCGTGCCCATGAACTGGCCGGCCGCTACGGCGAGCGCTTCACCCCGCCTGCCCTGTTGCTGAACATGGCTGCTGAGGGGTGCATCTTCCGCACTTTCGGACCCGCCCTCTCTACCAGGTCCCGACGGACGGCTCCTGCGGCAAACTGATCGCCGCCGCTGACTGGCACGCGTGGCGCCGGAACGAACCCTGGGGCACTGCTGGAGCAGGGGTAGTGAGGGTTCGCTGCGTAGGCCGAACCGGCCCGGGAGCAGGGCGCGGAGCTGATAGCACCTTTGGACAGGTCCGACACTGCTGCCGAGGAGATCAGGATCACCCGCAGGTCACTGCGACCGGATGATCATTTCTCGTCCGTAACGCCCTCCATCCGGCCCCCGGTGGCCAGTTGGGCGCTCACCTCGAAGTGGGGGCGTTTCGGTGTGCGGACAGCGATGGTCCGGGCCGAGGTCTTTGCGGTGACGTCTCCGGTGACCGTGAGGCTCGTGACGGCGCGGCTTCCGGCCGCCAGGGCGTACCAGTTGCCCCGCGGGGATCGCCACGCCGTACCGGCCACGATGTGCTGGCCGAAGCGGCTGCAGAGCGCGGTCGACGGGACGTGCGACACGGGACGGGCCGGTGCTTTCGCCCCGTCCCCGGCCACTCGGAGGGTTACCGTCACATCGCCGGGTCCGCGCCAGGACGACTCACGCATGCACGTCCACACGGCCCGGCTGCCGCCGTCGGGAAGGTCCTGCTCGGCGAACTCCCATGCGTTGACCGCGCGGGTGTCCGTGTCACTCAGGTCGGAGAGGCTGCACGCCTGATGGGACCAGGCCACCAGGGCAGCGGGCCCCGTGGCCTCCCTTGGCTGGCGAGGCGGTGGCGTGCCGTGTCCCGGCAGCGGCGTGTAGGTCAGGTGCACCGGGGAGAGGTCACCCAGCCCGGCGAGCAGGAAGGCGTGGCGCTCGGCGATCCTCGGCGAGGAACGCAGCTGCAGTACCGGGCGGCTGTCGCAGCCGGTCTCGCGTCCGGCGGTGAACGGGACCGGATCGGTCACGCCGTCCTTGTTCGTGTGCAGCGCAGTCGCGAGGACATCGGGGCGCAACAGGTCCCGGGTCTGCACCTCGGCCACCCAGGGTGCGATCAGGTAGCGGGCACCGGAGCGTCCCGAGCTCAGGTTGACGGCCGCCGCGGTCGTCACGTCCGCGTCGTCGACGCGCGCCACATCGAGCCGGGTGCGGCCCTGCGAGTGCAGGGCTTCGAGGTAGCGGGCCAGGCGCTGTCCGTCGTACAGCAGGACCACGGCGTGTGCGTCGACCTCGCCCGCGTAGAGCAGCTGGGGTGCGGACAGGGGCGGGGCCGGGGAGGTGGCGGCCGTGGTGACGACGCGGGTAGCAGGCCCCGGACGCGACCACGTGGACAGCGCGCGGTTCAGGAGCTCCTCGTCCTTGACCCGGGAACCACGCGGTGGCCAGGCGGTGAAGTCGATACGCGCGGTGTTGTCCCACTGGTCGGCCCCTGCACGGGTGAGATCCGCCGCTCGCAGGCCGGAAGCGGCTGCGGGCAGGGCTGTCGTGGGTACCGGGTCGGGGTCGGGGGCGAGCTGTGCCAGCAGCATCGCGCCGGCCAGCAGACCGGCCAGACAGGCCACCAGAGCCAACCGGGTACGGTGCCTGCGCCGCAGCAGGTCGGTCGGAGTCGCCTGCAGGACGCAGGCGTCGAACTCCTCCGAGAGCGCCAGGGTTCGGACCGCGCCGACTGTGTCCGCCTCGAAGGCGCGGCAATCCCGCACAGCGCCGTCGGCGTCCTTGGCGCCGGCCGCCCTGAGCACGTCGGCGGCAGCGTCGCCCGGCAGGCCGTAGACCGAGGACAGCACGAACGCGGCCCGCGTCTCGGCGGACAGGCCGGCCAAGGCGCGCGTCAGGGACAGTGCTTCGGCTCCGCCCGGTCGGGGGAACAGCCTGAGCCCCAGCACGATCGGAAGCCGCGGCACCAACGCGCGTGGGGGAGCGAGCCGTGCCGGCCACAGTGCGGGACGCCGGTCGTAGGCGAAGACACCGCGCAGCACGGTCACGAGGTAAGGCTCTTCAGGACGGGCGTGATCGTCGTCGGGACGACGGGGCGAGGGAACGGATCGTGCCCGCGCCAGGCGGGCACTGGGCAGCGCGCGCTGCACCACCCCGTGGGCCACGGTCACCTTCCTGTGTCCGCCCAGCGACGGGGGAAGGGTGATGTACGCGAGACGCACGAGATCGGCGTACTGCTGGACGAGAGCGTTTTCGGCTTCCGAGACGGGCGTGTCGAGACGCTCGGTGCGCTGTCGAAGTGAGCCAAAACGCATGGGTGGCAGGCCTTCCGCAGGGAGACACGCTGGCAGTGCACCCGTTCAAACGAGTGAATCCCCAGCCGGTCACTGCCACTGATCCGATGATCGTTTCGGGAAGGATGCGCTTATTCACTGCGAGGAGCCGGTCCCCTGCCAGATGCACTTCACCGGTGACTGGTTCGCCGGACGCCAACAATGCTGCTGTGCCCTCGGCCAGACCGACATCGCCCACATTGAACCCCTCCGCTCCCACGGGCAGGTCGAGAAGTCGCTGTGCCTCATCGTTGACCATCAGGAGTTGCCCGTCGGCTCCGATAATGAGCACGCCCTCCCGGACCGCGTGCAGCACCGCGTCGTGGTGCTCGTACATCCGCGCCATCTCCGTCGGTCGCAGCCCGTGCGTCTGCCGCCTCAGCCGCCGGGAAATCAGCGATGTGCCAGTGGTGGACGCTGCGAGAACACCCGCACCGCCGGCGAGGATGATCGGCAACTGCTGCCGGACCAAGCCGGTGACGTTTTCGACCCTGAGCCCCGCGGATACTGCGCCGGGGACCGAACCGTTGTCCCGGAATACCGGCACCGGCGCTTGGAGGTACTTGCGACTCCCGGGCTGAGCGGAGGGCTCACCTCGCGAAAGACTTGCTTGCTCAACGACGGTGTGAGAGATCTCCGAAGTGTTGGTGCACGCCCTCGCCACGAGCACAGCCAGACTCGTCCACTGAGTCGACTCCGGCTCGCGCGCCGGGGGCCCGGCCTCCGAGTGCGGGTGCTCGTCGAACAGCCCGGACGGCTCGGCGTCCTCGTCGACGGTCCTTGAGCAGGGAACCGGCCGCGCCGGAGTGCAGCGCACCCCCCACTATCCGGATGACGCGCGCTCCGCCTCCACCTTCGTTCCTGCCATACGGCTCATGCCGCCTCGGCTCCCAAACCGCGGAGCCCCAGCCACCCGGCGGGGTGGCACCCACCGGTCGGCAGGGGCATCACAGCCACCTGCCCGATAGTCCGTGATCGGCCCCGTCTCCAGCCTGAGGGCATGACACATCACGCGGACTCCCCACCGACTGACGCACCGTCCCTCGCAGACGAGAGCAGTGAGCCCTCGACGGGCGCGCCCGGGGTGGGTCGGCTGATCGGGCTGGACCTGGCCCGCGGCCTGGCCGTCTTCGGCATGTACGCGGTCCACGTGGGCCCCGCCCCGAGCCAAGGCGGTGTCATCGGCTTCCTGATGGAGCTGGCGCAAGGCCGCTCCTCCGCCCTGTTCGCCGTCCTGGCCGGCTTCGCGGTCGCCCTCATCACCGGCCGCCGTACGCCGAAGACCGGTCTGGCCGGGCGTCAGGCCGTCGCCAAGGTCGTCATCCGTGCCGTGATCCTGCTGGCCCTCGGCACCGCCCTGACGCTGACCGGCACCCCGGTCGTGCCGATCCTGGCCTTCTACGGACTTTTCTTCCTGCTCGTGCTGCCGCTGTACCGGCTGGGTGCCAAGCCACTGGCGCTGATCGCCGCCGGATGGGCTCTGGTGGGTCCGCAGCTGCTGTACGCGCTGAAGCCGGTGGTCGGCGGCCGCGTGTTCCTCTCCTACGGCCAGGCCGACGGTCTCGTCTCACTGTTCTTCACCGGCGGCTATCCGGCCCTGACCTGGGTCCCGTTCGTCATCGCCGGTATGGCCGTCGCCCGCTGCGACCTGGCCGCCACAGCTGTCCGGATACGCCTCGCCCTCACCGGCGCAGCTCTCGCCGTCACCGGCTACGGCGGCTCCTGGCTGGCGGTGCGTTTCGTACCCGGTGCCGCAGAGGCCGTCCGGAAAGCCGAAGAGGGGTCGGGCATGTCGTCCGGGCCGTCCGTATCGCCCGACAGCATCGGCATCTTCGGCGACAGCCCGGCCGGGATGCTGGCCTCCGCCCCGCACAGCGAGGCGACCTTGTCCATCGTGGCCGCCACGGGTGTGGCGATCCTCGTGATCACGGTGTGCCTGGCCGCCGTGGACGCCTTCCCCCGGCTGCGCCGCCTGGCCAAGCCCGTCATCGCGGTCGGCTCGATGTCACTGACCGCGTACGTCTACCACATCGTCGCCATCTGGCTCCTGGGCACCGAGGAAGCGACCGTCCCGCCGCTCTACATCCTGCTCGGCTTCATCGCCTCCGTCACCGCCCTCGCCGCCCTCTGGTCCCGCTTCTTCCAACGGGGGCCGCTGGAATGGCTGATGGGCAGGGCTACCGGGATAGCCCGGCGTATTCAATGAGAGCCATGCGAAGCGGAACAGGGCCACGAGATCCTGGCCCTGTTCCCTCGCTGGCCCTTAGACCGTGTCCTACGGGGTGAGGTGAAGGAGTCGCTTGTAGCAGCAGAGCACGGTGGCCGGCTCGAGAAAGGCGAGGCAGTTGCAGTGTTGGGGACATGGGCGGCTCCTCACAAGGAGAAGATGCTCGATGGCGCCGTGCCTCCGGAGCCCACGGCCCCGCCGAGGCCGCCATCGAAGGTTCTATCTTGCCGGCCCGAGGGGGCCAGATGTTCAGGGGGTGGTGGAATGGGCGAGGCAAGTGACGCGGCACGGTCCATAGTCGTGCAGTTCAGGCGCGACGGGTTCGTCGCTCCGGATAGTGCGGAGCGTGCCGAGTTCGGGGTCTGGGACCGGATGACCCCGGGCCGGGTGCTGCTCGTCGCCCTTCAGATACTGCTGAAACTGCGGGAGGAAGACGGCCGGACCGACTCCGGCCGCCCGGTACCCGGCCTGAACGAGGAAGAAGCGGGGCTGGTGGTCAGGACCCTGCTGGGGGACGCGACGGCCGCTCCGGAGACCTCCCGCCGCGGCCTGATCACCCTCGACCGGCTGCTGGGGCTGCTGGCCTCGGTGATCGCCGAGGAGTCGCTGTCCGAGGAAGAGGTGGACGCCGTGCTGGAGGCGGCGGAGGAGAGCTGCCTTGCCGTCGGACCGTGGGACGCGAGGGACGACAATCGGCCCCACGACGTTGAACTGATCGATCTCGGAGGCCTGTTGGTGCCGACGGAGCCCGGTCTGAAGATCGAGCTGATGACGGCCCGCGAGGAGGGCTCCCTCGCCGGCGTCACCGTCATCCGCGGCCGTACCGCGATCCAGCTCCAGGCGTTCCGCGCGCTCGGGAACACCTCTTGGGCGAGTGTCCGTGAGGATCTGGCCCGTACGATGCGCGGTCGCGGCGGCTCCGCGGAGGAGCGCGTCGGCCCCGCGGGACTCGAACTCCAGGCCGTCGTGCGGATCCAGGGGCCGCCCGGCAAGGACCGTCAGACCGCGCGGGTGCTGGGCCATGACGGTCCGGGGTGGATCCTGCGCGGCTTCGTGACGGGAGCCGGCGCGGAACCCGACAGCACCGAGGAGTGGCCCTACACCACCTTCCAGGGCACGGTGGTCCGCCTGCCCTCCGCTCCCTCGGCCACCGACCCGCTGATCCGGCTGCGGTCGCCGAAGTCGGGGATCTGAGCATGCGGGTCAGCAGACAATCCGAGGAGCGGGGCCCGTTCCCGCGCTCGAGGGGGTTTTGCCTATGGGGTGGGGTGCCACTCGGCCATCACGATGGTGGCGTCGTCGGACTGTGTGTGTTCCTGGTGGCGCCTGAGCTGCTGCAGGAGCCGGCGCAGGGCTTCGGGGGCGGGGTCGCCGGCGGCCATGGCGCGGATGACGGTGTCGGCGAGGCGCTGTTCGCCGAAGAGGTCGCCTTCGGGGGAGCGGGCCTCGGTGACGCCGTCGCTGTAAAGCAGGATGCGGTCGCCGGGCTGGAGCCGGGCGCGGTGGGTGGTGGGTGGGGTGTGGCTGTGGAAGTTCCAGCCCAGGGGCAGGTCGGGTTCGCGGTGCAGGAGGTTCAGGATCTGCCCGCCGCGTACGAGAAGGGGTGGGGGGTGGCCGCAGTTGACCCAGGTGAGGGTGCCGTCGGTGAGGTCGAGGTCGGCGATGACCGCGGTCATGAGCCGGTCGGTGAACCACTGGTCCAGGATCTGGTCGATCGCGATGACGATGTCGGTGAGCCGGCCGCCGGAGCGGCGGGTGGCACGGCAGGCCGCCAGTCCGGCCGCGCTGGCTCCGCCGGAGGCGAGGTCGTGGCCCATGGCGTCCAGGAGGGCCAGGTGCAGACCGTGGTCGGTGAAGCTGTGGTCGAATGCGTCGCCACCGGCGTCGTAGGCCGGTTCCAGCACGGCGGTTGAGGTTGCTTGAGCGGTGCCGATCGTGCGCGGTGGGAGGAAGGACCACAGCAGCTCGGCCTGGACCGTCATGGGCTTTCGGCGCTCGGCTTCGATCAGGAGGTCGCTGTGGGACGACTTGGATACGAGCAGCAGCGCGGTCACTGCGGCCAGGGCCTCGCAGTCGGGGATGGACAGGTCGGGGCCGCAGACCTTGAGCACCCCCAGGCGCTCGACGCCGTCGACCATGGGGATCCACGCGGTCATGCCGTCCTGCGTCAGGTGCGTGTGCTCCAGCCGGTAGGCCAGTCCCGCCAGAGAGGAGTCGATCTCCAAGGTGGACTCCCCGGCGGGGACAGGCTGGGGAAGAGCGATGAGCCGCGTCTGCTGGAGGTCGGTGACGTACACGCCAGTGGCTGTCAGGCCCACGCTCTGCCCGGCGTCGAAGACCAGCCCGGCAAGATCACGGCCGGAGACCAGCTGGGAGCGTGCCAACAGGTTGGCGAAGAAGCTGTTGCTCGCCACCATCGGAAGCGCCTCCCTTTCACGGTGGAGCCTGGTGCCCCGCGTCTCGCGCGGGCTGGCGCCTGCTACCTACCAGAGTGCCCGCTGCAGACGCCGAAGGTGATCGCGCCGTGCGCATCAACCGTGCAGCGGGTGCGTCGGGAGGTCCGTCGGATGTTGGGGGCTGCGGGCAAAGAACTGGGCGAGCCGCCACGAGGCCCGGCAGCCCGGCACCGAAGGCGGGGAGCGACGGAGCGACGACCAATACTCCCGCTGCGGCCGCCCCCGGCCCGCGCGACGGCCTGGCGCTGGCAGTGCTCGTGGGGGAAGCGCTCACTGGTGCTTCGCGGGCCTGGCGTCGGTGATGGCCTTGATCTCCGCGGCGTCCTCGACGTCGTCATGCCTCTCAAGGACATGGCCTGGATGCGCGCCCGGTCGTCGGCCTCGAACGCGGACAGCAGACTTTCGCGGCTGCGCAGCAGATCGGCGAGGTGGGGAGGGTCGGCGCACGCATTCGGCGACGCCAGGTTCCCCCGGCCATACGCCGTGGCCGCGATGAATCACCGCTAGGGCCAGCGGCGCAGGATCAGGTACGGGGCGCGGCGGGTGAGCCAGGTGCTGGCCAGGCCGATCGCCGCGCCGGTGACGACGTCGCTGGGGTAGTGGGCGCCGCTTTGCGCGCGTTCGATGGCCACCAGGGGGCCGGCACCGCAGTCAGGTCACCGGACAGCGGCCATGTGGGGGCCGCAGCGGCGGTGAAGGCTACCGAGGTGGCGGTGTGCCCGGAGGGGAAGGAGGAGGGGAGTCGGGACGGTTCTCGACCTCGTCGTGCGGGAACCACTCCCTCGGCGGCCGGGGACGGTCGGCCAGCTGCTTGTACACGCCGTTGGAGACCAGCTGTGCCGCCGTGCCAGCGGCCAGGCCCGTGGCCGCGCCGCACCACAGCTTGGTCCCCTCCGCTGCCTCGTCCACCGCTGGCAGCGTCCGGTGAAGGCCGGCGACGCACTGGCAGCGAACCGCTTGGTCAGGCTCCGGTCTGTGTCACGAATCCCTGCCGGCAACCTCATACCGTCGGCGGCGCTCCTGGTCCTGGTGATGAACTCCCGGGGCCAGCCGGCCGACTGCCAGGGGAAGTGGTACGGCACAGGGCGTGCGATGCGGTCGCGGAGGTTGTCACGGATCCCTTCCAGCTGTGCCTCGTGGGGCGGGGGCAGGTCGAAGCGTCGAACACAGGCGTGGTCGTGGACGCAGGCGGTGCCGTAAGTGCGCCCGCAGACTCGCTCGCCGTCGAGGCCCGGCCCGGGCGGTCAGTCCGAGTCTGCTTGCTCCGTGGGATCCTGCGCCGCGATGTGCGCCAGGATGACTTCGGCGAGATCCGCGAAGGTGTCGAGCTGGTCGGGGGTGAGCGCGTCGACGAACCAGCGGCGAGCATGGCCCACGTGGTGGGGCGCGGCCGCCTCGATGGCCTCGCGGCCCGCCTGTGTCAGCGAGACGTGGATGCCGCGATTGTCGGTGTGGCAGGGTTCCCGGGTGACCAGGCCCCGGCGCTCCATGCGGTTCAGATGCTGGGTGAGCCGGCTCTTCTCCCAGTCGATCGCCTTCCTCAGTTCGATCGCGCGCATTCGGCCGTCCGCGGCCTCCGAGAGGCTTACCAGAACCGCGTAGTCCGGGCCCGACAGCCCGGTCTCGGCCTGAAGTTCCCGTCCGAACCGGTCACGGAACTGTGCCAGCTCGATGAACCCCCGCCACGCCCTTTGCTCGCGCTCGTTCAACCAGTCGCCGTTACCCATGAGTCCATGATACGGAATGGTTGACACGTGAACCCCTCGGGTCGTGTGCCGGTCGTCCTGCTCGATGTGGCTCCAGCGGGAGTTCGACGACGAGCTGTTTCGGAGGCGCCGACGAGGTGGGGGGTGTGGAACCGAGCGCGTCGGCCAGCCGGGTGTGTGCCTCGGGAGTGGGGATGTGCTTGTGGGCGGAGCCGGCTGCGCGGTCGGTGAAGGCCGAGTCGAGGAGGAACGTCCCTTCGATGATGTGCCGTGCGCCGAGCACCGACAGCACGGGGCGTAGCGCGTAGTCGACGGCGAGCAGGTGCGTCGGCGTGCCGTCGGTGGCCAGGGGGAGGACGGCCTTGCCTGCCAGCGCCTTCTGGGGGAGCAGGTCCAGGAGGGACTTGAGCAGTCCGGAATAGGAGGCCTTGAAGATCGGTGTGGCGACGATCAGGCCGTCGGCCTGCGCGATCCGTTCCTGCGCGCCGGCTATCCGCGGGTGTGCGGTGTTGCCGCCCAGAAGGTCGGCGGCGGGTAGTTCGCGTACGGCGATGTGGTCCACGGTGTGGCCGCGGGCTTCGAGCAGGGCAAGGGTGGCCTGCGCGGCGCTCGCGGTCCGTGAGATCGGGGACGGGCTGCCGCTGAGAGCGAGAACGGCGGACATGGGGTGTCTCCTGACGGGTGAGGAAGGCGGCAAGGGGGCTTCCGTGTCAGGCGTCGCCGAGTTCGCGGCGCAGTACGGGCAGGACCTGCTCGCCGAGTAGGTCGAGTTGCTCGCGGACGGTCTTCTCGGGAAGGCCGGCGAAATCCACGCCGAACAGGATGCGTGAGGTGCGGCCGAAGTACTTGGGGAAGCGGAGCACCTTGTCGATGACCTGCTGGGGGCTTCCCACGGTCAGGCCCGTGTGGGCCACAGCGTGTGCCAGGTCGGCGCCCTGATGGATGGGGTTGCCGTAGAAGTAGGGGGCGTATTCGGTCAAGGCGTCCTGGGAGTTGGGACGGACGAAGACGCCCCCTCCGGCTCCGACGATGGCGTCCTCCGGGCGTCCGTGGCCGTGGTGGGCGTAGCGTTCCCGGTAGAGGTTCACGTACTGCTGGAAGTACTCCATCGTCATGAACAGGTTGTTGACGAAGAAGCCGTCGCCGTAGACGGCGGCCTGTTCGGCGATCTCCGGGCTGCGGATGGAGCCGTGCCACACGAACGGCGGGGTGCCGTTGAGAGGGCGGGGCATGGCGGTGAAGCCCCTGAGCGGAGTTCGGAAGCGACCGCTCCAGTCCACGTTCTCCTCACGCCACAGCCGGCGCAGCAGGGCGTAGTTCTCCACCGCCAGTGGGATGCCCTGGTGGAGGTCCTGGCCGAACCAGGGGTAGACCTCGGGGGTGTTGCCGCGTCCGAGCATGATGTCGACCCGGCCGTTCGCCAGATGCTGGAGCGTGGCGAAGTCCTCGGCGATCTTCACCGGGTCGTTCGTGGTGATCAGCGTGGTCGAGGTGGACAGGGTGATGCGCTCGGTGCGCGCCGCGATGTACGCGAGCAGCGTGGAGCCCGCGCTGGAGATGAACGGCGGATTGTGGTGCTCGCCGATGGCGTAGACGTCGAATCCGGCGTCCTCGGCGTGCGTGGCGATCCGGGTGATCGCGTGGATGCGCTCGAACTCGGTGGGTGCCTGGCCGGTGTTCGCATCGGGGTGGACGTCGCCCACCCCGAAGATGCCGATTTCCATGATGGCGGTCCCTTGTCCTTCGTCCCTTGTCCTTCGTCCTTTGTTCGGTGTCCGGGTCAGATCGCGAGCGCGCTGGTGGCTATCGCGGCGAGTGCAACGAGGCCGAGGACGATCGGGCCGATCGCTCCGCCGCGGGCCTTGGGGTCGGCGTAGTCGCCCGCGCGGCCGTGGTAGACCACGGCTCCGCCGAAGACGATCACCAGGCCCGCCGCTGCGGCGATGCCCAGCGGGTGCCAGAAGATTCCCGCGACCAGGCCCACGGCGGCGGCGGCCTCGGCCAAGCCGATCAGCCGGGTCAGCGAGGCGCTGACTCCCAGGTGCTCCTGCAGTAGCTCGGGCACGCTGCCCTTCAGGGTGATCTTGGGGATGCCCGCCCCGAGGGCGGCGAAGGCGAGCAGGGCGCTGAGGACGGCGGCGGCGATGAACATGGTGACTCCCGAGAGGTTGGTTGATGCGTTAACCAAACCGTACAGGACGCTCGGTTAACGCATCAACCATTCTGAGCACCCTGGCAACTCGGAGCACTCCGGCAACTTGGTTGACGCGTTAACCTCTCGGCAGTACGTTGGATAACGCGTCAACCAAATCGTTCTCGCAACTCCAGGAGAAACCCGTGGCCGAACAGGCTCAGCGACTTCCCGGCCATCGCACGGTCGCCCGGGTGGACGACAGGATCGACCTGGGCCCGGACACCCAGGTCGACCAGAAGGCCGTATTCTTCCCGCCCACCGCGCCGGAACTGACCGACCCGTTCCTGCTGCTGGTGGACGACCTGTTTTCCTCGCCGGGCTTCGAGTGGCACCCGCACCGCGGCCTGGAGACCGTGACCATGGTTCTCGACGGCGTCCTCGAGCACGGCGACAGCCTCGGCAACGCCGGCGCTCTGACCACCGGTGACGTGCAGTGGATGACCGCCGGGCGCGGCATCATCCACCGCGAGCTGGCCTTCCGCAACGAACGGGCCCACATTCTGCAGCTGTGGGTCAACCTGCCCGCCGAGAAGAAGCTGATGGACACCCGCTACCAGGACCTGCTCGTCACGAAGCGACCGGTCATCGAACGTGACGGCGCAAAGATCGACCTCATCGCCGGGCAGGTCGGCGGGGTCGGCGGGCCCGCGCTGACCCACTGGCCGATCAGCGGCGCGATGCTCACCCTGGAACCCGGCCGGACCCTGGAGTACCAGCTGCCCGCGGCCGACCGTGCGTTCTTCGCCGTGCTCTCCGGTCCGGTCACCGTCGCCGGCCGCACCGTCCGCACCGGTCAGACCGCCTGGTCGGATCCGATCGGCCGCACCGGCCCGTCCACGATCAGCCTGCAGGCCGCCGACGGCGACCGGCCAGCACGGATCTTGACCTTCAGCGGGCCGCCGATCCGGCAGCCCATCGCCATGGGCGGCCCGTTCGTCATGAACACCAAGACCGAGATCACCAAGGCGTTCACGGACTTCCACGCCGGCAAGTTCGGCGACGTCCCGCGGCAGGCCCGCCTGCAGTACCGCTGACCTCGCCCGCCTGTACCGACCGCAACACCTGTTTTCACCAACCTATAAGGAGCCTTTCCATGCACGTCCTTCGCATCGACTCCAGCATCCAGGGCCCGGCATCCGCGTCCAGCGAGCTCGCCGACCTCGCCGAAGCCGCGTGGACCGAAGAACGGCCGGACACCACGTTCACCCGCCGCCACCTGGGCACCGACCCGTTGCCCGCCGACGTCTGGGCCACCGCCGCGACCGCCGGATACATCCCCGCCGAACACCGCTCCGAGGCCCACCACAGCGCCCTGGCCCTCGCCGGTGGTCTGGCCGACGAGCTGCGTGCGGCCGACGCCGCGATCCTCGCCCTGCCGCTCTACAACTACGGCGTCTCCCAGCACGTCAAGAGCTGGATCGATCTGGTCATCGCCGGCGGCTCACCGAGCGAACGCCTCCTCGACGGCAAGCCCGTGATCCTGCTGACCACCCGCGGCGGCTCCTACGCCCCGGGCACGCCGCGAGAAGGCTGGGACCACAACGTCAGCTACCTCACCCGCATCCTCGCCGACCTGTGGGGCGCCGACCTCACCCTGATCGAGCGCGAGTTCACCCTGGTCGGCGTCAATCCGGCACTCGACCAGTTCACCGAGGCTGCCGCGCTCATGAAGAAGGCAGCCCACGACGCCGCGGCTGAGGCGGGGCGCGTGCTGGCCACGCGCTGAAGAACTCCCGAAACATCGTCATCCAGTCTTGCGGCCACTGGCGCCGGTGCCGCAGTCGTGACGGCCTCGATGGTCGCGCCTCAGGCCGCTGCAGCAGCGTCAGGTGGCCGCACGCAGGAGCAACTGTTCACGTTCGACACCACGGCGCTGGTGTTCATTGACTACCAGCCGGAAATGCTCAAGGCCGTCGAGTCCATCGACACCAGGAAGACGATGATCCGTGCGAGGGAGCTGGCCCGCACCGCGGTCAAGATGGGGATGGACTTCCGCCGGGCGATTCGGGAGACCGGCCGCCGCAAGTTCATCATGCTCGGCCTGTGGACCGAGATCTGCTTGGCCTACCCGGTGGCGGAGATGCAGGGCGCGGGTCTCAGGACCACGTTCACCGCGGACGCGGTCGGCGGCATCACCAAGGAGGCGCACGACCTGGCGGTCCAGCGCATGATCCAGGCCGGCAGCGTGCCCAACACGACCATGGCGCAGATCTGCGAGGCGGGCCTCGACTGGGCCTCTCCGCGGGGGCCGATCATCAGGGAGGTCGGCGGCTGGATGGCGGAGGAACTGGCGAAGCTCAAGTAGGTCTGCTTCTGCCTCAGCGAACGATCCGCTCCACATGGAGCGGATCGTTCGCCTTGTTCGCCGACCGCCGCTGCTGCGCGATCACCACGAAGACGGCGCGGCACCAGACCCCCGGCTGATCCACCAGCAGGCGGACCGGCCGGAACCAGACCGCGGCACGAAGCAACCGAACTGATTTGGAGGAAATCATGATGCGCATCCGGTCTTTGACGCCTTTGCTGGCAGGCCTCCTGGCCCTGGCACCCAGCACCGGTACGTCCGTGGCTCATGCAGCGCCCGCGGACGCCCCGACGTAGGCCCAGCCGGTTTCTTACGGCCCGCAGTACGCAGCAGCCCACGTGTACCTCTAACCCGGCAGCGTGCCCGCATTCGTCCGCAGTTGGGAAGCTCCCTTCGGCGGATCCCACCTCGACTTCGTCGACAACGTGGACGTGACACCCACCCCCAGCAGCGCGCTGTGGACGCAACGAACGGCGTCCAGAACGGTGGCGTGAACCGCTCGGCACGGTGCGGCCTCGTCGTACGCCCGGCCTGTGCCACGGTTCCCTCGCTGGTGGGGATCAGCGCCACAGGCGGGCTATTGCGCTTCAACCCGAACGGATGCCAAATCCCGCGGCATTGGGCCGTCGCTGTTTCTTCTCTGTTTCCTCTCTCAGAGCATTCGCCACGGCACAACACGTCCGTCGTGATCCGCATGTCCCCTGTCGGGACGGCCGCGAACAGGCGGCGGAACAGCCTCTTTTGATTTCCTGACGCACGTACGTCTGGAGAACACGGAGGAGGCCATGACCTCAACCATCAAGGGCGGGCCACGGCCCCTGCGTGGTGCGGAATCCGGCGGTCCTGTGCGTCCGCCAAAGGCATCGAGGCGTTCTGCGTACGGCATATTGCAGCCTGCTTAGCGCACACGCCCCGGCACGTGCACCGACCTTGTTCCGGCTCGACGCCGCCACTTGGTCGACCGGCACCACCTCCGGCCCGGCAAACCCGTGAGGTCGGAGCGTCAGCCGCCGACGTACCAGCCGAATCCCCCGTTGTTGGCGGCCACGATCAGGAGCACCAGCCACAGAACCACGTCGACGATACCGAGGATGATTCCGGCCTTTGCCATTCCCGCGCCCGTCTTGACCGCAGCCTGGCGGCGGGCGACAGCTCCGAAAATGATGGCCAAGGGACCCAGAATGATGTTCAGGATGAACAGGCCGACGATACCGCAGCACAGACTCGCGATCGCCAGACCATTGGTGCGCGAACTCGAAGACGCGGCAGAAGATCCGCCGTAACTCGCCATTGGACACTCCCAGTTGTCGCTTGCGCGGACCGGATGGACCGCTCGGCTTCTCACTGTTGGCTTCTGTGTCCGATTTCCCCGTCACGACCATCCCATGTCCACAATTCATCGACCCCGCCCGGTGCTTGCTGACCGGAGGCCGCCCCTCCACAACCCACCCGAGGGCGAGGGAAACGTCTTGGCGAGCAGGTCAGGACCCACATCCGCACCACGGCCGGCAAGCCCGGCCTGCCCCACCTGGCCGAGACCAACTAACGAGTGCATCCGGCGGGCCGACGAAGGAAAGATGGGTCGCCCTGACTTTCTCGAGCTGGTGCTGTCCGCGGAACTCGCCGTCCGCGACGACCGTCGCTTCCGCCAGGTGCGGCTCTCCCGGCTCCCACACCGCACGACACTCGGCGAGTCTGGCTTTGCCTCCCAGTCCGACCTCGATCCTTGCAAGGTCGAAGACTCCCGGCCGAAGCGGAACCTTCGCTGACTCCACCCCCGTCGGGCCCGGGCGGGCCCCTGCCCCGCCCCGGACGCGGTGAAAACTCCGACGTGTACGCGACCCCTTGTCAGGGTCATGTCCCTCTTCTAGAGTCCCGGATACGAGTTGTGGGAGCGCTCCCACAGTTGAAGGTGGTCCAGCGCTTGCCCCCTCACCCCAGAGGGGTCCCGCACGAACGACACTGCGCCCCGTCATGAAGAAGGCGGATCCCCCCATGCAGCTTCCCTCGGCCCCCCGCTCGTCCGTCCGAAGGCGTATCGCCACGTTGCTCGCGGCGCTCTGCTGCGCCGCATTGCCCGTCGTGGCCACGGCGGCCCAGCCGCCCGCGACGAGTGCCGCCGCCACTGAGGTCCTGGGCAACGCGACCCACTTCTCCGGGCTCGGCAGCCCCTACGGCGGCTGCGGTCTGCCGCAGCGCGAACTGGACAGCCAGGACTTCGTGGCGCTCAACGTGTTCAACACACCTGGCGACTACTCGGGCGCCTACCCCCGCCCGGTGCCGGACTCACGCGCATCGATCAAGGGCGCCTTCGACAACGGCCGCAACTGCGGCCGCTGGGTCAAGGTCACCATCGGGGACTACTGCACCGGCACCAACGACGGCGCGCAGGGCCAGCCCTTCTGCCGCAACGGCTCCTGGGCGGCCGACCAGTACAACGGGGCCACCCTGACCATGCTTGTCGCGGACAGCTGCGCCGACTCCAACGCCTGGTGCCGGGACGACCCCAACCACCTCGACCTGGCGACCGACTCCCTCAACCGCTTCCGGATCGGCGGCACCCCGGTGGGGACGATGTACCCCGGCCACTGGAACAACCGTCATGTCTCCTGGAGCTTCGTCCCGGCCCCGGACTACAGCGGCGACATCCGCATCGGATTCCTCAAGGGGGCCCAGCGCTACTGGCCCGCCATCGCCGTCTCCCATTTGCCCAACGGCGTCCACGGCATCCAGTACCTGGCGAACGGGACTTGGACCGACGCCACCATGAACAGTGACATGGGGCAGTCCTATGTCATCGGCGCGACGGCCTCCGGCGGAAGCGACTTCACCATACGGATCCGCGACGCCGCCGACGCCTGGCTTGGCGGCGGCCGTACGTACTCCTTCTCGCTGCCGTCGGGCTGCGCGGGAGGCTGCTCGCAGGACTACACCGCCGTCTCCTACGCCACTGACACCTCTACAGGGACACCACCTCCCACTCCCGCGCCGAGCCCCTCCGGCGACACCGCCTGCACGGCGGCATGGAAGCTGACCAGCTCATGGCAGGGCGGGTACCAGGCCGACGTCACGGTCACCAACACCGGGTCCCGGCCGGTCACGAGCTGGTCGGTGCACCACACCCTGCCGGGCGGTGTGAGTGTGGCGAACCGCTGGAACGCGGTGGTGGATCCGTCCCGCCCCGCCACGACCGTGCACAACGCCTCCTACAACGGCTCCCTGGCGCCGGGCGCCTCGACGACCTGGGGGATGACGCTCAACGGCGACGACCGAGACCTCGGCACCCTCCTCTGTACCGCGTCCTGACTCCTGTCGAGAGAGTGATCATGGCCATGCCTTCGTTACGTGTGCGCCGGCACCGCCTGCCTCTGTGGGCATTGGTGCTGACCGTGGTGGCGGTTGCCCTTCCCGTGCTGGCGACGTCGCGCGCACAGGGCGCGGCGACGGGCTGCACAGTCACCTACACCACCAACGAGTGGTCCGGCGGTTTCACCGCTCAGATCCGCGTCACGAATCTCGGCCCCGCCCTGAACGGCTGGCGGCTGGAGTGGACCTACGGCGGCGACCAGCAGGTCACGTCCGCCTGGAACGCGCAGGTCACCCAGTCAGGCAGCGCGGTGACCGCCGTGAACGCCGCGCACAATGCCGCGCTCGCCGCCGGTGGGACCGTCGACTTCGGCCTCCAGGGCACCTGGCGCACCGCCGACCGTGCCCCCACTGCCTTCGCCCTCAACGGCGCTCCGTGCGGCGGAACCGCGTCTCCGACGCCGACGCCGACACCCACGACGCCGGCCGAATGCGCCGGGGCCGGGGCGACCATCTGTTCCGACTTCGAGGACCAGACCGGCACCGTGCCCTCGGGCGACTGGCAGACCACGGCACCCGACTGTCAGGGCACGGGGAAGGTCGTTGTCGACACGTCCGTCGCCTACAGCGGCACCCGGTCGCTGCGCGTCGACGGGGGCGCCGGCTACTGCAACCACGTCTTCGCAGCCTCCACCCGCGATCTGTCCTCCGTCGGGCCCGTGGTGTACGTGCGCATGCGGGTCCGGCACACCACCACCTTGCCCACCGGCCACGTCACCTTCGTGTCCATGCCGGACGCCTCACAGGGCGGCAGGGCGCTGCGCGTCGGCGGGCAGAACGGCGCGCTGCAGTGGAACCGCGAGAGCGACGACGCGACGCTGCCGGAACAGAGCCCGGCGGGTGTCGCCCTCAGCACCCCGCTGGCGACCGGCCGGTGGCTGTGTCTGCGGTACCAGATCGACACCACCGCCCAGTCCATGCGCACCTGGGTCGACGACCAGGAGGTCGCCGGACTGCACGTGGACGGGGTGCCGACCCAGAACGTCGACGGGCAGTGGCTCGCCCGCAGGACCCCTCCCCGGCCCACCGCCCTGCGCCTGGGCTGGGAGAGCTACGGCACCGGCGACGACACTCTCTGGTTCGACGACGTGGCCCTGGGCTCCTCACCGATCGGCTGCTGACGCCCACATGGAATCCGTCGGGACGGCAGGTCTGAACGCGCGGCAGCTGTCGATTCCTTGATCCGTACGACGCGCAGCACCCCCGGTGGCCGGTCAGCCGCAGGTCCTCGGCCCGGGCCTGGGCCCGGCTCACCGTTTCGTCGATCAGCAGGGTATCGAGGTCATCGATTCCTTACGGCAACGAGGAGATCAGGTGAAACGTCGTCACGCCCTATTGGCCACCGGCGCCGCCGGTGCACTGATCCTGGGTGGCCTTGCCCTCGCCACCCTGCCCGCGTCGGCAGCCGCCACCGGCTGCTCGGTCGCGTACAAGGTGCAGAGCGAATGGCCGGGAGGATTCACCGCGAACCTGGCCATCACCAATCTCGGCTCTCCCGTACGAGGGTGGACCGTGACGTTCGACTTCCCGAACCCCGACCAGAAGGTCACCAACGGCTGGAGCGCCACCTGGACACAGTCTGGAGGCCACGTGTCCGCCACCAGCCTCGACTGGAACGGGACGCTGGACACAGGCAGTTCGGCGTCCATAGGGTTCAACGGCGCGTGGAAGGGCGCCAATCCGGAACCGGCGTCGGTCGCGCTCAACGGCGTGACCTGTACCGGCTCGGTGACATCTCCGACCCCCAGCCCCACCACCACTCCGACCGGCGGCCCCGGCGGTCCGGCCCCGGAGCTGAAGGTCTCCGGCAACAAGATCGTCACCGCGAGCGGCAAGCCGTACCGGCTGCTGGGCGTGGACCGCTCCAGCGGTGAGTACGCCTGTGTCCAGGGCAAGGGGCTGTGGGACGGCGGCCCGGTCGACCAGGCTTCCGTCGATGCGATGAAGACCTGGAACATCCACGCCGTACGTGTGCCGTTGAACGAGGAATGCTGGCTCGGCCTCAACGGCTCGCCCAAGGGGACCACTTACCAGCAGGGCATCAAGGACTACGTCGACCTGCTCGTGGCCAACGGCATAACCCCGATCCTCGACCTGCACTGGACGCGGGGCGCCTATACCAACGGGCCGGACTGGCACTGCAAGGACGCCACCGCGACCTGCCAGAAACCCATGCCGGACACGCAGTACGCTCCCCAGTTCTGGACCGGTGTCGCAGGCGCCTTCAAGGGCAACGACGCCGTCGTCCTCGATCTGTTCAACGAGCCGTACCCGGAGATCGCCGCCGACTGGGACAAGACCGTCGGCTGGCAGTGCTGGCGCGACGGCGGCACCTGCACGGGCCTCCCGTACGAGACGGCCGGCATGCAGGACCTGGTCGACGCGGTCCGGGCCACCGGCGCGACCAACGTCCTCATGCTGGGTGGTCTTGAGTGGGCCAACGACATGCGCGAGTGGCTGACGCACATGCCGAACGACCCGCTGAACAACATCGCCGCGTCATGGCACTCGTACAGCTTCAACGCCTGTGCGACAGCGTCCTGCTGGGACAGCCAGGTGGCCCCGCTCGCACAACAAGTTCCGGTCGTCATCGGTGAGTTCGGCCAGGACAACTGCGGCTTCGACTACATGCAGCAGTTGGTGGACTGGGCCGACGCACACAACATGAGTTATCTCGCGTGGACCTGGAACCCCTGGGGCTGCAGCAGTGGTGGCGTGCTCATCAAGGACTGGTCGGGCACTCCGGAGCCTGGCGTCGGAGAGGGCCTGAAGGCCCACCTGATCAGCCAGGACCCCTTCTCGACCCAATAACCGAGCGCCTAGCGGCCGCCCTTGGCGGAGGTGGGTCGGGGTGGGGGAGGCGGTGGTGTTGGGGGAGGAGACGCTTGCGGTGCTGCGGCGGGTGCTGGGTGAGGAGCATGTCGAGACTCGCCGCACGGGTGGGTGGCTGGAACGACTGGTTAAGGAACTGTGCCGAAGCACGATAGTTGTCATCAACGGCATCCGCTGACCAGCGACTTCGATCAGGCAAAGCACCTAGCTTGTCACCGAATCGGCACGCTACCTGCCGCAAGCGAAGCGCGGTGAGTGTCAGCGGCTCAGGCGCCGCGCCGGCCGCATGAGCCGCAGCGGTGAGGGTCAGTCGGCTTCGCCGTCGTGATGCTTCAGGCCACAAGACGCCCGCTTTGGTGACATCTACCGTGCTTCGGCACATCATCCCAGCTGAATTTGACGCCGGTCGGCCCCTTCCGCCAGCGCGTTGGCGATGAACAACCCCAGCCCCACAAGCTCCCCGTCGACGTCCTCGCGGTGCTGGAGCCCCACGCGCAGATGCCCCTCCCGGGCGTAAAGCTGGCGCGCGGCGGCCAGGTTCGGCTCCAGCGCGCAGGAGCCGACAGTGACGACGACAGGCTAGATCACGTCGGCGTGTTCCAGGGGACACTGGAGTGCGACGACACCTTCGCCATGCAACCTGGGCTGCTGCTGCCGGAGTGTGAGGGGGTGCCGCGTTCAGTGGTACCGGATTCCGGCCACCAGGAGGAGACAATGCGCAAAGCCGTACCCGGTCTATTCGTGGCGCTGGCGGCGGTGCTCGCTGTGGCACCTTTGGCTGGTGTCGACCAGAGCGAGACCGTCGCCTGCTGCGGCATGCCGCCCGGCATTCCGTAGCAGGGGATCGCATCGTCAGCTCAGCAGTTGCGGCGCGCTCGTCCGCACGTCACTGTCCACGACTGTCTGCAGGCCACAGTGCACGCTGCAGCCGAGCTCCTTCCCCTTCCGCTCGTTCCCCAGTCCTGACACGGGCGGCGGCAGGAGCCGGTGAAGGCCTCGGTTCGCCGCGCACAGTCAAGGCTGTGGTGCCACACTGGCTGCGTGCCCGTCAGGCTCCCCCGTCTTGGCGGGCACAGCCGCGCTCGAACCGTAGGCGAGGGCCCGCCAGCAAGCTGACGGGCCCTCGCTACAAGATCGCGCTAGCGGTGAGTACCCATTACTTCGGGTTACGGCATCGGGGTTTGGCCGCAGCAGGCGACGGTCTCGTTGTGGTCAGCACTGGCGAGCGGCGCCACGGCGAGCACCGTCGCCAGTGCCACGAACAAACCGACTATGGCTTTACGCATCACATCTCCTGATCGCCGGAACCTGGGGCTGCTTGAAGAGGTCACTCATTCCCACTCGTCAAACGGCGGTCAGGTTGCACGGAGTTGCGCGTTGCCTGGAACAACGCCGACGCCCGGTGGGTCCCGCTTCAAAAAGATCCGCTGCCGCCGACCGCTTGCCGACCGTGTGGCGGCCCCGACGCCCGGACCGCAGCCCACGAGGAAGAAGAAACCTACTCAGCCCGGCAGCGTGCCCTCGAGGTGCCCCTGGCCGGCGGATCCGGCCACCAGGCCTGCCGCCAACATGATCGCGACTGCTCCTACGCTGAAGATCCGTTGGATGCTGTGCATGTTCTCTCCCTGGTGCCAAGTGTTGAGGCCTTCCGCAGCGCGCCGTCCTCATCGACCCGCTGGCGCCAGAGCCCGCGGACGCTCAGCAGGTCCAACCGGAGAGGAACACGCCGGCAGCGATGGCGCGCGCCGTGGCGAAGGTCAGGGGCAGCACGATCCTTACGTGCCGCAGGCCCAGGCCGCGCCGCCCAGCCCGGCGTTGGGGCGGGCAGTCTCACGTAGACAGGACGTTCCGCTGCCAGGCGGTGGTTCGAACTACCGCCCGTCGATGCCCCTGAAGTCGGCCCCATCACTACCGGGGGTAACGGGGGCACGGAAGAGACACAGTTGGCGTGCAACCTTGGCCGCTGCTGTCGGAGTGTGAGGGGGAGCGCCGCGTTCAGCGGTAGCGGGTTCGACATCCCTCTGGAGGAAACAGTGCGTAGAGCCGTGTTCGCTGTGTTCGTGGTCCTGGCGGCGGTGTTCGCGGTGGCGCCGCTCGCCGGTGCTGGCCAGACCCAGACCGTCGCCTGCTGCGGAGGCACTACGGGCTTCTAAAAAGGGGGCATCGTCATGGGAAGTGCTGGTTCAGGTTCCACCCTCGGCAAGGAGTTGTGATGCGTAGGGCTGTACTCGGTCTGTTCGTGGCGCTTGCGGCTGTGCTCGCCGTGGCACCTCTGGCGGGAGCAGGCCACAGCGAGACTGTTGCCTGCTGCGGCCAGCCGCCCGGCCATCCGTAAGCGTGCTCGCCAGGGTCTCGCTGTATGAGGGTCCGTCAGCTCGCGATCCCGTTGGCGGACTCTGCTACGTGTGATCTTGTCGGCCTCTGAGTCTGGTGCTCGGAGGCCGACGTCGTGTGCGCCTGCCGCAGTGGGGCGCCGACTTCTTCGTCGACACCCTCGACCCGGGAAACGCCACTGGTCCCGCCTCCCGGGCGATCAGCAACGCCGGTAGTCCGTCCATGTGGTGGAAGGAGCCGATTCCCGCCGCCGTGGCCCGCCCCGCCGCCACCTGGGCCAGGGAGAGTGCCGTCGAACCCATCAGGCGCCGTGCAGTGGCGGTCGGCCAGCTCGGACAGCAGGGCGTCCATACCTGGCCTGTGCGCGTGCGCCGTCCACTTGGTGAGGAAGACATGGCCGGTGAGGGTGGCGTGGGGAGCCGCGTGGATCGGGACGCCGTTCAATCAGGCGCCCCGCCCCTTAACCGTCGTGAACGTCTGGCCGCGCCAGGGGTCCGCGACCACGCCGAGCAGCGGGGTGCGGTCGGGGGCGGCGAGGCACAGGGAGAGGAACACCAGCCGATGCCGTGGGCGTAGTTGGTGGTGCTGTCGACCGGGTCGACAACATGTCTACGGGTGCCGACACAGGCTGCCTCCTTCGGCTACACCAAGCAGCGCGGCCTGCGCTTGACGGGCTCCGCCGATCCGGATGTGGCCGCCGCCATGCAGCACATGGGCCCCAACAGAACCGAGGTGATGGAGGCGCTGCTGGAGGGGCTGCCGAGGATGTGGTTCGCCTGGTGCGGATCGCTGTGGACGCCATCTTGATGGCCGTGGTCACCGCCATGACCACAGGGGCGGGCGACGCTCGGGGAGTTTGTGGAGAACACCACAGGCGTCGCCCGGCTGGTGCTCAGCCGCCCGTGGCGAGCCGCATGAGGTCGGAGTCGAAGTCGATCTCACCGAGTTCCGCTGCCGCGCCGGTCGGGCGGGCGCTGCTGCCGTAGGTGTGCTGGTAGCCGGACCAGGCGACGTCGGTGATGGAGGCGGTGACGCCGGACTCGACCAGGGCGGCGAGTTCGGTTGCGGCGCGCTCGACGCGGGTGCTCAGGGAGCGCTCCGCCCAGTCCTCCGGAGCGGCGAACAGCGAGGTGGGGATGGTCAGGGCGCGCAGGTAGGCGAAGAGCGGGCGCATCCGCTCGTCAGGAACCAGTGCATGCCGGGAGGTGCCCGCGGTGGCGACCAGAGCGACCGGTTTGGCGATGAGCAGGTCGTTGTCCAGTACGTCCAGGAAGGACTTGAACAGGCCGCTGACATCGGCCTTGTAGACCGGGGTGGCGGCGATGACGGCATCGGCGCGGGCCAGCCGGTCGATGGCGCCCTGCAGCTCCTGGCCGACGAAGCCGACTACGCTCGCCTTCCCGATCTCCCCGACGAGGGCCGGGAGTTCGATCGTGGAGACCTCGGCCCGGATGCCGCGCCCGCCGAGCAGGTCGACGCTCTTCTGGGCGAGCCGGTTGGCCAGCAGCGTGGTCGAGGAGGGGTCGCTCACACCGGCGGTGACGACGATGATGCTGCGCGGCTCCGCAGTGGGGGTGGTCATGGGGTCAGTCCCTCTCTTCCTTTTCCTTGCTGGACGGTGGCCGGTGCGCCTCGTTCGCGGCGACCAGGTCTGTGCACAGGTCGCGCAGGGCGCGCAGCTGCCCGGGTTCCAGGGCGCCGGTCATGGCCCGGATGACCTGCCTGGCATGCAGGCGGCCCACCTCCCGCTGCATCTCGCGGCCCGCTGCGGTCAGCGCGATGCGCTGGGCGCGGGTCCTCCAGGTCGGGGCGGCGCTCTATCAGACCGTGTTCCTGAAGCCGGGCGATGAGGCGGGAAACCCCGGACTGGGTGAGCATCATCTGCTGGTGGATCTCGGTCATCCGCAGTCCGTGCGGCGCCTTGGACAGGGTGTAGAGCACGTCGTACTCGCGCGGCGAGCAGCTGGTCCACTCCTCGTCCTCGGCGAAGCGGCGGGAGATGACGACCTGGGCGCGGAAGAGGCTCTCCCAGGCCTCCAGCGCCAGCCGGGCGCTGCCGCTCACGGCTGCGGGTGGACGGCGACCGCGGACGGGTCGCCGTCCTGGTAGGGCGAGGCTCCCGCGGTGTTGTCGCCGCGGTTGCGGTTGGGGGTGGGCTGGCGTACCGGGCCGTCCCCGTACTTGGCCTTGACCAGCTGGGCGTGGGTGGGCGCCGTGGACGGCACGCCAGGGGCGCGGCGCGCCTCCATCTCCTTGCGCAGCACCGGCACGACCTCCTCCGCGAGCAGGTCGATCTGCTTGAGCACCTCGGCCAGGGGCAGCCCGAGGGTGTCCAGCGCCCACAGCTGACGCTGGTAGTCGCCGTAGATCTCCTGGAAGGACAGGGTCTTCTCGATGACCTCCTGCGGGCTCCCGACGCTGGTGGGTGTGGCCGAGGCCCACTCCTCCAGGGACATCTGCAAGCCGAACGGGTTGTTGTCGAAGTACGGGCGGAAGTTCTTGTAGGCGTCCTGGGAGCGCTTGGCTATGTAGGCCTGTCCGCCCAGGCCGACGAACGCGTCCTGCGCACGGCCGTGCCCGTAGTGCTCGAAGCGCTGTCGGTAGAAGTCGACCAGCGGCTTGAAGTGGCCCATCGGGGCGAGGATGTTGTTCGCGAAGAAGCCGTTGCCGTAGTAGGCGGCCTGCTCGGCGATCTCCGGGGTACGGATCGAGCCGTGCCACACGAAGGGCGGCACGTCGTCCAGCGGGCGCGGGGTGGCGGTGAAGCCTTGCAGCGGGGTGCGGAACTCGCCGTCCCAATCCACCACGTCCTCCCGCCACAGGCGGTGGAGCAGGTTGTAGTTCTCCAGCGCGAGGTGGACGCCCTTGCGGATGTCCTTGCCGAACCAGGGATAGACCGGGACCGTATTGCCGCGGCCCAGCATCAGATCCAGGCGGCCCTGCGAGAGGTGCTGCAGCATCGCATAGTCCTCGGCGATCCTTACCGGGTCGTTGGTGGTGATCAGCGTGGTCGAGGTGGACAGCTGGATCTGCCGGGTCTGCGCCGCGATCGCCGCGAGCAGAGTGGTGGGCGAGGAGTCGAAGAACGGCGGGTTGTGGTGCTCGCCGACCGCGAAGACGTCCAGCCCCGCCTCGTCGGCGTGGCGGGCTGTGGCGACGGTCGCCTGGATCCGCTCGGCCTCGCTCGGGGTGTGCCCGCTGACCGGGTCGCTGGTGATATCGCTGACGGAGAAGATGCCGAACTGCATGACGGGCGTAGTCCCTTCCACATCCTGATCCCCATCGGGGCTGGTCTTGATCTCTATCGGGGATCACCCGTCAAACATGCATGAGAAATCATGTGTTCTCCGATGTCGCCATCTGCCCTGCCGAGTAGCCGGGAGGGATCTCACCTCCCGGCTCTCACGCAGACCGCCCCTCCACGTGTAACAACGCCGCAGATAGTGACAGCAGCGGGCGACTGCCTGGCGTCGGCGGCACCAGTTTTGACCAGCTTGGGGTTCGGGCCCCGCCATCGGATCTCATCGGGTCAGTCGCACCTCGAACCCTCGGAGTGCACGGGTCCGCAGCCGATTTGCTGCGCCGCCCCAGGCGGTCGCCGGGCAGCTCGCGGCGGCCCATGCCGGCCTGCCTGCGTCGCCAACGCGCGTGCCGCGCGCAGAAGGTGGGCCACCGCCGGAGGTTCGCAGTCGGCCGTCAGGCGCCGGCGAGGGCGTCCTTGTGCGCGGCGACCCACTGTTCGAAGGTTTGCAGGTCGGGGTTGAGGCTGCGCACGAGGTCGAGGTCGCGTGCCGCGACGAACTGCGGCACCTCGGCGTAGTACTGGAACATGTTGCCGTTCTCGGTGGCGCCGGGCCAAGGCTGGGCACGCAGCGCGTCGAAGGGCACGGGCACGTAAGTGACCTCCTCGCCGAGGGCGTTGCCGAGGACGGCCGCCAGCTGCGCGCCGGTCAGGTGCTCGCCGGCGATGCTCACGGTCCGGCCGATGAACTCCTGGCCGCGCTTGAAGATTCCGTAGGCGGTGCGGCCGATGTCCTCGACGGCGATGCCGGCCAACTGGCTCTCGCCCATCGCCAGGGGCAGGATCAGCCGCCCGTCCTGGTCCCGCTGGACCCTCATGAAGTTGAGGAAGTTGTCCCAGTAGAACGTGGTCTGCAGGAAGGTGGTCGGCACTCCGGCGTCGGTGAAGAACTGGTTGGCCTCCGCCTTCGCGTCGAAGTGCGGCACCTTGTAGCTGTCGAGCAGTGTCGGCATGCGCTCGTCGCTGAGCGGGATGTGCTCGCGGGTGTCCTCCAGCGTGGACCAGATCACGTGGCTGAGGCCCGCGCTCTTCGCCGCGCCGACCATGGCGGCCGCGTCCGACTTCTCCTTCTCCGGGGACGCGTGCTCCCAGAAGTTGGTCACCAGGTACGCGCCGTATGCGCCGTCGAATGCCTTGACGAGGCTTGCTTCGTCGCTGATGTCGGCCTCGACCACCTCGACGCCCTGCGCGGCGAGCTCTCGGGCCTTGTCCGAGGCGGCGTTACGGGTCAGGGCGCGCGCGACGAACCCGCCGTCCGGGTCGGCGAGGATCGCGCGCACGAGGCCGCCGCCCTGAGCGCCGGTCGCGCCGACCACCACGATGATCTTCTGCTCGGTCACGGGTTTCTCCTGGAGTTCCGGGAACGATTTGGTTGACGTGTTACCCAACCTAACCACACTTTGTTAACGCGTCAACCAATCCGGCATGGCTCGGTGGCGGTCCGGTGCAAGCCCAGTCTGGTTGACGCATTAACCAAGTGCCGCGTACGGTTTGGTTAATACATCAACCAACCTCCCGGGAGTCACCATGTTCATCGCCGCCGCCGTCCTCAGCGCCCTGCTCGCCTTCGCCGCCCTCGGGGCGGGCATCCCCAAGATCACCCTGAAGGGCAGCGTGCCCGAGCTGCTGCAGGAGCACCTGGGAGTCAGCGCCTCGCTGACCCGGCTGATCGGCGTGGCCGAGGCCGCCGCCGCCGTGGGCCTGGTCGCGGGAATCTTCTGGCACCCGCTGGGCATCGCCGCAGCGGCGGGCCTGGTGATCGTCTTCGGCGGAGCCGTGGTCTACCACGGCCGCGCGGGCGACTACGCCGACCCCAAGGCCCGCGGCGGAGCGATCGGCCCGATCGTCCTCGGCCTGGTCGCACTCGCCGCGATAGCCACCAGCGCGCTCGCGATCTGACCCGGACGCCGAACAAAGGACAAGGGACGAAGGACAAGCGACCGCCATCATGGAAATCGGCATCTTCGCATCACCAAGGACGCCGAATTCGATGTCTACGCCATCGGCGAGCACCACAATCCGCCGTTCATCTCCAGCGCGGGCTCCACGCTGCTCGCGTATGTCGCGGCACGCACCGAGCGCATCACCCGGTCCACTTCGACCACGCTGATCACCACGAACGACCCGGTGAAGACCGCCGAGGACTTCGCCGCTCCAGTATCTGGCGAACGGCCGGTTCGACCTGACGCTCGGACGCGGCAACACGCGAGAACGTGGACTGGAGCGGTCGCTTCCGTCCTCCGCTCAAGGGCGTCACCGCCACGCCCCGCCCGCTCGACGGCACCCTGCCGTTCGTGTGGCACGGCTCCATCCGCAGCCCGGAGATCGCCGAGCATGCCGTAGGGACAGATGCACGGAGGTCCGGCGGGTGGGTGGTTCGCACGGCAACGGTGCCGATGTCGTCTGCCGGATGGCCGGACGTTTGTGATCCAGTGCAAGCGGTACGCGCCCAGCAGCACCATCGCCAGCCGTGCGCCACGTGATCTGCTGGGCGCCAAGGTCCACTTCCGGGCCGACGTGGCGGTGTTCGTGACGACCATCCGGTTGAGCCGTCCCTTCCGAGAGGTTCGCGGTGGAGCACGACACTCTCGCTGTGCACCGCGATCACCTCGGCTTGTGGACCACGGAGCGTCCCTCTTGACGCTGAGCCGTGTGAACGGTCGCGGCCAGGGCGACTCCCGTCACCGGGCGCGCTGGAAGCAGGCCTACGGGAAGTGACCGGCCTCCCACAGCCGTTCACCGGTCAGCCGGGGCTCGTGTCGAAGGTCACCACGCCGGGTGTACGTCCAGGACATGGGCGCGGCCGCCTTGAAAGAGGCGTTTACTTGGCCCCCGGGGCCGCACCCATACCGCCTCGTCATTTCATGACGGACGCTGATAACCGGGGCGCCATCCCACTGACAGTCCCCAATGCACCCCGGCGCTGGCCAGCACCGTGATTCACGTGCTGTTTGCTGCTGCCCCGGCCGATCTCGTGTAGGTCGTGGAGGGGGTGGCCCCGCACGGGATGGTGTAGGTGGCCAGTTTCCCGATGACCATGGTCGTTTTTCCCTCGCCGGCGCATTCGGTAGCGACAGCTACTGTCCCGGCGTCGATGGTCTTGATCACGGCCACTTCCTCCGGCCCCGTCCTGTTCGCCTGTCGGATGAGAGGGCCTTGGCCGAGCCGGAGATGTCGGGCGGAGTCTTTGTCACGTCGATGACGGGGGAGGGGCTGGAAAGTGTTGCGGAAGGGATTGGGGTTCTGGGTGGTGAGTCCTGGCCGCTGTGCACTGAACAGCCTGCGAGTAGGGGAACACTCGCCGCCAGGGCCGTCAGCACCGCTTTGCGGGCGGGCGTCAGCTTTGCCATGTGTACCAGCCGACGGTGTAGGTCTAGCCGGCGGCGAAGGCCGTCTGGGCTCCTCCGGAGTGGTCACCGGCCAGTGCTTTGTCCCACACGGACGCCAGCCGGTCCGCGATTACCGGGGGAGAGGTGGTGCGGGTGCCGGTGAGGGAGCGGGTGGAGCCGAGGTCGCTGCGCGTCACGTACCTGCTCGCCAGGAGCTTGAACACCAGGCCCTCGATGCATCGACAACTCTGCTTCGACTTGCTCGCGCAACGACGGAGCTCCGGAGGTGGAAAAGACTTCAGCTGTCGGCGCAAGGGGCGCGGGAAGTGACGAGAATCGAGCCGTTATGTGAGTCATGATTCACGCATCTGGTGAGCACAGGCTCACAACCACTCATGCCGCGTCAAGCTCTGTGGGCGCACTTGCCTGACGGCGAGCCGGGAGGTCAGCGGCTGCCCGGGGTGCCGAGGAGGTAGGAGATGACCGCGGTCTGGAGGTGGCTGCGCAACTCACTCCAGGGCAGCGGGCGGTCGGACTCCAGAAACTCGCCCTGCGTGACGCGGTGCGCGATCGTCGCGTAGATCAGGCGATAGGCGAAGTCCAGTGCGGCCTCGGGATCCGGGTGCGTGATGGGGATGTGGCGCAGGGCCTCGGCGAAGTTGCGGTTGTCCTCGACGCTGACGCGCGATCCCTCGGCCCGTACCGCTTCATGCCGGGTGCCGAGCAGCAGGAAGACGCGCAGCAGGGACTCATGGGCCTGGAAGGCGTCGGTGATCGCGCCGACCGCCTCGGCGATCGCCACGGCCGGATCGCGCAGGAGGCGCAGCCGCTTCGGGGACATGCGCTGGCTGATTGCGGCCTGGAGGTTTTCGGTGAAGGCGTGCTGGATGGCCAGCAGGAGTCCTTCCTTGTCTCCGAACCGGCGGTAGATGCTGCCGACCGCCATGCCGGCCCGCTCGGCGACCGCGGCCACGGTCAGCGCGTCCACCCCGCCCTCTTCGAGCAGCGCGTACCCGGCCTGCATGAGGTCCTGCTGCGAACGGCGACTGCCTTCCCGGAGGGCGGTCGGCCTGCGGGTGGGGGACTCGGTCATCTGCGCAGTTTATCGACCGGGCTCTTGACGTCCATGTTGCCGTTGTGTGAATCTCGGTTCACCCTCAAGTGTGAATCTAAATTCACACAGGGGTGCGGCCAGCATCCCCATGGCTGAGCCGCGCTCCTCTCCCTTCCCACCACGACCCCTCGCAACGGCGCGGGGCTGTCTCTGGAGGTGTCCGATGGCACCGCACTACGACATCGCCGTCGTCGGCTACGGTCCGACGGGGCTCGTCGCGGCGTCCCTGCTCGGCCGGCTCGGCCACCGGGTGGTGGTCTGCGAACGATGGCCCGCTCTGTACGGGCTGCCCCGGCTCACCCACATCGACGACGAGACCGCCCGTACCGTCCAGGCGGCGGGTGATGTCGAGGAGGCGCTGCGGGATTCGTCCCTGTGCGAGTACCTGTGGGTCAACGGCAACGGCGAGACGCTGGTGCGCATACCAGCGAACCCTGACGGCCCGATGGGATATCCGGACCACATGTCCATGTACCAGCCGGACGTGGAGAGCGCGATCGACAAGCAGTTGCGCGGCTACGGAACGGTCGACGTCCGCCAGGGCTGGGCGGTCACCGGCCTCGACCAGGACGACGACGGCGTCACCTTGCGCCTGTGCGGCTGGAACACCGAGACGATCTCTGCGGACGGCCCGGGCGACGAGGTCCGGGCCCGCTATGTGATCGCCGCCGACGGCAGCCGCAGCGGGGTTCGGGAACTGCTCGGAGTGGAGCGTGAGGACTTCGGCTTCAACGAGCAGTGGGTCAACATCGACACCGAGTGGCTGCGCCCGCAGCCACCGGAGTTCGCCTACGGTACCCAGTACTGCGATCCCGCGCGCGGGCACATGACCATCAACATCGGTGCAACCCGGCAGCGCTTCGAGTTCGCCCTGCTGCCGGGCGAGACGCGTGAGCAGATGACCGCGCCGGAGACGGCCTGGCGGCTGCTGCGGGAGTACCACGACCTGGGCCCGGACGATGTGCGCATCACCCGTCAGCTCGTCTACGGCTTCGAAGCCCGCATCGCCACCCGCTGGCGCACCGGCAGGGTCTTCCTGGCCGGCGACGCCGCCCACACCATGCCCCCCTACCTCGGCCAGGGCGCATGCAGCGGCATCCGCGACGCCACCAACCTCGCCTGGAAGCTCCACCTCGTCCTCGGCAGCCTGGCGCCCGAGGCACTGCTGGACACCTACGAGCGCGAGCGCCGCCCACACGTCACCGCCCTCACGCACATGGCGATCGGCCTCGGCAAGGTCGCCAACACCCACGACACCGAGGCCGCGGCGGCCCGGGACGCCGCGTTCTTCGCGGGCAAGGTGCCCCCACCGCCGCCGTTCCCGCCGCTGAGCGGGGGAGTGGGGCGAAAGGAACCCGGCACCCTGGTCGGCACCCTTACCCCGCAGGGCCGGATCCGTCTGGCCGACGGCCGCACCGGACGCCTCGACGACCTGACCGGATACGGCTTCACCCTAGTCACGGCCGAGGACCCCACCGCCGCCCTCGGGCCGGAGCGGCTCGGCAGGCTGACGCGGCTGGGCTGCGCCGTGGTCGCCCTCGACACGGTCGACGATCTCGACGGGCGGCACCGGGAGTACCTCCAGCGGCTCGGCGCGGTTGCCTACCTGGCACGTCCCGACTTCGTACTGTTCGGCGCGGCGGCCGACAGCACGGACCTCGGCGCGCTCGTGGACGACCTGGACGCCGCGCTGTCCGGCACGGTCAAGGCGGCCGTATGACGCCCGTGACCCACGGAACAGATGACCTGCCGCCGATGGTGGCGGCCCAGCACCGGGCCATGCCCTTCACGCGGCTCACCGACTGCGGCATGGACCCGGCCCACGCCCGCCGCCTGCTCGCCGACACTGCCGCAGGGACACCATGGCAGGACGCCGCCGCGGCCATCGCGCAGACGCAGCTGGAGCGGGCCCGCCGGGCGGAGGAGTCGGGCCACCGCACAACAGCCCGGCAGGCGTACCGGTACGCCTCCGCGGCCTGGATGTTCGCGCAGATGGCGCACCAGGGCGACACCGCGGAGAAACGGGATCTGTACGCCCGGCACACCGCCGCGACCGCCGCTCTCGCACCCGCCGTGGAGCGCGTGGAGATCCCGCACCGGGACGGGCTGCTCGGCGGCTGGTTGTGCCTGCCGCCGACCGGCGCGGCCCAGGCCACCGTCATCGTCTGGGGCGGGCTCAGCGGCTGGGGTGCCGCATACCTGCCCGTCGCCGACGCCTACATCGCACGCGGCCTGGCGTGCCTGCTCGCGGAAGGTCCGGGACAGGGCGAGTCGCGGCTGGGTCAGGGACTGTACGTCGACGAACGCGTGACCGAAGGCTTCGCACGCTTCATCGACCTGGTCGAGGCCGATCCCCGCCTCGGCGGCGCGATCGGAGTGCAGGGCATCAGTTTCGGCGGCCTGTTCGCCGCCCACCTGGCCGCCGCCGACCCACGCGTCGGCGCGGTGGTGGTCAACGGCGCCCCGGCCGTGCCCACGGTCCCCGAATTTCGCACCGCCCGCGAGCAGATGGCCGCCGTGGTCGGCACCGACGACCTCTCCCGGGTGGCCGAGGTCATGGAGGCCCTGCGCTTTGACCCGGACAAGCGCCGCATCACCTGCCCGCTGCTCCTGCTGCACGGCGGCCAGGACCCTCTGGCCCGCTACGCAGACCAGGAGCCCTTCCTGCGTGCCGCCGACCCCAGTTGCGCGACCGTTCGCGTCTGGCCCGATGGCGAGCACACCCTCTACAACCACGCGGCGGAACGCGACGCGCTCACCGGCGACTGGTTCACCGACCACCTCGCCGGTCAGGGCGCCCCGAAAGGTCAGGACCACTAGTGGACTTCACTGTCGAGACAGCCACCGACGCGGTGGTGGAGAGTTTCCGGGACACCAAGGACCAGCGGCTGCGGCAGGTCATGGAGAGCCTGACCCGCCACCTCCACGACTTCGTACGGGACATCGAACCGACGATCCAGGAGTGGGAGGCCGCGATCGGTTTCCTCACCGCGGTCGGTCACACGTGTGACGACACCCGCCAGGAGTTCGTCCTGCTCTCCGACATCCTGGGCGTCTCCATGCTCGTGGAAACGATCAACGGTGCTGAGGAAGGGACCGAGAGTACCGTCCTCGGCCCCTTCCACATGACCGAATCCCCCCGCCGCGACCTCGGCGACTCCATCGACCTCCTCCGCACCGGCCGTCCCTGCGTGATCTCCGGCCGGGTGCTCGCCGCCGACGGAACGCCGCTTCAAGGCGCGGAACTCGACGTGTGGCAGTGCTCGCAGGACGGCTTCTACGATGTGCAGCAACCCGACGTGCAGCCCCCCGGCAACGGGCGCGGCCTCTTCCGCACGGACGAGGACGGCCGCTACTGGTTCCGCACCGTCCTCCCCTCCCACTACCCGATCCCCACCGACGGCCCCGTGGGCCGCCTCCTCGAAGCCACCGGCAGGCACCCCTATCGGCCGGCCCACATCCACTTCATCGTCGGCGCCGAGCACCACCGGTCCGTCACCACGCACACGTTCGTCGCGGGCAGCCCCTATGTGGACTCGGACGCCGTCTTCGCCGTCAAGCGGGGCCTGATCACCGACTTCACCGAGTCCCACGACGAGCAGGACGCCGAACGCTACGGCGTGACCGCGCCCTTCACCCAGGCCAGGTTCGACATCGTGCTCGCGCCGGAGGCGAAGGCGACGCGATGACCTTCATCTACGAGGCGCTGCCCATGCGAGTGGTCTTCGGCCCCGGCAGTCTGCGCCAACTGCCCCAAGAAGCAGACCGCTTGGGCCTGCACCGACTGCTGGTGCTGTCCACGCCCGGTCAGCGCGCTCTCGCCGAGCACGCGGCCACCCTGCTGGGCGACGCATGCGTGGGTCTCTTCACCGAAGCCAGGATGCACGTCCCGGTCACAGTCGCTGAAGCGGCTCGCGCGGCCGCCCGTGAGGCCGGCGCGGACGGCTGCGTGGCCATCGGCGGCGGGTCCACCATCGGCTTGGGCAAGGCGATCGCACTGACCTCCGGTCTGCCCGTGATCACCGTGCCCACCACGTACGCCGGCTCCGAGATGACCACCGTATGGGGACTCACCGAGAACGGGCGCAAGCACACAGGCCGCGACCGGGCGGTCCTACCTCGGAGTGTGGTCTACGACCCCGAACTCACCGCCGGCCTTCCCGTGGACGTGTCGGTGACCAGCGGCTTCAACGCCATCGCTCACGCTGTGGAGGCCCTGTACGCGCCCGACGCCTCACCGATCGTGTCCCTGATGGCCGAGGAAGGGGTACGCTCACTGGCCGCGTCCCTTCCGCTCATCGCCGCCTGCTCCGGCGACGCGGCAGCCCGCACCGACGCGCTGCGCGGGGCATGGCTGTGCGGAGCGTGCCTGGGCGCTACCACCATGTCACTGCACCACAAGCTCTGCCACATCCTCGGCGGCACCTTCGACCTGCCCCACGCCTCCGCCCACACGGTCCTGCTCCCCTACGTCGCCGCCTTCAACCTCCCCGCCGCACCAGCCGCGGAGCAGGCCCTGCGTCGCGCGCTGGCCACGGACGACGTACCCAAGCACCTCGCGCACACGTCCGCCGACCTCGGCGCTCCACGCTCACTGGATGAACTCGGCTTGAGGGAAAGCGACTTCGACGAGATCATCGCCCAGGCACAGGCCCAGCCCTACGCCAACCCACGACCGGTCACCGAAAAAGCCCTCCGCTCGCTCCTCACCCAGGCCCTTGAAGGAACCTTCGCCTGATCAAGTCGTTGGCCGCCGTCCGGCGGGCGGTAGGTGCCAGGCTTGTCGTTCGCCCACTGCAAACCATCCATACCGAAGTTCCAGACCAGCTTGACGGTCCAGAGGCCGGGGACCGGGTCGTGCACGTCGACGAACTGGTGGTTGCTGTGGCCGCTGCCGCCGTAGGCGTAGCCGAGCTGCACCAGTCGGCCCTTGGGGTCGGACAGCACGGG
Organism: Streptomyces antibioticus; assembly: GCF_001514065.1. Taxonomy (GTDB): domain Bacteria; phylum Actinomycetota; class Actinomycetes; order Streptomycetales; family Streptomycetaceae; genus Streptomyces; species Streptomyces antibioticus. Next base: position 233,305 of record NZ_KQ948422.1, on the reverse strand, counting down.
GATGAGGTGCCCCTCCTTGTCCTGGCCCGGCCAGGCCGTCGTCACGCTCAGGTAGGGGGTGCCCTTCGGGACGTGGACGGTGAACGGCTTGACGGCGAGTCGGCCGAGGGGGGTGTCGTCCAGCGGTGCGCCGACGGTGACGGTGCGGTCGGAACGGAACGTCGTCGGGCGAGGCCCTGGTGCCCCACTTCGGCGTGTCCGCCTCGCCCGCGTCCAGCTCCGGCATGTCGTGCGATTGCCTCGCACAGCGGCTCTGGAACGCTGCTGACCAGCCGGATCGTCGCATCAAGTACTCGGCGGTACGGCCCGTTCGGTGCCGTACCGCCCTTCCGTGACGGGTCAGACGGCGGGTTCGGCGGCCGGCGCGACCGCGGTTGCCTGTGCCGGTGCCTGGGCGGCCCGGCCGGGCAGGGTGAGGACGGCCAGGAATCCGGCGACCGCGACGGCGGCGAAGAAGTAGAAGCCCCAGGGGTGGCCGATGCCTGACGCCACGAGGGCACCGGTGATCGTCGGGCCGACGATGGAGCCGATACGGCCGATGCCCGAGGCCGAGCCGAGGGCGGTGCTGCGGACCGAGGCCGGGTAGAAGTTCGTCACGTACGCGTAGATCAGCACCTGGGCGGAGAAGACGAACACGCCGGTGAGGAAGACGACGGTGTCGAGGAGCAGGGTGCTGTGCATCTTGATGCTGAGGCAGGCAAGCATGGCCACCGATATCGCGAACCAGCCGAGCGTGGTGGGCTTGATGCCGCGCCGGTCGGCCACGAAGCCGCCCAGCACCAGGCCGGCGACCCCGCCGACGTTGAGGATGAGCAGTTGGGTGACCGCCGTGGGGATGGGGTAGCCGGCCTCGTTCATGAGCTTGGGCAGCCAGGTGTTGAGGCCGTAGACCAGGAGCAGGCCCATGAAGGAGGCGACCCAGATGCCGATGCCGGCGCGGAGGTAGGCCGGCTTGAGGAGTTCGCTGAACGCGACGCGCTGGGAGGCGGGCGCTTCCTTGGTGCGGATGAACGCCTCCGACTCTGGCAGGCGGAACCACTGGATGACCGCGATGACGAGCCCGGCGATGCCGAGGACGTAGAAGAGGACCTGCCAGTTGTCGGTGACCTGCAGGGCCAGCAGGGACGTGATCACGGCACCGGTGTGGTAGCCGGTCATGGTCAGGGTGTTGGCGCGCGCTCGGCGTGCGGCGGGCATGTGCTCGGCCATCATGGTCAGCGATGCCGGCATGCAGGCGCCGAGACCGATACCGGCGACGAGCCTGAGCGCGGCGAACATCCCGACGGAGGTGGCCAGGGGCAACAGGAGGGTGAAGACGGAGAACTCCACCACCGAGCCGATGAGCAGCAGGCGTCGTCCGAAGCGGTCGGCGAGCGGGCCGACCGTGATGGCGCCGATGGCAACGCCTACGAGGGAAAGCGTGGCGACCGTGGTGGCGTCCGCGGCCGTCATGCCCAGGTGATGGGTCTTGAGCAGGGTGGGGATGATGGCGCCGAGGACGACGAGGTCGTACCCCTCGAGCATGACGGTGATCCAGCACAGGACCACGGTCCAGACATTGCGGTCGGACGTGCCTGTTCTTGAGGCGGCGTCGGTGGTGTTCGGTGAGGTGACGGGTGTCATGGCTGCATTCCCTCTGGAGCGGCTGCGGGGACGGGACGGGGACGGGGGAGTGGGGATCAGAACGGGGAGTCGGCTGTGTCAGGGCGGACGGTGACCCACTGGGCCTCGGTGAAGGCCTCGCCGTTGGCGGCGGCTCCACCGAAGCGGGACCCGGTGCCGGAGGCCCTGAGCCTGCCGAACGGGGCATTGGGGTCGTCGCCGGCGGTCTGCTCGTTGATGTGGACCTTGACGGAGTCGATCTGGTCGGCGAGCGTCATCGCCGTACCGACGTCGCCGAGGATGCCGACGGAGCGCCTGGAGCTCTTCCGCACGCGTCGCGAGTCCTGTCCTCACCCTGGAACGGCAACGCTGAAGAAGCTCAGTCGTCTTGCGGGTAGGTCGTGAAGTAGTGCTCCCTGGTCTGTGCGAGCCGGGTGCGCGCGACGGCGAAGTCCAGGACGGCGGGGCGGCCGGCCGCGTTCTCCGCGAGGGCGCGCTTCAGGGCGTCGGGTACGGCGGCCGGGTCGTCGACGCGTTCGCCGTAAGCGCCGCATGCCTCGGCCAGGCGGGCGAAGTCGGGCTGGAAGGAGAACTCGGTGTCCTGGATGCGGTTGCCGTAGGTGTGTTCCTGGAGGTCCCGGATGGAGCCGAGGGCGTCGTCGTTGAGCACGCACCAGGTGACTGCGAGTCCGTACTGGGCGGCCATCGGCACGATGTTCATGACCATTTGGAAGGAGCCGTCGCCGACGAAGCACAGGGCGGGCCGCCGGGGGTGGACCAGGCGGGCGGCGGGCAGGGCGGCGGCCGCGTACCCCATGCCGTAGAAGCTGGACGGGGTGATGACGGAGCGCGGTTGGTAGACGCGGAAGAAGGGGAACGCGCCGGCGATGTGCTGGGCGAGGGCGCCGACGTCGACGCCGAGGACGGTGTCGCGGGGGAAGACGGAGCGGGCGGTGCGGATGACGCGGGCGGGGTGGATCGGGGCCTTGTCGTCGAGTGCCATGCGGTCGACGGCGGCGTCGAGGGCGGTGATGTCCTGGAGGAGGCGCTCCGTGCGGCCGGGTGAGGCGTGTGTGTCCTCGGGCAGGGCGGTGAGCAGTTGCTCCAGGACTCTCTTGATGTCGCCGTTGACGGGGACGTGGGCCGGGATGGCGCGGCCCAGTTCGGCCGGGTCGATGTCGACCTGGATGTAGGTGGCGTCGGGGGACGGGAGGGCGGTGGGCTGCCAGTTGGTCTCCATCTCCTCGAAGCGGGTGCCGAGGCCGAGGACCACGTCCGCCTCGGCGAGCAGCCGTTTGGCGACCGGGTTGCGGTGGGCGCCGAGGCCTCCGGCCGCGAGGGGATGGTCGTCGGGGAGACTGCCGCGTCCGGCGAGGCTGGTCAGTACGGGGGCCGACAGGCGTTCGGCCAGGGTGCGCAGTTCGTCGAAGGCGCCGGAGGAGGCGACTCCGCCACCCGCGACGACGAGCGGGCTGCGGGCCCCGGCGAGGGCCGCTGCCGCGGCGTCGACGGCCGGTTGGTCGGCGGCGGGCCGGGCGGGCGGGCCGACCGGCAGGTACGGCTTGTCGGGGACGTCGAGGGTCAGCAGGTCACGCGGGATGTCGATCAGGACGGGGCCCGGCCTGCCGCCGCGGGCGCGGGCGAAGCCCTGCCGCAGGACGTCGGTGAGGAGGTCGGCCCGGTCGACCCGGACCGACCACTTGGTGACGGGGGCGAACACCTGGTCGGTGGCGACCTCCTGGCTGGCGCCCCGGTGCGCGGTCGCCGTGGCGCCGCGGCCGCCGAGCACGATCATGGGCAGGGCGCCGACGTAGGCCTCCGCGACCGCGGTGAGGGTGTTGGTGACGCCCGGTCCGGCGGTGGCCAGGACGACGGCGGGCTCGCCGGTGAGCTGGGCGTACGCCGCCGCCATGGCCGCAGCGTGATGCTCATGGCGTACCAGGAAGCTGCTGATGCCGGGCGTGCGGTGGATGGCGTCGTAGAGGGGCAGAACATGGCCGCCCGGCATGCCGAAGACATGGCTGACGCCCTCGGCCCGCAGGGCATTGACGATGGCCTGACCGGCGTTGATCTCGCCCATGGCGGCGCGACTCCTGTTCTGGCGTGCTGGTTGAGGGTGTCCGGTCAGAAGGGGTAGGGGGCGATCCGGGGGCGCACGGTCAGCCACTGGGTCTCGGTGAAGGCCTCGAGGTTGGCCTCGGGGCCGCCGAAGCGTGACCCGGTACCGGAGGAGCCGACGCCGCCGAAGGGGGCGTTGGCCTCGTCGGAGACGGTCTGCTCGTTGATGTGGACGATGCCGCTGGGAACCGCGTCCGCGATGGCCATGGCGTCGCCGACGTCACCGAGGATGCCGAGGGAGAGTCCGTACTCGCTCTCGGACGCGAGAGCGATGGCCTCCTCCGTCGTGGCGAAGGGCACGACGGGCGCCACGGGGCCGAACACCTCGTCCGTCCAGGCGGGCATCGTCGGGGTCACGGCCGCCAGCACGGTCGGGGCGTAGAAGCGGTCCTGGTAGGTGCCGCCGGCGGCGAGCCGGGCACCGGCGGCCACGGTCCGCTGCACGAGGTCGTCGACGCGCCCGAGCTGACGGTCGTCGATGAGCGGACCGAGCGCGACCTCACCGGACGCCGGGTCGCCGACGGGCAGGTGGGCGGCCTTGGCGGACAGGGCTTCCACGTAGGCGTCGTGCAGGCTCTCGTGGACCAGGTGGCGGCCGGTGGACATACATATCTGGCCCTGGTGCATGAAGGCGCCGAAGGCGCCTGCGGAGGCGGCCAGCGTCAGGTCCGCGCCGGGCAGCACGATGAGGGCGTTGTTGCCGCCGAGTTCCAGGTGCGTGCGCTTGAGGTGGCGGGCACCCAGCTCTCCGACCCGGCGGCCCGCTGTCGTGGAGCCGGTGAAGGAGACGACGCGGACCTCGGGAGCGGTGACCACGGCCTCGCCCACGTCCGCGCCGCCGGGCAGTAGTTGGAGCAGTCCCTCCGGCAGACCGGCTTCCTGGAAGATCTGTACGAGGGCGACTCCGCCGCACACCGCCGTGCGCGGGTCGGGCTTGAGGAGTACCGCGTTGCCCAGCGCGAGGGCCGGGGCGACGGAGCGGATGGACAGGATGAGCGGGAAGTTGAAGGGGGCGATGACGCTGACCACGCCCGCCGGGCGGCGCCGGGCGAAGCTCCAGCGGGCTTCGTCGGACGGCAGCACGGTGCCGTGCGGATGGCTGGGCAGCGCGGCGGCCTCGTAGCACTCCTGGGCGGCGATGTGGGTCTCCAGCGCCGCCTTGGGGCCGATGGCGCCGCTCTCGCGGACGATCCAGTCCTGGATCTCCTCGGCGTGCGCCTCCCACAGAGCGCCGGCCCTGCGCAGGACGGCCGCCCGCTCCCCGGGCGGCCGGGCCGCCCACTGGGCCTGCGCGGCCGCCGCTCGGGCGGAGGCCTTGCGCGCGTCCTCCGCGTCGGCCAGTCCGATGGTCCCGAGCCGGTCACCGGTGGCGGGCTCGATGACCGGGGCGGTTCCGCCGGAACCGTCGGACCAGCCGTCGGTAAAGATCTTCGCAGTCCATGTGTCCGCGTTGAGAAGGCTCACGATGCACTCCCTGAAGTGATTAGACATCACACTATTGTCGAGTATCTGAAAATCGCAAGACCTGTGCGCAGGTGGTCCTTCCACCTGCACAAGCCTTGTTGTCGGCATGGCCAGACTGCTTAGATGTCTCAGATTGTTGACTACTCCGCAGGAGGCAGCAATGTGCTCGATGCACCCCACGGCGGCAGCGGCGCCCCCCGCCTCGACCGCAACCACGACCCTCGACCACGTCGGACTGTCGGTCCGTGATCTCGACGCGGCCGTCGTCTTCTACACCAAGGCCCTCGGACTCACCGAGGAGTTCCGCTTCGAAGTCGAGGACCAGCGCATGCGTGCTGTGGTGCTGCGCAGCGCCGACGGCTACGCGGTGGAGCTCATGTCCCGCCCCGATTCGGTCCCCTCGCCCCCCGCGTCCGACCCGAACTCGGCCGTACTGCGCCAGGGTTACGGACATTTCTGCCTTCGGGTGACCGACTTGGACGGCCTCTACGACCGAGTGCTCGCCGCGGGCGCCTCGGCGATCGTGCCACCGGGCCAGGCCCCCCACCCCGATGTCCGCTTCGGCTATCTCGCCGATCCTGAAGGCAACCTGATCGAGCTGATTCAGATTCGCGAGGGAGCAACGCTGTGACCGGCACACCGTTCATGAAGGGGAAGTCCGGACTGGTCACGGGCGGCGCCGGCGGTATCGGCCGGGCCAGCGCGCTCGCCTTCGCACGGGCGGGTGCCGCGGTGGTCGTGAGCGACCTGGAGAGCTGCCGGGACGGCGGGGAGCAGACGGTCGAGCTCATCGCCAAGGAGGGCGGCCGCGCCGTCTTCGTTCCCTGCGACGTCACCCGCGAAGCGGACCAGGAACGGCTGGTCGCCGAAACCGTACGGGCTTGCGGGCGGCTGGACTTCGCGCTGAACAACGCCGGCGTCGAGCACCAGGCGAGCCTCGTCGACATGGAGGCCGCCGACTTCGACCGGGTCATCGCCGTCAACCTCAAGGGCGTCTGGCTGGGGCTGAAGCACCAGATCCGGCAGATGCTCACCCAGGGCGGCACCGGCGCGATCGTCAACACGTCCTCCCTGGCCGGGCTGGTGTCGCCGCCGCTGCTCGGAGCGTACGTGGCGAGCAAGCACGGTGTGCTCGGCCTCACCAAGACGGCCGCCGTGGAGTACGCCGAGTCCGGTATCCGGGTGAACGCCGTGTGTCCTGCCTCCATTCGCACACCGCTGATGGAGGTGCTGACGGACGATCAACTCGCCCAGTGGGTCAGCCGCATGGCCATCAAGCGGCTCGGCGAGCCGGAGGAGGTCGCGGCGGCGGTGGTGTGGCTCTGCTCGGACCAGGCGAGCTTCGTGACGGGGGTCGGCCTGCCGGTCGACGCGGGGGCTTCGGCGATGTGACCCCTCCGGCGGAGGAAGACGAGGCAAGTGCCGGGCGAACCCGACGAGTTCGGGTCCACCCGGCACACTTGTGTCCGAACACCTCTGCGTGAGACACGTCGGGCCCGCGGCCTGGTGCCGCGGGCCCCACTCACGTATGTGCTGTCAGCGCAGAGCCCGCGCCCTGATCCCCTGCTTGCCGGGCGAGAAGATGCCCTGCGGGTCGAGGCAGTCCTTGACGGCCTCGTTGAAGCGGCGTTGGGCGTGGCCGCCGAAGTCGAAGGTGCCGGCGACGGCGTCCATGTGGCGCAGGTGGGTGCGGTAGACGCCGTAGCCGCGGCGGGCGCCCTCCGGGATGAGCCGGCCGATGACGTCGTACGCGTGCCGGGTCTGCGCCGCGTCGGCCGTGTTGAACCACAACGAGGTGATGTTGACGAAGGCGCGCGGGGTGAGCATCAGGGAGGTGGCGTAGTCCAGGCCCTCGGCCGCGAGGGCGGAGCGCAGCCAGCGGTTCTGCTCCAGCGCCTCCTCACCGGTGAGCGGGGCGACGGGGGAGTAGTCGAGGTGGCCGCCCACGCCGTGTTCGTCCCAGCTCAGGTTGTCCAGCAGGTCGAGCGTGGGGATGCCGGCCTGGGTGGTGTCGGACTGGTGCCGGATGCGCGGCAGGGCGGCGGCCGGCCCGTCCGGGACCGGTTCGGCGGGCGCCGTGAGCTGGTCGACGGCGGTGGCGCCGTCGTATGCGCGAGCGGTGAGGCGGGCGCCGGGGATGGCCTCGAAGGCGCGGCGGCAGATCTCGTACTGCTGCTCCACGATCTCCGCGTGGCCGTACAGGGCGAAGCGCATGTACCAGCGTCCCGTGTCCGTCTCGCGGGCTATACGGTCGATGGCCTCCTCCGGAAGCGCGCCCTCTCCCCGGTACCAGTACTCGCGGGGGACGCCGCTGAGCGCGCCGCCGACGAGCATCGTGTTGTACGCGATGGGGTAGTTGGGGATGGTGCGGTCCAGGAGCAGTGGGCGGACGGTGTCGACGAGGGCGCCGATGTCCTCCTCGCGCTCGACCCGCACGTCGCAGGACATGTACACCTCGGGCTGCGGTACGAGCCAGCAGCCCATCTTGGTGACGATGCCGTAGTTGGACTGCATGAACATCCCGTCGGCCGACGGACCGAAGCCGGGCTTGCGCACGGGCCAGCACGCGTTGCCCTCCATGGCGCCCATGCCGGTACGCAGCAGGGTGCCGTCGGCGAGGACGACCTCCATGCCGCTCTGGCGGCCGGGGTGGTCGCCGAGCGGGGTGAAGCCGACGCCGTGGTCGAGGCAGTTGCCGATGACGCTGCCCCAGCCGAGGTCGGGGATGGAGGGCCACAGGGCGAGGCCGCGCCGCCGGATCTCCTCGAAGAGGTCGAAGAAGCGCACACCGGGCTCGACCACGCAGTACGCGAGGTCTTCGTCCAGTTCCAGGATGCGGTTCATGCGGCGCAGGCTGACCGAGACCGAGCCGGTGGTGGCCGGGGCCGGACCGCCGTATCCGTTGTTGCGGCCCTGGGAGAACGTCCACAGCGGCAGGCTGTGTTCGCCGGCGATCCGGACGACGGCCTGGACCTCCTCAACGGTGGCGGGCGAGACGACCGCGGAGGGGACGTGCTCCTGCCAGGAGGCGTGGGCGTAGGGATCGCGGTACGGCAGCAGGTCCTCGGGGCGGTGCAGGACATGCTCCGGGCCGAGCGCGGCGGAGAGAGCGGCCAGAGCGTCGGCGGAGAGGGGCGGTCGGGTCATGACGGGGTGTCCTCGGCGTTCGTGCGCAGCAGGTACGCGGCGCTCAGCTTGTCGGGGTTGTCCTTGAGCTCCTGTGCCGTGCCGCTGAAGCGGATGCGGCCGCCTTCCAGGATGTGGGCTGTGGTGGCCAGGGCGAGGGCGACGTGTGCGAACTGCTCGATGAGCAGGACGGCCGTGCCGGCGGCGGCGACGTCGGCCAGGACCGGCATCAGACGCTTCACCACGACCGGCGCCAGCCCCAGCGACAGCTCGTCCACGACCAGCACGGACGGCCGGGAGGCGAGTGCCTGGGCCAGGACGATCATCTGCTGCTGCCCGCCGGACAGGGCGCGGGCGGGCGTGTGCCAGCGTTGCCTCAGCTCGGGGAAGAGCTCCAGCGCGTACTCGACTCCGGTCCGGCGGCCCTCTCGGCCGAGGGAGTAGACCGCGGCGTGCAGGTTGTCACGGACGGTCAGATTGGGCAGCAGCCGCCGTCCTTCGGGTACGACTGCCACCCCGGCCGCCCGCACCTTCTCGGGCCGACGTCCCGACAGCTCCCGCTCGCCGAGCAGAATGCGCCCGCCAGTGGGGCGCAAGACGCCGCCGAGCGCGAGGACCAGGGTGGACTTGCCCGCGCCGTTGGGGCCGAGGAGAGCGGTGACCTCTCCGGCGGGGATGTCGAGACGTACGTCGTGCAGCACGGTGCGGGTTCCGCGTGCGACACGGAGCTCTTCGACGTGCAGCGCGGGCGCGGTGGTGACGGTCATCGGGATTCCTCCGAAGCGATCTCCTCGGTACCGAGGTAGGCCCGCACGACATGCTCGTCGCGCAGGACCTCCTGGGTGGGACCGGCGGCGACGAGCCGGCCGAAGTCGAGCACGGCGGTGACGTCGCAGCAGGCGGACACCAGGCTCATGTCGTGGTCGACCAGTACGGTCATGGCGTCCAGTTCCGCCGGGATGCGGCGGATCACGGCACCGATCCGGCCCGTCTCCTCGTCCGGCAGTCCCGCGGCGGGTTCGTCGAGCAGGACCACCCGGGGGCGGCCGACGACCGCACGGGCGAGCTCGACCAGCCGTCGTTCCCCCGCGCCCAGGGCGCCGACCGGGGCCGTGGGGCTGACGGAGAGGCCGACGAAGTCCAGGGCGGTGAGCACGTCGCGGTGGCGGTCGCGGCGGTGGCCACCGGTGTGCTCGTGGACCATGGCCACGTTGTCGTACACCGACAGTTGCTCGATCGCCTGCTCGGTCTGGAAGGTGCGGCGCAGCCCCCAGCGGGCCCGGCGGTGGCCCGGCAGGGCCAGCAGGTCGTCACCGAATGCCCGGACGCGGCCGGTCGCCGGGGTGACGAAGCCGCTGAGTACGTTGAAGAAGGTGGTCTTGCCGGCGCCGTTGGGGCCGATCAGGCCGCAGGCGCCGCCGGGCAGCGTCAGATCCATGGCCTGGATGGGGGTGACGCCGCCGAAGCGTACGGTCAGCTCCTTGATCTCGATCATGACGTGGTCCTCCGCACCCGGAGTCGGGCACTCAGCCGGGCCAGGTCCCGGCTCAGCTGGCCGGCGATGCCCTGCGGCGAGGTGACCAGTGTCTGCACGAGGCCCACCCCGAAGACGATCAGCAGGATGTTGCCGCTGACCCCCCAGGTGTCGAGCAGGGCGGGCATCGCCTTCAGCATCAGCCCTGCCACGACGGCTCCGGCGAAGTGGTACATGCCCGCCATCAGCAGGGCGGCCAGCAGAGTGATCGATTCCTGCGGGGGGAACTGGTAGACCGTCAGCCCGCCCGCGCTGGCCGCCAGCAGGGCCCCGGCCACACCGGTCATGAAGCACGCCAGGGCGAAGGCCCACAGCTTGTACAGGGTGACGTTGATCCCGGCGGCCACCGCCGCGTGCTCGCTCTGCCGGATCGCCGCCCAGGCCCTGCCCGGCCTGCCCCGGGTATGGGCGATGGCCAGCAGGAACATCAGGGCACAGACCACGACCGTGTAGCGGAAGTACGCGGTGTCGCCGGCGGCGATGGCGGGCCGGGCCAGCGGCACGGTGCCGGATTTCACGGGGTCGTAGCCGAGGAAGCCGGGTCCGCCGTTGGGGAAGTTGATGTTGGTCAGCACGATGGTGACCGCGGCGGCCAGCATGAGGGTGATCAGGGCCAGGTACAGGCCGGACAGTCGCAGGGCGGGCAGACCGATGACGATTCCGATCAGGCCGGTCACCACACCGGTGGCCAGCAGGACCAGCCAGAACGGCAACGTGCCGGTCTGGCCCAGCCGTTCCGCGGTCCAGCCGCCGACCGCGAGCATCGCGATCTGGCCCAGTGAGATCAGCCCGACCCGCCCGTACAGCACGCTCAGACCCAGGGCCGCGACCGAGAACACCGCCGCGGCGGTGAGGACCTGGATCCAGTACGCGCTGGTGAACAGCGGCAGCAGGAGCGCGGCCGCCGCCACACCGGCCGGCCAGGCCGCCGCCGACAGGGGCTGGCGCAGCCTGTGCCCGATGGCCGCCGTCGGGTGCCGCGCATGGTCCGGTGCGGTGGCGCGGTGCGCGTCTTCGAGGACGTTCATACGTCAGACCCTTGTCTGTGACGGGCGGCGGACCGCCATGACCAGCACGACCGCGATCGCCACCAGGAACGGCGTCATGGACCGGTAGGAGGACAGGCTCGCCACGGGAGTGAGCAGGGACTGGGCGACCCCGATGACGAGGCCGGCAGCCAGCGTGGTCCACAGCGACTCCAGCCGTCCGACGAGGGCGGCGGCCAGCCCGGAGATGATCAGGAACGTCAGACCGTTGATGTCGAGGCCGACCAGGTTGGACAGCACGATCCCCGCCACGCCGAAGACGACGCCGGAACCCAGCCAGGCGGCCGCCTCCACCCGGCGTACCGGTACGCCCAGCAGGGCGCTGCTTTCGCGGTCGTCGGCCAGCGCGCGCATCGCCGTGCCCAGCGCCGTGCGGTCCAGGAACAGCGCGGTGATGGCGGTGAGCAGCAGGCCGAGCGCCAGGCTGATCAGCTGGGTGCCGTTGACGTGGACGGTGCCGAGGACGATGCCCCAGGCGGTTGTGGGCAGGGAGAGGGAGTAGGTCTGGGCGCCCCAGATCCAGGACATGGTGCCCAGGAGGACGAGCGTCAGGCCGAGCGTGGCCGCGGCCTTGACCAGCGGTTCGCGCTGGGCGAGACGGGGACCGAGAAGCAGGCCGTACAGCAGGGTGATCGCCGCCGACAGCGCCACGCCGAGTGCGGCCGCGGGCCAGACGGACAGGCCCGCGGTGGTGGCCAGGGAGCAGGCGGTGAAGGCGCCGACGGCGCCGACCGCTCCGCCCGCCAGATAGAGCACTCCGGTGGTGCGGTACAGGACCACGATGCCGACGCCGGAGAGCGAGAACACACCACCGAGGGCCAGTCCGAGAACGAGGAAGGGCAGAAGGCTTGGCATGGGAGACGTCCCGTTCCGATCAGCCGCCGGCGGTCAGCCGAGACCGATCTGCTTCTCGTACGCGCGGATCTCGGCGAATTTGTTGTTCGGGAGGGCGGGCATCTCCGAGCAGTCCCGGGCCTGCGTCCACTGACCGCTCTTCGGAGTGATGGTCCGGGTGGTGTTGTTGGCGGTGTGGAACGCCTGGGTGCCGAAGTACCAGGGCTTGCAGTACAGGTCGGACCGGTAGTCCTTGACACCCTTGAACGCCGCGCCCACGGTGGCGGTGGTGTAGTCGCCGGACTTGATGCTCAGCAGCGCCTGGACGGCGATCCGGGCGGCGGTGAAGCCGAGCTGGCCGAAGTTTCCGAGCTGGGTCTTCGGGGCGTATTTCTGGCGCAGCTGGAGATAGAGCTGGTTGTCCGGACCGGGCGAGCTGGCCAGGTTCACCTCGGCGTTGACGCCGAGCTTGCCGTCCCAGGCGCTGCCCAGCTGCTGGAGCATGGACTGGTCGTTGCAGCCCGCCGGGCAGCCCCACTTGGCCTGGTCGATCAGGCCCTGCTGCTCGATGGCCTTGAACACCTTCAGCGCCTCACCCGCGTTGAGGTTCACCACGACACCGCCGTCGGCGCCCGCGGCCTGGGCGGCCTTGAGCGCGAGCCCGTTGGCGTCGGCGATCGGGACGTTCTCCACCCAGGCGGTGACCGGGACGCCGGCCTTCTTGCCGAGCGCCTGGATGCTGGAGTTGACGGCGTTGGAGTCGGGTGTGTTGCTGGTGAAGACGACCAGTTTCTTGGCGCCCTTGTCGAGCAGGTACTGGGCGGTGGCCAGCGCGCTGTAACTTGCGCCGACGTTGATCGGCGCGATGGCGGGGGAGTTGAAGCAGTCGAGGGCCAGGCCCGCGTCGATGCCGTAGATGGCCTTCTGCTCGTAGGTCTTGGCGTTGACCGAGCAGTCCAGGACGCTGCTGCTGGCGGTGAAGCCGACGATCTTCTCGGTGTCGATCAGCTTGGTCGCCAGGGACGCGGTCAACTGCGGGTCGAGCGCGTCCTTTTCTACGACGAGTTTCACGGGGCGGCCGTTGATGCCGCCGTTGGCGTTGACGCAGGAGAAGTACGCGTTCGCCATGTCGGTGACGTCGGTGAAGCTCAGCCCGGGTGTGTCGGAGACGATGGCGCCGAGCTTGATGGCCGGCCCGGTGGCCGTCTTGCCGTTGCCGAGGCCGCACTTGGAGGCCTTGGACGGCTTCGCGGTGGAGGCCGCGGCGGCGCCGGTGTCGGTGGAGGCGCAGCCGGTGGCCAGCAGGGCCAGGAGGGGTGCGCAGGCGGCGATGGTGAGCACGCGGGCGCTCATGGATGTGTGCGGGCGATGGCCGTTGGTCTTCACAATGGGCTCCGTTGCTCACAGTGGTCGGCTCGGGCAAAAGGGGAAGGGAGAGGGGGAGAGGGGGCGCGCGGGCGGAAGCGGGTCAGCGGCTGGGCGACACGTCGCGCAGGTGGCGCAGTCCGGAAGGCCAGACGCCCTGCTTGCCGGGGGAGAGAATGCCGTGTGGGTCGAGTGCGTTCTTGAGCCGCTCGTTGAAGCGGCGCAGCGCGTGGTCGCCGAAGTCGAAGGTGTCGGCGACGGCGTCCATGAAGTCGACGTGCGTGCGGTAGACGCCGTAGCCGGCTCCGGCGAGGGCGCGGACCAGTTCGGGGTAGAGCCGGTAGGCGTCGCCGGTCTGCTTCTCGTCGCTGGGGTTGAAGTAGAGCTGGGCGACGTTGGTGATGTGCCGCTGGCCAAGGATCATGGCGGGGTCGTAGTCGAGCCCGCTGTCGCTCAACTGGTCGTCCAGCAGGGCGTGCACCCGTGCGACGTCCTTTCCGTGCAGGGGTGAGACGGTGGAGAAGTCGAGATGGCCGCCTCCCTCGCCGCTGTACCAGGACAGTGCCCGCATCAAATCCAGGCTGGGGATGCCCGCCTGGACCTGGGCGTTCTGGTCGCGGGCGGTGTCGTGCACGGCGTGTCCGGCGAACTTCTCGCCGGCGACGTGGACGCCGGGGATGACCGACAGTGCCTTCCTGATCCGGGCGAGGCGGGCGTCGACGATGCCCTCGGTGCCGTACAGCGCGAAGCGCATGTTCCAGCGGCCGAGGCCCATCTGCCGGGCGAGCCGGAGGACGGCGTCCTCGGGTACGGGGCCGGGACCGTCGTACACCTCGGCACGGGTGGGTGCGCCGTCCATGACGGAGGCGATGAAGAGCGGATGGCCGATGGCGGGGTGGTTCTGGAGGGTGCGGTCCAGCAGGAGGGGGCGAAGCGCGTCGATGAGGACGGGCAGGTCCTCCTTGCGGGGCACCTGGACGCTGCCGGAGAGATAGCACTCCGGCTCGGGCATCAACCACACTCCCGCGCGGGTGACGATGGAGAGTCCGGACTGCTTGAACAGACCGTCGGCCGTGGGACCGAAGCCACGGGGGTAGGCGTGCCAGGCGCGGTTGCCGGACATCGCGCCCATGCCGGTGCGCAGCAGACTCCCGTCGGGCAGGACGACCTCCAGGCCGCACAGCCGGGCGGCGTGGTCGCCGTCGACGGTGTAGCCGATCCCGTGGTCGAGGGCGTTGCCGATGACGCTTCCCCAGCCGAGGTCGGGGGCGGAGGACCAGACCTTGTGGCCGCCGGCGCGCAGGTGGTCGTACAGGTCGAAGAAGCGCACGCCGGGCTCGACGACCGCGTAGGCCAGTTCCTCGTTGACTTCGAGGACGCGGTTCATGCGGCGCAGGCTGACCTGCACCGATCCGGGGACGCGGGGGGCGGGTCCGCCGTAGGCGTTGTTGCGGCCCTGGGAGAAGGTCCACAGCGGGATGCGGTGTTCGCCGGCGATCCGGACGACCGCCTGTACCTCCTCGACAGTGGCCGGCATGACGACGGCGGCCGCGGTGTGGTCGCTCCAGCCCGGGTGGGAGAAGGGGTCCCGGAAGTCGGCGACGGTTTCGGGGGTGGTGAGGACCGCGTCCGTGCCGAGCGCCGCGACGAAGGCGTTGGCGGCGGCGTCGGGGAGCGGGCGGGCGGTGATGTTGGAGGGTGGCTGGAAAGGCACGTCGGGCCTCCCGTACGTGCGGGCCGGGTCGGACCCGCGAGGTGCAGAAAAATACTGAGAGATCTAACCGATTTCTGGAAGCTACGCCGGGGTCACACCCACGTCAATAGGTGGGTCGAGCAACGGTGCCAGCAGGTCAGCGGCCTGCTGCGGCGTGACGACGTCCGCTGGATCCATGCGGTGGACCTCGCGTGAGGCGCGGTCGATGTAGACGTGTTCGCCGAGCAGTTTGACGTCCTCGTCGTAGGGCCAGATGTTGGCCACTTTGTGGGTGACGAGGTAGTGGGCGTCGAGGTCGTCGACGTCCTCGCCCATCGCGGGCTTCATCAGCGCACCCGGGACGATCTGCCCCAGCAGTGACTCGATCGCCAGTCCCCAGTCCGCGACTGCGATGCGTTCCGTGAGCGGGACGAGCACGTTCAGGCCGGCGTCGGTCATTGTGCGGTAGAAGCCGGCGACGGCGTCATGGCCGTCGAAGACGGCGGTGTTGTCGCCTTCGGCGATGCGGTAGACGGGGTGGGACACGGTCAGATCCGGGTCGAGGATCTCCGGCCACCGGCCGGACACCTCCAGCATGGCGTGGCGGCGGAAGTTGGTCAGGATCGCCCGGTGGCGGGGATCGGTCACGAGGCCGAGCTGGCGCTCTGCCTCGCGCGGGACATTAAGGACGTCCAGTCGCGGCACGACGGCCGGAATGAGGCGCACGGTGCGCTCCTCTCACTCTGAAGCGGCCTCAACGTAGCAACCAATTAATTAGAGGTCTAGGTATTGGACAGGTGTGAATTACTAAGACATCGAGCTAGTCTCGGAGGCATGGAGATCACCATGAAGGGCAAGGCCGGGCTGGTCACCGGCGCGGCAGGCGGCATCGGACGAGCCACCGCCGTGGCATTCGGGCGCGCCGGGGCGGCGGTCGTCGTCGCCGACCTGGACAGTCGACGCGCCGCCGGACTGGAGACCGTGCAGCTGGTCGAGCAGGCCGGCGGACGGGCACTGTTCGTCGCCTGCGACGTCACCGAGGCCGACGAGTGCACCGCACTCGCGGCAACCGTGGCAGAGACGTACGGGCGGCTGGACTTCGCGCACAACAACGCGGGTATCGCCGTGCTGGGCAGCGTCACCGACACCGACGAGGCAGCCTTCGACCGAAGCCTCGCCGTGAACCTGAAAGGGGTCTGGCACGGGCTGCGGGCGCAGATCCCCCTCATGGCCGCGTCGGGTGGCGGTGCGATCGTCAACACTGCGTCGCTCGCCGGGCTCATCGGCCTTCCGCAGGGCGCCGCCTACTCCGCGAGCAAGCATGCCGTCATCGGTCTCACCAAGACCGCCGCCATTGAGTGCGCGGAGCAGAACATCCGGGTCAACGCGGTCTGCCCGGCGGCGGTCCGCACCGACATGACCGCCGCACTGCCGCCCGAACTCCAGGCGCAGGCCGTGGCCCCCCAGGCGATCAAGCGGTTCGCCGAACCGGAGGAGATCGCCGATGCCGTGCTCTGGCTCTGCTCCGACGCGTCCTCCTTCGTGACGGGGACCGCTCTGCCCGTGGACGCGGGGGCCACCGCGTCGTAGCCGGGCAGGATGTGCGGCGAGTCGGCTATACGCTGAGACCTCTCAGTAACTTCTCCTATGGTGAGGACAGAGTCCCTTCATGCAGCCGAGCCAGTCCCAGCTCCCGATCCCCGGCGATCCGGCCGAGGCCGACGCCCAAGCCGCCGAGGCCGCACGATCCTTCGCGCCGGACGCGGACATCGACGCCATGCTCATGATCTTCGGACTGGTCAGAGCGGCTGAACGGCTCCAGCAGGACTTCGAGGTCAGCGTCCAGCGCCCGGCCGGCCTCACCTGGGCGGGCTTTCGTGCCCTGTTCGCGGTCAAGACGGTCGGCGAACTGACCCCGCTTCAGCTCGCCCGGCTGACCAATGTCTCCCAGGCCAGCGTTTCGGCGGTGCTCAACACCCTGGAACGCAAGGGACTGATCCAGCGCAGCAGGTCGGACAAGGACGGCCGGTCCGTCACCATCCAGCTCACCGACTACGGACACGACGTGGTCGGTGAGCTCTTCGCACGCAACAACGCCCGCGAGGCCGAATGGGCCCGAGCCCTGACCGCCCGCGAGCGCGGCACTTTGATCCGGCTGCTGCAGAAGATCCGTCGGCATGAGGTCAGCACGATCACGGACGCCACCCGAGTGGTGAACGGTGACGTCACAACGCCGTGAGCCTTTGCAACGAACCGGTAGGTGAGCGGAGGCCCGCGGCCCTCAAAGGTGCGGCTCTCAAAGGTGCGAGGCCGCCCGCGACCGCCCGGCCGGGGACGGTAGCCGGCCGATGACCGACGTAGGGTCGAGTTCGGGAGCCGGTGCGGACGGGGCGAGGATCCCGACGACAGTGCACCGGTCCCGGCCGACACGTCAGATGTCCGTATGCGTCGGCCCGTCCGGCACGGGCCGTTGTCCCCTCATGCCGGACAGAGCGGCCTTCAGCCGGCCGCCCATGGGGGTTTCCGGGCGGGGCTCGGCGAACGCGGCGCGGATCGGCGCCACCTCGACCGGGTCGGGCGCCCACCGGACCTGGACGGTGATGAGCGTGCGCAGTGTCCGCCGCAGGGTCCGGACCACGAGCGGTCGCGGGCCCTTGAGCCCGTGGACGGCGAGCAGGTCCGGGGTGGCAAGGGACAGCACGAGGGCACGACCGAGCCCGTGCAACGGGCGGGGGAACCAGCGGTCGCAGAACTGCTGCAGCATCGCCTCGGCGACGACGTTGCTCTCCGGAGCGGTCGAGTAGTCGTTGCGCTCGAAGTCGGCGAGGAAGGCGAGCATCCCGTCGAAGTCCGCCGGCAACGGGACGCCCTGGTCCGAACCGATACGGAACAGCCCGGCGATCTGCGACCAGTGCCGGTAGGCGGCCCGCTGCTCCTTGGCGCTGAAGCCGGGCAGACCGAGCCGCTGCATCACCCGGTGCGGCTCGGCGGCGAGGATGCACATCGTGTACGTGTACTGGCGTACGTCCAGGATCGCGTCGGGGTACTTCCCCGCCCAGGCGTCGTGCTGCCGGTTGACCCGTTCGACGGACTCACGCACGCTCGGGTCGTGCGCACCCTCGCCGAGGTACCAGGTCCACACCGCGTGCATGGTGCCCTCTATACGACGCTGCTGGTGCAGGACGACCTTGCCCTTGCCGCCGCGGACGAGCGTGCGTGCGCCGCTGCCCGGCCCGACGAGCCGCAGGAAGCCCTGGCACACCGCCATGTTGAGGATCATCGGGCTGGTCCGGTAGGCGTTGCCGAGCTGCCAGATCCGGGCGTGGTCGACGTCCGGGTCGAGCGATTCGATCTCGGCGTTGATCCACTTGCGCGGCTTTTCCCTGGTGGCCACGTGTCCTCCTCGAATTACTGATCGGGCCTGGCGATTTCGTCGAAGCATCAGCGCTGGATCGCCTTGGTCTCCAGAAACTCCTCCAGTCCCTGGGCGCCGCCCTCGCGGCCGACGCCGGACTGCTTGTATCCGCCGAACGGTGCGCCGGGGTTGAACGCGCCCCCGTTCACCTCGATCTGACCGGCCCGCAGGCGCCGGGCCACCCGCAGCGCTCGTTCCGGATCGGCCGACCAGACCCCGCCGGCCAGGCCGTACTCGGTGTCGTTGGCGATCCGGACGGCGTCGTCCTCATCCTGGTACGGCATGATCGACAGGACCGGGCCGAAGATCTCCTCGCGGGCGATCGTCATCTCCGGGGTGACGCCGGAGAACACGGTGGCCGGCACGTAGTACCCCCGGCCCAGGTCGGCAGGGTCGCGCTCGCTCTCCACCCCGCCGGCGACCAGGGTTGCGCCCTCGTCAATGCCCTGCTGGATGTACGACCGCACTCGCTCCAGCTGGGCCGAGCTGACCAGCGGCCCCAGCCGGGTCCCCGGGTCGGACGGATCGCCGTGCTGGTATTCGCCGGCCACCCGGGCGGCGATCTGCTCCGCCTCGGTCAGCCGCCCGACCGGCACCAGCATCCGGGTCAGCGCCGAGCAGGTCTGACCGGAATTGACGTAACACTTGGCCAGGCCGTCGGCGACCGCCCGCTCGAAGTCGGCATCGTCGAGCAGCACGTTGGCCGACTTCCCGCCGAGTTCCAGAGCGACCCGCTTGACCGTCTCGGCCGCCACCACCGCGACCCGCTTCCCGGCCCGGGTGGAGCCGGTGAACGACACCATGTCGACCCCGGGATGCGCTGCCAGCGCCTCGCCGACCACCGCGCCGAACCCGCTGAGCAGGTTGAAGACCCCGGCCGGCAGGCCGACGTCGTCAAAGATCGAGGCCAGCGCATGACCCGCCAGTGGAGCCACCTCGGTCGGCTTGACCACTACCGTGCAGCCGGCCGCGAGCGCAGCCGCCACCTTCAGCACGATCTGGTGCAGCGGGAAATTCCAGGGGGTGATGCAGCCGACCACACCGATCGGTTCCCGCACGATCAGGGAGTTGCCGACCTCGGGGCCGTCGAACGGGAAACTCCGGGCCAGTTGGGCGAAGTTCGCCAGGTTGAAGGCAGGCAGGCCGACCTGTATGGATGCGGCGGCCTGCAGCGGCATCCCCATGTCTCGGGAGATCAGCGCCGCGATCTCGTCGGTCCGGGCCACCAGCGCCTTGTGGGCCTTCTCCAGGTAGTCCGCCCGCTCGCCCGGCGGCCGGGCCGACCAGGCCGGCAGCGCCCGGCGCGCAGCGGCCACCGCGCGATCCACGTCCGCGGGTGTCCCGGCCGCGACCTGGGCGATCACTTCCTCGGTGGCCGGGTTCAGCACCTCGATCCGGTCGGTCCCGGCCGAGGCCACCCACTCACCGTCGATGTACAGGGACGTACGGTCCAGCACCTGGCCGCCTGCGGGGGCGCCGGTGTAGGCAGGGGCGCTCAACGGTCGGCCTCCGTGCAGAGCGAGAGCAGCGCGGGGACCTCGTCTCGCCGGTGGCTCTTGACCCCGGAGACTCCGTGGGCGAGCTCGACGATCGGTAGGGCCCCTCGATCGTCGGAAACGCCGGGACGGAAGAACGTTGCTTCACACTTGCCATCACCGGACCTGAATCGCGCTTCAGTCCGGGGCCCTGACACACGAGTCACCATTGACTCTCCCATCGCCGTTCGCCGTTGTTCGATCGCGGGGTCGGCCGACCGCACCGACGCACTCATGGTCGACCTGTGACAGGCGCCACTCAATGTTGGAGTGCACAGAATTAACTGAGAGACCAGTGCACAATGCACAGGCGCAAGTTAGGGGAGGAGGGGTAGTGTGGGCGTTATGCATGGCTCCGGTGTGCGGGGCGACTCCGAAAAGTTGCTACGCGCCATGTGCAAGGAATTCCTGGCCGATTCCTCCGTCTTGCGTCCGATCCAGGACGCACTTGTCAACGCAATCGATCCCCGCTTCGGATCGGACCCCTCCATTGCAGAGGCGATCGGTGAAGCGACCCGGGCCTACTCCCATCATTGGGCACGCTCGATGTACGAGGACCCGTGGCG
Source organism: Streptomyces antibioticus (assembly GCF_001514065.1). GTDB lineage: Bacteria > Actinomycetota > Actinomycetes > Streptomycetales > Streptomycetaceae > Streptomyces > Streptomyces antibioticus. The sequence continues at coordinate 213,007 of NZ_KQ948422.1, read as the reverse complement.
GGACGTGGAGCCCCACCTGACAAGCCAGATCGTCAACATCTCGCGCGACGGATATCGCTGGGGCGAGGAGGACACCTTCCGCGCTTCCAACTACGCCGCTCAACAGGCGATGTGGTCCATCTTGATGCGGATCGCATTTTCACTGTGCGACGAAACCGCCGTCCTCCAGCCCGCTCTTGACCGGGCCTCGCGCTCACTGTCGCTCTGGGTCGACCGCACAGTCACTGCCGTGATCAACATTCTGGCGCAGGAGCGCGCAGCTCTGTCGGGCGACGAGCACGTAAGACGCCTCGAACTGGTCAATCTCATCCTGGGCGGAGCACCGGTTCCTGTGACCGGTGTTGATCAGAGTCTCGGGTACTCGCTTTCAGCCAGACATTTGGGACTGATCCTCTGGGCGCCACCGCAGATCGCCGATCGGGCGGCACTCGTACAGGTGGCGAGCGAGCTCGGCCGGATCGCGGAGTCCAGAAGCCGGCTGCTCGTCCATGCCAGCGCTTCGTCGCTGTGGCTGTGGCTGACGCCCGGAATCCCAGTGCCGGCCGAGGCGCTCGAGACCGCTCTGGCCCCGCACCGAAACGTCAGGCTTGCGATCGGTTCAGTGGACGAGGGAGTGGACGGGTTCCGACGCACCCACGACCGCGCGGTGGAGACCCAACGGCTGGTGCAGAGCAACAACGCATACCGGGTCGCCTTCTATGACGACGTCGCCGCCGTCCTATTGCTCGCCCGAGATGAAGCCCGGCTACGCGAATTCATTCACGCGACTCTCGGCCCGTTGGCCACAGGCCCACAGGACCTACGTGACACGCTGCGAATGTTTATCCACCAGCGGTACAACGCATCCAGGACAGCAGAGCTGTTGTTCACCCACCGAAACACCATCCTGCAGCGCATTCGCCGCGCCGAAGAACGCCTGCCCGTCACTCTGGACCGGCACGGCATCAATGTCGGCATCGCCCTGGACGCGATGCACTGGCTGAACCTCCAGGACGAGTAGGTGCAGGTCGGAGAAGTGTTGCCGGCTCCGGGGGCTGCGTCACTTCCAGCGCGGAAACCTCCCTGACGGCTTCCGGCAGATGCTCACCGACGTACACGCCGATGCCCACCAGACCGGACCGCCGTCCGGCTGCATTCAGCGCCGACCACCATCGCGTACAAGTGCGCACAGTGAGACCGCTGAAGCGGCATGTCGTGAGCAGGACGGTCAAGAGTGACCGACTTCCCACGGGGATTTGCGCCGCAGGGAGCTACAGCCCTTCCGGGACCGACGGCAGCCGGGCTGTAGCCCAAGGGTTCCAGGTGCCGTAGTGGTCGGTCCAGGTGCAGCTGACCTCGATGGTGCGGCAGTCGGAGATGCGGGCGAGGCTGCTCCGGCGCCGTCCACGGGCTTTCGCGCGGGACCCGCAGGCAGCGAGGCCCCCGCCTCTGTCGGCGAACGATGGGGTGACCGTGTGGCGTGCAGTGTTCGGATTCTCCGGCCCGGCGTCACGCCTCCTCGGCGCCGCGGTCTGGCAGGGAGCCGTACTGGCTGCGCAGGCGGCCCTTGAGGATCTTGCCGGTGGCGTTGCGGGGCAGGGTGTCGATGAGGACGACCGACTTGGGGAGCTTGTACTTGGCGAGTCGGCCGGACAGGGAGGTCATGATGTCGTCGGGCGACACGTCGGCGCCCGCGCGGGGCACGACCAGCGCTCTGCCGACCTCGCCCCATCGTTCGTCCGGTACGCCGATCACCGCGCATTCGGCGACCGCGGGATGCTGGTGGAGGAGTTGCTCGACCTCGGCCGGATAGACGTTCTCTCCGCCGGAGATGTACATGTCCTTGATCCGGTCGACGATCGTGACGTACCCCTCCTCGTCGACGGTGGCCGCGTCTCCGGAGCGGAACCAACTTCCTTCGACGAAGGCGTCCTTGGTCGCTTCGGGCCACTGCCAGTAGCCCTTCATCACGTTGAGGCCCTCGATGATCACCTCGCCGACCTCGCCCGGTGCGACATCGGTGAGGTCGGGCCGGACCACGCGTACGTCGGTGAAGAAGCAGGGTGTGCCGGCCGAGCCGGCCTTGCGGATGCTGTCTTGTGCGCTCAGGCCCAGTGCGGCGGGGGCGGTCTCGGTCAGGCCGTACGCCTGGAGGAAGGTCAGGCCACGGTCCTGGTAGGTGTGGATGAGGGCCTTGGGGACGGGTGCCGCCGCGCACTGCAGGATCCGGATCGACGACAGGTCGGCCGTCGCCCAGCGCGGCGACCGGGCCATGGCCTGGTACATCGCGGGCACGCCGAACATCCGGGTCACCCGGTGCTCGGCGATGACGCCGAGGACCCGTTCCGGGTCGAAGCCGTGCATCAGCACAGATGTCCCTCCTTTGAGGAAGCCCGGCAGGAAGACGGTGTTGAGGGCGGCGGTGTGGAACATCGGTGCCACCACCAGAGCGACGTCGTCGGAGGGGATGTCCACGTCCAGCAGGATGTTGAAGCAGTTCCAGGCGATGTTGGCGTGGGTGAGCATGACGCCCTTGGGACGGCCGCTGGTGCCGGAGGTGTACTGGATCATGCACACCTCGTCGAGGCCGACCGTCTCGTCCAGGGGGTCGTCGGGTGCGTTCGCCAGCAGTTCCTCGTACGCCTTCCCCACCTTGACGTAGTGCTTCACCTCCACGTCGTCCCTCAACGCGTCGACGACATCGGTGAGTTCGGTCCCGAACACCAGCACCGACGCTCCCGAGTCGCCCAGGATGAAGGCCAACTCAGGTGCCGCGAGGCGGGTGTTGAGCGGTACGAAGACGGCGCCCAGTGCGTTCGCGGCGAACAGGGTCTCCGCAAGGGCCGGATGGTTCGCGCCCAGGTAGGCCACCCGGTCGCCGTGACCGACCCCCAGGGCACGCAGGACGTGGGCGAGCCGCGTCACGCGCGCGGCCAGCTCGCCGTAGGACAGGGATCCACCCTCGTGCACGAGGGCGGTGGCCTCCGGTGCCATGCGGGCACGCCGCGCGGGCCACGAGCCGAGCCCTTGATCGCGCATGGTGCGTCTCTCTTCTCTCGGAGGTCTCAGAGCCAGTCGGGCCATGTGTAGTCGGTTGATTCGTCGTGGTCCCGGAGGGGCGGCAGTGGGGCGAGCCGCCCCCGGGAGAAGACCAGCGGTGCGGCGCCGGTCTTCTCCACTCCGAGTTCCCGTACGCGGCCGAGGACGAAGTAGTGGTCGCCGAGGGTCCACACGTCGGCGATGTCGCAGTCGATCCAGGCGGCGACGCCCGCCAGGACGGGGCTGCCCGAGGGCGCGCCGCGCCACGGGTGGCGGTCGAAGACGTCGGGGGCCTTGGCGCTGACATCCCGGCAGAGGCCCTCCTGGCCGGCGGCCAGCACGTTCACGCAGAAAGCGCCGCCGGCCATGATCCTCGGCCAGGTGGTGGAGGAGCGGCCGGGGAAGAACGCGACGAGCGGGGGGTCGAGGGACACCGAGGTGAACGAGCCGATGACCATGCCGACCGGGGTGCCGTCGGGTTCCTTCGCGGTGACCACCGTGACCCCCGTCGGGTAGTGGCCGAGCACGTTCCGGAACCGGCCGGGGTCGTCCGCCGGGCCGCCGCCGGGCGCCGTCGCGGCGGACGTCGACCGGTTCACGCCGGGTTCTCCACGCCGAGCAGAGAGCGGGCGTATCCCGTGGCCCACCAGCTGTGCTGGGCGTTGATGTGCGTCCTGTACGTGGCGACGTCGCGCAGGTACCGCTGCATGCGCTCGCCGTTCGCCAGCGCGCTGGAGCCACTGGCCGAGGCCAGCATCTCGACGGCCTGGCAGGCGAGTTGGCCGGACTGCCGGGCCGTGACGGAGAGGGCCTGGTCGTCCAGTTCGGAGAAGGGCTCGCCCCCTGCCAGGCCCCGGGCCGCGTAGGCGGTGTAGTCGTCGGCGACCGACAGGATGATCCGCTGCGCGCTGTCGGCCAGGGCCGTGGCCAGGCCGAGGTTGCGCTGGTGTTCCGGATCGTGGCTGCGCGGCTTGAAGGGCGGCATCGGGCTGTTCTTGGTGGTGATGATTCGCCGGTACTCGTCGACCGCGGCCCAGGCGGTGCCCGCCACGATCGAACACAGCTGGATGTTGAAGAACGACATCAGCCGGCCCGCGTACATCGGGTTGCCGTGCAGTTCCACACCTGGCCCGTCGGTGGCGTCGTTCGCCGCGAGGTGGGTCCTGGACACGTACTCGTACGGTACGAGGACGTCCTCGGCCACGACGCTGTTGGAGCCGCTGCCGCGGAAGCCCAGGATCTCGCCCCAGTTGTCGAGCATCCGCCAGCCGGAGGGCACGAGCACCATGCCCGGGGTGGGTATGCCGCCCTCTTCGTCGATGATGAGCACGCCACCCAGGAAGTGCGTGGAGACGTTGACTCCGGAGGAGTAGTCCCAGCGGCCCTTGACCCGGTACCCGTCGGGGGTCCTCGTCGCGGTGGCACTCGGGGCGACCGGCAGCGGGGCCCGGAAGTCACCGTCCGGCCCGAACACCTCGCGCTGGGTGCTCTCGGGGAAGCGACCGGCCACCACCAGGCTGTGGGAGGCGGCCAGACACAGGTTCCAGCCGCTGGACGGGCAGCCGCGGGCCACCTCGGTGACCATCCGGGAGTAGGTCCGCAGGTCGAACTCGTAGCCGCCGAAGCGGCGTGGCTGGAGGGACCGGTAGAAACCCGCCTCCAGGAACGCCTTGTGCGTGTCCTCGGAGATACCGGTCCGCTGTTCGGTCTCGTCCTGATGATCACGGAGCCAGGCCCTCATGCCGGCGGCCCGGCGCACCAGTTCCTGCGGTGTCAGGTCCGGCTCCGGCTGCGGAATCTCGATGACTTTCTCGGTTGTCTCGACTGCCTCGGTTGTCTCAGACAATTCGCACCCCATCCGCTGCTGTTGTGGGTCGGCCTGAAGGGAGTGTTGGCAGCGCGGCGAAGGGCCGTCCAATGCCAGTGACTGCGGGCTTGATGAGTGCCGCGCATCACAGCAGGCCGGAGAGGGTGATGGGAATGCCGCACATTTCTGCCTGGTGACGCGCGGGGAAGCGCGCGGTAACGTGGCGCGGACCACAACGCCGTGGACCTCGCCTTTCTGGAGGGCTGAGTGGAACTCCGGAGCCTGCGCCATTTCTCGGCGCTCGCCGCGACTTTGAATTACCGGGTCGCCGCCGAGCGTCTGCACCTCACCCAGCCCGCGCTGACGCGCTCGATCGCCGCCCTCGAGCGTGAGCTGGGCGTCCAGCTGTTCGACCGCGACAAACGGCATGTGGCGCTCACCGCCGACGGCGCGGAACTGCTCCAACGGGCGGGCGAGGTGCTGGCCGACGCCGACCGGCTCGCCGCCGCCGCAGACGCCATCAAGGCCAGGCGACGGGACGAGGTGCGGGTCGCGCTCTACGGGGTGGCCCTCGCGGAGCTGACGCATCCGGTCATCGAGGCGTTCTGCGAGCGGTATCCCAGAGCCACGATCCGGGTGCACGAAGCGGACTTCCACCAGGGGCAGGCCCCGCTGCTGGCCGGCGAGTGGGACGTGGCGCTGTTGTGTCTGAACGTCGACATGCCGGGCCTGACCCGCGTACCGATCTTCACCGAGCCCGTTTCCCTCGCGCTGTGGAAGGGGCATCCGCTGGCCTCGGCCGCCGCGGTGGAGATGACCGAGGTCTACGACCAGCCCTGGGTCACCCCCCACCCGGGCGACGACTTGTGGGTGGGGGGACGCCATGGGCACCACGACGCCCCGACGGTCGGCTCCCACGCTCGCTCGGTCCTGGACATGACCTCGAAGATCGCCTACCAGCACATGGTGGGACTGATGCCGCTGTCGGGCACCCGGATGTTCCCGCACCACCCGGGAGTGGAGACCGTCGCTCCGAAAGAGCCCCTCCACGCGGTGGCCGCGGTCGCCTATCCGAACACGGGCCACTCGCCCGCCGCCCCGGCGTTCGCCGAGGTCGCACGCCGGGTGGCCCGACGCGCGACCGGCGTTCCGCACGCCGAGATCTCCCAGTAGCAGGGGTCAGCCGCCGTACGGCGGCTCGCCCGCCCAGGCCGCGTGCAGGACGGCGCGCAGATCGCAGGCGGAGGCCGAGCGGGGATTCGCGTACGGCGCCCCGAGAGCGACATCGACCGCACGGTCCACGTCGGCGGCGGTCAGGCCCAGGTCGGCGAGCGATCGCGGGATGCCCAGCCGCTCGCCCACCTCGTGCGAGTCCCGTACCGGATCCGGTTGCCGATCAGCTTGCGGACGACGGACAGGGCGTACTCCTCGGTGAGGTTCGGCGGTCCGGCGTCGACGTCGTAGCCCCACACGATGAGCCACTCGTTCCACGTCCGTACGCAGCGCACCAGGCCGGCGCCGATGCCGCCCACGGTCGCGCCGGGAGCCGGCACCAGTAGAGGGTGGCGGGCCGGTGCGCCACGTACTGGGTGAGGCCCGTGGCGAAGACGATGTTGATGCTGCCGGCCACGCCCATCTGGCCGCCCATCGGCGGCCCGGCGTCCCCGGCCACCTTGCTGCGGCCGCCGTCCACGCCGATCAGGTACGTGGCGCGGATGGTGTACATGTCGCCGCGCAGCCGGTCACGGACGGGGGCGGTCACGCCGTCGGCGTCCTGCTCGTGCGGTTCGTTGCCCCAGGACCTCAGCCGGCCGACTCCTCGCCCGCGAGGGCGGTGCAGAAGACGGTGTTGCCCATCAGGTGCAGCGGGGTGCTCAGCGCCAGTGCGGCGCTCGGTCCCGCGGCCCGCTTGCCACGACGATCACATCGGTCGGCACGGTTGGCGCGGTTGTCATCGGGATGTTTCCTCCACATCTGACAGTCGCTTGCTCAGCCAGGTCATCAGTGCCTCGGCCACGTCGTCGGAGTTCTTCTCGCCCATGGGCAGGTGACCGTTGCCCGTGAGTCCCAGGTCCGCCAGGCGCAGCAACTCGACGTCCGCACCGGCCTGGGCGAGGTAGTCGGCGATACCGTGCTGGAACGCCGCGAACGGCGAGGCGTCGGCCGCGACCACAGCGATCGGGAAGCCCTGAAGCCCTGGCAGGGACCGCACGGGCCCGGCGTGTTCGTCCTGGACGAGGCAGTCCTGCAGCCCGTCGCCCCCGGCCTCGCGCAGCCGGAGGCGCAATTCCCTAGGGGTCCCTACCGGCGGCTCATAAGTGATCGGGGCCGCGGTGAGCCCCCACTCCAGCTTTCCGAGGCCGGGCAGTTCGATGAACGGCGGCCCGATCGGCTCGATGGAGACAACGGCCTTCACCAGCCCGGGCCGGGCATCGGCGACCAGCCAGCCGAACGGTCCCCCCATGGAGTGAGTGATCAGCACGGCCGGTCCGATACGGTCCAGCAACTCGGCGCCGCAGCGCCGCATCTGCTCTTCGTTCTCGGCGAAGGTGGGCAGGGTCGGGCCCTGGCTCGCCATCAACTGGTCCAGAGCGGAGTCGTCGCCGATCTCGCCGCTTCCGGGCCACTGGCTGCCAGATCGTCCCGCCCCGTCGCAGAACAGCCAGCGGATGAACTCGTACGTCGGCGCTGCCCCCTCGATGGGGCCGAGGACATCGGGGTGGTACGGGGAGCGCCCATGACCTGGCCGGTCGACCACGTACACGGCGTAACCGGCCTGGAGGAACCGGGTGGCCCAGCCGGGGCGCCCGTCCGGCGTCGACAGATAGTCCGTGCCCTGGCCGCCGCCCCCGTGGACCATCACCACGGGCAGCGGATGCCTCAGATCGGCCGGGATCTGGTACTGGACGTACATCGCGGCCTCGGCGGCAGTCCCGGCCTCGGTCGGCTTGCGCCCGACGCCGACCCAGAACGCGCCCTGCTCGCTGATCGTCAACGACGAGGCGGCACGGGCCGGCTCGGCGGTTGCGGGTGGTGGGGAGCTGGTCATCGGCGAACCTCCGTCACGGCGTCTGCGCCCATGCCCAGCACTATTGGCGACCGGCTCCGGGCCGGTCCAATGCCGGTTGGGGACGCCGTGATGCATGGCGCTCATCAGTCTCCCCGAGGGCGGCGGCTTCACCGGGAAGGTGCCCGTGGCGGCAAGGGTGGCCAGCGCGTTGACGGTCGCGTTAAAGCGCTCCCTGGACATGAGAGGGCCCGGAACTGTTGGCATCGCCTGGCGGCGTGGAACGAGGCCGGCGTGTAGATCAGCTGCACCTGGTGCTACTGAGGTAGTTGCGGGCCTGTGCTCAGGTGGCGGGCCGGGGTCTTCGGCGGTCTCCCGCACCCCGGCTTCGCTGAGCTGTCAGGGCTTCACGCGATGCCCAAGTGGTCCGCCCCGACCTCACCACCGCCGACCTCGTCCCGCACCTGCGCGGAGAAGACGAACACGCCGGTGAGGAAGACGACGGTGTTGAGGAGCAGGGCGCTGTGCATCCTGATGCTGAGGCAGGTCAGCATGGCCACCGATATCGCGAACCAGCAGAGCGTGGTGGGCTTGATGCCCCGTCGCCTCGGCCACGAAGCCGCCCAGCTTTGAGGGTGGGCAGTACGTCGATCGGAATTCCCCGGCCGACACCGTCAGCCTCCACGCCTGGGCTCAGCCGCGGCCAGGCCGGTACCTCGAGCTTCGCCGCGGTCACCGGCGTTCCAGAACTGGGTTGCTTTCACAGGCAGAGGTGGTACTTCAGGCGACCTCGATCGAGTCCGCCTCCTCGCTTTGGACCATGTCCCGCAGACGCTTCTTGTCGATCTTGCCGATCTTCGTCAGCGGAAGTTCGTCCACGACCATCAGGTGTTCGGGGAGTTTGTAGCGGGCCACCTGCATCGCAGTAAGGGCTGCGCGGACCGACTCCAGGGTGAGGTCGGTGCCCGGTTCGACCACCGCCACCACGCACACCCGCTCGCCCAGGTCCGGGTCGGACTTGGCGATGGCCGCCACACGAGAGACACCGGGCACTCGGTAGACGAGGTTCTCGACCTCCTCGGCGGAGATCTTCTCCCCGCCTCGGTTGATCAGGTCCTTGTCACGTCCCTCCACGACGAGGTTGCCCGAAGGGTGCCGCCGGACGACATCGCCGGTGCGGTACCAGCCGTCCGGGGTGAACGCACGAGCATTGTGTTCGTCGGCCCGGTAGTAGCCACGTGGGGTGTACGGCCCGCGGGTGAGCAGCGCGCCCATCTCGCCCGGCAGGACCGCGTTGTCGGACGCGTCGACGATCAGGATGTCGTCGTCGGGGCACATCGGACGTCCCTGGGTTTCGGTCTTGATGTCCTCGGGGTCGTCCGGGCGCGTGTAGTTCAGCAGTCCTTCCGCCATGCCGAACACCTGCTGGAGCGTGCCGCCCAGCACGGGCCGGACGCGGCGGGCGACCTCCGGGGCGAGGCGGGCGCCACCCACTTGGAGCAGCCGTAGTGCGGCCGGGGCCGGGTGGCGGCCGGAGCCGACCGCGTCGAGCCAGCGCTGGACGACGGCCGGTACCGCCGCGGTGGCCGTCACACCCTCGGCGGCCATCAGCGGCAGCACCTTGTCGGGGTCCGGGGTGCGGGCCAGGACCACCCGGCCGCCGTTCATGAGAGTGCCCAGGATGCCGGGGCAGGCCAGGGGGAAGTTGTGGCCGGCGGGCAGTGCCACCAGGTAGACCGTGTCCGGGCCGAAGCCGCACACCTCGGCGCTGCGGCGCGCGTTGTACTCGTAGTCGTCGTGGGTGCGGGTGATCAGCTTCGGCAGTCCGGTCGTACCGCCCGAGAGCAGGAACACGGCGATGTCGCCGCTGCCCGGGGCGATCCGGTCGAGCCGGACCCGGGCGGCGGCCGGGTCGACGGCGGGTGCGGCCAGGGCACGGAGATCTGTCGCATCAGCGTCGACTGCGGCGCCTGCAACGAACAACTGCCGCACGCTCGGCGTCGCTTCGGCCACCTCACGTCCCAGTGCCTGGTGGTCGAAGTCGCCCAGGCGGTCGGGTACGGCGATCGACGTGACGTCGGCATGCGCGGCCAGGTACCGCAGTTCGTGCCCGCGGTGTGCGGGCAGAGCCATGACGGGAGCGATCCCGGCCCGCAGGCAGGCCAGGGTGAGAGTGACGAACTCCCAGCCGTTGGGCAACTGGACGAGCATCGCGTCACCGGGGTCGAGGCCGGCATCGAGGAGGCGGCACGCCAATCCGTCCGCACGGTCAGCGAGTTGGCGGTAGGTCAGGCGTACGCCGCCGTCCACCACAGCCACCGCGTCGCCGTAGGCCGCCGCCCATTGATGGAGGTACGACCCGAGCGGCCTGCCACGCCAGTATCCGGCCTCCCGATAGCGGTCGGCCGCCTCCGCGGGCCAGGGCACGAATCCCTCACGCATCGTCGGATCCTCCTTGATCCCGTGGGTCACGCATCAGCAGCACGGCGTCGAGCGCGACGACGTCACCGTCGGGCAGGACGCGCAAAGGGTTGATCTCGCACTCGGCCACCGCCTCCACAGCGGCGAGCGCGGAAAGAGCGAGCAGCACATGGGCTAGGCGAGCGCGGTCGACCGGAGTGGCGCCTCGTGCTCCGAGGAACACGTCCCGGGTGGCGAGCTCGTCCAGCATCGCGTGGGCCTCGTGCGCGGACAGCGGTGCCAGACGCAGGGAGACGTCGCCGAGGATTTCGGCGGCCGTTCCGCCGGCGCCCAGGGCGACCACGGGGCCGAAGACGGGGTCGCGGCGTACGCCGACGATGAGTTCGGGTCCCGCGACGGCCATCCGCTCGACCAGCAGGGCCGGGCTCGCGGGCATGCGGGCGAGGGCGCGGTCGAGTTCCTCGTGGGTGCGGATGCCGACCTGGACGCCGCCGACCTCGGTCTTGTGCAGGACTTCCGCGTCGAGGATCTTCACGACGACCGGGCCGCCGAATTCGTCGAGAGCCCCGTGCGCCGCGGCGGGTCCGGCGCATACGCGGCTTACCGGAGTACGGATGCCCATGTCCGCGAGGACGGCCTTGGCGGTGTGCTCGTCGACAGAGCCTGGCGGGGGAAGGCCGGGTTGGGTGGAGACGGGGCGTTCGTCGGCCCGCAGACGAGCACGGGCCGCGGCGTCCTCGGCCAGCGCGCGCACCATGACCGAGCCGGAGGCGGGCGCGGCCGCGCAGGGAATGCCCACCTCCCCGAGTTCCCGACGTGCCTGCCGCACCTGCTCCACGGGTCCGCCGACGACTGCGACGAGCGGGGTGGCGGTACGGGCGGCGGCCAGCAGGCCCGGCAGGTCCACGGCGGTGGGCTCCAGCAGTCCGTACACGGCGGTGATATCGACGCCCGGGTCCTCCGAGACCCGTTCGACGACGTCCCTGAGCGCGGGCGAGGGACGGCCGGTGTCGACGGGGTTGTTCAGGTAGGTCAGGGCGGGGAGCAGCTCGCGCAGTTCCTTCGCCGTCCGCTCGACCAGTGCCGGGACCGCCACACCATGGGTGCGCAGGCTGTCGGTGAGCAGCAGCCCGGGTCCGGCCTGTGCGGTGACCAGGCCGACACCCGGCCGCGCGTTGGCGGCAAGCCGTACGCGGCTGAGCGCGGTGACGGCGTCCACGAGGTCGCGTTCGTCGTCGACGAGGACGGCTCCGGCCTGGCGCAGGGCCGCCCGGGTCACTCGCCAGGAGGTGGCGAGGGCGCCGGTGTGGGAACGGGCGAAGTCGCCGATGTCACTGCGGCCGACAACGAGGGCCACGACGGGGACCCGGCCGGTCAGGCGGCGTACGGCCTCGGTGAGGCGCCGGCCTTCGGCGGCGGTCTCCACGTGCAGGGCCACGGCGCGTACGCCGTCGTCCGCCGCGAGATGATCGAGTACGTCGCCCTGGGTGACGTCGAGGCTGTTGCCGAGCCCCACCCCGAGACGCAGGCCGAGCCCGGCCTCGGCGAGGGCGAAGGCGAGCGCGTGGTTGACGCCGCCGCTGGCGGCCACGACCGCCACCGGGCCGGGCGCCAGATCGGCGGCGCCCGGGACGAAGCTGGCCGTGAGCCGGTGCTGCGGGGCGAGGAAGCCGGAGGTGTTCGGCCCGAGGACGCGGATGCCGGTGTCCCGCACCACTTCGGCCAACGTTCGTTGCTGTGCCGCGCCGTCACGGCCGGCTTCGGCGAAGCCGCCGGCGCAGACGAGGGCGGCGCGGGCTCCTGCGGCCGCCGCCTCGCGCAGGGCGTCGGCGGTCACGGCGGCCGGAATGCAGGAGATGACGAGGTCCGGCGGGATGCCGTGGGATGCGGCGGCCGCCGTGACGGTCGGGAAGAAGCCGCGCTCGGGGTCTGGCCGGCCCGCGTTGACTTTCAACACCGGACCGGGGAAGGACGCCAGGGAGGCGGTCATGGCCGCGCCGAGCTTGCCGGGCGTGGCCGAGGCGCCGAGCACGGCGACGGAACGGGGGCGAACAGCGCTTCCAAGGACGTCACTTGGCGTCCCCACTGGTGTCGACGCCGCTGTCGCCGACGAGGTCGGCCCGGCCGGAGAGCAGGAGCGTGGTCGCGCTGTCGTCGTCGTACGGGCCGATGACCGCGGCGGGCAGGCTGTGCGCGAACCGGGTCTCCTCCGCGACCAGGACGCGGGTCAGCGGCGTGCCGCCGCGTACGCCGACGAGCGGGGCGCCCGCCCATGCGGCCTCCCGGACCTGAGCGAGGGCGAGCGGCAGGTCCTGCTCGGTGTCCGGGGCCTCGATCCACACGCCCGCGGGCGACGGGCGGCCGGTGAAGGCCACCATCGGGATCTCGGTGCCGTCGGGTCCGCGCAGTGCGCCGTCGGTGGCGGTGACCCGGCGCGAGGGGAGCCGGAACGGACCGGCGCACAGCGGTGTCTTGAGGGGTGGAGCTTCGTGGTGGGCCTGCCACCAACCGTCGACGCGGTCCACGTACGCGGCGTCGCGCACGGCGAGTTTGCCGCGTGGGATGCTGCGGGTGAGGAAGTGGAAGGCGAACTGAGTGGGGTCGTCGAACGAGCGGACGTAGCGGCCGAAGTGCTCCCACCACGACAGGCTGGGCCGCGCGGAGTCCTGGATCCTCTCGACCTTGGGGCGGCGGCGCTCCTCGTAGGTCCGCAGTGCTTCCGGCACGCTGCCGGGTGCCTCCTGAAGCGCCTCGGCCAGCGCGACCGCGTCCTCCATGGCCATCTTGGTGCCGGATCCGACGGAGAAGTGCGCGGTGTGCGCGGCGTCGCCGAGCAGCACCCACTTCCCGCGCCGCCACGAACGGGCCCTGCGGGTCGCGAAGTTGGCCCAGCGGGAGCTGTTGCCGACCAGCAGGTGTCCGTCGATCTGCTCGCGGAAGAGGTTCTCCAGGTAGCTCTTGGTCTTCAGGTCGCTCGGGCCCGGCGGGGTCGAGGGGTCGAAGGCGTCAAGTCCGGCCCTGGCCCAGGATTCGGCGTCGGTTTCTACGATGAAGGTGCTCAGGGAATCGCTGATGGGATAGGCGTGGGCGGCGAAGACGCCGTCGGGGCCGTCCTGGTGGACGAAGGTGAGCCCGTCGAACATGTAGGTGGTACCGAACCAGATGAACTTCGCGCTCGCCACCTCGGCGGTGGGGCCGAAGTCGTCGGTGAAGAGGGTGCGGAAGCGGCTGTTGGCGCCGTCGCACACGACCACCAGGTCGAAATCGTCCAGTTCGGCGGGGTCCCGCACCTCGTGCTGGAAATGCGTCAACACGCCCTGGGCGCGGGCGCGTTCCTGCAACAGGGTCAGCAGTGTCCTGCGGACCACGGCGGCCATGCCCATCCCACCGACGCGTTCCCGTGTGCCGTGCACCCGGACCTCGATGTCGTCCCAGTGCCGGCCGTGCTTCTCCAGCGCCTCGCTGAGGACGGGGTCGGCGGCGTCGATGGCGCCGAGGGTGGCGTCGGAGAAGACCACACCGAATCCGAACGTGTCGTCGGGGCGGTTGCGTTCGAAGACCACGACCTCGGCGCCGGGTCGGCTCCGCTTGAGCAGGGTGGCGAAGAACAGTCCTCCTGGCCCTCCGCCGATGCAGGCAACTTTCATGGTCTTTCCTTCGTGCTCACAGCCACGCGGGCAGCTTCGGGAGGGATCCCGGGCCGGCGGGGTGCAGGGGGCCGGGTACGGGGCGCCCGGTCGCGTAGGCGGCCAGGCTGGGGAGGTCGCCGCTGATCACGACCGGCTCGACGCCGGCCGACGCGCCCAGAAGCCAGGTGCGGGCGCCGTCCTCGGTGCGCAGCTCGGTGGAGGGGCAGTCCGGGCGGTCGCGGAAGGAGCCGGCCACATCGTCGATCAGGGCGGCGCACACGTCGTGCGGAATCTCGTCGAAGGTGGCGTCGACGTTCAGGTCGACGGCGTGCACCCACACCTCTCGCACCCGCATCCACGGCACCTGGGAGGCGGGCACCTCGCGCCCTCGGGCGGTGCGGACGGTCGCGTCCCAGCACTCGCCCGGCAGTGCGGCGAGCGCCGCGGCGAGGCGGCCGTCGGCCGCGAGCAACTCGGCGCGCAGTTCCCCGGGGTGACGCCGGGCGCCCTCCTCGATCTCCCGCGCGCGTTGGTCGGCACTCGCGTACATCGGGGTCTCGACACTCGTGCGCGCCCAGTTCAGCAGGTTGACGAGCGCGTCGGCGTTGTGGGCGACATGGGCGACGAGGTGGGCCCTGCTCCAGCCGGGCAAGGCCGAGGGCCGGGCGAATCCCACGTCGGTCATCCAGTGCACGGCAGTCTCGAAGGCCGCCGTGCCTTTGGTCACCCACTCCAGCATCGCGCCTGGGCGCGCGCTCACCGGGTCTCCCGGTGGCAGGTGTTGCGGCACTCGCCGATCCCCTCGATCCGGGTGACGAGGACCGTACCGTCCTGCAGATAGCGGGCCGGCTTGCGGGCATGGCCCACCCCGCCCGGAGTACCGGTGGCGATCACATCGCCGGGCACCAGGGTGACGATCTCGGACAGGTAGGCGACCAGCGCGACTGGGTCGAAGACGAGGTCACCGGTGTCGGCCTTCTGGACCGTGTCGCCGTCGACCTCGCAGGTCAGGCTGAGCCCGGGGGCCGACAGCGCGGGGTCGTCGGCGGTGACCAGCCAGGGTCCGACGGGCGTGGTGGCCTCGAAGGTCTTGCCCTGGTCCCACTGGGTGGTCCGGTACTGCCAGTCGCGCGCGGTGACGTCGTTGAGCACGGTGTACCCGGCGATCGCGGCCCGCGCCTGCTCAGGGTCCGCGTGCCGGACCTCGGCCCCGATGACGACGCCGAGTTCGGCCTCCCAGTCCATCTGCGTGGAGCCGGCGGGAAGTATCACGTCGTCGTACGCACCGATCAGGGTCCGCGCGAACTTGGCGAACAGTGTGGGATGTGCGGGCAGTTCGCGGCGCATCTCCAGAATGTGGGTGCGGTAGTTGAGGCCGACGCACACCACCTTCTCCGGCGCGAGGACCAACGGGGCGTAGTCCAGGATGCCTTCGTACGTCTCACCGTCGGCGTCCGTGGCCCGCGCGGCCCAGTCGCTGCGGCGCAGGAAGGCCGCCAGGTCACTCTCGTCCAGGTCCACGGCCTTGTCCTCGTCGACGCGGACGGCGCGCGTGGTGCCGTCGACCCGGATGGTGGCGAGCTTCACTTGTGTTCCCCTCGGGAGGTGCGGGCGAGGCCAAGTGCCTCGTAGACGGGCTCGTCGCTGAAGCGGAAGAGATCGACCTGGGTGTGGGCGGTGAGCGACACCTCGCACCAGGACGGCACGACGAACAGGTCGCCCCTGGCGATCTCGAAGACCTTGTCGCCGACGTGGGCGACGGCCTCACCCTCGAACACCTGCCAGACCGCGGAACCCACCGAGCGCACCGGGGTGGTCCGCGTGCCGGCCCGCAGTCGGCGCATCTCGGTGCGCATGGTCACCAGGGCGTCCTTGCCGGTGGTCGGGTTGGAGAAGCGGATACCGGCGTGGCCGGGCTCGATCACACCGGGCACGCCTTCGTCCTCCAGTTCCAGCTGGGCGGACAGGGCGGCGTCGGTGTGTTCCCAGCGATACGCGTTCAACGGCGAGTTGGGCCGGTCAGGCTGGCTGATCGGGCGCAGCCCCGGCCGGCCCCACAGCCGCTCACCGCGGGAGCGCTCGGGGGTGGCACGGGTGGAGAGTTCGGCGGGGCCGAACTCGAAGAAGCCGCCGTCCAGTTGGGAGACGAGCGGGATGTCGAGTCCGTCGAGCCAGGCCATCGGCGCGTCGGTGACGTTCTGATGCTCATGGAAGGCCCAGCTCGGCGTCAGCAGCAAGTCGCCCCGGCGCATCGCCACCGCGTCACCGTCGACGTTGGTCCAGACGCCCTCGCCTTCGAGCACGAACCGGAAGGCGCCCTGACTGTGCCGGTGCGAGGGTGCGACCTCACGCGGCCCCAGGTGCTGGATCGCGGCCCACAAGGTCGGAGTGGCGTAGGGAAGGCCCGGAAGGCCGGGGTTGGACAGGGCCATGGCGCGGCGCTCGCCACCACGCCCCACCGGCACGAGCTCGCCGGAACGCTGGGCGATGGGCAGCAGTTGCCTCCACCGCCACAGGTGTGGCACAGCCGCAGGTTTGGGCGACATCGGCATGAGGTCGTCCACCTGGGTCCACAGCGGGATCAGACCTGCGTCCTCGAAGTCCGCGTACAGCTCGTCGAGCAGCTTCTGCTCGGTCTCGCTGGTGGTGTCGGTCACGGAATCCTCCACGTCTGGGTTCGGCGACCGCCGAAGCGCGTGATTCTGCGATGGCCATGACGCTACGTCGGGGTTCCCCTGGAAGGAATCTTTGCTTGCTAGAATTCTGCTGTGGAGAATTCTTTGCGCGTCTCGCCCGGCCCCTCGTATCCGGTGAGCGCCGCCGGCAACGCCTTGCGTGTGGTGCGGTTGCTGCACGAACGCGACGAACTGCGGGTCATGGACGTCGCGGACCAGCTCGGCGTCGCCCGGTCGACCGCCCACCGGATCCTCGCGATGCTCGTCTTCGAGGAGTTCGCGGTCCAGGACCGGCACAAGGTGTACCGGCCGGGGCCGGCGCTGATGGCGATCAGGGGCGGCCAGGCCGCCCCGCCTCCGGACCTGATCACCATCGCCCGCCCGCACCTGGAACGCCTGGCGAACACGGTGAGCGAGACGACCCACCTGATGGTGCTGGAGGGCAACGGAGCTCGCTTCCTGGACGGCGTGGAGGGCCCCCAAGCACTGCGCGTCAGTTACCGCACCGGCACCCTGCTGCCCGCCCACGTGACCTCGGGCGGCAAGGCCCTGCTGGCGGCACTGCCGGCGGACCGGCTGCGAGCCCTCTACCCCAACGGGCTCCCCGGCGGCGGTGATCCCACAAAGGACGTGGAGCGCCTGGTCACCGAGTTGGTGGCGGTCCGTCGGGACGGCCACGCCATCAACTTGCAGGAGAGCGAACGCGGGGTGCACGCCATCGGTGCGTGCGTTCGCGATCGCAGCGGCACCGCCGTGGCCGCCGTCGCCGTCGCGGCGCCGTCGGTACGGTGCACACGTGCCCGCCTGACGGAGCTGTCGCGGCCCTTGCTGGCAGCCGTGCAGGACATCGGTCAGGGCCTGTGAACGGCGACGGCCCGCGACACCGTCATCCCCTGTTCTGGTCCGTGCCGTAGGTCAGAGCCGGTCACTCCCGGAAACGGGCCGCCAGTTCGCTGCGCGAGCGGATGTCGAGCTTGGAGTAGATGCGGGTCAGGTGGTACTGGACGGTCTTGACCGAGATGAACAGCTCCAGGGCTGCCTGCTGGTTGGTCGCGCCGGCCGCGACGACCCGGGCCACGGCCTGCTCCTGGGGTGTCAGGCCGGCCATGCCGGCGGCCAGGCGGGGTGTGTGCAGACCGCCCGCCTTGAGTTCACGGTCGCAGCGTTCGACGTAGGTGTGGGCGCCGAGCGACGCGTAGACCTGTCGGGCGTTCTTCAGGACGGTGTCGGCGTCACGGCGTTTGCCGGCGCGGCGCAGGGTCTGGCCGTAGGCGAAGTTGACCCGGGCCCAGTCGTAGGGGAGGGGGAGGCCCTCCAAACGGGCGAGGGCGTCGTCGAACACCGTGCGGGCGGCGTCGATGTCACCTCGGGCCGCGGTGAGCCTGCCGCGGGCCAGGGCGAGGCGGGCCATGGCGGAGCGGTGGCCTCGCCGCGCGGCCAGTTGCTCGTGCGGGGTGAGGAAGGTGTCCGCCTCGTCCAGGTGTCCGGTCATCACCAGGGCGTTGGCGTAGAGGTCGGGCCAGGGCCAGAACCCGGGTTCGTCGACGGACAGCCGGTGGGGGAGACGGACCACGGGGGAGAGGATTTCCACGACGCGTTGGTAGTCGCCGCGTGCCTCGGCGACCTGGGCGCGGGCGAGGCGGGACGGGATGAACATGATTTCGTAGTGGTGGGGTCCGGCGGCCGCCTCGCCCAGGTGGTGCTCGGCGGCCTCCCAGTCACCTCGCAGGGCGTGGATCTGCGCGCCGGTCCAGTGCACCAGCGGGCGGCTGAGTTCGATGTGTACCTCGGCGAGGCGGATGGCGGCCCGTTCGACGGTGTCCAGGGCCTCCGGCCAGGCACCGAGGGCGAACTGGGTGCGGGCCAGCCAGCCCTGGGCCCACAGGGAAATGCGGGTGGAGCCCATCCGGAAACCGGTGGGCACGGCCGCTTCGAGTCTGCTGCGGGCCGCCTCCGGAGCGTCCAGAGCGAGGTCCACCCAGCCGCGGCCGAGCTGGAAACGCTGCGGCTGGGCACCGCCGTGGAACTTGCCGGCGGTCGCCTCGTACGCGGCCAGCGCCTCGTCGGGGCGGCCCGCCATGGCCAGGCCCAGGCCCAGGACGGCCTCCGACTCGATGGCGGCGGGGTGGTCCGGGTCCGCCAGTTCGATGGCCCGGCGCGCCCAGTCGACCACGTCCGCGCCGTCGAAGCGACCGAGCGCGTGCAGGACGCGCCGCTGGCAGATCGTGGCCATCAGCCCGGAGTGCCGTGCGGGGTCACACCGCTCCCATGCCTGGGTCAGGAACGCGTCGGCCTCGGCCGGACGGCCGCGCAGGCCGGCCAGGTAGGCCAGGACGGTGTCGCGCAGGATGCCTGCGGGAAAGCTCTCCAGCTCGGCGGCGAACGCCGTGGCCTGCGGCACGTCGCCGGCACCGATCATCGCGTCGACGGCGCGCAGCAGCCGGTCCTCGCGCACGGCCCGCACGGTGCTCAGCCGGCTGGCCCGTACCAGTGCCTCGGCCGCGCCGGACCACTCGCCGGCGGCGGCGCGCTCGGCCGCGTACGCGTCGAGCTCGGCGGCGAGCCCGTCGTCGGCCGCGCTGGTGACGGCGACGCGGTGGGCCAGCCGCTTGCTGGGGTCCGCGACGATCTCGGCGGCTCGGCGGTGCAGTTCGGCGCGGCGGGTCAGTGGGATGCCGGTGAGGACGGCGGCCCGGACCAGGGGATGGGTGAAGGCCAGCAGGGTGTGTCCGGGGTGCGAGGCGGAGGTCAGGAGTCCCGCGGCCCGTGCCTCGTCGATCGCGGGCAGGGCGTCGTCGAGGCCGGCCAGCTTCGTGGCTTCGGCGAAGGTCGCTTCCTCGCCGAGGACCGAGTGCGCCTCCACCAGCCGCCGGGCGGCCTCGCCGACCAGAGCGAGTCTTTGGCGGACGGCCGCCGCGCAGCGGGCGGGGGCGGGCAGTTCGGGCTGCCAGCCGTGCCAGGTCTCGCGGGGAAGTTCGGCGAGCAACTGGGTGACGTGGCGGGGGTTGCCGAGGGTGTGGTGCCACAGGCGGCGGGCCGCGGGCAGGTCGAGGCTCAGACCGCGGGCCTCACGGGCCAGCGCCCGGACGTCCTCCGGGGTCAGCGGCCCAGGTCGTACGGTGATGTCCCGGCAGCCCTCGAGGAACTCCAGGGTCTCCAGCACCGACAGCGGCGGTGTCTCCCGCGCCGGAGGGTCGTACGGAGCAACCTCCGGGTCCCGTGCGACGAGCAGGACCAGGACCCGCTCGTCCGTCATCCGGCGCAGGGCGGAGCGGACGGCGCGCAGGCTCTCCACGTCGCACCAGTGGGCGTCGTCGACGATCACCACCAGTGGCTCCTTCTCCTGGAGGGCCGTCCACTGGCGGTACAGGAGCCGGGAGGTCTCCAGTACGGCGTCCGGAGCCGCCGCGTCGGGGAGCACCGCGTCCTGCCCCGGTCCGGGTCCTCCGCCGTCGCCGCAGGCGCGCACGAGTTGGTCGGCGACACCGAACCGCAGGCCGGACTCCCAGGCGACCCCGGTGACGCGCAGCACCCGGAGGACCGGCTCGCCGGCCCTCGCTCGGTGGTCTTGCAGCACCTGCTCCACCAGGGTTGTCTTACCGATCCCGGCCGGCCCCTCGACCAGGACCAGAGTGGGATGCCCGGCGCAGGCGGCACCGACCGAGCGGGTGAGCGCGGCCACATCACCGCTCCGTCCGGTCAGGCCGTGTCGCGGCACAAGGTGATCAGCCATGGGTCGGCACGCTAGCACCGCGGCTGACGGCGACAAGACGCTCAACCGAGGTCCCCGCCGGCCACGGGGAGCACCGTTCCCGTGATGTAGGACGCCTCGTCGGAGGCGAGGAAGCAGATCGCCGCGGCCTGCTCGTCGAGCGTTCCGTACCGCTTGAGCGGGCTGGAGGCGAGAGTCTGGTCGATGTGGGCCTGGAACCACTGCTTCTCCTGCACGGTGCGTGGCGTCGGTGTTCCCCGGGAGATACGGCGGTCAGGCGCCTGTGTGCCGCCCGGCGCGGTCGCCGCCACCCGTATCCCCGCGTCGGCGTACTCGAGGGCGAGCGACGCGGTGAGCGCGTTGATGCCGCCCTTGGCCGCGGAGTACGGGACGCGGTGGATGCCGCGCGTCGCCGCCGAGGACACGTTGACGATCACCCCGTGCCCCCGCTCGGTCATGGACGGCAGCACCGCTCGGCAGGACCACAGGGTGGTCATGAGGGAGCGGGTGATCTCCGCCTGGATCTCCTCCGCCGTGAACTCGGTGTACGGCTTGAAGTTGATCGCTCCGCCCACGTTGTTCACGAGGACGTCGATCCGTCCGTGGTGCTCCAGCGCCGATGCGATCGCCTTCTTCGCCCCGGTGTATGCCTCGAGGTCGGCGACGACGGCCTGCGCGCCCAGTTCGGTGGCGGCCTCGTGGACGAGTTCGGACCGGTCGACGAGGGTGAGCCGCGCGGACTCCGCGGCCAGGCGGCGGGCGACCGCGAGGCCGATGCCCTGGGCGGCGCCGGTGACCACGACGTTCTTGCCGACGAAGCGGTCCGGGTGGACGGTGTTCCCGCTCACGCCGCCTCCGCCGTCTCGCGCGGTTCGTGTACGACGGCAGGGGTGAACCTCTCGTAGAAGAAGCTCGCGGGGCTCACACCGAGGTCGGCGATGTGGCCGCGGACGGCCTCGACCATGGCGGGCGGGCCGCACAGGTAGACGTCCACGTCGCCGTCCCGGAGTGTGCCGGTGTCCATCAGCCCGGTGACGAAGCCCTTGTTGCGGGCGGTACTGGCCGGGTCCGCCACACAGTGGTCGAACGTGAAGCCGGGGATGACCTCGGCGTAGTCCTCCAGCGTGTCCAGGTGCACGAGGTCCTGGTCGCCGGTGACGCCGTACAGCAGATGCACGGGATGGGCGGGGGGCCGCTGGGCCATGTGCTCCAGCATCGACAGGAGGGGCGCGAGGCCGGTCCCGCCGGCCAACAGCAGCCCGGGGCGGGTGAGTTCGCGCAGGTAGAAGCTGCCCATCGGGCCGGTGAATGTCAGCCGGTCGCCGACGCGGGCCCGCTCGGTCAGGTATCCGGACATCGCGCCGCCGGGCACGATCCGCACCAGGAAGGAGATCCCGCGCTGGGCGGGACCTGAGCTGAAGGAGTAGGAACGGGTCTCGTCGGTGCCGGGGACCGCGACGTTGACGTACTGGCCGGGCAGGAAGTCCAGTGCGTCGCGCTCGTCCACGTCGAGGGTGAACTCGACGGTGGTGGCGGAGTGACGGGTCAGGGCGGCGAGGGTGGCGGTGTGGGTCGCTGCCCCGGTCTTGGCGGCCGCGGAGGAGGACGCGATCCGCAGCACGAGGTCGCTGTGCGGGGTCATCTGGCAGGGCAGGCAGTACCCGTTCGCCGCCTCGTCCTCGGTCAGCGCCTCGTCGATGTAGTCCCCGCCGTCGTAACTGCCCGCCTCGCACAGGGACTTGCAGGTTCCGCAGGCCCCGTCGCGGCAGTCCAGCGGGATGTTGATGCGCGCCTTGTAAGAGGCTTCGGCGACGGTCTCGCCGGGGCGGCACTCGATGAAACGGGTGATGCCGTCCTCGAAGTTCAGAGCGACCTGGAAGGACATGCGGGAGCTCATTTCGCCGGTTCAGACGTGGTAGATGTCGACGACGTGATGCACGTAGTCGTTCTTGAGGACGACCTTCTTACTGGTGATCAGCGGCGTCGGCCCGGAGACGTCGAGCCGGTAGTAGGAGGTGCCGAAGTAAGTGTCGGTCGTCTGGTAGCGGTAGTAGAGCGTGAACCAGTTGAAGCGCACGTCCACCAAGTCGCCGTCGCGGCCGGTGACTTCGACGTTGGTGATGTTGTGGCCGGTGCGCGGTTCGGGCAGGCTCGTGGCGCTGGAGCGGTCGGTGCGGATGCGGAAGACGCGGTCCTCCAGGCCGGCTCGGCTCGGGTAGTAGACCAGCGAGATCTCGGTCTTCGGGTCGCGGGTGAGCTGGTCGTCGTCGGCCCAGGCGGGCATCCAGAACTCGGCGTCGGGGTGGTAGCACTCCAGCCACTGCTCGAACTCGCGGTCGTCGAGGTGACGGGCCTCGCGGTAGAGGAACTGGCGGATGCCTTCGAGGGTGATCTCCTCGACTGCCGTGGTCACTTGGCCACCTCCAGGGCCTTGCGGAGGGTGTCGAGCCAGTAGCCGTGCTGGATCGGGTAGAGCCCCTCGTCCTCCGTGCGGACCCCGCTGGCGATCGGGTTGATGCCGATCTTCTTGGCGTCCTCGTCCGGGCCGTCGATCTGGTGCACGGCACCGCGGCTGAGGTCGTTCCAGGGCATGGACTCGGCCAGGTAGGTCTTCTGGCAGGAGCGGAACTCCTCCAGGTCGTCCGGGGTGGCCATGCCGGTGGCGTTGAAGAAGTCCTCGTACTGCCGGATGCGGCGGGCGCGGTCCTCGGCCGGTTCGCCCTTGGGGGCGATGCAGTAGATGGTCACCTCGGTCTTGTCGACGGAGATGGGCCGGAAGTGCCGTATCTGCGAGCTGAACTGGTCCATCAGGTAGACGTTCGGGTAGAGGAGGAGATTGCGGGAGACGCCGATCATCCAATCGGCCTTCTCCGCGCCGAACTCGGCGGCAAGCTCGTCGCGCTTGTCGAACAGCGGCCGGTTGGCGGGGTCGAGCCACTTGGTCCACAGCAGCAGATGGCCGTGGTCGAAGGAGTAGAAGCCGCCCTTCTGCTTGGACCAGCCGCCGGCGTCCATGGTCTTGGTGTCGTTCTTCGACTCGCCGGAGGTGCGGCGGGCCTGGGTGGCCGCGTAGTTCCAGTGGGTGGCGGAGACGTGGTAGCCGTCGGCCCCGTTCTCGGCCTGGAGCTTCCAGTTGCCGTCGTAGTGGTACGTCGAGGAGCCGCGCAGTACCTCCAGGCCCTCGGGGGACTGGTCGACGATCATGTCGATGACGACGGCCGCGTCGCCGAGGTGTTCGGTCAGAGGCTTGACGTCCGGGTTGAGGCTGCCGAAGAGGAAGCCGCGGTAGTTCTCGAAGCGGGCGACCTTCTTCAGGTCGTGCGAGCCGCCGGTGTTGAACTGCTCCGGGTAGCCGGCCTCACGCGGGTCCTTCACCTTCAGCAGCTTGCCGCTGTTGCTGAACGTCCAGCCGTGGAACGGGCAGGTGAAGGTGGTGCGGTTGTCGGTCTTCCGGCGGCACAGCATCGCGCCACGGTGGCTGCACGCGTTGATCAGACAGTGCAGCTCGCCCTGCTTGTCACGGGAGATCACGACCGGCTGCCGGCCGATGTACGTGGTGAAGTAGTCCCCGATCTCCGGGATCTGGCTCTCATGGGCGAGATAGACCCAGTTCCCCTCGAAGATGTGCCTCATCTCCAGCTCGAAGATCTCCTCGTCGGTGAAGACGTTCCGCCGCACCCGGTGGACACCGTTGGCGGGATCCTCCACGAGAGCGTCTTCGAGGATGGTCCGGGCACGGGTGAAGTCCTCTGCCATGACGCTTCCCTTCATTGCGAGCGCTTTTCAGCACCATGACAGCGTCATGAAGAGTCGGCCCCAGACATTTCCCCAGGGTTGACCCAGGGGGGTATTGGTAGCGCGGTCGTCTCAATAACCTGCAATCCAGTATTTGTGTCGTATGGGATTCGATCCCTACGCTGGGGTGCATTCGAGGGCCCCGAAGCACGAGAGGGGCACCCCGGTGGAACTCAGGTACCTCAGGTATTTCGTGGCCGTCGCCGAGACCCGGCATTTCGGAAAGGCCGCGGAACTCCTCCACATGGCACAGCCACCGCTGTCCCAGGCGATCCGCCGCCTGGAGCGGGAACTGGGCGTGGACCTGTTCACCCGCACCACCCGCCAGGTGGCCCTCACGGGCGCCGGCGAGGTGTTCCGCACCGATGCGGAGCGCATCCTCAAGGCCGTCGACGAGGCGGTCGCCCGGGTCGCGCGCTTCGCCTCCGGAGCGGAGGGAGTGCTCAGGATCGGCCTGACCGGAGCCGCCTCGTACCGCCAACTACCCGCACTCGCACGGCTGATGAAGAGCGAGCTGCCCCACGTGATGCTGGAGGTGCACACCGAGATGCTCACGCCCGCCCAGGAAGCGGGGCTGATCGAGCGCCGCCTCGACATCGGCCTGCTGCGCCCGCCCGTCCGCCAGGAGGGCATCGCCCACCGCACCATCGCCACCGAGCCTCTGGTCGTCGCCGTGCCGGAACGGCACTGGCTCGCCGAGGCGGACGTGGTGCACGTCGAGCAGCTGCGGCACGAGGACTTCGTCATGTACGGCGCCACGTCGGGCTCCGTCGTTCACGACGCCGTGGTCCGCAGCTGCCTGGCCTCCGGCTTCTACCCCCACCGCGCCTACGAGGTCACCGAGACCTCCGCCGCCCTGGCACTGGTCGCCGCCGGACTCGGCGTCGCCGTCCTCCCGGACTCCGTCCGCGCCGCACCCCGCGAGGGTGTGGTCTGCAAGGACATCAAGGACGCGCTCACCGTACGTCTCGACCTGGCCTGGCGCGAGGACGACGACTCGCCGCTGCTGCGGGGCCTGCTGTCGGTGCTGGAGCAGAACGCCCTGTTCGCCGACGTGCCCGAAGGAGCGGCATGAAGATCGTCAAGGCGGAGGCCATCCCCTTCGCCATCCCGTACGCCAAGCCGCTGAGGTTCGCCAGCGGCGAGGTCCATACCGCCGACCACGTGCTGGTGCGGGTCCACACCGACGAGGGCCTGACCGGCACCGCCGAGGCGCCCCCGCGGCCGTACACCTACGGCGAGACCCAGGAGTCCATCGTCGCGGTGATCGACAAGATCTTCGCACCGCAGATCCTGGGGCTGTCGGCTCTGGAACGGGAGGCGGTGCACGCCCGGCTGGAGCGGACCGTGGGCAACCCGACCGCGAAGGCCGCCCTCGACATGGCGCTGTGGGACATCCTCGGCCAGGCCGCCGGGATGCCGGTGTCCGGACTGCTCGGCGGCTACACCGACCGCATGCGGGTCAGCCACATGGTCGGCTTCGCACCGGCCGAGGAGATGGTCGCGGAGGCCGAGCACGTCCGGGACGTGTACGGGATCACCACCTTCAAGGTGAAGGTGGGACGCCGGCCCTACACCCAGGACGTCCAGGCGTGCCTCGCACTGCGCACCGCCCTCGGACCGGAGGTGGAGCTGTACATCGACGGCAACCGGGGCTGGACGGCCTCCGAGTCCGCCCGGGCCCTGCGGGAGATGGCGGGCCTCGGCCTGACCTTCGCCGAGGAACTCTGCCCCGCCGACGACGTACTGGGCCGACGCTGGCTCGTCGCGCAGAGCCCGGTGCCCTTCATCGCCGACGAGAGCGCGACCCGGGCAGCGGAGGTGACCCGGGAACTGCTCGGCGGCTCCGCCACCGCCATCAGCATCAAGACCGCCCGGACCGGATTCACCGCATCCCAGCGCGTGCTGCACGCGTGCGAGGGTCTGGGCGTCGAGGTGGTGATGGGCAATCAGATCGACGGGCAGATCGGCACGTTGTGCTCAGTCGCCTTCGGAGCGGCCCACCGGACCACCGCACGGAACGCGGGCGAGCTGTCCAACTTCCTCGACATGACGGACGACCTGCTCGCCGAGCCGCTGGCCATCGAGAACGGCACCCTGCGCGTCCGGGAGGGTGCCGGACTTGGCATCGACATCGACACCGACAAGCTGGCGCGTTACCGCCAGGACCGCTGACACACCTGACACCAGTGACTTCAAGGGACGAGATCACCATGACCGACACCACCGTCGAGCAGGCCACCGCGGCGGCCTCCGGAGCCGCAGCCACCGAACGGTTCCGCGGCAAGCAGCGGACGGAGGGAGCCGAGGTCGACACCAAGCGCGTCGACACGCTGGTCACCGAACTGCTCACCGCCGCCCACGACATCATCCGCCGCCACAAGGTCACCTACGCCGAGTACGACGCACTCAAGTCCTGGCTGATCCAGGTCGGTGAGGACGGCGAGTGGCCGCTCTTCCTCGACGTGTGGCTGGAGCACGTTGTCGAGGAGGTCGCCAGCGAGAACCGCCAGGGCAGCAAGGGCACCATCGAGGGCCCGTACTACGTCCACGGCGCCCCGAGTCTGCCCGCTGAGGCGAAGCTGCCGGCGCGCGAGGGTGAGGAAGGCACCCCGCTGCTCTTCCAGGGTCAGGTGAGGGGGGTGGACGGCGCACCGCTGGCGGGAGCGCTCGTCGACATCTGGCACGCCGACAACGACGGCTACTACTCGCAGTTCGCGCCGAACCTGCCGGAGTGGAACCTGCGGGGCACCGTCGTCGCCGACGACCAGGGCAACTTCAGGATCCACACCATCCAGCCGGCGCCGTACCAGATACCCACTGACGGCTCCTGCGGCACATTGATCGCCGCCGCCGGATGGCACGCCTGGCGCCCCGCCCATCTGCACTTCAAGGTGTCCGCCTCCGGCCACCAGCCGATCACCACCCAGCTGTACTTCACCGGCGACGAACACATCGGCGACGACATCGCCTCAGCGGTCAAGCCCGAGCTGATCCTCGACCCCACGCCGGTCGCGGACGGCCACGGCCGCGAAGTCACCTACGACTTCGTCCTCGACAAGGCGTGATGCACGGTGCTGTTCGCGGTACGGATGGACGTCGACATCCCGCGCGATCTTGACCCCGAGGTCCGCGAGGACCTGGTGGCACGAGAGAAAGCGTACTGCCAGGAACTGCAGAAGTCGGGGGAGTGGGTGCACATCTGGCGGTGCGTCGGCCAGTACGCCAACATCAGCGTTTTCGACGTCGCCGACAACGAGGCGCTGCACCAGATCCTGTGGAACCTCCCCCTCTTCCCGTATTTGACGCTCGACGTGACAGCCCTGGCTCGGCATCCGTCCGATCTGGCCGCCGGTGAGGTGGTGGCGTGATGGACAGGGTGGTCGCCACAGCCGAGGAGGCGACCGGACAGAGGTTCCCTCGCTTCACCAGATAAGACGAGGAATTATCGCCCAGTCGGCACGTTTTGGTGCGCTGCAGATTACGGAGGCACCAACCTGCTTGTCTTCTTCGGCACATGCGCACTCATGGTGCGCACATCGGATCGAGATCAAACCGAAGTAAGGAGTTTCACGTGATCATCTTCAAGAACGTCCGCATCTTTGATGGCACAGGGGCACCTGCGTTCGCCGGCGACGTGTCCGTCAAGGAGAACCGCATCGCTTCCGTGACGCCTGCCGACGCGACGGAAGGCGCTCGCTATCCGGCCGATGCGGAGGTGATCGATGGCGAGGGCGCTTTTCTGATGCCTGGGCTGGTCGAAGCGCACGCGCACGTGACGTGGCCCAGCTCGGTAGAACGTCCCGTCAGCGAAATGCATATGCCGCCCGAACAGCTCGCGCTGACCGCTGCCCGCAACGCGCGCATCATGCTCGACCATGGCATCACCAGCGCCTATTCAGCCGGTGCACTGAGCAAGCGGCTCGAAATATACCTCGCCGAGCAGCTCGAAAGCGGTGGCCTGGTCGGTCCCCGCTTCATTCCCTCGTCGATCGAGAAGGAGCCGCCCGAGGGGGACGGCATCCCCTTCACCTCCGGCCTCTCCGAGAATCAAGCCGAGGGTCCGGAAGAGATACGGGCATTCGTCAAGGAGTGCGCGGAATTCGGCGCCAAGTCAGTGAAGTTCATGCTTTCGGGAGAAAGTCAGCTGAAGCCCGGTGCGTCGTTCGAGCTGCTCTATGGGGATGCGGAACTCAAAGCCGCGCATGAGCAGGCGGTTGAATCCGGTATTTGGCTGAACGGACACGCGCATGCTGCCGAAGCGGTCAAGCTGGGTGCGCGCAACGGCTTCCGCATTTTGTACCACTGCACGTACGCCGACGAAGAAGCGCTGGATCTGCTTGAGGAGCGCAAAGACGATATCTTCGTCGGACCGGCGGTCGCCGCCTTTCAGAGCATGCTGGACTTCACGCCGCCGCCGGGGATGGACCTCACCGCACAGAAGGCTGATGCACGGAACATGATCGAGCGCCAGCGGGAACTCATCCCCGAACTGCGCCGGCGCGGGATCCGCGTACTGCCCTTCGGCGACTACGGCTTCCCCTTCAATCCGCATGGCTGGAACGTCCGCGATCTCGACATTTTCGTGAAACAGATGGGTTTCACGCCCATCGATGCACTCGTCGCCGCGACGAAATTCGGTGGCCAGTTGATGGGCATGGGCGATGAGCTCGGCATGATCCAGCCAGGCTATCTTGCCGACCTTGTGCTCGTGAAGGGCGACGTCACGCAGGATGTCGCCCTGCTTCAGGACAAGAGCAACATTCTTGCGGTGATGAAGGACGGCAAGTTCCACAAGGCACTGCAGGCACAGCACTGATACACCGCTCCTTTTACGGCGCGCTAGTTCGGGAGTTCTTCCGTGATGTCCTACAAGCTCTTCCAGTTTCTGCCCTCGCCCGGGTCGCCGGAGCTTGGGATCGTGGTTGCCGATCAGGCATACCGCCTGCCCGAATGCACTCTGGAAGCCTATCTGGCCGACGTGGGCGTGCAGCACGAACGAATGAAGGAACTGGCGCGCCGGATCGCCGACGGCGACGAAAGGCCGGAGGCGATCGACCTCGGCGCGACGCGTCTTGTCGCGCCCACCCTGAACGCCGCCACCATTTACGCCTGCGGGGCGAATTACAGCGATCACCTTGAGGCGATGGCGAAGGCGATGAACACCGTCGCGAACGATCCCCGTGCCGGTGGCGCCTCGCCGTTCTTTTTTATGATTCCGGGCCGCACCGGCTTGGCGGGACACGGCGAGCACATCGATTATCCCCGTGGCGTACAAAAGCTGGACTTCGAGGCGGAACTCGCCGTCATCATCGGTCGGCGCGCGCGTGACGTCAGCGAAGCGGACGCCCTTTCCTATGTCGCCGGCTACAGTTGCGCCAACGATCTGTCAGTACGCGAACGGCTGATCCGGCACCACGAGGACGCCAGTTCTCCCTTTCGGATCGACTGGCTGGGATCGAAGGTCTTCCCGAAATCATGCCCGGTCGGCCCCTTTTTGACACCGGCGGAATTTGTCGCCGATCCCGAGAACCTTGCCATCAAGACCTGGGTCAATGACGAACTGCGGCAAGATTCGAACACCAAGAACCACATCTACTCCGTCTCGGAGCAGATTGCGTTCCTCAGCAGCCGTTTCGATCTCTGGCCCGGGGACGTCCTGATCACCGGGACTCCAGCGGGCGTTGGAGCCGAAAACGGCCGTTTCATATCGGCAGGCGACAGAGTCCGGATCGACATCGCCGGCCTCGGCACCCTGGTGACCGAGATTGCCTGATGTCAGCCAGATCAACGAGCCGCCTACGCACCGCGCCTTCATCCCGGCGAGCGTGCGAGGTACTGAAAACCCTATGCGATCCGCGCCGCCGAGTGTGCTGATCAGGAAGGCCCTCTCATGCTCGACCCGAATATTGCAGCCCTGCTGCAGAAACTCAATGCCGGCCCCGCGATCGAAAACATGGACGCCCATGAGCAGCGGGAGTTCTTTCGCGCCATGCGGGTGGCTCCGACTCCGCTCCCGGGGGTCGAGTCGAAAGACCTTCAGATCGACACCGGCGACACAGTGCTGAATGCGCGCTTGCTGTCGCCGATCCGTGACGCAGACGACACGGACGATCTGCCGTGCCTCGTCTACTTCCATGGCGGCGGCTGGGTGGTCGGTGGGCTCGACACGCACGATCAGAGCGGACGACGTCTCGCGCTGGGCGCGGGCATCAAGGTGCTGCTGGTCGCCTATCGGCTGGCACCCGAGAACCATTTCCCGGCGGCTCATGACGATGCGCTGGCCAGCACGTCCTGGCTTTTCGACCACGCCCGAGAACTAGGCGTCGACCCCCACCGGATCGCGGTCGGCGGCGAGTCCGCAGGTGCGAACATGGCGGCCTTCGTCGCCTCCGAATTGAGTAACGTACCTGGCAAACAATGCGCGCTGCAGCTGCTGTTCTACCCGATGACCCAAGTCGACATCGATACCGCGTCGCGGAGCGAATTCGCCGAAGGGTACTTCGCCACCATCGGGTTGCACCACAACTGCCTGAAGACTTACATCGAGTCGGACAGTCAGCGGACCGATCCGCGTATCTCGCTCCTCCTTCGCGAGGATCTCCGCCGCTCCGCCCCCGCCTTCATCGCGGTGGGTAACTATGACATGTTCCGTGACGAAAACAGAATGTATGCCGATCGCCTGGCAGGCGCCGGCGTCCCCGTCGAATTCCATGAGTACGCCAGCCTCATTCACGCTTTTTGCGGCTTCTACGATTTGGCAGCCGAAGTTCGAGAGGCGTTCGACGCGGCCAGCCAGGCCCTTCGACGCGCACTTCTTCCCGACTAAAGGTTGTCCGTAATTGATCTTCATTTGATGTGGACGAGGTCGGGTGTCGTGCCGAGCAGCGCGTGGTGGACGCCTTCGCCCTTGAGGCGGCAATCGCGCAGGATCTTCCAGCACTTCATCCGGGCGAAGGCGTGCTCGACGCGGGCGCGACCCCGCTTGTGAGAGCGGTTGTTCTCCTCCTTCCAGGCCGGTGCCTTGGTAGCCGCCGTCGGCGATCGTCATCGTGGCGCCGACGGCGGCCTTGGCGCCGGATTGCGCTGGAGTAGCGGTAGTTTTGGACTGCCCGGCGATCGTCAGGGTCGGCCGGTTGATCTGCGGTCTGCTCGCGTCGTAGTGCGGCTACCAGCTTGCCGAAGCAGCGCGGGCTCGGCTTTGTGAAGGGCCCTATCCAGGACGGCACTTGCGCCGTATCCCACTCCGAATCAAAGGAGCAATGGTGACCGCACAGTTGACGGGCCGGACGCTGATCCGCATCACCGCCAAGCAGCAGCTGGGGCCCGACGCGCAGGTCGACGACAAGGCCCTGGTCTTCGTGCCGACCGATCCGGCCCTGACCGACCCCTTCCTCGGCCTGGTCGAAGACTGGTTCTCCACCCCGGGGTTCGAATGGCACCCCCACCGCGGTCTGGAGACCGTCACCACGGTGGTCGACGGCGTCCTCGAACACGGCGACAACCTTGGCCACGCCGGCACCCTTGAGCCCGGCGAGGTGCAGTGGATGACCGCCGGGCACGGCATCATCCACCGCGAGCTCGCCCATCGCGACGAACACGCGCACGTCCTGCAGATGTGGCTCAACCTGCCCGCCGAGAAGAAGCTGACGCCGTCGCGCTACCAGGACCTGACCCGCGCTGCCATACCGCGCGTCCAGGCACCAGGCGTCACAATCGACGTCCACGCCGGCACCGTCGAGGGCGTCACAGGTGCGGCCCGCACCCACCACTCGGTCCAGGGTTTGGTCGCCACACTCGACCCCGGCTCCTCCTACGACCTCGAAGTCCCAACCGAACACCGCCTGTTCGCGCACGTCATGGACGGACGCCTGCTGATCGGCGGCCGGGAACTGCACGCCGGGCAGACCGGCTGGTCCGACCCCGTCACCGGCGCGGTGGCCACGACGTTGCAGGTTGCGGCCGTCGACCCCGACAAGCGCGCCCGCGTGATGGTCTACAGCGGCACACCCCTGCGCGAACCGGTCGCTCTCGGAGGCCCGTTCGTGATGAACACCAAGGCGGAGATCACGAAAGCGTTCGCCGACTTCCAGGCCGGCGCGTTCGGGCCGGTTCCCCGTATGGCCCGTCTCGCCTACGACCGATAACGGTACGGCGCAAAGGCGACGCGGGCGGCCGCTGGTCACTCCCGCCGCAGGACGATGTATTCCGGTCCGGACCGGCGCCCTCGCAGACACCCCGTCCGGTATTGAACAGGACCTGACGGCCGGCACCTGACCGGGCTACCCCTGGTTCACTCCTCACGCTCGGCCGAGGGACACTCCGCATCCTCGGCGAACCGCCGCATCGCGGCGGCCACCGCGGGCAGGTCGAGGTCGGCCGTGTGATCCAGGATGCGGCTTCGCACGCTGGCCAGATGTGTCGGCCAGGCCTGCTGCAATCGCTTCAGGCCCTGATCCGTAAGGATGGCGTTCCAGCCCCGGCCGTCCACCGGGGACTTTTCCCGCCGAACCCAGCCCTGCGACTCAAGGCGCTGCACGATGCGCGTCATGCCGCTGAGCGACATGAAGGTCCCGGACGCGAGGTCGCCCATCCGCAGCCACCGCTCCGGCGCCTCCGACAAGCGCATCAGCGCGACGTACTCCGTCATCGACATGCCCTGCTCCCGCAGCAGGTCGGCGTCGAGGGCGCGGGGGACGGTGAGCATCGCCCGGAAGTAGGCGCGTACGAACGCTTCCTCGTCTCCGGTCAGCGGCTTTCGGTCCTGAGCGGGCGGCTGTTCTTCCATGCCTCCAAGAATACTTGCTTCGCGAAGTACTTGGGGCTACCGTTCTATTTGCTTGACGCAGCAATCAAATGAGGAGTTCTCCATGACTCGCATCGGCATCATCGTCGGCAGCACCCGCCCCGGTAGGAACGCCGAGAAGGTGGCGGCATGGGTGGGCGAGGCCGCCGCCGCCCGTCAGGACGCCCAGTTCGAGCTGGTCGACCTGGCCGGCCACGCACTTCCGCACCTCGACGAGGCGTTCCCGCCCGCCATGGGCCGCTACCAGAACGAGCACACCCGGCGGTGGGCGGACACCGTCGCGTCGTTCGACGGCTTCGTGATCGTGACGCCGGAGTACAACCACAGCGTCCCCGGCGTGCTCAAGACCGCGCTCGACTACGTCTACGCCGAGTGGAACAACAAGGCGGTCGGCTTCGTCTCCTACGGGTCCGCCGGCGGCACCCGTGCCGTCGAGCACCTCCGCCAGATCGCCGCGGAGCTCCAGATGGCCGACGTCCGGCAGCAGGTGTCCCTCTCGCTGATGACCGACTTCGAGAACTTCAGCGTCTTCAAGCCCGCCGAGCACCACGTCGGCGCCCTGAACGCCCTGCTCGACCAGGTCGTCGCCTGGAGCGAGGCACTTTCCCCGCTCCGCAAGCCCATCGCCGCCTGACCCCAGTCCTTCACTGCTCCGCGGACCAGTCCGCCTCCCTCTTCGAGGACCACCATGAACATCGCACTCTGGATAGTGGCCGCCGTCCTGGCCCTGGCCTTCGCCGCATTCGGCCTCATGAAGCTCGCCCAGCCCAGGGCCAAACTCGTCGAGTCGGGTCAGGCGTGGGCTGGGGACTTCTCCGACGGAGCGGTGAAGGGCATCGGCGCGGCGGAGCTCCTCGGCGCCCTCGGGCTCATCCTTCCGGCCGCGGTCAACACGGCGACGGTGCTCGTGCCGGTGGCCGCGTGCGGTCTCGTCGCCCTCATGATCGGGGCTGCTATCACCCACGCACGGCTCCGCGAGTACCCGAACATCGGCGTGAACGTGGTGCTGCTCGCCCTCGCCCTCTTCGTCGCAGTGGCACGCTTCGGGTCCTACGCCTTCTGACGGACCAGCCAACGGTCAAGCGCCGTGGGGTGCGGCCTGAGAGGGTGGAAAGTGACTCGATGTCCGGTCCGCCGTTGCGATTGTCGTAGAGGCGCAGGTCGCGGGTTCGCGTGAGGTGTCACTGGCCGGGCCGGGTGAACAGTCCCGGCTCGGTCTCGACCAGGATCTTGCGGGCGATCAGGCGTTTGAGCTTCAGGCGGAGGTTGTTGACGGAGCTGGATGTGATCGGCAGATCGTTCGCCTCGCCCACAGCCCGGGCGCGCACGGGACCTTCAACCTCGGCGCACCGCCGCCACCAGGTTGGCGTACAGGTGGTCACGGATCCAAACGGCGAGGTGCTGTCGCTGTCATCGGCCCTGCCGGGGCGCTGCCATGACCTGATCGCAGCCCGCGCCCATTGGATCATCAGGATCTGCGGGCGTCAATGGATACCGATCCTGGTCGACCCGGCACCTACGTCGGTGCCGGCGCGTGGGTGACGACACCGGTCAGACGGCCTGCCGGTGGCGAGCTGTCGCTCACCCAACAGACCGTCAACCGGGCGCTATCGAGGGCGCGGGCCCCCGTTGAAGGCGGCGTCGGCCTGTTACCTCGGCCGGGCCGTCGAGCGTGGCAGGCGTGCCTCGCCGTGCTGAGACTCCTTCCCGTAGCCCCTGCTTTTCAGGTGGAGGGGCCGTGGGGTGTCTTTCAGGTGGCGGGGGTCTCGGCGGTGGCCACGATGGTGGCGCGGGCGAGGGTGTGGCTGGCCATGGTGAAGGTCAGGTACGCCGGAGTGCCGTCGGAGGGCACGCCGAGGTCCTCGACGTCGAGGGCGTGCACGGTGATGAAGTAGCGGTGCTCGCCGTGTCCGGCGGGCGGAGCCGCGCCGATGTACTGCGGCAGGCGGGCGTCGTTGGGCAGTTGGGTAGCGCCCTGCGGGAGCCCGGAACCGGCGGCGTCACCGGCTCCGGCGGGCAGGGCGGTCACGTTGGCCGGGATGTTGAAGACGGCCCAGTGCCAGAAGCCCGACATCGACGGCGCGTCGGCGTCGAACACGGTCACCGCGAAGCTCTTGGTGCCCTCGGGCGCACCGGACCAGGTCAGGTCCGGGGAGATGTCCTGGCCGCCGGGGACGCCGAAGACGCCGGAGAGCTGGGCCGGCGGCAGGGCCTCGTTGTGGGCGACCGCGGTGCTCTTGACCTCGAAACCGGGCACCTGCGGGAGGCGGGCGAAGGGGTTGTTGTCGGCAGTCATGGTGTGTGTGCTCCTGTTCAGCGGTGTGCTGCGAACACCGAGAAGACTGCGATCCGCGACGACAGCCGGGGAGATCTTGGGCATCCTGGTGCCCGGAGTGCCACCTTCACCGGATGACGCACGGCTGCGCGATGCCGCAGACTGGGTTCGTGCCAGAGCCCCGAGCCACGAACCGGCCTGAATTGTCGGCTTTCCTGCGAGCGATGCGGGAGCGCGTACGGCCGCAGGACGTGGGCCTGCCGGAGTTCGGCCAGCGCCGCACGCCCGGGCTGCGACGCCAGGAAGTCGCGCAACTCGCCGCCGTCAGCATCGACTGGTACATCCGTCTGGAACAGGGCCGCGTCGGTGTACCCGGAACTGCTGTGCTGGACGCGGTGGCTCAGGCGCTGAGGCTGTCCGAGGCGGAACGTCACCATCTGCACCTGATCGCGCGGGGCGAGGCCCCGCCTGCCCGGCATGTGCCGGCCCCGGCGAGCCAGTCGTTGCGGAAACTGCTGGAGAGCATGCCGACGACTCCGGCCTGGATCGTGGACTTCCGGTTCGATGTCCTCGCGCACAACGCGGCGGCCGTGGCCCTGTTCGGTCCCGGCTTCACGGTCGGCACGAACAGCACGGAACCCTTGTTCGTCGACCCCGCCGCCCGAGACTTCCAGCTGGACTGGGATCGCATCGCCCGCGAGCACGTCGGCAACCTGCGCGCCAACCTGGCCCGGCACCCGGACGACCCGCGCCTCCTCCGCCTGATCACCGACCTGCGCCGCGCAAGCAGCGACTTCGCGGCCTGGTGGGACGACCACACCGTGCAGCAACGCACCAACGGCACCAAACGCGTCCTGCACCCGGCCGCCGGAGTGATGACGTTGCACTACGACGTGCTGGCCGTCCAGGACGGCTCCGAACAACGCCTCTGCGTCGTCACCCCGGCCGATGCTCACACAGAAGAGACGCTGCGCTCGCTCGTCTTCCAGCAGACCAAGCTGCGCGCGGTGAACTGAACCACCGTCACATCCTCCGATCGGTGCGCGAACGAACGGGAGTGAACGTGGCACCGCAGGATCTCCGTGAAGTTCTGCCAGTTCTTGGACAGTCATGGGTCGGTGGGCGCCGTCCGGGCTTCGTCGTGTCAGACGATGAATCACACCTCCCGGCCGCTGGGATGGCGGACGAGGTGAACGGTCCCTGCTCGCGCAGTCAGCGGCCTGGCGCGTACATGAGTTGCTTGACCTGTCGCAGGATGAAGGCGGTCTCGACGGATCGGATGCCGTCGAGAATGCCGATCTTCTCGTTGAGATAGGCGTAGACGTGTTCGGGGCTACGAAAAAGACCGAAGGCGACGAGGTTGGCAAGGCCGGTCGTGGCTGAGGCGAACTGCACTTCGGGATGGTCGGCCAGGGCTCGTCCGACTGCGGCGGTGGCGTGAGGGGCGACGGTGAGCCAGAGCATGGCCTGCACGTCGTGACCCATGGTCTCGTGGTCGTACTGGACGCCGAAGTAGAGGACCCCTGTGGATCGCAGGCGGTCCAGCCGCCGTTTGACGGCGGATTCCGGCTGGCCGGTGGCGGTTTGCAGCGCGCTCAGCGTGGTGCGGCCGTCCCGGGCCAGCAGGGCCAGGAGTTCGTCGTCCGCGGCGTCCAGCAGGACCGGGACTTCGAGGGGCGCAGGTGTCGGCAGGCGCAGGGCTTCCTGCTGCCCTGCGTCGAGTGCTTCGATCTTGGTGAGCCATCCGAGCGGGCCGCCGTAGAAACGGTGCAGCAGGCAGTGGGCCGTTACGGAACCAACGTGCGGGGTGCGGGGCAGCCGTTCGAGGAGCAGTTCGTCGCGTTCGCGGGTGTTGCGTGGCTTCATCCCGCAGATGATCTCGGTGCCGCCGGACATGAGGGCGACATAGAGCGTGTCGGGGCGTTTGGCCAGTGCGTCGGCGAGCCGTTCGGCCACGTCCGGTGAGCAGTGCAGGCGGGCGAGCCAGTTCTGCCGGCCGAGCCGGGTGCCGTCCGTCATGCCCAGGACGCGGAGGTTGACGGTGGTGGTCAGACGTCGGTAACGCCGGGCCACGGTCTGGTCGGAGACGTCGAGCACGGCCGCGATCCGGTTGAAGGGGGCGCGTCCGTCCAGTTGCAGTGCCTGCAGGAGCTTCAGGTCGAGGGAATCGAGCGTGGGCGAGGGCACCGGTGCTCCTGTCGGGCTGACTGGTGGGTGGTGAGGTCGGGCAGGCAGCCCGTGGGGGCTCCAGGATGGAGTCGGTTCGGACCATAGCGGTCGATTGCGGCTGTGTGTCGGCAGGGTGGGAGGCCGGGAGCGGGCAGATTTTGCTCCCGGCCTCGCTTGGTGTCCCGCCGTCCCCACAGGGAACACCCGACTCCGGGTGGCCGTCAGACTGCTGGGTGCCTTGCGGAAAGGTCGGTCTGCAGCGGCACATCAGCGGCCTCCCGGGCCGGTCGATGCTGATCGCCCTGGATGACCGGTGTGCCGGGCGTCGAGTGCTGCCGTGGCGGGCGCAGCAGCACAGCGCCGACCAGTGCGGCAACCAGGGCCAGAGCCGCAGCGACGATCAGACACTGGTGGATTCCGTCGAGGAAGGAGTCGCTGACGGCGTTCAGCGCACGGCCTCGGGCGATTCCCAAATCCATCTGAGCCACCACCCCCAGACCGTTGCTGTCCACGGCCGAGGTGATCCGGGCCGTTGTCGCTCCCGGCAGTCCGGAACTGGTCAGGTGGCCGGACAGCGCGTTGGTGGCCTTGGTGGTCAGCAAGGCGCCGAGGACCGCGGGTCCGAGTGCGCCGCCGACCTGGCGGAAGGCGTTGTTGCCGGCGGCGGCCATGCCCCCGAGGTGGTGCGGGACCGATGCGACCGCAGTGGCCGTCATCGGCGTCATGACCGCGCCCAGGCCCCCGCCGAGCAGGGCCAGCCGCCAGGCCAGAGATCCGAAGGAGGTGTCGGCGTCGAGGGTGGTCAGTGACAGCAGGGCTGCTGCCGTGATGAGCAGTCCGCTGGTGATGAGCAGGCGTGCCGACAGCCGGTGCAGCAGGCGTCCGGCCGGGATTCCGACCACGATGGCCAGCAGAGTGACCATGAGGAAGCGGTAGCCGGCGGCGAGAGTGTCCAGTTGCTGCACGAGGCCGAAGTACAGGCTCAGGACGAAGAAGAAACCGATCAGCCCGAGGAAGGTGATCGTCGCGATCAGGGCCGTCGCGGTGAACGCCGGGCTGCGGAACAGCGACAGGTCCAGCATGGGACTGCTGCTGCGGCGCTCCGCCACCACGAAGGCGACGGCGCTGAGCGCGGCCACGATCAGCGACACGACCACCCGGGTGTCCGTGAAGGAGGCGCTGCCGCCCTCGATGACGCCGTAGACGAGGGCCATGATGGCGAAGGCTGCGGTGATCTGGCCGGGCCAGTCCAAGCGCCGTGAGCCCGGTGCCCGGGAGTCGCCCACCAGCCTGGCGGCGACCGCCATGGTGATGAGGCAGGCGGGGATGGGCAGGAGGTAGATCCAGCGCCAGGTGGCGTGGTGGAGGATGACGCCCGCTATCAGAGGGCCTACGGCAAGGGCGGCCAGGAGCGCGGTGGCCCACAGGCCGACGTACTTGTTGCGTTCGCGCGGGTCGGGGACCGCGTGACTGATCAGGGCCAGCGTGGTGGGCAGCACGGCGGCCGCGCCGAGCCCGGCGACCGCCTGGCCGGCCCACAGCACCTGCACGGACTGGGCGCACAATGCGATGGCGGCGCCGACGGCAGCGAAGGCGAGGCCGACCTGGAAGACCTTCTTGCGGCCGTGGACGTCACCGAAGACCCCGGCGGTCAGGATCAGCGCGGCCATGGGCAGGACGAAGGCGTCCGAGACCCAGGACAGCTCGGCCGTCGTGGTGTGCAGGGCCCTTTGGATGGCCGGCAGGCTCACTGCGACTGTGGTCACTGGCAGATAGGCGACGAACACGCCGACGCAGGCCATCACGAGTGTGGCCGTTCGGTGTTGTATCGGCGGGTGCGCTGGGTTGGTGTTCACAGAGCTCTCCCTTGCGGCGCGGACCGCCGCGATCAGATATTTCCCGCCGTCACCCTCGAACACGTACAGCTCCACGGCCAGCCATCGGTTCGATCCGCCGAGAAAGCGACACGGACGTCGAGATGTTTGAGGGTTTCCGACACCTGCCCCCGTGTCGGCCGATCCGGAGCGAGCGTGGAACCGGTCGCCCAGCAGGCGCAGGAGAGCGGCGGTGGCATGCTTGAGGTAGGGAGTCGGACCGGTTGAAGTGAAGGTCCTGGATCAGGCGGTCGGTGTGTATCCGGCCTGGTCGGGGGTGGGGTAGAGCCGCTGGTGTTCGCGCTGGGTGGGGAAGGTCCCGTAGGCGTTGAGGTCGTTGTTGGCGGTGAGGGCGCGGAGGCGGAGGACGGCTTCGGCTCCTTCGAGTCCCCAGCGGCCGCCAGTGATGTCGAGGCGGTTCGCCGATGAGGTGGCGGCAGGCGCCTTCGATGGCGCCGGTGGCGATGGGCCAGCTGGCTTCGAGTGCCGTGTCGTAGTGGAGCTGGTCGAGGTGGCCGTTGAGGTAGCGGTGGCGGCGTGAGGCGGGCAGGCCTTCTCGGTCGGCTTGGGTCAGCATCTCGTCGGCGGCGCGGAGGGCTTGGCACCCGACCACGTGCGGGCTGACGTGGGTTCGCGGGCTTTGGGGTACGCGCCGGCGCGGCCGCGAGGACCTACTTTTCGATGGGGGTGCCCGCAACGCCCTTGATGAGGACACAGTGACCGGCTGGGTGAAGGACACGGGGGCCAAGCGGCAGCGCCGGTTCTGTGTCGCGGACTTGAGAAGATCCCATACCGGTTCGACCCCATCGCGAGCTACCTCGCCGCGACTTGACCTCTCGAGGACGACATCACGCGCGCACGGTCAGACGTCGCAGTCGCGGCAGACGGGAGCGCTGCTTGCCTCGGCCAGTTGGCTGCGGTGGTGCACGAGGAAGCAGACCGTACAGACGAATTCGTTGTCCAGTTGCGGAAGTACCTGGATTACCAGCTCCTCGCCCGAAAGATCGGCACCGGGCAGTTCGAGGCCCTCGGCGGCCTCGGACTCGTCCATGTCGATGGCAAGAGTGGATTTGCTGGTGCTGCGGGTGTTGAGCTCCTCAAGGTTGTCGATGATGCCGTCGTTGCGTGGGGTGTCGAAGTCCTTCGCCATGGTGCCTTCTTTGTCGTGGTGTTTGCCGTGCTCGCGTATGTCTGCGCCGTCTGAGTGGTGGGAAGCGGACGGAGTGTGTCAGGCGGGCTGGACGGTGATCGTGCAGAGCCGCTTGGTCGCCCGGGTTAGGGCGACGTACAGGTCCCTTTCCCCGCCGGGGCGCGCCGTGGTGATCTCTTCGGGGCTGATGACGACGACTGCGTCGAATTCCAGCCCGCGCGCTTCGGATGCTGGAACGATGCGTGCGTGCTGTGCGATGCCAAGGGCCGTCAGCTCGCCCACCCTCGTCTCTGCGCAGATGACCCCGAGGAGCTCGCCCGGGTACGCGGAGCTCTGGGTGCGAAGTTCCTGGACGACGGTGGCGACCAGCTTCTCAGCGGGTGTGGTCACGGTGCGGGGAGTCTCGCCAGTGCGCAGTGACCGTGTCGGCTTCTGGTCCGGTGCGATCCGGGCGAGCAGTTCTCGGGTACTCGCGAGAATCTCCTGCGTGGTGCGGTAACTGACCGTCAGACTGTGCAGTTGGAACCGTGGGCCGACATGCGGACTCAACGCTTCCTTCCAGTCCTGCGCCGTCGTGACCGGGCCCGCCTGGGCGAAGTCGCCCATCAGCGTCATGGCTTTTGCCGGGCAGTGGCGGACGATCATCCGCCACTGCATGGCGGTCAATTCCTGTGCCTCGTCGACGACGACGTGCCCGTACACGCGCTCCGGCGGGCCGTCGACCAAGTAAGCCGCCTCGTTCAGCAGTGCTACATCGGCATCGGTCCACGGCGCGTCCTGAGCGCGCAGCAGACGCGACCGTTCGTCCGGTGTCAGTCGGGGAAGGTACTCGGTGAGAGCGCCGAGGTCTGTCAGGAGTGCCCGTACGAGGCCTTCGGGTGTCTGCCGCGGCCACAGTGTTTCCACGGCCTGGTCGACGTGGGGGTCGTCGAGGAGCTCGGCCCGGACGGCGTCCGCGTCGAAAAGGGCGGCCGATCCCGAGACGGCTGCATCGTCGGGGCCGGGGTGGTGCAGGTCCACCGCGGTGAATCGGTCGAGGTTGCGGCCCGTCAGCTGGGCCACCTCGTTGTCGATCTGCTCCAAGAGGTCACCTGTATTGCGTTCCAGCGTCTCGGTGAGGGCGTCGACCAAAAGCTCCTTGAACACCTGGCGCGCTGGATTGTGTCCCAGCCCGGTCGCCACGGCGGCGTCGCGTGCGGTACGGACGGTGGCTTCCGCAAGGTGAACCACGTCCTGCCCGACCCGCAAGGTGAGGTCGCCGTGCGGACTTTGCTGGGCGCCCAGCAGGCCGGCAAGCGCGTCAGCGAGAGCGGAACTGCCCTTGACACGTGCGGTGTCGAACGACTCCACCGCGGTGGGGACCACTCCGGCCAGTTCCCGGCATGTCGCCAGCACGACGTCATTCTCGCCGAGCGAGGGCAGGACCTGGGAGATGTAGTCGAGGAACCGCGCGTTGGGCCCGACCACCAGGACGCCTTCCTTCGCGGCGCGCGGGAACGCGTACAGGACATACGCCGCCCGGTGCAGCGCGACCACCGTCTTGCCCGTCCCGGGCCCGCCCTGCACCACCGTCACGCCGCGGTGCGCGGAGCGGACGATCTTGTCCTGCTCGGTCTGCAACGTTGCGACGGCTGCGTGCATGCGGCCCGTACGCCGTGCCGAAAGGGCCTCGGTCAAGGGGCCGTCGCCCACGACGTCCTCGGTGGTCGGGGCGGAGCCGTCCAACAGCTCGTCGCTCACCGAGACCACCGCGCGCCCGTCCAGGCGCAGGTGCCGGCGTCGCCGCAGGTTCATCGGGTGAACCGGCGTGGCCTCATAGAAGGGCCGCGCCGCGTTCGCACGCCAGTCGACGAGCAGGGGCAGG
The DNA here is from genome assembly GCF_001514065.1 of Streptomyces antibioticus. Taxonomy (GTDB): domain Bacteria; phylum Actinomycetota; class Actinomycetes; order Streptomycetales; family Streptomycetaceae; genus Streptomyces; species Streptomyces antibioticus. The sequence continues at coordinate 170,805 of NZ_KQ948422.1, read as the reverse complement.
TCGGCGTCCTCTGTCTGCAGGCCGATCCGGCCTATGTGCAGTGTGGTGCCGTTCGCCCAGTCGATGCGGCCGAAGGCCAGTCCGTTTTCGGCCCCTTCGAGCCGTGCGATCTCCTGTGTCAGGCGGTCGGCGGCGATCCCGCGCTCGTATGTCTCGCTCGCACTCTCGGCCGGGGTCCTGAGTACTTCCGCCAGGCGTGTCCGTGCCTCGGAGATCCGCTCTGTGAGCAGCTCGTACAGTGTGGAAACTCGTGCCTGTTCCCACTCGACCTGACGCGCAGGGGAGTCATTGGATAGCGACAACGGAGAGCTCCTCTCGATTCGGGTGCCCACTATCGACCAGAGCTCAGGGAAAGTAAATTTTGACTTTTCCGAGAAATTAGTCACCTTCGGCAGAGGGAATGTTGAGCCGCTTTCTTCTCGGTATCCTTGTGTTCACGCGCGCGTGTTTTTGTCAAGAGTGTTTATGTCTGCATCGCGTAGGAGTCGCGGTGATCCTGTCTTCGGTGTTGAAGGGGCTCATGGATGGCCACCTCGACCAGCTCCACACGACACGGCACTCGAAGCCGGCTGGCCCATCGCCACCGGCGCCATCGAAGGCACCTGCCGCCACCTCATTGGCGACCGCTGGGCATCACCGCCGACAACAACCTCGACGCCTACGGGACCTTCCACACCCAGCGCGAACACCAGCGGCTCTACCCCGGCCCCGACCAGGCCGGATACACACCAACCGCGTGATCCACGACCTTCACTTCAAAAGAGCCGCACCCATTGGATTTCGCGCAGCTCGACCCGATCGCGTACCGGAGCTGGTACGCGATGCCCAGTTCGTCCAGCGCCCGCTGCGAAGGTCCTTCCGCTGGACGACTGACGGGAAGAAGCGCCTGGCGGATGAGCTGCGGGCCGGCCATGGAGTGAGCCTCCCGCCGGGGCGAGCGGAGGACATGGACGTCGTGTTGTCGTTGCAGGAAGACTCTGCTCAGCGAAGTGACGAAGCAAAAATTCGGAGTCGACGCCGCATTTCACAAAGAGGCACTCATCGCGCTTGGTATTGACGCTGAAGCATTGGAACGCAGTTCATCACTGATTTGACTGGGTCGGCCGGAATCGCGGAGATCTGGTCAGACCTCAATGAGGTCGTCGGGCGGAGACTCAGCGAACATCCAGGCACGGAGCTTGGCCGATGGTGCAATCGTGTCCTGGATGGACCGAGTTCCACTGCGGCATCACCGCGCCGGCGACCGAGGAGAACGACGCGCCCCTGCTGCCGAGCCTGCACCGGATGAACCGCGTCACCGTCATCAACGCCCACTGCCTGCTGCACGTCTACGACGGTGACCCGCCGGTCTGGGCCACCAAGCCCTGCCCCCTCACTCCCGAGCAGCGCACTGCCCTGACATCACCGTCGCAGCCCGTCATGGAACCGGACGCCGAACCCGCGGTCCTCGACGAGGCCGACCACTTGCTGATCGCGGCGCTGAGTGAGGACGCGAGGGCGAGCCACTCGCAGCTCGCCGCGGCGACCGGGCTGACGAACTCCACGGTCAAACGGCGGGTGGACCGTCTCGTGGCCGAGTATGTCGTGCTGATCTGCACCGAGTTCCCGCCCCGCCGGCTGGGCTTCCGGCTCATGTCCTGTCTATGGCTCCGGGTGGACCACGCCAGGCTGGAGGACGTCGGCACCGCCCTCGCCTCCCACGCGCCCATCAGCTTCGCCGCGGCGGTCACCGGGCCGCACAATATGGTCGCCACGGCCCTCACCCGCAACACGAACGACCTCTACCGCTAGCTGGCCGAGCACGTCGGCACCCTGCCGGGCGTCCAGTACGTCGAAACCGCGCCCGCGCTGCGACAGGTCAAGCGACTCACGTGAGTCTTACGAGCTGACACTTGATAAGTACTACTCATTTTACTCGCCACTAAGGACGTCGGCCTGAGCTCTGAAAGGGCAAACGGGACCTCCTTGGACTAAACCTCACATAGGTAGAGCCTGCTTCTGCAGGTTCACCCAGAAAGTTTCATACACAGTCTTGACGAGCCCCTTGATGAGGCGGCTAATTTCTTCCCACATTAGTTGAGTGCAGCCGCTCAACGAATGGGATCCACTCCCCGCTGAAGTCGCCCCCAGAAGCGAGATCGTGCCGCTCACCCACGCTTCTGAGCCTCGTGACGCTTGACGGCCGGGGCGATGAACCTCCGCTCAACCGCAGTGACACCACCCCGGAGCCGCCACATGAACGCTATGCCGACCGTCCGTAGAAGCAGGAGGGGTAGACGATGAAGCCCCTCACCTGCACCCTCCGCAAGGTGCCGGCCGTGCTTGCCGTGGCTTGCTCGGCTGCGCTGGTGAAGTCCCTCGCCACACCGCTGCCGGCCTCAGCCGCGACCCAGGCGACCTATTACGTCGCCCCCAATGGTGACGACTCCAACGCCGGTACGATCACGGCGCCTTTCAAGACCCTCCAGCGCGCGCGGGACGTCGTGCGCACGGTCAACAGTGACATGACCGGGGACATCAACGTCTTCCTCCGCGGCGGAAACTACCCCGTGAGCAGCACGATCGCCTTCACGTCGGCCGACTCCGGGACGAACGGCCACCATGTCGTCTACTCCGCCTACCAGAACGAGAAGCCGGTCCTGAACGCCGGCGTTCAGGTGACTGGTTGGACCCAGCACAGCGGGAACATCTGGAAGGCCCCGCTGAACCGCGACGTCAAGCTCCGCGCGCTCTACGTCAACGACAAGCGCGCCCAGATGGCGTCGAAGACGATCAACACGACCGGATGCTACGGGAAGTACAGCATCACGGCAGGCCAGGCTCCCTGGGCCTGGGAGTCGGGATCGCAGTGCGACGGAGCCAAGTACAGCCTCTCCGACCTGCCCGCCGTCGCCAACAACCAGGACGACGTCGAGATCAAGGCGGGGACGACCTGGACCACGGCTGTCGTGGGCGTCCGGCAGATCACCACGAGCTCGGACGGTGCCAGTCGCGTCGCCCTGTTCCAGCAGCCGGGCGCGGCCATGGCCCAGGGCGCGGCCAACGGGAACTTCCCGGTCAGCGGCACCCACATCGTCAGTAACGCCTACGAGTTCCTGGACCAGCCGGGCGAGTTCTACTTCGACAAGAGCACCCACACGGTCTACTACTACAAGGCCGGCTCCGAGGACATGACGACAGCGCAGGTGTTCGCGCCGAACAGCGTGACCACCCTCCTCAAGGTCGCGGGCACGTCCAGGACCGACCACGCGCGGAACATCACGTTCTCCGGTCTCACGATCGAGCACTCCGACTGGAACCTGAGCAATGTCGCGGGCTCCGTCTTCCGGCAGGGCCAGCAGGGCAACGCCGTCTCGACCGTGTACGCGAAGCAGAACTTCCACGCCTACACCTACCGCAACCTCGAACTGCCGCCGGCGGCCGTCCAGATCGAGAACGCCGACGGGATCGTCCTGAAGCGCAACACCGTGCAGCACACCGGTGCCGATGGGATCACCCTGGCCAACGACGTGACGGACTCGCAGCTGACCGGCAATTACGTCAATGACATCGCCGGATCCGCCATCACTGTGGGCAACCCGCAAGGCGTGTACATCGGCGACTACACCTCGACCAACCACGAGGAGTACCCGGTGGACGTCGAGGGACTCTGCAAGAACATCACCGTCACGGACAACTACCTCTACGACAGCGCGGTGCTGTTCGAGGGATCCAGCCCCGTCTCGGCGTACTTCGTGGACACCCTGGATCTGGAGCACAACCGGATCGAGAAGACCCCCTTCAACGGCATCAGCCTCGGCTGGGGATGGTGGAACTTCGACGGTTCCACGAACTCCATCAATCCCGGGAACCCGACCACCACGGCGCGGAACAACACCGTCAAGTACAACGAGCTCATCGACACCATGCAGCTGCTCGCTGACTCCGCCGCCATCTACACGCTGGGCAGCCAGCCGGGCACCGAGATCAGCAACAACTACATCCAGGGCATGCCGGCGGGCAAGAAGTACGGACTCCACCCCGACGAAGGCTCCGCCTTCATCAACGAGCACGACAACGTCCTCGACCTGGACCCGAACGTCGCGGACACCATCCACTCCGGAAACTGGGGCCGGCAGCACGACCTGACCTTCAGCAACACCTACGGCAACGTCGGCAGGATCTTCAGCAAGAACGTCCCGAACAGCACCTTTGAGGACGTGCACGTGTTCGCGGACAAGGTGTGGCCGTCGCAGGCGTACAGCATCGCCGTGAACGCGGGGCTGGAGAACGCCTACAAGGACATCATCCCCACCGGCACCGTGGCCCCGCAGGACTACGCGCTGCCCGCCGCCACCTTCACCGGCAAGGGCGTGATGACCATTCCGGTGCGCAGCCTCGCAGACGCGACCAAAACGCTGTGGCTGGCCCCCGCCGGTACGACGACGTTCGCCACCGGTCCCACCATGACCAGCGCGAGCGGCACGTCGACGAGCATCCGCGTCCCGCAGACGGCAGGTGACTACCGCCTCTACGTCGTGGACGCCCAGGGCAACGCCTCCGCCGCGTCGAAGGCACTCGTGCGGCAGCGCTGGAACCACGTCGACGACAAGGCGGCCGGGGTCACCTACTCCGGCACCTGGTCCAATTGGAACGACACCAAGGACCTGAACGGGTCCGAGAAGTACACGAACACGGCCGGCAACTACGCCGAGTTCTCGTTCAACGGCACGGGCGTGCGCTACCTCGGCATGACGCAACCGAACATGGGCAAGGTGGACGTCTACCTCGACGGCACCCTGGCCCAGGCGGGCATCGACGCCTACGCCTCGACGGTGACGAAGCAGGTGCCGCTGTTCGAGAAGACGGACCTGCCCGCGGGCCCGCACACGATCAAGGTGGTGTGCACCGGCACGAAGAACGCTTCCTCGTCCAACACCGTCTGCGCCCTGGACGCGTTCGCCTCCATCTCGTTCCCGGCCACGAACGCCTACTACAAGCTGGTTGACAAGAAGAGCGCGCTTGTGGCCGATGTCTCGGGTGCGTCGACGGCCTCCGGGCGCAACATCGACCAGTGGACCGACAATGGCCAGGCGAACCAGAACTGGCGCTTCGTCCCGGTAGGTGACGGCAGCTACAAGGTCGTCAGCCGGAACAGCCCCAATGTCCTGGACGTCAGCGGTGCCTCCACCGCGGACGGTGCGAACATCATCCAGGCGACCGACACCAACACCGCGGACCAGCACTGGACGCTGATCGACACCGGAAGCGGCTACTACAAGATCAAGAACGTGAACAGCGGCAAGCTGCTCGACGTGTCCGGTGGGTCGACCTCGGCAGGCGCCCAGCTCGTCCAGAACACAGACACCAACGCCGACAGTCAGCTGTGGAAGCTGGTGAACGCGGACTGACCCCGCCGGCCCGGCGGGGGCCGCACACGCCGCTCAGCCGCCCCGGCCTACTACGGCCGGGGCGGCTTCGCTGCACATGGACACCGCGCGGTCCCCGGGTCATTCACGGTCGGTGCCATGAAGATCCTGCGCAGCAGAGCCCAACTCGCCGACACCGTCGGCTGGGTCGAAGGGTTCTCCACCTCTTCCGCCAAGGTGATCGGACTGCTCGACGCACTGGTCGGCCTCGGCCTGGACCTTCCAGGGGCCACCGGCACCGCCCCAATCCTCGTTCCAGTGGCGGCGCTGGGCGGCATCACTCTCGCGGGCGGCGGATCCGTGGTCCACCTGCGCCGCTCCGAAACGTCACTCGCGGCCGCGAACCTGGCCTACACCGCCCTGCTGGTCGTGGTCGCACGGGGATGCTTCGGTCCCTATCGGCTCTGACGGGCCGTCAGCGGCCCGACCGAGGAAGGTCCGGCAACGTCGGGGAGGTGGGGTCGATGGCGTGCAGGATGCGCCGGCTGATGTGGGTTAGCTGCCCGACCTGCGCCTTGGTCAACGGGTCGAACACCAGTCGTCGCACTTCCGTGACGTGGCCAGGGGCTGCGCCGGCGAGCTTCTCGTACCCCTCGTCGGTCAAGGTGGCCAGGGTGTAGCGGCCGTCGGCTGGATCGGGGCGCCGATGGACGTACCCCTTGCGTTCGAGGCGGGCGACGACTTGGGAAAGACGGGAAAGCGAGCCCTCGGCGTAGGCGGCGAGAGCGCTCATGCGCAACTCCCGCCGCGGTGACTCGGACAGTCCTGCCATCACCCCGTACTCGAAGTGCGTCAGCCCTTCCTCGCGCAGCTGCGCATCAAGCGCGTGCTCCAGACGCCGCACCAGGCCGACCAGGCCGAGCCATGCGCGGCGCTCCTCCTCGTCGAGCCAACGCGGCGCCTCGTCAGCCGGGGTATTCGTCATGCGCTCAATGTACCGTCACTTAACCCTTGAAGTGAATCCACCCTCAGTTTCACTTGAAGCTTGAAGCGATTGCCGCTACGTTTTGAGTTAAAGCTTGAAGTCACTGCCCGGGGTTCCGAGCAGCATCGAAACCTTCAGGAGTCCCCGTGAAACTGCTCGTGCTCGGCGCCACCGGTGCCACCGGACGCCTCGTCGTCGACCAGGCCCTGGCCGCGGGCCACACCGTGCGCTCGCCCCAGAAGGTGGATGCGCGGCCTGGGCGCGAGCGCCTGAGCGCGCCCGCCTAGCTGATGTCCCAAACGGCCACGGGCGCCATGGTCAAGGACAAGGCGGCCGCCGAGGACGCGCTGCGCGCCAGCCACCTCGACTACACCCTCGTCCACGCCGTCCGCCTCACCAACGGCCCCGCCGCCGGCGCCGTCAAACTGCTGCCCGAGTCAGCCACGTTGCGCATGGGCGAGACCATCAGTCGCGCCGACGTCGCCGCCTGGATGCTCACCGCCGTCACCGACACCACTGCTGGCCGCCGTTCCGTCGTCATCGCCGGCTGACCTGGCCTGCTTCCTCACTCTCCCCGTCCCCACCCGATACCCCGATCCGGAGAATCCTCATGAGCCACCAGCTCGCCACCCGTCGGGTCCGCCCCAGCGGCCTCGTCGTCACCGGCGGTCTGTTCGGCACCGCGGCCGTCGCCGTCGGCCTCAACGCCGTCGTCGCCGCGATAGCCCACGCCGCAGGGGCCTCTCACGATTTCCAGCCCCTCCAGTTCTCCGCCTACGCGCCCTTCACTGTCTTCGGCGTCCTGGTCGGCGCTGCCGGCTGGGCGATCGTCCGCGCCCGCTCGGCGCACCCCTCCGGACTGCTGCGCAACCTCGTGCTCGGCGTCGTAATTCTCAGCTTGATCCCGGACATCATGGTGGGCGTCTCCGACAGCCAGCCCGGCACCAGCTGGGGGGCCGTCGTCGCCTTGATGGTCATGCACGTCGTGGTCGCCGCCGTCGCCGTGCCCGCGTACCACCCGCTTCTTCCGCTCCCTACCGCCGAGGACTGACCGTGCGTCCCGCAGGGGCGCACGGTCATCACCACGGTCGTACGGCAACAACAGCCAATGGGAGCCGTACGACCGCGCAGACCGACTTCGCCATCGAAGAAACGTGTTCTTCCGGGGCCGGTTGAGCGACTGACCCACCCCCTCCCTTCATGCTCCATGTCCTGCGCAGCCACCGCTGTGCCCTTTCGAGAAAGTGCGATGCACTCATGGAAATCTCCACGGCAGCCCCCACGGCAACGCTCCTGAAGAAGCGGTCCAGACTCGCGGCGATGATCGCCGTGGCGGCCGTCGTCGTCTCGGCACCGTACGCGTCCGCGGCGACCCGGCCCTCGTCCCCGCAGCCGGTCGTCAGCGGCGTGAAGACGCTGGCCGCATTCGACTTCACCGCCGGCGGCGCGCCGGAGAACATCGCTGTCAATCCGGACAACTCGCTGACCGTCTCCGTACTCGGTGGGTACGTTGCGGCGGGCGAGCGTCCGGCGCTGCTCCGGGTCGCCCTGTCCGGGCGCAGTACGGTGCTCGTAGCGGGGCAACCGGGCGACGCATTCAGCGGCATCACGCACGACCACGACGGCTCCACCTACTACAACGTGGTCTCTGGCGACGCCTCGCGGGCCGGCGTGTGGAAGCTGCCCCCGGGCGGCGCCCCTCGCCGCATCGCCGCCCTGCCCACCGACGGGATGCCCAACGGCCTGGCCCTCGATGCCGTCACGCGCACCCTGTACGTGGCCGACAGCAACAAGGGCATCGTCTGGGCCGTCCCGGCCTCCGGCGGAAAGGCGACCGTCTGGCTGACCGGACCCGCCCTCGCGCCTGATCCGTCCATCCCGTTCGGCGTGAACGGGCTCCGCTTCCACAGGGGCGCCGTCTGGGTCTCCAACACTGCGAAGGGCACGCTGCTGCGGATCCCGGTCACTGCCGCCGGCACCCCCGGTCACATCCACACCGTGGCCAGCGGCCTCACCGGCGTCGACGACTTCAACTTCCCCAGTGACCGTTCCGACGTGGTGCTCGCTGCGCAGAACGGCCTCAACCAGGTCGCGGTCGTCCACCCCGACGGGACCATCGAGCCCGTCCTGACCGCCTCGGACGGCCTCGCTTCACCCACCTCCATCGCGGTACACGGAAGTCGGTTCTTCATCACCAACGCCGGTTTCGCCGAGCCCCACGACGCGAAGGTGCAGCGTGGAACGATCAACCCTGCCGTACTGAACTGCGGCCCGGCCTCCTGAAGCTGCCGAATCCGATGACCCGCGTGTACCACCGGAAGTGACCCACCTCTCGCCGGTGGCGGATCGGCCGGGGAGAGCGGAACAGGCACGGCTTCCAAGATCATGGAGTTCTTGACGCCCCGTGACCACCTGGAAGGCCGTGCCTGCCGGAGCGTCATCGCTGGTCCCGCCCGCTGCCCTTGACCAACTCCGAGAGCATCCGGAGGCCGCACCGGAAGAATTGCCCGGACCGCTGGGCCGCCTCGCCCGGGTGCCCGATCCGCGTGATCCCCGCGGAGTGCGCCACGCTCTCGTCGGTGTTTGTTCCCCGAACGAGCCTCTTGGCGTCCGAGACGGACGCTGAACGGCGGGTCGCTCAGCCCCTCGACGGCGAAGACGACTACCGGGACGGAGCGAAGTCTCCCGACAGGCCAAATCCGAACAGCCAGCTCATCAGCAGCTCTCTGTGCCGGCCCTCAGCGCGGCGTCCCTGGCATTTCACTGACCGCCGCATCGACGAGGGAAGCGATGAGTTCGGGCATCATCTTGAAGTAGTAGTGCCCCCCAGCCCCAACCGGTCGCACCTTCATCATGTCGGCTACAGCAGCGGATTGACCGCCGAAGCGCAGGTCTGCGGCAGGGTAGGCCACGATGGTGGTGGCAGTGCAGCGCGACACCACGGCGTCGCGGTCCCACTCGGCGAGGGACAGCAGGGCGTCCAGTGCCACTTCTCGTCGCAGATTGAGGAGCTCGTCAGCGGCTTCGTCCTTGACCCACTGGGCAGTGGCCGCCGTGTGTGAGCCGCGCAGTACGGCATGCATGACCGGTTTGAACGCGTAGGTCAGGGCGTGACGGTAGGCCCGGATCATGCCCTTGCCGAAGCGAGGGTAGAGAGGATTGAGGAGGGAATCCACGGCCAGTACCTGACGCACGCGATCCGGGAAGGCCCGGGCGGCCTCTACGCATACGGCGCCCCCGAGCGAGTGCCCGACCAAGATGTACTCCGCCGCGGGGATACGCCGCAGTTCGTCGACCAGGTCCTCGGCAAACCGCGCGATGGTGTAGGGGCCATGATCGGCACGGCGTTGCCCGTGACCGGCCAGGTCGACGGCATGGCTTGAGACGGTGCTGGCCATGGCGGACCTGATGGGCGTCCACTGCCTGGCGTTTCCGCCTAGGCCGTGAACGAACATCACCGCCACTCGTCTGCTTACAGGCGGCTTTTCTTCTGAATCGTGCATCAATGCCTTCCCGCGTGAATGTAAGGGCGGTTCGAGTCCCCCATGAGCCGATCAGTTGCGGTGTGAGGACACGCAAACGTCAGATCGGTGTGCCTGCCTTGATGACGTGCGTGAGGCACTCCTGTGGCCTGGTCAGTACGGAGATGTCCGCCAGCGGGTTGCCGTCGACGACGAGCAGATCCGCGTGCGCGCCGACGGCAAGCGTGCCGACCTGGCCCTCCATGCGCAGCAGACGCGCCGCGGTGGTGGTGGCGGAGCGGATGAGGTCGGCGGGGGGCTGAACCTGGGCGCGGAGGGTGAACTCGTCGAGCTGGTGGTAGTGCATGGGGCCGAGGAGGTCGGAGCCGTAGACGAGGTTGACGCCCGCGTTGTGGGCCTTCTCCAGTGCAGCGAGTCCGGCCTCCCGCACATGGTCGATCTTTTGGTACGAGGCTTCGCCCAGGCCGTGCTGCCGGCCGACCGCGGCCATTGTCTCGTAGGTGATGAGGGTGGGGACGAGGAAGGCGTCGTTGGCGAGCAGGAGTCGGATCGTTTCGTCGTCCAGGAGATTGCCGTGCTCGACGCAGCGGACACCGGCGCGCAGGGCGCGGTTGACGCCTCGGGGGTGGTAGGCGTGCACGGTGACGTAGCTGTTGTGGTTGTCGGCCTCGACGACGGCCGCGCGGACTTCTTCGTCGGTGTACTGGACGGCGGAGACCTCGTCGTGCGGGGAGGCGACTCCGCCGGAGAGCAGCATCTTCAGGTGCCGGGCGCCCTTGCGGAACTCGTCGCGGGCGGCGGCGCGCACGGCGTCCACGCCGTCGGCGATGCGGGAGAAGCCGGGCTGGTGTCCGCAGCAGGGTGTGCTGTCGTCGGAGAGCGGGCGCAGGTCGCCGTGCCCGCCGGTCTGGGAGAGCGCCTTGCCGCCGTGCACGAGCCGTGGTCCGGGCATGAGCCCCTCGGCGAGGGCCCGGGCCATGCCGTGGTCGGCGCCGCCGACGTCCCGCACGGTGGTGAAGCCGCGGCGCAGCATGCGCCCTGCCTCCTTGAGGGCGCGGACGGTCGCGTAGCCGGGTGTGAAGGAGGCGTTTTCGACGGGGTCCAGACTGGTGATCAGAAGGTGGACGTGGGCGTCGATGAGGCCGGGCAGCACGGTGGCCCCGGCCGCGTCGAGCACGCGCACACCCTCGCCGGCGGCCGGGGCGCGTCCGGTGCCGGTGGCGGCGATGCGGCCGTCGACGACCTCGAGCCATGAGGTGTCGGTGAGTTCGCCCTGTTCGGGGTGGAGGAGATGGGCGCCGGTGATGAGCAGGCGCGAGGGGGTGGGGGTGGTCATGCGGTGGCACCTTCCAGTTGTTCCAGGCTGCGTCCGGCGGTCTTCTCGCCGAACGCGACGATCACGGCCACGGCGACGGCGAGGGCGCCGACCAGGGCCAGGAAGACCTTGGTGAAGCCGACTCCCTCCTACACGTAGCCGATGGTGATGGGGGCGACGATCGCGCCGATCCGGCCGACGGCCGAGGCCGCACCCATACCGGTGGTGCGGATGACGGTCGGGTAGAGCTCGGCGGTGTAGGCGTAGTAGACGGCGGCCGAGCCGTTGGTGAAGGCGGCCAGGAACGCGGAACTGACCAGCAGGGCCGTCTGCCCCTCCGCCAGGGCCACACCGAGGGCGGCGAAGGTGGCACCGGTGGCGTAGGCGGCGATCAGCCACTTGCGTTCCGTGCGCTCGATGAGGGCGCTCGCCACGTAGTAGCCGGGGATCTGGGCCAGGGCGGTGACGAGCGCGAAGACGAACGACTTGGTGATCGTGAAGCCCTTGGCGGCCACCAGCATGGCGGGCATCCAACTGGTGAAGCCGTAGTTGACGCCGGTGAGGATGAACCACAGCACCCACAACACGAGGGTGGTGCGCGCGGTCCTTCCCTGCCACAGAGCGGTCAGCTGCCGGGCGGGGCTCTGCTTGGCCGGTACGACGGCGGGGGCAGGGGCAGTTGGCGCGGAGGGGGCCTCGCCAGCCGATGCCGCGTCCCGCACGTTCGCGCCGGCTTCCCGCTCGATCTTCTCGACCACCTGCGCGGCCTCGGCGATCCGGCCACGGGCGATCAGGTAGCGGGGGGACTCCGGCAGGCTTTTGCGCCACCACAGCAGGAGCAGGACCGGCGCGGCCGCGAGCACGGCGGCGATGCGCCAGCCCGTCTCGGGATGCGGGGCGATCACCAGCGGCGCGGCGATGCCGGCGAGGACGTATCCGAGTGCGAGGAAGCCGACGGTGCGGGCGACGAACCGGCCGCGGTGGCGGGCGGGCAGGAACTCGGAGATGTACGGGGCGATCAGCGTGGTTTCCGCGCCGATGCCGACGCCCGACAGGGCCCGCCACACGAAGAGTTCGGCGGTCCCGGAGGACGTGGCCATGAGCAGGCTGAACACGCAGAACAGCAGGAGGGCGCACATCATCAGGCGGCGCCGCCCGAACCGGTCGGCGAGCATTCCCGCGGCCAGGGCGCCGACGAGGTAGCCGAAGAAGAGCGAGGACAGCAGCCAGCCCGCGGTGCCCGCGGCAATGCCCCACACGATGATGACCGCGGAGAGCGCGTACCCCATGAGGGCGCCGTCGAAGGCGTCGAAGGTGTAGCCGAGACCGCCCTGGAACATCAGGCGGCGGTGCGGGCGGCCGGGTTCCAGGCGGTCGAGTCTGGCCAGCACGGCCTGGCCGGCGGCGGTCGGGCGGCCGGTCGCGGAAATCGTCACGGTGCCTCCACGGGGAGCGAGGGAGGTGGGGGGCGGAGGGCGGGGAGATGGCTCGCAACGCTAGATGCACGACGACAGCAAAGCAACACTTGATGTTCATCTTACTTCCTGCAACGATCGTTGCATGAGATTGACGATGCTGACACTGCGCCCCGCCCCGGGCCGCGTAGAGGACCTGATCGCCCACTACCGCGCGGCCGGCATCCTCGAGGCGTCCGGCGCCCTCTCCAGCCAGATCCTCGTGCCCGACGACGAACCGGACACCGTCGTCGTCGCCGCCCTGTGGGCCGACTCCGCCGGGTACACGGCCTGGCAGAATTCCCCCGAGCGCCTGGAGTTCAGCCGGGGCCTGGCACCCTTGTTCGGCTCTGCCGCCAGCCCGCACACCCGGGAGTTCCAGGTCGCGCACGGGTACGTCCCGGTGACATGACCAGCAACAGGGCCCACGAGGAGGACGGCGTGTCGATCGAGGAATGGCTTGCCGGACGGGAGGGCCGCGACCGGCTCGGCGCGCAGGCCGAGCGCGTGGTCCATGTCCTCGTCCGTGCACCGCAGTTCGCCACGTACTCCTCGGCCCGCGAGGTCGCCGAACGGGCCGGCGTCAACGTCTCCACGGTGGTCCGCACCGCACAGCAACTCGGCTTCGAGGGCTGGACGGACCTCCGGCAGGAACTGCGCGCCCACTATCTCGGCTCCGTCACCTCCGCAAACCCCGGCCCGGCCGGCCCTCCAGAGGCCGCCGCCCAAGCGCTCCACCAGGACGCGGCCCACGTCACCGCACTGGCCACCGAGGAGAACCTCGAGGCGATCCGCGCCACCGCCCAGGCCATCAGGTCCGCGCGCCGCACCGTGATCGTCAGCTCCGGCAGCGGGGCCGGACCCGCACACGTGCTCGGTCACCTCGGCACCATCATGGGCTACGACATCCAGCTCGCCCTCGGCTCCGCAACCACCCAGGCCGTCCAGGTCACCCGGCTCCAGGAGGGCGACTGCCTGCTCGTCCTCAACGTCTGGCGCCTCACGCGCGCCCTGCGCGGCCTCACCCGGATGGGCCGCGAACGCGGCGCCACGGTCAGCGTCCTCACGGACCTGCGCTCATCCCCCCTCGCCGAGGACGCCGACCACATGATCCTCACGCCCATCGAGGGCGTGCGGGGCACTGTCTCCCTCACCGCCATGGTCGCGGTCACCCAGGCGATCCTCAGCGAACTCACCGACGCCGAAGCCGGCCGCGCCTCCGGACGGGTCCAAAAGGCATGGAACGACCTCGACCTCATGGACGACCAGCCCTAGACGAGTAGTGCCGATGTGGCTCAGTGGTCTTAGGCGACCAGTGATCTGGTGATGGGTGCGCCGGTGTTGCGGTTGTGCCAGATTGCGCAGGTCATCGCCAGGATCCGCTGGGCCACTCGGACGCCGACGCCTTCGATGGTGCGACCGCCGTGCTGTTCGAGGTCGAGTTGACCCTTGAGGGTGTCGTTGACTGATTCGATCCGCTGGCGGACGGTCTTGAGCAGGGGTTCTGCAGGGTGCGGCGTGCCGCGGTTGCGGTAGTAGGGCCGCAGCAGCTGAATGTCGCGGGCGGCGAGGAAGCGGTCGAGTTCGGCGGCGATGTAGCCCTTGTCGGCCAGGATCAGCAGGCCGGGCCGGGTGGCGGCCAGGTGCGGTTCGTTGTCGATCAGAGCGGCCAGGACCCGTCGTTTGCGACCGCCGCACTGGCCGTACCTCGTGCGCCGTGGCGTCGGGGTCCACCCCGAGGCTCTCCAGGAGGTATTGCTGCGCCGGGGTCAGCTTGTCCCACCTGGCAGTCTGTCCGGCGATCCACACCCACGGTGCTCGACCACGATCACGGTCGCGGACGGGTCGGACAACACCCGGTGCAGCTTGCGACGCCGCCCGTTCAAGCCCGAGCCGGTCTCGGTCACGACCTCCGCGACGGCCAGCCCCAGCCCGTTCGCGCCGGCCACGACCCGGGCCGCCTGCCGCTCAAGATCTGCCTTCTGGTCGGCGGACGACACACGGCAGTACGCCACCACGCGCCCGGACGGCCTGGCAGCGGGCTCGTCGACGAGCCACGTCCCGTGGGACCGCTCCCTCGCCGGCGCCGGTGTCGCACGCACTCGGTGCGACTTGCCTGATCAAGTTTCCCTCGTGTCAGCACCGCACACTGTCGGGACTCCCGCAGCGGCTGGCCACACGGGCTGATCCGCGGCACGAGCGCGGGAAGCGACACCCGTTCGTGAGCGTGTTGCTGATCGCGTGCTCGGCCGTACTCGTCGGGGTCCGCTCGCTCGCCGCGATCGGCCAGTCGGCCAAGAACGCTCCGCAGGAGGCTCTCGCCCGGCACGCGAAGTTCTTCGCGCCGCGTCGTCTGTAACACCACGTGAGCCAGGCGCTTGTTACTCATGGCGGATTCCTTAAATCGAGCTGTACGGGCTTGAGTTGAACGGGGCGGGGCTAATCGACCAGGTCCAGTGCGGCCCCGACGATGCTTTCGAGGTCAACGTGGTGATACCGGTAGACCTCGTCCAACGAGCCGGACTGCCCGAAGCGGGTGACGCCGAGCGCTGTGGTCGGGACCTGGTTGATCGTGGCGAGGAAGGCCAGCGAGTGCGGGTGACCGTCCAGGATCGTGACCAGGGGTGTCGCCCTGTCGGCGGGAAACACCTCGTCGAGGATCCAGTGGTCGGCCAGGTCCTGGCCCTGGCGGGCACGCACGGCGCGGTAGAGGAGGCCGGGGCTGGTGATGCAGATGACGTCAGCCCGGATGCCGCTCTGCTGAAGGCGGTCGGCGGCCGAGAGTGCCTCCGGCACGAGGGCGCCCATGACGGCGAGGGTCACCGCCGGGTCGTCTGCGCGCCGCAGAGCGTATGCGCCGGCTACGACCTGCCGTCGGCGGTGTTCCCGGGCGGCAGGATCGACCGGGACGGCGGCGAGGCCCTGATCGATGGGGCGGGTGGACAGACGCAGGTAGGCCGATGTGCCATCCGGCTTCCCAAGGCGTCCGAGACTGGCCAGCAGGGTCCATTCGGTGTCGATGACGAAGGCCGGTTCGTAGGTGATGCAGCCGGGCTGTTCGATGCCGATCGAGGGAGTCTTGATCGATTGGTGGGCTCCCCCTTCCGGGGCGAGGGTCACCCCGGAAGGCGTGCCGACCAGAATGGACTGTCCCCCGGCGTAGATGCCGTACGACCACGGCTCCAGGGCGCGTTCGACGAAGGGGTCGTAGAGCACGCCGATCGGCAGCAGGGGCTGGCCCCACCGGCTCCAGGCCGCGCCGAGCTCACTGATGAGGCCGACCAGGTTGACCTCGGCGATGCCCAGCTCGATGTGCTGTCCGCTGGGCTTTTCCCGCCAGTGCAGGATCGTTTCGCGGTCGTCGGCGAACCAGTCGGTCCGCTCGGTGGCCGACCAGACACCGACCTTGTTGACCCACCCACCGAGATTCGTCGATGAACTGACGTCGGGGCTCACCGTGACTATGCGCCGCGCGACCTCGGGTGCCTGGCGGCTGAGGTCGAGCAGTGTCCGACCGAGCGCGGCCTGGGTGGTGGCCTTTGTGGACGTGGGTGTGCGGCCGAGGTCGAGCGGCGGAGTCTGCGGCGGGGCCAGGGAGACTTCCTCCCGTCGCAGGCGCTGTGCGGTCTCGCGGCAGAGCTCCGCCACAAGGCTGCCCGCGGGTGGCGGCTGCCACGGATCGTCCGCATCAGCCCCGACCTGGTCCGCCAGCTGACTGATCTGGTCCCCGGTGAGCAGCGCGGAGTGGTTCTGGGGGTGGCCCTGCATGGGCAGGCCGTAGCCCTTGACGGTGTAGGCGAGGATCACGGTGGGTCGTGTGTCGTCGATCGCGCCGAATGCCGCGTCGAGCCCGTCAAGATCATGGCCGCCGAGGTTGGCCAGGGCCCTGACCAAGCTCTCGTCGTCCAGTTCGGTGATCAGCTTGGTGATGCCGGCCGCATCGGGGCTGGTGCCGGGCAGCCGACGGCGTACCTCGTCGGCGTCGCAGCGCAGCAGGCGCTGGAATTCCGGGTTGCTCATATCGTCGATACGCCGGCGAAGGGCATCTCCGCCCGGCTCCCGGAAGAGTTCTTCGAGGACTTTTCCGTATTTCAGCTCTATCACCTGCCAGCCGGCAGCGCTGAAGAGCCCACGGAGTCGGTCTGCGGCCAGGTGCGGGACGACTCTGTCCAGCGACTGGCGGTTGAGGTCGACGATCCACACGATCTCGCCCAGGTCAGAGACCGCAGGGTCCAGCACGGCCTCCCACACAGCTCCCTCGTCGAGTTCGGCGTCGCCGACCAGCGAGTATTGTCGGCCGGTGCCGCCTTCGCCGAAGGCACACTCCACATAGCGGCGGGTCATCGCGCCCCATATCGGCGCGGTCGCGCCGATGCCCACGGAGCCGGTGGAGTAATCCACCGGGTCAGGGTCCTTCGCGCGGCTCGGGTAGCTCTGCAGCCCGCCGAACGCACGCAGCCGAGAGAGGTAGGACCTGTCGAGGCTGCCGAGCAGGTAGTTGATCGCGTGCAGGACGGGCGAGGCGTGCGGCTTGACCGAAACCCGGTCGTCGGCGCGCAGATGCCTGAACCACAAGACGGTCATCAGCGACACCATCGAGGCCGACGACGCCTGGTGTCCGCCCACCTTCAGGCCCGACGTGTTGGGGCGGACCCGATTGGCATGGTCGATGATCGAGGTCGACAACCACAAAACCCGGTTCTCGACCTCGCGGAGTACGGCCAGGTCCTCGGAGATTGTGGTCTGGCCGAGTGGGGGGCTCGTCATTGTTGCCGTCCTCTACTTCGGTGTGAAACACGGACCATGAGAGTGCGCTTCCGCTCTCACATCTGCAGGGTGAGAAGCCATCGAGAAGGCTGCCTGGTTCGAGACGGTCTGGGAGTGAGCGGGAGCAATGCGCGAGGACCCACCGCTGTGAGCAGGGGTGCGCCAGCACCTTGCGAGGGTTCTCACAGCGTGTGACGGCGGCCGCCGGTAGCGGTGCCCAGGGGGAGGGAATGGTGCCAGGGGGTGTGTTTACAAGGAGGTCCTCGGTCATGGAGGCACCTTCACAGCGTCGTCCTATTCGGTGTTCGGGCTACTCACGGCCGGCACGACGGAGTCTGCTCCCAGCCGGCGAGCAACGGCCCGAGCCGGCTTCCAGTACGGCTGCCAGTGGTCGCGCAGGAACCGGTTCAGCTCCGGCATCGCCTGCCCAGCCATGCCGGTGGTGCGCCAGGCGACGTGGCCGTCCGGCCGCACCAGAACCGCGCCGTGCCGGCCGACCTCGAACAGCTCGACGAGCGTCCCCTCCTCGGCCGGGGACGCCGCGACCAGGCCGACGACGCGCACCGGGAGCGGGCTCTCGGCCGGTCGCTCCCGCAGTGCGCGTTCCCATGCCCCGGGATCCGGTGTGACGAGGGCAAGTCCATCGTGCGGGAGCAGGTCGTGGACCGGGCGTGGGGTGTCCTCGTGCTGGACGACGGCGTGGGGGAGGCGGGCGCCGGGACGGGTGGTGGGGCGGTAGGTGACCACGTCGCCACCATTTGGCGGAGGGGTCTCGGCGTGGATGAGCGGACCGCCGTAGGTGTAGCCGAACTCGAGTCCGGTGGAGGCGAAGTGTTCGAGCTGGTCCGGGATGGCCGCGGCGATGCGCGCCCGGAGTCGCCGGCCGCGGGCGGTGCTCGCGAGCAGCACTCCGGTGCGCTTGAGCTGGAGCGGGGTGAGGCGGTCGCAGGCCCAGCCCAGCGCGCGAGGGGGCACCTGGGACAACAGCGGACGGGCGAGGGCCTCGGTGGTCTGCCGGACCGCGCGGTTGGTGATCCCCACGGGCGCGGTCACCTCGTCGAGGCGGAAGTGGTTGGCGACACTCTGTTCGGCGAAGTTTTCGACGACGGGTCTGCGCTCGGACTCGTAGGTGTCGAGCAGGGCGTCGTCGGCGCCTTCGCGGAGCACCGCGGCGATCTTCCAGGCGAGGTTGTGGGCGTCCTGCACGCCGCTGTTGAGGCCGAAACCGCCGGTGTGCGGGAAACGGTGCGCCGTGTCGCCGGCGAGGAGCAGGCGCCCCTGCCGGAAGGCGTGGGCCGTCTGGGAGGTCATCTTCCACGTGCCAGTGGACCGGATGGTGACCTCGGTGCTGCCCAGCACCCGCGGGAGTGTCCGTTCCCAGTAGCGCCGGCTGTCCCTGGCGATTTCCTGTTCTGGGTGGAGGTAGGCGGTCATCAGGATGTAGTCGTCGTTCGCGTGGGCGATCATGACGCCGCAGAAGTCGGGCTGGTAGATCCAGCTGAGCAGCGGGCGGACCGTGCCGGGCGGGTGCAGTTTGGGGGCGTGGAAGAAGACGCTGCCCATGTTCGCCAGGACCGGGCCCCGCAGCGGAATGCCGGCGCTGTCCCGGACCACGCTGTTGGCGCCGTCGGCGGCGACCAGGTAGGCGGCATCGAGTGCCTGCGTGGTGCGCTCGGTGTGCACGGCGATCCGGTCGGCGCCCGCATCGATTGCGGTGACCGCGGTGGAGCGGCGGAAGTCGACGAGCGGCTCGCGCTCCAGCGCCGCCCAGAGCACGGGCATGAGCTGGTGCTGTCCGATGTGGCTGATCAGGAAAGGGCTGTGCGCCTGGAGTTCGGCAAGACGGTCGGGGTCGGACAGCACGTCGATCTCGCCGAGCGACTCGGTGAGCCGTGAGCACCAGCGGATGATGTTGATCGTGTCTGTGGGCGGCGCCAGCGCGGTGATCTCCCTGGCCAGTCGGGGTGACGTGTGGTGCCAGATCTCGAGTGAGCGGGCGTTGATGATGTGGGCCGCAGGGTGCATCAGGGGCTGCGTGCGGCGTTCGAGCACGGTGCTGGGGATACCGTGCCGGGCCAGCAGGAGTGCGAGGGTGCTTCCCGTCGGGCCTGCCCCCGCGATCACGACCGGTGTGGTGCGCATGGCCTAGAGACTCTTCCAGGTGACCGCCCGCTTGTTGGCCCGTGGCGTGGTGCCGGGCGGGGTGCCCGCGCCGGGCCGGAGCAGCTCCGCCGGGTCGTCGCCCCCGCGCAGCCGCCCGAGCAGGTAGTCCGGGTCGAACTCGGTGCCGATCGGGTTGGCGGCGAACTCCTCGCTGCCGAAGAAGGCGGCAGTGGCCTCAATGGTGGGGTAGTTGTCCACCTGGAACTCCAGGCGGATGCCGTCGGGGTCCTCGTAGTACAGCGAGGTGGTCGGCCCGTGGTTGATGGACCAGACCGGGCGGATGCCCGCCTGCTTGAGTCGGTCGTAGGTGGTGAGCAGGCGTTCGAGCGAGGCGAGCTGGACGGCGAGGTGGTCGATCCCGTAAAGCTTGCGCCGCAGCCGTGCCAGCGGGAAGAGGTAGCGCAGGACAGACGGCACCGTGACCAGCGCCAGCCGGTGATGCTCGTGGTCCCAGCTGAGGAAGGTGACCTGCCGGCCCTCGTGAACCACGCGGGCGCCGAAGACCGTGCGGTACCACGTGATCATCTCGTCGCGGCGGGCGGTCTTGACGACCCAGTGCGCGACGAAGTCCGGCGCGGTGTCGCTCGCGTTCGTGGGCCTGTGGGTGCCGGCTTCTTTGGCGGCTTCCATGAGCAGTCCTTTCAGGACGTGGTGATGGTGGTGTGCTGGCGGCCGAGGTCGATGGAGCCGTCGGGGCTGCGAATGCTCGCGGTCACGAGGTCACCGGGCTGGAGGTAGGGCTTGCGGAGGTTGGAGCGGATGAACATCCGCCAGAGCCTGTCCTCCGGTAGCAGCGCCGTGGCCAGGCGGCGGACCAGCGCCGGCGGGGTGGTCGCGGTACAGCCGTGGGGGGTGCCGGTGAGCAGCAGGTCTCCGGGACTGAGGTCGCAGAACGTGGTCAGCTCGGTGAGCGTCTCGGCGGGCCGGTAGAGCAGGTTGCGGGTGCTGTCGTGCTGGCGGTGCTCGCCGTTGACCTCCAGGCGCAGTTCCAGGTCGTCCAGGAGCGGGAACTCGCCCGGCTCCGGGACCGCGAGATAGGGCCCGACCGGGCAGAATCCGCGGTAGCTCTTGCCCTTGAGGTATTGGCCCTGCGGGAGTTGGACGTCGCGGGCGGAGAGGTCGTTGGCGATGGTGATGCCGAAGACGTACTCGTGGAGATTCTCGGCGGTGACGGTCTCCGGCTGGGTGACTTGCTTGCGCAGCACCAGGGCGAGCTCGATCTCGTGGTCGAGCAGTCGCACGTGGGGCGGCCGGGTGACGGGCGTGTCGGGACCGGTGACCGCGGCGTCCGTCTTGTCGAAGAACAGGTTGAAGGGCCGCGCGTCGGGATCCATCCCGGACTCGATCGCGTGCTGCCGGTAATTGGCGCCCTGGCACAGGACGCGGCAGGGCGTGGTCACCGGGGACAGCAGCTCCACCGACTCGGTGGGCAGTTGGGCAGGCCGCTCAGCGGCCGACCGCCAGTCGTCGGCGCCGTCACGGATGAGGTCCGCGGTCGAGGCGTAGCTGCCGGCCAGCGGCGACAGGCCGCCGTCGGCAACGGTCGCCCACCGGATTTCGTCGTCGAGGCGGTAGCGGGCGAGGTGGATCACCATGCGCGTTCCCTCGCGGGGCGGCGGGGGATCAGCGAGGCTGGCGCCGGTGCGAGCGATCGCGTCCAGTAGCGGAAGTGCATGCCGACAGTGCAGCGAACACAGCCTTCGCGGCGCTTGGTCCGCGGTGCAAACCGGCCTGCCGCCGATGGACCGAAGTCCAAAAGGGCCGTCTGGCCCGAAGTTCAAAGGGGCCGTCAGCGCCGTCAGCGCAGGGTGGCCTGTTCGCTCAACACGAGGTCGCCGAACTCCTCCGCGAGCGCCAGCGCAACCTGAAGTTGCATCCGCCGGACCTTGATCTCCCGGCCCCGCAGCTGCTCGGCTCGCTGGATGCGGTACGCAACCGTGTTTCGCGCGACGTGCAGCAGCGCAGCCGTCGTGTTCAGGCTTCGTTCCGTGTCCAGGTAGCACTTGAGGGTGGTGCGCAAGGTGGTCGCAGGCTCCCCGGATCCGGCGAGTCCGCCCAGTTCACGGTGCACGAACCGGCGCGCCTCATCGAGATGCGTGCTGAGCATGGCGATCACGTCGAGCTCGTCGTAGTCGAACAGCCACCGGTCGGTGCGGGACAGCATCCCGACCCGGACGGCATCGAGGGCCTGGCCGTGACTGGACGCGAACCCCTCGACGCCGGACTCGGGCAGCCCGGCCGCCACCCGAATCCCGGACCGGAGGGTGCCCGTCGATGTCGGCGGCGCCACCGAGACACCGTGGACACTGGCCCCCCACGCCCACACCCGTTGCCGGCCGACAGGCAGGATCAAGGTGCCTGTCGCTCCGCCCGCCCGCAGCAGCTGCTCGGCCCACCCCGCCAACCGGCCGGGATCGGCCGGTTCGAGGTCGTCGGCCCACACCACCAGGGCGGTATGCCGGCGGGTGAGGTCGTAGCCCAGGACGCGGTGCGCATGATCGGCAGCGACCGGCTTGCCGTCGAGGACCTCCTGCACCAGCTCCATGCGCACGGCGACCGAACTGGTCACCCAGGCGGCGTGCGCCCGGGAGAACTCGCGAGTCATCTCGGCGGACAGCTGGTTGACGATCGTGAACAGTACCTCCGAGACGTGCCCCACCGCCGCGAACCGGTCGGCGGCAGGCAGATGTCGTTCGGCCTCGGCCAGGAGCTCCCTGACGGCGTAGGCATGAGCGAGCTGGACGCTTTGCAAGAGGTGCTCGACACCGACTCCCCGCCCCACAGCCTCCACAGCGCCCGTGAGCGCTTCCACCGGGGGCTCCGGCACGACCTCGGTATTCTCGGCCAGAGCAGCCACGATGCTCAACGCGACGGCCTCACATCCCTTCCGCAGCTCCTGCACGAGGCCGTCCATGCCAAGCTGCGGAATCTGCGTGGTCACGTGATCAGTCATGCCCTGGGCAAGCTCGACGGCCCAGGCCACCGGACCCGCGCCGACCCGGTCGACAAGCCGGTCGACCTGGGCCGAGGGCAGCACCGACCGGGACAACACATCCCGGCCGCGCGGCGCGAGGTTACGAATCCATCCGCCCACGTCGCCCACTGGTCCTCGCCACCTCCGTCCGGGACCGAAGCGCAGCGACCGGTCCGTGCCGCCGAGCGCACCCTCAGCCAACAAGTACAACAGACACCAAACATGAAGCGCTCCGGATCTGATGGAGGCTCGATTCCCACCGCCGGCCGCTCAGCAGGAGCCAGACGCAGACGAAGCCGGACCCGAGCCTGGCGCCCACGAGACCAGAGCGTCGTCACGTTCGCGATCGGCGCCGCCCACGCAGCCACCCCTCGCCCGTATGTGTCCTTCGGACTGCACTCGCTTCTCGACGGCGTCGAAGCCAGGCTTGCCGCCCGTACCCGACCCGACCCAGCAAAGGAGTCAGGCGCTCGGCTCGAACGTCTGCCGCTGAAGGTCGCCTCTCAACCCGCTCAGGAGGCCGCGGAGCGCACGATGGCGCGGACCGCGGCACGCCCCTCGGGGGCGGGGACGAGCGGGTAGGTATGGACCGCACCGTCGCACACGATGACATTCACGGGCGCCCCTTCCACTGCAACTCGTTCTTCCAGGCGCTGGACGTCCGGGTAGCACAGGTCGCGAGTGCCGATGTAGACGTCGATGGGCGCCAGGGGGGCGAGCGGGCCGTTGACGGGACTGAGGCGGGGTTGGGCGGGGTCGTCGCCGCCGGCCCAGCTGCGTGCGGCGGCGAGCAGGCTGCTGGTGGTGAGGAACGGATCGCGGGCTTCGATTTCGGGAATTGCGGGGTTGGTCAGGGTCAGATCCAGCCAGGGGGAGATCAGTACGACTTTGGCCGGCTGGGGCAGACCCGAGCCGATCAGGCTCTGGGTCAGGCCCAGAGCCAGGCCCGCGCCGGCGGAGTCGCCCATGATGGTGACCTGGTCGGCGTCGAGGTCGCTGAGCAGGTCGCGGTAGACGGCGGTGACGAAGGGATAGGCGTCGCGGTAGGTGTGCTTCGGTGCCAGCCCGTAGTGCGGCACCTCGACTCGTAGACCGGCGTCCGCGAGCTGCGAGATCAGCTGCCAGTGCCGGGGGGAGAGGTGTCGGATGTAGGCGCCGCCGTGCACATAGAGGACCGTTCGCTTCGCCTGTCGTCCGCGCGGGCTGACGGTGTGGCATTCGAAGCCGTCGATGCGGCGCGATGTCACGTCGTGCCGCTGTACCAGTTTGGCGGGCGGACGAGGTGGCTCCTGCGACGCGATCACGGGGTCCGGGGCAGCCTTGCCTTTGAGGGTCAACCGCATGATCGCGGCGACTACGTGCATCTGGGGACTGCTCATGTCTGGCTCTCCTTCTTGGCGCCGCGATGCGGTCTGCTCCGCCGACAATCATAACGGTTACATCGTTTCCATTATTGCGTCGGGGGAGCCGCTGCGCGTCGATCGACCAAATCTCCCGTCTGGGCACCGAGCGATGTGCCCGGCCGGCAACTCGACCGCGCCCGACACATCCCAAAACGCTCTCGCGACGACCCGCCCGCCATCAGGCCGTCAGCCTTGATGCCCATGCCGCCACGACGCCGACACCTTGGAGCCCCTGCTGGAAGGCAGCGGTTATGAGGCAGTCGCGGTGCCTGCGGTTCGGGTGTGGGTCGTCAGGCCGGTGAGGACCAGGGTGAGCCAGCGGGTGCGGGCGGCGGCGGGCTGGTCGGTGGGGGCCGTGCTGAAGAGCAGGTAGATGTCGTCGACGGTGACGTCCTGGTGGATGTCTCCGTCGGCCTGGCCCGCCTGGATCAGCGCGGCCAGTGCAGCGCCTGCGCGGGCTTCGGCATCCCGGTCGACGGGGTCGGCGCCGAGGGCCCGGGCGGCGGCCTTGACGGCGTGGTTGACGGCGATCGCCTCCGTGACGACGGCCAGGAAGTCGGTGATCTCGTCCACAGCGCGGGCGCCGGTCGCGAGGCGTTCACGGGCGGCCTCGGCTGCTTCGGCGACATACGTGGTGTATTCGGCGACCACTGCGGCGACCAGGTCGGTCTTGGTGGGGAAGTGTCGGTACAGGGTGCCCACGGCCACGCCCGCGGCGGCGGCGATTTCGTCCATTCCGGCGTCGGGGCCGTGCAGGGTGATCTGTTCGCGGGCGGCGTCGAGGATCTTCTTGCGGTTGCGGACCGCGTCGGCGCGCGGTGCTCGGGTCTGGGCCATGGGCTCTCCTGCGGTGGGCGTCTCGGCTTGCATTAACATGAATCATGGTTCATGATGAATCGTGAACCGAAGTTCATCTTACTCCGACAGGAAGCCCCCCATGACCGCCAAGACCGCTCTCGTCACCGGTGCCTCCTCCGGCATCGGCGAGGCCACCGCCCTCAAGCTCCAGTCCCTGGGTTACACCGTCTACGGCGCCGCCCGCCGGACCGACCGCCTGCAGAAGCTGGCCGACCGTGGCATCCGCCCGCTGGCCATGGACGTCACCGACGACGGCTCCATGGCCGCCGGCATCGACCGCATCGTCGCCGAGACCGGCCGCATCGACGTGCTGGTCAACAACGCCGGTTACGGCTCCTACGGCGCCATCGAGGACGTCGCCCTGGACGAGGCTCGCCGCCAGTTCGAGGTCAACGTCTTCGGCGCCATGCGTCTGGCCCAGCTGGCCCTGCCTCACATGCGCGCCCAGCACTCCGGCAAGATCGTCAATATCACGTCCGTGGGCGGCAAGATCTACGCCCCGCTCGGCGGCTGGTACCACGGCACCAAGTTCGCTCTCGAAGCCCTCAGCGACTGCCTGCGCCTGGAGGCCAAGCCCTTCGGCATCGACGTCGTCGTCATCGAGCCCGGCGCCATCGCCACCGAATGGGGCGCCATCGCCGCCGACCAGCTGGAGAAGTCCTCCGCCGACGGTGCCTACGCCAAGCAGGCCGACGCCGTGGCCTCCTTGCTGCGCTCCGAAGCCCACACCAAGCGCAACTCCCCGCCCCAGGTGATCGCCGACGCGATCGGCAAGGCCGTCACCGCCCGTCGTCCCAAGACCCGCTATGCCACCGGCTTCGGCGCCCGCCCCCTCATCGCCCTGCGCCGCCTCGTGTCCGACCGCGCCTTCGACACCGTCATCTCCCGCGCCGCCGGCCTGCCCTCCTGACCCTTACCGGTCCCAGCTTCGTCAACAGCCCTGCGCCGCGATCTCCATAGCGCGGGACGAACCGGATCTCATGTCCTCACCGCAGGCCGTACCGTGCCCTCACCGGTTTCCCCGGCGGCACCCGTCGTCCTGCCGCAGCGCCATCGGCCCTCATCTGCACCGCAGCCCGCCTGTCCCCGGCCGCGTGCTGAATCGCTGGTCCCTTGCCCCTGCCCCTAGCCCTGCCTGCGACGCCGGACACCTCGCGTCCCGCAGATACAGAACTGGTCGAGGCAGCCGTCCGGGCCCCGCAGGCGCCTCCTACCCCTAGCAGCCCGTCCCCTTCCTGCTACGCACACCACCTCAGACCGGGGCCGCTCATGAGCGGGACGGCCCCGCCGCGCCGGATCCGTGGGGACGGGACCGGCGCGCCGCCCGGGCCCGGCGGCAGGATCCTCCTCCCGGTCCGCCGCCAGGCCCGGGCCCCTCCTTCTTCCTTCGCTCTCCGTCACGAAGTCCCGAAGTAAGTACCCCTGCCCGAAGCAGCTCGCAAAGCCTCCGGCGACCGGCTCACCGGTGTCCTGGCCGTCAGCACGCCACCCAGGCGCATCCGTCCCTGGCAACAGGCCATAGCTGCCCGCACCCCATGGCGCGACGCCCTCTCGACACCCTCGTCCTTCCCGGAAGGAGCGGTGGCATGAGCGCCACCACCGGTCCGGAAGGTTTCGGCGCGGTCGGCGCCGACGGGATCCCGAAACAAGAACAGGAGACACACATGACCGAGAAGGTCTGGTTCATGACCGGTTGCTCACGCGGCTTCGGCCGGCTGTGGGCGGAGGCCGCGCTGCAGCGGGGCGACAAGGTCGCTGCGACCGCGCGCGACGAGAGCAGGCTCAAGTCGATGGCCGCGGCGTACCCCGACTCCTTGCTGGTCCTGCCGCTGGACGTCACCCGGCGCGGCGCCGTGTTCGACGCCGTGGCCGCCGCCCACGACCACTTCGGGCGGCTCGACGTGATCGTCAACAACGCCGGTCACGGCCTGCGCGGTGCCGTCGAGGAGGTCCAGGAAGCCGATGTCCGGGAGCTGCTCGACACCAACCTGCTCGGGGCGCTCTGGGTGACGCAGGCGGCGCTTCCCTTCCTGCGCGCGCAGGGAGGCGGCCACGTCCTGGCGGTGTCCAGCCAGGGCGGACTGATGGGTGAGGCGACCCTCGGTCTGTACAACGCCTCCAAGTGGGCGCTGGAAGGGATGATGGAGGCCCTGTCGAAGGAGGTCGCCCACCTCGGCATCAAGGTCACCATCATCGAACCCGGGCCCTACGCCACCGAGTTCGCGTCCCCCGCCTCCCTCAAGGCGTCCCCCGAGAACCCCGCCTACGACGAGGCCCGCCAGGCCCTGTACGCGGACTTCGATCCCGCGGCCGTCGGCGACCCCGCCGCCACGCCGCCGGCCGTGCTGGCGGCGGTCGACGCCGCCGAGCCGCCGCTCCGGCTGATTCTGGGCAAGTCGGCCCTGCCCAAGATCCGCAGCCACTACGACGCGCGCCTGTCCACCTGGGACGCATGGGCCGCCGTCTCCGAGCGCGCCCACGGCCACCCGTAGTTGACCGACACGGCATTCGCTGCAGGGCGTTGCCCCCTGCCGCCCCACCCCCCAAGAAAGGCGCTGAAGAGTGAAGGCAGCTGTCTACCGCCGCAACGGCGGCCCCGAAGTGCTCAGTTACGAGGATGTGCCGGACCCCGTCCCCGGCACCGACGAGGTTCAGATCAGGACGGAGGCCATCAGCATCGAGGGCGGCGACCTGATGTGCCGTCTCCTTATACCCCCTCCGGCGGACGGGTTCGTCATCGGTTACAGCAGTGCCGGTGAGGTCGTGGCGGTGGGCTCCGCGGTCACGGGCTTGGAGGTCGGCCAGAAGGTCTGCGCTTTCGGGCAGGCTTATGGACTGCCGGCCGGCTCCCATGCCGAACTGCGCGTCGTACGCCCGGAGCACTGCTGGGTGCTGCCGGACGGTTTCGATCCGAAGGCGGCGGCCTTGGTGCCGGTCACCTTCTCGACCGCCTACGAGGCGCTGTTCGAGCGCGGCCGTCTCACGAGCGGCGACACCGTGCTGGTGCAAGGGGCGGCCAGCGGGGTCGGGCTGGCGGCGATGCAGCTCGCCATGAAGGCGGGTGCCCGTGTGATCGGGAGCGCGTCGAACCCGGCGCGGTTCGAGGAGCTGCGTCGTTACGGCCTCGACGAGGGAATCGACTACCGAGGGGAGAACGTCCGTGACCGTGTCCTGGCCCTGACCGGCGGGCGTGGTGTCGATCTGGCCGTCGACTGCGTGGGCGGTTCGCTGCTCCAGCAGCTGATCGAGGCCACCCGTCGCGGCGGGCACATCGTCCCGCTGGGCACGGCTTCCCGCGAAGAGAGCACGGTCGACGTCGTGAGCCTGATCCGCAGCAACACGACGCTTCACGGCGTAGGGCTCGCCTCCCTGCTTCATGAGCCCCGGGTCCACGCGTACATGGCGGACCTCATCCGCCGCATCGCGGACGGCGAACTGGAAGCTGTGATCGACCGCGTCTTCCCCCTGGCCGACGCCGCGGCCGCGCACCACCACGCCGAGCAGCGCGGTCGGATCGGCCGGGTCGTGCTGGTGCCCTGACGTTCCTGGCGAGCACCAGCCGCCGCACCAGCCCGGGCCGGCGACGGCCCGTACCGCAGCAGACGATCAGAAGAGAGAAGGAGAAACACCATGACCTTGCTCATGGAAGTTCGCTACGAAGAAACCGGCGTGAGCTCGGTGACGGTCGATGTAGTCGTGGAAGCCAGCGCGGAGTTCGCCTGGGATGCCGTGCGCGATGTCTATGCGGTGGACACCCGGCTCATCCCGGGATTCGCGCTCCACGTGGAGAAGGGGCCGGACAGTAGGACGGTGACGTTCGCCGATGACATGAAGATCACCGAGCGCATCGTCGAAGTCGACGATGACGCCCGAAAGGTCACTTACCAAGCGACCGAGGGCGGGCCGCTGACCCACCACCTGGGGTCCCAGACCGTGCGGGAGGACGAGGAGGGAGTCCATCTCGTCTGGACGACCGAGTTCGCACCCGCGTCGATCGTCGATTACGCCACCAGCACCATGCGGACCACCGTGGCGCTCATGAAGAAGACGATCGAAACGGCGTTCGCCGATCGGTGAGACCCCACATGACCACCTCCGGGCAGGCCGCCGGCCGATGATGCGCGCCGTGGAGTACGACGGGTACGGCGGTCCCCAGGGGCTGGAGATTCGCACAGTCGCGCGGCCGCAGCCGGGCGCCGCCGAGGTGCACGTCCGTGTCCACGGGACGAACGGTCCGGTGGCATGAGGATCATGTTGAGCCGCAGCTTCCCCTAAGAGACCTGCGGGGATTTCACCGGGGAGGTGGTCGCCCTCGGCGGAGGCTTGACCGACCTGACGCACGGACAACGGGGTGGGGGTTCCTCACCGACGTGCCCAGCTGCGTCGGCGCCGCCGCTGACCAGTGTCGGTGTCGCCGCGCTGCCCGCCCAGGACGATGCCAGTCTCGGTCAGCGCGACGTCTGCGTCACATCCCCGGCGTGGCGCAGGACCGCCAGGCGGCGCTGAGCCTGGCGGTCCTGCCGCGGTCCCTGGTGCCCTGCGCTTCGTCAGGTGATGGAGAACTGGCTGAAGCTCGCGGTGCCGGGTGTGGGGCTGTGGGCCGTGAAGAACGTGCCCGCGTCCAGGTTGCTGTTGGGTCCGGTCAGTGTGGCGGTGCCGACGGTGGTCCAGGTGGTGCCGTCGCTGGAGTAGGAACCGGTGACCGATGTGCCGCTCCTGACCAGCCGGAGCCAGACGGGGGCGGAGCGGCCGGTCTTGGTGGTGATCTTGTCGACGTAGCCGTCGCTGTCGGAGTCCCACTCCAGGCTGACGCCGTTGCTGGGCGTGACGGCGAGGGAGGCGTACCCGGTGGACGAGCCGGCTGCGGCGATGCTGTTGCGCAGCATCAGGCCGGCCTTGCCCCAGGCATTGGTGTTGTCCTGGCTGTCGACGTGGACGGTGACGGTGGAGGAGGTTCCCGCGGCGGCCGGCTGGTAGGCCGCGGAGTACTCGTCGTCGTGCAGTGCGGTCGTTTCCCAGGTGTCGATGCCCGCGCTGGTCAGGGAGGTGACTCCCTGGCTCTGGCTCACCGCGGCAGGGATGGAGCCGTAGGCACGCCAGGGCGAGGTGACGATCTGCAGTTTGCTGAAGGTCGCACTCCCGGCGGTGGTGCTGTGGGCGGTGTGGATGACACCGGCGTCCTGGGTGGCGGCAATGGACGGCAGGGTCACCGCCGCGCCGATCTGGGTGAAGGTGGATCCGTCGGTGGAGTAGGAGCCGGATACCTGGGTGGCGGTGCGGGTCAGCCGGACCCAGACCGGTGCCTTGATGGAGGTGGCCGTGGAGGTCAGCTGGTCGAGATAGCCGTCGCCGTTGGAGTCCCACTGGAAGCTGACGCCGTTGGCCGGGGTCACTACCACGGTCGCGTAGCCGGGGGAGGAGCCGCTGCCGGTGAGGTTGTTGCGCAGCACGACACCGGCCTTTGCCCAGGCGTTGGTGTTGTCGATGCTGTCGACCCGGGCGGTCACCGAGGTGCCGTTGACAGCGGAGTTCGCCTGGTAGACGGTGCCGTAGGTGTCGTCGTGTTGTCCGCCGGCGCCCCAGATGTCGGTGCCCGCGTCGGTGACGGTGAAGTAGCCGCCGGTTTGTCCGGTGGCGGCGGGGGTGGAGGAGTAGGCGCTGTAGGGGGTGGTGACGGAGCCGGTGGTCAGCGGCCGGTACTGCGGCTCGATGCCGGCGTTGTTCATGACCGTGCGGGCGCCGGAGGGCCAGTTGCCGTCGGTGACGACGACGGTGCCGCTTACGGTGTCACCGTGGCCGTCGGTGCTGCTGATGTTGGCGTTGTCTTTGTCTGCCCAGTTGTCGGTGGCGGTCAGGGCGCCGGTGTTGTGGGTTGAGCCGACGTGGGCGAAGAGCCACTGGCCGGTGTAGCGCACGACGTTGTTGGTGTCGGTGAAGTTCCGGGAGCCCTCGTCGTGGTAGAGGCCGTAGTAGTTGTTGGTGTTGTGGCAGTAGTTCCCCGTGACTGTGCTGCCTGGCGAGGCCGACAGGGTGTAGACGCAGCCGCCGTCGGCCATCTGCTGCATGATGTCGTGGATGTAGTTGCCCGTGATGGTGTTGTTCTGGGCCGTGGTGGGCGTCGAGTAGACGGGCTGGTAGTCGTACAGGCCGCGGTTCGCGTAGTCCGGGCTGCCGCCCGGGTCGTTGACGCCCCAGCCGTAGCCGATGGCGAGGCCGGAGTAGGGCAGGTTGTACACCTCGTTGTGCGAGACGCTCGCGCCGTTGACGTAGGTGACCAGGAGGCCTGTCATGTCGCGGTAGTCGATCGCCACGTCGTGGATGACGTTGTCGTTCAGGGTGATGTTCTTGTTGGTCATCCGGCTGTCACTGGGGTGGTGCGCGTCCGCCTGGAGTCCGCCGACGACGATGCCACCGCCCGCGTCCTGGGTGAAGACGTTCCCGGTGGCGGTGATGGTGTCGGCACCGAGTCCGACGCCGGTGGCGTGTGCGTTGGCGTCCTGGCCGATGCCGAGGGCGAGTTGCCCGAGGTTGGTGAACCGGTTGCCGGTGAAGGTGATGTGGTCGGCGGCCGAGACCTGGACGGCGGCCGGCATCTGGTTCCAGTGCGGGCGCGTCGCCTCGAACAACTTGCAGCCGTGACCATTGCAGGAGGTCAGCCAGTCCGACGGGGTGGACCAGGTGCCGGCCAGGTAGGTCCCGGTCTGCTGGGCGGCGTACCCGTTGCTGCCGCTCGGACCCGTCCAGCTGGTGCCCGAGAACTGCAGCCCGGAGAACGTGATGTGGGTGGCGGGAGAGGCATAGCTGCCCCCGACGTCGATGAGCGAGTCGAGCTTCGGCACCTCGACATCCGCGGTGCTCATGCTCTGCCCCGGCAGCGGCTTGTAGTACAGGGTGCCGGTGTTGGTGTCGAGGTACCACTCACCGGCGGTGTCGAGGAACTCGTAGGCGTTCTCGATGTAGAGCGGGCCGACCCTCAGCGGGTTGGACAGGGTGTCCCAGCCGAACGTGTTGTTGGTCCATGAGGGCTGGGTCATGGTGATGGTGCCGTTGCTGATGCCGGACACCGGGGCGTAGCGGTCGGTCCAGGACCCTATGCCGTGGATCTCGGTCCGGCCGGGGTTCGCAAGGCTGTTGAGGTAGCTCAGAGCGCTGCTGGTGAACGTGTAGCCGCTCGTGGTCACGGTCAGGTCCGAGCGGTTGACCGTGGAGCGGGCCCGCTGCGCCAGGACGCCGTCGACGTACAACTGCCGGGTGTCGAACCCGGTGCCGACGTCCGCCTTCCAGATGTTCTTCGCCGAGTCCTGCACGGTCCAGCCCGTGGCCCGCTGCGCGCCGGTGATGACGGGATGCGCGCCCAGTGCGGCCTTCCAGTTCACCGTGTGGCCGCCGGTGCCGGAGTCGGCGGCGGTGAAGGAGAGCGGAGCCGTCAGCCGGTAGGTGCCGTCGGCGAGCACGACGGTGATGTCGCCCGTCATGGCGCCGTTGACGGCCCGCACATTCGTCTTGGCCTGGGTGAGGGAGCACGGCTGGCTCGCGGAGCAGGCGGTGCCCGTGCCCGAGGGCGAAGCGTAGAGCGTCGTCATGGTCGCGGCCTGGGCGGTCGCGGTGGACGCGACGGCGGAGAGCAGGGCGCCGACGAGTGCCGTCGCGGCGGTCGCGGCGCGTATCCGGGGACGGGGGCGGCGGGACGGGTTTGTTCTTCGGAGTGACAGCACGAGGGCTCCTTCGGTGATGCGCACCGTGCCTGGTCCCCTCCCGGTCGCGATCCGGCGGGAAGTCGGCCATGTTTCACCGGCGTTTCGCCGGGGCGGGAGGAACTTCATCATACGAATGACGTACGACGCAAGATGTATGCTGTGCTATTTACCGATCCCAAGGAGCCGCACGTGTCCCGTACTCCGGCCGACCGTCAACGACTGGCGCCTGCGCCCTCGGAGGGGTCGCTGGGAGCCGTTCCCCGACGGCCGGCCGGCCGCCTCAGCGACACCGTGGTGACCTATCTCGTCGACCGGATTGTGGGCGGCGCCTATCCGCCGGACTCCGCGCTGCCCATCGAGCCGGTACTGTGCGAGGAGTTCGGCGTCAGCCGGACCGTCGTGCGCGAGTCGGTGAAGGTACTCGAAGAAAAGGGGCTGGTCAGGGCGGCACCCGGGCGCGGTACACGGGTACGCGAGCCGCAAGACTGGAATCTTCTGGACCCTGTCGTCCTGGAGGCCCAGATCCGTCACGACCGGACGCTGACAATCCTCGACCAGTTGGTCTCGGTGCGGATCGCCCTGGAGGCCGAGATGGCTGCCGACGCGGCCGGCCGCATCACCGACCTCGAACTCGCCCGACTCGAGGAGCAGGCCACCGCGCTGCGCGAGGCACTGGACGACCCGGTGCGCTACGCCGAGGAGGACGCCGCCTTCCACGAGATCATCATGGGAGCTTCCGGAAACCTCCTGGGCCAGGCGATCATCCGCAGCATCCACGGCAAGGCCCGCCTGTCACGCCTCTACCACGGCCGCGAGACCCACGAAGGTCTGGCCGAGTCACTCGACGAGCACCTGGCAATCCTTGAGCTGCTCCGCAACCGCGACGCCGCAAGCGTCGCCGCCGCAATGCGCCAGCACATCGCCCGCGCGTGGGCCAGCCGCCGACCGGCCCCGCAGCCCTGACGTCACCGACTGATTCCCTGAAGGCTCGGCGGGGGATCTCGGTGTGGTCCGCGGTGTGGGGCAGGGTGGCGAGCGCACCTTCCCGGAGGGCCACGGCGCGCTCGGCAAGGGGACTGACGACTTCGAGTTCATGGGCCATGTCGACATCGATCCACATGTCCTTGACCGTGAGTCTCATGCCAGAGCCGGAGTCAAAGGTGCCGGGCAGCACGGAGTTCGGGAACTTGTTGTCGTGACCGCCGGGTCGAGCCCGAAGTGCTCACCGGCAAGTACGCCCTCGGCCGTGGCAAGCAGGTGGGTGGCGGACAGCAAATTGTTGATGGCCTTGAGGGCGTGTCCCGCGCCTACCTCGCCGGCGCGCCAGGCGGTGCCCACCGGTTGGGGCGGCCAGGCCAAAGGGGGCGCCAGGGCCTTCTTTGACTCGACATCACCGAACTGTGCAGGAGGCATTAGTTCTATGTGCCGATCGCGGAGCGAAGACCCGAACGAGCTCGATCCGTCAGCGGATTGAGCGGCAGCCATGTCCACGAGAACGAACAGCACTCGCGAGATGGAGGGAGGGCGCCGAGCGCACCTACCTCGAAGAGTCCATCGTTTCCAGCGCCCCGAACCGGAGCACGAGCGACCGCGTCGGCACGCCACGCCCTCGCAGACATGGACGACGGCCGCGCCGGCTCCAGGGGGCGCCTCCTGGAGCCGACGCTTTCCTGCTCAGGCTGCCGTTCCGGCGCGTTCACCTGCGGGGCGGGCGCCGCGGTCAGGCTGGTACGGCCGCTATGGCCTTTGTGCGGGTGCGGGTGGTGGCGCGGGTGGTGCGGTGCGGCGCAGGGTCTTGAGGCCGATGGTGAGGGCGGCGGTGGTGAGGACGCCTGCGGCCACGGCGGCGGCGAACAGCCATGGCTGGC
Organism: Streptomyces antibioticus; assembly: GCF_001514065.1. Taxonomy (GTDB): domain Bacteria; phylum Actinomycetota; class Actinomycetes; order Streptomycetales; family Streptomycetaceae; genus Streptomyces; species Streptomyces antibioticus. The sequence goes on along the minus strand of NZ_KQ948422.1, from coordinate 136,491 downwards.
CGAGGTGGTCGGCGGCGAAGACACCGCCCCTGGGGTAGCTGATGGTGCTGCCGAGTTGCATGATCAGGGCGCCGGTGACGGCGCCGCCGGCCATGGAGGCCCGCATCACCCGCAGCGGGTCGGCGAGGGTGAAGGGGGCCGCGCCCTCGGGGAGGAAGGCCGCGCCGAACAGCCAGGAGATTTTGCCGTAGCGCTGCGACGTAGGCCGCGATGAGGGCGGGGAGGGTTTGCAGCGCGGTGAGACCAGCCATGTACAGCATGGCCGCCCACGTCGGGGCAGTCGTCCAGTCGCCGTTGGTCAGGGCTTGCGGGGCCCACGGCTGCCTGTTCGGTGATCACGGCCCGAGGCTTCCCCGGCCCGGCGCGACCTTGCGGTCGGAGGGCACTCCTTCGAGGGGCGTGCGGGCAGAAGCCGTCCGTGACGACTTCCTGCCCGCTACGCTCTCACCGCTCGACGTTTCCCCAGGTCAAGCCACGAAGTACTGCTGGAGTACTGGGCCCCATCTGAGGAACCCCTGGAGCTACACCCCTGCCACAGGAACTCTCCTTCGCCATGCCGATCCCGGCTCTAGCCGTCAACCCCGACCGGGCCGGCGCCCGAGACCGCAACCTGGCCTGGGTACGCAGACGGCAGCTCGTCACCAGCGACGAAATGGCCCGCCGCTATGCGTTCTCCCGGGTCGCCGAACCTTCGGCCTACACCTACCCGCAGGACCGACCCACCATCTACGAGGTGGGCCAAGCACGCGGGTATGCCGAATGTGAGCGGTGCGGCGCTTCCCTGGACGGTGGACACGGGGTCCCCCTGTCTGCGTTCATGCGTCGGCGATCAGTTCCAAGGCCTGGTCCGCTCTTCCGGTCGCCGAACGAGGAGGCGGCCGAGCAGCGCCTTGTTGTCGGCGTGCAGGCTGCCGACGCCTACGTAGCACTCGGTAGAACTACGCATTGTTGGCGCGGAACCCCCGTATCGATGCTCCTCACATCAGCGCATGCCGCACGACGAGGCGGACTGATTCCTCTGAAGTGCGTTTGTCCCCCATGCGTCCGCGTCGGTCATCGACGGACGCGGTCCTTCGCCCCGAACGGAAGATGCACATGAGTACCGACATCATCGCCCGTCCGTCCCCATTCAGCAGACACAGGAGGCTGACCTCAAGCCTCATCGTCGCCGTCCTCGGCGCGCTGTTCCTCACCCTGCTCGGTCCGCTCGGAACCGCGACGAAGGCGTACGCCGCCGACGGCCTCCCCACCTTCCATGTCGGCGCCGATGGGCAGGAGGAGTACATGCGATTCGTCCAAGCGGTGGCCGACGAGGCCGGCAGCGGCCCCAGCGCCGTGGCGAACACCTATGACCGCGTCGACCACACCGATCCCAATTCGCGGGGCTTCTTCCAGGTGGACGTCCAGGCGTGGGGCAATGACAACTACGTGCGGCTGAACTTCCGCCGCTCGGACATGTACCTCGTAGGCTGGTGGACGAACGGCAACATCTACAACTACGTCGGCAACCGGTATGACGCCCAGGGGCGGCCGACGCAGCCGACGGCCCAGGAGTCCAGCCGGTGGACGGCAGGAGGGTGGCGGGCGGCCTACGGCACGTGGCGGCTCCCCGCCGATGAGAGCTACGGCAGCCTCCAGGGTCTCGCGAACCTCTCCCGTCAGGACATCACGTGGAACAGGAGCAACGTCAACTCGGCGGTCTGGGACCTCTACAACGCCAACAACACCCAGAACATGGCGCGCGGGTTTCTCGTCATGACGCAGTTCGTGGCGGAAGCGGCCCGGTTCCGGCCGATCGCCCATAACATCGGCCTGACCATGGACGGTGGTGGCGATGCGCGCCTCCCCGGGCAGCTCGTCAGCCAGGAGACCGACTGGGACACCCTGAGCCGACGGTTCAACGAGCTGATCGACAACCACTGGCCGGGCTACGTCGACCCGAATCCCATTTGGGCCTACCGTACGGACGAGTACGGCAATCCGGTCGGCTTCTTTCTCTACACGGCGATCATGTACGCCCACTACATGCTGTACACGGCGAACGGCGGGAACCGCTGACCCCCACAGGGTGTCCGCTCCACCACCCGACCGCTGCCCCGGCGCTCACCCCGCCGGGGCAGCGGTGTTCTTCCTGGCGCGGGCCCGCACGCACGCCGCCGAGTGGTTCCAGGGGCACGCCCACTCAGTCGTCGGAGGGCCGGCGTTCGGCGTGCGGGGCGAGGACCTTGTCCGGCCGCCCCGGCTCCGGCTCGATCATCGGCCGCCCTCGGCGGACAGCTGGTTCTCGGCCCACCAGGCGGCGATCTGGGCGCGGCAGCTGAAGCCGAGCTTGGCCAGGATGCGCGCGACATGGGTGTCCGCGGTGCGCGGCGAGAGGCCGAGTACCCCGGCGGCCTGCCGGTTCGTCATACCCTTGGCGACCAGCGTGGCGACTTCCCGCTCCCGACGGCTCAGCGGGTCCTTGTCGGGCGGTGCGGCGGCCTCGGAGTCGCTCGCCCCGCTCTCGGCGGCGGTGCCCAGGGCGAGGCCGATGGCACGCGCGGGAGTGTCGTAGCGGTCGCCTCGCGCGAGAGCCTTCTCGTACTCTGCGGTTCCCAGTGCGCCCTCGACGGTTTCCTCGCACCGCTTCTGGAGCCCCCCGAGGGCATAGGCGGCACAGACGCCGGCCGCTCGGGACAGTGCCCGTAGCGCGCCCAGCAGCACCGCCGCGCGCTCGTGCTCACCGCGGGCCGCCGTAATCCAGGAGACCACCCCCAGCGACTTGACGGTTCCGGCGTAGTCATTGAAATTCTGAAGGATCTCCAAGGCGCTGCGCGCACGGGCCAGAGCCCCCTCCTCGTCGCCGTGGGTCCACAGCGCGAAGCCCAGCGCCCACAGGGCGTAGGAGCGGTAGAGGTGCTCCCCGTGCCGCTCCGCCAGCTCCACCGCTTGCGCGCTGGTGTCCAGGGCCCCGGAATGGCCGAGCTGGGCCTGGACGATCGCCTTCTGGAACAGCCAGAACAGCTGTTCCGGTCCGTCTCCCGTCAGCCGGTGTGCGGCCAGGGCCGCGTCGTACAGGGGCAGAGCCTGTTGTGACTCCCCCCGGAAAGCGGCCAGTGTGCCGCGCAGGCCCAGGACGTAAGGCTCGACGGACGGGTCGGAGAGCCCTTCGCACAGCTCCTCGGTGGCGTCGAGCCGTTTCTCGGCTTCGGTGAGGTCGCCCTGCAGCAGTGCGACCCAGGCGACGCACCACAGAGCCCTGGCACGGATCGGGGTGGGGCGGGAGTCAGCGGCGAGCAGCCGGTCGAGCTGTCGGTGTCCCTCGCTCAGGAAGCCGTCCGCGCACCAGTGGAAGCGCAGTGCCACGGCCAGGCGCAGCCCGGCCTGGTCGTCGGAGGCGTCGGAATCGTCGGTGCGCGGGCATTCCAGCGCCTCCACCAGATTCGCGTGTTCCGCCCGCAGCCAGGCCAGGACGTCCTGCTGGTCGGGACCGAACCACTGCTCGGCGAATCGCTCGGCGCGGCCCAGATAGAAGTCCCGGTGCCGCCGCAACAGTCGCGGACGGTCGCCGGACGCGGCGAGCCGCATGCGCCCGTACTCGCGGATCGTCTCCAGCAGGCGGTAGCGCGGCGGTCCGTCGGCCTTCGTCATCAGTACGACGGACTGGGCCACCAGTCGGTCCAGCAGGGCCACCACGTCGTGGGCCGGCAGCCCGTCGCCCGCGCACACCTCTTCGGCGGCGTCGAGGGTGAACGCTCCGGAGAAGACCGACAGCCGGTCCCAGAGCACCCGTTCCGAGGGGGCGCACAGTTCGTAGCTCCATTCGATCATCCCGCGGAGCGTGCGCTGGCGCGGAAGCGTGGTCCGGCAACCGCCCGTGAGCAACGCGAACCGGTCCTGCAGCCGGCACACGAGCTGCTCCACGGACAGCGTCCGCAGCCGGGACGCGGCCAGCTCGATGGCCAGTGGCAGCCCGTCGAGGACGGAGCACAACCGGGCGGCCTCGGCCCGGCTCGCCACGGTGAGGCGGAAGTCCGGCCGCAGCGCGGTCGCGCGGTTCGTCAGCAGTTGCACCGCCTCGTCCGGGACCGACAGCGGTGGGACCGTGAGGACGTGCTCGCCGGTGATGTCGAGCGTCTGGCGGCTCGTCGCCAGGACGCGCAGGTTCGGACAGGCCGTCGCCAATGCCTTGGCCAGTTCGGCGGACGCCTCGATCAGGTGCTCGCAGTTGTCCAGCACGATCAGCGCCCGGTGCCGTGCCAGGTGGTCGGTGAGCCGGACGAGGGCCGAGCCGGGGCCGCGATCGGAGACCCGGAGCACACCGGCGGCGGTGGCGGCCACGGTCGCCGGGTCCTGCACGGCGGCCAGGTCGACCAGCCACACTCCGCCCGGGAACGCCTTCCTGGACGCCTCGGCGACCGCCAGAGCCAGCCGTGTCTTGCCCACGCCTCCGACGCCGGTGAGCGTCACCACCCGTCCGGTGCTCAGCAGGCGGCGTATGTCCGCGATCTCCCGACGCCGTCCGACGAAGCTGGTCAGGGCGGCCGGCAGGTTGCCAGTCTCAGGCGCCGTCTCGGTCATGGTCGCTCCTCACGTCCCCACGCGGACGGCCGGTTCGTTCGCCGTCCACCAGGCCGCGATCTGGGTGGGACAGGAGAAGCCGAGCTTGGCCATGATGCTCTTCACATGCCCCTCGACCGTCCGGGGGGAGCGGCCCAGAGCCGTGGAGATCTGACGGTTGGTCATGCCCCGGGCCACACAGCCGGCGACCTCGCGCTCTTTGCCCGTCAGGGCGTCAAGACCGCCGCAAGCCGCCCGTCCACCCCCTCCCTCGGTGCCGAGGGCGAAGGCGACGGCGCGCCAGGGCGTGTCGTACGAGGCGCCTTCCGCGAGAGCCTCGTGGTGGGCGTCCGTTCCGAGGGCTTCGCTGATCGCCTTCTCGCACCGTGCGTGGGGCTCGGCGAACGGTCCGGCGTCGGTGGGGCCCAGTTCGACGGCCAGCGGACCCAGCGCACCCAGCAGCACCGCCGCCCGCCGGTGGTCACCGAGCGCGGCGGTGCCCCAGGCCAGCACCTCGAGGGTCATGGCCACACCCGCGGGGTCGTGGAAGTCCTGGTGGATCTCCAGCGAGGCGCGCATCAGCGCCGTGCTCTCCTTCGCGTTGCCCCTGAGCCAGGCGTCGTAGCCGAGAACCCACAGGGCGTAGGCGCGGGTCAGCCGCTCGCCGTACGCCTCGGCCGTCGCCAGCGCGCGCCGCGCGGTTTCCGTGGAGCGCGGGTCGCCGAGATAGAGCTGGGCGAGTGCCAGCTGGAAGAGCCAGCGCAGTGTGGCCGGCTCCCCCTCCAGCTCCGACTGGACGGCCACGGCGCCCTCGAAGAGGGGTACGGCTTCGTGCGGTCGTCCCCGATACAGCGCGATGGTTCCGCGCTGGCCCCGCACATAGGCCCGGATCAGCGGGTCGGCGAGCCGCTCGCCCAGGGCGTCGGCCTCGTCCAGCCGTCCGTCCGCGACGTCCAGAGCGCCCTGCATCTGCGCCACCCAGGCAGCGGTCCACAGTGCGCGGGCCCGGGCGGGGGTGGGTGCGGGCGCGTCGGCGAGGGCCCGGTCGAGCTGACGGCGTCCCTCTCCGACGAACCCGTTGCAGCACCAGTGGAAGCCGAGCGCGGCCGCGAGCTCAAGACGTGTGTGATCCCCTTCGGCCTGCGTCCCGCCGGCCCGACGCCCCTGCTCCAGGGCCGCCAGCACGTTGGCGTGTTCGGCGCGCAGCTGTGCCAGTGTCTCCCGTTGCCCGGGGCCGAACCAGTCTGTCGTAGCGCGTCGGGCGAGTGAGAGGAAGAAGTCCCGGTGGCGTCCCGCCAGCAGGTCCTCTTCACGGCACTCGATCAGTCGCTCTCGCCCGTACTCGCGCATGGCTTCCAGCTGACGGTAGCGGGGCGGTCCGCCTTCTTCCTCGACCAGTACGACGGACTGTGACACCAGCCGGTCCAGCAGGTCGACCACGTCGTACCGGGAGAGGCCGTCCCCGCCGCAGACGCCCTCGGCCGCCTCCAGCGTGAAGCCGCCCGCGAAGACCGACAGTCGGTTCCACAGCAACCGCTCGTCGGGGGTGCACAGTTCGTAGCTCCAGCTGATCGCCGTACGAAGTGTGCGCTGCCCCGACAGTGGTGTCTTCCCGTCCGGGGCGAGGAGGTCGAAACGGTCCTCCAGCCGGGCCGTCACCTGCTCCACGCTGAGTGTCCGGAGACTGGACGCGGCCAGTTCGATCGCCAGGGGCAGCCCGTCCAGGCCGATGCAGAGTCGGGTGATCTGGTCGTCGTCCGCCTCGCGGATCCGCTGCTCCGCACCGACGCCGCGTGCGCGGTGCCACAGCAGTTCGGCTCCTTCCGCCGGTGACAACGACGGTACGGTGAGGACGCATTCACCGGTGACGTCCAGCATCCGGCGGCTCGTCGCGAGGATGCGCAGGGCGGGGCAGGACCGCAGGAGCCGCACGGTCAGTTCGGCGCATGCCTCGACCAGGTGCTCGCAGTTGTCGAGGACCAGGAGCGCCCGCCGCGGGGCCAGGTGTTCGGTGAGCCGGTCCAGTACGGGCCGGATGCCGAGGTCGGGCAGCCCGAGGGCGGCGACGACCGCGCCCGCCACCCCCGCAGGGCTCCGGACGGCTCCCAGGCCCACAAGCCACACGCCGTCCGGAACGTGCTCTGTGTGGTCCGCAGCGGCCTTCAGTGCAAGTCGGGTCTTGCCGACCCCGCCCGCGCCGAGCAGCGTCACCAGGCGCGAGTCCCGCATGCTGCGCTGGACGTCCGCCAGCGGCTGCCGCCTTCCCACGAAGCTGGTGGTGGCCAGGGGGAGGTGTCCCTCGTGTGCATGGTTCATCGCCTTGCAGGACCTTCGTCGCACCGGGCACGAAAAGCAACAACCGACATTTCGCAATGTGGCGTGATGGTAGGGAGGGCAGATGGCGCCGGTGTGACGCAACGGTCAAGGAATGGTTTTTCCGCACATCGACGGCCATCGAGACCTAAATGAGTACTACCTGGCCAGAGGCCCCTCCGCCCAACGGGAGGGAGGGCCTTCGTACTCGCAGCACACATATGGACGGACAGGATCGATCCTTCGAAGGGCTTGGCCGAGCAGCCGTCGGCCCCCGCGTCCAGACAGGTCACCACGTGCGCCGGGTCGTCGCGGTCCGAGATCAGCACGATCGGTGTCCCGGATTCCTTGCGGATCCGCCCGGCCAGGCTCATCCCGTCCAGGCCGGGCAGCCGGCCGTCTCCGTGGAATCGCTCCCACAACGCAACGGCCCGGTCCCCCAGCAGTTCCACCGCCTCGTCCTGCGCGAGCGGCGCGAGGGCGAAGACGTGCTCGCCCGTGACACCCAGGGTGTGGCGGCTCGTGGCGAGGATGCGCAGCCCGGGAGCGGCCGACAGAAGGGTTCCGGCCAGTTCGGCGCACGCGTCGATCAGGTGCTCGCAGTTGTCCAGCACCAGCAGCACCCGCCGCCCGGCCAGATAACCCGCGAGCTGGTCCGGGACGGGCAGTACCCCGAGGTCGGGCACCCGCAGCGCGCCCGCCGCCGTGGCTGCCACGGCCGACGGGTCGCAGACCGGGGCCAGGTCCACCAGCCACACCCCGTCAGCGAACTCTCCCCGGGACGCGGCCGCCACCACCAGCCGCGTCTTGCCCACACCGCCCATGCAGGGGAGTGTCACCAGCCGACGTATAGCCAGAAGGCGGTGCCCGGGACGGTCTGAGCGGCACCGGTTCGCAGGGTGCGCTGTTGCGGGCCCGCCCTGCGCGCTGTGCTTCATGCGAGAAGCATCGCTGCGGGCCCGTCCGCGGACATCTGTAGTTCTACGGGGTGGGTACCTAATTTCTACGGGGTAGGTGCCTGGTTCGCCGCCCACAAGGCCACGACCTGGGCGCGGCGGCTGCAGTCGAGCTTGGTCATGATGCTGTCCATGTGGCAGTCGACCGTGCGCGGTGACAGCACCAGCTGGGCGGCGATCTGCCGGTTGGTCATGCCCTTGGCCACGAGCGCGGCGACCTGTCGTTCCCGGCGGCTCAGCGGGCACGGCGTGGTGGTGGCCGGGGCGCTGGGCCCGGTGCTCGTGTCCAGGGCGAGGGCGATGGCCCGGGCTGGGCTGTCGTGCCGGGCGCCCTCCGCGAAGGCCTTCTCGTATCCGGCCAGGCCCAGCGCGGAGAGGACCGCTTCCTCGCAGCGGGCGCGGTGCCCGCCGAAGACGGGAGGGGCTCCCATGCGGGTCAGGGCGTCCATGGCGCCCAGCAGCTGTGCCGCCCGTTCGTGGTCGCCGCGGGACGCGGTGCTCCAGGTGAACACTTCCAGTGCCATCGCGGTCCCGACGTAGTCGTTGAAGCCCCGCAGGATCTCCAGCGCCGCGCGCGTCAGCGCCGTGCCCTCCTCCGTGTCGCCACGTGCCCAGAGCACGTAGCCCAGCGCCCACATCGCGTAGGACCCGAACAAACGCTCCCCGGATGCTTCCGCCAGCCGCACCGCGCGCCTGCCGGCCTCCTCCGCCGCGCGCGCGTCCCCGAGATGGACCTGCGCGACCGCCAGCTGGAAGAGCCAGAACAGCCCCTGCGGTCCTTCGCCCGCGGCCTCGTGAGCGGCCAGCGCCCCCTCGAAAAGACGCACGGCGTCCGCCGTCCGCCCCTGGAAGGCCGCCGACGCGCCGCAATAGCCCTGGATATAGGTCCGGACCGACGGGTGGTCCAGCCGTTCGCCCAGCTCCTTGGCCTCGTCCAGCCACCGGTCGGCCGCCGCGAGATCTCCCTGCAGCATCGCCACCCAGGCAGCGGCCCACAGTGCCTCGGCTCGGACCGGGGTGGGTTCGGGTGCCGCCGCGAGAAGACGGTCGAAGTGACGGCGCCCTTCACCGAGGAACCCGTCGGCGCACCAGTGGTAGCGCAGCGCCGCGGCCAGGCGAAGCGCCTCCTGTGCGTCGGCGGGATCCGCGCCCCCGCGCTCCGCCGGGTGTGGTTGCGCTGTGCCGGGCTCTGCCGGGACGGGCGCGGCCACGGCTGGGGGAACCCTCGTCCCGAGTTCCAGTGCCGCCCGGAAATTGCCGTGCTCGGCACGCAGCCGGGTCAGAGCCTCTTCCTGGCCGGGGCCGTACCATGCGGAAGCGGTGCGTTCGGCGAGGGCGAGGAAGAAATCGCGGTGCCGCCGCAGCAGACCCGGCTCCTCACCCGTCTCGGCCAGTCGAGCAAGGCCGTACGTGCGGATGGTTTCCAGCAGCCAGTAGCGGGGCAGTTCTTCGCGTTCATAGGTCAGTACGACGGACTGGGACATCAACCGGTCGAGGAGGTCCAGTACCTCATGCGCCGCGATGCCGTCCCCCGCGCACACGTACTCGGCCGCGTCCAAGCTGAAGCCGCCGCGGAAGGCCGAGAGTCGGTTCCACAGCAGTCGTTCGGCGGGTGTGCACAGCTCGTAGCTCCACTCGATCATCCCGCGCAAGGTGCGCTGGCGTGGCAGCGTGGTTCTGCAGCCGCCGGTGAGCAGGGCGAAGCGGTCCTCCAGACGCTCCACGACCTGGTCGACGGTCAGCGACCGCAGCCGCGTCGCGGCCAGTTCGATGGCCAGCGGCAGCCCGTCGAGGTCGGCGCACAGCCGAGCGGCCGCAGCGCGGTTGGCGTCGGTGACGCGGAAGTCCGGACGGATGGCCGAGGCCCGCTCCTGCAGCAGTTCGACCGCCTCGTCCGGTATCGACAGCGTGGGGACGACGAAGACGTGCTCGCCCGTGACCCCCAGTGTCTGGCGGCTCGTCGCCAGGACACGCAGCTCCGGACAGGCTGACAGCAGCGCCTTCGCCAGCCCCGCGGACGCGTCGATCAGGTGTTCGCAGTTGTCCAGCACGATCAGCGCCCGATGCCGCACCAGATGATCCGCGAGTTGCTCAAGGGCGGGCCTGTCTCCGCGGTCCGGAACCTGCAGCGCACCTGCGGTCGCGGCGGCCACCGCCGACGGGTCGCACACCGCGGCCAGGTCGACGATCCACACGCCGTCCGGGAAGGCCTTCCTGGAGGCCGCGGCAACCGCCAGCGCCAGCCGCGTCTTGCCCACGCCGCCCGCTCCGGTGAGCGTCACCAGCCGCCCCACGCCCACCAGACGGCGGATCTCGGCGACCTCGCGGTGCCTGCCGACGAAGCTGGTCAGGGCCGTAGGCAGGTTACCCGCCGCAGGGATGACAGTGGCCAAGGGGCGCCCCTCACGCATTGGCGTAAGAATGTGCCCTGAGGCTAGCAAGCGGAGCGAGTGCCTTGAATGTGACTTTTCTGGCACGGCGCTCCTAAGCCGGACACCCGGACGACCGGGAGCTAGGGCCCGTCTTCAAAGATCATCGGGTTGTGGATCATGGTGGGGTGGTATGTCGTCATGAACTCACCGATAAGGATTGGGAGTTACTCGCTCCGCTGATACCGCGGGCTGTGACGGGCCAGCCGAGGGGGTCGGACCGACGGGTCATCAACGGGGGATGGTCTACAAGATCCGGGCCGGGATCTCCTGGCGTGACCTGCCGGAACGCTGTGGTTCAGCCAGTGCATCGCGTCCAGGGCGATGCCGACATTGGTGCCGTGCCGGTCCAGAGTGACGGGCAGGCGTTATTTGAGTTCGCGTTTGAGGATCTTGCCGGTGGCGGTTGTCGGCAGATGCTCGACGATCTCCACGATGCGCGGGTACTTGTAGCTCGCCATCTGCTCCCTGCCCCACGCGATCAGCTCGCCGGGAGACGTCTGCGCCCCCGAGTGCAGGATGACGAAAGCCTTCACCTCCTCACCGTGGCTGTGGTGGGGCACACCGACGACCGCGGCGAGGCTGATCGCCGGGTGTGTCATCAGGACCTCCTCGACCTCGCGCGGGTAGACATTGAAGCCGCCGCGGATGATCAGGTCCTTGGACCGGTCGACGATGTAGTAGAAGCCGTCCTCGTCCCTGCGGGCCAAGTCACCGGTGCGGAACCAGCCGTTCTGGATCACCTCGGCGGTGGCTTCCGGCCGGTTGTAGTAGCCCTTCATGACGCAGTGGCCCTTGACCGCGAGCTCTCCCACCTCACCCACAGCCGTGACCTCCGACCAGTCCTGTCTGACCAGCTTGACCTGGACCCCCCAGACCGGGACGCCGATTGACCCGGGGCGTGCCCCGAAGTCGGGGTCGGAGAATGTCACCACCGGCGACGTTTCGGAGAGTCCGTAACCCTCGAGGACCTGCACACCGAGCTTCTCCTTGACCTGGCGGAGGATCTCGACCGGCAGGGCGGCACCGCCGGACGCGCCGACCCGCAGGTTGCTCGCGATTCGCTTGACGTCGACGCCGTCCGTGAGGGCGCCCAGCAGGCCCCACCACATGGTCGGCACGCCTGCGAAGAAGGTCACCTCCTCGGACTCCATCAGCCGTACGACCTGTTGCGCGTCGAAGCGCGGCACGAGGTGGAGGGTCGCGGCCATCGAGAACCCTGCGTGCATCTGGACGGTTGCACCGAACGTGTGGAACAGCGGCAGGCAGATGAGATGGCTGTCCGTGGCCGGTCGGCTGAGGAACATCCGGTTGCAGGCCATCACGTTCAACATCGTGTTCGCGTGGGAAAGTTCCGCACCCTTGGGTCGGCCCGTCGTGCCCGACGTGTAGAGAATGACGGCGGTGTCGTTGGCCTCGGTGACCACCGGGTCGAAGACCGGCGACATGCCGGCGAGCGCCGCGCCGATGGTCTGAGCTCCCTCCAGCGACTTCGCTTCTCCAGCTTCCTCGATCGGTGAAGGCGCTGCCGGATCGGCTGTCATCAGGAAGAAGTGCTCACAGGTCTCGACCTCGTTGAACGCCTCCCAGCCCTCCTCACCGATCGGCAGGTCGGCGGTCCCCTGGAAGCAGAAGTAGGCCTTCGCTTCGGCGTCGCGCAGGTGGTAGGCCACCTCGCGGGACTTGAGCAGAATGTTGAGCGGGACGACGACTGCGCCGGCCTTGAGCACGCCGTAGTAGACGATCGGGAACTGCGGCACGTTGGGGCAGCTGAGCGCCACCCTGTCGCCGGGCCGTATGCCACGTTCCACGAGCAGGTTGGCGACCTGGTTCGCGGCGGCCTCGACTTGGGCGTAGGTCAGACGCGTGGGCCCGAGGACCACTGCGTCCCGGTTCGGGTACTTGCGGGCGGAGTCCTCAAGCAGGACCGAGAGGTTCAGCATGATGTCTTTCACGGAGGTGGGCCGGGTCAAGCCGCGAAGGAACGTGAGGGTGGCTTGGCGCGGGGCGGGCGGTGGGCACGTGAGGGTGGACTGGTTCCCCGGCTTGCGGTGAGCGCCCTTCGACCCGGGATCGTCGCGGGATCTCGGGCCTTGACGCTTCGAGGGGGGGCAGCGAGCGGTTCCGCCGATGCGCCGGGGTTGAAGCGGCCGAAGTCGGGAGATGAGGCGAGTGCGCCGCCGACGAGCGCTTGGCACGCGGCCGAGGTCTGTTCGAGCAGCTTGCGGGTCTGCCTGCCGGGTCACTCCGGCAGGGACTGACCTTGGGTTTCGGGGACGAGGCGGACGAGGAAAATGCCGGCGATGAAGGGGGCGGCGGTCAGGGCCAGCGGCAGGGACAGGGACCCGGTGGCCGTGATGCCCCAGGCGATGAGGAGAGTGCCCACGGCGGCGGCCAGCCGGGAGAGTGTGGTGGCGAAGGCGAAGGCGGTCGCGCGGATCTGGGTCGGGTACTGCTCGGGCAGCCACACGGTGAAGACGGCGAAGTTGGCACCGCCGAACCCGAGGACCACGGCGAACACGAAGAAGAGAAGGATGTCCTCGCGCGGGTAGGCGAGACCGTAGGCGCCGAGGATGCCGACGGCCATCAGGCCGTACAGCGCCGCGAGGGTGCGGCGGCGCCCGAACCGGTCGGCCAGGTGCGGGACGGCCCAGCAGCCGATGATGGTGCAGGCGGCCGACACGAGGCTGACCAGCGAGGCGAGTCGGGCCTCGTCGTGCCGCCCGGTGGCTTCGGCCATGTGCACCATGGCTGTCGGCCCGAAGGTGGAGCCGGCCCACAGGCCCATCACGCTCACGACCAGCAGCACCAGGTTGCCCCAGCTGCGGGCCCGGTAGGGCGGCTGCAGGACCGTCCTGAGGGGTGCGAGGAATCCGTTCTTGGTGCCGGGAGCGGTGGCTGCGCTCTGCTGTAGGGCCTCGAAGCGTTCCGGCTCCTGCATGCCGAGCCGCAGAAACAGCACGAGCAGCGCGGGCAGCAGGCCGAGGAAGAGCAGGCCGCGCCATCCCAGGCTGTGGCCGACCGTGAGGTAGACAAGGCTGACGAGGATGGATCCCACGTAGGTGGCCGAGTGCAGGTAGCCGCCCATGCGGCTGCGGAGCCTCTCGGGCACGGCCTCGGCCACGACCGTGCCGGCTATCGCCCATTCGCCGCCGACACCGAGCGCGGCGAAGAAGCGGCAGGCCATGAACCACCAGGGGCTGTCGGCCGCGCCTGCCAATGCGGTGAAGACCGAGAAGGTCAGGATGCTGCCGATCATCGCGGGCCGGCGTCCGAAGCGGTCGGCGACGGGGCCCCAGATGAAGGACAGCCCCCAGCCGGTGAGGAAGACGGCCGCACTCAACTGGGTGTAGAAGCCCACGTTGATCGCGGACGGGGACTGCCCCGCGGCAGGCAGGAGTTCTTTGAAGGCGGGTGCGGCGATCAGCGCGAAGATCGACACGTCGAAGCCGTCCATCGCCCAGCCGCCCACAGCGCCGGTAAAGGCACGGCGGCCGCGTTTGTCCAGTCGGGTGGTGGCGTCCGGTGCGGGGGGAGCGGGAGTTTTCTGGCCTGCTGTTGACATCAGATCCCCTTTCGGTCCACATTGTGGACCGACGTGCTGTAATGTGGACCAGCTGGTAGCGAGGACCGTAGGCAGCCCCGACAGGGCCGTCAAGGGTTTGCGCGTAAGTGCCCCGTACTGCCCCGCCGGCTGTGATGACGCCTGGCCCGCGATGAGGGGCCGGGACAGGGGAGGAGATGCCATGCAGAGTGTGCTCAACGCGTTGCGGGTCCTGGAGGAGGTGGCTGACCGCCAGCCCGCAGGCCTCAGCGGCCTCGCGCGCGCTCTCGGCATGCCCAAAAGCACGGTGCAGCGCTGCCTGCTCACCCTCGAGGAGGCGGGATGGGCCCGGGTCGACTCTGCCGGGCAGTGGGAGGTGACCAGCCGCGCCTTCAGTGTGGGCGCCAAGGTCGCCAACAGTGCCCACCTGCGCGACCTGGCCGTGCCCGTGCTCAACGAACTCCAGGCGGCGACGGGGGAAACCGTCCATCTCATGATCCCGGACGGGTACGAGATGGTCCTCGTCGAACGCATCGACAGCGCGCACCAGTTGCGCACCGTCCACCCGCTGGGCGGCCGCACCGCGCTCCACTGCGGGGCCAACGGAAAGTCCTACCTGGCGACCTTCTCCGACGACGACCTCGACCAGTACCTCAGCAGCCCACTCGCGGCGGCCACCCCACGCACCCTGACCGACCCTGAACGGCTGCGGGAGGAGCTGGAACGCGTCCGCCGCAACGGCTACGCCACGGCCGACGAGGAACTGGCCGAGGGGGCGGTCGCCATCGCCGCCGTGATCCGTCAGCCCGGGCGGACGCCCGTTGCGACCCTGTCGATCTCGGCGCCTAAGGCGCGGGTCGGAGCGGAACTGTTCGAACCCTACGGCCACTTGGTGCGAGAGGCGGCCCAGAAGATCGCGGCCCAGCTGCCGCTTGCGCGGTAGGACCCTGCGGAAGCGGCCGCAGCACGGGCCGCTCCGCAGCTCCCGTGGCCGGGCAGATCAAGGTGCCGAACGCGCTGACCTACTGGTCGTACTGCTCGGCGGTCATCGGCACGGTCTCAACCTGTTCGATCACGTAGTCCCGCCGACGGCCCTTGGTGCGGGAATCGTCACTCATGCCGCGCATCATCAGCGGACAGGACAGCACCGGCCGGCATTGACGGATCGCTCGCTGCTTCGCGACCTCGCTGCGCCCGGGCGTCATTGGGTAGGCGCGGTCAGGTGGTTGAGCAGGGTGTCGATCATGGTGCTGTCGGCGCGCGGTTCCGTCGTGCCGTGCGCCGCTTGTTCGGTCAGGGCCTGAATGTGGGCGCCTTCCGCGACCGCGACGACCATGCGGGTCAACTCGGTCAGCGGGATCGCCGGCTCCCGGCCGGTCGAGCGCAATGCCTGCTCGATGAGCTCGGCCAGCGCGGCCCGGCCGCGTTTCTCGTGCTCGACCAGCAACCGGGCGACCTCGGGGTTGCGGATGGCGTGCAGGCTGAACTCGGTCGAGATCAGCAGCCAGCGGCGGTCTGCCTCGGGATCGGCGGAGTGCAGAGGCGTCCCGTCCTCCAGTGCGCGCAGCAGCGTCTGGCCCAGCCGGGTGGCGCGCTCACGCCACTGCTGATCGAACAGAGCCAGGAACAACGCGTCCTTGCTGTCGAAGTTGGAGTAGAACGCGCCTTTGGTCAGCCCGGCCCGCGCGGCGATGTCCGCTATCGACGTGGCGCCGTAGCCCTGCTCGGCGAACAGTTCGAATGCTGCGTCCAGCAGCGCGGCGACGGTGATCGGTCGTCTCTTCGTGGTTCCCCGTGGCATTCCCGCACTTTATCAGATACCGTTCCGTATCCGATACTGATCGGTATCCGATACTGATCGGTATATTGAACTTCGGAGGTTGCGATGGACCCGTTGCACGCCCTGGACGGTCTACTGGATCCGATCGGCCTGACCTCGGCCGACACCGGCGGCACAATCACCTTCACCGGGGAAGACCCGATCGTGCCCGCCAGGCACCGACTCGGCGCGTGCATCGCCATCCCGATGGCGGCCTGCGCCGTCGGCGCGGTCACCTTCGGCAGGCTCCGCGGCCTGCCCGCCCAGGACCTCGCGCTCGACCTGCGCGAAGCCATCCACCACATCACGCCCAACGCGTACTGGAACCCGACGCTGGCCGGTGAACCGGCCCCGCACCCTCTGGTCATCGAAAATCCGTTCCTGCTCACCCCCTACCGCACCCGTGATGGCCGCACCGTGATGGCGTCGGGCGTCTACCCGCACCTCGCCGCACACTGGCAGCGTTTCCTCGACATCCCGCCCGACCCCGACAGGACCGCCGCCGCGTTCGCCACCTGGGACGCCTTCGATCTGGAGGAGAAGGCCAACGCCGAGGGTCTGCCGCTGTGCGTGGCCCGGACTCCCGAGGAATGGCTCGCTCATCCGCAGGGGGCGTTGCTGGCCACCCAGCCGGTGATCACCCTGCGCCGCATCGGCGACGCGCCGCCGCGCGCATGGTCTGCGGCGCAGCGGCCGTTCGACGGCGTGCGCGTGTTGTCGTTCACGCACGCCATCGCCGGTCCGACCATCGGCCGCACACTTGCCGAACAGGGCGCCGAAGTGTTGTGCGCGACCCGGCCCAACGACTACGAGCACGAGTTCATCTACGCCGAAGCCAACGTCGGTTCGCGCAGTGCCTACGTCGACCTGACCACCGACCGCGGCCAGGAGCGCGCCGACCGCCTGCTCTCCGACACGCACGTGGTGGTGAACAACCACCGCGGCAGCAAACTCGAACGCCTCGGCCTCGTTCCCGAACGACTGGCGGAGCGCTACCCGGGCATCGTCATGGTCTCGGTCACCTGTTACGGCTCGACCGGCCCGTGGGCCGAGCGCGGCGGCTTCGACATGAACGGCTCGGCCGCGTCCGGGCTGATGACGCTGGAAGGCACGCCGGAGGACCCGAAGCTGCCACCGACCGGCATGATCAACGACTTCATCACCGGCTACATGGGCGCCGCCGGCGCGGCAGCCGCGCTCGTCAAGCAGGCCCGCGAAGGCGGTTCCTGGCACGTCACCGTAAACCTCACCCGCACCGCCATGTGGTACCAGAGCCTCGGACTCGTCGACCCGGGCCAGGCCGGCATCGACGACGAGCACAGCTTGCGCGAGCCGCGCGCGTTCGATGCGGAATCGCCGCTGGGCGACGTCCACATGCTGGCGCCGCCGGTCTCCTTCAGCCACACTCCGCCCGCGTGGCCGCAGCCGCCGCTGGTTCCCCGCGGATCGAGCCGACCGGAATGGACCAGCGTGTGACCGGCAGGCACTAGGTCCGGGCACCTCACAGACCGCCCAACAGCAGGTCGAGTGCGTCAGCCGGACTCACGCACTCGACCTGCTCGCCCGAGCCGCGCCCGCCCGCACTCGCCGAGCAACTCCGCGCCGTTCATTGATGTTCCGCCCCGAAGCAGCGCAAACGCGCGTTTCCGACCTCTGGAGCCGACTCCGATGCGACTTCCCGAATGGGTCATCCCCCTGTACCTCCGTACCACCGGCATGCCTCGCGTGTTCCGCTCGGCCGAACAGGCCCGCGCCCTCGTCGACAGCCTGGCGCTGCGGCCCAGCTCGTACGGACCGCCGCAGCAACTTAAGTTTCCGGTGACCATCGATGTCTCACGCCGCGACGGCTGGCCGGTGTACCACGTACGCCCCACAGCCGCCCCATCCCGGGGAGCCGTCGTGTACGCCCACGGCGGAGGCTGGGTGTACGAGATCACCGCCGCGCACTGGCAACTGGTGGCCCAGATCGCCGCCGAGGCCCAGACCACCGTGGTCGTGCCGATCTACCCAGGGGTCCCGTTCGGCACTGCGGACGCCGTGGTGAGTGCCGTCGTCGACCTCGTCCTGGAGACGCGCGAGCGGCACGGAGAGGTACGACTCGCCGGGGACTCCGCCGGGGGCCAGATCGCCCTGTCCGCCGCGATGGCCCTGCGTGACCAGCACAGCGTCACCTTGCCCAGGACCGTGCTCATTTCCCCGGCGCTGGATCTGTCCTGGTCCAACCCGCGGATCCCGCAGGTCCAGCCCACCGATCCCTGGCTGGCTATGCCCGGCGGCCGCGTGTTCTCAGAGCTCTGGCGCGGCGAGCTGCCCACCGACGACCCCCGCGTGAGCCCGCTGGCCGGCGAGCTGGCAGGGCTTGGCCCGCTCACCGTCTTCAGCGGCACCCACGACGTCCTCAACCCGGACGCGCACCTGCTACTGGACCGCGCGAAAGCGGCGGGGGTCGACGTGGAGTTCCACGAGGGCGAGCGCCAGGTGCACGTCTACCCGCTGCTGCCCATCCGAAAGGGCGAAGCCGCACGGGCGATCATCACCGAGCGCCTCACGATCGGGAACACCCTCGAACGGGCCGGAAGACGGTGAACGTTCGCCAAAGCCGACGACGGTGGCCGCGATCGCGTCGACGCTACAGCCGGGCGACGCCATCATCATCCATTTCTCGTCCGGCACGGCGGGCTCACTGAATGGGGTCATCCTGAGCCACCGCGGGATCGTCAACAACGACCGCCGCACGGGTCGCTGTCCGCGATCGTGGACCGGCACGAGGTGCTGCGCTCGAGGTTCCCGGCCGTCGACGGTGAACCCCCGAGCTCGTGCAGCGTGAACGGCGAGCTTCCTGTTTTTGATCAGTTACTCAATCAGGGGGCTGTCCGTCTGATGGTTGTTCGTGGTGGTTGTGGTGGGTGAGGGTGTGCCAGCGTCGTTGGTATTCGGGGGTGTGTTGGGTGATGTAGGTGGGAGTGATGGGGCGGTTGTACTGGCCGGTGATGTGTTGGGCCGCACACTGACGGGCGACCTCATCGGTCGAGGGGGTGTCGTGGTGGGTGCGCTGTGCGGCCCAGAGGTTGTAGATGCGCCAGTTCACAAGGTGTCGACGGAGGTTTGCGGGGCTGATGGGTTTGTCGCCTCGTCCGAGGAGTCCCCGGGTGGCGAGGTGGGTGGAGAGTTGTTCCGGGGTGGGTTCGGTGCCGTGCTGGGTCTGGTAGTTCATCCATTCGAGGTAGTAGAGGTCGGTCAGGGTCGGCTGGCTGGGGGGTGTCAGGTGCGCGGCGTCGTTGCCCTGGCCGTTGGAGTGTGGCTTGTCTGGCGTCTGGCGAGCGGCATGTGAGGTGTAGTCAATTGATGCCGGGCCGACGGACGTTGGCGGTCTGGGGCCGTACGCCGCATAGGTCCGCCGTGCTGGGGACGGCGTCGGGGATGTCGGCTGGTGGTGTGGGGTGAAGCACGTGCCCGGCGCAGTGCCGGTCTGCTGATGGTCCGGCGGTGCGGTGGTGGCGCCGGTTTCTGGGCTCGGGGGTGCAGGGGTTGAGGCGCGCGGCAGTGCGGACTCATCGTTCCGGTGATGGTGTGCCGGTAGACCGTCGCTGAAGTCAGGAGCCGTTTGCGGCGGGACTTCCCCTTGGGCTGCCGGCGTCGTGGCCGTGGCGTCGGTCTGCTGGGTGTGAGGTGGCGTGTTATCGCGGGCGGCTTCGGTCGCGGAGCGTGCGCGATGGTTGGAGGGCGCGTGCGGTTCAGGGATGCGAGGGTGGCTGTGCGCGGGCCCCCACCATGCCCAATGTGACGGGAAGGACGCTTTGTCGGCCGTGTGGCTGAGCGTCTGAGGTGTGGTCTGGAGTGGGTGAGGGCCGGAACTCTGCCTGATGCTGTCGGCGGGCGTACTCGGGTGATCGGTGCGGGAGGCTTGCGGAGTTTCGGGTTGGGCGTGGGCGTGCTCGGCGTTGGTGTGTTGCCGTGGGCCGTTGGCTGGGGTTGCGGCTGCTGGGTCGGCGGCCGGTGTAGGGCTTGTGGGCGGGGTGTGGGGGAGGGGGATGCCGTAGCGGGTCAGGCGGAGCGGGACAAGGGCTTCGATGGGGGCTTTGTGTCGCCAGGCCCGTCCGTAGCGGCTTCTCAACCGGGCCTGATACAGCAGGCGTTGTTGTTCGAGGGTGAGGGCCGTCCGGTAGGAGCGTTGTTCCCACAGTTTCATGCGCCGCCACAGCAGGAAGGTGGGTGCGGGGGCGAGGAGCCAGCGGGCGAGGCGGACGCTGTCCATGTGGGTGTTGGCGGTGATGTGGGCGAGGCGGCCGGTGGCGTGCCGGGCGGCTTCGATCGTCGTGATGAACAGCAGGGGGATGACGGCGTGCATGCCGGTGGCGAGGAGGTCGGGCCAGGCGGCGGCCGCGTTGAAAGCGATCGTCGCCGCGGTGAGCAGCCAGGCGGTGTGCCGCAGCAGCGGCAGCGGGATGCGGTGGCGGGTGAACAGGAGGTCGAGGGCGAGCAGGACACAGATCCCGGCATCGATACCGAGAGGGAACAGGTAGGCGAAGGTGCCGAAGCCTTTGGCTGTCGCGAGGGTGCGCACGGCAGAGTACGAGCCGGTGAAGCCGATGGCGGCGATGAGCACAGCCCCGGTGCTGATGGCGGCGATGAGGAGGCGGTGCATGCGAGGCGTCGTCGGCGTGACCGTGCCGGTGTTGGGCGCGGGGTGGGCCTGGGTGCCGTCGTTCCGAAGTCCGGGAGCCGACCGGGGCGGTAGTCGTGTAGGGGAGCCGTCAGCGGGTTGCCGGGCGTGTGTCGCTTTGTGTGTGGTGGTCATGGTCGGGTGGCCTGGGCGTGACGGGCGGAGCCGAGGACCGTGGCGATGAGCTGTTCGGTCTCCTTCTCCAGCGGGCAGTTGAGGGTGCGGGTGATGTGCTGGAGGCGGGTGATGGCGGTCTGGACGCCGTGGCGGTTGCCTGCAGCGTGCTCGACCAGGATCCAGTCCCTGTAGAGGACTTCAGCGGTGTCGTCGATGTCGAGGCCGCGGGCGATGGCGCGCCGGGCCCGGTCGAGGTCGTGGCGCGGGCCGGGGTTCATGCGGTGGGTGGCGAGGGTGTGGGCGGCCTGGATGATGGCGGTGGTTATTTCCTGCTGGAGGGGTTCGGCCCAGGGCAAGGGCTTGCCGTCGAAGGGCGTACCGCGGACCAGTGCGAGGGCTTCCTCGAGCTGCTCGACTCGGGACGCGCCGGTGCCCTCGTCCGTAAGGGCGTCGCGGGTGAGTTGTTGGAAGCGGGTCCAGTCGCAGGTGACGCTGGGCGCGAGGTGGTAGGGGTCATCTCCGCTTTTGCGACGGGGGACGTAGGGCTGGCCGGTGGGGTCGTTGCCGAGGGCGGCGCGCAGGCCGTGCATGCGGGCGTTGAGGGTGGTGGTGGACCAGGGATGATCTGGGTCCATGTCGGTGCACAGGGCATCGGCGGTGCGTCCGGGTTTGAAGTAGAGCAGGACGGCGAGTTGCGCGATGCGCGGGCCGTGTCCGCTGGCGTCGACGCCGTCGACCTCGACCGGCCCTAGAACCCGGATCTGTGTCGCACTGCTCGTACGGCTGCGGTCCGCACCTGATTCCGGCGGTGCGATGCTGCCGTCGCTCTGGCTAGCAGTGGCCCGTTGCGCCGGGGGCCTACGTGCGGACGGGGCCCCCGTCGGGTGTGCGGGATCGGTCGTTGTCGGGTGCAAGGCGCTCAGGAGCGCGGGAAAGACGGCGTCGCTGCTGCCATCCGTGAGAGTCGGTGCCGAGGCTGGCGGACTGTTCTCTGAAGACGCGGTGGCTGGTGGGATGCCGGGGTTCTGTTCGTGCTGGCCGGGCTCGGGTTCAGCCTCTTTCACGGTGCTCGGCAGGGTGTTTCGTCCCGGGTGATGAGTGTGGGCCGGGCGTACCGCCGCCTTCCTGAGCGTGTTGGTGATCTGCTGGTAGGCGGTCGGGGTGAGGCGTTGCAGGGTGACCCAGGTGTCGAGAGGTTCGAGGTACTGCGCGCGGTTGTCTGTCGTGTCGAGGAGGGGTGCGTGGGGGAAGTGGGGTGCGGCGGTGTCGGCGGGTGCGATGAGGGTGAGGGGGCGGGTGGCGGGGGTGGTGGTGAGGTCGGCGAAGTGCCAGGCGGTGCTGGTGGTGAGCGGGTCGGCACTCAGCACGACTATCGGTTGCCCGCCTGCCTCGGCTGACTGGTGTGCTTCCAGCAGCCGTTCGGTCGCTTCGCGTACGGCGTGCGCGCTGTCGGGCAGGGAGGTGATGTCCGGCGCGGGCAGCAGGTGGTAGAGGCCGTCACCGCAGCCGACGGTGATGAGTTCGAGCCGGTCGGCCCAGGGGCTGGTGGTGAGTTCGACGGCCAGGGCGGTGGAGACCTCGCTGATGTGCGCGGGTTCGCCGTCGAGAAGCAGGGCGGGCAGCGAGGCGAGGTTGAGCAGGAGTAGTTCACCGTTGCTGGCGGTGCCGAGGGTGACCAGGGCCGGGTAGGGGGCGGGGACCTGGGCCGCGGCGCTTGCGTCCAGCAGGTCGGCGTCGTGCAGTAGCACCCAGAAACCGTCGCCGCCTGCGATGAAGGGCGCGGGCGGCTCTGCGGTGAGGTCTTCGGGCAGGACCTGCACTGTTGAGGCGCCGATGCGGGCACCGCGCACCTCTGGCAGGCTTGCTGGTTGCGACAGGTGGGCGTTGTGATGGGCCATGGTGCGCAGGGCCAAGTCCAGGAGCATGGCGCCCTCCGGCCTATCCGCTTCTCCCATCGCAGTTGGTTCGCCCGTGGGCTGTGCCGCTTTCGTGCCCATACCGGTCTTACGGCCCGCCTTCGGGTGCCGTCGGCGTCTGCGCAGGGCGAGGACGAGGGCGGCGGCTGCTAGGAGTGCGGCGGCGAGCAGGCTGTACAGGCTCACTGTGTGGTCGGCGCCGGACGGGGCCGACGACGGCGTGCCGGAGGGGGTTCTCGACGGCTCGGCCGTTGCCGATGCCGAGGCGCTGCTGGTGGGCTGCACAGGTGCGGAAGGTCTGGCGGAGGCGGTGCCGGGTTGCTCGGCGCCGCCATGGCCCGGTGTACGGGGGGTCGACGGTCCGGCAGTGCCGTGGTCGGGGGGTGCAGCGTCTTGATCCGTGATGACGTAACTCAAAGACAGCGGGCTGGAGGAGAAGTTCAGGATGCGGTTGGGCGCGAGCCGGGCGCCGGGGCGCAGTGCCAGAGAGGGAGTCGGCGACGGGGCGTCGGATTCTCCGCCGTCGCGGACACTGACGGCCGTGGGCGCGAGGTCGCGGCTTGTATCGACGGCGTCAGCCGGAACCAACGCGAGGATCAGCGAGAGCGAGAGCGAGAAGGCCAGGGTCAGGCGGAGAGCGGTGAGGTGGGCTCGGATGGAGGGCATGCCGGCGGGCCTTATCCGGTGATGGTGATGGTGGTGGTGTCGAACAGAGGCATCTGGAAGCCGACGTGGCGGGTGGTGCCGGGCGGGGCGGGGAACTGCATGAACACGTCGGCTTTTTGGTGGGGTTTGAGGCGGGTCAGGCCGATGGTGGTCAGGGGGTTGCCGTCGGTGTCGCGTAGCACGTAGTAGCGCTTGTGGTGGGTGAAGTCGATGAGGGTGGCGCCGGCCAGGGAGGGGCTGGTTCTGACGATGTCGTCCTCCGTGCCGCGTAATTGGGCCGGGACCGTGACCAGGGTGTTGGAGGTGTTGTGCAGGGTCCCGCGCAGGGTCAGGTAGCCGGTCTGGTCGCGTTCGGCTGCGGTGAGGGTCAGCGTGAGGGCGGCCGGGCCGTCGAGTTCGGCCAGCACC
This sequence comes from Streptomyces antibioticus, assembly GCF_001514065.1. GTDB lineage: Bacteria > Actinomycetota > Actinomycetes > Streptomycetales > Streptomycetaceae > Streptomyces > Streptomyces antibioticus. The sequence goes on along the minus strand of NZ_KQ948422.1, from coordinate 113,121 downwards.
TTCGCCGGCCGGCCGGTCTGCGCGCGCGGTGCGCTGCTGCCGGTGCGGGCGGCGGGTGTGGGGGCGGGGTCGGTGTGATCGGGCCGGGGGCTCGGTGGGGAGCTGGCGCAGCTGGCGGTGGTGAGGGCCAGGCCTGCCGTGATCGTCACGGCTAACAGGCGCCGGGTGAACCTGGTGGTGCCCAGGCTGGTCATGAGAACGCGTGTCCTTTCGGCAGGGAAGGGCGCTCGGCTGAGGTGGGGGCTCGGGCCGCGGGCCAGCTGTCGGGGGTGAGCTGGTCGTGCGGTTAGGTGTGGGGCAGGAGGGCGGGCCAGACGGTGATGACGTCGCCGTCGAGGGTGACGTGCTGGTGGGGGAAGCGGTCGCGGACCAGGCGGAGGTCGTCGGGGCCGAAGTCGGTGAGGCCTTCGATGACGCAGGCCCGGCCGATGCGGGTGACGGCCCGGGTGGCCGGCGGCCACCGGTCCGGGCCTACGGCTTCGCCGGTGCCGATATTCAATGCTTCTGTATTGCGAATTCTGCGTGTGGACTGATGCATGCAACGCTCCTCAAGTGCGTTCTGTGGCATGGGTGATACGCGGCTGTGCATTGAGTGGCAGAAGCGAATCTATTGTTCACGGACGCAAAGTTCAAGTGGTTTGGGGCGGGTTACAAACCTGCGACATTCGACAGCCCCCATCACTGCCGGTGCCATGGCCCCGTCCACCTGTGCCGTTCACCCGGGACGGGCGCCCTTGGTGGTGATGCCCTCGGGGCTGCACGGCCCCGGCGCACCGTTGACAGGTTGTGCCGGGCTCGCCTGTGCGCAACGCGATGCAACCCGCGAGCCTCGGGACGTCCAGCACTACTGCGCCGCACGGGATTTCCCGGCGCGGCTGGCCACTGGAGGGGGCAGCTGACGGGAAATCGGTAGCGCATGGTGCGCTGTCCGTAGGGGGCCGAGCCATGTGAGCGGCGCCGGTTGGGGGCTTCGGGAGCGGGTGGGGGGCGGGTCATTGGTATCGGTGTCCCCGGTCGTCTTTGGTCAGGCGTGTGGGGGTGGCGGTGGTGAGGTGGGTGAGGAAGGCCTGGACGCGGGCTTGTTGGGCGGCGGCGGTGGCGGTGAGCTGGTTCAGGGGCTGGGCGCGGGCGGTGGTACGTGCGGCGCCGTTGAGGGCGGGGACCTGGCGGGGGCGGGCTTGGTCGGCGAAGACGTCATCGAGATGGCAGCCGGTGAGCCGCACGGGTCCGATGCGGCGGCCGCCCACGGTCAGGGAGGTGTAGTGCTCGTAGCGGTCGAGGGCGGCGACTTCCCGCGGGCTGGGGGCATCGCCCCATTCGGCGGTGATGGGAGCGACGGCGGTGGTGGAACCGGTGGTGGTGGACAAAGTGGAGGCGTTTTGGGTGAGTGACTGCCGTACCGGGGCGGGAAGACGTGCCAGGAGTTGGGTCATGCCGTGGACACTGACCTGGTATTTGCGGAAGTCCTCGAACATGGCGGCGATGGTTTCCGGGGCGGCGCCGGTGAGGGTGATGAGTTCGTCGAAGTACAGCCGGAACGGCCGGCGTCGCTGGGCGGGAGTGTCGCGGCGAGAGCGGACGGCGCGCAGCAGGTCGCGGGCGATCAGTGCGGTCAGCAGCCGGTCGGTGGGACCGGTTCCCGCGGGGCAGATCCACACGATGAGGCCGTTGTCCATGGCGGCACGGCTGTTGTAGACGCCGATTGGCTGGCCGAGGAAGGCGCGGGTGACGGGATGAGCGGAGAGTCGGGCGAGGGGGTTGAGGACCACGGCGAAGGCGTCTGCAGGCAGGTGGGGGAACACGGTCTGCCACCACGAGAAAGTGTCTGCGTCGAGGAGGCCGGTGGTGGCGGCTAGGGCAGCGGTACGGAAGTCGGGGTCGGTGAGCAGGGGCCGGATCTGGAAGAGGGTGGCCTGATCCTCCATCCGGCCGGCCTGGCAGGCCATCTGGTTGATGGCCGTCAGCACGGTGAGGGCGGCGGTGAAGATGGTCAGCGCGCGGGGCGCCGTGGCATCGTCCCAGCCCAGGACGGCGGCGAAGGCGTCGGCGACCGCCTCCACCACTTCGTGCGGGGCCTGGCCGTGCTGCAGGGCCAGCGGGTTCCACGAACTCAAATGTGGGTGGGGGCCGGTGGTGTTGAGGTCGATCAGCGCGATCCGTCCCATCAGGTGGGGGTGGGCGAGGAAGGGCGCGGCGCGGGGCCAGGAGTCGCGGTGCGGGTCGAGGAACATCAGCGCGCCGCCGGCATGGGCATAGGCGATGGCCTGAGCGAGGGCACGTTCCGTTTTGCCGCCGCCGGCTTTGCCGACCGCGCACTCGAACAAGGTCTCCGCGGTGTGGGTGGCGACCAGGCGACGGCGTCCATCGGGGTGCTGGTAGATGCCCTGCAGCAGCAGTGCGGGATCCCCGAAGCGGAAGGTGGGCAGCTCGGTCGGGAACAGCGGCAGGCGGCAGTGGACGGTGGGGGGTTTGAGCAGTCCGAGGAGTTCTTCCAGGCGTACCCAGTTCGCCCTCGGCGGCCGGCACAGGCCGAGCGTCCAGCGCTGTTCGAAGCCGCGGCGGGTGGGCCAGTGATCGGCGCCCAGACGCCAGGGGCCCAGCCGCAGCCCGCGCATCGCCCACCGGGAGCGGCCTCCGAACACATCGAGTGCGGCCTGGAGTTGGGCGAGGCGGGCCTGGGCGCGCCCTTCGGTGTTGGAGGCGCACATCACCAGCAGCTGTACGCGTACGAGGTGGTCGTCGGCGGCGAGTTTGCCCAGGGCCTCTTCCCGATCCACCCTGCGCGGCACGGGCGGCATCACCAGCCGCCGGCCCGCTCCGGTGTCGCGGCCGGTGATGAGCTGGCGGAGTTGGGCGGGGAGGGAGTCTTCCAGGCCGGCGGTGTCGTGGCGCAGCCAGCGTGCGGCTCGCTGTGCCTCGCGGTGCTCGGTGCGGCGGGCGGCACTCATCAGCTGGGCGCGGCGGGCGCGCAGGGCCCATTTGGGGGCGCGCTGGAGGTCGAGGCGGAGTTCTGCGAGGTCGCCGAGCTCGGCGCGCAGGTCCGAGACCGCGTCGATGAGCGGCTGGAGTGGGTCCGGGTCGAGTGGCACCTCGCGCAAAGGTGCGGTGGGGGTGCCGCGCAACACGAACTCCGCCCGCACGGTGTGCGTGCGCGGGGTGTCGTGGATGGGGCGGGCTCGCTGGACGGTGACGGCTGGTCCGAACGGGGTGATGGACAGCAGCCGTTGTCCGCCGGCCGGGCCCTCGATGCGGTAACGCACGGGCGTGCTGCCGTCGGCGCGCAGCCGGATCTGTACCGCCTTGGCCCGCCGCGGCACCCACCACGGCATGGACGTGGAGGCACGGGCGAGCTGCACGCCGCGGCGGAAGATCTCCTCCAGACCGGGGTCGAAGTGGCGGGTGGGGACGAGTTCCAGGGCCATGCGCTCCGCGGACGCGCGTACGGCGAGCCGCCGGATCAGCCACTCGGCCGCGCCCCAGATGCCGGCCAGGGCCAGCACTGGCACCCACCAGTGCCCTAACAGCCAGCCCGCGGCCTCGATCACGCCAGTGAGCAGGCCACGTGCCCGGCCGGCCGCAGCCGTTGACCACCCGGCAGGGTCGGTCAGGTGCGATGTCACCGCAGGACCCATTCAGATTCTCCCTTCATGTGGGTGTGGGGACGGGCCAGCCGCTGATGCGCAGATCGGTGCCCGCCCCCCCGCGCGCTCTGGGGAGGTGCCGGGGAAGACCGTGCGCTGTCGGGTGTGGCCGATCCGGGTGGGTCGCCGGCCCGCAGCAAAGCGGGGACCGAAACGAGCAACCGTCCTTCCTGGGCGGCCGGGTAATCGGCGGGCCGGGTGTCCTTCGAGCGCGGCCTGGATGGGCCGCTGGCCGGCCAGCCCTCCGCCGTGCGGTACCAGACCTGATGCGGTGCGGGTCGCAGGCACCGCTGTGCGCGTGATGGCGGGGGTCGCGGTGGCACACGGGCTGGCGGCAGGCGAAACCGTCACCGCCGACGGCCGCGCGGCCACAGCCGGCAGGCCAGCAGCGGACAGAGCTGTACCGGCCCCGGACGCATCCGTGGCTGCGCTTGCGGGCGGCACCGCTGTCGAAGCGTGTGGAGACTCCGGCATCGCAGGGAGCGGCTGCTGCGTGTCCGTCACCGCCAGCAGGGCGATGCCACCGATGTCCAGGAAGGCGATCGACACCAGCGATGAAGGCGGGGAGCTCGCATCGGACGCGCGCGAGGGATTCGACCGCCACCAGGACCAGCCCGGGCGGACGACAGCGCGGAGAAGTACGGTGCGCCGTGACGAAAGCCTGCGCCGCGTGAGGCGGCTTTGGCCGCCGGACAGACCGCAGCAGTGCTTCCGGCCGGGTGTTGACACCCTGACGACCCATCACCTAGACACCTCGATCTCTTCGTTGCGGAACTGCATGCGGGGTGGCGGTCACAGCAGGCGGGCTCCTCCCGCGTAGCCGGACATGGCTTTGACTGAGTCGACGCGGACGACGGTGCCGGGCCGGGCAGCGTTGATCATCTGTCCGTGGCCGAGGTAGAGGCCGACGTGATAGATCGTCGAATCGCGGCCGGGGGAGTGGGCGTAGAAGACGAGATCCCCTGGCTGGAGGGCGCCGGTGCCGAGACGGGCGGGGATGCGCTGGCCGATTCCGGCCTGTGCGGCTGCGGTGCGTGGCAGGCGGATGCCCGCCCGGGCGTATGCGTACAGGGTCAGGCCTGAGCAGTCGAAGCCCTTGATGCTGGCACCGCTTTTGCCGCTGGGCGAGCAGCAGATCCCGTAGGAGGGCCCTGTGGTGCTGCCGCCGCCCCAGGAGTAGGGCACGCCCCGCTGGGAGAGTGCCGCCTCGATGACGGTCCGGACGGTCCCCGAAACGCCGTTCAGGACGGGGTTGTTGGCGGCCGCCGTGTACTTGTCGATCCATCCGAGGACGTTCACGACGTATGCGGTGGAGTGGTTGTACTGATAGATCGCCGCTTTGAGCTCGGCCCGCTGGGTCAGGTTTCGGCCGTTGCCGCACAGGTAGATCGCAGCACCGAGTGCGGCGTCGTCGGCGTTGTGCGGATCAGCCACCTGGTCGCCATTGGCGTCCGCGCCGACGGAGTTCCAGGTGGTAGGCAGGAACTGGAAGGGGCCAACCGCACGCTCCCCGAGGGCGGTGCCGTCCCAGCGGCCACCATCGGTGTCCGGGAAGGAGGTGCTGTTGCCGCCGGCCCCGGACCCGTTGAGGAGCACCCCGTAGATGCGGGGGCGGATGTCGCCGCTCGCGGTGATGGTGTGGCCGGTGGCGTGGTTGGACTCGACCTTGGCGATCCCGGCGAGGATCGGCCACCGCATGCCCCGGCACTTCGGCACATGCCGGCCGACCCGCTGCACGGCCTTCTGGTACGCGGTGAGCATCCGGGGCGGGATGTCCGCCGCGCTGCCGCCGTCGGCAATGGCGTCCTGGCTATCGGCGCCGGCTTGCAGGGCGGCGTAGGCGCTGATCGCGCTGGAGACGGGGGCGGCGCAGCAGACGGCCGCGGACAGCAACAGCGCGACCAGGCATGCCCATCGCCCTAAGCGGCGTCGGCGGGGCCTCACTGCGGCTCACCGCCTTCCCCCTCACCGCGGGCGCGTTCTTCGTTGCGCCGCATGATCCGCTGGATCATCTCCCGCGCCTGCTCCCGCGACGCGGGACCTGTGGCATCGGGCTGCATCGACGGCCCGGAAGCACGGCCTGGACCGGTCCGAGAGGGCGCAGGCGGTGGGCCTGCAGGGTCGGGCGACGGTGCCGGAGGGCTCGATGAGCCACCGACCGGCGGCCAGCCGTCGTGGCGCCCCCTCCCTCCCGCCGGCCGGGTCGAGGGCTGCGGCAGCCCCGGCACGGTCCCTTCCGTAGAAGGCGGGCTGCCTGCCCCGGGCGGCCGGAGACCTTCGGCCTGGCGTCGGGCCTGTTCCCGGGTGAACGGGACGGCCGGTCCCGCCACGTCGGCGCTGTAAGGATCCGGGGACGAGGAGCGAGCCGTACCAGTGCCAGCTGCGCCGGCTGTCGTGGACGTGGGCAGGCGGCGGGAGCTGGTGAAGGGGCCGGGGCCGCCGCGGTCGTCGAGGTGGTCGCGCAGGACCTGGGTGGTGTGCCTGCCCATGTCGCCCCAAGCGCGGCGGTCCTCGCGGCCGGTATTGGCCCACACCCGGACCTGCTGGCGAGCGTCTTGGGAGTAGCGGGAGCCGCTGTGCCGGGTGCGGCGGACGTTGGCCGGCAGGCCGAGGGTGGCTCCGTACAGGAGGCGGCCGCCGCGGTTGAGGATCCGGTAGCCGCGGTAGCGCACGAGCCGGTTGTGGGCGCGGGTGGACAGCAGCGTGCGGTCGCGGTGCTGGTCGTGCAGGACTTCGCCGCTGTGCCGGTCGGTGATCTGTCCGTCGTCGTCGCGGTAGCGGTCCGGGGGCCCTCCCGGCCGCCGCGGTCCCCCACCACCAGACCCCGCGCCCGGGCCGCCGTACGGGCCGCCGCCGTGGGGGTCGCCGTTGGCGGTGGGTTTTTGCCACTGGGCGAGCTTGTCCCGGTCGGGGCGGCGGCCGATCAGCAGCCAGTACGCGCCGCGCGCCCCCAGCCGTGCCCCGCCCAGGCCGAGGCGGGCGCCGAGGCCGCCTGCGGCGGCGGCCGCGGTGACCGGTGCGAGCCCGCGGCCGGCTTCGGCGGTTGCGTCGGCAAGGATGCGGCCGGTGTCGACGGGCATGCCCGCCCCGTCGAACATCGAGGACAGCGCCCCCATCAGCCGCTGGCGGGTGCCCAGCATCCCGAACCGTCCCCCGCCGCTGCCGAAGGCACGCAGACCGCCGCCGTAACCCCCGAGCGCGGTGGGGGAGTTCATGGCGAGGGCGGCGCCGAGTTCGGAGGTGTCGCCCGGCATGTGGGTGCCGCCGATCTTCGCGTAGCGCATCCGCATGGCCATGCGCCGTCCGAAGGAGCTGATCCCGGTGAGCAGGCGGCGGTGCCCGGCCGCCGCGGCGATGGCCAGCACGTCGATGAGGAGGATGCGTTCGACCATCAGGTCGGGGCCGTCGGTGATGGTGGCGTCGACAGCGATGCCGAAGAACGGCACGAAGGCGCAGATGCCGACCATGGCGAGGATGGCGATGCCCCAGATCGACAGCCACTTCCACACCGACTGGCGGGGCGGGCCGGGCAGCATGGCCACGATGAACGTCATCGCGCCGCCGGCCGCGGCCGCGGCGCCGATGCCCTGGGTGCCCAGCAGCACGATCGCGCTGGACAGCAGCATGCCGCAGATGAAGAACGCCGCAACCAGCAGCAGGAACGCCCCGCCCACCCGCCACCAGGTGGGCTTTTCGGCGTAGGCAGCACAGGCTTTACCCACGTCGCCGGAGTTCTTGAGGTCGTTGAGGAAGGCGGCGAACTGCCGTGCCTCGTCGCTGAAGGCGGCAGAGTCGATGTCGGTCAGCGACTGGCCCGGCGCGAGCCCGACATCATCGGCACCCTCGGGGATGTCCTGATCGGCGCCGGTCGCATCGCGTTCGCAATACTGCTTAGCGGGCCCCTTGATCTTGCTGCAGTAGTCCTTGCGTTCCTCACTGACCGGGCCGCTGCTTGCCTTGTAGCCGCCGGTGATCCATTTCAGGTGGACGGCGTAAGCCTTGCGGTCGGACGGTTTGGCGGGATCGAGGATGCGCCCGTACTCCAGCAGCATGTACGGCTTGACGATCAGCGCGTTGGTGATCGAGTCCTGCAGCGGTCGGGCCACCTCGGTGGCCGCAATGGGCGCCGCGGCCTCCTCTTGCAGGCACTTGGCCTCCTGCTGGCCGGCCATCCGGTCGCACGGGCTGAGGCTGGCGAGCTTGCCGCCCCAGTCGTAGGAGTTGACGCTCTCCTTGGCGACCTCGGCGGCCACCTGTTGCGTCTGTCCGAGCGGACCGCTCGGGGTGAGGAGGTAGTCAGGGCGGACGAAGGCGGATGCGGCGAGGGCGGCGATGGTGAGGGTGAGGAAGATTTCGCCCAGTCCGCGGCCGACCCGCCCCCGCACGATCATGAAGGCGGCGAAGATGAACGCCCACGCCAGCAGCAGCCCCTTCAGCCCGAGGGTGTCGACGACGACGGTGTTGTAGGCGTCGGCGACGCGCTGCGCGGGCTTGATGAGGAGGGCCAGCAGGGGGAATCGGAAGGCGAGTTCGATCGCCCACCCGGCCAGGCCGACCAGCAGCCGGATCACGGTGAACAGACCGGACAGGGCGAACGCCAGGGACTGCGACTGGAAACTGAAGATCGAGCCGCCCTGGGCACCGAGTTCGTAGCCGTCGATCGGGATGCCCTCGCTGGAGGTGATGTTCAGCGGCGATAGCAGATCACCCGTGCCGCCGCTGTCGGCCGCGTACACGACCTGGGTGTTGACGACGATGAACACGCAGGCGAGGACCACGACCGTGAGGGCCGGCCGGAGCAGGGGGTGGGCGAGGCGGGCCATTCAGTACTCACCTCGCGCATGCGCCCGGCACCGGCGCCAGATGATCAGCGCGGTCAGGGTTGAGGCGATCGGCACCAGCCGCCATACCGTCCGCGCCACTTCGTGGCCGCTGGGGGTGAGCGGACGGGGCGAGAGGGGGGTGTGGGTGTCGTGCTCGCAGTAGGTGCGGGCCGGGCCCGCGATCAGATCACATTCCTCGCGCCGTAGTGCAGGGGCGGGGGAGGTGGGGGTGTCGGTGGGGGAGGTGGCGTTGTCCCGCGGCCACCAGGGCTCGGGCCGGCCCGCGGTGATGAGGAGGGCAAGGAGGACGGCCAGGACGGACAGCAGGCCGATGATGGCGGCCGCGGCGGCCAGGCGCCGGGCCCGGGAGACGAATGGTGAGCGAGGCGCAGGCAGGAAAGGACGCATGCTCATCGCGTGTGCTCCTTGGACAGGGCCACGCCGGCTGCGGTGTCGGGCTCGGTAGTGGCCGGCGTCGGAGGTGGTGGGGGAGGGGGCGTTCGGGGGCCTGGTGTGGTGGTGATGGAGGTGGCGATCCGTGTGATGCGCGGGATGATCGCCTTGATGCGGCCGGTGTTCTGCCGCGGGCAGGTCAGGAGGAACTCGCCGGCGCGGCCCTTGTGGCCGACGGGGGACAGGCCGGTGGTCACCAGCCGCAGTAGTTCAGGGTCGTTGGGGTCGAGGCCGACGAACTCCAGGCCTCTGCGGGCGCGTTCACGGTCGGTGGTGCGGGCCAGGGCCCGGTAGGCCATCAGGCCGCGGTCGGGGCCGAGTTCGTCGGCGTCGTGGGATCCGGCGATGAGGCCGGCGCCGTGTTTGCGGCCGTCGTGGAGGATCTCGTGCACGAGGGCGGTGCCCTCGGCCGAGGAGGTCAGCCAGTACAACTCGTCCAGGACGACGGCGGTGAACCGGCTGGGGTCCTCGAAGGCGCTCTGCCGGGCGAGCGCGGCGATCAGATACAGCACTGCGCGGCCGATCAGTGCTTCTAGGGGCTGCTGGTGGAGGATCTCGGGGTTGGCGAAGGCCGCCTTGGGCGGCAGCTTCAGCCCGGCCGTCGTGATCACGATCATGTCGCAGGCGCTGGAGGCATCCAGCCGCACCGGGGGCAGGGCGGCATCGAAGACCATGGCCGCCAGCTTGTTGTCGGCGACGACGTGCAGGAGCCCGGCGAGGGTCGCGGCCGCGTCCTGGCGCCGCCCCGGCTGCCCCCGGGCCATCTGCTCCAGGACTTCCACCACCCGCCGCATGGACGGCGTGGCACTGGTGGCGGCCTGTTCGACAGCGTGGTGGAGGACTTCGCCGTGGGTGCTCATCGGTCCGATGCCCAGCTGCAGGGTGAGGTAGGACAGGGCGTAGTGGCGGCCCTCGGGGCCGTCGAACATGCGCAGCGGGTCGATGGACACGGCGGCGCGGGCGGCGTCGATGATCTGCACCCGGCTTCCCGCTGCGGCGCGGGCGAAGGTGGCCCATTCGCGCACCGGGGTGCGGTCGATGCAGATGGCGCAGCCGCCGCGCGCCCACACCGCCTCCGCGATCAGTTTCTGCAGCACGCTCTTGCCGGCACCGAGGTCACCGACGATGCCCATCGAGGCGGACGCGTCCTGCTTCGGCGCGTCCGCCACGTTGATCATGACGGGGCGGGTGGTGCCGCAGTCCAGGTCGATGCCGAGGAACATGCCGTTCGGATCACCCACCTCCGCCGAGGTGAAGGCGCCGGACAGCGCCCAGTCCTCGGAGACCTGGTGCTGGGTGAACTCCCGTACCGTGCCTGGGCGCACGGTGCCGGGCAGGGTGAGGGTGAACAGGGCTTCCTGCAGCCCTGTCGGGCGCACGGCGCGGTAGTCGGCGCCAGCCAGCAGCGCGCCAAGAGCGCGGGCGCGGGCATCGCAGACAGCGGCGGTCGGACCCCACACCGTCAGCACGGTCACTGACTGGACTTCCACCTCCACTCCGGTGCGCGACAGGCGGGCGTCCAGCTCGCCGAGATCACGGGCGGCTTCGGCCAGCGAGGCGGGCATGCCGGTGGGGCGGGCGTCGTACTGGTCGGCCTGGTCGATGAGTTCGTTCTTCTTGCGCTGCACCTGAGCGCGCGCCTTCTCCGCGCCCACCAGGGTGAGGTCGATGGTGTAGTCGACGGGAAAATCCAGACTCTCCAGCTGCGCAAACAGATCGGCTGCGCTCTGGCTGACAGCGGGCGGGCACTCGGCCAGCACCAGCTGCGCCTGGTAGCCGGTGCCGGTGTCGGATTCCACCTGCAGCCAGCGCCGCGCCAGCGGCGAGCCGGCCTGGCGCCGCCACCACGCCGCACGCCCCGACCGCCTGATCCGCTCGCTGCCTTGACGGTCGTCGGCGGGGTCGGAGCCCGGGTCGATGCCGCCTTCCTGCAGGCGGGCTTGGCCGAGGTCGGCGTAGCTGGGGGAACGCAGCACCCCGCGGTGGAGCGTGCTGCCGAACAGGTTGCTGCTCTCGGCCTCCGCCAGCAGGGGTTCGGGCAGGCCGCGGTGGAGGGCGTGCTGGATCATCCACACGATCTCCACCGGCCGGGCCGGGCGGAACGTGATGCCGCCGGTGAGCGCCGCCTGGACTTTCGCGGCCTGCTCGCGGTAGGCGTTCACCTCCCGCAAGGACACGGGCGCCGCCCGCAGGCCGAGCAGCGGGGCGAACTCCGCCCACACCGCACCCACCTGGGCGGACAGTTGCCGGCCAGCGGATTCGGTCGTGAGCGGTACGGCCAGCCACAGCGTGCGCCGGTGCATCTCCTGCTCGTCCAGCAGCTCGAGTGCGGCCTCGACGTTCTCCACCCACGGATGCGAGCCCGCATCGGTCTCCTGCGCGGCGGGCTCGATTCCCTCGATCATCTTCAGTGCGATCTCACCGGGATCGACCTGCGCGCACAGCCCGAACAGGCGCGGCGCCCCGGACAGCGAGCGCACCAAGTGGGTGATTTTGGCAAGCTGTTCGTCGCGGACCGCAGCGAGCACATACGTGCCCTGCACTCTCTCCTCGACCTGCCCGCTTGCGTTAGGGCTGGGATGCAGGCGGTAGATCGCCCACACGCTGCCCTGCACCGACCACAGCAGGTGCCCGGCGATGTGCCGGATCGGCACCCTCATCACGCACCCCCGACCGGCACATCGGTCGCGAGCAGCAGCCGTTGCACACCCGACGCAGGGCCCACCACGAGCCCACCTCCAGCCGTGTGCCGGGGAGGGCGCGGGGAGGATCGGGCAGCACGGGCCGGGCCCGGCTCGTGCCTCAAGGCCGTAGTGGTGCGTCGCCGGGCGGTGCGGGACGGGGCCCGGTGGGAGGTAGGCCGTGGTCCGGGGGCGCCCTCGATGGTGAAGCCCGCGGTGAGGGTGCGGGGTTGGCGGTCGCGGGCGGCGCGCCCGCCGATGCGCCCGCCGTGGGGCTGGCAGCCCAGCAGCACGAGACCGAGCGCGGCGGGCAGCGGGGCTCGGCCGCGGATTTTCTGACGGCGTACCGCCCAGACGGTCAGCAGCCAGGCCACCACCGGCAGCGGGCCCAGCCACGACCACCATTGGACGGTCTTGAACAGCACGAAGCCGCCGCCGACCGCGACCGCCAGCTGCGCCGGCGTATAGGGGCCGAGGGGAATCTTCCAGTCGGCGACCTTGCCCAGCACCCAGGGGTGACGCCGGGCCGCGGTGTAGTAGCGGCCCACCTGAGGCGCGCTCACCGCGCCCGCCCCGCTCACAGCCTGCTCCCTTCCGAGGGCATGTGCTCCCGCGCGGCGGGTGGCGGGGAGAAGATGCCGGGGACGGCGGGTGCGCCCTGGGCGGGGTTCTTCACCTCGTCCTCGAACATGTTCGCCAGGTCCTCGCGCGAGTTGTACAACCCCAGCGCGACGATCATCAGCAGCAGGGCGCCGATCCCGGCGCGCACGCTGACCTTCTGGACCATGGTGATGAAGACCAGGCAGGTCAGGCCCGCCTGCAGGCCGAGGTCGCCCCAGCGGTGGAACATGTTGATCCACGCTTCGCCGACATCGTCCAGCTTTCCCGCCAGCACACTCGTGTCCGCGTTCATATGCGGTCACCTCCGCCCTGATCCGTGGCGGAGGTGAGCGCGGCGACTTCCCACCGCCCGGAACGAGCGGCGAGGGTGAGCTCGTAGACCAGCGGCCACCGCCCGCTGGTGTCCTGGGCCCTGGCTGTCGCCTGGACGTGCACCCGGGTGCCGTCACCCGGAACCGCCTCGGCGGCCGCGGCCTCTTCGATCGCGGAGATCTGCCGCACCGTGACCGACGCGAACGGGGCTGGCGAGACCGCGGTGAGATGCACACCGGGAGCCAGATAGCGGTCGACCTCACCGGCACCCGTCAAATAGGCGGCGAGGAACTCGCCCACTGTGCTGCTCAGTTCAACGTCAGGGACGGGCACGGTGTACGGAGATTCGGATGGCTCGGCCCGGCCGGGGCCGGCGACCACGGCCGGTGCGCCGGTCACCGCGAACGAGGTGCCCGCGGTATTGGTGGTCACGGGCACGGCGAAGTAGCGCACGGCGCTATCCGCGTACTGCGCAGCCACCGTCACCGACCAGGCGCCCGCGCCGTTGTTGGTGCGCGCACTGCGCACCGGGATGACGAAAGCCGGCGCCGACTGCGCATCCGGTGCGGGGTCGGGCAGTTCGACGTCCGGTGCCATCGACTGCGCAAGCCGTGCCTGCGCACTCGCCGTGTCGTCGGCGCTGCTGCGCAGCCACGCGGTCATGAACACCTGCGCATAGCCGGCCGGGTCGGCGGCCACCGCCGTGACCGATTGCGCATCGGCCGTCCGGTTGTGCGCGATTGCGACGCTTGCCGTGGGAGTGGAGGTGACGGCTACGGCCAGGGCGACGGGTCCGGCCGCGATAACGGTCCACACCGCCACCCGCGACAGGCGCACCCGGCGCCGCATCGCCTCCAAGCGGGCCCCTGCCGCGATGACGGCAGGGCCCTCCTCTTTGAGCGAGGCATGCCTTCGGTGAGGCATCGTCAACCTCCAGATTCAGAACGGATGTTGCTGGTGAGGACATCCGCTGACCCTGACCAGACCATCGACCAGGTCAGGCCGACCACGGTCACGATGAGGACACAAACAGCGTGGTCAGGGCATGGTCAGGCCGACCACGCCCTGACCACGGGCAGTTGAGAGGCGGGCGAGCGGACACCGCCGCGTCTCTGCGCAACTCAGCATGCGCAGGCACGGGAGGGCCGGCGTTGGTGTGCGCAGTCCAGGGTTCGGATCCGCGCAGGGGAGAGGTGCGCAACAGGCTGCGCAGTCATGCGCATTCAGCGCTAGCGAGGCCCGTCCGGCGCTGCGCAACGAAGCGATGACCACTGCGCACCCTTCTTGGTTGCGCAACCCGTGCTGCGCATTGGGTCTGCGCGATGCTGCGCAGTCAACTTGCGCAACTCGGACGGGGCGTGGCGTGGTCAGGGCATGGTCGGCCTGACCATGCCCTGACCACCGCGGATAGTGCGCGGATTGTGACCGTGGTCGGCCTGACCTGGTCGATGGTCTGGTCAGGGCCGCTGACTGAGCTGGCGGGCATGGACCTCGCCGGCGCGTACGCACGCAAAAGCCCTGACCGCATCCCCCTCCACCGCAGGCAGCCCGACCTGGCCGCGGGCGGCTCCACGACGTGTGGGGGAGCGCAGTGAGCCACGGGGCGGGGGTTCGCCGAGGCGTGATGGCGGCGGATCAGTTCACGCAGATCGCCAACGGCCTGCTGCGTGAACCTCAGCTGTCGTTCAAGGCGAAGGGAATCTTCGGCTACCTCAGTACCCACCGCTCGGGCTGGCAGGTGACCCTCGCCGACCTCATGCGGGTCGGACCGGACGGGCGGGATGCCATCCGAGCGGGCCTGAGTGAACTACAGGCCCGCGGCTACCTCGCACGCACCCAGACGCGGCGCAACGACGGCACCCTCGGTGCGATCGTCCACTGCCTCACCGACACGGTCGCGGCCCGCGACACCAGCCACGGTGCTGCACCGGTATCTGCCCCCGTTCCGGCAGCGGGACCAGGCGCCCGGGTGGGGATCCGGCGGGGTCTGATAGCGGCGGATCAGTTTGCGCAGATCGCCAACCGTCTCTTCCGCGATCCCCGCCTGTCGTTCAAGGCGAAGGGGCTGTTCGGGTTGATCAGCACGCATCGCGACGGCTGGCGCATCACCGTCGCCGACCTGGCACGCCACAGCCGCGACGGCGAGGTGGCCGTCAAGAGCGGCCTGAAGGAGCTGGAACAGCACGGCTTCCTTCTGCGCGAACGCACCCGGAACGTCGGCGGCACCCTCGGTGGGATTGCGTACGTGATCACCGATCGGCCGGATGGGCAGGCATGCAGGTCGCAGCCGGCGTCGGGTTATCCACCGGTGGGTGAGCCGACGTCGGCTGATCGGCCCCCTAAGAACACCAACAGAAAGAAGACCAACCAGCAGAACACCAACCCCCTCCCTCCGCGCCCGCACCTCGCCGCGAACCCGCCGAGCAGGACGCGACGAGCGGACGGAGGTCTGCCGGCTGCACCGCCAGCCGATGAAATGCATCCCGGCATCCGCCTGCTGCTCGACATCGCCGCTGGTCGCCCCGAACTTCTACTGACCGGCAAGGCCTTGACCGATCAGGGCCGCGTGGCGACCGTGATGCTGGAGGCCGGCTGGAGCAGCAAGCACCTGCGCCACGTCATTGCCGGCAGGCCTCTGCCCCACCTGGTGCACACCACGGTCGCGGCGATCATCGCCGCCCGCCTGCGAGCCGCCCAGGCCTACCCCCCGCCCCACCGGGTGGCCGACCGCCCCGAAGCGCCGCCGGCCGAGGAACCCTTCGCGCCATCCACCGCCACACGATCGTCCCCAGCTCCCGCCGACCGGTCTGTCACCGAGGCCCTGACCTACCGGGCGCTGGTGGAATGCGCCGACTGCGGACGCCCGGGCACCGCGGCCGGCGAAGACCGCTGCCCCACCTGCCTGGGCTGGCCCCCCTGTTACACCTGCCCGGGCCCCACACCCCGCCGCGCCCACCCAGCAGGCGACGGCCGCTGCACCACCTGCGCCTCCGCCACGCACCACCCACCCCTACCAGCACTTCTCCGTTGAAGGGACGCCGCCTCATGCCGAAGACCCCGCCTGACGACCAGATACGCACCCGCACGGTGTATCTGCTCTTCGCCCACGAGCCCTACTACCCCCACCCCGGCACCACGGAGATCAACACCACCGTCGTGGCAGCCGATACGCTCCTGCACCCACACGTGCTCCAGCCCGACGGCGCCCGCATCCACACCCTCCTCACCCACGATCGCCGGGCCGGCGAGATCGTCCCGCTGTCCACCCTCACCCACGAGCTGGCCGGCGGCACCGGCTGGCCGTCGGTCGGTGACTGGGAGCGCGTGACCACCGAACTGGTCCATCTCGTCCGCTCCGGGGACTGCGACGCGCTCAGCCTCGGCCTGCCCGACCTCACCCGCGCCCTTCTCTGCGCCGGCCCGCACAGCCAGGTCCGCGCCCTGGACGCCGCATCCGGTCAGACCGTGGTCTACGGGACCGCTGAACGGGCCGCCGCACTGGCCCAGGTGGAGAGATTCCTTGCATGCCTCGTAATCGACCGGGACCTGTGGCCCGGTGAAGGACTGCTCGGACCCGGCTGATCACCTCGATAGGGCTTGGCCCAACGGCGGGTCCCGGCATTCGTGCCGAGACCCGCAGCCCGTTCGTGCCGGGGTATTTACGACCATTCGGCACTCGGAGGACGAGACCTCAGCGTAGGGCGTGCTTCCTGTCGGCGAGGAATGCGGCTGCCGACGCCTCCGGCCTGCAGCCGCCAGCCCTCTGGCACCTCGCCGGGCCATCGGCCCGATGCGGGCGGGCCGCGCAACGCCGACAGCAGCGGACTCATAATCCGTCGGCCGTGGGTTCGAGTCCCACCCGCCCCATTTGGGCAGGGCTCTGACTTGCGGAAACGTTCATTTTGTCCTGGCGGATCGTCAACTTTGCCTGAACGGACTGAATCCGCTGCTCGTAGGTTTGGGACCTGTCTCGGTCTGCGCTGGCTGGTAGTCGTCTGACCAGCATGAATGCGTGCAGGCGTGTATCTGAGACACCTGTTTCGCTGGGTCGTGCGACGGTAGTTCAATGCATTGAGGCCGCCCTGAGGCTGCTGGTAACCAGGAGAGTGCTCTCGACGGTCTGTGCCCCGGCGGGTGCAGGTGGGCTGCGGCGTTCGATGTGGTGGCCGTCCGGGTTGGCGGCACGCGAGAGTCCGGGTCGTTGCGGCGGCCGGTGGGTGCCAGGAACTGACCCGGAGGAAATGGCCCCCAGCGACGTGGCAGTGTCGTGATCAACGGCTTCGCCCCGGCAGCCCCGACCGCCTTCCTCGCCGGGCTTCCTCAATTGGACCGGGCGAGACCGCCACCGCATCGGCCGCGGGGTCGAGTCCCGCCCGCCCATCGCGCAGGCCTCTGGACTGCGGAAACGTCGCACTAAGGCGTGGACTCGGTTCGTAGGCCAACGGGAGGAATCCGCTGCGCGCGAGTTCAACTCCGCACCTGTGGCGCCAGTTCTGGTCGCTCTGCCCTGCGCAGATATGGGAAGTCGACCAGAGCTGGTGCCCCAGGAAACGGCCCGTACTGGAAACGGCCCAGAGTGGACCGAAAGGCATGGCAGGAGCGGCCGTCCGGGGCCGCGGCACATCTCCAGCGGCACCGGTTCTCGTGCTCATCCCGTCCCTCCCAGGGGCAGCGACGGCTACGGCTCAGGCGTGGCGTGATCCGCTGCCCAGGCATCGGTGGGCTCAAGTCGACTCCGGCGGACTCGGCCTGCCCGGCCTCGACATCACCGGCGTGGCCCGGCTTCGGCTGCTGCGCGGTCGACGTCGACATCACCGAGGACCTCCAGCGCACGTTCAAGGCGGCCCTGACCGCGGACACCGCCACCGTCATCGTGATGGCCACCCAGCCCCAGAAAGCGATGCTGTAACGGGAGCGGAAACGGATCTCGAGCTCAAGGACCGCAGCTGCATCGTCACCGGCGGGGCGTCCGCGGGCTTGGGGCTGGCCGCCCCCTCGACGCCGTAAGGCCCGTCTCGGCGGCGTCGGCGTACGGCTCGGCGAGGGGTGTTGATCAAGGAGCCGCAAAGTCCGGACAGCCGCTGAGGGATCCGTTGTCTTAGGGCTGACCAGTCACTGGTGCGTCGCCTCCTCGAAGACGGCCCGGACGAGCGCCCCGAAAGCCAACGGGTCGACCGCGGCGAACGGTCATCCCCGCATCCGTGCGGACCTGGACCTCCCGACACCATGGGCCGATCATGTCTGTGTGAGGACAACACGGACGGGTGAGTCGGTTCTGTCGCGAGCCGTGCGGATCCTTGAGGTGTTCACGCCCGACGACCCGGCTCTCACTGTCTCCGAGATCTCCCGGCGTACGGGACTGCACCTGGCGACCGCGTCGCGGCTGGTGGCGGAGTTGATCGAGCACGGCTTCCTGGCACGTGACGCCGATCGCCGGGTGCGGGTCGGTATGCGTCTGTGGGAGCTGGGGACGCGGGCGTCGCCCACCCTGTCGCTGCGGGACGCGGCAATGCCGTTCCTGGAGGGCGTCCACGATGTGGTCGGACACCATGTCCAGCTCGGGGTGCTGGACGGCGACGAGGTGCTGTTCCTCGAACGTCTCACAGCGCCGGGAGCGGTCGTCAACTACACCCGTATCGCGGGCCGGCTGCCGATGCACGGGTCGTCCAGTGGCCTCGTACTGCTTGCCCATGGTTCCGCCGCACTCCAGGAGCGCATCCTCGCCGGACCTCTGAAGGCGTACACGCCGCACACCATCACCAACCCCACCGCGCTACGTTCCACCCTGGCCGCCATCCGACGCCAGGGATACGCGTACTGCCCCGGATACCTGCACGAGGAGGCTCTCGGTATCGCCGCCCCGGTGCGCGGCCGGCAGGGGGAAGTGGTGGCCGCATTCTCGGTGATCGTCCCGAACGACGCCGGGGCAGCCTCTGTCGTGCCCGTGGTGCGCACCGCGGCGCGGGGCGTTTCCCGGGCCCTGGCGTCTCACGGCCTCCCGGGCTGAGGAAATTCGTTTCGTCTCTCATTCAATGAGAGTCCCGTCGCGCCCTTCGTTCGCCCGCGCGCATGCTTCCCGCAATCCGAAGACGGGAGGCGACGACGTGGTCGTGACTCTGGAAATCTCCGCCAAGGAAGCCGTGGCCGAAGGCGTGGTCGCGCTGACCCTTGTGCATCCGGCCGGCGCGCGACTGCCGGACTGGACTCCCGGCTCCCACATCGAGGTCGTTCTTCCGGACAGGACGGTGCGGCACTACTCGCTGTGCGGAAGCCGGTGGGACGCCTACACCTACCGAGTCGCGGTCCTGCGAGAGCCGTACGGCCGCGGCGGATCGGCGCTCGTCCACGACACACTGCGTCCGGGCGACCGGGTGGGCGTCGGCGGGCCACGCAACCACTTCCCCCTGGTGCCCTCGGAGACGTACTTGTTCATCGCCGGCGGCATCGGTATCACCCCTCTCCTGCCGATGGTCCAGCAGGCCGAACTGCTGGGCGCGGAATGGCAGTTGCTGTACGGCGGACGGACGCGGGCCTCCATGGCCTTCCTGGAAGAGCTGACCGCGGCTCACGGAGAGCGGGTACACATCGCTCCCCAGGACGAGGTCGGGCTGCTCGATCTCGGGTCCTGGCTCGGCGCCCCGCGCCCGGACACCAAGGTCTACTGCTGCGGACCCGCTCCGCTGCTCACCGCGGTGGAGGCCGCCTGCGCCCACTGGCCCGCGTACACGCTGCGTACCGAGCGGTTCACCGCCGCCGAACAGGCCGCGCCGGTACGGGACCTGCCCTTCGAGGTCGAGCTGAGACGGACGGGGCGCGTCGTCACCGTCACTCCGGACGTCTCGGTGCTGGACGCGGTGCGCCGCGTCGGAGTGGACGTGCTGTCCTCCTGCGAGCAGGGCACCTGCGGCACCTGCCTCACCCCCGTACTGGAAGGCAGCCCCGACCACCGCGACTCGATCCTCGCCGATCACGAACGCGCGGCGAACACCTGCATGTTCCCGTGCGTGTCCCGGTCCCGCGACGACCGCCTGGTCCTCGACCTGTGACCCCTTCCCCCGTCTTCCCCGTAGCAAGGAGCCGCCATGCCCGGGACCGCCGAGCTGCCCGTCTGCGACATCGACGTCTTCTCACCGGCCGCCCTCGAAAACCCCGAGGAGCTGCACCGCGTCCTGAGGACCGCCGGCCCCGTCGTGTATCTCTCCCGATACGACGTACGTGCCCTGGCCCGCCATGAGGAGGTGCACGCCGCACTCGCGGACTGGCAGCACTTCGAGTCGGGGTCGGGGGTGGGCCTGGCCAACTTCCGCCACGAGGAGTCGTGGCGTCCGCCCAGCGTGCTGCTGGAGGCCGACCCGCCCCGGCACGACGCCCCCCGCCGGGTGCTGCGGGACATTCTGGCCCCGTCCGCGCTGCGCGTGCTGCGCGCAGCCTGGCAGCGGGCGGCCGAGGAACTCGTCGAGCAGGTTCTCGCCGGCGAGGGGACGTTCGACGCCTTCACCGAGCTGGCGTGCGCGTTTCCGCTCAGGGTGTTTCCCGACGCCGTGGGTCTCGGCCCGGACGGCCGGGAGAACCTCCTGCCGTACGGCAACATGGCCTTCAACTCCTTCGGCCCCGTCAACGATCTGGTCAGAGCCGACGCCCACCGGGTCGCCGAGCTGTCGGCGTGGGTGAACGCCCAATGCGCCCGCGAGGCGCTCACCGATGACGGATTCGGGGCGAGGATCTGGGCCGCCGCCGACCGCGGGGACCTCACCCAGGCACAGGCACCCCTCGTGGTGCGCTCCCTGCTCACCGCAGGAGTCGACACCACCGTGCACGGCCTGGCGGCCTGTCTCTACGCCTTCGCCACCCACCCCGAGCAGTGGCAGCGGCTGCGCGAACGACCGGAACTGGCGCGCGTCGCCTTCGACGAAGCGGTGCGCTGGCAGTCACCGGTACAGACCTTCTTCCGGACCGCCACCACCGACGTGACCATCGCCGACGCGGTCGTCCCCGAGGGCACGAAGATCCTCATGTTCCTCGGCGCCGCCAACCGCGATCCGGGCCGGTGGGACGATCCGGACCGGTTCGACCTCGCGAGGGACCCCTCCGGGCACGTCGGCTTCGGCATGGGCATCCACCAGTGCGTCGGACAGCACGTCGCCCGGCTGGAGGCCGAAACGCTGCTGACCGCGCTTGCCGCCCGCGTCGAGCACATCGAACTCACGGCGACTCCGCGCCGACACCTCAACAACACCCTTCGCTCGTGGGCTTCCCTGCCCGTGCGCGTCCACCGAACGCGCTGAGCAGCTACCAGCGAGCGCATGGGCGGCGACCTGCGGCATCGCTCTTCCCGAACTGTTCACCGCACACCAGGAGACGGCCAGATGACCTCCGCACTCGACATCACCTCCCTCACAGCCATTGACGTCCACGTCCACTGCGAGGTCTCCAAGGACGGGCGTCCCTCCCTGCCCCCGGACCTCCTCGCCGCCTCCGAGCAGCACTTCGGTCCGGGAGGCCAACGCCTCCCACAGCTGGACCAGGTCGCCGCGTACTACCGAGAACGGCACATGGCATGTGTCGTGTTCACCGTGGACGCCGAGTCCACCACCGGCTATCCGGCCATCGCCAACGAAGAGGTCGCCGAAGCGGCGGCGGCACACCCGGACGTCATGATCCCCTTCGCCAGCATCGACCCGGCGAAGGGGCGAACGGGAGTGCGGGCCGCCCGGCGCCTGGTCGAGGAGCATCAGGTGCGAGGCTTCAAGTTCCACCCCAACATGCAGGCGTTCTTCCCGAACGACCGGACGGCATACCCGCTGTACGAGGCGCTCGAGGAACTGGGCGTCCCCGCGCTCTTCCACAGCGGCCAGAGCGGCATCGGCGCGGGCCTGCCCGGGGGCGGCGGCATACGCCTGAAGTACTCCAACCCGCTGCACCTCGACGACGTCGCCGCGGACTTCCCGAACCTCAATATCATCATCGCGCACCCGTCCTTTCCATGGCAGGACGAGGCGCTCGCCGTCGCCACGCACAAGCCGAACGTGTGGATCGACCTGTCGGGCTGGTCGCCGAAGTACTTTCCGCCGCAGCTGGTCCAGTACGCCAACACACTGCTGCGCGACAAGGTGCTCTTCGGCTCCGACTTCCCCCTGATCACTCCCGACCGCTGGCTGAAGGACTTCGCCGAGCTGCCCATCAAGGAGGAGGTGCGTCCGAAGATCCTCAAGGAGAACGCGGCTCGGCTGTTCGGCCTCACCTCGCACTGAATCCGGGCTGCGGCTGGGTGTGGTGCTGATCAACGATGACGCGAAGCGCGACCGTTGCCGTGATCCGTCTGCGTCGTAGGGCCACGGTGATGGACCGTTGCGTCAACGCCTAGGAGATCGAGCCACGACGTCCTCGCGGGATGTCCGGACACTGACGGTGGGTGCGGTGCGCGACGTCGAGGTCGACGAGGTCTTCGTCGTACTCGCCGGGAGGGCCTGTCCGTGCTTGGGCTCCACGAGCGGGTCCACGAGGTAGGCCGTCCGCCCAGACGCGACTGTGCGACTCCAGAGCGGGGAGAGCATCGAACCGGCCCCCAGGCGTCGTGGTGCGCCTTCACACGGGGAGCGGATAGCGCGGGAGTTCCGCCCCACCCTGCGGAAGGTCACGTCGCCCCTGACCGACACGCCGTCGGTGCGCGGATGACGCAGAGGCCAACTGATCAAGTCCGACCCGTTGACGAAAAATATCGTGCGTTATATGTTCACGCGTACATGAAGGTTGATGATCTCACTCTCCGTTGGGTTTCAGCGCCGAACCCATCCTCGACCCTCCCCAGACGACTGCACCCGGAACTGGCTGTCGGACGTACCCCGTCCGGGCCGGATTCTCGCTGACACCGACGAGCAAGCACTCATCGGAGTCATCCAGTGGTCGTTTTGGGCACGCGGCCACCGACAGAACATCTGGAGCCAGTCATGCGTGTACCCCTGCCCCCTTTTCGTGCGAGAAGCGCCAATAGAAAAGCGACCCTGTGTATCGGAATCGGCGCAAGTCTGATGATCGCCGGCTGTTCGGGCGGTGGAAAGGGCTCGGGCGCGTTCCCTGCGATCCCGTCACCTACCACCAGCGTGGTGGGAACGGCGAAGGCGAACATCGCCGCTCTGAATTGGGGCCTTCCCTTCGGTGAGCCCAACACGATCGACCCGCCCAACACGGGGTACTACAGCAGCTCTCTGGTGAGTTCGGCCCTCTGCGACAACCTGCTGAGGCTCAACGCCGACTACTCGATCACGGATGGCGTCGCCTCTCTGCGGAAGCCGGACTCCCGCACCCTGGCCCTCAGTATTCGCAAGGGTGTGAAGTTCTGGGACGGCAGCCAGGTCACCCCGGCGGACGTGGTGTGGAGCCTGGAACATGCCAGGCAGGGGCTTACCGGCTTCCTTTTCCGCAATGTGGACACGATCAAGGCCTCGGGGCCGTCCGAAGTGACCGTGCGTCTCACCAAGCCGGACAGTCTCCTGCCGAAGGAACTGGCGAGTTTCGCCGGCGCTGTCCAGCAGAAGTCGTTCGGCGAGAAGGCCGGAAAGGCGCTCGGAAGCCCTGCGAAGGGCCTCATGTGCACCGGCCCTTACGAACTGAAGCAATGGAAACCGGGCTCCTCCATCGAGCTTGAGAAGAATCAGCATTACTGGGACCCTGCCTTCGCGGCGAAGGCTGGTCACGTGTCGCTGAAGTTCCTCTCGGATTCGACCGCGCTGACCCAGGCTCTGCTGTCAGGTGAGATCGACGGCGCCTACGAGGTGCCGGCCGCCCTGGTGCCTGCACTGTCCAAAGCCACGTCCGGAGCGGTCACCTTCGGGGCGCCGAGCCAGCTCTACCTGGCTCTTTCCCCAACTCGGGCCGGCGGCCCGCTGGGCAGTCCGGAACTGCGCAAGGCGTTCTACATGACGATTGACCGGAAGGCTCTCGCCAAGAGCGTCTATCACGGCGCAGCCAACTACACGGCGCTGAACGTCGATGTGTGGAACAACCCCACGACTTCGGCTGAGGCCAAGGCCGTGTGGCGGAAGGCGTATGACAGCTTCCGGTCGGAGAGGTCGGACTGGGGATCGAAGGCGGCGCTGTCGCAGGCCCGGTCCCTCGCGAAGAAGGCCGGATACCAGGGACAGCCCATTACGCTGGCGGTTCTCGCCGGTGACGCCACCATGAATCAGGCGGCGGTCCTGATGCAGGCTTCTGCCAAGGAAGCCGGATTCAACGTGGAGATCCGTCCCCTCGATCCGGCGGCCTACGCCGACGCCGCGGCGAATCCGGCCGCCCGCGAGAAGCTGGATCTCTACTTGAACGTCAGCTTCAACGTGGCTCCCGACGCGTTGGAAGCGACCGAGACGTTCCTGCCTGGCACGTACTTCAACTTCATCGGCTACAAGAACCAGACGGTGATCTCCTTGGTGGAGCGAGCACGGGCCACATCGGACTCGACCCAGCAGGCCAAGCTTCTCACCGAGGCGCAGTCGATCTACGAGAAGAACTACGGATTCCAGGGCCTGGTTCAGATCAGCGAGATCAGCTTCCTCAAGAAGGGGCTGGGCGGTGCCACCGCGTCCTTCGCCTACATGAATCAGCCTTCGCTCGCCCGTATCGGAAGCAGCAAGTGAACCCTTCGGCGCTGATTCCGACACGAGTCGATTCGGCCGGACACCCTCGACCCACGCAGGAGAGCTGATGAAGCGCGATATGCACGACAGGACCGTGAGCGACCGTACGGTGCGGGCACTTGCCGAGGCAGAGCTGGACGCCGTTGTTGTCACCTCCCGCCAGAACCTGCGGCATCTGGCCAATCTCTACCTGCCCCACCTCAGCGTCGTGCCCGAGGAACACATGTTCCTCATCTGTCGCCGCGACGGGGAGCGGCGGTTGTTGATTCCCGAGTGGATGCCTACCTACGCGAAAGAGCGCACCGACATCCCGGTCACAGTGTGGTCGTACGGCACCGGCGCCTGGCAGTCGCTCGCTGACGCGTTGCGCCTACAGGGTCTGGACGAGGCTCGGGTAGGCATCGAGGCGGAGTACATGACCGCCGCGGACCGTGACCGGCTGGCGCGGGTGCTGCCCAAGGCGACACTGGTCTCCGCCGACCGGGCTCTGCTGGCCAACCGGCTCCTCAAGACACCGGACGAAATCGCCGTCATCGCCGAGGTGGCCGCCGCGGGCGAACGCGCGATGGTGGAGGCGATCGCGGCAGGCTGGGAGGGGATGACCGACCGCGAGTTCGCGCAGGAGCTGCGGCTCGCCTCCATCCGGCAAGGCGTCGACGAGGTCTCCTGGCTGGCCCTCAACTGGGCGAGTCCGGAGCAGCGCACCCAACCGACCGACCGGCCGATCCGTCCCGGCCAGGTCTTCTCCATCGAGTTCGGTCTCTGTATCGACGGGTACTACTCGGACCTTCAGCGGACCGTGGCGGTGGCACCCGTCCCCGGTGACGTCCAGGACGCCTACGAGAAACTCGCGGGCGTCCACGAGCGCACGATCGCGCGGATGACTCCGGGGCGTTCGGTGGCCACCATGCATGACGAGTTCCTCGCCGACATGCGGGACAACGGCCTGGAGATGTGGGACTGGTGGCTCGGGCACAGCATCGGTCTCGATGTCCACGAAGGGCTCAGCCTGTGGCTGCGGGACGGCGAGCAGACCATCTTCGAACCGGGCATGGTCTTCGCCGTCGAACCGGTGATCACCGAACCTGCCGTCCTCGCCTTCGAGGATCTCGTCGTGATCGAGGCCACCGGCCCCCGGGTCCTGTCGTCCCAGCACAACTGGGACACCCTCGCGATCCTGGGTGAGCGCGTCGAGTAGGCCTGCCGCCACCGATCACACCAGCGGAGGACACAGCCACCCGTCATGGCGGGACGCCCCTCCACCCCTGCACCTGTCTCATGACGGAGAGGCCCCCAGCATGTCCGGCAATTCCCGGAATTCCCCCACAGCAGCGAAGGGGCCCCACGAACGGCCGCTCCCTTCGGTGAAGCGCGCCACGAGCGGTACCCGCAACGGAGAGGTGTCCTTCTGGTACCGCGATGATCCCGTGACATCGCGGCGGGCCCCCCTGCCGCACGATGTCACGGCGGACGTCGCCATCGTCGGCGCCGGACTGACAGGGCTGTGGACCGCCTACTACCTGAAGCGGGCCCGGCCCGACCTCCACATAGTCGTCATCGAGCGGGAGTTCGCCGGCTTCGGCGCCTCGGGCCGCAACGGCGGATGGTTGTCCGCCGAGCTTGCGGGCTCCCGCGAACGCTATGCCGCCGTCCACGGACGCGACGGCGTCGTCCAACTGCTCGCCGCCATGCGTGGAGCCGTGGACGAGGTGATCGCCGTGACGGCTCACGAGGGCATCGAGGCCGACATCGTCAAGGACGGGATGCTGCTCGTCGCCCGCTCGGAAGCCCAACGAGCCCGCCTGCGCCATGAGGTGGAGCACGAACGGTCCTGGGGTGCCGGCCCGTCGGACATCCGCGAGCTGACGGCCGCCGAGCTCGGCCGACGGATCAACGTCCCGTCGGCCGTCTCGGGTGCGTTCACCCCGCACTGCGCGAGGGTTCAGCCTGCCAAGCTGGTGCGCGGGCTCGCCCGTGTGGTGGAAGCGCAGGGAACCGTCATCTACGAGTCGACCGAAGCGACAGCCGTCTCACCCCATCGAGTCACCACGACACGTGGCACGGTGACGGCCAAGCACATTGTGCAGTGTCTCGAAGGTTTCACGGCGGGCTTGCGGGGACAGCGTCGCATGTGGCTCCCCATGAACTCCTCCATGATCGTGACCGAGCCCCTGCCCGATGCGGTCATGGACCAGGTGGGTTGGCACGGTGCGGAGGTGCTCGGGGACAGTGCCCACGCCTACCTCTACGCCCAGCGCACCGCGGACGGCCGTATCGCTCTGGGCGGTCGCGGAAACCCGTACCGCTTCGCCTCGCGGACGGACAACCATGGACGCACCCAGACCGCGACCGTCGAGTCTCTGACGGCGACCCTGCACGCGCTCTTCCCCGCCACCGTCGACCTGCGGGTCGAACACGCCTGGTGTGGCGTGCTCGCGGTGCCGCGCGACTGGTGCACCACCGTGAACTACGACAGCGGTACCGGAATCGCCATGGCCGGCGGATACGTCGGCAGCGGTCTGACCACCACCAATCTGGCCGGTCGCACGCTCGCGGACCTGGTGCTCGACGAGGACTCCGCTCTCACCCGGCTTCCCTGGGTCAACAGGCGGATGCGGCGCTGGGAACCCGAACCTCTGCGGTGGATCGGAGTGCAGGCGATGTATGCGCTCTACCGCGCGGCAGATCAGAGTGAGGAAAATTCTCACCTGGGCGCAACGAGCCGGTGGGCACGACTGGCCAACGCCATCTCCGGCCGGTAACAGCCAGGTTGGGGAACATGCTCGCACCGCAGCGCAACTGATGATCACCTGTCCCAGGTGCGGCCCGGAGGAGCTGTGCGACTGCCGACAGCAACAGGTCGTCGCGGGCTCCTCCTTCGGCGTCGGGGCCTGATGGCCGAGGGCGCCGGTCTCCATCCGGCATCAAGTCCGCGGGTGGAGCGATCCACGAACCGACCTACAGCAGGCCGAAGGCCGACAACGCCTCTTCCAGTACGGTGAGTTGGCGCTTGGCCGGCCAGTCGTCGTGGTGTTCGACGGCTGCGAGCACAATGCCGTTCACGGTCACCCGCAGCAGATCGACGTAGGTCTCCACCCGGTCCTCGGGGACCAGGGGCTCCAGGTGCTGCCGCAGCAGGTCCCGCATCCTGGCGTCCATTCCGTCGGCGAACTCCTCGACGCTCGCGTCCTTCCCGCGCTGGCTGAGGAGCTGGACCCTGCCGCTCTCGTTCACCCAGTCCTGCTCGGTGAGCGGCAGCATCCACTTCAGGAGGATGAGCAACCGGCCGCGCGCATCGGCGCCGGTCTCCAGGTCTGCCAGTTCCGCGTCGAAGCTCTCGTTCATGGCCGTGACCACGGCCCGCATCAGCTCGGGCCGTGTCGGGTAAAAATGCGTGACCAAAGTGATGGAGCCCCCGAGCCGCTTGGCGACGGAACGGATCGTCAGTTCGGCGGGGCCGCCGTGGGCGAGCACGTACCTGGCCGCCTCGACGATTTCCGCCCGGCGCTGGTCGTGATCTACGTAGCGGGGCACAGCTTCTCGCTTTCGGCAGCAGGGTGGCGGCCCGTGTGACTCTCGCCGGGCGGGACGCCTTGAGAGTACTCGGCGCGTAAACCATGGGTGACGCCTGGAAAACGTATGGTCGACACTCTTGCCGAAGTGTATCTGTCGATATACATTCTTCAAAACACAACAGGGATCCCTTCCTGTGGAAGCTCCCGCGCCTGGTCGCTCAGCGAGTTGCCGCTCGCCGGAGCCTCTCCGCCGAGCGGCACACCCAGCCGCACGAGGAGCCCCGCTCTGTTCCCTGCTCCCGCGATCAACGCCGAGCTGCCGGGAGCAGCCACCCCCACCAACCCCGCGAGGGCCGACCGCCGTTGGCGGTGCCGGTCACTACCGCGCATCCCCTGTCACCAGGAGTCGCCCCATGCCCGAGTCCCCTTCCCGCCCCGACGGCCTGACTGCCCTGTTGAGGCCCAGGTCCGTCGTCGTCCTGGGCGCCTCGGCCAGGAAGTGGGCCAGCGGCAACGACGTCCTGCGCAATCTGCGGCAGGCCGGTTACGACGGAGAGCTGCACGTCGTGCACCCCACGGCGCGCACGGTCGAAGGACTGGAAGCGTTTCCGGACGTCGGCTCTCTCCCCGGTGGCATCGATGCCGCCGTCGTGTCGCTGCCGACCCCCGCCGTCCTGGACGCGCTGCGCGGCCTGGAAAAGGCCGGATGTCGCTCCGCACTGGTGCCGACCGCCGGACTCGACCCCGTCACCGCCGCAGAGGTCACCCGGTTCGCCGCAGCGAGCGAGATGACGGTGCACGGCCCGAACTGCATGGGCGTCATCAACCTCACCGACCGCATCCCCCTGTGGATCGACGACAACAGCATCACGCGGTTGCCCGCGGGCAACGTGGCGCTGATCGCGCAGTCGGGTTCCGCCGCCATCTTCATCGCCCGCTCGACCGGCCCGGTCCGCTACTCGAAGATCATCTCGACGGGCGGGGAGTACGGCGCCACCACCGCGGCCTACCTGTCCTGGCTGGCGCGCGACCCTGCCACACGTGCCGCCGGCGTGCTCCTGGAGTCCATCAAGGACGTGCCCTCCTTCGTCGAGGGTGTCGCAGCGATGCGGGCCGCCGGGAAGCCCGTGGTGGTCCTCAAGGTGGGCCGCAGCAGCGTGGGCTCCGCCGCGACGACCGCCCACACCGGCGCGCTGATCGGCAGCGACGCCGCCTACCAGGCGCTGTTCGAGCAGCTCGATCTGCCGGTGGTGACGGACTACGACGACATGGCGGCAGTGCTCCAGTGCCTGGCCGTACCGGAGCTCCCCCCGGCCGCCGGCACCCGCATCGGCGTGATCACCATCTCGGGCGGTCAGGCCGCGCTGACCGCCGACCTCGCGGCGGACCAGGGCGTGAAAGTCCCGCGCTTCGCCGCCGAGACCGCGCGCGGCCTGGAGGCGGCAATGCCGGGAGCGCCGGGACACAACCCCTTCGATGCGGGCGCGAGTGTGGAGTACCCCGACGGTGGCTTCCGGCGGTCCGTCGAGCTGATCGCCGCCGATGACGCCGTGGACTCCGTGCTGCTCGTCCTCGACGCGCAGGCGACCATGACCGACGAGGAGACCGACTACGAGGCCGAGGAGTTCCGTGCCGCGAGGGCGGTCGCCGAGAGCGCGCCTGGCAAGCCCGTCGTCATAGCGTCGAGCTCCTCGCTCAGCGTGCAGCCGCGGTGCGAGGAACAGGCCGGTCCGGCCGTACCCGTGCTGCGGGGCATCGGCAACGCCCTGGTTGCGCTCCGGGCACTGGCCCGCAACCGACGGCCGGTGCCGAACGGTGTCCGATCCCTCGCACGCTCGCGCCCCACGCCTGAGGCAGTGGAGGTCTTGAAGCAGGAGATCGCACAGCATCACGGCGCACTGCCGGCGGACCTCGCCCGACGGCTGCTGTCGCTGTACGGCCTGCCGCTCGTGGAGTCCGCGGTCGTCCCGGACGCCGAGGCGGCCGTGCGGTGGGCGGACGAGCACGGCTATCCGCTGGTGGTGAAGGTCTCCTCACCAGATGTCCCGCACCGCTCGGACGTCGGGGGAGTGGTCCTCGGAGTGAGTGACGAGGCGACCCTCAGGCAGGCCGTCGAGGACATCACCGCCCGGGTGAGCGCCGCCCGCCCCGGAGCCGTCATCGAGGGCTTCGAGGTCCAGCAGCAGGTGGGTGAGGACAGTGTCGAGGCACTGCTGGGATTCGTCGCCGACCCGGTGTTCGGCGCGGTCACCACGGTCGGGACCGGCGGCACCCTCGTGGAGCTCTACGCAGACACCGCCTCCGCGCTCTCACCGGTCGGCCCGGACGAGGCCGCCGCCCTGATCGCCCGCACACGGCTCGGCACCCTTATCGGCGGATACCGTAACCTTCTGCCTACGACGGACACCGGCCCGCTGGCCGACACCGTCCACCGCCTCTCGCTCCTCGGCACCGACTTCGCGGGCTTGCTGACCGAGGCCGACCTCAATCCAGCGTTCGTGCAGCACGGCACCGGACGCGTCCTGATCGCCGACTCCCTCCTGGTGGCCCGCCATGACTGACCTCGCTCCCACGCCCTCGCGGGTCCCCGGCGTCCACCGGGTGTCGCTCGCGGAGATCCCCGCGCTGCGGGGCCGCACCTTCGTCGGTGACTGGTTCGCCGTCGACCCGGACCGGCTGCCCGCCTTCGAGCACGCCACCTACCTCGACCAGGACCAGGACGAGTCCACTTTCGCCGAGGACCTCTACCCCGAGGGCCTGGTCGAGGGCTTCCATCTGCTCGGCCTCCTCGACCGCCTGATGAGCGACACCCTGGCGCCTGAACCGGGCACCGTCGAGGGCTGGAACTACGGCCTGGACCGGGTGCGGTTCGTCTCCCCGGTCCTGGCCGGCGAGCGCATGCGGCTGCACGTCACCGTCGCCGAGACCGAGCCGAAGGGCGACGGCTTCGTGCTGCTGCTGAAGTGCGTGGTGGAGGTCGAAGGCCGCGAACGTCCCGGCTTCACCGCCGACTGGCGTGTCATGTGGCTGCCCGCCGACACCGCGGACGACTCCGCGTCCCAGGAGGGCGGGACCCCGGATGACTGACCTGCTGTGGGAGATGTCCGCGACAGACCTCGCCACCGCCTACCGGACCCGTGAGGTGTCCCCGGTGGAGGCTGTCCAGGCGGTGCTGGCGCGTATCGAGGCCGTCGACCCGGTCGTCAACGCGTTCGTGACCACGGTTCCGGAACAGGCCCTCGCCGCCGCCCGCGCGGCGGAACACCGGTTCGTGAACGAACCGGCCGAGGACCTTCCGCTACTACTCGGCATACCGGTCTCCGTCAAGGACCTCACCGACACAGCCGGTGTCCGCACCACCTACGGCTCCGTGCACTACAAGGACCACGTGCCGGACAAGGACACGGCCGCCTGGACACGTCTGAAGGCCGCCGGAGCCGTGCTGGTCGGCAAGACCTGTACCCCCGAGTTCGGCATGCTGGGCGTCACCGAGAGCCCGCTGACCGGGACCACCAACAACCCCTGGAACCCGGAGATGACCGCCGGCGGCTCCAGCGGCGGCGCCGCGGCCGCGGTGGCCGCGGGCTGCGCCCCGCTGGCCTGGGGCAGCGACGGCGGCGGGTCGATCCGCATCCCCGCGGCCTGCTGCGGTGTCGTCGGTCTGAAGGCGTCAATGGGCCGCATCCCGGTCCACGGCGAGGGCGACGTCTACGGTTCCGTCGACACCTCGGGACCGCTGACCCGCACGGTCGCGGACTGCGCGCTGATGCTCCAGGCCACGGCCGGCCCCGACCTGCGCGACCCGCTCTCGCTGCCTGCCTCGCCCACGCCTTTCACGGACGCCCTGCGCGACCTGTCGCTGCGCGGCCTGCGCATCGCCTACAGCCCCGACCTCGGCCACGGGCACGTCGCGGCCCAGGTGCTGCGGCGGGTCGAGGAGGCGGGTGCGGTCTTCACCGACGTACTGGGGGCGTCGATGCGGCCGGTGGAGGTGGAGCTGCCCGACCCGCTCCAGTACTTCCAGGACTTCTGGGCGCCGGCGTTCGCGGTGGGCCTGCGCGACCTCGTCGAGGCGCACGGCTGGGATCCAGGCGCCTCCCACCCGATGATCTCGGCGATCGGGGACCTCGCGTCCTCGCGGTCGGCGGTCGACCACTGGCGGACCTCGGTCCAGACCCGTGGCCGTATCTCCGAGGGATTCGCCGCCGTCTTCGCCGAGTACGACCTGCTGATCACCCCCACCATGCCGACCACCGTCTTCCCCCACCCGGGACCGGCCGGAGGACCGGCCGAGAACGAGGGGCATCCGGTCGCGTACCCCGCCATCGATTTCCACCGCCTGACCGAACCCGCCAGCCACGCCGGTCTGCCCGCCCTCTCCGTGCCCTGTGGATTCGACGACGCCGGCCTCCCCGTCGGCCTGCAGATCATCGGCCCCCACCACGCCGACGCCGCCGTACTCCAGGCAGCCGCCGCCTTCGAGCAGGCGACCGCCTGGCACACCCGCCGCCCCCCGCTCCCCTCCCATTTTCTGTCGCCCTCCGGCGACGCCCTGTAAGGAGCAAGCCGCCTGTGGACACCAACACTCCCGCCGCGGTCGCGGTACCACCCGGCGCCGGACGCCGGGGCCGCCGTACGGCCGCTCTGCTCGGCGCCGTCTGTACCGGTGCTCTCCTCGCCACGGCCTGCGGGGGCGGCGGTGCGGGCGGCAAGGGACCGTCGGACCCCGCGAAGCCCAAGCTGGTCAGCCAGCTCCCCGCCGCTGCCGCGAAGGACGTGGACCACCTCACCATCGGCCTGCCGAAGGGCGAACCCGCCTCCATCGACCCGCTGCAGGCCATCGACTACAGCACGGACCTGGTCATCTCCAACCTGTGCGATCCGATCCTGCGCCTGACCCCGGACTTCGACCTGAAGCCCAACGTGGCCACGTCCTGGAAATGGACCGACAAGAAGACGCTCGTCCTGACCATCAGGAAGGGCATCAAGTTCTGGGACGGCAAGGACCTCACCGCCGAGGACGTCGCCTACAGCATGGAGCGCAGCCTCGGCCCCGGAGCCATCACCGGCGGGCCGCTCCAGTTGGCCAAGTCCGCCTCGGCGTCCGGTCCGTACGAGGTGACCGTCAAGTTCACGTCCTACGACGAGCAGTTCGTGAAGCAGCTCGCCGCGCCGAGCTACGCGGTGATCGAGAAGGCATGGGCGGAGAAGGCCGGCAAGAACCTCGGCACCGCCAAGGGCGGGCTGATGTGCAGCGGCCCCTTCAAGTTCGGCTCGTGGACGTCGGGCTCCGCCATCGAGCTGGAGCGCAACGACGCCTACTGGAACCCGGCCTACAAGGCGCACGCCCGGCGCGTCACGTTGAAGCCCCTGTCCGACTCCAGCGCCCTCACCCAGGCACTGGTCTCCGGTGAGGTCGACGGTGCCTGGGAGGTGCCGCCGGCGGTGATCTCCAGCCTGAAGTCCGTCAAGAGCGGCTCCCTGCACTACGGTCCCGCCTTCCAGTACCTGGAACTCTCCGTCGCCGACAGCACCAGCGGCCCCCTGGCGGACAAGAGCGTGCGCCAGGCGCTGTTCAAGGCCATCGACCGCAAGGGCATCGCGGACGTCGTCTTCAAGGGCGCCGCCACCCCCAACTACACGTCTCTTCCACCGAGTTCGCGTGACAAGGGCGCCGAGGACCTCTACGCGGCGGCCGCCCGCGAGTACGAGAAGGCCAACGCCTACGACATCGACGCCGCCAAGAAGCTCATGGCGTCGAGCAAGGCGAAGGGCAGGACGCTGAAGCTGGTCACGATGGCGGGCGACGAGACCCAGTCACAGGTCGCCCAGCTGATCCAGCAGGAGGCCAAGGTGATCGGCCTGTCCGTAGCCATCGACGCCCGGCAGCCCCTGCAGTACGGCGACACCTTCGTCAACCCGTCGGCCAGGAAGGGCGTCGACCTGACGCTCACCGTCGGGTACAACCAGACGACCGACCCGTTGGAGCTGCTCGGCTTCCTCGCCGTGCCGGGTTCGGCATACAACTTCGGGTTCGACGACCCGGTGGCCACCAAGGCGTACAACACGGCCCGGGGTATCGAGGACCCCCGTGAGCGGGCCCCGTACGTCCTGACCCTGCAGAAGCGTTTCCAGAGCAGCTACCACGACACCTCGCTGGTCGCCCCGTACGAGATCTCCTACTTCAGCGACAAGCTGACCGGCGCCACCACGTCGATGGCGTACATGTTCACCCCGTCCCTGGCACTGCTGGGCTCGCCCAGCTAGCCCTGCCGGGATCCGGAGCCGGTCACCGTCGGCTCCGGATCCCGCCCCGCCGCTGGAAAGGAGGAGATACGCGGCCCCGGCCGGACGTATCGCAGCGATCATGACCCTCACCCTGCACCCCGCTGTTTCCCGGTTCTCCGGGCGCACACTGTGGCGGATCCGCGCCATTGTCCGGCGCCTGGCGGGCGCGGTCCTCACCGTCGTGGTGGCCACGTTCGCCGTGTACGCGGCGCTGGCCGCCGCTCCGGGAGACCCCGCGGTCGCCGTCGCCGGCCCGCACGCGACACCCCAGCGCATCGCCCAGATCCACCACGAGCTGGGACTCGACCGGCCGCTCGTCGTGCGGTACTTCGACTGGCTGTCCGGGCTCCCCCGGGGAGACCTCGGCCAGTCCACCGTCTACCGCAACAGCAGCGTCGCCGACCTGCTGGCACCCAGGTTCGCCACCACCGCCTTCCTCGTCGTCTACGCCGCCCTGCTCATCCTTTTGCTGGGGCTCCTGCTGGGCGTGCTCGGAGGGGCCTTCCGCCGCCTGAACGGTCCCATGGCCGCGCTCACCTCCGTCGCTCTGGCGATCCCCGGCTTCGTCGCCGCACCGATCCTGGTCAGCGTGTTCGCCCTCGGGCTCGGCTGGTTCCCGGCCGTCGGGGCGGGCAGCGGCTTCACCGACCAGTTGCATCACCTGACCCTGCCCGCCCTCGCTCTCGCCATCGGCTGGTGCGCCTGGCTGGCTCAGATCACCCGCACCGCCCTGCGGACGGAGAAGACGAGCGAGCACGTGGAGACGGCCACCGGACGAGGCCTGCCCTCGGCCACCGTCTTCCGCCGGCACGTACTGCGCAACGCCGCCATCCCGATCTCCACCGTCTACGGCCTCACCGTCGCCGGTCTGCTCGCCGGCGCCGCCGTCGTGGAGCAGGCCTTCGGCATCGACGGCCTGGGCTCGCTCATGCTGCGCAGCGTCAGCGCGAAGGACTACGACGTGGTGCTGGCCGTCGCCTCGCTCATCATCGTCGCCTTCGTCGTCACCACCCAGCTGGTCGACGCCCTGCACACCGTCCTCGATCCCCGACTGCGCACGAAGGACGGACGCCCATGACCGCCGTGACGAGTACGCCCGTGACGGCTGCGCCGTCGTCGCGCCTTCGCCGGTGGCGAAAGGTCGACCCCGTCCTGATCCTGTCCGTGCTGTGGTGCGCCCTGACGGTCCTGGTCGCCGTGGCCGCCCCGCTGCTGGCGCCCTACGACCCGA
Source organism: Streptomyces antibioticus (assembly GCF_001514065.1). GTDB lineage: Bacteria > Actinomycetota > Actinomycetes > Streptomycetales > Streptomycetaceae > Streptomyces > Streptomyces antibioticus. The sequence goes on along the minus strand of NZ_KQ948422.1, from coordinate 77,926 downwards.
GCCAGACCGACATCCTGGCCGCCGCCCAGGGACCGTCGGCCCAGCACTGGTTCGGCACGGACGCGGTAGGACGCGACATCTTCTCCCGCGTGTTGTACGGAGCCCGGCTGAGCCTGCTGGGCCCGGCGCTCGTGGTCGTCATCGCCACCACCGCCGGCACTACCCTGGCCATCGCGGCCGTGTGGTTCGGCGGCTGGTTCGACCGGGTCCTCACCCGCGTCCTCGACATCGCCTTCGCCTTCCCCCCGCTGCTCCTCGCCGTACTCAGCGTTGTCCTGTTCGGGCCCGGGCTCACCGCTCCCGTGGTGGCACTGGCGGTCGCGTACACGCCCTACATCGCCCGGGTGGTGCGCTCCGCCGCGCTGCGGGAGCGGCACCTGCCCTACATCGAGTCCTGCACCCTCGCCGGACTGTCCGGGCCGCGGATCTGCGTGCGCCACATCCTGCCCAACGTGCTGCCGCTCGTGCGGGCCCAGGCGGTCACCTCGCTCGGAAGCAGTCTGCTCGACCTCGGCGCCATCTCCTTCGTGGGCCTTGGTATCCAGCCGCCCAACGCCGAATGGGGCCTGATGGTCTCGGACGGCCGCACGGCCCTGCTGAACGGCAGTCCGCAGGAATCGCTGGCCGCGGGCTTCATGATCATCATCACCGTCGTCGCCTTCAACATGCTGGGCGAGCGACTGGCCGAACGCGCGGAGGTCAGGGCATGAACAGCTGGCTGAATCCCCCGGGAGCCGATCCTCTGGTGCGGGTCAGTCACCTGCGCCTGGACATCCCGGTGCGCGGCGAACCCCGCCGAGTGCTGCACGACGTCAGCTTCGAGGTGGGCGCCGGAGAGGCGCTCGGCCTGGTCGGGGAGTCGGGTTCGGGCAAGTCGATGACGACCCGTGTCCTGATGCGCCTGCTCCCGCACGGGGCGGCCACCGACGGGGACGTCCTGTTCGACGGAACCTCCGTGACGGGTATGGACCGTCGGGCGCTGAGGCGTTACCGCTCCTCGGAAGTGGCCATGATCTACCAGGACCCCCGCGCGGCGATCAATCCCGTCTCCACCGTGGGAGCCTTCCTCACCGAGGCCCTGCGCGAGGCCAAGGTGTCCCGCAAGGAGGCCGAGGAACGCGCCGTCGCCCTCCTGCGGGAAGTCGGCATCACCGACGCCCCGCGCAGGATGCGGCAGTACCCGCACCAGCTCTCCGGCGGCCTCCTGCAACGCGTCATGATCGCCTCCGCGATGCTGACGAAGCCACGCCTGCTCATCGCGGACGAACCCACCACCGCCCTGGACGTCACCACCCAGGAGGAGGTGATGGCGATCCTCGACGAGCAGCGCCGCGAACGCGGCCTGGCCCTGGTCTTCATCACCCACGACCTCGACCTCGCCGCGGCCGTCACGGACCGGATCGCCGTCATGTACGCGGGGACCGTCCTGGAGACAGCGGCCTCCGCGAACCTGCACGAGACCGCCCTGCACCCCTACACAGTCGGTCTGCTGGCCTCCCGCCCCAGCACGGTGGACGTCAAACGGCTGTGGGCCATCCCCGGCCGCCCCGTCTCCGCCTTCGAGGCCGGCCCCGGCTGCGTCTTCGCCGACCGATGTCCCTTCGCGCAGGACCGCTGCGGCACGGAGCGGCCGGCGCTGCGCACCGTCGACGACCACCAGGTGGCCTGCCACCGGGCCGAGGAACTGCGTGGCCGCATCACCTACGAGACGGGCGGCGACGCCGACCGCGCGCACGACGAGCAGACGGAGCCGGTATGAGTGAGTTGCTGGGACTGGAGAACCTCCGCAAGGTCTTCCCGGTGCGCGCCGCAGCCGGAGAGCCCGCCGGTGAACTCGTCGCCGTGGACGACGTCAGCTTCACCCTGCCGCCCGGAGGGTCGCTGGCTGTGGTGGGGGAGTCGGGCTCGGGAAAGACCACGGTCGCCCGCATGGTCGCCGGCCTGGAGACCCCCACCTCGGGCCGGATCACCCTGGACGGCGAGCCACGCGAGGCGGCCCGAGCCGGACGCGGAGCCCGCAAGGCCCGCGCCCGCCAGATCCAGATGGTCTTCCAGGACCCCTACACCTCCCTCGACGCCAAGCAGACGATCGAGGCGGCCATCGAGGAACTCCTGCGCGCCCACTTCGACTGGGACGCCGACCGCCGACGCGAACGAGTCGCTCAACTCCTCGCCCAGGTGGGCCTGGACAAGCGCCAGGGCGGCGCCAGGCCCCGCGCCCTGTCCGGCGGCCAGCGTCAACGCGCCGCCATCGCCCGGGCCTTGGCCCTCGAACCGCGACTGCTCATCCTCGACGAGGCGGTCGCCGCCCTCGACGTCAGCGTCCAGGCACAGATCATCAACCTGCTGGCCGACCTGCGCGCCGAGACGGGCGTGGCGTACCTCTTCATCTCCCACGACCTGGGCGTCGTACGGCAGATCAGCGACGACTGTGTCGTCATGCACCGGGGGCGCGTCGTGGAAGCGGGCCGCACCACCACCGTCCTGGACGACCCACAGGACCCCTACACCCGGCGTCTGCTGTCCGCCGTGCCCCGGCCAGGCTGGGTCCCGCGCCGCCGCGCCACCTCTGGCGCGTCAGCCTGAGAACTGACGGATCTCGTGCCCTCGGACTACAAGGAGAGTGTGGCGAGGGGGCGTTGCGTCGATGCACACGAGGTTGAACTCGACCCGCTGCCATGGAAAGCGCACGACATCCTCGTGGGATGCCCGACGAGGTCTTCGTCGTACGCGCCGGCGACGCGACCGACCGAGGACAGCATCGAGCTGACCCCGGCGTCGTGCTACGCCTTCGGTGACTTGGAAACATGACGCGCGCCAGCGCACTCGCCGAGATCGCGAACGCTGTCTCCGGACGATGAGCGCAGACCTTCCGATGCGAATGCACGAATGGCAGCGAACCCGAAACCAGTGCTTTGCGCCCAGCGCGGAGCTCTCACGTAAGGAGAACCGTCCGTGACCATCAACCCGCCGACCACCGCCATAGCCGACGCGAATGCGACCGAGCTCCCGAAGCCTGCCCCGAAGCCGACGTCTGTCACCCCCGGACAGACCGAGTCCGCGCTCGGTCTCTGGACGGACGGCCGCGGCGCCGACGTCGGCTACTGGGAATGCAGTCCAGGTCGATTCGCCGCCACCCGCGACGGTTACAGCGAGATCTGCCAGATACTTTCGGGACGGATGACCTTGTACCCGACCGGTGCCGAACCCATCGACCTTGGGCCGGGAAGCACCATCGTCATGCCGGAGGGATGGACAGGGGACTGGGAGATTCACGAGACGGTCCGCAAGCTGTACGTCGTCATCAGCTATCCGGCCGAACCCGGAGCGTAAGACCCCTCCCACAGTCCACATGGATCTGCGCACGGCCCGGCTCCTGCATCACCGTGCAGGCGGGCGGCGCGGAACACCTGCGATGAGAAGCACTCCGGCGCCGCGATAGCGACATGATCCCCAACGAGCGAGCCAGCTATCTATGCTTCCGTCTACACCCAGTTCGACCGTTTCCGAGGCGGGTACGCCGACCAGAGCCCCCGGACCTGCATCCGGCCATGTCGACGACGTCATGGACGAGCTTGCCTCTTGAAGGGCTACCCACCGTCGGTGCCGGCAACGACCGTGAACCCGGCTCTGCGAAGCTCGAACCCCACCCCTCGTTTGACGAAAGACGTAGAGGAACCCACCGGCCGGGATCGCAGTTTCAAGGCGGTCCTCGATGCGTTGGAAGAGTAATCCGCTGCGCGCGGGGTCGATCCCTGTTCTTGAGCTGGCGCGATCGTCCTTCACGTCTTCGGCACGATCCTGTCGGGCCTCATTGAGGCCGAGTTGAGGCCGCAAGGACAGCAACAGACTGACAAGGGCGGCTAGCCCCAACATGGATAACCGCATCTGACCTGCGAAAACGTCAAGGATGAGCATTGATCGGCAAGGACCGCCAAGATCCTCAAAGGACTCATAATCCGTCGGCCGTGGGTTCGAGTCCCACCCTCCCCACCTGTGCAGGGCCCTGAACTGCGAAAACGTTCAATTTGTCCTGGCGGATCGTCAACTTCGCCTGAACGGACTGAATCCGCTGCTCGCGAGTGTGGCGCCTGAGTGTGTCTGATTCGGCTGATGGCCCTCTGACCTGCACGGAAGCGCACCGATATGCTGCCGCTGAGACGTGTTCTGCTCGGCTCTGTTGCGACAGGGCCATGTGTTGAGGCCCTCCTGAGGCCGGAGGCGCGGGGGGATTGTCGCGGAGGCGTTGTTCGACGAGTCGTCTGCGTGTTGCGCAGGACGATGCACGTGGCGATCGTCCGGGGTTCTCAGCCCTGAGTGGAATGCGCCCCGCTAGGGTCCCAAGCAGCCAAGGAAACGGCCCCAACAGAAAGCTGCCCTGAAGGGCAGTCGACCTTTCGTATGTCGGCATGAGGCTGATATGGGACGTCATCGGACCTACTCGTGGCGCGAGACCGCGGGGCGGCGAGGTCGAGCCGGACCATCCGACTTACAGGGATGCGAATCGGCCCGTATGGGTTTTCGTGCGGTGTCCGTACAAGATTCGCCCCAGGAGGGGAGGGCGCTGCACGCAACCACCACGCTCGCGGGCGCCGTTGCTGATGCCCAAGGTCGGCAAGTCATACGCATGGACCTGCCACCGTGCTGTCCCGACAGGCGGCGGGCTGGCGTCGAGTACCTGGCCGGGGCAGATGGAGTATTGAGATACGAGAACCTAGGGTCAGCTCGTGGCTCTCATCCTGGTGTGCGAAGACGACGCGGCGGTTCGCGGCATCCTCAGGCGTGCCCTGGAGCACGACGGTCACACCGTTTCCGTCGCCGCCACGGCAGACAGCCTGCTACGGCAGCTCGCACCCATGCCCCAGCTCGTCGTCCTGGATCTCGGGCTGCCCGACGCCGACGGCCGCGATGTCTGCCTGGCCCTGAGGGCTCGCGGCGTCGATGTGCCGGTGTTGATGCTCACCGCCCTGGACGGTCTGCATCACAAGGTGGGCGGTTTCGAGGCGGGCGCCGACGACTACATGACCAAACCCTTCGACATCCCGGAGCTGCTGGTCCGCGTCCGGGCGCTGCTGCGCCGGGCCACCGTGGCGCCCGTATCGCACGAGGTCGTCCTCGATCCGGCGAAGCACATGGTGACCTACGATGCGGCGAGCATGAGCCTGACCCCGACCGAGTTCCGCCTGCTGGGCCGCCTGATCGCCTCCCGGGGCGACGCGGTGCGCCGCCACGCCCTCGTTGCCGCCGGCTGGCCGCACGGGGCGCACGTCAGCGACAACACCCTCGACTCGTACGTGCGCCGGCTGCGCGCCAAGCTCGGTCCGCTGGGTGTGGCCGAGCGTCTGGCGACCGTCCGCGGCGTCGGCTACCGATGGCAGTGATGGGATTCCGCAGAAGCGTCGTCGCGCTCACCGTCCTGATCGCCACCGCCGTGGTCGCCATTCTGGTCGTCGTCTCGCACGTACTGCTGAGCCGGGTGACGGACGCCGACGCGCACGACCTGGCCCGTACGCGCGCCGAGGCGGTCGCGGCGAATGTCACCACCAAGGGCGGCCGTGTCGTGCTCACGGAGAACGGCAGTGAGGCGTTGGACGAGGTGGCCTGGGTGTATGCCGACGGGCGCCTGATCGACGGGAACGTGCCGGCGGGCGTGGTCGGGCGTGTCGAGGAGCTGGTGGACGCGGGGCGTTCGCAGACCGCGACCGTCGGCGACTCCCTCCTGTACGCGCGGACGGTCCCGGTCGACGGCCACCCCGTGATGGTGGTCGTCCGGGTGGATCTCACGCCTTATGAGACGTCCGAGCAGCGCAGTCTGACCTTGTCGTTGATCCTGGGTGGCCTCACGATCGTCCTCGCCGGCGGTGTCGCGCATGTCGTGGTGCGCCGCGCGCTGCGGGTCGTGCACGACATGGCCGCCCTCGCCGACGACTGGGGCCATCACGAGCCCGGGCGCCGCTTCAACCTCGGCGTCCCTCGGGACGAGTTCGGGGAACTGGGACAGACCCTGGACCGTCTCCTGGAGCGCGTCGACAACGCGCTGGCGGACGAGCGCCGGCTCACCGACGAGATCGCCCACGAGCTGCGGACGCCGCTCACGGTCCTGCGGGGCGAGGCGCAACTGGCTCAACTGTCCGGCGAGCCCGTGCCGCCCAAGGCGATCTTGAGCGAGGTCGAACGTCTCGATGCGGCGATCACGACGATCCTGCGCGCCGCGCGTGCCCGCACGGACGAGGGCACCCGGTGCGATCTGCGCACCGCCGCGCGGCAGGCTATCGGTGGTCGCGCGGTCGAGGTCGCCGTTCCGGCGAACACCGAGGTGGCCGTAGCGCCCAACGTCGTAGTGTCGCTGCTGTCACCTCTTGTGGAGAACGGCCTGCGGCATGCGAGAACGCGGGTGTGGGTCACCGCGCGCCGGCAGGGTGCGGCCGTCGTGGTCGACGTCCTGGACGACGGCCCCGGATTCGATCCCGCGGACGTGGAGCGGGTCTTCGAGGCCGGTGTGACCGGCGGCGACGGATTCGGGCTGGGGTTGCCGGTGGTCCGGCGCATCGCCGCCTCGGCCGGTGTGGAGGTCCGTGCGATCGCGGACGGCCGCGGGCACGTCGAGGTGACGCTACCGGCCGTCGGCGCGGTCACGTAGTCAGGTTGCTTGCAGGTTCCCCGCGTGAACCTGGCCGCATGACGACGACAACGGAAGCGCGCACGCGCAACGGGCGCCTCATGCTCAACAAGGTCCCCGAGGTCACCATATGGTTCTGGGTGATCAAGATCCTGTGCACGACTGTGGGAGAGAGCTTCGCGGACTGGATCAACATGAAGCTGGGCGTCGGCCTGGTGAACACGGCCTGGATCTTCACCGGGGTGTTCGTGGTGGTCCTGGCCGTCCAGCTGCGGCTGAAGCGGTACGTACCGTTCCCGTACTGGCTGACAGTGGTCGTTGTGAGCGTCACGGGAACCCTCTACACCGACATCCTCACCGACCAGCTCAACGTGCCGCTGTGGATCAGTACCGCGGTCTTCTCGGTGCTGCTCGCGGTGGTCTTCGGCGTGTGGTGGCTGCGCGAGCGCACGCTGTCGATCCACTCGGTCACCACGCTTCCGCGCGAGTCGTTCTACTGGCTCGCCGTGCTCGTCACCTTCGCGCTCGGCACCGCGACCGGCGACTGGACCCTCGAGCTCACCGGCTGGAGCCCGGGCGCCTCGGTGCTACTGCCGCTCGGCCTCATCGCCGCGATCACGGGGCTGTGGAAGTTCGGCGCGAACCCCGTGCTGTCCTTCTGGCTCGCCTACATCCTGACCCGCCCGCTGGGCGCGAACATCGGCGACTGGCTCGCCTCCCCGAAGGTCGCACAGCCGGGCGAGCCGACCGGCCTCGCGCTGGGCACCTTCACCACCAGCCTGATCTTCCTCGGCCTGATCCTGGCGACTGTGGTCTACCTGACGGTGACGCGCTCGGACGTGACCGAGACCTACGAGGCCGCCCATGCCGCCCACACCACCGGGGACCTGCGAGAGGAGCGCGTCGGTCTGGCCGGCTTCGCACTGCTCGCCGTCGCCACCACGGGACTCCTGATCTGGGCCCACAACCAGCCGCACACCGGCCCGGCGCCGGAGGAGGACAACACCTCCGCGGTCCAGATGGCGCCCGGTGAGGCGGTGAAGAAGTTCCCGCCCGCCAAGGTCACCGCCCTGAAGACCCTCGCCTCCACGTCGCTCAAGGACGCACGCGCCGGGGACGAGAAGGGTGCCCACGCGGCCGCACAGTCGCTGCGTGACCTGTGGGATGCCGACCAGGCCTCGCTGCAACCGCTGGACCAGACCGGGTGGGACTCCATCGACGCCCAGATGGACAAGGTGCTGGGGACCTTCGGCATCGATCACTCGAACCCGCCCAGGCCGGCCGCGCAGCAGGAGAAGGAACTGAACGCCCTCCTGACGGACATGGGCTGACCGGCCACCCTGTCTCCGCGAACGCCGTTGGGGCGGTCGAAGCCGGTGTTGACGGCTCCGACCGCCCCGTATCTCACAGTGAGCCGACCACACGGTCAGCCGCGCTCCGGAGGAGATCGCGACTCCGCCTGCTGGAACTTCTCCGCTAGCAGGGAGCGGGCGGTGCGGGCCGTTCGTAAAACCGCCTACCGTGTCCTGGGCTGCCAAAGGTCACAGACCGCCGTCCTTACCCGCGGACACCGGCGCCTTGACCGGCTGCACTACGCGGACGTACCTCATTAGATCTGATGGACCACACCGAAGTGCTCGGCAACCGTGTGCGCGTAGGTCTCGAACGCGACGGCGTCGCTCACGTCCAGCAATTGTTGATGCACGCGCGCACCGAGTGCCGCGACCTGGTGGGCCGTCTCCCGCAGGCCGATGGGATCGACATCCGACACGGCGATGCTTGCTTCGCGGCGCGCGAGCTCCAACGCGACCGCGCGGCCGATGCCTGAGCCGGCGCCCGTGATGACCGCGACCTTGCCTTTCACTGAACTCATTGCGGTGTGTGCCCCTGTGCTCGGCGACTGTGATGACACTCTGGGCTTCCTCGCTACTGTGTTCTTAAGCAGTAACCACTGCCGAACCGACGCGGATGACCGGCACGCTCCGCTCCACGGTGTAGGCGTGGACGGCCGTCAGCATCGTCCGCTGCTCAGCCACGATCCCGGCGACCTGCTCGGACTTGAGCAGGTCGTCCATGGCGGCACGGCTGTCGGATCCGATGACGACACTTGCGTGATAGCGGCGGAAGGTCGGGTTGTCGTGACAGACGCCGAGCGTGGGGTGCACGAACCGCGACCACGGCAGGAAGGTGTACGTCCGCAGATCCTGCGAGCCGGCCTCGTGGAGCGCCGGGCCGATGCGGTCGTGGACGAATCGCCGGAAAGTACGGCCGCCCACGCCGCGGCGCCGACGCAGCAGCAGAACCGTGCGATGGCCGACCGCGTCGTCGTGCCCGTCGGTCCACCAGCGGCCCCCGCCCGGACCGGTGACCTGTCCGAGGACCCGTTCGAAGACGTTCTGCTCGTCCAGGTACACCTCTCGCATGTGCACCGGCATGCCCAGCGCGGCGGCCGTGCTCCCGAAGCGGACCTCGGCCACCCCGTCGCAGCGCCAGCTCGGCGGGATCATCGTGCCCACCGTGGGCGACGACGGCCAGTAGCCGTGATCGGTGGGCGAGAAGTGCCGCTGCACGTACTCAGCCATGTTGGGCAGCCGCCCGGCGATCTTCGCGTGCGGCCCGGCCCAGTACCCGAGGGCTGCCTCCCGCGGCAGATCCGCGCGCAACCAGACGGGGGACATGTAGGAGGTGGTCTTCACAGATCGACTCATGTCAACTCCTGTACGGATCCTGTACGAACTGGCGAGCGGCAAGTCCCGGGCCCGTCCGGGCACTTGCCGCTCGCCGGGCGCGCGCTCAGTGGCGGGCGCCCCGGATGCGGTCGACGATGCGCAGCGGGTCGGTGGGCGCGGTGTCTCCGCGCCAGGCGACGTGCTGGTCGGGTCGTACGAGGACCAGGTCCCGTTCGTAGAGGGCACGGGCGTGCGGGTCTCGCACGTCGACGACCTCCAGGGGGACGCCGCGTTCGTCGGCGGCGTCGGTGAGAGTGGTGACGTCGTGGTCGGCGAAGCGCAGTAGGGTGAAGCCGGCCGGGTGGAAGAGGTCGAACAGTGCGCTGCCGTCGGCCAGCAATACGCTCGGCGGCCTCGCTCCCGGCCAGGTGCTGGGAACGTATTCGTCCATCGTCTGACGGGGTTCCCGGGCGCCGCGTGCGGTGTCGGGGCAGACGACGGGTGAGGTGTCGTAGCGGTAGCCGAGTTCGATGCCGAGGGCCTCGTTCTCCAGGTTGCCCAGGTCGAGGATCTCGCGGCCGACGCGCTGCCGGGTGCGGGCGCTGAGCCAGCGTTCGCTGTGCAGTTCAGCCTTGTTGGCGGTCATGATGGCGGCCCGTACGAGGGCGTGCCGGGCGGCGGCCTGCCGGTTGCGCAGTGCCACGGCCCGGCGTTCGTGCTCGTAGGCCTCCAGGAGGTCGGGGGCGCCCCAGCCTTGGAGGACCGCGGCGAGCGCCCAGCCCAGGCCGATGGCGTCGCCGACTCCGGTGTTCATGCCGTAGCCGCCGGTCGGGGTCACCTGGTGGATGGCGTCGCCTGCGAGCCAGATGCGGCCGCGGCCGAAGGAGTCGGCGACGGTGAGGCGCGGTGTCCAGGCGTTGGCGATCAGCACGTCCGCCTCGAAGCGGCAGCCGAGACGTTCGAAGAGGAACTCTCGGGGGTCGATGCGGTCGGCGTCCGTACCCATGCCGAGGGGGGCGTGGAGGGTGAAGGTGTCGCCGTCGTTCTGCGAGATCAGGGTCCAGCCCTCCGGGGACTGCAGGTGCCAGACGCTGCCGAACCGGCCCAGGACCGCGGGGTCCTTCGTGGTGAAGTGCACCAAGTAGAAGCGGCCGTCCGCCGGGCGTTCGCCCCGCTCCCGGAAGGCGCGGGCCAGGGCCGCCACTGTGCGGGGCAGGCCGATCTCCTTGACGACCAGCTTGCGCAGGTCGGTCTCGTCCAGGCCGATGCCCAGCTGTCTACGGGTGCGGCTGCCCGCGCCGTCGCAGCCGGCGAGGTAGCGGGCGCGGACCGTGCGGCGGCTCGTGCCGTCGGCGGCGACCAGGTGGGCGGTGACGCCGTCGGCGTCCTCCTCGAAGCTCTCCAGCCCCCACCCGTACTGCACGGTCACGTGCTGCGCCCGGTCCAGCAGGAGGTCCCGCAGTGCCGGTTCGAGGATGACCTGGGAGACCCGCATCCAGGGCTCCAAGGGCCCTGTGCCGTCGTTGCGCTCGCGGTTCTTCCCGCGCTGGTCGTCGACGCTGGGGTACTCGAACGACGCCAGTTCCCAGCCGGCCGCGTTCGTCGCCCAAGTCACCTTCGTACGGCGGTCGCCGGGGATGGCGACCTTGCGCAGGTCGTCGGCGACGCCGAGGTGACGGTACAGCTCCATGCTGCGGCCGTTGGTGACGTCCATCTTCGGATGCCGGGTGGTGGAGGCGTTCCGCTCCACCAGCAGGGTCCGCACCCCGTGCTGCTCCAGCTGCAGGGCCAGGGTCAGGCCGACGGGGCCCGCCCCGACCACTAGCACCGCGGTCTGCTCGACCGCCGGAGGTGTCGGCTCATTCGTCGCGTGGCTCATCTCGTGGCTCATTTCTGGAGGAGGGCGATCAGGTAGACCACCACGAGGACGGCCGAGAGGATCGCCGGTGCCGCTGCGGGCAGCCGGTCTCCGGCGCGCAGGTGCGCCAGGACCGCGCCGGCGAGCAGGAGGAGGAAGCCGACCGCGGCGGCGATCCCCAGGCCGGTGACCGCCCATCCGGCGAAGAGGCCGAGAACACCGGCGAGTTCGAGAGCGCCGATGACGCGGTAGCCGCCGACGGTGAATCCCAGATGGGCGGCTCGCTCGGCCATCTGAGCCGTCCCGAGCAGCTTTCCGGCGCTCAGCAGCGTGAACCAGAGGGCCAGCAGACAGGTGAGGATGGTGTCGAGGGCGGTCATGTCAGTCGCCCTCCGGCGTGACGATGCGGCAGGGCACGGCGAAGTCGTCGAGCCTGCGCGCCACTTCGGCTGCCTCGGCCGCCCGAGTCCGTAGAATCACGGTGACCGTCACCGTTCCGGAGTCGGCATCGGCGCGGATCTCCTCGACGTCGTCGAGGTCGACGAGGGCTTCGGCCAGCACACGGCGGGTGGCGTCGGCACGCAGCGGGAGCTTGTAGGGCTTGCCGACCGCGGTGATGGGCAGGACTTCGAGGATGCGTACGGCCTTGGGGGCCGCGGCCTTCTCGCCGATGTGTTCGGCGGCCCAGGCGAGAAGGTCGGCCTCGCTGACCATGTCGTTGCCGACCGTCACGTATGCCACCGGTACCTCGCCCGCCCGCTGGTCGGGCTGGCCGACGGCCTGGGCGCCGGTGACCGCGGGGTGTGAGAGCAGGGTGTCCTCGATGACCCGCGGGTCGATGTTGTGGCCGCCGCGGATGATGAGGTCCTTCGCGCGGCCGGTGAGGTAGAGGAAGCTGTCCTCGTCCAGGTGACCGAGGTCGCCGGTGTCCAGCCAGCCGTCGACGATCTTGCCCTGTCCGCTGATCCGGTAGCCGTTCGCGTCGCGGCCCTCCACGTAGCCGGGGAAGACGGTGGGACCGCTGATGAAGATGGTGCCGACCTCCCCAGGCGGCAGTCCGTCCCCGATCCGGATGTGCTGGTACGGCATCCTCTGCCCGACCGACCCGGGACGGCGGACGTCCAGGAAGCTGCGGACGCTGGCGCAGGTCGCCTCGGTCAGGCCGTACCCCTCCAGCAGCCCGATGCCGGTCGCCGTCTCGAAGCTCCTGCGCACGCCCTCGGGCAGTGCGGAGGCGCCGACCACCGCGCCGCGCATCGAGCTGATGTCCGCCTCCCCGACGAGGACGGTGGCCAGGACGGCGTACACGGTCGGTACGGCGCTCATCGTGGCGATCCGGTAGTGCTCGACGATGCGCCAGAACTCGCCGTAGAGCGCGATGTCCCGGTAGCCGAGCGGCCCCGCCCACACGACCCGCTGGCCTCGGAACAGGGGCGCGAACAGCGTGACGACGAGCGCGTTGACGTGGAAGAGCGGCAGGGCGGCGAACACCACCGCGTCCTCGTCCAGCAGCGAGTTGGCCGCGATCGTCCAGGCGTCGGCGATCTCGTTGGCATGGCTGTGGGCGGCGAGTTTCGGTGCCCCGGTCGTGCCGCCGGTGTGGAAGAAGGAGGCGAGGTCCGCGGCGGTGGGCGGCTCACCGAGGAACCGGTCTCGCGGATGGTCGGCCGCAGCATCGGCGAGGTATGTCACGGTGGCGTTGTCCACCACCGCTAGAGGCGCGGACTTGGCAGCGGTCGGACGCAGCACCAGGACGTGATCCACCAGCCCCCCCTCGGCCAGCGCCACGCTCGTCGCAAAAGCCTCCGCGTCCAGCTCCGGGGACGCGGTGACGACCACGCGGGCACCGGCGCGACGGATCAGCTCGGCCACGTGATCACGCGCCAGCGTCGGGTTGACGGGAGTGACGATGCCCGCGAGCTGGGCCGCCAGGAGCGCGGTGAGCAACTCGTCGCAGCTTGTCGAGAGCAGTGCGACGGTGTCGCGGCGGCCTATGCCGAGGCGGTGCAGGGCGTTGGCCGTCTGGTGGACGTCGGCGAGCAGCTCCGCGTAGGTGCGGTTCTTGGGCGTGCGCCAGGACGCGGCGTCGGGCAGGACGGTGAGCGCGGTCCGCTCTGGCCACTGCTCGGCCGCGCGGCGAAGCAGCTCGTACGAGGTGGCGGGCAGGCCGCGATCGGCGAGCGGTACGGCCTCGATGGCGGCCAGGTCGTCGGGCTGGTCGTAGCGCGGCCACGCCATGGCGGTGTTGGTGCTGGTGGTCACGCGTACCTCACCTTGTTCTGCTGGATGCCGAGGTCGATCGCCCCGTCGGGGGTGCGGATGGACAGCTCCACCACGTCGCCGTCGCGGAGGTAGTTGGCGTTCTTCGCCTGGGCGTTGAAGAACGCCTTCCACTTGGCCGCTGGGGGCAGGAGGGAGCCGATGATCTCCACCACCTTCGGCGGGGCCTTGAGGGCCGTCCCGCCGGGTGTGCCGGTGAGGATGAGGTCACCGGTCCCGAGGGCCTGGAAGCGGGAGAGTTCCTGGAGCGCCTGGAGGGGGTTGTAGATCATTTCGGCGAGGTCGCTGTTCTGGCGGATCTCGCCGTTGACCTTGAGGACGAGCCTGAGCTGGGAGAGTCGGTCGAGTTCGTCGGCGTCGAGGAGGACGAGCGAGGGGCCGACCGGCGTGAAGGTCGGGTACGACTTGGCCTCGTAGAACTGGGTCTTGGGCAGCTGGACGTCGCGCGCGGAGATGTCGTTGGTGATGACCAGACCAGCGACATGGTCTTTCCAGTTGGTGGCGGTCACGGTGGCGCCGACCTTCAGCGGGCGCCCGATGACGAGGCCCAGTTCGATTTCGTAGTCCAGGAAGCGGACGTGCGCGGGCTTCACGATCCCGTCGAAAGGACCGCTGATCGACCCGGAGGTCTTACGGAAGAAGGTCAACGGCACGGTCGCGGGGTTCATGCCCGAATCGCGCACGTGGGAGACGAAGTTGGTCATCTGCGCGACCACCCGGCACGGCGCGGTGACGGGGGAGACCAGCGGGAGTGTGCTGATGCTGCGCGCCTGGGCGGACGACCCGCCCGAACGGGCCGCGCTGACTGCCGTGAGGCCAGCGAGCAGTTCGGCGGTCGTGGTCGCGGTGGTGTCGACGGGGACGGCTTCGCGCGCGTCGAGCGCGACCCACCACGAGTCGGCGGTACGGAGGACGGTGATACTCACGAAGAAGCCACTTTCAGAAGGCCGCGCGGGCGGTCGAGGTCGAACTCGTTGTCGTCTTGTCGCAGGGAGGTGAGGATCGAGCGCAGCTCGGCCAGCGACTCCCGGCCCGGGGCGATCCCCAGGAAGTCCTTGGTCGCCGGTGGCCCCCACTGCGCGAGGCCGGAGGCCCTCATGGGCGCCCAGCCGGGTTCGAGGGTGCTGTCGAACATGTCGCCGTCGGTGAAGTGCTCGACGAGGAAGCCGTCGGGGTCGCGCCAGGAGTCGAAGATCTGGCTGCCCTGGATGTGCCGACCGATTCCCCAGGAACGCTGGTAGCCCTCCCTCAGCAGGTACTGGCCGCCGGCGGCGAGCGCGTCGAGGTCGGTGACCTCGTACGCCGAGTGCACATACCGGTTGGCAGGCCCCAGCGTCAGGGCGAGGGTGTGGTGGTCGGTGAGCGTGCCACCGCGGTCACAGCGGATGAAGCTCATGGTCGGGCCGCGCTCGCGCTGACCCTCGTAGTAGAGGAAGTCGCTGACGATCAGGCCGAGGTGCTCCAGGTACCAGTCCAGCGTGCGCCGGTACCTCGTCGACTGCAGGACGACATGTCCCAGGCGCCGCACGCCGGCCGGCTCACGGGGCGGTCGCTGGGTGCCGTTGACCCGGTCGATGTCACCGCCGAAGTTGAACCGCTGCGGATCCTGACCCGACAGGGCGGGCAGTTCGTCCGTGTCGGCGATCACCCGCACTCGCAGCCCATCGGGGGCGGACAGCTCGACCACCGACCCGCCCAGCGTCTCGGGCAGGGGATGCGTCCTGGTGCCGAGCGCCTCTCCCAGTCGCAGCAGATCGCGGGTGTCGACGGCCCTGAAGGCCGGACCGAGAAACCGTGATCGGCGGCCCTTGCGGATGATCACGCAGGGAGCTCCCGCTTGGGTGCCCCGCAGATGGAGCTCGCGATCGTCGCGGTAGGACGTTACGAAGCCGAACGCCCTGCCGAAGACCTCGGCTCGGTCGAGGTCGGGTTTGGAGAACTCGAGCCACGCGATGTCGTGGACCTTGATCAATGGGTTCGCCGCGCGCCCCGGATGCTCTCCAGGCAGTGCGCCCTGCTCAGAGTGCAGGTCGTTGTGGGTGCCGGGGTGAACAGCCATGGTCACCACCTCCTGAAGAAATCGTCACTTCCGAGAGTGATGTCAGTCAATAGAACTGACGAAACATTCAGAAAACGAGATGGACATCTCCGCGGGGTCGGATCAAAAAGAGTTGATGATATCTTCAACTCTGAATCGGCGTGTGACGCGATGGAGGATGCGATGGCCGAGAGGACCACGTCCCGGCGAGTCGACCAGCGGCGGGCGCGGACGCGACACGCGCTGGTGTGCGCGGCGCAGCGCCTGCTGGCCGAGGGGCGTACCGACGTCGCGGTCCTGGAGATAACGGAGCTGGCCGACGTCGGGGTCGGCTCGTTCTACAACCACTTCACCACCAAGGAAGATCTCTTCCGCACCGCGGTGGAAGAGGCGATGGAGTGGTTCGGCGGCCTGATGGACCAGCTGACCTCGGAGATCGACGACCCGGCGGTCGCGTACGCGCAGAGCTTCCGCATGACCGGGCGCCTGCATCGCCGCTACCCGCAGCTCAGCAGGATCTTGCTGAAGCACGGACTGGACGTGGTCCACTCCGACCGTGGCCTCGGGCCCCGGGCACGCCGGGACATCCAGAACGCGATCGAAGCCGGACGGTTCGAGGTGGAGGACCTGGACCTCGCCCTGGCGATGACGGTCAGCGCCCAACTCGCCCTGGGTACGCTCCTGCACGCCCAGCCCGACCGCGACGACGCGCGGTCCTCGGACGTGATCGTGCGCGGGCTGCTGCGGCACTTCGGCATGACCGCCGACGAGGCCGCGCGGATCTGTTCGCTCGAACTGCCCGACCTCGACCTGGTCGACGCCCTCGTCGTCGTCACGTGAGTGTCCTCGGCCGGTCCGCGAGTCGCACGGCTGTTGTGAAGCCCTCGTCCCGCCCCAGCACCCGATCCGACAGCGGGCCCCACAGTCCACGAAGGAGCAGCAGCGCCTTCCAATGCCCCCCGGTACGACCAGGGTCTTGCGCGGTACGGCGATTACATCCGCCAGGCCCCGGCCTGCCATGGCGGGGCTCAGTGGGATCTTCAGGAAGCCGGGAATCGATGCGCTGTAGCTCTGGCCGGCCTCGTCGGCCCAGACGGCCGCGTTCATGGCCGTGTCGATGTAGGCGAAGTAGGCGAGCGTCACATCGACCTGCTGAGGGGCCAGTTTCGACGAGGTAGCCGAGTTCGCCCAGGTAGGCGGCCAGTTCCCCTGTCCCGCACCCCGCGTCCAGCGCCCGGCCGCCCACCGGGGCGGGAACGTGCTCGGCCAGCAGGGCTCTTTCCGTCTCACCGACCCGGCGAAAGCCCCGGTCCTGCGCATAGTGCTGGTCCCACTGATCCCGGCGGACATAAGCCACGTAGCTGCTCCTCGTCGTGTGCTGCGGTGATCGGCTGTCGCTGTGGTGCTCGGATTCGGTGCCGGTCAGGCCCCGCGCGCGGCTGAGTGAGCTGCGGACGGGATCCGGGTCATCCGCATCAGGGCCGGGTCCTGGGTGAAGCCGAGGGCGGCATACAGCGGGGCGGACTCGTCGGAGGCGTGCAGCTCGTAGAGCGTCACACCGTCCCCTTCCAGATGCGCGAGCAGCGCGGTCAGCGCGGCCTTGGCGTAGCCGCGGCGGCGGCGGCCGGGAACGGTGGCGACGGCTTGGATCCGCGCCGCCAGCCCCTTGGGGTACCGGGGAGCGGGGAGCACGGCATCGACCAGGGCAAGAGCACAGGAGGCGAGCCCGCCCTCCGGGGCGTCGACCACGTAGGCCCGGGCGTCCCCGCCCGGGACAAGGCGCGCGGCAAGGTGATCGCGGCAAAGGGACAGCCAGTGCCCGTCCAGCGGCTCGGACAAGATGAGTTCGGACCGCAGACGGGCGATCTCGCCCGCATCACCCGGAACAGCCAGACGCGGAATTCCTCCCGTGCGCGGACCCGGAACGGTGGCTTCCATGTGTGCCTGGTCAGCGACGAGAAGGCTTTCCTCGGAGCCGTTACCTCGCTGTTTGCGGGGGTCTTGGCCGAGAAGGGCGGAGCGCTGTGCCGCGTGCCGGAGCAGCAGGGTGCGTGTTGCCGGGCTCAGACGCAGCCGGTGCAGCATCTCGGGCGCGAACCAGCGCAGCAGGATGCCCTCGGTGAGACGCAGACGGTCGGGGTCGCCGTTCCAGCGGCCGGCGAACACCTGGATCGGCACGCAGAGTTCTTCGCTGCCGGTGGCCCTCTCCACGGCGAAGGGCTCGAGGTCCGGGATGACAAGATCCGGGACTTCCTCACCGAGTTCGCGTCGGACCGTGTCTTCGAGCGTCACGTCCTGCGGCTCCCTCCCGCCGCCGAGCAAGGCAAATGCCCCTGGCTCCCAAATGCCCGGCAGGTCGTCGCGCAGATGAAGCAGATAGCGGCCGGCGTCGTCGAAGATCAGCGCAGAGGCGTTCACCGCCTCTGGCCGGCCGTCGAGCCCCGAATCCAGCAGCTTGGCGCGCAGCGTCGGGGAGCTGACCGCGTCGAAGTGGCGCCATTCGGCTCCGGCGACCTCCGCATCCTGCAGCACGAGCTCGGGATGCTCCCCGACCAGGTAGAAGGCGAACCGTACGTCGTAGTGCCGGTGCGGCGGTTCTCCCTTGTCCGGGCGGGCCTCGATGTCGTGGAAGTCAATGTCGATCGGGATTCCGAGAAGCTGCGGAGTGAGGCACAGATCGCCTGCCTTGATCCCGGCTTCCTCGCCCACCTCGCGCACCGCCGCGGCGAGCAACGTGCGATCCCCCGGCTCGGGATGCCCGCCGGGGACCAGGACCAGGCCGCTCGCCCTGTGATGCATGTGCAGCACACGCCGATCCCGGTCGATCACCACGGCACTGCACGTGATGTGCGTGGGCATCGTTGCGCGGCTCGTCGGTTCCTGCGCCCCTTCGAGCAGTGTCAACAAGGGCTCCACCGCGCCGTGTTCGGAGGGATAGCGCGTCAGGTACATCTGCACGAGAGCGTTGATGTCGGATCGGGCGGGCGGCATGTCAGCACCTCTCACAGGTCAAGAAACAGGTACGGGTGGGTGTTGTGGAAGAACGCACGCTTCGGATCACTCGGGAGGTCCTCGGAGTACACAGGGCTGGTAGCTGCGGGGCATGTCGCGTGATAGTTCGAGTGCGTCTGGCTCAACGAGGCGGAAGGCTCTTCGAACGCACGTTTTTAGGACGCGCTGACTTCCGCAAGGCGCTGGGGCGGCCGGACGTGCGGGATGCAACGACCCTTGCCCGGCCCGGCTCGAGATGAGAACGATCTTGGCCGAAACGCCGAGTATCCTCCGGGCCCGGGCCGGAGGGCGAGCATCTGCCTCGGCATCACGAGTCGGCTGAGATGCCGGGCGCCGCGTCCGAGTTCCGGCCGGCGCGCTCGGCGACGAGTTCGACCATGCCGTCGATCGCGGCGAAGCGGGGATCGAAGAGATCGGTGTCACTGATCGAGATCCCGGGTACCTCTTCCACGGCAGCCGTAGTTCGCGATCGGTAGTGGATCGCCGCTGTTCGTGCCCGTGTTGGGCTGCGGGCAGGTAGAGGCACGGCCACCTTGATTATGATCGTTTGTGAAGTCATGTCAGAACGTGGTGGTCACGCGGTAGCGCAGGCGGCGTGGTGGGACGGGTTCGGGGCGTTCAGGGGCCTGGCGGCGGACTGCTTTCCGCGATGCGCTGGACCTTGATCGGCCTCGTCGCCTCCGCTCAGCTGGCCGTCCCGACCGTCCGCCACTGCGACGACACAGCCCCAACGAGCAGCCCGATGCCGACGCAGAACCCATGACCGCCCTCACCCGGACCGAACTCCTGCGGCTGCTGTGGGCCTTCGCCCTGCGGGGTGGTGACCGGTTTCGGCAGGGGGAGGGTCCGCAGCAGTCACAGGAGACGGCCAGGGGGAAGCCCTACATCAGGGTTGCCCGTAAATAATCTTCGTCGAGACGGTGACGCTACCGCCGGGTTTAACGAACTACCGGTAACCGATCGGTCAGCGCTTGATTCCGTTGATCAGTGCCCGTAGGGCCGCTGTTGAGAACAGTAGCGGCTGGCGGTGGATGTCCTTGGAGTCGCGTAGCGCTATGTGATCCGGCAGTACTGCGATCTCGATGCAATCGTTTGCGCCCCCGCTGTAGGAGCTCTTGCGCCACCGTGCGTCTGAGTCGTGGGATGGTTCGGTGATGCGGGGCGTGCTCACGCTTGGAGCTCCTTGCTGATCTGTGCGATACGGGTGCGGGTCTCTGAGGGGCCGAGGGCGCAGGCCCTCAACTGGTCGAAAATGTCTGTGTAGTTGCCGACGTCCTCGGGGGACTCCAGATACACCGAGTTCCTGGGGTTCTCCAACCACACCAGGGTCGGTGTGGGGTGGGGGAAGGTGAGGATGACGAAGGGGCCGTACAGCCCTGGGTGCGCGCCGAGTGAGAACGGCAGCAGCTGCACGGTGATGTTCGGCTGCTCACTGCTCTCCGCCAGTTTGCGCAGCTGCTCGCGCATCACCTCGGCCGAGCCGATTGTCCTGCGCAGGACGGCCTCGTCGAGAATCGCCCAGAACTTCGCGGGCTGCTCGCCGCCCAGGCGGCTGTTCTGACGCTCCATGCGGACCTTGACCAGGGACTCGACCTGCGGCGGGGGCAGTTCCATCCGCATCTGGGAGATCACGGCACGCGCGTAGTCCTCCGTTTGCAGCAGGCCCGGTACCAGCATGGGCTGATAGTTCGAGAGGTGGGTCGCGCCGGCTTCCAGGGCGAGGTACCCGTCGTAGCGGGTGGCGGTCAGTACCGTCGAGTACTTCCGCCACCACGGCTTTTGCTGTTCCTTGTCGGCCCGTACGAGATCGAGCACGTCGGCCCGCAGGGCCTCGTCTGTCACGCCGTACAGATCCAAGAGTGCCCGTACGAGGATCGGCGTCGTGCCGCGCTCGCCGTTCTCGATGCGGCTCAGTGACCCTTGGTTGATCTCAAGCCGCTCGGTGACCTCGGTGAGGGTGAGGCCTGTTCCGTCACGCAACTCCTTCAGGCGTGCGGCGAGTTGTCGGCGGTACACGGACTGCGGTACCAGACTCCTCTTGAAGGCCATGCCGAAAGTCTCTCCGCACAGGCGCCATCCCTACAACCCGTTCGAGTCAACTTAGCCAGACATATTGCCTAGTTTGTTGTTGCGTCGGCATGCTGTCTGGCATGACGGCGTACGCCGCATCGTGTGGGCCACCGCCGACCGCCGACCAACGGGCATCACGCCCTCTCCGTTGACGGCGTCCGGCTCTATGTCGGCCCCGTTCGCTGCACCAGGAGGGTGTGCCATGTCACGGACGACGTTGTTCCGCTGGTTGCTCCAGCAGCGGCATCTGACGACGTACGCAGCCTTCTCGGCGAGGTTCGAGAGGACCGCCGTCCGACTGGCTGACCTCGATGGTGATCCACGCTTGGCGTCCGCCCAGGTCTCTGCGCGCCAGTTCGACCGCTGGTACGGCGGAGAGTTACAGACCCTGCCCCGCCCGGACGCTTGCCGGGTGCTCGAGCACATGCTGGGCAGGCCTGTGTCCGAACTTTTCTCCGCGGTCGACGACCATGACCAACAGCACGACGGCGTCAGCCTAGTTCCCGGCAAGAGCCCACGCCCACCGGGCCTGTACCCCACGCAGCCGGAATGCGTGCCCAAGCGCGCAGCCGACGACGAGAACCCGCTGGACATCGTCGCCCGCACCCAGCATCTGACCACCAGCAACGCCGACGAGACCACGCTCGCCTTCCTCCACAAATCCCTGGAAGGCATCACCGCACGCTACGAAGCCGATGGACCCCACCTCCTGCGCCCCCAGACCCGCCACCTGCGCCAGCTTGCCCACACCCTTCTCGACGGCCGCCAACCACCGGGCGCGCGCAGGGAGTTGTTCCGGCTTGCTGCCCGCGCCTCAGGTCTGCTCGGCTACATGGCGGTCAACAGGGGTGACTTCGCTCTCGCCGAGGCGTACTGCACGGAGGCCCGAGAACTCAGCCACGCAATCGGCGACCTGGAGACCGAGCTGTGGGCCGACGGCACGCTGTCCTTCGGTCTCTACTACGCGGGGCGCTACGCCGATGCCGACGCCTGCGCCGCCGCAGCCGTGGAACGGGCACCGCGCAGCCCCCAGACCATCAGGCTCCTGGCCAATGGCCGGGCCCGGGCTCTGGCGAAGCTGAACCGAGGGCAGGCGGCGGCACGGACCATCCGACAAGCGCTGGAGCTGTCGGACGTGCATGACGTGCCAGCCTGCGTCACCTCCTGCATCTCGTTTGAGCCGTACGGGCACGCCAGGACCCTGGCCAACGCGGTCACCGCCCACGTGTCCCTCGGCCATGCCGAGCAGGCGTTGAGCGACGCCCGGCAGATCGACGATCTCGTCGAGCACTCCGACTCGGCATGGAGCCGTTCGCTGGTACGGCTCGACGTGGCCACGGCCCTGTTGCAGCAGCCGTCACCCGATCTCGACCATGCGATGACTCTGGGCAGACAGGCGCTTGCATTGTGCGGGGATTCGCCGATCAGGTCGGTGTGGCAGCGTGCGCGGGACCTTTACGAGCAGGCCATGCCATGGCAGGAGCAGGCGAGCGTAGGGGAGTATGGCGAGGAGTTCCGAGCCTGGAGCTCCCAGCCAGCGGCCCTGGCCATGTCGCACGCCAGGGCCATGTGATGCCGAAGGAGCGCGCCGCGTGCCCCTGCTCAGCGCCGATCCCGCTGCATTTCCCACCGGCCCTCCGGCAGATCAGGACGACCTCGGGTGCATCGCGGCGCACGACTGGGCCGCCTATAGCGTCCTGCGGGAGATGACCGATCACTGGTCGAGACCGGGATGGCCGGACGGCGTCAGGGCGTACTACTGGATGCTGACGTTCCCCGACACGCCGGCGCTCACCGATCTCGCAGTGCGCTGCCAGGAGGCGTTGGCACCGCTCGGACTTGATCCGGTTCCCGCCGGGGACGGTCTGCACATCACGCTCGCCCGCGCTGCCGGCTGCGACGCCGTCACCCGCGACCGGCTCGGCGCGCTCACCCGAACCGCCGCTCGGCTTGTGCCACAGACGGTGACCCCCTTTACGCTGCAGGCGATGCCGCTGGCCGGCTCCCGTGGCGCGGTTCGGTTCTCGGTCGGTCCGTGGACGCCGCTAGTACAGCTTCACGCTGCGCTGACGGAGGCCGGACGGAGCGAGGGACTCCCGCCGTCGAAGCCCACGGCGCACTTCCGGCCTCACCTCAGCATCGCCTACAACAACCGTCGTCGCGACGCTCGCCCCGTGGTGAAGGCTGTCGCCGCTCTGCGTGAGCTTGCCGCCGTCGCCGTCGACGTCACTGGCATCCAGCTCGTAGAGCTGCGCCGCGAGGCGTTCACCTACCGGTGGGATGTCCTGGAGAGCCTTCCGCTTACCGCACCGGTTCGCGTCGGGCAGGTGCGGCCGTAGCCGTGTCCAGCAAGCCGATCTCGGCCACCACGGCCTTGCCCTCCGCGGTGGGCCACACCAGCCACCTGTCGGAGAGAACGGCGACGAGCTGGAGGCCTCGACCATCCTCCGGAAGGTCGAGCACCGAACTGTCCACGACGGTGGCGCACACGCTCGGCCGGACGGCGCCCACGTCCTTGTCGCCGTCGTGGACCCAGAGCAGCACGGTGTCCTCGTAGACGTCCATGGCGACGCCGGTCGGCCCGCTTCTGGTATGCCGCAGCGCGTTCGTGACCAGCTCGACGGCGACAACCGCCGTGTCGTCGACGCGTTGCCGGACGGCACGACCGCCCAGGGCGTCACGGACCTGCTGGCGCACGAGCACGAGCGGTTCCTCAACGCCACGCAGATCCACCCAGCGGTGATGAACGCGTTCGTCGGCGAAGTGATGGGCTGTGACCTGGCCCGTGTGTGAGCGGAACATCCTCTGCCTCATTCCCGGTAGCTGTTAACGGGCCTCACCAGCGTCCGCAGACAACCGAGGCGTCGGTACGCCAGGGCAGACGCCGCTTCCTCGCCGTCTTCCGATCACACAGCGGCGGAGAAACGGCGGACGGACGGCGTATCGCCGCCTCGCTCGCCCGGCGATCGTGTTCGGGGGCTGCTTCCGCCACCCCCTCACGCCCATGCCTGGCGAAGCGGCCCCCGTGTCGTCTGAGGGCTGACTGCTCCCGCGGCCGACACGGGGCAACGGTCCCGACTCACGCACAGGAGGTCGCCGGTGATTAGCAACCCCCCGCTCCCGGAGAGTGGATCCGGCCCGGAGCTGATGCTCCCCACGGCGCTGGAGGCCCTCGCGGTCGGTGCCTTCGGCCTTGCTCGGCTGCAGGGCCTGCGAACCGGCTCACGCCTCGCTGGCGTCTCGTACCACCGGCGCTGACAGGCTTGGGCACCCCCCTGATCTCCCGGCGCCGGGCGGCGTGCACATCCACCCGGAGCACGGCACGGCACCGGGCCTCCTACTTCCCGAACCGGCGGACGGGAAGCCGGCCTCAGCCAGCACCACCGGCGAGGTCCGGGCACCAACACCGCACCCACAGGGCGCAGTGCGCACCACCGGCACCGGGGAACCTCCCGGGCCGGAACACCGAGTATTGAAGGGAGGGACCATCATGGAGCACCTGTCGAAGTCCGAGACCGTAGCCGCGGCCCAGCAGACGACGACCGTGCGTCTCGCCGACATCGCCGTGCCATCCGGCACCGTGCGGATCGAGGACGTCGAGGACGAGGGCCCCTGACCAGAACCCGTGGCAGCAACGTGATCCAGTTCCTGACCCGGTGAGGTGACCGGCACTCGATCACGCTGCGTTCCCTCCGGGGACTGCCACCACGTCACGAGCGGTGCCCCTCAACGCCCGTGCGGTGAGGGGCACCGCCTCCCTCTGTCCTGTCACTCCTCAGCCCTGGGCCCTTGAGAGCCATGACCATTCACGTATTCGTCGGACCGACCCTTGCCCCGGACGAGACGCTGCTCGCCCACCCATCCGTACGCCGCCGCCCGCCCATTGGACACGGCGACTTGTTCGATGCGGCGATCGCAGACACCGACACCGTCGTCCTCATCGACGGCCTCTACCACCAAGCCCCCGCCGTGCGGCACAAGGAGATCCTTGCCGTCCTGGCCCGCGGGGTGCGCGTCATCGGCGCCGCCAGCCTCGGCGCCTTACGGGCTGCTGAGCTGTGGCCCTACGGCATGGGCGGTGTGGGCAACGTCTACCGCTCCTACCGCAACCTGGAGCTCGTCGGTGACGATGAAGTCGCCGTCGGCCAGGACCCGACGACGGGCCGGGCGTTGACCTGGCCGATGGTGAACTGCCGCTACGTCATCAACCTCGCCGTGAACAGCCGGATCCTCACCGGCTCCCAGGCCGCGCCCCTGCTGGAGGCCCTGCATGCGGTCTACTATCCGCAGCGCACCTACGCTGCGATCCGCGCCGTCTGCCGCGAGCAGAACGCCACCGCCTTCGCCGACTGGCTCGGCGAACGACGCAGCGGCGACCCGTACTTCGGTGACATCAAGCGTTCCGACGCGCTCAGCGCCATCCGGGCCGCCCTGTACGGACCCGATCCGTGCGGCCCCGCCCCATCAGACCTGCACATCGACAGCGTGTACTTCCGCCGCTGGTACAACGCTTTCGCGACCGAGTGCGTCGACGGTCTGATGCTGCCGACCGGCCTGCGTGTCGCCTACCAGCAGCTGTTCGACCCGGACTTTCGCACGCTGTGGCAGTGGCACCTTGACCACCTCTCCCGCCGACCGTCCGACGGCAGCCGGGGAATGCCGCTGGCTGAGCGCATGTTCCGTCTCACCGGCCAGGAAGCCGGCCCGCCTGCCGCCCACACGGTATTCAGGGTGCCGGTCGACCTGCGGGATTCCCGCACCGTCGAGCGGCTCCTGGCCCACGAAACGGATCCGGACCGCCTGGCGGTGGCCCGCTACCTCGCGGCCAACCACGACGCCCGCCGCGAACTGCCCTTCTACACGCCCGAAACGGTCAGGAACGAGCACGTGATCGGTGTACTCCAGCAGGTGTGGAGGGGGCCGGACACGCGCCTCGAGGAAGAGGCCATAGCCCGGGGATTTCGAAGCCTTGCCGAGGCCGTTACGACCATGAAGGTCTTCATGGCCGGCTTTCTGCGGGACTCGAAGCAGCCGGTCACTGATGTCACGGAGGCGACCACTGATGCCCGCCCCTGACTTGATGGCGTTCGACGGCACCGTGCGGGCCTGCGACCCCGAAGCCACCTGGAGCGTGCTGGTGCCCAGGCTGCCCGACTACGGGATCACCCGCATCGCCGATCTGACCCGGCTGGACCATCTCGGCCTGCCCGTGTGGGCCGCGCACCGCCCAGACGCCCACACGCTGACGGTCTCTCAGGGCAAGGGCTCCAGCCACCGCCTCGCCGCAATCTCAGCGGTGATGGAGGCCGTTGAACTCCACCATGCCGAGCAAGCCCCGCAGGTCGACTTTGACGGTCCCGCCTTCGCAGTGAGTGTCGACTACCCCCTGGAGGCCCTTCCGCTGCGCCTTGCGCCCCAGACGTTGCCGGAAGTCGCCGCCCTCAACCGCCTTCCGCAACAGTGGACACAAGGGGTTGGCTTGCTGACGGACCGCTCCTTGCTGGTTCCGGCCGGGGTAGTCTTCCGGGCTCCTCAGCCGCTGTGGACACCGGCCCTGTGGCGGTGCACCAGCACCGGCCTTGCCTGCGGCAACACCCGCGATGAAGCCATCGCGCACGCCCTGTTCGAAGTGATCGAGCGGCATGCGCTCCAGGTCGACGAGAACACCGGCGGCACCCTGCGCACCCTCATCGACCCCGCAAGCGTCAACGACCCCTACGTTCGACACCTCACCGAACGTATCCACGCCGGCGGCGCCAGCCTCGAGTTGTACGTCGTCGACAACGCCTTCGCCCTGCCCGTTTGCCTGGCCTACCTGTGGTCCCAGGACTACCCGGTCTGGTTCGCCGGCACCGGCTGCCACAGTGACCCGCACATCGCGCTCAGCCGCGCCATCACCGAGGCCGCCCAGTCCCGCCTCACCTCGATCTCGGGTACCCGCGACGACCTGCCCAGCCACAACGACGCATTCGTCGCCCCCCAGCCCGCCCCCACAGGCCCTCAGCAGACACCGGCCACCACTTGGCACAGCACGCTCAGCACCTGCCGCCCGCCCGCCGCGACCACCTTCAGCGAACTGGTGCAGGCGCTGGCCGAACGCCTGCACAAGACGACCGGCTACGAGCCCATCGCCGTCACCCTCTCCGCCTCCGACGCCCCACTGGCTGCCGTCAAGGTCGTCGCACCCGGCACCCGCTCCCGTACCCGAAGGGACATCCCGCGATGATCCACCTCACCGATCGCGAGTTGGAGCAGGCCGGCCACTACGACGCCTTCCACGCCGCCCGCGCCGAAAGCCCCCTCGTCTCTCAGCTGTACGCACGTGCCATGGGAGACGCCTATCCGACAGAAGTCGCCCCCTACAGCTCCTGCGACTGGCCCCTGCTCGGCACCCTGACCAGCCGACTCAAACTGCGCCCCGGCCAGCTCCTGGCGGACATCGGCTGCGGCACCGGCGGCGTCGGCTTATGGCTGGCTCGCGCACTGAACACGCGGCTCGTCGGGATCGACGTCTCCGCCAAAGCCGTGCACCTCGCCATCGAGCGCCGCACCGACTTCGTCGGCGACGAGCGGGCTCACTTCATGGTCGGCAGCCTGGAGAGCACCGGCCTGCCTGACGCTTGTGCGCACGGGCTGGTCTGCATCGACGCCTTCTTCAACGCAGCCGACCGGCATGCGGCTCTGACCGAGTTCCACCGGGTCCTCGCCCCCGGCGGCCGCGCCGTGATGACCCGCACCCTGCCTTCCGGCGGACGGACCGAGATCAAAACTCAGGCCCGCGCCGCCGGACTGACCGTCGAGCACATCAACATCCGGCATCACGAACCCGACCTGTGGCACCGCGTCTACCAGCTCTGGATCGTCCACGAAGACCGCCTGCGCGCCGAGCTTGGCCACGACCAGGCCGCCAACATGCTCGCTGAAGCCCACCGCATGCAGCCCCGGCTCGCCACCCGGCAAGCCCTCATCGTCACGCTGCGTCGCCCGGCACACAACCGCCGCAGACACACCAGGCCATAGGCTCACCCGAGAACCCTGAAAGAGGAAACGCCAGATGAACAAGGTCGCAGTGCTGTCCGCCGGCTCCTGGGGCACGACCATGGCGATGGTGCTGGCCGACGCCGGCAACACCGTCACACTCCACGCCCGACGCAGCGAGATCGCCGACGCGATCAACACCCGGCACGAGAACCCCGCCTATCTGCCCGGCATCACCCTGCCCACGACGATCCGCGCCACCACCGACCCAGCCGACGCCCTCAACGGCGCCCAGCACGTCATCGTGTCCATCCCTGCCCAGACGCTGCGCACCAACCTCGCGTCCTGGGCGTCTTTCATCCCGGCCGATGCCGTCGTGGTCAGCCTCATGAAAGGGATCGAAACCCACACCGGGCTACGGATGAGCCAGGTCATCACCGAGGCCGCCGGCATCCCCGCCGAGCGGGTTGCTGTTCTCTCTGGCCCCAACCTTGCCCGCGAGATCGCCACCCGCCAGCCGGCCGCCTCTGTCGTCGCCTGCACCGACGAGACCGCGGCGAAGACGCTCCAGGCTGTGTGCCTGACCCCGTACTTCCGCCCCTACACCGACACCGACGTCATCGGCTGCGAACTCGGCGGCGCCGTGAAGAACGTCATCGCCCTTGCCGTCGGCCTCGCCATCGGCCTCGGCCTCGGCGACAACGCCCGCGCGGTGCTCATCACCCGCGGCCTGGCCGAGACGGCCCGCCTCGGTATGGCCCTGGGCGCCGACCCCCTCACCTTCGCGGGCCTGTCCGGCGTCGGCGACCTCCAGGCCACCTGCACCTCCCCGCTCTCACGCAACCGCACCTTTGGTGAACACCTCGGCCGCGGCCTGACCCTCGCCGGGGCCACCACTGCCACCGGCCAGACTGCTGAGGGCGTCAAGTCCAGTCAGGCCATCCTCGATCTGGCCCGCGCCCACGGCGTCGAGATGCCCATCACCGAGGTCGTGGTGGGCGTCATCCACGGCGAGCTCACCGTCCAGGACGCCGCCGCCCAACTCCTGGCACGCGCCCCCAAGCCCGAGCGCCACCAGGCCTGAACCCCCTACGGGACACCGCGCGGTGTGGGCGCGCCCAGATGCACCCTTGGTTCCCGGGAGCCTGTGCGCGTACGTGACCACCAGCGGCTTCGCCTCCTGATGTGGCGAGTGGGGCCGCTGGCCGCTCCCGGCCCGCCGAGGCGCGGGATCGGGAGCGGCACACCCCTCTTGAACGCCGGCACGAGGGGCACGCCTTCCGGACGGGAAGGGCTGCGGCACCCGAAGGCGCCGTCATTTACATGATGAGCCGTCCGCGGCCGGGTGCAGCGGAATCCGGGAACTTCGCCCCGAAAGCCTGACGCTCCCGTGCGCCCCGGCGCACGGGAGTCGGCGTGCGCCCTCCTGGGGCTACCGGCGCATTGTTCCGCGATTCCTTGATCACGTGGCGTGACCGCCTGATCGCGCTCCATGCTGGCGTCCGGCTCCTCCACGCTGCGGCCGGCACCGCGCCGAGGAGCTTTTCCGGACAGGTACACAAACGGGTACGTGGAAAGGGCTCTTGGATGTCCAAAAGGCAGGTGTGGGCCGTCATCGCACTGGTGACGGTCTCCGCATGGAGCGCGGTGATGGCCGTGTTCGGGCAGACGACGGCGGTCGCCGCCGTCGTCCCCTCAGTGATCTTGATGGTGGAACAGGTAGGCGTCGCCCTGGCCGGTGGAGAGTCGCGCCGTACCCGGACCGACTCCGGTGCCGCGCGCGAGGTGCCCGCCGCTGAGGGCGGGGACGAGGAGCGCGCCGGGTGAGCGCACCATCGGCGCCCCCACAGTCCGACGGGGGCCAAAGCGGCCGACCGGGCCGCAAACTCGGCCCGATCTCGGACGGGGCCGGCCCCACCCACCGGGCCTGGCTCGAACCCTTACGCACCAGGTTCCTGGCCAGCGGCCTAACCATCAGCGACCTCAGCGAGCGCTCCGGCTGGGCGAAGTCAAAAATCTCCGAACTGCTGCGCGGCGCCGGCCTGTACCCGCGCTGGGAGATCACCCACGGGCTGCTGCAGGTACTGGAGATCCCGACCTGGCCCATGCGCCGACTGTGGATGGCCGCGGCCCTCGAAGCACACAAGAAGCCCGACTGGATCGACGGATGCATACAGAAAGTCGCCCTGAGTACCGGCCCCGTCGAACCGCCCCTGGAACACCAGGCATTCGCCGACCTCAACCGCGACGCCTACACCGCCTACGCCAGAGTCTTCCTTGAAGACCCGGACGCCTTCGAAGCCGTCCAGGAAACCTTCGACCTCCTATGGCTGCGCTGGCACGAAGCACTGGCCAGCTCCGACGTCGTCGCCTTCGCCTGGCCCGTGCTGCGCGAACGGGTCATGGACCGCGCCTACCACAGCGAAGACGGCCACCCCGAACTCACGCACGCCGCCTTCAACACCCTCGCGCTGAGCCACCTCACCGACGACGACGCCCGCTTCCGTCAGATCGCCGAATCCCTCTCCCTGTTCAGGGCGATCAGCCGACTGCCCGCACCCCAGCTCGACGTCATGGTCCTCACCCACCTCCTCGGCCTGGACCACGCCGCCGTCGCCGACGTCCTCGGCACCCCCATCGCCGCCGTCAACTCCACCGACCGCTACGCCCGCAAATCCCTGACCACCGCTCTTGGCCCCCAGCACGACCCGGGAGACGCACCCGCATGACCCCCATCGACGAACTCCTCGCCCGCGCCCGCCTCCTCGACCACCCCGTCGTCCCCCGCGACATCGTCCCCACGACCGCCACCGTGCTGCCGGTGCTGCCCATCCTCACCACGGATCCAGAACAGGAGCGTGCGACAGAGGAGTTGAAGACCCTGTGCGAGACCGTCCTCGCCCACACCACCCCCTCTCTGCTGCAGGCGTTCATCACCGAGCACCTGCCCGAACCTCCCGCCGCCCGGGTGCTGGGCTGCGTCCTGCAGTTGGCAGACGACGAGGACAGCGCCCGCGCCTGGTGGCAGTACGCCGCCGGCGCCGGCGACGACCTCACGCCCTACTGCCTCTACCTGCAGCACCTCGGGCACGGCGACACCGACGCAGCAGCCTGGTGGCTTCACCAGAGTCGAATCGACCGCAACGACGACAGACCCAAGTCCCTCGTCTTCGACGACAGTTTCCCCACCGTGCTGCGTGTCCTCACCCAGCTCGAGGCCACTCCGCGGGCCCGCAGTGAGGTCACTGATGCCGTCATGCACTACGTTCCCGGCGCCGTCGCCCTGGGCTACCTTGACCTCGACCATCCCGACTTCGACATGCCTCTGCCCCGAGGAAACTTCGCCGAGCAACTCGGCGTCCTGCTCGCCGCCGCGTCGGCCACCAGCTCGCTGAGAACATCCCGGGCCGCAGCCCGGCTGCCGGGCCGAAGGCCATCAAGACGACGCGCGAAACCCACGACGCAGGAGCAGGACTAGCTGGACACGCGGCGCCCGCCATCGTCGGGGCCTGCGACTGCCCCTACGTCGGGAACGCAGGGTCCGAAGACTGAGGTGAGCGCTGCCGCAGCGGCGCGGAGTGCGTCGGCCTGTCTTCGCCGGTGGAGATGAGGTGCCCGCGGTGGGACGACCTGCGTCCGAGATGGTGGTGTCCCGCAAGAGTCCGGGCTGGGTGCGCACTCGTCGCAGCCCGCGAGTGTCCTCACCTGGACTTGACGCTGATTGCAGAGACACGACCTGGTGTCCCGAATGGCAGGGGGGACGAATGGACCCTAGTCGGGGGCTTGGCGGAGGTCGAGGAAGCAGCGCAGGCGTACGCCAGGCTGTCCTGGTCCTCGGGTCGCGTGGGCGGCGGGTGCGATGGCGCACTGGGTGGCGAGCAGGCTCTGGACGGCGAAAGCGGTCTTCTCGTCCACGGCAGCGATTTCCACCACGGCGAGTCCGGGCTCAGCCATGTGCGCTTCGTTGATCGGTCTCATACACAGCACTACGCGCACACGCCCTGCAAGGTTCTCCCGCAACGGCGTCTTCACCCGTCTGAAGACCCGAGTGAGGGCTCATGATGCGGAGACCGATCGGGAACTCAGCCTGATGGTGCTGGCTGACAGCAGCGATCACGCGGACGACGCAGCCTCACGGCGCCGGGCGCCGCCGGAGGGGCGGCTGCTGCGGGTATGGCGCTAGAGGCGACTGTGGACACGGTGCAGGGCGGGCATTGCCCCGGGCCTTCAGATGCGGCCGGGACCGCGTTTGAAGGCCCGGGCCGGTGTTAGGCGGCCGGAACGTAGTGGACGACCGTCATCTCGCACGGCCCGCCGGCGTAGACGTTGATGGTGTCGATTTCGGCTTGGTCAGCGCTCAGGCCCCATCGCGGCTTGGTCGCGGTCCACTCGGCGAGGTAGCAGCAAGTGGCGCTCGGCGCGGGCGGCATCCACGTGCTGGGGTCCTGGTCAGCCTTCTGACGGTTCGTCCGTGCGGTGACGGCAACCAGGCTGGCGGCGGCGTCCTGGTCGTTTGGCGTATGCCTCGCGGCGGGCGGTGCTCCACGTAGAGGCGCCGCAGTCCCAGGCCTCGGCGGGAGGGACCATGTGGCCGATGTCGTGCTTGGCCGGGTCAGTGACTTCCTGCTCGTCGTAGTAGGACAGCCACTCGCCGCCGCTCAGCTTGCAGCCGGCCGATACGGTCGGCGCCTCAGAAGCTTCCGCCAGGAGTACTTCAGCACGGGTGCTGCAGCCGTCGGCCGGGTCCAGGCCGCTGTTCCAGTGCTTGAACTTGTCGCGTGTGTAGCCGATGCGGGACTCGTCGGCGACCGGGATCTGTCCGATCGCGTAAGAGAGCGGGGAAGCCTGCGCTGCTGCTGAGGCATTCGCCGGCGTGGGAATACGGCGAGCGTGGCGAGGACGATGCAGAGAGCGGGCAGGGCGCGCAGGAAGTTCTTGATCACAACGGTAGCAATAGCGGTGCACGAACGGGCCGGTGGCTGGTCAGACCCCATTGTGGACCGGTTGGCTGAACGCTTTTACCGCCGAACCGTTTTATCTCAGCACCTAGTTGACGTCGGTGCCTGCCGATCGGGGGCGTTGGAGGGCGTAATCGCATTCCGAGCGTCCCAGAGCTTGACCCTCCAACGGTGGGGCAACACGACCAAGCCCTTGCCCGGCTGGCTGACGACTCACTTTGCGCCGGCGCGTCCTCGCGCACTGCGCGTGGCCCGTATCCCCTCAGGCAGCGACCTCCTGCCGCTCGTCGACATCGTCGACGAGTACGGCCCCAAACTCGTCATCGCCGCCCTGAACACGGGGCCGACGGCGTCGTCTCCACAGGCCACAAAGCCAAGGGCCGCGAATGGCCCACGCCGTCAGCATCGGCACCGACTTCGAGCCCCGAGCCGCCTCACCAGGCAAGCCAGGGGACGACAGCGGGCAGCTTGACATCGACCCCGCCCAGGCACGCCTCGCCTACGCTGCCGTCACCCGTGCCCGTCAGCGCCTGCCTGTCTTGGATCAACCGCTTCCCGAACGCTGACTCCTCGGCGGAGGGCTGCCAACCCCCCAGGCGCTGGCCCGTCACCGTGGGACCTGCTCGGCCCCCGGCCCGCTAGCAGGTAGGGAACGGGTACGGCGCTCGAATGTGTGCTTTTCGTGTGCCCTCGACGTGTGGCGCGGCCAAGAGCCCTGCCATCAGCCGTAAACGGGGGCTTTCGGAGGCTGAAGAGCGCAGGTTGTCAGGTGAGGAGGGGGGAGAGCGCCGTGGTGACGGCGAGCCGGAATACCGGTCCCGCAGGCAGCGGCCTGGTGGTGCCGACGTCGGTTGTTGGGATCGGGCGTCGTAAGGGCCGGGGGGTTCGTGCGACGCAGAGGCACAGGGGCCAGGCGCCGGGACAGCACCCCAGTGCCCTACCCCCAACCCGGATGATGGCCCGCATTGCCACGATGTCCACCCCCGGAACGGCGATGGGCGAGGGCCAGCTGCAAATTCTTGAAATTCAGAGCGGTGCTCGTGACTGAGCGCCTCAGGCCACTGCGTGCTTCAGTTGGTCCGCTCCGGCGCACAATGTCCTTCTCCGGTGGCGGGGATCCGGACGTGGACAGCACCTGCCCGGTCAGGGATGGTGGGCGGCATGGTCGACGCACTGCTGCCAGTGGTCACACTCGTTCTGGGCTTCGTCGCGAGTTTTCTGCTTGAGCCGTACCGCAACCGCTGGACGACCCGGAACGTGCAGGACGTTCGCGATGCTGAGCGTCGGCACACTGCTCACCTGGAGCGGGTGGCGTACGAACGCGAAGGGCTCCGCACTGTCCACCTGGCCATGCACGACCTCCTCAGCAGCGTGAACGCGATTGGCCTCCCTCAGGCGAAGGCCGAAGCAGCGGGTAGGGACTGGCGTGAGAGCGAGGCCGGCCAGGAACTGAGGGCAGCGGCCATGCACGCGAACGCGCGGTGCAGCCATGAGTCTGCTCTGCTGCTACATCCTCCATTGATCGAGGCCGTGGACCGTCTGACGACTGCCGCCTACCCGATGTACTGGACCCGCGAGTCTGGTAGCGACCCAAGTCATCGCCGTGAGTTCTTCGAAGCCAGTCAGGTCGCATCGAGAGCCATCGCCGCCCGACTCCGCGAGCTATACGGCGAGATGGCTGAGTGACCCGGCGATTCACCCGCGGCCACTTGCCGCACTCAGAGCGGCCAACAGAGGCGCTCAGTCGCATCAGCGATAGTTGGCCACCGTGGCCTTGCGGTGCTCGCCTAGTCAAGGTTGATCAATTGCTTCCCGACAGCAAGGCGGACACCACGCTGCCAGCAAGGGGGGCCAGCACTCCGAAGGCGGCAGTCAGCACACGCCCCGCACTTACGCGTGCGGCCAAAAGGGTATCGAAGCTGTCGCGGGCCTCGAACCACTCTGGTGCCGGTCGGCCGTCCTCGGGGATCGGGTGGAGGGCATCCCGGAGTTCGAACACCCGACCCTGCCAGGCAGTGTATGCAGGCACAAAAATGAGTGCCGTTGTCACCGTGAACACTCCACCGTAGGTCAGCAGCCGGAGCACTGGCAGATCGCTGGCAGGTGTGCCGTGGGCGAGCAGCGCACCGCGAAGCAGGCCCAAGGCCAGCACACCCCCTGTGATCACCGTGGCGAAGGCGAGCAGGAAGCGCCGCATGGCCGCTTGCAGCCACAGGAACTCGACAATGAGCGGACCGACCTTTCCGTCGTCTACTGCAGAGGCGATGTCCTCAGCGAGCACGGATAGCCGCTGCTGTACGAGCAACAGCCCAGCGAACGCCGGCGTGATATATATCCAGGTCAACGTGTTGAGGAAAAGGAAGCGTGCAGTGCCGAGCCAAAGCGGATTGTCCTCAACGAGAGCGTGTGGGCCGAACGCAGCGATCAGGACGCCGAACGCCAGCCAGGCTAAGCCCATGAACGTGGTCATGCGCCGGCCAGCCTGTTCGGCCAATACACGGAAGACGGGAAGCGCGGACGTGCCGATGGCAACGGCGGCTCCGACCTCTGCCGCGTACGCCCAGGCCCAAGTATCGAAGGCAGGTAGGGCAGCAAAACTGCGACTACTTGTCGTGTGCCCAGCTCCAACCTGAAGGAGAAAGAACGCAGAGCAGGCGGCGACGACGGCACTGACCCGAACGACTCGTCCGGGAGCGGCTGGCAGTGTGCTGCTGGTGACCACATCCACCACGATGCAGCCTCCGAGCCCCGCCAGGCGGGGTATTGGGCGATCTGCCGCACGCCGAGAGGCTGGCCTGCGGACGGGGGATCAGACTGAGGGCGACGTTCTCGGGCCCGGCTGGCCAACTACGGCGCTCAGTCACAAACGATCGATGTGCGGCGAGTCTGAGTCAATGTGCGTCGGGGGCGGCGCAGGCTAACTGTAGGTTCTGGCGCCTGGCGGCAGAGGGCATCGTTCTGACCAACTGCTCTTGGGGCTGTCTCACGCGGTGGCCGGGCGCATGAGGGTGACGCTTCCTCTCCATGTTGCGAAGGTTAAGCAGGCCACCAGAGCTAAGGTCAAGCGCCAGTTGGCCCCCACGTCAGGATGCTGAACTCTCGTGCTGCTGCCCGGGAACGGACTCGCTACTCGGCATCCGAGGCATACCCTCGGTTGCCCTAATGACACTCCCCAGATTGGGAAGTTCGGCACCGGAGAGCCGTAGGACCAGGGCAGCCTGGAGGTGCGCCTTGAGGCCGCCATCGACCACATCTTCAAGGATCTTGACCGCTTGGCTTCCATCACGCTCGGCATTCATGTCCTGTCTGAGCGACGTGGTCTGCGACTCCATGTGCTTCAACGCGTTGTCCGCCCTGCGATGAAACAACGTTCCTGTTGCGGTCGTTAGAACACCTGCGACGCTCGCCACGATCGACGCGTACTGCTGCCCAGAAGTCTCAGCCTTTGTGACAGCTAGACCGATCCCGAACAGGAGCACCAACCCTCCGACTAGGGAAAACCCCAGACTCACGTTGAAGCTGCGACGCGCCTGAAGCAATCCATAAGCGTAATAGTCGATCAAGAGCTTGCTGAAATCTCTGGACTGCGTGCTCACCTCAGCCGAGTCACCGTCACCAATGACCTGGCGCAAACGATCGCGCTCTTGATCGACATCATCCGGGGTGAGTCGGAGGGACCTGAAGGCCACCACGAGCCCAGCAACTCCGAGCGGCAAGCCAGCGAGGCCGATCCAGTCCGAAGGAGTCATGGGAGCACACTCTGCCAGGCAGGGGCCGCTGCCGTCACGTAAACGGCTCCTGACTACTCACCTGCTATACCTCGCGTGCCAGGAGGGCGCTTCGACAGGCCAACGCCCTCCTCAGCGAGGCAGGCGACGCCGACGCCGACGACCTGACCCCCAGGCCAAGACCGCCAGAAAGCGGACCAGTGCTAACTGATCGTTTCAGAATGAGCTGAGCTCCGGGCCTTGTGCTCAACGATCTTGGTCAGCAAGGTGTCTGGGTGTCGGCTGATCCTGTTCCGGACGACCTGTGGGCACGGACGGCCCCGCTCCTGCCGCCCGCTCCCGAACGATCGGCAACAGCCTGTGGACCAACCCCGACGATAACCAGGGCTCCGCACCCTGATCGGCCACGCGCAGGCGGGCGCCCCATGGTGCAGCGGTCCCTGACGCCCTTCAGCCGTTGGGCGTGGACTTCGTTCGACGGCGGCACATGGATGCGCGCCCTGCATGGCGTGGTGCTTCGGGCAGGTGTCCTGCCACCGCAAATCCCGGCTTGGACCTCCGGCGTGCGGTGCGATTACCGGCTGGTCGGTGGCTGGGGGTGCTGGCGTAGCCAGTGCTGGAGTTCGCTGTGGCGGTATTGGTACGCGGGCCCGCTGTTGCGGAGGAGTCCTATGGAGACGGCCCAGTCCAGGAACCGGCCGAGACGGAAGGGCAGGCGTCGGCGCGAGCAGAGCAGGAACACCACGTAGCGACGTGTCGCCCCGGCGCCGCCTACGAGCCCGGCGACTAGCCCGATCGTGAGTCCGAAAGCGGCCGCGGTCAGGCCTGCGAAGCTGAGCGAGGCCGCAAGGCCGCCGGTAAGGCCGAATGCGAGACTCAAATTGAGGCCCGCCATGGTGTCGCTCCTGATGATGGTTCTGGCGCGTTGCGTTGTACGGGGAGTCCCCGTGATTCCGAGCGCCAACCCGATAGTTAGCCCGATGCCAAGCGTAGTAGCGACCGCGATCATGGGCCCGACGGCAATCTCTGAGAAGAGTCCGACGCCGAGAAGGAGCCCTCCACCCCCTGTGAGCCCGAGCGCCAGCCACACGATGGCGCGGCGGCGCGCTTGAGGAGTGCTGAATGGGTTGTCCACGCTCAGGGGGCCGCCGGCAGGGACAGCGGACGCTCCGCCCAGGACGGCGAGGGCGCCGAGGGGCCAAGCGATTGTCGGTTGGGGTGAGGTCAAGGCGAGGGGGAGAGGAGCGAAGGCGGCAAGGGTAGTCAGGAGGCCGTCTGCGACGCGGACGCGGGCAGTGCCAGCGAGGGGCCACAGATCGTGCAGGACGAGGTCGGTGACTTCCGTGTGTGCAGGAGTCGTGAGGTGGAGACCCCCGTCGGGGTCGAGGTGGGTAGTGAGGTGGTGAAGCCAGCGGTGGACGCTGTGCGGCCTGTATCTGTGGGGGTTGGGGGCGATGCGGATGGCTGCGGGGATGTAGCGGGCCAGGAGGTGCTGGTCCAGGGCGGCCGCGGCGGGAAGGGTGAGGAGTTCGGCGGGGTCGCCGTCACGGTGATAGGCCGTGGCGGTCAAGCACAGCCGCCACGGGGTGGACAGCGTGGCCGCCAGGGGGCCGCCCGGGTGGTCGGTGAGGTGGTCGATCAGGGGTTGCCAACGAACCCGGTCGATGGCGCGGCCTTTGAGATAGGTGCGGGCATCCTCGGGGGTGGTAGGGGCGATGGTGATGTGGGCGGCATCGAGGACTGCGGTATGTGCAGTCAATGCGTCGTAGTGGTGGGTGCGGCAGGTCAGGATGAGGGGTCCGGCGTCGCGGCCGTGCTGGTAGGCATTGAGGGCGCGGATAACGGCAGTGGCACGGGGCGCGGCGGGGTCGGGCGAGCCATCCGGCTGCAGGGGGTCCATCTCGTCCAGGCCGTCCAGGACCGGCAGCACCATGCGGTGGCGGACCAGGCCCGTGGCCAGGTCCTTGGGCCAGTCGTAGGCTTCGATCAGCCGCAACTGCAGCAGATCGGGCAAGGTCTGCTGCTCGGTGTCCCAGCGAGACAAGGGAATCCGGACCGGCACGGGGTCGTCGTCTTGGCGGCCGTCGATGAGGGCGAGTAGCAGTTCCAGGGCAAGGACGGTCTTGCCCGCGCCGGCGGCGCCGGTGATGACCAGGCGCAGCGGCCGAGTGGCACGGTAGTAGGAGACGACATCTGGCAGTGATGTGCCCGTTCCATCGTCAGCCAGGCGCCCGGCAGGTGGAGCTGTGGCTGGGCGGGCTTGGCTGGGGTACAGCTGGTAGGCGAGGTTGATGCGGCGGGTGTCGTCGCCCAGCAGTTGCCGCCACACCGCGCTCTCCCCGTCCTCGACCTGCGCGGCCAGTGTTACGGCCCAACTACGGGCGAGTTCGGCGTCATTGCCCTCGACCTGTTTGCGCAGCGCCATCACCGCGACCATGAAGCCGGCCACTCCCAGGGGCAGGCCTAACAGTCCGGCGGTGTCGGCCGGCTCCAGGCCGCCGTGGGCGAGCTGGCGGATCGCATACGCGGTGCTCGCTGCGATCGCCAGGGAGCCGAGAATGGCGATGAGTTGCCAGTTGCGCCGTCGGCGGCGTCCCCCGAGTCCTGCCACTCTCCGATCATCGCGGCTGTCCAGACCTCACAGGGCGGGCTTCGCCTAGTTGTGACTGAGGAGGCGGGCTTCTTGTGGTGCCCCGCCATGCGCGAGCTCGGTGTCGAGTCGGTGCGGCGGACGGTGTTGCCTGCACCCGCGTTCTCGGAACGAGGGCGGGGTGCGCAGTCGGATGTCAAAGCACCGTGGCCGTGCCGCAATCCAGCCAGACGCTGCAGGTGGGAGCTGGGGCGCGTCGCGCACGAAGGGGAAGCTGTGCGTTGCGCGGGGCGACACCAGGTGGAGCCAGTATGAACATGCCCGCCGGGTGTCAGTGGAAGTGGGCTACGGTCGTGGCGTCCGCGGGGATTTTGCGCTCTCGCCCGGCCTGTTGGAGCGGCCGGGCGAGAGCGGCGATGCTCGCTCCCCAGGGTTCTCGGCACGGGAGCGAGCCCTTCCGGATGTGGAAGGCCGACACCAAGGTGTCTGGAATCCATTGACGGGGCTGCGCCGCGTGATTGCAAGGAAAAGCCGGAACTTCCACCCACACGCGCGTGAGCTGTGCCGTTCCTGGACGGGTGTGGTCACTCGCTGCCCGTCCGGTGACTGTCGTCCGTCGGGCATTGTTCCGTGAATTGGTGATCACGTGGCGTAACAACTCTCTCGCGCCCCAAGCTAGTTGCTCTCTTCACCCACGGCTGGCACCCGTCGGCGAAGGGATCCTTTGCGGCCTTTCCGGATGGGGCCGCGCAACGAGCTGGCCGACGTCGAAGGAGTCTGGATGGAACGCAAGTGGGGAGCGGTCACCGTGGTGGCCGTGGCGGTGTTCGCCTGGGGGGTCGTGATGGCCCTGGTCGGGCAGGCGGCGGCGATCGTGACCGCCGCCCCGGTCCTGGCGCTGACGGTGCAGCAGATCTCGCGTGCGATCCGCCCGCAGACCGCCCCGGCCTCGGGCCACCGGGTCAGCGCGGTCCCCGACCGGGAGGAGGGCCGCGCGCGTGACGAGTCCGCTTGAGCCTCCCGCACCGCCGCTGCGACCAGCCCCGGCCCGTCCGGGCCGCAAACTCGGCCCGATCGCGGACAACGTGGGCAGCGCCCACCGCGCCTGGCTGGAACCGATGCGCGACAAGTACCTGAAGCGCAACCTGACCCTGAGCGAGCTCAGCGGCCGGGTGTGCCTGGCGAAGTCGAAACTGTCCGAACTGCTGCGCGGCTGCGGCCTCTACCCCCGCTGGGAGATCATCTTCAGTCTGTCGGTGGAACTGAAGATGCCGTATGCCCCGCTGTACCGGCTGTGGCGGCAGGCCGCCTTCGAGGCCCACAAGAGCCGCGACTGGGTGGAACGCTCCACCGAGCGGGCCGCCCTGACCACCACCCCCGCCGCCCCGCCCCTGGACCACCGGGCTTTCCGTGAACTCGTCGAGTACGACTACATCCACTACGCCCAGGTCTTCCTCCTGGACGCGGACCAGTGCGACACGGTCGTCTCCGACACCTTCGACATCCTGTGGCTGTGCTGGAACGACGCCCTCGCCAGCCCCGACACCCGCCGCTTCGCCTGGCAGGTGCTGCGCGCCACCGTCATGTCCCGCACTCCTCATCTGGACGGCCGGCCCGAACTGGGCCGCGCCGCCTTCGACACCGTCGCCCTGCGCTCACTGACCACGGACACCGACCGCATGGAACAGATCGCCGAAACCCTGGAGCTGTTCACCGCGATGAGCCGGCTGCCCGACCAGCAACTCGACGTCATGGTCCTGCGCCGCCTGTGCGGCCTCGGCGACGAGGACGTCGCCACCCTCCTCGGCCTTCCGCTGGCCACCGTGCGCTCCGACGAACGCCACGCCGTCCACTTCCTGGAAAGCCGCCTGTGCCCCCAGCCCGAGACAGAAGGGATTACCTCATGACCCGCATCGACGACATCCTGTCCCGGGCCCTGCTGGTGCGCGCCCGCACCGTACCCGCTGACATCATCCCCACCGACGACACACCCCCAACCCGCCCCCAGCGGCCGGCCGAGACGGGCGAGCACGAGGCGGCCGGCGCCGCCCAGGACCTGCGCGCCCTGTGCGAAACCCTCGTCATCCACACCCCCGCCACCGCCGTCGCCGAATTCATCACCGACCAGGTCCCCGACCCGCGCAGCGCCCTCGTTTTGGCCTGCGTCCTGCAGCTGACCGACACCGACGACGGCGCCCGCTTCTGGTGGCAGTACGCCGCCGGCGCTGGCCAGCCCGCCGCCGCCTACTGCCTCTACCTCCACCACCTCGCCCTGGGCGAAGAAGACACCGCCGACTGGTGGCACCGCCAGACCGACCACGTCCGCCCCACCCCCGACTCCGGCCCCACCCCCGACCGGCCTGCCCCCCGGGCCGAACCCGACCCGGAACCCGAGACATCACGGGTGTGGCACCCGGCCGAACACCGCATCACCTCCACCTCCACCTCCACCATCCTCAGAATCCTCCGGCACCTGGCCACCTACACCACCCGGCCCCGCCCCGCCGCCGTCAACGCCCTGATGGCCTACCTGCCCACCGCGGTCGCCACCGGCTACCTGCGCGAACCGGAAATAGAACTCCCGCTGCCCGGCCGCGACTTCGCCAAACGCATCGCAGCACTGCTCGCCGCGGCCGCCACCCGGCCCGACATCCCCAGCACCCTTCCCGCCCGATCCGAAACCCCCTACCGCGCCTTCACCGACTTCGCCCACACCCCCGGCCGCCCCACCCCACCCAAGCCGGTACAGCCCCCCGTGGGAGAGACTGCGACCCGCTGAACCGCGCCCACTTGCCCCCCGGCTGGTCACGCCCGGCAGAACGAGCCCGGAAGTCTCAGCCCCAGGCACAACGGCAGGTCCCAGCGGCCCCCGCCGGGACCCGCCATCGTGCGGGTGGCTTCGGCCGTGCTGGTGAATGCCTGCCGGGCAGCGTCGTGTCACACGGCGCAGCCCGGCACCCGGGTGCCCCGCCGGGCGGAGGGTGAGGGGTATGGATGTTGAGGAGGCCATCGACGCGTTGTATGGGCTGCGGCCCGAGGAGTTCGTCGCGGCACGGGATGCGCTGGTGGCGCAGGCCCGCCGCGAGAAGGACACGGCGGCGGCCAGGCGGATCGCCGCGCTGCGGCGCCCCACCCTCGCGGCCTGGGCATCGAACCTCTTCGCACGCCAGCGACCAGAGGAGGCAACGCGGCTGCTGGAACTGGGGGAGACGCTGCGCCAGGCGCATCGGACGCTGGATGCCGGGCAGCTGCGCCAGGCGAGCCGCCAACAGCACCAGATGATTACCCTGCTGGCGCGGGAGACGGCCGCGCTCGCACAGCAGGCCGGGCTGCCGTTGACGGAAGCGGTGCGGCATGAGGTCGAGCAGATCCTGCACGGTGTCCTGGCCGACCCGCAGGTGGCCGAGGAATGGGCGGCGGCCCGGCTGACCAAGGCACCGGCGGCAACCGTTGACTTCACCGCCGTCACCCCCGAGGCCCTGCCCGAACGCCCCCAGCCGCCAGTCGCTACGACACCCGCGCCGACACGCGGGACTCAGTCCCGCACGGCCAAGTCCGATCGGCGGGGGGAGGCGCGACGCGAACGCGTGAAGCGGGCCCGGGCGCGCAGCGAAGAGGCCGCGGCGCAGGCCCGCCGGAGCCAGGACGCCCTCACGGAGGCGCAGGACGCGAAGCAGGCCGCCGACGCCCGCGCTGGACGAGCCCGGGATCGGGTGTCCGAGCTGGAGGAGCAACTGCAGGCAGTCCGTGACGAGTTGCGCGAGGCGACTGAGGCGGCGGGTCTCGCCGACACCGCGGTGAAAGATGCCGCCCGGGCCGTCGACAAGGCCCGCCGGAACGCGGACCGGGCGAGCCGGGAACTGGCCAAACTCTCCGAAGACACGGACGAGGTATAACCGCCCCGCGCCTTCGGCCGGCCCGATCCCGCCCCGCGTCGGCCCGGCACGGCAGGCGCTCCCTCTCAGCGGGCGAGGGTGACCTCGACGGGGCTGTTCGGGCAGTCGTCGAGGATGCCGGTCAGCGCGGCCTGCTCGGCGGTGTCGATGGCCAGCTGCCACCGGGTCTTGATGGCGATCCAGTCGGTGGCGTACGTGCAGCGGTACCCGGTCGCCGGCGGCTGCCAGGTAGCCGGGTCCTGATCACTCTTACTGCGATTGGACGCCGCGGAAACCGCGATCAACGCGCGGGCGTCGTCGAGGTCGTTGGCGTAGTCCTGGCGCTCCTTGGATGTCCAGGCGGAGGCGCCGGAGTCCCAGGCCTCGGCCAGCGGGACCAGGTGGTCGATGTCCAGGGAGCGTGCGACGGTGAAGTAGACATCGTCGTAGGGCGAATACCAACTGCCTCCGGT
The DNA here is from genome assembly GCF_001514065.1 of Streptomyces antibioticus. Taxonomy (GTDB): domain Bacteria; phylum Actinomycetota; class Actinomycetes; order Streptomycetales; family Streptomycetaceae; genus Streptomyces; species Streptomyces antibioticus. Next base: position 34,778 of record NZ_KQ948422.1, on the reverse strand, counting down.
GAGCGCACAGTTCGCCCCGACCGTCGGGGCGGTGACGGCCTCCTCGATCAGGACCTCATTGCGCGTGGAGCAGCCGTCGCGGTCGGCGTCGATCCAGTGCCGGAACTTATCCCGGCTGTAGCCGGTGCGGTCCTCGTCGCGGACCGTGAGCGCGGCGAGTGCGTCATGTACGGGCAGGGCGACCGTGTCGCCGGGCTCGGCAGCATGTGCGGCGGTGGGGGAGAGCAGGACGGCGAGCGCGGACAGAGCAACGGCCGCAGGGTGCAGGACGCGAGACAGGAGCACAGGGGGCCTTTCGAAGATCACGGACAGGCTGTGATCTTCGTAGCGGACCCCGCCCTTGCCCCTCTGGAGAACACCGCACGCGTCACTCGTCCGGCTCTGTGAGATGGCAACCCGCTCAGCTCATCTCCATGGCGGGGTGAGCGGCCTTTCACCGCGCCGGACGCGCAGCCAAACGCTGCCAGCGTGGCCCGGTGACATCGAACGGCGCTGCTGGCGCGGAAGTTGACCCCTCGCGTCTGGCGGTGGCTCGCACACTGCAACGGCCCTCACCGAGATGGGAGCCAACGGCGGTCGCCGGTGCCCCAGTCCTGTCCCTCCGGTGCCGAGCCCCACCAAGGGGTGAGGCAGGAGAGTCCCGCCAACGCCGTCCAGCCCGTCGTCCGGTTCGAGCTCGGGGCACCCAGCGCCCGTGGCACCCGCCTCGCGGTCGGCGCCGACCTGGACTACCCGCGCCGCCTGGACGTCGTGGAGCAGCTGCGGCACGCCCGCCCGGACGTCACCGTCCACGACTCCCTCCAGGCGACTGTGCGTGCGGCAGTCGAACTCCTTCCCGTCCCGCCCTCCTAGCCCGGCGCTGCTCACGGGGTGCCGGGCACACCGATATCGGGTCGTGGTGTTTCCAGTTGTGCCGTTTCCGGGGTGCCGGCGCGAGTGCGTGGGCAGGGTGTGGGGGTGACGAATCGAGCGGATCATCCTTGTGTGGTGCCGGGATACCCGGCCTGGATCCATGACGCCAGGCAGGTGCGGGACATCGTTGCCTGTCTGGCGAGCGCGGCGGCGGTTGCTCATGACTACGGAGAGCCTGAGCGGTACGTTCTGCCGCATCTGCCGTACCGGGTCGCGGCAGACACGCTGGGGCAGGTCTGCTCTGATGCGGAGTCGGCTGGGTGGGACGGCCTGTATCTGATGGCCCTGCCGGCCTTCGAGCTGGATGCCTTGTGGGAGGTCCTGGGTGTCCTGCGCCGGGCACGGGGCGGCGAGCAGGACGCCGCTGAGGTCCTCGACCTCGTCTCCGACTACGCGGCCCGCTGCTTCCTCCCGCCGCGGAGTGTGGACGATGTGATCACCGGCCTGGAGCGCTTCCTGGCCGTCCTCACACTGGACATTCCCGCCGTCCGTACCGTGATCACCACCCTGCTCCTCGAGGGCGAGCGCGACGAAGACTTCCGTGCGGCGTGCGGCGGCCTCGTCGCGGCGTGGCTGGCCGCCGGCATCGCTCAGTGACGGGGAGGATGGCCCGCCGTGCGGGTCAGCGGTGGCCCACTGAGAACGGAACGACGTCGTGGCAGCTGTGTCTCGCGCGTCGCGTCCGGGTGGCACGAGACCCCGGCCGTGTCATGACAAGCTGGCCGGGGTCCTGCGGTGCACTTCGTTGACCAGCTGGTCCAACGAGCGACCGGCGGCCGACGTCACGCCGTCCCGAACAGCGGCACCTCGCCGGGTCCCATGTCGGTGCGGATTACTGGTACCGGGTACGTATTCCTCCTAGAGATCTCTAACTGTGCGGGTTACCTCCGGGGGTGAAGGTTCGTGTCGGCCAGGCTATGCCGCAAGGATGAGGCGTGCCGATAGCGGTGAATTGACGGTCGAGGAATAGGTCCGGCGTGAGAAAATTCGCCTCACTGCTACGGACTTGATCGAGGATACTCAGTTTGTAGCGCCGGTTTCGGGACATACTATTTTGGCTCGGGCACTTTGAATTCCATGGCTAGTGGGATCCATCCGATCACGCAGACGAAGACGATGGTTATCGCGATGAGATTCTGTAAAGTGGTGTGATTCTCAAGTGCATCTACCCACTCTTCATCGGACTTCGGGCCACCACGCCGCACGGCACCTCGGAGGGCATTGGGTACTTTTTTCCAGTAAATCATCCTATACTTCTCACGGTCCGGCCACGGATCGTCCGGATTCACTAGATGATGCCGCCGAAAGGCCGCGTGACGCGAGTTGTAACGGAGGATCCAGCAGAATATTGCCGTGAAGAGAAGCATGAAGCTGAATGCAATCTGAGGGATTTGCAGCCATCGCTCGGATACTTTCTCCGGGACGTGAGCCAAGAGCAAGGCGGGTATCCAAACCACCACAAATACGAGAAGACTGATCATGCCCTGGTCTTGCAGCACTCCAGCAACGGCCCCATAATTCGTGCCGCCGCCTGTCGTCGAAGGTTGCGGGAAGGTCCTCGTGACGGCAATCGTCATCCCGAAGGTGACCAGCAGCGGAACTGCGAGCCCGAGGGCGGACCAGTACACATTCGCTGGCCGGTCGTGCCAGTACATACCCGTGGTGACGGCCCACAGCACGGAGCAGGCCGCCACGAACCCGACAGATAGTGCCATCAGAGACTGGTCCCACGTCACATCCTGCCTCTGTAGAAGTCGGCCGTTACTTCTGATGCTCTCAGCGGTCCACAAGCCCACAAGCACCGCGATCGGCACGGCAAGCCAGCGGAGGCCAAAGATGTGGAGCTGGAGCACAACCCACACTGACCATGTAGCGGCGGCCGCCACAATCACGGCCTGGACCACCCCGCGACTTCGATCAGGCCGCCGGCTGTAGCGAACGGCCACAAGTGTCATGCCGAGAACGACCAACGCGACTCCGAGCGGGAACGGCCATACCGTCGAGTGATTCACCCCCCATTGGAAACCCCTTTTCTCTGCCACCGAAACAGTGACCAGAAGGAGGCACCCAATTCCGGCCAGGGCTGTAGCTGCGATGTACAGAGCCACTCGACGCCCGAGAGTTTTCTGCTCCTCAGACGTCGCGCCCCAGCGCGTCGCTTTCTCCTCGGACTCAACGAATCGGTGGTAACCCCGTTGCAGGATTGGTGAAATTACCTTGACTACAGCCGCAGATATTAGAAGCATGGCTATCGCGCCTAGATTTGACGTAAGGCGCCCCTCCACGGAAAGCCATGCAGAGGCTACCGCAAACATCATGAGCGTCCAGGACGGTGCGGATACCTCGACGTCGGTCCATGTAATCCACGGCTCTGGAATTCCCGTCCGGCGAGCCTGAAGCGCGGTGGTAAGCATTTTCAACAGGCCAAGCCCCGCAGCGGCCCCGACTAGCATCAGGCCATCGACGGTCAGCGATGCACCGCGATGCGCAGCGGGAACGGCGGCCACACCAATGAAGATTACGAGAGCGCCTACAAAGGTGATCCCACTCCAGTTGCGCGAATCTTGAGTCCCGCGCCCGAAGTCCGCCGCAGCAAAGGAAAGGGCACAGCAGCCTGCAATGCAGAAGAGTAGCCCGGCGCTCCCAGTAAAGGGACCGCGATAAGTCGATGCGATGGTCGGTGGCATCGAGATGACGAGAGCCAGAGTGGTTGAGAGAACAAGGCTCGCGACGCTCACTCCACCGACCATATGCAAACACGTGAGCGCCATGAGGATCGCCAAGGCGCACGCACCCAACGAGCTGAGGCTGGCTATGCCGATCACACGCATGCTATCGGTCCAGACCAAACCGGCGAACCCTAGGAGGCATGCCTGGAAACCAATAAATGCAGGCGACATAACGATCCTGTCCGCGACACCAGGTCCATTCTTTCCGACGCGGCGGAGACGCACAACGAAGAGTCCGAACAGGCCAGCCAAAAGCGCCGAGCAGAGGGCCAGGAAGACACCATGATAAATACCCGCCGAATTTATCCTTCCCGGGGCCGGCAGGGTCCAGTTGAGAGCAGGGGAAGGGTCCCGAAGCCACTGCCAGGTAAGCAGAATTCCCGCGACTAGCCCGCACCCTGAAGCGGCTGCCGCAATCTTCCGGTCGGATCGCGGTCCACCCATGTTGCGGATCACGCCGAGCAATAACGCTGAAGCGAGCGGGATGAGTAGACCGTCACCCCAAGTGGCACTGCGGAAGTACGGGAGACCCGGCGAGACAGGCCAATTGATACACGCATACAGGATGGCCATTACGCCGAATCCAGAAGTTGCTACTGCTACGGCCAGCGCAGCTTCTGTGTAGTAGCGGAACCGTCTCACTAGATCTCCCGTTCCGCACAAACATCAGGCATAGGATGTCTGTATAGAAGTTTTGCGCCTCCCCTTCGGCATCTCGCCGACCAGCAGGTGACGCCTCCGTCGGCGAGCATACCGCTTGAATGCCTTATTCCACCCTCTTGTCAGGAAACTTGCGAGGCTCCCTGATGTGGCAGGCAGTGCTGCGATTCGCTCATATGTGCCCACAAAAGTGATTCCGATCAGTGGGACTGAAATCACGAGAGGGGGACCAGCGACCTCTTCAGGGCGATTCTCGTCGGTGTCCACCACTGGTCGCCACCCGCCCCGCGCGGGCGGACCGGAAGGCAACCGTCCTGTCCCCTGCGTCGATCAAGTCAGCGCCCGCGAGCGGAACTTGCTCACGCTGAACCCGCTCCTCGATCGTCAATACGACGCCATCCGCATCCCTCATCGCTCCCGCATGGCGCGGCCGACACCAACCTTCACAGCCGGAGGTAACCCACACCGTTAAAGATCTATAGCCCGGAAGCCAACCACCCTGGGCTGCGATGGATTGTGCCTGGTTAATCATGAGGACGGCGTGGGCTAAGGGGGCTATGGGTTGTCCCGCAAATGGTCGGCGGGGTGGCGGCGCCAGGTGCTGAGCGGATACCCACGAGACTCCGGCGTGGCAGCTGTGGCAGCCTGCGGGCATGCCAGAGCTGCGCGTTCATGCAGGCCGCCACTACGCCATCCAGTTCCACTACGCCTTGCCGGACGACGCCTGGTGCGTGGAGCTGAGCGAGGCCGTCCCAGCGCCGGCCGCGTGGGCTGAGATTCCCAACGCAGAGACCCACCTGCCTGGAGCTGCCTTCATGGTGGCGGTGATACCCGACGAGGACCCGAGCCTTGAGCCAGCCGTCCACATCCACAGCCACGACGAGCACATCGTCCCCTACGAGATCATGCGCTGGTTCATGGAGCAGGTAGCCGAGCAGGTTGAACGCTGCCACCTCGCGTTCGAGCAGGGAGCTCCTGAAGCAGTGGAATGATCACGCAGTGACCGGTGTGATCACGGCTTCGGAGCCTTCCTGGATAGCCCCGTTCAGCGGGCTGAGCCCGCGACAGTTCGGCAAGCTGATCACCGCGTTACGACGCGAGGGCGCAGACCCTGTTCGCAAGGGACGGCCATGGAGCCTGCCACTTGAGGACCGAGTCCTGCTGACCGCCGCATACTGGCGGACGAACCTGACTTTGCGGCAGCTTGCCCTGCTCTTCGGCACCTCGAAGTCGGCAGCGGATCGCATCATCGACCACCTCGGGCCCTCGCTGGCTCTGCAACAGCGCAGGCGGTTCCGCAAGGACGCCGTGCTGATCGTGGACGGCACCTTGGTGCCCACTCGGGATCACACCATCGCCGAGCAGTCGAAGAACTACCGTTACTCGACCAACCACCAGGTCGTCATCGACGCCGACTCCCGACTCGTCGTCGCCGTCGGCCGGCCCCTGCCCGGCAACCGCAACGACTGCAAGGCATGGGAGCTCTCCGGCGCGAAGGACGCCGTCAGGTGCGCCACGGTCATCGCGGACGGCGGCTACCGCGGCACCGGCCTGGTCATCCCACACCGACGCGAACGCGGCCAGACCGAACTTCCGCCCTGGAAAGAGGAACACAACGCCTCCCACCGCAAGGTCCGCGCACGCGTCGAGCACACCTTCGCCCGCATGAAGAGCTGGAAGATCCTCCGCGACTGCCGCCTCAAAGGCGACGGCGTCCACTACGCCATGCTCGGCATCGCCCGCCTGCACAACCTCACCCTCACCGGATGACGGAGAAGCGAGCAGGTCATCCGGCGCGTCAAAGATCATTTACGGGACAACACTTAGGCAGAGACGGGTTGAAGATCAGCGAGTTGCACCTCGCTGGTTGAACTGGCCGGACGGTTGCACCCGTCCGGCCTTTCACATGCCGGGACCGTAACTGGCCGACGGCAATGAGACACAAAGCGAACCACCCCCGCGTCGGCGGGTAGGATCCTCACCGCCCGCTAGCAGGCCCAATGGTTGCCGAATCACCCCCGCGTCCGGCGGGGAGGACCTCGACCTCTTCGGGGACGGGGCTTTCGGCGACCGAACCACCCCCGCGTCGGCGAGGAGCACGGAGTACGGATATCAGTCCCCCCGAGGCGGGCCGAACCACCCCCGCGTCGGCGGGAGGACCCTCGCTCATGGCCCATAACCGTCTGCGTGTCCGAACCACCCCCGCGTCGGCGGGGAGGACATGGCTGGACTTCGTATGACCGTCCGCGGAGTCGAACCCCCCCGCCTCGGCGGGGAGGACCGGTTCGCGTCATCGACCGTGCCCAGCATGGGCGAACCACCCCCGCATCGGCGGGGAGCACAGGATGCGAGCCAGTCGTAGAAGGTCATGTCACGAACCACCCCCGCATCCGCGGGGAGCACTCTGGCGCGGCTACGTTGCCGGCCCGTGGTGCCGAACCACCCCCGCGTCGGCGGGGAGCACCCGATCACCATGTAGCCGTAGACGTAGTAGTTCGAACCACCCCCGCGTCGGCGGGTAGCACTCGACGGCCGCCACGATGATGCTGTTCCGGGCCGAACTACCCGCGCGTCGGCGGGGAGCACCGGAACATCACGCCCGTGAAGCACGGGTTCGGCGAACCGCCCCCGCGTCTGCGGGGAGCACGTCCCCGCCGTACCGTTTCTCGGCTACCTGTACGAACCACCCCCGCGTCGGCGGGGAGCACAAACGCTTGCCCACCTGAGGAAGCACGTTAAGCGAACACCCCCGCGTCGGCGGGGAGCACAAGTTCACGATCGCGGCGAACGCGGCGCCGGTCGAACCACCCCCGCGTCGGCGGGGCGCACGGGCGAAAGACCGACGAGGAAGTCATGGCCGCCGAACCACCCCCGCGTTGGCGGGGAGCACACCAGGCCCGTGCGAATGAGCTGCCCGGCCGTCGAACCACCCCCGCGTCGGCGGGGAGCGCCACAGCGTGACGTCCGTCGAGATGTACTCGATCGAATCACCCCCGCGTCGGCGGGGAGCGCCGACACCGAGTATCCGGTGGCGCGCACCGACGACAACCACCCCCGCGTCGGCGGGGAGTACGGCGTCGACGTGAACATGGCGTCCATCATCTGCGATCCACCCCCGCTTCGGCGGGGAACACAGCAACGCGGTGTGGATCGCCAACCTCGATACCGAACCAGCCCCGCGTCGGTGGGGAGGACACGGTACGGCACACCACTGACAACCGGGGTCACGAACCACCCCCGCGTCGGCGGGGAGGACCACAGCCCGCGCCGGGCCGCCAGGCCAAGCCGCGAACCACCCCCGCGTCGGCGGGGAGGACTCTTCGTCTTCGAGGAGGTCGGCGTACTCGGTCGAACCACCCCCGCGGCGGCGGGGAGCACAGGTTCACCACGGCGGCCGCGGCCGCACCCGTCGAACCACCCCCGCGTCGGCGGGGAGCACGGCAGTGACCGGCGACTGCATGACCGTCGAACCACCCTCGCGTCGGCGGGGAGCACTGATCGGGCGGGGCTTCCGCATGGCCTGGGTCCGAACCACCCCCCGCGTCGGAGGGGGAGCACGTCAACGCGGGGGTGGGCATGCCGATGAGCATCGAACCACCCCGCGTCGGCAGGGAGCACACGGAGACGAGTGAGAGGCCGAGGACCCTGTCCGAACCCCCCGCGTCGGCGGGGACCACCGGCCCTCTTCGTGCCACTTGGCCACGAGGAGCGAACCACCCCCGCGTTGGCAGGGAGCACAAACTGACGACATGGGAGTTGCGGGGATCGAGCGAACGACCCCCGCGTCGGCGGGGAGCACCGGTGACCTACGCCAACATCGGCCAGCGCAACCGAACCACCCCTGCGTCGGCGGGGAGCACAAGCGCTCTGAACCCACCCTGCGGTACGGCGACGAACCACCCCCGCGTCGACGGGGAGCACAAGCCCTCGACCGCGGCGCGCTGAGCCCAGACCGAACCACCCCCGCGTCGGCGGGGAGCACGGGTACTGGCGTGTCAAGGGCCAGCCGTTGAGCGAAACACCCCCGCGTCGGCGGGGAGCACCTCCATGCCCGAGCGAGGGCCAGTTGATCTTCCGAACCACCCCCGCGTCGGCGGGGAGCACATCGCCCACGCGCTGCTCGAGCCGCCGCCTCCCTGCTCGAACCACCCCCCGCCTTGGCTGGGAGAGCTCCCCTTCTGCTGGCTGTAGTACGCGACCGCGCCCCAATCGCCCCGAGTCGGCGGGGAGCACGAGGCGAGGTCGGTGTAGGGCATGGGTCAGGCCGTGCCGCCCGCGTCGGAGGGGAGCACGGCCCCGGCGGCGCCGCCGAGATGATGCGCGACGAACCACCCCGCGTCGGCGGGGAGCACCATCAACCAGGCCGTCACGACGTACCAAAACGCCGAACGACCCCCGCGTCGGCGGAGAGCACTCGAACATGCGCGGCGTCATGCCTATGTCGAACGAACCACTCCCGGGTCGGCGGGGAGTACCAGCCGCTCCCTGACGTCGGACGGCACCAACTACGAACCACCCCCGCGTCGGCGGGGACCACGGCCGGTTCGGGCAGTCGCAGCGCCGCGTCACCGGTTCACCCCCGCGGCGGGGAGCACCCAGGCCCCGTGTGCTGCAGCTTGGTCCAATACGGTTCACCCCCGCGTCGGCGGGGACCACAACTATCGCGGCGTGATAATCGACGGGTCCGGCGAACCACCCCCGCGTCGACGGGGACCACACGCCGATCGTGACGGCCGCCTGGCACAACTCCGAACCACCCCCGCGTCGGCGGGGAGCACAGCCGGTCCGTGGCCGGCCAGTGCCGGAAGTGCGAACCACCCCCGCGTCGGCGAGGAGTACCCGGCACCCGTTCAAGAGGGCTCCCCAGGGAAGGAACCACCCCCCGCGTCTGCAGGGAGCACCCGTTCCAGCCGCTGCTCGACGCGCTGGACGCCGAGCCACCCCCGCGTCTGCGGGGAGCACGCGGGCATGCCCGCTTTCACCCACGCGTAGAGCGAACCACCCCTGCGTCGGCGGGGAGCACCTGCCCACCGGGCGCTCGATGGTGTCTGGGCCCGAACCCCCTCGCGTCGGCGGGGAGCACAACCGCAGGTGCCGGTACAGGCCGTCCTCGTGCGAACCACCTCCGCGTTGGCTGGGAGCACGCGGCATCCGCCTCGCACGGTCGCCCCTGTGCCGAACCACCCCCGCGTCGGCGGGGAGGACACTGCACGGGCAGGTGCAGGAGGAAGCCGAAGCGCCCCCCGCGTCGGCGGGGAGCACGTGTGTATCACGACGTCCAGGCTCAGCGCGGCCGAACCACCCCCGCATCGGCGGGGAGCACACCGAACCCATGCAGATGGAACGGCCCGTCGGCGAACCACCCCCGCGTCGGCGGGGACCACCGACGCTTCTACCCTGTCCAGGCCACCCGGTACGAACCACCCCCGGGTCGGCGGGGAGGACTCCGCGAGGAACTGCTCACTCGGCCGGTGAAGCGAACCACCCCCGCGTCGGCGGGGAGGACGTGGAGCGGACCGGGGTCCTGCGGGGCAACAACGAACCACCCCACGTCGGCGGGGAGGACGATCAGGCGTTCGGGTCAGGGAGGTTCTGCGGCGCCCCCCCCGCGTCGGCGGAGAGGACTGGAGCACTAGGTTCCCCCTTCGGGACAGGAACGAACCCCCCGCGTCGGCGGGGAGGACGCCCACATGGCGTTCCAGCGCCGGGTCGGGGGCGAACCACCCCCGCGTCAGCGGGGAGGACTGGGTGAGCGCGGTGACACGGCGGTCGTGCGCCGAACCACCCCCGCGTCTGCGGGGAGCACATCGACCCGATCCGGATCGGGGAGGGGTACTACGGTTCACCCCCGCGGCGGCGGGGAGGACGACAAGGCGACCGACGAGTACTACGCCCGATTCGAACCACCCCCGCGTCGGCACTTCCGCGAGTTTCAGCGCAAGAGCCGGACCAATGAACCACCCCCGCGTCGGCGGGGAGGACGAGGTGGCGAGCGAACCACTCCCGCGTTGGCGGGGAGCACCACAACAAGTGCGGCCATAACGTCCACAACCACGAACCACCCCCGCGGCGGCGGGGAGGACTCCGCCGTGCCGGTCGGGGGTGTTGCCCTCCCCGAACCACCCCCGCGTCGGCGGGGAGCACGGCGTTTCGCCGGCTTGCAGCGCTGCCCAGTGTGAACCACCCCCGCGTCGGCGGGGAGCACCTGCGGCCCCCGCAGTCCCGCAAGCCTGCCGACGAACCATCCCCGCGTCGGCGGGGAGCACGGCACCCGCAGAGACATGCGACAGCCGACGTACGAACCACCCCCGCGTCGGCTGGGAGGACACCTCGTCGGCGGTGAGGGCGTTGTTGGCCTCCGAACCACTCCCGCGTCGGCGGGGAGCACGCGCTTAACGCGGGCCACGACCCCGAGGGCGGTGAAGCGCCCCCGCCTCGGCGGGGGAGCACCCCTTTTCTTCCGAGCAGCCGATCTCAGCGAGACGCCGCGGAAGGTGGACACGCCCTTTGCCGCGATAACCCGGAGATCGCCGGTTTGGCTAAGCGGCGACCTGCTGTTCGTTCCTGCGATTGCGGAGGGTGGGGCCCTTGCTGCCTGAGCTACCGGCTCCGAATGGGACATCCCAGCGGGTGCCGGGAGGGAGTGGATGTAGCCGCGGAGGGTGGTGACGAGGGGGCACCCCTGCGGATGCAGGGAGTGGATGGGCTGTGGCGTCGGGTGAAGATGATCCCGGGTGCATTCCCGCCGCTGCGGGAGGGGTGAGGGGTTCTCTACTGCGGGCTGATCGAGTGAATTCCTGTAGATGCTGCCATGCGGGCGAGGTGGAGGAGCGCTTGGGGGGCGAGTTGGGGGAGGAGGGGGAGGGTGTGGGTCCAGGGGTGTCTGGTGAGGAGGTGGTGGGTGATGCGGTGGGCTGTGGTGGTGGCGGAGGTGGTGCGGTCAGCGGTGTGGGCGAGTGCGAGGCAGAGGCGGGTCGTTTTGTCGGGGGCGCGGTGGTCTGTGGTGAGGGTGGTGGGGCTGGCTGAGAGGTGCGCGGCGGCTGCGTAGAGGGCTGCCGGGTCCTGGTCGGGCCCCTGGGACGTGCGGGTGAGCTGGTGCAGTGCTGTGGTGTCGTGCTGCACGGCCGCGAGGACGGCTTGTTCCGGGGGCAGATGCCGTGGGGGGTGCGCCGCGTGACGGTGGGTGAGGGGGATGCGGTCGGTGGTGGTGTGGGGGAGGCAGCCGAGGTGTGCCAGGAGCGTGAGGATGGTGAGGGTGGGGATGTGCCGGGTCTGGGGGGTGGTGCGGGCGTGGTGTGCGGCGTGCTGGAGTGTTTCGTGCAGGCGGGGTTGGGGGTGCTGGAGGGTCGGGGCGGCGAGGAGGAGGGCGGCGAGCTCGGGCAGTACGTGCAGGGGGCTTCCCTGGTCGATTCGCTGCGCGAGATCTGTGATGAGTGGTTCGGTGATGTGTGCGGCGTGGTCGGGGTCGTGGGGCGCAAGGCCTGCGGCGATCGCGGTGAGCGCTTGGCGCCTTTCCGCAGCAGTGTTGCCGCCTGCTGTGGCGAGGGCTGCCGGGGCGTCTGCGGCATGAGCGAGGGCCTGGGCGACGGTATTTTTGAGTGTGGGTGGGGCGTCAGCCGGCAGCAGGTCTGCTGCTTGGTGGGCGTAGCGTGCGGCGGCGTGTTCATGTCCGCCGAGGGCACAGCCTAGTGAGAGGGCTGCCAGGTGACGCACACGGTTGTTCATGTCGGCGACTTCGCTGGCGAGTGCTTCGCCGTGCTCGAACTCTCCGGCCACGCCCAGGGCTTGAGCGAGGTCTGCCGTCCACTGCTGTGCTGTCGGCGCGTATGTCGAGGGCGTGGAAGCGCGCTGGAGGGCGGTTGCGAGGAGTTCGCGGCCACTGTGGAGGTTGCCAGTGGTGAGGTGCTCCTCGGCTGACAGGACCAGCGCAGCGGGGTCGGCTGGGTCCGGTAGGGCCGAGGTGGCTGGGTGCGTGGGTGTGCGCCGGGTGGCGGTGAGGCTGTTCTTCCTTGCAGTCTCTTCGGGTTGCGCTCCAGTGGGTGGGGCGAATTGTGCTGGCGCCAGCATCCATTGCTTGGCGCGGCGCTGCGCGTTCTTTCTCTGCTGGGTCTTTGTCGTGGCGGCTGCGTCTTCAGTGGCCCGGCGTTCGGCAGCAGTGTGTGCGAGGAACTGGGCGCGTTCGGCGATGGTGTCCCCGAGGATTCCGGTGCGCAGGTGCTCGGGCAGCGCCTGCAGCAAGCGGTCGATGTCGGTGAGGGCGCCGCGGCCGGTGCCGGCAGCGTCGACTGCCTGTGTGAGGTGGGCGAGTGCACCCGCCAGGTCCCGGCTGAGGTAGGCGTGGTCGTCGGCGGACAAGGTGGCAGGGTCGCTCAGAGCGGCTGCGATCTGAGCCAGTGCCTGGCGCAGCAGGATGCCGGCCTTCTTGTGTCGCCTGGCTGGCAGTTGTGCCAGGGCGGAGGCTGCCAGGGCCAGCACCTCGATGGAGCCGAGTCCCTCCGAGGGGGCGAGGTCGGCGCAGAGGGCCTCGATCCGGTCGCCTGCATACCTGCCGAAGGTCGGGATGGCCCGTGCCAGGATCCCCCACAGTTCTACGGCGGCGGCACGCTCTCGCAGTCCGCCTTCGGACAGGGACTGTACGTGGTCGATCAGCGCGGTGGTGGCCTGTGGATCGTGCGCGGTGTGGAGCATCGCGGCTGCTGCGCACCGGGTTTCGATCTCGGCACCGCGATCACCTACTACGGCCCGCAGGAGTGGGTGAGCGGCGTGGGGTAGATCCAGCGCCAGCAAGCTCCTGGCGGCGTCGAGGAGGTGGGAGTGGGCTGCTGGGTCACGGGCGGTTTGCGGGTGTAGCGGGTGGAAGGGGGGTAGGCAGTCGGCGGCCTCGTGGGCGACGGCGACGCTTGTTGCCGTCTGTCCGCCCCGGGCCATCTCTACGGCCACGTCGGCGAGGTGGATGGCCCTCATCTGCGCGGTCGGCGCGGAGCGGGCCAGGCTCCGGGCCCGCTGCGCCTGGCCGAGCCGGACGAGAAGACCGGCAGCGCCCCGGGGAACCTCCTGCGCTTTGCCGCAAAGCGTGGCCCGCGCGCAGGCCAGCGGCACGAGCACGTTCAGGCTGCCTGAGCTGGGTTCCTCGGTGCTGATCTCGAGTGCAAAGGTGTCCAGTTGCGCGAGAGCTGCGGCCGGTCCGGCGGTCGTGGCTAGTCGCTCCAGCCGGGGCCAGTCCAAGACGTAGGCAGCGCGCTGCGCTGTATCGGCGAGGAGGCGCAGCTGATGGACCAAGGGGTAGAGGGGGGTCTGTTCCGGCCATCCTGACGTACGCCAGCGCTCGCACCAGTCGAGCAGCTGCTGTGTGTGTCGGGCGAGCGCGGTCTCCTCCATGCGGCAGCGCACCGCCGCTTCCTGATCAGGGTGTTGCAGACGATAGGTCTCGAACACCGCATCGTCGATCATGATGGTGCGTCCCTGGGGTCCTTGCAGGACGCTGGTGATCTGCTCGAGTGGCCGGCCAGTCAGTTCCGCCAGGTCGGTGGCATGCAAGCCGCCGCCAGCGACGGCCAGCAGGCGGGCCACTGTGTCGTGTGTGCCTTTGAGAGGCGGGCCTGGCGCCGTGCGTGGAAGCGGGCGGAGCCCGGCGATGGGCTGCAGCGTGCGTCTGTGCTCAGGCCGCTGCAGGGGGTGCGACCTGGGGAGGTCGTGGGGTCCGTGCCCCCAGCGGCGGAAGGAGGCGATGACGCGCATGCCCGGCGGCGGCGCGAGCGGCAGGAGTGCGGCGATACTGCCGTCGGCAGACCGGCGGTTGCCCCGGTTTCGGGACGGTGGTGCAGCATCGCCACCTGCTGTGCCCGACCAGGCCACGTCGTCGTCCAGGCCGTCGACGACGAGCAGCAGTTTGCGCCCGTGCGCCACGCTTTTCGCGGCGGCCGCCGCGAAGAGACGTCGCCACTGCCGCGGGCCGCGGATGCTGGAAGGGGCGCTCGACTCGGACAGCTGCAGAAGCAACGTGAGCTGCAGCGCCATCTCCGTCTCGAAGTCTGCCCGCGTGTTGCCGTGCGTGGGGGAGATGAAGAAGTTCAGGACGTCGGTGTAGCGCGGTGGGCGAAGAACGTAGTCGGCAAGCAGTGTGGTCTTGCCGACCGGGGTGTCGGCCTGCCAGCACAGGTAAGACGGCGTAGCGGAACGGGATTCGTGGATGAACCTGTTCATGGCGGCGCGTTCACTGCTGCGCTCGCTTAGGTCGCCGATGTCCGCGTCCAGGGCCGGCTGGTGAGGCCGAACAAACCGGAGGTCTTTGCCCGTTTTCCGGCGGAAGTCAATGATCTGCTGATGCTGTCTTTGTGAGCCTTCCTGCTGGGCGTCATGTAGAGCCGACTCCCACTGCGCGTGTGAGTACACGGCGCGGCCAACTGCTTCCTCCAACTGCGCTACGACAGACCAGAAGAGTGCAGTACTGGCCGGTGAGGGGGCCGATGCCCCGCTGCGCCAGTTGCGCCACGTGGATGCCTTCACCCCGAGCTGCTGCATCCGAGACGGCGGCGGGCTGGCCGCCTCCTCCCACAGCACTGTGAGCATGCCTCCTAGCGCGCGGCGGGCGCCGGTACCGGTGCTGTCCAACGATGCGCCTCCCGACTCGCAACCAGCCGAAAATCCAGCCGGTGCCGTCACATATCACCTCGTTGAGCTGCGGAAATCACAATTTTGTGGATGCTGCAACTCGTGGCGACTCGGGCCTTGTCGCGAGGGTGGAGCCGTCACCACCCATCCAGCCGCTCTGGCTCAGACAAAGGGATGCTTCGTGTCTGTCCTTCCTCAACTCCTACACGGCGCAGCCGCCGTGAGCGCATACGCAGGCCTGTTGTATGCGGGTGTACTGCTCGTCGTGGCTCTCGTCTCTGTTCTGGCCCCCACCCCCGAACGCCGCAAAGACGCACGTACTACCCTCACCATCCTCGTCCGTCAACGGTCACGGTGAGAGGCATTCTCCCCGGGTACGTACGCCGGAGGGGCCGGAACGCCCGTTCCTGCGCCACGGGCCGCCGGCGCCTGGCAGCCTGGATGCTCGCGCTGGCGAAGGCGCAGGGCAGCCACCCGGAAGTCGACTTGCACAAGGGATCCGTCCCCGGATCTGGGTTCAGTGACTTTCGCTGAACGCCCGCGTCCGGTGGGCGAGTTGGAGTACAAAGTGTGACGTGCGGGTTCCCGTGACGGCCGTCTCGGCGGCCCCCTGCTCTGCGACCGCAGGGCGGGAGGCCTCGAGACGGAGGTTGTATGGGAAGAGCCGCACGTGAGTGGCTGGGACGCCACGGATGGGAGCTGGTTCTCATCGTGGTCGCTGCGGTGGTCGGCACCGCTGTTGACCGCTGGTGGTAGACGGCCGTTCTTGGCGCGATACATGCGCCAAGAACGGCCCCACCCGGCTGTGGAGGGTTCGCGGGTGCGTGCGCACACACCCGCGAACCGCTGCTCGCCGCACCGGCATGGCCGATGCAGCGGGACTGCCGTGGTGGCCGATCGCTCGGCAGACATCACTGTAAAACCCCAGCCCGGCCGACTCCACGTCAACAGCTGTGCCGTCATAAGGAAAGGGAGGGACCGAGCAGCGGAGAGCCGTCCCGCATGGAGCGGGAATGGCCCGTCGACGGCCACGAGGGTTCCGTCTGCGGTCTTCCCCGCGTGTGCGGGGACGGCTCCGCCTCATCAAAGCGGGGCACACCAGCGATCCGCGGGACGAACCTGTGGTGGATGCGACCCGTCGGCCCGAACCGTGCCCCTGATTCCCGCCCAGACATTGCCGTAGTCGCTGTTCGTGATCGAGAAAGTGGTAACGAAGAATTGTTAGAAGACCCCCCGCCCGAGCCCGGTGTGCCTCGTCCCTCTTGGGACCCGCGTCGCGCGCCGTGCATCCCCACAGTGACCGTTGACGGGGCCAGCGCCTACCACTCCCTGTGCGCACTGCTGGCCGGAGCCGATGACCTGGCCGCCCTGGACTGTGCATCGCCGGGAGAGACGGTCGCCGTCATCGAACACCTGCTGGCCATCTGTTTCGCGTCCGGAACCTGCCCGGCCTCGGACAAGGAATGGCGGGTCTGGATCATGGACCGGCAGGATCTCGCCGCGGCCGCCGACTGGCTGGCGCGCCAACCGGACGACGCCTGGGACCTGTTCCACCCCACGGCGCCCCTGCTGCAGAACTCCCGCCTTGCCGAGGACCTACGCGAAAGCGGCACGGGAACAGCGCAACTGGTCATCGAGCACGCCGGTGACTACAACCAGCACTTTGACCACCACCACCTCGAGCGGGACAACCCGCTGCCGGCCGCCGACGCCTTCCGCGCCACGCTCACCCAGCACGTGTACGGCCTCTACGGACGGGCCCGCATGTCCGGGCAGCGGCTCGGTGCCAAAGTAACCAATCTTGCCGCCGGACGGCTCACCGGTCGCATCCGCGTCATTGCCCTGGGCCAGACGCTGGGGGAGACCCTGCGGCTGAACCTCTACCCGCCGCAAGCACCAGGGGATCCGCTCAACACCTCTTGGACCACCGGGCCGATCGAGCGCCGCACTTTCAAGGACAAGGCCGTACCCCGTGTTCCGCGCAGCTCCGCCGACCTGCACAGCGCGTTGGGACGGTCGGTGTTGTTGCGCCCGGGCCGGGGACCGCAGGGGCAGTTTGTAGTCGACCGGGTGCTGATCGGAGCCGGTGAGGTGCTCGAGCTCGACCAGGAACTCCATCTGCAGGACGCGGTGTTCGGCCAGACCCTGAGCGGGGTGCGAAAGCCGCTGTGGCCCTCTCCCACCCGCGCTTTGTGGCAGCAGGCGCACGCGCTGTACAGCGCGGTCCGGGACGGCCGGGCGGGCATGTACGCGCGGCTGCGCTCGCTGCCGTATGAGCGCACCGGGACCGGCGCCCCCTACCATTTGTGGGCGGTGGGCCTGGTGGCCAACAAGGCGCTGCCGGTGGCCTGGATTCACGGCGCCTACCCCTACGCGCCGGGCATGGCCGCCCACCTGTTCAGGGCCTCACGACGCGGCTCCGACATCGCCGAGTACATCGCCCAACGCCTGAAGCATGCTGCCGTCCTGGCCGCCGAGACGGCGTTTCCGGCTGTGCGGGCCGCGGATGAGCCCGGCCAGGTGGCGCGGCTTGATGCCCGGTGGGCGTTTTGGCCCTCGGCCGAGGAGCCCTTCCACGAACTGCTCGACGAGGTCGTCGACCGCGGCCCCGAAGAGGACGACCCGGTCTCCGAGCCCTTGATCACCTATGCCCGGGAACTGCGGGAAACTGCGCACACCCAGTTGCTGCAGCGCTTGGACGTGCTGCCGCCGAGCGATCGGAACTACCGTGCCCGGGCCAGGGCGCTGCGGAGCTTCGAGGATGGCATGTCCGAAAACCGGGCCCCGGCCGAACTACGAGGGGAGATCGCCCGTGACTGAACAGGCTCCGCTTTCTGTAGGGGAGTTGGAACGACCGCAGGCCCGTCACGACAGCCAAGCGCTCACGTCCTGGCTGGCGGCCCTCGTCCGCAACCGCGAATACGGCACTCTCGCCGAACTGCGCCGGGCGCGAGGCGGCACCAACGCGCATATCCGCGCCGGCTGGTACGGCGGCGACGATAACCGCGACCTGTTCGAACGCATCGCCTTCCTCTTCGCCATCTACCATCAGGGACGCCCCGTGCCCGCGTACGGGTATGGCAGCCTGGGCGCCGCCGCGCGCCGGATCGGCGACAGTATCGGACGCGGACCCGACAACCCCGGAGCGCAGCGGCTTCTGAACCGTGTGGTTGCCAGTCGGCGCATCCCCTGGCGCCACCTCCAGCATGCCGTCGCCCGGTTGCGTTCCTGCGAACAGCCGCCCCCGTCCTGGGCGCAGCTGACCGAAGACCTCATCAAGTGGAACGACCGCACGGCCCGTGTCGCCTACTGGTGGTCGGTGGAGTTCCACACGCCCGCCGAGCACGGCCGGCCCCCCCGCAGCGAAACGACCACGCGGAAGGACACCCTCTCGTGAGCCAGGCAGCACCCCCCAGCCAGTTCCTCTCCCTCCACCTCGTCGAGACCCTTGCAGCCGTCCTTCCGGTACGCGACGAGAACGCCCAGCCCAAGACCCTCGTCTTCGGCGGCGTGGAACGGCACATGATCACCAGTCAGGCCCGCCGGCGCGCCGAGCGGGTCTACGCCCGCAACCGTGCCAACGCCGGCCGCGGCCCGCTCGCGGGACGGAGCATGGGCGTGCGCACCCGGGAATGGGCGCTGCTGACGGGCCGCGAGCTGGAGACCGCGCACGGCTGGGACAAGGAGCGGGCCCTCCTCACGGCCCGAGCGGTGATGGAGGCAAGTGGTCTTAAGTTCGGCGACCCGAAAAAGAAGACGGTGGCCAACCTGACCCGGGTGCTCATCTTCGCCCCCTCCGATGCCGCAGCACGCATTGCCCACCACATCGCTGAGCAGGCCGATGAAGTCGAGGCATGGCGCGAAAAATATCTCACGGCCCAGGCCGCCACCGAGGCAGCGAAGAAGACCCGGCGCGGAACGAAGAAGGCTGACCCGCCACCGCCCGAGGCGGACGCGACACCAGAAACATCCCCCGCCGCGCGAGACCTGCCGCCGCTGCCCAAGGCCACCCGCGACGCCGTGCTCCTGGCCCTGGCCCCCCGCGACGCCGTGGACATCGCCCTGTACGGACGCTTTCTGGCCGAGATCCCCGACTCCCCGAACGTCGACGGTGCCGTGCAGACCGCACACGCCTTCACCGTGCACGAAGCCGAACAAATCGAGGACTTCTACGCCGCCGCCGACGACGCCAAACTGGACCGCAAACGCAACGCCCTGAGCTTCCTCGACGCCGCCGACGAAGCCGGCGCCGGCATGACCGGCTACCAATCCCTCATCTCCGGCACCTTCTACCGGCACGCTGTTCTCGACCGCGCCCAACTGCGCACCAATCTCCGCGCGGCCGGCATGGAGGCGGACGAGGCCGAAAGTGCCGCGGACGAGGCCGAGAAGGAATTCGTCAACGCCTTCGTCGAAGCCTTCCCCGAGGCCAAGAAGAACTCCACCGCATCCACCGGCTCGCTGCCCGCCCTCGTCCTCGCCTTCGAAGGAGACCGCCCCTACAACTACGCCTCCGCCTTCCAACGCCCCATCGACGAGGGACCCCTCACAGCTGGTGGGGAAGGACCGGCCGGGCCCGCCGCCGTTCGCCGCCTGCTGCGCCACCACACCTTCGTCAGCCGCCGCCGCGAGGACCTGCGCACTGCCCGCCTCCTGACTTACGACCCCGAGATCGACACCCTCCTGGACGAGCTGCGACTACCCCAGTCGCTCGTCGTGGTGGAACGAGCCAAGGACCTCACCCCGTGAGCGACGCCCACGTCCTCCTCGTCCGCCTGGCCGGCCCTCTGCAGTCCTGGGGCCTGAATGGCCGGTTCAGCCGCCGCGACACCCACCCCCGGCCCACGAAGTCCGGCGTGCTCGGGCTGTGCGCCGCAGCCCTCGGCCTTGAGCGAGAGCAGCCACTGGGGGGACTCGCAGAGGTCCTCTTCGGCGTCCGAGCCGACCGGCCCGGCACCCCCCTGCGGGACTACCACACCGTCGGCGGCGGAACCTACCCCTTGCGCCCCCGAGACCTCATCACCGACCACCAGCGAGCTGAAAAAGCCCTCACGGCCGACACGCCGCACCACGCGGACGCCGCACCGTTCGGCAGCACACAGCTGGATTCCTGGTACGGCTCACCCAAGTACGTCACCACGGACCCGGCATCAGGCGCCCTCATCTCCGGGCAGCCGCGCCGCCACGCACTGATCACCGAACGCTGGTATCTGGCCGACGCCGCCTTCCTCGCCGGCCTGCAGCACCCCGACCCCGAACTCCTGCACTGCATCGCACACGCCCTGGAACACCCCCAACGCCTGCTCTGGCTCGGCCGCAAGGCCTGCCCCCCTTCCGGCGACCTCGCCCTGGGCGTCCATCGCGGCACCCTCAAGCACACATTCGAAACCCATGCCCTGCTCCCTGGCGCACCCCACGACGAACCCGGCCCACCGCCCCCCGCGACCGGCGTACGGCCATGGGCCTGGATCGAAAGCCCGCGCCCCTTGCCAACGGTTGCCCCCCTCAATGACCAGCCCTTGCGCTTCAGCGCGGACGGAGGCGGTCACAGCCTTCGTTGGGAGACCCGCCACCGCATCACCATCGCCCCGGACGCCCCCGGATGGGACATCATCTTGTGAACACGACAGCCGCCACGTCGCAAGCACCGTCAGGACCCGGTGGCGCCGCCAGGTTCGTCACCACGCACACCCTGTTGACCCTGGACGCTCGACATCCCTATGCCGCAAAAGCGCTCATTGACGCCCAGGACATGCACCGCAATGTCATGAGCGGATTCATCGGCTGGGTGGACGACGGCAGTCAGGATGCCCGCTCCCAGATGGGTGTCCTGTCCACCTGGACCCTCGACCTGCGCCAAGCACGGCTCAACCTCGTCGTGCAGTCCTCCGTCCCTGCCGACTGGACCAACGTGCCCCGAGCAGCCCTCGCCGAGGCCCCACAAACCCTCACCGTCGAGCGCACCTTCCGCCCAGGAGACCGGGTCGACTTCCGCACGGTCGTCAACCCGGTCCGCAGCGTTCGACCCGCAGCTGGCTCATCACCGAAGCAGCGTGGCGCCCGCGTCCCCCACACTCGCCCCGAACACGTCAGAGACTGGTTCGCGCGCCGCCTGCAACCACTGGGACAATCCTCCACCGCACCCGACGGCGTCACACGTATCGGAGCCGACACAGACACCGAACGACTTGCCCTGCGCATGCTGCCCCGTATCTCCAGCACGACATCACACAAAGGCCTGCGCATTGCCCGTGCCGAAATCAAAGGCACTCTCACGATCACCGACCCCAAAACCTTCGTCACCGCCCTTGCTCAGGGCATCGGCCATGCACGCGCGTACAGCTGCGGACTCATCCTCGTGCGTTGAAAGCTCGGCTACTCAATCCGGCAGTGCTATCCGTCGATGCGGGGGTGAACCGTGGGAATCACACGTTGCGGATTGGGAAGCGGCGTGCTCCCCGCCGCCGCGGGGGTGAACCGTCAGAGGTGGGGATTTCTGACAGTCAGGGCCGGTGCTCCCCGCCGGTGCGGGGGTGAACCGGCGTTGCAGATCATCCGGGACAGTCGGCTGTAGTGCTCCCCGCCGACGCGGGGGTGAACCCGCCCCGTTGTCGTCAGTCTCGACCTCGACCTGGTGCTCCCCGCCGACGCGGGGTGAACCGCCAATCGGCACCTTCTACGGCCACGAGGGCTGGTGCTCCTCGCTGGCGCGGGGGTGAACCGCACTCCACCTGAATCGGCGGGACGCCCGGCGGGTGCTCCCCGCCGACGCGGGGGTGAACCGCTGGGCTGACGGATGGCCGGCGGCGGACAGATGTGCTCCCCGCCGACGCGGGGTGAACCGTGCAGACGAACGCCGCGAACCTCAGGGACGTAGTGCTCCCCGCCGACGCGGGGGTGAACCGATCACCAAGGAATTCCGCGCCTCCATCCGCGAGTGCTCCCCGTCGACGCGGGGGGTTAACCGATGGAGACCGGCCAAACCGAGGACGCGTTGAAGTGCTCCCCGTCGACGCGGGGGTGAACCGACCGTGCCGTCGACGTCGGTGAACCGCACGGTGTGCTCCCCGCCGACGCGGGCGTGGACCGTCGTGCTCGGGATACACCGTGCCCTCGGCGACGTGCTCCCCGCCGACGCGGGGGTGGACCGCACGAGCTGTGCCGGAAGACCGGCTACTCGGCGTGCTCCCCGCCGACGCGGGGGTGAACCGCCCCGGATCAAGGTGGATGTTCCGGTGGCGAAGTGCTCCCCGCCGACGCAGGGGTGAACCGTAGACCTGCGTCCTGGTGCGGTCCTGGACGCTGTGCTCCCGGCCGATGCGGGGGTGGACCGCTGGAACAGGCGGTACCGGCGGTTGTGGGGAGCGGGGTCTGGTTAGAGCAGAGCGATTTCGATGGCGAGGGCGCCGAGGGCTTCTTTTTCGGGTGGGTAGATGGCGCGGATGTTGGTCAGTTGCTGGTCGCGGGTTGCCGACGGGTTGACGTTGGTTGGTCCTTCGCCGTCGAGGAGGGCTGCGAAGTCGGCGTACTCGGTGACCCTGATGACCCTGACCTCGCAGGTCTCGTCGGTGCCCTTGATGCGGAAGCGGATGGTGTCGCCTGCTGTGAGGTCGGCGAGGTGGGGGTATTTCACTCGTACTTCGATGGTTTTGGTGCCTGCGGCGACGAGGTCGAAGTAGGGGCGGTAGAGGTTGAGTTCGCGGACGCGGGCGGTGGCGTCGGTCATGGGACGGAAATGCTCCTGGGTGCTGGGGCGGTCATCATGCGGCCGATCTCCGCTGCGGAGTATGAGCGGAAGAAGTGGCGGGGTTCGGACAGCATCGTCTCAGTTAGGGCCAGTAGTTGGTCGGCGTATTGGGTGACGTTGCCGGGCCACTGTCGGGTGTCGAGCATCCAGTCCGCGGCGCCGGTCGGCAAGGCGGCGTGTCCTTCGCGGATCAGGGATTTGGAGAGTTTGGCGCCGGTGTCGGTGACGACTTGGGGGCAGAAGAGGCGGGCGGGGAGCTGGGCGCGGGTGAGGCCGACGGCTTGGAGGGCCTCGTCGATGAGGAGGGAGCCGAAGAGCCAGTCGCCGCCCTTGACCATGACGTGCAGGGTGCCGCCGTCCTGCGGGTTGGTCAGCGCGAGTTCCTTGACCAGGTTGCGGTACAGGGTGGCCAGGTCGAGGTAGGCGCCGGCGGTGGGCGTGATGGCGGCCTGGTAGGGGCCGTGATGCAGGCAGACGGCGGCGACGGTGGCGGTCTCGGGGTCGGTGAGGTGTACGCGGGTGCGCTCGGCGTGTTTTTCGGCCCAGCCGCAGCCGGGCTGCGGGCAGGGGACCCGGAGATGCGGTGTGCCGGTGGAGGGGGCGAGCCACCAGCGGGCGGCGTCGAGGTGGGGCAGGAGCCGTAACCAGGTGCGGCGGAAGTGCTCGCCGGCTTGCTGCTGGGTGTAGGTCTGGACGTCGTAGGGCACGCCCAGGCGTTGGGACAGGGCGGTGAACAGGGGCTCGTAGAGGGCGTCGATGAGGCCGGTCAGGGTTTGTTCGTCGACGGCTTGGGCGTAGGCGCGCTGGTAGCGGTGGCCGCTGAGCGGGTCGGTGGTCTGTTGGTAGGGGGCGTTGTCGAGGGCGCTGAAGAGGACGTCGGTGCGGATGCCGAAGCGGTCGCCCAGGCGGGCGGCCATGGCGAAGGCCAGGGACTGGACGAGGGAGGTGCCGCAGTGTGGGGCGCCGTTGATCTGGGTGCCGACGACGAGGACGATCCGGGTCGGCGGGGTGGCCAGGATGCGGGGGGTCAGGACGTCTTCGGTGCGCAGCAGGGCGTTGGCGAGCACGGTGTTGGGTGAGACGGGGTGGGCTGTCACGGGGTCCCCCTTGGGTGTGGGGCGGATGGGTCCTAGCGGCAGGCGCCGGACGGGGCTTGGTGGCCGAGGGCTGTGAGGTATGCCTGCTGGAGCGCGGTGCGCAGAGCATCGGGGTCGGTGAGCGTGTCGTCGTCGGGTAGCTCGCACCATCCGCCGAACCAGTCGTCCATCACCTCCAGGCCCGGAGCCACGAGCCAGGAGTTGCTGGAGAGACGCCGGACCGGCAGGCCTTCCCAGCCGCCGTCGGCGCTGGTGGTCTGGATGGCGTAGTAGAGACGCTTGTTGGGACTGTCGTAGAGGACCGGGCCCACGGCGGCGTCGGTGGCGCGCAGGTGAGTGAGGGCCAGGAACCCGATCTCTGCGGGCGTTCGTACGAGATCCCAGCCGTCGCCAACGCGCAGCAGGCGCAGTGTGGGAATGTCGCCGACCGTTGGGGCCCGGCGCAGCGCGTCTCTCAGGGACATCAGGTTCCTCCTCGCTGGGTGAGGCGCATGGAGGGCGCGTTACTTGGCGCCTGCCTGGTGGAGCGGACCGTGATCAGGCGGGCGCCCGTCGCCGTTATCCGCCGCCTGCGTTCGGCGTTGATGGGCTTGGGACCCAGATGGCCGAGCACGGGGATCACGGCGCCGTAGGTGTCCGAGAGTTCGAGCGCGTCGAGGAGGCCGATGAAGGCGGGGGAGTGGAGGAGGACGGCCGGTTCGCGGTCGGTGAAGACGCCGCACAAGGTCAGTTCGTGGAGATGGCAGTACTCGGTGAGGCAGCCGGTCAGCGCGGCGAGCCGCGACGTGACGCCGGTGATGTGGCGCAGGTAGCCGAAGACGAGCGGGCCGGTGACCGGGCGGCGTTCGGTGAGGGGTTCGTCGTCCATGACCTAGAGCGTCGGCTGTCGCGAACGGCCTCGAAATGCCCTGCTGTTGTACTTCCGTTGCACTTCCGGCCCGCACTGTCACCGAGAGTGCTTCGATACGTGAGGGAAGGAGGTCAGTCGTGGTCAGCGTGCAGCAGTGGAGTGGTCGGGAGGCGGCCGCCCTTCGTGCCGCGCTGCGCATGAGCACCCGCGCCTTCGCCGACCACCTCGGCGTGGCTCTGCGCACGGTGGCCAAGTGGGAGAGCCTGGGCGCCGCAACGCAGCCCAGGCCCGATACCCAGGCCATCCTCGACACCGCGCTCGCCCGCGCCGACTCCGCTGCCCACGCTCGCCTCGAGGCGCTGCTGTTCCCGGAGCGCAGGAGCGCGCGGCCGGCGGACTATGAGACGTGGACCGAGGACATCGAGCGTGCCGTGGTCTGCGTGAGCCGACAGAACTTCCCCTTCGCCTCGGTGCTCCTCAACCGCTGGCTGGGCCGCCATGACCCGCACGATCTCGACGACAAGGGCCTGTACCTGTACGGCCGCTCCCTGGTGCTACTGGGCGATCTGCAACGCGACCAGGGAGCGATTCTGGGACCGCTCTCCGCCCGCCAGTCCTACCTGACCGCCCGCGGCATGTTCGGTGAACTCGACATCCCGCGCCGGGTGGCCCAGATCGAACTGTCCCTCGCCGTGGTGCAGGAGATGTCCGGCCAGCTGGAAGCCTCTGCCCGCCGCTACGAGCAGCTCGCCCGGGACGAGTGCCTGAGCCGACGGGACAGGGCCCGTGCCCGCTTGTGGGTGGGTACCGCGCTGAGCAAGGGGGGCGACAACGACTACGCCACCGACGTCATGGCGGCTGCCACCTGCGAGTTCGAGGAACTCGGCGAGCCGGAGGACTGGTCCGTGGCACACCAGAAACTCGCCCTCGCCCACCGCGGCGCCGGCCACCTGGACCAGGCCCTGCACTACATCGACATCGCGCGCACCACCGGCACGGTCGACTCCCCGATGCAACGCGTGCGCTTGGACACCGCCTACGCGCACATCCTTCTGTCGGATGCGGCGACCCGCAATGATGGGCTCTCCGTCCTCGACCAGGCGGCACAGGTGGCTCAGCAGTTCGGGCTGAGCCACCAACTGCGCAGCATCGAGGGCATCCGAAAGGGCCGGCAAGGATGAGCCAGGGAGTGCCAGTGCCGCAGCACCAGCAGCGCCAGATCACCGACGAGCAGTTCCACGACGCGACACGGATCTGGAACTACCACCAGATGGGCCACGAACTGCGGCCCTGCTCGGCGGCGATCGGGCTCGGCAGCCACGACCTGGGCGTCGCGACCGCCGCGGCCGACCTGTACCGCGCCGGGCTGTTCCCCATCGTGGTGTTCAGCGGCGGCAACAGCGCAACCACCCGGGCCCGCTTCCCGCGAGGCGAGGCCGTCCACTACCGCGAACACGCCCTCGCCCTGGGCGTACCGGACGAGGCGATCCTCGTCGAGCCGAAGGCCGGCAACACCGGCCAGAACATCACCTTCTCACGGGAGTTGCTGGCCCAGGCCGGCATCGAAGCCGAGTCGCTGCTGCTGATCTCCAAGCCGTACATGGAGCGCCGCAGCTACGCCACCTGCCGCAAGCTGTGGCCCGAGGCCGACGTCGTGTGCGCCTCCGAGCCATTGGAGCTGGACGACTACATCAAGTCCATCGGCGACGAGAAGCTCGTCGTCGACATGCTCGTCGGCGACCTGCAGCGGGTGATCGAGTACCCGAAGCTCGGCTTCGCCGTCGAGCAGGACGTACCAGGGGATGTCCATGACGCCTACGAGCGCCTCCTGCGGGCCGGCTTCGACAGCCGCCTCATCGGCACCTGACCCGCCACGCGGCGGGGTATGCGCGATCCACCAGCCAAACCTCTTCCCGAGACTGTCCACGCTGGCCAAGCTGTACGCCGCCGACCGGTGGATCGTCCTGGACGACGTCCAGTTCACCCGCCGCGACTACCAGCACCGCGCCCGCCTCGCCGCCCCGGACGATCCCGCATCCCAGCAGTGGCTCACGCTCCCCACGCATCTACCCCACAGACGCTCGACGTTGATCCGGCAGGCACGCCTCGTTGACCGCCGGCGCTCGCGCCGGACGGTTCAGCTGCTTGTGCGCCAGTACTACGGCCGAAGCCCCCATTGGAAAGCCGTGTCCGAGGTCCTCGACGCGGTCCTGGACACACTCGACGCCTCCGACCGCATCGCCGACGTCTCAAGGACATCAGCGACTGCCCTGCTCGCGGTCCTCGGCTGGTCGGGCGAGGCGCTGGACAGCAGCGAAATCCCGACCCGGCCAGGTCGTTCCGAACGTCTGGCAGACCTCGCGGCAGCCACCGGCAGTAGCCACTACTTGTGCGGCACAGGCGGCCTTCGGTACCTCGAGGCTGATCCCTTCGAGGCCCAGAGCATTTCGGTATTACCCTTCCGCACCCCCGTGGATGGACTCCTTTGGCGGTGGGCACACCGAACGAGCAGCCTCTGGGCCCTGAGCACGATCGGTCCTGACACGCTCGCGAACCAACTTGCTGCTCAGCGAGTAGCCCACCTCCTTGAGATACGCACGTGACTCATCTTGGTGGATCTTATGGAAGGGTGGGGGCGTGGCCGGGAGCACAGGTCGTTGCGGGCTGCGCACTGGTGATCACGGCGGCGGCCAGGCCGCCGCGTGGCCATGGAGTGCTTCCCGCCAACGCGGGGGTGAACCGACGCGCGTGTTGGCCAGGTTGAGGGTGATGCGGTGCTCCCCGCCGACGCGGGGGTGAACCGGAGGAGGGCGACAAGGTGAGTGAGGCCGCGCAGTGCTCCCAGCCGACGCGGGGGTGAACCGTCGGGTCTGCGCGCTGCGCTCGGCATGGGTTTGTGCTCCCCGCCGACGCGGGAGTGCACCGGTGACCCGCCTCTGGCCCCACATCCAGACCGTGTGCTCCCCGCCGACGCAGGGGTGAACCGTTTGCCGAGCACTCCACGGAGCTGATCGAGCCGTGCTCCCCGCTGACGCGGGGGTGAACCGACCAACGGTTTCCTGTGTGACCTGTGGATCGAGTGCTCCCCGCGTACGCGGGGGCGAACCGGCCTTCGTCACCTGGCTGCGCCGCCTCGTCACGTGCTCCCCGCCGACGCGGGGGTGAACCGACC
This sequence comes from Streptomyces antibioticus, assembly GCF_001514065.1. Lineage (GTDB taxonomy): Bacteria > Actinomycetota > Actinomycetes > Streptomycetales > Streptomycetaceae > Streptomyces > Streptomyces antibioticus. The sequence goes on along the minus strand of NZ_KQ948422.1, from coordinate 7,000 downwards.
CGGAGGACGGCCGGTATCCGGCAGAGAAGGTGCTCCCCGCCGACGCGAGGGTGAACCGGGCCTGCTGATCCGGTTCGTCACCACCGGCGGGTGCTCCCCGCCGACGCGGGGGTGAACCGTGATCGGGCTGGGGGTTGATCTTCGGGTCACGGTGCTCCCCGCCGACGCGGGGGTGAACCGCAGCTGCTACGGCGAGTACCAGGCTCAAGGCCGTGCTCCCCGCCGACGCGGGGGTGAACCGACGGACCAGATCTTCCAGTCGATGACGGCAGCGTGCTCCCCGCCGACGCGGGGGTGAACCGGCCCTCAGGCGCGGCCTGCCCAGCGTCCTCATGTGCTCCCCGCCGGCGCGGGGGTGAACCGCTCAACAAGGTCGGCCGTCGTCACCAGCTGGCGTGCTCCCCGCCGACGCGGGGTGAACCGCCGACCTCATCGAACGCGTACCTGGCGCTGAAGTGCTCCCCGCCGACGCGGGGGTGAACCGAAACTGAACTACCTGATGGGTCACCCAGACACGTGCTCCGCCGGCGCGGGGGTGAACCGGTGCCAGGCGGCCAGTGCTGCTGCCGGGACTGGTGCTCCCCGCCGACGCGGGGGTGAACCGCTCACTTGTCCGGAGTCCAGAAAGCCGCATGAGTGCTCCCCGCCGACGCGGGGGTGAACCGCCCCGCGAGATGGCGTACGAGCACGCATCGCAGTGCTCCCCGCCGACGCGGGGGTGAACCGGAGCTGCACGGCAAGTACAGCCCGCGGTTCTGGTGCTCCCCGCCGACGCGGGGGTGAACCGCCTCCCCACTTGACGAACATCGCGAGCTCCCAGTGCTCCCCGCCGACGCGGGGGTGAACCGGCATACGAGGAAGCGCGCGAGGCACGCCGCGAGTGATCCCCGCCGACGTGGGGGTGAACCGTCGACGATGGCCGTCTGGAGCCGGTAGCGGCCGTGCTCCCCGCCGACGCGCGCGGGGGTGAACCGGCTCAGGACTCGTTCGTCAAGGCTGCCTAACCGTGCTCCTCGCCGACGCGAGGGTGAACCGGTCGTCGGCATGTACGCGGACCCGGCGAGGTGGTGCTCCCCGCCGACGCGGGGGTGAACCGATGGGGCGGCGATGGGGATCGTCGTACAGGCGGTGCTCCCCGCCGACGCGGGGGTGAACCGCCGCGGGGCACGGCCAGCGCGGAGTCGCTCAGGTGCTCGCCGCCGACCTGGGGGTGAACCGCCGTCCAGGGTGGCGCCGAGGTCGGTGGCGGAATGCTCCCCGCTGATGTGGGGGTGAACCGGTGTATCGGCGAAGGAAGGGGCCGCTGTCGTCGTGCTCCCCGCCGACGCAGGGGTGAACCGCAAATCCTCGGCCCGCTCGACGGATGGAAGTTGTGCTCCCCGCCGACGCGGAGGTGAACCGCGCACGCACGCTGACGTGCTGGAGCGGTCTCTGGGGTCCCGCCGACGCGGGGGTGAACCGTTAAGTTGGAACATTCAGGGGGCGCGTGGTCCCCGCTGACGCGGGGGTGAACCGGCCCGCGCCAAGCTGAACGCGATGGCGGCGAGGTGGTCCCCGTCGACGCGGGGGTGAACCGATGGTCATGGCCGTCTGGTTCGACAAGGGTCAGTGGTCCCCGCCGATGCGGGGTGAATGGAACTGGGACGCGAATTCGGATCGTTGGGACGCGTGCTCCCCGCCGACGCGGGGGTGAACCGCAGGCGTACCCCACCCGGACCGCTACCAGGTGGTGCTCCCCGCCGACGCGGGGGTGAACCGGAGCACGGTCCCATCGTCGTCCGTGAGGGTGCGTGCTCCCCGCCGACGCGGGGGTGAACCGTGGAGCGACAGCCTCGCCGGTGACGTGATGGCGTGCTCCCCGCCGACGCGGGGGTGAACCGAAGCACCGCCCCGAACTGTTCGGCGGCCAGGCGTGCTCCTCGCCGACGCGGGGGTGAATCGGTATGTCCGCGGCCTCAGGTCGTGGTTACCTTGTGCTCCCCGCCGACGCGGGGGTGAACCGATGGGCGGCCGGGAGTACACCGTCCGCTGCCCGTGCTCCCCGCCGACGCGGGGGTGAACCGTAGTTCAAAACACACCAACCTGCACGGAACGGGTGCTCCCCGCCGACGCGGGGGTGAACCGGCCGACACGTCCACGTTCACGTTCTACGAGGAGTGCTCCGCGCCGACGCGGGGGTGAACCGGTCCCCGACTCGCGGAAGGCGAAGGTCCGCGCGTGCTCTCCGCCGACGCGGGGGTGAACCAGGCCGCACGTACCCGCCAGTCGAGAGGCCACAGCGCTCCCCGCCGACGCGGGGGTGAACCGAGAAAGGCCAGGGAGAACCAGTTCATCAGGATGCGCTCCCCGCTGACGCGGGGGTGAACCGGTGAGCACGGCGACGTGCCGGGTGACGCGGCGGTGCTCCCCGCCGACGCGGGGGTGAACCGTCCTGACGCGCGCCGTTGGAGTCGCGGACCACGTGCTCCCCGCCGACGCGGGGGTGAACCGATCGAAAGTTGGTGCTAGCGGTGTCGACCGTGTGCTCCCCGCCGACGCGGGGGTGAACCGAAGCGCCGCCCCGAACTGTTCGGCGGCCAGGCGTGCTCCTCGCCGACGCGGGGGTGAACCGACGACGCCCAGCCCGAACTTGCGTCCCTCGCGGTGCTCCCCGCCGACGCGGGGTGAACCGACGATGTCACCCCTGCGGATGCCCGCGTGTCCGTGCTCTCCGCCGACGCGGGGGTGAACCGATCAACGTGGCGGCTGTCGAAACCGGCATGCGGTGCTCCCCGCCGACGCGGGGGTGAACCGACCCCATGGCCGCCGACTGGGACAACTGCGCGGTGCTCCCCGCCCACGCGGGGGTGAACCGCCCTGGGTGAGACCGTCGTCGGAGATGGCGCCGTGCTCCCCGCCGACGCGGGGGTGAACCGGAATCGGCCCGCAACCGGCGGGAGATCGACTCGTGCTCCCCGCCGACACGGGGGTGAACCGGCCGGGGTCATCGAGGCCGCCGGCGTCCAGCAGTGCTCCCCGCCGACGCGGGGTGAACCGCCCAGTCGGCGGGCACGGACATCCGACTCGCCGTGCTCCCCGCCGACGCGGGGGTGAACCGAACCTCGCCATCCTTACCTCGCACAGCGCCTAGTGCTCCCCGCCGACGCGGGGGTGAACCGCCGGCCTGATGCAGTTGCGCCGTCACGTAGTTGTGCTCCCCGCCGACGCGGGGGTGAACCAGTTCACGGACAGGCATAGTTAGGTGACCCCGCGTGCTCCCCGCCGACGCGGGGGTGAACCGTGGATGATGGGCCTCCCGGACGGATGGGTGACGTACTCCCCGCCGACGCGGGGGTGGACCAAGGTCGGCCTGACCTGCGGAGAGGCGGGCCTGGTGCTCCCCGCCGACGCGGGGGTGGACCATCATGCGCGGCAATGGCCTTCTTGCAGGCAGCGTGGTCCCCGCCGACGCGGGGGTGGACCGACGAAGAACAGCCCGCCGGGGACCGGGTGCGGGGTGCTCCCCGCCGACGCGGGGGTGAACCGACATCCTCGACTTCGTCCAGCACGAGGACACCGTGCTCCCCGCCGACGCGGGGGTGAACCGGGGCGTTAGCTCCTGGAGCGCCTGCCGTACCCGTGCCCCCCGCCGACGCGGGGGTGAACCGGCTGGTTCGATCAGCCCGCATGATCTCGGTCTGTGCTCTCCGCCGACGCGGGGGTGAACCGCCCTTGGACAGCACCGCGAAGCTGAGGATCTGGTGCTCCCCGTCGACGCGGGGGTGAACCTCCGGTGGTGCAGGGTACGTGGGCTTTGCCGCCGTGCTCCCCGCCGACGCGGAGGTGAACCGCTCGGCAAGGCGGCCCGCATCGCCGAGGAGTAGTGCTCCTCGCCGACGCGAGTGAACCGGTCGTCGGCATGTACGCGGACCCGGCGAGGTGGTGCTCCCCGCCGACGCGGGGGTGAACCGTTAAGTTGGAACATTCAGGGGGCGCGTGGTCCCCGCTGACGCGGGGGTGAACCGGCCCGCGCCAAGCTGAACGCGATGGCGGCGAGGTGGTCCCCGTCGACGCGGGGGTGAACCGATGGTCATGGCCGTCTGGTTCGACAAGGGTCAGTGGTCCCCGCGGACGCGGGGGTGAACCGGTGTGGGTTGGCCCCGCCGCCGGCGCCGGGCCGTGGTCCCCGCCGACGCGGGGGGTGAATCGCAGACAGGAGACACCAGTGCCGAACCCTCTGAGTGCTCCCCGCCCTGTGGCGGCTTTCTGAGCGATCTCGGTGAGGGCACGTATCCGATCGGGCAGGGGGAGGCAGGCGGGGCGGAAGCGGGCGATCAGCGGGAAGCGTTGGGCTGTAGGGCCGGTTGGGTCCATGGTTTTTCCGGGCGACGTGAGCGAGAAGGGGTGACCGAACGGGCGGCACCGGTCGCGGGTGTGACGGATACCGCCCGCAGGTCATGGGCAGTTGCCTGTGGGGGCGGTTATCGCTGCCAGTCGATGACGATGCGGTTGAGCGGGGTGTCGACGACGAAGCGCCCGGGGTGTTGCTCGATCGCGGGGGCGTCGAGGGGCTGGATCTCGAAGGTGGCTTCGCGGCCGCGGTAGGCGCGGTCCCAGGTGCGGGTCGCGTCGGCGACCTTCGCGGTCAGCTTGTCGCTCCCGGGGCCGTGGCCGATGACGCCGAACTCCCACAGCGTGCCGCCCTCAGGGGTCTTCCTGTCCGACAGGCGGCGGGCGAGGTAGGCGAGGGCGCCTTGGTCGACGGCCGCGGTGGACGAGGCGTAGGGGTCCTCGGCGAGGACGGTCCCCTTGGCCTCCTTGGGGAACAGCATCCGGATCAGGCCGGAGGGAAGGGAGCAGGAGACGAACGGCTCCATCCACTCGGCCGACTCCATGGCCTGGACCGTCACCCCGGTCCACTCCTCGGTGCGCGGCTGGTCCAGCACGCCGGCCAGCGCATCAGCGTCGATGTTCTGTCCGGCGGGGGCCTGGAGGCGCACGGTGCTGTGTGTGCTGAGGGGGATGATGCGGCGCTCGTCGTCGGCGATGCCCCGGCGCAGCGGCATGAAGGTGTTCATCTTGCTGCTGACGCTCGTGAAGCGGCCGTTGTGCTGTTCGTAGGCGATGGACCGGGAGACGCTGCCGGTGAGCCGTTGGGGCACGACGAGGCGTCCGCCGGGAGCGAGTTGGTGCAGCCAGGCGTGCGGGACGCCGTGGGCGCCGACGGTGGCGATGATCCGGTCGAACGGGGCGCCGACGGGGTGGCCGAGGGCTCCGTCACGGGTGTGGACGTCCACGTTGGTGAACCCGGCGGCAGCGAGGTGGGCGCGGGCTCCTTCCACGAGGTCGTCGTCGACGTCGAGGGTGTCGACGTGACCGCTCTGCCCGACCAGGAACCCCATCAGCGCGGCGTTGTAGCCGCTACCGGCGCCGAGTTCGAGGATGCGTTCGCCGCTGTGGGCCTCCAGCTGATCGAGCATGACCGCGACGACCTCGGGCTGGGAGGCGCAGGAGATCGACGCCCCTGAGGCGTCGTACTTGATGTCGACCGGCCAGTTGGCGTAGGCCGTTTCAAGTGAGGCGTCGGGCACGAACAGGTGCCGGGGGACGGTACGCAGCGCGGTCTCGACAGAGGCGGAGCGGGCGTATCCGTTCGCACGGATCTGGTCGGCCAGGGCGTTGCGGAGCCGGGTTGCTGCGGTTTCGGAGGTGGTGAGCGTGTCGGTGTTCACTGCCTGCACGCTAGTGGTGTGGGACGTCCCCTCGGCGGGCGACGCGGTCTTGTCACTCGATCCCATGACTGCTTCTCGTGCGATGTTGAACAAGGCGCTCTGGTATCCGGAATGAAGGCCTGCGCGGTTGGCGTGGAAGATCAGATGGTGCGCGATGACGGCTCGTAGACCGCGGGTGAGATGGCCGCCGGCGGCGAGCCGGGCGAGGGTCGCCCCGGCGTGCTCGAAGGCCCCGATTCAGTCGGCATGTCCATCAGTGGCCCTTTCGCAGGGCACAGGCTGTGGGCGCCAGCTGCACCACTGCGCTGCTCACCGAGGTGGTGCTGCCGCAGGAGGACGAGCGGATCGTGCACGGCACGGTGGACTTCACCGGCGCCTACTTCCTGCGAGCCGCGGCCCTGGCCGCCGAGCGCGCCTGCGGGCTCGGCTTCATCCACTCCCACCCAAGGGGCCGCGGGTGGCAGCGCCTGAACACCATCGATCACGAGGCGGAGGCGTCCTTCGCCGCGCAGACCCAGGTGATCACCGGCCGTCCGCTGGTCGGTCTGACCTTCGCGGGCACGGATACAGGATTCGGTGCCCGCATCTGGCAGCAGCAGGCTCCCCGCCGCTACGCCCCCACCGAGGCGGAAAGTGTCCGCGTGGCCGGCGGCTGCCTCGGTCACCTTCAATAACCGCCTCGTGCCTGCACCGCCGACCACGAACCGGCAGCTGCGCACCGTTTCAGCCTGGGGACAGACAACCCAGGACGACCCGTCTGAGAGGGCGAGGCTCAGGCGAAGGCGAGTGTGCGGAAAATGTTGCGGATGTGGGTGAGGGGTTCGCGGTCGCGGGTGTAGTAGAGCTTGTTGGTGAGCAGGACTGCCCATCGGTTCGTGTTGGGTGAGAGCCAGATGCGGGTGCCGGTGAAGCCGTAGTGGACCCAGATGTCGTCGCTGTGAGGTGTGGTGCCGGGGGCGAGGTGCCAGAACAGCCCGCGGGGCGGGGTGAGTTCACCGGTGTGGATCCGCAGTGACTCCTTGTCCGAAGTCTTCGGACACTACGGTGGTCTCCCATAAGCGGAAGCGCCCACCGCGGACGAAGCAGGTCAGCCGGTGAGCGAAGCGAAATGGTCAGTGTCTGGCGCGCATGACGAGGCGCACCGCGATGCGGTGTCCACAAGCAGCGCCTCCACCACTTCGCCGGGGATGACCACCCGGCACCGACACGCATTCTCACCTCGGAGACCGGTCCTCCGCAACGATGCCCCGTTCGCAATCTGCTGTGCATGCACAGGAGTTGTGCGGGTT